>CAXXWQ010000001.1:0-42500 GCA_963674945.2 uncultured Desulfosarcina sp.
GTCGATCTTGTCCAGCGCATCCATGTCCCGAAGCTGGTTGACCAGGTTGGAGAGCATGCCGCCCGGGGTCTGATGGAGCAGTACGTTGATGTCGATGACACTTACCTTGGAGTCGTCCAACAAGTGCTTGTACTTGGGCATCACCTCTTTTTCGAAGATCTCGTTGATCCGGGCCAGCAGTTTGATGTCGAAGCCGGTGTCGCGGTTGGTCCCTAAAAGCGCCATGACCAGCGGTTCCACGGCCGCATGGGAAGTACGGTAGGCGTAGGGGGACATACAGGTGTCGATGATGTCCACGCCGGCCTCGATGGCCTTCAAGTGGCTCATGGGGCTCATGCCCGAGGTGAAGTGGCTGTGCAGGTGGATGGGGCACTTGACGGCGGCCTTCAGGGCCTTGACGAGTTCATAGGCGTCGTAGGGGGCGATGAGGCCGGCCATGTCCTTGATGCAGATACTGTCGGCACCCATGGCCTCCAGGTCCTTGGCCTTTCCCACGTAGTAGTCCAGGTTGTACACCTCTCCGCCAAGGCGCGGCTGTGTCATGGTGTAGCAGATACAACCCTGGAAATGCTTTCCGTACTCCTTGATCTTGGGCACGACGGTCTGAAAGTTGCGGTAGTCGTTCAAGGCGTCGAAGGTACGGAAGATGTCCATGCCGTTTTCACAGGCCCGGTCCATGAAGGCGTTGGCCACGTCGTCGGCGTAGTTGCGATACCCCACCAGGTTCTGGGCGCGAAGCAGCATGGAGAAGGGGGTCTTTTTGAAGTAGCGTTTCAGCGTCCGGATTCGTTCCCATGGATCTTCGTTGAGGAAGCGGTGCATGGTGTCGAAGGTCGCACCACCCCATGTTTCCACGGCCCAGAAGCCCACATCGTCCATCAATTCGGCCACGGGTATCATGTCCTCGGTGCGGCCGCGGGTGGCAAACAGGCTCTGGTGGCCGTCGCGGAGGCTCAGATCCATGATCTTGATCGGATTTTCCGCCTTCGGCCGGTCCACATCGTAATTCATTTTGGTCATCTTGACTTGATCGTGGTCACTCATTGTATGGGTCTCCTCTTAAAAGATGGAAGTTGGTTGCGTGTTGGCATCAACTGCCCTGTAAAACCAGTGACTGTCTATCCAGAAATAGGAACTTTCGTTCGAGATCGAGGCGCGCGAAAAATTGTAACGGAGGCATATGGTCGATATTCCGAGGATAAAATTTTTCGCGCAACAAAGATATCGGGCAAATTGGCCATTTCTGGATGAACCTATCGCAGGCGGTTGAAGGTTTTCATTTGCATGAGGTTACGCATGCTCATCATTCCCTGACGGCCGGAGAGCGCCCACAGGTTCCCCTGCTCGAAGCGACGGGGTTCGGGCTTTGCCGGCGGCGTTGCTACCAGCGCTTCCTCTTCGGTCTGGATATAGAACGAGACCGCGGCGAGGGCGGCGGCCAGTCTCTTTTCATTTGCTTCCATAAATCACACACCTTTTGGAATTCGGTTCACTTCGCGTTGTCGGCCGCTACAGGGGGATGTTGCCGTGTTTCTTCGGCGGCCGGATCTCCCGCTTGCTGCACATCACCTCCAGGGCGTCGATGAGACGGGCGCGGGTCGTGGCCGGTTCGATGACGGCGTCGATATAGCCCCTTTCGGCGGCGCAGTACGGATTGGAGAAGAGATTTTCGTACTCGGCGATCTTCTCCTTGCGCTTTTCCGCCGGGTCATCGGCACCCTTGATCTCTTTTCTGTGGATGACGTTGGCCGCGCCGGCGGCACCCATGACGGCGATTTCCGAGGTGGGCCAGGCAAAGGCGAAATCGGCCCCCAGATCCTTGGAGCACATGGCCAGGTACGATCCGCCGTAGTCCTTGCGGGTGACGAGCAACAGTTTGGGCACCGTGGCCTCGCTGTAGCACCAAAGCAGTTTGGCGCCGTGGCGGATGATGCCGCCCCACTCCTGGTTGCTGCCGGGCAGGTATCCGGGCACGTCGGCGATGGTCAACAGCGGAATGTTGAAGGAGTCGCAGAACCGGATGAACCGGGCCGCCTTGTCCGAGGCGTTGATGTCCAGGCAACCGGCCATGACCGTGGGCTGGTTGGCGATGATGCCGACGCTGCGGCCGTTGAGTCGGGCCAGGATGGTCAGGATGTTGGCGGCAAAGTGCTCGTGGGGTTCGAAGAAGTCGCCGTTGTCCACGATGCTGCGGATCACGTCCCGCATGTCGTAGGACTGGTTGGGGCTGTCCGGGATGATGGCGTTCAAGGCCTCGTCCGCACGTGCGGGGTCGTCGCCCATGTCCACCATCGGCGGTTCCTCCATGTTGTTGGCGGGCAGGTAGCTGAGCAGGCGTTTGATCTGGTTGATGGCGTCTTCGTCACTCTCACAGGCGAACTGGGCAACGCCGCTCTTTTCGTTGTGGGCCATGGCGCCGCCCAGGCTCTCGAAATCGATCACTTCTCCGGTGACCGACTTGATCACCTCGGGGCCGGTGATGAACATGTAACTGGTGTTTTTCACCATGAAGATGAAATCGGTCATGGCAGGCGAGTAGACCGCGCCGCCGGCCGTTGGGCCCATGATGGCCGAAATCTGGGGAATCACGCCGGAGGCCACCGAGTTGCGATAGAAGATCTGGCCGTACCCGGACAGGGCGTCGACACCTTCCTGGATGCGGGCACCGCCCGAATCGTTGATCCCCACGAAGGGAACGCCGGCCTTCAGGGCCATGTCCATGACCTTGCAGATCTTTTTCGCATGCATCTCTCCGAGGCTGCCCGCCCGACTGGTGAAATCCTGCGCAAAGGCGAAAACCGGTCGACCGTCCACCATGCCATGGCCGGTGATCACCCCGTCAGAGGGAATTTCGACCTTTTCCATGCCGAAATTGACGCAACGGTGCTTGACGAACATGTCGACTTCCCTGAAGGTCCCTTTGTCGAACAGCACGTCCAGCCGTTCGCGGGCGGTCAGCTTGCCTTTGTCCTTGTGCTTGGCAACCAGTTTTTCCCCGCCCATCCCAAGGATTCGCTTTTCCCGGTCCTTGAGATCCTTGATTTTTTCCTCCACAATACCCATGTCACATTCCTTTCGCCTTTAGTGCAGAATTCCTTTCTGCCAAACCATCAAAAGTCATCCGAAAATCGATAACGGATGTAATATGATTGAAATCATGTAGAACTAGAAAACACCTCCCGTACACCGAAACAGAAAACGAAACTTTATCGACTCACCTTTCATTGTCAAGCAAAAAGAGAAGGGTCTCTGCGCCCACGGCAGGGGAGATATCCCCCCTTTCCACGGATGATTCGATTTCCCGCAGGCGTGCCTTGATTTTCGGGTGGGCGAAAAAGCGTTCCTTGAGACCGTCCTCGATGCGGGACCACATCCAGGCCAGGGCCTGCCGTCGGCGCTTTTCCGCCAATTCGCCCGTGGCCGTCAGCCGTCGGCGGTGGTCCTGAATCGTATCCCACAGTTCCTCGACGCCGGCCATGGTCAGTGCGCTGCAGGTTTTCACCGGTGGAGACCAGGTGGGCGTTGCGGGATTGAGCAGATGCAGGGCGAGTTCGTAGGATCGCCGGGCTCTTTCCGCCTTCTCCACGTTGTCGCCGTCCGCCTTGTTGATGGCTACGGCATCGGCCAGTTCCAGGACGCCTTTCTTAATCCCCTGGAGTTCGTCGCCGGCACCGGCCAGCATGAGCACCAGGAAGAAGTCCGCCATGGAGGAAACGGTGATTTCCGATTGCCCCACGCCCACCGTCTCGATGATGACCACATCGAAGCCGGCCGCTTCGCAGACCAGCATGGTTTCGCGGGTCATGCGCGCCACGCCGCCCAGGGTGCCACCGGAGGGCGACGGGCGGATAAAGGCATTCGGTGTCACACAGAGCCGCTCCATGCGGGTCTTGTCGGCCATGACACTGCCGCCGCTTCGGGTACTGGAGGGATCCACTGCCAAGACGGCGACGTTATGGCCCTTTTCCACCAGCATCATCCCGAAGCTCTCGATAAAGGTGCTCTTTCCCACACCGGGTACGCCGGTGATGCCGAGACGGACGGCCTTTCCCGTTTCGCCAAGCACCTGGTCCACGATGCTTCGTCCCAGTTGGCGGTGGGTGGGGTGTGCGCTTTCGATCAGCGTAATGGTTTTGGCCAGGATCCGGCGGTTGCCGGATCGCAGGCCGTCGATGTAATATTGGGCGTCTTGCTCACCCATTTAAAATCCTTATTACTACTTTTCTAAGGCGTTGAGCACCTTATTGGCCGACTCGGTGATGGGCGTGCCCGGACCGAAAACGCCCACGGCACCGGCCTTGTACAGATAATCGTAGTCGGTCGGCGGAATGACGCCGCCCACCACCACCTTGATCTCCTCACCGCCGGCTTCCTTGAGGGCCTTGACCAGCTGAGGTACGAGGGCCTTGTGGCCGGCGGCCAGGCTCGATGCGCCCACCACGTGGACGTCGTTTTCCACGGCCATTTTCGCAGCCTCCTCCGGGGTCTGGAACATGGGGCTGATGTCTACGTCGAATCCAAGATCGGCGAAGGCGGTGGCGACGACCTTGACGCCGCGGTCGTGACCGTCCTGGCCCATCTTGGTGAGCAGGATGCGGGGACGGCGGCCCTGTTTTTCCATGAAGCCATCGGTGCGTTTGCGGATGGAATCGATGACCTCGCTGTCCGCGTACTCCGAGGCGTATACGCCGGAGATGCACTGGGTTGTTGCCACGAAACGACCGAATACCTTTTCCATGGCATCGGAAACCTCACCCACGGTGGCCCGGGCACGGATGGCGTCGATGCTGGCGGCCAGCAGATTGCCACCGCTTTCGGCGGCCTGGGTGACGCCGTTCAAGGCGCTTCGTACGGCCGCGTCGTCACGCTCGGCCTTGAGTTTCTTGATCATGGCGATCTGTTCGTCACGGACCTGCTCGGAGACCTCCAGGATATCCATGGGGGTGTCCTCTTCGATCTTGTACTTGTTGACGCCCACGATGACATCCAGTCCCTGATCGATTCGGGCCTGTTTGCGAGCGGCGGACTCCTCGATGCGCATCTTGGGCATGCCGGTCTCGATGGCCTTGGCCATACCGCCCAGCTGTTCCACTTCGTCCATGATCTTGCGGGCTTCCTCGATAATGCCGCCGGTCAACGCTTCGATGTAGTAGGAACCGCCCAGAGGATCGATCACATGGCAGACCTGGGACTCTTCCTGGATGAGGATCTGGGTGTTGCGGGCGATGCGGGCGGAAAAGTCGGTGGGCAGGCCGATGGCTTCGTCGAAGCTGTTGGTGTGCAGGCTTTGGGTGCCGCCCAGGACTGCGGCCAGCGCTTCGAGTGTGGTGCGGATGATGTTGTTGTACGGATCCTGCTCGGTGAGGCTCCAGCCCGAGGTCTGTACGTGGGTTCTGAGCATGGAGGATTTGGCGTTCTTGGGATTGAACTGTTTCATCAAATCGTTCCACAAAAAGCGGGCGGCCCGCAGCATGGCGATTTCCATGAAGAAGTTCATGCCCACTCCGAAGAAGAAGCTCAGGCGCGGGGCGAAGGCGTCGATGTCCAGACCGGCTGCCAACGCCGCCCGTACATATTGCAGGCCGTCGGACAGGGTGAAGGCCGTCTGGAGAACGGAGTTGGCGCCGGCTTCCATCATATGGTAACCGCTGATGCTCACCGTGTTGAACTTGGGCATGTTTTCCGAGCAGAAGGCGATGATGTCCGAAACGATGCGCATGGACGGCTCGGGCGGATAGATGTAGGTGTTGCGGGTCAGGTACTCTTTGAGGATGTCGTTTTGAATGGTGCCGGCCAGCTGCTCGGGTTTGACACCCTGTTCCTCGGCGGCCACGATGTAGCCGGCCAGGATAGGCAGGACGGCGCCGTTCATGGTCATGGAGACGCTCATTTTGTCCAGGGGGATCTGGTCGAAGAGCACCTTCATGTCTTCCACCGAATCGATGGCCACGCCGGCCTTGCCCACGTCTCCCATGACCCGGGGGTGATCCGAATCGTACCCGCGGTGGGTTGCCAGGTCAAAGGCCACGGAGAGGCCCTTCTGGCCTGCGGCCAGATTGCGTCGGTAGAAGGCGTTGGACTCTTTCGCAGTGGAGAAACCGGCGTACTGGCGAATGGTCCAGGGGCGACCTGCATACATGGTAGCCATTGGACCCCGTACGTAGGGCGCGAACCCGGGCATGGTATTCACGTGGGGTAGATCCGCCACGTCTTGTGCTGTATACAAGGGGTTGACCGTAATTCCCTCCGGGGTCTCCCACATCAGATCCTCGAGGGGTTTTCCCCGCAGCTGCTTGGTGGCCAAATCTTTCCATTTTTGCAAATCGGGATGTTCTGACATGATGCACTCCTTTGCTTAAAAAACTGTTACCATATATCCAAGGTGTACGACGGTATCGGCCCCCCCGATAGACGTCCTACATGCGAATTTGCCTATTTCTGGACGAACACTGTTCATGATCCCAACGTGGATCCGGTGTAATTCGAAATTTTTATCGTCAACCTCACATGTTTGCCTGGTTTCCATTCTTTTCCGGGTTGGCAATGGCACGCCAGATCATCTCGAAAAGCGTCGTGGCCTGGTCGGTCAGCCGACCCTGCTGTCCTCTGCTGATCCACATGGTGAAGGCCCGCTGCACGGTTCCTAGCATGAAATCCAGAAGGATGCCGGCACGGACATTGGGGTTGAGCTGCCCCTCTTCCTGGCCTTTGCGCATTACCTCCAGGTACATGTTGATCATCTTCTTCTGTTTGAAGGTTTCATCGTTCATCCAGGTCTTCATGGGCAGGGTCATGAAGATGATGCGGGCGAATCCCGGGTTGCGCTCATAGTAGTCCAATTGGAGCCAGAGCACTTTGCGCATTTTTTCCTTCAAATCCTCGATTCCCTGGAGGTGATCGTAGATCCGTTCGGTCAATTTCCCCAGCCACACGTCCACGAAGGCAAACACCAGGCGCTCTTTGGAGCCATAATGTTTGTAGATGGTGGAAAAGCTCACGCCGGCCCGATTGGCCACGTCCCGGATATTGGCCTTGTGAAAGTCGGAATGGGAAAAAATATCCAATACGGCCTGTTCCAGCCGATTGTATACCTCGGGCTTCAAGGGTGTGAACATTGTTATGTTTTTTCCGTCCGTCTCGTCCATTTAATATGCCGATGAAGTTGGAAAAATGATTTAACTAATTGATTATATTGAATATTAAAAAATATTGCAAAATATTTTCTATTCGGTTGGAATAATGATGTTCTTGTCCCAAAAATGAGTTTATCCTATTGAAATTTAAAGTAAAACGTATATTCTGGAAAAAGATTTACTATCTGAAGTGTAACAATGTTTTAAAAACCCCTAAATAATTTCCAATTGATGTTCTGTCAAGAACTATTTTAAAAAAGCGTTTCTATGGCAAACGTGGCCAAACAGTATGAAGAAAGAAACGCATTCTTCCATTATTTTGCCGATGGAAAATAAGATGGGAAAAGCGTTTAATGTAAAATATCATTTTATTTTGCTTTGACGAACCAGTTCCGCAGAAGCCCGAGATCAAGGCTTGAACCAGAGCGGGAGTGTGTCTATACTAATCCATTTTTGATAACCGAAACGATTGAAACACTGACGTGTTTTTGTTGACGCAGCAACGCCGGACCAACGCATGTACACACTCGACGACTACCACTACGAATTACCCGATGCCCTCATCGCCCAGACCCCTGCCAAACGACGCGACGGCTCCCGGCTGCTCCACCTGCAGCGGGCCACGGGAACCGTTCGCCATGGGCAGTTTCAGGAAATGGTTCATACACTTCACCCCACCGATGTGCTGGTGATCAACGACACCCGTGTCATCCCCGGTCGCCTGTACGGCCGGAAGGAGACCGGCGGAAAAGTAGAACTGCTGATCCTCGATTACGGCGAAAAGGGCAAGGCCGATGGCGTGGCATCGAACCGGGTCTATCAATGCTTGATCAAGGCCTCCAAACAGGCACGTCCCGGCACGAGAATTCACTTCGAACATGAACTTACGGCCGAAGTACAAGGCTTTTCCGATGGGATCTATTCCGTATCATTCTCGGCCCCGGCACCATTTGACGCCATCATGGAACGGATCGGCAAAATGCCGCTTCCCCCATATATCAAAAGAAACGCCGATCGTTTCGACGAAATGGATCGAGATCGTTATCAGACGGTCTATGCCAGGGAAAAGGGGGCGGTGGCGGCGCCCACCGCAGGTCTTCATTTCACCGAGACAATGTTGTCGGCAATTCGAGAAAAGGGCATTGCCGTCGTTCCCATCACCCTCCATGTGGGGTATGGCACCTTCGTGCCGGTGCGCGTAGAGGACATTCGTAAGCATCGGATGCACGAGGAGTGGTTCTTTGTCTCACCGGATACGGCCCGCACCATCAACCGGGCAAAAGGTGAAGGGCGCCGTGTCGTTGCCGTGGGAACCACCTGTGTTCGTACACTGGAATATGCCACGGGTTCGGATGGCCGATTGCGGTCAGGCAGTGGTCGGTGCGATCTTTTCATCTATCCCGGTTACGTGTTTCAGACCATCGACGCCATGATCACCAATTTTCATCTGCCCCGATCCACCCTGCTCATGCTGGTGTCCGCTTTCGTCGGGCGTGAGAAAATGCTGCGGGTTTATGCGGAAGCGGTACGGGAGAAATATCGGTTTTTCAGTTATGGGGATGCGATGTTGATAGAATAAAAATCCGGCGCCGGAGAGCTTGACTTTGGGCTCCCCCTATAAGGGAAAAACACTATGATTTCGTAAAAACCACAGGAGTCAGAAGTCAGGATTCAGGAGCCAGAATAAATCTGATGTCGCTCTGCTCCATAGATTGGATAATATGGATCGAGCCGAAGGCGAATACATTATTCTCGTATGAAACTACGCCAAAATGGCATAGTTTCAATCGTCGTTCAAACCGACCAAAGGTCGGCGGCGGCGCTGGATTCTGAATTCTGACTCCTGGATTCTTGTGATAATCCTATTGTAGTCCCTTAACACTTAAAACTTTACACTTAACACTGGCATGAACACATTTACTCTCCAAACCCAATCCCAAAACGCCCGAGCCGGCAAACTCAATACCACCCATGGCATGATCGAAACTCCCGTGTTCATGCCGGTCGGCACCCAGGCAACGGTCAAGGCACTTACACCGGAAGAGCTGAAGACTGCGGGTGCCCAGATCATCCTTGGCAACACCTACCATCTCTATCTTCGTCCCGGAACAGAGATCATCGGTCGGTTCGACGGACTGCACCGGTTCATGCACTGGGACCGGCCCATCTTGACCGACAGCGGCGGATTCCAGGTGTTCTCCCTTGCCAAACTGAGGAAACTCACCGAAGAGGGATACCGGTTCCAGTCCCACATCGACGGATCCAGGCACATGCTGTCGCCGGAAAAATCCATCGAAGTGCAGATCGCCTTGGATTCGGACATCATCATGTGCCTGGACCAGTGCCTGGAACACCCGGCCGATCGGGAAAAGACCGTGGATGCCCTGGAATTGACCACCCGGTGGGCCAGGCGATGCAAGGATTTCTGGCAACAGCGAACGGATTGCCGCAACCATCTGTTCGGCATCGTCCAGGGGGGCATGTTCGCCGATCTTCGGACCCGATCCGCCCTAGAAATCGTAGAGATCGGTTTTCCCGGCTACGCCATCGGCGGCCTGAGCGTGGGAGAGCCCAAGGACCTGATGATGGAGATGGCGGCGGCCACCCTCTCCCTTTTGCCCGAAGATCGGCCCCGGTACATCATGGGGGTGGGCACGCCGGAGGACCTGGTGGAACTGGTGGCCTTGGGGGCCGACATGTTCGACTGCGTCATGCCCACCCGAAACGCCAGAAACGGCCAGATGTTCACCGAAAAAGGCACCATCAACATCTGCAACGCACGGTTCCGGGAGGAAGAGGGGCCGGTGGACCCTGCCTGTGACTGCTACACCTGCCGTCATTACAGCCTGGCCTATCTGCGGCACCTGTTCACGGCCCGTGAGATCCTGGCTTACCGGCTCAATACCATCCACAACGTGCATTACTACGTGAACCTGGTCAGGTCCATGCGGGAGGCGATTTTGGCGGGAAGGTTCGACGCCTTTAAAAAAGATTTCTATGGCAAGCGCCAGGTAAGCGCCGTTATGTAATTCAGGTCTCAAGAACGGGAATGTCATATCGTTCTATTTTTGGATCTAACGCCGATGTGTCATAATTCTGGCCTGGCCAGACCATGCCGTAAACTTCTTTGTCATTGCTCCCACTTTATACCTCAAGTCAGCAGGATGCGTTTTTGCCCGTATGGTTTGACCGCTTTGGAAAAGCGCCTTATAGTGAGTGATACTGGATGTCAAACATTTATATGATGAAAAGGAAAGACAGCAGATGAAAGAAAAAGTAGAAGCAGCACTGGAAAAAATACGGCCCATGTTACAGGCGGACGGAGGCGACGTGGAGTTGATTGATGTGAAAGACGGCATCGTCACGGTTCGGCTTCAGGGTGCTTGTGCGGGATGCCCCATGTCACAGATGACATTGAGAAACGGAATCGAACGCGTGCTCAAGGAGGCGATTCCGGAAATCAAATCGGTGGAATCGGCTTGATCCTTTTTCCAGCCGTCGATAAATGGGCCGGCTTTTCCGACGCCGGCCCTCGTTTTGCCCTCGCACTTTTCTTGTTCAGGTAAAAAAACGCCCAATCCTCTGGACAGGTCAGCGTTCAATGGCTCCGCTGTGTGATTGTCACAAGAATCCGGGAATCAGAATTCAGAATCCAGAAAATGGAAGACGAGGATGATAAACCTGCCACGTCGTTTCGCGGATCTTCGCATCCGCCACAAATTGCTCATCAGCTACACCGCCGTGTTTGTCATCTCCATGACCATCGGGCATCTCATTCTCTTCTCTTTCGTTAAGCGGGCCATCGAGGCCAACATCGAAAGTGAACTGAAAAATACCACCCAGGCCATCTTGAACATGGTCCGCACCTCGGCGGATGTCTCCATTAAAAACCACCTTCGCGCGGTCGCCGAAAAGAACAAGGAGATCGCCCTTCATTTCTATCGCCAGGCAATGGCGGGCAATATCAGCATGGCCGAGGCCAAAGACAGATCGCGGGAGGTGATGCTCAGCCAGACCATCGGCAAGACCGGTTATATCTATTGTATCGACAGTCAAGGTGTGATTCTGATCCATCCCGAAAACGAATTGATCCATGTGGACCTGTCCGGCTACGGCTTTATCCGGGACCAGAAGGCCCGCAAAGTGGGGTATCTGGAATACAACTGGAAGAATCCGGGGGAGATCCATGACCGCCCCAAAGCGCTGTACATGACCTACTTCAAACCATGGGACTGGATCATATCGGTCTCCTCCTACCGGGATGAGTTCAACGAACTGGTCAATGTGGACGATTTTCGGGACAGCATCCTCTCCCTGGTATTCGGACAGACCGGATACTCCTATGTGGTTGACACGGCGGGTAACCTCATCGTTCATCCGTTCCTCGAAGGGAACTATTACGAAGCAACGGACGAAAAGGGGCGGCAGTTCATCCAGGAGATCTGTCGTCGAAAAAGCGGGAAAATCATCTATTCCTGGGAGGCGGCAAAGGGTGAGCCCATACGGGAAAAGCTGGTGATTTTCAACTACATCCCCGAATATCAATGGATCGTGGCCTCCTCGTCTTTTTCCGAGGAGTTTTATTCTCCGCTAAAGACCGCCTGGCGACTGATGGTGGCAACGGTGGCCATCTCCTTCATTTTGTTCGTGCCCATCACCCTTCGGATCAGCTCCTCCATCACCAATCCCCTCGTCGAGTTGATGAACCGTTTCGCAGCCGGTGCCAAGGGGGATATCTCGGTGAGAATGAATCGACAAAGCAGCGACGAAGTGGGAACCCTGGCCAACTATTTCAACTCCTATATGGAGCGACTGGAAACCTACAGTGAGAGCCTCAAGAGCGAGATCGCCGATCGAAAGAAGGCGGAAGCGGCCATTCGAAAGAGCGAGGCAAAATACCGGGAGCTGGTGGAAAATGCCAACAGCATCATCTTGCGGGTGACCCCCGAGGGTGTCATTACCTTTTTTAACGAGTATGCCCAGCGTTTTTTCGGATACGCCGAGTCGGAGATCCTGGGGCAGCATGTAACCGGTACCATCATCCCCGAGGAGATTTCAGACGGCATCGAGACGATGACCCGCCTTTCCAGCCGCCGTGGCGGACAGGCCCATACCAACATGCTGCGCAACGGCGAACGGGTTTGCATCGCATGGACCAGCAGGGCAACCCACGATTCATCCGGTGCGGTCAAGGAGTACCTGTGTATCGGTACCGATATCACCGAACGGATGCGCATGGAAAACGTGATGGTCCAAACGGAGAAGATGATGAGCGTCGGTGGGCTGGCCGCCGGAATGGCCCACGAGATCAACAATCCATTGGGTGGCATGCTCCAAAGCCTGCAAAACGTGATTCGGCGTATTTCACCGGGTCTTTCGGCCAACGAGACGGAGGCAAGGGCATGCGGCACGCGATTGGAGACCATTCGCTGTTACCTTGAAAAAAGAGAGGTGCTTCGATTTTTGGATAACATCCGTCTTGCCGGCGAACGGGCCTCCCATATCGTGGAAAACATGCTCAGTTTCAGTCGCCAGAGCGAATCTTTGAAAACGCCGGTGCAGTTGTCCAACTTGTTGGACAAGGCGGTAGAGCTGGCCGCCCATGACTACGATTTGAAAAAGAAGTATGATTTTCGCCACATTCGGATCGATCGGCACTACGATCCAACCCTGCCACCGGTACCGTGCGTGGCCACCGAGATCGAACAGGTGATCCTCAACCTGCTTCGCAATGCGGCACAGGCCATGGGGGACCGGCCGAAACCGGAGTTCTCCCCTTGTATCACCCTTCATCTTCGAAAAGAGGCGAACTGGGCCGTTATTGAAATCACCGATAACGGTCCGGGAATGGATCCGGAGCAGCTCAAGCGCATCTTCGAGCCGTTCTTCACAACAAAAGAGGTGGGGGTGGGGACGGGGCTGGGACTGTCCGTCTCCTACTTCATCGTCACCAACCATCACAATGGCACGCTGATTGCTGATGCGACGCCGGGTGAGGGGGCCTGTTTCACCCTTCGAC
The DNA here is from genome assembly GCA_963674945.2 of uncultured Desulfosarcina sp. Taxonomy (GTDB): domain Bacteria; phylum Desulfobacterota; class Desulfobacteria; order Desulfobacterales; family Desulfosarcinaceae; genus Desulfosarcina. The sequence goes on from CAXXWQ010000001.1 coordinate 13,153, forward strand.
TCCCCATGACCGGTTCATCGGTTTCAGATGAAGCAGGGGGCGCATAGGATGGCCTTTTCCATTGAAGATACCGCCACGTCGCGGGTCCTGGTCATAGACGACGAACAGATCGTACGCGATAGCATCGCAACCTACCTGCAGGACAGCGGTTTCGCCATCGAAAAGGCGGCCGATGGGCGCGAAGGGCTTGAACGGTATCGGACCCGGCGACCGGACGTGGTCCTTTTGGACCTTCGTATGCCGAAAATGGATGGGCTGGAAGTGCTCGAAGCCATCACAGGAGATTTGGACCGGGTACCCGTCATCGTGGTCAGCGGTGCCGGCGTACTCCAGGATGCCGTTGCGGCCCTTCGCCTGGGTGCCTTCGATTTCGTCACGAAGCCCATCGTGGACATGGCCGTGTTGGAACACGCGGTGAATCGGGCCGTGGAACGGACCCGGCTGATGAAGGAGAACAGAAGGTATCAGGCGCATCTGGAGGACGAGATCGCGCTGCGGACCGCCGACCTGCACCGACGTACCGAGGAGCTTACGGTTGCGAACGCGGAATTGAAAAAGGAGATGGCCATCCGGGAAAAGACCGCTTCGGCCCTGGGGCAAAGCGAGGCCCGGCTGGCGGAGATCGTATCGATCTTCGAAGGCTTCATCTACACCTGCGATGCCGATTTTCACCTGGATTTCGTCAATCGGAAGCTGGCCGATCACGTGGGGGAGGAGGTGGTCGGAAGGCGTTGTCATCGGGCATTGTACGGTCTCGAACAACCCTGTCCATGGTGCCGCCATGGAGATGTCTTCGAGGGGCAGGCCGCCCGAACGGAGTTTTTCAATGAAAGGGACGGGCGATGGTATGATGCCATCCAGTCGCCCATGTTCGGCGAACAGGGGCAGGTACGACAACTGCAGGCGGTGGTGCTGGACATCTCCGATCGCAAGGCCACCGAGGACTGGCTTCGATTGCGTCAGACCCAGCTGGCGGAAAAGGCAAGGCGACTCAAGTCATCCATGCGAACCGCCAGCCGCTTCGGTAACATCGTCGGTAAGAGCAAACCCATGCAGGAGGTTTACGAAAACATCCTCAAGGCGGCCGAGTCCAATGCCCATGTGGTGATTTATGGAGAGTCGGGGACCGGTAAGGAGCTGGTGGCCAAAACCATCCACGACCTGAGTGATCGTGGGAGCGGCAGATTCGTCACGGTTCACTGCGGCGCCATACCGAACAATCTGGTGGAAAGCGAATTTTTCGGTTACCGGAAAGGGGCCTTCACCGGAGCGGACCAAGACAAACCCGGGTACCTGGATGCAGCCAACGGCGGCACGCTCTTCATGGACGAGGTGGGCGAGTTGGATTTGTCAATGCAGATCAAACTGCTGCGGGCCATCGAGGGGGGCGGATACACCCCCATCGGCAGCAGCGAAGTGAAACATGCCGATATCCGGATCGTTGCCGCCACCAACCGAAACCTTCGGAAAAGAATGGAGATGGGAAAGTTTCGAAAGGACTTTTATTACCGGATTCACATTCTTCCCATCACCCTGCCCGCCTTGCGATCGCGAAAGGAGGATATTCCCCTTCTGGTCAACCACTTCATCAGTGATTTTCCCCACGGTGACAAGTTGCCCGTCATACCCCAGCGCATCATCGCCGCCATGCAGCGCCACGACTGGCCAGGCAATATCCGTGAACTCCAAAACAGCGTCCACCGTTATATTACCATGGGGAAGATCAATCTGCCGGACCTGTCGCAACCCAACATGGACCCTTTTCACGATGATCCGTCAAAGGGGGACCGGATCCAAACCGAACTGTTCGAATTGCCTTTAAGCGACGCGGTAAAGGCCTTTGAAAAGGCATATATCGAACGGCTCCTCAAAGATAACCAGTGGCATCGTTCCCGTGTCGCAAAGCGGCTTGGCATCGACCGGCGCACCCTGTTTCGAAAGATGAAGGTATTTGGGCTCTGATTTTCTCTATTTGGGTCAAAAATGTCCCAACCATCTTATTTTCAATTAATTCAGATTCGTAATTGCCCTCATGTTTCCTTTGGGACAATAATGCCCCATTGTTATTTTTGAATTCCATTCATTAACAAATCTCTTTTTATTTAACAACTATCCGAAATCTTTGACATTAATTCTTGCTCTGTGTTTTGGCACATCAATTGCTGTTTATTTTGGCAACGTCATGTTTTCGCCCCCTTTTTTTCAATGCTACAAATTATCACAAGGAGGTTGTCGATGTCAGGACAAGGTCAAGGAAATCCAGCAGTCGTCGGTCTCGCAGGTTTCGGATTAACCACGTTGATTCTCCAGTTTCATAATCTCGGTTTCTGCGGGGTTGGCCCCGTGCTGGCCCTGGCCCTCGCCTTTGGCGGCGGTGCCCAGTTGATCGCCGGTTTCCAGGAGTTTAAGTGCGGAAACAATTTCGGCTACAGTGCTTTCGTTTCCTACGGCGCCTTCTGGATCGCGCTTGGCATCATCTGGATGCTGAACCACTACAAAATTTATACCCTGAACGGAACGGATGTCGGTTTTTTCCTGATTGTCTGGACCCTGTACACCGCCATCATGTGGGTCGGTGCCATGCGGATCCACGGTGCCATGGCGACGACCTTCACCCTCTTGCTCATGGGTTTTATCGGGCTTGACCTCGTGCATTTCGGTTTTCCTGCACTGCTCAAACCCACCGCCATCGTTCTGATTTTCTGCGCCTTGATGGCATGGTACATGATGGCTGCGGCAATCTATGCGCAGGTTTTCGGCAAAGAGATCCTTCCCCTGGGCAAGCCGTGGATCCTTCCCACACCTGAGCCCGTTGGAAAACTGGCCAAGGAATCGGCCTAACACCGACCGACAAATCAAGGAACCGAACTGGTTTGTGTCATCGGTTTCAAACGTCTGACGACATTGGTTGTTGAAACAGCAACATCCGCAGGTATCATCCCTCTGCCCGGAAATATTCTCCCACCCATCGCCGGGCAGGCCTGCGGCTTCATTCATCGATCACGATGATGGCACGGAAAGGAAAGGTACATGAGCAATCCATACGAAGAGGCATACGCGGAATCGATCAACGATCCGGAACGTTTTTGGGGTAGGGCGGCTGAAGACTGCCATTGGGTAAAACGCTGGGACAAGGTGCTGGATGACAGCAACAAGCCGTTTTACCGCTGGTTTACCGGCGGCGAAATGAACACCTGTTACAATGCGCTGGATCTTCACGTGGAAAACGGCCGGGCCGATCAGCCGGCAATGATTTATGACAGTCCTGTCACCGACACGATCAAGACCTATACGTATCGACAGCTGCGTGATGAAACCGCCAAGTTTGCCGGCGTACTGGCGGCCCAGGGCGTGGTCAAGGGCGATCGGGTGCTCATTTACATGCCCATGATTCCCGAGGCGGCCATCGCCATGCTCGCCTGTGCGCGCATCGGCGCGATCCATTCCGTTGTTTTCGGCGGTTTCGCCGCAAATGAACTGGCAACCCGCATCAACGATGCCAAACCAAAGGCAATCGTGTCCGCCTCGTGCGGTATCGAAGTCAAGAAGGTGATCAAATACAAGCCCCTGCTTGACGCTGCCATCGACATGGCCGTTCACAAACCGGATAAATGCGTGATCTACCAGCGTCCCATGGAAACCGCAGAGATGATCGACGGTCGGGATGTGGACTGGGCCGATGCCATGGTTTCCGCAAAGCCGGCGGATTGTGTCACCGTGAAAGCCACGGATCCCCTGTACATCCTTTACACCTCCGGCACCACCGGTCAGCCCAAGGGTGTCGTCCGAGACAACGGCGGACATCTCGTGGCCCTGAAGTGGACCATGAAGAACATCTACGACATCGATGCCGGTGATGTATGGTGGGCGGCTTCCGATGTGGGCTGGGTGGTCGGCCACTCCTATATCGTCTACGCCCCGCTGTTCAAGGGCGCCACGACGATCATATTCGAAGGAAAACCGGTGGGCACCCCCGATGCCGGCGTGTTCTGGCGGATCATATCCCAGCACAAGGTCAAGTGCCAGTTTACCGCTCCCACGGCCTTTCGCGCCATCAAGCGGGATGACCCCAAAGGGGAACTGATCCACAAATACGATCTCTCCTGTTTCAAGATTCTCTTCTTGGCAGGCGAACGCAGCGATCCGGATACCATCCAGTGGTCGGAGAACAACCTCAAGGTCCCCGTCATCGATCACTGGTGGCAGACCGAAACCGGCTGGGCCATCGCGGCCAACTGCATGGGCCTTCACCAGTATCCGGTCAAGTACGGATCGCCCACCAAGGCCGTTCCCGGTTGGAATCTTCAGGTGGTGGACGATGGATGCAAGCAGGTGGCACCGGGTAAGATCGGCGCCCTCGTGGTCAAGCTTCCCCTGCCTCCGGGAACGCTGCCCACGTTGTACAACAATGATGAGCGGTTCATCGAATCCTATCTGGAAGAGTTTCCCGGCTACTACAAAACCGCCGATGCCGGATATATCGACGAGGAGGGGTACGCCTATATCATGTCCCGCACCGACGACATCATCAACGTCGCCGGCCATCGCCTCTCCACCGGCGCCATGGAAGAGGTCCTTTCAGATCATCCCGACGTGGCCGAATGTGCCGTACTGGGTGTCGCGGACAAGCTGAAGGGACAGATTCCCATTGGTTTCCTCGTGCTCAATGCCGGGGTGGATCGGGATCATGAACAGATCAAGGCGGAAGTCGTCAAGATGGTCCGCGAGCGGATCGGTCCGGTCGCCGCCTTCAAGACGGCCACCGTCGTCAACCGCCTGCCCAAGACCCGCTCCGGTAAGATCCTGCGGGGCACGATCCAGAAGATTGCCGACAACGTCGAATACAAGGTCCCTGCCACCATCGACGATCCGGCGATTCTGAGAGAGATGGAAAATACCCTCAAGGGAATCGGCTTGGCAAGTTCAAGATCCGCCTAATCTGTTCGTTTAAAAAAGTTGCGCAATGGGTGCGTTCTTCACGCCTTCTTGTGGTATATACACAAGAAGGCGTGTTGTTTTTTGAAATCGAGGCGAGCGATGGTGTGGATTTGATTTCCAGAGGCCGACACGAACGATTTGTCATCGACAAGGCCAAATTTGACGGCAAGTTGAAGGAGAAGATCCAGGAAAGACGGTCGTAATCGCGTCACCCACCATCCATGCCGCGTTCAGGACATCGAGCATCTCCGCTTCGATGTTGACGGTTTTTACGAATCCGCCATCATTGGGGACCGAGAAGTGGAGAAACAACCGCCTGCTGGTTCTCGACGCCGGTTTCATCCATCATCCGCCGTTCGACGCCGCTGGTGCCCAAGAGAATGAAACCGAAAATGAGTAAGAATACAACGGTCAGCAGCCGGTTCGGCGAAAAATAAGGGATGATCATCTCTTCGATCCATGAAACGTTGGGTCCGAAATGCGTTTCCATTGCCGTCCCTTTCCGAAGTTTGTTTTCCCGCGAATAGACGGGAAAAACATCGATTTCTGCCATTTTCTCTTTTCTATGTAACGCATTTCAAAATATTTTAAAATAAAAATATATGAATAGAATTTAGTAGATGATTTTCAATCACCTTGCCGTTATCGGTCAAATATGTTTTGTTACTTCCAAAGTCTAATTTTATCCAAGCGTTGCATTGACTTTACGTGGTCGGATTGATAGATCCGTGCCATCGAATTGGCTGAACCCTAAGGATGAAATGGAAAGAATGGCAAAACAAAGAAAACATCTTTACAGACACCCGGATATCGTTCTATCTCCATGTGCGTACGGCCATGGAATTTTTACCACGAAGAACATCCCGGCCGACACGACATTGGAGGAGTGTCCATATCTTTGCATCGATGCCGACGAATGTGCCAGTTCCCTCGATGACTACGTTTTCAACCTGGAATCGGCAGAAGAAAACGGGGAATCGGACGTATACTCCCTGGTGCTTGGCTGGGGAAGCCTGTTCAATCACGCCGATGATCACAATACCGAGTATTGGCACGACACGGATCGTGATTTGATCATTTTTCACACGATCAAGAAGGTGCCTGCCGGCAGGCAATTGTTCGTCAATTACGGAAAAGACTGGTGGGAGAGCAGAGACCTAAAACCCGATTGATTGGAGGAAGTAATGCCTGAGTCATGCCTGTTCTGCAAGATTGTGGCGGGTGAGATCCCGGCCACAAAGGTTTTTGAAGATGAACGTGTTCTGGTGTTCATGGACATCAACCCCATCAATGAGGGACACCTGTTGGTGATTCCGAAAAAACATGCCGCAAACATCTTTGAGATCGATCCCGATGATCTCTGCGTCGTCATGCACACCGCGCAAAAGGTGGCCCGTGCCCAGCAAGCCGCTTTAAAAATGCCGGGTATCAATATCCTTCAATCCAACGGGCGTGCCGCCAGTCAGATCATCGACCACTTCCACGTCCATCTGATCCCCAGATGGCCCCAGGACAATTTTTCCCGAATCGACTGGGAAATGATTCCCGGAGATATGGAAAAGATCCAGCAGACGGCGGATAAGATCAAAGGCAACTTGTGAGGAGCTTGAAGACACAAATTTCCGGTAACACCAATTGTTTGCAGCATCGGGTGTTGTGATCGCTATGACTTTATTTTTTTAGGAGATGTTCGACGTGGCGGTTGAATTGTCCCCTGAAGCATTTCAAAAACAGTTTCCAGCCGCGTCAGTCTTCGATCCACGGACTGGATATCCGTGTCTCTGGTTTCCAGACGAATCATTCGGCCGCTCAGATCCCTGATGGCATCATCAAGTTTTCCCAAGCGCTCATCCAGCATGGCAACACGTTCGTTGAGCAGGATGGTGGAACGTAACGCTTCAACGACTTTCTCCGACAAGCTCATCTGCAGTGCTCCTTGACCATCGCATGGGTTTCATCGATGCGTTTGATTGTATTATCTATTTTTTTTATCAAACCAGCGGTCGTCCGAATTACCTCATCGGCCAGGGCTTCCAGCAGCGCCTCGTCCTCGGTTGAAATATCGGCATCGAAAACATCGACGGCGTTACGCACCACTTCGGCGAAGGAGACATTCTTGTCCTTGGCAATACGTTCGACTTTGTGTATCAAGTTTGCGGGCATTAATATCGGTTTCCGCTGCATGGCCCCAGGCTGGGATGTCGTTTGCATATTTTCCACCTCCTTGTCTGCCCAGACATTAACACATGTGCCGACCATGTGCAACGTTGCCTGGCTTAAAAAAGAAAAGGCCAGAAATAAAAGGTAAGTGGCTAGCATCCTGTAGCAGTTTCGCTCTTATCTGTTGAGCACTTGCCAAAACACGGTGTACGCAACTACTGGGCCATGAAGGCAGCGGTATCTTTGATCAATTGATCGAGAAGCATCTCGGGTACGCTCGTCGCCTGGGACAGACCGACGGCCTGCATGATCAGGCCTGCCTCCTCCTGGGTTACAATTCCCTTTGGAATTGCCTCGCTGTATATCCAAACGCCGGCCTCGGCTACTGTCTTCGGGATATCGAACCCCGCCCGATCCGCCGCCGTTGCCAATTGGGCGGAAAGCAGCAATTCCAGCGCGGAGGTATGAAGCCCCTGGCCCATCAACATTTTCGCGCCATTGAATTTTTCCTCGGCCAGGGTCGCCAGACGGGATGGGCCGCCAACTGGTGGCTTGTCCAGCTTTACATCATAATAGGTTTGCACCTGGGCCAGGGGAGATGCCGCGCCAAGCCGATTAAGACTGCTCAGTGTCATCAGGTCGATCAGAGCCACGGGCACCTTCTTGGAAAGGTTAATGGCCACTTGTTCCGCTTCACCATCGACGCGGTCGATCACGGCGATCAGGGAGCCCTGGGAACCGAAGATCCGTTCGATCCGTGGGCCGAACGCCTCTTGCAATCCCTTGATGCAATCGCGCATGGCCTCGTCTATGGGCCGGGCCTTGGATCCCCTTTCCTTGTCCAGTGGTTTTCCTTCGTCGGGCTCCGATTCCTCCAATCGCTCTACCGGACCGGCTTCTGTTGGATCGGCCAGTCTTTCGACCAGGGTCTCCAGCATTTTTTTGGATACGCCCACCACATCTTCCGTGGCATCTTCGTTGACGACATTGTCAAAGAGATGTTGCTTGGTGTTCACCAAAGAGAGTACCTGCTCTTCATAGGAGGCGGCCGCCACGAGGGTGATGATCTGAACGCTTCTTTTCTGGCCCAGTCGATGAATCCTTGCGTTTCGCTGTTCCAGTACCGCCGGATTCCACGGCACATCCATATTGATCAGCGCGGAGCCGGATTGTAAATTCAGTCCCACGCCACCGGCGTCCGTGGAGACGAACACCTGCGCGGCATCGTCATTTCGAAAACGATCCATCAGTTCCCCCCGTTTGGCCGTGGGGACCCCGCCGTGAAGCCGCACATACCCCAACCCCATTTTTCGAAGCCGTTTTTCCACCATCTGGGTCATCAACTCCCAGCAGGAAAACACCACGGCTTTGAGTCCCGATTGAATGCAGATTTCATCGAGCAGATCCGCCATTTCATCGAGTTTGGGACTGCCCTTGGTCTCCTTGTCCACCAGGCCGGCGGCGTTGCATGCCATGCGGGCCTGCTGCAATGCCGCGATCAAACGGTTTTGTTCGGTGGGCGTCAGCGGTCTTCGCTTGGCGATGTTCGCCAGCTGGCCGGCCTTGGACATGGCATCGTCATGAAACTCGCGCTGTTTGGAGGTCATGGGAACATCGAGCCGCTGAAGGATGCGCTCGGGCAGTTGATCGCTGACAATACTGCGGTCCCTGCGCAGCATGACCGGTGCCAGGCGTTTTCGCAAGATGGACAGATTCCGATACCCCAGAACCTTGCCTCTTTCGTCGGTCACATGAAAATCCACCATATACCGCCACAACGGCCCGAGAACTTTCGGATCCACCACCTGCATCAGGCTGTACAGATCCTCCAGGCGGTTTTCCAGGGGCGTGCCGGTAAGAACAAAGGCATAACGGGTGGGGATGAGTTTGACGGCGGCGGCAATTTTGGTGCGCCAGTTTTTGATGCGCTGGGCCTCATCCAGGATAATGAGGTCGGGCTGCAGGACCTCGTTGATCACGCTCAGATCCCGCAGGATAAGCTCATAATTGATGACAAAAAAGGTCTTTTCCCGACGGTATTGCACGCTTCTCTTGGGCGGCGGTCCCTGGATGATTTGGCATTGCAGGTCTGTAAATTTGGCGATTTCCCTGGCCCATTGCTGTTTTAAGGAGGCCGGACAGATGATCATGACGGTACGGATGTTTTCATGCGTTTTCAGCCATACAGCCGCTGAAACGGCCTGAAGGGTTTTGCCGAGCCCCATATCGTCGGCCAGCAAGGCGCGGCCGGTACCGGCCAAAAATCCGGTGCCCCGTATCTGATACGGATACAGCCGGGCATTGATGCCCGGCAGTTTCCCCCGACTGTTTTCGATCTGGTCAAGGATCTTTTCGGATCGAAGCTTTTGACTCGCCTCGGCCGCCAGCCGGTGGGCCCAGTTCAGGGCGTCTTCTCCGACATGAATATCCTCTCGTTCCTCCACCTGCGCTGTAAAACGGAAAAAGTCTTCCGGCATACGGCCCGAAAAGTCGCCAGATTGGGTAAAATAATCATCCAATAACCGACTCAGATCGCCGGCCATGGACCGGCTGCGATGAACGGTGAGCACGGGGGCTGAGGTCCTGTCCCAGGCCAGGTAGATATAGGGGATCGGTGCCGGTTGGTCTTTGAAAGTTTGATATTTCGGATGCTTTTTAATTTTATGAAGGGCTGCCTCGATATGCTTGCAGGTCCCCAGCTGATTGTTGGCAAAATCCGGGCAGGAGCAAAAATTGGCCCTTTTATGAAGACTGCGGATGGTTACCCGGTATTGGCGGGGAAAAGGTGTTTTTCCGGAAATGGATGCCGCCGTCCAGTTCCCGAACCAGGGCCGGCCGCTATCGGCCTTGACCGTTACCTCGGATTTTCCTCTTTTAATGCGGTCGCTGATGGCGGTATCCGTGGCACTGAGAATGCCATCGGCGGTTTGGCGGTGGTCAGCATAGGCGTACAATGTAGCCACCAGGTGAGAACAGATGCTGTCGGTGCCGTCATCACAATTGCAGCGGTAATGAGGGTTGCCGTCGGCGTCGAGTTCGATCTCGATATCCAGCGGGAAATCGGACCGCTGTTCATCTTCCACCTGGGCCCAAAGGACGTTTTCGTCTCGATCCAGGTTGATCACACGGTTTTCCTTGAAAAAGATCAATCCCTGGTTGATGGTGGATCGGTCGGCTATTTGTTGCAGGGCTTCATGATCGAAAAAAAATGGATCTTTGTCGTCCGTTGTGGTGAGCATCGTCATCGTGTTTTCCTGTCTGCAAGATAAATCGGTTGCTTTCGTTTCGAGACCTGGCTCGTGTATTCAACACTGTTTTTTCGAGAAGCGCAGTTGTCGTAATCCCAAGAACCATGAATGGAACAAACGAAAAGGGAAATATCATATACAATCGAGCAGTGTAAATATCTGGATAATGTTTCAAACGATTCGATTCTGCATAAATGGCTTTGTTAAATACCTTGCAGGTTTTTTTCCCGGTATATTGAATTGTTTCTTAAAGGTGGCTATAATAATGTAAAAGTGTACACAAACAAGGTGGGCGATATGGAAACCATTGGTGTCAAAGAATTAAGGGATAATCTTAGCCAAATTATCAAAAAGGTTGAAAAAGGAAAGATCATCCAGGTATCACGGCATGGAAAACCTGTAATAGAATTGAGACCCGGTAATCTGCCCCCTGTACATGATCTGGTTGTGCATCTCAATCGTCAGGGGCTTTCAGGGGGAGGTTCGGGAATTATTGGAAACGTAAAAAGTGTGGGAAACAGGAACGCCGGAACCCAAGTCTCCGATTATGTAATCGAGGATCGGAGATGATCTCTTATTTCGACAGCAGCAGTATCGTGAAATGGTTTTTTGATGAAGAGGATTCTGAAACCGCAAGGAGAGCAAAAGATTCCACGGACCTTGCGTTTACTTCCGTTGTCTCTCTTCCGGAAGTATTGTCGGCTTTTACCCGTTCTTTCCTGGAAAGCCGTTGTACAAAATCGGAATTGGCATTAATCCGTGACGAATTTCTCAGAATTTGGGTGAATTTCCAAAAGATAAAAATAAACGAAGATCTCATTCACCATTCAGGGCAGCTTGTGTTTACACATAATCTTCGAGGGTTTGATTCCATACACCTTGCTTCCGCACTGTTAATCGACAACAATTCCCGGGAAATGACTTTTTTTTCATGTTTTGACAAGAGATTGAATCGCGCTGCCCGGATGGAAGGGATGCAAATCCATGAGGATGCCAAATGAAGGGTAGTTTAGCGTCGATGAAATCCACCAAATTGTATGCCTTCTTGGCTCAAAGGGACATAAAGACCAGATAGGTGGTCCATGGCACCATTAATTTTTATCCATTGCGCTAAATTCGAAAATTTTTTAGTGTTCCCTTATGGATACGATTCTTGTACCCCAGTTTGTACCCCGAGGCAAAAACCAAGAAAAAAGGGGTTGCAGCAATAACCGCAATCCCTCGATTCTTTTAAGCTTTTCTGGTCGGGGCGAGAGGATTTGAACCTCCGACCCCTTGAACCCCATTCAAGTGCGCTACCAGACTGCGCTACGCCCCGACGAGAAGCTGCCTGTCTAACACCATCGCCCAGGAGTGTCAAGGAGATAACAGAAAAAATTGACCCGTAGCACGCACCGTGAAATGGCCCAGCCCAGGGCTTTGAAACCAGGCGACACCATCGGTGTCGTGGCGCCGTCCAGTCCCTTCGACCGCAACGCCTTCGATAGAGGTGTTCGAGCAATGGAATCCATGGGATTTCGGCTGGCCGTCCCCGAAGAGGTATTTCAGGCATCCGATTTTCTTGCCGGTACCGACCAGTGTCGGGCAAATGCCGTGAATCGGCTGTTTGCGGATCCCGACATCGACGGCATCATCTGTGCGCGGGGCGGATACGGTTCCATGCGCATCCTTCCACTGTTGAACAGACGCAGTATCTCCCGCAACCCCAAGGTCTTCGTCGGATTCAGCGATATCACCGCCCTGTTGGGATATTTTGTGTCCAGTTGCGCCATGGTGGCCTTCCACGGCCCGACCATAACCACCCTGGGCACCGGTGATTCGTTGACCCGTGAACGTTTCCTGACGGCCCTGACGCGGCCGAAGCCTCTGACGCTGACGGCTTCGAAGGCCCAGGTGGTTTGTCCGGGCAGGGCCAGGGGCACTTTTTTCTGTGGCAACCTCACCGTATTGTGTCATTTGACGGGTACCGCATTTCAACCCGATTACGACGGCTGCATCCTCCTCGTCGAAGACCGTGGCGAGGCACCCTATCGCATCGACCGAATGCTGACCCAGATGATCATGGCAGGCTGTTTCAATAAGATATCCGGGGTGGCATTGGGAAACTTTTCCGACTGTGGCTCCCTGGATGCGGTTCATCGCATCTTTGCCGAACGGCTGGGCGAACTGCATATCCCCATACTATCCGGTTTTGACGTGGGGCACGAGGCAATCAACACAACCGTGCCCGTCGGCTTGGCTGTTGAACTGGACACGTTCGCTGGAACCCTGGCGTTTACCGGATCCGCCCTTCGTGAGGAGTAACGGCCCATGGTCACCGGCGTTCTGGATCAGATGATGAGAGCGGGGTTACGGGATTGTGTGTTCCCCGGAGCGGTTCTGCTGGTGGGAAAAGGGGATCGGCCGCTCTTTTTCGAGGCATTTGGTCGCGCCAATCTGTTTTCCGGACAGAAGATGACCCGAAGCACCGTCTTCGACCTGGCATCGTTGACCAAGCCCCTTGCCACGACGCTGGCGGTGGCCAAGCTCGTCGATGAACAAAAAATCACCCTGGATGACCCGGTGGGAAGATGGTTCTCCTCCTTTGCCGACGGTGACAAGGCACCCATCACCGTACGGCAACTGCTGGGCCACCAAAGCGGACTTCCCGCCCACAGGCGGTTCTATATGTCCCTGAAGAACTTCGCACCAAGGATGCGAAAACCGGCTGTGTTGGATCTCATCAAATCCATACCACTGGCGTATCGGCCCGGTGAGAAGAGATTGTACAGCGATTTGGGGTTCATGGTACTTTGCCGCCTGGTCGAGGTTGTGGGTGGCCGCTCCATGGACCGTTTCCTCGCATCCGAAATATACGGACCGGCTGGTGCGGGAGACCTCTTTTTCGTGGACCTCCTGGATGGAAAAAAACCCGATCGCGCTTTTGCCGCCACCGAACTATGTCCCATACGAAACCGTCTTTTGATCGGGGAGGTCCACGACGACAACGCCTGGTGGGCCGGTGGTGTCGACGGCCATGCGGGGCTCTTCGGCACGGCCGGTGCGGTTTTTCAGCTGATTCGAAAATTGCTCGACTGTCTTGCCGGGGGTGCCACTTCGTCTTTGTTGTCCCAGCGGACAATGTCGGAATTCGTACACGGCACCGGCACCGAATCGTTTCCCCTCGGGTTTGATCGGCCCGATGCGATCAATTCGAGTGCGGGCCGCCATTTCTCCGCCAACACCATCGGGCACCTGGGATTTACCGGTGTTTCCTTCTGGGCGGACCTGAATCGCGATTTTACCGTCATCTTGCTCACCAACCGGGTGCATCCATCGCGGTGGAATCATCGGCTTTTGTCCTTTCGTCCCCGACTCCATGATCGAATCCTGGAACATTTTGAAATCGTATCGGATTAAAGCGGATGGAAGAAAAACAACTCTTGATAACACAGGTGCTTTCTGATATTTATTCGGTTTATCCGTGTCACGTAAAGTAATGCCCAAACAGTTTGCCGTAGCCTTTTTAGAAAACCCGACGTGTCGGAACGACGTTATTAACAGAAAATGAGGCGGCATGAATTTTATCGATACTCTTCTGGGTTTCTTTTCCAGCGACCTGGCCATTGATTTGGGGACGGCCAACACCTTGGTATACGTCAAGGGCAAGGGCATCGTTCTCAGCGAACCCTCCGTCGTCGCCGTTCGTACGGACAACCGGGTAAAAAACCGCGTGCTGGCAGTGGGTTTGGAAGCCAAAAACATGCTGGGACGAACCCCGGGGAATATCGTGGCGATTCGCCCCATGCGCGATGGCGTGATTGCCGACTTCGAAGTGACGGAAGCCATGTTGCGCCACTTTATCCATAAGGTACACAACCGGCGGACCTTTGTCCGGCCCCGTATCATCGTCGCGGTTCCATCGGGCATTACCCAGGTGGAGAAGCGCGCCGTGCGGGAATCGGCGGAATCCGCCGGGGCCCGGGAAGTTTTTCTCATCGAAGAGCCCATGGCGGCCGCCATCGGTGCCGACCTACCGATCACCGAACCTACGTGCAACATGGTCGTGGACATCGGCGGCGGCACCACCGAGGTGGCGGTCATTTCCCTGGCGGGGATCGTCTACAGCCGATCCTTACGCGTGGCCGGCGACAAGATGGACGAGGCGATCATCCAGTACGTCAAGCGCAAATACAACCTGCTCATCGGCGAACGGACTGCCGAGATCATCAAGACATCCATCGCCAACGCGTATCCGGATCCCAATAAGATCGAGACGCTGGAGGTCAAGGGCCGTGACCTGGTGACCGGCATCCCCAAGATTCTGGCAATCGATTCCGAAGAGATACGAGAAGCGATTTCCGAACAGATCGAGGCCATCGTCGAGACGGTGAAGATCGCCCTTGAGCAGACACCGCCGGAGTTGGCCGCCGACATCGTCGACAGGGGGATCGTGCTTACCGGTGGCGGGGCATTGTTGAAGAATCTGGACAAACTCCTCAGAGAGGAAAGCGGTCTTCCCATTACCGTTACCGAAGATCCCCTGGCCACAGTGGCATTGGGATCTGGAAAGGCACTGGATAGTCTGGAGATCTTGAAACAGGTCATTATCCAATAGCGAAAGCCCATGTTTTCCAAAAGGATGATTCTGTTTGCCACCGTGATCGTTCTTATTACGGTGAATATCATACTTTTGACCATAACCGCGAAACATGCCCACACACCAAACGGTATCGGCCGGGGGACATTGCTCGTTCTTTCTCCCTTTCAGCGGCAGCTTACCAACTTCGTTCAATCCGTAAAAGGCATTTGGAACCATTACTTCTTCCTGGTATTCACGGAAAAAGAGAACCAACGGTTGAAAACGGAACTGGGGCGCCAAACCGCGGCATTGAACCGTTGCGCAGAAATTGAACTGGCCAACGACCGTTTTCGTCGTCTTCTCGGGTTCGAAGCGACCATTTCCCAGAAGATGGTCGCCGCCCGCGTGGTGGGAAAGGATCCATCCGCCTGGTCCAAAACCATTATCGTGGACAAGGGAACCGGCAACGGCATACGAAGTGGTGCGCCCGTGGTCGTTTCCGAGGGAGTCGTCGGGGTGGTTGTGGACGCCTCCCTGCGATTCGCCAAAGTGCTCTTGTTGGTGGACCCAAACAGTGCCGTCGACGCCTTGGTGCAAAAAACCCGGGCGCGGGGAATCGTAAAAGGGGGGGGGGCAGGGTATTTGATGTTCGATTATGTCCTGAGAAAGCATGACATCGGCGTGGGTGACACGGTCGTCACCTCGGGACTCGACGGAGTCTTTCCCAAGGGGCTTCGGGTAGGAAGGGTTTCGGAGGTCGTCAAACTCAACGCCGGCATCTTTCAAAAAGTCTCGGTTACGCCGTACGTGGATTACGAGATCCTCGAAGAGGTCTTCATCCTCCCCGCACCGACCGAGAAAAACCTCTTCGAGGAACCATGATCCACGTCTACCACGTGTTCCTCGGCCTCTTTCTGATTATCTTCCAGGCCACCGTTCTCGCGGACCTGCCCGTACATTTTTACGATTTGGTTGCTCCCTTTATGGTCTATCTGGGCGTTTTCCGACGACCTCGGGAGGCCATTGTTCTTGTGATATTTTGCGGTCTGATCATGGATGGACTTTCCGGCGGCGTGTTCGGCGTTCATTTGACCGTCTACATCTGGATCTACGCCGGCGTTCGATGGGCCATTCAATTTCTGCATGTGGGCAATGTGATCCTCATGCCCCTTTTGGTGTCCGGCGGCATTGCCTTCCAGAGTCTGGTAGAGGCATTTGCCGCCGTCGTACTGGCATCGCCGACGTGGCCTACGGCTTTCGTCTTTTCCGTCGTTTCGACGCAAATCATGTGGGGAATCATAACCGGACCCGTTTTGATGTTCTTGTTGATGCGCGGACAACATTTGGCGCGGCGAGCGGGAAAATCCTTACTTTCGGAGAAAGACTTGTTGAGGAGACCTTGACCGACTACCTGGACAATGTGGACAGCGATTGGTTCAGTCAGCGTCTGAGTGTGACCATGGCGATTATCATCGCCGTTTTTGTCGTACTGGTTTCCCGGCTGATATTTTTGCAGGTGATCGAAGGCAAGGAATATCGGAGATTGTCGGAAATCAACAGTATTCGGTTGAGGAGCGTGGATGCGCCGCGTGGCCTGATTTTCGATTCGAAGAACCGCTTGATGGCCGATAACCGACCCGCCTACAATCTGAGTGTCATCGTGAAAGACGCCGCGCCCCTGGAACGGACCATGGAGAAACTGGCCCACTACACCGGACTCGAAGAGGAGAAGCTTTGGCAGAGCCTGGACAAGGCAAAGGGGATTCCGGCCTACAAGCCCGTACTCCTCAAACCCGACATCAGTCGCAATGCCCTTGCCGCCATCGAGGTAAATCGATGGGATCTGCCGGGAATCATGGTCAATGTCTCCCCCAGGAGAGATTATATTTTCAGTCCCAGCTCCGCCCACATCCTGGGGTATATGGGGGAAATCAATGCAGAGGAATTGCGGATTCAGCGCTACAAAGGATGTAAAACCGGTGATTTCATAGGAAAATTCGGTATCGAACGGGTGAGGGAGAACTGGTTGCGCGGAAAGCGTGGCGGCCAGCAGGTGGAGGTGAATGCCACCGGTCAGGTGGTTCGGGTGATCAGTACGGTGGCGGCGACACCGGGCCACAATATCATTTTGAGTATCGACGAAGCCCTCCAGCGGGTTGCGGAATCGCTGTTGGGAGAACAGGCCGGCGCTGCCGTTGCCGTGGATCCGTTTACGGGTGATGTGCTTGCCATGGCATCGAGTCCCTCCTTTGATCAGAATGCGTTTATTTCCGGTATGTCCCACGAAGCCTGGAACGCCATGGTCGCCGACCCGTTGCACCCTTTGGAAAACAAGGCCATACAGGCCGAATACCCACCGGCATCCACCTATAAGATCATTGCAGCCACGGCCGCTTTGGAAGAGGGGATCATCGATTCGAACACCTCATTTTACTGCCCCGGTTCCATTCGGTTTGGAAATCGGACCTATCGGTGCTGGAAACGATGGGGGCACGGAGATATGGACATTCTCGGCGCCCTGAGAGAATCGTGTGACGTCTTTTTCTATAAGGTCGGAATGGAACTGGGGGTCGACCGGCTTGCCTGGTATGCGCGGGCGTTTGGTTTGGGTGAACCCACCGGTGTCGACCTGAATCACGAGGCCGATGGCCTTGTGCCGACCGCCCGGTGGAAGAAGGAACGCATCGGTGTTTCATGGCAAAAGGGGGAGACCCTGTCCGTGGTCATTGGACAGGGATTTAATCTGGCCACTCCCTTGCAAATGGCCATGGTGGTTGCCGCTGTTGGCAATGGTGGAACACGCTATCGTCCCCATATCGTAAAGACCATACGAACGGCGGACGGCAAAAGCATATTTGAGAGCAAGCCCCAAGTCGTCGGGAAACTGCCCATCAGCGAGGAAAATCTGAGGATTCTGAGAGAGGGCCTTTTCCAGGCGGTGAATCAGCGCAAGGGGACGGCATGGGCCAGCCGATTGGATGGACAGATGGTCATGAGCGGAAAGACCGGAACGGCGCAGGTGGTTGGCAGAAAAGACGATGATGCCAACGGGGATGGTCAGGGAGAGCCGATCAAGGATCATGCATGGTTCGTGGCCTATGCGCCCCAAGATCATCCCCGGATTGCCGTTGCCGTCATTGTGGAGCACGGGGAACACGGCTCCTCGGCCGCCGCTCCCATTGCGGCGGAAATGATCCGTTTTTATCTTTCAGGCGGAAAGCCCGTTGAAGAGGGGAATTTGACTGCGCGACCGGTCCCTCCCGGACAGGGCGATTGAACCTGAGCCCTTCGCCTTTGGCAGACGGCCAGTCGCGCAATTTAGAAAATCACGACGCAAAAGAAGCGATACACCATGTTTGACCGACGACTGCTTCAATGTTTCGATTGGGGACTTCTCGTTTTCACCATTGCCATCGCCGTTGCGGGTCTCGTCGCCCTTTACAGTGCCGTCACCGCAGGTGCCATGGAGCCGGATGTGACGCTGTTTAAAAAACAGCTTCTCTGGTATGGGGTCGGCTTCGGTGTCATGATCCTCTGTTTCGTGTTTGACTATAAGCTGTTCGAACGTTTGGCCAATATCATCTACCTGGCTTCCGTGGGGACCTTGATGGCCGTTTTGTTTTTCGGAAAATTTGTGGCCGGTTCCCGTCGCTGGCTGCAGCTTGGGCCCTTCACCCTCCAGCCGTCCGAGATGGCAAAGGTGGCCGTGATCATCATCCTGGCCCGTTACTATGCCAAAATCATCAATACCGAAGGGCTTACCATACGGGACCTCATTCCGCCAGTCGTTCTTACCGCCGTTCCGTTTGCCCTCATCGTTCGTCAGCCGGATCTGGGCACCGCCATGGTCATCGCACTCATTGCAGGTGCCATGACCCTTTTCGTAAAGATCGAGCGGCGCACTTTCGGCTGGTTGCTGACGACGCTGGCCATGATGGTGCCGTCCGTATGGTTTTTTTTGCACGGCTATCAGAAGCAACGCATTTTAACCTTCTTAAATCCCGAAAGAGATCCGCTGGGTGCCGGTTACCACATCATCCAATCCAAAATCGCCATAGGCTCGGGTATGCTCACCGGCAAGGGATTCTTAAAAGGAACACAAAACGCCCTTTCATTTTTACCCGAACAGCATACCGATTTCATCTTTTCGGTGCTGGCAGAGGAGTGGGGATTCGTGGGCGGTGGCCTGGTGATCCTTCTCTTTATGTTCATCATCGCCTGGGGACTGAATATCGCCGGACGATGCCGGGATCCCTTTGGCACCATTCTTTCCGTCGGTGTCACGACCATGATTGCCTGGCAGGTGTTCATCAATATCGGGATGGTGATGGGACTCTTACCGGTGGTGGGGGTGACCTTGCCCTTCGTGAGCTATGGCGGCTCTTCGATCATTACCATGATGATGGGCGTCGGTCTTCTTCTGAACGTAAGCATGCGTCGGTTCAAGTTTGAATAGTGACGGATTCATAAAAAGTCCGATATCGGCGTTACGCTTCATCCTTCGTCACTGTGGCGTACGATACGTACGCCTCATTCCTCACGGACTCGCAAGCCTTGATCTCGGGCTTTTTACGAATCCGTCCGAACGGCGACAATTTACGAGATCACCAATCGTGAAGTAAATCAAAGGGGGCACGATGAAGAAAAAGGTGAGTGCGGATCACATCTCAACGCTATTGGGTGTGGGCACTTCCATTGAGGGGACCTTGACCTTTGCAGATACGATTCGACTGGACGGGTCGGTCAAAGGGAAAATCGTATCCAAAGAAGGTACCTTGATTGTCGGGGAAAGAGCGGTCTTGGATGCGCACATCCAGGTGAAAACGGCAATCGTCAAGGGAACCGTCAGCGGGCCGATCCACGCAACGGAAAAGATCGAGGCCTATGCACCGGCGAAAATTACGGGTGATATTCAAGCGGCCACCATTTCCATCGAAAGCGGCGTCCGTCTAAATGGAAACTGCCGCATGAACAATTCCGGAAGCCCGCCGGAAAGGAAAAACCCAGCCGAGGTTACCGAATCTGACAAAAAAGTCAAATGACGGTAACGATAAAAAACCTTTGACATGCAAGCTGTGCAGATGGTATAGGCAGCCGGAGTTTGCGCCTGTCGTAACTTATATCATTCACACACAATTTGTAGTTTTTAGGAACATTTAATCCTACTTTCACGGAGGCTCTTAGATGGTAAGCGTCGATGGATCCATAGTTATACAAATCGTAAATTTTCTGTTGTTGATGTGGATTTTGAATATGGTCTTGTATCGGCCGATTCGAAAAATTGTGTTGGAGCGGAAAGATAAAGTGGACGGGCTTTCGTCCGGCATCGAAGATTCCGCCGACCAGGTCAAGGCGAAAGAAGTCGCTTACGCCGAGGGCATCCGTCAGGCAAGGTCCGCCGGGCAGAAAGAGAAAGAGGCGTTGATCCAGGCAGCGGCGGAAGAGGAGCGGGTGATCATCGGAAAAATCAACGAATCGGCCCAGGCGGAACTCAAAAAGGTCAAAGAGAATATTGCCCAGGAAGTGGGGGGCGTCAAGGCAGCACTCGAAAAAGAAATAGACGCATTTGCAGATGCGATAGGACAAAAAATATTGGGGAGGGTTGCTTAATGAAGGTTCCAATTTTCAGAGCAAGGCGCCGGCACGCAAGGTGGATTTTTCCTTTTGTGCTGATTGCGCTTTTGTTGTTTGGAGGCGCTTTTGTCTTTGCTTCCGAAGGTGGCGGGCACGGGGATGCAGAGGCCAAGGGGTGGGTGAAAACAGATACCTATCGGGTCATGAATTTCGCCGTCCTGGCAATCGGTCTCTTTTTGATCCTCAAAAAGCCGGCTGCCTCGGCGCTTAGCGGCCGGATTCAAGAGATAAAGGAAGAGTTGGAGGATCTCGAAGAAAAGAAAGCGGCGGCCGAGGCAAAACTGGTGGAGTACGATGCCAAAATGGCGGAACTGGACGGCGAGGCCAAGACCATACTCGATGAGTATGTGAAACAGGGCGAAGCCGCCAAGGCCAGAATTCTGGAAGAAGCCGAAGCAGCGGCTGAAAAACTCAAGGAGCAGGCCAGCAAGAACATCGAATCCGAATTCTTGCAGGCGAAGGCGGATCTGAAGGCTGAAATCGTCGAAAAGGCACTGGCTAAGGCCGAGGCGATCATCAAGGAAAAAATCAATTCGGAAGACCAGGAAAGACTGGTTGACGAATACTTACAGAAGGTGGTGGCATAGTGAAGAATCTGGCGATTGCAAGACGCTATGCAAAAGCCCTGTTGCTCATCGGTAAGGAAGATGGAAATATCGATACCTACCGGGAAGAGTTGGGTGCTTTCGCAAATTTACTCGAGCAGGAAAAGAGCCTTCAGCAGGTACTGGTCAATCCGCTCTACGACGTGGAAGGACGGAAAAAGGTTCTGACGAACGTAATGGGTAAACTGAATCTGTCTCAGGCCATGACCACATTTCTCCTTTTTCTATTCGATAAAGGGCGGATCGGGTTTTTGGGCAGCATCAACGACTTTTTTCAAAAGTTCGCAGATGAGCTCAAAGGGGTTGCCCGGGCAAGCCTGGTTTCGGCCACGGAACTCTCGGCCGATACCATTGAAAAAATTCGGTCAGCCCTGTCCAATCGGACAGGTAAGGATATCATTCTGGAGGTTGAGCAAGATCCGGGACTGATCGGCGGTATCGTGACGCGGATTGGCGATCTGGTCCTGGATGGCAGTGTTCGAACACAGTTGCTCAATATGAGAGAATCTTTAAAAAGGGGTGAGAGTGTCTAATGGAATTAAGAGCTGAAGAAATAAGTCAGATAATCAAAGAGCAGATCACGGACTACGACAAAAAAATAGAACTTAGCGAAACCGGCGTGGTCCTGTCGGTGGGTGACGGCATCGCCCGCGTCTACGGCCTGGAAAAAGCCATGGCACTCGAGTTGGTGGAATTTCCCGGCGGTGTTCTCGGCCTGGTGCTCAATCTGGAAGAGGACAACGTGGGTATCGCCATCATGGGCGATGACACCGGCATCAAAGAGGGCGACATGGTGAAACGGACCGGTAAGATCGCCCAGGTGCCCGTCGGCGAGCCCGTGCTTGGCCGCGTGGTCTCCGGTGTCGGCGAACCCATCGATGGAAAGGGTGCCATCAATACCACGGACTTCCGTCGTGTGGAGATGGTTGCCCCCGGCGTCATCGCCAGAAAGTCCGTCCACGAGCCATGCTACACCGGTCTCAAGGCCGTCGATGCCATGACCCCTGTGGGCAAGGGGCAGCGTGAATTGATCATCGGCGACCGCCAGATCGGAAAGACCGCCGTTGCCATCGACGCCATACTGGCCCAGAGAAACACCGATGTCTTCTGCATCTACGTCGCTTGCGGGCAGAAGAAGTCCACCGTCGCCCAGGTGGCCGCCATTCTCGAACGGGAAGGGGCCATGGAGTACACCACCATCGTTTCTGCCTGTGCCTCCGACCCGGCGACATTGCAGTATCTGGCACCGTACGCCGGATGCGCCATGGGCGAATACTTCAGGGACAAGGGACAACATGCCCTGATTATCTACGACGACCTTTCCAAGCAGGCCGCCGCCTATCGTCAGGTCTCCCTGCTGCTCAGACGTCCCCCGGGACGTGAGGCCTTTCCCGGCGACATTTTCTACAACCACTCCCGGCTGCTGGAACGTTCTGCAAAACTGAGCGACGAACTGGGCGCCGGTAGCCTGACGGCCCTTCCCATCATCGAGACCCAGGCCGGTGACGTTTCCGCCTATATTCCGACCAACGTGATTTCCATTACCGACGGTCAGATCTACCTGGAGCCGAGTCTGTTTTTCGCCGGTGTCCGTCCGGCCATCAACGTCGGTCTTTCCGTATCCCGTGTCGGCGGCGCCGCCCAGACCAAGGCCATGAAGAAGGTGGCCGGCACCCTGCGGCTGGACATGGCCCAGTTTCGTGAACTGGAAGCCTTCGCCGCCTTCGGTAGCGATTTGGATGCGGCCACCCAGAGACAGCTCACCCGTGGTGAGAGGTTGGTGCAGGTACTCAAGCAGCCCCAGTACAAACCGTTGTCCCACGAGAAGCAGGTGACCATCCTGTTCGCCGCTACCCGCGGATATCTGGACAAATTCCCTGCCGATGTGGTCGCCAAGTACGAAGCTGGCCTCTATCCCTTTGTTGAGGAGCGGTATCCGCAGATCTATGCCAAACTGGAAGAGGCGCAGGATATCACCGACGAGATCGAAGGCCTGCTCAAGACCGCACTGGAAGCCTACGGCGAAGAATTCAAAGACACCATTAAGTAAGGCGGTTGGAATTTCGCCGAACTTAGACCACACGCGATAAGGACGACAACTGTATGCCATCATTAAAAGATGTCCAGTTAAAAATCCAGGGTGTCAAGAAGACCAAGCAGATCACCAAAGCCATGAACATGGTGGCAACCAGCCGGTTGCGCGGTGCACAGGGGGCGATGGACGGATTTCGCCCCTATGCCGAAAAATTTTCTGAAGTTCTTGGCAGCCTGGCGGAAAAGGCCGGAGAGGAAGCCAGCCCCCTTTTGATCCCGAAGGAAGAAGTAAAAAAGATCCATATCGTGCTATGCACTTCGGATCGGGGACTTTGCGGCGGCTTTAATATCAACCTCACCGATGCGGCAAAAAACCATATAAAAGAGATTCCCATCGAAGATGTCGAGTTCTCCTTCACCTGTTTCGGAAAGAAGGGAAGGGACTGGGTCCGTAAAGGACCGCACACGATTGTGGACGCACATCTGGGGGTCGTGGGCAGCAGGGTCGGATTCAGCGTCGCCTCCACTGCCGGCAAGAAATTGGTCGACGGATTCCTGGAGGGAGAGTACGACGAAGTGTACATCGTCTACTCCGAATTCGTTAGCATGGCCAAGCAATTGCCGATTGTACAAAAGCTTTTGCCGATTCCCCCCATCGAAACGGATGAAATCGAGGAGGAGGAAAAGGGCGAATACCAGGCCGAACATATCTGTGAGCCTTCTCCGGAGGAACTCCTTGGCGACCTCTTGCCCCGCAACGTATACGTGCAGATCTACCGGGCGCTGTTGGAGACATCCACCAGCGAACATGCGGCCCGAATGTCCGCCATGGACAACGCCACCAAGGCGTGTAACGATATGATCGACAATCTGACCCTCGCTTATAACAAAGCCCGACAGGCAGCCATTACCGCGGATTTGATGGACATCGTCGGCGGCGCCGAGGCGCTCAAGGGATAAACAATTTTTTAGGAGGCTGTAAATGTCTGAAAACATAGGTAAAATAACTCAGGTCATGGGGCCTGTCGTTGACGTTGAGTTTGAACAGGGACAATTGCCGAATATCCTAACTGCCCTTCTGATCTCCAACCCGGCAATCAACGACGATGAAGACAATCTGGTCGTCGAGGTGGCCCAGCATCTGGGGGACAACGTGGTTCGTACCATCGCCATGGACGTCACCGATGGGCTCGTTCGCGGCATGCCGGTCAAGGACACCGGTGCACCCATCATGATGCCCGTTGGAAAAGCGAGCCTGGGACGCGTTCTGAACGTGGTCGGTCGCCCCGTGGATGGCCTCGGTCCCGTCAGCCAGGAAAACATGATGCCCATCCACCGCCCTGCACCGTTGTTCACCGAACAGGATACCGAGGTCCGCGTACTGGAGACCGGTGTAAAGGTGATCGACCTGCTGGTACCCTTTCCCCGTGGTGGTAAGATGGGCATGTTCGGTGGCGCCGGTGTCGGCAAGACCGTTATCATGATGGAAATGGTGAACAACATCGCCATGCAGCACGGTGGTATCTCCGTGTTCGCCGGCGTGGGCGAGCGTACCCGCGAAGGAAACGATCTGTACCACGAGATGAAGGACTCCGGCGTACTTCCCAAAGCGGCTCTGGTTTATGGTCAGATGACCGAACCGCCGGGAGCCCGTGCCCGCGTCGCACTCTCCGCACTGACCTGCGCGGAATATTTCCGTGACAAGGAAGGCCAGGACGTGTTGATCTTCATCGACAACATCTTCCGGTTCACCCAGGCCGGTTCCGAGGTATCCGCCCTCCTCGGTCGTATGCCCTCCGCCGTGGGTTACCAGCCCACACTGGCCGTCGACCTCGGCGGCTTGCAGGAGCGAATTACCTCGACGGACAAGGGCTCCATTACCGCCGTTCAGTGCGTCTACGTTCCCGCCGACGACTTGACCGACCCGGCTCCGGCAACAACCTTCGCACACCTTGACGGTACCGTGGTGCTCTCACGCCAGATCGCCGAGCTGGGTATTTACCCGGCTGTGGATCCGCTGGATTCGACCTCCCGTATCCTCGATCCCATGGTCATCGGTGAAGAGCATTATCAGGTTGCGCGGCAGGTACAGACCATGCTGCAAAAATACAAAGAGCTTCAGGACATTATCGCCATCCTGGGTATGGAAGAGCTTTCTGACGAAGACAAACTCACCGTTCAGCGCGCCCGTAAAATCCAGCGTTTCCTCTCCCAGCCCTTCCACGTCGCCGAGACCTTCACCGGCAAGCCCGGAAAATACGTAAAAGTGGAAGACACGGTTCGTGCATTCAAGGAGATCTGTGAAGGTGTTCATGACAGCATCCCTGAACAGGCCTTCTACATGAAGGGTGGTATCGAAGAAGTTCTGGAAGCGGCAAAAGAGATGGCCGAGGCTTAATACGAAAGAGGCAACCAATGGCTGAAAACATAAGACTGGAAGTGGTAACTCCCGAAAAGTCTGTTGTCAGTGAAAGCACGCAGATCGTGATGGCTCCGGGGGCATTGGGTGAGTTCGGTGTCCTCTCGGGCCACACCCCATTTCTGACCACCTTGAAGACCGGTGCCATCAAATATCGGGATGAAAGCGGTACAGAGAGAATGGTTTTCGTCAGCAGCGGGTTTGCGGAAGCACTGCCGAATCGTGTGACGGTTCTGGCAGAATCCGCCGAAAGACGAAAGGACATCGATGTCCAGCGTGCCAAGGCAGCAGCCGAACGCGCCGAACAGAGACTGCAGGCCGCCAAGGCTGATCTTGATTACGTCAGGGCGAAGGCTGCACTGCTTCGCGCCATCAGCCGGCTTCAAATTGCGGAGACCCGTTGATCCGGCCTACACGATCGTTTTTCGAATAGAAGTTGGGATAAATCACCTGATCCGAGTAGCCCCGCACTCTCAAAAAGGGCAGACCAAATACGGTCTGCCCTTTTTGGGTCTTTTCGCGTTACAATCGGGGCCGCCAGAGGAGGAAAACTATCTTTTTCCCCTTTTCAATAATCTTGCCACCGGTTTTGCCATCGGTAAATTCCCTTGACTTCGATTTGGTTGGCTGCTTATATTGAAAACAAGGAAAATAAAACATGTCGGACATGGACGCGATACTGCAACAATTCGAACTCATAGAAAAAAAGGTCGATGATGTTGTTCAGGTTCGTAAACAGCTAAAGCAAGAAAACGAAGAATTACACCAAAAAATAGGACAGCTTGAAAACCTGATTCAGGAAAAAATCGAAGCCGAGAAAAAGCATGAAGAGCTGACGGCACTCGTAAGAGCCAAAATCGACAGCCTGATTGGCAGATTAGAAGGGGTTACCGAAAAATAGAGTAAAATTCGCTGGATACAGGAACGGACGGCAAATTGGGACAGATGGTTACACTGCAAATACTTGGTCGCAGTTTCACCTTTCAGACCGATTCAGGCGAGCCAGACGCGAATATCGTTGCCGAAAGATTTCAAAAGGCCGTTCAAGAAATTCAGTCCCAGTTCGATCAGAAATCGGTTCATGTAGATCGAGAGACAGTCTTGATTTTAACCGGGTTGAACATTGCCAGCGAAAATTTTAAATGCGAGAAACGGTATAGACAATTACTGAGGCAGATTACGGAAAAATCCACAGTTGTCCTGAAACAACTGGAAATGGGGAACAATTGACATTGAAGCGAGATAAACCGCTATTGAAAAAAAGACAATCTTGCCATTCAGGAATCAATGTCAATCATGACACACCTTATTGTAATTGTAAAAAAAGGTTACCGCATTAGCCCCTGCCGTGTACGTGATTGGATGGATAACTTTGACCCAACACTCAATAACAGGGAACCTTCTCTAGTTTTGGTGAGCAAGTTCTGCTTGTACAGAAAAGCCTAAAGAAACTACAAGGTGCCCACCTGATCCTTTGGATCAAAGACCTGCCAACACGGCACAATGGCGGGGGTTCCACTACTCTACCTGCCCTCTTCTTTCAACTTCCTTATCGGCCAAATTTTTTCTAACGCTCGTGTCCCGGCGCAGACCCTGTTATGTTTTTCTGGTCACCATCTGAATGTCAGGTGGATGGCCTTCTTATATATACTGCGAAGCACGCGGAGATTGACATGAACGCAACTACTTTTTTTATCGCCGTGGTGTCTGCCGTCATCGGTTACGCAGCAGCCATGTTGTGGAAAGGTTCGCAAGGTTCCCAAAAGCTGGAAGAGGCCGAAAGGGAAGCCGGTAAGATCGTTGTCGTGGCCAAAGAGAAGGCCGAGCGATTGCTAAAGGAGGCAGCAATCGAGGCCAAGGATTTGCTGCTGAAAATGAAAAGCGATTTCGAAGCAGAGGCGAAGGAGACGCGATCCGAATTTAAAAGAACCGAAAAACGATTGATCCAGAAAGAAGAAAACATCGATCGAAAAACAGAAAACATCGAGCAGCGTGAAAAGGAGGTCGCAGAACAGAAAAGGACGATCGCCCAAAGGGATAAGGCGCTTTCCGAAAACGAGGAAACGTACAATCAGTTGCTTGCCGAGCAAAAGGCGCAATTGGAACGGATTTCGACCCTGACGGCCGATCAGGCCAAAGAGCTTCTGATTCGGGCTATGGAAAACGAGGCTCGGTATGAAGGGGCCAAGCTGATAAAGCGGATTGAAAACGAAGCCAAGGAAGAAGCGGACAAGAAGGCAAAGAATATCATTGCCACCGCCATTCAGCGGTATGCAGGTGATTTCGTCGCGGAAAGAACGGTTTCTGTCGTTCAATTGCCGGGCGATGAAATGAAGGGGCGGATCATCGGTCGTGAAGGGCGAAACATTCGGGCCATCGAGGCGGCAACGGGAATCGATTTGATTATCGACGATACACCCGAGGCGGTTATTCTTTCCGGTTTTAATCCCGTACGTAGGGAAGTCGCCCGCCTGTCATTGATCAAGCTGATTTCTGATGGACGAATTCATCCGGCACGAATAGAGGATGTCGTTAAAAAGGTTGGCCAGGAGGTGGATACGGCCATCAAGGAGGCCGGTGAGCAGGCTGCCTTCGATCTGGGGGTACACGGAATTCACCCTGAATTGATCAAGTATTTGGGACGATTGAAATATCGAACCAGCTATGCGCAGAACGTTTTGCAACATTCAGTGGAAGTTGGCGTGCTATGCGGCATCATGGCATCGGAATTGGGATTGAAAGAGAAGCTTGCCAAACGCATGGGGTTGCTCCATGACATTGGCAAGGCCATCGACCATGAGGTCGAGGGACCACACGCCGTCATTGGCTCGAAACTGGCCAAGAAGTTCGGAGAATCCGGTGGCGTCGTACATGCCATTGGTGCCCATCACGAGGACATTCCGCCGACATCGGTATATGCAATACTGGTGCAGGCGGCCGACGGACTTTCGGGTGCTCGGCCGGGCGCGCGCAAGGAACTTTTGGAAAATTATATCAAGCGCATAGAGGAACTTGAGGGCATCGCCAACGGATTCAAGGGGGTTGCCAACACATATGCGATCCAAGCGGGTCGAGAGATTCGCGTAATCGTCAACAGTGAAAAGGTTTCGGACGAAGAGTCCGTATTGATGAGTCGGGATATTGCAAAAAAGATCGAAGAATCTCTGACTTTTCCCGGCCAAATCAAGGTGACTGTGATTCGTGAGATGAGGGCGGTGGAATACGCCAACAAGTAGCTAAAAGACCAAAGGTGACATGCAATGGAGAATGTGCTCGATATACTCGTTGATCGTGGATTTGTGGAACAGACCACCCACGATGAATCCCTTCGCGACTATCTCAACAATGAAGGTGTTACCT
Source organism: uncultured Desulfosarcina sp. (assembly GCA_963674945.2). Taxonomy (GTDB): domain Bacteria; phylum Desulfobacterota; class Desulfobacteria; order Desulfobacterales; family Desulfosarcinaceae; genus Desulfosarcina. The sequence continues at coordinate 42,112 of CAXXWQ010000001.1, forward strand.
GTTATATCGGTTTCGACCCGACCGCCTCCAGTCTGCACGTGGGAAGTCTCGTACCCATCATGTCCCTGGCGCACATGCAGCGAGGCGGACATCGTCCCATCGCCCTTGTGGGCGGTGGAACCGGTCTGGTGGGAGATCCAAGCGGTAAGACAGAGATGCGCCAACTCCTTACCGAAGAAGATGTGGCGGCCAATGTCCACGGCCTGAAGAAGCAACTGTCCCGCTTCATCGATTTTTCATCGGATAAAGCCATCATGGAGAACAACGCGGATTGGCTGACGAAGCTTTCGTACATTCCCTTTCTGCGGGACATTGGCCGGCACTTTTCGGTGAATCGCATGATCAAAGCGGAAAGCTATAAGATGCGTCTGGACTCCGAAGAGGGATTG
>CAXXWQ010000001.1:52500-434175 GCA_963674945.2 uncultured Desulfosarcina sp.
CCTGTACCACCCGTTTGTCGTTTGAGTGATGGGGGGACGCAGAAGGGTAGGTCATCCACCGGTTGGAAGTGGTGGTTCAAGCTTGTAGGCTGAAAGGGCAGGCAAATCCGTCCTTTTATTCAAAGCCGAGAAGCGATGACGAGTCTTCGGACACAAAGTGATTGATCCCATGCTGCCAAGAAAAGCCTCTAGCGAGACAAGCAGGTGATCGTACCGTAAACCGACACAGGTAGGTGGGGAGAGAATCCCAAGGCGCTTGAGAGAACCCTGGTTAAGGAACTCGGCAAAATCACACCGTAACTTCGGGAGAAGGTGTGCCTCTATTAGGTGAAGCGTTTTACATGTGGAGCCGACGGAGGCCGCAGAGAAATGGCGGTAGCGACTGTTTACTAAAAACATAGGACTCTGCTAAGTCGTAAGACGATGTATAGGGTCTGACGCCTGCCCGGTGCTGGAAGGTTAAGGGGATTTGTTAGCGTTCGCGCGAAGCTTTGAACCGAAGCCCCAGTAAACGGCGGCCGTAACTATAACGGTCCTAAGGTAGCGAAATTCCTTGTCGGGTAAGTTCCGACCTGCACGAATGGCGTAACGACTTCCGCACTGTCTCAACCAGGGACTCAGTGAAATTGTATTGGCGGTGAAGATGCCGTCTACCCGCGAAAAGACGGAAAGACCCCGGCACCTTTACTACAGCTTGACATTGAATTTTGGAATAGTATGTGTAGGATAGGTGGGAGGCTTTGAAACCGGAACGCCAGTTTCGGTGGAGCCACCCTTGAAATACCACCCTTGCTATTTTAGAGTTCTAACCTCGACCCGTAATCCGGGCGAAGGACAGTGTCTGGTGGGTAGTTTGACTGGGGCGGTCGCCTCCCAAAGAGTAACGGAGGCGCGCGAAGGTTCCCTCAGGCTGATTGGAAACCAGCCGTGGAGTGTAAAGGCACAAGGGAGCTTGACTGCGAGAGAGACATTTCGAGCAGGTACGAAAGTAGGTCTTAGTGATCCGGCGGTCCCGAATGGAAGGGCCGTCGCTCAACGGATAAAAGGTACGCCGGGGATAACAGGCTTATCGCATCCAAGAGTTCACATCGACGATGCGGTTTGGCACCTCGATGTCGGCTCATCACATCCTGGGGCTGGAGCAGGTCCCAAGGGTTCGGCTGTTCGCCGATTAAAGTGGTACGTGAGCTGGGTTTAAAACGTCGTGAGACAGTTTGGTCCCTATCTTTCGTGGGCGTAGGATATTTGAGAGGATCTGTTCCTAGTACGAGAGGACCGGAATGGACGAACCAATGGTGTTCCAGTTGTCGCGCCAGCGGCATGGCTGGGTAGCTAAGTTCGGAAAGGATAACCGCTGAAAGCATCTAAGCGGGAAGCCCACCTCGAGATAAGATATCCCTTAAACATGGAAACATGTTTAACTAAAGACTCCTCGAAGACGACGAGGTTGATAGGCCAGGTGTGTAAGCACAGTAATGTGTTCAGCTTACTGGTACTAATCAGTCGTGCGGCTTGGCCACAAAATAACTGACACAAATGTAAAGGACGATATTCGACAATCCAAATTGCGCCGATTGCATAAACGCTTTTTCGGTGGCGATGGCGAAGAGGCAACACCCGTTCCCATCCCGAACACGGAAGTTAAGCTCTTCAGCGCCGATGGTACTGCACGGGAAGCTGTGTGGGAGAGTAGGACGCCGCCGAAAAACTCTTTATAAAACCCGGTCTGCCGTTTATGGCGGTCCGGGTTTTATTGTTTTTGAATCACCTTTTAACAAACGGCGGTATGCCGGAAAATATTCTGGCAGATAATGAATACGTTATATGGATTAGCTGAACAATACCCCTTGCCAAAGCATTTCAGAAAACCCGGCAAACGGTAATATTTCGATACCATCCTCGGAGGTTCTGATGGTATCGTCGCAGCAAACAACAATCCGACGTTTGATACCGGGGTGGTCTTCCTTTAGACTGCGTAGGCCTTTCAGGTGTTTTCCGAATACCTTTGTCACCGCCTTTGCTTCGATGGCGATTTCCATATCATTGATGATAAAATCGACTTCTGTACCGCCGGCAAGTCGCCAGTAGCTGAAATCTGCAAACGATTCAGAATAGGCATTATAGGCAGCCAGTTCGTGAAAGCACCAATTCTCGAAAGCCTTTCCGAACAATTCAGAACCTTGCTGGAGTTGTCCGCGTTTCGCAAGGAAGTTGACAACGCCCACATCTGAAAAATAGAACTTGGGCGACGTCGCAACCCGCCGCTTTGGTTTTTTCCGATAGGCGGGCAACCATCTGCCCAGAAGGGTATCTACGAGAATTTGGAAGTATTCTTTTACGGTATGACCGGATACACCGCAATCTCTGGCAATGGTGGAAAAATTGACAGGTTCCGTATCCGATAATGCCGCCATATTCAGAAATTCGGAAAAGACCGGAAGATTTCGCACCAAGCCTTCGGCAGCGATTTCCTCCTTCAGATAATTGGCTACATAGGCATTGAGCAACCGCTTCGGGCTTTCAGTCAGATAGATTCTCGGAAGGTATCCATGATTGAGCATTCGTGTCAGGTCGAATACGGCGCCTATCTCGGCGGATGTCAGCCCCAGCAATTCATAGCGGACCGCTCTTCCGCCCAGAAGGTTTGCCTGCCCCCGCTTTATTTTTCTGGCACTGGAACCGCATAATGCAAACCGAACGTCGCGATTTTCATGAAGCCAATGGACTTCATCGAGCAGTTGCGGTAGCTTTTGAATCTCGTCGATAACGATAAAAATCGGTTTTCCCGTTTCGGAAAGTTCACTCCGAAGCCATTCCGGATTGTTTAAATAGCGCCTGAAAACCTCCGCTTTCAGCAGGTCGATCCAGACGCTGTCCGGATACCTTTCTTTCAGCAGAGTCGATTTTCCGGTCTGGCGTGGGCCCCATAAAAAAAAGGTCTCCATCCCGGCCGCAGGAAGATGTAAAAGGCGCTTTATCATGATGAGTCTCTTTGATAATTTGAGTATCAACTTCAAAATATCATGAAATTTTGAAGTGTCAATGCATCTTTTAAAAAATCCAGTCGGACCTGATGGTCCGACCGGGTTTTTTAAGCGTATCCCTCTTCGGATGAAGTAGAATTATTTATCCAAAAGCAGCAATGGAATGAACGGCAATGCCCTCGTTCTGTCAGATTCATCATCTTCCTCCCAGCGCTATTCCGGTTATCTTTAAAGCAAAATCGCCCATGCGATCCTTTTTTTAAAAAGAAGGATTGCATGGGCGATAAATTCCACAACATCAACTTACGAAACAGGTCCTGAACCGTAAACTTGGTATTGGTTTGGATAGGTTCAACATAAATCAGCATCGCATAAAATCCACGCAGCTATCAGCATAATCAAAACAGTTTTATCATTCCTCCCTTGAGGATCCAATCACCCGTTTTTGGATGGCAATCGCCATCAACGGATCTGGTGAAAATCCCTTCAACTATTGGAAATATTGTCCGATATATAAAAAGGACGGTTTTACGAAAAAGCTTTTCCAGGCCACAAATGGCCAAACAATCGCATGCAAGAAACTCGTTTTTATTAACTTTGTCGATAGCGAAAACGAGGGAAAAGCTTTTTATAAAAAGTCCATTTTATTCAGTATTTATAAACGAGTTCCTTAGAAGGCAAGAAAGTCATGGGGTTTCGAGGCATAAAAAGTCGGGTGTACCTTCAATTCTGGGTGCTGTTTTCCCTGTCCATGCTTTTCATCGACGTTATCATCGTCTTTTTTCTCCTCGATCGTGCGATTTCCCGCCATAGCGAGCAAAAACAGCATCTCCTGGCATCTGTTTGCAAGCGATACGACCAATGGGAGACCATAAACAAATCTTCCGATAATCTGGTTGCCGATTCGATTTTTCCGGCAGGCGATCGCTTTTTGTATTTCACGGCGACGGCGTTTCGATCGAATCCTGCATTTTTTTCCCAGTCGCCGGATCGCCTGAAGCGCGCCGTTTATCGTACCTTTTCATCGAAAAAAGCGGTTGTCCAGCGGACGGAAAAAAGCTTCGGGATCCTTTTGTTCCAGCATCGAACCGTGATTCTTACCGTTCCCGTATTCGAAAAGGGGAATGTCGTCGGTGCGGGAGGGGTGGAGAGCGATCTGACCCCCGTATATGCAGACTTTCAAAGAATTCAGAAAATCGCCTGTTTCTGTATTTTTCTGAACGGTATTCTGTTCGCCATGTTCGGTAATCGTCAATTGTCGAAAATCTTTTTTATGCCATTGAAACGATTGGCCAAACGGGCTGAAACGTATAAGGACGACGACGACATCTTTTTCGCCGTAAGAAAAGAGGACAATGAATTTTCCGTTCTTTCCATGTCTCTCAATAACATGGTTCACCGGATCGCCCACGACAAGCGCGTTCTCGAAGATACCATCGATTCCCTAAAGACCACCAATCTTGAATTGCATAAGGCGCAACGGGATGTCATCCGTGCGGAGAAGCTGGCCACGGTGGGGCGTCTCACCTCCGGCATCGCCCATGAAATTGGAAACCCCATTGGAATCGTCCTCGGTTATCTGGACCTGTTGAAACAATCCGATTTGAACGAATCCGAGCGGAAGGATTTCATCGAGCGCTCCGAAGGGGAAATCAATCGGATCAATCGGATCATTCGACAGCTACTGGATATGTCCCGTTCGTCATCCGGAGAAATGCGAGCGGTTTCCGTTCATGGGGTGCTCACGGATTTGATTTCGGTTTTTCATTACCAACCCGTGGCCGCCGAAATCGAATTCAAAACCCGATTGGCAGCTTCCGACGACGTCGTATTCTCCGATCCGGATCAGCTACGGCAGGTATTTTTAAATATTCTTCTCAATGCCATCGACGCTGTCAACACCGATTCGGATAAATCGTCCAGGATCATCCTGACGAGTCAATGTGTCCCAGATAATACAGGCGATCTTTCCGGCAACGAACGTACGCGTTTCCTACAGATAAACATTCTGGACAACGGTCCCGGAATCGAATCCGGACAGCTGGAACATGTGTTTGATCCGTTTTATACCACGAAGGAACCAGGCAAGGGAACCGGCCTGGGGCTCAGCGTCGCATTCATGATTGTCCAGAAGATCGGCGGTCAGCTCCTCGTCCGAAACGGCAATGATTCGGGGGCGATTTTCCAGGTGTTGCTTCCGCTTGCCAAGCCGGATGAACGAAAGAATGAAGCATGTAGCAAAGAGATAGGCGAGTGGTAATGGAAGAGCGAAAAAACAAGAAAAATGTATTAATCATCGATGATGAAGAGAATATGCGTCACATGCTCAAGAGCATGCTCGTTCGCCATGGCTACGACGTAACAACGGCCAGAGATGGTGAACAAGGACTCGAGAAACTTTCCAGCCGGTCCTTCGATTTCATCCTGTGCGATGTGAAAATGCCGAAGATGAACGGAATGGAATTCCTGCAGGCCGGTCGGGATACGATTCGAAATTCCACCGTGATCATGATGAGTGCCTATGGAAGTATCGACATGGCCATCGAGGCGATGAAGCTGGGAGCCTATGATTTTATTTCCAAGCCATTTAAGGGAGAAGAGATCCGGCTGACCATAAAAAAGGCGGAGGAACGGGAGCGTCTCAAAGAGGAGAATATCAAACTCAAGGATCAACTGAGACGGCTCGGGGGAAGCCTCTCCTTCGGAACCATGGTGGGAAGAAGTACGGCCATGCAGTCGGTGTTTACTACGGCGGTAAAAGTTGCACGATTCGACTCCACGGTACTGATTACCGGAGAAAGCGGTACGGGAAAGGAGCTTGTGGCCCAGGGCATTCATCGGGAGAGTGAGCGATGCAAGGGACCGATGGTTCCGGTCAATTGCGCTTCCATTCCGGAAAGTCTTATGGAAAGTGAGTTGTTCGGCCATGTCAAAGGAGCTTTCACCGGGGCCGATAAGGAAAAAAGGGGGTTGTTTGAGACGGCACAGACAGGGACGTTGTTCCTTGACGAGATCGGAGAGATTCCGGTCTCCCTGCAACCCAAACTGCTCCGGGTACTTCAGGAGAGTGAAATCCGGCCGGTTGGCGGTGCAACTGCGAGATCCATCGATGTCCGGGTCATCGCGGCCACATCCAGGGACCTGAAATCGGAAATCGCCCAAGGGCGGTTTCGAGAGGATTTGTACTATCGGTTGAACGTGGTGCCCATCGAGTTGCCCCCTTTGCGGGATCGGACCGAGGATATCCCCTTGCTCTGTCAATTTTTCATCAACCGGTTCAACGAAACTCTGGGAAGCCGAATCAGAAACATTTCAAACGCCGCCATGGCATCACTCATGGCGCATCATTGGCACGGCAACGTCAGGGAACTGGAGAATACGATCGAACGGGCCATCGTCCTTTCGGAAGGATCTACCCTGGACGTTGATAACTTCTCATTTGAGGGTGGGGCACGTTCGGGTGTGCAGGAGAAGAACTTCCCATACGACGGATTTTCACTGAAATCCGCCAAAGCGGATCTGGAAGATCAGATGATCCGAAAAGCCCTTGCCGAAACGAATGGTAACCGCACCCATGCAGCGAAGATGTTGGAAATCAGCCATCCTTCTTTGCTGAGCAAGATGAAGCTGTATGGCATTGAATGACAAAGGGGGGAGAGGGGTCGAGGATTCAAGCGGCCGAGGGTAGGCCTTTCAAATGCATGATACCGCAGGAGCCAGAAGCCAGAATGAATTTGATGTCGCTTCACTCCATTATTGAAAAAGAAATCCCAATAAACAAATTCCAAATCACAAAGAAGTCCCAATAAACAATTTTTCAAATTCTAAACGACTCAACCGGAAAAAAAGAAATATTCGCATCGATGTTTTTTAATCGTTTGTTGTTTGATCATTGGAATTTGAAGCTTGTTTGTTATTTGGTGCTTGTGATTTGGGATTTCTTCTTAATGAATGGATTGAGCCGAAGGCGAATGCCTTCTTCTGGATTCTCGTATGAAACTACGCCAAAATGGCATTGTTTCCGTTGTCGTTCAAACCGGCCAAAGGTCGGCGGCGGCGCTGAATTCTGACTCCTGGATTCTTGTAACAATCACACGGCAGGGCCCATGAACTTTGATCTGGTTCAGATGACCAGGTTTTCTACATTTCGATGAAATGCTTACCGCTTGGCCTGATCGAACAGGCGTTCGATGTTCAGGCGATTGATCGCATCGGTGAAGATTTCGCCGATTACTTCTTCCGCCCCCGCGGTTCCCATTATTTTTACCTGCTGGGCACTTGCGGAAACCGATTCCCGGGAGATCGTCCGTTCCCCTTCGATCAACTTCGCTTCAAATGCCACGTCGGCCATCCATTTTTGCCCTACCAGGTTGATGCGAAACTGATTGATATCGATACGCAGCACCAAAACCTCGGAAGAAGGCTCCGCGGCCACTTTCACGTCCAGCTGCTGCAACCGTTTTTTCATGACCGTTTCGAAAAGCGCGGGTACCGGGTAGGCGCCCAATAGGATCTTCTGGTCTTCTTGTGATGCCAGGGAGAGGGCAAACAGTCCGGTGAAGTTTTCGAACTTTTCCTTTGCGCGCTCGTTGAAGATTTGTGTGTCACCGCGGAGATCTTGGCTTTTCACATACACCGTTCTGCCGGGCAAGGTACCGGCGGTGGGTGGCAGACGATAGTCGATGTCGATATAGGGCTTCTTTGCGCATGCCAGCAAAGCGCCCAACACTATCATCGCCAGCACGACGCTTATAATTCTTCTCGCTCTCTTTTTCGGATTCATGTTTCTCCTTCGATAAACACGGCGTTGACAGGTAAAATCACTTTCGATGCGTACATTACATGGCGTCGTTTGTCAATGCGGTAGAAGCCGACATCCACGTCGATCAAAACCCCTTGCCATAATGAAAGGTTCCGTGGTATTTCAATAAGATCCATGCGAAAATGATAGCTGATGACTCCCCTCGATGGAAGCCGATCGCTGCCAATGAATTGCTCCGCCAATGGATTGTTCAGATGGACCGGTCGCAGGTTTTCCTTTCCCATTAACCAACCGCTAAAAAGAGGAGGGTGAACGAGATGAAGCTTTTCAGATTGGGTTTGGCAATGTTTTTGGTCATGGCAATGGCTGGCTTGTCACTTGCGGCAACACTCGACGATGTTAAGGCGAAGGGGTATATCTCTGTAGGCGTCAACGAAGGGCTGTTCGGTTTCTCCAAGCCTGATGAGAAAGGGGTTTGGCGTGGTCTGGATGTCGACACGGCGCGGGCGATATCCGTTGCCGTGTTCGGGTCTCCAGAAAAGATCAAGTGGGTGCCGTTGACCGCCAAGACGCGGTTTACCGCCCTGCAATCCGGAGAGATCGATGTGTTGACCCGCAACGCGACGCAAACGCTCTCCCGAGAGACCGCCCTGGGCCTGAATTTCGTACATGTCAACTACTATGACGGGCAGGGTTTTCTGATTCCCAAGAAATTGGGGGTCAAAAGCGCCAAGGAACTGGACGGTGCGACGGTATGCGTGCTACCCGGAACGACGACGGAACTCAATGTCGCCGATTATTTTCGCGCCAACGGCATGACAATGAAACCGGTGGTCATCGAAAGTACTCCGGAACTGGCCAAGGCTTTCTTCGCCGGTCGGTGCGACTGCTTGACCTCCGACGCCTCCCAGTTGGCCGGGACCCGTGCGATTGCTCCCAATCCTGACGACTACATGATTCTGCCCGAAATCATTTCCCGTGAACCGTTGGCACCGGCGGTCCGCCACGGCGATGATCAATGGTACGATATCGTCAATTTCGCCACCATGGCCATGGTGGAAGCCGAGTTCTTGGGCATCGATTCGAAGAACGTGGATAAGATGCTCAAGAGCACCGATCCGCAGATTCAGCGCTTTTTAGGCGTCAGCCCCGGTAACGGGAAAGCGCTGGGTCTGGACGAAAAATGGGCTTACAACATCGTCAAGATGGTGGGCAACTATGGCGAGGTGTTCGAACGCAATGTGGGCATGAGCACCCCGCTGAAAATCGAACGCGGCTTGAACGCCCTGTGGACGAACGGGGGGTTGATGTATACCCCGCCGTTCAAGTAGAACCCATCTCAAAAGGTCTTCCAACCCAATATCGGTGTTGGATCCACGTTTCAAATCCTCAACATATTCAATATATGCACCCCAAGGGCATTTCCTTCGGGGCACCTGTGGTTTGAAACGCGGATCCGCCTTGATCTTGAACCGGAATCCGATTTTTGAGATAGCTTCTATAACCGTCGCCCCAAGCATCCATCCGTAATCCCCCGGGCCATCGCCGTGTCATACGGCATTCGGCGACGGCCCGGACCGATACACCCATTCCTGTAAAGAGCACGGCTGCGCCGACCGATGCATACGGGCAGGGTTTTTTCGTTGTATTCAAGCCACCCGCTTTGCGGGTGGTCGTCGATTGGAAACCTGTCATGCCGCCATCCAAACTGGATTCACCGCCTTCGTCCGGAACGAACGACACCTCTTTCTGGTACGATCCCCGCAAGCGATCCATTATTTATCAGATCGGAACGTTATGCATGGTGGCCCTTCTCGGCTACTACCTGATTTCCAATACCCTCTCCAATTTGGAGCGCCAGTCGATCGCCACCGGATTCGGATTCCTGCAGAAGGAATCCTCCTTTGAGATCGGTGAGCACCTGATCTCCTACTCGGCTGCCGATTCCTATGCGCGCGCATTGGTGGTGGGCACACTGAATACCCTGCTGGTTTCCTTCGTCGGCATTATTCTCACGGTGATTCTGGGCACCCTGATCGGCGTCGCACGACTGTCCGGCAACTGGCTGATCTCCAAAATGGCGGCCATCTACATCGAGGTGTTTCAAGACATTCCGGTACTGCTGCAGCTGTTTTTCTGGTACGCCTTTTTCTATGAAATGCTGCCGTCGCCGCGTCAGGCCCTCAAACCTTTCAGTGGTGTTTTTATCTGTAATCGCGGGTTGATCATGGCCGTTCCAAAGGCCCATGCCGCCTACGCGTACATGGCGGTTGCCTTCGCCGCTGCGGTGGTGATGGTGTTGCTGGTGCGTCGATGGGCCAGGAATCGCCAGGCCCGCACGGGCAGGATCTTTCCCGTCATCAGGGTCTCCATGGCCCTGCTGCTGGGATTGCCACTGGTTACCTGGTGGTTGGCCGGCGCTCCCACGCAGATGAGCATTCCGGTTCTCAAGGGGTTCAATTTTAAAGGCGGACTGGTGATCAGTCCGGAGTTCAGCGCACTTCTATTGGGCCTTGTCCTCTATACCGCCGCGTTTGTCGCCGAAGTGGTCCGCGCGGGCATTCAGTCGGTTTCCAAGGGGCAGACAGAGGCGGCGATGGCCATTGGTCTCAGGCCGGGACAGATTCTCAACCTGGTGATCCTTCCCCAGGCCTTGCGGGTGATCATTCCTCCCCTCACGAGCCAGATGCTCAACCTGACGAAAAACAGCAGCCTGGCCGTTGCCATCGGTTATCCGGACTTCGTATCCGTGGCGGGGACAACGATCAACCAGACCGGGCAGGCCATAGAAGGAGTCGCTTTGATCATGGGGGTCTATCTCATTTTCAGCCTCTTTACGTCGGCCTTCATGAACTGGTACAATAAAAAAATGCGTATCGTTGAAAGATAAATCCTGCATGAATCAAAATGAGACAACGGCGATCGGGGCGCATTCGACCATCAAACCGCCAGCCAGCAGTGTCGGGGTCCTTGGCTGGATCCGGGCCAACCTGTTCAGCACCTGGTACAATGCAGTGCTGACCCTGCTGGCATTGTTGATTCTCGTCAAGACCGTACCGCCGCTCATCAGCTGGGTGTTTATCGACAGTTCATGGACAGCCACCAGCCAGGAGTGCCGATCCATTGATGGTGCCTGCTGGTCGATCATTCCCAAAAATCTGCGGTTCATGGCCTTCGGATTTTATCCCTACGAAGAACAATGGCGGCCGGCGATCGTCATCGCCCTTCTGGTCGGGCTTCTTCTGGTCAGTCAATACCGGAGATTCTGGAAAAAAGCATTGGCTTACTGCTGGATCATCGGGCTGATAACCATGGGGGTGTTGTTACGGGGCGGAATTCTGGGATTGCAGCCGGTGGAGAGCAGCCAGTGGGGAGGCCTGTTGCTGACGTTGCTGCTGTCTGTTTTCGGCCTGACCGCCGCGTACCCCCTGGGTGTCGTCCTTGCGCTGGGGCGGCAGTCGAACATGCCGGCCATCCGGTACCTCTGCATCATCTATATCGAGCTGATTCGGGGTGTCCCGTTGATCAGTCTTTTGTTTATGAGCTCGGTCGTGTTTCCCCTGTTCCTTCCGGAAGGCGTGACCATCAACAACATCCTGAGGGCCCAGGCGGCGATCATCCTGTTCACCGCCGCATATATCGCCGAAGTGGTTCGTGGTGGATTGCAGGGAATGAACAAGGGGCAATACGAAGCGGCAGACTCCTTGGGCCTTACCTATTATCAGACCATGCGGCTGATCATTTTGCCGCAGGCGCTCAAGATCGTGATCCCTCCTTCGGTGAGTATTCTGATATCGGCTTTCAAAGACACCTCGTTGGTCGTGATCATCGCCTTGTACGATCTTCTCAAGACCACCCAGGCGACATTGGCAGATCCCCGGTGGATGGGATTTTCGGCAGAGGCATACTTTTTTGTGGCCGGTATTTACTTTGTCTGCTGTTTCTATCTGTCCCATTTCAGCCGCAAGTTGGAACGCCAGCTGGAAACGGGGTTGTGAAAAAAACAGTGTTAAGGTTTAAGTGTAAAGTTGTAAGGGAAGGTAGAAAAGTCATTTTCAATAAGACATGAATGACAAATCTGCTATTCTCATCCTTCAGATGGATTCCTTTGTAAAACAGATAGCATTCAACAACTTAACACTTAACGCGTAAAACTTAAAACTACGGGCTTCGACATGACTGAAGATAATGAATTTACAGCGAATAATCTGGAAACAAACGATGCCATTATCCAAATCGTCAAAATGCACAAGTGGTATGGAGATTTTCATGTGCTTCAGGACATCAATCTCGAAGTGAAGCGCCGGGAGCGGATCGTAATCTGCGGCCCCTCGGGATCGGGAAAATCGACCATGATCCGCTGCATCAATCGGCTGGAAGAACATCAGCGGGGAGAAATCATCGTCGATGGTACGGAACTGACCAATGATTTGAAAAATATCGAGAAAATTCGTGCCGAGGTCGGCATGGTGTTCCAGCACTTCAACCTCTTTCCGCACTTGACCATTTTGGAGAATCTTACCCTCGGGCCAATTTGGGTTCGCAAGACACCAAAAAAAGAAGCCGAAGAAACGGCCATGCACTATCTGGAAAAGGTCCAGATTGCCGAACAGGCAAAGAAATACCCCGGTCAGCTATCCGGCGGCCAGCAACAGAGAGTGGCAATCGCCCGCAGTCTTTGCATGGCGCCGAAGGTGATGCTTTTCGATGAACCGACCAGTGCCCTCGATCCGGAGATGATCAAAGAGGTGCTGGATGTCATGATCGATCTGGCAAGGGAGGGGATGACCATGCTGGTGGTGACTCATGAGATGGGGTTTGCCAAAAGCGTGGCCCACCGGGTTCTGTTCATGGATTACGGCAGCATCGTCGAAGAGAATACGCCATCGGAATTTTTCGACAATCCCCAACACGACCGCACGAAGCTTTTTCTGAGCCAGATTTTACATTAAGCTTCATGGAACACCGGCGTACACCTTGATCGGTTGACTTCCATCGGGCAATATTGGTCACGGTCCACCCTCTTTCCATACAGATTGTTGACCTTGCATTCTCTTCTGGGATATATCGCCTTAGCGATAGGCGATAGGCGATAGGCGATAGGCGATAGGATTTATAGCAGATCGTCAACCAATGACGAAATTGTATAAACTAGAATTTCGGACGGCTTCGTAAAAAGCCCGAGATCAAGGATTGCGAGACCCGAGGGGTGAAGCGTAACGCAGATATCGGATTTTTTACGAAGCCGTCAATTATCGGATAGACACAATGAAACCGATCATTGCCATCATCGGCAGACCCAACGTGGGCAAATCCACCCTGTTCAACCGCATTACGCGCTCGAAGGATGCCATCGTGGATGATCTTCCCGGTGTGACCCGGGACCGCAACTTCAAGGATGCAAAGTGGAACGATACGGTATTCACCCTGGTGGATACCGGCGGATTCGCAAAAGGGGATGACGATGCCTTTGCGCCCCACATCCGTCAGCAGGTGCAGCAGGCCATTCGTGATGCAGATGCGGTGGTTCTCCTGCTCGATGGCAAGGGGGGGATTTCGCCTTTCGACGCCGACCTGGTCCAGACATTGCGGACGGTGGACAAACCCGTGTTTTTTCTGGTCAACAAGATCGACGGCCAGGGTCAGGAGAAGGAACTTTTCGAATTTTATGGATTGGGTATCGACACCCTGTTTCCCGTATCGGCGGAGCATGGTTACGGGGTGTCCGATTTTATGGATGCGCTGACCGATGCGTTCCCCGATGCAATTTTGGAAGAAGAGCCATCGGATGCCATTCGTATCGCGGTGGTGGGAAAACCCAACGCGGGAAAATCGTCGCTGATCAACAACATTTTGGGGGAGGAGCGGCTTGTTGTCAGCGATGTGGCCGGTACGACACGGGACGCCATCGACACCTCTTTTTCCCGCAACGACCAAAACTATGTACTGGTGGATACGGCCGGAATCCGTCGTAAGGGGAAGGTCTCCTTGCGCCTGGAAAAATTTTCCATCATCAAGGCACTTCGCAGCCTGGAACGCTGCGACGTGGCACTGATCGTCATCGATGCCGAACAAGGTGTAACCGATCAGGATGTCCGCGTCGCCGGTTACGCCCATGACCGAGGGTGCGGTGCAATTTTCCTGATCAACAAATGGGACCTGGTGGACAACCGTGACGGCAAAGCCCTCAAAAAAGTTACGGAAGATCTGCGAATGCAGGCAAAGTTTCTCAGCTTTGCTCCCGTGATCACCGTTTCGGCAAAAACCGGGTTTCGGGTAACACGTATCTTTCCCCTGGTGGATGAGGTGTATGCCCAGTACTGCGCCCGGATTACCACCGGCCCGTTGAACAAGACCATGGAATCGGCGCTGGCACGCAACGAACCCTCCTTGCACAGGGGGACACGTCTGAAATTCTACTACGCCACCCAGGTCTCCACCCGCCCTCCAACCTTCGTCAGCTTCGTTAATTTTCCCGAAGGCGTCCACTTTTCCTACCGACGGTATCTGGTCAACCAGATCCGTGAGGCGTTCGGTCTGGACAAAACCCCCTTGCGGCTTTTCTTGCGCCAGCGTACCGGGAAAAATCCTGATTTCCTAAACAAGAAGCGTACGCCGGTCAAGCCGAAGCGAAAACGGCGTGAGAGAAGATAAAGTGCTTCCGTCATTCGCCGTGGTGACCATTGGACCGGCAGTTGAGATGATATTGACGGCTTCGGAAAAAGTCCGATATTGACGTTACGCTTCATCCTTCGTCACTGCGACGAATCCCAAATACGCCTCATTCCGCAGGATTCGCAATCCTTGATCTCGGGCTTTTTCCGAAGCCGTCTGAACAGCGACTTTTTACGAGTTCATCATTATTTTCCATGCGATCGACTTTTTTTTCGTCGGTCGCTGGTATATATAGGCGGGCATGGACCTTTTCGACCACCATGCCCAATCTGCCACTGACCATCAGCGCCCCCTTGCCGAGCGTATGCGCCCCCGGCGGCTTGCGGATGTGTTCGGACAGGCCGACGTCACCGGCCCGGGCAGCCTCATCCGTCATGCCATCGAAAACGATCGCATTTTTTCCATGATCCTGTGGGGGCCACCGGGATGCGGAAAAACCACCCTGGCGCGGATCATTGCCGGTGAGACCGAGTCCCATTACATCCATTTCTCGGCGGTGCTGGCAGGCGTCAAACAGATCCGCGAAGTCATCGCGGAAGCCAAAAAACAGCGCCAGTTTCAGCGCAAGCGGACCGTCCTGTTCGTAGACGAGATTCACCGATTCAACAAGGCTCAGCAGGACGCATTTCTCCATCATGTGGAATCCGGTCTGATCACCCTGATCGGTGCCACGACCGAGAATCCTTCTTTTGAGGTGATTTCACCGCTGCTCTCCCGCTGCCGGGTGATCGTCCTCAATCTTTTACACGACGAGGCACTGGGGCAGGTAATCGATCGGGCGCTGGCAGACGAGCAGTCAGGCCTCGGCACCCTGTCCCTGGGGTTGTCCCAACAGGCCCGCGACCATCTCATCAAGATTTCCGCAGGAGACGCCCGCAGTGCCCTCAACAGCCTGGAGGTCGCGGCGACCCTGGCCTTGGCCGAACCATCCGCGGAAGTTCAGAAAGGGCGGACCATCACCCTTGCCCAAGTAGAAAAAGCCCTTCAGAAAAAGGCGCTGTTGTATGACAAACACGGTGAGGAACATTTCAATCTCATTTCGGCCTTTCACAAGAGTCTGCGCGGCAGTGACCCGGATGCGGCGTTGTACTGGCTGGCCCGAATGATAGAGGCTGGCGAAAATGCCCTGTACGTGGCCCGCCGCATGGTTCGCTTTGCCTCCGAGGACGTTGGCAATGCCGATCCTTTTGCCCTGCGCATTGCCCTGGGGGCCATGGAGTCTTTCCGCTTTCTGGGACACCCGGAGGGGGACCTGGCCCTGGCCCAGGCCGCGGTCTATCTGGCCACGGCACCCAAGAGCAACAGTGTCTACACGGCATGGAATGCGGCGCGAAAGGCCGTGCGGGAAAAGGGCGCGCTGCCGGTTCCCCTGCATATTCGCAATGCACCCACCTCCCTGATGCGGGAGGTCGGCTATGGAAAGAATTATCGGTATGCTCACGACTACGAAGATGGGGTTGTCGTGCAGGATTATTTTCCGGAAGCCATTTCGGGTTATCGGTTTTATTACCCGACCCAAAGGGGGTACGAAAAGATGATCGAGAAGCGATTGAGACGATGGCAGGAGGTCAAACAATCATCCCGAAGTCAAAAATCGTGAGGTGGAAGGGCGATTCTTCTTTGCTGGTTGTCTTGTTTGGCCGCCGACCATTCTATGATGTTCATCCGACGATTCTTCCTACAGCCACCTTGTCATGGCGCGATGCGTTGTTATTTTAGAAACTCGACATCCAAGCTGACTGCCTCCGGGTAATTGCCCGGCTTTGTAATACAAAGGAGTGTTCGTTGAAAAACGCCAACCCGTTTTGGAAATTCTTTTGTTCCGTCAAGTTGACCTTCGTACTGTTGCTTTCCCTGGCATTCACCTCCATCATCGGTACGGTCATCCCGCAAAATGAAAGCCCGGACCTGTATCTTCGGGCATACGGCGCCTTCGGCTATCAGTTTCTCGATGCATTGGGCATTTTCGACATGTACCATTCCTGGTGGTTCAAGGCACTCTTGCTCTTGTTGACCATCAACATCGTCATCTGTTCCATCGATCGGCTGCAGAGCAGCTGGAAAATCATCTTCAATCGTCATCCCAATGTGAATCCAAAGCGATTTACGAAGCATCCGAGTGCGCGAACGTGGACGAAAAAACAATCCGTCGAGGACTTGCTCACCGCTTATGAGCCCATTCTCGCCAAACGATACGGTCATTGCCGGGTCAACCGGAACGGCGGCTCGGCTTTCGTCTACGGGGAAAAGGGGCGACTTTCCCGATTGGGCGTCTATATCGTTCACGCAAGCGTGATATTTCTTCTCGTGGGCGGCCTGGTGGGGTCTTTTTTCGGGTTCGAGGGGTACGTCAACATCCCGGAAGGGGAGGCCACGGACCTCATCCGTATCCGCAATACCGGACAGATCCATCGTCTGGACTTTACCATTCGCTGCGATGATTTCAGTCTGACCCTTTATGAAACCGGCGCGCCAAAGGAGTATCGCTCGGCCCTTTCCATCATCGAGGGGGGCGAAACGGTGAAACAGAAGGATATTATCGTCAATGACCCATTGCACCACAGGGGAATCAATATCTTCCAATCCAGTTATGGCGAGGTCCCGCCCAGCCAGATGACCCGCCAACAAACCGTGGCCTCCGAACCGTCGGATACGTACACTCTCGTTTTCACCAGCCGCGCCTCCCAGATGCAGTATACGAAGACGGCCAGGGTAGGTGTCCCCATGGATATTCCGGAAGGATTGGGTACATTTGTCATCCAATCGTTTGAAGAAGACGCAACATTTCGAGGAATGGATGTGGGGGCATCGCTGAAGGGCGTTCTCACCCAACAGGATGCGCCCCCGGTGGAAGTTCTGCTTCCGTTGCAGTTTGCCAATTTCGATAAGATGCGCGGCGGCGATGTGATCATCAGCCTGAATGATCCATCCGGGCAGGATACCACACCCCCGCCGAAGAATGACAAACGCTACTACACCGGCCTTCAAGTGACCCGTGACCCCGGCGTGGGAATCGTGTACGCGGGGTTTGTGCTGATGATATTAGGTTGCTTCGTTACCTTTTACCTGTCTCATCAGCAGGTTTGCATCGTGATCGAACCGATTCAGAACAGCAGTCGCGTAACCCTTGCCGGCACGTCCAATCGAGGTAAACTGGCCATGAACAATACACTTGAAAAAATTTTTTCCGCCATGACCGAAAAAGGAGTGTAACCTTGCCCATGAGCAGTTCACAGCTTTTATCCATTTCGACCTTCGCCTTTGCGCTGGCCGCGTTTTTTTACGTGGCGGCATTAATTTTCAAAAGGTCGACGTTAACGCATCCGGCGCGTTGGACGGTGGTCGTCGCTGTCGCCGTGACCACGGCCGGGCTCGTTCTTCGCTGGATCGAATCCTATCAGATGGGGATCGGTCACGCACCCTTGTCCAACTTATACGAATCGCTGGTCTTTTTTGCCTGGACCGCGGGTGTGATTTATCTGTATGTGGAGTTTGCGTACAAGAATGTCCTGATCGGCGCTTTTGTCACGCCCATCGCCTTTCTGGCCATGGCCTATGCCTCCTTGTCCCCCAATGTCAATGATCGCATTCAGCCGCTGGTGCCGGCCCTTAAAAGCAACTGGCTGATCGCCCATGTGGTCACCTGTTTCTTCGGTTACGCCGCATTTGCCGTTGCGTTCGGAATGAGCATCATGTACCTGATCAAAGCCAGGGTACCGGAAAAAGAGGGAGGCATCATCGGGCATTTTCCCCGGTTGGATGTGCTCGATGAACTGACGCACCGGATGGTACTCTTTGGATTTCTCTTTCTCACCGTCGGTATCATTACCGGTTCGGTATGGGCCAATTCGGCTTGGGGCAGCTACTGGTCGTGGGATCCCAAGGAGACATGGTCCCTGATCAGCTGGTTTATCTATGCCTCCTTTCTTCATGCCCGTCTCATGCGGGGGTGGCAGGGAAAAAAGATCGCCTACCTTTCGCTCATCGGCTTTACGGCGGTGTTGTTTACTTACTTCGGCGTGAATCTGCTGCCTGGGCTTCACAGTTATGGAAAAGTATGACGCATCTATACAGAGACGGCATCTTGTGGTTCATGCCGGCGTTCTCCCACTTTTTCAATCCTCAACGTAGTATCCCCTACGCCTGCGGTTGAAAAAGTGCTGCGGCCTTGGCCTGAACCACAATCTACCATCTCTGTACAGATGCGTTTTGGTAGTGATGTAGTAAAAACAAATGAAAGCTACATATACGATGAAGATTGAACTGGACGAATTGGACAAGGCTATACTCAACCGGATTCAGACACGTTTCCCCTTGGAGTCCAGGCCGTTTTTCGCCATTGCCCGGGAGCTGGGAACGACGGAGGATGAAGTGTTGATGCGGGTTAACCGGTTGAAGGAGGATGGCATTATCCGACGAATCGGTGGCAATTTTGTTCCGGGAAAAGTTGGATTCGTGAGCACCCTTTGTGCGGCCCAGGTACCCGCGGCAAAGGTCGATCTGTTCGCAAAAACAGTCAATGGGTTTTCCGGCGTGACCCACAACTATCTTCGGGAAAATTCCTTTAACGTGTGGTTCACCTTTATCGCACCGTCCATGGCAGTGATCCGTCAAAATCTGGCACGAATATCGGAAAAAACGGGTGTCAGACGGATTTTAAACCTGCCCGCCACACATGTTTTCAAGATCAAGGCGAAATTTGATCTGTAGCCCTATTTTCCTTCATCGAAGATGTTTTGAATCGTGCTGGACAGATCGGCAATCTGATAAGGCTTCTGAATAACGGAAGTGGGAGGTGTCTCATCGAATTGGCACAGCACTTGATCGACGGATAGACCGCTTGCAATGATGATGGGTAGCCTCTGGTCCAGTTCCCGCAATGCCTGGAAAGCGGCTTTCCCGTCCATACCGGGCATGGTCAGATCCAATACCACGCATCCGATGGACGCTTTGTGTTCGGAGAACTGATCAAGGGCTTCCTCTCCGCTCTCGGCGATAATGACGTCATGCCCTAGTCGTTCCAGGATGGCTTTACCCACCTCCAGTACCATTTTTTCATCGTCAACCAGAAGTACCCTGCGGCCTTGCATGTGATTGCCGCCCGATTCGGTAACCATTCACGTGACCTCGTTTTTCGTTGTCACACCCCAATACGGGGGGAAGCTGGTGAGAAATTGACGAATGCAATTTCAACGATATTTGAAATACGTTCGTCGGGAATCATAATAGTGGAAAAAGTAAAGGATTTCAAATCCTAATTTTTTTATTTTATAAGGAGATACCTGTTTCCGTGGCACAAAACCTGATTAAAACACTATAACCAATTGATAAAACATATATATTATGGTAATATTAGGGCACTAAACGCTCACTTCGGAGGTGAAATCAATGCGGCGTCCGATCACCATAAAACACGAGATGGAAAAACTTGCCAGTCATAGCGGATTGATCAATATCGGCGCATTACTTGATGCGATAAATTTCAGGTTCCGTTTCGAAAAGATCAACGGCGTCCATTGTGTAGACCCGAAAATTTCTCATGGTGACATTTTAGCTTCGATGATTGCTCTCATGAGTATTGGTAAACCTGATTACGATGCGATCGAGATTTTTCGTGAGAAGCAAGAATTTTTCAACAAGGCCATTGGCAATCGTGCATGCCCGTCAAGCCCGACATTGCGTCAGCGAATCGATTTGATCGGCAACCAAGCCGATAAGCTGATTAAGGATGCAGGCGTTGATTTGGTTCGATCCTGCGCTCCGGCGATTTCACCCATCCAAACCAGTGCGGGTGATTTCCTTCCTTTGGATATGGATGTGAGTCCGTTTGACAACTCAAAGACTCAAAAGGAAGGCGTTTCCAGAACCTACAAAGGCACGGATGGCTTCGCTCCGATCTTTGCCTACCTGGGCACCGAGGGGTATCTGGTGAATCTTGAGTTCAGAGAAGGAAAACAACACTGCCAGAAAAACACCCCCGAATTTATCAACGCCACCTTGGATTATGCCAGGCAAATTACCGATCAGCCTATTTTGATGAGGTTGGATTCAGGAAACGACAGTCAAGACAACTTTCCTGACGATTCACGAAAGAATGTCCACTTTATCATCAAACGCAATTTGCGTAGAGAATCTGTTCAAAAGTGGGTTGATCTGGCAAAAAAATCCGGCAAGCAACAGCATTGCCGCTCAGGAAAATGTGTATGGATCGGAAAGACGATTGAAGACATCAACGGCAATCCATTGCGCTACCCAATCATCTTTGAGGTTACCGAAAGGCATACCAAAAAGGGCCAAGTACTGCTGTTCCCCGAGTATCAGATCGATACCTATTGGTGCAGCCTCGCACAGTTGCCACCGGATGAGGTGATTCGACTTTATCACGATCACGGTACCAGCGAGCAGTTTCACTCCGAACTCAAATCCGACATGGGCCTGGAGCGCTTGCCGAGCGGTCATTTTTCCACCAATAGCTTGATTCTTCATTTGGCGATGCTGACGTACAACATGCTACGGATTATCGGACAAATCAGCATCGAAGAGAGTGATCCGACTGAATTGCCCGGTATACGCCGGAAGAAAGTTACCCGGCGTCGAATCCGGACAGTCATGCAGGACTTGATGTATATGGCCGGTCGATTAGTAACCAGAAGTAGAAAATGGTACATATCCTTTGGCCAACTCAATCCATTTTCCAAACTGATGGATCGGATTTATCTTCGTCTGAATTTGCTTTCCGCTATGAAGTAGCTATAATTTTTAAAAGAACAATTTTACAGGCATTTGCTTGGTGATTTGCTATGGCTAAAGAATGAGAAACAGGAGCAAAATTCCTTCGAAATTTGAAAATAGTGAGAAAAATTATCAACAAATGATGGTGTGTGAGGCAATCGCCCCGCGCCAATCCTAACAGCAAAAATTAGGCCACTGATTCAGGGAGATATCAATGAAAGAACAATTTTATGATGTCGTCGTCGTGGGTGCCGGACCCGCCGGTTTACAGGCGGCCATTCATGCATCCCGAAAAATGGTCTCGGTACTGGTGATGGGGAAGGTGGACAAGAGCAGCCTCTTCAATGCCCATGTGGAGAATCTTTGCTGCCTCTTCAACGCCACGGGCCAGACCATGTTGGAGACCGGGCGACGGCAGGCGGAGAACTTCGGGACGAAGTTTCTCGATTCGGATATCCTGAAAATTGACGGGCAGAAGGAAAGATTCCTTCTCGATGCGGAAGACGGTCGTCGGATTATCTGCAAGAGTCTGATCCTGGCCACCGGCACGGCGCGAAACAAGCTTCGGGTCAAAGGAGAAAAAGAGCTTACGGGAAGAGGTGTCAGCTATTGCGTGGATTGCGATGGCAATTTTTACCGGGGAGAACCGGTGGCAGTGGTGGGAAATGAAAGTGCGGCCGCCGCTGGCGCCCTGACATTGGCCGAGATCGCCGGTACGGTACATCTTATCTGCGATGATTTGAAGGTATCCGAATCCTTGCGAGAAAAACTCGATCATAGTCCGGTGGTAATACACCGGAAAGCTTCGGTAAAAGAGATTGCCGGCCACGAAATGGTGGAGGGGTTGGTTCTGGAGGATGGCACCATCTTGTCCACCAGCGGTGTTTTCATCGAACTGGGTGCCAAGGGGCTCATGGAATTGGCAACCGTTCTGGGCGTCGCCCTGGATGATGAGATGCGGTTTATCCGGACCGATAAGCAGCAACGCACCAACGTACCGGGGATTTTGGCCGCCGGCGATATCTGCGGTCCTCCCTGGCAGGTGGCAAAGGCCGTGGGAGAGGGGTGTGTGGCGGGTATCAATGCAGCCGATTATGCGAAGAAGTTATAAGGATAGGTCCTGGGGTAAAGGCGATCGCAGTCGGATTCCCGCAAGATCGATGGCGACGTCGTAGGCAATGATCTCGACGCCGTTTTCCCTGGCAGTGCGAAGCTTCTTTCCATATGCCGGATCGATATGATCCGCAGGGGCGAAGGTCACGGCATCCATTCGTTGAATGAGGAAGAACATGGCGCACCGAAATCCTTTTCCCACCAGCGTTTGCAGTTCCACCAGATGCTTTTGCCCCCGAACGGTAACGGCATCGGGAAAGGTGGCGACCCCATCCGTTACCAGCGTGCAGTTTTTGACTTCCACATAGCAGTCACGGCGGTCTGGCGACGTCAGCAGGATGTCGATGCGGGATCTTTCGCCTGCTTTCACCTCGCGTCGAACCGTTTCATACCCGGTAAGTTCTTCCACGATCCCCGATGAAATGGCCTGGGCCACGAGTCTGTTGGGCACCTGGGTGTTGACCCCCACCATGGAGTCGGGCATCTGAATCAGCTCCCAGGTATATTTGAGCTTTCGTTTGGGATTGTCATGGCAGGAGAGAAATACCGGCTGACCCGGCAGGCAGCACGCCTTCATGCTTCCTGAATTGGGGCAGTGGGCCGTGACGGTCTGGCCGTTATCCAGGCGGACATCTGCCAGGAAACGTTTGTATCGCCGGATCAGGGTTCCGCGGATCAATTCCGGCCAGCGGAGCTTGTCTTCTGGAATATGCGTTTTTTGATTCTTGTTCATGGGCAGACGTTCCCATACCGGCCGGATGCGCATTGGCAGTGGGCCTTTGGTTTTACGAATCCGTCCGAACAGCGACTTTTTACGAGGTCATCCGTATGGATAAGTTCCAGTATTTCCGTTTTGGTGTACAGGCGGCCCTGGCCGATGCCCGGGCATTGGCGGCGGATCGTTTGCCAACGGGCTTCACTGCGCAGGTTTATGAACCAGAACGGAAATTGTCTGCACTGATGGGGGCGGACCGGATGGATTCGGCAACCATTTTCGAAAAACAGGCAGTTTCCATCCCGGTCCTCTCTTATGGTGTGACCGCCTTCCCATGGTGCAAGGTACGTTTGGATGAAACGCCCTTCGGTGATGTTTATATAGGCGGCGATATCGGCGATCTCCCGTCGGTTCACGCGTACGATACCCGGCGCGCCGGTGCAGCAATTTCCGCATCGCCGGCACGCGAACCGGATGCCGTTATCGAAAAAATAGCTGTGACGGTCAAAGGGATTCATTGGCTTGTCCACAGGAATAACGCCGGAGGTCCTATCCTTCCGGCGTTATTCTGTTTCTATCGTTTATCGGATACTGAATCAAAGGTTATCGGTACGGGCAGTCACCGGGACCATTTGCCATACCCCGGCCCTTTCCATGGTGTCCCCGGCCATCCATTAGGTAGCCCCTTGCCGCATCCGGATTGATTTGTTTCATGGCCATGATGTGTTTCAGTCGTTTCTGGTCCAGCCGCGTCTGAAGTTCGGAGATCTCCTTTTGAATGTTTTCGGCGACCTTTGCGTCGGGTTGCTGTTTTGCGATTTCCGCTTTCAACGCCTGGTGTTTTGCAAATATTTCCTGCCTTTCCTCCTTGGTGGCCTCGAAATAGGCATTTCGTTCGGCATCGATCTGTGCTCTTTGTTCATCCGTAAGATTCGCATTCATCCGGCCATAACGGCAATCCCCCTTTCCATACCCATTGCCACCTCCGCTCCCGTCCCGGTTTCCCATGCCTTTTCCGGCAAAGGCATTGGCGCCTGTAGCGATGACGGCGATTGCAATCAGCGTGGCCAAAAGATTTCGTACTGTGTTGGTTTTCATGGGGTACTCCTTTCTCGTTCGTCTGTTTTGCGTTCTGTCCAATGGAACAAATGGGTTGTAATCTCAACGATCACATGAGCAAGGCGAATGCCAATTCCATTTGATTTTTTTTCCCAATGGTCATAACCTTCTGAATCTAACAATGAATATTGCCTTTGCAACACGAATCCTTCATGACCGGTACATGCGCGGAAAGATTGCAGGGTGGGTAGAAAGTAACCGGATTGGGTTTCCAATCCGGTTAAAAACGTTCCGGTAATAAAAAGCGGATGATGCATGACTGACAGATCAAAAATCAAGGCGCTTCTCTCGGGCCTTTCGCCGTGGGTTCTTCTCGGAGCGGTCGGTGTGATGCTGCCCATCGTGGTCGCCATGGCGCTGACCAATATTAACCATAATAAGCAGCAGAGCATTCGTCTGATGATGGAAAAGGGCGGGGCGCTCATCCGTTCCTTCGAGGCGGGAACACGGATGGGCATGAGAGGCGGACACGGCAGCGGTTTTGAATTGCAGCGGCTTTTGATTGAAACCGCTGCGCAACCGGACATCGCCTACCTGTTGGTGACCCGAACCGATGGAACGATCATCGCCCACAGCCAGATAGATCTCGTGGGGAAAACCTACGATCATGTTTCAGACCTCGGCCCGGTTCTGTCATCCGGCGAAATGGCATGGCGGCGGACGACGTTTCCGGACGGAGAATCGGTTTTTGAAGTTTATCGTTATTTCAAACCATTGGAAAGAAGGTCCCGCCATCCCAAACATGGGCAGGGGATGCGAATGCACCCGGTGGAACGGGACCCGACGCCCATGGTGATTTTCGTGGGCTTTCGGACCGACGCCATCGATGCGGCCCATCGAAACGACATGCGTCATACGACGGTTCTGGCCGTCGTCCTGTTATTGGTGGGCTGTGCCGGCGTGCTTTTGCTCTTTCTCACCCACAACTACCGGCTGGCCCGCACCTCCCTGTCCCGGCAGAAGGCCTTTTCCGATGACCTGGTTTCCCGAATGCCCATGGGACTCGTGGCCCTGGACCGCTACGGTGCGGTGAGCGCCCTCAACGCCGTCGCCGAGGCGACCTTGGGAATCCGGGCGGACAATGCCGTCGGCAGGCCCTATACGGAAGTGATTCCTCCCTCTTTGACCGAGATTCTGACCCACGCCGATACCCTGGTGGAAAAAGAGGTCCAGTGCACGGTGAAAGACGGGGTGACCATACCGCTGGACGTGAGTGCCGCCACCCTGACGGACGAAAACAACGAGGGTTTCGGCCGCGTGTTGTTGTTCAAGGATCTTTCGGAGATTCGATCCCTCCACGAAGAGCTGGAAAAGACCCGCCGTCTGGCCTCAGTGGGACAACTGGCAGCCGGTGTTGCCCACGAGATTCGAAACCCGTTGAGTTCCATCAAGGGATTTGCCACCTACTTCAAGGAAAAATACCCGGATCGGGAAAAGGATCGACAGGTGGCCACCATCATGATCCAGGAGGTGGACCGGCTCAACCGGGTGGTGGGACAATTGCTGGATTTTTCGAGGCCGATTCGGCTTCACCGGCGAGTCGTGCCCCTTTCATCCTTTTTTCGAGACGCCCTTCAACTGGTAGCCGGACAATGCGAACGGGCCGGTGTCACCACGAAATTGGATCTGGCCGATGCGGACCTGACGATGGCAATGGATACGGACAAGATGAGCCAGGTGATGCTGAACCTTTTTCTGAACGCATTGGATGCCATGCCCGAAGGGGGACGTTTATCGGTTCGGGTGGATCAAAATGAAAAGGGAGAGATACGCGTGACGGTGGCCGATACCGGAACCGGTATCGGCGCCGGGGACCTGCCCCATCTCTTCGATCCCTATTTCTCGACCAAGCAGGCCGGAACCGGTCTGGGTCTTGCCATTGTCCATAACATCGTCAAGGCACATGGTGGACGGATCCGGGTGGAAAGCCGGTTGGGGGAGGGAACACGGTTCGAGATGATTATGCCGACTGCCTAAGGAGGGATGATGGCTGGAAAATACCATATCCTGGTCGTTGACGATGATGGGGCCCACCGGACCATGCTCCATACACTGGTAGAGGGATGGGGATACGATATCGCGGAAGCCGATGACGGTGAGACGGCCGTTGCCGTCGTCGGGCAAAAGCCCATCGACCTCGTGCTCATGGACATCCGGATGGTTCGGCTTTCGGGAATTCAGGCGCTGGAGCAGATCCGGGCCATCAACCCATCCATTCCCGTGGTGCTGATGACGGCATACGCATCCATCGAAATGGCCGTGGACGCTCTGAAAAAAGGTGCCTACGACTATCTGACCAAGCCTCTGGATTTCGAAAAGCTGCGGCTGACCCTGGACCGGGCATTGGAGCATTTTCGTCTCAGGAGGGAAAACCGGGAACTCAAGCGGCGGCTGGCAGACGGTTTTCATGCGCCTCGGATTATCGGCAACAGCCCGGCAATGGTCCGTCTGCTGGAAACCGTGGCCCAGGTCGCCCCTTCCGAGGCCACGGTGATGATTACCGGTGAATCGGGAACGGGAAAGGAACTGGTGGCGGCATCCATCCACCATAACAGCCCGCGCAGGAAGGGGCCTTTCGTAAAGGTCAACTGCGCCGCCATCACCGAGACACTCTTGGAGTCGGAACTCTTCGGCCATGAGAAAGGAGCGTTTACCGGTGCCGATCGACGCAAGGAGGGACGCTTCGTACAGGCGGACAAAGGAAGCCTCTTTCTGGACGAGGTGGGCGAAATGTCCATCTCCATGCAGGTGAAACTGCTGCGCGTGATACAGGAGCGGGAATTGACACGGGTTGGCGGCGATCAGACGATCCGTGTGGATGTTCGCCTGATCACCGCCACAAACCAGGATCTGGCCCATATGGTCAGCCAGGGCACATTTCGGGAGGATCTGTACTATCGTTTGAATGTCGTCGAAGTAAAGACGCCGCCGCTGCGTAAGCGCAGGGAGGACATTCCTTTGCTGGCCGAACACTTTCTGACGCATTTTGCCGAAAAGAATCGCAAGTCGGCAAGCCGCTTCTCCCCCCGCGCCATGGACCTGCTGATTCGTCATCCATGGCCGGGCAATGTCCGGGAACTGATGAATACCATCGAACGGGCGGTGGTGCTTTCCCGCGGCGATTGTCTGGTGGAGGAGGATTTTGCCTTCCTCTCCCCGGGGCAATGGAAAACCGACGATCCGGCAACCGTGGCCGATCTTTCATTGGCGGCCATCGAAGGGCAGGCCATCGTTCGAACACTGGAATCGACGGGCGGCAACAAGAGTGAAGCGGCAAGGCGGCTGGGCATTACCCGGAAAACCCTTCGGGATAAGTTAAAGAAACTGGATCACTCCCCATAACGATTGCCTATCCAGAAATGGCCAATTCAATTGTCGCTTTGGCCTGGAAAAGCTTTTTACGAAGCCGCCAACCATTGGGTAAAGTCCGCCTTTTCACTGCCGATATAGATGTCACCGCATGGCAAAGGTCATCCGCCTAAGGAGAAAGGGTCGTTTTTAGATGCAAGGCACCGCGAATCTTGATGAACTGATGCAGAAGAACAAGCTTCTGGAAGCGGAAGTCGAACATTACCGCAAGTCCCAGGAAGCGATGCTGGAGAGCGAGGAACGGTTCCGGCTGATTTCGGAAACCATTCATTTCGGTGTGTTCGAGATCGATGAAAAGGGAAGCTGCCTCTACACCAATACGAGCTATCAGGAAATATTCGGCATAAGCCTCGTGGAGAGTCTGACCCAGAACTGGCATGACTTTCTGCACGAAAACGACCGGGACGGTGTGTCCAAAGAGTGGGAATACGCCCTTGAAGAGATGGACACCTTTTCCAAAGATTGCCGCATCGTTCGACCCGATGGCGAGATCAAATGGATCCACGTGCATTCCCAGCCGGTCTTTTCCGATGCCGGTGGCCGTTACACCGGTACCGTGGAGGATATCACCAAACGAAAGATTGCCGAAGAGGAGCTGAAAAAAGCAAAAGAGGACGCCGAAACCGCCAACAGGGCCAAGAGCCAGTTTCTGGCCAACATGAGCCACGAGATCCGGACGCCCATGAATGGAATCATCGGCTTTACCGATCTTCTGCTGGATACGCCCCTTTCCGACCTGCAGGTTGACTACACCCAGACCATCAAACGAAGCGGCAACGCCCTTTTATCGCTGATCAACGATATCCTGGATTTCTCCAAAATCGAATCCGGCGAACTCGATTTCGAGGCCATTGCCTTTGATCCCGAATTGCTGGCATACGACGTGTGCGAACTGGTCAGGCCGAAAATCGGCAACCAGCCGGTGGAATTGTTATGCCGGATCGATGACCATATCCCGGCAATGGTCAAGGGGGACCCTTTGCGGTTTCGCCAGGTGATCACCAATCTGTTGGGCAATGCACCGAAATTCACCGAAACCGGTGAGATCGAACTTTCCATGAAGCTGGCGGATGAGACGCCAAAAGGCATCAAGCTGCATACGTCCATCCGGGATACGGGCATCGGCATACCGAAAGAGAAGCACAATGCCATTTTCGAACCCTTTCAACAGGCCGATGGCTCCACAACACGGAAATACGGCGGCACCGGATTGGGACTGTCCATCTGCAAGCAGATTTCCAACCTCATGGGCGGAGATGTCTGGGTAGAAAGCCGTCCCGGCAAGGGGAGCATTTTTCATTTTACCGCCTGGCTGGAAAAATGTGAAGAAAAGCCCACCCGCCATAAAGTGCCTGTCTCCTTACAGGGAAAACGGGTGCTGGTTGCGGATGACAACATCACCAGTGCACAGATACTGGAGCAATTGGTGTCGGCCGCAAGCACGTCGGTTCTCGTGGTGAATCGCGGAAAGGATGTCCTCCCGGCGCTGCAGTCGGCACTGGACGATAAAACACCCGTCGACCTTTGTATCCTGGATCTTCAGATGCCGGACCTCGATGGCTTTGCCGTGGCATCGCGGATTCGGTCGGCATCCTCTGCCATCTCCCATCTGCCATTGATCGCCCTCTCCAGTTCTCTGGAACGCGATGTCAAGCGCTGCGGACAGGCGGGATTCAACGGTTTTTTAAGCAAACCGACACGACGGGAGAAACTGGTGCAGATGATGGGACGGGTGCTTCAGGATCGTGAACCCGCGCCCAAAGAAAACGATGACCGTACCGAGGGGGTCCATACCCAATATTCGGTGCGTGAGGAGCTGAAGCACTCCGTTCGCATCCTGCTCGCGGAGGACAACCTGGTGAACCAGAAATTGATCAAGCTCATGCTGGGAAAGGCCGGATACCAGGTAACCGTTGCCAACAACGGCCTCGAAGCGCTGGAGAAATATACGGCCACGCCGGATGATTTCGATCTGATCTTCATGGATGTCCAGATGCCGGAGATGGATGGAAAGGCGGCGTCCATGGCGATCCGGGAAAAAGGGTATGACCGGATTCCCATTATTGCCATGACGGCCCATGCCATGAAGGGGGATCGTGAATTGTGCATCGAAGCGGGGATGAACGACTACATTACCAAACCAATCAAGCGGGAAGCGGTTTTCGAAATCATTAAGAATACCATTTTCAAATAGGAGCGCATATGAATTTGAAGGAACTGGCAGAAAATATCGGCCTGGAGGAGGACGAGTTCCGGGAGTTGGTGGAATTGTTCGTAGAGACGGCCGGATCGGATTTTGAACGCTTGAAGACGGCCTTCGATGAGGGCGACGCGGAAAAGGTGGCACGGGTCGCCCATACCATCAACGGGGCATCCGGCAACCTGGGAATCACGAATATCCACGAAGTGGCCAAAAGAATCGAACTGGCCGCCGGCAACAAAGAACTGGATGTCGTTTCCGACGACGTGGCCCATCTCGCGGAGCTTTTCGAAGAGGTCGGGAAAATCGTATATCCCTGACACCCTTCTGTCACTTTTGCGAAAAATCTGATATACGTCCCCCCTATGATGCAACCTCGTATGGATACGCCCTGCCGGGAATTGTATTCCCGAATCGTCGCAGGCATCGAAAATGGGGGGAGACTTTCAAGAAGGGTTCTCGGCTATATCGAAACCTCCCTTTTCTCTCCGGATCCCGACTCCCTGGCGGCGTTTCTGGCCGATGACGACGACTGCGAGAGAGACAGCCTGCTGGACCTGATCTTTTTCCCCGACCACGACCTGCAGATCGACATCGAACCGTTGCTGGAATCCAGAATCTTTTCCCGTGAGGATGAAGAGACCTTAGATCGCCTGCTGGTCAACCAGACAGTCACGGCGCCCATCCACATGCCGGACGGACGCCTGTTGATCCACATCACGGTCCCCGATTTCATCAAGTCTCAATTCGTAAGGCGGCTGAACCTGTCCTGGCAATTGGATCTTTCCATCAAAGGGGCAATCGACAAGGGCGTGCCGAAAGGGCGCCAGACCCTGGTGAAGGTCCGGCTGCGAAATGCGAATGTCCGGTTCTCTCCCACGGGACAGGCGCTGCTCTGTCGATTTTTCGAACGGATGCCCGGCGATGACAGGGATTACTTGCCGGGTCTGGATCTCGTGCTCACTTTCTCCAAGAGCAATGCCGAGACCGAGGATTTGTACGAAATATTCGCCGAGCACAAGCGCTTTCTGTTTCGCTCCCTTCAGCAGGCCAAACGCTTTGAAGCGATGCTGGCCCGGTCCAACATGGAAACCATGATGGCACAGGGCTTTCGGGCGACCCATGCGTCCAAGAGCGATCTTTTGCAGCGCATGCTCCTGCTCGACGGGATCTGTTACCGGCTTTTCGGCAGAACCGAGATCATCTGCAGTCCCCTGGAAGAACCGCTCCGGCACGTGCCCGATATCAAAGATGCGGTGTTTCCCTGATTGCAGTTAATTAAACCTCGGGCTCTGCCTGAGCGACCCCTGGAAGTTCGGACCGGTCCTGCGAGACACTCAATCGGCAGAAGCTTTTTTGAACATCGAACATTGAACATCCAGCGTCCAACGTCGAATGCAAAGATCGCTTCGCTCCATCGTTTGACAAAAGGAATTACCGGTCATTTGTTTCCGTCTGTAAAGCAGGGTCTACAAACGATTAAGATCGACAGAATGCCTTATTCGAAGTCGGACGTTCGATGTTCGGCGTTCATAGGCCTGGATTTTAGCCCCCTTTGAGCAGGCTTCATAATACCACCCGCTCTGCAGTTGGTCGGTGATTTCCCCTCCCTCTTGAAAATACCGTCCATTTTTTCGTTGGAAACCGCCGGGTTTGCCACACCATTCGGTTTACAAACGGTACAAAATGAGATAGGCAGGATCGCGGTGGGAAAGGTTCGACTGCCCCATCGATTCATTCATTGCCGGCCATCCATGGCTCCAATTTACAAGAAGTGGAACAAGTGTGTTATGCATTTCAATACGATGAAAACCATGGCCATGTCCACCGTCCTTGGCGTGTTGATGGTTGTTTCTGCCTTTGTGCCGTCTTCGTCTGCTTCCGATGTCGACGGAACCATAGAAAAAATCATCGGCGGTGTGGAATCCCGGTATAACATCCCCGGGTTTTCCGCGGATTTCGAACAATCGTCGATCCTCAAGGCAATGGATGTCACCGACAGGGCGTCCGGCAGACTCATGGTGCGTCAACCGGGAAAGATGCGGTGGGAGTATTTCGCCCCCGATCCGCAGACCATCATTACAGATGGTGTCGATCTGTGGATATTCCGTCCCGAGGAGAACCAGGTGATGGTGGGAAAGGCGCCCTCTTTGTTCGGAGAAGGAAAGGGAGCGGGATTCTTATCCAACATCCGATCGGTTCGTGATAGTTTTACCATCTCTCTCGAACCCGATGAAACACCCGGACAATACCGGCTCAAGATGATTCCCGAGAAACCTTCGGCGGATCTGACGGCCGTGGAATTGCAAATCACCAGGGCGCACTATGACATCGTTTCGATCACGACATTCAATGTGTACGGCGACGAAACGATCATCGAGTTAAAGAATATCAATCGGGAAGAGGTGCCGTTCGAAGCGTTATTTCGTTTCGAAGTGCCTGAGGGGGCTGACGTCGTCCAGATGAACCCATAACGATTGCCCATCCAGAAATGACCAATTTGCCCGATATCGGCGTTGCACGAAAAATTTTATCCTCGGAATATCAACCATATGCCTGTGGTAAAATTTTTCGTGCGCCTTGATCTCGACCAAATTCTCCTATTTCTGGATAGACAATAATTAATGACCATCCAAACGAAGATCCAGTCATGCAAACGAAAATTAAAAAACTGCTCAAGGAAAAAAACGCCATCCTGCTGGCCCACAACTACCAGCCGCCAGAGATTCAGGACCTGGCGGACATGTGTGGGGATTCCCTGGAACTCAGCATCCGGGCCGGAGAGACGGACGCGGACGTGATCGTCTTTTGCGGCGTTCATTTCATGGCGGAGACCGCATCCATCATCTCGCCGGACAAGATCGTATTGTTGCCGCGAACAGATGCCGGTTGCCCCATGGCCGACATGATCGACGCCCGGTCCCTGACGGCAAAAAAGGCCGGCCTTGCCCCCATGCCGGTGGTGACCTATGTCAACTCCACGGCCGAAGTAAAGGCGTTATCGACAATCTGCTGTACTTCCGCCAACGTCGTCAAGGTGGTGAGAAGCATACCGGAAAAGGAGATGCTGCTGGCCCCGGATCGAAACCTGGCCATGTATGCCGCTTCCAAAACGGATAAGAAGATTCACATCTGGGACGGCTATTGCCCCGTCCATGAATCGCTAACCGCCGCGGACGCACGGAAGGCAAAGGCGGATCACCCGGGCGCCGTCTTCATGGCCCATCCGGAGTGCCGGCCGGATGTGCTTGCCCTTGCCGATGTGGTGGAGAGTACGTCGGGAATGCTTCGATACGCACAGCAGTCCGAAAATGACAGTTTCATCGTCGGGACAGAGGTCGGCATTCTGCATCCCATTCGAAAACAGAATCCGGACAAGGTCTTTTATCCTGCCTCGGAAAAAATGGTCTGTCACGACATGAAGCGCATCGGCCTGTCCGACGTGGTTGCGTGTCTGGAAGAGATGTCCGGGCAGGTCAAGGTGCCGGAGGAGATCCGCGTTCCGGCCCTTTCCGCGGTGCGGAAGATGATCGACATCTCCAAATAAATGAAGGCCCTGTTCCCCAAAGACAAATCCACCGGCACACAAGGCTTTCGTATACCGGTGGAAACGATGGGCCGAAAAAGCAAACAGCTGTTATTGGCGCCATCATGCTGTTTCATACGATGGCATTCTTCTCAATCCATGATGATCTCGCAGAAAATCGCTGTTCGAACGGATTCGGAAAAAGCCCGAGATCAAGGATTTCGAATCCGTCAATCCATGGCGTCGACCAATTCGTCGGGAATATCCGCATTGGTATAGACCTTCTGCACGTCGTCACAATCCTCCATGGCATCCATGAGCTTGAGCATGCGCTCCGCATCCTTTCCTTCCAGGGGGCTCATGTTCTGGGGCAGCATGGTCACTTCGGCATCGGAAAAGGGGATTTCGGCGCCTTCGAGGGCGGCTTTCACCTCTTCGAAATCTTCGGGTTCGGTGATCACTTCGAAGCAGTCATCTTCTTCTCTCACATCCTCGGCGCCCGCCTCCAGCGCGATCTCCATGAGTTTGTCTTCACCGACGGCCGCCTTGTCCACGGCAAAGTACCCCTTCTTGTCGAACATCCAGGCCACGCAGCCGTTTTCTCCCATGTTCCCGCCGTGTTTGTTGAAAATGTGGCGAATTTCTGCGACGGCCCGGTTTTTGTTGTCCGTCAGCGACTCCACGAGGATGGCGGCACCGCCGGGACCGTAGCCTTCGTAAGAGCTCTCCTCGTAGCTGACCCCTTCCAGTTCACCGGTTCCCTTCTTGATGGCCCGTTCGATATTGTCCTTGGGCATGTTTTCCGTCTTGGCCGCTGCCACGGCAGAGCGAAGCCGCGGATTGGCGTCAATATCACCGCCGCCGAAGCGGGCTGCCACGGTGATTTCTTTGATCAGTTTGGTGAATATCTTACCCCGTTTGGCGTCCTGTGCTCCCTTTCGGTGCTTGATGGACGACCACTTGTTGTGTCCTGACATATTTATCTCCTGTTACTTTTTTCCCATTCCGATGACGAACACCTCTTTGCTGGCCTTTCGTGTGCTCTGGGGGCGAAACGCTATCTGCCTGGCAAAGCGGCTTTTTACCTGATCGACGAAGGCGGCAAAGTCGCTTCCCTGGAATATCTTGCACACGAAATTTCCACCGGGATCCAACAGCTTGTCGGAAACATACAAGGCCGCCTCGCAAAGTCCCACGGATCGCGCCTGGTCCACGTGACGGTTGCCCGTTGTGGCCGGTGCCATGTCACTGAGTACTGCATCGAACCGGGTAATGGACAAACCAGCCAGATGGGAATCGAGGTCGGCGACATCACCCGTGAACACGGTAACATGCTCCGGAAGCCGGATGGTGACCGGTGTCAGATCGATACCGATCAGCCGGCCACCGGGGCCGATGGTGTTTGCGGCAAACTGAAGCCATGATCCCGGGGCACACCCCAGATCCAGGACCCGTGAACCTTTTTTCAGGATCCGGTACTTTTTCTGGATCTCCTGGAGCTTGTATACCGAACGGGCCGCGAAGTGTTCCTTCTTCGCCTTGCGCGTATAGTGATCCGCCCACGGATTTTTACTTCGATTGGTCCGTTTCATATCTTTTCGCCCGATTCAAGTCAAGTCAAACAACACGTGGTATATGGTT
The DNA here is from genome assembly GCA_963674945.2 of uncultured Desulfosarcina sp. Classification (GTDB taxonomy): domain Bacteria; phylum Desulfobacterota; class Desulfobacteria; order Desulfobacterales; family Desulfosarcinaceae; genus Desulfosarcina. The sequence continues at coordinate 87,337 of CAXXWQ010000001.1, forward strand.
TCGATACCTAATAGTTTAAGTGTGTTGTCATTTTTCTCAGAAGAGAAGGTCCACGGCGGCGGCCACGTTGTCGATCCTTTCGATGACGACATCGCGGGGGGTCCCGAGTCGTTTCACGCTTCCCGCCGGGGCAACGATTCGGGAAAACCCCATCTTATGGGCTTCTGAAATTCGAATCTCCATGTTTCCCACGGCCCGTACCTCACCGGCCAGGCCCACTTCGCCGACCACCATGGTGTCGTTGCGGATGGGGCGGTCGAGAAAGCTGGATGCGATGGCCGATACGATACCCAGATCCACCGCCGGTTCGAGGATTCGTACGCCGCCGGCCACATTCATGAAAATATCGTGCCCCATCAGGTGCATGCCCAGCTGCTTTTCCATGACGGCCACAAGCAGCGCCACCCGGTTGGGATCCAGTCCCAGAATGGTTCTGCGCGGGGTGCCGAAACTGGTGGAGGAGGCCAGCGCCTGGAGTTCCACCAGGATGGGACGCGTGCCTTCCATGCTTGCCGTTACAACGGAACCGGCGGCATTTTCGGGGCGCTCGGACAGGAAAACAGCCGAAGGATTCACCACTTGGCACAGCCCGTTCTCCTTCATCTCGAATACGCCGATCTCGTTCGTGGACCCGAACCGGTTCTTGACCGCCCGGAGAATTCGGAAAATGTGGTTGCGGTCCCCCTCGAAATAGAGCACCGTGTCCACCATGTGTTCCAGCAGACGGGGGCCGGCGATGGCTCCTTCCTTGGTCACATGGCCCACCAGGAACGTGGGGATCCCCGTTCGTTTGGCCATGAGCATCAGGCGCATCGTGCACTCCCGCACCTGGCTGACGCTGCCCGGTGCCGAGGTGATCTCCGGACTGAAAACGGTCTGGATGGAGTCGATCACCAGAACGTCGGGCTTGTGGCTCTCCACCATGGTCAGGACCGCATCGATGTCGATTTCCGAAACCACCAGCAGGCTGGATGAATCGGTGTTGAGCCGCCGGCTGCGAAGGCGAAGCTGGCGGACCGATTCCTCACCGGAGACATACAGCACTTTTTTATCACCCGAGGCGATGCCATACAGTGCCTGGAGCATCAGGGTCGACTTGCCGATGCCCGGATCCCCGCCGATGAGGATCAGGGTTCCGGCTACCAGCCCGCCGCCCAGCACCCGGTCGAATTCGGCGATGCCGGTGGACATCCGCTGTTCATCGGCGATCTTTACGGAATCGATGGGAATCGGATGGTTGCCTTTTCCGGCCGCGGTCGACGCCATGGCCGATTCCTTTCGTCGCACCTCTTCGGTGAAGGTGTCCCACGCGCCGCATTCCGTGCAGCGACCCATCCACCGGGCCGATACATAACCGCATGATTGGCAAACGAAATTTGTTTTTGCCGGTTTTCGCGCCATAGGCCCCTTTCGTTGATCGTATTCTTAACTTGTTGTTTTAAAAATAAAATGATACATATTAAGCGTCGGGCTTCCCAGCCACCATCTCCCTTTTGCCGTAAAACGGATGGGCAGCCGGTACGCAAACGATGAATGATTACCATGACCGTACACGCCTGCGCAACCTGGCAGGGGGTTCATGAGGCGGTTTGTCCGCTTAAGGTATGGTAACAGGAACCGATATCCTAAACAGTGCCAATCCAGAAATGGCCAAACCATTTTATTTCATAGGAGATTGTAAGTAGGACATGGGTAAAGATATTGTAAATCGAGTTCGGGTAAGATTTGGGGCGTTGTCCGCGGCACTCTTGCTTGCACTGCTGTTTGTCGGAAACGTCCTGGGATATGCCGCCGAATCTGCGGCGCCCTTCGATTCACTTCAAAAGCGACTGATTTCCGATGGTTTTAACCGCGAACAGATCCGTCAAGTGTACAAAAATCCCGGCGTTTCATTCGAAACCCGCGGCGTCATCGCCTATTTCATGCACAATGAAGCCAAGCTGAACTACGATCAGTTCAAGCGGGTGTGGAATATCAAGTCGGCGAGAAAGTACATGGAGACGCATCGCAAGGCATTGGAGAGAGCCCGGAAAAACTATGGCGTGGACAAAGAGGTGATCACCGCCATCATACTGGTGGAGACCCGGCTGGGGAAATACACGGGCAATAAATCGGTGATCAATACGCTCTCCACCCTTTCGGCCATGGCAGACGCCGACGCGCGGCAGATCATCTGGGACAATTTGCCGAATGATGAGCGGCGGATGTCCCGGGACGAATTCGAAAAAAAGGCGGATCAGAAATCGAGCTGGGCCTACCGGGAACTCAAGGCCTTTTTGACCTACACGGACAAGGAGGGGTTGGACCCCGTCGATATCAAGGGCTCTTACGCCGGCGCCCTGGGAATCAGCCAGTTCATGCCCAGTAACATCCCTCTGCATGGTAAGGATGGAAACGCGGACGGTCAGGTAAACCTGTTTGTCCACGCGGACGCCATCTCCAGTATCGCCAGCTACCTGAAACACTACGGCTGGGTTCCCGGAATCTCCCGGGATAAAGCCTTCAATGTCGTCTACCACTACAACCACAGCAAATACTACGTGAACACCATTCTCGATATTCGGGATAAACTGAAAGGCTAGCCCGCCATGGACGCCGGCATGTACATCATTCTGACCGGAGTTGCATTCTTCCTTCTCACATGCGTCGCCATCCTGGACATCGCCCGCAAGGATTTTGGCTCCATCCAAATGAAGGCGTTGTGGGGACTCATCGTCGCCATGATTCCCTTCATCGGCGTTCTGATTTACTTTTTCGTCGGATTCAGAAAGGGAAAGCTGCCCGCCGCCGAAACATCCGCGGATTGAGGCGTGCGTCATTACACTACCAATTGGGGTTCCAAATATTGTTTGACAAGTCCGCCCTTTTCCTATATCAAACGCTTTTGCCTTCCGAATGATCCCATCGTCTAGTGGTTTAGGACGCCGGCCTCTCACGCCGGTAACGCGGGTTCGAATCCCGCTGGGATCACCATGAACAATATCAGGCACTTACATTGGATTGTGAGTGCCTTTTTTATTTGGTAAAAATTCAATACCCAACAGGGACATCGATCTGATGGTCAGGTCAAAGGTTCCGGTGGTTGTGGCGACTAAATCTGAGCCGTCGTTCGCACCTAATCTATTGTAGCGATGGGCATTGCGGCGTCGAAAGCTCGCTTGGGGGTAAGGAAATGGCCAATCGTAAAATTTGCTTGATTTTTTTTCGTTTCCACGTTTTATTTTAGGTTTAAAGCTAAAACTAAAATAAATGCAAGTCTTATTTTAAGTTCGAGGCAGGCAGGATGAAGAGAGAACTCCAAGGAAGATACGTGACAATATCGACGGCGGGTGAAAAAGCTCAGGCCTTCATACCTTCACCGCTGCCGCCGCTTCCACCCATCGACTGGAACCCGCAGATGCGTAGCAAGTTCGATCAGGCGATGCTGGCGCTCGGGCGGCTGGACAGCGTCGCGACCCTGCTGCCGGACACCTCGATGTTTCTCTACATGTACGTCCGAAAGGAGGCGGTGCTTTCCTCCATGATTGAGGGGACCCAGTCGTCATTGTCCGATCTGTTGCTGTTCGAGCTGGATCAGGAGCCGGGCGTGCCTTTGGATGACGTGCGGGAAGTCAGCAACTATGTCGCTGCTCTCGACCACGGTCTGCGATTGCTTGCGGAAGGGCTGCCGCTCTCGATGAGGTTGTTTCGGCGGATCCATGGCGTCCTGATGAGTAAGGGGCGGGGGAGCAATCAAAGCCCGGGCGAGTTCCGGCGCAGCCAGAACTGGATCGGCGGAACCCGGCCAGGTAACGCGGCTTTTGTTCCACCTCCCGCCGAAGAGGTACCGGACTGCATGAGCAAGCTCGAGTTCTTCTTGCATGATCAGCCTGAACCAACTCCGGTGCTGCTCAAGGCGGCGCTGGCTCATGTGCAGTTCGAGACCATCCACCCCTTTCTTGATGGTAACGGCCGTCTGGGGCGTCTGCTGATCACGCTGCTTTTGTGTGATCAAAACGTATTGAAGGTGCCAATGCTTTATCTTAGTCTCTATTTCAAGACGCACCGCCAGTTTTACTACAAGCTGCTCAACGACGTCCGCCTGACCGGCGACTGGGAAGCCTGGCTCGATTTCTTCGCCGAGGCAGTGATTGTCACTGCCACCCAGGCGGTGGAAGCCGCGCAGCAGATTCTCGACCTGTCGAACCGGGATCGTGACAAGATCAGCGGCCTGGGCCGGGCGGCGGCCTCCACCCTGAAGGTCCACCGGGTGCTAATGGAACATCCCATCGCCACCTCGGGTTCACTGGTGGAAAAGACCGGTATCACCCCGGCGACGGTAAACAAGGCGCTCGGCCATCTGGAGCAGCTCGGCATCGTGAAGGAACTGACCGCCCAGAAGCGCAACCGTCTGTTCAGCTATGAGGGCTATATCGAGATCATGAATCGCGGCACGGAACTGCCGGACAGGTAGATGCATTCTAATTGTATCCTGTTCAGATGGGCGGAATCCGGTTAGAATTTTTTACACAGGAACATGCGATCCTGACCGTCCATGACCCTCCAGCTTCGACGCCAAAAGTGGACGTAAATCCGGACGTAAAATGTCATGATATTTATGCCTCTGGAGATCCTGTTTCATGCGTAAGTAGCTAAAATAATAGGTATAGTAGGGTGGTGGATTGCCCTCTCACGCCGGTAACGCGGGTTCGAATTCCGCTGGGATCACCAATAATTAAATCAGGCACTTACAAGCAATTGTTGGTGTGGGTTGACATACCATCTCCGTAGTGGTTCCGGTTGAAGGCAGGGGCAGGACAGCCGGAACTGGCTTTCCCGGAGCGAAGCTATCCCCGGAAGATCAAAGACAGCTATGCGGCTTCGCTCACAGAAACACGCGGGGTGATATTCTCGCGCTCGGCACATGCTTTGATAACCGGAACAATGCTCTCCAATGTCGGGTTGCCGGAAGGTCCGAGCATCCGGCTGATGGCCGGTTTGTGTTTTTTCAGCTTTTTGCATATTTCATCCATGGCCCCGGTGGCGTTGATGTAGTCGCGAAGCATCAGCCTGCCGGCCGTGCTTTCGCCTTCCAGTATCATGTTTATTGCTTCGACGATCAGCCCTTTTCGAAATTCGGGATCGTTTTCGGCCCTGGTGACAACCTGCTCTTTGAATTCCCTTGAAAGCGGCATTACTTTGCTCCTTCACGCTTCCGGCGCTTGTAATCGGCCCAATATGCCCGGGCCTTCTCTATTTCCGAAATCTGAGACTTTTTCGCCCCGCTTCATCTTCATAATAACGAACTTCAATCTCATCCGGTTTGTTCATTTAATTAACATATGTGTTATTGTTGCCAACTTAAAGGGAAACATTAACGGAACCCTAACAAATGCAATGTTGACACTGAAGGTGCAAAGCGAAGCTGACTTGGTAAGAATCTGATGTGATATTGTGGCTTCAACGAGTGGCTGATGAACTATCACGGTAAGCCGCTGCATTTTTTTGTGGTATAACCAAAGCCGGCCGCTCTGGTGGCGGATATTTACTGATGAGAAGCCATATATTCAGTGACGGCTTGAGAAAGAAGACCAGAGCGACTTGAACCATATTTTTTAGCATATTGATCTACTGTCCTTATAAGCCTTTCCGGCATAGTGATATTTATACGTCTCGATTTTAAAGAGAGCTTACTTATGTCGACTTGCACCAAGGCCCAAATACCATCTTTGTAATCTGGATTCGCCCTATGTCTTTCTATATCGGATGGTGTCGGAATTGGTTCTGAATCAATCAGCATGCCTTCAATGTGGCATTCAGCAGCTTCCTGAGCCATGCTGATTGCCTCCTCTATGGTAGAACCAGCGGAAAAACACGCCGGTAAATCGGGAATGGCAACACTATAATCAGAAGTAGGATCTTTGTGAATTACAATAGGATATTTCATTTTTACCTCCAATTCCATCCAGCGTTCCGTAAAATATTGCGCAGTGTACCAATGGCAATATCCTTCTTGGGATGTGGAACAGTAACTTTTCCCTGTTTTACAGGATGTTTAAATTGATGGTGATCACCTTTTGTGTGGTGTAATTGCCATCCATCACCCGCAATCTTTTGATTATTTCTCGGCTGTCCATGTGATGTGTATAATCACGCATTAGAGTTTTTTATGTCAATTCTGCGGTGGAGATACTGATGATTCAAGAACGTTATTCTATGCAGGAGGGGCGCCCATTAAAGGGCGGGTCATGTGTTTTTCCAGGGACGTGTCGCACCAATAGATATATTTGACATTCCCTTATTGTTCGATTTATAGTTCTTTTATTCTTGCCTCATGTGGCGTTCTAATCACATTGAAATAATTTGACTTTAAAATCGATCAGTTATCATATGTTCACGATGAAATGCTGAGAGCCCTTCTACTTTCAGTGTCGCTGCTGTATTACCGATCACTCCTTTTTTTGGTTCCATTGAAATCAGGTATAGCGTAATGGGTATGCCTCTCAAATTGTGCATATATGTCTCCTGATGTGTTTACAAGCCATCCCAAAAAAACCTTTGGACTCAATATCTTTGTTGGAGGCAAATTTTAAATCCTCAAAATACTTTAGTATGTCTGCGGTTTAAAATTTGCCGCCGCTGCAATCTTGAACCCAAATCCCTTTTTTGAGGCAGCTTGTAGCACATCAGGAGACATTCTGAAATTTGGATACCTTGTATCTGCGACAAGCTCGACAATCGTTCAACTTAGGTTAACGTCAAATCGGATTTTCGATGGATGAAAACCAATGAAAAATGAGGTGACACATGCCAAAATATCTTTTCCACGGATCATATACCGAGGAAGGCGTAAAAGGTCTTTTAAAGGAAGGCGGCACGAAACGAAGGGAAGCAATAAAACTGGCTGTAGAATCGGTCGGTGGTACTTTGGATGCTTTTTATTTTGCATTCGGGGATGATGACTTTTATTTCATAGCTGAAAATCCTGAGAATATTAATGCAATTGCCGGCACCTTGCTCGCAAATGCTTCCGGAACAGTCAAGCTTACAACCACTATTCTTATCACAGCCGAAGAGGTCGATGAGGCGATCAATAAAAAATTGGATTGGCGGCCACCCGGACGATAAGTACAAACTTACGATACCTAATGGAAAGGCAGAGGGTACCTTATCTCTGTCTTTCCGTTGTCAGATGAACGCCGGATAAAAAGTATTGTCCGTAATGAATCCCTGCAGCCGTTAAAGCCGCTGCATCTTTTTTTGCCTCATATCAAGGTGAATCCTGAATCACCCATCGCTGCAGATCGCTGTTGACCCACTGCCACAGATGGATATTGCGATCCTCACCGGAACCGCTCAAATACATGTCGTCTTCGGCGCAACGCAATTGAAAGCAGGGGCCATCGGGTATCAGTTCCCATCTGGTAATCACTGTTACTGCATCATAGTCTTCCATCGTTGCATATATACGGTTTGTGATTGGATTCGCAGCAATATCCCGGAAACGATAGGTATCTTCTTTTACTGGAATTTCCGTAACAACAGTGTTGCTGACGCCATCGATTACGGAGATGATATGATGCCTATTGTGTGTAACGTAGATGCGGTTTGTATTGGGGTTCGCGCCGATGCCGGCCGGCCAGACACTTACGGGAACATCGGCGATTACAGTGTTGCTGTCCCCATCGATAACGTAAACCGAGTCTGTGTCAAATCTGAACCTGCTGGCTACATAGATCCTGTTTGTGTCGGGGGTAACGCTGATACCTTGGACAGAAAACCCCACAGGAATGATGTTCATAATTGCGTATTTCGCATGTGCAACGCAACTGAAGCAGAAAACAAGCAAAAATAGTAGTATCGGCTCCGGTATTTTTTTAAATTCGAAAACCATGATTTCACCTTTGTTACGTATCATTTTTTACGAAAAAATTTGAATCAAAGCGAAGGTGCCCCTGAAGGGTGTTGCCCCTCAAAGGCATTCACATCGGCATTTTGAGAAATCCCTTTTTCATTACCTTCTCCACCAAGGATGATCGTTGGTGGTGCAACGAATGAAGGCGGTATGTCAGGATATCTTCTACTTCAGGTAGGGATAGAGGCGTAAATCGTTCTGCAAATCGTGCAAATGATGGAAGCGTAAGGAACCTTGTCGTTGAACGTCGGGTTCGTAAACTTAGCCGTCCAATATCGAAAGAATAGATCTGCCTTCATGTCATGTCAACCGATACAAGACGATGGCTCACGCAAAGGTGCAAAGGGGTTTTCAATACTGTTTTTTTCTTAGCGGTACGACATCCGATCCAATCTGTTTTCACAATAAATACAAATAAATAAGATGTTGACAGACTCGCTGTTATCGGTATATTCTGGTAAATAGATCGTTTTTCCGGCTCTACATCCTAACTGCATGTCTCCTCTGCTGTAAGTATTGCGTTTCGTTCCTCTTCCATTAATACATCAACTTGCCTTCTTTCTGACCGGTATTGGCATTGGCGTCATCGGTAAAATTGTCCGCTTACACCATAGCATCGGGACGGCAGAATGAAGACAAGATCTCCAACCACTGCCAAAATAACCCGTCCTATTCCCACGGGGGGTTATCCCAGGAAACGCCTGTTTGCTCTGCTGGATCGCAAACAACAGTATCCGGTTATCTGGATTTCAGGTCCTCCCGGTTGCGGCAAGACGACGCTGGTGAGCAGCTACCTGGAAACGAAAGGATCGCCTTGCCTGTGGTATCAGGCAGATGAAGGCGATGCCGACCCGGCAACTTTTTTTTACTATCTGGGACGCGCTGCAAAAAATGCCACCCCACGGAAACGAAAACCGCTGCCACTTCTAACACCGGAATACCTGTCCGGCTTGCCAACCTTCACCCTGCGATATTTTGAAAACCTTTTCCATCGTTTAGAGGCGCCCTCTTTTCTTGTTTTTGACAATTACCAGGATGTGCCGGTCGCGTCACCGTTTCACGAAGCGATTCGCAACGGGCTTTCCAATATCCCTGCCGGTATCCATGTGATTCTGATCAGCAGGAGCGGGCCTCCCCCGGTTTTAATTCACATGCAGGCCAATAACCTGCTGGAAATGATCGGATGGGAGGACCTTCGTTTGACCCTGGAAGAGTCGAGTGACATCGTCAAACTTCAGGCACGGCATGAAGTGTCGGCAAGAGATACAAAGTATTTGCACACCATCACCGATGGATGGGTGGCCGGCCTGGTGCTGATGATAAAGACCGCAGAGGTGGAAAAGATTGACCCGCGCAAGTTCCATACGGTTCCAACGGAACGGATTTTCGACTACTTTACCGGTGAGATTTTTGACAAGGCCGATGGGAAGATCCAGACATTTTTGCTCAAGACCGCCTTTTTGCCCAAAATGACAGCAAGCATGGCAGACAAACTAACGGGTATTGAATCTGCACATCGCATCCTCTCTCAATTGAATCGTAAGAACTACTTCACCGAAAGGCATTTTCACAGAAGCCCTGCCTTTGAATATCATCCTTTGTTCCGAGAGTTTCTCCTGTCCCGTGCAGAGCAGACATTTTCCCCGGAATATCTTTCGGATTTGCGCCGGCGAGCAGCCGTCATCCTCGAGGGAGCCAGCCAGACAGAGGACGCCATCGATCTCCTGCGTGACGCCGGTGACTGGGAGAAGATGGTCGCATTGATCGTAAAACATGCACCGACAATGCTGGCGCAGGGCAGAAATCTTTTTCTGCAGCAACGGCTGTCCAAGATACCAAAAGATATTATCGAGAGTACTCCCTGGCTTCTTTATTGGATGGGTTGTTGCCGCCTTCCCTTTGATCCTTCGAAGAGTTTCCACTTTTTCGAGAGTGCTTTTAAATTGTTCAGAAAGCAAAAGGATGCAGCCGGAACCTTTCTGTCCTGGTCGTGGGGCGTCGATTCATTGTTTTTCTCCTGGAAATTCAGAGAGCTCGATAAATGGCTTCAAGTACTCGAAGAGATTTTGCAAACCTTCGAGAAGTATCCATCCAAAAAGATAGAAGGACGGGTGGCATCAAGTATGGTTCAGGCCCTGTGCATCAGACAGCCGCAGCGTCCCGATGTGGATTTTTGGACGAAACGAGCGCTTTCATTGGGACGGGACAATAAGGACATAGAAGCCCGGGTGCGAACCTTAAGCGATGCTGCAATGTGTGCGTTTTTCAAAGGGGGGCTTCCGAAAGCAGTATCTTTTATTGCGTCCCTGAAGGAGCTGACAACGTCCTCGAATGTTTCTCATTTGGGTCAGATCGGCGCAAGGGTGGTAGAATCGAGCTGTTATCTGTTTACCAGTTCATTCAGAAATGGTAAGAAATCCGTATCCGAAGGCCTGAAATTATCCCAAACAACCGGCGTTCACATTATGGATTTTATTTTGTTGGGAATTTCAGCCGAAATCGCCCTGGAAACAGATGACCTGAAGGCCGCCGGCAATGAACTTGAAAAAATGTCTTCTCTTTTGGACGAAGCCGCACCATTTCTGAAGTCCGGCTACCATTACGATAGAAGCAGGGAAGCCCTCATTCAGAACGATCTCACCCTTGCCGCGTATCATGCGAGGTTGGCCTCGGATCTGGCCGGAAAGACCGGACGCGGTGTTAACATGGGACTGTGCTGGCTAAGGGAAGCGACGATTCTGTACCGGTCGGGTAAGTATGAGCAAGGTATCCGGCTTCAAAAAAATGCACTGGCGATTGCACGCCGCTCAAAAAGCAGAATTGTTGAAAGCAAGGCGTTGTTGACCGGAGCCTATTTCGTCCTGGACCGGGGAGATGAAACATCGGGTTTGGCGTTGCTTCGCGAGGCATTGGTCATGGCCAGAGAGCTGCGGTATTATTTCAGTCCCGATGATGACGCGGCCCTGACAGAACGACTCTGCACCATGGCCCTGGAAGCCGGCATCGAGGTTGACCATGTGCAAACGGTCATCCGAAAACGAAACCTTGTCCCGCATGATCCGCCCCTTCATCTGGATAATTGGCCCTGGGCGATACAGATCTACACCCTGGGCCGGTTTGATATGGTGATCGATGGAAAAGCGTTTCCATTTCTCAGGAAAACCCAGAAGAAACCCCTTGAAATGCTCAAACTCATCGTCTCCTTTGGAGACGGACAGGAGGTCGGCAAGTCCCAATTGAGCGACATACTCTGGCCGAATGCGGATGGGGACAACGCACAGCGATCCTTTGACACGACACTTTACCGTCTTCGCCAACTTTTGGGTCATGATACGGTGATTCATCTCCGGGAGGGCAGATTGTCCATCGACCAGCGTTACTGCTGGGTGGACAGCATGGCTTTTGAACGCATCCTGAAACTGGCTGAAGCATACGCTGAAAAAGAAGACAGAAAAAACACCGTCCAATCACTCGAGAAAGCCGTTTCACTTTACAGGGGCCCTTTTCTTGCCGGAGAAACGGATGCGCCATGGGCCATGTCCTATAACGATCGTTTGCGGAGTAAATTCTTGCGCTGCATCGAAAAGCTTGGAAATTACCTGGAAGAATCGGGTGCTTTGGATAGGGCGGTTGAATTTTTCCAGAAAGCCATTGAGGTAGACGATGTGGCCGAGATGTTTTACCGGCGTCTGATGATTTGCCTGAAGCAACTGGGACGCAAGACCGATGCGATGTCTGTCTATCAACGCTGCGAAAGAACACTTTCATCCAACCTTGAACTCGAACCTTCCCCTGAGACCATAGCAGTAAAGGAGTCTCTGTACGAATAATCACATCGGCCCCATTTTTTTTCAATTTTTTTCCAATTCGTAAGTTATCTGTAAGTTCCCATGTGTTATCTGCCGATAATATTCGTATCTTTTATTGTGACATGAATCACCTCTAATTTGTGGCGCAGATTACATCAGACATCTTTTGAACCGGATATGACAACAATACGGGTTCATCATTCAGGCACCGTCTGAAAACCCTGCACGCACAATAGACGATGAGCCGTGATTGTCGATCATCAATTCACCTGCGGCGCCAATTTTCTTTCCTGCATGGACGGATAAAGCGAAAACCTGCAATCGAGCATATCCAGCGAATTTGAAAAACAATCAGTTGCGGTAAACGAAAGCCTCCTTCGTGCTCCCTGCCCGTAAACCGGGGGAGTGCCGCGCTTTGGGGGCGACCGGGTCGGAAGAAGCGGCATGTTCAGTATCTTTCGACGATATCCATCGGTCATCCCGAATAAAAGGGCGATGATCGAAAGAATGGCGATGGATCAAACGTATTATGAAAAGGAGATTGCACCATGAAAAAAAACCTTGACGTCATCGTTGCCATATTGACGCTGATATTCCTCGGTATGGCATTTTCGGCCTATGTGTTTGTCGAACCCGTAACGACGATTACACTTGTCGTTGGCGGTGTCTTATTGGCCATTGTGGCGCTGTACGGCGTTTTAATCAGCATTGCGGAACTGAAGCAAGGGCGTGAGGTGCAGCCGGTACAAACTGTGCGGATCCGGGATCAAAAAGAGACCCCGGCCAAAACGATGGTCTGGGAAGAGAAGGTTACGGCAGAGGAAACGCAGGAAGGTTTCGGCCTGTCGGCTTGCTGACAGTGCCATGGCATCGAATATCCATGGACAGGGGAAGTGCGGTCCGGTTTTAAGATTGTACTTCCAAGATGACGACGCATGAAAAAAGGCAAGGCCAGAAAATGACCCTGCCTTGCTGTCGAATTATAGTTCCTGTTAGGAAGTTAATAGGGGCCTTTAATCACCACCGGCACGTTCTTGTGATGTCTGGCCGCCGCCATCGCTACCTGTCGATCCCTGGCCTTTGTCTCCGCAGTTTTTATCTCCCCCTGCAAACGCCAGGGACGAAAACAGAAGCATAAAAGCCAATACAAACCCCATGACTCTCTTCATAGCAATCCCCTTTCTGGTTCATTGATCTTCGTCCATGAAAGACAGGAAAAATTGTAACCACTGCAATGAAATTGTCAAGATTCAACCGGCAGAGAACGAGACGAAAAACATGCTCATGCGTTGCCGTTCATCCCGTTTTTTGATCGTCCGGCGCGTTGGACGACGATGTGATTTAGAGCATGTGTTCCGTTTTGGTTAAAATCTCATCATAGAACTCAGCGGTCCCTGGGCGAACCCCATGCTCAGCAGCTGGGCGTTGAGATTCTGTGGGTCAAGCTTGGCTGCCGAATTCATCGTCGCCGCCCTCCTGCCATTGGGCAGCCCGCCTTTGTGCATATCCTTCCCCTTGGGAATGCAATCTGCATTCCCGGCTCTCTCGGATTCGACGTCGCGGCCAGAATCGGTTTCAACATTTTGCCCGGCAAAGTAGATGACGTCGCACGCAAACTCGCATCATTCAACATGTTGCATTTCCATGCCATAAGGGTGTGACGGTATGATATCCTGGTCGGTGTACACTTACCGGATCTCCATGCACTTTCCGATTTCATCAGGGACATACTGGATAACATTCCGGAAATAACCAACAGCGAAAATATGATTTGCCTGGATATCGTAAAAAATCCCTTCGAGCTTGTCACAGCCGTTAATTGATCAGAACGGATGTCGGCAGGCGAAAATCGGGACAGGCCCGCACCAACCGATCGACAGGTTCCGGATTACACACCCGGTTTCCTGTGATCGCACACAGGCTCTCCTATTATTCCGGCATGGTCGGTCCCGTTGGTGATATTCATCACCTGGCGATTGGGGTTTCTTTTTTTTTATTGCTCTGATACCCACAGATATCTTCATAGATACGGAAATTTCGTTTGTAATTTTTGCAGCCAAAGACCAATGAAGAGGGAACAGACGATCGATGAAAAAATTGCGTTATCACAATGTCATTTCATCCATTTTTTGGAATCTGTTGCTTTTGTCGGCCGGCTCCATACTTTTCGGCTTCGGTCTCAAATCCATCGCGATTCCCCACGGCTTCATCACCGGCGGTATATCCGGGCTATCCCTGTTGATATTTTATGTCAGTGGAATCCTATCGCCGGGAGTATGGTATCTGGTCGTCAACATTCCCATTTTTATCGTCGGGTGGGTTCATGTCAGCCGACGGTTTTTCTTTTACAGCCTGTTCGGCATGGCAGCCATGTCATCGGCAATCGATCTTATCCAAATACGGTTTCCCGTTCATGAGCCGATGCTGGCCGTCCTTGCGGGCGGTGTTCTCATGGGGGCCGGATCAGGCATTATTCTTCACTCACTGGGATCGGCAGGAGGATTGGATATTATCGGCGTCGTACTCAATCAGAAGTACAGCGTCCGGCTGGGCACATTCTTTTTTACCTTCAATGTAGTACTCTTTCTGTCGAGCTTTGCCGCATTGGAGGCGGATCTCGTTCTTTACTCGTTGTTCATGAGCTTTATCTCATCTCAGACTCTTGACTACGTTCTCTCTTTTTCCAACCAGCGCAAACTGATATTTATCATATCCGACCACACCGACCGGATTGCCAAAACGATTCTTTCACGTCTCGGTCGCGGGGTTACCTTCTTAAACGGCGTCGGGGCCTATACCGGCACGGAGAAAAAAATCATTCTCACCGTCGTCCACAATTACCAGCTGAAACGACTGGAGGAGGCTGCGCTGGCAGTCGATCCGGAGGCGTTTGTTATCGTAGAAAACACGCTCAACGTTCTTGGAAAGGGGTTCGCCAAACGGAAAATCTATTAAGTCATCTCGTTCACTTTTCCGGTTGCAGAACCACCACTTCCATTTCCCCGGAAAGGGATTGCGCGAACAATGCTGCATCTTTTTCGCTGCCGACAATCGATCCGAAATGCATGGGAATGACTGCGCGGGGCCTTATGGCACGGGCCGCCTGGATCGCTTCCTCGGCTGTCATGACATAGGTCCCGGACACCGGTAGCAGGGCGACATCAACCTGGAAATCGTTCATCTCGGGAATAAAATCCGTGTCCCCCGCATGGTACACGCGCATTCCGTCGATTTCGACGATAAATCCCAGCCACCCTTTCGCCCTGGGATGAAATTTCTTATTGACATTATAGGCCGGCACGGCCGTGACCGTCACATCATCCATGGTCACGGCCTCACCAGGTGCGACGGTCCTCACGTCGCCCGAAAGTTTTTTCGCGGAATCCTTTTCCGTGATGATAATCGTGTCGTCGTTCTGAATGCGTGCGACGTCATCCGGTGAGCAATGATCATAGTGTTCGTGGCTGACCAGAATGATATCCGCTTTCCTGGTGGACGCGATCTGAAATGGATCAAAATAGATAGTTTTGGTGCCATCGATTCGAAATCCGTCATGTCCCAGCCACACGATGCTTTTTAAGAAATCATTTACTTCCATGTTTTCTCCTCCCGTTAAAAAGCGCTTTACAAAAATTTTCGAACGATGGAGCGAAGGGACATCAGATGCATTCTGGCTTCTGAATTCTGTTTTCTGACTCCTGTGGCGCCTACGGTGATCGCAGTCCATTTTCCCCTTTTGCAAGGAGTCCAAAGCCGGTCCTCTGGATCCGGTCTTACTCCGGATACCCGGTAATTTCCCTGATCTTTTCGTAAAGCGGTTTCAGTCGTTTATACATCTTTTTGTAAACCTGGCGATAAAGGGTATCATACCGCCGGTGATTGGCCACATCGGGTTCGAACATATCGCCCAGACGGGTCATGGCACGGATGGCGCCGGGAAAATCGGGGTGAAGCCCCAATCCCACCGCGGCATCGATGGCGGCACCCAGGCCGGAGGTTTCGAAGACGCGGGGCCTTGCCGTGGGCAGACCGAAAATGTCTGCCGTCAGTTGCATGGCGCTGTTGCTCTGGGAGCCCCCTCCCGATACGCGCAATTGGGTGATGCGCACCTTGCTTTTTCTCTCGATCTTCTCTTTACCTTCTCTCAGGGCATAGGCGATGCCTTCCAGGATGGAACGATACATGTGGGCCCGGGTATGAACGTCCCCGAAGCCGATGATGGCGCCTTTGGCCTCGGGTCCGGGTGATTTGAGTCCCGGTGTCCAGTAGGGCTGAAGCACGAGACCCATGGCACCGGGCGGGATTTTTTCCACCAGGGGTTCGAAGAGTGCTTCGGGTTCGAGTCCCAGGTTGGCGGCCGCTTCCTTTTCCGGATGACCGAATTGTTCCTTGAACCAATTGACCATCCAAAAACCCCGGTAAACCTGTATTTCCACGCTATGGTACCCGGGAATGGCCGACGGATAGGCGGGCAGAAGCGATACCGGTTCGAAATATTTCTCGCTGTTGATGTTGATGGTGGCCGTGGTTCCGTAACTCAAACAGCCGACGGAGGGCGAAAGACTGCCATTGCCGATTACCTCACAGGCCTTGTCGGCCGCCGTGGCGATCAGGGGCAACCCTTTGGGGATGCCGGTTGCCTCGGCCGCCCGGCCGGTGATTTCCCCCAACACCTGTCCCGGGGAAACCAGTTCGGGCAGCATGGATCGGGATATGGGAAGACAACGCCATTTCCAGTCTCTCTTGCCGGCCCAGCGAAGCCGTTTGTAGTCAAAGGGCAGGTAGCCCACCTGTGTCCCCACCGAATCCACGAACCGACCGGTGAACTGGTAGGTCAGGTATCCGGACAGCAGGAGAAACCGGTATGTATCTCTCCACACTTCGGGCTGATAGGTGGCGATCCACGAGGCCTCCGCCTCACGGCGAAGGTAATCGATGGTATCGGAAAGCCCCAACACGTTGAAAAGAAACCCCCACCCGCCGCCCAACGGTCTCAGCCCATGGGTCTTGCGCTGGTCGGGCCATACGATGGCGGGCCGTAAGGGGCGGCCTTTTTCATCCACATTGACCACCGTTCCCCGCTGGGTGGTCAGGGCCACACCGGCGATGCGTGATCGATCCACCTCTCCTCGTTGCCACAGCCCCCGGCAGGCGTCGCAACAGGCCCGCCAGAAGACCTCGGGGTTCTGCTCCGCCCATCCCGGTTTCCTGGAAAAATAGGGCTCGATGGGAATCTGGACCTTGTCCAGCAATCGACCCGCCGGATCGAAAACCAGTGCCCGTACGCTCAGGGTCCCATTGTCGATGGCCAAGATCAGATCTGGCTGATGCATACCGCTTCCGTTTCCATTGGTTGAGAATTCATCGGTTCATCTTACCGCCAATCGAACCCAATCTCAAGTTCGTCATTCGTCGCTGCCTTTCCATGCAAACCGGATCATTCAGCGGTGCGATGCCACTTCTGCTTCGGTCCCGGTTGGGCGAACAGCGACTTTTTGCGAAGCCGTCAAACGTGAATGATGACAAAAGAACATGGATCATCGGTCATGTATTAAAATATATTTTTAAATACAAATATTTATCTGTACAAATGAGGTCGCGGCGATTGACAAGACGCATCCTGCCACGTTATTCTTTACCATTCGTATATCTTCTTCCCGTATGACGCTGAGGGGGCAGTCAAGACCAGAACCAGATCACCTGCTACCGGATGTGCTCTGCCGCTGCATGGAATCGAGGGCCATATGCCATTGACGCGTTTGAGGCATATCTTTTCAGTCGCAATGCTTGCGATAGCGATGTCGCCGGCGTTTTCTGTCAATGCCGGTGGAGATGCCGCAGCGCTTTCCCAACGGACGCCGAAGCACATACTCATCCTCAATTCCCATTCTCCGGACCTGCCCTGGCAGCAGATCGTCAACCGATCCATCGTCGCCACTTTGGAAAATTCCCCCGATCTTTCAACGAAAATTCACACCGAGTTCACCGGTCTCGCGCAATATGGCGACCGGGCCTATACGGAAAAACTGGCCGAACTGTACCGCCATAAATATGCCGGCCGAAAAATGGATCTGGTCATATCCGTGGATAATCCGGCCACCAATTTCATACTCGACCACGGAAAAGCACTGTTTCCGGACGTACCGGTAGTGCTGATTTCCGAAGAGGACAAGATCAAAGGGCTCGTCCTGCGGCCCAACATGACCGGGCTTCTCTCGGAAATCGACGTGAGGGGAACGCTCGACCTCATTCTTCATCTGCATCCGAACACCAAACAGATCGCCGTTATATCCGGGAGTTCCGAGACGGACCGGTTCTATGAGGAAAAGGCCCGGCGTGTCTTTCAAACGTACGTGGATCGTGTGAAATTCATCGATCTGACCGATCTTTCCATGGCCCGACTCATGGATGCGGGGCGGCGGCTTCCCGCCGACACCATCGCTTTGTATATCGTGACGCTGGTGGATAAATCCAAAGAGGCGTTTATTCCCAAACGGATTTTACCCCGGCTTTCCCGGGCCATCAATGCTCCTTTATACGGTCTGTGGGATACCTTACTCGGCAGTGGGATCGTGGGGGGGAGCCTGTCCAGCGCCGAGTTTGCCGGAAGGCGGGTTGCCGGGATGGGAATCGACATCCTGAAAGGAAAATCTCCGGAACGTATTCCCATCGTTTCCGGCTCAAATGCGTTCATGTTCGACTGGCGGCAGCTTCGACGCTGGAATATCGACGAAAATGATTTGCCTCCGGGGAGCGTGGTCCGATTCAGGGAGCCGTCGCTCTTTGATCTTTACAAGTGGCATATCATCGGCATCACGGGCTTTGTTCTGATCGAGACGCTGCTCATTTTCATTCTCCTGCTCCATCGCGCCAGGCGCCGCCAGGCGGAGAAATCCCTTCAAACGGCCCACGACGAGCTGGAGCATCGGGTAACGGAACGCACCGCCGAACTGACGGTGACCAATGAGCGGTTACGAAAAGAAGTTGCCGAACGTATGGAAGCCCAGAAGGCGCTGGCCGATTCAGAGCGCCGGCTTACCGATATCATCAACTTCTTGCCTGATCCGACCTGGGCGATCGACATAGACGGGCGGGTGATCGCCTGGAATCTTGCCATGGAACGGTTGACCGGGGTCGACAAAAAGGAGATGATCGGCAAGGGTGACTACGCCTATGCGTTTCCGTTTTACGACAAGCCACGACCCGTATTGATCGACTTTTTACTTCATCCGCAAGAAGATTACGAGAAAGAATATCTGTCCATAAACAGGGAAGAAGAAGCCCGGATTATTTCAGGTGTGGCCTTTAATCCCGAAAGGGGTAAACGTGGGCAGTATCTGGCCGCCACGGCAGCCAAACTCTTCGATGCAAACGGTGATGTGGTCGGTGCCATCGAATCCGTGAGGGATATCACGAAAGACAAGCTTGCCGAGCGGGAGCGTGAACGCCTCATCGAAGAACTGAAAGATGCAATCGGCAAGGTGAAGACCCTGAGCGGAATGCTGCCCATCTGTTCTTCCTGCAAGAAGATTCGGGACGACAAGGGGTATTGGAACCAGATTGAATCCTATCTGGCGCGACATTCCGAAATCGATTTCAGCCATGGTCTGTGTCCCGAGTGCATGGACAAATTGTACGGCAATCAACCGTGGTATAAAAAACGCAAATGAAATCCCTGATCAACATATTGTGCCATTGGCGCAACGCGGCATCAATCCAGGAGGTGGAAATGACCTGCAGTGAAAGTGCTGTTTCTTACGGATATCGAGTTCAATGTACCCCGATACATCGTCAGGTGAGTGTAAAAAAACAGGATCATCAAACATCGAAAAGAGAACTGAAAATTATGTGGATACTGATTGTAACCATGATCTGGATTATCTGCATGCCATTTCCGGCCACAGCCGGAGGGATATTTGTCAACAGTCAGCAGAGCGCCGAATACATAAGGCTCTTCAACCGCAACGCCGCAACGGACAATGCCGACATTGCCTATTATAACATGGCGGGACTGACCAGGATGGAAGACGGTCAGTACGTAAATGGCAGCAATATGTTCTTTTTTCAAAAAGCAACGGTTGAGACCCATAACAACGCAATCCTGGGTGACCGGGAATATGTGTCCGACAACCCGTTCCTTCTCTTTCCCAATTTCTACTATGTCTATAAAAAGGCGGACTGGGCTGCATTTTGTGCATACCAGACCATCGGCGCAACAGCGGTCAGGGAATGGGAGGATGGTCTGCCCACCCTTGACCTTTTGGGGGCATTATTTTTGGGTGGCCAGGTCGAATCGTATCTGAAAGGCGAGTCAGCCTACTACTGTTTGCGGATCGGCGGGGCGAAGGAGATCAACAACATCTTTTCAGTGGGTTTATCCGGAAGATATGTCTACACGACCCAGAAAGTGAAAGGAAGGGTAAGCAGCAGCGTTTCGGAGGACCTGGTCATTGATGCGGAGGATGAGGGAGACGGTCTGTCCTTCTCACTCAATGTCAATATCACTCCCAATCCGGAATGGAACATCGGTATCACCTATGAACACACAACCGAGATTGAGCTGGAAACATCCGTGAACAGCGAAGACAATGAAGAAGACATATTAAGACCATTGCTTGGCTTTGTCGTTTTTGAAGACGGGCGCAAGTCCAGACTAGACCTGCCCCAAATTCTGCGCACCGGCGTTTCCTACCATATCACGCCACGTTTGCGGACAGAAGTCTCCTTCAATATTTATTTTGAAGACCATGTCAACTTCAGTTATCTTGGGGATTCATACAAAGAAGATTATGGGAATACATACGAACTGGGGGGATGCATTGAATATACGGTTTCCGACAGACTGAAGATCAGTGCGGGAACATTGTATAACTGGATCGGCCAGGATGAGAATTCCACCACCGACATCAGCGTACCCGGCGGACACTCGGATTACATTACCTTTGCCGGAGGATTCCAGTATGGAATTACCGAGAACTTACTGCTTAACACCGGCGTCTGTTATACGGGATTTATAGACACCTATGAGGCCAAGGATGAATACGCAGATATGGTATCACCGGGTGCAACGCTGGAATACAATAAGCAGTATATCGTTATCGCACTGGGGGCGCAGTACAGGTTCTGATTTTTATGGAAAAGTGCTTCAATCTTTCAAACCATGGGACTATGGGTAGGTCCTGGGTGGATCGTCGAAGAAAAGATTTTCCAGTTTTTCGCACCATTGACGGTATCGGCCGGCAAGGTCCTGCTTAACGTCATCGGGGAAACGATTCAGTCGCCTGTGTATGCGGGTAAGGGCCCGTTCGCATTGACTGCCCATCTTTGCCAAATGCCGAAACGCCTCCTGGGGCGCCTTCGTTCCACCCTGCCGGCAAAAGGCCAACCCACGTGACAAATCGTCGTAGACCCGTTCCATTTCCATGGCCAGTCCCTCCGCCTTGAGCGTTTGCCGGGTTATGTTGCGAAAATGGTGTCCCTGGATGGCCATGCGAACGGCTTCGGCAAATACATGCCGGTTCTTGAAGAGGTTCCTGAACAAAAATCCGAGATAGCGGTGACCGTAGCCACTGAAGGTTTGCCGGATCAATGAGCGAAACAGCATGACCGTTTCCGACCAGCCGATGGGCCGTTGAAATCCATCCGTCCGTTCCATTCGGTCCATGAGACGGTTGCAGCGGCCGAAATAGGCGATCATGCCATCGTCGTAGAGGGCGGTAAGAATCTTTCGATATCCCTTTTTGAGTTGGTCCTCGGGCATGCGTGTCTTGAAATTGGTGGTCATCTGGTGGGTGTTGTTACCGATGCTGTCCCCCACAAGGCGGCCTTCTTCTTTCAGCCGGTGATGCAAGGCCGTTCCCGGAAGGGCGCTCAAGACCCCCACCATGGCCTTGGGAATTCCGGCCTGTTGAATGAAGGCGATCTGCCGGTCGAAGATGTCCGCCGTGTCGCTGTCGAACCCCAGGATAAAGCCGGCGGTGACTTCCATGCCCTTTTTCTGGATGCGAAGAACGGATTCCTGAAGATCCATTTTCAGGTTCTGCAGCTTGCCGGTCTCTTTCAGCGAAGCGGCAGACGGGGTCTCGATGCCGACAAACACCTCATTGAAACCCGCATCGACCATGAGGTCGAGCAATTCATCGTCACCGGCCAGATCGACACTGGCCTCGGTGAAGAACTGAAAGGGTCGATTCCGCCGGCGCTGCCAGTCGATCAATCGCGGCAGCAGTTCGCCCTTGACCCGTTTGCGGTTGCCGATGAAATTGTCGTCCACTACGAAGACGGCGCCTTTCCACCCCAGACGATACAAACTGTCGAGTTCGCCAACGATTTGTTCTGCCGTCTTGACCCGCGGCCGATTGCCATACATCTGCCAGATGTCGCAAAATTCGCATCGAAACGGACACCCCCGGGAATATTGGATGGTCATGGAGGCATAGGCGGCAAGGTCCAGCAGTTCGAACCGGGGCCGTGGCGACCGGGCCAGGTCCGGTAGACCCGCCGGGGACAAACGGGGTGGGGCGCATCCTTTTTCCAGGTTTCGGAAAAAGGTGCCGAACGTCTCCTCCACCTCTCCGGCGAGCACATGATCGACCCCCGCCATCTCTTGCGGACATGCGGTCGGGTAGGGGCCTCCCGCCACCACCGTTCGATTCAGCCGGTTGCAGGCCGACACCACCTCGTGAAATGAATCCTTCTGCACGATCATGGCCGTCACCATCACCGCGTCTGCCCATAGCAGATCCGCATCGGTCAGGGGATTGATGTTCAGATCGACCAGTTTCAGGCGACAGCGGTCGGGAAACAGAGCGGCCAGGGTGATGAGTCCCAACGGCGGCATGGCACTTTTTTTTCCGATGATTTTCAGGCTGTAATGAAAACTCCAGAAGGTATGTTTCGGGACTTTGGGATAAACCAGCAACACCTTGTTTATGGCAGGCATGGACAGCCTCCTTGACGGACATCCCATAAAGATTGGATTGGAAGTGATGTTTTCTATTCATGTGGGCCAAGCTGATTTACCATAGATCAACCCCATGACGGCATAAAGCGCTATCTTGGAATTGACAAAAGTTTTACATTGCCCATTTTGCGATTTCGTTTTCAACCGGTTCGGTTCCGGTGAGAATTAGATGAGCGCATTTTTACCATTAAGAAAATTTGAAACGCACAGTCACGGTTTGATATCCATCATCTTCCCATCAGGCAATCCAATCCTGACGGCCCGCTAGTGCCGGGCTAACAAAACGGCGATAGGTTGCAATGGACAGGGAAAGGAGGTGCCTTGGGTTCGATGGTCACCGGCCTGCGTTGTCCGCGATGTTCTGCCGACGCGCTATACAGTTATGGGCGTATCAAAAACGGAAAGCAGCGGTACCTCTGTCTGGTGTGCAACCGTCAATTCGTCCCCGATGCAACCTTTCGTGCGGTGATGAAAGACCGCCCCACGTGCCCCTTATGCGGGTCAAAGATGCATATCTACCGGCGTGAGGCCGAACAGATCCGGTTTCGATGCGCCAACTATCCGGATTGCAGGGGGTACGGGAAATGGAAAAAGCGAAATCGTGATGGCAACTGAGGCAAAGCATCCGTCAGTTTGCGAGCATGGCGGTCAGATTGGCCCACAGCACCCGAAGTTTCAGACCGATGGGGGGCTTTGGTCCTCTCTCCTCTTCCTGCCTGATGGCGAACTGAATTTCCGGCGCTTTCGTCGAAACCCGATTGCCGGCGAATACACTTACGATGGTGGCATAATACCGCCGCCCTTTAATGAACGGCAGATGGGGTGCGTATCGTTCGACGCGAAGCTGATTGCCCACCGCAGGATAAACGGCTTCGTAATCACCGGGACGGATACCGCAGAGAATGCGGTAATGGGCCTGCGGGTCGCGATTGTTGTCCCAGCTGAATTGCACCGAGCCGTCCTGGTAGGCGGCGACCAGACCACCGGGTGGCTGGAGGCGTTGAAACTGCTCTGGCCGGTGCGGATGATCGCTCGCGGAAATCACCAGGGGTGGATTGGAAAATGCCGCAAGATTCCGACGGATGGACGCGGGCATCTTTTTTCCCGGGAAGAAGGCCAGCATGAGGGAAAAGGTTTGTTGGACGCCGTTGTAGGTGGGGCCCGAACTGGCATACTGCTCACCTGTCATCGCGGTGATCTCGAATCCGTTGCCGTTTCCATGGCCAGGATGGGCATATTGCCGACCGTGATAGGTCCCGAAGGGGTTGATGTGCACGGCAAAGGTCTGGTTCTCGTTGCGATACAGCAGTTTCAACGGTGCAAAGGCGAAGTTGGCCTGCAGGCTATTGTCCATGGCCACGGCCATGGCGCGGTTGCCTGCACAGACGCCCATATAGGATGCGGTGATATGATTGTTGACATCGTCGAGATTCAAATTGCGGTCGCCGTGACGGAAGTAATCGAGAGCATAGGACGTAGCGACCCCCAGATAGTTTTCTTTCATGATTCGAACCGGATCGGTTCTCGTCGTTTCCGGTGCAAAGCGTATCTCCGCAGGCGCCACCCCCTGCCAGTTGAGATCGGCCCTTCGCTTGAGACCGGCAGTGCCGACCTTGAGGAAATCGGCCGTTATCGTCGTCGGGTATCGCACGGTGCCCTGGAGGATGAGGCAGGGCAAATCATCCACCAGGGTCAACCGGTAATCGAACCAGCCGTTGCTTCGGGTCTGCCCGGCAGGGCCCGGAAAGGATCCGCTCATTCGAAGCGCGGTCGGAGAACTTTTGTCTTTTTTCATCATCAGGCGGATCTCGGGCCGCGCCGGGTAGACTTTCCCCTTCCAACGGACATAGGGTACAAGGCTGCCTTCCAGGGTCTGCCGGATGCCGTCCAGATAGATGCCGTCGATGCGATCGTCGTCAAATCGGATGGAAAGGTGCCGGTTGGCCAATTCCTTTCGGACCACTTGGCCCGGATTGTGGTGGATTTTTGTATTGCGTGCACGATCCGGGATTTCGGCCTGATAGATACGATAAATACCATCGGTGAGTTCTTCCGGCCGATCCACGGACAAGAGCATCGGCGAATCCTCCCGACCATCCGCAGCATCGGCCAAATGGGTTGCGGTCAACAGATGCCCGTCGGCACCCGCCAGAACCAGCGGCCCTTTTTCTTCATAACCGGCCGGACGCGGAATCTTCAGGAAACGACTTGGTGGAGCGGTCTTTTTTGAATCACCGGACAACACCAGAACCGTATCCAGGGGTAATGGGGAGGGATCGCTTGCAGTTTTCAACGGCATGTGCGGAAGATGCTGCCGGAGTCCATCGGACAGCAACTGCGCAAGGTTGTCCGAATAGGCGTCGAGGTCATTCATGAGCCGGGCCATGGCCTGCTCGCGCTGTCGGGCCACATAGGGCGTCGCCATGCCGAAATGGGTCGTGGACAGGGCGCGCAGACGCGTCAGTCTGGCGAAATGGATGAGATTGTCCAACTTCGTCACATCCAGATTCTCTTTTACCATCTGTCTGGCCCGGACGGCCGCGTTGCACACCCG
Organism: uncultured Desulfosarcina sp.; assembly: GCA_963674945.2. GTDB lineage: Bacteria > Desulfobacterota > Desulfobacteria > Desulfobacterales > Desulfosarcinaceae > Desulfosarcina. Next base: position 112,557 of record CAXXWQ010000001.1, read on the forward strand.
TCGGCTGCGGGCGATGACCGTCCAGTAGGACGAAGTTTCCGCTTTTTCCGCCCACGAGTTGTAGCCATCGTAACTGCCGTCGGCGGTATCCTGGCTGAAAGAGAAGGTCCCCACCGGCGGGTGTTGGTCCAGGTATGCACCAAGGGTGGTAAACTGAACGTGGTCGAGGTCTTTCACCTCGTCGATCAATGCGCCGAGGCCATTGGTACTCGGCAGCCATTCCAGCGGCCAGGGCAGGTCGATGCCGTTCCATAACTCCGAATCTGCGTCGAAATTGATAAAGATCAAGGCATCCGTCATAAGCCGGCCGGTGTTCTGCAGATGGCGCAGATCACAGACCCAATTGGCCAGGCTGACATGCTCCACCAGGTCGCCAATATGGTAGGTGGGAATGACCACCATCTCCTCGCCGGTTTCCGGATGGCGGTAAAGGATGGGGTTGTGGGCCTCTTCCCTGGTCAATGGGCGGCAAAAGACGCTGAAGGCATCGAAGGGCGTCGCGCTATAGTAAAGGGACACCGCCTTGATCCCGTATTTTTTGTATACGGAAAAGCTGCCGGGGGTGGTCATCATCTCCTGGGGCCGAACGATGGGGGTATAGGTGCCGAAGAGATCCTTCACCCCGCTTTGCCAGGGATTGGTGATGGACCAGCGAACGGCATCATCCAGTTCATCATGGGTCATGGCCGATACCAGACCGTTGTTGTATGACATCAGGATGACCTCGTCTCCCCATTGATGGACGCGCCGCCGGATATCCGCGATGATATCCGGCGCATGGCGGGGCAAAATCTCCTGCAGCGAAAACAGATTGTCAAAATCCCATATCCCCCTGACGGGAATCCCGGCGGCATTGAACCGGTCCAGTGTCCGGATCGTATGGCGGATGATTCGAATATCCTTGCCGAATCCGCTCTCATCCATGGTGTCGTTGCGAAACGAGTGGTAGAGATTGACATGGAAGCCGAAGGCGATGAAAATCCGGTGTTTCGATGGGGACGGATGGTCACCGGTGCCGGCCAGGACCAATAGTATGGGAAAGGCCGTGGCGACAAGGAGTACGCATATAGCAAGCCGTCTGCGCCTGAATAATTGTAAAATCGCCATCATCGCTGATTTTGCCTCTTTCCGATGTTCCCTTCTTTTGTGCCAGTAAAATAGCAGCGATCAACAATTGTCTCCTGAGACCAGCGATACGACGCTAATTTTTACCTAACAAACTTCTAACACAAACCTAACACTCATATGGGATGAAAACAACGAAAGCGTAAGAGGTTTCGCCATTACTTTCCCTACTTCTATCCCCTGTGCTGCTAACAGAAAACAAACATCGGTCTCATCCGCCCCTAATCTTCATTTTCTATATTTTGATTGTCTTTATGTTGATGAACTCGTAAAAAGTAGGATTTCGGGCGGTTTCGTAAAAAGTTCGAGATCAAGGCTTGCAAGTCCCGAGGAATGAGGCGTACATGTAGTACTCCGCAGTGACGAGGGGTGAAGCGTAACGCCGATATCGGACTTTTTACGAAATCGTCAATAATTGAAAAGAAGAGAGACAGTCAATCCACTATGATACGCTACGCCAAGCAATCCTCCATCGGCACCGCACTGCAGTCCATCAAGAAATTCGGCCGTAATCGCATTCCCGGCCAGGTGGTCATCCAGACCACCAACCGCTGCAACGCCCGATGCCCCCAGTGCGGCATGCGGAAAAGTGCCGACATCCCACGCACATCCCTTGGCGACGAAACCGTGATCCGGATTCTGGATGCCTGTGTCGAGCGCGGCGTGCAGGCGGTTTCGTTTACCGGCGGCGAGCCTCTGCTGATGTTCGCGCGCCTCATCGAATGGATCGACTATGCCGGCAAGGTCGGGATACAATTCATCCGAACCGGCACCAACGGCTTCGTTTTCTGTAATTCAGACCGTCCCGGTTTCACGGATCGCATCAAACGGATGGCCGAGCGTCTGGCATCCACCCCGCTCAGAAATTTCTGGATCAGCCTGGATTCTCACATCCCCGAGGTCCATGAGCAGATGAGGGGACTTTCCGGCGTCGTCCGGGGGATTGAAAAGGCGCTGCCCATTTTTCATGCGGCAGGGCTTTATCCGTCGGCCAATCTGGGGATCAATCGGCTCGTCGGGGGGGAACGGACCAGAGAGCCTCTGGCACAGTACGGCTCGCAGCGCCAGTTGTATCTGGAAGCATTTCAAGCCCGATTCGCCGAAGCGCTGGACCAGTTTTTCCGGTTCGTGAACGACCTGGGTTTTACCATCGTCAACACATGCTATCCCATGAGCATTGGCGAAGAAGAGAAAAACACAGGACTGACCGCCGTCTACTCGGCCACTGCAACAGATGATATCGTCCGGTTTGCCGACGATGAGAAAGCCATACTTTTCAAGGCACTACTGGATACCGTCCCACGCCATCGCGACCGTTTACGAATTTTCTCTCCGTTAAGCTCGGTATATATGCTCTACCGTACTTACAGCAAAGGGCAGAAATCCGTACCTGCCTCTGGATGCCGGGGCGGCGTGGATTTCTTCTTCATCGATGCCAACGGTGGTGACACCTACCCATGCGGTTACCGGGGAGATGAAAATCTGGGAAAATTCTGGGATCTGGACTTGAACCAACGGCGTCCAGAACAGAATTGCCTTCGATGCGATTGGGAATGCTTTCGCGATCCCTCGGAGATGTGTGCGCCATTTCTGCAGGGACTGCATGAACCCGCCAAGATGATCCGCAAGATGACAGGCGACCCCATTTACCGGCGGCTTTGGTTGAGCGATATACGATACTACCGTTTCTGCGACTTTTTCGATGGCCGCCGCCCTGCCGGCACCAGAGAACTGCATCGTTTTTCCACCCCATCTTCATCAAAAACTATTACTTCGCTAACACCCGCCTAATTCTTCAATAGTTATAAGTAGACCAATTTATTTTGGCCTGAAATTAGGTTTAACGATGATGCTGATCATCGTTGAGATGGTTAACACAACTCAACAAATATTTCCCAAGTCCCAAGAAGAAAAGGGGGATATGCCCATGCGGATCGATGCTCATGTGCATTCAAAATTCTCAAAAAGACCGAGTCAGTGGATATTGCAGAAAATCGGATGTCCGGAAAGCTTTACCGAACCCCTTACGCTCTATCAGATCGCCAAGAGCCGGGGGATGAGTCATGTGACCATTTCCGACCACAACACCATCGACGGTGCTCTTTCCATTGCTCACCTTCCAGATACCTTCATCAGCGAAGAGATTACCACCTACTTCCCGGAAAGCGGCTGCAAGGTGCATGTGCTGGCCCTGAACATTGATGAGTCCCATCACCGTGAGATCCAGAAGATTCGAAACAACATCTTCGACCTGGCGGTATACCTCAAAGAGCAGAACATCCTTTCCATCGTGGCCCATCCCCTCTATGCCATCAACGATAAACTGACGCTGGATCATTTCGAGCAGATGCTGTTGCTGTTCGAGAACTTCGAACTCAATGGTGCCCGAAATGCACGCGAAAATGAAACGTTGCGCCATCTGATGGGGGAGTTGCGGGAAAAGGACATGGCCGCGCTTTCCGACAAGCATGGTATCGACCCATTGTATCCCGCCTGCCGGGGAAAAAGGCTGTGGGGCGGTTCCGATGATCACAGCGCATTGAACATCGCCCGCACATATACCCGAATCAGGAATGTGCGTCATCCCCAACTTCTCAGGGGAGATGCTCCATTGACCGATATAGAAGTGGTATGCCAACCGGCGACGCCGCTTACGATGGCCCATAATCTTTACGGCATCGCCTATCAATACTATTGCAGCAAATTCGGCCTGGGTCGCTATCGGGACAAGGATGAACTGATGCGCTTTCTCGATCGCAATCTGCGTGTGGATTACAACAGGCACACGGGGTTTTTGTCCAGACTCTATCTTTTTTGGAATTATCGCAGGGAAAAAAGGATCAAAGAGCCGGTCTCCGATTCACTCATGTCCCTGCTGCGCCACGAGACGAGCAAATTGATTCATGACGATCCCCGGTTCTTCGAAGAGACCCGAAGACCCGTAGACGATGATCACCAGGAAAAGCGTTGGTATGCCTTCGTAAACCGGGCATCCAAGCGGGTGATGGTGCATTTCGGAGACCATCTCATGGGACATCTTTCGGGGGCCAATTTCTTCAACATCTTTTCCACCATCGGATCGGCAGGCGGCCTGTATACCTTGATGGCCCCATATTTCGTGGCCTACGCACAGTTCGCCAAAGACCGTGCCTTCAGCGAGCAGGTCAGGGTGCGATTCGATCGCTCTCATGAGAATTCGGGAAGCCGGCCTTTCCGGATGGCCCATTTCACCGACACCTATTATGAGGTCAACGGCGTGGCCAAGACCCTGCAGCAACAGGTGTACTACGCGCTGAAAAACAACATGGCCTACTCTCTGGTCACCTGTTACACGGAGGTTGAGGCCACGGACCAGCCCGGCGTACGCAATTTCAAGCCCATCGGCACCTATGAACTCCCCGAGTACCCTGAGCTGAAAATCCATTATCCGCCCTTTCTGGAGATGCTGGCCTATTGTTACGACGAGCGGATCGACCATATCCACTCGGCCACGCCGGGGCCTGTGGGCCTTGCGGCCCTGGCCATTTCCAAAATACTGAAGCTGCCCATCAGCGGCACGTATCATACCGCCATACCCCAATATGCGCAGATTCTAACCGGAGACGATGCCATCGAAGAGCTCACCTGGAAGTATGTCCTCTGGTACTACGATCAACTGGATGCCATTTATGCCCCGTCCCAAAGTGTCAAGGATGAACTGGTGGCCAAGGGTCTCAATTGCGAAAAGATCAGACTCTATCCCCGGGGGATTGACGTGGATCTGTTTCATCCGGCCAAACGTAACGGCATTTTCCAAAGACGCTACCCACTGGGTAAAGGCATCAAACTGCTCTATGTGGGCCGTGTTTCCAAAGAGAAAAATCTGGACCTGCTCGCCGATGCGTTCAGACAGCTGGTCAAAGACGTTGAACGGGTCCAGCTGGTCGTAGTCGGCGATGGTCCCTACCTGGACCAGATGCGTGCCGAGTTGGAAGGCCTGCCGTGCTGTTTCACCGGTTATCTGAGAAATGAGAATCTGGCATCGGTGTATGCTTCTTCCGACGTGTTTGTCTTTCCCAGCACAACAGACACATTCGGCAATGTGGTGCTCGAGGCCCAGGCGTCGGGTCTGCCGGTCATCGTCAGTGACCAGGGCGGTCCCTGCGAGAATATGATTCAAGGACAAACCGGCCTCATTTGCAGGGCCGATGACACAAAAAGCCTGCTCGATGCCATCCGGTCGATATTGTCCGACCCCGACGGCCGCCGGGCCATGGGGCAGGCCGCCCGCCAGTATGTAGAAAAACGATCCTTCGAAAACGCCTTCCTGAAAATGTGGGAGCTCTATCGGGATCCGGATGGCGACCGGCTGGTAGTCGCCCACGCATAGGAACGTCACATGAGACGATGGGTCGTTATCATGCCGTATAATCATTTATCATCATGATGGAAATTCCATGGAAAACAGATCTTCGCCGTCTACTCTCGCCAATGACAGATTAATCCAGCTGGACAGACAATTCCATCATCCGATTTCCCGCCACATGGCGGCCTGGGGGACTCGCCGTGTGGAACGATTGCTGTCTGTGGATAAGATAAATGAAATTTATGCAATGCTAATGCGCACGCCCGGGGCGGAACGACCCTTCGGTGCCATCTTGCAGCTGCTGGAGATAATGTATGGTGTGACGGATTCGGAAATGGCGAGAATTCCGGTCCAGGGACCGCTGGTGGTGGTTGCCAATCATCCTTTCGGAGGAATCGAGGGAATCATTCTCGGAGATCTGTTGCGCCGGGTCCGGCCGGATGTCAAGATCATGGGAAACTACCTGCTGAAAAAAATTGCTCCCATCCGCGATGCCATCATTCCCGTCGATCCCTTCGGCCACAAGTCGTCGATTGCGGGAAATGCAAAGACATTCAGGCAATGCCTGCGATGGTTGAAAGAGGGACGGTGTTTGATCGTTTTTCCCGCCGGCGAGGTCGCCCATTACTGTTTCCGGCATCATGCGGTGACCGATCCTCCATGGAGTCGCCATGTGGGCGCATTGGTCCGCCTGAGCCGCGCCCAGGTGCTGCCCGTCTATTTCCCCGGAAGAAACAGCATACTGTTTACCCTCATGGGATTGATTCATTCCCGGTTGCGCACCGTCATGCTTGCGCGGGAATTGATATCAAAGAGAAAGACATCCATCCGTTTGTCTATCGGCCGTTGTATCACCAGCAGGCGGATGCAGACCGTTGATGATGATACGGAGTTGATTCATCGGCTCCGGCTCAAGACTTACCTGCTTTCCGATGCCGCAGATACAAAGGGTGTTTTTCCCGCAGCAAAAAAAACGAGCGGGCGATACCAAAAAGACAAACGTCTCGCACAACAACCATTGGTTTTTTCGGTACCCACCGGCCGATTGGCGGAAGAGATCGATGCCCTGCCGGAAAACCAAATGCTCGTTGCCCACAAGAAATGGGCCGTGTATGTCGCAGACAGCCGTCAGATTCCCCATCTTTTGCGCGAGATCGGCAGGCTCCGGGAAAAAACGTTCCGGGAAGTTGGCGAAGGAACCGGTAAATCCATGGACCTGGACCTGTTCGATCGCTTCTATCGGCAACTGATCTTGTGGAACCGGGAGACCCGTGAAGTAGTCGGTGGGTATCGAATGGGAGACACACGTGCCATTTTGCAGCGGTTCGGGCGAAAGGGACTGTATACCCACTCGCTGTTTCACCTCAAGACCGGTTTGTTGCGCCATCTGGGAGAAGCTTTGGAACTGGGCCGCTCCTACATCCGATCCGAATACCAGCGACAGCCCAATTGTCTTGCCCTGCTATGGAAAGGAATCGGCGCTTACGTGGTACAAAATCCCCGATATCGCATCCTGTTCGGCCCGGTGAGCATCAGCAACAGCTACCACCGCGTTTCCAAGCAGATCATGGTGCAATTTTTAGAACGGCACTGTTCGACCAGGGAACTGGCCGCCTATGTGAGACCACGATGCCCGCTGGGTACGTGCTCCGATCCGCTGCTTCTGGAACTGGTCGACCGAATGTCCGAAGATTCCATCGACGATGTGTCCATGCTGGTTTCCGAGATCGAGGATGATGGAAAACGGGTGCCCGTGCTCATCAAGCACTACCTGAAGCTCAACGGCCGCTTTATCGCCTTCAATGTGGATCGAAACTTTTGTGACGCCATCGACGGGCTGGTCGTGGTGGACATGATGCAGACCGAGAAGAAACTGCTCGAGCGGTTCATGGGAAAAGAGCAGTGCAGGCGTTACCGTGGGCAGTGGTCCTCAGAACGGATCGGAACCGGTTTGCGATAATCGCGGACTGTCCATAAAACCGCAAAATATCCGGCAACGGCCAAAGGTATCCCCGGAACCAACGCGCCGATAAACGGATCCGCCAGGATGCGGGGCGATTGTTTTCTTGTCGCTGACATCGCCCATTGGTCGAAAATCCCAGACCAGCCAGCACCTAAAAAATTCCCACCGATTTTACTCCCACCCACGAATTGATCCGGTATATCAACTTTGCCGTTATCAATTGGAGATGTTGACCGTTGCGATGACCGCAATTTCCCCGGATCCCAAAAATCTCGCCGGTATCGCCCTGACGACTTCCCGGGTTGTATCTTCCCAAATCCGGAGCAACAGTAATCGAGTGAAAGGAGAAGGCATCTGAAGAAGTATTGTCCGAGAGGAAACGCTCCGGCGCCGCCAGGCTGGGACGGATTCGTGTCGTGTTATGCGTTGACGGGAAATTGGCAAAAAATGAACTTTCGGCTCAACTTATTGGATATTCAACCGATAATCGAATTCAAACAGTGTTTTTTCTGAACCAATGTATTCTACCGAAGGCACCGGAAAGGCCATTATTAAAGGATTTTTTATTATAGTCATGGATAACATCTTTTAATTATTGACAGAATTAATCGATTAAGTTTATTCTTTCTTAAAATTACCGTCCTGACGACCCAATATACAAGATTACCGGGAGCGCCGAACACATGAACAAGCTCGAACTGATACAGGCACTGAAAGAAACCAATGGCCTATCCAGATCAGAAGCGGAAGATGTCGTGAACCTGTTTTTCAATACAATATCAGATGCACTGGCCAAAGGAGATCGCGTCGAAATACGGGGCCTCTGTTCTATTTTCGTGAAGGAGTACGGGGCCTATACGGGACGCAATCCCAAAACGGGTGAGAAAGTGAAGATCAGACCGAAAAAACTTCCCTTTTTCAAGGCGGGCAAGGAACTGAAAGAAAGAGTCGACCGTTGAAATTCGCCATGCTTTGTTTCGTACATCAGTGTTTCCGCCTCTGACAAGAGGCCATTCGAATAGTTGTCAACACCAACACAAATCAAGAAGGAGGCCACATGACCAAAGCTGAACTCATCGAGAAGATCGCAAAGGATGCCGACATCCCGAAAACCACCGCAAAAGCAGCATTCGATTCTGCTCTCGATGGCATCAAGACAGGACTCAAGAAGAGGAATAGCAAGGTTACATTGGTCGGATTTGGAACCTTTCGAAACATTTATCGGAAAACCCGTATGGGCCACAATCCCCAGACTGGTGAGAAAATCAAAATCAAAGGTCGAAGCGTGGTGACGTTCAAGCCAAGCAAAAACATTCCCTAGTTTTTGATATTTTGCCATTCAGAGTGATCCATGATCGTGGACCACTCTGAATGGCAAACGCTTCAGGAATCTCGGAATCCGAAGCAGTCCCGTCGGTATTGATTTAAGAGATTGCTCTTCCCGCCTTCTTTTTTCATTTTGAGATAGCTTGCCCGGCTGTTTTCTTGCAGCTCCCCCGTCCGGTTACCGCCCGCAGCTCCCGGCTGGTCGTCATGTGCATTCCTTTCCCCATACTGCGATTGTAGGGCCTTGCCGCAAAGACGATTCACCAGGGTGGATTTGCCGGCATCGGAAGATCCGATCATGGTGATCGTCTCACCTGTTGACAGATATTCTTCCAGCGGGATCAACGTTATGGGATCCGGCCCAGAGACAAGGTGTACCGGGACGCCGAAGGCAACGGTTTCCAGCTGTGCCGAAAAATGGGATGTCCACCCCATCTGAAAAAGGTGCTGGTTGTTGCCGGTATATATCCTGTCATTATCTTGTTTGCGCTAAACAGTGGGACTCTCATCGCTGAGTGCTTCGAAACCGGAAACAATATCCAAGAGCTCGGCGGTGATGGCGGCCTGGCGTTGTTCCCGGAATTGGCCCGTAAGTTCGTCGAGGGTTTCCAGGATGTTTTTCTCGGCGGCCTGCATGGCCATGAGACGGGCTGCGTTCTCGCTGGCCAGGGACTGGGTGAACGCCCGGTAAAGGGAGATAAACAGATATTGCCGGAAGAGATGGGCAAACATCGTTTCCCGTGAGGCGCTCAACATGGGAAGGCAGCGTCCCGGCCAGGTTGCGCGCCTGTGTGCATCGGCCCAGGCTTCATCGAGTGGCAGAACCCGCTGGAACACCGGCGCGTATCCTCCCTGTGTGCCCAGCAGGTGGTGGCAGATGAAGAAGGCACCCATCTGTCTGGCCGACCACCACTTCTCGATTGCCAGGACCAATTCGTGAATTTTCCCCTTGATTGCATTCAGGCTTCCCGGGGTCGCGAAGTGGGCGTCATGGGCAGCTCCCGCATCTTCCAATATGCCGCGCACTTTTTCCCCCACACTCCAGTATCGCCACTTCCGTCCCTCGGTCGACGTTGTCTTTGCCATCTGTGCGAGAGCAAATGGCCAGAGGGATTCATTGAACTGGCCGCACATGCCTTGATCGGATCCCACCACCATACAGACGTTCACATCGTTTCGGGGCCGCTGAAGCATGGGGCCCCCCATCCTGAGAAATACGGTCCAGCCCATGTCCACCACACGGCGGTATTGTTCCAGAGACGCCACCGCCCGCTCGAACTGACGGATATTGACGGCGGCCAGGCTCTTCATGGTCTTGACCACGCTGAGCAGGTCATGGGCGGTCCGGATCCTGCGGCTCAATGTCTCCAGCGTCGGCATGCGCCTCCTTGAACGGGCCGATGGCCGTTGTGATGAGTTGTGTCAACCGGTCCCACACCGGATCATCGTCGCCGGCTCCGGCCAGTGTGTTTTCGATGTCGGGGATGTCGGTCGCCACCGCCTCGAGAATGGTCCGCTCGGCTTCTTCCATCCGTTCTTCGGGAAGGTCGTCCAGCAGCCCTCGCGAGACGGCGAACAGAATCGCGATCTGTTCACCGGCCGGCATGGTGAGCAGTTCCTGCTGCCTGAGCACCGCCCTTACCCGGCGGCCGTGCTCCAGGATTCGACGTGTGCGGTCATCCAGCCGGGTGCCGAAACGGGCAAAGGACTCCAACTCCTGAAACTGGGTGTAGGATAGGCGCAGGGCACCGGCAACCTGGCGATAGGCGGGCAACTGCGCCTTGCCGCCCACCCTGGAGACCGACTTGCCAACATCCACGGCCGGCAGGACCCCTTTCTGGAAGAGTTCCGGAGAGAGGTAGATCTGGCCGTCGGTAATGGAGATCAGGTTGGTGGGAATGTAGGCGGAGATGTTCTGGGCTTCGGTTTCGGCAATGGGCAGCGCCGTGAGCGAGCCGCCGCCCAGTTCTTCCCGCAGATGGGTGGCGCGCTCCAGCAGCCGGGAGTGCACGTAGAAGATGTCGCCGGGAAAGGCCTCGCGTCCCGGAGGGCGCCGGAGCAGCAGGCTCAGCTGGCGGTAGGCCACGGCGTGGCGGGTAAGATCGTCGTAAACGATGAGCACATCGCGTCCCGTTTCCATGAAATGCTCTCCGAGGGCGGTCGCCGCGTAGGGAGCGATATACTGAAGGCCGGGCGGGGCGTCGGCGTCCACCACGACCACGACGCTGTACTCCATGGCCCCGTTTCGCACCAGTGCATCCACGACTCTTGCCGTTCCCGCACTTCGCTGGCCGATGGCGCAGTAGATACACAGGACATCCTTGCCTTTCTGATTCACCATGGCATCCAGGGCCACCGCGGTCTTTCCCGTCTGTCGATCTCCCAGGATCAATTCCCGCTGGCCCCGGCCGATGGGGATCAGGGCGTCCACCACCTTGAGGCCGGTCTGGAGCGGACGCACCACCGGTGCCCGGTCCATGATTCGGGGGGCTTCGTGAAGCACGGTCCGATAGTCCTCCGCATCGAGACTGCCCCGTCCGTCGAGGGGGCGGCCCAAAGGGTCCACCATCCGACCGACCAGGCCGTCTCCCACGGGAATATCCAGCACGCGGCCGCTTCGGCGCACCTCGTCTCCGGCGCACACCGATTCGCTGGGACCGAAGAGGACGACCCCCACCCGGTCGGGCAGGATATCCAGCACCATTCCGGCGACATCGGTTCCCACCTTCACCTGCTCCTCGAACTGCACCTGCCCCAGGCCGTCGACCCAGGCGATTCCCTGACCCACCGACTGGACGTGGCCCACTTCCTGTGTCTTCAGTTTGGGTGAGAAGTGTTCCACCCCCTGTTCCACGGCACGGTCAACATCGGCCAGTACGTCGTTCAGCCCGCTCGCCTCCAGGTTGTGATGTTCCCGGTTCATGAATTCACCCGCGCGTTGTCAAAGAGAGTTTCCATGATTTCGGCTTCCAGATCCTCAAGATAGTCGGCCAGGTGCCAGGCTGCCGTGCGGTCACCCACCACCAGTTGAATTCCTATCCCCAGTTCCGGGTGTGCTTCCAGCCGGATCGGGGCGGCCGTCGGGAACCATTTGGAAAGATGTTCCCGCAGCATGCGGTCATCCTCATCGTCCAGGGCAATTCCCGACTGAACGACGATCTCCCGGCTGGCGGCCTGGTGGCGCAGCGCATCTTTTTGGTCGGCCACTTTTTCCAGAAAGACACGGAGCACCTGCCGGTTCAGCCCCTGATCCGAAAGATCACGGAGGGTCTTCTCGCCGATGCGCATTACCTGTTGCGCCACCTGCCGCTTGAGCCGGTCGAGAAAAATCTGCCGGTCCCGGGACATGCTGGCCATCCAGGCTTTGCGAAGCGATTCCACCTCATCCCGGGCCACTTCCATGGCGGTTTCACGCCATCGCGTCACCTCATCCCGGGCCTCGGCCATGAGTCCTTCCCGGGCCTGGGCAAGTGTGGCTTTTTCCCTTTCCAATGCGAGGGCACTGGTCTGCGCCTCCTGCTCGGCCTGCCGGGCCCGGCCCAGGGCTTCGGCCATTTTCTTCTCCCGCTTTTCCATGGCACCGCGGATCGGCTTGAAGAGAAAGCGGTTCAGCAGCCAGATCAGGATGAGAAAATTGATGATCTGCGCTACGACCGTGAACCAGTCGATCAGCACGGGTTATCCTCCGGTCGTCGAAAGAAAGTACTTCCAGAACGGATTGGCGAAAATCAGTATCATGGCCACCACGAAACAATAGATGGCCGTCGATTCCACCATGGCCATGCCCACGAACAGGGTTCGGGTGATGGTACTGGTCTCGTCCGGCTGCTGGGCGATTGATCCGAGTGCCTGGGCAAGGGCACGCCCCTCGCCAAGGGCCGGCCCGATGGCACCGATGGCCATGCAGACTCCCGCCGACAGAATTGATGCCAAAGCGACCCAACCGAGTGTGTCCATAGGATTCCCCCCCATATAATTGGCGATTTCGCGACAGGTCAAATACCTGTGGCCGCGTTTTCCCGTGCCGATATCGCGCCCGTCGGCGCCGCCGGCACTTCTTCCCGGGCCGGCGCGGTCACCTCCATGCCGGCACTGATATAGACCGCCGCCAGGATGGCGAAGATGTATGCCTGCACCATCCCCGTCAACAGCCCCAACAGTTGCATGAGGACGGGAACGATCAGCGGCGCGATGATCAGTAAAATGGCACCGATCATGGTGCCGCTCATGACATTGCCGAACAGGCGCACGCAAAGGGCCAGGGTGCGGCTGAACTCGCCCAGAATGTTGAACGGCAGCATGAAGGGTGTCGGCCGAAGATAATTGCCCACGTAACGTTTCGCGCCGATGGACCCGATGCCGTAAACGGGGACAGCGAAAAAGACGCAAACGGCCAGTCCCGTCGTGGTGGACAAGGAGCCCGTGGGCGGCGCGAACCCGGGAACCACGGCCAACAGGTTGCATACGGCGATAAAGAGAAACAAGGTTCCCAAAAACGGCAGCAGGCCTCTGGGCCGGCGCGGCGAGATTTCGTCCAATTGCTTCTCAATGACGTGGACCACCACCTCGAGAACATGCTGCATCCGTGATATCCGGGCACCGGTTGTAAGGCGCCGGCTGACCAGCCAGGAGCCGGTGGTAAGAAGTGCCATCACGAACCAGGTGAACAAAATGGTGCTGTTGACCTTCAGCAGGCCGAACTGCCACCAGATTTGATCGTCAGGGGTGAGTTGCATGAAGACAACCTTTGCTTTCGCGACCCAGTGTACGGGTCAGAACAATGCGGACCAGGAAGAATCCGGCCAGGGCAAAGAAAAACGTCGCCGGATCCTTTTGCAGTATGATCCAGAAGCCGGAAAGGACCGTCGTCAGGCGGGCGACGGCACTGATCGCCAGCCGGCGCCCCGGCCGCCGTTTGCCGGGCACCGTCTTTACGGTCAGCCACAAACCGCCGAAATAGAACAGGCCTAAAAGAATGCCCCAGAAGAACGTCAGCATTATCAAAATGACATTCACATCCATTCGTCTAAGTTCCCCAAAAATGAATTACAGACGACTTCGTAAACCGTTCGAGATCAAGGCTTGCGAGTCCCGAGAATACCGCTATCGCGGGTGCCGTAGGCAGCGTACATAAAAGTACTCCGCAATGACGAGGGACGAAGCGTAACGCGGATATCGGACGGTTTACGAAGTCGTCATGGTTCTTCCCTCTCCCGATCGATGGAGTGCTTCTCCCGCTTCACCCAGAAACCGGCATTGAGGCATCCCAGGGCCAGGCCGGCGACCAGCAGCATGAGCGTCCAGCTGTGAGGACCGGGCCAGTGCAGATCGATCCACACCCCCAAAAAAATGCACAGCACCGTGGGAATCGTTACCGCCCACCCCACCACACCGAACATTCCCAGACCGAACCAGATGGGATCCTTTTTTTTCTCCCGGGCCCGCAGTTTGCGTTTTTCCACGGTGTTCACCGCCTCCGGGAACGTTTTTCGGCGTTTCGGCAGGTCGTCAGGCATTTTTCCCGAACTCCACGAACCGCCGGATGAAGTCGGCCTCCAGGCGGGCCACCACCGCCCGGGTCTGCCGCTGCCGGTCATCCATATCGGCAAGAAAGCGATGCACAGCTGTCTTGAGGGCACCGAGCTTGCCGGGTATCGCCATCCGCGTGGCCACCTGCACCGTTTCCCCCTGTTTGATCAGGATGCCGCCGTTGACCGCCAGAAAATGCTCGACGCCGTCCGGGGTCCAGTACGCCAGAATTCCGGGTGATAGGGCGGCGGCCATGTCCAGGTGCCGGGGACGGAGTCCGAAGGCCCCCTCCAGCCCCTGGGCCACCACCTTGACCACCTTCTCGTCCAGGCACACCGCTTCGGGCTGTAAGACCGTGAGTTTCACCGCGTCACCTCCCCGATACCCCCGATCATATACAGAGCGCTTTCGGGATGCTCGGAGAATTCGTCGTTGAGGATCCGTTCGCATCCGTCGATGGTTTCCTCGACATCCACGATCCTGCCCGCCATGCCGGTGAACTGGGTGGTGGTAAAAAAGGGCTGGGTGAGAAATCGCTCCAGACGCCGGGCCCGGTGGACGGTTCGCCGATCCTCCCGGGACAGCTCCTCGATTCCCAGCATGGCGATGATGTCCTTGAGTTCCTCGTAGGTGGCCAGGGTGCGGCGCACTTCCCGGGCGACCCGGTGGTGACGTTCGCCTAGGATGCGGGGTTGCAGCATGATCGACCGGGATTGCAAAAGGTCGATGGCCGGATAGAAACCCTCGCTGGCCCGTTTGCGCGAAAGAACGATGGAGGCGGAGAGATGGCTGAACGTGTGTACCGCCGATGGGTCGGTGAGATCGTCGGCCGGAACGTAGACCGCCTGGATGGAAGTGATCGCCGCCTGGCGGGTGCTGGCGATGCGCTCTTCCAGTTCGGCCAGTTCGGTGGCCATGGTCGGCTGGTAGCCCATGCGCGAGGGCAGCCGGCCCAATAGCCCGGACAATTCCGATCCTGCCTGGATGAAGCGGAAGATATTGTCGATCAGCAGCAGCACGTCGCGACCCAGATCGTCGCGAAAATATTCGGCCATGGTCAGGGCCGTGTGCCCCACCCGGAAACGGGCGCCCGGGGGTTCGTTCATCTGCCCGAAGACCATCACCGTATTGGGCAGCACGCCGGCGTCGGCCATCTCCCGGTGCAATTCCTCACCTTCCCGGCAGCGCTCCCCGATACCGCAAAAAATGCTCATCCCCTTGTGTTTGCCGACCATGTTATGGATCAGTTCAGTGATCACCACGGTCTTGCCCACTCCGGCTCCGCCGAAGAGCCCCGCCTTCCCGCCCCGCTCCAGAGGAACCAGCAGGTCGATGGCCTTGATGCCCGTGAAAAAAACCTCCTGTGAGGTCACCCGACGTGCCAGTTCGATGGGCGCCTGGTGTACCGACCGGTGGTTCAGCCCGACCGGTGCCGGCTCACCGTCGATGGGTTGCCCGAAGACGTTGAACATACGCCCCAAAAGTGCTTCGCCCACCGGTGCCATGAGCGGTCTTTTGTCGGTCCAGACCGTCTGACCGCGATAAAGCCCGGCGGTGGCATTCAACGCGATGCCGCGAACCTGACGTTCGTTAACGTGAACGGTGGTTTCGATGAAAACGTTGCCGTCCTCGCCCGAGCGGATCAGTGCATGAATAGGGGGCAGAGAATCCAGGAATTCAAGGTCCACCACGTTGCCGCGCACAGACACGATTTGTCCCTGGATAGTTGTCCCGTCGCGCCTCTGGTATGACATTGCTTCCATTTTTCATTTCTCGACCCGGCCGGCACAGATGTCGGCGATGTGACCCGTGGTGCGGTCATGGGGGGACTGTCCGGACCGGATCGCCGTTACGTAGAATCGATCGACGTACTCCCCGACCATCCGGCGGGCGGAAAAGCGGGCTGCGTTGCTGCGGATCGCCTCTTTCATGACCCGAACCCAGCCTTTCGGGCATCCGTTATCATCGATATCGTAGTACAGCGGTATGATTTTCTCCTCCAGGAGTCGATAGATCGATTCGGCATCCACGGCCGATCGATCGGCTTCCTGAACGGCGTCATCTCCGAAGGCCCAACCGTTTTTACCGTTATACCCCTCCATCCACCATCCATCCAGGATGCTCAACTGGGGCACTCCGTTCAAAGCGGCTTTCATGCCGCTGGTCCCGCAGGCCTCCATGGGAGGCAACGGATTGTTGAGCCAAAGGTCTACGCCGTGCAGCAGGTACTGGGCGATCTGCTCGCCGTAATCCTCAACGAATGCGATACGGCCGGCCATTTGCGGGTCCCGACAGGCATTGAACACTTTTTGAAGGATATGTTTGCCGGGATTGTCGGCCGGGTGCGCCTTACCGGCAAAAATAATCTGTATGGGGCGCCAGCGGTCGTTGAGCAGTTGCCTGATGCGGTCCAGGTCGGAAAGAATAAGGTCGGCACGCTTGTAAGTCGCAAAACGGCGGGCAAAACCGATGGTCAGGATGGACGGATCCAGCATGGCCCCTCCGGAAAGCAAAATCGAGGGACTGGCGTTCTCGGTCACCCACCTTTTTCGGCAGCGTTCCCGGATGGCATCGATCAGCTTGATCTTCAGCCAGTAGTGTGTCTGCCAGAGTTCCTGGTCCGGTATTGTTTCCACCCGTTCCCAGACAGACGGGTTGTCATGGTCATCCCGCCAGGTGGCTCCCAGATAACGATCATAAAGCAGCTTGCATTTCGGGTCAACCCAAGTGGGGACGTGGACGCCGTTGGTGATCGCGATGATGGGAACATCTTCGACGGCCCGGTCCGGCCACAGGCAATGCCACATGTTGCGGCTGACCGAGGCATGGTTGCGGCTCACCGCGTTTCGACAGGCCGATGCCTTGAGTGCCAGCACGGTCATATTGAATCCGTCGTTGGGTTGTTGCGGATGGAGGCCCAGTTCCAAGAAGCGTTCACGATCAATACCCAGATCGGGCCAGTATGCGTGGAAGTACTTCTCCATCAAGTGAAAAGGGAAGATATCGTGCCCGGCCGGGACCGGCGTGTGTGTCGTAAAGATCGTCCGATTCCGGACCATGGCGAAGGCGTCATCGAAGGCCATCCCTTTTCGTATGCAATCCCGAATGAGTTCCAATAAGGCAAAGGCGGCATGACCTTCATTGAGATGGATCAACTGGTATCGCAAACCCAGTTTTTCGAGCATCTCGGCACCGCCGATGCCCAAAACGATCTCCTGGCGCAGGCGCTGTTCCAGGTCTCCGGAATAGAGGCGGGCCGAGATACTCCGGTTCCACGGATCGTTTTGGGGGATATCGGTGTCCATCAGGAAAATCGGGTTGGTGCCGACGGCGATTTTCCATACCGCCACATGAATGGGTGGGTCGATCAGGGGAACCTCGACCACGAGCTGTCGCCCGTCGTCGGTGAACACACGCGAAATGGCGGCGGCCTCCCGGTCGAAGGGTTCGTTGATATTTTCCTGCCAGCCGTCTTCGCGAATTTTTTGCAGCAGATAGCCCTCGGGATACATGAATCCCACACCCACGATCGGTATGTTCAGATCGCTGCACTCCTTGATGAAATCTCCGGCCAGAAAGCCCAGTCCGCCGGCATAGAAGGGCAGCGAACGATGCAGGCCGTATTCCGCCGAAAAGTAGGCGGCTGCCGTCGTTGCCGGAGCCAGGGTCAATTCACCGTTCAGCAGCGGCCGCTCCTTGCGGTTCATATACTCCTGAAAAAGGGACATCGACTCGTTGTAGTGCCGCAAATAGTCCGGGTTCCTGGCAGCCGCCAGGAGAATGTCCGGTGAAATCTCGCGAAGCATTTTATCCGGGTTGTGCCCGCTTTCCTTCCAGGCCTGCCGATTGAGCATCTTGAACAGCATGCGTGCCTGCGGTCGCCAGCTCCACCACAAGTTCTGGGACAGATCGGCGAGTCCGGCGATGGGTTCAGGCAGGTTTGGAAAGAGTGTACGACCGGTAACCATAGGCTCCTTTGCGCAGCAATGGGGAAGCGGTTGGCATACCCGTTCCCATCGGTTGTTCTATAGACGGATGACAGAATTGTGGCCGTCGCCAAAGGGTGTCGGCAGGGCGCCATCGGCATCGGGCTCGTTGGTCCAATGGGACTGCCCCAACAGATAACGGAACTGGTAGGATTGTCCGACGGCAAGCTCCATGGTGGTGCTGAAACCACCACTCTTCAGGCGACGCATGGGGGTGGCCGAGGTCGACCAGTCGTTGAACTCACCCACGACATATGCGCTATCGGCCTGTTTCCCGACGTCTTCCGGCAATTTGAAAGTTACCTTGCACACGGGTCTTGTCTTTAAGAACTGTTTCCGAATGCTCATGGTTTTACTCCATATCCTGTTGAGGCAGTCACGTTGCAGTGAATGGCAAAACGGGCGGAATGTTCCTGCACGCCGGTTCAGTCATTCGCTACGCTACTATCGTCTCTTTTTCGTTGTTCCCGAAAAATCTTCCGGTTTCCTGGAGCCGGACAAGCACTAGTTTGCCTTGATTTGGATCTTTTTCATTTCCGATTGTGCAATTTTGTTCAGGACTACCTTCAATACCCCTTTTTTATATGAGGCATCCACAGTTTCCGGATCGACATCGGTGGGCATCTCGATGGTCCTGGAAAACTGCCCGTGGGCACGCTCGACCCTGACATAGTTCTTCTCTTTTTCTTCCTTTTCTCGAATCTTCTCACCTTTTATGGTGAGTATTCTACCATCCAGAGAAACATCGATATCCTCCGCATCACACCCTGGGATCTCGGCCTGTACGGTAATCTGTTTTTCGCTATCGCTGACATCCACTCTCGGTGCCCATCGATCTCCCTTAAAAAAGTCACCGGGAAGAGGAGCGTCGATGTCAAAAAATCGGTTGAACAGGTTGTCCATTTCGTTTTTAAATCCCACCAGGTCACTTCCCATACGTTTTCTCCAAGGCATCAAATCAAACATCTCCCATCCTCCTTTTGTAAATGGTAATCCGATGTGTATTCTCCCGAACTTTTCCCTTTCACTCGATGAATGATGGACGATCAACGATTTTGCGAGTGAGGATCAAAATTCCGGTACTGGCAGTGAAAGGCGCGCGTCGGGACGTTACGATTTCTTACAGCAAACCTTATGCCATGCTTTTAGAGAAATAACCAACGACTCGGCAATGTCGGCAGGGGTATTGATTGTTACAATGATATCTAAAACTTATATGTTTCGGCAAAAGCAGTCTGGTTCGGTCCAAAGGGGAAGGGTTTCCTATGGGAATCAGGCCCAATGCGGGTGATGGAATGCCAAAATGGCATGGCCGGACTGATTCCTTGTATTCAGACCGGGGGCGCTGCAACCGGAAACAACACGAACGATACGGCACTGACGTGCTTTTGCATATCCGGTCCACGGGCCGGATTTACTGCCCAACCGGTTTCCGGGCGTTCGCTGATTCAGGTGTAAAGACGTTTCCTGTACAACGATAAGCGGGTTCCATTGGAATTTTACAAAATGTAAAACTTTCTGACAGGCTATGATAGCGCTGCTGCTTTCCCTTTCTCGAACGCGTGGTTGTTTGCGTTCGGGACATATCCTCCCGGGTTGCAGACAGTCATCATCAAAAAATAACTCCCATCCAGCGTAAAAGATAGCCGATTACGATATTCTTGCCCACGGCAATGATAAAAGCAAGGTTTGACATTTTTTTGTACATTTTTTGATAATTTTTGATGTTGTCGTCACTGTATTCCACACGGCATAAAAACTTAAAATTCTGTAATTTCAGCATATATATCTTGGTTCGAACGGTTGGTGCCCTTATTGCTTGTATCTGCCTGCCAAACAGGAGGAACAAATGCGAAAATTATCTGTTATTGCGATTGTCGGTCTTGCGACCCTATTCCTTTTCGTGTCCATCGCTTTTGCCGGCGCAGACAATCAACCGAAAACAGATCATTCGGACTATTGGCAGGGTGTCTGGCAAGAATTTAAAAACGACTGGAAGGCGATCGGTGCCGGTTTCAAGGAAACGGGAACCAATATGGGCCATGCTTTTAGAAATGAATTTAGAGAAATGCCCGAAAATGTTCGCCAGGGCTGTAAAGAGACGAAAAGCGATTTTCAAACCTTTATCGGTTCCGGGCCCGTGAATTCAACTCCACCAAAGTAGTTAATTCATTCCGTATATTTCACCTTCGGGGTTGCAGTTCGGTCATTTTTGATGGATGCGATGACAGCTCCGTAAGGGTGGCCTTTTTCATCAGACGGTTCGTTGTCGTGAAAACCACAAAGGGTGAAGAATACCGTCCATAGGATGAATCGTTTCATAGTAAATGACCTCAATGCTGCCGTGTTCCATTGGTTTACAAATAAATAGTAGTATGGCTTCAATATAAAATAAATGAAAAATATAATCCCAAATCGCGCTGCTTAAATTGACATTTCCATTGTGTTTATGTATTTTAGTAAATGGCAGAACAATGAATTGTTGCCGATATTCAACACCACTGCGAAGTTACATCAAGTAACGCAATTAGAGGGTGAGAGCACGTGGATATTTGCCAAATAGCAATACCCGTTTTTTCATGCGGCTCAATATGGGCGTTTGCCGGTACCAGGTATAGACGGCTATGCTTTATTTTCGGTTTATGCGGGCAGCCATTTTGGTTCTACGCGACATTTACCGCCAGTCAGTGGGGAATGTTCCTCGTCAGTCTATGGATCACCGGGAACCACATTCGAGGATTGTTAAATCATCGGTAGCCGCGAGGATTCCGTCGTTTGACGGCAGACCGGAAAGGAATGGACATTGCGCAAGTGCCGTTGCGCCGGTTTTTCTCCACGGTCGATGAAGCAGGTGCCTGTGGGATTCATCGCACCATGGTCTCATCCGGCATATCATTGACGGTACGAAATGATACGGCCACACTTTTCACAAGGGCGAACACAGGAATCATCCCTTCCCAGGTGCGTCTGCAATTCCGGTCGGGACAACAGGTCATCCAGTTCTCCAGATGCAACCACATGCCCATTCTCCATGATGACCAGGTGATCGGCCAGATTCAGAATTTCATCCATTATGTGGCTGACGTAAAGAATGGGAATGGCATACTCACGGGACAGCCGCATGATAAAGGGCAGCACTTCGGATTTGCGGGAAGCATCCAGAGAGGCGAGCGGTTCATCCATCAGCAGCATGGCGGGGCTGGTCAGCAGTGCCCGGCCGATGGCCACACGCTGTTTTTCACCTCCGGAGAGTCTGGCCGGCCGGCGGTCGAGCAGATGAGCGATGCCAAGCAGCGCAACCACTGCTTCAAGAGTGACGAAACGGCGCCGTGCCGGCGTCAGGTGCATGCCATAGGTCAGGTTGGCGCGCACCGAAAGGTGCGGCAGCAGACGGCCGTCTTGAAAGACATAACCGATCCGGCGCTTTTCCGGCGGCAGGTCTATGCGCCGTTTCGAATCGAACAGGCAAAGGCCGTTGACGCTTATGCAGCCGGCATCGGGGCGCATCAAGCCGGCCACCATGTTGATGAGCGAAGTTTTTCCGGCACCGGACGGCCCGAACAATGCCGTAACGCCCGATTCCGGTCCCGTGAAGGCCGCATCAACCAAGAAGTCGCCTTGCCTGCGCGTAAGCTCTATTTCCAAAACGACTCAACCTTTCATGCGGGCGTCAAAACGTCGCGCCAGCATTTCCGAACAGACCAGTGCCGCCATGGCGATCAACACCGAGAGGATGCAAAGGCGCATGGCGCCGATTTCTCCGCCGGGCACCTGTGTCAGGGTGTACAGGGCCAATGGCAGTGTCTGGGTTTGCCCCCGAATATTGGAAACGAAGGTGATCGTGGCCCCGAATTCGCCCAAACTTCGCGCAAAGGCGAGAATCAGGCCGGTGATGATGCCGGGTACCATCAACGGAAGGGTGACCGTGAAAAAAACCCGCAGCGGTCCGGCGCCCAAGGTGCGTGCGGCCGATTCCAGCCCCTGGTCCACACTCTCCAGGGAGAGTCTCACGGCCCGCACCAGCAGGGGAAATGACATCACCGCCGCCGCCAGAACAGCCCCCTTCCAGTTGAATGCCAATACAATGCCCAGATATTTGTAAAGTGCCGCCCCGATCAAACCATTGCGTCCCAGCAGCACCAGCAGCAGGTATCCGGTGACCACCGGCGGCAGTACCAGGGGCAGGTGCACCAATCCGTCCAGAATGTTTTTGCCCGGAAAACGCAGGCGCGCCAGAACCCACGCGACCAGGATGCCGATGGGCAGGCTGGCGGCCACGGCCCACCACGAAACCCACAGGCTCAGGCGCAGGGCTTCGACTTCGACGTCGGTCAGATTCCACAAATGCATTACCTGACTTCAAACCCATACTTCTCAAACACGGCCCGGGCTTCGGCTGTTTTTAGGAAATCCAGGAACTTATGGGCTCCATGGATTTTTTCGCCCGCCACGGCCGCCACCGGGTAGACAATGGGCGGATGACTCTCCGTGGGAAACGTGCCGACCACGCGCACCTTTTTGGAGATGGCCGCATCGGTGGCATATACCTGCCCGAGAGGCGTCTCGGCACGCTCCACCAGCACCAGGGCCGCGCGCACATCCTTCATGGGGGCCAGACGGCCCTTGACCTGATCCCACAATCCCAGGCGTTCCATGGCATTCTTGCCATACATGCCGGCCGGTACGTGCTCGGGATCGCCCATGGAAAGACGGCCATCGCTGCCCAGCAACGCGGCCAGATCCAGTCCCTCCTTTACCTCTACGGTTTGAATCGCGCTTTGCAACGGCGCGATCAGAACGATGCGGTTGCCCAGAAGATCAAACCGCGACGCCTTTTCGATGGCACCTTTTTCCGCGAGAAAATCCATCCATTTTTTGTTGGCCGAAAGATAGACATCTGCAGGCGCGCCGCTGGCAATCTGCTTGGCCAGCGTCGACGAAGAGGCAAAAGATGTCGTGATATGTCCCCGTCCCTTGGCCGCAAAGAGATCGCCGATTTCCGTGATGGCGTTGGTGGTGGATGCGGCGGCAAAAACGACGACCTCATCTTCCGCGGCGATCCCGTTCTCTGCGGAAAGTCCCATTCCCATTGCGGTCAGCATCATCACCACAAACAAGAGAAATCGTCGTTCTCCAAATTTCATTTCCATCTCCTTTGATTCGTTGAATTCAAACCGGGTGTTTTGACCCTGGAGCCAACCCGAACGGTACGGCACGAATGTGCTTTTGGATATCCGGTCTACGGCCGGACATCCATGCAACCGCTTTTCGGGTGGTCGTTGACGTAAGGGGTTCATCCAAAATTGCATTTCCCAAAGCACGATGGCGCCGGCTTGCAGTTTTCCGTTCTTGCATCCACGATTGCCGCATCCGAATCGGGAAAATCGAATAGCCGGCCGGAACGAATAACGCCGATACGGTCCGCCAGGAGACGTGCTTCCTCCCAATTGTGAGTCACGAAAATCGTGGTGATTTTCAATTGCCTTTGATGGTTTTTCAACTCAATCCGAAGTCGCTTTGCATTTTCTGTATCCAGGCTGCTAAACGGTTCATCGAGAAGCAAAATTCGCGGATCGGTGGCGATGGCCCTTGCCAAGGCCGCCCTTTGTTTCTCACCTCCGCTCATCTGGCTCGGATGTCGATCCGCCAAAGCTGAGATGCTGAACCTCTGCAGCAGTGCATCCGTCTTTTCCAACACTGCCCGACGTTCCAATTTCAGGTGCGCCATGGCCAGCATCAAGTTTTTACGGACAGTCAGGTGAGGAAAAAGAAGCAGGTCTTGAAAAAGATAACCGACCCGCCGCCGATATGGCGGCAGGCCATCGACGCGGTCCCCATTGAAAAAGATCTGTCCGGTGCAGGGCAGCAGTCCCGCAATTACCTGCAACAATGTGCTTTTGCCACACCCCGAGGGACCCAGCAGCACAAAGAACTCGCCTTCAGCGACCTTCAGGTCAACCCCGGCAAGCACACGTGCGGAAACCTTTTCCATTCGGATCGTCGTCACTGGCCAATTCCCAACATGGATGGATCATCTGAAAGCGGGGCACCGATCCAGCGCAGGACCAGCAGCAAAAAAAATCCGGTCATAATCAATAGCCAGGCGCACACAAGGGCGATTCCCAGCTCACCGCTGGAGATATTCAAAAATACGGCGATGGGCAGCGTTTCGGTTTTAAAACGGGTCGCCCCCGCCACCATCAGGGTCGCGCCGAATTCGCCTACCGCCCGCGCCCAGCAGAGCACCACACCACTGAGAAGAACCGGTCCGGCCATGGGCAGGGCCACCCGCAGAAAAACCTGGCTGGGTTTCAACCCCAGTGTCTGTGCAGCCTGTTCGAAGCGTGTGTCGATGGCCGCGAAAGCCGCTCGACTGGTTCGGGTCATGATGGGTGTGGCGATCAGGGTCTGGGCCAAAATAGCCCCCCACGGGGTGAACAGCAGTTCGATTCCCAACCGGTCCAGTACTTGGCGCACCCCGTCGCTACCCAGAAGAAAAAGAAGACCCACGCCGGCCACCAGCGGTGTCATGGTCATCGGCAGGTCGACCAGGGTATCGATCAAGATTTTACCCCTGAAGACCTGGCGCGCCAGGAAATGACCGGCGGGCACACCCAGAAGTACCGCGATCATCGTTGCCGTGCCCGATGTCAGCAGCGTAAGGCATAGAGCAAAGCGAATTTCAGCAGATGCAAACGTCGCCAATGCCTGGGAAAGCGGTAGGTGAATAAAAAGTCCTGCCAACACCCCGGTAATGAGAAGAACGAGCAGACCGGTGGATACCAATGAGGCGCAACGCATGTTAAGCGGATCACTTTCCCAAGGGTACAAAGCCGTACCGCTCAAACACGGTGACGGCGTTCGGAGAACTCAGGTAATCGCGCATTTGATCGGACAACTCGGGTTGCAATGTCGAATCGAGAACGGCCGCCGCGATGATTTCCGCCTGGAAGTACTCAGGAGGAATGGGCACGATGGCGATCCTGTCACGGTTCTGAAAGGCATCGGACCTTCCGATGATGGCCGCGTCCACGCTTCCCTGGCTGACGTACAGGGCAAGCTGCTTGACCGTAGCGCCATACACGGCGACATTGTTTACGATGGCGTCCTTCTGGCCCGATCTCTCGCAGATCGTCATGGCCGTTCGGCCAAAGGCCATGGCCTTGGGATCGCCCATGGCCAGCTTGACGTCCGGTTTCGCTAGATCCTCGAAGGCTTTAATCCGTTCCACCCGGGTGATATTGACGCCGATGACCGGCGTATGCTGCGCAATCCGCCGATAGGAGCGGATCTTGCCTGATTTCTCGAGTTTTTCGATGTAAAAAAAGGCGCCGGGAATATACACATCCCCTTTGCCGGAAGCAATGATCCGGGCTAACAGTTGCCCACTGCCGCCATAATCGATAACCACCCGATGGCCGGTTTGGGTTTCGAAGTCTTTTGTCAGATGGTCCACGGGCGGGCGCAGTCCGGCCCCCACGAACAGATGCAGTTCTCCGGCGCCGGCCACTTGAAAAAGGCTCATGGCGAGAACAAAAGCAAACCCGCCAAAAAATGCAGTCAGCGTTGGGCTTTTCATCTTCTGTCTCTTTTCAGCTGCTGCTTTCACAAAAACGTGTCCATCCCATCAGATAAGCCGCTCCGGCGATCGTCGTGCCGTAAAAGATGACCGGTTTGTTCACCAGAAAGTCCGGCAATGTGCCGTTGACCAGTGTCGTTCCCGTAACCAGCAGAAGATCGGCCCAGTTCTCGGCCGGTTGCGCAGCCACCGGGGCTTCGACGGTCACGCCGAATTTGTCTTTGCCGATGTTGTCCTCATCCATGTCCAAAACGCGAACGGGAAACTTGGCGGCCAGAGTTTCCACCATCCGTGGTTGAAAGCCGATGATGCTGATTTTGATGTTGCCGTAGCGGTTTTCAATGTGGTCGGCGAGGGCTTGCGCACATTGTTCGGGCCCCTTGTCACGGCAGTGCACCGTTTTCTGGATCAGACCCAGGCGCCGGAGTGCTGCATTCATGGAGGCCACGAAAATCGCCCGGCGAAAATTGTTGGTCAGCGGGGTTTTCAAAATCGTCTCCAGGGTACCCTCGTAATCGCCGAAGCGGTCGGTAAACGCCTGGCCCAGAGCTCCGCCAATGTTTGCCTGCATCAGACGCTCTTTTCCCTTTTGGAGCGGAAAATCATTCGCCTCCGGATTGCCGATGGCCTCTTCGGTACTCAAGGCGCGGGCTCTGACCTGTACCGTTTCACCCATCAGCCCATGCCGGCAAAAAATTTCCGCGGCCTTATTCGTCAGTTCGCAATAAACGTTTTTCATAGGGGATGTGATCCGTTTCCGTGTCGGGCACAAATGCCAGACCCATTGTCATAAAATCCGATTGACGTTTATAGTTGCCAATCGTATTTTGCAAGTATATCTGTTGATAGAATATTTCAAGATGTTTTTTGATTTTCTCATATGAATGAAATGTTTTCATAACCAGTTATAATTCTAAACGAAAGGTATTATTTAGAATTCAATCATTATGAGGCATCGTTGCGTTTGAGGTGTCGAGAAGACGTTTATAATTCCCGGTTGACATGTTTACAATATATACCCTATTGATTACAGGTAAGGTTGTTTTCGGTTATGCAATCAATAGGGTGAACTCCTTTCCGGAGGGGCCATGGGACGGAAAAAGAGTCCGAAACGAGACGTCATCACCTGCAACGTCAAGGAGTTTCGGCTGAAAAAAGGCTGGTCGCAGGAGGAACTCGCCGAAAACCTGGGGCTCCGGCGTCAGGCCGTGTACGATATCGAATCCGGTCGGTACCTGCCCAACACGGCAATCGCCCTCCATCTGGCCCGACTGTTCGGCTGCCGGGTGGAGGATCTGTTTGTCGAGACCACACCGTCCGAATACACGCCGGTTCAGGTGATCGACCATGCGGTCGAACCATCCACCCGATTGGCTCTGGGGAGGGTGCGTAACCGGATGATCGGCTTTTCATTGAAAGGAAAAGAGTCAGCCCCTTTCGGCCTGCGGGCCGCCGACGGCCTGCTGGCACCGGACGGAAAAAGCGCTCAGATTCTGATGCCGGCCGGCCACCTGGACAAGACGGTCATTTTGATGGGATGTGATCCGGCGTTTGATATTCTTGGTCAGCATGTGACCCGCCTTGCTCCTGACGCCCGGGTTCACTGCCGTTTCGCCTCCAGCCACCGCGCCCTCGACAGCCTTTCCCAGGGGGTGGCCCATGTGGCCGGTACCCACCTTCACAACGCTGACAAATCCGAGTCCAATGTGGAGGCGGCGCGTCAGCGAATGAAAATGTCCAGTCGGGTGTTCGGTTTTTCCATGATGGAGGAGGGGCTGATGGTGGGGCGGGGCAATCCCCTGGGGATCCGCGCCGTGACCGATCTGGCACAACCGATGGTACGTTTTGTCAATCGCGAGCCGGGCGCCGCACTGCGGGTGCTGCTGGACGACCAATTGGAAAAAGCCGGCATAGGGCCCGATGAGATCAATGGGTTTGGGAACGAAGTGTTTTCCCACCGCGAAGGCGCCTTCCGCATTGCCTGCAACGTGGCCGACGCCGCTTTGGGGCTTCGTACCATCGCCGAGATGTTCGATCTGGACTTTGTGCCCATAACGGCTGTCCGTTGCGACCTGGTTATACCCGAAGACCTGCTCGACCACCCCACCATTCGCATCTTGCTCGACACCCTGCAATCCCATCGCCTGCACAGGGAGGTGGGCAGCCTGCCCGGCTACGACAGTTCCGTCACCGGTCAGCTGATCGCCGAGTTGGTGTCCGCGGACGCCGCGCAAGTGTGAACAAACCGGATCGCTTTCCGGCAACGCTCTCATAAATGGGGCGTTCAGGCCAGAAGGGCGGCGGTGCCATGATCCGACCCGTGGGGGATTGCCGATGATCATTGCTGCCGATGCCTTGACCGAACTGTTGATTACTCTTGGAGATTGACAATGCGATTGAACGAGAATCTGTACTCTTTTTTCTGTGAGCGGGCGGTCCATGTCCGGGTAACATCACTGACGGTCGGGTTGCGGTACACGGCAGTGACCACGGACGATGGCGGCATCGGCATCGCCTATACGGACACCGGCCCCGGCCACTGCTGCGGTATGGGCAAGGACTATCGGGATTTCGAAGGCCTGCCGGCGGTGGAACTGCTGGCGTGTCTCAAAGAGGGCATGCCGCTGCAACGCAGCATGGCACTGGCGCTGGTCAACGCCTTGAATTACGACGGGGCCGGCGGTCTGCCGGAGGATACCACGGACAGTATTTGGATGGATGAACTGGAAATCCGTCGCGATACCCGCGTGGCCATGTTGGGTTATTTCCGGCCGCTCATGCATAAATTTGAGCAGCGCGGCGCCCGGGTCGAAGTGCTCGACGTCGGCCAGGGTATCGGCAACCGCGACGATTTTTACCGCAAACTGGACGGATGGGCCGAGGCGGTGCTGCTCACCGCCACCGCCATTATCAACAACACCGCCGAAGAGGTGCTCGGCCGCCTGTCCCAAGGCGCAAAAGTCGCCATACTGGGACCGAGTACGCCCCTGGTGCCGCAGGCATTCGCGCATCTTCCGGTTTGCCTGCTGGCCGGCACCGTGCCGGTGGATAAGGAGGGGGTTCTCAAGGCCGTGCGGCATGGCCAGGGCACGCCGGTCATCCACCGCTTCAGCCGCAAGGCGGTAGTCATTGTTGAGAGACCTGTTTCCCGGTAAATTTGCGCGCGACACAATTTCACGCAAATCCGTACGGGCTTGCATCCCTGACACCTCTCCAGAAGAGGCTTTCAATCCGTTTCTGTGACGTTCCTGGTTGAGATCCCGGCGTCGATTTCCGATCAGTCTTCTTCCTGGTGACGTATAAAAATTATAAATGACAAGTAAAACATTGGGTGAAGTCTGCCCTGGGCGTTAGAAACACCATTCACGTACGATAATTGATCCAACCACCCAATCTCTAGATCACCGAACATCCCTGGGACCCTTCCGATCTCAACGACTCAACCAACAGGTCAGAGAGCAACGTGTAGAACGGCTCTATTTCGTGGTGTTCCGACAAAAGAACGCAAGGAACCAGGTTCGGACTTCCAATAAATGCCGAATTTACAAATAATGTCGTAAATACAAAGTCTTGTCACGGTCAGTGCATTGTGATATAGATTAAATCTATCTGGGGTATGCACTTAAATCCAGCACATACTATATGTTGTGGCCCAGGTCATCGTCAATTGGATCGAGATTTAAATTTGCTGCCCCTTCCAAAAACGGTAACGATGCACCTTTAAGAGTACTAGCTGGGGCAGGGTCCACCATCACGGCCTGTTGGACCAGCCTGTAAAATAGTTTTCCGCGAGACACTGATGTTCTACGGTTGAACCTGAATGTGAATTCATCCAAATAGTACATCAAATGAGACGGTCTGACCGCCCCTTGATAAGTACCAAGTAACCATCGTTTCATGAGCGACGCTACCAAATGTACAATCTTCAAGTCATGCGATGGAATCGCAATATGCTTAAATCCTTTATCGCCAAGGCTGCTATAGCCGGGCCAATCATCCGTCCTGATGGTGCTGCCTGGCTGGGCGATTTCTTGTACAAATTGAGTCAGACTATCTCCCGATGCGTCTTCGAGGTGCCAGAGTCTAATTCGCCCAATTCCTTTTCGGCCTTTATCCTCCACGGCAATACCGACCAAAGCTTTACCTTCAGCACCCCGACCGCGTTTTCCAGACTTTTTCCCACCGACATAGGTTTCATCAACTTCAACAATCCCGGACAATCGGTCACGTCCTGGACGAACCATTGCTCTTCGAAGTTTATGGAGCCATTGCCAGGCGGTATTATAACTCCCAAGGTTAAGTACTCTCTGAAGCCCAAGTGCATTAGCTCCGTACTTCTGACCTGTAATGTGCCACATAGCCCGAAACCAAAGAGACAAGGGCTTTCTGGTGCCGTGAAAAATTGTACCGGAAGTTATCGTAGATTGATTTCCACAATCAGTACAATGAAACTGGGATCGTTTAGTTCTCCACGAGGATGCAGAACCGCAATGAGGGCAACGGAAGCCTTCGGGCCATCTAAGAGCCATCAAATAGTCAGTGCATCCAGCTTCAGAGCTAAATCGTTTTTCAAATTCTATCAACGTTCTGGGGTAATCTTCCTCCATAGACTGGTACACTATATGTTGTGGCCACTGGAGTCAAGTGCATACCCCAGTTAAATCTATTTCTTTAGGAATAATTATAGAAAAAATGAATCATGCTGCCCCAATTTCAAGGCCAGCAAAGAAAATGAATTTCTATCGGTTATCAATCAAACAATGGCAATTGCATGAATTAACCTTTCTGACATTCTTGATTGTGGCAGTATTTGAACTTCGGCAATTTTTTCTGGTTTGCGCATTTGGCTCCAACCAGTTTCCATACCAAATAGTTAGGGAACGTTTCTATGACGCTGACGAAAAACGATATCGTCGAAGAGATCCAGAACCAGATTGTTATAACCAAGAATCAGGCGCAAGAAATCACAAAAGCCCTGCTCGAGATCATGAAGTCGACAATGGAGTCCGGTGAGGACGTCCTGGTTTCCGGTTTCGGGAAATTTTGCGTAAGGGATAAGGCCGAACGGAGAGGCCGTAATCCAGCTACCGGCAAAGATGCAATTTTGCCGGCACGAAGGGTTGTGACGTTCAAGTGTTCGGATAAGTTGAGAGAAAAGGTGAATGGATTGTGAAGCAAGTGCCGGAGAGACGCAAAAATCTTCTCATGCGTCAAATTGAACGAAAAACGCAGTTACTAAGAAAGAGATGCGGAAAAATGAAAGATTTTTTAGGGGAGATTGCAAGGCAACTCGTGGATTTTCCAGATCAGGTAAAAGTAAATGAAATCGAAAGTGAACAAACGATTATAATTGAACTGTCGGTAGCCAAGGAAGACTTTGGAAAAATCATAGGGACAAAAGGCAAGAATATAAATGCCATTCGCACCATTATGACTGGAATATCAGGAAAGATTCACAAACGTGTGATTCTCGAATTAGTTGAATGATCGTGTTCATCTTCCTCGACACGGAAACCACCGGGAAAAAGATAGGGACGTCTCTTGCTATCTGAATAACATATTCAATCAACGTGTCTCCTGAATCAATGGTTGGAGAAACCCCGCCTTGCCAGAAAAGTTCGTATCTTCCTTGGCTGGTAATTTGCATATATACCAGTTCGGGGGTCTCCTCGAAAAGCCCGATGTATATGGGCATCAGAATGTGGTCCGATGGCAAAGAAAATATGAGGGCACAACAATCGAGAATTCTAAAAGAAAGCCGTCACGCGGTTTGCCGAGAAGGATTACGGCATCGCCATAGCATCCCGAAATCGTGCCGTCGAATACAGCGTCGTTTGCCGTTGGAAAACACGGTTTGCTGAAGATTATTAAAAAACGCCTTTGCCGGTAAAACCAAACACCGTCCTGCCGATGAGGCGTTTCGTAAACTCCAAAAAGAACTTCAAAGCAAAGACCAACTACCGTCTCAACCTGTCGGTAGCGCAAAACCTTTTAATAAAGGAGATATTGAGATGGGAAAAATTTTTAAAGCTTCAGTTCAATATAATGATTTGTTGGGTACAGTCGCTGCTGATATAAGTAACAAAAACAGCCCATTTAAATGGTTATCAGAAAAGAAATTGATCGACAACGGTGAACTCGTTATTGGAACCTCGATGTATTCCGGAAAGTCTCTTGGTTCGCATAAAGATCCTGTATATGTCACTTTTTTGGTTACGGATCTAAAAAAAAACAAAAATGTACTCGAGAAGCTTGATTCCATTGACGGACCGATACAAATCAGAAAGATAGACGTGGACATGAATCTTGCAGATTTTTTTTCATTATTTAAACGTTTTGAGGTAACACTATCAGCAAAAGGCATGATGGAAGGTCAACAGTATCGCGCCGAATAAGTCGGTGAGCCACTAAAAATACGGTTGATACAGAAGAATCACTTGTTTAGGATCACCTAATTGCATTACACCACGTTCAACCGGCAACCGAGCGCTTTGGTTATCCAAACATTCCAAACGCTTTATCCTCAGAGGCGCTTTGATGCTTCGGATATGGAAAGCGCCTCGGATTAGACCCACCATGTACATTGATATGCTTGGAAGGACAAGCAATAAGGTGAAAGATTTCTATGATATTTTGTGAGTGCAGCCAGTTTGGGTTCGATGGGAAAACGTTATCAGAAGCCATCAGGTTGACATTGGAGCAGCGTGGAACAGAACTTCCCGACGAAATTGTTTCCTTTTCACAGGAGTTTATCGCGGCAAAAAGAAGTCAATGGAATGCTTTTAGGAAAAAGCTCGGACAAGACCATGTTCCTGCTGAGTTCGAACATATTGTCATGACGATCAAAGAATTTATTGATCCGATAGCATCCGCCTTGGCTTCGAGGAAGCCTCCACCTTCGAGATGGTCTGCATCTGGTCCATGGGCATAGTTATGGATTATAAGGCATTACTCGGAAAATATACTGTTTTATTGGAAGAGGTAGAGCGATTAAGAAAAGAAAATAGCCGTTTAAGAGCCCAACTTGAGATAGCGACGACCGAGCCTCCCGGAAATACTTCTGAAGATTTAAAAATCGTTGAAAAAACGCCTTGCGAGGAATCTATTACCTATAATTCCAAATCGGTTGTAGACAATACGTCGGATTCCTCCGATAAAATTCACCTTTTTATGTCGCTTTTTAAAGGCCGCAGTGATGTTTATGCAAAGCGATGGGAAAACAAAAACAGAGGCATATCCGGCTATTCACCTGTTTGCCTCAATCAATGGCAGGCAGGAGTGTGCAAAAAGCCCAAAATTTCCTGTTCGAAATGTGAAAACAAAGACTATGCTGCCCTGGATGAAAATGCCATTGAAAATCATCTGAGAGGGAATATCGTTGTTGGCGTTTATCCAATGCTGCAGGATGAAACATGCCACCTCTTGGCAGTCGATTTTGACGAAGCAGACTGGCAAAGGGATATTTCCGTTTTCAGAGATGTTTGTACTGATTTCTCTATTCCTGTCGCTGTTG
Source organism: uncultured Desulfosarcina sp. (assembly GCA_963674945.2). GTDB lineage: Bacteria > Desulfobacterota > Desulfobacteria > Desulfobacterales > Desulfosarcinaceae > Desulfosarcina. Next base: position 145,923 of record CAXXWQ010000001.1, read on the forward strand.
AGCGGTCACGTTCAGGCAACGGTGGGCATGTATGGTTTTTCTTTGAAACACCTGTTCCCGCTGCTTTTGCACGTAAATTTGGAACGATCCTGCTTACCACTGCCATGAACAAAAGGCATGAGATACAATTCAAGTCCTATGATCGACTGTTTCCCAGCCAGGACACCATGCCTAAAGGGGGCTTAGGTAATTTGATTGCATTGCCGTTACAAAAAGCGGCAAGAGAGACGTTCAATAGTGAATTTATCGATGAGCATTTCCAATCCTATGAGGACCAATGGGCATTTTTATCCACAGTCCAAAAAATTTCTCACAACCGAATTGAAGAAGTTGTTTCCGAGCTTGGCGAGGGGAATGAACTGGGCGTATTGAAACAGGATGAAGAAGAGGGTGCTGAAAAACCGTGGGAAACTTCGAAAACCAAAATCGAGTTACAGAGAGATGATTTCCCAAAGCGAATCGAAATCGTCAGAGCAAATATGCTGTTCATCCCAAAGGAGGGGATCTCCCAAAAGGCGATGAATCGGCTAAAACGGTTCGCGTCCTTTAAAAACCCGATGTTTTACAGACAGCAAGCCATGCGTTTGCCGACCTATGGACATCCACGGGTCATCTCCTGTGCAGATGAAACAGAAGCGTACCTGTGCTTGCCAAGAGGATGCGAATCCGAACTGGTTTCCGAACTGGAAAAACTGGGAATCGAAATCCAGCACATCGATAAAACACATCAAGGTAGAAGGATTGATGTGGAATTCAATGGCCAACTTAGAGATGAGCAATCCTTGGCCCTCAGCCACCTGTTACAAAACGATACCGGAATTCTGTCAGGCACAACAGCATTTGGCAAAACAATTGTGGCGATTAAACTGATTGCCGAGAAAAAAGTGAATACGCTTATCTTGGTTGATAAAGTCAGCCTGCTGTCGCAGTGGAAAGAAAAACTATTGGAATTTCTGATGGTGAAGGAGCCGCTGCCGGAGCAGCCCGCCACCCCAGCAAAGAAAAGGGGGCGAAAAAAGAAAGTAAGTCTCATCGGCCAATTGGGTTCCGGAAAAAAGTCCTTGAGCGGCATTGTTGATATTGCCGTGATGCAATCACTCAGCCGAAAAGGTGAGGTTAAGGAATGCGTGAAAAATTACGGGATGATCATTGCTGATGAGTGTCACCATGCATCGGCATTCACCTATGAACAAATCCTAAAAACAACCAATGCCAAATACATCTACGGACTAACCGCAACGCCAACGCGAAAAGATGGGCATCATCCGATTTTGTTTATGCATTGTGGCCCCATTCGTTATCGAGACAATCCTAAAAAGCAGGCAGAGAAAAGACCGTTTGACCATTACATCGTTCCCCGTTTCACGTCGTTGCGGGTCCCGCTGGATAAAGACGAGCAAGAAGTATCCATCCAGCAATTGTACACCGAGATCATGGAAAGCGATTTTCGGAATCAGCAGATTGTTGATGATGTGCTGAACAACTATCATCAGGGCAGGAACTGCATTGTATTAAGCCTCAGAACCACCCATGTTGAATCACTCGCCAAAAGACTGAAGGAAAAGGCTACGGACGTTTTTGCCCTGATGGGCGGAATGGGGAAAAAAGCCACTCGGGAACTCTTTCAACGCATCGCTGACATTCCTGCCGACAGAAATATCATCTTGGTGGCCACCGGTCATTTTATCGGAGAAGGCTTCGACGAACCACGTCTCGACACTCTCTTTTTGGCCATGCCGATATCATGGAAAGGTACTTTGCAGCAATATGCCGGAAGGCTCCACCGATTGTATGAGGCAAAAAAAGAGGTTAAAATTTACGATTATGTGGATATCCAGGTAAAGATGCTGGAAAAGATGTATCAAAAACGGCTCAATGGATACGCTTCCATGGGATACAAGGCCAAAGGCGAGGAAATAGATGACACACCTTTGGATATCATCTTTGATAAAGATAATTTTCTGCCTGTTTTCAATCAGGATATCAACACCGCAGAGAAAGAAATTTTAATTGTAAGTCCGTTCGTCAGAAAAATGCGCACGCTTCAAATGACGAAACACCTGAAAGTGGTATTGGAAAAGAATGTCCGTATATTAGTGGTTACCCGTCCTAAAGAAGATTTTAAACCGAAAGATCAGGCCACCATCCAACGGACATTGAACCTGTTAACAGATTGTGGAGCCAATGTCGTTTTCAAATCCAATATCCACCAAAAATTTGCGGTTATGGATCAAAAGGTCGTGTGGTACGGTAGCATCAATCTGTTGAGCTATGGGAGTGCCCAGGAAAGCATCATGCGAATAGAAAGTGCCCATATCGCGAACGAATTGGTGAAGAGCATAGAAAGGGCATAATCTGAATAGGTGGTTCGCTGAGTGGATGAAGTGGTAACTTTTGGGTATTGTCGATTATAGGTTGATAACTATTTGATAAAAAAATAAACCCGGCCAATTTTGACCGGGTATTTTAGTTTGGCTCCCCAGCACGGACTCGAACCGCGGACCCAGTGGTTAACAGCCACTTGCTCTGCCGACTGAGCTACTGGGGATTAGGTGCTCTTCCGACTTTACATCGCGCCCGAAGAAGCGTCATAAATATTAAAATGGGTTTTGAAAGTCAAGATTTTTTTATTCCAAAGCGCCTGCTTAGCAAAGGATACGAAGGTGGGCAATCCCGTGTCGGCACGTCAATCCATTCCATGAGATTGACCGGGTTCGTAAGTTCCTCTACAGTGGGACTGCGAAGCGGATCGTCGATGCGACCATCCACCATGTGATAAGGTGCAAGGAGGAAACATGGGCCGGGAACTGCCCAAATCAGTAACGCTGGTGGAGGTGGGGCCGCGGGACGGTTTCCAGTTCGAGGAGACCATCGTTCCCACCGACCGCAAAGTCGCCGTCATCCAAGGATTGGTGGCGGCGGGACTGAAGCAGATACAGGTGGCCTCCTTCGTCCATCCGGCCAAGGTTCCCCAGATGGCCGATGCCGACTCGCTGGTACGCCGGCTTCCTAAATACGATGACGTCGTGTACACGGCATTGGTGCTCAACCGGCAGGGGCTCGCGCGGGCCATGGCATCGGGAATCGGGGCCGTGGAGATCTCCCTTTCCGCCAGCGACACCCACAGCCGGAAAAATGCCGGCATGTCCCATCCGGATGCACTCGCTCATTCCCTGGGGATGATCGACGAGGCGATCTCGGCGCGAATGATCGTTCGCGCCAGCCTCCAGTGCGCCTTCGGCTGCGTGTATGACGGTCCGACCGCTCTGTCCCGGGTCGAATCGGTGGTCCGCGAATTTGCGGACCATGGTGCCCACGTCCTGGCCCTGGCTGACACCACTGGCATGGGATCTCCCAATCAAATCAAGCGGGTACTGGATACGGTCCTCCCCTCTACCGGACACCTGCCCATGGCCCTTCACCTTCATGACACCCGCGGTCTGGGGCTGGTGAACCTGATGGCGGCATTGACCCGGGGCATTTTCCTGTTCGACACGGCTCTTGCCGGCATGGGCGGCTGTCCCTTCGTGGCCGGTGCCGCCGGTAACATCGCCACCGAGGACACCGCCCATCTTCTGGAGACCCTGGGGATCGAAACCGGCGTGGACTATGACCGCGTAGGTCAAATTGCCCGGGAGATGGAAGCCTTTTTTCAGAAAACCTTTCCCGGCCGCATGCATTGCCTGAAAACATTTTTCCCCCCGAAATAGCATCCCTTGCGCCGAATCTGATTCAATCCGGTTGTATTTCCGGTAGTTGGTCTTTTTTATCGGGTTTTCTTTAGTTTGGATGCGGTTTGCCGATATTTGTTTTAAGCCTTGGGGGGGTGTTTAAAAGGGGCGTTACCGGCTGTCGCGCTACTTTTGCAAAGTTCCCTCTTTTTTTAAACCCAATCACGAACACTTCCCCGGCATTTATGGAACAGGTCCGAAACACCTTCGACGGCGACGGCTGAAGCGGGCCAAATGCAAAGAAAAGATCCATCAGAACGATTATGACAGAAACGCCCAAAGAAACCCTTTTGTTTGTGGATGACGAAGAGAGCATTCTGGAGGTGGCCTCGGAATATTTCGAAGCCAAGGGATACGATATCCTTACCGCCCAAAATGGTCGTGAGGCCACCGAAATCCTCGCCGCGTCCAAGATCGACTGCTGTTTCACGGATATCAACATGCCGGAGATGGACGGCCTCGAACTGGCCGAACATATCCGTCAGGTGGACAACACCATTCCAGTCATTATCATGACCGGTTATCCTTCCCTGGATAACACCATCCGCACCCTGAAAAACGGGGTGGTGGATTTCTTGATCAAGCCGGTGAACCTGAACCAATTGGAGATTTGCGTCAAGCGCGTACTCAGAGAACGGCAGCTGTTCGTCAACAACCTCTTTTTGACCAAGGAAGTGGAGGGAAAGGAGCGGATCGAAGAACTTAATCGGGAACTGACGTACAAGGTAGAGGAACTCAACACCCTCAACCGTATCATGACCGATTTTACCACCATCGGCTCCAGCTTCGATTTGTTTCGACGGGTCGTTGATCTATCCACCGAATTGACCCGCGCCGACGAGGCGAGTTTCTACGTCATCAACGAAACCTATCAGCATCCGGTTCAGGTGGCCCAGTCCGTGGCAAGGGGGGACAGCTCTCCGTTGATTACCTTTCCCGTTTGCGCTCCTTCCGGCGACGGGTCCACCAACGGTGATGATCTCAGCCAGCTGATCATGGAATACTGCGAGGAGGAAAATCCGCTGCTAATCCATGAAAACAGCAACGTGAGCGGTCTGCCCGAGGATATCCGCTCTTTGATGCTGGTTCCCTTGAACATTCGCAAGAAGGTGTTTGGGGTCCTGGCGGTGGCGGTGCGAAAAGGGTCGATTCGCTTTACGGAAAAGGACTTGTACTACATGTCCTTCATGACCAACAAGGCCGCCTACGCCATCGAAAATATCGCACTGTACGAAAATATTTATGAAAACCTGTTTGCCACGCTGTACGCTTTTGTCCGGGCCATCGAAGCCCGGGACCCGTATACCAAACAGCACTCCAACCGGGTGACCCGCATCGCCATCGAACTGTGCCGGGCAATGGGCGGCACCCAGGAGGATTTGGATATCCTGGACGTGGCCGGCCAACTCCACGATATCGGAAAGATCGGTATACGGGACGACATTTTGCTCAAGCCCGATCGGCTGACCAAAGAAGAGTTCGACATCATCAAAGAGCATCCGGTGATCGGCGCCGATATCGTCGAACGATTGGGGCTGTGGGACAAGCAAAAGTACATCATCAAATATCATCATGAACGATTCGACGGCAAAGGATATCCCGAAGGGCTGGCCGGTGAACAGATTCCCATACTGGCCCGGATACTAACCGTTGCCGACGTGTATGATGCCATCGCCTCCGATCGCGCCTACCGCAAACGCATGGAAGAGGAGAAGATTCTGGAAATCATGTATGGCGGGTCCGGCACCCAGTTCGATCCTCAGGTCATTCAAACCTTCAAGATGCTTTACGAAAGAGGCGATCTGAAGGACATTGTCGATCCACCCAACTAAGACACAAAAATATCCCACCATCTGCTTGCATCCTACCTTCGGGCTTTCAGGGGAACGACGTCCGGGACCCACTGGTCGTTCGGGACCAGTAAGGGACGAAGAGAGACGCTTTTGACTCGTCCTTCGTATTTCATCCATCGTTTTTCAACTTCGCCTCCGAAGATTACGATTGTATCCCAACCAGAGGACAAAGAGGCTTGAATCCGTTCATCCTTCCAGAGCGTCAGCCCGGGACTTTATCATTTTTACGCAATGATGTATGAGACGGGCATCGTGAATCGTTTGCCTGTCCGCCTCCATTTCTGCGTTTTTTGCGGACGGCAAAAGGAGGGATATGCCGAGCTGGTCACAGCCCAGGGATGCAAAAGGATGGATCGTTCGCAAGGCGAGCTTTCGAGGAGCGGTTTTGATTCTGGCCGTCTTCACCGTCGGGATTCTCGAGTTTCGCTTCAGTTGGCTGGAGTATCTGGCCGGAAGGTATCTCATCGCAACCAATGTCCATCGGCCGGAGTCGGGCAACGTCTGGGACAGGGGGCGGATGCAGAAGGTGGCGACCCAAACCCTGGAGCAGATGGTAACCCACAAGATCGCCGTCCAGCGGGAGGCGCAGGAGGCAACCACCTTGCCCCAGTTGATCGCCGGCCTTTCCGACTCCCAGGGAACCATCATCTCCGCCGTGCAATTCAAGCGTCTCTATGCCAAAATCCCCCAAGCCGTTGCCGAGACCGTTTTCAGTCCCATTTTCATGCTGCGCATCAGCGCAGAAGGAAGCTGGGACCGTGTCTATCTGGAGCGGGAGGCGGAGCAGGTGGGCATTTATCTGTTGGACCGCACAAACAACGTCCTTGGCCATACCACCGTTGGAGAACGGAAACTTCAGAACACTGCATCTCCGGGAAAACTATGTGACACCTCCGGCATGATTTGAGGTGCTGCAGCCATTTAGTTCGAATATCATTTGCAGCTCGGTACCGGGGTATTTTACCTGCGCACTGTTCAGATGCGCAAACAGTTGGCAAAGAGCCCGATTGGCCGCTGGGAACGAAGCGCCGTGCAATCGTATATTCAATTGCTGATTTTCAATATCGGGCAGTACATCGCCTTCGGTCTGGAACAGTGTCTGGAGAAGACTCCGTGCATCCGACGAGTTTACCGTCGGACCCGTGAGCAACCCAACCATTGCCGTCTCTGCACGATATGCAATCATACGAACCGTGTCCATCAGGCGTTTTCTGCCCGGTTGTAAACGTAAAAATTTATCTTTTGCTTCAAGTTCTCCCCACGTGATGTGTTTACTTGTCTGTTTTCGTTTTTCTTTCAACTCGCTGAGTTGATACTCCATCTTTTCGATTTCTTCTAACAGCTCGGCCTTTTTCTCTATCCACTTCTTAAACTTTACCGGTTTGTCTTCATTTTCAGGGTGAATGGTCATCTCGGCAAAACAGGCACGACGATATCGTAGCTTGTTCTGCAACGAATTACGGGATTGATTCAATTGCCGCCAAACGGGGTTGATTACCCGTTCGGTATCAGGAAATTCAACGACACCATAATCTAAAAGCACATCGATATCAAAATGTTGCATCATATAGTTGAAAAAGTTTTCCTGACACCACCGGCTGAACATGCGTGCTGCCAATTGAGTATGCGGCAAATCGAAAGCGGTGCTGATTACGCTGGTCTGGTGTCCGGAATCGGTCAGTTTTCGCACTTGTCGCATCCATGTTGCACCCTTACCAGATCCCACCAAACTACCCATTTCGCAAAGCCGCATCTTCACCACCTCTTTGTTTGGCATCGCAACTTCATACTCGGTGAACCAATGCTCCGGCCATGATTCACCAGGATGCTTATGATACGTCATGCAGCCGATTCGATGGCGATCCCACATTTCCTTGAAGAATGTGGGACTATATCCTTCCCTGTCGAAAACAAGAACGAACCGGCATAAACATGGGTTCTCTTGTAGTTGCTGCAAACCGGGTTGATTCGGAACGTCTTGCAACAACCGGGGAACGATATCGTCTCTTAAAACCGCCAATAATCCAGGATCGATCTGCTTTTCGACGACAAAAAAAGGTCGGCCAATCGCATCGTTAACCCAATAGTCGGTAATGCCCCTCATGCACAATCGTTCCCGGGACACGTAGCGGCGCGGTAGTCGGGTCAATTTTCCATGATAAACACGTACATGCCCGTCAACATAAAGCGCGCCAACCGATTCGGGCGCCTGTTCCATCCAGTATTTACCGAGGTATGCGGCCCACTTTTCCGCGCCGTGGTCTGCGCTCAACGCATCCATCTTGTAACGCAAACAGCGAACCTCCGGTGCACGATCCAAGCCCAATAACTTACCAAATTCTCCCGGAGCATGGCCTCGTATTTTTTCTGTCGTCTTGATCCTGCATAAGGCCATAAACGAAAGCAGCAACAAGACATGAAAGATCGTGTAATAGCCTTTGACTTGGCCGAGGAACTGTTTTGCGCCGGTAAACAACCCGTTTGCCACCAATGACGGTATCGCACAAAGAACGCCTGCTTTGGGAACGTCCAGGCATCTGTCAAAACGAACCGGCGCACCAACCATTTTGCCCAATGATGCCAATATGCGTTCCCCGACTCGGTTGCAAGCCGTCCCCATACCATCGGCAGCAGCCATGTCGACCATGTCCCGATCTGATTTGGTTAGACACGGTTCACCAATCCTTGATTCGATTAACCGACCATCATCTATAGCTTTGCGAAACGTATCGTATTTAATGCCAAGTTCCAGGGCGGCATCTTTTTTCGAGCACCCTTGATCCAGTAAACGTTGGGCTTGTTCAAGCACCTCAGGTTTGAAAACCTTGCCGCCGCGTCGTCCCCGCCGCTGAACGAAAAATGCCTCGGCGCCGCCGGACCTGAGTTTGTTCACGAATCGGATGACATTGCTCTTGGATACGCCGAATGTGTTTTGGATATCGATCTGGCGGCAAGCTCCGGATTCAACCAGTTGGGCTGTTATCATCCGAAACATTCGTTGATCGCCTTGTCTGTGAGAATAAATCGGAACGGTCGATAGAAAATAGGTCCAGGTCGTATCGTCACGAAATACACTGACAAGCCCGTTGATTTGTCTTGCACCGCGAGGAATAAGTGGTAGTATCTGTTGAGGCATGGCATCCTTTTCCTTTCATTTATCCGCCAAGATAATAAGGTTAAAGGTGCCATGTTCATTTTCCGGTTGCAATACCTTACCGGCCTGCTGGATTCAGACTCCTATCTTTCTGTTTTTCAACCACTTACATTATGTTTTGCTTGCCATATGCAACAATTAGGAAATCAAGTTTCCTGAACTTACCACCTCGGATCTCGAACATCCCATCGGGGCACAGACCCTGGACGATCTGCCTGAGTTTACGGGCAGAACGTATCTTGCAGATCGATTTTTCATGGTTTTGGACACTCTTCCCGAGGAGACCCAACGGGGGATACTGGCCCAACCCGAAAATCTGCTGGTCGTCGATGGCACACCCGTGCGCATCGGAATCGGCGATGAAGTACAATCCGGACTGATCCGCATCGGCGTTGAGATGGACACCCCCGGCGGCATCCGGATCTTCTCCACGATGGGGCAGGAGTGGGCCGTCTGGCAGATCCGTACGTTGCTGGAGCCCAGGCTGAACGCGCCACCGTCGACGAAAAATCCTTGGAAAACCAGCGGGGGAGGGGATCCATGACCATGGGCCTCCGCATTCTGCGGGCCGCTGCGGGATTTTTCTATCTCGTCATCGCTCTGGCAGGCTTCGGGGCAATTGGTCTTTTTTGCCTGTTTCTCGTGGCCGCCAAGGATCTGCCACGGGTCCCCGAACCCATCGCTCGTATCAACGACATGCCGGTTACCGAGATCTTCAGTGCCGATGGCCACCGCATCCTGACCATTGGCGGAAGGGAAACGGTTTCCATAGAGGATGTATCCCCTGTTTTTATCGAGGCGATCCTGGCCACCGAGGATCACCGGTTCTGGGAGCATCGGGGACTGAACAAACTTCGAACGGTCAAGGCCCTCTGGATCACCTTGTTCGAGCCGGGAAAGGTGCAGGGCGCGTCGACGATTACCCAACAGCTGGCGAAAAATCTTTTCTTCGATTTCGAGCGTACATACATTCGAAAATTCCGGGAAATGTTGATCTCCTTTCAAATGGAGGCCCAGTTTTCCAAGCAAGAGATCCTGGAGACTTACATCAACCAGATCTTTTTCGGCGTCGGCGCTTACGGCGTCGGCGAGGCGGCGCGTACGTTTTTCGGGAAATCCGCCGGCGAACTGACGCTGTCCGAAGCCACTCTATTGGCCGGCCTTCCCAAGTCGCCCACGCGGTTGAATCCGTTTCGTTATCCGGAACAGGCCAGAAAACGGCAGAAGGTGGTGCTGCAGCGTATGGTGGCCACCGGTGTCATCGGTCCCGAGGCGGCTGCCGACGCGGCTGCCGCGCCGATCCATCTTCGGGATCGGGGGCGTTCGCTGCGGGTGGATTCCTATTTTCTCGATGCGGTCATGAAGCGGCTGGAAGAGACCTATGGACCGGAGGTCGTCTACCATGGGGGGCTGCGGGTCTATACCACCCTCGACGTCCACATGCAAAAACATGCCGAGGCGGCCCTGCAGGAGGGGCTGGCCCAATTGGACCGCCAGATGGACGCGGGCAAAACCTCCGATTCGTCATTGGCAGAGGATGACAATGGCCTGCAAGGCGCCCTGGTGGCCATCGAGGTCCAGACCGGGGCGGTCAAGGCACTGGTGGGGGGGCGGGACTACTTTCAGACCCCCTACAACCGTGCACTTCAGAACAACCGCCAGCCGGGATCGGGTTTTAAGCCGTTTCTCTACTATGGTGCCATGGAACTTCTGGGCAAGTCGCCGGCGGACGTGATGGAGGATAAGCCGGTGGCCATCGCCGTGCCCGGAAAACCAAAGTGGAGACCCAGAAATTTCGAGCGAACCCACAAGGGTCCCATGGTCCTGAAAAGGGCTTTTACCGAATCCGTGAACACCGTTGCGGCCCAGTTGGTGGAAATGGTCGGGCCTGAAGCGGTGATCGATACGGCCCGGCGCTGCGGGATCACAAGCCCACTGGCGCCGGTATACTCCGTGGCCCTGGGTACCTTCGGCACCAGCCCCCTGGAGATGGCCAGCGCATACGCCACATTCGCCGCCGGCGGTATCCACCATCGTCCCTACTGGATCCACCGGGTGGAGGACAAGAGTGGTCGGATATTAGAAGAGCACATCATCGGGGGCGAGCGGGTACTGGACGCGTCGACCACCTATCAACTGGTGGATATGATGGCCGGTGTCATCGACGAAGGTACGGGAAGGGTCATCCGGGAAAAGGGATTCTCCCATCCGGCGGCTGGAAAGACCGGTACCACCAACGATTACAAGGACGCCTGGTTTACCGGTTTTACGCCGAATTTGAGCGCTTCGGTATGGGTTGGCTTCGATCGGGAGCAGGGGATGCGAGACCAAAACGGCGTCGGTATCACAGGCGGTCGCGGTGCGGCACCCGTCTGGGCAAACTTTATGGACGCGGCAACCCAGGGCGAGCCGCCCCGGGATTTCTCCGCGCCGGACGACATCTATTTTCAGAAGGTGAACCCGGAAACCGGAAAATGGCCCGGTTTTTTTTCGAAGGATATCATTTCCGTGGCGCTGAAAAGGAGATAAGTGGTCCTATTCTTCAAGCACGTGGCCGTCCGGTTGTGGACGTCGCTTTTCTTTGGCAGCATTTGCACCCTTGTGGTACTGCCGCCTTTCGCAAGTCTGGTGGGGCCCGAATGGATGATTGTTCCCGGTTTGACACTGTTCGTTTTCGCCTACTGGGTCACCGGGCTCGTGTTTCTTGCCATTGGACGCCGACAGGTTTCCCGGCTGCTGGAGGAGGCCACCATCTGGGAGCGGGCGGCCATGAACCGGGAGGCCCGCAAGGCCTTGGACCGTTCGGCGGCCACGGTGGACAGTTTTCTCTTTTCGCCACGCTCCCGCAAGGCTTCGGAGAGGCGGCTTTTGGCCCAGGCGGCACGGTTCCATATGGCAGACGCCGATTCTATGACCAACTTCGACGGGATCGTTCATGATTACCTGGAGGGTAACCCGACGGATCGCGATGCCGCAGTCAAATGGCTGGAGCGAGTTTTGTCCCACGGACCCGCAGATCACCGAACCCATGATCTAACCGCCAAGATCGGAGCCGCCCATTTTGATGACCCCACCGTGATGAAGATGCTGTGCCGTTTCTACCTGTCCGAAAGAAGGTGTGATTTCACGGCACTTCAGGCATACGGACATCTGATGGATGGCCACCCGTCCGCGGCCGGTTCCTTAGTGGATGACCTTGCCGATCTCTTTCTTTCCCATTCGCGCGTGGACCGACAGGCTCTTTCGGTATATCTGCACGTCCATGAAAAGGGCGGACGTCATGCCAGGCTCTTATCGGGGATCGCCGCCTGCAGCCGGAACATCGTGCCGGGACCCATGACCCGTCCCCTTTTGGCACGGGCGGAAACGGTGTTCGTTGACATGGACCGCTCTCATCGCCTTGAACTGGCGGAGAATTTTCTGCCCGACGAACCAAAAGCGGCGGTGCTACCTTCACCAGGGCGGATACGGTCCCGTCGACCGGCATTGGGACCGGTTCTCCTTGCGATGGCAAGCAATACCAAAAAAAATCTTGCCAGGTGGGCCGTAAGAATCCCGGATACGTGCCGGGGTATCCGGAGTGGGCTGTGGTCCGAAAATAGCCGGCTGCTTTTCAAATGGACCGCCATGGGCGCGGCCGTCATCGGTGTGTGCTGGTTATTGTTCAATACACTCTCTCATCTGCGGCCCCCTGCTCCTCCGCCGGAACCATCACCAAACCCCGTGATGGTTCCCATAACCGATCCGTTTACCATCCAGGTAGCGGCATTTCGGGATTCCGCGGAGGCAAAGCGCCATGTGGACCGGCTGAAGGCCCATGGCATCGACGCCTATTGGAAACAGGCCACCGGAACCCAAAAGACCTGGTATCAGGTGCGCATATCTCATTTCCCTTCCAAGGAAGCCGCCCGGGCCGCCGGAGACGAAATGAAACAAAAAGGGCTCATCGCCGACTATTATGTGGCGAACTATAAACCGCCGGATCTGCCATGACCCCAAAAATGGGTTGTATCAGTAAGGAAAAGTGTTTACAGTAAAATTTCTTATTTACCCCAATCTTCAAAGGAACTCGTTCATTCAAAACCATTCATAACATATTTTTATAATAAGCTTTTTACGAGCAAGAACGGGTTTCACCAGTTCAAACGGAGGCGTCGATCATGGAAAAACAAGATGTCATCAGGATCGCCGAGGGCCTGCGCCTGATCGAAGAGGGCGTGGAGAAAATACAAGGCGTGATGAGGGAGAAAAATATCAAATCCATCAAGGAGATCGCCGCCGATCTAATCCCTTTCTTCAAGAAGGACGATGACTCGTTGACCGATTCCGTCATCAGCCATTTGGAATAATGCCGGATATTGCAGCGCCATAGCCACAGTTTCGGCCAGGATCGGAAATGAGTTCCTGTTGCAGTGAAAAGAATGAGGATCATCATTCATCTGTTTGCCGTTGCAGCATGTCTTCAGACGAAGGACACCTGGACTCCGATTTTTCCATTTTCGTTGAAAAAAAAGGAGATCGGTCCTGCTGCACGGTCCAGGCAACGGAAACTTCCGCGCCCGTGGAGATACCGGGATATCGATTATGGAAATTCGTGGAAGAGTTTCTCGAGACACCGGTGGGAATGGTCCCCAAAGTCCGGACCCTTCTGACCTTCCAGGACCGATGGGGAACTGTTCGCGTGCGATCTGGTTTCGGACGGGACCGATACCGGATTGCTCCCGGGCTCTACGCGGTGGGAGCACCGGATGAAACGGCCCCGGTACTTGTTACGGCCAATTTCAAACTCTCCTTCGACCTGCTCCGTTCGCACCTGTCCGGTGTGAATATGTGGGTCCTCGTCGTGGATACCAAGGGAATCAATGTCTGGTGCGCTGCCGGCAAGGGGACATTTTCCTCGGAAGAGGTGGCCCGGCGCGTTACGGCGGCTCAACTGGATCGGGTCGTCACCCATCGACGTCTGATCCTTCCCCAGTTTGCCGCAACGGGCGTTGCCGCCCGAAAGGTAAAACGCCTGTGCGGGTTCGAGGTATGCTGGGGCCCCATCCATTGCCGGGACTTGAAACGATTTTTCGATGGCGGCATGAAAGCCACAAAGGCCATGCGGCAGGCCACTTTTTCCCTGGCGGAACGGGCGGTCCTGATACCGGTGGAGATCCGCCTCATGGCCAAGCCGACCCTGTACGTGTTGCCGGCGCTGTTTTTGCTGTCCGGCATCGGACCGGGGCTTTTCTCCTTAGGGACGGCCGTCTCCAGGGGTTCGGTGGCGTTTCTCGCCTATCTTTTCGCCGTGGTCGCCGGTACCGTGGCCACACCCATTTTCCTGCCTTGGCTGCCGGGAAGGGCGTTTGCCGTCAAAGGTGCCATTTCGGGCATCGCCGTCGGTGTGCTGATGGCAACCGGGTTTGGTTCCTGGTTATCACCGTTGGAGATGGTGGCGGTAAGCCTCTTGATCTTGGCCGTTGGCTCTTTTCTGGCAATGAATTTTACTGGATGCACGCCGTTTACCTCTCCCACCGGTGTGGAAAAGGAGATGCGGCGGGCCATTCCGGTACAGGCCGTGGGCGTTGTGATCGCCGCCATTTTATGGGTAGTCTCAGGTTTTTACTAAGAAGTGCCCATCCAGAAATGGCCAATTTGCCCGATATTGGCGTTGCGCGAAAAATTTTATCCTCGAAATATCAACCATATGTCTCCGGTAAAATTTTTCGCGCGCCTTGATCTCAACCAAATTTGCCTATTTCTGGACAGACACTAAGAAACAAGGAGGGGTGCGGTGAAGACGTTTCGGTATCTTCCCGGAGTCTCGACCATCGAATACGACGAGGAACGTTGCATGGGCTGCGGGTCCTGTGAGATTGTATGTCCCCATGCCGTGTTTGTCATGGACGGAAGAAAAGTCCGGCTGGTGGACCCGGACGGCTGCATGGAATGCGGTGCCTGTGCATTGAATTGCCCCACCGAAGCCATTCGTGTGACGCCGGGTGTGGGCTGTGCCGCCTATATCATCTCCGGATGGATCCATGGCAAGGAAAACGCCAGTTGTGGTGGGCCGGGGGGATGTTGCTGACGAGTTCGGTGTTCCATCGTTTTTATGCCCGTCCAGAAATGGCAAGTTCGTCCGATATCTTCGAAGGAATTCGTTCATCAATACCTTATAAAAGTGCTTTATATAAAAAGCTTTTCCCAATCATGGGCCATCGGCAAAATAATGGACGAGTGAGTTTCATTCGCAATATTGTTCGGCTATCTTTGACTCGGAAAAGCATTTTACGGCTACACCCGTTTTGCCTGCACCAGCTTGGCAAAATGTTCGAAGCTCCGGTCATAGGTTCGTTCGGCGTCATCGGGAAAGACGCAGGCCGGCAGTTGCCGCATTCTCACATGGTATTTGATGCAGTCGCAGCATACTCCTTTTCTTGCACAGGGTTCATAGGAGCAATTGCAATTTTCCAGGTTTTTCTCTTTCTTGCACTCCATTCTACGCGTCTCCTTTCAGTCCGATCTCATCTGCTACTTCACGCATGCCCATGATGGTATCGGTGATCAGGTCACCCAATTCCACATCCAGCATCTCTGCGCCTTTCTGAATGATGGAACGGTCCACGCCGGCGGCAAAGCGCTTGTCCTTCCACTTCTTTTTCACGGATTTGGCCTTCATGTCCATGACGCTCTTTGTGGGTCGAACCAGAGCCGAGGTGGCCACGAGACCGGTCAATTCGTCGATGGCATAAAGGACTTTTTCCATCCGTGTCTCGGGTTTTACATCCGTGCAGATGCCCCAGCCATGGCTGACCACCGCTCTGATCAACTCCTCGGGCCATTGATTTTCCCGCAGGATTTGTTCCGTTTTCCTACAGTGTTGGTCGGGAAACTGTTCGTAATCCAAGTCGTGGATCAGGCCTACCACACCCCAGGTTTCTTCGTCTTCCCCGTATTTTCTGGCCATGTAGCGCATCACCCCCTCCACGCAAAGGGCATGTTTGATCAAACTCTCACTCTTGTTGTAGCTCTTGAGCAAGGCCAGGGTATCTTCTCGACTGGGAATCGGGCTGCTCATCGTCGCCTCCTCCGATTAGCGTTGGATGGATGGTGATGAAAGATGGCAAAGGAATCAATGGCTCCACATGGAATTCTGATGTATCACAAGGACGATCGGGCAACAACCCCATGGGGCCGTGAAAGCATGACACTTTTGTCCGGTCGGAATGAAACCTCTGCAGACGTCTCTTTCGGGGCGTTGATCATCGATTTTATATTTTTGCCTTTCAAATGCGGTCCCCCTGTTATTACCCGATGAGGGTTGCAATATGGCCAGGGATTGGTATGATCGCTTTTTTGCCGTTCATGGTGAAAAAATGTTCCCTTGCTTCGGAGTGTCCATTGAAAATTGTCGTAACCAATGATGATGGATTCGATCAGCCCGGGTTGAAGACCCTGATCGCATCGGTCCAATCTTTGGGAGAGATCACCGTAGTGGCACCGGCGACGCCGCAGTCCAATGTGGGGCATCGGGTGACCATGAGGGAGCCCATACCCGTGAAACGGACCGGAGAACGGTTTTATGTGGTCCATGGGACGCCGGCCGACTGCACTCGTCTGGCCATTAAAAAGTTCGTGCCCGATGTGAATTGGGTGATTGCCGGAATCAATCCCGGTGCCAATCTCGGCAGTGACGTGTATCAATCGGGCACCGTCGCCGCAGCACGGGAGGCCGCCATCCTTGGCGTACGGTCCGTGGCCGTCTCCCAATACATCTCTCCCGAATGGGTCATCGACTGGCCCACCGTCCAACACCATGTCGAACCATGCATTGCAAAACTCGTCCATCAGCGGCTTTCGATCGGCGACTTCTGGAATATCAACCTTCCCAGCCCCATCACCGTCGGCGATGTTTTGGCCCATCGATTTTGCCCCCTGGACAAGCATCCACACCTTTATGATTTTGTGGAGAAACAGGGCGTCTATCATTACGACGGAATCATTCATGATCGTCCCCGGACCGACGGCAGCGATGTGGATGTATGTTTTGGGGGCATGGTTTCAATTACCCGGATGGAGATGTAACCGGATGAATTTTTGTTCCCACTGCGGCGGCACGGTTGTTCGGAAAGTACCTGAAAACGACAACATGTCCAGATACATCTGCACATCCTGCGGCATGATCCACTATGAGAACCCCAAGCTGGTGGTGGGAAGTATCCCTGTCTGGGAGGACCGTATCCTCTTGTGCAAGCGGGACATCGAGCCCCGAAAAGGCTTTTGGACCCTGCCCGCCGGTTTCCTGGAAAACGGAGAGACCACGGCGGACGGTGCCAGGCGGGAGACCCTGGAGGAGACCGGGTCCACCATCGTCGACCTTACGCCCTATCTCATGGTCGATATCGTCTACATTCATCAGATCTACTTTATGTACCGCGCACGTCTCTCGGCGCCGGATTTTCACCCGACCCCGGAAAGCGTCGAGGTGCGTCTTTTCGATGAGGCGTCCATTCCATGGAATGACATCGCCTTTTTGGTCATCGAGAAGACATTGCGACAGTACTTCGCCGATCGTCCGTCGGGTCGTTTCGACTTTCGGATCGACAGGATCGATCCGCCCTCACGGAGTCTTTCTTGACTTTTTGATTCTGATCAATTCTCACCACTGCGGCTGCAAAGAACGAATAAACGACACCTCTTTGCGGTAGCGCTCGATGGTTTGGCGTTGGACGCAGAAGGGGTTGGCGGGCCGGTTGGGGATGGGGATACCGAATCGTTTTGCAAAGGGGGTCCGGTCCACTTTCATGTTATAGGCAGTCACCATCAAGGCTTCCAGATTGATGGCATCCTGCAGGTTGTAGGCGAGCAAGGTTTCCAAGGCATGCCTGTCGCCGTTTCGTAAATAGGCCTTCCAGAGCACCACCGCGAAAATACCGTCCACATCCGCAAGATTGTCTCGGTCGATTTCCAGCCGGGCCTCACAGCGCTTGAGTCCCCCCGTAAGGCCCAGGCTGGCCAGCACGTAGCGCAGGTCGATATGTGCATGGCTCATCTGGATGCCAAAAAACCGTTCGATCACCGGAACATCGAAGCACTTTCCGTTATACGTCACCAAGAGGGAATATCTTCGGATGTCCGCAATGAAATCGTCGAGGTTCTGTCCGTTTACGTAGGTCGACATGGTCGAGCCGTCGTAGACGGCGATGGTGGAGATGTCGCAGTCGTTTTCAAGCCCGGTGGTTTCGATGTCCAGGTAGGCGGTCTCATCCCGGAATTGATCAAACAGGCGCCACTGCTGGCCGGCGGGAAGGCGGCTGGCGAAGAATTGCGGACTGCGACGATCCAGCGCATGACTGGAGTCAACCAGGGCCGCTTCGATCTGGCGGCGCCTGGAATCGGTGACCTTCAGGGACCCGTTACCAGAAAATGCGTCCCAGTCATCCACGCCGGCCGCCCAAAACCCCTGTTCGGTTTTCGGTCCGACACCGGGAATATGAATGAATGTTTGTCGTAGCATCCAATGGCTCATAGCCTTTTTGGGCGGAAATTGGAATCCCTTTGCTGGGAAGTTACCGGAATCGGTTTGTCACCGGCCTGGTTTTTTTATATACAAACGATCCTGCGGCGCTTTGGCTTTACACATGTAGTCGATTCCGATATGAATGAACCATGATTGACCTAAGAAAATTCAACCCCACTTACATTCAGGCAAAGGCCCCGGAAATATTCACCATCGCAAAAAACATCACATGTGTGGATGACTTGCGGGCAAGCCTCTCCCGTCTTGCCAATGACATGATGTTCGAAGCCTTCGACGATTATGACACTTTTACGGAAGGGTCGGTCCTGCGGGTGAGGGACTGTGCCAAGGTGATGATCCGGTTGATGACCCGGAGAAGTGAGGACATGGCCAATTTTTCCGTGGCACAGGCGATCCTGGACATCGCCCAGGGAAAAGGCCGGCCGGACCTGGCACCAGCCTTCTATGCCGAACTGCTCTACCTGATACTGGGGCTCCAAGGGCGCGGTCCCGGTCGGGCGCTGGCGGACCTGCACCTGATTCCCAGCCGTCTGGAACACCGCGAGGCGGCCCTGGAACGGTCACGGCAATTGGACGACCTTTATGCGGAAGTGAACCTGCGAATGGCGAAGTTTGTTTCCGGTATGGACGAAGCTTCCGTGAACCGAAGGCTTCTGCGTCGTCAGCGGATACTGGATCGGCTCAAGGCGACAAAGAAGGATTGGGAAGACTGGAACTGGCAGGTTGACCATATTCTTCGTGACACCGAAGAGATCGCCGGATTGGTGACCCTGCGGGAAGAAGAGTATAATGCCATCGAAATGGCAAGGAAAAATGGCATTCCCTTTGGTATTACGCCCCATTATTTGTCCCTCATGGACGATACACCAGAAGAGGGCCGTGACATCGCCATCCGCGCCCAGGTGATTCCCCCCCTCTCCTACGTGGAGAAGATGAGCAAGGCCCAGAGATTCGGCCACTGCCTGGATTTCATGCTCGAGTCGGATACTTCGCCCATCGACCTGGTCACCCGGCGGTATCCGTCCATTTGCATATTCAAGCCTTTCAACACGTGCCCCCAGATTTGCATCTATTGTCAACGCAACTGGGAGATCGACGACGCAATGGAGCCGGGTGCCCTGGCGCCGGAGAAGAAGATCGAAGAGGCTATCCGCTGGATTCGCCGTCATCCCGCCATCCATGAGGTATTGCTCACCGGTGGTGATCCCCTTGCCATGGCAGACGAAAAAATCGAAGATATCATGCGTCGCATCGCAGACATTTCGACCATCGAGCGTATACGCATCGGTTCCCGCACGCCGGTCACCCTTCCCATGCGAATCACCGAATCCCTTGCCGATTTGCTTGCACGTTTTCGACAGCCCGGTAGACGTCAGGTCACCTTGGTCACACACGTGCAGCACAGCTATGAACTCACGCCCCAGACCGTCGAAGCGGTGAACCGCCTGAGAAAGAGAGGCATCCCGGTATACAATCAACTGGTCTATACCTTCTTCGCATCCCGTCGTTTCGAGGCAGCTCACCTGCGCAGGAACCTCACGCGCGTTGGCATCGATCCATATTACACCTTCAACACCAAGGGAAAGGAGGAAACCCTCGAGTATCGTGTTCCCATCGCAAGATTGCTGCAAGAGCAAAAGGAGGAGGCAAGGCTGTTGCCCGGTCTCGCCAGAACGGATGAGGCGGTTTACAATGTTCCCGGTCTTGGAAAAAACTACCTCCGTGGCAGTGTTCATCGGGATTTGATCTCCATTTTGCCAGATGGGTCCAGACTCTATGAGTTTCATCCGTGGGAAAAAAACATCTCCAACGCCGCAAAGACACATTTAAGTGAAGATGTGCCCATTCTCGATTACCTGTTGCGCTTGGACGCCATGGGCGAAAACGTCTATGATTATGGAACAATCTGGTATTATTACTGATAGACTTGATCGTCGTGCAATTCTTACCGAAAAAGCGATTTGCACCAAATTGTTAGGTTGCCAGGGACGATTTCATTGCATATACAGGTCGAACCGGTAATCAAGGAAGGATCTTTTTGGCACCCCCACAGACAGGAAGGCAACCTTGCTCGGAACCATCGTCAATACCTTGAGTATCATCGCGGGAAGTCTGATCGGAATGCTTTTTCGGGGCGCGATACCCGAAAAGTTCAGCGACACCATCATGCACGCCGTCGGGCTTGCAGTGATATTGATCGGCTTGAAAACGGCGCTCTCCACCGATGATATCCTGATGGTCATCGTGAGCCTTGCCATCGGCGGTTTGATCGGCGAACTACTCGCGTTGGAGGACCGCCTGGCATCGCTGGGAAACTGGATCGGCAACCGTATCTCCAAGGAGAGTCATGGCATATCCAAGGGTTTCGTGAATTCCAGCCTTCTTTTTTGCGTTGGGGCCATGGCCATTGTGGGCTCGCTGGAGAGTGGCCTGTCGGGCAACCACCAGACGCTGTTTGCCAAATCCATCCTCGATGGAATCGGATCGGTATTGTTTGCTTCCACTTTTGGGGTCGGGGTGTTGTTTTCGGCGGTCTCCGTCTTCGTATATCAGGGGCTGATTACCGTGACGGCATCCCTTGTCAAGGATCTTTTGTCACCGGCGGTCGTTTCCCAGATGTCCGCCGTCGGCGGTCTTCTCATCATGGCTATCGGATTGGGGCTATTGGAGATAAAGAGAATAAAGATCGGCAACATGCTGCCGGCCATCTTCATTCCCTTCGTTTATCAGGTCATTCTCTTTTTCCTATAGATACTGCGGCCGCTGTAATTTACTCACTTTTGATTTTTGGTTTTACTCTTTTTCCAGAAAGTGGCAATGTGCCTTGCCATAGCGTTGCTCGCATAAAATTCGTGCGTCTTTTTCTTTTGTATGGGACGCGTCACCGATGATGGTATGTTTTTCCAATTGTGGAGAATAATCGCTTGCCGGGACGGTCCTTCCCAACGCTTCCGCCATGGCCCGAACGTGGTGGGGGCCCGACCCGCAGCAGGAGCCGATATAGTTTATGCCGATTTTTTCGGCTTTCACCGCATAATCCGCCATTTCCGTTCTTGTCAGAACAAACGGGTCGAGTTCCAATGGAAAGGCGACATGTCCGTCAATTTCCTGAATTTGGAAGTATGGCTTTTCGTTAGAACATCTGTATGCAACCGGCTGTGTAGCGACGAAGCAACTGACGGCATTTCGTACTCGTTCGGCTAACGGGAGAACTCTTTCAGGATCACGGAAGCAGTTGATGCCGACGATCTCGGCGCCATTATCTTCGAGTATTTTGAAAGATTCCTCCAAGAGAACGCCTTCCAACGTCTTGTCGTCTCTTTTGAATCCCAACGTGATCATGGCAGGCAATCCTGCGTCTTTGATCGCCTCCAGCGCAATTTTTGCTTCGCCGAGATATTCAATTGTTTCGGCGATGAAAAAGTCGACCCCTTCATCGCTTTGATATTGTATCTGCTTATCAAATTGATGCCTGGTTTCCCCATGGGTCGAGGTGTTTCCAGGTTCGTATGACCACGTGTTGCATATATTACCGGCCACAAGCGTGTCGTACCGATCGGCAACCCGGCGTGCGATTCTTACCGCTTGGGCGTTTATCTCCTCTAAAACTGACGTCAGCCCGACAACTTTTAATTTTTCTTCATGTGCGTAATAGGTACAGGCCTGCAATACTTGTGCTCCGGCACGGGCAAAGTCAATTTGCAGTTGCTTGACGGCATCAGGATGCTCGATCACGGCTTGCGGGGTGAACGGCCCGGCACTCACATATCCTCTTCGTTCAAGCTCGAATATCGTACCACCATCGCCGAGGACAACACCTTCTTCCAGTTTTTTCAGTATCGAATTGTTTGTCATATTCTCATCCTCATTAGTAACGAACGAAATGTGGTGAAATTCCCAAAAATCATCATTTTTCAGGTTCTTCCATAAGAGTTCTTTTCAACATGATCATTTCCGTCTTGTTCTCATATACTTTTTTCAAAAGAACCGTTGAAGATGTTCCGACCTCCCCGCGAAGACTGTTGCGAACGATATCTTCGAGCGTCCTTCCGGCGGTTGCTTCACCATCGATCTCCAATAGAACATCACCTGACCGAATACCCGATTTGTAAGCCTCTTTACCGGGCAACACGTGTAAAACGACGATTCCTCCAAGATTCCCGGGGGCCGCGCCATCGTATAACTGGGCAACGACGAGTCCAAACCCGCCGAAGGACGCACCATTTGCCATCAGCGGCATGAAATAGAGCAGGCCGAGCAAAGCGATGATTTTCAATTTCATGGCAAAGCGAAGGTTTTTCATTTCGTGCCCCCCTGGAGAACATTCAAAGGCAATCCATGGATGCGTGAGGCCAGCCTTTTCGGCTCTCTGTTTCCCTTTTTTCTATACATCAAGCGCTGGGCATGGCTTTCTTGAAGAAGTGATATTCGGACTATGGACGGAACCGTCCGCCCGTTTTTCATTCGTAACGCCGTCACGTGAGATCGGAATGGGTTGTTTTGGTAAAACTGTTCGGATATCAGCCAGAACAGTTTGACGCCCTTTACCGCCGGCCATAATGACAGCGTAACCAATTGTCTGTGATCGTTCAACTTGTTTTTTGTCCGTTTTCTGGCGGATGGATGACGAATCCTTCCCATAAACCGGGACGCACTATGCGGTGCAAGGGAAATTTCCCGTCAAACGGCTTTTAAAGAAAAATGTGCTGATGTATACTTCTTCGAACATCAACCAATTACGAAGCCGTCAACCTTTGCGTTTATCCGATACAAGGAGGCCGCTGATGGAAAAGCGTGTTCTGGTACCCGTTGCCGACGGTACCGAGGAGTTGGAAGCCGTGGCCATCATCGACATTCTGCGCCGGGCCGGTGCCGACGTTACCATCGCTTCAGTATCCGGCAGTCGCCAGGTAACCTGCTCGCGGAAAGTGATCATCGTCGCCGATGCAACCATCGAGGAATGCGAAGACAAGGCCTATGACCTGGTAGTGCTTCCCGGGGGCATCCCCGGTGCCGAGCACCTTCGGGATTCAAAACCCTTGATTCGGATCCTGCGTCGACAGCGATCTTCGGATGGTCTCTATGGCGCCATCTGTGCGAGCCCGGCAGTTGTTTTGGAGCCCCATGGACTCCTGGAAGGAAAAAAGGCCACCTGCCATCCCGGATTCGTGGACCGGCTTTCGAACCTGGAGCGCGTGGAAGAGATGGTTGTGGTGGATGGCAACTGCCTGACCAGTCGCGGTCCGGGAACCGCCGTGGCCTTCGCCCTCGAACTGGTGGCGCGTTTGTACACAACGGCAAAGAGAGACGATGTCGCCGGACCGATGGTACTTCAATAAGATGAAAGGATCATAAATATGCAGTTTATCGTCAGAGGACTGGACGGAACGGATGAAAACGCCCTGGAACGAAGAATGGCAGCCAGGGAAAACCATCTGGCAATGGCCAAGAAAATGTATGCGAAGAAAAAATGGCTGTATGCGGCAGCGATCCTGGATGACGGCGGGAAGATGATCGGATCTGTCATCATCTGCGATTTTGAATCAGAAGAAGTGCTTCGGGAAGAGTGGCTGGACCGCGAACCGTACATCCTGGGAAATGTCTGGGAAACCGTGGAGATTTCCAGGGCGCAGGTGGCGCCGCTGTGGGATTTATAGTGGCTTTCAAAATAACGGTCAGATTCGAAAGGAGGACCAATGGTCGCCTACTACATCTATGATGAAAGAAAAGACGAAGACATCATCCTCGTGCCGGACATGGGATGTGCCGTAACCGTAGACAAGGCCATGATGGAGGCCTTTATCTCCCCGGCACCCGTCTTTGCCGAATGGTCGGGCGAAACATGCGTGGACGTGAAGCCGGAGGATTTCGGCACCGTCATCGCTTCCCGTCAGGAGGGGGGGGATGTCTGCGTCCTCAAGGATAGGATCTGGCAGGCCCGCATGGACCATTATCTAAGCAAGGAATAGGCCGCAGCAGAGAAAATGGCAGGAGAAATGGAAATCAGGATGTGTGGTCGTTTTTTTTCTCCACCAACATCTTCCGCAGTGCAACTCTCCAGTGAACCGGCTGAATTTCGAAATCTTTCCAGGTACGCCAGCACCCAAGGGCGCTGTAGGAGGGACGCCTTGCCCTGGTCGGAAATTCGGCGGTCGTTATGGGCAATATGTGAATCGTGCGGTCGAGCAAGCCGCAACCGAGGGCCTCTTCCTGTATGGCGACGGCAAAATCGTACCAGCTTGTAATGCCGGCGTCCGACCAGTGGTAGATTCCCTTCAAATCTTTGTTTTCAAGTGCTTTCCAGATCGCCGCCGCCAGTGTGGACGCCCATGTGGGGGATCCCACCTGGTCGGCGACGACAGAAATCCGGTCCCGTTTGGCCATCAGTCGGAGCATGGTCAAAACAAAGTTGTTGCCGTATTGGCTGTACAGCCAGGATGTGCGGAGTATCAGCGTATCATCCGCATTTTCCATGATCGCAAGTTCGCCCTGGCGTTTTGTCTGACCATAGACACCAAGAGGGCTGCAGGGCGAATCGGCCATGTAAGGGGTGCAACCGGTGCCGTCGAAGACGTAGTCGGTGGAGATGTGAATCAGGCGAACACCCGTTTGACCGGCAACCAATGCCAGATTTTTCGGTCCGGCTGCATTAACCGCACTGGCGATTTCGGCTTCTTCTTCCGAGCGGTCCACGGCCGTGTATGCGGATGCATTGATGATGACATCCGGCTTTTCCGAATGGACCCATTTTTCAACGGAAACGGGATCGGTAATGTCGAATTCGGGCAGGTCGAGGGCTGTCATTTCCATACCAGGAGGCCTGCTCTTCATGAGCGTCGTTCCCAGTTGCC
Source organism: uncultured Desulfosarcina sp. (assembly GCA_963674945.2). GTDB lineage: Bacteria > Desulfobacterota > Desulfobacteria > Desulfobacterales > Desulfosarcinaceae > Desulfosarcina. Next base: position 171,035 of record CAXXWQ010000001.1, read on the forward strand.
CCTTGGCACCGATGATCATCGCTTTCATGGAAAAACCTCTGCATTCTGAAACGACGCGCCCCTCTCGTCTTTTTCGGAGACCAGAGGGTTTCCTTTCGTTGGCCATTGAATGTTCAGATCCGGGTCGTTCCAATGGATACAGCGCTCGTATTCCGGGGTGTAGTAGTCTGTGGTCTTGTAAAGGAATTCGGCAAAATCACTCAACACGAGAAAACCATGGGCAAACTCACCCGGCACCCAGAGTTGTCGCTTGTTTTCCGCACTCAGGTGCGTTGACACCCATTTCCCGAAGGTGGGAGATGATCGGCGAAGGTCCACGGCCACATCGAACACCTCTCCGGAAATCACGCGAACCAGTTTTCCCTGGGGCTGCCGAATCTGGTAGTGCAGTCCCCGAAGAACGCCTTTTCTGGATTTGGAATGGTTGTCCTGGACAAAGGAGACGGCAACACCGGTCGTTTCCGCAAATTGCCTTTCATTGTAGCTTTCGAAAAAAAAGCCCCTGGCGTCGCCATGAATTTTCGGCTCGATGACGAGGACATCCTGAATATTTGTTGATATGATTTTCATTTATCGAATTTTCATGAACTCGTAAACGTCGGATTTCGGACGGCTTCGTAAAAAGTTCGAGATCAAGGCTTGCGAGTCCCGAAGAATGAGGCGTACATAGAGTATGCCACATTGATGAGGGATGAAGCGTAACGCCGATATCGGGCTTTTTACGAAGCCGTCAAATTTTTATTTTTCCAAACAGATGGTACATGGCCCTTCGGCAAAGCCGTATCTTTTCCCCAATATCCGCAAAAGATACTGCCCGTACCCATTTTTATGCATGCTCTTACCGATATTTTCCAGTTGGCCGTCCGTGATGTATCCCAGACGCCAGGCAATCTCTTCCGGACATGCGATTTTCAATCCCTGCCGCCGTTCCAGAATTTCAACGAAGCGGGAGGCTTCGAGCAGAGACGCATGGGTGCCCGTGTCGAGCCATGCGTATCCTCTTCCCATGAGCATGACTTCCAGTTTTTTCATCTCCAGGTAACGATGATTGACATCGGTGATTTCCAGTTCGCCTCTGTCCGAAGGCTTGATCTCCTTTGCAATGTCGACCACCTGGTTGTCGTAAAAGTACAGTCCCGTGACGGCAAAATCCGATTTCGGCTGCTTGGGTTTCTCCTCGATACCGGTTACGTTTCCCTTTTCATCAAAAGACACCACGCCGTATCGCTGGGGATCGGTGACCTGATAGGCGAAAACCGTAGAACAGTCCGTTTTTTCGTTTGCAATGGCAAGATGCTTGGACAGATCGTGCCCATGAAAGATATTGTCCCCCAAAATCAGTGCGCACGGGGAATGATCGATGAATTCGCTGCCGATAATAAATGCCTGGGCCAATCCTTCCGGTTTCGGTTGAACCGCAAATCTGATATTGATTCCCCATTGGTGGCCGTCTCCCAATAGTTGCTCGAACCGCGGGGTGTCCTGGGGGGTGGAGATGACGAGAATATCACGGATGCCGGCCAGCATGAGCGTGGTCAGCGGGTAATAGATCATCGGTTTGTCATAGATCGGGAGCAATTGCTTGGAGATGGCGATCGTAATGGGATAGAGTCTTGTGCCGCTGCCACCGGCGAGTATGATTCCTTTACGATTCATTATCGGTTCCCGTAGTTGGTGTCGATCCACTTGCGATATTCGCCGTCGGTTATGTTTTGTACCCAGGAGACATTGTCCAGGTACCATTCGATGGTTTTGCGAATACCCGTTTCAAAGGTCTCTTGGGGCACCCATCCCAAATCATTTTCGATTTTGGTGGCATCGATGGCGTAACGCCGATCATGCCCCGGACGGTCGGTGACGAATGAGATCAACCGTTCATGGGGGCAATGATCGGAAGAAGGAGCGATTTCATCGAGAATGGTACAAATGGTTTTCACCACTTCGAGGTTGGTTTTCTCATTGTTGCCGCCGATGTTGTACACTTCTCCGGGATTTCCCCTGTCCAGGACCGCCATGATGGCGCGGCAGTGATCCTCTACGTAGAGCCAATCCCGAATGTTGGCCCCATCGCCGTATACGGGAATGGTTTCGTTGGACAGCGCACGGTTGATGACCAGGGGGATCAATTTCTCCGGAAATTGGTAGGGACCATAGTTGTTGGAGCAATTGGTGGTCAGCGTCAAAAGTCCATAGGTATGGTGATAGGCGCGGACCAAATGGTCCGAGGCCGCTTTGGACGCCGAATATGGGCTATTGGGTGAATAGGGTGTCGTCTCCGAAAATGCCGGATCATGTTTGCTAAGGGATCCATAGACCTCGTCGGTGGAAACATGCAGGAATCGAAAGGCGGATCGCCGGTCGTCGGAGAGACGCTCCCAGTAAGTGCGGGCCTGTTCGAGCAGATTGAAGGTGCCGACGACGTTGGTCTGGATAAAGTCGTCCGGGGCGGAGATGGAACGATCCACGTGGCTTTCGGCGGCGAAATTGACCACCGCCCAGGGCTGGTAGGTTTGAAAAAGCGATGCCACCGCATCGCGATCGCCGATGTCACCTTTTACGAAAATATGATTCGGGTTGTGCTTCGCCGAAGCGAGATTTTCCAGATTTCCGGCATAGGTAAGTTTATCCAGATTGATGACACGATTACGATTTTGATCCAGGCATGTGTGAACGAAATTGGCACCAATAAAACCGGCGCCGCCTGTGACAAGGATAGTAGGAAAAGCGTCCATCACAACTTTCTGTCGAGTTTGGGATTACCAGGATGCAAACCTCCTTGATTAACTAACAATGCTGGCAGCCTATGTCAATACTCGTCTATGGCATTTTCATGCCTTCGCAAAATGAGGTCGTCGATTGCCGGAAAAATGTGGGAACGAAAGACCTGAAGGATGGTTCTTTGGTATTCTCAATCGTCTAACAGGAGAAATTGCATAAATACGAGCGGATTTACAGGTCCCGCGTTCGGATCGCTCTCTCCTTCGTCCACCATGCCGTTATGGTCTGTATCCTCATCGCCGTCCATGATGCCGTCATGATCCGAATCGGAGTCCGTCGGGTTTGTGGTGGTGGTCGGATCGGCGTCCGGGATGAAAATGTTTCTATCCGTTTCAGGCCCAATATCATCCAGTGTCAGGCCGATCTCCGTTCCGTCCTGGATCCCGTCTCCATCACTGTCCGCATCGTTTGGGGATGTGCCGAAGAGTTGTTCGTCCACATCCGTTATGCCGTCATCGTCGCTGTCGATCGTCGTGTCGTAAATAAAATAGACTTCGTTCGAATCACTGCTTTCCACATCTCCTTCGAATGCCCGGACAACAAAATAATACCCGGTATCGTCGTATAGACCATATATGGTGGCGTTTGGTTCTTCCCCGGACCAGATGCAATTTTCGTAATCATAGTCCTGGCCTTCCAATCGATGGTACAGACGGTATCCATCCGGTGCCGGATCGGTGGGGTCCCAAGCCATGGTGACTTGGGCGGCATGACCCTTCGTCGGGATCAACAGGATTGCGATGGTGATGAAGATCAGGTAGTAGAATTTACGATACCGGCTGATGCATTTCTTCGCCAAAGTACAGTCCTCCGCGACTTTCCGGAAAATCGGTGTATTCTTAATAATTTCAATGTGTGTTTGTGGTTTCGATGAATGGAAAGCAATACAGATGCCAAAATTATAGGCCCATTTCCGATAAGAGTATAACACCCTGTATTAAATTAAGATAATCTGAACATGATGCCGTGTTTTCAAGTGCCTACAGTCCTCTGGCACGTAAGATCCGGAAAAAAACGTAATTTGATCGGCGGAAGCAGTATCGAAATCTTCACTCGATGAAAGTGACGGATTCGTCAAAAGCCCGATATCGGCGTTACACCGCATTCCTAAGGCTTTGCACACCTTGATCTCGTGCTTTTTACGAATCCGTTCAAACAGCAACTATTTACGAGATCGTCAACGTTCGGATTCGATTCAGAAAAAATTACTTGTAAAATTAAAGAAGTTTTCAGATTGGACGGCATCGGCGAGTTCAACCGCAAAATGGAAGGAAAAACCAAATCCGTCCGGATCGAAGAGATGGGAAATCGATCAAAGCCCCAATTGGAAGGATTTTCCCGATGTTGACTTACCAGTGAAATGGTATAGTCTATATGGACAGAAAGGAATAGGAGGTACTACGAAGTCGGCGAGAATGGCGGTTTTTATGTTTTTTCCAACTTTGCACGATGGACAAAGGAAACCATCTTATGACCGGACTCGAAGATCTGAAAATTGCCACACTGAGCCCCGAAGATGTTGAAACCATCCGACGGCTGGAAAAGAAACTGGGCCCCAGTATTCGATTGGTCGCCGTGGAAGCAAAAGACGTAATCTATGCGCTCGAGGCAAAGATGGCCCCCAATGAATGGCGGCGCGTGGACGAAGTCTATCCGCAGATCCAAGGCATGAAGGCTTTCTATGCAGAGCACGACGACGCAAAAACGGCCAAAGGCTGGTTGAAGGGCTTTCTCATCAACAACACCCTGGATCCCAAACCCAAGAAGCGCCCCATCCGCATTCGCCAGGTTGTGAATACGGAATCCGATTCATAGTTGACGGCGCAGTAAAAAGCTTTTCCAGGCCATAGGTGGCCAAACAGTATTGCGAAAGTAACGATTCTGTCAATAATTTGCCGATGGCTTACAATGAGAAAAGCTTTTTATAAAAAATTCCTTTAGACAGTGTCTATCCAGAAAGAGGAAAATTTGGTCGAGATCGAGGAGCGCGACCAATTTTCGCTCGGGTTTTACCACAGGTGCCCCGAAGGAGATGCCCTTGGGGTGCATATAGTTGATATTCCGAGGATAAAATGTTTCGCGCAACGAAGATATCGGCCAAAGCTAAAATTGGTTTGGCCATTTCTGGGTGGCAATAGCTATGCGCCGCAGAGTTTTCCCTTCTGTAATCCAGCGATAAATTCTCTGCAGAGCGACTCAGATGTGACATGGGTGAACACCGTACCTTCGTGGTCTACCCCCCGAATCCGGCCATCAAACAAAAAATAGGAAAGCAATTTCAACCCAACCAGGTGGCGATCGAGGCCGGGGTCCATATGGCATTTTGGGGGTGCCGGCATCGGCATGGGTATTTTTTGAGACACCAATGATTTCATGAAGTTGAGAATGCGGCCGAGGCGCAAGAGAGTGACCGATGCGGTCCGCGTGGTCGTATGGTCGATGGGAAGGGCCGTTGCGCGCATGGCGGCAAAGGATTCGGGGAGCAGTCCGAGCCGCTCACAACGATCGTAATCCCGGCTTCCCGGAGCCGGATAAAACACCGATACACCAACCAAGGCATCGCGTCGGGCCAGGAACAGAAGATCCTCCACCGAGGACCTGGGATCCTGGCCGGGTGCGCCAACGATAATGTAGCCGACGGCGGCCATCTTCTGCCGCCTCGCATATACCAGCGCCCGGTCAAACGCATCGCGCACATCGGGGCGATGAAAGCGCTTCAACTGTTGCGAGTCCGTACTGCCCAATGAGAGATTCAGGGTCTTGAATCCCGCCGTTGCCATACCCGCAACAACCGTTTCGGAAAGACTCGGGGGAAAGAGCCCGTTCATGGCGCGAAGTTCAGGAGGCGTTTCGCCGAAGATTGTGCCGATCCCAGCCATCAGTTCGAGAAACCAGCTTTGGTCCATGGAAAGGTTCTCGTCCTCGAAATCGATGAATCCCACGTTTTGCCCTGCGGTGACGGCACGCAACTCTTCAAGGACAGCAGATACCGGCCGTCGCCGGTATCCCATCCACGATTTTTTCCCGGTCGCGCAGTAGCTGCAGGAAAAGGGGCATCCACGGCTGGCTGTAATCGTTATGCTCTGCTTTCCGGCGCGACCATAAAATTTTTTATTGGTCAGGGCATGGGCGGGAATGGGGAGCCGATCCAAATTTTCACAGACGACGGGGGAACTGACATGCAGGGTCCCTTCTTTTCTTCGAAACACGAGACCCGGGACCTTTTCCATGTTTCGACCCATTTTCAATGCCATGGCGAGTTTTGGCATCGTCGTTTCGCCCTCGCCGCGCAACACCAGGTCCACGGCCGGTTCCTTCATTACCTCATGGAAACAGGTGGTGGGGTGATGGCCGCCGAGAACCACGGTCGTGCCGGGAAGCCGTTCCTTGACCGTTTGCGCGACGGCCCTGGCCATGTCCCAATACGCCGTAAACAGGGAGGAGATGCCCACGAGAAAAGCCCCGGATGATTCGACCCGTTCACCGATATAGGAAAGACTGTACCCATAGTGCCGAAACCGGTGAAACAGGGCAAACGGGCTCCGGTCCGCACGGCCGTAATAGGGGGAGAGGTATTCCATCTCGCCGGGTAGAGGATGCGGCCGGGACTTTCCCGTTGCCATTGCATCCAATATCTCCACCGAAAAACCCTCTTGCATCAGCGTCGCGGCGATGGACGCGAGACCGTAAGGAATGGTTCGTTTGGCCGTGTGGTAGAAATCCGCGATGGGTGGCTGGATCAGCAGGATGTCGGGCATTGCCTTGGCGGAAAATAAAACGTCGAACATCCAACATTCAACGTCGAAACAGAAACGTATGAAAAAATCCAACCACCAGATTACATGGGGATTTCATTTCCAATTGATAAAAAAAACAGCGAATACTGATTTTTCCTCTCGCCGTCTACTCTTCCGTTGAATCCAATTGAGAGATGGTGCCGAAGGTGCGAATTTCCGCCGGCAGGTCTTCCTGGCCGATGACATTTTCCACACCCATGGCATAGGCGCGTTCGATCACGTTTTGCAGCTGGATCAGATTTCCCGGCCAGTGGTACTGGAGCAAAATACTCATGGCGGTAGGATCAATGCCGAAAATTCCGGGTTTTCCGGTGGGACGTTTTGCAAACAGAAAATGGTTGACCAGCAGCGCAATGTCCTCTTTTCGTTCCCGCAACGGCGGAAGCTTGATGAAAACGGCGTTGAACAGGTCCAGAAAATCCTTTTTTATGGCGCCGCTGGCGATGACATCCTCCAGATCCTGGCTGGTACCGGCAATCAGGCGGGGAGGGTGTTTCTCTCCGACTTTTTCACTGTGCAACAGGTCCTTGATCCGCATGCGTGCAGTGTCCGAAAGGGAGGAGACCTCGTCCAGGTACAATGTTCCCCCATCCACGGATGTTAAGAGTTCGGAAAGGTTTACGCTGGTTTCTTCGGAGGTCTGCATCTCCTTGTCCAGGCTGTTGCAATTGGTGACGATAAATGGTTTTTCCTTTCGATCGCTCTGGTTATGAATGGTTCGCGCCGTAAGCTCTTTGCCCGTTCCACTCTCCCCTTGAATCAACACCATGGGATTGTCGATGCGAAGGGTGTCGATCACCTCGTACAACTCACGCATTTTGGGGCACAGACCGATGAGCGGGCCGAATTGGTGCCGATCCCGAGCAATTTTTCGAATCAGTTGTGCCTTGTTTTTGATCTTCTTTTCCTCACCGATCCGATCGATGATCAGTTTGAGGTGATCCAGCTTGAAAGGTTTTTGCAGGTAGTCATAGCTGCCGAATTTCATTGCCTGGATCGCCGATTCCATGGATCCGTAGCCGGTGACGATGATCACCTCGGTCTGGGGACGGTATTTTTTAATGGCCACCAGAAGTTCCAGACCATTGAATTCAGGCATCTTATAGTCGGTGAAGACGATGTCGATCTCTTTTTCCTTTACGATTCCAACGGCTTCTATGCCGTTGTCAACGGTCGTTACATTGTATCCTTTGATCGTCAGGTATTGCTCGACCATGGCCAGGATGTCACGATCGTCGTCTACAAACAGGATTTGGGCGTCAGACATAATTTGCTCCTGGAATGTTAACGGCTTCGTAAAAAGACCGATATCTGCGTTACGCTCCACCCCTCGTCACTGCGACGTATCCAACCATACGCCTCATTCCTTGAGGGTTCGCAAGCCTTGATCTCGAACTTTTTCTAAAGCCGTCCGAAATCCGGTTTTTTACGAGTTCATCAATATTGGTGGAAAAAAGGCGTTTTCTCTTTTTCGCTACTCCCATTAAACGACACCTACATGAAAATTGATAACTTATGATGATCTATAGTCGACCCATGATAAAAGATCAACCATCAGTATACGCTACCATGACCTTGCCTTGCTGAATTGACTTTGCAGCCGCCGGTTTTTATAATTAACAATAATAACAACGAATCGAAGAAGTAGTGGCTGCGGAGGCGCTTTTGTCATTTAACGTGATCATGGTTTGTACGGGTAACATTTGCCGCAGTCCCATGGCAGAAGGTATTCTGCGTACGATGTTGCCGGCCTCTGTAAAACCGGCGGTTCACGTGGGCTCGGCAGGAACCCACGGTCTTCATGGGAATCGGGCAGAGCCGTTTGCCATCGAGGTCGCTGCTTCTTACGGGGCGGATATTGGCGATCACCGCGCCAGGTTTCTCGATTCCCAATTGGTGAAATCTGCCGATCTGATACTGGCCATGGAGAATCACCATCTGGACGCGATTCACGACATGCTGTTCTTCCGCTGCAAATATGCCCACCTTCTGGGAAATTTCGCACCCGATCGAAAAATCGGAGAAATAGGAGACCCTTACGGCGGCCCGCAGGCGGCATATGAAACCTGTGCCAAGGATATTCTCGCCTGTATGCCGGGGCTCATTGATTATATTCGACACAAGGTGTGTTGAAAAGGGGGACGGAACATATGGGCACAGTCCGCCAGCAAATCGTCTCCTTTCTGCGTCAGGATGCCATGACGGCCCTGGAGATCTCCCAGGCCGTTCGGGTTTCGGAAAAGGATGTGTACCGGCACCTTTCGCACATTCAAAAAAGTATGGCCGGTCAGGGGAAGAAACTGGCATTTACGCCATGCACTTGCCTGGCCTGCGGATTTTCCTTTACGGATCGAAGACGTCTCACTCGTCCGGGACGATGCCCGCGGTGCCGGGAGAGCCGTATCGACCATCCCGTGTTTCGAATCGAGTGATGCGGGATGAAGCGCAGGCGCGGATATCGGACTTCTATGAAACTCGTTCCTTATTCCACGCAAAAAGGACTTTTTACGGAGCCGTCATGATGGAAGCGCCAGAAAACAGCCTTTTTATCATCACGGGCACCACCCGGGGCATCGGTGCCGCGTTGGTGGAATCGGCCCTGGCCCAGCCCCATAGTACGGTGGTGGGGCTTTCTCGAAAAAAGAGCCATTACGGGAAGAACCATCAGAACATCCAGATCGATCTGAACGATCTCGATGAGATCGGATCGGCCTTCCAGCGTATCCATGTAGACAGGCGGCATGCGCAGGCATTGACCAGCACCGTGCTGGTCAACAATGCCGGCGTCCTCGATCCCATCGGTCCTGTCATGGATTGCGATGATTCCATGATATCTCAGAATATTCGTGTCAATCTGACGGCGCCCCTGATCGTTTGCCGGCATTTTTATCATTTCGCCAAAGGGTTTTCCGGTCACAAATGGATCATCAATATCACTTCCGGTGCCAGTCGATCGCCTTACTACGGTTGGTCGGCCTACGGGGCGGCCAAGGCCGGTCTGGACATGGCCACCCGGGCCGTGGCCATGGAATTTTCCCGCATCGATCCGAGTTTTTCCGCAATTGCCGTGGCACCGGGAACGGTGGACACGGCCATGCAGGAAAAGATACGGCAATGCAACCGAAAGCAATTCGACCGGATTGATAAATTCATGCGGCTCAAGGAGGACGGGCAGCTCTCTTCTCCCAGACAGGTGGCCGACGCCCTGATCCATCTTCTGCTTGCGGGAAGATTTGAAAACGGCGGACGATACGACATAAGGGAGATGCGAAAGGAAGATATCGCTCTTTCCCGTGAGCAGTCCGCCGGACAATGAAGATGCCCGTGGCCACCGGTGCCTGCGGTCTTGTTTGCGCAAGGGGAGCCGGCGGCGTTTCGAGACAAAAAGAGGCAACGCCCCGGCCGGCATTGCCTCTTTGATGTTGTTCAGACGCTTCTACGCGGGCAACTATATGTTTCCTTTGATGGTTACGCCGATTCGGATGGAATAGTCGATCGTATACGAGTCAGGATCATCAGAGCAGCTGAGGCAGTAGGTCAACGGCTGGCTGAGATTGTCCAGATAGCCGTTGATGGTATTGATTTGATCCTGGGTCAGTGACAATGCAGACCAATCTGACGAGGTGCCGCTGACCTGGGCATCGATGGAGAGCTCATCATTGATCGTCAAGGTGCAGGAAATACTGGTGATCGAACTCGGGGTCCATACGGCCGTGTATGCGGCATCAACATAGTCTACCGTGATATCGGTTATGTCCACGTTATCCAGACTGTACCCGAATTGGTCTTCGATATCGGCTTGCGCTTCATTAATTAACGTTTGCAGGGTGGTGGGTTCTCCGCATTCCTGTACCGCACTTATCACGGACAGGGTCGATGATTTTTGAACGGTGACCGGATCGAGTTCAAATTCTGCCTGGGCTTCCACATCGACATTCACCACATCTGCTACAAGATCTTCCAAATCGTCTGAACTGCAGGAGACCATGCCGAATAAAAAGAAGCCAAGAACAACCGTGAGCCCAACATGAATCATGGTTTTTGCCAGATTTTTGTTGCTTTGTCCCATGGTGCACCTCCGGATTAATTGGTGATAGGAGTGATGGTGATAAACGAAATCTTGCTTTTGCCAAACGAAAGTAAAGCAAGCTATCCATAGTGCATCATTAATACCATAAGTACAACATGTCGTATAGCATAAAATCGAAAAGGCGATGGCAGTGTTGCCCTTGTCGCAAGCATTCGAAATCCGTCAAGCCGACCCGCCCAAAGCCGGAAATCGATTATATCCGTATCGATTGTCCTATTCTGGGAACCACCACTTCGAACCCCCTGGCCTTTAAAAAGTCGGCAAACGCCAGGCTCTGCTCCTCCTCTCCGTGGACCACGGCGATTCGCTTGATCTTCAAGCCGGATGCATCGATGAACCGCGCCATTTCGTTGCGATCCCCGTGTGCGGAGAATCCGCCGATTTTGACCACCCGTGCTTTCAGGGGATACTCTTTGTTCAGAATCTTGACGATGGGCGGATCGCCCTTGCGACCCGACTGCGCATAGGCCGTGCCCAGTTCCAATATGCGGCGTCCCAGCGTATGGTTGGCCATGTAACCGACGATGAGGATGGTATTCTTGGGGTCGTGGATTTTGTAGCGCAGATGGTGCAGGATACGGCCGGCCTCGCACATTCCCGATGCGGAGATCACGATATGGGGGGACGTTTCACGCATGAGATCCATGGATGCTTCGACGCTTTCGGTGAAGTGGACCTGTTTGAATGAAAATGGGTTTTTTCCCTGTTCCAGAAAGATTTTATGGGTCTCGGCGTCGTAGACCTCCGGATGCTCGCCGAACACCTTGGTGATGGCGGTGGCCAGGGGGCTGTCCACATAGACCGGTATGCGCGGAACTTCCCCGGAATCGTAGAGTTCGTGGATCACGTATAGCAGTTCCTGGGTCCGACCGTAGGCGAAGGAGGGAATTAAAATCGTTCCCCCTTGCGCCAAGGTTTCGTTCAGCACCTGTTTCAACCGCGGGCGAAGGTCGATTACCGGTTCGTGTTCCCGGTTTCCGTAGGTGCTTTCCATGATCATCAGATCCACGTCACGGTCGGGGCCTTCGAAGTTGCTGGCCGGATTTTTTAAAATGGGTTTGTCGTAGCGGCCGATGTCTCCTGAAAAACAGATGGTTCTCTGGCGGCCATTGACATTGATGTGGATCATGGCGACGGATGATCCCAAGATATGGCCGGCTTCATAAAGGGTGAGGGTGATACCATTGCCGATGGTAACCGGCGTGCGGTAGGGGATGCCTTCGAATGCCTGCAGGGCCAGTTCCGCATCCGCCACGGTGTAAAGGGGCTCCACGCCTTTGAGCTGGAGTCGGGCCATGTAACCGTTGATCGCCTCGGCGTCCAGCCCATGTTTGTTTTTTTTCAACAGCTTCTTGATTTTATCGATGTCCCGCTTACGGTTCCCGCCGCCGGGGGGGATCTGGGAAAGGGCGCCGCGTACCGTCTTGTAATTGAGGTATAATGCGTCGCTCTCTTGAATATGCGCAGAGTCCAGGAGAAGATATTTACAGGCATCGGCGGTGGCCCGGGTGCAGTAGATCCGTCCGTTGAAACCGTTTTTGGCAATCAGGGGTATTCTTCCCGAGTGATCGATGTGGGCGTGGGACAATACCATGTTGGTGATGATGGCCGGATCAACGGGCAGGACCCGATTTTTCTCCGCCGCAGTCTTTCGCTGGCCCTGGTACATCCCGCAATCCATCAGAATATGACTGTTGTCCGTGCTCAAAAGGTGCATGGAACCGGTCACTTCTCTCACTGCTCCGTAAAAGGTCACGTGCATGTCAGCCTCCCTTTTTCCCACTTGAAATCAATACGTTCCATCGGTCAGATGCAGTCGATTCACTATCGGCCAAACAGACGAAAAACACAACCGAATTCAGGCGACGACATCGGCCCATTCCATGGATTTCTCCATGCAAGTGTGATAAGGCAGAATGGAAAACCACAGGAGTCGGGGGGCTGCATTCTGACTCGTGGATTCTTTTCGCAAGAATACGGCAGAGCCCATGAACCAAGATCTGGTGCAACAGGACCAGGTTTCTATACCGCAACGAAAATATTGGTGTCACGATGAAGGAACTACTGGTCCAGGGAGGCAGAGGAACCTCCCGAATCCTGGTGGGGGGGGCCATCGACGATGTCGGTGCCCATATCGAGCCCGCACGAACGGTAATCATCACGGACAAAACGGTGCAGGGCCTTTACGGCCAGCGCTTTCCCGACTGCCCCGTCATACCCATCGGTTCGGGTGAAACGCACAAGACCCTGGAAACCGTGTCAAAGATTTTCGGTCGTCTCGTGGAACTGGAGGCCGACCGGTCCAGTTTTATTTTGGGCATCGGTGGCGGAATCGTCTGCGACATCGCCGGATTCGTCGCCTCCACCTATATGCGCGGAATTCGATTCGGTTTCGTCTCCACAACCCTGCTTTCCCAGGTGGATGCTAGTGTCGGCGGTAAAAACGGCGTGAACTTTGGCGGATTCAAGAACATGGTGGGAACCTTCAACCAACCGGAATTCGTGATTTGCGACCTCTCCATGCTCAAGACGCTGCCCTACGAGGAATGCCTGTGCGGATTTGCCGAGATCATCAAACACGGCGCCATCGCCGACGGGGAGATGCTCGACTTCATCGAAAACAGAAGGGCGAAAGCATTGAACCTGGACGCGGAAACCATCGCCCATCTGGTCTTTCGATCGGTTGAAATCAAGGCCGGCGTGGTTTCCCGGGACGAGCGGGAGAAGGGAGAACGGAGAAAGCTCAATTTCGGCCACACCTTTGGTCACGCCCTGGAAAAGCTCACGGGTATCCCCCATGGGCAGGCCGTGGGAATCGGAATGGGAATGGCGGTGCGCCTGTCCGCCGAAAAGGGACTGCTCCCCATTTCCGACGCAGACCGCCTGTCGCAGATCCTGCACGATTATGGTCTGCCGATCCGATCCCCCGTGGATGGGCCATCCATGGTGGCCACCATGAGAAAGGACAAAAAGCGGGAAGGCGAACATATCCACTTCGTATTTCTGGAGAAACTGGGCGCTGCAAGGGTGGAGACGTTGGATTTCGAAGAGTTGGCACGGCTGGCGGGAACGATCTAATTCAGCAGAGGGAAATCCCAATACGCAAATAGCAAATTACAAATAAATCACAACTTCCAATTTTTCAAATTCCAAACAAAGCTACAAAAGATTGCGGAATAGGTATACGTTGATTTTTCATCGTTTCATGTTTGAATATTGGGATATGGCATTTCTTCCATGGATTCTGACTCCTTGATTCTGGATTCTATATTTTACTTTTTATGCGTTTTTTATTCATCGAACCCTTTTACGGTGGATCGCATCGGGATTTTGCAGACGGGTTGATCGGTCACTCCCATCACGACATCCACCTTCTGACCCTGCCGGCCCGTTTCTGGAAATGGCGGATGCGTGGTGCGGCCCTTTATTTTACCCAAGTCATCGACGATCTTCGGGCCTACGACGGCATCATCACCAGTGCCATGATGAGCCTGGCCGATTTTACCGCCCTGTGCGACGGCCGTCGTCCGCCCACACTGGTTTACTTTCATGAAAATCAGTTGACCTATCCCCTTGCTCCGGGAGAACGCATGGACATGCAATTCGGTTTCACCGATATCTCCACGGCCCTTTGCGCCGACCGGGTCCTGTTCAATTCACGGTTTCATTTCGATCAGTTCTTTGCCACCCTTCCCGATTTTATAAGAAAGATGCCCGAGTTCAAGCCACGGTGGGTCATCGACGATATCCGGAAAAAGGCCCGGGTGGAGCATCCAGGATGCCGATTCGATGCCGACATGGAAGATCCGGCACCCTGGCCCGCCGGTCCTCCGCTGGTCGTCTGGAACCACCGCTGGGAGTTCGACAAGAACCCGGAAACCTTCTTCTCTGCCCTCGACCGGGTGGACCGGATGGGGATCGACTTTCGATTGGCTCTTTTGGGCGAAAACTACAAGGTCCGGCCCAAGGCGTTCGTGGATGCCAGATCCCGATTCGGCGAAAAGATCGTTCAATACGGCTTCGTCGAATCCAGGGAGGACTATTACGAATGGCTCAAGAAGGGAACGGTCGTCGTCAGTACCGCCAATCAGGAGAACTTCGGCATTTCCATCATCGAGGCCATTCGCCACGGGTGCTTGCCGCTGCTGCCCAATCGCCTTGCATACCCGGAGATCCTGCCAAAGGAATTTCATAAGGATTTTCTGTATCGGGACGAAGATGAACTTGTGGAAAAACTCGTGTCGCTTTTTCGACGGCCAAAGCATCACAGCGATACGCGGGCGGTACTTTCCGCCATGATGGACCGCTATGCTTGGCCGTCTGTGATTCGCCGGTATGACCAGGAGTTGGATGTACTGGCCGATGTACAGCCAATTTCAATTTCCAGAAAAATGGATCTTTCCTTTCCAGAAAAAACCAGATAGTGGCGAAACACGAGGGAGGAGCAAATGGAAAAGAAATTACCTTATTATCGACACCTTCAAGGCCCGATGTCCTTTCTCACCTTTTTTTTGATAATAGTCGGATGTGATGGAGGGGGGGATAATTTCTTGCCATCCGTTGAACGCAATGATCCACGCCCCAATGTAATCGTGGTGATGACGGACGATCAGGGATTTGCTGACATTTCCGCACAAGAGGTCGTCGATGACATTCAGACGCCAAATATCGATAAAATGGCGCAAAACGGAGTTCGAATGACCGCCGCCTATACAACTGCCCCGCAATGCGCGCCTTCACGGGCGGGTCTGGTTACAGGGCGATACCAACAACGCTTCGGTCTGGAAAGCAACAGATACACACCATTGCCCTTATCTACGGATACAATCGCCAAAAGGCTTCAAGATTGCGGTTACGCCACGGGTTTTGTCGGAAAATGGCATTTGGATATTGATAATAACTCTGTAAATTGGTTTCAAGAAAACTATCCATCAAGCGATCCCTACACATTTGGCATCGACAGTGTACCGTTTGAAGTCCGCAAACAATATTTCCCCGATAGCCGGGGATTCGATGACGTCTATTACGGAAAAAAAGATCTATATTGGTGTAATTTCAACTTCAAAGAGCGGAAAGTGGAAGGCGGCTATGTCACAAATAACGGCTATCGGCTAGATGTGATCACCGAAGCAGCCCTTGCCTTTATCGATCGGCATCAAGCAGATCCATTTTTTCTGGTTGTTTCTTACTATGGTCCACATGTGCCATTGGAGGCGCCCTCGAAATATTTAGAAAATATTCCAACAAATATGCCCGAAAGGCGGCGCTATGCCCTTGCCATGATAGCGGCAATCGATTCCGGTGTAGGCGCCATCATGGACAGATTGGATGAACACGAACTGCAGACGAGCACGATGGTCTTTTTCGTCAGCGACAATGGCGCCCCTTTGGGAATCCATATGGAAGATGTTCCGATCACAAATAATTCCGGTGTTTGGGATGGTTCCTTAAACGATCCCTGGGTGGGTGAGAAAGGAATGCTTTCAGAAGGCGGAGTTCGGGTCCCGTTTTTGGTCCAATGGGAAGGGAAATTACCGCATGGCATAATATTCAACGAACCAGTAAGTACATTGGACATTGGCGCCACAGCGCTTTCGGTGGCTGAATCTCCGATGGTTGGTGATTTAGATGGAATCGACTTGGTCCCCATCTTGACAGGAGAAGTTCCAGTCCCCACAGATCGAGTTCTGTATTGGCGTTTTTGGGATCAGGTGGCGATGAGAAAAGGCAATTGGAAGTACCTCTTGGCGGGGAACCGTGAATTCCTTTTCAGGCTGGACGACCCTAATCCTGAATTCATGAATATCATTGATGATTATCCCACTATGGCATCGGAGATGAAAGCAGAGTTGACCCAATGGGCGCAATCCATGAAAAGACCTAGAATGACGAGACCTTTCCTAACGGGTCAAGAGTTGGAGTGGTACAATGCTTATTTTAGCCAATAATTGCCATGACAACCACCGATTGTGTATACGTTTTTGGCAGAAATGAACAACACGTATACTTGTTGACAGTGTATGTCCCCACACCTATATTAAAACTTTTTTAAAGTTGGTTAATCGCAATCCAAGAAGATGAATGTAATATTCTATTGATTCAAAGGAGTGATCCATGAGCAACGTGAAAGAGACCTACAAAGATGAAATCGAACGCGCAACCGCCGTATTCGAGACCAACATGGGCACCTTCGAGGCAGAGCTGTACGCCAAGGAGTGTCCCGAGACGGTGTGGAATTTCATCAATCTCGCCGAGGGGCGCCAGGAGACGGTCCGTGGGGGAAACTACTATGACGGCTTGGGTTTCCACCGGGTGATCGAAGGTTTTGTCATCCAGGGCGGCTGTCCATTCGGCAACGGTACCGGCGGCCCGGGGTATCAGTTCACCGATGAGTTCGACCAGGGCCTTCGGCACGATTCGGCCGGCGTTCTCTCCATGGCCAATGCCGGGCCGGGAACCAACGGCAGCCAGTTTTTCATCACCCTGGCGCCGACGCCCCATCTGGATGACCGTCACAGCGTTTTCGGTAAGGTCACGTCAGGCCTGGATGTGGTAATGAAAATCGGTTCCGTGCCCACCGGTCCCATGGACAAGCCAAAGGATCCCGTTATCATGGAAAAGGTGACGATTCGGAGATAACACATGATAGAAGTGAAGACCGTCAACCTGAAGCGTGCCAAGGTTCAGACCCTGGTGGTTCCCGTGTGTGAGGATGCGGACATTCATGCCGACAAGACCGTGGTGGCATTGGTCGCGCAGGCAAAGACGCTCGAGGAGTTCAGCGGTAAAAAAGGGGAGCGGGTGACCTTGTTTCAACCCAAAGATACCCGTATCACCCGAACGGTTTTTCTCGGCATGGGAAAGTCCGAGAACCTTTCCGTCGATTCCATCCGCTCTTTTGCCGGAAAGGCCGTGCGGGTTTGTATCGATGCGGACCTGCCTTCCTTGACCATTGCAACGCCCGCTGCCAAGGGGCTTTCCATGGGGATCCGAACCCTTTTTTCGGCACTGATGGAAGGTATTGCCCTGGGAAATCACATTTTCGACCGGTACAAGGAAAAGAAAGAGAAAAAGCCGGTACGCCGTTCGACCCTCATGGCTACGGCCGCAGAGAAAAAAGAAGTCGACGGGTTGGCCGAATCGGTGACCAGCATATGTGATGCCAGCATCATGGCAAGGGAGTGGGTGACGACGCCGTCCAACGACAAGCGGCCTGAAACCTTTGCCCGGATGATTGAGAAAGAGGCGATCGCCTGCGGATTGAAGGTGAGCGTAAAGGACCACAAATGGCTGGAGAAAAACAAATTCGGTGCCATGCTGGCCGTAGGGCAGGGCAGTGATGCAAAATCACGCCTGGTGACCATCGAATATACACCGAAACATGCCAGGGAGACACTTGTACTGGTGGGCAAGGGGGTGACCTTTGATTCGGGTGGTATCAACCTGAAACCATCGGGAAGCCTCGAGACCATGAAGATGGACATGTCCGGTGCCGCCGCGGTGGCCGGTACCATGATGGCCGTGGCGCGGCTCAAGCCGGAAATCAAAGTGGTGGGAATCATGCCACTGGTGGAGAACATGCCTTCGGGAACGGCAATTCGTCCCGGGGATATCGTCCGGTCCTTTGCAGGCAAAACCATCGAGATCGGCAATACGGATGCCGAAGGACGGTTGATCCTCATCGATGCCATGGCCTGGGCGGTCAAACAGTACAAACCGGATACCCTGATCGACCTGGCCACCTTGACCGGTGCCTGTGTCATCGCCCTCGGCGAGAAGATTGCCGGTCTGTTTTCGACGGATCAGAAGCTGGCCGATGCCATCGTGGAAGCGGGGAAGAATACCCACGAACGCTGCTGGCAACTGCCCTTGCCCGATGATTACAAAGAACTGTTAAAAAACGATTTCGCCGATCTGAACAACGTGAGCCGCAGCAGATGGGGGGGGGCCATCACGGCAGCGTTGTTTCTCTCCGAGTTCGTCGGCGATACACCATGGGCACACATCGACATCGCCGGACCGGCATGGGCCGCCAAGGCTTCGGATTATTGTGGTACCGGAGGAACCGGTTTCGGCGTGCGGCTACTTTGTGATTGGATTCAGAATCGATAGGGTTTTATTCAGTCCGCAAAGCGGGTGGCCTGGGTTTGGGATGTAACCGGGTGCAACGCACCCGGTTTGAATACAACTAAGCAGGTATTCACCTTCGGCTCGATCCATCCTATCCAATCGGCGACGCGACATCAGATTCATTCTGGCTCCCGAATCCTGGCCTCTGACTCCTGTTTTTTGTTACTTCCCAGCAGTCGGCGTGATCAAAAGATCGATCCTTCGGTTGATGGCACGGCCTTCGGCGGTCGTATTGGGGGCCAGGGGCCGTTCCGATCCATACCCCGTCGCCCGGATTCGTCCTGCCGGAAGTGTGTCGTTGGCGACCAGGTAGGTTTTCACCACATCGGCGCGCCGAAGGGAGAGTTCCTGGCTCGTCAGCGCCTGACCGGTACTTTCCGTCGTGTCGGTGTGCCCTTCGATGGTGACGAAGGGCTGGCCGAATGTTTTGATTGCCTTCTGGACCTTGCTGAGAAGGATGTAGTTGTCCGGACGCAAGGTTGCCTCTCCTGCCGGGAACTGGATGCCCCGCAGCCGAATGACGAGTTGGTTCCCCTGCTTGTAGACCTCGGCTTCATCGCTGCGAAACACCTCTTGTACCGCATTGTATTGTTCGTCGAAGGCACGCTCTGCTGCCAGTGCTTCCTTGGCTGCTTGCTGTTCGCGCGAATACCCCTTCAGTTCGTTGATTTGGCTCTGCAGTTGGGCCGATTGCGTCGTAAGGTCTTGGTTCATTTTTGAAAGATACACCTGCCTGCTTTCCATCTCCCGGATAGAACCGGCCAAGTTTGCGATTTGGTCGTCGAATGCGATGTTTCGTAAATCACCGGCGGAAAGCTTTTCACTCAGGTTCGTCAATATTCTTTCGAAGTAAAGCGCCGTCTGTTCCGGGTCCATGCTTTTGAATTTGCCGCTGCTTTCCTGGATGGCCATCATTCGCCGTGCCATGAATTCGGCATGGTCCGCTTTTTGGGCGATGGTCGATGCCGCATAGGGATTCTGTTCGATGTAGGCGTCCGCCGCCTCGAGGACCTTTTGGGCATCTTCGTATGCCGCTGGAACGATATCTTCGAAATCATTCTCCTTTGCATCGGCCATCATTTTGCGCGCTTCGCCAAGAGCGGCATCCTTGATGGCCATGATTTCCAATTTCCGAAAGTCGGCCGCGACACCAGGGGCATTTTTCTGGGCGTAACTCAGATTATCCTTTTCGATGGCCCGGGTGAGTCGTAAAAATTGGTTCTCCACCTCCATATACGGTTTGTCCAGTCTGTCGGCATTCACCGCAAGGGCTTTGTCCCTGGCCTTGATCGTTTCCGGGAGAATGGTCCGGGATACCTGGGCGATCTCTTCGGCTTTGTCCAAACTCGCGTTTCCATCGGATATGTTCTCCTGGATGGAGGAGAGTTTGGCTCCCTTTTCCAACCCCTGCCCGGCTTTCATGAATGCGGATTGGGCATCTTCGAAAAGACCGGGGGCCAGCACGTTCACCTGGTTGGATCGTGCCGACTGGAGACGATTCTCCAGGTTTTTGACCATCTCTCCGGGGCTTCCCTTTGCCGTCGTTTGCGCGATAACCGGAGAGTACATGACCATTGAAGCCAGAAGAACCACCAATACGACAGACAGATCTCTTTTTTTCATAACGTTTTTCTCCTCGCTGACACTTCCGAATGTGAATAAAGACAACATCATCGATGCCTCTCCACCATGGCTTCGGCGATTTTTTCCGCCGATCGGCCGAACAATTCGTCCACGTCCACCTCGTCCAGGTAGGAATCGGACCAGGGAATGCTGTTTTCCTGGACAATACTTTTCATGTTCTCGTACTTTCCACCGAGAGCCCTGATTTTATCATCCAGTGCAATCTCGCCCTTGAAACCGATATTGAGCAAGAGCAGGTATCGAATGCGATTGCCGTCGGTTGGATCCTCGGAGGTGGCCGGAATCACGACGATGCTTCGGCCGTCTTTCCGTCCTTTACCGATATAGACATTGCCCTGGCGAACGATGATCCGTTTGGAACCCTTAAGCACGTTGTCCGTCTCCACCCGGGAGGTCAGGTTCGCCAGAATTCCCGTTTTCTTCAATATGGCGATAGTGGTCTGATCCGTCGGATCGCCCAAAATTCCAAGGCCATCGATGCGATAGAGGATGCTTCCCTTGATCTTTTCGATAACGGCCTGGATGTTTTTCATGACGATGATGTTTCGGTTGGTGATCTGGGCGATATCCAGGTCATGGTCCGCAAGGGCCTCAAAGAGGACGCCTTCCAGCCGTTCGCTGATGCGACTGGTGCCCACGGTAACGGTCTTGGCCTGATGCTTGATGGCGTCCACCGGCCGGGACATGAGATTGATGGATTCGCCCAGCACCCGGAACAAGGTATTGAGAATATTTTTCGCCGTTCCCTTGATGCCGAAATCCAATTCGAAATCGGTGAGGGGCAACCGCCCCGACAGATACTTGAAAAGCAGCGTCAGATCCGATGCATTGGTGATTGCCGTGGGAAATTGCGCGGCACTTCGCCTGCTCCGGAAGGCCTGGTAAAAACCGGCGATCTTCTCCCGGAATCCCTTTTCCAGCACCACCTCGTAGACATCCAGTCCCTGGGCTGCAAGATCGTCGAGGGTTTTGTAGATGGATTCCCGCACCTCGTGGAGAAACCGGGATCCTTCGTGGATGGCCAGGGCCGCATGGTACCCCCAGATATGACCCACGAGGGTGTTCAGGATCGGTGCGAATTGGGGGCTCACCTGGGGAACGTGGAACACGTCCTCGGCGTAGGGCGCGAATCTCTCTTCTCCCTCGTCGGCGATGATCACCGGTGCGGCCTTGTGGGCCTTGAAGATGGCGGTATCCTTGATGATGTCCCCGATGACGGTCCCCTTGGACCCGGCGGCACATACGATGATGAGCGGTTCCGAGGAGAGATCGATGTGTTTTTTGTCTTCCACGAAATCGGACGAGATCGTTTTGTAGCATAACTCACTGAGTTTGATACGGATTTCATCTGCAGAGGATTTGTTGGGTCCGCTGCCCACGGCGGCCCAATAGGTCTTGGTGCCCGCCAGTCGCCGGGCGGATGCCTGAATGGGTTCCTGCATTTCCAGGATGCTGCGCATGTGATCGGGAATTCTGAGCAGTTCGGCGATCTGATCCGAAAGAAATTCCGAAGAGCGCTTGCCCCGAATGCTGGCCACCTTCAATCCCAACAGGGCGCCGGCGACGATCTGTGAGTAGAATGCCTTGGTGGAGGCCACGCTCATTTCGATGTCCCGGCCGCTGGAGGTATACAATACGCCGTCCACCTTGAAGGTGATATCCGAATCCCGCCGGTTCACAATGGCCAGGGTGTGTGCGCCACGGGCCTTCACCATGTCCACGGTGCGGTTGGTGTCCGTGGTGGTCCCCGATTGGCTGATGGCGACGACGAGCGTATCGGTCATGCTCTTTTCATCGTCCCCTTCTTTCAACTCGAATCCGGAAAGCTCCGAGGCCTTGAGGGCACGAAGCTGCATGGTGGGATCGGAAAGATACGATTTCAATATGTCCGCACATGCCTGGGCGGCGATGCCGGCGGTCCCCTGGCCCACGAAGAAGACCCGCCGAATCCGATTTTCGGAAAAAGCCTTTTCCAAAGATGGGGGGAACATCTTTTCATCCAGATGGATCACGTAACGCTGGCCCTCTCCTTTGTCGATGATTTTCCAACGATTGAGAAGGGTACGTTCCACCGACAGGGGCGCTTCGGAAATTTCTTTCAGGAAGTAGTGGGGAAATCCCTGGCGGTCGATGTCCCGGGAAGTGATCTGCGTCTGTTTGACATCATCGTCGGTGAGGGAAAGGGGCGTTCCATCGTAGTACATGGCCTGGATGCCTTTCGTGCCGCCGGTGGATCGTTGATCCAAAACGAAGATTTGCCCCTGGGTGTTACCGGATTTTCCCGCTACGATCTTTTCGCCGTCCATTTTCACGAAGGCCTGTGTCTCCTCGATGAATCCGTACACCTCGGATGTGGGCATGTAGTGGTCGCCTGCCAGTCCCACGAAGACCGCCTGACCGCTTCCCTTTTGTGCCAAAAAGAATTTTCCCGGCGCCAGATCCGTATGCATGGCGATGGCGTGGGACCCCTGGAAATCGTTTACCGCCAACCGAAAGGCCTCCGTCACCGTCACGCCCTTTTTCAGGTGATGCTCGATCTGCAAAGGGATGATTTTCGTGTCCGTGGTGATGGGGTCGGGGATCCGATTCCCGCACGATTCCATGGCCGCTTTGAGTTCCATGTAATTGTCGATGTCGCCGTTGAGGCAGGCGTGGATGATGGGTCGATCCTTCAACGTTGCCCCCGCTGTCGTGTTGTCCACCGGATGACAATTGGGTTCGGTGATGGCTCCCACGGAAGCCCAGCGGGTATGGGAGGAAACCGTGTGAAAGTCATGATCGGCGGCTGCGATGCGTTGCAGGATGTCGTCCTGCCGGATTTGTCCGCGCAAAAACCGAATGTTGTCCCCGAGGCTTCCGATTTCTGCGGCGATTTTGTAAACCAAGGTCACGGCGACCATTGACCTGCCGTCCTCGCCAATGGAACGGTTGCGGCTGATGCTGGTATTGCCCAGAACATCCTTGTCCATGCGACTTTCGAATTTCGCTGCCAGATTTTTTTGTTCCAGCTCTGTAAAGAAATGTTCATAGGCGTCTTCCGAAAGGAGGAACATGATGGAGATGCCCGCGGAATCCCGCCCCCGAACTTCCAACCGATCGATGCTGTTGAGTACCGCGTTGATCTGCCGAAGGACTGTCGTGTGATTTTCAGACAGAGGCTCACCGTCATCGGGCATGAGGTCACGGATTTTTTCGATGTTGCCGGCCAGTTCCACGTTCAGGCACCAGATGATGTCTTTTAGCGTCTCGATACTTTTGGAAACGGCGTCCACCGTTTGACTTTCCAGACTGCCCGCCTGTTCGGCCAGCAGCGTCTGCTCACGATTCAATAGAGATGACAAGGTTTCGCTCAGATCAGAAAGTTGCTTTTGCGCTCCCGCATCATTGAAGAGGCGGAGAAACAGTGCCTCCTGTTTGAGAGTGCGGATCCGATCCAAAAGGGTGGCAAGGTTCGTTTCCCCGCCGAGATAGCGATCGACGATGTCACCCGTGCCATGGGACAGGGTCTCCAGGCCCGCGCTATCGGCTGCCGAAACGAGTTTTACCATGGGCGCGAGATCCATTGCCGCCGCCGGAACCCTGCGGCCTTTCACGGCAATGATGCCGGCCAATCCACAACAGAATTGGTTGGCAAGGCATGGAAATAGGATGATCGCCGGTCCGTGAACCGTATGTGGATGACGTCCCCATCGGATTCTTGGAAACGGAAAAAGACGATCGCCAATTTTTCTGAGAAAGTGCTTCA
Source organism: uncultured Desulfosarcina sp. (assembly GCA_963674945.2). Lineage (GTDB taxonomy): Bacteria > Desulfobacterota > Desulfobacteria > Desulfobacterales > Desulfosarcinaceae > Desulfosarcina. The sequence goes on from CAXXWQ010000001.1 coordinate 195,219, forward strand.
TGTGAAAAGCAGCACTCGATTCGTTTCGTGCCATGTCGTTTGCCCTCTTCTAAAACGCGTCCATCAAAATAAAGTAAAAGAGACTTTCTGTAAAAAGCTTTTCCCATTTTTCCCCATCGGCAAAATAGATGGAAGAATGACCCTCTTTCGTAATATTGTCTGGCCCTCGATGGCTTAAGAAAAGCTTTTTAGTACATTCACGGTGGTTTCGATTCGCCGTTCCAGCTGTTCGGGTGTCCATCCCAGTTTGATCTGCATGGAAATGGTTCGCTCCATGATGGCATCGGAAGCAGGGGTTTCGATTGTGCCGTAATCCGGGCAGTTGGGAAAATTCTGGACGGCCAGCCGGGCCGCGGCCTTCATTTCGCGAAAGTGGCCCCACTTACGGATGTAATGCCAGTTGTTGTCATACCAGTGAAAGCAACCGTCCACACCGCTTGCAGAAAGGGACATGACTGCCTGACGGGCGCGACCCACGTCGGGCATCAGGAAAGAGAGAAATGTTGCCGAATCGCCTGCAGGGTCCGGAATCTGACGGAACACCACATGGGACAATGTGGACATGGCCTCTTTCAGGGCGGTTTTGTTCCGACGCTGGGTTTCCAGAATCCAGTCCAATTTGCGCAGCTGTGCCAATCCCACGGCGGCGTTGAGCTCGCTGATTCGATAGTTGGTGCCGATGACCAGGTGATCTTCGGCTCCCCGGTCATTTCCGATATGATCATGACCGTGGTCGGCGAAGGCGTCAGCGGCCACGTAGATTTCCTTTTCGTTGGTGACGACGGCGCCTCCCTCGCCACAGGTGATGGTCTTGACGGGGTCGAAGGAGAAACAGCCGGCCTTGCCGAAGCCGCCCAAGGCCCTCCCTTTGTAGCTGGCCCCCACACTCTGGCAGGCGTCTTCGACCAGGATCAATCCCTTCCGGTCACAAAATGCGGTGATTTCATCGATCCGGGCCATGGCGCCGCACATGTGCACGGGAAGGACCGCCTTTGTCGCCGGTGTCAATACCGCCGAAAGCCCTTCCGGTGAAAGGCAGAGCGTCTCGTCGATTTCGGCAAATACCGGCACTGCGCCGGCCATGAGCACCGCTTCGATGGTGGCGACGAAGGTGAACGGGGGGACGATCACTTCGTCCCCGGCGCCGATACCACAGGCGGCCAGCGCCGTGGCCAGGGCTGCGGTTCCGCTGGCGCACAGATGGGCGTGGGCCACATTCAGGCGCCTGGCCAGCAGCGCCTCGAAGGTCTTGGCCTTCCAGTGACCGTCCCGTGCGCCGTCGAAGCCATAGCGAAACAAGACCCCTGTCCCTAAAACGTCACCGACTTCTTTGCGTTCTTCGTCACCGAATATTTCAAAACCGGGCATCGTTGGTCTCCTTATCCACTGGAATTTTTCCCAGCCGTCTTTTTATTGGCAAAATAGTCCTTGAAGTGATGTTCGATGGCCCATCGGGCATACTGGGTGGCGCGGGTACCGATGTACTCTTCGTGGGCCACCATGACCGAGACCACCATTTTTTCATCGCCCTTTTTTTCCTCGGCAAATCCAACGAACCAGTCGAACCGGGCGTCGTGTTTTCGATTGAAGATCGAACCGGTTTTCCCGCCCAATCGCAATTTCGACAACACTTTGTTGCGGCGACGCCCCCGAAAGGGTTTGCTGGCGGTCCCCGACGAAACGGTGGCGACCATGAGCTGTTCCAGGACATCGGCGGTCTTGGAAGACACCGCCGGCGGCAGAAAATTGGCTTCGGTCCGATAAACGGTCTCGCCATCGTCGTTCACAATGCGGTCGACCAGGGTCGGCTCCACCGGTTTTCCCCCATTTAACACCGCCGAAACGATCACTGCGCCGTGAAGGGGGGAGATGGTGGTCTGTCGATTGAATCCGCTGGCAATCTCCGCACGGCGGTACGATTCGTCTTTTTCGATAAGTCGGCTTACCGGCCAGGAGAGTTCGAAATTGACGTTGCGATTGAAGGCAAAGGCCTCTCCGTACTCTTGGAGCGCACCCGGCGCCATATACAGTGCGCCAATTTTTCCGAAGACCGGATTCACTGACTGGGCAAACGCGTTGCGAAACGAGATGGTGTTGGTATACCGATTGGTTTTGTCCGTAAGCTGCCGCTTGTAAAGGGTGTGCTTGTAACCGTTGAAGGTGAAGCGGGAAGTTGCCGAATACCCCTTTTCCTCCACGGCGGCGGCAGCCGTTATGATTTTGAAGATGCTGGCTGCCGGATATTCGGCCAAAAGACACGGATCCTTGTCCGGGTTGATCTTGTTGAAACCGGCCATGGCAAGAACTCTTCCCGTGTCCGGCGCCATTGCCACGATACCGATGTAACGCGAATTTTCCCGGTCCATGCGTTTCAGCAGGTATTGTTGCAGTTTCAGGTCCAGACTCGTTTCCACCCGGTAGGGTTTTCCGTCGAATTGCACCGTTACCGGCGCGGTCGTCACATTGACCATTTTAGCGCCGTCAAGAAAAATATGGACATCTTTTTTTCGTATCAGTTCATTGGCCGAATCCCTTGGGGGCGGCACACTGACTGCAGTTGATCTCTCCTTTTTTACATCCTCACCCGAGGGCCACATGGCCCAGATGCCGATCACTACCACCGCAAGCACTACGGCTGTCCATGTTAGATTCCGTTTCGTTCCCGTAAAGACTTTGGGCCAGTGAATCCGAATTCCCGGACGAAAGCTTTTCGGACGGCGAATCCGCCGCCGCTTATTTTGGAACGTCTTCCAGCTGGGTTCAGATGATAGGCGCCTGTAACGTTCAGACAATCGTGTCATACCCTGTGGTCGTGATATCGGGCCCAAGGAGCAGTGGGCGCGTTGGCTTTACGCTTCGGTATCGTTCGTGTTCTGCTTTTCATATGGATTGCATCCGAGGACATCTATCCAATCGGTGTGCCGGGTGCCACCGCTTTGTCCAATGTGGCCACGACGGCTCCCTTTTCGTCCGTCGCCGCGATGAGCATGCCATGGGACGTAACTCCCATAAGTTTTGCCGGTTTCAGGTTCGCGACGATGATGACCTGTTTGCCCACCAGGTCCTCAGGCGTATAGCTGCCGGCGATGCCGGAGACGATGATCCGCCGCTGGCCCAGGTCGACTTCCAGCTCGAGAAGTTTTTTCGCCTTGGGTATGGCCTTGGCCGAAACAACGGTGGCCACCCGAAGGTCGATCTTGGCGAAGTCTTCGATGGTGATCTCAGGCTTCATGGGCCTGACGGTTTTTTCGGGTTGGGGCGGCTTTTCCGGTTCCTGGTTGATTTTATCCACATCGATACGGGGAAACAGGGAAACGGCGTTTCCGATCTTTTGCCCCGGATTCGTGCCTCCCCACCGGGAAAGGCGATCGATTTTGAAAAAGGCGTCCGTTGCGGAAAAACCCAGGTGCCTTTGCATGGTTATGGCGGTCTGGGGCATTACTGGATAGATGAGGCCGGAGATGATGCGAAGTCCTTCCAGAAGGTTATAGATCACCGTTTCCAGTTGCCGCCTTTTGTCCTCCTGTTTTGCCAGCACCCATGGTTCGGTTTTCACCACATACTTGTTCATGTGGTCGATAAATTCCCAGGCGGCAGTGAGCCCTTTGTGGAAAGCGAAGTTTTCCATGGCTTCCATGTAGGCATCGATGGTGCTGTGGCTCCGGTCGGAAAGACTTTCCTTCATATCCTGGTCTGCCTTCGGATCCGGCGACGGGATGATGCCGTCGAAATACTTATGGGCCATTGCGAGGATCCGGGAGAAGAGATTGCCCAGGTCATTGGCCAGATCCGAATTGATCCGCTGGACCAGGGCCGCCTCGTTGAAGCTGGAGTCCAATCCAAAGGACATGTCCCGCATGAGGAAGAAGCGAAAGGCATCCAGGCCGTATTTGTTTCTCATGGATAGCGGCTCGACCACGTTGCCGATGCTTTTGGACATCTTGCTGTCGTCTACGTTCCAGTAGCCGTGTACATTGAGATGTTGATAGATGGGAATCCCTGCGGCCTTGAGCATGATGGGCCAGTAGATGCCGTGGGGTTTGAGGATATCCTTTGCCACGATGTGCTGGGCGACGGGCCAGTATGTCTTGTACAATTCGCCATCCGGATAACCAAGTGCCGAAATATAGTTGAGCAGCGCGTCGAACCACACGTAGGTAACGTAATCGGGGTCGAAGGGCAAAGTGATGCCCCAATTGATACGTGATTTGGGTCTGGAGATGCAAAGGTCGTCCAAGGGTTCCCGCAAGAAGGCGAGCACCTCGTTCCTGTAGCGCTCCGGCCGGATGAAATCGGGGTTGTCGTGGATGTGGTCGACAAGCCATTTCTGGTACCGGCTCATCTTGAAAAAGTAATTGGACTCCTTGATGGTTTCCGGCACGGTCTGGTGGTCCGGACAGCGCCCCTCGACGAGTTCCCGTTCGTTATAGAAACGTTCACAGCCGAAACAGTAAAGACCTTCATATTCGCTGAAATAGATGTCTCCGGCATCGTAAATGCGTTGAAGGATGGATTTCACGACGGCCTTGTGGGCCGGGTCGGTCGTCCGGATGAAATCATCGTTGGAGATGTTCAGCTCCGGCCAGAGGGCTCTGAACAGGCCGCTGACGTGATCCACATATTCGCGTGGTGTCTGATTCTCCTTTTCGGCGGCGCGGATGATCTTGTCGCCGTGTTCGTCCGTTCCGGTGAGAAAGTAGGTCTTTTCGGTGGACATCTGGTGAAACCGGCGGGAAACGTCGGCAGCGATGGTCGTATAGGCATGGCCCAGGTGGGGCCTGGCGTTCACGTAGTAAATGGGTGTTGTTATGTAAAATGGCAATGCCATGTTCTAGCTCCTGTCCGTGATGATCTCGTCTCTTTCGATCTCCACCTCCCCACCGGATTCCAAACGAACCGTAATGCGGTTTCCGATCACGTTGTGTCGGGTGACCTTTCCCTGACCCTTTTGCGTATTCACGACTTTTCCGATTTTCGGGTATCCTTTTTTTAGGGCGCGGTAAGTTTCGTTTTCGAATGTCAGGCAGCACATGAGCCTGCCACACTGGCCGGAAATCTTCGTCGGATTCAAACTCAATCCCTGCTGTTTGGCCATGCGGATCGAAACCGGTTCGAACTTTTCCATGAAGGTGGAGCAGCAGAAAACGCGTCCACACCGGCCTATGCCGCCGCACATCTTGGCCTGGTTTCGAATGCCCACCTGGCGCATTTCGATGCGAACCCGAAACTGTTTGACCAGGATCTTCACCAATTGCCGAAAGTCCACCCTTCCGTCCGCGGTGAAAAAGAAGGTCAAACGACTGGCATCGAAGGTGCTTTCCACCGAAAAAAGGTTCATTTTCAGACCCAGTCGCTTTACGCTTTCCAGGCAGAAGGCATGGGCTTCTCTTTCCAGGGTCTCGTTCTGTTCGACCTGGCTCAGATCCTTTTCATTGGCCTTTCGAAAAACCTTTTTCAGGGGCTTTTTGGGTGTGTCGTCCGGTTCGATCAACTCCGGTGGCGTTTCCACCGTACCGAATCCCAACCCTTTTTCGGTTTCAACGATCACCTTGTCCCCCACATTGAGGACGAAGGCGCCGCAGCTGAAATCATATACCTTACCGCCGGTCTTGAACCGGATTCCTACTCGTTTTTCCATGTCTCACATCTATATGTGCGCATGTCGCTGCCATCCGCAGGACCATGGCATCCAGTGTCAGTCTTGTATTTGTGTTGGACCGAAGGGCGGCCAACGCATGATCCAAAGCTTCGATCATCGAAAGCAGTTGTGCCGGTTCCAAACGATTCGCAACGGCGGCAACCATTTCCATTCGATCCCGGTTGACGACCTTTTGGGGATCAAACTTGATCACCAACGCGTCCCGTAGCCATATTGTAACGATTTCCAGCGATTCTTCAATACGTTCCTTTCTTTTTGCCAACTTTTCGGAAAGCGCAAGCCAGTATCGAATCTGGGACGAATCGCCTTCGTTTATCCGGTCGGTGATGGCACCGATGAGCCAATCCCGGCGCTTGGGCCATGGCTCCTTTGCCCATCTCTTCGCCCGGGTGAAGCTGCCGCCGCTCAATCGGGTCCCCAATTCTACGGTTTCCGGTGTCGTTTTGTCCTCCTTTTCCAACAGATGTCGGATCGCTGCCGGATCAAGGGGAAAAAAGCGCATATGCCGGCATCGCGAGGCAACCGTGGGCAGCAGATTGGACGGTTGGTTCGCCGTAAGCACCAGCAAGGTATGGTTCGGTGGCTCTTCCAGTATCTTCAACAGTGCGTTTGCCGCCTGCGGGTTCATGGCCTGGGCTTCGGACAGGATGACGACCCGTTGGGTCGCTTCATGGGGTTTTAAGGCCAAGGTCTCAAGCATGGTTCGAATCTGGGAGATGGCAATGATGGATGATCGAGGCTGGATATGAATAATGTCCGGATGCTGGTTCCCCGCAATCTTTTTACACGGGGCACAGTATCCACAGGCATCGATTTCGTCGATGGAAAGATGGTCTATACGCTGCTTTTGTAATGTGTGGCAATTTATGGCCATGGCGAATGCCAGGGCCGTCATCTTTTTCCCTATCCCATCGTCTCCCGAAAAGAGCAGTGCATGGGGCAGTCTACCATTGGCAATGAACGACTGGAGCAGTCTAATGGGTTGCCGTTGACCAATAATGGCGCGAAATCCGTTTGCCGTCGTCATTTTCTTCTATGGATCCCGGAATCCTGAATCGGCGTTGCCTCCTTCTTCCTTTTCGACCCATATCCAGATGGCGTCGCTACATGGCATTTGGCCCCGCTTTGGTTATCGATCCACCCGTTCTTTTAATTCTTTGCCGGCTTTGAAAAAAGGAAGTTTTTTGGGTTTTATGGTGACCTTTTCTCCGGTTTTGGGATTTCTGCCCGTATAGCTCTTGTACTCTTTCACGAAGAAGCTGCATAATCCCCGAATTTCAACACGCTCGCCGTCAGCCATGGCATCTGCCATGCTGTCAAAGAAAATCTGAACCACTTTGGCCGCTTCGGATTTGGAAATGTCTGCTTTGGTTTTCAAAGCGGAGATGAGCTCCAGTTTGTTCATGTATCCTCCTTGAACCATCGGTATGATCTACGGGATTGAAAGGGAGTGAAAGTGGATCTATAAAATAGAACTTGATACAATGTCAAGTAGTTATGATAATATTTCCGGTAGTTTTTCAACATCGTCGGCATCGACGTTGACGGCGGCGAACTGGCCCAGCGCCTCGATGTTGACGATCACCCGACCATCGCCCCGATAACTGGAAAATACGCCCGTGACGCCGGTGAAAGGACCGTTGATCACCACCACCCGGTCCCCCTTTTTAAACCGTGTTCCGGTGATCACCTCCTGGTCCGTTGCGACCATGATCTTCAAGGAGTCGATTGTCGCATCGGGAATGGAGACCGGCCCCTGTTTGCTGCCGATGAGTTTGACCGCTCCGGTGGTTTTTAATATTTCCAGATGTTCGTTGGGGTTCAGGTCTGTTTTCACGAAAACATAGCCTGGAAAAAGGGGGACGCGAATCATCTTGTGCCGGTCCCTTCGCCGGCTCTTCACCGTGATTTTCGGCAAAAAGACGGTGAGCGTCTTCTTGGACAAGCCTTCGCTCACGACGTTTTCGAATCGGCTTTTCGTGTGCAGGGCATACCAGGCGTTTATCAGTTTATCTCCGGGCATAAATGGCTCGATCCTGTTAGTGCCTATCCAGAAATGGCCAAGCCAATTTTAACTTTGGCCGATATCGGCGTTGCACCAAAAATTTTATCCTCTGAATATCAACCATATGCACCCCAAGGGCATTTCCTTCGGGGCACCTGTGGTAAAATTTTTCGTGCGCCTTGATCTCAACCCAATTTGCCTATTTCTGGAAAGAAACTCTTTATACGTCTTGTATCTGACGATTTTTTCTGTCGTAACTGCCGAATGAAGCTCGTGCGATAAAAACGTCGTGTATCATTGCCCATGGTAAAAGGCAAATGGCATTGTCAGTTGAATCGTATTTCACCCAGAGATTCTGCCCCTCTGGGCCAAGTTATAAGATAAATGGCGCTGCCGTAATATTGCATCAAGAATCCAGGAGTCAGAATCAGGTATTCGCCTTCGGCTCAATCATAGGATCGAATCGATGGCGTGAAGCGACATCAATTTCATTCTGGCTCCTGAATTCTGGCTTCTGACTCCTATGATTTCCCAGGATTTCAGTCTTTCCCCCTTCGCGGAGAACCCAATATCCAGCCTTCTGGCATCAAATTTCTACTGTCCGAAACCGCCGATTCCCAACAAGTTCACAAGGAAGGAAAACCTGGTGTCTTCTCCCTCCTTTTCGAGAAATAGATCGATGGACCAGCATTGGGCCGTATAAAGGAGGCCCACTCCCTTACTGATATCTTCCTTTTCCAAAAGATTTCTTTCGTATTCCCCGGTAAGGGCCAGGCGGTCGGTAACCATGACAAGAATTTGTGAATAGATGGATTCGGTGACCTCTTTCGTATAGCGATGCTCCACCAAAAAGCGGTCCCCCCGCCCATCGGCCGCCGTCGCATTTACGTTGTGACGGGTAAATCTCGCGTCGGACGGATCGTACCGGCCGTCGGCCCCCAGGAGAAGATATCGCCCCAGGTTGACATCCAGTTCCCCATAGATCTCTGAAAAGGGCTCGGCCAGGCCCTTTTTTTCCCTGTTTTCCAACTCCTGGCTGTTGAAGTAGTAACTCTGCTCCAGGTAAAAGCGCAGGAAGCGGTTATAATCGAAGAGCGTCGGGATCGCGCTCTGGGTCGTCGACTCTTCCGACGGAAGAACGCCCAGCGGCAAAAGGCCCATTTTTGTCCCTGACTCCCGGTTCGATCCCATGGTTGCCTGGGCAGCCGCGTCGGCGGATACGGAGGCTCCTTTCGATCGGGCCGTCAAGGTGTTGGTGAGTGCCCAGGTGATGCGATTTAGCCCTTCGATGCGGTCCAGTTGTGTGAATCTGGGCAGGTCCGACTGATCCTGGTCCGGGATGTATTCATAAATGAGTTGCGGTTTTATGCTGTGGCGCAACCGGTCCGCGGCAGAAACGGGAGAGGCCATCACCTTGGAAAACTCCGAGGAGAGATCGAGCCGGGCATCATAGATCTGACGAAAATGGGTGCGATCTTCCGTCTCGTCCTCCCATCTGTCCATGACCCAGGTGGTTTGTCGGAATCCCACCGACGGTTCGAGCGACAGGTAGTTTTCCCACCGCAGGGGCAGATAGGCCCGCGGGTAGAGGTCCGAACGATGTCCCCGACGATTGTTCCGATTTTCGTCCTGTCGATAAAAATAGGTGTACGCAACGTCCATGTCCCAGTAAATATTGCTGTCAAAGGCCTGCTGTTTCGCGGTACTGAAACCCAGGACCGGCAGTCGCTGCAGGGTCATATCCTCTTGTTCCCACCGGCGGTTCGTCACGTTGTCGTTCCAAAGCAGATCGCCGTTGAAGGTGGCTTTCGACCAGGTCCGGTTGATGTTCAGCCGATTGGTGCGCGTGGATTCGTCGTAGGTGTCGATATCCCGTCCGAAGGTCGCCAGAAAGGCATCCCGGGTCTCATCGAAGCCGCTTCGTCCCTCCCTGAATTCGGTGAGGTAATCCTGGTCGCTGACGATGTCCAGATCGAGTTGGGCCGTCGCACCCAAGGGAAGTTCCTGGTCGATCTTCGCCCTTACCCAGTACCGGTCTGTGTTTGGACGGTCATAGCCATCTCCGGCGTATCCCCATGATTTCGTGTTTTCCGGTGTGCCGTCATCGATCTGTCGATCTTCGAAACCATCGGCCATGATCGTGCCGAATGCGTCTTCGGTGAGGGCGTAGCGATACTCGATGCCGAATTTGGTGCCGCGTTTTTCCATGTAGTGGGTGGTCAAGGTCGCATCGCTGCTGTCGTTGATGGCCCAAAACAGCGGCTGATCCCAAGAGATTCCCTTCCGGTCCGAATACCCCGCCTCGGGCAGGAGAAAGCCGGTTTGGCGCTTGGTTTTCGCCGGGAAAAAAAGATATGGGGTGTATAAGACCGGGACATCTTTCGCCTTGAACATGGCGTGGGTGGCGGTGCCGTATCCCTCGACGGTCACCGCCACGGTTCGGCCGGTGATGACCCAATCCGGCCGATCCCCGTCGCAGGTGGTGACGGCACCATTTTCCGCCCGATAGGTGTCCTTCCCCGTTTTTTCGATGCGTTCGCCGCGAATGAAGAAATGGTTCTGCTGTAAAAACAAGGTGCCATGGTGAACCACGCCGGTCTCACGGGTAAGGTCAAGTTTCAGCCGATCGCCGGTCAGGATATCTTTACCCACGGTCAACACTACATTCCCTTCGGCCGTAGCGGTCATGGCCCGATGGTTGAAATCGACGGTGTCGGCCACCATACGGGCCGCTTCTTTCTCGATGATTACATCCCCCCTGGCATGATAGGTGGATGATTCGGCATCGTAATCCACCGTGTCGGCGCTGATCTGCCATGGGACACCGGGGGTGCCGGTGACCTGGTCGATGATGGACTGCGGATAGGCAATGGGCGGATGTGTCAGACAGCAGAGTATTCCGAGGAATAGGCAGAAGAATTGAACCGATCGAAAGAAGGCAACGGGTAATGGTTTGCGCATGTACGGCCGTATGCATCGATGGGAAATCAAAATACGGGAAACGGTGGCTTTCGTATGGGTGACGTTAGGGCGCGAAGGATAACCACTTGCACATATATCAAAAATTCAATATAAAGCTATCTTGTTTGAAATTGCAATAATAGTTTTGACGGGTTCTCTCGTTACTGAGGTGACAAACGAAGGATGCCATGCGGGTATTGTTGACAAATGACGATGGAGTCTTCGCACCGGGATTGCGGGCGCTGTATGGCGCCTACCGTGAAGATCACCAAGTGATTGTGGTGGCGCCGGATCGCGAGCGTAGCGCCATCGGGCACGCGATTACCCTGCACCAGCCACTTCGCTACGAGAAGACGCGTCTGGATTCGGACCTGACGGCCTTTGCGGTCAATGGTACGCCGGCCGACTGTGTGAAACTGGCGTTGGCAGAGATTCTTTCGGATCCACCCGATCTGGTCGTTTCCGGCGTAAACCCTGGTGCCAACGTGGGCATCAACATCAACTATTCGGGAACCGTGGCCGCCGCCAAGGAAGCCACCCTTGCCGGCATCCCCGCCCTTGCCGTATCCGTCACCGCCCCGGGTGGCAGGAATATGGATGGTGCAGCCAGATTCGCCGAATCCTTTTCCCGGCAGATGATGGAAAAGCCGTTTCCCAAAGGGACGTTTCTCAATGTCAACCTCCCCGACCTGCCGGCCGAAGAGATTCGCGGCATTCGTTGGTGCCGGCAGGGAAATGGCATGATCGCCCAGCAATTCGAAAAGAGGTGGGACCCGCGGAATCGGATCTATTACTGGCAGGGGGTCGACGACCAGCACGCCTATGACCAGCCGGACATCGACTGCGCCGCATTGGGCGACCAGTTTGTCACCATCACGCCCATCAAATGTGACATGACCGACTACGATACCTTGCAGGAGTTGGCCCAGTGGGAAATTTCCCTTCCCACTTCCTGACGACCTCTTTTTTGTCGAGTAAACTTGGTCCTCTGGGCCAGGTCAAAAAATAAATGGCTCTGGTGAATGCTTGTTACAAGAATCCAGGAGTCAGAATTCATACGAGAATCCAGAATCAGGCATTCGCCTTCGGCTCGATCCATCTTATTCTATCGATGGCGCGACGCGACTTCAAATTCGTTCTGGCTCCTGTATTCTGGCTCCTGGATTCTACAGTTTCGAGCGATTATGGCATCCCCTTATAAGGGAGCTTACAGCCGGGATCTCTGAAACCGGATTTTTATTTCATTGCAACGGTGGACCCGATGACCAAGCGTTTTGTCTGTGAACTCGAGGCCGGCAGTGCCATCGACGATCTCTTTGTATTGGCTGAACGAAACATGGCCCACAAAAAAGATGGGAATCCTTTTTTGAATGTGACCCTGGCGGATCGTACCGGCCAGGTGAAAGGGGTCGTATGGGACCAGGTGGAGCGCATCAGTGAGGCGGCCAGTGAAGGCGATTTCGTCCATGTCCGCGCCCAGATCGGAGAATACCGCGGGGCGTTGCAGCTGGTGGTCAAGGATATGGCCAGGGTTCCTGCGGATCAGGTAGATCCTGCGGATTTTCTTGCCACCACCGCCCGCGATATTTCCAAAATGGCGGACCGGCTCAAGGAGATGACCGATGGCATGCAGGCGCCCCACTTAAAAGCCCTCTTCGATGCCTTTTGGGGAGACGATGCGCTGGTGACATCCTTTTGCCGGGCCCCGGCGGCCAAGCATATGCACCATGCCTACATCGGCGGATTGCTCGAACATACCCTCTCCATGGCTGTATTGGCGATCTCCATCGCCGGACATTACAGCGGCGTGGATCGGGATTTGCTCCTCGCCGGTGTGATCTTCCATGATCTGGGAAAGGTTCGGGAATTGGCATATGCCAACCGGATCGATTATACGGACGAGGGCCGCCTGCTCAGCCACATCGTTATCGGACTTTCCATTCTGGATGAGAAAATCCGGCAGATTCCCGATTTCCCCGAGACCCAGGCCAACCTGCTCAAACACATGGTCGTCAGTCATCACGGTTCACAGGAATTCGGTTCTCCCGAACCACCCAAGACCATCGAGGCGGTTCTGCTCAACTATATCGATGAGATTGATTCCAGGGTCAACAGCATCCGAGAGTACGTGGCCAAGGATCCGTCCGAAGGCACGTGGACGCCTTACCATCGGCTGTTGGAACGTCATTTTTATAAAGGTGAACAGAGCGATTAGCCGTTCGCTGTCGGCAATTGGCAGCATAACTTCAAAGGAAACCATGTTTATTACCCTGGAAGGCATCGAAGGTGCAGGCAAGACCACCCAGATCGAGAACATTGCCCGATGGCTGAAGGCCGCTGGTCACGATTTTCTGATCACCCGGGAACCCGGTGGAACGCCCATCGGTGGGCAGATCCGTTCGATTCTCCTGCATCCGGAGAATCGGGACCTGGCACCCACGGCAGAACTGTTGCTCTACATGGCGGACCGGGTCCAACACCTGGAAACCGTCATCCGTCCGGCACTGACCTCGGAAAAGGTGGTGGTTTGCGACCGTTATTTCGATGCAACGATGGTATATCAGGGATACGCCAGGGGCCTGGATAAAGAGATGATCCGTCGGCTGCACCAGTTTACATGCGGCGGCTTTACGCCTTCACTCACCATTTTGTTGGACCTGGACCCAGCGGCCGGTCTTTGCCGGGCATGGAAACGGATCGATACCGATGCCGACCATGCCAAAGAATCCCGATTCGAAGAGGAGAAAATGGCGTTCCATCATCGTGTTCGGGACGGCTATCTGGATCTTGCCCGCCGGGAACCGGATCGTTTTGTCATCGTCGATGCCGCCGTCGATCCAGGTACCGTGCGCCGGCGAATCGAAACCGTGCTTTCTGAACGATTATCCCACAAAAAAATGAATCTTTCCCATGAGCCATAGCATTTTAGATCACATCGGCAATACCCCGTTGGTGGAGATTCGGCGGCTGAATCCCAATCCCAATGTTCGGGTGCTCGCAAAACTCGAGTATCTCAATCCCGGTGGCTCCATCAAGGACCGGCCGGCCCTTTCCATGATCGAGGCCGGCGAGCGGTCCGGGGAACTTACGGCGGGAAAGACGGTGATCGAGGCCACCAGTGGAAACACGGGCATCGGTCTGGCCATGGTATGTTCCGTCAAGGGATACCGACTGCTTCTCGCCATGAGTGAGGCGGTCAGTGTGGAGCGGCAGAAGATCCTTCGGGCACGGGGCGCCGAGATTTTGCTGACGCCGGGTCATCTGGGGACCGACGGCGCCATCGAGGAGGTGTATCGGCTGGCCCGGGAAAATCCCGAGATCTATTTCATGACCGACCAGTACAACAATCCCGCCAACTGGCAGGCCCATTACAACGGCACGGCAACGGAGCTGTGGAAACAGACGGACGGGGCAATGACCCACATGGTGGCGACCATGGGCACATCGGGGACCTTGATGGGACTGTCCCGGAGACTGCACGAGTTCAATCCCGACATCCGGATCATCGGCGTGGAGCCCTATCTGGGCCACCGTCTCCAGGGACTGAAGAACATGCGGGAGGCCTACCAGCCGGAAATCTTCGAAAAACAGCTTCTCGACGAAAAGATCAACATCGAGGATGAGCCCGCATTCGAGATGACCCGTCGTCTGGCCAGAGAGGAGGGCCTCATGGTGGGCATGAGCAGCGGGGCCGCCATGGTCGTGGCCGCCCGACTGGCCGGGACCCTGGACAGCGGAACCGTGGTGGTGGTTTTCCCCGACGGGGGAGAACGCTATCTTTCCACATCGTTATTTTCCGTTCAGGAGAAGATCGATCTTTCCATCTTCAATACGATGACTCGAAAAAAGGAGCATTTCGAACCGATCACTCCCGGCAAGGTCTCCATTTACGCATGCGGTCCCACGGCCCATGCCCGGATGCACGTGGGGGAAGGGCGGCGTTTCGTTTTTGCCGACCTTCTGGCACGGTACTTCACTTTTCGGGGCTTTGCGGTCAAGCAGGTGATGAACATCACCGACCAGGACGACAAGACCATCGAAGGTTCCCATCGAGCCGGCATGTCCCTGGAAGATTTTACTTCCATGCACATCGAGTCCTTTTACCGGGATCTTGCTACGCTGGGCATAAAGCCGGCGGATCATTATCCCAAAGCCAGCGAGCACACCGACGATATGGTGAAGCTGGCCAGCCAACTGGTTAACAAGGGATATGCCTACGAGAAGCTGCACTCCATCTATTTCGACATCTCCCGATACAAGGAGTACGGACGATTGTCCGGGATCGATCTCGACAAGATCCGCATCGGCGCCACCGTGGATCTGGAAGAGTACGAAAAGGACAACCCCCGTGACTTTACCCTGCTCAAACGGACCCGATTGTCGGAACTCAAACGGGGGATCTACACGAAAACCGACTGGGGCAACATGCGTCCCTCCTGGCATCTTCAATGTGCGACCATGTCCATGCACCACCTGGGGGCGTACTACGATATTCACTGTGCCGGAAGGGAACTGGTCTTTCCCCACCATGAAAACGAAATTGCCATTGCCGGTGCGCTTACCGGAAAGACCCTGGCAAAATACTGGGTCCATTGTGACCGTGTGCTGGTGGATGGAAAGAAGGTGGATGAAGGGGAACCGCTCACCATTCAGGCGGTGTTGGACATGGGGTATTCGGGGCGCGAGATCCGGTTCTGGCTTTTATCGGTGAACTATCGAAAGCCGGTTCTCTTTTCCCGGGCACGCCTTACGCGTGTGAGAAAGACTTTGAAACGCCTGGATGCCTGTGTTCACGCCCTCAAACATGTCCGTCATGGAAATGCATGCCCGGATATCGATCAGCTGTGCTACGATATCAAAAACGGCTTTACGACCGCCATGGACGACGACCTGAACATTTCCGCGGCCATGGCCGCGATGTTCTCCGCCGTCAAACGGATCAATACGCTTATTTTACATGGTGACATCGACACCGACGGCGCCGGAAAAATTCTGGAGACGCTGGCCGGGATCAACCGTGTGCTCAATATCTTCGATTTCGAGGACGAAGCCGAAAACCCCACCGTGCAGCAGTTGATCGAGCAGCGCATCCAGGCCCGAAAGGCCAAGGACTGGACATTGGCAGACCGTCTTCGGGCGCGTATCGAAGAGATGGGCGTGGTCGTGCGGGATGATAAGATCAATGATGCATGATGTTTTTATTCAGATCGAAAATCTGGTTCTCTATATCCGAATTTCCAGCGGCTTCGTAAAAAGTTCGAGATCAAGGATTACGAGCCCCGAGGAATGAGGCGTATACAGAAATACGTCGCAATGACGAGGGGCGAAGCGTAACGAAGATATCGGGCTTTTTACGAAGCCGCCATCCATTGGAGAGAAGTAAGATGAACGTAGCCTACATGCCCTTTACCCATATATCCGAATCCATTGCCCGGCGATTGTATGCCCTCGTCGGGCCCGTGGCGGTTTACCAGCCGATAAAAAGCAGGATTCCCGAAGCCCTGCCGGCCATGGCTGACGCGGGGCTCGTAGAGATACGAACGCCTGTCCCCCATGACGAAGAGCGGCTGACCGCCGCGTTGCGGGAGTTTTTCAACTGGGCGCAGATGAATCCGGCATCTTCATCGGCCGGAGTCGGTTATTTCGGTGCGCGGCAGGGAACGGTTCCTTTTTTTGACGAAACCGTCATCAACCGGATCCGCACCGATATCCAGCATTATGGCGAATCCGATGGCCGTTCCGACGACCCCGATGCCCTCTTTCGTGCCCGGCTGTTTTTGGCCCTCGCCCAGGATAACGACATGACCGTCCATAGCCTCCAAAGGGACCTGGGAGAGTTCAGGGCCATGGAGCAGGCGTTCATCGAAAGCCTCGAAGACACCGACGAAACATCTTTTCGTCGGGGAATGGTGAAAAGCGGCGTGTGGGAGGAGGATGCCGGCGCCAGACACACCTTGCAGCGGCTTCGCTACTGGGGCACGCTGGCCGCCGTCGATTCGCCGCACATGATGGTGACCACCAGTCCGGCGGCAGTCGATGCCCTTTTGGAGCACCTGGGCGAGACCACCGGTTTGAAAAAATGGCATCAATGCGAGATTCCACTGCCAGAAGCGGATTCTCCTCCCGCATTGATGCCATATCTAAACGATCTGGCTGCCGCAACTTCCCCGGAAACGGCCGAACCATCCGAATTGGAGAGATGCATCGATAAGACGACCTCCGGCCCGGTCGCTCCCATGACCCTCTACCTTGCAGCCAATTGTACACCCGGTCAATTTATTGGGCAAATGATCGAAATATCGCCCCGGGAAGAAGAATGCCAGGGGACGGGACCTTGGCGGCATACCCTGATTCTTTTGGTTGCCAAGTAAAGAAAAATTCCTTCAAATGCCCAACTGACGTGGGATTGCGGTCTGGTCTGGTGATCGTTGAAAAAAACGGTTTCAACGCTTGACTGGGTGTTTCATTTGGTATAAGGCCTTTTCATGTTGATGACTTTAAATGTTGATAATTGGATCAGCATGAATAAACTTATTGAAAGGAGATCAAAGAGATGGCTTTTAACCCGATCGTAGATGAGTCCAAATGCGTTGGCTGCGAAGAGTGCGTCGATGTTTGTCCCGTTGAAGTATTCGAAATGCAAGACGAAAAATCCGTTCCGGTCAACGCGGAAGAGTGTCTCGGTTGTGAGAGCTGCGTCGAAGTTTGTGAAGAAGGCGCCATCACCGTCGAAGAGACCTAATTTTCTCGATTCCGAATTGATTTTCAAACCCCCATCGGCATATTGTGCTGACGGGGGTTTTCTTTTGCCTGTACCGGGCGTTTCAAATTTTCTCGAACAAATCACCTTTTGACGGGAGGGGCGGATCATGTATCATTATCAAATTGTCGATACTTCCTTTGGATTTGCCGCCGTGGTCTTTGGTGTCGATCCTTTTCGTCTCGTCGAAGTCAGACTGCCCCGAACCGACGTCCAATCCCTTCATCACGCCTTCGATGAACGGTCGTGGCAGATGTCTCCCCATCACGATCTGGCAAATGAGATCGCTTCCCTTCTGGCCAACTATTTTGAGGGGCAACCAATCCATATTCCCTGGTCGGTGATGGATCTTTCCCGCTTTACCCCGGCCCAGCAGGAGGTGTATCGGGCGGTGGCAACAATCCCCTATGGCCGGACCGCATCCTACAGCCAGGTGGCCCGCATGGCCAACCTCCCCCGTGCCGCACGCTTCGTGGGGACGACCATGGCGAAAAACGCCTATCCGGTTTTCATTCCCTGCCATCGTGTGATCCGAAGCGACGGTTCGGTCGGCAAGTTTGGCGGCGGATCGGAGCTGAAGGAGAAGATGCTCGCCCTGGAGGGGTGGGAGGGAAAAGGGTAAGGCGGCCCCAAACGTGCCGACTATGAACTTTATGCCCGCCCGAATTTACCCATCGCCGTCATTGAAGTGAAGCGCAATATGTTCAAGATAGACCATGGTATGCAGCAGGCTTTGGCCTATGCGGAGATGCTGGATGCCTTGACTTACCTTCCAGAGGTTGCCGGGTGTGCCAATTTTATCAATACCGATCTGATCGCCGCAGAATTGTCGCCGTTGGCGCCGAACCGGTAAATCCTTGCGGCCAGCAGGTTGCTTCTGAAGAAGATTGCGTCACGCATCGGACAAAGAGAGGACTTTGCCTTTGAAACCACACTGACCGGCCGTGGATCGCTGTATCTGCTGCATGAATGACGGTGATGAACCGGTGATGATCTCCGAGCAGCAGGGTAAGAGCCGCCATATCCATCATGAATCCTATTTCCAACTGATATCACAGGAGGCCGGAATATGACGACTACCACACCGTCGGAAAACGGGAAAAAAGTCTTGGAATCCCTGAAAAAAGCCGTTTCCGATGCAATTTCTATTCGCCTCCCGATCTTGCCTCTTTCAGTAGACGCAAGATGGTCGACCGATCCGCATCGGGATGTTGGTTCAGCAGGTTGGCCACCTGCCGGGCCGTGTACGCGGTGGCGATGGAGGTGCCTGCGTAGGTTCCCGGGTCACCCTTGTACCCCACCGGCAGTTCCGCCAGACCCGGTGCGGAAACGGCCACGAAGTCGCCGAAATTGGACTGCTCCCATTTTTCTCCTTTTTGATCCAGCGCGCCAACTCCAATGACGCTGTCGTAGGCGGCCGGATAGACCGGGTTTCCCGAAGGGGTGTTGCCCGCCGCCGCCACGATCACCAATCCCTTTTTTACTGCATAATCGATGGCCGATTCCAGCAGAGGGCTTGGATTCTCCGTCCCCCAACTCAGGCTCAATACACGCGCGCCGTTTTCCATGGCATGGTCGATGGAGCGGATCAGCGTATGGGTGGAGGTGAATCCGTTGTCGTCGAATGTTCGGATGGCCACCACCGGGCTTCCTGTGGATGGCTCGTTTTCCGTTCCCAAAGGATTGACCGCCCCCGATGCGATAAGGGCCATTTGCGTGCCGTGGCCGGACTCGTCTCCCACGTCGGCGTCCAGTGCAATGGCGTCGTAGGTGTTCTGAACCAGGGGATTGGTCGCATAATCGGGACGAAGTCCGCTGTCCATTACCGCGATGACGGTACCCCCCGTTGACGGTAGCAGTGACGAAGGCGGCGGCGGTGATTCGCCCGGGCGATGCGTCGGCCGGTCTCCCTCCAGCGGGTAGGCATAGTCCGGCTCGGCACGCTGGATTCCGGGGATGTCACCGATGGATTCGGCGATGGCCGGCACATCACTTCCATGGGGAAGGCGCAGCCGAAGGATGCCAAGGGGCTCGTATCTGTCGATGACGCTGGCACCCAGGCGGTCCAAAAGGGTTGCCAGCTTTTTTTGCGACATCGCGGGACCCACCCGGATCAACAAAATGTCCTGCACGTGAAAGGCGCCATCTCCCTTGTGTGTCACGGCAAGATTGATTCGGTTTCGCAGCGGACGGATCCGTTCCTCTTGTCCCTTGTAAAAAATGCGAATCTCCCATAGCCGAGGTTCGTCGTCTCCGGACGCCCGGTCTTTTCTCCAGATGAGAGCATAGTCGACGGTTCGCAGCATGCTGGATATCGCCTGGTCGATGGGACGATCATGAAAGGACGCGGTGATTTTCGGGTTGATACTCGGATCGATGCGGATGCGGACTCCCTGGTCTGCCAGAGCGTTCAGGAGGGTGGTCAGCGGCTGTTCCTTCACTTCCAGTGTGAGCCGGTCGTTTTGCAAAAGGACCAGAGGCACAAACGCGTGCGTGATCCCCGAAAAGGCCGGCAAGAAGATCGCCAGTAAGACGACATACAATTTTCGTCCGCTCATGATCAGGGGCCTTTCATTTGTTTTTGAAGGTCCTCTTCGTTCGTTGGTGTTGTTTTCGTTTTCGATTCACCCGTTGCCAACTCCGCCGCGCTTTCCACCAGTTTGAAGGGGGATTTCAGGGTTCTTTCCATGATTCCCAAAAGGCCCGTGCCAACGGCTTTGGGGGACATCGTCACAACATTCGGGTTGTTCAGGGTACCCCCCAGGTGCAGGGGGAAGGAGATCAGGGATCCACCGGCAATATAACCGATGATGGGCAATTTGTTAACGATCCGATCGACTGTTTTCAGAGGCGCGACCAAGAGTGCGATGTCCATCTCTTTATCCGCCAGGTCAATGCTTCCCTGACCGGTGATCGTAACGGCGTTCCCGTCGAGAAGGATTTCATCGATGACGAGTTTTCCGCCATCGATTCTTGCTTTCGCAAAGATACGGGAATATCCGAACCCCTTTTCCGCCAGGTCGGATCTCCCACCGGTGAAGATTTCTGTGATATTGAGGATGGAAAATACCTTCATCAGTACACTCGCATATACGATCCTTCCGTTTTCGGAAGAAAATGTCAGTTCTCCTTTCAGCAATTGCGGGGATGCCTCACGGGTTGGCGGTAGATCAATGGTTCCGCTCAGATCGTATTGGGCGTTCGCCTCGATCGGGTGTTGAAACAGGCAGCGAAACGTCTTCTCCAGAGAGGCGCCCGTCGTCGAAGGTGTGACGTGCATGCTGAATCCATCGGGGGAAAAACCAATCTTTCCGATGGTGGCGATTTCGCACAGATCGGCCCGTTTCATCTCTATTTCCGTTGTCGTTCCATCTATCCGAACCTCTGATTCGATATCCGTCCAGGTATGACCGGCGTAAGAGAGGTCTGCAGCCCGTACGCGAACCGTCCCATGTGCCGTAACGGCCGGAACGGTCGTGTGGGGGGCATTCTCTTCCGGTTTCTTGCCTTCCGAGGCTGCAAACAGTCCGATCAACTGCTCGCTGATTCGGTCGGTATCCACATCGAGATCGAAGGAGATTCCATCCGGAGCGCGGGCGAGAAATCCATCTACGACAACAATACTGTCGCAGATGGCAATTTCCGAGGATGTGATGTTCAGCCTGGATTTATCTCCTTTTAAAAAAAAATGGTTGATGTCCACGCGATCGAGGTCCCTGGGGAACAGGTGTACGCCCGTTCCCGAAAGCACTCCGGAAAGAGATGACTGGGTGGGTCTCTTCGCGTCGATGGTTGCTGAAAAATTACCCGTCAATCCACCGGAAAGGACGCGATTTTCCTTGAGAAGCCGGTCGGCGGTCTCTTTTTTGACATTTCCCGAAAAGGTCATCTCGAATCCTTCATCCAGTTGGCGGCCCGAGATCGTCGCCTTGGAGTGGCCATCCGAGAATCGGATGTCACGGAAATGCCATTTCCCCGACGTGTAGGTCACGTCGGCGGCAAGGGTCACTCCCCCGGCGGTATCCAATTCACCCATGAAGGAGAACATCCGGTCGTCATGTTTCGCGATGTTGACCCCACGCAAGGTTACGGGTGGTTTCAACTGAAGACGACGGGGAATGGGAAGGATCGTGCTCAGCCACCCGATGACGGCTTGCCCCATGGTGCCGTCGATGCGCCCGGTTGCCGATCCATGGTTTGCGATGCCCTGGGATTGGTACGAAGATACGAAACGGCCATCCAGAAAACGAACGCCCACATCCAATGCACTCTCATGATCGGCACCGTATGTCACCCGTCCACCTGAAAAGCAGATGGGAAAGGGTGTTAGGGGGGTGCTCATCCAGATCTCTTTTGGCGTTCCGGCGATTTCAAGATCCCAGTTTCCCGGTTTTGTGAGGGGGCCGGAAATCGTGACTGTGGATAGGTGCCCGAAGCCGATGATGGAGGCAATGTACTGTTTGAGACCGGCAATTTCCTCGAAGGAGGTCAACCAATTGAAAAAGATTTCCATGTCGACCTCCACGTCCGGTGATGCGAGAAAGAGCGTGGACGGTCCTTCCCATTGGATGGCGCCATCGAGGCCGGCAAAATCGGCCCCCTTGAATCTGCCGTTGACATCGGAAAAGGTTACCTGCTTGTCCTTGTAGTTTACGTCACCGGTCATCCCTTCGATGTCGGCTTCGATGCCGATGATGGTGATACGACCGTCGGTCAGATGGCCGGTTGCTCCCATTGTCGTCTCTTCCCAGCCGTCGTCTTGGGACGTGAACGCTGCGAAATAGGTGACATCGGTCAAAATACCTTCCCGGGCCACAGAAAATGCCGTTTGGATCGAATCCAGATCGCCGAAAAGGTTACGGGTCACGCTACCGGCCACGGCCACGTCCAGCCGGTCGGCACTGGCACGAAACATCAGTGAGGTCCCATCTTTGTCTTTGGCGGGGCCGATGGTGATGCCGGCGGAAAGATCCAGTGCCGGTTTGGTGCTTTGTATCCGATCCAGCGAGACCGAGAGTGCCTGGCCGGAAAGATCATAGCCGCCTGACACGACGACCCCTTGAAGATCCAGTGATTGATTCTTTCGTTTGACGGATAAGGAGGGGAGACTGACATCGATCCGGCCATTCAGCGATTCCGGTCCGTGTATGGCGAACTCGGTTTTCACGGTCGCCAGACCGCTGGCGGTCCCGCGGATGCCCCCCGGGCCAAGGTCATCAGCGATGGCATCGTGCTCCGTCAGCGCAGAGAGATTTACACCGGTAAGGGCGATCTTTCCTGTGGCAGAAAGGAAGGCGGTATCTGCATCCGCACCGATGGAGATTTCGTTTATCGAATCCGATCGACCCTTTACGGCCAGACGAAGGCGCTCACCATCGTTTTCCAAGATCGCATCGATGGCGGTTACTTCGAATGTTCCCTTTTTTCGCGTTATCAGGGCGAGCTTTCCTTTGTCAATGTGCACATTCAATCCGGGATCGATCTTGGCCATGGTACCAAAGATACCCTGGATGGCCGAGGCAAGGGTTTTCGACAGGGAAGCAAAATCCGTCGGTGGGGTCGGCATCCGTACCGATTCGTCTGCCGGTTGGCGGTGAATTTCCATGTCCGGTGAAAGCAGTGTCAGTTGCCGGATGCGAACCTCTCCCCTAAGGAGTGGAAGAATTTGCACATATACGGACAGTTTCTGTGCGTGAACCGAAAAGTGATCCGGACGATACAGATGAATTCCTTGCGCCGCCACATGGGGCATGGGGAAATAGCCGATGGTCAGGCGTTCATAATCCAGGGTCCCGCCCGTAATTTGGGTGGCCTTGGTCTTGATATAGGTTCTTACCATCGTCCGGTTTGCCATGAGGTGGGTGACGACGACGGCGGTGACCACGATGGCCATTGTCATACCGGCACAGGAAAGGGCGACGAGGAACAGTTTTTTGGTGCGGCGCATTTAGTTTCCTTGGGATCGAGCCAGGAATTTACCCACCAACATGGCAATGAGAATGGTGAGGTACAATTGACCGAGGATGGCGATGAACAGAGACATGGATCGGGCCAGGTGTGAGATCGGCGTGACGTCTCCGTATCCTAAAGTGGTGAGGGTGACGAAACTGAAGTAGAGGAAATCGTGGGCTTGCGGTTCCCCTTGCCCCGCAAATTGGATGGCATGGCCCCCGGGCGGGTGTTGGAACGTATAGATAATATCACATATGCGAAGCATGTATGCGCTCAATAGACCCAAAAGGAGGTATCCGTTAATGGCGCTGAGAATCGTCGTGGCCGTTACATTTGGGTTCCTGGCGATGTGACGGATCAGCAACACGACGATGCACAACAGAAAAAGCATCGTGCTGACAAAATCCATGAGCGCGATGAGGTCTGTCGCAAAAAAATGGTGGATCCATGTGGTTGTTGCCGTCAGCGTACCCAAAGGGAGCAGAATCTTCAGCGTTTTGCCGGAAAAATCCAGGGAGAAGATGCCGGAATACAAGATGGCGGTCATGATAATGTCCCGAAGCAGGAACCTTTTGGTGACGATCACGGGAAGCATGAAGACCGTCACCAAAAGGCATACCAAAAGGACGACGTTATTGCGGACCAGGTTCTTGAACTCCATCTACTTCAGGTTTTCCAGCCACGACGGATCTTCGATCCACTTGGCCTTGAGTTTGATCAGTTCATCGGATTCCCGCAAGGTATGCAGAAAGTTATTGAGCCAGTTGGTGAGATGTGCATCCCCCGGTGGGATGGCGATTCCTAACGGTTCATAGGTAAAGGGGGTGATCAGCGATACCAATCCTTCGTCGGGGTGACGAAGCAGGGACAACACACAGGCATGGTAATCGGCGACCATGGCGTCCACTTCGTTGTCCAGGACTTTTTTCACGGCATCTTCGTAATTTTTCGTGGTGACCAAACGTGCCCTGGGCATCAGCGTCTCGATCAGCATTGCACTGGTGCTGCTCTCCAGGGCAACGTAGGCAAATGCCTCCGAATTGAGTTTCGCTGTGTCCTGGGTTGCCACGAGGGATTTGAATTTGGTCAACAGGGCCTTGCCCGTGATGTGATAGGGGCCGACGAAATCCACCTTGATATTTCGATCCGGGGTTATGGTCATGCCGGATATCACCATGTCCACTTCATCGTTTCTAAGAGCCGGCAGCAGATCCGGAAAGGGTTTCACGATCAGGCTCAATTCCACGTCCAGTGCTGCGGCCACGTATCGGCCCAAATCCACATCCAGTCCCATGGGCAGACCGGACTTGTCCAACATGTTCAATGGCGGCATGTTGGCCGAAGTTCCAACACGCAATACGCCGCTTTGGACGATACGATTCAGGTTGGACAAGGGCAACGCATCACCACCGGTGTGGGTGCATGCCATTGTGACCATAGCGAGTAAGAGTATAAGGTACCAGGGGCCCTTTGCTTGCTTCATTACAATTCTCCTCACGTGATGGCAATTTTTAAGGAACGAACGATTACCGAAAAAAGTTATGGGATGAACAATTTGCGCTGTCACCGGGGCTGGTGATGTTGGCTGGACTCACGCAAACTTCGACGGGTTCATCAACTTTGGATACGCAAAAAATTTTCTACCACAATGCCCCAAAAGGGTCAATGTGTCGGTTTTATGAAAAGCGTACTTAAACTTCGGTCAATCGATTTCCGGATAGATTATCTTTCGGCAGGGGGGACAAATGGTATGGGAAAAATCGACTTCGGCGTGTTCGGCGACATATTCCTCGATGTTCCACCAGTTGCCATCATCGTCTCGAATCTTTTTACATCCTGAACAGATGGGAAGAAGTCCGCGCAGCATCTGATTTTCCGCCTCCAGTGCCTGTTGATGACTGATGGCGGTTTCCAATTCCAGAAGCAGACGATCACGCTCCATCCTGAGGGCGTGTTGTTTGGAGATGTTGCGCATGATGCCGAACAATTGGGTCCGATCATTTTCATCTTTAAAGAATTTGGCCGTGATTTCAACCCAGAACGTGGAACCATCCTTGTGGGTAAGGGAAAATTCCGCCTTGCGTTTGACATTTTTCCCCAATTTGAATTTTCGATGCGCCTCGGTCAGGATCTCCATGGCTCGGCCAACACTTTGAGAAGCCATCTTTTCCAACAGATCCGGACGGCTGACCTCATCTGTCGTGTAGCCGCTGATCGCTTCGATGGATGGACTGATATAGGTAAAACACATGTCTTCGATGTCCACCACCCAGATCACATCGACGATGGATTTTTCGATGACCTGATGCTGTTTTTCGTATTGAGAAATGATTTTTTCGATGGAATCATTTATCATAATTATCTTTCCCTGTTTTGGACGATACGGCACTCGAACGCCGTACCTTATTATTCGACCAATGGCGGACGATCTTGAGAAAAACCAGCGATCTTTTTCCATGGCCCTTACCCGGCCAGTCACGACTGGGTTGGCATCGGTTGAATTGAAAACGCGATGTTATGATTGCAATTTTTTTTCGATCTTGTCCGCCAGGTCACCTCTGCCGCGGGCCTTCAACGGCTCGATGAGTTCCGTGTAGAAACTTTCTCTGCCACGAATGGTGATGGAAAAGGCATCCAGCCACGCCGGATCGACCCGATTGTCTGCAAAGGCGCCGGTTTTTCCCAAAAGGCCCAGCGTCTCCAGTTCCAGCATGGTTCGTACGCACTTTTCGCAACGGCCGCAGTTGAGCTTGTCCGGCACATTGGCCAGGCAGACGCGAAAATTTTGAAAGGCCACGTCCCACCCGGCGACGATCTCGATTTTTTCCATGCGGGACAACGAAAGATCCCGATGACGGATGCGCAGGTCGAAGCTTCCGTACTCCGGATCCAGCAAGGGGTGGGAGCCACACGGATGAAGGTGTTCGATATCATAGGAGGAGGCGAGCCATGCCAGGGCGATGCGTGGCGAGAATGCATGGGCGGTGGCGGCCAGCACCGCCCCGAAGAAATAGTTGAGCCAAAGATCGCGTTCGTCGCACAGGTGGCGGATGTTCGTGTAGACGGGAATCAGGTTCATGCCTGCGTTTTCGGCCACCGGTGCCATGGCGGCCTTTGCCCGATCGAAGACGTGGTATTTGGCGCCCCGCTGGATCACGCCGCCGATATCGAAGCCATGGACCAGCAGGGCGTCTTTGGGATATCCGGGATGGTCCTGCGAGTATCGGTCCATAAGTCGCTTCAATGCAGCCAGAGAATCCATGCCGCCGGACAAAAAAAGGGCGCTGTTTCGCTGCTTTTCGCCGTACCTGGGCGTTCGGGCGATGGGTGCTTCGATGGCAAGGGGGGTAAATCGCCCGCCGGTCCACTTTTCCATCAGGGCCATGACCGTTTCCAGCCCCTCCAACAGGCGGGGGCAGATGGTTTCGGAAATGGCCAGCCGCTCTTCTTTGAAGTGAAGCGCCGGAATGATGCAGCCTGCGGCAAAGGCGTGGGGATTGGCAGCGATATCATCGGCAAATGTCGATTCGGTCTCGATGAAGACCTCTTTGGGGGCAAGGTCGCACGATTCGAAGTGAACCAGGGCAGAGACCCGGGTCAGGCCTTCGGTCGTTCTTTCATGCAGATCGGACAGGATCATCGGCGTTTTCCTTCTTTCTGGCGATAGCTGTGGACGGCGAACCGGACGATGCAACCGGCGATATCCATGCCAGTGGCCGCTTCCATGCCTTTGAATCCGGGTGAATAGTTGACTTCGACGATATTCGGGTGTCCCTCGGCATCGATCATCATGTCCACCCCGGCTACATCGCAGCCCACGGTCGTTGCTGCGAAAGCGGCCATGTCTTTCAAATCGGCCGGAAGAGAGATGGGGTGAATCACCGCACCCAGGTGAAAATTGGATCTGAACTCTCCGTCCACCGGTTTCAGGACGCCGGCACAAACCACCTCTTTGCCGATGACCAGCGCCCGGATGTCTTTTCGCCCGTCCGGTGGCAGGTAGCGCTGGAGGATCAGCCCCTTGCGACCATCCAACAAGGGCAGCGCGCGCGCCATGGCATCGTCTTGATCTGCGATACACATGACCCCTTCGCCCTGGCGCCCACTCGCCGGTTTGACCACTACCGGATAGCCGCCCAGCCGCCTCACCCCCTGGAAGAAACCCCGGGAACGGTTGATGAGAACCGTGTCGAGACAGGGCAGGCCGGCATGGGCAAGCACCTGGTGGGTGAGAAATTTATCCCTGGCGATGAAAATGGCTTCCGGTCCGTTGATCATATGAAGGCCCATGAAACAGAATTGACGGATCAGGGCCAGGCTGGATTCACCGATCTGTGCACCCTGACGGGGCAGAATCACCTGGGGCAGGTCCGTGACAGTCTTCCCGGTGACGGTGAGTCTTTTTGCGATCACGTGGGGCCAAATCTTGTAGGGATGGATGAGGATTCCCTCGAACCCTGCATTGACGGCCGCTTCCAGCAGCCGGCGATTGGGATGGTAGTCCGGGTCGCGGACGGAGACGATGCCGATACGGACGGTCATGGATCAATCATCCATTCGGGCATCCAGATGCCCACCGGTTTTCCGGCCTTTTCACTGAAATAGGTGGCCACTTGACGGGTGCGATTGCGTCTGGCGATGATTTTCGTTGCTTCGTTGTCTTCTGCGATGACGGAAAAGATCTTGCGATCTTTGGCCCGCTCGGTCAGGCCGGCGAGCAGACCGGTTCCGAGGCCAAGCCCCCGGTACTCTGGCCTCACCGAGGTGTATCCCCGCTCCAGATAATCGGTAAGATCCAGCCCTGATTGTTGTCGAACCCGATCGATATACTGAGATCTGGGATTCTTGAGGCTGGAGTTGGCAACGATGACTCCCTTTTCCATGACATACCCAATGAGATGGGCCCTCTCCAGGTTGGCGCGGACATGGGTGGTGGCCACCGTTCCGCCGGCGGCCACCATGTTGCAGATTTCGTCCAGATAACCTGCGGGAAGTTGGTGCGGCGGTTCGAAATGGTAGCGAAGATCCGTTCCGACGGTATAGAGATGCTCGCCGTCTTCATCGACACGCATTCGCAGGAGCCGGTCTTTGTTCAACTGGTCGACGAGCAGAAACCGCTGCACGGGATCACTGGCGATCTGCCACAGGGGCCGGCCGGGAAGGGGGCGGACCTGGGTGTAGGCCATGTTTCGGATCTCTTCGTGCCCGACGGGTCGGGTCGTCTCCCAACTGTGAAGAATATTGGGCTGGGTTACCGCGGCTTGCAGGGCCTTTTTGCCATGCGTTTCATCATCCAGTACCAGATGGTTCCATACCCCGGCACCGGAAAACGCCTTGAAATAACCAAGATCGGGAAGTGGCCGTCCGCCCTGATGCCACTGGATCTGAACGACGGTGTTGCTTTTTTTTTTGCCCCGAACCCAATCGAACGCGCCACGTCCGTCAAGCCTGCAGCCTATGGAGATGCGCAGGCCATGATTTTCCATTTTTTCCAGCCTGTGAAAGATATTTTCCATTTCATCGGCAGGGAATGTCCTGTCGACCACGAGATGGCGTCCATGACAGTCGGCTGCCAATTTACGGATGAGAGCGACAAACGATCCGGTATCCACAGCGGTATGGTTTTCAGGTGCATTCCAAAAAATGTGCGCCTCATACCCTTCTTCGAGCATCTTTCGTATCTCGGCCACTGTGTGCGGTATTGTCTTGCCTGCGGGTTTTCTTGCCCGTACGATGCGAATGGAGAATGAATGGTTTCCGGTCATGGGCAATATCGACTTTTTTGCTTTTTGAGGAAACGAGACGAATGGTACCGGATGTATGTCCGAGCCTAAACGGTAAGCAAAAAACGGTACCGTGTCAATCGACAAGGGAACCAAACCACGGGGCGTGAGATTGGTTCAAGTGAGCGTATGCTGAAAAAATGGCCGGGGCTTGCCAATTACCGCCAATTTCAGTAGTAATATACCTGTCCAAGGCGTTCCCTCCAAAAAAAAGGAACTCTTCTGCCATGAAGATCGCTTTTCTGATGGATCCGCTGGAGACCATACAGCCGGAATACGAAACCACAAGCCATCTCATGTACGAGTGCAACGAGCGAGGTCACACGGTTTATTTTCTGGAGTCCCACGACGTGTATATCCGTCGGGACCAGGTGGTGGCCCGTATGCGCAACATCACCGTCAAACCCGGGTTGTCCATGGAAGCGTATTGGCAGGAACTGATTCGTTGCACCAAGCAGGACCATCTTATCTTCGAAACCATCACCGAACTCGATGCCCTGTTTTTGCGCAGCAATCCACCCCTCAACTACCAGACCATAGAGTTTTTGCAGACCGTCAACGATCACGTCTTCATTCTCAACAGCACGACCGGTCAGATTTTGGGAAACAGCAAACTCTATATCCTCAACTTTCCCGAGATTATTCCCGAGACCCATGTTTCGAGAGATCCTGCCCGACTGCGCAAGATTATCGACGATTTTGGCGGTGCCATGGTGGTCAAACCCCTGCAACGGTTCGGTGGGGAGGGGGTGATCAAGGTGAGTACCCGGGATCGGACGAATCTCAACTCCCTGATTCATTACTACGTCAAGGCCTATAAAACCTATGCCCAGCGCGAACCCATCATGGTACAGGAATACCTGAAAAGCGTCAGACAGGATGGTGACATTCGCATTCTTTTGCTCAACGGTGAAATCATCGGCGCCATGCGGCGCAAACCCAAAGACGGGGACTTTCGTACAAATGTTCACGCCGGTGGTCATGTATTCGCCCATCGGGTGACGGCCAAGGAGAGGCGGATCTGTGAGACGATTAAGGATAAATTGATCGCCGACGGCCTCTATTTCGTGGGGATCGATGTCATCGCAGGAAAACTGGTGGAGGTCAACTGCGTCAGTCCGGGGGGGGTACCGCGAATCAACCAGCTCAACGGTGATCACATCGAAGCCAAGGTCATCGATTTTATCGAGCAGAAGGTGAGATTCCTCCAGTCTTCACCCGCGGCAAAGCCGGCATGATGGCAACGCGGGAGCCTAAAATCTACCGTCTGCTCCTGTGGATTGGACTGCTTTTGGCCCTATCGGCCTGCAAAGAAACAAGACCGAATACCGTATTGCGGATCGGTTTGGCGGAAGAACCCCGCACCCTCAACGTCTGGCTGGCAAGCGACGCCAATTCCCGAAAGGTGCTCAGTTTGATCTACCAGCCGCTATACGTGATCGATCCCGTCACCCTGGACCTGATACCATGGTTGGCCCGGTCCCTGCCGGTTTACGATCCAAGCCGTTTCACCTATACGGTGCACTTGCGATCCGCCCGGTGGTCCGACGGATTGCCATTCACATCCAGGGATGTGGCCTTTACCGGATCACTCATCCAGGCCTTCAAGGTTCCCCGTTACGCTTCCAAATGGCGGTTCGTCGACCGTGTGGAGACACCCGATGACCAAACCGTCGTTTTTTGCCTGAAAAAGCCCATGGCCACCTTTCTCACCGGTACCCTGGCCACTCCCATCGTGCAGGCCGACCGGTGGGCCGCCGTGGCCCAAAAGGCAAAGACGACCCAAAACCCTTTGTCCACATTGATCAACCACCGGGTGGAAAGCCCGGTGGGGACCGGTCCCTTTGTCCTGAAACAGTGGCGGAAAGGGGCCTTTTTGCACCTTTCCCGCAATCCCTATTTTTTTGGAACGGGTGAAATGATCAACGGACGAAGGCTCGGTCCCTTCGTGGATGACCTGGTCTATTCGGTGTTCGGTACCTCCGATGTGGCCATTCTGGCACTGAAAAAAGGAAGCATCGACATGTTCTGGTGGCCCATCCAGCCCGGATATGTGGCGGATCTGAAACGGTCCAAAGAGATCCGGCTGTTTACCAACGAGAAAAACGCCCTCTACTTTCTCGGTTTCAACCTGCGGCACCCTCCGTTCGAGGATCTGGCCCTTCGCCGCGCCGTTGCCTATCTCATCGACAAGGATTTCATCGTTTCACGGATTCTTCAGGGGCAGGGCACCAAGATGTTTTCGGTGGTGTCGGCGGAAAATCGTTTCTGGTGCTGTGATACGGTGCCGCGATACGGAGACGGCATGGACCGGAATGCGCGCATCCAGGCCGCCTACCGAATCCTCACCGATGCGGGGTATAGCTGGGAGACGCCACCTGTGGATGCCCAGGGCAACGTGCAGCCGGCAACGGGGTTTCGTCTGCCGGACGGGCGCTTGATGGAGCGATTCACGATCCTGACGCCGCCTGCGGATTACGACCCCCACAGGGCCACCAGCGGACTGATGATCCAGGAGTGGCTCAGACAAGTGGGGATGCCCGCCTTTGCCCGACCCATGGCCTTTTCGGCTCTGCTTGCCAGGATCAAGGGCAATCGGGACTTCGATGCCTTCATCCTTGGATACGGAAGACTGAGTCTGGACCCGGGGTACGTGCGTAACTTTTTTCATTCCACCAACGACAAGCCACGGGGATGGAACATGAGCGGATACCATAATCCGACATTCGATGCCGTTGCCGATCGATCCACGAGCGAGATGGATCCTGAAAAGCGTCGGGCATTGGTAATGGAAATGCAGATGATGATCGCCCGGGACCTGCCCTATATTCCCCTGTACAAACCCTCCGTGGTGGAAGCGGTGCGAAAGGACCGTTTTGCCGGGTGGGTGGAGATGATGGAGGGAATCGGGAATATCTGGTCGATGTGCATGGTGAAACCAATTGAAAATGGATAATGAAGAATTAGTAAAACTACTGGTTTCCATCGTAAAGACATCACGGAATAAAATTTGATGAAATCCGTTTCTAATTTTCAATTTTCAATTTTCAATTCTCAATTAAGGCGGTTCATATTCCGGCGGTGTATCGAGATCATTTTGATCTTTTTCGTGATCATGACGGTGCTCTTCGTTCTCTTTCGCCTGGCGCCCGGTGATCCGGTGGAACGAATGGTGGATCCATCCATGACGCCGGAAGATGCCCGGGTCCTCACCGAAACCCTGGGGCTGGATCGGCCTGTTCTGACCCAGTACCTATACTACCTGAAAAACGTCGCTTCCGGGAACCTGGGGGTCTCTTTTCATTATGGCGAGCCGGTGATCCACATCCTGATGAACCGTCTGCCCAACACCATCTTGCTCTTTACCACCGCCATCCTCCTGTCGGCGTTTTTGGGGGTGTTTTTCGGAAAGATCGCCGCGTGGAAAAAAGGATCGCCCACCGACACCTGGATGACCATCGGTGCCGTTTTCTGTCACACCCTGTTTCTTCCCTGGTTGGCGCTGATCATGATCTGGTTTTTCGCCTACCGGGTGGGGTGGTTCCCCATCACCGGCATGGTGTCACCACAGGTGTGGATCGATCCGGATGCAGGTTTCCTGCGAAAGGCCCTGGATGTGCTGCACCACCTGGCCCTTCCCCTCATGACGCTGGTGGTGATTCACTTCGGCAGCTACCTTCTGGTCATGCGCGGCGGCATGCTCGACACGCTCAAGGAGGACTACATCCTTACCGCCCGTGCCAAGGGGCTTTCGGAAAAGGCCATCCGGGACCGTCACGCAGCTCCCAATGCGGCCCTGCCCGTGGTGACCAGCGTGGGTCTGAGCCTGGCCTTTTCCATCAACGGTGGCGCCCTGACCGAGACGGTCTTTACCTGGCCGGGCATCGGCCGGGAACTCGTTTTTGCGGTCAGCCACAGTGACTATCCCCTGGCCCAGGCCGCTTTTTTGCTCATTGCCATCGTGGTGCTGACGGCCAATCTGGTGGTGGATGTGCTTTACGCATTCCTGGATCCGAGGATACGATACTGACATGTCCAAGACGTCACCCGACAGCCAGTTGCAGGAGAACATGCCCGAAACGGCGGCGGACCGGCATGGATCCCATTGGGTTCGGCGGTTTTTGGACGGCTGGTCCATCTATCGGCAAAGCATCATCGGTCGCATCGGTCTCATGCTGCTGGCGCTGTTCGCGCTCATGGCCGCGGCCAGCTTCATTCCCCCCCTGGTGGATCCCATGTACCACCCCATGACCGGCGTGGACCCCGAGATATCCTATAGCACAGGACCCAGCCTTCGCCACATTCTGGGCACCGACAACATCGGCCGGGATATCTTCAGCCAACTGTTGGCCGGCGCCCGAATCGCCTTCATGGTGGGGATCTGTTCCGCCTTCATCAGCATCGTGTTCGGTACCACCATCGGCATGGTGTCCGGATACGCCGGCGGCTTGACCGATGCAATGCTCATGCGTCTTTCCGACATGGTCATGGTCATGCCCACCCTGCTGGTGGTGTTGATCCTGTCGGCGCTTTTCGGCCAACTGAGCATCTGGGTCATCGTGCTGATGATCGCCCTGTTTCGATGGCCCGGCGTCGCCCGGGTAATCCGTTCCCAGACCCTTTCTTTGCGCCACAGGCCCTTCATCGACGCGGCACGGGTCACGGGTGCATCTCACCTTCGCATCCTCTTTCGGCATATCCTGCCCAACGTGATGCCCCTTTCCCTGCTCTACATGACATTTCGGGTCACATCGGCCATCGTCATCGAGGCGGCCCTGGCGTTTTTGGGCTTCGGCGACCCGGGTACCGTGAGTTGGGGCATGATGCTGCAGTGGGCCTGGAAGACGGGACACATGTTCCAGGCCCCGTACTGGCTCATCCCTCCGGGTATCTGCATCTCCCTGATCACCATGGCGTTTTATATGACCGGGCGGGCCATGGATGACGTGCTGGACCCCCGACTGCGCAAGACGGAGGCCGGAAGATGACGACGCCTCTGTTGGAAGTGGAAGATCTGAGCATCGGATACCGTTCCGGAAACGAAGTTCACCTGGCCGTGGAAAAGGTCTCCTTTCGGGTGGACCACGGCGGCGCATTCGGCCTGGTGGGAGAATCCGGTTGCGGCAAGACCACCATCGGCATGGCTCTCATGGGATTGCTGCCATCCAATGCCAAGGTCGTCTCCGGCAGAATCGGCTTTCAGGGCCGGGACCTGACCGCCATGGACGAAGCGGACATGCAAAAGATCCGATGGCGGCAGATTTCCATGATTTTCCAGGCCGCCATGAATGCCCTCAACCCGGTACATCGGATACAGGATCAGATTGCGGAAGCCATTTTCCTGCACGAACCGGAACTGTCCAGTCACGCCGTGGCTCACCGGACCCGCGCACTCTTCGAACTGGTAAAGATCCCGCTTGACCGGCTGCGGGACTATCCCCACCAGTTCTCCGGCGGCATGCGCCAGCGGGTCGTCATCGCCATGGCCCTTGCCTGCAACCCATGTCTGATCATCGCCGATGAACCGACCACGGCGTTGGATGTCATCGTCCAGAGTCAGATATTGCAGGCCATCTGCAATTTTCAAAAGGAGATGAACATCGGCATGGTTTTCATCTCCCACGACATTGCCGTCGTCGGGGATGTGTGCTCTACTATCGGCGTCATGCATGCCGGTCGCCTGGTGGAGACGGGCCAACGGGAGGAGGTTCTGGATTGTCCGGGCCACCCATACACCCAAATGCTGGTGGGCAGCATGTTGAGGCTTTCGGAACAGCCCGCGGACCTTTCGGACACGACCTGCCACTGCGATGACCGCAGTGGCGGTGACGACCGGGGGTGTCCCATGTACACAACCTGTACGAAACGGATACCGGCATGCCGTAAGGAACGTGTCGAGTGGGTAACACTTACCGAAACCCACCGGGTCCGCTGCCACCTGGCAGAAAAGGGGCGATAAGATGGATGCCCCCCTTCTCACCATCTCGGCGGTGACCAAGGTGTTTTCTGCCCAGGCCTCTCTTTTCGGCCAAACCGGAAAGCCGGTGGTAGCACTGGATCGCTTCTCACTTGCCATCGACGAGGGTGAAATTTTCGGGTTGGTGGGAGAGAGCGGGAGCGGCAAAACCACTGTGAGCCGACTGATCGTCGGCCTGGAAAAACCCGATTCGGGAGAGATACGCTACGAAGGAAAACGGATCACGGGGCTTGCCGGGCGGGCCCGAAAAGACTTTGCCAAAAGGGTCCAGATCGTCTTCCAGGACCCCTATCAGAGTCTGAACGCCCATCTTTCCATCTTCGATACCGTCTGCGAACCGTTAATCGTTCATGGGATCAAGGGGAGAGCCCATCGTAAAGAGCAGGTGGTCCAGGCATTGGCGCTCGCCGGACTCACCCCGGCCACGATCTATCTGGACCGGTATCCCCATCAACTGTCCGGGGGGCAGCGGCAGCGGGTGGCCATCGCCCGTGCCATGGTGCTCTCGCCCCGGTTTCTCATCGCAGACGAGCCCACCTCCATGCTGGATGCCTCCATATCCTTTCAGATCTTCCGGTTGCTGCGAAGGCTTCGATCGACTGCCGGCGTCACCATGCTGTTCATCACCCACAGCCTGGCGGCGGCACGAAATCTTTGTGACCGGGTGGGTGTGATATACAACGGGCGTATCGTGGAAGTGGGGTCGGCCGAGCAAACCATCATGGACCCCATGCACCCCTACACCAAAGCCCTGCTGGATGCCCATCCCCGGTTCGGAAGCAGTTACCGTCAACCTTACGGTACCCTGCGCCGGATCGAACGTCCCGTGCCGGAAACCGACCACTGTCCGTTCTATCCCCGCTGCCGATCGGCCTTACAAGACACCTGCAATCAAAAAATTCCGGACTTGACACGGTTGGATGATGGCCGACGGGTCTCCTGTTTCCTTTATGGATAAAGACCGGCCGTTGCCTGGGATGAAGATAGCCCTTATGTTGGTAAACAATAAACCACAATGGCCTCAGATTCTTCTAAGGAATGATTCAATCAAAACAGTTAACGTATGAATACCGTTTCCATGAACAATACGCCATCGAGACATCATTTCCATAAAAATGGAAAGGGACGGGGGATCCGAGAGATTCTGCTGGCCGGTGTGTTCTGGCGAATTCTCGCCATCGAGATGATCCTGTTGGCCTGGTCGGTTTTCTACAAGCTGTTTTCCGAAGACGCCAGTGGAGAGCAGTTGTTCTGGTACGCCGTGCGTATCGTCGTTTTGGTGGCAATTATCATCTTGTTCATGATGGTCACCTTACGGCGATTTCTGGAAAGGAAAATCATTCGCCCCATGGAGGCGGTAGCAGAGGCCAATCGCCGGCTGGATGTGACCCTTCCGGAGTTGGACAAGGTAACCGTGGAAGAGGACGCGGCCGTGGAAATCCGGGAGGTGGTTTCCACGCGTGCACGCATGCTCGAAGAGATCCTCACGGTTTCCAACCAGCGTCTTCAACTGGTGAATTTCATCAAGGATACCTTCGGCCGGTATCTGAGCCGGGAGATCGTGAACGAGATCCTGGAGTCTCCCGAAGGACGACGGATTGGTGGGCGCCGCCAGACCGTAACCGTTCTCATGTCCGACCTTCGCGGTTTCTCGGATCTGTCCGACGCCCGCGACCCGGAAGATATGGTCCAGATTCTCAACCGCTATCTGGCGGCCATGACCCGGGTGATTCAGCAATACGACGGCGTTATCGATGAATTCATCGGAGATGCCATTCTTACGGTGTTCGGCATACCGGAAGAAAAACCAGACGATCCGGCCCGGGCCGTGGCGTGTGCGCTATCCATGCAGCAAACCCTGGTCGATCTGAACCAGGATCTGCTGATGGAGGGATTGCCGGCCCTGGAGATGGGAATCGGGATCAATACCGGTCCGGTTGTGGTGGGAAATCTGGGATCCGAGGTTCGGACCAAATACGGAATTGTCGGCGCCGTGGTCAATACTGCTTCGCGCATCGAATCCAATACAGTCGGGGGACAGGTGCTGGTGGGCGAAACCACAAGGGAGTGTCTCGGGTCGCTTGTCACGGTCGAGCAGCCCATGACGGTCATGATGAAAGGGATGAATCGGCCGCTGGTCTGTTATCCGGTGACGGCCATCGGATTACCATACAACATCAGTTCCTTCCAGCGGCCCGCAGACCCCATGGTGGACCTCAGACTTCCGTTTCAACTGTGGCAGATGGAGGAAAAGCGTGTCGTGGCAGGTCCTTTCACGGGAGAGACGCGCCGACTCAACGGGGCAACCATCATCGCGCATATTGAACAGGATTTAGAGACGTTGACAAATGTGAAGCTTCTGTTTCTCTTCTGCCATGCGGCCCACTGTTTCTCCGATGCCTATGCAAAGGTGGTCGGCTGTGAAGACGACGGTCGGATGAACGAGTACCGTCTGCATGTCACCTACATGGACCAGGAGGACAGGCAATTGCTGGACAAGTGGATATTGGCCGTCTGATCCAATCAACTTCACATCCGCGACGCAAGGAGGGTGTTTATGTCTGACACAAGCCCTGCACCTTTGAAATCGGTATCCGTTCATGGGGGCTTGCCCGGGAACTTTCGGCTTTTTCGAAAGTGGGTCTGGCTCGTCATCATCTTCTGGTGTTTCTGCGGTTTTCCCTTGCCGTCTTATGCCCAACATCAAAAAACCATCGTCAACGACCTGAATATGACGTTCGCCCTGATTCCGGCCGGTATGTTCGTCATGGGAAGTCCTTTGACCGAGGCCCATCGGGGGGAGTCGGAGACGCAGCATCCGGTGACCATCAGCGAACCCTTTTACATGCAGACGACGGAAGTGACGGTGGACCAGTGGCGGATGGTCATGGGAAGGCGCATATTCGCCCGGAAGAGAGGCACTGGAGACATGCCGGTGGTCCGGGTCTCCTGGTACGACTGTATGAAATTCATTGAAAAGCTCAGTCAAAAGACGGGCCATCGCTACAGTTTGCCAACCGAAGCCCAATGGGAGTACGCTGCGCGGGCCGGCAGCACAACGGCCTATTTCTGGGGGGACCGAATCGACTGTTCCCGGGCCATGTTTGCCAACTATCCAAAAAAACATGACGATTGTGTTATCCGCAATCAGGCCATGGGCATTCCGCCTGGCGGTCCCGCACCGGTCGCCGGTTATGCACCCAATGGGTGGGGGCTGTACGATATGCACGGAAACGTCTGGGAATGGTGTCTGGATCTCTTTTCACCGTACGGCAGGACATCGGTGGTGGATCCCTGCCAAACCGCTTCCGGTACAAACCGGGTGCGCCGTGGAGGCGGCTGGTTTGGTCCCGGCTATTCCTGTCGAAGTGCCAACCGCGCCCACGGCCACCCCATGAGCCGTTTGAATCATACAGGCTTTCGACTGGTCATGGCGTTGCCCCAAAAGGGCGCCGAGAAACAACACGATCGATGAAGGGACGCGAAATCCGACTTTGTTCGAGTTGATCAACATTGAAAAAAGAGACTGAATATCACAAGGTGTTGGAAAGGGTACATCCGATTTGGCCATTCGCACACTGATCCGCCGCTGGTTTGACATCCATGAAGAGGAGATCGGCCTTTTTTTATGGTCCCTGATCCTTTTGTTTCTCGTTCGCAGTTCCGGGATTTTGCTGAACAACTACGCCGAAACCACCTTTTTGAAACGGTATGGCGTCGAATACATGCCCATCGTGACCATGATCAACGCCGTGATGACCTTCTTCCTAATGGGCCTGATGACCGGCTTCATGACCCGGGTGCCCGGTGCCCGGCTTCTTTCCCGTCTCTTCGTCTTCTGCGGATTGTCCGTCGCCGGACTCAGGGCCATTATCCCTTTGGGTATCGACCTCATCTATCCGGCCCTGTTCATGCTCAAATCCCAGTATGAAGTGCTGCTTGCCCTGCTGTTCTGGAATCTTGCCAACGATCTGTTCAACACACGGCAGTCCAAACGTCTTTTTCCCCTGATCACGGCCGGCGGCGTTGTCGGCCAGATTCTGGGCAGTTTCGCAACGCCTGTGGTGGCACGATGGTTTCACCTGGACAACCTGCTGATCGTCTACGTGGCCACCGCCTTTTCCGGTGCCTGGGCCGTTCATGCAATGGGCAGGCGTTTTCCCACCTTGCTGTTCCAGCAGGAAAAAGGAGGAGAAGAGAAGAAAAAGACCAATATGGTAGAGGAAATCAAGACATTGCTGCCGCTGATCCGTTCTTCTCTTTTGTTTAAGATTCTAGTGGTGCTCACTTTCATGCCCAACGTGGTGATCCCCATCATGAATTATCAGTTCAATTTCGCCGTGAACGAGCAGTTCGCCACCGAGTCGGGACTCATCGCCTTCTTCGGGTATTTTCGCGGTGTGCTCAACATCGTCAGCCTCGTGATTCTCCTGTTCGTGGGCAAGCTCTACGATCGCTTCGGCCTTTCCGTGGCCCTGATGTTTCACCCGTTCAATTACCTTCTGGTCTTTCTGACGTTTCTCTTTCGGTTCGATGCCGTGGCGGCCATGTACGCAAGAATGTCATCCAACATCATCCGTACCACCATCAACATTCCGGCGACGGCGGTGGTGACCGGACTGTTTCCCGACAGCTACCGTGCACTGGTACGGCCATTTCTCCGGGGCACCGTGGTTCGCATCGGTCTGTTTTTGGGGTCCGGGCTGATCCTTATTTCCGAAAACCTGTTTCACCCGCGTTACCTTTCTTTGGTGGCCATGCCATTTGTACTGGCCTGGTTGATCATGCCTTTCGTGCTGAAACGACGCTATGCAGACATCCTGTTGGATCTGATCGAAGATGACCGAATCGATTTTCGCTTACTGGATGAGGCACAACTGGAGCAGGTATTCCGGGACAAGGCGGTGCAAGATCGCCTGTTGCAACGATTTATGGCCGAATTCGGAGAAAACCGGCTGTGGTATGCGCGGTTTTTGCAATCCATCGCCTTTCCCGGTCTCGACACCCACCTATTGAAAGCCATCGGTGAAGAGACGGACAATTCGGTCCGGTTGGGTCTGGTCCGTCTGCTTTCGGACCAGGCGGGACAGGAGGCCATGGCGGTTTTCGGCCGGTGGATCCAAGAGGCGGAGTCCGACCTGGCCGTTGCCATGATCGATGCCGGTCACCGAATGTCTCCAACGCTTTTTGCCCCCATGAATCGACAGATATTCGAATCCAAGATGCCCCTTGCGGTGCGCGCCCACGCCGCGGGGGCTCTTTTCGCCGTGGATCCGGAGCGGTTCGGTCCGATCATCGAAGGCTGGCTTTCGGCCGGGGACAAACAAACCCGACATGCCGGTATCCTCGCCGCCGGTGTCTGTCGGGACAAGCGTTTCGAAACCCCTTTACAGGGCCTGTTGTCTGCGGATGACCATACGCAGCTGCTTGCCTTGGAAAGCTTGCACGCCCTTGGTGCGACCGGCCTCAACGACCTGGTGGTTCATCGCCTCGATGACGCCGATCCGCGAATGCGCCATGACGCATTGGAAGTATTTTCGATTCGGGACGAGACCGATTTGAAGAAGGTCATTTCCCTGTTGGGAGATCGATCCAATGCGGTCAGGGAACTGGCACGGGAGAAAATTCGGAGTGCCGAATACCAGAACAGTCAGCGACTGATCAAGTCCCTTTCCCTGCCCCGGAAAAGGGTGCGAGAATCATTGTATGAACTGCTTTCCGATATGTCCATCAAGGATCTGGATGTGTTTCGGTTCGTCGCGTCCCAGGCGCGCGCATGCTACCTGCTGATCATCCAGGCCGATGCAGTAAAAATACTTGCCGATAGCGGGATCTGCCGGCTCTTGGAAACTCATCTTCAAGAACGGGTCTGGTTCACGCTGCAAACCACGATTCGGGTTCTGGCCGTACAAGATCGATCGGGACGGATGAATACCGTTGCCAAGGGGCTCTTCTCGTCAGACAAACGACAGCGGGCCAACAGCCTGGAAGCCATGGACGATATACTGGATAAGGGGACCTTCCGATTGCTGGTACCGCTTCTGGATGATTCTTCCCCGGTGGACCAGATCCAAGCGGGCCAGCTGCGTTTCCCCAACGAGTTGAAGATACCGACGCCGTCAGAAGTAATCGACGGTCTTCTGAAGAGCCGGAGCTGGGTCTCCCTGGTTTTGACGCTTGCCATCATCGAGGATGGGACGGTAACGCCACCACCGATTGAGCGAATCGATGAACTCGTTGGCCACGAGAATGTCTATGTTTCCCAAACGGCGAAGCGTCTGCAGAGACGTCTGACACAGCGTTCATTATCACAGGAGCAGGATATGAAGACGGAACCCACGATTGCGCTGACGGATAAGATTCTTTACCTGAGAAAGATCGAAATTTTTTCCGACCTTTCCATCAATGAGCTTGCCGCCATCGCTTCAGTTACCGAAGAGGTGGTTTACGAAGAACTGGAGACGGTCTTTCATGAGGGAGAAAAAGGCGATACCCTTTTTCTCATCGTCGAGGGTGATGTGTCCGTTCTCAAGGATTTAAAAGGGGACAATCCCTTCGAACTGGACCGCATCGGCGCAGGTGACTACTTTGGGGAGATGGCGCTTTTCGGTGACGACCGACGATCCGCCACCATCCAGGTGAGAGAATCCGCCCGATTCCTCACACTCGAAAAACAGGAATTTCAGGAAATCGTCCGTGAATTCCCGCAGATCGCTCTGCACGTGTGCCGGGTTCTCACCATGCGTATCCGCCACCTGCATGGCAAATTGTCCGAACATACCTGTTGATGGTTTCGTAAAAAGTCCGATATCGGCGCCTGCGCTTCGCCCCTCGTCACCGCGACGTATCCAACCATACGCCTCATTGCTTAGGGGCTCGCAATCCTTGATCTCGGACTTTTTACGAAACCGTCGGAGTTACGGATTTTTAGAAGTTCATCATACCTGTAAAGAATTACAGTGGCGTATAGGGCCTAAACTAATTTAAGCTGTTTTGCCTGCTCCCACAACTTTTTCGCCAGATGGACCGTGGCCTGGTCCACCATGCGCCCATCCACGGCAACGGCCCCCTTTCCCTGGTCCCGGGCGGCCGCATTGGCGTCCAGGATCCTTTTTGCCTGCTGGATCTGTGTTTCCGTCGGGGAGAAGACCCTGTTGATGATA
Source organism: uncultured Desulfosarcina sp. (assembly GCA_963674945.2). Classification (GTDB taxonomy): domain Bacteria; phylum Desulfobacterota; class Desulfobacteria; order Desulfobacterales; family Desulfosarcinaceae; genus Desulfosarcina. The sequence goes on from CAXXWQ010000001.1 coordinate 237,479, forward strand.
CCGATCTGATCCGGGTGAATGGCCCACTTTCCGTCACAGCCCAAGGCACACGACATGCTTGCCGAGCGCTCGAGACCGTCGGGGTCCTTGAAGTTGCCGTAGGGTGCGTCGATGGCCATGGCATTATTGGCCTTGGCCGCCATTACCATGCGGCTTATGGCGAAATTCCAGCGATGGCCGGGGTAAATGGACTCCTCGTTTTCGCCGTGACCGGAGATGGAGACGATCCGGGCACCCACCGAGGCACTGTAGTCGGCGATGCCGAAGACAAGGGTGCGGATTCGCCGGCTGGCCCGAACGATTTCACTCACCCGCTCCATGCCTTGGGCGGTCTCGATGGAGGCCTCTATACCGATGGGATCGGCCATCCCCTTATCCAGTTCGATGCCGGTCAACAGCCGGTCTACGAAATGGATATCGCCGGGATCATTCACCTTGGGGATTACCACCGTATCGATCCGGTCCCCTGCCTTGGTGACGATCTGTAAAAGATCCCGGTATCCAAAGGCCGAATCGATGCCATTGATGCGAACGGTGATGGTGCGTTCTCCCGCGGGCTGATCCATCAGGGTTCGGATCACCTGGTCCCGGGCATTCTCTTTGGCGTCCAGCGGGACCGAGTCTTCCAGGTCCAGCATCACCACGTCGGCAGCGCCGGTCATGGCTTTTTGGTGCATCTTTTCGATGTGGCCGGGAACCGAGAGGATCGATCGTCTAGATTTCATGGGACGTCCTTTCCGATTTTCATTTTGAAATTTTTTCTGGGTAACATTGATGCACAATCCGAATCGCAAAGAAAAAATCAGGCTCTCATGGTAACAGACAGCCGCAATGTAAGGCCCGCGTCGTCATGGACTGCGGTTTTCATTTTCTAACCATAGTTTTTCTCCGTTTACAATTCAATCACCTTGTTCATATCCTTGACAATGACCAACGAAACGATTTATCCGTTGTATACCGCTTTGCCTACCTGGTGGGAGACTACGAAATATCAACACAGATTCTTAGCGTCGGGCGTCCAGATCGGGCATATGAAATCTTCGCCCATGGATTGAACGAATCACCATCGTCTATTTTTCAAAAAAGGAGGCTGAAAATGGCAACCGCTTCAAAGGAAGAGAGAAGGGAAAAGGTCGTCGAAGTGTTGAACAAGGCCCGTGCCATGGAGCTTCAGGCCATCATCCAGTATATGAACCAGCACTACAATCTGGATGACATGGACTACGGAGAGCTGGCCGCCAAGATCAAACTCATCGCCATCGATGAAATGCGCCACGCCGAGCAGTTTGCCGAGCGGATCAAGGAACTGGGCGGCGAGCCGGTTTCGGGCCACGACGGCAAAATCGAAAAAGGGCAGGAAGTGGACAAGGTTTTCTCCTTCGACGCCGATCTGGAAGACGACACCATCGATACCTACAACCAGTTTCTCCTGGTGTGCAGGGAAAACGGCGACAGCATCAGCATGAAGATATTCGAGCAGATCATCGACGAAGAGCAGATCCACTTCAACTATTTCGACAACGTAGACGGCCACATCAAGAAACTCGGCGACACCTTCCTGGCAAAGATCGCCGGCACTTCATCTGCGACCGGATTGGGGAACAGCGGGTTTGTCGTAAGTGGTGAAGGCGAATAAACCAGAAAAGATACCTGGGAGAACAAAAGGCGGATCCGGATTCCGGCCAAGGGGCGTATCGACCGGGTGAAGCGGCGACCGAAGACGGTTGATTCACGGCGGTTCAAAACGCCCCACGGCTGTTTCAACGATCTTACGGAAAGCAGGGCACGGGCATGGGTCTGGTGACAGTGTACGGCACCGTGAAGCAGGCATGGAGAAAATATCTGGGTTGAAAGTAAGCAGGGAGAGGGCTCCGCTTTCGATTCAGCGTGAAGGCATTGCCTGCTAAAGTGAGAGAGGTGTTGGATACATCGTGACCCGTCAGTTTTCCACGAGTATTGCCAGTTTCATGAGTCGGGAGCTTAGTTTCACCCCCTGCCGGTCCACAGTTTTCGGATTGATCTCAAAATGAAATCGATCGTTCTTCTTGAAGATGTTGACGGCGCCGCCGTGCCGGATGAAATCCGGTTTTTCGCCGATGGTTAAAATCGCTTTTCCCTTGGCGGCCTCCAATGCCTGGGCCAGTTGGGCGGCATCCACCATTCGGCCAAAAAATATCATATGGACAGTATCGGCCGATTCCGTAAATCGAACCACCAGCTTTCGCTTGCCGACGTGTTTTTGATGGATCCCGGCAAATGCTTTCCGGATGGTTTCGTCTCCGAATACCAAAAGCTCGATGGGAGACGACGGTTCGACGAAGGCATCATCCGGCCAGGTGGTGTAACGGGCGAAATTGTAAGTGAAGGCGGCCTTGATCTTCTCTTCCGACAGATCGTCGGCCCATGCGTTGCTCATCGTCCAAATCACCAACAATGAAAACAGGCACAAAGACCCGTAGGCCCGGTAGCGTATGGTATTTGTCTGACGGTTTTGTCGCATGGCCTTAAAATGCAAAGGTGATTTTTCCGTACACCGCTCGCTGGATCTCGGTGGGAGGGGAATACATCTCTTGCACCGACTCCATGTGATGCGGTGAAAAGAGATTCTGACCCACCAGGGAGATCTCCACCAAGGGAACGGGGCGCCAGGCCAGACGAACATCGGCGGTCCAATAATCGCCGATGTAGTAAACAAATTCCGGCTCATCTGAGCGCATCGTGGTTGCCTCGTCCATGTATCGAAGCCAAAGATCCAGTTCCAGATCGTCTATGATCGTGTACGCCGAACGAAAAGAGAGCTGATGCCGGGGTGCGACGCCCGCCTGCAGTCCCTGTTCGAAATTGCTCATCAGGTACGTGTATGAGAGATCCAGCTTCATTTCATCGAATGGTCGCCATGCGACGGCCAGTTCCGCACCGTAGGCCCGGGTTGTGAACTCGTTGGTAAAATTGACCGGAATTACAATGTAGGTTTCTTCCAGTTTCGGAGTGTCCTGTTCGGACATTCGTAACCAATCATAATCATTATAGAAAATGGCAATATCGAGGGAAAATGCCGGTTCCGGTAAGAAACGGTAGCCAACTTCGTAAGCGACCAATTGCTCCGAATCGAAATCTTTGTTGCCCAACACCCTGCCTTCCGCCGGCGGTAATTGTTCATCGGCGAGACGCAGCACCGCGGTGGCGAAATCGCCATCGGTTTCCATACGGGATGGTGTGCGCACCGCCCGTGAGACGGCGGCCCACAACCTGTTCCGGTCATCTACGGCCCACAGCAGCCGGACACCGGGTTGCACCTCTGTCCCGGAATAGTCGTTGTGTTCGATCTTCGATCCCACCGTGAGCCACAGCCGATTCCGCATCATGGCAATTTCGTCCTGTACAAAGGCGCTGAAGAGGTTGTCCCATCGGCTGTCCGGTTCTACGATCACGGTCGGCGTGATGTCGAACTTGTCATGGGAGCCGCGGTACCGAAGGCCCCATATCATATCATGATTGCGGCCTGCCGCCAGATGATGCTGAAAATCCAGGTCGATGATATCGTACTGCTGACGGAAGAACGCCTCCTCCCGTACAAACCGGTCATAGTAGGCCTGTAGCGTCACATCCGATTTGAAGGAGATGCTTCGCTGCCAGCGTGCCAGCAGGTTTCCGCCTGCAACATCGGCGTCGTCGTGGACCACCTGCGCGGGTGGAGCGGCCACCGACGGCACTGCCAGCGTCTGTTGAATATCCCCCTCGTAGATATCCCCCTGGACGGTCAGTGTGTCGGCCTCCGCCAGCTGGCTGTCCCAGCGAAAACCGCCCTGGCGCATGCCCCATTCATCGCCGGCATCGGCACCGTTTTCGAGTTCGTATTCGTTCCTTTCGAATCCTTTGGCATAGACGCGCCCGTGGCCGTCATTGCCCCATTTACCACCGTATCGGACGCCGGCAAAGGCCTTCTCGAAACTTCCACCGCCGATGGTAACCAGGCCCCCTTGTGTGTCTTTGGCCGATTTCGTGATGATGTTGATCACTCCGTTGACCGCGTTGGCGCCCCACAAGGTGGCGCCGGGTCCCCGGATCACTTCGATGCGCTGAACATCTTCCAGCATCACGTCCTGTACTTCCCAATAGACGCCGGAATAGGAAGGCGTATATACGCTGCGACCATCGATGAGCACCAGCAGCTTATCGGAAAACCGGGAGTGGGGGCCGCGGCTGTTTACCGCCCATTTGTTGGCGTCGATGCGGGCCACGGTGAGGCCGGGCACCATCCGCAGGGCGTCGGGCACATTGGTCACCCCCGATCGCCGCAAATCGTCGCCGGTGATGACGAAGATTGCCGCCGCGCTTTCGGAAAGTGGCTTGGCCTTCTTGGTGACCGAAGTCACTTCGATTTCCATCAACTCCTCAAGGCTCATTTCGGTCAGATCGATATTGACGGCGCCAACATTCCGGCTTGGGTTGTACAATGCCAGAAAGACAAAAAGAAATAACCACAGGAAGCTTTGTTTGTGGATTCTTTTTGTCATCGAGTACCTTTCAGATCTGTTCTGGATTCGTATTCAAGTGGACCTTTTCGCTCATTTGTGCACAGGTATCGGACAGTTCATAAATCGGTTCTCATGGATATTTCTTTATCATTTTTGTAATTTCGTGAGGATGAACGCGGTTAAGAAATAATTCCATCGCAATGGCGGTTTTTGGCCATGGGCGACAGCGGTGATGGGTGATGGATCATCGGCGAGGGCTTTCAGGCGGTATTGGGTTTGAAAAATGAAAACAGCGTTCCACCCGACAATACCGGTTTAAAAGCCCATCTCCTCGTTAATCAGGATCACCTTGATCCGGTGCTTGGGAAAGCTCTTTTCCGTTATCGTCCAGGTGTTGCATATGCGGTCCGGGCTGCTGCAATCTTCGCATCGTCCGGTCTGCCCGCAGGGGCTCTTCTTGTCCAGGCGCATCACATTGACCGGAGCCACGTAGTTTTTTATCCGTGCGAAAGCTTTGTTAAGATCCGGAACGATTTTATTTCGCCCCACCAGGACCAGCACCTGCTTGGGGCCGAAGGTCAATGCGCCCACCCGGTTACCGATCATATCCAGGTTGACCAGTTGGCCGGCTTCGGTGATGGCATTGGTTCCTGTAATGAAAAGGTCCACCAGAAGGGCTTCCCGCCGTCGCTGGAGGCTTTGTTCCGGCGGAAGGTGCTTGTCGAAGGTATCCAGCACCGTGTATGTGGCGTCATTTTTCAGCGCCTCGTAAAGGCGGGTGCCGACAAAGGTCATGGATCCACCCCAACTGATGGTCTTGGGGGCGACGGCCGGGATGATGGTCTCGTGGGCGATTTTTTTTGCCTGGTCCTTATTATCGGCCAAATAGACTTCGAATCGATTGGCCTCCAGCGCTTTCTTCGTCTGCTGCAGCCGAATATCCCAGAAATTACCAATGGGATTGTCCATTTTTTCCTCCTTTCCGTGAAGTTTGCTGAAGGCGTTTTTATCTTTCTTATGGTAGCACGTCAAGGTATTAAACCGGCAGTTAACTATCTCCGCTTCCAGCTGTCGGTTTTTCTCGAAACTACGGCCTATGCGGGTTTGTCATAATAAGGTTCGGAAACGGTTGCGCTATTTTGTTGCCGGTTTACGATGTAGGCTGGCAAAACCGAAATCCTGACGATTGGTGCCCTATCGGAGACGCAGGATACCGCTTTACCGCTATGGCGCCTCAATTGGTAAAAGGCGATACTGTGGATTGGCTCTCTCTTTCCCTGCTTTGTGCATTTTTCGTGGCAACGGTGGATGCACTCACCAAACGGTATTACAAGGAACAATCCCCCTTTGCCATGGGACGAACCCGCTACCTTTTTGCCCTGCCGTGGCTGGTGATCGCCCTGTTCTTTATTCCCATGGTCCGACCGGACGGGGTGTTTTACCTCTGTCTGGCAGTTGGTTTGCCATTGGAGGCGCTGGCCCTTTATTGCTACATGAAGGCGATTCGGTCTTCTCCCCTTTCCCTCTGTCTTCCCTTTTTCGCCTTCACCCCTGTCTTCATCTTGCTTACGGGAAAAGTCATGCTAGGGGAAACAGTGGGTGTGGGGGGAGCTGTCGGCATCGTGCTGATCGTGATCGGATCTTACGTGATCAACCTGTCCAAAATCGAGACAGGACTTTTTTCCCCCATACGGGAGATATTTCACCAGCAAGGGTCAAGGCTCATCCTCACCACCGCCTTTTTGTATTCCATTACCTCGGTAATCGGGAAGACGGCGGTTTTGCATTCCAATCCCTATTTTTTTGCCGTCGTCTATTTCTTGGCATTATCGCTGATGATGGTGTTGCCAGGACCTTGGCTGGGGGAAAAAAAGGGGAAGCGGAAACCCGGACCTATGTTGCCCGGCCTTCTCATCGGCATGATGATGGCGATGATGATATTCACCCACATGCTGGCCATCTCGAAGATCCAGGTCGCCTATATGATCGCCATCAAACGGACCAGTCTTTTGTTCGGTGCGGCCTATGGCATCTTCTGGTTCAAGGAGGAAAGGGGGATGCTTCGGCTCACCGGTGCCGCCATCATGCTGGTCGGGGCCATCTTCGTGGGCTGGGCCGGATAAAAAAGAATCGATAGTGGATGGCAATGATTGCATTAATGGAAGGGACGAAGCGTCGGCTGTATACCTTGATTCAGGTTTTACTTTCCGGGACGCTCATCGGAATTTGCCATGAAAGTCTGATCGGTTTTGCCGGATGGAATGCACCCGGCATGGGCGGTCTTATCGGCGTGATTCATGGTTTTACGAAATCCACCTTGATCGGGCTGCTGGAAATCTTCGCCGTACGAACGAAAATGGGGCGTCGTTTACAGCGGGCGCCATTCACCATGATTGTGGTCGTCAAAGGGTCTCTCTATGGTATGGTCATCGTTGCGGTCGAACTCGGCCAAATTGGTGAACGCCTGATCATGGGGTATGTGAAAGAGCCACTATTCCAGAATCCAATGTGGCGGATGACCATTGTCTTCTCCGTTGTGTTTACATTCGTGTTCATTTTTGTGCTGCAGGTCAGCCAGCTCGTGGGAAGGCAAACGCTTCGTGACCTTGTACTCGGGCGTTATCACCATTCACGGACCGAATCGCCTGCCTTTTTGTTGAAGACACGTTTCACACCTCGTCTTTTGCCAACGCTCTTTTTATGGCTACTCCGAGTTCTAAAATCGTGTATGGTTTCTTGATGTATTGGCCGGCACCCAATGCCTTGGTTTGTCTCACCCTTTCGGTTTCCGCATATCCACTGGCGATGATCGTTTTTTGTTCGGGACAAAATTGTTTGATACGTCGAAAGGTCTCATAACCGTCGATTCCCGGGTCCATAATCATGTCCAGAATCAGAAGGTCGGCGGAGTTGTTCTTAAGATATTCGATGGCCGCCTCCCCACTGGCCACGGAAGTTGCAGTATAGCCAAGTTTCGTTATGATACCCGTGGCGATCTCCCGTTGTACCGCCATATCGTCGACGACGAGAATCGACTCGCCACGGCCGGTAACGTCAGAAGATTCATGTTCTCCATGGCCCGTATCGACATGGTCCCGTGTGGCGGGAAAAAAGAGGTCGATCGTCGTCCCCTGCCCCTCTTCGCTTCGAAGGTCGATATAGCCACCATGGTCCTTTATGGTTCCCCACACCACGGCCATACCGAGGCCCGATCCGTTTCTACCCATTATTTTTTTTGTGTAGAAGGGTTCGAAAATCCGATTTCGATCCGTTTCGGATATTCCCACGCCGGAGTCGGAGATGGTGACCACGGCGTACTCCCCCTCTTCCACCACATCGAATCCGGTGACTTGTTTGTCCGCATATCGGTTGGCGGTGACGATTTCGATCCTGCCGCCATCGGTAATGGATTCCACGGCATTTGTGATCAGGTTGCCGATGGCCTTCATGATTTGAACCGTTGAACCGTGTACGGAAAGCAGATCGGGACACTGATCGGTGGAAACGTTTATGGAAGGGTGTTGATTCAAAAGGAATTGGATGTCGGCGGAGTGAAGACAACTGGTGATGAGGCGGTTCAGATCGACCAATTCGCTCGTCTGGACTCCGCGACGCGCCAGGGCCAGCAGATCCTGGACCACGGCCGTGGCGTTTTCACCGGATTGCTTGATGGTCATCAAAGGTTTTCGCAAGGAGCTATCTTCCGAAAGGTCCATCAAAAGCAACTCCGGGTAGCTGACGATGCCGCTTAGGATATTGTTCAGATCATGGGCCACGCCACCTGCCAAGGTTCCCAATGCCTCCATTTTCTGCATGCGTACCAGTTGTTCTTCTAAAAGCTTCGAGGCGGTAATGTCTACCAAAACACCTTGAATTCCCCTTTTATGAGCGTTTTCCGATATGGGACGGGCGCTGATACGACACCATTTGATTTCGCCGGTTTTGGTGAGAAGCCGGTATTCACGCTGTTCGAGATTTCTTCTCATTGCCAGATCAAAGTCACTTCTTATCTGCTGTCGATCTTCTGGGTGCACGTAGCTACAAAAACTTTTTCCGAGCATTTCAGCGGTAAGGTGCCCCAGGCTTTTCTCGATGACCGGACTGATGTAGGTGATTTGACCGTTGCCGTCTATGGCATAAATGACATCATTGATATTTTCCACCAGATCCCGGTATTTCTCCTCGCTCTTTTGAAGCTGTCCGTTGGTATTGATCAACTGGGCCGTCCGCTGGTCGACGATCTCCTCGACCTTCTCTTTCTGACGACGCAAGTCTGCCTGGGCTGCCTTGCGCTGATGAACCTCGTGGCGGAGATGATCGATTAAATCTTCTCTTTCGTATTGCAACGTCAACAGGTGAAGAATATTTTTATGCACTCTTCTTGCCGCCAGGCTGATCACGACCAGAAAGAAAATGCCCATGGCCCCCACCGCGGCATGGATTTCGTCCCCTGTCATCAAAAACCGGCCGATGAGAGGAGAAAGGGTGGGGATGGAAAAGAGGTAGAAAGCCGTCATGATGGAGGAAAACACCCCCACCGCCCCGGCCACCATGCCGGCTACGATGATGGCCATAAATGCCTGATGGCCGGTGGAACCAGCTGGATATAAGAAAATCGCAGTCGATCCCCAAAAAAGGCCGGCAAGGAATATGGTCGCGTTGAACCAATTGTTCCAATATGCCGGATTCGAGAATTGTGTCGCGGACTTCTGGTAATGCCTATTGCATGTCAAACGGATGATGATAACCAATAGTGCCGCGACCAGCCATAGGGTAAGGGCAACAGGGGAAACATGTCTTCTGACGATAAACGCCAGGATGATACTTCCGACCATGGTTGACGTCACGCCGAGAGTTGTATTGGCGTATTGTATACGAACCTGTTCCGCAAACAGATGGCGCTTTTTCTGGGACGATATCTGGTAATGGGAATCGCTTTTCATCGTTACTTTATTATCGGAAGATTGTAGCCCCGTAAACAGGAAAATGGTAAACGGTTCGAGAGGGATCGTGGCGGATGCGCCGGTTTTTCGTCCACCATCGTTGACCCGAGGCGTCTATCCCCCTATTTTTTTAAAAATCTTTGAATTCTCAATAGGCGGTTCAGATGGACATTCAGGCAGAACGCATCTCAGAGCTCAATACGAAGGGGGTTCGAAAGGGAGAGTGGGTCCTTTACTGGATGCAACAGTCCCAGCGGGCCCATGACAATCCGGCACTGGAATATGCCATCGATGAGGCCAATCGCCTGGACCTTCCCGTTTTGGTGCTCTTCGTACTCACCGACGATTACCCCGAGGCAAACGGTCGTCATTACCGATTCATGTTGGAGGGGCTGGCCGATACCAGAAAACTGTTGGCCAAACGCCGAATCGGCCTGGTTGTTCGAAAGGGTTCCGTCGAAACGGTGGTCCCCCTCCTCTCGAAAGAGGCGGCGCTGCTGGTATGTGATGTGGGCTACACCCGGCATCAGCGTCTCTGGCGGCAGTGTTTGGCACAATCGGTATCATGCCGAACCGTGGCCGTGGAGGGTGATGTGGTGGTACCGGTCCGGATGACATCGGGCAAACGGGAATATGCGGCCCGCACCATACGCCCCAAGATCCAGCGTCAGATACAACAATTTTTGGTTCCCTTTCCACGCTATCGCCCCAGGTATGCGTCCGTGGAAACGGGCCTGGAGAGTCTGGACCCGGAAAACATCGAAGGCATTTTGGGGCAATTGGCCATCGATATGTCGGTCCCGCCCGTCTCCGTCTTTTTTAAAGGCGGCCCCTCGGAGGCCAAGAAGCGCCTTCGCCGATTCATTCGCAAGCATTTGGTGAATTACGAGAAGAATCGAAATCAGCCCCAGACCGATGATATTTCTCAGATGAGTCCTTACCTGCACTTCGGTCAAATCGCACCGGTGCGGTTGGCACTGGAGATCGAAATTTCCGGCATGGGAACCGATAAGGACCGGGCCGCCTACCTGGAGGAGCTCATCGTTCGCCGGGAACTTGCCATCAATTTCGTATTTTATACCGACGATCACGATCGATACACCTGCCTGCCCGATTGGGCACGAAAAACCCTCGCCACCCACGAAACGGACCGACGTAAAAACATCTACGACCGGCGGGAACTGGAAGACGGCCACACCCATGATCCGTACTGGAACGCGGCCATGTCCGAAATGCGCGATACCGGTTTCATGCACAATTACATGCGCATGTATTGGGGAAAGAAGATACTGGAGTGGTCTTCTTCCCCTCAAACCGCCTATGAAACGGCAATTTACCTGAACAACCGGTATTTTCTCGACGGTCGCGATCCAAATTCCTATGCCGGCATCGGATGGATCTTCGGCCTGCACGACCGTGCCTGGTTCCAGCGGGAGATCTTCGGAACGGTGCGGTACATGGCGGCATCGGGGCTGGAGCGAAAATGCGATATCGGCGCCTATGTGGACAAGGTACGCCGACTTGGACGATTGGTCCGGGAACGATAAGACATCTTCTCCAATTGTCTCATTGTTTCTGCAGAACCGGTGGTTGGATCGAGACACGGTCTCCCTCTTCGATGCCACGTGTCCGGAACCAGTTTTGATTCACCTCAAGGGCATAGACCGCGGGCTTTCTGGAACGGTACCGGATTTCGGTTTGGTCGGGCTGCATTTTTTCGATGTTGATGATTTTTCCCGAGGCGTCGAGAAATGCGATGCTTAAGGGGATCTTCGTGTTTTTCATCCAGAACACCAGATCCCTGGGGGACGGATAGACGAACAACATGCCCCGATCTTCATCGAGGGAAAAGCGGCCCGACAATCCGCGTGAACGGGATTTCGGGGTGTCGGCCCATTCCACGAGCAATTTCATTCCGTTGATGGAAATTGTGGTGGTGGTAAGCGAAAGCGGGCAGGCAGTGAAAGAATCGGCTTTGCCGATCCAGGCGATGAGAATGAGAAAGAGAAATGCGACTTTCACACCATCGGTGGCAGTGACGTACCGTGATTTTGAATTTCTATTTTTCCGAGTTGTAGAATCGATCATTCGGCTTTTTCCGCTTCGCCGCCGGTTTCGGCCGCCGCACGGTCCGCGATGCGATTGATGGTGGCTGCCGCGTAACCGGCGCCGTAGCCGTTGTCGATATTGACCACGGTGACGCCGTTGGCACAGGAGTTGAGCATGGTGAGCAAGGCTGCGATGCCGCCGAAGCTGGCCCCATATCCCACACTGGTGGGGACGGCGATCACCGGCTTGTCCGTCAGGCCTGCCGCCACACTGGGCAATGCACCGTCCATGCCCGCCACGGCCACCACGACGCTGGCCGCCTCGATTTTGTCCCGGTTTGCCAGCAGTCTGTGGATCCCGGCCACGCCCACATCGGCGAGCCGCACCACCCGGTTTCCCATCACCTCGGCTGTTACGGCCGCCTCCTCGGCTACCGCAATGTCCGAGGTGCCGGCGCACATGACCAGGATGGTGGTTCGGGTCGGCTCCACGGCTTTTCGGTTTATTACCACGATCCGCGCCGCCTCGTGATACTCCACACGGTCGCCAAGGGAGGCGAGGGCTTCATAGACGCAGCGGTCCGCCCGGGTGGCCATAATATTGGCATCCTTTTCCATCAGTCGGCGGGCGATGCCGACGATTTGATCGGTTGTCTTTCCCGGGCTGTAGATGGTTTCCGGATGGCCGGTTCGAAGGGCGCGATGATAGTCCACCTTGGCATACCCCAGCTCGGCGTAGGGCAGGTCTCGAAGCGCCGCCATCGCCTGATCCACCGGCATTTCGCCGTCTTTTACCTGCTGTAGAAGCGTCTTTAAACGGTGGGTGTTCATGGCAATTCCTTTTGTCCTGGAACACACTGGCACTGGCAACTGATTTTATAGGGCAAACAGGGATCGGTAAAGCAAAAATCGAAAGAAGAGTGATCAACTCGTAAAAAGTCGGGTTTCGGACGGCTTCGTAAAAAGTTCGAGATCAAGGCTTGCGGGTCCCGAGAATACCGTTATCGCGGGTGCCGAAGGCAGTGTATTTTCGATACGTCGCAGTGACGAGGGATGAAGCGAAACGCCGATATCGGACTTTTTACGAAGCCGTCAACGAAACAGGGCCGCCTTCCCATGGTGAGGGAAGACGACCCTGATGGTTTTCGAAAAAGAGCCTTAAGAGAACCTATTTTCCGGCTCTTCCATCGTCACAGGCATCATCGGCACCGGCACGGCCGGCGTGCTCGGCGGTTCCGGCCAGGGTGCAGGCGTCGGAATCATCGTCGGACGGGGTCGCCAGTTCACCGGAAGCTTCTGCGGGTTCGAACTTCTCCTCTGCCTTCTTCTTCAACTTCTTGTACCGATCGGTAAATTCGGCTTCCAATCGGGTATGCAGCCGTTTCGCCTCATCGGGAAAGAGTTTCTGCAAGGAGGCATAGCGAACCTCTCCGGCGAGGAACTCCTGCAGGCTGCCGTCCGGATCCTTGGAATCCAGGATGAATGGGTTCTTTCCTTCGGCGGCAATTGTGGGGTTGTAGCGGTATAGGGGCCAGTATCCGCTGTTGACGGCCAGTTTTTCCTCCTCCTGGGATTTGCCCATTCCTTTTTTGATGCCGTGGTTGATGCACGGTGCATAGGCCATGATCAGCGACGGACCGTCGTAGCCTTCCGCTTCGGTGAAGGCCTTGATCAACTGCTGTTTGTTGGCCCCCATGGCCACGTTGGCCACATATACATATTCGTATGTCATGGCCATGCCACCCAGATCCTTCTTGGCCGTCTTCTTTCCAGAGGCGGCAAATTTGGCGATGGAACCGGTGGGTGTCGCCTTGGAACTCTGTCCGCCGGTATTGGAGTAGACCTCGGTATCATACACCATCACGTTGATGTCCTCACCGGAGGCCAGGACATGGTCGATACCGCCGTAGGCGATGTCGTAGGCGCTGCCGTCTCCCACGAAGATCCAGAAAGAGCGCTTGGTGAAATGTTTGGAGAGGCTGTCGATCTCTTCCAGCAGGGGATTGCCAGCGTAGGCGAAGAGCATCTCTTTGATCTGGTCTCCGTAGCGTTTGCTCTCTACGGCGTCCTTCATGTTCTCCAGCCAGCCTTTCATGGCCGCCTTCAGATCGTCGTCGATGTCCGTTGTCACGGCTTCGGTCACCAGCTCTGCCAGGACCTTCCGCTGTTGGATTTCACCCAAAAGCATGCCGTAGGTAAACTCGGCAGGGTCTTCGAACAGGGAATTGCCCCAGGCGGGACCGCAGCCTTCGGAATTGGTGCAATAGGGAATGGCCGGTGCACTGCCGCCCCAGATGGAGGTACAGCCCGTCGCGTTTCCGATGACCATCCGGTCTCCGAATAGCTGGGTGAGCAGTTTGGTGTAGGGGGTCTCGCCACAACCGGCACAGGCTCCAGAGAACTCCAACAAGGGCTGATAGAACTGGCTGCCCTTGACCGAATTGCGGGATACCAGTCCTTCCCGAACCGGCAGACTGGAAAAGAAGCGCTGGTTGGGAACCTGTTTTTCGATCTGGGTGGCGAGCGGTTTCATGACCAGGGCCGGTTTCTTGGCCGGGCAGATGTCCGCGCAGTTTCCGCAGCCCAGGCAGTCCTCGGTGAAAACCTGCATGCGGAATTTGTACTCCTTGAGTTCCTTGCCCAGCGCCTTTTTCGCCTCGAAACCTTTGGGGGCGGCGGCGAGTTCCTCATCGGTAACCAATGCCGGCCGGATGGCCGCATGGGGGCAAACCATGGCGCACTGGTTGCACTGGATGCAGTTTTCCATGATCCATTCGGGAACGTTGATGGCCACGCCGCGTTTTTCGTACTTGCTGTTGCCCACGGGGAAGAGCCCGTCCGGCGAGAAGACGGATACCGGAAGCTTGTCGCCCTGCTGTGCCAGCATGGGACGCATCACCTCGGTGACCCAGGCAGGTTCTTCCTTGGGCTCGGGTGCAACACGGCCGGCATCGGCCCAGCTGGCCGGATAGTCGATCTCCACAAGGTGATCCAGGCTTTTGTCAACGGCAGCGACGTTCATGTTGACGATCTTGTCGCCCTTTTTGCCGAACATCTTCTTGATCTGCTCTTTCAGGTAGGTGACGGCGTCATCCACGGGAATGACGTTGGCGGCCTTGAAGAAAGCAGTCTGCATGATCATGTTGATGCGTCCGCCCAATCCCACTTCACCGGCGATCTTCACCGCGTCGATGTTGTAGAACTTGAGTTTCTTTTTGGCGATGGTGCGCCGCATGTCCGGAGGCAGTTTGGTTTCCATCTCTTCCACCGTCCAGGGGCTGTTGAGCATGAAGGTGCCGCCTTCCTTGATTCCTTCCAGCACGTCGTAGATGTTGACGTAGGCCGGGTTGTGGCAGGCGATGTAGTCGGCACTGTCGATCAGGTAGGTGGACTGGATGGGGGTCTTGCCGAATCGCAGGTGGGAGATGGTGACGCCACCGGACTTCTTGGAGTCGTAGGCAAAATATGCCTGGGCGTACATGTCGGTGTTGTCGCCAATGATCTTGATGGCGCTTTTGTTGGCCCCGACGGTACCGTCTGCGCCCAGACCCCAGAACTTGCACTGGACCGTTCCTTCGGGGGCGACGTCGAATCCGGGCTCCACTTCGAGGCTGGTGTGGGTGACGTCATCGATGATGCCCACGTTGAAATGGTTTACGGGGGCGATGCCTTTCATGTTGTCGAACACCGCCTTGACCATGGAGGGGTTGAACTCCTTGGAGCCTAGCCCGTACCGACCGTTGACGATGGTCGGCATGTCGCCCTGCTCCATGAAGGCCGTGCATATGTCCTGATACAAGGGATCTCCCAGGGCGCCGGGCTCTTTGGTGCGATCGAGAACCGTGATGCGGGAGGCGGATGCCGGAATCGTTGCCAGCAGATGCTTGGCGGAGAAGGGGCGGTACAGCCGCACCTTGATCAGCCCCACGGATTCACCACGGGCGTTGAGGTAGTTGACCACCTCTTCGATGGTTTCGCAGGAGGAGCCCATGGAGACGATCACCCGATCGGCATCGGGGTCGCCCACGTAGTCGAACAGATTGTACTTGCGGCCGGTGAGGGCGGACACCTTTTTCATGTAATCGGCCACGATGTTCGGAACTTCCATGTAAAAGGCATTCGTCGCCTCACGTCCCTGGTAATAGATATCAGGGTTTTGCGCCGTTCCACGAAGTTCCGGGGCCTCCGGATTCACGGCGCGGCTGCGGAAGGCCTCCAGTGCCTCCATGTTGATCAGCCCCGCCATGTCTTCGTAATCGATCATTTCGATCTTCTGGATTTCGTGGGAGGTCCTGAAGCCGTCCAAGGAGTGGAGGAAGGGGACGCTTGATTCGATGGCAGCCAGATGGGCCACCAGCCCCAGGTCCATCACTTCCTGTACCGAAGCGGAGGCCAGTATTGCGAAACCGGTCGGACGAACGGCATAGATATCCTGGTGGTCTCCGAAAATGGAGAGGGCATGGGTGGCGATGGCGCGGGCGGTGACATGCATGACGCCGGGCAGAAGCTCGCCGGCCATTTTGTACATGTTCGGGATCATCAGCAGCAATCCCTGGGATGCGGTATACGTGGAGGTGAGGGCACCGGCCGCGAGGGAGCCGTGGACCGCCGCCGCTGCACCGGCTTCGCTCTGCAGCTGACGAATGAGCAGGGGCTGGCCAAATGCGTTCTTGCGTCCGTTGGCCGCCCACTCATCGCAGATTTCACCGATGGGGGACGAAGGGGTAATCGGATAAATGGCAGCCACCTCGCTCATGGCGTATGCCACATGGGCGGCAGCGGTATTCCCGTCGACGGTTTTCATTTTCTTTGCCATAGCTGCTCCTTGTAACGAGTTTTTAAATATATACAAAGTCCGCGGCAATCGGAGTCAGGGGAGATCGCCGCCAAATCAACGATAACGGCACAGCAATGTGTGAGATAGCACGGATATCGATAACGTGGCCTATTTGCCATCGTATGATTTAAAAAGATGCAAATAGATCATATTATGACAGATTTGGCAAGCAGTTTTATTTTGTATCCGCCAGTTCGTCGAAACGGCATTTGAGCATCAGCGCATCTCCATCGAAGGAGGTGACCACCTTGTAGGGGAGTGTTTTGAACAGGGCGATCATGGCTTTGTTTTGGGGCGACGTGTAGGCGATCAATCCGGATATGCCGTTTTCACGGGCGGCCCTTGCCAGTTTACGGATGAACAGCTTTCCCAGTCCTTTCCCCTGATACTCCTTCGAGATGGAGAAGGCCACTTCGGCGATGTTGCTCTCCATTAGGAGCAGGTACTCTCCGACGCCCACCACCTTGCCGTAGCCGAATTCGCCCACCACTGCGACGAGCGTGAGATCCTTGATATAGTCGATCTGGGAGCGGGTCTCCACGACGCTGCGGTCGAAGCTGATCTTGTCATGAAAGAAACGAAGCTGAACGTCCTTTTTATCCAGTGAGTAATAGTGTTCCTGGATTCGTCGTTCATCCACCGGTTTGGAGGGCCGAATGGTGATCTCCTCACCGTCGCGGGTGATGGTCTCCTCCAGATGGATGGGATAGATACCCTTGGTGGCCTCTCCCAGGCGGCGGTCACTGCCGATCAGTTTTGCCTCCTTGGCCGCATCGAACAGATAATCCCGATGGTCGGGGTGGGCGATGCCGATCATTGCCAAGACCCGTTCCTGGAGACTTTTGCCCATGAGATTCACCGCACCGTATTCGGTGACCACATAGTGAACGTCGCCCCTGGGAACCACCACGGAGGCGTGATCCAATACCGGCACGATATTGCTTTGCTTGCCGTCCAGGGATGTCGAGTAGAGGACGAGGATCGCCTTTCCGCCCTTGGACCTTTTGGCACCGCGAACGAAATCGGGAATTCCGGAAACCCCTGCGTATAAGGTGTGCTCGGCGGCTTCGGCGGCGACCTGTCCCGTCAGGTCTATGGAGTGGGCGACATTGATGGAGATCATGCGGCGGTGCTGAGCGATGATAAAAGGGTCGTTCACGTAATCCGACGGCCGGAAATCCACGCCTGGATTGTCATGGAGAAATTCATAGAGGTTCTGGCTGCCGATGGCACACGAGGCCACCAGCTTGCCCTCATTGATTCCCTTTTTGCGGTTGGTGATTACCCCCGCGGCGTATAGGTGCATGACATGATCGGTGATGTACTGGGAGTGAAATCCCAGGTCGTTCTTGTCCTCAAGGATTTCGGCCGTGGCCTGGGAAGCGGCATCGAGTCCGATCTGGAGGGTGGATCCGTCCTCGATGAACCGTCTGATGTGTTTGCCGAGGCGTTCGGCGGTTTCGGTTCTCTCCCGGGGCGTGATGGTCAAGATGGGCTCTTCATATTCTACGATCACATGAACGTCGTTGACGTGAATGAAGCTTTCCCCCATGGTCCGGGGCATCCTGGGATTGACTTGGGCAATGACCAGGTCGGCGCTCTGGGCGGCGGCCAGGGTGATGTCCACGGAAATACCCAGACTCATCCAACCGAAGTCGTCGGGCGGCGATACCTGAACCAGGGCAACGTGGATGGGAAGCTTTCGGGAATGGAACATGCTCGGTACTTCCGACATGTTCATGGGGGTGATAAACCGCATGTAGCGGGCGATTTTTTCCGTGTCCGCCGATCCCAGGTAGATGGTGCGGATGTTGAGGCTGTAATCGTGGGTTTTGTCGGCAATTTCGGACAGGGAGATGGTTTCCCGGCTCATGAGCCGGACAATTTCCAATCCGTTGATCCTAAAGGCAGCCGCTGAAAGGGCACGAACCAGTGCCTGTGGCTCGCCGCAGGCGCTTTGGATGAATACCCGTTTGCCCGGGCGAATCATGGCGATGGCCGCCTCTGGTGATCGCCTTTTTTCCACGTAGGTATCGGCCCAATAGATTGACCGTTTCATCGCCATCCTCCTTATCTATATCGCACTTGGTTCGAGGATAAATCGGCAGTCCGCCACCGTGACGCCCTTTCCCTCGGGATGTACCAGCAACGGGTTGATGTCCAATTCCTTGATTTCCGGATGGTTCGTCACCAGATCGGAGAGCCCCACCAGCATGCGTTCGATGGTTGCAATATCGGTCTTTAGTTCACCGCGGTATCCGGAAAGCAGTTTGTGGCCTTTGATGCTGCGTACCATATTTCGTGCATCGTTTCGGGTCAGTGGCGCCATGCGGAAGGCGACGTCCTGAAACACCTCTACGAAGATTCCCCCGATGCCGAACATGATCAGGGGACCGAAAATAGGGTAGCGGGTCATTCCCAGGATCACTTCGTGGCCTTTGGGCGCCATTTTCTGAATCAGCACACCGGTAATTTGTGCATCGGGGGCGAAGGTTTTGGCGTTATTCACGATTGTTTCATAGGCCCGAATCACCGCGTCTCGATCCCCGGGGCCGACGATGACGCCACCGGCATCGGATTTGTGGATGATTTGCGGTGATACGATTTTCATGACAACGGGATATCCCATGTCATCGGCGATGTTCCCCGCCTCCTCGGCATCGGTGGCCAGGACCGTGGGCAAGACATTGAATCCATAACATTTGAGAAGGTCGGTGCCGCCCATCTCGCCGATGTGTTGTTTCCCCTCTTCCTTGGCTTCGGCAATGATTTTGGCGGCCTGCTCCTTGTCGTGTTTGAAGGAGAAAGGGGCAAGCTGCTGGCGGTTGAGCCAGCGGGCGTATCGGTAAAGTGCACCGAAGGCCTTGGCCGCACTTTCCGGGAAGCGATACACGGGTATACCATTTTCCTGAAGGTGCTTGACACCTGCGCTGACATCGATGATGCCCATGAAACAGCAAAGAATCGGTTTGTGGGAGCGGCGGGCGATACGTACGATGGCTTCGGCCGTTCCGATGGCATTGGTCATGCTCTGGGGGGTGAGGATCACCAGTGCGCCATCCACCCCCTCGTCCCGAATGACGGTGGTCAATGCGTTTTCGTAGCGATCCTGGGCCGCGTCACCGATGACGTCCACGGGATTGTTTACATTGGCCGTCAAAGGCAAATGGCTCCGTAGGACTTCGACGGTCTCTTCTTCGAACTTGGCCAGGGTCAATCCGGAGGTAACGGTCATGTCCGTTGCCACGATTCCGGGGCCGCCGGCGTTGGTAACGATGGCGACGCGGTTGCCCAAGGGAACTTTGCGACGCATTTTGCCCAAGGCGCTTTCGTTTTTATAGGCGAAGGCGATTCCGAAATCGAACAGTTCGTTGATGGAATCCACCCGGATAATGCCGCTTTGCGTGAAGATGGCATCGTAGACCGCCTCGCTGCCCGCAAGGGAGCCCGTATGGGAGGCGGCGGCCTGGGCCCCTGCGCTGGTGCGACCCGATTTGATGGCCAAAACCGGCGTCGGCCGATCGCCGCCGGTGATCTTCTTGACCGCCTCGATGAATTCGTGACCCCGCTGCAGCTCTTCGATGTAGAGCATGATCACTTCGGTTTCCGGATCTGCATGGAAATAGCGAAGCAGGTCCAGTTCATCCACGTCGGCCTTGTTTCCGATGGAGACGAACTTGGAAAATCCAAAATCCTTGTCCGCGGCAAAATCCAACACCGCCGTACAGAGGGCGCCGCTCTGGGAGATGAAGGAGATGTTGCCGGGTGCCGGCATTCGGTTGGAGAAACTGGCGTTGAGGCGAACGCCTGCAAGCGGGTTGATCACACCGAGGCAGTTGGGACCCACCACACGCACACCGGCCTCGCGACACATGGCGACGATGCGATTTTCGATTTCCAGTCCTTGACCACCCACCTCCTTGAATCCGGCGGAGACGATGACCACGGCCTTGACACCTTTTTCGATGGCATGTCCGATGGCGGTCTCGGCATGAATCGGCGGCAAGATGATGATGGCCAGATCGATGGGGTCCGGGATATCGAGAATGTCCACATATGCACGAACACTGGCAATGGATTTGGTTCTGGGGTTGACCGGATAAAGGGTGCCTGTGAAGCCGCCTTTGAGGATATTCACGAAAATGTCGTGGCCCACTTTTCCCGGTGTTCCGGAGGCGCCGACAACGGCCACCGATGTGGGGTTGAACAATGCATCGAGACCTTCCATAAAGAATTCCCTGTTGTTTTTTGGTTATGGTGGTTGGGTCGCTTTCGTAAGAGGCAAGGGGAAAAACCAAATTGGTTCGACCATAACGTGACCATGCCACACAAAATCAAAGCCATCAAGTACAAGCGAAGAAAAAGCTTTTCTATGCCAAATATGGCAAAACAGGATTACAAAAAAAATTCATTCTTCCATAATTTTGCCGATGGATGAAATGTGAAACGCTTTTTATAATGGGCCTCTTTTCATTTGTATTGTGGGAACTGATGTTACGGGGTGACATCAAAATCTGGGGAGACGACCTTCGAGGAAACAGATCGCCAATTCAAGAAAAATAGTATTGCAGAGATGGCCAGAGGGCCCGCTTTCCCGGCGGGCCCTCTGGAAAACGAAGGGCATTTACAAAAGGTTCGCGAAGAAATCGTTACCCTTGTCGTCCACCAGAATAAAGGCCGGAAAATCCTTGACCGTGATCATATAGATGGCCTCCATGCCCAATTCGGGGTATTCGAGTACCTCTACCGAAGTGATGCACTCTTTTCCCAGTCGCGCTGCAGGGCCACCGATGGATCCGAGGTAGAAGCCTCCGTACTTTTTGCATGCATCCGTCACCTGTTGGCTGCGATTGCCTTTGGCCAGCATGACCATGGACGCACCTTCTGCCTGGAAAACCGGTACATAGGTGTCCATACGACCCGCTGTGGTGGGGCCGAAGGAACCGGACGCATACCCCTCGGGGGTCTTTGCCGGCCCTGCGTAATAGATAATGTGGTCCTTCAGGTACTGGGGTAATCCTTGGCCGCTGTCCAGCCGCTCTTTGAGCTTGGCATGGGCGATGTCCCGGCCCACGATGATTTTTCCGGACAGCTTCAGGCGGGTGGCCACCGGATACTTGGTCAATATGGCCCGAATATCGTCCATGGGTTGGTTGAGATCGATGGCTATTGCCTCCTCTTCGCCCCCTGCCGGTGCCGGGAGAAAACGGGCCGGGTCGGTCTCCAATTTTTCCAAAAAGATCCCTTTTGCCGTTATCTTGGCCCTGATGTTGCGGTCGGCGCTGCAACTGACCCCCATGCCGATGGGGCAGGAAGCCCCGTGTCGGGGCAGGCGTACGACGCGAACATCATGACAGAAATACTTGCCACCGAATTGGGCACCGAGACCCAGTTCCCCGGAGCGTTTTAAAAGCTCTTCCTCCAGGTCAAGATCCCGGAACCCATGGCCGGTATCGCTGCCCGAAGTGGGAAGGTGGTCCAGGTAGCCGGCCGACGCCAGTTTCACGGTTTTCAGGTTGTACTCGGCAGACGTTCCCCCGATGACGAAGGCCAGGTGGTAGGGTGGACAGGCGGCGGTACCCAGCGTTTTCATTTTGGCCGTCAGGAAATCCACGAAGGTATCCGGATTGAGGACGGCCTTGGTCTCCTGAAACAGATAGGTTTTATTGGCCGATCCCCCTCCCTTTGCGATGAACAGGAACTTGTAGGCATCTCCTTCGGTGGCGTAGATTTCCACCTGGGCGGGCAGGTTGCATCCGG
This sequence comes from uncultured Desulfosarcina sp., assembly GCA_963674945.2. Classification (GTDB taxonomy): domain Bacteria; phylum Desulfobacterota; class Desulfobacteria; order Desulfobacterales; family Desulfosarcinaceae; genus Desulfosarcina. Next base: position 259,545 of record CAXXWQ010000001.1, read on the forward strand.
TGTTTTTCTCTTCGTACATGGTAAGGGGCGCGTTTTGGGAATACCGAAGATTACATTTTGTGTACGCGTTGAAGACTCCTTTGGAGAGCGCTTTTTCATCGCAGGCACCGGTCCACACCTGTTGCCCTTTTTTCCCCATCACGATGGCGGTGCCGGTATCCTGGCACATGGGAAACTCCATTTCCGCAGAAATCACCGCGTTTTTTATCATTTCGAGTGCCACATACCGATCGTTTTCCGAACTTTCCGGGTCATTGAGGATCTTTTCCAGTTGCGCCATGTGCTTCGACCGATAAAGGTGAGACACATCTTTGAACGCTGCTTCCGCCAGAAGCGCCAATCCCTCGGGTGCGATCTTTAAAACGGGTTGCCCCTCGAATTCGGCCGTGGAGACGTAATCGGTGGTGAGCAATCGGTACTCGGTATCGTCCTCGCCCAGGGGCAGCAGTTCTTCATACGAAAAATCGACCATTGCATCTCTCCTTTTCCGTTGGTTATTTCGGATCCTTTTTATTATGCGTATTGCCAAGCGGTTTCCATACCGACTCGGTTTACATTCATCCTGTATTGTCAAACCTTGCTTGCCCTTTGCATGGGATCTGTGCAGAGCATCGAAAATGCGCGAAGAGAGTCAATTTAGTGGGTATACCTCGAAGTTGTCAAGGCGTTTTGTTCAATATCCCGTTTCGAAGATGAATAACCGATGGATTCTGCGACCGCGGGATTATCGGATGGGAAACCAGCCTCAGCCGGCTAGCATTCGGGACAGGTGGTTATCCTTTTCGTACCACAGTCGGTTGAGCCAATTTTGAAATTCCCTTTTGAACTGCGGATCGTGAAGGTAGTCTCCCAACAGTTCATGGTCAATGGGCAGTGTCTTTACGTGAACCCTCACTTCTCTCAACCGTCCGCAGACAAAATCCCAGAAACTGGCCACGCCATGAGGGTAAGCGATGGTTACATCTACGATGTGCTGCATTTTATCACCCATGGCCGCAAGGACGAAAGCCAAACCGCCTGCCTTGGTACGAAGCAGATGGGTATAGGGGGAACGCTGCCGGGCGTGCTTCTCCGGCGTAAATCGGGTGCCTTCCACAAAATTCATCACGGATACCGGAAGTTGTCTGAATTTTCTGCAGGCACGCCTGGTGATCTCCAGATCTTTACCGATCAGGTGGGGGTTCTTTTTGAGAAATTTCCGACTATAGCGTTGCATGAAGGGAAAATCCAGCGCCCACCATGCCTGCCCGAGGACGGGGAACCAGAACAGCTCTTTTTTCAGGAAAAATTTTAAGAATGGGATTTTCCGGTAGAAAACGTTTTGCAGGACCAGGATATCCACCCAACTCTGGTGGTTTGCGACCACCAGATACCAGCCTTTGGGATCGAGGTTCTCCACACCGTTGAGGTTCCATCGAATGCGGCTGAACAAGCGTTGGTTGACGTTATTGATGGCGATCCAGTAGTCGGCAATGGCGGTTAATGCTTTTCGACACCCTGTTTGTACAAATTTTACAGGGATCAAAATCTTGAACAATGCGATAACAAAGAGAGGAATGCAGCATACGATTGTATTGACCGTATAGAAAAGGATGGAAAAAACACCGCGCGCTCCCTGTATGAATGATTGGAACATGAGAAGTCTTTCGTTTCCTGCAATCTGCCTGTAACACACGCAGATTGCACAATATAGTAGTTTTCACCTTTACCGGCTGACTATTTTACAAAAAAGTAAGGATAGATTCTTAGTGAAAAAAGCGGTTGGAATCAACAATGGTGGGCGTTGGTGACAAAAGTTTTACATTAGCGGAATCCGCATTCGAATAAAATTACTGATCAGACTGATCAGGGTGTATCGATTCTAGGATTACAATTGCGATGTATGAAATTTTGTAATTGATCGTGGCCTGCATTCCCTTTTTCCACACAATCAAAGGCAAAAACGAACTTTTTCACCATGCGTTCAAATCAATGGCGAAGTGGATACCTGCCTGAAAAAGATAGAAATCGATTTTTTCCCCGTGGCATCTTTTCCGCTGGCATTTTTTTTGCTTTCTAACCTTGCGATTTATTCGCAGTAGGGCTCGAAAATGGCAAACCATTCGAAAGGATGGGACGCAAAGCCACTGGCCTAAATCTTCTAATCCGATTTCAATTCAAAGGATAGAAGACATGGTAGCAGGGTTGCCGAAGGCAAAAGGCTGTATCCTCCGTGGATCTACCGTTTGTCAACCGGCTCCATAACGGAGGAATACAAAATGTTACTTAGATCCATCACCCGGCTCATTGCCCGTACCCTTGGGGTATTGGTTTTGGGCCTTCTTTTCTTCACGCAACCCCTTGTCCATGCCGAACGGGTAACACTTGCCTGGGATCCTACCGATCCTGCACCGGACGGATATCGACTCTATCAACGGGTTGAAGGAGAGACGTATGATTACAGCCAAGCTGCTTGGAGCGGAACCGACGCTTCGGGAATGATCGATGGTTTGGCGAGTGGTACCAACTACTATTTCGTTGTCCGTGCATATGTGGGAGACGTCGAGAGTGCCGATTCCAACGAGGTGCTTTTCAATGCGCCCTCAACCGTTTTACCTACGTATACCATCGTCTCGGCGGCGGGAAACAACGGCGGGATTTCTCCGGAAGGATCCGTTGCCGTCGATGAGGGGGCAACCCAAAGTTATCAGATCACACCGGATACCGGATACCATGTTGAAAATGTCGTGGTTGACGGCGTTTCCATGGGAGCCCTGTCTGCCTATGAATTCAGTAATATCGATGCAGACCATACCATCACTGCCAGTTTTGCGGTGGATACCTATACGATTTCTGCAGTGGCGGGCGACAATGGCAGTATTTCACCTTCCGGTATTATCAGTGTCAATCATGGCGGCGGCCAGACATTTGCCTTTGCGCCAGATACCGGTTACCACGTTTCTGATGTAACGATAGACGGACTGTCCAAAGGCCCTCTGACTTCGTACACGTTCACCCAGGTGACGGCCAATCGATCCATCGAAGTCACCTTTTCCACGGATACGTACACCATTCCAGACACGACCCAGGCGACGCTGGCCTGGGACCCCACCGATCCCGCCCCGGATGGCTATCGACTCTACCAGCGGCAGGAAGGGCAGGAATACGATTACACCCAGCCGTGTTGGTCGGGTACCGAAACCACCGCAACCATCTACAATCTGGAGTGGGACACCACTTACCACTTTGTCGTTCGCGCCTTCGTAGGCGATGTGGAGAGTGCGGATTCCAACGAAGTCGTTTTTTCAGCAACATCGCCGACGCCCGCAACCCACACGATCTCGGTTACGGCCGGCAGCAACGGCACGGTCTCTCCGGATGGCATCGTTTCGGTGGAGAGCGGTGCGGATCAGACTTTCACCATTTCAGCCGATACCGGCTGCCATGTGGCGGAGGTGTCGGTCGATGGGGTTTCCGTCGGTGCCGTATCTTCCTATACATTTTCACAGGTCGCCGCCAATCATTCCCTCGATGTCAGCTTCGCGGTAAATACGTATACGATAGCGGCAACATCCGGTGCGAACGGCTCGATCTCACCGAGCGGCACGACAACCGTGAATCATGACGGGAATGTAACATACACGATTACGGCGGACACGGGGTATTTTGTAGCAGATGTGCTGGTTGATGGTGTCTCCTATGGTGCTCTGTCCACCTATACCTTCAACCAGGTTGCACGCAACCACACCATCAGTGCGACATTTGCGGCCAGCACCTATGACATTACCGCCAGTGCTGGCAGCAACGGCTCGATCTCACCGAGCGGCACGACAACCGTAAACCATGGTGAGAATTTGTCATACACGATAACGGCGGACGCGGGATATTCGGTGGCAGACGTCCTGGTGGACGGTGTGTCCGTGGGTGCCGTGTCGGGCTATACCTTCAGCCAGATATCGGGCGGCCACACGATTAGTGCTACCTTTGTGGTCAAGACCTATGACATCACCGCCACCGCCGGTATCAACGGTGCTATATCGCCTGCCGGAACCACAACCGTGGCCCATGGCGGCAGCCAATCCTACACAATAACGGCCAGCAGCGGTTATCTGGTGGCCGATGTGCAAGTGGATGGCGCATCCATAGGACCGGTCGCTTCCTATACCTTTGTCAGCGTCGTTGCACCACATGCCATTCATGCCACATTCGAAGCGAAAGTCCACACCATCGCAACGAACACCGATGACAACGGCGTCATGGAACCTTCCGGTAATGTGGTGGTTGCCAATGGTGAAGACCAGACCTTTATTTTCACGGCATCATCGGGATTCCATATCGAGGATATTCAGGTGGACGGTCAATCCATCGGTGGGGTTCAGGAATATACATTCACCAACGTAACCGAAGACCATTCCATATCCGTTACCTTCTCTGAAAATACCCTGGTCAACGTGTGGATCGAGGCGGAAGACGGTGATCTTCAATGGCCCATGGAAATTGCCGATGACACCAGCGCCAGTGCCGGCGGGTATGTATGGGTGCCCCAGGGAACGGGAGTGATAAGCACTCCATCGGAAGACAACGGGTATGCCCAGTTCTACTTCGAGGTTCCCGAAAACGGCACATATGCCATCTGGGGAAGCGAGGTCTCCAACGACACGGCCAGTGACTCTTTCTTCGTGGCTGTGGACGACCAGCCTTATCTGACATGGCATACCAAGTTGGGCGGCGAGGAAACCTGGACCTGGGACGTGGTCAGCCAACGGGATGTTGAAAATTTGCAGTATACCATTGCGCCGAAAACATATTGGTTGTCTGCGGGGTCACACACGCTGACCATCATGCAACGGGAAGATGGAACCAAGCTGGACCGGATCCTTGTCACCAATGATCTCACCATCACCGATCCGGAGCCGAAGAGTATCGCGGACAGCATGGAGTTCGGGGTTGCTCAGGTCGATCACACATGGAAACGGGTAAGTTTTGGAAAATCCTTCACCAAACCGGTGGTCGTCGCAGGACCCATCAGCCTGGTTGACAAAGATCCCGCAGTTGTTCGAATCCGGAATGTCGACGAGACAGGATTTGAGATCTGTGTCCAGGAGTGGGATTATTTGGACGGTGTCCACCAGACAGAGACGGTGAATTACCTGGTCATGGAAGAGGGGGTGTATGTCCTTGACGATGGAACGAGGATCGAGGCGGGTACCATTGCCGGGACGAACGCCTTTCAGACTGTCGCCTTTACCGATGCCTTTGCCGTTCCTCCCATCGTGATAAGCTCGATCAGTACTGTCAATGATCCCGTCGCCGTGACAGGGCGTGTTAACGATATCACCATAAACGGATTCGACTACGCAATGCAGGAGCAGGAAGCCAACACCCAAGATCATCTCGATGAGACGGTTTCCTATATTGCGTGGGAACCTTCCGTCGGAAGTCTGGGGGGCATGAAGTATGTGGTTCAAAAAACGGTCGATGCGGTGACACACCGAATCTTTAGCATTCAGGCCGGTGACGAATTCGCAGCGGCACCCGTATTTTTGTCCGATATGCAGACGTTTGATGGACAAGAAACGGCCAATGTTCGCTATTATTCCATGCGGACCTCCTCTTTTGATGTGCTGATCGACGAGGAGCAATCACGGGATAGAGAAACCAATCATCCCAAAGAAGTCGTCGGATATATTCTTTTTGGTGAGTGACAGCAATCGTTTGGTTTATGTTTGCATGGAAGGTATGAAAATCATGATATAAAAGTACAATAGGATTTATTCACGGTAAATTTCCTGTGGACATGATATGCCGACACGTAATACGATACGTATCGGCATATTTTTTTCCGGCCTCTTTGTCAGCGTCCATCCTGAATTGGTCAATTTGCCCGACATCCGCGCTGCACGAGAAATCTTATCCTTGTAATGTGTATTATCGACAATATGCCGCCGCTAAGATTTTTCGTGTGCGTTTTTGTCCCGTCTGATCCCTATCAGGGGATAACGACCAAATTTTCCTGTTTCTGGATAGACCTGTTCATTTCCGGCATGATCCATGCGTTTTTGGACAAAGGCCGGCATGATGAAAGGAACGACAGGATGATTCGATTGCTGTGTTGTTTCCTTGTTTTATCCTTTTCAATCATCGCGGATACAGCCAATGCCGAGATTCCAGCCGTGGAAAGGGAAGCGTTGATCATATTTTACAACAGCACCGGTGGTGATGACTGGTCCGACAACAGTGGTTGGAAAGACGGTACGCTTGAATCAGATGGATTTGCCGCGATAGGAACAGAGTGCAACTGGCATGGCATTACTTGTGAGGAAGGTCATGTTGTTGGAATCGTTCTGATGAATAACCAGCTTGCCGGCGTTCCGGAAGGGCTGGAAAATCTATCCAATCTGAAAGATCTTTACCTCAGTGAAAATTCGTTGACCGGTATCCCGGCAGCGCTGGGAAATCTCGGGGCGCTGGAGTTACTTTACCTGGACAACAATCAACTTAGTAACATCCCTTCAGCGTTGGGAAATTTGACGAGTCTCATATCACTGTCGCTCTACCAAAACCAGATCACCACTATTCCGGCAGGGTTGGAAAATCTGGCGAACCTTATCTATCTTTACCTCGATAATAATATGCTGACGGAAATACCAAAAGAGTTTGGCAATCTCACTGGACTTCTCGTTCTTTATTTGAATGATAACAGGCTGGCACAACTTCCTGTCGAAATGACGAACATGGAAAATTTGGATTATTTGGATATCTGTGGCAACCGTATTCGAATACGCGATGATGCACTTCGTTCCTTTGTGGATGGCGTTCAACCCGAGTGGGAGAGCTGTCAGAAAAGGTCTCTGCCCTTTATCCCCCTCCTTTTGCTTGATGAAGATCAATAATAGGCAATAATTTCCATCGATTTTGTTACCGTATTGCCGTAAACAACCGCTTTCGGTCTCTTATCAATTCCGGGTGCCTGTCGATTCTGAATAGCTACGTCCAAAAAAACAGTGTCCGCATCTCTCACAACAATTCCAGGCGCCATTGTGTTAACCAGTTAAGTTAGCAGTTGTTAATTGGTTAATAGTCAATCGCGCCGAAATCCGGCCGGTCATTCTTGCCACAAGGTGCAGGCGTATTGCGATGGATGGCCGTATATAGAGGTTCTCAGCACTATTTTCCCGGCTTCATTTTCAATTTCTTAATGTGGCATTATCCTTGCTGTTTTGCCATTCAATTAGATTGTTTCGCGTCATGTTAACCCTTGAAAACGACAACCATGAACAACCTATCTTACTGTGGAGTTCGACAATGGCATCCGGGTCTTTGATAGCGAGTGTTAAAGAGGAAGCGCGTAAGAATTACATCGCTGTTTTCGAACAGGACTGGCCATCCTGGCTGGCAGGAATATTCATCGCAATACTGGCTCTGATGATTTTTCTATGGGACGGTCCATGGGGGATTGCCGGTGGTTACAAAAACTGGGGAAATTGGGTCCTGTATTCTCTGGGTATCAACTCGGAAAAGCCTTTTGCACCATGGCTTCACCCAATGTCCATGTCCAACTTCGGAATTTTTGCCGGAGCCTTGTTCTCGGCCATGATGAGCCGTCAGTTCAAGATTCGAAAGGCACCAGCCCTTGAGTACGGTAAAGGTATCGTGGGAGGAATTCTCATGGGCGTCGGCGCCGCTTTTGCCGGAGGATGCAATGTGGGAGGATTCTACACGGCCACGGGAATGCTTTCCATGGGTGGCATTGCCATGATGGTTGGTCTGGGCGGAGGCGCCTGGATCGGTCTGAAATACCTTTTATGGGAACTGGAGCACATGCCGGCGAAACCCTTGCGCGAAAAAGACGGGACCGGGCCGTTTCTTGGCATTCGCTGGGATAGGGTACAGCCTTACATCGGTACCGGTGTGGTGGTGGCTGTTGTGGCAGCGTTTTATGCATACTCCTCCATCGATAAGACCGTGCTTGGAGGATTGCTGTTTCTCGGGTTTCTCATCGGCCTCGTCATGCACCGGTCCAGATTCTGTTTTGTCAGGGCCTTTCGATGTCCGTTCATGACCGGCGAGGCGGAAATGGTCAAAGTCGTTGCCATGAGCCTGATGATTTACGGCATGGGAAGCGCCGTTATCAAGTGGGCATGGATCAAGGAACCCATGGAAGGCGTGTACCACCCCTTCTTTTTGGGAAGTCTCCTGGGTGGGCTTGTTTTCGGGGTTGGAATGATTCTGGCCGGAGGATGTGCCAGCAGTACTCTGTGGCGCGTCGGGGAGGGACATCTTAAACTGGTCATGACCATGATCGGATTCGCGTTGTCCAACGCATTGGCAGCCAAAGTCATTGCGACCTTGCACCTGTCAGAAAAACTGGGTAAGGGCGTATTCATGCCGGAGGTGTTCAGCTGGCAAGCGACCATTCCCCTGTTTATCATTTTCTTTGTCGTGTGGGCGTTCATCGCTATCTGGAATGAGGAATCGGAAAAATTCGTCATTTTTTAATGTGGGTACCAACAACCAATAAAGGAGAAGATCAATGGATATCGAGACCATTCAAGCCGATCAGACGTTAGACACAAGAGGGCTTGCTTGCCCTATGCCCCTGCTGAAAACCAAAAAGACATTGAAGGGCATGAAATCCACCCAGATCCTGGAGGTGCTTGGCGATGATCCGGGATCAAAGAACGACATCCCCGGGTGGGCCGGCAAAGGGGGCAACGAATTTTTGGGCATGACCGACACGGACCAGGGATATACCCGTTACTTTATCAAAAAGGGGTGAAACCATGGCAGACAGGATCGCTGTGATCGTAAAAGATGTCGAACAGCAGTACGAAGCGTTGAGAACAAGTCTGGGATTGCTGCTGGAGATGGCAGAAGTACAGATGTTCGTCATGAACCATGAAATCGCAAACATGGATGAAGCGTATTCCGAGAATATGGAGTTTCTGGACGAGATGGAAGGGGAGCGGTATACCAACAATGCTGCGAATGCCGACAAATATGGATTCAACTTATTGGAAAATAGGGAAATTGCAGAGAAATTAAAAGAGGCTTCTCTGGTTATCCCCTTTTAGGAGAAGACCATGCAAATACTTCATATTATGAGGACACAACCCGATGAGACGGTTGCTTCTCTCAAGGAGCTCTTTTCAGACCTGGAAGGAAAAACCGTTGTGCTGTACCAAGGGGATGTCGACTGGGAAGCCCTTATAGATGACATCTTCGCCGCAGAAAAGGTCATCTCGTGGTGGTGATACACAGGAGGAAAGATAATGGATAAGGATTTGGCATCAGCCATTATGCTCGAACGTTGCAGTTGCTATGACAGGTCATTGGAAGCCGCCAAAAAAGTTCTTGCCAAAAATTCTCCTGAAACCGACGATGCTTTCTGGGCACGGAAAATTATCCGATCCTTAGGGGAGGAGTTTATCCGGCAGCGGTTTTTGGATAAGGCCATGGAGTGTTACCATGCCCTGACCGAATACCGGACCGAACAAACGGACTGTCCGGAATTGTACAAAAACGATGTCTTTGACGGACTGGGGCCCAATAGTATCGAAGTCGGAACCCACGTGAGCGAAGACGTTCAGGATCTTCTCAATACCATCCTCGAGACGGAGTGCAGTGCATCCAGGAGCCAGGATGAACTCCTTCGTGAAGCAGTATATCTTTTAATTCTGAAGTACGCCACACAGAAAGATGTCAGAGAGAAACTCGTCAATACCCTTTCAAAAGAAATCAAAAATGATTGATATGGAGCGTTACTATGTCTGATTCATTAGGTATTATGGTAGCATCAGATCGGCATTTGGACTATGTTGTCAATCTCACCAAGGCGGCTCACAAAAAGGGTAAAGATGTTCAGATCTTCTTTACCGGCAAAGCCGTGAGACTGGGATTTGAACCGGAATTCAGAGAACTCGTCGGCCTGGCAAAACTCTCCATTTGTGACGTAAGTTTCAGAGCCAATGGATTTCACGGACGGGAGGATGAAGTGCCCGGGGTCGGTTTCAAGGGTTTTGCCACCCAGGCGCGCAATGCAGAGATGGCCGCGGAGTGTGACCGATACCTGGTGATGTGATCCGACCACCGGGACAATTTACTTTTGTTGATCACAACCTGCCTGTCCGACAGACCGCTTTTAAAATCAATGAAAAGGCCAACTACCACACATGGTAGCCGGCTTTTTGGTAATCCATCAATTTTCCATTATCAGGATCGGGCGTCCTATTGCTGCCCGACGTCTACTCCGTTTTCCACCCACCAACATTGAGGTTTATCTGTATACCATTCATTTGGTCGCCACATTGCCAGTTCATTGCATGCTCAACTCTTTTTTCGAAGGAGAAAACGCTGAATTTTTCCGGAAGGCGTCTTGGGGAGTTGTTCAACAAACTCGATTTCCCGGGGGTACTGGTGGGCAGCCAGTTGTTTCTTGACAAACCCCTTGAGTTCATCGGCCAGTTCGTCATCTCCTATCGTACCCGGCTTCAGGGCGACATAGGCTTTAATGGTCTCGCCGCGGAGTTCATCGGGGATGCCGACAACCGCCGCTTCCGCCACCGATGGGTGTTTGATCAAGGCACTTTCCACTTCAAACGGGCCGATGCGGTAGCCTGCACATAAAATGATATCGTCCGACCGTCCACTGAAGTAGAAAAAGCCCTCCTCGTCCTCGCTAACCGTATCCCCGGCGATACAATAGCGGCCGTTCCCGACATATTTCTCCTTCGTCCGCATTGCATCCTGCCAGTATCCGCGAAACCAGCACAAGGGCGAATTTTCGGTATCGACGGCGAAAAGGCCCTCCTTCCCAGGTCCCCGCTCGTTCCCGTTTTCATCGACCACGGTCATCCTGAAGCCCGGCATGGATGGCCCCATGGATCCCATTTTCAGCTCTTTTTTCAGGTCTGCGCGGTGATGATTGTTGGCGGCCATGCCGAGTTCGGTCTGTCCGAAATGATCATGAATGGGAATTTTCCACAGCTTCTTGCTCCATTCGATGACTTCGGGATTCAGCGGTTCCCCTGCACTCGAAGCCACTCGCAGTTGTACCGGATACTTGGCTGCAACTTTGTCGCCAGCCGCTTTCAGTGCGCGATAGGCGGTGGGGGCGGAGGCGAAATTGGTAACCCTGTATTTGCTTAAAATCCGAAAAACATTTTCGGGACTGAATGCACCGCCGTAAAAAAGGGTCGATTTGCCCAACAGCAGCGGCCCCACCAGATTGTAATAGAGTCCGTATGCCCACCCGGGATCGGCCATGTTCCAGTACATGTCGTCATCGCGCATATCCAGGCCGAACTCCATGTAGGCATGAAAGGACGCCAGTGCCTTGATCGGTACTTCTACTCCCTTTGGACTGCCGGTGGTTCCCGAGGTGTAAAGCATGATCATCAGATCATCGCCTGTAGCCGGCTCCGGCGTGTCCACGACCTGCCCCTTCTCCAGTTCGTGCCAGAAACTGTAGTCGCCTTTTTCGATGCCGCGGCCGCTTGTATCGGCGATGGTCACGGTACGGATCTTTCCTTTTTTGTAACATGCCGTATCCGAAATTTTGGGACGCTGGACAGCGTTGGTTACCAGAACCTTGGTGCCGCTGTCGTCTATTCGATGGTCAATGGCATCGGATCCGAACGCGGTAAACAGGGGCACGTAGGCGGCCCCCAGGCGCCATACCGCCAGGGTGGTAATCACCAATTCGGGCATTTTCGGAAGGAGCGCCGCTACCCGGTCACCTTTTTCGACGCCGATGGATCGGAGGAATCCGGCCATCTTCGATGAGAGTTCTTTCAGTTCCCGGAACGTCCATTTCGATGTGTTGCCATTACCGTCCTCGTAGAACAGTGCGATTTTCTCCGGAATATGGGCATGGCGGTCGCAAAGAAGAGTGGCCGCCGATATTGCTTTGCCGCCGTATGCCGCCATCCAGAGGTCGATCGCTGCCTGTGGGGTCAAGTCTGTCATTGCCATAGTGTCGCTCCTTTTGGGGTCAGATCGTTTCATCAGGGGATATCGAAAATGGCCGACGCAACTTACGGACGTATCCTTACAAAACGATCGTCGCAGTCGCATCGTGGCCTTTTGATCCCGGTGGTCGGAATATCGGGACCGGGATCAAGCTCGTCGATAAAAACGCAGTGAGCTATCGGGAGCACTTTTTCTGAAGCCGCTTTCGAAGTACTTACGCAGGTTCCGGTTGAGGAGGGAGGAACGATCAACGATTCCCGATCGTCATCAATAGAATGGATTGGGTGTATGGGTCAAGTACCGAATCAAGATCCGGCAATGTCAGAGTCGGCGACACCATTACAGAAATGGGGCGTAAAAATCCGTTACAAGTCGTCTCGCCGAAATAAATCATTGACGGCATGGGCGGACTCGTTCCAAACGAAAAACCGATCATTGATCTTTTGCGGAAATGACCGATCTTTCGGACGCATTCTTTTGTCGATTATTTTCTCTTACTGGTTCAACGCATCATCCAGAACGTGCCGGATGCAACCGGATTTCGCATCAATTCGCCGGTTGAATTGGAAATTTTCATTTTCCATATTTTTCCAGGCCATATCGCCGGGCAAGCGCGATGCGTTTTTCGTCGGGCAGCGAGGTGATGTATTTCCTGAAGCCCGGGCACCAGCCGGTGTGCCAACGCCAGAGACGGCCAATGAGGCTTTTCGGATTTTTTTCGTACTTTGCTTGCATACCGCAGCTTTCACATTTATGTTTCTCGGCCATTTTTAACTCCTTCCTTTTAATCGTTACTGCAGAGTACTTCTATGTACGCCTCATTTTTCGGGATGGAACATGAATGTTCGCCGTAAGGATGAAAATCAATTGCCTATTGCTCGCGTACCGCCGCGCTGGGCCGCCCCACAACACTGAAGGTAAGTTCGGTGCCTAAATAGAGCCCTTTTCCCCGACCCATTGGGTCCCCACTCTTGTTATCGACGCGGTCCATCTGTACCTGGGCATGGGAAGTGCCCACTTCACGGGCAAGTCCCTCCATCCATGGCACCATCAGCTCGCGTGCATAGTCTACCGCGTGTGTCAGCCTGTCAAAGTCTTTCACTCCTCTGGGCAGGTGAAGGCGGAAGTGATCGGTATCCTTCAACGGCGTGATCAGCACCTGCTGGCGCAGCACCACGCTGCCCACTGCCGCCCCGACGGCGTTGGCTACCTCAGAGTGGGGAGGGATCACAAGGCCGGTGTGAAGCATATCGGCCATGCGGGGCATATACGCCTCCACCGGCGCTCCGATGGCCACCACCGGCCTGCGAAGAACCATCGAACAGGCCAACTCGCTCTGCATTCCTGTATTGTTTGCAGGGTTGCCGCCATTGCCATTGCTGAGCGCCCGCTCCAGCAAAAGGGCCGCCGTTGGTTCTTGATTCCAATTTGGCAGCGGGATCTCATCGGCCAGGGCTTTGCTGACGATCGCCTGGGCCGCTCCCTTTGACACGCCCTCGATCACATCCCGGCATAGCTCCTCCACTCCGCAGCAACGCTTTGCGGCCAGGACCTGGGCTCCCAACCGCGCAGCCTCGACGTTCCAAAGCGTCAAGCCACCAAGGACGTGCAGGGCGTCCGTCGGGGTAAAGCCGGACCGCATTACCAGACGCTCTGCCACCAACCAATCAATCAGGCGCGGCGTCAGGATGCCATGGCGAGATCTGGGGTCTTGGCTCGCAAGCGAGGTCGGACCATCTGCCAGACGCTTCAGAATGGCTGCCTCGGTGTCGCGAAGGAGCCGCTGTGCCTGCTGGCCTTCCATCAGGAACTGTGCGGCCTCCTCATCGCGAGGCGGAGTTTCGATCTGATTCCGCAGATCTGTTATCACATCAGGGTATTGATGGGCCAACAGACTCAGCGGCACCACCCGTTGCGGGCCGATGGTCAACCGGGAATTATGAATCACATGAACATGGCTATCGCCACCCAAGCCCACCGTATGAATGTCTACCGCCTCGACCATTGTTCGCCATCGACCTACCTGGGCTCCTTCCCTGTTCAGGTTGGGCCGGCCATCCTGCATGGAAGCGATGTCTGTGGTCGTGCCGCCAACGTCAACAGCCCACAGCGCACCGTCACTCAATTGTTTACCTGCCAGGTTTGCCAGGTGCCAGGCCCCCACGGTGCTGGCCGCCGGTCCCGACAGAATCGTCTCGATGGGCCGCTGCACGGCCCATTCCGCACGCATCAGCGATCCGTCGCCCTTGACCACCATGAGCGGCGCGGCAATGGCGTGTTCGGCCAGGGTATTGCGCAGGGTCTGGATCAGTTCCCGCAACAACGGCACAAGTCGTGCGTTGAGGGCCACTGTGGTTGCCCGCCTCACCGAGTTGAGGCGGGTGGTCAGATGGTGGCCGCAGGTGACCGGCAGATCGGTCAACTCGTGGATCAGCTCCTGCGCCCGCAGTTCATGGGTCGGATTGCGCACGCTGAAGTAACCCGACACGGCAAAGGCTTCGACCCGATCCTTGCGGTCCTGAATCGCCTTCAACAGGGCTTTTTCGTCCAGAGGGGACGCCTCATTGCCGGACATGTCATGGCCTCCCGCCACGTACACAATATCGTCGGTCACCAACTCGTCCTTATATCCGAAGTTACGGATCAGGTCGGGGTCGTAGCCGATGAGAATCAGACACACGGGGCTGCCATGTCCTTCGACGATGGCGTTGGTCGCCAGCGTAGTGGACAACCCCACAAGGTTCACCTCCGATGGATCAGGTGCATCACTTTGTCGCAAAACAGCTTCGATAGCCTCACTAATACCGATAGACAAGTCCCGGCGCGTGGTCAGGGCCTTTGCCGAGCAAACGACCTGGCCCGTTTCGTATTCCAGCACCACTGCATCGGTGTAGGTTCCGCCGGTGTCGATACCAATTGCAAATGTCACTGCAGACTCCTTTTCAAAAATGCCAGTTCATAGGGCTAATCTTTGGCAATTTATTATCATTTTTTGTTTTTTCTCACCATTATTGAAACGGCATCTACATACTATTTTGTTGGCATATCTTCAAGCGGATAAAAAATTAAAGTGAGCATGCGTGCAAAAGTGTGTCGAATCGCAATGTAAACGGTCATCTCGATCAAGCGCCCATAAAAAAAGGACCTACAAGCAAAATCGCCTGTAAATCCTTGGTGTGTCTGGTGGGCGATACTGGATTTGAACCAGTGACTTCCACCGTGTGAAGGTGGCACTCTCCCGCTGAGTTAATCGCCCCGAAACAAAAATGATCCAACCATATAGAAGGGGATGATGTGGTAAGTCAAGCGTTTTTTCTTTTCGGCCGCCGAACGGCAACTCAACTTGTCCCAGTCATATCAAGCACGTTTGACGATAAACCAGGGGTTGCGTAAATCCTTTTTGTTATAGGTGAGCGGCAGCCCGTTATCGTGCCGAACCACCTGGGCACCGCTGGCGACGGCGATGGCCTGGCCGGCGGCCGTGTCCCATTCCATGGTGGGGCCCAGGCGGGGATAGACGTCGGCCCGACCCTCTGCCACCCTGCAGATCTTCAGGGAACTGCCCGCCGAAATAAAGTTCACCGTGCCATACACTTCTCGCATCTCTTCCACATACTGCGCCAGTTCCTGCGTTGCGTGGGAACGGCTGCCCATGATCGTGAAGGGGCGGTCCTCGTCCTCTTCAAGGCGTATGGGCAGTCGATTGGCCTTGTTAACCAGCGGATCGACCCCATTGAGCTCCTCCAACCACCCGTTCTCGACTCCCGCATCGCGGCAGGACTGGATCTTGAACGCGCCGGTGTTCGCATCGGCAAAATAGAGGCTGTCGGCAACGGGTACGAAAATGACGCCCATGGTCGGCGCACCATCTTCACAAAGGGCGATGTTGACCGTGAATTCGCCGTTTCGCTTGATGAACTCCTTGGTTCCGTCCAAAGGATCGACGATCCACATCAGAGGCCAGTCGTTTCGCTGCGAGAAGGGGATATCGCGTCCTTCTTCGCTGAGTAAGGGGATGCCAAATTTTTCGATGGCGGCCTTGATGATCTTGTGGGCTCGCCGATCGGCCTGGGTAAGCGGAGAATCATCCGCCTTTTTTTCCACGTGAATCATATCCGGCGCATCGTAGACTTCGAGAATGGCCTCTCCGGCCTGAATTGCGCCTTGGATAGCACCGAGTAACCATTGGGATCGATTTTTCATCTGCTCGTCTTTCCTCGGGTTTTTGTTTTATTTTGACTGCGCCTCTGCTTTCTTCGAAATAACGTACAATGGTTCCATGGAATCTACACCTTTCAGCAAGGTGGCAATTTCGCGCGTGATGTCGACATCTGATTGAATGTTCTCAACAACTGATTTGGAGACGACCACCTCTCCGGCCCGGGCCTTTGCCTGGATGCGCTGTGTGATGTTGACGGCTGCACCCACGATACCGTACTTTCTTCGGGTCACGGCGCCCACATTGCCCACGACAACCAATCCGCTGTTGATCCCAATTCCCATCTGCAATAACGGCAGCTTGCGGGCCATCATCTCATGGTTGCATCGAAAGATGGCCCGATGCATTGTAAAGGCACACATGACGCAACGTTGTATGGTGTCCGCCAGGGATTCTTCAATGGGTTGGAAAAAGGCCAAAAGACCGTCGCCCACAAAATCTACGATGATGCCCCTGTGTTTTTCGATGGGAGGAATGATCGCAGAAAAATATCCGTTCAACAACTCGATGGTATGTTCGGGAGATAGACTCTTTGCCATGGCGGTGAATCCACGGATGTCGGCCATGAGTATGGCCACCGTTTCGAGACGGCCGCCCAACCTTCCTGACTCGGGGGATTTCAGCAGGGTGCGGGCAAAGTCCGGGTCCACATAGCGCCCGAACGTATTTTTAATCGTCTCCTTTTCCCGTAGCCCGTCGACCATGGTGTTGAAGCTTTGCGCCAGGCGGCCGATTTCATCCTCGGAGGTTACCTCGACTTTTTCTCCGAAGTCCCCTTTTGAGATGGACCCGGCACGTCGTGAAAGTGTCTGTATGGTGTTGGAAGTGCGATTTACATTCAACCGGATGATGCCGTATACCGCTGCAAGCAGTATCGTCGCGCCAACCATAAATCCATTTCGAAAATATATGATGGGCGACAACGCCACCTTCCCGTCGGCAACGACAACCAGGACCCACGGAATTGTTTCGAGGGCGTGAAATCCGGCTACACGTTCTGGAGGGTGGCCTTTACCCAAAATCGTGCCCCATGTTTTTTGCGCCATTTCCAACTGAATCTGATTTTCCAGTGGATCATCGGATTCACCGATGCGGGTTCTGCCTTTCATTCGACCGCTGGCCAGTATGATTTTTCCCGTCGCCCGATCGGCAATACAGGTCGTTGCATTCTGCCACCAACGATTTCCGGTAATGCCCGAAACGAGGAGGCTGAATCTGAGGACGATTTCAAGATTGCCTACGACCGTGTCGGATTCGTCCAGGAGAATCATTGCGATGGAAATCGTCTCTTCACCGACGACCTCATCGATTACCGGCAGAGAGACCCGGGCGAAACTCCCCCTGGCAAAATGCCGGAAGCGGCCCTTCGCAGAATCCATGTCGTTTCTGGAAAAGTGGTCGTGCCCGTGCGGCTTTGCATGCCAATTCAAATTAACACGGACGACTCCCGGGAGAGACTCCAACCGATAAACAATCGCTTCCAGAAGTGAGATTTTTGTCGTCTCTTTTCCGCTGCCGGAAAAGAGTTGCATCAACGCCATGGGTTTGGTCAGGTTCGTCTCCATTGCGTATGCCGCATATTCGAGCTGCATCGCGACATTCTTTTCCCACTGTCCGACCATGACGTTGCGGGCATAGAAAAATGCGCCCATCCCGGCGGCCAGCAAGATCAGAAATACCGGTACGAGCAGCAAGACGATCAATCGGGTCCGGAGGGATTTGAAACGATACACGATCATGGCCACCACGGGGTTGTTGCCATCGGCGATTTCTGTGTTTCCCTTCATGCGCTGACACGCATTTTGATGCATCGACTGGCAAACTTAGGGGAAAAAGCAAATTTTTACAAGAATCGAAAAAAGATCCGCGGTACCGTTGGCTTCCGACGAGTTTGGGTTGTTTTGCCAAACAGACGGGATTTCCGGCTTCGTCACAAGCCGGTGTAATCAGTGCGTCGGTGCCGCTGATGGTGGCCGTGGGTGCGTGGTTCCTCCTCGCCGAGCCAATTGACCGAAACGTTTTCGTCAATCTGGTTTCGGTAATCGCAGTGATCCTCGGGTGGGTGGTCATGGGAGAGTCACTGAATGCCGTACGGTGCATTGGGGCGGCATGCGTCCTGTTCGGCGTTGCCATCAGCCAGAAATGATACGTACCGGCCGGAAAAACGAAAACACGGCAAGGTTTCAATCGTTGTGGTCGTAACCGGGTGCATGGCACCCGGTTTGAAGACAGTCAATCAGACTCTGAACTGTTTGACCATACGGTTCAATTCCTCGGCAAGATCGGAAAGTTTCCCGGAACTCTCGTTGACCTGGCCGCTGGCGTCGGTCATTTCTCCAGCGGCTTGGGTGACGTCCGCGATATCCGCCGTAATGGAGGCGGCCGCCTTGGCCCCTTCGCCGATGGTGGTGGTGACCTCGCCCACGCCTTCCGATGCCCGGGCCACATTGCCGGCGATATCCTTTGTGGTGACCGATTGCTCTTCCACGGCTGCGGCAATGGTGGAGACCACCTCATTGACCTGTTCTACGACCTCTGCGATGCTGCCGATTTCGATCACCGTATCCTGGGTGGAGTCCTGGATACCCTGGATCTGCTGCTTAATCTCGCCGGAGGCCACCGCCGTCTGTTTGGCCAACTCCTTGATCTCGTTGGCGACAACGGCAAATCCTTTTCCCGCTTCACCGGCACGGGCCGCCTCGATGGTAGCGTTGAGGGCCAGCAGGTTGACCTGCTCCGAGATTTCGGTGATGGTTTCGATTACCCTGTCGATCTGATTCGCGGCGTTTCCCAGTTCCTCGATTTTATTGGTGGCCTGTTTGGTCTGCCCCACCGCCTTTTCTGCGATCTGCCTGCCTCTTTCCGTGTTCCCGGCAATTTCGTTAATGGTGGCGGTCATCTCTTCGGCACCGGAAGCGACGATGTTCAGGTTACTGGACGTCTCCTCCATGATTGTCGCAGCGGTGGTTATGGTTCCACTCATCTGTTCGCTGGCACCGGCCACGGTTGTGGCTTTCCCGGAGGTCTGTTCGGCACTATCGCTCAGACTGCCGGCGATGGCGGCCAATTCCCTGGAAGAGACCGTAAGATTCTCCGCGTTTTGGGAGACGTCAGAAATAATTCGCTGGATCTTTTCGATGAACGTATTGAACCAGCGCGCCAACTCTCCGACCTCATCTTTGCCGGTGATGTCGATCCGTTTGGTGAGGTCACCGTCCCCCTCGGCAGCGTCCCGGAGACCTGAGACGACCTGATTGATGGGCTCGACCACCGTCGACGTGATGAAATAGATCAAGACGGCGGCTACGGCGATTACCCCGACAGCGACCAGCAGGTTGATCTGCCCCAGACTTTTTACGGGCGATAGAATTTCAGCCTCGGGAACGTTTACGGCGATGATCCAGTCCTGGCCCTCGACTGTTTGAAATGCCACCCTTTTGGTTTCGCCTTCATCGGTAAAGTCGATGAGGCCACTTTTTTGGGCAAGCATCTGTTTGCCGAAATCAAGCTCTCCGATGTTTTCCTTCATGATTTTGGATCTGTCGGGATGGGCGATGAGCATACCGGTCCTGTCCATTGCGAAGGCATAACCGGAGTGGCCAACCTTGATATTCTCGATAAAGTGCTCGCTGAAATGGGCAATGCTCACGACCCCGAAAAGAACGCCTTTGACCTGTTTGTTGCTCCGTACCGGCGTGGCGACAAAAAAGACGGGATTGCCAGAGTTTCGACTGGCAGAAACTTCCGACACGTAGATATCACCGGCCATGGCAGCCTTAAAGTACTCACGGTCCGTGACATTGATTTTGCCGATAATCGTATCCGTATTCGCCGCGATAACCAGGCCATCCTCCCCGGCCAGGCAGATGTCTTCATAGTAGCCATATTCAGCCTGCAGCCGGGCCAGTTTTTCATTGGCCGAGACACGCGCCGCTTTGCCGATGATGGACGATTTTGTCGCTTTGGCATAAATTTCATCGTGGGACCAGCTTTTCAGGTCGAGTTTGCGGTCCTTGATCCAGGAATAAAGGGTTGTCGCCGTTGAATCCGCCTGTTGTTTAATATTTTCCAGCAGCGCGGCACTCAACGCGTTCTTGGATTTGACGTAGGAGACGGTTGCGGATACACCCATCCCGACGATGATCAGCAAGACGGTAGGGAGTAAGAATTTGTTGCGAATGTTCATTGTATCTTGGTCCATTCCCTTTTTTATTAATGAAATGCAATTTGCCGTGTTTCCCTGTCTTATCGAAGCGTCTTGTTCAGGTCTTCGATTTTGTCCGTTTCGTTGTAGATGCCGGCGACCACGGTATACGGTGTACCCTCGACCTTGAGGGTGAAACTGACTTTGCGTGACGGTTCGGTCTCGCCCGGTTTGGGCCATTGATATTCGACCCACTTCCCTCCGGGGGTGTTGCCGGCAGCGCAAAGTTCTTCGTTGAAGGGGAATTTGTTCAGATCGACCCCCTTTAATTTATCCATGGCAAAGGGATGCGCCATCATCTGGCTGGGACAGTTCTGTACGAAGACGTAGGTGTCCTTATATACGAATTCACCTTTCGGGTCGTTGAATGCATCAAAAGAATCTTCCCCCAACGCCTTTACCACCTCGTATGCCTTTATCACCAATTCGTACACGTCTTCCGGGGTTGCCTTGCTTTCATCGGCGTATACCGGGGAAACGGAAAACAGAATTATCATAGCCATCAAAAAAATGTTTTTCATGAACACCTCCAAATCAGCGTAGTCGATTCGACTACCGCACACGAATAAAAAATTGAACAATAATTACTTTTTTACTAACCGTTACTAATTTTCGGACTATCCGATAGGATCTTTAGATCGGACAATAAAAAAGGGGAGGGGATTGAAAAAATCCGGAATAACATGTCCCTCCGGGCAAGAGGAGACGTCGCAGGAAAGGTCTCGCCGAATGTATTTCAGAACTTGTCGCTCTGAACCGGTCACTGCTTTTTCGTGGAATTGATCTTTTCATAGCGGCGACGCCCGATTTCCCGGGCCGCCTGGACATCCTGGCGGCATGCCTCTGCCTTGCGACCGGCCCAGTACATTGCCTCTTCCAGGTTCTTGCCGTATACGCCGCACCACATCAGGCCGGACATGGCGCCGGCACCGGCAGGATTGATGCAAAGGGAGGTAAGAAATGCGGTTTTGGCCTCCCGATAGCGCCGGTTGCGATAACACGCCCAGCCGTGGAGATCATGGGCCATGAAGGATTCCGGTGCGACGTCACATGCCTTTTCAAAGGGGAAAATGGCCAAGGATCCCTTCGCACCATAGGCGGAGAACAGATAAAATGCCTCCAACGCCCGCCCCACGGCATCCAGGCCAGCCTGGCCGATTCTTTCCGGCCAGAGGGCGGCGTTGATCTGATTCGGCGTCATCGGACAATCCGTGGCATCGAGCATCTTTATGAATCCGAGACGAAAACCGACCAACCCATCTTCCATGGAGATGGAAATGTCAACGGGACCATGGGTGTTATCCCTCCTCCTGGCGTCAAAAAAAGAAAGGGCCGCCGTATCATCGGCAAAGGTGCCACGGATCCAGAAACGAATCTTCTGGGTACCGCTGATCCGGGTGAGGTCGAGATCGATCGCCGCATTACGGCAATATTTCTCAAACCGCTGTTTTTGGGGAAAGATTTTCTCGACCCGCCAACCAAACCACATTTCTTTCAGTCCACTGTGCAGCACCAGGACGTTTCCCAGCAAAAAGTGGAGGGCAAGGCCGCTTCCCGTAAACGGATGTGAACCCTTCGGTTGAAAGGGGAGAACGATGCATTGATCGAAGGGAGTTGATGTCATTGCAGATTCCTTTATGGGAATTTGGATCGTCGGATCGTCCAAAAGGCGGGGACACTGAAAACGGATACCACATTTTGGTGCCATGCGCCATCGGTGCTTTTTCCCGTTGGTCGATTGCATCCGCCAACACTTTGTTTTATAAAAATATCCATGAACACCCTATTCTTGGATAAGGATCGGCTCTCCATCGAGGAACTGGTGGACGTGGCCCGTTTCAACCGAAAGGTCGCCGTCTCCGCCGATGGAGAAAATCGCGTGGCCCGCACCAGTGCACTGATCGAGCGATGGGTCAAGGAGAAGCGCGTCATTTACGGCATCACCACCGGCTTCGGCGCGCTTTGCAACGTGACCATCTCTGCCAGGGATGCCCGGCGGCTGCAGGAGAATATCCTGATGAGCCATGCCGCGGGCACGGGGAATCCCCTGCCTGTACCGGTGGTTCGGGCGATCATGGCCTTGCGGATTCACGATCTGTGCATGGGGTATTCCGGTTGCCGCATGGAAACCATCCGATATCTGGTGGATCTGCTCAACCATCAGGTGACGCCCGTAGTGCCGGAAAAGGGGTCGGTGGGGGCCAGCGGCGATCTGGCGCCAACGGCGCATCTGGGACTGGTTCTCATCGGCAAGGGTGAGGCCTTCCAACGTGGACGGCGCATATCCGGTACCGAGGCCCTCGACGGAATCGGGCGTCCTCCCGCAAAACTTGCTCCAGGAGAGGGGTTGGCACTGATCAACGGTACCCAGGTGATGACGGCCATCGGTGCCCTCGTGGTCCACGATGCCGTTCGGCTTTCCAAAATTTCGGATATTGCCTGCGCCATGACCCTGGAGGTACTCATGGGGTCCAACAGCGAGTTCGACCCCCGCATCCACCAGATCCGCCCCCACCCGGGGCAGATCGTGACGGCGGACAACATGCTTCGCCTTACGGCCGACAGCCAGATCATCCATTCTCACGAGGGGTGTGCCCGGGTTCAGGATGCCTATACCCTGCGTTGCTCTCCACAGATACACGGCGCCAGCAAGGATGCGGTGGCACATTGTCGCCGGGTGATCGACATCGAACTCAATTCCACCACCACCAATCCGCTGATTTTTGCCGATACCGAAGAGGTACGCCTGGGAGGGAATTTCCATGGCCAGCCCGTTGCCATGGCCGCCGATTACCTTTCCATGGGATTGGCCGAGTTGGGCAGCGTCTCGGAACGGCGCATCGAGCGCATGGTCAATCCGCAGCTGAGTGAACTTCCCGCATTCCTCATCAACCAGGGCGGTATCAATTCCGGCTATATGATCGGCCAATACGCCGCTGCCGCACTGGTATCGGAAAACAAAGTGCTGTCCCATCCGGCCTGCGTGGACTCCATTCCCACCTCTGCCAACAAGGAAGACCATGTCAGCATGGGCACCATTGCCATTCGTCAAAGCGCTGAAATTCTATCGAATGTGGAAAATATTATCGCCATGGAGTTGCTTTGCGCGGCACAGGCCTTTGATTTGCTCACCGAGATCCGACCCCTTACCGCAGGTAAAGGGACCCGTGCGGCGTACACTGTGATTCGTCGGCATGTGCCGTACATGGACCGCGATCGGGAATTATACAGGGACATGGAGACCATGGTAACCGTGCTGCGATCCAATGAAATCCTCGATGCGGTGGAAGAGATGGTGGGACCGATACGTCTGGAGGCGCACATTAAAGATCGGTAACCCAATACCCGATAAGGACTCTCGGTTACGAAACGGTTGAATTGCCCCAGATGGCTTGTGCGCAGGTCTGTATACTAACATATTGACCCGTACCACCTTGATTGTTATGGGTAAATAACGAATTTTTATGGGCGCCGGCCTTGTCACGGAAAAAGGGGACCGTTTCGATCCACGCATGCGAATCCATCTTCAGGATGAGATGAACAAAATATGGAAGATACCGATCAATCACCGTTCATTATTTCCGACGATCCACCCAAATCCGAGAATGTCGGGGAGGGGGTTCCCAACCGATATGCCATCAAGGATCAGGGGGCGGATCGTATGCTCACCTGCAGAGATACCCCGAACTTGCAGGTCCTCATCAAACAAGGGCTCACATTCACCGCTTCCGCCGCCAAAAAATCCTCTCCGGGGACGATCTATCTGGACGGCGTCGCACAGGTTGAACCGTTTCTGGATCATGAGAAACAGGTGTACAACCTGGACCACCACGAAGGTTGTGTCCGTTCTTTCACGATGGCAACCTGCGAACAGGCATTGATTATATGCTTGAAGGGATTGGATCTTCGAGACAGGGAGTGGAAGATTTTTGCCAACGAACCCGATCTGGATACGATCCTGTCCATCTGGATACTTCTGAATCATCAGCGTGTCAACAACCGCGAAGCAATCAACCGTCGTTCCCTGTTCGCCCTGGTCCGATTGGAAGGCGTTATCGATGCCATAGGCCTCGAATTCAAGGAGGTCAGCGGTTTTCCCGAAGATCTTCTCAAGAAATTGATGCGGCTTATCGATCATCTTCGCAGCGAGGAGCTGGCACTGAAAAAAGCCGGCGAATGGTCCAAGGCCGATTTCCCTGAATATACGATCCGTGTGCTGAGAAAACTGGATCAGTATCTGATTAAATCCGGAGAGTTGGATGACTTCAAGGGGGTAGAGGAGCTTGCACGGATCGAACTTACCAACAACCGTATTGCCGTGGTGGTGGCTTCGGATTTGGGCATCTATGAGTTGGAACCCCACCTGGGCAAGTTGTACGGCAATCGACTGGGATGGGTGGCGCTGCGTCGGGATGAAAACAACTACACATTGCGGCAGGTGGACATGTTCATGGCGGTCAACCTGGACGATGTGTATCAGCGGTTGAACTTCATGGACCCGGCGGTCAAGGGGCGCACGGAAGGCGCTCGCTGGGGTGGTTCCGGTGACATCGGCGGATCTCCCAGGGATATCGGTACGGGGCTGTCGCCCCAGGAAATCGTTTCGGCATGCCGGGACGCCATCGAAAAACGAAGTGACATTCGCCACATCAAGCGGTTTCTGGCCAGTACCGCAGTCACCATGTTGATCGTCATCGCTGCCATCGCCACCGGACAGAACTGGCAACCGGAGAACTGGTTCGGCCTGACGATCCTCAGTAGGTGTGCGCAGAGTACTCTTTTCGGGTTCCACACGGCGCTATTGGTGTTCACCCTGTTGATGCTCTTGGTGGTGGCCTTTCACCGTCCCTGGCAATTCGGCCTCATGCTTCCCGCCGGCAAAGACTGGAGGCGGTTGCTGCCTTTTGCCGTCGTCTGCGGATTGACCGGGGATCTGCTGACACCCGGCTATGAAATGTTCGTTCACGATTCGAACATGGCCTGGATGCTTGCCCTGCTCCTCATACCCGCCAGCCTGGAGTTATTGTTCCGTGGGTTGGTCCATGGCATGATGGCGCAACTGGCGACGATACAGGACAGTGAGAGCCGGTGGTTTTTTTCCGGGCCGACCATCGGTTCTTCCATTTTGTACGGCATCACCATGGGGCTCCAGATGACGATGATGTCCGGCGATCCGCTGTCCGTCTTGACCAGCGCCGCACTGATCAAATACACGGTGGTGGCCATCATCTTCGGCCTCGGTGCCGGTATGATCCGGGAACGCTCCCACAGTCTCTTTCCGGCGCTGTTATTTCACGCCATGGCCGTCGCCACTTCCTTGCTGGTCTACGGCCCGGCTTAACAATTTATTTTCCCACCGAATAGAATTCATTATGAAGTCCCTTGGTGGCCACCGCAAATCGTCCCGCGATGCACACCGCCGCCATGGCCGCGGTGCCTTGAATCATTTCGGGAAGGGAGATCTGCCGGTTGAAATCACCCAAATGGGGTCCGCTGGTGATGAGGATATCTCTTTCTCCACGATGCAATCCCTTGATTTGCCGTTCGTCATATCCCCGCGTCTTCAAAAAAGCGGAAAATTCTTCGTCGGTTAACGCGTTCTGGTCGGTTCGGCGCAACAATTCTGTCATGTACCGGTCGACGCCCATCTCTTCGATCATGCGATCGGCGAGTCGATTAAGGTCCACAGGAGGCCTGGGAACGGTTGTTGTTTCCACGAACCCCTCATAGTAGCCGGTAAATATTTCCCGGATCATCTTTTTCAAGGTGTCCCGATCGAAAAGCCCCCTGGCATCCACGGGATTCCCCTTTTCATCGATTCCCGCGCGGGACCTGTCCCGACATCGGAAGTGACTGCCGGCAACCAGCAGCAGACTGAAAAAATGCGTACACACATGGCGGTAGAGGTTACGGCCATGGTCGCATATGGTCGCAAGATGCTCGAAGTCCCGAAGGCCGGAGAGGCCGAAGTTAGGGAAATCACACGATTCCAACCATTGATCCAGTCTTCCGGCACGAAACCATTGGTAACGCCCCTGGTCTTCGCGGCGCAATCGTTGGGTGCGGTTGTGAAACAAGGGGATGGGGGCGTCGTGGATGATCCCTCTGGCGGCAAGCCGTCCCAATAGAAAGGCACTTCTTCTCAGTATCTCCTTGGCAAAGGGTGTCTTCATCAAAGGATCATTGGGGTAGACGAAATAGTCCCTGTGGGCCAAGAACCCGATGGCCAATCTTTCCGGGTGCAGTGCACTCTCCATGGGAGGGCGGATCGGAAGACGGGTGATGCAAAAAACCATGCGGTTCTGGATTCGTATGGGGGTGGGGATGTCGAACCGGCAATCGACTGTGAAATCGGGCTTTTTGAGCATTTCCATCCATCGGATCTCGTTGGCCAGGGCAGAGATTGGTTCCGATTGCTTCGCCAGTTTGATGACCAGTACCCGGTTGGATTGCGGTATCGACGCCACCAGGCTTCGCCCCACATAACGTGGGTTATCAGCCGAAACGAGCCCATTTGCTTTTATGAGACGCTCCCAGGAGATCGTAGGGTGCGAAGAGATGGGACCGATCGTGAGGCGTGGCCCCGTGATTCGAACCGGCAGGCTGCCCAGCGCCTCGGCGATGCCCCGATGTGCGCTGCCGTCCGTTTGCCGGAGCAGTTCGACCAACGAGGCAAGTGCTGTGGCTCCCAATCCGTCGGTCTCCGGGGAGACTGCAAGATCGGTCAGAATCTTCGCCACCTCACGGAAAAGAAAATAGGACTGGCGTGCGTTTTCATGGTCGTTTGACACCAACAGTCGCGCCGCGGTTTCGACGGTCCGTTCATCCATGACGCCCGGATGCTTTTGTGCCAATCGACGAAGGTCGGCCACGGCGTGGTATGTCGCGATAAAATCGAAACTGGGATCAAGCAGGGCCGATAGGGCCTGCTTTTTCAGGGTGTGTGCATAAGTGGGCATACAATCAATGACGGCTCCGTAAAAAGTCCGATATCTGCGTTACGCTTCACCCCTCGTCACTGTAACGTATCCAACCATACGCCTCATTCCTCGGGGTTCGCAATCCTTGATCTCGAACTTTTTACGAAGCCGTCCAGAAGATGCACTTTTACGAGTTCATCAATCATTGGTTCAAACAGGAGAGACAGC
Organism: uncultured Desulfosarcina sp.; assembly: GCA_963674945.2. Taxonomy (GTDB): domain Bacteria; phylum Desulfobacterota; class Desulfobacteria; order Desulfobacterales; family Desulfosarcinaceae; genus Desulfosarcina. The sequence goes on from CAXXWQ010000001.1 coordinate 287,065, forward strand.
ACCGGAAAAGGCACCTACAGCTTCAGAATCTCTCTCATTTCCATTAGATGGTCGATATGGTGATCGGCCGCAAGGTCTTTGTTCCGGTATGCCACGAACACAACCCTGGCACCGGCGGCCGCCATTTCATCCACTTGAGAGTCACCCACGTAGACCATCTGTTCGGGTGAGATGGAAAAGTGTTCGATGATTTTTTCCAGGGCCTCGGGATGCGGTTTGGGAAATTGGACATCCCGGGCGGTAACCACAAGGTCGAACAGGTGTCCGATTTTGTTGTCGGACAGAACGCGCTCCATGGTATCGGTCCGGTTGGTGGCAACCGCCGTCTTCAGTCTTGGCCGAAGGGTCTCCAACAGAGGGACCAGTCCCGGCTCCATCTCCATGTATTGCAAAAATGGCAGATAGCCGACCTGCTTGCGGTATTCATGTGCCAGTGCACGGGTCGTTTCTTCGGGAAAGAGCCGGGTCAGCACCTCATCCACGGTATGCATGTGGGCATAGGACAGTTGATCCGGCGTCATGGCCGGTTTCCCGAAATGTTCCAGCAGATGATTGTAATACGCTTTGTTGGCCTTGCGGGACTCGAACATTACGCCGTCACAATCAAGGGCGACGACTTTCATTTTACCGTCCAAGTTTCCAGCTTTACTACCCATTACCGTCGCCTTTTTGGGGCATCCAAGATCCCTGTTGGTTTGCTTTTGGGATGATCTGCCCGTATACCGGAACACGGATGGTCGGTTTGATTTTGCTGTCCGTGGTCAAAAAGATCGTGTCCGCATAGCGACCGGCCTCGGTCTTTTTATTCTTGATGGTGAGGACATACCCTTCGGCGTCCCTCCTGGTGAAGGGGGTCAGATCGAATTCGATATCCTTCCCGTTTCTCGCCTTGGCCGAAAGAATCTTGAACGGGTAGTTCTTTTCCAGCGTGATGGTGATCGTTTTCTCGACTTCGCTTCCCGCCGGACCGACCAGCCGGGCATACTTGTAATCCATTTTTAAAAATTCGATTACCTTGCCGCTGACAGACAGGGCGATTTGGCCATTGGTCTTGTCATCGGTGAAAACGTGGATCTGTTTATTCAGCGTTCTGCCACCATAGCCGCTGGTGTTTACCTTGATGGTGATGGTTCCCTCGCCACCGGCGGGGATCTGCCTCGGGTAGGAGGCGGCCGAGCACCCTCAACCGGTTTTGACGCGGGTGATGGCCAGGGGGCCATCGCCCGTGTTCTTAATCGAAAAATCGTGGCTGATCTGGGTGCCGTCCACCACCGGGTCGAAAACGAATTTCGGTTCCGGTATGATTGCCTTGGGTGCTTTGGCGATTTCCTCTATGGCGGGGGCTTTTGCGGCGATGTGCTCATTTTCCGCCGCCGCTATAATGCCGTACGTGCACCCCAGCAACGCGATCACCGTCGCGATTAGAACAATATAGGGCCTCATTGTCATTTTCTCCTGTTATCGATTGTGTCGAACTTCGTGGCGCCAGATCGGTGCCCGTCCTTCGACAATGGTCTTACAGACCTTTCATCGGCCTAACAGACCTATCTCTTAAGGACAGCTTGGGTCTATGTCAAGCTACATTAGAAAAAACGGGTCCACGTCGACGGCCACCCTGACCTGCCCACCGGTGGACCGGCTTTGTTTTTCTTCAAATACCCGGCGAAAGAAGCCCCGAAGGGTGCCGACATCCGGGCTCATGACCAGAATCTGCCATCGATAGTGGTTGGCAATGCGTGCCAGTGGTGCTTCGATGGGGCCCATGACCTTGATTCTGTTTCGGTTCGGGGCCATGGCTCCCTTCAGCTCACGGAAGCGCTCGCCCAGTCCATGGGCATGCCCTGCGGTCTGCTCGGGATTTTTACCCGAGATGCGAACTGCCACCATGCGGGTAAACGGCGGATATCCCAGCATCCGTCGAAAACCGATCTCTTCTTTAAAAAAGTCCATGAAATTCTGCTTCTTCGCCGAGAGGATGGAAAAGTGGTTCGGGTTGTAGGTCTGAAGGATCACCTTCCCCGGACGTTTTCCCCGCCCCGCCCGACCGGCCACCTGCGCCAGAAGCTGGAAGGTCCGCTCTCCGGAACGGAAATCGGGGAAGTTCAAGGTCAGGTCGGCGCAGATGATGCCCACCAGCGTGATGCCCGAAAAGTCGTGACCCTTGGCCACCATTTGTGTGCCCACGAGGATGTCGATTCGTCTCTGTTTCAGATCCTTTAACAGTTTTACCATCGATCCTTTGCGGGCCATGGTGTCCTTGTCCATGCGGGCCACCCGGGCACCGGGAAACAGATTTTCCAGCGCTTCCTGGATTTTTTCGGTCCCCACACCCAACAACCTGATTTTGTCGGAACCGCAAGACGGGCAATTGGAAGAGGCGGCCCTTGTAAATCCGCAATAATGACAAAGAAATGCGTTGATCCGCTTGTGCAGGGTCAAGGAGATGTCACAATTTTTACACCGGATGGGATTGCCGCAGTGGCCACAGACGGGAGATGCTGAAAATCCCCTTCGATTCAGAAATATCAGGGCCTGATCGCCCTTGGCCAGAGTTTCGCGGATGGCCGTTTTCAAAGGAGGCGTGATGAACCGGTCGATTCCGCGATCATCGCGGCTTTGGGACAGATCAACGGTTTGTATGGCCGGCAGCGGGTGGCGGTTGATGCGTTGTGTAAGATGTATTGATTTATACTTTCCAACGGTTACATTGTGCCAGGACTGGACCGATGGCGTGGCCGATCCCAACACCACCAGGGCATCGTGGTGACGGGCCAAGACGACGGCCAGGTCCCGGGCATTATAATGGAGTCCCCCTTCCTGTTTGTAGGAAGGGTCGTGTTCCTCGTCCACGACGATCAGGCCGAGGTCGTCGAAGGGCGCGAAAATGGAAGATCGAACCCCTACGGCGATGCGTGCTTCCCCTTTTGCGATGCGTTGCCATTGATCGTATCGCTCTCCTTTGGAAAGGCCGCTGTGGAGAACGGCCACCGTTTCTCCGAACCGGGCACGGAAGCGACGTTCGGTCTGGGAAATGAGGGCGATTTCCGGCACCAATACCAACACCCGCAGGTCTTTGTTCATGGCTGTTTCTGCAAGTCGCAGATAAACCTCTGTTTTCCCGCTGCCGGTAACCCCGGCCAAAAGGACCGTTTCAAACCCTTTTCCCAAAAGATGCGCCATGGTGTCAACGGCAACGCACTGCTCATCGGTGAGCGTCGGCGGCGTGTCCGGCGCGATGGGGTCACCGAAGGGATCGCGGCAAACGATTGTTTCATGGACGGTAACCTGGCCGGCCTTTTCCATGGCACGAACCAGTGCCGGGGCCGTATGGATGTTTTCCGACAGGGAGGCAACACTGAGATCGCCCTCGGTCTTCAGTCGATCCAGGATGGTCTGGCGTTTCGCACTGAGGCGGCCGATGATGGGTTCGTCGGTGCGGGCCGATACCATTTTTACGGTCTTCGGTCGGATCTGACGTTCCCTGATCCGTCTCTCCATCCGTATCCAGCCTTTTTTTTGCATTCGATGCAAGAGCACCCGTGAAACGGGTTGGCCCATGGCCTTTTTCAACTGCCCGATGGAGGAGGGCGTCCTGACAAGGGCGTCGAGAACGCGCTTTTCAATGGGCGACGGTCCTTGGGAACCAAGCGCCGTCGTACCACCGTCGTCGATACGGACAACGGCCATATCAGTCAGATTCAAGCCGGCCGGAAGGGCGGTGTGAATCACCATTCCCAAGGGATGCATATAGTAGTCGGCGATCCATCGGAAAAAGGGGATCATTGCCGCCGGAAAGATGGGGGTATCGTCCAATACGTCCAGGATGTGTCGGAGCTGTGGAAGATCCGTTTGATCTCCCGGTCCCAACAGGTATCCGGTGACGGTCCGTTTTCCGAACGGAACCAATACCCTTTTCCCTGCGATGGCCTGGTGTACCAGGTGGTCCGGAACGCTGTAACAATAGGTTTCGTGAAGGGGAAGGGCCACCGCAATAGTTACGATCTGTTCCTTACAACCCATTTTGCCGTAGTTGTCATTGGGGACGCCAGCCATTGGATTCCAGATATCGGTGCTTTTGGACCGCTTTTTACTTTTCAATGGGTTGTACACTCAGGTGGAAGGGGTACAGCCGGATGATGGCAGCCGAAATAACAATATAATATAGCCCCAGGTGGTTGTGGTTTCAACCCTGCATTTTTGCCTTTCTCCTTCAAATACGGTTACCCTGATTGCGAACGGCTGCAATACCTGATACAAAGAAAAGAAGAAACATCCGCTACGGGCGGTTTATATCTGTCGGAAATTATCCATATACAAATCGATGGAGGTGTAAGATGCGCAGCAATCATTGTAAAGGCCTTTTCATTTTCATGGTCGCCTTTGCGTTTTTGTCGGTTCCTTGCACGAGTGCACTTGCCCAGAGCCTGGAACAGGACAGTGATATCATTGCGGGAAAGATGACAGGTGATGCACTGATTCTCAGACCATTGAGCCTCGCAGCAACCGTGGTTGGCAGTGCCGTCTTTATCGTGTCCCTGCCGTTTTCCGCCTTGGGGAGAAATACCGGTTCCGCATTCGACTTCCTGGTGGCCGACCCGTTTCTGTTTACGTTCAGTCGGCCCCTGGGCGAGTTCTAACCGTCCGAATCACTTTTTTCCAAATTATTCGTATTCATGGACCGGTGTGATCCGCCGGCAGCAAGCAGGAGGTCTGCGTGCCCGTACATTTAGTGAAACACCCGTTGATCCGGCATAAGCTCGGACTCATGCGCATGCACGATGTGTCCATCAAACAGTTCAGAGAGCTTGCCAACGAACTGGCCACGCTGCTCACCTATGAGGCGACCAAAGATCTGGAAACGGAAACCATAACCATCCAGGGCTGGGCGGGAGATGTGGTCGTCGAAAACATCAAGGGAAAGAAGATTACCGTGGTGCCGATATTGCGTGCCGGTCTCGGGATGATGGACGGCGTGTTGAATCTCATCCCCTCCGCCCGGGTAAGTGTCGTGGGGCTGTACCGCAACGAAGAGACCCTGGAGCCGGTGCGATATTACGTGAAGATGACCAGCAATATCAAAGAGCGGATTGCCTTGATACTGGATCCCATGCTGGCAACGGGCGGAACCCTGGTCGCCACCATCGATCTGCTCAAGGAAGCCGGTTGCCGGCAGATCCGGGGCCTGTTTCTCGTTGCCGCACCCGAAGGACTGGAACGTTTGAAAAAGGCCCATCCGGACGTGGATGTGTACGTCGCGGCAATCGATGAAAAACTAAACGATATCGGATACATTATTCCGGGGCTGGGCGACGCGGGCGATAAGATCTTCGGTACCAAGTAAATCTTTTCTCTCTGGACGCGAAGTCAACATCGATGGTGAATTCGTTGGCAAAAATCCAAGTCACCCGCCATGCGGGTGGCGTTGACTCGGAAACGACATGATTTTTACATGAAACGCGCCGTCATCGTCGTGGGCCGTGTATTTTTCCCCTTTGCCGCCGGCTATTTTCTCTCCTATCTCTATCGCGTGGTCAACGCCGTCATCGCAACGGACCTGGTTGCTGACCTTGGAATCGGTCCGTCCTCCCTGGGGCTCTTGACATCCACCTATTTCATCGCTTTCGCTTCGTTTCAGTTGCCGCTCGGTGTGTTGCTCGATCGATTTGGCCCCCGGAAGGTGGAGGGAATTCTGCTCCTTTTTGCGGCGGCGGGTGCCTTTGTTTTCTCCCGTTCAGACTCACTGGCAGGGTTGGTGGTTGGAAGGGCCCTCATCGGATTTGGCGTTTCGTCATGCCTGATGGCCGCTTTTAAGGCGTATACGCTTTGGTTTGCCATGGAGAGATGGCCCCTGGTCAACGGATTTCAGATGGCTGCCGGCGGCCTGGGGGCACTTGCCGCTACCGCCCCGGTACAGACGGCTCTTACTGTGACCGACTGGCGCGGTGTATTTCTGGTGCTGGCCATTTTTACCGTCGTGGTCGCCGTGATCGTCGTTCTCGCAGTGCCCGAAAAATCCACCGCAGATTCATACGAGCGCCTGAGGGACCAGGTACGGGGTGTGAAGACGGTTTTTACCAGTATGGCGTTCTGGCGGACGGCGCCGCTGACCACCATGTCCCAGGCATCTTTTCTCTCCATTCAGGGATTGTGGGCCGGTCCATGGCTCAAGGATGTGGCGGGTTTGAGTCGTGAGGCGATGGCCGGCGTCCTTTTCTGGGTTGCCGTGGCCATGATCGTGGGGTTTATCTCCCTGGGGTTTCTGGCAGGCCGCCTCAGCCGTCTGGGGTTGGGTGTGCTGACAACGGCTGTTACGGGAATGGGGGCCTTCATGGGGATTCAATTTTTGATCGTGGTTGCACCTGCAGCCTGGAATCGATTTCTGTGGATACTCTTCGGTTTTTTCGGCACATCCGGAATCATTGCGTATGCCGCCATGTCTCAACGGTTCCCGCGCCGTCTGTCCGGGCGTGTGACCACGGCCATCAACCTGCTGGTGTTTTTGGCGGCCTTTGCCGGTCAGTGGGCCATCGGTGCCATCATCGGATGTTGGCCCGTGGGCGTTGATGGAGGCTATTCCCAATCGGGTTACCAGGCGGGTTTTCTATCCATGTTAGTGCTTCAGGTGGTCGCGTTGATCTGGTTTTTCGTGGCCGGTCGAATGATGGCCCGGAAGAAATCATGAAATAAACGAGATAGGCGAGGTGCATGAAGATCTATACAAAGACAGGAGATGGGGGGAAAACCAGTCTGTTTAGCGGAGAGCGGGTATCCAAGACGAGTATGCGCATCGAAGCTTACGGCGATCTGGATGAACTGAATTCGATCATCGGCGCGGTTACCGCGGCCATGGGGAAACACGAAAGTGAGCAAAAGGCTGTACTTCAACAGATCCAGGGGCTCTTGCTGAATATCGGGGCATGGCTGGCCACCACGCCCGGGGCCGATTCCGTCCGGTTTTTGACGTCATTTCCCGAAGATTCGATTCAACTGTTGGAATCAAAGATCGACCAAATGAACGAACTCCTTGTCCCCCTACGGCAGTTCGTGCTGCCCGGCGGTCACCCTTCCGCCGCGCTGGCACACGTGGCCCGAACGGTCTGCCGCAGGACCGAGCGACGCGTCATCGCGATGGTGGAGAGGGAAGACGGGCCGGAGGATACTTCCGAAACCATGAAAGAGATCCTGATTTTTTTGAATCGTCTCTCCGATTACTTCTTCGTGTTGGCCCGCTATTGCAATCATCTCACGAAAACCCTGGAAGTTACGTGGAACGGGTAGGGGAAAAGAACGCCCACCTATTGGAAATGGTGGCCAGAAATATTCTTGCTCTGGGTATTTGCGAGGTCCGATTCCGCCGTCCCCCGCAATTGACCTTCGTTCCCGGTCAGTTCATGGAGTTCGTTGTCGGAGATATTACGCGGGACTACACCATGGTTTCTGCGCCGCAAGACCCGACCCTGGATTTTTGCATCGGCATCGTGCCCGGTGGAAGGTTTTCCGAGACGATCCAACGCGCAATAATCGGTTCCCGTTTTCAATTGTTCGGACCAAGCGGCCATTTCATTTTTCATCGGGCCAAGAATCCAGCCGTTTTCGTCGCAACGGGAACCGGGGTGGCGCCCTTCGTGGCCTTCTGCCGCAGCGGAGTGAAAGAGGCCCTCCTGCTTCACGGAGCGGGCAGCCCGGACCGGCTGGTTTACGGGGAGACGCTGCGCTCCGGCGTTTCGCGGTATGTGCCTTGTATCAGTCGTCTTTCGGAGAAGGAACGGGAAACCATCGATTGTCATCCCGGGCGGGTAACCGACTTTTTGGAAAAGGAACTACCGGTCGGCGCTTATGACTTTTATCTTTGCGGCCGACGCGACATGATCCGGGACGCAACGGCCATCATCGACCGGCGGTTCGACGGGTCAAGGCTGTTTGTCGAGCCATACGATTAGGTAGTGTCTAAACCGGTTGGAACACCATCTTCTTCTGACTATTATTATAGAGAACCATCCTGGCCTTGAGGATGCGTTCCTCTCCGAAGATATTGACCATCCGCATGCCGTCGGCCGTCTCTTCGATGACATCCACATTTTCCAACACTTTCTCTTCCACTTGATTATTGAGAATAAATACATTGACGTCACACATGGTCATGCTCCCTTCGATGGTTGTTGAATCGCCTTTTCGTTCATCTTGACGGCACCGGATTGACAGACGATATGCAAAGGATTGATTTTTGATCTGCCATTTTGAATAATCCAGGCACCGAATGCAATACCTGAATCGGCTGTCGCGATTTTTTTTGCCATGCAGCTACAAAACCGGCGCATCATTGATTCAGGCCTTTGACTGGGAGCGATCATGATTGAAAAACACTTGACCCCCATGAAAATTGCAGGCACATTTCTGAAAATGTGAACATCTCCGGTGCGGGGGAGTCACTTTGAAACGTGGAACATGCAAAGAGAAAATCGAAGAAAAGATGATCCGACAGGCAACAAAAGAGGCACTCTTTCTCATCCTGATTTCCATCGGCCTGGCAATACTGGTGTATGCGGTCAGGTCCGATAAAGTGACGCTGCCGACGGTTGCGGGAATCGATGATTCTGCTACCGCAGTCACCCCAAAAAGCGTCGGCCCGTCAGAGATCACCATTGAACAGGCACAACGCCTGTTCGAAAGTGATGCCGCTCTCTTTGCCGATGCCCGTAACCCAATCGACTTCGATGCGGGACATATCCGAGGGGCCGTTAACCTCTATGCGTTGGAGCCCGATGCATGGTTGCCCGATTTTTTCGTTACGACAGAACCGACGACTGTCATCGTCACCTATTGCGACGGCGAAGATTGTCACCTGGCAAAGGATCTTGCCGTGATTCTGTTTAACAACGGTTTCGATCGGGTGCATCACTTGAAGGACGGTTGGGGGCAATGGAAAAGCCGGGGATTGCCAATGGAATGATGAGACGGTCGGTATCTCATTTCGCAGATTGATTCCGGTTTTTTGGCGACTGGGCGAAAGAAGTCATACAAACTTTTATCAACGAAGCATTACCCCGTTTCGGGCTGCTGCTGTCGATAGGGCTGGGCCGTGATACCATAGCGACGCATGATTTGCTGCAATGCCTGGCGTTCGAGCCCGCAGGCGCGGGCCGCATGGGTCACATTTCCATTGTTTTGTGACAGCACATTGCCGATATATGCGGCGTTGAATCTTTTAAGATTGCTTTCCTTGGCGTCCTTATAGGGAAGATCGAGAAACGGCGTCATCTCCACCATGCCCAAGGGGGGAACCTTTGGCTCCAGTCCCACGTCTTTCAATGAGATTTCCTCTCCGGTGGAAAAGAGGATTCCTTGCAGGATCATGTTCTCCATTTCCCGTACGTTTCCCTCCCAGCGCCTGCCGACGAAAGCGCATATCAGTTCCTCCGAGAATTTTTTCAAAGGTTTTTTCAATTTGACACAATGCTTTTCGAGAAGGTGGTTTGCGATCAAAGGGATATCCTCGGGCCGCTCTCTAAGGGGTGGAAGCCGGATGGGAAGTACATTGAGGCGGTAATAGAAATCTTCTCTGAACTCACCGGTTCTGATCTTCTGCTGCAGGTCCTGATTGGTGGAGGCAATGATACGAACATCCACGCGGATAGGACGAGAATCCCCCAGCGGTTTGAGTTCCTTCTCCTGGAGCACCCGAAGCAGTTTGGTCTGGATGGTCGGCGTGATGTCTCCGATTTCATCCAGAAAGATGGTACCTGTATGGGCCTCCTGGAACATTCCCTTTCTGTTTCGGGTGGCGTGGGTAAACGCCCCCTTTTTGTAACCGAATAGTTCACTCTCCAAAATATGTTCCGGAACGGTGGGACAGTTTACGGCGATGAAGGGTCGTTTGCTGCGATTGCTCAAGGCATGAACCGCACGGGCGGTCAGATCCTTTCCCGTCCCTGATTCACCTGTGATGAGGACGGTCAAATCGTTTTTGGCCACCATCCGGACGGTTTCGTAGACCCGCTGCATGGACCGGCTTTTTCCGACCATCTCCTGGAACATGTCGGTGGAGCTGCACTCGTGGTGAAGGCGTATATTTTCTTTGAGAAGACGACTGCGTTCGAAGGCTTTCTCCAGCCGCATCACCAACGCATCGTGGTCGAAGGGTTTGGTAATGAAATCGTAGGCACCACGTTTCATGGCCTCCACGGCCATATCGATGTGACCGAAAGCGGTCATCATGACAACGGTAATTTCTTCTCCCCTGTCCGATTTTATTCTTTCCAGCAGATCGAGGCCGCTGATGCCGGGCATTTTGATGTCGGCGAGTACCAGGTCGTAATCGGTGGCATTTATCATGGCCAGGGCGACTTCGCCCGAAGAAGCCGTGTCCACTTCACATCTCAGTTCCGGTGCCAGGCTGCGTTTGAGCAGGTTAAGCATGTCCGGTTCGTCATCGACAATGAGAAGGTGCTGTACCGTCATTGTGTTTCTCCCGAAAAAGAGTGTGTTATGGGCAAAGACAAGGTAAACGAGGCACCGTGGCCGGGTGTGCTTCTGACGGTGATGTTGCCGCCATGGCTTTTAATGATGCCATAGCTGACCGACAGTCCAAGGCCGGTTCCTTCGCCTGTGGGCTTGGTGGTGAAAAAGGGGTCGAAAATACGGGGCAAATTCTCTTTTACGATACCATGGCCCGTATCCGAGAATTCCACCGTAACACGACTGCCCGCCTCGTTCTGCCCGGTGGCAATCCTGATGGTTCCTTTCGGCCTCACGGCATGAATGGCATTCATCAGCAAATTGATGAGCACCTGTTTGATTTTCTTCTCATCCATGAGGATTGAAGGCAGATTCTGTGAGAAATCAGTCTCGATTCGGATGTTCTCCAGGTTGCTATGGTGGCGCACGAATCCGATTACCTCCTCGATAACCGTTTGAATATACAGGTTTTCCTTTTCCGGACTCGATGTCCGCGCAAAGTTGAGCAGGTCCTCCACGATCGCCTTGCACGTCTTGACGTGTTTTTCGATGGTTCTCAGGTCATCGTACCGGTCCGAACTTTCATCTTCCCCCCGCAAAAGCAGTTGGGTATACCCTAAAATGATGCCCAGCGGGTTGTTGATTTCATGGGCGATACCCGAAGAGAGCTCACCGATGGATGCCAGCTTGTCCGCCTGGGCCATCTGTTTTTGCATCAAACGACGCTGTTCGATGTCCTTGATCAGAAAGTGTATGGTCCCTCCTTCTTCCAGGGGTGTCTTGGCAAGGCTGCCCGACAGCAGCACCCGGCGCCGTGTACCGTCTTTTATTACGAGGTCGAACTCCTCGCTGGAGATGAAACCACGATCCTCGATGTGCCGTCTGATGGCCTCCCAATCCCTTGTGTCGGATAGAAACTCCGTAAAACGGTGTCCCTCGATGCTTTCTCCATCGGAAAGGCAAAGTCCCACCATCATTTTCCCGGCCGGGTTCAGGTTGAGAATTCGTCCGCAGGTGGTGGTCACCATGATCATGTCTTTGGATACCTCGAAGATCCGCCGGTATTTCTGTTCTGAAATCGCCAGTGCCTCGGTGCGTTTCTCCACCAATTGTTCCAGATTCTGATTCAGATACAAAAGCTCTTCATGTGCGGTCTGAAGGGCCTGTCGATCTTTTAGAATCGTTTTGTAGATGGTCCATGTGCGTTCGAAATATAGGGTTACCGACGCCACGACGATAAAAGTGAATGTGTTGATGGCACCGGAAAAGGGTTGAATCTTTGCCCAAACATCCTGACGGTCCGACAAGAGGAGGAGCTGCTTGAGCAGGTGGCCGGCAGATCGGGAAATGGCGAAGACGGACAGTGCGAGGCACACCCACAGCAGATAGGCGACGATGATGTCATTGGGTGCCTTTTTCTTAAGGCGACGGCTTAATCCGAAGCCGAGAAAGGCGAATACGATCATCAGGATGGAGCCCACCACATCGACGATCCAGATGGGAATGAGCGTTACGTTCATCGGCGGATATCCTCGGAGGCCTGGCCCAAAGGATGTTTTTTCAGCATATGGCGCAGGCCCAGCCACAGGCAGATCATTGCCGGTACGCAGAGCAGATGGTCCAGTTTCGCCAGGTAGTAGGTGCGTGCCAGCCAGTCTCGATTGCCGGTCGTGGTGAGGCGAATATGCCAGTCGTCCAGGGTTTTCACGCCAACGGCCAGCATCTGCTCATCGAGAAAATGTACCAAAATGGTATCGATATTCCAGAAAATGAAAAACAGGGCAGCGTATTGGATGTATCGCCATCCGGGTTCTCTGACCAGATCGGCCCGCCTGAGCCAGTAGATCAAAAGAACCATGGAGAAGAGAAAGAACAGATGGGCGATCTGATGCACCCATACACCCTCGATGCCACCGTGGCCCTGGGTGGCGAGCACGGGCATGCCATTGAGCATGATTAGGAAAAAACAAGCAGCTGGAGGCGTGAAACGGTAAAAATGGTCCTTGAGAATTCTAATCATTTGCCAACTTGCACCAATGGATTCTGGATCGTAATTGCCGGTTGTACTCCAAGCCGTGATGGCTGCCGGCTTATAAGGGGATGGTTCGCATTTTCTTAGCTGGAGGATTTTTCAGCTTCGTCCAGCATTTTTTGAACGCCATTGAAATAGGGTAGATAGGGTCGCATATACTTAAATAGAATACGGCTGAGAATATACATGGGGATGAAGGAAAACATGCATCCCACGCCTTCTTTAAAAACAATGGAAAAAGGTGGCGCGATGAGGAAATTGACATCTGCGAACCGCGTATTCAACCACCCCATGGCAAAGGGAAGAGGCCATAGGATGCCTGCGCTATGGGCTACCATGGTGAAAAAATTTTTCCCCCAGGCATCGGTAGCCTCTTTGTTCAGGGCCTTGTAACTCTTCTTGTCCCCCGACTTATAGGCGACCAGTGAGAGGCGTTCTTTTTCCAGCATCTCCGCCGTCATCTGATCAACATAGCGTTTGTTGAACTTCAGGGCCAGGGATATGGAAAGCTCCCCGATGATCACACACAAGAAGGATAAAACAAAGGTGCCGATCAGGTAATTGATAATCGGGATGCCTGTCAACCGGTAGAAGAAGATTAAAAAAGCATCGGAAATCAGATAAAGCTGATGCAAGAAAGTTTCCATAGTCCAGTAAGTAAGTAAAACCGGTGCCGGTGCATGGGTGGCCGGCACCGGTTTTTATCGTTCAATGACGCGTCTAGTTGCGACTACAGCATTGCAATTCCGAAAAAGCCTCGCAAGGTGTACCGCAGGCCGATATAGAAAGCCAGAACGAGGAAGATCCACTTGAGAACCCTCTCCGGGATGTATTTGCCGGTGCGCGGTCCGATCATGGAACCCACGAAAATACCAACTAGTTCTGCACCGATCATGGGCCAGTAGACCATGACGCCCTTTAGCACCATGAAGTTAAAAATAGAGAAGATCATTCCGATCAATACGGACAGAGCTGATGTCCCCGCCACCACGAACATGGGCAAGCCAACGACGCTGGTGAGGAAGGGCACGTAGAGAAAACCGCCGCCAACGCCGATGAAGGAGGCCAAGGCCGAGATCAGAAAGCCGCCCACAAAAGCCCATATGGGGCTAAAGGAGAATGTCTGTCCGAAAAAGGAAATTTCAGTTTTGGCAAGGCTCCATTTTAGGGTTTTGACACCCTGTGCTGTGATATCACCACCGGCTTTCATGGTATCCTCGAAAGCCTTTGCGGCTGCCTTGGCCGCTTTCTTGGAGGCCTGTCCCTTGGGACTCATCTCGTAAATCATGAAAGCCGCGATTAGAAAAACGACGAGCCCGAAGAATCCCTGATACTGAGAAAATTTAATTTTGCCGGCGGTGGTGAAGACGACCAGCAGGGTTGCAAAAAGGGCACCGATGCCAAGGAAAAAGCCCAGGGCCGGTACCAACCGTTTTTGTTTATAGTAGTTGAAGCTGGAAACCAGAGCGGAAAGTCCAACCAACCACTGGTTGGATACGCGGATGCTGTCGGTGACGAATTTGTTCAGCCCCGGAGCGGTCTCTTTGAAAGTTTTGGCATAGGCACCCAACCCGTAAATGGTGATGTGCCCGACACCGGCCATGATCCCGCCGAACGCACCGACGGTGGAGAAGATCCAGCCCACCCAGATGGCCCAGAAGAAAGCCCCTATCAGGTTGACATTGGGGGCGCCGGGAATACCGAAGATACCTGGTTTGGCATTGGGGTCGATATGACCTTTTTCAGTTCCCTGAGGCACTTTGGCAATGGCTTCCTCCAGGCTGGCGGCCGTCGCATTACCGGCAGTGAGCATTACCGGTGCAACCACAACCGAAAACAGTAACAACATTACAATGGGCAAAATACACTTTTTTTTCATGGATAACCTCCCGGGTGTGAATTATATTGACCGAACTCCTTTTGGCCTTGGCCATCATTGCTTGTCTGGAAAATGATGTCTCTCCACTTACGCGATTCATCGCTTTGTTTTCCTACTATCACCTCCTGTCTCACCATTAAAAAGTTGTTTGATGAAGAGCAACTTACATGCCAGCCGGGTATTGATCGGGCAAATGCCGAGAGCGTTTGAAAATCCTGTCTTAACAGAACGATATGCTTATCTGGAATCGGTTATGGAAGTTATGGCGATCGTTGAAGTGCCGCGCAACAATTTTATTGTGCAATATATTTTTTTCATTTCATCCATTTTGTTGATTATACTATATTTTCAAAAAGCATTTAAACGCAATAATAATATTTCACTGCCAATAATAGTTTGCGTTTATTGGTGTCATTCTATCGATCCCGCATCCAATGGATTACCGCAACTCAGCTTATCAACTTATATCTGTCTGAATTAATGGTATATTTTTCCTATTGCGGTATTCCCTTGCTTGCCTATAATGAAGGTATATGATGGTATATCATTTGCTTGTTTTTTAACGTTTCAATGAAATGTTCATTCAACGGGATGCCGGTTACCAAGGCTTGTCGGAGCCATTGGCCAGCGACGGCAATCGGTCAATCAGGATGCGAGGATCATGAGTAAATATTACTTGTTTCAGGACACCAAGAAATGCATCGGATGTCATGCCTGTGAAGTGCAGTGCAAGGCCAACAAGAACCTGCCCATCGGACCGAGATTGTGTCAGATTATTCAGGTGGGCCCAAAGATGATCGGTGGGCTCCCAAGGGCGGCCTACATTTTCATGCCCTGTTTCCACTGCGAGAATCCCTGGTGTGTCGCCGCTTGTCCCACCGGTGCCATGCAGCAACGCAGTCAAGACGGAATCGTTTTCGTGGATCAAAGCCTTTGCGTGGGCTGCAAGACCTGCATCTCCGCTTGCCCCTGGGGGGCGCCCCAGTGGAATCCGGAAACGGGAAAGGTGGTCAAATGCGACTACTGCATCGATCGTGTGGACCGGGGGCTGGAGCCCGCATGCGTGACCACCTGTACGACCCATTGTCTGAAGTTCGGCAAGGTGGAGGAGATGACGCAGATCCGACGCGAACGTCATGCCCAGACCGTTGCATCTTTGGAGCACACTGCCTTTTCGTAACTTAGGGGGCTTTCATGTCTTCAACCCAATGTCCGGTAACACAATGCATCCATTATATTGATGACCAGATCTCAGGTGGGGCAATCAAGATACCCAAAAGCCGGAGATTGGCCGAAGAGATTCATAGCCTCTTAAATGATGTGGCCTGGGGAAGGGCCGGAAACGATCACCTGTCTGCCATTCATAAGTTAATTCAGGATTTGCACAATGATCGCGATGAAGAGCAAGGTTTTCGACTGGGTCAATATCTTCATGGAATGGTGACGGAGAATGGGGAAGTTTTCGAAAGCCATGTGAAGACCCACAACTGTCCCAGCGGAACCTGTGAATGGTTGACGCCGGCGCCTTGCCAGATGGCCTGCCCGGCGGGGATCGATGTGCCCACCTACGTGACGTTGATCGGCCAGGGAAAGGATGCCGAGGCCATTGACGTGATCCGAAAGGACAATCCCTTTCCATGGGTTTGTGGATTGGTCTGTACGCGGCCCTGCGAGTTCATGTGCGTTCGCGGGCGTATGGATACGGCTGTCTCCATTAAATTTCTCAAGGGGTTCGCCGCCGAACGGGCCATGTCCGAAGGCAGTTATCGGAATCCCGACAAGGAACACGAAAACGGAAAACGCGTCTGCATCGTCGGAGCCGGGCCGGGGGGCCTAAGTGCGGCCTATTACCTGGCGCTCAAAGGATACGCCGTGCACGTCGTGGAAGCACTACCCATGGCCGGTGGTATGATCATGGTGGGCATCCCCCGTTATCGGCTCCCCAGAGAGGTGATCGACAGGGAAGTTGCCATGTTGGAGGATTTGGGCGTTACCTTCTCCTTTAATACGCGGTTCGGCCGGGATGTCACCCTCGATGATTTGAAACGAAAGGGATACGAGGCCTTCTTCTTCGCCATCGGTGCCCATAAGGCCTATACCCTGGGGATCGAAGGAGAGAAAACCTATCCCCAAACCATTGAAGCCATTGACCTTTTGCGCCGGGTTGCCTTGGGTGATCGTCGAATCCCCGGCAAACATGTGGTCGTGGTGGGTGGCGGAAACGTGGCCATCGACGCTGCCCGAACCTGCCTTCGATTGGGTTGCCCGGAAGTGACCATCGCCTACCGGCGTACCCGGCACGAAATGCCGGCAGACGAGGAGGAGGTGGAACAGGCCGAGGAAGAGGGCGTTCGTTTCTCCTTCCTTACCATACCCGGCGAGATCGAAGGAGAGAACGGTTGCCTCACCGGGCTCAAGTGTGTCCGCGCCCAGTTGGTCAAGCGGGAGGGAAGCAGCCGCATGTCACCCGTACCCGTATTGGGCAGTGAATACGTAATGGATGCCGACGTGGTGATCAGTGCCATCGGCCAGAAGGTGGACCAGCATGCGCTGGCGGAAATGAAGGAATTGGGGTGGACCCGGCGCGGTACCATCGATGTGAACATGGTCACCATGGAGACTTCCATCCCTGGCGTGTTCGCGGCCGGTGACGCGGTCACCGGACCCGCGACGGTGATCGAAGCCATCGGTGGCGGAAAGCGGGCGGCAGAGGCCATCGACCGTTATATGCTCGGTATCCCCCAACCCCAGATGCCGCCGGTTCCCGTTCGTCGGCGAAGGGAACCCTGCATCGAGGTGCCGGCAAGCACGAAAACGGTCATCAAGCGTCCCGTCATGGACATGTTGAATCTGGATCGCCGCCGAACCACTTTCCAGCAGGTGGAGTTGGGATACACGGAGAACATGGTCCGGGAGGAGGCCAGACGGTGCCTGCGGTGTGATATCTGCCGCCGGTGTGGCCGATGTGTGGAGATCTGCCGTGACAAGATGGGAATCAGCGCCCTCGAACTGGGGTATCTGGAATTCGATAATCCCGGAAAAACGGATCTCCGTATTACCGAGGAGCGTTGTATCGCCTGTGGTGCATGTGCCGCCAATTGCCCCACGGGGGCCATGCGTATCGAGGATCGGGGCGATGAACGGTTGTTGATTTTGTGTGGAACGATTCTAAATCGGCAGAAACTGGTCTTTTGCGATTCCTGTGGAAAGGCCATGGGGCCGAAAAAGTATTTGGATTTCATTAAAAACCGTGTGAAGCCGGTGGGGCAGGTTGCCGCGGATACACTGATCTGCGAGGCGTGTGCCAGAAACCAGTCGGCACGGTTCGGGGCCGATACGATGCCGGTTTAGGCGCTACAATATCTGCTGTGTTCTTGACGATATGGTGTTCTGAGACTTCTAAAGAACTCGTTGGTCAATACAAATGAATAGATGCTTTTTATAAAAAGCTTTTCCCGTTCAGTCAGTCGGCAAAGAAATGGAAGAATGCGTTTCTTTCGAAATGCTGTTTGGCCATCTTTGGCCTGGAAACGCTTTTTAAGGAGGCGGTAATGATTTTTCGCAAAGGCCAAAAGGTCGAAGTATTCAAACGAAGCCAGGACGAAAGCTGGGAAGCCTACATGGACTGTTTCATCGGCTTGCATGGCATCATCACCGATCCGGATACGGCCATTAACGACCCGGATGCATTGATTGAAGTGAGCCTGGACGGAAAGGGAACCCACCGACTTCCCCAGGATTGTCTGAAGCCCCTGGACGACTGATAAATACAGTGCCCTTTCAGTCGGTTGCCGTTATCAATGGGTTTATAGGGCCTTTTCTATATCAGTGTTCATCCAGAAATGGGAAAATTTGTTCGAGATCAAGGCGCACGAAAAATTTAACCGGAGACATATGTTTGATATTTCGAGGATTAAATTTTTTGCGCAACGCCGATATCGGGCAAATTAGCCATTTCTGGATGGGCACTATCTGATGAGGAGAACTTGGTCAATGCATGTCAAGGACGTAATCAAACAGAAGCATCGGGTGGCCCACACCATTGTTTCGGATAAAACAGCCGAAGATGCCATCGTTCAAATGACGGAGCGACAGACCTCGGCAATTATCGTGATGGATGGCGAGGTACCCGTGGGAATTTTTACCGAAAGGGACGTCTTGCGATGCCATGTGAGGTGGCGAGGCCGTCTCTTTCGTGAAATGCCACTTACCGAGGCCATGACCGACAAGCTGATCGTGGCCCAACCAGAAGATCTGGTGAGCAGCGCCATGGCCATGATGATCCAGGCCGACATCCGGCATCTGCCGGTGGTGGAAAATCAGCGGATCATCGGCATTGTGACGATTTCCGATCTGGTTAAGCATCACGTGGGTGAACTTACTGCGGAACTTCACTACCTCCAGGAGTATATCACCGATCTCCAAGACGCGGTACATGATTGACGATTTCGTAAAGAACCCGATATCTGCGTTACGCCGAACCCCTCGTCAGTGCGGAGTACTTCATGTACGCCTCCTTTACGAAATCGTCCAACATTTTCGTTGTTTGCGAAGGACTGAATCATGATCACCATTACCATCGACGGCACGGACTACCTTTGTCAGGAGGGCCAAACCGTTCTTGCGGTAGCCCGGGAAAACGATATCGACATTCCGACCCTCTGTTTCCACCCGGCTCTCAAACCATCCGGATCTTGCAAGCTGTGCGCGGTACAGGTCCAGGGAAGGACGAGTGGAAAGCCAATCGCCATGCTCTCTTGTATCCTGAAAGTCAAGGAGGGGCTGGAAGTCAAAACCTACGGCTCCATTGTGGATGCGGCGCGGACCGCCGCCTTTGCGAATCTGCTTCGCATGGCACCGGAATCGAAACGGTTGCGGGAAATGGCAGCCGCCCATGGCGTCGATATGGGACCACCGCCCGACGGTTGTGTCCGCTGTCGTCTATGCATTCGGGTCTGCAAGGAAATTGTAGGGGCCGATGCATTGAAAATGAAGAAAATAGACGGGATCTCCTTCGTCGTGGCCGAACCGGATCGCTGCATCGGCTGCGGCACCTGCGCAAATATCTGTCCCACCAATGCCATTCGCATCGAAGATCAGGATAATGTGCGAACCATTTCGATCCGGGACGAAACCATCGGGAAACATCCCCTGGAGCGCTGTGAGGGATGCGGCCGATGGTTTGCTACCACCCGGTTCATGGATTTCATTCACCAGCGAACGGAACCGCACCCCCATGTAAAAGAGGAACACCGATATTGCCACACCTGTGCCAAACTTTTTTCCGACCGGGCGCGTGCCGCTTTCGACCATACGGTGAAGACGACCATGCCCGGACACTGACAGGTGCCCATCCATAAATGACAAATTTGCCCGATATCTACGTTAGAATTAAAACTCTTATAAATTTCAAACAATTAAAATCATCCCACAAAAAAAGCCCCTTCCATTGGGAAGGGGCTTTTTTTGTGGGATGATTTTAAACTATACGTCCAGCCAGCTATCCGAATAGAGGGTTTTTCCCATGATGACGTCCACGGTCTTGGCGTAGTCCAGCATCTCCTTGGAAAGACTAGCGCGATCGGGCTCGGTGCCGTCGAGCATGCCGTAGATCAGATCCACGATGTCCTGTCGTTCGCCCTTGGCGATGGCCGTTAGTTGCTCGTCCCGAGGATCGGAGATGACCGATTCCATGCCGCACTTTTGCAGCATGACCATGTAGGTCTGGTTCAGGATCGGACGCAGGTGTTCGGGCGGTCCGTTGGAGATATTGGAGAGGCCGCAGGTGCTTTTGGCGCCCGGCGACATATCCGGAATCATCTTCTGGAATTCCATGAGGCTGATGGCTTGGGGCTGTTGGATGTTCACCGGGGTCACGATGCCGTCCACCCAGATCTTCTCGTTGGGGATGCCGGCTTCGTTGGCGAAGTAGAGCAATTCCACGCACAGGGCGGCGCGTTCGTTTTCGTCACGGGGAAGGCCTTCCGGACCCCACATCAGGGCGATGAAGTCCGCATTGTATTCGGCGGCCATGGGAACCATGCGCTCATAGCGTTCGGGACGGCACATGATGGAATTGATGATGTGGGGGGTGCCGGCGGGAACCTGCTTGATCACCTTCAAGGCCGCCTCGATGGCATCGATATTGGACGTGTCCAGGGCCAGCGGAATGTCCGGCACCACTTCCTGCACCACCTCCACGACCCAGGGCATCAACTCGTGGCCGTCCTTTTTGGCCGGACCCAGGTTGATGTCGATGTAGTCCATCCGTTTTTCTTTCTGGAAGATGGCCTCTTCCTGGATCGGCTTGGGATCACGCTCCTTGAAGGCGCGGCCGATCTTCGTGGAAATTACATTTAGACTTTCGCCGATGAGTAACATTCTCTCACATCCTTTCTTTGTTCGGCATCATGTTCCGGCCATGATGTGCAGGCCACGAATGACGCGATTGCCTATGAATGGCCGGCATACCGGCCAGGAAACGAGGATCGGGATGGACAAAAATGTTCCAGTCCATCCCGATCCGTAAGATCAACTATCGGTTACGCTTTGAGGAAGCCGGGAATGTGCGCGGCTTCCCGGGGACCCACGGTGATGGTCCAGCCGGGCAACTCCTCTTCCACGTCGCCTACGATGGCGGCGGCATAGCCGGGAATGACGATTTCCTGATGTTTGATCTTGTCGGTGATGCCGCATTTTTTCACGAACATGCCCACATCGTCGCCGGCGAACTTTCCGGCGGCCCAGGCGGTGAGGACGGAGAGACCCTCGGAGTCCTTGATGAGCAGCCAGACAGGCTCCTTGCTGGCCTCGACCTCACCGGACACGATGAAGTAGGTGAGGGCGAAGTTTGTGGTCACCAGCACCCTGGAGTTCTCGTCGGGGTTGTTGATGGGATAGATGCCCTCGGTGACGGTCATGGGCCGTTGCGGATCGGTGAAGATGTTGAGTCGCTCCAGCAGAAGCGGGAAGATCGATTCACCGGAAAAATCGGACATCACCACGATTCCGCCGTATTTTGCCACATACATGGCGCCGAGCATTGTCTCCACGTCCAGATTGGAGGCCATCTCACAGGGAAAAGCGATGGTGGGAAAACCGACGGTGCGGTTTCCGTCCTTCAGGGCCGCACGGCGGAGGGCGATCATGTCCTGGTGAGATTGTTTGGGTTCCCGGGAGCCCGGATCCAGTACCAGGTCCTTGAGGCCCATGCCGGTGAGTTTCTCCGCCAGGGCGGGCAGGCCATCGATGGAGGCGGCTTTGACACCCAGTGGCAGATTGTTTTCTTTGGCGATGGTGCCCATGGCGTCGGCGTTGGCTTCGGTTGCACCGTACAGCAGGGGTCGCTTGAACCCGCAGGCCGCGACGCCGGCCTTCATGACCTCTGGATCCTCACTCATGAGAATCACGTTGAACTCCGAGGTCTCGGCAATCTGTTTGGCCACGGCGGCGAATGCCTCGGCGTTTCCGTTCGCATCCTTCACGGCCACCAGCTCCGGCCGCAGGTTCAGCCCCACACGTTCAAACTGCAGGGCATTCCAGGCCTTGAGTTTGGCAGTAAGGTCGGCGGCGGCGATGTCGCTGCCCACCTGGGTTGCCAGAAGGGTCGGATTGTAGAAGGTCTTTTCATGGCGATACTGAACGGTCTCACCGCCGGTCGTGGCTTTGCGCACGCCGGCACCGACCACGACGGGACGAATTGGGGGAGCCGAGGCTTCGGAAAGTTGGGCCCGGGCTTCTTCGGAAACGTATGGGCAGCTGTCCAGCTCGGCTTTGCCCGACGCCAGGTTCATGGCGAAGGCAAGGCAGGTGGGGACCCCACACTCCTTACAATTGGTCTTGGGCAACAGTTTGAAAATCTGAATACCGGTTAATGCCATACTCTTCTCCTTGTCTGTATGGCCAATTCGCCCGGCCCGATGGGCCGGGGAATCGGTTCATCTGTTAAGTGGGCCGGGCGTGTTTTGCCCGGTCCGTCGTAAGGTCGGTTATCCGCCGATGAGCGGATCCATGGACAGGGCCGGATGACCTTTTTCCTGGAGGAAGGGCAGGATCTCCTCCTCGGTGATGCCCACGGTTTCATCGGCAATCATGTCGTAAAAGTTGGGAATACCCATATCTTCGCCGGCTTTGATCAGACGCTCCTTGATCTCTTCCTTGAGGATCTTGGGCATCCAGACCATGCGTTTCAGGCCACCGTCACCCTTGATGAACTTCTTCTGGGTGATATTGAACTTGGAGTGTCCCACGAAACCCGGGGACGAAGCGCCACCGCCCATGACGCCGGCCAGGGTGGTGAACTTCATGCCGCAGGGGGTCTCCCCGGCGTAGTCACGGCCCACGGTCATGACTCCGTTGCACGAGGGCAGCATGGCGGCGATGCACTCGCAGCAGCCGCAGGTGGTCATGGGATCGATGACCATGGAGTAAAAGTTGTAGTGGGTTACGGCGCCGCGGGAGGCCTTGTAGACGAAGTCGTTGACGCCTTTCCACTGGCCCAGCACCGGATCGATGCACTCGCCCTTTTCGATTGGCTGGTTGGGACCGGTGGGGTTGATCTCGTAGGAGGCCTTGCAGTCCATCCAGTTGTAGGCGCCGCACAGACCGGTCCGTTCGGGGCTGACCGAACAGACGTGGTTGGGTGCGAAAGACTGGCACAGGGTGCAGGAGTAGTAGATCTCAACATCCTCGTCGGTCATCTTCTCCACACGCTCGTCGCGCATCTTGTACTCGGCACGGGCGCGTTCGGTCAGCTTGGCCACGTCGTCCTTCTTGGTCTTCAGCGTCACCTGAACCTTATCGAGGATCTTGCCGAAGTCCTGGTGGAACTTGGCATGCAGTACCACGCCGATATCCTTGAGGGTGAAACCCTTTTCCATGGCGCCCTTGCTGATGCGGATCCAGCTGATGTCGCGCTGACCGATGTGCATGATGCCCTGGATGTAGTTGACCAGGTGGTGGATCTGACGTTCCAGGATCGGTTCGAAATCCGGTTGCATCTCGCGGCCGGCCACCTGGATGAAGATGCCCAAGGGGAAGGTTTCGCCTTCCTTGAGATCGGTAATGTCCTTACCGTCGATGATGACCTTGCCGTCTTCGATTTCGTTCATCTCGGCCATCTTGACCAGTTCGGTGCATTGGGTTTTGCCGCCGCCGCATTGGGCATGCAGGTCGGCGCCGCGTACACGCTCACCCTCGTAAGCCGGACCGAAGGCCAGTGGGATATTGATGTCGGAGACGATGGTCTTCAGACCACGAACCTCGACCGATTTCTGGCAGATTTCATCGTGGGGCACGTTGGCGACGACGTGCTCGTAAGTACAGATACCCGTTGGCAGGATCTCGGGAATGTCCGTGTCGGCCAGGGTCGGAAAACCCCAGTTGACACAGCCGGCGGCGGCCACGCCCCATTCGGTGCCGATGTCGCCAAGGGCGTTGACGAAGGCGAAGATTCGATCCTTGTTGTAGAGCAGGATCTTCTTGTAATCGCCGGGTTTCACGCCACCGAATGCCATGGCGGCGCGGTTGGCGAAACCGAGGGCGAAGACGGCGGAGCTGATGTCCGGACCAAAGGGAACGATACGGGTGTTCCATCCGATCTGGACCCCCTGATCCAGCAGCTGCTGGATCACCGAGGTGCCGTTATGATTGGCCGCACAGAAGATGTAGAGGCTTCGTTTCTGGTAATCTTCGACGATAGCCTTGGCAATCTCCGGTGTGGGTGCTGCGCCGACCACGGCGGCAAAACCGGGGGCCGAGCCGTCCACGAACTCCACGCCGCGTTTTCGCAGGATGGTGTCGTCGGCCGGGCCCACCCAGATCTTTCCTGCATCGATGTCCGGGTCTTCTTCAGGGATGTAGAAGTCCGGTTGGTCCAGGATGCGCAGGGCTTCCATGATCTCGTAGGAGAAGATGGCAGCCATGCCGGCGTCCAGCAGGGGGCCAAGGTAGGGCAGGTGGTTTTTTCCCTTAATATGGGGGGGCAGAAGGCCCCGTGCAAAATCAAGGGGTTTTTTCAGGTCTTCCAGCGTCTCCACCTTCATGCCGGTCAGCGAATAGATCACCGGCAGGTAGTAAGCCGTATTGGGAAAACCGATCTTGGTATCGGCGTTGTAGGTGGCCAGCGCCTTTTTGTACATCCCTTCAGCGGTGGAAACCACCTTGTATCCACCCTGAATGGCGGCAAATGCGACTAATTTAGACATATCGTATTCCTCCTTCGTTGAGGATATAGTTGAGAGTCAATTACGCGTCCAGGGCCTGACGGTCGGCCATATCCATGAGGACGCGCTCCCTGGCCTTGTCGATGCCCAGTTCCTTGCGTTTTTTGTCGATGTGGGCGATCATCAGTTGGGCGTGTTTGATCGGATCGGGTTCGATATCCCACATACCGCCGTAGATCTTTTCATAGTCCTTGGAGATGTGATCGTGGAACACCGGCGCACCGGAGGTGGGCAGGGTAACGCCGAAGACCGTATACACACCGGAAACAACGAAGTAATGGCCGATGGAGATGGCCTTCTCGCTCATCCATTCGGGTGCGCTGCCGGCTGCCGGCAGGTCGCAGATGTCTTTGCCCAGCCCGCCGGCCTTGACCACTTCGGTGGCCGCCAGCAGGATGCGGCTGTTGTCTACACAGGACCCCAGGTGCAGAACCGGCGGTATACCCACGACCTCGCAGACTTCGGCCAGGCCCGGGCCACAGTGTACGGCGGCGGATTCCGGGGTCAGCAGGCCCGCCATGGCGCAGGCAATGCCGTTGCAGCCGGTAGTCAGAACGATGACGTCGTTTTTGATCAGTTCCTTGACGACCTCTATGTGAGCCTCGTTATGACGGGTACGGGCGTTGTTGCAGCCCACTACGCCGGCGATGCCGCGGATGCGGCCGTTGATGATGTTGTCGTTGAGGGTGTAGTAGCTGCCGCGGAAGGTGCCGCCCAAATGATACTGGATCGATTCCACGCCGAAACCGGCGATCTGGGTGCATTTGTGGCGGGGGATCATCACTTCGCTACTGCGGTTTTGGAAATTGTCGATACCCATTCGTACGATCTTTTCGGCGTCTTCCAGGGCGTAGTGCTCGTCAAATTCGATGTGGATCACATTGTCCTGCTCCATCTTGGCGATGGGGTGGGTGGTGATCAGTTTTGTGTGGAAACACTTGGCCACATTGGCCAGGTTCTGCATGATACATTGGATGTCCACGACCATGGCATCGCAGGCGCCGGTGATGATGGCCAGTTCCTGGGACAGGAAGGTGGTGGCCGACGGGATGCCGTGGCGCTGCAGGATTTCGTTGGCCGTACAGCATATGCCGCTCAACTGGATGCCCTTGGCGCCCTTGGACTTGGCGTATTCGATGATTTCCGGTTTCTGGGACACGGCCACGATCATCTCGGAGAGTACCGGCTCATGGCCGTGGACGACGATATTGACGTGGTCTTCCTTCATGACGCCCAGGTTGGCCTCGGATTGCAGGGGGTAGGGGGTGCCGAAGAGCACGTCCTGGAGGTCGGTGGCCAGCATGGAACCGCCCCAGCCGTCGGCGATGGCGGCGCGGGTCCCCTGTTTCATCAGGTTTTTATAATCCTGGTCCACGCCCATGTGGGTGCGGTGCATGATTTCGACGATTTCGCGGTCGATATTTCGCGGAATCACGCCGTTTTTCTTCCATTTTTCGTACAGCGCTGCCGGGGCGCGTTTGGCGAAGAGCAGTTCGCCTTCGTATTTGCCCCATTCATTGAGGGCCTTTTCGGCCACTTCCAGGGCGATTTCATCGATGTCGCGGTCCTTGACCTCGCCGTTCACCTCGACGGTAGTTGCGACTTCCAGGAACGGGGCAATTTGCAGCAGCTTGTTGGTGTCTTTGATTTTGTAGGCGTCGGTCTCCTTACGAGCGGCCGACATGAAAACCTCGGCCACGCAGCGGCCGTGGTCGGAGTGAGCGGAGGCGCCGCCGGCGATCATGCGGATGAAGTTACGCGCGGCGATTGTGTTGGCCGTGGCGCCACACAGGCCTTTGCGGGTATCTTCGCCTTCGATGCCACCCTTGGGAAGGGGCAGGCGGCAGGGACCCATCGAACAATTTTTACAGCAGATGCCCTGAACACCGATGTTACAGGGTTTCATTTGAACGGCGCGGTCGTAGACCGTATCGATGCCCAATTTCTGGGCCCGGACGATCATTTCCTGGCTGGCCGGGTCTATGGTGGCGGCGATGGGATCGGCCACTTTTGGGTCCGCGGCTTTTTTCGCGACTGGTTTTTTAATTTCTGCCATCAGAGGTTCCTCCTCGTATTGATTTCGGCAAAGGTTAACGATTTTTTCATAAATATAGCTTAGTAGAGCGGGACACGCCGGTGAAC
This sequence comes from uncultured Desulfosarcina sp., assembly GCA_963674945.2. Lineage (GTDB taxonomy): Bacteria > Desulfobacterota > Desulfobacteria > Desulfobacterales > Desulfosarcinaceae > Desulfosarcina. The sequence goes on from CAXXWQ010000001.1 coordinate 313,796, forward strand.
CCAGTTCAACTTTTCGATAATCTTTTCGGCTTCGGTCTTCTGCACGGCGGCGGCGGTCATGGAGATGACATTGTCGGCTTCCGTTGATTTACGCCCGGCGGCCATTTTCTCACGCTCGGCGGCGCGTTTTTGGCGAAGTGTATCTTCTGCGGCCTGGCGTTCGGCGGCCGCTTTGGCTTCGGCCTCTTTTTCCGCCTTGACCTTTGCTTCGACGTCTGCCTTGGCCTTTGCCTCTGCGTCTGCTTTGGCCTTTGCCTCGGCGTTCGCCTTGGCCTTTGCTTCGGCCTCGGCCTTTGCTTTTGCATCTGCTTCGGCCTTGACGGCGGCTTCGGCTTTGGCCTTTGCTTCGGCTTCGGGATCGACTGCCGGTGCGGCCGGGGCAGCGGCCGGTGCCGGTTCGGCTTTCTTCTCAACGGCCGGTGCAGCCGGTGCAGCGGGTTTTGCGGCGGCCGGTTTCGCAGCTGCCTTGGCTGCCGGTTTGGGTGCCTTTTTCTCTTCCTCAATGGTCAGGTCCGGCGCCGGTGCCAATGCGGCCAGATCCACGTTTACACCTTCCAGTTTCTTGGCGATGGGGGCAAGATCGGCCAGACTGCCACCGTCCATTGCCACGTCGATGAAGGCCTTGACCATTCGGATGGATTCCGGATGGCGCATGATGAGGATGTCGGAGCCGGCCATCAGGTAGGTGACGGCACCCACGGCTTCCATGAGAATGCCGCGTTTTTCCGGATCACCCAAGGTCGGCGCCTCGTCCACGGTTTGTTTGGCTTCCTTGCACTTCCAGACCTCGTTGGCCAGGTTATTGATGATGGGCATCTGCAGCTTATCGTCACCCTGGGCCATGGCGGCCATTCGCAAACGTTCCATGACCGAGTAGGAGTACTCGAGACCGTAACCCAGACCACCGGTCGTGGGGTCGATGATCACCCGATCCATGGGCATACCCAGGTTCTCCAACAGGATGTTGACCTGCTTGGCAAGGTTGACGTCGATGGGAGAGGAACTGATGATGGCATGACCGTAGCCCATGGCTGCGGCGCCGATACCCTTGTGGTTCTTGTCTTCCACCGGGCCCAGAACCAACTGGACATCCTGACAGTCCTCTGCGATCTTTTTGAGGACAGCCTCGTCCTTTTCATGGTTGGCCACACCCCAGACGACCAGGGGAACATCGATGGCAGAGAGCACCTTTTTCACCGTCGCCGATGCATCCGCCGGACTGGCGTTGTTGCCATTGGGGTCGGTGCTCTTCAACTGGAGGACGATGATTTCGGCGCCGTACTCCTCCACGCATTTTTTTGCCCATGCGGCCGGGTCGGAAACCACATCCTTGAACGGCTCCAATGCTGCTGCTGCCCACTCTTCGGGCTCCATGTCCCAAATTTCCATGGCGATCTTCGGTTTGTTGGGCATTTTCCCCTCAAACTGATAGAGTGGATAGCAGGTTTCGCCACCAACGGTAACAGCCTTGTCACCCGAGCCGATGGAGATTGCCTTTATCTCACCTGCATAGGATTCTTTATAGAATTCAAAAGTCAAAGTTACCTCCTTACCAATTACCGGTTAATGATTGAGGTTAGATTGTACAGTGGGATGGTGCGTTTTTCAGGTCAGAGCGCAGATATCCGACCCATAATCAAATTTCTTAGGCCCCCTTTCGGAAAAAATTTTTCTATATATTTTATATCTACAGCGGTAGATAAGAAGCCATGGTGGGATGCGTGGAGGGTATAGGATGTCGTCACGGCAGATGCGATGTCTGTATTTCATGTTCATGCAACACCTCATCGAGATTGCAATCCTCTAGCCTGCAGTGTATGACTAAATTTCTGCTTGAAAAACGGCAAGTTGTAGATAGATGACGACTGGACCATTCCGGTCGGGGTCGAGATGGTTTTGTCGCTTTTCAACGGCGCAAAATCAGGCATATTTCTTATATTGTGCGCTGTTTATTTGTCAATAGATGAGTTCAATAAATCACAATTTTGTACTAAATTCCTTTCATAAAAAATATGGGCGCCATGGATCAAAAACCGCCTTTTTGTATAGTTGTCTGTAAACCGGGTGTTTCGTCCCCGGAACCAACCCGAATGATAATGATACGGCTCTGGCGTGTTTTTGGATATCCAACCGGTAAAACGGATATCCCCCCACGGCGATACATCACATCGTTCACCTTACGACCCCTGCCTCCGGGAGTCCAAACGCGCTTTCAATCTGGGAAAACGATTCATCTCCGTGTGGGGCAAAAACAGGGCCGCCACATAGCTGTCCATGTACGACGGGGTCTCGGACAGCTCGAAATTGGTCATGCTGCGGGTCACCTCCACAACGTCCCGGCGGATGCGATTGGTCAGGCTGCTCATCTTGGCCCCCATCAGGGAGCTGTTGCCGATGAAGGTCACCTTGTCCGGATCGATTTCGGGAAGCAGGCCGATCGTCATGGCCTTTTCCAGGTCCACGTAGCTGCCGAAACCGCCGGCCAGAATGATGCGCTCGATATCCTCCATACCCATCCCCACTTCGGTAAGAAGGGTCATGCATCCGCTGAAAATGGCCCCCTTGGCCCGGATCAGGTTTTCGATATCGATTTCGGTCAAGGCGATATCCCGGTCGATCTGGGTTTCGTCTGCCCAGGCCAGCACGTACTCCCACACGCCATTGTCTTCCCGGATACGCTTGGTGGAAAGTTCCCGGTTAAATTTGCCAAGGTTATCGATCAGGCCCAGTTCGAACATGACGGCGGTCATGATAATGAGCCCCGAACCGCAGATTCCCTTCGGACGGATGTTGCCGATGGTCATGAGCATGGGTTCCCAGGTGACCGGATCCAGGGAGAAGTCCTCGATGGCACCCCTGGCCGCACGCATGCCGAACTTGATCCCGCCCCCCTCGAAGGCCGGGCCCGCGCTGCAGGCGGCACATGCCAGCCAGTCCCGGTTGCCGATGACGATCTCCGCATTTGTACCGATGTCCATGAACAGGGTCAGCCGCTCGTCCAGATACATTCCCGACCCCATGACGCCGGCCACGATGTCACCCCCCACGTAGCTGGAGACCGCCGGATATACCAGTGCCGTGACGTGTTCGCCCAGCTCCAGCCCCAGGTCCACCGCCCGAATGGGAGGAAACAGGGTGGATGCCGGCACGTAGGGCGAGCGGCGGATATACCGGGGGTTGATGCGAAGCAAAAGCTGGGTCATGGTGGTGTTGCCGGCCAGGGTGATGGCAGCGATATCCTCCGTGTCCACCCTGGCGCGGTGGATGATTTTGCCGGTGATGGTGTTGATGGTTTCGGTCACCACCTGATGGAGGCGGTCCAGTCCGCCAGCTTTCTCCGCGAAGACGATGCGGCTGATCACGTCCTCGCCGTAGCTGATTTGACCGTTGAACTCGCCGTGTTCGGAGAGCACCTCACCGCTCTTTAGATCGATGAGCTGGCCATAGATGGTTGTGGTTCCGATGTCCATGGCGATGGCGTAGAGCCGGTCGGTGGTGTCGCCGGGCTGCACGTTGATGATTTCGTTCTTTCCCGTCTCCATCACCGGACGGGCCAGCGTGGCGGTGACACGAAAACCATCCTTTCGCAAGACGTCGGGAATCTTGCGGATCACCGGCAGGCTCACCGTCAGTCGTCTTTCACCTTTGTCCAGTTGAAGATGGCTCACCAGCCGGGTAACGTCGGGGAGGTGATCCTGATTGTCCGGCTCGGGCAGCTCCAGGTAGATCTTTTCCACCGGCGGCAAGAACAGCCCCTGCTCCTTCAACCACTCGAAGTCCATCTGCCGTATGCGGGCCGTACGCCGTGGGACGGCCGACTGGCGAAGGACGCTGGCGTCAATGGCCGATTCCACCGGAACACGAACGACAACATCCTCGGTGATGGTTGACTTACATGCCAGGCGAACCCCCTTTTCCCGGTCCGCTTCGCTCACCTGCTCACTCAGTCCTCCCGTCACCCGGCCGCCTTCGATGATTACCCGGCATTTGCCGCATACACCCTCTCCGCCACACGACGCGTTGATGTGAACGCCGGCCTCCATGGCCGCACGAATCAGGTTCTCGCCGTCTTGGACCGTAACCGTGCGGTTATGAGGGAGAAATGTGATGGTGTGGGGTAAGGGCATGATGTAATCCTTCGGTTATCAGAGACGGCGTTTCCGGGGTTTTTCCAAACCCGAGGGGCAAGGATGATGGTTGGCGCTTTGCGCTGTCTGAGACCCTTAGGCGGTCCCGGGCAAGTGTATTTTCAAAAATAATACCCTTGGAAACGACATTGCATCTGTGAGCGAATGAGCTGCGTTGATGTCCGGCATCCTTAGGGGCGAGTTCGCAAGGCGTCATATATCATTCTGTTCCCGGTAACAAGAATCCAGAAATTTGAATCATTAAGGTCACTGGTTTGCTTGTACCGGGGACCCTGCTCGTCATTCAACTGAGCGAATATTCATAACCGGTTGTGGATTTTTAATCAAGTAAAAGTGGCGAAAATACCGTGGCAGCTCATTTTTTCAAAATCAATTCAATTTTTTACAATACGGTCAACGTGTTGACAATACCGACGATGTGCTATAAAAATTGATACATCCATTGTGAACCATGGTTTGCAAAAACCGAGCATTCAGAAACTGAATTCGGTTTTACAACCGGCCTTTCCATGCAGTCCAAACCATCCGGACGGTGTTCATGAATACAATCCTTCGGTTTTTTTGCGATACCATCGATCGAATCAACGAAGCGGTGGGGAAAATGGTGTCATGGGTAACCTTGCTGCTCGTAACAGTGGTATTCGTCGATGTGGTCATGCGGTACCTGTTCAAGACCAGCTTCGTGTTTACACAGGAGTTGGAGTGGCACCTGTTCGCCTTTATCTTCCTGATCGGTGCCGGCTACACCTTGCTGCATGACGGCCATGTGCGGGTGGACATCATCTACCAGCGCCTTTCCACCAGGGGCCGGGCATGGGTGAATTTGATCGGCGTCATCTTCTTTTTGATTCCCGGGTGCTATCTGGTTATCGTAACCTCTTGGAAGTTCGTAGGCAACTCTTTTTCCATGATGGAGGGATCGCCGGATCCGGGAGGCATTCCCTATCGGTTCATCGTCAAGGGGACCATGACCGTCGGGTATGTTCTGTTATTGTTACAGGGACTTTCCTTGGGCATCCACGCCCTCTTACAGATCATCGGTGTCGAATCGGAAGAGGAGAAAAAAGCCTGATGGAGTACTTGCCCGGTTGGATGTTTCTGGCCCTGACGATCTTGCTGATGGCCGGTTTCCCAGTTACCTTCACCCTCATGGGAACCGCTCTTTGCTTTGGCCTCATCGGCTTCGGGTGGTCCTTTTTCAATCTGCTGCCCCTTCGGATATGGGGGGTGATGACCAACGTCACCCTCATTGCCGTTCCGTTGTTCGTCTTCATGGGCGTTATGCTGGAGCGTTCCGGTCTTGCCGAGGACCTGCTGGACACCATGGGACTGTTGTTCGGACGTCTGCGCGGCGGCATTGCCATTTCGGTCGTGGTCGTGGGTGCCCTTCTGGGCGCTTCCACCGGGATCGTAGGGGCAACGGTGGTGACCATGGGGCTTCTGGCCGTTCCCACCATGCTTCGTCGCGGCTACCAGAAGGAATTGGCCACCGGTACCGTCTCGGCTTCCGGCACATTGGGCCAAATCATTCCGCCGAGCATCGTGTTGGTGCTGATCGGCGACATCGTCGGTGTCTCCGTGGGGGATCTGTTCATGGGGGCCGTCTTGCCGGGATTCTTGCTGGTGGGACTGTTCATCCTCTACATCATCATCATCTCCCTTATTCGCCCAAAATGGGCACCGGCGATCCCCCGAGGGGAACTGGCCGCCATTTCTCCCCGCCAGTTGGCGGTTCGCGTGGGAAAGGCACTGGTTCCTCCGCTTTTTCTCATGGTAGCCGTGCTGGGATCCATCTTCGCCGGTATCGCCTCACCCACCGAAGCGGCTGCCGTGGGTGCCGTTGGGGCAACGGCACTGACCGTCGTCAACAAAAAATTCTCCATGAAAATTCTCCACGAGGTGATGGAGACCACCGTTCGTCTCACCTGTATGGTCTTCATCATCCTGTGCGGCGCCGCCTCTTTTGGATTGGTGTTCAGAGGACTGGGCGGCGATGGGATGGTGCGGCATTTTCTGTGGTGGATTGCCCATACCTACAGCCATAACATGGTCCTGGCCATTGTCATGGGGCTGATCTTCGTCATCGGGTTTTTCCTGGATTTCATCGAGATCACCTTCATCCACGTGCCGGTGCTGGCTCCCATCATGATCGAATTCGGATACGACCCCGTGTGGTTCTGTATCCTGATCGCCGTAAATCTGCAGACATCGTTCATGACGCCGCCTTTCGGCTTCTCCCTTTTCTATCTAAAGGCGGTGACGCCGCCGGAGATTTCCACCGGCCATATTTACCGGGGCATCATCCCCTTTGTCCTCGTACAGATCATCGGCCTGGCCATCGTGGTCATGTTCCCCCAGTTGGCCACCTGGCTGCCGAAGGTGGTATTCGGACAGTAAGGCTTGGGCGTTACATTTACGATCCGATCCACCGATAAACGGGTTCGCGTCTGAAATGCGCAGATTCCCATATTGGGTTTATCCGTGTCTGGCACTATAGGTTGTTCCCATCACCCCATCATTTAACCAAGGAGGTGCGATCGATGAAAAGAAGAGAGTTCCTGAAAAAAGCAGGTGTCGGTGCTGCTGCAGCTGCTGCGGCCACGGCAGGGGTAATCGGCTGCTCAAAAAAGGAGGAAGAGGCAAAGGTTGAGGCTCCGGCGGTCGTAACGAAAAAGACATACAATTGGAAAATGGTGACCACCTGGCCGCCCAAATTGCCGGTTCTCCAGGACGGATGCGAGCGATTGGCGAAACGAATCGAGGAACTCTCCGATGGGAGAATCAAGATTCAGGTCTTCGCCGCCGGTGAACTGGTGCCGGCCCTCGAAAGCTTCCAGTCGGTATCCGACGGCACCGTGGAGGTGGGAGGCGGTGCCGCGTACTACTGGGCGGGCAAGGAGCCCGCCACCCAGTGGTTTTCCGCCGTTCCCTTCGGCATGAACGGCCAGGGCATGAGTGCATGGTTCCATGGCGGCGACGGATTGAAGTTGTGGGAGGAGACCTATGCGCCTTTCAACCTGGTGCCCCGTCCAGGTGGTTCCACCGGCGTTCAGATGGGCGGCTGGTTCAACAAGAAGATCAACACCATCGACGATTTCAAGGGATTGAAAATGAGGATTCCGGGTCTCGGCGGCAAGGTGGTGGCCAAGGCCGGCGGCACGGTCGTACTGCTTCCCGGTGGTGAGATCTTCACTTCCCTGGAGCGCGGCGTCATCGATGCCACCGAGTGGGTGGGCCCCCTGCACGACCTTCGCATGGGTTTTTACCAGGCCGCCAAGTACTACTACTATCCCGGATGGCACGAACCGGGCACCTACCTGGAGTTTTTCTTCAACAAGAAGATCTACGAAGGCCTGCCCAAGGACCTGCAGCAGATCATCGATGCCGCCTGCGTCGAAAACGAGCATTGGACCCTGGCCCAGTTCGACGCCCAGAACGGTCAGGCCCTGCAGACGTTGATCAACGAGAAGAAGGTGGAGCTGGTCCAGTTTCCAGATCAGGTCCTTTCAGATCTTCGAAAACTTGCAGACGAAGTGGTGGCTGAGGAGGCGGCAAAGACCCCCATCGCCACGAAGGTCAACAACGCTTTCAGGGAATTCCAGAAGATCGTCGGTACCTGGGGCAGCGTTTCCGAGAAGGCCTACTATGACATCATTCAACCCAAATTTTCCCTGAAAGGGTAGTTTTCTGTGGATTTGAAAACGATGGACGAAGGATGCGGGATGAGTGACGATAGAGAACCTACTTCTTTTCGTCTCTCTGCCGTCGTCCTTCGTCCCTCATTTTCCCATAACACCAAATTAATACCGAACGCGGTTTCTTTTGGCTATGGCGAATACCGGGTGGACACTGGATGTGAAAAGTTGTATCATTATTTTCTTTCATAAACCACGGCCATTGATATAAAAATGAGAACAACACCAGACCAGCGCCGTTTCCCCCGGCGCGCCGCCTTTATTATCGCCAAATACACCGTCGAAGAAGGGACGTTTCGGGATATTATCAAGAACATCGGTGCCACGGGCGTCTACATTGGTACCTGGCGGCGTATCAGGCAGGGACAGCCCATCATACTCGAATTTCCGGTCTTCGAATTCGAACAGGTAATGCAGGTGGCGGGTACGGTGGTTCGCAGCGATGTCAACAAGGGCTTTTCCGTCCTGTTCGATCGACCCATCGAAGGCTTGATTTGCAAAAAGGGATATTTCCCGGAAATCGTACATGAGAGCGAGCGGTGAGAAAAAATTCTCACATGCATCAAATAACGGGGGCGTCCCTTGGAGAAGAGCAGGAGGCGGTGTCCGATGAATGGTCGAAGGGCCCTCCGATATACCGCCACCCCGAATCAAGCATTAAAAGTCGGTGAAGCTGGCCGCGAATCGTCAAATCACCGGTTTCGTATGCGACATCATCCTGATAGAGCGTACATGCACCGTCGGGAAGGGGAACGTATCGGGGTTTGAAATGAATCGGTGGTGCGGTTCGAAAAAAAGCCAGCAAATTATCCGCCGTCTTCAATGATGCGGCCCAGGACAGCAATACGAACGCCGGGGGGGACAGCCGAATTTTTCCCTTTTGATGTGCCGTCAAGGCGGAATCAGCCATAACCCACTGAAAATTTATAATTTCACGTCCGTCCACCTGAACGGCGGGACGGTCGGTGACCCGGGAGAGATAAAATTGCGTGTCGAATCGCCTGGGCATTCCTTCGGGCGTCTCCCATCGAGCCATCCGCGTCAAGGTCGCCGGATCGAGTTTTATACGCGACTCCTCTTTGGTTTCCCGAACGGCACATTTGCGAAGGGCGCTTTCTTTGCCCTCGTATGCGACATCGCCTTTTGACACCCTACCGCCGGGAAACACCCAAACATTTCCCTGAAACGAGAGTTCCGGGCTTCGAAGCACCAGCAAGAATTCCGGCAGCCGCTGCCCTGTGTTCATGATCATTACCGTGGCTGCAGAAATAAGAGGCATTGGGTTTCCCTGATTAAGACGGCTTCATATTTTAAATTGCAGGACCAGTTGTCTGAGATTTTCGGATACCTGAAAAAGGGTATGGGCACTCTCGTTTACCTGGTCGCCACTTACTGACATTTCGGACATGGAGCCGCTGACACCGGAGATCTCCTTGGAGATCTCCAGGGAAACGGCCGAACTTTGATTGACGTTCTCGTTGACCTCCTGGATACCCACGGATGCCTGGGACACGTTGTTCGAGATCTCCCTTGTGGTCGCCGACTGTTCCTCCACCGCCGTCGCGATGATGGCCACCACCTCGTTGATATCGGCAATGACCTGGGTGACCTCGGTAATCTGAGAAACGGTCATGTTGGTGGTCCCTTGGATTCCCTCGATTTTTTCCTTGATGTCTCCCGTGGCGGCAGCGGTCTGTTTTGCCAGTTCCTTGATTTCGTTGGCCACTACGGCAAACCCCTTACCGGCCTCACCGGCCCTGGCCGCCTCGATGGTGGCGTTCAATGCCAGCAGGTTAACCTGCTCGCTGATATCGGTGATGGTCTCGATCACCTTCCCGATGGCGTTTGCCGCCGCACCCAGTTGATCCATGTTGGAAGAAGCATCGGTGGCCCTATCCGCCGCGTTTCTGGAAATACCACGGGCTTTTTCCGTGTTTTTGGCGATCTCATCGATGGTCGCCGACATCTCTTCCGATGCGGATGCCACCATGGTGATGTTTGTGGCGGACTGCTCCATGGCTGCTGCCACATTGTTCATGTTGGTGCTCATCTCCTCGGCGGCGGCGGAGACGGTGTTGGATTTACCCGTCACTTCTTCGATACCCTGGGCCATCTGCTGGGATATGGCAGACAACTGGGAGGACGATGAAGTGAGTGTCTCCACGCCATTGGATATCTTTCGGATCATCGACTGCAGTTTTTTCATAATTGTGTTGAACAATGTGGCCAGTTTGGCAATTTCGTCCTTGGATTCGATCTCTATTCGTTTTGTCAGATCTCCTTCCCCCTCGGCGATGTCCTGGAAATTGACGAGCAGCGCATTGAGTTCCCGAACGATACCAACGGCAATGAACAGGCACAAAGCGATGATGGCGGCAAAAATGATGCCGGAAACCATTATCATGGTGGTGGTGCTTTGGTTTACCGAAGCGGAGATCTCTTGTGCCATCTGTTCCTGATAGGCTTCGATATTGTCGATATACACGCCGGTTCCGATCCACATGTTCGTTCCCTTGATCATTTCGGCATAGGATAACTTGGGTTGGTCGCCGGCACCGGGTTTGGGCCATATATACCGAACGAATCCGCCTCCGTTTTGCGCCGTATCCCGCAACTTTTGGATCACCTTTACGCCGTTTGGATCCGTTATACCGCCCAGGTCTTTGCCGACGCTCTCCTTTTTCACGGGGAAAGCCACCGCTACCGTTCCTTCATAAACAAAGATGTAGCCGGAACGGTCCTCTTCGTAAATGACGGTATCGACGAGGTCCCGAACGATGTCTTTGACCTGTTTCTCGTCGTTTATCCCCGAGATGGCCGCTTCGACCATTCGGGCAGCGGCATGGGTAGCCAATTGGATGCGGGCCTTCTGATCATCGAGCATTTTGTTTCCGATCTTTTGAATACTGAGCCCTTTAATGCCGTTGCTGTTTCCGACGGAAAACATGACCATGGTGACGAACAGAAGAAAAATCGAGACAATGATCGTATAGATTCTTCCTTTTACCGAGAGTCTTTTTAACATGATGTTCCTCAGGCTTTTTATGTTCATCCAATCTGATATCGATTTTCTGTTTAAGAAAATTTTGTTTCATAGACGATGTCTATGCGCTTCCTTTTTTCATTATCGACAGTGAATGATATTTTGATAAGATGATCATAAAAAAAGACGATGAAAAACAAGGATGGGTCGTTACCCATTGAATTGCACATCCATCCGTTGAGGCTTCGACGCTTGAGAGTGATCCTTCCATGGCTGTTTGACCTTACAGCCATGGAAGGTGATTTCAAGGCGAACTTCTCGGAAAGGTTCGCACTTGGTGTGGAACCTTCTATTCGTCAATTTTGCGATTTCCCGAATATTTCAGCGCCGCAGCGATGAAGCTGCGAAAGAGGGGATGGGGTGTCATGGGGCGGGATTTGAATTCCGGATGGAACTGGCATCCCAGGTACCAGGGGTGATCTTTGATCTCCACGATTTCCACCAGTTCGCCCGAGGGCGCTACGCCGGATATCGTAAGACCGGCATCTTTCAATGGTTCCAGGTAGGCGTTGTTGAATTCGTATCGGTGCCGGTGCCGTTCAAAAATGGCATCTTCGCCGTATGCCCCATGTGCCAGAGTGCCGGAAGCCAGCTTGCACGGATAGGCGCCCAACCGCATGGTTCCGCCCTTGTCCGAATGAATGTCACGCCTTTGGATCGTGCCCGATTTGTCGTCGAACCACTCCTCCATGAGGTAGATCACCGGATGGGGGGTATCCTTGTCGAACTCTGTGCTGTTGGCTTTTTCCAGGCCGGCGATGTGCCTGGCGAATTCGATGACGGCGATCTGCATTCCGAGGCAAATACCGAAGTAGGGAACCTTGTTTTCCCGTGCGTACCGGGCCGCGCAGATCTTTCCCTCCACTCCCCGGGAACCGAAACCGCCGGGTACCAGGATTCCGTCCACGTCTGAAAGGCTCACGCTGCAAGTGTCGGCGTCGATGGTTTCCGAGTCCACGAACTTCAAATCCACCCTGCTGTCACTGGGGATGCCGCCGTGAATCAGCGCCTCGTTAAGACTCTTATAGGATTCGGTCAGGTTCACGTATTTGCCGACGATGGCGATGGTGACCCGATGGCTGGGCCGGCTCATCTTGCGACAAAGCCCTTCCCAGTCCTCCAGTCGGGGGGCGCGGGTCCAGATATTGAGAAGTTCCACAATCTTGTTGTCCAATCCCTCCTGGTGGAACAAGAGGGGGACTTCGTAAATGCAGTTCACATCCTTGGCCGTGATTACCGCGTCGGCACCCACGTTACAGAACATGGCGATTTTGGCCTTGATGTCGCTCTCGAGCAGGCGATCGGTACGGCACAAGAGGATGTCCGGTTGAATACCGATGCTTCTCAGTTCCTTGACGCTGTGCTGGGTGGGTTTGGTTTTCACTTCGCCCGCCGTTCCGATGTAGGGAACCAGCGTCAGGTGGATGTAGATGACGTTTCCCTTGCCGGCGTCATTTTTAAACTGCCGGATGGCTTCCAAAAAGGGGAGGCTTTCGATATCGCCGATGGTGCCGCCGATTTCGACGATGACGACATCCACGCCGTCCGACGTCTTGCGGATGCTATCCTTGATCTCGTCGGTGATGTGGGGAATCACCTGGACCGTGCCGCCAAGGTATTTTCCCTGCCTCTCTTTGGTGATCACGCTGTGATAGATTTTACCGGTGGTGTAATTGTTGTCCTTGCCCAGCTTTGCATGGGTAAAACGTTCGTAATGGCCCAAATCCAGATCGGTTTCGGTACCGTCGTCGGTGACGAATACCTCTCCGTGTTGAAATGGATTCATGGTGCCCGGATCTACATTGATATAGGGATCGAGTTTTTGGATGGTGACCCGAAGCCCCCTGCTCTCCAGCAGCGCACCGATTGAGGCGGATGCCAATCCTTTGCCCAACGATGAAAGAACTCCCCCGGTGACGAAAATATACTTGGTATCATACCCCATAAAAAATCCTCAGCTTGGTTGAAATTGGCAGTTCGTAAAAAGCGTTTCCAGACCAAAGACGGCCAAACAACGATATATTAAAAAACTCATTTTCCCGTTTTTAGCGCGTAACAATCGATGCTACCGGAAAAACCGGTTATTCAAACTTTTTCTGAAAGTCGTGTACCGCCTTTTGGATCTCGTTTACCGTTTCCTCTTTTTTTTGCCCTGCGCTCCCGACGGATTGGGCCGCAACGGATGCGCGAAGCGCCTCCGGATCCATAAGATCCTCCGGTATGGGCGGATTGGTCTCCACATTGGTTACCTCGATGGTTTGGGTAAGGTGGTCATCGACGGTAAACATTATCTTATAGGGAAACATTCCCTCCTGGACCTTTTTCCAATCCAGGAACAGCATCTCCAGGCGTTTCTGCATTGCTCCGGCATTTGGATCCACCAACAGGAGCCGGATCGGCAGGAAGGTCTCTTTGTCGATGGCCAACTGGCAGACCGATTCGTCGGGATAGTGGGCGCCGATAATGAAGACCGGATTGTCTGCGACCCGCCCTAAACTGGATATGGCGGTCTCCACGCCGAGCAGGTTTACGGTACGCATCAGCCGCCACCGACTGCGGCTCCGCAGCAATTGTTGATAGACATCCAGGGGGCTTTTCCCTTCGGTAATCCGGCCATCGGTCACCAAAAGAGAGCTGTCTGCAAATACCAGGTAGGTTCGCTGGATCCGGTCGGATACGATGTCCGATCGAAATCTTTCGGGCATTATGTAGATGGCGGTCTCATCGTATTGTGTGGGGGGGGCATCCGGTGCCTCCCCATAGACCAGCCGCTTCTGGGTCATTCGGATGGCGGTGATCCTTCCCATTGCCTCGGCGGTGAGTTCGAGAATATGGGGGCCTTCGAGAATGTAAGTCCAGGCCCGATGGGTCGGGGTGGTCACGGCGAGGCTGATTGCGATGACGGCCATGAAAAAAATGGCCGTCTTTGACCTGTATCCTATTTTTATCATCGGCATTGGATCATCAGTCGCCAATAAAAATCTCCTTCGGAAACCGGGCTCCCTTGCCCAGCCGCTCTTCGATGCGAATCAGTTGATTGTACTTGGCGATGCGGTCGCTGCGGGACATGGAGCCGGTCTTGATCTGTCCGCTGTTGACGGCAACCGCCAGATCGGCGATGAAGGCATCCTCGGTTTCTCCGCTGCGGTGGGAGACGACCGTGGTGTAGCCGGCCTGCTTGGCCATCTCGATGGCGTCCAGGGTTTCGGTGACGGTCCCGATCTGGTTCAGTTTGATGAGAATGGAATTGGCGATACCGTCCTCGATACCCTTGGCGAAGATGGTGGGATTGGTCACGAAAACGTCGTCGCCGACGATTTGAACGTATTCGTCCAGCCGTTCGGTCAGCACTGCCCAGTTCTCCCAGTCCTGCTCGGCAAGGCCGTCCTCGATGGACAAGATGGGGTATTTTTCCACCAGTTTCTCGAAATAGTCCACCATCTCTACGGCGGAGAGCGTCTTGTTCTCCCCTTTGAGTTCATATTTTTTATTATTGTACAATTCGCTGGCAGCCACATCCAGGGCCAACCCCATCTCCTTGCCCGGTGTATACCCCGCTTGCTTAATGGCTTCCATGATGAAACCCAAGGCTTGTTCGTTGGATTGGAGATCCGGTGCGAACCCGCCCTCATCACCGACGGCGGTGCTCAGTCCCTTGGATTTGAGGATCTTTTTCAAGGCATGGAAGGTTTCCGCACCCATCTGGATGGCCTGTGATATGGTGTCTGCACCAAAGGGGACGATCATGAACTCCTGAATGTCCAGGTTGTTGGCGGCGTGGGCACCGCCATTGATCACGTTCATCATGGGAATCGGCAGGATTCTGGCGTTAACGCCGCCGATGTATCGAAACAGGGGAAGACCGTAGGCATTGGCCGCTGCCCGTGCGGCAGCCATGGAGACGCCCAGGATGGCATTGGCACCCAATTTGGATTTATTGGCCGTCCCGTCCAGGTCGATGAGAAGGGAATCGAGCCTCATTTGATCGGACGCATCCATCCCTTGAATTTCATCTGCGATGATGGAATTGACGTTTTCCACTGCCTTGACCACTCCCTTGCCACCGTATCTTTTGGCACGGGTATTGCGCAGTTCCAATGCCTCCCGTTTGCCCGTGGATGCGCCGGAGGGAACCGCTGCCCGCCCGGTTGCACCGCAGGCCAGCTTCATCTCCACCTCCACGGTGGGATTTCCCCTGGAGTCCAGGATCTCTCTTGCCACTGTATCGATAATTTCCGTCATAGTGTTATCCCCCATTTTTTATATTGCGCATTACTCACCATCCACGCCGGCAAGGCGCGAAAAATTTAATTTTATCCTTTTATGATAAAGGTTTATGGGAATGACCGTATCCCCCGAAAGAGTGGCCAGTTGATACTTGACAATTAAAAAGCAAATGTTACTCTCGTTGTCAGCCGATGTCAACAATCGGCAGGGCAATCGCCTGCGTAGCCGTATCTGATGTCCATTTCGGAAAATAATTGTCGCAGGCATGGCCAGTTCCTGCGGAAAGAAGCGCATCGTCAATCCGTTTTGGGGGTGTAGGAGCGGGCCATGCCCGCGAAAAAATATATAATCGATCCAGATGCGGTTGCCCTGGGGCAATCGCATCTGGCATCCTTTAATGGCAATTCAAGGAAACCATTGTCATGAAACCAAGCGACCTATATTCCATGGCCCATCTCTTTGTATCGGCGGTGCGGATTTTGGACCACAAAGAGGGAGCACCACCTTCCCTGTCGGACCTTTGCGAACTACTCGGTTTTTCCGATGAGAAGGGAAGCTATCTGCTCAACCGACTCAAAGAGTGTGGAATCGTCGACACGGTGAAAAGCGGCTTCAGCGACAGAATTATCCTCTCCGACCACCTGGCCATTGAGAAATTGCCCCGGGACCAGGAGGAGAGCCGCCTTGAAAAGGAACTGAAGAAGTTCAAGGAGGGAAAGGACACCATGAAGGACAAGGTGGCCTCCATCAAGGCGCAGCAGGCGCAAAAGAAACAGGAACTGTTCGCCGACATTCAGAAAAAACTCAAGGAAAAGATGGAGAAAAAGTAGAATTTCGGACGGCTTCGTAAAAAGTTCGAGATCAAGGCTTGCAAAGCCTGAGGAATGAGGCGTATGTTTGGATACGTCGCAGTGACGAGGGCTGAAGCGTAACGCAGATATCGGACTTTTTACGAAGCCGTCAAGGTTGGGTCGATCATGCGCCTGGTAATCATCTCCCCACCCGAAGAGGCCCCCGACGAGTCCCGTCTGGTGTGCCGGATGCTGGAAGATTCTTCGATCATCTTTCATCTTCGCAAACCCGGAAGAACCGCAGGACAACTCGCCGATTACCTATACCGGATTCCTGCCGATTATCATTCTCGAATCATGGTTCACGACCACCACCTTCTCTTGGACCCATTTTCTTTGCGGGGTGTTCATTTTACGGAAAGGGCACGGCTGCGAGATCCGGATTTTCCGAAAGTGCTCAAGCAGAAATTGCCCGAATACCGTTTCTCCACCGCCTTTCACCGGTTTCCGGATATTCCCGAACCCGATGGCACCTGGGACTATCTTACCCTCAGCCCGATATTCGACAGCATCTCCAAACCGAACTATCCGGCCGCATTCGATCACGGTCGGCTCAGGGACTTTTTGTCCCGAACCGGCCATCGGGTGATCGCCCTGGGCGGCATCACTGTAGAAAAGGTATTCGTGGCCGCCAGACTTGGATTCACCGGCGTCGCCGTTCTCGGCGCCGTGTGGAAGGCACCGTCGCCGGTTGCCGCCGTCCGTGCGTTGTCTGCTGTTTGCCTTGACATTGGTAAAATCGGTGATCAGTGATTGGTGATGCGTGATGAGTAATTAGTAATCCGTTACGGGTGATCGGAGGAGGTCTTTTCCCGCGCCCCTTGGGTGTATTCCATAGATGTGAATTATATTTATGGTACGTATTTCTACTCGGTAAGGAGAAAATGTGGTACGCTGGTCTTCACGATCACATAGCTTACGGATGTTGGCCTGGACGTTGCCAGGGTAAAACCAAATTTGGCGACATGCAGAAGGATTACGGTTAAATCTGGAAAGGTGTGCTATGGGCGCAAACAACAGAGGCTGGCTTCTCCTTGTCTTTTTTACCTGCTTTTTTTCTGTTTCAACCGCGGCAATCGTTCATGGCGTCGAGAACCATTTGAACGGGTTGTCGGCAAAAACAGTCTCCATCCCCTTTGTCCAGAATGTTGGTCAATTGAAGGATAAAGAGGCATGCTATTATGGAGATATCTTTTCGGGTCGGGTGACGGTGGGGCGACACGGCGATCTGACCTACACGTTTGTCCGGGGCACGTCAGGCAAAGCGACAGACGGGGTGGTTGCCCGGCCGAAGATGTTGCCGCCGGCAGTGTTCAGGGAACGGCCGGTTTTTGCCCTGGATGTGAACCCAACGGGCATGGAACCTTCGGCGACACGGGTGCATGCGTTCAAAGGCAATCATCCGTCACAATGGCGCACGGACATTCCGACATTCCACCGGATACGGTTTGAAAAGATGTGGCCGGGTGTGCGGATGGACCTCCGTGCCACGGGATCCAGTGTCGAAAAAATATTCACCATCGCCCCCGGAACGGATCCGGACAAGATCCGTCTGGCCTTCGACAAGGATGTGTCCCTGGCATTGGACGAAACCGGAAACCTTGCCGTAAAAAGCGAACAAGCCGTCGCCACTTTCACGAAACCCGTGGCCTTCCAGGATCATAAGGGCGTGAAAAAGCCTGTACAGGTAGCCTACCGGTTACTGGCCAGTAACCAATATGGATTTGCTTTAGGCCCCTATGACCGCTCCCGGCCCCTGGTCATCGATCCACTGCTGGCCGGCACCTGGTTTGGAGAAGAAAACGGATACGGCTGGTTCGACGAGACCCTGGCCGGCATGACCCGGGATGCCGCCGGCAACATCTATGCCGTGGGGGAACAGGGCGAGGACGCTCTGGTTTTAAAGTTCAGTCCGGACCTGTCCACCCTGCTGGCATCCGCCACCCTGGGCGGCAGTTATCCCGATTACGGCCAGGCCATTGCCGTTGACGGCTCGGGCAATGTGTTGATCACCGGCGGCACACAGTCCACTCCCGCACTGGGGTTTCCCGTTACTCCAGGGGCATATGATACCACGCACAACGGCGCTTACGGCGGCCATGACGGGTTTGTGGCCAAATTCGGCAGCGATCTGTCCACGCTTGTCGCCTGCACCTACCTGGGCGGCGACGGCGACAAGCAGGTCCAGGCCCTGGCCGTGACCACGACGGGCCAACCCGTGGTGGCCGGGCAGACCGATGCCACGGACATGATCTCCCAGGCTACGGCTTACGACAGCAGTCACAACGGATATCTGGACATGTTCGTTGCCATATTTTCCAGCGACCTGACGCTGTGCCCGGCGTCCACCTATGTGGGGGGAACTGGTTATGATTACTGCCACGGCATGGCCCTGGACGGCAGCGACCGGGTCTATCTGGCCGGCCAGACCTCATCATCGGATTATCCCACCACCCAGGGCGCCCAGCAGGAAGCCATGGGCGCGGGAACCACTGATGCGGTATTTTCCCGGCTGGATACCGGCCTTCGCAGCCTGCAATCCTCCACCTTTATGGGGGTACCGTGGCGGGCAATGACAAGGGCAAGATCATCCTGCCGGCCGGCAGCGGGACCGCCTATGCCATCGGCACCACCGGGACAACGGATTTTCCGGTCACCGCCGGCAGCTATGACGAGGTGATGAGCGGCGGTGCGGATGCGTTTGTTGCCCTGCTGGACGACAACTTTGCTATTACCGGCGCCACCTTTCTCGGGGGCAGCAGCGGCACGGAAGAGCCCTATAGCGCACTGATGGACTCCGGCGGGAACCTAATTCTTGCCGGGCAGACCTTCAGCGGCGATTTCCCGGTCTCGGCCGGGGCCTATGCCACCAGCACCCTGACCGGGTCCTACTTTATCGCCCACATGAGCGGCGATTTGACGACGTTGATCAATTCCACCCGGTTTTATGATCATGTGCGCGGCCTGGTCCTGGGGGACAATGACGACCTGTTCATCGGCGGATTTACGGATGTGCCGGATTTTGCCACGGTGCCGGGTAGCTATGATCTCACTTTCAATGGCGGGACCGCTCTGGGCGGGTATGACATTTTCCTGGCCCGGCTCACCACGGACCTGTCGGCGGCCTATGCTTCGGGGGCCAGCATCGGCGGGCAGGTCCTGTACGACGGAAAACCCCTTTCCGGGGTGACCATGGCCCTGGAGGGCCCCTGGGGCGGATGGGCAAAGACCGATGAACAGGGCATGTTCTCCTTTGACCTGCGGCCGGACGGCGACTATACCCTGACCCCGTCCATGCCGTACATGGTGCTCACCCCACCATCCCGTCAGGTGGCGATTGCCGGCGGCAGCCGGACGGACCAGGATTTCACGGCCGTATATGAGACGGGCAACGGGTGGATGGATCTGAGCGACAACGTCACGCCTGCCGCCGAAGGCACCTATTTCACCGATGTCTGCTTTGTGAGCCGGACCGAAGGATGGATCACCTCCGGCTCTTGCGGGGAGATCTATCACACCACGGACGGGGGAAACACCTTTGAGGTTCAGACCGTTGCGTATGTGGGTTATCTCAACGCCATCGACATGCAGAGCGCCACCACCGGTTATGCAGCCGGTGAAGGGGGCGTTGTCTTCATGACCACCAACGGCGGCGCCGACTGGAACATCATCGGTTCCATGGGCGGGCAAACCCTTAGTCTGGACTGTCCGCCGTCCGGAGACACCTGCTATGCCGGCGGCACAAACGGACGCATGGCCGAAATCATTGGCGCCGGGCTGCAAGTCGAGACCCTGTCCACAAACTATGATTTTCAGGACATTTCATTTCCCGTGGACGGCAGTGAGGGATGGGCCGTTGCAGGGATTTACATCTGGCACAAACCCCCTTACGGGGCCTGGACAAGGGATGGGGCCCATCCCAGTAATTATAAGACCTCGATCTTTTTTATCAGCACGGAAAAGGGGTGGACCAGCGGAGACGCAACCGCCTATAGCCAGCGCCTCACTTATACCCAGGACGCGATCAACTGGTATGGGCAAATCTATCCCGATCCAGTGCCAAACACCATCTATGATATCTATTTTCTGAATGAGAACCAGGGCTGGGCTGTGGGAACCAACGGCACAATTCTTACCACGTTCAACGGCGGCGGAAATTCTTCCCAACCGGGCTGGCAGGTCCAGGGCCGGGGGGTGACCGATGCGTCCCTGGTGGCGGTTCACGCCGTGGATGCCGAAACCGTATATGCCGTGGGGGTAAGCGGCGCGTTTTTAAAATTCGGGCCTCTTCCCGGTACCCGGGAAAAAGGCAGGTCCATGGTGCCGATCTATCTACTCTTGCTCGATTGAAATAAGAACACGATTATTATTTACGGTTTAAGGATCTTTACTTGAAGTTCCTTGACAACCTTGAAGTGCTTTGAATTGCTTGAAGCAAGTACTAAATTATTCTCAACCGCCGTGGCCGCTATTATTGCATCTTCTGATCTGAGTCCGGGGGATAAGGGGCATTCTTCAATAAAGAAATGATATTCTTCAATGCTTTTTTCCACACGCATTGATATTCGACAGACGTCTATTTTCATTCCATGTAAGAGGTCACAATAAAAGTCGAAAAACTATCTGATATCATATGGAAAGGTTTCGATCTCGCCAGGGGGAAAATGACAATATTCGTTTTCAGCTTCACACGAATCCGGCCGCAACAGTTATTCGGCCAGTTTGCCCGCCATGGAAAGATCCGAAAGCCCCTCCATTTCCAACAGGTAGATTTCCCTTCCGTCGACCCGGATCAGGCCCTGGGAGGACATCTTGGCGAAGATGCGGGACAGCGTCTCCGGTATGGTCCCAAGAAGGCTGGCCAACTGTCCCTTTGAAATGGTCAGAATCACCCGGTCCGAGCGCTTTTGCTCTTCGGCCAGGAGGATGAGGTAGGCTGCCAGTCGGCTGGGAACCTCCTTGAGGGAGAGGTTTTCGATCTGGATGGTGAACTGTCGAAGCCGCATGGACAACTCCCCCAGCATGTTCATGGAGAGGGACGGCTGTCTTGCAATCAAGTCTACGAAGGCCGCACGGGGCAGAAAGAGGATGAGACTATTGGACAGGGCCTGGGCATTTGCCGGAAACCGGGTCCCGGAGAAGACCGGCACCTCGCCGAAGGGGTTGCCCGGACCGTAGATGTGAAGAATCTGCTCTTTTCCCTCGAAGGATGTCTTGAAGATTTTCACCTGTCCCTCGCAAACGATATAAAAACCGTCTGCTTCGTCTCCCTCCATGAAGATGGACTCTCCTCGTTTGAATGTCCGCTTTTTGGCGATGGCACCGATTTCATCCAATTCTTTTTGGGACAACCCCTTAAATAGAGGCGTGGCAGAGAGGGTTTCACGTATGTCCGTCATGGGGCATCAACCTTCCTGTTTGTATATTCACATAATTCTGCTTGGTTTTTTGACGCAAGTCAAGGCGGCCGCAGCTGAACCGGTATATACCGTATCGTAAAGGGGCTTTGTAATCGGAAAGCCGCGATGACGAAAAAAAATGGCAAAGTTGACCCAAGTCAAGGCCAACCCAAAACAAAAAAGATAAAAGACAACCATAGACGGCAACCTAAGTTGAAAAAATTTGAAACGCTCCGTTTAGGGACAACCAGGAGACACCAAACCAAGGAGGAACGACCATGTTTTGTTTTCAATGCGAACAGACGGCAAAAGGCGAAGGGTGCACCAAGATCGGCGTATGCGGCAAACAGCCGGATGTGGCGGCCCTTCAGGATCTTCTCATCTATTCGGTAAAAGGCATTGCACAGGTGGCGGTCCAAGGGGCCAAGGTCGATGTGAAGGATGCTGCGGTCAACCAATTCACATGCGAGGCGATCTTCTCCACCTTGACCAACGTGGATTTCGATCCGGCGCGATTCGTTACCCTGATCAAGGAGGCGGCCTGCCATCGGGATGCCCTCAAGGCCAAGGTCGAGGCGGCAGGCGGCAACGTCGCCTTTTCCGATGGCCCGGCCACGTTCGTTCCCGCCGCCGATCAGGCCGGCATGGTGGCCCAGGGCGAAAAGGTCGGGATCAAGGCCGATGCGTCGGTAAACCCGGACATCCTCAGCCTTCGCGAGCTGATCGTCTACGGCATCAAGGGATTGGCTGCCTATGCCGATCACGCCCGCATCCTGGGACAGGAAGACGACGCCATCTACGCCTATATCTATGAAGGCCTGGCGGCCACCCTGGACGACGGCCTCGGTGCCGACGATTACGTCGGGCTGGCCCTGAAATGCGGCGAGGTGAACCTTCGGGCCATGGAACTGCTGGATGCCGGCAACACCGGTACCTACGGCCATCCCGTACCCACCGCCGTGCCCCTGGGCGCCAAAAAGGGCAAAGCGATCCTGGTTTCCGGCCACGACCTGAAGGACCTTGACATCATTTTGCAACAGACCGAGGGAAAGGGCATCAATGTCTACACCCACGGCGAGATGCTGCCCTGTCACGGCTATCCGGAACTGAAGAAATACAGCCATTTTTACGGCCACTACGGAACGGCCTGGCAGAATCAGGCCAAGGAGTTCGCCGCCTTTCCCGGCGCCATCGTCATGACCACCAATTGTATCCAGAAGCCCAGGGATTCTTATAAAGAGAACATTTTTACAACCGGTTTGGTGGGGTGGCCCGGCGTGACCCACATCGGTGACAAGGACTTTACCCCGGCCATCGAAAAGGCCCACTCCATGCCCGGTTTCACCGAAGATGTTTCCGGAAAAGAGGTGATGGTGGGATTTGCCCGCAATGCGGTCATGGGGGTTGCCCCCACGGTCATCGAAGCGGTGAAAAACAAGGCCATTCGCCACTTCTTCCTGGTGGGCGGTTGCGACGGCGCCAAACCGGGGCGGGACTACTACACGGAATTTGTGGAGAAGGTTCCCGAGGATTGCGTAGTCCTCACCCTGGCCTGTGGCAAGTTCCGCTTTTTCGATAAAGACATGGGGGATATCGGCGGCATTCCCCGCCTTTTGGACGTGGGCCAGTGCAACGACGCCCATTCGGCCATCCAGATCGCCTTGGCCCTGGCCGGCGCCTTTGACTGCGGGGTCAACGATCTGCCCCTGTCCATGATTCTCTCCTGGTATGAGCAGAAGGCATGCGTGATTCTGCTCTCCCTTTTGCACCTGGGAATCAAGGACATCCGGCTGGGACCCAGCCTGCCCGCCTTCATCACGCCAAACGTCCTGGACGTGCTTGTGAAAAAATTCAACATCATGCCCATCGGAACGCCGGAAGGGGATTTAGCGGCCATCCTGGACTAACCCTTTTCAAATGCCTTTGGGGACTTATGTTAAAAAGACGGCTGTCGGTTTTCTGGCAGCCGTCGACCCGAAACCCGAAACCTGAAACCGGAGGGCCGCCATGAAATGCCCCGGACAAGATACCCTATACTGGAAGCCTGGTGCGATATACGAGGTGCCGTGTCCGAAATGCGGTGCGAGTGTGGAATTCTTCAAGGACGACACGTCCCGAAAATGTCCGAAATGTCAACACCGGTTCGTGAATCCGGACATGGATTTCGGCTGTGCCGCATACTGCCAGTATGCCGAGCAGTGCATCGGCACCCTGCCCGAGGAGTTCTTGCTCCAAAAGGAAGATCTGCTCAAGGATCGGGTGGCCATCGAGATGAAGCGATACTTTAAGAGCGATTTCAAGCGTATCGGCCACGCCACCCGTGTGGCCCGGTACGCGGAGCGCATCGGCCGCGTCGAGGGCGGCAATCTATCGGTAATACTATGTGCCGCCTACCTTCACGATATCGGCATCGTGGAAGCAAAGAAGAAACACGGCAACAGCGAATCACGCTACCAGGAGCAGGAAGGGCCTGCCGTGGCCCGGCAGATTCTTGAGAAGTTAGGGGCCAAGACGCCACTGGTGGATGCGGTGTGCGACATCATCGCCCACCACCATCATCCGAGAGAGGAGGAGACTATCGACTTCAAGGTCCTCTACGACGCGGATCAGATCGCCAACCTGGAGGACCGAAAGAAAAAAGAGACGCTTTTGGCCGATGCCCTGGAAGCCGCCATCAAAGAGAAGATGCTGACGGAAGGCGGACGGATGGAGGCCCGCAAGACCTTGCTTTGAAAATATAATCGGTGCGATCAGTGCCGGACAGATCGTTTGGGTGCATTCGGTTTACCAACTCACCGGAGGCTGCCGTAAGGAGAAGACCATGAAAGTGAAGCGAAAAATCATCGAAATCGACGAAGAGCGTTGCGACGGATGCGGAAACTGCGCCATCGCCTGCGCTGAAGGGGCCCTTGCCATCATCGACGGCAAGGCCAGGGTGATTTCCGACAACCTTTGTGACGGCCTGGGTGCCTGCATCGGCGACTGCCCGCAAGATGCGCTTCATATTATCGAACGGGAGGCGGATGAGTTCGATGAAGAGGCGGTGGAAAAACACCTGGATACCGTAAAGAAACCACCGGAAGGCGAAACCATGGCATGCGGCTGTCCCTCCACACAGATCCAAAGCTTTGTTCCGATATCAGGATACCAGGGGGCCAACACGCCGAGAAGTCAGAAAACGGTCAAATCCACACTGGGCCACTGGCCCGTGCAGATCCGTTTGATTCCTCCCACGGCACCTTTTCTCAAGGGGGCCGATCTTTTGGTGGTGGCCGACTGTGTCCCCGTGGCCTTCCCCCGGCTGCACAGTGAGTTTTTAGAAGGCAGGACCGTCATGGTGGGGTGTCCCAAGTTCGACGACGCTCAGGAGTACATCGACAAATTCGCCGAGATTTTCAAGACGGCGGGCGTGAAAAGTGTCACCACAATGGTCATGGAGGTGCCCTGTTGCTCCGGGTTGCCCACGATCGTGAAAAAGGGCATGGAAGCAGCAGGCGTCAAGGTCCCCAGCCGGCAGATTACCATCGGCACCCGGGGAGAAATCCTGGAAGAGCGGTAGCCTTATCGCTACTTGATCAATTTTGAAGATTGCGGAATCGATCCCCATTCTTTCGTATGGGAGCAAGAGAGAACAACTTTCCCTCTTCGGCGGATCGATTCCGGATCTTTTTCCGAATCCGACCGATCGGTCTTTCCACCAGCCAGCAGATCAATAGGGACAGAAAAACGGAAAGTGCCGTCACCGTTCCGAGCGTTATCCATCCTAACCTGGGAACACCGAACCACTTCATGGCAAAATATACCGCATACAAATGGGTTAAAAACAATGGATAACTCAGATCTCCGGCGATGCTGGCAAGATTTGACGGTTGATCGCTCGCAAGAAAAATCTGAAATGACAAAAAGAGAAAAATCACGCTGCCCATGAGAATTGAGAAGGCGGGTAGCGTATTTATTGTAAATACATTGGCTTTCAACAATACAGGCGCCACGAACATCATGAAGACCAATGCCAGCAAAGATAATAACTGAATGGACTTCGGTGGTTTCATTTCAAAGTGATAGGCCAGTGCACCGAGGCAGAACGGAAATGCCGCGCATGAACCGTAAATCGGCTTGTGGAAACCGAAAAAAATAACAAATGGGGAGAGCAAGCCGGTGAAAAGAAGAGTAACTATCAATGGCCTGGGAAGAAAACGTCCCACGAAAAGGACCAGATACCAGTTCAATTCGACTTCAAGTGATCTGGCCACCGGCACGACGAGTGGTTTTGTCACTTGAACGACATTCGATACAAAAGGAGGGGAAAGGATGAAAACGGTCCTCAGCCAGCTTCCCAAACTCGCCGGCATTTTACTGTGTCTATAGACTTGCAGGATTCCAGGATAATCCAATGCAATCAGTGCCAGGCCAATGATCAGGGCCGCCCAGTAGGCGGGGAAAATACGCAAAAAGCGATTTACGACAAAATCACCGGGGCGTTTTGCATAGTTTTCGTAAAGGATATTGGAAATAAGAAACCCGCTGATAAAAAAGAAACACCACACTGCCACAGGGCCGGCCATGGGTATAACGTGAATGTTCGTGTGAAAGGCCAAAACCGACCATGCCAGGAAAAATCGCAAATAATGTAAGCGGGAATACATTTGGGGCCCCTCAACGCGTTTTCGAACAGCGAACCATCACAATTTTATTTCCGTTCCGGCGCATCCTTTGATTCGTTGTATTCAAACCGGGTGCTGTGCACCCGGAGCCAACCCGAACGATACAACACTGAAGTGCTTCCGGATATGCGGCCCATGGGTCGCATATCCAGGCCACCCGCTTTACGGGTAGTCGTTGACTTCATCTTACGCTTGTAAGGGGAGGATGTTTACTCCATTAGCAGAATAACATTGGGTTAACAATATCGTTATTCGCACTGCAACGATATTGACGGTTCCAAAAAAATCATTTATTCGCCTCCGCCCATGTGGCAGGTACACATGGTGGCTTCTTGGAGAAATTCGGGAAGATCAATAACGCTATGAATGCAGAATAAAAAGCGCTTCTCTGCCATACCGGCCATAGAAGCGCTTTGCATTATTCATCTAAACAACACCGGCCCTCTGGGCTCGGCTTTTTACTATTTCCCTGTTTCCGTGGCACAAAACCTGATTAAAACACTATAACCAATTGATAAAACATATATATTATGGTAATATTAGGGCACTAAACGCTCACTTCGGAGGTGAAATCAATGCGGCGTCCGATCACCATAAAACACGAGATGGAAAAACTTGCCAGTCATAGCGGATTGATCAATATCGGCGCATTACTTGATGCGATAAATTTCAGGTTCCGTTTCGAAAAGATCAACGGCGTCCATTGTGTAGACCCGAAAATTTCTCATGGTGACATTTTAGCTTCGATGATTGCTCTCATGAGTATTGGTAAACCTGATTACGATGCGATCGAGATTTTTCGTGAGAAGCAAGAATTTTTCAACAAGGCCATTGGCAATCGTGCATGCCCGTCAAGCCCGACATTGCGTCAGCGAATCGATTTGATCGGCAACCAAGCCGATAAGCTGATTAAGGATGCAGGCGTTGATTTGGTTCGATCCTGCGCTCCGGCGATTTCACCCATCCAAACCAGTGCGGGTGATTTCCTTCCTTTGGATATGGATGTGAGTCCGTTTGACAACTCAAAGACTCAAAAGGAAGGCGTTTCCAGAACCTACAAAGGCACGGATGGCTTCGCTCCGATCTTTGCCTACCTGGGCACCGAGGGGTATCTGGTGAATCTTGAGTTCAGAGAAGGAAAACAACACTGCCAGAAAAACACCCCCGAATTTATCAACGCCACCTTGGATTATGCCAGGCAAATTACCGATCAGCCTATTTTGATGAGGTTGGATTCAGGAAACGACAGTCAAGACAACTTTCCTGACGATTCACGAAAGAATGTCCACTTTATCATCAAACGCAATTTGCGTAGAGAATCTGTTCAAAAGTGGGTTGATCTGGCAAAAAAATCCGGCAAGCAACAGCATTGCCGCTCAGGAAAATGTGTATGGATCGGAAAGACGATTGAAGACATCAACGGCAATCCATTGCGCTACCCAATCATCTTTGAGGTTACCGAAAGGCATACCAAAAAGGGCCAAGTACTGCTGTTCCCCGAGTATCAGATCGATACCTATTGGTGCAGCCTCGCACAGTTGCCACCGGATGAGGTGATTCGACTTTATCACGATCACGGTACCAGCGAGCAGTTTCACTCCGAACTCAAATCCGACATGGGCCTGGAGCGCTTGCCGAGCGGTCATTTTTCCACCAATAGCTTGATTCTTCATTTGGCGATGCTGACGTACAACATGCTACGGATTATCGGACAAATCAGCATCGAAGAGAGTGATCCGACTGAATTGCCCGGTATACGCCGGAAGAAAGTTACCCGGCGTCGAATCCGGACAGTCATGCAGGACTTGATGTATATGGCCGGTCGATTAGTAACCAGAAGTAGAAAATGGTACATATCCTTTGGCCAACTCAATCCATTTTCCAAACTGATGGATCGGATTTATCTTCGTCTGAATTTGCTTTCCGCTATGAAGTAGCTATAATTTTTAAAAGAACAATTTTACAGGCATTTGCTTGGTGATTTGCTATGGCTAAAGAATGAGAAACAGGAGCAAAATTCCTTCGAAATTTGAAAATAGTGAGAAAAATTATCAACAAATGATGGTGTGTGAGGCAATCGCCCCGCGCCAATCCTAACAGCAAAAATTAGGCCACTGATTCAGGTATTTCGCCTTGAAATTGAATTTCTGGCCACCGATGGCCGCCTCGTACATCAACCCCCCCTTGGCATGGACGAAAACGGCCATGCCCTTGTGATAGCCGGATTTCACCTGTTTCCCGGTGGCCGGTCCAGCGCTGGCACCGGCCGTGGTCCCCTCGGTGCCTGCCTTGGCTTGAACCCCGGCCGTGATGGCCACTGCCGAGGCCGTGGCATCGAATTCGAATTCACCACTGGTGAATTCCTCATAGGCCCGCTTGTCCTGAAAAAAGATCATTTCGCTAAAGGCCTGACCGCCCAGTTGGAAACCTACGGTCACCTTTACCAAGGAGGTTTCTCCCGTGACCACGCCACCCTTATAAACCTGTCCCGTGCCATAGGATCCCCCGATACCGATACCGGCTTTTCCGATGGTGGGGAAAACGGCATATCCATAGGCGTTTTTAAAAAAGGGCTGAACCGCCGGGGACTTCTTAAATACGGCGATTGTGTTTTCAAATTTGTCAGCCTGTGCAGACACCGATAGGAACAGGGCAATCAAAATGGTTTGTATGAAAATAGAAACGCGAACGATTTTCATTTCTCCTGTTCTCCTCATTGAAGAAGCGTTTTCGGACACGACTATATACCGCCCACGGCGATTTCAACCCGGCGATTTCGCTGTCTGCCCTCACTGGTGGCATTGTCGGCCACGGGATTTTGACTTCCGAACCAAAGAAGCACGATCCGGTCCTCATCGATACTGAAATTTCTCACCAGGTAGTCCCTCACTCTCCGGGCACGAATTTTTGAGAGCGCAAGATTGTACTCGGGGTCGCCGGCGCTGTCGGAAAATCCGGCCGCGACTACATAGGTCTCCGGATTATCCTTCATATAATTGCCGATTTTATCCAACTGGTCGTTGTACCTTTCGGGAATGGCAAAGCTATCAAAATCGAACAATATATCATCGGCAATGGCTCCGACAACTTTGGTGGTTGGTCTCAACCGCGCGTAACTGGTGGTGCGAACCGTGAACAGGGCGCCACCCAGGTAATGGGGGTTGTCCAAGAAGCGATGCAGGGGGATAACGCGGGAACAGGCGTTTACCGAAGATATGGCTTCCAGGAGTTTTTCCTGCGTATCCTCCGTGGCACTGCTGATCAGGTAGAAGCAGACATCGTTGTCCTCGGCGATTTCCCTTGCGATCTCAACGGGTTTTTTCGGGCCGCGGGTGTCGGACGTTCTGCCATCCGTGAACATGATCACCGCCGTTCTCCCCGACAGGCCGGCGACGACCTTTCGAAGGGCGCTGAGTCCGGGGCGCAACATGGCCGGTCCCTCTCCTTTGTCCGGCAAGGCATTGATGGCGGCACCAAAATTTGCACGATCATAGGGCTGCATGCCGTAGAGTTCATGAAAGGAGCCGGCCAGTGTCTTATTGTCGGTGTAAATGTAAAGGCCTGCATTGTATCCCAGTTCCGGAAGCCATGAATTTCGCATCTTCAGAAACTCTTTTGTGGCCTGGATCTTAGAAACGGTTCTGCCCGGTACCATGTCATTGGCGGTTCCGGATGTGTCGAACAGGACGATGAAATTGTCCACGGTTCGAATCAAATCGGTTTCGGTGACAATTTCCTTTTCCATCATTTCGCGGGTTACGAGCTCGAAAGCCTGTACAAAACTGGACGAAAAGATGGTTACGACAAAGGTTAAGACCAAGACGGCAACATTTGACTTTTTCATTGTTTTTTCCCCCTTGTTTTGGATTCATGTCTCGAATGAACGCTTACAAATCCTTTGGTACACGAAAAGGTGATTTGGGCGACGGCAGATACCCCGTATCGCCCGTTTCTGAAAATTACGGGTGTGCCAAGAACTTTCTCTCGAAACAAAAGAGAACCGATCTTCGATTTTATATTGGAGCCGATGGAAAACGGAAAAATTGTGAGTGCTGTTATTTAGGGTAAGCGCTGCAGGTCAGGAAATGGACTTTGTTCTTACAGGTAAGAAGTACAATCAAACAGTTCACAATTGATAAAATTATAACACCGGTTGGCCAAAAGGCAACAGCAATTACGTTATTTTTTCATGGGATTACCTGTGGGTTGACAATGCTGGGAACCGCCTTCGGCGGATTTTTACTAAGAAAGGGCACGATATCTTTCCGGTTCCAGAGAGGATACCCGGCCAAAATACCGACAATGTTCAAGGCAGCCAGCGTTGCCATGCCCTCCCTGGCCCACCGGGTGGCGGAGCCGATGTGGGGAACGATGACCACGTTTTCCAGTTTCGCCAAGCCGGGTGTCAGGGCAGGCTCGTTTTCAAATACATCCAGTCCGGCGCGAAAATTTCGATTGCGCCGGCAATGATCCACCAGTGCCGATTCGTCCACCACGGGACCCCGGCTGGTATTGATCAAGACGGCATCGTTTTTCATCAGACAGAGCCGACGTGCATCGATGAGGTGATGGGTGGTATCATCGAGAACCGTATGGATGCTGACGCAATCAGCCGTTTCCAATAGTTCGTCGAGGGATTCGGTTCTCCGGCAGGTTACCGGCATTAGGCTCTGCCGGATTCGGAACCGGTTGAAGTTGGCGACAAAAGACTCCAACGCTGCATTGGTGTTTCGGCCGTGGTATATCAGGTTCATTCCGTGGCCCTGGACCATCATGCGGGCATAGGCGCCGCCGATTCTTCCTGCGCCGATGATCCCCAGGATCTTACCGCTCAGCTGGACACCCAGCAGCAGATCGGGTCGCCAGCCATTGAACCGACCGGCCCGCAGGTACCGCTCGGCCTCGCCGATTCGCCGGGCGGCGGCGAAGGTGAGGGCCACGGCCATTTCCGCCGTTGCCTCCGTGAGTGCGTCGGGTGTATTGCCCACGGGTATGCCCGCCCGGGTCGCCGCATCCAGGTCCACATTGTCATAGCCCACGGCATAGTTGCTGAATACGGCGCCGCCGGCCTTCTTCAATGCAAAAAAGAGTGTTTCATCCCACGTTTCCGTCAATTGCCCGATAACGCCGTTGCATCGGATCTCCATGGCAGATAGAATGGTTCCGGCGTTTATGGCCGTATCCGCATTGCAGAACACCTCGACGCGACAGTCCGCTTCGATCAACAGGTCGAGCCACCGCCGTCCGGGCAGCGTTCTGGTGACGATGACGCGGTACTTGCCTTCAGGATGATGAATTTGCCAGTCAGGTGGATGCATCGTCTATCCCCATGTCTCCAAATTTATGCTGAACAATGGCTACGGCGGTCAGGGCAGCGGTCTGGGCACGCAGTATCCGGGGACCCAGTCCTGCAATGACAAATCCCTGCTCCCGGGCCCGCCGAATTTCATCCTCCTGAAAACCACCCTCCGGTCCCACGGCCATCATGATCGTATTTGGTTTTTGCATGGGTCTGTTTTGCCAGTCGAACCGCTTGGACGCATCTTCCCAGAAGATGAGCTTGAGATCGGCACTTGCGGATTCTGCCAACATCTCATCGAAACTTTCCGCCAACCTGATTTCGGGGATTACCGCCCGCCGGCACTGTTTGACCGACTCGATGGCGATTTTCTCCCATCGCTCCAGCCGTTTCGAAAGTCCTTTCCGGTTCGGCACGGGAACCGACCGGGAACAAAAAAAAGGGATCCACCGATGGATGCCCAATTCCGTCAAGGGCGGGAGGAGATCGTCCATTTTCCGTTCCTTGAGAAATCCCTGGGCCAGGGTGATGTGAACTGGAGATTCAGAGAGAAGAGCAAAGGTCTTTTCGATTTGCAATTGAACCTGTTTGGGCGAGGCCGAGACGATAATTGCCCGATACCCGTTCCCGGTTCCATCGATAAGTTCCACGGAATCGCCGGCCGCAAGGCGCAGAACCCGGCAGATGTGACCAGCCTGGGGGCCGGTGATTACCGGTCGGGCTTCCCTGATCATCTCCGGCGGCATGTAAAAACGTCTGGGAGACATCTCTTTTTTTCGCTAATTTCCCTGCTGGTTTTCTTTCTGCCGATCGGAAATCGACATCCTGGACTCTTCCGCGCGCAATTGAATTCGTTTGAAGAGAACTTCATTTTGGTCTGATTGACCCTTTTCCGCCAGTGCGGGAATATTATTCTTGAATTCATCAAGCAGGGGTAAATCTTCAACCTCTCCCACCCTTGCCATCGCACGAATCAGAATCCGTAAATTGGAGAACAACGCATTTAAGTGCTGTTCACTTTCACTGCTGTTATAAATGAAGGAGGAAGGATCACTATAGTCCCTGAGGGCGCTCAGGATAACGCTACGTGCGGTAACGCCGCCGATCAGCGCCAGGAAGATAAATATCTCGCGTTCAAGTTGCAGTAAATATTGCACAGAAATGGGGGGTTCATTCTTTTTGTCGGGGTTGAGCGCCTCATTGAGCGCCTGATGAATGGTTTTGATTTTTTGGAAGAACTGTTCTTGATCTTTGCCGATACGCCAGACCACATAGTTGGCGACCTTATCTTCCAGCTTCTCGCTTACCTTGATGATTTCCTCCGGCGTGATCTCCATATCGATCAGTCCGCTGCTGAATTTGCGGATCAGGACGCTTGTGAGCATCATGGCTTTTGAATCGGAATAGCTTATTGTTTCCGGATCTTGATAGAAATCCGACATCAGGATCTTAACGGCTTCCTTTGGGTTTTTCATCTGGGCAATGAGCTGTTGCAGCGAATTGAGAAACGGAATGCGGTCTTTGGCATGGACGTATTCGCGCAGGTAAAGCCATAAGAACTCGAATATTTTCCGCTCAAACCGTGCAAATTCCGGCATGATCCGGGCGAACTCCCGTTTGATGAAGCGGCCGTCGGTATCGAAGCAACCTTCCAGCATTTCAATCAGCGAATGGGCGTCTTGTACCGAGATTCCAAAGTCTTTGGCCAGTGTCTCGAAGTCGGTTAAATTCAGTTTTGAACTGTGATCGACGAGGTTGCTCATCTTTTTCTTAGTGTCGTTACGGCGCTTGTAAAACGTGACGACCCCCAACACCTTTTTATGCAGATTTCCCAAAATGCCGAATTTTGATTCTTCTCCGGACACATCCGCCTGGGCTTCGGCGAAGAGATCGTCAAACACCTGCGCCTTGACCTCATTCAGGCGTTTTTCAATATTACCGATGATCTCCTCGCGCATTTTCCTGGATTTGTCGGGGGTGTTTTCCACGGAAACCAGCAGATCGGATGAGAGTTTGAGTCGCTCGTTGAGGTGGTCGGCATTGATTTTATCATAGTCGTTGCCATACACGCTTTTGAGGATCTTGGCGGCCTTGGCCGGGGAGCCGCCGGCGCTTTTTATGGAGAATTGAGCTACTTCCGCCTGTTCCTTGCTCATGGTCTCAATCTCGTTTTCCCCCAGCAGCCACACGACATTATTGATCTCAATGGGGGGGCGCACCAGCTTGCCCTTTAACTTTTGGACCGCAAAAATGGCGTTGTAAATGCTCATATATCGATCTTTCAAAGGACTGTTCCCAATTTTTTCAACGAGTTTCTCGGCCACTTGCGGCTTGATTCCATTGGCGATGGTCAGCATTGTAAGGTTCTCATCCGGAATAGCGTCGCTATTTTGAATTACCGGGTAGGACTTCGTTTCGCCGCGTTCATTCGTAATGGCAATGGGGGTGTTTTCCATGACCGCCTTTTTGTATAGGGCAAAGGCGCGCAAGGCGTCGTGCAGCCGGCCTATTTGTTTGTCGATGTTCTTGGGAAATCGCAGGTAGAGAGAATAGATCTCTGCCGACGAGAATACCTGGAAGGCACGATTCAGCTGATCTGTCAGATAGACCATTTTGGATCCCAGGCGTTTCACCATATTGGCCACGGCGTCCGTATCCACCATGGTTTCCCCGTAAACCAGCTCGTAGTCGGATTTTTCATCCATTTTCTTTGGGTCATTGGGAAAGCCGCGAAAACGGATGAGCAACGACAGTTTTTTACCTGAAAGTTTCCAGATGCGATCCATGGTTTTGAGAACTTGCTGGAAGGTTTTTTTCTCGAAGTCGGTGTTGTCCACGATGTTGGCGTCTATCAGATAAACGCTTAAAAGATAGGTCAATTCTATCATTAGCGTCCGTTTATCGTCTTCCTGTTTTTTCTGCTTTTCCAGTCCTTCGGCAAGATGATCCTTGCTATAATCCTTATCAATACCATGCAACATTTGATAAAGCTGGCTGGCTTCCTCGTCCAGCACTTTTTCGATTTCTGACATGGTGACCCTCCAAATGCCTTCGCGGGTAATCTGCAATCCATATCGCCAACACTGGTCAAAACAGTGGATTACAGTTGTATTGGTACTATTTCTAAGCTATTAATTTTGTTATGTCAATTGGTTGGCATGAATCGAACCCATTTCTCCAGAAACGAAACATTTCAATTGAAAGAAGGGAGTCGCATTGAACATCCGTGTCGCCTTTTCCCGTTTTGTGATGGCCGTGGGCCTGGCGCTATTCGTTTGGGGTGCCCATGGCGCGTATACCGGTTTGAAGGCGAGATCCTGGCCACATACCATTGGTTTCGTTCTTGAGTCATCGGTGAAAAAGCGTTTCAAAATCGAATATCCTCATATTTTATACAGCTATCGTGTAAACGGTAATCATTACACCGGGGACCGCTTGATGAGCGGTCCCGAACCAGGGCCGGGAACGAAAAATCCGAAGGCATTGGTCGCTAAACTGAAGAATGAAAAACAGATCGAT
The DNA here is from genome assembly GCA_963674945.2 of uncultured Desulfosarcina sp. Classification (GTDB taxonomy): domain Bacteria; phylum Desulfobacterota; class Desulfobacteria; order Desulfobacterales; family Desulfosarcinaceae; genus Desulfosarcina. The sequence goes on from CAXXWQ010000001.1 coordinate 348,641, forward strand.
GTGGTTCACCATCCGGAAAAACCGGAAAGAGCGCTGCTGGTGACCGGAATCGGCGATACCGTCCTTTTATTACTGCTTAGCGGTGTCACCTTTTTTTCAGCAGGCCTTTTGCTGAAGTTTCCCGAAGGTAATGGGTGTTTGGGCATTTTCGTATTTCTCCTGTTTTTTTCAATGGTGGTTTTCTTAATGGTTCCGAAGGTAAGAAAGGCGCTTGTCGCTCACCATATCCTTTCCACCATGGACGAAGTCGTGGTTCATGACAGTCGGGCGATTCGTCGGAAAGGACTTTTTGATCCGGAGAAATCAAAACAGCTGGCACCTTCGACCGTTGAAATCGTCAAACCGGAACCGACGCCAAAAAAGCAAACAACCAAAGATATAAACCATTCAGTGCTCTATGTGTCATCGGAAAAAGGGATTTACCGCATCGATGAAAAAGGCGGTCACGAGATCCTTATTGGTGAGATAAAAAACAGTTACTGCTTAGAGGTCTATGGAGAAAATCTCTATGTATCCACCGGAGCAAGGGGGGCGTCCATTAAAACGTATACCTTGAACGGTCGATTGATTAATGAAATTTCCATTCCGGCCCCGGCAGTGGAATATTTGACATTCAAGTGCCTTCCCCACAGCCGGTTTGCGCTTTTGGATAATAAAAACGATGCGATCCATTTCATTGATAGCGATGGTTTTCTTCTGAAAACGGCAGGATTGAGCCAACCCGATAAGCATTGGCAGGATCTGGATGGCGTTGTCGTTAATAATTTGCTTTACGTCGGGGAGGTGAGCGAGTCAAAGATCGTCGTGATCGATCTCGACACGTTTGCCGTTTCCATGTTCAAAGATCTGAGTGATCGGCTTTACGCCATATCCGCCGTGGCCTATTCACCCCAATCCGGTTTTTTCTACGCCAGCGACCAGGATCGCGGGCTTTACGCGTTCAGCCAAGCCGGGCCGCCAAAAAAGATTGGCAGCCCCATGGCCGGATTCGGTTATTATGCCGAATTGGAGATCGACTACCCCCGTGCATACATCATGAGCACGAAAGGCGTGATCGGGGTCATGGATTTGAATACAGGTTCTTTTAAAAAATTTTGTGACCTCCAAGTCAGAACCAGAGCCCTCACCATTCATGTGAGCAAACCGTGAACATCAGTGTCATACGAGTCAGGGGACATTTATAAAAATGTGCAAAAGTTGACAGAGGCCAAAGATGGTATCGGCAATCCGTATTCCGGGTGTGAAAGAGGAATTGTCATGTGGAGATTTCCTCTCCGTATCGGTTTTGTTTAAGCGAAATCACCAGGGACCAATGAAAACATGAAGGCGTCTAAGGTTTGTCCGTGTACATACAAACGTTGTCTTAGTAAACCTTCTTGCAATGCCCCCACTTTCTCTGCAACCCGTTGACTCGGTATATTTTTCACTGCCACAACGATCTCCATTCGGTGTAACTTCAAGTTATCAAAACCAAATTTTGCTATCATTGGCACTGCAGCAGATGCAATTCCCAGCCCCGTTTTGCTTGTCCTGATCCAATAGCCTAAATTCGCAAACCTTTCCGCCACATTAATTTGATTCAAACCACAAACACCAAGGGGCAAGTCGCCTGGTTTATTCATGATTACAAAATCGTATTCCACCCCGTGCCTCCATGCGGCATCGCGTGATTCACACCAGAATCTACTTTCTTCGAGCGAATAATCCGCACTGCACCAAGGCATCCATGGGGATACTTCAGCGATGGACTCATTCACTGCCGTAAATATTGATTCGGCGTCAGAAGGACGGACACGCCGTAATATACTAATTTCATTTTCAATAATTGGGTCGTCGGTCATATTGGCACATATTGGCGAGATTGGCTATTTTTCATTCCCAACGCCCATGCGGCCTTATCGATGCTCGGTGGGCGGTATGATGCAAACTTTGCAAGCAAAGATTGCGGGTTATCATCAACCAGTACGATGTCGCGGTGTCCTTTCTCAACAAAATTCTGATCCGTAACATGATCTAAAAATTCAGAAAATTTTTTGTAATATTGGCAAATATTTAAAAGTCCGCACGGCTTTTGATGTATCCCAAGCTGCGCCCAGGTCAGGACCTCAACAAATTCTTCAATGGTACCCAATCCTCCCGGCAGAGCGATGAAACCATCGGAAAGTTCCGCCATGAGGGCTTTACGTTCGTGCATCGATCCAACGATACGAAGATCATCCAGTTCTGTGAACGCAACCTCCTTTTCCGCTAACGCCTTGGGAATGACGCCAGTGACGTTGCCGCCCCTATCGAGCACAGCTTTGGCAATTTGCCCCATAAGGCCGACATTTCCGCCACCGTAGACGAGTCCTATGTTCTTATCTGAAAGTGCATGACCCAGTTCTATTGCAGCTTCTAAATATTCCGGTTTCGCTCCGGGACTCGAACCGCAAAACACACAAATTTTTTCCATCAAAATCCTCAAAATTCACTATACGGGTAAACCATCGTATTCACTGTCCGGTCTTTATAATTCACGTCATTGTAGTCCCATAAGGGGACGATCGATAAACATCTTGTTCGCATTCCAAATAGGAAAAAACAGCTACTTTCCGCATGTCATCGTATTTAGGACAGCCGGCTCTATATCCCACCTGAATCAGTGGCCTAATTTTTGCTGTTAGGATTGGCGCGGGGCGATTGCCTCACACACCATCATTTGTTGATAATTTTTCTCACTATTTTCAAATTTCGAAGGAATTTTGCTCCTGTTTCTCATTCTTTAGCCATAGCAAATCACCAAGCAAATGCCTGTAAAATTGTTCTTTTAAAAATTATAGCTACTTCATAGCGGAAAGCAAATTCAGACGAAGATAAATCCGATCCATCAGTTTGGAAAATGGATTGAGTTGGCCAAAGGATATGTACCATTTTCTACTTCTGGTTACTAATCGACCGGCCATATACATCAAGTCCTGCATGACTGTCCGGATTCGACGCCGGGTAACTTTCTTCCGGCGTATACCGGGCAATTCAGTCGGATCACTCTCTTCGATGCTGATTTGTCCGATAATCCGTAGCATGTTGTACGTCAGCATCGCCAAATGAAGAATCAAGCTATTGGTGGAAAAATGACCGCTCGGCAAGCGCTCCAGGCCCATGTCGGATTTGAGTTCGGAGTGAAACTGCTCGCTGGTACCGTGATCGTGATAAAGTCGAATCACCTCATCCGGTGGCAACTGTGCGAGGCTGCACCAATAGGTATCGATCTGATACTCGGGGAACAGCAGTACTTGGCCCTTTTTGGTATGCCTTTCGGTAACCTCAAAGATGATTGGGTAGCGCAATGGATTGCCGTTGATGTCTTCAATCGTCTTTCCGATCCATACACATTTTCCTGAGCGGCAATGCTGTTGCTTGCCGGATTTTTTTGCCAGATCAACCCACTTTTGAACAGATTCTCTACGCAAATTGCGTTTGATGATAAAGTGGACATTCTTTCGTGAATCGTCAGGAAAGTTGTCTTGACTGTCGTTTCCTGAATCCAACCTCATCAAAATAGGCTGATCGGTAATTTGCCTGGCATAATCCAAGGTGGCGTTGATAAATTCGGGGGTGTTTTTCTGGCAGTGTTGTTTTCCTTCTCTGAACTCAAGATTCACCAGATACCCCTCGGTGCCCAGGTAGGCAAAGATCGGAGCGAAGCCATCCGTGCCTTTGTAGGTTCTGGAAACGCCTTCCTTTTGAGTCTTTGAGTTGTCAAACGGACTCACATCCATATCCAAAGGAAGGAAATCACCCGCACTGGTTTGGATGGGTGAAATCGCCGGAGCGCAGGATCGAACCAAATCAACGCCTGCATCCTTAATCAGCTTATCGGCTTGGTTGCCGATCAAATCGATTCGCTGACGCAATGTCGGGCTTGACGGGCATGCACGATTGCCAATGGCCTTGTTGAAAAATTCTTGCTTCTCACGAAAAATCTCGATCGCATCGTAATCAGGTTTACCAATACTCATGAGAGCAATCATCGAAGCTAAAATGTCACCATGAGAAATTTTCGGGTCTACACAATGGACGCCGTTGATCTTTTCGAAACGGAACCTGAAATTTATCGCATCAAGTAATGCGCCGATATTGATCAATCCGCTATGACTGGCAAGTTTTTCCATCTCGTGTTTTATGGTGATCGGACGCCGCATTGATTTCACCTCCGAAGTGAGCGTTTAGTGCCCTAATATTACCATAATATATATGTTTTATCAATTGGTTATAGTGTTTTAATCAGGTTTTGTGCCACGGAAACAGGTCCCATTTATATTGTAAATGCGTCAAGAGCAGACTGGACTGTATCTTCGAAGCATACAAAAAAAAGGTGTCGCGCTTTTCCCGTGATTGAGAATGACCAATCCGAGTGAATTCAGTTAACTGGAACTTTGAAGCAAAATGGGTTAATAAATCATTCTTACTTGCATCTGTAGGCAATTATGAAGATATGGGGTGGGTTGGGATACGCAAAAAAGTTAATCAGAAAATGGAGGAAAGGAGATGAATCGGACAAAAGTTGAGTGGGTAAAGAATCCAGACGGTAGCCAGGGGTATAGCTGGAATCCCATCACCGGTTGTCTCAATGGATGTGCATATTGCTATGCCCGGAAGTTGGCCAATGGGCGCTTGCGGGCGAGATTTGTAGCCAATGACAATTTGCCTTCAAACGATGAACCAGACCACAAACAGCATTTGGCTGATCCCTTTTATCCCCGCTTCTGGCCTGACCGATTAAAGGAATTGGAGAAAGCAAAACCCCGGACTTATAAAAACAGGAAGACCGGCACTGCTCACCAGAGAAAGACGAATCCAAAAGGTATCTTCGTATGCAATATGTGTGAATTGTTCGGCGAGTGGGTACCTACCCAATGGCAAAGAGAGATATTCAGGGTGATTCGAGCCAATCCTCAGCATCGTTTCTATTTTCTCTCAAAGCGGTCTCGGAACATGCCCGAGTGGTCTCCGTTTCCTGATAACTGCTGGATCGGGGCAACTGTTTGCGATAAACAGACGGTTTTTGATGTCTGGTGGTATTATTTCGGTGGTGCAATCAAGGCGAAACTGAAATTCCTCTCCTTTGAACCATTGCTTGAGGATGTGATGGAAATACCATTGGTTGCGAGCTTTATCCCAAAAGCGGATTGGGTGATCATCGGAAGCCAGACCAAGCCTTTCAATCCCCCGAAGATAGAGTGGGTGCAGAAGATCGTTGCATGTGCGGATAACGCCGGTGTGCCTGTGTTTCTAAAAGACAATTTGAAGTCCCTTCTGGGTGATCCTCTGCGACAGGAGTTACCAGCCGGCTAACATTCATATTTTCAACACGATTCAGCCCCAAACGATTACACTGGCTTGACGGCACGAACCAGGCTGTCCATCTGTTTTCCGGAGACGATCCATTCGACATCTTCAAATCCCGCCGATTCCAGGGTCTCTTTGACCTCACCGAACGTGTAGGTGTCACCGCCCGGTGTGTTGACCAGCATGTTCAGGGCAAACAGCGTCCCGGCTGGCGGCTGGGTGCGCGTTGTGTCCATGATGTGGTCCCGGATGAGCAGCACCCCACCGTGGCCGAGGGCATGGTATATTTTTTGATACAGCGCCAAATTCTGGTCTGGGCTGTTCTGGTGAATGATGGCAGACAGCAGTGCAAGATCGCATCCGGCGGGAAGGGGATCTTTGTAAAAATCTCCCTCAACAAATGTCACCCGGTCTTCAATCCCTGCCTCTTCGATCTTTTGTTTGGTAATGGGAATCACGTTTTTCAAATCGAATACAACGCCGCGCAGTTGCGGATTTTTTTTCAGAAATGCGATGGTGTACGCACCGGAGCCGCCGCCCACATCCAGCAGTTTCTTATGGGCATGCGAATCAAACGCATCCGCAATTTTCATGGAAAGTCGTTGGGCGGCCACGTGCATTGCGCCAATAAAAGAACGCCGCTCATCCTCCGACGCCGCATCGACAACCGGTTTACAATCCGGGTTGGTTCCGTATTCGGCGACGGCGGTCAGATTACTCCAGTTGCGCCATATGTGGCTCATATGCAGGACCATGGGCAGGACCGATTCCGGGTGACGGGATGAAAGCGTCGATCCCGCCGGAGTTGTCCGGTATTTCGTGTCCTGCTTTTCGAGGAGTTTGAATGCAACCAGGCTGTCGAGGATGCGGGTGGTCGCCCGTTCGTCGAGATTCCGGTCCCCGATCAGCTCTGCAATTGTCAGAAAATTTCCGTCCAGCCGTGTAAAAACGTCCAGATCTGCACCGGTTAGAATCACACGGCTTTTCATAAATCCGCGGACGTCGGCCATAATGTCTGTTTTCGTTTCCATCGTGTTTACCCTCTTCTCTATGGGTTGGTCGAGGTTGACTCATCCGTCTTGCATTTCAAACGCTACCCGTACTCATTATAATCAGTCAGGGTCGAGGAAAAAAGCGCTCCCATGCCTCCCCGGGACGCTTGGTCTTGCAGCAACAATGCGTTGCAGGCCGATCTTGCCGGCCAAGACAAAAGCAGTACGTATTGCAGGAATTGCAGGAAACAATTTCGTCGGCCCGGTTCTCGATGGTCTTGTTCACCCAATAGGGATCGCAAATCAGTTGCCGGCAGATGGCGACCATATCAGCCTGCCGCCTACCTAAAATATCTTCGGCAACGTCCGGTGTGTTAATACGCCCAACCGCCACCACGGGTATGGTAACACTCTTTTTGATTGTCTCCGCCATGTGAGCATAGACTCCCATAGGGGACTTTTTGAGTGGTGCCGGGTAATTGAGAAATTCGGTTGTACTGGAAATACCGACTGAGACGGTGAGACAATCAACAGTAGCTCTTTCAAGCGCAACAGCAAAGTCTGCTGCATCATCTGGCTTCACACCTTCTGGTGCCTCGTCGGCAGCCCCCAGTTTGACGAAGATGGGATAGCTTTTCCCAACGGCCTTTCTCATGGCGGTGATGCATTCCAGACCGAATCTCATTCTGCTGGATGGCCCACCGCCATAACGGTCCTTTCGTCGATTCACGATTGGTGTAAAGAACTGATAGGGGAGTTGGGCATGTCCGTGGGCCAGATGTAATTCCACGAAGTCAGCTCCCAGATCCCTAATCCGGGAGGCCGCTATACCAAACCTGTTGATGACTGTCTCGATCTCTTCAATTGTCAGCTGGCGCATCTTCTGACCCAAAGGGGGAACATGGCGTTCGACACGCGGTGAAGGCGCCACCCACTCTTGAGGAAATGGCGATCGTGCTTCTCCTGACGGATACAGATTCGTGTGAAATAATTGTACACCAACCTTGGTTCCGCTTCCGTGCATTCTGTCGACAAGGTGCTTCAATGCCTCCATGCGTGAATCGGGAGCTACGGTTTGTTTCAAGTCCTCGTCAGGTATCAGGGAAGAAGGTGGCAGGCCACCGATAATGATGGCGCCGGTGCCACCACTGGCACGTTCGGAATAGAAGTCAATAATGGTTTGGGTCGGACCGTCAAGTCCCAGCCCCATAGCAAGCGTGCCGATGGCAGGCATCACCACGCGGTTCTTAAGCTCCATGTTTCGAATCATGATGGATTCACATAGCTTCACAAATTCCTCCTGAAGGTTCTACAACGGTGGCAGGTCTCTGCAGCTGTCGAAGCGTTCCCTCTTCCACGGAATGAAACGTTTGATAGCATGCACTGATTGATATTGACAAGTGGCTTGTGCTATGCTCTGCCTGAAATCCGGCGGGGATGGATGAAGAAGCACGGATCAATGCTTTGGTGGCAAAAGCATCGGATCGTCGGATCATCTCGGAGGTTGAATCATCAATATCTGGGCTCCGAGACAGTATCATGGGGCTGTTCAAGAAGTACGGATAGAATCGACCTGATGGAGTGTGTGCGGAATCCCAGGCCATTTCGTTAATGGGACGATCGTTCCGGCCGAAGCAGGCTGGCGTGCTGCGTAAGGAGGTAGCGTAATGGCTGAGATAAAATCGCTTGCAGATTTCTGTGAATTGATTGAGAAGGGATTTCTTGAGAATTGCCTCGTCGCTCAAGGGGAGGATTGTGGTCTGTGCATGGCGAACTGTCCTGTCTTGCTCGATCCGAAGTTCGGTCTGGCTCATAAGGGCCCAAACGCCGTCATGAAAAGCGTTTCGGATTTACTGAGAGGGAAGTCGGTCTCTCCAGAGGCATATCTCTGGGTTTTTGGCTGTGGGGGAGGATGCAGCAATTTATGTCAGGGAGTCTGCCCGTCCGGGATCCAGCCAGGTGCATTACATATTGCCGTGGCACGGCGGTTGTATGAAGCGAATATGGGGCCTCCACCTTCCTACCAAGAATTACTTCCGGGAAAATATCGTTACAGCGCTGCGCATGTTCTCGGCGATCTTGTAACGAAAAAGACAGAAAGGCCCTGGCTGACACTAACGGAAGTGCCGCACGATCCCGACCCGGTGGACGTCGTCCTATTTAACAGCTGTGTTTCCCATAAGATGCCCAACGTGATCATGGACGCCATGGATATCCTCACCAGAATGGGGGTCAACTTTATCACTGTCGCTGGACCCGAGCTTTGCTGCGGAGCCGTCCCGCTCAGGTATGGTCTCGTGGAGGAAGCGCAGAAACTGGCTGAGACATTTGTCGCCACCATGAGCGCATTTCGGGCCAAGAAAGTCGTAACCGCATGTCCGGGATGTACCATCTTCAGTAATGGTCTTCTATCGATGCTCTTTCAGGTTCCATTTGAGACCCAGCATATTACGGATTTTCTGGCCGATAACACGGACAATCTGAATTTTACTGCGAAGCCAAAGCGTGTGGTTACGATACATGATGCTTGTGCCCAAATTAAATACAGTGGATGTGATTCGCCGCGCAAGATGCTTCAGGCCATCCCCGGTATAACGTTGGTGGAGATGAAGCATAATAAGGAGAACAGTATTTGCTGTGGTGGCTTAACCAATGTCCATTTTCCCGATACGATGAAGAATCTGCATAAGAGCAGAGGCGATGAGGCAGTGGCTGCGGGCGCCGAAATACTGACGACTGTATGTCCGGATTGCACCTCAGCATTTTACCACTTTGAAGAGAATTATCCCCTTCAGGTCAAGCATGCCGTGAGTGTTCTGGCTGAAGCCATGGGGATACATAATGAAGACAAACTGAAGCGGTATGTCCTTACCAGGGACATAGACAAGGTGCTTGCCGAGGCTCGAGATTGCATTGATGCCAGCGATTTATCCCCGGCGGAATTTGAATATGTGTTGCGACACTGTCTGGGCTACTTTTAATCTAACGCATTTGTTTTTCTTTCTATACCTATAGTAACAATAGCTGAAGGATCGGAATGAGATCGGGCATACTGAGGTTCTCCTGAGCGGTGTATTCATATGCACCGATATCGCATTTTTCATCCCGGTTATAACCACGCTGGTCGGTTGATGGCGCTCCCGAATTCGATCCTGCGTCGATGGCCGGACTTTTTTCGGGCAGGGCGACGGTCATGGTCGGTCCACCGTTGTCGGCCAGGTTTTGTGGCTGGGGATCGGCGATGATAACCGTGGGCGTAACCAGACAGTCATCGGGCGTGCCAATTTGGTTAAAGCGTTCTTGCGGATACTGAAGGTTTCCGCCGCTGTCCATATCCGCTTGTCTGTTCATTTGATAACAGGCCCAATCCCTTTCTGATTCATTGTAGTAAAACAAGTTGTTCATCAAGCGAACCGTGGCACTGTTGCTTGCCTGAATGCCGCCTCCGTGAAACCACGCATAATTGTTAACGAAGGTGCAATTGGTAACCATTGCCTCCCCCTGGCCGAGAACGAGGCCGCCACCCATGCCAAGGGAGGTATGGCTGGTCTGGTTGGCCGAAAAAGTCGAGTTAATCACGTTTATTCGCCCCAAGGCGGTCACCCACGCCCCCCCGCCCTGCTTCCATCCGGTGTTCTGGCTGAAAGTGCATTCCAGAATTTCGACATTCAGCTCATCGGACCCGCCATCGTGGTCATCTTCGATATGATAGATCGCCCCGCCGTGCCCTTCTGTCTCGCTGGCTCCGGATGAAGTGTTGTTTATGAACTGGGATTTTTCATAGGTGGCCGTAATTCCTTTATTGTCCGAAACGGTTACTTTGAGCGCACCGCCACCTCGAACCGACGTATTGTTTTCAAAAACAGACCCGCAGACATGCACCCGTTTATTGGAATCGGGGTTGTAACTGTTGGTAACACCGTCCAGATGAATGGCACCGCCATGACCCTTTACGATATCGCCGGTGGATTCATCGACGGCACCATTTCCTGTGAAACGGGAGTTGAAGACAAACAGCCCTGTGGCAATGCCGCCAAAGGCACCTCCGTTTCCGGCTTGATTGTCGGTGAAGGTAGTGCCCGATAGTATCGTTTCGTAGCTGTTGGAGACGAAAATGGCGCCTCCCTGGTTATCCGCTGTATTGATGTCGGTGGTGGCATTATTCTCAAACGTGCAATTGATGATGTATAGGCGTGTGCCCGGATGCCCTACGTTAATGGCGCCTCCGGAATGATCACCCGTCCCGCCGCCGGTTGGGGCTTTGCCGTTGATCAGACGAATATTCTGCAAGGTGATGGACACCGTGTAGGAAGGGTCATGCCATTCCTTTTTAAAGATTCGTGTCACGCCTTGTCCATCCAAAGTGACCAGACCTTTTCCATCCAGAACCGTATCGTGGCTTGTGCTCAAGGTAAGCTGTGAGTTTATATTGATGGTGATGGGCGTCGTCGTGTCGAAGGTGATATGCCCGCCGTTGTCGAGGGCCGACTGCAGCGCAGTCTGGGTAAATTGGCCGATAATGGTCGGATTTGAAAGCGTGACCGGTGCAACGGGAGAAGTACAGATATCTAACTCGCTCCCGAATCCCATCGACCGATCCGGTTTGATGACAAGGAACAGAAAAATAATGGTGATGATAATCGTTGGTTTCGTTTTCATTTACTGGGAGCCCCCCCCCATTCACCGAAATAAAAAACGTAGACATAAGTACTCATAAGTACTCATAAGTACTATAGAATACCCCCAAGTAACCCCTCGCTATCCAAAAATATGCATAGCTTGTCCAACGTATCGAAGCAGTCAAGGCCAAAGGCATCGGCACCCACCTCGTCACACCACTCATCCTCCATGTCCCATCCACCGACGAAGTAAAAAACATCGTCTCTTACGCCGGCGTCCGTCATCGCCTTATTTATTGCTTCGCAGGCCGGGTTGGAACATAACTTAGTCGAAGCCCCTACGAGGTTCGGTTTGTATTTTTTAACGGCGGCAACGAATTTTTCGGCGGAAATGTTCTCGCCAATGTCAATCACCTTTATGCCGACACCTTTTAAGAATGCGGAAATGAGCTGCTTTCCGATGTTATGGTAGTCTCTCTCCACGGTTCCGATGACCATACTGTATTCATCTCTTTTGCAATTGAGGATCGGTACGTCGGATTCGAAAAAGGGAAGAAGTTTGTCCACGGCTTTCTTAAAAACGTCGCCGGCAATGATCATATCCGAAAGGAATCCGCCATCCTTAAAATCGGCAGTGATGACACGCAGGCCGGGTGCGAGTCCCTTGAAGAATATATCATTGGCGGGAATACCATCTGCTATGGCACCATCCACCAGATCATACACAAGATCGTCATCAAGGTTTACGAATGCCTCTGCAATTTTCTGTAATCTCGCCTCATTTTCCATATTTCAGATCCATCCTAATTCTGTGTCGCAATGATTCCGAAAAAAGTACTGCCAGTCTTTCATGATGGCAAATAACCCTGGTATTTTCATGACGCTAAGAAAGATTGATTCCCATCGAGCCATATCGTTCACCACCCCATTTTTCAAGACTTACTGCGTAAGGCAAATTGTTAAAAAAAACCATACCAAGCTTCGGCACACATCTGAGCACCTTTCAGGAAAGAAGCGGCACTTAAAGTTTCTGTCTTTTTTCCCGATATTTTGATCATTCATAGCAGCAGTCAGCCTCGATAGAATCATAGGAGTGTGATGAGCCAATGAAGCAGGAAGCCGACGTAACAAACGACTTTTCATTTGAACAGACAATCCAGCTCAAATCCAATAAGGATCTGGCCCGGCGGACGTTCGCCTCCGTATTCGTAATGCTGATCTATATTATTTTTGTCATTGCGACGCCCAGTTTCAAGGATCGACCGACTGCGGTGATGGGTTACGGAGCGCTCTTGTTTGTAAGCATCCTGCTGCGTGTCGTCATGGCCAGAATCGGTCTGGCTTCCGACGCTGTAGCGGTCTCAGCCGACTGGTTGCGCAAATATTGCTTCTCCACCATTCTTTTGAGTGTTGCATGGAGCGGCTTCATCGTAGGTACCTTTCTGCACTACGGTGCCAATTGGATCTTTTTGCTATTGGTGCTCAGCACCGCCGGTATTGCAGCGGCGGCCACCTCGTCACTGGCCCCCAATGCAAAACTGGCCCGTGCCTACGTGCTGATCCTCGTTGTGCCCATCGTCTTTCTCGGTTTCATTGAAGGGTCTCGCCAATCGTATACCACCAGCGGCCTGATCTTTCTTTTCGTGGTTGCGTTGATGCCGATGATTCGTGACAACAGCAATCAGTACCGTGCCACTTTAATCACCATCGAACAGCTGAATCGACAGAAGGAAGATCTGGAAAAGGTGATTTGCCAGATTGGTGAAAATAGCAGGACCCTCAAAGAGGCATCGTTGAGTCTTTCCAATGTTTCCGGTCAAATGTCCCAAGGTGCCAATGCCATGTCCACTGAATCACGACATGTCGCCAGGGAAGCCGGCGATTTTAATTCAAGTTCAAAGCGTAACGCCGAATCGATGCAGCAGCTGACCCGAAAAACGGATCAGGTCGCCAATTCCATTGAAGGCATGATAACCACCATCGACAGTATTTCCCAAACGACCAGGGACACGAAATCAATTGCCAGCCGGGCCGTGCACCAGGCTCACAGCGCCACAACAAAAGTCAGCGAGCTGGGCCATTCCGCCCAGGAGGTCGGCAAGATCTCCGAAGCGATCAAAGAGATTTCGGACCAGACCAACCTGTTGGCGCTCAATGCCACAATTGAAGCCGCCAGGGCCGGGGAAGCAGGCAAGGGGTTCGCCGTTGTGGCAAATGAAATAAAAGGCCTGGCAACCCAGACCGCCGAAGCCACAGTTAAAATCAAGAATCAAATCGATACCATTCAAAGGGTGATTGCAGACACGGTATCAGAGATCGGCAATATATCCGAGATCACCACACAGATCGATTCGTCGATCACGACCTCTGCCGATATTGTGGAGGAGCAGTCGGCTACGACGCGGGCGATTGCCGCTTCCGTTACTGAGACCTCTGGTGAGATTTCTGAAATCAGTGCAAGTGTGGTTAATGGCAGTGAGGCCGTCGACGGGATCGTCAAGGGTATTACCGCGGTAAGTCAGGCTGCCGATGAAGTGGCGAACAATAGCAGTCAGGTGGACGCCAGCGCCGAAACATTAATGCAGTTGGCCGATGCACTCAATGAAATTGTGCTGTCAGGCAGGTCGGTCTAAAATTTTTCTATACAAGTAGGCGAAAAGATCAGAAAGCAAAGGGTCAAGGGCAGCCTTGACCCTTTTTATTTATTTTATCTTGACCAGATCGTCTTTCATAGTATCGGGAACGTCATCCATCGTAATTATCTGAAGCTGATTCTGTTTCGTTGATATCAGCTCTTGATCCAATTCGACATCGAGGTTTTCTAAGGTCCACATGGCACCAGTCGCAGGATCAACAATCAGATAGCCGATAAGCCCACCGAAAAAGAGATTCCCGGCGATGTACCAGCCATCCACTCCTCGTTTAATTTGAGTGGTTTGCGACGTAAACCCCTCTTTGGTGAATGTGACGCTGTATTCTTCGCCTTTAAAATATCCAGCCCCTGCCTTTAGAGTCAAAGTGGTTGGCGTTTTCCCTGAGAAGACCTTCATATTGGCCTTGTTTACGATGGTTATATCTGCTCCATTGGGTTTGCTGTTGATACTCACAGGGTATTCAGACTTGCTGACAATAGAAGCACAACTTGCAAAAACAGCGGCAACTGCGAATACAGCGACAAATTGAACAGTTCCAGATTTCATTTTCTTCCTCCATGAATTGTAGATGCCAAATGGCGATTGTTGATTGTCAATAGACGACTTGCCAACATTCCAAATAGCGCTAAAGGTTCCTGATTTTAACTTTTTCGTGCAAGATCTCCATAAAAAGACAAACCGCCAAAAACTCTATTGGCTTTGTAGTGCTTCAAAATAGTATATCGGCCGTTATCTCTAATACATAAAAAAATAAGAGAATAATTCGTATTGTTTGTAGGTAGTAACTGCCATAGGCGCATCGTGCGAAATTTTGATAGGGAAAGATTTTCATCCTCTTGTGGTGTGAGTATAGGTAGGTATTCGTGATACTAAGAAAACTTATAAAACCGTAAGAAAGGGTAACACTTTCTCTGAATAAAAATTACGGAAAACTTGTACAAAGGGACAAGGACAGACTTGCCCCTTGTTTTCAATTTTAAAAGTTCGATGGTCGACGTTCAGTTCCCTTAGGGACTGGGCGCCTCATTAGCATGGTGCCTGTTAAGTGCTTTGTACTACATGCCTGCACAGAATTTCAAAAACGCCGCACGAATAGCCCAGTCCGCTCAACTGCCTTGATGTTGGCCTATGAACTCAGTCAGAAGTCCAGCGTTCTGAGCTGCAACAAACTGTCTTTTATCAGAAGTTGCAAAAATTTCGGTCTGCCATTCAAGGGCACAGGCGACATGCAAAGCATCCATTGCCCTTAAGTTATTATTCTCTAAAAGCTTCACAGAACGGGAAATGACCGCCGGGGTAATTTGAAGAACGATTGCGTCACGGACATCTTCCAGCAATTGCCTCTTAATTGTTCGATATTCGCGCAACGATAAAATTTGCCCTCTCCGTCTTCGAATTAGCGCAGAAATTATTTCAGGCACCAAAATTGTACACAATGCTAACTGAGACGCCCTCTGCAAAAGAGAGTCCATACTCTCAGAACCTTGCTCATATACATATCTTTTAGCAAGAGCGGATGAATCACAAAAAAGCTTCATGATTCTGCCTCACGATCCTCCACAATAGCCGATGATAAATCTGCTCCGCTAATCTGTAAATGAATACCTGGCTCTTTCCAGGATGGTGTTCGTGTATGCCGGTCAGTAAATGGAACAACCTCTGCTATTGGCTTTCCACGCCTCACAAGGATTATCGTTTCGCCGTGCTCTACTTCAGTAATAAAACTGGATGCTTTTTTTCTAAAATCAGTAAAATTGACTGTTTTCATAATGCCCCCCTATGTGTACATTTAAATGTACACATAGGGGGGCATTATGTCAAGCCGTTTGAAGGCCAACATTGATATTCTATAGACGTCTATTTTAACTGCTACCCGTTACGGAAATAAACATCACGTAAATCGCTATCAGCCACGCAGGTACCAAAGCGACCCAATAAAGACATAAAGAACTGAAAAGTATCGGAAGGCAAATAACTAATTCCATGCACAAGTACGCCCTAAAGAAGTTTCGATTTTCAAAGCGCCGTATTTCTCGCCTTCTTCCGAAAAAAATATTTCCTCTATAAATAGATCATCCTTCAATATCGGGCTTGTTCAACAACCGGATAAGATCGTGGCTCGCTTCGCTCTCACGATCTATCCTTATTCGTTCTGTTTTCTATTGCTGTTTTGGCGACAATGTACCATTTAGGTACTTGTGAATGATACTTGAAATAAGCGTCTGATAAGGAATTCCTTCTTCAACTGCTTTTATTTGAATTTGATGATAGTCTTTTTTAGGGTGTTTCGAGCAGCTTCAATAGCGGCTTTTTTTTGATGTTTGAGATCCTTTACGGGTTTCCATTCATCATTTTCAAGCGATTTCATCAAATCACTTTCTTCTTTATCCAATGGTTCAAATGCCCTTTTGTTTAATTTTTTCATATTTCCCCCTTCAAGCCATATCGTCTTATATCACCTGTGTGAGTGAAGTGCAGCGGAACTCACATCCGAGTGAATTCAGTTGTTCGATGAGCTAAATTATTCAGGAGAAATGATTTTGACAGTTGGAAAATAGGTCTGATACCTATGTTTATCTCGTGTAATTAATTCAAGATCTAATACAGCAGCCTGTGCACCAATAAAAAAGTCCGGCAAGGGGGACTTTTTTACACCTTTATGCTTTCGGTAGTTGAGAAAGGCTTTACCGGCAAGGAAAAGGGCTTCTTTTGGAATTTCTAACATACGAAATCCGCTTTTCGAAAGAGCTACTTCCAACTCCTCAATCTTTTTAAAACCAATGGAAATTTCGGTGTATATAATTTGGTTAATGAAGAGGGAAGTATGATTGGAATATTCATTTAGAACGGCCTCCGACCATTCAGCCCAAATAGGATCATCGAGAAAAACATCAAGGATGATATTTGAATCAACAAGAAAGCCTTTCATAAATCATCTCTTGTGAGCGCCATAATTTCGTCTGTGGTCATTTTAACGGTCGCAATTCCACGAAGCTTTTTAAACTTGCGGGACGCACGTGCCGCTCCTTTGCGTTTAACCAAAAAGACTCGATCTCCCTCTTGTAAAAAATCGACCTCGGTATCGGCGGTAATTCCTAATTTTTCTCGTATGTTAATTGGTATCGTAACCTGTCCTTTAGTTGTGACTTTCATTTCTCCCTCCAGTATTACGTATTACTGGTAAGGATAATACAACGTTTTTAATAAATCAAATGAATTTCATCGAACGTTGTGCTGTGGGGCGCGCTGCTTTTTGCGCGTCCCTACCAGCAGATGGTTCGACAAAGTGCTAAACAAATAACTATAACTCTGAGAATGATTCTTTGTTAAAATCCAATAAAAAAGGATAATTAATCTCTATTCAATTTGAATCTTTTGAATTTTGCGAAGATTGTTTCTCCTTTTTGGATTTAGGTTCTGTAAAAGCTAAACCAACTTTTTGGTTTACATATGAAGCAATTAAGAGAGCAATCAACGACAATGTGTAAATCCCTTGTAACCAAGTTAAAAAGGCTGATAGGGCAGAATTGGTCTGTAGCGCAAAATAATTAGCTCCTACAGTGCTGAGCGCGCTAAATAAGACGAAGTCCAATGTAAGTTTGATCACAGGTGATCCATTAATAATTATATCAGATTGGTACTGAAATGGTGGTTCTGGATACGAGAATGTGCTTGGGAAAAGCAGCCACAACTGTCTGCACATCAATGCAAACAAAATTACTGAAACCACATAAAAAAATAAAATATTCTGCCGCCGAATAGTCGCGCGCATTTCGAGCACATACTTGAAATAATATATGCTCATATTAATCAGCACAAATATCAATGCTGCATCTATACAGAGAGGGAATGCTCTAACACATATCACTGCAATTTTAGACTTACTCAGTAAGTCTTGAAACGGTATGATTACAACAAGGCTTGTAAGAAAAAACAATAACGCCAATGCACAGAAGCTGTACCAAAGCCTTTGCAAAGTTGGCACGTTTATCCAGTCTTTTGATTCTTCGTCAAAGACGAGAACTAAATCAGCAAGAGATTTTAAAAAACTAATCATGACAATTTCATTTCTCGTAGTCGAACCTAGTTTAGACGTCCTAAAAGACGCCTTATAATACGCCCCTTTTGCAGACGAAATCGAATTAGAAGCCCAAATAGGCTAATAATTCCAGCATATGCCGTATTAGAAGCCTATTTGGGCTTCTAATAATTTGGCTATTAGTATCGTTTGTAGTGTGATATGAACAAATGTATCTATTTTTGTGGATCTGGAAACTATCGAACAATTCGGTCATATAATCGTAAAGGATGGATGAACCAAATTTCCTTAAAAATCAATAATATTATTTGTTTGAAATTTATCAATATTCAACGTTCAATCCCGTTGGGGGCTTGCAGATCAAGGCCTTTAGTGCCACAATATTCGCGTATCTAAAAGATATCAATGGAATCTGGCAACCAGAAAGGATGTAAGTAAATGCGGTTTTCCAATGCGGTGCTTGGCATTGTATGCGGATTGATGTCATTTTTCTGTGGTATGGCGTGGCTGAACAACGTCTATCTTTCATGGATCAAGCGTATCTGGCGGATGGATCAGGAGATCGCCGCCCAAACCACCGGTCTGTTTCCATTTCTTGATGTTTTCGCCATCGACCATTCCACCGTATCCACATTTATCCCTTTCTTCGGTCTGGCATGGGCGGCATGGGGCTTTTACAGAATATACCGGCATACGGAAAAAAAGGTCAAAATAGACGTGGGAAAGGAGTTTCCGTTCTTTTCCGGCTACAATGAATGGATGGTCTCTCTGGGACTCATGGGTACCGTCTGGGGGCTGATCATGATCGGATACCTCCCGAATCTGGAGCACCTGAAGATCACCGATCTGATCGGAGCGCTCCGCACGGCATTGTTTTCGACGCTGGCGGCCCTGGTCTGGGTGTATATCTTCGTGTTGAGAATTATCCGTCCGGGAATGCAATTTCTTGCCGAGAAATATGTGGGCCCGGCTGAACCTTCCCCCACTGTGGCTTCGCTGCAGACGGCCATTGAAACATTTGCCGCAAACCTTGAACGACTCAATTCGGTCATTGCCGAGAGCACCCATGTTGTGGATGAATTCAGAAAGAAGGCAACCGTCGAAAATATGGAGAAAGTGGAAACGTTGATCACGACATGCATTGAAACGCTGCCCAATATCAAGGAATCGTGCGATCAACAGACAGAGACACTCAAGGAAGCAAGGACTCTTTTGGACGAACAGCTTGCCGTTTCCCGCCAGAATTCATCTCAATTGGAAAGCATCGCAAAATCGCAGGCAGACCGTGGTC
This sequence comes from uncultured Desulfosarcina sp., assembly GCA_963674945.2. Taxonomy (GTDB): domain Bacteria; phylum Desulfobacterota; class Desulfobacteria; order Desulfobacterales; family Desulfosarcinaceae; genus Desulfosarcina. The sequence continues at coordinate 367,564 of CAXXWQ010000001.1, forward strand.
AGAACCTGGCGGCGATCAAAGATTCCCTGAATCAAAGAGATGACCGTGATGCGAAGAACAGAGAACGGTTGGGCAAAATTGTCGATGTCTTCAAAAAGTACAGCGAGGAATAGATCGGATGCAAATGGACACCCATCTGGCCGATAAGCCTATTCATGAGATCCTGACCGGATCCCAAACCAGCGACACAGCAGCCATCGATCGTGTGCTGTCGATTCTGGCACAGGTCTCCCTGGCGGTTTTGATCATCTTCATCATGATTGCCATATTGTTCGCCTCTTCCTATAAGGATCAGGCCCTTTACTACAAGCAACGATCGGAAGAGCTTGCCAACACTCCTGAAAAACAGGCGCTCATCGCCCTTCAGCGGCAAAAGCTCCTGTTGGCCTTCGAGAAAACGAATCACGATTACCGGCTGCGTCTGGGACATCTCACATTTTACAGGACCGATGCACAACATCGGCGCGTGGTGCATACAGAGAATATTATCACCGGCAGAAAAATCCGGTACGACTTTCTCAAGGCCTGCGACTTTGCAAAACAGGAGCTTGCCGACTTCGATGCATTCAGGCAAAAGTACATGGAAATCGTGATGTCCAGGGCCGATCTGGTGCCTTCCGGCACGGAGCCCAAACCGGATATCCTGGATGAACAGAACAAATCGTGGTTTGCGGATCAGGTGCGCGCATCGACGACATCACTGTATGAGGACACCATCCGGTTGCAGGAGGACGCCAAGGAGGGGCTGGCAAAGTATTATCAGACCAACCTGTCGGAGATCAGTGAGTTGCGGGATCTGGCCGATACATTGACCACCACGCCGACGAGAGACCAAATCGATTCCTTTACCAGGACAGTGAATCAATTTGTGGAAAATGAACTGGAGCGGCAAAATGTCAAGTTCCTCGTGAAGTCCCGGAAGACGGAAGGATAAGTAGCGTGAGGTCGAAATCCACGATATGGCTTTTTCCCCTCCTGCTCATGCTTTTGGGTATGGGAATCTTTGCCCGGACTTCCAGTGCCCAGACGTCCGACAGGAGTGCCGACGGCATGGAGCGAAAAAAACTCTCGGTCATGCTTTTGATCGATGGCTCCGTACGAGGCATGGAGAGACAGCCCATGGATGCCCAACGCCTCTATGTGGAAATAGACCAAAACAAGCGGCAACACCAATCGCGGGACGATAGTTACGCCCTTTCACGGGCATTCATGGAAAAACAACTGGAAGAGGACCTGAAAATAAGAATTGATCAGATTCTTACAGCTTCGGGGCTAACGGATATGGATCCCGCATGGTGTGAATCAGTCGAAGCAGATGCCCTTTCCCAAGGAAAGATCCATATCGAAGACAATCTGGCAGTGCACGCAGACGCGATATTCGGTGAAGCCCGATCAAAGGCAGTGGAAGAGCAGAGAATCAATCTTGTCCATCTTGCCACACCCAAAACCCGTGAAGACTTTCTGAACGTGGAGAGGAGGTCGCCCGAACTTCATAAAGCGTTATTGGAGCGCTCCCTTCGGCTGTATCGTGAGCCGTTGTTATCGGAAAACCGGGATTACCTTGCCAGTCAGATCGATGGCATCATCCATGAAGCCTGGCGGCAGTTCGATACGCAGAGAAAAAAAGTCAGGGATTCAAAAGGGGGAGGGGACAGGGACATTACCATCGATGCAATTGAGCGGGCGATTCATGCCGAAATCGATCAGTACCGTGCTTCCCTGAAGAAACCATATCCTGTTTTTCCTTCTGTAAACGAATCCATTCCTCCCCGATCCAGACAGCTGGCTTTCGAAAAGTTCAGTCACTGGGCCGCCTCCTGGAACGATCCGATCCCCAAGGAGAGGCTCGTCGGACTGATTGAAAATGATATCGAAGCCCACCGCGTCGCATTCCAGAGCAAACAGGTGTTGTCTCAATTCTTTCTTTTAAAAACGCAGGCTGAGATGCTGTCCGAATATCTCCGCAGGGTTCCATCCAAGGACCAGCGTCGTTTACAAGCGTTTCTCATGGAGCAGCCATCGTTTTATGTTCAGATCGAAAAGGCTGTTGAAAAAGCCCTCCGTCACTTTGAAGAGGCCCGGCAGGATGTCAGTGAGGCGCAGTTCACCCGTTTATTTCCAACACTTGCCGACGGCTCATGGAAATTGAGCGAAACGGACGTCCAGAGACGCTACAACCAGGATCATAAAACGGACAGCGATAGACGCATACAGAACTTTCTGGCCAGCAAAAAGGTGATCGAAGAGACGGATCGATTGGTTCAAAAGGCGGTTTATCGCCTTGCCGACAGAGGAGATGCCGCCATCATGCTTCAAATGTCACTGGCCCAGGACAATCGACAACGATCAAAGGAGAACGTGGACCGTCTCTTTCTGGAAACAGCAGATAGTGAGATGAAGATGGATTGGGTGCTTGCCCAGCTCGTAACAAAGGCCACCAAGGAGATCCAGGAGGCCTGGTCCCACACGGAATTGTCCGAAAGTTACCCACAGCTGTTTGCTATCGTAAAGGATCAGATCCGGAAAGATATAAAAGATCTGATCCCCATGGAGTTGAAACGAGGGGAAGAAATTCGCCGGACAGGGATAGTACAAACAAAAGGACAAGAAGATCCGGCGCAGGGCAAACCGCTTTATGTGCAAGAAGAGAAAACGAGGCAAAGAGAAAAGCAAAAAAAGGAATTTGCACGGAGATCCCGGGAAAAAGGCGAATACAGAGGAACGGGAAGAGTCCGGGACGGTCATTCCACAGGGGTGTCAGGGTACGGTGCGGGCAGTGGGGAAAACAGACTGCGGGATGTAGTCATCGACATCGACATCGAAAATGAGAAAATCGTCATCGTCTCCGTTACGATCGGTGATGACGCCCCGTTCACGTTTACCTTTCCTTTGCGCAAAGAAACATATAAGAATTACCGGGAACGGGTGGCGCCGCACCTGGCCCATGTGGAAAAACGGCTGGCAGACCATTTTTCAGAAAGGATTCAGGATTTTCGGTTCGAGCCTGTCTATATCGTAACCCGGATTTTTCATGTACGGGTGCCCTATGGCTTAGTCTATGACTTGCGCGAAAGCGTTCAAAAGGCGGTCAATGCGTTAGGCGGAAAGAAGTTGCCGGTTTACTGGTATGATGGCTTTTATCTGGACAAAAATCCTGTTCGCATAGTGGATATACGAAAGAAAAGCATCCGGATGGAGGCGGATTTCCAATAGCATCATCATTCTGTTCGCTAACAACACGGATTCCTGACGTTGGGTCACATCTTGTACTCAAGGCCCACAAAATACTGAATTACTTCTTGGCCGACGGATCTTTCATATACTCCCATGGGCTCGCCGTTTGTCTTCGGATCTCCAGTGTGATGGGTATATCCAAGGCCCAGTATGAAAGACCAACGTGGAATGGGGCGCCACTGCGTACCCATGTTGATGGTCCAGTTATCGTAAAATGACGTGGTTGCGAGTGAATACCCTTCGTCGGGAACGCCAATCTCATTATAGAGAATACCGCCGATCAGTTCCCATTCAGGCGTAAGCTGGTATTCGACGAATCCTTGTATCTCATAGCCGTTGTCCCACTTGTCCGTGAGCGGTTCGTCGCTCCCGTTAATGCCTTTTTGCCAGAAATAGAGGAAACCGCCACCGATTTTAAGTGCAGGCGTGAGTTGATAACTCCAACCCGAAAAGAAGGCTGCAGGCAAATCGTCGTGCATTTCCGCCCCATTGACGGTTCCGGAGTTGTCGCCTTGTTTCACATCCGCCTTTATCTTGATGCTGACCCTCGGGTCGTATCGCAGACCGAGTTTGAACTTATCATGTTTGAAAAGCATGCAAAGCGAGTGACCGACTCCCCAGCCCCCCCACGTCTGGTCCATTTTTACACTCGCAAGTTCTTGGCCGATATTCTGGATGATCAATGTCGTTTCACCCTCCCTGAAATTCATCGCATAAACCGCCCGTATCGCATAGCCTAATGAAAACATATCATTTATCGCCCAGGCGCCTCCCATCGAAAGGGCGCCTTTGCCGCCGGCAAAATCAAATTCCTGATTCTCGGCCGTAATGGTTTGACCAAGGGCAGCGGAGGCTTGTTCCGCCGCATAATCAAAACCGGGAAATCGGTCAAAAGAGCCACCGCCATTGCCTCCGGGAAAAGAAAGGGTAAAGAAACCGGCCCAATTGTTTTTCTTATACGTTGCTGCAAAGTCGGGAATTAACCCCAAGGCTTTTTGCTCATATACCTTTCCGGTATCAACATCGGTAAGCTCAACAACACTTGGAGATATCATCGCGGATAAGTGAAAATGCTGGCCATCATCCATATACGCCGCGCCTGCCGGATTGTTAAGCACAGTGTCCGCATCTTCCGTTTCCGCATATCGTCCGCCACCACTAAGATACGCCTGTGCGCTCTGGGATGAAATGTTTCTGGCCCCGCACCCTGCCGAGGCATTGCCGGTGGTGAATAACAATGCTGCCATGGCCAAAATACCAACCTTCGCAAGATTTACGCTCATCTTCCCCTCCATTTCGATGTTCTTATGAGTCTGAGGTTCTACAATTCGTCCGGGCCGAATAAAATGACGTAGAACGCAAGCTCCCCTTATTGCATGGGAAGTAGCCAGCCATGGCTGACAATCAATGAGAAAACACCTGTTGGGACTGGGCGAAAAAGCAAACCGTGATCGAGGCAACGGTTTAAATGGCTACAGGGCGTAGAGCGGATCTGTTGTTCCGACGCCCGGTAAATTTTCAACTGCTGTAGTAACTTTTTAATGGATAGGAACGATTTCTTTGAAAAGCTGTCCGGCGAACCGAAGTTTCCTGCCACAATACGAGAGAACTGCCGGAGAGAGCATCACGATAAATGGAAGCACAATAGGAGTGAGGGATAGACAGCAACCAGCGCAACAACGGACTTCGGTTTTTCTTTTCAAAAACAATACTGTTTTGTTTGTAAGCTGTCAATGGTGGTCTCAAAATGGAAGAAAGAGAAAGAAGGCAAGGAGGGGACGTAAACGAAATTGAGCTATCCGCTCAACCTGGGTTAAAAATAGTAGGTGAGCCAAAGGTACGCCTGATCATTGGGGGTAGCTTTGAAGGCCAAACCGTCGGCGTCGACATCGAAACCACCGAACTCTGTGCCGGAGGCGCCCCAATGCCATTGGACGCCGAAAATGAGTTGTACGTCGCCACCCGCATCCCAAAGTATCTGGGGCTGGAGCAGCCCGGAGGGATCGGCCAGGTTGAAGATGGCCGTCGTATGCCATTGAACCAGGGGATGCAGTTCCACCTGCGCTTGTCCGGCCAGGTAAAACCGGCCGAGGGTAAACAACTCGCCCCGGAGGATTCTGTCCATGAGCGCATCGCTTTCGAACGCCTGCCCGTAGTCATTGATGCGGCCTACACCGTTATAGTAAAATTCCAGCAACCCGTAGACATTTTTTCCTGCCCACATCCAGGCATAGTCCAGGTTGGCCACTACCTGGAAAAAATCATCTTCCCGGCTTTCTTCTGTGACATGGGAGTAGACGGCGTTGACTCTCCAGGCCGCTTCCTTCAGATAGCCGCTGGCACCCAGTGCCCCGATGGCATCATCGAAATGGCGGGCCGCCATGGCGCTGGCTTCCATGGCGCCGGCAAAGAGGTGAGCCTTCATGGCGTAGGAGGAATTGTCGTCTTCAACGCTCCCGGTGAGCGGATCACGTCGGGGAAGGTAGAGCGTTTGTATCTCGACTTCGCCAATGGGGATCTGAACCAGGGCCATGTCATCGCCCACCTTGTAATCGCGCTGCACGGCCGCGGGTGCAAACGGGTTGAACAGGTCCATGGGATTGAACACCAGGCCATCGCCCCAGGTCAACGCCTGACGTCCTATGCGAAGGGTTCCCCAGTCGGGTGTCCAGGTCAGGTTGAGACGATCCAGGCGGTGATATATGATGTGATCGTCGGTATCGCTGATCACATGGGTGAGATCCATGAGACGCCGGTCGTCATTGATTGGCTGGTCTGCGAAGACGACGGCTGACGGCGATCCGGGCAGCATATCCGAAAGCGTCTGTATGGTCTCTCGGGTATCGCCGCCCGCCGCCACCAGCTCGTAATGGGTATCGAAGGTCCAGCGCGATCCGATGTTCAGTCGGTTTTTCTGCCGCCATTCGGCCTGCCCGTCGATATAGGGACCATCATCCACACGCCCCAATAGGGAATCCTCATCCACCGCAGTCACGGTGCCGATGACTCTCGCATGTCCCCCCCACCGTATTTCGATTCCCGGGATGATATCCGGTGTCGATTCACTCGTGGTTTCGGCGCGTGCGGCAGGCCGCGAGAAGATCAGGGCGGGCAGAACGCAGGCGGCGCCGAACAGGACAATGGCAAAAGACGTTTTTCTCATTTTTTAAAGCCGTCAACGATCCACTTTGTTTTGATCACTTTCGATTCGACCATCACGAATCATGACGATACGGCGCGCGAAATCCATGACCATCTGGTCATGGGTGGAAAAGATGAAGGTAACCTGGCGTTCCCGGTTCATCCGACGCATCAACTGAAGGAGCTTTTCGCCGGTTTTGGAGTCCAGGTTGGCCGTTGGTTCGTCGGCCAATACGATGAATGGGTTGGAGACAATCGCGCGGGCCACGGCCACCCGTTGCTGTTGCCCGCCGGACAGCTCGGCGGGTCGGCGGTCGTATTTACCGGCCAGCTCGACCGTATCCAGGATCTTGCGTGCCCGTTTTCTGCGCTCAGCGGCGGGTATGCCCTGCAGCAGCATGACATACTCCACATTTTCCGCGGCCGAGAGTACCGGGATCAGATTGTAGGACTGGAAGATGAATCCGATCCGGTACAACCGCAGGTCCGCCATCTGTGACCTGGAAAGGTCGGCATAGGCCTGACCGTCCACACAAATGGTTCCACCGTTCGGTTCATCCAATCCGCCGATCAGGTTGAGCAAGGTGGTCTTGCCCGAGCCCGACGGTCCGGCCAGGGCGATAAATGCACCGGCCGCCACCGACAGGTCGACGTTTGCCAGGGCTTTGACCGTCACCTTGCCCTGTTGATAGGTCTTCGATACCCCTTCACATTCCACGATTGCCGTCATTGTCTTTTCTCTCTTCTTATTCCTGAGGTGTAGAAAACATGGTCCTCTGGACAAGGCCAGCGTTTATTGGCGCTGCCGTAGGGTTGTTACAAGAATCCAGGAGTCAGAATTCAGAATACAGAATCAGGAATTCGCCTTCGGCTCGATCCATTTTATTTAATCGGTGGAGCAAGGCGACATCAGATTCATTCTGGCTCCTGAATTCTGGCTTCTGGCTCCTGTGGCTTTTAGTGATCGCAACGTATACCCCTTAAAAGGGGAGCCCAAAGCCGGCCCTCTGGACCCGAATTTTACTCCCCGTTTCGCAACACATAGGATCAATGGTGGACCATTGCTTGCACCGGCGTAAACCGGGCCGCCTTTACCGCCGGGTAGAGGCAGACCAACAAACCCAGCAGAAGGACCACCATATTGGCATTAATCAGATCTTTGGCCAGGATTTTGGGGATAATCACTCTGGCCATTCCGGCATACTCCGCGCCTTTGGCCAGGGCCGACAAGTCAATGCCATGAAAGGAGAGGGCCCAGCAGCTGAGAAGTCCGAGGATATTGCCAATGAGCATCCCCGATAGCAGGATAATTATCGCTTCGGTGAGAATTCCCCGGATGATGCGACCGGGACCCATTCCCAGCGCTTTAAGCAGGCCGAACTCACGCATGCGTTCGAAGACGGCCATAAGCGTCGTGTTGAGAATGCCAAACCCCATGGCCACGAATACCACCACAAACCAGATAAAGATAAACGAGTCGTATATATCGAGGTAGGCTGTAAGAAGCGGCAGCGCCTGCTGCCATGACCGCACGGATAGCTGTTTCCCGGCCAGTTCCTTCTCGAGCATCTGCGCCGTTTGCACGGCTTTTTCCGGAGCGGGAAGCAAAATGCTGATTTCCGATACGGCCGCTCCCATCTTCAGCATCTTCTGGGCCGACGCACGGGCCACGAAGACATAGGCCTTTTCCGTCGCCTCCATTTCAGCCTGAAAAATGCCGACGATACGAAAGGCCTTGGATGCGATTTGGCCGGTTTTGTCCTGGGTCATCAGGATCAACTTGCGACCCGGCCCGGTTCCAAAACGCCGCGCCAGGGCACCTCCGATCAGGATGGCATGGCTGTCATCGGCTTTCAGATAACGCCCTTGGGTGACGGCCGAACCAATGAAGGACAGGGGCTTTTCCATTTGCGGGTCGATGCCCACCAGGGTCACGCTGCCGTTATGACGGGCATTGCTGGCGATGGCGTTGACCCTCACACGCGAGGCCCAATGGCTTGCCACCGGAAGCAGCCGCGCCAGGGGTTTGGTGATTTCTGCCGGGGCTTCGATGCTGTTGTCGATGGATGGGTCGTCGGGATAATTGCGTTGGTGAATTTGGACATGACCGGTCAGGGTATCGATGCCATTTTTGATCATGCCGTCAATGATGCCGCGCATCAACGCGCCCAAAAAGACCATGCTCCACAACCCGATGACAACGGCGATAAGGATCACGGCTGTCCGCCTCGGATTGCGCCAGATATTGCGCCAGGCAATTTGAAGGTCCATGGTGGAACATCCTTTTCATTGCGGTGCAGAAAATCGGTCTTCTGCACTAAGTCAGCGTTTATTGGCTCTGCTGTATGATTGTTACAAGAATCCAGGAGTCAGAATTCAGAATTCAGAATCAGGCATTCGCCTTCGGCTCGATCTATTTTATGCAATCGATGGAGCGAAGCGACATCAGGTTCACTCTGGCTCCTGAATTCTGGCTTCTGGCTCCTGTGGCTTTTAGTGATCGCAGTGTATCCTCCTTTCCAGCGGATCTTCTATAACCGTATTTTCCCTGCGATACCGTCATCTTTGCCGCATGGCCTCCACAGGCGAAAGATGCCTGATCTTGAATGCCGGATAAAGCGCCGCCATCAAGGTGATGAGAAATACGGCTCCCGGACCGACCGTTATTGAAATCAATGTTAATTGCGGGTAAAGAACAGTGGGGATGCCGAACTGACGAGAAATTTCAGAAGCATCACCCATGTTGATCCCATGAACCATGAAATAGCCGGTGACCAGACATCCGATCACCATGCCGGAAACCACACCTACCAGGGTCATACCGATGGACTCGGTCAGTACCAGGCGGGTTAAACGATTGGGCCGGGTTCCCATGGCCATCATCACGCCGAATTCGTAAGTACGCTCCAAAACGGCCATTAAAAAAGTATTGAGAATACTGAAGGCCACTACCATGATGAGGATCAGGTAGAAGATCGCGCCGCTGATCAGGTCCATGCCGATGGCCTGTTTGAGGCCCGGCATCAATGCCTCCCAGTCCAGGACCACAAGGGGCGGCCGGTTGGCAAGGTTTTCCAGGGCCGGCAAGAGCGCAGCTGTAATGGAATCGGTGTCTCCCAGCCGGTTGCCGACGATGACGATTTCATGCACGCCGTCGTCCATGGCGAAAATTTCCTGAAACCGCGAAAGGGGGATTTGAATGGCGCTTCTGTCCAATTCGTCCAGGCCGGAATTGGTGATGCCGTGTACGCGAACCACCGTGGCGGCGATGGAGCCGTCACGTCCCTGGCCCAGCAAGGTGAGTTCGTCCCCCACGCCCACCTTCAGGTTGCGTGCCAGAAGGTGGCCGACCAGGGCATTTGGCAGGCCCTCTACTCCGGCATCCGTATCCAGATACTCACCCTGGCGAACGATGTCGGCCAGGGTCGAAACCTGTTTTTCCGCTTCCGGATCGATTCCTTCCACCATGACGCCGAAGGTGCGGGCCCGGGAGGATATCAGGGCAAACGCCCTGGCGCGCGGGGCATAGGCCTTGACCTGGGGGATGGCCTCCAGCGCCTGTTCGACGGGCAGCGGATCGGGGATTGCCAGGCGGATCTCCTTATCCTCCTGATAACCGCTGACCTGAACCTGCAGATGGCCGGTGTGAACCTTTACCGAGGCATTGATCATGGTCTCGTAGCTGCCAAGCTGAAACGATAGCATGAAAACCAATAGAGTACAGGCAAAGGCAATGGCCGTGACAGTGAGAAGGGTCCGCCGGGGATTGCGCCACATATTGCGCCAGGCCATTTTGACGTTCATTGTAACGTCCGGGGCAACCATGTCATTCCCGCCTTCCGGTTTTCAGTGCATTGATGGTAAACAGCCGATCGGGAAGATTTTCGGAAAACGAGATGGAATGGTATCGCAAAAGGGTGTATTGATCGGTCTTATCTGTTTCCTGCATTTTCCAGATTTTGGGGAACATGCGGCCTCCCATCATCTGGATGTCGTGGGCGGTCATGCGTTTGACCGACATCCGGTCTTCGTCGAAAAATTCCTGCTCGATCAGAACATGATCGTCGCGGATTCTGCTGATCTGCATGCCCCAGACAACCGGTGCGTCCGGCTTGGGAATGGATTTGATTACATAGACCACATGGCCATCGCTGGTCTCGGTGTCCATCAGGCTATGGTCGTAATCATTGAGAATGCTGTCGCTTTTGGCCAGATCGTTGTTCGAGAAATCAGATCCCATCCAGCTTTGGGACATCATCGCCGGCGGAAGCTTGATGACCCGGTTGACTTTAGGGTTGAAGGTCCACATGTCGATTCCGTCCTTCAGCGTGCCGTTTCCCTCATCCTTGGCAGGGGCCGTGATACGGATCAAGCTTTTGTCCGTTCCCTTGGTCCAGCCGACCATGCGCATGCTGCGCTCCCAGTTGGGGCGGTGGATCACCATTTCCACATCGGCCTTGGATGCCTTGCCGCGATAATGGTCGAAGCTGGCCTGGATCAGCTTCGCCGGGTCCAATGATGCGTCGCCGGCCGCACATGGTGTCGTCGCGGGAGACATCCCCAACAATAACCCGATGAGTATCCACAAAAAGCGCATATTTTCCTCCTGACGATGATAGATGGCATAGGCAATCGCTTTCGCAAGTTATCCTTTGATCGATTCTTGGGCATCGCCCTGTGTATTTGCGCCGATGCCCCGCAACACCACATCCAGAAAACTGCGGGACGTGGCAAGGGCGTCAAATTTCGGATCCAGCCAGGCTTGCAGTATCAGGGCATCCCAGGTTCCGACCAATGCCGCGGCGATGTTTTCGGCATCGATCGTTGCAGGGACTTCGCCGACCTGCTGGGCGGAGCGGATCAGATCGCCGACGATGGCCCTGAGATCCCGATAGCCGTCCTGAAAGACAGACTTGAAAGACTCCCGGCTTGGTGAGGATGCCGTCGCCGACCAGAATTCCATGATCAGGGAGTACATTTCGATCTGCTCCAGCCAGGCTTCGATGATGCTGTCCCCCAGCATTCTGATACGTTGCGCGAAGGATTCGCCTGCAGAATCCTTTGCCTGGGAGAGAATACCGGCAGATTCGGTCATCATCGATTCGAATACGGCAAAAAAAAGGGCTTCCTTGCTGCGAAAGTATTCATAAATGGTTCCCTTGCCCACCGATGCGGCTTCGGCTACTTCGATGATCCGGGTGGATGCATATCCTTTCTGTGCAAAGACGCGGCGAGCGGCCTGGATGATATCCTGCTTGCGGTTGGGATCGGCTTTGCGGGGCATAATCGGGACCCTGTCTCCTGGATGATTTTAACAATACTGACCGGTCGGTCATTAATATCCGCCTTCTATTGGTCAAGTCAACCCTTTTTTGTCATCTACATGGAAAAAAAGGGCCGGAGAGATCCATGCGCCGATACGCTTTTCCAGGCCAAAGATGGCCAAACAGTATTGCGAAAGAAACTCGTTCTTCCATTATTTTGTCGATGGATAAAATGGGAAAAGCGTTTTACGTGTTCATCAATAATGGGTGAGGGAGCCGTCACGCTTTGCTTTGATCACGGCCTTTTGAAACAAAACGAGGCTGCTGGGCAAAATAACGATGGAGAAGAGGCAGAGGATCAATATGGTCGGCGCCAGTTGCGAAAGGGAATAGCCGTTGAGAATCGCCATTCGCATGCCTTCCAGAGAGTGGGTGACCGGCATTGCTTTTGCCGCCGTTTGCAGCCAACCCGGCAGAACGCTGAGCGGGTAATACAAGCCGCAAATCAAACCGGCCACTTTTACGAAAAGCCATCCGATTGGATCACCCCGTTTTACGATCATGATAAAGCTGGCGGAAATGATACCCAGCCCCGTTGATGAAACGATGGTAAGCAGCAAAATGGCAAATGCGGCGGTCAGGTTTGCATGTCCAAGGTCAAGATCGAAGAATAAGGATCCAAAAACAAGATAGATAATGACATTGACCGTCGCCCAGAAGAAACCATAGAGGGAAGAGGAAAAAATAATGGTGGGGATACTGGTGGGGGTCACAAGGATCGCTTCCAGGGTGCCGAGCATCTGGCCTTCCCGGATAATGCCTGAAAGGCCTGTTATGGAAAAGTTCAGATAGCTGATGAACGCAATGCCGATGAGAACGAATGCAAAGTAGTTGCCCCCATAAGGTTTAAGGTGCGTTGTTCCGATATCCGCCATGAGCCGGGAGAGAAAAAAGTAGGTCAACACCGAGACGACCATACCCACCATTTGCATGATAAATGCGGTTTTGTATGTGGCGTCGCTGATCAGGTCACGGCAGAAGAAAGCTTTCATTTTTCGTAGCAAAATGCTCATTATCGTAATCCTTATGCGCTTTTTCGAATCAGCAACCGGGAGAACGCATCCTCCAATGAAAAATTCGATTCCTGAAACGAAGAGATGCGACCACCCATTGCCAGGATGCTCTCCATAAGCTGGCTGGCGTTATCTCTTCCACCTGCAATCTCAATTTCAATCTGCGTGTTCGAAAATGGAGTCGTCGTTTCCTTTACCCATGCATTTTGAACGGTCGAGATCGATTCTATTTTTTCCAACAAATCCCTTTTGAAGTTATCGATGCCTACGATAAATCGTTTTCGATTCGATAACGTCGCCTTTATTTCTTCGACCGTACCCGTCGCTTTCACCTTGCCTTTGTCCAGCACGGCAATCCGGTTGCACAGTTGTTCCACTTCGGCCAGATTATGGGTGGCCATCAACACCGTCTTTCCTTCGATTTTCACCAGTGTGCCCTTGATGAAATTCTTAATCTTCCTTGCAACCATGGGATCGAGTCCGCTGGTCGGCTCGTCCATGATCAGTATATCGGGGTTGGTCAGCATGCCGCGGGCAATCGCCAGCATCTTTTTCATGCCCGTCGAATACGTCTTGAACATTTTGTCCCCGTGAGCGGTCAATCCAACCAGATCCAACAGGTATGAAACCCGATTGTCGACCTCTTTTTGGGGGATGTTGTTGAGTACGGCAAAAAATCGCAGGTTCTGACGACCCGTGAGGCGCCAATAGAAACTTCGTTCATCACCGATGACATATCCCAGCTTCGGTTTGACTTTCACAGGATCCTTGCAAACATCCACGCCTTCGATGTATGCGGTCCCTTTGGTGGGCAGTACCAGTGTACAGAGGATTTTGATCAGCGTCGTCTTGCCCGCTCCGTTGGAGCCGAGCAGGCCGAACAGATCGCCCCTTTCGACCCGCAGGTCGATCTCCTGCAGGGCGGTGACGGTCTTTTGCCGAAAGGGATGAAACAACAATTCCCTATACGTCTTTGTTACGGGAAAGACCTTGCTCAGATTGCAAATATGAATCGCGGTAGGCACATCGATCCCCTTTGGTTCAGTTGGCCATGAGAAAATTAGTTCTCATTTCGTCAGGAAAAGATGACGCGTAAACATTCCATAGCGCCATAACAATTGAAAAGGCCGGAAAAAGTAGTAAACGTATACTTTCCAAGATGAAGTGGAAATACCGTATCGATAGGACATTTCGGCACGATTGGGGAAAAAGCGACGTTGGAGCAATGCGAATTTCCGTCTCCACCTCTTCTCGGACCCGATGCTCACAAGTGATCCTGGAATCGAGTTGGGCTGATCTTTTTGAAAAAGGGTCTTCTCCATCAGTGCAACCAATGACGGGGCTGTATGCAGCACGGGCCAGGAAATCCGAGTTCCAAGGGGATCGAAAATATTCCTGGCCGTTTGCAAAACGGCGTACGATTCGCCTTGGATGCCGTAGCGCTTTGCCTCATTGTCAAAAAGCGTCCAATCGATGGATTCACCGGCATGCACCAGGAGACGGTGGATATCAACCAGCCCCCGAAGCGTTGTTTTTGTCTCACCACTGGAAAACAGATGCAGGCAAAGATGCAAGGCCATATCCGTCCAACCCAGTATCCGGGTCGGGAGGCCGGAAATGCTGGCGGCGGTCGAACGGCTCCACCAAGCGTCAACGTCCACGTGAATCCTGTTATTGATGTTCCAGTGCAGTTCGACGACCACTGATGTTTCGTCATGAATCATCGGCGCCAGATGGTGGTGATTCTTTCGGTAGTTCTCCTGAACCTCGATCGAGCTGTCGGTCCGATAACCAAGGCGTTGCAGAAGGTCTCGCGCTCGCGCCAAATCCCTTTTATGTACCAAGATATCAAGATCCTTATACGCGCGGGCACCGGGGTCATTGTATACCGCCTCGGCCAGGGCGGCCCCTTTCAGGAGAATGGCGGAAAGCCCCTCATCCCCGAAGGTCCGCAGAATCCGTTTGAGTTCGAAACCCCGGAACATATTCTGGGCAAAATTCTGAAGATACGCGTTTTTCAGCAACGCCACCGTTTCCTTCGGGATGTTCAGGTCATCTGCATAACAATGCAGCTGATGATACAACAAGGGACCCAAGCCCAGGGTTTCGGCGCGTCGGAAGACCGCCTCCCATTTGGATGACGAAGCAAAAAGCCGTCTTGTTTCCATCACCCATTGGTCGTCTTGTGGAAGTTGAAGGGCATGAACGAGTGTTCGATTTTCCCTGTGGTTGTCCATGGGTTTCCCCCTTACTGTGTAACCGTACCGAGTCGCCCCGTGTATCGGTTTGTCCAATGCGGCATGGGATAGCGATAGGTTTCCGTGTACGTTGCCGTCATTTCAGGCTCAATTTCCAGAAAGAGATCCTTGTGGTACAACAGCCAGGCGTGACCTTCCAGTTGACCATGGACATCTTTGCCCTCGGCAAAAGGGAGCCGGATACCAAAACAGATCTGGACCGGCATCCCGATGCCGCGTAAGAAGTGGTAGAGGACAAGGGACCGTTTCAGGCAGGTCTGTTTCCAGACACCAATGTTCCATCCCAAAATGAAATCCGTGTATTTTATAATTTTCGCCTCGGTTTGATCCGTACCCGGCGCGGTGGAGGAATTTTTGTTCTCAGGTGTCAATCGGGCCAGCAGACAAGGCAGGGTATGCCATTTGATCAATGCCGGCAACATCGTAATCAGGGCGAAGATTCGATAAAACAATCGGAAGTCCTGCCAACAGGTGATATTTCTTCTCAGTTTGCGTATCATTCTAATGCCTCGTCGGAAGATTGGTAATAAGAGAAGATAATTTCGTTGGATCCTCCAAAAGGTCTATCCCTCCCAAAACTTCGAATCCGCATGTACTTTGAACTATGCTCTTCACCATTTCCAGCTGTTGCTTGGCGATAACAGAGTCCGAAGACAGAAGAATTTGTTTCATGAGCCGTGTAAACATGTCCGTGGGACCCAGGGGAGACAGAACGCTGGTCCGCCGTGAACAGATGCGTGGAAATAGAATCACATCCGGTTCGAGCCATTCTATGGGGGCCCCTTTGAAAAATTGCGATACATTCACGGACATTTTTTCTCCATCGGCAAAATCAACGGTTGAGAGAAAATCGAGCTCATCGTAGCGCCGGCAAATATCCTGGGATACGTGAAAGTCCCGATACCATGGATAGGCCCGGATGACACCAGCCCGGTTGTCTATGAGCAGTGAGTCATCGGATACATAATCGAATCCGCTTCGTACAAGGTTGAGGGCGGAGGTGGTTTTACCGCATCCTCCATCGCCGGATATCAGGTAACCGATGCCATGGTAACGAAGGGCTGCGGCATGCAGGTAAAAGCGCCCGGCCGCTCTCATGGTTTCGATGAGAGGGCCGCTTACCAGGGAACAAATGGTGGACATTTCATTTCGAATCTCCGGTCGGATGAAGCAATCGCAACGTCGGGATGCCAGGTCGAACCGGACAATGGAGCCGTCCTTTGCGGTGTAATAGTATCGACTGTCCGCACGGTAGCTTTTCGTAACCGCCATTTCCACTACGGGCAATGCCTCTTCAGGAAGTCGTGGGGGGGATGACTGGATTTTGACGACAATTGTTATGGGGGCCAACGACGATTCATCGTTTCCTTTGCACAGAGAATCGAAATATTCTTTCAGTCCGGGATATAACAAGTCCTCACATTCGAGCTTTACAGGAAGTGATTGGACTATGAAGTTATCGTTGACCGCCATCGTTTCCTCCAACAATGGAAAATAAGTATCGTGTCCGCTGCCATTCGTTTACATCGGTCAATTGGAAAAAGCACCGATATTGTATCTCTACTTCTTGACGATCCGTTTAACGATCTGTGTTTTGACGGGCACCGTGTCCATCCGGAAAGAAATATTATTAACTCCCGGATGGACACGGACCAAAATACAAACGGTATGATGCCTTACGCTTTCGTCGTGGTAAAAGGTCCGTCATCGATGACTGAAACGTCGCGACGATAGCATCCCAACTGCAGCGTCACTTTGTCCAACGGTTGTTCACATTTTTTCATTTCGGGTTTGATGAACTCTTTTTTCTGCATGTTTCTACTCTCCTTTTTGAAATAGTCGGGTTTTAGAAGAACCGGAAATAAAGATTGTCCCTTTCCGGATGGACACAAACAGATGCTACGCCTTACCCTTTGGCCGGATCAAAAGGGCCGTCCTGGATGGGTTGTTGGGGACGATAGCAACCCAGCTGCAGGGTCACTTTGTCCAACGGTTGTTCACATTTTTTCATTTCGGGTTCGATAAACTCTCTTTTTTGCATGGCGCGACTCTCCTTTTGAAAATAGTGGGGTGTTAGAAGAAAATGGGATCATTATGCGGTTGTGATCAATCCCTCCTCTTCCAGTCGATGGGTAAATTGTAATACACTGTCGAACGCATTTTGCTCATCCACTTCGAAAGAATCGAGAAGGGAATCGACAATCTGGGACACATGCATATTCTTAAGGTAACCATTCCAGATATGCAGACTGGATTCATTGATATGATAGTAGTATTTCGTTTCAACATCCAAGAGTACGGCACCGTCATCCAGTTCCGTACAGACCACCGTCGGTTTCACTTGGTAGTTTTGATTTCGTTGCATTTGTTTCTTTTCCCCCGTTTGTGATAAAAATTTCCCGAAAGTCTCTTTGGACATTGCAATTTCTCTTTTCTCTTTGTTCACAGCAGTATTCATGCCAAAAGTAATAAATGAAGTTAAATATAATAAAAACAGACGGTTTTATATAATTGGCCTTGGCCATGTCGTATGGAAAAAATGATGGAAATGAATTGTTGCTATGAAAAAAATTACCCAATTCAATCGATTTGCCTTGTGGTTACATGAGGTTGGTTCATTTTCCACACTTGAAGCGTTCTGCCTTTTATGCGAAATTATTTCTTCCCGAACCATTACAACCTCGCAGAAAAACCGAAAGGAAACAGTTATGTCTCCGGATATCATAGCGGTGTTGGCAATCCTTATCGGTGTCCTCATCCTGCTGATCACCGAATGGGCACCCTTGGAGACATTGGCCATGCTGGTCATGGGGATGCTGGCCATTACCGGCATCGTCAGCCCGAAGGAGGCACTGGCGGGATTCAGCAGCCCGGCCGTGATCACCATCTGGGCGGTCTTTATCCTGAGTGGCGGATTGACCCGAACCGGCATCGCCAATATCCTGGGGAGACAATTGTTGAAGGTTGCCGGTGGGGGAGAATCGATATTGGTCATCATCATCATGACCATCGCCGGCGTGTTGTCGGCTTTCATGAACAACGTTGCCGTCGCCGCACTCATGCTGCCCGTGGTCATGGACATCGCCCGCAAAACCCATCGCTCACCGTCCACCTTATTAATGCCTCTGGCCTACGGGTCGTTACTGGGGGGCCTGACCACCATGATCGGCACTCCGCCGAACATCCTGGTCAGCGATGCCCTCTTCGAAAATGGACTGAAACCCTTCGGTCTCTTCGATTTTTCCCCCACCGGCCTCTTCGTCATGTTCGGGGGAATCGCCTTTGTCACCTTTGTGGGCATCCGATTCCTTCCCAAGCGAAATCCCGCGAAGGAGGCTGCCGAAGGCCGACAGGATTTTCGCTCCCACTACCGTTTGAAGGAGCAACTGTTTCGCATACATATCCCAAAAGGTTCGGCACTGGTCGGCAAAACCTTGGCCGACAGCCGGCTGGGAGCGGCCCTGGGGGTAAACGTCGTGGGGATCACACGGAAGGACGAGACCTTGCTTGCCCCTGCCAGCGCAGAGACCCTGAGGGCGGATGACGATCTGGTCGTTCAGGGCAATATGGATCAAATCCGTGAGATGAACCACTGGGGACAATTGCTGACCGAAGCGGAAACAATCGACCCTGACGAGCTGTCGGCGCGTGGCATGGGGTTTGGCCGCCTCGCATTGCATCCCGGCGATGGCCATTCGGGCCGGAGCCTGGCGGAACTGGGATTTCGCAATCGATTCGGCCTCAATGTGCTGGCCATCGAACGCGGTGAACGGCTGCTGGACACGGACCTGAGGAATCAATCCCTTTTGGCCGGAGACATCCTCTTGGTTTATGGCTCTCAGAAAAAGATTGCGGCAGCGGGTGAGGATGACCGGTTCACGCTGCTGGAAACCATCGACCGGAAAGACCAACCCCTTGCCGACAAACTGGCACATGATTTTCGACGGCTTCGCGTTCCCGATGGATCCAAGCTGGTGGGGCGAACCTTGACCGAGAGCCGCCTGGGCGATGCTACGAACATCCAGATCCTTTGCATCATCCGAAAGGATGGAACGACACTGGTTCCCACCTCCGACGAACGCTTCGCCCCTGCGGATCGACTGATCGTATGGGGAAAGGCAAACATGATTTCCGTCTTGCTGATGCAAGGTCTCGAGGGCATCCTCGTGGAGGAGACAACGGATACAACGGACCCTGCCATGCTGGAAGATGACCAGGTGGGGTTGGTGGAGGTGATGCTTTCGCCCCACAGCACGCTTTCCGGTATGCGTTTGAGAGAACTCAATTTCCGGGAAAAATACGGTCTCACCGTTCTGGCCATCTGGCGAAAGGGCCGTGCCTACAAAGAGGATCTTCGCGAGATGGCCATTACCTTCGGGGACGCACTGCTTTTGCATGGACCAAGGCAAAAACTCCATCTGCTGGGCAGTGAACCCGATTTTCTGGTACTCACGGAAACAGTCCAGCAAATGCCCCGGGAAGAGAAGGCAAAGATCGCCCTGGGCATCATGGCGGCCGTCCTTCTGCCGGTGATCATGGGGTGGGTGCCGATTTACATCGCAGTCGTTATCGGTGCCGCTTTCATGGTCATTTCGGGATGTCTTACCATGGATGAGGCCTATCGATATATCGAGTGGAAGGCCGTTTTTCTCATCGCCGGCATGCTGCCACTGGGAACGGCTCTGGAAAAAACCGGTGCCGCCAGGCTCTTGGCCGAAGGCGTAATCGGTTCGCTGGGCCCGTTCGGTCCCCATGCAGTGCTTTTCGGTCTTCTATCCATCACCTTTGCGGCCACAAGCATCATTCCCACTTCGGCCCTGGTGGTATTGATGGTGCCCATCGCGCTGGAATCCGCCTCGGGGCTGGGCATCTCCCCCTATGCTCTCATGATGGGCATCGCCATGGCGGCTTCCTCCAGCTTTACTTCCCCCATTTCCCATCCGGCCAACGTTCTGGTGATGGGGCCGGGCGGGTATCGGTTCATCGACTACGTTAAGGTCGGCGCTCCCCTGACGATGGTGGTTATGATTATTCTGATGGTGGTACTGCCCATTTTCTGGCCCCTGTAAGAGAGCCTGCATGAAAAAGCCCGTTTAAGGCCCGCTACCGGCGTTGGAAAACGTCTCAAAATGCTCACATATTACATATATGCTCCGCTTTCGAGCCGTTTCCCGCTTTGCCATCAACCTTGAACGTCGGATTTTGGACGGCTTCGTAAAAAGCTCGCGATCAAGGATTGCGAGCCACGAGAATACCGCTATCGCGGGTGCCGTAGGCAGCGTATGCACGAATACGTTGCAGTGACGAGGGGCGAAGCGTAACGCAGATATCGGGCTTTTTAGGAGGTCGTCAAACTGTGAGTTTTTCCGATTTCAGCATATACGCCAGTCCAATTCCTACGATAAATCCGGCGGCCAGGTTGGAAGCTAGGGTGATGCCCAGGATCGTCACCACCACGAACAACTCCTTGCGTTTGTCTACGTCCAGGATCGTCAGCGCAAGTTGGCTGCCGGAAAAAAGCAGGAGGACACCCAAGATGGCCATGGGGACCAGATGGAACAGTGCAAGAGTTTCGTTTCCGAAAATCAGGGTGAAGAGGAGAAAAAGGGCACCGATCATCAGATTGGACCCGGCGGATCGGGCGCCAAAACGGTAATGGGCGGCCAGTCCGCCCGCACCGTGACAAATGGGCATGCCCCCCAAAAGGGCGCTGACGAAATTGCCGAGGGCCATGCTCACGCACAAGGATCGACCGGTCACCCGGCGGGCCGCGTCGCCGAAGTAGTTGATGGACAGGTCCATGTCGGCGATTACCGCATTGCCCAGTGTCATGGGCATCTGGGGGACGACCAGGGCCAGCAGGGCGAAGGTGAAGTCCACACCCTCGGGAAATCCTAAGGGGAGAAGGGTGGGCAGATGCAACCCGGGGCGAATACCGGCCAATCCGGTTCCCCTGCCCATCGTAAGACCGATGAGAATGCCTGCTCCGACGATCATCAGGCCTGCGGGTGCTTTTTTGTTCTCCAGCAGCAAGAGGGTGAGAAGACAGCCGCCGATACCGATAATCACCCCAAAGGGGACGGGGCCGATGGATTGAACGGCCAGGTATGGTTCGGCCATCTGGTGAAGGGCCTGAAGCCTGGTCTTGCCGAGCATGAATCTGACCCCTTCGGTCATCAAAAGGGTTCCGGTGGAGAGCTGTACGCCGCGAACGGCGGCCTTGGGAATGTACCGGCCGATGAAATCAATGGCCCCGGTGGCGCCGATGAACAACAGGCAGGCGCCCATGAGAATCCCCGATGCCATGATCTGATGGGGCGTCATGGCGGTGGCGATGGCATAGGCGCCGATCACCTTCATGGGTTGAACGGGCGTGGTAATACCGAAATAGAGGCCGGTGAAGATGTAGAACAGCCCGACGCTGCAAAACAGACCCGATGGGTCCAGTCCGTTGACCATGACCATGCCGATGGCAAGGGGCAAAAGGGTCCCCAGGTCTCCCAAAGATCCGGCAAACTCCATTCGGCTGAAGCTGTAAGGCAGGGGCATGGTACGTTCCTTCCCATTTCTGGATGTGGACTGGTTATCGGTTTGTCGGTTCATTGTCTTGTACGAATCGATCGTCGGATGTCGTGGTCCGGCTATCCCTTTTGCTTTTCTCCAACCAGCCCGAACGGGCATTTTCCCGCACATCGAAGGAGGGCACCCACGGTTTGATGTCGAGCAGCGGGGTGCCGTCCAATACATCCACTCCCTGTATCGCAAGGACGTGGCCTTCAATTCCGAGCAATTTGACGATGGAAAGGCCGATTGGATTGGGCCTTCTCGGTGCACGTGTGGAAAACAAACCCCTTTCCACGGTATCCAAAAAAGGCGTCACCGACAGGCGGTACCCTTGGCAGCGATGAAAATAATAGAGTAAAATAATGTGAGAAAAACCCTCCAGGTCCGATAGCCCCTCTTCGAACCGGGGGTCGAGAACGATATTTCCCGTCACATCTTCTGCTCCCGACGGCTGGATGGGCATGTTCTCCAGCGTCGTGAAGGGAGAATGGATGGTGCCGATGGGATGAAATCTGATTTCCATGTTATCCCTCCGGAATATGGGGGGCGGTGGGAACAGCCGCACCCGTGTTCAAATTCTTTCCAATGGTGAGAAGAGCGAACAGGATGGTTCCCGAACCCATGAACAGGGCAACGAGGACAAACGCCTGCCGAAGTACGAACCAGTCCATCATGATCCCTGCCAGAAGCGATCCAACGAGCATGCCGAGGCTGTGGGCCACGGTGAGAAGGGAAATTACCGACCCCATGGCATCGCTACGGCTCCCCTGTAATACGGCGGCGGCCATGAGTGCCGGCATGGCAATGCCGCCACCCAATCCAAATGCTATGCTGGCCGCAAACATATCCCAAAAGCCGGTAGCGAGGGTGAAGGTATAGACCGCACAGGCAGCCAACAGTCCGCCGGATACCACCATGAACTTCCGGTTGGAGCGATCCGCCAGCCAGCCCATGGGCACTTGGATGGCGCCGCTGACGAAAACGCCAAGCATCACCAGGACACCGATGGCCGAGGCGCTGATGGAAAATTCGGTGTCGGCGAATACCGGTAGAAACCCCCAGATGACGCCGATGCATGTGGTGTGAGCCAGTCGAAAGGAGAAGAGTCCGGCGATCGTTCGGTCGGTGAGGATCTTGAGCCATCCAAGGGGCCTTTTTTTCCTTTGCATCACCCGCTCCATTTTGGTGGGTGGAAGCAAGACCATACTCATCCCGAAACCGATGAAAGACAAAATTCCCATGCAGGCGAATGCCCCGTTGAGGCTGAAGTGGTCCTTGATCACGCCACCGAGGAGCGGGCCGGCACTCAGACCAGTGAACAGGGACATGTTGAACAGTCCCATGATCCATCCCTCCCTGCCCAGTGGTGTAATATCCCCCACATATGCCTGTACCACCGGCATGATCATGGCCGACGCGATTCCCTGGACGAAGCGAATCATGATCAGTGCCTCCACGCCGCTGGAGAGGATGAACGCCACCGAGATGGCCGCGTAGGAGAAGAGGCCTGCGACGATAAAGGGCTTCCTTCCTTTTCTATCGGAACGTCGGCCGAAATAGGGTAAAAAGAGGGTGCGGGACAGGGAGAAGGCTCCGAAGATCAAGCTGATATAGATGCCGCTGGCGCCCAGGTCGTGGGCGTATACCGGCAGCAGTGGCACCACGATACCCACGCCGGTCACGGCGGCAAAGATGGAGAAGAAGAGAACGCCGAATATTTTGCGATCGGTGGCAATCATGGGTGATGGAAGACACTCCCTAAAGGAATTGGAAAACCATTGTCATTGCCTGTAAAAGATGAAATAATTATCGGCAATTTACCATTGATGACGATGACTTCCGACCCTTATACGCTAGTTTGGGTACCTTTTCGACGGTTATAATCAATGTCAAAGGACAACGGCATGGACAATTACCAGACCCAGATGGAAAATGCAAAAAAAGGATTTGCGACCTTGGACCTTCCTGCCAACTTCATCGCGGATGCGTTGGATCATTTGAAGACCTGGTTGACGGAGCCGATGTTTGCCGAATATGTTCCCCAGATCGATCATTTCATCGAGTCAAAACAGTGGGACTTTTTACTGGATTCCTTCTATCAGGTAATTCCATTCGGTACCGGGGGCCGTCGCGGTCTGGTCGGCGTGGGCCCTAATCGCATCAATCCCTGGACCATTCAGGCATCGGCACAGGGGCACAGCCAATACCTGATCAAGGCCCATGGCGAATCGGCCAGGAGCCGGGGGCTGGTGCTGGCATTCGACGTTCGGCAGTTCACCGATACCGCCCGTTACGATGACAATCGACCCAATCCGGTGAAGGACTTAAACTGCAGGCAACTCGCCGAAGCAGCGGCCCGGGTTTACACGGCAAACGGTATCAAGGTCTACCTGTTCGACGGCACACGCAGCACGCCTGAGCTTTCGTTTGCCATCCGTCACCTGAACGCCGTCTCCGGGTGTATGTTTTCCGCCAGCCATAATCTGCCCACGGACAATGGCAAGAAGGTGTATGATCAATACGGCGGGCAGCTGATTCCGCCCCACGACCAGGAGCTGGTGGACGAGGTAACGGGAAACGTTGCCGCCATTCGCTCCATGGACTTGGATGAAGCGATCGAAAAAGGCCTTCTGAGGACAATCGGCGCCGAGGTGGACGCGGCATACCGCGACGCCGTGTCGGCCATCCGGCTCAGTGATGAAAGGGGCGTGAAGATCCTCTACAGCCCGCTTCACGGAACGGGGCTCACCTCGGTCTATCCCGTTCTCCAGAAAATGGGGTTTGACATTGAACTGGATCCGGCAACGGCCAACCTGAGCGGTGCCTTTGAGAACGTCACCTTCAACATTCCCAATCCTGAGGTGATTCAGTCCTTTGATACCACCATCCCCGCCGCCGACGCCATGGATGCGGACGTGATTATGAGCACCGATCCCGACGCCGACCGTATCGGCATCATGGTGCGGCACCATGACCAGTGGACCTTCGTAAACGGAAACGAGATCGGTATCGTCCTGAGCGAATACGCCATCGATCAGTATCGGGAAAAGGGACGACTGACCAGTGATAACGTGATCATCAAGACAGAGGTGACCAGTTCCCTCATCGACACCATCGCCACGGAAAACGGCATTCAGTGCATCGGCGATCTTCTCGTGGGGTTCAAGTACATCGGCGCGCAGATGAATCTTCTGGAAGCGTCGGGCCGCCAGAAGGGTTTCTTATTGGGCACCGAAGAGAGTCACGGATTTCTCATGGGCAATTATGCCCGGGACAAGGATGCCGCCGGTGCCGCCGTCTGGCTGGCCGAACTCACCTCCCGGCTGAAAAAACAGGGAAAGACCCTGGTGGATTATCTGGACGGCATCTATGCGAAATATGGCTACTGCCATAACTACCTGACCGAAATCCGGCTATTGGGGGCAAAGGGAATCGGAAAAATCAAGTCCATCATGGAGCACCTGCGAAATAACGAGATTTCGGCGGTGGGCGACTTTGCGGTTTCGGAGAAGATCGACCGTTGGAAAGGAGAGCCCCAGCCCCACCTCTCCCGCACCGATACCTCGTCGCGCAACGTGTTGATCCTCAAGCTGGACAATCTTCCCGAAACGCGCAGCATCCGCATCACCGTCAGACCATCGGGAACCGAACCCAAGTTCAAGATCTATATCGAGGTGCTGGGCCGACCCTTCGATCCGTCCGCCATGGACACGGCAAAGGCGGGGATCGTCGAGATTCAGAAAAAACTGGAAAGGGCCTTCATGAACTATTGCTACGGCATCCTGGGTGTGGATTTTCCCGAGCGGGGATTCCTTTTGTTCTGGCAGCTTCCCCTGGACGACAAACTCAAGTACTTTACGATCGAGGATGAAATCGCCGGCCTGAAGGCCGTTGCCGATGAAAAAGAGCGGAAAGCGAAACTGGACTCCCTGCTGGATTTTTTGGGTGCCAATCCCGTACGCAAGGTGGACGGGGCCTTTGCCGAGCGTTTCGGCAGCGGCATAAAGGCCTATTTGGAGTTGGCGTAAACAGGTTTCCCCGGATCCCGTGGGATATGGTGGGTCCGGTTTGAATACAACGAATCAAGCGACCCTTTCCATTACCACCACCGCACATCAGTGTCATGGCGATAAAGTCCTGACACCGCCGGTCTCATCCAGATCGCGCCATTTGTCGAGAAGCCGAATGGCGTTCTCAATATCCTGTTTTGCTTTGGGATGGTCCGGATTCAGTTTCAAAACCTCGCTCCATGCCTTGATGGCCTTTTCAAGTTCCTCGTTTAGGAAGAATTTTACTCCTTTGCGATAGAGGGCCTCGGCGCGAGCATGGAGTTGGGCGCGTGCCTGTACAAGCAATTGGGCTGTATCCTCGTAACCTTCGTCGAGAGCGCTCAAGGTTTTTATGGCATCGGCCTCTTTCCCCTGTTCCAGTAGCGTTTTCCCCCACGCATAGTGGGCCGCATTGAAGATGGCGTTGGCATCTTTGTTGAACGGATCCTGGACTGCAATCTCTTGGCATATCGAGATCGCTTCGGCATAGAATTTACCGTCAAGCTTGTGTCGGGCTTTTTCAACCTTCGTTTTGACAGATTCTCTCAACAGGTGCCGACGCGCTTTGTCGATGGCCTCTTTCCTGCCCGGATACCCTTGGCTGACCTGCTTCAACTGGGGGATCGCCAGAGAGTACTCCTTTTGATCCAGCAATGCCACACCACGCTGGTAGTAGACGGCATCCTTCAATTTACGGATGTTAGGGGCGTTTGGCTGCAGTGCTTCCATATCGGATACGATCTCCAGTACTTCGTCGTAGCGCTGTTGATCGAGGACCTGCCGCGCGCGTTCGGTCAGCGCCTCGATCTCTTTCCGGGGTACGATGTACTTCGATGGCAGTTCGGGCAGCACCAGTTCGGTGGATATCTGAAGCGGTTTTTGCGGGTCCAGGTTGTTAAAGAACGCTATGGCGTATGCCTTGGTGGGATCGTTGTACACGTCGGTTGCAATCTTCGTATATGAATCACCGCGGACGACGTTGTAAACCGGGTTGCCGTCGTTGGGGAGCCGGAACTTCAGATAGTAAAAGGCTTTTCGATGTTCAGGCTTTATACGCAATGCAACAATGAAATTGTTTCTCGCAGTGTTGATATCGCCTCTTTTATACGAATCGATCCCCATCCGATAGTGTTCTTCCGCCGTTTTATCGATTTCTTTTCCCAGCGTAGCAATCTTTTCAGGGATACTCGTGTCGTTTGGGTCCAACCGTTGAACCACTTGCCAGGCCATGAGCGCCTGCTGCAATTCTCCCCGCTTTTCGTGCATTGATGCTCTTTGCCGGTAACCTTTTTGGGGGGAATCTTGAGGGCCATTCGGCGTCGCCTGCTTTACGGAACCACATCCGTACAGCAACAGGAAGCAAAACAAGAAGATGCAGTATCTTTGCATCGCTTTCATTGCAGATCCGCCGCATTGAAGGTTTCCAGCAGTTCTCGGAACGTGTTTAGATTCACATCGTTTTTCACCAATGATCGTTTGATCTTGTAATCATCGACGAAGAACGGATTGCTTCCGGGATCGCGTGTGAAGGCCGCTCGGTAACCGTATTGCTTTAGCAGTGCGACCACCATGTCGTCGCCGGTGCCGTAAGGGTAGGCAAAGTAGTGACAGGCGTGACCGGTTTGCTGGCGGATAACTTCGCGTGGGGTGCCGATTTCCACTTTCCATGCGCTGACGAGCGCTTCGCCATTATTTCCATTTCGCGAACGTGTTCCTTTTTTTCCCGACGAACCATTGGCGCCGATGTCAAAGCCTGCGGCCGCAAGTTTCTTCACCTCTTCCCACGTCATATGACCCGGCCTGCCGATAAGGTCCGGCCGAATAAACAGCGCCGCCTTCATACGCTGGTGTAGAAGAATCGGATAGGCGATGTCGTAAGCCCAACGTTTTGTGGTGTCAAAGGTGATAACAACCGCCCTGGGGGGCAGCTGCTCATTGAGATGGAAAAAGGCGTACAACCGGTCCAGGGAGACGGTCGTAAAACCGTTGTCGTTCAAATACGCGAGCTGTTTTGTGAACAGGTCGGCCGATACTGCTTCGGGGCGGGTCTGCTCTGCGGTGATGGTTGGATAATAGAGAACCGGGACCGTCTGGTATCCATTTTGTAAGATTCCGCCGGGTGTAACGGGTTTGAGCGGGATGACAACCTGCTGCGCCTCCCTTGTTTTGGTTATGCCGTTGTATTCGGCA
Organism: uncultured Desulfosarcina sp.; assembly: GCA_963674945.2. Lineage (GTDB taxonomy): Bacteria > Desulfobacterota > Desulfobacteria > Desulfobacterales > Desulfosarcinaceae > Desulfosarcina. The sequence goes on from CAXXWQ010000001.1 coordinate 395,337, forward strand.
ATTTGCCACGCTTTGTCGATGCTGCCGAGATATCGCTCTGCCAGGCTGGCCAGCGACTCCTTCTTTTGAACGGTAACGATAAGGAAATCCTTGCCGTTGATAATGTCGGACGAGCTGGATTGCTCTGCCGGGACCGGTTTGGCGACGCAGCAGAGGGTCAGAAGCATCAGAATGGGGAGAATGCGTTTTTCAAGCATGGATTCGGCTTTGGATGCGTATGGCCCTGTAAATGTCCACCGGTTCGGACCTGCCTTTGATCGATTTTTGTCCAAGATGTTCCACCTCCAGCGAGTGGCCCAGATGGTTGTGAACCTCCCGACTCACAATCACCTCTCCAGGACCTGCAAACGCATTGAGCCGTGAAGCGAGGTTAACGCTGTCGCCGATGACGGTATACTCCATTTTGGATTGGGATCCCACATTTCCCGCGACGACTTCACCGGTGTGGATGCTGATGCCTACGCTGGCAAGCAATTGATTGCCATGAAGGCTCTCTTTCATCAATTCTTCCTGGAGATAGAGAGCCGCCCGTACCGCACGATCGACATGATCCTGCCTGTACACGGGTACACCGAAGACACCAAGGACCGCATCACCGATAAATTTATCGATATAACCGCCATACTTGATAATCACCCGGGTCGCCATTTCAAGATACGTGTTCAATGTTTCGACCACTTGCTCCGGCGCCCTGCTTTCGGCAAATGCGGTAAACCCCCTGACGTCTCCCAGGAGAATCGTGGCTTCGTTGCGGGTTCCTTTCAGCCATTGCGTTTCAGGGTTGGCAAGAATCATATCCAATACTTCGTTGCCCACATATTTCCCGAACGATTTCTGGGTCATGGCGTTTTTCCATAACTCCTGGCCCATTTTGTTGAATGAGGCGCCCAGGGTGCCCAACTCATCATTGCGTGTAACGGGAACACGGTACTGATAGTTCCCTCTGGCGATCTCCTGGGTTGCCTTGAGAAGATGAGAGATGGGGCGGGAGAAACGGAAGCCGTAAAGAATCGCAATGATCAGTCCGACGACGAGGATACCCAGGGTGATCAATACGATGGAGATGCGCTCGCGTTGGATCAGATCTTCGATGAAGTTGAGTGAGATGCCCACGTGAACCTGCCCTAACGGTTTTTCCTTGAAACGGATATCCCGGTAGAGGTCGAGCAGGCGTTCCCCATCCGGGCGACTATAGCTGTAATAGGTGACATCGTTCTTGACGGTTGTTTTCGGATTTTCGGCAAACTGCTTGAACGGCACCCCGATGAGATTGATGTCGGTATGGGCTTTAATCAAATTGTTGGGTCCGACAATCAGGGCATAGCGCAGTCCTTCAACGTGTGCCGCCTCCTTGATCAAGGTGTTGAGCCGCAGGATATCATCTTCCAGAAGAGGAATGGGGGCATTATTGGCAAAATAGTTGAGGCTGACCATACCGAGGCGGACGGTCTGTTCGTGGAGGCGCTCTTTTTGCTGGTTCAGCACCGCCATGCTGAGGGTAAAGATCGTCAGAACGATGATGAACGTCGTGGCCACGGCCATTTGAATCCACATGGGGATACGAGTGCGGGGAATGCGCTCAAAATAGGCGCCGTACTTGTAGGAGAGCAATTCGCGAATATCGTCGGCCAGCGAGTTGACTTCAATCTGATATTCGGCATTGATCGTACGGATAATTTCAGACTCGGCCGCAAACCCGAGATCCACGATAACCCGGCCCAGTCGTACGGCTCTGCCTTTCTGGACAAGTGTTTCACGCTGACTGTCCAGTGCGGATTTGAGTTGAAACTCCGTGATAATGTTGTTGCGTTTGAGAACCTCGCCGATGAAGAGGTCGTCGCGTGTCACTTGTCCCCGGCGCAGGCGTTCACGCAACCTTTTGAAGAAAGTGATGATTGACCGTCGAAGAGAGCGCATCTATATGTTGAACTCCACTGTGATACCCCGAAAAGGGTACGCCGATAGTGCCGAATTCATCACGTTTCGGCATTGATCTGTTTGGGTTGCCGCCGTGCAACACGGTGGCCTGCTCCGTTACATGGGTATGACGGTTCGGGTGTAAGCGGGTGGCTATCTGCCATGAGTGACACTATAGAGGCATAACACCTTGTTGTCAAAGGGATTGACTCTTGGTTGCGATCGATATTGCATCACCGGTGGATATCCGCCGCCACCCCGTTTCGGCATAACCCCAGGGAGAAAACATGTTGCAGGGCGGGTGAATCACCCACACCCTTGACGCTGGCTTCGGATGCCTGTAATTCTCCATGATTGCAGTGTATCTTGTCCAACGCCGGTACCCCCCCCCGGACCCGGATTTTTCCCCTGCCCTGTCCGCAATCTTTCCTCCGATCATTTTTTTAAATAAAAAATTACACAATCGTATGTTTTTTCTCATTTTAATTACATTAGTGTCGTTGATGAATTCGATGGAAAATACGTTTTATAAAGATATTTTTAAATATATCAATTTATTGAATGGAATATAGAGTTCGGTATGCAATGTGCAATTTCCTCATGGGCTTTACACATCTGTCGCTCTTTATTTCGCTAACTTACAAAATTGAAAAGGATGAGAAGGGGAGGTTGAATGAAGCTCTACGTGAAAAGTGCCATTGGTCTGTTTTCCTTGCTGCTTGTCCCCGTCGCTGCCCTTGCGGCGGAACCCGCTGTTGTGGATACGGGCACGACGGCATGGATGTTGATATCCACTGCCCTGGTTTTGCTTATGGTTCCCGGTCTCGCCATGTTCTACGGCGGGCTGGTTCGCACAAAGAACGTCTTGGGCACCATGATGCACAGCTTCGTATCCATTGCCATCATCGGTGTGTTGTGGGTGGTGTGCGGCTATGCCCTGGCCTTTGGCAAGGGGATTTTAGGCGGATTCGTGGGCTGGAATAGCGACTATTTCATGCTCAAAGGGATCGACGATGCCATCGTCGACGGGGTTCCGGAATACGTGCTGGCCATGTTTCAGGGAAAATTTGCCATCATCACCCCGGCCCTGATCAGTGGTGCACTGGCCGAACGCGTCTATTTTCGGGGGTACACCCTGTTCATCATCCTCTGGTTCCTTTTTATCTACTGTCCTTTGTGCCACTGGGTATGGGCCGCGGACGGCTGGCTTTTCAACAGCGGCGCCGCCGGCGTCATCGATCTGGCCGGCGGACTGGTCATCCATGTCTCCGCCGGTGTCAGCGCCCTGGTGGTGGCCCTTTTCCTCGGACCGCGAAAGGGTTTTCCCAAAGCGGTCATGGCACCCAACAACCTGGTCATGACCATGATGGGTGCCGGTCTGCTATGGGTGGGATGGTTCGGTTTCAATGCCGGGTCAACGGTGCAAAGCGGCCTGGATACGGCCCGTGCGTTGACCATGACCCAGGTCTCTGCGGCCAGTGGCGCATTGACCTGGATGATCATCGAAGGATTCTCCTTCCGAAAAGTTACCTCACTGGGCTTCGTATCCGGCATCTTGGCCGGGTTGGTGGTCATCACGCCCGCTGCGGGCGTCGTTCAGCCCGCCGCCGCCATCATTTTGGGGGCCTTGTCCAGTATCGCCTGCTATTATGCCCTGAACGCGAAGATGAAAATCGGATATGACGACAGCCTGGACTGCTTTGGCATTCACGGGGTGGGCAGCGGGCTGGGGGTCCTGTTGCTCAGCTTCTTCATTCGCGACAGCTGGATGGCCGCAGCCCGGGAAAACATCTCTGACTGGACGGCCTGGAGTCAGTTTCTCGTTCAGCTGAAGGGCATGGGGGCAACCATCCTGCTGGCTGTCGTGGGGACTTTGGTCATCTGCGTCGTAATCGAAAAGACCGTGGGTTTTCGTATCGACGAGCAAAGCGAGTTCGATGGTATGGACAAATCGTTGCACAGTGAGAATGGATATGGCCTGATATTTCCCGAATCCAGATAGTGCATGCAAAAATGCGCCGGTTGAAGAGCGCGATAACGCGCTCTTCAACCATCCTTTCCACAAAGGCGGCTTTCGGGAATCGAACCGAAGGACCGCCGCCACAACGGTTTTGCGTGAAATGTCCCGCCCAAATCCAGGGTCTCTTTTTCATTCCAATTCTTTATCGAACCAATATCGCAAATCGGGCTTAAGTAATCCTTGCGATGACCGAAAAGGATTTATAATATCAAACTGTTTCGGAAGTGAGAGCTGATGATTTGTTTGATTTTCCAACAGATTCGACGGTCGATCTTCTCGCTACTCCATTTTGGATAGGTTACTTGCATTGAAGAAAAAATCATTAGATAGCATCAACAAAAAAAGCCGGTTGTACGCCAAAGGGTACGCATTCGGCGTGAGTGACGACGGGGTCGAGGGGTTCATCTATCCGGTCGCGAAAAATACGCGATCCATTTCATTGACCGACATTGCAGAAATTTTAAAATTGCACGGGGTTCAATACGGTATCCTCGAACCAAGTCTGCTGAAAGAGACCGTGGAGAGAAATCCGATACCGGCCGATTCCTGGGTTATCGCCAAAGGAAAACCAACGGTTCCCGCTGAACCGGCAAAAATCGTGTATCACTTCGAGACCGATCCGTTGAAAATCGGCACCCTGAAGGAAACCGGGTTCATGGACTACAAGGATCGGGGGGAGATTCCCCAGGTCAAGGCGGGCACCTTACTGGCCGAAAAGATTTTGGGCGCCCCGGGTGAACCGGGCATCAACATCTATGGGGAACCCGTTCCCCAGCCCAAGCCTCCCGACCTGCGGCTCGGCCACGGAAAGGGCGTCGAATTGTCCGAAGACGGCCTCAAGGCGCTGGCCAGGACCGATGGACGTCCGGTTAAATCCGCAGACGGCAAGGTGCACGTTTTCGAGGACTTGATCATCGACGGAGACATCGGAATCCGGACCGGTCACGTCCTGTTTGAAGGTCATGTGGAATCGACCGGTATCGTCAATGCCGGGTATAAGGTCCAATCCGGAAGTTTGCTTACCCGGGAGATCAACAACACCGAGTGCGAAACCGTCGGGAACATCAACGTCTTGGGCGGGGTCAATGGTGCCCAGTTGACATGCGGCGGCAACCTCCGTGCCCGCTACATTCATCAATCGACCATTCAGGCCATGGGGGACGTGATCGTGGACCGGGACGTCTCCAATTCCACCATCATTTCCGGTGGAACGGTGATCGTGGACAACGGCAAGATTTTGACCTCCACGGTGCAGGCCAGAAACGGCATTAAGGCCGCCGGCATCGGCTCCAGATCGTCGGAGACCTGTGATCTGATCGTTGGCATCGACAAAAGAATCGATGCGGCCGTGTCCGAGATCAAACTGCAGATTTCGGACAGGGCTGCGAAACTGGCCGAACTGGAGACTCTCGTTGCCGACCATGTGAACCGGTCAAACAAAATCCAGCAGACCATCGCCAGCGCGGCGGAGGTACAGGCGGCGACACAGAACAAGCAGATTCAATTGGCGGACAAGCTAAAAAGCCTCGGACCGGATGCCAAGACCGACGCCTGGAAGATCAAATCCAAAATGGATATGTTGCGAACGGCGGCAGAGCGCTCCATCTCGACCATTACCAAGCTGCGGGAGGACCACCAGTCGCTTTTCGAGAAGATCGAGGATCTCCGGGAAGAGGTCGAGGCCGTCAAAAAGCAAATCGAACTGTTGGAAGGCGAGCTTGGTCAACTGGACGAGTTTTCCCAAATCAAGGGGGGGGTGTTCGAACGCAACCCCGTGGTCCACTGCCTCGGTATCATCCACGCCGGAACCTCCATCCGTGGCCCCCATGCGACGTTGGTGATGAAAGATACCGTCCGCCAGGTTAAAATCGTAGAAGTCAAACTGAAAAACAAGAAGGAGAAACCCTGGCGCATGGTTGTAAAAAATAAATAGTCCAGGTTTGACGGTGCCGTAAAACGCTTTTCCAAGTCAAATTTGGTCGCGCAGCCACATGCAGGAACCGCATTCTTTCATTGCTTCGCCGATGGTCTGACAAGGGGAACCGCTTTTTTTACAAATTCTTTGCTTGTCTTTGCGCAATTCCCTATAAATCCGATATTTTCGTCTGCGCTTCACCCCTCCTTTCTGCGATGGTTCCTTGTTCCCCAATTCACCCTTCAAACTTCGCGGATCCACTTGACTTTGCCAACGCACTCTTTATTATTATCCGGTAAGAACGTTTCCTACCACTGACAATCCAATGCAACCCGTCGAGGTATCCATATGTTATCCCACCTGGACCCCGTAATTTTGGCACGTATCCAGTTCGCCTTTACCGTGGCCTATCACATTACCTTTCCGGCGTTCACCATCGGACTGGCCAGTTGGCTTGCCGTGGTCGAATGGCGCTGGATCAAAACCGGCAACCCTGTCTACGAACAGGTCTACCGCATGTGGGTGAAGATTTTCGCCGTGACCTTCGGCATGGGCGTGGTCAGCGGCGTGGTGCTCAGCTACCAGTTCGGTACCAACTGGTCGGTTTTTTCCGACAAGGTCGGCAGCGTGCTCGGACCGATTTTGGGCTACGAGGTACTCACCGCCTTCTTTCTGGAGGCCTCCTTTCTGGGCATCATGCTCTTTGGCTGGAATCGGGTGAGCAAAAAGATGCATTTTGCCGCCACCATCATCGTTGCGGTGGGGACCGTGATTTCCGCTTTCTGGATCCTCTCCGCCAACAGCTGGATGCAGACACCGGCCGGTTTTCGCCAGGGGTCGGACGGCCTGCTCTATCCCACCGACTGGATGCAGGTAATTTTCAACCCGTCCTTTCCCTATCGTTTCATTCACATGGTCACCGCAGCCTATCTGACCACGGCCTTTGTGGTGGGCGGTATCGGCGGGTATTACCTGTGGCGGGGACGATTCGTGAAACATGCCCGGGTCATGCTGGGCATGGCCATGATCATGGCCATTTTCGTTGCGCCCATGCAGCTTCTGTTCGGCGATCTGCACGGTTTGAACACTTTCGAATACCAGCCGGCAAAGGTGGCGGCCATGGAGGGAATCTGGGACACGGAAAAGGGCGCCGCCCTTCGCCTTTTCGCGTTGCCGGATCAGATTCAGGAGCGAAACCGTTTGGAGATCGCCATTCCCAGGCTCTCCAGCCTCATCCTCACCCATGATCCCAACGGCGAGGTGAAAGGACTGAAAAGCTGGCCCCGTAGGGACCGCCCGCCCGTCGCCGTGGTTTTCTGGACCTTTCGCATCATGGTCGGCTTGGGGATGCTGATGATCGCCACCGGCCTGATCGCCCTGGTGCTCTATTTTCGCAAGCGGCTCTTTTCCACCCGGTGGTTTCATCTGTGGTGCATGGCCATGACACCCGCCGGTTTTGCGGCCGTTCTGGCCGGATGGTTCGTCACCGAGGTGGGCCGGCAGCCCTTCATCGTCCACGACGTGCTGCGCACAGCCGAAACCATCTCTCCGGTGGCCGGCGGCTCCGTCTTCATCTCTTTGATCGTCTTCGTCCTCACTTACGGCATCGTGTTCACCGCCGGTGCTTACTACATCCTCAAACTCATCGGCAAGGGACCGGACGACACCGAAGACGATACCTATGGCAGCCACGGCGTCGAAACGCCGCCCCTGGTCACCGATATCGCCGCCCAAACAGGAGGGAAAGATGTTTAATTTCGATGGTTTTCTGGATCTTCCGTTGGTCTGGTATTCACTGATCGCCACGGCCATCTTTCTTTATATCCTGCTGGATGGCTTCGATCTGGGTGTCGGCATCCTCTTTCCTTTCGCCCCCACGGACCAGTGCCGGGATCGCATGATGAACTCCATCGCCCCCTTTTGGGACGGGAACGAGACCTGGCTCGTGCTGGGCGGCGGCGGTCTTTTCGCCGCCTTCCCCCTGGCATACGCCATACTCATGCCGGCGTTCTATATTCCCATCATCCTCATGCTGATCGGACTGGTCTTCCGCGGCGTCGCCTTCGAGTTTCGGTTCAAGGCAACCGGAACATCCAGGCGGATCTGGGATTTCTCCTTTCACTTCGGATCCCTGATGGCCACCTTCATGCAGGGCATGGTGCTGGGAACCTTCGTTCACGGCGTCGCCGTGGATGGCCGCGATTTCGCAGGCGGTCCCTTGGACTGGCTCAATGCCTTCGGTGTCATGACCGGCGTGGCCCTTATCACCGGCTATTCGCTTCTGGGCGCCACCTGGACCATCGCCAAGACCGAGGGCGAGACCCAGGCGTGGGCGAGAAAGTGCGCCCGATACGTGATGATCTACGTGGCGATTTTCATGGGGCTGGTGAGCCTTACCATGCCACTCATGAATGCAGACATCAAAGCGCTGTGGTTCAGCCTGCCCAACTTTTTCTTCCTCCAACCCATGCCCATCCTTTCGGTGGTCTTCTTCTTCCTGCTCTGGAAAGATCTTCGCACCGTCGAGCGGGAATACCGGCCCTTTTTCCTCACCCTCGGTATCTTTTTGATGAATTATATCGGCATCGGGGTGAGTACCTGGCCGTGGCTGGTGCCTTTCAAGGTGTCCATCTGGGATGCCGCCGCCGCACCCGAGTCCCAGTCCCTGCTGCTTTTGGGAACCGCGTTTCTTTTGCCCTGCGTCCTGGCATATACGGCTTACTGCTTCTACGTGTTTCGTGGAAAGGCGTCCCATGAGCACGAAGGAGCCTATTGAACCTTCCCCGAACAGCAACAGGCGGCTTCGCCAGTGGCTCTGGTTCATCGGACTGGCCTTGGCCGGGATGGCGGCCATGCTGGTTGTCGCCGGTTCGGTCCGGCTGATGCTCAGGGCGTTTGCTTGATCTTTCGTTTCTCTTTGCCGCGTTCGAATCCATTTTATGAAAGAACAAACGATCGGCGGTCGGATACGAAGCACCAAATTTTGCTTTGACCGGTTCTTGTATGAAAACAAAGGGAGGCGCCCCGCCTCCCTTTTCGCTCCGATTATCGACTTCTTTCATCGCAACCGATTCATGTGTCTTACACGCGTCATTTTGTAAAAGGTATTCATGATGGTTGAATTCATCCAACAATTTAATCCCGTTGTTCAGGCGTTTATCGCGACACTTTTTACTTGGGGCGTAACGGCAGCCGGTGCGGCTCTTGTCTTTATCACCAGTACCGTTGACCAAAAGCTTCTGGATTCAATGCTCGGATTCGCGGCAGGCGTTATGATTGCCGCGAGCTTCTGGTCATTGCTCTCACCCGGCATCGAGATGGCGGAACAATTGGGACAGGTCCCATGGTTGACAGCGGTTTTCGGATTCATGGCCGGTGGAATTTTTATGCGAATTACGGACAGGCTTCTTCCCCATCTTCATCCCGGACTGAGCATCGATAAAAGCGAAGGAATAAAGACGTCTTGGCAACGAAGCACCCTTCTCGTACTTGCCATCACTCTCCACAATATACCGGAGGGCCTTGCTGTCGGCGTTGCTTTCGGTGCGGTGGCGGCAAACCTCCCCTCTGCGACAATTGGTGGCGCAATTGCCCTGGCAATTGGCATTGGAATCCAAAACTTCCCCGAGGGCACCGCAGTATCGGTTCCCTTGAGAAGAGAGGGGATGACAAAGGGCAAAAGCTTTTTCATGGGGCAGGCTTCAGGAATGGTAGAGCCGGTTGCCGGCGCTATCGGCGCATTGTTCGTTTTAAAAATGCAAAATGTTCTGCCTTATGCGCTATGTTTTGCGGCTGGCGCAATGATTTTCGTCGTTGTTGAGGAACTCATTCCCGAGTCACAAAGAAAAGTGGAAAACATCGACACGGTAACAATGACAACGATGGTGGGATTTTCCGTGATGATGCTCCTCGATGTGGCTTTGGGATAAATCGAATTCTTATCCCAAAGCAATTAAGAGCTCTGAAAGGAAGAAGACTGGTTGTCCGAAGCCGTGCAGGTGGCAGGTGAACAAAAGGGCATTTAAGGTTTTTTGCAATCGGCCGATTAAATGTCGTCAGAGTACACCGACGGGCAAGGTGGGTATGTAATGTTCGATATGATCCGGCGAATCGGAAGCCTGTAGGTTATTGTTATTTCGATTACGTTTCGGAGATTATCGTCATGTTTACCAAATTACGTCTGAAGACAAAATTACTGTTCGCTTTTCTGTGTGTCGGCATCCTCCCTTTTGCCGTAATGGCCATCGTGGCCCTGCACAAAGCCGACGCAGCCCTTGAAAACCAGGCCTTTTCCCAGATGCAAAGCATGCGGAACGTGAAGAAAGATCAGGTGGTAGATTACCTTCAGACCATCAAAGATCAAGCGATCACTTTCTCGGAAAACCGCATGATTGTTTCCGCCATGGACGGATTCTCAAAATCGTTTGAGACGTTTATGGACGAAAATGAATTGAACGACCAGAAGATTACAGGTTTGCGTGACAAACTGGCGACCTATTATACTCAGGATTTCAGCTCCTCCTACCGGGAACAAAACGACGGGAAATCGCCGGATGTCAATTCAATTGTCGGGAAAATCGACAGCAGCACCGTAGCCCTGCAGTACCACTATATCAAGGCCAATCCCAACCCCCTGGGCGCCAAAGATACGCTGGATCGTGCAGACGACAGATCCACCTATAGCCGGCTTCATGGGCGATACCATCCCATTATTCGAAGTTTTTTACAAAAATTCGGCTACTATGACATCTTCCTGGTAGACGCGGAGACCGGGAAAATTGTCTACTCGGTATTCAAGGAGCTTGATTTTGCAACTTCATTGATCGACGGGCCCTACGCCAGGACCAATTTTGGACAGCTATTCCGTAACGCCAATGCCGCCGAATCGGCCGATACGGTGGTCTTTGCCGATTTCAAACAATATTTCCCTTCCTACGAAGCGCCGGCCGGTTTCGTGGCCTCACCCATATTCAGCGGAGGACAGAAAATCGGGGTCCTCATGTTCCAGTTTCCCATAGACACCTTGAATAAGATCATGTCTGAAAGGGCCGGCATGGGAGAAAGCGGCGAGACCTATCTGGTGGGCCATGATCTGCTGATGCGGTCGGATTCCTATCTGGACCCGGAAAATCATTCCGTGGCAACCTCCTTTCGTCATCCTGAAAAAGGCAAGGTGAATACCGCCGCCACTGCGGCGGCATTGGACGGTAAGACGGAAGAGAAAATCATCATCGATTACAACGGCAACCCTGTTCTTTCCGCCTACACCCCCATTGCGTTCGAAGGGCTGCAATGGGTCTTGCTGGCCGAAATCGACGAAGCCGAGGCGTTTGCGGCGGTGAAGTCCCTTCAATGGGTTGCCCTCATCGTCGCCTTCATCGGCATTGCCGCGATTGTTGTCGTGGCGCTGTTATTGACCCGGGCCATCGTACGCCCGGTGCTAGGTGTGGTCGCCAACCTCACCGATCTGGCTGAGGGGGAGGGTGATCTAACCACTCGTCTACCGGTTACCGCCGAGGACGAAATCGGTGAGTTGGCCCGGCGCTTCAATGAATTTATGGACAAATTGCACGCCATGATCAGGGAAATCTCCAAAGGGGTCGAAACTCTGACCGCTTCTTCCACCGAATTGTCGGCGATTTCCCAACAAATTGTGCCCTATCACCTGGTATGAAACCAATGGGATTGGCCGGGATTTGATGTGATGTGGTGGGATGTGTCGTGATTTTGGTTGGTTGTGATTGGACTGGATCGGATAACGGCGTTACAGTCGGTTTGAAACCAAAATGGAAATTTCGGGTGGATTTGACGGCTGGTTTAAAACCATGTGATATCTACGACAGGTGTTTGAAATAGATATGAAGGCGCGTTGATTAATGATTTAAGCCAGATTTAAAAGTTGTTTTCAGAAACAGTAAAATGAAAAAAGTCGGAAATGAACGGAAATGGGTAAAAAATTATATAAAAATAGATTTTATTAATTATTTCGGTTGGTAATAAAAACAGCAGATTTTTGAAAGTCGGAAATGAGTTTGACGTATTTTTGGTAACCTAATTGCCGTTGGAGTATTCCGGCTTTGCCCATCCGCTACCAATAACGATCATGGCGGCAAACGTTTTAACTTCTTGGTTTGAAAACAGCATGATATTTTTACCGTCATCAGGGTCCCTCTTAAAAACCTTATCGAGCGAATTTGCTAATTCTATGGCATACGGCTTGTAATCATCAGGCTCATTAAACCTTGATGTCAAGTCGTCATTTAATAATCCTGCTTTAGCATATGCGGCAAGAAAATTAGCACATGTCGCCATTTTATTTGCATAGGTGGCCTTTTGCCATTCAAGTGCATTCGCTTCAAATAATGTTCCGCCCTCGTACCACTCGCCACAAAAAACGCACGTCGGAAATAATATTAAAAGAAGCATAAATATTGTTTTTTTCATTTAAGCCTTCCCCTCTTTTTTATACATCCTCAAAAAAGTTTGGCCATTCCTTGGGATGGAATAAATACATCTTCTCCGTCATACTGTTGTGCGCCGCAAAGCAGTGGAAATTTGGACATAGTAAATCCAGGGGTTGATGGACCGCCGATGTAGATGTGTTCGATATGACCCCAAGCACGCAAATCAGAAGGAATCAACTTGGCGTCATCTTTTATTTTCATTTTTAAATAAAGCACATTTGACCAACCATATTTTTCACAGCGATAATCATAATATGAATCCTTGTCGCATGACATTTTTGAAACATATTCAATATATTCAATCACTCTTGTCCAAGAACCGATTTGAACAGAAGTAATTCGATAAGCACTTGAAAAAAAGCCTCCTTGTAAGGCATGGTTTAATCGCCAAAAGAAACCGTTAGCCAAACAAAGGAGGCAGACAGATGGTACGCCATGCAAGCTTGTTCAGTCAACTGGTTGCTTTGTTTCATCGAGGTCAATTTTTCAATCTGGTTTTTCGTCATCAAGCTGAACGTTACGCAAAAGGCTTCAGCAGTTGGGACCATTTTGTAGCCATGCTTTTTTGTCAACTGGCTCAAGCCAAGAGTCTGCGTGAAATTTGTGGCGGATTATCCTGTTGCCTTGGCAAACTCCGTCACCTTGGGGTGAAAAAGGCGCCGAACAAATCCACGTTGTCCTATGCCAATGCCCATCGGCCCTGGCAAATGTATCGCGACCTTTTTTACCAGACACTTGATGTGTGCAAGATGACAGGTCCAGGCAAACATCGGTTCCGATTTAAAAATAAGTTGCTGTCGCTGGACAGTTCAACCATTTCGCTGTGTTTGTCGCTTTTTCCGTGGGCAAAATTCCGCCAGACCAAGGGGGCCGTTAAACTTCACTTGCTATTGGATCATGACGGGTATCTGCCGACCTATGCTTATATCTCCAACGGCAAAAAGCATGATGTCACCATTGCCCGTAAGATTCCTCTGTCACCCCAATCGATCGTCGCCATGGATCGGGGGTATAATGATTATCGGCTATTTGCTTACTGGACGGAAAATCAGATCTATTTTGTCACCCGTTTAAAGGACAATGCCGATTACACGGTGATTGAACAACGACAGGTCCCTTTCAATAGAAACATCCTGTCCGACGAATTGATCCAGTTCAACGGTCACTACGCTCGTAAGAATTGTCCCCACACGCTACGAAAGGTAACCGTTTGGGATAAAGAACAGGATCGTGAAATCGTATTGCTGACCAATCATCTGGAATTTGGGGCCACCACAATATCCGCCATTTACAAAGATCGATGGCAAATAGAATTGTTCTTCAAGGCACTCAAACAGAATCTGAAGGTGAAAACCTTTGTTGGAACCAGCGAGAATGCGCTGTATATCCAGATTTGGACAGCATTAATTGCCATGCTGCTAATCAAGTACCTGAAGTTTAAGTCCCGATTCAATTGGTCGTTGTCAAATCTGGTTGCTTTTCTCAGATGGAATCTTTTTACTTACAGGGATTTATGGGAATGGATTGACAAACCATTCGATGTTCTCCCCGGAATGATTCAGCATGTCCAATATCAACTTCCATTTAAAGGAATTGGACAGCACAAGTTGAAAATGGGAACCTGATCTTGAAGTTTGCGGTTTATACCGCCTAAACAATTGAAATTTCAAAGAGCAATTAAGAATTTCTATTTATTTTGGACAGCAGTGATATTCAATATCATCGAGATATTTTTGTTTTAATGGTTGGCACGTCATAAAAAATTCAAAAACGGCTATGCGCAGAATTTCTTGTTCTCCCTTGTTTATAGCTGTATTCATTTTTATGTGAACTGTTCTTTCAAGGGGTTTTGCTTTCTGTTCGTTCGAATAATCATTAGAGCATCCTGCCAACATTAATAAAGACAATATTGAGAAAATAATTTTATTCATCAGAAAATTCCTTCATTTTAAATACACTGCTCAAATACCAAAACAGGTTTCGGGTTCATTCCTTGGAGCGAAAATCCTGACGAGGGCGCATCGGTGATCGAACGGATATATAATCCCGACGCGGAGCAAACCTTCAAATTTAAAATGCAAAGTGGATATGAGTCTTGTATCTATTGTCTTGCATACCGCATCGAGTATTTTTTTCGGCCTGTCAATATCAGTAAAATCATGTAAATAACAACCAGCCAGATATTTGATTCCCACGGTTTTCGGGAAGTTGCCATAGGTTGTGACATGCCCAATATAGCCTGATAGATGGACAACCATCTCCAAATACCCATCGTGAAATTTTCTATCGCTGACGCGCTGATCACGACGGGGCGGCTCAATAGAACTCTGTTTCATTCTCTGGTGCCCGTCAGCCTTTATTTTTTTGCTGTATCTTCCGTCCCTGTCAAACGAGTTTCATCGTCGACGGAATGTTTTTGCTTCGCCTCCTGGGCAGCCCTTTTTATGTATCCGCCGATCTCATAAAAATTTTTTGTCGATGCCTTTTCCAGGGCCACCAGCGCCTCATTGACCTCGATAGCGAATTCCTTGTCATCGAATTCCTGAATGACACAATTGTGTTTAATATCGAGGACGTTCGAGGAGTGCCTCTGTTGGCCGACATAAGGCGAGCCTTCACCAGTTAAAAGCCAATTTAAATCTGCCGATTGGCATATTCCCCAATCTATAATTTTTGCAAGTAATGTTCCACGTTTTTTTCTTCTGCTAAACTCTTGTGGCGTTAAATCGAATAGTTCAGCGATCTCTTTATCGCTTTTTAAATCCTCCATTTCTTTTAATCGGCGTATTATTTCTGGCAAATTATCCATTCGGCCTATTTTAAACCTTGACTTATCATCCACTTGGCATATAAAACCATATCTATATCCGAATTAAAAATAGACATGGAGAAAACGTGTTTTTCAAAAGGATCATAAAAAAACTCAAAAATCTAATCGGAAAGAAAAGAATCTTAGTAGCGCAAATTTCCTCCGATTGGTTCAATTCCGTACAAGAAGAGACTTACAATGTGCTTATTCAATCAAAGAAAAGCCTTTAGTGTCGCTTCATCGATTCAGGAGGAAGACCTTGCCAAACTCCGAGATCTTTTTGATCACCTACTGAAAACGGAAGCTTCATTTCATGAAGCAGAAGCAGCATTATACCAGGTAAAATTGCGCTTTCCGGAAGACCTGAGGGAATTGTCGTGAATGCATTCCCAGTCTTTTCGTTGATCATGGCCACAATGATCAATTGCCGGTGGCGTTCAAACAGGACCCGCCATGCGCCTGGCGATATATCTTCCCATGAAGACGGAATCGGATTTGATGCAAACCTTTCTATGGCCTTATCCGCCTCATCCTCGAACTTTGGATCGTACCTTATCGATAAAATACGGTCCATGCGTGACCTGAATATATCGTTTAATGGCCATAATATTTCAGCCAGTTTTCCACCCCCAACAATCTCAGGCTGCACATTATCGATAGAGCCGAGTATTTTATTAAAGAACTTTAATGCAAGCTTGGCCGACATATTCAATCCTTTTATTTATCCAAGGAGCTTCTCATGACATTTTCTGAGCCAATCACCGCCATGGATATTCAATACATGCTCAAGCGGAAAGGGGTAACGCAGAAGGCTCTTGCGGAAAAGCACGGTGTTTCCGAAATGACCATATCCCGTGTCATCCACCAAAAGCTGATCTCCGACCGTTTATTCCGTGCCATTTCGAAAGAAATCGGATTGGACCCGAAAGTCGCATTCGCTGATTATTACAACTGGGACGGCCGTCGTCCTCGCAAGTCTTCTTCTGCTAATTAATAGATCTATCAATATACCCATTTCACGTCAATGCCTAAGAAACGCAATCAAATAGATACGGCGCAGCTCAGTTTGTTCGACCATCTAACCCGGTTAACCGAAGAGAAGCGGGCCGCTGCGGGCAGCGAGGGCACGATGAACGTCCGTGACCGTTTGCGGCGGGCGCTAAATCGGGCGATCAAGGAATGTAGCCTTTCCCGGCACCAGATCGCCGGGGAGATGAGCCATCTATTGGGTGTCGAGATCACCAAGGCCGTCATCGATGCGTGGACGGCCGAAAGCAAGGACAACTATCGCATCCCAGCCGAGTACCTTCCAGCCTTCTGCCGGGCAACCGGATCCAACGACCCGATCGAAATTTTAAACGACACAGTCGGCATGTTTTCCATGCCTGGACCGGACGCACTTCGGTCCGAGATCCAGAGATGGAAGGAGAAGCTGAGCGAGGCCAGGTCGGAAGTCAGGAAGCGTGAAATGTTTCTCGAAGAGATGACGAAATAAGAAAGGGGTAACCATGTCAAAAAGCGAGAATCCATTGTTTCGAAAGACATCCAACGCACCCGTCGAACCGGACGTCTTGGACATTGACGACGACAGCATCGTTCCGCTGAACGAGTCCTTCCCAGGCATGCCGCCCATGTCGGTCCGGGAGAAGAAACGCCTGGCGGAGCTGGAGGATGTGGTCACCAGGAATTTCAAGGCGTTTTACGAGGTAGGATGCGCATTGAGGGAGATTAATACATCCATGCTCTACCGGTCCACGCATTCCACTTTTGCAGGTTATGCAAAAGATTTATGGGATATACAGCGGGCGCATGCGTATCGTATGATCGATGCTGCTGACATTGTAGATCGTCTTCTGCCATACGCGGAACAAATTAAGAATGTCTCCAATTGGAGACAAGACGAAAAACCAATTCCACAAAACGAAGCACAGGCAAGAGCCCTCGTCAAATACCCAGAGGAAAAACAGATCGAGATCTGGAGGAAGGCCGTGGAAACGGCGGACGGCCGGATAACGGCGGCGCACATAAAACAGACGGCCAGGAAGATCCACGGCGAAAAAGTGAAAACGACCGTTGACAGGGCCAAGAGAAAAACCAATGTGCCGGCGGTAAAGATGAGCGACCGGTTTCGCAAGGCGTTCAACGAATTCTTGGACGCCATCAACGAGGAGCGTCTCAAGGACTGGAAAGATACCGATCCGACCGAGGCGCAGCGGCACATAGAAGGTATTTTACAGGCGATATCCCAACCATTGTAGAGGGCGGCATGGAGCATTGTCTGACTGTCAATTCAATTTCTGAATGTATCGGTCTTTCGCCTCGGATGGTGCGAATACGAGCCCAAAACGAGAGATGGCCAACCGTAGGCCAGCGCGTTCGAGGTGGGCCAAGGAAATTATTTCCGACGTCACTACTGCCGGACGATGTTCGGGCGGCAGTATTCTCAACGTTATACGGAGGTGAATCCTCAGGATTCATACGGGGCCTTGGCGTGAACGCAGAGGCGATGGCCGCGAAAATCGCAAAACAGGATGAAGTGGAGGCGAAACTTGCGGCATATAACGCACTCACAGACGAGCAAAAAGACGAGGCGTACGCGAACGAGGAGATCCTGAAGGCGCGTGATGGGTTTCTGGCCGCAACGAAGCTGCCCAAAAAGAAGGGAACGCTCCTATTTATAAAAGAGGTGAAGGCGGGGACGATAAAATTTCCACCCAACGTAACCAGCGCAATGAAAAAACGAAAAGGAAAAATCGTCCTTTCTTGGTCCACTTTTTACCGATGGGAGACTGAGTACAAGGAGAATGGACCGGCTGGGCTGGCAAGGAACTACGTCAGCATGTCAAAGACGTCGGTGCCTGAGCACATGCAGAAGTTCATCCAGGCAATGATCGTCGATCACCCTCATGTATCGATCCCAGGGATACGCATGTCCATAAAAGCAAGATTCGACGGCCAGGAAATACCGAGCGCGCATGCGATAAGGCGATACGTTTCCAAATGGAAGGATGAAAACGAGAGTCTCCTCCTATACCTGAAGAATCCTGATGAGTGGAAAAATAGGAAAATGTTCGCCTTCGGCGACGCATCCGAGCAGGTCTTCAGACTGAATCAGTTATGGGAATACGACTCTACGCCGGGAGACGTGATGCTCACCGATGGCCGGCACACGATAATAGGCGTGATCGATGTCTATTCAAGGCGGATCAAGCTGCTGGTGTCTCCGACATCAAAGGCGGAATCGGTGGCGGCACTCACCAGGCGTGCCTTGCTTGACTGGGGTGTGCCAGAATCAGCAAAGACCGATAATGGCGCCGACTATGTGTCGCGGCATATGGTGCGAATATTTTCAGACCTTGAAGTCGAACAGGTGCTTTGCCCGCCTTTCTCTCCAGAGAAGAAGCCGCATATCGAACGTGCATTCAAAACCTTTTCCCACTCCATCGTCGAACTGTTACCAGGCTACATCGGCCACAGCGTTGCGGACAGAAAAGCCATAGAGTCAAGACGCACATTTGCACAGCGAATGATGAAGCAGGGATCGGATCCGGTGGATATCAAAATTTCATCCGACGAATTCCAGGAAATCTGTGACCGGTGGGTGGATGCCATCTACCATCACAACTCCCATGACGGACTCGACGGCATGACGCCGGCACAGGTGGCAAGGGATTGGACCGGACCAGTGCGGCGCATCAGCAACGAGCGGGCGTTGGATATTCTTCTTTCACCTGCGCCGTCGGACGGCGGTTTCCGGGATATCCGAAGAAAGGGTATCAGGGTTGAAAACGCATGGTTTATCACACCAGAGCTGGCCGGGCACGAAGGACGCGTAAGGGTTCTGTTGGACCGTACTGATTACGGCACAATTTACGTGTTCGGAGAGGATGGGACGTATATATGCACCGCTGTCAATCCTGACCGTACTGGCCATAACCGAAAAGAGATCGCAGATAAAGCGAAGGACATCCAAAAGAAGGTGATGCGCGAGGGCAGCCGGGAGCTGAAGAAGGTCGCGCGAGAGGCAAAAACTCGGTTTATCCACGATGAGATCCTCGGCTATAGGGAATCAAAGATTGCAAACATCGTGGACCATCCAAAACAAAGCGAAGAATACAGCACCGGCGCGTTGGATGAGGCGGCGATGGCGGTAGAGGACATGCGGCGAAAGGAACTTGGCCCTTCTCCCATCGCCATCAGCGAAGATGAGGAGGAGCGCGCAAAGGACGTGATCCGGCTGGCGGACAAGCAGGCAAACAGGATGCCGTCTACTCAATGGGAAAAATACGAGTATCTCACCCAGGACCTGGCCGATGGAAAATACCTTCCAGATGCAGATTTGGCTTGGATGAAACGGTATGAGCACTTTCTGCAAACAGGGAAAATGGCAAGTTGTAACGAGTGATGACTGAGGGAAGAGAGGGAGAGATGGCCAAAAAAAGGGCAAAGATGAAGAAACAATACCAAAAGAGCAATCGAAAACTCGGAATGAAAGACTTGCCGAAGGAGGTGCTGGTTGACCTTATAAAACACCTCAATATTGAGTTTTCGGAGGAGGCTATCGTAGAAACCATTATCCGGCATCGTCTGCGCCGGGCATCCGGCCACGCGAGAAAACATCAAGAAATAATGGAAGAGGCCAGTAAAACAAACATCAAACGGAAGCGGAGGGACTTAGAAATCGAGGCCAATCGCCACGCTGTGAACCTTGGCACATTGTACCAATCGGCCAAAAAGATGGTCGCAGATTATGGGCTCGGTGAAAAATTTCCACGTTTGGCAGGGTAAAAGGTCGGCCGGTGCGGGCAACACCGGCCTTTTGGTAAAGCGTAAGACAAAAAGGAGGTTACCACATGAAGCACGAAATGGCAATGACGGCGAATGTCCGCCGGTTTCTGGCGGCGGTTCGCGAACTGACCGACCGTCCCATGGGTGTTGAGGGGATGGGGCTTTTATGGGGCCATCCAGGAGAAGGAAAAAGCACAACGGTCGCCTTCGCCACCAACACGCTGGACGGCATCTTCCTTCGGGCCAATGCCTGCTGGACGGTGACCAGCATGCTCAGTGCCCTGATGGTTGAACTGGGCCAGCCGACAGGTCGATTCCGGGCGCCAATGGTGGACGCTTCGGTGCGCTGCTTGATGGAAAGACCGAGGCCGATCTTCGTCGACGAGGCGGATTATCTACTTCGCCAGACCGACATGATCGACGTGTTACGGGACATCTACGACAACACCGGGTCGCCGGTCGTGCTCATCGGAATGGAGGAGATGGCCAGGAAGCTGCAAAACAACGGTCGATTTGCCAGGCGCGTCACCCAGTGGGTGGAGTTTCGCGGCATCACCATTGCCGACGCGCGGACGCTTGCCGAAACCGTGTGCGAGGTGGGTGTGGAACATGACCTGCTGGAGAGGCTGCACGAGGCGGCCAGAGCCAACATCGGGCGCATGACCACCGGCCTGTCGCGGATTGAGCAACTGGCCAAGATCAATGGGCTGGAGTCGGTTTCCCTTGCCGAATGGGGAGACCGTCCGCTTTTCTTTGATCAACCCACGTTCGGGAGGCGGCGTTAATGGCTGGAATCAAGGGAATGGTTGCATCATCGCCTAGAAAAAACACATCGCGGCGGAAGGTGTGGCAGAGCATGCGCATCCTGCGCCGGTTTTCCGTACCAGATCTTTGCAGAACATCCGGAGCAAAGACCAATAATGTGAGAAAATTCGTCCTTGGCCTCTTGAAACATGGATATGTGGCTAAAATCAGCGACAACCTTTCCGGCCACGCCGGATCGTACCATGCGTATCGGTTGGTGCGTGATGTTGGGCCGGAGTACCCAATGAGGTGCGAACGGTGCGGAAACCCGTTAGGGAAAAAGTGTAGGGAGGAAGGAGACGAGCGATGACAGATAATATGGCGTTGCTGCGCAAGGCGGTTGCAGAAGGCGGACAGGCAGCCGTCGCCCGTCGGTTGGGGTATTCCCCTTCCGCCGTCAACCAGGCGCTGAAAGGGACCTATGCCGGAAGCCTGGAGAATATGATGCAGCGGGTGGCCGAGGAGTACGGAAACGAGACGGTGATATGCCCGGTGATGGGAGAGATCCCGCTGTCGCGCTGCGCGGAAGAGCGGAGGAAGCCGTTTGGGGCGACCAGTCCCCAACGGGCGCGGCTTTACCTGGCTTGCCAGAGGTGCAATGTGAGATAGGCTGTAGGAAAAGGAGGAAAGAGATGATGGAAAAACAGGCGCAGATCGATCAGATACACGAAGGGTTGAACGATATTTATATGGACCTACATGACATCTCGGTAATCGACGAGAAGAGTCGTGAAGCCAAGCAAAAGGCGCTCGTTACGCTGATCCGGATGCGAAAGATAATGGACGCCAACGGCATGGCTCATCGGCAATTGGATCGGAGTGCAGCATGAGCCGGGGCGTTACGGATCGACTTTACATCAAGGAGGAACCAATGGCGGAGCTGAACAAAGACGACTTTATGGAGGATGCCAAGGGGCGCCTTGTCCCGAAGAGCATGGTGGATGAAATCGACCAGGAGCGCGATTCACTGGTCAGAGAACTTTTTACGGCGGCAGAAACACTTCAAAAAAACATGAAGGAATTTAAAGTCAGGAGCATGGGGGACGTTTCCGCGTTCATCGATTTGTCGGCCGAGAAGTACGGAGTTCATCTCGGCGGGAACAAGGGGAACGTGAGCCTTATTTCCTATGACGGGACAAAGAAAATCCAAGTGGCGATCAGCGAACATATTTCGTTTGATGAGCGTTTGAAAGCGGCAAAGGCGCTGATCGACGAGTGTCTCACCGACTGGACAGAGGAAGGGCGCGACGAGATCAAGGTGATCGTTATGGATGCGTTCCAGGTGGACAAAGAGGGGCGTCTAAACGTCCGGCAAATCATCGGCCTGCGGCGGTACGAAATCGACGACGAAAAATGGTTAAGGGCCATGGAGGCCATCGGCGACAGCATCCAGGTGGTCGGATCGAAGAGCTACATCAGATTCTACGAACGAAAATTCCCAGAGGATAAGTGGCGGCAGGTGTCAATGGATCTTGCGGCGTTGTAGTGCGAAATCCCGCTTTTGGCGGGATCGTCGTCCGGTGGCGCGGGCGGCCTGATGAGCAGCCGAATTTAGCTCATAGCTCATAGCTCATAGGAGATGATCGGTGAGAAAACAGACCATTAAAAACCAACGAAATATTGATCTTGCGAAGATCCATATCGCCAAGAAGCAGTTGGGCATGGATGACGTCGTCTATCGGGATATGTTGATGAATGTGGCCGGGGTGTCGAGCGCGGCGGACCTTACTGTAAAAGGACGGCGTAAAGTACTGGCGCACCTTGGCCAGTCCGGTTTCAAGTACGGACGCAGTCGGCGTGGTTATCCTGGGCGGCCGAAGAACATGAGCCGTGGAAACAGGGCCGCACAGCTAAAGAAGATCGAGGCACTTCTCACCGTTGGCGGAAAACCCTGGAATTATGCACATGCGCTGGCCAAGAGGATCTGCAAGACGGACAGAATCGAATGGGTTCCGGATAACCTGCTGTACAAAATAATCACCGCCCTTCGCTATCAGGCGAAACGTGAGGGGTGGGATCTATCGGGGGAGATCTAAAAATGGCAATCCATTATGCGATGATTGAGGAAAGTGACAGGCTGCGGCGGGTACATAACCTGCTGGTGGACGGCATGTGGCGCGGAACGCGCGAAATCATGATGCAGGCGGACGTGTGTGCCGTCAATACAGTAATCGCCGAACTCAGGGCCAACGGCTTCGATATCTCCACCCGGTGCGTAGGCCGGGGGCGGTATGAATACCGGATGGAGCGGCATGGATATCCATCGAAAAGTTGAAAGTGTATGCAGATTCTGTGGTGCATACTCGTTTCGGCGGAGGGAAACCGGGCTATGGACTTATTGCACACAGTGGGAAAAATGGGCCGAGGATGATCCTGACAAACCTACACCAGGCGAACGGACGTGTGACCGGTTTTTCGTGAAAGGAGAAAGATGAAGTTGATATGCCCTTCCTGTGGAGCTGTTGCGAGCGCTGAGGCGTGGACCGGAAACGCGGATGCGCGGCAGTGCCTTAAAACAGTTGCCGTTATGCCGACGAGCGTTTCGCGGAACATCTTGCCGTATCTTTCTCTTTTCCGTCCGCCATATAACGGATCAAAGGGATATCGCGGCCTTGTCTGGGGCCGGGCGTTACGCCTTGCCGGCGAGGTTGCTACCCTTATTACAGAACCGCAAATTGAGTGGAAAGGGAAACCGTCCCGGCCCATCGATGCTGGATTATGGGGGATGGCAATGGAGCGGATGGTGAATGTCCCGCCTCGGCGTCTACCGGTCGAATCTCACGGCTACCTGAAATCGATCGCTTACGACCTGGCCGACGACGCGGATCGCGCACGGGAGGTTCGCCAGAATCAGGCGGAGCGTGATGGAACGATGCGAACGGAATTTGCAGAAAACAGGTCTCCTGAGGACGGCTTTAGCCGCATACTTACACCTGAAGAAATGCATGGGCAATGGGAGAAAAAGAAAGGAAACAGGAGAGAAAGATGCTGACGCTTGCAGTTGAAAATGATGTTGAAGATGTCGATCTGGTGAAATCATTTTGCCGGGAGATGCTTATCCGCGATGGATTAAAACACAATACGATCTACAATCGCGAGAAGATCATACGAAAAATGACATGCGCAATCGGAACACAGCGGCCGATCCATGAACACGTAGAGCAATATCTTGCAGAGTATCCACGCGAAGCTGACAGCTATCTCTTCACGACACTCCATGGAAACAGGCAATGCTCGCCATGGGCGCTGCGGCTGTTGGTCAATACCGTAAAAAAAAGAACAACCATTACGAAACGAGTTCACCCACACAAATTCCGGCATTCCCTTGCGACAAACATGATTCTCAGGGGTGCCAGCCCGATCACTGTTCAAAGAATGCTTGGTCACGCGAACCTTTCAACCACAATGGACTATATAACAAGCAACGATAGGCAGTTGGTGTCACAGTACAACGTGTACGTTCCGAGTTACACCTGATGGGAAAGATCATCAATATTCGAACAGTAAAGCCGTTCATTTGCCTGCTTTGCGGATATGACAACTGGAAGGTATTTTTTGATGTTGATGATCAAGGTTTCCTCTTTATTGCGAAAATCAGGTGCGCGAATTGTATGAATGAATTTAATTTTGGAGAGAATGCATGAAACTTTGGTGTGTCATCAACCTGGAACACCTTAACGATGACGAGATTATCGGCGTATCATTTCGCCAGCCATCGCACTTCGGGCCAACTTGTTTCTATGACGAACGGGAGCCGGCCGAAGAGGAGATCATTCGCTTGAAGAAAAAATACCCGCATGGTGACTTTTTCCTTTTCGAGGCTGTTTCACAAGTGAATGAATCGACGGTAGTTGTTGGCACGTTTCATCTTGATGATGTTGCCACTTAACCCAGGGGGGTGCGTAACAATGCTCGAAACAAACAAAAATAAAATCTGCTTTTGGCATAGACGCCATCCAGGGTCATACAGAATGGGTGATATCAATGTCGAACAAATATGGCACTCGGACGGCGTGTGTGCTGACAATTTTATGTGGCATGTAATCGTTTCCGGGAAAACACTCATTACGTGGGCTTATCTAAAAGAAGCTAAGAGGGAAGCGCATTTAATCGATAGATATATAAAGGCCAACCTCTCTATCAACTGGACGCATGACAATTTGTCGCGCCTGATTAGTCGGTCCTGGGAATAGAAACGATGGAGCAACTTGAACTATTCGATACCCCACCACAGCCGGAGCCAGTTCAACGCATCGGGAAACTAACCCATTTCGCAGTGATAGAAAAATCCAATAGCGTTGAGGCTATATGGGGAGTGGGCAGGAGCCGGAAGGCGGCAATGGATGATGCCGTGAAAGCGTTTAGGGATGGATGGCATAATGAGTACGGAATTCGGACCCGCAAACATTTAGAAGAGGCGCTGACTGATGGCGAATTGATTATTACCCGGTGCACGCGGCGACTGGCGAGGAATGTTCTGAAATATGGCGGAGAAATCGCCTTTAATTATTCCCCTGAGAATGGCGCGTGTTTGCCGGGTGATTTAGGTGTTTAACTACATGGAGTTCGGACGATGACATTGATGCAAAGGTTGTCTTTATTTCTGGCAAAGCGATACTTAAAAGTCCATCATTTCAGGATTCGTGGGAATGCAGATAATGTTATTTATGCAACAGGAGATGTTCTGTTGTCGCCGAATGCGTTGCGTTTCTTCATTGCCGCCGGAAAATCGAGTCAATCTGGATGGGAAATGGAGGAAGTGCGTGTCGTTGATGGACAATTCAGAGGGTTGAATCCACCGAAAATATTGAAAAACAGGACGTTAAAAAAGCTCATTTAGTCGACCGATGACAGAATACCGCCACAAAATAAAACACGATGACCTGCCGGACGAACTTCGATATGTGGCCGATCTTATCGGGATGGAGGCTCTGTTGCGATTGATAGGAGGGTTCGGCGGCAGCCCGCTGAACCTGCCCACCATCGGCAGCATCGCAAAAAACGCGCGCAACAGAGCCATCTGTTCCGAATTTAACGGCAAGAATTACCGCGAACTCGCCGTGAAATATGGATTGACAGTTCGATGGGTCAGGATAATACTCGCCAAAGGAGGATGTATTGGCAAAAAGCAATCCTCCGGACAAATCCAACTCTCTTTGTTTTGACCACCCTCCCAACTAAAAAACCCAAAAAGGGAAGTGAAATAGTGAAGTAGTTCACTTGTGTGTTCACACGACTGCATGAGATCTTTCCATCATCGACGCCGGCGAACAGCAAAGCCGGCTGGAAATTTTGGAAGCCGAGTCCATGACGCCTATCATTGAGCTAATTCGCCTGGAGGAAAACGCAGATTTCGGTACGTTCGGCGTGCTCCGGATCAACAAGCAGGTGTTCTGCGTGACGCTGGAACCGGCTGACCTTGAGAACGCAAGGGGCCGATCCTCCATTCCGGCGCAGCAATACAGATTGAAACGGGTTTTTTCAGAACGATTCGGCGAGACGTTCGAAGTGTGCGATGTCCCCGGTCGCGATTTTATCAGGTTCCACCCCGG
Organism: uncultured Desulfosarcina sp.; assembly: GCA_963674945.2. Lineage (GTDB taxonomy): Bacteria > Desulfobacterota > Desulfobacteria > Desulfobacterales > Desulfosarcinaceae > Desulfosarcina. The sequence goes on from CAXXWQ010000001.1 coordinate 421,606, forward strand.
CAACGAAATCGACGACACCGAGGGATGTATCCTGCTGGCACAGCACTTCGGCACGCTCAAAGCTGTCCGCGCCGTGCTCAATTCCGGGCGCGCGTTTCAGGCATTCATGGATGTGATGGGAGAAAACGACTCGGCCCATCTGACAATTTACGAGCAATTTTAGGGAGGATTCTCTTATGGAAACAAAGTCCGCGATCAAATCTAAAACAATCAATTTCAATGCCATCGTGCTCGCCGCCATTTCGATTATGGCTGCGTTAGGTGTGGATTTGCCGGACGGGTTCTATCAGGCGATGCTGGCCGCCGTCCCCATACTCAACATTATTCTTCGGTTCGTTACAAAAGGCGCAGTCTCACTGGGCAGCCAGACCAACGGACAGAGCGGGCGGGCGTCTGTTGGCGTTCTAATCATAATCTGCGCTCTGTCCATCTGTCCATTGATGGTGTTTATGCAGGGATGTGCCGGCCAAAGCGCCACAGAGCAGATAAAATCGCAAACCAACGATCCGGGCACCATCGCGGTTGCGGTTTATGCCGACGCCCAGGACGCATATATCGAGGCCCAGGAGTTATATCTCCCTTACCAACAGACCCTGATCGAAACCAATCCGGATCTCAACCATCAAATCGTCGGTTATTTTCGCAAGGCAAATAAGATCCTGGATGACTGGGCTGCCTTTGGAGAGATACCGGCGGAGGACAAGGTGTTGTTTCGTGATTACCTGCGGCAGATTACGATCAGTATTGCAAAAGCCGCTGAGCAATAACGATAAACGAAAGGACAGGCCATGCCTGAAACAAAAGATTTGCCGATTGTAGAAACCGCCATCGCCCTGAATCTCATCTATGACATCATCGATCGCGTGAAAAAGTACCAGGGCATAGAGCTGACGCCGGAAACCATCGGGAGGTATATTGTCGAACGGAAGAGCCGGAGAGAACAACTGAACGCCAAGTTGGGCGTGTAGGCCGAAGAAGCGGAATAATCATGGACGATGGCGATCGCGGCCTGAAGGTGACCGACATGCTCTTTCAGGCCGCGATGGAAAACCACAAACTACGACCTGTCGGGATAGGGCAACTCATGTACTGCGAGGATTGCGGAGAAGAAATACCGAAAGCACGGCGGGATGCATATCCGGGATGCACGCGGTGCACCATCTGTCAAACCGAATTTGAAAGGATGGCATAATTGGAAACGATTAGCTCCCCTCTGGTGCAATGGGTAGTAAATCTTCTTGGGTTGCCGGGCGTGATTTTCATCATTTGGTTCTTCGATTATAAGAGGGATCAAAGAAAAGACGAATCCAGAGATCGTGCTGTCAATGCCACATTGACTCAATACAAGGAAGATGTTTCCGCCATTAAAAATCTGTACGAGAACAATGTCGAGTTGGTCAAAACATATGAAAAAACATACGTCCGCCTTGAGAACCTTTACAGCGAAACCTTGTCGGTCATTTCCCTGAACACACAGGCCCAGACCAAATTGGTTGAGAAAATCGAAAAAAACATGTTTTGCCCTGCCGTTAGGGAGAAGGGGGCGGTCGAATGAACATTGAGAGAGCCATTTTGATGGGTCATCTTTCAGAGTTTAAAATGAAAAAAATGGAGCTGGAGACTTCTATTTCAGCCAATATCCGCGCAACGCAGAATTTTTTGGCCGGCGCCAACATCCGTCCTCTTTCCGAAATTGATGTTGACTCCGCCCTTGTCAACTTGCGGGAAGCAGCGCGGCAAAAAAAAGAGCTGTCCGGCATCTTAGAGAAAATTCGAACCACAGAGCTGGAGCTGGCATAAATGGCTACGGTCAAAACAAACAGCCGGGTTGAAACCGATCTTCCCATAGAGATTCGTCAAGCAGTCAATCGCCTGCTCCTGGAGCCAGGCACAACGTATGATGACGTTGCGGCCTTTGTTAAATCAAAAGGGTACGACATCAGTAGATCATCCATTGGCCGGTATGGGAAACGATTTCTCGAAGCATACAAGAACATCAAGCAATTCGAGGACCAGGCCAAAGCAATAACAAGCGGAGTTGAGGAGGGGATGCCGATGGAAGAGGCCGTCGGCAAGTTGCTTCTCCAGAAAGTAATGGCGGCACTCGTGGACGGAACGGCTGACATCACCGAGAATTCCCGTCTCATTTCCGATGTGGCCAAGCTTCAGAGCGCACATATACAAATGGCAAAATGGAAAAATGACGTTCGCAAGATGGTTCTGGAAGAGGCTGCCGATCGCGTGGGCGAAGCGGCAAGGGCGCAAGGCATGGATGAGGATCAGGCCCGGTTCTGGCGGGAGAAAGTTCTGGGAGTGGTTTAAATGGCAGCCCTGGCACCGCTGAAAGACACGCAGCGCACGATTGACTGGGAGGAGCTTCCGGCCAAGGTGCGCAATATTCCGGAAGGGTTTGATCCGCTTTCCGAAGGCGTGTTGATGAAACACCAGGCGGAGTGGATCAAAATAAAATGCCCCGTCAAGGCTGGAGAAAAAGGCCGGCGCACCGGGATCACCTTTTGCGAGGCCCTGGACGATACCATCACGGCCGGTACCCGAAAGGAAGCCGGCGGCGACAATGTGTATTATATCGGCGACACAAAGGAAAAAGGGCTTGAGTTCATCGGTTACTGCGCCAAGTTCGCCCGCGTCATCATGGAGGCCCAGGGACAAGGGATTTCCGATATCGAGGCGTTTCTCTTCGAGGACCAGGACGAAAAGGGAAACACCAAGCACATCGCCGCCTACCGGATCCGGTTCGCATCCGGATTCCAGATCGTGGCCCTTTCCTCACGACCGTCAAACATACGCGGCCTGCAAGGTATCGTTGTCATCGACGAGGCGGCCTTCCATGCCGATGTGCAAGGCGTCCTTGACGCGGCAACAGCCCTTTTGATCTGGGGCGGCAAGATCCGCATCATATCCACCCACAATGGGATAGACAATCCATTTAATCAGCTCATCCGGGACATCAACAACGGTATGTACGGCGACAAGACCGAGGCGGTTGTTTACAAGGTGACTTTCGATGACGCTGTGGCAAATGGTCTGTATGAGCGGGTTTGTTTAATGAAGGGCCAGGCTGCCACGGAAGAAGGGAAAAAGCGCTGGTACAACCGGATCCGCAACGCATATGGCCCGAGAAAGGCCGCCATGCGCGAGGAGCTTGACGCAATTCCGCGCGATTCTGGCGGGATGTGCATTCCCGGTGTTTGGATTGAGCGGGCGATGCCGCAAGTAAGGCCAGTGCAACGATTGGTGTGCGACGATGACTTCGAGCATCTTTCCGCAGCCGAACGAACGAAGTGGGGTAAAGTGTGGATCAGGGCCAACCTGGATCCGTTATTCGGACCGCTTGATCAACAGGTCAGATACGTGGCCGGAATGGACTTTGCCCGCCATCGGCATTTTTCAGTAATCGCCCCGATCGCCATAACTTCCCAGCTCATGCGCCGGGTTCCGTTCGTCATCGAAATGCAGAATGTCCCACTGGGACAGCAGATTCAAATCCTTTGGTCGCTATTAAGGGCCTTGCCAAATTTCCGTGGTGTTGCCATCGACGCTACAGGCCCAGGTCTGGGCCTTGCCGAGCTGACCGCAGACGAGTTCGGATGGAGCATGGTTCACCAGGTCGACCTGTCCCGGAAATGGTACGGGGAGTGGATGCCAAAGATGACAAAAGGTTTCGAGGACGGCATTTATGACCTTCCCAGGGACGTTTCCATCGAATCGGATTTGCGCGCCGTCGAATCCATCGACGGCATTCCCATGGTGCCGAAAGTGCAACGCAAGGACTTGAAGGATCCGGATCTATACCGGCATGGAGATTTTGCCATCGCTCTTGCCCTTGGAGAGTATGCAGCACTCAACCAGGTCGCATCGATGCCGACGGTGATTACCGGATCGCCACGCGCGATGGTGCAGCGAACGCATCGTTTTCTTGAGGGCCGGCCCCCGATGACGGCATATTAGGAGCATTCTTTGAAACTCTGGACATCTCCAACCGAATACATCGAGATCGATAAGGGCCGCGACGTTATGTCGTCCGAGATCGCCATCCGCAGCCGGTCGATGGACTGGTGGGGCATGTTCGGCTACCTTCCCGATCCGGACCCGGTGCTGGAAAAGCTGGGACAGGACGTATCGGTATATCGCGAGCTGCTGGCCGATGCCCATGTGTGGAGCTGCTATGACAGCCGGAAGTCCGGCGTGCTGTCATGCGAATGGGAAGTGCGGCCCGGAGGCGATTCGAAGGCGGACAAGGCAGCGGCCGAACTTTGCGAAGCGTTCATGGACGGCATCGATGCCTACCAGGTCATCGTTGAAATGCTCGACGCGCCGTTTTTCGGCATGAGCCCCATCGAGGTGACGTGGGGCGCCGATGGAAAGTACTGGCTGCCGAAAAAGGTGGAGGGTAAACCGCCCGAGTGGTTCGTGTTCGGCGAGGAGAACGACCTCCGGTTTTTGTCCATGGAGAACCAAACCGATGGCGAAATCCTGCCGGCGGGCAAGTTTATTCTTCCCCGCCATCATGCCACATACCTAAACCCGTATGGGGAAAAGGTGCTGTCCCGATGCTTCTGGCCGGTTGCCTTCAAAAAAGGCGGGTTCCAGTTCTGGGCTGTCTTCACCGAGAAATTCGGCATGCCCTGGCTGATCGGAAAGGTTCCACGGTCGACCAACGACGGGGACCGGGGGCGATTGCTCTCCTCTCTTTCCCAGATGGTCCAGGACGCCGTGGCCGTGATCAACGATGATGAATCGATCACCGCTCTGGAATTCAGTTCGAAGTCCGCTTCCGCAGATATTTACGAGAACCTTATCTCCGCATGCAACCGGGAGGTGTCCAAGGCCGTGTTGGGCCAGACCCTGTCCACGGAGCTGGACAAGGGCGGATCCTACGCCGCCACCCAGGGACACCTGGAGGTGCGTGCGGATATCGTGGACAAGGACAAGCGGATGGTGAAAAGCGCATTCACCCAGTTGTTCGGATGGATCTCCGTACTCAACGTTCCCAACGCCATACCGCCGGAGTTCGCCTGGTACGAAGAAGACGATGTCCAGAGCGATCGCGCCGAGCGCGACACCCAGTTGAAAGCCCAGGGCGTTCGCTTCACACCGGTTTACTACCAGCGGACCTATAACCTCGAGCCGGACGATTTTACCGTAACAGCGGCGCCGGATCCGGTCGACGATACGGCAACGCCGGAAAATGGCGGAGCGTTCGCCGAGACGGATGACGATGCGGCCGACCGGTATGCCGCGCGTGCCGATAAAGAAAGCGCTGCGGCGATGGATTCTCTTCTCTCTCCAGTGCGGGACTTGCTTGATTCCGTAGATACCATGGAGGCGTTCCGTGACGGGCTAATCGAATTGTATCCTGACATGCAGCCGGACGCCATCGGCAACATCATGGAAAAGGCCCTGACCGCCGCCGATCTGGCCGGCCGCCACGAAATCACCCAGGGGATTGATCTGTGACCGTAACTTCCCAAATGCAATATGCCAGCCTTCCCTTTGACGAGGCGATCGCGTTTTTTCGCGGCAAGGTCAATATCCCGACGCGACACTGGAACGACTTATGGCAGGGCATGCACGCGCGCGGGTTCATGATCGCCGGCGCCATGAAGGATGAACTTCTCTGCGATCTTCGCACATCCGTAGACAAGGCCATCTCCAAGGGAACGACAATCGCAGATTTCCGCAAAGACTTCGATGCGCTGGTGCAAAAACACGGATGGTCATACAAGGGCGGCCGTGGGTGGCGCACACGGGTGATCTACGACACCAACCTTCGCCAGGCATACAACGCCGGGCGGGAAAAACAGATCAACGATCCGGCCCTGAAAAAACTCAATCCGTACAGCCTTTACCGGCATGGAGACAGCATTCACCCGCGCGAAACGCATCTATCCTGGGATGGCCTCGTGCTGCCGTCGGACGATCCGTGGTGGCAGACCCACACACCAATGAACGGCTGGGGATGCAAGTGCAAGAAGTTCGCCGTTGGCAGACGCTATATGGAGAAGATGGGAAAAAGCACTCCGGACACTGCCCCGGACGATGGAACCTATCAGTGGACCGACAAGCAGGGCAAGACGCATACGATCCCCAACGGCATCGATCCGGGCTTTGATTACAACGTGGGTGAAGCGGCATGGGGCCGGGACCAGGCCAAGCGTCTGGCGGAAGATAAAGGACCGTGGATCGACATGAATCCGAAGCATCCGGAGAACTATGGGCGCGCACCGATCGGAGAGTCCGTCGACGTGGCAAAGGCGAGCCTCGGAAAGCCAGTGAAAAAAGGAAATGAGGAAGGGCTTCGTTCGGCATTGCGCAAGGCCATCGGCGGCGATGAGGTCATGATGACCGACCCGGCCGGCGGAAACGTGATGGTCACCCAGGCCATCGTCGATCACATCGTCGAAAAGCCGGACACCAGGTGGGACGGAAGGGACGCATACTTTCCGCTGATCCGCGAGCTGATCGAGGAGCCATACGAGATCTGGGTATCGTTTGCCAAGAGCGCCGTCTCCGGTCGCGTCGGCATCCGAAGGAAATACGTCAAGGCCGTTCGGATCGGAAAGAACAAGGTTCTCGGATTGTGGGCGGAAACCATGAACGGCCAACTGGTGAGCAAGGATTTTTTCCGGGGCTCTCTGACCGGGGCGGCAAATTTGCGAAAAGGACACTTGATTTATGGCCGGTAGCAACGACGCACGGAGAGCCCCAAAACTGGACGATCTCGGTTTATCGCGTGTCAGTACCCGCGAGAGAGGCCGATCGGGCGATATCGAGGGATTTAAAGACGGTTTTAATGCGGTTGCGACAAGCGGATGTGATGTGATTCGTCTGAGGTTGGAAGCTCCCGGACCCCGCGCGGTCCGTAGCGCCCGGCAAACGGCCTATGGTGCGCGGCCCGGCCGATGCCTGCAAAGCCAATCTATAACACGATGCAAAAAGGTGCAAGTATGAAAAAACTCGTTTGTTTCGCCACCATGTTGATCTGTTTGCTCATTGCCGGCCAGGCGTTCGCTGCGGGCAGCGTCGATGTCAACGGCGTCAAGGTCGGCCGCGACAATATCCATATCGTTTTCGCCTGCACCGGCGACGCATCGGACGGCAGCGTGCCTGACACGGCAATCCCCTCCACCTGGTTGGAGGTACTCAGGAAGAACAATTATTACCTCGTCGATGTCAAAACGCTGACGACGGCGGGCGGAACCGATCCGGAAACGGCCGACGTACAGGTCCTGGAATCCAGTCTCGCAATATCGGAGACGGTCGATATCGCGCCATCGACGCCGAGGGATGTCTTGCTCGGCGCCGGAGCAAACTTGATTCACCCAACCGAGGCAAGGGCAATCGGTCCGGCCATGCCCATTTATGAACCGGTATCCGGATCATTGTCCTTACGAGTCGTCGGACAGGCAACGGCATCGGCGAATTATACGGTCATCCTTGTCTTCAGCAAGTAGGGGGCAATAATGAGAAAAGCGATCACGATATTTCTTTGCATCTTTTTCCTCGCCGTGCCGGCAACGCATGCCGAGAAAAAGCCAACGCCGTCGCCTGTATTGCGGGTTGCCGATCTTGCCAATTGTCCTGCGAACAGGACCTGTATCGATGGCGATGGCAACGTTTCGGCACCTTCGTTAACGATAGGATGTGCGTAACCTTTAATCGTATTTAAAATTTGGGCCGATGGGGGCTGATCACCCCCGGACGCAATAGCGAAGCAAAAAGGGGCCGTGTGGGGCCACACTCTCACACGTGCCCCTTTTTGTTTGGCCCAAACCAATAAACGCAAAGGATTCGTAAATGGCAAATAAACGCAAAGGATTCGACGATTGGGTGGAGATTTTTGCGGGAGGAACGCAAAAATCCAGCAGCGGCAAGATTTTCGATGGTGATGACCTGATCGATAAAGCCGTATCCACATTTGATCCCGCATTCCACGAGCCGCCGGCGGTGGTAGGACACCCGGAGGAGAATGATCCGGCGTATGGTCTTGTCAATGCGTTGAAGGTCGACACATCCGGAGGTCGAAAGGTTCTTTTGGCCAGGTTCAAGGACGTCGAGCCGACCTTTGCGGACATGGTCAAAAAAGGCCGTTTCCCAAAGCGAAGCGCCGCCTTCTACAACGACGGAAGGCTGCGCCACGTTGGTTTTTTGGGCGCCATGCCGCCGGCGGTAAAGGGTTTGAAAAACATGACCTTTGCTTCCGGCGAAGCGGATGCCGAGTTCGAATTCTCGGAACCGCGCCCCTGGACGTGGGGCGCCATTGCCGAGGTGTTCCGCCGGATGCGGGAGTATTTTATCGAAACGGAGGGGGCCGAGCGCGCGGACGCGATCATACCGGAATGGGATATCCGGGAGATCAGCGACGAGGAGCGAAGGGCCGCCGAACCCAAACCACAGGAGGATGAATCCATGAAGTTTTCCGAGTTTTTCGAAGCGTTCAAGATCTGGAAGAAGTTTGAAAAGGACCCGGATGCGTCCATCGATGTGATGCCATCCGCACCCGGCGGACAGTTTTCCGAGACGGACATCAAGAAGGCCAAGGAAGAGGCCGCCGCCAAGGCCAAGGCCGATGCCGAAGCCGAGTTCGCCGAGAAGCAGCGAAAGGCCGGCAAGAAGCAGAGGGATGCCGAGATCGTCTCGTGGGTGGACGGGAAGGTAACCGACGGCGCCATCTCGCCGGCGCTGCGCGACAGCGGCCTGGTGGCCTTCATGCAGGGTCTTGCCGACGATGCCATCGAATTTGCCGAGGGTGAGGAAAAACAAAGCCCTCTGGACTGGTTCAAGGGACTGTTCAAAGAGGATGGAGAGAATCCCCTCTTCTCGGAGATCGCCACGAAATCCGGTGCGTCCGCCAAGCAAAAGGATGCCGATGCGGAATTCGCCCTGGGAAAAGACATCGGCGAGCGGGCCAACCGATAGCTGAAGGAATTTGAAATATCAAATTTGAAATTTGAAATCGTAAGGAGGAAGTCATGACGGAAAACTTGGACACCGAGGTTGTCAGCCAACTTGTTGCCGGCGATGTGCATGAGTTGAAACCGGTTACGCTCGCTGCGGGCCAGGCGGCATTGGCGCGCGGCGCCGTGCTGGGCATGATCAGTGAGTCGGAGCTTAAAATCAATCACGGAACGGTCTCCGACGGTCCCTTTCAGGCAGCCGAAACCGTGACCGGCGGGACGTCCGGCGCAACCGGCGTTGTCGTCCAGGTCAATTCCGGCAGCATCGAAGTCAAGACCGTGACCGGCACCTTCGCCGCCGAAGAGACCATCACCGGCGGAACGTCCAGTGCGAGCGCCGAGATCACCACCACCGTTGACGAGCGGTATAAATGCAAGGAGCTTGCTCCTTCGGCGGTCAACGGCCTGGCTACGCCCCGCGCGATCCTCGCCGAGGACGCGGATGCATCCAGCGAGGATGCGGAGGCCCAGGCGTATGTTCTCGGAAAATTCCGAAGCGCCGATCTGGGCTGGCCGACCGGCATCACCGCCGCCCAGAAACAGGCCGCATACATGGCCATGCAGGACCGGGGCATATCCGTGGACACGGAATGGTCGTAACCAATTTGAAATCTCAGATTTAAAATTTGAAATCACAACGGAGGAAATCTCATGGACAACCTGTTTAAGGTCCGCACACTGACCGCAGCGGTCAACGCAATCCAGGCCCCTTCCCGCCTTGTCTACAACAGGCTTTTTGCCGGGCAGGAGAACATGCAGCCGTCCGACCGGCTGGCGTTCGACGTTATTTCCGGAAGCGAGAAATTGCTGTCCAACATATCGATTTTCGCCCCTGCCACGGTGGATGACAAGACAACCCGCAAGACCATCACTCTGACCGCCCCGCGAATCGCCAACAAGCGTTTCATCGCCACGGCCGAACTCAATGCGGTGCGGGCGTTCGGCAAAGCGGGTGTCGAAATGATGAAGGACAGGATCGCCCGCGAGCAAAAGGACATGCGCGGCAAGCATGATCGAACCCTGGAATTCTGGGCGGTCAATGCACTGAAAGGCATTGTTTACGACAGCGACCTGTCAACTGTGCTGGTCAACTACAACGTCGACGACACGCATAAAACGGTGCTGACGACGACGGACCGGTGGAGTGATCTGGACGATTCCAACCCCATTGCCAACATCCGGACCTGGAAGCAGTTGATCGAGGATGACAGCGGCGCCGCAATCACCGGGTGGGTGGCATTCCATGGCTCCGGCGTCGGCGATTCCCTGCTTGTCAACAATTCCGTTCGCGAACTGCTCAAAACCGACAAGGGATCCCAGATCGCGGAAAGCGGCCGGATCACCAAGCTGGTCGAGGTTGAACTGGTCGAATACAACGGATCCTACATCGATGCCAGCGGTACCCGCCAGCGATATATTGCCAGCAACGAGTTCATTCTCGTCGGTCTGTGCGACGAACTGGTCGACGTGCCGTATGCTCCGGTCGTTGACGACGATGCGCCCGGAGGCGTCGGGAATATCGGCGAAGGCGGTCGCGGTGTGATGTTCTTTTCCAAATCGTGGCCGGAAAAAGATCCATCCGGACGTTGGGTCAAGGCGGAAAGCAGGCCCCTGCCCGTTCTCAAGCGGCCCGGTGCGGTCGTTGTGGCCACCGTGCAATAGGCCATTGGTGCAGTGAACTGACGCCCCGGCCGATCGCCGGACGGGGCGAAGCAAAAGGAGAATAGCGTGGATATTATCGTCAGCCCTGGAAACTGTATCATCTTCGAGAAAAAACAGTATTTGTCGGGGGATAAAATTTCCGGCCTTCCCAAAAATGAAGTCGACCGGCTCATCTCCATCGGCAAGGCAATGCCGGTGGCAGATGAGGATGACGGCGTGATCGCCAAAACGAAACCGCCCGAGGAGATGACCGTTCCGAAATTGAAGGAGCTGCTCGCCAAACTGGAAGTGCCATATGCCAGTGATGCAAGGAAAGATGACCTGGTGGCCCTTGTAAACGAACACACAGCAGAGCCGCCGGAGGCGTAAGCGATGCCCTACTGCTCACTTGCCGACATGCTGGAGAAGATCAGCGAACAGGAGCTGATCGACATCACGGACGATGACGATGCGGGGCGTCGTTGATACGGGGCGGGTAAACCGGGCCATTTCCGACGCAGGCGCAGAGATCGACAGCTACTGCTTGAATCGTTACAAGGTGCCGTTTACCACCGTTCCGCCCATGATCCGAAAGTCCGCCGTGGCCATCGCCATTTACAACCTGTTTCAGGGCAAGCACGGCGCTCCGGAGGATCGTAGGACCGATTACAAGGACACCATCTCCTGGTTAAGCAAGGTGCTGTCCGGGGATGCGGGAATCGGCGTGCAGCCGGAACCGGATACACCCGAGGAAGCATCGGCCACCGCGATCAAGTCGAACGCGCGGCCCCAGATTTTTTCACCGTCGACCATGGAGAAATATTAATGGCCGGTATCGCTGCCAAAATCACCATCAACGACGAAGAGGCCATCGCCCTGATGCGCAAGTATGTGCGCAAGTCGATCGACCTGCAACCGGTTCTCACGGCCTTTGGCGAATACATGCTGGTGGAGACCGACAAACGTTTTACCGAAGAGCGTGATCCGGACGGAAATCCCTGGGGTGCCGCTCAAACTGAGAACCATCTACGGCGCCCACCGGGGAAAGAAGTACACCAAGAAAGGGCAGTTGACCAAGCGTTTCTCCACCTACGTCACCAGGCGGAAAATCCTTACCGACAGCGGCCATCTGCGCGGAAGCATTGTCTACAAAACGGGCCGGAACTGGGTGGCGATCGGCACAAACAAGGTGTACGGCCGTGTCCACCAGGAGGGGGCGGACTTTTCCATCGTCAGCAGGCGTGCGCGGATCCGGATACCGGCCCGGCCCTATCTGGGCGTCAACGCGGATGACCGCCGCGAATTTTCGGAACTGGTAAAAGACCATTTAAGGGATCGTTAAATGCTTGCAGAAATAGAAAACGGTATCGTCACTCTTTTGAAATCCGGAGGAATTACCGTCCGCGACGTAGACCTGTTCGGCTCCGACGGTACAAAGACGCGCAACGAGGCTGCCAAGAGAAGCAAGTTGCCGGCAGCGTTCGTCGCTATCGAATCGGGATCTTTTGAAACCGTTTCGGAAGGAACGACGTATCGATGGCGGCCGGCCATTCTGGTCGCCGTTGCATTCAAGGACTGGTCCAACGATCGAAGCCGGCGCCATGGTGCTGTTGCCATCGTGGAAAACGTGGTGACGCTCATATCCGGCCGTGACCTTGGGCTTGATATCGGCCCGATAAAGCCGGAGCGGGTTTTCAACATTACGGATGCGGATCTACTCGATAAGGGGATTTGCGTCTGGCAAATCGTGTTTTCAACCTGGTTCGATACCGAATTCGTTGACGACCCGTCGACGTTGGACGATCTTCTCACGGTCGTGGCCGAATGGGATATGGATCCGGAATCAGACGGTGAACCAACACCGGTCGACACCATAGAACTCGAAGGAGGTTCATGATGGCAAATAAGTTTTTCGTCAAACCGGCCAAGGGGCTGAAAATCCGCATGCCGG
>CAXXWQ010000002.1:0-694307 GCA_963674945.2 uncultured Desulfosarcina sp.
CATAGTATAGAAATTGTATTGAAGCAGTTTAAAGTATATCTATTATGGCATCAGAGACAATATGGAGATTAAAGCATCGATATTGAATCCATTTCGTGTTGTTTCATTTAGAAATTTAAAGGACATAAAGACAATATATTTTTACGATTATATAAAATATGATATCTATAATTATACAAAAACAATCAGAACGAGGTGAATTGGGACGCCCCTTCAGAGAAAGAGGACAAAATGGATTGTAAATTTGCAACATTGAAAAATTATTATAGCCTAAATAATTATGGTATCACAGAAAACGGGACAAGATTATCATCATTAATAAGAAATGGAATAATAAGTCGATCTGAAGCATTAGAAAAAGAAGAAGCTATGAAAAACGATATAAAAAGTGAATACAGAAATATTATTCATGCCGCATGTGATGCTTTTGGAATTCTAGGAAACAATAATAATCGATTTGAGGAATAATGACTTCGCCACATCGTTAGATGTCAGATTTCGTAACCGTTCACGGGGCAATTTTAGGGCTGACATCATGGCCTTTAACCCATTGAAAACAAAGCATAAATTGTGTGCACCGTAACTGCCTGAAATAATTTAAAATAAATCTAGATTTTTTCTTTTAACTATGTTAGAGTGCTTTTCATGGCACTCAAAAGCCATTTTCAGAACTCGATTGGCAACTGGACACCCAGAGGCGGTGAGAAATTACATCCTATATCTGGAACAGGCGCTTCATGATATGCAAAAATGGGTTGAGACCCATGAAAAAACGCATAGAGAAACTTGAAGTCCAGACAAAATGAATTCTCGTAATTCCAGTAAACCGCCCTCATCCGATCCGCCTTTTAGCAAGCAGAAAAGAAAACAGAAAAAGAGCAAGCGATCCAAAGGCGGACAAAAAGGACACAAACCGCACCAGCAACAACTGCTCGAGCCGACAAAGCAACATTCGTTGATGCCAAAATGCTGCAGTTGTGGTCATTCGGTGTTCGATCAGGAAAAGATGAAGCCTTTTTACACCCATCAACAGATCGAACTTCCCAAAATCGAAATGGAAGTCAGCCACTATATTCTGCACAAGTGCGATTGCCCCAATTGCGGGAAGGTTGTCAAAGCCAAGCTGCCATCTGCCCTGTCGAGCGGATACGGTCCCCGATTTACCGCATTTGTTGGTGAATTAAGCGGTATTAAAGGGATGAGCCGAATGGACGTAAAGCAGTTATGCGGACTCTGTGTTAGACATTCCCATTGCTACGGGGACGATCCAAAAAATCGTTGACCGCACTTCAATGGCGATTTTGCCTGTGTATGAACGTATCGGGGGTATCGCCAGAAGTTTCTGGTGCAATTATATCGATGAGACCTCCTGGTTTACAGAAAACGATCTGCACTGGCTGTGGGCCCATGGTCAACGAGCGGGTTGCTTTCTATCGCATAGACCCGCATCGCTCCAAGGTGGCTTTCGAAGCACTCATCCAGGACTGGAACGGCATTCTGGTCAGCGACGGTTACGGCCTGTATCAAAAATGGGTTCACCGCCAGACGTGCCTGGCTCATCTAATCCGTAAGGCCGATTCTCTGGCGGAGAGAAAGAAGCCGGATTTACGTCGCTTCGGGAGAAATCGTCGCCGCTTGGTTGAGACAACTGGTATCGTTTGCCAAAGAGCCACCCGACCCAAAGCAATGGTCGGATTTTTATACATTCTTCTTGTTTACCGTGTCCCTTTGGGAACCCGATAAAACGGATGCAGGAAAACTCGCTCGGCAGATCATCCGGGAAATGAACAACCTATGGGTGTTTATGGATCACAAGGGCGTCGATCCCACAAACAATCGTGCCGAAAGAGCGCTACGCTTTGGTGTATTGTGGCGGAAACGAAGCCTTGGCACCCAAAGCGAGAAAGGAAACCGTTGGGTTGAGCGGATATTGTCACTGAAAGAAACCTGTCGCTTACAAGCAAAGCAGACTTTTCCTTTTCTCGTGGAGTGCATTACTTCCTATTTTCGAAATTTAGAGCCAAACCTTTCCTGGATTTAATCCAATGGGTGTTACCCTGTGAATGCGTACCAGATTTCCACCTCCAAGCTCATGATTTCGGATCATCCGAATGTGGATATCAGTACGAAGTCTACGCAATCGTTTCTTCATTCCATTTCCCCCGTCGTTGCGCTGCGATCCGACAGAGATACCAAATGATGCTGGTGTCTCATGATCCTCTTCTACTAAAAAAAGAGCGTATTTTCAGAACACTGCATCTCCGGGAAAACTATGTGACACCTCCGGCATGATTTGAGGTGCTGCAGCCATTTAGTTCGAATATCATTTGCAGCTCGGTACCGGGGTATTTTACCTGCGCACTGTTCAGATGCGCAAACAGTTGGCAAAGAGCCCGATTGGCCGCTGGGAACGAAGCGCCGTGCAATCGTATATTCAATTGCTGATTTTCAATATCGGGCAGTACATCGCCTTCGGTCTGGAACAGTGTCTGGAGAAGACTCCGTGCATCCGACGAGTTTACCGTCGGACCCGTGAGCAACCCAACCATTGCCGTCTCTGCACGATATGCAATCATACGAACCGTGTCCATCAGGCGTTTTCTGCCCGGTTGTAAACGTAAAAATTTATCTTTTGCTTCAAGTTCTCCCCACGTGATGTGTTTACTTGTCTGTTTTCGTTTTTCTTTCAACTCGCTGAGTTGATACTCCATCTTTTCGATTTCTTCTAACAGCTCGGCCTTTTTCTCTATCCACTTCTTAAACTTTACCGGTTTGTCTTCATTTTCAGGGTGAATGGTCATCTCGGCAAAACAGGCACGACGATATCGTAGCTTGTTCTGCAACGAATTACGGGATTGATTCAATTGCCGCCAAACGGGGTTGATTACCCGTTCGGTATCAGGAAATTCAACGACACCATAATCTAAAAGCACATCGATATCAAAATGTTGCATCATATAGTTGAAAAAGTTTTCCTGACACCACCGGCTGAACATGCGTGCTGCCAATTGAGTATGCGGCAAATCGAAAGCGGTGCTGATTACGCTGGTCTGGTGTCCGGAATCGGTCAGTTTTCGCACTTGTCGCATCCATGTTGCACCCTTACCAGATCCCACCAAACTACCCATTTCGCAAAGCCGCATCTTCACCACCTCTTTGTTTGGCATCGCAACTTCATACTCGGTGAACCAATGCTCCGGCCATGATTCACCAGGATGCTTATGATACGTCATGCAGCCGATTCGATGGCGATCCCACATTTCCTTGAAGAATGCGGGACTATATCCTTCCCTGTCGAAAACAAGAACGAACCGGCATAAACATGGGTTCTCTTGTAGTTGCTGCAAACCGGGTTGATTCGGAACGTCTTGCAACAACCGGGGAACGATATCGTCTCTTAAAACCGCCAATAATCCAGGATCGATCTGCTTTTCGACGACAAAAAAAGGTCGGCCAATCGCATCGTTAACCCAATAGTCGGTAATGCCCCTCATGCACAATCGTTCCCGGGACACGTAGCGGCGCGGTAGTCGGGTCAATTTTCCATGATAAACACGTACATGCCCGTCAACATAAAGCGCGCCAACCGATTCGGGCGCCTGTTCCATCCAGTATTTACCGAGGTATGCGGCCCACTTTTCCGCGCCGTGGTCTGCGCTCAACGCATCCATCTTGTAACGCAAACAGCGAACCTCCGGTGCACGATCCAAGCCCAATAACTTACCAAATTCTCCCGGAGCATGGCCTCGTATTTTTTCTGTCGTCTTGATCCTGCATAAGGCCATAAACGAAAGCAGCAACAAGACATGAAAGATCGTGTAATAGCCTTTGACTTGGCCGAGGAACTGTTTTGCGCCGGTAAACAACCCGTTTGCCACCAATGACGGTATCGCACAAAGAACGCCTGCTTTGGGAACGTCCAGGCATCTGTCAAAACGAACCGGCGCACCAACCATTTTGCCCAATGATGCCAATATGCGTTCCCCGACTCGGTTGCAAGCCGTCCCCATACCATCGGCAGCAGCCATGTCGACCATGTCCCGATCTGATTTGGTTAGACACGGTTCACCAATCCTTGATTCGATTAACCGACCATCATCTATAGCTTTGCGAAACGTATCGTATTTAATGCCAAGTTCCAGGGCGGCATCTTTTTTCGAGCACCCTTGATCCAGTAAACGTTGGGCTTGTTCAAGCACCTCAGGTTTGAAAACCTTGCCGCCGCGTCGTCCCCGCCGCTGAACGAAAAATGCCTCGGCGCCGCCGGACCTGAGTTTGTTCACGGATCGGATGACATTGCTCTTGGATACGCCGAATGTGTTTTGGATATCGATCTGGCGGCAAGCTCCGGATTCAACCAGTTGGGCTGTTATCATCCGAAACATTCGTTGATCGCCTTGTCTGTGAGAATAAATCGGAACGGTCGATAGAAAATAGGTCCAGGTCGTATCGTCACGAAATACACTGACAAGCCCGTTGATTTGTCTTGCACCGCGAGGAATAAGTGGTAGTATCTGTTGAGGCATGGCATCCTTTTCCTTTCATTTATCCGCCAAGATAATAAGGTTAAAGGTGCCATGTTCATTTTCCGGTTGCAATACCTTACCGGCCTGCTGGATTCAGACTCCTATCTTTCTGTTTTTCAACCACTTACATTATGTTTTGCTTGCCATATGCAACAATTAGGAAATCAAGTTTCCTGATATTAGGTGATTAAGGGAACGGCTTCTAGAGGAAGAGGCATGTGGCTATTGGCTCCCGTGACGCCGATGGGTTTCTGTCCTCGTTTTGCAATTTGTTTGGTTTTCTATTGATTGTATGGAGATTGGAATTCTATTCAAACTTATGCATGAATTACGCAGGTTATGCAATACAAATTCTACTTGGTTCTTCCACAATGTCGACATTTTGTACTTTTGAAGATATCTGGCCCAGATCGTCCCTAAAAAGTACTTCCAATCAATTCATTGCTCTTAGAAGATCCAATTGCAAATGCCGCCGTCATGATTGGTCTTGTACGCGATGCGGAGTACAAACTGATTTTTACTTTACCTCATCCAACACCTTTCGGACTATTTTCGCAAGATCGGCCCTCACTACCGGCTTGTAGATAAAACCTCTGATGCCAATTTCCGATGCCGATGCATCGTTTATCTTATTGCTGTAGCCCGTACAAAGAATAACAGGAATATCAGGGCGTATTTTCATTAGTTCAACCGTCAGTTTATCACCGGTCATATTCGGCATCGTCATATCGGTAATAACCAAATCGAACGCAGACGGTTTGATTCTGAACAACGCCAATGCCTCCACACTGCTTGTACGTGTGACAACATGATAGCCTAAACCCTCAAGAATCAGTTCTCCTATCTCGGCGATTGAGGCTTCATCATCGACGAAAAGGATACGTTCATCGCCACCGGAAAGTTTGTCTTCAACCGGTGCAGGGTCATCTGTTTCTGATTCAATAACAGGCAGGTAAACGTCGAATGCCGCCCCATCACCCAACTTGCTGTTAACGATGATTTCGCCGCCCATGCTTTTTACGGCTCCGTGAACCACCGCCAAACCGAGGCCTGTTCCTTTGCCGGTCTTTTTGGTAGTAAAATAAGGCTCGAATATTGAACTCAGGTGGGCTTCAGGAATACCAGGCCCTGTATCGGCAATTGTAATTTGGACATATCTTCCCGGCTTAATTACAGTAAAATTGGTGACCAATTTTTCTTCTACAGAAACATCGGCAACATTTACGTGCAAAATGCCATCATCAATCTCCATGGCCTGACAGGCATTGGTACCAAGATTTAAAAAAATCTGATGTATCTGTCCGGGATCGGCCATAACCAGCTCTTTGCTTGTGATATTCGCTTTCACCTCGATGGAGGTGGGGATACTTGAGCGTAGCAGTTGGAGAACTTCCCTTGCTATAAGGCTGACCTGCACTGGTTTCTTTTCGCCATCGGTTTGCCTGGCAAAGGTCAATATTTGTTTGACCAGATCTCTTGCCCGCTGACCGGCCTTAAATACCTCATGAAGATTTTTTTCCAGGGAAGACCCTTGGCGAACCTGTTCCAGGGAAAGTTCGGTGAAACCGATTATCGCGGAAAGAATATTGTTGAAATCATGAGCGATGCCGCCGGCCAGCGTGCCGATGGCTTCCATTTTTTGGGATTGTCTCAGTTTCCTTTCCAAATCAAGTTTTTCCATCGCGGCTTTATGGCGATCCGTAATGTCTCGGGCGATGCCGAGTACGCCAATCAAGCTGCCATCGGGTTCGCGCATAGGGGCTTTAATCGTTTCAAACAATCCACGATATCCATCGTCGGCAAACGTACGCCACTCTTCGTTGATTATGAGGCTGTTGGCCTCCATCGCTTTTCGGTCGTTTTTTCGGTAAACGTCCGCAAGCTCTTTGCCAAAAAGATCGTAATCAGATTTTCCTACGATTTCTGATTCTTTTGCACCGCAAAAACCTTCGAACGTCGGATTGCAGCTAAGATAAACGCCATTTTGATCCTTTAGCCAAATTAAGTCAGGAATTGTACTAACCAGGATGCGGTTCCGGGATTCCGATTCGATTAATGCATTTTCAGCCTGTTTTATATTGGTAATATCCTGAAACGTGCCCATGATCTTGACAACACGGCCCTCCTCGATTACCGGCTGACTGATGATGCGCGCCCAAAGATTATTTCCTTTTGCGGTGATAAAGCGAGCCTCCGTGTCATAAGACTCGCCATGTTCAATCGTGCGCTTGATTGCCTTGTAAATCCGATCTTGTTCTTCTGGATGAAAAAAACCAATTGCCTCTTCCAAAGGTGGCTTGTAATTAAACGGTACTTCGTGGATCCGGTATGTTTCTTCGGTCCAGGTCACTTCATATGTTTCAGCATCCAACTCCCATCCGCCAACACGTGCCATGCGACCTGTGGCATCCAATAATGCTTTCGCCTCATGCAGCTCTTTTTCAACTTTTTTTCTTTCTGTAAGGTCTATACCAATACCGATTAGCGTTCCGTCTTCAAGCTTGATGTTTGACCATTGTGATTCGATGATTCTTCCCGACTTTGACCGGATGAGCAATTCCTTCCATTCTGGGCTGCCCGTGTTCATTGTGTCAGATACTTTCCGCCGGTATTCAGGGTCGGGGAAAAGCATATTTTTCAAATCGCTGGACCGAACTTCTTTAACGTTCCAGCCCGTCAATCTTTCGAATTCACGATTTAATACTATCATATCGGTATTCGGATCGTACTGATTCAGCATTACCGGAATTCGATCGACGATATTTTTTAGTAATGTACGTTCTTTTTGTAGCGCCTCTTCTGCAAGTTTACGCTTGGTGATGTCTTTGCCAATACAGTATAATTTTTGCTCGTCGGCAGAGAAAGTAGCTGTCCAAGACATAAAGCGTATGGAACCATCCTTGTGAATATACCGATTCTCGAAATCTTTAATCTTGCGGTCGGCAGTTAGTTTGTTAAAGGCTTCAATATTTTCGGCAAGATCGTCTGGATGAAGCAAATCATTGATAGGCTTGGATAGCAGTTCATTTCGGGAGTAGCCCAAAATGCTTTCCCATGCGGAGTTCACATATTTAAAGTATCCATCAAATCCAACGATACAAATGAGGTTTACGGATGAACTGACTAACCGATAGTAATCATTCGGATTCATTTCTGAGTTTGCCATTCGTTCTTCCTTTTTCGAACATTTATCGTAAAGTTGGAGATGTTCATTTTGTACTGTCCGTTTTCGGTTCAGAAATAGAAAGTTCTGTTCGAGATCTCCCGCCGAAGATCAGGCGGGACAGGAACGCACGTGAAAAATTTTTCCGAAACCGCCCCGAGGAAGAGCCTTCGGGACGAGTTTTATCGATTTTCCGAGGACAATATTTTTCACCCCAACATAGATATCGGGCAAATCGGCCACTTCTGAATGGACATTTTATTATTTTGTTGATCGCCACCGATGTTTATGGGCAACAAATTTGATTCGTATTAGAGTGATTGGCAATAGCTGCCGTGTGAATGCAGTGCAAAACCGTATCGTCATCACCGGTGTCAACCGAATGGGGAGCGGTTTACCAATAAATTGATGGTAACGGCGGCTCCAATGCATCCGCTGGAGTCGGTTACGAATTAGTGTTTACAGTCAGATTTTTCTGTGCAACTATTAAAACAAAGAAATGGTTTTCAGTAAAACTTCCTAAAAATATTTTATATTGTAGTTTCATTACCGAAAACAAGAGGTCCATCGTGCAGAGGAGTCGTGCATCCCCCTGCCAAGGGTAATGAAGCGGATCATGGTACCTCCTGCCTGTTCCTCCTCGTACGATAATCTCAAAATCGAACCGCCAGACCGGCCAATTTCTTTACAAATTTATTGGTTATACAATAAGTTAGACAGATCCCACGTTTTTCGAAGAGTTTCTTCCCGAGGAGAACCACATGGAATACAATATGTTGGAAAACAGCCTGATTTATTTATTGGATACGGCAATCCGACTCAATGAATCCGAACCGGATAAATGCTCCGTTAAATACTCCATCGTTCACTTATATCGCGGAATGAAGCTGTTGTTAAAAAAGAGGCTGTTTGACGAGCATTGGTCTCTTGTTTACAAAGATACAAGTGGTATTATTCCCATCGATTTTTTTGAACTGAAGAACAGGCTTTTTCGGATATGCAATATCGATATCGATGAATACAATGAAATTATAAGCAAAATTCGAAATGACTATAAAAATGTTGAATTGTACCAATTCACCAAATCAACGATTCAAATGAGGAGCAATCTGGTTCAAATTTGGTCCTTTATCGTTGATTTTATTTCGAAATACATCGATATTTCAAATGATACATATGCGACCAATCTGTTTGACCAAACTTGTGAGGAAATGGATTTCCACTTGGAATATATTCGAAATAGAAAAATCGAAGTCAAAAATGTTCTGTCAAACAAGGTAAAAGAATCGTATTATGCCGAACCGCTCAAGTGTCCGGAGTGCCTACAGCCGGCAGTTCCCTTATTGTTGGACACCAATGGTCAATTTACGTGTGAATTTTGTGATTACGTAGTTCATTGGAAAGAATTTGTTACAGATTGCGCATCTATTTTTAACTATTCGGGACCGTTTCATTGCCCCCGATGTCATTTCGAAGGAGTGATTCAAAAAGAGGAGCAAAGGATTTGTCTATATTGTTGTAATGCACTGGATGCCGACCAGGGCGACTTTATCAATCCGTAAGGCGAAACCCAAGGCAAGCCGTTCGCCTTTTGCAGTTGTTATATCGGTACCATCAACTTTTCATTCTTTAGGAGGAATAAATGATTCGTTCTGCCGTTACAGCACTTTTGGTTTTGTGCCTGACATCCTGTATCACCGCACCATCACCGGACCCGGCACTCGTTGCGCAAATTGATGCACAATTTAACGCATCCAAATCGCAGATTTACAGTGCATCTGGAAAATTCAAGCGTCCCATTCCCTATGCGGTTGGTCAGTATGTTGTTACGGGTATGACAAGCCCGTCCGAACGCAGCGTTATGAAGATGGCCATTGTCGGCAAAGAGCAAAATGGATGGATCATAGAAACCCATTCCTTGACGCAAACTTCAGAAAGCATCACCCAAATGCTGGTGGTGGGGCTGGAGGGTGTTACCGATACCGGCACGCTGGACGACATAGACCTCGTCTGGGTAAAAATAAAAGCCGAGGGGCAATCCGTACAGACCATTGAAGGTCCCATGCTAACCATGACCAAAGGATTGTATAAAAAAGCACTTGCAGGCCTGGAATTCAAATCCCAGGAGATGACTGACGGGGGAACGGTGAAGGTCCCGGCAGGAACCTTTAAAGGCACTGCAAAGATCCATAGTGAAGTTACATTCATGGGAAAAAAACATCTTTCAGATGCATGGCTTCATTCCTCCGTGCCCATCAGTGCCATGGTTAAATCCGTATCCAATAGTGATGAAACGAACATCGAACTATTGGATTTTGGTTTGTCCGGCGCCAAGAGAAGTTTCTGAACGATTTCAGATAGCGGATATTAAATATTGGATTCCATCAACCCCGCTGCATTCGGCGGGGTTGATTCCATATTCTTAACTTTCGGGAATCTGTCCGCTCCGCTTGGGATGATTCCCGAAAGTTGCGTTATTTCTGCAAAGACGAGAGCCGGCGATACGCCATACCAGCTCTTACACCGGCTCAGAGGAGTCGTAATTCGGCTGTCCGTATTGTTGGAAGGGAAGAGAAAAAAGTTACTGCATTCGTGCTTCATACAACCTTCGTAGAAAACCGGCAGGCCGAGGAGATCCCCCCATTTTTTCATAGAATTATGGAAGAGGAAACATTGGAGCAGGTTCCGGATCGAGTCAACGGCAATCAAATCTGTGCCATCGTAAAAGAGGAAACATCGCCGGAATTCGATTATTACATGGGCGTTGAAGTCAGCGGTTTCGAAAGTGTCCCTGATGGTATGAAGCCACTTGCCATCCCGGCTTGCCAGTATGCCGCAGCACCATTTGTCAAGCGGGGAAACCCGGATGTTCTCAGTGTTTTTCAGTTCATTGCAGGCAAATGGATGACTGAAAACGGGTACATCCAAAACACCGCCGTGCCGGCATTCATTTACTACGATGAACGCTTTATCCCGGTATACAAAAAGGAAGGGTACGCCGGCAACCCCGTCGCCGAGATTTTCATCCCCATTAAAACTGCTTAACAACCAGGATATTTTATGGAAATACCCATTAAAGCAGTCAATACGGTAGAAATGCTGACGCTACAGGACAATTACATTGATTTCTTTGCGTTTAAAGAAAATAGCCAAATGATGCAGCGACCGGTTCCGGTAAAAAAAACAGCCCGGGGAATGGAGTTGCGCCAGCCGCCAGGTGCGGAGCATGGATGGCCCTCTCTAATAACCGTTCATAAAGGTAGAAACGCCATTTCCGCCTTTGAGCACGCCATGCCAGATCAGTTTGTGCTGAATATGGCCGGAACCAAATTATTACTCTCTTCGACATAAGGAAAAATACTATGAAAAACATCCTGGTTATATCCGGCAGTCCACGCCCCACTGGCAACACGTATAAGATAACCAAACTCATAGAAGAGCAGATGACCGGTTTGGCTGATGTCCACTTTGAATATCTGATGCTGAATAAATTGAACCTGAAATATTGCCGGGGCTGCTTGACTTGCATGAAAAAAGGGGAAGAAAAATGTCCCTGCAAGGATGATTCGATCCTGTTGCGGGATAAAATGCTCGCCGCCGATGGAATTATTTTCATCTCCCCGGTTTATGTGCACACGGTTTCTGCATTGATGAAAAACTTCTATGACCGCTTTGCTTATATGTGTCACCAACCCCATTTTCGGGACAAAGCAGCCATTTTTGTCGTGACAACCGAACTCACCGGTGGGAAAGAAACCTTGGAATATATGCGCTTTCCGGCATTTACATGGGGCTTTCAAATATGCGGATCCCTTGAAGTCGTGTACCCTGGATTTCTGAACGGTGGAAGATACAAAGAACAGATCCTGAATCAAATATCTCAGGTGGCCAAAGATTTTTGTACGGCGCTGACGGGACGCGAGAGAAAGCCATTGTTTCGTGAATTGATGTTTTTCAACCTTATGAAAAATAAGGTGACCCTTCACAGGGATTTTTTACCGGCCGACTATAATTATTGGGAAAGGAAAGGGTGGCTTTCAAAGGATTTTTATGAAGAGAATAGCGTGACAAAATACAAGAAGATATTATCGAAATTTCTGGTCGGGCGAAAGGTAAAAAAAATGTTACATACCAAAGGTCTCGATGCCTTGTTGTTAGAAAATGTATGAGATATATCCCGCTATGTGGCAATGGGTTTAACTAAGCATAATCGATGGTCTGTTTCACGGAGAAACGCATGAAAACTGAAATGAGAATTAGAAAAACCACTATTTCAGATGTCGAGACCTTAACCAAAATAATAAGAGATTCCTATCAGACCGTCGCTGATACATTCGGTCTCAATAACACCAATTGCCCGAAGCACCCTTCAAATTGTACTGAAGCGTGGATAACGGCAGATTTCAAAAGAGGCGTCACTTATTTTATTCTTGAGGCTGATGGAAAAGAGATCGGTTGTGCCGCATTGGAGAAGCCAACGCCTGAATTGTGTTATCTTGAAAGATTGGCTGTTGTCCCGGAAAAACGAAAAAGGGGATTTGGAAAATCCCTTGTCGATCATATATTTCGTGAAGCAAAAGTGCTTGGCTGCAAGAAGATCAGCATTGGTATCATTGCGAAACAACGTGAATTGAAGAATTGGTATTCAAAAATCGGCTTTCAAGAGGGGATCACAAAATTATTTGATCACCTGCCGTTTGACGTTACTTTCATGGAATGCGATATTGTCTGATACCTCCCAAAAAAGTGATCGACGTCACAGAATTTTTCAAAATCAGTGTGTATGTAGGGGAAGTGCCGGAGATCGGAACTCACTGATATTGATGATCCCGCAAAAGTCGTCGCTTGGGCGGATTCGATTGCGCGTTACCCTAAAGGAGAGAGACAATGTCAGATCCACTGACCATATTGTTATTCGGAATCGGATTCGTTGCAATTGTCCGATTCAGCAAAAAGTGATGGGAAACCAAATCGGAACAATGAGTATCTGCAAATATTTTCCATCCATCAATGTTACGGGACCAATACCGCATTCAAGGACAACGATCTTTGCGCGCAGATTGCGTTAGCAATCATTCTCCATTGGGTAAACACACATCCCCAACCTCATCATACTGAAATTCCATCTTTTTACGACGAAGGCCAGGACCGTTTCGCCCCGGCCTTTTTTCTTTCAGATGAATCTTCGTACGATATCACAGTAGCGGACATCCAGGTATGTATTAAAGTAAGCGGTTTATTAACCCCATCTTCACAAAATTGTTCAGGCATGGCAATGTGTTTCCCCAAAGAAAGGAGAAGATATCATGCCTGAAGACTATGATTCATTCGATTCCAAGCAAAGGCGAAAATTTTGGGAAAATCATATCGAGAAATGGAAGATCAGCAGCCTAAGCCAAAGGGCCTATTGTAAAAAAAACGATCTCATTCTCCATCGGTTTTACGATTGGAAACGGCGCATCATGCCCGTTGATAAAACCCGAGTTACTTTTTTGCCGGTTGCGCTCAACGGATCAGCGACGAGGAAACATCCATCCGTTCGTATTCATACCCCCAACGGATTTACCATCGAAGTCGATGATCAAAACGGATCGATAGAAATCAACAAGCTTGTTGCAATGGTGGCTACATTATGATGTTGCCCACCAATCCCAAAAGGGTCTTTCTGGCCGTGGGTAATACCGATATGCGCAAATCGATCAACGGGCTTTCGGTTTTGGTGGAACAGGCCATGGATTTGAATCCCTTCGAAGGGGACCTGTTCGTCTTCTGCAATCGGCGTCGGAACATGATAAAAATTTTATACTGGGATAAAAATGGATTTGCTCTCTGGCTCAAACGGCTGGAGAAGCACCGTTTCCACTGGCCAACAACCACAAAAGAAGTCGTTTCCCTTAGTGCGAAAGAACTGGAATGGCTTCTCGCCGGACTGGATTATACGAATGCTCATGTGCGTTTAAACTACCGTTATGCAAGCTGAGAACATCCACCTGGAAGTAAAATAAGTGTGTACAAATTCAATTGGTTATGCTATGTATCAGGCATGCTTTCGGAATCGAACAACCTGCCCGATGACGCCCAATCGCTTAAGGAGATTATCTCTTCTCAGCAGCAGCAAATCGACCATCTGCAAGAAATGGTACGTCTGCTGAAGAACGAGCTGTTCGGTCGCAAAAGTGAAGTTTTGCCGGCCGTCAATCCCAACCAACTCCAGTTGTTCAAACCCGACGAAACCGCAGAGCCCGTCCTTGCCGATGACGACATCACCGTCCCGGAGCACACCCGCAAAAAGCGTGGCCGCAAACCGTTGCCTGAGGATCTGCCCCGCGTCGAGGTCCTGCACGATATCCCTGAGGCCGAGAAACGGTGTGCTTGCGGAGTTGAACTGAGCCGTATCGGCGAAGAGACCTGTGAGAAGCTCGATTATATCCCGGCAAAAATCCAGGTGATCCGTCACATCCGCCCCAAATACGCCTGCAAGGCCTGCGAAGGCGTCGAGGATGACGGCCCCACCGTTAGGATCGCTCCGCCGCCAGAACAACTGATTCCCAAGAGCAACGCCACTGAGGGACTGCTGGCCCACATCGCTGTCTCAAAATTCGCCGATGCGCTTCCCCTGCATCGCCAACAAAAGATATTTGACCGTCTGGGCGTTGACATCTCACGGTCAACCATGGCCAATTGGATGATTCAGGCCGCCGGTTGCTGCCAGCCGATCGTCGAATTGATGCATCAGGAGATTCGAAGCGGTCCTGTGATCAATATCGATGAAAGTCCGTTTCAGGTGCTTCAGGAACCGGGCCGCAGCAATACAACAAAATCGTATATGTGGGTGTTTTGTGGCGGCCCGTTGGATGCCCCTGTGGTGCTTTACCAGTATCATCCCACCCGTAGTGGGAAGGTAGTGCAAGATATGATAGAAGACTATTCGGGCTATGTTCAAAGCGACGGCTACAGCGGCTATGATCAGCTGTCCCAAAAGCAAGGGATCATCCATTTAGGTTGCCTGACCCATGCCCGACGTAAATTTGTCGAGGTGAACAAAGGGCGCAAGGCGCGCGGCAAACAAAAAGCAGCCAAGGGGCTTGCCGACGAGGCGCTGGATTACATTGGCGCATTGTATGGCATAGAACGGTATGCGCGAGACAAGGATTTGTCGTATGAACAGATCCGTGACCTGCGACAGGAAAAGGCCAAGCCGATTCTGAAACAATTTAAAACCTGGCTGGACACCTACCATTGGCAAGCTCCTCCGAAAAGCCTTCTCGGCAAAGCGATCCAATATTGCCTAAACCAATGGGACAAACTGGTTGTCTATATCAATGCCGGATTTCTGAAGCCCGACAACAATGTGGCTGAAAATGTCATCCGGCCATTCGTGTTGGGTCGCAAGAACTGGCTGTTTTCCGGCGCGCCCCGGGGTGCGGAAGCCAGCGCCACCTTCTTCGGTTTGATCGAAACGGCCAAAGCCAATGGGCTGGAACCCTATGCCTATCTTCGATACCTGTTCGCCAAACTTCCGCTGGCCAGGACGCGGGAGGACCATCTGGCGCTTTTGCCAAAAAATATCGACAAACAGACGCTGGCGATCCTTCGCTATTGATTCTTCTCTTACTTTCTACCGGCCGGTTCACAATCGTCTCCCATACACATTTTCATTGCCAAGCCTATGATGTCATAATATCTGGGCTATGTGAAGATGGGGTTTATTTGACCCTTACGTATTAAAAAATTAGATCTGTCATTTGAACCTGTCACTGATAGTTCAGTTGTTCTGTATTGAGCGCGTTATGGGATTACTTTCTCTCGGAGATTGAGAAGAAACCAATGAAACCCATTCCCAATAGAAGCAACATCACAGGATCTATCATTTGCAGCTCCTTTCTTTTTGGTCGGTTCGATAATTGTGTGTGAAATTGGCAAGAGGGAATAGCAACCAGTATGCCAGTGGCGTTTTTATTAATAATATCAATTTGTTTTATGTTGTATGGGGGGGGCTTTGGGCAATCGGATTGCATCAAAACAGAGCAATCAATTGGATGTTTGTTCATATATTGCTGTTATTACATAAAAAATTAAGATTGCTGCAAAATGAGGCAGCCTCGCTTTCTGCATGATTTTACAGCAACCAATTTCTTGGCAGAGGCGGGATCGATAAAATGAAAAGAGCATTCTGCCGCTGCTTGCGCGAAAGGAGAAAATGAAGGGGCGGTAGAAAACATAGGAATAATAAATGGTTCCAGCCTTGTTGGAACGGCGTCGGAAAAATTGTCGCATTTCGGCTTCAATGGTAACGCGGCTTCGTGAACGAATGGTATGGCCTGCAATTTGCTAATATACGGAGGCAGTCAATAAACAGAGAAAATCCGGTGCTTTCCATGGAAAATTGTCCGTTATTGACACTCTGGTAAGCCGTCATGTAATGTTACAGTATAATATGATGTTTTTCATATTTTAACGTTGCTTAATGATTTCATTCTGTTCGTGCTTCGCCAAGGCCAGTCTTTCGTACGAAATGTCATGCGGCTTGTTGTTATCCCCCTATAATGGCGATCGGTACGAATGAAGTAACGTTGCGGGAGTAAAAAAATGAACACTCGATACGACTTGGTTTTTTTGCCGGCAGTTTGCATCATTGCCGTATTTTTCTCATCCTCCGTATTTGCATCTACCATCTTGGTAAATTTTGAGAACTACACCCATATTTCAAATTCCGAGGGCCAGGATGATCACGAGGGAGAAAACGGCAACCTGTCGAAAGCGTATGATCTGGCAGAGGAGCTTTTGTCGCAATATCTTTTTCAAAGTGGCCACAAGGTTATAACATCCAATGAAGTGGCACCATCCCAATGGCTTACGGAAAAAGAGATCCGGGAGGGTAGAAGCGGAAAACAGCTTCTTCTCAGAAAAATGGCGGCGCTGAGCGATGCATCCGTATTTTTCAATGCGGTAATGCAAATGAATGAAACAAAGGAAGAATATCTCGGTGTTCAGATGAGTACGAATACACTCACCATCTCCTACAAGCTGGTGGAAACCGCAAGCGGTGACACCATTGCGATCGATTCCGGAAAATATGTCAGTGCCGCCAGAACTTCCGGCTATGCCCGCCACAGCGCAATAGAAAAAATGGCAAAAGATGTGGCCGCGCGAATATCGACGAAAGCATCCGAATCGGGAAACGGTAAAGCGGAGAAAGAATTGTCAAAATACAAACAACAGTGGTTGAAAGAAGGGGCTGCGACCAGTGCCGTCTTCCAGAAGGGACAAAAAACTTCAATCACAAAAGGGGCCTCAACCCCAAAAACCCCATCCACCGCAATTGTATCAAAAGACGAGAAGCCACCTGAAATATTTCTCATTCAGCCGCCGGTTACACGCGGATTTGCAGTGGTTTCCAAGAAACCCAAGGCAACCATCAATGTGGCTGGAGTGGTTCGAGACGACAGTTCCATCCTTTACCTGCGCCTCAACGGAAGTAGAACAAACTTGGATTCCGATGGTTTCTTTTCCGAAAGTATCGCGATTGATGGCCAAACCGAAAAAATCGTGATAGAGGCCATGGACGAGCCGGGCAATAAAGTAACGAAAGAATTTCAATTGCTTGCTTCCAATGATGATGCACTGCGGGGAAAATCCGTTTCGGATATGTCCATCGCATCCGGTGCATTGAAACCGGCATTGTGGGGGTTGTCCATTGGCGTGTCCAAGTACCAAAGCACGATGACCGATCTCAAATATGCGGATATGGATGCCCGGTGTTTGTCGGAATTTTTTGAAACCAAGGCCAAACAGCTTTATTCGGAAGTTCACTTCAAGACCCTGGTGAATGAGCAAGTCACCAGAGACAGCATCATCGATCATATTTCCGGCCACCTGGGTCAGGCCGCACCACAGGACGTCGTGTTCATATTCATGGCCGGCCATGGCATCAAACACGCTCAGACAGGTTCCTATTACTTCATGCCCCATGACGTCGACGCAAACAACCTGCTGTCAAGGGGCCTTAGAATGTCCGACTTCGAAGAATCAATAAACATTCTGTCAGAAAATGTCGGTAAGTTGATCATCGCCATGGATACCTGCCATTCGGGAGCGTTGAATGTAAACGTGCGCACGGCATCCGGCGGTGAGAATTTAGCGGAAGTGCTCAAGGCGTCAACCGGTGTCTATATTCTCGCAGCCGCCAAAGGCGGAGAGGGCTCCATAGAGGATCTTCGTTTCAGAATCCGGGGCAGTGATTCCGGACATGGCGTATTTACCTATACCTTGATCGAAGGGATGATGGGGAAGGCGAATTTCGATGGGAATGATTACATTTCCGTCAACGAACTCTTTCAATTTGTATCGAAACAGGTGCCGCGGCTGACAAAAGGTCGGCAGCATCCTTTTATTCGATCGGCAGGGACTGATCTGCCATTGGTCATGCTGGGGCAAAATCCATGAGCTCAGTGCATCGAAGGAGCATCTCATTACCATGATGGAGAACGTAACGGTGCGATTGGTTATCCTACTGCTACCGATTTTGATGATGTTGCAAAGCTTGCCCGGTTTTGCCTTCGAAGATCAAAGAACGCTGCTTGTCACCGGTGTTCAGAACGAAAGTGGGTCCAGGGAGTGGGATGAACAGCTCGTGGCCATGGGCGTCGCGAATCTGATTTCGGAGGAACTGTTCAAAACCGGCAGGTACGTACCCATGGAAACCAATCCGGAAGTGCTGCAATCCATCAATGA
This sequence comes from uncultured Desulfosarcina sp., assembly GCA_963674945.2. GTDB lineage: Bacteria > Desulfobacterota > Desulfobacteria > Desulfobacterales > Desulfosarcinaceae > Desulfosarcina. Next base: position 18,424 of record CAXXWQ010000002.1, read on the forward strand.
GATGATTGCCCTCAACCGTCAGCGCGCCGACGTCAGCCTGCATCCGGATCGATCCTTGCGGTTTCCCCAAATGGAAACCGACGCAATGGCCTATGGTGTCATCAGGCGATATGAAAAAAGGCGGAAGCGGGCGATTGCAGGACTCTTTTCCTTTGCGAAGGTCACTGCGTACCTTGAAATCGAAATCATCATCGAAGAAAAAGACGGACCGTTTCGATCCGCCGTCGGCAAGGCGGAAGGCGAAACAGTTTCCAAAGGTCTATTGGTTCAAATCCGTGAAGAGGAGATACGATTTGACCAGACCAGTTTAGGGGCCGTTGCCAGCGATGCCGTCCGGCAGGCGGTCTCACAATTATTCCCAGAATAGAAGAGTCGTCGGATGAAACAAGAACATTTTCCTTTATTGATACTGATTTCTGTCATATTCATGGTGGCCTGTGCTTCGACATCCGTCTCGCAGACACCAGCTGCATCGGAAGCCAAAACCCACCAAATCGATGATCTTCCAATGTATTCAGGGGAGAAAATCATCGTCGCCATATTGCCGTTGGGATTGTCTGAAAGAGCGGCCAAACGCTATCCGAAACTTCTGGAAAAATCGGTTGGTCTGGGTGTCCACAATTTGGTGATGGAAGCTCTTTTTGAAACCAACCGATTTCGGTACGTCGAGGAAAAACCGGAAATTACCCAGGACATCCTTGATCGTCAGTGGTTGAGTGCGTCAGGCTATTTTTCCAATTCCCAAGCGGTTTCCTACGGAAAAATGCTAGGGGCCGAGAAGGTGATTTACGGCGAGATTTACGACTATGCAGAAGGAGGGGAACAGGTATTTGGACTCAAAGGTCACCAGGGATTCAATATAGCCGTAGGAGTACAGATTGTCTGCACAAACGTGGAAACCGGTGAAAAAGAATCCATCGGGACATCCAGGGCCATCGCAACGACCTACGGTGAAGCCAGCCGTGTGGCCATCGACGGGGCGGTGTATGATCTGGTGAGTCGCCTGCAATTAAATAAAGAGTAGACATACGAACAGGATGGAGGTGGGAGATGACATACATTGGAAAACTGTTACAGGCGATGGCATTGATCGTCACCTTACTCTATCCATTTCACGCTTCCGCAGGCGACTTTTGGGATCAAATCGATTTTTCGGTCCAACAGACTTCGACACCCGGCGTCTTGGGTGTGGACAACCGCATCTATAATGCAAGATTTGTCGGGAAATGGAACGATTGGAACGGGGACCAATCGTTTGGTGCCGATGAGGTGTTGGCAGAATCGGTAAAATTATATGATCGAAATGGGCATCTGGTACTGGAATCACCGGATACCGTCAGAACCCGTGACGAACTGGAGGCCTGGGCCAGGGCCAACGCGGATATTATCTGGTCCACGATTTTCGGTGGGAATCCCAGCTGTCCCATCGGTGGCTCCGATGATGTGGTGATGAACCAGGCCTCCATCAGCGAAGTGGTGTTTGAAAAGGTTGTGCCGCAGCGAAGGCAACTGGAAATAGACAAAGTCAACAATGAATTCAAGGCGGCACTGGAGTACCTTTCCGTTGACATCAATGGGGATGAAGGCAATTCTCTTTCCGCGTTATTGGGATATGCACATGAGTTTGGCAATGGATTGAATTTGGGTTTTCTTCTTCCCTACCGATACACGGACATGTCCGATGACATCAATACAGACGCTCACTATGCCGGCCTTTTTCTTTATGCCAAGAAGCCGGTCAAGACCTGGGAAGACCTGGACCTTACATGGACCGTTGGCGGGGACATTTTTGGATCGGCGTTTTACGCCCAATCCGATGCCATTTCAGATATGGGCACCCTGAAATACGGTGGCGGGCTGTTTACTTCCATGTGCAAATATTGGTCGACCGTCGGCCTCAGTTTTGGCGTCGACTATAAAGTTTCCGATGCATCCGTATGGGAGCGTGTCATCGACGATGATGACGAGTTCGTTCAGGATGTCATCGACTGGGTGAATGACCTGGATCCCGTGGGTTCCCTTTCCTATGGATTCAATGTGGGTGTTCCCGTCTTTGGCGATGATGCGGCGGTGAATGTTGAGACCATACGAACCCATTTTTTCAGTGATGATATCGATGGGAGCCGCGACACCCAGACGGTAATCGGACTCACATTCTCCTATTTTCCGACGGATACATTCGAGATCACCATGGGCGGCAGGACTACCTTCGAACTCGATGATATCGAAATTTACGGAATCACCATTGGTTCTATCTACAGGTATTAAGCAGGTTTAATTCTGGGACCTGAACGGGTGCCTTTTTAAAACCATGGGTATTCGGATGCAATAAACAGCAAAAGTCGTTTCATGGCCGATATCTATAAAGAGACGTTGTGCTCCATTCTCGGCAGCCGGTATAAAATCGGCGGAAAATATGCCGAAGGGGGAATGGGGAAAATTTATCTGGGGATGCATCGTGCACTTGGAAAGCAAGTTGCCATCAAGGTCATTGACCAACGGTTTTGCAACGATAAAAAGATACGCAAACAGTTTTTCAAGGAGGCAAAGCTCGTCGCCAACCTTTCTCATAAGGGAATCATCGATATTTACGATTTCGGTAGCCGGGAAGATTTTGATTTCATTATCATGCCATTTATTGACGGGGTTACCCTTTCGAAGAAATTGTCGAGAGAGGGACGGCTTTCAATGCACGAATCCCTGCGTATCACCCGAAGCGTAGCCGAGGCACTGGCCTTTGCACAGAAAAAAAAAGTGGTGCATCGGGACATAAAGCCCTCGAATATCCTGATCGACGAACAACAAGAGGTGATCCTCACCGATTTTGGTATCTGCAAAGATTTGACCGATCCCGAGCGCACGGCTTCCCGCATGATCATGGGGTCGCCGAAATACATGAGTCCGGAGCAGGCCCTTGGCCAATCCGTTGACGGAAGAAGTGATTTGTATTCTCTGGGTCTCGTTTTTTATGAAATGGTAACGGGCAAATATCCGTTTCATGACAAACAGGCCGAGGATCTTTTGCATTCACAGGTTCACGGGCTGCCACCGGAGCCGGATCGACTCGTATCGGATATTGAAAAACCGGTAAATGACGTTATCGTCAAGCTGATTCAGAAGTCCCCGGAAAGAAGATATCAATCCGCCGAAGAACTGATTGAAGACCTGAAACAATGCGCCTTTCTCGATCCCCGTGACAAATTGCATTCACCCATCCCCACAGCGTCGGACACGCTGATTCTCTCCAATGGGCCCACAGCCGTGAATGTGGACCCGGGCACTATGGGCGTTCCTTTACAGCAATCTTCCGATGGCCCAATGCCGGTCATCCATGCAGACGGTTCCAAACAGCCGGAAACCCATTTTCTTAGAAGATCATTTCACTTTCGGTTCCTGGCATTGGCCGGGCTTTCTTTATTGCTTGGATCGGTCTTGCTCTACCACTTTGGATTCAAAGTACAAGATACGGCGTTGGTTTTCGAATCGACGACAAGTGAAAAAAATGTGGCAGCGGGAACTGCCGGCCAGGGAACGATTGGATCTGCGCAGTCGGATACGGTCGATGCAAATCAAAATTCCCCGCATGCACACATCCTTGCCCAACTGGTGGCATTGGGAAAGGACAAGGATACAACATTTGTGATGGCATGGTCGAATCAGTTACACTATCGGATCGGTGACGAAATATCCTATCATTTCATATCCGAAAAACCGTGCTATCTGATTATGCTGAACCAGACTTCCGCAGGCAACATCGTTCAGATTTTTCCCAATGGAAATGATCGAAACCAGTTCGTGGCGGCGAAACGAAAATACTCCATTCCCCGTGAGGAACTGGAAATCACCTTTACAGTAACGGGGCCGCCCGGACGCGATGAACTCATCGTTCTGGTCTCGGGCGAGCCCTTCGCCCTTTTCCCGGAAAATTACGAAGACGAGGTTTTTTACCAACTGGATGGGAAGAATGCCGATGCGTTTTCGAAACGGTTGGACCATCTGTTGACGTCAAGAACGGCTTCCATCGCACAAAAAAGAATCGGCTATACAATCGATAATTAAAATTCCATGTTTTGATGAACTCATAGAAATTCGGGTTTCGGACGGCTTCGTAAAAAGTTCGAGATCAAGGATTGCTGGCCGCGACAGCGAGCGGATGCGAGCGAACAATAATCGATTTTCATCCTTTCGGCGAACATTTATGTTCCATCCCGAGGAATGAGGCGTATTTATGATACGTCGCAGTGACGAGGGATGAAGCGTAACGAAGATATCGGGCTTTTTACGAAGTCGTCATGTCTTGGGTTCTTCAATTTCCATCTTCTTCAGAAGCCTGCTGAGACGGTTGCGATCGACCTGAAGTAATTTTGCGGCCGCCGATTTGTTCCAATTGGCTTGTTGCATCGCCATCTGGATATGGCCCCGTTCCACCTCAATCAATGGCTTGATGGAACCTGCGGGAACATCGGGCGACACTTCAAAGACATTCAGTAAATCTTTGAGGTGGTGTCGATCGATGGTGCCGCCGTCGCATCGATAGGCGGCCTGAAACAACGTGTTCCGCAATTCACGGATATTGCCCGGCCAATCATAGGCTTGCAGCAATCGCAGCGCTTTGATGGAAATGGCAAAGTCTCTTTTTCCATTCATATGCTGCTCACTGAGATCCTTCAGGATCTGTCGGGACAGGGGGCCGATATCTTCCGTTCGATCTCTCAGCGGTGGGGCGGTGATTTCCACATTGGCCAGTCGGAAGTACAGATCATCCCTGAATTGTAACGCCTCGCGGTCATTTTTGATGTCCTTGTGGGTGGCGGAGATCACCCGCAGATCGATTTTGACGGGACGACGCCCCCCCACACGCCACACTTCCTGTTCCTGCAGTGCACGCAGGAGCTTGGCCTGTTGTTCGAATGGCATGTCGCCGATCTCATCGAGAAAGATTGTCCCGCCATCGGCCAGTTCGAGAAGCCCCGGTTTTTGTTGTGTGGCGCCGGTGAATGCGCCTTTCTCATGGCCAAAGAGTTCACTTTCGAACATAGCGGCGGCAATGGCGCTACAATTACAAGCAATGAACGCGCCGGTTCGTTTGGAGCGGTCATGGATATATCGGGCAATCACCTCCTTGCCAGTGCCCGTTTCGCCATAAATCAATACCGCTACATTGAAGGATGCGATTTTTTTGGTGTCCTGGAAAACCTTTATGGTTTTGGGACTGCGGGCGATGATTCCCTCGGTCTCAAGTTCCCGCGCATATCGCTGTTCATCCCGGTCGAGGCGGTTCTCTTTTTTCTCTTCCATGAGAAACGCCTGTGCCACATATCCGGCGACCGCGAACACCAGATCACGATCGGTTTTTAAAAAGCCGTTGTTTCGTTCCGGGTGATCCAGATAGAGGCATCCGACTGTTCGATCTTTCTCCAACAACGGCATGCACAACACCGAATGGACATCCAGTTCCAATATCCTCTTGTCTGCCTGTTCCTCGGCGTCACGGTGATAAAAGATCCAGGCGCCTTCTTCCATAACACTTTTCAAAAAATCACAAATGACTTCGGGCAATGTGCCATGGGGGCCAAATCCACGAATGTGGGTAATGGACATTTCTCCGGTGCTATCTCGCCGGGATAGAATTGCGCGTTGGCCCCCGGTAATGTCGAGGAGGGTGACGAGCACCAGCGTACCGAAATCGACATCCCCGGTGGATGCGTATAAATCGGTCACCATTTTCAGCAATTGGGATAGCTTGTGGGCCAGCCCATCTTTCTCCTCCATGAACAGAGCCGGTCGGTTTGCTGTCGCCTGGCGCCATGAGGTGGCATCTTCCTGCGAGACGATTGTCATTCCGGCAGGAGGCGCATCCTGGGAACGAATATCGTCTACGAATGTGAAGAGATAATCGTGAATGCGAAAAGACTTTCCATGGGACAGGGGACATCGATCCATTCGCTGATCGTCGACAAAGGTTCCGTTTGTACTTCCTTCGTCGATCAGATCGAATCCTTCGGTTGTCTGTTCGATGCGGGCATGTCTTCTGGAAACGCCAACATCGTTCAATGGAATATCGTTTCCGCTTCCGCGCCCGATGCGTGTCTGTCCTTCAAGGGAATAGACATTATACAAGTGGGAATCTTTCGAAATGATTATGCTGGGCATGTCACTATCGAACCCTCCCTCGTTTCATTGCTCTTCATGTTCGCCAATCGGAAGTACCGTTGACATCAACTCATATTGGATTGAGAGTAACTTCAATTCACTGTGTTTGTCAATTTTGACGGTGCCGTAAAAATCCGATCCATCTATCGGCTAAGAAGATAATCACGCGTTTCTTGCACGCGATTGTTAGGCCATCTTTGTCCTGGAAAAGCTTTTTACGGGTTCATCAATTCTGGTTCTGCATGGTGCAAGGTTGCTGTATTTTGATTGATATTTTTTGGCCATTTGCCAACATTCACCAATTTTGATATGGTAATGAAAAAGTATTTTATGATATTTTAAACATTCTGCCTGCTGTGCCCACATACGGAAAAATAAAGACGCGATGTTGTTAGGAAGAAAGCACGACACGATGATTGGCTGGAAGTGAATAATCCCGTTCATACGGCTTTCGGAGGCGCTTTTGGAAATTCATCAAGGTTTCGTTGACTCGGCATGCGTACGATCAGAATCAGGAACCATCGACGAACAGGAATCGATCCCCGATGACCTCGGTTCGTCAAACGGCGAGTTTGAAATTCGACTCTCCATCGCCATTTATGCCATTATCGCCGTCATCGGCATGGCGGCGATTTTTTTAGGAGCATCACACTTAGCGGCACAAATCAAGTATCAATTCCCCTTTCCGGTAAAGGTGGCATGCCCGGAGAAGCCGGCTGATATGCCGACACCCCATCTTTTCGGTGATTACCAGCAATGAGTCGTTGTCTTGCAAAATCGCCGTGAACAAACGATCCATAACGGTCGTCTACCAACCAACCATACCGGGACATCGTGCCCGCTTTCGAAGCGTCTGCAGGCGTCACCGGCATGTCCAATAGAGATTTCCTTCTATCCTGTCGATTGAAGATTTACCCGCCGGATCGTTCGACAAAGGTGTGCAGGGGCTCGGGTTTGAAAGCGTAGCTGCTAAGGGGCTGCCACTGGCAGAGTGCGGAGATCTCTATCCCATCTTGAATGACGGCAACGGGTCGATCGGCTGAAACGACCACGACGATGATGTCATTGTGCTCTGCCGAAAAGCGCAGTGCGGAGTTGTAACGTGCCCCACGGGAAAGGTCTTCGCCGGGGATGGTGCGTCCGTCGAGCAGACAACCGAAGCCCTGCAACTGAATCAGGCGGGTTATATGCAGGGCGCCGTCCACCTTCGTGAGGGATTTGGCAAGGTCCAAAAGGTGCAGTTCTCTAAGGTCGAGGGGGGTGTCGAGGGTCTGACCGGAGATCTTCACCGCTTTCTCATTCAGGTCGATCACCAGCGTACAACCGTGCTTCTGGGCCTGGGCGTGGTGGACAAGGTTGGTAACGGTACGAAAAAGGACCCCACCCGTTTCGGCGTCCAGGTCGCTTTCGAGAATAAGCTCCTCTAATTGCACCATCTTGGCCTGACGGGTCGTGGATTGAAAACTTCCGTCGCAGAAGCTGCAGACAGTATCCTCGTTAATTTTGAGAAAGCCATGCTGGCCAAGAAAGTCGGCTAGCAGACAGAAGCTCGGCAGTTCACCATTGCTGATCCCCAGGATGGTTTGGCCGTCGGATACGAGTTTGCGGGGTGAGCCAGTGACGGCCTGGAGCATCTTGCAGACGTGTTTGTGGTTGTCCAGCATCGGTTGTTCGCTGGGCCGGAACCGGGCTACGAAATTGATGGTTTGCTGAAACCGCGGCTCGCTGAAGAGCAGTTCACCCCTGGGCCAGGCACCTTCTTCCCGGGACTTGGAGATTCCCAAGACGGCATCGAGAATGGGATAAACCCGCATCTGGGAGTCCCAGCCGAGTTTCAGATTGATCTCATCGACCACATGATCGCGCACTGCGTGGGTGGCGTACTCTCGCAGAAAGTAGCCGGAGATGCCGGTGTAAAGCTCACTGCCATTGGCGATATCATGGGAGAAACGCCAACAGGCATGTTCCAGCCAGCGTTCGGTGGGTCCCACACTGCACAGGTCGGGATGGTGCTCGGTGAACCACATCTGGTAGAATACCGAATTGGAGCGTCCTCCATAGGAGATCAATCCTGCCAGGCCGAGATCAGGCTCGGGGAGGATGCGGTAGAACATCAAGCGGTCCCGCCCGGGGGGGGCTTTGGTACGCCAGGTCTCATCTTCCAAAAAGAGTTGGCGAAACTTCGGTTCGTGGCCCTGAAGAAGGTGCTGCGGGTCACAGACGAGAAGGGGCTCGTCGGCCGTAAGGGTAAAGATCACTGCCGTCCGGCTGGCACCGGAATAATGGGAGATGCCGTCGCGCAACCCTTCCAGGGTGTCGCTGACCACATGATTTACAAAGGCCTTTCGATACTTTTCCGACATGTACAAATTTTATCAGGAAAAAAAGGAAATTAACAGGCCAATTGTGATGGCAGTCGATAGGTATCCGTCTTGCATCGGACTTTCTCCTGGTGTACTGGATGATTGGTTTGGGCTTGCGCCCCGGTTGGCGGTCTGGCAAACGATATCAACTCGACCTCAACGGCAGTGCCTTGTTTTCAGGCAATATTACCATTGACGATGAAAATGGGAATGAATTGGGTGAAACGGATTACGATACATCGCCGTTTGTGGGTGTCGCCATGAGAGGACAATTTTGATGAACGCACAAAAAGTCGCTGTTCTGACGGATTCATCGTTCGGTCCAGAAAAGGAGATTTTCCAATGACAAAAATCCAAAAAAATTCCACCAAAAAGATACCAAATAGATCGGAAATTCCCGCAGAACACCGGTGGGATTTGACACCTTTATTTGCCACCGATGCGGCATGGGAGAACGAATTTGACAAGATTGAAAAGAAGATAGAGGCGTATGCCCAGTTCCGGGGAACGCTGCTGGCGTCACCAAAGAGCCTTGCCCGAGGGCTTTTGTTCCACCTGGAGATTTCCCGCCGCATTGAAAACCTGTATACCTATGCCCACTTAAAAAGTGACGAAGACAAATCCAATAGCCGATATCTCGGTTTGCAGGACAGGGCCATGGGATTGATCACAAGGGTGTCGGAGGCATCCAGTTTCATCGATCCGGAAATCCAGTCCCTCGACGTCTCCCGCGAATGGGAATTTATCAGCGCTCCTGAATTGGCGGCATATCGATTTTTTCTGGAAAAGATACTTCGTGCCAGGCCTCACACCCATGGGGAAGAGATTGAGAAGATTCTGGCCATGACCATGGAAGTGGCAAGGGGACCGTCACAGATTTTCAGCCAGTTGGACAATGCAGACCTGACATTCGGGACGATAGCCGACGAAAAAGGGGAGCAATCGGAATTGAGTCACGGAAATTTTATCTCCTTTTTAATGAAAAATAATCGGAAGATCCGCCGGCGTGCATTTGAGCAGTATTACGAAACCTATGACGCACACAAACACGGCATTGCAGCGGCCCTGGCCCATTCGGTAAAAAAGGACCTGTTTTTCGCAAGGGTGCGAAATTTTTCTTCCTGTCGAAACGCCGCTCTTTTCCAGGACAATGTTCCCGAATCGGTGTACGAGAATCTGGTGGAGACAGTAAAGGTCAACACGGCGCCCCTTTTTCGCTACCTGAACCTTCGAAAAAAGATGCTGCAGGTGGACAACCTCCACTTTTATGATACCTATGTTCCCCTCGTGTCCGAAGTCGACTTTCGGCTCGACTATGACGAGGCGGTAAAGATCGCCGTGGCCTCACTGGCACCCCTTGGTGAGGAATATACGCGCGTTGTGGCGCAAGGACTTCGAAATGGATGGGTGGACCGGTATGAGAACAAGGGGAAACGCAGTGGGGCCTACTCTTCGGGCAGCTATGATTCACCGCCGTATATTCTGCTCAATTTCGAAAACGACAACATCAACAGCCTTTTCACCCTTGTCCACGAAGCCGGGCACAGCATGCACTCCTATCTTTCCAAGTCCCATCAGCCTTATGTGAACTATCAGTACACCATCTTTGCCGCCGAGGTGGCATCGACATTTAACGAGGTATTGCTTTCCCGCTATCTGCTGGACCAGTATCGTACAGACGACAAAATGACCGCTTATCTTCTCAATCGGCAGATCGACAACATTCGTGGCACCTTTTTCCGCCAGACCATGTTCGCAGAGTTCGAATTGCTGATCCATCGGGATGCGGAAGAGACAAAGCCGCTGACGGTGGACAGTCTCATGGAAACCTATCATCGATTACTGGAGATCTATTTCAACGACGCATTGGTCATTGATCCGCAACTCGACCTGGAATGTCTTCGCATTCCCCATTTCTACAGCGCCTTTTATGTCTACAAATATGCGACTGGCCTGGCGGCGGCCATTGCTTTGGCGCGAGGGGTGCTTGCGGGAGGCATGGACGAAAGGGACGCCTATCTCGATTTCCTGAAGTCGGGGGGCAGCATGTTCCCTCTGGATGCGCTGCATAAAGCGGGTGCGGATCTGGCCTCTCCTGAACCAATCTTAGGGACCATTGCCCATTTCGAGGAGCTGGTCGATGGATTCGCCGACCGACAGTGCTAACAGGTCAGTTTACAACTCCCATGAATGATTTCATGAATCAGGGGGAACCAATTTTTTATATACAGGTCATATGAAAAGAGCGAGGGGTGAAGGACGATGGAAAAGGGATGAAAAGGATACGCTTGTATCGTCTTTCGTCCTGCATCCTTCATCCAGCCTGAACAATTCTACAGCCTATACTCCTGCCCCCAAAACTACCGTGTAGAAGAGAGGTCACCCTGGATAAGCTGCGCTTGTCATCAAGCCGACTCTTTGTTATGCTAAATAGTCACTATTCTGAAATGGTCAATTTGACCGATGTTTTTCGTTCGCGTTCCTTCACCGTAGGATCTGCAGCGGGAGATATCGATCGGATTTCACTGTTTTTTTTGGATAGACATATAACAGGTTGGTAAGATAATACATTTTCTCGCACAACGATTTTTCTAAATACTGATGCTATTATGGATAAGACTGCCCGATGAAAAGCAAAAGCCAACCCTATTCCATCCTGCTGGCGGAAGACGATCCCATTTCACGTCGTTTGTTTGAAAAAATACTTACAAAAGAGGGTTTTTCCGTCACCACGGCTGAAAATGGTCGAAAAGCACTGGATCTGACACGGAGGCACTTTTTCCCTTTGGTTTTAACGGACTGGCAGATGCCGGAGGTGGAAGGTCCGGATTTGTGCAGAATGATTCGGAAGGAAAATTCAGAAAGCTACGTCTACATCATCATGCTCACTTCCAAAGGATCCAAGGATGATATCATCTCCGGCCTGAAGGCCGGCGCAGATGACTTTCTTACCAAACCGGCCCATCACGAAGAACTTTTGGCCCGCATCAATACCGGTATCCGGATCCTGGAACTCGAGAAATCACTGAAGAACGCCGTGGACAAGATCCACATCATGTCCATCACGGATCCGTTGACCGAAGTGTATAACCGCAGTTTCATCAACGAACGGTTGCCTCAGGAGATCGGGCGTGCCATCCGGTACGATCGTGATCTCTCCATTATGATTTGCGACATCGATCATTTCAAAAAGGTTAACGATACCCACGGCCACCTGACCGGAGACACCGTTCTTAAGAAATTTGCCCAATGCCTCAGCAACAACATCCGACAACACGTGGACTGGGTCGGGCGATTCGGAGGAGAAGAATTTTTGCTCGTTTTGCCGGAAACGAACCTGAGTGGTGCCATGGTACTGGCTGAACGGATCCGCAAGGTCGTCGCGGAGTGCGAGATGGCCTATAAAGGGATCAGTCTTTTCATCACCGCCAGTTTCGGCGTTACCAGTTTTTCTTCCGTGGATAAAAATCACACCGTGACACCGGAAATGTTGTTGGGGGCAGCCGATATTCTGTTGTACGAGGCGAAAGAAGGCGGGCGAAACGACATCCGGGGACGCCAGTGGACACCCCAGTGAAAAAGAATCCGTCCGAACAGCGGCTTTTTATATGTTTATCGGATTTACGATTTTTGTACCGTCCGACATGGTCTGAAGTTCATGTCGGACGTTTTTTTTCTAAGGTTGGTAACTTCTGAATATGAGACTGGCATTGGTGCCACCGAACCCGAAGGAGTTGGACAGGGCGAAACGAATTTTCGCTTTCCGAGCCGCATTGGGCACGTAATCGAGAGTGCATTCTTCTCCGGGGTTGTCCAAGTTGATTGTCGGTGGGATGACTCCGTTTTGTATGGCCAGGACGGTAAAGGCCCCTTCGATGCCGCCGGCGCCACCCAAAAGATGACCTGTCATAGATTTCGTTGAAGAGATGGGGACCGACGCTGCCTTGTCTCCCAGTACGGCTTTGATGGCCCTGGTTTCATACAGATCGTTCAATGGGGTGGAGGTGCCATGGGCATTGATGTAGTCGAGATCATTACCGGAAATGCCCGCGTCTTCGAGGGCGGCACGCATGCAGCGGATCATGCCATCCCCATCGGGAGAGGGAGAGGTCATGTGATAGCCGTCACCGCTTTGACCGTAGCCGACCATTTCCGCAAGTATCGATGCGCCCCGCGCAAGGGCATGGTTCAGTTCTTCGAGAATCAATATCCCTGCACCCTCGCCCACCACGAATCCGTCACGATCGCGATCGAAGGGCCTTGATGCTTTCTGAGGCTCTTCATTGCGGGTCGACAGGGCTTTCATGGCGTTGAAGCCGGCAATGCAGCAAGGGGTAACGACCGACTCCACCCCTCCGGTGATCATGGCATCCGCCTGGCCACGCACGATGGTGTTGTAGGCATCGCCGATGGCGTGGGCACCGGCGGCGCAGGCCGTCGCGACGGAGATGTTGGGTCCCTTTGCCCCAAGGTGGATGGAAATCATGCCCGGGGCCATGTTACCGATGAGCCGTGGAATGAAAAAGGGGCTGCATCGCTTCGGTCCTTTCTCACGAACCGTATGGGCCGTTGTCTCCAGCATTGCGAGCCCCCCCAATCCACATCCGGTGATGACACCGATGCGGGGGCAATTTTTGTCATCAATGGTCAGTCGAGCGTTTTCCGTTGCCATTCGGGCGGCTGCCACCGCAAACGCGATGAACCTTTCCGTTCGCTTGGCATCCTTTATCGGAAGATAATCCTCTGCGACAAAACCTTTTACTTCCCCTGCAATTTTTGTGGTGAACTCAGTGGTATCGAATTGTGTAATCTCTCCGATACCGGACCTTCCTTCCGAAAGGGCGGTCCAGGTTTCCTCGACACCGATACCCAAGGGGGTAACAAGTCCCAATCCGGTGATGACAACCCGTCTACTCAACGATCCATCCTTTTCTCGAGCGGTTAGCGGAAAACGCGCCTTGGTTATTGCTTCTTTATGTAGTCCAGTGCATCTTTTACGGTAGCCATCTTTTCTGCATCTTCGTCAGAGATGTCTACGTCGAATTCCTCTTCCATGGACATGATCAATTCTACCAGGTCCAGGCTGTCTGCACCGAGATCATCGACGAATGAGGCTTCCGGAACGACTTCTGAAACATCAACACTAAGCTTTTCCGCGATGATTTTTATTACTTTGTCCTCAACTGACATGATGTTCTCCTTTCAAGGTTGATGATATCGATTCTTTTGTCTCCATTTTTGAAAGCGGGCAAATTCGCCATTTCCGGTTAGATTCGAATCACATGTACATTCCACCGTTTACATGAATTATCTGGCCGGTAATGTAGTCCGCGGCCGTTGATGCGAGAAAGGCAACGACGCCGGCAACGTCTCCCGGTGTGCCGATACGCCCCAATGGGATCTGACCGATCATGGCGGCTTTGGCCTTGTCGTTGACCTCGTCGGTCATATCCGTCTCGATAAAACCGGGGGCAACGACGTTTGCCGTGATGTTCCGGCTGGCCAATTCTTTTGCGACAGCCTTGGTCAGGCCGATGATGCCCGCCTTGGAGGCCACGTAATTGGCCTGCCCCGGATTGCCGGAAGCGCCCACCACCGATGAGATATTGATGATGCGGCCATATCGCTGTTTCATCATCGCCTTGGCGACACACTTCATGCAGTTGAAGGTCCCCTTCAGGTTGATGTCCAACACTGCATCCCAGTCGGCCTCTTTCATGCGGACCAGCAGGCCGTCCCGTGTGATCCCGGCATTGTTCACCAGCACGTCGATCCGGCCGGCCTCCTTCAGGATCGTCCCCATGTAGTCGGAAACGGCCAATTCCGAGGCGACATCCACCTTGTGGTAATGTGCGCTGCCGCCTGCGGATTCGATGGCTTGCGCCGTCTCTTCGGCGGCATCCACGTTGCTGCTGAAATTAAAATAGACCTTCGTTCCCGGCGAGGCCAAGGCAATGCAGATGGCTCTTCCGATACCTCTCGACCCGCCGGTCACAACGACGACGCGTTCGATTGCTTCGGTCATGCTGTCCTCTTGAAGATATGGTCGGCAAGTTGATCCATGTCGCTTACAAGACTGCGGTAGCTGCCTTCAAGTACCTGTAGATCAAGAGTTTGCAAGAATTGCTCTGCCGTTTCCCCTTCGATGCTTTCGTTGCCCAGGCCGATGATTCTGGCCTTCTCGGCGATCAATCCGGCACAGGTGTTGGCGAACACCCGCGATGCAGCCAAGGTGATGTCGTCACCCTTGTCTGCGGCCAGTCTTGCCATGGCATCACCCACCTCCACGTGGGCCATCATGTCGGCCAGCGCGAACATGACCTGTTGATGTCGGGTAAGCCGATTCTCATGGGCAAAATCGATCGTCTGCCGCACGGCCCGTGCACAGGCGGCGAAAATTTTGCAGCCGGCCCGGTCGCAATCGCCGTGGAGGGCATCGAGGTGTTGGGCCATATTGTCGTAATAGGCACCCTTTGTTTTGCGGCTCTTCTTCCAGCGAAATGTGGAGATGATGCTTTGTTGAATTTCGCTGGTGCCTTCGTAAATACAGGTGATCTTGACGTCCCGTTTGATCTTTTCGACCCCGAACTCGCAGATGTAGCCGTACCCGCCCAATGCCTGCATGGCGTCATCGGCGGCGCGGTTGGCCGCTTCCGTCGTGAAAAGCTTGGCGATGGATCCTTCCACCTGCAGGTCTTCGTTTTCACTGTCCAGGCGTCGGGCGACGGCTTCGATGTAAGCGGCAGCGGCCTGCAAGTTGACCCAGTGGGGGACGATGAGCTTATTGGTGTACCCTTTCTTTTCCGAAAGGGGACTGCCGAACTGTACACGCTCCTTGGCGTAGGGGATGGCAATTTCCAGTGCGGCCTCTCCACCGCCCAGGGCCATGGCGGCCACCATGAGCCGTGTGTACCCGAACACCTGGTTGGCCTGCTTGAGCCCTTTCCCGGGGGTATCCCCGATCATGTTCGCTACCGGAACGAAGACATTGTTCAAGGTCAATGGAGAAGTGTTGGAGGCCCGGATGCCGTGCTTTTCCTCTCCTTTGTGCTGCTCGAACCCCTCGGTCCCCTTCTCCACGACGAAAAAAGTGGGACCTTCGGGGGTGTTGGCCAATACGGTGACGAAGTCGGCATAGCCACCAGTGGAGATAAACTGTTTGGAGCCGTTGATCCGGTAGCCGGTGACATTTCCGGCATCGTCCGTCACCGGTTCGGCCTTCGTCTTCAGGGAGGCCAGGTTGCTGCCGGCTTCCGGTTCGGTTACCGCATAGGCCACCAGGCTGTTTCCCTCGGCCACGGCGCCGAGCCACTTGGTTTTCTGTTCCTCGGTGCCACCGACGATGATGGGGTCCGAGCCCAACTGGATGGCAAAAAATGCCGTTCCCACACCCAGACAAATTTTGCTCATCTGTCGGGTTACTGCACAGCAATCCATGGCACCGCCACCCATCCCGCCATATTCTTCAGGAATGAAGAGCAGCTGGAGCCCGATCTCCGGGCTGAGCATCTCCCGAATTGCGGCTTCGGGAAAGATTTCATCACGGTCCCATTCCAGGACGGCCTTTTTCGTGAGCAGGCGGCTGGACAACTGGCGGACGGTGTCGATGACCATCTCGCGTGTTTCTTCATCCAAGCCACCCTGGGGGCGATGGCTTCCGGTATCGGTCATGTTTGCTTTTTCCTTTGGGTGGGGGATCAGTCTTCCTCAGGGTTGACGTTCTTTCCTTTGTAATCACCACATTCCGGGCAGGCATGATGGGGAAGTTTGGCTTCGCCGCATTCCGGGCAGGTGCCAACGGTGGGGGCTTCGGTCTTTTTATGGGTGCGTCGTTTATCCCTTTTTGACTTGGATGTCTTGTGTTTTGGTACAGCCATGAGTAATCTCCTAACTATCTTAAATTCTTGTGTCTTTATGGATTCAACCCTGAACTCTGCGGGTTGCGCCTCTAGTAATTAAAATGGTGGTGAATGTCAAGGACAATTGCAAAAAAAATCTTTTGTTTGTAGTCTTGTCCCCCTTATTCCGATGTGATAATGAGGTGGCCGGAAATGATTAATGTGGCATTGGCAGAATAAAATTATTTTAATAAAACATATGGTTATGTCGATATTTGATTCCATCCCGGCAATGGCAGCAGGCCATGGCGATTCCTCTGCCGGTTTTCGTCAATTGAACGCGACACGGACGGTGATCCGGCGAAAGGCCTTTTCATCGATGTCTTATTGTCTCCATCATAATTTCTAGGTGAGTTAAATAGTGCAACTCTTTACTACGACTTTACAAGGTAAATGAAATGAAGACCATTATTACCCGATTTCCTCCGAGTCCAACGGGTTACCTGCATGTTGGCGGGGCACGGACCGCTTTGTTCAACTGGCTTTACGCCCGAAAAAATAAGGGAAAGTTTGTCTTGCGCATCGAAGATACGGATGCGGTACGTTCGACCCAGGCGTCGGTGGATGCCATCTTTGAGGCCATGGCGTGGCTGGGACTCGATTGGGACGAGGGGCCCTATTTCCAGACCCGGCGATTTGACATTTATCGGGAGTATCTTCAGCGGCTTCTGGATTCCGGGAATGCCTACCACTGTACGTGCTCACCGGAGGAAGTGGCGGAGATGCGAAAAAATGCCATGGCCATAGGCGCAAAGCCAAAATATGATGGCCGCTGCCGAGAGCGCGGGCTCGGCAAAACCGAAGGTGCCGTGATTCGGTTCAAGGCACCCATGACCGGAACCACGGTGGTCGAGGACGCCATCAAGGGGAACATCGTTTTCCAGAATGCCGAGCAGGATGATTTCGTGATTTGCCGTAGCGACGGTACGCCGACCTACAACTTCGTGGTGGTCGTGGACGACATTACCATGGGAATCAACACGATCATTCGGGGCGACGACCATGTCATGAACACGCCGAAACAGATTCTTCTCTACAGGGCCTTGAAAGCGCCACTTCCCCTGTTCGGTCATGTGCCCATGGTGTTGGGCAGGGACAAGACGAGGCTGTCCAAACGTCACGGGGCCATGTCGGTGACGGCATACCGGGACATGGGATTTTTGCCAGATGCCTTCATCAATTATCTGGTTCGTCTGGGATGGTCCCACGGCGATCAGGAATTTTTCACCCGCCAGGAGCTGGTGGAAAAGTTCAATCTGGAGAACATCGGAAAATCGGCAAGCGTCTTCGATACGGACAAGCTCATCGCCCTCAATGCGGACCACATCCGGGCCACTGCCGTGGGGGATCTTGCCCCCCTTGCACTGCCTTTCTTCCAGGCCAGGGGATATGACGCCAGCCGTGGCGATTATCTCGAAGGTGTCATCGGCACCCTGCATACCCGCAGCAAAACCCTGGTGGAAATGGCCGAAGGGGCCCATTTCTTTTACCGCGACAATGTAACACCCTATGATAAGAAGGCTGCGGAAAAGTACTTTACGCCTTCAACGGCCGCGGTCCTTTCCATGCTGGCAGAAAGGCTGGATGCCCTGGCGGACTTGACGCAAAAAAGTCAGGAGGGCGCATTTAAAGCGGTGATGGAAAAGACCGGACTGGGCTTCGGAAAGATCGCCCAGCCGGTGCGTTTGGCCTTGACCGGTACCATCGTGAGCCCCGGTATTTTCGAGGTCATCGAGGTGCTGGGCAAGGATCGGGTGTTGACGCGGCTCACGGCGGCGGTGGAATTTATTAAAAGTGGTGCACATACCGAACGTTGAACCGTGATCCCTCCGGCCGGTTTTCGGCATCCGTTTCAAAGTAGAGATTGAAGAAGAGATGGCTTCCCTTTGAAAAGCTCAGCACTGCCCCGGGGCCGATGGCAAAGACGCTCTCCTTGCTGTCGTCGATGCTGTTGCCGTCCACCTCGGAGTCGGTGATCTGTTTGAGGTAATAGCCATTGACACCGAGTCGCAGCATGGGGGAGATGACCTCGTAGGCGGAGGCGAAGTTGAGGTGAATGGCCTGGCCCGCCTGGGAGTCCGATGCACCCCCATACAGCAACCGATTGGGTTCATCGTTTTCCGCGTTCCACAGGTAGTGAACCCGCAAGGACGCCGTCCATTGGGGCATGATGAAGAGCGTTCCGGACCAGTAAGGGTTGAAGGAAAAGACGTTGCTGCCCGGGTTGAGCTCTTTGTCCGCATTGTACTTGCCGGTGGGCAGCAGCATCTGAAATTCGATGCGATGCATAAAAATTGGTCCATTTTTGCCCATGATGGGATCCCACTGCAGATACGGTCCCACCAGGATGTCGCCGAACCCGGCGTTGTTGGCATCGGGAAAAAAGGGATTGTTGATGTCGTATTCCAGGTTGGCCGAAACGTAGGGAACGATGAGATCCATTCCCCACTTGGCGCCCAAGAGCAGGGTCTGGTCGGATTGATAGAGCAGCTGGGTCAGGCTGACCCAGGCCTCCAATTCGGTACCGGGGAGGTTCATGTCATTGCCGTCGGCATCATTGAGCTGGTCCGCCGTGATATATTGGACATATTGGGTAAAATAGAATCCCGGGCCGGCCGGTGGTGCACCATCCAGAAATGTTGTGAAACCCAAATTGAGTCCCAAGGGCAGATCATAGGAAAATGCACCGTTTACGAGTACCAGCGACAATAATACGAAAGACAGCACGGAACGTACAACTCGGCGTTTGAACATGGCTTCTCCTTGCGCAATTGCATTGTGAAACAGCTTCGTCATCGTTTAATGGACTTATTCGCGGTGTTTGCTTGTTTTTGCATCGGGGGTATTCTTCTCTCGCCATCAAAACGGATGGCACGGTCGCTTGTTTCTGTTGAAAGATACATACCGCCACGAAAAAATCAATAGCAACTATTGTTTCGAAGAAAAATCCCTTTTTCGGGAAGATGCCGCCGTTGGGCGGCGCTTTCCAATTTGGTCTTGACTCCTTCCGCATTTTTAATGTAAACCGGCACCATCTTTACTGCTGGGGGATCGTCTAATGGTAGGACAGCGGACTCTGACTCCGTCAATCAAGGTTCGAATCCTTGTCCCTCAGCCAAATAAAAAAAAAGGGGTTACAGATTGTTGAATCTGTAACCCCTTCGGTTTTTATGCCCCGTGTAAGCACTATGTAAGCAAATTTGATCAATTCGAATGGACCGGTTTTGGCTATGATTACGCAAAAGGAAGCCGGACCATCGGGGAGTGATGGCCCGGCCGGATGAAGATGAAGCACAGGAAGTTTGCGAACTATTCTATGGCCGATTTGTTATGGTTTTATTAGACCGCTGCCGGGGAAGCCGGATGTTCGACGCACCCACTTATCACGGGTATTTAGAGAATCAATTTGATCTGACACAATTTCAACCGATTATAGCTTTATATGATCTTAGTCTGGTCTGATCGGTTAGGCCTGCATTGTTCGGCATCTGTGTTGATTATTACATGGGCAATCTCATTCATTGGGTTTGCCCATTTTTAATTCAAGTGCCGTCTCCCTCGGTCGATACAATCATTGTGGGAGGTGGTCTCCCACTTTCAAAAAACGTTTTAGATAAGGCCCTGAAATCTTATTGGGGCCTTATCTATTTTTGGAGGGTCGGTAAAGAAACGACCGCCAGTTGCCAAGGTTGTCAGGGCTTCAATGACATCGGGAAAAGGTGGGGAGCGGGGTTATCCTTCATCGTTGGCTGATCCATCATAAACCACCTCGCCGTTTTCCTTGGAAATGATGATGGCACGAGAGATTTGCGGGCCGGCTCCCATACTTGGCGCCTGGGTATACCAACATTCCTCACTAACCGCCGGCGCAACATAGATGTTCCAATTTTCCGGCTTCAATTCATAAATTTCGAACGATTCTATTGGTGGGGCGCATTGCTTTTGGGCGATCCTGAGGGCTTCGTCTTTGCCGATGGGAGTCTTTTTCATCGCTTCTTCCTCAGCATGTGTTTTGTTCATCATACATGCCATCCTTGACTGTAACTCTTGCCGTTGCAGATGACCTGTATCTGGAAGGGGCTCTCACCAGCGACACATACGCTTCCATGGGTAATATCATCACCCAAAACAGCTGCACGGTGGACGATGGTGTGGCTGTGACATTGGAGACGGAGGCGACTGTCAAACTGAGGCCGACCACCGCGATCAAATCCGGAGGCACGCTCACTGTCGTCACTCTCGACGACGGCCTTCCCAACGACTGGGAGCTTCAGTATTTTCCTGACCTATCGCAAGGGCCGACCGATGATTATGACGGTGACGGGTTAAACAACCTGGCTGAATACAATCTTGGCCTGGACCCCTCCGACGGCGTCATGGACTCCGATGGCGATGGCATTCCCGACTGGTGGGAAGTCATTAACTTAGGCGGTGACCTGTCGCACGAAAATGATACTTTGAATCCAGGCGATTATTATATTTACGATGCAAGAGGAAGGATGACCCATTTTATCAAGGTACAACCAAGATGATCGATATCTCTTCCTCACTTAATTCATCATTTATCTGGTCTTTCAACTGTGAAATTACATACGGATTCAACCCCATTAATGCTAAACTTCCATTTTCCATTCAAGCATAAGCAGAGCAATAAGGGAGAGAATGATGAGGCGAATTTCTGCTTTTTTGAACAATGTTTTTCACTTTAAGGCGAAATTGATGTCGGTTAAATCAATTGCCATAACCATATCCGTTATCCTATTTGGATTTCACTTCACTTTGTTTTTCAGCCAAGATGTCTTTGGGTCTGCTCTAAGCCCTAATTGTGGTTCTTTTCACGATGCTCAATGGACTGCCGGAAGTATAAATTATATTGGTCATGTAATGGGAGTTTACGATACCTACGATGAAGCTGAAGCTGCAATTCTGTCAAACCATCTGACAGACCCTATTAGCTATGTTCTCGACTCTACTTACCTACCTTATATGTACTCGGGACCTGTCGAGCCACCTGATATCTCCGCTATCTGCCACGTGGATAGTACATTTAATTCAGAAACACAAATGTTTGACGACGTCCTGTACGCTTATTTTATACTGTCAGCCTTTGATTGCTGCGATGGAAACGATTTCGACGGAGATGGCGTAGGCGACTGTACAGACAATTGTATAGAGGCGTCAAACCCAGACCAACTGGATCACGATGGTGACGGTGTGGGCGATGCCTGCGACTGGGAGACCGAACTTTACTTGGGATATGAAATCTATCCCCCCCATACGATCTGCCCGATCAATGAAAAAAAAGGTGACCCGATAAACATTTTAAGCGGCAACTTGGTGGAAAGAGAGAGGGATATCTCACTCCCATCACCCTTTCATAATGGTTTGGTTTTCAAACGATTCTATAACAGCCAGTCCACTTCGAGCGGAGCCCTCGGATACGGATGGTCTCATAGTTTCAGTGCCGTACTGACCACTAACTACTCCGATTCCAGTATGATTAAAATCAAAGATGAATCCGGACGAGGCTTGTTTTTTTCAACAACAGACAATATCAACTTCATTGGTCTTTACAATGAAAAGAGTTCAGTCGTGTTGGAAAATAACGAATATGTGTGGAAGCGTAACGACAGCCTGCTTTATTTCTTTGATGAGTACGGCGTTTTGATAAGAATTGAGGATCGAAATGGCAACCAGCTATCACTCTCATATAATAGCTACAACCGCTTGGAAACGATTCTTGATCAATCCAGCAACCGTAGCCTGACATTTTATTATAATGCGAATAACAATCTTGACCATATTGTCGGGCCAGTCACCCAAAGCATTCCCAATGGCATCTGGGTTTCTTTTGGATACGACACCAATAACAATTTGGATTCAGTCACTTATGCTGATGGGTCTGGATTTGATTATAAGTATGAGGATCCAAACGATGATCACAATCTGACCCAAAAAAGTGATAAGCAGTCAAACACTTTAGCAACATGGTTCTATGGATACAATGACAAAGCTTATAAGAACATAAACAGAGAAGGAACAGGAGTCACCATCCTTTTCGTGAGTGAAACTCAGGTAGATGTAACGGACGCTTACGATTTTACCCGCTCGTACACGATTGATTCGTCAATTGATGCCCGCAAACGTATTATCCAGGCTCAGGGAACGGTTGGATGTTCAACCTGCAATGAAGATGTAGTTCGGATTGACTATGATACCAGCGGCAGAATTATGGAAAAAGAGTACGCCAATGGAAGAATTGATAGTTTTGAAGACTATGACAGCCAGGATAATGCAACGACCGTGAGGCTTGCTTCTGGGGCTGTTGATGAACGTGTTATCCATTTCACCTACGATGAAACAAGCTTTCCATACTTGAGACTGCTGCTTAGCCGTACTGAAATCAGCACGTTGGATACGGGTGACGGATCTCGCCTGAAAGAAACCATCTGGGATTATGACGATGACGGCAATACAATTCCAAATGAAAATCCCACGCCACGATTGAGCCGGTTAATCGAAAAGGGGTTTACCTATGATGAAAATGGGGAAGTCATTGCCTATGAATATGTAACAGCATATTATTACAATCCAGAAGGGCAAATTGAAAGTGTCGATGGACCGCTTTCTGGTGCGGATGACACAACAGCGTTTACATATTATCCACTGACAGGCGACCTGGAAACCATTACCCGACCGATAGTAGGAACAACAACATTTGGAGGCTACGATGCCGCCGGCAATCCCGGTAACGTTGTCGACCGGAACAATGTGCTAACGACCTTTGATCAATATGACGGTCGCAACCGATTGCTGGGTTGGACCACCAATGGTATCCCTCAATCCAGAAGCTACGACATTTCGGGAAATATCGTCACCGAAACCGACGGTGCGCAAAGATCGATTGGATTTGGCTATTATGACTCTACACATGGCGTCCTTAAAAATGGTTTGCTCAAAACCATCACAGACGGTCGTAGCAATTACCAGCAATACAACTACGATGACCAGGGAAATATAAACGATGTATCTTTTCATAGGTCCACAGGTGAACGGAAGTTTTGGCAACGCTTTGATTACCAGTCACCGGACAGTCCGGGAAAACTTTGGAAAATCATCCGGAGAAACTATGAGGATACCTCGGATTTGGAGACTATTTACGGTTATGATGCCGCAGGCAACACAGACAGTATAACCGATGCTCTGCTCAATGAGAGCACCATCCTTTATGATGCCTTTAACAGGCCGTTTACGATAAATCAGCCGGAAAACCAAGTTATTATTTATGGTTACGACAGGCATGGCAACCTTTATTCGGTGAAAGATGCGAAAGAACTGGAAACAATATTCGTTTTTGATGATATGAGCCGCATGGTTAAGCGGAATTCCCCTGATACCGGGACAACCCGATATGCCTACAATGAGGTTGGCGCCATTGAAACCATGGTAAAAAATAGCGGTATAACCGTTGCTTACAGTTATGATGCCCTTAACCGACTGAGAGTCGAGGATTATGCCTATGACAACCTTGATGTCATCTATACCTATGATGCCTACGAAAGCGGGGTAAATTACGGTATCGGCAGGTTGACCGGAATGAGTGACGGTTTCAGCAGTTATAGTTATGGATACGATGCGCATGGGAATATAAACAAAGTCACCAAGATAGTAGACGGCATTTCTTACGTAACCGAATACGCCTATGATTCAGGCAGCTTGCTCGACAAGATGATTATGCCTGGGGGACAAATCGTATCCTATAATCGAGATAGTGCCGGTCAAGTTTCGGGGGTGGATTACAAACAAAGCGATGCCTCACCATTACAAATTCTTGCTTACGGCATTTACTACGAGCCCTTCGGACCGATGAAAACCCTCTCTGCATGGTCCAACAACAGCGACTCGGTGAGAACTTACGATTTAAGCTATGGGATCGATACAATCTATGATAGTACGATCAATGGCGGCGTTACGATCCAGGAGCTTGAATTCATACATGATGATGTCGGCAACATCACCGATATTTTGAATACAGCAGACAGCACCCGTGACCAACATTTCAACAATGATGATTTATATCGCATCGATTCTTTTATGGGAATTTATGGATCGGTTGATTTCACCGACGACTATAATTTCACCAGCTACGATCCAAATGGCAACCGAGAGTGGTATAGAAGATATGACTTTTGGTGGAATGGGTTCAATTATGAGATGGAGAAGATCAATTACAGCTATGATTCCGACAGCAATAAACTGGTTGATAAACAGGTTCTGTCTGGAGTATTACAACCACGACCACTACCGTACACAGTAATCTACAGCCACGACGATGATGGAAACTTGGTTTCATCGGCGGCAGAGACGGCGGTTTCTGTGACGGCCACGCCCACGGAATATGTTTACAACCCACTGGGACAAAGAATAAAGAAAATCCACGGGGGTTTGACGACCAATTATCATTATGACAAGGACGGCCGATTGATCGGAGAAAGTGACGTCCTGGGCAATTTGACGCAGTTATACATCTATCTCAATGGAGTTCCCTTTGCCAACGTTAAGATCAATGGTACAAATGAAGATATTTCCTAAATTTTGCACGACGAATCATAAATAAGGAAGAAACCATCTGGGAATCCTGTTATAAAGGGAGGTGACATGCTTCCACAATAAAAACAGGAGGTACCCAGATGGTAAAATCAAGTAAATCAAAAAGCCGTAAAAACCGCAAGAACAAAGGGTTTAAGAAAAACGCTGCCAAGGCCAGAAAAATCAACGCTTCTACGCCGCATGAGACATGCAGCGAGCAACTAAGTCCATTTGGCGGGCTTTTAGCGATGATCAAATTTTTCGATTTGATCGATTTCAAACAAATATTTAACTCCACCTATCATGCGCCTGTCCGGCAGCCAAAGCTGGGCCACTATTCGATGGTGGCAGGACTTCTGATGCTACTGTTTATAGGCTTTAACAGAATCTGGCATTTTACCTACATCCGACTCGATGCCATGCTGTGTGGATTTTTCCGACTGACAAAGTTGCCGGTGTCGAGCACCTTCTGGCGATACCTTGACAGCTTGGGAATTAACCAAGCCCAGTCCCTTCAGAAGCTCATGAGCATTCTGCGAGAACGGGTGTGGCAACAACTGGGTTTCAATTATTACCGGATATGCATCGATATCGACACCACCGTCGAGACGCTGTACGGCAATCAGCAAGGAGGCAGGAAAGGCCATAACACCAAAAACCGGGGAAAGAAAGGTTACCGTCCGGTGCTGTGCTTCATTGAGCAGACCCGGGAGTGTCTTATCGGAAAGCTTCGAAAAGGTGAAACACTCAGTGGCAAACAGACCGCTGCCTTTATCCTCCAGACAAAATCCCATTTACCCGGTTGTGTTCGCCAAGTCCTGCTGCGGGCCGATGGAGAGTTCCTGAGCTGGGAAAGTGTCCAGACTGCAAGACACTGCGGCTATGACTTCATCATCGCCAACAAGAGATGCGACCCGCCCTTTGATCCGAGAGGTTGGTATCGGCCCTGGAAACGCAAGGATGTTGAGTATAACAGCTGCGTCTATCAGCCCCTTGGTTGGGATACCCCGTGCCGGTTTGTGGCCATGCGTATACCGAAAGCCAAATCAACTTCAAACCAGCAAGTGCAATGCCTACTCTTTGAAGACGACAACTATACATACCGGATATTCTGCACGAACCTTTCAGGGCCGGCCCATGAGGTGGTCAGCAAGTATGATAAACGCGCTGACGTTGAAAACCTGGTGGGTGAGGCCAAACGTGAAGGGCTTGAGGCCATCCCATCAGCAAAGTTCAAAAACAATTATGCGTTCTTTCAACTTGTAGTGCTGTCGTATAACATTTGGCGTTACATCAAGATGCTTGCCGCCATGAGCCAGGACAGAAAAAAGATGCCGCATTTAAAAACGGTGGCATCCAATACAATCCGGATCGCCAGGTTGAAGCTGCTTTTCATTGCCGCAAAAGTTGTCAAAGATCAAAACCGTGACAAGGTCAAGTTCTCCGTACACGATGCGAGAACGCCCGCGATGATCCATTTTCTCGACTTCCTGGATCAAGCGCGATTGAAACCGAAGCCGTGGAGACAAGTGGCATGTTGAACGTCTGCGTAACTCGGGAAAATATCATGCAAGAATTTTTTTTCACGACAATTTCCTTTGTATATGGGCAGTTAAACGAAACACGTGCAAACCGTATACTTCACACTAAAGGCAACGATCATGTGTTAGAGTAGAAAACGAACTCTTCGTCATTTTGAAAAAATTGGCCACCGTGGCCAATTAAAGCTAATTGCGTGCAAAATTCAGGTATTTACATTTACCACACTGACCATCTGGGAACCCCGCAAAAGATGACCGATAGCAGCGGGACGGTGGTTTGGGCTGCGGATTACAAACCGTTTGGTCAGGTGGATTGGACGATTGTTTGGCCGCCTGATTATGGTGGTATTACGGTCAATACTATTGAGAATAACTTGCGGTTGGCGGGCCAATATTACGATGCCGAGACCGGTCTGCACTACAACTACCACCGATATTATCATCCGGCTACTGGGAGGTACCTGACGCCTGATCCGATTGGGTTGTTGGGTGGCATCAACTTGTATTCGTACGTCCAAAATAATCCGATTAATTTTATTGATCCGTTGGGGTTATTTTCTTGGGGCTTTGGTGGAACAATAGGTCCAGTAACAATTAGCTGGGATTCTTCAAAGCCCACGAAAACGAATACTTCCTTTGTGAGTGACCTTGAGATAGGCGGAGGCTTTTCTTTCACATTTGACCACCCATTTCCTGATTCCAATCCACCAACTACCCCCTTTGACGTAAATGTTGGGCCAAGCAGATGGATAGGCTTTTCAACAGATGGGGATAAATTCAGTATAAAAATAGGATTAGGGGTTGGGTTAACGCCGATTGATATCTCATCAAAAGGGGAAGATTCTCAGAATGGTGGCTGCGAATGAAACAATATTTACCAATAATATTTGCTATAATTTCTGGCTGCTGTCTGTTGATTATTGCAATTAGAAATAAGATTCCGTTTTTTGGGGGCCTATTATCTCCTAAGATTAAAATTCAATTAAGCAGAACAGATAAGTATCTTTCTCTGTTCGCACTTTTGTTTTTTTTATTTTCTCTTTTATTGGTTTGTTTAAATTACTAGCGTCATAGGATGGTTTGAGGAAAAAAAACCAGCAAAAGAAATGAAAACCGGCGGTTGAGGAGATCATTTTTCTCCTTTAACAGCCTTTTTTATCAAAATCGATCCAATCCTTCAGGGCCATAGAAAAAGCAAAAGTCCAATCCCCGCAAAAGCCGCAGCGAAAGGAAAAGGGGCCGGCGTGCTTTGTGCAGGGATATATTGCCGCGTTATCGGACGGCATTTTGCCGCCAAAGCCGGAAGGCTATCGGATAGACAAAATTCTGTACGATAACGGCTCAATATGTACGGGTGCACAAAGCATGACGGCCCCGTAGATCAAGAACGTGAATGAGGGTTGGGGCAGAGCTAATCCAATGAATTGAAAGCATAAGAACCAAAACAGCCTCAAACGGATACTTTTGGCCCCAAAAAAGGATAGTTTAAGAAATAACGCAGCTTCATTCAAAGAAATAGGGAGAATACAGAAATGGCTATGAGAATAATCGTTTGCTCACTGAATCTTCTGCTGTTGGTTGGTCTGGTTGCTTGCGGTGATGGAGGCGGCAAACCGGAAAACAACATATCCGACAATTCCACAAAATACCTGGCGAAAAACATTGTGTTCGAAACAAATGGTGCCTCGACGATACAATCTTCAAACAACTCCAATCCCTTTAATTTCAACCTGGTGCGGAAAGCATTCGCCCAGACCGATAATGTCGATACTGAGACGCAAATCATGGCAAAAAACGTTATTTTTGAAAATGAGCCGAATTCTAAAATCGAGTCCGACAATGTCCAGGACGCCCTTGAGGAAATTTCCTTGATATTTTCAGATGTCATTGTGGGAAAATGGAGTATCGTCAATCTCAATTATTCTACCATAACGCACGTGGGGACTGGCTTGGTTGAAATTTATGACGATGGAACCTTCGATCTGATTGAAGGATCGTTCGCCGCGATTGGTGAGGGATCGAGCGGAATGTGCACACACGTGGAAGATAGCCAGAGTTACGAATTTCATACCAAATCCCTAGCGACTTTTAAACACTCAAACAAAGGTGCTAAGAATTCGGTAATCCCCCTATTGGTCTCTCTTGAGGAAGATGAAATCGTTCTGATTGGCGCAGGCGGTTGTGGTGCTGGCGGTAGGTGGAGGGTATCCATCTTGACGAGAGTGGTCGAATAGGGGGTCGATCCTCGAACCGGTTTTCAGGTGACACGTTTCCTTAAAAAGGGCTGTTTTATCTGGAAAAATGCCGAACGGTGGTTGAGGGCAGAATTACCGACCTACAATAAGTTTCATTGGGCAGGTCGGAAGTCCTCGAGGACTTGATTGAGCAGAATCAAATTTCTTTTCGGATCGTTTCGATACAAAACAACCCGAAAGCGATCGGTTCCCAGACAACCAGTAATATGGCTGACGCCCCTGATTTCCCCTCTGAATAAGGGTTTGGGAAAGTCGGGGTAATAGTCAATATCACCTTTTGTCTTCAGGAAGTTGATAAAATCGATGTCTGTTGAGCGGTAAAGGACGAATTCGTAAATCATCGATCCATCGATACAATCTTCCAGTTTTTTGTATTTCTTGACAATCGGCATCATCCGTTTCTCATATTAGCCGAATCGGCGATTTTCAAAATGGCATCGGCAACGGCATCGACATCCCGATTCCGGCTTAATGCCGAGAAACTGACTCTCACGGTTCCCTTGTCGGTATCGAGGTGGTGGTGAATGAGCGGTGCGCAGTGCAGGCCGGTCCGGACGACAATACCAAAAGCCGATTCGAGCAGATAACCGACCTCTCCCGGTGATATGCCATCAATTGTCAGGCTGGTAATTGCCACACAAGAAGAGAGTCCCGACGGCGCTATTGCCTTTATACGGGGATGATTTGCCAGTCGGTCTAAAAATCGTTTGCGAAAGTCGGAAACAGTGGCTTGAATCTTCTCCCATCCCAATGACTGAATGTAGCCGATCCCCGCGGTTAGACTTAAAATACCAGGTTGGTTTGGCGTTCCTGACTCATAAATCAACGGTCGATCCGGCGGTTGCGACAAAAGATCGCTGCGGACACCGGTCCCCCCCGTCAAGAGTGGCCGTAAAGACAGGTTTGGGGCAATGTAGACGATACCGCTCCCAGGCAGTCCGAACAACCCCTTGTGACCCGCGCAGACCATGGCTGACGGTTTTATCTCATCGATGGAAATCGGTAAGTGTCCAGCCGACTGGGAGGCATCAATTGCGCAAATGATATTTCGGTCATTGCATATGCGGCAGATTTCGGCGATGTCCTGAACCGCTCCGGTGACATTGGAGGCGTGAGATAGGAATATAGCCTTGGTACTTGGTGTCAGCGCCCGGACAATATTTTGGGGTTCCACGTAACCGGTTTGATCGCACGGCACAATTTCCAGGTCGATGCGATGGAGATTTTTCAAGCGAAACAACGGCCTTAATAGGGAATTGTGTTCGATGGCCGTGGTAACT
Source organism: uncultured Desulfosarcina sp. (assembly GCA_963674945.2). Taxonomy (GTDB): domain Bacteria; phylum Desulfobacterota; class Desulfobacteria; order Desulfobacterales; family Desulfosarcinaceae; genus Desulfosarcina. The sequence goes on from CAXXWQ010000002.1 coordinate 48,503, forward strand.
ACATGGCCGTGGGATAGGTCAAGTCCCTGGACAAGCAGGTTTAATGACTCCGTCGCGCCAGAAGAAAAAAACAGATTTGTCGGGTCCGAAATGTGGAAAAATCCGGCGATGCTGCGCCTTGCTTCGCCGATCAGGTCGGCACCCTCGGCGCCGGTTCGTCCCGCTTCACACGGAACACGGTCAAACCAACCCGTTACGATGTCTTTGACAACCTGCGGTTTTGGGAAAGTGGTTGCCGCGTTGTTGCAGTAAATCATGTTGAAGTATAACGATCACCGGGGCGTCACAATAAATTCCCCATGGCGATGCCCCATCTCGATACCCCTGGTTTGTTCACATTTGAATGTGCCATAGCCATTGGGATAGGCTTTTCCGTAACCCAAATCCATAAACGCCCTGGAAACACCCTTAATCATGTAAGCGCATGGTTTATGCGGCTCATAGGTATCGGCAATTTCGGATTCATAATAATCATACGCATGGATAACCATTTTTTTGCCGGGTTTCAGCTCGACAATTTCCGTATTTGCCCAACCCCAAGCCGTGAAGACTGCAAATGCGCCGTGCAATACATCCTCAGGCATTTTTTCAATCATGGGGCCGACGATGGATTTGAATTCTTCGGAGTTGATAATGCCCCAGCCCGTATGGTAGCCGCACTCGCCGGCAGCCCTCTCCAAACCCTTTTCGACCGATTCGAAATCGCTTTTCGAAGCGGCTTTCAACATTTTTTCGGCAAAGGTGTTCCAGAAATTCGCCGGCAGAAATTGTACCAATACGCCGAAGGCCGGAATCATACCGTCATCGTTTCCTTTTACTTTGATCTGAGACAACAGTTCAATGGCGTGTTTTCTATCGATAGCCACAATCGACTCCTAATTTTATGGTTACTTCGAACTCAGAGACGCGATCACCTCTGACAATACTGCGGGTTTCTCTAACTTGATAAGTCCCGATGGATCTATCGTTGATTGCCGAAAATGCCGCGGCAATGTAACCCTGTCCGATAAAATTGACTGGGAATGTTTCCTTCTTCCACTTGCTTACCCATCCTTCATCAACATGCGAGTGCTTCATGGTCGCACTACCGCCCTCATTGGATAGCTTTAGGGAGAGTTTGCCCAGCCCTGTCAGCCCGAAATATTGCTCGGCAATTTCTCGGCGATCGTCGATAGCATCTACTTTTTCCACAATGAAATATTTGGACAATGACAGATATGCGGCTTCTTCCATCGATTCGAACAAAAGCCGCGGTCCTCCCATATACTTTGAGTCGATCGCCAGTTTGGTGTACAACGTTGCATAATGGTGACAATGCAGTACCGAAGTTTCGTTGTTCACATATTGTAGGCATTTTTGCGGATCAAAGCGTTGTTCAAACTTACATTCAACGGCCATTATTTTCCTCCACTTACGTGTGTGAATGGTTGAGCAGGTACCTATTTCATATTTAGAACGGTACGCTTGGAACGAATCGCTATTTTACCCAATCGATTAAGAGAATCGAGCATTCTATAGCGGTCCTGATCTATCCGGCTGATGGATTCGATCACATTTGAAGTAATTCCTTCCAAACCATTGATGGTGCCTTCAATTTCACGATTGGCTTGGGCTTGATTTTGAATTGAAGCATTCAATTCGTTGCTGATTCCCAACAATGAGCTGCTGGCTCTGCTAAGTTCTTCCGTGGCGGAAGCCTGCTCCGTCATTACATCGGAAATATCTTGGCTCAACGAAGATGTCCGGTCGATGTTCTCCATCAAGACGCCATATCCTTTCAGCGCATCCTTTGACATACTTGCCGAGGTCTCGATGGTTTTCAGTGTTTCGGAGATAGTATTGTATATTTCTTTGGCATTGGAATCGGTCTGGTTGGCCAAATCCTTGATCTCAGATGCGACTACCGCAAATCCCTTCCCCGCATCTCCTGCACGGGCGGCTTCAATGGTCGCATTGAGCGCCAATAGATTTGTCTGGTCAGCCAATTCTTGGATCATTTTTACGACGTTGTTTATCTTTTCAGAGGCTTTTTCTATTGTACCGATGGATTGAACCGTTCCACGAATACTCTCTTCGCCATCTATAGATACCTGTTTGAGCGTATTGGCCACTTCGTTCGCTTCTTTGCTGCGGTCGGCAACCTCTCCGATGGAGGTGGAAATTTCCGTAATGGAACCGGAGAACGATTCGATGATTTGAAACTGGTCTTCCATATTGGCATTTATCGAATCCAAAGAGGTAATCATTTCGGTAACTGCCGCGGAGCTGCCGTGGGCGGCATCTTTTTGGCGATCCATCAATTTCAGAATTTTTTCCACCGACTGAATGACTTCGCTGATGACAACAACAAAGTATTTAAAGGCTTTTTCCAGCACACTTACGTTCATGGACAGATCGGTCCCGACGTTATTTTTTACCGTGCCATTGTTTCTCAACAAACGCATCGATTGTCCCGCAAGAAAGACAAATACGAAAGTGGCGAGCCCCATAAACAATGAGTTGCTCAACATATGATGAAGGAAAACGATGATCACGGCAGTGGGGATCGTTATGATGACAGGGGTTGTATAACGCCCGGACAGTGTTTTTCTTATTAACCTTTTTAACATGAAAGCATCCCTTTTTTGAGCAAGTGAATCAAAACCTAATTCATATATTCTATTATAGGTCGCATGCGGATAGATATTAATAATTGAATTGAAAGTTTGCCGGGATGGCCTTTATGTGTAGAATTACATTTTGATTTTAGATGGTTATGTAAGAAGCAGCATGCCATCGGTTGCCGTAGCGGGACAATTTTCTCGATATCCTCCAATACCGGCTCATTCAGATAGTAAAGGGAGTGACAATCCGATCCCAGTACACGATTAAAGTCTCGCATGAAATTGACGATTTAGATTATTAATTATGGTTACTGCTAAATCCGTAAGAGGCAAATAATGGCGGAAAAATTGAATCAACAAGCAAAGGCCGCGAAGGATCCCATGATTCATGTTGCCCTGAATCGTCAAAGGGAAGGGATTTTTGTCTGTCCGGCTTGTAAAAACAGCGTTTCCAAGGATCTGAGCAAGGTTGCGAACGCTTCGCGGGCGATTCGGATCAACTGCAAGTGCAGATGTGGCCACGTTTATCAGGTTCTGGTGGATCGTCGAAGCAATATTCGCGAGTCCGTCAATTTCGTTGGACTGTTTCATTGCGATACCGACACGGAAAAAGCAAAAAAAGGGTTGATCAAGATCATTGATATCTCTTTGTCCGGCCTTCAGTTTTCGTTGAACACCGCTCCCGATTTTACAATCGGCGATCGAATTACAGTCGAGTTTACCCTGGATGATTTGAATCGTTCCAAGGTTCGTGAGGAAGGAATCGTCCGCTGGACCCATGCAAACAAGGTTGGCGTTCAATTCGAGAATAGTAAGCGGCATAACAAACTGGGCTTGTATCTGTTTCAATAACCTCCAGCCGTATCTTTCCGAAACGACCTGCCGGGCGTTCCTTCATACCGATTTGTCCATTCCTGATTTTACCGTCATGGATACGCCTATGGGGCGGAATATCGATTTTTCCTATTTTTTTAGATGATCGCCGAGGATGTTGAAAGAGAGAACCGCCGTCATGATGGCCAATCCAGGAAAGATGGAAAGGTGTGGCGCAGACAGGATGTAGTCCTTTCCTTCCATGAGCAGCATGCCCCATTCCGCATGGGGTGGCTGAACGCCGAATCCCAGGAAACCCAATGCCGATACGGCCAGAATCGCCTTGCCGAGACCGACGGTGGCCAGGACGGCGATGGCCGGAATGCTGGCCGGAAGGATGTGTGACCGGATGATGGCGGATTTGGAAACACCCGCCAATTGGGCGGCCTTGACCCAATCCCGTTCTCTGACCGACAGGGTGATGCCTCTAACGACACGGGCGTAGCGCATCCAGCTGGTCACCGAGAGCGCGAGCAGGAGGTGGACTGTTCCCGGTCCCAAAAGACCGGCGATGGCCATGGCAGCCAGGATTTCGGGAAAGGAGAGGAACACGTCGGTGATGCGCATGAGGCTTTCGTCGACCCATCCTCCAAAATAACCGGCCACCAATCCGACCGTGACGCCGAAAAGGCATGAGAAAACGACCACGGCGACGCCAATCCCGATGGACGCCCGGGTTCCGAAGAGAAGACGAGACAAAAGGCACCGTCCCAGCGAATCATTTCCGAAGGGAAATTGCCATGAGGGTGGCGCCAGTCTGAGGGTGAGGTCGGTACGAATCGGATCGTGGGGGCACCCCCACCTGCCGAGCAGGGCAGCGGCCACGGTCAAAATGACGATGAGCCATGCGGCCATCAACAATGGGTTGTCGGCGATGGCCCGGCAAAACCGTTTGGCGATATGGCGTTTCCCGACAGATTTGCGGTGGTGTATGGGACGACTCATTACAGGCGAATTCTCGGGTCCAGATAGAGAGAAACAAGGTCGACCACGAAATTGACCACCACGAAGATCGCGGCCGTGAAAAGGACCAGGCCCTGGATCAGTGGATAGTCCCGGTTGCCCACGGCGCTGACCATCAGATCTCCCAACCCGGGCCAGGCAAACACGGTTTCGGTCATTACGGCGCCTTCCAGAATCATTCCAAACTCCAGCCCCACGACCGTAATCACGGGAATGAGGGCATTTTTCAAGATGTGCGGCGCCAGCGCCCGGCGCTTTCCGACTCCCCTGGCGCGCAGGGCCGTTAAAAATTCGGATTGCTTTGTTTCGATAATGGCACTGCGTAGCATTCGGGTGGTATAGGCGGTCAACGCCGTTCCCAGGGTCAGGGCGGGAAGGATCAGATGGTGCCAATCCCCGCGGCCGAAACTGGGAAGCCATTGAAGTCGTACGCTAAAAACAAGTATCAGTACCAGGCCGAACCAGTAATTGGGCATGGAAACCCCGGCCACGGAAACGGTCACTGCCGCACCGTCGATCCACGTGCCCTGCTTGATTCCGGACAGAATGCCGAGCGGCAGCGATATGGACAGCGCAACGATGATCGCCCACAGGGCCAACTCGAGGGTGCGGTGAAACCGCTTCTCGATCAGCGGCCACACCGGTGCCTCCTCCACCAGCGAATGACCGAAATCCAGGGCGATGATACGCCGCAACCACCGGCCATACTGGAACAAGAAAGGGCGGTCCAGCCCCTCTTTTTCTCGAATCCATTCGATGGTCTCCGGATCCGCGCGGACCTCCTCCCCATACCGTGCCACCGCGATTTCCAGCGGCACGTCGCCGGGGACCGCCTGCATCATGGAAAAGGTGAGCAGTGTGGCCCCGAACATGACGAGAATCGCGGTGAGAATGCGCTTTGCGAAAAAGTGGAGCATGTCCGGCTATCCTCTCCTTTCAAACCGATGGCAACACACCACATGCCCGTCTCCCACAACCGTTTCCGGCGGCGAAATCTCGCGGCATGCATCCACGCTTACGGGACAGCGCGGATGAAACACGCATCCCGGCGGGGGCGTCTGAATGGATGGGATCTCCCCTTTCAGCACGATACGTTCGCCCTGCCAGAGACCGGGGGTGAATGTACTGGACAGCAGCGCCCTCGCATAGGGGTGGCAGGGATTGGCAAAGAAGGCATCGGCCGGTGCCTTTTCCACGATGTTTCCCAAATACATTACCGCCACGCGGGTACCGATGCGTTTGGCCAGGGCCAGATCGTGGGTGATGAGAAAATATGTCAGATCATACTCTCTTTTTATTCCTTCGAGAAGACCTGCCATCCGGCGTCGGGCCATGGCATCCAAGGCGGTCAGCGGTTCGTCCAGTATCAGCAGGGACGGCCGGGTGGATAAGGCACGCGCGATGCAGGCACGCTGATTTTGTCCGCCGGAGACCTCTGTTGGCCGCCGCTGCAACAGCTCGACGGAAAGACCGATCTGCCGGGCCAACGCCCGGACGATGGTCACACATTTCTTCTTTGTAAGGCCCCTTGCCCGAAGCGGTTCCGCAATGGATTGCATCAGAGAAAAATAGGGATTCAAGGAGGCCGCCGGTTTCTGGAAGACCATCTGCGAGACGGCCGCAAGGCGGCGATGGACCGCATCGTTCGGCTTTTCAATGCTCCGGTCGTTGAAGACGATGTTTCCTTCGTGAAAGGGATGAAGGCCCAGGAGCGCCCACGCAAGGGTTGTTTTTCCGGAACCACTTTCGCCCAGGAGGCAGAGGGTCTCGCCCCGCGAAATGTCCAGATTGATGTTGCGGACGGCGTTAAAAGAACGTTTGCGAAAGAAAGGACCGGATCGATCCTTGAAACGGACGTGAAGGTCTTGGATCCGGATCATGGAAACGGGTGGGGGATCGCCGACGGCCCTTTCTTTGTGCAATGGTCTATCCTGCATCGGAAACCAGCCTTCGGGTGTACGGGTGGGTGGGACGTTGGAAGACGCTTTCAACGGTTCCCGTTTCCACGATTCGGCCTTCCTTCATGACAGCCATGCGATCGCATGTGTGGGCGGCGAGGTCAAGATCATGGGAGATCATGATGATGGCGATATTCTGTTTTTCTTTCAATCGGTGGACGGCATCGAGGACCTGGAGGCAGACGGTGGGATCGAGGGCAGAGGTGATTTCGTCCAGAATCATCACCTCAGGATGCATGGAAAACGTCATGGCCAACTGGCCCCGCTGGAGCATGCCACGGCTCCATTCATGGGGATATTGCCGACAACGCCTGCTGGCAGACGAGATGCCGACGGCTTCCAGAAGGCTTGCGATTCGTTCCCCGAACGTTTTTCGTTCCCCCCTTGTCGATCCGGTCCGGCAGCGCAGCACTTCTATAAATTGATACCCCATGGAGAAAACGGGGTCCATGGCATTTTCCGGGTTCTGGAGCGCCAGGGCGATCTTTCGTCCCCTTACGGCCAGCATCTCTTTTTGGGTCTTTGTCGTAATCTCCTGGCCGTCTAGAAAAATGCTCCCTTTCCGAATGACGGCCGGTGACTCCAGGCGCAACAGGCACCGGGCAAAAAGACTCTTTCCGCACCCCGATTCCCCCACGAGTCCCAGAATTTCTCCACGTTTCAGGGTTACATGGATATCCTTCAATATTTTTATCCACCCGGATTCTGCGGGGTAATCCACCGTCAACCCCTGGACCTGAAGTATGTGGCGGTCGGATGGGGCCATGTCGTATCAGAGAGAATCGAGCCGGGGGGTGACGAGATATCTTTCGGCCGGATGAATGCGATAGTTTTTCACGTGGCTGCGGATGGCGCTCACCATGGACTTATGAAAAAGAACGATCACCGGGCACTCATCGTAAATGATGCGCTGGATGCGATCGTAAATCCGTTTTCGGTCTTCCGGATCGAATGTGACCTTGCCGTCTCGGGCGAGTTCGTCCAGTTTTCGGTTTTGATATCCCATGAAATTGGAAGCGGCATCGGTGGTGAATATGCTGGATATGAAAAAATCGGGGTCCCCCTGGGGGGCGGTATTCCACATCTGCAGGTTCAGATGCACATCGCCGCGTTGCATGGCCCGGTTGATGGGGGAACCGGTTCGGGTGACCTTGAGTCGGGTGGCGATGCCCACCCTGGCCAATTGTGCCTGCACCAGTTCGAGCGTCGGTTTCAGGGCCGCCCGGGATTCGTAGGTCCACATGTCCAAAACGAGGGGGCTGCCTGCGATTTCCAGGATACCATCGCCGTCGGTATCCTCGGCGCCGGCCTGTTCCAAGAGTGCCGATGCCTTATTTGGATCATGGGGCCACAGGGGGAGATCGTCGTCGCTCCAGGGCAATGTTTCGGGAAAGATGGAAGCGCATGGCGCACCACCGATGCCGGCCAGAATCATCCGGACGATCTGTTGTCGGTCGATGGCATGGTTGATCGCCTTGCGGATGCGGATATCGGCAAGGGGCCCGTCCTGTACCCGGACGAAGAAGAAGCACAGCCTGTTGGTGGGCCGGTGAACGATGGTCACGTCCTCTCTGGCGGCGATTCGAACTGCATCATTTTCCGGAAAATAGGTGGCCACGTCCAGCTGGTTGGCTTCAAAAGCCAGCATGCGGGTGGCCGGGTTTTGGACGATTTTCAAGAAGATTTTCGCGAGCCTTGCCGGCTCTCCCCAGTACCGGTCGAACCGGGACACGATCATCTGTTCCTTGGGAACCACCATCTCCAGGTAGAAGGGGCCGGTGCCCACGACCTTTTTCCCTTTGCCATGGGGACTGAGGATGGCTGTATCCGGCGAGGTCAAATCGTAGAGAAAGGAAGCGTTGGGGGCCCGGGTTTCGATTCGAAGCCGCAGTCTGTCTTCGACGACGATGGACCGGATGTCGAGCATCTGCTGGACCCGTTTGTTGAAGGCGGTATCCTTTTCATCGATCAGTCGCGACAGGGACCATTTTACCGCCCCTGCGTCCAGTGCGGCGCCGTCGTGAAACACGATGCCGTCTTTCAGCGTGATCTCCCATATCGTCGGATCGACACGGCGATAGTCGCCTGCCAGCTGCGGGATCAATTTCATGTCGAAATCGAGGGAGAAGAGCGTCTCGGTCACGCCGGCCTCGCCGGTGTACCAGCCGTTGGACCCCTTGGCAGGGTCGGGATTCGCAACGGAGGGGCCGAAGGGCGTCGCGATGGTCATTTGATCGGCAGTGAAAGCAGGGACTGCCGAAACACACATCGTGATGGTCGTCAATAGGGTGAGGGCCAATGCGGTTCGTATCTTATTTCTCTCTAAACGCAAACTCAGGCTCTCATCGGGTGGCCGTGGCGACGAAAAAGTGAGGCAGGGGTTTGCCCGGCTTTTTGCCGCCATAGGGGTGAATGGCGAATCGGTCCGTATGGTGCGGCCCGACGCCTCTGAAGTTGGCTTTTTGCAGCAGTCCGATGGCATTTTCCAGGCTGACCCCTTCGTAGTAGGGAAGCACCTTTTGCAGTCCCGCGTATGTCCAGAAAAAGCGAAGCGCCGTGGATCGGCCGCTTCGAAGATAATCCGAGACCGTTCTCACAGCCAGGTGGGGAACCCGTTTCCAGGTGGTATTGGACCAGAGGCCATCCGACAGGATCAGGCGGCCCCCCGGTTTTAACACACGTCGCCATTGTGACAACGCCAGATCCGGGTGGGGAAGGGTCCAGAGCAGGTTGCGGGCGACCACTACATCGAAGCGGCTGTCTGCAAAGGGCAACGACTCGGCATCTCCGGTCTGAAAATCGATGTCCAGGTCGTTTTCCCGGGCGTATTGTCCGGCCTGGGCGATCATCTTCTCGGAGATGTCGATGGCGGTCACGGTGAATCCGGCACGGGCCAGGTAGACGGCCAGTTGTCCGGTGCCCGTGCCGATGTCCAGCGCCTTTTTTCCGGCAATATCCGCCACCAGATCGTTCACCACCGCCTGCCATTGCCAGGCGATGGCCCCGGATTTGTCCCTGTCCCAGCCGAAGCTCGAACTGCGCCAGTTCCAATATTTGCGAATGGCGGATTTCTTTTTGTCCATTCCCGCGTCTTTCATAGGTACCCCCTGATTACTTATCTGTCCATGAAATTAAGTAAGGACAATGCCCGGCCGGGCTCGATGAAACAGGCCCGGCCGGGCAGGGAAATGTTTTGTTTGCTTACACTCTGCAAAATCAGCCTACAGGGATAAGTTGATCGTGCCCAATATCGTCCGGCCGGGGGCCCTGTAATATTCATAGTATTCCTCATCAAATAGGTTGTCCACAGACAGGGTCAGGGCCAATTTTTTGCTGGGTTTGACCGTTATCTGGGCATCCACGACAAATGAATCCGTGTAGTCATTGAACGCGGAATCGGCATAGGGGTCCCGCTTCTTGTCATAAACACTGTCGGAGTATCGTAAGTTTACGGAGGCATCCAAAAAATCGGTAAAATATCCCATCCAGAAATTGAATATATCCGTGGGCACTTCATCCACCTCCCAGCCGTTTTTGCTATCGCCCTCGGTTTTGGTATACTCGGACCAGTGATGGGTATAGTGGATCCCGCCTTTCAGGTTATAGGGCCCGATGGCTTCGATGCCGGTTTCAATGCCGTCGACATCGGCGGATTCCGCGTTGGTCCGTTTTTTTATGGTAACTGTCTGGCCGTCAATGACGTAATCTCTTGACGCATTTACGATGAGGTCCTCAAATTCGTTCTGGAAATAGGTGGCTTTGACGCGCAGCCTTCTGTCAAGCAACTCCCACTCCGTGCCGACTTCCCAGGACGTGTTTGTAGTGGGGTCCAGGTCCGGGTTGCCCGTGGCATAGGTGGTTTCTCCTCCGATCTCATAACTATAGTCGGCGATCCGGTAATAAAGCGAGGGGGCGGTAAATGATTTCCCGTAGGAAGCACGCAACACGCCGTTTTCCATCAGCCGATACACCACGGATGCCTTGGGGCTGAACTGGCCGTCATCCACATCCTCATTGATTGACCGGTTACCGTCACTATCATAAAACTCCGTATCCGTGGCCCACCAGTGATCATACCGGCCCCCCAGATACAGGGTGGTTGATTGGATGGGCGAATATTCGGCCTGAATAAAGGTGCCCCAGGTCAGGCTTTCTCCCGAATTCTCCGATAGGATGGACGTTCTGCTTTCCGTGTCAGTGGCGCCGGCCAGGTTGTATGTGGTATCTGTGGCCTTCTCCTTCACTCCCTGGGTGCCCACGGTTAAAAGAATCCGGTCGTCCATCATGTGAAAGGTGGCCGTCAGGTCGGCCTGGAAAAGATCGTTGTCTTCGACCTGGGTCTTTGTGCTCGAATTCGAATGGCTCTCGGTTTCCTTGTCGTTGTATCCCACAAGCGCGTTGACATCCACCTTGTCCGGGACAGCGTAGTCATAGTGAAGGGTATGGACATAGGACTCTTTCTTCTTGGTGGCGAGTACGAATTCGTTGTCGTCCAAGGTGTACGCGTAGGTGTCGGAACCGTCCCGAAGATAAAAAGTTCCCGACGTAACAGGGTTGCCGCTAGCATCGGTCAAGCAGCTTTTTCCTCCCTGCCATCCATTTTCAAACTGGTTGATGTTAAAGCTGTACCAGATTTTGGAAGTATAGGAGAATTCATACCCTGTTTTAAAAAATGCGCCGTAATCCTCGTACCAGTTATCGCCATTGGTTCCGATTTTATACCGGGTCGTATTTTTTTGGGGATCCGTATCCGTGGCCACATTCGTCGCAACGGGGATGGATGGATCCGGTGCGCCGGTCACCAGATCAAAATCGGACAGGGTTCGATAGTACGGGTTTGTCTCGTAACCGTCCGTGGTCCGGTATTTAAAACTCATGGAAACGAAGAACTTGTCGCCAAGGTTTTGTTCCGTCCAGGAAAGGTTCCCGGAATCGTCGGGTGCGGCAAAGGGGCGGTCGGCAACGCGTGCACTGTAATACTGGGTATTATCCTCCCCATAGGTGAAAGAGCCCTCGGCCTCCGTGTCATAGGGAATTTTGGTGATATAATTGATCACACCGGTCTGGGCAAGGGTGCCGTAAAGGGCGGAAAACGGCCCACGGACCACCTCGATTTTTTCTACGTCCTTCATGGGGATGGCCCCGGTGTTGTAGTAATGACCGTAATCGTACCAGTTAAGGCCGTCGACCATGACAAGCGCCCTGTTTCCCCGGATCATCGGGCGGGACCAGTAATCGGCCAGCCCCCTGTACTGGCGGGGATAAATCCCTTCTGTCCGGAACAGCGGCTTGAAGGGATGTTCCGAATTAAAGGCGTCAATCTCGTCTTCGGAAATCACGGAAACCGATGCCGGTGAATCCAGGGGTGCCTTGGGAGTTTTGGTGGCGATGACCGTTATCGGTTCCAATGAAAAGACGTCGTCGGGCTGCTTATTCGCCTCCTGGGCGCCGTGCACCGATGTCACCAATACGAGTAACGTCAATAAACACATCGCGGGCCAACGATACGATAGATTCGCCAATCTCTTCATCTTTACTCCTTTGCGTTCCGCAACACTGAGCCGTTTGGAAATGAGGTTTGCAGCCGTTTCACGCAGTTGCCAGTGGAAACAAAAAAAGCCACGAGGTCACGTTGCAGGTATAGCAACGATGAAACCTTCGTGGCTTAGGCGTTTGCTAAATTCGACAAACCGCCTCCCCAAATGGAACGAGGCGATTTGAAATTTGTTTTTTTTAATTATATGGTTTGCCAAATGGCATGACAGGCGGCTTCGGCCGCCAAGTGTTGGGTATCCATATTGAATCGCCCAATGGATGTCAAGGGATTTATCGGTTTTTCTGATGTACCGGGTACAACAGATCGGTTTGTCTGTATGATCGGATCAACGAGAAAAAAAAGCAGAGGAGGCTCTATGGGCAGTCGATCATCACGTTTCCTTCATTTGCTGCCGATTCGATACCGGCGGGTCGCCATTGCCGGTATTATTGCCGTGGTCGCCGCCGGCTGCATGGCCAACTACGGCAGGCTCTCAATGGATGGGCAGGTTGGCAAGGATTTTCGAAAAGGGGTCATGCAAGCTGATTATGACTACTTTTATGCCGGTCGGGATACCATGCCCTATGCCATTGTCGGAATCGACGCCCGATTTGCCGTCTCTTCCCCATATTGGATTCCCCTCGGTTCAGATTCCGAAAAAATTGCAAAAATGAGCGGAAACATCTTCGGTGAAAACCATTGCAATCCCTATGGCGCACATATCCTGGCTTCTGACGGGACGGTGGTGGGGGTATGGTACTCGAATCTACGCGATTACAGCATCATCGTGAATAAAAACGATCGCACCGTTGTGATCCTATTCGATAACCCGGAAAAAAACCGTATGATCCCATAAATAATTGTAATATTGAAGTGTTAGATGCTATTTGGTAGTAAATCATGCAATTTGACGAGAAAAGTAAGAATCGAGTCAACAAATGAAGATGACAAATAAACACAATGATATCAACTATAAATCTGCCTTCCTGATAACTTGGCGATTTCCTGCCGCTGAGCAAGAAAAAGGCGCAAGCCGGTAAAATGAGTAAAAAACCTTGACAGGAGTATTTCCCATTGATAAAAATCTTCTAAAATTATTGGGGTTTGGTCATAAATACGTATGTTTTTGCAATGAATTCATGTGTTTTATTATGACCGCCGCTCTTGGAAAACCAGCTTTTGTTTGCCGTTAACTCTTCGATCCGGGCCTTCCCACCTTCCCATAAAGGCCTGAAATCGATAAACTAACAACGGAAAGGAGGTTGTTCAGGAGCAACACGCAGTACCCGTGGTATCGCAGTACGATGACTAATTATTAGGTTGCAGTAAACAAGTAGTACTAACGTTAAGGAGGGATGTTCAGATGAAAAAATTGTTTATTATTTTTGCCGTTCTTTGCCTTGCCGCACCGGCCATGGCAGCCGATTGGAATTTTTATGGAAACTTCCGTATGGCCACCTGGTACACGTCGGATGACTATGACGTGAGTGGCGGTACCTATGAAGATGATTCCGACCTTCAGTGGGAAAATGGTGGCAACAGCCGTATCGGCGCCACTGTTGCTGTCAATGATCAAATCGGCGGTGCTTTTGAAGTCGGTTTCGATGCGGATAATTTAACAGTTTACACAAGAAAAATTTACGGAACCTATAATTTTGGTGCCGGCGAACTGCTCATCGGCCAGACCTACACCCCCACCGCCCTGTTCTATTCCAACAGCGTATATGGCGGTGACGGCGACCTGCTCGGCCTTGGTGAATTCTATGATGGCCGTTATCCCATGATCCAGTTGAAGATGAGCGGGTTCAAATTTGCGTTAATCACGCCGAGAACACGTACAGGAGCCAGAGACGCCAGCAACGGTGTCGGCGATCCGACCCTTGACTGGATGCTGCCCAAGATCGAAGCCAGTTACGCATTCAAGTCCGATATGTTCTTCGTCGATGTCATCGGTGGTTACCAGACGTATACTTGGGACGGTGGCAACGGTGGAACCGACTATGATATCGACAGCTATATCGGCATCATCGGCGGTGGTGTTAACTTCGGCGCCCTGTTCGTGAAAGCCAGCGCTCACATGGGCCAGAACCTTGGTGATTTTGGATCATCCGGACCTTACGTTGTTACCGGATTCGGCGGATTTACCAAAGGTGCCGTTCTCGTTGGTAATGAAGTCAGAGACACCGACGCTCTGGGTTTCTTGGGTGTTATCGGTTTCAACGCTTCCGAGACGATCACCATCGAAGGTGGTATCGGCTACCAGAACTACGAGCAGGATGTCAACAATACCGATGATGAAACTATGATGCAGTATTACGTCAACGCGACCATCAACGTTGCCCCGGGCTTCTTCATCGTTCCTGAAATCGGCTACGTTACCATCGATCCCGACAACTACGGCGCTGCTACGGATCCCAATCCCAACAGAATTTACGCAGGCGCCAAATGGCAGATCAATTTCTAATGTAAAAACAAAAGCGATTTTCGCTTCGTTCAAAAAAAACCCGGGGCATTGCCCCGGGTTTTTTTTGTTTTCGAATTTGATGCGGCGCCAAAAACTGGCTTCCAAGAAACTCCTTCAATAATACAAAGTAAAAAAGACTTTATACTCGTTCAGCAATGTTGCGTTGGCGAGATCGTGCCCCTTTTTTCTGGTGATGGACGACACCTTCGGGATTCATTCCGTTTGCCAAAAACACGAATCCGGAAAGATGTATTATTTGCCAAACGCCCTTCCAAGAAAAGATGTTTTTCGCGTTGCGGGCACGGTGTGCGGGGTAGAGCAATGTTTTTTCGGTACTATGGCTTTAGATCAAAGGCAATGATTTTGCTTATGGCATCGGTCAGAATGATCGATCCTTCCTTGACCACGATGGCGACGACCAGTTCATCTGTTCCATCATTGTCGATATCCCCCAAAAGAAAATCACTGGCACGTCCCTGAAATCCTTGGGTTTCCCATTGGGGTACGAGACCCATGCCGTTCCAGCGCATGGATACGATTTTTCCATTGTTGTATACTCTCAAGTCTTTCAACATGTTTTTTGAAAGCTCCTCATGCCGGGCAATGAGCACCTCTGCTTTTCCATCTTTGTCCATGTCAACGATTCGGATGCGTGCAGGAAAATACTGTCTGTTCGGCATTCCGGAATCAACCTTGGGCAAGTTGAAATAGAGTTTGTTTCCACCCGAATGCTCGGTGTCCTCCCAGATTTTTTCACCGTTGGTTCTGTAAATACGGATTTTGTCCCATTCGTTGTAGGCAACGACGACGCTGCTTCCCGTTTGCGTGATATCCCCATACGCCATCCCCATGAGGTTGGCCTTTCGGCCCGGCAGTACTTGTCTGCCGGGTGCAATGCGGTCTCCCTGCCAGTTCATCTCCAGAATCGGTTCCAGAAAAATGGATTCGGCAGCATAACGGTGACGCTGGCCCAGAAGCACGTTGCCCTTGTCCGGGGTGGTCGCTACACGATAATACCAGTTGTTGCCGTCGGAAATCGTCTTGTAGGTATCGCCGGAGTATTCGAGGACGAACGAGTCTACGATGGTATTTCCCGAACCGAGGCTGCTAATATACAGTTCGGGCGTTCCATTTCCGTTTACATCGGCTGCGTCCACACTGATATAAGTGCTTTTGCCGGAATCGGCGGCAACCTCTTTTTTGATCAACCGACCGTTTTCCATGCGGTAGATGGATACTTCGTTGCCTGAAACAACAACCAATTCCTTGCGACTGTCATTGTCAACATCCGCTATTGCCAGGCCGGTGATGAGGGCCTTGAAATTCCGGCTTCTCCAGAAGGTCTGTTCCTGGTCGGCAGTACTTGCCGTGGCCGGGGCGGTAACCACGAATGCCGGATTGGGAGCCTGGTAATTCGTGCCGGCGGTAGCAGGCACCGGGTTTTGTACGGTTGTACCGGCAGGAGGGCGGGGGGCGGCGTTATCATCGGGGTGCAACAGTTTTTCCGGATGCATGCGCGGATCATAGTCCGGCGCTGTCGGTTGTCCCTGGGGGACAGGTACCACGGCGATATTGGGTTGGGCAGCCGGCTGTGTTGCGGGACGTTGAACGGTACCACGTCCGAAGACGGTCTGGTTGATGTTGGTGGCGAACTGGTTGATCTGCGGGATCACTCCCCCCATACTGCTGGTCTGGGCGAAAAAGGGCATCGGTGGTTGCTGCCCGTTGACATCCACCATTTTGGCATCGATGCTCACACTCTCTCCAAGCACCGTAATACTGCCGAAAAGCACGTAATCGGCCTTCAATTTCCCCCCTACCAGAAGGGCTCGGCTTTCGCCGTCGAAATTGTCTGTCTGTGCCAGGGCCGTCCTGATCTCGCTTTTGTCGATCACTTCCACCCGATCCCGCCATTCGATACGGGAGGCGAGCATGTCCACGATCCCCTCCTGCAGAAATGTCAGGTCTTTTTCCGCGTTTACGTCAAAGGGCAGGATTGCCACCCGCGTGGTGGCGGCAATGGTCGGTTCTGCGGCGAAGAGAAACAGCAGGGTGATTACTATCGGCAGAATGATTCTGCTTAGATTATGAGGTTGCTTTTCCAAGGGGGAACTCCTGTTTTAATGGCGCATCGGTTGTATTGGGTAAATCGTGACATCGATATGCTTCTGAAAGAGAAGAAAGTCGTTATCGTTGGTTAAGATAGACATTTTATGATGAAAGGCAGCCGCACAAATGAGAAAGTCCGTATTGGAACCTTGGATACCATTTGAACGGCAGGTAGTGAAGAATTTGGCCGCGAGTTCATAGTCGTCGGGAGAATGCTTTAGATCAGGGAACGCTCTAAGTATGCTTCTAAGTTTTTCAAACGGAGCTTTTGATTTTACGCTTGATAAAATTTCCTGCCGGATGGCTCCCATCATTTGAACACGCCCGTCGGCAATCAGATCGTTTAAGGCGTTCATTTCAGGTCCTGCGATTTGGTTTTTTCTGCGTAGGGCGAGAGACCAGATGCAGGTGTCGACAATCACTTTCACTATTCGACGTTCCGCTGGGCTTTGTAATCGTAATCGGGATCGAGATCGATTTTGCCGAATAGTTTGATGATTTCCATCTGTTTCCGGCGTTGGATGTACTCTCTCAATGCTTCTGTTACGACGGCTTTCTTCGTCTTCAACCCACTGATTTCCTTGGCTTCGTTTATTAATTGGTCATCTATGGCAAGGTTGGTTGGCATTTTTTGCACTCCTTTTTACACAAAAACTTACACATAAAGACCAGGAAGTCAATCTACGCTAAGCTTTTTAATTCAATTTTTTCCGCAATATCTCATTGACCACCTTGGGATTGGCTTTCCCCTTGGTCTGCTTCATCACCTGGCCCACGAAAAAGCTCATGAGCTTCTTCTGGCCGCCCTGGTATCGGGCCACTTCATCGGGATGGTCGGCGATGATGGTATCGACGATGGGGTCGATGGCCGATGTATCGGAGACCTGCACAAGGCCCTTCTCCTCCACGATGGTTTTGGCGGTTTTTCCGGTTTCGGCCATGGTTTCGAATACGCTTTTCGCGATCTTTCCGCTGATCACATCGGCATCCAGAAGCTTCAGCAGCCCCCCCAGATTTTCCGGGGAGACGGGCGAATCGTCGATCGTAAGCCCCTTTGCGTTCAAGAGGCCCAGAAGATCCCCCATGATCCAGTTGGCCACGGGCTTGGGCTGGTCGAAATGGTCCAGACAGGCTTCGAAATAGTCGGCCAGTTCGCGGCTTGCCGTCAGGACCCGGGCATCGGCGGAAGGAAGGCCGAAGTCTTTCATGTACCTGGCTTTCCGCTGGGCCGGCAACTCCGGCATCTGGGCCCTCATTTCATCGATCCAACTCTCGTCGATGACCAGGGGAAGAAGGTCCGGATCGGGAAAATAGCGATAGTCATGGGCGTCTTCCTTGCCCCGCATGGAGACGGTCTGCCCCTTGTCCGGCTCCCAGAGCCGGGTTTCCTGGACCACCTGTCCGCCGTCGAGGATGATCTCTTTTTGTCGGGCGATTTCGTGGGCGATGGCTTTTTCCACGTGTTTGAAGGAGTTGAGGTTTTTTACCTCGGTGCGGGTTCCGAAGGTAGTGGAACCGGCCGGCATGATGGAGACGTTGGCATCGCATCGAAAACTTCCTTCCTCCATGTTGCCGTCACTGATGTCCAGATAGCGCAGGATGGACCGCAACTGACGAAGGTATTCACCGGCGGCCTCCGGACTGCGAATGTCCGGTTCGCTGACGATCTCCATGAGCGGCACCCCGGTCCGATTCAGGTCCACGCGGCTGATGGGACGGTCCGGATCGTGAATGAGCTTTCCGGCATCCTCCTCCATGTGAATGCGGGTGATGCCGATGTGCAGCATCTCATCGTCGACTTCGATGTCCAGGTGGCCGTCGGTGGCAATGGGCAGTTCGTATTGGGAGATCTGGTAGCCCTTTGGCAGATCCGGATAGAAGTAGTTTTTTCGGGCGAACCGGCTTTCCGGTTGCACGGTGCAACCGGTGGCAAGGGCCATCTTGATGGTGTAATCCACCACTTTTTTGTTGAGAACCGGCAAGACGCCCGGCATGCCAAGACAAACCGGACAGGTGTGGGTGTTGGGCGGCGATCCGAAGGCGGTGGAACAGCCGCAGAAAATCTTGGTTCGGGTTTTCAGCTGGGCATGTACTTCCAGGCCGATAACGGATGTAAATTCCATGGGATCATTCCATGTGGATTTCGGTTAAAGTGATTATTGGCGTTGGTCGTCCACATCGCGATTATCTTGACTCATTCCAATATCAGTGTCCATCCAGAAATAGGAAAATTTGTTCGAGATCGAGGCGCACGAAAAATTTTACCGGAGGCATATGGTTGATATTCCGAGGATAAAATTTTTCGTGCAACGAAGATATCGGGCAAATTGGCCATTTCTGGATAGACAATAGCGAGCACTATCACCAACGGCAACGATTGTAAAGACTAGCAGGCATGGGATGACAGGGCAACCACATTTGGTGTACTATTTTGCCAGATCAGAAAACATATGATTATTCACAAAAGGAAAGGGTGTACCCTAACCCATCATGGCAAAAGGAGGAACGCGCATGAACGAGACCGTATCCTTTACTCATCTGGACAATCATCTCGGTGAAATTACCCTCAATCGTCCCGATCAACTCAATACCCTGACGATGGAAATGGCATCGCAGCTTACGACGGCGTTGCGAAGGGCAGACACCGACCCATCGGTACGGGTTGTGATCCTCAGGGGATCGGGAAGGGCCTTTTGTGCGGGGATCGACGTGGGTGGTTTCTCCGATAAGAGCACGATGGCCTATCGGGACTGGGTGGCCGCCATGGAGGCACCACTGGTGACCATGGGCCAAATAAAAAAGCCGGTGATTGCCCAGGTACAGGGCGTTGCGGCGGCAAATGGAGCCGGACTGGTGGCCGCAGCCGATCTTGCCATCGCCGCCGACAATGCCAGAATCGGTCTTACCGCCATCAATGTGGGGCTCAACTGTGTTGGACCGGTCATCCCCGTGACGCGATCCGTCGGACGCAAGCGTGCCCTGGAACTATTGTTGTACGGCGAGTTGATATCTGCCCCAAAAGCCCTGGAAATGGGGTTGATCAACAAGGTGGTGCCCGCCGCGGATCTCGAGATGGAAACCCGAAGATGGGCCGGCATCCTTGCCCAAAAGAGCCCGATCGCCGTCCAAATCGCCAAGTCGGCCTTTTACCGGGCCGCGGACTTGAGTTACGATCAGGCCTTCGAATACATGAACGAGGCCTTTGCCCGGCTCTGCTCCACCGAAGATGCCAAGGAGGGCGTCGCGGCATTTTTGGAAAAGCGAAAGCCCACATGGCATGAAAAGTGACAAATGATCATGAAAGGTGAAGGTTCGCGAACCGTGCAGTGATAAAAGAAAGCGGATCGGGCTGGAAAAAGGGATTTTCGTTGCGTTGCGGCTGTCAAGAAACCGAATTCGGGCAAGCTCGGAAGGCAAGCCATTTGGTCTTGCCCTCTCTATTCAAATCACCTAAAAGAAGAGGGATTGTATTTAAACGGTTCACAGCGAGGGTATTTTCCATGGGCGCCACCCATGAAATCCAACTGACAGTCCCCTTCCATGATCTGGACCCCATGCAGGTCGTGTGGCATGGAAATTACTTCAAATACTTCGACAAGGCCAGATTCGCCCTGTTCGAATCGGTAGGGATCGATCTGTACCACTACCTGACGAACCACCAGATGGTCTTTCCCATCACCCGTTCTTCCATCAAACACATCCAACCCCTGCGTTTCGGCGACCGATTCATCTGCCGGGCCAGGGTTACCGAGGCGCGCTATAAAATCGCCATGGATTTCGAGATCCGTCTTTCGGATACCGGAAACGTCTGCACCCGTGGCAAAGGGGAGCAGGTGGTCGTGAAGCTGCCGGACATGGCCCTGGATTTCGAGATACCACCGGAAATCACCCGGGCGTTGGGGTTCTGACCATGAACGTTGGCCTATCCGCGGCGCTTACGGCCGGTTGTGAACGGCTTTGCGCCTGGTCTGACCTTCTGGATGAGATCAACGTGTTTCCCGTGGCGGATGCCGATACGGGTCGTAATCTCAAAATCAGCCTTTCTCCACTGATCGGTCTTGACGGTTCCATGGCCCGGCGGCGTCGGCAGCTGATCGCCTCCGCCACCGGGAATTCAGGAACCATTGCCGCCGCCTTTCTCTCCCCTTTTCTGGAGAAGATCGCCGAATCGCCCCTGTCCCATGCTGTTTCAGCGGGCAGATCCGCGGCGTGGCAGGCCGTTGCCGATCCGAAACCGGGAACCATGCTCTCGGTGTTTGACGAACTCGATAAAGCTGCAGGATCACTTTCCGGGAATCCGGAAAAAGCGGATATCGACCACATCGTCGACGTGTTGGCGGAGGCCGTTGGATCCACGGTCCGGCAACTGCCCCAACTCGAACAGGCGGGCGTGGTGGATGCCGGCGCCCTGGGCATGTTCATTTTCTTCGAAGGATTCTTTCGGCACCTGATCGGCGACACGATGGCGCTGGAACCCATCGGTCGCCGTTTCCGCGGCAGTCTGCATGTGGCGGGTGCGGTCGGCCCCACCGGTTATGTAGGATATTGTGTGAATGCGGTACTTTCCGTACCGGATGCCGCCGGTGTCCCGGACATGACCGCTCCATTGGGTGACAGCGTGGTGGCCCTGCCCGACGGGGACCGGGTTCGACTCCACCTGCACACCCGAAACCGTGAGGAGACCCGGGATCGGCTGCAATCCGTAGGAAGGATCATCCAGTGGAAAGAGGCCTCCATGGAGGTGGAAATGCCGAAAACCACGACATTGGGGGCGACCCGTGCGGTTCACCTGATGACCGATGCGGCCGGTTCCATATCCCGATCCGAGGCCCGGGAACTGGGGATCACACTGCTGGACAGCTATCTGGTAACGGGTGATGCGCGCGTACCGGAAACCCTCTTCGATGAAAAGCGGCTCTATCGGCAAATATCCGCCGGCCATCGTGTCACCACGGCACAGGCATCGGTGTTCGAAAAGTACCAGAGCTACCAGAGCGTCGTGGATCGATACCGCCAGGTCGTCTACCTGACCGTGGGGTCGGTCTATACGGGCAATTTCAATGCGGCCGAAAGGTGGAGGAACAAGAACGGCAATACCGACCGGTTCATGGCCGTGGATACCGGGGCGGCTTCTGGCCGTCTGGCGTTGATCGTGCGCATGACGGCACACTCGACCCGGGCGGAAAAATCGATGAATCGCACCGCGGACATCGCACGGCAGTATGTGGACAACTGCGATGAACTGGTATTTCTGGATCAGCTGAAACATTTGGCGGCGGGCGGGCGAATTTCTAGATCCAAGGGCTTTTTCGGCGATTTGCTGGGCATGAAACCGGTGATCCGTCCGGCGAAAGACGGTGCTGCCAAGGTGGCCACCTTGCGAAAACGGAAAGATCAGCTTCCCTTTGCCCTGGATTATCTTTCGGCACGGTTTTCCAAAAACGAGCCGTTGACCCTTCTCCTTCAGTATGCCGACGAGGAATCGCGGGTGCGAAAAGAGATTTTGCCCCGATTCCGAAACCATTTTCCTCGATCCAGGATTTTGGTGACCCGGCTGTCGTTGACTTCCGGGGCACATATGGGGCCAGGGACGTGGGCCGTGGCCTATTGCCCTGAAATATAGGCCTATATGTTAAAAACAGTAACAATGGAGATGTTGCGTGATGAGATATTTCGTTAGAATCGCTTTGATGATGGCGGCCGTCAGCGTGCTGTTCGTATCCGGGTGTGCCTATGTCAATGTGAAAACGCCGTATGACGCGGACTTGAACCAGACCACCTTGGGGCCGAAAACGGGTATGGCCCAGGCCCACAGCGTCCTGTGGCTTTTTGCCTGGGGAGATGCCAGTTATGCGGCGGCGGCGAAAAACGGTGGCATCACCACCATGCAACATGCCGATCAGGAGGTATTCACCGTCTTGTTCGGTCTCTATTCCCGGTGGCGGGTGGTGGTCTATGGCGAGTGATAACCGGATGAATCGCGGGTGGCATTGGTTTTGGCGACTACTGATGGTGGCTGTTGCGGCATGTGCTTCGGGGTGTGGCACAGGGCCGCTTGTGGGGATCGTCTATACCAACGTCAAGCTTCCCTTTACCAGGGATCTTGCCAATACGCCGGTTCCGGCGGACTTGCCCCACTCCGATCGGGTCCTTGAGATCAAAGAACCGCTTTCCGGGCTGGGGCTGTACACGCGTCTCAATTCCAACGCCTTCGGCGATATCGCAAGGCAAAACGGTGTCGACCCCCTCTATTTTGCCGATCAGGAGGTGTTCAGTATCCTGGGGGTGTACAAGACCCATCGGGTATTCCTCTACGGTAAAACCATACCGGATCCGTCACCGACACCCGGCCTGGCGGAGGGTCCGTGAACGTCCAAAGGATGACAGACGACGGGGGGAATCCGCGATATGCCGTCGTCATTCCCACCTTCAACCATGGGAATCGGGTCGATTCCGTGGTTGACCAGGCAAAGGCACTTAAATGTCCGTTGATCGTGGTGGATGACGGTTCGACAGATCGCACTGCACGTCGATTGGAGGCCATGGCGGGCATCTGCGTTCTACGCCACAGGCGAAACCGGGGAAAGGGGGCGGCCCTGATCACCGGCATGACCGAGGCCGCCAGGATTGCCGACTATGCCGTTACCATGGATGCGGACGGTCAGCATGATCCGGCCCAGGCCAGACGGTTGATGGCGGCCGTCCCCAAAGACCGGCGAGTGCTGGTGGTGGGATGCCGGGAGATGGCGGCTGCCCCGTGGACCAGTCGCAAAGGGCGGGCCTTTTCCAATTTCTGGGTCCGTGTTGCCGGGGGGCCGATGCTCTCCGACTCCCAGAGCGGGTTCCGTATCTATCCCTTGCCCGAGACACTTTCGCTGGGGGTGATCGCCCGCCGCTATCAATTTGAGGTGGAGGTGCTGGTTCGGGCCGCCTGGCGGGACATTCCGGTAAAGGAAGTTTCCATTGACGCCGATTATGGTGCGCGGCTGCCCCGCATCTCCCATTTTCGACCGTTTGTGGATTTTTTGCGCAATTTCGGCGCCTTTGCTCGACTTATCACACGAAGGGTGTTTACACCAACCCTATGGCGGCTCCGCTAGTGCACAATTGTGGTTCAATACATTTCGGGATAGGTCCGGGCGATCCGGAGAGGAAAAATACCAACGTTGATTTTTAACCTCGAACATTGAACATCGAACGTCCAACATCGAATGATACGATCGCTTCGCTCCATCGTTTTTATGTATGCATTTTTTATCATCCCAAGGCAGGATAAAAAATGAGAGCCTTAATTTGACGTTCAAGTTCTTGTGGTTTGTTTTTCAGCCGAGTTTCAATATTCAAAACGGCGATTCTCGGGTTTACGACCCTTCGAAGGGCCTTTATTTGATATGAAAGCTGCGTTTTATCGACATCTATCCAGTTTGTCCCGAAAATGGGGGCCGTGGTTCTTCAGCCTGGTCGCAGGCGGCATCGCAGCCGGGTATTTTCTGCTATTTCCCAAACGGGTGGCGGTGGGCGTGCGCTTTTATCGCAGGCTCTTTCCGCACATGGGGCCGGCAGGTCACCTTTGGTGCACCTTTCGGCAGTTTATCGATTTTACCAACGTATTTCGGGATCGGATGCTGATTTTCGAGCCGAACCGGATCACCACCGATTTTGCGGGATGGGAACGTCTGCGCGATGCCTCGGGCGACCGGGGCGGCATCCTGCTCATGTCCCATGTCGGCAACTGGGAGGTGGCGGCCAGACTGCTTAAAAAGACCATTCCCGATCTGCGCCTGATGCTCTTTATGGGAGTCCGGCAGAAGGAACAGATCGAGGCCGTTCAGAAACAGACCGTCAGAAGCAGCGATATTCATGTCGTGGGGGTGGACGAATCCGGCGGTTCACCCTATGACATCGTCGAGGGGATCCGTTTCATCCGACGAGGCGGATTGGTCTCCCTTGCCGGTGACCGGGTCTGGCAGGTCGGGCAGCGAACCCTTCCGGTCCGTTTCCTCGGGCATATCGTTCAATTGCCCGCCGCACCATATGTGTTGGCCATGGCCGCCGGTGCGCCCATCTATGTCTTTTTCGCCCTGCGAACCAAGCGATTCCACTACCGCTTCAGTGCATCACGGCCCATATGGGTGGCGGCGACGGATCGTAAGGAGCGCAATTTCGCCATGGGGCAAGCCGCCCAACAATATGCCGATTTGCTGGCGGATACGGTTCGGCGGCACCCATTTCAATGGCACCATTTCGAGCCGTTTTAAGGATCGCTGCAATCCACTGCTTTGAATTTTTGGCAAATTGTAGTAAAAGGCGAGGGCATCTTGATTGCTGTGGTGCATTTTGAAATTGCCATGAAACGATATCTATATGACACGTCCTGAAATCCAAAAGGCGATCATCCAAATTTTCGCCGATCAATTCGAAATCGAAAACCCGGGTCCTACGGAGGATCTGCGGGAGATCTATGAGTTCGACAGCATCGATGCCATCGAGCTGTTGCGGGAGATCGAGATCCTGCTCGATATTATACTGACGCGCGAAGAGAAGAAGGACGCCATGGAGATCCGCAACATCGAACAGATCGTGGATTACGTAGTGATGCTGGAAGAAAAGCGCGGCCAACAAAGTTGATATAATCAATCTTACGATTGCATCGGATAAACCCTATGGAACGAAGAGTCGTCATTACCGGCGCGGCGGCCATCACTCCCATCGGCAGTTCCCGTGACAGCATGGTCAAAAGCCTGACCGAGGGGCGCTCCGGCGTTCGTCCCATGAAAGACGATGCGCTGTTGACAACCCATCTGTACTGCAAGGTGTTCGGCACGGTCACCGATCCGCCAGTCTTCGATTTTCTTCGGCGGGATCGAAAGACCATGGGGCCGGTCTCCTACTACGCCTGCCAGGTGGCCAAGACAGCCCTGGAACAATCGGGACTGTCCGAGGAGTTTATCCAAAGCGGCCGGCTGGGGGTGGCATTCGGCTCCACCCACGGCAGCCCGACGGTGCAGCGGGACATCTACCGTACCTTCTTCAGCGATGAGGCGGCCAAGCTCAAAACGGTGGGCGCCGTGGACTACTTAAAGTCCATGGTACACACCACGGCGGTAAATATCACCAAGATGTTCGGTATTCGGGGGCGGGTGATCAGCTCCTCCACGGCCTGCACCACCTCCAGTCAATCCATCGGTTTCGGCTACGAGGCGGTGAAGTACGGTCTGCAGGACGCCATGCTCTGCGGCGGGGCCGACGAGTACGACACGACCACCGTGGCGGTTTTCGACAACCTTCTGGCCTGCTCCACCGATTACAACGATACCCCCCATCTGACGCCCCGGCCCTTCGATCGAAAGAGAGACGGCCTTGTGGTGGGGGAGGGGGGCGGCGCCCTCTTGCTGGAAGCGTTGGAATCGGCGAAGAAGCGGGGGGCAACCATCTACGGCGAGTTGATCGGCTTCTCCTGCTACAACAACGGGGGGGATCTGATCCTGCCCAACCGGGACGGCATCACCCTGGCCATCGAAAAGGGTCTGGAAAACGCCCGCATTTCAGCCGAACAGGTGGACTGGATCAGTGCCCACGCCACGGCCACCAAGATGGGAGATGTCATCGAAGCCCAGGCCATCGCCGCCGTCTACGGCGATCGGCCATATGTTACCGGCCTGAAGGGATACATGGGGCATACCATGGGATCATGCGGTGTCATCGAAACCATCACCGCCCTTTACCAGATGGCCGACGGGTTTATCGCACCCACCTTGAACCTGGATCAGGTGGACGACCGCTGTGCCATGATCAACCACGTCACCCGTCTGGTGGAGGCACCCATTCGCATCGCCACCATTCAGAATTTTGCCTTCGGCGGGGTGAATACCTGTCTCTTCATCAGGCGATTTTCAGAATGAAAACGAGTGAACCATCCTTATTGACCAAATGGTATGGCACCATCGCGGACGTTTCCGTCACCTTGATGCTGTGGGCCTACTACACCGTCGGATTCATCGTCTTGTTTGCACCTCTGTACATCGGCGCATTTTTCGTCTCCAAGGATCTGGCACGTTCGTATCAACGGTTCAACAGCCGTTTCTACAGATGGTTTTTCGCGTTGCTGCGCCTTCTTGTCCCGGCCTGCCGTTGGCGGGTGGATCCGGCGGCCGAGAAGATCCGCGGGGCGGTGGTCGTGGCCAACCACATCTCCTATCTCGATCCGATCCTGCTCATCTCCCTTTACCCGCGTCACACCACCATTGCCAAACAAAGACTGTTCTTCATTCCCCTTTATGGCCGCATGCTTCGCCTCTCCGGCTATCTTCCCGCATCGGCGGACGGCCCGCTTTCGGATTTACTGGTGGACCGTATGGAACAAATGCCCGATTTCCTCCGACAGGGCGGAAACCTCATTGTCTTTCCCGAGGGCACCCGAAGTCGTGATGGTCATATGAGTTCTTTCAACAAGGGTGCATTCAAGATCGCCCGCATGTGCAGCGCCCCGATCCATGTGCTGTACATGGAAAATACGGACCGCCTCTTTCGGCCGGGTCGGTTTCTGTTCGATACCCGATCGGCGAACGAGGTTCGCGTGACGCACCTCGGGTGCCTTACGCCCGCCGACGATCGTGGCGGTTCTTCCCTCGTCGCCCTGATGGACACTGTCCGTGGGCTTTTCGAAAATCACAGCATGGAGGCGCAATGAAGATCTTGCTATTGTCCATGCCTGACGTGGCACCGGTGATCATGCACGAGTCGGCCTTTCATATGCCCAACCTGGGAATTGCCAGCATCGGCGCCAACATCGATCCGGGCCATGACGTCTACGTAGTGGACCTGATTCGAAAACGGACAGGGCTGAAAAAACACCTGGTCCGCATGCTGACCGCTATCCGGCCCGATCTCGTGGGGCTCTCCACCATGACCTGGCAATA
Organism: uncultured Desulfosarcina sp.; assembly: GCA_963674945.2. Classification (GTDB taxonomy): domain Bacteria; phylum Desulfobacterota; class Desulfobacteria; order Desulfobacterales; family Desulfosarcinaceae; genus Desulfosarcina. Next base: position 75,928 of record CAXXWQ010000002.1, read on the forward strand.
TGCCACATGCCTCAAGATCATCCGGCTGATCAAAATGATTTTGCCCGAGGCAAAGATCGTCATCGGCGGATACCATGCCACGCTCATGGCCGAGGAGATTGCCGCGTCCGCCGATGCCACCGACATCGATTTCATGGTACGGGGGGAAGGGGAAGAGGCCTTCCGGCGCCTGGTGGCGGCGCTTTCGGATGAGGATCGACTGGAAGACATTCCCTCTATTTCCTACAATACCGATCATGGCTTCGTTCACAATCCCAAGGGCGACCTTCTGGATCTTTCGCGCCTGAAATTGCCCATTCGGGACAGGCGGCGATTGACCTGGGGGTACCACATCATGAACCGCAACGCAGAGGTGATGGAGACATCCAGGGGATGTACGCGCAATTGTAATTTCTGCAGCATCCGGCACATGTATGGCCGCGCCTTCCGTCACTTCCCGTTGAAACGAATCCTGGCGGATATCGACGACATCTATTACCGCCGAAAGGTTCGCTGGATCTTCGTTTCCGATGACAACTTTGTGCTGGACCCGGATCGGGTGATTCGCATCTGCGACGCCATCATCGCCCGCGGGTATCGCAAACTCTATTTCGTGGTCCAGGCCGACTGCGTGACCATGTCCCGCAACGAGAAGATGGTCGAAAAGATGGCCCGGGCCGGTTTCAAGTCGATCTTCCTGGGCATGGAAAATGTTTCCAAGAAGAACCTGGCGACGGCGAACAAGGGTGACATCGTGGACGCCTCCAGAAAGGCGATTCAGCTTTGCCACAAGTACGGGATCATGGTCGTGGGGGGCATGATCTTCGGTTTCCCGGACGACGGGGAAAAAGAGATCATCGAAAACTATCGCTTCCTCAAGTCCTCCGGCGCCGATACAGCGTATTGTCAAATTCTCACCCCATACCCGAAGACCGGCATCCGAAAACAACTGATGGATCAGGCTCTGGTCACCAACCCTTTCGACTATTCCCGATACAACGGCATGTGGGCCAACGTGAAAACCCGCCACCTTTCGTCGGAAGCGCTGCAGTACTATTTTTGGTACCATCACCAGAAGATCATGGGATGGTGGGCGCCATCACCCCACATTCGGGCCCAGAGCCGGCTGTGGACCTCCATCTGGATATACGCTTTCAAGCCGATCATGAAGATCATCGTGGCACGGGAACAGGAGCGATACGGCTGGCGGGGACGGTTCGAACGGGCCATGCGTGCCAGGGCCGCGGTCAACCGCTTTGAGGATTTGGACTGAAGAAGAAAAAGAAAACAACGTGGGCAACTACGAAAAAATCACCGAAAGTAACCTGAAACGGTTGTACGACAATCCGCCGACGGATCTTGCGAAGCGTCTTCCAGGAAAGAAAAAAGAAGAGCGTTTTACGTTTTCCGCCTTCGGCCGGACCTGCCGTCTCTCACCTGACGGAATCCTGCTGGATGGTGAGAAACCACCGGGTGTGATCGCAATTCTCCTTTCCCTGTACGCCCTTCATGTGACACCCGAGGCGCCAGTTCTCGAACCCCTGCGGGCTTTTAAAGAACTTCCCAATTCTTCACCCTACGTGGGGGCCTTTTCCTCGCACACGGAACAGATTCTGGTGCCGGCGGTTCATCGCATCAAGGACCGGATCGATTCTATCGTTTCCCATTTGTCAGGCCGGGATGCCCCCGATTCGGTGGGCGGGGATTTCGCTTTCGTGGTGCGCCCCCTGCCCAAGATTTCTCTCTGCTATATCTTCTACGAGGACGATGAGGATTTTCCGCCGTCGGTAACCTGTCTTTTCTCCAGCAACGCCCACCGGTTCATGCCCATGGATGGGTTGGCCGATGTGGGGGAGTACACGTCGAAGACGATTTTGTCTTTGCTTCAGCCCACGCTCAGGGATTGGTGATAGATTACCATCCGATGTACCATGCATTGATATTCGAGCTTCTGCGGAAGACATTCTTGAATCAGTTAATAAATCGAGATCAAAAAGTTGAGCATGTTGCCAGATCTGCGTGTTTTGCTAATAGCCATTGGAAATAGAGATCCAATTTTCTTTTGATACTGACGCTTATCTGTACTTTTGATCCAGTTGCGATTCGGTATTGCTATCCATTAATAGTATCGTGGCGGGTAATACGCGCCCCATTTACTACCGATAATTTTCCTGCCACATGAAAGCTTTTGGTCCAAGCTTTCGAGGCTCGCGAAGGGGCCCGACATCGAATTGATTCCAGTATAGCTGGAAACCAGAAGGTATTGCCCATCTTCGAGGATAACACCTGCACCGGTATGAAGTCCATCCCAGGGATCGTCATACCATTTTACACTTCTCATAAATGTTTTATAGCCGGAACGCTTTAGCATGAACTGTGCGAAATATGCCGCGTCCGTGCACTGCGCCTTCTTTTCGAAGAAGGTAGCGTAGACACCGCTGGCTTGGGTTTTGCGAAAAGAAAAATACTTGTTGATATAGTAGCTGACAAGTTCCGGGGAGTTCAACCTTTCGGCAACCGTATAAAATACCTTCCAGCGGGATTGATCGATAGCAGTTTCAATTTGCGGCCAATCATTGATGTTGAAAATCTTTCGTTTCCTAATGAAATCATCCATGATATAATTTTGGAGTTGTAGGTCATCATGCCGTTTTACGAGAAACGCATATTCTTCCGCCTCTGATTGAGTCTGAATCCTGCTAATGATCAGGTGGATGTTTGAACGTTTCATCAACAGACTCTCCTCATTCCATGCCGCATTAAGGATTTTTTCTAGAGTGTAGTGCTGGTAGTGTCCGGTCGAATCGCTTTGTTCCTTCCTGGATTCTATTTCTAAGATTAGATGGGGTCTGCATTCACCCTTTTCGTCGGTTCTTTTTTCAATTTTAAGGCCCAAGAGTCTGCCGGAAGCACCCATCTTTTCGTCTTGGATCAGCCAGAACAATGCCTGCAGAGGGGAACAATAGTTCCGTTGTGCCGGCATGCCTATCTCATCCATAGCTTTAAAAATTCTATTAAACCTATCGGGGACGAACTGGTAGATTTTGAGCAGGTTGAAAAGGGCTATACATGAAGAATCGGTTCTGAACTTCCTAATCTCTGGAATCTTCTTCACTTCATATGCCAAATTGGGATTTAAACGGTTGAGTGTGGAAAGGCTATTTTCTATAGAGGGAACAAGCATCATTTTCATTCAATAACCATTCAATGCCGTAGGTGAACCGCCGTTTGTTATTATAAACACTGTGTGTCAAAGAAGGCTTGCCGCACCACGGCAGGAACGTTTGTTGCCGCATCATCGAAATTGCCACTTATTCTGAAGTCGGATTCTTTCTCATCAAAAAAGAAAGCTTTATCTCCGAAGGCAGGCCTCAATTCGTCAATCCAGCTTGCATTTTTATCAAATTCAGCGAAAAATGGTTTTTTCACCCAGTCGGCAGATCGGCCTTGGATGAAAGACATGGAGATATACTTTTTCCCGTTTATTTCAGGAATTCCGTCTATTTTAATCTTCCCGTGGCGTGCTGACATACTCGGTCCCCTGACCGTCCTTGCCATTCCGCTAACCTGACTAAAAGCCTTTTTAAAGATACGATACGCATCAACCAAAGGAATGGAAAAAAACCTGTGGGAACCGGTATTTCTGGGCACAAACATATAATATGGAATGATGCCCATGTTCACCTGATCCTCCCACATTTTTTTCCAGACAGCGGGAATGGCGTTTACATTATTGAGCAGCGGGGATTGCGACCTGATTACGGCGCCGGTTTGCCTGATGCGTTTCACTGCCTCACGAAAGGCAACGGTGGACATCTCGCGATGATGATTAATATGCGCCATTATGGAAAGATGAATTCCAGAATCGACCACTTTTCTAAAAAGTTCCAAAATCTTATCTGAATCTTCATCAGTCAGGTATCTGTAGGGCCAGAAAGAGAGGGACTTGGTCCCGATTCGTATTGTTTTTAGATTGGACAATCCTGAATTCAGCAGGACATTGATGTATGTTTCCAGGCGTTTCGCCTTCATTATCATGGGATCTCCACCGGTAAGAAGCACATCGGTAACTTCACGATGCCTGCTGAGATACAATGCAGATAATGCCGCTTGTTTCAATGCGATCTTATGATCGTTCATTCCGACAAACTGCGGCCATCGGAAACAGAATGTGCAGTAGGCATGGCAGGTCTGCCCCTGGGCTGGAAATAGCAGTACGGTTTCCCTGTATTTATGCTGGATGCCATCGACTCGATTCCCATCCAGCTCAGGAATATTGCATTCAAGTTGACCGGCCGGGTGCGGATTAAGCCCAAGCCGAATTCTTTTGATCGTCCGGTTGATGAGGGATTTGTCCGTACCGTTTTTTAAAATGCTGGATACCAGATCGAAGTTCTTTTGGGAAATCAGTTCTTTGTGCGGGAAATTGATCATGAACAAAGGATCATGTGCAACATTGTCCCAATCGATTAATTCATTAACCACATAATTATTGGTCTTAAATGGTAAGACTCTAGAAACGACATCGATATCGGAGATAGTAGCTTTTTCAAGTCTTCTTACCTGCTCTATCTTTTTGTAATTTTTCCGTGTAAACGGTTCATATTTCATAGAGTTATGCTTCGTCGGATGAGCCTTTCTGAAAGGCATCGATAATTGCGGAAGAAACCTGCCGGATCGTTGTTTTCGTGTGAGTCGAAAAGAGTAGTGCTCTGTCCGTTTTGATCGCTATTCAAAGATAACTATCGATTGATCTCATCCCTAATTGACTCCCAGATGTTGTTGACTTCTTCACGCCAGCCATTCACGAATGCGTCATTGTGGACCCATTTGAATCTCTTTGATTCTTCTGGACATATCTTTTCAAGTGAGGTGAAATAAATACTCCTCATAAGAGAAAAATAATTCGCATCATGCTTGGCGTTGGAACGCTTAACAGCATCCTTGAGTTCTTGGTAAGATGCCTTGCGAACCCATCTTTCCGCGATCCGCTTCCCCGTTTTAAAAGCTTCATTGATACCTTCGGATTGGCGATCCAACATTACAGATTCCTTCAATTCGATCGCCGCTTTTTCAGCCTTTAATTTTTCAACCACCTTTTTCATGTCTTGCCTTTATACTGTGTCGTTTCAGTCTCTAAACGACGGAGATTTTGTGTTTATTGCAGAGCATTGGGTCTAATACCCCGCCGCTTGCGCCGATAAAATTGATTGAGCTCAATCATTCGTTGATACTCCGTCCGCTTACGGCTGTGCAGTTCATTTTAAACCAAGGCAGGTAAGTCGACGATGGGATCGCTAACCACCAATATTCTTTTAGACGTGTGGATGATTGATCGGTATGGAGCAGATGGCATCCCCTCGGACTACAAAGGGATGCTGGATCGAATGACAGCTATCGACTATACGGCTGTGACATTTTTGGCGGAAGGGCCCTTCGGTCCTTGCTCTACATCAAAGGTTACGCGGTCACCTTCGTTGAGGGATTTGAAGCCAGTTGAATTGATCGCTGAATGATGAACAAAGACATCTGTTCCATCTTCCTGCTCAATGAATCCGAATCCTTTGCGATCATTGAACCACTTAACTGTTCCATTGGCCATGATAGCATCCTCCTTTCTTATACTATTTTCAATGTCACTGACTGGAGGGTGCCATTTTTGCAAATGGTATTAACCTACAGAGAGGATCCGTCCTGAAGTGAAACAAATATAGACAGGACTTGATTGAATGTCTCAATAATAACCTGTTTTGCATATTAAGCAAGTTAAATATTTGATCGACGCAATATTAGCTGCCTATGCAAGTTTTCTCGCTGCCGATATTCTTCTATCATATCTTTTTCTTCCATTACAAAATTTCGATGCGGTTTTTTTATTTTCCTGCGAGCGACAAACAAAATTGGATGATGCTCCACCGTAATTAATCGTTGGTAAAATTCTTTGCTCGATTTTAGAACCAATTGCTCGACGAATTGCATGAACTATTTTTTTATCTTCATCGGTAATGAAAGTAAACGCTTCGCCGCTGCAAGTTGCGCGGCCTGTTCGTCCTATTCGGTGGATATATGCATCTGGTGTGGAAGGGATGTCATAATTAATAACATGTGAAATCCTATTCACATCGATACCGCGTGCTGCGATATCGGTTGCTACCAAGATCTTGAATTTTCCGTCGCGAAAGCCATCAAGTGAAGCCTGTCTGCGCGACTGGGAGAGATTCCCCTGTAGTGCTGCCGATGCATATCCTGCAGTTGAAAGCTTTTTGCCTAAGTTTTTGGCACGATGTTTTGTTCTGGTAAAAACCAGGACCGATTTCGTATCTGTGTTTTCAAGCAGAGTTAGCAGTAGTGCTGTTTTTAAATGCTGAGCTACCGGGTAAAATGCATGGCTGACGGTATCTGCAGGGGCGGTGGCACCAACCTGGACAATAGCGGGATCATTCAAAATGCTTCCAGTTAATCGTCGAATTTCGGGTGGCATGGTTGCTGAGAAGACAAGAGTCTGACGTTTTTCGGGAACATGGTTGAGAATCTGCCGGATATCCGGAAAAAATCCCATATCCAGCATATGGTCGGCTTCATCCAAAACTAGTGTTTCCAGTTGGGAAAGATCGATGCTTTGGCGTCGAATATGATCGAGAAGACGACCAGGACAAGCAACAACAACATCTGCCCGTTTCACTTTTTGAATCTGCTGATGGATTCCTACGCCTCCGTAGATAGCAATGCTTCTAATACATGTCCGACTTCCAAGAACTTCAACTGTTTGATGTATTTGTTCAGCCAACTCGCGAGTCGGTGCGATAATCAGGGCTCGAATGGGTCCTTGGTTGCTCTTTACTAACCGGTGGAGAATCGGCAGAATGAACGCTGCAGTCTTGCCAGTGCCGGTTTGTGCCAGCCCCATCACATCACAGCCGTTTTGTATATACGGAATAACTCGTGCTTGAATAGGGGTCGGGTTTTCATAGCCTGCTGCGGCAATACCTGTGGAAATCAATGGATGAAAAGTAAAAGCTTTAAAGTTCAATAAGTACCTTCTTTCTGTGCTCCAAACAAAAAAGCCCCGGAGAAATTCCGGGGCTTACGTGATTTTTAGTTACAACCAGGAACACTATTAGTTGCCGATGACTATACAAGGAATAAAATTTGCTGTCAAGCGATTTCCATGTATCCATCCAATTGCATTTTTTTGTAAAATAAGGATTCCATATCAAAGCTATCTTGGATAGGCTATGGTGTGAGTATAGCGTTTTTTGAACAAAAACCTTACTGCATTTTACACTTCTTTGGAACAACTGATTGAATTTGCATCATTAATAAGTATTTTAAGAATTTAATTTGCTTTGTGGATGAAAATGGACTACTGTATGAATATTCAATTAAGTCCTGCCTCTATTCATTTAGCCCTCGGGACAGCTCCTTTCTGAAGGAAGACCTTCATTCGATAAAATGGCGCCCTCCAGTTTGCGACATTGAAAATTATTAAGAAAGGAGGATGCCCTTTTCTTTTCCAACCGTAAAGAAATAACAGCTAAGGGGGTAACTTGGCAAGATCAAACTATACATTTGCAAAACATCAAAAAGAAATAGAGAGAAGGAGAAAGAAGAGAAACGAAAACGCAAAATGGACAAGGGCAACACCACTGGGGAAGATATTACAGATACGGCTGACGATGATGGAGAGAGTACATAAAGTAACAACCTTGAGAGAGGCATTATGCGTCAAAAATTCTTGATTTCTCGAAATTTAGAAAAAAAGAATTAAGGATAATGGAATATTCCGTTGTTGACAAAGACTTGAAAAAAGTGTCATCGGATAGTTTGCGCGAGGATAATTTCTCATTAGTCGGCGAAAAAACATATAAAAGTGATGCTATCCTTGATTCCATAGCCCGAGGGGATACTGATTTGATTGGAACCCTTCGTACTCATAATATATTTCCTATTAGCACGTATGCTTCTAAAATAGCTAATAAGATCAGAGAACTATACGCCCTGTCCAGAGACTTCACTGCAGAACTTTTTTTTGATGATTGTGATTTGATTTCTATCGAACAAGATGTTGATTGGCATCCAGAATTCTTGCCAGCATGTTCAATCGATAGGTGAAACGCACTTTAGGCCATAATGGTCGGCATCGCTTTTCAGTTTGTATCCTCTAATATCCACCTCAACCTTTGTTAATCCTTAAGAAAAGAATGTGTTCGTTATTCAAAAAAGGATATAACAAATATGGGAGATGCACCTGCCGCCATTGATGAAGCAGATGACTATCTGGGAAGACACAATATGACGAAAAAATTGGAATTATTACAGATTAAAGGAATTTGAATTAATGAATATATACATCGGAAATTTATCATTCAACACTACGGAAACCACTTTGAAGTTCTTATTCGACGAGTATGGCGATGTCGAAAGCGTTAAAGTCATAAAAGACCGCTTCTCCGGTCGATCCAAAGGATTCGGTTTCATCGAAATGCTAAGCAATTCGGAGGCGGACAAGGCAATCAAAGCCTTGAACGGAAACCTAATTGATGGCAACAATATTAAAGTCAAGCCGGCGGATCCCGGCGGAAAGCGGCCTAAAAAACGATCCTTTCGTAGAAGAAATTATTGAAGATTGTCGAAGTCGGCCAAACTGCCTTTGTCGCTCTTTTCCTGGTATTGACTCGCGTCTTCGGCGTCCGAGACCGGGACCGCACATCCGACAAGGCCTCGTGATTGTAGCCTTCACTGACAAGAGAAAATCCAATGACCCAAATGATGCAGGCGCCAAACAAAGGTGTTTATCCAACCATTATTCAAGGCGGGATGGGAGCAGGCGTATCCGGTTGGAAGCTGGCCAGGGCCGTCTCCCTGACAGGTCAGTTGGGCGTCGTTTCCGGGACTGCCCTGGAGCAAATACTCGTACGAAAACTACAGTTGGGGGATCCGGGCGGTCATCTCAGACGGGCGATGAGTTTTTTCCCCGATTTGGAAATGATCCAAAGAATCGAGGATGCCTTCTTCTTACCGATGGGAAAACCCAGCGGCGGGCATTTCAAAGCGACACCGATGTTCTCCCTACAGATGCCTCGATTGCTTGAAGAGCTATCCGTCGTTGCAGCTTTCAGCGAGGTGTATTTAGCCAAGGAGGGGCATGATCGGGCTGTCGGCATCAACCTGCTTAAAAAAATTCAGTTGCCGAATATTTTCGCCATTTATGGCGCCATGCTGGCCGATGTCGACTTCATGCTGATGGGGGCGGGCATTTCGAATGAAATACCCGCGGTGATCAATCGCCTGTCCAGGCATCAGGATGTCTCGCTCAAAATAGACGTTCAAGGCAAAAAGGAGTCGGAAGGATTCCGGCTGAACTTCAGTCCGCGCGCCTTTCTGCAGAAAAAGGCGCCGGAACTAAAACGTCCCAGGTTTTTCCCCATTATCTCGTCTTCAACCCTGGCCAGAATGATGTTCAAAAAGACGGAGGGGGGCATTGACGGGTTTGTCGTAGAATCTTCCCAGGCCGGAGGGCACAACGCTCCACCTCGAGGAAAGCTGATTTTGACCCAGGAAGGCGAGCCTGTTTACGGCAAGCGGGATGATATCGATATTGCGGAAATCAAGGCTCTGGGCCTTCCTTTCTGGCTTGCCGGTGCCTGGGGCACTCCCGAAAAGCTGATCCAGGCATTGTCCGCAGGTGCCGAAGGCATCCAGGCGGGTACCGTCTTCGCTTTCTGCAAGGAGGCGGGGTTGACGGAACCGTTGAAGCGGCAGGCCATCGAAAGCATCCTGCTCGGAGATGCCTCGGTTTTTACAGATGCCAAAGCCTCTCCGACGCATTTCCCTTTCAAAGTGTTACGCTTGAAAAACAGCCTGTCCGAACCGTTTGAATATCTGAGCAGAACGCGTATATGCGATCTAGGGTATTTGCGAGAGATTTATGCCAGGGAGGATGGGAGTATCGGATACCGCTGTCCGGCGGAACCGGTCGATGCCTATTTAAAAAAGGGAGGGAAGCCGGGAGGCACCGACCAAAAAAAGTGTTTGTGTAATGCGCTGCTTTCAAATATCGGATTGGGGCAACGTCGCCAGGACGGTTATATCGAAAATGCGTTGATCACCACAGGAAGCGCCATCCTTTCCATTTTCCGACTGCTGCGAAACAAGCGCTCATATTCCGCTACAGATGCGGTGGAATGGCTATTGGCCGATGCGCAATGCGGTGAAAACCCCGCCGCCTTTCGGAAAACGGCCTGACCGATGAGCCTGCCTGCACCGAAAAGCAGCGCAAGGCATCATCGCGGGAACGAGCCATACGATAAAATGCCGCTGCACGCAATGGTGGCACGACAGGAAAAAACGGATAGAAATAGGCAGGAAAAAGCTATATACGACAATGCAGCGAGTATTTTCAGATCTATGAAAGGAAAATTAAATTGAAGCTCTATCTTGGCAATCTATCTTACGATACTACGGAAGAGGACCTGAAATCGACCCTGCAGGAATTTGGGCGGGTCGAATCTGTCACCATTATCAACGATAAATTCAGCGGTCGCTCCAAAGGTTTTGGATTTGCGGAAATGGCGTCTCGAGATGAGGCTCATTCCGCCATCGAAGGCTTGAACGGTAAGGAGTTCAAAGGAAGAACGCTGAAAGTCAACGAAGCCCGTCCCAAATTGGAAAACCGCAGCAGCAGAGGCGGCTACGGTGGCCCTAACCGCGGCGGAGGGCGTGGAAGCGACCGGGGAGGCCAGGGGCGCGGTAGAAGAGAATACTAAGCTGCAGTCGACTGAAATGTGAGTGCCGATGGTCACTTCTTGGATGTCTTCGCCCTGCCTCCAGTATTTGTACTACTTTTTACGTTAGTGTTTGGATCAATTTTCGGGGGTCAGGTCACCACTTCCCTGGGAGTTTCTAACAGTGCTTTGATGTCTTCCATTTTTTCTTTAACGCCAATATAACCTTCCTCAAAAGCCCCGTTATTGATAACACTCCTACCATTTGTGACTATGTTCTTCAAGATCTCAACAAAGGAAAGGGAAAAAAGCGCAATACCGGAGCCGAGGGTATGAGCGCGGACCAGGTTATCCGAGCGGCAGTTGTGATGCGCCTTTATTCCTTCACTTATGAACAACTGGCTTTTCATATCTACGATTCTCGGGCACTGCGGCGTTTTTGTCGGATCGGTTTTGCTGACAAAGGTTTCGGAAAATCTGCTCTCAATTCGAACATCAAAAGAATTTCCCCGTACACATGGGAACGCATTTCAAGGGACCTGTTGGTCCACACCAAAGACGAAAGCATCGAGAAAGGGCGAAAGGCTCGCATCGATTGTACCGTGGTTGAAAGCAATATTCATAAACCCTATGACTCAATCCAATTATTCGACTGCGTGCGAGTTTTAACCCACTTGCTCTACAAAGCCCGTGATGATTTCGACATCAAGATGATCTTTACCGACCATCTGCGCCGTGCCAAGCGTAGAATGGTCGGCATCCAGTATGCGAAAACAAAAAAGCAGCGTTTCCATCTGTATAAGGACTTGCTCAAGGTCACCCAAAAAACCATCGGCTACGCTATCAATGCCGAAAAACTTTTGGGATCGCTTTACCCGACGGATATCCGAATGTTCGAATTGCACAACGACATCAAACATTACGGGGATCTGGCCAGGCAGGTATACGATCAGACCTACCGGCGTGTCATTCAAGGCGAAAGCGTACCCGCCGACCAAAAGGTGCTCTCTATCTTCGAAGAACACACCGACGTTATCGTCAAGGACAATCGGGATACCCACTATGGCCATAAAATTTGCCTGACCGGTGGCGCCTCCAACTTGATCCTGGATTGTGTGATCCTTGAAGGCAATCCTGCTGATACGGATTTAGTCGCGCAAATGCTGGATCGTCAAAAACAGATCTACGGCCGGTACCCCTTGAAATTGGCCCTGGATGGCGGATTTGCCTCCAAGGACAATTTGTCGAAAGCCAAAGAGCGAAAAATCAAGGATGTCTGCTTTGCTAAAAAGCGCGGACTGAAAGAGACGGATATGTGCCGGAGCAAATACATATACAATAAGCTTCGAAGATTCCGAGCCGGCATTGAAGCCGGAATATCTTGGCTAAAGCGCAGCTTCGGCTTAACACGCTGCACATGGAAAGGGTTCCGTTCTTTCAAATGCTACGTTCTGTCATCGGTTGTTGCCGCTAATTTACTAACGATGGCCAGAAAGAAATTGGCGCCGGTCTAAAAGGCAACTTCTGGCCGACCGCTGATCAATCCAGCGGATAAGTGGGCCCAAACAATGGATTTTATAGTCATAAGACCATAAATACTGAGCTTTATCACTGGAATTACTTCACAACGAAGCATCGGCATTCATTTTTTTTCGCTGAGAAGACAAAAATCACCCATTTCTGGATGGGAACTAGTTTAGGAAATTTCAAGCAGCAAAAGGGCATTTTTTCTATTAGTGGAGACGTACCATTTTACTTTTACAACAGGAAATTGCGTGACAAGCAGAACGGAGGCTGAAATGTGCGGAAGATTCGTTGGTTTCAGACAACTTCAAGAGTTAATACAAAACTTAAAAGTGTTCCAGTGTCGGCCGAGCACTTTGCCAATAGTGCCCAGTTCCTAATCACGGATTTAACCTCAAGAATATTTTCAGTATTCCTTTACGTACAGGTAATCCAATGTAGTCATTTATGCGGGAAGCCATCTGACGCTGTAGATGTGGTGAGATCGGCAATCCCAACGGGTCTAAATATTCGATGAAATAATTGAGCCATCGGATTAGAATTTCCGGGTATTTTTCTTTCAAGAAAATTTGAAACGCTCAGTTTGAATCTTACCAGCTTACGGTAACCATGTTTGAGCAAATCGATGTTCCTGCCTCGCATATTTGGTAGGTTGCAGGGTCTCCGGCGCTGAAGGGCCCATGAATATATGTCCCATCGTTGAACGTAGTGTCAATTTTCGAACTGTCACGGTAGACATCCACAGACGTTGAATTTGCGCCGGACCAAGTGAGGTAGGCATATTTAAAATTTCTGATCTTATACGCATAAACAGCAAGATCAATAACTGCATCCTGGCTATACTCGCCGCTGGTATCGGTCGTCTGATTATCGTTAATTGTTACCGTTTGACTGGTTGGTTTGATCCAGCCGGGTATCGTATTGAACTCCAATAGATGATTGCCAACCAAAAGTCCGTTCTGCGTATCTCCACCGCTGTTCCAATCCCCTCCATCCACTCGCCATCTGGCACCTGCTGAAACAGCTTCGGGCGGGTAGATTGTCACTTTCAGAGAACCTGTTGCAGGATCTTGGATAACCGTATGTGTCAGGTCGGCAATGGTGATTGCCGCCGTTCGGCTGTCGCCGGTATTGGGCGAAACCGTGTACGCTACAGTACCATCACCGATACCGCTGGATCCGGAGGTGATCGTCACCCATGTTGCATTCGCCTCAGCATACCACTCGCAACTGGTCGACGATGTAAAGAGGTAGAAATTGCCGGTTCCACCCCCTGAAATGATCGTGTTGTTGGTGGAAGAAATCGAATAGGTGCAATCGGAGGTGATAAAGATTCTTGTTTCCGATTCAGCGCCAATGTTGGCATATAGATCAATCCCCGAGATTTTCCAGTAGTACTCTGTTGATGGTGTCAGCATCGCAGGCGCATAAGTTGAGCCGGGAGTCGTTTGATCAATGATAATATCATAAAAATCTTCGTCCTTTGCAACCTGCACAATGTACTCCACAGCATTGATGCAAGGCTCCCACTCAAGAGAAGAAGCGTCCGGATCAACGATATCGCCGTCGTTTGGAGAAATCAGGGCGGGAATAAACCGATAGGCATCGACGCTTACATTCTCGTTGTTTTCACCGGCGATTATCGTAACTCCGGTTACTTCCCCCCGCCATTTCACGTTGCCGTTCAAATCTTCTGCCAATAACACAAAGGCTCTATCCTCACCTACCGGAATGCCCTTTATCGTGCCGCCGTGTGCCTCACAGTTCCATGGGCCGCCAGTGACCAGAAATGTGCCGGTTGAGGTATCGTATACATTGCATACAACATACTCGATGCCACTTTCCAGACAATTTAAAGAAGTTTGCAAAGCCGTCGAATCTTGAAAATACTGCGTGTCATGCCATCGGATGGCCAAGGAAGTCGATCCGGTATCAGAATGCCCTGCAGTCGAAACACCTTGGACATGACTTCCGCAGCCCCATGGCAGAGAAATGCATAAAAGAAATATCAGAGATGCGCAAAAAAGGTCTCTGGTCGATGTAGGAAAAAAGTTTCGCGTCTTAGCGCGGCGTTTCTTCCTATTTTCATCCCTCCGGTGAATAGGAAAGATATTGCCGGTACTGAGAATGGCTGCAATACTGCCTGTGTAGTCCCGATTAACCATAGGATACTCCCAACGTAACGTATCAACCGAAATATCAGCAAAAAAATTACCAGGTGATCGAAGCATCTCCCGTCCCGCCACCAGCAGCACCATCACCACCACCGCCACCACCTATCGCCAAGGCCGCACAGCCAACGGCAAGTACGCCAAGGCCGATCCATGCCCACTTGCCGAAGCCTTTTTTCTCCGTCTTTTCAACCTCCGTCGGCGGTATATCTTTTTCCGGCGCGGACAATGCCTCGGGCTCATACCGGGTCTTGGTATCCAACAAATCGGCTTGCGCATACAACGAAGCCGCATTACAAAACAAGGTGCTACCTGGAAAATTGATCGCGACCATCGACAGAATCACCCAGCCGATGATGCACCTTATCGACATCCTCATGGATACACTCCTTTGGTGGTGGTGTCAGGGATCGGCATATTCAGCCAACGTAAACGGTCTTGCATCCACTAACTCACCATCGACGTATACGACAACCTTCCAATCTCCGGGTATGTCGGCCGCCGGCTCGTAATTGATGGAAATCCGGTGCCAGGCAGTCAGTTTGGGCAGGTATTTCCCCTTGTTTACGGTGATCGAGTAATCGCTGCTGACCAGATAGATACCGCCATCCGGTGCGATCCATTCCCATCGAATCGTATGGGACCCGGTCACGTCGTCAAGAGAGAGAAAGGCGACTACCTGTTTGTCGTTGTTGAAAAAATTGCTGGTTCGCCCTACCGGAACACCGACCGTTCCGGAGGCGTCGACATCTCTCGCCAGCACGATGCCGTTGAACTTCGGCAGCGGTGCGTTTTCAACCATCTTTTGGGAGGCACATGAAAGTATGAGTAAAAACACACCAAATCCAATGAATAAATGAATTCGCCTAATCATTTCTGTTTCTTGTTAAAATTAGGGAATAAAAAATAACTGATCATTTAAGCGATAAGCAAAAATCGTGCAAGCTAACGTTAATTTGACTATTTAAATTATAATATTGAATAGTTACATAAATCATAGAAGCAGAAAAATGGTATCAAATCAGGAGAAGGAAATACTAATGTGGAGATAAATACATATATTTTATGAACATGATTACGTATCTTCAGGTTCGCCTGACCTGTGGCATGGCCAATGACGCTGCAATCGTCCCGATAGGCTCAGGATTGAATGCCATACTTTTTCATCTTCCGCCACAATGTCGTGCGTTCCATTCCCAGTTCACTTGCCGCTTTTTGCCGATGGCCGTCCGCCTTTTTGAGGGCTGCCAGAATACGCCGTCGTTCATAACCACTCCCTTTGTCCACCTCGCTGGAAGATGGAATTTTTACCGGTTGCGGCGTTATTACCCAGTCGGGTAAATGCTCCGGTTGAATCATCGTTTCGCGGCAGACGATCAAGGAATGCTCCAGAATATTCTCCATCTCCCGAACATTTCCCGGGTAGTCGTAGTTGAGAAGAACTTTCATGACCGCGTTGGAGATGGCTGCGACGGGTGCCGATCGTTTTGCACACAGATTGCGTATGATGTGGCGGATCAAGATGGGAAGGTCTCCCCTGCGATTTTTCAATGGGGGGAGCTCGATGTGCAGGACATTGAGACGATAGTATAGATCTTCTCTGAACAATCGTTGTTCCACGAGGTTTTTAAGCCGTCGGTTCGTTGCCGAGATGATGCGCACATTCACCTTTCGGGTGCGTCGGGAGCCCAGGGGGTAAAACTCCTTGTCCTCCAGAACCCGAAGCAGCTTGGCCTGAAGGGAGAGGGGCAGATCGCCGATTTCATCCAAAAGGATCGTTCCCCCCTCGGCCTCGGAAAAACGACCCGGCTTGTCCCGATCAGCGCCGGTGAAGGCGCCCTTGACGTAACCGAAGATCTCTGACTCGATGAGGCTTTCGGGGATGGCGGCACAGTTCACTTTCACCATCGGTGCCTTTGACCGTGGGCTGATCGAGTGGATTACTTTGGCCAACAGATCTTTACCCGTTCCCGTGTCCCCCTCCACCAATACGGTTGCGTCACTCGGGGCCACCACCGATACCATATCGAAGATCCGTTGCATGGCCGGATCCTTTCCGATCATGTCGTGAAAGGTGTACTTGTCCCTGGTGGCCCGGTCCAGTTCATGGGCCAGGGTCATGTCATGAAACGTTGCAAGACCTCCGATGATCACGTCCTTTTCGTCTCTTAAAGCGATGTAATTGGCTCGAATGGGAATGACGATGCCATCCTTGTCAATCACCCGTCCTTTATGATTGAAGCGATTTTTTCCCGAAGAGATGGTTTCCTTGAGCGGACATAGATCCGGTGCATGTTCATCGGAGACGATGGTGGCGCAGGATTGGCCCAGTATCTGATACCGATTGTATCCGGATATGGTCTCGGCGGCACGGTTGAAGAAATTGATCAATCCGCCACGGTTAACGGAGAAAATGCCCACATCCATGTTGTCGAGGATGATTTTTAATCTCCTCTCCTCGTAATGCAGCCGGTCGATCAATTGGGTAATGGGCGAATGATCCTGAATAATGGTCATGCATCCGTCGATGTTCCCATGGTAATCGTAGATGGGGGTGGCCATCAGCGTGCACAGGTGCCGCTGGTCTGCATCCTCGTTCACCTTCGTGACCGTGCAGCAATCATCGGCATCATCCGGATGGTCAATCACACAGGATGCCGTGCAGGGAACACCGGTGAACACCTCCCGGCAGTCCAGGTGGATTACCTCGTTTTCCCTGAGCCCCAACAGCGCCTGGGCACAGAGATTGATGGCGGTAATACGCCGCTTGCCGTCGGCTACGAAGGCACCGATGTTGAGTTCGTCCATGACTTCCAGCCAATGGTCGCATCGGATACGTTGCTGTCGATCAAACGGTATTTTTCCCATTGTCATCCTCATCGTGTAAGGCGAGGGTCATGACATCGCGGGTGCTTTGCTTATCGTCGATGATCACAGCACGGGTCACTGTCCGGATGAGGTGGAGGGTTGCCTGCCTTCGCGGAATTGGACAATCGTATCGCTTGCTCTATCGATCATCAGGAGGGCATTGGGAGCGAGTGCGGCAAATTCAGCAAATTTTCATCATCATAGGCAATTGTCGCTGGTTCGTCAATACGGCCTCCGTCGTAAACATGTGTCCCTGTCCACCAGGAAGGGGACGGGGCCGGAATATACTGGTATTTAGTGATGGATATCACATCATTTTCACTTCCACCTTGTATTACTTATGTAAGTCCGAACCCGACGGCTTGCCCATTTGTGTATCAAACTGGGCACACAACTGGCAACCGCGAAAAAGGGCATCAAAAGGCGGTGGTTTTATAGGCGGGCGGCGCTTGAAGCGAATCGTCCGGCGCTTGAAACAGAGGGATGGAATTTCAGCATGAATGCCCAACAATCTGCAGAGGAATTCGTTGCGACTGCTTTCCAGCGACATTGTGTGGATATCGAGAAAAAGGAATTGGTGGGGAAATTTCGATTCGATTTGGTTGATCCCTGGAAACGGATGTGGCTTTGGGATGAAGATAAAACACCGGAACTGCTGAACCGGCTATGAATTCGGAAAAAGCAATAATCATTCGCTTACGTATTCATAAAGGAGGATATCATGGCAAAAATGACCAAAAAGGAGGAGGGGTCGATCCTGATGCGCGGCGGGGAGAAAATTGCGCTGGTAAAAGTCGATAATCAGTTCTCCGCTTTTCTTCGATCCGGCGTGGATTCGACGGCCAAATCGGCTTTTAAATCAGCCGATCGTAAACAGGCGTTAAGCAAGCAGATGGGAGTCTATGAAGTTAGTCCCAGCAATCTCAATAAAGTGATGAAAGATGTGCGCACAGATAAAGATGTGTTGTTTTGCCACCATGTCTATGCTGCTGCCGAACATCCTGAATCCAATTTCTTATTGACGGATCAGATCATCGTTCAATTTAAGGAAGGCATTTCTTCTAATCAAATTACCGAGGTACTGAAAAAATACCACCTTGAGATTGTGGAAGAGTACACCGATCGTTCTAATAATTTTCTTCTGCGTGTTACCTCTGATTCCGGTGCAAACCCACTGAAAATATCCAACCGACTACATTCGGAGGGTCTGACGGAATATGCGGAGCCGAATCTGGTCGTTCAGTATAAAAAGTATTTTGAGCCTTCCGATGCCAGATATACCAAACAGTGGCATTTGAAAAACAGAGGCGGCGTCGAACTCGTGGCCGGTGCCGATGTCAATGCGCCTGAAGCTTGGGATATTACGACCGGATCGCGAGGCGTCATCGTTGCGGTCATCGATGATGGTTTTGATTTGGATCACCCCGATCTGCAAGGGCCGGGAAAAATCGTCGCACCCATCGATTTCGGTTTGCGAACCCCTCCCACCTATTCAAACCCTGAACCTGAGATCATTTCGGACGAGCGACCTTACCCTGAAGGTGAAGACTATCACGGCACACCCTGTGCCGGCGTCGCAGTCGCAGAATTGGGTGGCGGTGATGCCGTGGGAATCGCTCCGGAATGTTCCTTGATGCCGATCAGGTGGCCTTTTTACGGCACAGATAGCATGGTCTCGGCGATGTTTACCCATGCCTGTCAATCAGGAGCTGCGGTGATTTCATGTAGCTGGGGGCCGGGTCCCGGCATAAATCCCATCAGTTCAAAATTCAGTCAGGTTTTGCATGATACGGCAACACTCGGTCGAGGCGGAAAGGGGTGTGTGATCCTATTTGCAGCGGGAAATGATAATACACCTATCAATGATACGATCAACGGCACCCGCCATTTCAATGGAGAGGCAGGGCACCCTGATGTGATGGCGATAGCTGCTTGTACCAGTATGAATAAAAAGGCGGCGTATAGCGGTTGGGGGCGCGAAATTTCGGTGTGCGCACCAAGCAACAATTTCTGGCCCGGTGATGTCAGCCGCAAACTTCCTGGTCGGGGGATTGTTACCATCGATAATGGCACGCATGGATCAGGGTTCGATCCAGGACTCTATACGGAACGTTTCGGCGGCACATCCAGCGCCACACCATTGGCTGCAGGGGTGGCGGCGCTGGTCATCGCTGCCAATCCAACGTTGACGGCAGCACAGGTACGGGAAATCTTGGAGACCACTGCCGACAAAATCGAGGATCACGATCCTGATCCGCAACTGGGCATCTCCAAGGGCACCTATGAAGCGAATGGACACTCGGAATGGTTCGGCTATGGAAAGGTTAATGCTGGAAAAGCTGTGCGCAAGGCAAGGAATGATGTCAGGATTTTAGAGATAAGGCAAATTGCGAACCTGCCTATTCCGGATGCTGATCCGGCGGGCATCGTGAGCCGAATTGTCGTTGATCAAGATGCTCGAATCCAGAACCTCAAGGTTACCGTGGATATCCTGCATTCATATATTGGCGATCTGATGGTCTACTTGGTCGCTCCGGGTGGATATCGTGTCGTCCTCCATAATCGCGAGGGGGGGCGTACGGAGAATCTTTTGACGACTTTTGATGCGACATCTGCTCCCAAACTTATGGATCTCAATGGCGTGAGTGTACGTGGGGTCTGGTCCCTCGAAGTTTCCGATTACGCCCGATTTGATGAGGGCGTTTTAAGGCAGTGGACATTGACGGCTGCTGTAGATGATGATGGCTCCATCCAGATTGAATCACAGCCTTCACAATCGATCCCTGACAACGAACCCAATGGTATTTCGGACCGGATATTGATCTCCCAATCAAGGAATATTTCTCAGATTGCTATAGAGATAGATATTACCCATACTTGGATTGGTGATCTCAGGGTAGTACTCACCGGACCTTCGGGGGCGCAGGCGATTCTCCATGATCGTTCAGGGTCAAATGCCGTCAACATTCAGCGTGTGTTTGATGCGGCGAATGCACAGGATCTGAATCGATTCCTCAATACAGATGCTCGTGGGGAATGGGTGCTTTCGGTTTCGGATCATGCCGGAAGAGACACGGGTAAGCTCAATCGTTGGGGTATCCGGATCCACTGATCCATGATAGCGTCGTTCAGAGAAACTGGTACCGAGGACATTTTCGACGAAGTTGAAATCACAGACTGCCACCGATGAATCTGTTGGTCGGAGACTTTTCAGGAAGCGCCGTCCAATACGTCCGGGCAAAATGCTATTCGAGTAGTGTTGGTTTCGGTTGCTTCAGGGCTTCGTCTTTTTCTCACCAAATCCGATCTTTTGGACCAGGCTCAGCGACCCGATGCGGCCGATCATATAATCGATGGCTTCGATCTTGAAAATCCGGCCCCACAAGCCGGTCAGAAATACGAAAATGGCCGAGACGACGACAATCATCAAGACATCACAGATCAGCGTGGCAACTCCGATCAAGGATTGAAGTTCTCGGTGCACCAGCCAGAGGATCGCACCGATGGCCAGGCCGGCGAGGATCGCTTTTCCGTAGGCTTGGTAAACGTCGACGGCCCCTTTGTTGTCGCTGCGCCGGTTCCAGACCGAGAACAACAAGATGGTCTGGAGCAGAGCGGATGCGGAAATGGCCAGCCCGACACCGGCAATGCCCAGCATATGCAATCCGAACCAGTACACCGGAAGGCTCAACACCACGGCAATGGTGCCGAAAACCGTCGGCAGCAGGGTGTTCTGGGTGGCATAGAAACCGCGGTTGACCACGGTCTGAGTAACGAAGGCGATGGCACCGACCATCAGACAGGCAAGGATCAGGGCCGTCATCATCGTATCGTCTTCGGTAAACCGGCCCCTTTCGAAAAGCACGCGCACGATCTCATGTCTTAGCACGGCCACCAGAACGGATACCGGGATGACAACGGACAGATAGCGCAGCACTTTGTTGATGGTGTCGTTCAATTCCTGAATTTTTCCCCGGGCGGCCAACCGGGCCATAAAGGGGTAGGAGGCGACACCCACGGCCTGACCGAAAAAGCCCACCAGGATCATCATGACGCGCATGGCATAATCGATCCAGGCAATGGCGCCGGTGGGCAAAAAACTTCCGAAAAATTTTGAGAACAGTTCGGTGGAAAACACCATGGTCAGCCCGATCATCAGGGGAAGAGTCAGGAAAATATAGCGTCTTAGATCCGGATGACCAAGGTCGATGGTCGGTTTAAATTTCATGCCATTGCGCATGGCGCCAACAACCTGTAGCAAGAAGCTGCCGATGGCCGCACCTGCCAGCGCCCCCCAGCAAAACCCCTCCACGCCCGCATGGCGGCGTAAAAGCCACCCTCCGGTGATGATGCCGACGTTGTAGATCAGCGGCGCCAGGGCCGGAAAGACAAAGCGATTCTTCGCATATTGCACGGCCATGAGCATGCCGCCGGTGAAAAAGAAGAATTGGGCGGGAAGGGTGATACGGGTCATTCTGACTGCCAGGGAAATGAATCGGGGGTCCTTGCGTCCCGCCGCCAGAACCGGCACGATGGTGGGGGCGAAAATCATTGCCGCGATGATGAGGACCGCCAGAATGACTCCGAATACCGTCAGGATATTGGAAAATGTATGCCAGCCCGTATCTTCCCGGTTGTCGGCAAGGTAGTGGGAAAAAATGGGGATAAAGGTTACCGAGAGAAAGCCGCTGGCCAGGATATGATTGAGTATTTCGGGCAGGATAAAGGCAACACGATAGGCATCGACATCTGTTCCCGCGCCTGCCAGGGCGGCCAGTACCATCTCTCTTACAACACCGGTGACGCGGCTTAAGAAGATACTGGTCATCATGATGATGGTGGCCACACCGATTTTTTTGAATTGGCTTGAGGCTTCCGTCTGGTTCATGTTTACCCAGGTTCATCTATTCATAAATTTTCAAGAAAATATTGCACCAACGTTCAACGATTGTAATAATCTGTATCGTAGACAAAAGTTGAAACGCCCCGTGTAGGTATAACCAAAAGGTGGTCCATGCAACAACCATTTTCCTTCACCGCTATGCCGAAGCTGATTTTCGGTGCCGGAAAAACGGATCAACTGTCATCCATCGTTTCTTCTTTCGGCGGCAGCGTGCTTTTTGCCACCGGCGCCGGTTCCCTGGAGCGATCCGGGCATTTTGCACGCATTTCTCAGGACCTGCGTAGCATGAATATCAAGGTGCATCACTGCCCCGTCGGCGGTGAGCCCTCACCCGCAGCCGTGGATGAAATCGTTTCGCGGCATCGGGGAAAGGGGATCCGGGTCGTGCTGGCCGTGGGCGGCGGCAGTGTGATCGATGCAGGCAAGGCAATTGCCGCCATGCTGGAGGAGGAAGGGAGTGTGGTCGATTTTTTGGAAGGGGTCGGCACCCGAACGCCGTCGGGCAGATCGCTTCCGGTCATTGCCGTGCCGACAACATCGGGTACGGGCAGTGAGGCGACGAAAAATGCCGTGATTTCCCAAACCGGCGACGAGGGGTTTAAGAAATCCCTGCGGCACGACAACTATATTCCCGCGATGGCCCTCATCGATCCGGTTCTGTGCACGACTGCACCCCAGCCGGTAACCGCCGCCTGCGGAATGGATGCCCTGACCCAGTTGATGGAATCCTACGTCTCCACCAAGGCGTCGCCGCTCACCGATGCGTTGGCCATGGACGGTATGCGATATCTCATCCCGGCTCTTCCACAGGCCTTTGGTCACGGCGCCAGTGATGTCGGCTGCCGTGCTGCCGTGGCCTACGGCGCGTTTCTTTCAGGGGTTACCCTGGCCCACGCCGGTTTGGGCGTGGTTCACGGTGCGGCCGGTCCCATGGGTGGACTCGTTGCGGTCCCCCATGGCGTGGCCTGCGCCAATCTGTTGCCCTTTGCGGTAAAGGCCACCATCGATAATCTGGTCTCTGCAGGTACGCCGGCGTCAGCGGCCGCCTTGGAGAAATTTGCCAGTATCGGAAGGCTGTTCGGAGCCGATTGGCATGCACCGGTAGATTGTTGCCGCCATCTTGTTTCTCGGCTGTATGACTGGCTGGATGAGTTGTCTCTGCCCCGCTTGGGCCGGTTCGGCGTGACGACTGATCAAGTCGACCGGTTGGTTGAAATTGCCGCCAACAAAAACAATCCACTGCCGTTGACCAGAAGGCAGATTCGGCAGATGATTCTTGACCGATGCTGACGGTTCCCCCGTTTGCGTTGAAAGACTCAACTTCTGTCCGAGTATTATGGACCTATTTGTGAGGATTCTGCCAGTTCTCATATTAAAAGCCAGGAGCTCTAGACGAGAAATCTCACTTCATTTATATTTTCTATTTCATTCGGTGTCCACTATTTTTTTAAACTAATTGATAATATAAACGATCTCTCCTTTTTTATCTGCCTGCCATAAAATTTTTACGTATTTTTCTTATGTCCTATACGGCATAACCGATAAAAACAGTGAGATGTTGTGTTGCTAACACAATTAAAACAACAAAACGCTTAAAGTTATTCTCATATCAAACGATAAGGCGTTTTATGGATATCTTTGAACAGTTATATTTTAAATAAGCTGCGTGTTGAGTAGAAGCTGACTCGAATGCCAAGTGGAATCTGAATTGAATGACCTTTATTGTGGAGGAATCCGAATGGGAATCAAAAACATGACCCTCAAAACGACATTGAAAACGACCCTCAGAACGAAATTGATTTTCAGTTTTGCGATTATAATTGTTCTTCTCCTTCTCGTTTCGATGGTAGGTTACAGGGCGTCCCGACAGGCATCCATAGGATTTACACAATTCCATGAGATGGCACGTGACGCCGATCTGTCCGAACGCCTTCAATCCAACATGTTGATGATGCGCATGAATGTGAAGGATTTCATCATCAGGGGCAGCGACGAAAATATAGAGCAATACGATCACTACCTTAAGATAATGAATGGATTTTTGGAAGAGGCCAAAAAGGAGATCCATGATCCGGAAAGGGCCAAAAAGGTAGCGTTCATTGATAAAGAAGTGCGTGAATACCAGCGTTCTTTTGCCAAGGTCGTTGAATTTAAAAAGCAGCGCAACCATATGGTCCATGAGATTTTGGATCTTGACGGCCCGCGTATGGAAAAAGACCTTACCGCCATCATGACATCAGCCGAGAAGGATCAGGATCTCAAAGCCACGTTTCATGCCGGATTGGCCCTGCGGAATCTTATACTTGGGCGTCTTTATGTGGCAAAGTTTCTGGAAACAAATACGCCCGAAAGCGCCGAAAGGGTCGCTGCTGAATTCGCGGCATTTGAGAGTGAACTGTCTGCGCTGGATGCTTGTCTGGATAATTTCGAGCGGAGACTTTTTCTGGAAGGGCTCAATCGCACCGAGAAAAAATACCTGCAGACATTTAAGGACGTAGCCGCCCTTATTAATACGCGCAACGAGGTCATCACCGGCACACTGGACCGCATCGGACCGGAGATCGCAAAGAAGGTCGAAGAGATCAGACTTTCCATCAAAACCGTTCAGGATGACATCGGTCCCCGCCTGCAGGCCGCCAACAAAGATTCCATGCGAAGGATCGGGCTCGCCACCGTAGCAGCACTGCTGGCAGGGGGACTTCTGGTTTTCTTCCTTGTTCGCAATGTAGCCAATCTACTTGGTGGTGATCCTTCCGAAATTGCAAATGTGGCCCACAACATCGCAAAGGGAAACCTGATCATAGACTTCAACGGCTCCAAGAAGGGACAAAAAATCATCGGCGTTTACAAAGACATGGAAACCATGACCAACAACTTGAAGCGCATGTTTGCAGATATCAATAACGGCGTCGAGACGTTGACCTCCTCGGCAACCGAGCTTTCGGCCATATCCGAGCAGATGACAGCAGGCGTCCAGACCGTTGCGGAAAAATCCAACACGGTTTCCGCAGCCGCCGAAGAGATGAGCACCAACATGACCAATGTGGCCGCAGCCATGGAGCAGTCGGCGACCAATACCAACATGGTGGCCACGGCTTCTGAGGAAATGTCCTCAACCATTGACGAAATCGCGCAAAATGCCGAAAAGGCGCGCTGTATTTCAGAGGAGGCTGCAGGAAAAGCATCCAACACGACCACCAACATGAGTCAACTTGGTAAAGCCGCCGATTCCATCGGCAAGGTGGTTGAGACCATCACCGATATTTCCGAGCAGGTCAACCTGCTGGCCCTGAACGCCACCATCGAGGCGGCCCGGGCCGGCGAAGCGGGAAAGGGCTTTGCCGTCGTGGCCAATGAGATTAAGGAATTGGCCAAGCAGACCGCCGATGCCAGCCAGGATATCAAGGGAAAAATCGATGGGATTCAGGGAACCACCACTACCACGATGACGCAGATTTCAGAGATTACCAAGGTGATTACGGATGTTAACGAAGTCGTGAACACCATTGCCACCGCCGTCGAGGAGCAGTCTGCGGCCACCAAGGAGATTGCCGGTAACGTGGCACAAGCGTCCACAGGCATACAGGAGGTCAGCGATAATGTCGGCCAGAGCAGTTCGGTGTCCGAAGAAATATCCAGAGATATCGCCGCTGTAAGCCAATCCATGGAAGAGATGTCCACAAGCAGCAGCCAGGTAAATCTCAGCGCACAAGACCTGTCCAAACTTTCCGAAAATCTCAAGCGATTGATGGAACAGTTTACAATTTGAAGCAAATGTCCTGCAACTGGATTAAAACCCATGCTTCCACTGTCGGCGTGATAAATGTGGTGGAGCACACGGAAGTAGGTGGGCGAATGATATTCAAGGATGTTGAGGAAATCCAGTCTCTTCTGGATAAAACGACTTCAACCAAAGATCGGCTGCATACCAGCCTCATGCTTCTAAGCGAAAAAAAGGAAGAACTGAGGCAGCTGATTGCGCCGCTTGAGTCAATATTGGAACTTGTAAGGCAAAGGCATGAAGACACGAATAGATGATAATCATCGGATCGAATGAGCCTTTTTCCGCTCCCGAAATCCGTTACAAAGGATGAACTCGCAAAAAACCGGATGCAGGACATTTTTCGAAACCGTAAAAAAAGGGGGTTGTGCATTTTATCGCCGCAACTTTGCATCGCTTCTCCATCAATCGTGGCACTCGGAGCACTCACGGAGTAAAGGTGGTTTTTGTCGATGCGAACATTTTTTGTTCGCCTTGACAGAATGGTGAAAAAATAGGATCTTTATTTTGTGCGAACTGAAAAGTTCGTCCACAGAACGATCATAAAACAGGCCCTTACCCAACTTTGCCAAGTGAGAATGATGCCCAACGCAGACGGTCATAACGGCGCACGAATCGTATCCTGGCTGGCCTTCGTTGTTACGGCGTTCATTGCCCTGTTTCTTCCTGTTGGTTTCTTTTCCGTCTCATACCAGTTCGAGTCCGGACAATTGGTTGCAGAAGCCGAACTCATGGCAAGGAGCATTTCACGCATCATCGAAGAAAACCCAACGATGTGGCACCTCGAAAGAAAACGCATCGAAAAGGATGGGGCGTGCTTAGTACCGGGAGGCGGCCGGGGTGCATGGCAAGTGTTCGATGAAAATGGACACATGGTGACGGGGTGTATGGACGGTCTTCTTTCTCCTTTCATGACAAGATCCCAAACGCTGCTGGTTGCCGGCAATCCCGCGGGAACCGTAAAAGTATTTCGCCCCATGCGATCCTTGCTGAAAAATAGCCTCATATTCACTCTTGGGATGCTTCCCCTGGCTGCGGGTTCCTTTTTCATTGTAAGATACATTCTCATGAGAGCGATTCAAGAAAACGTCAAAGATTCTCTTAAGAAGGAACGGGACAGGGCGCAGCAATATCTCGATATCGCAAGTGTAATGCTCGTCGCATTAGATGAGACTGGGTCCATTACGATGATAAATCGCAGGGGTTGTGAGGTGCTGGGGCAAGCGGAAGATGAACTTCTCAACAAGAACTGGTTCGATCATGTTCTCTCCGAAAGGGAGAGGAAAGAGGAACATGATCTTTTTTTCCAGATGATTAAAGATCTGATGCCAACCAGAAGGGGAGTTTGCCCGGTTGTGACAAGTGACGGTGAAGAGCGGATCATAGAATGGTACCATAGCTTGTTGACTGATGCCGGCGGTGGTTCTACGGGCGTGCTCAGTTCAGGAGAGGATATTACCGAACGGGTGAACCTGGAATCCCAACTGCGGCATATTCAGAAAATGGAAGCGATCGGACAACTCGCAGGTGGTGTTGCCCATGATTTCAACAATATCCTCACCGTGATTATCGGATTTTGCAGCTTGATGAAGATGCAGATGAGCGCAAAAGATCCGAACCAGGAGAACCTCGATCTGATTCTCGATTCAGCGGAACAGGGGGCCGACTTGACACAAAGCCTTCTGATGTTAAGCCGCAAAGATAAACTCAATCCAAAACAGGCCGACTTGAATGAGCTTGTCGACAATGCCGGCAAACTTATTACACGAATCATCGGTGAAGACGTTCAACTCAAGGTTTTTCGGACCCAAACGCCCCTATTGGTCTTCGTTGACAGGGGACAGATCGAACAGATTTTGATGAATCTAAGTGCGAATGCAAGGGATGCGATGGGAAAGGGAGGGCACCTGACCATTGAGACGACGAACTATACCATCGATAAATCATTCATCCATGCTTATGGATTTGGAACACCCGGTGAATATGCCCAGATCACCGTATCCGATACCGGCCATGGATTCGATGAAGTTATCCGCGAAAGAATTTTCGAGCCTTTCTACTCAACAAAGGAGCCGGGAAAAGGAACGGGTCTCGGATTGTCCATCGTCTATGGGATCGTAAAACAGCACGGCGGTTTTATCACTGTATACAGTGAGCGTGGAACAGGTACCGTGTTTTGTATCTATCTTCCGCTTATGGAACAAAAGGAAAAAGCAGAGGGCGATACCAAGGTGAAAAATTTGCCGATGACGGGAACAGAGACAATTCTATTGGCCGAAGACGCCCCCGAAGTGAGGAAATTCGAAGCATCCATTCTTGAGGAGTTCGGCTATAAGGTCATCCTTGCCAGGGACGGCCAGGAGGCCGTCAATCTCTTTTCCGAAAACCGGGAGCGCATTCGGCTTGTTCTCATCGACGCCATCATGCCGAAAAAAAGCGGGCTTAGCGCTTACAAGGAGATGCAAAACATCGAACCGGAGGCGAAATTCATCTTTACTTCCGGCTATGCAAAAGAGATCATTCGGATCCGGGAGGATTTTGAAGAAGAAATAGAGCTGATCACCAAACCGATTCAACCCATGGAGCTTTTGAAAACGATCCGGCAAACCCTTGATGCAACTTCATCCAACTGAACGGTTTGGACACCGTAGTGCAATGCACGAACGAAAAGACAGAAAAAAACCTTCTACCCTGCTTTAACCATTTCCATGAATTCGTCTTCCATGAGTACTTCTTTCTTTAGAAGGGATTCCGCCACCTTGATCAGCGTTTCTTTCCTGTTTTCGATCAGGTCGGTGACATGTGATTCTCTCTGTTGAAGAATCTGGCGAACCTCCTCGTCCAAACGGGCAGCAGTCTGCTCACTGTATTCACGGGATGCCCCGCCGGATGGATTGCCCAGAAATCCCGGCCCCGGATTTCGCGGATAGGTTGACAGCCCGAGGGTTTCGCCCATGCCGTATTCGGAGACGATGGCCCTTGCAATGTCCGTTGCCCGCTGCAGGTCGTTGTGTGCACCGGTCGTCACATCCAAGAACATGATCTTTTCGGCCACCCGGCCACCCAGCAATACATCGATCTTGGAGAGAAGTTCCTGACGGCTCATCAGGTACCGGTCCTCGGTTGGACGCTGCTGGGTGTACCCCAGGGCCGCCAGTCCCCGGGGAACGATGGATATTTTGTGTACGGCATCGCACTCCGGCGTCAGTGCCGCGACCAACGCGTGGCCCACTTCGTGGTAGGCCACGATCTTCTTTTCCTTCGGATTGATCACCCGGTTCTTTTTCTCCAGTCCACCGATGAGCCTGTCTACGGCTTCGTCCAGTTCAGTTAGACTTACTGCTGCCTTGTTTTTTCGTGCAGCAAGCAACGCGGCCTCGTTGACCACGTTTGCCAGGTCGGCACCGGAAAATCCCGGTGTCTTTTGGGCGATCACCGTAAGGTCCACATCTTCTGCAAGCTTGATGTTTTTGGCGTGGATTTCCAAAATGGCTTTTCGGCCGTTCACGTCGGGGCGATCCACCAGCACCTGCCGATCGAATCGGCCCGAACGCAGCAAGGCGGGATCGAGTACTTCGGGCCGATTCGTGGCGGCCATGATCACCACGCCTTTTCTGCCGTCGAAACCGTCCATCTCCACCAGCAGCTGGTTCAGGGTCTGCTCACGCTCGTCGTGACCGGCTACCATGCCGGCGCCGCGGGCCTTTCCCAGAGCGTCCAGTTCGTCGATGAAGATGATGCAAGGGGCTTTTTCCCGGGCCTGGGTGAACAGATCGCGCACACGGGCGGCACCCATGCCCACGAACATTTCAACGAAATCCGAGCCGCTGATGGCAAAAAACGGAACGCCGGCTTCCCCTGCCACCGCACGGGCCAGCAAGGTCTTGCCGGTTCCCGGTGGTCCCACCAGCAGAATTCCCTTTGGCATCCGGCCGCCCAAATCCTGGTATCGTTTCGGTTCGGTGAGAAAGGAGACGATTTCATTCAGCTCATCCTTGGCTTCATCGGCACCGGCAACATCGGCGAAACGGGTATCGATATCGTGCTCACCCACCAGCTTGGCCTTGTTTTTTCCCAGCGTCATCATTCCGGCGGCACCGGCCTGCATGCGCTTCATGAGGAAAAACCAGATGAAGTAAAAGATGGCGATGGGAATCAACCAGGAAAAAAGCGTCTTGAAAAAAGTGTTTTCAACCTGTCCCGAGTACTTAATATTGTGACCGGATAACTTGGTAGCGAGATCGTTGTCCACGCGCACGGTCTTGAAAAAAATTTCATTCCCCTTATCGTCAAGCATTTTGCCGTGAATGGCGGTTTCGCTGATGGAAATTTCCTTGACACGGTCGTCCTTCACCGCCTGAATGAACTCACTATAGGGAATGATGCTGGGTTTGAACTGGGCAATGAGAAGATTTTGGAGGATCAACACGCCCAATATGGCCATCAAAACGTAGGAGAGGTTGAATTGATGCTTTTTTTCCATGTTTACACCTTATTATGTTATTCAATAAAGAACATCCGGTGCTTAGGCCCAGGCCAGAGATGATTGATTCTGCCGTATGATCATTACAAGAATCCAGGAGTCAGAATTCAGCGTCGCTGCCGACCTTTGGCCGGTTTGAACGACAACGGAAACTATGCCATTTTGGCGTAGTTTCATACGAGAATCCAGAATCAGGTATTCGCCTTCGGCTCGATCCATTTTTCAAGGGGAGCTCAAAGCAGACTCCTCCGGTTCCGGACTTTACTCTGATTGTGGCATCGAACACCGTGGACCGTGTCGATAAAACCATCCCATGGCGGCCACGGCACCGATTATCCCACCGACCCAGTCGGCAAAAAGATCATACCCATCGGCTGACCGCGTCGGCACCAGTGACTGATGAAACTCATCGCTGGCCCCGTAAAGACCGGTGAAGGCGATGCTGATAATCAGGAGCCAAACGTCTGAAAGCCCGGGATGCCAGGTGCGCCGGGCGGCCCGGAAAAACAGTGCGGCCAACAGGCCATAGACGCCGGCATGAAGGAACTTGTCCCAATGGGGAATATCGGGCTTGGAATCGAATGTCTGGAAACAGGACTGAATGAAAATTGCCGCGCAAAGCACGATGACGGGAAACCATTGGATAACCGGACTGTTTTGTCCAGAGTCGTTTTTCATGGTCGCTTTCATGGAATCCAATGCCAAAATAGTAAAATTTGGTCCTCTGGGCCAGGTTACAAGATAAATGGTTCTGGCGTATGATTGTTCCAAGAATCCAGGAGCCAGAATTCAGCGCCGCCAGCATCAGGTATTCGCCTTCGGATCGAGCCATCCATTGATGAAAAAATGCCAAATTCCATGCACCAAATAACAAATGGTTTACAAACCTCAATGTGCAGTTTCTATTTTTCCCGTTTGGTTTGTTTGGAATCTGGATATTGGGATTTTTACATATGGGTGGAGCGAAGCGACAACATCGCCACTATGACTTCTTGCTCCTGGATTCTGCAGTTTTTACCTTCCGTCCTTTTGAAAAAGGTCCATCTCCAACCGACGCTCGGCCACATGTGCCCTTACGTCGTCAACGAACTTGTCCATGGGGATGCCGTATCGGACCGTCCCGTCCAGGGTGCGCACGGATGCGGTACCGGCTTCTTTCTCCTTGGCGCCGCAGGTGAGGATCAGCGGCGTCTTGGCCAGCTGGGCTTCCCGAATTTTGCGATTGAGACTCTCGGTCCGGTCATCCACCTCCACGCGCAGCCCCGCATCGGCAAGGGTCTCGGCCTGGTCTCGGGCGAAGGAAACGAGGTCGTCGTTGATGGGCAGCAAGACCACCTGAACCGGTGCCAGCCACAGGGGAAATTTACCCTCGAAGTGTTCGATGAGGATTCCCAGAAACCGCTCGATGGAACCAAACACCGTCCTGTGAACCATAATGGGCCTGTGTTTCTCATTGTCCTTGCCCACGTAGGTCAGATCGAAACGTTCGGGAAGACTCATGTCCAGTTGAATGGTGCCGCACTGCCATGTCCGTCCCAGAGCGTCCTTGATGTGTAGATCGATTTTCGGGCCGTAGAAGGCGCCATCACCCTCGTTGATCCGGTATTGTTTGCCATAGGCATCCAGCGCCGATTGCAGTCCCTTGGTGGCCGTCTCCCATTGTTCGTCGGTTCCGATGGATTTTTCCGGACGCGTGGAGAGCTCGAGATGAAATCCAAGGCCGAACTTGCCGTACACCTGTTCTTCCAGGCGCAACAGATTGTGAATCTCATCCTGGATCTGATCCGGCATCATGAACAGGTGTGCATCATCCTGGTGAAAGGCCCGAACCCGAAAGAGGCCGTTTAGTACACCCGACAATTCGTGGCGGTGTACCAGGCCGATCTCGGCCGCACGAATGGGGAGTTCCCGGTAGGAGTGGGGGCGGGTGCTGTACAGGAGCATGCCGCCGGGGCAGTTCATGGGCTTGATGGCGTAGATCTGTTCGTCCACCTCGGTGGTGTACATGTTCTCCCGGTAGTTTTCCCAGTGACCGCTTTTTTCCCACAGCCCCCGCTGGAGGATGATGGGGGTCTTGGTTTCCACGTAGCCAGCCTCCCGATGGGCGTCGCGCCAGAAGTCCAGCAGGGCGTTCCAGACAGCCATTCCCTTGGGGTGGAAAAAGGGCATGCCCGGGGCGTCGTCGTGGAAGCTGAAAAGGTCCATGGCCGCGCCGATCTTTCGATGGTTCCGTTTCTTGGCCTCTTCCAGGAGATTCAGGTATGCCTTGAGTTCCTTCTTGTCGAAATAGGCCGTTCCGTAGATCCGCTGGAGTTGGGCCTTGGATTGATCGGCGCGCCAGTAGGCACCGGAGACCCGCATCAGCTTGAAGGCACGAACGAAACCGGTATGGGGCACATGGGGGCCCCGGCACAGGTCGGTAAAATCGCCCTGCTCATAAAAAGAGATCGTGCCATCGGCCAGTTCGGAAATCATTTCGGTCTTGTAAGGCTCATTTTGGTAAAATTTCAATGCCTCGGCCTTGGATACCTCCCGGCGCTCGATGGGTATTTTTGCCTTGACGATGCGTTTCATCTCCGTCTCGATCTTGGCAAATGCCTCTTCGGAGAGCGGTTCCATATCGATATCGTAATAGAACCCATCCTCCACGACGGGACCGATGGTGAGTTTGGCATCGGGATAAAGGTGCAATACCGCCTGGGCCATGACGTGGGCGGCACTGTGCCGCATGATCTCCAATGCTTCGGGGTCACGGGTGGTAATCAATCGGACGGTCGCGTCTTTGTCGATGATACCGTTCAGATCGACAAGGCTGCCGTCTACTTCCATGGCCACGCAATCGCGTGCCAGTCCCTCGGAGATGCTTTTGGCGATCGTCAGTCCCGAGACAGATTCCTCAAAGGGCTTTCGACTTCCATCGGGAAGTGTGATATGAACCATTTTTTTATATTTGCCTTCCTTACGGGGTTGCGCATTCAATACAGAGACGATATCAAATAATTTATTGATAAACAAACAACTTATGGAAAGTATGGAAAATATCCAGTCGGGTCAAGTAAAAAATCACAACGCAATCACCACGCCGGAATACCGCCTCATTCAGACTACCGCCGAGTTGGAACGCTTTGTCGAACGGATCGCAAACGAAAAGATCATCGCCGTGGATTTGGAAGCCGACTCCATGTTTCATTTCCAGGAAAAAGTTTGTTTGATCCAGATGGCCGCCAATGGTGAAAATGTGGTCATCGACCCTTTGGAGGTCGAGGACTCCGCCCCCTTGCATCCCATATTCAAGGACGAGGGAATCTGCAAGGTGTTCCACGGTTCGGATTACGACGTCCGGTCGCTCTATCGGGATTTTGCCATCGAGGTGAATAATCTGTTCGATACCCAGTTGGCCAG
This sequence comes from uncultured Desulfosarcina sp., assembly GCA_963674945.2. Lineage (GTDB taxonomy): Bacteria > Desulfobacterota > Desulfobacteria > Desulfobacterales > Desulfosarcinaceae > Desulfosarcina. Next base: position 109,763 of record CAXXWQ010000002.1, read on the forward strand.
CATGTATTTGGGGGAGCGGGCGACCAGCCTGGAAGCCGTGGTCAACAAACGTTTCGGCATCAAGCTGGACAAACAGTATCAGAAAAAGGACTGGTCCCAGCGTCCCTTGCCCGAAGGTATGATCGAATATGCCGCATCGGACGTTTTCCACCTGATTCCCTTGGCGCGCCAGATCATGGATGAACTCGAAAAGAAGGAGCGGCTGCACTGGGTCCAGGAGGAGTGTGCGCTGCTTTCCGATGTCAGGCCGATGGAAAACGGCGATGAACCACTGTTTCTTCGGTTTCGCGGTGCCGGTCGCCTTCGGCGGCGGAATCTGGCGGTTTTGGAAGGGTTATTGCAATACCGCAGGAAACTGGCCGTCAAAAAGGATCGCCCCCTGTTCAAGGTATTTTCCAATAAATCCATGCTGAAAATTGCCCAGGAAATGGCAGATACCCCCGAGGCAATGGAGGCCGCGGGCTGCCTGAGTGCCAAACAGATTCGGATTTATGGTAAAGCCCTTTCCAGAGTGGTCCGGGCAGCCACGGCAATGGATGAAAAGGATCTGCCCGTTTACCCGCGTCGGCGTCGACCCTCCGTTTCATCCAAAGTGCCGGAGCGGATCAAGGCCATCAAGGAATGGCGGGACAACCTGGCGGAAAATCTGGAATTGGATCCCTCCCTTTTGTTCAACAAGGCACTGATGACCGCCATCGCGGTCCAGCATCCCAAAAGCATCGAGGAACTACGCAAAATCGAGGGCATGCGCAACTGGCAGGTGGATACTTTCGGGCCGGATGTCATCGGCATACTTTCAAAAATCCCCTGAAACAACAACTGCTTCGAAGCGTATACAAGTACCATATAAAGGGCTGGACTTTCGGCCCGACACTATATATACACTATTTGTGTGTCGGACACCTCATGGTCAGTGCCCATCCAGAAACGGCACCTCATGGCCCATGCCGGCGTTTTCGCTCCGTCGAAATCCTCAACGTAGCGCTGCTACGGCCCTGGCATGCGCCATGATCCACCATTTCTGGATAGACACTGTTCGGGCCTTTTGGATGGCAATATCGAACCTGAACTGATCGTTTCAAATTTTCTTGAAAGATAAAGTAACCTGAGATTGTAGATCGATGCCTCAAGGTCAGGGCGTGGTTATTTTTACTAAATAGCACAAAGGATTCCGACACATCCAGGCATGACTTTATATTCATTCGATAACAACCTTCTATTGTAGGCCCACAAAACTCAATGTATTTGAGGAAGCGGAGCTATCGGCTTGATACCCACCAGATGAGCTTCGTGTAATCGTATTATTCCGATCTTTTATAATGAGAAAAAAGATCCGCTGTCCGGACTGTAACGGCACAGATATAAAAAAAATAGGCCCAATTCCGCCAACAGATGTCTTTGCTGGCATCCAATTGTCTTCACCGATTCCAGGCGGGGCCTTGTATCGTTGCCGAAAGTGCCACTTGGGTTTTCGGTGGCCACGAATATCTCAAGAACTGCGCAGACAGTTGTACATAGGTGGAAACGAACATGCATGGAAGATTCCAGCACAACAAAGGCACGATTGGATTCTTGCCTGCGATTGGATCAGGCCACTCTTCCCCTCTTCCGCAAGAATTTTGGATGTCGGTTGCTATGATGGAAAGTTTTTAAGTTCGCTTGAAGATGGCTACCAACGGTACGGCATCGAGATTCATCCAAGTGCCCGACAGCGTCTTTCCGAAAAAAGTATTAACATATTTGGATCAGATATCGATAAGTTGAGTGGCACAAAGTCAAAGTTTGACTGCATTACCGCTTTTGACTTCATCGAACATGTAGAATCCCCCAAATCTTTTCTTTCCCAGTGTGCGAATGCATTGAAACCTGGTGGATACATCATCATTTCTTCAGGCAACCTGGATGCTTTGTCTTTCCGTCTCATGGGAAGTCGGTATTGGTATTGTACGAATGCCGAACACTTATCTTTTATCAGCATGAAATGGCTTTACCGGACGGTACCAAAACTGGGATTGAAAATAAACAAATTCAAAACAATTTCTCACGAAAGCACTCATATGGCATCGAAGATAAAACAGCCGTTAGTATGTATCGGCTATAGATTGTTGCCTCAATTTTTTGGCTATTTGAGAAGGCGCGGCTGGGGGGGGAAAGATGCGGTTAATCACCCGGAATTGGCCGAATATCCTCCTGTATGGGGTTCTGCAAAAGATCATTTTATCGTTTTAATGAAGAAATAGTATGTGATATTTTAAATCAGCTAATGAAGTTTTATACTATCAAACCAGTGAAACAATCACAAATTGCCAGAATTAAAGAATTAGACGGTATTCGTGGTATCGCGATTCTACTTGTATTGATTTGGCATTACATACGTTGCCAAGTCAGATATGATAAAGAGAGTATATGGGCTTATTTATCAGCAACTCTCAATTTGACTTGGAGTGGGGTTGATCTGTTTTTTGTGCTTTCAGGATTTTTAATTGTTGGCATTTTGTTGGATGCAAAAGGTGCCGAGTCATATTTCAAAACTTTTTACGCAAGAAGGATATGCCGGATTGTACCGTTATATTTATTGATGCTTTGTCTCTTTCTTATTATTCCTTTGATTACTTCAGCACCGAATGAATGGCTGTTTGCCAAACCTCTGCCACTTTTTAGTTACTTCACATTTACCCAAAATTTCTTTATGCATAACAATGGGTTTGGTCCGCACTGGTTAGGCGTAACTTGGTCTTTGGCCATCGAAGAACAATTCTATCTATTTATACCTGTTTTAATTTTTTTGTTAAGCCGGAGGCAATTGTATTGTGTTTTTTTTACTTTAATCGTAATGGCACCGACTTTTCGATTAGTAATAGGAGATCTGGGTGCTTATGTGTTTCCGTTTACTCGTTCCGACGCTATTCTAATGGGGGGATTGCTGGCGTTACTGCTCAGAAATCCAAGTGTGCGAAAAAAAATTGTAGATAATTATAACTACTTGCTTGGTGCGTTTTTCATTTTTCTTTTTGGGTCTTCTCTGTTTATCTTAATGCGTGCTGGGATTGGAGGTGTGTTCGTTCATTTTTGGCTAAGTGTACTTTACAGCTTATTTATCGTTGTCTGTCTTTTCGGTAATAGAAAAGTAATCGACAAACTGGTTTCAAATAGAATCTTCGTTTGGCTGGGACTCCGATCTTACGGAATATATTTATTTCATCAACCCATCAGCGGAATGATTCACAATTTCATGAATGGCAATGAAGAGCCAAGTTTTTCTAATCTATCAGAGTTTTACCCAACGTTAATCGCTCTATTGGCTGTTCTTCTTTTGGCCGAAATATCGTATAGGTATTTTGAATCCATATTTCTCTTAATTGGTAAAAAATTTACTTATGAATTCATCGATAAGGACGAGAATCGTATACCAACTATAGAAAAAAAAGCCGTAACTCAATTCTCATGTTTCAACAACAATGCTTGAACCTTTGACAACATAACCAGACAGAATATTAGATGCTGTGTAGCATCCATACTCATAATAAATTCGCATGCAATTGCCACAAATCATCACTAAAACCATTAAAAAATCCCTGCATATGTTAGGGTTTGACATTATCCACTGGAAAAACAGCCCAAGTTTATCACTTCTTGGTCTTCACAAAATGAAGATTCGAACAATAATCGATGTGGGTGCCAATACAGGTCAATTTGCCCAATCAATTTCTCAACCATTTCCTAGCGCTAAGCTTTATTGCTTCGAACCCCTTCCCGGCCCTTATTCAAATTTGTCGGAATGGGCGGACAGACAAAAAGGGCGAGTTGTAGCGTTTAATTTAGCCCTTGGAGATGAAGAGAAAGAAATCGATATGTTTCTCCACGAAACGCATACCCCATCATCTTCAATATTGCATACGACAAAAATCAATGATCGGCAATATCCATTTACGAAAAAACAAAGTAAGATCTGTGTGAGGCAAACGACTTTGGATTCTGCGTTTAACTCAGAAGATTTTGAGTTAGAACCAGACATATTGATAAAAGTCGATGTCCAAGGTTACGAGAATCGTGTTATTGCGGGAGGGAGAAGTACATTTACAGCTGCATCGGCATGCATTTTGGAGATTTGTATTGATCACTTATATGAAGGCCAGGCGGATTTCGAAGAATTATTCCTCATGTTACGAGATTTGAATTATCAATATGCTGGTAACTTGAGTCAAGTTTACGGCGATGACGGACATTGTGTTTATATCGATGCGCTTTTCATCAATTTTAGCCCGGCAGATATCGTTTAAGCAATATTCTTTAGATGGGAAATCGATTCACCAAAAACCTCTTGTCTGCAGCCGTTCAGACAATTCTCCAAATGGCGATTTTGGTGTTACTCTATCGGTATTTGGTGAATCGGGTCGGGATCGATAATTTAGGAATCTGGTCCATTGTTTTAGCTGTTGTTTCGGTAGCTCGGATTAGTGAGATTGGGTTCGGTGGGAGTATTGTTAAGTATGTAGCTGCTTACCACTCGCAAGGGAACAAGGTCGCTACAGCTGAGCTCCTGCAGACAGCAGCGATAAGCGTCGGAGTATTGGTTGCTCTATTTATTTTTATAGCCTATCCACTGCTACGATTGGTTCTGCCCTATGTTTTACCCGATGTCGGGCTGGACGCCGCGCAGAATATTTTACCATATTGCCTCGTATCCTTGTGGTTAACATCAATAGCGGAAATTTGGATGAATGCTTTGGATGCATTTTTCCATAGTGAACTACGGGCAGTAGCTATGATATTTGGAAGCGTTGCCTTTTTTTTCTTTGCGATGTTAGGCGTATCTCGCTACGGTTTGGTTGGGTTAGCGATTGCACAGGTAATCCAAAGCGCAATCCTTGTTTCGATCGGCTGGGCGATTCTTCGCAAAGTTTTACCTACCTTGCCAGTTATTCCAATGCAATGGAATTACATGCGATTTAAGGAAATGATAGGCTATGGTATTCGCTTTCAAACCAATTTTGTCATGACACTTTTGTTTATACCGGCTACTAAATTATTGATTGGACGATTGGGTGGCCTATCTTCGGCCGGCTACTTTGAGATGGCTCAACAAATAGTTCTCAAAATCAGAGCAATTGTGGTTGATAGCAACCGCGTTATCGTACCGGTTTATGCGAGTATGGAAGCAATTGAACAAGATGTACACAACCTCTATCGGAACAACACGAAAAACCTTTTCTTTTTTATTACACCGGTATTTTCGGTCTTTATCGCCATGATACCAGCAATTTGCGAGATATGGATTGGTAGTTTACAGCCTCAATTTATCGTAATGAGTAGTTGGATCGCCTTTGCCTGGTTTATCAACATTGTTTCTTCACCTGCATATTTTGCCTATTTAGGGAAGGGTAATTTATATTGGGTTGTCTTTTCTCACATTGCAATGGGTGGAATCAATATCATTGCAGGGATCATATTTGGCAATTTATTCGGCTGGAAAGGTGTTCTATCAGCATTTGTTGGAGCGCTGATTCTTGGCAGTATTATTCCCACATGGGCATATCATTATGAGCATTGTATTGAACTTAGGCAGGTTTTTAGGCGTTCGGATATAATATCTGTTGTGGTTAGCTTTAGTGCATCGATAATTGCATTGTTAGGATACTTAGCGATGGCAAATGCATCGTTGATAGATAAATGGCAACGGATCGAGATAGTGGGCCTATTCATTTGCATTGTTTCAATAGTCATCTTTTTATTAAATCCTTTACGTTCTAAACTCTTTTCAGCCGGAAGTTCTTTTTTAAGAAGTTATCTATGAAGAATGAAGATAGCATACATAACCGTTTATGACAAAACAATGCGTCTTAATTCTAATAAATAAAATACTCGTTATAAAAATATAATAAATGCGCAAAGCAATTCAGCAGATATTAATTGATTCCATTATTTTCTTAATTCCTGCCTTAAAATTTATTGAAATTGAAACAGTTGGAAGGCTATTATTTACCGATATTGTATTTTTAGCTTTATTTCCGATAATTTTAATATTAAAATTTAATAAATTACACAAACGAATAGTAATTCAAATCATAATATTAGGCTTAATTTGGCTTTCAAGCCAAGTGCTAACAGATATAATCAGGGGAACACCTAGTAATGATTACTATCGCGGATGGGCAAAGATTATTGTAACAACTATTCATTTCTGTATAATCTATCTTATAATCAATAATAATCGGCGAATTGTTGTTTTTATACTTGGATTATGTGCCGGCGATATACTAGGATATTTTTTTAATCCGAATATTTACTCCCTATATTTCCCATGGAAATTTGGATTTGGCTCTCCGGTAACCTATATTTTAATTTTATTGGCCTGCATATTTTTTAATAGATATTTTGTTATCAGCATTATCCTTCTTATATTTTCAAGTATAATAAATTTATACATGGACTTTAGATCCTTGTCCGGGATATGTTTTATAACAGTCATATATTTATTAATTCAGGAGTCTGTGCTCAAAACAAATAATATCCAAGCTCGTTTGAAATTAAAAGATATTGTTGTTCTTTTTTCCATATTACTCCTTTCCGGCCTTACATTTTTAAAAGGTTATGAAACTCTTGCAAAAAAGGGCTTGCTGGGCGAATCTGCGCAAATGAAATATTATTATCAATCCTCTGGAGATTATGGAATTATTGTAGGAGGAAGAAGCGAAATCCTCATCTCCATCTATGCAATTGTTCATTCGCCTTTGGTCGGATATGGTTCTTGGGCAAAAAATTATCAGTTCATTGAACTTCTTAACAATTTTATGAATAATTTAGGATATGTGCAACCATTCTTAGGTGCGTCTGATGTAATACCAACACACTCCCATTTTTTTGGTTCATGGGTTGAATCTGGTATTGGTGGTGCTTTATTTTGGGGTTTTATAATAACGTTAATCCTTCGAGTATTTATTACCAGACAGAATAAAAACAATTTAATGACACCACTTATTATATTTGTTTCCTTTCATTTATTATGGGATATCTTTTTTTCGCCATTTGGATCCGACCAACGGTTTATTGAGCCTCTGTTTTTTACAATCATGATAAATTACCTTCCGGAAAATTATACCGAAAGAGCTAGATCAATTTATGCACGGTCTATCGGATAAGCGTCTAAAGATTTCTATTGTAACAATTTCATATAATCAAGGCAAATTTTTAGAACAAACAATCTTGTCTGTAATCAATCAATGTTACGAAAATATAGAATATATAATTGTAGATCCGGGGTCTACCGATAGAAGCCGAGAAATTATAAATAAGTATTCGGACCATTTTAGCCATATCGTCTTAGAGCCTGATGCGGGACCTTCCGATGGACTGAACAAAGGGTTTTTAAGAGCGACTGGTGATATATATGGTTTTATAAACTCGGATGATAAGCTGTTACCCGATGCATTACACAAAGTATCAGAGTTTTTTAAAAACAATAAACATGCCGATGTCATTTCGGGGCATAGCCTGATCATAGATGAAAGAAATGAAATTCTAAGAAAATGCTACTCGAATAAATTTTCTCTCAAAATGAATGCATATGGCGCATGTACATTGATGCAGCCATCAACATTTTTTCGAAAAGATTGCTTCCATAAAACCACTGGATTTAATATTAAAAATTGTTGCTGTTGGGATGATGAACTTTTTGTTGATATGGGTTTAAATGGGGCATCATTTCATATAATCAATGAGTTTCTGAGTTCATTTCGAATTCATTCAAACAGTATTAACGCCTCAGGGTGTTTAGATCAAGAAACATTAGAATATTATGATCGGAAATTTTATAAAATCATCAATCGAAAAAAAGAAGGGAAAGATGCAATACTGAGTCTCTATTACAAATTGATCAAACATATTAGAAATCCATCAAATTTGATAGAAAAGTTACGAAAAAGGTAAAATTTATAAGAGAACGCTTCATAGAAGCTATGAAATTCATATATTTTCGTCAACTTCCAATAGAATGATGAAAGATAATGGTAATTAAGATAGCCTAATTAACTTTATATCCTCTTTATAAAATTGGAATTAATTGGGTCGGCACTACCTAATGCATACTTTGTTAAAGAGATATGACTTCTTGCCGTTTGCTAAAACCGATTTATATTTGAAGGTTGCTAAAGGAAAAAATATAAGGAAATAAGTACTTGGCAACGATCACCGCGATAATTCTCACACTAAATGAAGAGAATAATATTGAGTCATGTCTTTCCTATCTAAATTGGACTGATCGAAATCTCATTGTTGATTCCGGAAGTTCTGATAAAACCATTGAGATTGCAAGAAAACTTGGCTGCGATATATACTCGAATTCTTGGGAAGGATTTGCCGCCCAGCGAAATTGGGCACTTGAACATACCGAAATTACAACGGAATGGGTTTTGTTTGTTGATGCTGATGAAGAAATTACTCCGGCTTTACAGACGGAAATACGTAAAACCCTTGAAACGACAACGAATAATGCATTATATCTTTGCTCAAAAATAATGTTGTTTGGGAAATGGGTGAAAAGAAGCGCAAACTTTCCCGTATGGCACCCTAGAATTTTGCGCTACGGCGAAGCTAACTTCAAAAATGCGGTAACCGGACATGGAGAAACCTGGGAGGTTCAGGGCAACACCGGCTACTTGCAAGAGCCCTATACACATTATGCATTTTCAAAGGGACTCGGCTTCTGGTTTGAAAAGCACAACAGATTATCCGGCATTGAGAGTGAGGCGTATAAACGGAATCAATGTACAAGTGCCAGAAAAATGAATAGCCTTTTTTCAAAAGATAAACACAAAAAAAGGCAGGCTCTCAGGGCGCTTTCTTACAAACTCCCCTTTCGTCCTTTCATCAGGTTCTTTTATAATCTGCTTATTAAAGGTGGAATTCTTGATGGCCCAGCCGGATGGACCTATTGTTCCCTTTATTTAGCCTATGAGATAATGATATCTGCGAAAATACAAGAATTTCGGCAATCATGAAAATTCAGCCAATTGTTGCTTTGATAACTCTTGTTCAATGAAGGTAGTTTTTGTCACAACCCATTACCCTCCATCCAAAGGATTCGGGGGGGTATGCGAATCGGGATATGGATTATCAAGAGCCCTGGCACGCTCAGGAGTAACCGTAGACGTGATTACGAGCGATTCAACGTTAGGTGACAGGCTACCCTTTCCGGCGTTTGCCGACTACGAAGAAAATAACCTGAAAATTTTTCCATTCAGATATCTGTACAGCGAAAAGAATTGCTTTTCCTGTGAAGCGATAACGGTTCTTCGAAAGCTCATTCCAAAAAGCGATATTGTGCATGTCAACGGTATTTTTACTCATCCTGTGGCTCTTGGTGCCATGTTTTCAAGGTACTATAAAAAGCCTTACCTCGTCACCACACATAATGGACTGAATCCAAAGATATTTAAAATGCGGCGAATTAAAAAAAGGGCCGGGTTTCTGGGCTACGTAAGAAAAGATTTGCAGTACGCCAACTGCATTCACGCGACCTCCAACAAAGAAATGCACGCTATCAAATCGATGGGAATTAAAAACACCTTTACGATCATTCCTAATGGTATCAATCCATCTGATTTCGAAAACCTTCCCAATAGCAGTGTTGCTGAATATAAGTGGCCCGCTCTCAAAGATAAGGCAGTTGTTCTATTCTTATCGCGCCTGGGTCCTGAGAAAGGATTGGATCTACTTTTACCTGCATGGGATACTGTAAAAGAAAAATGCCCTGATGCTTACCTGGTGATCGCCGGTCCGGATTCCAATGGCTTTTCTTCTTATGTACACAAATTGGCAAGCCAATCCCTTTTCCCAGAATCGATATTCTTTACCGGCGGTGTATGGGGAAAGGATAAACTCTCGCTTTATTCAAGGGCTGAAATTTTCATACTTCCATCCCATGCGGAAAATTTCGGCATCGTCATCGCCGAAGCCCTTGCATGCGGAAAACCTGTGATCACGACTACGGCAACGCCTTGGAATGATATTGAAAAAAACAAATGTGGGAAATGGGTCCACGCAAATAGTAGGGACATAGCGAAAGCTTTATTGGATCTATTGTCGATTTCAACAGCGGAGAGACAGCAAATGGGACAAAGAGGCAAAAATTTTGTCACAAGATCCTACAGCTGGGATATCGTTGCCGACAAATTCGTCTCTGTCTATCAATCCATATTGAGCGGTAATGAGGTTTGCCCTCAACCCAAACTTTAAACGATATGGTCCAGAACATTACTATATGAAAATTACCATATTATGGTCACAACTCGCCGACTATTCGATCGCTTTTTTTAAATCGCTAAAAGAACAGTGTGGGTGTGAAATTCAATTGATATACCAGCCGGTCAGCCATGATGCCCCGTATGGAAAATTTGACTTGTCATTTTGCATCGAATCGGATGAGGATTCATCCGAAAAAAGAAGCACAATAGAAACCCGCTGTATTCAGTTTAAACCTGATTGTGTTTTGATGAGTAGTTGGGGATTTCCCCATTATATGCGTATCGCAAAAAAGCTAAAGGATAATGGTTGTTATGTTGTCTCGGCCATGGACAATCAATGGCGCGGCACCATCAAGCAGTGGCTCGGAACCGTCTCATCGCGATGGTTTTTGAAGAGATCGATCGATACTTTTCTAGTAGCTGGTGATCGCCAGGCTTTATTCGCCAGAAAACTTGGCTATGACGATGTGATGTACGGTTGTTATGCGGCAGATATTGAAAAGTATCGCATCGAAAAACAACTGAGCAAGCGAGAGAAGAACTTTCTCTATATAGGAAGATTAAAAAAAATAAAGGGTGTAGATATTCTTATCAATGCCTACCAGATATATAGAGATATGGTTGATAATCCTTGGGGGCTTATAATAGCCGGTACAGGCGAGATGGAATCGATTGGAAAAGGGATTAGCGGCATACAGCATCTCGGTTTTATGCCACCTGACCAGATCCCTATTACCATGGCATCAGCAAGATGTTTAATATTACCCAGCCGGTTTGAGCAATGGGGGGTGGTAATACACGAGGCATCGGCTGCAGGACTTCCAATTATTTCCTCTCATGCATGCGGGGCCGTAACTGCATTTGTACGAGATGGTGTTAACGGCTACATAATCCCTCCAAAAGCTAACAAACTATCTCAGGCCATGTACCTTATTTCTGAAGCTAGTGATGAGGAATTAGAATTGATGAGTGAGTATAGCAAAAAACTATCAAGTCTGTGGAACCCTCATATCTTAGCCAGATATTTCTGCTCGAATATAAACTTTCGCTGCAAAGATACAATTCTTCTTTCATAGCAAATGCGTATTGCCATACACGACTATGCCGGATTTTCGTTTCTTTTCGATCTGAGCAATGAGCTTGCAAAAAGAGGTCACACGGTCTTGCATCTTTTTACCGAATCCAGTGGTGGCCCAGACGGTATGATCGACCAAAAGCCATGCAAAGGGCTTTTCATCAAAAATATCCATATGGATCGCGTAAACAAAGACCATTTCTTGAAAAGATGGCAGCAGGAACGAAAATATGGTGATCTTGCCGTGGCCGAGCTTAACAGTTGGCGCCCGGAGATCATCATTTCAGCGAACACACCATTGATGGCACAAAAAAAGATTATCGGTTGGGCGGATAGGAAGCGGGTCACCTCTGTATTTTGGCTCCATGATTTGCTGAGTGTCGCCGCTAGATCAATCATTTCCGACATTCATCCCGTCATTGGTCGACTGGCATATGCATATTTGAACAGAATTGAAGTCAGAGCCTTATCCCGGGCAGATCATATCATCGCCATTACAGATGATTTCATTCCCTTTTTGCGGCAATGGCACATCGACCCCACAAAGATCGGAATTATTCCCAACTGGGGGCCGATCGAGCGTATTCCCGTTTTACAGAGAAGAAACTTCTTTTCAGATCAACATGGATTGAATGACAAATTCGTCGTTTTATACTCGGGCACCTTGGGCAAAAAGCAGGGGATTTCACTGATCATTGAAACCGCCACAAAATTGACCGGGCATGATGATATCTGTTTTGTGATTGCGACAGACGAACGCGGACACGATTATTTGAAATGGCAATTGGCCGGCAGGGTTCTTCCCAACCTGATGCAGCTTCCGCTGCAGACACCAAGCCGCTATCCGTATCTTCTGGCATCGGCGGATCTGCTGTTGGTTTCTCTTGACAAAGAAGCGGGAGCTTATTGCGTTCCCTCGAAACTCTGGGCTGCATTTTGTGCCCAGAGAGCGTCGATCGTTGCCATCGACAGAGAAAACCTATGTGCACGAATAACAAATGAGATCAGCGCCGGTGTGGTGATCAGCCCGAATTCAGTTGACCAGTGCGTGTCGGCAATAACGGAACTGAAAATCAATGGGCCACTGCGATTGGATATGGGAAAACGGGCAAGGCGTTACGCAGAACGATTTTTCCCCATATCGAACGTCGCCGACACTTTCGAAACAATACTTGAAGCCAGATGAGGTAATCGGATGGGCAATGGTAAATCCAAGCTTCTTTTCATCATCGATCTGACATTCCTGCTCTTTTTCTTCTTCTTTGTATATAAAGGTTATACGGGTGAGACGACGATACCGTTGAAAGGAAGCATTTTGATGGGCCTCGTCGTCATCGCATGGTTCCTGATATCGGTCGACTCCAATATCCTTCGGATCGACACCACATCCCATACAATCGATACGCTGAAAGATATTTTCATTGCCTATTCGGTATTAAGCACCTTCACGATCGCAACCGTTGCCATATTCGGTGAGTTCAGGCCCAACGACAAACTGATCCTCTACCCGCTATTGTTCAGTGCCATCTCTTCCGCGATCCTGCGTCTGTCCTATCGGATCATCAACAGACAATTTTTTAAATACGGGTATCGGCAAAAATCCGTATTGATAATTGGAAGCAGGGGGGCGGCCAGACAACTCATTAACAAGCTGTTATCCACGCCCGAACTGGGACTAAAAATCTTTGGGATCTTGGCGGACACGCCCCCTGAAGGTCAACTGAAGAAATACTATTTGGGGAAGATTGAGAAATTTAATAAAATATTGGGAACGCATCCCATTGATGAAGTCATCATTGCCAAACCATTGACAGAAGTGCAGACCATTACGCGCATTGCCGAGAGCTGCGAGGGACGGGGTGTGCGATTTTACATCGCGCCGGACTTTCACAATATTATTCCCAAGTGGACAATCCTCACATCACTTGGCGATATTCCCGTTATTGCCTTGCGAAACGAACCATTGAACGTATTTGGCAACCGCATCGTCAAGCGCATTTTTGATATCCTGGTCTCTTTTTCCGCTCTTCTGCTTCTTTCCCCCATTTTGGCATTTATTGCCATCTCCATTAAGATGACCTCCCCCGGCCCCGTTTTGTTCAGGCAAAAACGAATCGGAAGCAACAATCTCGAATTTACATTGCTCAAATTCAGAACAATGACCGTTCAATCGCCTGCTGAATCGAATACCACCTGGACCCTTCCCGATGACCGGCGCGTAACACCTTTCGGCAAGGTATTGCGTCAAACCAATCTGGATGAATTGCCACAGCTCTGGAATGTCCTCGTCGGTGACATGAGTATTGTCGGGCCGCGTCCGGAACGAAAGCATTTTGTAGAAAAATTCAGTATGGAAATCCCCAATTACCGAACGCGGCATCTGATCAAGTCCGGTATCACCGGTCTTGCCCAGGCCAATGGGTGGCGAGGTAACACATCGATCCGGAAAAGAGTCGAAAATGATCTCTACTACATAGAGAACTGGAGCCTTTGGCTCGATCTGAAAATCATCGCAAAAACATTTTTAAACCCTGCAGCATGGAAAAACGCCATATAACACGTTTTTATGAAAAAGAGTTGAACACGTTGCATGGGTAATCATCTGAAAACAATTACTGCCGCAATATCCCTTTTTATCATCGGCACCATCCCCATCCTCTTTGCCGCCGTGGAGCCCTGGGTGTGGTCGGTCTATAGCATGCTGATGATCGTTGTTTTCCTGTTGCACCTTTGGTTTCCATCCGTTCCCAATTCTTTCCATGCGCCCAGATCAGCCATGAGCTTGATTGTTCTCTTTTTCATCTGGACATTCATTCATGGCCTTCCATTGCCCTATTCTGTTTTTTCCCATCTCAGCCCCGCACGGGCAGATATTCTCTCCCGTGCTGCCACACTCATCAATACAGAACATTCATGGGAGGCTCTTTCCTATCTTCCGGCAGTTTCCTTGAATTGGTGGGTCTTCTTACTCAGCCTGGGCCTGTTTTATTTTGTGGTCACAGACCAATGTGTACAACCGGAAATGGGCAAACGCATCGTTTTCGTCATGATTGCCATCGGGCTCATTGAAGCACTTTATGGACTTTTCCAGGCCCTTTCGCCGTCCATGGGGGTGCTCTGGGTCGACTACATCGCGTCTTACATGGGCAGGGCTCGGGGAACTTTTATCAATCGCAACAACTTTGCCGGGTTCATGGAGATGATCTGGCCACTGGCATTGGGTGCAACCTTGGCCATGGCCGGCCGGTTCACATCATTCAGGGAGGCACTCCACTCCGACAAGCTCAACCGGCAGGCGCTGATGGCCCTGGGGATTATCGTTCTCCTCCTGGCATTGGTTTTCACCCGTTCCCGCGGCGGCATTATCAGCGGGCTGGCCGGATTTGCCTCTTTTTTGATCCTGGGGCGGCCCGGCATGAAAGAATTGGCGAAACAAACGCGAATCCTGATGGGTGGCGTTTTTCTCTTGCTTGGAATCTACACGGTTTCCATCGGCATCGGACCGATCATTCAACGATTCTTGTCCATACGGGGTGACGGCAGCTCGCGGCTGGACATATGGCACGACAGCCTTCCCATCTTACGCGACTACCCGCTGGGCATCGGCCTGGGCAACTATGAAACCGTGTTTGCCGTTTACAACCGGTCGCTTACGTCGGACAAGGTAGTGAACTACGCGCACAACGACTATTTGCAGCTTCTGATCGAGACCGGCTGGATCGGGTTCGCCTTGCTCATGGGGGCTCTGTTCATCTTTTTGTACAGTAGCGCCAGGAAAATCCGTAAAATCGACTACAAAAGGAATCCCCTGCAATTTTACCTGTCCGTCGGCGCTTTTTCCGGAATGGTTTCCATGTTGGTTCACGGCCTTTTCGATTTCAATTTCCAAATTCCCGCAAATTGTCTCTATTTTACAGTACTCATGGCCATTATCGCAGGATGTGTACAAAAGAAATCGCCGCCAAGTGAGAAACACACACACATGACACGTTCGGAGAACGTTGATGCCCGTCTGCAATAAGCGCAACGTCATCTTTGTTCATATACCAAAATGTGCGGGGACATCGATAGAAGTCGCCCTGGGTTGGGCAAGTGCCTATCCACGCATCGGAAGGGAAATAACAAAAACGGTGCCCAATTTCATGACATTGTTTGGCGGCGACCTGCAGCATTTGACGATACGTGAGATTGCTGAATATTTTCTTTCTTCTAAAACATCAAACTACTTTTGTTTTGCCATCGTTCGAAACCCCTTTGACAGGCTGGCATCTCACTTTCTCTGGAAGAATTACAGATTTAAAAAGGTGGATCAAAAAGTTGAAGCATTGCGTACGGATTTTCGCGTTTTCGTTGACCACGTCCTGGCGCCATATGCAAAGACGCAAGCGTTCACTTCACCGCGGGACGGTTACCTGCACTGCGGCGTTTCCACTGGTCCTTCTCTTGCAATCAACAGCATTGGCCGGCATCTTATGCCCCAGTGCAGTTATCTTTTTATAAACGGGCAATTGTGTGTCGACAAACTGATCGCCTGTGACGACCTCAATCCAGAGTGGGCGTTGCTTCGAAAGAAGATCGCGGACCTGGCGCCTTTGGAAGTACGAATGAAATCCGAGCATTCATTCGATTATACCGAACTTTATGATGACCCGCTCAGATCAAGGGTTACAACCATGTACGAGGCTGATTTTGCCTTGTATGAATCTTTGTTGCAATCCAATAAAAGCACCATAGAAAAAGATGTGGACGCCGACTTTCAGTTCGCCGGGAAAACTAATCTTCACAGTGACCGGATTGATTGTCAGGGAGAACCAAAAGTCCCCAATAAAATCTTCATGTATTGGCATCAAGGATGGGAACATGCGCCCTTTGTCGTAAAAAGATGCCTGCATTCAATTACAAAACAGAATCCGCAATGGGAAATCAATCTCTTGGACGCAAACAGTGTGTCCGATCATGTAGACATCCCGGAAGAAATAGAAAAAGAGAATGATTTTCCCTTATGTGCTCTTTCGGATATCATCAGAATCGAGTTGCTCAACAAATATGGCGGCGTTTGGATGGATGCAACGATCTGGTGTCACGTTCCTTTGCGGGATTGGCTGAACTCAGTCTGTAAAGCCGGGTTTTTCGCTTTTTCCAAACCGAACCCCGGATTGCCGCTGTCCAGTTGGTTTTTGGCTGCCACGACCGACAGCTATATCATCCGAACGTGGCGAGATGCCACAAGACAGCTCTGGGACAGCAGTCAATTCTTGGAAGAAACGCGCCCATTTTGGAAAGAATGGACAAAATCCGAGTATTATTTTTGGTTTCATAACCTGTTCCAAGATTGTCTCGATACGCATAAACGGTTTAAAACCATCTGGAATCATGTGCCGACCGTTTCGGCGGATGGCCCCCATTATCTTCAACACCAAGGCCTCCTCCATCCGCTTTCCACCGAAGCCGTTTACCACATCGCAACTCGTCAAAGCAGTGTGTACAAGCTTACCCATAAAATATCCCTGGGAGAAAATATCCAAGGAACAAATATCGGTTTCCTGTTGAAGCAACCGGACATAGATATTGCCGGTCTTGACCCCGGAGTATTGCAGTCAGGGTCGATATATCAGTTGAGCGTAACCCGCTCAATCCGGAATGAGGTAGAAAATGCAATCGACACCGTTAAAAGAGCAATTGCATTAAATACTGAAAACGCCCTTCTCTATCACCACCTGGGCAACCTTCTATTTCGAAGCGGTGACATCGACGGCGCCGAAAGCGCGCAATTGAAAGCCATGGACCGCGACCCGGAATTTTCGGCGCCCCATGTCCAGCTCAGTCGCATTTACAGCCGAAAGAACGACATCGATAAGGCCGTAAAATTCATAAAAAAGGCCATCCAGTTGAAAGATGACGATCCCAACGCGTATCACCACCTGGGCAACCTGCTGTTTCGAAACGGCGACCTTGACGGCGCCGAAAGTGCGCAATTGAAAGCCATGGAACGCAACCCGGACATTCCCGGGCCTTATGCCCAGCTCAGTCGCATCTTCAGCCGAAAAAACGACATCGATACGGCATTGCGATTTATTAAAAAGGCCGTAAAGCGAAAAGATGATGATCCCAACGCGTATCACTTGCTGGGAAATTTGCTATTGCAAAAGGGCGATCTTGACGGTGCCGAAAGTGCACAATTGAAAGCCGTGGAGCGCAACCCGGACATTCCCGGGCCCTATGCACAGCTTAGTCATATCGAATTTCGAAAGAAGAATATCGACAAGGCGATCGTTTTTATAGAAAAAGCAATTGAATTGAAAAAGGACAATAAAAACTTTTATCATCACCTTGGAAACCTGCGCCAACAAATTGGTGACAGCCAGGGGGCCAAACAAGCTCGACAAACGGCGGAAGATCTCAATTGATCGACCTGCACTGCCATATCCTGCCGGCTTTGGACGACGGTCCGGAAACCGAGGCGCAGAGCCTGGAAATGGCCGTGGTCTTTTCTCGGGCAGGCTATCAGACCGTCGTTGCAACCCCCCACATGGTGCCGGGAAGCCATTGGATGCCCGGTGTCAGCCAGGTTCGGGACCGTGTGGATGCACTGAATCAAGCGATTCGGGCAAAGGGCCTGAAACTCGAAGTCGTCCCCGGTATGGAGATCGCACTGGATCCCATGATTCCCGACCTGTTGGACCAGGGACGGCTGCTGCCCATCGGAAACACATCCTGCCTGTTGATCGAGCCGTCCTTTCAACAAATGCCCGAAGGATGGCAGCGGGTGATCTTCACCATTCAGGCCTTGGGACACACGATTCTCCTGGCCCACCCCGAGCGCTGCCCAGATTTGGCGCTTCAACCCGATTTGATACCGCAACTGATCGCATCGGGCATCTATCTTCAGCTCGATCTGGGTAGTTTTATCGGCCGATACGGCAAAGCGGTCAGCCAAATGGCCCGACAAATGGCCGCCAACGGATGGATCCATTGTCTGGCCACCGATAGTCACCGTCCGGAAGGGCACACTCCCGAGCAGCTTTTGCGGGCACGATCCGTTGTGGAAAAAAGGATCGGTCGAGACAACCTTCGGCTGCTGAGCCTGGAAAACCCGCGACGGCTTTTGGCCGGTGAACCGTTGCTGTCGGTTGACATGGAGCCGTTGATGGAGATGAGAAAGCGGCCCTGGTGGCGGTTCTGGGACAGAAAACACCGGGGGACAGGCAAGGTGCACCATGAATGATACGTCCCGCCGGATCCCGTCCCGAGAGGGCCACCGCGTCTCCTATTTTCGTAAATTCCTGTACATTTTGATCACTTTGTTCTTACTGGCGATGGGATGCTGGTCGGTTACGTTCAGTTGGCCCATTCGAACGGTCCGGTATCATCCTGACAGTTTGGTCGATGGTGCGGACTACCGGCTGGTGGACTATCCGGAGGCACAATATGCCTTTGGCATGAATGCCTGGCTTGGATTTCAGCCCCAACAGGCAAAACGGTGCTTCCTTCGGGCTGTTTCCGGTAACGCGCTTTATCTGGACGCCTGGCTCAATCTGGCAGAAATCGAAACAGAGCAGGGAAACCAGGAAAATGCGAAGGCGATTTTGGCCTATACCCACGATTTGTCCGGGCAGGTCCATCGCTGGAAATGGCGGCAGCTCCTATTGGCCCGTGAACTTGGGATGGACGAAATTGTATTCGGCAACGTCAACGACTTGTTATCAAAGGATGTTTTCACACAAGATGTCTTTCAACTGATACACGCCGACCTTGGTGGCAGCGCCTCGGCGGTCATCGAGAGACTGGAGCCGTCCCACCTGACAGCGTACCTTTTGTGGCTGATTCGTTGGGGGCTGCCGGACCAGAGTGAACGCGTTTGGCAGGCCATCACCGCCATCAAAACGCCGGACAGGGCCATCGCCTTGCGTTATGTCAATTTTCTACTGGCACATAAACGGATCATCCCCGCCGTGGAGGTCTGGCATCAATATACCGGCTCCAGCGGGTTGACCAACCCCGGTTTCGAGAAGGAGTTGACCAACCAGGGGTTTGACTGGCGCTATTGGGGTGAGAAAGAGGGAACATGGTCAATGAAGCGGGCCACCTACCTGACGGTAGAGGGGGATTATGCGTTGAAAATCTCCTTCAATGGAAAGGAAAATATTTCTTTCCAACATGTTTTTCAGATTGTCCCGGTGATTCCGATGAAGAAATATCGTCTGACCTATTCATGGAAAAGCAGGGGGGTCACCACGGACCAGGGACCCTTCGTGGAAATCTACGGCTACGATACACAAGGGCTGTACGCATCCGGTTCCGTTATCAACGGATCCCAAACCTGGCACGAAGAATCCATCACGTTTGAAACACCGGCGGATTGCCACGCGGCGGTGTTGCGCCTGCGACGTCGGCCCAGCATGCGTTTCGATTCAAAAATCAGAGGAATCGTCTGGTTTGACGATTTCCGATTGACGTCTGAGGAAGAGGTTCCAAAATCATGGTCCGGAGTGCATGGCCTTGGGCTCGCCCTG
This sequence comes from uncultured Desulfosarcina sp., assembly GCA_963674945.2. GTDB lineage: Bacteria > Desulfobacterota > Desulfobacteria > Desulfobacterales > Desulfosarcinaceae > Desulfosarcina. Next base: position 129,592 of record CAXXWQ010000002.1, read on the forward strand.
GAAGGGGAAATGGAACGCGAACACATGGTACCGCAGGAGACAGAAGCCAGAATTCTGGAGACAGAATGAATCTGATATCGCTTCGCTCAATCTATCTGATATAATGGATCGCGCCGAAGGCGAATACCTGATTCTCGTATGACTCCTGGATTCTTGTGGCAATCATATGACAGAGCTAATGAATTCCGGCCTGGCCCCCAAGGACCAGGTTTCTACACATTAATAAATTAGTAACGAGGCACCTTTCATGACAGCAAACGGGAAAAATCGTGCCGGCTCATCGGATAACAACTTGTTGCCCCATATTTCCGACGATCGACTGCCTGCCGATGATATCAGGAAGACACTTTTCGAGTGGCAGGAGACCGAAGAGGTCGAACTGCGGGATTATCTCGACGTCATCGTCCGCAGGAAATGGCTGATCCTGACCGTTCTTACCCTCGTCTTCCTCTCCACGCTGATCTTTACCCTCACCGCCATCCGGATTTACGAGGCATCGGCGGTCGTGGAGGTCAGCCAGGAAACGCCCCACGTGACCACTTTTCAGGAGGTCCTGGGATCGGAGGTCCAGGCGCGCGAATTTTATGAGACCCAGGTGGAACTGCTCAGCAGCAAGGCGATGATCAACCGGGTCATCGAGAATCTCGACCTGATTGACCACCCGGTCATCCGAAAGATGGTTTTCCGGGAAGTCGACCTCGGATGGACCCAAAAAGTGAAGCAGAAAATGAAATCGGTGGTCGGCCGCCTGTTGGATCGTCAGGTCAAACCGGATACGGTTGAAGAGATTGCCAGGCGCCAGCATGTCGTCGCTTATATTCAGGAGAACCTGACCGTCACGCCCAGCCGCAAGTCCATGCTGATTCACGTCGTATTTCGTTCGCCGGACAGGGAGTTGTCGCAATCGGTGGTCAACACCCTGGTCGAAGACTTCATCAGTTGGAAGATGGAACTTAAGGTCGAAGCCTCGGGGATTGCGCGGGATTTTCTTACCATGCAAATGGACCGGGCGAAGATCAATCTGGAAAGCGCCGAAGAGCGCCTCAATGCCTTTGCCAAGCACGCCGGCATCGTCTCCCTGGATGCGCGGCTCAACAGCATCTACCGACATCTCGAGGAGTTGAATTCGGCCTATGCCCAGGCCGAGGCGGACATGATCACCAAACAGGCGGCCTACGAGCAGGCCCTGAAAGACGGCAACGCCAACCTTCCCCGGGTGCTGGAAAACAACCTGATCGCAAGCCTGAAGGACAAGTATGCCCGGCTGGCCTCCGAGTACGAAGATCTCAAGGAGGCCTTCCACGACGAATATCCCAAGGTGAAGGCGATCAAAGCGCGCATGGATAGCATCGCGGCGCTCATCGAAGAGCAGGAGTACGGCGTCTTTTTGTCCATCGCCAACGAATACGAATCGTCAAAAAAGATCGTCATGGCGTTGGAAAAACGGATCGAACGCCAAAAAGACCTTGTCCTGGATCTGAACGACCGGACTACCCAGTATTCGATCATGGCCCGGGAGGTGGAGACCAACGAGGAGATCTACCAGAGCCTTTTGCAGCGCGCCAAGGAGATCGAATCCATGGCCGGCGTCTCCTCCAGTAACATCCAGATCGTAAATCGAGCGGATTTGCCTCTGAAACCCGTCAAACCCAACGTGAAACTCAACCTGTTTCTATCCATCGTCATCGGCCTCCTCGGCGGCATCGCCACGGCGTTTCTGGCCGAATATTTCGCCGACACGGTGACCCACCCCAATGAGATTCCGGACCGTTTCCAAATTCCGCTTCTGGGGACGATTCCCCAGACCAAACCCGACGCCCAAGGCCTGGAAAACGCCTTTTTGCGTCATCCCCGGTCCACATTCTCGGAGGCCATCCGTTCCACCCGGGTTTCGGTGCAGTTGTCCGGCGCCGGCACCCGATCCAAGTGCTTTCTCATCACCAGCACGTTGCCCAGTGAAGGGAAAACCACATTGGCTGTGAATCTGGCGCTTAGTTTTGCCGCCGCAGGGGAAAAGACCGTACTTATCGATGTGGATCTACGAAAGCCAAGGCTTCATGAGGTGTTCAACCTGAAAGAACGGGTCAACGGTAACGGCGTCTCCAGTTTTCTGGCCGGTGTTACCGATCGACTCAAGGTTTACAACCGACACGGCGAACAAATGGGTGTCATTCCGTCGGGCCCCATTCCTCCCAATCCGGCGGAGCTGCTTGCTTCCCGGCGTTTCAACTGTCTTTTGGGAGAACTGATGGCCCGGTACGACCGGATCATCCTGGACGGTCCGCCCCACATTGGATTTGCCGACACCCTGATTCTATCGAAAAGCGTGGGCGGCATCGTTCTGGTCAGTAGTATCGGTGAATCGAACCGGGAATCCATCGGCCAGTTCAAAAAGACGATCTCCAACGTCAATGGAACGATATTGGGCTGTGTGGTCAACAAGGTGGATTTCAATCGCAAGTACGGTTACGGCGGATACTATCGATACTATAAATCCTATTCCGAATACGGTAAGGAAAATGAGACTCCCAGGTTGACGGATGCGTAAGAAAATTCGATTGTCGCCGACCCGGGTGTATTGTCCCATTCCCTTGATTTCCTTAGTTGTTGCGTATAAGGTAGGATACCGAATACAATTCGGTACCCGATGAACCGTTTCAAATATGAAATGACAGATCAACATAACGGCAGGAGGTTCATATGATGGGCTTGTTTCGAAGCAAGCGGATCGAGATCAGGTTGGTCGCCTTCGTACTGACCTTTCTGATGGTTGGCCAAGGCACCATCGCCCTGGCGGGTTCGGGAAGAATCTATCCCCAACAAAAGGTGACCTTGTTTAGGGGAGAAAACGTCGTCGGCGTTTACACCAAGGAGGCGCCGCTTCCCCAGGGGACGGTCATGGTTGCGGACGGACGATGTGCCATACGGCTCGAAGACTGGTACCTCGTTGCAGAAGACAAGAGTGTTTTTTCCATCGACACGTCCGGCAAGCAGCGGAATCTATTCGTGGAAAAGGGAACAATCTATTTCAAAACCGCCGGGTTCAAAACCGCCGGGATGAACGGATCATTTGCCTTTATTACCTCCCATGGTCAAATGGACATCCAACGAATTCTGCTGAACGCCGCCCATGCCGATCAAACGATCAAGGGATATCTGTCCGCCAACAAGGACCAAAGCGAGTTGGGTGTCGCCGAAGGGGGAACGATGGAGGTCCTCACGGACAAGGGCGTCATGACGGTGCAATCCGGAAACAAGATCATCCTGGCACAGGCGGACATGGATATCGGACTGCCCGAGGAAGAGCCGACGGCATCCAAGGAGCCTGCGAAGGCCGAGAAAAAAGGGTGGTCGAGAACGACGAAAAACATCGCCATCGCGACGCTTGGCGTGGGCGCGGCGGCGGGTATCGCCATCGGGCTTAGCGGCGGTGGCGGCGACGATGGCGGCGGTGGAAGCGTGAGTCCGTCCAGCCCCTGATCAGGAGATGCAAGCGGTGATTCGTACCGTCAAGAAAGTGGGGAACAAACCAACCGGTCGCGGCAGGGGGAATGTGGCACTCTTTTTGGCCCTGGCATGGCTCATTCTGCTGCTCGGCGCTTGTACCGCTTCCAACCACGGAACCGATATGGAACCGGTTGAACGCCACACAGCCGGATTTTCGTTGCAAGACGATGAAATCCGTAAAATGAACCAGATGATTCTCGACCAGGCATCCATGAACAACTCGCCGGGCGACTATCTTCTGGGGGAGGGGGACTTGCTGCGTGTCAGCATATTCGAAGCCGAAGAACTGAACACGACGGTTCGGGTCAACTCCCGTGGATGGGTTACCCTGCCGCTGATCGATACGGTGGACGTCAAGGGCCTCACTGCCATCGAGGCGGAGGAAAAGATCGAACACCTCTACAGTCAGCGATATATCAAGAATCCACACGTCAGCATTTTCGTCGAAGAACACATCAGCCAGCGCATTACCCTTGTTGGTGAATTCAATAATCCGGGTACATACGATTACCCTGTGAGACAGCGATTGCTCGATGTCATCGCGTTGGGTGGCGGCCTGAGTGAAAAAGCCGGACAGATCATACAGATTCGCAAATCCAAAAAAGCAGATGGCCAGCCCGAGGTTTTGATGGTCGATTTGGATCGATTGATCATCGAGGGGAATTACGACATCAATATCCAAATAGATGGGGGTGACGTCGTTTACATCCCCGAGGCGGGCGTCTTTTTCGTTAACGGTGCGGTAAAACTGCCGGGTGCATATCCAATCAAACATCGAACGGTCATTCAAGAAGCGCTGGTGGAAGCCGGCGGCGTCGAGCCATGGGCGGACAAAAACAAGGTCCAGCTCGTGAGAATGGGGAAAGACGGAACACGAAAGATCATCGACGTTGATCTGAATCAACCGGAATCTCAGGAAATGCCGTTGCAGGATCGCGACATTATCATGGTTGAAGCAAGCGGTGCCTCCCGCTACATGAGAGGCTTCGGTTTTACGATTCTCGGGACGGGTTTTACGTATTGGGGAAGATGATTGTCCTGATTCAATAATCCTGGCCAACGGCCGATAGAGAATAAAAATTCGATGCCTCCGGGCGTCTTTGTAAGAGGTAATGAATCACAAATGTATCTGAACCATTATGGATTAACCAAAAAGCCCTTTGATTTGAGCCTGAGACCCGGTTTTTTGTGGTTGGGCGAGGAGCATGCGGAAGCACTGGCCACCTTGAATTACGGTATTCAGGAAGACATGGGGTTCTTGCTGCTCACCGGCGATGTGGGGGTGGGCAAAACCGTCTTGATTCGTCGATTGATCGCCAATCTGACATCATCCACCGCCGTCGCCCATATTACCGATCCGGATCTGGCGCCCATGGATTTTTTCAAAATCGTGGCTTCGGAATTTGGAATAGACGCACAATTTTCCAAAAAGGCGGATTTTTTAATCGCATTTAAAACATTTCTCCAGCAGGCGCACAAAGAACAAAAGAAGGTGCTGCTGATCATCGACGAGGCACAGCGATTAAATAACGATATGTTGGATCAAATCCGGGTTTTCTCGAACATCGAGCGGGGAGACCGCAAGTTGATCAACATCTTCTTTGTCGGCCAGCCCGAATTCAAAGATATGCTCTTGACCGACAGAAACCGGGCACTTCGCCAACGCATTGCGGTCAACTATCACATCAACCCGCTGACGGAAGCCGAGGTCGGTCAGTATATTCAACACCGACTGAAACGGGCGGGCAGCACGAAAGAAATATTCGAAGACGACGCGTTCCATGAGATTTTCGCCTTCACGGGCGGCTTTCCCCGCGCCATCAACATCATCTGCGACCATGCGCTGATGACGGGGTACTCTTACGGTCTGAATTCAATCAATGAGGGTGTCATCAAAGAGTGCACAAATGAGCTGCGCATCCGGGAGGAAAGAAAACCCGTCGAGGCATTATCGCAGACACCGGTAGCGGTGAGGCTGCCGGAGACGATGGCACCGCCGCCCGAGAAAAAGCCGCTCTTTTCCCCTCGTACATATCCGCTGCTCATCGGTATTTGTGCCCTACTGTCCGTGATTTTAATCATTCTTCTGATGCGGCCGGACTCTAGCGAGACAACCCAGATTGTCTCTACCGACGAGTCACGAGATGTATCAAGCATGAATTCAGGGCAGCCTGTGGACGACGACAGGCTTCACTCTTTCTCCAAAGATCCTGTGCCGCCCCTTGCCAATGACGAGTGGCGCCAAGAGGAGAAGATGAAAATTGAACGTGCCCTGACAACACAAAAAGAGACAGGGGGACCGGTTCGACCTGAGGCCGGAACCCAACATGAAGCAAATAACAGTGCCGTTGGTGACGAGGACATTTCGGGAAAAAGCGACCCCTTGTTGGCCATGCGCCCGTTGCCGTCTCCACCCGAAACCGAAATCCGGACCAGCCCAAGGGTTTTGGATGAACGAACCACCGGCGTTGGCCAGCCGTCTTCGGACAATAGCGTCGATACATCAGCGGCGAAGAAAGAGGCGGTCGCTTCGAGCCCGACACACACCTCGGCAAGCCTTGCGAACGAAAAAGGCAAGTCCGAAGAACCGGTTGTCATTCCCCAAAAGTCCCTGGAGGCCATGGCCGTCATGTCCGCCGCATTGGCAACCAAAGAGGAAGCAACGGGCAAATCCGTAACCAAAACATCACCATTGGTGGGCAACCGTCCTGCCGTTTCAAGTTCCAGCACCTCCGGGACGTCATCGAAAGCAACCTCGACAAAGAAGCTTCAACCTGAACCGTCACAGTCCAAAAAGAGCGACACAGCCGTCGTAACAGCGCCCACTTCCAAACCCGCCAAGAAGACCGCGACGAAGAGCACAACCAATACTGCCGGCAGCATAGTGGCTGGCGGCGTGGCGGCATCGACCGTCGTCTCCAAGGCCCAACCCAAGACCGTCGCCATTGCACCTTCCACAAGGACGACGCGGACAACCGCCACGACGGTGAATCGAGCCGCCCCATCTCCGGCTTCCCCAAAGGAGACGAGTGCAAGCCCGACGTCGCCGACGACCACCGGCAGCCGGACGTCCGTGCAAACCGCGGGAAACACAGGAGGATCGGATGATAAACCGAACCTGGTGGCCGGACTGGATAATCGCCTTCGTTGGTTCTTGAAAAGCTACTGCATTACTTACGCCCGAAAAGACCTGGACGCTTTCACCAAGTTCTTCGTTCCCGGTGCCCTGGAAAACGGAAAATCCTTCGCAAGCCTCATACCGAAATATAAGAGAAACTTTGAGTTGATCGAAACCATCCAATACCGCATCGACATGCAGAATTTCATCTATGACGAGGCCAGCGGGACCATTACGGTGGATGGTAACTTTTCCCTTCAGTGGCTGCCGCCCGACCGAAAATGGCGGGAAAACTCCGGCACGATATCCATGGTGCTCATCGAGAAAGACACTTCATTTATGGTGCAGCGTCTGGACTACCATGGGAATGGGTAGATTTTTCATATAAACAAAAAAGCTCTTCGGTTGAGAGAAACTCTCTTTTCCGTGCAGCTTCGGCCCGAACCGCACAAAGAAGCCTTTCGGCCTTCTCGTCGTCCAGCGTGATACCGGCTTTTTTCATGATGTACCGGATCATCGTCGAGCCGCTGTGCCGACCCACAACCAGCTTGACGTCCCGTCGTCCCAGGATTTCGGGGGAAAAGGGCTGGTAGGTGTCGGGATTTTTCAGCAGCGCCGCACAATGAATTCCCGACTCGTGGGAGAAAACCGCATCGCCCGTGATGGGCCTGTCTTTGGGGATGGGCCGGTTGGTGGCTTTGGCCACGAAACGGCAGATTCCCATGAGTGCTCTGGGATCGACGGCGACACTTCTGTGGTTCAGGGTGTCTGCGGCCATCACCACCTGTTCCAAAGGCGCGTTGCCGGCCCGTTCGCCGATCCCATTCACCGTCACGCTTACGGCGGATATGCCCGTCTCCATGGCGGCGACGGTATTGGCCGTTGCCATGCCCAGGTCGTTGTGTCCATGGAATTCCAATTGCATGGACCTTGCAAGGGGCATCAATTTTTTTGCCATCTGGGTCACCTGAGATGGTCTGGCCATCCCGACCGTGTCGGCGATACGCAGTCGATGAACCCCAAGGGCCGCTGCGGCCTGAACAAAGGCACGGAGAAATTCCGGATCTGCACGAAAGGCATCCTGGGCGCCGACGTAGACATGTCGGAATTTTTCCATGGCACGGGGAACGGTGGCCCATAGGCGGGACAGTACCCAGTCCGGAGTTTTTCCCATGGCCTGCAGAAGGATCGGCGAAACCGGGAAGCTGATGTGAACCCCCTCGGTACCGCATTCGGCGGCCCGCTCGATATCCGATTTTACGGCACGACACCAACTGATCAGCAGACACCGCAATGACAATGCAACAAGCCTTTTAATCTCCTGGCAGACGGATGTGCCCATGGCAGGGATCCCCACCTCCAACTCAGTGACGCCGGCCTTGTCGAGCATCTGTGCGATGACGATCTTCTCCTGAATGTCGAAGGCGACACCGGGGGCCTGCTCTCCGTCTCGCAAGGTGGTATCGACGATATGAACAAGAGACTTGACGGTGTTTGTGGGCATGGGTTCACTCCTATTCAATTTTTCGCAGGCAGATCATCCTCGTTTTCCTCCATCCCCGATTCCAGTAGAAATCCAGCGCCGGCTGATTTGTGCGATCCGCCAGAAGGTACAGGCGGGTGGCACCGTGCTGCCGTGCCCATGCATCGACGGCGGACAAAAGGGCCGTGCCCACACCCCTGCCCCGGCAGCTTTCGGCCACCACCAGATCCTCCACGAGGGCGGAAAATGCACCTTCCGCCGTGGATACCACCAACTGGGCCGTACACATGCCCACCACCTCATTTTCCTCCTGGGCGACTTTGACACAACGGTGTTTGCCGCAACCATCCAACAGCAGTCTGAGCCCTCGCCGTTGGTGCGTTTCGTCCATGATGAAATCCGTTTCAATGGCAAAAAGCGCGTGGAGAAGTTCTATCATGGTATCCACGTCCTGGTGTCGTCCGTTACGAATCTCAAGGGACACGGCCGAAACCGCTTTCCGGCTCGGGCAGATGCGACATTGTAAAGTCGGCTACCTGCTGTCCGACATCGAGGATTCGTAATACTTCCTCATCTTTCGGGCCTTCCCGACGGACAGGGGTCAGGGCGCACATGTTGTCGATTTGTTCGATAGCCCGAATTTGCCCCGCCAGTTCTTCCTCCATGGGGCAAATCGTGGCCAGCCCTTCCACGAGGCCGGATAGAGTATGATCCATGGGAAGCTGGTGATAGAATTGAGATAAGCCAACAATGAGCTTCTCGATGGCCATGGCCGTCAATTGAAAGATCAGTTCATTATTGAATACGGATGGGCGGGAAGTCCCGTTTCTGGCCGTCTTCAGGTATTTGCTGCCCGCCAGAATGTGTTCCCGCCAGCCGGTGTCGGATAACAGTTCCATTTTTTCAATCCTTTCTCATTTGCCACGGACGCACACGGACTTACACAGACGGATTTTCTGCAGTCTGCGGCTGGTAAATTCAATGCCATAAGTTCAATAACTGTTTGTTATGGCTGAAAGATTGAAATTCGGATACAGCCTCTTTCGTGTCCGTCCAGAAATGGTAGATCATGGCGCAGGCCAAGGCCGCAGCGACGTCGAAACCGGAGGCGTAGCAGCGCTACGTTGAGGATTTCGGCGGAGCGGAGAACGCCGGCATGGGCCATGAGATGCCGTTTCTGGATGGACACTAGTTAATCAAACGCTCTTCCACCACCTCCCCATCCTCCAAAGCATCCAAGATCTGGTCGACGATCTCTTCACTCTCCACATTGCCGTACCAATGCCCCATGGGGTAAATAACCATTACCGGTCCGTAATCACAGGCCTTCATGCATCCAGTCGCTGTGACCTGTGCATCCAGGCCACGATCGAGAAGTTCGTTTTCGATGTAGGGAAGCAGATCGGTCGATCCCTTTTTATGGCAGACGCCCTTTGGATCACCATCGGCTCGAAAACTGGCACAGACAAAGATGTGATGTTCGGGTTTATCCATTTTTTCCTCCATTTCAATATGTGAGCGTATACAAGTTGGTTTGATGTTTCCGATTCACTTCTGACAATCGCCCTACATTTATTTTTTATCTCCCATATGGTGCGTTCGGGTAGGTCGCTTTTGTACCTTCACCCCACATCCTGTCTGTGGCAGGCCACTTTTGGTTCCAGACAGGGCCGCAGGCCTTTCGCGACCGCAGGCGTAGCTTTATACTACGTTGAGGAGCGCGAAAGGACGAGAACGCCGGCTGGAGCTTACGGACAGGATGGGTAGCTTAACCGCAGTCCATCCCATTTCCCCCGCACCCACTCCCACATGCGGTGACCGTCCGTTTGGTCATGTGGCCCATGGATTCGCCGGCAAATACTGCGCGCACGGCCTCATCGATCAATCCTTCGATCTCCAGCACCTCGATCCCCGCAGCCGAGAGCGCCTTTTTCGGATTGTCTCCCACGCCGCTGACCAAAAGGGTGCTGCAGTCCGAGAAGGTCTGGGCCATCTCTTCCCAGCGCTTCATCCCACTGCCCTTGGCCGGGGTGACCCGTGCCTCCAGCAATTGGACACGGCCTTCCTTTTCTCCATACACGAGCAGTTTTTGTGCTTCACCCAGATGCTGGTTCACCAGAACACCCTCCATACTGGCCACGGCAATGCATGGACGCGGTGAAACCCGACCCAGCCTCGGCTTTTTCACTTCCAGTCGACGACAGGCGGTGAGGGTATCGGCCAACTGTGCATCGGGTTCTTCTCCCAGCAAACCCACAGCGTCTGCCCGGCAGCGCGTGCAATGCCTCATCTGTTTGACGTGAACGGCTGCGGTGGCCCGGATCGTATCGACCGTTTCCTTATCCGGTTCGGAAAGATGCTCGAAATCGCTGCCGGCGTTGGGGTAGTATGGCATTGCGTTGAACAGATCCACGCCAAGGGCCGCCATTTTTTCAGCCACGGTTTCGATGTGATGTTCGTTGATACCGGGCAGGATGATGCTGTTCACCTTTACGATCATGGTGTGTTTTCGGCAAGCGTGCATGAAATCCGCTGAGAGATGGGATATTATCGGTTGACCCCAATAATAAGGAGGCCCGCCGATGAATGACGATATCCAAGATGTTTCTATAATCGCTCCCAGCCTTGAGCAAGTTCAACAGCGGTTTGAATCCTGGCGAAAGCTGCGAAAGAAACGCACCCGAATTCCCCAAAACCTTTGGCAGGCAGCGGTCGCGCTATCAGAAGAGTACTCCATCTACCACCTGTCAAAGGCCCTGCGTGTAAACTACACGACGTTAAAGAAAAAAGTTGCCGGTACTCACTTGCCGGAAGAACACCCGTGCGAGATTTTCTCCACACCCTTTATAGAATTGCCGGCTCCGGCACCCCTTCTACCTGAATCCACCATCGAAATGATCAAAACGAACGGTTCGGTCATGAGAATGAATGTAAAAGGAGCCACCTGTTCCGATCTGGTGGAACTGGGAAAAGCATTTTTGGCTATGGCTTCATGATTGCCATCACGCCACACATGCGGATTTTTGTTGCAGTGGAGCCGGCTGATTTTCGAAAAGGCATCGACGGATTAGCCAAGCTTTGCCGTGACCATCTCAAGGCGGACCCATTTTCCGGTGCCGTATTTGTTTTTCGCAACAAACGGGCCACGGCATTGAAAATTATTGTATACGACGGCCAGGGATTCTGGCTTTGTCAAAAGCGGCTGTCGAAAGGGCGGTTTACCTGGTGGCCCAATGGCACGGATGATGTCTTGCGTCGGCTCAATGCGTATCAACTGCAATCGCTGATTTGGAACGGAGACCTTGCCACCATCGAGGTCGCCCCGCATTGGAAAAAGATTCATGCATAGGGGCTTGCGTTCCAGTAACGAGTGTGCTATGAATGCCGACCATGGAAACGATTCTCACCTACCGCGGCAAAACCGTAACAGTTCAGGATGCGGCGTTTATCCAGCAGCTGATCGACCGAAACCCGAGCGACAGCCGAAGACGCCTTTCCGTCAAACTTTGCCAAGCCTGGGATTGGCGCCAAGCCAACGGCGCCTTTCGGGATATGGTCTGCCGGGGCTTGATGCTCGCTCTTCACCGGGCCGGGCACATTCGATTGCCGGCCAAAAAAATGACCCCGAACAATCCTTTGGCCAGACGAAAAGAGCCTGAGAACATCACCATTGAGCGATGCCCGATAGAAAGCAAGCTGTCAGCCATTACCCCCCTTACATTCCGACAGGTTCGCCGAACCGATGCCGAACCGTTGTTCAACAGCTTGTTGGAACAGTACCATTATTTGGGCTACACCCAGCCGGTCGGTGAACACCTGAAATACATCGTTTATTCTCAAAAGCGGCCCATCGCGTGCCTGTCCTGGTCATCGGCCGCCAGGCATATCGGATGCCGTGACCGGTTCATCGGTTGGTCCCAGCATCGGCGAATGGCGAACCTGCATTTGATGGCATACAACAGCCGCTTTTTGATATTGCCCTGGGTTCGCGTATCACACCTGGCCTCTCATATTCTGGGGCGGATGCGTCGTATCCTGCCAACGGATTGGCAAGCGATATACAATCATCCCATTTATTATCTGGAAACCTTCGTGGACAAGGACCGGTTTGCCGGCACCTGTTACAACGCCGCCAACTGGATTTACCTGGGAGATACCACCGGCCGTGGGAAGAATGACCAAACCCACCGGCCGAACCGATCCATCAAAGCGGTTTGGGGATATCCGCTGGTCAAGATGTTCAGATCTCGTCTTACCGCAGGAAAAAGCGCATGACACCGCCGCCCATCGAACTTTCGGCCGAGGAGCTTAACGCACTGATCGATCGGGTCAAATCTCGCAGCCTTTTGGATAAGGATTATGCAACTATTGCGGCCATGGGCGAGACGATCAACGTGTTGAGTCACAGTGTGGATGAAAAAGCCGCATCCATCAAACGCTTGCTGAAAATGATCTTCGGCGCATCCACGGAAAAAACCGATACCATTGTCAAAAAACGAAAACCGAAGAGCGCTGATAAAACGCCCAAGGCCAAGAAAAAAGGCCATGGCCGAAATGGGGCTGATGATTACACCGGTGCCGAGAAGATCACGGTGTCTCATGGTGAGCTTAAACATAAAGATCCGTGCCCGCTTTGTCCCAAGGGCAAGGTCTATGTATATAAACAGCCCAAAACCCTCATCCGTGTCACCGGCACCTCGCCGTTAACAGCGTCGATATACGAGCTGGAAAAATTGCGCTGTAATCTGTGTGGAGAGATTTTTACGGCCGATGCCCCACGGGATGTCGGCGAGGAAAAATACGATGCATCCGCCGGAGCAATGATTGCTCTTTTAAAATATGGCAACGGCTTTCCTTTCTACCGGCTTCAAAATCTGCAGGACAGTATCGGCATACCGCTGCCTGCATCGACCCAATGGGATATTGTCAGGGATTTTTATTGGCACGCCTACCCGGCCTTTGATGAACTGATCCGGCAAGCGGCTGGCGCAAAGCTGATCCATAATGACGACACCACCATGAAAATTCTTTCTTTGGTCAACGAAACACAAGATGCCAAAAGAAAGGGCATTTTTACCAGCGGCATGGTGGCGGTGTCGGACGATCACAAAATCGGGCTGTTTTTTACCGGAAACAACCATGCCGGAGAAAACCTGGCGGATCTACTTACCAAGCGCCAGGCCGATCTGGGTCCGCCGATCCAGATGTGCGACGCGCTGTCGAGAAATGTGCCCAAGGATTTTGAAACCCTTTTGGCCAACTGCATCTCACATGGAAGGCGGCGCTTCGTGGATGTATACGATAACTTCCCGGACGAATGCACTCATGTACTCAACGTGTTGGGCAAGGTGTATAAAAACGATGCCGATGCCAGGGAGCAAAACCTTTCTGACGATCAGCGCCTCGAATACCATCGGAACCATAGCGGTTCGTTGATGAAGGATCTTAGAGACTGGTTTGATGAGCAGTTCGAGGAAAAAAATGTGGAGCCCAACTCCGGGCTTGGCCAGGCCATCAAGTATATGTGCAACCACTGGGAGAAACTGACCCTGTTTTTACGTCAGCCGGGTGCCCCGTTAGACAATAATGTTTGTGAACGCGCCTTGAAAAAAGCGATTTTGAATCGGAAAAACGCCTTGTTCTACAAGACTGAACGTGGTGCCCGAGTCGGTGACCTGTTTATGAGCCTGATCCACACCTGCGAACTATGCACTGCAAATCCTTTTGACTATCTGGTTGCCATCCGGGAACACTCAGAGCAGGTGAAAGCCCGCCCGGATCAATGGATGCCGTGGAATTATGAACGGCAGACCTCTGAAATCAACTCCTAACCGTGGGCAGGGGCTTATCACCCTGCCTACGTAGCCATTCTGTCAGCACCGTAGCCCCGCCTTGAGAAAAATCTGCTTACGCACCGTTGCCGAAAGGACACCGATCATGTCATTTTCCTTGAGTGCGCCAATGGCCGCCATCTGCTTCTCCAAGAGGATCGCCGCCCCTTGCTGGGCGCGAACCACCCGTTTTCCCACACGCATCCAGGAGTAGATCTTCTCTCCGATTGCAGGGGCCACAGCGTTGACAGTGACCGTCACGTGACTTACGGCAAGCTTTTTCAGATCATCCACATAAGGCAGCAGGTTGAGACCGTTTGTGGCAACACATAATATGGTGTCAGGATACCGGGATCTGACACGCGACAGGGTCTCCATCGTCTCATGGGGGTTGGCGAATGGATCTCCCGGTCCGGCGATACCCACAACGGAGATGTTTCCCTTCTTGGCGAAGACCTCTTCGAGATAGACCATGGCTTGGCCAGGGGAGAGAATGGCACTGGTTACGCCGGGGCGAGTTTCGTTGACGCAGTCGAATTTTCGATTGCAGAATTTACACTGGATGTTGCACCGGGGGGCCACCGGCAGGTGCACCCGTCCGAAGGATTTGCAGGCGCCGGGGTTAAAGCAGGGGTGATTATTTAGGTTCATGGTTCTCCGTTCTCCGTTTTCGGTGCATGGTTTTCAGTTTTCGGTCTGGTGACGACTGGTTACCGACAACTGATTACTCACTACTCATCACCGATCACTCTTACATGTATGTGTAACCAACGTCGGATGCCTCCTGCCTTTCCTGAATCAACGTATTTGCGATCCGATCGAATAGCTGCTGGGCACCTCGATACCCCACGTGAAGCAGTCGGCTTCCGTTGACGCGATCATGCACGGGAAAGCCCGCTCGTATCAGGGGACGTTTCAAACGCCGTGACATGGTATAGCCTTTGCTGTGTCCGATGAGGAGATCCACACCGATTTTCTCCAGCGTCTTTTCGATGGTCACGAAATCCACATCTTCTAAAATTTTCATTTGCTCATGGTATTTTTCCGGAACGATGCTGTGGATGACCTGAGCGAATCGACCGTTGCCGCCGCCGGTGCCGCACAAAACGGGTACGATGCCGATTTCCGAACAGAATCCCGCCAGTCCGGCCACCAGATCTTCCTCTCCGAATAGTGCGGCCCGAACGCCGTTGAGGTGCTTGTGGCCGTCCACCAAGGCATCCAACAATCGCCCGCGTTGGGCCGTATATCGTTCGGGGATGGGCCGGCCGCCAACTGTTGAGAGGTGTTTGAAGAACCGGTCCGATGCCGCGATGCCGATGGGAAGCCCAATGCGATACAGGGGAACGTCGAAGTTCTCTTTCAGAAAGTTGCCGGCCGTATCCTTTTCTCCGGCAAGGACCAGACCGCATTCAATGGAAGCGGCACTGCTGCCCATGCTGCGCAGGGCACCGACGGGAGTCCCTCCTTTGGGGATACGCTGGTATTCGGTCCACAAGGGGCCGTTCAGGGTGTCGCTGTAGTCGGGCACCAGGACGCTTTGCAGGCCAAAGTCGCCGATAATCTCTTTGAGATGTCTCAGGTCGGCGGGAGAGACCATTCCCGGAAACAAATTGATCCGAAGTCTATCGTCATCGGGCGGAACAGAGTCGGCCAGCGTTTTGACCAATGCGTGTACGGCACCGTGAAATCCCTGCATGTGGGTTCCCTGGTAGCTGGGCGTTGCCACATGGACAAGGGCCGGCAGGTTCTCCTCATCCGGGCATCCTTGCCTGTAAGCCTTGATGAACATGGGCACGTCATCGCCGATGGTCTCGGAAAGACAGGTGGTGGCGATTCCGATCAATTCCGGATCGTACTGGCTCCGGATGTTGTCCAGGGCGATCTTCAGGTTGGCACCGCCACCGAAGATGGCCGTCTCCTCACCGAAATTGGAACATGCGATGTCAAGCGGCTCCTTGAAGTGGCTGATCATGTATCGCCGGATGTAGGTGGAGCATCCCTGGGAGCCATGGAGCAGGGGTACGCTGTTTTCGATTCCTTTGAATACCAGGGCTGCGCCCAGGGGAGCACACAGATTACATGCATTCTGGGTGGCTGTATATTCGGTGCGAGTGGCGGATTTCATCGGATGGCTTCCTCGTAGTTTTAATGAGGTATAGAAATCCCGGTCCTATGAACCAGGCAAGAGTTCATTGGCTCTGTTGTATGCTTGTTACAAGAATCCAGAAGCCAGAATTCAGAATCCAGAATCAGGTATTCGCCTTCGGCTCGATCCATATTATCCAATCGATGAAGCGAAGCGACATCAGATTTATTCTGGCTCCTGAATACTGGCTTCTGACTTCTGTGGTTTCCTGTCATCGCAGCGTATCCTCTTCTATGGCGCCTAAAGCCGAGTACTCTGGACTCGGATCTTTGCTTTTTGCGTGACGGGTGGGGACGAACTGCCACACCGGGCTGGTCACCGATGTGTGAACCTCCCTGGCGAACTGCAGCATACCGGCGAATCCGGCAAGGGGAATCTTTCGTTCGTGGTTGTGGTCGCAAAAGCCGATGCCCATCTTGAAGGCGATGGGACGCTCCTTGACGCCACCGATGAACAGATCGGCCTTCTTCTCGATGATATATTTGGATAGCTCCAGTGGATTGGCGTCATCCAATATGATCGTGCCCTCATCACACATCTGTTGCAGTGTTTCGTAATCGTCCTCGTTGCCGGTCTGAGAACCAACCAACACGACTTGCATCCCCAGGTAGCGAAGGGCCTTGATCAGGGAAAAGGCCTTGAAGGCGCCGCCCACATAAATTGCAGCACGCTTGCCGTATAGGTCACGCCGCATGCGGTTGAGTTCCGGCATGATGCCTTTTACCTCCCGGCGAACGATTTCACGAGTGCAGTCCATGACTTCCGGATGATCGGGAAAGTGTTCTGCCACGTCATAAAGGGCCTTTGCCATATCGTCGATGCCGAAATAGGAGGCACGAATATAGGGAATGCCGTATTTCTCCTTCATCATGTCCGCCAGAAAAGTCAGGGCGCCGGAGCACTGCACCACGTTTAAGGCCGCACCATGACTACGTTTGATCTGTTCAACGCGACCGTCACCGGTCATGATGGAAACCACCTGGATACCCATCTCCTCGTAGTATTTCTTGATCAGCCAGGCTTCGCCGCCGATGTTGAATTCACCTAAAATATTGATGCTCACCGGGGATGTCGCTTCGGCGGAATCCGTTCCAACCAGCTTGAACAGGGCGTCGCAGGCGGCCTTGTAGCCGTCCTTCTTTGTCCCCTTGAACCCTTCCGAATGGACGGGGAGAACAGGGATCCCCTTTTCTTCTCCCACTTTTCGACAAACGGCTGCCACATCATCGCCGATAATTCCCACGATACAGGTGGAATAGACGAATGCGGCCCTGGGCTGGTAGGTGTCGATCAATTCGGAGAGGGCCGAAGCCAGTTTTTTCTCACCTCCGAAGATCACGTCCTTTTCCCGCAGGTCTGTGGAGAAGCTCATGCGGTGCAACTCCGGTCCCGAAGAGAGGGCACCGCGAATGTCCCAAGTGTAGGCGGCGCAGCCGATGGGGCCGTGGATCAGATGCAGGGCATCGGCAATGGGATAGAGCACCACGCGCGAACCGCAGAACACGCAGGCTCGTTGGCTGACAGAACCGGCCAGGCTGTGTTTGCCGCAGGCCATCTCGAACGGTTCGGCTCCCTTTTGGTGGATCTGTGCCCTGCGTTCATGCAAAATAGGGATGGAGGACATGATATTCTCCTGCATATGGGGATCGGGTGATTTGTCTTACAGGACCAATTCCATTGTGATGTCACTGGCATCACGGTCCTTTCGATCCAGAAGGGCATCCAGCATTTTCTCCATAATCCGCAATGCGCCGCGGTACCCCATGGTGGAGAAGTAGCTGTGTCCCATGCGGTCGTAGATGGGAAATCCGAAACGTACCAGCGGAATATCTTCGTCTTTGGCGATATATTTGGCGTAGGTATTGCCGATGATCAAATCCACCGGATCGTTCTTGATCCATTGATGGAAAAGCAGCATGTCGCCGGGTACCTTGATGTTTACTTCTTCCGGAACATCCGCCACTACTTCGCGCAAGGACTTCTCATACTTTTTGCCCGCCGGGCTGCCGGTAACGATGTGGACAGGCCGCAGGTCCAAAGAGATCATGAATTTCGTTAGGGCCAATACATGATCAGGATCACCGGCGACGGCCACTCGTTTCCCATAGAGGTATTGATGCCAATCGGAGATGCAGTCCACAAGCTGTCCCCGTTCCAGGTTGATCTGATCGGGAACACTCACACCGGCCAACTTTCGAAGGGCATCGACGAATTCATCCGTTCCATGCAGGCCCAGGGGAAGCCCCAGGATCTCACAGGGGACCTTGCATTTTGCATCCAGGGCACGGGCGGCTGCCAAGGAGGCGGTTCGACCCAGTGCGATGGTACCGATACTGCTTCCGCTTTTCTTCAACTCCTCGATGGTGACGCCGCCTTCGGGAAACATCTTGTATTTTCCCGTAAGCGGTCCGTTGAGCACTTTGGAGGTGTCGGGAAACATGATGGTCGGGATTCCCATGAGGGTGGCAATGCGTCGAATTTCCGCCATGTCCGACGGTTCGACGTAACCGGGAATCAGGTTGATGGTTTTCACCCTATGGCCGTTGGATTCGGCAAAATAGTCCACCATGGCCTTGGTCATGTTGGAGAATCCGGTGATGTGGGAGCCGACGTAGCTGGGGGTATTGGCGTGGAAGACGAATTTGCCGTCCGGAACCTTTCCGTCCGCCGTCGCCTTGGCAACGATCTGAGGGATATCGTCCCCGATGGTTTCGGACAGGCAGGTGGTGTGAACCGCGATCACATCGGGGTCGTAAACGGTGAAAATATTGTCGATGGCCTGCAGCAGATTGGCCTGGCCGCCGAACACCGAAGCTCCTTCAGTAAATGCGCTGGTGGCGGCCACGACAGGTTCTTTGTAGTGTCGGGTAAGGGCGCTTCGATGGTAGGCATAGCATCCCTGGGAACCATGACTGTGGGGCAGACAGCCGTGAACGCCCAAGGCGGCATACATGGCCCCGATGGGCTGGCAGGTTTTGGCCGGATTGACCGTCAGGGCGCTTCGCTCCTTGATCTCCGTTGGGGTATGTCTCAGTAACATAAGATTTTTTCTCCTGTTATCGGTCGGAAGTAAACCGGCAATTGACGGGCACTTTATCAGGACCAGGCATAGGTGGCCGACAATTCGGGGTGTTCCTGCCATGGTGCGCGCATATATTTCCACACCCGGCTGTTCACCATTCGATCGATCTCTTTATAAAAGTTGATGGCGCCTTTGAATCCGGCGTACGGCCCGCCATAATCGTAGCTATGAAGCTGCTTTAGGGGAATCCCGTGTTTTTGGACGGTGTATTTTTCCTTGATGCCGGCGCAGAACAGATCGGGTTTGAAGATCTTGATCAGCTGATCGGTTTCGTATTGGCTCAAATCGTCGATGATCATGGATCCGTCCGGCATTTCGGGCATCATGCCGTCATATTCGCCAAAACCGAGGCCCTTGGTTTCCAATTCGGTCTTTTTCTCTTCACTGACCCGTGGCTTGTATCGTTCCGGGTCCGGCTTCACGTCCAGTTCTTCGATGTTTCGGCTGTCCGCGTCCACTTTGATGGTCGGCAATACGGATCGCCCTTCGTAGTCGTCCCGATGACCGAATTCATATCCCGCGGAAAGGGTCTTCATGCCCAGCTCGGAAAAAAGTTCCTGGTAGTGATGGGCACGGGAGCCACCCACGAATAACATGGCCCTTTTTCCTTGCGTTCTCGGCAGGACTTCGGCACATGCCGCTTCGACGGCCGGCATCTCTTCGGCGATCACCTTCTCCACCTTGTCGATCAACTCCTGCTCTCCGAAGTACTCGGCGATTTTCCGTAAGGATTTTGCCGTGGCCTTGGCTCCGATGAAGTTGACCTTGATCCACGGTACACCAAACTTGGTTTCCATCATCTCTGCGACGTAGTTGATGGATCGGTGGCACATGATGCAGTTCAAGTCTGCCGTGTGGGAATTGGCGAATCCGTCGATACTGGAATTTCCGCTGTAAGTGGAAACCAGGGTGATGCCGCAAAGATCGAAAAGGCGTTCGATCTCGAAGGCGTCCCCGCCGATATTGTATTCACCCAGAAGGTTGATTCGATATTTCCCTTCTCCGATGGTGTCATCATTGCCCACGACGTGGGTGAAAATGCCGTTGTTGGCGATGTGGTGGCCGGCACTCTGGCTGACCCCCTTGTACCCCTCACAGGAAAAACCAAATACGTTGATTCCAAGTTTTTCCTTTATTTCCCGGCAAACTGAGTGGACGTCATCACCGATGAGACCCACGGGACAGGTGGCGAATACGGCAATGGCCTTGGGGTGAAAGTTGTCGTAGGCCTCCTGGATCGCCTGTTTCAGTTTTTTCTCACCACCGAAAATGATCTCTTCGTCCTGCATGTCCGTGGAAAAGCAGTAGGTCATGAAGTTGTGACCGTCGGGCGTGCTTTCCGGATCGGTCTGATTCCGGCGCGTCAACCAACTGTAAAATCCGCAGCCGATGGGACCATGGGTAATGTTGATGATGTCCCGTGTGGGCCCCAGCACAACGCCCTTGCAGCCAGCGTAACAACACCCGCGTTGCCCGATAAGGCCCGGTACTGTTCGCACATTGGAGCTGATCACCGGCACCTTGCCGTCCGGCTCCACTTTGTTGATCACAATCTGTTTGGCCCGTTTTCGGGCGACCTTGGGTGGGTATTTGGAAATGAGCTGTTCTTTCACCTTTTCCGGATCATGGTTGTCCAGCCTTACTTTTTTCGTCGGTTTCTCATTCGCGGCCATAGCCATGGAAAGTTCTCCTTTGTAAAAACATGTGCATCGAATCATTCTTTATGAGGCGCGGATATTCTCCTCACCTCGCGAAACACAGTCGCTACCCTTCGTCCAGGGTTTCCACTCCCCGCTCTCCGGTACGGACACGGATGGCCTCCTGGCAGGGCATGACGAAGATGACGCCGTCACCCGATTTCCCGGTCTGATTGACCGAGATGATCGTTTTTACGGCCTTTTCCACCAAATCGTCATTGACGACCATTACCAGGAGCCGTTTGGGAATGAGCCGCTGGCTCTGGCCGAGTTGGGAAATTGCCTCTTCGTATCCGTGTTCGGCCCCTTTGAGAAGCTGCATATCCACCATCCCCTTTCCTCGCCCCAATGCATCGCGGGCGGTCATGGAACCGAGTCCGACCTCGGCCAGTGCTCTTTTTGTCTTGTTCATCATATTCATACGAACGATGGCGAGCAGTTCTTTCATATCTCCACCTCTTCGGTCTTCCCATCGGAAGTCTGTTTTATGCCGGAACTGATGGTATAGGTCTCTTCCACAGGAATGACAAATATACGACCATCACCGAAGGCACCTCTTTCTCCCGTTCGGGCTGCATTGATGATCGTACGAACGGCAAAATCCTTATCGGTATCCTTTACTACGGTGAGCAGCATTTCCTTGGGTATCTCGTCATAGGTGATCTCTCCGATTTTAATGCCACGCTGTTTTCCACGTCCTACGACTGACATCTTCGTTACACCTGGAAATCCTGCCTCCATCAGGGCGGCCAGCACGTTATCGACTTTCTCGGGGCGGACGATGGAACGGATCATAATCATGGTTTTTCTCCTTGTTTGGTTTATCGATACATGGTTTATGCAGCGATACCGTAATCAATGAGCATTTTTTCAAGTTCGTCGATGGCCAGTGGTGTCGGGATGACGCGCATTTCGTTTTCATCGATTTTCTTGGCCAGTGTCCGATATTCGTCCGCCTGGCAGTGTGAGCCTTCGTACTCTATTACTGTCTTTCTATTGATTTCAGCTCTTTGAACCATGTTGTCCCTGGGGACAAAATGAATCATCTGTGTCCCCAGCCGTTCGGCCAGCGCCAAGATCATCTCCTTCTCGTTGTCCACTTTCCGGCTGTTACAGATGAGCCCGCCCAACCGAACGCCACCGGCTTCCGCGAATTTCACGATTCCTTTGCAGATGTTGTTGGCCGCATACATGGCCATCATCTCTCCGGAAACGACGATATAGATCTCCTGGGCCTTCCCCTCGCGGATGGGCATGGCGAAACCACCGCAGACGACGTCGCCCAGAACGTCGTAGAAAACATAGTCCAATTCCTCACTGTCGGCATAAGCTCCGAGCTGTTCGAGAAGGTTGATGGAAGTAATAATGCCTCGGCCGGCGCAACCTACCCCGGGTTCTGGCCCGCCAGATTCAGTGCACATGGTGCCGCCGAAACCTTCTTTGCGCACATCTTCCAATTCCACATCCTCTCCTTCTTCACGGAGTGTGTCCAATACGGTTCGTTGCGCCAAACCTCCCAGAAGAAGTCGAGTGGAGTCCGCTTTGGGATCGCAGCCGACAACCATCACCTTCTTGCCCATTTCGGCTAAGCCAGCAACTGTATTCTGGGTCGTTGTAGACTTTCCAATGCCTCCTTTACCGTAAATTGCAACTTTTCTCATCGTCTCTTTCCTTTGTTGTCGAGTTATTCAATACATATACTAGCAACTTGCCATCTTATTGAGCAATGGGTGTGCCATTCGTTATGAATTCTCCTTAAAAGTTTAAAACATATTGAAATAAAAAGTAAAAAATCCAGTCGATAGGTATCGCACGGTATTTTACAAAGTCAGACAATCATTACATCTACAATATTGTAGGTAGGTCACCTACAATAATGAAAAGATATATATCGAGACAGAATCGAACATATGGAGAAAACATTGATGAAAAACTCTGTTGATGGCTAATCGACACAATTCTAAATAAGAAGTAATGACGTGGAACTATTCGGGTGAGAGAGAAAAATATTTTGGAGGAAGTAAAGGCGATGAAGGTAATCAGTTGGAAAGGTTTCTAAAATGAAGGTTCCGCTGTTTGTTTTCCCTTATGATCTTGTCCAACCCGAATTTTTTCACGCGGTATCCCATCTGCCGCAAGGTGAGTCCGATTTCACGGGCTGCTTTCTGCTGTACCCAATCATTTTGCGCCAATGCCTCAAGAAGAGTTTCCCTTTCCATGATCTCCAGACGCGAGTGCGTCGATTCGGAAGGTGAATCATAGTCCACGGATTCTTTTCGGCTGAACAGATAGGCCGGCAGGGATTTGGGTTCGATGCATTCGTTCTCGGCCATGATTGCGACACGTTCGACGAGGTTTTCCAATTCACGCACGTTTCCCGGCCAGTTATAGGCGGACAGGATTTCCATGCACTCCTGAGAGAAGAAAAACTTACGGCCATACTCTTTCGCCGTCTTGGTAATAAAATAATCGACGAGAAGGGGAAGATCTGCTTTTCGTTTCCGAAGGGGCGGAATGGATATGGGAAATACATTGAGCCGGTAAAACAGATCGGAACGAAACATCCCTTCATCCACGGCACGGTTCAAGTCCACGTTGGTGGCGGCGATGATCCGGACATCCACCTTTCGTGTTCGTGTACTTCCCAGCCGCTCAAACTCGCGTTCCTGCAGAAAACGCAGCAGTTTTGCCTGGACCGGCAAGGGCAGCTCGCCGACTTCGTCGAGAAAGATGGTTCCGCTGTCCGCCTCCTCCAAACGTCCCTTCTTCAATTGGGTGGCACCGGTGAAGGCCCCCTTTTCATGGCCAAAGAGTTCCGATTCGATGAGATTGTCCGGCAGTGCTGCGCAGTTGACCTTTTCAAAGGGATTTCTGCGGCGCTGGCTCAGTTCATGAATGATTCTGGCCGTGAGTGTCTTTCCGGTACCCGACTCGCCCAGGAGCAGGACCGATGCCCGACTGGGAGCAACCTTGCTGATCATTTTATTCAGATTCTGCATGGCCGGACTGACGCCCACCGTGAAAAAGTGATTGTACTTGGCGGAGACTTCCGCTCGAAGGCTGCGATTCTCGGTGACCAGATGTGCCTCCCGACGCTCCACCTGGCGATAGAGCTGAAAGAACTGGGCAATCAGGGTGGCCAAGATGGACAAGAATCGGATATCTTCCTTGAAATCCACTTCGGGTCCGAAGAGTCTGTCTGCGCTTAAGACCCCGATGGGTTCGCTGTTCAAGACGATGGGGACACCGATGAACGAAATATTCGTTTTCGTCAGGTTGCGTGCCTGTGTTCGGTTCAGAAACAGCGGTTCCTTTCCGATATCGGGAACTGCAAAGGGCTGGGCGGATTCAAAAATGGCTCCGGTTATTCCCTCTCCCGGCTGGTAAATTCCTCTCTGTTGCTCTGTTGGGGCCAAGCCATGGGAGGCGATGATTTTTAAAAGACCGGTCTCCTTATCCTTCAGCGTAATGGTTCCCCGTTCCATGGAGAGGTTTTTCGACAGAATTTCGAGAATGGCCCGCAACGTATGATCCAAGTCGAGAACGCCGCCGATTTTCTGACTGATGGCGTAAAGGGTTTTCAGTTCCAGTTCGAAAATATTGTTTTCCATGAATCCGCTATTGGCTATGATTTTGTATCGATCGTAACGGTTCTGGAGAAATTCACGGTAGAAGCCCTCGACGAACCGACACGGGTCCAATCTTTCTTTAACCCTGCTTCAACAAATATGCCAGTTTCGGTGTCATGCAGGTTTGGTGTAAACATTCTGAAATTAAAGTGTATTATTTCATCCTTCATTTTATGCAGGTGTCTGCAGAAAGTACAAAAATGAAATATGAGATGTTCAAAGGAACATATATGTAATTAGTGGGCATGGTATTTTTCCTTTTCCGGAGGACGACCGTTTTGCCCGGTATTTACATTTCCCTCCATGGTTGCAATATTATTCTGTCTATCTAAGGAAGAAAGGAAAGATAACATCATGCACTATGAAGGAGATGTCATCCGGCCACCCAGCGAGGCCAATAGTATCCTCATCGAGGTGGCCGTCAATTGTTCCCATCACAAATGCACATTTTGCGCTTACCATGGCCGGCGATTCAAAATTAAGTCCGATGAGATCATCCTGTCGGACATCGCCTTTGCCGCCGAATATTGCAGGCGTCAACGGCGCGTCTTTCTGTGCGGATGCGACGCGTTGATCATCCCCCAGAAACGGTTGCTTCGGATCCTGCAGGAGATCCGGCGGCAACTGCCCTGGGTGACCCGGGTGGGGGTATATGCCAACACCAAGAGCCTTGCCATGAAATCTGCAGCGGAACTGAGGGCGCTGCGGGAAAATGGCCTGGGTATCGCGTACATGGGGTTGGAAAGCGGCGACGATGTCACCTTATCTGCCATTCGCAAGGGAGCGACGGCCCGGCGAATGATCGAAATGGGAAAGAAGGCCAGGGACGCCGGAATCAAGCTCTCCGTTACCGTTTTACTGGGGCTGGCCGGCCGCGAACGCTCCCAGATTCATGCCCGGGAGACCGGCCGGGTCCTTTCCGCCATCGATCCCGAGTACGTCGGTGCACTAAGCCTGATGCTGGTGCCCGGCACGCCGCTGTATGATGACTTTCGTGAAGGGCACTTTACCCTGATCGATCCCAATGAGATGCTGGCGGAGCTTCGTACCATGATCGCCGAAACCCATCAGACCCAGGGGCTTTTCCATGCCAATCACGCCTCCAACTACCTTCCCATCCGCGCCCGGATGCCCAAGGACAAGGCAAAGACATTGGCTCTGATCGACGAGGCCATGAAGGGAAAGGTGGCCCTTCGTCCGGAATGGATGCGGGCGCTCTAACCAGTGCCCATCCAGAAATGGCCAATTTGTCCGATATCGGCGTTGCGCGAAAAATTTTATCCTCGGAATATCAACCATATACACCCCAAGGGCATTTCCTTCGGGCACCTGTGGTAAACCCGAGCTACAATTGGGTCGTGCGCCTTGATCTCGACCAAATTTGCCTGTTTCTGGACAGACACTAACTTGTTGTAATGGTACTGGATACGAGTATTCGAGGGGCCAAGGGGTCAAGAGATGAACAGAACTGGCCGATAATTCATAAAAATGAATCCGGGAGCTGTACGTGGCCAAACCCAAACTGCTGATTATCGAAGACGAAGCATCGGTTGCCAAACAGATCAAATGGGCGTTGGATGAAACCTACGATATCACCATCACCCAGGATGGGGAAACGGCGCGGAATTACTTTTCTACCGGTACCTTTCCCGTCGCCACTTTGGATCTGGGGCTTCCGCCATTTCCGGACAAGCCGACGGAGGGACTGGCCTTTCTCGAGCGGGCAGGGGAATATTCTTCTCTTACCAAGGTCATCGTCATCACCGGAAACACCGAACGGGAGACGGCGCTCAAGGCCATCGATCTGGGGGCCGTCGACTTTTGCAAAAAGCCCATCGACATAACGGTGCTGAAGATCATTTTGAACCGTGCCTTTCGGATTCATGAATTGGAATCCGCCAATCGTCTCCTTCGGCTTGAGAAACAGACGCCCAGCGGTTTCAACGGGATGGTCGGCATCTCTCCGGTCATGGAAAAGGTCTACGAGCGGATACGGAAAATCAGCACAAACGATTATCCCGTTTTGATTACGGGACCATCGGGAACGGGAAAGGAGTTGGCGGCCCATGCCATCCATGAACGAAGTCCCCGATCTTCAAAGCCCATGGTCGTGGTCAACTGCGGTGCCATCGCGGCAAATCTCATCGAGAGTGAGCTCTTCGGGCATGAAAAAGGAGCTTTTACCGATG
Organism: uncultured Desulfosarcina sp.; assembly: GCA_963674945.2. Lineage (GTDB taxonomy): Bacteria > Desulfobacterota > Desulfobacteria > Desulfobacterales > Desulfosarcinaceae > Desulfosarcina. The sequence goes on from CAXXWQ010000002.1 coordinate 156,277, forward strand.
CCGTGGAGCAGAAAAAGGGGAAGTTTGAACTGGCCGACGGCGGGACCCTGTTTCTGGACGAGATCGGCGAGCTGCCGTTGAACCTGCAGGTGAAACTGCTGCGCACCCTCCAGGAGGGAACCATCGACCGTGTCGGCGGCACCCGTACCATCGACCTGGACGTTCGCATCATCGCGGCCACCAATTCCGATCTCGAAGCGGCAGTGGCGCAAAAGGCATTTCGGGAAGACCTCTATTTCCGATTGAACGTGGTGCCGGTGAAACTGCCGGCCCTGAAAGATCGCCCGGAGGACATTCTCGTACTGGCCCACTATTTTATGACCACCGAAGCCGGAACCCTGAAAAAACACCGGGCCGCATTCACTCTTTCCGCCATGGCCGCCCTATCGGCCCACGAATGGCCGGGAAACGTACGGGAACTGCAAAACCGGATTCGCAGGGCCCTGACCATTTCCGACAACCGAACCATCACCCCGGCCGACCTGGGGCTGGAAGATGCCGTATCCGAGGAGCACGATGATACGCTTCCTACCTTGAAGGAGGCCCGGGATCAGGCCGAACGCCAATGCGTTCGCCAGGCGCTGTCCCTCACCGGCAACAACATCAGCCAGGCCGCCAAGATGCTGGCTGTCAGCCGGCCGACCTTACACGATCTGATCAAGAAACACGGGATCGAGACGGGGTAGGGATCAGAGGTTTTCAAGATTTTCTTCTTTCGTTATCAAGCGGCAATTTTAGAACATTCTCTCAAAAACAACCATTGAGCGCAGCGTGTATTGAAGAACCGAATGAACGTGGAAAGAATGGCCAGTCTTTCCTGCCGAATCGGCATCCATCCTTTACCGATAGGTGTTTTCTTTTTCTGCAAAATTGAACCATGCAGCCCCTGGCCGCAGGTTCGTAGTAAAGAAATCCGACACCAAAATAGCTTTGCCTTAAGCACCCCAGCTTCTGCATATGCCCGAACTTATTGTTTGTTAAGATAAAATTCGTATTGTTTGATTGAGCGATAATTTCCAATAAACGGAAGCATGTCGATATTTTTTACACTGCTTCTGATAGTAACGGCGGTATGTCATAAAAATTAATAATATCAAGTATATATAAAATTGGCACACAATCTGCATACATTTTTCGAAAAAATAGAAATAATAATGGCGTGAAAGAAGGTGAATATATGAGAAGGTTTACTGTATTTGTGAGCTGTTTGATGTTGGTGCTTGGAGTTCATAGTTTTTCTTATGCAATACCAATACAATTTGATATTGACGTTTCAAATTCAAGTGTTTCATTAAGCAACATTACTGCAGATGGATTTTGGGGGTGGACTAGTATATCAGCAAACCTTAATTTGGATAATGAAGTTTTTACCCTGGAAGATGATGAAAGTTACACATTCGATTTCTTTGATATTGAAATAGATGGGGGTGGGTTAATCGCTTGGGGCACAGCTGATATTTCTGCGACTTTGGCATTTTCTTTACCCACAATAGATCAAGTCGAAAGTTCAGGGAGTGGTGGTTGGTTGACGATTGGAGGGTTTATTTCTGGAGGAATCTTAACGTGGAATAATATGCCTGAAACAATTTCACTGGGAGATGGAATCTCTTTTGACGTTGCTTTTGAGAATATCCTTGAAGGTGGCCTGGGAGATTCAACAACAGTTTCAGCGACTGTAACGGCTCATACCAATGATACAGCGTCTCCCGTTCCCGAACCCGCTACGGTTTTGTTAATGGGGGCTGGCCTAATGGGCATGGTGGCCGTAAGTAGAAAACGTTACAATAAAAGGTCTTAATAAAACACATTTTCGACATTCGCTTTGCTAAAAAAGCCCCACGGAGGTTTTCCTCTGTGGGGCTTTTTTATTCGGTAGCAGCGTTTTGGAACTGTTATATTTACAGTCGTTTCGTCACTTCGAAAACTTCGGTTGATCGTGTGGCGCATTCTGCAAGGACTGACAAAAAAAGAAAGATGCCGATAGCGATGAAGTTAACGGTGTAAATCAGTTTTTTCCTCGACCCAAATCAATCTTCGGCTTGTAACTCGTTTGCATTATTTGTAAAAAACGTGTTACATCTATTTCCTGCGAATACAAGACCATTAATCCATTCATCTCCGGAGGCCTCTTTATGAACCATTGGCTTAAAGCGATTTGCCTTTGTTTGGCAATCATTTCCATGATCCTGGGCTGTGCATCGGACGAGGAAAAAAAACTGTCCCACTTTGAAAAAGGGGTGAAATACTTTGACGAAGCCGAATACAAGTCCGCCGAACTGGAATTGAGAAATGCAATACAGATTGATCCCGAATATGTCGATGCCTACGTCAAGCTGGGTGAAACCTACTTAAAACTTGGGGATGTCCGAGGGGCATTTCGTGAATATTCCACGGTGGTCAGGATCGATCCGGGCAACACGGAAGCCCGACTGAAATTGGCCACCTTTTACTTGTTGGGAAAGCAGTATGCCGACTCTCGGTCCCAGGTGGACACCGTACTGGCCAATGCGCCCGACAATATCGAAGCGCTTTACATCAAGGCCGGGTTGGACAACAACGATCAAAAACTGTCCGATGCCATAGAAACCTTCGAAACAATCATCGGGCTCGACGACCAACAGTCCCGCGCCCATATCGGACTTTCCCATATTTTTGGAAGGCAAGGGAAGATGGATGAGGCAGAGTCACAATTGAAAAAGGCGGTGGAGATCGACCCTGCGAATACCCAAACGAGATTGGCGTTGGTCAGTTTCTACGCGGCACAAAAAGATTTTGCGAAGGCTGAAAATGAAATCAATCGCGTGATCGCGGATAATCCGCAAAATGCCAAATTGTATGCGGTGAAGGCTGATTTTTACATGGGGCGCAAAAAACCAACGGAAGCCGAGGCGGCGCTATTAAAGGCTATCTCGTTGGAACCGAAGAATCCCGATGTCTATCTGTCTGCGGCCCGGTTTTACGATACGACGTCAAAGCCTGACCAGGCCAAAGAGATGATTGCCAAGGCCCTGGATTTGAATCCGGAAGACATTGCGGTGTTGAATGCGGCCGCTCGATACTATTTCAAGATAAAGGAAATTGAAACGGCCGAGACCTATAACGAAAAGATACTGGACATTCGTCCCGAATTTTTCCCCGCCCGGATGCTGAAGGGCGAAATCTTCATCGCCAATGGTCAGTGGAATGAGGCCCTGTCGATTTTCGATCAAATTCTCACCCAGGAACCAAATGCAGAGCAGGCACATTATTACAAAGGACTGGCCCATTTTTCAAAAGGGGAATTCCAGGTAGCAAAATCCTCTTTGAACCGGGCGATTGAACTCAACGATAAAGATATTCGGGCCAAGATGCTGTTGGCGGAAATCTCCCTTCGACTGCGTGATGTGGATGCAGCCGAAAAGCTCAGCGCCGAAGTGCTAACGGACGTGCCGGACAACTTTCAGGCCAATTTTATTCTGGGCCGGACCTATCTGGCCAAAGGGCAAGCTTCAGCAGCGGAAAAATTGTTTCATCGGACCATCGAGATTCAACCTCAAAGTCCCCAGGGATATTTTCAATTAGGCCTCGCCCAGAAAATGCAAAAGGACTATGACACGGCGGCAGTCTCATTTGAAAAGGCCCTGGCCATCAATCCGGAGCTGATGGATGTCTTTACCCAACTGATCGGCGTCCATGTGGAAAAAGCCGATTATGACAAAGCCCTTTCCAGATGCGACACCCAGCTGAAGGCGCTCGAGGATTCCGCGAGACACATAGCCATTATCTCGAATCTAAAAGGACTGATATATAAGGCGCAGAAAATGGACGATTCGGCCGAGGACCAGTTCAAGGCCGCCATCGAGGCTGATGAGAACTATCTGCCGCCATATTACGAATTGGCTGGTCTTTTTGCGAAGAGAAACGAAATAGACCTGGCTGTCGAGCAATATAAGGCGGCATTGGCGAAAAACGACAATCATGTGCGTCCCCATATGCTGCTTGGCATGCTCTACGATGCACAGAAGAAATTCGATCTCTCGGAGCAGCACTATCGCAAGGCGTTGGCGGTCAACCCGGAATTTGCCCCGGCGGCCAACAACCTGGCCTATCTGTTGGCGGAAAAAGGCGAAGATTTGAACGCGGCGTTGGATTTCGCGCGGTTGGCCAAGGAAAGAATTCCCAATAACCCGGGCGTGATGGATACGCTCGGATGGGTCTATTTCAAGAAGGGATTGTATGACAGCGCCATTGTCGAACTCAACGATGCCGTCGAGAAGTTGAAAGACAACGCCATGGTGAATTACCATTTGGGAATGGCCTTCTACAAAGCAGGGCAAGGGGCAAAGGCCAAACCGGTTCTGGAACGAGCACTGGTGCTGGATCCAAATTTCGAAAAAGCGGATGAAGCCAAAGAGGTACTGGCGAAATTGTGAAACTGCCTCAAATATGACTGCTGAGAAAGCCGGTAGTCACCACAAATGAAAAGATGCCTTCTATAAAGGCTTTTCCTATTTTTGCCAATCGGCAAAGTACTTGAATAATGAGTCTTGTTTCGAAAGACTGTTTGACCATCTTTGGCCTGAAAAGCTTTTTACTCAGACGATTCGTTGAAACTGCTTTTCCAACTCCTTTGTGGTCCACTGGATCCAGATGGGTCTTCCGTGAGGGCAGTGGGAGGGATTGTCGCAATCGTCCAGCTGCTGCAGCATGGCCGTGATCTGCGCTTGTGTAAGCTGCTGGTGGGCGCGAATGGCGTTGTGGCAGGCCATCACCATCAGACATCCATCCAATATCGTATCCATCTTTTCATTTACGCCGATTTCCGCCGTCTTTTCGACGATCCGGGAAACCAGGTCCGGCACGTCACCGCTGTCCAGCAACGTGGGCAAGGCCTTCACCACGAAGGTATTGCCGCCGAAAGGTTCGATCTCCAATCCGTAATGGTCCAATTCCGGACAGAGCTTTTCCAGGATCTGGGCCTCGCGAAACCCCAGGTCAATGGTTTCCGGCAAGAGAAGCCGCTGGGAGGCAGGGCGCTTTCTTTCCGATTGGTTTTTCAGTTGTTCGAAGACGATGCGTTCGTGGGCTGCGTGCTGGTCAATGAGAATCAGTCCGTTGGGAGACTCGCACAGGATATAGGTTCCCTTGTACTGACCGATTACCGTCAGATCGGCGAAAAAGCGAGGCTTCCACAACGGCGTCTGCCGGGCGGACGGGACACCGGCGGGTTTTGGTAAAGCAGGTACCTGGACCTCATCATTCAAGCCGGATGATGAAGCCTGGGGCACCGGCCGCTCCGCCACCGGTTCGATTGGATCGATCCGGTCCGTCAGCCGGTTCCCTTCGGATTCCATTCCAACGGAGTTGTTGGTCACGGCTTTCGATTCCTCCGCGCCTGAGCCCCGGAACCCGGCAGCAGGTTCTGATACCAAGGGAGGATCCATGGTGTCCCGGACGGTTTTCTGTTCGGCCGTGTTCCAACGGGTGGGATCCGAACGCCGCAGGGCATCGGCCACGGCGGTTTCCACCGTGCCGTGAACCTCTTTCTGGCGTGCAAAGCGAATCTCGTGTTTGGTGGGGTGAACATTGACATCCACCTGATCGAAGGGAACCTGCACGAAGAGTACGGCCACCGGGTACCGCCCCTTCATTAAACGTCCCCGGTAACCGGCAAACAGGGCATGCTGGATGACCCGGTCCTTTACCCAACGGCCGTTGACGAAGAGATAGATACCCCTGGCCGTGGACCGGTTTTGGTTTCCGGCGGCGACCCATCCTGTGACCTTCACCGTTTCGCTGTTCCTTTTCACCGGGAAAAACGAATTCTTGATTGCAGTGCCCAAAACATCCACCACCCGGTCCATAGGATTTGTTGCCGTTGCCCAGTCTTTGACGATTCGGTCGTTGTGAAGCAGACGGAATTGAACGTGTGGTCGACACAAGGCCATACTGGCGATGGTGTCGGCGATATGGCCCATTTCCGTAGTGACGCTTTTCAGGAATTTGCGACGGGCAGGGGTGTTGAAAAAGAGGCCGGCCACCGTGATCATCGTCCCTGCCGGAGCACCCACGTCGAACACCTTTTTCATTTGGCCCCCCACCACATCGATCTGGGTGCCTGTATCCTCCTTTGCCATCCGGGTAACGAGGGTGAACCGGGAGACCGATGCGATGCTGGGCAATGCTTCTCCGCGGAATCCAAGGGTTCGAATGGAAAAAAGGTCCGGGTCATGTTCGATTTTGCTGGTTGCGTAACGCTCCAGACTCAAGATGGCATCGTCTCTTCCCATGCCCGTGCCGTTGTCCGATACACGGATGAGTTTTCGTCCACCCTGTTCAATCTCTACGATAATTCGGGTGCTGTCCGCGTCGATGGCGTTTTCCACCAGTTCTTTGACGACACTGGCCGGCCGTTCCACCACTTCTCCGGCGGCAATTTTGTTGGAGAGGATTTCCGGGAGAATTCTGATTCTCGTCATGGAGAATTACTTATATCCTTATAACTGCGTGCGAGATACTCCGCTTCCATGGGCGTCAGGTTGAAATTGAGGCAGGCTGCCTCGATCAATTGCTGTCGGGACTTGGATGATCCCGCCTTCTCCTCTTCCGCGATCCACTTGATCGCCTTGCGGATGTTTTCACCTTCCGGTTGAATGCTCATGGTTACCGTCTTTCTATATGCGTATGATGAATCATCGATGTTGTCTTTCCGATATTGAAGCATCGATCTCCATTTTTTACAGCGCAGGCTTTTTTCCAACGATTGCGGCGGCCTTTTCAAAGTTACGGGCGATTTTGAAAAGGATCTGTTCGTTGAAGTGGGCTGACATGATCTGCAGCCCGATGGGCATGCCGTCATCGGAGAATCCGCAGGGTACGGAAATGCCCGGTATACCGGCAAGGTTGGCGGAAAGGGTGAAGATGTCCGACAGGTACATGGTCAGCGGATCATCGATGGTTTCGCCGATGGGATAGGCCGGTGTGGGGGCCACCGGAGATACGATGGCGTCGCACTTTTCAAAAGCGGTCTGAAAGTCGTTTTTGATCAGAGTGCGGATCTGGGATGCCTTGCCGTAGTAAGCGTCGTAATAGCCGGCAGAAAGGGCGTATGTTCCCAGGATGATCCGTCTTTGCACTTCAGGACCGAAGCCAACCGATCGGGTTCTTTTGTACATGCCGAGAAGGTCGGTTTGGTTCTTGTCTCGGAATCCATATTTTACGCCGTCATATCGGGCCAGATTGGAACTCGCCTCGCTTGGGGCGATAAGATAGTATGCGGCCACGGCATGGTCGGTGTGGGGCAGGGAGACCGGCATGGTTCGGGCGCCCAACGTTTTGATGGTCTCGATGCCGGCTTTTACCGCCGATTCCACTCGAGGGTCCAGTCCTGCAACTGCCCAGTACTCTTTGGGGATGCCCACCACCACGTCGGAGAGACCGTCTTCGGCGATGTCCGAAAAGGTTGGTACCGGTTCGGGAACCGATGTGGCATCCCTGGGATCATGGCCGGCGATGGCATCCAGCATGATGGCGGTATCGGTCACGGTCTTGCCCAAAGGGCCGATCTGATCCAGCGAGGAGGCGAATGCCACCAGGCCGAATCGGGATACCCTGCCGTAGGTGGGTTTGATGCCCACCACGCCGCAGTGGGATGCAGGTTGCCGGATGGATCCGCCGGTATCCGAGCCCAGTGCCCCCAGGCACATGTCCGCCGCCACCGCCGCTGCGGATCCGCCGCTGGATCCGCCGGGAATGCGGTCGAGATTCCAGGGATTGCGGGTCACGTGAAACCCGGAATGTTCGTTGGTGGAACCCATGGCGAATTCATCCATGTTGAGCTTGCCCACGATAACGGCGCCGGCATCCTTCAGCCGTGCGATCACGGTGGCATCGTATGGGGGGACGAAATTTTCGAGAATCTTCGATGCACAGGTGGTTCGAAGGCCTTTGGTGCACATCAAATCCTTTATCCCCAATGGCACGCCGGTGAGTCGGGTTCCACTGCCATCGGCAATTCGTTTGTCGGCTTTTTCGGCTTGGAGCAATGCTTCCTTGTCATCGACGGTCAGGTAGGCACCGACCCTGTCATCCACCGCATCGATGCGGTCGAGAACCGCCCGGGTCAGTTCGACGGATCGGATCTCTTTTTTCTCCAATCGGCGAGATGCCTCTTCGATGGTCAGTTCGTAAAGTTTCATCGATCGTTGTCCTCTTTCAGTCAAGCAAGACGGCTTCGTAAAAAGTCCGATATCTGCGTTACGCTTCATCCCTCGTCACTGCGACGTATCCAACCATACGCCTCATTCCTCGGGAATCGCAAGCCTTGATCTCGGGCTTTTTACGAAGCCGTCCGAAATCCGACTTTTTACGAGTTCATCAAATAAACGTAGCCGGTGTTCGTCAGATCACCTTGGGAACGACGAAGGCACCCTCATCCTTTTCCGGAGCATTGGCAAGGGCCGATTGCGGATCCAGGTGGTCCCGGGGCTCATCCTCTCGAAAGGCATTTGTCTGCGTAATGGCGTGAGAGGTAGCGGCGATCCCTTTGGTATCCACCTGCCCAAGGGTGTCCACGTAATCGAGGATGGTACCGATTTGATTGGCAAACCGGTCGACATCCGAATCGTCGATATCCAATCGGGCCAGGTTTGCTACATGCAGGACTTCTTCTTTTGTTATTTTCATTGTCTGCCTCTCGCTTTGATCAATACAGATTCAGTACTGTGGGCAAGATTTCCATTTGGTGCAGGGATTTGATGAGCTGCAAAAATCCCAGAATCAGGAGAAACCAGATGACCTCGCGCATGTGGCGACGATAGGTCCGGGGTCTGACCAGATATTCTGTTGGTTCTACGAGAAGCTTCCATGAAGGAAAAAAGCGGGGGACAAAGGCCGTATATTTCTGGAAGTTCTCACCATGAATTTCGAAAAGTTTGGTTTCCTCGCTTCTGATAACAAGGGGATAGTAGGCCATGAAACCGATCAGGATGATGGCGGGGATGAAAAGGGTCTCAGTGGCAAGACCGATACCGACGGCCCCCACCAGGCTGAAAAAATACAAAGGATTTCTGCTGATGGAATAGGGGCCCTGGTCGATCAGACGGTCCGTCTTGTACCCCGCAATGTACAGGGAACACCACATTCGCCCGATAACGGCAACACTCACCAGGGCAAGCCCAATGAAAGAGAGCAGTTTCCCGAAAAAGGGCGCAGACCTGCTCAAAGCACTGGACGAGACCAGGATCAGTGCGATGAGGATAACGGCGAAGATTCGGGAGACGATGATTCTAAGGCGTTCGATCATATGGTTTCCATTATAAGGTTTGTGGTGATCTTATTTTTCGATCAAAATGGGCTTTCTCTTGGTACTTTTCAGTCGTGCCATATCCAGTGCCGCCTCTTCGGAACTCGCGTAGCTGCCGATGCGCACGCGCAGCCAGAGGCCCTGGCCGGGTATCACCGAACGTGACAAATAGGCCGAATACCCCTGGTCTTTCAATTCAGCAACGATCTTTTCCGCCGCGGTTGCATCCTTGAGGGCGGCCACCTGAATGGTAAGCCGATCCTGAGACGATGCCGTCTTTTCGGTCGGCGGTGATGTTTTCGGCGACCGTTGGCTGTCTGCCATACGGTGCTTTTTCTTCTGTAAAAGTTTGGTTCGGGTCTTGTGTATCGGTGCTTTCGTCCCGGATTCGAGGGAACCGGATTGCGGGCTGTAATCCGTGGTGTCTACGGTGGTATCCGGTCGATCCCTTTGCAGGTCTTCGTGAAAATCATCGGCCATGTGCTTCTTGTTTTCTCCCCGAACCGCTTTTTCGATGGCATCCTGCTGCTTTTTCACCATTGTGGATCGAAGGGCCGCCAACTCTTTTGTAAGTGCCTGGGTGTCGAATTCCACAGGTGCCCGTCCCCTGCCCACCATCACTCCCAAAACAAACATCCACGCGGCTACGAAAAGAACCAACAGGTATCGACCCCAGGCGACCCTTTGTTTTTGTAAGTTCTCTTTTTCCATTATAACGTGGTAATGCCTGTCCTCTCCAACGCGGTCACATGGCGTCCGGTGCCGAAACGCCCAGCAGCGAAAGTCCGTTGAATATGACTTGTTGCACCGCCGAGATGAGATAAAGCCTGGCCCGGGTCATGGACGGGTCATCCGGACACAATACCCGGTGCCGATTATAGTAGGTATGAAAGGCCGACGCCAGTGTCATCAGGTAATAGGTGATCCGATGCGGCTCCATCAAGGTCCCGGCAGCCTCGACGGTTTCCGGATAACGGGCCAGGTTCTTGATCAGGGCGATCTCCTCCGGTGCCACCAGGGAGGTCAGATCCGATGGGCTGAAATCACCTACATCCAGACCGTCGGCGATGGCCTTGCGATGGATACTGGCGATTCGCGCGTGAACGTATTGGACGTAGTAAACTGGATTGTCATTCGTCTTTTTCTTCGCCAGTTCCAGGTCGAAATCCAGAGGGCTGTCGTAATGCCGGGTCAAAAAGATGAATCGGGCCGCATCCTTTCCCACTTCTTTTACCACGTCGGCCAGGGTCACGAATTCTCCGGCCCGGGTGGACATGGCCGCCGGTTTTCCACCCCGAAGTAAGTTTACCAGTTGTACCAGAAGCACGTCAAACTGATCGCGTCCGTAACCGCACGCTTCTACAGCGGCCTTCATGCGTGGAATGTATCCGTGGTGGTCGGCGCCCCATACGTCGATCACCTTTTTGAATCCCCGTTGAAACTTATCCTTGTGGTAGGTGATGTCCGATGCGAAGTAGGTGGTCTGCCCGTTTTGGCGAACCACCACGCGATCCTTTTCGTCGCCGTAGTCGGTGGTTTTGAACCACAGCGCCCCATCTTTTTCGTAAATTACACCCTTTTCCTTGAAATCCCGGATATCCGCCTCCACCTTACCTGCGTCGTATAGGCTCTGCTCGGAGAACCATTGATCGAACCGGATGCCGAAATCTTCGAGATCTTCCCGCATGGTATCGATAATCTTTTGTGCGGCATACCGCGCGCAGGGCATGCAGGCATCCGCCTCGTCCTGCTTAAAAAAGGCGGAGCCCTTTTTTTTGATCAATTCATCTGCCAGATTACGAATATAGTCCCCTTGATAGCAGGTATCGGGAAAATCCACCGCCTCTCCCAACAGCTCTTTTCCCCTGAGGTAAACCGAAATTCCCAGTGTCTGGATCTGGCGGCCGGAATCGTTGATGTAGTACTCTTTTTGAACATCATAACCACAATGGGCGAGTATGTTGGCCGTGCTGTCTCCCACGGCACCTCCCCTTCCGTGACCCACGTGAAGGGGGCCGGTGGGATTGGAACTGACGAATTCAATCTGGATTCTGGTTCCGTTGCCTATGTTACAGCAGCCGTATTGGTCCTTTTGCTGATGGATTGTCGTCAGCACCGGGTGCCATGCGGCAGGCCGGATAAAAAAGTTGATGAAGCCTGGCCCTGCGATTTCGGTACGCGCGATGATTTCTTTCGGGTCTTTCAGGTGAACGATCAGTGCCTCGGCGATTTTTCGTGGTGCCATACGCTGGGTTTTGGCCATTTGCATGGCCATATTGGTGGAGAGGTCCCCATGGCTTTCGGCCTTGGGTTCTTCGAGGACCACATCGACAAATTCCCGGGAGGGAAGGCTGCCATTTTCATAGGCCGCAGATGCTGCGGCTTCAATCATTTCCCTGAGAAGGGTTTTCATGAACAAGTTCCTTTTACAATAAATTTTTGTTCATAAAGAGTTTTATGTGGCAAGTCAAGAAGCTTCCCCTGTTCATTTTTTCATACAGCTTCAAGGCCCATTTGTAGACGAATTTGTACTCAGTCCCTTCGTATCGTCAGGGGAAAGATTGGAAAAAATGGGTGATTCTTCATCTTGTCCGTGCCGGCAATGTTCGGGGCAAGCCATCCGGTAAGGGGTGAACATTCTTTCTGTTCTGCATGGTTTACTGACCAACTGGGGTGTGGGCCATCACCGGGTCGCGCCGGTATCATCTTGGCAGCGGTACTCGAAGGAAAAGAGAGCCGCAAATAAAATCAATAACGGCATGGGTCGTGCTTAATCCCTGGGAGCGTCACAAGCGTCACATTATCTCCCAAATAGACAAGGCCCTTGCCCGGGGCCTTGTCTATTTATATACCATCCATTATGGAGTCTCTTTACCGGTTGCCATCGATTCTTGCGTCGTTTCAATCACCTTCGGATTATAGATCTCCAGTTCGCCGGTGGCGTAGAATGGATAGGGTCGATCTTCATCATCCACGACGGTGATGTTATACATGGCACCTGGTTCTCCGGATTCTGATTTCGTGATGGTCGCCTGCCAGAGCTTCCATGCGTAGCGCCATGTGGTGACATCGGAATTCATCGGGGTTGCATCCAAGGGGGGCGAGTAGCCGAACTCGTATCCGGTTTCGGTCCGTAGGTGGTATCTCACCCGAAACCCCTTGGGTTTTTTAATCCATCCTTCCTTGATGACCTCCAATCCTTCGGCTATTTTCATGGGGGCTCCTGTTCCCTAAACGATTTCTTCATCCGTGTCATCCGGGTCGCAGATCCTCTTCATCCTACCTGGACTTGCAAGCCCAATCATTTCCTCTGGATGCGATTTGCTGTCGATGTGAAGGTCTAATTGGGGGTATGCGAAACGGATTCCCTCGCGATCGAACCGCAGCTTGGTCTTTTCATGCAGATCGCAGCGGGCGACCCAGAAATCCTTGTTGTCCACCCAGCACCGACCACCCAACGCCACGCAATTGGCGGTCAGTTTGAGAACATAGACCATCGGACCTGGTTTGGTCATGACACGGGGGTCCGCCGTCATGACCGCTTCCAGTGTTCGCTTTGCCTTCAGAATATCCTGGTCGTAGCGGATGTTCACATTGATTTTCACACGACGCGTCGTGGTGAAATGATAGTTGATGACGATGTCATCGAGGATTTGCCGATTGGGTACGAAAAAGGTCTTGCCGTCGAAGGTCCTGAGCCGCGTGTTTAAAAACGTGATCGCTTCAACCTTGCCGAAAAGGGAACCGACTTTTATGGTATTTCCCACTTTAAATGGCAAGGATGGTATAAAGGGCCGAAAAAAGATCTGCAAACCGATGGCGATCAGGGCGATGATGGTGAGCAGCCGCAGCATGTTCATCGGGTTGGCGCCAAACTCCACCGTCGCAGCGATGACCACCACGGCCACCAGCAGGAAGTAGACGATATTGCAAAAAACCGTCACAAAGGCACTCTTGGGAAATATCCGGTGCATGACGATACGCAGTCCCTTGTCGATATAACGGCTCAACAAGAGGCCTACGATCAATAGAATCAGGGCCAGGACCATTTGGGTGCCATGCTGGGTCATCGTTTCACCGAGCCGTTCGAGCCGGGAAAACTCATGTACCATAGAAGGCGACCTCCTTTATGAGAATCGTGTGTTATTCAAACATGGATCTCGTATGTAACTAGATCAAAATGGGATAGTTTCAGTCAACGTTCAAACCGGCCAAAGGTCGGCTGCGGCGCTGAATTGTTTGTTGGTGTATCTTGAAAAACTAATCGATTTTGGGACATTACGTCAAGACCGCATAAAATGGCGTCCAGGCTTTTAAATGGCATCGATGGTAAGTGGTCGATCCGCCATTTTTTCGTTGGCTTGTTCCAGGCGATCGCGGCTGGAAATGACGACAATGGCCTTTTGGGTTCCCTCGTCAGTGAAATAGCGGCTTGCCGCATTCACTACGTTTTCTCGCGTCAGTTTCAGAAGTTTTTCCTTGTGAAGCTTTCGCATCTCATCGGTGAGTCCGATGATTTCCCGATAAAAGGACTTGCGGGCGGCAACGCCCGGAGGATCGGGTTTGTCGATTTCAGAGCATACCTGCAATACGGCTTCTTTCACATCCTCTTCGGAAAAATCACCCGATCGAATGAAATCGACGGCACCACCATAGGCCTTCAAGGTATCAAGGATATGGGGGTCACGGTAGGAGCAAAAACTGAACAGACCGTCTTCGGCGTTGTACAGGGCAAAGCCGCCATAAGCTCCCCCTTTTTCGCGGATCTCACGGTGGAGATACATGGAGCGCAGGATCTTTGCGATGATGGAAAGGGCCGAACTGTCGGCATGTCCCAGTCGAACGGTGGGGAATGTCTGGGCCACGAAGGAGACGGCCGTGGAAGTGCTCCATCCCTCCTTCGGCAGGGCCGTTTCCACTCTCAACCGGGGCGGGACGAAACCATTCGCCCTCTTTGCCGGAAGGCCTTGGGTTAGCGTATGGACTGGTTTTTGAGCGTCCTGTATCATCTTCTCATCGCCGATCATCGCCAGTTTGAGGTTATTCCGGCAAAACAGCAATTCCCGGATGGCGGCAAGGTCTGCGGTGAACCGCGCCATGCCTTCTTCATCCGCAGTCTGGGCCTCCACCCGTTTGATGGTCTTCAATTGTCCCACGCCACCCCAGATCTCCTGGAGATGATTGGATACGGAGAAATTCCGGGATGCCAAGGATATGGCCAGGCGATGGCCGTTGTGGATTACGGCCGATTCCAGACTCGCGCGGTATTCCAATATGAGCTGACGAACTCTTCGTTGATCGGCAAAGTCCACCCGGCTCGTCAGTTCATGGAGAATTTCAAACATTTTCTCCTGATTGCGGCCAAGGCACTTTCCGGTAAGGGTGACGACGGGAAGGCAAGCGCCGTTATCGTCGAAGCGGGTGCGGGCACTGGCGGACAGACCGACGCCTCCGGTGTACAGGTCCAGGCGCCGGGCTATTTGCGTGTAGTCACAGTCCGCCGTACCTACTTTGGTCACGGCGTAGCAGAAAAAGGGGACGAGGGGAATTTGGGCGGCGTCGATGTTGCCGGCGCCCAATCCGCTGGAGAAGTAGAAGATGCCGGATGTGGGCTGTTCATACTCTCGCAAGGTGCCGGCAGCATCTTTCCTGGATGGCGCGATGCGGGTCACGTCGGGCAAAATGTCCCTTCGCTGCAATGTGGGAAGACAGGTCAGGTCTTCCTGGGTCTCCTGAAGCGTTTTCAGGGCTTTTGCATCATCCCGTATGGCGGCCAAATCAGTCTCGTCCATGGTAGCCATGAGATCGGCGAGTTCCTCGGCCACGCGGGCCTCTTCTTTCCGGGCCATCTGTTGATCCGGAGCGAGGATAAAGCGGACCCGATGTGGATTGTCCAGAAAAAGGGTCCGGATCTGATCTTCCAGGAATTTTCCTTTGGCCAGTTTTTCACGGAGTCGTTTGAAGTCGGCGTCCATCTGGAGGATCCGCTCCGGATCGCCGCCGTGCAGCCAGGACGCCGCCACACCGACCAAGAGCTTGATGCCGTAAGGATATGGCGTGTTGGTGATCTCCTTCCGATGAAATTCGATCTGATGGATGGCCGATTCGACCAACTGCGGGTCGATGCCGTCGTCGACGAGAGATTGGATTACCGCAAAGACGATCTGCTCTATTTTTTCGGCATCGGATTCGGTCACATCCTTTAAGCCTACGGAGAACATGGTATCCCGGTTTTCCGCATCGAAGCCGGTACCGTCGGAAAGGGCCGTTCCCAGCTGGCTGTCCATGAGTGCTTTTCGAAGGGGGGAAGCGGCATTGCCGATGAGGACCTGCTCGATCACGGCGGTGACCAATACCTGGAACGTATCCTTGATGTCTCCCATGAGCCACGCGACGCAGGCCTGAAACTTCTTCTCGGGATCTTCATCCGGGGCCAGGGGATAACTGTACGTAACGGTTTTGGGTGCCGACCATCTGGGCTGGGCGGGGACCGTCGTTCTCGGATCGATGCGCGAGAATTGGTCCAATACCCGTTTTTCGATGAATTCCAGGTGATCCGTCAGGGGCAGGTTCCCGTAAGTATAGAAAAAGGCGTTGCTCGGGTGGTAGTGGTGGGCATGAAAGGCCTTGAGCTGTTCGTAGGAAAGGCTCGGGATGACGGATGGATCGCCTCCGGAGTTGTAGTGATAGGTCGTATCCGGGTACAGGGCGCTCAGCATGGACCGCACCATTACCTGGTCGGGTGACGACATGGCACCTTTCATTTCGTTATACACGACTCCCTTGTAGACGAGCCGGGCATCTTCACCGTCTCCCTCCACATCCAGCCGGTGTCCCTCCTGCTTGAAACTCAGCTGTTCGATGCGGGGGAAAAAGGCCGCATCCAGGTAGACGTCCATCAGGTTGTAGTAATCTTTTTTATTCTGGGTGGAGAAGGGGTACATGGTCCAATCCGATGCGGTGAAGGCGTTCATGAAGGTCGACAGGCTTCGTTTGAGCATGGAGAAGAAGGGATCCCGTACGGGAAATCGCCGGGAGCCGCAAAGGACCGTATGCTCCAGAATGTGGGCCACACCGGTGGCGTCCGACGGCACGGTTTTAAAGGCAACGCCAAAGGTATTCTCCTTGTCCTGGTTGCCGATGTGCAGATGTCGGGCGCCCGTGTTCGCATGAACCAATTGGTAGAGCCAGGCTGCGATGTCCGTGAGATAGGATGCCTTCGTAACGGTGTAGCCGCCGATCCGGCTTCCTGTCTTGATATTTGGGTTGGCTGTGTCGGTTTTCGTCATCATAAGGAACTCCAGGGCCGCACATCGGCTTTGCATGTGATGGGTGGGGAAAGAGAGGTTACTTGGCCTTGTAGTGCCCACGCCTGAATCGCGTGATCTTATCCATCTTGTTGAGACGAAAGAGGATATTGCGCACTTTCTTGTCTTCGTAACCGGTTCGCTCCAGGATGTCTGCGATGCTTACGCCGTCGTGGCTTTTTTTGATGAGGTCTAAAACGGCTTGTGTCGCACTTTTCGGAGATGTTCCATCGGTCTTTCCCTTTGGCCGGGAATTTCGTGTGGGCAAGGCGGTGATGAGGCTTTCCAGACGGTCCAGCCGCTTGTTGATCTGTTCGACATCCCGTTTTGTGGGGATCTTGTAAGTGTGAAGGAAAAATTTGATCATCGAGTCGAAGCTGACCTGTTTTCTTCTTGCCACGTTGCCTCCCTAGGAAGAAAAGACCATTTGAATTTTATGTAAAATATAAAATAAGTTATGTAAAGTCAATCGCGTCATTCTGTTCGCTCCGTTCGGGACGAATTCCGACCGAGAAGCGCCATGGCCGTCTGGCAGTAAAGTTCCACGCCGGTCGTCAGGATCGTTTCATCGAAGTCGAATCGTGGGTTGTGGATGGCACCGAAGGATGCGTTGCCGGCCCCCAGGCAAAAGAAGCAGCCCTTTGTCTTTTCAAGGAAAAAGGCCATGTCTTCTCCACCTAAGGATCTTTCCGGATTCAGGATCCGATCGGTGCCTACCACGTCTGTGGCGATGCGCCTCATCAACTCGGCCATATCTTCATCGTTTACCAGCGGCGGATAACCATCTTCGAATCGGATTTCATATCCGGCTCCCATGGAATCGCAGACTCCTTTTACCACCGTTTCGATGATGGTTGGCCAGTTCTGCCAGGTGGTCTTCTCGAAGGTCCTGGCGGTTCCCCACAACCTGGCCCGCTCCGGGATGACATTAAACGCCGTGCCCGCTTCAAAACGGCCGATGGTAATCGCCGTGGGGGAAAAGGGGTTCATCTTCCGGCTGACGATTCGCTGCAACGCGCCGACCACCTGACATCCGGTCTCCAGGGCATCCACGCAAAGGTGGGGCATGGCGCCGTGGCCGCCCTTTCCCGTGATGGTAATGTCGAAACTGAACATGGCCGCCATCAGGGCGCCTGCCCGGATACCGATCGTTCCCTCGGGGATGTCGGGCCAGATGTGACAACCCAATGCATAGTCCACCGGTGGATCTTCCAGCACGCCGGCCCGGATCATGGGAGCGGCTCCCCCCGGTCCCTCTTCTGCCGGTTGAAACACGAATTTGATGGTGCCGCATATCTCATTTTTTACCTGGGCCATGATCATGGCGGCGGCCAGGGCCATTGCCATGTGACCGTCGTGGCCGCAGGAGTGCATTGCGCCGGGATGTTCGGAACAAAAGGAAAGACCAGTTTTTTCCGTGATGGGCAAGGCATCCATGTCTGCGCGAATGAGCAGCGTGGGGCCGGGGCGACCGGTGGAGAGAATTCCCATCACTCCCGTGCCGGCAATGCCCGTAATCACATCCATTTTTGTTTCTCGCAATTGGTCTGCTACGTATACGCTTGTTTTTTCTTCCTTGAAGGCCAGTTCCGGGATGCGATGGAGATCCCGGCGGATGGCCACGAGTTGTTTTTCGAAGCGGCGGACAAGCTGTCGTACATTCATGGTTGTATTTCCAAAGGATTTCCTGGAGTATATTCTATAAGAATATTTTGCAGGCCAGGACGGCGAAGAGAATGCCTGCCGCATCGGCGGTCAGGGCAGCGGCCATGGCGTGACGAATGCGCTTGACCTGGACGGCACCGAAATAGACGGCCATTACGTAAAACGTGGTCTCCGTCGACCCCTGCAAGGTGGAAACCAGTACGCCCGTGTAGCTGTCCGGTCCGATGACAGGATCGTTGATGATCGACGCCAGGATCCCGTAGGCACCGGAACCGCTCAATGGGCGCATCAGGGCCATGGGCAGGGCTTCGGCGGGAAGGCCGAACCGTGATGTGACGGGAGAAAGGGCGTTCACGAGAAGATCCAGTGCGCCACTCGCACGGAGCATGCCTACGGCAACCAAAATGGCCACTAAGTAGGGGATAATGCGAAGGGCCACTTGAAATCCCTCTTTGGCCCCGTCCACGAATACCTCGTACACCCTCACCCTGCGAAGGGCTCCGAACAGGAGAAAGCCGGCCATCAATGCCGGGAGAATCCATGGCGAGATGGTTTTACCATACAGGACGGCAATGGGAATCAGGGATACCAGCGCCACGAGCGCCGACAGGCTCACCCATAGCGGGTAGGCTGTTTGGGCCCCTTCCAGTCCCACGGTTTCAGAATCATCGCGTTTGCCCGTTTTCGCCACCTCTCTTTTCTGTCCCGTTCCCGTTTCCACGGGAGAGAAATGCCGGTAGAGTTTGGCGGCGATGATGGCCACGGTGGTGGAGCCGATGGTGGCAGCCAGGGTGGTGGGCAGGATCATCGCCGGATCGGCGCTTCCCGCCGATGCCCGAAGGGCGATGACGCCGGTGGGCAACAGTGTCACGCTGGATGTGTTAATGGCCAGAAACAGGGCCATGGCATCGGTGGCCGTTCCCGGCTCCGGGTTGATTTGTTCCAGCTCCTGCATGGCACGGATACCGAAGGGAGTGGCCGCATTGCCCAACCCAAGGGCGTTGGCGGAAAGATTGAGGATCATGGCACCCATGGCCGGATGGTCCGCCGGCACCTGGGGAAAGAGTCGCACCATCATGGGACGGATGAGGCGGGCCAGGATGGTGAGCATGCCGCCGGATTCGGCCACCTTCATCAGACCCAAAAACAGGGTCATGACGCCGACCAGACCGATGGCCAGATCAACGGCGCCCGCGGCCGAATCCACCAATGCGGTGGACAACGCCGCCATGGGGGTGGGCTGATCCGCCATGGGGACGAAGGTGAGCTGTCTGAAGCCGGCGAAGCAAAAGGCGGCGAGGATGATTGCCAAAAAGATACGATTCATGCCGTCGCACCCGCCCCAAGGGTATCCATCGGCTTGAGGAGAATGCGGGCATCCACGATGGTAATGCCCTTTTCGTGAACGATGACCGGATTGAGATCCATCTCCTGGATTTCGGGGTAGGCCTCGATGATTTCCGAACAGCTCAGCAAGAGGTTCACCAGGGCCTTTTTATCGTATGGAGGACCGCCGCGAACACCGTCCAGAATGGGATACGACTTGGTATCTTCGATCATGCGCTGGGCCGAACGCCGGGAGACGGGAAGGACGCGGAAGGCCACATCCTTTAAAATTTCCACCAATATGCCACCCAATCCGTACATGATGACCGGTCCGAACTGGTCGTCGATCTTGGTACCGATGATCACCTCCACGCCCGACGTCGCCATGGGGGAGACCAATACGCCCTCGATGCGGGCATCGGGTTTGTAGGCCTTGGCATTTTTGACGATGTCCCGAAAGGCTTTTTTCACCTTGTCCTTGGCACCGAGGTTCAGCACGACACCTTTTGCATCGCTCTTGTGAAGAATGTCGGGCGAGGCGATCTTCAGGGCAACTTTCCCTTTCCTGCGGGCGGCGATTTCGGCGGCCTCTTCGGGGGTTTGGGCCAATTCATCAATCGTCACCGGGACATCATGCAGCGCCAACAGCTGCTTGGCTTCGATCTCCAGCAGGGCGGTTCTTCCACCGGCCATGACCTGGTCGATGATCTTTTTGCCTTCGGGCTTGGCCTTGGCGCCGTAATTGATAACGAAGTTGGTTTTGGCGTGGTAGCTTTTCAGATATCGACCATACTGGGCCAGGACGCCCATGCATTTGCACGCCACATCCAGGCTGCCGTAAACGGGAACGCCGTAGTAACGCAGAAGGTTCAGGCTGTGTGGCTTTTCCGAATTGTAGAGGCTGTGGACCACGATCGCCTTTTTCCGCTTGCCGACCATTTTTCCCATCTGGTGGGCGGCGTCCTCTTCCTTCATGGTCAGACTTTCGGCGAAACGAATGCCATATCCGCCGAAGAGGCCCACGATCAGCAGTCCTCCCACATTGGGGTCAGAAAGGATGATCCGGGTGCAGTCGGCGAAGATCACTGGATTGTCGTCGGTGCCGCCGGCGACGTCGATGGGATTTCTCACCGCGGCGCCTTTGGGAAGGATGGTGCGCAGCTTTTTTTGGGTAGCCTCTTCCAGTTCGGGAATGAGGACACCCAGATCGGTCAATTTGTCCGCGGCGATGGTGGCGTGCCCCCCACCGTCCGCCAGGATGGCGATCTTGTTGTTTCGGATGGGAGGGAGGCTGGAGAGCGTCTCGGCGGCCGGAAAAAGCTCATCGGAATTTTCGATGACGATGATACCGGCCCGCTGAAAAGCGCCCTTGGCCACCCGCGACATGCCGGCCAAGGCGCCGGTGTGGGATCCGGCGGACTGCTTCCCCTTTGTGGAACGCCCCCCTTTGAGCAGGATGATGGGCTTTTTTTCGGTGGTTTTATAGGCCTGCTGCAAGAATTTCCGTCCCTCTCGCATGCCTTCCACGTACATGAGGATCGCCCGGGTTTCGGGATCATCGGAGAAAAATTCAAGGTACTCGTGAAACCGGATATCCGCCTCGTTCCCGACTCCCACGTAATAGCTGAATCCTTTTTGACTGGTCAGCTTGGCCTCGGTAATCAGGGTCAGTGCCATATTGCCGCTCTGGGTCAAAAGGGCGATGTCCCCCCTGGGAGAATCTTTCAGACCCACCAGGTTCAGATTGGTCTTGAGGTTGATCATGCCGGAGGTGTTGGGGCCCACCAGTCGGATATGGTGGCGGGAAGCCACTTCCAAGACCTCACGCTCCAGCACCTTTCCCTCTGCCCCGATTTCTCCGAATCCTGTGGCCAGGATCACGGCCCCCTTGATGCCTTTTTGGCCACAGGTATCCAGGACGGCGGGGATGGTGCGGGCCGGGGTGGCGATCAGGGCGACATCCACGTCACCGGGGATCTTACCGACATCCGGATAACAGGGCAGCCCCAATATCATCTCCTCTTTGGGGTTGACCGGATAGATGGCCCCTTCGTATCCTTCGTCGCGAAGGGTTCGAATGGTCTGATATCCGCGTTTGGTGGGAATTTTCGATGCGCCGATGACGGCGATGGATTTTGCGTTGAGGACATGCTCCAGGCCCATTATTGCTCCTTTACGGCTTCGTAAAAAGTCCGATATCGGCGTTACGCTTCGTCCCTCGTCACTGCGACGTATCCAACCATACGCCTCATTCCTCGGGACTCGCAATCCTTGATCTCGAACTTTTTACGAAGCCGTCCGAAATCAGACTTTTTAGGAGTTCTCACTCCTTGGTTTTCTTCCGGTCTTCGAAGGCTGCCAGCGATTCCTGCCGCTCCTTGGTGGAGACACAGGCCAGGCATCCTTCCACTTCAAAGTCCATGATGGCCTCCAGGCTGGCTTCTCCCAGTGCCATGTTCAATCCCTTTTTGATGATCGAAAGGGAAAAAGCCGAATTGGCGACGATTTTGGCTGCCATCTCCATCACCGTGTCCATCAGATCCGCCAGGGGAACCGCACGGTTGACCAGGCCGATACGCTGGGCCTCCACGCCGTCGATATACTCGCCTGTGAAGAGCAATTCCCGCGCTTTTCCCGGTCCCACCAGGTTTTGAACCAACCGGAATGCACCCCCGGTAACCGAGGAGGTGACCTTTGCTTCGGGACTTCCGATCTTGGCTTCCTCTGCGGCGATTCGAATATCGCAGGCCAGGGCCAGTTCGTATCCGGAGCCGACGGCGTAACCGTTGATGGCGGCAATGGTGGGTTTTTCGAAACGGATGATGGCACGGGAGACTTCCTGTAGGGAAACCAGATAGTCACGGTACTGCTCGATGGATCTCGTCTTGGACTCCTTCAGATCGGCGCCGGTGGAAAATGCCCGTCCCTCGCCGGTGAACACCACCACCTTGACGGTTTCATCTGCGCGGGAATCCTCAAGACAGGCCTGAATGTCCAGCCAAAGGCGCTTGTTCATCGCGTTTAACACCTTGGGCCGATTGAGCCGGATGACGGCCACGCCTTCTGTTTTGTCGTAATTGACACATTCGAGATCCATTGAATTCTCCCTCGTGCAAACGGTGAAACATCGTTGCAGTTGATTCACCCCGGGCACTGCCCGTGCGATACGAAGAGGTTCGAACCGGTCCGGTGAGACACTCAATCTGCAAAAACTTTTTTAACATCGAACGTCCGGCGTCGAATGCATAGATCGCTTCGCTCCATCGTTTGACAAATGGGATTGCCGGTCAAGAAAAATCGTGTCCCTATGCCAGCTCGTCCATGGCTTCGGCCATGAGGCGGCCGATGGGCAGACGCCTGGGGCATCGGGCTTCGGCCACCGTATAGTCCGCCCGTGCCAAATCCCTGCGGGTCGAATCTGACAGACGGGCAAAGCGTCGTCGCGCATCGTCCGTGTCGCCGTAGTTTCTCGCATACATGAGATAGCGCATCACGTTTCCGATGGGCACATTTTCGGCGACGGCATTTTCGCAAATCTGCGTGCAGCCGGCGCAGTAATGGCCGAATGTTTCGGCCGCGTATCGATCAAGGTCCCGCCGATCGTTTTCGGTCAGGGCGGTACGGTCCACTGCCGCGGCGATGTTTGCCATAAGAATGGCCATGGTGGGCATCTGGCTGCAAATGGCGCTGATCCGCGGATCCTCCCACACCGCCTTGAGCTTTGCCTGTTTGTCTGTAAATCCCCTTTGCACGAATCGACCGGCCAGTCCCAGGTCCCGGGCAGTCGTCGTCCTTACGGCGCCGCCTCCCTGGGTCTTCATGGCCGTTAGACCGATACCGGCCTTCACGCAGGCATCCACGGCCTCTTTCATTTTGTCTTCGTGCATGAGCCGAAAGTTGTAGGTCAGCATGATGCCGTCGATCCATCCCAGCCGGGCAGCGTCCATCAGGCAGCGCTCCATGTTGGCGTGGGTCGAAAAGCCGAGCAGGCGAATCTTTCCCGTGGCTTTTTGTTTCTCCCCCCATTTTCGTATGTCGTCGTCCATGACATCGGCATCGCGAATGCCATGGACAAAGAAGAGGTCCACGTGGTCGGTGTTCATGCGTTCCAGGGAATTGGACAGTTCGCGGCCCAATGCCGAAGGGCTCCGGCCGGTGGATTTGGTGACCAGGAAGATCTTGTCCCGTTGATCGGGGTAGTCGGCGAAAAACTGGCCGATACCCTCTTCGCTTTTTCCGCCGCTATAGGTATGGGCCGTGTCCCAGTAGGTAACGCCGTAGCGGATGGCCTGCTTGAGAAGGCTCTGGTTGGATGGAATGTCGAACATGCCGCCCAGGGAGAGGATGGGAACGTCGATGCCGGATCTGCCGAATCGCCGTTTGGCAACGGCTGTGGCCGTCGTTGCACGATCCGGCGCGGCCGCTTTCACCGGGCTTTTCCCACCAAAGGGTGTCAGCGCCGTCCCAAGGCCGATGGCGCCCGCCCGTTTGATGAAGGATCGTCTTGACATACCCGTTGTATCCTTTTTCATGATTTCACCTCATTGGCCTTTGTTAACAACAGTTCACAGTTCACAGTAAACCGAGAACCGAGACCCTTGAACCGAGAACCATCTTTTATAATACCATTCGATGGCGCCGATTCCGGCTTTCGTTTTCCGCCGTAATTCGGATGGCGCGGCGGCCCTTGACCGGGCATTCGTGTTCGCACATTCCGCACCCGATGCATCTGGATGGGTCCACATAGGGTCGCTGCAACCGTACCATCAACGACATCGTCGTTTCCGAATCCACCGTTTCCCCCCATGGATTGGTCTCCACGGTGATGGTGCCTGTGCCCACGCCCGTGATTCTGGTCTTTGGCCCGTTTGGATGTTCTGCCACGGCGAGATAGGCATCGCCGGTGGCGTATCGATGGGAGGAAAGCGTCGGGCCGCTTATCTTGAGCCGGTTGCCATCCGATTCCACCAGCTTGATATCGTCGGCAAGGGAAACCGGTTGAAAGTGTTCGCGCGTAACGATGGCCTTGGGGCTCACCGGGCAGTTCTCCTGACAGACGATGCAGGGGCGGTCCATGGCCCAGGGGAGACAGCGGCCACGGTCCACAAAGGCCGTGCCGATGCGGATGGGACCCGTGTCGGCATAGGCACCCCTGCCCTGCCGTTCGTCCAGACTGATCGGTCGAATGGCGGCTGTCGGACAAAGGTTGCCACAGGCGATGCAGCCGGACTGGCACCCGCTGGTTCCCATGCGAAAGTTCAGCATCGGCGTCCAGATGCCTTCGATGCCTCCCTGGAGACCCGCTGGGTGAATCACGTTGGTGGGACAGATGCGCATGCACTGGCCACATTTGATGCACCGTTGCAAAAATGTCTCTTCGTCAAGGGCGCCCGGCGGCCGGATAACCCGTGGATTCCAGTTGGTGCCGGTGTCGGCGGATAATCGTACCAGGGGAGGGGTGGCGAATCCAGCGGCCAACGTCGCCACGAAGGCCCTCTTGGAAAGGTCCGGCAGGGTGATTTCCCCTGCTGTGGAGGGGTAGAGATGATACCCCATGGCGTCATGGGGGCAATCGGTTTGACAGTTCATGCACAGAACGCATTCGGCGGTATGGATGACCGTGGATGGCTGGCATCCTCCTTCACAGTGAAAATCGCAGGTCCCGCAATGGGTGCAGCGGTCCGGCTTTTGGCCCATACGCCACAGGGCTTTTTTTCCCAAAATGCCGAAAAGGGCACCCAAGGGGCAGAGGAAACGGCAGTAGAACCGGGGGATCCGAAGATTCAGCACAAGGGCCGTCCAGAAGATGACCCCGATAACAAAGGCGCCGGGGTACACACGGCCGGGGGTTGACAGGGTGACGGTATATCCGTCGATCAAAGGGAGCAGCGTGAGGTTGATGGATCGATAAAAGAGGGGAATTGGATCCAGCAGTCCGGTCTGTAGGGATGCGGCCAGCAGTCGTGAGCCGTCGGTGAGCCATCCCAGGGTGACCCATCCCATGAGCGCCACCGTCGTGCCGCAGATCCAGCGACGCCAGGAATGTTTTGTCGCCACGGCCGCCGCCGTGCCGCACGCCAGCAACGCAGCCGCGATGATCGCGGCGGTAAAGAGCGATTCCACGGCCAGATCGAGGATTCGATTCGCCAGATTCCCGGCAGCTGCGCCCAAGAGAAAGAGGAGAACGACGTATTTGATGACCTGGCCGTTACGGTAGCGATTGAGGTCGATGCGCTTGAAAGCCGGCCGTCTGCGGTTGGCCAGCCAGCCGACGGCGTGGTGCAGGGTGCCGAAGGGGCAAACCCATCCACAGAAAAAACGACCCAGCACGAGGGTCGCCACGACGGTCAGTACGCCCCAGAGCAAGCCGGCATAGAGGGTGCCGGTCGTCAGCAAAGTGCCCAGTCCCACCAACGGGTCCAGCTGGATCAGCCAGTTCACGGGCCATCCGCGCAGCTGCCACCACCGTTCCCCCAGGGTGGCGACGACGCTGAACCACAGGAAGAGCAGGAAAAAGAAGATCTGACTGATGCGTCTTGCGGTTCGAATAGGCATAATCATGGATTAGGTAATTTTCTTTTATCAGAGGTGTAGAAAACCTATTCCCATGGAGTAGGTAAGCGTTTATTGACTCTGCCGTATGATTGTTCCAAGACTCCAGGAGTCAGAATTCAGCGCTGCCGCCGGCTTTCAACCGGTTTGAACTAAAACCTGACTTCGGGAAAATGAAGTCAGATACGAGAATCCAGAATCAGGTATTCGCCTTCGGCTCGATCCATATTATCCAATCGATGGAGCGAAGCGACATCAGATTCATTCTGGCTCCTGAATATTGGCTTCTGACTCCTGTGGTTTCACAAAATCGCAGTACATCCTTCATTTAAGGAAAAGCGTAAGGCCAAGTTCTCCGAACACGGACTTTTGCCTCATCCCAGTCGTATCTCTTTTACGTCCAAGCTGGAAAAATCGGTCGTTCCGGCGCCGGCCGCCTCGGCCTTGGCGATAAAGGGGAGATCGTCCGGTCTTTTTTCCAACAAAACCGCTCCGGCCGTATCGGCGGCCACGGGATCGGTGCTTACGATCAGGGTGCCGGTGGGTGCGAGGTCGGACAGGCTGCCGCCGGTGGGTCCGTTGGAGACCATGGACCAGGTACCGTCCAGGACCACTGCCGTGGGCCGGACCATCATGGCCAACTCCTGGATTACGGTATGCACATCCTGGTGAAAGATATTTCGCCGCCCCCCCAACAATCCATACCAATTCTTCAGGGTCATGGACGCACCGCTGCGGTGGTGATCCTTCACCGGGGCAAGGCCGATGACGCGGTCCGCCCGGGCCAACGGTGCATACAAGACAGGCCAGTTCGTGATCAGTCGTCCACCTTTCACGGACAGTGCCGTAAACAGGGATTCACGGGGAACGATCACCTGAGCGCCGGCCCGACGTGCCGCTTCGTCGATTCCGGTGAGGGCGAAACAGGTTGCCGGATCATTGATGGGATTGTCAGTGACGGTGACCCGGGCGGCCCCGGCCCCAAGGCATAGGCGAACCACAGCCGACAGCAGATCCGGATGGGAGGTGGCACCCAATGTCGGGGGCGATGCGAAGGCCGCGTTGACCTTGACCAGGACGTGTTCACCGGGCTTGATCAACTTGTCCATTCCGCCAATGGCGGTAAAGGCTTTTGTGACGGCCTCGGCACGATCCATCCTGTTTGCCTCTCCCCGAACGATGCAAATTTTTCCCCCCATGGGAGCCACGGCGTAATCGGGAAGTGCAATGGCCTCCGCACCATGGGAGGTCGCCTCCGGTGCGTCGTTTTGGAAAAAGCCAATGCCAACGGCTGCCGTTGCCACAGCGCCGATGCCGACCCGGGTGCAGCGGCCTAAAAATTCTCGGCGATCCATTGGATTGGCTTCTGGTGGATTTGTATTTTTGGCATTCATTGGACGTTCTCCAAGTGTTCGGCCAGATGTCGGGAGAGCTTTGTTGCCGCATCGAGGTTGCTGGCTTCGTGAATGCCGGCCAGATGGCGACCCCTGTGGAAAAGTACCTCGTACGTATCGAAAAATTGTACGACGATCGCCCCGTCAACCGGCGCCGGTCCCGCGACGACGGTGGCACCGTAATTTATCAAGGTTTGTTCGTGTTGTTTAACCAGTTTCGATGCCTGCTCTTCATCTTCACGAAGCGATACGAAGGCGGTGATTGGATTTTCGTCGATTCTGTACTGCGCTGTGTAGACCCGGTCCAGGTATTCGTATCCAAAGGCATTTGCAAGGATCAACCGAATGCTGTCAGGTTCCAGCGCCGCCCGGGGAAACAGGTCTGCACCGGTCGGATCCGATGCCGGACCTTCCGTTTCCGAGCCGATGTACCGGCGTGCCACGAGTTGCATGATCTCTCTGAGCGCCACAGAATCGTTCGTTCCGACCAGTTCCAGGTAGCACCCGCCGTGGATGGCAAACAAGGCGTTTTGCGTCTCATATGCCGGTGTCCCCAGATCCACGTTTTTGGCGTCTTCACGTCGTTGCATGGTAAAGACCGAATAGGCGTTTTGGGCATTTTTCATGTCATAAACGAACAACTCCACCCATTGGTCGGCATTTGGGGCTGCTGCAAAACGCTGGGTGGCAAGGGATACGAATCCCGAGGAGAGGTAGAGGTCGGCTCGACCATTGATTTTTTCATACAAGGTATCCGGATCGAATCGTTCCGGTGGCGAAAAGGGAACGATGCCCGAATCCGCAACATCGATCAATGGGGTTTGGGCTGACGGTGGCGTCTGGACGGCCACATGGGCTCCCGGCCTTAGGGCGACGACGGCCGGATTGATCTGGAACTGACGGACGAACACGCCAACAAAGATGGCCGCCAGGATGGTCAGCACCACGATAGAAATGCGGTTTTCCATATTCAATAGAAAAATGTTCATAGCCGTTTGTCAATAACAATTGATGTGCAGGATAACCGGGACATGGCATCACGGATTTCGCGGAGTCTGATGCCCATGGGACGCGGTGGTTATTTCGGCGACGATGATGGTAGGCTTTCGCTCCCATTTTTCCGGAATCGCAAGAGTGCCTGATTCAGCCACCGGGAGGCGGTTATCGTTTTTCCATCGCAGGTCACCATATAAGGCCGACCACTGATGCTGCTTTTCGTTGCCGTAAGCCGGATAAAATCTTCGGTGGTTTTTATCCACGTTTTCGTGTGAGCATATTTTCGCCGGATGTGTTCGCCGGCCTCCCGGCCATCATGGTCAACGCCGTTTCGGGTAAATGTGCACCCTGAGGTTTCGATGTAGGCGAGCAAAAAGTCGATTTCAGATTCCAGCGTCGCATGGGCAAAAACGGGGTTCAGGAGGACACAAAAAACAAGGGAACAGAGAACAAAGGATATTTGCAGGTGGTCAATTGACGTAAACCGCCTTGTCCGCCATTTTGAACGTGACCGTAAGAGGGTTGTGGTCGGACGTTGTAACCATGGGTGTTTTCGCATCTACTGCCTCCAGTCCACGATAGTAGACATGATCGATATCGTGTCCGAAAAATCGAGAACGGCGGTCTTCATCGAACCTGACCGCTGTCATGTCCAGTCGCCTGACCATGTCCGTTACGCGGGCCATCCGCCGGCTGGACCATGTGTTGAAATCTCCAGACAGGATTATCGGTCCCTCGTGCACTTTCAGAATACCTTCCAGGTGGTCCATCTGATTCGTAAGCGTTTTGTGCCCAATGGAAAAGTTGATCGCATGAATGTTGGCGACCAAAAGTTCATTGTCGCTCCCTGCCAGTGGATACCGATTGATCAGGACACTCTTGGGAAGTCGGATGATCGGCTCTGTCTGGCGAAACATGCAGACCATATTCGGTGGTACACGGGCGGCGGTAAGGACCCCCGTGGCAATTTTTCGGTATTCGAACGCATTCGTCATATCCCATTGGAAGTTTTCCAGGTGAAGCAAAGTATCTAACCCGTCGTCCATATAGGCTTCCTGGAGAATGAGGATATCCGCCATTCTGCTGAATTTCTTAAAATCTTCGGTCCATCCCGGCCGTTTGCCCTTCTGGATGTTCCAACTGACCAGTGTGAACCCGCCCCGATCCAATTGGGAGTGGAATTTTTCTGGATGCCGCTTTATGGGATCTGCCACCGTAGTGCTTGCAGATAGAAAGTCAAGGCATTCGTCCCCACATTGGTCGCCCCTTGCCGATTTGATATCCGGCCATCGGTGACTGATGATCCGGCTTTCTTCAGGGATTCGAAGGCATCCGGACACGAAAAACAAAACGACGATCAGGACTGCCCACCGCCGCCCATAGGGGGCTTTCGGGTCGGTTGCCGCAGATGGCTCATCTGAGAAAAACGATCTGTGGCGTGTAAGTGCTGATGGTGAATGTCGCATCTTTCTGCGTCCCAAAATTTCTGGTTCTCTGGGTCCGGATTTTCCTCCCAATGATAGGGAGGAATTTCGAAAATGCAAATTTTCGACCCCAGGAAAAGCGGAACAAATATCAATGGATGGTGAGGTTGTCAATGAATGGTGAACTCATAAAAAGTGATATTTCAGACGGCTCCGTAAAAAGCCCGAGATCAAGGCTTGCGAGTGCCGAGGAATGAGGCGTATGGTTGGATACGTCGCAGTGACGAGGTGCGAAGCGTAACGCAGATATCGGGCTTTTTACGGAGCCGTCAATGAATGGTGGGTTTGTCCTGCTTATCATCATCATCCTTGCCGTCGATGACGGTGAATCGTGTGCGCCGTTTTCGTTGGGTATAGGAAAAATATTTCCAACGCCACCAATTGGCATCGAGCCATTGGGTCGGCGACAGGAAATAGAGCCATGCCAAGGCGATGCCGCCCAGATGGTATGCGCCGTGGACATTGGTCTGGGCCAAAAAGGTCAGCGCCGTGACGATGACGGTACCGTAACTGATGTATTTCGCCTTGATGGGCAAAACGAACATCAGCATGACGGTGGCTTCGGGTTGAAGGAGGCCGAATACGACAATCAGGGATAACAGGCTCGGCATCATTCCGGAGTAGAATACGCCAAAGGAGGTCAGGCTGCCGAATACCAGGGCGGCGCCACAGCCACCAATGGCCGCGACGATATAAAGCCGGAGAAATCCGCGGGTTCCCAGCGCGGATTCGATGGTACCGGCAAAAAAATAAAACACCAGGCAGTCGATGAGAAATCCGATGGGTGAATTGGGATTGTGGATCAGTGGGTGGGTGACCAATTGCCAAAAATGGAAGTTGCCGGTTTTGGGCGGGCTGAGGGCCAACCATTGAAAGATCGGTATTCCAAGCCATTGTTGGCCGATCAGCTGTGCGACATAAACCGCCGCGTAGACGATCAGCATTGTTTTTCCCGTCGGTGTCAGCGTGCTACCGAATCCCATTGTTTTTTGATGGCCGTGGGGGTACATGTTTATTTGCGCCGCCTTCATTGTTGGGTTACGACAAATTTCAGCGAAGGATCGCTACGTTCCAATTTTTATTTATACCATGTTTGTTCGGTTCATCCAATGCCTTGTACCTGGACATCTTCGGTATGTTTTTGGCAACCTTGAGGTAGGCAAAATGGGATTTCGCATCGCAATCCTATTGATTTGGGTTCTTTGTTTTGTGGAAATCGGTCCCGGCCTATCTTGGGCGGATGAAGAACGGGGCGTTCCGAGAAACGTAGGTTCGACTCCCGGACGGGTGCAACGGACCGGAAAAATCGAATCGAACCGGCTCGTGGAGTGCTCCGGTATAGACATGTCCCTGGCAGACGACGACTTGCTATGGGCCATCAACGACGGTGGAAACGG
Source organism: uncultured Desulfosarcina sp. (assembly GCA_963674945.2). Classification (GTDB taxonomy): domain Bacteria; phylum Desulfobacterota; class Desulfobacteria; order Desulfobacterales; family Desulfosarcinaceae; genus Desulfosarcina. Next base: position 187,681 of record CAXXWQ010000002.1, read on the forward strand.
ACCATTTCTTTTTGCCCTTGGCAGGGATGGCAGGGATCGCGGGGTCATTCGTATTTCGGGGGCAACCAATCGGGACTGGGAGGATCTGTCCACCTTCTCGTGGCAGGGTCGGTCCATGATCCTCATCGCAGACTTCGGGGACAACAAGCGGCGCCATGAGACCCATACGCTCTATTTTGTGCTGGAGCCCGTGATCCGGGGGGAGCGAACGGCCGGTACGGCCGTGACCGAACCGGCATGGCAAATCGAATTCTCCTATCCGGATGGGGCACACGATGCCGAGGCGGTCGCCGTAGACGCATTGGGCAAAATGGTTTATATCCTGACCAAGCGGGACGAACCACCCATTCTGTTCGTCCTGCCCTTGGATCCATCCCAAGATGGCAGATCGGTCGTGGCCCGCCGTGTGGCATTTGTCAATCGAATCCCTCCCCCGACAACAGAGGATCGGCGATTTCCCTATGGGCGTTTCCGTTCCCAACCGACGGCCATGGATCTTTCCGACGATGGTCTTTCCATGGTCGTACTTACATATAAACACGCCTACCTGCTGGATCGTTCCCCCGAAGAACCCTGGTCAGACGCTGCCGTCCGAACACCCACCGAGGTGTCACTGCCACTTCCCCAAATTGCCCGAGATTTAAAACAGCGGGAGGCCGTCTGTTTTTCGAAAAATAATGCCTCGTTGCTGGTGACATCCGAGGGAAGGGGTGCCGGACTGATACGTGTCGAACGCAACAGCCAATCCGTGGCAAGAATCGAAGATGCCAAAGACGATTAAATCAAGATTTTGACTCATGAAAGAAAGATCGGCGCAATGAAATATGATTTCGATAAAGAGATCGATCGCGATGGTACCCAGTCGGTGAAATGGTCCATGGTGCAGGACCCGGACGATCCATCCCAGTGGCGGGCAACCACTGATTGTTTTGGTGAAAACCGGCTTTTGCCCATGTGGGTGGCGGACATGGATTTTCCCGCACCCGCACCCGTTGTGGATGCTCTGACGCATCGGGCCGGACACGGCATTTTCGGGTATTCCCGCCGGACAGATGCCTATGATCAGGCCATTGTGGGGTGGATGAAGCGGCATCATGGCTGGGACATGGATCCCCAATGGATCGTTTGTACCCCCGGCGTCGTGCCGGCTCTTCATCTCCTCGTTCGCAGCCTCGTTCGACCCGGAGAACGGGTTCTGATCCAGCGGCCCGTTTACTATCCCTTCTTCAGCGCCATCGAAAAAAACGGTGGTGAAATCGTCTCCAACAGCCTGATTCAAGACGACGGTCGATACGGGATCGACTTTGCGGACTTCGAAACCAAGGCGGCGGACCCGGCCACCACTCTTTTCATTCTGTGCAGTCCCCACAATCCGGTGGGACGTGTGTGGACGCCAAGCGAATTGGAACGCATGGGCGAAATCTGCCTGAAATACGATGTTCGGGTCATCGCCGACGAAATTCACGGTGACCTGGTCTACCGGGGTGTCCGATTCACGCCCTTTGCCGCCATCGGAAAACAGGTGGCCGCCAACACCGTTGTCTGCACAGCTCCGAGCAAGACCTTCAATCTGGCAGGCCTTCACACAGCCAACATCATCATTCCTGATCCCACGCTGCGGCACCGATTCAAACAGACCCTGGAACAATGCGGCATGGGCAGGTGGGCCAACCCTTTCGGGGTGTTGGCCTGTGAAACCGCATATCGGGAGGGTGACGATTGGCTTGTGCAAGTGATGGCATACATCGAAGGAAATCTCGATTTTCTGATGCGATTTATCCATGACCATATTTCCCGTATCCGGATTGTCCGGCCGGAGGGCACCTATCTGGTATGGTTGGATTGTCGGTCGTTGGGGCTTTCTCCCCGTGCTCTTCGCCGGCTGATGACCCGCCGGGCAAATATCTTTTTGGACGATGGATTGCTTTTCGGCCCCGAAGGAGACGGTTTCCAACGAATCAACATCGCCTGCCCCCGGTCCATTCTCCAAGAGGCATTGACGCGCCTTGCGCAGGCGGTGGACGGTCTGGCCGATTGATCCGATCCTGCAAGCACCGAAGATATCGGACTTTTGAGGAACTCCTTCATCAATACAAATGGAAAGAGACTTTTTACGAAGCCGTCATCGGTTGAACAGGAAGAAACCCGACAGTATCAGTATCATGCCAAAGATATGAAACGGTGCCAGGGTTTCGCCCAGAAAGAGGATCGCCAGGATGGCGGCGAAGACGGGAATGAGGTTTATGAAAAGCCCGGTCCGGTTGGCGCCGATCACGGCTACACCCCGGTTCCAGCAAAAATAGGCCACGATGGATGGGAAGATTGCCACGTAACCGATGCTGGCTGCGATGCCGGGGGTGAGGGCGAAGGATCCTGTGGTTGCCGATTCCCACAAATAGAGCGGAAGAAGGAACAGGGCGCCTAATCCGAAGGTGTATACCAGCAGGCTCAACGGATGAATGGCCGGACGTTTGGGCAAAAGGGCCGAGTAGAGAGCGTAGAGAACCACCGCCACGATCATCAGAAGATCTCCTTGCACCAGTGTCATATGGATGAGCGCCTGCCATTGTCCCTTGAGGACCACCACGGCCGCCCCGACCATGCACAGTCCCACCCCGGCTGCCTGCACCAACGAAACCCGATCCTTGTAAAGAATTGTTGAGATGACGATGATGACGGCCGGCATGGTCGACTGTATCAATGCACCATTGATGGCACTCGTGGTGTGAACGGCCGTGTAGAGCAAGGTGTTGAATCCGGTGATGCCGAACAGGGAGAGGAGAACGATGATCTTCCAGCCGGTCAGGGTGGCCCGTAAATCCCTTTTTACATAGGGCCAGGCAAAAGGGGCGAGGATGAAAAAGGCCACGGTCCATCGCCAGAACGCCAGGGCAACCGGTGGAATGAGCAGGGCGATGCCTTTGGCCAGAACGATGTTTCCGGCCCAGCACAGCGGTGCTATGGCGACGATGAGAAATGCCCACGGGGGTGATGGTTGTTGGGTCTTCATGATTGTTTTCTTGTATCCAAACCCGACCGCTATATCAAGACGCGGTTTCGTCCTGCTTTGGGAGCAGGATTAGCAGGATTGTATGTCGGGTAGTGACGGCGTATTTTTGGAGCTATGGGTCGTATGGGACAAGTGAGGGACGAAGGAGGATGGAAGGGGGACGAAAGGATGGGGGCTGTATCATCCATCGTCCTTCGCTTTCATGTCCATTGTGCGAATTGATGGAATTTGTCCATGAACCCAATAACGGAAATGTCCAATTGCGACCACCCTGGTCCGCCGGGTGATGGACATTGACACCGCGCCGGCATTGGGGCATATAGGCGGTACATGTCCCAGTTTCAACGATCTACCGCTTATCCCATCACCAATGAGGAGGATTGTATCATGAAAGAGGGAAAGTGTCCCAAATGCGGATCCACAAACGTATACGTGGCCGATGATCTCCCCTTGAAAAGCGGTCCATTCGGCAGCAATTCCATTCCTGTCAGTCTGACGGCCCTGGCGGCATTGGACAATTACGTCTGTGTGGATTGCGGTTTTGTCGAAAACTACGTTTCCGACGAACGGATGTTGAAAAAAATCACCAAGAGATGGGATCTGGTCTCCGATTTGAAAAGCCAAGAATAGGGTCCCCCATCCCTTACCTCGTACCCATTCATAAACGGCCAATTCGATCGAAGATTGGGCCGATTTCTGGATGGACAGTAACCCAATACATGGGGGTTCGATGCCGTTTCCCTTATCCAGCAACCGCATTCGCGGCATTCGCCATCTTGGTGTGATTTCCCGCGTGCTCATCAAACATGGCATGGGGGAGATTGCCGATCGATTGAAGGGTCAGACCGGATCCCGGATCAAGTTCGGATTGCCCAATCCCGGCCGGGTCCGGCGAACCCTGGAAGAGTTGGGCCCCAGCTTCATCAAGCTCGGCCAGTTGATGAGCACGCGGGGCGATCTGTTTCCACCGGAATATATCGATGAATTGACCAAATTGCAGGACCAGGTCCCCCCAGTACCCTTCCGCAAAATTCGTCGGCTGGTCGAAACGGAACTGGAAAAGCCGCTGGACCGATTGTTCGACGAGATAGACGAAACGGCCCTTGCCGCCGCGTCGGTAGCCCAGGTACACAGGGCACGGCTCAAAACCGGTGAAGATGTGGCCGTGAAGGTGATTCGGCCGGGGATCGCGAAACAAATCCGAAAAGATATCCAGCTCATGTATTACTTCGCCACAAGGTTTGAGAAGGCCTTTGACATCGGGCGCATCGTGGGTGCGGTCAACCTTGTGAAAGAGTTCGAGCGAACCATCTTCCGGGAACTGGACATGCTCATCGAAGCCGGCAACATCGAACGCTTTGCCCAAAACTTCAAGAATGTGGACGAAATCCACATTCCCTCCGTTTACTGGGATTTTACATCCAAGTCGGTGCTGGTCATGGAGCATATCGAAGGGATCAAGATGGATCGGGTGGAGGAGATTCGAAGCCAGGGTATCGATCCCGAATCGGTGGCCATGATCGGGCTTCGTTCTTTTTCCCGGCAGCTCATGGTCTCCGGAATTTTTCATGCCGATCCCCATCCGGGGAACACCATCGTCATGCGTGACGGACGTGTCGGCCTTGTTGATTTCGGCATCGTGGGATATCTGGACGAAGAGACCATGATGCAAATCGCACATCTTTTCCTGGGATTTTCCGAACACGACTACGACATGGTAATGGAGGCATTCGAATTGGCCGGCCTGGTGGACCCGAAGTCCATGGACCTAAAAAGCTTTCGGGAAGACCTCAAGGACATGGCCGAACCTTTTTATGGCCGAAGTTTGAAAACCATTTCGGTCAAGGATGTATACGATCAGGTGATGCGCCTGGTGTTCAAATACCGAATCTGTCTGCCCCGGAACCTTTTGCTCCTCTTCAAGACCTTCATCCAGACAGAGGCCCTGGGAAAGATTCTCGGTTCCGATGCCAGCTTGCTGGAGGTGACACGACCCTACGCGGAGAAGCTTGTCAGACGGGGCTATGAAGCCCACAAGGTGCTGAAAAATATGGGGCGGGACGCGAAACTGTTCGGTGGCTACCTGCGCCAGATGCCCCACCTGGCCCATGGTCTCTTTAAAAAAATGGCCACCGAAAATCCACGTGTGGAACTGGATCATACGGGCCTTACGTCCATGTCCAACAAATTCGAAAGCGGCATCAACCGTCTCACCATGGGGTTGGTGGTGGCCGCTTCGCTCATCGCCGCCGCACTGATTCTGAACTCCAAACGAGAGGTGTTCGTTATCGAGGTCGATTTCTGGGGATTGCAGACCCTTTCGATCACCGACCTTTTGGGCGTTGCCGGTTATGTCATCGCAACGATTCTGGGGGTGTGGTTAGTAATGTCCATCCTCCGCTCTAACAAAAGATAACGGTTTCGTAAGAGGCCCGATACCGGCGTTACGCGAATCCGACGTCACTGCGACGTACTCTTTGTACGTCTCGTTCCTTACGGATCCGCAATCCTTGCGGGCCTCTTACGAAGCCTCTGAAAATCCGTCCTTTGACGTCATCAAAGTATCGTATTGGCGTAAACACGAACTCCTAACGATGCGTTATTAAAAAAATCAATTGTGTTCTTGGAGTGTTACATGCGTATCCCCACAATAATTCCGAGTCTATTTGTTATGATCCTGATGGCTGTCGGTCCTGCCCAAAGCAGTGAGACGAATGTCAGCGACGCCACCCAGGAATGCCTGGACTGCCATGGCGTCTTTCATCCGGGAATCGTCGCCGACTGGGAAAAGAGCCGCCATGGCCGGACGACCCCCAAGGCCGCTTTGGCCAGGGAAGGCATGATGCGACGTCTTTCCAGTGACAATGTACCGGAGCCATTGCGGGCAAACCGTGTGGGTTGTGCTGAGTGCCACACCTTGCGGGGCGATGCCCACACCGACACCTTCGAACATAACGGCTATGATATCCATGTCGTCGTCACCCCGGACGATTGCGCCACATGCCACGTCACCGAGCGGGCGCAGTTTGGCGAAAACATCATGGCCATGGCCGAAAAGAATCTATCCGAAAATCCGGTTTATAAAGATTTGCAGCGAACGATCCTGGGCCCGGCAACCATTGCCGAAACCACCGTTCATTTTACGCCGGCCAATGACATGACCCGGGCAGACGCCTGCTACTATTGCCATGGGACCCGTCTTGCGGTCACCGGCACCAAGATTCGGGACACCGACGCCGGTGAACTGGAATTTCCCGTTATTTCGGGCTGGCCCAACCAGGGCGTGGGAAGGGTGAACCTGGACGGTAGCCGCGGCGCCTGCTCGGCCTGCCACACCCGACATAACTTTTCCATCGAAATGGCCAGAAAGCCGTATACTTGCAAGGAGTGCCACGTGGGACCGGACGTGCCCGCCTATAAGGTCTATTCTGCCAGCAAACACGGCAATCTCTTTTCCGCCCTGGGACACCAATGGGATTTCGATGCGGTGCCTTGGATGGTGGGGCGGGATATTCCAGCGCCCACATGTGCCACCTGCCACATCAGTCTGACGGTAAACGCTGATGGGGATGTGATCAACGAGCGGTCCCATAAGATGAGCGACCGGCTGGGGTGGCGCATCTTCGGACTGATCTACGCCCACCCCCAACCCAGGGGGCCGGACACCACCGTGATCAGAAGCCCAAAGGGATTAACCCTGCCCACAGACCTGGATGGCGGGCTGGCCACCGGTTGCTTGATCAGCGAAGATGAAATTGCCGGTAGGCGCGACACCATGCAGCGTACCTGCCTGGCATGTCACGATACCTCCTGGATAAAAGGCTACTTTGCCCGGCTGGACAACACGATCGCCACCTCCAACGGTTCGGTCCGGGCCGCCACCCGACTGATGGAATCGGTTTGGGAAAAAGGATACGCGACGGGGATAGGTCAAGGTGGCAGCATCTTCGACGAGTACATCGAACGGCGTTGGAGCGACGTCTGGCTGCTGTACGCCAACAACATCCGGTTCGTCGCGGCCATGGCCGGTGGCGGGGACTACGGCGTATTCGAAGACGGTCGCTACCATTTGACCAAAAGCCTTATGGAGATGCAGGACTGGATTCAGACACGCAACATTCTGAAAAAATGACGATGAAAAGCAGAAGGGATTTCTAAGGAACTCGTTCATCATTACAAATAAAAAAATTCCATAAAAAGCTTTTCCCATTCGATTCATCGACAGAACAATACAAAAATTTGTTTCTTTCGTAATACTGTTTTGGCCATCTTTGGCCTGGAAAAGCTTTTTACGAAGCCGTTGTAAGGAGCGCTATCGATGGAACTGACCCCTGATTTGCACGCCTTTATCTGGCATTCTGAAACGGTGAACAACTGCAACGCCTATCTGATCCGTTCGAAGGAGAGGAACATCCTCATCGATCCGGGCCACCTGGCACACTTCGATCACGTCCGCAGGGAATTGACCGATCTGGGCCTGTCGGTCGAGGATGTGGATATGGTAATTTGTACCCATGCCCATTCGGATCACATGGAGTCCGTGGGCCTTCTTGCCGAGACATCGACCCTTTTCGCACTGCACACCGCAGATTGGGATATGGTGGAGATAGGGACACCGGTTTTCAAAGGTGTTCCCAATATGGATCCGAAACGCTACGAGCCGGATCTGTTTCTGACCGAAGGGGAGTTGAAGGTGGGGGACATTTCATTGACCATCTACCATACACCCGGTCACTCTCCCGGATCCATAACCATCCACTGGCCGGCGACCGGCGCCCTGTTTACCGGAGACCTGATATTCCAGGAGGCGCTGGGGCGCACCGATCTTCCCGGTGGAAACGGCAAGCTCCTCAAAGAAAGCATCCGGCGGATGGCGGAGGTGGATGCGGCCTGGCTGCTTTCCGGGCACGGGGATGTAATATCGGGAGCCGAAGCGGTCCACGCCAATTTCGAGCAGGTGGAGCGCTTTTGGTTTGGTTATGTTTGATTGGTAATTATTTAAATATAATTTGGCCATTTTTTTTCATATAGGTATTTTTTTCTCTATTCCATCGCCCCCGTTATAATCGCTGAAATCCCCGGTTCTCGCCATCTCGTAAAGATTTAAATGCTTTGATCTTAATATGTTATCTATTCAAAACCAAAACTGGCCGAACCATCTGCCCACCGATTTCGAAACCGGTATCTTGGTTTCATGCCTCCACGCCAACTTGATTTTAACTCTCTGTAATCATAGCTTATATATTGTTTTTTGGAAGTAATGCCGTGTTGGTATCCAAATTGCTACATCTGGTATCAGAACCAATCCTTTCATTGTTCATCACCAACGCCACGGACCAAGACATGAAAAAAATCCTGCCCACATCGATCCTGATATCCTGTCTTATCATCCTTTTTTTTATCTGTTACGCCATTTATACCAATAATTTTACCAATGCACAGGCATTGAACAAAATCGGACAAGATCCGGCGTCGGAGAGACAGGCCGATCTTGTCCCACATGAACCGGATCGCGTAACAACCGGTGAAGCCGGAGATACGGAGGACTCCTACGAGCCGTTCTCATACGGTCATTCCATCCTCGCCAGAAAAGGGTCATTGGAAGCGATAGGTGCATTGATGGAGGATGGATGGGAACGTTACCAGCGCATGGCACGCAGTCCATCATTGGCTGATGGTGAGGTGGTCCAGTGGATTATCGAAGAGAACCATCGGTTGACAGATGAGGACCATCCAATGGCAGGCTTGGGAGCGGAAGATTGGGGTAGGGATGATCTGCTTGCATGGGTAACCGGCGACGATAGCCTGGCCGTCACGGTGTTGGATAGGATCCCGGCTGTCACTTATTCGGGTTTTTCGGCCAGATCGGCGGCCGGTTCCAACGGATCCCATCCGGACTTGGGTTCATCACCATCGGGCGGTGGCAGCAGTTCGTCCCAAAACCCGAGTGCTCCCTATCAGGCTCCGTATCCACCGATCGCCGGCGGTTCCAGGGCGCCTCAAGGCCCGCACCCTCCTTCTTTTCCGGTCCCGGGCACACCGACACCACCAAGTGATCCTGTCCAGCCGCCGATCCCTTATGATCCGCCATCGGGAGAACCAACCTGGCCCGTTGACCCACCGGAGGACCCCGGCAGTCCGGCGCCGGTGCCAGAGCCATCCACGTTGGCACTTCTGGCTGCCGGTATCCTGGGGCTTGCCGGAGTGACCCGTGCCTCAAAAAAAAACGTAAAATGAAGATTGACTTTCATCAGGCTTCGTCGATGATCGCCTCTATTTCATCCATCGTCTGCCGATTTAGGGCGGCACGTTCCCTTCGATAGGCCGGATCTTTGTTGGGGTTCGGGACAACCGCCGACCCCCGGACGCCGTGGTCCCGGGTGAGCCGGTCCCGTGAAGTTTCCTTTGCGACATCCATGCGTTCGGTCTGCCGATGAACGTGAAGTGAAAGGCGTTTTTCCAATGAATGGGCAATGGCCGGATCGATGACTGCAAGAAATTGAAGCCAGCGCCGGTTGTCTTTTTCCGGGTCGATGCGCTCACCTGTGGCAGAGAGTACAATCCGCCGGTCATCGACCTTCAGTTCCTCCTGCAATTGAGAAATTCGGTCCCGCAGCGCCTCGACGGTCAGAGCGCCGTCGTCGAAATTTGCGAGTAATCCGTTCAACCGTTTCCGGAAATCCTCATTTTGCTGCCGCTCCTTCTCTTCGGAAGACATGGAGAGGTGACGGGTCCTTTCCATTACAAGGTCCAGCGTGCTTTTTATTTCACCCATTTCCTTACTCTTTCTGATGCATCCGTAACATCCACGATCTTGATCATATCGAAGGGGGTATCCGTCTGTGACGACACCGAGACTTTCGATATCACCAACGTTATCCGAAGTACAACCCAATTGAAATGGTGCCGTGCCTTTGAATCTATGTTGCCAATCGTCCGGTTCGGGTTTGAATGCTCCGGCATTCCGTTGCAGAATTGAAAAGCACGATATACAGTGATCGAATTTATGAAATACGGTGAATTGAAGTGAACGTGATCGATAAAAATTTGTAATGATTACAAAACATTTCTTGGCATAGTATCTGCCTGAAACGCAGTAAGTGAACGCGGAATGATTCTTGGCCGATTACTCGATCGATATGGATGAAATATTCACAAGCAATTGACCTGATAAATTCTGAAAGCGGGGAAGACATGAATCGTAAAATGGTAATTTTTGCTGTATTATTGGGCGCTTTGTTCATCATTCCCATGGGAACGGCAATGGCCGAGACGCCCCAGGAAAAAGGGTGGCAGATAAAAAAAGCCATCGATGAATTGCCGGTGGTTGAGAAGATGACCAACGAGGTGGCATTCCGAATCTACGATGCCCAGGGAAAGCTGTTGTTTACGAAAAAGTCACGCGCAGCGATCTTTACCGAAAATTACAATGACGCGGAAAATCGTTTGGACCGCAACATCAGCTATTTCTTTGCTCCCGCCGATGACAAGGGCAACAGCGCCTTGATGATCGAGTATCCGGGGGACAAGGAGGATGACCAGTGGGTCTACCTGAAGGGATTACGAAAACCCAAACGGATTATCGGTTCCGATAAGGGCTCATCTTTCATGGGATCCGATTTTTCCAACGGCGATGTTTCCCCCATTGATATCGATGACAGCCGTTATACCTGGCTTGGGACGGAAGCGCCCGCTGCCACAGACACCGGCGCCAATGTGGAAAAAAGTGCCGGCAGCAGCGGCGCTGCAGGCGTTTCGGGGTTATCGGTCAACATCGGCGGATATCTCAAGACCTTGGGGTATTGGAGCCAAGAACGCTATTCCGATACGTTCTGGCAGGAGATGTACCGGAACCTTCCCGCCCGCCCGGCCGATCAGGAACTCAGCGGCTATACCAATGTCGGTACGCGACTGCAGGCGGAAGTGAAATACTCTTTTTAAAGCGGAGTTTGCCAACGATGGGAGTTCTCGGTCGATTTTCAACACGCTATCCCAAAGCAATTATGCTGGCCGTTTTGGGACTGACGGTTTTTTTCACGTATCAGTTTATAACGAAATCCTACGTAGAGTCAGATCCTTATAAATTCATTCCGACGGATTTGGAAAGTGTCAAAGCCAACGACTATTATCAAAAAAACTATGACTTTAAAGAATCGTTTGTTATCGGCATAGAGTCTGTTGATACCGGGATTATGAATCCGCCGGTGCTGCGGAGCATCGAGAGTATCGTCATAGAGCTGAAAGCGCTGAAAACCCGAAAGATCATCCACAGCAAATTGACCGGAAGAACCGAAGAAATTGAGATGCCCATCGGTTTTGATATCAATGATATCAGCAGCATCTCCGGACTGGAGGATGGAGTCCTGGACAAGGAGACCGGTGCGGTCGTCACCGGCAGCGTCATACAAAAATTAAAAAAAGAAGCGGGCATTCCTTTCACCGAAGCCAATGAAACGTTGCTGCCCGAATCGGATGAGAATCTTTTAAAGATTATCCCCGCTTTACAGGATCACATTCAAAACGATCGGCTGTTTCGCGGCAACATGCTCTCTGAAGACGGCAAAGCGACCGCCATTCATGTCCCCATGATCAACAAATGGGACTATAGAAGGCGTTTTTCCATCCTGGAATTGGAAACGGCCCTGGACTCCGACTTGCTGAAAACCAGGTTCCAGGGAAAGACCTCCTTTTTCCCCTTTACTGTTTATGGCAAGACGATTGACGGTGTGGTGTACGATGATGCGTTTATCGAAGAGCATTCGAAAAAAATCTCTGAGCGGTTAAGAAATCATCTCATCGCGTATCTGAAACCCGCTTACCTTGAATATCCCGAACTGAAACAATTATTAAGCAAAGCGCTTACCCGGAATCGTTTTAATGAGATTGTCCGCGTTACCCAAAAACGGGATTTTTTCATGAATCCCAATATGTTAACCTGGGAGGTGTTCACCAATAAGCTATACGATTTCACGTTGGAACAGATCGATCCCCTAAGCTATGAAAATCTTGAATTTCAACTTCCGGATGTGAGAGAAATTTACAACATGTTGGAAGTATATGATCACGTCCGAAATATTCTGGACCGAAACAGCATATCCGGAGTGAAGGCCTATGTGGCCGGACAGCCGGTCATGCTTGCCGCGTTGTTTAGAGCGATCAATACGGATTTTGGATTGCTGCTTCCCATCGCGTTGCTGGTGATGGTGTTTATGCTTGCGGTCAGCTTCAGGAGTTTTAAAGGTGTGGTGATACCATTTATCACGGTTGTGCTATCCGTGATTTGGTCCTACGGCTTGATGGCCCTGACAGGCACCCCGATTACACCGATCACGTCAATCACTCCGATCGTTCTGTTGGCAATCGGCAGTGCCTATGGCATCCATCTGCTGAATCGATATCTGGAGGATGCGTGGAATTTGGATGATCGCCGCAAGATTCTGCGCAGATCGATCCAGGGTGTGGGTGCGGCGATCGTGATGGCAGGCTTGACGACATTCGGGGGGTTTATTTCACTTTCATCCTCTTCCATGGTAATGATTCAGCATTTTTCGGTTTTTACCTCCTTCGGCATCATTGTGGCGCTTGTGCTCACCTTGACCCTCAGCCCCGCGATTCTGTGCTACTGGAAGCGGCCTCGCCAAAAACGGTCTGTATCTGATCAAAATGAAGATGCGCCTTCCGGCTTTTTGGAAAAAATGCTGGTTGGCCTGTCAAAAATCGTTACTTCGTCCCCAAAGAAAGTGTTGACGATTTTTGCCGTAATTTCGGTGATAAGCGCCTTTATGATAAAGGACCTTCAATTTGAAGGAAGCATGGCTGAAAATTTCAGGAAAGATCATCCGGTACGGATGAGCACCCATTTCATCGATCGCTATCTGACCGGAACCGGACAGATTGCAATGATGTTTACATTCAGGGATCACGTCAACCTGGAAAACCAATGGCTTCAAGATCAGCTCCGCAAGCGAAGCAGAGCGTTCGCCACCGAATGGCAAATGTTTTCCGACGAGACGAACCTGGATGATTCGCCGGTGAATGCGTTTGTCGTCAAAATGATTCATATGTTCGAACAGCCGAAACGTTACGGACAGAAAATGGAGCCGTCCATCATCCTGATGAATGATTTGTTGAATGAGGAATATATCGTCGAGTTTCAAAAGCAAAGTGCGGCAACGTCCGAAACAAAAGACGCTGCTCTCGACGCATTGCTTGGAGAGGAAACGGTTGCAAATCACGATTCCGGTTCGGGACTGGATGGGCTTGCCGGTTTGGCGGAAACCGTCGCGTCAATGCCAGATCATGTCCGGGACGCGACATTCGCCGGTTACGGCACCGACCAAATCAACGGATTCAAGGATCTTAATCGGAGGCTGGGCCGGTCCGAAGAGAGTTGGGAGAACACGGGCAAATCGATCATCAAGCTCCGAAGCCTGAAAATAACACCCAACGGCACGTGTATGGTTCGTCATTGGAATGTGTTACAGGATCTATTCGCAGCCGACGTCAAACAACCCTATGTGCTTCATAAACTCGAAAAGGTTCGGGAACAATTGCTTTCCCTGGAAGAACCCAACGTGGATCTTGGGGAAAGGTCGGTGGGGCCGACCGGTTTTGTCTTCGGGCCGGTGGATTTAGTGCGGAAAACATACAGCCTGTTTTATCATGATGAAGACCCCGCCTACAAAAAAATTCCCGATACCCGTACCGACGGCCTTGGCGATCCCACACTGACCGACAGAGGAGTTATCGGCGTGGTTCTGAACCAAGCGCAGAACTCAAACCGGGATACGTTCAACGGCATGATACGCCCCGATCTCAAAGAGTTCCATTTCTCGGTTTTGGTTAGAAGCTCACTAACGGCATTCACCACGGTGTATTTGGAAAAAGTTAAGAAAATACTGGCGCGGGAATTTCCCGTCGATGACCCCTATATCGAATCGATTTCCATGGGCGGTCATAATCTGACCACGATGGAGATCGCCAATATGATTATAAAATCTCAATTTTCCAGTATTGCACAAGCCATGGTCTTTATTTTCATTATTACTTTTTTTATCTTCAGATCATGGGTTGGCGGCATCTATTCAATGATTCCACTGGTGTTCACGATCCTGACAAATTTCGGAATCCTCGTTATTATGGGTTGGAAGGTGAATTCCGGGACGAGTATGGTGGCGTCTATTTCCGTCGGCATCGGTGTCGACTATACCATCCATTTCCTCGAGCGTTTCAAAGCCCAGCTAAAGCGAGGGGACACATTCGATCGGGCATATTTCAACACCATCCGTTCCTCGGGAAAGGCGATTGTCATCAATGCCGCTTCCGTCGCGGTCGGTTTTGCGGTGTTGCTGCTGGGGGAGATGGAAAACAACCGGGCGATGGGACTGCAGATGGCCGGTGCCATGATTTACAGCTCCGTTGCGGCACTGACGCTGTTGCCGGCGCTGATTTCTGTCGCCAAACCGAAATTCCTGACCAAGGTCGGTGAGGACTGCCAAGTTAAAAGCCTGGAAATGAAGAACTGATGCGTCCGTTCGCCTGGATGATCGAACAGTCTCGAAAGCAGGCGGAACGTTCAGCTTCCTAGTGGGGTGCGCCGGCATGTAAGCGGTTTTTTTTAAATGGGATTCCCAGTTTTTTCATTTTCGTTCGTAACGTATTGGGATGCATCTCAAGCAGGGATGCGGCCCCGTTATTACCGCTGATTCGTCCGTTTGTATGTTTCAGCGCCAGAATTATATGCTTTTTCGCCATCTGATCAAAGGGTAGAACATCCGAAGAGCGCTGCCCGTTGTCGTGTTTCGTGTGATCCCGCGGAGAAAGAAAATCATCCAGGGAGAGCAACCCGCTCTGGTATCGAATCAAAGCCCGCTCCACCACGTTTTCCAGTTCCCGAATATTGCCGGGCCATCGGTAGTGGATCAACGGATCCAGGGTTCCCGGGGCCAGCTTTGGAATTTGCTTCAATTTTAGCTCTTTTGCCTTTTTTGCAATAAAATAATGGGCGAGTTCGGGGATATCGATTTTTCGCTGCCGCAGAGGGGGAATCATGATGGGAAGAACATTCAACCGATAATACAAATCCTCCCTGAATTCGTTTTTCTCCACCATACTGGACAGATCCCTGTGAGTTGCGGCGATGACCCGAATGTCCACCGGGAGGGTTTGTGTCCCTCCCACCCGCTCGATCTCTTTGTTCTGAATCACTCTCAGCAGACGCACCTGGGCCTTCAACGATAATTCGCCGATCTCGTCCAGAAAGATGGTTCCCTCGTTGGCCCGTTCAAATCGTCCCCGCTTCCGCCCGGTGGCCCCGGTAAATGCACCTTTTTCATGTCCGAACAATTCGCTGTCGATCAGGCTTTCGGGAATGGCGCCGCAATTCACCTTGACCAAAGGCTTGTTCCGTCTCGGCGAAGAATAATGGATCGCATTGGCAATGACCTCTTTTCCCGTGCCGGTTTCACCCAACAACAGCACCGGGTTCTCCCTCGGGGCTGTTTGTGCGACGATCTCCATCACATCCTTCAGCCCATAGTCTCTTCCGATCACTTCATTTGATGATTCCTGCAGTTCTAACCGAAGATTGCGGTTGTCTTCTGCCAGAATCTCTTGCAGCCTCATTATCTCCTGATATTGCAGGCAATTTGACATTACCATGGCAAAGGGTTCCTGCAAGGGTTCCAACAGGTCTGCATGGTTTTGAAAGTATTGATCGATCCCGGCAGCAAACATGCTCAAGATCCCGATCCATTCACCATCGATCAGCAGCCGTAAATTCAGGCTCGATATTCCATTTTCGCCGAACAAATCCGGTACGGATGACGCAAGGCCCTCCAGATTCGGCTTGTTTTGGTTGGTAAGCACAATATTGTTAATCAGCGTCGGTTCTTTCATGCTCCAGGATTTTGCAAACTCAATGGTTTTTTCCCGCAGAGGGCGGTGAACATTTTCGCTTACGGAATATTCTGCCGTGGTTTCGGCCATTTGCCTGAAGTATTTCATTTCTATATCCAAAACGCCGATGGTGATTAGTCTCAGTGGTATGATATCGGCAAGATAGTCGAATAAACGGCGAAGAGCGATTGTAATGTCCAGGCTGCTGCAAAACCGTTGGATCGCTTCAATATAAAACTTATCCTTAGAAGGCATCGTTCAAATTTGTGAGATTGCGTGATACGATTTTACCAAAATATCCAGAAAGTCTTTTTACGAGATACCGAAAATTTAGTCAAGATATTATATATATTTCTGAAATAATTGAAAATATTCTTTTGATGGGATTGTCTCTGAATCGAGATCAGTCCGATTTTTCTTCGGTTTTAGAGAACTCCCCGTTGATAAAGTCGATGAAGGTACGACACAGGGGAGAGATCGATCGATGGCGGTGGTAGGTAAGGTAAAAGGCGCGCTTGAGGTTCAGGTCCTTGATGGACAATGTCGCGAGGTGTCCGGCAGCCACATCGTCGAAAACAGCGATGGAGGAGAGGATCGAGACGCCCATTTTTCTTTTGATTCCCTGGCGGATCGCCTCGGTGCTGCCGATCCGTGCGACCACATTCAGGTCATTCACGTTCAGGCCGGCTTCGGAGAAGCTGGTTTGAATGGATTTCAGGGTTCCCGAGCCATGCTCCCGGATGATGAATGGTTCGGTAAACAATTGTTTGGATGTGATCTGTTTTTTATTGGCCCATCGATGACCTGCGGGAACCACCAGACACAACTCGTCTTCCACAAGATGGGTTTGGATGATGGCCGCATCGTTTGCGATGGCACCGACCACAGCCAACTCCAACTTTCCGTCCAGGATTTCATCAACGGTTTTTTCGGTATCGGCAATGGAAAGGCTGATATTGACTTCCGGGAAGTGGCTGGTAAACGCACCGATGATTGCCGGTAGGATGAAGGCCCCCGGGATTGTACTTCCGCCCAAATCAAGACTTCCCTTGATCTTTCCCTTGAATTCCGCCATTGCGCTTTCGGTCTCATCCCGCAAGGCGATCAAGCGTTTGGCGTACTGGTATAACAGACGTCCGCCCTTGGTGGGTACCGCTTCCTTGGTCAGGCGATCGATCAGTCGACATCCGAAATGTTCTTCCAGGTCACGGATGTGGCTGGAGACGGTGGGTTGGGAGAGGTGCACCGCACGTCCGGCCCGGGAAAAACTTTTCAGTTCGATCACTTTACAGAAAATTTGCAGTTGCCACAGATCCATGAATCAACATCCGAATTTCTTTTTGATTCGACGGTTGACCCCAGGGGGGACCATGTCGGAAACATCGCCGCCAAAACGGGCCGCTTCCTTTATGATCGATGAACTGGTGAAAATCCATCGCAGACCGGTCATAAGAAAAACCATCTCTACTTCACGGTTGAGTTTTCTGTTCATCAGCGCCAGCTGAAATTCGTATTCGAAATCCGAAACGGCACGCATGCCCCGTAAGACGACCCTCGCATTTCGTTTCTGGGCGTAGTCCACCAAAAGACCGTCGAAGGTATCAAACTCGATGTTGCCCAGTCCCGACATGGCTTCTTTCAACATTTCCAGACGCTCTTCAATGGAAAACATCGCCTTTTTCCCGGGGTTCTGTAAGATGGCGACAACGATTCGATCATATAGCGTAAGGCCTCGTTTTACGATATCGAGATGGCCGTTGGTCACTGGGTCGAAAGATCCTGGATAGATGGCAATTTGTCCCATAAACTCTCCCGATGATGGAATTGAACTGTAGGAGAGACCTCCTATCAGCAGCGGTCTATATCACGGAAACCATAAAGGAAACAAGGGTCTTCCCGAAATTCCGTTGGTCGACCAGGGACAATGCTCCGAAATCGACGTCAACGGGTTCCCGGACGCCATGCTCGATGACGATGTTTCCATGGGGAGACAGTGCACCGCACGATATCAGATTTGCCAGGGCTGGCGACACCGAATCCTTTTCGTACGGAGGGTCCATAAACACCAGATCGAACTTTCGTTTCATGGATAAGAGGCAGTTGAGGTTTCTTTTGATGTTCCACCGAATGATACGGATACGATCTTCCACGTCCAGATGCCGAACATTGTGGCGGATGACGGAAAGGGCCGTATTGGATTGATCCACGAAGACGGCAAACGCGGCGCCCCGACTGAGTGCTTCGATTCCCAGTGCGCCGGTGCCGGCGAACAGATCCAGCACCGTCGTGTTTCGGATGCGTTGTCCGAGGATATTGAATATGGACTCTTTGATCCGGTCGGCCGTGGGGCGGATATCCATTCCGGCGGGCGCCGTGAGTCGCCGCCCCTTGAACCTGCCGCTGATGATTCTCATGATTCCGGAGACGCCATGAGAGACTGGATGTATTCCACGCTTACACCGATGGATTGGGCCGTTTTTTCCATGTCGTCGTTGTAAACAGACAACTTCCTTTGCACATATTCCTTTTCGAAAGCGTTTCTGGCTTTGTCCAGGTCCTCCATGGAGAAGAGTTCACTGCCCATCCGTTTCCGATTGGATAAATTGGACGGCAGGTCCCTTACGGTAATGGTTTCCCCATGGACCATGATCGCCAGTCGTTCGATGAGGTTTTTCAACTCCCGCACGTTTCCCGGCCAGGAGTATTTGGTTAGCACGTCCATGGCATCGGGAGCGATGGTTTTGCACTTTTCACGATTGCTGGCCGCGGCCTCTGCCAGGAAAATATCCGTTAATTCCGGAATATCTTCCAAGCGGTCCCGTAAGGGCGGAACGACAATGGGAACCACGTTGAGGCGGTAATACAAATCTTCCCTGAAGTTGCCGTTTTCGATTTCCGCTTCCAGATCCTTATTGGTGGCCGCGATGACCCTGACGTCCGTGGTCAGGATGCGTCCCTGGCCCACCCGCTGGAATTTTTTTTCGTCCAGCACCCTCAGGATCTTGGCCTGGGTGGCCTTGTTCATGTCCCCGATTTCGTCCAGAAAAATGGTTCCGGTGTTGGCCAGTTCAAACTTGCCCCGTTTCTTCGAACTGGATCCGGTGACGGCGCCCTTTTCATGGCCGAACAGCTCACTTTCCATCAACGTTTCCGGAATGGCGGCACAGTTGACATCGATCATCGGGGATTCGGCGCGGGGACTCAATTGATGAATGGTTCGGGCCACCAACTCCTTTCCCGTGCCATTCTCGCCTTTGATCAGCACCCAGGAATCGGTGGGGGCGACGTTGTCGATCTGTGCTTTGAGGGCCTGGATCGGTGCGCTGTTGCCACTGATGGAGTGTTTTTCGAGGGTTTTTTTTCGTAAGTATCGGTTTTCTTCCTCCAGACGTCGGAAGTTGAGGGCATTGTTGATGGCGACGATCACCTTGTCAATATTAAGGGGTTTCTCGATGAGATCGTATGCCCCCAGCTTGGTCGCTTTGACGGCGGTCTCCACATTGCCGTGACCGGTGATGACGATGACCGGTAGTGCGGTGTTGACCTTTTTGATCTCCCGTAACGTCTCGATGCCGTCGATGCCGGGCATCCAGATATCCAGCATGACGAGATCCGGCGCCTCGGCATCGATGATCTTTAAAGCCTCATATCCGTTGTTTGTGGTGATAACCTCGAAACCTTCATCCGTGAGCAGACCGCTTAAGGACTGCAGAATCGTGGGCTCATCGTCTACGATTAGAATGGTGGGGAACATGGCGTTTTCCTAATTTGTAAACCATCAAACGGGCAGTTCGATGACGAATTTGGCGCCTTTCGGCAAGTTGTCCTGAACGCGTATCACACCATTGTGGTCGGTGACAATAGAGTTGACGATGGTCAGCCCCAATCCCATACCGGTCTTTTTTGTGGAAAAATTGGGTTCGAACAGCCGGATCTTGTCCCTGTCGGTGATGCCGGTACCGTCGTCGGCAACTTCCAGACGAACGATTTTCAAGATAGGGTCATAGCTTGCAGACAGGGTAATACGGCCACGGTTGCGGACGGCGGACACGGCGTTATCCACCAGATTGATCATGGCCTGCTTCAATTGCTGGCGATCCAGGTTCATTTGAGGGATGTCTTCGCCGATGCGGACATCGAACGCGATATCCGGGTGTCCCTCCCGATACAGGGAAACCGTCTCTTCGATGATGGGGGGCAGTTGGCACGGTTTCGGATTGGCCGTGGGGAAACGGGCGAAGGTGGAAAATTCGTTGACCAGATTGCGGATCAGATCCACGTGGTCGATGATCATGCGGGTACACTCGTCGAACACCGGTTCGTTGATACGGTGGGAATAGCGACGTTTGAGACGCTGGGCGGAGAGGCTGATGGGGGTCAGCGGATTTTTCACTTCATGGGCAATCCGCCGGGCCACTTCCCGCCACGCGGCCATTCGCTGGGCCTTTTCCAGTTCCGTGAGATCGTCGAACACCATGACATTTCCCATGGGATGACCCAACTCGTCCTTTAACGTGTTGACGTACATGAGAAAGGTCCGTGGTTGTCCGTTTACCGTGATGCGCAGGGGGATCTCCATGGTCTGTTCCCGGAGCGAGGCGATCCGTTCCATGATGTCTTCGGTGAATTGCAGGTGTTCGGTAACCAGAAGATCACCGTAGTGTCTGTCCAGGACACTTTCGGCATCGATGTTGAGCATGAATTCGGCCGATTTGTTGAAGGTGGTGATGATGCCGTTGGCGTCTACGGTGATGACGCCGGCGGAGACGTTTTTCAACACGATCTCCATATACTGCCTTCTCTCCTCGATCTCCTGGTTCTGCTCGGTGAGTTTCCGTGCGGACAATTCCAGTTGCTGACGGTTGGAACGCAGGTCTTTCGTCATTTTGTTGAAGGCGTCCACGAGGGTGCCGATCTCGCCATCGGCCGTTTTCCTGTCGATGTAGACGGTGAGATCTCCGCCGGCAACCCGCCGCGTACCCTCTGCCAGATCCATGATGGGGGTGGTGATGGTCTTGGCGAAGTAGAGGCCGAACCAAACGGCACAGAAAATGACCAGAAGGGCGACGATGGACAAGGTGATGTAATAGGTGATCTGAATGGGTCGTTTCAGCAGTTTGATCTGTTGGTACTCTTCGATCCCTCTGGAGATGGACTCCATATTGGAAGAGAGATCCGGTGGAATGAAAAGTCCCAGTGCCACATGGGCGACGGCCGTTTCCGGCGGGACGTCAAAGGGAACGGTTCCGATGGTCCGCTGTAGTTCGCCGTCGTTGATCGCCTGTGTGAGAGAACGAACCTTCTTTTCACCGGCATCCATGACAAAGGCGCTCGGTGGTGCCGCCGCAATGGCAACGCCATCCAAATCCCTGCTCAGAGCATAGGTGAGGCGGCCGTAATTGGCGGAGTAAACCTCCACTGTATCCAGGTCGAACTCCCGCTGGACCACCTGAATGTAGTGGGTAAGATCCTTTCGCTTCTCCGGTTCAATCAAATTTTTTCGTTCCATCTGGTATGAAATTCGTTCCAGGAAAAACTGATGGCGGATCTCGTTTTGCTGATAGAACTCCTGGCCCACCAGAAGGGATTTGTCCAGGGCCTGTTCAACTGGCACATTGAACCAGAATTCGATGCTATTGGTGATAAAGTTGATGGAAAAGAGGAACAAAATGGTTGTGGGAAGCAGCGAAAGGGCAATGAATGCCAGAACCAGCCGCGTCCGAAGTCGGGAACCTTCGATTTTCCGGCGACGCGTATACAAGAGTTTGACGAGGTTCCGAAACACAAGAAATATCAATAAGATCAACAGTAAAAGATTGATGTTGATCAAGATGAACATCAAGATGGTATTGGATACCGGTATGTCGCGGGGGAAGGTGATGATACGGTTTTCCGCAAGGGTGAGAGCGGCCACCACGACGATGATGACAAGGCTGATGATGGCCTCTCGCTTACGGCGTCTCCGTTCTTCCCTGGACAGGGGCGGTTTGGCGGTCGGGGTACGTTTACCGATCATTATACGAGTGATGCGAAGTGCGGTTAGTAGATAAAGTCGATGGTATACCAGTCCGTTTCAAAATCCCAAAAAGAGAGAAAGAAAAGGACGTAGTGCAGATAATAGGGCAATGTGATCCGACTCAGCTTCGCCTTTGCCTGGATCTGGTATTGTTTTCCCTTCGTCAGTTGACTCAACGGAGCCACTTTGAGACTATCGATTTCGGTCATCAACTTTTTTGCAGCCTCGAAGGACTGAACGATGACGGGGCTGTTGGCGTCCCAGGATCGGGAGACGGCAAACTCCTTTTTCAGTCCGTTGTACTTGATGGTGTGCGTAACGGTGAGATCCGCCACCTCCTTGTCAAACCACATGCTCCGCGCTCGATACAGGTTCACGAAGAAGGTGAATGACGCCGGTACTCCGTTGATAACGGCCTCCTCCATCTCTTTGGTAAAGGCACCTTCCACCGACAGGTATACCAGCAAATCGTCACGTGTGTTGGTGACAATGATGTTCGCGAGCTTGGCATTTTTCGCATTGGCCGTTTCCGCGAAGAAGAAGAGGAGGGTGGCCAACACGTAAAATACCACCGCCCTTTGACCGAATCGATTCATGTACGTTCCGCCAGAAGGTTTAATTTCGGAAGAAAAGCTGGCTAACCATATCGAATTTAAAGAAAAATGACAAGTGGTTTTGTTTGCGGCGAAAAAGGCACGTCATGTTAATCGGCATCGGTGCCCATGGTGCAGGTATTCCATGATCCTTTTTCCTCGAAAAATTTTTCCAGGAAGGCATGGTTGAATGCGTGGCCGGATTTTTCTGCGGTCACGTGTCCCATGATGGGCATGCCGATAAGAGAGAAGTCGCCGATGCAATCCAGGATTTTGTGACGGACGAATTCATCCGGATATCGCAGTCCTCCATCATTGAGTACACGCTGTCCGTCGATTACGACGGCATTGTCCAGGGACCCGCCTCTGGCAAGGCCATACCGTTTCATCATCTCGACTTCATGGAGGAATCCGAAGGTCCTGGCACTGCAGATCTGCTCTTCGAATGTTTTTTTTTCGATTATGAAATCGCACGTCTGGGTCCCGATGAGCGGATGATCATAGCTGATGGTGTAGGTAATTCGAAATTCATTTGCCGGATGGATAGTGACCGACTTTCCATTCTCCACGAGGCTGATGGGCCGGTTAACCTTGAAAAAGCACTTCGCCCCCTCCTGGCGATGGGTTCCCGCCGATTTGATCAGCCGGGTAAAGGGGCCGGCGCTTCCGTCCATGATGGGCAGTTCATAGGCATCCACCTCCACGATGGCGTTATCGATGGCCATGCCGCTGAGCCCGGCCATTAAGTGTTCGATGGTGGAGACGATACAGCCCTCGGAACCGATGACTGTCGCCAGACTTGTGTCCACTACGTTGTTGAAATGGGCGGTAACGCCGGGATGGCCGGGAAGGTCCGTCCGGACAAACCGAATCCCGTGGTTGACCGGCGCGGGTTTAATGGTGAGGTTGACGGCTTTTCCCGAATGTACCCCCACTCCTTTGCAATGGACTGTTTTCCTTATTGTTTGTTGGTGGTGTTCCAATGAGCACGGCTTCCTGAATATGGAGGTTATGCCGACAAGATGTCGGTGAATTCGATTGAATTTCCATTTTATTGGCTGACTTTCGGGCAATTTTAATCACCTATGAGCTGTTTGACAACTATTAATTAGTGCCCATCCAGAAATGGCCAATTTGCCCGATATCGGCGTTGCGCGAAAAATTTTATCCTCGGAATATCAACCATATGCCTCCGGTAAAATTTTTCACGCGCCTTGATCTCGACCAAATTTGCCTATTTCTGGACAGACACTAGTTATTTTCGATGAGGGGAAAGCATCCGGTGCAGGAAAAACATTGTTCTTCACCGGCAGAGTTGGTATAAGTAAATACTTCTCTTTTTGCATACGAAGTTATTTATTATCTTCAGGGGAGAATGATCTTGCTCGCCAAGGTACTGAGCAGTGCCGTCGTTGGTATTGATGCCTATCTGGTTGAGGTGGAGGTGGATATCGCCCGGGGGCTGCCCACCTTCACCACGGTGGGACTGCCGGAAGCGGCCGTCAAGGAGAGTCGGGAACGGGTCAAGTCTGCCATCAGTAACTCCGGTTACACCTTCCCGGCGGATCGCATCACGGTGAATCTGGCGCCGGCCAATATCAAGAAGACGGGAACGGGCTTCGATCTGCCCATGGCACTGGGAATTCTTTGCGCAACGGGCATTATTCCCGATGCGGCCATCGCCGGCTATCTGTTTCTCGGGGAACTGTCCCTGGACGGTCGCATCAAGCCGGTCAACGGCTCTTTGCCCATGGCCATCGAGGCGAAAAAGGCAGGATATCGGGGAATCGTGGTCCCTTCGGAGAACGGCAACGAGGCATCCGTGGTATCGGGGATTTCCGTCTATCCGGTAAACACTTTGGGACAGGTTGTGGATTTTTTACGGGGCCATGTTTCCATTCTTCCACGCACAGCCGATCTCGATGCATTGTTTGCCGCCAAGCACCGGTCCGGTATCGATTTTGCCGAAGTGTTGGGACAAGAGAATGCCAAACGCGCCCTGGAGATCGCCGCGGCCGGAAGTCATAACGTCCTGATGGTGGGACCGCCCGGGTCGGGCAAAACCATGCTGGCCAAACGGATGCCGACGATTCTGCCGCCCCTGTCCTTTGCAGAGGCCATCGAGACCACCAAGGTTTTCAGCGTCGTCGGTCTTTTGGATCCGGATCAGCCCCTCGTTACCCAAAGGCCCTTCCGATCCCCGCACCACACCGTTTCCGACGCGGGGCTTATCGGCGGCGGCCACGTTCCCAGACCCGGGGAAGTAAGTCTGGCCCACAACGGCGTGCTCTTTTTGGACGAGCTGCCCGAGTACAAGAAGAACGTTCTGGAAGTCCTGCGCCAGCCCATGGAAGATCTGCGTGTGACCATCTCCCGGGCGGCTTCCACCTTGACCTATCCGGCCAGTTTCATGCTCATCGCCGCCATGAATCCCTGCCCGTGCGGCTATTTTGCCGATCCCCACCATCGATGCCGGTGCACGGCCCATCAGATCCGTCGGTATCGTTCGAAGATATCCGGGCCCTTGCTGGATCGAATCGACATCCATGTGGAAGTGCCTGCCGTTGCATACAAAGAACTGATGGGTACATTTCAGGCCGAATCATCGGAATCGATCCGAGATCGCGTTGTGGCTGCGCGAAAACGGCAGATTCGCCGTTTTTCGCGGGCAAAAATTTACTGCAACGCACAGATGGCAAGCCGGCATATTCGTACCCACTGCCAGATCGGGGAAGACGGCAACCAGGTGCTGGCCGCCGCCACCCGGCGCCTGGGGCTGTCGGCCAGGGCCTATAACCGCGTCTTGAAGATTTCCCGAACCATCGCCGACCTGGAGGGCGCGGATGACATTTGTGTCCACCATGTCACCGAGGCCATCGGCTACCGAAGCCTGGATCGATCGAAACATAATTTGTAACATGGAGACGGGATCTGTAATTATCACCTATGATCAGCACTTTCAAAATGTTACATACGAAAAACAAATTACAATTTTGCTTCAATTATCATTTGTCCAATCTGAAAACCAATGTCTCCAGGATCTTCCCATCCTTGGACATCCGTGTCATATCTTTCCACGATAACGAGGTTCAGATCAGGTACAATCACAAGGGCATGAACGCCATGACCGGTATGGTAAAAATAATCATATCCAAGCAATTTTTAGTATCATCCAGCACAGCACGTTACATACAATCCATCGGTCGGATGCTCCATTAATGCGCTTCTGCCAAAAGTGAATTTGGGGCGACTGCTTGTAGCCAATGCAAGCCAAGTTGAAGATGTTATCAACAAGATTCTTGCCTATGAGAGAGAGATTCCGGACATGGACTATCAGCAATCGTTTATGTTTCATAAACAAGATCATCCCCCCACCACATACACAAAATGGTTTGATCCAGTTATTCCCGATTATCTTAGACCGTATACAAGAATACTCATCCCATATGTGCAGTAAACCCCCAAATGCGATTTCTTTGAACGGGTAATGATCCGTATTGGACAATGAAACAAAGGGTGTGCTACCTTCGATTCACAGCCTACTCAACCATTCGGAGATTCGCATTTTGCCCACTTCATCGAAACCGGTTCAATCCTTTGACGTGGTTATCGTCGGCGGCGGTCCCGCGGGACTTTTTTCCGCCTATTACCTCGGTGCGCATTCGAAGCTCAAGGTGTTGCTCGTGGAGCAGGGAAAAGAACCGCGCAAGCGGGTCTGTCCGATTGCGGACCGGCAGTATTGCACGCAGTGCAACCCCTGCAACATCCTGTGCGGGGTCGGCGGTGCCGGACTCTTCTCCGATGGAAAGCTCAACTTCATCCCGAAGCTGGGCAAGACCGATCTCACCCAGTTCCTGTCCCCGGCGGATGCGGCAAGCCTGATCGACGAGACCGAGGCGATTTTCAATCGATTCAAAATGGACGGTCCGGTCTACCCGACGGATATGGCGGCGGCGAAAATCATTCGCAAGAATGCCAAACGCTTCGGAATCGATTTGTTGCTCATCAGGCAAAAGCATCTGGGTAGCGATCGGTTGCCCCAATATATCACCGCCATGACCGAACATATCCGGTCCAGTGGCGTCACCTTGCATACGGGTGAAAAAGCGGAGGATGTGATTGTCCAAGAGGGGAGGGTCGTCGGCGTTACCACCGATCGCGGCGTTTACCACTGTGATCATGTGATCCTGGCACCGGGACGCATCGGTGCGGATTGGGTGTCGCGGCTGGCCCAGCGTCACGGTATCGGCCTCACCCAGCGGGGAATCGAGGTGGGGGTGCGGGTGGAAGTGCACAACGACATCATGCAGGATCTTTGCGACGTGATCTACGACCCGACCTTCTTCGTCCAGACCGGCAAATACGATGACCAGACCCGCACCTTTTGCACCAACCAGGGCGGATTCGTCTCCCTGGAGAGCTATGCCGATTTTGTGTGTGTAAACGGACACGCCTACCTTGACCGCAAGTCGGCAAACACCAACTTCGCCTTTCTTTCCAAGGTGGTGCTCACCGAACCCGTCACCGATAACCAGGCCTATGGCGAGGCCATCGGCCGACTCTCCACCCTCATCGGCGGCGGAAAGCCAATTTTGCAGCGTTTCGGAGATCTGAAACGGGGCCGCCGAAGCACCTGGAACCGGATTCGCAAGGGCTACATGGAGCCGACGCTGACCAACGTCGTATGCGGGGATATCGCCATGGCGCTTCCCGAGCGGATTCTTACAAACATCATCGATGGATTGGAGCAGCTGAACCGGGTGGTACCCGGTGTTTCCAACGACGAAACGCTGCTTTACGCACCGGAGATCAAGTTCTTCGCCACACAGGTCAAGACATCCCGTCTTTTGGAGACGGACGTTCGGGGTATGTATGTGGCCGGCGACGGGCCGGGCGTCGCCGGAAATATCGTCTCCGCCGCCGCCACCGGCTTGATACCGGCAAAGGCGATTTTGCACATTGAACATCGAACGTCCAACGCCGAATGATGCGATCGCTTCGCTCCACCATTGAAAATGAAATCCCAATAAACAAATTCCAAAACTGCAGAAGTCAGAATCCAGAAGTCAGAATTTAGAATGGCGATGTTGTCACTGCGCTCCATCGTTTTTAAATGGATGAGCTATAGGCGAATCCGATTTCTGGATTCTGGCTCCTGACTCCTGAATACTCTTTCTGTTTGGGATTTGTTTTGGCCGCTGATCTTCATGCCCTCAGGGATTTTGCGCCACCAAATCCCGCACCGTTTCCAACAGGGGAGACTCCAACGGGCGCCAGTCGGGAAATAGGGCTTTTTTTTCGTGCCATTTAAGCACGACTCTGTCCAGCTTTTCCGGTATGATTTTTTCTGAATTTACGCCATAGGTCTCCCGGGGGTAATACTCCACCACGACCATACGACCGGGGTCGATGGCAAAACGGTGAACGATGGTGGTTGCCACGTGACTGATGCAAGCCCGAAGGGAGACTTTTTTCATGGACGGCTGCCGTCTGTCTCCTGGCAGTTCGGATACGACGGCGATGATGGGTTTGAGCTGTGGAACATTTCCCGTCTGGTCTTTGGAGAGATCGAACAGACGCAAACGACACCGACCTGCGGCAAGGTTGAACTTGCCGCCATATCCGTCCCAGTGCATAATGTCGTCGAATATCTTCAAAATCGCTCCTTTTTATCGGATCTGGATGGGTACAATCTAATGCCGCGTAAGGGCGCTGTAAACCCTCACCAGCCGATCGGGTAAATCGCGCACGTTACCGATAAGGGTATGGTGGGTGGCGCCGTACAGGCGATCCAGTTGGCCGTTATCGCTGACGTTGACAGTGATGGCCTTGACGTGAATAGTGGCTGTCCGGGCCTCCATGATGGCCCGCCGTGTGTCTTCCACGGCATAGGCACCCTTGTAGGCAAGATCGTTGGGATAACCGTCCCCCAAGCAGATGATCAGTTTCGCCCGGGCCTGGATGTTGGAAAGGACGGCGGTGGCATGGCGGATGGCCGCACCCATGCGCGTACTGCGCTGGGGGGCCATGGCGCCGATTCGCCCCTTTACCTTTTCATCCAATGGTTCGTCCAGGTCCTTGACCCGATAGTAATCCACGCCCAACGGGCCGGAGCCGGAAAATCCGGCGATGGCGAAACGGTCTCCAACCACCGTCAATGCCTCGCAGAGAAGGACGATGGCCTGTTTCTCCACATCCAAAACACGTGTACCCGACTGATCCACGGCATTGCCCGTCGATCGGGACAGGTCCACCAGCAAAAGGGCGACGACGTCCCGCTGTCGTTTCGTCCGTTTGATGTACAAACGATCGGAAGGCATCAACCCTGCTTTTTTGTCCATGGCGTAATCCAGCAGGGCACGGTAATCAAAGTCGTCTCCCTCCTTCCACTGGCGCAGGATGGTCAGCCCTTCCGGGCGCAAGAGTTCGAAGGCGTAGCGGATGCGCCGAACCAATCCGGAATGTTCGGTAACGGTTTGCCGGTAGATATCGGGACTCGTTCCGGTAATTTCTCTTTCCCGCAACCGAACCCGGTCCATCAGATAATCTGCCATGCAGGTGTCCCACTCCCGGTACCGAAAGGCCCTGGACTCGTCGACGTCTTTTTCCAATTGACGAATTCCATGGCTGCAAAGAACCGCGTGGAGGTCCAGCCTGGATGGCATGGCGGTGTCTTTATCGGCACCGTTTTTTGGGGTGCAGACGATCAGCCGTTTCAGATCGGTCGTCGAGATCTGTCCCTGTTGTGAAACGAGCAGGTTGCAAAGGTCGGATCGATAGACTCTGATTTGCTGTTTTGCCAGACGATCGCGGATATCCGCTGCCATTTGGTCATAGGCAGTGGGAACGGGACCGAAACACGATGGAATGAATCTTCTGCCGAAGGGGAGGACCAGGGGGCGATAGTCTCCCAGAGACCTGCCGACCACCGGTTCCTCCGGATGCTTGGCATGTTTCAGGACCATGTATGCACTGGTCTGAACCGTGGCATCACCGGCCTCGATCAACCTGCGGAAGCGATCCACCATGGGCCGGATGGAAGCCGTTCGGCGCGTTGCCGGTTTCAATGATTCACCCAGCACCAGGTGACGGTAGAGAAAATACCAGGTGCCGCCGGGACTGCCGCCGATTCTGTCCAGCCGCGTCCCATGGGAAAGGATCGATGTGAGACGGCCATGAAGGCCCGGGTAGTTCCGTTTTACTTCATGGGCGATGCGGGCGTGCTCGAAAGTCGTGAACAGGTCCAACGCCTCATTCGAATCCTCAAAGAGGCGAAGAAAGCGTGCCAGATCGGATCGGGGCACAGGTGATCCGGCCTCATCCAAAGGCTGCGGGAGGCCGACCTCATCCGATACCTTCTCCACATCAAAGGAAAATGTGCCGAATTCGATGACGCCGGCCTCCAGCCGGACGAGCAGCTTGTACAATTCGGCATTGTCCGCCTGCCGATCCATGACATCCATGTCATCGGGCAGGTAGATGGTTCGCCCATCGCAAAGGACCATGGGCATCGGCATTTTCTCTTCCACCGGGATTGTTGGCAGGGCGGAAAAAGGACGGACGGCCACCGCCGATCCTGTTCGGGCGAACAGGTACCGTTCCAGGGCGGATCGAACCAAGGAGAGGGGAACGGTCACCTGTCGATCCCTGCACATCTTTTTGGCTCCCTCTGATTCGAGGGATAGGAATCGGGCACCCAATCGGGCATCTTTTTCATGTCGTCGGATCGCGTGGTCCAGAAAATCGTTCAGGGCCGTTTCGGAAAGCAGGTCGAGTCCTGCCGCCAAGCCCGTGAGGTATTGATCGGCAAGCCGCTCATCCGTTTGGATCATCCTCGTCAAGCCTCGAATCTGCCATGGCCTTCGAGACGGTGAGAACCCGATGACGGCACGCGGCAGGGTATGGGTGAGATAGACCGTTCGATTGTATGAGGTGTCGAGGCCGTAGGTGGCCATCAGAAGGTCCAGGAAGGCCAGGGCGCTTATCATCTCCTTGTCCCGAATCAGGACTGAGAGCGTTTCCAGCGGTGCCTTGAGCGTATACGTGCCTTTTTTCAGCATCACCCGGGTGATCGAATCGAAACGGCCGGCCAGTTTGGGATCACCGCAGGTCAATACCGGTATCAGGTGGGAGGCAAAGAGATTTGCCAGGGTCGGGCCATGGTCGGCGGCCACCTTCAAGATATTTCGGTATCGGTCCAGATGGGAAGGTATGCCGAGGGCCAACATTCGTCCCATGCCATCGGCAAAGTTGCGACCGAATGTGATCTCCATGGCCAGGGCCTGGATCACCTCGTCCACCACTTTGTCCAATGGAACATGGCCATCGGCGGGTTGCCAATCGTTCAGATGGCGCTGCATCCGTTTCGCCGCTTCGGGGTCGGCAACCGCCAGATGGTCCAATGACGAGCGGACGTTTGCATCCATACACTACCTAAACATGATGATCTCGTGAAAAGTCAGGTTTTCGGACGGTTTCGTAAAAAGTTCGAGATCAAGGATTGCGAGCCCCGAGGAACGAGGCGTATGGTTGGATACGTCGCAATGACGAGGGGCGAAGCGTAACGAAGATATCGGACTTTTTACGAATCCGTCAAACATAAAGGTCCTCGATCAGGTCGGAGAGTGTCTCCTGCAGTCGATCGTCATCCGTGAGCGGTTGACACAGGGCCGCCGTGCAGGCATCGATGAACCCGATGCCGTTTTTCATCAAGTGGGCGGCATAGATGAGCAGCCGGGTGGAGGCGCCTTCGGTGAGACCGTGCTCGCGGATGTTCCTGATCTTTCCCGCCAGGGTGACCAGGCGCCTTGCCGTATCCATGGAAATGCCGCCTTCGGTCGCCACGATCTTCGACTCGGCGACAGCCTCGGGGTAATCGAAACAAAGGGCCACGAAGCGTTGGCGGGTGCTCTGTTTCAGGTCCTTTAACACCGACTGGTACCCCGGGTTGTAGGAGATGACCATCAAAAAATCGGGATGGGCCCGGATTACCTCCCCTTTTTTATCGATGGAGAGGGTGCGCCGGTCGTCGGTGAGCGGGTGGATGACGACGGTGGTATCCTTTCGTGCCTCTACGATTTCATCCAGGTAGCAGATGGCTCCCATGCGCACGGCCCGGGTCAGGGGGCCGTCCACCCAGACCGTTTCGTCGTCTTTGAGCAGGTATCGACCGATAAGATCCGAGGCGAAAAGGTCCTCGTGACAGGCCACGGTAATCAGGGGGCGATGGAGGCGAAAGGCCATGTGCTCGACGAAGCGGGTCTTGCCGCATCCGGTGGGCCCTTTGAGCATGATGGGAAGTCTTGCCGCTGCCGCTGCCTCGAACATCCGGATCTCATCTCCGGTGCTCAGGTAAAAGGGTTCGCTGTCGATGGTATACGGATTTTTCGAAGGACTGGTTTTTTCCATCGGATCATCCCGTTTGTAATCTTTCCCGGTGCATCGAATCGCCTGGACGTTTCACAACCGATTCGTGGCCTCGGCAATCGGTGTTTGACATCAACCGAAAAGATTATATATTTGCTAATCTTTAATCCGCAAAGGACGATACCATATATCCGATGAATGAGAAACTCAACAACGAGATGATCCACCAGCTGGATCACGACGGAAAACAGATCACCCTGGTGGGGACGGCCCACGTATCCAAAGAGAGTGTGGACCTTGTCAAGACAGTCATCGACGAGGTAAAACCGGATACGGTCTGCGTCGAACTTTGTGAGAGCCGTGCCCAGGCCATTAACCAGAAGGACCGTTGGCGGGAGATGGACATCATCAAGGTGATCAAGGAGAAGAAGGCCTTTCTCCTTCTATCCAACCTGATGCTGGCATCCTTTCAAAAGCGAATCGCCGACAAGCTGGAGGTCTCTCCCGGTCAGGAGATGATCCAGGCCATGGAGTCGGCAAATGCCGTTGGCGCCAAGGTGCATATGGCGGACCGGGACATCCGGACCACATTATCCCGGACGTGGCGGAGCATGGGGCTGTGGGGCAAGACCAAACTGATCTTCCAACTGCTTCTCTCTATGGGTGCCGTGGACGAGATCAGCGAGGAGGACGTGGAAAAGATGAAGCAGCAGGACATGCTGGCTTCGATCCTGGACGAGGTGGGAAAGTCCATGCCCCGAGTTCGTGAAACCCTCATCGACGAACGGGACCAATACCTGACCGAGCGGGTTCGCACCGCTCCCGGGCAGCGAATCGTCGCCGTGGTCGGCGCCGGCCACGTGCCGGGCATGTTGCGTAACTGGGAGCGTCCCATCGATCTTGCGCCCTTGATGGAATTGCCGCCAAAGGGCCCCTTTTCCAAGATTTTTAAATGGCTTCTGCCCTTTGCGATCTGTACGATGATCATTTATGGGTTTTTCCGCGGGGGAGCGGCCGCGGGTTCTGAAATGGTTACCTGGTGGGTCTTGGCAAACGGCGTCCTGGCCGGACTGGGTGCCCTGTTGGCCCTGGGTCACCCGTTTACCATCCTGTCATCCATACTGGCGGCACCACTGACCTCTCTCAACCCCATGATTGCCGCGGGGTGGGTCTCGGGTCTGGTGGAGGCCTTTTCCCGTAAGCCCAGAGTCATGGATTTCGAAAATCTTTCCAGTGACATCGTTTCGGTCAAAGGGTTCTGGCGAAACAAAGTAACCCGGGTTCTGTTGGTGGTTGTCTTTACCAATCTTGGAAGTTCCGTCGGGACTTTTGTCGCCATACCCATGATGATGAAGTTCCTATAGGGGCCACGACAAAGGTTTTGGACTGTGTTATCGGTCGTCGCGGTATACATGCATACAGCTTCCTCCCTCTGGCCTTGCCAAAACAATTGTCGTGGCCCCTATGCCCGGATTTGAAATTTCAAATCCGAAATTATCTTTATGACTCTTGTGCGATCTTGACCACGGTACGCCGATATATCTTGCCGTCGTCCAGGTGGTGGGTCATGTGCACGGTTTCGATGCGTCCACGGGCAAAGTGCTGAATGCACTCCGGGTAGAGAATCCACTCTTGTTCCAACCCTTTTCGTTTCACCTCTTCCAGGGTATCGGTTTCCGAAATTAGAAAGGACCGTTGACCGATGATCGGTCCCGAGTCCTCGCCATAATCGATGAAATGCACGGTGCATCCGCCTACCTTGCACCCATAGCGAAAGGTGTCGCCGTATCCATCCACTCCGGGAAACGAGGGCAATAGCGCCGGATGGATGTTCATGATCCGGGGCCTGCCGGGGTCGGTGTTGAATCGGTCAATGAAATAGGGTGTGAGGTTTCGCATGAAACCGGCCAGTACGAGCAAATCGATGGGGCCAAAGGCCGCCATCTCGGATAGCAGGCGGTTTTCGGCGGCGGCCCGTGTTGAGAAAAAGGCCTGCAACCGATTTTCGTCGGCATCGGCGGCAAACAGATGCTGTTTGGCGATAACGGTCGACAATTGAAAATCGTCCGGTAATTCGAAGCCTGCGGGATCTTTTTTGCGGGCTTCGATGAACGGCCCATAATCGACGACGAAACTGGGAATGTTACTCTTTTTTGCCCGTTCGAGGCCCTTGACACCCGCCTTGTCCGATCCGACGAAGACCATTTCTCCATTGATTCGGCCATCTTCGCATGCATCGATGATGGCCTGTAGGTTGGTGCCACCGCCTGAGATCAGTGCACCAATGCGGATTTTATGCCCCATCTTTCTTCCCCCTTTTTTATTGTACTCAATTTTGACTGAAAAAGAGGTACCAGATATGAGCGAGTCATGTCAATTTTACCGGAGCTTTTCGTCATCGTATCCGGCTTTTCTTCGATCCTTGAACTTCTCATGGAAATCAAAAACCCATTTCACACCCTGCCCGAATGGCTGTGCATTGCCGCAGTTGACAATCCGTAGCCATGTTATTATGTTGATAAAGATTTTTAGGCGTTGCCAACATCCATCGAAAGGAATAATCATCATGGCAGAAGGAATCATGGAAGTCGCAGACAATAGCTTTGATGCCGAAGTGCTGCAAAGCGATAAACCAACGGTCGTTGATTTCTGGGCACCCTGGTGTGGCCCCTGCAAAGCGATCGGCCCCGTACTCGATGAATTGGCTCAAACTTATGGTGAAAAGGTGAAATTCACCAAATGCAATGTAGATGATAATCCGGTAACCCCCGGCAAGTTCGGTATCAAAGCCATTCCCACCTTGATATTTTTTAAGGACGGAGAAGTCGCCGAGCAGATCACCGGTATGGTGGCCAAAGCCAAACTCGAAGAGGCATTGAAAAACATTCTGTCCTGATGTAGAAAGATTCACACGGGCAATCATCGACCGGCGGTGTGCCGAATGGGGTGCACCGCCGGTTGACGTTCGGCGCAGCAAAACACGCTCGTGTTTCAATCGTTGCGGTCGTAGCCGGGTGCTGATCATTCGGTGCGCAGGCAACCAAAATAACGCCATTTCAAAATGAGGGTGCGATGCGGGGGATGTTCATTGCTTCGGGCCTGGCATTGCTGATACTGATCGGGTGTGCCGGTGCCGACGTAGGAGAGGAAAAGTCCGCCCAGGAGTTGATCCAGGAGGGGATGGAATTTTTCGAAAACGGAAAATACGAAAAGGCCGTCGATTCTTTCGAAAGACTTCGGGATTGGTATCCTTTTTCCAAGTATGCCATCCTGGCGGAGTTGAAGATTGCCGATGCCTACTACAACCTGGATTCCTATATCGAAGCGATTTTCGCCTATGAAGAGTTCGAGCAACTTCACCCCCGCAACGAAGCCATCCCTTACGTCATCTACCGCATCGGTCGCAGCTACTTCAATCAGATCGATACCATCGACAGGGATCAATCCAATGCCGAAAAAGCCCTGGAAACCTTTCAGCGCCTGGTCCGCCAATATCCCAACGATGCTTACGCCACCATGGCCAGGAGCGACATGGTGGAATGTTATAAAAGCCTATCGGGACACCAGCTTTACGTGGGCGTGTTCTACTACAAGCAAAAAAACTATAAGGCCGCCAAGAAACGGTTTTTGGACCTGATAAAAAAATATCCGGACGTGGGGCACCACTACAAAGCGCTGACATATCTTGCCAATTGTGATGCCTGGCTGAATTCGAATTTGCAAGTGCAGCAGGTGCCTTCGGCGCCTGGCGTGCCATGAAGGGTCGCAGCGTTACAAAATCACTTTACATTCACGGTAAATTCATGTAACAAACATCGGCTTGGAAGACTGAAACGGGGGCTTTTCCCCATGATTCGATTAAAGCGATAGTGTCTATCCAGAAATAGGCAAATTTGGTCGAGATCAAGCGCATGAAAAAATTTTGCCGCAGGTGCCCGAAGGAAATTCCCTTGGGGTGCATATGGTTGATATTCCGAGGATAAAATTTTTCGTGCAACAAGGATGTCGGCCAACTTTAACATTGGCTTTGGCCATTTATGGATGGGCAATAGATAGGTACGGGAGATATTTACGTCATGTCGAAAATGTGTGAACTCTGCGGCAAGAAACCCATGGTAGGAAGCAACATCAGCCATGCCCACAATATCAACAAGCGTCGGTTCAATCCCAATCTTCAAAGTGTCCGGGCTCTTTATAAGGGACAGGTGAAGAAGATGGTGGTGTGTACCCAATGCATCAAGTCCGGCAACGTGGTCAAGGCACCCTGATACGTCCTATCCCAAGCGTTTGACCTCCAGCACCTGTTTCACCTGTTTCAATGATTCCACCACACGGGTCAGGTGCTCCGTACTTTCTACCGACAGCATGAAATAACTGTCCACGGTCTGGTTCTCTTTGGTCTCCGTGTTGGCACTGAGAATATTGGCTCCATTCTTTGTAATATTTCCCGCCACGTCCGCTAACAGTCCAACCCGGTCATAGGCTCTTACCAGAATCTTGACCGGGTAGGTTTCTTTTATTTCCTGGTTCCACTCCACTTCGATCTGGCGTTCCGGATTCAATTTCATTGCATTGACACAAGAGGTTCGGTGGATGGTTACCCCATGCCCCCGGGTAATGTAGCCCGTGATGGCGTCGCCGGGCACCGGCTGGCAACACTTGCCGAATCGAACCAGGATATCGTCGATCCCCTTTACGATAACGCCGCCTTTCTCCTTTTTCTTTTTTTCCTTGGCGATGATTTTATTGAACAGGGACTTGTCGTCTTCTTCCTCTTCCTTGGGAGTGATTTTTCGGATGATCTGCAGTGGCGTGATCTTTCCGTAGCCGACGCTTGCGATGAGATCCTCGGTCTGCTTGAATCCGAAACTCTCCACCACTTTTTCCATCTCGTCGGATTTGATCAGCGTGTTGAAATTCAGCCGGAACTTGCGAAACGCCTTTTCGCACATCTCCCGTCCCAAGGAGATGCTTCTTTCCTTCTCCTGGGTCTTGATCCACTGTCTGATGCGGGATCGGGCTTTGACCGTCTTGACGAAATTGAGCCAGTCCTTGGATGGCTGGTGGCCCTTGCTGGTGATGACTTCGACGATTTCACCCGTCTGAAGCTTGTATTTTAGAGGTACCATCTGGCCATTCACCTTGGCCCCCACACACTGATTGCCCACCTCTGTATGGATCAGGTAGGCGAAGTCAACCGGTGTCGCACCCTTGGGCAAGGACTTGATTTGCCCCTGGGGGGTGAAGACGTAAATTTCGTCAGGAAACAGATCGATGCGAACATTTTCCAAAAACTCGTTTGGATCACGAAAGGCGGCTTGATTTTCAACCAGATTTTGCACCCACGCAAAGGTCTTGGATGCCTTCTCGTCGATGACACGACCCTCCTTGTAACTCCAGTGGGCGGCGATACCAGAGTTTGCCACCCGGTCCATCTCATGGGTACGAATCTGGATTTCGATGCGTTCACCGAATGGGCCGATGACCGTGGTGTGAAGGCTCTGGTACATGTTCGGCTTGGGCATGCCGATATAGTCCTTGAATTTTTTGGCGATGGGTCGCCAAAGGCTGTGCATGAGTCCCAGCGCCTCGTAGCATTGGGGAATGGTGTCCAGGATGATCCGGAATGCGATAATGTCGTATATCTCTTCGAAGGGCAGGTTCTGGGTGATCATCTTCTGGTGGATGCTGTAAAAGTGTTTGTAGCGTCCCGTAACTTCCGCTTGCAGGTTGTTTTCGTCCAGTTTTTTCTGTATGTAGCGCTTGACCGTCTCGACGTAGTTTTCCCGGTCTTCCTTGTCCTTGTCCACCCGTTTGCTTATCTCGTTGTAGGTTTCCGCATCCAGGAATTTAAAAGAGCTGTTTTCCAGTTCGTTCTTGATCCAGTAGATCCCAAGCCGGGCGGCGATGGGGGCGTAGATATCCAGGGTTTCCTGCGCGATTTTCCGTTTCTTGGCCTCGCTTTTATGGAACTGAAGGGTTCTCATGTTGTGGAGACGATCGGCCAGCTTGATGAGGATCACCCGGATGTCGTCGGCCATTGCCAGGAGCATTTTCCGGATGCTCTCGGCTTCCCGTGCCTGTGCGCTGTCGAAGGGAAGCATGCTCAACTTGGTGACGCCATTGACGATATGGAGCACATCCGGGCCGAACATGTCTTTTATTTCGTCTTCGGTGGCATGCGTGTCTTCGATGACGTCATGGAGCAGGCCGGCGGCGATGCTGACCGAATCCAGCTTCATGTCCGCCAGAATACCGGCCACCTCCAGCGGATGGGAAAGATACGGCTCGCCCGACAGTCGCACCTGTCCGTCGTGAACCCGGGCGGAGAAGATATAGGCACGATCGACGATATCCACATCCGCATCGGGATGGTTCTCTGTGACCTTGTCGAGAATGTCGGTGATTCGAATCATCAATAGGCCTTGGCGAAGACCCCCCGCGTGTCGCTGGGTCGACCACAGCAGATACAGGTCCCCGGCTCATTTCCCGTATCAAGGGGAATGCATCGAATGGTGACGTTCAGATCCGTTTTGATTTTGTTCTCGCATTCCGGGTCCCCACACCAATGGGACATGGCAAACCCACCGTGGATTTCCGGCTTTTCACTGTTCTCCGGCGTAAACCATTCGTAGAATTCGTCCCGATCCGAAACATTTTTGGTGTTTTCTTCCGTAAAGCGGCATGCGCGTTCAAACAGGCTGTCTTGAATCTCGTCCAGCATGGCAGGCAACCGTGCGATAAAGGCTTCTCGCTTGATGGACTGCTTTTCCCGGTGGGAACGGTCACGTCGGGCGACGAACACGTTGTCCTCTGCCATGTCCCGTGGTCCGATCTCCACGCGCAGGGGAATGCCCTTCTTGATCCATTCCCATCCCCTTGCACCACCGATATCCCGATCGTCGATTTCCACTACCAGGTCCCGGTCGGCATAGGTCGTATCCCGCAATGCCTTTGCCAGGCCGTCGACATATTCCATCACTTTCTGGCGCTCCTCGGCCTTTCGGAAGATGGGCAATAGCACTACATGCGCCGGTGCGACCCGCGGCGGCATGATCACGCCGTCGTCATCGCCATGGGTCATGATCAGTCCGCCGATGAGACGGGTGGAGGTTCCCCAGGAGGTGGTCCAGGCAAAGGACTCGGTTTCGTTTT
This sequence comes from uncultured Desulfosarcina sp., assembly GCA_963674945.2. Lineage (GTDB taxonomy): Bacteria > Desulfobacterota > Desulfobacteria > Desulfobacterales > Desulfosarcinaceae > Desulfosarcina. The sequence continues at coordinate 226,718 of CAXXWQ010000002.1, forward strand.
CGGTCTGGAAGCGAATGTCCGAGGCCCGGGAGAAATTCTGGCCCAGAAAATGAGATGTTCCTGCCTGAAGTGCCTTGCGATCCTGCATCATGGCTTCGATGCAAAGGGTGTCTACGGCGCCGGGAAATCGTTCCGCCGGTGTCTTTCGCCCCTGGATGACCGGTATGGCAAGATCCTGTTGGACCATATTCGTATACACATCGAGCATCATCTTCGTGCGTTCGATGGCTTCGGTATCCGTGGCATGGGCGGTGTGACCCTCTTGCCATAAAAATTCGCTGGTGCGCAGGAACAGACGGGTTCGCATTTCCCAGCGCACCACGTTCGCCCACTGGTTGATCAAGAGCGGAAGGTCCCGGTAACTCGTTATCCATTTGGCGAAGGCGTCGCCGATGATGGTCTCCGATGTGGGTCGTACCACCAGGGGTTCGGTCAGTTGGCCGCCGGGAATCAGGCCCTCCTCCGGCCCTTTTTCCAGTCGGTGATGGGTGACCACCGCGCACTCCTTGGCAAATCCCTCCACATGTTCGGCTTCCTTTTCAAGAAAGTGAAGGGGAATGAAAAGGGGAAAGTATGCGTTCTTGACGCCGGTGGCCTTGAACCGCCGATCCATGCGCGCCACGATATTTTCCCACAGGGCGTATCCCCAGGGTTTGATGACCATGCAGCCGCGCACCGGCGAGCGCTCGGCCATGTCCGAGGCCTTGATGACCTGCTGGTACCATTCCGGATAGTCTTCGCTTCTTGTGGGTGAGATGGCATTCTGCTGTTTTTTACCCATAGGTTGTATCCTATCTGTCTCCATTTTCAAACTCATCTACGGCTTCGATCACTACGTCCACGAGTCTCTCCTGGGGAAATTTTTTTATTACCTTGCCTTTTTTGAACAAAATTCCCACGCCGTTTCCGCCGGCGACACCGATATCCGCCTCTTTGGCCTCTCCGGGGCCATTGACCACGCATCCCATGATGGCCAGTTTGACGGGGACGGTTCGGGTCAAAAGGGCCTTTTCCACCTGGTCCACGATATCGAACAGGGGGATGTCGCAGCGACCGCAGGTGGGACAGGAGATGATCTCAGGGCCCCTGTGGCGGATTCCAAGAGCCCTTAAGATTTCAAATCCCACACGAATCTCCTCCACCGGATCACGGGTGAGGGAGACCCGAAGCGTGTCACCGATCCCCTCCGACAAAAGGGTCCCGATCCCGAGGGCGGATTTGACGATGCCGGCATACAGCCCCCCGGCTTCGGTCACGCCGACGTGCAGGGGCAGGTCGGTCTGTGCAGAGAGCAGCCGATATGCCGCAAGGGTGCGCGGGACATCAGACGCCTTGATGGAGATCTTGATGTCATGAAAGTCCAGGTCCTGCAGCAATGCGGCATGACGAAGGGCGCTCTCCACCATGCCGTCCGCGGTGACGCCCCCGTGTTTTTCGATGATATCCTTTTCCAGGGATCCCGCGTTTACACCGATTCGGATGGGAACCCGAAAGTCCTTGGCACAGGAGACCAGTGCCTGGATGTTTTTTTTGCTGCCGATGTTGCCCGGATTGAATCGAAGTCCGTCCGCCCCGGCCTTTGCCGATTGGATGGCCAGGCGGTAATCGAAATGGATGTCCGCAACCAAAGGAACGGTGATCTGTTTCTTGATTTGTCCGATGGCCGTCGCCGCTGCCGGAGCCGGAACGGCAACGCGGACAATTTCGCAGCCGGCCTGGGTCAAATGGTGGATCTGCCGTATCGTGGCGTCCACATCATCGGTTTTCGTGTTGGTCATGGACTGGACGCTTATGGGTGCGTCTCCCCCCACGGCAACGCCTCCCACCACGATCTGGCGGGTCTTTTTTCGTTTGATGGACAATGACATTATAGTAAACCGAGATAAGCGGTTCGCCTTGAGCAATTAGCCGTTAGCTCTTTTCTGTTGCGCATTTGCCAGAAATTCAACGTTTACCTTTCGGGTTAAACGCAAAATTTCAGCAATTCTTTGAAATTATGCTGCTAATCGCTCAATTTAGTAAAAACAATAGTTACGAGAAACTGAAAATGTCAAAATATAAAATTTATCCGCAAAGTCGGGTTATCCCAAGCCACAGAAAGGATTGGTGCGCTTTTCCACGCCGATGGTCGTCGTATTCATGTGGCCCGGATAGACTTTGACGTCATCGTCCAGGGCGAAGAGTTTGGTTCGGATGCTGTTGATCAAGGTGTCATGGTTTCCACCGGGAAAATCGGTTCTTCCGATGGAGCCGGCAAAGAGGGTGTCGCCGACGAAAACCGCCTTTTGCACATCTTTTTCCTGTTCATATTCGCAGTAGAGGCAGATGCCGCCGGGGCTGTGGCCGGGGGTATGGAATACGGTCATGGCATGGGTGCCGAATTCGATGGTGTCGCCGTCCTCGAGCAATCTGTCCGCCGAAGGGGAATTCTCCGCCGACAACCCCCAGGAACTGGCCATGTCCGACAATTGCGAGAGCATCGGCGCGTCTGCGCCATGGATCATGAGATCCGCTCCGGTTACCTCTTTCAGACGCTTGTTGGCACCCACATGGTCGAAATGTCCGTGGGTGTTGATGATGTGAACGACGGTCAGCCGGTCCCCGGCCAGTGTGGTGAGGATCCTGTCGGCGTCATCGCCGGGATCGATAACGACCGCCTTTTGCGTCTTCTCGCATCCCACGATGAAACAGTTTGCCTGAATGGGCCCCAGGGCCATTTTTCGAATAATCACGTTGCGCCTCCTAATATAAGCAGAAGATGAGGCCGACTACGCAAACGACGAACCCTACATCTTCGATGGGCAATGTATGTGAAACGACGCTACCGTTTCGATGGTATCAACGGAATGATTTCATACCGTTGCCTCTCAGTCGGTGTTCTTGGGTACGGCTTCCACCGTTTGGGCCTTCACGGCGAGCCGAATGCCGTCCAGGATACCGTTGATGAATGCCCCGGACTCTTCGGTGCCGAATCGTTTCCCGATGTCGATAGCTTCGTTGATGGAGACCTTGGCTGGAATATCCTCGCAGTAGAGCAGCTCGAAAACGGCAATGCGCAAAACGTTTCGATCCACACAGGACATTCGAGACATCCGCCAGTTATCGGAGAATTGCTCGATTACACGATCGATCCGTTTCCGATTTTCTTGTACGCCGTCGATAATCCGATGAAAAAAGGGATGTGCGTTCCCGTCCTTGACGAAGCTTTTACAGTAATCGCCAACGGGGTCCGTTCCCGGATCACTATGCATGTCCGTATAAAAAAGTGCCTGAAGTGCCTGCTCCCTGGCGGTTCGACGGGTACCCATGACTATTTTTTGCTCACGGTCTCCATGAGATTGGCCATTTCGATAGCGGCGATGGCGGCGTCCCACCCCTTGTTTCCCGCCTTGGAGCCGGCACGCTCGATGGCCTGTTCGATGGTATCCGTGGTGAGGATGCCGAAGATGACAGGGACCTGGGTCTCCATGGCTGCCTGGGCAATCCCCTTGGACGCTTCGGCACATACATAGTCGTAGTGGGATGTTGCTCCGCGAATGACTGCACCCAGACAAATGATGGCGTCGTATTTTCCACTCTTGGCCATGCCCTGGGCCAGCATGGGAATTTCGAAGGCGCCCGGAACCTTGACGAGGTCGATTTCCTGATCTTTTGCACCGCTCCGCGTCAGCGCGTCGATGGCACCGCCGACGAGCCGGTCGGTAATGAAGTCGTTGAATCGGCTGGCGACGATACCGAATCGTTTCCCTTTGGCGGCCAGTCCGGCTTCGATGATATTCGGCATTGAATAAATTTCCTTTATTTATTAATGGGTTGCGGTCTCTTCAAAACTCAGGGTATGTCCCATTTTCAACTTCTTGCATTCTAGATAGCAGCGATTGTATTCGTTGGGTGTCACCTCGATGGGGATCTGTTCCACCACGCTGAGCCCATAGCCTTGCAGCCCCACCATCTTCTTGGGATTGTTGGTTAACAGCCGCATCTTGCGAACCCCGATATTCACCAGCATCTGAGCACCGATGCCGTAGTCGCGCAAGTCATCCTTGAATCCCAGCTTCAGGTTGGCCTCCACCGTGTCCATTCCTTTGCATCGCTGCAACTCATATGCCTTGAGCTTGTTGATCAGTCCAATGCCCCGTCCTTCCTGGCGCAGGTACAGGATGACGCCTTTTCCCTCCTCGGCGATCATCTCCATGGCGGTGTGCAACTGGTCGCCACAATCGCAACGCATGGACCCGAAAATATCGCCTGTCATGCATTCGGAGTGCACGCGTACCATGACGGGCTCTTCCGGATCGATTTCTCCCTTGACCAAAGCGATGTGGGTCAGGTTGTCCACGTCATTTTCGAAGGCGACCATCTTGAAATCTCCGCCATACGCAGTCGGAATAACGGTCTCGGCGGCACGGTGAACGAAACTTTCCGTTCGAATCCGATACTCTACGAGATCGGCGATGGTGCAGATACCGATGCCGTGCTGCTGGCTGAACTCCTCCAAGGCGGGCATGCGGGCCATGTTGCCGTCATCGTCCATGATTTCGCAGATTACCCCAGACGGTTTGAGGCCGGCAAGACGGGCTAGATCCACGCTTCCCTCGGTCTGGCCCACCCGCACCATGACGCCGCCGTTACGGGCGCGTAAGGGGAAAATATGACCGGGTCGGGTCAAGTCTTCCGGTTTGGCCCCGTCGGCGACTGCCGCGAGGACGGTGGTGGCCCGGTCGGCGGCCGAAATACCGGTGGTCACGCCGCATTTGGCTTCTATGGAGACGGTGAATCCGGTCTCGAAGGGACTGGTATTGTTTCGTACCATCAATGGAAGGTCCAATTGATCGCATTTTTCCGCGGTCAGTGAGAGGCAGATGAGGCCACGACCGTATTTGGCCATGAAATTGATGGCCTCGGGCGTCACCTTTTCCGCGGCCATGGTCAGGTCGCCTTCGTTTTCGCGATCTTCGTCGTCGACGAGAATTACCATTTTACCATCGCGAATGTCTTCGATGGCTTGTTCGATGGATATTTGGGGCATGGTGGGTATCTAACTCCTTTAAAAAAAGCTCTTTATCAGATAAATCCGTTTTTTGCCAGAAAAGCCCTGTCGATTCCGCTTTCCGGCTGCTTGGCCGAATCCGACCGGTCGCCGAGGACGAATCGTTCCACGTATTTCCCGATCATGTCGGTTTCGATGTTCACCCGGTCCCCCACCTTTTTCATTCCGATGGTGGTGATTTGGGACGTGTGGGGAATGATGCTTACATCGAAGGATCCACGGTCCCGCCGGTTGATGGTCAAACTGGTGCCGTCCACGGCCACGGAACCTTTTTCGATCATGTACCGGGAGAGTTCCTGGTCAACGGCATAGGTGATGACGATGGCGTTTCCTGCGGTTTTTCTCTCCCGAAGGGTGCCGACGCCGTCCACGTGGCCGGAGACGAGGTGGCCGTCCAGGCGGTCCGAGAGGCGGAGGGCTCGTTCCAGGTTAACCCGTTCACCGGTCCTGACGCCTCCCAATATCGTCCGCGTAAGGGTTTCTGGCGATACGTCAACGTCGAATCGACGGCCCTCCAAAGAAACGGCAGTGAGACATGCACCGTTTACGGCGATGCTGTCACCGATGCGGGTTCCCGAAAGGTCAAATTCCGCGGTGATGGTAAAACGGCTTCCCTGGCCTGACCGGTGGATGGCTGTAATGGCTCCCAACCCTTCGATGATTCCTGTAAACATGATCCAAAATAATGTGTAAACGTTTATTGTCAATCAACGGGCCATGCCAAAAGAATCATGGCCCACGTGGTGTCAGGTACCCCTGGACCATGATGTCGTCGTCAAACCGTTCCACCGAGATATGGTGGATGGGAAGGCTTTCCTTCATGGTTTCCGGTCCCGTTCCCCGGCAGATGGGGACCCCGTCGTCGCCGCCCAATAGTTTCGGGGCGTAGAAGAAACAGACCTTATCCACCACTTTTGCAGCAAATGCCGCGCCGAGAACGGTAGCGCCCCCTTCCATGAGGAGGCTGGTGATACTCATGGCGCCCAGTTTTCTCATCAGGGCGGCAAGATCGATACGGCCATCCATCAATGGTGCCGTGATGATCTTTGCACCCGTCTTTTCCAAGTCCTGCTGCCTGTCCGACGGGGCGTCTGGTCCGCATACCACCCAGGTTGGCGCCCCGGACGCCTGGTGCAGCATCTTGGCCGTGGGCGGCATGCGAAGACGGGTATCCAGGATGATGCGCGTGGGGTCCACTCCCTCCTTGTCATCGAGGCGCGTGGTGAGGCTGGGGTCGTCTTGGATGACCGTCGATACTCCCACCATGATGCCGTCGACAGCGTGACGGATACCATGGACGAAGCGCCGGGCCGCCTGTCCGGTCACCCACCGGGAATCCCCGGTCCGTGTTGCGATTCTTCCGTCCAGGGTAGCGGCGCATTTTGCGATGACGAAGGGTTTTTTCGTGGTGACCCAGGTGATGAATGCCTCGTTCAGGTGCCGGGCCTGCTCTTCCATGATACCGGTGATCACGCGGATGCCTTGGCTTTCCAGATGGGCGTTTCCCCCGCCGGTGACGTCGGGATTGGGGTCTTCCATGGCCACCACCACCTGCCGGATGCCGGCCGTGATGATCTTGTGGGTGCAGGGCGGTGTCCTGCCGAAGTGATTGCACGGCTCCAGCGTGACGTAAAGGGTCGCCCCTTTGGCCCGGTCACCGGCGTCGTCGATGGCGTTTGCCTCGGCATGGGGTCCTCCCACCCGCTCGTGGTAGCCCTGGCCTACTATCTTTCCATCCTTGACGACGACGGCACCCACCATTGGGTTGGGGGATGTCCATCCCCGTGCCTGTTCGGCGAGCGCCAGGGCCTTTTCCATGTGATCGTGATGGTTCATTTTCGGTTTTGATCACTCAGAAGTTGCTTGAGTTCCGATACGAAATCATTGACATCCTTAAATTCCCGGTAAACCGAGGCGAATCGGACGTAGGCGATGTCGTTGAGTTCGTGAAGTTTTACCATGACGCGTTCCCCTATGTCGTGGGAGGGAATCTCCTTTTCGCCTGTTTCCCGAAGATCCCGTTCCAGATTATCGATGAAGCTTTCGATAACATTCATGCTGATGTCCAGTTTCTGGCAGGCCTTTCGAATTCCCGATCCCACCTTCTCACGGCTGAAGACCTCCCGTCGACCGTCCTTCTTGATGATCATGATGGGGATCTCTTCGATATGCTCATAGGTGGTGAACCGCCGAGAGCAGTCGATGCACTCTCGCCTTCGACGGATGACGCTTCCGTCCTTGCTGACTCGTGAATCGATGACCTTGTTGTCGAACTCACCGCAAAATGGACATTTCATGAATTCCCTCCCACATCGTTGGGTAAATGGGCCGCCTTCGGCAAATCGATAATGTTAAAAAGCCCCTTTCTACTCTCCCGTGGCCATTGGAATGATTACCGTCTCATTGGCCGGTACCAATTGACGAAAGGTAACATTGGCCTGGTGGAACATACGCTTGGCGGCGCGAACGGAATCGGTTTCGGCGTATTTGTCCGATAGGTACACCACCTGGCCGATGCCCGCCTGAATGATGACCTTGGCACACTCGTTACAGGGAAACAGCGCCGTGTAGATGGTACAGCCGGTCAGGTTGCCGGGGATGCTGTTCAAGACGGCATTGAGTTCTGCGTGGCAGACATACGGGTATTTGGTTTCGTAAAAATCTCCTTCCCGGCACCAGGGCAACGTGTCGTCGGAGCAGCCGGTGGGAAATCCGTTGTAACCTACGCCGACGATCCGTTTCTGGTCGTTTACGATGCAGGCGCCTACCTGCGTATTGGGATCCTTGCTGCGCTGTGCGGACAAAAGGGCGACGGCCATGAAATAGTCATCCCAGGAGAGATAGCCTTTCCGTTTACCGGATGATGGTTGGGACATAAGGTTTGTTTTCCTTCACCGAACTTGGACGGCTTTCGAAACTCGGTTTTTCCATGTGTTTATCAATCTATAGCGCTATTCCGGGTACAATGGAAAGGCATCGCAAAGAGCCTTTACCTCGGCCCTGGTTTTTTTCAGGATCGCTTCGCTTGTAAGATCATCCAGTACATCTGCCATGAGATTGCCGATGAGCCGCATCTGTCCGGCCAGCATGCCCCGGCTGGTCACGTAGGGGGTGCCCACGCGGATACCGCTGGTAACGCCCGGCCCCTTGGTATCGAATGGAATGGCGTTTTTGTTGACCGTGATACCGGCGCGTCCCAATGCCGCCTCCGCATCTTTGCCGGTGATTCCCTTTCGGGTGAGGTTGATCAGCATCAGGTGGTTGTCCGTTCCGCCGGACACCAGGTCCAACCCTCTTCCCATGAGCGTTTCGGCAAGCGCCTTGGCGTTTTTCACGATGTTTTTCTGGTATTGTTGGAACGGTTCTCCCTGGGCCTCCTTGAACGCTACTGCTTTGGCGGCGATGACATGCATCAGTGGGCCGCCTTGAATGCCGGGAAAAACCTGGCTGTTGATCTTCTTGCCGCACTCTTCCCGGGCCAGGATCAGCCCTCCCCGGGGCCCGCGCAGGGTTTTGTGGGTGGTGGAGGTGACCACATGGCTGTGGGGGATGGGAGATGGATGAAGCCCGGCGGCCACGAGGCCGGCGATGTGGGCCATGTCCACCATCAGCAGGGCGTCTACGGCATTGGCAATCTGTTCCAGGGCCGCGAAATCGAAAAAGCGGGGATATGCACTGGCGCCGGCCACGATCATACGTGGTCGGTGGGTCTGTGCCAGACGTTCCACCTCATTGTAGTCAATGGTCTCCGTTTCTCTGTTCACGCCGTAATGGACGAAATTGAAGAGTCGTCCGGAGAAACTCACCTTGGCACCGTGGGTCAGGTGGCCTCCGTGAGCCAGGTCCATACCGAGTATCGCGTCTCCCGGTTGTAGAAGGGCGAAGTAGGCGGCCATGTTCGCCTGGGACCCCGAGTGGGGCTGCACGTTGGCCTCGTCCGCGCCGAACAGCGCGCGTGCACGATCGATGGCCAATTGTTCCGCCCGGTCCACGAACTCACATCCGCCGTAGTACCTTTTTTCGGGGTATCCTTCTGCGTATTTATTGGTAAGAACGCTCCCCTGTGCCGCCATGACCGCCCGGCTTGCGATGTTTTCCGATGCGATCAGCTCGAGATGGGAGTGTTGACGTCTCTCTTCGTCCTCGATGACGCGCGCAATTTCCGGATCTACTTGTTTGATCAATTCTATGTTCAATGGGACTCCTTCTTTTTATACCTTGTCAAATTGGTCCAGCCGGCGCTGGTGTCGTCCACCTTCGAAGGGCGTGTCGAGCCAGGTCTTCATGATTTCCAGGGCCAGGATGTCCCCGATGACCCGACCTCCCATGACCAGAATGTTGGCGTTGTTGTGGCGCCTGCTCATGGCGGCGGAGAAGAGATCGTTGCAGAGGGCCGCGCGGACATGGGGAAACTTGTTTGCCACCATGGACATTCCCAATCCGGTGCCGCAGAGCAGGATACCCCGTTCGACTTCACCCGAGGAGACCTTCTCGGCCACGGCCTTGCCGGTCTCGGGATAGTCCATGGACGTCTCGTCGTGGGTGCCTGCGTCGATGACATCGAATCCCCGTTCCAGTAAGTCCGATTTCAGTGTCTCCTTCAGCCGATATGCCGCATGGTCGCAGCCGATGATAATTTGTCGGGGGCTGGATGTCTCGGACATGGTAAAATTCCTTTCCACGTGTCGGATCATTTCAATGTTTGTTCGTATTGCGCATCACGGATGTTTGGCAAATTGTCCGTTTGTGATGGGCAATCGCTAACATGCCTACATATATAGAACCATCGAGGACCGCAAGGAAAAAAAGGGAAGTGATTGGTATCCCACTGTTTACTGATTACACTGACGAGTCCGCAAACGGTGATATGTCTTGGACCAAAATGGTACCTTCGATCACCGTCCAACGAATATTCAGGTCGTAAAGTCGTATACCGAAATCGTTTCGACCGGACCGTCCCTTCACGGTTGCAGGACGGGGGTCTGCCGCCAATACCTGGATGATGAGATCAAAAAGCCCGGGATGCTCCGTTTCCAACCGCAGACAGGCCTTTTGTGCCGAATCGCTGAAATGAACCACCATCTCCGGGCATGGCGGATCCGCCGCAAACCCGCCGGTTGCCGTTGGAATGCTGTCGGTATAGGGCAGATACGGCTTGATGTCCAGTACCGGCGTTCGGTCCAAAAGGTCGATGCCGGACAATTCCAAACAGAGACGCCCATGGCGTCGATGTACTCGCTGCAATGTCACGGCAGAGATGCCGATGGGATTGGGGCGGAACCCCGATCGGGTCGAAAATACGCCGATTCGCCGGTTGCCGCCGAGGCGTGGCGGACGGACGGTGGGACGCCAGGTCTCCTTTCCGATGCCGTGGAAGACGAATACGATCCAAAGGTGAGAGAAGGCCGTAAGCTCACGAAAGGCTTCATCCTGATCATAGGGTGGCAAAATTTCCAGGGTGGCATGGGCCGCCGGCACCAATCGCGGTTGACGGGGGATGCCGAATTTTTCGCGAAAGCACGAACGTATGATGCCGATGTGGGTGAAGGAAAACGTGCTGTCCATACATGGCCTCCTGCCTGTCTTCTTTGTCATAGGGCCTACCACAGGCGCTCGCTGGGGAACAACTGGGAGATGGTCACGTTTAGGAGAGAAGCATTTTTAAACGTCGGACATTGAACATCCAACGTCAAATGATGCGATCGCTTCGTTCCATCGTCTTTGCAAAATAGCATTTTCTACAATTTCCAGGAAGGATAACAAATGAGGGCTTTGTTTAAAAATGATAGAATTCCTTATTCGACGTTCATTAATCCGGTTGCAGACCCATTTCGCGGGGTTTCATCAAACCGACCTTCACCGGCTTGACCTTTCATCTTGACAATATGGCGTCCCTGCTCAAAATTTGGTACGATCGTGGTAACGGTACCTGGTATCCATGTCAGGCCCTTGCACGCGAAATTTTATCTAATGAGGGGAGTTCGAAATGATCAATCCGGAGAAACTGCTTGGCGGACTGTTGCGAGGCTCCGCCCGGGGAAGCGGCAGAGGGTTGGGGGGGCTCGTCACCAGTGGTGTTGCCATGGGGGCATTGGGTGTCGCCATGGAGGCGGTGGAACATTTCTTGGGCAAGCCAACGGAGGCCTCCCATGCAGGCCCGACAGCCGGTGCTCCGACCATGTCCGGTCCACCACCGCCACCTCCGCCGGTAACGGGAAAGCCACCGGCATCGCCTCCACCGCCGCCCATGGCGTCGTCCCAGGAGACAACCGAAACCGACGGAAGATCGGATGCCGTGCTGCTCATTCGGGCGATGATCGCCGCGGCCAACGCCGATGGGATCATCGATGAAAAAGAGCGAGATAATATACTGAAACAACTTGAAATTGTTGCTTTATCACCGGAAGAGCACACCTTCATCGTCAAGGAACTGCTCTCGCCGGCGGACCTGGACGCCATCGTCGAAGGGGTGGATGCCCCTGAACTGGCACGGCAGGTATACGCCGTGTCCCTAATGGCCATCGAGGTGGACACGGATCGAGAACGCGAGTACATGGAAAATCTGGCCCGCCGTTTGAAACTGGACGATGCTGCCATCGAGCAGATCCAAAACGGCATGGGGCTGAAATTATCGTAAGGAGGAGTTTGAAATGACCCAGTGGTATTTGAGCTTTGATGGAAATCAGGTGGGCCCCATGGAGTTGTCCGAAGCCGTCGCCACGGCCCGGGAAAATCCGGAAGGGTTTGCATGGCGGGAGGGGTTTGCCCAGTGGCAGCCCATTGCCAGCATCGCCGAACTCAACCCTTCGACAGGCGTTCCGGTGCCCGGCCCCCCACCAATGGCGGGTGGAGGCACGCGGGCGGATGAAATCGACTATACGATTTTCGGAGCCGAGATGCAGTTCGTGGAAGTGGAGCTGGATCCCGGCGAAAGCGCCGTGGCCGAGGCCGGCGCCATGATGTACAAGGACAGCAGTATCGACATGCAGACCGTGTTTGGGGATGGGTCTGCCCGTTCCGGCGGGGGTGGATTTATGGATAAGCTGCTGGGGGCGGGCAAACGGCTGCTTACCGGGGAGAGCCTCTTCATGACCGTGTTTACCCATACCGGTCAAGGCAAGGCCCACGTATCCTTCGGTGCTCCCTATCCGGGGAACATCATTCCCGTGCCCCTGACCAGTGTCGGCGGGTGCCTGATCTGCCAAAAGGATAGCTTCCTTTGTGCGGCAAAGGGGGTTTCCATCGGCATTCACATGCAAAAGAAAATCCTCACGGGACTATTCGGCGGCGAAGGCTTCATCATGCAAAAGCTGGAGGGCGATGGCATGGTCTTCGTCCATGCCGGCGGCACCGTAGTGGAGCGTGAACTCAAACAAGGAGAAGTCCTGGACGTGGACACCGGCTGCATCGTGGCCTTGGAGCAGAGCGTCAGCTTTGATATCCGTCAGGCGGGAAACATCAAGACGGCCCTGTTCGGCGGCGAAGGCCTGTTCTTTGCCACCTTGCAGGGACCCGGACGGATTTGGCTTCAGAGCCTGCCCTTTTCCCGCCTAGCCGGCCGCATGCTCCAGGCGGCACCCCAGAAAGGGGGAAGCCGGGGCGAAGGGTCCATCCTCGGCTCGTTGGGGGGGCTGATCGATGGTGACAACCGTTTTTAGAATACCCTTGCGCTACATTACGCATTTGGCTGCGTAATCAGAAAGGGGGACGTGTCCGCGGGAGCTGAGATGGTTTTTTTGCAGCGCTGCCGGTGATTTTATCGGCGTTGTTTCCATTCTTGGTATTACCGCCATTGTTGAAATCCCTCATATTCCGACGTGCCTGCGGCGGTTTTTTTCCATTCAAGCCATTGCTGATAGGATTCAAATTCTTTATGAGCAGAGCGGGCCGGCTCGTTGGCAACGGCGTCAGGAGAAGATTGTGCATCTGTTCCCTCACTTGCCGGAAACAGGCCGTCTTCGTTGGAATCATACAGCACGATTCCATCATCGTCCTTGGATATTACACCTGGACCGGCAGGGATTTCATCAGACCGGGGCGGGTCAAATGGATTGCCTGCGCAATTCCAGGTAACGATGGAAATATAGAACAAACCAAATAACAGCAGATTATTCGTGTTCATGAGATCCTTGTTGTCGAATTGATCGAACACGTATTTGCAGGTGGCGCTCCATCGAGAGCGTATCGTTATCACTGATATACATTAAAAACCAAGGAAGCGGTACACCGCTCCCGTAATCATTGCCATCGTCTATGCGCAACCGGAATGTCAAAATTTGACACGGGTGCCGATCATCACGAGATTGATGTCTTCGATGTCTGAATGGAATCCATCCGAAAACCAGCGACGGATGGATTCCAATCGGAGGGAGGTGTCAATCCAAAACGATCCCAGACCCATGGAAAGACGATACTTTTGAGTAAGACAACCCTTTCTGCGTCAGATCATCTCAGGCGAAAATATCCTGGGGCATATACGGATGGGCGCCTTCAATTACCTCTATTCCGGCTTTTGCCTTTACTTTTCGGATGATGGCTTCACTGTGGGGACAGTGATCCGTAATGCAGGGTGCAATATGCACACGGGTCGGTTTTTCGGCCATCGGTTTGTTCCAGAGGCTCAATTGCGCCAGTCGTGTAACGATTGTGGCTCCAGGACAATCTCCGCAGCTGAGAAGGCCAATCACTTCAGCCTCTTTCCCGGCATACCTTTCAAAGGCGCCTTTTCTACGATTAAATCCCACCAAACATCGCGAACATCCAATGCAAACTTCGTTCATGGCTCTTTGACAACCAACAATGAGTATCTTTTCCATGGCCACTCCAATCGTTACTGGTAAAAAGGTCGAGGCGGATCGAAAACCACAATTCAGAATATAACGGGCTTACATGTGACTCGCATTGATCAGCAGATGAACGATAATGCTGGCTGCATAGCCAATGGCAATGATGGGGGTCCACTTGAGATGGGCGCCGAAAGTGTATTTCCCACGGGCTGTGCCCATCAGGGCCACACCGGCTGCCGATCCGATGGACAGCAGGCTGCCGCCCACGCCGGCCGTCAGGGTTACCAACAGCCACTGGCCGTGAGACATCTCCGGCGACATGGTGAGCACGGCGAACATTACCGGAATGTTGTCCACGATGGCCGACAGGAGGCCCACCATGGTGTTGGCCCAGGTGGCGCCTAAATCGTGGTAAAGAAACTGCGAGACGGCTGCCAGGTAGCCGAACTGGGCCAAGCCGCCAACACAGAGAATGACGCCGTAGAAAAAAAGCAGCGTGTCCCACTCCGCCTGGGCGATGCGCTTCATGATATCGAAATGGGCCATACTCTTTTTCTGGTTGGTGAAATCCTGTAGGACCTCCATGGCGCCGATCACGTTGCCGCCGATATCCTTGAGCGGAAGGGCAGAAAAGGTGATCCACTTGCCGCCGTCATTCAATTCAGGGAAAAACGCGCTGGCATCGTATGTATCCTTCACGCGGGGATTTTTGCGGTAGCCTTGTTTGTAGTGCTCGCTGATCACCTTTTCCGGCTGGTAGTCGAGGATCAGGTCGGCCATGCAGGGTCTCTCGCTCGGATAAAAGGGTTTCCACTGGTTGTTGGTGCCGATCATCTCCTCGGCCTTGAGGCCGGTCAGATCTTCCATGGCCCTGTTCCAGTGGGTGATCACATGATTCGTGTCGATGGCAAAGGTCGGTTCGGGCATGCGATTCATGAATTTGTCGATGCTCACTCTGCGTTCGATCAACCGGGTCAGTGGCTGCAATGTCATGTCGGTCCCGGTGCCGAGAATGCCGTCATAGGATTCACTACGCCCCTCGTAGCGTTTGATGTAGTAGGAAAAGGCACCCAGGTACGCCATGCCGAGCATCATTCCGGCGGCCGGCGGCAAGTGCAGAAAATTGTGGAAGCTCACGGCGGTGATGATGGTGGCCAGAAACAGACCGATGATCACGAAACCGCCGAACTTCACTCTTACCTTCTCCTTGACCTGCTTGGGCGGTTCCTTGCCCACTGCAAGGCTCATGACAACCGCCGGAACCAGCCAGTTGACGGCCGAGGGGACGAAAATGGAAAAAAACTCAATAAAATCAACTTTTCCTTTTTGCCACACCATCAACGTGGTGATGTCGCCAAAGGGTGAAAAAGCACCTCCAGCATTGGCGGCCACCACCACATTGATGCAGGCCAGTGCTACGAACTTGATGTTGTCGCCGGCAACGGCCATCACCACCGCACCCATCAACAGGGCGGTGGTGAGGTTGTCGGCCACGGGCGAGATGAAAAATGCCAACAGGCCGGTGACCCAGAAGATCATACGCAGGGAAAAGCCGCGGGTGACCAGCCAGGCGCGCAGCGCCTGGAACACGTTGCGTTCTTCCATGGAGTTGATGTAGGTCATGGCGGCCAACAGGAATAAAAACAGCTCCGCGTACTCGAGCAGGTTGTTCTTGATGGCCTCGTGTGCGCTGTGGGTGTCACCGATCTTAATATAGGCGACGGCCAGCAGCACCCAGATAATACCGGCGGCAAAAAGTACCGGCTTGCTTTTACGCAGGTGGATGTTGTTCTCCAACGGCACAAGGCAGTAGGCTGCCACAAAGATAAAAATGCCCAGATAGCCGTAAATCGTATGGGTCAGATCGGCCGGGGCGGCACCATGCCCTTCCGAAGCGAAAGCGATCGCCGGCATGGCCAAAAAGCAAAAAAGCATCCGTACAATAGTTCTCATCGCACCACCTTTCATCCAGTAAGCCAGATAAATGAGTAAATATTTTCGCCACCCAACCAAAAAAAAGGCTTCAATCTATTCCTATCAAAACGCTAGGTCAAGGAAAAATTCGGAGAGATATTGATTGAGGGCAAACCGAAATCGAATTGCGTTTGAGCGAGGAACGCTATCGAAGGTTCTTCGAACAAGACATTATCGGGGACCTGTTGACATCAATGGATGGCAAAATCATCTTTTCACCACCAAGGATAAGGCGGAGGGAACAGGGTTGGGGTTTCCCGTGGTTCACGGTATTTTTACCAAGTCCAAAGGGGGCGATCAAAGTGGCTTCCTCGCATAAAGGGACCCGATTCGACGTCTTCTTGCCCTATCTGGATGACGATGTGTCGAACCTTCTTCCCAAAATTTACAATCGATTCCCACGGGAAGTGAAACCATCGTTATCGCGGATGGCGAGGACTTCATCGTTTATATAGAAACACAGGTGCTGACATCGCTTGGCTATCATGTCACCGGGTTAACAAGCAGCGCTGAGGCCCTGCAATAGGTAGCGGAACAAACAGATGCGGATAGGAGCGGTTCGAGAAAATAGTGAATGTCCGTTTACTTTTCTCTCATTATCATCAAGTACTCTCTAATCATGTTCTTGTTTTCGTTCATTTGAACCCTCCTTTCACCAGGACCCGGATGCCGTGGCACCGGAGACAAGGAGTTATCTCCTGCATCAAGGGCTGATGCGCCTGGTCTGATTACCTCTAAGCATAACTGAAACGGTCTGTATGCGATGAATATCATATCGTTTTTAGGTATTCGCGGGCTGTCGTCCAGCGGAAAACCGAAATTGATCTGGGTGTATGCGTTTG
Organism: uncultured Desulfosarcina sp.; assembly: GCA_963674945.2. Taxonomy (GTDB): domain Bacteria; phylum Desulfobacterota; class Desulfobacteria; order Desulfobacterales; family Desulfosarcinaceae; genus Desulfosarcina. The sequence goes on from CAXXWQ010000002.1 coordinate 243,370, forward strand.
TACAAACTTGCCCGTGACAACTGCGCATATTAACGATTGGTGATTCCTGAAACGGTCCGTTGACAATGCCTATGCCAAGGGGTATCAATACAAAATCGTTGCCGATGATTAGACCGGCCTTGTCCTCCCCATGGTTGTATCTTTTTGTTGCACTGCGATCGTCTCTTCTTACATGCACGGACAACCCTGCCGGACGCAAATTCGATTTTCTGGAAGGAAGGAGATATGCAAGCCAAAGCGATACGATGGTTTTCATTGGGGCTTATCGTAATTGTCACGGTGGCTTCTTCGGTGGATGGATATGAAACGCCGGGGGAAGGCGCGTACTTGCCTGATTTCGAGCTTGAAGTCCCTCAAAGTCAGACAGCGCGCCAATATCTCGGCCTGTCGGGGGAAGGACGCTTTCGAATTTCCCAGATCATGGCCGATTTCGTTATCATGGAAATATTCAGCATGTATTGCCCCCATTGCCAACGGGAGGCGCCGACGATGAATGCGTTTTACCACCGCATCGAAAGCTCACCAAAATTGCGTGACCGGGTAAAACTCATCGGCATCGGTGTGGGCAACTCCCCCTTGGAGGTGGACTTTTTCCGAGAGCAGTACAACGTTCCCTTCCCCTTGTTCGCTGACGGCGATTTTGCCATCCACAAGCTGATCGGCGAGGTACGCACACCCTATTTCTTCGGCGTCGCCATTACACCAGATGGTTCGCAGCGGATCTTTTTTTCCGGGCTCGGCGGTGCAAAAGATGCCCAGGCGCTGTTGGATGAGATGATCCAAAAAACCGGCTTGGAATGAGAAAGGAACATGAGGGCCATGATACCCATTCACAGGATTGGGCTGGTTACGGCGTGGCTATTGCTGTTTTGGGTGCAACACGCATCCGCAATCTCGGCGTCATTCAAAGACGACATTTACAATCCCGGTGCGCTGAAACCCATCGACAGCGAAATTCGGGTCGCCGTCGGGGAGGAGGCGCCGGGGTTCAGCTTGCCTTCACTTTCGGGAAGCCGTGTCTCTCTTGCTCAGTTCAAAGGCAAACAAAATGTTGTGCTCTCCTTCGTGCCGGCTGCCTGGACGCCGGTGTGCTCCGACCAGTGGCCGGGTTATAATATTGCCAAATCGCTCTTCGATCAGTACGAGGCCGTTCTGCTGGGCATTACCGTGGATAATCTGCCGACCCTCTATGCCTGGACCAGGCAGATGGGACAGCTGTGGTTTCCTGTGCTCTCAGACTTCTGGCCCCATGGGAAGACCGCGGCAAAATACGGCTTGCTGCGGTCGGACGGCACCAGCGAGCGGGCCCTGATCTTCATCGACAAGCTGGGCATCATCAGGCATATTCACGTGGAAGACATCAACCGGCGCCCGAAGTTGGAAGTCATCGTCGAGGCCCTGAAGAAGCTTCAATTTTAGAAATGATATGCTGGTGGTTTGAACCCCTTCTCCCGGGCCAGCAGATCGAGATGCAAGGTCGCCACCTCCTCCAACGGCAGATGCATGATGCGGTCCACCCGGCGCACATCCACGGTTTTCAGATAGGCGTGACACCGGTTGCAGGTGTCGACGCGATACTCGGGTTCGTCCTCGTTGTAGAAGTATTGCAACGTCTTTTGCTCCCGGTTTTCACAAAACGGGCAGAAAATCCTCTGGACGGTCCATTTGTGCCGGCAGAAATGGCATACCAGGATGCGATTGCCCTTTTCTCCCAGAATTGCCAAACCAGGTGCACTGCCGCAAACAGGGCAATCACCCTTGGACCAGGATGCGGTCTTCGGATCATTGCCAAGCAATTGGCGAACATACTCTTTGATGGAAGGTGTAACGCTGCTGTAAGCAAGAAAAGACAGCACTTCCGCCTGCACTTCGATTTCTTTAGAAAGCGCCTTCATGGGAGCACGGCTGTCGGTGACCAGTTTTTCGAAAAGCAGATCGATGCAAATGTTGTCACCATCCAACGCCTTCATGATATTGGTCACCGAATCCGCCATCGTCGGATTGGCCTTGCCGGCGATGTGGCACAAACGTTCGAGCAGGGAAGCGGAGGCGTCGCTGTCGATTGCAAACTGGCGCAGTGAGATCAAAGGAAAACCGGTCTCCAATTTTTTAGACACACCATCCTGTGGAAATTGGATCATTGCGGGCATGATCCGATGGCTCGATTCTATCTGGGCGATCAATACCTTGCCATGAAAGTCCAGAATCTCACAGCAAGCCGGCCGAAGCCGTTTCAACATGGCGATGGCACGGTGGGTTTCCTCCGGCGTGGGAGCAACCTCTGCAGACATGTTTCCTCCTTCAGCCACCTGCACGTTCCCATCTCGGGGGATGCAGGCTTACACGAGGCGGGAAGATAGTTGGATCAGTGGACGCAGCATCCTCTTCAACGCCGCGTGCCTGGTAATGTCGCAGGCAGATCGTGCCGCCACTGCATAATCATGGTACAGCCGGGGATTATACGCCGTCAGATAGATGACATTCACATCGTCTGCGTTGAGAAGTTCCGCCTTGGGGTACTTGGATTTGGCCGCGGACAATTCCCGGTTGGCCAATTCGAGCATGTCATCCCGTTCACCAAAATTCATGCAGCCCGTGGGACAAGTCTTCACACAGGCAGGCTGCAACCCGTTGGTGACCCGATCGATACACATGTCGCACTTTGCCAGGGTCCCGTCAGTACCCTTTCTGGGGATATTGTAGGGGCAAGAATCGATGATCTCGTCGGCGTCGAGGTAGCGGGTGTTGGCCGTGTAGACAATGGCACCGGTTGCCGGGTGTCTGTAGATGGCCTCCTCGTCGTTGGCGGTCTCGTAGCAGGGCGCTTCGATACAGTGACGACACTGATCCGGAAAGAAAAGCCACTGGATCTTGCCATCGATTATCTCCTCCTGCATGCGAACGAGTTTGTAGGTATCGAAGGAGAGATCCTGCGGATTCTGGAAACTTCCGACATTCGTGGTCTTTTCCGCTGGCAGATTATGCCATTGCTTGCAGGCGATCTGGCATCCCCTGCACGCGGTGCAAAGAATCGTATTGATAAAAAATGATTTCGGCATTTTGGATCACCTCCTCAAATTTTGGTTACATTGACCATAAAGGCTTTGGTTTCGGGGATACGGGTATTGGGATCGCCGGTGGATGGCGTCAGCAGATTTGCCGAATCGCCTCCGTCTTCCGGATGCACCCAGCCGTAGTGCCAGGGAAGGCCGACCTGGTGAACCGGGATGCCCTGTACCTGGAAGGGCCGGAAACGATGGGTCACAATCGCCACCGCTTTCAATTCTCCCCGGGCGGACGTTACCATTACCATTTCGCCGTTTTGAATGCCCCTTAAATCGGCCAGCTCATGACTCATCTCCACGAACATCTGTGGCTGGGTCTCCAGGAGCCATGGCTGCCACCGCGTCATCACACCCGTCTGCCAGTGTTCACTGACCCGGTAGGTCGTCGCCACGAAAGGAAATCTTGGATCGCAGGTCTTGTAAACATCCATCTCGGTGCCGTATTTGGGCGCCGTGGGGTTGGTCAACTGGCTGGACAGCAGGTTTTTTTCCACCGGACATTCAATGGGCTCGTAATGCTCGGGAAAGGGTCCGTCCGCTCTGCCCGGCCCGAAAATATGGGCGTGGCCTTCGGGTTTCATGATGAAGGGATAACGGGTGTTGGGATTGGGCGTGCCGTCCGGGTTCAGCATGGGCGGCCAGCCGCCGTCGGGCACGTCTCCAACCCAACCGCCTTTGCCGCCTTTGGCCGCCGGATCCCATTGGATCACCGGTTGCTCCGAATCCCATGGTTTGCCGTACATGTCTACGGAGGCTCTGTTGTAAATGATTCTTCGGTTGACCGGCCAGCACCAGGCCCATTCAAGGTTCAGTCCAATGCCGGACTTTTCGCGGGTGCGTCTGGCCGCCATATTGCCCTTGCTCGTGTAGGAGTTGCAGTACAGCCAGTTGGCGCTGCTTGTGGTGCCGTCATCCTGCAGATAGGCAAAACTGGGTACGAGATCCCCCTTTTTGAACGCTTCTCCTTTGATGGTTACGTCTTTCTGGAAATAGCCGTTGATCTCCTTGGCCATTTTGTGGGAATCGAAATGGCCTCCGGTCGTATAGTCCCATTTCAAGTTGAGGATCGGTTCCGGAAAAACAGGCGCCTTGCCTTGTTTGAGATCATTTTTGTAGAGCCATTTCACCATGCGCATCAGTTCCACCAGGATTTCACCGTCCGGTTTGGCTTCTCCCGGCGGTTGTGCGGCCTTGTAGCGCCATTGGCTCCACCGGCCGCTGTTGGTGATGGAGCCCTCTTTCTCCACCGAGGCGGCACAGGGCAGCATGAAGACCTCGGTCTTGATGCTCTCAGGATCCATACCGGGTCCCCTCCAGAACGAGCCGGTTTCGTTGTCGAAAAGATTGACGTTGACCAGCCAGTCGAGATTCGCCAACGCCTTTCTGGTCTTGTTGGCATTGGCGCCCGAGGCTGCGGGATTCTGGCCCCAAGCGAATAATCCGGTGAACTGGTTTTTGTACATGGCATCGAAAATATCCAGCCATGAATAGGTTTTGCCGGCATCCAGTTTCGGCATCCAGTCGTAGCCAAAATCGTTGTCCGGCGTGGCGTTGTCGCCGAAATAAGACTTGAGCAGACTCACCATATATTTGGGTTCGTTCTGCCACCAGTTGGCACTCAACGGATCGGCGCTCTTGGGACGACGGTTGAGATAATCTTTCAGGCTAGGCCAGTTGGTGCTAGGTGTCGCCAGGTAGCCGGGCCAGATGTGAAAGAGAATGCAGTGATCGGTGGATCCCTGCACGTTGGATTCTCCCCGCAGGGCGTTCACCCCACCTCCCGCGACGCCCATGTTTCCAAGAAGCAGCTGGATGATGGCCATGGTGCGGATATTCTGAACCCCTACGGTGTGCTGGGTCCATCCCATGGCATACATGATCGTTCCAGCCTTGCCTTTTTCTCCCGTGGCGGAGTAGATTTCATAAATTTTCTTCAGATCTTTTTTGGGGGTTCCCGTCGTGGCGGAGACGGTGTCCAGATCGTAGCGACTGAAATGGGTTTTCAGCTGCTGAAAAACACAACGGGGATCCTGGAGGGTGTGATCCTTCAAGGGAAGTCCGTCGGCATCCATGTTGAAAGACCACTTCTTCTTATCGTATTTACGGGTTTTCGGATCATAGCCGGAGAACAGGCCGTCGTCGAAGGCATACGCGTCGCCCAAAATAAAAGCGGCGTTGGTATACTGGGAGACGTATTCCTTGAAATACTTCTCGTTTTCGATGATGTATTTGATCATGCCACCCAAAAAGGCGATATCGGTGCCCGATCTCAATGGGGCGTAAATGTCGGATTTGGATGAAGACCGGGTGAAACGGGGGTCGACATTGATGAGTTGTGCCCCCCGCCGCATCGCTTCGTTGATCCATTTAAAAGAGATGGGATGGTTTTCCGCCGCGTTGGAACCCATGATCATGATGGCATCGCTGTTTCGAATATCGATCCAGTGATTGGTCATTGCGCCGCGTCCGAACGACTCTGCCAGAGCCGCAACCGTTGCGCTGTGTCAGATCCGGGCCTGGTGTTCGATATACACCAGCCCAAGTGACCGCATCATCGCCTGAACGAGCCAGCACTCTTCGTTGTCCAGCGCGGCGCTGCCCACCTCGGCGATTCCATCGGTGCGATTGACCACTTGGCCCTTTGCGTTCTTGTGGGTGAAACTTTTGTCCCGGCTGGACTTGATCCGTTGGGCAATGGTCCACAGTGCCCAGTCCCATGACACCTTCCGCCAACTGTTACCGTATGGCTTTCGGTACAATGGCATGGTCAGACGATTCTCGTTATTGACCAGTTGACGTAAGGCGGCTCCCTTGGAACAAAGCGCCCCCTCGTTGATGGGATGGTCCGGGTCACCCTCAATATTGATCACCCTTCCTGCCCCGGTAAGCCCCGTATGCACGATGGCACCGCATCCTACGGCACAATAGCAGCATATGGTCGTCGTCTCACGTGCATACTTCGTCTTCAGCATCTGCGCGTGGGCCCTGACCGGTTTGAGATCGAATCCCAGGCTACTCACGGCAACGCCTGCGGCGGTTGCACCAGAGATCTGAATGAATTGTCTCCGATTTACATTCATCTTGCCTCCTTTCCATGCCTACGTGATGTATGGTTGTTATTCGCGGCCATCGTTACCGATAACAGGCAACGATAGAAGCAAGCCTATTTGCATTTGAAATTGCGCCCGCACATCAACAGACACAAATGGCATGTCAGCAGCGATAGAGGATGGGGTAAGACGAAAACAAGAGCGCGAACACTTCGATAGGAATAAAAATCGCCGGTACAGTTGGCAGGAGACTCAACGCACTTTGTAGCAAAAACTTGAAAATCGGATGATGGATACTGCTTCTGTAGTTGTTAAATCGGAAGATGCGTTTTAACAGATTATATGCCGAAATCTTGATAGGTTGTCAAGGAACCATCGGCGCAACATCAAGGCAACCGTATTTGGCGGATTCATAAAGGATCATATTATCCTGTTCGTTCCGGTTGGAATGAATCACGAGTCGTTTCGATTGCCTGTAAACATAGCAGCCATGACCTTTTCGTACCAGCCGGAAAGTCGCCATCCATTCACGAATCCGTTATGGCCGCCATGGTGCTGAACCACCAGGTGGACCGTCTTGCTTTCTCCGGTTTTGTAGAAATCCCCGATGGGGATGATGGGATCATCCCGGGCGGTGATAATGGTGGTAGGAACGCGAATGTTTTTGATATTGGAATTGGTGATGGTGTAGTCGTTGAAATAGGCCTTTGCATCGTCATAGTCACTGTACCTTGCCAAAAGCCGCTCGGTCATTTCGCGGATGCTGTTCAATTGCATCATTGAGGAAAAGTCGTATCGGTCGGGAAATCGCTTTTGTTTGATCCGAAGGGACCGTCGCCACTTTTTCAGAAAATAGTAGCAGATGAATCGGGTTTTATCGATACGGTCCGTGGTTTTTTCCGGGTCCAGTACCGGACTGATGCTCACCACCTGTTTCAATCCCTCGATGGGCAAGGTGGCACAACGTCGGGCGATGCGCAGGGCGAAATTGCCACCCAGGGAAAAACCGGCGAGGAACACCGGGTGTGGGGCGGCTATTCCGGCTACCTGGCGGATGGCATCGAACACCTCATCCAGTAAAACGGCGTAGAACATGCCGGTGTTCAGATGATGGCTGGGGCCATGGTCCCGAAGGTTGAGTCGAAACACATCGAAACCGCAATTAAACAGGAAACGTCCGGTGGTTCGAATATAGGTGGAATCCGAGCTGCCTTCCCATCCGTGAAGCAGGATGACCACGCCATTGTGATGGGGACGGGGATGGCGGCTCATGTATCCCAACAGGCGGACGTCATTTTCGGTGGTGAGGATCGTTTCCCGGGAAGCAGTCACCATCGGGTTCCCTCCCAGGGCCCGAAAACGGCTGCTGGCCAGAATGGTCTGGATGGCAGGTGGTCTCAGGAAAAACGGCGGGCGAAACGGATCCCAATGCGTGTCGGCCGCAAGGGTGTTCGTTTGCGCGTTGTCGTTGTCCATCATCCGGCACCCAGTTTCTTCAGGGCGGCGGCCATCTCTTCTTCGGATATGCGTTTGAGCATCCGCTGCGTGCACCGGGGGCACCGGCTTCCCGTAAGATCTTCACGGGTGCGGGTGAGATGGCCGCAGTTCATGCACTGCCATGGATCACCGGCGTTCTTATCCCTCGCGGTGGCACTGATCAGTGGCGCCATGCAGGCCTGGATGGCCGTCAGCGAGAAAAAACCCAACATGCCCGATACGATCTTTTTCACAAAATTCCGTCGTGTCATAGAAACCTCGTAACCCTTAAAATGGATATGACAGAAAACAAGCTGTGCGCGATTAGCAGCATGATTTTTAAAATGGCTGAAATTCTGCATGTAAACCAATGGGTGGTTGTTTGAAACAACCGATAGATGCCCGGCACATAAATGCTATCAGCTCATTGCTAAGAGCTCACCTTACCAGCCCTGGAAATCACAGGTCAACAACCAACGCGACCAGGCCCTTCTTCTAAGGAACTCGGTCATTATTACAAATTAAAAAAATTTAATAAAAAGCGTTTCCCATTCAATTCATCGACCCAAAAATACAAAAAACGCGCTTCTTTCGTACTACTGTTTTGCCATCGTTGGCCTGGAAAAGCTATTTGGCAAGACGGCATTTCTATTGACAGAAACACGATTTTCGACGTACAAGCCAACGTTGAGGAACCGGTTATCATATCCGTATCGTCAACCCATGCCTGCGGATGGAGGGTGGTCGGAAACTGGCGGCCCGGATCACATTTTCACCAAGGAGGAACCTTACATGAAAGCGAGAAGCATACTTCTGACCAAAGACGAGATCCCGAAAAAGTGGTACAATATTCTGGCCGACATCAAATTGAATCCGCCCCTGGGACCCGATGGAAATCCTGTGTCGCCGGATATGCTGGCTCCGGTGTTTCCCATGAATCTTATCGAGCAGGAGGTGAGTTCGGATCGGTGGATCGACATCCCGGAACCGGTGTTGGATGTACTGGCCCTCTGGCGGCCTTCGCCCTTGACGCGCGCGACGGCTTTCGAGAAAGCGTTGGATACGCCTGCGAAGATCTACTACAAACACGAAGGGATGAGCCCCCCGGGCAGTCACAAACCCAACACGGCCGTTCCTCAGGCGTACTATAATAAAATTTTCGGTATCGAAAACATCACCACCGAGACCGGTGCCGGTCAATGGGGCAGTGCCCTCTCTTTCGCGTGTGCACAGTACGGGTTGAACTGCAAGGTCTACATGGTGAGAATCAGTTTCGATCAAAAACCCTATCGCAAAGCCATGATGGAAACTTGGGGTGGAAAGTGCATTGCCTCGCCCAGCAGTGAAACCAAAGCCGGTCGAGAGGCGTTGGAGAGAGATCCCGATACGCCCGGCAGCCTGGGCATCGCCATCTCCGAGGCCGTTGAGGCCGCGGTCAGCGATACCAGCGGGAAAACCCGGTACTCTTTGGGCAGCGTCCTCAACCACGTCATGCTCCACCAGACCGTCATCGGCTTGGAAGCCAAAAAGCAATTTGAGATTGCCGGCGAATACCCGGACATCGTCATCGGTTGCGCCGGAGGCGGCAGCAACTTCGCCGGCCTGGCCTTTCCCTTCGTTCTGGACAAGATCAATGGCAAATCCATCGAGATTTATCCGGTGGAGCCCAAGGCCTGTCCTTCCATGACCCGGGCACCTTTTGCCTATGATCACGGTGATACCGCCGGTTACACGCCTCTTTTGCCCATGCACAGCCTCGGACACAATTTTGTGCCGGCGCCTATCCATGCTGGAGGATTACGGTATCACGGCATGGCGCCCACGGTCAGCCAGTTGGCCAACGAGGGGTTGATCACACCCAAATCGGTGGGCCAGATGGCTTCCTATGAGGCCGGTGTCCTCTGGGCCCGCACCGAAGGGTTTATCCCCGCACCGGAAACCACAAACGCCCTGGCCCAGGTGGTGGCGGAAGCGAAGCTGGCCAAAGAAGAGGGCAAGGAGAAAACCATCGTGGTCAACTTCAGCGGACACGGCCTTCTTGACTTAGGGGCTTACGAAAAATATTTCTCGGGAGAACTCTTCGATTATACACTGGATGATGCCGATATCGAGAAATCCACAGAAGTTCTCAAGAACTACCCCAAACCGCAGGACTTAAAGAGTATCTGATGGAACCCGATGGTCTCGAACGCAGATGTCCCCGACTGGGCGGCGAAGTAAATTTTGGTTACTGCCAGACTTGCGGTGAGAATCGAATCCCCTGTTTTAAGATCTTCGACTGTTGGTGGGAACGTTTTGATGTTGTGGCTTATTTGAAGGCCCACCTTTCCCCAAAAGCCTTCGAATCCCTATCCAAAAGCACCCGCCCGCCGGACAAGGTGGCCAGCCTGGTGGATCTGATACAACAGGCCCAGAAGAGGGCGGAAACGAAGTAATATACGGGTGAAGACGGCCTGCCTTTTTGTTCTCCATGGAAGGGGATACGCTGCGGGCGCGGGAAATTACAGGAGACAGAAGCCAGAATTCAGGAGTCAGAAGAATATTGAAGTCGCTTCGCTCCGTCGATTGGATAAGAGGGATCTATCCGAAGGCGGATACCTTATTCTGGATTCTGACTCCTGGATTCTCGTGGCAATTCTACAGTAGAAATATTTATTTTTTGATTTAGCCCAGAGAAATTAGTTTTTTTTGACCGAAAAAGAAAAGCCATACCCACCCATTGAAGAATGGGTGGGTATGGCTTTTCTACTTACAGACGATACTGATCAATACTCGTCATCCATGGGAGGTGCCTCTCCCTTCTTCTTCTCGGGCTTGTCGGCGATCATGGCCTCCGTTGTGAGCATGAGGCCGGAGACGGACGCCGCGTTTTGCAGGGCAAAACGGACGACTTTGGTGGGATCGATGACGCCGGCTTCCATGAGGTTTCCGTATTCATCGGTGGCCGCGTTGTAGCCAAAATCATCTTTGCCTTCCAGCACTTTGTTGACGATGACGCTTCCCTCAAGTCCGGCGTTGGTCACAATCTGCCGCAAGGGCTCCTGCAAAGCCCGTTTGAGGATCTCCACGCCGTTTTTCTCCTCTCCTTCCGCCTTCAACGCATCAAGGTCTTTGATGCATCGAAGCAGGGCAACGCCACCACCGGGAACCACTCCCTCTTCGACAGCAGCCCGGGTGGCATTCAGGGCGTCTTCCAGGCGTGCCTTTTTTTCCTTCATTTCGGTCTCCGTTGCGGCACCGATATTGATTACCGCCACGCCGCCGACCAGTTTGGCCAGACGTTCCTGCAGTTTTTCGCGGTCATAGTCCGACTTGGTCTCTTCGATCTGGGATCGGATCTGCTTGACCCTGCCCTCGATGGCCGATTTGCTGCCGGCCCCATCGACGATTGTGGTGTTGTCCTTGTCGATCTTGATTGTGCGGCAGGTTCCCAGGTCGTTGACGGTCAGGTTTTCCAGTTTGATGCCAAGATCCTCGGAGACGACCTGGCCGCCGGTGAGTGTAGCAATGTCCTGGAGCATCGCCTTGCGACGGTCCCCAAATCCTGGTGCCTTGACCGCCGCTACCTTCAATGTGCCTCTCAGCTTGTTGACGATCAGTGTGGCCAGGGCCTCGCCCTCCACATCTTCGGCGATGATCATAAGCGGTTTGCCTGTCTGTGCCACCTGTTCCAACAAAGGCACCATATCCTTCATGCTGGTGATCTTCTTTTCGTTGATGAGAATATATGGTTCCTCCAGTTCGGCGACCATCTTTTCGGCATTGGTAACGAAATACGGAGACAGGTATCCGCGGTCGAACTGCATGCCTTCGACGACGTCCAGCGTCGTCTCCATGCTTTTTGCCTCCTCGACGGTGATCACACCCTCCTTGCCCACTTTTTCCATTGCCTCAGATATCAATCGGCCAACGGTTTCATCGTTGTTGGCGGAGATGGCGCCTACCTGTTCGATCTCTTTCTGATCCTTGGTGGGTTTGGACATCTTTTTCAATGCCTCGACCACGGTTGCCGTCGCCTTGTCGATGCCCCGCTTGATGGCCATGGGATTGACGCCGGCTGCTACGAGTTTTTGACCTTCGCCGTATATGATCTGGGCCAAAACCGTTGCCGTCGTCGTACCGTCACCGGCCGTGTCACTCGTCTTGCTGGCAACCTCTTTGACCATCTGGGCGCCCATATTCTCAAACTTATCGGTCAGTTCGATCTCCTTGGCCACGGTTACCCCGTCCTTGGTGACCAGTGGCGAACCAAAACTCTTTTCCAATACCGCGTTGTTCCCCTTGGGACCCAGGGTGACCTTCACCGCATTGGCAAGGCGGTTGACGCCGTCCAGCATGGCCGCACGGGCCTGCGAACCATAAACAATCTTTTTTGCTCCCATCTCGTTCCTCCGTACTTATCCGATTACTCCCAAAATATCGTCCTCACGCATAAAAAGGTGTTCCACATTATCGATCTTGATTTCGGTTCCGGCATACTTGGAAAAGAGTACCCGGTCACCGGTCTTGACATCCATGGGCACCCGGTTTCCTTTTTCGTCGCACTTTCCGGGACCGGTCGCCACCACTTTGCCTTCCATGGGTTTTTCTTTCGCCGTGTCCGGGATGATGATACCGCCGGCCGTTTTCTTTTCCTCTTCCTGGCGAACAACAAGAATTCTGTCATTCAAGGGCCTTACCTTCATTGATGCCTCCTACACGTGTTGCAGTTATCGGTCAAATATCCCGTTGGCGGCTTCGATTCCGCCATCCGGTCCTTGTCAGATCGCTCGTTTTAAAAAAAAGTCTGTCCCCGAAATGGGGAAGGGATGGTGCAAGGTCAGCGTTACATTGACGTAGCGGAAATTTAATTCGAAAATTGTCGTTGTCAAGGCAGACGAGAAAAAAAATTAGTAAAACAAATACAGATGGTTATTGTACGTTGTAGGTCGCTGCGGCGGTAGGCGAGCTATCTTGTTGGACTGCCCTTAAAGGACCGTTTGTCCAGTTCGTATTTGTTCATCAGCTTGTTCAATTGCCGTGTGCCCACGCCTGCCTCCAATGCCGACTGGTTGATTTTTCCCCTGTTTCGGGAAAGAAGTTCTTTGAGATAGCGTCGCTCGATTTCCGCCAACCCTTTTTCCCGGACCATTGCCAGCGTTTCGGTTGTATTGACGGTGATTTCGGTCATGGGTTCGAAGGTCTCGAAAAGTTCGGATGGAAAGCTCTCAGGCGTCAATTCATATGAGGTTTCGAGAATATACGCGCGTTCCAACAGATTCTCCAGTTCTCGTATGTTTCCCGGCCAGTCGTAGTTCATCAATGCATCCATGACATCCGGATGGATGGACCGGATCGTCTTGGTGTTGAACTGGTTGAACCGCTTTAAAAAGGCGTTGGCAAAAGAGGGGATGTCCTCTTTGCGTTCGTGAAGCCGGGGGATGTGAATGGGGAAGACGTTGAGCCGGTAGAAGAGGTCCTTTCGAAACTGTCCCTGGTCGCACATCTCTTTCAGGTTAGCATTGGAAGCGGCGATGACCCTTACATTGGCTTCCAGGTTTCGTTCTCCGCCCACCCGCTGGTATATCCCCTCCTGGAGAACGGTGAGGAGTTTTACCTGGGCGGCTTTGGAAATCGTGCCGATTTCATCCAGGAAAATCGTTCCCTGTGAAGCCAATTCAAATTTACCCATTTTCCGTCGGTGGGCGCCGGTGAAGGCGCCCTTTTCGTGCCCGAACAATTCGCTTTCTATCAGCGTGTCCGGGATTGCGCCGCAATGGACGCTGATGAACGGGCCGTTTTTTCGATTACTGTGCCGATGGATGAGTTTGGCGTTGAAATTTTTCCCTGTACCGGTCTCGCCAAGAAGCAGTACGGTCGTCTTCGTGGGGGCGACGGACCGGACATTGTCATACACTGTTTTCATTTTTGGGCTTAACGTCCGGACGATGTCGGACCCGTCTTCTTGCAACAACTGCTCCCGAAGATAGGCCAATTCCGACTGCTGGCGTCGATCCCGCAACATCTCCTCCAGTACCAGTCTGACCTCATGGGCATCCACGGGCTGTGTGATATAGTTGCTGGCTCCATTTTTCATGAAGGTGATAGCCCTGCGAATTTCGGTTGTCCTTACGAGGACGACGATGTCCATGAGGGGGCGCGCCGATTTTAGGTTCCTTATCAAACCTTTCGGATCTTCGTTGGCGTTATAAGCGGCATTGGCGTCACCGTCTGCCGAAAGCCCCTCCAACTGCGAAAGATCGATAATGAGGCATTCGCATGGCAGGGTGTCGATATGTTCCCACAACTGATTCGTCGTGTTGGCGACGGCGATGCGGTAATCCGAGGATAGGACGTCACAAATGGTTTGGCGGGTTTCTCGATTTTGCGTCGATAAAAGGATGGTTTCCATATGGGCAAAAGCGGTATATTGTCCATGGACAGAATGCGGCACCGATCCAAAGATCACCCGCAGACAGGTGCCCGAATGGATCGATCCCACACGATTGCATAGATTTGTTAAAGCAGGGTAATCCCCGCTGTGTCAATATTTATCACGATGGGCGGTGCGTGCCTTGCCCATATCGTCGGATGATCGAAACCAACGGTGAGCGCTCAGCTTCTCGTAATTAGCCCGTTTCTATTGAGTACTGATCAACAATTTTTTGAAATTATGCTGCTAACAGCCAATCGCTCAATTCGGGAAAACAAGAACCAAAAATTCCGATTCTTTTCAAACCAGAACGGCCACTTCTTGTTTCAATAGCCGATGACTTTTTCGTAGGCCTCCCTGCTGCTCTTGCAGGCGATGCAGAATCTGGCCACCGGACGGGCTTTGAGCCTATTTATGGAAATCGGCTCTTCACAGTCTTCGCAAATGCCATAGGTACCGGCGTCGATGGCGTTAAGGCTGTTTTTGATTTTACTGATCAGGCGGCTCTCCCGGCTGCGAATGCGATAGGCGTTGTTTCTGGATAATTCCGATGTGGCGCGGTCCAATGGGTCGGCTTGGGCATCCGGATCGGATCGAACCAACTCCAAGACTGTGTCCTCCGCCTTTTCAAGCAAGTGCGCCAGTTCCGCCTCGAGTATCTGGCGAAAAAATTCGAGATCTTTCTTTTTCATGGCCCATCCTCTCTGTTCGGTGTTTTGGCGTTGACGCGACCGGTCGATTGCTGCCATCCGATAATCATCATGAAACGGCCGTATCCATCCGTTTTTTTACTCCGCATAGGGAAGTGCATCGAGCAACTCAAATTTTTTGATGTTGATCATGCGGTGCGCTTTCTTGCTCGTTTTCACAAAGCCCACGGTCCGTATCGGTCTGGTCACCAGATCCAGGAAACGTCCGCTGTTTTCAATGCGATACTCTTCATCATCCGTGGCAAATAGCGATACCTGGGAAACCTGGTCGTGTTCATCCCATGCACAGGGTGTAACGATGCCGGTTAGGGTTCGTATGGAATCATTTGTCTTCTTTTTCATGGTGACTCCTTCGGGTTTGTTCGCATACGAGCAATAGATGGGCCAAAAATATAACATGTTTAAATCATATTAAATATTTGATAAGTTTGGGGCTCGTGATGGCAAAGGGCCCAAAAATCGGAATCAATGGTTCCGAATTTTTTCCCGGTTCGCCATCCGAAATGGTGAAGTGGGAAAAGTAACGGGAGGATTTTTTCTAACCATTCGTGATGATTGATAAAATAAAAAAGAAAAAAATGTCTGATATCGGAGACATCTGTCATGGAATTTGCTATGGACGTTTTTTAACATGATTGGACCGATCCGTGTCCATGGCACCAGAAAAGGGGCGGAATGATGTCTACGGGAAACGATCATATCACGGAGCCGTTTGGTCTGATGGACGGGGCATCCGGAATGTTTGCGCAGATTCAACAGGACGTGAACCGGCAGCGGGAAATCACCATCGATTCTTCCCAGCCACTGGAAATGCGGTTGGAAGCCTACGAAGATATCATCGATTCGGAGGTCGGCGACACCGCGTTTATCCGGGCGCGCAATATCGAGCGGGAGACCGGCCTTCGCCAGATTTTTCTGAAGTTCGAAGGAGGCAATCCCACCGGTACGCAAAAGGACCGAATCGCCTTTGCCCAGGCCATGGATGCGCTGCGACGCGGATTCGATACCATCTCGGTGGCCACCTGCGGTAACTTCGGGGTGGCCCAGGCATTGGCAGCGTCCCTTGCCGGCATTCGTTGCGTGGTTTTTATTCCTAAAAATTACCATACCCGGCGTGTCGGTGAGATAGAAGCGTTGGGTGCACGGATCGAGCGGGTGGGAGAGGATTACGAGGAGGCGGTGAAGGCAGCCGTAAAGCGGGCGGAAAAAGAGGACTGGTACGACGCCAATCCCGGCGGTCGCAATACGATCTTGCAATTGGGGGCCTACGGCGGCATCTCCTATGAGTTGTACGACGAACTGGGCGATGCGCCGGCCGCGGTTGCCGCACCGGTCTCCAACGGAACCACATTCGCCGGAATATTCAAAGGATTTGCCAGCTTGTACCGACGGGGCAAGACCTCCCGCATGCCAAAGATGGTGGCGGGGTCCTCTTTCAGGAAGAATCCCATCATTCAGGCGGCTCTTAAGAACAAGCCCGCCTGCGAGGACCTCAAACCGGATCGAATTCGGGAAACGCAGGTCAACGAACCGCTGATCAACTGGCATGCCATCGACGGCAACCTGGCCCTGCGCGCCATTCGCGAAACTGACGGATGGGCCGGTGACGCATCGGACAAGTCCATGCGCTGGTGTTCCAAATTGATTCGCGAAAGAGAAGGGCTGGATGTCCTGCCCGCCTCCACGGCCGGACTCATCGCCCTCATCGAGCGTCACAAAACCAATCCTTTGCCCAACGACAGATACGTTGTCGTGTTGACGGGGAGAAAATCATGAGACCGGAAGGAAACGCCATCGTCTATTGTGAAGGCGCATTTGCCACCCTGAACGGCAAAACGGCACACGGCCTGGTGCGTTTTTGCCGAAGATACCGGATTATCGCCGTGGTGGATACCCGTTACGCGGGAGCCGATGCCGGAGAAGTCCTGGACGGTAAGAAGAACGGGATCTCCGTGGTGGGATCCATCGAGGCGGCCGTGGACATGGCAGATCGTGCCGGAACCAAGGCCACCCACCTGGTGATCGGCATCGCGCCGGACGGCGGGCGTTTGTCGAAAGATGCCCGCCAGGATGTGGTCCGGGCCATCGGTCTCGGATTGAACGTGGACTGCGGCCTCCATGATTTTCTGTCCGAAGACAATGAGATCGCGGAAAAGGCCCGTGAGTGCGGTGTCAGCCTCCGGGATATCCGCAAGCCACCGCAGCGAAAGGATCTTCACTTTTTTTCCGGCAGGATCGAATCGGTACAGGCGCTTACAATCGCCATCCTGGGAACCGATTCGGCCGTGGGCAAACGGACAACGGCCTGGCTTCTGGTGCAGGCGCTGGAGAGGCGCGGTTACCGGGCCGAGATGATCGGAACCGGGCAGACCGCGTGGATGCAGGGAGCGCGCTACGGAATGATTCTGGATTCCCTGGTCAACGATTTTGTCTCCGGTGAGATCGAACATGCCGTTTGCCGGGCCTGGGAGGAACAGCGACCTGACGTCATCGTCATCGAAGGGCAGGGAAGCTTGATGAACCCGGCCTACCCGGGCGGTTTCGAGATACTGGCGGCGGGGCGGCCGGACATCGTAATTCTGCAACACGCCCCGGCCCGGAGAGACTACGACGGTTTTCCCGGCTATCCCATTCACCCCCTGTCCAGGCAGATTCAGGCCATCGAGATCCTGTCGGGAAAGCCGGTTGTTGCCGTTACCATTAACCATGAAAATCTTTCCGACGAACAGATCCCTTCGATTCTGGGTGCCATCGAGACGGTGGTGGGGCTCCCGGCATTCGATTCCCTTCGCGACGGGGGGGACTCGTTGGCCGAGGTATTGGTTCCCCGTATTCCGAAAGGAGAACGTTGACCATGTCGGATGATACTTCTACGATTTCTTCTTTCGACGACCCATTGGAAACGCTCGTTGTTTTCGATCGGTTGGTGGTCGGCCCCGTAAAGCTGTCGCCTCGCCGGCTGGTGGCCCCCTATCGCCTGGAATGGGATGGAAAAACGGAACAGACGGAACTGATCTACAATTACGAAGAGGATGTATTCGATCGCCGATCACCTGAATCAAGGAACCTGGCCGCCATGATCGCCGCCCAGGTGGCCCTGAATTACGGTCTCTTCTGTCGCAAGATTGTCTTCCATGGACACTTCGATAAAACCGACCGTCAATTTCTCCGTGAGATGGCCGAAAATACCGCCCGGGAGATTTTCGTAAAGAAGTTTATAGAGCCCAATCCCTTTCTGGTGGGTGACGCGGTGGGGCTGCCGGCAGTCAAGCCCAGGGCCTATCTTAGGGCGAAACTTTACTTTCCTGAAAAGGTTCGCGGTGATGGATTTCACAGGTGGAAGACGGATAAGGGCCGCTACTGTGTACTTTCTTCCGGTGGCAAGGACAGCCTGCTCAGTTATGGCCTGCTCGACGAACTGGGAAAAGACGTCCATCCGATTTTCGTCAACGAGTCGGGGCGTCACTGGTTCACCGCCTTGAATGCCTATCGCCATTTCCGGGACAATATCGCCAACACGGCCCGGGTCTGGGTCAATGCCGACCGTCTCTATGCCTGGATGCTCCGCAGGATGCCCTTTATCCGAAAAGACTTCTCCAGTGTTCGTGCGGACGAATATCCCATCAGACTTTGGACGGTGGCGGTGTTTCTCTTCGGTGTTCTTCCATTGATGCGTAAACGGGAGGTGGGGAGCCTCGTCATCGGAGACGAATTCGATACCTCCCGGCGGATCACCACCTCCGGTATTCGCCACTATGACGGATTGTACGATCAGAGCATCTGGTTCGATCAGCAGCTTACCCGATATTTCCATCACAAAGGGTGGTCCATCGTCCAATTCTCCCTATTGCGGCCCCTTTCCGAACTCTTGATCGAGAAAATTCTGGTCAAGCGCTATCCCCATCTCCAGACACATCAGATGTCCTGCCATGCCACCCACAAGGACGCAGAACGCGTCTTGCCGTGCGGCAGATGCGAAAAATGCCGTCGCATCGTAGGCATGCTCACCGCACTGGGAGAAGATCCCGGCCGATGTGGCTATACCGTTCAGCAGGTGGCGGATTGCTTTGCCGCCCTGTTCGAAAAGGGCCTCTACAGCCAACCCTCGGCAGAGGCGGGACACCTGTTTTTTTTACTGTCACGATCGGCTGCGGCAGTGTCCATGCCCGCCGATGTCGCAAGATCCGGCAGGGCATGCCCTGAAATCATGCAGTTGCGTTTCGATCCCAAGGTCTCTCCCATGGATGGTATCCCTCTGGATCTGCGGGCGGCGTTGTATGCTCTGTTCCTCGACCATGCCGATGGCGCGGTTCAGCGCCGCGGGTCCGCCTGGCAGGCGGTGGATGCGTTGTCCCATCCGGATTTGAAAAATCCCTTCGGTTTCGAATCGACACAGGGTGAGAAAAAGTCGATTTTTCAGTCAGAGGCGGCCATGGACACCTATTTCTGGGGAGAGTTGTGCTGGCCTGATGCCGACAATCGACTTCAGATCGTGGATACGGCACTTTTACCGGTGGGAGCCATCGAACAGCACGGCCCTCATCTGCCCCTGGACACGGACGCCCACGATGCGGCCTATCTGGCCAGGCGGGTGGCAGAGGATTGCAGTGATCCCAAACCGCTGGTGCTCCCCCTCATCGCCTACGGCGTATCCTATCATCACGAGGCGTTCAAGGGCACCATCAGCATCAACAACGACACCTTGTCCCAGCTGGTATACGACGTGGGGATCAGCCTGGCCAAAAACGGCATCCAGAAACTGGTGATCATCAACGGTCATGGGGGAAACGCCCCTTCGTTGAACTTCGCCGCCCAGCGCATCAACCAGGATGCCCGCATCTTCGTCTGTGTGGATACCGGCGAGACCAGCGATGTGGACGTGGACGACCTCATCGAGACACCCAACGATGTCCACGCCGGGGAGATCGAGACCAGCACGAGCCTTGCCAATCGGCCGGAAGGAGTGCGCATGGATCGTCTTCACATGGAGGTTCCCGAATTTACCAGTCGTTATCTGGATTTTTCTTCCAAGCGAGGGGTCGCCTGGTATGCTCATACCCACAAAATATCCAACAGCGGTGTCATGGGGGATCCCACCAAGGCCAGTGTCGAGAAGGGAGAGAAAATTTGGGCCGCCATGGTCGGGCATCTGGTGAATTTCGTGGATCAGATCAAGAGTATGACGCTTGAAGAGATCTACCAGAAGAAATATTGAACATGAGAATTAAGAGATTAGAAGCCTGGCCGGTCACCATGAGACTGGCAGAACCGTATACCATCGCCTACGAAACGATTACCTCGGCCACAAACGTGTTTCTGCGGATCGAGACCACCAGCGGCATCGTCGGGTATGGGTGTTCGGCACCGGATGCGGCGGTGACCGGAGAGACCGCCGAAACGGTAATGGATGCCCATCGCCGGGTCATCGACCCAGCCTTTACGGGTTCCGATCCCCTGCGACCGGTCATGCTGACCGAGCGGATTCGCTCCCAACTGAAAGCTGAGCCCGCGGCCATGGCCATGGCGGACATGGCTCTTTTCGACATCATGGGAAAAGTAGCCGGTCTTCCTCTTTTCCGAATGCTGGGGGGATATCGGGATCGCATGCGTACCAGCGTCACCATCGGGATTCTTCCCGTCCGCGAAACCGTGGACAGGGCATCGGCATACGTGAGCCAGGGCTTTCGGGCGTTGAAGATCAAGGGGGGCGGTGACGTGGACCTGGACATCGAGCGGATGCTCCGGGTGCGGGAATCCGTGGGTGAGAAGATCGCGCTTCGTTTCGACGCCAACCAGGGGTATGACGAGGCGGACACCCTTCGTTTCGTCATCGCAGTGCGGCCGGTGCGGCTGGAACTGTTGGAACAGCCCACGCCTCGGGCCAAAGAGCGTCTTTTGGGGAGGGTAACCCGGCAGGTGACCCTTCCCGTCATGGCCGACGAGAGCCTCATGAATCTTTCGGATGCCCTTCGGTTGGCGAGAAGAGAGATCGTAGACATGGTCAACATCAAACTCATGAAGGTGGGCGGAATCAACGAGGCCCTCAAGATCAACGCCGTAGCCCGCGCAGCCGACCTGGATGTGATGGTCGGCTGCATGGATGAATCGGCCTTTGCCATTGCCGCCGGGCTTCATTTTGCCCTGGCACGGCCCAATGTCGCCTATGCGGACCTGGACGGTCATCTGGATCTCGTGGAGGATCCCGCTTTTGGTGCCGTCATTTTGAAAAAAGGGATCTTGTATCCCACGGGGCGACCAGGGATCGGTCTGGATCCCCGTCATTGACGACTTCGGTAAAAATCCGATATCTGCGTTATGCTTCATCCCTCGTCACTGCGGCGTATTTATGTATACGACTCATTCCTCGGGATTCGCAAGCCTTGCTCTCGGACTTTTATCGAAGTCGTTCAAAATCAATTTCGTTTGTATCGTTACTTTGAACGAGGAAAAGAGAAGATAGACATGATCCAAGCCATGGGCGCCTTCGGCAGTTTGTTCGCCGCTGTTTTTATGTTATTGACCGGAAACGGTCTGCTCAACACCTTACTCAGTACGCGGATGGCCATGGACGGGTATCCCATGGTCACCATGGGTGTCGTCCTCTCCTGCTATTTTTCGGGGCTGTTGGCCGGTTCATTCGTCTGCCATCGTCTCATTCAACGGATCGGGCACATTCGCGCCTTTGCCGTCTTCGCAGCCGGTACAACAGTCATAGCTCTCTCACATGGACTATTTCTGTCTGCTTGGGTTTGGGGTGGGCTGCGCTTTTTCTGCGGTGTCACCTCCTTCGGACTGTTCATGACCATAGAAAGCTGGCTCAACGAATGCACCGATTCGGGATATCGGGGGCGGGTTTTCTCCATCTATATGATTCTCTGCTATTTGGGCATCGGCGTCGGTCAG
Organism: uncultured Desulfosarcina sp.; assembly: GCA_963674945.2. Taxonomy (GTDB): domain Bacteria; phylum Desulfobacterota; class Desulfobacteria; order Desulfobacterales; family Desulfosarcinaceae; genus Desulfosarcina. The sequence continues at coordinate 264,986 of CAXXWQ010000002.1, forward strand.
CAGCTCCTCAATGCCGGGGACATCCAGGGTAACGAGCTTTTCCTCATCGCCGGGATCATCTTCGCCCTGTGCCTGATTCCCGTGGCGGCCACCGAAGGTGTGCATCCGAAGTTACCCGGTCGAGCACGGTTCAGTTTTACAGCCATTTTTCGAAGGGCACCCTTGGGCATGCTTGGCAGCGTGGCTGCCGGGCTCACCAATAGTGCCTTTTACGCCATGATGCCGGTGGTGTGCAACGCCGTGGGCCTGAGCCATCATCAGCTCTCCTGGATCATGTCCATCACGGTATTTGCCGGCCTGTCCGCCCAATGGATCGTTGGGGCCGTTTCGGACCGGTTTGACCGAACCCTGGTCCTTACCATTGTTGTTATCGCCATCGTGGCAGTCAGTGGATTCATGTTCATCTACAAAGATTCCTCGTTTGTTGGACTGGCTTTCAAAATGGCGCTGGTCGGCGCCCTCATCTTTTCCGTCTATCCACTTGCCGTGGCCCGGACCCACGATATCTTCGGTGGTCAGGATGCGGTTGCCGTCAGCACCGGCCTGTTGTTCGCCTATAGTATCGGAGCCAGCGTGAGCCCTCTCCTTGCGTCGGGGATGATGACCCTGGTTCACACGCCGTTGGGTCTTTTCGCCTTCTGGTGCTTGGTTTATAGTATTTTTACCGGGTTCATCTTCTATTTGAGAAAAAAGGAAAAAATAGAAATCGTACCTGTGGATGATCAGGTCTCCTTCGTTCCGATGAAGAGTACCTCTCCGGTGGCCATGGTACTGGATCCGCGAACCGATCCTGAGGATGATGGTAAAGAGCATTTAGTGTGAGATGGTTCATCTTGTCCTACATAGCATGGTTGAAAAGAGAGTATTGAACAGCCGAATTCGCAGGCTCCCGTTACTGAACCACTACTCGCATTCGACCGATGTTCTGGACGAGGGCGTAGGGTGTTTCGGTATCCCCCTCCCTCTGCGAAGCGACGCGAATCACGGGAAAATATGTCCCAGGTTCCGAATAGGCATACGTGGCAGATAACATCACCTGATTGCCCGATGTGTCGATATTGCCAAGAGGCGCCGCAACCGGATCGGTGCCGGCACCCTCGAAATCCCATTGCGCGGAAACAACCTTTCCCGTATTTGGCGGTACTTCGATGACCGCCGAGAACGCGACAGTCTCTCCGGCCGCAATCTCAACGCGTTCTTTTCCATCGGCACTCAGGGTTACAACTGGCTGAATGCCGCTATGCTCCGCAGCTGTCTCAGGTACTTCCACTTGGCCATCGATCACCTCATACGTAGTACTCATAGGTGGCGGAACGCCGTCTTCGACCCATGCACTTAGCTCACGCAGCGCCTGTTCTATCGCTCCTATGTAGTCAACGGTGTGCGCTTGGGCGATAAGATCACTCTCCTCAGGCGTTTTGTGCTGGGCATGATCGATAAACCAGAGTCGGTGATTATCGTCAAGGTTCGATCCCAGCGCTTCTTCGACTCGCGAACGATACCAGTCGGCCTGCCAGGGGAGGGAATCCATATCCATCAATGTCTGCACCACGATTATCTTTCCATCAAATTGACCCGTCTGGTGAGACCCTGCCGCATTGAATGCACCAACCGGACCCAGCAGGACATCTCTCTGTGGGTATATCGGAGTGCCATCGGGTTTTCTGAATTGATCCCATACATACATGTCAGGTGTCGGAATATAGTGACGGTGATAGGTTTGCAGGGCGAGATAATCCGAAGAAAACATTCTATTCAACCTCGATTCCGACACAGCCCAATCCAGATATCACCTTCGCAATAATTTCGTCGAATTTGATATAGTGCCGTATCAAGACGCGGCCGCGTTTGGGAAAGTCGGGTTTGCATGCAAGCAGGTCTTTGCCGGCTTGAATTCCCTCTTCGATTCTTCCCAACAAACCCAATATAGCGGCTTTCATGAGTGGCTCCCAAAATAGCAGGGGCCTTTTGAAATGAAGGGTTTCATCGTACGCCCGGTCGTATTTCTCCTGCCGGACCCAATCGACCCACAACGCGTAGTGAACGGTAATGTTATAGTACGGGTTTTGTTCGATGGTTTGCCTGATGAGCGCCGGACCCCGTTGCCAGTCGCCGAAAAGGGTCATGAGGTATCCAAAATTTTCAAGAAAAACCAATGAGTTCGGATTCAATTGCAATGCACGGTCGACCTCGGCCAGACCCGCAGAGAGTTCATTTTCAAACAACAGAATGAAGGCCATGACTGTCCTGACCCGTTGGTTGGCCGGTTCGAGTCTTACACTTTTCTCGGCATAGATTTTGGCTTTGTCGATGGGTGTTTTTAGGTCGAGCAATTCCAGGCTGTAATTGAGGGAATAGAGGCGGGCGAGCATGCTCCATGCGAGTCCACACTCCGGCTCTTTTTCACACGCCTGCCGGAGTGCCGCAAAGGAATCCATAAAGGTCTGGGGGGAAAAGTCCATCAAAAACTGGTAAAATCGCAGGATCGCCTGGTGGGTACTAAGCTCCAAGGGGGGGATTCTTTTGGACTCAATCGACAGGGTTTTCACGATCACCCCATCTTCACTGGTGATCTTACCGACAACCGCCGCGGCAATTCTCTCCTCGAAGGAAATCAGCCGGGAGGGGTTGAAATCGGATTGATACGCGTCCATCCAGATATGAATGCCCGTTTGTGCGTCGGCCAGACTGACGATCACTTTCAGGCCGGTCATATCCTTGTTGACACTTCCGCAGAGCACGAAGCGTGCCCCGATATCCGTGGCACGTCGCAGACCTTTCTCGGGGCTTTGCCGCAGAACACGGATCTCCTGGTAGCGCGTGATTTCCAGGGCGATCTCCGTGGCGATACCAATCCCGATGTAATCCAACTCCCCATTGCCGGTAAGGTTCTCCAGTGACTGAACGAGGATTGTGGGCCAGACGTTGGCTTCGGATGACGCAAGTTTTTCGTTGGGTTGAATCGGTCTTTGAAAGCCGACATTTTCTGTCCGGTGAAATACGGGGACGTAGGTGCCCTTGGGGATGTCGATGCGGATGGGATCGTTTCGGCCGGCCACCAGATAGTAGCGTTCAAGTGCCCTCCGGAGCTTGTTGGCCTGAATGCTCACGATGGGATCGGTTGCCTGGTCGAAATCATCTTGCCGACCGAACACCTCGGTTGCGACCGTGTATCCCTTGATTTCGTCCGCCTGCCCGGCCAGGGCTTTGTTGATCACATATTGGAAGAATGCGCGCTGGGCATCCGTGGCTTTGAACTCGGCAGAGTTCAAGATACGGTCCGACTGCGCATGAATGGCCGAAGGTGGAAATTCGGCGTCCTCCACATGGGCCGTTACCGGTTTCGTTATTTTACTCTTGGGCATTATTCGCCCCTTATCTTCACAGTGTGTTTCCAGCCAATGGGAATTCTGGCGGTGTCACAACCGGGCGTGATCTGGTGCCCGTCAGGAAATCCCTTTTCGGGATAGTTGTTCGCATTTTAATCAGGGAACTGTTAGCGGCGTGCTAAAAAAACGAGACGTAATTTAACCTATAATAGGTTTTCATGGTTCCCATTTCCTATTACATAATTTTTTGAGATATTCAATATTCTATGCCCCCCAAAGATGCAACGGGTGAATTTATGTCGGTGATCCAACCAGGTCTGTTTTTGGTCATGATGCGATTTCCACCGTACAGAGATAGACTACGCCGCATGTATCGAAACCACCAGTCGTTTCAGTCCCTCTGCGAAGATTATGAAAAATGCTCCCGTGCAAAGGCATACTGGATGAGGTCCAGGCATGATCAGGCGGAACAGAGGTATCGCGAATACCAGAAATTGATAGAAGAGCTGGAGATGGAGATCCGGCAGCGTATCGATGAGATGCGATAAACCACTCAACCATTTTCCGTGAAAAAAGGAGAGGCACCCCAATGAAAAAAGGAAGCAGCTGCATTTTCGCAATCCTCATCGCCGTGATTGCGTTGACCTCAATCGACACCCAGGCCTTCGAGATCATCACCCGTGAGATGATGGAAAGAGAGGTCGTCACGGAAGTCGATCTGATTCGAACCGTGGACAATTTCATCATCCTGTTCGATACATCCGGTACGACCAACCAAATGGTGCCCGGCACCTCCATTTCGAAAATCCAGGCCGCCAAGGCATTTTTGAAGGAACGCAATAGCTGGCTGCCGGAGCTGGGCTTTGAGGCGGGTCTGTACGAGTACACCAACAATGAGACCCTTGCCGGAACCTTCAAGGAGATCTACGGGATGAGGCCGTATGACCGCGAATCTTTCGCTGCGGCCATCGACCAACTGCCGGAAAAGGGCCAGGGACCGGCCATGCTGGGGGAAGGTCTTCGTGGCCTGCGCAAGGTGCTCGCCGGTCTTACCGGAAAGACGGCGGTCATCATGTTTACCGACGGCAGCTTCACGGTCAATCGCGGCACCAAGCGTCCCTTGCAGATCGCCCAGGAGATCGCCGCACAGCACGATGTCTGTTTCTATCTGATCAGCAGTGCCACGGAATCGGTCAATGTCCAGTTGCTGGAAGCGGTTTCTAAGGTCAACGCCTGCTCCCGCGTCGTTCCCATCCAGCTGTTTATAGAATATCCGCAATATCTGGGCGGCGCCCTGTTTACCGTCAGATCAACCAGCTATGAACGTCTGCGGCCAACCACCAAAGTCGTCGGTTTCGTCGCCCAGGATATGCTGTTCGATTTTGACAGTCCGCAGATCCGGGAAGATTATTTCGAAAAACTCGGCATGCTGGGCGATTACCTGAAAAAAAATCCCAAGGCTTACGTGGTGGCTGCGGGCTTCACCGACGACACCGGCGACGAGGATTACAATCTGGCGCTCTCAAAGCGGCGTGTCTCCAGCGTCAAGGATCATCTCGTAACAAACTATGGAATCGATCCGGACCGTATCGTGACCCTGTGGTTCGGTGGGTTTAATCCCGTCGCCGATAACGGCACCCCCCCAGGCCGGCAGCGAAACCGCCGGGTTGAGGTTGCCGTGGGCACCGGAAACTAACCAATCCTGGAGAATCCTCATGGGAAAATCTTTCACAATCAAACTCGCTCTACTCCTTATCTTCTCGGTGGTGGGGAGCGGGTGTGTCCACACCGTCGCCCCTCCCCAAATGCGCATGACCACACAGATTCCTGAATCGATCATCGTTCCGGACAAGATCGAGACAAGATTGGGTACACTCGAGTTCTTCGACGGGTTCCCTGCGGATGAAACCGTCCAGAAAATGCATGACTATCTCTATTTTCACAGGGCCGTCGATGTGTTTCTGGATGAGATGAGCGCGGCTTCCATTTTCGCAATTCGTGAGGGACTCAAAAGTGTCGGGGTCCATGAATGCCACCAGATGGCCCTCTTCGAAAGCCTGATGGATTCTAAAGCGCTGTGGCTGACCGCCAATACGGAAACGGTATATGCCTCCAATTTTCTCGATCTGAAAAAAGACGGGCCCGTCGTGATCGAATCTCCGCCCAATGTCCTGGGCATTTTAGACGACATGTGGATGCGCTATGTGGGCGATATCGGCAATGCCGGCCCGGACAAAGGACAGGGCGGCAAATTCCTGATCCTTCCTCCCGGGTTCGACGGCGATGTTCCTGAGGGTTACCACGTGTTTCGGTCCAGAACGTACGGCGTGTGGTTTATCGTCAGGGGGTTTTTCGTCGATGGCGATCCCGGACCGGCAGTGGAAAGCTTCCGGCGTGACCTCCGCATCTATCCTCTCTCAGCAGCCGACAATCCTCCGGCCATGGCGTTTATAAATGCCTCGGGTGTGCCTCACAATACCATCCACGCCAATAATCATATGTTTTATGAAGAGCTGAACGCCGTTGTGCAGGAGGAACATGAGGACGCCATCGATGCCGAAAGAAAAGGCAGACTGGCCCTGCTGGGCATCATCAAAGGCCATGCCTTCAACCCGGCTGAGCGCCTGAAGTTGATCATGGATGAATCGGCCTATACGGGCGCCGCCATTGCCAGGACCCTCTCCTGGGCATCCACCGACCCAACGGTCTTTTTCTACGAGGATGATCCCACCTGGTTCAGCGCCTTTGCCATTGGAAATCATGAGTTCTTGTCCAAAGAGGGATGGCTGCACCGGGATGCCCGCACCATGTTCATGTACAACGCCATCGGCATCACCCCGGCCATGGCGGTGGCCATGCCGGGCGTCGGCTCTCAATATGCTGCCGCGGCAAAGGATTCGGAAGGGAACTGGCTGGATGGGAGCAAAACCTACAAACTGACATTGCCGCCGAATGTGCCGGCCAAGGATTTCTGGTCGGTGGTGTTGTATGACCCCCAGACCCGCTCCATGCTGCAGAGCGATCAACAGTTCCCGAGCCTCAACAGCCAGAGTGGAAAGGTTGAGATAAACGATGACGGTTCAACCGATGTTTATTTCGGTCCCGAAGCCCCGGCATACAAGGAGAACAATTGGGTGCAGACGGTTTCCGGTAAAGGTTTCTGGCTCATTCTTCGGTTGTACGGTCCTTTGGAACCCTGGTTTGACAAAACCTGGCGGCCGGGAAAAATTGAATTGATTGAGTAAGAAAAAAGTACACGAAAGGGAGAGATCAATATGAATGATTTCAAAAAAATGAGCAAAGGATTTCTCGTTGCCTGCATGGTCACTCTTTTCCTGTCAAGCATCGTCGGCGCAAAAGAAATTCCAAAGGGCTATAACACACCGATTCCCAGTTCCATCATGACACCGGACAAGGTGAAAACCCGCATTGGAACGCTCGAATTCTTTGACGGTGTCCCGTCCAAAGAAACAGCGAAAGTGGCTCTTGATAACTTGACCTTTCTTCGCGGCGTGGAGGCCTTTCTCAACGGCGTGCCCATGGCATCCATCCATGCGCTTGTGGAAGGATATAAAAGTATCGGGGTCACGGAAGCGAACCATATGATCGTGACCGATAAATTGATGGACTCAAATCCGCTCTTTCTCACAGCCAACACGGATACGGTGTATGCCTTCAGTTTCTTCGATCTGGAGAAAACCGGGCCGCTGGTCATTGAAGTCCCGCCGGGAACAGGGCCGGGAACGGTCAATGACGCCTATTTCCGTTTTGTTGTGGATATGGGAGCGCCGGGTCCGGATCGAGGCAAAGGCGGAAAATACCTGATCCTTCCTCCGGGTTATGAGAAAGAGGCGCCAGAGGGGTACTTTGTCGCGAAATCGCCAAGCTACATCAACCTGTTCGTTCTCAGAGGATTTCTTGTGGACGGCAAACCCGATTCAGCCGCCAAAATGTTCTCCGAGCAGGTGCATGTCTATCCGCTCTCCCAAAAAGACAACCCGCCCAAGATGGTGATCACCTCGGGATCGGGCGTCTCATACAACACCATCCACGCCAATGACTTCACCTTTTATGAAGAGATAAACGATGTGCTGCAAAAAGAACCCGTTGATTTCATCGATCCGGAACTGCGCGGCCTGTTCGCCGGTATCGGCCTGCAAAAAGGCAAAGAATTCAAGCCGACGCCAGAGCTTAAAAAGATCCTGACCGATGCGGTGGCCGTGGCCAATGCCACGGCACGCGCCTTGATTTTCCATACTCCCCAGAAAGAGGCCTACCTGTATGAGAACTCCTATTGGAAGACAGCCTTTATCGGCGGCAACCATGAGTGGCTCAAAGATGAAGGCACGGGCGGACGCTACCTGGATGCACGCACCCTCTTTTTCTATGGTGCGACGGTGAACACCCCTGCCATGGTGATGCAAATGGTGGGTGTGGGATCGCAATACGCCATGATTACCCAGGACAGTAAGGGGAACGTTCTGGATGGCGGGAAAACCTATAAGTTGAATATCCCGGCCAACGTACCGGCCAAGGATTTCTGGTCGGTTGTGATCTATGACCCGCAAACGCGATCAGAACTACAAACCTCCAATCCCTTCCCGAGCAAAAACAGCGAGGCCGACAAGATGGTCGCCAATGCCGACGGGTCCATCGACCTCTACTTCGGGCCTGAAGCACCCAAAGGCAAAGAAAACAACTGGATAGAAACCGTGCCCGACAAATCCTGGTTTCCGATCCTGCGCCTTTATGGCCCCCTGGAACCATGGTTTGAGAAGACCTGGAAACCTGGTGAGATCGAGCTGGTCAAATAACTGCCGCAGGTTGTCCCAGGAATCGGCAACAGCCTGCTGCCCTATAGGCCACGGTCAGATTAACGTGTGACATATTGCTGCTCCAATACAGGGATCAACGGTTCGAGAGAAATTATACCATTAAGGAGGTATCATGAAAGTATTGAAGACCGTAATTATCTTTTTAGGAATTCTCTTCATTGCGTCCTGCAATCAGGCGGATGTCGCTCAAAAAACTGAAGACAGCAATCAGGTGGCCGTCGATCAAAAGATCGGAGACAGCAACGCCATCCCCTATCCGTTGGAGGAATGGAAAGGAGTCCAGGGCAAAACACTGGCGGACTCGAAACCCGATTTTATCGGACAACCCAAAGCGCCTGAAGGGGCTCCCAATGTCCTGGTGATCATGCTGGATGATGCCGGTTATTCGAGTGCGACATCCTACGGGGGCGTCATGCGCACCCCCACGTTCGACCGTCTGGGGGACGAAGGCATTCGATACACGCACATGTCCGTGGCTGCGGTTTGTTCACCCACCCGGGGCTCGCTGTTGACCGGCTACAATATTCACCAGATCGGCACCGGCATCATTTCAGAGTTTGCAACCGGCTATCCGGGGTACAATTCACAGATCGACTACACCACCCCATCCATTGCCAAGATTTTAACCGACAATGGATATGCCACGGCGGCTTTCGGCAAATGGCACAACACCCCCATGGAAGAGGCCTCGCCTGCCGGTCCTTTCGAGAGCTGGCCCACGGGCATCTGGGGGTTCGAGTATTTCTGGGGCTTTTTGGGCGGCGAGACCAACCAGTTCCACCCCTTATTATACGAAAACACCACGGCCATTGAAACTCCGAAAACCAATGCCGATGGATCGGAATTCCATTTATCCCAGGGTATGGCCGACCAGGCCATCAAATGGCTGGACAACTGGAAAGGGCTGCGGGATGTGCCTTTCTTTGTCTACTACACGCCGGGTGCGGTTCATGCGCCCATCCAGGTACCCAAAGAGTGGCGCGACAAGTACAAGGGACAGTTCGATGAAGGCTGGCATGCCTATAGGGCCCAGCAACTTGAACGCCAGAAAAAGCTGGGTCTGGTTCCCGAAGATGCCAAAATGGTTGATTGGCCTGAATCCATTCCCAAATGGGATTCCTTCAGCGAGGAGGGGAAACGGTATTTATCACGGCAGATGGAGGTCAATGCCGCTTTTCTGGAACACGTCGATTATCACATCGGACGGGTTATCGACCATATCGAGGAAATGGGCGAGCTGGACAACACCCTGGTGATTTATCTGACCGCGGACAACGGCTGCACCGCTGAAGGAACGCCCACCGGAACATTTTCCGAGCTGTTGATGCAGAACGGGTTCCCGCCACTGACCATGGAACAGCAGCTGGAAAAACTCGAAGAGTTCGGAGGAATGGATGCCTGGGGCGGGCCGCACCTGGCCAACCATTATTCGGTCGGATGGGCGTATGCCTCATCCACCCCGTTCCAGTGGACCAAGCAGATGGCGTCCCATTTCGGCGGGACCATGTCCGCCACGGCCATACGATACCCCAAAGCCATTAAGGCCAGAGGAGAATGGCGAAGACAATTTCAGAACGTTACTGATTTGGTTCCCACGATTCTGGAAGTGACCGGTGTTCCTGCTCCCGATTATGTAAACGGACAGAAAAGAAAAGAATATCCGGGTAAATCGCTGACCTATGCATGGAACAATCCCGATGCCAAAACCAACCATCCCACCCAGTATTTTGAAATGCTGGGCTTCATGGGACTGTATCATGACGGCTGGACCCTCTCCGGGAAGCCTTATCGTATTCCCTGGTCAGTTGATCCCGCGGCCCTTGCAAACTTCGATCCCCTGAATACAGAATGGGAACTGTATAATATTAATGAAGACCCCATCCAGCAGGTGAATGTGGCGGACAAGTACCCGAAAAAAGTTAAAGAACTGGATAAACTGTTCTGGGAAGAGGCGGACAAGTACGATGTGTATCCGATTGGTGGATCAATGGGTAAAATGCTGCAACCGGAATCCAATGCGCAGCAGGCAGCAAAACGGCATTGGGAGTTGACGCCCAATGTATACCGGGTGCCCGAACTGGCAGGGCCCGAGATCAAATCCACCAACTATGAGGTCAATGCCTACATCACGGCCGACGAAACGACCGAGGGCGTGATTTATGCGGTGGGCGAGCATATCGGCGGCCAGGCCCTGTTTATCAAAGACGGGAAACTGAGATACAGCTATTCCACGCTTGGTCTGTACTGGCACGATTTCGACGGCGATGTGAAAATACCGCACGGTGATATTAAGATCACCTTGAAACATACCATGAAAGAGCAAAAACTGAACGGCCCCTCTACCGTTGAATTCTTCATCAACGATAAAAAGGTGGGTGAAATGGACATTACCGCGACTGTATATGGTTCTTATACAGCTCACGAAACGTTCGATATCGGCCGTGATGAAGGCATGCCGGTGAATGAGGAATATGCAGACCAGGGTAAATTTGAATTTACCCCGGGCCAGTTGCACAAGGTGGTGTTCGACATCAAGAATCCCGACGACCAGGAAACGAGTGCCACTGAGTACAGCATTATTGACTAGATGATGATTCATCTTAAAAAAAGCCGCAAGGGCTGTGGCCGCTATCCGATGGCTGCACCCTTGCGGGCCTTATCCCCGTTGCACTGGGCGGCGTATACCACTAGGCGGCGACGGGCAGGACATATGAGGTGTTATGCACCAACTGAACATGGGCAACAACACCAGCGTCGCTGAAATCGCGACCTACAAGCCCGTGACGATCGCCCGGAACAGTGGGTTGGGTTGGAACAAGGGTACGACCGTGATTCTCCTGGACGATGCTGAAGGCAACACCTGGGTCATGAAAGGGTTCGAGTTGGGCCTCGAACCGCAATATACGTACGATGAATTCCTGGCCGCCTTGCCAGGCGTTTACCAGAAGCTCCCGGAGGGGTGGAAGGTTCGGGTCAAGACGCTGGAGGAGGATCTGATCGAGAAGCCGGAAGGCGGAGTCGCCACCATCATGAAGGACGAATTCTTCAATGTCTATGACAAGACCGGACCAGGCATGACCAACTACAAGCCCTAGTCATCCGACATTGGGTCGAACGAGACACAAGCAAGGATGACTACCATGAAAACTACGCTTCTTTCCCTGGCTCAAAATAAGAAAGATAAGCCCTATGAAAAAGAGCCCGGATAGGACAGGCAAAGTGTACATGAAACAAACAAGATTAAGCCCATGGGCATTTATCGCCGTCTGCCTGGTCCTGATGCTGACGGCCGCCGGCGTCGCCGCGGCCCAACCGCTGGATTTTAAGGTCATTGCCGGGAAATGGGCCCGCATCGACGGCAGTTACACCCTGCAGGTCGAAGATATCACGTCCCAAGGCGCGGTAAACGTGCGCTACTTCAATCCCGGCGAAATCCATGTGGCCCAAAGCCAAGCCGGCACCCAGGAGGGCCGGATCAGGCTGTTCGTCAAACTGCAGGACAAGGGCTACCCGGGCTGCACCTACACCCTCTTCTATTATCCCGAACAGGACGCACTGGCCGGCGTGTACTATCAGGCGGCTGTGGGGCAGACGTATGAGGTGATATTCGTCAGGCCGGGAGTAAAAAAATGAGAATGGCAGCTTTTGTCGGCAGTGCCCTATGCATCGCCATGCTGCTGGTGTCCTGCATGAAGCAGGCAACGCCGCCTCCCGGTGCGCAAACCGGAGGCATTGAAGGCATCCAGTGGTATCTGACGGAGGTGGGCGGGTCGCCGGTATCGCCGATGGCAGATGATAAGCAGCCCCACATTCTGCTGGATCCGGCAGAGAACCAGGCGACGGGTTTTGCGGGGTGCAACAACTTCTTCGACAGGTACGAACTTAACGGGTCTTTGCTGGCATTCGGCCCAATGGGCGCAACCCGCATGGCATGCCCGGATCTGGAGACGGGTCTGCAAACAAGCGTTTTTGATGCGCTGGAAAGGACCCGCAAATGGAAAATCGAGGGCGGGGATCTGCTGCTTCTCGATGCCGATGCCGTTCTTGCCCGCTTTAGTCAGGAGAAATACATATCCCTTGTCGGGTCGGTGCTCGCCGCGCAAAGCAAGGACGGCGCGACCGACGTTTCACAAACCTACCGGACCAAAACCGGCAAGACCATCGTCGTATCGGAAACCCACCCCGCCGGCCGGAGCCTCGGCACCATCGAGGTCAGCACCGAGGGCTTCGAGCACAATTACGGGGAAGTGTTCGAGGACCGGGACCCCATTTCGGATATCTTCACGGCGGATCTGGACGGCAACGGCTTCGACGAGATCTACATCGTCACCACGGGGGCGGGTTCCGGCAGCTATGGCACCGTCCTGGGGTTCGCCTCGAACAAGGACAAGAGCCTCTCCATGATCCATTTCCCCGAAGTGCGGGAAGGCGACTATCCCGTGTCACAGATCGACCTGCTGCCGGAGAATCAGTGCCATGAGGCGGCCTGTTCTATCGGTGACGCAGAAATATTTGGAAACGTCTGGAAAGTTTTCAGACCAGGAGAAGTTGCTCAGGTACTTTAATCTGATCATTTAAAGAAGGAGGAAATTATGTTTAAAGCGTTGGGTATGTTGACGGCATTGGCGGCAGCAATGATGTTTTCAACAACGGCTTTTGCCACGGACCCCTTGACCGAAACCGTTAAAAATGGATGCAAAGCAGAACTGGAAAGCTACTGCAAGGGGGTTACCCCCGGCGAGGGACGGGTGCTGGCCTGCCTTTACGCTCACGGGGATAAATTGAGCGCAAAATGCGAATTTGCCCTGTTTGACGCCGCGGTCCTGCTTGACCGGGCGGTCTCCGCCCTGGCTTATGCGGCCTACGAATGTGAAGACGACCTGGAGAAGTATTGCGCCGACGTGCCCGTGGGTGAAGGGCGTTTGCTGGACTGCATCACAAAAAACAAGAAAAAGGTCAGCAAACGCTGCCTGGATGCGCTGACCGAGACGGGATTGAAGTAAAGTCCCGGGTCTATCGGGCCCAGCCTTGGGTTTCCCTGGAAGGGGCGATGCACTGCGTTCACGGAATGCCACAGGAGTCAGAAGCCAGTATTCAGGAGACAGAATGAATCCGATGTCGCTTCGCTCCATCGATCGGATAATATGGATCGAGCCGAAGGCGAATCCTGCTTCTGGATTCTGACTCCTGGATTCTTGTAGTATTCATACAGCAAAGCCAATGAACGCTGATCTGGCCCAGGGGATCAGGTTTTCCACACCTTACCTGCTTTATAAAAAGGTTTGCCATCATGCTCACCCGCTTTGGTTTCATCTGCAACGTGCACTGGCACAGTGACGTGGTCCAAGGGCGTTTCATGGGCGCTGCCGTTGTCGCACGACTGCACGCCGATCCCCAGTTTTGCGCGGATTTACAGGCGGCCAGGGCCGACTATGCCAAGGTTCTCGAAAAAGGCCTTTCGCCCACAAGGGATTGCCGGGCGGAGGCCCAGGCACTGGAGCACCGGGATCCTTGAAATTGTTTTATTTTCTGTCTGCATCTCGACGTCGTCAAACGCAGGACTTCTTTGTGGGCCGGAATTTTGTTGGATCTCAAAAGGATTAGAACATGATGCGAATTTACCTACTGTTTTCCTTGCTTCTCTGTTTTTTATTGAGTTTTCCCACAAGCGCCAGGGCGGAAGAAGAAACGGCCAAGATTGATCGAGGAAAAAACTTCGCCTTTGCTCCCATCGTTATCTCCAATCCCAATATCGGCAGCGGCCTGGGAGCGGCGGGAATGTATTTCTTCGACATCGGCGATTGGCGCGAGGAGGATCCCCGGTCCAGCGTTCAGGCGATAGGGGCGTACACCAACACCGACTCCTATTTTTATGGACTGCTGAGCAGCCTGTACCTTAATAATGACAGTATTCGTGGCAATTTCGGCATTTTCCAGGCGACCGTCAACAACGAATACGATATTCCCTGGGGCGGTGAGGCCAAATTTTCCACGGGAGCCCTGGCCGTGTTGGGTCTGCTCACTTATCAGGTATGGGATAATGTTTTTATCGGCGGGCAAGCGTTGGTGATCGACGTCAACTATGATCCCGACACCCCCGCCGATGGTGATTACCTGGAATTGGTGGGAGCGGAGGATTCCACAACGACGGGTGTCGGGCCGGTGATCAGTTACGACACGCGGGACAATGTCAACTACCCCTCCGCCGGAACCCTGGTCGAACTCAAAGGGTACTATAAACCCGAGGCCTGGGGCAATGAAGCGAATTATGCCGTGGGCGATCTGGCCGCGAACCACTTTATCGGCCTCACCGAGACGCACATCCTGGCCCTGCGCGCCTATGGCCGCACCGGTACGGAAGACACGCCCTACTCGGACAAATCCCGCCTGGGGCAACAGAGCGATTTGAGAGGATTCAAATCCGGCGAGGTTTCCGGCCGCACGCTGCTATCCGGCCAGGTGGAAATCAGGTGGCAATTTACCGAGAAAATCGGTTTCGTGGCCTTTGCCGGCCTGGCCAAACTGTGGGATGACGAATTGGAGGACCTGATCACCGAGGACCTTTACTACAGCGGCGGCGTTGGCTTTCGGTATATGCTCAACCCCGATCAGAAGATCAACTTCCGCATCGATGCGGCCGTGGGCAATGACGATAACGAGGGGATATATGTCGGTATTCAGGAGGCATTTTAGATCGTTTTTGAAAACCCTGTCTAAGCTCCGCTACCGGCGTTGGAAACTATCTCAAAATGCTCACATATTACATATATGCTCCGCTTTTGAGCTATTTTCCGCCTTGTTATCGGACCTGATCCAGAGCTTTCAAAAACGATCTTCGAAAAGAACAAATGTGAGTATTTTAGGAGGATAAAATGATTTGCCTTACAAGGAAAACAGTTTCAGCGTGGATGGGATCGATGCTTGTTGTTTTTCTTCTTGCCTTACCGGTCCATGCAGAATCCGGCGGCAACGACAAGTGGCAGTTTCACATCGCACCCTATGGTTGGCTGTGCGGACAAAAAGGAGACATCGCGACCCAGCCGGGATTGCCGGCCTCGGATGTGGATGTCGATTTTTATGATGACATCGCCGGTAACATCAACAGTTCCTTTTCCCTGATTGGCGAGGCCCGCAAGGGTCGATATGGCGTCGTGGTCGACATCGATTATTCGGATATCGAGGACGATGAAGCAACTCCCGGCCCGCTTTATTCGAGCCTCGCTGTCCAGACAAAATCCTGGATTGTCTCCACGGCGGGCATTTATCGGCTGATCCAAAAGGACCGTGCCTTTCTGGATGCCATGGTCGGTTTGCGGTATTGGTCCGTGGATTCCACCTATAAATTGGGTGCGGGCATATTACAGGGGAGAGAATTGTCCAACACGGAGGATTGGGTGGATCCCGTCATCGGCATCAAGGGACTGATGCCCCTGGGAAATTCAAAGTTTTTCATAAATGGGGTGCTGACCATCGGTGGATTCGGCGTCGGTTCGCGCTTCATGTGGGACGCAATGATCAACCTGGGGTACCAATGGACAAAAATGTTCGCCACCACCGTCGGATACCGCTACATGGCCGTTGATTACGATGATGACGATTTTTTGTATGATGTTTCGCAAGATGGCTTGATTCTTGGGTTGTCCTGGCGATTCTAACCAATTTATTACCAGAGGAAGGATTAAAAATGAGAAATGCGATAGCGATCATCACTTCTCTTCTTGCTCTTTTGATCATCCTTGCACCTGCAGGAGTTGCCCTGGCGGAAAACACACGACGTGGTGAGGACGCCGAACTTGCCCAGGAACTGACCAATCCCGTGGCGGAACTGATGACGATTCCGATTCAAATGACCTACGATTCCGACATCGGCGTGAACGACGACGGCTGGCGGCTGCAAACCAATCTTCAGCCGGTGATCCCCTTTAATTTGAATGCCGACTGGAACCTGATCACGCGAACGATTCTGCCCATCACCCATCAGGACGAGATCGTACCGGGAACCGGCTCCCAGTTCGGCCTGGGCGACCTGAGCCTGAGCCTGTTTTTCTCTCCCGACGACCCCTCGCCCGGCGGTTTCATCTGGGGCATCGGTCCCATATTGATGCTGCCCACGGCCACCGATGACCTTCTCGGAACGGAAAAATGGTCCGCAGGGCCTGCGCTGGTGGCCCTGACCATACGCGGACCCTGGACAATCGGGATGCTTGCCAACCACAACTGGTCCTATGCCGGCAACAGCGATCGCCAGGACATCAACGTTACCTTCTTGCAGCCCTTCGTGGCGTTTACCACACCCGGCGCCTATACGATTGCATTCCAGCTGGAAAGCACCTATGACTGGGAGTCCGAGAACTGGTCCGTGCCGATCACCGGCTCTATTGCAAAGATCGTTCGCCTGGGGAAAATGCCGGTGAGCCTGCAGGCCGGCGTAGGGTATTGGGCCGATTCGCCGGAAACCGGCCCCGAAGGCTTTCGCTTTCGGCTCCAGGCCAATTTCGTGCTGCCCAAATTCTTTTAATCGTATCTGAATGTAAGGACGGAAGTGTCTGATGATGGGTGAGAACTTGACGATAAACAAACAACTGAATACTGTTTTTGGGGTGCTGCTGATTTCCTTTCTCATGCTCATCGGCCACGATGTGCGTTGTGAGGAGAAGACACCCGAACGACAAAATGTCCATGCACCCGAAAAGTGGGGCATCGCCATGGGGATCCGTTCGGCATCGATTCCGTTCGATGCCGACAAAAGTGCGGTAAACGACGTCGTGCCCTTGATTTTTTACAAGAACGGCAGGCTGTTTGTCGATGGCCTCGAATTCGGGTACAGGCTTTTCCAAACCGAAAAATGGCAACTGAGTCCCTTTGCCAGATATCGGTTTTTCGATATTCCCAAGGAGTATCAGAACGAGATCCGTGAATCCGGGTTGGATCTGGGGGGGCAGTTCAGATATCATTTTACGGACTGGTTCCATACGGACCTCGAGGTGCTGAGCGATCAAAGCGGGCGATTCTACGCAAATCTGACACCCGGTTTTGAAGTAGAAAGAGAAAACTGGGAGTTCAGGCCCCATGTGCGGTTTCGTTGGAAAAGCGCCGATTTCAACGACCGCTATTATGGCCTGGAAAGAGAAGAACCGGGAAGCGCAATGGACGTCCAGATCGCCGTGGACATCCGCTTTCACGTGTGGCGAAACCTGTACCTTTTAGGAAGGGGCAGTATTCTCTTTCTGGATAGCGATACCCGAGACGTCTCTTTTGTCGATGATTCCACACAAGCCGAGGGGTTTGTGGGATTCGGATTTTTCGATGACAAAGAAAATCCCGTAACCACGCTGGCATCCAAACCCTATGTTCGTCTGGCCCATGGGTGGGGAACCGAATCCAATCTGGGCGAAATCATGAGCGGGAATACAGAGAGCGACCCCTACAACAATCAGCTCTCCTCTGTCTTTTTCGGCGTTCCCCTGGCCGATGAACTGTTTAGCCTGCCCATCGCCACCTATCTGACGCCCGGCATTGTCCATCACCATTCATCGGATGTGCAGGACCGGTCCACCGAATACGTTCTGGCGGTCAAACTCTACTACACGATCAAATGGCCCACGCCGTGGCGGTTGGGTTTTGCCGAAGGCTTGTCATATGTTGACAGGATCCCCTACCTGGAAGAAAAAGACATGGTGGAAAAGGGATACAGGCCCAGCCAGCTTCTGAATTTCCTGGACTTCTCCCTAGACTTGAGCCTGGGACACCTTTTTCGCGTAGACTGGATGGAAGAGTTGTGGCTGGGATACAGCATCCACCATCGCTCCGGGATCTATTCGAAATCTTCTGCCTTCGGACGAATCTCCGGTGGCAGCAACTACAATACGGTATATCTACAGTATCATTGGTAATTCGACTATAAACCCAACCAGTAGGGGCTTTGCGATGAAAACATCGGTTGTATTCACGGAGAGACGTCGCCATCGGTATCTGGCGAACCGGATCATTTGGCTCCTGACATTGAGTATTCTGGTCGTCGCGCTAAACGGTTGTGCGACAATGAAAGAAAAGTTCACGTCGAGCACCAAGGCGAATATCGGTCTGTTCACCGATAACACCATTGCCATGCTAAGCGATTTGCAGTTGGATATTTCCCGAAATGAAACCATAATCACCCGGCGCTTTTTAGACCCGTCAGAACCGGAAGAGCAGAATATGATGGCCCTTGCGGATCAGACACGAAAGGGAATCGGCAGGATTGCAAAATATTCGATCACACTCGTCTCATTGGCCGAATCCTCCGGAAGCGAACAGGAGAAGGTGGATTCCTATGCAGACTTTATCGCCTCTTTCAAATCCAGTGTGGTGGAACGGCTGGATTTGGAGCCGCAGCACTATGATGACCTGATTGAAGAGATCCGTGAGCAGACCGACTTTCTGTCAGCCCTGCAGACAGCCCAACCGATCATCAACGGGGCAGTGATGGCGGGCATCATGCGCCTCGGCGAACTCAGCAGGGCGATTGGGGTTTTGGCGGAGAAGATCGATGGTAAGATCGAGGCCGAATACGTTGATATCATTCGCTACCAGCAGAAGCTGGAAGACGAGAAGTTTCTTATTCTAGGTGCCTTCGAAACCATCTACGATGCCTATCGCACCGATGATCCAAATCTGAGCAAATTATCGGAAAACGGTGTGATCTGGGTGCCGGAGATCGTTCCCAAGGGCCGGGCGACACGAAAAGAGCTGCAGGCCATCGCCGTTCATTTACAAAACCGTATGGACGCCATGCACAAAGTCCAGCAGGAGATTCAGCCGGATTGGGAAGAGTACCGAAGTGCACTGCGGGAGGTGGATCGTGTGACGACTGCCGCCGTGGAGCGGATCAACCAAATCCGACTGATTTTACTCGTATGGGTCCGTGCCCACCAGAAGATGGCATCCGGTATCGTCGAACCGGCCGAGTGGTTCGATGTCAACGATACCCCACGCCAGCTGATCAACCTTGGGATGAAAGCATTGTAAAAGGATTTATCGACATGTACAACAATGACTCCCACTCAAAATCAAAACACTATCTGCGAACAGCCCTTGAGATGATCGGCAAACATGGAC
The DNA here is from genome assembly GCA_963674945.2 of uncultured Desulfosarcina sp. Taxonomy (GTDB): domain Bacteria; phylum Desulfobacterota; class Desulfobacteria; order Desulfobacterales; family Desulfosarcinaceae; genus Desulfosarcina. The sequence continues at coordinate 284,247 of CAXXWQ010000002.1, forward strand.
TTTCTCCGGAACCGATGATTTACCATGTCTGGTATGAATATGCCGCAGGACAAAATGAAACGCTCAATGCAGCCATTGATCGATACCTTCAAGAAAATAAACGCCTGTCCGAAAATATTCTTCACCAGATCTATAATCAGCACATTGCAGACGGTGAGCAAAAAATCACATCGTTGGTCAAAAAACAGCTGAAAACGGTACTCACTGAAATTATCGAGACAATCACATCCGCCGACAATCATTTCACCGGGTCGAGTGAAAACCTGACCGCCATTCAGAAATCCATCGACCTTATTTTGTCAGAAACGGATCTGGAAGCGATCATCGGCAATATTAAAAAAGAGATAAGCGGTCTCAAGTCGACGAATGATGCGTTCAGAGAACAGCTTCAACAGGCAAGTGAAAAAATATCCGAACTAAATGAAAAGCTGGCCCAATATCACGAGCAAGCCCATAAAGATGCGTTGACCAGATTGGACAATCGCCGTTCCTTCGAAAAAAAACTGGTCGCGGCAATTGTTGAATCCGACAATGCGGCAGACGCTGTCTGCCTGATTCTTGCCGACATCGATCACTTCAAGAAGATCAACGACACACACGGCCATCTGGTCGGCGACAAAGTTCTCAAAATGGTGGCGGCCACCATCAAAGAGTCGGTCAAGGGACGGGACACGGTTGCCCGGGTCGGTGGCGAAGAGTTTGCCATTCTCTTAACCGGTACACCAATCGAAGGTGCCGTGAAAGTGGCCAATGATATTCGATCTGCATTCGAGCGTCTGGATTTGAAAAAGCGAAACACCGGCGAAAGGATAGGCCAAATTACGCTCTCTTTCGGAGTTGCCCGCTATCATTCCGGTGAAGATGTGAAAGACTTCATAAACAGGGCGGATGTGGCATTGTATCAGTCGAAAGAAAATGGCCGAAATCGGGTAACCGTCCAACCCATGAATCAAAATTGACGGCTTCGTAAAAAATCCGATATCGGCGTTACGCTTCATCCTTCGTCACTGCGACGTATCCTAAATACGCCTCATGTCATGATTCGCACGATTGTAACAAACTGTTACGATATAGTTACCCAAATTCAATAAAGTCTACTCATATAAGGGGCAAAAAGAATACTATGATAGTCCCGTTTGATCGATCAAACCAGGAGGAGTTGTATATCGCCGGGCGAAATCCATAGCCGGATGCCGATGTGACGGTGCACTCGGGACAATTTTTTCATGCAGGAGAACGATGATGAGTGGAATCGCAAATGTGCTCGCCAATTCACCGACATGTGAAGCGTCCAAGACAGTCCTTGATGAAGCCGATGCTTCGAATATTTTTTCCGCTCTCGCCAATCAGCAAAACGGAATGGAGGATTTATCCAACACCTATTTGGAAACCGGTATTACGGAATACTCCATATGAAGGCCATCGACATCGATCCCTCCTTTTACGAGGCATACGCCGAGACCTATAATTTCGGAGATGAAATTCCGTCCACCGAAATTACACTCTGCCCACATATCCAGATTATGTGACTTACGATGCGGATTCCTATACGGCAACCATCGGTTTCACGATTCATCAAAACGAAACAGCAGACGGAACCATCGATCCATCCCACATTGTCTTCAAATTCGACGGCGAGGATGCCTACGGGGTGTCCATGGACGAGGATGCGGACGAATACTCCGGTTTTTCCGGCGTGGCATGAATCAATTTGGCTGCTGCTCGTCTTTTCATTTCACACTAGTGTGTATTGGCAGGAGGCCGAAGCGGTTCAGGAACCACGGGAGAGGGTCCCCAGATCCGAATATCGACGTGGGTGGCCAGCGAAGTTCCCAACTTCTCAATGAGTTCCGCCCAGTCTCCGGAATCGGCAAAGCCGGCCCAATCAGACAGCGTTTCCCACACCGTGATCAGCAGGATATGCGGAGAACCAAGCAGATTTCGATGGGCCTTCAGCTCCACAAACCCCTTGCGTTTCATTACGGGAACAATCGCCTTTCTCTGCCACTCGGAATAGGCCTCCGGATCAGATTGGGGCAACAGGTCATAAGTGATGTGAACCTCTATCACGGCTTCCTCCTTTCCGGTCTCGTTTGAGACGGCCTCAGTCTATGAATGAATTGTGTTACCAAGCCATTACCATAATAATATGATATCCCATGAAATAACAGTCCAATTTGTTCTTAACTGGTCAACTTTCGTGAGGCTGATTCTACCCTTTCATGCATTTCCAATCAGGCCGGGTCTTTTTAATAAAAACTGTTTTCACCTTATCCATAAAGCTTTCTAATAGAGGCGAGATCCATTTTCCTCGGCACCATATCATCAGGACAGCAGTTTCAATAGCCTCTTTCTCCCAATTCAGGGAGGTTAGGTTACCTTGAGAAATTTCTGCTTCTGCTGCTATATCAGGCATTATGGTAATTCCGAGGCCCTTTGAAACACATTGTTTGATTGCTTCTATGCTGTTCATTTCCACCAAAGACCCTGCTTCTATTTTTTCTTGGATGAGCCATTGCTCAAACATCATCTTATAACTGCAATCATGCTTAGGTAAAAAGATGGTTTCACCAGATAAGTCTGTAATTGAAACTCTTTTTTTTTGAGCTAGGTTATGATTAGGGGCGCTAAGCACTACCAACGTCACTGTTCCTAAAAACTCAGTTTTCAGTTCTGAAAAATCAACAGCGTCAGCCAAAAGAAAAGCAATGTCGGTTATTCCGGTTTTAAGTTCGTTTGGAAGGTTTTGATATTCACAGCTTGCCACGTCAAAGTCTATACTAGGATAGGATTTGTAAAATTCCTGCAGGATGTCGGGAAGAAAATAGGTTCCAAGGGTTTGGGGAATTCTTAACGATAATTTCCCTTGGGGTGTTTTTGTCTCAGATACTTTTGCAACGGCTTCTTTCTCTATGGCAACGATTTTCTGTGCATATTGTACAATATCTCTGCCAGCCTCAGTTAGATCAATGGTTTTGCCCTTCCTTTGAAAAAGGGGTTTCCCCAACTCCTCTTCTAAGATTTTTATCTGGGCAGATACAGTGGATTGGGCATAGTTCAATGTCTCAGCAGATTTTCTGAAATTAAGCAACCTCGCCACAGTTAAAAATGTTTTCAGGTTTCGGATCTCCAAGCGATCTCCTTTGATCAATAATTTCGATCAAATACTTCAATTTATTTCATTGGACACAAAAATATCGATAATATATATAAACCCGAAATTCAAATAATTTCTGCAGAAATTTTCAATTAACAGCCTGTCGATGACTCATAACGGGCTTCATTTACTATGAATAATGAGTAAAGGAGAAAATCGTGAAAAAGCAAATACCGTTAGTAACATTGCTGATAGTTAGCATCGTTCTTTGTAGTCCACTGGGGGCCTTAACTGGTGAAAACCCTGCGCCTTATCAAGTAAAGGTTACAAGCCGCGAAGTGGCAAACCGGATTGTTGAATCCTGTGTCCGAGGCCATAAGGTGTTGGCCGATCAGCCTAAAAATTTTGGTGCCGATGATTTGGCTCCCACCCCGCCGGAATACTTGGCCGTAGCCTATAGCACCTGTGTTGTATCCACCCTTCGGTTTGTGGCTATACTGGACAAACTGGACATCAAAAATATTGAAGTCCAAGTGGAAGGAGAGGTTGACTTCTCAAAAGCAATGGGGCTTGCTACGACGAAAAGGGCTGGGTTTTCTGGCTTGAAGGTCATGATCAGCTTTAAATCGACCATGACGAAAAGCGAACAGCAAGCATTTATCGATAAAGCGATGGAGCGGGGTGCTGTTCTTGACAATGTTCGTAACAGAACACAAGTGTTATATGAAATTGTAAACTAATTCGTTTCTATTCATCGCCTGCAACCATTTCCCCGGCATGATAAGAGCTTCTCACGAAGGGCCCGGAGGCGACTTTTTCGAATCCCATGGAGAGCGCCGTTTGCCGCCAATGATCGAAGGTTTCCGGCGGGACGAATTCGGTTACCGGCAAGTGATCGGCCGTGGGTTGGAGGTACTGGCCGATGGTGAGCAGACGGCAACCCGTTTTGTGGATGTCGCCGACGACCTGCCGGATCTCTTGTTCGGTTTCGCCCAGACCCAACATGATACCGGACTTGGGTATGATGGCCGGGGCGATTTCTCTGACCCGGGACAGCAGTTCCAGTGATCGGTCGTAGTCGGCCTGGGGGCGGACAGTGGGGTAGAGGCGTCGAACGGTCTCCATGTTGTGATTGAGCACGTGGGGTCGGGCGACGAGAACCGTCTCCAGGGCTTTTCGGTCGCCTTTGAAATCGGGGATGAGGACTTCGACCCCCACCCCGGGGATTTTCGCCTTCAGGGCATGGATGGTGGCGGCGAAATGTGCGGCGCCGCCGTCTTCCAGATCGTCCCGGGTCACCGATGTGACCACCACATGGCGAAGATTCATCCGCGCAGCCGCGTCGGCCACCCGCCGCGGCTCGTCGGGGTCCAGGGAAAGCGGCGTTCCGCCACGGATATTGCAGAAGGTGCAGCTTCTCGTGCAGACGGAGCCAAGGATCAAAAAAGTGGCCGTATGGGCGGAGAAACATTCGAACTGGTTGGGGCAGTTGGCCTCCTGGCATACCGTATGGAGCCGGCCGGACGCGATCATGGAGCGGATCTTCTCATAGGCCGGCCCGGAGGGCAGCTTTTTTTTCAGCCAGGGGGGTTTGTTGGTTTTTATTGGTTTTCGGTTCACGGTTGACGGTTCTCGGTTCATGGTTTATGTTTCTATGGGTAACAAATAAAGGGTTCAAGGGGGTATGAGTTTGTCTTCTATTATACCGGCAATTAAATAGCTCAATCTCTCCTGAGCTATATTATCATAAAACCCTGTAAGCCGCAGGTTCAAGAAAATTACTATATCTGTAAGCTGGGCTATTTAATTGCCGGTTTAATAATGATCGAATTAGGGCTTTCCGCATCCTTTCGACACCTCGAATCCTTTTTCCCCAATTTCTTTAAAAAGCCGTTCCGCCGACACCTGGATCAACCTAACGCCCAACGCTTCACCCAAATGTCCGGCCAGGACCTGTCGGGCTTCTGTCATGTCCACAGGATAGCCCAAAAGACGCTCGACACTGGTCATCTTTACCCGGTCAAGGCCGCAGGGATGGATCCAGGAAAAGGGTTCCATGTCCGTGTTGACGTTAAGGGCCAGGCCGTGAAAGCTGATTCCCCGGCGCACGGTGATGCCGATGCTGCCCAGCTTGTCGCCGGCCACCCAGACGCCACGGTTTGCAGGGGCCGTCTCCGCTTCGATGCCCCAATGGGAGGCGGCTCGGATCATGGCTTGCTCCAAAGCCGAAACAAAATCGACCACCCGGAAACGCCGCTGATTGAGCGCGACGATGGGATAGCCCACCAGTTGCCCCGGTCCGTGATAGGTGATGTTGCCGCCCCGTTCTGTTGGTACCACGGCTACATGCTGTTGTCCCAGAAACGCTTCGGTGACGCACAGGTTCTCCCGACCGCCGCGTCGGCCCAGGGTGAAGACCCGGGGGTGTTCGACGAAAATGGCGACGTCTTCTCGCAGTCGTTTCTCTACTTTTGCTTTCACGACGGACAGCTGCAGGTTCAAGGCTTTCCCATAGTCGGTCAGGGGAAGCTCCACCCACCAGAAATCCGCTTGGTCGTTGTCGTTCCCGGCAGTCATCAGCACTTCATCTACGTCTCTCGTCCATCGCCTATGCGTTATCCCTTCAGACAGGGTTTTCTTGCCGCCAGAGTCTCGTCCAGCCTTCGTAATTTGGGAATCCGGGGTGCCTCGTGCAGGCGTTCGGGGCTGTTTTTTGCCTCTTCGGCGATCTGTCGCATGGCGTCGATAAACTGGTCCAATGTCTCCCTGGATTCGGATTCGGTGGGTTCGATCATGATGGCGCCGTCGACCACCAAAGGGAAATAGACCGTGGGTGGATGGAATCCGTGGTCCATGAGTCTTTTTGCGATGTCCATCGTTGCCACACCGTTTTCCTGCTGCAGTTTGTCGGTGAAGACACATTCGTGCATACAGGGCCGGTCATATGCGAGGTGATAGTGTCCCTTGAGGTTTTCCTTGAGGTAATTGGCGTTGAGAACGGCGTACTGACTGACTTTTTTGAGATCCTTGCCCACACTGCGGATGTAGCTGTAGGCGCGGACGAGGATCCCGAAGTTGCCGAAAAAGGCGTGAACCTTTCCCACGGACAAAGGGTAGTTCTCATCCAGGCGAAAGCGTTCGTCCTCTTTGACGACCCGGGGCACGGGCAGAAAAGGTTCCAATACCGTGGTGACGCAAATCGGTCCGGCACCGGGTCCGCCGCCGCCGTGTGGGGTGGAGAAGGTCTTGTGCAGGTTGAGGTGCAAGATGTCCACACCGGTGCGGCCCACGTCCACCATGCCCATGATGGCGTTCAGGTTGGCTCCGTCCCCGTAGACCAGTCCGCCCTTTTCATGGACGATGTCGGCCACATTACGGATGTTGTCCTCGAACAGCCCCAGGGTGTTGGGATTGGTGATCATGATGCCGGCCGTGTCTTCATCCATCTTTTCGGCTACCAACGTGGGCTCCAGGACGCCGTTTTCTCCGGATTCGACCGCAACGGCGGTAAAGCCGCACAGGGCGGCGCTGGCAGGGTTGGTCCCATGGGCCGTATCCGGTATGAGAACCTTGGTGCGCGGGCGTCCCTGGTGTTTGTGAAATGCGGCAAAGATCAGCATCCCGGTCAATTCTCCCTGGGACCCTGCCGCCGGTTGCACACAGACGGCGGGTAGTCCGGTGATTTCTCCCAGGTATCGTTGCAGGTCGAAGATCAATGCAAGGGCGCCCTGGCTCAGGCTCTCGGGCAGCATGGGATGAGCAAAGGCAAAACCGGGGATGGATGCCATCCGTTCGTTGATCTTGGGATTGTATTTCATGGTGCATGACCCCAGCGGATACATCCCGCTGTCCACGCCGAAGTTCCACTGAGAGAGTCTCGTGAAGTGGCGCACCACGTCCGGTTCGCAAAGATCGGGGAAATCGGGGCCTTCTCCCGTGAGCGCCTCGTCCAGGGATGCTTCGTCCACATCTCTTTTGGGCAGCGACAAGCCCGTTCGTCCCGGTGAGCCCTTTTCCCAGAGAAGGGGCTCGTTGAAGACAAGGCCGGTGGTTCCCATTTTCTCTTTGGTTGCAGTTTTCATCGGGTCACCTCCTGGACCAGGGCGTCCATGTCGTTTTTGTCGATGGTTTCTGTCACGCACATGAGCCAGCAATCGACCATTTCCGGGTAGAAGGGCGTAAGGTGCAAACCGGCCACGATCTTCTTGTCCACCAGTCGTTTCCAGGTGTCTGTAAATCCTTTGGGAAAGCGGACCACGAACTCGTTGAAGGTCGGTGCGGTAAAAGGCGATTCGTGACCGGACGCGGCGAGGGCTTTTTTGAGGTACTCGGCCCGATCCCGGTTGAGGCAGGAGAGTTGTCGGATGCCCGTGCCGCCCATGGCCGCCATATACATGGTCGACGCGGTGGCACACAGGCCCTGGTTGGTGCAGATGTTGGACGTAGCTTTTTCCCTGCGAATATGTTGCTCCCGGGTGGCCAGGGTCAACACATAGCCGGTTTTTCCATCCCGATCCACGGTCTTGCCGATGAGACGCCCCGGCATGGCGCGAAGAAACTGCTGTTTGGCGGCGAACATGCCCAGACCGGGGCCGCCGAAGCTCTGTGGAATGCCGAAACTCTGACCTTCGCCACAGGCGATATCCGCACCACAGGCGCCCGGGCTTTTGAGCAGGCCATAGGCCAGCGGTTCGGAAAAGGCGGTGACGAAAAGGGTCTTGGGATCGGCATGAATGATCTGACCGGCCGTCGCCAGGTCTTCGATACAGCCGAAGAAGTTAGGACTCTGCACGGCCACGCCGGCCAGTTCTCCCAGTTCGGTCAGTCCGGACAGATCCGTGCGGCCGTCTGTACCCACGGGCAATTCTACAATCTCGAAGCCGGTGGGGGAGAAATAGGTTTTAACCACCCGGCGATACGTGGGATGGATACCGCACGATACGGCGACCCGCTTTCGACGGGTGACCCGGATGGTCATGAGCATTGCCTCGGCCAGGGCCGATGCGCCGTCGTACATGGAGGCGTTGGCCACGTCCATGCCCAGCAGACGGGTGACCAGGGTCTGGTATTCATAGATGGTCTGAAGCGTGCCCTGGCTGATCTCCGGCTGGTAGGGGGTGTAGGCGGTGAAGAACTCTCCCCGCAACAAAAGCTGCCGCGTGATCTCCGGAATCCAGTGGTGGTAACTGCCGGCGCCCATGAATACCTTGAAGGCGGGTGATGCGCCCATGCCTTCGGCCAGTTTGTTCATGTGCGTAGACAGTTCCCATTCGGTGAGGGGTTCGGGCAGGTTGATCTCTTTTTTCCTGCGGCAATCGGCGGGAATACTGGTAAAGAGTGTGTCCAGATCCGCCGCGCTTACCGCCTTGAGCATATGGTCGATGTCTTCGGGGGTATGGGGCAGATATCGCATTGGTTTTATCCTTTCAACATTTCAAGGTAGGCGTTCTTGTCCATTAAACGCGTCAGCTCTTTGGCATCGCCGGGTTTAATGTCAATCATCCAGCCGCCGTCATAGGGATCCTGGTTGACCAGTTCCGGTTTGTCGGCAAGGTCCTCGTTGATGGCCGTCACCTCTCCACCCACGGGCATGAAGAGTTCGGATGCGGCCTTTACCGACTCCACGGTGCCGAACTCCTCTCCTTTTTCGAAGGTGCTGCCCACCTCCGGCAGTTCGACGAAGACGATATCTCCCAACTGGTCCTGGGCATAGTCGGAAATGCCCACGCGGATGATATCACCCGTCTCTTTGGCCCATTCATGGTCTTCGGTGTATCGCATGTCGTCCGGTATATTCATTTCGCTGATCGCTTTCATCGGTTTCCTCCCTTGTATTGTCTTTGTTTTATGAGGTGTCATGGCCGCGGCGGCACCTATCCGCGCATTTCGGCCATGGGTTTTCGGGCGGTGCGATCCGGACGTACGTCGTCGGTGATGGTCACGGTGAGCTTGCGCCGATCGTCGGCGATCGTAACATGGCTTCCCATGGACAATTTACGATCGACCCTGATAAAACCGCAGCAAAGTCCTTTGGCGGTAAAATTTTCGGGCCTGTCCGGGCTGGCAACACTGAAGATTCGATCATCAAAACGACCGATGCCCATGTCTGTTACGCAGGTAAGCACTCTGCCGATCACCACACCACTGGCGTCGATGACCCGGGAATCGCCGCCAACCGTGATTTTGCGTGGATCACTGCCCACGAAGATCTGCGTGAATTGGAATTCCGACAGATTTTCCAAGGCGGTCCGACCGATGAAATCTTTGGTGAATCCGGTCTGGTCGGCGGTGAAGGGCAGGGCAAAGGGCCAGGGATGATTGAAAAATGGCCAGTCTCCGATATCCTGGTGGGAAAGGGCCAGCCCGGCACCGGCCCGCAGGCTGTCCCGCGCCGCCAGGCCACAGGGCCGGATGCCATGGGCCGTACCCGCATCCAACAGGCGCTGCCACTGGGATTGCACCTTGTCCGGCGCCAGGAAGATCTCGAACCCGAATTCACCGGTGTACCCGGTGCGGGACAAGAGGATCGGGGTTCCGTCTTCCAGGCGAACCACATCGGCCTGGGGGGCCTCGGGATCATAGTGGCCTTTGAAGGAGAAGTAGGGCATGGCGGAAAAGACATCATCCGGGTTCTGCAGACATCGGCCGAGGATCCTGGCCGATGCCGGACCCTGAATGTCAATCTTTCCCAGCCGGTCGGTCAGGTCCGTGATGGTTGCATGTCGACGTTCGAGATGTTTTTCCAGGTGATCGGCCACGATCTTTCCCATGCCGGCGTTGACCACGACCATGTAGCTGGCCGCTTCCAGGAAAAAGACGATGGCGTCGTCGACGGTATGGCCTCTTTCATCCAAGAAGGCGCCGTAGACGCATCGTCCCGGCGAAAGGGGTGTTTTCTTCGGTCCCACGCAACCATCCAGATCGTTGGTAAAACAGTGCTGAAGAAGTTCTTTTGCGTCGGGACCGGTTACGATGACGGCGGGCATGTGACTGGTGTCGAAGATGCCGGCGCCGGTCAATACGGACAGGTGCTCCGCCTTCACCGATTCGTACCATAATGGCATGTCGTAACCGCCGAAGTCGGCCATGTTGGCATTTTCATTCCGGTGCCAGGAATTAAGTGGTGTTTGTTTTAACATTTGTCGTGACCTTCCGGATTAAAAATTGAATGAGTGTTAAGTGTAAAGTTTTAAGTGTTAAGGGAAGGTCTTGCGATCATTTTAATATAAAATCGATAGAATTCATCAACTTAACACTTAAAACGTAATACTTAACACTTCTCAATATATATACGGCACCTTCAGATTGTAGCTCTTATACACCACGAAGGTTTCCACCGATTGCACTTCATCCAGCTTGGAAACCTCCTCGGTATAAAACTCCAGCAGTCCGAACCCATCCTTGAGCAGCACCACCAGGATGAGGTCGAATCGTCCGGTAACCACGCTCACCGACACGACCCCCCGGACGCGGCTGAACTCTTCCCCTTTTTTCACCAGATCCATCGTGTCCAGCTTCACACCCACCATCACGATTCGGTGCAGGGGAATCGCCTCGGGATTCACGAGGCCGGTGATATCCAGCACACCCTCTGATTCCAGTTTGTTGACCCGGGATCGAATGGTATTTTCGGATACGCCGAGATCCTCGGCGATTATTTTGTAGGACTTCCTTCCCTCCCGCAAGTGGCGAATGATGGAGATGTTCAACGCATCAATTTTCACGGACAACCTTTCTTTGTTTAATTGATTTAATTATAAGTATTGTAGTCAATAATAAAGTATCCGTCCAACAAAAATTTAAAAAACTGAAGATTTCTTCAAAAGTTCGGATCGAAGTTGTCTCGCGGACGGTTTTGCGGCATCGACCGCCGCCGTCGAGGTGTCCAAAAAACAGAAGAAGCGGACCCGGCAATCTTTTCCTATTGCCGGTCCCATTTTTCGGAGAATGCACCGTTGAAAGATTTGGATCATCGCCAGTGGCGGCGGGAATGTGCAGACGGATTGCCGTGTTTTCCCGCCGGAACGGCTTGTCATCCAGACGCCAATATTCCTCCCTTGTTGTGGCATAAAATGTGAATGGATTGCGTCCATATGAACCATGGGATTCATGGGTACGATTGCCCCTTATTCAACGTAGGAGTCATCACGTGTTTAAAAATGGTCTTTTGTTGTTCGGTATTTTTGTCTTCTTTCTCCTTGCCCGCGACGTGATGGGCGAGATTCCGGTCTGGGTCAATTTCAGGAGCGCTGCCATGGTGTTTACCGGAACGATCGTCTGCGGCTTGCTGGCCTTCCCCGTCCGGACCCTTTGGGGTTTTTTCAGCAGCTTTCGAAAAAGCATGCGATCCGATGGCAAGTCTTTGGCGGATTTGATTCAGCAGATCGTCGTACTGGCACGCCTGCAACGGGTCGCCGGTCTCGGCGAGATGAATCGGAAGATCAATGCCGTGTCGCACCCCGTGCTGCGCCGGGGTTTTTTGATGATTCTGGACAATCACGATCGTCACCGCGTAGAAACAATGCTGGAAAAGGAGATCAATATCTATCTGGATCAACTACAGACACAGCTAAACGTGGTCAATCGTTTCAGCCGTCTGGCTCCGGTCTTCGGATTCGTCGGGACCATCATCGGGTTGATCAATGTACTCAATCACATCGGCGACAGCACCCAAATCGGACAGGGCATGGCCGCGGCGCTGCTCACCACTTTTTATGGCCTGCTTTTCGCAAATTTTCTGTTTCTCCCCCTGGCGGGAAAGTTTGCCGAATACGCCAGGCGGGAGGCCCTTGCACTCAATGTCATTTTCGATGGTGTTTTGTGTGTGGCTGATGGGCGTCCTCCCCTTGAGATCGCACATTATTTGTTGTCCTATGCGGAGGCCGATCAAACATCCTCCCAGGCGAATTCGCTCCATCTTCCCAAAGGATGGAACCCATGGGGACGTTCGTCACTGCAACGTCCAGCGGCGAGGTGATCGATGTTCGATACCGGCGGTTCCATGGTAAACTGGCGGATGGGGATAAGGTCGGAAAAGGGTGCCGCCGCGCGGTTTTCGATTTTGGGCCAGAAAGAGGCCGCCCAGGAGGATTCCTTTCTTTGGAGCATGGCCGACCTGATGACCCTGCTCCTCATCTTTTTCGTCCTGTTATATGCCGACTCTCTGCCCCGTATGGTCCCAAAGAAGGCCGAAAAAGATCCTGCGCATGTGGTGGCGGTTTCTTCGAAGACGATATCCGAACCCGATCTGTCAGTTTCACCACCGGAAAAAGAACTATCGGCCGAACAAGCGGTGACGGAGGAAACACCGCCGTTGCCAGAACGCGAAATCCAGCTGCCGCCGGAGGCAAACACCTTGACCCTGGCGTCGGAGAAAGTCGCCGAACAGGTGGAACCCGCGGGTTCAATGGGGCCGCTGCAAAAGGAGATGGTGGAGGCGCTGGAGGACAGCTTCAGCAATGATTTCTATGTTCGGTGGGATGAAAAGGCGCCTGTTTTCGTCCTGGGGGAGCGGATCACCTTCGATGTCGGTGAAGCGGTGCTGCTGTCGGATTCGCAATCTGCGTTACAGCGGATGGCCGAACTGATCTTACCGCGTACGGACTATCTGGTGATCGTTTCGGGTCACACCGACAATGTCACCATCCGGACACCGGTTTTTCCCTCCAACTGGGAACTCTCCGCGGCACGAGCGGCCTCCGTGGCCAAGTTCTTGGCGGCCCACGGGGTTTCTCCCGAGCGGCTCGTCATTCAGGGAAGAGCGGAATATCATCCTCTCGTCGCAAATACATCGGAGCAGAACCGCAGAATCAATCGCAGGGTCGAAATTTCCCTGATTCGAGAGGCGCCGGAGTCCTCGTCCGTTTCCGAGATTCCTTGAGGCATGGAAGCCGGCACTGTCGTTCCCGTGTCGTAAAACCCATTTTTTTGTAATGCCCGGGGTTATTGCGATCGGGGTATCTGACCTTCCAGTTCCGCGATTTTTTTTTTGATCTGTTCGATCTGTTGCTCTTTCATTCCCATTGTAAAGGTTGTGCTCAAGCCGCGGTTTTCGATCCTGGCAATCTCCTGGCGCAGTCGGGCCTGCTCCTCGATGATCTGGCGTGTCCGCTCGTCCAGTTCCGCCTGCCGTCGTTCCTCGGCTTCCCGGGCCTTTTTGTCGGCTTGCTGCTCGAAATGCCGATCGGCTTCTTCGCCGGCCTCTTCCACCATGGTGTCGAATGCCTGTCGCTGCTGATTTGCCTGCTGCTCGTCGTATTGGATTTCCTGAATCGACTCCACGTTTTCGGCATCTTCCGGAGGCTGGGAATTGGAGTAACGTTTCACGCCGTCCGCATCCGTCCATGTATAGATGGTGCCGGCCAGGGTGTTTGCGCTGATAAACAAGAGTGTTATGGTCAAGATCGTCAAAGTTGTCCGATGCATGATAGTCTCCTTGCGGTATCGGTCGAGCAAACCGATAAACATCAGAAAATACCACTAATTTATAGATTCTGTTCCCATGCGTCAACCCAAAATACCCTGGTGCTTTTGTAAAAATGCGCAAATTGTTGCACCTGCAGGAAAAGATGTGGTAACGATACGAAATACGGCTGCGAAAATAGCGTGATATCCGCTTTCCTTGCGACGCACGTTTGTTGTCCGTCTCATTTGTCGGGATGAGAGGCGTGTTCGTTCGCTTGTACTTGCCATTGCGGACAAAAATATTGATCTCGTGATTTTTTTGCGAAGCCGTCTCTCATCTTTTTTTCCGAGCCTGTAAAAAGCGTTTCCGGGCCATGGATGGCCAAACGGTATTACGAAATAAACGCATTCTTGTATTTTTTTGTCGTTGGATTGAATGGGGAAAGGTTTTTTAATCTGTAATCATGAACGAGTTCCTTGGAAGTACCGAATAAATTTGAAACGAAGCGTTTCGGCACACGATCGTTGTGAAAAGCAAATAGCCAAAACACCGTCAAACTTTTTGCTGCTATTGGAAAAAAATTGACGGTTTTTTATACGAGGGGAGCCTGTAGAGCGAAAAAATGCATTCCATAAAACTGGTCGTCGAATATTGGGTGTTGCTCGTTCCCATATTTCTTCATGTGATCGGTATTCTTTTCGTTTTCGATGTGCTGATGAACGGTCGGACGAGCCAGGGTACCATTGCCTGGGTCATGGCGCTTTTTTTCTTTCCCTACATGGCCGTTTTCCTCTATCTCATTTTTGGCGCCCGGCGTATTCAGGAATACGCCGCGGCCCATCAGACCGGTACAACGGAAATTCACCACCTCGGCAAAATGCTGCGCCAGGACCGGCAGCTGCGTACACTCATGGTTCGGGAGACACCGCAGATCGATGTTTTAAGCGACATCTACCAACTGCCCATCATGAAGGGCAACCGATGCGCCCTGTTGATCGACGGAACGGAAACCTTCGATTCCATTTTGGCGGGTATTGCCGCTGCACGGCGCTATGTGCTGGCGCAATTTTTCATCGTCCATGACGACGATTTGGGTCGTCGGTTCCAATCGGCTCTGATGGAGCGTGCACAAGCCGGTGTCCGTGTCTACTTTCTCTACGACACGATTGGGTCGGTGGGCCTTCCCCGTTCCTATTTGAAAGAACTGAGAGCCGCCGGCGTACAAGTGTGTATGTTCCGGGTTGGGCATGGCTGGCTGAACCGGTTTCGGATCAACTTTCGAAATCACCGGAAGATTGTGGTGGTGGACGGGGAAAAAAGCTGGGTGGGCGGGCACAACGTAGGCGATTCCTACTTGGGGAAGGACAGGCGTTTTTCCAGGTGGCGGGATACCCACGTGAAGATGGCCGGGCCGGTTACCCTCGCCGTTCAACTCTCCTTCGTGGAGGATTGGCATTGGGCCTGCGGCAAGATACCCGATGTCTCGTGGGCCCCGCCGCCCACTTTCGGTAACGAACCGGTACTGTGTATTCCCACCGGTCCCGGCGACCTGGTGGAGAGCTGCTCCCTCATGATGGTCCAGGCCATCAATGCCGCCACCCGGCGTTGTTGGATATTCAGTCCCTATTTTGTTCCGGATGTGGCCGTTATCAAGGCCCTTCAGCTTGCTGCCATGCGCGGCGTGGATGTGCGTATCGTCATGCCCGCAAATCCGGACAAGCGGGTGGTGTGGTGGGCGGCCCATAGTTATCTGTCCGAAGTCGCCGTGGCCGGTGTGCGTATGTACAAATACCGGGAAGGCTTCATGCACCAGAAGGTGTTTTTGATCGACGACGCCATGGCCGGTATCGGCACGGCCAATCTGGACAACCGAAGCCTGCGAATCAACTTCGAGATCACCATGGTTTTTACCAATCCCGATTTCATTCGGCGGGTGGACCGAATGTGCCGGGACGATCTGGCGCTTTGCGATCCTTTGACCACCGACGATGTCTATCGCCGATCCTTTTTCTTCCGTCTGGCCATCCGGACGGCCCGCCTCTTCTCCCCTATTCTGTGAGGAGGATCGAAGTCCTATTCTGCTATGTTCGATGCACCATGGAGAAAATTTCACCTTCCACCCCGGCATATCAAACGATCTGTTTCCGGAAAAAACGCCCCTGCCCTTGAGATACTTAACAGTGTGTAAATAATACTGACATATCTACGATTCCATTTTGTTATCAAAGTTTTTTCCTTTCAGTAATTTCCTATTTAATTTAAGGTTGTTACGTTCGACATTCTTTTTCTTGTAGGCGGCACATCCATTGCATTGGCATGGCGCAGGCTATGACGGAAGAGCGTCGCTCGGTGTAATACAACAGACAAGGAGGAGTCGTAATGAGAAAATACGCAATTATTTTTTGTATGGTGGTGGCCGCTGTGCTTCTTCTTCTACCCCTGCAAGCTCCATTGGCAGCAAATTATCAAGGGCACATTGTCATCAGTTGTTCCGCACAGGCGTACGATGCTTTCATTGAACCCGCCATTAAGGTCTTTGAAAAAGAGAATAATATCGAAGTAGATGTCTTTGTGTGTTCTTCCAAGGTGGCGGTGGACCGGGTCGATAACGATTATGCCCAAATCGCCGTTTCAACGGAGGATATTCCGATTCGGTACTCCTATATGGAAAGTGGGTATAAGAAAATTGAATTTTGTAAGGACACTCTTGCAGTGATTGCAAACGAGGGTTTCGGCCCGAACGATATTACGACGGAACAGATCCGGGCCATTTTTAGCGGTCAGATAACCAACCAAAAAGAGGTTGGTGGGAGAGATCAGGAAATTGTGATTGTAGCTCCAGAAAAGAACACCGCTGCTTACAATAACTTCTGCCGTCAAGTGATGGGAAGAGAAGGCGTGAAGTATGATGTCTCCACCTATACCTCGACCGATACGATCAGAATGGTGAAGTTGATACCGGGCGCCATATCTTTTATTTCTCACGGCGCGTTGTACAATAAAGAAGGGATAAAAGTACTGTCGGTAAATGGTGTTTCTCCGAAAAACGGCGCCTATCCCTATTCACAGACATTTTCTTTTATCATCAAGAGGCCTCCGGGAAAAACGATAAGGGCGTTCATCGATTTTCCGAAAACGGACAAGGGACAAGCCATCATTCGGGAGAGAGGAATGGTGCCCATCTCCTATTGACTCGTTACCGATTCATGATCTGCCGTTTAATCATAATTGAAAGATCTGTTCTTTTCTCGTTTTGCTGCCATTAGGGTAGGGTACATAGCAATAAAAATCAGGAGGGCCGACCACTGCCAATAGAGTGGTCGGCCGTTTCCTATGGCTATTTGGTGCCTGACCAGAAATGAAAAATATTTATCTTCTCATGAATGAAAAAAGGATACGAGACTTCGATGAGAAGTACTTCGCCGCTGAAATAAGAAGAACTCCCACGCCCTGCTTTTTCATCCGGACACTTTTTCGAAATTTCCCACGGAAGAATCCGATGCGGTCTCTCTGTCTAAGATGGTCTCTCGTGCACCCCGTGCAGGGTTATACCCGCCGGTAAGGATTCGCCGAACAGGGCCTGCTCTTCCTGGTGGGCGATGGGGACAACCTCGGTCAAGAACCGTCGCGGATCGGCCATTTCCGGTTCCTGTGGAATCCATGCCAGCAGGCGATCGATGACCTTGACATCCAGGTCACGGGTGCGGTCGCCGGTTTTCCGGGCGATTTGGGCCAGGGCGTTGACTGCCGGTTTGACCGGCGGCCATTGCTGCTCCAGAAAATGTTCGATCCAATGTTGCGCTTCCGTGGCCTCGATTACGCGATCCACGGGGCCGTATAGGGGCTCACGGGCGCCGATTCGTGCCAGGGTCCAGAAATACTGCTGCCTTTTCTGCTTGGGTGTTAGTTGAGACAACAGCAAACGGCCCCACTGGATCTTGTCCTTGACGTAGAGTCTTTCCAGGTTGGCAACAAGCATCCACAATTCTATCTGCTGCTGGATGGAAATTTTGCTCTTGGCGCCTTTTTTCCTTGGGATGAGAATACCGCCGATATCCTGACTCAATTGGCGTTGCTGTCCCGGATTCAAGCCGCCGGCCAATCGGCGCCACATGATCCACCATTCGGTCAGCACCTGGGCGTCTTTTCCGTGGACAGGACCCTGCTGGTATATTTTCCAGGCTTTTTTCATTCGCCACGAATCCAGCGCATCACCGAATCCCGGCCGCAGACAAAAACCCAGGAGGTTATTCCATCTCGCCTCGTGTTGGGCCGAGCGCTGGCGATCATTCCGATTTTCCAATAATTGGTCGGCCAGATCCCGGAGAAAGGTCAGCGGCCAGTCGTTTTTCGGCAGGTCGACGATGCCGGCGATCCGTTTGACCAGACCCGCCAGCTGGTTGGCGTCCGCTGCTTTGAACACATCGTTTGCCGCTCTTTTTGCCTCTTTCACGCTTCCGGCTTCCAGCACGGTCGCTTCCTGAACCTGGCCGGAACTGTCGGTGGCATCCCGCAGCTGGAACTGCAGCTGCCAGCGGTGATCACTGGTTGTGGATCGGCAAAAGAGCGCCAGGGTTCCCATTTCGGTGTATTCGGCTTCGATCCGTACCGGTATTTTGGTTTCTGCACCCTTTTTTCCGAACTGAATGACCGTCTGCAAGGCGGGAAGGGCGGTAAAGCTGTCGTCGATCTCATACATTTCGCCCCTTTTGTCGTTACTTCGGTAGCTGGAACTGTAGAGATCGAAGCGAACCGGGCGGTTGGCCAACACCTCGAACTTTTTATCGCTCAGCCGGATCGTGGTCCCCTCATCCAACCCGCGTTCGACCAGGCAGATGGCCTGGTGAGGCGCCTGGGCCTGACCATCCTGTTGGCCGATGCCCAGGTAAAAGGATCGGGGGCTTCCGCTTCCCACGCGGACCCCTTCGCCGATTTTTACCAGCCCGTAGTATGCGGCGCCCAGTGCAACGGCCAGGTTCATGTCGGGATTATCGATGATCCGTGGAACAATATCCGTTTCCCCGGAAAAGTTGGCCCTGATGGCCTGTACGACCCGATCCTGGATGATCCCCGGGGTGAGTGCTCCGCCGTTGAAAAGGATCAAATCGGGCATGGGGCAGCCTTTGCCCACGGCTTCGGCCACGTCCTTTTGGTGACGTTGCAAAAAGCGGCACAAGTGGCGTGTCACCGCCGGCTCATGCTCGTAGGGGAGGCCGAATTCGGAAATGGCCAGACGCTGCACCGGTGCCTCGTGTTCGCCGTCGATGATGGGAAAGAAGCCTTCGAGAAGGATTTGCGAAATGGTCTTTTGGTCCAACTCCACGGAGATGGTGTCGTCGATCAGGCGGCTGCCCGTTCCCATCAAGGTGATGGTCTGTTTTTCTGCCTTTCCGGAGAGGATGTTTTCTTTTGCCTGTCGGCATTGATGGCACAAAGCCTTCCACCGGTCTGTGGAGAGTGGCTGGCGTTTTCCGGAATTTTTCGATTCCACTGCCCTGGCAAGGGCCATGTCCATGTTGTCACCCCCCAATATCAGATGGTCGCCGACGGATATACGGTTGAATCGCGGGCTGCCCCCTTCGGCCGTACTCACTGCGATCAGGGTAAAGTCCGTGGTGCCGCCGCCCACATCACAAATGAGAATCAGTTCTTCGGGTCGAACGTGGTCACGCCATGTATGTTCATTTTCCACAAGCCAACTGTAAAAGGCGGCCAGGGGTTCCTCGATCAGGGTCACATCCGTAAGGCCGGTCATCTTGGCCGCCTCCAGGGTCAGCTCGCGGGCAACCTCGTCGAAGGAGGCCGGAACGGTGAGAATCACCTTTTGGTTCTCGAGAAACAGCTCCTCTTCGTTTCCGAAGGAATGGTTCCATGCCTGTTTGATGTGTGTCAGATATGCCGCGCTGGCATGGACGGGAGAGACCTTCATGACCTCCTGGGGTGCCCCCCACGGCAAGATGCGGGCATTGCGATCGACCTTGTCATGACAAAGCCAGCTTTTGGCCGATGATACCAGGCGGTTTGGCACTTTGGCACCCTGATCACGGGCCAGTGCGCCGACGAAGTGATCCTCGGATGTGGGCCAGGGATGGACGATTCCGGTAAGATCCACATCGTATTCACCGGGGATGTATAAAAAGGAGGGAAGAACGGACAGTCGGTGAAATTCCCCCGGGCCGGTCAACTGGGGGATTTCGAAAATATGAATGGGCCTTTCGGCCTTTTTTCCAAGGCTGCGTAAATCAACGTATGAGACCGCCGAATTGGTTGTCCCCAGGTCGATGCCGACGATGAATGGGAGATCCGTCTCGGAAAAAACCTCTGTATCCTCTTCATGTTTGATGGAAGAATGGTTCATTTTTGCCTGTTCGTTATTCAGTTCAGAAAAAAATGACTCTGCCCAAGGATTGTTACAGGAATCCAGGAGTCAGAATCCAGAATCAGGTATTCGCCTTCGGCTCGATCCATCTGATCCAGTCGATGGTCCAATCGACGGAGCGAAGCGACATCAGGTTCATTCTGGCTCCTCGTATCTGACTTCATTTTCCCGAAGTCAGGTTTTAGTTCAAACCGGTTGAAAGCCGGCGGCAGCGCTGAATTCTGACTTCTGACTCCAATGGTTCCCGCGATTGTCGCCTATCCCCCATCTGGTGGGAATTCGAAGCTGGGCATTCCAATCACGGATTTTCGTTATTGTTCCCGGACATTAAATTCCAGCTTCCATTTTCTGTCGTCCATTTTTGAAACGCAGTACAACTCGAGGGTACCCACCTCGGTCACCTCGATTTCAAGGGAGACGGGAATGGCCTGGCCAAACTCTCCTTCCAGCGTGGTCTCGATGGTGGTAATGGCCTCGACATCTCCCTGCCACTCTTCCAGGACGCTGCCGACTTCGTCCTCCTGTCGGGTGGTCGACCCCATGAAGTCGAAGGAGACCGGTTGTCCGACCACCAGCACGAATTCCCGGTCGGGAACGCTGGCAACGGTTCCCTCCTCCATGCCGAAGGGCGCCACACAAAGGGCTTTGGTCAAGGCAGGCATACCCGGCACGGCCGGCATGGCGGCGGCGATGCCGATGTAATAGGAGCGCCCCAAACCGCCCCGGATGCGGACGCCGCCGCCCTGCCGGGCCATACCGTAATAGGCGGCCCCACGGGCTACGGCCAAATCGTAGTCGATGGCGTCGATCTCCCGAATATCATCGTTGGCAGTCCACGCCTTCAGGACCGATATCACCCGGTCGCGTAAGAGGCCTGCCTTCATTACCCCGCCGTTGAAGAGAATCGTCGTCGGCCGGATCGGTTCTCCCTGATCGTCCTGTCTGTCCAAAAATGCGGCCAGGTGTCGGGTGATACCTGCATCCGCCTCGAAAGAGAGGCCGAATTCCTGGATCCCGGAGCGAACCGCGGCCTTGGGTTTATCGGTACGTGCGCACGTTGGGAAGAAACCGTCCCGCAGCACCTCATCCACCATCTGGCGGGTCAATTCGGTGGTGATGGTTCCACCGATCAGACTGGATCCGCGCCCCAAAATGGATACCGAAAGGCTCTGTGTATCCGGGTCCGACAACAAGCGCTCCTTAGCCCTGCGGCAGCTCTGCCACAGGCCTTTCATCTGCCAGGTATCCAACCGGGTGCCCTGCTCGGCCAATTGGTGGGAGAGGCGATACGCCAGGGCCAGGTCCATGTTGTCACCCCCTACCAGCAGGTGGTTTCCCACGGCGATCCGATCAAGGGTGAGGTCTCCATCTTCTTCGCCCACCCGGATCAGACTGAAATCGCTGGTTCCCCCGCCCACATCACAAACCAGGATGAGGTCGCCGGGTGAAACGCGTTCCCGCCACTTGCCGTCGCTGGCCCCGATCCATGCATAAAACGCCGCCTGGGGCTCCTCCAACAGGGTCGCATGGGACAAACCGGCGATTTCCGCCGCCGTCACGGTCAGCTGCCTTGCCACGGCGTCGAAGGAGGCCGGAACCGTCAAATAGATCCGTTGCTTCTCCATCCGCAGACGGTCGTCGATTCCCTCTTCGGTCGTGGCCATGGTATGGTTCCAGGCATCGCGGATATGTGTCAAAATTGCCGCCGACGCCTCCACCGGTGACATCTTTTTCCCCTCCGGAATGGATTTTTCGGATCCGGCACCCGTCCACGGCAATATGGGGGCCTTTCGGTCCACCAGGGTATTGCACAGCCACGATTTGGAAGAGGAGATCAGGCGGTGCGGAATCTCTTCGCCCCGCGTTCGGGCATATTCGCCAACGGCATAAGAGGCCGCTTTGTTCCAGGGGAGTTCGATGGCGCCTTCGGGAATATCCGGTGACTCCGGCAATAAAACGAAAGACGGCAGTGACGGGCGATTTTCGACAGTGCCGGCATCGACGGTTTGCGGGACGTCGAAGATGCGAACCCGTGCCTCTTCGAATCGATCGGTATCCGCCTTTGTATAGGCAACGACACTGTTGGTCGTGCCCAGATCTATGCCGATAATAAAAACAGGGTCATCCATGAATATGAATCCTCCAGTCTCGAAATCCGATCCCGTTGGGAAGGGGTATCATCGAATCCGTAACTACGAAGAGATGTAAGCGATTTCGGACGGGAGATATGGAATTTTTGATATGCCGTCCGGGTGATCATTTGCAAACGGCATAATATATATCAGATGGGAAAATCATCAACCCAAAATTGATGGCAAACGGATCTGCCTCCCCCCGATCCGGTTCACCGGGCGGCGCGGACACCCATGGAGGACGAACGGGATCCTTCGCCGATCATCAAAGAGACATTGGTTTCAGGAGAACAGAATCATCAACCGCTTGCCAAGGCCCTCGCATTGATTACGTACAAAATGACCTCGAGGATTTCGAGTCGGATCGGTTTCTGGTAGATGCCATCGAAACCGGCGGCAACGAGATTTTCGAAATCGTATGCTGCAAGGTTGCCGGATAGGGCGAAAATCTTCATGTCGGGAAATTTCCGCCTCACTTTCTTACAGAAGGCGACACCATCGAGCCATGGCATTTTCAGATCCGTGATCAGTGCCGGGAAATCATTTTCCCACTCCAGAATCAGTTCCGCTTCTTCGGCACTGTCAACGGTTACGGCTTCCCATCCAAACTTTTCCAACATTCGTTTCATCAATCTCAGGTGACTTCGTTGGTCGTCAATTAACAAGATTTTTTCACTGTGCATGAGTTTCCACTGTTTCCGTTAAGAATTGAGAAGAAAGATGCAATGTCAACCGTCACAAAAATAGGATCGACTTCGATGTTCGCAGCCAGGAAATGCGCCTTCACAGATTAATTACATGGGGGGGCTGCAGACCCGGACAACCCGTCACGCAAAAGTTCATCCACCGCCAAAATGCCCCAATACGCGCCTATGAATGAACCTCGTTGACGAATCAACATCCGGCGAAATGGTGTGATAATTTTGTATAGCGGTATTTAGATTGCTACGTGAGTGTTACGAATGGATCCACTGTAAACGGAAAAGCATGATTCTGTCAACCAGTACGATGTGAGATTTTTCATTGGTTGACTTCGAGCCGGGTGAGGTCCTCCCGGATTTGCCCCCAAGGATTGAAAGATGGACGTGTTTGTTGACTTTCATTTGATTATTTTTGCTTTTTTCCCCGCGGATGAAAACGTCATGTCCTGTTCAGTGCTTTATTCTCAATGCGTCGGTCAGTATCTTAAAATCGAATCGATCACTTTTCCATCCCAGGTCTCCATCGATTTGAAGTCGTAATGGACGGTCCAATTCAATCATCGCCCTTTTCCCCGTCCGGTAATCACCTACACGGTTGCCGATGGTAAATCCTTGCAGGAAAGCGGCCACGATCCGAAAAAATCCAGAGGACAGGGCCATGGTGTGCAGCCGACCATCGTCCCAACGGGCATGGGGGACCACCTTCAGGCCCATTCCGAAGAAAGGTTGTTTGACCACCATGAAGCTTACGAGATTTTCCATACGTATTGTTTTGTCGTCTATCCGGATCCAGGCGCCGGTGGGCCGGTACGCATGGAAAACTGCGCTGACAACGGCGCGGAAGTGGGCGTGGAACCCATGGTATCCCATGTTTCGATACTTTTCATAGCGTTTTATGGCCGTGCCGTCGATTCCCAGAGATGCCATGAAGGATTTACGCTTGCCCCCACAATCGATGAGATCGTACCGATACATCTTTCCATTGCGGATCCGATTGGCGACAGCCAAAGGGCCGCCTCGATATCCAAGCGCATGGGTGAGGGCGTTTCCGGTCCCGAAAGGCAGAAAGGCCAGCGTCGTTTTCGATACGTCTACGGTATTGATGGCCAAAGAGAAGGTACCGTCACCACCGGCCACGACCATTACATCACATTTTTCGGCCTGGTCCCGGAGGCATTGGGCGAACTCTTCGGCGCTTTTCGTATCCAGTCCTTTGATCCGTGCACCGAAAATGGCGGCGATCTTCTTTAAAAGCGCATAACGCCTTTCCATGGTCAAGACGCCGGAGACCGGATTGGCGATCACGCAGTAGCGTGTGTCGTCGGTCATCAGAAGCCCCTTCTTTTCAACTTTTTCATAGGATGCAAAGGAATGAGGGATGTATAGAAAATCTGGCACGCATGACTCGTGAATACATGCCAAATTTTTATTTCATGGTGATTGACGATCGATTTTTTATGCCGGACACAACTCCTTAATCTTCGACAAGAGTGCGGCCTTACGAAGCGGCTTGACAACGAAGGCATCACATTTTCCCCTGGCCTTTACCACATAGTCCACGTTGCTGTGGGCGGTGACCATGATCTTTTTTGCCGGTTTGATGCCGTTTTTCTGTTCCAATTGGCAAAACCGCTGCAGCAAATCCAAGCCGGTGATGTCCGGCAGTTCGATGTCGATGGTGATGAGATCATAATATTCACCGTTGCCAATGGCTTCCACGAAATACTCTGTTGCTTCGATGCCAGTTACAGCGGTGTCACAGTTGCCGACATTGGTCAGCATCAACTCCAGTTTTTTCAAGGCGATGGGTTCGTCATCGATCAACAAGATTTTCATACCATATTTCCTTCCCATTGGGTGATAAACTCTTTAAACCGCTGAAATTGGTCCGTAAGATCGACAATTTGTTCGTTCAATTCTTCCATGGTGCCGGAAGGGCTGTGATTTTCCAGAAGGGCCGCCGCTTTTGACAGTGCCGCCGCTTCCAATGTCGCGGCACCGCCCTTGATGGCATGGGCCTCTTTTCGAATTCGTTCCCGGTCCCTTTGATCCATGGATTTTCGGATAATCGGTAGCTGGGCATCTATATTTTCGATCAGTTGACGGGCCACAACGATGACGGTCTCGGCATCACCGAATTCATCCACCGCGGTAACCGTGTCCATGACCTTCGCATCGGGCGTATCGGTGGCGGTGATGGATTCTCCGTTTTCCGTTCGGTTCCTCTGTTGCATGCCATCGTCTTTGGTTTTGATCCATTTATCGGCCGTTTCGATCAGCTGATGCCGCCGAACCGGCTTGGTAAGATAGCCGTCCATGCCGGCATCCCGGCATTTTTTTTCATCCCCCTTCATGGCGTTTGCCGTCAGCGCAATGATAGGGACCCGTTGGACAGATTTCCGGGCGTTTTCCAATGCCCGGATTTTCCCGGTTGCCTCGAACCCGTTGCAGACGGGCATCTGAATGTCCATGAAGATCAGATCGTACAGGCCGGCCTCGAAGGCCTCTACTGCCTTTTGGCCGTTTTCGGCCACATCCACATCGAAGCCAGCCGCCGTCAAATGCAAGAATGCCGCCTGTTGGTTGGTAATATAGTCATCGACAAGGAGGATCCGTCCCTGTCGAATGGGCTGGCGTTCGTTTTCGGGCAGTGCCGATTCGGCGACCACCGTTCGTCGGCTTTTTTCCGCCGATTCGAATGTTCCGCCGTTCAAATGATCCACTATCGATTTTATTTCTCCCAGTTTTGCCGGTTTGGAAAGGCAGCCGTCGAAACCCAGGGCCAGATAATCCTTTGCCACCGCCATCTCTTTTAAACTCGTGAATACAATGACAGGCGTTGCGGCATACGGTGGGAACTGCCGCATGCGTTTTTTGAGCGTCATGCCATTCATGTCCGGCATCCGGGCATCGATGATGATGGCGCTGATCGGCGTCTCTTCTTTGGACATTTCAGTAAGGAGCGAAAGGGCCGTTTGGCCATCGGTGGCCGTTACTGCCGTCATCCCCAGTTGGTCAAGATATTGTGCCATAACCTTGCAGGTTGTGGCGCTATTATCCACCACCAACAAGGTCATTGTCTCTTCAGTGATTTCCTGACAGATCCGTTCTGCTGGTTGGGGCACCTGTAATCCAAAATCGGCGGTAAACCAGAAGGAGCTTCCTTTTCCCGGCCGGCTTTCGACACCAATCTTTCCGCCCATCATTTCCACCAGTTGTTTGCTGATGGCCGTTCCCAGTCCCGTCCCGCCATATTGCCGCGTCGTTGAACTGTCGGCCTGGGTAAAGCTGGAAAAGATCTGGTCCAATTTGTCCGGCTCGATGCCGATACCCGTATCGGTGATGGTGAATCGGAGTGTTACCCGGTCCTCGGAGACGGCTTCTTTTCGTGCATCAATGAATATCTCACCGGATTCGGTAAATTTCGCGGCATTTCCGGTGAGGTTCATCAGTATTTGACGAAGTCGCACGGGGTCACCCATCAATGCCGAGGGAACCGACATCGGTACGAAAACATTGAGTTCGACACCCTTTTCCGAGGTTTGAAAAACAAAACTTTCACCCACCTCGTCTACCAAGTCCCGAAGGTCGAATCCGATGTGCTCGAGTTCCATCTTTCCGGATTCGATTTTCGAAAAATCCAGCACATCATTGATCTGATGAAGCAGCGAAAAGGATTCCCTGCCGATGATTTCGATGATTTGTCGCTGGTTTTCGTCCAGGTCGGTGGACAGCGCCACTTCGGTCATTCCGATGATGCCGTTTAACGGGGTCCGCAATTCGTGGCTCATATTGGCGAGAAATTCGCTCTTGGCCCGGTTGGCGGCCTGGGCCTTTTGGGCAAGGGCGCTTGTCCTGGCCATTGCCTGTTCCAGCTCAATCTGGGACATGGTCAACTCCAGGGTTCGCTCTGCCACCTGCTCTTCGAGCAGACGACTTTGATTTTGCATCAGGTGGGCATAGGCGATGCTTTCCGCCGCATTGGCAACGTGAAGCAAAATAATGGACAACAAGGTATTGGCCGTATCGGGCAATACCATTTGATCCAATGGCAACAGACCGACGAACATTCCCCGGATCTGGTTATGGTTGGCAATTACATGAAGCAGGAATTGACGGCCTTGATCCATGGAGGAGATCGGCACACTTCGACGTTCGCGAATGGCCCATGCGAAATATCCCTCCTCGATCATATGGTCCACCTCCTGTTGAATCATCGATACCAGATGATCGGGGTCGCCGAAGGCGGACTGAAATGAAAAATCCGATTCATCCACGAGGTAAAAGACCTGACCCTCAAATGGGAAAATGGTGTCGATCCGTCGTTTGGCTTCGGGCAGCAATGCATCAAAATCGGTGTTTTCGCCTTCAATGTTGGTATAAAAGTCTTCCAGTGACAGCACCATCTCCAACGCATTCTGGATATACCGACGATTTTCCTCCAGATGAGAAATTCTCGACTCAAGGGCCTCGATCCTGCTGATAGACGTCACTTTATTTATCCTCTGAAAAGACTGTCACGAGAAAGTCGAGGTGATCGATCGCCTGGTCCATAATTACGGAGAGGCTTTTCGCCGATAACCGAAGCTTCTCCCATGCATCGGCATTCAATGTTGGAACCCGCAATTCACCGCTTCTTCCTTCCCCCAGGCTGTGTGCGATGATATCGGCAAGGTGGATCACTGCGGCCTTCACCGGGTCCTGGGCGGATAAGGGACGATGGTGGTAAATGACATTTTGACTCAAGGCCACGGGAAAGTTCCACTTTTTGAAAAGATCGGCGGCGACATCGGTGTGACGGAAGCCCATCATGGCTTTTTCCGTGTCGTACAGCATTGCGTTTTGTTCTTCGGATGAGGACAACATCCACGCCGATTCCTTTGGGAAATGTTTGAAAATCACCAGGCGACCGATATCGTGAAGCAGACCGGAGACGAACATCTGTTCCGTATTTCGAATGTTGCCGCTGGCCGAGATCGTTCGGGCGAGGACGCCGCAGGCCAGATTGTGGTGGGTGAATGCCTGCATATCAAACACTTCCTTGGGAATGTCTTTGAATATTTCCATCGTGGTGATGCCGACGGCAAGAGCGGAGACCTCCTTTGATCCGATGATGGTAACGGCACGTGTAACGGTGTCGATGCGGGATGGAAACCCGTAAAAGGCACTGTTGACGATTCGCAGCAAGAGTGCGGAAAGACCGGGACTCTTGTTGATCACACGGGCGATGTCCTCCGCCGACGAGAACGGGTCGGCAATGGTGTCATTGAGTTGAAAGATGATGGACGGAATTTCCGGAAGATCGATCTCCCGGTTGCTGATCTTTTGGCGCATTCCTTTTCCGGGATTCAAGTTGGGGGTATCGGGCGCGGTCGTATTCATCCTGGCCGGCTTCCGATGATCCTCCGGCTTCCTGCTCCGGTGGAGAACCGAATGACGAAAAATTTCCGCTACCGCAGGGTGGCCCAGATCGTTATCGGCAAAGGCGGTTTTCAGATTCTCGGCCACCTGTCGTATTTTTTCCGGATTCGGTGCACTGACGTCGTTTTCATTGGCGTCATTAGACGGTTCCTGCACCGCAACTTCTCTGATGCCCCAGGTTTTGAATACCGTCAGGTGATTGTTGCGGACGGTTTTTCCCTTTGAGAGAAAGAGCTTTCCGTTTACGCCGATGACGTCTTCTGAGAGAATCATTCCTGTTTTCAGTTGATCTATAGGAAGATTTGGCATGGTTCACCATTCTTTTTTTTATGCGGATTGCACATCTTTATCAATTTTCTTTATCGTGCAGTTGCTGTGCAACTTGAGGGTTTGAAATTCCAGGGGAAGGTGATTATTTTTGTCAATATATGGGTTCAAGCCGTACCATTTGATGAAAACGGACAGAACTGGAACTGGAGGAGCCAATGGAAGAACAGCGAAAAGCGGCAGTCTGGGGAGCATTCGTGGCCGATGCACTGGCATTGGGCGTCCACTGGGTATACAATGTCAACGTCATCGATAAAAAATTCGGTCGGATCCAAGGATACGTCGACCCCATCACATCCTTTCATGAAGGCAAGAAAGCGGGGGATTTTACACACTACGGGGATCAGATGCTCCTGCTTTTGGAATCGTTGGACGAACGCGGGGTGTATGACGAAAGCCGCTTTGCCCGCTCCTGGCGGGAATTTTTCTCCACATACAAGGGCTATTTCGACAAAGCAACGAAAGGGACCCTGGAAAATATGGCTGCCGGAAAAGGCGAGACCGAAAGCGGTTCCGCATCCGACGATCTGGCCGGGGCTTCACGGATGGCCGCCTTGCTTGCCACCGATGACGATGATCCGGAGCATCTGGTTCAGGCCGCCCGGTCCCAGACCGCCGTCACGCACGGTGATGAACGGGTGATGCAAAGCGCCGATTTCTTTTCCCGCGTGGTCATGGCGGTTCTACAGGGAGAATCCCCGGTGGTCGCTTTGGAGACGATCGCCAAATCCCATTTTTCCCATAGCGCTATTTCCGATTTGATCCGTGCGGGGCTCGAGAGCCGCGAGGGAGAAACCAGAAAGGTCATATCCGACTTCGGTCAGATGTGTAGCGTGGGGGCCGGCCTGCCCGGCGCCATTCATCTCATTTGCCGATACACAGATGACCTTGCCACCGCATTGGTGGAGAACGTCATGGCCGGGGGGGATTCATCGGCCCGGGGAATTCTGGCCGGCATGGTACTCGGGGCGGCCAACGGCATGGCGGCCATACCGGCGCGATGGATAACGGAGATGAATGCCGCGGAGAGAATCAAGGCGCGGTTGGATCGTCTTTGATAATTGCAATTTATTGGGGTGAAAAAATCATGGTCCTTTGGACCAGTCAGCGTTCATTTGCCTTGCCGTATGCTTGTTGCCAGAATTCAGGAGTCAGCATTCAGAATCCAGAATCAGGTACTCGCCTTCGGCTCCATCCATTTGATCAAATCGGCGGAGCAAAGCGACATCAGATTCGTTCTGGCTCCTGAATTCTGGCTTCTGACTCCTATAATTCCCTGTTATCGAAGCGCAGGTGCCCATATCGAACTTTTTACGAAGCCGTCACGCTATGGGCGAATGCCCGCGTCAGTATCGAACGTCTCGGGTGGTTGGGGCAGATTGCCGCGAATAAGAAAATTCTTCTGAAGACTCTGAACGATCCGGTCGACTTCGGCAATTTCGTCTCGAATCTCCTGGATACCGTCCCGGGTCGTGCTGGTTAGTCTGGGGATGTCTTCGCTGCCTTCTTTCACATTCAACAAAACGGCCTGAATGGTGTCAAGGGACTTCTGGGTTTTTTCCAGGATCATTTTCAGACGCTCCACGCTCTCCACGACGCCGACGCCGGCAGTCCGTATGGTTTCGAGGTTTTCGTTCACCCGATCCATCACCTCCGGACCCTTTGCCGTGGTTCGGCGTAAATCCTCTATGGCCGGCCCCACCTGATTCAGGTTCGACATCACGGTATCCACCAGTTCCCTGGACGCGATCAGCGAGCCCACCGTTCCCTCTCCCCGCTGGATGTCACCGGTGACCTGCGCCAGGTGTTGGGCAGTCGCCTCCAGACTCTTCACGGTGCCCATCAAGGGGCCATCCGGATCTTTCAGGTTGGCGACCAATTCGGTGATGTCCTGGATGGCCTGAACGACCAGGCGCGCCGTCTTCTCCACTTCGAAGTCCTTAAGAATGTCCGAAACCGATTTTTTTTCCTTTGATGGAATGGTTCCCCCGTCAGGGATAATGGGTGATCTCGATCGTCCCGGAATGATGGAGATGTATTCGGAACCGATGAGGGTCGGGCTGTCCACCACGGCCACCGCATCTTCCCGGATGCGGGATGCGTATTTCGCCAAAATCGCCAGCTTTACCTTGACGTTGTCCTCCCCCAAACTGATTTCTTTCACCTTTCCGATATCCGCTCTGAAGAGTTTGACCGCCGCATTGACCTGCAGGTTGTAGCTCTCTTTGAACTCCGTATAGAAAGTGACCTCTTCGGCGAACCAGTCCTTCCCGCGTCCCAGAAGAACCACTGTGGCCAGCAATAGTGCCGTGATGCCGATGACGAAGAGGCCGACAAGCTTTTCCATTTTCGTATAGGTGGTTTGCATCAGATGGTCGCTTTCAGAAGAGAGATGTTTCGTGGTGAACCACTGTCGGTATGGATGGTTTCCCTATTTTCATTCGTTCTCCGGCTCATTGTCTACATCCCAGGATTGGATCGTCCGGTCCATCATCATCAGGATCCGGTTGGCCAAACCATAGACGCGGTTATGGTTGGAAATGAATACCAGCGCCGTCTTGTCACGAACAATTTGCTTCAGATAACCGAACAGCCCATCATTCACCGTAACGTCCATGAAGTTTTCGGGACGGTCGATCAACATGACCGACGGCGATTTGCCCATTTCGCGGATCGTGATGGCCTGTAACACCTCCGCTTCGGAAAGGGCCGATGGCCGCAAGTCCAGCTTCGTGGTTATTCCGGCCTCATCGCACAGGCTTGCGATCTCTTTTGCCAGTTCGATGGTCAGATCGTCCTCTTCGTAAAACCGGTGAAGCAAAAGGTTCTCCCGTATGGTCCGGTTGCTGATCAATGCCGAATCATCGGCCACATAGCCGATCTGCCGTTTGACGGGGAGGCACTGGCGGTAGTTTTTCGGGTCTACCGGCGAATTTTTAAATCGGTAGGTGCCGTTTTCCGGGATGCTCAATGTTGCCATGACCCGAAGAAGGTGCCTGGCGTCATTGTGTCTCGGGGTTTGGATGGCGATCACGTCACCCGGTGCGACCGCAAGCCGTTTCGTTTCATATTGACCGTGACTGCCCGATGATACCAGGGTCAAATTCGTAATTTCGATAATGGGGTCGGGGTGCGTCATCGTGTTAAATATAAAAAAGTAACGATATCAATATGTTAAATACAAGGCAATAGAAAAAGCAGTCAACGGCGGCCCGGGACGTGGCAACCGGCACATGGGTGATTCGTGCTTCACAGTTCAGGCCATGGTACAGGCAGGTAACGGTGATCAAGACACCATCGCCGATGCCCTTGAGCAAACCGGCTGCGATGTCGGAACCCATGACGCCTTTTGCAATCTGCTGAAAAAAGCCTTCGATGGGCAGCATCGTCACACTTTTAACGATGACGTAACCCCCGATGATGGCCATGAGATCGAAAACCAGAATCAGACTGACAACGGCCGTGGTAATGCCGATCAATCGTGGGAAGCAGACGAGATGAAACGGGTCGATACCGGACATCTCCAGCGCGTCGATCTCATGGAGAACATTCATGTATGACGTCTCGATGGTGACCGCAGTAGCGGATCGAAGGATTACGATAATGGCCGTAATGAGGGGACCGATTTCCCGAAGCACAAGCAATACCACCAGCTTCCCCAGATCCACCTGGCCGGACAACTGGGAAAACTGGACGATCAAGGTGCTGCCGATGATCAGGGCGATGGGAATGATGACGGGAAGTGCCTGAACTGCGGTGAAGTAGATCTGTTCGATGATCACCCGTTTAATCATGCTTCGGCCTTTTTTCGGCAGTGGAAGGGCGATATCGGTGAGGCGATAGGTCAGCGCACACAGATCCATCAGGCGGTTGGCGGAATCAATGGCCCTTCTTCCCAAGGCATCTATCCAATTCCCAATTTTACGATTCGCGATGGCCATGTGATGTATATTTTTGGTATGTTCCTGGTGTATGGGCAAATGAGGGACGAAGGACGATGGAAGCGGGATGAAAAGCGATCGCTTTTGCTCGTCCCTCATCCTTCTTTCTTCGTTTTCATACCCCTCGAATACTAGAAGAAGGCCGTGAGTCCACCGCCAGCAAGGTCCAAATGCGGTTATCCCGAGGGATCGAAGCACCCTTGTTGACTTATCCGATTTCTTACAATATATTTTCCATGTCGGTCAATAGAATAGGGTAACTATCAAGAATTGAAAGTAAATTTCATACTTCTGCGAATTTTTCCATTTGCATTGTTGCTCCTTTTTCCGGTGGCTTTGTTCGGTTTGCACGTTGGCAGGTTTGTCCAGGTTTTGGATACGGGACAAATCGTCTGGTGCAAAAGCATCGTCCGGGCCCGCGGTGTTGCCGCTCCCGCCACGGCCCACGGAGATGGAGATACGGGTGTCGATTCGCCTCCGGACACACTCCAGGCCGCGCGGCGAATCGCCGAGGCCAACCTATTGGAGACCGTCGGTACCATCCGTATCGATTCCCGATTACGGGTTGTGGATCGAATGGCGCAAGACAACGCCTTTCGTACCGGTTTGACCACATTGATTCAAAATGCGTCACTTACCCACCAGGAGTATCTTTCCGATGGCACCGTGGAGGTCGAATTGGAAATGAGCATTACCGGGGGATTCGCCCAGTTCGTGCTGCCAGAGGAGATTCGACAGGTGGATTCGGTCACGACCGTCACCAACACCAAACCGGAAGATCGTCAGCGGGCCACACCCATGAAGACGGCTGAGAGCGAACCTTATACAGGATTGATATTGGATGCCACCGGCATCGATGCACAACCCGCATTGGTACCGGTCGTGGTCGATGAATTGGGTGATGTTGTCTACGGTCCCGCCTTCGTCAGTCGCGAATTTGCCGTTTCCCGTGGTATGTGCGCCTTTTCGGCCTCTTTGGAATCGGCCCGCGACGACCGGCGCGTTGGGCCCCATCCACTCGTCATAAAAGCCTTGCGAACCGCTTCGTCCGGTGCGACGGATTTGGTGATTTCCACCGCCGATGCGGCACGATTGCGAAGCTCGGTTGATCATTTAAATTTTTTGAAGGCCTGCCGCGTGAGTATCGTGATGGCACCGAAAGAGGTTCCATGATCCGCTTAGCTGCAATTGTCCGACAATGTGTCAACGCATATCCATAAGGAGATATCATGGCTCAACGCATCCGGCTCGTATATTTTGCCTTTTCCCTGGTTGTCCTGGGGATTGTCTTGGGCGCTTGTGGCCCCGACACCATTTTTCTCAGGCCAACGCTGGATACACCCGCCCAGCATGTGAAAAATGGTCACAATCTTCTGGAACGGGAAAAAATCGATGCAGCCCATGCCGAATTCATGCGAGCTAAGGGATTGGATGATACCTATTGCCCGGCTTATGTCGGTCTCGCTTTGGTTCAGGGGCTTCGCGGAGACGTGGATGAAGGGCTGGCGATTTTAGATCAGGCGCGCGACCTGGCGAAGACACCGGAAGAGATCAAAGCGGTGGAAGAGGGGGCGTTACGATTAAAAGCAATGCGGCCGGGGCAATGAGAATTCTCTTTTATAAATGAAAATGCCGTAACCAAAATTAAAAAAAGGAGAATCCAGGAGTCAGAATGATTCAGCGTTCGATGTTGGAAGTTCGATGTTCTACGTTCATTCCTCCGGTTTCAAGCCCCCTTCGGAGGGGGCTTCATCAAACTGCCCGCTCAGCGGGTGATTTACTAGTAGCGGTAGTGGTCCGCCTTGAATGGTCCCTCAACGGGAACGCCCAGATAGTCCGCCTGAACCTGCGTGAGGGTGGACAACTTGACACCCAGTCGATTCAGGTGGAGGCGAGCGACCTCCTCATCGAGCTTCTTCGGCAGCGTATACACTTTCTTTTCGTGGTCGACGGATGCCAACTCGATCTGGGCTAGGCATTGGTTGGTAAAACTATTGCTCATGACGAAACTGGGATGGCCTGTTGCGCAGCCCAGGTTCACCAGCCGACCTTCTGCCAGCATGATGATGGAACGGCCCGAGGCCAGTGTCCATTTATCCACCTGGGGTTTGATGGGGGTCTTTTTGCAAACGTCGCTTTTATCCAGGTACTCCATGTCGATCTCATTGTCGAAGTGACCGATATTGCAAACGATCGCTTCATTCTTCATCTGTTCCATGTGCTCGCCGAGGATGACTTTATAGCAACCGGTGGCGGTCACGAAAATATCGCCGATGGGTGCAGCGTCTTCCATGGTGGTCACTTGGAAACCCTCCAAAACAGCCTGCAGGGCACAGATGGGATCGACCTCGGTGACCAGCACGCGGGCACCATAGCCGCGCATGGATTGGGCACATCCCTTGCCCACATCACCGTATCCGCACACAACGACCACTTTGCCGGCCATCATGATGTCCGTCGCCCGCTTGATGCCGTCGGCGAGGGACTCACGGCAGCCATACAGGTTGTCGAATTTTGATTTGGTGACCGAATCGTTGACGTTGAAAGCGGGAAAGAGAAGCTCATTCTTTTGGGCCAGCTGATAGAGTCGATGGACGCCGGTTGTGGTCTCTTCGGAAACCCCACGGATCTTTGCGGCGATACGTTGCCAGAACCCGTTGTCCTTCTCAAAGCTCGCTTTGAGTCGTTCCATCAAAAGACGCATGTCCTCGGAATTGTAGTCTTTTTCCAGCAGGGAGGGGTCATTTTCGACGGCCACTCCCTGGTGGACGAACAACGTGGCGTCACCACCGTCGTCGACGATCAAATCCGGTCCGCTTCCATCCGGCCACACCAGCGCCTGCTCGGTACACCACCAGTACTCCGCCAAATTTTCCCCCTTCCAGGCAAATACGGCGGCCGATCCCTTTCGGGCGATGGCCGCGGCCGCGTGGTCCTGGGTGGAAAAGATGTTGCAGGATGCCCAACGAATATCCGCGCCAAGCGTTTTCAACGTATCGATGAGCATGGCGGTTTGGATGGTCATGTGCAGGCTGCCGGTAACCTTCATCCCCTTGAGGGGCTTGTCCGGTCCGTATTTTTCCCGAACGGCCATCAGGCCGGGCATTTCGTTTTCAGCCAGTTGCATCTCCTTGTCACCGAAATCGGCGAGGGTCATGTCGGCGACTTTATGGGACAGTGAACCGTCATAGGCCATGGGGCCTTCCAGGTTCACCACTTTCTCAGCGATTTTCATTTCTTATTCCTCCGTATCGGCTATAAACCGGCTTTTTCGCGAATGATTTCCGCTTTGTTTGTATGCTCCCATGAAAACTCCGGTTCGCTTCTCCCGAAGTGACCATAAGCGGCGGTTTTGCGATAGATGGGGCGAAGCAGGTCGAGGTACTCGATGATGGCCGCCGGCCTCAGATCAAACACCTCCTTGACGATCTCTTCCACACGTTCCTTGGGGACTTTGCCCGTGTGCATGAGATCGATCATGACCGACACCGGCTCCGCCACACCGATGGCATAGGCGATCTGAACTTCGCACTTGTTGGCCAGACCGGCTGCCACGATGTTCTTGGCCACATGACGCCCCATGTAGGAGGCACTGCGGTCCACCTTGGAAGGATCCTTACCCGAAAAACAGCCGCCACCGTGGCTGCCCTGTCCGCCATAGGTGTCGACGATGATCTTTCGTCCCGTGAGTCCGCAGTCTCCCATGGGGCCACCTACCACGAATCGTCCCGTCGGATTGATGAAATAGCGGGTGTCGCCATCGATCATCTCCCTGGGGATGACCTTCTTGATCACCTCTTCGATGATTGCCTCCCGAAGGTCTTCGTGGGTGACGTCCGGTTTGTGCTGGCTGGATACCACGATGGTGTCCACCCGGGCGGGCTGGCCGTCATGATATTCGATGGTAACCTGGGATTTTCCATCGGGCCGGAGAAAATCCAGTGCGCCGTTTTTTCGCACCTGGGTCAACCGCTTGGTGAGTTTATGTGCGTACATGATGGGCATGGGCATCAATTCGGGTGTTTCGTCCGTGGCAAAACCAAACATCAGCCCCTGGTCTCCGGCGCCCTGGTCCTTGAACAGGCCCTGGCCAACGGTCACCCCCTGTGAGATGTCCGGGCTTTGGTGGTCGATGCTGGTAATCACCGAGCAGGTACGCCAGTCGAATCCCATCTGGGAAGAGTGGTAGCCGATATCTTTAATGGTATCCCTGACGATCTGGGGCATGTCCACGTAGCACTCGGTGGTAATTTCACCGGCGATAAAGGCCAAGCCGGTGGTGACGAGTGTCTCACAGGCGACGCGGCATCCTTTATCCTGGGCCATGATGGAATCGAGAATGGAATCGGAAATGGCATCGGCGACCTTGTCCGGATGTCCCTCGGTAACCGATTCAGAGGTAAACAGAAATCTGTTGGTCATGTAGGCTCTCCTTTATGAATTATCATTTATCAGCTGCGGATGTGTTCTCCTTATCTTTCACCATACTGCAGACCATGTCCCGTGCCGCCTTTAGATTCACCCGGCCCATATTGACAACGAGGTGATACAGCCGTGGATCCTCATAATCGGTCTTCCCCAGCCGTTTAAAGAGGTTGGCCCGTCTGCGGTCTTCACTGTTCACCACCCGTTCCGCTTTTTTCCGGTCCATGCCGTAGCTGTTTATCAGGAACTGAATACGGTTCTCAAGTTCGTTTACCAACAGGATATGAACCGCGTCGGGGTGGTCGTTGAGAATGTACTGGCTGCCCCTTCCCAGGATCACCACATCTCCCTCATCAGCAAATTGGGCGATGATCAGCACCAGATAGTCCAAATAGATTTTTTCGTCAAGGTATCCCCGTTCATCACCGAGGATCCGGTCTACCAGGTGTTTGGAGATCATGCTGGAGACCAATCGGGTCAGTTTGCTACCGGCCTCCTTTTCGAAGGATTCGACCCAGTTGGTCGATACATTGGCCTCCTTGGCTACGCGTTGGATGATATCGCTATCGGCAAAGGTGTACCCCAGCTCTTCGGCAATCATTTTCCCGAGGGAGACACCCCCTGCGCCGAACTGCCTCGATATGGTTATAACCGCCATTTACGCCTCCTCAATATCATTGCAGGTTATAAGATCCTTACCATGCTATAACGCTTTGCTATCGTTTGTCGGGGGAGGGATGAGCAGGACCGGAAATACAGATTTTTCCACGAGTGCTTTGCCGATACTCGTTCCCCACCGGTCTCTCCACAAGTTTTTTTTCGGGGAACCGGCGATAATCATGGAAGATTGGCACTCTCTGGCGGCTTTGTCAATTTCCGTAACCGTATCACCGATATAAACATGGGGTTTTGCCAAAATGCCGAAATCTTCCAGGTCGTCACACAGGGCATCGAGTTTTTTCCGATTTTCCCTTCGGGTTTTTTGGATGGCCATGGCGGACGTCTCTTTCAGGTCCTTTTCGCTGGCAACATAGCAGACATCGACCCGCTGAATCACCTCTTTGAGGGGTTTGATGTATTCAATCGCAAGCGTATCGGATGCGGTCCAATTCGTTGCCAAAAGCGGTTTTTCGAAGGGATTTTCCGCAAGCGGCCCCTTTCGGTAAAGATACTTGTAGACCAGGACGGGGGTGGCGGAGCGGCGCACGATTTCGGTGATGTCGGAACCCGAATAGAGCTGTTCGAGCTTTCCTTTTTTCTCCGGACTCAAAACGATGAGGTCCACCGACTCCTTCTCTGCAGCCTGAATGACCTGGCTGGCGAACTGCCCCACAACGATATAGACGCCAACTTCCATGCCTTGTTCGAAAAGGGTCTCCGCCCAGTCGATGAAGCGGATGTTGGCCTTTTCCCGCAGCCGTATCTCGGCACTTTTCTCATACCCTTTGCCCCGCCGCATGGCCACTTTTTCCCGGTCGATGATATTCAGAAAGACCACGTGGTTGAGGGAGGCCTTTCTCAGGTCCATCAGAGACTGAAGTGCATCAAATCTGAGCTTGTCAAACCGGGTGACAAACAGCAGTTTTTCGATCTCCATGTTTCCCCATCCTTACCGCCCAAGCAGATGATTGCAGCTTTTCCATGCCGCCATCTAGCCGATTAGTTTCTTGATTTCACCGGCGAGTTCTTCCGGCTCGACGGGTTTTTCCAAATAGACATCCGGTTCGGGAACCGGTTTGTCTCCGAATTCCGTCAGCGCTTTCTGGGAACGCAAGAAGGTACGCTTGGCAACGCCGGAAAGGATGATCACCGGAATGCCCATCAAGGTCTTATCCGTCTTCAACTCCCGGTAGAGTCGAATACCGCTCTGTTTGGGCATCAAGACATCCAGTACCACGAGGTCCGGCGGGTCCTTTTTTATAATATTCAACCCCTCTTCACCGTTCGCCGCTTCCACCGGTGTATAGCCATTCTCTTCAACGACGGTGGAGTTAAACATCCGTACATCCGGATCGTCGTCGACAATCAACACTTTCTTACTCATGAGTATCCTCCTTTTCGGGGCATCCTGTCTTATAACCTTCTTTCATCGTTTGATAAATAGTAGGCAACGGTTTTGCTTTCGGGTTTACAAATCAAAGGGATACCGAATTTTCTTCTTCGTGGGCAATGGGAAACCGAAGCGTGAATGTGGTTCCCGCACCTTCGGTTGAGACGACATCGATCGTGCCCTTGTGCTCTTCCATCAGTTTGGCCGTGACCAACAGACCGAGTCCCGTTCCCTTTACCCCCTTCGTGCTGAAAAAGGAGGTGAACAGCTTGTCCTTGACCTCTTCCGACATGCCGGAACCGTTGTCCGATATATCGAAACGGATGATTTCGTCCCCCTCCCGTTCGGTGGTAACGGTCACCGTGTGCGCTTTGTCCATGTTCGGATCGAAGATACATGCATCGATGGCATTCGTCACCATATTCAATAAACAGCGGTGGACCGTGCGCGGGTCCATCATCATCGGTGCAATCTTATCAGAAAATTGTTTGATCAGGGAGACATCGTTCTCTTTGGCCACGTTTTCCATCAGTTCGCAAACATCGTCTGCGATTTCGTTCGGATGGACCAGTTCGAATTCGGGCACCCGTTCCTTGGAGTAAGAGAGCAGGTCCATGACCAGGTCCGAGGTCCGGGAGATGTTGCGCTGGATCATCTGCCACCCGTTCTTCAGCTTTTCGGTGTCGTCCCGTTTCAATCCAACGTCCATCAGAAAGCTGCCGCCTTTGAATCCATGGAGGATATTCTTGATGCAATGGGCCATGCCGGCAACGGTCTGGCCCACGGCCGCCAATCTTTCGCTGTTGACCAGTTCTCTCTCCAGCCGTTTGATTTCCCGCAGATCCTGGAAAAAGGCCACGGTACCCATCATTTTCCGTCTTTCACGGAGTACGGATCCGGATACGCGAACGGGGATGGTCTCTCCACTGCAGGAGGTGACTTCGGTCTCCGTCCAGGCAAGGGTGTCGCTGTCGTCACCGTCCAGTCCGGTACGCCCAAGTGTTTCCTGCACCCATTGGGGCAGATAGTCCCGGGCATCCTTTCGTTCCACCACGTCTTCGCTGCAATAGCCGAAGATGTGCTCTGCAGCGGGGTTGAAGATGACGGTGTTCCACTGGTCGTCCGTGGCGATGATGCCGTCACGGGCGCTTTTGATCAGTTT
The DNA here is from genome assembly GCA_963674945.2 of uncultured Desulfosarcina sp. Taxonomy (GTDB): domain Bacteria; phylum Desulfobacterota; class Desulfobacteria; order Desulfobacterales; family Desulfosarcinaceae; genus Desulfosarcina. Next base: position 324,287 of record CAXXWQ010000002.1, read on the forward strand.
TGATTGGAAATTGGATTGTCGAACGATCTCCTCCTGCAACAGGGCGTTTTCCATAGTGGCGCCGATCCGGTTGCCCACCAGATCCAACAGGTGCAGTTCCTCGGACGAGAAGCGTTGGGTATCCCTCTCGACGCGCATCACGCCCAATCCTTTGCTCTCCTTGGCGCTGATGGGAATATAGGCGAAGGTTGGAAAGGTTTTGTCTCGATTATCGGTAAGTTGGCCCTGGTGATCGCCCTCACTGTAAACGACGGGTTTATCGGTTCGCAAAACCTTTCGCATGATTTCCGTTTCCGCTTCGGGACCGGCCTGACCGTACCCCGGCGCGGCATAGCAGGCGTTGAAATAGCGAAGGTCGAACCGCTCCTGGTCTTCCGACATATACAGGCAGACACTGTCCGCCTTCATAAAGTCGCGGATCTCCAATACGGCCTCTTCGATGCGTTCTGTCAGGGGATGTTGGGTGTTGAGGGCCGTGTAGATGGAATACAATGTGGTGAGTTCCCGGTTGCGCCAGATCTGCTCTTCCTCCGCCTGTTTGGACGCGGTGGTGTCCAGCAATGTCTCGATGGCGCCGATGACGGTTCCATCGGCGGCCTTGATGGGTGCCGCGGTGAACCAGCACCATCGGCCACCGGAGCCCAGTTTGGCAAAAAAAATTTCAGCCTCGTACCCACCTTCGATCAGTTTGGATTCTTTCCACTTTCCGCCGAAAAGATCCCAAAACTCCTGTTCGTTCTTCTGGTCCAGGATCAGGTCCGCCATGGTCGGGCGCTTTGTGTCCCAAAAAGGAGCCCATTGTCGATTGGTACCCACCATGTCGGAAGATGGGTGACCGGTGAGGTTCTCCAATGCCTGGTTCCAGTGGGTGATCACATGATCCTGATTGATGACGAACGTTGGAATTGTGCTGCCTTGAATGATCTGGGACAGCGTCCGCTGGTTCTCTTCCAGTTTGCGGGTGTATTGCTGGCGGTCGGCTTCGGCCCGTTTCTTTTCCGTGTTGTCCCAAAATGTTTCGATGGCGCCGATGACGGTTCCATCGGCAGCCTTGATGGGTGCCGCGGTGAACCAGCACCATCGGCCACCGGAGCCCAGTTTGGGGAAGAAGTTTTCCGCTTCGTAGGCACCTTCGATGATTTCGGACTTTTTCCACTTGCCGCCGTATAGATCCCACACTTCCTGGTCGCTTTTTTGATCCAGAATCACATCGGCCATACTCGGGCGTTCGGTCTCATAGAAGGGGACCCATTGGCGGTTGGTGCCGATCATCTGGGGCGCGGTGTAATCGGTCAGTAACTCCAGGGCCCTGTTCCAGTGGGTGATGACGTGATCCTGGTTGATGACGAATGTGGGAACGGTGCTTCCCTGGATGATTTGGGCCAGGGTTCTGCGACTCTCCTCCAGTTCCCGATTATGGCGCAGGCGCTGGGCATCGCTTTCTTTCTTCCCGGTGGTGTCCCAGAAGGTTTCGATGGCACCGATGACGCCGCCATCGGTGGCGCGGATGGGGGCTGCGGTGAAAAAAAGCCATTTCCCCCCGGAGCCCAGTTTGGGGAAAAAGAGTTCGGCTTCATAGGCACCGTCGATGAGTTCGGATTTTCTCCACTTGCCGCCGTAAAGCTCCCACACCTCCTGTTCACTTCGTTGCTCCAGGATCACATCGGCCATGGATGGACGCTGTTTATCCCAGAAGGGTACCCACTGGTTGCGCGTTCCTACCATCTTGGTGGACAAATAGCCGGTCAATTTCTCCAGGGCCCTGTTCCAGTGGGTGATAACATGGTCCTGATTCAGGACAAAGGTGGGGATGGTGCTGCCCTGGATGATCTGGGTAAGCTGGTTTTCACTTTCTTCGATGCGAGTCAGGTCGCGGCGATGTTCGGCTTCCTTCCGTTTTTTATCGGTGATGTCCCAAAGGGTTTCGATGGCCCCCACCAATGACCCGTCGGAGGCCTTGATGGGAGCGGCCGTGAAGGTCAGCCATCGGCCGTTTTCGCCGAGATGTTCGAAAAACTCCTCGGCCTCGTAGGCACCGTCCACCAGAGACGACGGCCGCCAACTGGCGCCGTAATACTGGCTGATCTCACCGGTCTCCAACTGGTCGAGGATCATGTCCGCCATGATCGGCCGGGCCTTGCTTCGAAACGGCTTCCAGTGGTGGTTGGTTCCCACCATTTCACTGGTGGAATAACCGGTGAGTTTTTCCAGAGCCCTGTTCCAATGGGTGACGATGTGGTTACGGTTGATGACGAAGGTGGGAACCGTGCTTCCCTGGATGATTTGTGACAGGGTCTGCTCGGTCTCCTCCAACTCCTTGACGTGGCGACGGCTTTCCGTTTCCGCCCGTTTCTTTTCGGTTGTATCCCAAAGGGTTTCCATGGCTCCCACCACGGTGCCATCGGCGGTCTTCAACGGGCTTGCCGTAAACCAGCACCACCTTCCCTTTCTTCCGAGTTTCGGGAAAAACGTTTCGGCCTCATACGCGTCCTCGACGAGGCTGGATTTTCGCCAGTGGTTACCGTAGAGATCCCGGATCTCATCCTCGCCGATCTGTTCCATGATCACGTCGGCCATGGAGGGGCGTTCGCTGTCCCAAAAGGGCTCCCACTGACGCCGTGTACCGACCATGCGGGCCGCCGGATATCCCGTCAGTTTTTCCAGGGCCGGATTCCAGTGGGTAATTACATGATTCCGATCGAGAACGAAGGTGGGAATGGTGCTGGCCTGGATGATCTGGGACAGGGTTCGCTCACTCTCCTCGATGCGGCGAATGTGTTTGCGGCGCTCCACATCGGCCCGCTGGTTTTCGGTATTGTCCCAGATGGTCTCGATGGCACCGATGATGGCGCCATTGGAGGCGCGAATGGGAGCGGCGGTAAAGAAAAGCCAGCGACCGCCGTCGCCCATATGCTCGAAAAACTCTTCTGCTTCGAAACCGCCGTTTACCAGGGTGGAAATCCGCCATTTGGAACCATAGTAATGGTCGATTTCCCCGGTCTCCAGCTGGTCGAGAATCACGTCTGCCATAATCGGACGCTCTTTTCGGCGAAACGGCTTCCAGTGGTCCCGGGTGCCGATCATGGATTCGGCCGCGTATCCGGTCAACTCCTCCAGGGCATGGTTCCAGTGGGTGACGACATGGTCGCGGTTGATGACGAAGGTGGGAATGGTGCTTCCCTGGATAATCTGGCTCAGGGTCTTTTCGTTTTCATACAATTCCGTTTCGATCTGTTTGAACCGACGGTTTCGGTGCATCAGGATGTCTGCTGTCTGTCGGAAGGCGTCGTGGAGCCGCTGCGTTACCGTTTCAACGGTAAGGGACGATTCATCCAGAAGATCCAGGGTGTTCTGACGGATGGTTTCGAGTTGCAGCAGATCCCACAGAAAACGTGAATCCTGGTGATCGATCAATTCCACCTGTGAGGGTTTGAATCGGGATATGGACCTTGCCAGATCGAGGTCCCAGGTCACTTCGACAATGGTCTCCAACCCCTCCAGCCGGCAGATTTCGCGCCAGTTGCGGAAGGTCGGAATATTCATGGAACGGGCGTAGACCATGCCCGGAGCGTCTTCATTGAGATCGGCGACACCGAGAACTGTTGGATGGCGGCCGGAAAATGGCGCGCCGAGCAGGTGGCGGAGCAACTTGTCACAAAACCGGCCGCCACCGACGATGGAGATTTTCGCATTTTCAATATTTCGGATCATAAGGGTTTCCGATCGAACAATGTAATTTTCATCAAGCGTTTATTATGGGACCAATAACACCGGCAGTTCGCTCAACTCGGCGATCCGATGGGAGATGCCTCCCAGCCAATACTCGTGAAACCAGTCCTTCCCGGTACGTCCCATGACGATCATGGATGCGGAAAATTCGCGTGAAATCCTCAAAATCTCTTCCACGGTTCGTCCCATGGCCAGGTGACATTCGCCTTCGATGCCGGCGGCATCGATCTGGCGACAGTATTCGGCGAGCCGTTTTTCGCTCTCTTTTTCCAATTGTTGAATCGCCGTTTGATCCAGGTGCTTGGTTCGCCGGGCTCCCAACACATGGGTGACGATGACCTTTTCCGCCAGCCCTTTCAGGGACAAAGCGGTTTCCAACGCTTTCCCAGAGGGCTGTGACCAGTCGGTGGCAATAAGGGGACGCTTCCAGATTTGATCATTGGTACGAATCGCCGATTCGCCCTGCCATTCGTAGTGAACGACGTATTTGCTCATTATGACCGGTATATCACTGCGGCGAAGGATATCCAAGATATGGGTGCCGACGTAGATTTTTTCAAGGGGCGTCCTTTTTTTTCGTCCAACGACGATCAGATCGACATTCTCCTCCTTGGCGATATCCAGGATGAGGGCATTGGGAGCCCCCACTTCGATGCGCTGGCAAAATGAAATCTCCGGATCATCGATGGTCCGGATCCAGTCATCGAATGTGACGCGGGCCTTTTCGACAAACCGCTTCTGATCCTCCTTCAACACGCCGCCGTAGGGGACGAAGGCCACATCCTCTCGGGGAATCACATGGGTCAACACGATTTTTTTCAGGCCCACGGTTTTCAATTCAAGAAAGGACTTCAATGAGTTAAATGCCAATTCCCGAAAACGGGTGTGAAAAAGCAATGTTTGAAATGGCATCGTTTGCCTGCCTCGTCAAAAGAAGATCAGGGTTACCACCGCAAAGGACGGCAGCAGAAATACAATCGAATATTTCAAAATATAACCGAAAAAGCTGGGCATTGGCGTCCCCGCCTCTTCCGAGATGGACCGGACCATGAAGTTGGGGGCGTTGCCGATATAGCTGAAAGCACCGAAGAAAACGGCGCCGGCGGCGATGGCTTCCAGGTACAGGGCCTTTTCCGTCATGAGAAGGGGAACCGCCTGTGCTTCGGCCATGCCCGGGTAATGGCTTCCCAAGGCCGTATTGAAAAATGTCAGATAGGTGGGGGCGTTGTCCAGAAAACCGGAGAGGGCGCCGGTAACCCAGAAGTAGTGAACCGGCTCCTTTACGGCGTTGATCAATAATGCCAGCTGGCCGTTGGCACCGGCCTTTAAAAGCAACAGGCACGGAATCATGGTGATGAAGATGCCAACGAACAAATAGGCCACCTCGATGATGGGAAACCACGTGAAATCATTGTCCTCCCGGATCTCCACGGCCGTTGTGGCCATGGAAAGAAGGCCCATGATGATCAACAGGCCGTCCCGGACCCAGTCTTGAACGCCGCGATGGACGCCCATGATGTTGATATGCCCCCAGTCCACCATGCCGCTCATCAACACGGAACCGACGATTCCGATCAAAAAGAGAAAATTATGGGTGCCCACGAGTTTTAGAGATGATTTTTTCGCCTCATCCGCCGGAACGCGTCCGGTCTCTTTTCGATAGTGATACCAGTCGAGAAAAAAGTAGACGCAGAGCAGCAGGCCGACGACGGTGAGCATATGGGGCAGGATCTTGAAAGTCCAGAAAAAGGAGACACCGTGCAGGAATCCCAAAAAAAGTGGCGGATCTCCCAACGGGGTCAAGGACCCGCCCACGTTGGCCACGAGGAAAATGAAAAAAACCACCATGAAGGTTCGGTTCTTGCGAAAATTGTTGGCCCGCAAAAGTGGTCGAATCAGGAGCATGGCCGCTCCGGTGGTACCCATCCAGGAGGAAAGGACGGTTCCCAGCAGCATGATGATTACGTTGACCACGGGAGTTCCCCGAAGGGAGCCTTTCAGCAAAATGCCTCCGGATACGGTGTACAAAGACCACAGCAATATGATGAATGGAACATAGTCGGCCAAAAGGATGTGGATGATTTCATACAAGGCCGCTGTCTTGTAAGTGATCAGAAACGGAACGGCCATGGTGGCGGCCCAGAAAGCAGACACCTTTCCGAAGTGGTGGTGCCAGAACTCCGGCGCTGCCAGGGGAAAAAGGGCGATAGACAGCAGCATGCAGGCAAAGGGAATACAACTCCACAAGGGCAAAATCGGCCCCAGGTCGACATGTCCGTGGTGTCCTCCCACGGAAGTCGCGTCTTCACCATGTTGTGTCGTGTGGTCTGCGTCCCCATGGGGAGTTGCCGCGGCAACGGCCTTTTGGTGGGAATCGGATCCTTGTGCCGGCACAAAGGCCCAGGAAGAAGAGGGGGGGGAGGAAACGGCGATGAAAAAAGAAAAAAGCCACAGCGTGATTTTGATCAAGGGGCCACAAGATTTGTTCATGGGTTGTCCGATCTCCCCCATTGTAACCTGAGCCAATGGCGTCCTTCCCCCCTGATGGATACAAAAAAACGTTTCGATGGACCCGATGGGGGCATGGACAAGCGTGCAAATCAGGTCAGTCCGTGGATGGAACGAATTGTCGGATGATTCGCAGCGGCGCCTTTTTGTCTTTCGTTCCCGTCGTACATCCAGTACAGCAACGAGAAGGGATCTCCATCCACTCCATGATGTTGTATAACTATTAGATATGAAATGAAATGTTTACTTTATAATACGGATTCCGATTTATTGTCAACCGGTTTGACAAGGGTGGCGGATTGTGAAATTTACGAATCGTTTTGGAAAGAAAAATCGATATGGGAGAAATAAAATGGAAAAAAATACAAATCCGGACATGATCGTTGACTTTATTTCCGGTCATTCGGTCGCCAACGTCGGCGCCGAGGCCAATCGCCAGCAGGTGGAACGGTATCTGATCCAAGAAAAAGGGTATCTGCGCGAGGATGTGCAGGTGGATGCTCCCATTGATGTGGAAATCGATGGAGAAGTATATCGATCGGTGGTGGATTTGGTCGTTCGCATCGACGGCAGGCCGCTGATTGCATTTAAATGCGCTGCCGGCTCATTGGGTTCGAGAGAGCGGGAGATCGTTTCGGCGGCTCGGCTTTTCGCCGATACACCCATCCCTCTGGCCGTGGTTTCCGATGGGGTCGATGCAACGGTTTTGGAGGTGACGAAGGGGAAAAAAGTCGGGAACGGGCTGTCTGCCATTCCCGATCGTGCCCAAGCCGTCGATCTGGCCCAAAAGGATCTGTTGCCACCCATCGCCCCCGACCGGCTGGAAAGGGAAAAATTGGTGTTCCGGTCCTACGATTCCATGAATGTCAACGTGCGGGGGCGATAAGTGATGGGAAAGAAGGCGTTTCGCCTATCGCCTTCTATGTAAACTCATAGGCCTGCACGATCTTGTCCGTAAACCGCATCCAGGGACCGCGTCGCTGTGACGCGTACCGGCACAGTCGCCCCCACCATTGTTCCCCCGACAGCACCAGATGAACGGAGTAGTCCCGTTTGTCAACGATGCCGTCGATCTCAATCTGTTCGATTCCGAATCGGCCATAATCCGGACCAAGCATCATGGCCGCGGCGATGACATCGATGCTGTGTTTCCGGGCCAGCACCGAGCCGTACAATTTGGCCAGGGCCACCGGCCGGCTGTCATAGCGAAGGCTTTTGGCAATGGCCCGTATCCGGTCGACGGTAAAATGGTGGAGTTGCACCGGGCAGCCGTAGTTTTTTTTCATGATGGACAACGGAGGGTTGTTGGTGACGGCAAGAAGATCGATATCCTTGGGGGGGTGGTCCACCGGGGCGCCGGTCTTCAGTCGTGCAAGGGAACCGAAGAGTACGAGCGCCTTGATGTGGTAATCCTTCATCTCTGCCGTGATTCGGTCCACGACAGAGATCATCGACGCCAGCTTCTTTTCATCGGTATTAACAGCCGGCAACTTCTTTCCCACAATGCTTGCACACCTTGGCTCGCTTTTTAATGATTTCGGCGCAAAATGGGCACTCACGGGTATAGAATCGTTCATGGATCTTGGTAACGGCCGAATTCACCTGTTCCTGGAGACGCTCATTGCCGAATTTCAGGTTTCGAATGGGTTCGATCGACTCCAATTCTCCGATGTCGCCAATCATCTCCGCCGCTTTCAGACGCACTCGCACCGGCTCCGCCGCATCCATGAGGAGCCGCAGTATGGTGACGCCATCTTTATTCACGTAGCAATCCGCAAGGATCGAAAATCCCTTTTTGATGTTCTGTTTCAACGCCTCCTGTTCGGCAAGGATCTTGTCGTCGATCATCTGGCCCTTTGCCCCGATCGGACTGAACACGGGAATCAATTCGAACTGCCTGGTTCCGGGAAAGTTGATGCAACGATAGGAGGCGTGGTGGGCATAATTATCCATCATATTTTCCCACCCTTTGGTATACAGGGGGCACTCGTCGTTGAAACACATGAACAAATAGGGGGTTCCCCATCCCAGTCCATCTCCAACGTTTATGGGCGGCACTTCCCAGATGTTCATTGCGGTGCCACAGTGGGGGCAGATCGGTTTTTCCATGCCCATTACCTTTTCCAACACTTCCTCTTTTGTTTCAAAAGCCATCCATATGCCTCCATGTTCTCGGTCGCTTACGAATCCGTGGAAATTTATGAAATACCCGACGGGCAGTCAGTTGCGTTAACCTAAGGCGTGCTTGTTGGTTGTCAACCACTGACAACTTCGAAAACGCTTTTCCAGGCCAGGCACGGCCAGACAACCCTATCGTAAAGGGCTCATTTTTCCGTTTATTGCCGATGGTCAAAATGGAAAAAAGTCTTTTCTTGTTTCGTTCCCCCATAAATCCCATATCTGCGTTACGCTTCATCGGCTGTGGGAAAAAAGTGAAAAAAAGATTAAAGTTACCAAAAGAGTCTGCCGATACCACTTTCGGGTGACATAGGCTCCTTTGATCGATACGATGAAACATCGGTCAGCGGATTCACACTCGGTGACAAAGGATGAACGAACCGAAAGGAGGTGCTCATGGAGATCAACACAACCAAACCTGTTGGTGATCCGACCCGAGGACCGGAAAAGACGCAATCAGTAGAACGAACCAGACGGGAAGAGCCGGAAACGAAAGATCAACCCTCAACACAGGAGACCTCACGAACACAGGAGACCCAGGGCGATCGAATCAGCCTGTCCAGGCAGGCCCTGGCGGAATTGAAGAGTGATCGATCCGTGGGGCAGTCCGGCGATGAAGTCGATCTATCCGAGGATGAGGCCAGTCGGATATCCCAGAAGGCTTCCGTCCAGCTGGCCCAAACCAATGCCTCCATCTCCAACAATGCCATTCAAAGGGCGATTGATCTGTTTACCTGATCTTGCTTACCGCCTGTTTTCGGTTCTTTTCCCCCCTTCGTTCCGATACTGACGGATGGCGTCCGTCGTCCTGCGTCCAGCCCATGGCCAGAATGATCCGTGGTCAGGGCGATGACATCGTGGCTGCCCAGCATCCTCCTGGGCATGGTGAAATCCAGCATTTCCTTTCCTTTTGAAACGAATTTGGCTATTATTCACGACTTCGTTCGATTGTCAGGATAAAACAGGTTGTATGCCGACGCCACACATGATCAGATGATTGAAAATGAGATGAAGATATTTGATAGTCACTGCCATCTGGATGATCCAATTTTCGAATCCGATTTTGCCGCTGTGCTGGACCGTGCCCATGAATCGAATGTTCACGGCATGGTGATCGCCGGGATTGACTACCATACATCGAAACGTGCCATAGCGCTGTCAAATCGTTACAAAGGCCTTTTCGCATCGGTTGGCGTTCACCCCCATGATGCGCGATCCTGTTCGGAAAAGGTGTTGGATCGTCTAACTGCATTGGCCGATGATCCAAATGTGGTGGCTTGGGGAGAGACCGGACTGGATTTCAATCGGATGCACTCTTGCAAAGAAGATCAGGAGCGATGGTTCATTCGGCAACTGGAGATTGCCGATGGACTGGAATTGCCGTTGATCCTGCATGAGCGGGACAGCGGAGGGCGACTATTGGAAATTTTACAATCCACGCCTGCTCGCCGTCGGGACGCCGTGGTCCATTGTTTCAGCGGTACCAAAACCGAATTGGACAACTACCTGGACATGGGCTTTTATATCGGTATTACCGGGATCGTCACGATCAAGAAGAGAGGTGAGGCATTGCGGCGGATGATTCCGGACATCCCGTTACATCGATTGCTGGTGGAGACGGATGCCCCCTACCTGACGCCAGCACCCCAAAAAAACAGGCATCGGCGGAACGAGCCGGCCTTCGTCCGCCAGGTGCTGCGGAAGGTGGCGCAGGTCCGCCATGAGGACCCCGAAGTGCTGGCCGAACAGATTTGGGATAATACGTGTCGGTTGTTTCGACTTCCAAATACAGGCTGTAGGTGAATAGGCTGTAGACGATAGGACAAAGACGCAACGCCTTCGACCCAACCACCTAACAGCCTAAATACCTATTATGGCCTGAATACCTATTTTTCCGCCATCAGATGCCGCACCGCCTTTTCCAATCCATCGATGGAAAGTTCGAACATGGGAAATATCTGTTGGATCATGACGGTGGTGCGGGTATAGGACCAATGGGAAGCAGACGCGGGATTGAGCCAGACGCTGTGGGGAAAGGTACTGACAAGCATTCGCAAACATTCGATACTGGGCCGTCCGCTTCGGTCCCGGACATGAATGGAGCCGTCACGGGACATCAATTCGTAAGGCGCCATGCTGGCATCGCCGACAATAATCAACCGTGACTCCGGATCCATTCGGGCCATTTCGTTCATGGTCACCGGCCGGCGATAGCGCGCCGGATCCTTCCAGATGGTCTCGTAAATGGTGTTGTGAAAATAAAGGGTTTTCACCTCTTTGAACTGCGCATTCGCATAGTCGAAAAGGGTCTGCACGACGGAAACGTATGGATCCATGGACCAGCCTCCGTTGTCGATGGCCAGAATGACCTTCAGGCGATCCTTCATGCGCCGATCGAAGGCGATCTCGATCTCTCCACCGTTTTTCATGGTGCGGTAAATCGTTTCTTCTATGTTCACCTGATCCTTGGGGCCTTCGGGCCTCATGTTTCTCAGTCGTTTCAGCGCTTCCCCCACCATGTCCTGGGTGAGGGGCCCGGAAAGAGCGTAGTTGCGGTAGCGACGATCCATGGCCACCTTGACGGCCGACATGTTTCGCGCTACGCCGAACACCCGCATGCCGCCCGGATGGTCGCCGTAGTTGCCCAAGGGCGATACCCCTGCCGTGCCGATCCACTTGTCTCCGCCGTCGTGACGACGATCCTGTTCCTTCAATTTTTTCTTGAAGTATTCGATGAGTTCTTCCGGGGTCATCCGGGCCATCGCGCTTTCGTCCAGCCCCATGATCCTTGCCATCTCCTTGGGATCCTTCAACCACTGCTCCAGCAACGTCCGCGCCAGTTCATCGATCTGCAGCCCCTCCGTTTCGGGCAGTTCGACGCCGTGAAAATGGTTGGCGAATACCTGATCGAAGATGTCGAAATAGCGTTCGCTTTTCACGAGGATCGCCCTGGACGCCGTGTAGAACTGATTCAGCGTGGAGATGAGCCCACTGGACAGGGCCCGGTGGAGGGTAAGAAACGCCGTCGGGCTGACGGGTATCCCCATCTCCTTTAACTTGTAGAAAAAGGCCAGAAACATGATCAGAAATTCTTGCGGCGGGTTACGAAGCCATTGGCCCGTTCATAATCACCGCTTTTTTTGAACAATACGCCGAGAAAGGGAACGTCTCCCTTGTTCAATCGTTTCGGTTTGAAATCCGGATCGGCACTCAATGCACGGATCCAGTTGATCAGCTCCCGCGTGGCGGGACGCTTTTCGATGCCCTCTATGTCGCGCATGCGATAGAAGGTGGCGATGGCATTTTCCGCCAGTTCATCGTGAATGTCGGGAAAATGGACGCCGATGATTTTCCGCATGATCTTGGGGTCCGGGAAGGCGATATGGTGGAAGTTGCATCGCCCCAGAAAGGGATCGGAAAGGTCCTTTTTGGCGTTGGATGTGATGATGATCACCGGGCGGTTGCGGGCCGATATGGTCTTGTCGATTTCGATGATGTCGAACTCCATCTGGTCCAGCACGTCCAGCATATCGTCCTGAAAGTCGGTGTCCGCCTTGTCGATCTCGTCGATGAGCAGCACCGTTCTTTTTTCGGCCATGAATGCCTGGCCGATCTTTCCCATCTTGATGTATTCTTCGATGTTGCTCACGTCCCGCCTGCTGTCGCCGAAACGGCTGTCGTTCAGCCGCGTCAGGGTGTCGTACTGATACAGACCTTCCACCAGTTTCATACTGGATTTGACGTTAAGAACGATAAGGGGCATGTGCAGTCTCTCGGCGATGGCGTGGGCCAGCATGGTCTTGCCGGTGCCCGGTTCACCTTTGAGCAGAAGCGGCATTTCCAGGGCCATGGAGATGTTTACGATTTGGGCCAGTTCCTCGTCGAGGACATAACGTGTCGCGCCGGTAAAGACGGCATTGGGTTTGCTTGTGGACATGAATACCTCTTTTTGTGGACCATAAAGTGTGATGAACTCGTAAAAAGTTGGATTTCGGACCGCTTCGTAAAAAGTTCGAGATCAAGGCTTGCGAATCCCGAGAAATGAGGCGTATTACCGATATGTCGCAGTGACGAGGGATGAAGCGTAACGCCGATATCGGACTTTTTACGAAGCGGTCACGTTTCACGAAGCCTGGCGGATAGATCCCGGGTAAGGGCCAGCACCCGCTTGGCCAGTTCCAGGGAAAGTGAGCCCATTCCGCAACTGGGCGTGATGAAGGATTGGTTCCGAATGGTTTCGGGCGCGATGCCAAGGGCTTCGACCTGCGCGAAGTGTTGTAACAACATGCCACGCAGAGAATCCACGGTTTCTTTTTCTATGGCTTCTTGCTGCAATGTGGGAACGATACCCCAGGCGAGAAATCCACCGGCTGCCAGATAATCGCGGATTTGGGCGCCGTAGAGGATGAATCGGTCGAAATAGGCATAGGCGTCGAAGTTGACGATGTCCGCGCCTGATTCCAAAACCAGCGACCAGTCCGTATTGGCGCATACGTGAATACCGGCCAGGCCGCCATCGGCATGGATGGCGGCGATGACCTCACGCAGCGATGCGAGGATCTCGTCCTTGGAAATGCTGATCATTTCCGACGAGCCGAATCCTGCCAGGGCCGGTTCGTCCAAAAAGATAATTACCGGGCAACCCGGGCCGGACAAGGACTGGATTTGCCATCGGGCATTCAACGACAGGTGTTTGATCGCCGCATCACGAAGGGTGTCGTTGTAGAATATCGCGCGGCCGTCTTGATCCTTTGCACCGGTGCAAAAGGTGATGGGGCCGGTGACCTGACCCTTGACAGCCACCGGTGCATTGTCCATCCGACCCAAGGTGTCAACCAGCGCCGCGACCCCTTTTCCGGTTTCTTCGGTCAGGGCAAAACGGGAGCCGGCCAAGCGCTCGGGTGCCTCGGAGATCGTCATGTAATCTTCGAAAAATGCCAGCAGCTCTTCATCGAAGGATTCGGCGGCCGTATCGATGTAGCAGGTTCCATCCCGGTCTACAACGGCCGGCATGCCCGGCATAAACTGTGGTACCATGCCCTCTTGCCGGAAAACCGGTAACTGCACCCATAATGGGATGTCCGGGGTATGGGCCATGACCAATTGAGAGGCGGCGCCATGATCGTCCATTGGGAGGCTTCCGATAAGCAGTGGCCGGAATCCGGGCGTAAAATTTTCAGTCATAAATGTTTTTCCGTTTGTTTTTTTATCGTTGAACTTTTATAGAACTCGTTTATCAATACAAAGCAAAAGAGAAATTTTCAGGAATCCATCAATATTTAAAAGCATATTTTTTACCATGGTTGGTCTTTTCGCACAAGGATTGATCGATGCTTTTCCAATGCCTGGATTGACACCCACAGGCCCCGGTGATAATATTTATTGCACGCCTTGCCGACGATCCATCGATGAACACCGGCAAACATTGGCGAATTCGATCAGAACAATGTGGGATAGAGAATGAACAACATCATCCCCCTCGATAAAAAGCGCAAGCTATCCCGGGATAAACAGGATGCCATCGAACGAAAGCGAAAGCTTTTGGCCGTCAGACAGGTTTTCCGATGTACGCACTGTGTTTCCAAGTGTGAAAAATGCGGTATCCATATCGATTCTGCCAACAGGCCGGACGAAACGAAATGGCGGGTTCCCTATCATTTCTGCGACAACTGTTCGGAAGAGTACATCGATTACATTAAGGTCCTCCAAGGGAAAAAAAACGAGGCGCTTTACTGGCATAACGATAGTTGGATGAAGGTGTGGGCCACCTGGATCGAACATCAAGGTGCCATCGACAGTTACCTGAAATCCAAAGAGTTCGAGCGGTTGCTGGAAGAATTGAGATTTCATCCGAAATAAGCCGAATCTTCATGTTCTTGCACCCCTTTGCGACGGTTCAACAAATTCGAGCCCATCATTTTACACCGGTTCATCACAGGAGGAAAAAATGTTTGGAATAGGCATGCCTGAGTTGATTATCATATTGGTCATTATTCTCATCATTTTCGGCGTGGGAAAGTTGCCGGAGATTGGTGGCGGCATGGGAAAGGCGATCCGAAATTTCAAAGACGCATCAAACAAAACCGAATCCGAAGAACCCGAAAAGCTGGAAGACAACAACAAAGCCTAAAAAGCCACTTTATCATCGACGAATCCCCTCGTTTCACGGGCCGGCAGAACAGACATGAATCTGCCGGCCCGTTTTCCGTTGTCGGGCGGCACCGAATCAAAAATACGAAAACCGGCTGTTCCCATCGGCAATTTGTTCATCTCCGGACATCGTCCCTGTCAAATTCTTATTTTTTTTCTCAAGATTTCTTATTTTGATCCGAGAAAAACAGCATTCATTGATTGATGATTACCCCGAAAAGTTGATGTTCAACCATATTTTTGTCCGAACGCACCGTTGGTGTCAGAAAAAGGAAAAAAATGACTGTCCAGCTGCAGATCGATCCCATCACCCGCATCGAAGGCCACATGGCCGTCAACATTACCGTCGATTCTCATCGTGTCATCGAAGCGCATAGCAAAGGCGAAATGTTTCGCGGGTTTGAAGTCATTTTAAAGGGCCGCGATCCCATGGATGCCCAGCAGATCACCCAGCGGATCTGCGGCGTCTGCCCGGTGTCCCACGGTACCGCCTCCATTTTGGCCCAGGATGCCGCTTACGGCGTATTGCCGACGGAAAACGGCCGACTGCTTCGAAATCTGATTCTCGGCGCCAATTACATTCAATCCCACATCATTCATTTTTATCAGCTCAGCGCGTTGGACTACATCGATATTACGGCCATCTGTCAATACACTGGACGTGATCCGCTCCTGCAGGATCTCAAATCCTGGGTCGAATCCGGGCAAAAGGCCAATGTGCTATACCCGGCGGCGCCCTTTTTACCGCGCTACGACGGCGATTACATCCCTGACACCGAACTGAATCTATCGGCCATCCATCATTACCTGAAATCCCTTGAGATGCGCGCTTTGGCGCACCAGATGGGAGCGCTCTTTTCCGGTAAATTGCCCCACGCGGCCAGCCTTGTGCCCGGCGGCGTCACCGAAGTCGTGACCGCCCATAAAATTGCGGCCTGCAAAAGCATGCTGACAAAACTGCGGCAATTCATCGATTCCACCTATTTGCCCGACGTCCTGGCGGTCGCTTCCGCCTATCCGGAATATTTTGAAATCGGAAAGGGGCCGAAAAATTTGCTTTCCTATGGTGTCTTTTCCGAAAAGGATGCCACAACCTTTGTCCCGGACGGGGTATGGATGGACGACCGGCTCCACGGATTTGATAGGGAAAAGATCACCGAAGACGCCTCCCATGCCTTTTACCGGGCCAACCAACCGTTCGCCCCGGACGCGGGAGAGACACAACCGGCTCCGGACAAAAAGGGCGCCTACTCCTGGGTCAAGGCACCGCGTTACGATGGACATGTGTTCGAGGTGGGACCACTGGCGCGCATGTGGATCGCATATAAAAAGCAGCCAAGTTCCGATATCGGCATATGGATGGGCCGTCTTTTGGATCGACTGGATCGTGATCCGGCGGATCTGTTTTCCACCATGGGGCGTCACGCCACTCGGGCGTTGGAGTGCAAACTCGTGGCCCAGCGCTGCGAACAATGGCTGTCCCAACTCAAACCGGGGGAATCTGCATGCAATGATTTTCGCATTCCCGAAACGGGTGTCGGGATCGGTCTCACGGAGGCCCCGCGGGGGGCGTTGGGACACTGGTTGAAGATAAAGAACCATAAGATTCACCGCTATCAGTGTGTGGTCCCCACCACCTGGAATTGTTCTCCCAGGGATGGAAAGGGTCAGCCCGGTGCCGTGGAGCAGGCATTGGTCGATACCCCCATCGGCGATGAGAAAAATCCCATTGAAGCGGTCCGGGTCGTTCGTTCTTTTGATCCGTGCCTGGCATGTGCCGTTCATTAAGTAAATCTTTGTCCAGGGGTCTGGCTTTGGACTCCTCCTGAAAGGGTAGATGCACTGCGAACACGGTAAACGTCACAGGGGTCAGAAGCCAGTATTCAGGAGACAGAATGAATCTGAGTCGCTTCGCTCCGTCGATTGGATAATACGGTTCGAGCCGACCGAAGGCGAATACCTTATTCTCGTATCTGACTTCATTTTCCCGAAGTCAGGTTTTAGTTCAAACCGGTTGAAAGCCGGCGGCAGCGCTGAATTCTGACTCCAGGATTCTTGTAAAAATCATACGGCAGAGCCAATGAAATTTGACTTGGTCCAGAGGGCCAGGTTTTCTACAACTCAATAAAAGGATTTCTATGTCACCCATTTCCCGAAGAGAATTTCTTTCCATCGGTGCAAAATTGGCCGCGATGATGAGCCTCTCACCGGTAGTCGTTGCCGATATCGCGGACGCATTGGAAAAATTGACCACAGGTACGGTGCCGGTGGTATGGCTCCAGGGACAAAGCTGTTCGGGTTGCTCCGTCTCTTTGCTCAACGCGGACCATCCGGATCCGGCCGAGCTGTTGACCGGGTATATTTCCCTGATGTTTCACAGTACGCTCTCGGCGGCGACCGGCCATCGCGCCATGGACGTCGTCGACGACACCATCGCCGCCGGCGAGTTTCTCCTCGTCGTAGAGGGAAGCGTGCCGAGGAAAATGCCCAGTGCATGTGTAATGGGGGAAAAGTCCATCGCGGAGATGATTTTGCAGGCTGCCCGTCGGGCCAAGGCCGTCGTTGCCGCAGGGACCTGTGCGGCCCATGGCGGGATTCCCGCTGCCGAAAACAATCCCACCGGTGCCGTCGGGGTTCCCCAATTCCTTGCGGAAAGCGGCGTGAATCGCCCGGTCATTGCCATTCCCGGGTGCCCGATGCATCCCGACTGGCTGGTGGGCACCTTGGTTCACGTGATTCAATTCGGTATTCCCGCACTGGACGCCATGGGGCGGCCGAAGGTGTTTTTCGACACCCTTGTTCATGATCAATGTCCCCGGTTTGCCGACTACGAGCGGGAGAAGTTCGCCAAGGCCTTTGGTGAACCGGGATGCCTTTTCAAGCTGGGATGCGTCGGTCCCAATACCCATGCGGACTGTTCTACGCGAATGTGGAACGCCGGCACCAATTTTTGTATCAAATCAGGCGCTCCCTGCATCGGATGTACCGAGGAAACCTTTGCCCGGCACGTCAACTTTCCCTTTTACCGAAAAAACGAAGATCTGACTTCTCAGGGATGAATCGATGAAACTTCACACCAAACTCACTGTTTCCCTGGTCGTGGTGCTGATGGCCGTCATGGGTGGCGCCCTTGCATTTCAATATGGCGCCATGGACCGGCTTATCGCCGAATTTGCCAGTTCCAACGTTCAGCTGCTGAAAGAAAGGGAAGAGAGGGCCGCAGAAAATATCTTCTCATCCATCGAACGGGCCGTGGCAGGTTCCCTGGAACGTGGAGAGATGGAAAAGTTCAGCCGAATCCTGCAGCAACAGCGAAATGTCCGTGGTTTGATGGAATTCTCTCTCCATGACCGGCAAGGTGTGGTCACCCATTCATCCAATGATCAATTCCTGAAAAAAACCTTGCCAAAACACATCCAGGATCGTTTGGGTCGCCAGACGGACATGGAACTGACATGGACCGATGACGCCGTATCCATATTCAAACCGCTGTTGGTCAACAATGATTGCGTTCGCTGTCATGTGGGGTGGCAACCCGGTGAGATCGGCGGCGTCCTTCATTTCCGTTTTTCCAAGCAGACGTTGGCGCGGGCCGAAGCGCAGGCCGCGGATATCGTTTCCACCATTCACGCCTTCATGATGAAATACGTCGTGGCGACGTTGTCGGTCGTCGTGCTGGTCCTGGTCATCGGGATTCACCTTCTGGTTACCCGGTACGTGTCCAAACCCCTTACGCGGATCAACGTGCGGCTCCACGATATCGCCGAAGGCGGTGGTGATCTGACGGCACGCATCGATGTCACGGGTCGTGACGAAATCGGCAGATTGGCCATCTCGTTCAACACCTTCATCGAAAAACTGCAGGAGATGATTGGTCGAATTGGAAAAAATGCGGTGGTGCTGCACGACTCCTCCAGCCGGCTTTTCGAACTGTCGGACCAGATTTCCCGGGAGGCCAACCAAATGTCGTCGCGATCCCGAAGCGCTGCCGCGGAGATTTCCCGCATGAACGACGGCATGACTTCGGCCGCCTCCATCATGGCGCGTTCATCATCCAATGTCGGCGACATGTCCAGTTCAACGGAACAGATGAACAGCCATATCGATGCCATCGTTCAGAGTACGGAAAACGCCCATCGGGTCAGCGAAGAAGCCGTGGAAAAGACCAAAAATGCCACGATCATGATGGAAGAGCTGGACACGGCGGCAAAGGACATCGTCTCGGTCACCCAGACCATCACCGACATCTCTGAACAGACCAACCTGCTGGCCTTGAATGCCACAATCGAGGCTGCGCGTGCCGGCGAGGCGGGAAAAGGGTTTGCCGTCGTGGCCAATGAGATCAAGGAGCTGGCCAAACAAACCGCCGAATCGACAAGATCGATACACGATAAGAACCTGAGAATCCAACAGTCGTCCAATCGAACGATGCAGGAGATCGAGGCGGTCAGTCAGACCATTGCCAATGTCAACGAGATCGTCTCTTCCATCGCATCGTCCATCCAGGAGCAGTCTCTGTTGACCCAGCAGATCGCCAATAACATTTCCCAGGCAACCGAAGGGATTCTGGACGCCACGACCAATGTCACGGAGAGCGCCCAGGAGAATGAAAAAATCGTCGAAAAAATTTCATCGGTCAATGTGGCGGCAGAGCAGGTGGCCAAGAACAACCAGAGTATCAACCAAAACGCCGATGAGATGGTATCTTTGGCCAAGCAGCTCAAGGATATGGTGGGGAGATTTACAGTGTAGAATTTTTTTAGGTGAAGAAAAACTATGTCCTCTGAGACTAGGTCATCGTTCATTGGCTTTGCCGAACGATTGTTAGAAAAATCCAGGAGTCAGAATTCAGAATCCAGAATAATGTATTCGCCTTCGGCTCGATCTATCTTATTCAATCGATTAAGCGAAGCGACATCAAATTTCATTCTGGCTCCTAAATACTGTCTTCTGACTCCTGCAGCTCCCCCGCGACCGTAGCGCATCACACTTTCCAAGGGGCGCCTAAAGCCTGACCAACTGGCTCCCGTTTTTACTTTCCTTTTCCCACCGGACTTGAAAAAATTCAACTTTGTTTGGTATTACCAGAGGCGATTTCATCCCTGCCGGATCTGTTTCGGCAATCGTCGTGTGGAAAAGACTATGGTGCGACACAAGGATCGAGGTACCAGACTGGTTTACTCAACGCAGGACGGCAGGATCTGTCCTCGGTGTAACAAACAGTTCACCCATTGTCTTTGCGGGAAAAATCAGATCCGGCATGCGATTGATGATGGCGTGGTTCGGATTGGACGTTCCACCAAAGGGCGCAAAGGAAAAGGGGTCACCACCATCTCCGGTATCCCAGCAGATGGTGAAGGACTGAAATCACTGGCCAAGAAGTTGAAGCAGAAATGCGGCAGCGGCGGGACGGTTAAGGACGGAACCATCGAGATCCAGGGAGACCACCGGGACGTATTGGTGGCCGAACTGAAAGCCATGGGATATCGCGTAAAAAGATCGGGAGGGTGACGCATTGAACGATTCGAGGCCCCGTACTTTTCAAGCCGTGATCTTCGACCTGGACGGGACACTGCTGGACACCCTTGCCGACATCGGTGATTCGGTGAATCAAATGCTGGCGGAATATGGGTTTCCCAACCACACAATGGACGATTACCGGAACTTTATCGGAAACGGTATTCAGATGCTGGTGACCCGTGCCTTGCCCGTGGACGGCAGAACCGACGAGGTGGTCGGCGCCTGTGTTCGTCGCGCCCGTGAAATCTATTGGGAAAATTGGAATCGCAAGACCCGTCCCTACGACGGCATCATGAACCTATTGGAACGGTTGGAGACCATGGGCGTGCCCAAAGCGGTGCTTTCCAATAAACCCCATGATTTCACCGTTCGATACATAAAGTCCTATTTCCCTGGTATCTTTTTTGCCACTGTCATGGGGCAAAACGACCAGTTTCCCGTCAAGCCCGATCCGGCAGCTGCCCTGGAGGTCGCCAGACGCATGGGTTTGCCGCCACGGGCCTTTCTCTTCGTGGGGGACAGCACCGTGGATGTAAAGACCGCCAATGCCGCCGGTATGCATCCCGTGGGCGTCTCGTGGGGATTCAAGGGGCCTGCGGCGCTCGTGGATATGGGATGTCAGACCCTCGTGCAGCATCCATCCGAAATCATCAAATTGATTCAGTCCTGAAAATCTGGTCCGCCGGTCCGGATCTAAATCGTGTCCATCCGGAAATGGCCAATTTGCCCGATATCGGACTTTTTATGAAGCCGTCAAATTTACTGCGATTCTTCCGCCTCCAGGGCAGTGTGTAAAATTCCGCAGAGATTGGTCAGTTCCTTTTGCATTTCCAACAATTTTCCCTGCATCAATGTCCCTAACACCGCCATCCGTCCCTGCTGATTGCCGGCTTGATCCAGCAACCGATCGATTTCCGCCTGCTCCTGCCGAAGGTGTGGATGTTTTTCTAAAAATTTTTCCCTTTCGGCCAAGGCAGCCTGCAGGTTGTTTCTGACCAATGCGGGGGCATGATTTTGGGGGGTGCCGCCGCTGTTCATGTGTTCTTGCATTCCTTCTTCGAATCCTTTCCACGAGATCGCACGATTCAAACTCGCATCTGCCATCGCATTAAAAAAGGTAACGCTCCTGTAGTAATCCTTCTGTGGGGATGCAAAGCAAAACATGCGCCAAAACTTCTAATGGTTTTATATATAATTAAAACAAATGGATACACACTTCGGTGTAGCCGGCTGTGGAAGAAAAAAGGAAAAAAACAACCCATAACTATACGTTTTTATGTATTCTTATGGGAAATAAAATACACAATTGTTCGGTTCAGGAAACCTGGTCCGCTGGGCCAAGTCAAAAGATAAACGGCACTGCCATAGGACTGTTACAAGAATACAGGAGTCAGAAGTCAGAATCCAGAATTAGGCATTCGCCTTCGACTCGATCCATCCATTGAAGAATAAATCCCAAATTACAAGCACCAAAAGCTAATGCAAATTCCAAATTACAAGCACCAAATAACAAACAAATCTCAAATCACAATGATCAAATAGCAAACAAGCCCCAACGCCTATGTGAACTTGCCTTGTTCCACGTTCATCGTTTGGAATTTGGAAAATTGGTCATTGGAATTTATTTGTGATTTGGAATTTGGATATTGAGATTTTTACAATGATTGGAGCAAGGCGAAGTCAGATTTATCATGTGCACATAAAACGAATCCCGAAAGTTGACTTATTTATGAAAGAAAGGAGCATGATTGGATGTGAAAAATGGCGGATCATTGGAGAGAATGGATCTTATGGCGGCCTGCTTTTTAAATTGCTTTGATAAAAAGCGTCTCACCCGTTGCCGGTCCCAGCCTTTTGGGTGGAGAAAGTCGCTGTACAAGGAGAGATCGCCGGCATAAAAGTCCAGTGTGGTCAGCTTCTCTGCATCCGGGCTTTCCCTGGGCAGGTTGAAGATGGCAAGATTGAGATAATCGATATATTTTGCGTTTCGTTTTGTAAATGTAAGGGTTTTTTTCGCACTCTCTTCGTCTTCCGCCGGGGTTCCGAAAAGCAGGTAGACGTAGATGGCGATGCCGGCACCGTGGATGACCCGGAGGGCCTTTTCCACCACCTGAACGTCGACTCCTTTTCCCAAGGCGTCCAGCACCCTCTGGTCTCCGGATTCCACCCCCACCTTTAGCATCACGCATCCCGAAGCCTTCAAGCCACGCACGAAATCGGGATCGGTCAGGTGCCGGGTGATACGCGTAAAGCCGTACCAGGAAACGCCGGGGGGATGGTTGATCAGGTGCTCCATGAACCGGGGGGACAGGGCGTTGTCCAGAAAATGAATCAGTCCGGCATGGATGTCCGTCGCGCTTCGTACGATATCCTTACCGACAATCCGCGGGGTCTCGGTCCTGTATGGCGAATCTTCCGCCGATTCCGGGCAGAAGGCGCACTTTTTCCAATAACATCCCCGTGAGGCGGCGTAGGGCAGGATGGGTACAGGGGACAGATAGGCGTCCATGTCAAAACCAGAATAGTCGTAGCCGGCAACGGGTCCGTTGTCCCGGGGTTGTCCCGCGCACAATCGAAGGAGACACTCTTCGCCGGGCCCGGAAATCCAGTCGTTCACCAACCCGGCAAACCGCTCCGTCGGTTTCCCGATTCGCATCCAGCTGGTGACCAGCCCGCCCCCGCAGAGGATCGTCACCCGGGGAAGCTGCCGACGGATGTAGCCGATCATGGCAAAGGCACACAATGCCTGGCTCAAGAAATTGATGGAGACACCGACGATGTCCGGCTGCCGTTCATGGAACAGATTGCGCAGCCTTTGGGAGAATGCCGGGTAGAAGGGGTTTTGTGAAAACGATTCTGCCGATTGTATGAGATCCGTGCTACGGACCGGGCTTACGGTCGAAGAGACGTAGTTGGCCAGAGACAAGTTGACCCCGTGGGACCGGCCCGCCTCGAACAGGACGCGGTTGACGTCCATCACCGCCCGTTTGTAGCGGTCCCGGTTGGAATAAAGATCCGGTGTCCGAAGGGCGTTTACATTGGCGGAAAGATGGGCAACCGCGCGACGGGTCCAGGTGTCTTCGGCGGATGGGGGCCGACCGCGCATCTTTTCAATGCCGTGGATGCCGGCGTCGTAAAGCCGGCAGTCAACGCCATTGTTTTTCAAGGACCGGGCGAGCTTGGCAATTCCCGCCGGGGGCTCGCAGGGTTTGGTGATGGGCGGTGAGATGAGGAGGATGGATTTCAATATTCAACGTTCGATGTTGGGAGTTCGATGTTCGACGTTCAAATAGCCATGGTTTTTATTCCATTCTTCCACCTTCCACTGCTTGCATCCGTCTGGCAAATTTTTTCTCCATTCGTCGTCGCTCTTCGTCCATGGACTCCATATCGGCGAAACGGGTCTCGATGATATTCTGACAGGCACGGATCTCCTGGGACAATGTGGCGATGCGATCCCCGGCCCCGTCCTGGGAGGCCTGCATCATCTGTTCATTCAGTTCCTCCAGTCGACCTTCGTTTTCTTCGATCTCCTTTTCGGCGTTGGTAATGGCATCTTCCATGGGTTTCAGCACCTTGGACTTTTCGGTGATGATCTCCGAACGAAGACGCCGAAGTTCCTTTTTTGTGAGGCGGGAAAGGGCTGCGGTCGGCTGGTCGTCAGACCCGTCGCCGTGGCGGGTTATGGATGCATCGTCCCCCCATCCCCCCTTTTCCAGAAAGTCCTGGTAGCTGCCGTGAAACATGCGGGCGCCGGCATCGTCGAAGACGATCAGCCGATCCGCCAGGGCATGGAGAAACATTTCGTTATGGGTCACCATGACCACCGCGCCGCCGAAATTGTCGATGGCGGCCAACAGGGCGTCACAGGCATCCATGTCCAGGTGGTTGGTGGGCTCGTCCAGCATCAACATATTTACCGGGGTAACCAGCAGTTGGCCGAGCATCACGCGACTCTTTTCGCCACCGGAAAGGACGCTTACCTTTTTCAGGGCGCTGTCGCCTTCGAACATCATGGCGCCGCAGATGTTCCTCGCCTTCTGCCGATCCACGTCCGGCTGGGCGTACAGAATCTCTTCCTCCACCGTTCGGCTGTCTACCAGGTGCTGGATGTTGGTCTGCTCGAAAACACCCGACGCCACCTGCGGATTATAGGTGATCTTCCCCGATGAGGGCGTCAGGGCGCCGGCCAATACTTTGAGCAAGGTGGTCTTGCCTTTGCCGTTTTTCCCCACGACGCAGATTCGTTCTCCGGCCAGAATGGAAAAGGAGAGCGCCTGGAACAGGGGGCGGCCGGTCTCCCAGGCAAAGGAGAGGTCTTCCACCGAGATTACCTGCTTGGCCTTGAAGGGTTTTTCCCGGAATGCAAAATCCAATTCCCGGACCTGTTCCAGCTTCTCTCTTTTTTCCATCTTCGCCAGGGTTTTGATTCGTGACTGGACCATGTTGGCCAGGCGCGCCTTGGCACGAAAACGGGAGATGAAGAGGCGAATCTCCTTTTCCCGGCGTTCGTCGTTGATCCGGGTCTTTTCGTAGATCTCCTCGTCCTGGGCAATGCGGTCGTAGTACTTTTCCGTATTGCCCGTGATCTTTCTGGCTTTTTTCCGGTGAATGCCAACGGTATGGGTTACCAGCTTGTCCATGAATCCACGGTCGTGGGTGATGAGCATCAACTCGTGGGGCCAGGCAAAAAGAAAGTTTTCGATCCATCGGATGCTGGTGATGTCGAGGTAGTTGGTGGGTTCGTCGAGCAAAAGCAGGTCCGGTTCGGAAACCAGGATCTTGGCCAGGTTGAGCCGAACCTGAAATCCACCGGAAAAATCATGCGGGCTTCTTACCATGTCGCCATCGCTGAACCCCAATCCTGCCAGAATCTTCTCCACCTTCCAGTGGTGATCCTTTTCGCTGGCCAAAAGCCCTTTCATGCCTTCTGCGAGAACGGTCTTTTCGGTGAAGTGAATATGCTGGGTAACGTGGCCGATGCGATACCCCTTGGGCATGGTGATGCCGCCGCCGTCGGCGCTCTCTTCACCGACGATGATGCGAAACAACGTGGATTTGCCGTGGCCGTTGCGGCCCACCAGACCCACCCGTTCCTTTGCATTGATTTTGAAGCTGACGCCGTCGAACAGCACCCGACCGCCATAACTCTTGCACAGATTTTCGATGTTGATCATGATTGCCTTCGCTGGGGCGGGGTCATCAGAAGCTTGCCCGGTATGATTTTTCCTGAATTGAGCGCAGGTTTTTGTCCTCCCTATAGAGGAAGGCGACGGCGGTGTCAACGGGGAGGGGAGGACAGGCTGTAGGCGATAGGCTGTAGGCGATAGGGAGAAGAGCTCATAGGAGATAGCGAATAGGAAGGAATAAAACTGCAGGTCGCCTATTGACACAACCCCAAATTCATTGAATTTTCGCTATCAGCTATCAGCTATCAGCTATCAGCTATCAGCTATCAGCTATCAGCTATCAGCTATCAGCTATCAGCTATCAGCTATCAGCCAGGATAAGCGTATCGATCTGATCCACATATTCAAAGTGATGATCCCGGGTCAGCAATGTGCCGCCGACCTCCATGCAGCAAGCCGCAATCCATACATCATTTAATGGTATTTTTCTGCCTTTCCGTACGAGCGACGAATAGATCAGGCCATATTTGGAAGCGACGGATCTCGTCACGTCCACTATCCGGATATCTAAAAATCTGATGATTTCATCGAGTTTTCGTTCATTGGCGATCCGCCGGCGGCCTTTTGCAAAACCATAGGACAACTCGCCGATCACGATGGCCGGCATGAATAAATTGTTTCCAAGATCTGCCAACGTATCGACTGTTTGTGAAATGCCTTCGGCAAAGTCACAATAGATGTTCGTGTCAAGAACCAGCTTCATGGCCAATCCTTGTCATCAACCGCTTCGAACTCGGACACGAGACGGCGCAGTTCTTTGCATTCTTCCGTGGACATCCAGCCTGCCAGTTCGCGAATCAGCTGAGAGCGGTCTTTTTTTAATGCATATTTCTCATCAAACGCTTCTAATATCAGAGCGGTCTTCGTTTTGCCGGTTTTTTCCGCCAAAGACTGTAGACGAGCACCGGTTTTTTTGGGAATTCTGAGACTTACCTGCATGTCACACCTCCGTGTATTACAAATTGCTTGTAATGTATTACATGACGGGTGAAACGTCAATGGGAGGGAAAGAGAGACTGCGGGTTGTAAACTACCAATTTTGAATTATGAATTGATAATCTTGAATTTAAAATTCAACCTGCGACCTCTGCGGCTCGAGCGAAGCGGGCGAGCTACAGCCTACAGCCTACAGCCTGCGTTTTACCACTCATCACCCATCACTGATTTTCGCTGCTTCATCGATATCGATGATTTGCGTCGTTGCATCATGGGGTTTCGTTCGATAGGCGGTCACACGCATCAATTTCCCGGTGATCGTTCCGATGCGATCCACCTGTTTTTTGATTTTTCGGGCATAGGCGGTCAACGGGTTTTCGTCATCGGCCTTCATCATCATCAATTCGGTGAAACCACTGATGGTCTGGATGGGTTGGTTGAGTTCGTGGCACACGGCACCGGCCATTTCCACGACTCCCTGAAGTTTTTGATTTTGGACCCGTTCCATTTCAACACCTTCCAGTTGTGCTGCCTTCTTGTGCAGTTTTTGGATCAACATGGACTTGTCGATGTGGACCCGCAGCCGAGCCAGCAGTTCCTCTCGAAGAAACGGCTTGACCAGGTAATCGGTGGCCCCGGCGTTGAACACCCGGAGCAGCTGCGTTTGATCGGCCGTGGCGGTGAGGAAAATCACCGGAGGCGCGTCGAGATGCAGTTCGCTGCGAATCCTCCGGCAAAGAGCGACGCCGTCCATTTTGGGTGTATCGATATCCATGGCGATCAGATCCGGCGGATCTTCGGACACGGCTCTGGCCAGGGCCTCGATTTCGTTTTTTGCCTCGATGACCCGGTAACCCTCGGGTTCCAGAATTTTTTTTATCAGATTGCATTTGGCGGCGCTGTCATCAACGATCAGAACGCTTCCTCGGTTTTCTATCATCACGGCCTCTGTAAAATGGGGAAACGGGATCGGCGCTTTGTCCCGGTTATTCTCTTGCCACCCGAACCATTTACCGATGTATGGCAACATTATCGGTATTTGTCCGGTCGACTAAAGGAAGGGAAAAACATTGACTTCTATACCACGAAGTGGCATTGATCCCTCATTCTGAGGAAGTCGCTCATCAAACCCTTTCATACACTATTTTTTGATTTTTCCAGACAGGGACCGGCCCTATGAAACCCAAAGAATTCAGTGCGTATCGGAAAAAATTGAGCAAAACCCAGAAACAGATGGGCCAGCTGTTGGGAATATCCATAAAAGCCATCCACAGCTACGAACAGGGTTGGCGCACCATTCCCGTTCACGTGGAACGGCAGCTCTATTTTCTGCTTGTCCGGAAATTGTGCCGGACAAACGGGGCCAAACCATGCTGGAAGGATCGAAGATGTCCCAGAACGCAGCGGAATCAATGTCCCGCCTGGGAGTTTTCTGCCGGGGATCTGTGTTGGTTCATCAATGGCACCATTTGCGACGGCACGGTCCATGACACGTGGACCGAAAAGATGAAGTCGTGTCGGACCTGTCCTGTCTTCAAAAAGATTCTTGAGAAGATCGACGACCATGAGTGAGCATCGGCGCTCCGGTGGGTCGCGTGGAAAAAACGCCCTCGCCATCGCATTCAACGAAGTGGCCCGGCAGTCCACCATGGCCGATCCCAATTGGAAAAAGGGGGATTACCCTTTCCGATTTCAGGCGCTATGCCAGGCGGGTGGGGTTTACCATCGTCAAAGAGGTGGGCATCAACACCCGCAGACAGGATCGATCCGGGAAGGTGGTGCGCTTCTGGCCGGATCTGTTCGCCTTTTATGGGTGTTTATGATTACCGGATAGAATTATTTATCGGGTGCACTGGGCGTTCTTGACGCAACCTTGTTTTTTTTCATGATGCTGAATGGCCCGTTTGCGTGTAATTCCCGCTACGAGCAAAAGGGTGATCCCTAAAAACAGGATGCTGACGGCTTCGTCAGACGGACTGAAAGATCCAGCTGTCGGCGATGCCTTGACGGGTTGTGCCAGGGCCGGGGCAGTTCCACCAAACGCCTTGCTCGTATCTACAAGGTAAGCAAGGTCGGCCACCGGTTTGCCTTCTTGCAGCCCCATTGATTTTTCTTGGGAAAGGGGACCGGTCATTGAAAAACCACTTTTTGCAAAGCTGACGATTGCAGCGATAATTAGGACGACTGTTAGGACAATTGAATATCTACTTCGCACTCCCATTATATTTTCCTCTTAAGAAATTCTGACCAAATGGCGAATAAGAGATCACACGTATCGTTATCGCAGGCGTTTCATATGGTTTTTTGAATGGATCCAGAACTAATACGTAAGCGACACGCAGTTATATTCAATCGACATGCCAATAAAATGTAAAAATGTTTGTATGGGGGGTATGGTCTTTAAATCAGAGCAGATTCGAAATGTTTTGATATTTGATTATATCTGGAGCCGTTGATGTATTGGCTGTGATTGTGAAATATGTGTAATAGAAAGTGTGTAATTATGGCATTGGTTACATAGCCGTAACGAGAGTTTTTTAAGCTATTTGACAAGTAAAAAGTACGTACCTTAAACACGTTTTGATGCGTTGAACAGCCATTTCGACAGAGAAAAGAGGGAAGTGCTTATATTGTCTATGTTTTACATCATTTCTAACTCGTAAAATCAAAGTAGTATTTAGGAGTTTTATATGATATAAGTGGTGTCTTTTTTAAAGAGTGTGAAAGATTTTTCTCTTTTCTTGGACTGCTTTCGATGACAGACTCCTTTTCGGCGAATCCTGTTTCGCAGCTGCCGAAGAGGCGTGTAAAGGAGAGGCGTCAAATCATGTGCGGCATTGCCGGAATCGTAAATTTTAACCGACCCGAAGAAAAACGCGCGCTGCTCACCCGAATGGTGGGAATGATGCGCCATCGCGGGCCGGATGCGGCAGGTCTGTACATTCGCGGGCCGGCGGGGCTTGCCCATGCACGCTTGAGCATCATCGATCTGAGTCGTGCCGGCAATCAGCCGATTCACAACGAGGACGAGACCATATGGATCGTATTCAACGGTGAAATCTTTAATTATCCGGAACTCAGAACGGAACTGGAGAAAAAGGGCCACCGTTTCTACACCCGGACAGACACCGAGGTCTTGATTCACCTTTACGAAGAGTGCGGTACGGATCTGTTTGAACGGCTGAACGGGCAGTTTGCCCTTGCCATCTGGGACGAAAAACAGCAGTGTCTTGTCTTGGGAAGGGACCGCGTCGGTATTCGCCCTCTCTTCTATCACCATGACGGCGGCCGATTGGTTTTCTCTTCCGAGATCAAGGCCATCTTCGCCGATCCGAACGTGAACCGGGCATTGGACGCGATTGCATTGTCCGACATTTTTACCTGCTGGGCCCCTTTGGGGCGCCGTACGCCGTTTCAAGACATCCATCAACTGCTTCCCGGACATTATGCCCGGATAACCCGGCAGGGGATTCATACCGCATCCTATTGGTCACCGCGATTTGACCGGCCCGATGACCGGGAACGCCCGCTGAGCGATTGGGTGGAGGAACTTCGGGCGTTGCTTTTGGATGCCGTCCGGATCCGGCTGCGGGCGGACGTGCCGGTGGGCGCCTATCTTTCCGGCGGAATCGACAGCACCTATATCAGTTCCGTGGTGAAGCGAAACTTCAACAACCGGCTTCGAACCTTCTCCGTCCGGTTTTCAGACCATCGTTTCGATGAATCCTCCTATCAGCGCATGGCCATCGATGCCCTCGGAACCGATCACCGGGATATCCAGTGCGAGGAGGGGGAAATCGGCGCCCTTTTTCCGAAAATCGTCTGGCACACCGAGGCACCGATCATCAGAACCGCACCGGTCCCCCTTTTCATGCTCTCCAAACTGGTGCGGGAAAACGATTTCAAGGTCGTCCTCACCGGAGAAGGTGCCGACGAGATCTTCGCCGGCTACAACATCTTCAAAGAAGACAAGATCCGACGCTTCTGGGCGTGCCGGCCCGATTCCCGGATCCGCCCACGGCTGCTGGCGCGGCTATATCCCTATATTTTTTCGGCGGATAACAGCCGATCGCGAAAATTTATGGAAGGATTTTTCAAAAAAGATCTGACCAACACGGATTCACCCTGCTATTCCCACCTGCTGCGGTGGTCCAATACATCGCAGGTTCAGTCTTTTTTTTCCGAAGACGTAAGATCGGCGGCCGGGACCACGGACGGTTTCATCGAACGCTTTCGTGCCATGCTGCCGGACCGGTTCATGTCGTGGGATCCTTTGTCACGGGCCCAATACACGGAAATTCGCATCTTTCTTTCCAACTATCTGCTGTCGTCACAGGGAGACCGCATGGCCATGGCCAATTCCATCGAAGGCCGTTTTCCCTATCTGGATCACCGGGTGATCGAATTTGCCGCAATGGTGCCCCCGGCGCTTCGCATGCGGGGCCTGGACGAAAAATTTATTCTGAAACAGGCCGCCCGCAACCAGATCCCGGATGCGCTCATTTCCAGGCCGAAGCAGCCGTACCGAGCGCCCATCAGCAGCTGCTTTTTCGGTGATCGAAAGCTGGAATACGTGGCGGAGCTGCTGTCCGAAACACGGATCGCGGAAGGTGGATATTTCGACCCCGAGAAAGTATCACGACTGATTGCCAAATGCCGTTCCCAACGGGGGAGCCTTTTAAGCGAGCGGGAGAACATGGCCCTGGTGGCGATTTTGTCGACGCAATTGATCGACCAGCAGTTTATCCGTGCGTTTCCGGCCCATCCGGCTGTGATGCCGGAACATTGTATCATACACGGAGACCTAAGCTGAACGATTGTTTCGGGATGCAAACGCGTGGACGATACGGAGGCCGGGGTGATCGTATGTAGATTTGATACAGGACATGGGCTTGTCCTGCTGAACACGGGGGAGGCGGACGGGAGTGCCTTACGTGCGCCAAATTGCCTAAAGTTAAGGTATTCTCCCTTTTCCATAAAACGGCGAAGGGAAACGACGCCCGATAGCTGCGGCAAGCTCGACAATCGCTCACTTCGGCTTGACTAAGGTCTGGAAATTGTTTTATTAAAATGCGTTTTCATATGGCAGCGCCCTTTAATACCTGTCCGAATAGGAAATATTTTTCACAATATGATATCTATTCGCTATTCTTGAGGATTGAAAGCCGGCCAAATGGCGCGTCGGGACGAGTGGACACGGATTTTGGGTGCAGATATAACCAATTTATATATAAGTGTATATGAATTAGGGGGAGATTATTGGACAGTTTCTTTCCGGTTTTTTCCATTTCCTGGTACAAAAGTTGAATCAAACGGAATTTCCAGCTTGATGATCACCATTCGGTTCCTGAACAGGCTTCCTGGAACCGATACGAAAAGGGACGATGACCATGGCCTCACAGCCCATTCCCATGGACCCCAAATATATTATCGATCTGCTGATTAAACGTCGGTGGATACTCTTGGTCCCTTTTTGTCTGGCCATGATTGCGGGTATCTACCTGGCCATCACACTGCCAAAAATCTATGAAGCCAGCACGCTGATTTTAATTCAACCCCAGCGGGTTCCGGAGAACTACGTCCAATCTCTCGTCGAGGATGAGCCCAGCGAGCGGATCAACACTTTGTCCCAGCAGGTGCTCAGTAGGACCAATCTTGAAAATATCATAAATGAATTCAATCTGTTTGCATCTGCTGAGTACCAGGCGATGTACATGGAAGAAAAGGTTGGCCAGCTTCGTAAGCAAATATCGGTCAATGTAACCAGTGACAGGCGCAGGGGGACCGACTCCTTCTCCATATCGTTTCGGGGAAAAGATCCCAAAACCGTCATGCATGTGACCAATGCCCTGGCGTCCTATTTTATCGATGAGAATATCCGTCAACGAGAAGCTCAGGCCATCGGTACCAGCGACTTTCTTGATGCGGAGTTGAATAATATGAAGGGGCGTTTGGAAGAGGTCGAGGCTCAACTGAAGCAGTATCGCGAATCCTTCATGGGAGAACTTCCGGAACAGCTGGATTCAAATCTGAGAATTCTCGATCGATTGCAGGAGCATCTTGGAGAGAGCCAGCAAAGCCTCAGTGAGGCGAAGATTCGATTCGCCGCCTTGCAAAGCGAGGTGGCTGTCACCAGAACTCAACCCACTGCAACGGTTGTGGGTTCAGAGCCCCAGGAAACCGTAACCGACATCGTCCAGATGAAGGCCCAACTGGATGCCATGCTCGCCCGGTACACGCCCCGTCACCCCGATGTGTTGCGATTGCAGGCGAGAATCGAGGAGTTGGAAAGACAAGCTCGGATGATTGCCGAAACTGCCGAGACGGAGTCGAAAGAACAACAAACCGGTGAAGCAACTTCGCTCCCCCCCGATTCTGCCGTTTCCCCAGAGTACCGGGCGCAATACACGGAGATCACCCAGGAGATGCGTCGCCTCGAGGCGGATGTCGAAGATACGAAGCGTCAGATCGCAATCTATAAAAAAAGAGTGGAAAACACACCCAAAAGAGAGCAGGAGTTGCTTTCTCTTCGACGGGATTATCAAAATATCCAAACCACCTATGACTCCTTGCTGGCCAGAAGGCTCGAGGCGGAAATTGCCGTAAACATGGAGCGCAAGCAAAAAGGCGAGCAGTTTAGGATCCTTGATCCGGCCAGGCAACCGCAAAAACCGGTGGAACCGGATATGAAAAAGCTGTTTATGATGGTCGTCGGCGCCGGACTGGCCATCGGCTGTGGCATCATATTCCTTTTGGAGTATTTGAACAGTTCATTCAAGCGGCCCGAGGATATCGAAGAAGATCTTCAATTGCCGGTGCTGTGCTCGGTTCCAGAAATCATAGACCGAAAGCGGCGCATCTTGCGCCGTTTCGAATACGGCTTTTTTAGCATTTTTTTCATGATCGCAGTGATTCTGTTCGGTGGTTTTACATTGCTTTCCCTTAAGGGCGTGGAACCCACCTTTGAATTGGTGAAGAGAATAGGAAGCGTGGCAGGCGTATAAATGGGAAAGATCACAAAAGCTTACGAAAAACATGATCAGGAAAGGGACATGAAGGTTGCGCCTGCCATCACCCCCTTGTCCGTGAACCGTCGGGCGACCACCCGGAAGATCAGGGTGATCGACACCAACGGGAACTCGTCCGGGAGAAGAATGAAAGATATGCGTCTCGATCCCCACCTGATAACGTACCACGATCCAACCGGTGTCGAGGCGGAGATTTTCAAGATTCTGCGCACCAACATCCTGTTTCCCAAGAGCGGTCGGCCACCCCGCACCATCATGGTGACCAGTGCGATCCCCGGCGACGGAAAATCCTTTGTCGCCGCCAATCTGGCCATCAGCATCACACACGGCATCGAAGAGCATGTGTTGCTGATCGATTGTGATATGAGACGTTCGGCGATTCACACCCGCTTCGGATTTCCGGATGATACGCCGGGGCTGAGTGACTACTTGGCAGGCAAAAAGCCCCTGGCGTCGATGTTAAAGAAAACAATCGTCGACAAGTTGACGATCCTGCCGGGTGGCCAACCACCGCCGAATCCATCGGAACTCCTGTCGAGTCAGGCCATGAAGCAATTTCTGGAACAGGCCAAAAATCGATACGACGACCGATACATCATCATCGATTCGCCTCCTCCCCAGATGTCGGCAGAGACCACTGTATTGGCCAATTACATCGATGGGATCATCTTGGTGGTAAGATACGGATCGACCCCCAAAGATTTAATAAAAGCGCTATTGGAAAAGTTAGGCCGGGAAAAGGTGATCGGTGTGGTCATGAACGGGTATCGCGTTCCGACCACCGAGCGCTATGGCTACGGAAAATATAAAAAATACAAAAAATACTGATGCTTCACCTATTTAAAAAATACTATCCGGTTCGCAATGCTTTTTTTGTCGTCGGTGAAGGGGTGTTCATCTTTCTTTCGGTGATGATTGCCAGTGCCATTCTCATGGATGGTAATTTGTTTTTACCGAATCAGGCGATATTATTAAAAACCTGCCTGATTACCATCGTATGCCAGTCGAGCCTATACTATTTCGACCTATACGATCTCAATGTAACAAATTCATACCAGGAACTTTTCATCCGTCTTCTTCAGTCCCTGGGATCTTCCGCCATTTTTCTATCCCTCGTCTATTTTGTATTTCCCATCTGTATCATCGGCAGGGGGATCTTCTTTTTCAGTATATGTATTCTCATTGGTTTCATTTCACTGTGGCGGGTCGCCTATACCCATGTTCTCAACCTGGGACTCTTCGATAAAAAGATTATCCTTCTGGGATCCGGTGACCTCGCCCAAAATATCGCCAAAGCCATTGAATCCAGTCGCGATTGCGGGTACCAGGTTGCGCAGGTCATCAACGATGACGCTCAAAAGGCCATTTCTTCGGTCGAAATTGGCCTGAATGGATACGACAACCTGTGCCAGGAGGCCAAGGATCATCATATCGATAAGATCGTCGTCGCAATCGAAGATCGTCGGAGTACATTTCCCACAGGACAATTGCTTCAATGTCGGGTCGAAGGTATCGAGGTGCTCGAAGGAACCAGTTTCTACGAGATGCTCACCGGGAAATTGATCGTCGAAAACATTAACCCGAGCTGGCTGATCTTTTCCGACGGATTCAGGACGTCGTGGTTGAGAAGTTTCATCAAGCGATCCGTGGATTTGACACTCGCGGTGATCATGCTGACAGTCCTTTCGCCGGTGTTGATTGCGACGGCGATACTCATCAAAGTGGACTCCAAGGGGCCGGTCTTCTTTTCCCAGGAGCGCGTGGGGCAAAACCGAAAACCGTATATGGTTCACAAGTTTCGTTCCATGGTTGATAATGCCGAAAAAGAGAGTGGGCCCGTATGGGCCAAAAATAATGACACCCGAATCACGCGGGTGGGGAAGTTCATTCGAAAATGGCGCATCGATGAATTTCCCCAATTGTTCAATGTGATCAAGGGTGAGATGAGTTTCGTGGGGCCCCGTCCGGAGCGGGAATTTTTCGTCAAAGAGCTGGAATCCCAGATTCCCTATTATGGTGAACGTTTTTCCGCCAAACCCGGGGTCACCGGATGGGCACAGGTTTGTTACTCTTACGGGGCATCGGTGGAAGATGCCGTGGAGAAGCTCAAATACGATCTGTTTTATATCAAAAACATGTCCATCTTCATGGACTTGATGGTGATCATGAGAACGGTGAAGACCGTACTATTCGGGGAAGGGGCAAGATAGCGGCCATCCAGAAATGGCCAATTTGCCCGATATCGGCGTTACACAAAAAATTTTATCCTCGGAATATCAACTATATACCTGTGGTAAAATTTTTTGTGCGCCTTGATTTCGACCAAATTTTCCTATTTCTGGATAAACACAGTAAATGTAAATTTAGGTAATGGGTGATAGGCGATAGGTCAAAACGTAAAATTTACGGATCATCCCTTCTGTCTTATAGCTAACGGGCGATAGTCAATGGGTTATAGACAGGGAGCTTGGAGCGGGGAGTAGCAGAAAATTAGTTGATCGATGACGAGCGGTGCGCAGTGGGAGATAGGTGATAGCTCATAGCTGATAGATCATAGTTCAAAGGCAACACAATATGAGTCATTACCTTTTACAGCGAGTCGAAGACAGACGGCAATCTTGTTGCTGTTTGATAGAAAAGAAGATTTATACGGTTGGTTCTGGCCAAAGATGGCTTGTAACCCACCAGGCGGAGCTATGTAGAAAAGGGATGAAGAGCAGGCTGTAGGCGGGGAGCGTAGAGGGGGCGAAAAGCGGAAGATCGGAAGAGCCGAAGAGAGAAAGTTGGGAAAATCGGAAAAGCGGAAGATTGAAAGAGCGGAAAACCATTGGATAGAAAACGGGATATTAGACATTTCAGGGATTTGGACGTTTACCGATTGGCCTTTCAATGTGCCATGATAATATTTGAAATTACCAAGTCCTTTCCCGCTGAAGAGCGATATTCTATGATTGATCAAATCAGACGATCCTCAAGATCTGTTTGCTCCAATCTGGCTGAAGGATGGCGAAAGAGAAAATATGAAGCTGTTTTTAGGAATACCTGAATCAGTGGCCTAATTTTTGCTGTTAGGATTGGCGCGGGGCGATTGCCTCACACACCATCATTTGTTGATAATTTTTCTCACTATTTTCAAATTTCGAAGGAATTTTGCTCCTGTTTCTCATTCTTTAGCCATAGCAAATCACCAAGCAAATGCCTGTAAAATTGTTCTTTTAAAAATTATAGCTACTTCATAGCGGAAAGCAAATTCAGACGAAGATAAATCCGATCCATCAGTTTGGAAAATGGATTGAGTTGGCCAAAGGATATGTACCATTTTCTACTTCTGGTTACTAATCGACCGGCCATATACATCAAGTCCTGCATGACTGTCCGGATTCGACGCCGGGTAACTTTCTTCCGGCGTATACCGGGCAATTCAGTCGGATCACTCTCTTCGATGCTGATTTGTCCGATAATCCGTAGCATGTTGTACGTCAGCATCGCCAAATGAAGAATCAAGCTATTGGTGGAAAAATGACCGCTCGGCAAGCGCTCCAGGCCCATGTCGGATTTGAGTTCGGAGTGAAACTGCTCGCTGGTACCGTGATCGTGATAAAGTCGAATCACCTCATCCGGTGGCAACTGTGCGAGGCTGCACCAATAGGTATCGATCTGATACTCGGGGAACAGCAGTACTTGGCCCTTTTTGGTATGCCTTTCGGTAACCTCAAAGATGATTGGGTAGCGCAATGGATTGCCGTTGATGTCTTCAATCGTCTTTCCGATCCATACACATTTTCCTGAGCGGCAATGCTGTTGCTTGCCGGATTTTTTTGCCAGATCAACCCACTTTTGAACAGATTCTCTACGCAAATTGCGTTTGATGATAAAGTGGACATTCTTTCGTGAATCGTCAGGAAAGTTGTCTTGACTGTCGTTTCCTGAATCCAACCTCATCAAAATAGGCTGATCGGTAATTTGCCTGGCATAATCCAAGGTGGCGTTGATAAATTCGGGGGTGTTTTTCTGGCAGTGTTGTTTTCCTTCTCTGAACTCAAGATTCACCAGATACCCCTCGGTGCCCAGGTAGGCAAAGATCGGAGCGAAGCCATCCGTGCCTTTGTAGGTTCTGGAAACGCCTTCCTTTTGAGTCTTTGAGTTGTCAAACGGACTCACATCCATATCCAAAGGAAGGAAATCACCCGCACTGGTTTGGATGGGTGAAATCGCCGGAGCGCAGGATCGAACCAAATCAACGCCTGCATCCTTAATCAGCTTATCGGCTTGGTTGCCGATCAAATCGATTCGCTGACGCAATGTCGGGCTTGACGGGCATGCACGATTGCCAATGGCCTTGTTGAAAAATTCTTGCTTCTCACGAAAAATCTCGATCGCATCGTAATCAGGTTTACCAATACTCATGAGAGCAATCATCGAAGCTAAAATGTCACCATGAGAAATTTTCGGGTCTACACAATGGACGCCGTTGATCTTTTCGAAACGGAACCTGAAATTTATCGCATCAAGTAATGCGCCGATATTGATCAATCCGCTATGACTGGCAAGTTTTTCCATCTCGTGTTTTATGGTGATCGGACGCCGCATTGATTTCACCTCCGAAGTGAGCGTTTAGTGCCCTAATATTACCATAATATATATGTTTTATCAATTGGTTATAGTGTTTTAATCAGGTTTTGTGCCACGGAAACAGGGAATAAATTGACTGATTCCATGCAGGAGGCGTCTGAGACACAATGCTGGATCGAATTCGCACATGCCTGTTCCTACATAACAGCATCTACTTTCAGTGAATTGGACAAGGAATACGAACGAATTATTGCGATGCTAAATGGCATTGAGAAGCAAGCCAAGAAGTTCTGTTATTAATCACAGTGAAAATCGGCTTTTCGGCTCTTCCGAGCTTCTTATCTTCGATGTTGCTGTAAGTTTAAGCTCCAAGCCATAAAACCGGGGGGCAAGATGAACAAACACCTTCAATACGCTATCTTTTTTATTGTCATCCTGATTCTGGCAACCTCCGTTGCCTATTCCCAAGAGACGCCGAAAGAAGAGTCAAAGGATATTTATGTCATCGGAAATGGTGATGTTCTCGAAATCGTGACATGGAAAGAACCGGACTTTTCCCGGGAAGAGATCCTGGTTCGACTGGACGGCCGGATTTCCTTTCCACTTCTTAACGATCTGGTTGCGGCCGGCAAAACCCCCATTCAATTGAAATTTGAAATCGAGAATCAGCTCAAGGATTTCGTAACCGATCCCAATGTTACCGTTACGGTGACGATCGGGGCGAGCAAACGGTTTTACATTTTGGGGGAAGTGGTCAATACGGGTGAATATCCTCTTGTAAAAAAGCTCACTGTCTTGCAGGCGTTCGCGGTTGCCGGTGGTTTCACCGAATGGGCATCCAAGAAAGAGATCATTTTGTTTCGACGGGAGGGCAAGAAGGAAACCGTTCTCAGAATCGATTACCGGGATATTATAAAGGGCAAGGACTTCAGCAAGAATGTGGAAATCCAGCCTGACGATACGATCATCGTACCGTAGAATTCGCCACGGCCCCACACGGACGCACACAGATAAAAGAGAAAAGATAATTCGCCACGGACCCACACGGACGCACACGGACAAGAAAGAAAAGATAATTCGCCACGGCCCCACACGGACGCACACGGACAAGAAAGGAAAGATAAATTGGCCACGGACCCACACGGACCCACACAGACAAAACAAGTAAATACTTGCCTTCGGCAAAAAACAAAGAAGCCCATAAAAACGCAGAAGTTGATCATTCGGTTTACGTTTTTCCAGCCGCAGGCTGCAGTTAACCCGTCCGTGTGCGTCCGTGTGTGTCCGTGGCCAATTTCCAGCCGCAGGCTGCAAACATAACCCGTCCGTGTAAGTCGGTGTGTGTCCGTGGCAAAAATTAAAAAACAGGAAAAAAGGTGAAAAAAAATTTTAACGAAGCGATCCTGAAGCTCGATCCGGAAGTTGAAGCCGAAGCCATCTGCAATCAGATCAAAACCCTCATGGCCAGACAGATCAAACGGCGTGGTCTTGTGGTCGCTCTTTCCGGCGGTATCGACAGCAGTGTCAGTGTGGCACTGGCAGCAAAGGCGTTGGGACCCGAACGGGTCGTCGCCCTCTTGATGCCCGAACGGCACTCGTCGGAGAATACCCTGGACCTGAGTCGATCGGTCGCCGAGGCCTTCGGGGTGAAATGGTTCCACGAGGACATCTCCGGCGTTCTCGAGGCGTTGGGGTTCTACCGGCGATACGACGATGCGGTCCGCCGGGTGATACCCGAGTATGGCGATGGATGGAAAT
The DNA here is from genome assembly GCA_963674945.2 of uncultured Desulfosarcina sp. Taxonomy (GTDB): domain Bacteria; phylum Desulfobacterota; class Desulfobacteria; order Desulfobacterales; family Desulfosarcinaceae; genus Desulfosarcina. Next base: position 363,855 of record CAXXWQ010000002.1, read on the forward strand.
CCAAGATCGTCATTCCAAACGTGATGGACTCCAAAGGGTTCAACCTGTTTTCCATCGTGGCCCAGCGTCCCGATGGGAGCCAGCTCCGAAAGCGGCTGCCGCTTACGGCCTATCTGGAGATCGTCGCCGCCACAAACTTCAAACAGCGGACCCGTAAGATGTTCGAGTACTATTACGCCGACCGCTTCAATTATGCCGTGGTGGGAACGCCCAATCGACTGGAATACGACCAGGGGTTCTTCGTCAAGCTCGGCGATGGTGCCGCCGACATCAAGCCCATCGCCCACTTATACAAGACGCAGGTGTACCAGATGGCCAAACACCTGGGTGTGCCGGAGCGAATCTGCCATCGGCCGCCCACCACCGACACCTATTCCATGGCCCAGGGGCAGGACGAATTCTACTTTTCCCTGCCGTACCACAAGATGGATCTGTGCCTGTACGGCAAGAATAACGGCTACGCACCCCATGAGATTGCCGATACCCTGAACTTGACCGCCGAACAGGTCCAGCGGGTGTACGACGATATCGACACCAAGCGATCGACGACCCGATACCTGCATCTGGCACCGCAGCTGATCCGGGATGTGCCTGAGATTAGAAATTAGCCACAGGCACACACAGACGAAAAAGAGAAGATAAATTGGCCACGGACGCACACGGATAAAAGAGAAAAGATAAATTGGCCACAGACCCACACGGACCCACACAGACAAAACAAGTAAATACTTGCCTTCGGCAAAAAACAGAGAAGTCCATAAAAAAGCGGAAGTAGATCTAGATCATTCGGTTTACGTTTTTCCAGCCGCAGGCTGCAGTTAACCCGTCCGTGTGCGTCCGTGGCAAAACTTCAGCCGAAGGCTGCACGCATAACTTGTCCGTGTGTGTCCGTGGCAATAAGTTAGAATCAGGAGCAAGTACATATAATGAGTGAAACGAAAACGAAAATCAGAGAATTCATCGTAGAAAACTTCCTCTTCGGCAACGCCAATGGCCTTGCCGACGACACCTCTTTCTTGGAAGAGGGGATCATCGATTCAACCGGCGTGCTGGAGCTGGTCACGTTTCTGGAAGAGACGTTTGAAATTCAGGTGGACGACGAAGAGCTGATCCCGGAAAACCTCGATTCCATCGGCAACGTTACGGCCTATCTGGAACGTAAATTGGGGTAAAAATAGACTCTCGCAGCGTCGCAGAGCCCATAAAAACGCAGAAGTTGATCATTCGGTTTGCGTTTTTCCAGCCAACGGCTGCATTTAACCCTTCCGTGTGGGTCCGTGTGGGTCCGTGTGGGTCCGTGTGTTTTCGTGGCCAATTCCAGCCGTAGGCTGTAAAAAAACCGTCTGTGTGAGTCCGTGTGTGTCCGTGGCCAATTCCCAGCCGCAGGCTGAACAAAAACCCGTCCGTGTGCGTCCGTGGCAAAATAATATAGCCACCTACTGCCAAGAATATAGTGACAGACCGGCAATATTTTGTAACAGTTCGAAATGATGGTCGAACGAAAAAAGTGTGCATTGGTGTTGGACAGCATTCTGAGCGATGATTAAATCGGGAACCCCGATTCCATTTATCCCGTTTTTCAAACATCTGTATTGCCAATGGACAAGTTGATGCCATTGGATGTTGATGTCAAGCCGATAGATGCTATGTAACAACCCGATGAGTTTCCGTTGATTGCGGAGCCTTAGAAAAGGGACGAGTTCGGTAAGAATCATATCATTGATGGCAACAAGGTTTTCATCGATCAGAAAATTCAGCTGCGTGTCATCGCCATCACCCCTGAAATAGGCGATCCAAACTGAAGAATCGATAAGAACCGTCATCATCGGCCCCGTAAATGATTCAGGTCAATCTCCAGATCTTTCAAACTACCTTTAAATTGTTTTAATTCAGCGATCTTGGTTTTGCGGATCAGTTCTTCCAACGCGACGATAATAACCTTGGTTTTTGTGTTAATGCGCGTTGCCTTCATTGCCTCGACCAAAAGATCGTTCGGTAAATCCAATGTCGTTCGCATGATAGCTTCCTGTTAAGATTGGAACATTGGTTAACTTTATGCATAAAATTAACAATTAATGCATATATAGTCAAACACATTCGTCCGTGAGTGCCTTTGGCAAAAGAATAGATTGCCACCGACCCACACAAACGGCCACCGACAAAAAAGAAAAGATAAATTCGCCACAGACCCACACAAACGGCCACAGACATAAGAAATAAAAGGTAACCTTCGACAAAATAACGAATAAAATAGCGAGAACTACCGTTTCGACCGTATTTGCCTGTAACTAACCTGTCATTCAGCCGCAGGCTGAACAAAAACCCGTCCGTGTAGGTCCGTGTGTGTCCGTGGCCAATTCCAGCCGCAGGCTGTAAAAAAACCGTCTGTGTGAGTCCGTGTGTGTCCGTGGCCAATTCCCAGCCGAAGGCTGCAAGTTAATATGTCCGTGTGTGTCCGTGGCAAAAATAAGAAAATAATCAAAATGCTCTGCGCCTCAGCGTTCTCGGGCGAAGCGGGCGAGAGATAAAGTAAGAATCTATGCCCAATTATTAAAATGTTAATTCATCAATTCTTAGAAAAATCCGCCAAACGCTATCCCGACAAGGTGGCCGTCGTTCACGAGAAGACGCGTGCTACCTACAGGCATATAAACGAGAATGCAGAAAGACTTGCATCCTTTCTGATCGGCCGGGGCGTTACAAAAGGCGACCGGGTCGTGATCCAGCTGGAAAACAGCGTCGAATACATCGTCGCCTACTACGGCATCCTGAAGGCCGGCGCCGTCGCAGTTCCCCTGAGCACGGACCTGAAGCCGGAAGGTCTCAACCCCTTGCTGGCAGAACTCGGACCTTCGGCGATCATTTCTGCTGCCCGTTTTGAGAGACTGCTGCAGGCGTCGGACCTGACCGTTCCCAATCTGAACACCCTGATCATCCATAACCCAAAGTTAAGCTGGGACGATCAGCCAATCACCGTCATCGCCTTCCAAGCCGTTATTGATCCAATAACGCTTCATAGAAATAAGATTCCGGCTCCAGATCAAGGCGGAGCCGAGTTTCAACCCGCAGTAATACAAAAGTATGTCGAGGACTTGGAAGGAGGCTCCAACGCCGATATTGAGCTGGAAGCTGTTTCGGTTACTTCTTCAGATATGGCCAGTATAATCTACACCTCCGGTTCTACCGGCAAATCCAAGGGGGTCATGCTCACCCACGGCAACATCGTCGCCAATGCGAATTCCATCTGCCAATACCTGCAATTGAGGGAGAGCGATATCCAGATGGTGGTGCTGCCGTTTTTCTATGTGATGGGAAAATCGCTTCTCAACACCATCATCGCCATCGGCGGAACGCTGGTGATCAACAATACATTCGCATTCCCCGCATCGGTGATCAACCAGATGATCGAAGAACGGGTTACCCTCTTTTCCGGCGTTCCTTCTACCTATGCGTACCTGCTTCATCGGTCACCTTTGAAAAAGAGCAGAGAGAAGCTTACAGATCTGCGAATGGTCACCCAGGCAGGCGGACACATGGCCCATTCGTTAAAAAAGCAATTGCAGGCCGCGCTCCCCGAACATACCCGGATCTGCATCATGTACGGTGCCACCGAGGCTTCGGCCCGTTTGACCTATTTGGATCCGGATCGTTTCGAAGAGAAGATTGATTCCATCGGCCGGGCCATTCCCGGCGTGACAATAACCATCCGCGATGCCAATGGAGAAATCGTGCAACAGGGGGGGAAAGGGGAGATCGTCGCCACCGGTCCGAACATCATGCGGGGGTATTGGCAAGATCCCGAAGGGACGAAGGCCGTCCTGGATCAACATGGTTATCACACCGGCGATATGGGATGGCAGGATGAACAGGGATTTATTTTCGTCGAAGGTCGGAAAGACGACATGCTCAAGGTGGGCGGGCATCGAATCAATCCCCAGGAGATCGAAGATGCGGTCCTGGCGACGCAGCTGGTTGTGGAAGCGTCGGTGGTGGGCATACCGGATTCCCTTCTCGGTACCCGCATGGCCGCCCTGGTCGTTTTGCTAAACGGCGATGTCTCTATCACAACAATCATGGAAAAATGCGCTGGGACCCTGCCCAAATACAAACTGCCAAGTGAAATCAAGGTGGTTCGATCCTTGCCGAAAAACGCCAACGGTAAAGTCGACAAGAAGAGGTGTATGGAAATTCTCACCAAAGAGAATTTAGCGAATAGCTCATAGGGGGTAGCGTCTATGAAAGAAAAAACCTTCATATAAACTATTGACATTGCATAAGTTACAAGGAAATCAGCTATCAGCTGTCACGTCCGTGTGAGTCTGTGGCGAAATTTAGAATTCAAAACTCAAAATTAATAATTGCTGATTGATGGTGTGTCCGTAGCCAAAGATAAAAATGCCCAAGACCAATATCACCAATTATCTAACCATCGACGTCGAGGATTATTTTCAGGTATCGGCCTTTGAAAAGGCGATCGATCCAGCATCCTGGGATACGTATGAATCCAGAGTTGTCGATAACACAAAGTTATTGCTTGATATTTTATGCGATCGAGGCGTGAACGCCACTTTTTTCATCGTGGGCTGGATCGCCGAACGCTATCCAAAGATGGTTCGCATGATATGCGACCAGGGCCATGAAATCGCCTGCCACAGCTATATGCATCGAAAGGTGTATGACCTGGGGCCGAAATCCTTTATGGCTGATACCATCCGGGCCAAATCGACCTTGGAGGATATTATCGGGGATCCCGTCATCGGGTATCGGGCACCGAGTTATTCCATCACCCGCAAATCGTTGTGGGCATTGGATATTTTGGCAGAATTGGGATTCGAATACGACTCCAGTATCTTTCCCACCTACCACGACAATTACGGCATTCCCGATGCGCCACGATTCGCCTATACCTTGCCGAAACAACAGATGACCGAGTATCCCATCTCCACGTTACAATTTATGGGGAAAAACGTTCCCGTATCCGGCGGCGGCTATTTCCGGCTGTTTCCCTATGCAGTCACGAGAAAGGCCCTGAAACGGATCAATGAGAAGGAGAGACAACCATTCGTTTTCTATCTTCATCCCTGGGAGGTCGACCCCGATCAACCGCGCGTTCGAAATTCCAGTCCCCTGTCCCGTTTTCGACACTACATTAACCTGAAGTCGACGCGAGACAAGTTCCAACGATTGTTGGATGATTTTTCATTTGGCCCTTTCAGGAAATTAGCCACAGACACACATAGAAGCATCAGCTGATAGCTCATAGCTGATAAGCTTATAGTGAATAGCAATATATGAAACTTTCTTTCGAAAATCTCAAAGTTTACCAAAAGGCTTTAGATTTTTCAGTAAGCGTCATAGATGCAATTGAGGAATTTGAAACACCACGAAAACATTATCGGCTGATAGAACAACTGGAGGCAGCATGCACGTCAATACCGATGAACATTTCGGAGGGAAAGGGTCGTTACTCAAAGAAAGAATTCAAGCACTTTCTTTACATAGCCAGAGGCAGTCTTTATGAGACCGTTACGATGCTCCAAATATTCAGAAAAAAGGACTGGCCAAAAACCGAGAATTACAATTTATTATACCATGACGCAGAAGAAATAAATAAAATGTTATCCGGCCTGATCGCTACCATCAAAACATGATCTATTTTTTTTATCAGCTATCAGCTATCAGCTATCAGCTATCAGCTATCAGCTATCAGCTATGAGCTATGAGCTATGACCTATCACATCACCCACCTGGGAGCAGAACACTGCGTTACCGGATCATGCCACCTGATCCGGGCCAACGGTCTGACCATCATGGTCGATTGCGGCGCGGCCCAGGGAAGCGATCCGGATACCCGGATGGACCAATGGCCCGTCAGGCCAAGCGAAATCGACTACCTTTTTTTGACCCACGCCCACATCGACCACATCGGGCGTGTACCGGAGCTGATCCGGCATGGTTTCAACGGTGAGATCATCTGTTCCCATCCCACCCGGGCGCTGCTTTTTCCCATGCTGGCCGATGCCATGAAGTTCGCCGATATTTCGGAAAAGGCTGCCGCAAGCATGCAACAGACCCTCGACGATTTGTCATGGGGTTTCGAATACGAAGAACCCTTCGACCTGGAAAAGGGGATCTCGTTTCAGCTGAAACGGGCAGGACATATTCTGGGATCCACATTCATCCGCTTTCAGGACGACGCCACCGGGTGGTCGGTGATCTTCTCCGGCGATCTGGGCGCCACGGACACTCCCATTTTGCCGGATCCCGATCCTCCCCAATGTGCCGACCTGGTGATCATGGAATCCACTTACGGGGATCGGTTCCATGACGACCGCAAAGAAAGGGTGCGACGCCTGGGGCAGGTGCTGGCCCATGCACTGGCCGACCGGGGAAAGGTGTTCATTCCGGCGTTTTCTTTGGGACGCGCCCAGGAATTGCTCTATGAAATGGACCGCCTGTTTTCGGATCCGGATTACCGGAGTCTGTTTCCCGCGCTCCAGGGCCAGAAACGGCTGCCGGTGTTCGTCGACTCCCCCCTCGGCCTGGAGATCACCCGGATCTATGCCCGTCTTTCCGAATTCTGGGACAAGGACGCCAAGGATCTTCATCGTGCCGGCGACCATCCACTGGATTTCGAAGGTCTGTATGCGGTAGAAAGCCATCGTGATCACCTGGCGCTGTGCGATGCAAACGGTCCGGCGGTCATTCTCGCCGGAAGCGGCATGTGCACCGGCGGAAGAATCCTCGATCATCTCAAAACGGGAATCGATGATCCTGCCAACGACGTTCTTTTCGTCGGCTACCAGGCCCATGGTACGCCCGGACGAACGATCCGGAATCATGCCGCCAAGCCTGGTGCGTTCGTCGAACTCGATGGCGCGCATTTTCCCATCAAGGCGCAGATTCATACCCTTTCCGGATATTCGGCCCACGCGGACCAGAAAGGCCTCATCCATTGGATTGCGTCCATGCCTGGAAAGCCGGGGGCCATCAAATTGGTGCATGGGGAAAAGCGGGCACGTGCGGTACTTGCCGAAGCGTTAACAAAACGGGGACATTCCATAGCGCCATGAGGCTGGCGGATAAAAGTGATCAGTGATGGGTGATAGGAAAAGAGGCCGTAGGCGATAGGCTACAGGTTATCGGCGGACGGTAGCGTGGGCGACAAATGTTGAATTATGAATTGATAATGTTGAATTCAGAACTCAACATGAATAATTGCTGTTTGATGGTGTGTCCGTGGCTAAAATAAAAGAAACCTCTTTGCGGTCTTGGCGTCTTGAGCAAAGCCGGCGGTGAAAAGAGATGCTTCACAGAAGCCAAAAACGCCGCATTGACATTGCCGTCAGTAAGATTTATAAATGGTCAAGATGACCATTTTGACTATCTTTTAGTGATGAACCAGCAAAAAAGTCAGATTCAGGATGGCTTCGTAAGAAGTTCGAGATCAAGGCTTGCGAGCCCGGAGGAATGAGGCGTATGGTTGGATACGTCGCAATGACGAGGGGTGAAGCGTAACGCAGATATCGGGCTTTTTACGAAGCCATCAAATATGGAGGCACTACATGCCGACTATATCGGTAGCCGAGGCAAAAAGCCATTTATCGGAACTCTTGGCGAAGAGCGCTTACAATAATGAAAAGTTTATCATTACACGTCGCAACAAACCGATCGCCGCACTGGTCAGCATAGATGATTTACGGAAAATCGAACAATACGAAGAAAGAAAAGGGCTTTCCGATCTGATCGGAAAATGGAGCGGGTTCGAGGAAATTTCCGAATTTATCGATGATGTAAAGGCCATTCGAAAAAAGGGCGGTACGGGTAGGGATGTATCTTTTTGATACAGACGTGATCAGCAATATTTTCAAGCCAAATCCATCTGAAGGGCTGCTCGTGAAGTTGGGCGGATTGGCCCAGACGGAGCAATTCATCTCAACGATTACGATTTTCGAAATTGTTTATGGTGCAATAAAGAGCGGGCGTGCTGATTACCATTTGAATAATTTGAGAAACATTTTATTGCCCTCCGTCAATATCGTCGGATTTGATACCAAAGCGGCTTTCGAATGTGGCCGCATTCGTGCCGAATTGGAAAATCAGGGGCGAAGGCTATCACTTGCGGATCTTCAGATCGCTTCCATTGCAATGGCCAACGAGTTGACACTGGTAACGGGAAATACAAAGCATTTTACGAGGGTCGATGGCCTGAAAGTTGAAAATTGGTTGCATCCCCTGAAAAAGTAGACACGGACCCACGCTGACACTCACAAAAAAATAAATCAGCCACGGACCCACACCGACAAAAAAGAAAAGATAATTCGCCACGGACCCACACGGACGCACACAGACAAAACAAGTAAATACTTGCCTTCGGCAAAAAACAGAGAAGTCCATAAAAACGCAGAAGTTGATCATTCGGTTTACGTTTTTCCAGCCAACGGCTGCATTTAACCTGTCCGTGTGCGTCCGTGTGTGTCCGTGGCAAAAAATCCAAGCCGCAGGCTGCAAAAAACCCGTCAGTGTGAGTCCGTGTGTGTCCGTGGCCAATTCCCAGCCGAAGGCTGCAAACATAACCCGTCCGTGTAAGTCCGTGGCAAAACTTCGGCCCGAATCCGCTTATGCTCCAAGTGACACCCCATTGTCCCTGGCTTTATGGTACAATGGCTTTTTATCCTGTCTTACTATAATGGAGTAATATCAATGCCTGAAATTCAGGAAAACATTTCGGTAAGCCCCGATGGTGAAGCTTTCCCATTACCAACGCCAGCTGACTACGAACAGGAGTCGGTCCGGCTTACCCGGCTCGTCGAACGTCACAAAAAAGAAGGGCGCGAAATCGTCGTGGTCCAGGGAGTCGGGTTCGTCGGCGCCGTGATGGCCGGCGTCGTCGCCGACTCGACGGACGAAACCGGCAAGCCGGGAAAGTTTGTCATGGGCATGCAGCGCCCGTCGACGCGATCCTACTGGAAGATTCCCTGCCTGAATCGGGGCGTGGCACCGGTGGAGGCGGAAGATCCGGATGTCGAACCGTTGATCCGGCGTTGTGTGCTCGAAAAACAGACCCTGACCGCCACCTTCAGCTACGATGCGCTGTCCATGGCCGATGTGGTGGTGGTGGATGTTCAGTGTGACTACCACAAGGAGACACTGGGCGAGGTGAGAAAAGGGCATGCCGCCATCGGTGCATTGGAGGAAAGCCTGGCCGTGATCGGCGAGAGGATCGATCCCCATTGCCTGGTATTGATCGAAACCACGGTGCCGCCGGGAACCACCGAATACGTGGCCTATCCCATCCTGAAAAAGGCGTTCGAGAAACGGGGGCTCAAAGAGGCCGAACCACTGCTGGCCCATTCCTTCGAAAGAGTCATGCCGGGGCGCAACTATGTCGCCTCCATCAGGGATTTCTGGCGGGTGTGCAGCGGCATCAACCAGGTCGCCCGAGACAAGGTGGTCAAGTTCCTGTCGGAAATCCTCAATGTCGACCAATACCCGTTGACCGTTCTGGACCGCCCCATCGAGAGCGAGACCTGCAAGATCGTGGAAAATTCCTATCGTGCCGCCACTTTGGCCTTTCTGGACGAATGGAGCGTTTTTGCCGAACGAAACGGCGTCGACATCACCAAGGTGGTGGAGGCCATCAAGATCCGGCCGACCCACTCCAACCTGATCTTCCCAGGGCCGGGCATCGGCGGTTATTGCCTGCCCAAGGACGGCGGACTGGGCGTGTGGGCCTACCACACGCTCATGGGCTTCGACGACGACCTGTTCAAGATCACCCCTTTGTCCATCGATATCAATGACACGCGGGCCTTACGGCCTCCCCAGCTGGTGCGGGATGCACTTCGCAACATGGGAAAGATCGTACCCACCTCCAGGATTGCCGTGCTGGGCATCTCCTACCGCCAGGATGTGGGCGACACCCGCTATTCCGGATCGGAAATCATCGTCCGCAAGCTTGCCGAAATGGGTGGGGAAGTCGTCGTCCACGACCCCTACGTCAAGCACTGGTGGGAGTTCGAAAAACAGGATACCTACCCGGCGCCGGGACACTCGTGGAAACGCTTTTTCAGAAACCAGGACCACCTCGTCGACTTGAGAGTCAAATCCGATCTGGCCGACGCCCTCGAAGGTGTGGACGCGGTGGTATTGGCCGTTCGGCACTCCGCGTACCTGAACCTCGCGCCGGACCAGGTGGTCGAAATGACCGGCCGGCCCGTGGCCGTCATCGACTGCTTCGGAATTCTCAGCGATGACCGGATCAGCCGCTATTTTGAGCTCGGCTGTGAAGTCAAGGGGCTCGGCCGGGGGCATGTAAAACGGCTCAAGGATCGGGTGCAAAAAAAGTGATCTCTCGCAGAGGCGCAGAGAGCATAGAGAATTTAGCATATAGCTCATAGCTGATAGGTTTGAAAAACCTACAAATGACCTGTTCACAGACCATTCATGACTTTTGCGCTATCAGCTAAAAGCCTACAGGCTACAGCCTAATCACCTATTTTCGTGAAGCGGGCGAGAGATAATAGAATCAGCCATTCGTCATGGGGATTGAAAATGGCTATGTAATTGGCTATGTTGGATGGTGGGATTGATATGATGGAAAATTTCAGTAGGGGAACAAAAAAATGGAAACTCAATATACCATATCCGAAGCCAAGAACAAGTTGCCGTCGATCATACATTCGGTGGAAAAAGGACCATCTGTAAAATTGACGAGGCGTGGACGACCTGTTGCGATATTGTTGTCAATTAAGGAATACGAGAAATTAGTACGAAAAAATATCAGCTTCTGGAATGCTTTAACAAATTTTCGAAATAAGGCTGGGGAATTTGAAATTTCAGATGAAGATTTTGTGGGCCTCCGAGATCGTTCTTCCGGAAGGATAGTTGAATCGTTTTGATGAAATATCTATTGGATACAAACGTTATATCGGAGGCAATCAAAACGGTGCCCAATCAAAACGTAATGAATCAACTGCAGAAACATCAAGATGAAATTGCAACGGCTTCACTCGTTTGGCATGAACTCCAGTATGGCTGCAGACGTTTGCCCAATTCCCGAAAACGATCCCTTATCGAATCGTATCTTTCAGAGGTTGTGTGGCATACGATTGCGATACTCCCCTATGATGCGGCTGCTGCAGACTGGCATGCCGAACAGCGAGCACAGTTGACCGCCGCCGGCAAGTCTCCCCCCTTCATTGACGGCCAAATTGCCGCCATCGCCAAGGTAAACAATCTGATTCTCGTGACCCGAAATATATCGGATTATATGTGCTTTCAGGGTGTAACGTTACGAAACTGGCACGTGCGGAATTAATTTGCAAACTGGGCGCGGGGAGCTTGGAGCCGGGAGCGGATAATAACTGACAAAGAGCAGATGTTGGAAGGGACGAAGGCTGCAAAAATTCTTTCCAACTCAAAATTTAAAACTCAAAATTTAAAATTAACCGGAGGTCCCCAATGCCCAAAATTCCCCCAATACTAGTCCCACTGCTAATCTCAACATTATTGATGACGATCTCTTGCTCCGGAGGCGAAATGGAACAAAAGAAGGAAGAAAAAAAGGTCACCTACAACAGCCTGAAAGATATCCCCGACAGCGCGTGGGAATCCCTTTCCAAGAAGAAAATATACTTTGGCCATCAATCCGTGGGCTACAATATTCTCGATGGTGTCCGGGACATCATGAAGGAGAATCCCAAAATCAAATTGAACATCGTCGAAGGCAACGATGCAAACTTACTGGTACCAGGGACATTGCTGCATTCGAAAGTGGGAAAAAACACGGAACCGAAAACCAAAATAGACGAGTTCGTTTCATTTGTCGAAAACGGCATGGGAAAAAAAGCCGATGCGGCCGCATTGAAACTCTGCTACGTGGACATCCGGGAGAATGCCGACCCGAAAGCTCTTTTTGCCGAATACGAAGCGGAAATTGAAAAGCTTCGAAAGGCGTACCCTGACTTGACAATCATTCATTTCACGTCTCCTTTGACGAAATTGCAGGCCGGCCCGAAAGCCTGGGTCAAAAAAATCATCGGCCGCACATTAGGTGGAACAAAAGAGAATATTAACAGGCACGCTTACAACGAACTTTTACGTGCCAGGTATAAGGGGAAAGAGCCGATCCTGGACATTGCCGAGATCGAATCCACGAAACCGGATGGCACCCGTTCTTCTTTCCAAAGCGATGGTAAGACCTATTATTCCATGGTTCCCGAATATACCAATGATGGCGGGCACCTGAATGAAGTCGGCCGCAAAAAGGTTGCCGAACAGTTTATTCTTTTGGTGGCCAATCTGTAAAAAGATAATTAGCCACGGACCCACACGGACGCACACGGACAAAAGAGAAAAGATAAATCAGCCACAGACCCACACGGACCCACACAGACAAAACAAATAAATACTTGCCTTCGGCAAAAAACAGAGAAGCCCATAAAAACGCAGAAGTTGATCATTCGGTTTACGTTTTTCCAGCCAACGGCTGCATTTAGCTCGTCCGTGTGCGTTCGTGGCAAAATTCCCAGCCGCAGGCTGTAAAAAAAACCGTCCGTGTGCGTCCGTGTGCGTCCGTGGCCAATTCCCAGCCGCAGGCTGCAAAAACTTGTCCGTGTGATTCAGTGGTAAAAATCAAAAATGAAAGAAGATAAACTAACCTATGAAATAAACGGTGCTGTTTTCGAAGTAAACAAGGTGCTCGGCGCTGGTTTTCTTGAAAAGGTCTATGAAAATGCACTGATAGAGGAACTCAAGGCGAGGGGAATTAAAGCAGAAAGCCAAGTTCCAATCAAAGTACAATACAAGGAAAAAATTGTCGGCGAATATTTTGCCGATATTTTAGTCGAAAATAAAATTATCCTTGAGATTAAAGCAGTAGAAAGATTGTCCGGTATCCACGAAGCCCAAATTTTGAACTACTTGAAAGCCACCGATTACAAAGTTGGTTTGCTGATTAATTTCACCTACCCAAAGGCTGAAATAAAACGATTTGTTGTTTAATTCGCCACGGACCCACACAGACCCACACAGACAAAAAAAGAAAAGCGAATTGGCCACGGACGCACACGGACGCACACAGACAAAAAAGAAAAGATAAATTGGCCACGGACCCACACGGATGCACACGGACAAAAAAAGAAAAGATAAATCAGCCACAGACCCACACGGACCCACACAGACAAAACAAGTAAATACTTGCCTTCGGCAAAAAACAGAGAAGCCCATAAAAACGCAGAAGTTGATCATTCGGTTTACGTTTTTCCAGCCAACGGCTGCATTTAGTTCGTCCGTGTGCGTCCGTGGCAAACATTGCGGTTTATGTGCCTCAAATGAAAAGGCCGAGATGAAGTAGCCCAAAAATCATGAATTTTCTCCCAAATTTAATTAACTTTTTAGTGATTTCAGCCGATTTTATTATGTGTCCATCCCAAAGCTGGTGACGCGCCTCGGAATCCAGGCGGCGGAGCTTTGTACTTGATTCCCACCTGTTTCATCCTGCACCGCAAAGACGCAGAGTGCGCAAAGAGGGCAAACATTATTGGGCATCGCCGAAAGATACAAAGAATCAGCCACAGACCCACACAGACCCACACAGACAAAAAAGTAAATACTTGCCTTCGGCAAAAAACAGAGAAGCCCATAAAAACGCAGAAGTTGATCATTCGGTTTACGTTTTTCCAGCCAACGGCTGCATTTAACTCGTCCGTGTGTGTCCGTGGCCAATTCCCAGCCGAAGGCTGCAAAAAACCCGTCAGTGTGCGTCCGAGTGTGTCCGTGGCCAATTCCCAGCCGAAGGCTGCAAACATAACTCGTCCGTGTGAGTCCATGGCAAAAACTCAAAAATTAATAATTACTGTTGGTAGAGGCAACCATGTATGACGACAAAATGATCGAGATGAGCAGGGTCGTGTACCTTTTTGATCTCCTCATTACCAATATCGCGTTTGTACTGGCCATTTGGGGTCGCCAATTATTACTGCCTGACGGCAATATCGATTTTTACACCCATTTATACATCCTCCCCTTGCTCCTATTTTTCACCATTGGTTTTTTCTTTTACACCGGTGTCTACAGCAACCCGCGATATACGACGCTAATTGATTTCGCCAAGTCGATATTCAAGGCCGTTGTCCTTTCAATCGGCACGATGCTGACGCTTCTGTTTTTTCTTAAAGTCGATTTCATCAGCCGCGCGGTAATTCTGAATTTTTCGGTGATCGAGTTTTTTTTGGTATTCACTTATCGAGGTTTCATAAAATCACATTATGAAAAAATAGCAAAAGATGGATCGGGAGCGCTTCATGTGCTGATCATCGGAACGGGGGAACGGGCAAAAGAGTTATCGGCCATGCTTCGGGAAAAAGCCGAATTGGGAATAAAGATTATCGGCCACCTGGATCCGGATCCGTCGTGTGTCGGAAGTACGGTTCTTGATGTCCCGGTTATCGGTGTGGTTGACGATATCAGTTCAGTGCTGGAAAAAAACGTGGTCGATGAAGTCATCATCGCCATCCCGCGGACCATGCTGCAAGACGCTGAGCCCATCGCCCATGCCTGTGAAGAGGAGGGGATCAAGCTGAGACTGATGGCGGATGTGTTCAACCTGAATACGGCGAGAATTCGATTGAAAGAACTCGGAAAAACGCCGTTGTTGACCTTGGAGCCGGTGGCACAGGATGAGATCAAGTTACTGGTAAAACGTATTTTCGATTTTGCCGCTTCATTGACCCTTCTCATCATCGCTTTGCCGGTGATGGTTATTGTTGCCATTGCCATAAAATTGGATTCGACGGGGCCGATCCTTTTTGTTCAACAGCGGGTGGGCTTGAACAAAAGACGTTTTCCCATGTTTAAATTTCGATCCATGTGCGCTGATGCGGAGAGCTAAATGCGTGATCTGGAGGCGCTGAATGAAGCAGAAGGTCCCATTTTCAAGATAGAACATGACCCGCGGATAACCCGTGTCGGCAACTTTATCCGAAAAACAAGCATAGATGAATTGCCCCAGCTCTTCAATGTATTGCGGGGAGAAATGAGTCTTGTGGGTCCGCGGCCCATGTCCATCCGCGATGTGGATCGGTTCGATCAAGGCATTCAGCGAAAGCGCTTCAGTGTCAAGCCTGGACTCACGTGCATCTGGCAGGTGTCGGGCCGTAGCAATTTGCCGTTTGAAAAGTGGCTGGAATTGGATCTTGAGTATATTGAAAATTGGGGCCTGTTGTTAGATCTTAAGATCTTGTTTAAAACAATTCCAGCGGTATTGATGACAAAAGGGGCGGCGTAAGAAAAGCGCATACCTCATGGCTAATAGCAGTCGAAGAACTGGAAACAATAATTGGCCACGGACCCACACGGACGCACACAGACAAGAACAATAAATTTACATGGCCTTTGGCCAAAAAAGCATTGTATCAATAATAAGCCTATTTTTTTTCAGCCGAAGGCTTACCCGAGTTGCTGTCCGTGTGAGTCTGTGTGTGTCCGTGGAAAAACCCCAGCCGCAGGCTGAATAAAAACCTGTCCGTGTGTGTCTGTGGCAAAGAATTCTTAAAAAACATGTCTAAAGAAGCAAACACAGTCATAATCGGTGCCGGCGTGGTCGGCCTGGCGATTGCGGCAGAATTATCCCGAGAACGCAAAAACATATTCGTTATCGAGAAAAATGGCCGTTTCGGCCAGGAAACAAGCAGTCGCAACAGTGAAGTGATTCATTCGGGGATATATTATCCGCCTGGCTCACTCAAGGCAAGTCTTTGTGTCGAGGGCAACCGACAATTGTATGAGATTTGCGAAAGGCATCGCATCCCTCACAACAAATGCGGCAAAATCATCATTGCTACTCGCGAAGATGAGGTGGAGCAACTCTATCGGATTCGTAAGAATGCGCAAAAATGCGGTGTCGACAACCTCTCGTTTTTATCTGCCAAAGACATAAAAGCCTATGAGCCAACTGTTACGGCAGTCGCAGGTCTTTATTCGCCAGACACCGGTATCATCAATGCGCATCAACTCATGCGGCTCTATTTCGCCCAATCACAAAAAAACAAGGTCAATTTTGTTTTTCATGCGGAAGTGGACCAAATCAAGCCGGCCTCGCGTCAGGGATACATCATTCGTGTGATCTATCCCGACGGACAGAGCGACAGCCTGGAAACCAGCCACCTGATCAATTGCGCCGGATTGGAATCGGACATGGTTGCGCAAATGATGGGTGTCGATATCGATAAACACAACTTCCGTCTGCAATACTGGAAAGGGGACTATTTTTCTTTAGACTCAAAATTTACCTTCAAACATCTTGTGTATCCGGTTCCACGCCCAAACAATGAGGGGTTGGGCATTCATTTAACAATCGATTTAAGCGGAAGGTCAAAATTGGGGCCGGATGCAGCATATCTTCCCGAAAGAAATATCGACTATTACGTATCGGAAGACAAAACAGATGCATTTTTAAGAGCCGTAAAATGTTATTTGCCATTTATTGAGCGGGGCCATCTTAAACCGGACATGGCGGGCATTCGCCCCAAACTTCAAAAACCGGGGGAGGCTGTCAGGGATTTTATCATCCAGGAAGAGTCAACCAATGGTTTGCCTGGAGTAGTAAATTTGATCGGTATTGAATCCCCAGGATTGACCTCAAGCCCCGCAATTGCCAAATATGTGGGTAACCTTCTGGCTGGAACGTAGTACCCATATTCCAAGTCATCTCAAAATAAACGAAACAAAATTATAGAGCATCCAAGCTGGACGAGAGCGAGAAAATTCTCAACATGGTATTCATACCTCACAACCAAGCGCCTGAAGTTTTGAATCCAGGCAAAAAGACGCTCAACCTTCCATCTACGCTGATAACGGCGAAGTTTACGGCCATCTTGGGTACGCAACCTTTTTCGGTTCCGTTTATGGGGCGCGATCAATTCAATGGCGCGCTCATCAGAAAGCTGTTGATCAAGTTTATCGCTGTCATAAGCCTTATCGCCAATAAGACGATCAGGTGCATAATATGTGAACCCGCTGTCGATCGTCGCTTCAACCAGTTTTACTTCGTGGGGAGAAGCGCTTTCAACGTGAGCGGCGACAGGAAAACCAGCAGCGTCTGCGATGGCCATGATCTTGGTACCTTTGCCGCGCTTTGTCTTGCCGACAGCAAGACTCCTTTTTTTGCCGGCACAAAAGTTCCGTCGATAAAGGCTTCGCGGATGTAAATACCGCCTCGCTCATACAGATCTTGTGCAAGCTCATGGGCGATACGCCTAAAGGCGCCTTGTTTAACCCATTGCTGGAACCGTCTGTGGCATGTCTGGTATGGCGGGTACCTTGCTGGTAAATCCTTCCAAGGTGCGCCGGTTCGTAATATCCATAATATCCCGTTCATGACTTCTCGGGGATCACGTGCTTTGCGACCCCTTGGATCTTTACCAGGAGTTGTTGAGATAATTATGGGCTCTATCCGATTCCATTGTTCGTTTGTTAGTTCCATCCTGATTATATAGTATATTCAGGACGTTATGTCTAGTTTTAAATTTGTTGTGAATTCAATTGGTTAAGGCTTATTTTTTTTTGAGATAGGTTCTCATAAAGGATCCGCGATGTGGATCGGTTCGATCGAGGCATTCAGCGAAAGCGTTTCAGCGTCAAGCCCGGACTCACGTGCATCTGGCAGGTGTCGGGGCGGAGTAATTTGCCGTTTGAAAAGTGGTTGGAGCTGGATCTTAAATACATCGAAGATTGGAGCCTTTGACTGGATATAAAGATTTTGTTTAAAACAATTCCTGCAGTATTGATGACAAAGAGGGTGGCGTAAGAAAAGCGCATAGCTTATGGTTAATAGCAGTCAAAGAACTGGGAACAATAATTGGCCACGGACCCACACGGACGCACACAGACAAAGGAAAAAAAGGTAGAAGGTTGTCGGTGCAAGGTGGCGCTAAAGCTGACAAGCGATCAACAACACTCCAAATACAATTTTTATCACCTCCGCGCCTCCGCGTTCTCGAGCAAAGCGGGCGTGAGATAAAAATAATAGCTTCTCGCAGAGCCGCAGGGCTCACAGAGAGTAACAGCAGTATTTTGGGCCTATGCCCAAAAAACAGTTGCAGACGCACTAAGGCAAAAGAATCAAATAAACGTCCCAGCCGCAGGCTGCAAATATAACCCGTCTGTGTGAGTCCGTGTGGGTCCGTGGCAAAATAGCGAAAGAATGAAAGTGAATCCCAGATTCGCCATACCAGCAATAATTATCACCCTGCTAATTTTCTACGCATCATCCGTTCCGGACATGACCATCGTTTCTGCGAACGAACATGTTGACAATATCGTGTCAAATCTTGCCCACATACCGGCCTTTATGTGTCTGAGCTTCCTTTGGTTGTTTGGATTCAGTAATAAACAAAGTAAAAAGAAAGAGATTGGAATCCTGATCTTCCTTTTGCTTTTTGCAACATCAGACGAAATTCACCAATCCTTTGTTCCTGGACGTACTGCAGCAATATCTGATCTGATCCTCGATGCTATAGGGATATCGTTTGGATATATTTTGTATCGGTTTTGGGGAAGGAACAACTTCATTTTGCACCGCAAAGACGCAAAGTGCGCAAAGGAGTAAGGGGTTTCCCCACAGGGGAAAAGGAAGACCCTCTGCGGTCTCTGCGTCTTGAGCGAAGCGAGCGGTGAAATAAAAAATCCTGAAAATCCAGTAAATCCTGTCTATAAATGAAAGACGGTATAGTCAAAATCAGAATCGCCACCGACGCAGACCAGAAGCGATGGGACGAATTCGTTCTACAACATCCCGAGTCATCGCCTTATCATCTGTGGGCATGGAGAAAGGCAATTGAGGAATCCTACGGACACAAGTGTATTTATTTCTACACCGAACAAAACGATGAAATCACAGGTATATTACCAACAGTTCGATTTCATGTACCAGGAATAATAAATCAAATCGTAGCCCTTCCATTTTGTGATGTTGGGAACTGCGTTGCTGATAAAAGCGAAGTACAGGACTTACTAATAAGTGAGATCTTAGAATATTGTAAAAATAGGAAGATTAAGAATCTTCAGTTTCGAGGTGATTTATTACAAACAGTACTTATCCAGACTAGATTGGAAATAGTTGAAACCAACAAAGTTCGCATGTTCCTCAACTTACCATCTACAGCCAACGATCTGCTAAAATCTTTCAGATCAAAACTTCGCAGTCAGGTTAGAAAGGCAGAAAAAAATGGCGTAACCTTTCGTTGGGGAAATATTGAAGACATCGAAAACATTTTTCGTGTCTTTTCGAAAAATATGCATGAACTTGGTTCACCCGTCCATTCAAAAGCCTTTTTGAAATCAGTTTTGGAGCAATACGATGAACGAGCAAAAGTTGGGATAGCTGAATTTGAGAATAATATTATCGGAATAGGGATAATCTTGCTTGGTGCAAGGGGCGTTTCCATTCCATGGGCATCGACTCTGAGAGAATATAATCGGCTCAGTCCAAATATGCTGCTATACTGGAATTTATTAAAATATAGTGCCGACAATGGATATGAGTATTTCGATTTCGGACGATCATCTGAAGGTGAAGGGACTTACAGGTTTAAAAAACAATGGGGTGCGATTTCAAAGCCATTGGTCTGGTATGAATTGAAAGATAACGACAAGAAAGAAAAGTCATCGAAGGAATCGAAGATTGACAAGCGTGAACTGTTGGCGGGAATGTGGCGAAAGCTTCCGCTTGGAATGGCAAATGTTATCGGTCCGCACATCCGTAAATATATTAGCCTGTAAGGGCAGGTATAAGGCAGACGGTATGAGCAATAAGAAAAAAACTAATTTATACAGCTGTTTAGGGGTTCTGGTGTTTTGGGTTCAGGTGTTAATGAAACTGGATTGCAATGGCTATAAACCGATTTGAGGATATTGAGGCATGGCAGCGATCAAGAATCCTTGCTCGCAAGGTTTATAGTTTAACTAATAATGCCAGTTTTTCTCGTGATTTTGGTTTGAAGGGACAGATTCAAAATGCAGCTGGTTCAACCATGCACAATATTGCGGAAGGATTTGATTCTGAATCAAACTTTGAATTTGTTCGATTCCTCCGTTACGCTAAACGATCTTGCACTGAAGTTCAAAGCCAGCTTTATATGGCATTAGACCAAAAATATATAACGAATGAAGAATTTCAGGATGTTTATGACCATGCCGGACGAACACGAGCAACTATTCGTGGCTTCATTAAGTACTTGATTGACTATGAACAAAAACAAAAGAATAAGAAACGCTGAACTTCCAATCCATTATCTTGAATAGCCCTGAACGGTGAACTCATAACCTGTGAACGTCAATAATTTCCTAAGAAATTTTTATTGGTACCCTCCAGCAGAGACAAAAATACCCTGGTCGGCAATTTTTTCGGCCTTTGGCAAACAACCAACCGATTTCAAATCCGTTTTATGCAACTACTTGGGTATCAAAAATTGCGTTCTCGCCGAAAGTGCAAGAGCTCTATTATTCAAATTGCTGAAAGTCTTAAAACAAAAAGACAACGGTCAGCGTAACGAAGTACTAATCCCTGGCTACACATGTTATTCGGTTGCTGCGGCTGTTGCCAGGGCGAATTTACAAATCAGCGTATATGACATTGACCCAGCAACCTTATTGCCAGACACGGATTCAGTAAGAAAGGCAATTTCAGAAAATACACTTGCAGTTGTTGCGCAGCACTTATTTGGATTTCTCACACCGCTTGATGAGATTAAGAAGACAGCAAGTAATAATGGTGCCTATCTAATTGAAGATTCAGCGCAGGCAATGGGCTCTGTAAAGAACATCCCGAAGCCCGGGACCATAGGTGATTTCGGCCTTTTCAGCTTTGGTCGTGGCAAGCCGTTGCCAGTTGGTGGTGGTGGCGCTTTGGTTTCCGCAGATCATTTTGATGTTTTTGATACAATCAAATTCGGATCAAAAAAAAAGGGATACAAGCAGGCGTTAGAATCAGCTTTCGTACAGGTGGTTTCTAAACCGTATCTTTACTGGATACCGGAGATGTTACCACTTGGACTTGGTGAGACGGTGTTTGATCCTGAGTTTGAAGTTGAAGAATTGTCGGAATCAGTTGAAACATTGCTTTGCAATGCCTTACCAACCCTTGATCGTTTGAATGAACACAGAACATATATGGCCGATGTGTATGCGGCGAATATCAATGACCACCTATTAATTAAACAGCCTAAACATGCGTCTTCGATTATCCGTTTTCCGGTAGTTCTACCTAAGACAATTCTCAAAAAAGACCTTAAGCGTTTTGGCGTGCGGCGAATGTATCCCAAGGCGATCATTGATGCAGTAGAGATAAAACCGTTCTTAAAGGAAAACCAAAAACCAACTCCTGGTGCTATTGAAATAGCTAATCGTCTTATCACTCTACCAACACATATGGGAATTAGCGATTCGACGGCCAAGGACATTTCTATTTTAGTGCAAAAAACAGTCAGACAGGATCTACAAGATTAACCGCAGGATAAAAAAGTTGTCGCTTCGCGAAAAAAAAGCCTTGGTTTGACAGGATTAACATGATGGACAGGATTGCAGGTAGAAGGGTGAATAATACCAATTTCATATTATGAATTGATAATTTTAGAATTAGGCCAAAGCATTAATTTCTTAATAAATCTTTCGTAACCGTTCACGGGGCATTTTAGGGCTGACATCATGGCCTTTAACCCATTGAAAACAAAGCATAAATTGTGTGCACCGTAACTGCCTGAAATAATTTAAAATAAATCTAGATTTTTTCTTTTAACTATGTTAGAGTGCTTTTCATGGCACTCAAAAGACCATTTTCAGAACTCGATTGGCAACTGACACCAGAGGCGGTGAGAAATTACATCCTATATCTGGAACAGGCGCTTCATGATATGCAAAAATGGGTTGAGACCCATGAAAAACGCATAGAGAAACTTGAAGTCCAGACCAAAATGAATTCTCGTAATTCCAGTAAACCGCCCTCATCCGATCCGCCTTTTAGCAAGCAGAAAAGAAAACAGAAAAAGAGCAAGCGATCCAAAGGCGGACAAAAAGGACACAAACCGCACCAGCAACAACTGCTCGAGCCGACAAAGCAACATTCGTTGATGCCAAAATGCTGCAGTTGTGGTCATTCGGTGTTCGATCAGGAAAAGATGAAGCCTTTTTACACCCATCAACAGATCGAACTTCCCAAAATCGAAATGGAAGTCAGCCACTATATTCTGCACAAGTGCGATTGCCCCAATTGCGGGAAGGTTGTCAAAGCCAAGCTGCCATCTGCCCTGTCGAGCGGATACGGTCCCCGATTTACCGCATTTGTTGGTGAATTAAGCGGTATTAAAGGGATGAGCCGAATGGACGTAAAGCAGTTATGCGACTCTGTGTTAGACATTCCCATTGCTACGGGGACGATCCAAAAAATCGTTGACCGCACTTCAATGGCGATTTTGCCTGTGTATGAACGTATCGGGGGTATCGCCAGAAGTTTCTGGTGCAATTATATCGATGAGACCTCCTGGTTTACAGAAAACGATCTGCACTGGCTGTGGGCCATGGTCAACGAGCGGGTTGCTTTCTATCGCATAGACCCGCATCGCTCCAAGGTGGCTTTCGAAGCACTCATCCAGGACTGGAACGGCATTCTGGTCAGCGACGGTTACGGCCTGTATCAAAAATGGGTTCACCGCCAGACGTGCCTGGCTCATCTAATCCGTAAGGCCGATTCTCTGGCGGAGAGAAAGAAGCCGGATTTACGTCGCTTCGGAGAAATCGTCGCCGCTTGGTTGAGACAACTGGTATCGTTTGCCAAAGAGCCACCCGACCCAAAGCAATGGTCGGATTTTTATACATTCTTCTTGTTTACCGTGTCCCTTTGGGAACCCGATAAAACGGATGCAGGAAAACTCGCTCGGCAGATCATCCGGGAAATGAACAACCTATGGGTGTTTATGGATCACAAGGGCGTCGATCCCACAAACAATCGTGCCGAAAGAGCGCTACGCTTTGGTGTATTGTGGCGGAAACGAAGCCTTGGCACCCAAAGCGAGAAAGGAAACCGTTGGGTTGAGCGGATATTGTCACTGAAAGAAACCTGTCGCTTACAAGCAAAGCAGACTTTTCCTTTTCTCGTGGAGTGCATTACTTCCTATTTTCGAAATTTAGAGCCAAACCTTTCCTGGATTTAATCCAATGGGTGTTACCCTGTGAATGCGTACAATCTTTCCAGTTCAAAACTTAAAATTAATAATTACCATTTATTGCACCGCAGAGCCGCAGAGCACGCTAAGTGTTGTTAGGGTTCCCCGGAGGGGAAAAAGAAAAAACCTCTCTGTGCACTTTGCGACTCGAGCGTAGCGGGCGGTGAATAAAAAATTCTGTGAGTCATGTAAATCATGTTAATCCTGTCAGAAAGTTTTTAAAAACAATGCTCGAATTCATCTTCTGGTTTTCAGTCTTCATGATCTTCTACGTCTATTTCGGCTACCCTCTTTGCTTGATGGGAATATTAGCATGGAGAAAGCTTAAATCCCTCTTTTCATATAAAAAGGAAAGAAGTCAAAATTTAGACTCTGAGCTATCAGCTGTCAGCTATCAGTTTCCCTCCGTCTCCTTCATAATAACAGCATACAACGAAGAAAAAAGAATCGAAGATAAAATAAAGAATTCATTAGCTGCAGATTACCCAAAGGATAAATTGGAAATCATCGTCGCATCAGACTGCTCAAACGATAAAACAGATGAAATTGTCCAATCATATGCGGATAAAGGCGTGAAACTTGTCAGGGCACCAGAAAGAAAAGGCAAAGAAAACGCACAAAAATATGCAGTGGATGCGTCAAAGTCTCAAATCCTGATATTTTCGGATGTAGCTACGATTTTAAAACCTGATGCTATTTCAAATATTGTACGAAATTTCGCTGATCCTTCGGTTGGGTGTGTCAGCAGTGAAGACAGATTTATTGATAAAGATGGAAATGTCAGCGGTGAAGGGGCTTACGTGAAGTATGAAATGTTTCTGAGGGGCTTGGAAACGAAAGTCAATACGCTTGTTGGTCTCAGTGGATCATTCTTTGCTGCAAGAAGATCGGTATGTGAAAATTGGGCCGTTGATCTGCAAAGCGATTTCAACACACTGATAAATTCTATAAAATTCGGTTTGCGTGGCATATCTGATTCCAACAGCATCGGTTATTACCAAAACCTTGCCGATGAAAGAAAAGAATTTCAACGAAAAGTCAGAACAGTACTTCGTGGAATTTCAGTATTAATGCGTAACCTGTCATTGTTCAATGTTAAGAAATACGGATTGTTTTCATGGCAATTGTTCAGCCATAAACTATGCCGTTGGATGGTCCCCTTCTTTTTGATTCTGGCTTTTTTATCAAATCTGTTATTGGTAGCCGGCACGGGAACCTATATCCTATATCTATTATTACAGGTAATATTTTATTCTTTTGCATTATTTTATTATTTATCTGAAGTTAAACAAAAAACTATCTTCCCTCAAATACAAAATACAAAATACAAAATTATTAATTTAGTTTTCAGTTTTCTTAAACCTTATACCTTAAAGCTTCAACCTTATTTCAAACTAACCTATTTCTTCACAACCGTAAATTATTCCATCCTTGTTGCATGGTTAAAATATTGGAAAGGCGAAAGGGCAACTTTGTGGGAGCCTTCAAAACGCTTGGTATAAAAGACGGGTTGCTCTTTTTGATTGGACCCTCGTATTTTTTCAATATATCCGGGTCTGATCATGATCGAAACATGGTGGAACGATATCAACAATTCACTCTGATGTTGATTAATACGCTATTGTTGGCAAGTTTCTACATCTCATCTCATGTTTTGTAGTTATTGTATGAATTCAATCACATTTTGTGCCACGGATTTAGGTATATTATAATGTTTGAGAACATTCGAAAGGATTATACACGCTATGTTGAGAATGCGGGTACTATTGATTTTAGATTCTTTTTAAATATGTTTCTGACTATGTTAAAATCACCTGGTTTTTTTACGACTTGTGTCCACCGGTTTGGTTTCTGGATTGACAATTATGTAGAAAAATCTGAAGTAAAAATCGTCAGATACCCTTTAATTATTGTTTATAATATCGGTAAATATTTTTCAGTGGTTTTCTGCAAAATTATGATTGAAGAAAGTTCTGACATCGGGCCAGGACTTTATCTTTCTAAAAACGGTGGAAGTATAATAGGTGTAAAAAAAATGGGTAGAAATTGCTCTATTCATGAAAAAGTGACCATAGGCTTGGGTATAGAGCAAGAAGCACCTATTTTAGGTAATAATGTTACTGTAAACAAAAATTCGGTTATATATGGAAAAATTTCAATTGGCAGCAATGTCGTTATACACCAAGACACCGTTTTGAGCAAAAGCGTTCCGGCCAATTGTGAAATAGAGGGTAATCCTGGCCGAATTATAAAAATTGATATTCCGAAATAATTGAGTAACGTATTTTAGTATTGGCCATGTTTGAAAATTTAAAAGCTGATTTTAGAAGATTTTATATCATCGAGGGCGGAAAAGAAAACCCGCCCTCAATACGGAAAATAAAAATTGTAATTTTTTGTTACGGTTTACAGGCACTGATTGTTTACAGGTTTGGAGTATGGGTAGAAAATAATTTTACATCCATAATTTTGCGGCCAATTAAGTGGTTATTATCTCGTAGCTATCACTGCCTTAATTTTATGGTAATAAAGATGTATGGAATCCGATTAGAAAAAAAAGCTCAGATTGGAAGAGGTTTTTACATCGGTCATTTTGGCGGGATCGATATAAACTGCTGTCATATAGGAAAAAACTGTTCAATTCACCAAAATGTTAGGATTGGTAACTCACATTCAGGTATCAGTGAAATTGCCCCAAATATTGGTGATAATGTTTGGATTGGTGCCCACGCGGTTGTCGCAAATGAAACTAATATTGAAGATTATTCAACTATTTCCGCCGGAACACTCGTCGGGTCGGGAAAAACTGTTCAGAAATATTTTCTTGTTATGGGGCCTAAAGCTCGTGCTGTTAGAAAGGATTATGATAATACAATTCTTCTGGGGGTAACTAAAGATGAAAAAGACTTATTATCTAAATAT
This sequence comes from uncultured Desulfosarcina sp., assembly GCA_963674945.2. Taxonomy (GTDB): domain Bacteria; phylum Desulfobacterota; class Desulfobacteria; order Desulfobacterales; family Desulfosarcinaceae; genus Desulfosarcina. The sequence goes on from CAXXWQ010000002.1 coordinate 389,996, forward strand.
AAAACGTTTCGATACTAAATCTTTTTAGTATTGACCATGTGAATCAATATTTTTAATACGTTAAAAACGTTGATGGATAACACTCTGTAAGAGTATAAATAACATCATAAAGAATATAAAGAAAGACCTAATTTAAACCGCTATATTATGAAGATAATCTATGCTATAATTTTTCTCTCTATTACATTTTTTACGACCTATCATGATGTTATATACTGGATGTATAATAGATATATAAGCCCTGATTCATACTATTCTCACGCATTTTTTATCCCTTTTATCTCTGGCTTTTTAATATATAAAAAAAAGGACGAATTAATAGAGATACAGCCCGAATGCTCTTTGTTAGGACTCCTGATTATAATCCTTTCATTTGTTTTACATGTTTTGGGTACAATCTTATATGTATTTTCAATTTCTGGTTTTTCCATATTTATCTTGTTAATAGGTATTTCGCTTTATATTTTTGGGGAAAAAATTTTTAACATAATATTTTTTCCAATCGTTTTTATGCTTTTCATGTTTCCGCTTCCGCTTGCTTTCATATCAAAACTTTCATTTCCACTAAAAATGATAGTTGCGAAGGGAGGTGTTTGGATCGCAAAATTATGGGGATTTCCAATATTAAGAGAAGGATTTTATATTACGATTCCTGCTGGAAATCTCCTGGTAGGGAATCCTTGTAGTGGTTTAAGATCTATAATCTCATTTTTAGCGCTTGGATCTATATTTGCCTATATTATAGATACTTCAACATCTAAAAAATGGTTGATTTTTATAATATCTGTACCTATCGCGCTGCTTTCAAATATAGTTCGTATTTTCATACTTATTTTAATATCTCAATATTGGAGTATTGAGGCGGCATCTCCTGAATCTGTTTTGCATAATGCTTCTGGTATTTTTGTTTTTATTTTAGGATTGAGCTTACTTTTTTTCTTTGGGAAAATAGTTGAAAAAATATGAATAAAATTATTAACAGATATTTTGTTTTAGTTGTCCTTTTTATTATAACAGGCATAATAGTTAATTATTTATCTTATGATAAAGATGCTGATTATATAGAAATTGATAAGGTGATAAATAATATTCCCTTAGATATCGGAAATTGGAAAGGAAAAGATGTCAAATTAAAAGAGCAAATTTTTAAAATACTTGAAACAAGATCTATCATTCACCGGGTTTATTACACAGATGATAGCCAACTCTTTCTTTCTATAGTCTATTATCCGAAAACCAAAGTGGATTTTCATGCACCTGAGGGTTGCCTGGCAGGGAAGGGAATTCAGTTAAGTAAAGTGACGAAGGATTTATATATTGATTATAATAACGAAAAGTTTAAAATAAGAACCAACCAGCTGTTAAGAAAATCTGATGAAACAGATGAATTGATTTACTATTTTTATAAAGCCGGGGATTTTGTTGGAGAAAATTACATTAAATTACGATTTGCTCTTGCTTTGAATAAATTTGGCAGCCAGAAGAAAAGTGGTTCGCTTATCAGAGTATCCACACCTATTTTTCAGAATGACGAAAGAGATTCTCATAATCGTCTTGTTGAATTCATAGAAGATTTATATCCCTTTTTAATAAAATATTTATAAATTTAATTATGATCTTAATCACTGAAGTAAACAATAAAAAGGAACTAATAGAATCTGAAGAAAGATGGAATAGGTTTTTATTAAAAACATCTTTCACAGCACCTTATTATTGTTATAATTGGTATTGTTCAGCTTTAAAAACAATAGATAATAATAAAACTCCGCTATTATTGTTCTTTTCATTATTTGACCAGGACATTGCTTATGCACCATTAGTATATGAGGAAAAGAAAATAATGGGCATTACTTTTTTTTATATTAGCTTTATCCAAAATGCCTATACACCTTACCAAGGTATTGTTTACTTGGATTCATTTGAAGATGTGATTTTATCTCTAATTAAATATCTGGATAGAAAGTTTCATAAAAGATATGTTATTAACTTAAATGAAATGCGGTTAAATACAACAGAAAAGAAAATCTTTAATAATCTATTGAACAAAAAAGTCATTTATATAAATAAAGAAGAGGGAGAAAATAGCAGGTATTTAAAACTAAATAATACCTTTCATGAAACATTAAAGCTTTTAAAAAAGAAAACACAAAAAGAATTCAAGCGAAAGATAAAAAGAATTTCCGAATTAGGAAATATTAATTTAAAGCAAATAAAGGGAAAAAAACTCGTATCGGAACATTTAGAAAAATTTTTTCAGCTATATGCTCTCACTTGGAAAGGTAAAGAACCATTTCCTGAGTTCTACTTTAATATTTGTAAGAAGTTTGGCGAATCTGGGCAACTATATTTATTTTGTTTATATGTCTGTAATAGACCTGTTGCATATTTGATTAGCATTTTATGTGGAAAAAAATTATATGGTATAAAAACAACTTATGATCCTGCATTTTGTGCATTTTCACCAGGCGTTATATTATTTTATAAGTGTATTGAAGAATTATTCTCAATTGGGGGAGTTGAGGAATTTGACATAGGAAGAGGGAACGAGCAATTTAAACGTGAATGGACGAATTTATATCATGAACAAATTAGAATGGAACTTTTCCCTTGCACTCTTTTTTGGCGACTAATAAATCAAATGCGATTTTATATATTGCCATTTTTTAAAAAGAACAAAACCTTTACTAAACTATACGATTGTTTAAGAGTTCGTACCTTGAATTCATATACCGATAATAGCAGCATATGTACAGTAAAAGAACTTTCAGTATTAAGAAAAAGGTTTGAACTATATAAACTCCCAACACAAATATTAATAAACGATAAAATTTCGACCAAATACGCTGTGAAGAGTGACAAATATCATTTAGCTGTCGCTATGGGTTCTAAAAATATAGATGGAATAAGTAATCGACTGGAAAACAATAAATGTGTGTTGATGATAAAAGAGTCATGGGTGGTAGGATACTTTTGGCTTTCCTATTCAGATGATAGGGATGAAAATGGAAATCATGGACCTGGAATAAACATAAATGATTGGAATATTGCAGACTATCAAAATGATAAAAGCCTTTCTGAGATATGTATTAATAAATTATGTAAATTTTTAAAAGAAAATGAACCTCAAAACTCATATTTGGTACTTTACTAATGATCATTTTAATTCGAGTAAATAGTGAAGAAACAATTAATAATCCGCCTTTAGGATTGTTATATGTTGGTGACGCCTTGAAAAAGGCCGGGTATGATGTGAAAGTATACCATGTCTCTGAAAATGATATTCTTTCTTTTACAGAAGAAATCATTAGCCTGAATCCTTTATGGGTTGGTTTTTCCGTAAACACGGGTTGGTCAATGAGAGCCGCATTGAGATTGACCTCCATAATCAAGGATGCAGGGATCCCCACCGTTTGGGGAAATGCGCACGCGTCCATTTTACCTCACCAATGTTTACTGGAAGTCGCAATAGATTTTGTGGTTATTGGTGAGGGAGAGGTTACCGCAGTGGAGCTTTCCAAGGCCATAGCAAAAAAGGCTGATTATCATGATATTAAGGGAATAGGTTTTAAGGAGAGCGGTGGTCGAATTATCATTACGAAGAGCAGGGAACTGATAGAAGATCTGGATCAATATGAAATGGACTGGACACTTCTGGATCCTGATGCTTATGTCTTTGAAGCACCACAATTCGGCATGAAGCGGGCATTCCAGTTTATTACTTCCCGTGGATGCCCACATTCATGCGGGTTTTGTTTTAATCAAGAGTTTAACCGAGGCCGCTGGCGCGCCCACTCGGAACATTTTGTTATAGATAAAGTTCTGGCATTAAAAGAGAAACTCGGACTCGACGGTATCCGTTTCTGGGATGATAATTTCTTCACAAATAGAAAACGTGCATTTCGCATCCTCGATGCTATTGGCCTACCATATACCTCCGAGATACGTGTGGACTATTTTAATGAAGAATTTGCCAAAAAACTTTCCGCATCAGGATGCAAAATGGTACTTTTGGGACTTGAATCGGGAAGTGATCGGATACTTAAATTAATTAATAAGAATACCACTCGGAAGGCAAACTGGGAAGCTCTCAAACTCCTAAATCGTTATCCGCAGATATCAATCCATCCGTCTGTTATTGTAGGGTTCCCGTCTGAAACGGAAGATGAATATAAAGAGACATTAGATATGTTTGCCGAAATGATTCGTACGCATCCTAATTTTTGGTTTGTCAGATTGGGTATCTGGGTACCATATCCTGGGTGTGATCTCTATAAAAGAGCTGTTGCAGATGGAATAAAGATGCCGGCCCGGATCGAGGAGTGGGATGATTTGCTTTTCGATACATCTAAATCAAAGTCCCTTGTATGTGTGGACTGGATTGCCGATAAGAGAGACATTGAGATTGATGAAGAATATCTGGTTATGCTAAACAAAATGGTCCATTCTCGCATCCCTTACGGACCTTTAATACATTTGTTGCATTGGAGAATAAAAAATCGTTTTTACGGGTTTCCTGTGGAAAAGACGATATTTCATATTGTAGGCTCTTTATTAAAAGGTATCCGTAAATTAGTTTCACGTTTTTGAAATTATGGGAGGATATCATGCTATGCCAATTGAAAGGTATTGAAGAAGCGCTTGTTAATTTTTCGTTTTTTGACAGACTCAAAAGAAAAATTATATATTTACTATGTTTTATAAAATCCAAAATATATAAGGAAAACAGCACCTACTCTCAAAATACTAATAACATCTCTTCGATCAAAACGCCTTCACAAAATTGTGCCAATAAAATCATCCCATTAAACCTTAGGGCTGGTGAACTTGTAAAAGTAAAGTCGGTTGAAGAGATAAAAAGAACACTTGATCAAAATAATAAATATCAAGGGCTAGCATATACGCCGGTTATGTGGAAATTCTGCGGCGGCACATATACCGTCCTCAAAAAAGTAGAACTGGTATTTGATGAGCGAAAATGGAAGTTGTCAAAGGTAAAAAATATCGTGTTGCTTGATGGCGTGTTTTGCGATGGAGTCGGTGGTATCGAAAAAGCATGGGACGGTTGTGACCGGACATGTTTTATCTGGTGGAAAGAAGGATGGTTGGAAAGGCTTCAGGATAAGTAAAAAGGCATGAGAATATTTATCCAATATAGTTTGATTTTTTTGTGTATTGTGATTGTTTCAGGATGTTCAGCTCGGAAAAAAGTTGAAAAGAATCCACTAATTGACTCAATTATTTCAGAAGTGTCGACACAGAATATTAAATCTTCAATTACCGATCTGGTTGGGTTTGAAACCCGTTATCCATACGATAAACAGATTAAATCCGCTGAATACATTTACGAGCGCTTATACCAATACCTTGATAAAGTTAATTACCACACGTATGAATACTGGGGTGTTGAATGGAAGAATGTAGTCGGTACCATTGAAGGGAATAAATATCCGGAACAGACTATCGTTGTCTGTGCACACTTTGATACTAAATCTGAGAAGCAGCTCGTCTATGCACCTGGTGCTGATGATAATGCAAGTGGCTGCGCTGGCGTAATTGAGCTTGCCCGAATCCTTTCAAAATATTCATTCGAAAAAACATTAAAATTCATTTTCTTTTCACGAGAGTCAACAGGACAAAATGGAAGTAACGCGTATGTTAAAAGCATTAACAGGGACAAGCTAAAAATCATTGCCGCGCTCAACATGGATATGATTGCCTATGGGCCGGCTGATGAGGATATCGATCTAGTAACGCGACCAGAGTATGCATGGCTTGCTGATACTGCTTTTTCCGTGAGCCGGGCATATGGGTTCAACGTGCGAAAAATAGTTAAAAAACAGTGTTACTGAGGAGATGAAGCTGCCTTCTGGTCAGAAGGTTATCCGGCACTGATCCTCATCGAAGACTATCCGATAACTGAACACAACCCGAATCGGGATACGATAAATGATATCATATCCACCCTTAATTATGATCTTGCTGGAAGATCGACGAAAGTTGCGGCTACTATTCTATGCTATCTTGCCGGGATAACAGAAAAATGACATATTACCTCAAACTATGACGACGAAAGATAATACTGTTACATTAATGGCTGTTGGCGATATCATGCTTTCTGAAAACAGGGGAACAGGAAAAGCTATAAATCGTCATGGGCCTGAATATCCATTTTTAAAAATTAGAGAGTATCTTCAACAAGCGGATATTCTTTTTGGGAATCTTGAAAGTCCTATCTCAAATAATGGAACCCCTTATCAAAAGCAAGATCCACATATGACATTTCGATCAAACCCCATATCTGTAAGGGGATTATCGTATTGTGGGTTCGGTGTATTATCACTTGCAAACAATCATACCCATGATTTTGGCAATGATGCGTTCTTTAATACCTTATCTATTTTAAATGAAAATGAAATTAAATACGTGGGGGCTGGAATTGATGCTTTAACGGCACGAAGACCCGTGATGATTGATAGTTGTGGAATAAAAGTAGCATTTATAGCTTATTCATGCTTCCTTAACCCGGCAACAAGGATTGCAAAAAAAAAACAAGGTGGAATAGCACATTTTAGAATAAAAGATGCTATAATAAATATTCAAAATATTCGTACTAAAGCTGACGTTATTATAGTTTCAATGCACTGGGGACTTGATTTTTTGGAATACCCTATTCCGTTTCAGATGCAATATGCACGAGAAATGATTGATAACGGGGCGCATCTTATTATTGGCCACCATCCGCACTGCCTACAAGGAGTCGAAAAATACAAAAATGGAATCATTGTGTATAGCCTTGGAGACTTTATTTTCGATGAACCCGATCAAGATACCTGTATTTTAAAATGCGCCATTTCAAAACAGGGTATTTACGATTTTGAAATAATTCCTGCTGTAATAACGAATAATTTTCAGACTGAGATAGCTGTTGAAGACAGAGCAGAATATATTACAAGTAAAATTCTATCTCTTTCAAAAAAATATGAATGCATGAATTCAGATATTTCAAATGATATATTGAATAGATATATCTATATTAACTTATACGTATTCAAGCTGTCTTGGAATTTGGATGTATTGAAAAATTTGGGATCTTCATTTATAATAAGAAGGATCTTTCACCATTTATTTAAAAAGGTGATCAAATTCATTTTTCCCATTCTTAAAATTTAAAGGCAGTAGCTGATGAGGACTATTCTATGAGTAAAGAAAATCCAGTTCTTATCTTAGGCCTTTATCAAGGTGGCTTAGACATTGCGCGTAGTCTTGGAAAAAAAGGAATAAAGGTTTTTGGCATTGACAATGCCGAAGAAATAATCGGATCTTTTTCAAAATGGATAACAAGGCTTCATGCGCCTAAAAAGAATGAAGAACTCAGGGATTATTTAATTGAGTTCTCAAAAAGGTGCAACTCGAAACCAGTGTTGTATACAACAAGTGATACTTACCTTGTACTGGTTTTAAAATATCATGATATATTGTCGAAATATTTTTGTTATCCTGATAATTTTAATGTCGCAAAAAAACTTGTATCCAAAGTTGAAACAGCGAAGCTTTTTCAATATTTAAAAATAAATTGTCCTAAAACATATATTATAAAAAAGGGTTTTCAATCAATTCCGCAAATAAACGATATTAAATTTCCAGTCATATTAAAACCTGATTATCATGATCTTTGGCAGGAGGAAAAAAGCATAGTAGAGTATATAGGTCGGGGGCAACGTGTTAAGATAATAAAAGATGGGAACGAACTTGAATCGGCTGTAAATATGCTGGGTTCGTTTAGTGATATGGTTCTTCAGGAGTGGATACCAGGCCCCAGTAAGAATAGTTTTTACTATACTGGTTATAGATCTGAAAATAGTAGAACTACGATAGCATGTGTAGGACAAAAAATAAAAACGTATCCCAATGGTACGGGGTCGGAAGTTCTTTTGACAGCAGTTAACATTCCTGAGATTAAAAAACAGGGAAATGAGATTCTTGATAATCTTAATTATATAGGTCATGCCGGGATCGATTTTAAATACGATGATTACGATAAGAGTTTTAATGTAATTGAAATAAACAGTCGTTTTGGAATTAATGACGGATTTTGTGTCGACTTTCCATATATATATTATCAAGATATGCTGGGAGTACTCACAGAACAGCAATGCAATTATCCTGACGGCATTACATGGTGTGATTTTGAGAAAAACATCGAGTGGATAATAGAATATGGGAAAATGAAAGATATATTTACCTTTTTTATATCAATGTTGAAAGGTTATGATAAATATGCATTGTTTGATTGGAAAGACATGAATCCTTCAATGAAAGAATGGAAGAGTTTCTGTATAAGAGTTATTAAATATACTGGGGTATGCACTTGACTCCAGTGGCCACAACATATAGTGTACCAGTCTATGGAGGAAGATTACCCCAGAACGTTGATAGAATTTGAAAAACGATTTAGCTCTGAAGCTGGATGCACTGACTATTTGATGGCTCTTAGATGGCCCGAAGGCTTCCGTTGCCCTCATTGCGGTTCTGCATCCTCGTGGAGAACTAAACGATCCCAGTTTCATTGTACTGATTGTGGAAATCAATCTACGATAACTTCCGGTACAATTTTTCACGGCACCAGAAAGCCCTTGTCTCTTTGGTTTCGGGCTATGTGGCACATTACAGGTCAGAAGTACGGAGCTAATGCACTTGGGCTTCAGAGAGTACTTAACCTTGGGAGTTATAATACCGCCTGGCAATGGCTCCATAAACTTCGAAGAGCAATGGTTCGTCCAGGACGTGACCGATTGTCCGGGATTGTTGAAGTTGATGAAACCTATGTCGGTGGGAAAAAGTCTGGAAAACGCGGTCGGGGTGCTGAAGGTAAAGCTTTGGTCGGTATTGCCGTGGAGGATAAAGGCCGAAAAGGAATTGGGCGAATTAGACTCTGGCACCTCGAAGACGCATCGGGAGATAGTCTGACTCAATTTGTACAAGAAATCGCCCAGCCAGGCAGCACCATCAGGACGGATGATTGGCCCGGCTATAGCAGCCTTGGCGATAAAGGATTTAAGCATATTGCGATTCCATCGCATGACTTGAAGATTGTACATTTGGTAGCGTCGCTCATGAAACGATGGTTACTTGGTACTTATCAAGGGGCGGTCAGACCGTCTCATTTGATGTACTATTTGGATGAATTCACATTCAGGTTCAACCGTAGAACATCAGTGTCTCGCGGAAAACTATTTTACAGGCTGGTCCAACAGGCCGTGATGGTGGACCCTGCCCCAGCTAGTACTCTTAAAGGTGCATCGTTACCGTTTTTGGAAGGGGCAGCAAATTTAAATCTCGATCCAATTGACGATGACCTGGGCCACAACATATAGTATGTGCTGGATTTAAGTGCATACCCCAGTTAAATATATTTTAAAAAGTTGATATATTATTTTTTTAATATAGAAAATATCTTGGAAAGATCTATATTAAATTACGTTTCGCATTGAGTGTAAACAAGTTTTCAAGAAGCGAAAAAAGAGTGATTCATTGATTTGAATATCAACAAATGTTAGAATGATAATTTTCAAACAGCGGATGAAGTTTTGAAAGAGCTTTTTGAAGGCTTATATCTATATTAATTATGTATTTGTTAAATTCAAGATAATGATTCTAAATTCCTTATTTAATAAAAGTTATCAATATTTATTAAAGAACAAAAGACAAAGATACATTTCCTCCTTAGTAAAAAAGGGTCTAAAATTAGGAAAGAATATATCAATTATAGAGGATTTTTTTTTTGATCCTTCTCACTGCTTTTTGATTTCAATAGGCAGCAATACAACAATTTCTCCAAATGTCCGTTTGATTGCTCATGATGCAAGTACAAAAAAAATCCTTGGTTATACGAAGATTGGTAAAATTGATATCGGTGAAAACTGTTTTCTTGGGGATTCAGTGATCGTTCTTCCAAAAGTAAAAATAGGTTCTAATTCTATTATTGGTTCCGGTTCTGTTGTGACAAAAGACATTCCTCCAAATTCTATTGTAGCGGGAAATCCTGCTAAGGTTATTTCTAATCTCGATGAATACAAAAACAAAATTAAAAATATAGCGGAAAACAAAAAAGTCTTTGACAAGGAATATCATATTGAAAAACTTGATAATGAGAAACGAAAAGAAATTATTCAGTCCATTGGAAACTCAATAGGCTTCATTGTATAATTCAATCAGATAAAAACTTGAATGATAACTCATTGTTTCTATGTAATAAGGGCAAAAACAAATATTATACCGTAATTTGTATGAGTGGATTGAATTAAAGCCATTTAACGTACATTCCGCACCCTTTTTCGAGGCTCTCTGTTCATTTTTTTTACTTTTACGGATTGAAAAATACTTCCGGACTGACGTTCAGCGCCGTTAGAAATTCAAGCTGAACAGTCCTTAGCGGTTTTACCAATTGTCTTCGTTTTCCTGATTTTGCTACCAGAATGCTTAAGAACTTCGTCGTCATCATAAAAGAGGTCGGACGCTTGGTTGGGCGGTTTTTCCATCCGGTGATTTCGCTTTCCGTTTTTTCTAAATGAAGCCGCATGCAGCGTTCCATCAAACGCCAAATGAGAAGTGCAATGAGCAGCACCAACCCGAGCACCTCAATACGGTTCGGCTTTTTCAAAAAGATGCTGTTGACGATAACCGGATCTTTCAAGAATCCAAAGTTTTGCTCGATGCCGCTCTGGTTTTTGTATAACGTTAAAAGGGTGACGGCAGGCCATTGGTACAACTCCTGTTGGCCGGACAGGTTGGATAGTAATACAAAGCATCCGGCTTCAAGACGTAGGGGCGCGACGGCATCCGCATCCACATCGATCTCTACATCGAGAAGATATTCATAACCGATTGGCGTGCGTGTTTTCCCTTTGGCGGGCCGTCCCCTGGGATATTTGGGCTCTTCTTTGATTTCATATTGTAGCTTGTGATAGCTGCGCTCAGCGGCTTTTTGGATTTTTTCGGCTGCCGCCTCGGCATCCGCCAGACAATAAAAAGGGCCTGCGTTGATTTTTTTGCAGTTTGTTTCAAGCTCCTTGCGTTTTTGCCCAAGCAATCGATCGATCAATACGCTTATGGCGCCTTTTATCATGCGCGGAGGAGTGAATAACGATAGCGCGGTACGTTTCATCGTACAGCTCAACGGTGGTTTCAAAGCCACGGTAATACGCTGCGGGACGTTTTTTCGTGGCCGGCGTTTCATTGAGTTTGCCCAAATCGATCCAGTTATCGGCGGCTACAGCATCAAAAATGGCACGGCCGCACTCCTTGTAGGTGGCCGGTAGCCGTGTCAGAAATTTTACATTTTTCTCTTTCGCTTTCACCAGATTGTCAGGCGTGACAAAGGCCGAGTCCGCGACATAAACGAAAGCCCCTGGTTCGAGACCGTGTCGGGCCATGTGCCGGGAGACACCTGCCAACAGTTCGTTGTTCAACGTCTTGTCCGATGCGTTACCGTCCTCGCATGTCCCCAAAATGGGAATATTGCGATCCACGCACAGCATCGAAACGAGAAACTGTTTCAGATCGGGTCGCTTGTCTTTGCTATGGCCATACGTGATCTTCAGCGGAGGATCGCTAAAATCATAATCCCCGAAAACGCTGATGGAGGTGGTATCAAAATGCAAACGACGGGGATCGATGTCAAAGATGCCAATCGCGTTTTGCGCAATCTGTGAGAACACCTTTTGCGTACCGGTGTCGAATATCTTGTCCAGCACGCGGCCCAGATTGTAGTCACAGAAAAGTTCCGGTTCGACATCGTGGCCCAAAATCAATTCGGCATCCTTTTCCTGGAAAAATTCTTCAAGCCGGTACAAAGGGGTTCTTCCCGAAAGTGTATCCAACACCATGGCCAGAACAGCGATTCCCGGTGAAAGTTCCATTTCACTGTCGACCATGGCGTCCAATGTTTCAACCAGCTTGATCTTTTTGGCAAAGTCTTTGATGATCGGTAGGTGGCCGACCTCGGAGAACGTCAGATTTTCAGGAACCAGATTGTCCATTTTGTCCTCTCAGCGTTTGAGTTGAAGCCTGTGAGGACATAACTACCAGAAATTACTATCAATGTCTATGCATAAATTATTTCTTGTTATATCAATATGTAAAATATTTTATCCTCTTGGAGTTATTACAAAATAAATTCATCTGGAATCGTCTAAAAATGGTGTCGAAAGTAAGATTTAACTTATCAGCTACAACCTACAACCAATGATCTATGAACTAATATAATTAAAAATTGACTTTATGTTCTCATCCCATCGAAAAACGCGCATTATGCAGATAACTCATGATCTTGCAATTGGCGGACTTCAGCAGGTTGTAGTTAATATCTGCAGGACAATAAACAAAGAAAAATTTGATATATCTGTTCTTTGCCTTCGTGAACTAGGGGAGTTTGTTCCAGATGTTGAAAAAATTGGAATTAAGGTTTTCTATCTTCCTCAGAAAAATATTGGTACGGATTATTTTGCTTTTCTGAAAGTAGCTAACATTTTAAATCGTGAGCGGATAGATGTTATTCATACCCATAATACTCAGCCATTCACTGATGGAACTCTTGGTGCACTTTTAGCAGGTGTAAAAAATATTGTTCATACAGATCATGCTAGAAATTTTCCTGATAAAAAGAGATATATGTTTTCAGAGTGGTTTATGTCTCATTTCGCATATAAAGTTGTAGGTGTTTCAGATCATACATCAAATAATCTTATGAAATATGAATATATATCTCCAAAAAAGATAGTAACCATTACCAATGGTATTGATGGTTCAAGATATGACATTACTATAGATAAAAATAAGAAGAGACAGGAATTAGGGATTAATTACGATGGCCCTGTAATAGGTCTCGGTGTAAGACTTTCGCCTCAAAAAGGAATTACATATCTTCTAAGGGCTATGCCGGATGTTATAAACAAATTTCCTAATATTTCACTTATAATCGCTGGAAAAGGAGAACTTGAAAGGGAACTAAAACAGGAAGCTATTAATCTTGGAATTAATAACAATGTTTTTTTTGTTGGCCCAAGGCTTGATATACCGGAACTTTTGAAATTGTTTGATTTATATGTTCTTCCCTCACTTTGGGAAGGTCTGCCAATGGTATTAATTGAGGCAATGGCGGCTGGTTGTCCTATAGTTGCTACTGACGTAGGGGGAAATTCAACTGTTATAAAGCATGGAAACAACGGTTCCCTAATTCAGTCAGAAAGTCCACATTTATTAGCTTCAGAAATTATAAAAATATTGTCTGAAAATAAGCTAAAGAATAAATATATTTCAAATAGCCTCGAAATTTTTCAAAAGAAGTTTAGTTCAAAGATAATGACAACAGAATATGAGAAACTATATTTAAGATCTGATTGATAAACATTATTGAACCACAAGAATATTTATGAGACTATAAAGGGGGAAATAATGACAGAAAAAGTTTCATTTTCTGTTACAACCTACGAGGGTCATGAAAAAGAAGTCCTTGAGATTTTAAATAGGAATAGACCTGAAAAGTTTTCGGTTAAATATTTAAACTGGCGCTATTTGGGAGAGAAATCGCCTATACCTCCGATCGTTTTTTGGATACATTCAGAAGATGGCACCCGTATAGGTATGTCTGCTCTAATATTTCGTTCTTATTGGGTAAACGATAAAAGACATTATTTTGCAATTAGCGGAGATACTTCAATAAGTAAGGAATGTCGAGGAAAAGGTGCTGGTAAAAAATTATTTAAATTCAAAACTGCATATATAAAAGATAAACGATATACTTGTGCATTTGGAATTGGAACTCCAGCTGCGGTTAGAGTTGTTTCTCATGCTGGGTGGGAGACTGTAGACAATCTCTCTCCATATGTATATCTGATAAATATCTCGGGCAAAATATATAAAGTTATTAAAAATAAAAGTTTAGCAAAAATTATTGAGTATCTTTACGTCTTATGCAGTAAAACCAAATTGTTTTTATTAAAAAATAGCTCTTATAATTTAATAGCAGTTGAAGACTTCGACGACTCTTTTGATTCTTTTTGGGTGGAATTAGACAAAAAAAATATTGTCCTACGAGATAGAAGTTCTGCTATACTACGCTGGAGATACTCTACACACCCTTTTGAAAAAATATCAACATATAAAATTATTAGGAACCAGAAATTTGTGGGTTATATTATTTGGAAGCAATTAAACAATATGGTTATTATATATGATTTAATTGTTATTGAAAAAGACCATATAAAGCCTTCACTAAGATTATTTATTAAGGAAATCTTAAAAATAAAAGAAATTGAATCGATAAGAATTCCTTTGATAAACGTTAACCATCCATATGCTTCAAAATTAATAAAAACCGGTTTTATAAAAAGATCTGATGAGGGGGTCTTTCAAATTTATTCACCTACTAACACTGAAGAATATATTTCAAAGAAATGGTTTGTTTCCAATGTTGATAAAGATATATAAGTAATTTACAAAATATAACTCATAAATATAAGAAAATAAAAGAAGCAAATTATTCTTTCAAGGATCAGTTCTATGTCACAAGTCAAAATAGTAGTTGAAAGTGAATTTGTAGGCTTTAATTCAGGTTGGCCGACAAGATATATTGGTTTGATCACAGAGTTATACAAAAAACATCAACTGACAATATTCGCCCCTGGCGATACATCATTGTTTAAGAAATTATTCCCAGAATCTTCAATTTGTGCAAAAACTGACTTGCCAACAGAAAATAATACTATCAGTCGTTTTAACTTATTCAAAGAACTGATATTTCCTTCAAGGAATAAGCCATTGAAATCAATTTTTCCTTACTGTCCGAAACTTCATGAAATAATAAAACAGGATCCGAACATTTATAACGTGTCAATTTATTTTGGTAGGAATTCATTTGTGTATTATGGTGAAGAAGATTGCAGCTCTAATATACTGTGTGATTTTTGTGATTCATTTCTACGGCATTTATATAATGAGCTAAGTAATACACAGAGTATTCACGGGAAATTAGGAATCATTTTTGATATTTTCTATGCTCGAAGATTTAAAAAAAAATATTTTACACCCAATATAACTATCCTTTCCATCACAAAAAAAGACAGTAGCTATATCTCATCAGTATTATCTAAAAATATGGTTTATACTATTCCGAACGGAATTAAATTACAGGATATTGATTATAAAAGCGATTTGTTGAAAAAAAAATACATTTCTCCATACATTATATTTATTGGGAGCCTTGATTATGAACCAAACATAAAGTCAATTCTTTTCTCGTTGGAAAATCTATGGCCGGAAATACATGCAAAATTTCCTGAGATGATTTTCAGAATTGTTGGACGATCACCGGCACAAAGACTAAAACGAGTTGTAAAAGATATTAATGGCGTTGAGCTCGTTGGACCAGTAAAAAGTGTTGAGGAATATTATCTTAATGCAAAGTGTTTTCTGGGTCCAATTTTTTCTGGTGGTGGTTTAAAGAATAAATTTTTAGAATCTATAAATACAGGTACTCCTGTTATAACAACTTCAGAAGGTTCTTTTGGAATTGGTATGGTTTCTAAGAAGCATGGTATAATCGCTCAAACAAAATCTGATTTGATTGGCGGGACTTTGGAACTGTTATCTTGTTCAGAAAGAGAATATTTTCAATATGTCAATGAAAATCTTATTTTGGCGAAAGAGTATAGCTGGGAAAAAGTAGGTGAGTTATTTGATAGAATTTTGTAATATGGGCTTGGTTGAAACAGGTATAAATTAAAAAACCGATTCGTTCAACTCATGTAAATTGGGGCTTGATAATATAGGATTTGGAGAAAAAATGAAAACAATATTGCGTGGATATTTTGGGCACCATAAGTGTGCTTCATCATGGATCAATGGCATCCTGCAAGGATTTTTACTTGATACTGGTTATATTTATAAACAAGTCTTTAGATCTAAAGACTTTGAAAAAGATTTCAATAAATATATTTACGATAATAATATTGACTTTATATCTTATACAAACGCTAATTATGCATGTGTGAAAACCATAGACGTTTACAAAGGTTTTCACGTGATAAGAGATCCGCGTGACATGGCTGTATCGGGGTATTTTTCTCATTTAAACAGTCATCCGACTGATGATTGGCCTGAATTAATACCACACAGGGAAGCTTTGAAAAAGTTAACAATTGAAGAAGGGCTCATCATGGAATTTGAATTTTCAAGGCAGTTTTATGAGCATATGTACGACTGGAATTATGAGCAGTCAAATATACTTGAATATAAAATGGAGGAATTTACTAAGGATCCTTTTAACAATTTTATTGAAGTATTGGACTTTATGGGTTTAGTAGATTTAGATGAGTTCACCACCAAAAAAAGGATAAAAGATTTACTAATAATCTTATCAAACAAAATGTATCGAAACTATCAAAAATATGGTTCATTCCATTTAAAGTACAAAACAATACCTGCTGAAAAGTTATTTGGCAAAATATTTAATCATCGATATTCCAAGTTGTCAGGTGGCCGTACTAAAGGTAAAGAAGATGTAAAAAAACATTATCGGAAAGGTGTTCCCGGAGATTGGAAAAATTATTTTACCGGTGAACATCGTGAATATTTTAAAAAAGAATATAACGATCTTTTATTGAAGTTGAGGTATGAAAAAGGTAGTAATTGGTAAAAGTTTATTGCCGCTGCTGAAGGAAGAAGCAACCTAATTATTCCACATGATATCAGATTTATAATCTATTTTTACTTCTCATTATTTGCTTTGATAAAAATATTTCAGAAAGTTTTGAAGAAAAAACGTTAATAAATCTTGGGTTTTTATAATGTAAACACACGAAATCGCGCGATCCATTGGCGCACGGGCATCCGGCTCACTGAATGATATTCATCGTGTGTCTACAGTTATACAGAAGGCGAAGATGAGAGTCAAATTTATCGACAATGCAAAGGCAATTGCGATCTTACTTGTTGTTATAGGTCATACCGATGGAATATCAAAAAATTTAGAAAATTTTATTTTCAGTTTCCATATGCCAGCATTCTTTTTTATTTCAGGTTTCCTACTAAAAGACAAGAAACTTAATCTAAGCTCAATTAACTATTTATGGATTCAAATCAAAAGCCTGGTTGTTCCATACTGTTTTTTTGGTATTATTTCTATTTTATATTTGTTTGTAAATAGTTTCGTAAAGGGTCTGGATATCGATATTTACAAAATAGTTGTTGGTTTCATATATGGTAATAGCGAGGGGCTAACTAATAAAGTTTTATGGTTTTTTACCACTCTATTTTCTACATCTATTCTCTATTATTTTCTTTCTAAGAAATTTAGAAATGGATACATATTTATTATTTCGCTTGTACTAAGTTTTATTGTAGTTAACTTTTATAAGAACATTAATTTCCGGCCACCATGGAATATTGATCTATCAGCAATAGCAATGATTTTTTATACTGCGGGAAAATATTTCTCGTGCAAAAAATATTCTATTGACTCTTCGGTATTAAATAAAATATTAAAAATTGTTTTATTTGTTTTTTTAGTGATAGGTCTATTTTTCATATCTGGTCTCAATGGCAGAGTTGATATGGCTTTCATGACGTTTAAAAATCAAGTGCTTTTTATAATTAATGCTTTTATTGGGATATCAATATTATTACTTTTGGGATCATCTTTTCCATCTAATAAAGTATCCTTATATTTGTCAAAAAATACGATAATAATATTCCCCTTACATCCCATTATTTTTAGTATTTTTACTGGATTAGGAATGATCGTCTTCACTCAGCCTCATGATTTTCAGAACAACATAATTTGGTCCATAATTTATACTTGTGGCGCACTAATATTATGCCACCCGATATCTGTTTTCTTATTTAGATTTTTTCCTATAATGTTAGGTGGTCGGAAATAAAAGGATTGGTGCTTAATGAAAACAGTAGTTTTAGTGATGCGTAATGCGTGATAAGTGAAGGACTAAAGGATATAAACAATAGGAGGGAATAGACAGTAGGCAAAGACCTTGGAGATTGGATCGGGGGACAAAGAACGAAAACTAAGTGATGGTAATGAATTATGAGTAATGAGAGGTTTAAAAAAACAACCTCTTCCTCTTATTATGATCTGAGAAATTTGAAAAATTTGAAATTTTCCTGATTTTAAGATTTTGGGCCCGAAATTTTTTGAAATAAAACAGAAGATGCAAAAGCACGTAGCAATAAACCTAATAAAAATAGGCAAATAAGACTACTTTAAAGCAAAAATATCCTCAATAAGAGGGCGCTGATGAGGTGCATCCCCCGGAAATTCAGCCACCGGACCCACCACTGCCCGTAGAAAGCATAAGCCTTTTTGATTTTAAGACCCCGTTGAATATTGTAAGCTGCCTGCAGCATCAGGCAGTCAAACTTGATTTTGGCGATAGTCGTGAATCTGGCCCTTTGAGCATTGTCGTGAAGATGACTCAAGCCGAAATACTGCTCAACAATATTGCGTACCATGGTGGTCTGTTTTTTTCTGCATTTTTCAAATCTGTAAGGTCTCAATTTCAATATGTTATATTATTATGTTTATACATTTGATTTCAAAGTTTTACAAGTGCTTGGCCGCCTCGTGAATAAATACGAAAAAAGAATACTGTTTTTAATATGTCAATAGTCCATAAAGCTTTCAAGCAGGTGTCATGGCTTGCTCTATTCAAATTAGTAAGTCAGATTTTTTCATGGCTAAGTACTATTATTGTTGCGAGATTACTCTTGCCAGATGACTATGGCCTTATGGAAATGGCAACAATTTTTACTGGATATGCTGCAATGTTTAGTGAGCTAGGATTAGGTTCTGCCATTATACAACGCACCAAACCAACACAACATCAACTATCATCACTATTTTGGTTTACTGCCTTTATTAGTCTATTTTTTTCATCAAGTTGTTTCGTGTTAGCCTATCCCACAGCATTCATTTTTCATGAGCCACGAGTAATCCCACTCACACAAATGGTTTCGGTTATTTTTCTGACTGATGGTTTGCAGATTGTTCCTTTAAGTCTAATGAAAAAAGAATTAAATTTTAAGTTATTAGGATTAATTGAGATGTGGAGTGTGTTTATTTCATGCATTAGTATGATTACCATTGGATACTTAAATGGGGGAGTTTGGACACTACTTTATGGGTACATCACAAGATCTTTTACTAAACTTATTTTAATATTTTTTTTTCAAAAATGGAGTCCGAAATTTTCTTTTGAATATAAAGAAGTTAAAGATTTTATAAAATTCGGTGTAGTGGTTTCTTTAGGGCGCTCTCTTAATTATATGTTTGAAAAGTCAGACAGGTTCTTTGCTGCTCGGGCATGGTCTTCTAAAGTGTTGGGGCAATATGCATTTGCATTTCAGCTTGCACAATTACCCACTGAAAAAATAGTTTCATTAATTACTCAAGTTTCTATGCCGGTGTTTGCTCAACTTCAAAACGATAAAATTAATTTTAATGATTTTTATTTAAACGTAAATAAAGCCATTATTTCTTTTGTTTTGCCATTGTTTTTTGGGGGATTTCTTCTCGGAGAAGATTTAATCAAAATAGTTCTTGGAGAAAAATGGATCCCAATAACCTTTTTATTCAGGGTGCTGTGTTTATCACAAATTTTTATGGGGATAAGCTCAATTAATAATACGACGAATATTGCACAAGGGCGCCCGATATGGAATATGTATTTTACAGGAGCATGTGCTATTTTAATGTCAGTATCGTTTTTTATTGCTGTTCAGTACGGCTTAAATGCTATTTTAATTCCTTGGTTAACAATATATCCCACATTATGCTTTATATTATTAATTGCTACTATTAATAAAATCGGAATTAATATCAAACAATATTTATTTAATGTAATAACCCCATTTACAGCTATTGTTGCTATGACCATATCTATTTATTTTTGTGATAGAATTCTTATCTCGTTGTTAGATGAAAAAATAATATCAGTTTTTACTCTACTTATTAAAATCATAACTGGTGGGGGAACCTATATTGGTGTTTATTTGATTCTTGATAAAAAATTTATAAAGAAATTTTTTACAATGATAAAAAGGGATCTTAATAAATGAATTGTTTATGTCCTAAAACTAAAATATTATTGGTGGGTGCTGGGCCTTTTGCTTTAAAATCAAGAATTAAAAATGACAAATTGTTTTACTTAAGCCAAAATTTTGCATGTAGTTATATTACCCCTCTTTTTCAAGCTGAACATTATGAAATAAAAAAAAATATTGGGATTGATAAAATTATAGTTGATGGAGTTAAAATATACTCTTATCCTTATTATTTGGGGAATAGTTTGTTGAGAAATTTTATTTCTGGTTTTCATATTATTTCTAAAGCCTTAAAAATTAATTATAAGGAAAACATGAAATATAAAGTTATCATTTCAACAAACCCTCTTTTTATAGGATTGATTGTTATCATCGTCGGTGCGATTACAGGTGCAAAAACAATTATTGAAGTTAATGGTAATTTCGAGGATGCATTTAAATATGGATATACATACGATACAAAATTAAAAACCTTTGAAAAAATGAAGGAGAAAATTTCTAGGCTTATTATTACTATTGTTGTGAAAAGAGCCGATATGGTAAGACTTCTTTATGATAAACAGCTACTTCCTCTTGGTTTAAGTGAAAGAAAATTTCCCAATATAATAAGTTTTTCAGATTTTGTTCCAGTAGAACAATTTGTAAAAAGTAAAAAATCAGATAATAAATATATTCTGTTATTGGGTTTTCCATGGTACTTGAAAGGTGTTGATATTTTAATTAAAGCATTTAAAAAAATTCACATTTATATTCCTGAATATAGACTAAAGATTGTTGGTTGGTGTCCTGAAGGACGGGAATACTATGAAAATTTAGCAAAAGGTAACTCTAATATAGATTTATGTAATCCGGTAAATTATAAAGAAGTTATTCCTTTAATGGCAAAGTGTTCTTTATATGTGTTAGCTTCTCGTACTGAAGCCATGGGGAGAGTCTTAATTGAGGCAATGGCCTGCAAAAAGCCAATAATAGCTTGCGATGTGGGAGGCGTTTCATGTATTGTAAAGAATGGATTTAACGGCTTGTTGTTTGAAAAAGAAAATGTTGATGATTTAGCTGAAAAAATAAAAATTGTTTTGTCGGATCAAAAATTAGCATTTGAATTAGCTGAAAACGGATATCAATTTGTTCAAGCTATGTTGTCCGAAAAATGTTATGTTCAAAACTTTAGGAATATGATCGAGAAAGTTGTTAAGAATAATTAATACTAATATTGAGCATGGGACAAATATGAACCTGTACAGTACAGCAACTTATATTGGATTATTAGAAATAATATTATGAATTTTGCCTTCATCGAAATTATATAGGGCACAAATTGTCTTTGGCGGCACCCATATAATTGTTTGTTTAATCTAAAGCAACAAGAAAAAGAGAGTTCTTGGCTTAACAAACTTGGGATCTTTGAATAAGGGAATTAAATTTATTTTAGATGGTTTGTTTATAAAATAGTTGAAGCAATTATCAATTTCAATATACTTGTTATGTTGGTGAGATTATGACTCTCGCGAATTCAAACGGAGGGTAAAACCAATACGTCAATATGCCCCCCACAATTTAAATGCTCTCCATTCAAAATGGTATTTTTTTACAATTCTTTTCATTATTATGGATTATGCTCGCCTTTATAATCTATTACACTTAGGTTTTCTGCGGCCATTATTATTGAACACCTTAGTTTTAATTTTCTTTATTCTTAAATTTACTGACTGGAATAGTGTTAAATGTAAACAGATAAAATATCTCTGGCTATTTGTTTTTCTTCTTTCTATCTATATACCATTTGCAATGAATAACAGTTTTGCGTATCGGGCATTTAAAACACAAGTCTTGTATATGCCTTTTATTTTGTCAACAATGATTTGTATTAACTCGATACAACGTTTAAGAAATTTTATTCTCATTTGTATTTGTATAGAGATTTACATTTCTATATATGCTATAAACCATAATGGATTAGGGCCAGGAAATTATTTTGGTGATGAAAACGATTTGGCGTTGTATATTAATATGTGGTTACCATTTTGTTTTATTTTATATTTTTCAGATAAAAACAAAATTCATAGAGTTATATATATTGTAGGTTTAGCATCAGGTCTTATAGCTATTATTGTTTCGTTTTCAAGAGGAGGTTTCGTTGGTTTAATTGCAGTCGCTTTTACATTGTGGTCTTTTTTTAATAAAAAAATATTAACTTTAGTATTATTGAGTTCTATACTTTTCCTTATGCTTGTAATTGGTGCTGATAAATATTGGGAAGAAATGTCTACAATAACAAATACAAAAGAAGAAACAGCAAATACAAGACTTTTATCTTGGGAGGCAGGTTGGAAAATGTTTCTCGACAATCCATTAGGGGTTGGGGGATATAATTTTCAAGTTCGATTTCCTGAATATCAATCAAAAGAATTCACTAGAAATATGTGGGGACGTGCTGCACATTCACTTTGGTTCACCCTCTTTCCAGAACTTGGGATTTTGGGCATCTATATTTATTTTGTTCTCTTATATTATAACATAAAGGATATTTTATTTATTAAGAAAATAGAAATAGAGGATAGTAATGATGACATGCAATATCTTAATCATCTATCTGTTGCATTTCTGGCTTCATTAGCAGGATATTTTGCATCAGGGACCTTTTTATCTGTTCTATACTATGCTCATTATTGGTATATGACTGGTATTATTGTTGCTGCAAACAAAGTTACAAAAAAATATGTGGATTTAATGCGTTATGAATAAAATAAATTATAGTAAAACAAAAATATCCATTGCGGCCGTGGGTGATATTTGTTTAGCAGATCATATACTTTGTACAGGATTTGGCGTGCGTACTAATATTGAAAAACATGGTTATGATTTTTTATTTAGAAACGTTAAAAAATACTTTACTAATAATGATATTAATTTTGGTAATTTAGAATGTGTTCTCTCGGATGTTGGTCTTAAAAAAGACGATTATTATAGTAAATTATTTCGTGGAAAGCCTGAGTATGTAAAAATTCTTAAAAACGCTGGTTTCAATGTAATAAATATTGCTAACAATCATACAATGCAGCATGGACCAGAAGCCTTTAATGATACAATAAACATTTTAAAAAAAAATTCTATACATCCTTTGGGGACCAAAGGGACTTTTGGCTATAGTACAGAGCCAGTAATAATACAGAAAGGAAACATTAAATGTGCAATGCTTGGTTACTATTTTGGGAGGGATCAGTTCTGTGCTGATCCACTTTATGCTTTGGGAAATTTATCAAAAATTAAAATTGATATTAAAAAGGTAAAGAAAAAGTCTGACTTGGTTATTTTATCTTGCCACTGGGGTTTAGAATTAATGAACAGGCCATCACCCAATACAATAAAAATAGCCAGAGATTTTATTGATGCTGGAGCGGATATAATTTTAGGGCATCATTCTCATACCGTGCAGGGTGTTGAAAATTATAAAAACAAACTAATATTTTACAGCTTAGGAAATTTTATTTTCGACCTTTTATGGGATAAATATTTAAGAAATACCGGCATATTTAAGATTGATATTAATAATAAATTATTTAATTATTGTATTTTCAGATGTTTTGTGAATGATTCATGCCAACCTCAACCCATTGGCCCACTAGTTGGTAATTTGTCGAAATATCAAATAATAGAAGATCCAAACGAGAATATTGAATATAATAATTTTGAGTATTACAAAGAGTTTAATAAAAGAGAGAATAAAAATCAAATTAATAAGGTACTTTTTGTGTTAAAAAACATAAATAAAATCCCAATAAAAGTACTATTTTTATTATTTAAAAGAAAACTCAAAAATAGATAATAATGAATAAAATAAGAGTATTACATATTATTCATTGGCCCAAAAGTGGTATAGTTAATCTTGTTTATAATCAAATTGCTTGTAGTACGAACACTAATATTGAATATAAAGTTGGATTTTTTATAAAAGATACTGCAACAACAACAAAATTTAAAAATCTTGGTGTAGAAGTAACGAATTATGAATATAATCCATTGAAATTATTAATAACATTATTTAATATACATAAGGATATAAAAAAAAATAAGCCTAACATAATACATACGCATTCCTTTTTACCAGGAATTTTTGTTAGGATGCTTTCAGTTTTCTTTTCAAACTCTAAACTAATTTCTACTATTCATAATAGTTATCCATACTTTGAAAAAAAAACGTTGAGAGATAAAATAAAAGCTAATCTTGAAATTACTTCGTTAAATCAAAAAAATTCATTGGTTATAGTGGTATCCAATTATGTAAAAAAATTTATAATTGAGAATACAAATATTGCACCATCGTTAATTCAAGTCGTTTATCCTGGAATTGCGATAGAAAACAATAATATTTCCTCTCAGCAAAATGAGTTGGGTACAAAAAATGTTATTATTGTTGGCAGGTTAGACAAACAAAAAAGGCACGATAGACTATTATATATATGGAAGAAAGTATTAAATGAAATTCCAGACGCTCAGTTGCTCATTGTCGGTGATGGTTCTGAAAAAGAAATGCTAAAAAAAATCACAAAGGCTTTGGATATTGAAAATAATGTAAAGTATTATGGGTTTAGAACCGATATATCAAATCTTTTAAGAAGTTCAAATGTTTTTGTTCTTACTTCTGATCATGAGGGTTTGCCTTTAGTCATCATAGAATCATTTTTACAAAAAATACCGGTTATTGCTTTTGATATCGGACCGATGAAAGAGATAATTGATAGTAAATGTGGAATCCTTGTTAAAGCATTTGATTTAGATGATTTTGCACAAAAAATTGCTTTTTTGTTAAAGACTCCAAAATTATCAATGAATTTAGGAAATAATGGTTTTAAAAAAGCAGTTACTAATTTTAATATAGAACGAATGGTTGAAATAATTGAATATATTTATTTTTATACGGACCCTATGTAAAATACTTTTTGAATAAACTAATAATATGTGCAACGAAATTCCTAAGGTTTCAATAATTATACCTGCAAAAAATGAAGAACAAAGACTTCCTTCATGCTTAAATTCGATAAAACAATTAGATTACAATCATGAATTAATTGAGATAATTGTTGTTGATAATGGGTCAACCGACAACACAATCG
This sequence comes from uncultured Desulfosarcina sp., assembly GCA_963674945.2. GTDB lineage: Bacteria > Desulfobacterota > Desulfobacteria > Desulfobacterales > Desulfosarcinaceae > Desulfosarcina. Next base: position 415,222 of record CAXXWQ010000002.1, read on the forward strand.
AAATTGCACAAAAATTTAAATGCCGAATTTTTGTAGAACCAAATATTCATATTTCAAAAATGAGAAATATTGGGGCAACGCACTCAAAAGGTAAAATTATTTGTTTCGTAGATGCTGATATTATTGTTTCCAAACTTTGGTTAAAATCAGCAATAAAATATTTTGATGATCCATCGAACGGTTGTTTAACTGGAATGATAAATATTCCACCAAAACCAACATGGGTTGAAGAAATATGGGCTATGAACAGAAAAATAAGTAAAGATGTTTTTACAGTGCGTTGGGCTTCATCTATGAATATGATTATGCCTCGGGATGTTTTCATGCAAGTCGGTGGTTTTTCTGTAGCCCTTACCACTGGAGAAGATGTTGAGTTATGTAGTAAAATTTGTGCACAAGGATTAAATATACTTTTTGATAAAAAGATAAGTGTTACTCACATTGGAGAGGCTAAAACTATAAAGCAGTTTATTAAAAAGGAACGATGGAGGGGGTATAGTGATATTGATTTACTCATATCAGAAAGTTTTAAATTAAATAATTTGCGACATGGAACTCAGCCCTTTTTTTTCCTTTTGTCTTTCTTATTATTATTCTGCGCATTTATTTTGCATTCATTATTTCTATTTGTTGTCTCAATATGTGCAATACTATCACTACCCTTAATAAGAACTGCTATAATTATAAAAAAACATAAAAAAATAAAAAAATTACATTTGATATTTTTTATATGGTTTGTCTACTATTTTGCTAGAAGTATTTCTATTTTTGATAATTTTAAAAATAAATTATCTGCATCTATTAAAAGTTAATTTTATTGGTCACATAAAATGGCATTAGATCTATTTAGTATATATAATAATACACCAATTTATTTGCAAAATGTTTTTTGCTCTATATATGGTGCTAAATTATTTAAAGAGAGATATTCAGGAAAATGGAAAGAATATTATAATTTTTTATGCAGAACCCAATACCTAAACCCCGAAGAGATATTAAATAATCAGACCATTGCCTTAAAAAACATTTTAAAACATTCAATAAATTTTGTGCCATATTATAAAAAAAATATTGATTTAAAACCAAATGAGATCGATTCTATAAAAGATATTGAATTTATATCAGAATTACCAATTATTGAAAAAAAAAGTATAAGGGAATCATATAAAGATTTTTTGTCCCAAAAATTCAATAGATCATCCTTGATACGTATTGGTACAAGTGGTACAACTGGTACACCACTAACTATATATATAGCTCCTGATGCTAGAAAATTGAACTATGCTTTTTTCGCCAGGTCAAAAAAATGGGCCGGAATTGAAGGTTTTGAACGTAGTATAACACTTGCAGGTAGACCTATAGTACCCTCATCACAAAATACACCACCTTTCTGGAGAAAAAATATTCTTTTTAAAAATTTATTATTTTCTTCATATCATATAAGTGAAAACAATCTTAAATATTATGTAAGTCAGATAAGAAAATATAAGCCAGTGTTTATTGATAGCTATCCATCTAGTATCTATAGAATCGCTGATTATATTATTAAAAATAATATTGAAAATATTAAATTGAAAGCAGTTATTACTTCTGCAGAAACTTTATTAGAGCATCAAAGGGACATTATTGAAAAAGCGTTTCAATGTAAAGTTTTCGACCAATATGGAAGTGCAGAACAAGTTGTGTTCGCCTGTCAGTGTTCTAAAGGGTCATATCATATTAATCCTGAATATGGTTACCTTGAAGTTGTAGACAAAAATAATTGTAAAGTAAAAAATGGTGAAATAGGAGAGTTTGTTTGTACAGGATTTACTAATTTTGCGATGCCTTTTATTAGATATAAAATAGGTGATAAGGGTATAATTACTAACGAATCATGTAGTTGTGGAAACAATTTTCCTATTATTAAACAAATTGTTGGAAGAAATGATGATATTTTAATTACTCCTGACAGGAAATATATTGGCCGATTGGATCCCATATTCAAAGGCGTTGATAGTTCAATAAAGGAGACTCAGATAATTCAGGAACGTTTAGATTATATTGTCATAAAGCTTGTAAAAACGTCTAATTATAAAGATAAGCATGGTCAATTTATTATTAACGAATTGCAAAAACGGATGGGCTACAATATCAATTTTTCAATTCAATATGTAAATTCAATTCCATTAACAAAATCAGGTAAATTTAGAGCGGTCATTTGTAAAATCGATTAAAACATATGTACGCTAGCATTTTATTATTCCACTTTCAATAATTGTCAATGGGAATGAAAAGGGCGGTGGACCCCAAAAACTGGACAATTTGATAAGCTATAAGTCAGACTAAAATGAAGGAGAATCTGATAGCCCTTGCAGGTGCAATGCAATAATGTCCATTTACGCCTCCCATGAAATCATGGCGACACCTCCCTTCCTGGAAGGAGTCTACCACGGGGTTATTTTTCTGGGTGGTACATTTTTGCATTCCCGCTGAAAATAATATTTATTTGATAGAAGCCTTGTTGTGGTATAACAATTGCAGAAAATCAATAAAATTTGATTATGGTGATTTTGGAATAATAATTTGTATTAAATATTACAATGGAGGGTTCGACATGAATTTATATAAAAAGAAATTTTATACAATCTTTTTTTTATTTGTTGTCCTTTGGTGTTTTCCTGTAGATGTACTAGCAGATATATATGTTTCGTGTGGGGGAGGGGTGCTACCTGAAGGTAATGACACGACTGGTACAGGTACGACTGGTAAACCATACAGAACAATTCAAGTTGGAATTGATGCTTTAAAACAACAGGGGCCTGGAAATATTTTGTATCTTGGCGGCGGGTCATATACTACGATTCCAAGCGGTTCTCCGTGGGAATCAAGAAGAATATCGTTTGAGACACTTAACGACGCCACGTCATGGACTAATTCGTACACAATATGCTCATATCCTGGGGAGTGGGCGGTTATAGACGCATCGTCTTATACAGAAGAAGATAGGATTTTTGTTTTTAACGGTAGCGATTCAAATGGTGGGCAGGGATTTATAGAGTTTTCAAGACTTGAGATAAAGGGTGCACACGCGGCCTTGTCTTGCGCTGGAATTCGAGGAAGAGGGGGGCCGTATAAATTTAGATACCTTTATATACATGACAATACATGTGACACTGGAGCCACAAACCCAGCCGGTTTACAACTGGAAAATGGTACTGGTGATTCTATTATTGAGTATTGTTATTTTTACGGAAATGGATATCTCGGTGTAAATGAAAATTCTGCTAATGTGGCTATTTTTGGAGATTATTTATATCATTGGGGGGACCAGCAGCTGAATAACATCAGTGGGTTTTCTACTGCCAGGCATAATAATATTGTACGATATAATTTGTTTGATGGTGGAAATGGAAGTGGTGATCAAAAAACTTCAGTTGGTTTTAAGCATAAGTCAGTTCAATTTTTAGCAAATAATTCGGATAACGAAGGTGTGCCCCAGGATGTAAATAATTGGAAGGCCGAGGGTGATAATATACACCACAATATATTTTTAAATCATAGTTATGCTGCCATAATAGATAAGGGTGATTTTACACAAATCCATCACAATATTATTGATTCATATAGCAATACAGCAGAAGGTATTCTGGGGGGGTCAACTACAGATACTCAAAGGCCTCCTTGGAGTCCAGTTGTCTATAATAATCTGGTCATAAATACACGCGGTGGGGTACATTATTTCAATGGGAGTGGAGATGTTTATACACAAGATTGGATTTTAAATAATATAATTGATGCAAGTACATACTATTCATTTATACAGGAAATAACGTTTTTTAGATATAATTCTACAGAAACATGGGATATCGACACTTATTTAAAAATAAATAATAACATATTTTATAGGCCGCCAGATACTACACTTATACGAATTTTAGGCAATGACTACACCCTATCGCAAGCAAACAGCAATGCGTGGGCGAGTGATAATTATAGTTACGAATACAACGAAAGCGATTATTTATATGCTGCTCAAAGTGGAGCGGACAAATATAAGTTAAATTCGGCATATTCAAATTTTAGCACTGTGTCCGCGGGCGGTGTTGGTGGCGTTCATCCATATCTTACAGGTATTACAATCCCTTCTTATATTGGCGCAGCTAATCCAGATGATAATGATTGGGTAGATGGTGTTTTGAGTTTAGCAAATGTTTCACAACTTCAGAATGGCGGTTCTGGTGATCCAGATTGGATAGAAGGTGGACAATCCTATAATTGTGATGTTCAAAATGCCACAGTTAAAGGAAATTTTGAAGAAGACGGAGTCATCGTAGAATGGACAAACCCAGATTGTAGCGATTACAAAGGTGTTGAAATACGAATTAAAGAGGGTAGCCAATGTGTTGACCATACCGATGGTTACGAGATATATGATGATGAAGAAAGTGGTCAACCGAATATTGCTTATTCGTACGAGTACAAATACGATGAAGACAATTTTGTAAAAGGAATACAATATTATTATTCATTTTATACATATAAAGTAGTAGAGAGTGAGCGTATATATTCACATACTGTTGTTATTCCTTTTCCACCTACACCTGATACACCAACTAACTTAAAAGTTGTTGATGACAATGGCAATTAGAATAGGAATCTAAAAATAATAAATAGCAGTATTTCTGGGTATGGAAATACTGCTATTTATTATTGACAAATATAAATTATAAATACAAATTCATAGAATTGTAGATCGTTTGTTGTTTTAGAGGTGTGAGCGACTTTCGCTTTAAAATATGAACAATTATTGTGCATTTTACCCCATCACAAAAAACTCCTCTATTTTTTCCTGTCATGAAGCTTACTATATTCTCCAGTTTTTAGGGGCAACCACCCCCAATTAATGGCTAATGTTAAGAACATAATAGATATCGATTATCAACTTTGACATAATATAATGAATTTTTCTATATTAATTAAAAAGCTTTTTGCCTCTATACTGTATTCATCAGGTGTTGTTGAGAAGAGGTTAAAAAACTATTCTGAAAATAAATGTTTGATTTTAATGTATCATCGCATTTTGCCAGAATCAGCAATAAATAAATGTATCCAACCTGGTATGTATGTAACACCAGATTCATTTAGAAATCATTTATGTTTTATTAAAAAATATTTTCAAATAGTTACACTTTTAGACTTATCTAATAGATTAATTAAAAAAGATGTAGAGGGCAATAATAAACCAATCTGCTCACTTACATTTGATGATGGCTGGAAGGATTTCTATGAATACGCATACCCTGTTTTAAAAGAGTTCAGGATACCTGCTACAGTTTTTTTACCAACTAGCTACATTGGAACAAATCAATGGTTTTGGACGGACCGATTAGCATATATATTATTACAAAGAAGTGAAAGAGAAACTCAAAATAAAATGCAAACTGATCCTGCTTTGCAAGAGATAGAGAACCTTAATGGATCCTTGAAATTTCGATTAGAAAAGTCAATTGAAATGCTAAAAAAATTTCGTCATGATAGAATTGATAGGCTTCTGAGTGAATTATCAAATAAGTGGTGCAATAGTTCAATAATACCTGGTCGGGCATTTCTTTCTTGGGAAGAAATTCAAGAGATGCAGGAATCAAAAATTATTACATATGGTTCACATACTTCCAAACATTCCATTCTTACAACTATTAGTGCCAATGAAATACAAAAGGAGTTAATAAAATCAAAAGAAAAGCTTATTTTCGAAAATGCAGTTGAGAATGAATTTGTGCCGTTTTGTTATCCAAACGGAAATTTTAATGAAGATATTGTTAAGATGGTAGAAAATACAGGTTATAGTATGGCTGTAACCACAACAAACGGTTGGAATAGGATTAATGCAAATCCATATTGTTTAAAAAGAATCGGAATACATCAAGATATGGCGTCGAATTTGACGATGTTTGGTTGTAAAATTACAAAAGTTATTTGAATATTTAGGATTCAATCTCATATATGTTAAATGTCTGTCACATTATTTCTGGTGATCTTTGGGCTGGTGCAGAAGTGATGGCGTTTCAACTATTAAAAGAGCAAAGTAGATGTAAGGAACTTGATATTTCCGTTGTTTTGCTTAATAAAGGGCGCCTTTACAAAGAAATAAAAAAATTGGGTGTAAAAATTTACTTGATTGATGAAAACCAGCAGTCGTTTATAGAAGTGCTGATAAAAATGAGGAAGATAATAAGAGAACAATATATTGAAATTATACATTCGCATCGATATAAAGAGAATATCCTTGCGCTTTTTTCACTAAATCCCTTGTCGAAGAAAAAATTGATTGCAACTCAACATGGTATGGCGGATGTTCAGGTAGGAAAAGTAAAATTAAGGAGCCATTTTATATCCTGGCTAAATCTATTAATCTTAAAAAGGAAATTTAATATCATTGTAGGGGTTTCCGATGATATTAAAAGACAGTTTGTTGAAAAACACAAAATTAATGAGAAAACTGTTGATGTAATTCATAATGGTATAGAAATCCCAAAAATTTTGACGAATAGAGATAAATACTCCTATTTTACTATAGGATCTGCCGGACGATTTTTCCCAATTAAAGATTACTCTTTTTTTATAGAAATCGCTAGGTTGATTAGGGATAATACAGATCAAATACGGTTCAAGCTGGCTGGTGATGGGCCGGATATGGAAAAACTTCAACAAAAAGTTCGATTATACAATCTCAAGGATTGTTTTGAATTCGTTGGGCACATTGATGATATGGATTATTTTTACCAGGGACTAGATCTATATATAAATACTTCCATTCATGAAGGCATTCCAATGAGTATATTGGAAGCCATGGCGTATAAACTACCAATAATTGCGCCAAACGTTGGGGGATTTAATGAGATTGTTGATAGCGGAATTGATGGCTATCTGATTGAAATAAGAACGCCTGAACAATTCGCGGAAAAATGTCTATATTTATATGAAAATCGTACATTGAGTAAAAAAATGGCAGAATCAGCAAGAGAAAAAGTGATCAAAAAGTTTTCCGTGGAAAACATGGCTGAGAAATATTATTCGTTATATAAAAATATTGTATCTGTTTAAAGAAATAAGGCAATAATGGGGACAGGTACCAAATGGTTACTGGGGGCTTGGAGCATGGAGGAAGCGGGGAGCAAAAAGTGATGGGTGGTGCGTGAGTTATAAAACAACGGGGTCAGGTCTACATTCTTGACAAAACATCGTCGCCCTCATTAACACACAGATCCACACAACCCCACACGAACATTAAAAAAACTGAAGATGGGAAGGTAAGAAATTTGGAAGCATAGAAAAGGCCTCTCCGCTTCCTAAGATTTTATAGGCTAAATAGAATAACGCTTTACAGCACTCGGGTGAACTCTGATGCCTCCCTTATGACAGATTCGATATCAGGTTTAGAAGCCGCTACAACTTCATTTATAAGGTGCTTGTGTTCAGGATGACTATTTAAATGTGGGAAATGTGGTGTGTTGTCATATCTGAAGATCAAATTATTCTGTTCATCTTGAAAATGGTACCTATAACCAAGATGCCGAATGAAATGATCTTCCGCTATGGCTGCTTCATTCAGTTCAAGCAAGCAAGCAAGAATCCGTCAATCATGCGAATTCTCAAGCGGATATTGATCCGATCTTCGGTAAGGGCCTCCACATAGTAGGCTTCAACATATGCATCTTCAAGACTATGAATCACATCATCCAAGTCTGAAATATATTTCTCAAGAGCTGAGTTAAGCAACATGGCGAAGCTGCTTTTCCAATTTTCGATAAATCGCTAAATAATGACGATAATCATTTGCCCATTCAATAAATTCTATTGAATCATCCAGAAGCCCTTTGGAAAATTTGTCATAGAAGTCCTCGGAAGCCATCTTGTGATTTTTTTCAGACCAACTTAGGCGTTTGGAAAGTGCAACCAAAGCATCAAGGCTTGAATCATATTCAATGCGGTTTTTTTGCATTTGCATGGCCTCCATTTTATTTGAAAACGTCCCGAACATATTAGATCAATATATCAATAACTTACTGTGTTGTCAATTGGAGAATAATAATGGATATGGAACAGCTATGGGGTCAGGCAGGGTAATGAATCCGTTAAATATAATTTTAGCCTCTCGCAGAGTTGCAGAGAGCGCAGAGCTAAAGAACAGGTTTGGGTTGGCTTCGCCAAAAAGAGATATAAACGATTCAGCTACTTTCTTGATTTGATTTCCATCTCAGAAATCAAATGAAACTCCGCGTCTCTGTGTTCTTGAGCGAAGCGGGCGGGATGAAATAATATGGACCTTAACAGGCTATCCTCCCAAATTATCAAAGCTACTATCAATATACATAGGGAACTGGGTCCCGGATTGTAAACCAAAAGAATTGGCCTCTCGCAGAGTCGCAGAGAGCGCAGAGCTAAAGAACAGGTTTGGGTTGGCTTCGCCAAAAAGAGATATAAACGATTCAGCTACTTTCTTGATTTGATTTCCATCTCAGAAATCAAATGAAACTCCGCGTCTCTGTGTTCTCGAGCGAAGCGGGCGAGAGAAATAATATGGGCCTAAGCCGTGGAAACCGTTTCCGGTGAAGAGATCAATGCCTTTCTGAACCGACATCTTGCAAATAGCCAACATGTTCGTACCGATGCACTGCCAGCTATGAACATTATTGAAGAAGGGTATGAACATGAGAAAAAAGTGACACCCCGGAAGAGGCTTCTAAATGGCTGCCCTTGGTTCACATTGTTATTGGAAATATGAAAACCTTTTTGAACGGCACATTTCATGGCGTAACTCACAAATATCTCCAGGAGTACCTGGATGAATTTTGCTACCGTTTTAATCGACGCTTCTGGGAGTCCGAACTCCCATTTCGTTTGTTGAATGCCTGCATGGCTCATGCACCAGCTACTGGCTGAAAATAGTTAAGAGCCATTTAAATTAATGTTCCGAAGGGCCGAAATAAGCCCCTTGTTAAAGGTTAATACCAATCTTCGATATTAAGCCCTCTAATACGTTCAAACTCTTTGAGATTATGTGTTACCAGGACACCTTTGTTCGCTAAGGCAGTTCCAGCAATCAATACATCATATGGACCAATTGGAGTGCCCTGTTTCTCAAGTGTCGCACGAATGTTTGCAGCACATTCTGCTTCATCTGTCCCAAAGGGAAGGATGCTGGTAATGGATAATAAGGATTGAAGCTGTTTCATACGTTCTTCAGGATAAACTGATTTGGCGATGCCGACCTCCAACTCATAGAGTGCCACTGTTGGGATTCCGATGCGATTCGGAGGATTTGCCAGCAGAGACTTAGCTACGTTCCCCACTCCTTTGAAAAAGTAAATCAGAGTATTGGTATCCAGGACATACATGCTTCCCATCATATTTTTTCTCGACTATAATCTTTGCCCATACTATCTCTAATCTCTTCAGCATTTGGCATCTCTTTCCACGCCCCTGCAAGACGTACAACATTTTCCGGCCATGTTGTTGCGGTTTTTTCACGAATCAATTCCGCAATCCATTTGCTTTTTGACACACCGTTTTTTTCAATCATATTCAGCATTTTCTTTTCAGTATGATCGTCGAGGTAGATTGTTACTTGTCCCATGCTTTCTGCTCCTTTTGAAATGCGATAAAGTATAAGTTAGCATATATGTGGTTAAAGTCAAGTTCTGTTTCTTAAGGTCAAATCGGGGTCACATTCTTGACAGAACTACCGGGGGGAAGATGTAACACCGCCGCCGAGTGGGCGGTATTGATTACTGTTTACCGACCGGATCCTGAAAAATGGGTAATTGGACACAAAGGAAGAAAACATCATGAAACCTTTTGAGAAATGCCCTGTCAGATGAAGCATGTAAAAATCCCCTTGAAGGGGTCATCGGTTCAACCCTGTTGGGTAGCCCGGAATTTGTCACATTCATTATCGTATACACGATCCGGTCTTGAAAGCTTAAACGAGCAGAATAAAAGCCTTTCAACTGTCCGACCAATTTTTTGCAGGAATAAGGTTCGTGGCATATTTGGTGCTCAAGAATATCTTTGAGTTTGGATTTCAGGCGTGGTGTGAGTTTATTCACATCTTTTAAAGATTCTTTCGTGAATCTGACTTCATACATCAAGATTCCCCAAAGACGTCATTCATTGAATAGGTGTCGCCATCATTCATTTGGTTCACAGATCGGTTCAAACTTTTCAGCATGCCTGGAATTGAAAGAAGTTCAAGGGTTTCAATGAGGCTTTCATATTTTTCTTCAGAGAGCATGACAACGGTACCTTTTGGGTGCTGAATTCGAAATATCTGGTGCTTTTCGTTGGCACCTTTCACGATTTCGAAAAAATTACGGCGGGCATCCGTTGCTGATATGTTGTTTTTCATTCTAAACTCCAATAAAAATGTACATTATTACGTACACCATAGGCCTGTGGATGATTTTTGTCAATATTCATATTTTATCTTGACCACCCTCATTTCCGGTATTTTCGAACCAGAAAGCGGTCGAGCGTTGCTCTTCCTTTACGGCATCATCTTCGAAAACGCTGTCGTAAGCATCCTTTAAACAGGTCGCTTTTTCATCTGCTGTCCTTTGTCCAACTGCAAGCCATATTTTTGGAGGTTGACATTTGTCGATAGAGTAGCTACTTTTGTCACTTAAGGTAGCTACAAAAGGGGGCGAAATGATTCAAGCGGGCGTAAAGGAAGTGAAGAATAATTTAAGCCGCTTTTTAAGCCGGGTAAAAACGGGAGACGAAGTTTTGATCACAGAAAGGGGCAAACCAATAGCACGCATTATCAAAGAAAACTCAAAGCGAATGGATATACGTGAAGAGCTCAGGCCTTTAATTGATAGCGGTTCGGTTGTACTGCCAAGCAATAGACTGAAAAAGGAAAAGTTACGTAGTTACACGGTCCCTGGAAAGGCCGCTTCTGAAATGGTCATTGAGGATCGCAGATGATCCTGTATTTGGATACAAGTGCGCTCGTGAAAAGATACTTCCGTGAACCTCATACGGAAGAAATCATCTCACTGTGGCAAAAAGCGGATGAAGTCATTACATCATCGGTTGCGTATGCGGAAGCGATGGCGACTTTTTATAGAAAAAAGAGAGAAACCGGGATCCATGTTGATGAAATTCAAGCGATCATTAATGATTTTTCGGAGGATTGGAACTGTTTCATCCGAATTAGAGCAGATGACGAATTAAATCGATATATAAACCAGGTTACTGCCCGGTATCCACTTCGTGGATTTGATGCCATTCATCTTTCTTCAGCACTGATCGTTTTTCCGAAATTTGAAAAGGAACTGCTTTTTTGTTGCTTCGACAAACAATTGGTCGATGCTGCCGAAAAGGAAGGGCTTTGGATTTTCCAAGGGTGATTGGTGAGAAACAACAGGCTGTAGGAAGTAAGGACAGAGTGATGAGCAAACTAAGACAAGGAATGGATGCTTTGCAACACATCTGTTGCTCTAATATTTCCTTTAACACCCTTTTCAGATAGCATGTCGATGGCTTCGGATATGGAAACGCCTAATTCGGTCGACACCTCTCTAATGGAGAGTTTTCCGTTTTGATATAGGTCTGCGATGTATGTTTCAAAACCGATCCTGGCAAGTTTTCGGAATGACTGGGTGCTGTCAATTTTTTCGATTCTAGACAGGAAGTTAACAGCATGCTCTATGTCTTGGGGAATCCGGATGGATTTCACTTTCATGGTACCCTCCCAATCATGGTATAAACCATCGCATATTCGTCATCGCTGATAAACGGCGCCAACTGCTCGAACATCCAGATCGCCTTTTCCTGTTTGAAATGTTTCAGTGTTTTGTAATTATTGTATTACGCGTCGTCAACGAAAAACAAGGCAAAGGGCTCGCACAAATAGGTCGGTCTGCATTCTTGATAGGCCCCCATTATAAACTACTGCCTCACGAAAATGTCAGAGAAATGATTAGCCACGGACACACACGGACGGGAAAACAGGTGGTAGACTATCGGCTACAGGGGGAGAGGTGAAAGCGTTGAGCCTGGCGCGTGGAACAAACAGTTATGGGTGATGAGTGAGGAACGCAGGTGGATAGGCTATAGACTGTAGGCTGTAGGAAAAGGGTTTAGATCGGATATGGGAAGGGAAATAGGATTTGGGTCATGGGCAAATAGCTTAGAGAAGGGAGCGGGGAGCAAACAGTATGGGTGATAGGAAAATTAGCTGATATCTCATAGGGGATAGCTGATAGGGTAAAAAGAAATAAGCAAGAAGCGGAGAGCGGGTTGTCAATAAATGATTGACAAAAGGCTATTGTATATCCATATATGTATATACAATAGCTTTTATTTGGAGAGCGAAATGGATACGGCAAAAATCTTTAAAAGTGGAAACTCTCAAGCGGTTCGGTTGCCCAAAGCATATCAATTCGATGTGACAGAGGTGCAAATATTTCGAAGGGGTGATGAAATTGTTTTGAAACGTAAACCCCAGAACCTATCCAAAGCATTCGAGCTTTTAACCAGCATGTCGGATGATTTCATGGACGATGGACGTTGTCAGCAACCGTTACAGAATAGGGAGCCACTATGACGGTGATGCTGGACACTGATATTTGCATCTATACGATAAAGAAAAAACCTCGAAATGTCCTCAAACATTTTGAGAGATGCCAGCCAGGATCGGTTGTTATGTCGGTTATCACTTTTGCCGAATTGATCAATGGAGCGAAAAAGAGCCAATACGTGGAAGATAATGTTCGTCGTTTGAATGCCCTGAGTGAACTTATCGAGGTGCTTCCTTTCGAAAAAAGCGCAGCTATTGCATATGGTGATGTTCGCTCAGACCTTGAGAAAAGAGGCTTGATTATCGGTAGCAATGATATGTTTATCGCTGCCCATGCATTGAGCTTGGACCTGACATTGGTTACCAACAACCAAAAGGAGTTTGGCCGGGTCAAAGGATTAAAAATCGAGAATTGGGTTAATGGTGAGTGATGAGGGGGGGAACGCAGGTGGATAGGCTATAGACTGTAGGGTTATATGCAAAGAGCATACGGCGTGGGGCTTGGAGCTTGGAGGAGAGAAACAGAAGTCAGGAATTTGGGAAAAGCAGAAATTAGGAAGAGCCAAGGCCCTTTTTTGCACCGCAGAGTCGCAGAGTCGCAGAGATCCCAGAGGGTTATCATTTTTTGAGATAAATCATGCTGCGAAAAGAATTTCACCATCACGAGCGAAATCAGTTACAAATGAATCTCCTTGCTCCCATTCCTCTTGGGTCATTGCTATTGCTTCAATCGGTTCAAATATTTCATAAATTGCTTCTGACATAATATCAATTCGTTCCCAGTAATCTTTGCCAATGAAATTTTCAGATATGACGATAAGGTCAATATCACTTCCTTCTTGATGGATACCGGAAACATATGATCCATAGAGTATGATTTTTGACGGGCTGATACCTTTTGCCTTAATTGCTTGATGAAATTCATCGACTATTTTTATAACTGCTTTTTTATCCATGCAACGACCTCCCTTCCCTGGGTCAGGATATCATCGACCACTGCTTTGCTATAAACTTTCTGAAGTTTAACGAGATTTTCCGGATATCGGGTAGGAATGCTGGCTTCGTTTAATTTTACGATAAACTTGCCATGGTCGGGTGACGGTTTGATACCCATTTGGTTTAATAGATATATCAGATTGTGGGATTTAGGTGGTATTGAATGATGTTTTTCGTAATAAAGACCTTTCAACGCCTTCTCAATGGCAAGATGGCACATGAAAACAGCATAGATGTACCGTCCGCCATCATACATGTAGACTGCTGTGTCCATATCATAGTCAGATTGGTTCATCCATTCTATTGTCCGTTTTTCCATAATAAATGATTAACAGACAAATTATTGTAAATTCAAGCAGTAATTTATTGGTGAGGTAAGCAGGTGGATAGGCAATAGAAAAATAGTGGTCAGTGATGCGTAATGGATGATGCGCGAATTAGCTGATAGCTCATAGGAGATAGCTGATAGTGGTTATAGGCTTTAGGCTAAGCAAGATGACTTTCATCCATTTAGCCACGGACACACACATATTACAGGCTATAGATTTTAGGCTGTAGGAAAATAGCGGTTAATGATCAGTCATGGGTGATGGGAAAAGGGCAAATAGCTTGGAGCGAAGAGCGGAGAACAGAAGTTAGGAAGAGCGGAGGACCGGAAGGGAAAGAGGTGATAGACTGTAGGCCGTAGGCAAAGAGCATACGGCGTGGGGCTTGGAGCTTGGAGGAGAGAAACAGAAGTCAGGAATTTGGGAAAAGCAGAAATTAGGAAGAGCCAAGACCCTTTGGTTTTGCACCGCCCTGCCTGTCCCGCCTATCGGGGCTTCGCTCGAGTCGCTGAGATCGCAGAGGGTTGTTTGTCCCCTTCGGGGAGAGTGGGGATGGGCGATAGGCCATAGACTTTAGGCTGTAGGCTGTAGACTATAGGCGAAACAGAAAACTTTATGTGCTTAAGCGAAACTACTTTCTTCAATACCAAAGATCGATGCAAATTTTTTTCGTGTTGCTTTTCGGTAAACAGCGTTTTGGCGTTCCCATTTGGCAATGGTTGATTGCTTTACGTTCATCCTGCGGGCGAGTTCCGCCTGCGTCCAACCCCTTTCAATACGTTCCCTTTTTACAGGGTTCATGAAAATGTAATCTTCGGCCTCCTTGCGGTCATATAGCGATTCCGTCGCCACCGAACGGATTGCATCACAATCAGTGTCGTCTTCAATTTTTTCCAACAAACGGTTGAATTCGTCTACCGGTAATACGATGAATTTAATTTTCCCTTTTTCTTTAATGGTTTGATATTCCATGATTTATCCTTTGTAAATGTCTCCACGTGATCGTACCTTAACGATTTCAATTGTTAAAACATCATCATTGCGCGTGTATATGATGCGATATTTCCCCACCCTGAGTCTCCAACCGATCCTGCCTTTTGGCACAGCAGTATCGAGGTCCGGACTATCAGGGTTTTCAGCCAGGGCATGAATTTTCTCGACAATAGCGGTTTTCGATTTTAATGGGAGGCGCGCAATATAGTTTCTTGCGCTTCGCCTATATTTTAGTTCATACATATAGAGCTATATAGCTTAAAGGGGTATATTTGTCAAAGCGTATTTTTCTTTGAAACGGCTTTCGGAGAAAGCAGGTGTTTAGGCTGTGGGCGATGGGTAATAGGCAATAGGTGATAGTCTATGGGCTATAGGGGATAGCTGATAGGCTGTAGGCTATAGGGGGAGATAACAAAAGGGCCTCTCGCAGAGTCGCAGAGCTAAAAGAGGTTGTAGGATAAAGACAACCAATTTTAAATTATGAATCGGTAATTTTGAATTAGATAAGCCTCCGGCAATGGGGCTTAAATAATTTCGCAAAAGGAATTTGTAAAATGAAAGGGTTCTCGATATGGTATTGCTTTTATTTTTATGTATTGTATAAATGTTATAGGCATTGAAAAAGATATTTAATAATACATATATTTAAATGTAATGATCGTAGTTGGGGGGCAACATGGTTTCAACGGTAACTATCAAAGGCCAGGTAACAATTCCTAAAGAAATCAGATTGTTTCTTAATATTAAACCTAGTGACAAGGTTGATTTTTCTGTTGAAAACGGACTAGTCGTCCTGAGACCAATCAAAACATTGAAAAATTTCAGAGGGAGTGTCCCAGCCAAAGGGACAGGAGACTTTGATTTGGAAAGATCAAAAGCCAAGCATGAAGTTGCTAATCGTATCGTTGAGGCTATGGAATGAAGACCTGCTTTATCGACACCAATCTTTTCATTCGATATTTGACCAATGATGATCTCGAAAAGGCAGATCGTGTTGACAGATTGCTTGATAAAGCAGCTAATTCAGATATTAAGCTTATCACTGCTGAAATCGTTATAGCTGAGGTCGTCTGGGTATTGGAATCGTATTATAAGCTTGAAAAGAAACAAATTGCTGAAATGCTGAGGGCTATTCTGTCTACCCCTGGCCTTGATGTGCAAAATGGGAAAATTGTTGAGAACGCACTACAGTATTACGCGCCCAATAATATTGATTTCGTGGATGCTTGCATTGTTGCGCTGATGCAAAAGCAAGAAATAACAGGAATCTATTCGTTTGACAAGAAACACCTTGATCGCATTACGAATGTTAATCGACTCGAGCCATAGTTTATACAATTAAGAAAGGGGGCAGCAAAGAGCGTGGAGTGGAGAACAGAAGTTAGGAAGAGCGGAGGATGAACAAAATAATTTGAATTATAAATTTTGAAATAAAATTGTTAATATTCACCGCCCGCTGCGCTTGAGTCGCAGAGAACGCAGAGCAGACTATGGGCTATGTGCTATTGTTTCTGTCGATGGCAACCAGGTTATCTTACGTTTTTGGAATGTAGGTTGCACAGGATTGATCTTTCAGGTCAATATCCGAGGTGATCACGTTGCAGTTGTTTTGTCGGGCTGTCGCAATAATAATGGCGTCCGCCATTGCTAACCGTTCCTGGAGCGCGACATCCGCTGCGGCCAAGGCAAGAGTATCATCGAGCGGAATAATTGTTGAATTCTTCATATATCCGGTGGCAAGCAGGGCCTTGTCTTCACCCACTTCCCGTTTTAAAATTTTATACACTTCGTAAAGAATAATCGAAGGCATCAATATCTTGCTTTGATCGACAAGATATTTTTCATACTTGGCTGCCAGTTTGCTGTCGGTAAACCACTCCAGCCAACCGCAAGAATCGACAATAAACATCAAAAACGATCCCTTTTTTCACGGTAATCATCCACATTGGCCCCGGCTGCTATGCCTCTCAACGATTCAATCGAGGTCTGGGGGATTAGGATGAGCATGTGATCTTTTTCGATTACGGTGAGTTTTTGTTTGGGTTTCAGGTTCATATGTTCCCTGACGGGTTTGGGGATGACCACCTGAAATTTGCTTGAAATCGTTGTCTGCATTAAATTCTCCATATTTATGATCGATAACGATAGTGTAAGAAATATCATCCTTCATGTCAAGCATTCAACGCTGATGCCGATGTGATTGGATGGTGCGCTTCGTTGAAACGGCATTCGGAAATAATTTAGCCACAGACCCATTTGGACGAATCAGGTGATAGGCTATAGGCTGTAGGCAAAGAGCATAGAGCTTGGAGCGTAGAGTTTTTTGCCACGGACACACACGAACAGGGTTTAATCTTAGATCAAATGTAAAGAGTAATGCGTAATGAGTGATGGGCAACTTAGGCGATAGGCTATGGGCTATGGGCTATGGGGGATAGGAAAATTAGCTTATAGCTCATAGGGGATAGCTGATAGGGTAAAAAATTTATAGGTCCAAGACCAGCTTTATTCCTTCAGTGACCGCTGCCATTTTTTCTTTTGTAAGGGTCCCAATTTTTTCCCTGATGCTGTTTTTATCGACCGATTTAATCTGTGACACATTGATCACGCAGCGTTTTGGTATATTGGCCTCGCCTTTTTGTAAGGTGACGTTTCCGGGAAGGTCGCCGAATCTCATTGTTGACGTAATCGCCAGCATTATTACTGTATTAATATTACTGTCGTTTATCGCGTCGGCCTGAATCACCAAACCCGGACGCCGACCCATCGGTTCAGAACCTTTTGCTGGCGAAAAGTCGACCCAGTATATGGATCCTTTTCGAATCACCACTCTTGACCACCCTTATTTCCGGCATTCTCGAACCAAAAGGAGGTTGAGCGTTGCTCATTTTTCACGGCATCATCCTCGAAAACGCTGTCGTATGCATCTTTTAGAAAGATCGCTTTTTCATCGACAAGCCTCTGTTCAAGCATCGAGGCAATCAATTTGCTTCGGGATACCCCTTTGGCCTGACTGATATTGTCAATCATGGTAAGAATATTTTTGGGTATGGTAATTGCCACTTTTTGGGTATGCATTTTATTGTCCCTTTTTTAGAGTGCTGATTTAGTATAATTACCTTTGATCTGGCGGTCAACCGTAGATATTGGAGCGTGGAGTTTGGAGCAGGGAGCTGGGAGCAAACAGTGATGTGTGATGTGTAAAGTGTGATGAGATGAAAAAATGTATTAATTGGCAATGATCCCTTGCCCATCACTGATCACTCATTACGTAAGGGTCAAATAAACCCCATCTTCACATAGCCCAGATATTATGACATCATAGGCTTGGCAATGAAAATGTGTATGGGAGACGATTGTGAACCGGCCGGTAGAAAGTAAGAGAAGAATCAATAGCGAAGGATCGCCAGCGTCTGTTTGTCGATATTTTTTGGCAAAAGCGCCAGATGGTCCTCCCGCGTCCTGGCCAGCGGAAGTTTGGCGAACAGGTATCGAAGATAGGCATAGGGTTCCAGCCCATTGGCTTTGGCCGTTTCGATCAAACCGAAGAAGGTGGCGCTGGCTTCCGCACCCCGGGGCGCGCCGGAAAACAGCCAGTTCTTGCGACCCAACACGAATGGCCGGATGACATTTTCAGCCACATTGTTGTCGGGCTTCAGAAATCCGGCATTGATATAGACAACCAGTTTGTCCCATTGGTTTAGGCAATATTGGATCGCTTTGCCGAGAAGGCTTTTCGGAGGAGCTTGCCAATGGTAGGTGTCCAGCCAGGTTTTAAATTGTTTCAGAATCGGCTTGGCCTTTTCCTGTCGCAGGTCACGGATCTGTTCATACGACAAATCCTTGTCTCGCGCATACCGTTCTATGCCATACAATGCGCCAATGTAATCCAGCGCCTCGTCGGCAAGCCCCTTGGCTGCTTTTTGTTTGCCGCGCGCCTTGCGCCCTTTGTTCACCTCGACAAATTTACGTCGGGCATGGGTCAGGCAACCTAAATGGATGATCCCTTGCTTTTGGGACAGCTGATCATAGCCGCTGTAGCCGTCGCTTTGAACATAGCCCGAATAGTCTTCTATCATATCTTGCACTACCTTCCCACTACGGGTGGGATGATACTGGTAAAGCACCACAGGGGCATCCAACGGGCCGCCACAAAACACCCACATATACGATTTTGTTGTATTGCTGCGGCCCGGTTCCTGAAGCACCTGAAACGGACTTTCATCGATATTGATCACAGGACCGCTTCGAATCTCCTGATGCATCAATTCGACGATCGGCTGGCAGCAACCGGCGGCCTGAATCATCCAATTGGCCATGGTTGACCGTGAGATGTCAACGCCCAGACGGTCAAATATCTTTTGTTGGCGATGCAGGGGAAGCGCATCGGCGAATTTTGAGACAGCGATGTGGGCCAGCAGTCCCTCAGTGGCGTTGCTCTTGGGAATCAGTTGTTCTGGCGGCGGAGCGATCCTAACGGTGGGGCCGTCATCCTCGACGCCTTCGCAGGCCTTGCAGGCGTATTTGGGGCGGATGTGACGGATCACCTGGATTTTTGCCGGGATATAATCGAGCTTCTCACAGGTCTCTTCGCCGATACGGCTCAGTTCAACTCCGCAAGCACACCGTTTCTCGGCCTCAGGGATATCGTGCAGGACCTCGACGCGGGGCAGATCCTCAGGCAACGGTTTGCGGCCACGCTTTTTGCGGGTGTGCTCCGGGACGGTGATGTCGTCATCGGCAAGGACGGGCTCTGCGGTTTCGTCGGGTTTGAACAACTGGAGTTGGTTGGGATTGACGGCCGGCAAAACTTCACTTTTGCGACCGAACAGCTCGTTCTTCAGCAGACGTACCATTTCTTGCAGATGGTCGATTTGCTGCTGCTGAGAAGAGATAATCTCCTTAAGCGATTGGGCGTCATCGGGCAGGTTGTTCGATTCCGAAAGCATGCCTGATACATAGCATAACCAATTGAATTTGTACACACTTATTTTACTTCCAGGTGGATGTTCTCAGCTTGCATAACGGTAGTTTAAACGCACATGAGCATTCGTATAATCCAGTCCGGCGAGAAGCCATTCCAGTTCTTTCGCACTAAGGGAAACGACTTCTTTTGTGGTTGTTGGCCAGTGGAAACGGTGCTTCTCCAGCCGTTTGAGCCAGAGAGCAAATCCATTTTTATCCCAGTATAAAATTTTTATCATGTTCCGACGCCGATTGCAGAAGACGAACAGGTCCCCTTCGAAGGGATTCAAATCCATGGCCTGTTCCACCAAAACCGAAAGCCCGTTGATCGATTTGCGCATATCGGTATTACCCACGGCCAGAAAGACCCTTTTGGGATTGGTGGGCAACATCATAATGTAGCCACCATTGCAACAAGCTTGTTGATTTCTATCGATCCGTTTTGATCATCGACTTCGATGGTAAATCCGTTGGGGGTATGAATACGAACGGATGGATGTTTCCTCGTCGCTGATCCGTTGAGCGCAACCGGCAAAAAAGTAACTCGGGTTTTATCAACGGGCATGATGCGCCGTTTCCAATCGTAAAACCGATGGAGAATGAGATCGTTTTTTTTACAATAGGCCCTTTGGCTTAGGCTGCTGATCTTCCATTTCTCGATATGATTTTCCCAAAATTTTCGCCTTTGCTTGGAATCGAATGAATCATAGTCTTCAGGCATGATATCTTCTCCTTTCTTTGGGGAAACACATTGCCATGCCTGAACAATTTTGTGAAGATGGGGTTAATAAACCGCTTACCTCATTACTGATTACTGGCTTGTAAAGAGTTGGGAGCGTGGAGAGAAAAAGCGATAAAAAAATAGAATTGTGAATGATAAATTTTAAATTTCTCTTATTTATTGGAGCAAATTGTGGAACTTACGGTTCGATACGATTCATTTTAAATTTATCGAAGTCCTTGTCGTAGCTATAGATACTATTTTTTGGATCTTTTTCCAAAAGTGCGATCAAATAGGCATCAACGATTTCGATATTGTTCGAATCCCAGATGTCGATCATTCGGGCGATAATTTTCTTGTCTCTTATCTTCAACCCCTTGAACGTTAATAGTTTTCTAATGATCTCTGTAATCTGGTCTTTGGGTACCTTATAGAATCTTTTCAGAACGAAAATGGTCTGAAAAAGAACGATGGGCTTGAGTTCGACATTAACTTTTCCAAGTTCGATATCCTGGAAAAAACCAAACACACCTTTATATTTATCATCAGGATTACCTGTCAAAAATCGAAGAATGACGTTGGTGTCAAGAAGTGGTATCATTTAAACCACCTTGATGAAAAACCGACTTCCGTTGCCTTTTCGACCATTTTTTTATCAGGAAGGTCACCTTCTGGCGAGTAGCTGCGTAGTAAACCAAAAAGTTCATCAGTTAATGTCCGACCCGTCTTCCTGTGCTTAGATGGCTTTAAAAGAATACCATCTTGAGAAGTGATGAACTCGATTTGGTCACCGATTTCTATGTTATACCTGCGTCTTATATCGGCCGGAATCACGACTTGTCCTTTTGGAAAAATCTTCATTTTTAGTGTCTTTCTTGCAGTTTGCGGCATCGGGCCTCTCCTTTTTTCTGCAAATTGTTATACACAAAAATAAATTATGTATAACAACCTGTCAAGGTGTTTGTGGCGACAGCTGATAGGGTAAAAAGCTAAGAGCAAGGAGCGTGGAGCAGGAAGCAAACAGTGATGGGTGATGAGTGAGGAACGCAGATGGGTAGGCTATAGACTTTAGGCTGTAGGAAATTAGCTGACAGCACAGAGCCTATAGCTGGGAGTTTAGAGTGTAGAGATCACTTCAACTAAAACAAGGAATGGATGCTTTGCAACACATCTGCTGCTCTAATATTTCCTTTAACACCCTTTTCAGATAGCATGTCGATGGCTTCGGATATGGAAACGCCTAATTCGGTCGACACCTCTCTAATGGAGAGCTTTCCGTTTTGATATAGGTCTGCGATGTATGTTTCAAAACCGATCCTGGCAAGTTTTCGGAATGACTGGGTACTGTCAATTTTTTCGATTTTAGACAGGAAATTAACCGCATGCTCTATGTCTTGGGGAATCCGGATGGATTTCACTTTCATGGTACCCTCCCAATCATGGTATAAACCATCGCATATTCATCATCGCTGATAAACGGCGCCAACTGCTCGAGCATCCAGATCGCCTTTTCCTGTTTGAAATGTTTCAGCGTAAACAGTTTGTAGATAATCACGGCGGGTAATATGAACGGTATACCGTTTGTAGCGAGCCGTTTTGCCAGTTTGGCATCGTCTGTCCCGACAGCATCATGCAGTGACTTATCAAATAATCCCACGAGTGCATCGTCTCCCTTGCCACCCTCTTCTGTATTACCGAAAACACTTATTGTTTCAGCCAATATGTTATTTTCGACGACGAAAGCGTCTTCACAACCTTTTTTCTTGCCGGCGTCAACAACCTCAACTTTGACAGCATGTGGAATTGAGATTGCACAAAAGGAGGCGACAACTTCTTTCAAACCGGCTTTTGTAAGTTTTATCAGGCAGTCGGCATCCATCAATATCTTCATGTGTTAGATTGTAATTATTGTATTACGCGTTGTCAACGAAAAACGAAGCAAGGGGGGCGCACAATTAGCTCGGTCTGCATTCTTGTCAGGCTCTGCTATAAATTTCTGCCTCACGAAAAAGTCAGAGAAATGATTAGCCACCCCAGTTAAATTCGCTTCGCTTTTCACTATCGTGAATGTAACGGGATAGACAGACCCATTCGGAAGGACACGGACAATATAGGTGATAGGCTATAGGCTGTAGGCGATGGGTAATGAACGAATGCTGAAGGCCGCCAATTCGCTCAATTTTTAAATTGGGAACAGTTGGGGTAGGTTAACCTAAGCAGTATCGGTACAAATATATATCGGATTTTAAATTTGAAAATTAAGATTAGCTTTTTTTCATCCTGTCCGTTTGAATGAAGAATTCCTATTGTCATTGCATCATAAAGGCTTCAAAAATATTTATATTTTTAAGTATTTTTGTCTTTCAATTTGTTTTGATCCAGACATTCAGTGACGTAGCCTTGGCTTATTTGACCGTTTCCACAGAAAAAAGACTCATTAAAAGCATTGTACCTCATTCAAAAGATATCCCTGTTTCTGCATCGCACCTTCTTGAAATATGCGGTGATGATACAAAAGATCCATCCATATACAGTGGCAATGTAAATTATCCAAACAACAAAACATTATTTTGCTATCTGCCCATTCCCGAGGTCGTTACAAGGCAAATGGATCGATATGTCGCCTCGGAATTCAGCATTGAAAATCTGTTGTATGCCAACCTCAAAATTGAAAGGTTAATGAGAGAATACGATGACCTTGAAAAGAGAAGTCATGAAATTTTAGAAGGGCTGGATGTACCATTTATCCATGGTGTAGAGTACGAACAACTGTTGCAGCAAAAAGCATCTTTCGTTACCCTTGAAATCGATCGTGTTACCGAACAGTCCAACTTCATCGCCGGTCCGGAACTGGTTTATGCAACACAAAATAATTCAACTGGTTCAAGAAAACCAATTGCTGCAAAGAAGACCTTCGGGTCGACACATCGGTTTCGATTCGAGAAACCAGGTGTCAGTTTATCGACCGGATCATCGGTAACCCGTGGATCCTCTCATAAATCCAATGATGCCAATCATTCACAGCCGGAATTCGATGCATCCGAATCAAAAAATATACAGTATGGGGTTGATTCAAAGGATCAGTTGCCTCGGCTGATCAGAGTCCTGAGATCATTATTCAGATATCTGTTTGAGAATAAAATCGAGGCGGTTTTGTATATCATTTTGATTTACGGTATTGGTCATTTGGTGTTTTCTGCGCGTGGTAAGGGCTAATTGGTGATGGGGAAATAAGCTGATAACTCATAGGCGATCGCTGATAGGACACGGATGATGATCGAAGGGAAAAAATGAATTATTGTTTTGCCACGGACACACACAGACGCACACGGACAAAAGAAAAAGCAGTAAATTTTACATTTCAGTATGGGATACAGGCAAACCTTATCGATAGGCCCGGCTGCGATGGTGAGCGCCAATCATGAAAACAATGTTTTCCTGCTCGTCAATTTCGTAGAAAAATCGCCATGAACCGATACGATAACGCCATGTTGGCGGTGTAAAATTTTTTAGTTTTTTTATGTTGGAACCGTAATGGTGACCGTTCCCGAATACTGATTGTTGATATCATTCGATATGATGACAACTGGCCTGGTTTTGGCGATTTCCCGCCCCAGTGTCGGATCTAATGAGGCCAGATGAATCTCCCCCCTTTTAATATCGGTCATCCCATCCCTCCAAATCGATGACATGAAATTCATCTGCCATATCAAGGCTTTCTGTATTACAGGCGCGATACCCTTCAGCGAGTTGCTTTTCTAGTTCTGTTTTTCTATCTTGCCCAATCTTGAAGCGAATGGCGTCGGCGATGAATGAACTCCGTTTTCTTGGGCCTGATATGGAATCCACCAATTGGATTAATTCTTTCGGTAGGGTGATATTAATGCGTACATTTTCTACGTTCATAAGTTCGCCCCTTTTTTGTGACATATTGTGTGTAAAATAATGTGTCAAATTGTGGTGAGTGTCAAGAGCTTAGAGCGGAGAGTAATCAGTGATGAGTGAGGAAAGCAGGTAGATAGTCTTTAGACTGTAGGCTGTAGGAAATTAGCTTATAGCTCATAGGGGATAGCTGATAGGGTAAAAAGCATTGAGCCTGGAGCTGGGAGCAAGCAGTGATGGGTGATGCGTAATGAGTGATAGGAAACAGGTGGTGTGATACTTATGACTGCAGACTATGGGGTATGGTTTCTGTCACAAAACCTGGAAAACGCTTTTGAAGTTTTTTATCAAAACTGAAGAGATTTTTAGCCCCATAGTTTTTTGCTTGTTCTACAATTAACAGATCAGCAAAATCACCACCATTTACATATTGCTGGGCAGCCTTACGAATCGCTGTCGAGTCGGGAAGGGAAAAAACCGGTGCGGATAGAAGGTTTCCCATGAACATCGAAATTTCTTCACGGTTGCATTGATAAACAGATTCAAGAACCCATACGGTTTCAATAATCACTTCTGTCAGAAGCAACAGCTTTTTCCCGTTGGCTTCAGCAATATCAATAATTTCTTGTGCTTTTTTTGCCTGACGTTCATCATCTTCAACCAGCACCCTGACAATGGCGTTGGTATCGAGTGCAATCATTTCGCCGCCCGTTGAAGACGTCTTTTCTGAATTTCATTTTCCATCTGGTCAAGAGAAACTATCCGTTCTTTCTTTCTATGTTTTAACATTCCAAAAATAGATGATCCCGATCTTTGTTCTTTCGTAACAAGGACCTTCCCATCCTCAATTGGAGTGAAGACAAGCTTCTCAGAAGTTTCGATATTAAGAAAATCTCTGATTTTTTTGGGAATTGTTATTTGTCCCTTGGATGTTACAGTTCCTGTTTCCATAGTCGTTCTTTTCTGTTTTAAATTTCCTTACATGTTGGTAAGGATATCAGCGCGACCTGCTATTGTCAATGGTGATTGGGGAGGGCAAAGGGTGATGGGCTGTAGGAAAAGAGCATGGAGCTGGGAGCGTAAAAATTTTTTGCCACGGACACACACGGACTGACACGGACGAGGTTTTTATTAGCCTTCGGCTGGAAATGATTCACCGCCCACTTCGTTAAAATTACAGTGATCGCAAAGGTTTGTTTGTCCCCTTCGGGTAGAAAAACATTACATCTCTACGAGCTTTGCGTCTTTGTGGTGAAAAATAACATCATAGATAGGCTTGGCAGCGGGGATGCGTGCCAATCATGAAAACAATTTTCTCCAGTTCTTCAATTTCTTAGAAAAACCGCCATTAACCTATACGGTATGCCACGTTGGAGGTGTAAAATTTTTTAGTTTTTTTTAGGACAGGATTAACAAGATCGACATGGTTATTTCGCCACGGGCGAATAAAACTCCTTTTTGCATTCCAGTATCTTCTTTTATATGTTTGCCTGGTAAACGGCAGTACGTTTATCTCCGGTTTTTTTTAGAAGCTCCAATTTAACTCCATGTTGCAGGTCGCGACTGGCTGTAGCTGTGGAAATTGTTTTAAATAATGCTTGGTATGCTTTTCGTGTAAAAAAATCTGCACCGAACGAGTCGATCGCCAGATTCAACCTGTCTATGGAAGTAAGCATCACGGATCGCGTTGCGGTCATTAACTCATGAAGCGCATCTATGATGAGGCGTAGCATCAAAATGACAAAACCGGTGCAGTCACCTGAATCATCACCCGTGGCCAATTCCCGATAATAGTCATCTTGGCGGGCTTTGATGAAATCTTCAACTGGAAGATACTCAAAGATGGGATGATATACCATCAATAACCGGGTTTGCCATAGCCTTCCCATTCGGCCGTTACCATCAATAAACGGATGAATGTACTCCACTTGGTAATGAAACCGGCAGGATTTTATAAGCCAATGATCATCACTGCTTTTCAGATAGGTGAAAAGACTCTGCATCATGGATGCAACGTTTTTCCAGGAAGGAGACTCATGAAATATATCACCTGGCCGCATTACCCCAATGGGACCGGTGCGAAATGTACCCGATGATGGAATTAGATCCTCCATCAACATCTTATGCGCTTTCAGGAATGAGGAGATCGACAAGGGCGCAAGTCTTTCGATGGACCGATAGGTGCGAATGGCATTTTGAACTTCCAAGATATCCTGCTTGGGACCGATAACCCGTTTTTCATCGATCAGACTTGTCACCTGTTCACGAGTTAACGAATTACCTTCGATGGCAAGGGACGACTGGATCGTATGGATACGGTTTTTTCTCTGTAGCATAGGGCTTGGCCTGCGCAGTTTGACCCCTTCCAACTGGCCGATTTGTTCTGCGATGCCGGTCATCAGGTTAATTGCTTTTGGAGTTGTCCGGCAGGTATGCATTTTATGCTTCATTTCCGTGATCTCACTGTTGTTCGTCCAGAAATAGCTTTTACAGCGGATATTTATAGTATCATATGATACTATCATGTCAAGTATGCGTTTTTTCGAATTCATAGGGGGCGCATCTTAATTATAGACATTTCTGGTGAGAAGAGCTTGGGGCATGGAGAAGGGAGCGGAGAACAGAAGGTAGGAAGTTGGGAAGAGCAGAAGGGCGGAAAAGCTATTTTGATATTCCACCGCAAAGGCCTTAATTGCACGAAAGGGCTTTCTGCCATCGATAGCCATTCCTTGATGTCTATTTTCAGGATGAGTCTCTTTTTTGCTGCCAGTAATGCCATTTCCCAGACACTGATGCACGATACATAAATACTATCGTTTTTTACCGCTTTTTCTATATGTTCGCTGGCTGTTTTGGACAGTAAATCCGGGTTGCTGAGAAACCAGATCCAAACGTGGGGATCCATTACGATCATTTCAGAGTTTCCCAGTCGTCAAGACCAATCGGCGCAAACGGATCGATATTGCATTGAGTCTCATATGAATATATTATTGAGACTCAAAGGGAGGTCATTAGATGAAATTTTTAAGTGTAAGAGAGCTAAAATCCAAATCGGCAAAGGTTTGGAAAGAGTTACCCAGTCAGAAAGAAATGATCGTGACCAGCAATGGCAGGCCTATTGCCATGCTTTCTTCTATAAATGAAGATAATCTCGAGCAGGTATTAAATGCATTTAGAATTGCAAGAGCAACCAATGCAGTGGCTTCGATCCAATACGAATCGGCAGAACAAGGGACGGATAAAATTTCTATGGAGGAAATCGAAGTTGAAATCCAAGCAGTAAGATCCAGCCGAAAACAATGAAAATTGTACTGGATACAAATGCACTTGTTTCTGGTCTGCTCACGCCATTTGGTTCGAGCGGCGAGATCGTTCGAATGGTTTTTTCAGGTGAACTTACGTTGTTTTTGGATGCTCGGATATTATCCGAGTACAAAGATGTTTTGCAGCGTCCAACATTTTGTTTTAACAAGGAAAATGTTGCGACCTTGATTGATTTCATAAAATATTTCGGGCGTTTCGTTTCGAGTTCACCATTAAGAGATCGGTTGCCGGATCATGACGACGAACCATTTCTCGAAGTGGCCATTGCCGGTGATGTAAATGCCTTGATTAGTGGAAATATCGTTCATTACTTTTGCATCAGTCACCATAATGGGTCCTTGCCCTATGTATGTAGACCTTATGGTTATCTTCGTCAATTGTATACACTATTCGGTCTTGAAAGCTTAAACGAACAGAATAAAAACCTTTTAATTGACCAATCAATTTTTTGCCGGAATAGGGTTCGTGGCATAGTTGGTGCTCAAGAATATCTTTGAGTTTGGATTTCAGGCGTGGTGTGAGTTTGTTCACATCTTTTAAGGCTTCTTTCGTGAATCTGGCTTCATACATCAAGAATCCCCAAAGACGTCATTCATAGAATAGGTATCACCATCATTCATTTGGTTGACAGATCGGTTCAAACTTTTCAGCAAGCCTGGAATTGAAAGAAGTTCAAGGGTTTCGATGAGGCTTTCATACTCTTCTGCAGAGAGCATGACAACGGCACCTGTAGGATGCTGAATTCGAAATATCTGGTGTTTTTCGGTGGCCCCTTTCACGATTTCGAAAAAATTACGGCGGGCATCCGTTGCTGTTATATTGTTTTTCATTCTAAATTCCTATGAAAATGTACACTATTCCGTACAGGATAGGCCTGTGGATGATTTTTGTCAATATTCAAGTTTTGAAAAGAATAAATCAGCCACAGACCCACACAAATTACAGACTATAGGCTGTAGGCTGCAGAAAATTAGCTGAGAGGTCGTAGGTGATAGCTGATAGGACATGGATGATGATCGAAACAAAAATTTGAACTGGGGTATGCACTTAAATCCAGCACATACTATATGTTGTGGCCCAGGTCATCGTCAATTGGATCGAGATTTAAATTTGCTGCCCCTTCCAAAAACGGTAACGATGCACCTTTAAGAGTACTAGCTGGGGCAGGGTCCACCATCACGGCCTGTTGGACCAGCCTGTAAAATAGTTTTCCGCGAGACACTGATGTTCTACGGTTGAACCTGAATGTGAATTCATCCAAATAGTACATCAAATGAGACGGTCTGACCGCCCCTTGATAAGTACCAAGTAACCATCGTTTCATGAGCGACGCTACCAAATGTACAATCTTCAAGTCATGCGATGGAATCGCAATATGCTTAAATCCTTTATCGCCAAGGCTGCTATAGCCGGGCCAATCATCCGTCCTGATGGTGCTGCCTGGCTGGGCGATTTCTTGTACAAATTGAGTCAGACTATCTCCCGATGCGTCTTCGAGGTGCCAGAGTCTAATTCGCCCAATTCCTTTTCGGCCTTTATCCTCCACGGCAATA
Source organism: uncultured Desulfosarcina sp. (assembly GCA_963674945.2). Taxonomy (GTDB): domain Bacteria; phylum Desulfobacterota; class Desulfobacteria; order Desulfobacterales; family Desulfosarcinaceae; genus Desulfosarcina. Next base: position 444,547 of record CAXXWQ010000002.1, read on the forward strand.
CCGACCAAAGCTTTACCTTCAGCACCCCGACCGCGTTTTCCAGACTTTTTCCCACCGACATAGGTTTCATCAACTTCAACAATCCCGGACAATCGGTCACGTCCTGGACGAACCATTGCTCTTCGAAGTTTATGGAGCCATTGCCAGGCGGTATTATAACTCCCAAGGTTAAGTACTCTCTGAAGCCCAAGTGCATTAGCTCCGTACTTCTGACCTGTAATGTGCCACATAGCCCGAAACCAAAGAGACAAGGGCTTTCTGGTGCCGTGAAAAATTGTACCGGAAGTTATCGTAGATTGATTTCCACAATCAGTACAATGAAACTGGGATCGTTTAGTTCTCCACGAGGATGCAGAACCGCAATGAGGGCAACGGAAGCCTTCGGGCCATCTAAGAGCCATCAAATAGTCAGTGCATCCAGCTTCAGAGCTAAATCGTTTTTCAAATTCTATCAACGTTCTGGGGTAATCTTCCTCCATAGACTGGTACACTATATGTTGTGGCCACTGGAGTCAAGTGCATACCCCAGAATTTGAATTGTTGTTTTGCCACGGACACACACAGACGGACAAGGACGGGGTTTGATCAACTGTTCAACTTCGGTTGGGAGAGTAGAATTATAATGCGTAGAACGATAATTTTTTGCATTTGCTCGTTATCCATTCTATCAATCTCATGTGGTCACCAGGCCAAAAAGCTCAATGCGGCCAATTCACGGCAGGCGCCCATCATTATTGATCACACCTGCACAGACCTCGACCGTATTCCTGAGGAGTGGATTGGAAATGCCAAGAAGGACATCCGCATCGCTTATGGCCATACCTCCCACGGCAGTCAGATCATCAGCGGCATGGAACGTCTTTATCGTGAAAACAAGCTTTTTGCATTCAGCAACGCAGGCTATGGAAGCACTCTTGCCGTCTTTGACCGAGAACCCGGAGGTGATCTGGGAAATCCCGACTGCGTCACGTGGGCCGAGCGTACGCGCGAGTACCTGAATTCATGGGGTGATGTAAATGTCATCATGTGGTCATGGTGCGGACAGGTTTCATCCGCAACCGACAAAGATATCGAAACCTACCTGAATTTAATGAATGAGCTCGAGAACGAATTTCCAGAAGTTGTCTTTGTCCATATGACAGGCCACTTGGACGGAACCGGTAAGAATGGCAACCTGAATGTAAGAAACGATCAGATCCGCCAGTATTGCAGGGAAAACAACAAGGTGTTGTATGATTTCGCCGATATTGAAAGCCATGACCCTGATGGCCGGTATCTGCTGGAAGAGTATGCGGACGATGGGTGCAATTACAGAAAGAACAACCAAAAGAGAAATTGGGCCGATGAGTGGTGTTTACGCCATCCAGGCAGTTGTGAACCATACGCGTGCGCCCATTCCAGACCTCTTAACTGCGATTTGAAAGCCAGAGCCTTTTGGTGGATGGTGGCACGGCTGGCTGGATGGGGGGATTCGCCACGGACCCACACGGACGCACACGGACAAAGAAAGAAAAGATAAATTCGCCACGGACCCACACGGACGCACACGGACAAAAAACAGATAGGAGATAGCGAACAGGAAGGAATAAAACTGCAAATCGCCTATTGACACACCCCAAAAGTCATTGAATTTTCGCTATCAGCTATCAGCTATCAGCTATCAGCTATCAGCTATCAGCTATCAGCTATCAGCTATCAGCTATCAGCTATCAGCTATCAGCTATCAGCTATCAGCTATCAGCTATCAGCTATCAGCTATCAGCTATCAGCTATCAGCTATCAGCTATCAGCTATCAGCTATCAGCTATCAGCTATCAGCTATCAGCTATCAGCTATCAGCTATCAGCTATATCGTCTGTGTTCGTCCGTGTGTGTCCGTGGCTAAAATTAAACGGCTCTGACGAAAAAGAATTTAGAAAAGCTTTAATGAAAAATACAACAATCCTATTGATGGCAGCGGCCATCAGTTTATTGCTTTCCTGTAACCAGGATACACGAAGTCAATTCGCGGAATTGGTGACAGCAGGTCAGGAAAGTTACGATGCCGGCGACTATGCCCACGCCGTCGGGCAGTGGGACGCTGCCTTGCAGCTTGCACCAGACAAACCCGAGCTCTTGGTGAAGATTGCAAATGCCTACCAGCGATCGGGAGAATTCGACAAATCAAACGAAAAACTTCAACAGGCCATCGAGAAAAATTCTCAATCTGTCGAATGTTATTATAAGATGGCCCAAAATCATATCTTGTCCGGTTATTTCGATTCGGCCCTGGAAATTTGCCGGAATCTAGAAAAGATGACGCGCCGGGACTATCGACTGATCCTCCTGGAAGGTGATATCTCCTCTTTTAAAGGGGATTACGATGAAGGCGAATCCCTTTACAGGGAAGCAATCCGGTCAAAAAGCGCACCTTGGGAGGGATATTTCAAGCTGGCGGCCAACCTGTTGGCACAGGAACGGCCTGATGATGCAGATCAATGTTTCCAGAACGCGGTGAATACCGGTGATCGAACGGCGATCTTGTACTGGCTCCACCGGGCTGAATTCATGGCTTTGAACGGGGACGCCGAGAGCGCGGAGGCGGCGATGAAGCAAGCCCTGGAGATCGAACCGGACGATCTTTTCATCAAACTGCGAATCGTCAACCTGATGTTATCCTATAAAAAGTACGAGTCCCTGCTGGCCTTTTTGGGTGAGCCGGCCGAAGATGAAACGGAGCATCCGGCCATCGAGAAGATAAGGGCGGAGACACTGCTCAATACCCATCGGCTTGACAAGGCTCGTCCCCTGATCATGCGTCACCGCCTTTCCTCCGATGCCGAGTGGATGCTGGTTTCAGGAAAATACAACCTTCTGCGCGGAAATGAAACCGCTGCTATCGGTAATCTGGAGATGGCGCTGGAAAAACGAAAAGAGGATCCCAATGCATACTACATGCTGGCGTTGGCCTATATAGCCGGCGATAAACTCAATTTGGCAAGCCAGACCCTGATTCAATGTCTCACGCGTTTTCCCCATATGACGGAAGCGCAAATGGCGCTGGCAGCCATTTATTACATGAAAGAGGATTACGATCTCAGCGTGGATTATCTGGAAAGGGTGATATCCCATAACCCTGAAAATTTCAGGGCACATCTTTTGCTCGGCAACTGCATGCTGGCGACCGGTCAACTCGTTGCGGCCGAGCAAGATTTCAAAAAGGCCACGATCCTCGCCCCCCAATCGATACCCGCACGATACAATCTGGCCTGGCTCTATCTCGAAAAGGACGTTAACCTGGCAAACGCCTTTGACCTGGCCCGAAAAGCATTCGAAGCAAAACCGGACAATTCGCATTTTGCCCATACACTGGGATGGGCGTACCATAAGAAATGTATCAACAATCAGGCCCAGTGGTATTTAAACGAGGCCATACGTCTGGCAGGCGGTCAGGAAAAGGAGTGCAACCCGTATAGCTGCAAGGCCATATACGCCTATCACCTTTCATTGACCATGCTGGCGGCAGGTCAACAAAAGGAGGCGAAAGAAAAACTTCATTTGGCCGTGGGTGCCGGCCTGCCGTCTCGATATGAGAAAAGGGCCCTGGAGATTTTACGCCATTAGCAGACGGCTTTTTGCCACGGACACACACAGACGCACACGGACGGGGTTTGATCTTATATCAAAGGTAAAGAGTGATGAGGTGAAAAGTAAAACACATGCACATCAAACTCGATCGATGGGCGATCCTTACAATCACGATGGTATTGATCGCCCTTTTTTTCGGATTGCGTCCCCACGCCTGGTTTGTCGATAATGATGCCAGGTGGCTGCCAAACCATGATGGCCTCCAATTCATGGGCAACGGCATCGCATACGTTAGAGATTTGCGCCCGGATATGACAGAAAGCCATCCGGATGCGTTCACGATCGAATTGGTCGCGACGCCGGGAACTGTTCAAATCCGTGGCTTCAGTCCGCTGCTGGTCCTTAGCGATGGTTCCGATGACCGGCAATTGGCCGTCTGGCAGTATTTGGGGTCACTCATTGTCATGAACGGCGACGATTACGACTATCGGCAACGACGGCCGCGCGTCGTTGCCCGCGATGTTTTTTCCGCCGGCCAGGTACGAATGGTCACGATCACGTCCTGTGATCGGGGAACCCGATTGTATATGGATGGTGTGCTTGCGGCGGCCAAGGAAAGCTGGCGGTTGACCATTCCACGAAATTCTCAACCACTGCATCTGGTGCTGGGCAATTCCCTGTATGCCAAGCATGGGTGGTATGGCCGCCTGCATGGCCTGGCCCTGTTCACCGAAGCCATTGGTGCCGAAGAGATCGAACATCGTTATGATCAATGGGCGGGTAGTAATGATTTCAGCCGGATACATGGATCAATGCCGCAGCCTGTCTATTCGTTCGGCAAGCTATCGGGCCAAACCATCGGTGACGAAACCGGAGGCGAACGGCGCCTCGAATTGCCCAGGCATCTGAAAGTCCTGAAACGATCTTTTCTGTCGGTACCAGGTCGAAAGGAAGCATGGAACCGCAACCTGTTTGGTGACATGCTGATCAATGTGATCGGCTTTATCCCCCTGGGATTGGTATTCCGTCGTTTCCTGTCACGAACGTCCCGTATGGGCAATAGTACCATTTTCTGGATGGTCGTTCTCGCCTGTCTGATGCTCAGCCTGGCCATCGAAATCGTCCAGGCGTGGATCCCGGGCCGAACGTCGAGCCTAACGGACCTGGTGCTGAATACCACCGGGGGAATGCTGGGCGCTTGGGTGGGGAAGCAGCCGGTGGATAGGCTCTAGAAACTTGGCTCATAGCTCATAGGTGATAGCTGATAGCCCATAGGTGATAGCTGATAGGTTATAGCTTGGACAACCTACAAATGACCTGTTGATGGTACAGACGATTCATGACTTTTGCGCTATCAGCGAAAAGCCGACAACCTGTTTTTTCTGCGCATTTTGTGTCTCTTTGGCGGAAAAATATTCGGGAGTGATCTTTATGGTTTCAGTTGACAGCCGATAAAATACTGTGAAATGAAACGAGGTCATCCTTTTGCCAACCAATACAAAGCGCCATGGGGGGAATACATGAAGCGATCAGTTTGGATACTACTCTTTTTGATTTGTGCGACTGTGGTGATGCCGGACGGGGCGATGGCAATTGATTTCTCATGGAGTTGGGCGCCCAATGGGTCGACCTATACATCGGGACCGGATGGCGACATCGTTTACGATCTGTACATGCGGGACGACGATGATGCCGATTATGCATACGACTATCCGTTGATGGCTGGAATCGAGGATTGCACTGGGGATGATGACCTGTACTCGTGCAGGGCTTCTTTGGATTATGACTTTATGCCCGGAGTAAACTACTATTTCGTCGTTGTCGCCTATCTTTCGGAAGATCCCGCTTTGCGAAGCGCCTCTTCCAACGAAGTGCACTACTATATCGATCCTGCCAATGAAGAACCGGTCATTGAAGAACCCGGCTTGCAGGATAGTGGTGCCGGAGGGGGCGGCGGATGTTTCGTTGATTCCAATATCATTGAATTTTTTTCCGGTTGTGATACGAATAAATAAATCTTTCTATTACTTGCGGCAAATTCGACAATCGTTTGGATTAATTTCGTTTCCGTTTTTAACTCCCCTATGTGAACCGCTGGGGGAAACCGTGACCATCGATCGGTACCGCATGCGCATTCAAGATACCGCTGACCGACGTGCTTTCTGCAGCTTTTCCCTGTGCTTGTGGCTTCTGTTTTGCCTCGGGACGGATGCCATCGCCGATTTTCATTTCACCCCACGCCTATCGGCCGGTGTCGCCTATACGGACAACGTTTTTTTGACTCCGGATCGCGAAGAGCACGACATCATCACCTTCGTTTCTCCCGGTATCGCTCTGGAGTGGACGGGTCGAAACAGTGCTCTGGGCATTGACTATGCCCCGATTTACAACAGCTACCTGCGGTTTCCGGAATATACCTATTGGGGCCACAGTGCGACGTTGGACGGGTGGACCGAAGTTGCCCGTGGCACCCGGCTGGAATTGACCAACACCGCTACCTATACCCAGGATCCGCCGGATACCGAGACCGATACCACGGTCCGGCAAGGCAGAGAACCGTATTTCACCAACACGGCCACCATCGGCGTGGTCAATCAGTTCGGTGCCGAAAACAGCATCGCATTGCATTACACCCACTACATTCTCGAAAACGAAGACATTACCATCGAAGACAGTTCCTATCATCGGCCGGAAATCCTGATCACCCACTGGTTTTCCCCCAACCGCTATGCCTTGGAAATGGAGGCGCTGTATACCGTCAGCAACTTCGATGTGTCTGCGGATTTCGATGATCTGGACGCCCGGATTCGATTTACCAAGCGTTTCAACAGCCACCTGGACGGGTATCTCGAATATGGTCATGTCTACCTCGACTATTACGACGACACCGAGGAGGATTATCAGGTATACAGTCCACTGGCGGGTTTCATCTGGGATGAGCGGTCCAACACGCACTTTGGCGCCAGCTTCGGTTATTTTTATCGGGACAACGAGTTCAGCGAAGACGACGACGGCATCGTCGGAACCATTGAGATGAGCTATGCCTATTCCAGAGAGAGCACTTTCTCGATGCTCGGAGACGTGGGGTATGACCGTGCCAATTTCGGTGCGGAAAACCTGGGATTCAATCCCTACTATTCGGTTTCGGGCTCCGTTGATCACCGGATCAACCGCCTGCTCGCGGGCATTGTGACCGCCGGGTATCGACGGAACCTCTACATCGACGAAACCCCCGACAGGGAGGATGCCGTATGGTATGCCGGCGCCGGTCTGGCCTACCAGCCGCTGGCATGGCTGACGTTCAATCTGGATTATGAATACAGGCAGATCAACTCCAACGTCGACATCAACGATTATACGGAGAACCGGGTAACCTTTTCGTTTCGGTTGGCGCCGGGGCAGCCGGTGCGGTTTGGGAGATAGGCTGTAGCCCAAAGACTGCAGGCTGTAGGCCGATGGTATGGGAGATACCTTTGCGGGACCACACGAAGTTAAGAGCATTTGAATTGGCGGATGAATTAGCGATACTTACTTATCGTGTGACACGTAATTTCCCAAAATCCGAGATTTATGGACTTTCTTCCCAGATGAGAAGGGCCGCCGTTTCGGTGCCGTCAACGATTGTGGAGGGGTGTGCTAGAGAACGCCAGGCAGAATATCTGCAAAACTATGAGGCATTATAGACTATAACCTGTCGCCTACAGTCTAATCTGCTAAACTTATTGGAGGCTCCATGAACATATATACAGGCCATGGCATGATAAGGTTTCTGCTCGTCTTGGTTTTGGTGACGCTGATGGGACCGGCGAGGGGCCTGGCGCTGGATGTCAACGGCATTGTCGACACTGACAGCCGCTGGACAACGGACGACAGTCCCATAAAGATCACGGGCGATCTTCTGGTGGCCCAGGGGGCGACCCTGACCATCGATCCGGGTGTTCAGGTGGTGTTCATGACGCGTGCCGATACGGCCCGGGGATACAATCTCAGGGTCGAGGGGACACTGTTTGCCCGGGGCACCGCAGCAAATACCATCTCCTTTACCGCCCAGGACCCGTTGCTTCCCTGGGGCGCAATTCTCTTCGAGGATATCAGCGCGGATTGGGATGCCGACCAGGGGACCGGGAGCAGAATCTCCCATTGCGTCATCGAATACGGGGGCAATACCGCAGATTTCGGTATGATCGTTACCCGAAATGCCATGCCCCTGATACGTGACAACGCCATCCGTTTCAGCGCCGGCGCAGGCATTGCCGCCTTTGCCGACGACGGCGTGGTGACGGTCGGAGAGAATCTTCAGATCATCGACAATTGGATTTACGGCAACCCCATCGGTCTCGTCATGTTCGCGGAGGAAGGGGTGGTGACCGGTAACTACTTTCTGAGCAACGGATCGGCCATGGACGTCACGGCCCGCTCCAACGCTGTCGTCATACAAAACAACACCATTTCAGGCGCTTCAACCAACCTTCTCGGGTCGGGGATTCGTCTCGAACTTGCCGAACCGGCCAGCGGTCTTGCCGGCTACAATTGGGTGCAGACCGGAGGGCCCACTGTTTCTCTGGACTCGACCGACGGCAATCAAGCCTCGTTTGTCGCGCCGGATCCGGGAAGCGACGTTTATGTCCTGACCTTCGAGCTGACGGCAACGGGTGTCGATGGTTTGCGTGCCGCCGATACGGTGGCGGTGACCGTAACCGGAACGAATCTGCCGCCGGTGGCAAACGCCGGGTCCGATGCCAACGTTCTTCGCACCGCCGGAATGATGGTAACCCTGAGCGGGGTCGGTTCAACGGATCCCGACAATGGGATCGCCTCCCTTTTCTGGGAGCAAGAGTCCGGAACAACGGTCTCTTTGCAGGATACGGATACGATCGCACCCTATTTTTACATCCCTTACACGGTCGTTGCCGGAGAAGAGATGACCTTCCGGCTTACGGTGACCGACCAGGGCGGACTCGAATCGACGGACACGGTTACGCTTCGTTTTTACAGCGACAACATCTACCCTCGTGCCGGTGTCGGGGAGGAGATGGCCGCCGCAACGGCACAGACCGTCGAGCTGGATGGCACCGGATCCGTGGATCCGGACGGCGTGATCGCAACCTATCTTTGGGAGCAGACGGACGGGACGACGGTCACCCTGGAAAATGCCGACACGGCCACCGCCAGTTTCGAAGTGCCGGCGGTTGCGGACGGTGGTGAGGTCTTGACCTTTGCGCTGACCGTTACCGACGATGGCGGATTGACGGACACCGAGACGCTGACGGTCCGGATCAACCCCGTTGCGGTGGATGCCGGGGAAGACCGGACCGTTTCGGCCGGCGACGAGGTGATTCTCGACGGCAGCGGTTCCATCGATCCCAATGCCTCTGCCGACATCCAGATCCAGCACAATACCATCGTGTCCGACGGTGACGGTGCCGGTTTGATGGCCGTTACCGGGGTCGAGGAGGCCCGGTATCAATTGTCATTTTCCGAAAACAACCTCGAATTCGACGATGCACAAGGCTATGCGTTTTATCTGTACGATTGGGATGAATCGACCACAGAAATCAACATAACCCACAACTGGTGGGGAAGCGTTTCCATTCCTGCCATCGACACCTTGATTTACGATCAGGCCGATGATTTCCAATTGCCTTCGGTGGTGTACCGGCCTGTCGCCGCACAGTTGATCGCGGCAGCCGGATCAGACCTGGTTTATCCACCCCTGGCCAATGCGGGGCCGGATATGGAAACCACCATGGATGCGGCCGTGACCCTTGATGGCAGCCAATCCTACGATCCCGACGGGATCGGCACGTATCGATGGGAACAGACAGAAGGGGAATCCGTGACAATTCGTACATCCAATCAGGCCGTCGCGACTTTCGTCGCGCCCTCCGGCGGCACCGACGGTCGGGAGCTTCGCTTCTCCCTCACCGTATCCACGGGCGGACCGTTCACCCATACCGATGAGGTCGTGGTTACCGTCGTGCCCGATGAAACCGTGCCTCTGGTCGAGGTGGGCGAAGGCTGCTTCATCGGTTCGACGATTGCCCCATCCGTCGAAGCGGGAAAGGGGTGCGTGATGATGATTGTCGCAACCTTGGCAATGGTTTCGTGTCTGGTTTTGGGGTCCCGAAAGAGAAGGCAAGGTTTTGCCGCACTGTTTGCGGTTTTGCTGGTTGTTTTCATTCCATCGTCACACGCCGGCTTTTTTGCCGTTGGCGGTGGCGGCGGTGGTGAAGCGGAGAGGTATAACATCACCATCGAAACCGGGGCCAAGGACATTACCGCCGGCTCCTTGGAGATGATGTTCGCATTCGGGATCCCGTTCATTCCCCACGGTGACAAGAATATTCCCGAAAATACCGTTGCGATGCCGTGCCCCAACGACCAGTGCATGTCGCTGGGAGAAGAGAGAAAAGGGACCGAAGTGGGGTTTTATGGAAAATTGGGGATCGAGATCGGATCCACCAACCTCTATTGTAACCTCCTTGGTGGTTTTACCGCATACACGGAAAGTGAACTGGTGCGATCAACGGGTTCCGGCACAACATTCGAAGAATCGTCCGATACGGTTTTAGAACCCCTCTATGGCGCCGGGTTGAGCTATTTTCCGGATTACTGGAAATGGCCCATCCTCCTGCAGGTGGACTGGGACATCACCCGGGGAGTTACGGGCACCATTGGTTGGTGTTGGTGATTGATCGTGATGAGCAAAGAGCGGAGAGCAACGAGTGATGAGGAAATAAGCTGATAGCTCATGGGTGATAGCTCATAGGACATGGATGATGATCGAAGGAAAAAATTGAATTATTGTTTTGCCACGGACACACACGGACGGGGTTTGATCTTAGATCAAAGGTAAAGAGCAATGCGTAATGAGTGATGGGGAAAGGAGCCTAAAGATCATTTCCAAAATAATTCACTGCCCGCTTCGCTCGAGCCGCAGAGTTTCATTATTACCCCGAAGATAAATGAAAAAACATTTGCGTTTCTGCGGTGCAAACAAAAATAACTTCGACTCTTTACAAGCCAGTAATCAGTTATGCGTTATGTGTTATGAAAAACAACATGGTAATAGGCCATAGACTACAGCCTACAGCCTGTAGTTTATCCCATCACGAGAAAGGCGGATGATGGTCTACACCATCATCCGCCTTTCTCGTTGCATGCAAGAAAAAGAATTATCTTCTATTGTTAATTTTTTTTCGTGCGGTACCTGCCAGTCCGATCAAGCCGGTACCGAACAAGAGCAGGGTGGCCGGTTCGGGAACGGGGGCGGTGCCGCTTCCCATGAGGTTGTCATTGCCGCACCCCATCGTGAAGTGGGATGTGAAGACACCATCCCAGTTTTGTAGATTATCATCATTCAGGATAATGCTCAGGTCAAGGCCGGTTACCGTATAATGTTGATCGCCAAAGAATGTCTTATCGGCAGCGTATGAGTAAGCGCCATAGGCTATTGAACCGGAACCCAAAATATCTGTTCTCGAACCAGCATAAAATTGCCATGGATCAGACTCCGGAGAATTTAAGTCCTCTTTTACTCGTTCAAGTGTATCAGAACTACTAATTGAAAATACTTCATAATTGCCTGTTGCCCAATTGACATCAAAAACATAATCATATCCCATGGTAAGGTCGCTGCTATCAGCACCTGTTCCAAATTCTGCATCCCCGTCAACATCTATGAATATATCACCGGAAGTATAACCAGGGTATCCGTTTACTCCATTTTGAAAATCAAATCCACCGACCATTGACAGGATAAACCCTTCGAGGAAAAAACCCTCCAGATCCCAAACCTGGCTGGCAACCATTCCAGGTTCAACTTCGTTATCTTCTCCAATTGAAGTCCGTGAATCGGATTCACCGAAATATCCCCGGCTGTCCTCCCTTTGGTCGAATATTGTAATGTCGGCACCAAAATTAAGCGCCCAGGCCCCGCTGCACAATAGCAACACTAAAAATGGTGCAATCAACATCTTCATCCAACGATTCATGTTTTTTCCCTTTCTGCGAAACAATAAAACGCGATAGGTATATTATTGACGGTTATTGGGTAAGCAAATGTAATGCCTTGTGGCATAAAGTGGTCGATATTTTTTTATAATTATTTTATTTCAACGGGTTGCGGCCAACAGAATGTTTGAATTGGGAAAGGAAAGAGCAAAAAATAGATCGAAAAATGAGAAAATAAATATATAAAAATATGGTTGTATGTGTAAAAATATTCCCAATGAGATTCAATTTTAATCTGGCATGTTGCTTGACTGTAACAAAACCATTCGTCATGCAATATGAATTGGGAAAACAAGAAGATGCCGGCCGAAATGAGTGATGGGGTATGAGCAGGGGAATTGAACGGTCGTTCTTGACTCATTGTCTCTGTTCTATGCCCCCCCCCCTCCGCCTGTGTCCAGAACTAAAGATATTTCGTTGAAAACCGATAAAGTACGGAGAAGGGAAACGAGATTGCCCTTTTTATCTTTGCGATCTTGGCGACTCGAGTGAAGTCCGGTCAATGTGACGGGATAAACAGTGCGGTCAAATTAGAAAAGGAACGATGATGAGATTTTTTACGATTCGTATGTGGCTTTTTCTCCCAATTTTGTGCGCTGTCTCCTGGTTGTCAACGGAGGCCATCTTTGCCGAATCGGTGATCGTTGACCACAATCATACAGATATTACCGCGATACCACAGTCGGCCATCGCACAGGCGAAACAGACACTTCACATCGCCTATGGCCACACCTCCCACGGAAGTCAGTTGACAACGGGCATGACCGGGTTGGTGAGCTTTGCCAATGGCGGTGGATTGGGTCTTTCCCTTCCGGACAACTTCTTTGCATGGGACAACGGCGGGACGGACGGTGCTTTAGACCTTCACGATTACGCCATGGGTGGGGATGTGGGTTACTACCCCCAATGGGTAGACAACACGCGGGCCTATCTGGATGATCCGGAAAACGCGGATGTCAACGTGATCATCTGGTCATGGTGCGGACAGGTGGACGACAAGTACGCCGCCGGCACCCTGGATACCGAGTATCTGACACCCATGGCCCAGTTGGAAGCCGACTATCCCGATGTTACCTTCGTATACATGACCGGGCATGTGGATATCGACGACGACGCAGACAACAAGGCCGCCAATCAGGTGATTCGGGACTTTTGCGAGAACAATGGCAAGGTGCTTTTCGATTTTGCCGATATCGAACACTACGATTCCGACGGCCAATATTTCGAATATGTCGATGACGATTGCAGTTATTACGATGGTCCCCGCGGTACCTACCTGGGAAATTGGGCCGTTGCGTGGCAAGATGCCCACGTGGAAGGGCAGGACTGGTACGATTGCAGTTCCGCCCACAGTGAGCCGCTCAACGCGAACAGAAAAGCCTATGCCGCATGGTGGTTGTGGGCGAGGCTTGGCGGCTGGGATCCGGCGCCGGTTGTCGATGGCAACGATGATGACGATTCCCCTCCGGTTGCTTTTCAGGCTGACGATGGTGGCAGTGGCGGTTGTTTCATTCGTGCCGCCATCTTTGACAGGTAAAAATAAATTAGCCATCCCAGTTAAAATTCGCTTCGCTCTTCACTATCGTGCATTTTATGGGATAGACGGACACACACGGAAAAAAGAGGTGATGGGCCGTAGACGGTAGGCTGTAGGAAAGCATAGAGCGGAGAGCAACCAGTGATGGGTGATGCGTAATGGGTGATGAGTGGAAAGAGCTGAAAGCAGGGAGTGGGAAGCGAATTATTGGATCGATGCACGTACTGCGATTCATGATGATTGGAATTCGAATTTCGGCCATTGTCGGTTGACTTTATGTTGTGTACGTTTTAAAGTGTACACATTAGAAAGGGGCTATTATCATGAAAATCAATGCCGCCGAATTCAGAATGAAATGTTTCAAAATATTGGATCAGGTGAATTCTACCCATCGGGAGGTGATTATCACGAAACGGGGTAAACCCATTGTAAAGATAGTACATGTAGAGCAGGATGATAAAAGGGACCCGATGTTGGGAGCGCTGTCAGGCACCGGAAGGACCCTTGAAGACCTTACGCTACCGATAGTCGAATCGGATGCATGGGAATTGGATTGATGATCTTGCTGGACACACATGTCTGGTGGTGGAGTCTTGCCGAACCGGAGAATCTTTCAGCGGATACAATGGCGGTGATTCGCACCACAAAAACAGACGAACGTTTCATCTCATCGATTTCGATTTGGGAATTTGCCATGATGTTGGCAAAAAACAGGATTGAGTTGAAAATTTCTCCAACCAAATGGTTGTCGAAAGCCATCGATGCATCCGGAATTACAGTGATCGAATTGTCTCCGGAAATCGCTGTCGATTCATGTAATCTGCCTGGTGATTTTCATAAAGATCCTGTTGATCGAATTATCGTCGCTACCGCCAGAATTCATAACCTCACATTGTTAACCAAGGATAAAAAGATATTGGACTATCCGCATGTAAAATCTTTTTGGTGATTTGATGAAGATTCTAAGGGCATAATCAATTAGAAGGATTAGCCACAGACCCACACAGACGAACACGGACAGAAAAATAGGTGGTAGACTATAGGCTGTAGGTTATAGGCTACGGGTATTGAGTTATGAGTGGAAAAAGCTCAGAGTTTGGAGCAGGGAGCGAGGAGCGAAGGTGGTGAGTGGAGACTTGAAACCTTCCCCCGTAAGGTATTGAAAAAGGGGCTTGGCGATGGTTTTCGTCAGGCCTTTTTCTTTCTCCAAGTTATCCCCTCACATTTGTGGGGATTCGCTCGATGTCACGGAGACAATAGAGAAAAAAATCTGAATATTTCTTCAGTTGGCTTTTTCAACCATCAATTCTTGGAATCATCCGTTAATCAAGGTGGTCATCTTTTTTTCTCTTAATTGATATAATCATGAAACAAGCTCCTGAGGCTAATCCTAAAGAGCCCCAATTTGAACTGAGAACAAGGTTGCCAAAACAAATAAATTTGTCAGAGCTCATCCAATAGCCAGAAGCCAATATTATTATTAGAGATATTGCAGTTAAGAAGTTATTCATAAAGGATGATATCTTACATCATTATTTAGAATGTTTTAAAAATACCAATTAAAATTAATACACCTATCAAGATAAATACGATACCAATGAGACCTCGTAATTTATATTGAGCACGCAATTGGAAAAGAGCATTAGGTTCAGGAGGGGCAATGTATTTCCCTGAGACGGAAGAGTAAACCATAAGGGCACCGCAAACAGAAAAGACAACTGCAATTATAACTATCATAATAAGATAAACCATATTGATTACGAATCCAATCTATTTACATTTGTTATGATCTATTGTGTCAATTGTTTTCGATATATTTATGGGTGGGGTTATACCCAGTCCTACATTGATACCGAATTGTCCGCTCAACGGGTAATAGCTTATTCCCAAATAACGATTTAAGCCAAATGTAAAAGCAAGATTACCTATTGCATTAAAACCATTTAAATCGGAAATATTAAATACAAACTCTGTGCCACCACCAATCAAACTTGTAGAAACGCCTATATCAGTCTTAGTGCTAAACCAGTTACCATTTCGGTTATGAATTTGAGTAGAGTAATCAGTGAAAAGTATTGAACCTCCAACATTCGTACGACTATAGTGTATCGTACTATCTGGAACGAAGTTTTCAATCATTTCTGGACCAAAAGCCTCTAATCCCATCGGATCAGTCCAATTAACTGGATTATTACCTACATACCCATAAACATTAATCCCCCCAACCAAACCAATGGGATCGGTCCGCATGTATCTTCCGGTTCGGGGATCATAATACCGATGGTAGTTATAATGAAGGCCGGTTTCACCATCATGGCACTGGCCCGGGAACCGGAAATTATTAACAAAGCCGTTGGCCGTTATATCAACCTGGCCGAAGGGTCGGTAATCGCCTTGCCAGACGACATCGCCGAACTCATCGGTAATGATGATCGGGGTCCCAAGATGATCGTTGATGAAAAAATAGAGTTTGTCAACGGTCCGTTGGGCGGTGATGGCCTCCGGCAGGATTCCCGTGAGGGGGCCGAAGGATGCCAGAAGGATGGGTTCGGGTGAGAATACCGGCGGCGTGCCGTCGAACCGGACCGGAAACGGCGACAGGGTCATATCGGCAAGGAGAATGTCCAGATCCATCTCCACATTGGTGTTTTCGCCGGCCATGATGTTGACGGCCGGCGACCAGACCTGGCTGCCGTCGTGGTCCACCCGGAATTTGTAGGCGCCGTCGGGCACAAGGAAGTCGGCCATACCGGAAGAATCGGTGCGTTCCATCCGGCCGAGATAGGCGCCGGATTCTGAGAAGAGATAGACCGGGGCATCGAACAGGTCCCAGCCGCCGACGGTTACGTGGACTGCTGCCCGGCCGTGTTCGATGGAAATGATCGTATCGGTCTGATTGATCACTTCGGACCAGGTTTGTACGGATAGGCAGTCCGCCCTGAACGCATAGTCGGCCGGCGGAAGGTTGAAGGTTGCCTGGCCGTCTGCATCGGTGAAGGCGCTTCGACCCATGTAGGCGCCGGCGGCGGAGAACAGGTAGACCGGCACGTCCGCCAGGGGCGCGGCAACCGGGCCGAACTGTCCGTCGACGGTCACTGTTACCATCTGGTGGGTGATGGTGAGCAGATCGGACCGAATGTCGGGGATGACATGGTCCGGGGTCCAGTACCGATAACCCAGATAATCGACACGGAACCGATAGCCGCCGTCGGCAAGATCGAAGGCGACCTGGCCGGAATCATCGGTATGGGCCGAGAGCCCCAGATAGGCGCCGGCATCGTTGAACACATAAACCGGAACGTCGACCAGAGGCGCGCCGGTCTCCGTTTGGACGGTCAGGGCGAAGCTGCCGCCGCCTGTGGAAACGGCGATGGGCGTCGTCCCATGGGCCGCCACCGTTGCCGTGGCCCAGAATTGATTTCCCATGTGGTCGGCCCGGAACCGATAGGTCCCCTGGGGCAGGCGGAAGTTCACTTCTCCCCGGGCATCGGTCTCGCCGCTGATGTTCAGATAGGCATCGGTTATACCGAACACGTAGACACTGACATTTTCCAGGGGCTGGATTTCCTGCAGTACGGTGACGGCCGCGGTCCCCTCCTCGATGAGGATGTCCGCATCGGCCAGGGTAACGGGATCGGTCCAGTACTGCCGGCCCATGTAATCGGCCCGGACGGTATAGGCCTGGGCCGGCAGGTTGAACGAGGCCTGGCCGGCGGCGTCGGTGACGGCCGACATGCCCAGGTAGGCCCCATCGGGTGTGAACAGGTACACCGGTACGCTATCCCTGGCTTCCATATCACCGTCGTCGTTGCCGGCGACCGTGATGACGACATCTTCATGGGCGATGGTCATCCCCACGGCATCGGTGGCCGGTACGGAAAAGGCGTCGGTCCAATACCGGTAGCCCAGATAATCGACACGAATCTGATACCCTCCATCGGCCAGATGGAAATCGGCGGTACCGTCCCCGCCGGTGGCGGCGCTCTGGCCTAAATAAACGCCGTCATCCGAAAAGAGATAGCAGGAGATTCCGGCCATGGGATTTCCTGGGGATTTTTCCATCGTGAAGGTGAGGTTGCCACCGCCGGTGGAGACGGTGACCGGATTGTCCACATGGGCTAACACAGGGGCTGTGCCGGAAAAATAGCGGCTGCCCAGATAGTCTGCCCTGAAGTTGTAGTTTCCCCGGGGCAAACGAAAGGATATTTCCCCCTGACTGTCGGTCTGGCCGGACAGCCCCAGGTAGGCACCCGCCTCGTTAAACGTGTGAACATTTACGCCGCCCAGGGGCAGGCCCTGTCCGGTGACCGAAACCGTTGCGATTCCTTCGTCGATCGTAACGGTTTCGTCGTTCTGGTTGAAGATCGCAGACCAGTATTGTCCACCGATAAAGTCGACCCGGACCTTGTACTCCCCGGCCGGCACCTGGAAGGTCGTTTGGCCCTGGTCATCGGTGAAGGCGTTGATGCCCAGATGGGAACCGGAGGCGGTGAACAGGTAGACGGGAACTTGCTCCGGAAGCCGTACATCGGCATTACAATCCCGCAGGACCGTGATTCCCACATCCTGGTGATCGATGATCAGTTCGGATACGGTGTCGGTGGTCACCGCGATTTCCTCGGTCCAGAACTGATATCCCATGTAGTCTGCCCGGACCTTGTACATGCCTTCCGGCACAGTGTAGGAAACCCGGCCGGCGGGATCGGTTCGGCCGCTTGCTCCCAGGTAGGCGCCGGATGAGGAAAACAGGTAGACATGAATCCCGTCCAGGGGGGTATGGTCCTGGGTCGTCAGGGTGACGGTCAAGGTCCCCCCGCCGGTGGCAACGGCGAAATCGTTGGCACCATCCGGTGACACGGTAAGGACGTCGGACATGAACCGGCCACCCAGTACGTCGGCTCGGAACCGGTACCCCTGTCCGGCGGGCAGGATGAACGAAACATTTCCGTTTTCGTCGGTGATCGCGAAGATGCCCAGGTAAGCGCCGGCCTCATTGAACAGGTAGACCCTGACCCCGGCCTTTGGTCCATCCGCCTGGGTGATCAGTACTTCGACGGTTTCCACATCGATGACGATGCCGGCGGATGTCGCTCCAGGAAGGGTGACGGCAGAGGACCAGAATCGGTCGCTCAGGTAGTCGGCCCGGAATGTGTAGCCGCCGGTCGAGAAATCACCGGGATTGAAAGCGGCCTCTCCTGTATCGTCCGTGACGGCAAACCGGCCGGTATAGGCGCCGCTTTCGGTAAAGGCATAGACGCGAATGCCGGACAGGGCCATGCCCTGTGATGTGGACACCGTGACGGTGAATTCGTCCGATACCGGAGTCGCTGCCACGGCCGCCAGGCGATGGTCGCCCAAATAAATATAATGGGCGATAAAATCCCCATCGATCGTGGATTCTCCGATGAGATGACCGAATTGATCGTAGTGAAACACCGTGGTGCCGTCGGCTGTGGTGGCCCGGGTTCGCTGGCCGAGGGAATTGTACATGTACTCGCCCAGGCTGCCGCCGGCGTCGGAGACCTGGATGAGGCGGTTGTTCCGGTTGTAGGCGTAGGTGATTCCATCTGTGGCGGTCATGTTGCCGGCATCGTCGAATGTGAAACCGGAGGGAAGGGCGCCGGTGATGGTTTGGAGCCGATGGGTTCCGGGATGGTATTGATAGGTTTCGGTCTGACCATCGACCGTCCGGGTGAGGCGGTTGCCCACACCGTCATAGGCATAGCCGATGGTGCCGTAGATCCCCGTGGCTTGGGTCAGACGATACAAATCGTCATATTGAAAGGACTGGAAACGGTCGGGGGCCTGGGTGTCGGTGATGGCGGTAATGTTGCCCATTGGATCCAGGGTGTAGGACCGATCCATGAGGGACGGGGCGGTGACACCGGTGGTACGGTAGCCGTCGTCGAAGGTGTGGATGACGCGAATGCCGGAACCGTTGGTGTAATCCGCCACGGGTCCGAAGGGAAGATGTTCGATTTCCTCTGCCACGATCTGCGTGGTTTGATCCATGGTCGTGGTGATCCGAACCACCCGTCCGGCCCCATCCAGCTCATAGTCCACCTGCCGTCCGTCGGGATAGGTGATGCCGGTGAGCACATCGGCGGCATCGTATTCATAGGAGATGGTGTATATACTTCCCGCCATGGTGCGCCGGTCCTGGATCAGATTGCCCGATGGATCATAGGAAAAGGAACAGCTGCCGCCACTGTCGCGAATGCCGGTCAGCCGGCCCTTTCCGTTTTCACCCGCATCGTACGTGTAGGTGACGTTTTCCTTCGGATCTGCATAGGCGATGTCCGTCAGTCGATACTCGTCGTCATAGGCGAAGTTGACGATGATTCCGTTGCCGTCGGTTTTGGAAACCGGATTGCCGGCCTCGTCGAAGAGATAGGCGGTGGTGCCGGCATCGGGAGAAACGATCCTCACCGTGCGGCCCAGATCGTCGACCACGTATTGTGTGGCCACGTTTTCGGGGTCGGTCACCAGGACCAGGTTGCCCTGTTCGTCGTAATCATAGCCGGTGACCACCGATCCCGGTTGCACCATGGCGGTCATTCGATTCATCAGGTCATAGGCGTATGTGGTGATCTTGCCCGCGGGATCCGTGACCCGGCGGACATTGCCCGCTGCGTCATAATCGTAGGCGAAGAAGGTATCGTCCGGGTTGATCGCCCGATACAGCTTTCCGGGGCGGCTCGGGTGCTGGTAATCGAACCGCTGCCGGAACGTGCGGGTGCCCGACGGAAGGAAGTAGCCGGTGTCGATGATGTTGCCCTGGCCGTCATAGCCCCGGCCGATCCGGTTGCCCAGGGCGTCGATGGTGGACGTCAAACGGCCGGTGGCCGGGTCGTATTCATGGGTCAGCGTCGCGCCGTTGGGCAAGGTAACCGTATCCAACATGCCGGCCGATGTGTAGGAAAAACCGGTTGTCGCGCCGTCCCATTGCCGTGTCATGGCCGTAACCCGCCCCCGACCATCATAACCATAGTCGACGCTGTTCAGGTTGGGATCGGTGATGCGACCGGGTCTGCCGGCGGCATCGTGCTCGCTGAAGGTCGTCGTGCCCGAAACCGGCCGGGTGACGCCGAGCAGATCACCGGTGATCGAATCATAGGTGCAAGTGGTGGTATCACCGGTGCCGGAGAGGGGACCATCCACACTTTTCAGCTGCCCTCGGGTATTGTAGGCAAATGTAGTGACCGATTCCACCGGGGCCACTGCTCCCGATGCATCTTGTGTGAATCCACCGACGATCAACCGATGGACCAGGGGCGTCGGATCTTCATTGGCAATATCGTCGCCGTCATCGTCGTAGTCCCAGGTTGTCATTTTGTTTCCACTTGCCAGAACGCTCTGCTCAATGCGGGTCAGCGGTTTGTTCAGCGTCGGATGCCAGATCGAAATAACCTCCTTTTCATCCCCCGTTCCCGCAGCCCGGACAGTCCTGCCGGCATTGCCCCGGTCGTCGAAGTCTGAAAACAGGTCGATCCTTCCGTTGGCATATTCCATCTCGATGACGTTCAAATGCTCATCGTATTCCCAACGGATTGGCTCTTCCACACAACCGGCGCATCCGGAATCTCCGGTGACACCGAAAATCCGCCTACGTCCCTTGATGGCAGTAAATTGATACGTTCTCGAGACCCCATAGGCATCGGTTACGACAGCGGCGTTGGCAATGGTATCGTAATCGATGGTAACGCCCCGGCCGTCCGTGGTGTCGTTACGATAACAGCGGTCCTGATCATCATAGACCCAGGTTGCCAGGAGATGACCCATTGTGTCGGTTTTTTTCGTCAGGTTATTGATAAACGGCGCCGTATCCGCATCGTCGTAGTCGTAGACAAAACCGGAACCGTCGGCAAACGTCGCCGTAGTGAGGTTTTTGTTCTCATCGTAGTCGTAGGCGACCTGGATGCCCCCGTCCAAGATGCCGGACAACAGTCGGATCGACGTGAGAAAACCATCCGTATAGGCAAACACCAGGGAACGGCCGCTGGCCTCATCGATGACGGTTTCGATCAACCCGGGTTCGGTTGTACCATAGACCATGGTCCGACGGTTTCCCATATGGTCGGTGATATACAGCAATTGGCGGGTTGTTGCATCGAAAGTATACGTGTTGCCGTTCTCGCGTTCCCAGATATAGGTGTCATCCCGGGCGATGAGATTGGTCCTCTCCTGGAACAATGGAAGTATGGTTCCGGTATTCGGATCCTCTTTGAAATAACGTCCAAAACCGGTATCATCCAGAATCAACAGATACTCGCTATCCACACCCGTCACCGATTGCAGCGTGATATTGTAGTTATGGGTCCAGCCGTATCCCATGGGGCTGACAACTTCGCTCCGGCTGTTGTAGAATCTTTTAAAGATCAGACCGCCGGCAAAGGGAGACGGTACGTCGAGATCCGCTTCTGATTCAACCAGATTACCGGTATAGATAGAGACGGGATCACCTTTTTCGGCCACATTATTGCAATTTATCTTACCCTTGGGATCTCGTCCCAGATCCAGAGGGATGTATTCGCATCCATCCGCTGCATTGCCGTATCCCTGCGGGCAAGCATCCATACAGTCATTGATCCCGTCGCCGTCATAGTCCAGACCGTAGGCGCCGGGATCCTGGCAGCCGACGATAAACAATACAGACTTGATCGTTCTACTTCCATTGGTGGATACAGCCTTCAAACTCAATGAGTGAAAGCCGTCTTCCCAATAGCCGTACAAGGCTGGATCCAATTCTCTATAATTTTCGTTGTCCGTGTTGAAGCTAAAAGTGTAATCTGTTCCATTGATCGTTTTGGACGTCCTTTGTTTTCCATCGAGGTAATACGTAATCGTGCCTTCCGCACCGACTGGATTTTCCTTAAATGACACCGACCCTGTAAAATCAAATTTTCCGGATATTTTCTCATTGGGAGAAGGCGTGGATATGGTAATTTCCGGTGTGTTGTCTACAATAAACGTTGCTGTCTTCTCACTTTTTGTTCCATTCTTGGCAACTGCCCTGACCGTTACCGTGTGCGGACCATTGGTCATTCTTCCCGCATTGAGTTTTGTGGTCGGATTTGCCGTGTTATAGCTGAATGGAATTTCTGTGCCTTCGCAGTATTTGCTTAATCGCATCGAACCGTCCAGATAAATATAAATCTCCCCCTCAGCACCCTCGGGGTTATCTTTGAAATTGACGAGCCCTGAGATATCGAACTCTCCTGCCACTTCTTCACCAGGAAATGGGGTGTTTACGTAAACATCCGGAGTGTTGTCGACATTGATCGAGACAGAATCGGTACTTGAATTGTCTTTGCAATCCGTTGCCCTTGCGACGAATGTATGTGTTCCGTTCTGCATCCTGGCGGTATTTACCCCATAGGAACAAAATGCGCTGCCGTTTCCTTCATCAGAACACCAATGGGATCCGTCTCGATACCCAACTAATGTTCCATGACTATTATCATGACAGGCCGGTGGATCATCGGGGCTGCAAAACTCGTAGGTGGAAAAGGACGCCGCATTGCTGACGGTTATCAATCCTTCGGTTGCAGACAAAGAAACTGAAGCGCTGGTGGCAAGGGCTATTTCTGAAACACCCCATATGACAGAAAAAGCGAGGATAAAATAAAATGGTTTTCTTTTTCTAATGTTGTTTTTACAGGTCATGTTTTTCTCCGATATTCCCCGGTGGAGGAGATAATTCATGCAAGAACGGATTTTCTGATGGAATCCAGTGGAGAATCGAATCGGAGGGAGAACATACCTGGTGTGGTGGAACTGGAACGCAATGCCTGGTAGTACTTAAAACGGATTTTACATATGATCTTTTTTATGGCTTTCCAGCAAGCGTCATGCCAAAGCAGAAAGCGTCGAAATCCGGGTATGGACGGTTCGGTTCTTCGGGGCCCTTTGGAAGGGGGGATAAGCGTCGTGATCCCTGAGGACCGCAGGCGTCAGAAGCCGGTATGCAAGAACCAGGATGTGTGTCGCTGCAGCGACTGGATAAAATGGATCGCGCCGGAGGCAATATCTGAACCGTGCTACGCGTTAAATTTTTCATACAGGAATGGAAACGAAAATCTACTTCTTCTGCTTCTTCGATCGAACGGTTTTTCCTTATTGTTCCTTGATAAAGGTGCCGTCCCGGTAATCGCGAAATGCCGTCTCCAACTCCGCTTCGGTATTCATGACGATCGGTCCCCGCCAGGCCACCGGTTCGTTTAAGGGTTTTCCGGTCAGCAACAAAAATCGCAAGGGTTCGTCTCCCGCGTGGACAACCAATTGCTCGCCATCATCAAACAGCACCGCCTTGCCGTTCTTGATTGTCTGGCCATCGGTTTGCCCGACACCTCCAATGACATAGATGAAGGCCGTGTAACCGGGCACCGTTGGATGAACAAAGGTTTGGCCGGTCGATACCGTACAGTCGAGATATTCCGGATCGATGACGATGTCGTCCACGGGCCCCCGGACACCGCCGACAGAACCGGCAATCACCTTGATCGTCGTCCCGTTGACCTGTTCGACCACCGGTATCTGCGCGGCGGTAATGTCGCGGTAGCGGGGAGCCATCATCTTTTGGGCCGCCGGCAGGTTGGCCCACAACTGAAAACCATACATTGCGCCGCCGGCATCGCCCTTTGGCATCTCCTGATGAATGATGCCGCTGCCGGCAGTCATCCACTGGACGTCCCCGGAAGAGATGATCCCCTTGTTGCCCAGGCTGTCCCCGTGTTCCACATCGCCCTTGAGCACGTATGTGATCGTTTCGATGCCCCGGTGGGGATGCCAGGGAAAGCCTTTGCGATAATGGTCGGGGGTATCGGAACGAAAATCGTCGAGCATCAGAAACGGGTCGAAGCGGGGGGATTGGCCATAGCCAAAAACACGATTCAGGTGAACCCCCGCTCCCTCCAGCGTCGGTTGCCGGGTCAGCATCGATTGAATCTTGCGAGTCGTCTTCATTTCTTCCTCCTCCGTTACAAAATCCAGTTGGCAAATTCTATGGCAGCATGCTTGCCGATGCAAACTTGAATTTGACTCCAAGAAAAACGCCCGATACCGGCGTTTCGCTTCATCCCTCCTCGCTGCGACATATTTTTCTGTACGTCGCATTCCTCGGGATTGAACATGAATGTTCGCCGTAGGGATAAAAAGCGTTCCCCTTGTTTCCGTCTATCTGCAAAGAAAATAAGAACGAGTTTCTTGCATGCGATTGTTTGGCCATATCTGCCCTGGAAAAGCTTTTTGCGAAGCCGCCCGAAAAGTGACTTCTTATGGGTGTATCAATTGTCTGGCAAATGAAAAAAGAAGCATGGGGAATGCGGCCCGTAAATCACCCGTGCTCGCCGGAGTCCCTTTTTTGCAAGCTTTGTGCAATGTGTCGTTTGGGGCTGGCACAACGATACAAATTATCGTTGCTGAAGAGAGTGGAAGCTTTGTACGATACGACCGTTTCAATGATCATCATTCGATGATCTCGAGAACCGTTCTTTTTTTCACCTTTGACGAGACCGCACTCAAGATCGTCCGGATCGCCTGGGCCGTTCTTCCCTGCTTACCGATAACCTTACCCAAATCTTCCTTGGCCACCGTTAATTCGAGTACGGTGGTCTGATTCCCCTCCACTTCCTCGACGGTGACATCATTTGGCCTGTCCACAAGACTCTGTGCGATATACGTCACGAGTTCCTTCATCAAATCCTCTCCTTTTCCATTTATCCAAGTAGTGTTCCATTCATATTCGGTATCGTATGAATCTTGAATTACGTATCTGGTTGTGATGAATAGGGGTAAATCGTTCGGCCTGTTGACGAACCAGATAACAAAGCATATTCATATGACGTTAAACTATATGAAACGGATAGCAAATAACAACACTATATTGTTATATATATACCACGTTTATAAATAAAGTAGTAAATTTTTGTTTTTCGTTTGCGATTGTTTGAAAACTACTTTTTTTTATTGAAAAATGTTGTATTAAAGCAGGCTGAACTGGTTATGTCTTGTCTCGAGTTGCGTTGCACACGAGACCCCGTCGGGAGGCAGCGGTGGGGGGAAATGGGAAGATGAAGGATTTTCGTTGGGCATACGGTTTTACCCCTTTCGTGTTTTGGATTTTATTATCGTGCACCGCCTTTCACCCACAAGTGTTGGAGGATGCGGCGGGGACGGTACCCGAGACCTACGGGTTATACGATTCCGGACCTTATGTGCCCTCACCCTGGTGGGAATCCATTGCGTCGGTGGAACTTTCCCGCCTGATCGACGAAGCCTTGACCGGAAGCTTCACCATCCAGGAGGCATGGGCCCGATTGTCCCAGGCCCGGTCCATTGCAAGAAGGGTGGGTGCCGATCGGTACCCTGACATCACCGCAGGCGGAGATGCCCAAGCGACCCGTATGGCAACGCCTCCTGCTTCCGGATCCACGGGGGCGCAAGATGTTTCCCTGTGGTTTGCCGGAAGTTACGAACTGGACCTGTGGGGGCGTGTTCGAGGTGAGCGGGAAGCCGCATCTTTGGACGCTGTGGCTTCCCGGGAGGACCTTTTGACGGCGATGTTGACCGTGTCGGGGGAAGTGGCCGATCGATGGGTGCAGATCCTCTCCCAACGGCTGCAGATGCAATTGCTCGAAAAACAATTGGAAAACAATCTGACCTTTCTGGAGCTTATCGAGCTTCGGTTCGACAAGGCAATGGTTTCGGCATTGGACGTGTACCAGCAGAAACAGGCGGTGGAAAGCGTTCGTGCGCGAATTCCCCTGGTGAAAGCCCAGATCCAGCTCCTGCAGCATGAATTGGCGGTCCTATTGGGACGCCCCCCGCGAACCGACCTCGGTCTGACCCAAGGGCAGATGCCCGTGCTGGGGGCACTTCCCGCTGTCGGACTGCCGGCGGATCTGTTGGCCAATCGTCCGGACGTTCGGGCCGCCGGCATACGACTGCAATCGGCACAATGGCAAGTATCCGCCGCAAGGGCCAATCGTCTTCCCTCCATTTCACTTACAGCCGGTGCCCAGTACGGCCCGAGCGATTTGGATCTGTTGTTCGATACCTGGCTGCTCCGTCTTGCCGCCAATCTCACGGCACCGGTTTTCGACGGCGGACGGCGCGTGGCCGAGGTGGATCTGGCCCGCGCCCGGATGGACGAAAATCTGTGGGCCTACCGTCAAACGGTGGTAACGGCAATCAGGGAGGTGGAGGATGCCCTGGTCAACGAGACAACGCAGCGGGAGCATCTTCATGGCCTCGAGGCGGTGAAGTCGGCGGCGGAAAAAGGGCTCAAGGAAGCCATTTCCCGATATCAAAGCGGACTCAGCGACTACTTGCCCGTACTCACCCAATTGCTCACCGTGCAGGACCTGGAACGGAATCTGATCGACCAGCGGGCGCAGTTGATCCGCTATCGTATCGGTTTGCACCGGGCGCTGGGGGGCGGGCTACTGGCCGATTCGCAATAGGCAATCGGGGAACCACAGGAGTCAGAATCCAATATTCAGGAGCCAGAATAAGTCTGATGTCGCTTCGCTCCGTCGATTGGATAAGATGGATCGAGACGAAGGCGAATACCTTCTTCTGAATACTGGATTCCGACTCCTGGATTCTTGTAACAATATCACGGCAGAGCAATCAGTCTTTTGACATGGCCCTAAGTACGAGGTTTTCTGGACTAAAAAAGAAAATGAAAGACAAGAACGTGACATCATCGAATCCATCCACCGGCGAGCCTGTCAATAAATCGTGGCGCCGGGTTGCCCACTTTTTTTTATGCCTGGTCATCGTGGTTGTGGGGCTTGGCGTTGCGCAATACCTGAAGAAAACCGCTCCCAAGGCCCAAAGGCGCGCACCCGAGCGAACGCTTTCCCAGGTGAAGACGATAACCCTTCGTCCAGGCGATCACCGGATTACTGTCAGTGCCATGGGATCGGTCGTCCCTGCCCGGGAGTTGACCGTAAAGTCCCGGGTTTCCGGCCAGGTGCAATCCCTTCACCCCGATTTCGTTGTCGGCGGAACCGTGGCAAAGGGGCAGCGTATGTTGAAGATCGATTCCCAGGATTACCAGTTGGCCCTGGCACGCAAAGAGAGCGAGGAGGTCAATGCCCAATACGAGCTCAAGGTGGAGATGGGCTATCAGGATGTCGCCGAAAGGGAGTGGAAGCTGCTGAATCCCGGTAAATCAAAGGATTCGGAAGATGCGGAACTGGCACTCAGAAAGCCCCACCTGGCCAAGGCCCGTTCGGATCTCGCCGCGGCCCGGGCCGAATTGGAGATGGCCCGGCTCGACCTGTCACGCACCGATATCACGGCGCCCTTCAATGCCTTCGTTCGGGAAAAATTCGTGGAGGTGGGATCCCAGGTCTCCACCCAGGATGTGCTGGCCGAGCTCGTGGGCACGGACGAATACTGGATCCGTGTCTCTCTGCCCGTCGACCGGCTTCGTTGGATTCACATCCCCACCGATGGATCCCAGGCCGGATCTTTGGCGACGATCCAATATCGGGGTCACAGCAGAGAAGGCCGCGTGATTCGGATGCTCGGCGACCTGGAGGCCGAGGGGCGAATGGCCCGGATTCTGGTTTCGGTAAAAGATCCCCTGGGCCGGAAAGATACAACGAAACAAACCGCACCGCTTCTCATCGGCGAGTATGTCCGGGTGGAAATACAGGGAGACTACCTGAAAGATGTAATTCCCATCCCTCGAACCGCACTTCGCGATAACGATACGGTCTGGCTGGTGGATGAGAAAAACATCCTTCGGATCCGGTCCGTCGAGACCGTATGGCGGGATGAGGGAATCGTTTACATGCAGAACCATGTCACTTCCGGGGATCGCCTCATCGTGTCCGATCTGGCCGCTGTCGTGGAGGGCATGCCGGTGGCCGTGCAAGGGGATGAACCGGCATCCGAAAAGCCGGCACATGAGAAGAAAGACACCGAAAATGGATAAGGATCTTCGCCAGGATGGCCGGCAGCGTCAGACAGTGAACAAAGGGCCCATCGCCTGGATGGCCGGCAACGGCGTCGCCGCGAATCTGTTGATGCTTGTCTTTCTCGTAGGCGGCCTGATCTATGCCGGTGACATCAAGAAGGAGGTGTTTCCCGATTTCGAGCTGGATTTCGTTACCATCGTCGTCCCCTATCCCGGTGCCAGTCCCGAAGAGGTGGAAAGAGGCGTGATCCTGTCCATCGAGGAGGCGGTAAGCGGACTCGACGGCATCAAGGAGATTACTTCCACCGCCAATGAGGGATCGGGGACCATCCTCGTGGAGATCATCGAAGGCGAAAATATCCAGCGGATCGCCCAGGACATCCAATCCGAGGTGGACCGTATCACCTCCTTTCCCGAGGAGGCGGAAGAACCCCAGGTGACCATCGCCCAGCATAAGCGCAGCGTGGTTTCCCTGGCCCTTTACGGCGGCCAGGAGGATAAGGTGCTTCGGGAAACGGCGGAGCAGGTGAGAGACCTACTGCTTCAGTCACCAACCATTACCCAGGTGGATTTTTCCGGAACCCGGGATTTCGAAATCGACGTTTCGGTGCCCCAGGCCAACCTTCGCGCATACGGATTGACGTTGGAACAGATCGCCCAGACGATCCGAAGGGCTGCCGTGGAACTGCCCGGCGGCGCCATCAAGACAGAGGGCGGCGACGTGCTGGTACGAATGAAGGAGCGCCGCGACTATGGCCGCGAATTTGGCCAAATTCCCATCATCACCAGCAACACGGGCACTCAGATCCTGCTCTCCGACATCGCCCACATCACCGACGGATTCGAGGATACCGACAATTTCGCCACCTACAACGGTTTTCCCGCCATCCTCATCGATGTCTACCGTGTGGGTGACCAGACTCCCATCGAAGTCTCCGAGGCCGTCCATGAAAAACTGGTGGAGATCAATGCGGACCTGCCGCCGGGGATCCATTTGGATGCACGAAACGACCGTTCGGACATCTACAAACAGCGAATGGATTTGATGCTGCGGAACGGATACCTGGGCCTTTTCCTGGTTTTCATCTTACTGGCAATTTTCCTCGAGCTGCGGCTCGCCATTTGGGTAAGTCTGGGTATTCCCATTTCCATCCTCGGATCCCTCTTTTTTCTTCCCATGGCAGGTGTCAGCATCAACATCATCTCCATGTTCGCCTTTATCGTCACCCTGGGTATCGTCGTGGATGATGCCATCGTGGCCGGTGAGAACATGTTTCACCACCACCAGAAGGGCAAATCGTGGTACGTGGCCGCCGTGGACGGGGCGAGGGAAGTCGCAAAGCCGGTGACCTTTTCCGTGTTGACCAATATGGTGGCCTTTGCCCCCCTCTTTTTCGTGGCTGGTTTCATGGGAAAGGTCTTTCGGCAGGTTCCGGTCGTGGTCATCGGCGTCTTTGCCATTTCCCTGATCGAAAGCCTTTTTATCCTGCCGGCCCACATCGGCCATCAACGAAAAAGCGCACCCACCAGTGGTTTCCTCGGATGGATATTCAATCTGCAGGGTCGGTTCAGTGCCGACTTCATCCGGTTTGTTCACACCCGATACGGCCCTTTTCTACATTGGGTGCTGAAGAATCGATATGTTGCGGTAAGCATCAGCGTCGCCGTGTTGATCATCACCTTCGGCTACGTGAAGAGCGGCCGCATGGGATTCGAGCTTTTTCCCAAGATAGAATCGGACTACGCAATGGTGACTGCGGTCTTGCCTTACGGCACCGCCGTTCAACGAACAAAGGCGGTCCAGCAGCGATTGGTCGATGCAGCCAAATCCGTGGCCGATGAAAACGGTGGTGACAAACTGGTGGAGGGAATTTTCGCCAGGATAGAGGCAAACGAGGTTACCATACGGTTCTACCTTACACCACCGGAAGTTCGGCCCATTTCCACTGCCGAAGTTACCCGCCTGTGGCGGGAGCGGGTTGGGTCCATTACAGGCCTGGAGTCCATCAAATTCGAATCCGATGCAGGCGGCCCCGGGCGTGGCGCCGCGATCTCCGTGGAACTCAGTCACCGCGACGAGGCGATCCTGGCACGGGCCAGTGAGCAAGTGGCCCAGGCCCTCGGTTATTTTCCCAATGTCACGGATATCGACGATGGATATTCGCCCGGTAAGCGGCAAATCGATTTCAAGATGCGTCCCGAAGCCCGCAGTCTGGGCCTTCGCTCCCAGGATATCGCCCGCATTGTGCGAAACGCCTATTACGGCGCCGAAGCCTTACGGCAGCAACGGGGGCGAAACGAAGTGCGGGTGATGGTTCGGTTGCCCAAAGAGGAGCGAATGTCCGAAGAGCAACTGGAGGAAATGGTGTTGCTGACGCCCGCCGGTACGGAGATTCCACTGATGGAGGCGGTGACCGTCCAATACGGGCGGGCCTACACGACCATCAACCACAGGAACGGCCGGCGTGTGGTAACCGTCAGCGCCGACGTCCGGCCGAGAAGCAAGGCGGACCAAGTGATTGAGTCCCTTGTCCGGGAAACCCTTTCCGCACTTACAGAACAATATCCGGGACTGACCTATAGTTTCGAAGGCACGCAGGCGGATCGCCGGGAGAGTTTCCAGAGCCTCATGCGGGGACTGATGTTCGCCCTGATCGTCATCTATGCCATGTTGGCCGTCCCCTTCAACAGTTTCGTCCAGCCGTTGATCATCATGCTGGTGATACCATTCGGCGTCGTCGGCGCGGTAATGGGCCATCTGATCATGGGATTCAGCCTGAGTCTCATGAGCCTTTTTGGCATAGTGGCACTCTCCGGCGTGGTGATCAACGATTCACTGGTGCTCATCGATTTCGCCAATCGCCAGCGGATAGACGGAGCCGGCAGCCAAGATGCCATTATCCTTTCCGGCATCAACCGTTTCCGCCCCATTATGTTGACCACCTTTACCACTTTCGGCGGCCTGGCACCCATGATTTTCGAAACCTCCCGCCAGGCACGGTTTCTCATCCCCATGGCCCTTTCCCTGGGATTCGGCATTTTGTTCGCTACCCTGATCACCCTCTTGCTGGTGCCATGTCTCTACCTGATCGTGGAGGATGGGAAAAATCTTTTTCGACTGGTATATGGAGCGCAGGCAAAGCAATGACAACCTGCCAACGCTGCGGAGCATGCTGTGAAAAAGGCGGCCCGGCACTTCACCAGGAGGATCGCTACCTGGTTGACGGCGGCCGGGTACCCGCCAGCGCCCTGTTCACCATCCGATGCGGGGAACTGGCCCGGGACAACGTCAAGGGGACCTTGTCCCCCGTCACCCACGAAATCATCAAAATCAAGGGAAAGCCGGGGCGTTGGACCTGTCTTTTTTTCGAGGACGCGACGAAAGGTTGTGGAATATACGCCGACCGGCCACTGGAGTGCCGTGCGTTGAATTGCCGCGACACGCGACAGATCGAACGGGTATACCAACACACCCGGCTGACTCGCAAGGACCTGCTATCCGGCATCGAGGGACTCTGGGACCTGATTGTCGATCATGAGACACGCTGCCGTTACAAAGAGATCAGGCGTCTGATGGATCAGGGCAAGGGGAAGGGCAGGCTGAAACAGGAGGCGGCCATTTTGGAGATCCTTCGCTACGACCACCAGATTCGTGCGTTGACCGCGCAAAAGGGAGGCATGGAGCCGCAGATGCTGGATTTTATCTTCGGTCGCCCGCTTTCCCGGACGATCGGGATGTTTGACGTGGAACTTGTGAAGAGGAAGGGGAAATTTCGTCTCGTACCCCGTTTTTAGTGAGGTTCAGAAAACCTGATCCTATGGACCAAGTCAACGTTCATTGGCTTTGCCGTATGCTTGTTATAAGAATCCAGGAGTCAGAATTCAGAATCCAGAATAAGGTACTCGCCTTCGGCTCAATCCATCATATCAAATCGACGGAGCGAAGCGACATCACATTCATTCTGGCTCCTGAATTCTGGCTTCTGGCTCCTGCGGTATCATGTGTTCGCAATGCATCTCCTTTATGGGGGAGCCCAAAGCCGAGCCCTCTGGCCCCGGATCGATAATTGGATCACTCGTCCAATTCCATTAATCGCGGCTTCTTTCGATAGAGGACGGGACGCCGGTTGGGGAAGAAGTAGCGCATGCGGTGATTGCGGACATGATCGATTCGATCGGCCGTCAGATCTGCGATCAGCATGCCGGAATCACCGGACAGCCGGGAATCGATGATCTCCCCGGAGGGAGAGAAAACCACGGCATTTCCGGGAAAGGTCAGGCCGTTTTCGTTGTCGCCGCATTGGTTGCATGCGATGATGAACAGGCCGTTGTCAAAGGCCCGTGCGGGAAGGTGACGCATCCACGACTGATGTTTGTCTGCCGCCATCCCCCGGGGAGAGGCATGGGGGATGAAGATCATATCGGCTCCGGCTTTGGCCATGCGCGTCGTCAATTCGGGAAAGTGGGCATCGTAACACAATTGGATGCCGAACAGGATGCCCGCCCACTGAAATACCGGTACGTGGTTGCCGGGGCTGAATCGATCCCTCTCGGGGGGCGCCAGGTGCACCTTGCGATAGGAACCGGTGCGGCCGTTGGGCGTGATCACCATGTGGGTGGCGAACAACCTGCCTTTCGCGTCTTTTTCCGCGAACCCAACCAGTAGTACCAGACCGAGATCATCGGCCAGGCGGATGAGCGCCCCCGTTTCCGGACCGTCCGCACGGATCGCCCGGTCTGTGATATCCGACCGGTTGCTGTAACCGGTGAGATTGAGCTCCGGGAAGCACACGATTGTCGCACCGGTTTCTTGTGCCTGTTTCGCCCAGTACCGGGTTCGCTCCAGATTCCGTTCCACCTGGCCTGAAGGGCATCGGCAGACTACCGCGGCGATGCGAACATCTTTCTTCATAGGCCAATCAACCGGACATCCAGCTTACGGGTCCTGGGGCCGTCAAACTCACAGAAGAAGATGCCCTGCCAGGTGCCAAGCACCAGCTTGCCGTTTTCCACGGCAATCATCTCGGAACAGCCGATGATGGCGGTCTTCAGGTGGGCCGGTGAGTTCCCCTCCATGTGGCGGTAGTCCGCCTCCCACGGTACGATCCGGTTGAGAACGGTAAGGATGTCCCGGCGAACGGCTGGGTCGGCACTTTCGTTTATGGTGACCGCGGCCGTGGTGTGGGGCACGAATACCATGCACAGGCCGTCTGACAAATTCCCTTCGGTGACCTGTTTCTGGACTATAGCTGTGACGTCGATCATTTCGGTTTGGGAATTGGTTTTTACCGTTAAGCGCATGAAATTTCCAATCGGCACTACAAAAAAACAAAAAACCCCGCTTGCAAACAAGCGGGGCTTTTTTATTATTCTGATGATTTGGCTGATTAAACGCAGCCGGTGGGCTTGGGAAGACCCGCCATCTTACAAGCTCCCTTACCCGGTCCTGACGGGAACAGCTCGTAGATGTGTTTCAGTTTGAAGCCGGTAACCTTGGAGAGTACGCGAACCATGGGAGCGATCCCATTTTTTTCGTAGTACTCGCGAAGAACTGCGACGACTTTCTGATGCTCTTCGTTCAGTTCATCGATACCCTCTTCCTTTTTCACATACTGAACCCACTCCTGAGACCAGTTTGCGTAATCGTCGATAAAACCGTCTTCATCTACCGTAAAGGTTTTTCCACCAAATTCGACTGTCGGCATTGTACTCATTCCTCCTTTACAAATTTGTTAGTATTTCCGGCGCACTGCCGTTTAAGTTCTGTTATGGAAAAGTTTTCTAGTAGCGAATTCATGAATCCATGTCAATACGAAATCGGAAACCAATGAAATAAAAAAGGATCAAATCGTTATTTTTCGATTCGATCGATCAATATTCCCGAGGTGTCCCATTGAGCTGATTCAGGGTGAATACCGGTCCGTCCTTGCACACCAGTTCCTTGCCGATGCCGCATCGGCCGCACATGCCGAAGCCACACTTCATGCGATTTTCCAGGCTCATGATAATGTGATCGTGGTCGTACCCCAATTTTTCCAGCACCGGCTGGGTGAATTTGATCATGATGGGCGGGCCGCACACGATGGCATAGGTATCGTCACCGCCCTGGGGGGCTTTTTGTTCGGTAATGGGGGGAACGAAGCCCACGTTGTACTTCCAGTTCGGATCATCGGTGCCATCCACGGTGATGTGCATGTTGATGTCGTCCCGCTTTTCCCATTCCACCAGTTCGTTCTTGTAGAGCAGCATGTTGGGATTTCGAGCGCCGTATACCACGTCGATCTGGCCGAATTTGGATCGATTGGCCGGATCGAGCATATAGACGATGGAAGAGCGAAGGGTGGTAAAGGCGAATCCACCACCCACGATAAGGATGTTCTTTCCCTCCAGCAGATCCCAGGGATAGCTATTGCCAAGCGGTCCCCGAATTCCCATGATGTCTCCGACCCTCATTTTGTGCAGGTAGGTGGTGACGACGCCGGCGCGATTGACGGTGAACTTGATGAACCCCTTTTCAACGGGAGAGGAGGCGATGCCGATGGGAATCTCCCCCGTGCCGGCAATGGAAAGCTCGGCAAACTGGCCCGCCTTATATGAAAATTTTTCTTCGTCGCCCTCGTTGAGGAAGACGAATTTGAATGTCTTGAGACTCTTGTCTTCGGCCTCGACGGTGATATCGTCGATGCGGACCGGATAGGGTAAATACGGATTTTCCACGTGTCCCTCCCTCTATCAACCCTGCGCGGCGCAGGCATCTGCGGGTTTGAAGCTGTTCATCCGTTCGCATACGCGGCGAATGTCGATGTTCACCGGACATTGGCGAACGCACCGGCCGCAGCCTACACACATGATGCCCGTTTCGTATTTGTCCACGAAATATTTCAATTTGTGCATGAATCGCTGGCGGACGCGTTGGGACTTGGTTCCCCGGGGGTTGTGCCCGGTGGTGTGGACGGTGAAGATGGGGAACATGCAGCTGTCCCAGTTTTTCATGCGTACGCCGGATTTTCCGTACACCTCGTCCTGAATATCGAAACACCAGCAGGTAGGGCAGGTGAAGGTGCAGGTGCCGCAGTTCAGGCACCCAAAGGCGACATCGTCCCAAAAAGAGGCGCCATGAAGTTCCAAAAGGTCGGTGTCGGCCAGGTTGTCCGTCTCGACGGTCGAAACGATTTTCCCTTCGGCGGCTTCTTTTCCGGCCATGAAGGCATCGGCCGATTCGGGACTGCTCCGGTTCCAGCCGGCGACGTCGGCAAATGCCTTTCCCTTTTCGGTCAGGATTTTTGCCAGAAAGGAATCGTCTTTTTGCATCACCAGAATGTCCAGGCCGTCGGCATTGTAAGGGCCGCATCCGGCACTGGTGCAAAAGCAGGTGGACAGCGGCGTGTCACAGGCCATCCCGATGAAGGTGGTGGCTTCATAGGCCCTGAGCCAATACGGATCCTTCACGTCCGGCGTGTCGAAGTTGAGCTTGACCAGCTGTGTCGCCTTGGCGTCGCAGGGGCGAATCCCGACGATGGCGCGAGGAGAATCATCCTTTTCCACCTCCCGCATGATGTGGTGGTCGTCTCGTGACTCGTCCAGCGAATATTCGATAATCGTGTCGGACTGGGGAAAGAGGAAAGACTTGGGGGAGAGGCGGGTGTTGACCATGTCCAGATCCGGCATCTCACCCTTTTCCAGTACCTTGAACTGGTGGCAATCCTTTTCCTTGACCGGCCCGATCAGCCGGTAGGTATCGGCGGCGGTCGCCAATCCCTCGGACCATTCGTTTTTGTTTATTGCAACAAGCGTCATAGCAGTAACCTTTAAGCCTTAGGGGAAATTGCAGTCGGGAGATGGTCTCTTCTGGTAATCATTGTCGATCACCTATTTGATAAAATCCGCCGGATCATTGGGTTGATACACATCCATGGCCGGACGTTGATCCAGAGAGAGACCTGCCTCCCATCCATACTGCTCCTGGCAGTCTTTTTCCAGCTTGCGTGTTAGCAGCCGCATGTCGATGCCCACCGGGCAGGCCCGCTGACAGGCACCACAATCGGTACATCGGCCGGCGCAGTGATACGCCCGCAAGAAGTGAAATGTCCGCACATCGATGGGATCCTGGCTCTTGCCCACCCATTGGGGTTTGGACTCGTCCACGAAACATGTGGGGCAGTAGCAGAGCGGACAGGCGTTTCGGCATGCATAGCAACGGATGCACGGCGAGAGAAGGTCGTCGAAAAATTTCCACTTCTCGTCGCTGGACATGGCTTCGATCTCCCGGATATCCGCGTATCGGTCGATATCCGTCTGCTCCGGTACCGGATCGGCCACCATCTCGTCGCTGATCACCGGGTTGCGGTGCACACAAAGGGTGCAGTTTTGCTGGAGTACCTCTTTTTTGTCGAACAAGGTCTCCGCATCGGCGGTCTGGACTTTGATCGTCTCGTCGGTCTCCGATACCGCAACGATTTCTCCGGCCACCAGTCCGGTGATTTTGCGCTTGTCGATCATCCCCGTGCAGGGAACGCCGATGATGTGCAGCTGATCGCGGCCGATCTTGTTCTCGATGATGTGGTTGACGATGTTGCGGGAATCACAGCCCTTGGCGAAGATGGCGATCTTTTCTTTGCGGTCGGTCAGATAGTTCGCAAGGTTGATGCCGCAGTTGCTGTCCCAGACGAGCTGGTCGACGTCATCGGCGCTGGTGATGGAACACGGCTCGTTCATCATCGGCATCGATCCCTTGCGAAAGCCGATGACCACCGCCACCTGACAATCCTTGAGCAGGCGCCTGGCAATTTCACGGATCTTGTCTGTATAAGCAATCATCTCAGGCCACCTTCAGCTTCTTTTTCACGTATTTACGGTTGGGACCGATGGCCCGGACGGCCTCGGTCACTTCTTTGACGACATCGACGAACTTGGTCGATTCGGCCGAGGAGATCCAGGAGAAATTGACACGATCCTTTTCGACTCCCATGTGTTCCAACAGGCTGTGCAGGAGGGTGAACCTGCGTCGAGCATAGTAATTACCTTCCAGGTAATGACATTCGCCCGGATGTCAGCCGGATACCCAGACGCCGTCGGCCCCCTCTCGCAGGGCTCCTAAGACGAACTTCGGATCCAGCCGCCCGGTACAGGGGATCCGGATCACCCGGATATTGGGAGGATATTGCATTCGGCTGACCCCGGCCAAGTCGGCGGCACCGTAACTGCACCAGTTGCATAAGAATGCAACGATTTTCGGTTCCCACTGCGCCATTTCGAATTCTCCTTGGGTTTAACGTTTGAAAACAGTCCTTACGAGCCTGTTTGAAAAGTTTGGAACGGATTTTTCATACAGGCTTTTAGCAAGCCTCGTTCAAGGCGGTTAGCTCGGCAAAAATCTGATCCGTGTCGAAGCCTTTGAGCCGAATCGCACCGCTGCGGCAAGAGGCAGCGCAGAGGCCGCACCCTTTGCAAAGTACCGGATTGATTTCGGCGCGCCCGGGAAAGAAGCGTTCGTCGGCCCCTCGAAAGGAGGGGGCCGAGTAGGGGCAGACCGCTACGCATACCCCACACATGGCACACAATTGCGGCTGCACCTCGGCCACGGTACCGGTTGCATAGGCCACTTTTGCGGCCAGAACGCGCACGGCCCGGGAAGCGGCGGCCTTGCCCTGGGCGATGGCTTCGTCAACGGGCTTGGGATAATGGGCCATACCGCACAGATAGACGCCGTCGGAAGCAAAATCCGACGGTCCCAGCTTGGCGTGTTTTTCCGCAAACATGCCGTCATCATTGAGGGAAAGTTTAAAGAAATTTGCCAACTGGGAATTGTCATTGGGCACGATGGCCGTCGCCAGGATCAGAAGGTCCGTGGTGATGACAACCTTGCGTTCCAGTACATGGTCTTTGACCGTAACCGCAATGCCCTGATCCGTCACGTCGACCGCGGGTTTATCGTCCAGGTCGTATTTAATGAAAATGACACCGGCACTGCGGGCCTCCTGATACAAAAGCTCCCGCTCTCCGTACGTCCGGATATCCCGGTACAGAATATACACATTCATTTCCGGGCTTTTCTTTTTCAGTTCCAGGGCGGTGTGGATGGAATGGGTACAGCAGACCCGGCTGCAGTATGGCCG
The DNA here is from genome assembly GCA_963674945.2 of uncultured Desulfosarcina sp. GTDB lineage: Bacteria > Desulfobacterota > Desulfobacteria > Desulfobacterales > Desulfosarcinaceae > Desulfosarcina. The sequence goes on from CAXXWQ010000002.1 coordinate 482,711, forward strand.
CGTCGGTTCCCGTGACCCCACGCATTGAATGAATACGGCGCTGTTCATCTTTTTGAGGGCCGGATCCTGTTCCATGAATTTACGGTCCAGGTCCAGGCTGGTAACGATGCGTTCGTCCGTGCCGTAACCGTACTCATCGGGGACCAGCGCCCTGGCACCGGTGGCCATGATGGCGACACCGTGCTGCAATTCGGTCTCTTCCCCGTTTTCTTTGATCGTCGACGTGAAATTGCCGATGAACCCTTTGCCGTCGACGATTTCGGCGTTTACATGGACCGTGATGCGGGGGTGATTCATGACCTCATCCACCGAAGCGGACAAGATTTGCTGCACGTCCAGCCCGTCGGTGGTTCTGTACAGGTTGCGGGCCTGTCCCCCCAAAGTATCGGATTTTTCCACCAGATGGGTGTCGTAGCCTTGATCGGCCAGGCTTTTCGCCGCCGTCATGCCGGTAACCCCACCGCCGACCACCATTGCCGTTTGATTCACGTCGAGGCGCGCTTCGTCCAAAGGCTGGGAGAGGCCGGCATGGGCAACGGACATGCGGACCAGGTCTTTGGCCTTTTCGGAAGCCAGTTCCGGGTTGTTGCGATGCACCCAGGAGTCCTGGTTCCGGATGTTGGCCATTTGAAACAGATATTTGTTGAGTCCCGCATTGACCAGGGTTTCCTGAAACACGGCCTCATGGGTTTTGGGCGTACAGGAAGCGACGACCACCCGGTTGAGGCCCTTTTCCCTGATCACCTCGGTCATGATCTCCTGGGTGTCCTGGCTGCAGGTATACAGGTTGTCTTCCACGTATTCCACGTAGGGCAGGCTTCTCGCATATTCCGCCACCGAAGGAACGTCCACCACGCCGGCAATATTGCTGCCGCATTTGCAGACAAAGACACCGATGCGGGGGCGATCGCCGATGACGTTGGTTTGCGGAACCGGTTCCTTTTTCACGGTACAGGAAAAACGCGCGTCGCCAAGCAGTTCTCCGGCTGCCGCGGCCGCGGCCGAGGCATCCACCACGGACTGGGGGATATCCTTGGGGCCTTGAAATGCGCCGCAGACATAAATTCCTTTGCGGGAGGTGTCCACGGGAGTGAACGTGCCGGTGCGGGCAAAGTGGGAATCCGTCAAATCGATATCGAGTCGTTGCGCCAGCGCCACCACGTCCGCAGGTACTTCGAGGCCTACGGACAATACCACCATGTCGAAATTTTCCACTTGCATGGCACCCGACGTATCGGTGTAGCGCAGCATCAGGTCGCCGGATTCCATGTCGGTGTCGATAGTATGCACCCGGGCCTTCACGAAGCGAACGCCGCTATTGTCCCGCGCCGAATTGTAGTACCGTTCGAACTCCTTGCCGTGGGTCCGCATGTCCATATAGAAGACCGCGCAATCCAGGTCCTCTCCCGCGTGCTCTTTGGCGATGACGGTCTGCTTGATGGCGTACATGCAGCATACCGACGAGCAGTAGGAGTGATCGCAACGGTTGATGTCCCTGGATCCGACACACTGCAGCCAGGCGATCTTTTTGGGAAGGCGAAGATCCGAGGGGCGCTGCACATGGCCATGGAACGGACCGGAAGCACTGAGAATCCGTTCGAATTCCAGGCTGGTCACCACATCCGGGGACTTGTCGTAACCATAAAAATCCAGGCCCGAAGGATCATAGGCCGTGGTGCCGGGCGCCAGAATTACGGCACCGGCGTCGATGGTTGATGTCTTTCCTTCGTCATCATAAAAAATGGCTTCCGCCAGACACACCTTTTCACACAACCCGCAGCCGATGCACAGCTGTGGATCGATGGTATAGGAAAGCGGTACCGATTGGGCATACTGGATGTAAATGGCCGCCTTTTTCGAAAGTCCCTGGTTGAAGGCGTCTTTGCCGCGGATCGGACAAACCTGGGCACATTGTCCGCACCCGGTACATTTGTCCGGATCGATAAAGCGGGGATAGCTGCGCAGGGATATGCTGAAATTTCCGGGATCGCCCTCTACCGAAGCCACTTCGGCGTTGGCGATGATGTTGATATTGATGTGCCGGCCGACCTCGACCAGTACAGGCGAGATGACTCACATGGCACAGTCGTTTGTGGGAAAGGTCTTGTCCAGTTGCGCCATCATTCCGCCCACCGTGGGGGAACGGTCGACAAGATGAACATAAAATCCTGAATCCGCGAGATCCAAAGCGGCCTGCATACCGGCGATACCGGCGCCCACCACCATTACGGTGCCTGATTTTGCCTTGCTTTCTTTCATGTTTGTCCCGCCTTCGTCTGATCTAAAATCATTCGTTTTCCGTGTGAACCAAAAGTGGTCGGCAGTAAATGCGATTACGCCGCCTGACGGATAAACAGAGGATCACGACCCTCGTACCCTTTGACATGAACCCGCTCCGCATGTTCCAACTCCACCAGGTACGCCGCGACAACATGGCCGGGAAGGTCGGTTTGCGCTGCAAGATCCTTGACCATCAATCCTTGTTCAAGAGGCAAGGCCGATACCACCAGCGCTTTTTCGTACTCTTCCTTTATGGCCGAGGCCATCACCGCCTTGTAGCGTTCCGCGTCCACCTGTTTGCCATACACGTTGGATTTTTCCACCAGCTGTTTTTCCATGCCCATCAGCCATCGGACCCGCGGGGTGGCAAGGGTCTCTTTGAGTGCCGACAGGGCCAGGCGGTGCTCATTCGTGTCGAATTTTCCCAGTTCTACGATATCCCGGGTGAAGGCTTCGATGTTTTCTGCGAAGAGTTTTCCCTCGGCCGAGCTGACCCAATTCAACTGCAACCGTTGTCTCCCGATGCCGGAAAGGTCCAGAAGGGAAGAGAGAACAGCGATTTTCTTTTCCGCTTGGTAATTACCGTCCAGGTAATGGCAGTCGCCGAGATGTCACCCGCCCACGAACACGCCGTCAAAGCCATTGGCCAGGCCGTCGATGACGAACAGGGGGTCCACTCGTCCGGAACACATCACCCGTACCGGCCGAATGGCCGCAGGATATTGGAATCGGGAGACGCCCGCCAGGTCCGCACCGGCATACGCACACCAGTTGCACAGAAAACCCAGAATTTTTGGTTCATAGGGGGGGGTCATATTCACTCCTTATAGGTTGACGACTTCGTAAAAAGCCCGATATTTGCGTTACGCTTCATCCCTCGTCACTGCGACGTATCCAACCATACGTCTCATTCCTCGGGACTCGCAAGCCTTGATCTCGAACTTTTTACGAAGTTGTCCGAAATCTGATGGCATGGTTCTAAGCACATGCGGTCATGGCCGCTTCAATTTGCTCGCGACTAAAGTGCCTCATGTCAATGGCTTTCTGGGGACACGACGATGCACAGATGCCGCATCCCTTGCACAATGCGGACAGACCCTGCGCGCGATATCCCTTGCCTTCCACCTTGATCAACTGGATCGCGGAAAAGGGGCAGGCCAGTTCGCACAGCCCACAGCCGATGCACAGGGCCTCATCCACGTTGGAGACGATGGGCTCGATGGCGATATGGTCTTTCGACAGCACCGTTGCCGCACGGGATGCCGCCGCCTGGGCCTGGGCGATGGATTCTTCCATGAACTTGGGATAATGGGCCAGGCCGCAGATATACACGCCGTCCGTGGCGCATTCCACGGGCCGAAGCTTGGCATGGGCCTCGGCGAGAAAATGTTCGGCATTGGTGGAAACCTTGAACATCCGTGAAATTTCCGTATTGTCTGCCGGTTCGATGGCCGTGGCCAGGTTGACCAGATCCGCGGTGATGGACAGGTCCCGTCCCAGAATAAAATCATGAACGATTACTTGCAGACCCTGGTCGGTTTCCCTGACCTCGGGTTTGTGATCCAGGTCATAGCGGATAAAAATTACCCCGAGCTTGCGGGCGTTTTGATACAGTCGTTCTTTTTCGCCATAGGTTCGGATGTCGCGATAGAGAATATAAACGGACCGGTCCGGATTGCTTTCTTTCAAGGCGATGGCGTTCTCGATGGAAGCCGTGCAGCAAACCTTGGAGCAGTAAGGGCGGTTTGCGTCCCGGGAACCCACGCATTGGATGAAAACCACGCTTTGGGCCGCTTCGACATCCGGATGGTCCCACAGTTCGTGCCACCGGGTCACGCGGGGATTCTTATGGTAGCCATATTCATCGGTATCGGCCGCCTGTCCACCCATGGCCAGAATGGCTGCCCCATGGGAAAGGGTGCGGGTGCTTTCTCCGGTCCTCACCAGGGTTTCGAAATTTCCGACAAACCCGTTGACCGCAGCGATCTCGGTGCCGCAAAGCACTTCGATATCCGGATGGGCGGAGACTTCGGAGACAAGTTTTGCCAGATAGTTCGAAACCTTCGACTTTTTTATGGTTTTCGCGCCGCCCCCCAGTTCACCGGATTTTTCCACCAATACAGTGGGAAAGCCCTGGTCGGCCAGGCTTTTTGCCGCGGTCATTCCTGCGATTCCACCACCGATCACCAGGGCCGAATGCTGAACATCGACGGCATTGGCATCCAACGGTTCCAGCCGGTTGGCCCGGGCCACGGACATGGCAACCAGATCCTTGGCCTTGGCCGTTGCCGTGGCCTTGTCCTTGTGCACCCAGGTACATTGGTTGCGGATATTGGCCATCTCGAACAGATAGGGGTTTAAGCCCGCATTGCGAAGGGTCTCTTGAAACAGGGGCTCGTGGGTGCGTGGCGTGCAGGCCGCCACCACCACCCGGTTCAATTTTTCGGATGCGATCACCTCAGCCATCTTGTCCTGTGTGTCCTGGCTGCAGGTAAAGAGGTTCTCTTCCACATAGGCAACGCCGGGCAGTTCTCTGGCAAATGCGGCGATTTCCGGCACATCGGCGATCCCGCCGATATTGGACCCGCAATTACAGACGAACACCCCGATTCTGGGCGCATCGCCGGCCACCGGCTGTTCCGGCGGAAATGTTTTTTCCCTGATCAGGCTTCCCCGTGCAGAACTCAGGCTGCGCGCCGCCCCTTCGGCCGCGGCACTGGCTTCCATGACGGAATCCGGAATGTCTTTGCATCCCCGGGCCACGCCGGCCACATAAATACCGGGTCTGGATGTGGCAATGGGGGCAAGCTCGTCGGTTTGCACGAATCGGGAGGAATTCAGATCGATGCCCAGGGTTTGGGCCAGTTGCTGCGTGGATTCGGTCGCTTCCATTCCTACGGACAACACCGCGATGTCAAAGGATTCGTTTACCAACGCGCCGTTTTCGGTCACATACTGAAAATTCAGGGTCCCGTCCGGCTCTTCGGTGATCGTATGAATCCGGGAGCGGACAAACCGGACGCCCGCATCCTTGGCCCGTTCGTAATATTTCTCGAAATCCTTGCCATAGGTGCGCATGTCCATGAAAAAGATGGTCGCTTCGACGTCACCGTCTACGTGATCATCGACCAGCATCGCCTCTTTTAGGGCATACATGCAACAGACAGAGGAACAGTATGCATTGTCGCATTTATTGAAATCCCGGGATCCCACGCATTGAAGCCATGCGATCTTGGACACTTCTCCATCGTCCGAAGGCCGTTTGACGGCACCCTTGGTGGGGCCGCCGGCGGAGAGCATCCGTTCGAATTCCAGGCTGGTGACCACGTTGGGCATGTTCGAATACTGATAATTGTCCAACCCCTTGGGATCAAAGGCTTTGAATCCGGAGGTAAGAATCACCGAGCCGACATTGCGGGTGAGTTCCTTTTCCGTATCTTCGAAATTGATCGCCCCCGTGGGGCAGAATTTTTCGCAGGCACGGCATTTGCCTTTTTTAAAGTAGATGCAGTTTTCCGCATCGATGGCGTATTTCAGGGGGACTGCCTGGGAATATGGCACGTAGGCGGCTTTTCGCACGGCCAACCCTTCATCATATTCATCGATGACTTTTTTGGGGCATTTTTCGGCGCAGAGTCCGCAGGCGATGCATTTTTCCATGTCCACATAACGGGGCGCCTGCTTGACGGTGACGGTGAAATTACCAACTTCCCCGTCGATGCCCGTTACTTCCGACAGGGTCAACAATTCGATATTAAGGTGCCGGCCGACCTCGACCAGCTTCGGCGAGAGTATTCACATGGCGCAGTCGTTCGTGGGGAAAGTTTTGTCCAACTGGGCCATGACGCCACCGATGGCCGGGGATTTTTCTACAAGATGGACGAAGAATCCGGAATCGGCCAAATCCAGCGCGGCCTGCATGCCGGAGATCCCGCCGCCAACGACCAACACGGAACCAATCTTTTCCTTTGCCATTGCTGTGCTCCTGAATTTTCATGAGATGCATGAAATATATGATGCGAAACCAGTAATTCGTTTCGTTACGATCGCGGACGCTGCGAACACTGAATGAAATCTACTATAGAGACAGGACTTTCTTGTCAATAGGATTATATCGCCTTTGCGCAAAACCCTGTGATTCGTAAGTGTCATATGCCCAAAAAAATCAATGAAATACGTTTGGAAAAAGTTTTTGATGACGAATTTCAGGGGGTCATGGTAAATGATGCATGGCCTGGATCGCGAAACTTTCATTTGTCCTCGTTTATGGGTTTTATTGATTCGGATCATTCGTGCGTGTTACTATTTTCTTATCAAACGCTTTTTCCATGCAAAGATGAAACGAGATGATGGATAGTCCGCCGACGGATCTACCGAAAATTATCGTCGTATGCGGTCCGACAGGTTCCGGCAAGACCGGTTTTGCCATCGACCTGGCCCAACGGTTCGATGGTGAAATCGTTGGTGCCGATTCCATGCAGGTATATCGATACATGGATGTCGGAACGGCGAAACCCACGGCACAGGAATTGGCGGCGGTTCCCCACCATTTGATCGATGTCGTCGATCCGGACCAGGATTTCGATGCCGCCGCCTACGCGGCCATGGCTGTCCGTGTCATTGGCCGAATCATCGACAGCGGGCGCACCGTTTTCGTGGTGGGGGGGACGGGGCTCTATATCAAGGCACTGATGTACGGCCTTTTCGAGGCCGGTTCGTCGGATCCGGCCATTCGTCGAGAGCTGAAGCGACAGGCCGCCGCGCAGGGGACGGCGCACCTGCACCGCCGACTCGGCCGGATCGATCCGGCGGCAGCCGCGCGGATACATCCCAACGATACCCATCGCATCGTTCGTGCATTGGAAGTGTTCGAAGCTTCGGGCCAACCGCTCACGCAATTTCAACGGCACCACGGTTTTCGGCAGAAGCGATTTCATGCACTGGAAATCGGTATCTCATGGCCCCGCCAGGAACTCTACGATCGTATCAACCGGCGGGTCGACGAGATGATGGCGCTCGGATTTTACGACGAGGTGAAACGGCTTTTGGCAAAAGGATATGGCCCACACCTCAAATCCATGCAGAGTCTGGGGTACCGGCACCTGTCGGCGGTTGCCGCGGGCAGTGCGGCGATGAGCGACGCCGTCTCTTTGCTGAAGCGGGACCATCGTCGGTACGCCAAGCGTCAGATGACGTGGTTCGGTGCCAGATCCGAAATTTTCTGGACACCCTTGGGCGAGTCGGCGTCGGTGGCTCGTGCCATTCAATCGTTCATGGCGTAATCTTTTGTTCCATCGTTCCCGTTTATGGACCGGCGGGTCCGGATCCGATGCCATCTCCTTTTTCGCGAAAATTTGGCTGGTGTAAGGCGAATCCATCCTTATCATATCGATAGTTGACCGATTGGATCCACTTTTGAGGTTTTTTGTACCATGCCATCTTCTTTCAAAAATGTCGACACAGTGGCGATCTGTCCGGTATCCGGCCTTCCCGTGAGGGCACGGCCCGAATGGACCGACCGTGGTTTCGGACGGGGATATCGCGTCACCGTTCGGGTGATCGGCAGACGTATCCTGTTGGTTCGACCATCGGGACACGCCCGTGCCGACAGTGTCGACCGTACCCTTGCGTTGACCGGTGAAATCATCAGGGACAATATGGATCCATCTGCCGGTTTTGTTCAACTCATGGACTATTCCCGCCTTCGAAGTATCTCCCGAAACGGCCGGTTGCGATACATCGACCACGTCGCAAAGCGCAAGAATCTGCTGGGTCTGATCTATTACAATGTCAACCCGCTGTTTCGCCTGATGATCAAGTTTACCATTCGACTCGGTCCCGGTACGGTTGACGTCCACATCGCAAAGGATTACACGGCGGCCGTTCACTTGGCAATGGCGCTTCTGGGAGGTGAACCGGCGGGCAGGCCAAAAAATGCGCCGGTCGTCGACTATGCCGCACTCGGGATTACCGAACATCACGAGGCCGGCCGGCATATCCTGCGTTGCGACAGCTGGAACATTGCCTTTGATGACTACTCGGTATCCGTGGAGGTGATCGACGGCCGTATCTATCATGCGCGATCTTCCGGTATCCTGTGTGATCATCATATCGAAGGGATTTCCCGACTCCGGGAGCGGGTGCGGGAGATGCTCAGGCTGGAAAACGGCTTTCCGGCCATCGTGACGGGTGCCACTGATAATCATGCGGGGAACCGGAAGGCCCGTAAAAAATATATGGACTCTTTGAAAAAATGGCATGAGCAATACCCCATGGCCCTGTACGTCTTTTACAATGCCAACTGGTTCATTCGCAGCGCCGCCATGCTGGCCATTCCATTCATGCCCTTTCCGGTTAAAATATCTCATGACCTGTCGGGTGCCATGGGTGTTGTGGATCGGTTCACCGGGACCGTTCCGACCGATGCACCGAAGAAACTGTCGCCGGAATCCGAAGCGGAGGATCCACAGCACGTGGTTCATCAGCTGCTGCAATTTATCGGTGATATCGAATGGGACCGCAGGGGGGCCGCCAAACCCGGCCATGTGCCGGCGGACCACCCATTTCGTCCGGTTTTCGACGCGGTGGCCCTGGTCAAAGGGGAACTGGACGAACTCTTCGAAGAACGGCGGTTGGCGGAGCAGCGGCTCGTGGAGAGTCAACGCCGTTTCGACGAGGTACTGAAATTTTCGCGCGATGTCCTCTACAAACGCGACCTGAGGACCGGCACCGTCGACTATGTCAGCGACGCCGTCGAGGACCTGCTCGAGATACCGTCCGAGGTTGTTCGTCGGGATGGACTGGATGGGGTCAAGCAGTTGATCCACCCGGAAGATCTTCCCCGCTTTGATGGATTTATTCAAAGCCTCATGGGCAACACTGCCCCGCCCAACGGTGAACCTGTCATCGAGTATCGCGTCAAAAACCGCCAGGGTGAATACCGATGGTTCAGTGACAGCATCACCGTCGTACGAGACGATGGGGGTGAGCCCGCATACATCATCGGCAGCAGCCGGGATGTCTCCCGAATCAAGAAGCTGGAGTTGGAGCGTTTGAAGGTCGCCGAGCAACTGCAACACTCGCGAAAATTGGAGGCCGTACATACCATGGCCGGCGGGGTCGCCCACAATTTCAACAATCTGCTGACGGTTGTGCTGGGGAATCTGGAAATGATGCGGCTGGAAACGCCGGCCGGCAGCCGATTGCATCGAAACATCAGCACGGCGGAAAAATCCGCCCAGCGGGCCGCCGAGCTTGGCGCTCTTTTGCTAACTTACCTGGGACAAGGGGAGATGAACCCCCAGGATTTCGACTTGCATACCATTGTGTCGGAAATGGTGGATGTGCTGAAAAAGTCCTTTGCCGGGCGTGCTACCCTGGTACTGGCACCTGCCGATTCTGCGACATGGATCAATGCCGATCCCGCAAATGTGTGTCAGGTCATCAACAATCTGGTTGCCAATGCGGTGGAGGCTTCGGAAGATCGGCCGCCAATCATTCAACTGACGGTTGGCAGCCGTTTTTGCGATGCGGCGGCACTTACCCGGCTGGAGACCGGCGGGGAGGAATTGTCCCCCGGCCGTTACAGCTGGTTGCAGATCTCCGACAACGGCGGTGGAATGGATCGGGAGATCTTGGACAAGGTTTTCGATCCCTTTTTCACAACCAAATTTACCGGTCGGGGGCTTGGCATGGCAACGGTCCTGGGTGTCATGCGCGCCCATCAAGGAGGCGTTTTTGTCGAAAGTTGGAAGGGGAAGGGGACGACGGTCATCGTCTACTTCCCGGCTCCGGACCCGGAAGATGTTGAGAAGTCTTTCGATTGACGCATTTACTTTGCTTTTCAGCATCATGGGTTGATGAAGCTGTAAACGGGTCTTGGACGGCTTCGTAAAAAGTACGAGATCAAGGCTTGCGAACCCCGAGGAATGAGGCGTATTGATGATACGTCGCAGTGACGAGGGGTGAAGTGTAACGCCGATATCGGACTTTTTACGAAGCCGTCAGGAGTTGAGCCGTTGCTCCCAGTCAAACTCCTTATCGGTCACCACGTCCTCCATGCGCTGAATTCGGCGGTTCAATCTTTCAAACTGACGTTTCATGCGATACACCGACCCCTTTCGGAAACGGGTATAGCTGTCGTAAAATTCCTGCTCGTCGATACTCTCCAAAGGGATGATCGGTGCTTTCTTCATGAGTATCGCGGCGAGCAGGTACAAAACGACGATGGGCCAGAATCCGCTGAAAATGAAAACGATGACCCCGATCGTTCTCAACCAGAAGACCGACAAATCGAAGTATTCGGCCAATCCTTTGAAAACGCCTAAGATCATGCCATTTCGAGACCGGTACAGGCCCTTTGCCGAGCCGCCATTTCCTTCGAATGACATTGGATCGGAATATCTATTTTCCCTGTATCTGTTCATTTGTTACTCTTCCTTGCGTTCTTTTTCCAGAAGAATTGTCTCCAGCGCTTCCACACGCGCTTCCATTTTGGTGAGACCGTGATAGATTTCCTGTATCATTTTGGCTTCTTCATCGGCCAATCCCCGGTTGCTGCCGGATACACTTCCCTTCAACATCTTGATGGCAAACAGGATTGTCGCCGGAATGATCGCCAGGGCAATAATGATGCTACCAAATGTGATGGCTACGATGAGCACCTGGTGCATGGTGGTTTTCTCTCCCCTAAAACCGACGGCTTCGTAAAACGTTTTTCCAGGCCATAGATGGCCAGACCGTGTTACAAAAGAAACTCATTCTTCCAAGATCTTGCCGATGAATTGGATGGGAAACGCTTTTTATATAAAGTCTTTTCAATTTGTGTCGATGAACGAGTTCCTTTAGAAATCCGACTTTCTGCGAATTCATCAAAACATGGTTAGGCGGAAATTTCCGGTTTGTCCACATTTTTTCTGGACTTTAACGCGGCCAGTTCACTTTCAATCTCCTCGTCGACCATCAGGTGGTCGAAGGCCTCCTCCAGTGTCGTTTTTTTGCCAAGGTTCACCAAATCCGCTTCGGATTCGAGCCGTTCGATCCGATTTTCAAATTGATTGAATCGCCGTATCGCCTCTTCGCTGTCCATTCGGCGGATCTCTTCTTCCGCCTGAATTTTTTTGCGGGCATGGATGTGCCGCTGTACCAGGACGCGCTGTTTTTCGCGGGCAGACCGCAATTTGTCTTCGAGCTGGCAGATATCTGCCTTGTATTTGTCCACCAGATCACCCAACTCCATCAACTCGGTTTCCAGTACTTGCGTTTTTTGTGAAAACCTTCGTTTTTCCATCAGGGCTTCCCGTGCCAGATCGTCCCGACCTTTGCTGACGGCGAGGGTTGCCTTGTCATTCCAGCCTGTTTCCCGTGCCTTTACATGGTCAAGCTGTCGTTGAACCGTCTTTTTGTTGGCCATCACCCCAGCACACGCGGACTTGATCTCCACAAGCGTGTCCTCCATTTCCCGGATCATCAGACGAATCATCTTTTCCGGATCTTCCGCGCGATCCAGCATTGAATTGATGTTGGCGCTGACGATATCTCTGAATCTCGTAAATATACCCATGGATCTCCTCCCGTTTTTCTCTTTGGTTCATAAGAACATGGTCCTTTGGGCCAACTTTAAAGATAAATCATTCTGTCGTATGCTTGTTACAAGAATCCAGGCGTCAGAATGTGGAATCCAGAATCAGGTACTCGCCTTCGGCTCGATCCATCTGATCCAATAGATGGTCCAATTGATGGTCCAATCGACGGAGCGTAGCGACATCAATTTCATTCTGACTCCTGTTGGCCCTATACTGTTCACCAAAAAGCACCATTTGTGCCAAAAATGGTTTATTTTGCGATATCAAGTTGTTAACACTCTTATTGCCTTGACGAACGGATACAAAAATGGCAAAATAAACCAATTTATGGTTGATTTACCCAATAATTGTGAAAAAAAGCCATGGATACCTTGTCCCGGATCACAAACAACGTGCATGCCCAATCCTCATCCCAGCGGGAAATCACCGAGGCCTTAGGGCAATCCGAAGTTTTTCTATCCTTCCAGGAGAGGATATCGAAGATTGCCCCCATCAACCGTCCGGTCCTGATCGTCGGCGAGCGCGGATCGGGAAAGGAATTGGCGGCTTCGCGGCTTCATTTCCTGTCCAAGCGCTGGCAGAATCCGTTTGTCACCTTAAATTGTTCCGCCCTTTCCCCGTCGCTTATCGAATCCGAGCTGTTTGGTCATGAAAAGGGCGCTTTCACCGGTGCAAGCGGACAACGCACCGGGCGATTCGAAATCGCGGATCGAGGCAGTTTGTTTCTCGATGAGATCGGCAACATTCCGCTGGAGGCCCAGGAAAAGATATTGCGTGTGGTGGAGTACGGCACTTTCGAACGGGTGGGTAGTTCGGTCCCCACCCGTGTGGATGTGCGGATCATCGCCGCAACAAACGTCGATCTGTCGCTTCGGGCAGAGGAAGGAACGTTCATGCGGGATCTTCTGGACCGGCTTTCCTTCGAGGTGCTGTATATCCCACCGCTTCGCGAACGAAAAGGGGATGTATTGCTTTTGGCCAACCATTTTGCGGCCCGGATGGCCTTTGAAATCGGGATGGAAATCATTCCCCGGTTCAGTCAAAAGGCCCTTTGCGCCCTTGAAACGTATCGCTGGCCGGGAAACATCCGTGAGTTGAAAAACGCGGTGGAACGGGCCGTCTACCAATCGGACGGCCCGGTGATTCGCAGCCTCGTATTCAATCCGTTTGCCAATCCCTATGAAAATTCTGCTGGAAATCAAACAAAATTGGTGCAAGAATCCGGAAAAGGGAACGAAGACCAACTTCTCAACGAAGCGTATCTTCTTGACACGTCATTGGACGAAGCCGTTTGGGATCTGAAAGTACGATTTTTAAAGCAGGCACTGATCAAGGCGAATTACAATCAAAAAAAAGCGGCCGCTCTCCTTGGGATGACCTACCATCAGTTTCGTGCGTTGTATCGCAAGTATAAGAAAGAGATATGAAAAAAAAGGTCAAATTCATACGACTCCTTCGTGTTTGGGGAATTTTGTTTTTGATGGTGCTGGGTATGTGCTACGCAACCATCGATACGGTGATTTCGTATCGTGACCTCGACTTTCGTGCCAACGAGATCCGCTCGGAAACCATCGACCGCCAAAAACAGATCATCAAACGGGAAGTCATTCGTGTGGTCGATATGATTCGATATGAAAAATCCCGTAGCGAGGAGGTGACCAGGAAAAAAATTCAATCAAGGGTCTATGAGGCATATGCTGTCGCTCGACATATTTATGAAACCAACAAAGACGCCGAGCCGAGGGAAAAAATTGAGCAAATGGTCACAGACGCCTTGCGGCCCATCCGATTTGAAAACGGTGTCGGTTACTATTTTGCCACCCGCTTCGATGGTGTCGAGATGCTGTTTTCAGATCGACCGCAAATGGAGGGTTTGAACCTTCTCGACATGAAGGATACCCGCGGTCAATATGTCATTCGCGATATGATCGAGATCGCCAGGGGACCAGGCGAAGGATTCTATGAATATCATTGGACGAAGCCGAAATTTACGGGAAATGAATTCAAGAAGATATCTTTCGTCAAACGGTTTGAACCGTGGGACTGGTTTATCGGAACGGGATTATACGTCGAGGATATTGAACACCAGATCAAAGAAGACCTTTTGACTGCCATCAGCAAAATTCGGTTTGGAAAAGAAGGCTATGTTTTTGTCAACAGATTGAATGGAGACGCCCTGGTCTCCAACGGAAGGCGCTTTTCCGGGACGAAGAAGCTGTGGGAGGTTTTCGGCAATGATCCCGAAAATATGAAGGCCATTTTTCAACAAGAGCGCCGGGCGGCCGAAAAACCCGACGGCGATTTTATCTACTATTCCCACGTTAAGTTGACCGATCCGCAAAACGCCTCACCCAAGGTCTCTTTCATTTTCGGTGTGCCGGAACTGAACTGGCTCGTGGGTGGCGGTGTGTATCTTGATGACCTGGAAGCCGACATTGCATTGATGCAAGCAGAACTGAAAAACCAGATCAAAACGAAAATGCTCTACCTGCTTTTCGTCGTCACCGTTATTTTGGGTCTGTTTTTTCTTCTTTTCAGTTGGTTGAACAACAGGCTCAGGGGTGATCTTCATTTTTTCGTCTCTTTTTTAAACCGGGCGGCACAATCGGATGAAAAGATCGACAGAGGTGAGATAAAGTTTGAAGAGTTCGACCAGATGGCGCAACATGCCAACAAGATGCTGGCGGACCGCAGACTGGCGGAAGATGCCCTTCGCAAGAGCGAAGAAAAGTGGCGGCATATTCTCGTCAATACCCCACAACTCTGCGTATCCCTGAATCCAGGAGGAAAGATCGTCTTTGCCAACGAGCATTTTCAGAAGTTGATCGGGTACGATGAAGCGGAAATCCAAAGCCAGGACGGCTTTGACCTTTTCGTTCCCGAAAACAAACACAAAGAGGCCCACGATCTGTTTACGGATTTTTTAAGAAACAATCCCGATTTTTCGACATTTGAGTATGACATTCTCACAAAAGAAGGTCAGCTGCGCCACATTGCGTGGGCGAGTGTGCCGACGAAAGATACCGATGGACAAATTTCGGAGGTGACCTGTCTGGGGCTCGATTTAACGGAAAAAATAAAACTGGAGGAACAGCTTCGCCAGGCCAAGAAAATGGAGTCCATCGGTACACTGGCCGGCGGCATCGCCCACGACTTCAACAATATCCTGTCCGCCATCATCGGGTATACCGAACTGGCGCAGATGAAATCAGAGGCGGATGCGAAGATTCATCATTATTTGAAAGGCGTGCTCGATGCCAGCACACGGGCGAAAAATCTGATCCAGCAGATCCTGACCTTCAGCCGCCAGACAAAAGATGAGAAAAAACCGGTGCATTTACATATCATCTTACAAGAGGCCCTAAAACTCTTGCGATCGACGTTGCCCACCACCATCGATATCCGTACAACCATTCAAAGTGATTCCGTTGTGCTGAGTGATCCGACCCAACTTCACCAGATTATCATGAACCTGTGTACCAATGCGGCCCATGCCATGGGCGACAAGGGGGGGACGATCAACATTTCCCTGGATGACGTGGACCTTGGTGCCGATTTTTGTTCTTTGCACCCGGAGGTCCAGCCGGGTGCATACCAGAGACTGACGGTCGGCGATACCGGATGCGGGATGACACCCGAAACACTGGGTCAAATTTTCGATCCTTTTTTCACCACGAAGGAAAAAGGCGATGGAACGGGTCTGGGGTTATCGGTCGTTCACGGCATTGTAAAAAGTTGCGGCGGCATGATCACGGTTGACAGCCGGCCGCACCAGGGAACAGTCTTTTCCATATATTTCCCGATTATTGCCAGCCATGTGGAGGAAGAGGTCAAAGAAAAGAAAAACATCCCCACCGGAACAGAGCATATTCTTATCGTGGATGACGAGAAAGCGATTATCGACATTACCCGAAGACATCTCTCCACACTGGGCTACACGGTCACAACCATGTCTGGCGGACGCGAGGCATTATCGCTTTTCAAGGCAAACCCCGCCGAATTTGATCTGGTCATTACGGATATGACCATGCCACAGATGACCGGCGATATACTGGCCCGGGAACTGATGACGATACGGCCTGAAATCCCCGTAATTCTGTGTACCGGGTTCAGCGATAAGGTCAACGGCGAAACAGCCAAACAAATTGGTATCAAGGCCCTTTTGATAAAACCACTTCTTCGGGAAGAGATGGCAAATATCGTCCGAAGGGTTTTGGATGGGGCAAAGGATGTTTATTAGAATTGACGGATAAAATAATCCTGTTCGTGGGAACCCGAATTCCGAAAGTCGAGAAAAGTGAGTGCCGTCCCTATGACACCATTTTTTCCCGAACCTTGGCGGTGACGGCCAGATTCAGATTCATCCCCAGTTCTTTCCACGATAGCCCCATGGCCAGTCCGAGCAGCTGGGGCAAATACAAAACGGCGATGGAAAGATCCTCGCCGGCGATGCCGGATGCCCTGGATTGCCACGCCTCCAGGTTCATCTGGCACATGGGGCACACCGTGACGATGAGATCCGCTCCCTTCGCCGCCTGTAAGATGGCGGTCACCCGTTCGATGCCGGCATCCGGCTGGGTGCTCACCAGGGCGGCGCCACAGCAGCGGCCCCCCATTTCCCATGGATGGACGGCGGCACCGGTGGCCGCGATCAACGGCGCCATGGTGAATGGACGTTCCGGATCATCGAATACCACGTACGGCCGGAGGCACTGGCATCCATAGTAAGGGGCCACGGTCAAGCCGGAGAGTGAACGGCTGACGAGTGTTTCCAATCGATTCGCTCCCAAATCCATGGCCAGCACATCCAGCAGGTGACGCACCCGGAGCCTTCCCGTCGCCGTGAGGTCAACGGCCGAAAGGGCTTCATTGATCGCTTCCCGCCCAACAGGGTCGCTTACCAAGGCGTCCTGGGCTTTTTTCAGATTCAGGTAACAGGCGCTGCAGGGCACCAGGATCTGTCCAATGTCGGACTTTCGTTCGGCCAGGGCCAGGTTGCGGGCACTCAACGACAATGCCAGCAGGTCACTGATCGGCGCGGCGGCACTGGCACCGCAGCAGGTCCATTGTTCGATCTCCGTCAAGCCGAAACCGGCAGCGGCCAATAGCGCCCGGGTGGCCATATCGTATTCGCGGGCCGAGGCGGTCAGGCTGCATCCCGGGTAGTACAGGTAATTCATCCGTTTCCCCCTTATTTCTGGACAGACACTGATATTTAATCGTTCGTCGGCCGCTCGTGGCGGGGATCGGCCTCCATGGCCGCCACCTTGTCGAAAAGGCCGTGCAATGACGTTTCGGGCAGATGTTTGCCCCCCATCTCCAGCTTTCCCTTCTGCATCAATTTCCATCCCAAAGGGGTGAAGCTGATTGGCGCCATGGGGTTTTTCATGGCCATAAAGTAGCGGGTCATGAACGCCATCTCCCGAACACGGCCGTGGTGGCGCACCGATTCCAGAAAGTGTTCGTAGAAGAGCCGGCTGCTCCGGTGCCGTTTCTGCCGGCGAGCGAAGGCGATACCCTTGAGCCGCTCCATGGCGTGTGTCAATGGGAGTCCCCGGGGACAGCGAAGGGTACAGGTGTAGCAATCCGAACAGAGAATGAACGTCCGGCTGGCCATGATGTCGTCGAGGCGGTTCATGAGCACCATCCGCCACATGAGCCGCGGTGTCAGGTCCATCTCCGGTTCGTTGGGACACGAGGCGGTGCAGGTGCCGCATTGAATGCAGGCACCGACCATACTGCGGATTTCGGCAAGGGCATCGATTTCGGATGGTGTATCGTTTTTCATCGTGGCCATAAAGTAGGTCCTTTTTTAAGAATTCATCTTGTTCACATCACCGCTCCTTCGATGGCCCCGAACATGCCCCGGTGGGTAAATCCCGCCACCATGGACGCGCCGTTGGGACAGACCGTGGCGCAATCGCCGCAACCCTGGCACATAACGGGGTTGACTTCCACACGGCGACCCTCCTCATCGAGAAAGCGTGCATTGTATGGACAGGTATCCACGCATCGCAGGCAAAGGGTACACAGGCCATGGCGAACCAGGGCCGTGTTCCGGGCCCTGGGCAGGTGCTGTGCCGCCAGCAGGGAAAGAGCGCGCCCGGCTGCGGCCTCGGCCGTGGCCACGGTTTCGGGAATGGATCGGGGAGAGAGGGCGAGGCCGCAGGAATATACGCCGGCCATCATCGATTCCACGGGACGCCATTTACTGTCCGACTCCAGAAAGAAGCCATCCGTGTCCCGCGCAATGCCATATCCCATTGTCAGTGCTTCGGGTAGATTCGGCACGATCCCGGTGGCCAATACCAGTAAATCGGCACCGATTTCCACAGGTGCGTTCAAGATGGGGTCAAAAAGTCCGATGGTGACGGGCTTTTTTCCGGCAGACGCGATGTCGACCCGTGGCGTTTTGTCCGGACGGTATTGAAAGAAGAGGATCCCCTGTCTGCGTGCCTCGGTGTACCATCGTTCCGTCTGACCACAGGTCATCATATCCCGATAGAGGACGTAGACTTCGATTTCCGGCCGTTGCCTCTTGAACCACAACGCCTGCTTCAAGGCCGTGGGACAGCACACCCGGCTGCAGTAGTTTCGCGGTTCCTGCCTGGATCCGACACACAACATCATGGCCACCGATTCCACCTCATCGACCGACAGCCGACTTTCACGGATGCGAATGGCCAGCTCCTTTTGGGTGACAACCGCCTCACTGGTTCCGTGGCCATAGGCGTCGGTGGTCGCCTCTGTTCCGCCGGTGGCAAGGATCACGGCGCCGTGTGC
This sequence comes from uncultured Desulfosarcina sp., assembly GCA_963674945.2. Lineage (GTDB taxonomy): Bacteria > Desulfobacterota > Desulfobacteria > Desulfobacterales > Desulfosarcinaceae > Desulfosarcina. Next base: position 501,358 of record CAXXWQ010000002.1, read on the forward strand.
CACCGTGGTCGTCGGTCCCGCCTCGGTTTCGATGGTGGTGAAAAAGTTGCCGGCCTGACCGAAACCGCCCACGACACGACTTTCCAGCATCGTTTGGATTTTTGGATGGGCATGGATCCGATCCACGATTTCCCGTAAAAACGGCCCCACCCGATCGCCATCGATGGTCTCCTCGATCCAGGCGAGGTTACCGCCCAACTGCCCCGTCGTTTCCACCAGGGACACATCCAAACCGTGGTCGGCGATGGCCAGCGCCGCGGTCATGCCGGCGATGCCGCCACCCACCACCAGGACCGCGTCGGTGGCGGCGGTTTTCTGATCCGCCGTGGCGGCGGCATTTTTCAACCGGGAGATGCCGGCCCGCAACGCACAAAGGCGTGCCGCCCGTCCCTGTTGTTTGGCACCCACCATTTCCACCATGTCGATATAGGCGGGATCCAGGGCAAGATCCGCGGACAACGCCTTTTTTTTCCTTCGGTAGATCATGGGACGGCAGGCACCCACCAGCACCCGGTTGATGTTGTCTGTGATTCCATCGGCAAGGGCTTTCATGCCCTGCTGTGTGCACAGTCCTTCGACTTCCACCACCGCTTTCACCGCCGGATCCGATTTCAATGCCTCCAGCCAGAGGTCCGCCGGTTCATTTGTCTGCGGTAGGGCGTCGCAACGGCAGACGGCCACGAGGATGGCCGGCGGTGCCTGGTCCACGTCACGGAAATTTTTTGGTTGGACCTTATTTTCAGCGAGTCCGCCCCCGGCGCGGTGAATGGTTGCAGAGGCGTGAAGGGCGGCCGACGAGGCGCGAATCACCGACCCGGCGATGTCCGTGGGACCGGTCAGGGTGCCACCGGCAAAGATACCGTCTTGTTTGGTACATGTGCTGGAAAAGGGCAGGGGGCGAATGAAACCATAAGGATCCGTGTCGATCCCGAGTTCCCTGGCCAGGACGATCGTCTGTGCGTGGGGCCGCTGGCCGATGCTGAGCACCACCAGATCGAAATCTTCCGTGTGGATCTGTCCATCTGCCGTCGTCCACCGCATGGCCACATCGTCGCCGCCCTGAGACGGGACGATGGAATGGACCCGTCCCCTTACCAGCCGGACGCCCGGTGACGCCACCACCTGTTGGCCATAGCGCTCGAAGCTTTTGCCGAAGGTTCGCAGATCCATGTAGAGGATGGTGGCCTGAAAGTCATCGCCGACCATTCGTCTGGCCAGTGCCGTCTCCTTGAGGGCGAACATGCAGCAGATGGTGCTGCAAAAATCGGCGTTGATTGAGCAATCCCGGTTTCCCACGCATTGAATCCAGGCGGCCCGTTTGACCGGTGCCCCGTCAGAAGGGCGAAGCAGTCTGCCGGGTGTGGGGCCGGTGCCGCTGACCATGCGTTCGAATTCGATACTCGTGACCACGTTGGGCACGACGCCGTACCCCATGGGATTTGTGCCCGATGCCGCCGGATCGAAACCGGTCGTTCCGGTGGCAAGGACGATGGCGCCGACCGTCTCCTGGTGATATTCCGATTCATCTACGGCTTCGTCGTCCGCCGCCTGGATGGGCAAGTCTTTATGGCCAATGACCGACAAGTCGATGGCATCGGTGGGGCAGACCGGTTCGCATGCCCCGCAACCGGTGCAGACCTTTCGATCGATGGTGTAGGTGTTGGGGATGTTATGGGGTACCGGCAGGTAGATGGCCTTGCGTTGGGTGAGATTGACGTTGAAAAGGTCGCCTGCCTCGACCGGACAGGCATCGGTGCAAAGGCCACATCCGATACAGCGGTCCGGATCGACGGCTGCTTTGGCCTGGTTCAGGCGGACCAGAAATTTACCGGGTTCTCCCTCCACCGATACCAGGGATGTCGAAAGCCGCAGGTCGATATTCTCGTGAAAGAGTCCCTTTCGCAGGCAGGTCTGAAGCCCCTCATCCCTTCCTGCCATGGGCAGCATCCGGCACATGCCGCACCGGTCCGTGGGAAACTGATAGTCCAACTGGCTTAGGATGCCGCCCGGATTCGGTGCCCGGTCGCACAAAATCACCCGGTATCCGGACTGGGCCAGGTCGATGGCGGCCCGAATGCCGGAGATTCCTGCGCCCACGACCAGGGCCTTTCCGATTTTTTGGTTCATGGTACGCTCCCGTGTGTAGGTATTCAGGCTGAAGGTGTTTAGGCTGACGGAATTTCGCCTTTTTCAGCATTCAATCCAACCATCCCAGCATTATGCAATTCGCTTCCCGATGATTTCGTTTTTAACGGTGCAATGACGATGGTTCTGGCAAGGCTAGCGGGAGGAAGCTGTATGGCCATTACCGCGACGACCGATAACGCAGTCCAGAACCATTGTCGTTGCACCGTTGTCATCCGATTCCGACGACCTCCTCGTATTCATTTTCCTCGAACCCGCTTAAGGGAGGACGCTGCTCCGCATCCATTCCCGCCTCGTATTCGAATGCCTTCTGGGTATGGCGGGCCACATGGGCAAACAGATCGGCCAGCGGGATGTCGTTTGGACAGGCGTTTGTGCATTGGCCGCAGCCCACGCATGCCAGGCTCATATGCGCCATGCGGGTCAGGTGAAAGAAAAGGGTGTCCGTTGGCATCTTGATCTCGCCTTTTCTCCTGGCCCACGAAAGGTATTGAAACGGCTCGTGCCGGAAGGTGTCGGTGGTAAAGACACAAGTGGTGCAGTAGCAGACCGGGCAGGCGACACGGCAATTGTAACAATTGACGCAGTCGGCCAGGTAGGTGGCGAGTCCTTCGATGCTGCCCGTGGCTTCGGCCACTTCGGCGAATCGTTCCTTCCGGTATTCGCCGTTTCGCTGCATTCGGGCATCGATGGCGGCCTGTCGAACCTTCGGGTCAGGTTTGACGGCATCGAGATGCAGACGCTCGAGCAGCGATTTACCTTCTTCCGTCTGGGAGTAGATCATCGGCGGATCGTTCGCACCAATGCCGAAAAGCGTAACGGCGATGTCGGCACCGTCAGGGATCGGGTGGATGCAAAAGCGGCAGGCGGCGGTGACGTGGGGCATTGTGTCATCTGGCGGTGAATGGCCGAAGGATGCGGCGCAAAAGGCCCGGGTGGCGGCATCCAGGCTTTCATGGCGGTCCGCGAAGGCCCTGAAATCGGTGTTGGACATGGCCCCGGCGCAGTCGATGCCGATGATCGTCACCGCCTCCCGTTTGCCCTGATTCAATTTGTCTAACTCGATGAATGAACGAATCTCGCAGGGTCGGAGGACGGCGACCAGCCGCCCCCCGGATGGCTGCCGGGTGAGCCTGGCCAGCTGTTGGGCGGCATTCACCGGAAAGGCCGGCGACAGCGGATCGATGTTACCAAAGAAGGCCTGGTCCGCTATCAGGGTGGGCATGATCCGGTGTTTCATGGCCAGCCCCGCCGGCACCAGGATGGCGTCCGTGTCCGACTTTTCCATCAACGTGGTAAAAAATGCCCGAATGTTATCCAACCAGTCACCGTTTTCTTTGCTCATACAATATGCCTGTGTCATACCCCCTCCCATCAGATCACCTTTCTCAAATCTTCCATTGCCGGTCCCATCTCACGGGTGTGGATCACCAGCTCTCCCATGATACGGGCGAATTCGATGCCGTCGCTGGCGCCGATCCAGGTCAGGCGCAGACGCCGGTCATCGATGCCGAACCGGGGGAGGATCTCCTTGAGCAGTTTGACCCGTCGCCGGGCCTTGTAGTTGCCGTTGATGTAGTGGCAGTCGCCGGGGTGGCACCCGCTGATCAACACGGCATCCGCCCCCTCCAAAAAGGCCTTGATCACGTACTGGGGGTCGACCATTCCCGTGCACATCACCCGGATCAGCCGGATGTTTTCGGGGTAGGCTAGCCGGGAGGTGCCTGCCAGGTCGGCGGCGGTGTATGTGCACCAGTTGCAAACGAAAGCAATAATTGTGGGTTCGAAAGTCTCCATGAAGATCTCCGATTATTGTAGAAGTGTTAAAACGTAACACTTAATACTTAACACTTAGCCATTTCAGCCAACGGCTGAAATGGCTTCCATAATTCCATCCAGTTCCGCAAACACCTGCTTTCCCTGAAAATGCCGTACCTGCGCCGCATTGGCCGGGCAGGCCGTGCTGCAACTGCCACACCCCTTGCACAGGGCGCCGTTGACCACGCTCACCTGCCGGCGGGCATCGTAGGAGATGGCGCCGTAGGCGCAAAGATCGATACAGGTCTGGCAGCCCGAGCAGATTTCCGGATCGATCCAGCTGATGGTCGATGGTACCGAAACGATGCCCCGGGTGGCCAGGGCCAGGGCCTTGGCAGCAGCCCCCGAGGCCTGGGCCACCGTGTCCGGGATATCCTTGGGACCCTGGCAGGCGCCGGCGATGAAAACGCCGTCCGTGGCCGTGTTCAAGGGACCCAGCTTGGGATGTTCTTCTAAGAAGAACCCATCCATGCCCGGATTGACGCCGAACAATCGTCCAACGTCGGCAGCGTCGGCGCGTGCTTCCATGGCGCTGCAGAGCACTACCATGTCCACGGGCAGACGAAGCCGTTCCCCCAGCAACGTGTCCTCGGCGATGGCCACCAGTTTGCCGGCCTCTTCTTCGGATTGTGCCTGATTGGTGATTTCGGCCACCTTGCCCCGGATGAAGATCGTTCCCTCCTCCTGGCAGCGTCGGTAGAACTCTTCGTATCCCTTTCCGAAACAGCGCTGGTCGATGAAAAAATCGTATACCCGGGTATGATGCCCCACCTTCTCCTTGATCAGGTGGCTGTATTTGAGGGCATACATGCAGCAGACGCGGGAACAGTAGGGATGGTGGTTGACATCCCGGCTGCCCACGCAGTGGACCAGGGCCACGGATGCGGGTGGCCGGTCAAATTGGCCATGGGCATCGCGCATGAGGATGCGGCCGCCGGTGGGACCGGTGGCATTGCTGAGCCGTTCAAACTCCAGGCTGGTGAATACGTTGGCATATCGACCATACCCCAGGGGATGGATGGGGCTCGGGTCCATCAAATCGTATCCCGTTGAAAGGATGATGCTGCCCACCTGAAAGGTCTCCTCCTGCGGTGTCATGGTATGATCGATGGCCCTGGCCTCGCAGACCGATACGCAGGCCATGCACTCGCTGCAAATCCCGCAGTTGAGGCAGCGAATCGCCTCCTGCCTGGCATCGGCCTCGTTCATTGCGGCCTCCGCTTCGTCGAAGGTATTCATCCGCGCTCCGGCCGGGCGTTGTTCCGGATGAATTCGCGGATGTTTGTGCATCTTTCTGGGGATGGGTGCCCAATCGCTTCCCGGTGCGGACTTCTGCTCGAATTCCTGTGCGAAGGCGTCCAGGTCCTCGCCGGAAAGGAATCGCTCCATGGCCTGTGCCGCCCGGTGGCCGGCCGCCACCGCCTCGATCACCGTGGCCGGTCCGGTCACCGCGTCGCCGGCCGCGAACACGTGGGAAATGGATGTCTGCTGGATTTGGGGATGAACGGCGATGGTGTGTCGGCGCGTCAGTTCGAGTTCTGGTACTTCGTCTGCCCAGGAAAGGTCGGTGCGCTGGCCGATGGCCGGGACGATTGTGTCGCAGTCGATGACGAATTCCGAACCTTCCACGGGCAACGGCCGGCGTCGGCCGCTTACGTCCGGAGGTCCCAATTCCGTTCGGATACACCGGCACCCGGTGACCCTGCCGCCTTCGGCCAGGACCTGTACCGGTGCCGCGAGGAAGACAAGATGGACACCCTCTTCCTTGGCCCCTTGAATCTCCTCTTCGTAGGCCGGCATCTGTTCTTCGGACCGCCGATAGACGATGGTGACCGAATCGGCACCCAGCCTCATGGCCGTGCGTGCGGCGTCGATGGCCACGTTTCCGCCGCCTACCACGGCAATTCGTTTTCCGGGGCATTGCCGTTCGCCCCGGTTGACCGCTCGCAAGAAGGTAAGGGCATCCATCATACCAACGGAGGTCTCTTCGCCGGGGATTCCGAGAGTGAAGGACCGATGGGCACCGACGGCCAGAAAGACGGCCGAAAATCCCTGGTCGGTCAGATCCGCCAGGGTGAAATCCGCTCCCAGTCTGGTGTTGGTGCGGACTTCGATGCCGTGGTCGAGAAGATAACCGATTTCCCTGTCCAGGATTTCCTGTGGCAGGCGATAGTCGGGGATGCCCAACCTCAGCATGCCGCCGAGCTTGGAATGGGCCTCGAAGAGGGTAACCTGAAACCCCTTGCACCGCAGATCATAGGCCACCGTCAGCCCGGCGGGCCCCGAACCCACCACGGCGACCCGTTCGGGTCGATCTTCTATGGTGGGGATTACAAGCGTATCCACGGCCACCATATCGGTGGCAAATCGCTTCAACGCGCGAATGGCAATGGGTTCATCCACATCACGACGCCGGCACCGGGCTTCGCATGGATGGGGGCATACCCTTCCCAGGACTCCGGGAAGGGGCAGGCGGCGGCGAATCAGCTCCACGGCTTCGCGATACTTGCCCTGGCCGATCAGCTGGACGTAGCCCTGGACGTTGACGCCCGCCGGGCAGGTAGTGGTACACGGTGCGCGGTCCTTCTTTTCGATGGTAAAAGTGATGGGGACCGCCTGGGGAAAGGCCCGATAGATGGCCTTGCGGTCGCACAATCTTTCATCCCACTCGCTGGGAACCGAGACCGGACAGACCTTGACGCATTCACCGCAGCCGGTGCACACGCCTTCTTTCACATAGCGCGGCTTTCGTGTGACGGTCACCGTGTAGTTGCCCACATAGCCGGAGACGCGGGTTACCTCGCTGTAGGACAACAGGTGAATGTTGGGATTCTGGGCCACTTCCACCATCTTTGGCGTGCCGATGCAGGCGGCACAGTCCAGGGTGGGAAAGGTCTTGTCGAACTGAAGCATGTGGCCGCCCACGGTGGTCTGCCGTTCCACCAGATGGACCGTGAGGCCGGCATTGCCGATGTCCAGGGCTGCCTGCATGCCGGCGATACCGCCTCCCACAACCATGACATCCGGATGGATCTTTACCGTTCGTGCTTCCAGCTTTTGATGAAAGTTCACCCGGTTGATGGCGCCGGCCACAAGGGTCTTGGCCTTGGCCGTCGCCTCGTCTTCATCGGCGGTCACCCATGAGACCTGTTCGCGCACCGATGCCATCTGGAACATATACGGGTTCAATCCGGCGCGCTTACAGGCACCCTGAAAGGTTTTTTCATGAAGGCGCGGCGAACAGGAGGCCACCACGACACGGGAAAGGCCCATCTCCCGTATGTCTCTTTCGATCATCTCCTGGCCGGGGTCGGAGCACATGAATTTGTAGTCCCTCGAGACGACAACGTTCTTAAGGGTGCGAGCGAAATCGGCGACTTCGGTTACCCGGACCTTGTGGGCGATGTTGATGCCGCAATGGCAGATGTAGAATCCGATCCTGATTGCCATTTTCCTCCTCCATGGTGGAACAACGGTTTCATGCCCCGGTGCACAGTTGGTGGACGACACGCAGGAGTTCCTCCGCTTCCGGTGGTTTCTGAACATAGGCTGCGGGCTTGGCCACGGGGCGTCCGTCGGGTGTCCGGGTCACCCCGAAACATCGTAAGAAGGTGCCGCTGTCCAGCGTGGAGAGCATCACCACGGGAATGTGACACAATTGGCGGTCGGTTCGCAGATACTGGCAGAGGCGGATTCCACCTTCGGCAGGGAGCATGGCGTCGATGATGATGAGATCCGGACAGACGTCTTTCGCCTTTTTTAGTCCTTCGGCGAGGTTTTCGGCGCAGATGGGGCGATAGCCATTGGCGGTGAGCAGATTGGAAAGGAAGATGCAAGTGTCCGGTTCATCCTCAACAACAAGAATGGTTTTGGTTGGCCGGTCGTTTGCCACCGTATCCCCCATTGATTCGATGCATTTGACTCGTGGTTCCCATCAAAGCATGGACCGTGCCAGGGTGCGGGTTTGTCTGTAACGACTTAAATTAATAATATAAATGAGTTGACTCGCGGGGAAAAACAAAAATTACGGATTGCATGTCGACTATGGCGCAACATCGGTCCCATTTGAAATTGAGAATAAAATATCCAATTAAGGATAGTTACATCGTTTTGATATTTGTTGCATTATGTTGCGCAACAATTGTTGCGTTCCTTTTGTGCCCACCTGGTGAACCACGGTGGAGATCAGGATGGGGGCAAATGGGGCAGGATGGGCCAACGTTGATCGCCAAGACGAAGCATGAGTCCCATGTCCCCATCTTCCAGATGCTTCGCCATGGCCATCAGCGCGTGACTGGTGAATCGGACACGTTCGTCTTCTCTTTGCAGATACAAGTGATCGCCCCGGACGAATAATCGGTCGGGATCGAGTTCTACGATGGACCCGGTGTTGAGAACCAGCCGAATCGGATTCTCATCGAGGACACGGACGACGAAAAACGGTGTATCCTCATAGGGAAAGTAGACCTTTTCCCGTACGTCGCCGCGGATTTGGGTGACGAAATAGCCGGCTTCATCCCGACGGATCGAACGATTGAAATAATCGATGATCCGTTTGTGTTCGAAGCGCCCGTGGCGGTTGTGCCAACGGCCCTGGCCGTCCATCCAGAAGACGGCATCTTCTTTGGCGATGACCACTTCATGCAAGGCGGGCTTGGGCAAAGACGGTTCGGTTTCGTTCATTCCATTGACATACGATGTAGACAAAACGGGTTACGAACGTTTGGATTGGTAAAAAGTCCGATACCGGCGTGACGCTTCATCCTTCGTCACTGCGGCGTACGATAGGTACGCCTCATCCCTTAAGGACTCGCAATCCTCGATCCCGGGCTTTTTACGAATCCGTCCGAACAGCGACTTTTTACGAGTTCATCAATTTTGAGTTGGTGTATACAGCAATACGGTCTTTCATACAAGTGTCGATACCGACCCCCTACCGGTTGTTGTCGATGGTGTGACAACAACATATATCTTGCGATTTTATCCGTATTATGCTAGTGAAACGTACACCATGAAACAATATGTGATAGACGAAATCCGTCCTCAAGACTATCAGAAGGTAAAAAAATACCTGGACGAGACCCTTGGAGATTCGGGAGTCGATGGGGTGTACTGGCTTCCGGTGGAAGAAGAGATGCTTTCCGCGGCGCAAACGGCGCACCGCTCGTGCGCTCCCTTTTACATGGCACTGGAGCTGGAAGAGGGTCGCCTGTCCGGGGAGTTTTTGGTTCGAACCAAGAGCCGTGTTCGTTGCGACTGTATCCGATATGCCGATGTGCGTCAGCGGGAGTGGCTGATCCGAACTGTCGACGCCATATTTGAGAAACTGGAAATCATTACCTAATTCGTCACAGTCTTTTTGTCCATGCTAAAATCTTTCCAATACCTTGTGATGACCGTCATTATTCTCCTTTGGACCATTCTTGCAACGGTCATTGTCGGGATTATCGTCATCATCGTTTCCTTTTTCAGCAAAACGGGTAACGTCCCGCACCTGTTGGCGCGGTTTTGGGCCAACTCCATCCTGTGGATCGGCGGGGTCAAAGTGAAGGTCCACGGCGCGGAAAAGTTGGATCCAACGCGATCCTTCATATACATGGCCAACCACCAGAGCAATGCCGATATTCCCGTTGCGCTGGGGCGACTTCCCGTCCAGTTCCGTTGGCTGGCCAAGGAGGAACTGTTCAAGATTCCCCTCTTCGGCCGTGCCATGCGGGGGGTCGGTTATATCAGCATCGATCGTTCCAACCGAAAAAAGGCCTTCGAAAGCCTGAAACGGGCGGCCGAGACCATTCGAAACGGCACCAGCGTGCTGATCTTTCCGGAAGGGACACGCAGTCCGGATGGCCGGATTCTGCCTTTCAAGAAGGGGGGATTCATCCTCGCCGTGGATTCGGGCGTTCCCATCGTGCCCATCATCATCCACGGAACGCGGAAGATCATCCCCAAAGGGCATTTCTTGATTCGTCCAGCCCCCATCGTCATCCAGATTCTGGATCCGGTGGAAACGGCCGGCTACACCCGAAAAAACAAGGATGCCCTGCTTGAAACGATTCGAACCATTTTCATCGATAATTTCGAAAGCGATGAACGGAGCGTCTAAGCCATGCTGAAACTCATTCCACTGGGCGGTCTGGGTGAGATCGGCTTGAACATGATGGTGGTGGAATACGCGGACACCATCTTCGTCATCGATGCGGGCATCATGTTTCCCGAAGCGTACATGCTGGGCGTGGATTATGTCATTCCCGACATGGAGTACCTGCGGCAAAACCGCAACCGGATTTCCGGCGTGATCCTCACACACGCCCACGAGGATCACATCGGCGCCCTGCCCTTTCTGCTCAGGGAGATCAACGTTCCGGTCTTCGGCACCCCCTTCACGCTGGGTATCGTTCGGCACAAGCTGGAAGAGTACGAACTTCTGGCCACTGCATCCCTTCACGAGGTGAGGCCGCGGGAGCGGTTGAAGATGGGGCCCTTCGAGGTGGAATTCATCCGGGTCAATCACAGTGTGGTGGACGGTGTGGGGCTGGCCATCTATACGCCCGTGGGGCTCGTGGTGCATACCGGCGACTTTAAGATGAGTCAGACGATCATAGACGGGATGATCACCGATGTGAACCGCTTTGCCCAGTGCGGCGACGAAGGGGTACTGGTCCTGCTCTCCGATTCCACCAATGTGGAGAAGGAGGGACATACCATCTCCGCCCAGGAGATCGGCAAGGAACTGGCCAGAATCGTCGACGATGCCACCGGCCGCGTGATCGTCGCCCTTTTCGCCTCCAACATCACGCGCATTCAGCAGATCGTCAATATCGCCAAGGCACGAAATCGAAAGATCGTCTTCAATGGGCGAAGCATCGAGGTGAGCGTGGCCATCGCCCGAAAACTGGGATACCTCACCATTCCCGAATCCATGGAGATCGATATCGAAGAGGTCAACACCTATCCGGACGACGAGATCGTCATGATCACCACGGGGAGCCAGGGCGAACCCATGTCCGCCCTGGCGCGCATGTCCGCCGGTACACACAAGCAGATCAAGATTCATCACGACGACAAGGTGATTCTCTCTTCGAAATTCATTCCGGGAAACGAGAAGGCCATCGCCAACATCATCAATAACCTCTACCGCAGGGGTGCCGACGTGGTCTATGAAAAGATATCCAACATCCACGTATCCGGTCATGCCTTCCGGGAAGAGCTGAAGATGATGATCAACCTGACCAAACCCAAGTTTTTCATGCCCGTTCACGGCGAATACCGGCACCTGGTGTTGCATACCCGGTTGGCCCAGGAGACGGGAATTTCCCACGATCGACTGATTCTGGCCCAAAACGGCCAGATGATCGAGTTGAACCAGGGACGTTTCGAGATCCGTAAAGGAATTGCTGCCGGTCGTGTCCTCATCGACGGCAAGGGAATCGGCGATGTGGGCCGAAGCGTCCTCAAAGAGCGTCGCATTCTCTCCGAGGAGGGACTGGTGGTGGTGAACATGGCCTTCGACGAAGAGACCGGCATCGTGGTGTACGGCCCGGACATCGTATCCCGTGGGTTTGTCTTCGAAACGGAGACCGGTCACCTGTTACAGGATGCCCAGTGCGTCATTCTTGAAATCGTCGAGGATATTACACCGGACGTGCCCAACCGGGTGGATCTTATTCGAAGGCGCCTCCAGACGGCCCTTAGACAGTATTTTTTCTTTGCCATCGGTCGCAGGCCGGTTATACTCCCCTTTTTGGTGGAGGTCTGACGAGTGCTCATCCAGAAATGGCCAATTTGCCCGATATCTTCGTTGCGCGAAAAATTTTATCCTAGGAATATTACACATATGCCTGTGGTAAAATTTTTCGTGCGCCTTGATCTCGACCAAATTTTCCTATTTCTGGACGAACACTAACGAGTTTTCGTGGACCTATGAAAAAAGAAATCATCGGCATCCTTTTTTTCTTCATGGTCGTCTTCAGCCTGATCAGTTTGCTCTCCTTTGATCCGGAAGATCCCTGTCTTTTTTTCAATGCCGGATCGGGGGCCACGGTTCACAATCTCTTCGGTGTCTTCGGTGCCAATTTTGCCGGTATTCTCGTGGGATTGTTCGGTATCGGCGCATTCTGGATCCCGTTCCTCAGCCTGTTGGGCAGCATTCTCTTTTTCGGCAAGTCGCCGGGTCCTGCACTTCTCCCATTGACCGCCGGCGGTTTCCTGTTGATCGTCACCACCGGCAGCCTGCTGGCTTTGCGGCAGGACCACTATGCAATTTTCGGAAGCGCCTTCAGCGCCGGCGGAATCGTCGGTTCCTCTTTGGGCGCCTTTATCGTTCACTACACCAATCCCGCCGGCGGGTCCATCATTCTGCTGCTCTCCTGGCTTATCGGATTTATCCTGGCCACCGGCTTTTCCGTGGTGGCGTTTTACCGTCGCATCAAGGTAGCCAATGCGGCGCTGTTCGAACGAATCGCCACAATCGTGATCAAATGGAAAGAGCGTCGCCAAAAGAGCCGCAAGCGTAAAAAAATCCTTCAGTCCGAGAAAAAGCGAAAGAAGGAGAAGGTGGAGATCAAGACACCCGAGGCCAAACCGGTTCCCAATAAACCGGTTCCCAAGCAAGCCGTTTTCGATTTCATGAAGGATGATTCGGCCTTTTCTTTACCATCGGTCAACTTCCTGGATGATCCCAAGGCCCGCCCCCAATCCACCAGCAATGAAAACCTTCGCATGCAGTCCCGTCTCCTGGAAAAGAAGCTGGAGGATTTCGGCGTACACGGAAAGGTGGTGGCCGTAACACCGGGACCGGTGATCACCACCTTCGAGTATGAACCTGCCCCGGGTGTCAAGATCAACCGCGTGGTCAATCTGACCGACGACCTGGCCCTGGCACTTCGCGCCATCAGCATCCGGATTGTAGCGCCCATACCGGGCAAGGCGGTCATCGGCGTGGAGATTCCCAATACCGACCGGGAAACGGTACGTTTCAAGGAGATGATCCTCTCCGATTCCTTCGAAAAAGCGGACAGTACACTGACGTTGTGTCTGGGAAAGGACATCGTGGGCAATCCGGTTTCGGCGGGGTTGGAAAAAATGCCTCACCTGCTCATCGCCGGCGCTACGGGAGCGGGAAAAAGCGTGGCCCTGAACACCATGATCTGCAGCCTCCTCTACAAGCTTACCCCGGAACAGGTGAAACTCATCATGGTGGACCCCAAACGCATCGAGCTTTCCATGTATGACGGCATCCCCCACCTGATCACGCCGGTGGTCACCGACGCGAAAAAGGCCACCAACGCCCTGTTTTGGGCCGTCAAGGAGATGGAACACCGATACGAGCTGCTCTCTGCGATGAAGACGCGCAACGTCGGCCAGTACAATCGAAAGATGAAAAAATCACCGCCCCCGGCGCCGGCCGAAGGTGAGGCGGCACCCATCGAAATGCCGACCCATTTGCCGTATATCGTCATCATCATCGACGAGTTGGCCGATCTCATGATGGTCGCATCCCGAGACGTGGAGGTGGCCCTTACCCGGCTGGCCCAGATGGCCCGGGCCGCCGGCATTCACCTGATCCTGGCCACCCAGAGGCCGTCGGTGGACGTGCTCACCGGTATCATCAAGGCCAACTTTCCCACTCGTTTGACCTTCCAGGTCTCCTCCAAGACCGATTCGCGCACCATCATCGACACCAACGGCGCAGAGAGTCTGCTGGGAATGGGGGACATGCTTTTCCTTCCACCGGGAACCGGACGCCTTCAGCGCATCCACGGCGCTTACATCAGCGAGGCGGAGCTTTCCCGTGTCACGGAGTTTTTGAAAAAACAGCAGCGTCCCGACTATGACAGGAGTATCGTCCAGACCCCAGTAAAAGAGGAGCAGGAGGAAGGGGAAAAAGAGTACGATTCCCGCTACGACGATGCGGTGGCACTGGTCACCCAGGCAGGCCAGGCCTCCATTTCCATGGTGCAGCGACACCTTCGCATCGGATACAACCGGGCCGCGCGGATCATCGAGATGATGGAACAAGAAGGTGTCATCGGTCCCCAGGACGGGGTGAAGCCGAGGGAGGTGTTAGTAAGATCAAACTACGACACCCCTTGACGATAGTCCCCAAAACGGCGCCTTGCGGCCCAGATCTTCGTTCTCAAAATTTTCAAGTCCTCAACGTAGCGCTGCTACGCCTGCGGCTTAAAAATTTCTGCGGCCTCGATCTGAACCACAATTCACCATTTTGTGAACTATCGTATTGTATCGTAAATTTGGCCTGCCATTTCTTAAGGAAAACGGGCAGAATCACGACGTATTGAAGAATTGTGGTGCGTCAACTATTAATAAAATTCAAAATATTGCATCAGTACATGTAGGAGCGGGCCATGCCCGCGATTTTTTTATAAAAAGCTTTTCCCATTGAATTCGTCTGCAAATAATGGAAGGATGAATTCCTATCGTATTATTGTTTGGCCATATTTGGCCTGGAAAAGCTTTTTACGATGGGCGAAATTTTGTAACCGGAGACCACTATCCATGATTCCTGACCAAGCGTTTGTCGATACAATCAAGGGCTTTCTGGATCCCGAAGAGGGAAGAGGGCTTTACGATTTTGCATTGAAGGCGTCGACAATGGGCCCATGCCTGGAGATTGGCAGCTACTGCGGTAAGTCGGCCGTTTACCTGGGGTGTGCCTGCAGGGAAAACAACGCCACTTTGTTTTCCATCGACCACCATCGCGGCTCCGAGGAGCAGCAGCCCGGAGAAGAGTACTTCGATGCCTCTCTTCTGGATTTCTCGACCCTTTCCCCGAACACCCTCCCGCTCTTTCGACAGACGCTGGAACGTGCCGGGCTGGAGGAGACGGTGATTCCTGTGGTCAGTCGTTCGGACGTCGTGGCCAGAAACTGGGCCTCACCGCTGTCACTGGTCTTCATCGACGGCGGCCATGCATTCGATACCGCTCTTTCGGATTATGAGTGCTGGTCCGATCATATCCTTCCCGGCGGCTTTCTATTGATACACGATCTTTTTGAAAATCCCGAGGATGGCGGCCAGGCGCCCTTTGAGGTTCACCAGATCGCCCTTGCCTCCGGACGTTTTGAGGTCGTCTCCCGTATCAAATCCCTTGGAGCCTTGCGGCGGAAGCAGGATCCGGTGTAAAGCGGCGAAGATGCGGTGTTGGAAAGTGAGAGACGAAGGACGATTGGAAGAGGGATGAAAAAGCAATGCCTGTATCGTCCCTCGTCCCTCGTCCCGCATCCTTCGTCCTTCTTGTTCTCAATTAAATTGGTCACGAACTTAAAAATAAGCGATGTCCAAATGCATTCTCCCATGGCGGCAATGGGACTATGTGTTGTAGCAAGATGAAAAATCCGATATAGTTGATTTTAAATTGCCGATTTTGGTTCCGACAAACTGTTTCAAGACTGGACATTTAACGGCGTTCGTCCAGAAATAGGAAAATTTGGTCGAGATTGAGGCGCCCGACCAATTTTATCTCGGGTTTTGCCGGAAGTGCCCGAAGGAAATCCCCTCGGGGTGCATATGGTTGATATTCCGAGGATACAATTTTTCGCGCAACGTGGATATCGGCCAAAGCTAAGATTGGCTTGGCCATTTCTGGATGGTGCACTAAGGATCGATTGGCCATGGCCCAGTGGAACATGCCCGTACAACCCGATGAATTGCTCTACGCGCTGAAAGTGGGGAATGCGGCGGCATTGAATCAGATGCCCCTGTCCCACTTGCCGGGCCAGGGACTGGAATTGGTGGATGAGGATACCGGTCAGGTCCAGACGGTCCGCTTTGCCGACAACGCCGTCAACCGGTTCGGCGCGGCGATCGCCCGGGAGTTCGACAATATGGGATCCAAGTTTTTTTCGTTGATGACCCGTATCGGTGCGCTGATGCGACTTCTCGAGGATGAACGGGCCAAGCCCTACGTCCAGTCGGAGGGAGAATACACCAGGATTCGAAACGCAATGATCGAGGCCATGGCATCCTTTCCCATCTCATCGGATGGGTTCATGGATGTGGATCGATTCTTCACGCTTCTTGCGCATTCCAAAGACGACCTCATCTCGCCAACCGCCAATTTTCAACACTGATCGCCTGCCGCCTGCTTTCGAACCTGATCCGAGGCGGTGGCGTCGGACCGGATCACGATTGCCCCCGTGGGACAAGCCGTAAGGCAGGCCTTGCATGAAAGGCATCTTTCGGTTGCGTCCGGATCCGTTTCGAAAATTTCCATACGGGTATCGAATCCACGGCCGGTGAAACCAAAGGGCGTTTGTCCATGACGTGCCCGGCAGACCCGTATGCAGATACCGCATAGTACGCACCGGTTCGGAAAGTGGTCGAATACCGGATGCCGGCTGTCCACTTCCGGCTCTTTCAGCACCTGTTGAAACGGTTTGCAGGAAAGCCCCGCGCCGAGAAATCTGGCGATCGTCTGCAGGCCGCAAGCCCTGTTGGCCGGGCATTGTTTGCATTCCACCCGGTGGACGGAGAGCAACAGTTTGAGGCCTGTCTTTTGAAGATCGCGAACCCGCTTCGTGTCGGTGGTAATCCGCAACCCGTTTTCCACGGTTACCGTACACGCCGTGACGGGATCCTTATAGCCGTCGATTTCCACGAAGCAGAGACGGCAGGCGGCGGGTGCCTCATCCGGTGGCTCCGTTTCCAGCCAGCACAAATGCGGAATATAGATTCCTGCGGACAGGCAGGCCGTGAGCACGCTGACGCCCGGGGAGGCATGGATCGCTTCATTGTCTACGGTGAGTTGGATCATGGTTTTTTCCCACGGGCCGCTCGACGATGGGTGCCAGATGGGGTGGTGACACCTTGACTACGGCGTCATACTCCGGCGGGCAGGCCACCATGCATTCGCCGCACTTGACGCAAAGCTGTTGGTCGATGCCCTTCTTTCGGGTGCTGGTGGTAAACACCGCCTCCACCGGGCAACATCCGACGCAGGCATCGCATCCCCGGGCGCATTTTTCGAGGTCGATGTAAAATGCGGTCAGGGCCCGACAACTGCGGCCCGGACACCTTCCCTCCTGGATGTGGGCTTCATATTCGTCCGCAAAATAGGCCAGGGAGGTGAGGATGGGGTTGGTCGCCGTCTTTCCCAATCCGCACAAGGAGCCCTCTTTCACGAATTTGCTCAAGGTTTTAAGCTGCGCCACATCCCCATCCCGGCCTTCTCCACGGGTCAGCCGCTGCAAAATGTCCAAAAGGTGTCGGGTGCCGATGCGGCAGAAGGTGCATTTGCCGCAGGATTCCTTTTGGGTGAAATCCAGAAAATAGCGGGAGACATCCACCATGCAGGCGTCTTCGTCCATCACTACCATGCCGCCGGATCCCATCATGGCACCGGCTTTGATCAGGGCGTCGAAGTCCACTTTCGTGTCCAGAAAATCGGCGGACAGGCAACCTCCCGACGGCCCGCCGATTTGAACTGCTTTGAATCGCTTCTTGTTGGGGATTCCCCCGCAGATATCGAATATCAGTTCGCGCAGCGTCACCCCCATGGGAATTTCCACCAACCCCGGGTGGATCACGGCTCCCACCACGGAGAAGACCGCAGTACCAGGGCTGTCCGGCGTTCCGATGGTTCGAAACCAGTCGGCACCCTTATCCACGATGGGCCCGATGAAGGCCAGGGTCTTGACGTTATTGATGAGCGTGGGATTGCCGTTGAGTCCACGCTCAACGGGATAGGGGGGGCGGTGCCGGGGCATGCCCCGGTAACCCTCCACCGATCGGATGAGGGCGGTCTCCTCTCCGCAGACAAAAGCGCCGGATCCCTGGAACAGATCGATGTCGAAGTCGAAGCCGCTTTGTAAGATATCCTTTCCGAGAAGTCCTTTCTCATGGGCCTGGGCGATGGCGGTGGTAAGGATCCGGACGGCCAAAGGATACTCCGCCCGTACATAGATCAAGCCGCCCTTGGCGCCTGTGGCAACGCCGGCGATGATCATGCCTTCGATCACCTGGTGGGGGTTGCTCTCCAGCAATGTGCGGTCCATGTAGGCGCCGGGATCGCCTTCATCGGCGTTGCAGACAATTCGTTTGTCTTCGCCCGATGCATTCTGAAGCCCCCGCCACTTTCTGGCCGTGGGAAAACCGGCCCCGCCGCGCCCCCGAAGACCGGCGGTCTCGATTTGTTCGATGATTTCATCCGGTGTTCGGCAAAGGGCTTTTGCCAGTGCGCCATACCCGCCGTCGGCGATGTATTCATCGATCTTTTCCGGGTCGATTCGGCCGCATCGATCCATGATGATCCGTTTCTCCCGGTTAAATCGGTCAAACTCCATCACCGATGGAATCATTTCGTTTTCCACGGTCGCTCCCAGGACATGTTCGAACCGGGGATCGCCGTCTCCCAGAAACAATTTAACCAGCATCTTGGCTTTGCCCGGTGTCACTTCCGGGTAGAAAATCGGCGGAAAGCCCGAACTCGGATTGTCGATGATGACCACCGGCTCGGCGTAACAATGGCCCACGCAGCCCACCGTGTGAACATGGGCGTCGATGTTTTGTTCGGCGAGGGCGGCCTCGAAAGCGGCTTTGGTCTCTATGGCGCCGGATGCGATGCCGCAGGTGGCCATGCCGATGTGAATCTTGGGCTTTTCACTTTGGTCGAAACGTTCCCTTTCGGCCCGTGCCGTCTGGGCGATCGTGTTATAAGCGGCCTCGATGCCGTTTTTTGTATCCTCGGTCATGAATCGGCTTTCTTTCTTTCCGCCATCTCTTTTTCCAGTCGTACCCGCAGCACCAACCCCTCCACTTTGCTCGGGGCCATGTGGCCATGGAGGGTGTCGCCCACCAGGGCGACGGGTGCAAGGGCACAACATCCAACGCAGGCGACCCGTTCGATGGAAAATTCCCTGTCTTTTGTGGTTTCCCCTTCGTGGATTTCGAGTTTCCGCTCGAAGTTTTCCAGGATAATCTCACCGCCGCGCACGTGGCATGCCGTTCCCAGGCAAACCTTCACCGGGTTTTTTCCCGGTGGGTTGAATCGAAACTGATTGTAAAAGGAGGCCACGCCGAACACATCGCCGGGTGTTATCGAAAGGTGGTCGGCCACCAGATCCAGGGCTTCGGGGGGGAGATAGCCCAATGCCTCCTGGGCCATTTGAAGCAGCGGGATGAGTTGTCCACGGTCCTTGGACGCTTTTTCGATCCGCGTTTTCAAAAGATCCAGCTTTGCCTTCTCCTCAACGGTCAGCGAATGTGCCATACTTCATTCCAAGATGAGCCGTTAGCTTTTCATTGCGGTTCATTACACCCGTCATCAATCGTCAGATTTTATCCATCGCCCCGTATGCCGCCTCAATCCGATCCCGTAGCAGGAAGCAGAGGCGTTTGAGCATGAAAAAGCCAAAGGAGGTGTCCGACTCCATACATTCTCTCACTTGCCGTCCGTTCAGGCGCACGAGGGTGGAATCTTTCTGGCAACTGGCAGAGGACATGAGCCGATGGGGCTCTCCCAGAAGTGTGGACCAGCATCCCAGCGTACGGCCTTTTCCCAGGGCATCGATGACAACGGATCCCTTGTGGCTGCCGATGTCCATGGTACGTTCCAAAAAGATATAGCCATCGACGATGATGAACAGGTCGTCTCCCATGTCCCCCTGTCGGAAAATGTACGTGCCTGCTTCATAGCGATCGATGGTGCAGAAACCGACGATGGTGTCAAGGTGTGCCTCGGAGATGTCTTTCAGGAACTCACACGATTGCAAGGTTTTTTGTATATCTGGGTCTGC
Source organism: uncultured Desulfosarcina sp. (assembly GCA_963674945.2). Taxonomy (GTDB): domain Bacteria; phylum Desulfobacterota; class Desulfobacteria; order Desulfobacterales; family Desulfosarcinaceae; genus Desulfosarcina. The sequence continues at coordinate 521,073 of CAXXWQ010000002.1, forward strand.
CATGACGTTCTCCGTTGGGTATAAGATCGTATATGTCAAACCACGACGAAATCCAAATCTCTGCGCGTTCATCAACCCTTTGTCATCTGCTGATAGGCGACAATCAACCGTCCGCCCAGGGCACGGGAGAGGTGTTTGAAAAACAGGTAGCCGGTGGACATGTCCCGGTCCATTAGTTTGAGCAACCTGTCCCGCTCGAACTTGAGCACCACCACTGGTGTTCGACAGACGGCGTTTCCTCCGTAGGTCTCACGGCCAATGAGACATCCCCAGCCAAAGGCTTCGCCCACCCGGTTTCCCATGTACACCTTCTTGCCTGTTTCATCCATTGTGATTTCCACTTCCCCTTTGGCGAGAATGAACAGGTGCCGTGCCGCGTCATTTTTGGAAAACAGGATATCTCCTTTTGAAAAGGCTTCCCGCGAGGCGATACCCATGAGGCGGCCAACGGCATTTTGATTCAGCCCCCAGAACAGATCCGTCTGCTGGATGTACATGGCGACCTCGAGATAGTAAGATATGTCGATACTTGGTGTGAATAACGATTGACGGCTTCGTAAAAAGCGTTTCCAGGCCAAATATGGCCAAACAATCGCATGCAAGAAACTCGTTCTGTTTTTTTTGCAGATAGACGGAAACGAGGGAAACGCTTTTTACGAAGGCGTCCGAAATCCGATTCTTACGAGTTCATCACGATTGCAATATGAAAAAGTATAGTACGCCTTTCGAAGGTGTGTCAATTCCAACGGTGAAATGCCAGTAATTCTGTGTGAACAGTCATTTGATCAGGTTCGTAGGTTTTTCAGGTTGTGACTTATCATTATTTAGGCGGTTTTGGGATAGCTTTCCAACAAATTGGTACTATCTCAGAGTTATAGCGGTAGTCCATTTACCAAAAGGCAACAGGTCGGCATTATCCGCCTAAGTTTGGGGATCAGTGGTGGGTAACCGTGGTGACAAATGGGCGAACAGATGGCTACGGTGCTCGGATTTCGGGTGGGTCGGCCACATTGCGCAAAAGATGTTCGAAGTCACGAAAGAGCATCAACCGGATACCAGTACGCAGGTTGTTCCAATACTCTTTTCGGGAACTGAATTTAGACCGGCAATACTGATAACCACGATCACACAGTTCCAGGATTTGATGGATGAAGAAAGCCAACAGGTTCAGAATAAAAAAGGTGTTCGACAAATAACGTTGGCCGTGACCGAAGTTGTGTTCGATATGGTAGCCTTGATTCTTCAAAGTGTTGAACGTTTCGTTTTCGATTTTCCAGCGCGCCCGACCGGCGCGTACCAATTCGACGACATTGGCCTTGCTCACCTTACGGTCGGTGACCCAGCTGTTGTGGTAGGTGGCCTTTTGCCCCACGTGCAGCCAATACTCGAAAAAGTTCACCGGATCGGCATTGCGGCTACCGTTGAGAGGCACCTGGTTAACCCAACGATAAACGTGGCGGCGCCCTTTATCGTCGGTGAATTGTAGGTGACCGCATTGTCCGAGCCCATCGATTTCGTCAACCCACTGGAACAGCAACTTGTGATCGGTGGGTTTGGCCACCAGGATAAAGGACATGCGGGCATCTTTCAACACATCGATAAAGGGCTGTTTGGAGTATAGCCCATCGGCGGTAATGATCATCTTCAGTTTTGGGTGAGTACGGCGGATTTTGTCGACGATCCGTTTTCCCGCATTGATCTCGCAATCCTGCTTGGTGGTGCCGTCGGTATTGGCAACGGGCTCCGGGGCCAGGGGCAAAACCTGGCGCATGTACGGGTTGAGCATAACGGCCTGTAAGATCTGATGTGAGTAACGGGTCGATCCTTTTGCGCCTTTATGAGTCAGGCAACTGGGACAGTGAATCTTTTCGGAAGAAAAATACTGTGAGCCGTCCAATGCAATCAAATGGTGCCCGCTTTCCAACTTGTAGGCATCCAGGTACTTGCCCCGCTGCAAGCATTGTAGCAAAAAGGGAAATGCCGGATGAATCGCTTCGGTTGGAATATTATCCAACGTCTGGCGCAAAGCACTGTCGCTGGGGATGTCTTTAACCGCAAACATGGCTTTCAGATTACTGTCTTGCATGCGATCGTGCATGCGCCGCTGAAAAGAGAGAACGGAAGGGTCTTGAAAAAACATCATCGCCAGGGCACTCATCAAACAGTCATGCAGCGAATAGTCGACCTTGCCCTTTTGCCGGGGATCATCGATCTTTTCGAAAATCGCCGAAAGGGCTTTTCTCATCGTGCTGAAGCTCAGATGTTTTTTGATGTGCATGCCGTCCTCATAGCCATGTATAACCTACTGTTATCTATAGCAATAAAAACGGCACGCGTCTAGATTTAATATCTCTAATTATAACAAGTTGTTACGTATTTTGCGGGGGTTTGGCTTCGCGAAATTTTATTTTCGATACGCTAGCAAACACACAAAAACTGGGATGAACCCCGTTCAGCCAAAACTGCTGGTGAAATGCAAATCAACAAAAACAAGTGAGTGTTTCCATCGTTGCCCTTGTATCCAGGTTTGCAGCACCCGGTTTGAAAACCACGAATCAAGACTGTATCGAATGGATTGTCACCGACAATAATACTCGGTCCCGCTTACCTTTGCAGTGATGCTTTGGCCACCGCCGTATTCAACGCTTACTTCGCATGGTGGTCTACCGAAACTGGAAGTGGTGAGGAGATATTGGCCATGATTGCAGCGGGGAGATCCGATGATTCTATCGTCACTTTGCCTGACGGGCAGAATAAGCAGGATTTCTCCTTCGGCACCGCATCTGCCGCCGATGCGAAGCTGACCATTTAAAAATTCGCTTTGGTCGATGGTCGTTGGGCGCCAGCCGGAATTGGTGTTATCGAAATCAAAGGATGACCACATATTGTCGTCGCTGCATCCGATAAAAAGAAACGTCAATCCAACAGCAAGAATTCTAATCCACATGATTCGCATTCATACTCTTTCGCAAAATTCAAGAATCGTTTTCCGGTTCGCAAGAATATTTTTTTAGATGATCACACGCTATTTTTTTCGGCCAAATTCCTCAAAACTGAAGGCAAAGAAAATGCCGGATGATGCCATTTCTTCCCATCCAGGCTTCTCCTGGTACCCCCCGTGAAAACCGGTACAAAACAATTTCGATTAATTTCCGGCATATAACCAAACAAGGGAAAAAAACCAGAAAGTGAGATCCGACGCTTTCATGGTATCGCCATTGGATCGACGCAAATCATTTTCTTGTCTCAAGGCCGGAATTTTTGCCAAAATTTGTATGGTTTCGGACAATCATTGTGAAAAAGTGATCACATAGAGCGAATCGAATGTCAGTTGTGATCTCGCGGGCGGGCGTTTGGTTCGGCAAACCAGTTGAAGCGGATCGCGTCGCCATCGGACTTCATGATGATGGCGCCATGGAGGGCCGTACACAGGATGTTGGCGCCTTGTTTCCGGTAGCGTGTCATCACCGTTTGATGTGGAAAACCGAATCGGTTGCCGGCTCCGGCGCTGATGATCACCCATCTGGGCCGAACGGCGTCGACGAACTCCGGTGCGCTCGAGGTCTTGGATCCATGGTGGGGGGCAAACAGCACCGTGCTGGGAAGATCGTCTCTCCTGTCGTTCACCAGCCGTTCTTCCATGGACGAAGTGATGTCTCCGGTCAGCAAAAAAGCGGTCATTCCAAACGTGGCCTTCATCACAAGGGATCCGTCGTTGCACCGATGTTGTTCGTTATTTTGCCTGAAATCGAAGTATCCGGCAGGTGGACTGAGAACCGAAAGTGTGACCGGTCCCAGTTCCATGGGGGGGATGTCGTCGTTCAATTGCCTGACAAGGATCCCATTTTGCACACATGCCGCCATCAATGCGTCATATCCCATGGTGTCGCTGGCGTCTCCATTGGTCCATAGCTCCCGGACATGGAAGTTTTTTGCAATGAAGATCAGTCCGTTGAGATGATCGGCATTGGGGTGGGACAGGATCAGGGTGTCCACGGTTGCGATTTTTCTCCGCCACAACATCGGGGCCACCACCTGTCTGCCGATATCGAAAATGCGATTGTCGGAAAATCCCCCGCCGTCGTATAACAGCACCCGGCCGCCGGGAATCTCCAGGAGTGTGGCCCCTCCCTGACCCACATCGATGGCAGTGACCACGAGGTCACGGTGCCAGAATCGTCTATGGGACCAGTAAAGGCCGTCTGCCAGAACGAAGATCAGAACCGCCGCCAATGCCCACCTCGCGGTGCGGTTTCCTTTTATGTTGAGAAGCGACCATGCCGCTGCGTAGTATAATCCAATTTCCATGGGGGAGGGGATAATGGTTTTGATGGCGGCAAAGGGCCAGGTGGCAAAATGGTCAAGAAGAATCATTGCCCCTTTGAGGACCATAAGACCGAGTCGGAATCCCGCCACGGCCAGGAAATCCGAAACAATGGACAAAAAAGATGCCACCAGTCCAATGGGAACGGCCACGAATCCCACCAGGGGGACGAGAAATAGATTGGCGACGATGCCGACCATGGAGGTCTGGTGAAAGTGAAAAAGGATCAGGGGTGTCGTGCCGGCGATGGCCAGTGCCGAAACCAGCGTGAAATCGAACAGCCGTTTGCCCGCCTTTTCCACCTGTCCGGCGTTTTCCCGCCGGTTGATTCCGATTTTTCCCATGCCGTAGACGATGGTCAGCACGGCGGCGAAGGAGAGCTGAAAAGAGATGGTAAACAGGGAAGGCGGGAAGAGTGCGAGAATAATCAAGGCCGCCACGGACAAGGTGTTCATGAGGTCGTGGCCCTGTCCGAAGATCATGGCCGCCAGAAAGACCGCAACCATGATTTCGGCGCGCTGGGTGGAGGGTGACATGCCGGCCAGCATACCATAGCCCAACACGGGCAGCAGGGTGGCGGCCGCGGCCCATTTTCGGACCCACCCCCGCCACAGAAGGGCGGGAATGAAAGCGAATAGAAAGTGAAAACAACCGAAGGCCAAGGTGGCCACGATTCCCACATGTAGACCGGAGATGGCCAGCAGATGCCCCACGCCGGACCGATTGAATCGCTGGCGCAGAGAGGGATGGATGCCTGTCCGGTCTCCGTAGACCAGGGCCCTGAGCACGGCCTTCTCATCGGCGAAGCGGTCGCCTCCGGCCTCATCCACAAGGTGGCCGAGCCGATTTCGAAAACGGTTCATGGTACTGCCGATTCCGAAGGCGGTAAGCGGTATATCCCTTTTGAGTTTCTCCATCCGAACCCAGGCACTGCCGTGAATGCCCTTGAAGGCCATATATCGGCGATAGTCGAATCCACCTGGATTTTTAAAGTTGCGAAAAGAACGAATTCTGGCCGGAAATCGAACGCGGTCCCCGGGGTGCAATATTACTTCCCCCATGATGGTGAGGCGGATTCGGCCTCGCACCGGTTTTACCTGATCCTTCCGGGAGAGGGCTTCGACGTCCAGAATCGTCCGTGTCCGGCCGTGTCGAAGGACCGGTTGCTCGATGACGATGCCTTCAATTCGCCAATATCCGGTGTCAATGAAACGTACGATATGATCGGGGCCATAGGAGGGTGTGCACCACGGCACCATGGCAAGGTATCCGGCTGCCAGGGTGGCAAGCAGCGGAGACCACTTCGCCGACCGTTCCCGCTTGACGCAGATGATCAGTTGAACCAGCGCCGCCGCGAAGATGACACCGGCAACCGGGCCGTGACCGGAAAATCGCTGGCCTAAAAGGATGCCGACAAGCAGGGCAAGGGTGATGGGAATTGCCGGCCTAAGGTAGGGGGGCTGTCTGTTTCTGCTCCTAATCATTGTCCAATGATTTTTACAAGAACCCGTTTTTTGCGACGACCGTCAAACTCACCGTAGAAAATCCGCTCCCAGGTGCCAAAATCGAGACGACCGTCCGTAATGGCGACGACTACCTCCCGACCCATGATTTGGCGTTTCATATGGGCATCGGCATTATCTTCACCGACATTGTGCCGGTATTGGGAAACCGGCTCATGTGGCGCCAGCTTTTCCAACCAGACATCATAGTCATGGTGCAAACCACTTTCGTCGTCATTAATGAAAACGCTGGCGGTAATGTGCATTGCGTTGACCAGCACCATCCCTTCTTTGACACCGCTATCGTCGATGCACCGCTGAACGTCTCCGGTGATATTGATGAACGCCCTCCGGGTGGGAACTTCGAACCACAATTCCTTACGGTAGCTTTTCATATTTTCTCTCCCTAAAAAAGATTGAAGTTTTGCATGCAACCCAATCGGTGAACTGCGAATTGCCGATAAATGCTCAACCGATAAGAGCTAACGGCCAAGCGCTTGCCTTGGGCATTACACACCAATCAACGTAACTTCAATCGCACGCTTCCGTGGCCTGTTATCATGATTGATAACGACGACTTGCTGCCATGTACCCAACTTCAGTCGCGCCTTTCTGACGGGCAATGCGATGGATGGCCCCATCAGAGCGGCTTGGACATGGCTATGGCCATTGCCGTCATGCCAGGCCAATTCGTGGGCGTAGTCCATATTTGGTGAGGCCAGTCGATTGATGGCATCTTTCAGGTCTTGAACGACCCCCGGTTCATATTCGATTGTCGTTAAAGATCCGGTGCTTCCGGTGATACTGGCGTTGACGGTTCCATTTTCGATTCCGGATCGGCCGATGATTCGGTCGAGATCGTCGGTGATATCCCGGATATCAATGCCGGTCGCCAAATCGACATGGATGGTTGCAAATTTCATTACAGTTGCGGCCATGAAACCTTCCTTCCTTACCGACAGAGAAATTATTTTAGACCGATCTTCCAGTTCCAAAGCCCCTGCCGCTTCTTTATGGAAACATCCCCGGGAACCGGTTCCTCCAAATGTGCGAACATGCGAAATCCGGCGTCGGCAAGTATCTTTCGTTTCTGCGTGAGGTCCAGTCGCCAGTTGGGAAAGATCCAGTAATCCGGCCCGTGCCGGTCGGCCCATGCCGTCTCGCCACGGGGGCTGTCAAAGGGGATCCGGGTCTTCATGCCGTCGGCCAGTGTGCGGGAGATGCAAAGGGGCCAGTGTCCGGAGAGAACGATGCCCAGGGGAAGGGGACTCTGGTGGCAAAGGGAGAGGATGTCGGCCTCTCCCAGTTCCGGACTGACGAAAGCGCCTTCGAACCCCAGTTCTTTCAATACTTCCAGGCAAAGGGTGTTGGCATTGTTACAAAATGGGCCGGCCCACAGGTGAAGGCCTTCGGGGTGGTTGAAAAGCGCCATCTGCCACGGCGAGTTGAGCACGAACCGTCGGACACCGCCGGAAAGGCACCGGCTTAGAAGACCGGCCACACGGTCCTCGTCTTCGGGCCAGAGGACCGGCGGCAGCCAGATCCAGAGTTTGGCCGCTGGGCGTCCCAGACTTGAAACCACGTCTTCGCTCAGCCAGAAGCCCATTGTGCCCCGGCCCGAGGCCTTGCTCATGGTTCGTTTTACCGGCATCTCGATGATTCGTCCGGCAGGCGCTATTGGGCGAGGCAGGATCGCGGAGAACCGGGAGGGAGGGGCGGGCGTTTGCGGTGGCAGATGGGCCTCGATTTCGGTCATGGTCCGCTCCAGGTCCTTCTCCCGCCGATCCGTGAGAAAAATCGGTGTGCCGGGTCTCGGCGTCTTTCTTCCACCCAGATTCAAGGGGTAGCGGCCCTTTTTGGGAACATGGCGGGTCACCTGGCAGACGGTGTGCCCCGGTTCGTCCTCGTAGCCGATACGAAGCGTATCGCCGGGCAAGAGTGGATGTCGAACCACCACCCAGGGGCTCTTCGCCGGGCCCTGCACTTTCCCCATGAAAAGACCCGAAGCGGTCTGCCTTCCTGGATTGATGGGATTCTGGGGGCGCTGAGGTAAAAAATGATAGTGGGTGGTTTCCCTGCCCAGGCCCTGGGCCAGCAGCCCAACCGCATTCCGCTTCACAGACCGATCATGCCCCTGGTCCCGCAGCATCCGATAGGCCGAAACGGTGTAATAGACATAGTGGGGACCTTTTTTCCGTCCCTCGATTTTCCACGCCGCCACCTTTTGTACCTGCCCGAGTATCTTCACCAGTACATCCACGGAGAGATCCTGGCAGGAGAAGGTTCGACCCGTCCGGCCTTCCTGTCGATAGTGTCGTCGGCAGGGTTGGACGCAGCGGCCCCTGAGCCCGCTCTTTCCTCCCATGTAGCTGCTCCAATAGCATCTGCCGGAGACCCCGTAACAAAGGGCGCCGTGCACGAAGGTTTCCAGTTCCATGGATTTGGGACAAGCCTTGGCCATGGCCTTGACTTCGTCGATGGAAAGCTCCCGAGGCACAACCACACGATGGATGTCCAGTTTCCGGTGGATGAAACCCAATGCCCGGGGAAAACTGACATTCGCCAGTGTAGAGAGGTGGATCTCGCCGGTATACCCTGCCTGTCGTGCCAGGGCGATCACCCCCAGATCCTGGACGATCAGGGCGTCGGGGCCGACATGGCGGACAAGGTGGTCCACCTGCCCGCCCGCCCGGTCCAGTTCGTCGGGTTTGAGCATGGCATTGACGGTGACATATACCTTTACATGCCGGTCATGTGCCAATTGGACCAGTTGGGACAGTTCCTCCACCGAAAAGTTTTTCGCCTCCATGCGTGCCGACATCGTCTTCAGGCCACAATAGATGGTGTCGGCACCGGCGGCCAGGGCCGCTATAAAGGCGGCGCGGTTTCCCGCCGGAGCCAGGATTTCGGGTTTGTGGGACAAAGAGGTGTTCATGGCAGCCGGGGTATGTTTATTCGGTCATTAAAACCGGGGTGCGGTTAGATAGAAATGGTTCTACCGTATGATAGTCAAAGAATCCAGGCGTCAGCATTCAGAATCCAGAATAAGGTATTCGCCTTCGGCTCGATCCATCTATATGAAGAAGAAATTCCAAATTACAAGCACCAAATAACAAAGGGTTCATAAACATCACCATTCTGACTCCTGCAGTTTTCCATGATCGCAGCGCATCCCCATTGCAGGAGGGGCCATCGCCGGGCTTTCTGGATACGGACTTTTTATATCGCCGTCGCCCTTGCTGCTCGACAATCACCCATTTCAGGTTATATTAAACACGTTATCAAAGAATCAACATTATAACGACAGATGGGGCATGAAAGGATAAAGATATGAAACTGGCAGTCAGCGGTAAAGGCGGCGTGGGTAAGACGACATTTTCCTCAATGTTGGCACGTTCCCTCAGCGATCAGGGCAAGAAGGTGCTGGCCATCGATGCGGATCCGGATGCCAACCTCGCCGCGGCCCTGGGCATCGCCGATGCCGAAAAAATCATCCCCATCGCCGAAATGAAAGAGATGATCTTCGAGCGAACCGGCGCCAAGCCCGGCACCATCGGTGGGTTTTTCAAACTCAACCCCAAGGTGGACGATATCCCCGATACCCTTTCCGTTCGGTTGGACAACATCAAGCTCATGCGCCTCGGCAGCGTGAAGAAGGGCGGGGCCGGTTGTCTTTGCCCGGAATCCACATTGCTCAAGGCGCTGGTGACCCATGTGGTCTTGGGGCGCGACGAAGTGGTGATCATGGACATGGAAGCCGGTATCGAGCACCTGGGGCGCGCCACGGCCCAGGCGGTGGATAAACTGATCGTCGTGGTGGAGCCGGGGCGCCGCAGTATCGACACGGCCGAGCACATTCGCCGCCTGGCTTCGGAAATTCATCTCAGGCAGATCGCCATCGTGGGGAACAAAATCAGAGGCCCCAAGGACGAGGCGTTTTTGCGAACCCACCTGCCCGACTTCGAGTTTCTGGGCTTCATGCCCTATGACGAGCTTCTCATTGAAGCGGATCTTTCCGGTGTCTCTCCCTATGAGAGCGCGACCGAAGCCAGGAAGGTCATCGCCGGCATCATCGAAAAATTATAACACCCCTGCCATGAAGAGATCCGCAAACAGCAGCACCGGCCATCGCCGCCGATACCCACCGAGGCGCAGACCCGGTGAAAAAAGCGGCCATGACCGGGCAGACATCTCTCCCGGCGCACATCCTCATCTCAAGGCCGTCTTTTCGGGTATCGGTGTCCCCAAAAACAGGCCCTTTGCCCCGGATCGGTTCCAGGTCGAGGCCGTGACCGCAATGACGGCGTCCGACTGCCTGGTGACCGCCCCCACCGGCGCCGGTAAGACATGGATTGCCGTGCAGACCATTCGCAGGACCTTTGAAAACGGCGGACGGTCATGGTACGCCTCTCCCCTCAAGGCCCTCACCAATGCCAAGCTCATGGAATTTTCGGCCATCTTCGGACCGGAGAATGTGGGCATCCTCACCGGTGATCGCAAGGAGCGGCCGGATGCGCCCGTCATCGTGGGGACCACCGAGATACTGAGAAATCAGCTTTACGACGCCATGCACCAGGGTGTCTTCTTGAACACCGATCTCGTGGTGCTGGACGAAGCCCATTTTTTGGGCGACGAGGATCGCGGCGTGGTGTGGGAAGAGACAATGATCTACCTGCCGTCACGCATTCCGTTGCTTCTTCTTTCGGCAACGGTGGGAAACGCCGGGGAAATTGCCCGCTGGCTGACAACGATCCGGGCTCGCCCATGCCAGGTGGTGGTCGAGACCAGCAGACCGGTACCCCTCTATCCGTTGGTGTTTCATCCGTCGGGAACGTTGCTTCCCCTCATGGCCAAAGGGGGAAAGGGCGCCAAGACGCTCCATAAAAAGGTTGCGGAGATGATCGGGAAAAAGAATGATGCAACCTTGCCCGGACGGCGGGGCCTTCCTCCCTTCGGTGATATCCTCCGGGTACTCAAGTCATTCGATCTTTTGCCGGCCATCTTCTTTTTGAAGAGCCGCAGCGATTGCGACAACGCCCTGAAGCTGAGCCACGGCGCCGTTCCTCTTTCCGACGACCGGAAGGCACGGATCTTTTATCGGGTGCGGCAGCTTACCGAAAACTCCGAGCACCTCGCCCGGCACCGCCATCGCATTCACCTGGAACAGGCCGGTGTCGGCGCCCACCACAGCGGCCATCTGCCCGGATGGAAGTTGGTGGTGGAAAACTTGATGAGCGAGGGGTTGCTCAGCGCCGTATTTGCCACTTCCACGGTTGCCGCGGGGGTCAACTTCCCGGCCCGTACGGTGGTTTTTTTTAATTCAGACCGGTTCAACGGCGCAGAGTTCGTTCCCCTGGACGCCACACAACTACACCAAATGACCGGCCGTGCCGGCCGTCGGGGAAAGGACAAGATCGGTTTCGCCCTGGCCGTTCCCGGTCGCTACATGGATCTGCGCCTGGTGGCCCGTCTTCTCTCCTCCCGGCCGGAAAACATCCACAGCCGTATCCGTATCAATTTTTCCATGGTCCTGAACCTCCTTTTATCCCATTCGCCCCCGCAGGTGGAAGAACTTCTCAAGCGTTCCTTCGCCACCTGGCTCCTCGTCGCCCAGTTCGAGGACAGCCGTCGAAAAAGCAGGATGGCAGGCGTTCACGAAGTACTCTGGGAAGACTTTCTCCACCATCTGGATTTTCTCAAGGAGACCGGTTTCGTGGACGATGAAGACCGGCTCACCGAAGACGGCATCTGGGCATCCCAGCTTCGGGTGGACCAGCCGATTCTCGTGGCCGAATGCCTTCGAAAGGGGCTCTTGCCCGACACGGATCCGGCGCAGATGGCCGGTGTATTTGCATGTTTCGTCAATGAAAAAGAAACCGATGATCGCATGGAGGGACGATTGGTGCCAAACCGGCTGAAAAAGACGGTCGGCCGTATCCAGAAAAAGTTGTCCGGCTTTTCCCGTCACATGAAATCCAGAGGGTTCGAGGTTCGTCCGTTTTACCTGCGGCCTGCGGCGATGACCCATGCCTGGGCCGCCGGCGTCCCCTGGGAGGTGATCACCAGGGATTATGGCATGGCCGAGGGGAATCTGGCCATGCTGATGATGCGTACCGCCGACAATCTCCGCCACACGGCAAACCTCGTGGACGTCTTTCCCGATGCGGCCGCCACGGCCCGCCAGGCCATCGATCTGATCATGCGTCCACCGGTGGTGGAAGAAGATCGTCTTGACGAGCCCGATTGAAACGGCTGGATCCAGACCCCATAGCAAGGCGGAAAACGACGGGAAAGCGGCGCATGTGTGATTACATGTGCGTATTCTGCGTCGTTTTCCAACGCCGTTAGGGGAATGACGGGTTTTTCAACCGGGCTCAAAGGGAACTGAACAGTCGCTTGGCCATATTCAGGTTCGCCTGAAACATGGACATCAACTCTTTCATGTCCTGTTCCGAAATGCCGAAACGGTCGAAGATTTCATCGTACATGCGATAGGCCAGGCAATCGACACCGATATGTACACATGCCATGCGAGACACCGTGTCCGTGGTATAGATGATTGCGGCATCGAGGTGCTCTTTGGCTACTGCGTTTCCCAGGTGATGGTTTTCGATGAGAAAAACCATTTTGGGACTGAAAAGCCATTTTTTTGCGATTAATCCTCCCAAACAGGCATGGTCGATACCGAGAACCTGTTTTTCCGCCTCGTCGAAGCTGCATCCCTTTTTTTCCACGAGGGCGGTGATCTTCGATCGAGCCCTTCCCACATAACCTTCGATGACCACCTTGCCGATATCCTTTAACAGCGCAGCGGTGTAGATGAGGTATTTGTCCGTATTGGGGCAATTGGCTTCTGCAAAGGACTTGGCCAGCATTGCCGAAGCCATGCTGTAGGTCCACAGATCGCCTGCTTTCAGGTCGTATCCCTTTTGTGCACTGGACATACTCTTGCCGAAACTGCCGATCAACGCCAGCTCCACGACCCGGTCTATTCCCAACAGGTTCACGGCATGGTTGACAGAATCCACATGCACGGCAAGGCTATAGAACGCACTGTTGCACAGCTTCAATACGTTTGCCGTCAATATCGTATCGCATTCGACCATTTCGGCCAGATCCGTGATGGATCCGTTGGGATCGTTTGCCATTTCCATAATCCGGTGGGTCACCTTGGATATTGGGGTCAGGTTATCAATATCTTTTAAGATTTGATCAATCTTTTTCATCACCAAAAGATCTCCGTTTGTTCAGAGGAACGCAAAACCAAAAAAATCAAAAAGTAACAAGCAAAAAAAATACCACATCCCATGACAATGGGCCAAAGAATGATCCACATTGTCCTGTTTATCCAGGAAATGGTAGCTTCTTTACCTCATTCAATCATGAAAGCGTTTCCGTTTTCACGTGCCGCAGGTCGGTATACTTTTATGTCAAACAAGATGCGAATCCTTCGCAACTGTTACAATAATCACAAATCCAATGGTAAACCGCCGCCGACACCAGATCCGTCGGTATGAAATGCGAATTTCTTATAAAAGGAGGCACTGTCATGCATAGGATAAAACACTTGCTATCTGTCACGGGTTTTGAAAAAACTCTTTTCATGCACTGCCTGTAAACGCAGGTCCCGATCTTTCAAGTTGTTGTAAGGCGCGATAGGAGGTTGCTGTGGTTGAGAGGATTCGTTTTGCCAGGTTGTTTCACCGTCTTTGGATTTGTTGCTTCATGTGTCTGTTTACACCGCTTGTGTGCTATTCAGCGCCCCCCACCGTGGTCTCCGTTACCCCGGCGGATGAAACCGCAGGAATCTCTGTGAACACATCGATCACAATGCAGTTCGATCGGGAGATGGACACTGCCACCATTGAAATTGAACTGGAAAGCTCTTTCGGAGAGGATATTTCGGGAACCATGCGCTTTGCGAGCACTGTTTATCCCAATGATACCGCCATATTCACTCCAAATCAGGCGTTGGATACCAGTTTGGGATTTCATGTGCGTGTGGAGGATGCCCAGGACACATCGGGAAATGTTCTCCTGGGCCATGGCAATGCTTTTGAAACTGTGTTTTTTACGGAAGGCGCACCAGGGGACACTTCCCGCCCGAAGGTGATCAGCACCTATCCGTTCGACGGGCAAAAAGGGTGGGATTGGAATCGAATCCTGATTGTAATGGATAAGCCCCTAGACCCCTCAACCGTAAATCCTTCAACCTTGTCACTCACGGGGCCTGGAGACACGGGGTATTCCATCGAATACAATAGTGAGATGATTCAACTCATCGCCATCCGTGCCGATAACACGTTAACGCCCGACTCTTCTTACACCGTGACAATGACAACGGGCTTGACCGATGCCCAAGGGCATTCGCTCTCCTCAAATTATGCCTTTACGTTCAATACGGGGGAGATGGACACAACGCCGCCTTTCGTCGATCAGACCAAACCGGAAAATAATGCGACGAATCATGGTGTCTTTCACGAGGTCAGTGTTTACTTCTCGGAAAACATGGATCATTCGACAATTACCAGCAGCAGGATAATCGTCCATGATGAAACCGCCGGAGAGAATCAAGACATATACATGGATGATGTAAGCTGCGACGGCAGCCGGACACACGTCAACCTCGTCCCGGCCAACCAGTACAACACATGGACCATTGGACATACCTACCGGGTTACCATCGATTCTGCCATTTCCGATGCGGCGGGCAACGCCATGGGAGGCGACTACACCTTCCATTTCACCGTAGCGGATTTCGGTAACGAAGCCCCGGATATTTTTCTGCATGATATTATTGGGATAACGCGAAGCGACGGCACAACGGCCATAGCGCTTGATGTGGAGTGCGATGATAACAATACAGTCGTCGTGCAGGATCTCACTCAATCCGGCAAACAATGGAATCTGACAAGTGACGGTGACGACGAATATACCTATGAAACGCCTGATGGATTCGATGAAGGCCTGCAACCGGGCTATCACAACATTCTCGTCAAGGCCACCAACAACAGCAACGGTCTAAGCAGGAATTTGAATTGGCAGCTATACGTTTTCAATGCCTCTCCAACGTTAATCGCTCCTGCAAATGGAACAACCGTGACCAAAAGCACACCCACGTTGCGATTTTCCACCGCAGGTATCAACGATGCCGCTTTTTACATGGCAACACTTTATGACGTTTCAGCAGACAAAGCGGTTTTCACGACCGCATTGTTTGAAACAGGGCAGACCGGCTACACCCTGACCATTCCGAAATCACGAGCCCTTGAAACCGAAACGCATTACGCGTGGCAGGTCAGAGGTTGTGATAATCATTATTGGCATATGGGCGAAGCCAGAAGTGGCATCTATGGGTTCGTGACGCCTGACAGCTTCAGGTTTTCGATCATTGCCCCAATATTGGGGCTGCTGCTCGATGATGAATAAGGATGGGTGTTGGACCGTTACCTGAATTGCATTACCTGATTGCATCCAAACACAGTTGAACTGGCCGGTGACATTACCGTCATCGACGATCGAATCGCGGATGCGCTGCTCACCATACTCAAGCGCAAAGACCTTTCCGGAAAGCTTCGCGCGAGGGCCGCCATTACCATGGGGCCCGTACTGGAATATGTTGACATGGACGGATTCGACGATCCGGAGGACGTGAGCATTTCAAAGGAGATGTTTCACAAGATCCAAAATACCTTTCATACCCTTTATCAGGATCTGACGGTTCCCAAATACGTGCGACGACGGGTGCTGGAAGCGTCGGTTCGCGCACCCCAAAATTGGCACCACGAGGCGATCCGGTGGGCCTTTTCCAGCAATGATCCCGATTGGCGACTGACGGCGGTTTTTTCCATGCGATGGGTCCGCGGTTTCAACGACCAGATACTCCAAGCCCTTGAGAGCGATGACCCGGACATTTACTACCAGGGCGTTTGCGCCGCGGGCAACTGGACATTGGATGGGGCGTGGTCACACGTATCAAAACTCGTCAAAGGGCGCGTTTCCGACAAAAGGCTTCTTCTGGCCGCCATTGAAGCCATCGCCAACATTCGTCCGCGAGAGGCGGCCATGCTGCTGCTGGATCTGACCGATGACGAGGACGACGATATCGTCGAAGCGGCCCATGAGGCCCTGGTGATTGCCGAGGGGTTTGTGGATTTTGACGAGGATGTCTAATTTTGCCCATCCAGAAACGGCATCTCATGCCCCATGCCGGCGTTCTCGCTCCGCCGAAATCCTCAACGTAGCCCTGCTACGCCTCCGGTTTCAACGTCGCTGCGGCCTTGGCCTGGGCCATGATCTACCATTTCTGGATGGACACTGACTCGTTTCTATCAAAAAAAAAGATTTTTATCCAAAGCCACAGATTTAATCGGGGGATGGCATCCGATATCTGCATTTTATCGTTCGCTCAATAGTATAGCGTCGCTTTTTCGCGATCCACCACGATTCGTTTTATTCCTTTGGGTAGTTCATACCAGTCCTTCGTCGTGCCCCAATTCTCTTTGTACATCAGTGCGGCGGTATGCAAGACGAGATCCAGCACCTGGGGCTCGACATTCTGGCCGTTCAACGTCAGAGAGACGAGATCGAGCCGTGCCGAGCCCTCACGGGTATGAAAGATTCCCTCGAATCCGAAATCGAGTTTTTTGCCGAGCAGTGTATCCAGAGTAAGCACTTTCGCATCGAATCCGACGTTTCCATGCACGTGGTTGTTGTCCAGCAGATTCACCCGCAGGCTGCTGATCATCGGTTTCTCTTCCTGTTTCAGGCGGTAGGCGATGTATGCGTTCAGTTCCTTTTCCGTCACTTCCGCGGATCGTGTCGCATCCTCCGATCGGGACGTTTGCCGCTCGATGGTCCTGAGGATGTGACCCACCTTCAGTGCATCCTTGGTATGTTCGTCGATATTACCGATCAGAGCCGCGGCTGAAATCAGTAAAAAAATCCATCCGCAGCCCTTGCAAACGGTTTTCATATCCCTTCACCCTTGGACGATGTTACGTGTTTGGAAAAAATCCTCGGCCCGATTCGCGGAAAAAACGCTTTCGAGTCACGATCCAATCATACTCCAATGGTGCAAAGGGTTCAAGGACGATAGGAAGGGGAAAAAGGGTTGAATTCAGGTGCACAGGTGGTAGAAAGGGCACCATATTGTTACAGATACAGCCGAATCATCCATAATAACCGATGACCGAAACACAGAACCAGATCAAACATCTTCGAAACCAGCTCAAGCGGGTCATGCACGCCGATGCCATCACCTTGCGCAGGGAACTGGAACGGCTGGCACGTTCCCGCAACCGGCTGGCCGACGATGCGATCTCCCGGCGTCTTGCCCGTCTGACAAAACGGGTTCGAGACGCCGTGGAAAAAAGAACCCGTCGCATAAACGGGGTGCCGCGCTTTTCCGATTTACCCCATCTGCCCATCACCGGAGAAAAGGATCGCATCATCGGCGCCATCGCCAACCATCCGGTGGTGATTGTTTCCGGTGAGACCGGGTCCGGCAAGACCACCCAGATCCCCAAGTTCTGTCTGGCCGCGGGAAGGGGCATCGACGGCAAGATCGCCTGCACCCAGCCCCGGCGTATCGCCGCCACAACGGTGGCCGCCCGCATTGCAGAGGAGTTGGGAGAGGCGTTGGGAAGATCGGTGGGGTACAAGATCCGGTTTCAGGATCGGTCCGATCCACAAGCCTTCATCAAGGTGGTCACCGACGGTATTCTGCTTGCCGAGACCCAGGGTGATCCCTGGCTGAACGAGTACGACACCATCATCGTCGACGAGGCCCATGAGCGAAGCCTGAACATCGACTTCGTCCTAGGAATTCTCAAACGGCTGTCCCAGCGTCGCCGCAACCTCAAGCTGATCATCACCTCGGCCACCATCGATACGGAAAAGTTCTCCCGGGCCTTCGACGACGCACCGATTATCGAGGTCTCCGGGCGGCTCTATCCCGTGGAAACCCGGTATTTCGATACCGGCGAATCGGTAGAGGAGGAAGGTTCTTATGTCGATCTGGCCGTGCAGGCCGCCGATGGGCTCGTCGATGAGCGGGGCAGGGGAGATATCCTGGTCTTCATGCCCACCGAACAGGATATCCGGGAGACCTGCGAAACCCTGGGGGGAAGAAACTACCGGCACACGGATGTGATCCCTTTGTTCGCTCGGCTCGGTGCCGCAGCGCAGAAAAGGGTATTTGCCACCACGGTCAACCGCAAGATCATCGTGGCCACAAACGTGGCCGAAACCTCCATCACCATTCCCGGAATCAAATACGTGGTGGACACGGGACTGGCACGCATCTCCCAGTACATGCCCCAATCCCGGACCACGGCCTTGCCGGTGGTTCCCATCTCCCGAAGTTCCGCCGACCAGCGCAAGGGGCGGTGCGGTCGCGTCGAAGACGGCGTATGCGTCCGTCTCTACTCCGAGGAGGATTATCTCAACCGGCCTCTTTTTACCCAGCCGGAGATTCTTCGTTCCAACCTGGCGGAAGTCATCTTGCGCATGATTTTCCTGGGGCTGGGTGAGATCGACGATTTCCCCTTCATCGACCGTCCCATGGACAAAAGCATCCGGGACGGCTTTACCCTTTTGCTGGAGCTGGGGGCCATCGTTCAAAATCCGACAAATGGCAAAAGGGGACAGCCATATCGATTGACGGAAAACGGAAGAATCATGGCGCGCATGCCCATCGATCCGCGGCTTTCCCGCATGCTCATCGAGGCGAGAAAAGAAGGGTGCCTGGCCCCTATCGTCGTGATCGCCGCGGCCCTGAGTATCCAGGACGTGCGGGAGCGCCCCCTGGAAAAGGAGGCGTTGGCGGACCAGGCACAAAGGGTCTTTGTCGATCCGTTGTCCGATTTCGTGACCCTTCTCAACATCTGGCGGGCGATTTTCGATCAAAATGGACGGCCGGTCGGAATGGGTGAGCTGAAGCGATTTTGCATGAAACACTTTCTTTCGTTTCGCCGCATGCGTGAATGGCGGGATATCCACGGCCAGATCGTCTCCATTGTGAGGGAGCTGTGGCCCGATGCCGGCGCCAAAGGTCCGGTCATGGTAGCCGGTCACGATGCCGGCCCCAGCGAAAAGGGAGGTTTTCACCCCCTGTACACCGCCATCCACCGCTGTGTGCTGAGCGGATTTTTGTCCAACATTGCCATGCAAAAGGAGAAGGTCTTCTTCCGGGCCACCAAGGATCGCGAGGTGATGATTTTTCCCGGTTCCGGCCTGTTCAAGAACCCGGGACCATGGATCGTGGCGGCGGAGATGGTAAAGACCTCCCGCCTTTTTGCAAGATGCGTTGCAGTTGTGGATCCGGCCTGGCTGGAGCCATTGGGGGGAGAACTTTGCAAGTCCACCAGGTCCGATCCCCACTGGTCGCGAAATCGTGGCGAGGTCGTGGCCAAAGAGCAGGTGACGCTGTTCGGGCTGCCCATCGTCACCGACCGGCAGGTGCCGTTCGGGCGGATTGATGCCGAGCTGGCGGCAGATCTCTTCGTCCGGTGCGCCCTGGTGGCACAGGATGTCAGACAGCCGCTTGCCTTCATGCGCCACAATGCCGAACTGGTAAAAGAGGTGCGCGGCATGGAGGACCGTATCCGGCGCCGGGACATCCTCGTGGACGACGAAGCACTGGTGGACTTTTACAAAAAGCGGCTTCCCGGCGTTTTTGACCTGAGAACCCTCAAACACCGGATCAGGAGAAACGGGGGTGACCAATTTCTTCGTCTGGACAAAAAGATGCTGCTTCGCTACACGCCGGAACGTGAACTGCTGGACCAGTTTCCCAAACAGTTGGATCTGGGCCATCGGGTGCTGGATTGCGACTACGCCTTTGCACCCGGTCATGTCGCAGATGGCGTGACCGTCACGGTCCCTGCCGATGCCACCGGTGAAGTTTCCCGCGAGCATTTGGGCTGGCTGGTCCCCGGACTGCTGGAAGAGAAGATTACGACCCTGTTACGCGGTCTGGCCAAGCAGTATCGTGTTCAGCTCGTACCGGTGGCCGACACGGTGAGGATGATTGTCGATGAAATGCCCAAAGGAGAAGAGAGTCTTCCCACGGCCCTGAGTCGTTTTCTCTATACACGGCTGCAGGTGAATATCCCGGCGGCGGCCTGGCCCGTGGATGAATTGCCCGACCACTTGAAAATGCGGGTAACCATCACCGATGCCCATGGACGGGTTTTGGCCAGCGGCAGGGACGAATCCCTGCTCGATCAAAAGGCCGAGACACAAACCTTGCCAAAGGGAATGGAAGACCTTTTTCGGCAATGGGAGAAAGAGAACATCACTCAGTGGGATTTCGGCGATCTTCCAGAAAGCCTTTCTTCAGAAGAAGGAGAGAAGGGGAAATGGTGCTTTTACCCACGACTGGAAGCCACCGAAGGGGGTGAGATCCAAATCAGGCTCTTCAGCGATCGAAAGGCCGCCGATGCAGCCCACCGAAAAGGGGTGATGGCGCTTTTATCCCGACATTTTGCCGACGATCTCAAGTTTCTTAAAAAGAACCTTGCGTTTCCCTCTCTCTTGAAAAAGCAGACCATCTACTTCAAGGGTCCGATCACCATTGAAAATCAGCTTTACCGGTGTGTCACCAAAGAGTTGTTCGAAGCTCTTCTACTCACGGAAAGGGAGTACCAAACGCATCTTCAATCCCTCTGCCAAATACGGGTCCACCAGCGTGGTCAGCGGCTGCGGCAGGCGGTCATCGCCGTCATCGAAGCCCACCACGCGGCCCGTTGCCGAGTTGCCGAAGTGAAACAGAAGCGCATTGCCGCACCCGTTGTGGGACAATTTCTTACCAACCTCGAACAAGAGCTGGACCGTCTGGTACCCGATAATTTCGTGACACTGTACGACCGGCAACGTCTTACCCACGTCAAGCGATACCTGGATGCCCTGTCCATTCGTATCCAACGGGGCTTCGTGGATCTGGACAAGGATCGTGGCCGCCAGACACAGGTGGCGCCCTTCATCGAAGCACTGCAGAAAATGATGGCGGGAATGAACGAGACCACATCCGCGGAGAAGCGGACGGCGGTGGAAGAATTCTTCTGGATGATCGAAGAGTACAAGGTTTCCGTCTTCGCCCAGGAGGTCGGCACCGACGGTCCGGTTTCGGCCAAACGGCTTAGGAAGCTGATGGGCGAGATCGAAAGAATGATATAAAATTCAGGAGAATGTGTTTGGGACACATTCTCCTGAATTTTATCCTGTGATTAATGTTTCGTCCCCTTCACGCCCTTCATGGAAAACGGGTCAAGCGTCGTTGTCGAATCAATGGAAGGGTACGCCCGGGTAAGAGAATCAGCCATGAAATTCGATCCGGCGGAAAGGGCGACCGAATCCGTGGCATTGAGGGGAACGACTTTGGCCCGTTTGACGAAGTTGAAATCGGTGGCCGATGCGGTGGTATAAGCACCCATCATGTGTCCGACCACGATATTCCCCAGTTCCATGGGGGGAAGGTATACATCCTCGGCGATCAGGTCGATGCTGTCGCATGTAGGGCCTGCCAGGACGCTGGGAAACCGGCGATCGTCATCCGAAAAAATTTCCAACGGGTAACGCGTGTGATCGTACAACTGGCCGCTGAAGGAGCCGTATACCCCGTCGTCCAGATAATACCAGTATCGCCCTTGGCGAAGGGCCTTGCCGATGACGGTGGCGATGCACTTTGCCGACGGCGCCGAGAGAAATCGGCCCGGCTCGGCGATGACGTTGACATAGGGCGGCAATTCGGCCAGGGCATGAACGATGGGCGCACAATAGGCACCGATGTCTACATGACCGAAATCGTAGGCCACGGGAAAGCCTCCGCCGATATCCAGGATGCTGATGGGAACGTCGCTGTCTGCATGGTGGCGGCGAATGATGGCATTGCACGCGGCGATGGCTTCCACCTGTCGTCTCGCATCGGTGCATTGGGAGCCTACGTGAAAGCTGAGCCCTTTGAAGTGGATACCCAATTTCCTGGCCAGATCCAGCATTCCGGGTACTTCCGCAATATCGCAGCCGAACTTCTTTGACAAATCCACCACCGCCGCACTGCTGCGGAAACTGATGCGAAGGAGAAGCCCCACCCGATTCTTGTAGGGCAGAAATTTGAGCAGTTCGTCGGCGTTGTCCACGACGAAAGTGGTACAACCGTAGCGAAGCGCATCGCGGATATCACTGTCCCGTTTAATGGGATGGGTATGAATGGTTCGCCGGGCAGGAATATGCAGTTGCCGCACCAGATCGATCTCGCCCGAACTGGCTACGTCGAATCCGGCCCCCATATTGTAAAGCCAACCGACAAGGTCCGGCTGGGGAAAGGACTTGATGGCGTAGTATAGATCCACGCCGGGCAATGCCTGCTTCAGATCGTGGTATTGCGAACGAACCCGGCGGCCGTCCACGGCCACGAGGGGAGATCCGTGGGTTTGTATCAGCTTCCGGTAGAAAGCGCCCTGTTTTACGCTATCCCTACGAATGGTATTCATTGCTTTGTTTTCCGATGATGTTCAATACATATTGGGGAAGGACGAAGGACGAGACGTGAATCTCGGGATTGTAGTACCGCGTCTCGATGCCGCTTTGGGCATATCGTCCTCTGATTGTCCGAAGATTCACCCGTCTGGGTTCCGGCGCGTCGCTGGCCCAGCCGAAGGTCATGCTTCCGCCGATATAGGTGGGAATGGCGGCATAGTAAAAATGCCAGTCCGCAAAGACACGGCCCAGCCGCGATGCGGTGGTTTCGACCTCTTCACGCTGCATGAAAACCACACCGTTCTGGGATACCAGGATGCCGCCGGGATTCAGGCATTTCTTGCAGGCCTGGTAGAAATCCGTACGAAACAACGCTTCTCCCGGACCGATGGGATCGGTGCTGTCGCTGATGATCACGTCGTATTGCCCGTCGGTGGTGGTGACGAAATTCAGCCCGTCGTCTATGACGATTCTCACCCGTGGGTCGTCGAAAGCCCCGTCTGAATGGCGGGGCAGGTGGGTTTTGCACATTTCGATGACCTGTCGGTCGATCTCCACCTGGGTAATTTCTTCCACGGTGTTATGGCGGACCACCTCCCGTAGCATGCCACCGTCTCCACCGCCGATGATCAGTACACGTTTGACATTACCGTGGGCGAAAATGGGAACATGAGTGAGCATTTCATGGTAGATGAACTCATCTTTTTCGGTGGTCTGCACCACGCCGTCGAGCACAAGCACCCGTCCGAATGCCGCATTTTTGAAGATAACGATGTGCTGGTGGTCGGACTTTACCTCGAAGAGCAGTTCGTCGATGCGAAAGGTCTGTCCGTAACTGTCGTAAAGGGTTTCGATGAAGTCAGGCATTGGACACCACCCCCCGCAGATTTTCATTGATATGCATGTCCGTCGGCGAAAAGGCATGCTGTAAGACTGAGATCGCCTCTTCGGGTCTGGCATCGCCACACATGAAGATATCGAAGGCCGCAAAATCGCGTTCGGGCCAGGTATGTACGCTGATGTGGGATTCCGCCAGGACCGCTACCCCGGAGATGCCTCCGTTGGGAAGGAAATGGTGCAGGTGGATGTGCAAGAGGGTCGCCCGGCATTTATGGACGCATTCACGCAATGCGGATTCCATGATGTTCAGGTCGTCCAGGTGTTTGGCGCCCCATAGGTCGACGATGAGATGTGTCCCGGCGAAAAGGACGCCGTTCCTCTCGACGAAGTGGTCTTCGTTTTCGCCGTTGACACTGATTTGGTGGTGTGCCGGCCAATTGTTCCTGAAAGATGGTGCGTGGATTGGTTGGGTCGGTTTAACCGCCGCTAAATAGTTCTCCTTCATTCATTGGGCCCCCCTTCCGGTGGAAAGTAGAGAGTGGGAAACTGACTCGCCAGCCAAGGCGAAATTGTAAAAATCGCAGCGGATTTAATGCAAGAAAAAAAAAAGTACAAGTGTTTTTTGGTGCGGAACGATTTTTATTCAGTTTTGATAACCTGTTTCTCTATCCCAGGTCAGAGATAAGTGGTTCTACCGTAAGATTTTTTCAAGAATCCAGGAGTCAGAATTCAGAATCCAGAATCAGGTATTCGCCTTCGGCTCGATCCATCCATTCATTCTGACTCCTGTGGTTTTCCACGATCGCAGCCCCTCTTCCAGGGTGAGTCCAACGCCCCTGCTTCTTCCGGTCTCCTGGCGATTCGCTCATATCGGGCCGCTTCGGTCATCCGGCCCCGTTTGCGACATCCCTTGGCGTAGATGGCACATTTGGTTGAAAGCATGGTCCGGGCGTCTCTTTTTTGCTGGGCGGACAATCCGCCCTCGTTTAAGAGACCCACGATGGATTGAATGCGGAATCTGTCCAATTCCGGCATGCGGGAGAGCTGGTCCCCGTGGCCTCCGTGTTTTTCGATGAGCGGTCGATCGATGAGAAAGATGGCATGTTTTCGAGCGATTCTAAGCCACAGATCGTAATCTTCACAGGCGGGGAGCGATTCATCAAAGAGTCCCACCTCTCGCAGCAGACGGCGCCGGATCATGACCGCCGAAGGGCTCACCAGGCAAAGGGCCAGGCTGGGTGAAAAGATCATTCCCGATGGCTTTCGATGGCGCTTTCCGGGATTGACCCGAACGCCGTTTCGAATCCAGATCTCCTGGGTCTGGCAGATCTGTGCATCCGGGTGGCCGGTAAAAAAGGCCACCTGGGTCGCCAATTTTCCCGGCAGCCATCGGTCATCGGAATCCAAAAGGGCGATCAAGTCGCCGCAAGCCGCCCGGATCCCCCTGTTGCGGGCGGCGCTGACACCCTGGTTTTCCTGGCGGATAACGTGGATTTGCTTTCCATACGCCGACAGCAGGGCCGGCGTGTCGTCGGTGGAGCCGTCATCCACCACGATCAGTTCGGTGTCTTCGTAATCCTGAACAAGCACCGAATCGATGGCCGCCCGAAGTGTCCATGCCCGATTGTAGGTGGGAATGATCACACTGACCATTGGTTTTTCATTTTCAACCATCGTCCTTCCTTTTACCACCCATCGAAAAATGGAATAGGCGATGCTGCAGAAAACAGCAAGATCCAAACAGCGACTTTTTACGAGTTCATCAAATATCGTCGGCCTGATATCGGTGTCCTCATTGGTTGACAGAAGAAATATTATGCTTTAGCCTTTAGTGATCCTCGATATTTCTCCTAAGAAATGCGAACGTTATCATTCTCGTCGTGCCTATATTGATTTCAGTCGGGGATTCGGCCGCCACTTTTTGGTTGTTCTACTGTATTTACCGTTTGTTAGAAATTGGTATGTTGGCTCGCCGATGGTGCGCAGCATTTCTGCCGAAATTTTTCATTTTCAATATAACTATCCGATATTTTAGTTTATTTAAATAGTAATTCTTTGCATTCCGGCCACATTCGGCCTTATTTCGTAAGATAAAACACCAAAATAAGAAGGAGGAACCCATGAAGAGAGCAGCAATTCTGGCCCTGTTTGTCGCGATTTCATTCGTTTTCGGATTCGCCGTGGTGGATGTACAGGCGAAAACCACCTTCGTCACCATCGGTACAGGCGGCATTACAGGCGTCTACTATCCCACTGGCGGGGCCATCGCCAAGATGGTCAACGCCAAACGAAAACAATACGGCATTCGGGCCACCGTGGAATCTACCGGCGGTTCGGTATTCAATATCAATGCGATCATGGCCGGTGACCTGGAGTTTGGCGTGGCGCAGTCCGATCGCCAGTACCAGGCATGGGAAGGCATCGCAGACTGGAAGGACAAGGGACCCCAAAAGGATCTTCGTGCGGTGTTCTCCATCCATGCCGAAACCGTGGATCTCATCGCCGCGGTGGATGCCGGTATCAACACCATCCAGGATTTAAAAGGCAAGAGGGTGAACATCGGTAACGTCGGCTCCGGTTATCGCCAGAACGCCATCGACGCCCTGGTGGCCAACGGATTGGATTACGAAAAGGATTTCCACGCCGAGAGCATAAAGGCCGCCGAGGCACCGGGCCTCATCCAGGACGGCCGCATCGATGCCGCCTTTTATACCGTGGGCCATCCCAGCGGTTACTACAAAGAGGCCACGGCCGGTGCCCGAAAGGTGAAATTCATCTCCATTCCCAATGCGGACAAACTGGTCGCAAAATACCCCTACTATGCCAAGGCAAAGACCCTGATGTCCAACTATCCGGGGGCCGCCAACACCGAAGATGCCGTCGAAACCTTCGGCGTCAAGGCCACCTTCGTTACCAGTGCCAAGGTGCCCGATAATGTGGTCTATGCCATCGTCAAGGAGGTGTTCGACAATTTTGACAGTTTCAAGAAGCTGCATCCGGCCTATGAGGGCCTCACCAAAGAGGACATGCTCACCGGTCTCTCCGCACCCATTCATCCCGGTGCCATGAAATATTACAAGGAGGTCGGCCTTAAATAGACCATCCAGAGATGGTTTCCTGTTTTTCTGGTTAGACACTGATGGGTTCGGTCTTGTCCGGACGATATCGCCGGATCGGCGGGCATCGCCTTCGGGTGCCATGCCCGCCGGCCCCATCTTCTCCCCGATTCGATCTGCAATCGCTATGGGGTTTTCGGGTCGGGGGAAACCGATTTGCAAGAATGCGGGTGACTTTCGATGACGGACAACGCTGCAAATGGACATGATGACGGCCTGGATATCGCCAAACGCATGGCGGAAGAGGAAGAGGGGATCGGGCGGCGACCCGAGGGGCCTTCCAAGTGGGTGATTCCCACCATCTGCGTGGCATGGAGCCTGTTTCAGCTATCCATTGCCAGCTGGTTGATCCTGGAAACCACTTTCATACGGTCCATCCATCTGGGGTTCGCCCTGCTCGTCGTCTATCTCAACTATCCTTTCATTAAAAAATCCATACCCGGTCTCGGATTCCTCTCCGCAAAGGACCGCATTCCCATCTTCGATTATGTGATCGCGGTTGTCGCCTGTTTTTGTGCCCTGTACATCGCCATCGACTACGAGGGGATGACCTTGCGATACGGGGATCCGATCCTGCGGGATATCCTAATTGGTATGGGTTTGGTGGTGCTTTTGCTGGAGGCCTCCCGGCGGGTCATCGGTCCGGCCCTTCCCATTATCGGCCTGGCGTTCATCATCTATGCCTTCGCCGGGCCGTACATGCCCGATCTCATCGCCTTCAAAGGGGTCTCCCTGAATCGTTTCGTGGGACAGATGACCATGTCCACCGAGGGTATTTACGGTATCCCGTTGGACGTATCGGCTACTATTGTTTTTCTCTTCGTGCTGTTTGGTGCCATGCTGGACAAGGCCGGAGCCGGCCGATACTTCATCCAGCTGGCCCTGAGTCTCTTGGGGGGCTTTAAAGGGGGACCGGCCAAGGCCGCCATCATGGGCAGCGGACTCACCGGCCTGGTTTCCGGATCGAGCATCGCCAACATCGTCACCACCGGCACCTTCACCATTCCCCTCATGAAAAAGGTCGGGTATCCTCCCAAGAAGGCCGCCGCCGTGGAGGTGGCCGCCAGTACCGACGGCCAGCTGGCACCCCCTATCATGGGCGCCGCCGCCTTCATCATCGCAGAATATGTCAATGTGCCCTATGTGGATGTGATCAAGGCAGCGGCCATTCCTGCCTTTGCCTCCTATGCGGCCCTGTTCTATATCACCCACATCGAGGCGTCCAAACTGGGATTGCAGGGAATGCCCCGGTCCGAGCTGCCGCCTTTCTTCAAAACGTTCGTTGGCGGTCTGCAATATATTATTCCCATCCTGATGCTGCTCTATGAATTGATTGTGGTGCGCCATTCGCCGGAACTGGCTGCATTCAACGCCATCTGGATCATGGCCATCATCATGCTCGTTCAACGGCCGGTCCAGGCCTATCTGAGAAAGGATCCCATGGGCCCGGCCTTTCGTCAGGGCATTACAGAGATCTTCTCGGCCCTTGCCTCGGGCGCCCGAAACATGGTTTCGGTGGCCCTGGCCACGGCCGCCGCCGGGATCATCGTGGGCGTGGTCGCTTTAGGTCTGGGCCAGTTGGTCACGGCGATCATCGACACCCTGTCCGGCGGGAATATTTTTTTGATGTTGGTCATCACGGCGGTGGCAAGCCTGGTCATCGGTATGGGATTGCCCACCACGGCCACCTATATCGTCATGGCTTCCTTAACGGCACCGGCCATCGTGGAGATCGGCGCCTTTAACGATTTCATCGTTCCCCTCATGGCGGCCCATCTCTTCTGTTTCTATTTCGGTATCCTGGCCGACGATACGCCGCCGGTGGGGCTGGCGGCCTATGCCGCGGCGGCCATCGCCAAATCACCGCCGATTCCAACGGGGATCCAGGGCTTCATGTATGACATCCGAACGGCCATTTTGCCGTTCATGTTCATCTTCAATACCGATTTGATTCTGCACAACATCAGCAGCTGGCCCCAGGGGATTCTGATCTTCATCATGGCCTGTCTGGGCAACTTCGCCTTCGCCTCGGCCACCCAGGGATGGTTCGTTGCCCGCAACAAGATCTGGGAGGTGCCGTTATTCTTGGCGGTGACGTTGATATTGATGCGGCCGGACCTGATCGCCTCGCTGATCCGCATTCCCCAGGAACAACGCTACTGGACCTATCTCATCGGATTGGCCCTTTTCGGTCTGTTGTACGTTATCCAGCGTCCGCGGATACCCAAACCGGCCGCCGCATAGAAAGGCGACCGCGTAACGAAAAAGCCCAAGGAGTGCGCCATGAAAGAGGTACAAAAGGTTCTCGCGGCCCTCGCCTTTTCCGACTATGCACAGGGAACATTCGATTTTGCCGCCCAATTCGCCCAAATGGCCGGTGCCGAGCTGATCGTAGCCAATGTGATCAACGTCCGGGATGTGGACTCGGTGCGGACCATCTCGGCCATGGGGTATGATGTGGATGGGGAACACTACGTGCAGAGCATCAAGGATGAGCGGCGCCGATTGCTGGAGAAGATCGTCTCCGCGTCCGGTTATCCCATGGAGAAAGTCCGGTCCGTATTTCGCATGGGCAACCCCATCGATGAACTGCTCAAACTGATATTAGAGGAAGAGATCGATGTCGTGGTCATGGGGCCGAAGGGGCGAACCGATCTGGAGCATATTCTTGTGGGGTCCGTGGCCGAAAAGATCTTCAGGCGTAGTCCGGCGACGATCATCTCCTATCGTGAAGAAAAGGTGGCCGAGCGGCTCAAAAAACGGATCAAGCATCTATAGGAGAATATTATGGGCAGACACCTCCGATGGTGCCTTTTTCTACCATTGGTCTGGTTTGTGTTGGCGATCCTCGGCAGCGCTGTTGCCGGCGAACGGTTCACCGATAACGGCGATGGCACGGTGACCGATCACCAGCTGGGATTGATGTGGGCCAAGAGCGACAACCAGGGAGATATCGACTGGAAGGAGGCGGGCCAGTGGATTCGATTCACCTTTCCCTATACCATCACTGCGACCTACGATAACTGGCGGATGCCGACATTAGAGGAACTTTCCAGCCTCTACACGGGCAACGATAAAAAAGAGGGGTACGAGACCGCCTGCGGTCAATGGGTGCAGATCGTTCCGTATATCCGTCTCAGTTGCGGCTGGGTATGGTCGGCCGAGACGTCGGCAATTCAGGCCCATATCTTCAATTTTCATCGCGGCACCCGCTATACCGATCGGATGGCACACAAAAGGGGCTACCGCGCGCTTCCAGTGAGAGACCTCGAGTAGCCAAGCGACATCAATGCGGTATAGAGGGAAATCGTATTCGGGGTTTACTGGCAGATCAGGGTAAGTGAGTGACGAAGGAAGATGGACGGTACGAGTATTACCTTTTCGTCCCTCGTCCATCTTTCCTCATCTCTTCTTTTCGACCTCACAACGTAACAGAAAATCGGTCCTATTCCTACGAACAGCCAAGTTCCAATGCGCTCCCGCCGGACTCGATGCATACCGCCTTGACTCCACCTTTCAATCCTTCTATGATGCATTGATTTGAAAACGACAAGATCGGCAACGAATCCGAACCGCCCACAGGCATAGTTTCCATGACCGAAAAAACCCCGCTTCCAGAACGACTCGCCGCCATCCTCGTATACGGCCGGCCCGTTTTGGTATTTGGTGGAATGATCTGCGCCATCGCCGTCATGTGGTGGAGAAATCCCGTCGTCTACATCATCGGCGTGACGCTCCTCATTATCTCCATGGCGTTCGATCTGGTGGACGGGTGGTTCTCGGCACGATATCGGCCAAATGCGCCACTGGCGCCACTGGCCGACCGGTTGATGGACAAGCTGGTCTACTCCATTATTTTCCCGGTCATCTCGGCCGGAATGATGTGGCGCCTTCTGGTGTCGGAGACAGATCCCACGCAAGGTCAGCTCCTGCATGCGATCTTCGTTCTCGTACTATGTGTAACGGTTCTGGTGCGGGACAGTTTCGCCGGATTTATGCGCGGATTCGCCATTCGTCAGGGCGTTGAACCGGAGAGCAGTGAATACAACCGGATGAGAACCATCGTAGCCGCTCCGGTCAGCGCGCTTCTTTATGCATATGCGTTCTATATCCCCGCAGGTCCGGAATCGTGGATCTATTTTCGGATCTCCTATCTGGGAAACGTCTCTCTCCGGGTGCTTTTGTTCGTCGAGATCCTCTTTTTCACCATCAACCTCGGTTCCATTGCCGGTTATTGTCGAAAATACGGCACCGCCTGTCTGGACGAGTTATGTTTCGGAGACCAGGCGCTCAGACGAAAAATTCTGTCGGTGTTCCCCAACGCCTTGACGTTGATGAATGCGCTCATGGGAATCATGTCCGTTTTCTTCGCATACCAGGGACGACTGAGGGAGGCTTACCTGATGCTGATCGGAGCCGCCACCTTCGATAAATTGGATGGCGCACTGGCCAGACGCCTGGGACTGACCGAACCCATGGATGATGCGCCGGTCAAGAAAAAGATCAGCATGGGGAGTATCCTGGACGATCTTGCCGATGCCATCAGTTTCTGCATCGTACCGGCCTGGATTTTTTACGTTACCCTGACCCAGTTCGGCCAAGGGCGCTTCTCCCAGGTACCCATGGCCTGGATCGCCTTGTTCTACGCTCTTGCGGGAATTGGCAGACTGGTTTACTTCACCCTGGACAAAGACCCGATCCCAGGTTTTTTCAAGGGATTACCGACGCCTGCAGCAGCCATGCTGGTCATGGCGCCCCTCGTGATATTCGATCAGGCCATGGCGCTGGAATCCAATCGGATCATCCTCTGGGGAATTTTTTCCGCTGCCACGATGGTGGCTACGGGAATTATCATGAATCTGTATCCCATCCGATATATTCACCTGGGGCGAACATTCAGCCGGCATCCGCGGTTTGGAAGGGCGAATCTGGTCCTGCTTTCCATCAGTATGTTCACGCCCATTTTCGGACAGATCTGCCTGGGATACATGATTCTTTACCTTCTTTCACCCGTTTATACATGGCGGATCCATCCGGAAGAGGCGGCAAAGGAAAGCCGCCGATCCATGGTCGAGAGCTAAGCGCCTGTCCGTAGTCAAGGATACATGTGTCGCAAGGTGGTTTGTCTGAACGGTCCCACCTTCAAATGGAAGGCTTGGGTCTGGCTGGCGATACGCTCACCGTAACACCTGGATGGCATCCGATACAAATTGATACCCGATGGCGTGCCCCAAGTTGGCTTCATTGTTTTCGACGATAACGATCTTCTTGCGCAACAGTGTTTCCCTAAGCTGTTCATTCTTCGGGATGGCCTGGCGCTCTTCGCGAAACGGATTGGGTATATTTCTTCGATAATAATAAAAAAAATCTCGGTCGCCAAATAGCTTGTCGCACACGAATTCGTTTATCGTGTGCATGAAGCTGGATCCGACGATCAAGATATGCGGTTGTACACGGTCGTGGGGATACAGTGGCGCCGCCGACGGGTGGGCCGTCTTGCCGAATGTGGCTGTCATGTCGAAAACGTTCATTAACGATGCGAGGTCGCGATCGGTTCCGGTCGGCAGGGAATCGATGCGCAGCGGGTCACAAGAGATCGATCCGATGGGCATCCCCGTATCTTGCCGGATCCGGGCGACCAAATTTTCGCTGAAAAGGCAGGCTCCGTAGTGGCTCCAATGGGTTCCGCCCCGGACAAACACATCGTAGGGGGCTGTCTCCTTTTTTTGCATAAAAAATTCGTGCCCATCCAGGTAATTGACTTGATATTGGTCGAGGAGCCGCTTTGTCTGCAGATAAACGGGCGTATCCCGAAGCAAGGGTTTCTTGAGATCTTTTTTCGGAATGTACTCTCCATATATGGTCGCCTTGCTTGGCGAGACCAGATACAAAAAATAGATACCCCGATCTCTTAGAATATCCTGCAGTTGTCTCAACGCTTGAATCCTATGTTCCAATTTGATTGGATTCGCCCGTGCAGCGTTGTTCAGGCTTTTTATATACCCTTTCTCGAAAAGCCAGTTGTCGTGCCCTACAACGATGCCGTCGTTATAGGAATGACATTCCCGAAAAATGGAAAAATTAATCTGATTGTCCAGTTTGATAAAAAAACTTCGAAAACCGATTCTTTTTTTAAACCAATTTTCGAGCCGGTCCTGATAGCTGCCCGATGCCCACCGGGAATAACTAAGCAACGGGAAATCCGGGTCGTCGGCCTCGACGCCGGCCAGGGGTGTTTCGGGAATAAAATGGAAGACCATTTGAAGGGGGGGTAAAAAAAACATCAGGATCAACGGTCCTGCCAGCATGAGCCATTTCATATACTCACGACAGCACCGGGGATATTTCCATTTAAAAGGCAAGAATTTTCGAATCATGAACATACACAAATCCTCGAGCGCTAAAAACGAAAATATAAAAAAGGATGAAAGGATTCGTTGCTGAGTGTGCCGATCGACAGAATGAAAAGAGAAAAACCGGCTAGTATTTTCAACTTGAAGCGAAGATTTACGGGAATATTGTTGAGAATTTTCACATAGCCATCTGAGAAAAACCGCGAGGTCGGGAAGAAGGTGAGAAGGCAAATACACAGGATGAACACGGAGCGATTTGTCATCACGTCTACCCACATCTTGCCGGAGTCAATCAAAGGGGCATTGCCGAAAAGATATCCATAGTATTGCCATGCATCCTGAATCGATTCGCAGCGAAAGAGCACCCAGCCCATCATGACGATAAAAAAGGTCACCGCTACCCGAATCCCGCTAGGTATTTTTCTGATCTCTCTTGTGTTCAGGATGAACTTGTCGATGGTTAAAAAAAGACCGTGAAATGCACCCCAGGCGATAAAGGTATAGTTGGCGCCATGCCACAATCCGGAAACCAGAAAAACAATCCATAGATTGATGTAGCCACGAAGCGGGCCGACCCGATTCCCACCAAGGGGAATATACAGATAGGTCTTCATCCAGCGGGACAGGGATATGTGCCAGCGCTGCCAAAATTCTGTAATACTTTTAGATACATAGGGCCAGTTGAAATTTTCGAGCAGATGAAACCCCATGCTCCTGGCCAAACCGATGGCCATGTCGGAGTACGCGGAGAAATCGAAATAGATTTGAAACGTATAGCACAAGATTCCCGTCCATGCGTATAACACCGTCATGGATCCGGCATCCAGGGCGAATATCGTGTCCGCTACTTCTCCCAGGCAATCTGCGATCAATATCTTCTTGGATAGACCGATGCAGAATCGAAAAAATCCCATGTAGACGTCCCGAAGGCAATGTTTACGTTCTGCAATCTCCTGATGGATGTCATGGTATCGAACGATGGGCCCGGCGATCAGTTGTGGGAATAAAAAAACGAATACCAGGAAATTCAACATCGTTTTCGGAGGCGAGGCATGCCCTCGATAGACATCTACCATGTAACTGATCTTTTGAAAGGTGATGAAGGAAATTCCAAGGGGCAGGGCGATCTGGGTCCACGGAATTGGATCCATTGCAAAATGATTGAGAACTTGATTCATCTCTCCGACGAAAAAATTGGCATACTTTGCATAGGCCAGAACCATAATATTGGAGATGATGGAGAGACACAGGATTTTTTTTCCGGTTTCTTTCCGAACGTTTTTCATCTTCAGGCCAAGGAAATCGTCAAAAGCCGATGACAACAATACAATGAAGATGAAATTGGGTGCGCCCCATGCATAAAACAGAATGCTTGCCAAAAGAATCTGAAAGTTCTTTACGCGATCCGGAACCAGAAAATAGGTCGCGAAGAAGAAGGGCAGAAAACCGAAGAGGAATATTTCGGAACTAAATACCATTGGCCATATCTATTTGAATTTATATAGATATTGATCTTTCGCTACTTGTTTTCAAACCGAATTAAGCTCATGATATCAATTGAATTTAGAGGTGATTCATACAATGAACGGAACCGTTCGTCAATACGATGACATCGCTCGTCAATGGCTTGTTTTTCTTGACAAGCGCAGTCTCTGCTCCTATAGGCGGTTACTGGACATAGTGATTGTTTTCCGAAATCCAGTTTTTTTAGGCGTTCATCATAGTCAGACGGACAACAGTCAAACGCTAAAAAAAAGAACATAACGGTTGGAGTTACCCCATGAAAGATTGCCCCTGTGGAAGCAAAAAAGAGTATGCGGTCTGTTGTGAACCGCTGATTGCCGGTGAGAAGACCGCCGATACCGCCGAAGCGCTCATGCGCTCTCGATACAGCGCCCATGCAAAAAAGATGTTCGATTATATTTATGATACCACGCACCCCGATACCCGCAAGGAGAGTGATCGGTCGGAGACGGCATCATGGTCCCGGAAATTGGACTGGCAGCAGCTTGAAATTCGAGACGTGAAAGGCGGAGGACCCGAAGATACCACCGGCCATGTGGAGTTCGTGGCCCGTTACCGGAAAAACGGCAGGGCCTTCGACCACCATGAGATCGCCGAGTTCGAACGTCAGGACGGCCGCTGGTACTTCAAGGATGGCAAGGCGCCCAAACACGTTCAGGTGGTGCGCCAGGGGCCGAAGATCGGAAGAAACGATCCGTGTACCTGCGGAAGCGGAAAGAAATACAAGAAGTGCTGCGGGGCTTGACCCTTTTCAAAAACACTCGTTGGTTAATACTTTGCTTTCGCACATCGGTTGCCGCGAGCAGAATATTCGATGACGCCTTGCGAACTCGCCCTTACGGATGCCGGACATCAGCGCAGTCTAAAACGCTTTCGGGTAAAATGTAATTATTACGCCGATACACGTTATCGGGTGCTGATGATCGGCCTCCTCAGTGGCTTAAGACAGCGAAAAACGTCATACATCATCCTGTTCGCGCCATTTGGGTTGAATTCCGGACGTTGCGTCAAAAGATTTTTTATAAGAAGCTGTTCCCATCGTAACCATCGGCAAATTATTTGATGAATGCGTTTTTTTCGTAATTCTGTTTGGCTATATTTGATAAAGAAAAGCTTTTTAGGAGGAAATGATGTTCATCGATCTGCTACGAAACAGGCGAAGCGTGCGACAATTCGAAAAACGCCCCGTCGAACCGGAGAAGGTGGACCTTATCGTGGAAGCGGTGCTGCGTTCTCCATCCTCCCGCGGATTCAATCCGTGGGAGTTTATCGTGGTGACGGAACCGGACATCATCGGCCGACTGGCAAAGGCAAAACCCCATGGCGCGGCTTTTCTGGCTGGTGCACCGCTGGCCGTAGCGGTTTGTCCGCAACCCGAAAAGTCGGACGTGTGGGTGGAAGACGTCTCCATTGCCACCCTTATCCTGCATCTGGTCGCCGCAGACGTGGGGTTGGGAAGTTGCTGGATCCAGCTTAGAAAGCGCGACCACGATGGGACGCAAACCGCCGGCGAGTATGCGGCCCGGGTCCTTGCCATGCCCGAAGGGCGGTCAGTCTCCGCCATCGTGGCCATGGGATATGCGGTCAAACAGCCGGCGCCTCATCCAAAGAGCTCTCTTTCCTTTGAGAAAGTCAGCTACAATCAGTATGGATGAACACTAACGGCTTTTCCGGTCCAAATATTCCAACAAGTCGGCCATCGCCTCGGTGGGCTCTTTTTGGGATAGGGCACGACGGATGTCGATGGCCTGGGCAAGTTCTTCGTCGTCCATCAGCAGTTCCTCTTTTCGGGTACCACTCTGTCGGATATCGATGGCGGGAAAGACGCGGTGTTCAGCACAATCGCGGCTTAAGACCAGGTCCATGTTTCCCGTTCCCTTGAATTCCTGGTAGATGATGTCATCCATCCGGCTGCCGGTTTCCACGAGAATGGTGGCGATAATGGTAAGCGAGCCCCCATTTTCGATGTTTCGGGCGGCACCGAAGATTTTTCGGGGGAATTCCATGGCATTGGCCCCCAGTCCTCCGGAAAGGGTTCGGCCGTAGCTTTCCGTTTCGACATTAAAGGCCCGTGCCATTCGGGTAAGGGAGTCGATGAAGACCACCGTATCCCGTCCGGACTCGGCGCGTCGCATCGCGGTATGAACGGCAAGGCGCGTCATGCGCATGTGGTGGCTGATGGCCTGGTCTGCGGAAGAGTAGAGCACATGGGCCTTTTTCAGTCCCCGTTTGAAATCGGTCACCTCTTCCGGCCGCTCGCTGACCAGTAAGACGAATACTTCCATCTCGGGGTCGTTGATGATCACGGAGTTGGCCATGTGACGCAAGAGCGTGGTCTTCCCCGATTTGGGCGGCGAGATGATCAGCCCCCGCTGCCCGCGTCCCATGGGAACGATCAGATCCAAAGCCCGGCCGGTGAGATCATCGTGGCCCTGGGTCATGCGAAGACGTCTTTCGGGGTTGATGCTGGTCATCGTATGCATCGTTTCGGTCTGGGCATACTCCCGCAAGGAAAGGTGGTTGACCCGGTCCAATGCCGCCAGCTTCAGATTTTGGTTGCCAGGGTTGCCCGGCCCCCCCCGCCCTTCGATGAAAGATCCTTCCCGCAGGCCGAATTTCGTGATCATGAATGCCGGGACGAAAGTGTCCAACGGTCCGGCCTGGTAGTTGTTTTCAATGTCTCTAAGAAAGCCGAAACCCTTGTCCAGTATTTCAAGGTGTCCGCTTACCCGTTTGGTCGGTTGCGTTTTGGTGTTTTTTTCCATTTTCTATTTGCTGGCAAATCGGGAGGGTGGTATCCATAATCCATCAGTACGACGGCACGAAAGTTACGATAGGGTCGTTCCCGTCACTTTTATCTCAGACGTTTACGCTGATGTACTTAAAAAGTAGCGCCTGGTACAAAATTGAGACAAAATGGTTTTTTTGGATGGGCGATGGCTATGGACAATCAATGTCAAGAAGATGTACCTGAACCGTTTTTCCCGGTCTTTGTTTCGTATATGCCTGATTTCTTTCGTTTGATGAATTATTATGTTTTATGCGACATCGGCCGCAAGCAAGTACAATCCAAACCCCACAAAACCTATAATAAAACACAGACGATCTTCTGACAACCTTTACGAGGAAAAAACCATGGGCGATATAAATCGATTCGATCCTTTTTCCAGCCGCCTTTGCCGAAACGTACGCAATGCCCTTTCCGAAGGTTTCAAGGAGGCGCTGGTCAAAAAAGACCTTTCACCCGTAAATCGCGTTGCCGCACTTTTTTTAGAAGACGCCCCGCCGTTTTGCGTGAATGCCTATATCGACGATCGTGTAAGGGCGTACGAAAACGTATTGTCCCTTACGCCATCTTCTTCCAATCCGCTGGTTCTTGCCCTGATTATTTGGGATCATGGTCTTTTTTTCGAGACCCATGAGTATTTGGAGCAGTACTGGATGAGGGCGGATGGCGACGAAAAAAAGCTATTACAGGCATTGATCCGTGCAGCCGGTGCCTACGTTCACCTAACTGCGGGCAACCTTACCGCCGCCCGGAAAATTGCAGACAAGGCAATTTTCGGACTGAAGATGCACACGTCGCTGCTCGCTTCCGTTACGGATCCGGATCTGTTGATAGACAAACTCATAGATCTTGATCCCGTTGCGCCGGTACTCTCAAAGACCCACTCCGGATAAGATCTTATCTTCTCGCCTTTCCGACCAGCTCTTCGATGGCGATTTTTACCACTGCGGTCTTTTCCATCAGTTTGCCGATGTAGGCCTCTCCCGCAGCCATATGATCCGGCGCATACTTGGCGATGAGTGCGCAAAGGGCATTTTTCTTCAACACCTGATCTTCGATGACCTCCGCTGCTCCGGTTACCACCACGCTTTCATACCGCGTGGAAAACTTGTCGGGAATCAGCTCCGTCTTTCCCACGACGCAGAAGGAGACATCCTGGTTGGCGGCGATATTTTTCAATTTGTGGCCTTCGGTGGCACAGTGAAAAAAAATCGTTTCATCCATCACCACGTAGTTTAAGGGAATGCCGTATGGCCGATTTTTTTCGTCCGACGTCGACAAGATACCGTACTCCCCTCTTTTTAAAAGCGCCATGGCGGCGGTTTCATCGAGTTTCCTGTCGTCGCGTCTCAATTGTTTTGTCATGGGGCCTCCCTCTGGAGTACTTTGCGGCCTTTGTTATCTTTGGTTTTCCCAAGTACCCCCATACCCGGTTTTTTCTACCATTGCAATGGACGGCGGCTTTTATCGTTGGGGCCAATGGCCCCTCCTTGTGTCTTGTCAATGAAACGGTATTTGATTATGCTTTCAGCCATGATTGAATCCACCACATTCGGAGCCATGACCATCGACGGCAAATCCTATTCCACCGATCTGATCATCTTTCCCGATGGACATGTGAAAGATGGATGGTGGCGAAAAAGTGGTCATCTGTTGCTACCGGATGACATTCTTCCCCTCGTCGGTACCGAACCGGACCTGATCGTGATCGGAACGGGCATCCATGGACGCATGCGACTGGATGCCCGTCTCACGCCATTTCTTAAACAACGGGGGATTCGCCTGGTTTCCGCACCAAATTCCGAAGCCGTCGCTGCTTACAATGAGGAGCAAGGAAAAGGGATTCGACTCGGAGCTGGTTTTCATCTTACTTGCTAAGCGTCATAACAGGAGACGATTTCGTTTGACAGGTGTTTGTGGCCATCTTAGCATGAAAAATGAAGTGCCAATCATGGTTTTCCCCAAGTGCCGCAATTCATTCGGCTGATTGCCGATGCGCATGCGAAGCCGCGCCACCGGCCGCGCTCCAATCGTTATTGATGCAACGCCCACTGTCCCAATCGACCAACCTGCCTTTCCCACATATTGAATCGCGGCTGCTCGATAACCCTTTTTATTTTGAAAGGAGGGTCTCATGGCATCTGAAAACAGGATTACCATCGACATTTTCAAGGCCGTTACCCAGTCCATCGCCCACAGCGAGGACCTGGACGTGATGGCCAACCACCTGGCCCAGCTGTTGACCACCGGGTTGGACATCAAAGGTTGCGCCATTTTCGTACTCAACGCCATCACCGAGGAATTGGAAATATTGGCCAGCTTCGGTCTTTCCGCCAAGTACCTAACCAAGGGGCCGCTGCACGCTCCGAAAAGCATTAATGAAACCTTTCAGGGAAATCCGGTGGTGATTTCGGACATCAGCAAGAAAAATGCGAGTCTGCAGTATCCGGAGGAGGCGCGCAAGGAAGGAATC
Source organism: uncultured Desulfosarcina sp. (assembly GCA_963674945.2). GTDB lineage: Bacteria > Desulfobacterota > Desulfobacteria > Desulfobacterales > Desulfosarcinaceae > Desulfosarcina. The sequence continues at coordinate 560,475 of CAXXWQ010000002.1, forward strand.
GCCGCAATCGTATCACTTCCCATCATCCATCTCGAAGAGGTGGTCGGCGTTCTCCGGCTCTATCATTACGAGCCATGGAAGGTCCCGGATCAGGATTTGGATTCCCTCCAGATTCTGTCAGGGATCATCGGCCTTGCCATGACCTATACCAGATTCCACAATACCGTGCATGCCATCGCCGAGGTGCTGGGACACACCTTCCAGGTGAAGCTGACGCCCAAGTTGGGAACGAGATAGTTCGTGGTCATCCAGAAATGGCCAATTTGCTCGATATCGGCGTTGCGCGAAAAATTTTATCCTCGGAATATCAACGATATACCTGTGGTAAAATTTTTCGTGCGCCTTGATCTCGACCAAATTTTCCTATTTCTGGACGACCACTAGTAAGGCACAGATGCGGCCACCCTACCCGCCTTGCCGGCGGTCGTTGACTTTTTTCTATCCTTCGGGCAAAAGACTGCCATAGACGAAGCATATGGTTCAATTTAGGAAAACAGCGATGGTATCGAAATACCTTCGGAAAGGTGCACATGGTTGAATCCAGGACGGTTCGTGCCCTTGGACTTTGTTCCGGTGGATTGGACAGCATATTGAGCGCCCTGATTCTCAAAAATCAGGGAATCGAGGTGAGCTGGGTCACATTCGAGACGCCTTTCTTCTCGTCGGCCAAGGCCCGAAAGGCATCGGCGCAGATCGGTGTGCCGCTGACCGTACGAAACATCACTGAAACATATCTGAAGATGATGCGTGCTCCCGGGGTAACGTTCGGTAAGAACATGAATCCGTGCATGGAGTGCCATACGTTGATGTTCCGTTTGGCCGGCGAGATGATGACCGCCAAAGGGTACGATTTTTTATTTTCCGGTGAAGTATTGGGGCAGCGCCCCATGAGTCAGAACAAATCCTCCCTTCGGTACGTGGAAAAACACTCGGGCCATGATGGGTACATCGTCCGGCCCCTGTCCGCCAGGAATCTTCCCGAGACCACAGTCGAACGCCAAGGACTGGTGGACCGAAATCGCCTGTTGGATATTTCGGGTCGATCCCGAAAAGTACAGATGGACCTGGCCAGGGGATTTGGTGTGACCGATTACCCTGCACCTGCCGGCGGTTGTCTCCTGACGGACAAAAATTTCAGCCGTCGCCTCAAAGACCTGTTTGACCACCAGAAAACCTGTTCCGAAAAGGACCTTGAATTGCTGAAGTCCGGCCGTCATCTGCGTTTGGACGCGTCGACCAAACTCGTGGTGGGGCGAACACACAACGATAACGAGCAGATCGGCAGGTGGTTCGATCCCGAATCGGATTTGGTTTTCAAGGTGGATCAACATCCCGGTCCACTGGTTGTGATGCCCAATGGTGGCGGCGAGCCCATGGTCATGCTGGCGGCCAGCATTTGTGCCGGGTACTCCAAGGCACCCGATAACATGCCGGTCATGGTCAACGTACACGCTGGCGGTTTCCGGCGGCAGGTCACCGTGCTGGGCATTCCGCCCAAAGAGTGTAAAAAGTTTATGATTTAGAGGCTTCTTTACTATAGAAGTTCTATCACTCTTGGCCAATTCAGAAGATAAATGGTTTTGCCGTAGGATTGTTAAAAGAATCCAGGAGTCAGAATTCAGAATCCAGCGCCGCCGCTGACCTTTGGTCGGTTTGAACGATAATTGAAACTATGCCATTTTGGCGTAGTTTCATACGAGAATCAGGTATTCGCCTTCGGCTCGGTCCATTTTATCCAATCGACGGAGCGAAGCGATATCAACTTCATTCTGAATCCTGAATACTGGCTTCTGACTCCTGTGGTTTCCCGCGATCGCAGGCTTCCCTTCAAGGGTAAACCAATGCAAGGTTTCCTGAACCCGGATTTTTACTGCCGCTGTGCCCGCAACTGTCCGCAGGCCGCCGATATGTCCTGGCCCTTGCTGTGCCGAACGATCACCGTGTAGTGATGTTGGGCGAGAAATTCCTGGAACCGTTGGATTTGCTGCGGTGACGGACGCTTGAATTCGCAGCCCGGGTGCTCGTTGAAGGGGATGAGGTTGATCTTCGCCTTTACGGGCCGGAGTATTTTCGACAGGTTGTCCGCATGGGAAACGGCGTCGTTAACCCCCGCCATGAGGATGTACTCGAAGGTGATCTTTCTTCGAGGGGGCAACGGATACCGCCGGCAGGCCGAAAGCAGGTCGACAAGGGGATATTTTCGATTGATGGGCATGAGGCGGGACCGGGTTTCGTCATCGGCGGCGTTTAGCGAGACGGCCAGATTCACCTTGGTCTGTTTGCCCAGATCTTCCATTTTGGGGACCAACCCGGCGGTGGATACGGTGATCCGTCGGCTGGAAATCTTAAGCCCCCAGTCGCCATTGGAGATGACATCGATGGCATGAACGACATTGTCATAATTGGCAAGTGGTTCACCCATGCCCATGAAGACGATGTTGGTCAAGGGCATATCCGATTTTCCGTCCAGTCGGTTCTGGACGTCCCTTACCTGGGACACGATTTCGCCGGCAGATAAATTACGCGAAAAACCACCTTTTGCCGTCATGCAGAACTTGCATCCCTGGCGACAGCCCACCTGGCTCGATATACATAAGGTGTAGTGATCCTTTTCCGGAATGATCACCGTTTCGATATGCTGTCCATCTTTGAGCCGAAACAGCAACTTGCGAGATCCGTCATTTGATACGCACTCTTCTTCCAGATACAAACGTGGATTCACGAAGGTCTCTGCAAGGGCCGTTCGAAGGGGTTTGGCCAGGTTGGTCATGTCGTCGAAACAATCGATCTGGTGCAAATGGATCCAGCGGAGGATCTGATCGCATCGAAATGGTTGTTGCCCTTGATTTTTCAACCAATCGATCAACTGCGTCCGGGTAAGATCCTTGATGTCGATTTTGCTTGCTATTGGCGTCATGATATGGGATCCACGGTCCGAAATCGGTTGCGCTGCCTGCCCTTTTTCATGCTTGACATACCATTAAAAAAAATCTACTTTCAAGGTTTTAGTTTATACTGCGGTGGAAAGTCATGTTTGACGCACTTAGTGAAAAATTAAACTCGGCCTTCAAGCAACTCAAGGGGCAGGGCAAGCTATCGGAGAAGAATATTGCCGATGGTATGCGAGCGGTTCGGATGGCCCTTTTGGAAGCCGATGTTCATTTCCAGGTGGTCAAAAAACTGGTTGCCGACATCAAGGAGCGGGCCCTGGGCCAAGAGGTCATGGGCAGTTTGACCCCGGGCCAGCAAGTGGTGAAGATCGTCAACGAATCCCTCACCCAGCTCATGGGGGAGAGCCATCAGGGGTTGCGTCTGACCGGAGAAAAACCGGTTTCGGTGATGCTGGTGGGTCTTCAGGGGTCTGGTAAAACCACCACTGCGGGAAAATTGTCGGTGATGTTGCGAAAAACGGGCAAGGAACCCTACCTGGTGCCGGCGGATGTGTATCGTCCGGCGGCCATCGACCAGTTGAAAAAACTCGGCAGCCAACTGGGCGTTCCCGTATTCGACAGTGCACCGGATATGGATCCGGTACGGATCTGTCAGGATGCCCGTGTGGCAGCCCAGAAGGCGGGGTGCGATACCCTGCTGCTGGATACGGCCGGGCGGCTTCACGTCGATGAAGAATTGATGGACGAGTTGTCTCGGATTCGTTCGGCGGTCCAGCCGTCGGATATACTGCTGGTGGCCGATGCCATGACCGGGCAGGACGCGGTGAACATCGCCAAGTCCTTTGACGAGCGGCTGGATATCGGCGGCGTGGTTCTGACCAAAATGGACGGTGATGCCCGGGGCGGGGCGGCCCTGTCCATACGCGCCATCACCGGAAAGCCCATCAAGTTTATCGGTGTGGGCGAAAAGCTCAGTGAGCTGGAAGCCTTTCATCCGGATCGCATGGCGTCCCGGATCCTCGGCATGGGGGATGTCCTCACCATGATCGAGAAGGCCCAGGAAGTGGTGGACGAGGATAAAGCCGCTGAGCTGGAAAAGAAGCTGCGGAAAAACCAGTTTACCCTGGAGGATTTTCGCGATCAGATGCGTCAGATCCGGAAAATGGGGTCGCTTACGGACATCCTGGGGATGATTCCCGGGATGGGAAAAATCAAACAGATGAAAAATCTGCAAGTGGACGAAAAGGAACTGGTTCATATCGAGGCCATCATCAATTCCATGACGCCACAGGAGCGACGCCAATATACGATTATCAACGGTAGCCGACGCAAGCGGATTGCAGCGGGAAGCGGCACCCGTGTTCAGGATGTCAACCGCCTGCTGAAAAACTATGCGCAGGTGATGAAGATGATGAAGAAAATCAATAAAAGCGGCATGCGCGGATTGGGTCGTGGCATGTTGCCCTTTTAAAGGAGAAGAAAATGGCAGTAAAAATCAGACTCGCCCGCCATGGTGCGAAGAAAAGGCCCTTTTACCGGATCGTGGCTGCCGACAACGACAGTCCCAGGGATGGTCGTTTCATCGAAAAGCTGGGCACATACAACCCCCTTTTGAATCCGGCGCAGGTATTGCTGAACACGGACCGCGTAAAGTATTGGATCGAACGGGGTGCCATCCCCACCGATACGGTACGTAGCATACTCAAACGAGAAGGTGTCTTGGGCACTTCAGCGTAAGATTTGGTATTGGATCCGATTCTCAGCGACACCAAAGGAGATGGAGCTATGAAAGACCTGATCAGATTCATTGCGCAAGAATTGGTGGATTTTCCCGACCAGGTGTCCGTTGAAGAGATCGAAGGCAGCCAAACATCCGTCATTGAGTTGAATGTGGCCAAAGAGGATCTGGGAAAGGTGATCGGAAAGCAGGGACGAACGGCCCGCGCCATGCGAACACTGTTGAGCGCTGCGTCGGCCAAAGCGAAAAAACGAATGGTCCTTGAAATCATCGAGTGAGACGGCGGATCGAGCGAACCTGATCCTTGTGGGGCGGGTAACCGGTGCTCACGGAATTCATGGCGGCTTGAAGGTGCACTCATTTGCCGAAACCATGGCACCCTACCTCGTGGGAGAGAAGATTTTGCTCGATATGCCCGAAAGTGGTCTGCAAATTCGGACCATTCGATGGGTGACGTCCCATGGACGCAGGCTTCTTTTGGGTCTCGAAGCGGTGGAAGACCGGGATACGGCCGAGTCGCTCGCTGGTGTGTCTCTGTTCATTGACAAGAAACGCTTGCCGCCGTTAGAAGAGGATACTTACTACTGGTTTGATTTGGTGGGGCTGTCGGTATACGACATCCAAGGGGAGCTTTTGGGACGACTCGACGAAGTGATTCCCACACCTGGAAACGATGTTTACGTGATCAGACAAGTCGTCCATGGGCAGACACGGGAGAGATTGCTTCCAGCCATCGGCGAGGTGATTGTAAAGGTCGATATCGTTCGAAAAATCATGGTCGTCAATCCTCCGGAAGGTCTATGAATGAAGGTCTGCGTTCTGACCCTTTTTCCGGAACTTTTCGCCCCCTTCTGGGCCCATGGCATCATTGGCCGGGCGGTGAAAGGAGACAAGCTGGTGCCCTTCACCATCAATATCCGCGACCATGCAAAGGGACGGCACAAGGTGACCGACGACCGTCCCTATGGGGGTGGATGTGGAATGGTGATGAAGCCGGAACCCCTGGCAGCAGCGGTGGCAGCCGCCAAGAAAATGATGCCGTCGGCAATGACGTTGTTGCTGTCTCCCCAGGGAAAGCGGCTCGATCAACGGCTTGCCGGATCACTGGCGGTCATGGAGGAGGTCATTTTCGTCTGCGGCAGGTACGAGGGGGTGGACGAACGGTTTATCGATCGACACATCGATGGGGAAATCAGTATCGGGGATTTCGTGTTGACCGGTGGAGAGCTGGGTGCCATGGTGGTCATCGACGCGGTGACGCGATTGATTCCCGGCGTTTTGGGCAATTTGAACTCCGCCGAGAGTGATACTTTCAGTGACGGTCTCGTGGAACACGCGCAATACACGCGTCCGCCAAACTTCGACCGGATGGATGTACCGGATGTGCTGTTATCCGGAAATCACCAGGAGATCGAGCGGTGGCGAAGGGAAACCGCATTGATCCGTACCTTGGTGAAACGCCCGGATCTGTTGGCCCAGCGGGATTTGACACCTGCCCAGCGGGATACGCTGATGAAATGGCGCCAGGAACTTGACCGGATTCTCGGATAAACGGCTTTATGTGGCCCTCGTTCACTATCCGGTGATCGATAAGAACAACGAGACCATCGCGTCGGCGGTCACCAACCTGGATTTGCACGACATCGCCAGGGCATGCCGCACCTATGGGGTCAAGGGATATTACGTGGTAACTCCGTTGGCGGACCAGATGGTGCTGGCCGAACGGATCGTCGGACATTGGACCACGGGTTTCGGAGGAACGTACAACCCCCAGCGCAAAGAGGCGTTGGCACTCGTCCGGGTCACGGCCCGATTCGAGGACGCCGTCAATGAAATTACGGCAAAGGAGGGGGGGCGACCAATAACGGTGGCGACTTCGGCAAAGGAATGTCCGGGAAGCGTGGCGTGCGCCACTTTCCGGAGAATGCTGCAAGAAACCAAACCCTATCTCCTTGCATTCGGCACGGCCTGGGGACTGACCGATACATTCATGGACGAAGCGGATTGTCGGTTGGCACCCCTTACCGGCGCGGGAACATACAACCATCTGTCGGTCCGATCGGCGGTATCCATCATATTGGACCGGCTATTGGGTGATGCATAAGGCAAATGAAGCGTTTTTTACTATAGATCAACATTGTATCGGGAGTTTTATCATGGAAACCATCCAACGTATTGAAAGAGAACAAATCCGAATGGATATGCCCCATTTTTTACCTGGGGATACCGTTACCGTTCATGTGAAGATCCGCGAGGGCAACAAGGAGCGCATCCAGGCGTTTCAGGGCGTTGTGATCAGCAAGAAAAAGGGCCTTGCCAACGCCAGTTTCACCGTTCGCAAGGTCTCCTACGGCGTGGGGGTCGAGAGGGTTTTTCTCACCAACTCCCCCTCCATCGACCGTGTGGAGGTGATGACCCGCGGTCGTGTAAGGCGGGCCAAGATTTACTATCTCAGAAAACTGCGGGGCAAGGCGGCAAGGATTCGAGAACGGCGGTTTACCTGATTCAGGACAAAAAAGTCTTTTATTGTTTTTATTGAATCGTTCCTTAGGCGTCGGATCTCGGACGGCTTCGTAAAAAGTTCGAGATCAAGGCTTGCGAATCCCGAAAAATGAGGCGTATGGTTGGATACGTCCCAGTGACGAGGGATGAAGCATGACGCAGATATCGGGCTTTTTACGGAGCCGTTAAGATTTGAATCGATGATATCAGATCTCTGGGCTTTCGAAAGATCGGCCCATGAAATGGGCTACGAAATGGTCGCGGGCATCGATGAGGCCGGCCGGGGGCCCCTGGCCGGCCCCGTCGTTTCCGCCGCAGTGGTGTTGCCCGACGGTGTTGATCTGAACGGAATCGACGACTCCAAAAAGCTGACACCGGCAAAACGCAGTCGCCTCTATGATCGTCTCTACAACATTGCCATTAGCATCGGTATCGGCATGGTGGATACGACTGAAATCGACCGTGTCAATATCTTGCAGGCCACCTTGCGTTCCATGGCCATGGCTGTGGCAAACCTTCGTCCTCGACCAGATTACCTTCTCATCGACGGGATATTTCCCATCACCTCGAAAATTCCCCAACAGACAATTAAAAAAGGTGATTCCAATAGCGTGTCCATTGCCGCCGCCTCCATCGTGGCCAAGGTGACGAGAGACCGGATCATGACCCAACTGGATGATCAGTATCCCGAGTTCGGTTTTGGCCGCCACAAGGGGTACCCTACCCAACGCCACCGGGCCGCCATCGTGCGATACGGTTTGAGCCCCATTCACAGGCGGACATTTAAAGGGGTTCGGGAGTACCGCTAGATGCTTAATCGGCAGCAGCAATTTGGAAAAAGAAGTGAAAAGCTCGCTGTCTCCTTTTTGGAGCGGAGGGGATACAAAATCCTGGAGACGAATTATCGTAGCAAAAACGGGGAGATCGATATCATCGCCAAGGAAAGGGGAACCATCGTTTTCGTGGAGGTGAAGGCCAGGTCCTCCCATCGATTCGGCAGCCCGAAGGGGGCCGTGACACCCGCCAAACAACGAAAAATTTCCATGGCGGCGCTCGAATACCTGAAACAATCGGACCAGATGGAAACCCGGGCGCGGTTCGACGTGGTGGCCATCGATACTGCGGCGGGGAGAACCGATATCGAGGTCGTGAAAAATGCCTTTTTCCTCACCTACGGATGAACAGGCCCAAGGGCCATGCCCTCGCGGTCTCTATGTCGTGGCCACCCCCATCGGGAATCTCGAAGACATCACGTTCCGGGCCATTCGTATTCTGTCGCAGGTGGATCTGATCGCTGCCGAAGACACACGGCACACGGCACGTCTTCTTTCCCGTTACGAGATTCGAACCCCTTTGGTTTCCTGCCATGAACACAACGAAGTGGATCGTGTTCCGGAATTGATACGAAAAATTGAGGCCGGTGCCGCCGTGGCAGTGGTTTCCGATGCCGGAACGCCTTCTGTTTCCGACCCGGGGTATCGCTTGGTACGTGCGGCGGCGGCCAGCGACCTGAACATATATCCCATCCCCGGTGTCACGGCGGCGATGACGGCCCTGTCCGCATCGGGATTGCCGACCGATACCTTCGTTTTTTTTGGATTCGTTCCCAAAAAAGAGGGGAAACGAAAAGAGCTGCTTCGCTCTGCCGCCGCTGAATCCAGGACGATGGTTTTTTACGAGTCGCCGAGAAGGATTGTGGGCCTGCTGGATTCACTCCTGGAGATGATGGGAGACCGGCCGGCCGTATTGGCAAGGGAAATGACCAAGATTCATGAGGAATTTATCCGGGGGAGCCTGTCTACGATCCGCAGGATCATGGATGAACGCCAAGCAGTAAAGGGAGAATGCACCCTGCTGGTGGGCGGGAAAAAAATCGAAGAAAGTGAAATTTCGACAAAGGATCTTCGTGAAATCCTCCGTCATGAACTGGCCCGACCGGAAGGTCGCGTGTCCCACCTCTCCAAAAAAATATCCAAACAATACGGACTTCCCAGGAAAAAAGTGTACGACATGGCCCTTGCCCTGAAACGGGCAGCAGACACGGAAAAGGATGCCGATCGATGAAATCGGTATCAACCCTTTTCCCGGTGATCTCGACTGTTTCCGAGGCCCATCGCCGGCTCACGGGCAGGCAGATGGTTCAGAACTTGAGCCGTCTCGCCCGTCTTGCCCTGGACCGATCGTGTCGGATCAGCGGGCTTCGTCTCGAACGATTGATCAAGGACGACGAGGGCGTGCCCCTGCCGGAGAACGGAATCTACTGGTCCCTGAGCCATAAAAGAGATGTGGTCGGTGGTGTGGCTGCACCGAAGCGTGTGGGCTTTGATCTCGAGACAATCCATCCGGTAAACGACATGTTGTTTTCCAAAGTAGCCGATGGCGATGAATGGAATTTGATGGCAGGAGACAGGACGCTGAATTTCTATCGAATGTGGACGGCAAAGGAGGCCGTGGTAAAGGCTGTCGGAAAGGGGATTGCCGGCTTGTCACGGTGCAGGATTGTGAGCGTTGTCGACGATTACCGAATGAACCTTACCTATGATGAAACGCCATGGCTTGTGGTTCACCACTGGTTCGACAATCATGTTGCCGCGCTGACATCCCACCACTTCGAGGTCTCCTGGAAACTGATGGATCCTTTTGCATTGGACCGTGAAGTGGTTTGGTGATCAATTCCGTCCGGCACCTTTGGACAGTATGGAAAATCTATTCCTACGGGCCGAGTCAAAGATAAATGGCGTTACCGCATGATTGTTACCTGTCCTTCGTGATGCAGGCAGTTTGCAGTTCGCTCCAAAACTCCCGATTCTCCCGCCTGTCTATGCCGCTTCGGCACTGGGGATCCATCCGTTTTTCAATCCCCGTGTATCGGGGTGGATTGATCCTGCGTCGGTCAACACCGGAACGCCTGTCCGTGGCACGCCTTTTTTCTTTGCTCTCTTCCATTGTTTTGGCCTCATTGTGGATCATGGGAAAACGTCTTTTCCTTCTAATTGTAAAGTAACTTCTGCTGCTGTCAAATACAAACTTTTCCCGATGGTCGATTCGTTGTATTCAAACCGGGTTCTTTGCACCCGGAACCAACCCGAACGATGAAAGCACTGACGTGCTTTTGGATATCCGGCCTTTGGTCGGATATCCAAGCCATCCGCGAAACGGGTGGTCGTTGACCCAGATGAACTTTGTTTTTTCCTGGTATTTTCCCTGACGTTCAATTACATTAATGGGCGTATTTTGACTCAGAAACAAATGTGTAAGGTCGAAAAATGCAGTCACTGAACCTGACATCCTTGGCAAAAGAAGTTTTTGAACAGCGTTATCTCGCCAGAAACTATCGGGGCGAGATCATCGAGACCCCCTCCCAGCTATTTTCACGTGTGGCCCAGGTTGTGGCCGAGGCGGATCGGCTCTTCGACGCCGGTGCGTCTGTTGCGGACACGGCACAGCGTTTCGAGGAGGCAATGACCTCCTTTTCGTTTCTACCCAATTCCCCATGCCTGATGAATGCCGGCCGGCCCCTGGGCCAATTGGCCGCCTGCTTCGTCTTGCCGGTGGAGGACAATCTGGGATCCATCTTTCAAACCCTCAGGAATACAGCCTTGATTCACCAAACGGGGGGCGGGACCGGATTCTCCTTCAGCCGGCTTCGGCCGGCCGGCGATACTATTTTCCCCGCCTCCGGTGTGACGGGCGGACCGGTTTCCTTCATCCAGTTGTTCGACGCCGCCACCCATCTCATTGATCTGAATCGGGTTCGTCCCGGAGCCAACATGGGGGTGCTGCATGTGAGTCACCCTGATATCGAGGCGTTCATCACCGCCAAGAAAAATAACAGACAATTGTGTAACTTCAACATCTCCGTCGCAGTGGACGACGACTTCATCGCCTGTGCCGAAGAAGATCGCGAGTACCCGCTCATCCATCCGCGCACCGGTGCCGTTGTCGGCCGAAAATCCGCATCCGATCTGCTCTATCAGATGGCAAAAAGTGCTTGGGAAACCGGTGACCCCGGCATACTGTTCATCGATCGTATCAATCGTACCAATCCCACGCCGAAGTTGGGGGGACTGGAAGCGACCAACCCCTGTGGGGAGCAGCCCCTTTTGCCTTACGAATCGTGCATTTTGGGGTCCATCAATGTCAGTCGCATCGTCGACGGTGAATGCGTCGATATTGACAAGCTGTCGTCACTGGTCCGGCTCGGGGTACATTTCTTGGATAACGTGGTGGAGGTGAATCGTCACCCCATCGCCCGAACCGAGGAGTGGAGTCGGATGAATCGAAAAATCGGGCTTGGGGTAATGGGATTCGCCGATATGCTCATTCAACTTGGCGTCTCCTATGAGAGCGATCGGGCCGTTTCACTGGCCGAACAGGTGATGGCATGCATTCAGGAGACGGCTGTGGCGGCATCCAGGGAACTGGCCGAAAAGAGGGGTAACTTTCCGGCTTTTCACCAGAGCATATACCCGGGGCTGGGGGTGAAACGGCGCCGCAATGCCACCGTTACCACAGTTGCTCCCACCGGTACCATCAGCATCCTGTCCGGCGTCAGCAGTGGTATCGAGCCCGTCTTCTCCTTTAAGGTCAAGCGTCGTATCGCCAATGACGTCTATACGGATATTCATCCCATCTATCAAAGGTATGTACGGGAAGGAAAACGGATCGACGAACGGATCTTTCAAACCGCCTGGGACATCTCGCCAATGGGGCACCTGAAGGTTCAGGCCGCTTTTCAAAAACATACGGAAAATGCAGTGTCCAAGACCGTCAACCTACCCGAAAGCGCCAGCGTAGAGGACGTCCGCCATCTGTTTCTGCAGGCGGCACGAATGGACATCAAGGGCATTACTGTCTATCGAAACAACTCTCGTCCCGACCAGATTCTCTCCGCATGTTCCCTGAAAAACGAGGAGTGCTCGTGATCTTGAATTCTTACTGAAGGGCCGCCTTGAGGAGATTGGCGACTGTTTCTCCACCCTTCGACTGCGCGTACTCCAAAACGATGGGAATATATTTGCCAACCATTTCAGTGCTAAGCCCCAGTTTCGAAAAGGCACCTGCCAAGTCGGTGAGGCTTCCCAGGGATCCACCTGCGGATTTCATCATGGAGGACAAGGCGCCGGTGGTTCCCGAACCTGAACCAGAGTCCATGGCGGGTGCGGCTTTCATGAGCGATAACGCTTCGGGAAGAGCATCGGTCACTTTTGCGAAGTCATCTTTGTTCATATTTTGAGACGCAGCGTTGAAGATGGCTCCTGCACCACCTTTTGCCTGCTCTGTCGTAACACCCAGGTCCTGGGTCAATAGACCCACCAATTCGGAATCGAAGCAATCAACAGATGCCTCTGGCCGTAACATTACACCAAACAAAAAAATGGAAAGCACAATCCATCGTGCACGTGTTTTCATAGTTTATCTCCTTACGGGATTGAGTGGAAGATCACGATCGGGATCGCAGGGTCAATCGAAAACCATATAAAATAAATCATCTTGTGGTATTGATCAAGGAAGCCGCTGTGCTTACCTACAGTCCCGACTGGTTATGCTGCATGAGACCCCGGATACTTTGGGTGATCAACTCCAATTTGCGAATGATTTCCATCCGGGCTTTGTTTTTCGACAATCTGTCGTCGGTGATCCGCTCACGGTATTGCATGGAGAGGTTCGACAACAGGTCGGCGATGGCGAGGTCTGATTCCATATCAACTTCCCAAAGGCTCTGTTTGAAGGTTTTACAAGTGGATTACAATTGCTTGCCCTTGTGTCCGTCTTCGAATGCAACCGTTTATACATCCGAATCAAACAATGATCAACCACCTGTTTCACGCATGGACGTCTTGATCCAATACGCATTCTCATGGGATTTGGAAGAACGCCATTTTGTGGAAGGATTCAGGTATATGGTATCAGGGCAATGGGTTGCGACAGTGGGAATACTGCCGTCTTTGGCCTTTACACGATGAGGGTGAACCACACCCGGTTTTTTGCCAACCGATCCATGAGGTTTTGACCGATTGTTGTCTCTTGCCCGTCGACGATCACTTTTCGGATGCCCGGGAGGAGATCATCGTTGTCATGATGTAAGATTCGGGAAAGATTCTGACCCTTGATTTCAACTCCTTTTTTGAGCAGATGAACACCCACCTCTTTGGCGACCATGTTAAACAGCTTGATGGTCACCCGGCCGTTTTTTTTCTCCATTTTGCCTGTCGCATCTGTTTGGACGGATATCCCCTTGCGAAACGTGGCGTACCGACCACCCTTGCGCATGGTGGCACCGAGAAGGCCCGGCATGGCAGCACTCAAGGCGACGGTTGATCCATCTCTCACCACGGCCTCGTCCACATCGTCCACGGGACGAGAATCCAAAAAAAGGGTCTGGATCCGTTGGTCCAGGTACGCTTCGGAAAAACCCAACTGGCCGCATAAAAATGCCTTGAGGCTACAGCCGGTATCTGCCGGAATGACAACGCCTTTTTCCATCAGTGGAGTGAATTTGGATACGATATGGGCATCAACATGTAAAACGAGTCGGATCATGGGATTCTTCAGGGAAGACAAACGGGGAGATCGTTTCGGATCTCCCCATCTATCGTATACATGTGTCGGTCAAAGAAACGGTCCGTGTCTATTCAGAAACAGGAATTTCTGAATGCGCACAATCACCAGTTGTATAGCGTATCCAGCTCCTCTTCCGTAACGCCGAAGGTCACATCGTGGGGTGCCAGCTTTTCATTTTTGAAGTAGTCGGGGAGCCGATCGTCCTTGGCGGTGAAACCGGCGGCCAAGTTGAATTCTCTCTCGTTTTTCAATATGGATTTACCCAACTGTGTCACATCGTCTGCTGTCATTGGCTGGCCGGTGAAGGCGGATATCAGATCGATCAGTGCGTTGAAGGTTTCGGCCTGATCGAGGATGGCGAAGGCAATAAAGAGGCACATGCCGGTGGCATCGATGGCCGCGGTGGCGATCTGCAGGTTGCGCGACAGTTCCACCTGTCCTTCCGGTTTGAGGGCATCCACATTTCCGCCTACGCCCAACAGGTTGGTGGCCACGGCGTACCCGGCGGTGTGGTCGGCGCCCATCGTAGATGTGGCGTAGGTGACGCCGATCCCCTGAACGGCACGGGGGTCATAGGCCGGCATTGATTGGCGTTTGACCACGGGAACCCGCTCCACACCGAAGACCTGACCGGCTACGGCGGCACCATTCCCCAGGATTCTTCCCAAAGGCGTTCCGTCTCCTACTTCCTGAAGCAGCTTGATGGCGCCCGGACCATCACCAAACTTGGCCAAGCCTGCTTCCATGGCGACGCCGATGGTAGCACCCATTTCGATGGTGTCCAGCCCGAAATCGTCATCCATCCGATCCAATTGGGCGATCGTATCCAGATCGTCGATGCCGCAATTGCCGCCATGAGCCCATACGGTTTCGTACTCGGGCTGCTTGGTAACGAAGTTTCCGTCTTTGTCGTAATAGGTGCCGGAGCAGCGGATAACGCAACCGCGATGGCAACCGTGGGTGGCCGACCCCTCGCCGCCGCGTTGATTTTCCAGGGCCGCCTGAGCCTCTCCCGAGATATTGGCAGCCCCTTCGAACTGGCCTCTCGAAAAGTTATGGGTGGGGTAGCCGCCGGCTTCGTTGACAACGTTTGTGAGAACATTGGTGCCATAGGCAGGAAGTCCCTCACCGGTGACCGGGTGTTTTCGCAGCCCTTCGGCAAAGGTCTTGTTGGCGGCCTTGAACTTTTCCGGGTCGGCGGGCGATCGTACCTTCATACCGTCGTCATCCAGAATGATGGCTTTGATGCCTTTTGCACCCATGACGGCACCGACGCCACCGCGACCGGCATGGCGGGTGGGACGTTGTTCCATATCCGTGAAGGCAACGGAGGCCGCTGACATCTTCATCTCACCGGCCTGGCCGATGGTGATGCAGGCGACCTTTTTTCCGTATTGGGCGGCGAGTTTCTCCACCGTCGCGTAGTTGCCCAATCCCTTGAGATCGTCTGCCGATTCGATCGAAACCCCGTCTTTGTTGATGAAGACTTTGTATAGGCCGTCACTTTTCGCCTCGCCCTCGAGGATGATGGCGGCATATCCCAGCCTGCCCAATACCTGTGCGCCCTGGCCACCGGAATTGGCTTCCTTGATCCCACCGGTAAGCGGGCTCTTGCAGCCCACACTCACCCGGCCTGAAATG
Organism: uncultured Desulfosarcina sp.; assembly: GCA_963674945.2. GTDB lineage: Bacteria > Desulfobacterota > Desulfobacteria > Desulfobacterales > Desulfosarcinaceae > Desulfosarcina. The sequence goes on from CAXXWQ010000002.1 coordinate 575,811, forward strand.
GCTGCCGCCGAACCGCTGAGCAAACCCGGTGCGATGACCAACTTGTTTTTTGCGCCCAATGGATGGCAGGTCGGCGGAACCTCCTTGACCACGACGGCCGAAGTCATGGCACGGCCACCCAATCCTGCATATGCACCAAGATCTTCGGTTTTTGCTGCCGGTCCCCCGGGTGCCCCAACATCAATTCGTAATATTTTGTCCATTTCGTTTCCTCCCTATGGCGTAATGCTGATGTTTGAAGAACCGCCGGTCGCTTTTTACGGGGCGGTGGCCTCTACACGTTTATTTTGTTTATTATTATGGTCCGACCGGGGTTATGTCAAGAAAAACAGGTTGTGCCAATATCGGCATAACCGATTGACATTTCAGTAGTTTTGGTCGTATGGGTCGTCCGTTTTCCTTGAAGTGCGAAGAAGGGAAAAGCATGGGGAAAAACAACCAGAACGGACAGGCGAAACAGCAAAACGGCCCGAAAACCTGTCGTATGATTGTTACAAGAATATAGGAGTCAGAATTCAGCGCCGCCGCTGAATACTCGATTCTGACTCCTGTTGGTTTCCGTAATTGCAGTGCCCCCTTCCAATGGGAGCCCAAAGCCGAACACGTAGGGTCCGGATATCCACTATCCGTTTTTTTGCTCGAATGTCTTCATGAAATCCACCAGTGCCTCCACCGCAGCAAGCGGTGTTGGATTGTAGATGGAGGCCCTGCATCCACCCACGCTGCGATGGCCTTTAAGCCCGCCCAAGTCATTTTCCAGGGCTTGTGCCACGAAGTTCTTTTCCAGCTGCTCACTGGGCAGACGGAACGTCACATTCATCCGGGATCGGCTCTCTTTTTCCGCCGTTGGTTGATAGAAATCGCTCTGATCCATGAAGTCGTAAAGAAGGCTTGCCTTTTTGCGATTCAGTTCCACCATCCTGTCCAGCCCGCCAATGGTCTCTTCCAGCCATTTGAGCACCAATTGGACCGTGTAGATGGCAAAACACGGTGGTGTGTTGAACATGGAATTTTTCTCCGCAAATGTGGTGTAGCGCAACATGGTGGGGATGTCCTTGGGGGTTCGGGCCAAAAGATCGTCGCGGATGATGGCGAGGCAGACGCCTGCAGGACCCATGTTTTTTTGGGCACCGGCGTAAATCAGTCCGAATTTTTCCATATCCAGCGGCCTGGAGAAGATGTCCGAGCTCATGTCCGATACGATGGGGACGCCACTGGTATCGGGGAACTTTGCCCATTGGGTGCCCTTGATCGTATTGTTCGAGGTGATGTGGGCGAAAACGGCGTCCTTGTTGAATTCGATGGATTGTGGAATATAGGAAAAGTTCCGATCCTCGGAAGAGGCCACCACTTCGATGGACTTGCCCTGGATCTGCGCCTCCTTGATGGCCTTGGTCGACCAGGTACCGGTATTGACATAGTCGGCTTTGTCGCCGGGGCCGAGAAGGTTCATGGGCACCATGCAAAACTGCAGGCTGGCGCCTCCCTGCAGGAAGAGAACATGAAAGCGATCGTCCAGTTTGAGAATACGCTTAATTCGATCCACGGCATCATTGATCACTTCGTCGAACCACTTGGAGCGATGGCTGATTTCGGTAACCGACATACCTGAACCGGCAAAATCGAGAAAGGATGCCTGTATCTCCTCCAAAACCGGCAGTGGCAAGGCAGCAGGACCCGCATTAAAATTGTGTATTCTTTTTGTCTTCATTTGCTATTTCCTCCATATGGTTGGCGCGATGGGCAGTGTGCGGTGTATTCATGGTAGTTGTCCGGATCGCCGTTAACATCTTTCCGTTCCTGAAATTGTGCTATGGGGCACATACCTTATTACACACCGGACGATCAACCCTATATTTTTTTCAGACATTGACAAATCGTACGCTTCCACCTTAAGGAACACCAACCAAACCCGAATCAAAAGGAAGCGCTTCCATGAAAATTCTTACCTACCCCTCGCCATTGGCCGAAAAGAAGATGGGGTCCATCATCGGCAGACAGATCGATTTCAACAAATCCGATGTCCAAGCCGTCACGCGGATCCTCAAGGATGTGAAAGAACACGGTGATGAAGCGATGGTCCGATACAGCAATAAGTTCGATGCGCCCCATATGACCGCAAAAGACCTTGTCGTGGGCCCCGAGGAGATAAGAGCCGCTACCGCAAAGGTTGACCGCGCCTTTGCAAAGGCGCTCAATCGAAGCGCTTCCCAAATCGAATCATTTCACCGGCAGCAGCTTCCCAAATCGTGGATCGATACGAGGCGTCCCGGGACTCTTCTCGGTCAAATGGTCAATCCCGTCGACGCCGCCGGTGTTTACGTGCCCGGTGGGAAAAGCGGCGCCACGCCGCTCGTCTCCTCCGTGCTCATGGGAGCGATTCCCGCCAAGATCGCCGGTGTGCCCAAGGTTGTGATGGCGACGCCGCCCATGCCTTCGGGAGAGGTTTCTCCATACCTTATCGTGGCCGCGAAAAAGGCCGGGGTCGATACTATATATAAGGTGGGAAGCGCATGGGCCATTGCCGCTTTGGCATACGGCACACAGTCCATCGCCAAGGTCGATGTCATCGTCGGCCCCGGAAACATCTATGTCACACTGGCGAAAAAGCTCGTATCCGGGGCGGTGGGCATCGACATGATTGCCGGACCCAGTGAGATTCTCGTCATTGCCGACAAGACGGCGAATCCGGATTTTACTGCCGCAGATCTTCTCAGCCAGGCGGAACATGACCCTCTGGCATCTGCCGTTTTGGTTACCGATTCCGCCCCTCTGGCAAAGCAGGTTCAGGAGGCCGTAAAGCGGCAACTGGAATCATTGGCGCGCGGGGAGATCGCCAGACAAAGTATTGCGACCTACGGCGTCATCATGGTCGTGGACAATATGGATGTCGCCATCGAACTGGCCAATTTTATCGCTCCCGAACATCTGGAACTGCAGGTGGAGGACCCCATGGCGCTGGCCCCAAGAATCAGAAATGCCGGCGCAATTTTTCTGGGGCACTATACACCCGAGCCGGTCGGCGACTACATGGCCGGCCCCAACCATGTACTGCCAACGGCTGGAACCGCAAGATTCTCATCCGCTTTGTCGGTGCATCATTTTATGAAAAATACTAGCCTGATCCGCTATTCACAGAGGGCATTTCAACAAGAGGCCAAGGATATCATGTGTCTGGCAAATGTAGAAGGACTGGGGGCTCACGCCAATTCCGTCGGGATCCGTCTGAAAAAAAAGATCCCGAAAACTTAAAGAATGACGAGACCCTTAAAGGTGAGTTCAAAATGTTCAAATGTTCAATCGGGCTCAAGATAAAGGCGGGGTGAGGTGACCAACCGCAGACATACATGTAGTATTTCGAGGATTGGACAGCTCGGCCCAACACCGGTATTGAGCCCGAGGGGACGTTTTGAAAAAAAAGGCGACCTTCCGGCAATACCATCATATCCGGAAGGTCGCCTGGGGAAATCGATGCGGCAGGTTTAGACGGATTCTCTTAGTTTTTTTCCGGGTTTGAATTTCACCACGTTGGCCGCCTTAATTTTAATTACTTCTCCGGTCTGGGGGTTGCGACCTTTGCGGGCTTTGCGTCGAACCTTCATAAAGGTCCCGAAACCCACTAAGGTAACCTTGCCATCTTTCTTTTTCAATGCCTTGCCGATGTTGGCAGTGAAGGAGTCCAAAGCAGCTGCAGCAGCAACTTTGGTAATACCGGCTTCGTCTGCCATTTTCTCAACTAATTCAGCTTTTGTCATCGTTTCCTCCTTTTGATGGGTGTGAGTTTGGAACCTTTTACTATCGCTCATAGTTTGCCATTACAGCATATTTATAACCGTGTCAACAGGGAAACCGCATGAAATAAGGGTTTGGAGGAAGAATTTCGATTTTAATGTTTAAAACTGCGCTGTCCGGTGTAGACCATGGCCACATCGGCTTCATTACAGGCCTCAATGGATTGGTAGTCATTGGTCGATCCTCCCGGTTGGACGATTGCGCTTACCCCTTCGCGAATGCCCACATCCACCCCGTCCCGAAAGGGAAAGAAGGCATCACTGACCATGGAAGAACCGATGAGACCTCCTTTTTCTGCCGAGACGCGGGCGTCGATTTCCGCCCGTCGATCGGCATCTTTGAGGTCGTTGTAAGGGATCTGCCAGTTTTCAAAGCAATAGCGGTCGGCCAGTTTTCGATATGCCTTGTCTCTGGCGATTTCCGCGACACCGACCCGGTCCTGCTCACCGGTGCCGATTCCCACGGTGACCAGGTCTTTTACATAGAGTACTGAATTGGAGGTGACACCCGACTCCACGAGCCAGCCGAAGAGTAGATCTTCCATTTCCCTGTCGGTGGGCATGCGTTTGATCGTGTATGTTTTTCCGTTCGCCTCGCATTGGGCGGGTTTCATGTCCTGCCGGGTCCGGGTCTGGGGAACGAAAGACCATTGGGCGATGATACCACCGTCGATAAGGCTCTTGAACTCCACGCATCGTTTGCCCACAAAGGCCTGAAGTCTTTCGATGTTACCGATGCGGACCACTCGCAGGTTCTTCTTCTTCGAGAAGATATCCATGGTCCCCTCGTCGAACTCCGGTGCAACGATAACCTCTGCGTATTGGCTTGCGATGGCCTGGGCCGTGGCGATATCGACACTGCGGTTCACGGCGATACATCCGCCAAAGGCCGCCACGCGATCGGCGAGGTTGGCCTTGACGTAAGCGTTCTCCAGCGTATCGGCCTGGGCAACGCCACAAGGATTGTTGTGTTTGACGATAACCACCGTCGGGCGGTCCGCAAAGTATCGCAGGATGTTGAGAGAATTGTCCGCGTCGGTGAGATTGGTCTTACCCGGATGTTTCCCGGACTGGAGCAGTTCGATATCCGATGCCAGGTATTGGCCGGGTTGTATTGTCTCAATCTCTCCCAGTACGAGATTCCCGTTGACCATTCGGTATAGCGCCGCTTCCTGGCCGGGATTTTCACCGTAGCGCAAACCCTTTTGCACGTTATCGATGTTCCAGGTGACTTTTTCGTAAAACAGGGTTTGCCGCTTATCGCCATCCACGAAGCTGATCTCCATTTTGCCGGGAAAGTGATCATCCATGATGGTGCGGTACATCTTCTTCAGATCTTCAGCCATGATGTTTCTCCTTATAATAAGGGGCCGAGGGGCCGAGGTTTCGAGGTTTCAAGGGGATTCTAAATAACATGCTCTGAAATTGTATCCTACATTGAACGATTAGAAGCATAATTACAAAGAATAGCTGAAGCTTTGCGTGTGAACATCGAATCATCGATAAATGCTCAACAGATAAAAGCCATCACCCAATTGCCGAAGGCCAACCGATTACCTTGGGCTCACCTTTCTTGGGGCTTGTACTCGTCGGCTACTGTAGAAAAAGGGGTGTCATTCAAATAGCCGGCGATGGCCGCGTCGTAGGCGGCCGTGTGTGCAAATGCCTTCCGGGCAAGGCGGTATCGGAGTGCGAGGGATATTTGACCATCGCTTGCGGCCATCTCATCGATGATCGACTCGTAGTCGTTCGGATCCACCACCGATGCCACACGGATGAAATTCTTCGCCGCCGCACGAATCATACAGGGCCCACCGATATCGATGTTGCCGCGCGCCTGCTCCGGTGTGGCGCCGGGCTGGGCGATGGTCTCTTGAAAGGGGTAAAGGTTCACCACCACCATGTCGATGGGAACACCGCCGGTTCGTTTCAGGTCGGCCTGATGGGCGTCGTTGTAAGTTTCGGTGAGGAGTCCCAGATAGATCTTGAAATCCAGGGTTTTGACCAGACCACCCTGGGTCTCCGGTTGTCCGGTATAGTCGGATACCTGTGTGAGACAATCGCCGGCCCGTTCGGCCAGTATTTCCCCGAGTCGGGCATATGTTCCGCCGGTGGAGAAAATTCGGATGTCGGGATTGGCCGAAAGCAGCTTGGGCACGAACGCTTCCAGTCCACTTTTATCGGAAACGCTGATAAGGATATGGTTCACACGTAGCCGGTCGTCAATCTTTTCTACTTTGTTTATCGTCATGGAATTTACCTTTCTCCCTGGTACTCTTCTATCAAACGGTCGAAAAAATCGGTCATGAATCGGTGGCGCTCCTCGGCGATCCGTCTGCCCGTGGCGGTGTGCATACGATCTTTGATTTTAATCAGTTTTACTTTGTATTCGCGGTAGCCCGTATCGTTTATACCATAGGAGGGCTCTCGGGTCACGTCCACCTCGGGACTGTGAAGCCGGGCACCCACTTCGCCGGCGAAGAGAAACGCCCGGGCCACGCCGATGGCCCCGATGGCATCCAGCTTATCCGCATCGAAGAGAACGCGTGCCTCGACGGTCTTCGGAGATTCTCCCCTCCTGAACCGGTGGGAGGCGATACAGTGAAGGATATTCTCTCTGCGACTGCCGGACAGGGGAAGGTCGGCGAGCATGTCGTTGGCCATTTCGGCACCCTTTTCGGCGTGGCAGGATTTGCCCCCCCCTCGGTCCTGATAGGAGCGTCCGATGTCATGCAGAAAAGCTGCGGCCTGGGTGACCAGCGGGTCCGAACCCTCTTGTGCGCCGATGCGCTGGCAAAGCCGGTGAACCCGCAGGCTGTGGTCCCAGTCATGGCTGCCTTTTACCCGAGAAAAGTGTGCTTGCGCCATCATGCGAATGTGTTGCAGCAGCAATGTATCGGATGTCTCTGTGATTGATGGACTGTCCGGCAAAAGATAGCCGACGCCTTGGTGCGTCATCGTCTTTTTTCTCCCAAATTGTCGCCGCCGTAGAAAAATTGTTTGATTTTCAAATTATGCTTCCCTTTGGGGCTGAAAAAAGGGGCGTGGTTTCAACTTATTCATAGATGGTGTCTATCCAGAAATGGTAGATCATGGGTTAAGGCCAAGGCCGCAGCGACGTCGGAACCGCAGGCGTAGCAGCAGCGCTGCGTTGAGGATTTCGACGGAGCGAGAACGCCGGCATGGGCCATGAGATGCCGTTTCTGGATGGGCACTGATATGGATATAGTAAACTTTTGGTCGAGGCAATAAAAAAGAACATGCCAATGCTGGTAAGCGCAGGTCATTTTGCACCGTTCCGATCCGGGTAAGAAATGGATGGGACCTCCACTTTGCTCCCCTTCGGATTATTACCACTTTTTGTAATGTTAACTTTTATAAATTATTAATAAAATTTCTAGATTAACAACACCTTTTCCCCTTGACAGAATACCGTTTTTATACTTACTATTCAAATATTGTGGATTAAAGTGGATAAAATTGGTGAAAAATGTTTCGGGGAAGCTCCTTTCATACCATCGATGCCAAAGGCCGGATTATCATTCCGACCCGTTTCAGAGATGTGATCAAGGCCAGCGGCAAAGACAGTATCATGATCACGCGCTTGGACAGCTGCCTTTTTGCCTATACCCACGATCAATGGAGCAAGCTTGAACAGAAGATACTTCAACTTCCCGTAAAAAGCGAGGAAATGCGTCGTTTTCAGCGTGTTTTTATTGGAAGCGCCCAAGATTGCCGATGCGATTCGCAGGGGCGTGTGCTGATACCGCCATTTTTGAAGCAGTACTCCGGTCTTGAAAAAGAGATCGTTTTGGTGGGCGTGCTGGAGCGTTTCGAGATCTGGGCGAAGGAAAACTGGGATCTCGAGAACGATCAGATGGAAAAGGACTTGGGCGACGATCGATTCAGGCAAGAGATTGCCCAGTTGGGGCTATAGGACTTGTCCGAGTATCATGTCACCGCCATGCTCGAACCGGCGGTAGAAATCCTGGGTTGCCGTCCCGGGAAAATCATCGTGGACGGCACGCTGGGTGGTGCAGGGCATGCCCGTCGGATTTGTGAACAGATTGCACCGAACGGCGTATTTATCGGTATCGATCAGGATGCAGACGCCATTGCACGGTGTCGAAATGTCCTTTGGCCAAGTTCTGTCACGGTTCATGTCATCCACGGAAATTTCGTGGATCTGCCGTCGTTTCTTGACCGGCTGGGCATCGAGGCCGTGGATGGCATCCTCATCGATATCGGGCTTTCCCTTCACCAGATCGAGGCCAGTGGCCGCGGGTTCAGTTTTCTTCGCGACGAGCCGTTGGACATGCGAATGGATGTGAGGTCCACCGTTACCGCGAAAGATCTTTTGGCTTCCCTGGAAGAAGATGCGTTGGCGAAGTTATTCGAGCGATTCGGAGAGGAGCGATGGGCCGGACGTATCGCCCGAAAAATCGTACAGCAGCGAACGGTTGCACCGATTGCGACGAGCGGACAACTGGCCGAGCTGATATCCGCCGCCGTGCCGGCGGGTGCTGCGCGAAAACAGAAGATTCATCCGGCAACGCGGGTTTTCATGGCCCTTCGGATCGCGGTAAACCGGGAGCTCGCCGTACTGGACGAATTCTTGACGAATGCCGTGCACCGACTCAAGTCGGGTGGCCGGCTGTGCGTGCTCTCCTTTCATTCTCTGGAAGACCGAATCGTCAAGCATCGTTTCCGGGAAATGGAACAGCCATGTGTCTGTCCGCCGGATTTTCCTCAATGTGTTTGCGGGCGTACGGCATTGGTACGACGGATTACACGCAAGGTGGTCCGGCCCACGAATGAGGAGATTCAAGAAAACCCCATGGCCCGAAGCACTCGGATGCGTGCAGTGGAGAAATTATGATAGCTTGTGCAAAACAAACCTCATTTCGGCTTCCGCACAAAAACAGAGGAGAGATGCCGACCAGTGCGGCGAATCGAAGGGTGCGGCCGGAAAGAAAGACAATGACAGGCCTCTGGATTGCGTTCATGGTCGTTTTTTTCTTTGAGGCCCTTTTTTATACCTGGTCCCGCGTACAATGTGTAAATGCCGAAGTGGGGATCGACCGGCAGACCCGTCATCATCTGCGTCTGCTCAAGTCGAGAAATACACTTCGGATCGAATTGGCCCGGCTGAAATCTCCCGAACGAATCGAAACCATTGCCCGAACCCGCTTGGGACTGGTCATGCCCGATGCGAAGCAGACGGTGACACTGCCATGAAAACCACGACAACATCAACACGAACACGCCTGCGCGCCGGCATTGTCGGCGTATTTTTCATTGTTGCCCTTTTGGTTATCACCGCCCAGGCCGTTCGCCTTCACGTATTCGAGGGTGCCTGGCTTTCCGAGCGGGCCGCCAGGGAGTATGAGTGCGATACGGTGATTCAGGGGAAACGGGGGGCCATTACCGATCGGAACGAAAGTCCCCTGGCCATGAGCATCGACAGTACCTCGATTATCGCCAATCCCAGACAGATCGCCGATCGTTCTGCCGCGGCCAAGGCACTGGCCCGGGCGATGGACACAAAACGCAACGAGATTTACAAAAAATTGGACCCAAAACGCGGTTTCGTATGGCTGAATCGCCAGGCTACCCCCAGTCAGGTGGAAGCGGTACGTTCGCTGGAACTCGCCGGGGTGTCCTTCATCACGGAGCATAGTCGCCACTATCCCAGCAAGACACTGGCCTCCCAGCTCGTTGGATTTTCCGGCATCGATGGACAGGGGCTGGAGGGCCTTGAGTTTTACTTCAACGATCAGCTTACGGGAAAAAAGCATCAGATCACCGTGCGTAGGGATGCGTTGGGCCGTCGGTTGGAAGGCGCCGACGTGCCGGCCAATCTGGCCGGCGGCAACAACGTCGTGCTGACCATCGATCAGACGGTTCAGCACATCGCACAAAAGGCGCTTGCGGCCGCCGTTAACGAGTATGTGGCCCAGTCGGGCATGGCCATCGTCATGGCGCCGTCTACAGGCGAAGTACTTGCCATGGCCCACTATCCCTTTTTCAACCCCAACCGGTATGGGGATTTTAAAAGGGAATATTGGCGGAATCGTTCGGTTACCGACTCCTTTGAACCCGGATCCACCATGAAGATGTTCAGTGCCGCCGCTGCCATCGACAGCGGCATCTGTTCCCCGTCCACCATCTTCTTCTGCGAAAACGGGGAGTACCGTATCGGCAGGAACACCATCCACGACACGAAGTCCCACGGTTGGCTCTCCTTGCAGCAGATCGTCAAGTACTCGAGCAATATCGGGGCGGTGAAGATGGCAGAGAAGTTGGGTGCGAGAGTGCTTCACGATTATCTGTGCGGCTTCGGTTTCGGCCAGCGCACCGGTATCACCTGTCCCGGAGAGACCACCGGCAGCCTGAGCGGTTTCAAGAGATGGTCCGCCATCGATGCGGGGGCCATCTCCTTTGGGCAGGGAATTTCCGTATCCGCCATCCAGTTGATCACGGCGGCTTCGGCCATCGCCAATGACGGAATTCTCATGAAACCACTTTTGGTCAAGGCCATCACAGACGGAAACGGGCACGTCGTCCAGCAATTCCATCCGGAAGAGGTACGGCGGGTGATCGATGCCAAAACGGCCGCCACCGTCCGGCGAATTTTAAAGACCGTCATCACCGAGGGGGGAACGGGTGTAAACGCGGCTCTTGCCGGATATGCCGTGTGCGGAAAGACGGGGACGGCCCAGAAGATCGACGAGAGCGGTACCTACGCCAAAAATCGCTACCTCTCCTCTTTTTTGGGATTCGCGCCGGCCGAGCGTCCGGAACTGGCCATCCTGGTAATCGTCGATGAACCGAAGGTCCAGACTTACGGCGGCATCGTCGCCGCACCCGCGTTTCGTCAGATCGCGTTGGAGACCTTGACCTTTCTCAACATTCCACCGGGAAACGAAGCGGATCGACTGCGGGTATCCCGGGGAGATCGGGCCAACGGATGAAACTATCCACCCTCACCCAGTCTTTGGACCGCGAGCCTGCCCATGGTTTCCCATCGTCCGTGGATCCGGAGGTGACGACCATTTGTTACGATTCCCGAAAGGCAGTACCGGGCGCCGTGTTCGTGGCCGTGGAGGGTGGGGTGACAGACGGTCACCGGTTCGTTGACGAGGCCGTGAGAAAAGGAGCCGTTGCCGTAGTATGCAGACGGCCCGTTTCCGTCGATGTACAGGTGATTCGCGTTCCTGACCCGCGGGCGGCCCTTGCGAAAATGGCATGCCGTTTTTTCGGCCATCCGGCCCGGCGGATGACCATGGTGGGCGTGACGGGAACCAATGGCAAGACCACCGTCACCTACCTTATGGAAGAGATCCTGAAAAAAGCCGGATATCTTCCCGGTATCGTGGGAACGATCAATTGCCGGTATGACGGCAAGGTGGCCGACAATCCGGTGACGACGCCGGAATCGGTGGATCTGCAGGGGATATTGAAGGAAATGGCCGATGGTGGCGTGACCCATGTGGTCATGGAGGTTTCGTCCCATGCCCTGGATCAGTCCCGGGTGGATGGTGTCGACTATGACCTGGCCGTGTTCACCAATTTTACCCAGGATCACCTGGACTACCACAAAGAGATGGATCGATACTGGACCTGTAAGAAAAGGCTCTTCTTCGAACATCTCAAGCCGATGACACCGGACAACCCACTTCGGGTGGTGGCAAATGTCGATGATCCCAAGGGTGCCGAATTGGCGGATATCTTCGGTCCCCTGCTCCTCAAAACATCGAGACGGGGAAACGCGGATGTCTACCCCATCGTGAGACAGCTGGATCATTCGGGGATTTTTGGCCGGATCGTCACGCCGGAGGGAGAGATCCCCCTGGCTTCGAAACTTGTGGGGGCGTTCAATCTGGAGAATATCCTCTGCGCCGCCGGCAGTGCCCTGGCCCTGGGGGTCTCGCCGGTTCACATCCAAGCCGGCATCTCGGCAGTGGCCTGTGTCCCCGGCCGCCTGGAATCCATCGTCGTGGATGACCGACCTGCGGTTTTCGTGGATTATGCCCATACGCCCGATGCCCTGGAGAATGCCTTGTCGACGCTACGGGAGCTGACAACCGGTCGATTGATTACCGTTTTCGGCTGCGGCGGCGACCGGGACGAAAAGAAGCGTCCTCTCATGGGTGAAATCGCCGGCCGCATCAGCGACCTGGCGGTGATCACCTCGGACAATCCGCGGTCGGAAAACCCGAAGGCCATCATCGAACAGGTGGAGGCGGGGGTTCGGCGGGCGTCCCCGAACCGCCTTCGTGCCGACGCGCTTCACAATGGCTGGAAGGGAAAAGGATATCTGTCCGAGCCGGACCGGATGAAAGCCATCGAAACGGCTATCGGCGCGGCATCGGCAAAGGATATTGTTCTCATCGCCGGCAAGGGGCATGAAACCTATCAGATCCTGGGAAGCAAAACCATTCACTTCGACGATCGGGAGGCGGCCCGAAAAGTACTTTCTGCCGTGACATCGACAAAAAGGGGGGCGTCATGACGCCGTACCCCTGGACCGTGGACGACATCCTGTCCGCCACCGGCGGAACGCTGGTGTCGGGATCGGCGGATGCGTCGTTTGCCGGCATCGGCATCGATTCGCGAACGATCCTGCCCAGCCAGTTGTTCGTGGCCGTCACCGGCGAGGTGCACGATGGACACCGGTTCATCGAAGATGCGATCGACGGTGGCGTCACGGGTGTATTGGCGGCCGATGCCAAATTGAGCGGCCTGCCTGTGGATCGAATGCGCAGCCAGGGTGTCGCATGCGTTTCGGTTCCGGATACGACGGTGGCCCTTGGAGAAATGGCCCGATTCAACCGAAACCGGAGAGACCTCAAGGTCGTGGCCATTACCGGTTCCAACGGGAAGACATCGACCCGGAAATTTACGGAGAAGGTGATGGCAACCCGTTTTTCCGTATTGGGCACCCGGGGCAACCTGAACAATCACATCGGTCTGCCCCTTACGCTTTTCGGCCTCTCTTCCGATCATCAGGCCGCCGTACTGGAATTGGGAATGAATCACCCGAAAGAGATCGACTACTTAGGTCGCATCTGCCAGCCGGATGTGGGGGTGATCACCAACGTCGGGCCGGCGCACCTGGAGGGACTGGGCACCATGGAGAACATTGCCATGGCAAAAGGAGAACTCTTACACACCATCCGTTCCGGTGGAACGGCCATTCTCAACGGTGACGATGTCCGCGTGGCAAAGCTGGCCGATGCCGTGGACCAGCGGATTATCTTCTTCGGAACCGATCCAGCGGCACAGGTTCGGGCCATTGACATCCGTTCGAATCGCAGCGAAACGGCTTTCACATTGGTTACACCATCGGGAAGTACACCCGTCACCCTTTCCACGCCGGCGCGGGTGATGGTGGCCAATGCGCTGGCGGCGGCGGCGGTCGGCGAGGCGATGGGGATCCCTGTGGAAAAAATCAAGGCGGGCCTGGAAGCATTTTCTCCCGGAGAAGGGCGCATGGGAATCGGCCAGCCGGGAAAAGGCGTCCTTCTCGTGGACGATACCTACAACGCCAACCCGGGCTCCATGGCGGCGGCCATCGAAACCCTGTCTGCCATCGGCGAAGATCGGCGCACCATCGCCGTACTCGGGGATATGCTGGAACTGGGGGAGAAATCGGCATCTCTTCACGAAGAGATCGGCCGAAAGGTCGGTGCGTTTCAAATCGACAGGCTCTTTGTTGCCGGCGGATTTGCCAGTGCCGTTGCAAAGGGCGCCATGGACGAAAAGATGGCACAGGATTGCATCGTTACCGGCGATAAGCAGCAGATCGTCTTTCACTTGATTCGGCAGCTTCGCCCCGGGGATTGTATCTTGGTCAAGGGTTCCCGGGGCATGGGCATGGAGACGGTGGTGCAGGACATAGAAAAATGGGCAAAAGAGGCGGACAATGAATCGTAGAAGATTTGCGTTCTCATAAGATGAAAGAAGAATTCAGGAGTCAGGAGCCAGAATAAAAAAGGATTTCGCTTCACTCCGACGATTCTAAAAAAGGAACATCGCCGAAGGCATTTCCTTCTTCTGAATTCTAAATTCTGGCTCCTGGATTCTGTAAAAAATTTTAACAGGCAGTAAAGATATCATCAGATGATCTACCACCTCCTATACCCGCTGCATACGGTTTTTGCGGCCTTCAATGTTTTTCGGTACATCACTTTCCGGACCATTTATGCCGGCCTGACGGCATTTCTCATCTGCTTCTTTCTGGGACCCTGGATGATACGCAAGCTGACCATGATGCAGGTGGGACAGTATATCCGGGAAGATGGACCCAAAGATCACCAGAAGAAGGCGGGAACACCCACCATGGGCGGTGTATTGATCATCTTCGCAGTGGTCGGTGCCGCCTTGCTGTGGGCGGACCTGACCAATCGTTTCGTGTGGATTGCTCTTTTGTCCACCTTCGGGTTCGGTCTCATCGGTTTCGCAGACGACTACCTGATGCAGGTGAAAAAGCGCAATCTGGGGCTGACCGTCCGGCAAAAGCTGGCATTCCAGTTCGGCCTGGCGTTGATCGTGGGACTGTTGGCCTATTTGGTGCCTGAGTTCTCAACCAAGCTGAGTGTACCTTTTTTCAAGAATTTTCAACCCGATCCGGGTTGGGGGTATATCTTTTTCGCGGCTTTCGTCATCGTCGGGGCATCCAATGCCGTGAACCTGACCGACGGCCTGGACGGCCTTGCCATCGGGCCGGTAACCATCGCCGCGGCCACCTATATGATATTTGCCTATGTGGCCGGACACGCCAATATTGCGGAGTATCTTCAGATCACGCCGGTGTCCGGTTGCGGTGAAATCACCGTCTTCTGCGGTGCCGTGGCAGGCGCCGGTCTGGGATTCTTGTGGTTCAATGCCTACCCGGCCCAGGTGTTCATGGGGGACGTGGGGTCTTTGTCCATGGGGGCCACCTTGGGCACCGTGGCCGTCATTACGAAGCAGGAGATTTTGCTGGTGTTGGTGGGGGGCCTGTTTGTCATCGAGGCACTGTCCGTCATTTTTCAGGTGGGATTTTTCAAGGTGACCAAGGGGCGACGAATTTTTCGCATGGCGCCTCTCCATCACCATTTCGAACTCAAAGGGTGGCCGGAACCCAAAGTGATCGTCCGGTTCTGGATTATCGCCATCGCCCTGGCATTGATCTCCATGAGTACATTGAAGATGAGATAGTACGATGGATCTTGGCAGCAAACATATCGTGGTGGTGGGGCTGGGACGCTCTGGTGTGGCGGCTGCCCGTTTCCTCGCAAACCGGGGTGCCCGGGTAACGGTCACGGACAGGGCTCCTGAAAGTGACCTGAAGGACGCCGTCGCGGCCCTCGCGGATCTGCCGGTCCGGATGACGCTGGGACGGCACGATGCCGGGGATTTTGCGACCGCCGACATGGTGGTGTTAAGTCCCGGGGTTCCCCATACCCTGCCCATGCTTGAGCCGGCCTGGGCCAACGGCATTCCCGTAATCGGTGAGATGGAACTGGCCGCAGCCTTTATCGAGGAACCGATCCTGGCCATCACCGGCACCAACGGGAAGACCACGACGACGACCCTGGTGGGTGAGATGCTGAAAAAAAGCGGCAAACGGGTATTCGTGGGGGGAAACATCGGAACGCCGCTTATCGGATATGCGGATGGCGGGCACACCCGGGCGGACGTATTGGTGGTCGAGACCAGCAGTTTTCAATTGGACACCATCGCCGAATTTCGACCGGATACGGCGGTGATGCTCAATATCACCGACGATCACCTGGACCGCTATCCCGGTTTTTCCGCCTACGCCCAGTCCAAGTGGCGCATCTTCGAAAATCAGCAATCGGGTGATATCGCCATCATAAACGCCATGGATACTGCTGCGAAAGCCATGATGGAAAAGTATCCGCCACGGGCACGAAAGCGTGTCTATTCGGACCGGGCCGTGGCGGACGGTGCCCAGATTATAGGAGACGAAATCCGGATTTTCGAAGACGGTCGGGAAACCGGTCGCTTCTCACTGAAAAAAACCATCTGTGCCGAACCCCACAACCGAGAGAACATGGCTGCGGCATGCCTGGCCGCCCTGTCCCACGGTGCACCCTATGAGGCGGTCCAGCAGACCATCGACGATTTCAAGGGGCTGGCCCATCGCATGGAACCGGCGGGAACGATCAGGGGCGTTTATTTCGTGAATGATTCCAAAGCCACCAACGTGGACGCGGTAAAACGGGCCCTGGCCAGTTTTTCCACCCCGGTGGTGTTGATCATGGGCGGTCAGAACAAAAAAGGGGACTTTACCGGGTTGAAATCGGCGGTACGAGAAAAGGTGCGGACACTGGTGGCCATGGGGCAGGCCAAAGACGAGATCGTCACCGCCCTGGCCGGTGATCCGGAAAATAACGTTATCGAGGCAGACTCCATGGAGGAAGCGGTCGAAGCGGCATTGGATGCTGCATTGCCGGGTGATACCGTACTGCTCTCCCCGGCCTGTGCCAGTTTCGATATGTTCGACAGTTATGTGCACCGGGGCAACCGATTTCGGGAAATCGTTAAAGGTCTGACATGATTCGTTCTTCGAAAAAAGAAACGAAAAAAAAGGAGAAGAAACCGGTCGCTTACGACCTCGGTCTCCTGTTTCCCGTTTTGCTTCTGGTGGGTATGGGAATCGTCATGGTCTACAGTGCCAGCTCCGCTCTCGCCCTGAAAAAGTTTGGCAGTGACTACTATTTTCTGGAGAAACAGGCCTTCTTCTCCCTTATCGGCATCGTGGTGCTGGTGGCCTTCCGATACATCCCTTTTGGGCTTTACCGGTCCCTGGTCTATCCGGTAATGATTACGGCCCTTGCCATGCTGGCCCTGGTGGCCTTTACCAATTTGGGAGCAAGTGCCGGCGGTGCCTCCCGATGGTTGAAGATCGGACCGATCCGGTTTCAACCCTCTGAGTTGGCACGCCTGGCACTGGTCATCTACCTGGCCTACTCCATGAGTAAAAAGGACGAGCAGGTACGGGATTTTTATGTGGGATTCCTGCCCCATTTTCTGGTGCTGGGTCTTTTTGTCTGTCTCTTGATGGCCCAGCCCGATTTCGGATCCGTCGTCATCTTTTCCGCCTTGACCTGGATCATGCTTTTCGTTGGTGGTTGCCGCATCTCTCACCTTCTTGGTGTCTTCGTCGTACTCACGCCATTTGCCTGTTTGGTCATGTACCAGGCCGAGTACCGTGTGAAGCGATGGATGAGTTTTCTGGATCCCTGGCAGTACTCGGCCAATGAAGGATACCAGATCGTTCACTCCCTTATGGCGTTCGGTACCGGAGGCGTCACGGGTGCGGGTCTGGGTATGGGATACCAGAAGTTGTTTTATCTTCCCGAGCCCCATACGGATTTCATCTTCTCCGTCGTTGGGGAAGAGCTGGGACTCATCGGCGTCATGGTGGTCATTGTGCTGTACACCATCATGCTCATGCGTGGCATCCGGATTGCCCGCAATGCCCGTGATCCCTTCGGCGCTTATCTGGCAATGGGAATTTCGGTGATGCTGGGACTTCAGGTGTGTATCAACATGGGCGTCGCCTTGGGGCTCTTGCCCACCAAAGGGTTGACGTTGCCTTTTCTCAGCTATGGCGGAACGAGTCTGTTGATGAACATGGCCGCCGTGGGGATCATGATGAACATCGGAGCACGGGATGCACGATACGGATAAAGCACAAAAGGGCAGTTGGCCACCCCTTTCCGTGGTTATCGCCGGTGGCGGCACCGGTGGTCATCTGTTTCCCGGCATTGCCGTGGCCAACGCCTTCGTCGCGAGAAATCCGAAGAGCCGCATTCTCTTCGTGGGATCCGGGCGTCCACTGGAAAAGGAGGCCCTGCAGCGTGCCGGGTTCGAGAGACGTACCATCCATGTGGAAGGGATCAAGGGACGCGGTATAATGGCGAAGTGTCGCGCCTTTTGTAAAATCCCCGGTTCTTTGGTGCGATCTGCCGGCATCTTGTCCGATGTGCGGGCGCAAATCGTGGTAGCGGTGGGCGGATATGCGGCGGGGCCGGTTGCCCTTGCCGCGTGGATCAGGAGGATCCCCCTGGTTGTATGTGAGCAGAACACGGTGCCCGGTATTACCAATCGACTGCTCTTTCCGCTGGCTCGTCGGGTCTATGTCAGTTTTGAAGATACGACCGGGCGGATCAATCCGGATAAAATCCGTTTTTCCGGCAATCCGGTCCGGCGGCAAATCTTGAAACTGCGGGAAACGGAACCGGAAAAAAGAGAAACGTTTACCGTGATGATCGTGGGGGGAAGCCAGGGTGCCCACGCCATCAATCTGGCCGTCATGGATGCGCTCTCGCATTTTGCCGCGCCCAGCCGTCTGTTTTTCATCCACCAGACCGGAGCGGCGGATCAGGACGCGGTGGCCCGTGCCTATGCCGATGCGGGCATCGATGCCGAGGTTCAGGCGTTCTTTCACGACATGGCATCCCGATACAAGCAGGCCGATCTCGTGGTCTGCCGTGCCGGCGCTACCACGGTGGCCGAACTGACGGTGCTGGGAAAAGCGGCGCTGTTTGTTCCCTTCCCCCATGCCGCCGACGATCACCAGGTGGTAAACGCCCGCGCCGTGGTGGATCGTGGCGCGGCCTTGATGATACAGCAGCGGGATCTGACCGGAGCAGGGCTGGCCGAAACCATCGAGCGGCTTTCCGGGCATCCGGAGCTTCTTTTGAAGATGGCGGCCCGATCCCGGCAGTTGGGAAAACCCGAAGCGGCACAGTTCATCGTGGATGATTGCTATCAGTTGGTTAAAGGCGAATCATGTATCTGAAGAAATACCATATTCACTTCGTCGGGATCGGCGGTATCGGCATGAGCGGCATCGCCGAACTTTTGCTGAACCTGGGGTACCGGGTCTCCGGATCCGACCTGAGGGCCTCGGAGATCACGGCCAATCTGGCGCGTCTCGGCGGAAGCATCCACGTCGGCCATCGGGCCGAGCAGATCCAGGGGGCGGATGTGGTGGTGGTTTCTTCCGCCATCGATCCGGCGAATCCGGAGGTCGTCGCCGCAGGTCAATCCGCCATACCGGTGATTCCCAGGGCCGAGATGCTGGCCGAACTGATGCGGCTGAAGTACTCCGTTGCCATTGCCGGCGCCCATGGAAAGACCTCCACCACTTCCCTGGTGGCCAATGTTCTCGCCGGCGGCGGCCTGGATCCGACGGTGGTGATCGGTGGCAAACTGAAAGGCGTCGGTCGTAATGCGGTGTTGGGAAAAGGAGACTTCATCGTGGCCGAGGCGGACGAGAGTGATGGCTCTTTCCTGAAATTCTCTCCTGCCATTGCCGTCGTGACCAATCTCGACCGTGAGCACCTGGACTTCTACAAAGACCTGGATGCCATCAAAAAGGCGTTTCTCGATTTTATCGATCGCATTCCCTTTTACGGCCTGGCGGTACTCTGCCTGGACAACGCACCGCTGCAGAGTATTTTGCCCCATATCAAAAAGCGGTTTACCACCTATGGCCTCAGCGCACAGGCCGACTACCAGGCGCGGGAGATCGTTTTCGGGGAGATGAAAAGCCGGTTTTCCGTCGTCCATCGCGATGCCGGTCTCGGCGAATTTCAGCTGGCCATGCCGGGGATGCACAATGTGACCAATGCCCTTGCCGCCATTGCCGTGGGGTGTGAGCTGGACATCCCACTGGATACCATCAAGCGGTCCCTTGCCGAAGCCGTCGGCGTGCAACGCAGACTGGAGATCAAAGGGGAGGCGGGCGGCGTGACGGTGGTGGATGACTACGGGCACCATCCCACGGAGATTCAGGTGACACTTTTGGCCGTGAAGAGCAATTGGCCGGATCGCCGGAAGGTGGTGGTTTTCCAGCCCCATCGCTATACGCGGACCCAGGCCCTGCTCACGGATTTTACCCGGTCGTTTAACGACAGTGATATTTTGATCCTGCTTCCCATTTACGCGGCAAGCGAGTCTCCCATCGATGGTGTGGATGCGGTGCTGTTGCAAGAGGGGATACGGGCCCACGGCCACCGGAACGTCACCTGTGTCGAGGGAATCGCGTCCTGTGTGGACCATCTTACGAAGATTCTCACACCCGGCGACCTGTTGTTGACCTTGGGCGCCGGTGATGTCTATCGGGTGGGAGAATTGATGTTGGAACAGCTGTGATGAAAACGACACGAAAGAACAAATTCAAACGTAAAACACCGGTTCGCAAAGGGTGGCTGCGCCGGCATGCCGGCCACATGCTTGCCATTTTTTCCGGTGCGATAGCCGTGGTGGTGACGAGTTGTGCATTTATTTTCGTTCACGACTGCTTCACCCAGGCCCGCCACTTTACGGCGCGGCAAGTCATCGTGAGCGGAAACCAGCGATTGGATCGGCAAACGATTCTCACGACTTCTGAAATCCAGAAGGGAACGAACATCCTTGCCGTCAACCTGGCCAAGGCCCGCAAAAAGTTGTTGGCACATCCGTGGATCGCCGATGCGACGGTAGGTCGAAAGATCCCGTCGACCATTACCATTACGGTCGTGGAAGAAAAAGCCCTGGCGATTCTGGATTTGGACGGTGATCAGGATTTTGTCATCAACACCCGGGGTGAGGTGTTCAAGCGTGCCGACGGCTCGGAAAACGCCGCCCTTGTCCGGATCCAGGGTCTTACCGCCGGCGATCTGCCTGTTCCCGGCATGCCGGCCACCCGGATCTTTCGATCCGTTATGGTCCTTTTGCGCCTTACCGGGAAAGACGAAAGTGCGATGCCCCTTTCCGGTGTTCGACGGATCCATCTGGATCGGGAAATCGGGGCGACGGTTTACATGGGAGAGAAGGATCGCGCCGTAAAGCTGGGGTTCGGTCATTATGAAGAAAAAATCGCCGCACTGCACCAGTTGATGGAGCGCTATGATGGGGACAACCGGTTGACCTGCTTTCGGGTCATCGATCTTTTTGACATCAATCGGATCGTCGTTACGCCGGCTTCGGCCGAACCGTCCGTAGACGATCACGAGGAGGTGTAAGTTGCAGCAACCTAGAGAAGGAGCGATTGTCGTCGGACTGGACATCGGAACGACAAAAATCTGCGCCGTGGTCGGCGAGGTGATCGGAAAGGATATCAACATTATCGGAATTGGGACGCATCCCTCCATCGGGTTGCGAAAAGGGGTGGTGGTCAACATCGAATCCACGGTGGAGTCCATCAAGAAAGCCGTGGAAGAGGCCGAGTTGATGGCCGGTTGCGAGATATCTTCCGTTTATGCCGGAATCGCCGGTGGCCACATCACCGGTTTCAACAGCCGGGGCATCGTGGCCATCAAGGGATCGGAAATCACGGAACTGGATGTGGAACGGGTTATCGATGCGGCCAGGGCCGTGGCCATTCCCATGGACAGGGAAGTGATCCACGTACTTCCCCAGGAGTATATCGTGGACGATCAGACCGGTATTCAAAATCCGGTGGGTATGGCCGGCGTCCGGCTGGAGGCGAAGATTCACATCGTCACCGGCGCCGTCACGTCGGCTCACAACATCGTCAAATGCGCCAATCGTGCGGGATTGGATGTGTGTGACATCGTCCTGGAGAGCCTTGCCTCGGGCGAAGCGGTTCTCGCCGACGAAGAGAAACAGCTCGGAACGGGGCTGATCGACTTAGGCGGGGGGACCAGTGACCTGGCCATCTTCTCCGGAAAAAATATCAAGCATACCTTCGTTCTCGCTCTGGGGGGAGACAACCTCACAAACGATATCGCCATCGGCGTACGGGCCCCGCTGAACGAGGCGGAGCGGATCAAGCGCAAATACGGCACCTGTCTGGGCGGAGAGATCAGTCCCGAGGAGACCATCGAGGTGCCCGGCATGGGGGGGCGTTCGCCTCGAAAGATGCCACGGCAAATTTTGGGGGAAATTCTGGAACCCCGCATGGAGGAGATTTTCACCCTTCTGCAGCGAGAAATATTCAGGGCCGGAATGGAGAACATGATCGCATCGGGTATGGTGCTCACCGGCGGAACTTCCCTTCTGGAAGGTGCCGCCGAGATCGCCGAGTCGATTTTCGGGGTTCCCACCCGGCTGGGGCGTCCCCAGGGCATCAGCGGCCTTACCGACGTGGTAAACAATCCCATGTACGCCACGGGCGTAGGGCTGGTGATATATGGGGCAAAAAAGGAACCGGAGCGAAAGTTTCGCATCCGGGACAAAAACATCTTCAACAGCATTATCGCAAGGATGAAGAAATGGTTCAGGGACGTTCTTTGATTCAACGGTGAAAATGTCCCTTTCCGTTGCAAAAAAAACAGGTTGGATGCAAAAAGGCGGTTGCATTTTTTTTAACCACAACATATAGTCTGATACATCCCATCTATACACCTATATAATGTGGTAGCAGCCAATTTTTTGGGCATATGTCAAATCCATCGGGCACGACGAAAAATAAAAGGGCAACCCGGACGCTTCGGCAAGCGTCTTTATGGGCCGACCAAGAAAAGGGGGAGCGTATGACGGATATGTTCAAGTATGTTGAGAATGAAAATTCGGCAAAAATCAAAGTTATCGGTGTTGGTGGGGCGGGCGGGAATGCGATCAACAACATGATCGAGAGTGGTTTGCAGGGCGTAAAATTTATCACCGCCAACACCGATGCACAGGCACTGCAAATCGCCAAGGCAGAGACACGGATCCAGTTGGGATCTCAGATTACCGAGGGCCTTGGCGCCGGTGCCAATCCGCAGGTGGGCCGGGATTCCGCCCTGGAGAATGCCGAGATGCTCAAGGAAGCCCTGGCCGACTCCCACATGGTCTTCATCACCGCTGGATTTGGCGGCGGCACGGGAACCGGCGCGGCACCGGTCATCGCAAGGCTCTGCAAAGAGATGGGCATTTTGACCGTGGCCGTGGTGACCCGTCCCTTCTCATTCGAGGGAAGAAAGCGTGCCAAGCAGGCAGATGAGGGTCTCGCCGAATTGAGAAAGGCGGCAGATACGGTCATTACCATTCCCAATGACCGGCTTCGCGGTCTGGCCAAAAAGAATGCCAAAATGGTGGAAATGTTCAAGAAGGCCGATGAGATCCTGCTCCACTCGGTCAAGGGGATCACCGACCTGATCATGATGCCCGGCCTGGTCAATCTGGACTTCGCCGACGTGAAAACCACCATGTCCCGGGCCGGCATGGCCATCATGGGGATCGGCATCGCCAGCGGCGATAATCGGGCACTGGAGGCAGCCGAACGTGCCATTTCCCATCCGCTTTTGGAAGACATCAACATCACCGGTGCCAAGGGCGTGTTGATGAACATCACCTCCAGCAGCGATCTCACAATGGAAGAGATGACCGAAGCCAGCGAACGCATTTACAACGAGGTGGGAGACGATGCGGAGATCATCTGGGGTGCGGTAATCGACGACAGTATCGGCGACGAGATGCGCGTCACCGTCATCGCCACCGGAATCGGCGGCAGGGAGGAAGAGACCCGTCCCGTGAAAGATACCGTCGTCAAGGTAGTGGATCCCACCTATGGTGGGAAGGTGCGTGACATCACCCCGGCGGATTTGGCCCGGTCCCCCGAATTGGATCAACCCACCTTCATTCGCCGTCGCAAGAGTTCCGATGAGAAAAGGGCAAGTGAGGTTTACCGGGAGTATAAGGGGATCGTCATCGATAATGACGACCTGGATGTCCCCACCTTCTTGCGGAGAAAAGCCGACTGATCGGGGCCGGAACCGTCAGGGGCACGAAATGGTGGAGCGCGGTGTAATCCGAAAATCCGCCGCCGGTCGATGTCGCGTCGCCCTGGTCTATCCCCATCACTACGCCGTGGGGATGTCCAACTTGGGATTCCAGACCGTTTACCGGCTTCTCAACGACATCGACCACGTGGCCTGTGAACGGGCCTTTTTGCCGCAGCCCGATGGCGGCAAAAAAAATCGGGTGGTGACGGTTGAATCGGAAACGCCCATCCGGGACTTCGACATCATCGCTTTTTCCATCTCCTACGAAAACGACGCGCCTTTTGTTCTGGAAATCTTGAATGCAGCAGGACTCCCCCTGCCAGCCGCCCGGCGTGAAAAAACGCTCCCCCTCGTGCTGGCAGGGGGAGTCTTTTGTTTTCTCAATCCCGAAACCCTCGCCCCCTTCGTCGATGTGTTCCTTCTGGGGGAAGCCGAGGGAATGGTAAACGATTTTTTCCGGATCTTCGATCCCTCGGCCGATAGAAGGCGGAATTTACTGGAACTCAGCCGCCGGGTTCCCGGCGTTTACGTTCCTGCATTCTATCGGCCCCGATACGCCAAGGACGGGACTCTGGCAGAATTCGTTCCCACAGCGGATGTGCCGGCCACGGTCCGGCGTCAGATGGTGTCGGACCTTTCCGGCCTGCCCACGGCAAGCACGGTCCTCACCTCCGATACCGCCTTTTCCGACACCTATCTCATCGAAGTCTCCCGTGGGTGCCCCCATGGATGTCGATTTTGCAGTGCCGGCTATATCTACCGTCCCCCCCGCTTTCGTCCACTGGCGTTGCTCGATCGCCAGGTGGACGAAGGTTGCCTGCTCTCCGACAGCATCGGCCTTGTGGGGGCCGCCGTATCGGACCTGCCCGGCATCAAAGAGCTGTGCGGGCGCCAACGTCAGCGTGAGATTCGATTCTCCTTTTCCAGTCTTCGCGCGGACGCCCTGGATGGACCGTTGATCGATGCCTTGAAAAAAAGCAGGGTCAAGACCGCCACCATTGCTCCGGATGCGGGTTCGGCGCGAATGCGGCGGGTGATCAACAAGGGTATCGAAGAAGAACATGTGATCGCGGCGGCACGGAAACTGGTATCCGCCGGCATTCCCAACCTGAAGGTCTATTTTATGGTGGGGCTTCCCACGGAAACCGAAGATGATGTTTTCGCTATCCCGACGCTGGTGAAAAAAATCAAAGGCCAATTTCTCACAACCAGTCGGAAAAAGGGGTACATGGGAGAGATTATCGTCAGCCTCGGTTCGTTCGTTCCCAAGCCCTTTACCCCGTTTCAATGGGCTGCCATGGACCCGATCAAAACCCTGAAACGAAAAATCAAGATGGTAAAGGCGGGATTGAGAACCACGGCCAATGTGACTGTCCGTGCCGACCTGCCCCGTTGGGCCTATCTGCAGGCCCTCATTGCCCGGGGTGACCGGCGGGTAGCCGATATCCTGGTACTGGCCAACGAGAACCGGGGCAATTGGCCCCAAACCTTCAAGGCGTCACCCATCGATCCCCATTTCTATGTTCTTCGCGAGAGGGATGCCGACGAACGATTCCCTTGGGATTTCATCGATTCGAGGATCGACAAATCCTATTTGTGGCGGGAATACCAACGGGCATTGGATGCCCGAACCTCCGCCCCTTGTCCCGCCGATCCTGCCAGGTGCTCCATTTGCGGGGTGTGTGAAGGGGCGAGGGGCGATAGGCGAGGGGAAAGATGAGAACGTTGAACATCGAATGGTGTGGCAGCAGACATATAGGAAAAGAATTCAAGGGTCAGAATTCAGCGCTGCCGCCGGCTTTCAACCGGTTTGAACTAAAACCCGACTTCGGGAAAATGAAGTCAGATACGAGAATCCAGAAGTTTGATTCGTCTTCGGCTCAGTCGGTAAAAGGATTAGAAATAAAGCAGACGTACTATCTAAAAATAGATAGAGCGTAGCGACACCTTCTCCTGGCTCCTGGCTCCTCTTTCCTATTGATAGATCTTCTTCAACTCCTCGTTCGCCTCGACGGCCAGTTCTCCGTCTTCGGTGTATGTGATCGCGCCTTTTAAAGCCAAAATGGCGTTATTGTAGTCTCCGAGCAACCGATATGTCTTGCCCAGTTCGAGGAGCAATATCGGATTTTTCGGTTGGGTTTTGGCGGCTTTCTCAAACAGGGCCAGCGCACTGTGCAGATGACCGGTGGCGAGGTCCGTCCTGCCTAAGTTGAGTTGGGCAAGAAAAAAATCAGGCTGCAAGTCCAATGCTTTATTCAAATACTCCCGGGCTTTTTGATAATCTCCCTTGTTATAGTAGGCCCAGCCCAGGTTGGTCAGGGGGAAATGAGGGGTGGCATACAACAGGTCTCCGACGACCGACTCCAGTACCGGGATCGCTTTGTCCCATTCTTCGCGTATCAAATAGGCGCTTCCCAAATTGTTCTTGGCGACCGAGTAGTCCGGGTTGAGTTCCACTGCTTTTTCGAACTGTGCCGTGGCCAGATCGATTTTCTCCTTGGCCATGTAAACCAGTCCCAGGTCGTTGTACAGAATCGGGTCTTGGGGATCCAGTTTTTCCGACTTGAGAAACTCGGAAAGAGCCCCGTTCACATTGCCGTCGCCGAGGTAAGCCTCTCCCAGGTTTCGGGCGGCGACAGCTTTCTTTTTATCTTCCGGGGATACGCCCGATGTGGCACAGGCCACGAGGGTCCAAATGGCAAATAGCAAAAGAATGATCGCCCTGGTTCGCGATTTTTTCATGGATGGTTCTCCTGTTATCGTCTGTCAAATTGTAACACCCAAATTTTTATCACAAATAGATTACAATGAACAAAGATTCAAAAAACAGATTAAAGAGAATTCAGGAGCCAGGAGTAAGAATCCAGAATGCGGATTCGCCTTCGGCTCAGCCGATTTGAAACAACCACAGAGGACACAGAGAGCACAGAGAACAATTTAGACCGTATTTCTCTGTGACCTCTTTGCTCTCTGTGGTGAAAGGATGTTATCTGAAAAAACAAGTTTCTTAAAATTAAAAGGAGCGAAGCGGCAACATCACGATTCTAACTTCTGACTCCTACCTTCCGTATTTTTGTTATTCGGTGCTCGTAATCTGGAATTTTACATCGACTCCGTGAATTCCCAAGCGATCTCAAATATCGGTCTCGGCAACTTGCTTCTTGTCGTTTACATTCAGTGTCGCATTGCCCTGGATCCGGGCCTGGCGAATACCCTGGTCCGTCAGAAAAACACGAATCGGTTCCGGGATATCCAGCGTGGTGAACAGCCGCTGCTGCCCGGTTTGGGTTTTCACAAGGATACCGGCAACCGAAATGGTGGTGTTGTACTCGGATGGGCGTTTCGCTCCGTACCAGTAAGGATTCAGGGTATACTCCATGCCCACAAAACCCATCAATTGCTTGATGATATCCACCGGACCGGCATCTGCATCGATCTGGAGAATTTGGAGTCCCGTCTGACGAATGGCTTTGATGGCGTCGCCGTAAAGGTCTCCGAAATCGATGAGAATTTCATTTCCTGAGCCAAAGGACAGCAGGTTGGAAAGGGCCTGGACCTGTATCCCGGCGTAGGGAAAGCTGATGCTGATGTTCGGTGAATAGGTGAACCCCATGATCCGTGAAAACGATGCGACAAATGTCTTTTGGTCACTGCCGTCGATACGATCCACCTGAATTCGTTGTGGTGCTGCGTACTCCGGTTGTGTTGGCTGCTCACCACCGGTGAGAATATCCTTGATGAGGATGTCGTTTTGGTCCAGATAGCGCACGATGGCGCCATGGGTCTGCTGGGCAACGGACCCGATCGGTGTAATACAGGTGTGGCGTATGCTGCTGCCATCCGAGGCGGGTTTGCTGCTGATCCACTTGGCGCTCACCTGGATGGAGACACCCTGTTCTTCGAAGGCCAGCCGATCCGGGGTGCCTTTGCCGGATGCGGAGGACAATACCGCCTCCATCACTTCCGTGTACGAACCATCTTCCGGCACCTTCACAAACTGAACATCTTCCCTGAAGGAGCCGATTTCAGAGAGGTCTACATCCATGATCCGGTCTTTGGATGTCAAGATGATTTTGGATCCGTTCTCCATGTCGATCATGGGATATTGCGAAAGATCCAATTCGAAATCCTCTCCCTGCCTCGTTGGAAGAAACAGGGTCCCTTTCCTGATCAGCCGACCACCGATGGCGGCCGCCGTTTTCATTGCCGAGGCTTCGAGAGGGTTCCTCGGCTCCGAATCGGTTTCGGTCCACTGCCTTGCAGGTGGTGCCGCCGGAGCGGGGCGCGAAGCGGTCGTCTCTTCTCCCTGGGATTCAGATGGAGCCTTTTCGTCCACGATATTGCCGTCTTCATCGAAGAGACTTTCGTACCAGTTTTTTTCCCGTATGGATGGGTCGGGCATGTGGACCTTCTGGCCGGCGTAGATGCGATTGATATCTTTGATATGGGGGTTGGCCGCCAAAAACAGCTTCACCCCCTGGTTGTACAAGTTGTCGCCGTATTTTCCACCGAACCGTTTGGAAATAAGGGTGGAAACGGTGTCACCTTTCTGAACGGTGTATTCAGTTGAATGCTTTTCGATTGTCTCTTTCGTACTGGAGATCATGACAAATGGAATGGAGACGATGCCCGTGTCCTGACCGGGGAGGTTGCCCGGCGCCAATTTCTTGATGGGAATGTCCACCACTTGCCCGGGTCGAATCCGGTCGATATCTTTTACATGCGGGTTGAGACGTTCAAAAATGCCGAGAAATTCCCTGAAGTCCTCGTGGGCGATTTCGCCTTTTTGCCGAAAGATTTTCAACACCCAATCACCGGCCTCGACCCGGTACGGGTCGCACAGAATGTCCCAACCCCGGTCGTACCGGACCACGTAGTTTTTGTAGAGCATGGCGCCATTGACAACGACGGCGCCAAGCAAAATGGCAAGGATCGGGAAAAGGAAAAAAAGAGTTCGGATGAGTCGCGGATGGAAAGAATTGGGAAAAATCATTTTTTTCTCTTTAGCTTTAGGTCCGATGCGATCTCGCTGCAAACCGCTTCAACAAATTTTGAAAAATCTTCGGGATTTAGTGGCCTGCCCGGCTCCGGTACCCGTTCTAACTGTTCGGGGCGTACCAGTTTGGGAAGATTGATCAGCTGCGGGTCGGGGCGAACGGCAAATTCATCGGGAAAGTCATTTTGAAAGTACATGTCCTGGAAACCCGAGAACTTGAGGGCATGGGCCGTGGAGTCCACGATGGCCGTTTCGCTTGGGGACACGAAACCTTTTTCCACGGCCGAATGCAGTCCGGCCAAAGACTCGCCGCCGTGGGTACATGCGATGTGGCCGTTTCGATTCGCCGTCAACTGCCAGTCCATGATCGCCTGTTCGACCACCTCGACGAAGAAAACGCGCTGGCACCCGGCCGTCTGGTTGTATTGATCCACCAGATGCATCACACGGGGCATGGAAACCGGGTTGCCGATCATGGCGGCCTGGGCAACACTGGGTTTGACGGTCATGGGTGTAAAACGCCGCTGCGCCGAATCCGGCTCCTCATAGTATCGGACCACCGGGTTGGCATGAACGGATTGTACACCCAATATTTTGGGCAACGTGTCGATAACGCCGACATCGAAGAATTTAAGGAAGCCGTTCATGACGGCGGTGATGTTGCCCGCGTTGCCGATGGGGACCACCACCACCTTGTCATTCATTTCATACTCGAACTCCTGCGCGATTTCGTAGGAGTAAGACTCCTGACCCAATATCCGCCATGCGTTTTTCGAGTTGAGCAGTGCCACGTTGTACTCGTCGGACAGGCGTTCGACCACCTTCATGCAATCGTCGAATACGCCGGGAATTTCAAACACGTCTGCACCGCTGCCCAGCGGTTGGGAGAGCTGCTGGGGGGTCACCTTTTTATGGGGCAGCAGCACCGCCGATGCGATGTGGGGTTTCAGGTACGCGGCATACAGCGCCGCCGCGGCACTGGTGTCTCCGGTGGAGGCGCAAATGGAGAGCACCCGGTCGATTACACCCCGTTGGATGAGAAAATGGATATAGCTCAAGGCACTGGCCATCCCACGATCCTTGAAGGATGCACTGGGATTCTGTCCGTCGTTTTTGAAAAAGAACCGGATGCCCGCCTTTTTTGCAAGACGTGCGTTGGCTTCCACCACGGGCGTATGGCCTTCGCCCAGGTAAATGATGGATTCCAAGGGGATTACCGGACCGATGAATTCGTGATACCGGTAGATCCCCTTCAATGCCGGGATCTTCAACATGCGGCGATAATCGAAGATCTGTCGCCACATCTTGCCATCGATGGCCTTTAACCGGTCGAATTGTGTATCGTGGATCAAAAGTACCTGGCCGCAGTCCGGGCAGGTGTACAACAAGGACTCGATACCATGCTCGGTGCCGCACCCCAGACATCGATAGATCTGCTTTCCACCGGGTTCGGGAATCAGGTACGGTTGCACCTTTTCGGGAAATTGGTCGATTCTCACGGGACGATTTTCTCCATATTTTCCATATAGGGCCTAAGCGCCTTCGGGATGATCACGCTGCCGTCTTCCTGTTGGTTGTTCTCCAACAGTGCCGCGAGGGTCCGGCCGACGGCCAGCCCGCTGCCGTTTAAGGTGTGGACCAGACGCGTGCCCTTTTTCCCCTTCTCCTTACACCGGATATTGGCGCGGCGGGCCTGGAAATCTTCGAAGTTGCTGCAAGAGGAGATCTCCCGGTACACTCCCTGGGACGGCATCCATACCTCGATGTCGTAGGTTTTTGCGGCGGAGAATCCCAGATCCCCCGTGCACAAGGTGATAATCCGATAGGGAAGTTCCAGGCGTCGAAGAACGGCCTGTGCATTGTCCAGAAGGGTTTCCAGCTCATCGTAGGATGTCTCCGGGCGGGTGAACTTGACCAGCTCCACCTTATTGAATTGGTGTTGCCGGATCAGGCCCCGGGTGTCCTTTCCATAGCTGCCGGCCTCGGACCGGAAACAAGGGGTATACGCCGTATATTTGATGGGCAGTTGGGATGCGTCCAGAATTTCCGCCTGGTAGATGTTGGTCACGGGTACTTCCGCCGTGGGAATGAGAAAATAGTCCAGTCCTTCCAGTTTGAACAGGTCCTCTTCGAATTTGGGAAGCTGGCCCGTACCGGTCATGGTTTTTCGATTGACGATGAAAGGTGGCAACACCTCTGTGTATCCATGTTCACCGGTGTGCAGATCCAGCATGAAGTTGATCAGCGCACGTTCCAGCCGAGCTCCCAATCCCAGGTAGAGGGGAAACCGTGCACCGGCGATTTTGGCGGCACGGGCAAAATCCAGAATGCCCAGACGTTCGCCGATGGTCCAGTGGGGCAGGGGGGGGGCATCGAATGTTGTTGGCGTGCCGACGGTTTTCACCACGGGATTATCCGTTTCGTCCTTTCCCACCGGTACGGTCTCATGGGGAATGTTGGGCATGGCCATGACCATTTCATCGATTGCCGATTCGCTTTCCGTCAGGGATGTTTCCAAGTCCTTTATGGTCGTGGACACCTCCCGCATGTTCGCGATGATGGACGCTGCGTTTTCTCCGGCACGCTTCATTTCGGCCACCTGTTCGGATACACGGTTGCGTTTTTGCCGGAGCGCCTCTATCTCGGAAAGCAATTCCTTGCGCCTTGCATCCCGGGCTTGAAATGCTTCCCAATCAAAGGCCGTGCCACGGTTTTTCATGGCGGTTTTGACGAGTTCCAAATTTTCTCTGATGAGCTTGATTTCCAGCATAATTGTCCTTACTATTTCACTGTCGTGTGTATCGGGGCCATGCATCGGATTGCAGGCAGCGGTGAAAATTTTCGGAAGTGGTGGGCGGCGATACGGATAATTGGCGGCCACCGAAGGCGAAACCAGCCAAAATTTATCCCAAGTGGCCCAATTAGTCAATGATTATTGCCGGTTGAACCGCGATAGAGAGACGGTCTCCCTGAAATTCCATCTTGGGACAAGACAATCGACACCCGAAATAAGACGATGCCGCCATTGAACGAAAGAGGATGCCAATCGTCGTAAGTGTGCGGGACATTGCGGTAATATGGCAAAAACCGAAAGGTGGAAATGGCAATGGATGAAGTGCGGGAAAAAAAGCAGGAAATCAGAAATGAAATGTCGACCTATGTTTGCTCACTTTCAAGTGAGGTCTGCCGGGAGAATACAGCAATCATCGAAAATCGGCTTTTTGAATTTGCCAACTTTCTCGAGTCCAAGATTGTCATGTTGTACGCGAATGCCGAGTGCGAAGTCGCAACCGACGCGATCATCAAACGGGCGTATGACTTTGGAAAAATCGTCGTGCTGCCCACCTTTGACGCCGCCAAGTTCACCATGACGCCCATGAAGGTCGATAATCCGGAAAAGGACCTGGTTACCGGCGCGCGGGGGATACTGGAACCGGATCCGGCCAAATGCAAAACGGTTCCCTTTGATTGCATCGATATCGCCATCATCCCCGGCATCGCCATGGATGAAAAGGGAGGGCGAATCGGCTCCGGAGAGGGCTTTTACGACCGTATGATCCCCAACTTGCCCATGACGACGCGAAAGGTGGGACTGGTGTTCGAAGGCCAGCTGGTCCCCCAGATACCCATGGAGTCCCATGATAAACACGTGGATATCATTATCACCGAAAAACGGGTGATCTATAAGATTTAAACCGGTTTCTGCAAGATCATGAAACGCGAAGCGCCCTGTCTTGGGGCGCTTTTTTTTGGTGTTGCCAAGCCGTGCATTCCAATGAAAAATTCCAAATCACTAAACAACAGAAGTCAGAATGGCGATGTTGTCGCTGCGCTCCATCGTTTTTTTTCACATCGGCTGAGCCGAAGGCGAACCCAAATTCTGGATTCTGGCCCCTGACGCCTGGATACTTTTTCTAATTTGTGATTTGGAATTTGTGTATTGGGATTTCTTCTTCAATGATGGAGCGAAGCGACAGCATCGCCATTCCGGCTCCTGACGCCTGGATTCTCTTCCCTCATGTCTCCGTGCCGTCATCCATCCACACCTATACTAGCTTGACCAGATTCTTCTTTATTGATAGACACTTGCTTGAACTTACGCTGGGCGTCTCAAAATAAAATTGAAACGCACAGTTCCCGTTGGAGAAGAGGTCGATGAAATACCAGCGTCTGAGAAATCAAATGGTCACCAATCAGATCATCGCACGTGGGATCAACGATCCACACGTGCTGTCGGCCATGAGAACGGTACCGCGGCATCTGTTTGTCAGTGAGGCAATGATGGATCAAGCCTATGGGGATTTTCCCCTGCCCATCGGCGAACAGCAGACGATCTCCCAACCATACATCGTCGCGGAGATGACACAGGCGCTTCAGGTGACACCGGAAGATCGGGTATTGGAGATCGGCACCGGTTCCGGTTATCAGGCGGCGATCCTCGCCCAAATCGC
Source organism: uncultured Desulfosarcina sp. (assembly GCA_963674945.2). Classification (GTDB taxonomy): domain Bacteria; phylum Desulfobacterota; class Desulfobacteria; order Desulfobacterales; family Desulfosarcinaceae; genus Desulfosarcina. Next base: position 608,785 of record CAXXWQ010000002.1, read on the forward strand.
CTTTCGGGTCTACACGGTCGAACGCATTTATTCGCTCTACGCCAGAAGCCGAAAATTGTTCGATCAGCTTCGTTACCACAACATCGTCACGCGCTATTCCGACGGCACCACCGGCTGGCAGGAACACAGTCCCTACGACGCCATTATCGTAACCGCAGGGGCACCCGAGATCCCTTCGGTTCTGGTAAACCAGTTGGCCATGGGCGGACGACTCGTGATTCCGGTGGGCGATCATCACAGCCAGGACCTGGTCAAGCTGTATCGTGACGAGAAGGGGATCCACCGGACCAATCTGGGGGGGTGCCGCTTCGTGAAGTTAATAGGCGAACATGGTTGGGATGCACCATAGTTGACGGCTTCGTAAAAAGTCCGATATCTGCGTTACGCTTCACCCCTCGTCACTGCGACGTATCATTAATACGCCTCATTCCTCGGGGTTCGCAAGCCTTGATCTCGAACTTTTTACGAAGCCGTCCGAAACCCGACTTCTTACGAGTTCATCATAGTTCGTGTCCATCCAGAAATGGTAGATCATGGCGCAGGCCAAGGCCGCAGAGACGTTGAAACCGGAGGCGTAGCAGCGCTACGTTGAGGATTTCGACGGAGCGAGAACGCCGGCATGGGCCATGAGATGCCGTTTCTGGATGGACACTCGTTAGGACACGATATGAGGCGACTATACGACTGGGTCCTCCACTGGGCGGCCACTCCCTATGGCACTTGGGCACTCTTTCTTCTGGCATTCGCCGAATCTTCCTTTTTTCCCATACCGCCCGATGTGCTTTTAATCGCCATGTGTGTCGCCCGGCCCGAGCGATCCTTTCGATTCGCCCTGGTTTGTTCCGTCGGATCGGTGCTGGGGGGATGCCTGGGGTATTTGATCGGCTGGCAGTTCATGGCATCGCTGGGGAGCCGGATCGTCGATTTTTACGGATTGACCGAAAAGGTGACGTACATCGAGAACCTTTACAGCACCTACGACGCCTGGGCTGTGGGCATTGCCGGCTTCACCCCGATTCCGTACAAGGTGTTCACGATCGCCGCCGGCATGTTCAAGATCGATTTCGCGGTGTTCGTTTTGGCCTCGGCGGCTTCCCGGTCGGCCCGTTTCTTTCTTGTGGGGGGGCTGATCCGGGTGTTCGGGCCGCAGATCCAACGCTTCATCGATCGCTATTTCGATATCCTTGCCGTCTCCTTCACCGTTTTGCTGGTCGGTGGTTTTGTCTTGTTCAAATACCTTTTTTAAGGGGCAGAATATGGATCTGCGGAATCGAGGATCCAAGGGGGACAAGGGAACGATCCAAAAATATGCAGGATTAGAATCCAGGAGTCAGAATTCAGAATACAGAAGTTGGCCCCGCCTTCGGCGCAGCCGAAAAGAATGTAACCACAGAGGACGCAAAAGAGCACAGAGAAAGAATCAAATTGCAGTTCTCTGTGGCCTCTGAATAAAGCATTACCTGAAAAGGTAGGCATCTTTACATTAGAAGGAGCGCAACGAAAAAATCGTCGTTCTGATTTCTGCTGTTCCGTAATTCGTTCCTTATTCAACGTTCGATGTTGAGAACGCCGGCCACAACATCATCGAGACCGCGTCTGCCTACTGGCAGGCCATCAACGAATATTCGGCACCACGATAGTCGAATTCATGTGGCCGCACGGGACTGACAGTCGTTTTGGCCAGGAAATTACATAGTTGGGGTTGCCATCCGGCGCAAAGTAACGTATAAATAATCCGGCTGCGATAAAATCGTCAGCGTTTCCTTTTTCCATGCGAAAAGAGCGATCCTTCTAACAGTTTATCATATTCTTTTTGTGTCATTCGGTCCGAATGGTGATTTCGTCCGATGAACGACGCAAATCCGAAACGGCGTTGGATGAGGATTAGATTTATCATATGAAGATCGTTATTGTGATTCCGGCGCGATATCAATCGTCTCGTTTTCCGGGGAAACCCCTTGCCAATATTTTAGGCAAACCCATGATTCAGCATGTCTACGAGAGATCCTGCCTGGCGACATGCGCGAGCCGGATCCTGGTCGCCACCGATGACCGCCGCATTGCCGATGTCGTCGAGGGATTTGGCGGAGAGGTCATGATGACAGACCCGGATCATCCGTCGGGAACGGATCGGGTCGTCGAAGTGGCCAGGCGAATTCCGGCGGATATCTACGTCAACGTTCAGGGCGATGAGCCATTGATTCGACCGGCGGATATCGATCGCCTGGCCCATGCCCTGGTCCATTGCGGCTCGGTTGATGTGGCGACCCTTTGCCACCCCATCTCCGTCAAGGAGGCCCTGGATCTCAATACCGTGAAACTGATCAAATCCCACAACGATAACGCCCTGTACTTCAGCCGCAATCCCATCCCCTATGTTTCGGAACAGACGAAAGTGGCAAACGTCTACTGGAAACACATCGGCGTTTACGCCTATCGGTCAAAACTCCTGTCCCGTTACAACGAACTGCCCGAATCCGATCTGGAACAATGGGAGTGTCTGGAACAACTGCGATTGCTCCAGGCGGACATCGCCATCAAGGCCGTACCCACCCATCCCACCGGCCCGGGTGTGGATACCCCCGCCTGTTTGAAGCGGGTGATCGAGATCATGGCCAGAGAACAAACGTATGGACCGACCCTGGCCAACTAAAGTCTCGGGCAACCTTTCCCTTCGCCGCACCCCCTGGCAGATCCACCGCGCCGTGGTCTTCGCCCTGATCATGCGGGAGATGAAGACGCGTTTTGGTGCCAAGAAGTTCGGTTACTTCTGGGGGTTCCTGCAGCCCATGCTGTTCCTGCTCATTTTCTGGGTGATGATTTCACTTGCCCTTCGGGGCTCAAGGAGCGGGACCGGCCTGGATTTTCGCATGTATCTGCTCACCGGGTTTCTTCCCTACGGCCTGTTTCGAACCATCGTCAACAGCTCCATGAACGCCTATACTGCCAACCAGGGGCTGTTCAGTTACCGTCAGGTCAAACCCATCGACACCCTGGTCTCCCGGTGTATCGTGGAATGTATCGTGAACCTGTTCGGTTTTGTTTTTTTGGGATTTGTCGCCATGGCCCTGGGATTCGGTTCACCCGTCCACGACATGCTCTTATTGATGTGGACACTTTTTCTGCTGGTGTGGTTTTCTTTTTGTTTAGGGCTTTTTTTTTCCGTGATTGGAACCTTTTCGGAAACTTTTCCGAATGTCGTCAGCGTCCTCTTAACCCCACTGTTCTGGCTCTCGGGGGTAATGATCCCAATTACCTCCCTTCCAGAAAAATATCAGAGTTGGCTGTTTTTTAATCCTCTATTACACTTCATGGAACTGATACGTGTTGCCTATTTCGAGGGGTATTATAGTCCGTTGGCCAGTTATGGGTACATCACATGCTGGACAATCGGTTTTTCTTTTTTGGGGCTGTGGTTGTACACTCGTTTGAAAAACAGGATCATCTTGTCGCTATGATTCGGCTGCAAAACGTAACCAAATACTTCGAGACCAAAGGGGACCGAAAATACATCCTCAAGGATGTGACCCTGACCATCCCCAGCAGGACAAATCTGGGTATTCTGGGGCTCAACGGAACCGGCAAGTCCACCCTGCTGCGCATGTTGGGCGGTATCGATTTTCCCAACCGGGGGCGCATCGAATCCGATATGAATTTTTCCTGGCCCCTGGCTTTGGGAAGCGGTTTTCAGGGCAGCCTTACGGGAAAGGAAAATGCCCAGTTCGTCTGCCGAATCTACGACCTGTCAGAGGCCGAGATAAAACAGACAATGGATTTCATCCTCGAATTCACCGAACTGGGGGACTACTTTCACATGCCCGTGAAGACCTATTCGTCTGGTATGAAATCCCGACTCAATTTTGCCACGAGTCTTGCCTTTGATTTCGATTGCTATCTCATCGACGAGGTCCTCAGCGTGGGGGATCCGAAATTCCGGGAAAAGGCCAATGCGGCATTGAAAGATCTGATGCATCGCCGCAACTTCCTGCTGGTGAGCCATAGCTTGCCGGTACTCAGGGAGATGTGCGACAGCGGTATCGTCCTTTCCGACGGCCGGCTCTCCTATTTCGAGGATGTCAAAGAGGCCATTGGATACTATCAGTCACTATGAATCGCATTGAATTGGAATCAAAACCCATGGGTGGTATAAAGAAAGTCATCGGGCCCCGGATGTGGAAAATTGTCAAGGCCCACGGCATGAAGCTGATCGTAATGGCGGTGCCGTTGGCGGTTTTTCTTATCTATATCGCCTTTTTCGCCGTGGAGAAATACCGCTCCGAATCCATTTATGTCATCCGGGATCTGGCTACCCAACAGAGTCTGGGCGTGGACTTGAGTCTCTTCGGAGGGGGCAGTTCCAGCTCTCAGCTGGATTCAAAGATCGTCGTCAATTACCTGCAGTCCATGGATATCTTCAATCGTGTGGACCGGTGGTTCAACCTGACCGCCCGATACCGCAGCGAAAAGACCGATATCCTGGACCGGCTTATTTTCAATCCCACCGCAGAGGATTATCTGGATCTGTTTCGCAAGAACCTGAAGATCGTTTCCGATGAGGCCAGCGGCATCACCACCATCTCCTTCGACTGCTCCGACCCGGAACTGGCCCAATCCATCCTTCGGTATCTGCTGACCGCCGGCGAAGCCTTTTTGAACCAGTTGAACCACAACACGGCGGAAAAGAAGATCGCCTTTCTCACCGAACAGCTGGCGGACAACAAGGCCAAGTGGGACGATGCCGTGCAGGCGATGGAAGTATTTCAAAACAAGCACCGGCTGGTGGACCCGTCCGCATCCCTTTCCACCTACCACAACATCATCGCCGGCATCGAGATGGAGATCGCCAAAAAAACCTCCGAATACAATCAGCTTCTGCGCTACATGTCTCCCGACACCATGGAGGCGAGCAAATTGAAAAATGAGATCGAGGAGCAAAAGGCCGCGCTGGACAAAATGAAAAACCGGTTGTCCGGTCCGGAAAAACAGCATCTCAACGATCTGATCTTCGAATACCAGCGGTTGCAGTCCGTTGTGGATTTTGCCAGCGAGGTTTACAAAAACACGCTGGTGCAGTACGAAATGAACAAGATGGAGGCATTGCAGGAGTCCAAGGTGTTCGAAGTGATCGCCGTTCCTTCGCTGCCGGACGGTCATGTGTATCCCAAACGCATCCGCATGACCCTAACGGCCATTGTCCTGATTTTCCTTTTTTATCGCGTCGTAATGTTAGTATGGATTGTTATTCGAGACCATAAGGATTGAGAGCATGAAACGAACCGTTTTTGCCTGTTTCGCCGCCGCCGTACTTCTTTTTTCATTAACACCGCCATCCATCTTCGCCGCCGATATCTCCATCGGGGATGCGGTCATCCCCGAGTCGGAACTGGCGGAGTCCGGCCTGACGGGGGGGGACACGCCATCCACACCGGAGAACAGGGCTGCCGAAACGGGTCGGGAATCCGTATTCGGTCAAAATCTATTTCAGGGCCAATTCAGCCAGAAGGCACAGCCCTACTTCAACCCTGCCTACAAGGTCGCCATCGGTGATGTCATCAATCTGAAAATTTGGGGTGCCTTCGAACTGGAGATCAATGCGCCGGTGGATTCCCAGGGAAATATCTTCATCCCAAAACTGGGAACGGTGGCCGTTGCCGGCGTGGCCAACAAGGACCTGGTGCGCGTCATCACGGCAAAGGTCTCCCAGTCCTACAAACAGAAGATTAACGTCTATGCCAACGTTGCCAGTTATCAGCCGGTTTGGGTGTTCGTCACCGGAAACGTCCATAAACCGGGATTATACCAGGGTATGGCGTCGGATTCCGTTTTGCAGTTCATCGACAAGGCGAGGGGAATCAATCTGAAATACGGAAGTTTTCGGAAAATTTCCATTGTCCGTGACAATAAGGTGATCCGAAGAATCGATCTGTACGGCTTTCTTACCGAAGGGAAATTGGAGCTGTTTCAGTTTCACGACGGCGATTCCATCGTCATCGGCGATCTTGCCTACCGCATCACCACGACCGGGGACGTGCAACGTCCTTTCATGTTCGAATTCACCGCTTCCCAAGTTCCCCTGCGGGAAGTACTGGACCTGGCGATGCCCAATGTGACGGCGAACAACCTTACATTGACCCGATGGACACCGGACAACAAAAGAGAACTCCATGCGTATTCCTTCTCCGAAATCGATCAGGTGATGGTGCAGTCCGGCGACCAGATCGAAGTCTACTCCGATCATACGGAGAATTCGAACAAGATCACCATTGTCGGAGAGCACAAGGGGCCCCACACCTTCGTCGTTCCCAAGAACTACACCCTTTCCGAACTGATGAACAAAGTCATCGTTACCGACCTGTCGGACGTCGAATCCATGCAGTTGTTCCGAAAAAGTGTCGCCGAGAGGCAAAAACAGCTTCTGGATGCAAAACTCGACGAACTGGAAAAACTGGTGTTGACCAGCTCGGCGGTGACCAAGGACGAAGCCCTGATGCGCAGCCAGGAAAGCAAATCGATTCTGACCTTCATCGACCGGGCCAGGCGGCTGGAACCCAAAGGGCGGGTCATTATTCACGACCGCCAGGGATTTTCCGATATCTTCTTGGAAGATGGCGACCAGCTGTACATTCCCCGGAAGAACAACATCGTTCAAATCCAAGGGGAAGTCTCCTTTCCGGGCGCCCATACCTATATTGCGAAAAGTACCGTCGGCGATTATATCAAGCTGGCCGGTGATTTCGGGGAGCGGGCCGATAAGGACCGGGTTCTGTTGATTCGAAAAAACGGTACCGTGGTGAAATGCGATGGAGAGAATGAATTGGTCGAAAAAGGCGACTCGATTCTGGTATTTCCCAAGCTGGAAGGAAAAACCATTCAGCTGACCAGGGATCTTACCCAGATACTGTACCAGATGGCCATCACGTTCGGTGTCTTTTTGTCGATATAGCAATGCGTTCGGGCGAGATGATCGTAAGAAAAATGAGCTGAAAAAGAATCAAGACGTCAGGGAGGCAACACCTAACAAAATTCCAAATCACAAAATAGAAAGAGAATTCAGGAGTCAGAAGTCAGAATCCAGGAGTTGGATTCGCCTTCGGCTCAATCGCCAAACAAAGCTGTAAATTCAGAATGTTGGGTGGAATAACCACCGGCATAAAAATTTCAAGACTTGATTGTATGGCAAAAAACTCATCAATTTGTTCTGGTTGTGCATCGCTATAGTGAATCATTCCCTAAACATGAGATTTATGGGCTGACCTCACAATTATGAAACGAAGCGACAACATAGCCATTCTGAATTCTGACTCCTGGATTCTGGCTTCTGTAATTTTGGAATTTGGATATTGGTATTTTTCTTCTTCGAATAGCTCTTTCTAATGTTCGACGTTCGATTTTCAGCGTTCATTTTGTGCTTGACGGTTGGACTTTGTCGAGCTTTTCATCCTTAAGCTCTAAGCTCTAAGCTCTAAGCTCTAAGCTCTAAGCTCTAAGCTCTAAGCTCTAAGCTCTAAGCTCTAAGCTCTTGGATTCTGTATTCTGTAGTTTTACCATGACATAATCTACAATTACTGTTATAATTGCAAAAATTCTTGATTAATCTAAAATCCAAATCACATACCCTATGAGTCGTTTCATCGAAAAAAATTTTTGTCGGTGTTCGGTTCTGGTGTTGGAAACGATCGCTCATCTCCTGTCGATTGTCGGGCTGGGAAAATATTACCGCTATTTCACTGCCGCGCTGATACGACAAAGCGGTCTATTTGATGATGCCTATTATCTGAAGAACAATCCCGACGTGGAGAAGGACGGATACGATCCGTTGCGGCATTATGTCGCCTATGGGGACAGGGAGAATCGTCTTCCCATGCCCCTTTTCGACCCGGCCTATTATCGTCGAAATGCCATTCAAAATCGTCCCGGTAATGTCAATACCCTGCTTCACTACAGGCTGGTGGGCCGGTTTCGGGGCATACCGACCAGTCCCTGGTTCGACACCGCCTACTATCTTTCCACGAATCGGGATGTAAAATTCAAGGGGGTAGACCCGCTCTCCCATTACCTGAAATATGGCGGGCGGGAGGGTCGGTCACCCTGCGCCACATTCGATGGCGCCAATTATCTGCTGTCCCATCCTGATGTTGCCAGGGCGGGCGTCAATCCGCTGTTTCACCATTTGGGTTGCACCCAGGTGAAACAGGAGTCGACGTCGGAACTGCCGGTTGTGAAGATCTGTCGCGACCACAGTGGTGAACCTCCATCTGCGTTTCAGTGGAAAGTGCTCTCACCACTGAGAATCCATGGCCGACCGCTTGTCGATATTATCGTTCCCGTTTACAAGGGGCGAACCGAGACGTTGCGCTGTATCTTCAATGTATTGCGCTTTGTTCAGAAAACCCCCTTCGCATTGGTGGTGATCAACGATGCCAGTCCGGACCGGCGCCTTGCCGCCGAATTGGCCGATTTGTCCCGAACCCATGGATTTACCTGCATCGAAAACAAGACGAATATGGGATACGTCCGATCGGTGAACATGGGAATGAAGCTTCATCCGAAGCGGGACGTGGTATTGCTCAACGCCGATACGCAACCGTGCAACGACTGGTTGGACCGTCTTCGGACCGCTGCCGATCGGGATCCTCGCATCGCCACGGTTACCCCGTTGTCCAACAATGCCACGATTTGCAGCTATCCGGTATTTGACAGCGACAATCCCTGTCCCATCGAGATTTCCAGTGCCCACCTCGATCATATTGCCCGGAATGCCAATCCCGGCGTTTCCATCGAGACGCCAACGGCCGTGGGGTTCTGCATGTACATCAAGCGGGCCTGTCTGGACGACATCGGGCTCTTCGACGAATCGGCGTTTTCACGCGGATACGGGGAAGAGAACGACTTTTGTCAACGCGCCATCCGTTCCCGTTGGAAGCATGTGATCGCGACGGATGTCTTCGTCTGGCACTGGGGGGCACGATCTTTCAAGGGCCAGAAGGGGCGCCGGATCAGAAAAGCCCTCAAGATCCTGAAACGGCGATATCCCAACTACATGTCGGATGTCGCCGCATTCGTGGCCAAAGATCCCCTGCTGCCTGCCAGGCGGAGAATGGACGAGGCGCGCCTTTCCCAACAGATTGAAAAACAAAACGTTTTGGTGATTACCCACAACCGGGGCGGGGGAACACAGCGTAGCATCATCGAAAACGGCCAGCGTTTGCAAGACAAAGGCATGGGACTGTTTTTCTTAACGCCCTCGGGCGGTCGCCATCAGGCAAGGTTGTCATCCGTTCATGCCTGTCTTCTGCCGAATCTTCCACCCGTCGACTTTCGCAAACCCAGCTCCTTTTTTTACGTTCTAAAAAGGTTTCAAATCACTCATATCCACGTTCACCAGCTGGTGGATCTGGGCGACGCCGCGCCTCGGGTCATTGCCGCCTGTGCCGATCAGGCAGGAGTACAACTGGATGTGTTTGTTCATGATTATCAGTCCATATGTCCCCGCATCAATATGGTCGATTCCACCGGTGTCTACTGTAAGAGTCCGGCGGAAAACATGTGCAATGCCTGTTTGAAGAAAAAAACGCCGGATGTGTTTTTCCGGCGGCGGGTTGATATTCTCACCTGGCGAAATGGATACGGCCGTTTGTTTGAAGCCGCTTCGGCGGTGAATGTCCCCAATGAGGATGTAAAGGACCGTTTGAATCACTGGTTTCCAACGGTACCGATACATGTTCGGCCGCCGGAACCACCGATCCTTTTGCCTCGGACAAAATTGCACCGTTCCATTCGACCGGGAACTTCCATTCGCATCGTCGTTGTGGGGGCCATCGTGCCCATCAAAGGCTTTTATGTTCTCAAGGCCTGTGCCAAGGATGCTTTCAGGCGCCATCTTCCCATCGAATATGTCGTCATGGGGTTTACCAAGGACGACGCTTCATTGAAAAGAGTCGGCGTCACCATAACCGGCCGGTATATGGACCATGAAGGCGTACAAACCCTTCAGTCCCTGTCTCCCGATTTGGTCTGGCTGCCTTCCATATGGCCGGAAACCTATTCATACACCCTGAGCCTGGCCCTTTCCGCCGGTGCCGACATCGCCGCCTTTGATCTTGGTGCCATCCCCCGCCGATTACGGGCGGCCGGAAAAGGGGAATTTTTGCAGCCGCTGGATTGGATTCGACGGCCGTTCCGGATCAACGACGAGTTTGTAACGATCAGAAGCAGAAGGATCCGGGAAAATCTGGTCAGACTCTCCTTTTTTAATTCTTCCGGAAACGATCATGAGGCCCGCGCGTATGCCAAGGGGGTGGGGATGTGAGTGTGGGGAACAGATGAACGTTGACCATTGAATGTTGTGATCGCAAGCATTTTGACAAGAGAATTCAGGAGACGAAAATCAGAATCCAGGAGTCAGAAGTCAGAATCCAGAATGTGGATTCGCCTTCGGCTCAATCGATTTAAATAACGATGGAGCGAAGCGACAACCTATCTATTCTGGCTTCTGACTCCTGGATTCTGTATTCTGGTTTTTATGCCTCTTTCACCCCGATATCCTTCGATAACTTCGCCTTTCCGTTCCCTGCTTTCCCGATTTTTCGAAACCGTCGCCGGCGGCAAGGGCCTTCTTCGGCCGCTTTCGGGTCGTGGCGATCTAAGGCCGAAACGTGTCGTGATTCTATCACCGGGCGCAATCCCCACCACGGACATCTACCTCACGAAACGGTTCCGGGGAAATTTCGTCGATACCGTTCGAACCGTGGATACGCTGCTCCAGCGGCCGGCGGCGGTTGTTGTCGGCGAAACGCCCATCATGATCGTGGTGGTCCGATACGCTCCGTTGCCATGGCTCAGATGGGTGGCGCGACGCCAGGCGGCAGGTGACTTCGTGGTCTATTTTATGGATGACGACATGCCCATGACCACCCGTTCACCCGAACTCCCCTTCTCCTATGCCGTGAAAACCGGTTGGCGGTATGCCATGACAAAAAGATCCCTGTGCCGCCATTGCAATGAGATTTGGCTCTCAACCGCCGCGTTGGCGCGGCGATATCCCGAATCTGCGGCACGGGTCATAGAACCGGTTTTTATGGTTCCCGGAGAAACGAATACCAACGGGCCGGTCTATTTTTACCATGGTACCAGGGCGCATCGATGGGAGATGCAATGGCTTGTACCGGTGGTAAAGGCCGTACAGCAGGAGTCTCCCCATGCGTGGTTTGAAATCATGGGGAACCATCGGGTCCGGCGACTCTTCAAGGGGATTCCCCGGGTTCGGGTGATTCATCCCATGCCTTGGCCGGATTATCTTGAATACACCGGTTGCTGCCGTTTTCAGGTCGGTCTGGCACCGTGTATGGATACATCCTTCAACCGGGGACGCTCTCACACGAAGGTATTCGATATCACGCGCATGGGGGCTGCCGGCATTTATTCGTCGGGGATTGTCTATGGTAATACGGTGGTTCATGGACAGACCGGCCTTCTATGCAGAAATCACCAAAAAAGATGGGTCGCGGCAATCCTTTTGTTGTTCGCGGATCCGTCGCTGCGGGATCGCCTGTATCGCGGGGCGCTGGAGTGGTGTGAGGAACGACAGTAACAAAAAATTCCAATAAACAAATTCCAAATCACAAATAAATTCCAATGACCAAATAACAAAACAGCAGAATTCAGGAGTCAGAAGTCAGAATCCAGAAGGTGGATTAGTTGTATTCAAACCGGGTGCTTTGCACCCGGAATCACCCCGAACGATGAAAGCACTAACGTGCTTTTGGATATCCGGCCCATGGCCGAATATCCAAGTCACCCGCTTTGCGGGTGATCGTTGACGCGCCTTTGGCTCAATCATAAATAAAGAGCTGGAAATCCAGAATGTAGAATGAAACGAGCACCGGCAAAAATTTTCAGGACTTGATTGTATGGCAAAAAGCGCATCAATTTGTTTTGGCTGTGTATCGCTATAGTGAATCATTCCCTAAGAATGAGATTTATGGGCTGACTTCACAATTGAGAAGATCCGCTGTTTCAATTCCAGCGAACATCGCAGAAGGATTCAAGAAAAAGACCAGGCCAGACAAGGCAAGGTTTTTAAATATAGCACAGGGCTCCCTTGAAGAGACACGGTACTATCTATTTTGGCAGCAGATCTCGGTTATGGTGAAAATGTTGAATTGGCAAACCAACTTCGGGAGATCAGTAAATTGCTGGAAGGTTACCTTTCTTCCATTTTGCATTCTGTATAGAGGCAACGGTAATATTCAAATTGAAGGAGCGAAGCGACACCTTCTCCTGGCTCCTGGCTCCTGGCTCCTGGCTCCTGGCTCCTGGCTCCTGGCTCCTGGCTCCTGGCTCCTGGCTCCTGGCTCCTGGCTCCTGGCTCCTGGCTCCTGGCTCCTGGCTCCTGGCTCCTGGCTCCTGGCTCCTGGCTCCTGGCTCCTGGCTCCTGGCTCCTGGCTCCTGGCTCCTGGCTCCTGGATTCTGACTCCTGGATTCTGAATTCTACAGTTTTGTGGTTAAAAAAAGTTACCTGAAAACACAATCAATCATGGAAAATAATAACAGTCCCACTCCCATCATCGGCACCTTTTCACGGGGGCTTGTTACTAGACGGCACCTCGGCGCCGCATTGGGCGGCCGGGTCCTGCGATTGGGAAGGCATAACGACGGTACTGCCCTGTCTGCCGTTGTTGGCTGGGGACGAAAGGACAACACGAATCGGGCAAGGAGTTTCGCAGCCAACGCCGGTTTGCCGTACATCTGTATCGAAGACGGGTTTATTCGATCCATCGGCCTGGGTGTGAACAATGCACAGCCATTCGGCTTCATCGTCGATACATCCGCCATCTACTACGATGCGACCCGGCCATCGGACCTGGAAATCCTCATTCAAAGCAACGGCGAGGGGGGGGGGGACCTTGATCGCGCACGCAGGCTCATGGCCCGCATCGTGAAGGAACAGATCTACAAGTACAACCACGTCTGGGACAGCGTTCGTCTGCCACAGACCCGTCGACCACGAATCCTCCTCATTGACCAGACCCGGGGTGACCTCTCCGTCACGTATGGGATGGCCGGCGCCGACAGCTTCCGGCAAATGCTGGATTCTGCCAGAAAGCGATATCCGGATGGCGCCTTTTTCGTCAAGACGCATCCGGACGTCATTGCGGGAAAGAAAAAGGGGTATCTGCTCGATGACCTGCCGGCCGATGTCATGCGAATCGGAGATGACTGTAACCCCTACGCCCTGCTCCATCAGGTTGACCACGTCTATACGGTGTCCAGCCAGATGGGATTCGAAGCGCTCCTGGCGGGAAAACCGGTGACATGTTTCGGAATGCCCTTCTACGCCGGATGGGGGGTGACGGAGGATCGGGTTCACTGTGCGCGCAGGGGCGTCACCCGTTCCATGGAAGCGCTTTTTGACGCCGCCTATCTGAAGTACGTTCGATACGTGGATCCGTTGACAGGGGATCCTTGCGAGCTGGAGCAGATTCTCGACAGAATCGTTTTTCACAAACAGGTGGCACTGGAAAACAAAGGCAAGGTGTTTTGTTTCGGGTTTCGTTTCTGGAAAAGGGGGATCATCAACCGGTTTCTGGATGCATCCGATGCCGATGTCCGGTTTACGAGGCGTCCGGAGACGGCCGAACGGACAGGACTCGATGGCGAGAGTCGCATCGCCGTCTGGGGCCTTCGCAATGATACCGGTGTCATGAAACTGGCCACGCGCCATGGGATTCGGGTGGAGCGGATCGAGGACGGGTTTATCCGATCCGTCGGTTTGGGATCCGATTTCGCTCCTCCCTCGTCCCTTATCGTGGATCGTCGGGGCATCTATTTCGATCCCCGTCGTCCCAGCGAGTTGGAGAACCTTCTCAACACGGTGGTCCTCGATGGAAACGCCAGAAAAGCGGCCCGTCGATTGCGGCGATCCATCATTGCATTGGGGATGAGCAAATACAACACGGGCTGCAATGAACCGCTGCACGTGGACGCGCAACCGGACCAACCGGTCGTCCTCGTTCCCGGGCAGGTGGAAGACGATGCCTCCATCCAGGCGGGCTGCGTGGATATTCGGACCAACATCGGCCTCCTCAAAGCGGTCCGCCGCCAATCTCCCGATGCATACATCATTTACAAACCCCATCCCGATGTCCTGGCGGGCAATCGTCGCGGGTTCATTCCCAAGGATCGTGCGCTTTCCCATTGTGACAGAATTGTGACAGACCGGAATATCATCCAATGTCTGGATCGTGTTGACCAGGTCCATACCCTGACCTCCCTGACGGGGTTCGAGGCGCTGTTACGGGATAAGGCCGTTTTCACTTACGGGCGTCCCTTCTATTCCGGATGGGGGCTCACCGTTGACCGTCATCCCTCACCGCGCCGCACACGTAGTTTGACCATAGATGAACTGGTTTATTGCAGTCTGATTCTTTATCCGCGCTACTACGATTGGGATGCCCGCTGTTTCGTTCAGGCGGAGGATGTCGTCGAAAAACTTCGCAAACAACTGCTCAGCCGCGACCTTTCCATCAAACCATCCGTGCACCGGCATCTTCGCCGCAAGGCCCTGTTTCTTATGGAGGATCTGCGCGAGGCAATGGGGACGATACGGATCAAATGATATATAAATCTCAAATCACAAGCAACAAATAGCAAACAAACGCCAAATTTCAATGACCAAACAACAAACGGATCACATAACTAAATATGAAATTTTCATCTTACCGATCGGGTTGTTTGGAATTTGAAAAATTGTTTATTGGGATTTGTTTGTGATTTGGAATTTGGTTATTGTGATTTCTTTATAGCGGAGCGCAGCGACAGCATAGCCATCCTGGCTCCTTTTCCCTTGAGGAAGTCGGATCGGATGTGGTAAAGATACCGTTTGGTAATTTTTTATAGAGCAGCGCATTTCCCGAAAAGTGAATGAATGCATGATCGGATCGGTCAAAAATAAAAATTGTCTGCTGCTGCAAGGGCCCATGGGCCCTTTTTTTCGCAAGTTGGACAAGGAACTTCGCCGCCGCGGCGCAAATGTGCACCGCATCTGCTTCAATGGCGGTGACTTTCTGTATGCCAACAAGGACAATTGCCGCAACTTTACCGGAACCCCGGAGAAATGGCCCTTTTTTATTGCCCGTTTCCTGAAAAAACACCGTATCCAAATGATTTTTCTTTACGGGGACTGCCGGTACTATCACAAACAGGCCAAATTGGCTGCCGCCGGATTGGGTATAGACGTCTATGTGTTCGAAGAGGGGTATGTCCGTCCCAATTTCATCACCCTCGAAAAGGGTGGGGTGAATGCCCACAGCAGCATGCCGGCCGAGGCTGACGATTATCGCAACGATACGCCATCAAAACCCGTCGTCCATAACCAGGATGTCGGCAGATACGCTTTTCAGAACTGGACCCTTTGTACAATCGCCTACTATGTGGCCATGCGGCTTCTCTTCTGGTACTATCCCGGCTACCGTCATCACCGCGACGATTCCGTTTTAAAGGAAGCCTTTTACGGCATTCGAAACGGCTGTCGGAAGATCGCCCACGGCATCGTGGAGCGGAATCTGGCTGCCTTCATATCGACAAAGCTTACCAAACGGTACTTTTTCGTACCCCTGCAGACCATCGGTGATTTCCAGATCAGCGAATATTCCCCCTTCGTCGATATGAAGGACTTTATCGGGGTCGTGATGCGATCATTCGCCGTCCATGCGCCCAAAGATCTGTTTTTAATCATCAAGCACCATCCCTTGGACCGGGGGCGTGTCAACTACAATGCCCATATCCGAAAGGCCGCCAAAAGCCTGGGCATCGCCGACCGTGTCCTCTCCATCCATGACGTGCATCTTCCCACCTGCCTGATGCATGCCATTGGAACGGTTACCGTCAACAGTACCGTGGGAATCGCCTCCCTGTTTCACGAAACGCCGACAATCGTATTGGGAAAGGCACTTTACGATATTGACGGGCTCACCTGCAAGGGAATGGCCCTTGAGCGATTCTGGACCCGGTGCCGAACTCCCGAAAAGCAGCTGTTCAACCGTTTTCGAGCCCGCCTCATCGAACAGACCCAGTGCAAGGGGTCTTTCTACAGTGGCTTTCCCGGAACTCTTTTTAAAAGCGTATGAACACAAACCAGAGAAACGAGGAAACCGGCCGCGACACCGACGAACAAAAACGGCGGTTGGATCTCTATGAACGAAAAATCCGCGAACTGCAAGCCCAGGTCTCTCATGTTGAGACATTATCCGATACCATCTCCCGTAAAGAAGAGGAGATTTCCTACCTGAAAGGGCTCGTTCAGGATCAGGCCAATACCATTGACGCCCTTCGAAATGGGCTCTTGTGGCGATCCACACTGCCATTTCGGCGATTGGGGAAAAAGGTTCGGCGACTTGTTTTCAAAAAGGATGGATTCGAAACCAACGACTGGATTTCCGCGGGCCGGGTGGCATTCAAACTCACCGCCGTCCACGAGCTGGAAGTGGATATCTCCTTGCGGAACCACTGGCGATCATTGGGGGATGACCCCCATTTCCATTTGACGCCCCATCGCGCAAGGTCCTTTCGCGGGTGGTACATGGTCGAAGTCGCGGTCACCGGATCGTTGCCCCATGCGCTGGCCCGTTTCTATTTCGACGCCGGCAACGGCTATTCAGAGCGCCGAAGTATTGCGATTCCCTATCGTAACGGACAACTCACCAAACGGCTCTGCTGGTTCGATACATCACCCGTTGGCATTCGTTTCGATCCCATGGATTGCAAGGGATCTTTTCGAATCGACCATCTCGATTTCGTCAAGGTGCCCGGTTGGTTCGCCGTCAATCGAATGCTTCGGAAAATCCGGGCGACCAACGACGCGTATCTGGGAAAAAACCTGTCCGAGATTCGACAGGGGATCCAGCAGCAGGCCAGGGAAGAAGGGATTTCTTTTACCGAGGCCGTCAACAAGTTATATTCCCAATATTTTAAAGCCTCTACCAGAAGTTACGAGCAGTGGATCGAAACCGTCGAGGAACCGGTATTTTCTGACTTCGTCGCCATTGAGAAAAGCATCGAAGGTTTTCGGCAAAAGCCCCTGATTTCGGTGATTGTACCGGTATACAACACCCGGCCAAGGCTCCTTCGCCGATGCATCGAATCGGTCATCGGACAGTCCTACTCCCACTGGGAGCTTTGCATCGCAGACGATGCCTCCACGGATGCCGCCATCGGCGAGATATTGTTATCCTATGCCCAACGCGATGCACGCATCAAGGTCGTGAGAAGACGGGAAAACGGGCACATCAGCGCGGCCTCGAACAGTGCCTTGCGATTGGCAACCGGTGACTTCATTGCCTTGCTCGATCACGATGATGAATTGGCCGAGCATGCCTTTTTTTTCGTAGCCAGGGCCGTCAATGAAAATCCCCGGACAAAAATCATCTACACGGATGAGGACAAGATCGACGAGAGCGGTCGCCGAAGCGATCCCCACTTCAAATCCGATTGGAACCCGGATCTTCTTTTTTCCCAGAATTACATTTCTCATCTGGGCGTCTACCATCGGGATGTGGTCAATGCGGTCGGGGGGTTTCGTTTGGGCGTCGAAGGCAGTCAGGACTATGATTTTCTGTTGAGATGCGCCGCATCGGCGGATGGCGACGAGATCGTTCATATTCCCCTCGTGCTGTATCACTGGCGGACCGTCGAAGGGTCGACGGCCCAGGCCGCCCATGAAAAAAGCTATACCACGGAAGCGGGCATCAAGGCGCTGGAGCACATCATTCCGATTCATCAATGGGATGCGGATGTGACACAAGGGATGCTGCCCAACACATATCGGGTGATCCATCGCATCGCCGATCCGGAACCGCTGGTTACCCTGATCATCCCCACCCGCGATGGATTCGAGGTTCTTTCCCGCTGCATTTCGAGTATCCGGGAAAAGACCACTTATGGTAACTATGAGATCCTGATCGTGGACAACCAGAGCCGGGACCCCGAGACCCTCGATTATCTGCAGGCGATACAGGATGGTGAAAAAATCCGGGTCGTCTCCTTCGATCACCCCTTTAATTTTTCGGCCATCAATAACTACGGAGCAAAACAGGCACGGGGAGATGTGCTCGGGTTGCTCAATAACGATATCGAAGTGATTACCCCGGATTGGCTGACGGAGATGGTCTCCCAGGCACTTCGGCCGAAAAGGGGGTGTGTGGGCGCCAAGCTGTACTATCCGGACGGCAGAATCCAGCACGCCGGCGTGATTCTGGGCATCGGCGGCGTGGCCGGACACTCCCACAAATACTTCAACAAGTCCAGCCCGGGCTATTTCAGTCGTCTGATGCTGATTCAGAATGTATCCGCGGTGACCGCCGCCTGCCTGGTCGTTCGAAAAAAGATCTACCAGCAGGTCGACGGCCTGGACGAAAAGAACCTTACCGTGGCATTCAACGATGTGGATTTTTGTTTAAAGGTACGCATGGCCGGGTACAAAAACGTGTGGACCCCTTACGCCGAGCTGGTGCATCACGAATCCGTGAGCCGCGGTGTGGAAGATTCCACCGACAAAATTGAACGCTTCAATCGCGAAACCCGCTTCATGAAAGAGAAATGGAACGCGGTGCTTTCGTGCGATCCCTATTACAGCCCGCATCTTTCCATGGAGAAGGAGGATTTTTCCATTGGGTGACAGGAAAACCAGAATACAGGAGTCAGGAGTCAGAATCCAGAAGTTGGATTTGCCTTCGGCTCAATCATAAAAATGAGTTGGGGATCCATACGTTAGAATGAAACGACCACCGGCAAAAAATTTTCAAGACTTGATTGTGTGGCAAAAAGCGCATCAATTTGTTTTGGCTGTGTATCGCTATGGTAAAAATGTTGAATTGACAAATCAACTCCAGGATGTCAGCAAATTTTTGGAAGGTGACCTTTCTTCCATTTTGCAAACAGAAAATAGGTAATGCTAATATTTATATTAATAGATGGAGCGAAGCGACAACATCGCCATTCTGACTCCTGACTCCTGACTTCTGGATTCTGAATTCTGTATTTTTGTGATTTGGAATTTATATATGAGCTTAGCAACACATTCTCCTGGTTCTTCACGGTTTTGATAATGCTTCCCATGATCTTCATCCATATTCCAAAGACCGCCGGAACGAGCTTTCGACTCGGTGCCAGGGCCTATTTCGGCCCCGAATATGAGATCAAGGATTATGGACCCAGAGTGGAAGCCACTTCACCCATGGTAAGAAAAATCATTTACCAACAAAACGATTTCGAACGATTTCGAAAGGTCATCGATAATCGTGAAATCAAATTTGTCACGGGACATTTCCCATCGGAAAAATATCTGGCATACTTCGATATGGGCACATTTGTCACGTTCGTCAGAGACCCGGTGCAACGGGTGGTCTCGGAGTACAAACACGCGGTGCGGGTCAACGGATTCAACGGTACGCTCCGTGAATTTTGCCGACGACCGCGCAATATCAACCGGCAGTGGGAGGCCGTTCGGGTCATCGGGATTGAAAACATGGCCTTCGTCGGCCTCACGGAACAATACGAAACATCACTTTCTGCCATCAACGCCATCTTCGGTACCGATATCATGGCGTTGAAGAAAAATATCGGTAAGGAGACGTTGCATGAACAGCATCCTATCGATCCGCCGGATGTCGATTTCATCAAAACCCTGAACCATGCCGATGTGGCGCTTTACGAAGAGGTAACGGATCGTTTTACAAAAGCCGATAAACCATTTTCCGTTGTCTGCAGGGATGACCAGTATAAAGGAAATGTCGGCGGGATAAGGGACGGGAAAATCTTTGGGTGGGCGGTAAACGAGACACGGGAGGCCCCCGTCGTTCTCAATATCCTGATCAATGGCGAAATGGTGGCAGAGGTCATCGCCAATCGGTATCGGCCGCACTTGAAGGACGTGGGAATCACACGTTCCGGCTGCGCCGGCGTTCTCTTCGACCTCGGAAGCCGATCCGTGCGCAGCGGTGACATCATCGCCTTTCAGGTCGTAAAAACCGGGCAGGTGCTGGGAACCCGGCGCGTCACGGCGGAGATGGTCGAAGGGGGAAAGAACATTGAACGTCCTACATCGAACAATTAACTACAACTCCCAATGGCTAAATTCCAAACCATGAATGAAAAGAATTCAGGAGTCAGGAGTCAGAATCCAGAAGTCGGATCCGCCTTCGGCGCATCCGAAAAAAGGTAACCAAAGAGGACACAAAAGAGTACAGAGAACGAATCAAATTGTAGTTCTCTGTGTACTCTACTGCTCTCTGTAGTGAATAACGCATTGCCTGAAAAGGCAGGTGTCTTTACATTAGAAAGAGCGAAGCGATAACAACGCCATTCTGACTACTGACTCCTGGATTCTGGCTTCTTTCGTTTCGAAATGAAATATTATGACGAAAAACATAGAACCACTGATCAATACCGGTATCCATCTTTTAAACCCGGATGATGAACGCGCGCATCAACCGCGAAAAACCATCATCGTCTCCGGGGTGGCGCGAAGCGGAACTTCCCTGGTGGCCGGAGTCCTTTCAAAGTTGGGCGTCTTTTTGGGAGATACCGCATGTCCCCCGGTCTATGAGGATACGGAACTCGGTCGTGCCATGGAAAACCGGGAACTCGCGGCGGCCAAGGCGATTATCGGCCGATACGATGAAAAACACGCGATTTGGGGATGGAAGCGACCGTCTTCCATCGGGTATCTTGATGAGGTCGACGCGGTTTTCTCCAATCCCATTTACGTTTTTATTTTCAAGGATATTTTTTCCATAGCAAAACGAAACGAGATCTCCATGCATGCGGATCTGATAAAAAATATGCGAAGCGTCTATAAACAACAGGGAAAAATCATCGACTTCATCGAGGAAAGAAATCCCGTTGCCATGCTTGTCGCATATGATAAGGCATTGGTGGAGAAGGATCGATTCGTCCGCGCCCTTTGTGAATTGGCCGGAATCGAGGCGTCGGCCGACCAATTCAATGCCGCCGTGGAATTTATCACACCCAATCCGCCCGACTACCTGGATGCATCCCGGATCACCAAGGCAAGAGGGAGCGTGGGGATGATAAAGGAAAATTGCGTGGTGGGTTGGGCCCGGGCGGTTTACAATGACACGCCCATTCATGTAGAATTGTATGTGAATGAAAGACTTGTCGCCGTAACGATGGCCAATCTTCTTCGAGAGAATCTCGTGGAAAAGGGCCTTCACCCCACCGGTCATGCGGGATTTCGTTTCGACCTCGATGAAGACACGAAACTTCAAAAAGGGGACGTCATACGGGTACGCGCGGAAAACGAGGTGAATGACCTTGGCAATTGTCCGTTGGTGTTTGGGGAATAAAAAAAAGGGAATTCAGTAGTCAGGAGTCAGAATCCAGAATGTGGATTTGCCTTCGGCTCATTCGATCAATAAACAGCAAGAAACCACAGAGATAAGTCACCAACAAAATAGCGGGGATAACCAAATGAAAAAAAAATGTGCATTGATCACCGGTGTTACAGGACAAGATGGCGCCTATCTTGCCGAGTTTCTGCTGGGAAAGGGCTACGAGGTGCATGGGCTCAAACGGCGAACCTCGCTGATTAATACCGATCGAATCGATCACCTTTATCAGGACCCCCACGAAGAAGACCGGAGTTTTATTTTACATTACGGGGATCTGACCGATTCCTCCAGCCTGATCCATGTGATCGAAAAGGTCAAACCCGACGAAATTTACAACCTGGCTGCCCAGTCCCATGTGGCGGTTTCCTTTGAAGAGCCGGAATATACGGCCAATGCGGACGGCATCGGTGCATTACGGATCCTGGAAGCCATTCGGATCTTGGGCCTGACGAAAAAAACGAGGTTCTATCAGGCCTCCACTTCCGAGCTTTACGGACTCGTACAGGAAATTCCCCAAACCGAGAAAACCCCCTTTTACCCCCGATCACCCTATGCGGTGGCCAAACTATACGCCTATTGGATAACGGTAAATTATCGGGAGGCCTATGACATCTACGCATGCAACGGCATCCTGTTCAATCATGAGTCGCCCATTCGCGGGGAGACCTTTGTTACCCGGAAAATCACCCGAGGACTGGCCCGGATCAAGGCCGGGCTTCACGATTGTTTGTATATCGGAAATTTGAATGCGAAACGGGATTGGGGGCATGCAAAGGATTACGTGGAGATGCAGTGGCTTATGCTGCAGCAGGAAAAGGCCGCGGATTTCGTGATCGCGACCGGTGAGCAGCACAGCGTGCGGGAATTCATCTCGGTTGCCGCCGACCAGTTGGATATGTCCATCACCTGGGAAGGTGCCGGACCCGATGAGAAGGGATTTGATGAAAAGGGGCGGTGCATCGTTCGCGTCGATCCACGATATTTCCGCCCCACGGAGGTGGAGACGCTTCTGGGGGATGCGACGAAGGCGAAAGAGAAGTTGGGATGGACCCCCAAAATAACCTTCAAGGAGATGGTCGAAGAGATGGTGGCGGAGGATCTCAAAACCGCACAGCGGGACGAACTGGTCATGCGGCATGGGTTTCAGATCCACAATCATCATGAATAGGGTGGCAGAATCAGAAGGTCGAACAATTAAATACAAATTCCAATATCCAAATAACAAAACAGCAGAATTCAGGAGTCAGAAGTCAGAATCCAGAAGGTGGATTAGTTGTATTCAAACCGGGTGCTTTGCACCCGGAATCACCCCGAACGATGAAAGCACTAACGTGCTTTTGGATATCCGGCCCATGGCCGAATATCCAAGTCACCCGCTTTGCGGGTGATCGTTGACGCTCCTTTGGCTCAATCATAAATAAAGAGCTGGAAATCCAGAATGTAGAATGAAACGAGCACCGGCAAAAATTTTCAGGACTTGATTGTTTGGCAAAAAGCGCATCGATTCGTATTAGGTATGTATTGCTATACTGAATCATTTCCTAAAAGTGAGATTTATGGTTTGACATCACAATTGAGAAGATCATCCGTATCCATTCCAGCTAATATTGCAGAAGGCTTTAAAAAAAAGACGGTGCCTGATAAGGCAAAGTTTATGAACATAGCGCAAGGTTCTCTTGAAGAGACACGGTACTATCTCATTTTGGCGGCGGATCTTGGTTATGGTGAAAATGTTGAATTGACGAAGCAACTTCGGGAGGTCAGTAAATTGTTGGAAGGTTACCTTTCTTCTATTTTGCATTCTGTATAGAGGCAACGGTAATATTCAAATTGAAGGAGCGAAGCGACACCTTCTCCTGGCTCCTGGCTCCTGGCTCCTGGCTCCTGGCTCCTGGCTCCTGGCTCCTGGCTCCTGGCTCCTGGCTCCTGGCTCCTGGCTCCTGGCTCCTGGCTCCTGGCTCCTGGCTCCTGGCTCCTGGCTCCTGGCTCCTGGCTCCTGGCTCCTGGCTCCTGGCTCCTGGCTCCTGGCTCCTGGCTCCTGGCTCCTGGCTCCTGGCTCCTGGCTCCTGGCTCCTGGCTCCTGGCTCCTGGCTCCTGGCTCCTGGCTCCTGGCTCCTGGCTCCTGGCTCCTGGCTCCTCTCGTTTGTCTTTCTTGTAGTGGAAAACCATTACTCGACAAGGTAAGGTTCAACTATGCAAAAAAACAGCAAGATCTACGTCGCCGGCCACAGGGGGCTCGTGGGATCGGCACTCATGCGAACGCTTCAAGCGCAGGGATATGGTAATATCGTCACCCGCACCCATGCCGAACTGGATTTATGCGATCAAGCCGCCGTTCGAGATTTTTTCCAACAGGAGCAACCGGAATATGTCTTCCTTGCCGCGGCCAAGGTCGGCGGCATCTGGGCGAACAACACCTTTCCGGCGGAATTCCTCTATCAGAATATCAGCATCCAGAGCAATGTCATCCATTTTGCGAAACAAACCGGAGTTCGTCGTCTCCTGTTTCTCGGCTCCTCCTGCATTTACCCCCGCGATTGTCCCCAGCCGATGAAGGAGTCGTACCTGTTGACCGGACCGCTGGAATCAACCAATCGGCCCTATGCGGTGGCGAAGATCGCCGGTATCGAGATGTGCTGGTCGTACAATCGGCAATATGGAACGAAATACCTGGCCGTGATGCCGACAAACCTTTACGGTCCCAACGATAGCTATGATCTGACAAATTCCCATGTGCTGCCCGCATTGATACGAAAGATTCACCTGGCGAAGCTGGCGAAAAATGGGGATCTGGAGGGGATTCGACAAGACAGGGACCGAAGAGGGGATATACCCGTAGACGTGTTGCAAACCATCGGCGTTTCCGAAGATCTCTCGGCTTCCATCTCCGATGATGTGAAACTCGTCGTGTGGGGCACCGGATCTCCAAAGAGAGAGTTTTTGTACAGCGACGATATGGCCAGGGCGAGCCTGTTTCTGATGTCCCTTCCCGACAAGGAATTTGACAATCTGGTAAGGGCCGAAGCGCTTCCGCTGATCAACATCGGGTGTGGCTATGATCTGACGATCAGAAAACTGGCTGAAACGATCCAGGACGTGCTCGGTTTTTCCGGGGAAATCATCTGGGACAAGAACAAGCCGGATGGTACGCCCCAAAAGCTATTGGATGTCGGCAACCTCTTTTCCCTGGGATGGAAACCAACCGTAAATCTCGAAGCGGGCATCGCGGCGGCGTATGAGGATTACCTGAACGAAAGAATTCAGGAGCCGGAAGTCGGAATCCGGAAATCGCGGGTTTTATCGCCACAGACACACACAGACGCACACAGACGAAATAGAGCCGATTCCAATTTTTAGCTCATTACACATCACTCATTACTGATCACTGATTTTTCCTCCGCGTCTCAGCGTGCTCGAGCAAAGCGGGCGAGAAAAAGATCAGCGAAGCGACAACTTCGCCATTCTGACTCCTGGCTTCTGCAGTTGCAGTTCTCTGTGGTGAATAACGAATTACCTGAAAAGGCAGGAACAATTAAACTTGATAGTACTAAAAAATGTACTATAATACGTACAAAATAAACATGCATGCGGGTGCAATATGCAAAGAATAAAAATTGATCAGGATATTAAGCCCTTGTCGGAAGTTAGGACCGGAATTGCAAACTTCATAAAACAAGTTCATGATACAAAACGCCCATTGGTCATTACACAGCATGGAAAAGGCGTGGCCGTGCTAATCGATGTTCATGAATATGAAGCGATCCAAAATCGGCTTGAGCTTTTGACAGATATCCAGTTAGGGCTGAACCAGATTGAAAACGGACAAGGAATCGATCAAGAAAATGCAAAGCAGATGGTTATCCAGCGAGCCTTACAATGAAAATTGTATGGTCTCCTCTTGCGATAGAGCGGACTTCAGAAATCGCGGGTTTTATTGCCAGAGACAAACCATCCGCTGCAGAAGAATGGATCGATACCGTTTTTCTGAAGGTCGAACAGCTATTGGACTCACCTGAGATCGGTAGGATTGTGCCCGAAATAAACAACAAGCAGTTTCGAGAGATAATTTATGGTAACTATCGAATTATTTATCGTGTCGAAATAAAGCGGATTTCAATTCTTACGATCCAACATGGGAACCAGATATTACCAATAAAGGAAATCTTGACATAACAACATCTTTTCGCCACAGACACACACAGACGCACACAGACGAAATAGAGCCGATTCCAATTTTTAGCTCATTACACATCACTCATTACTGATCACTGATTTTTCCTCCGCGTCTCAGCGTGCAAAATTATATCATAATTGTAATTATGCATTGCATTGTTACAAATTCATTGTATGATAGCACCATGAAAACCAAATTCGTACCACGATTGCTTCGGATCCCCAATTATTCTTTTTTTCTTTTTGGTCCACGCGGTGTAGGGAAAACAACGGTTTTACGTAAGGTTTTGCCTGATGCCATTTTTTTTGATTTGCTTGAATCTTCATTGTATCTTGAATTATCACAAAATCCCGAAAACATAGAGGCCCTTATCGGAGATGCCGATAAGGGCGACTGGATCGTCATTGATGAAATTCAAAAAGTTCCTACCCTTTTGGATGAGGTTCACCGTTTAATTGAAAATAGAGACTGGAATTTTGCCCTATGCGGGTCATCAGCCAGAAAACTTCGGCAAGGTGGTGTGAATCTTTTGGCAGGTCGTGCCGTTACTCGAAACCTTGACGCATTTTCATTCAAGGAATTGGGCGACGACTTTGACTTAGATTTTTCTTTGGAATGGGGTCTCCTTCCAATAGTCCAGACCCATCGAAGGAATCCTTCTGATTTTTTAAGCGCTTACGTAGATACCTATCTTAAGGAGGAAATCAAAGAAGAGGGGATTGTTCGCCGTTTACCGCCCTTTTTACGATTTTTAAATATTGCCGGACAACTTAATGGTCAAATAGTAAATGCACAAAATATTGCCAGAGAGGCAAGCATACCCAGGAGTACGGTTGATGTTTATTTTTCCATTTTAGAAGATACGCTGCTGGGACACTTTCTGCCGGCCTATCGACCGGGTTTAAAAGTGCGAGAGCAGGCGCATCCAAAATTTTTTTGGTTCGATTCCGGGGTTTCTAGAGCGGCCTCAGGCCTTCTATTTGATCCGGTAGACCGCATTTGGAAAGGATCAAGCCTGGAGACACTGATTCTGCACGAACTGAAAGTATACAACCATACGCAAGAAAAACATCGGGACATTTATTATTACAGAACAGGCAGTGGTGTTGAAATTGATTTTATAATTGAAACGCAAAAACGTCAGCAAACAAACCACCCACATGTGGTATGCATGGAAGTCAAACTGGCGGAAAAATGGGATCGACGGTGGGAGAAACCGATGCGTTCATTCAATGAAAATAAAAAAATTCACGTAGAACGGATGATTGGTGTTTATACGGGGTCCAGAAGTTATCATTTTGATGGCATAGATGTCCTGCCGGTTGATGCTTTCCTGAAGCAACTGCATTCAGGTAAAGTGTTTTAGTTTGGTTCCTTATTCGACGTTCAATGTTGGGCGTTCGATGTTCGACGTTCATTCTTTGTTGGCTCCCTGTTCCCTGCTCCGAGATTTTTCCTATTTAGTGGTTGAAATCACACCCCCATCCAAGATATAGTGCCTGCATTCTAATGTAATCTGAGTGTTTCCCATGTTGCATTCGTTTAAATGTGTTGCAAAAATAATGAGTTATTTAAATACTATCCGTCCAATTCCATATTCCCGGAAATCACTTTTCTTAAGGCATAGATCCTTGTTTGCATTTTGACTATTGGGATTTGGAATTTATTTGTAATTTGGTGCTTGTGATTTGGAATTTTATTTATCGATTTGTTCCTAATTCGATGTTGAATGTTCGACGTTTATTGGTAATTGGCGCCTGTTTTCTGACATCTTATAACTATTTTTTGAGATCTAAATTCATGACTGAAAAACAACCCATCGATTGTCTGTTGATTACGGGAATGCACCGAAGCGGTATGTCGGTGTTGTTGGAATGCCTCGATCTTCTCGGCGTGAGTATCGGGAAAAGCAAATCAGGCAAATATTCCGGCAATGGCGCACAGACGACTGCCACGAATGAGATCACAACCACACACGACGTCCTGCTCAGAGATCTGGGGTGCAAGTGGGACATGGTCGGGGCCTTGCCCGGAGATTGGATGGAGACCCGGGCGGCCAAGAACGCCAGGGAACGTGTCCGAAACATTATCAAGAACAATTTTTCCAAAAATGGACTCTGGGCCGTTGCCGATCCGCGATTGAGCCGGCTCATGCCCCTATGGCAGTCCGTGCTGCAAGAGATGAATTTGACCCCGGGATTCTTGTTGACCATACGCCACCCCTGGGAAGTCGCGCAATCATTGAAGAAGAACTGCCGGATGGATATCGGGCATGGCCATCTGCTTTGGCTGGCGCTAAACAAGGAAGCCTTTGATCTGTGCCAATCAAGCCCGTACACGGTCACCACATATGACCAGCTGCTTGCAGATCCTTCGGCCATCTTAAACGATATCGCATCCCAGTTCGGTCTGTCCTTTCCGAATCCTCTGCAGAAACAGATCTATCAGATATTGGATGTTGTCAGGCCGGAACACAAGCATCACCATCTGAGCGGATTTGACCGATCCGGTGACGATTGGGCATCATTTTCTCCTTTTTCATGGCTTTATGAACAGATTTCAAGCCATCGATCCGCCTTGAAGCTGCTTGTCCATGAAACCCCTGAGGATGTCGATGCAGATGCCATCACACGTGAAGCCATGCCGGCCCGTTTGTACCCGACGCCTCTTCCGATTGTCAGCCAGAACGCCGCAGTTCAAAAAGAGTCCAATCAGCAGGGCAACCGTTTATTCTACCATTTCCTGCACCTGATCGGACAATATGAGCGTGAGCAACGGGACCTGGAGCTGAAAAAGATGCACCGGATCTTGCGCAGCACACGTGTTGAAGAGACCCTCTTTGCCAGACTCTGCATCCCATCCGAAGATGAGAACGCAAATGGTTTGAAGACAAGCGCCGAATCCCTTCTGCTAAAAAATGAATGGCAAAAGGTTCGTTTTTCCATTCCGAAACCAGAGCTGTTGCAAGCATCCAATCTCGAATTTGCTCCCATTAACACAAGGGGCGTCGTTTCCATATCAAAGATGACTCTGATCAATGTTGCCACGGATGCGGAATACTGGAACGCATCCACCGAGGAAGGCTTCCAGTCAATCAAATTGAAGGACGCCATTCGGCTGCCCGGAAATGGTGCCTTCCAGGTAATGACCACAGGTGATAACGCAATACTCTCTTTGCCGGAGTTGCCTGATCTGCCGGATTGTCCGATTGCCTTTCAGGCATGGATAAAGGTGGACACCAGCCAGAACATCGTCAACACCGCATGGCAAACCCTCCTGAATGAAAAGGATCAATTGGCAGCCAAGTTGGAAGGAGCCATGGCTGACCAACAGGCGATTGCAGCGAGGTTGAAAGAAAAAGAGCGTGAACTGGTGGCGGTATCGGAAAATAACGAAGCGAGCCGGTCTGCCTTGAAAAAGGAACGCGATACCCATAAAGCCAAATCTGATCAACTTTCCAATGAACTGGAGAAAGTTCGACATGACCTCGATGCGCGAAATGCGGAAAACATTAAAATTCAACAAACTCTGGAAGAGCAAAGAAAAAAGGTACAATCTTTACAAGACGCATTATCCGAAAAAAACGGGACCAACGAGGCTTTATCCAAAAAGGTTGTAGAAATGGAGGAAGCTAAAAAAGCCTACACGCAAGCCCTTCGGGAGCGGGAATCGGAGAACGATAGTTACTGGCAGGCGCAAAGACGCCATGTAAAAGAAGTCGCCCTTCTTGAGAAGAAGGTCGGAGAGTTGGAGCGTGCTCTCGGTGCAGCCAAGGAAAATGTGGGTACTCGATTCAAGGAGCTTTCCATCATTACCCATTTATTGAAGGAACGAGAAGATGATGTAAACCAAAAAGAGGTCCAGTTGACTTCGCTGAAGAGGCAATTGGACCAGTCTTCCGACGAATTGGCGGCAAAAAACAGGCAACTCAACCAGTCTTCCGACGAATTGGCGGCAAAAGACAGGCAACTCGATTCATCCAGGGATCAGATCAAACATTTACAGCAGAATTTGGCCGGAATGTCCGCTTCGCTGAAAACCGCCAATGAGGAAAAGAAACTGCTGCACCGTAAACTTGTGCAACGGGACAAATCCATTCAAGCAAAAGATATCGTGATCGATCTGCAGCGCAAACAGATGGAAAAGATCAAGGACTCGGCAACGTGGAAGGTAATGGCACCAGTCCGCGGATTGTCACGTCCCTTTAAAAAGTCCTCTCGAAGAATGGAACCAATCGATGAGCAGATCGAGCAGATCCGGCAGTCGGACCTGTTCGATGCGAATTGGTATTTGGAGCAATATCCCGATGTGGCGGAGCATGGTTTGGATCCGGCGGAACACTATTTTCACTTCGGTGTATCCGAAGGAAGAGATCCCGGACCGGATTTTGATACGATCTGGTACATGAAGACATATCCGGATGTATCGGAAACGGGATTTAATCCTCTGGTGCATTACGTGAAATATGGAAAGGAAGAGGGGCGGCGTCCCAATGCGGGCAAACCCTTTGATGAACAAATAGGATTGGTAAAACAGTCTGAATTGTTCGATGCTTCCTGGTATCTGGAGCGATACCCAGATGTGGCAAGTCATAAATTGGATCCGGTGGAACACTATTTTTATTTTGGCGCTTCCGAAGGCAGGAATCCCGGACCGAATTTTAACACAGCCTGGTATGTGAAAACCTATCCGGACGTATCGGAGGCGGGGATGAATCCGTTGGTGCACTACTTGACATTTGGGGAAAAGGAAGGGCGGAAGATTCAGCCGAACCAAAAATAAATGACACAGAGAGCATAGAGAAAGATGACTTCCAAATACGAAAATGAAATAAAAAAAATCGAAGAATCCGGCCTGTTTGACCCCGTTTGGTATCAAGCCGAATACCCCGATACACAATTTCTCAACATGACCCCCATCGAACACTATTTATGGCTGGGTGCAACATTGGGGCGCAATCCCTCTCCGAAATTCGATGTCGCCTTTTATTTAAAATCCTATCCGGAGGCAGCCAATTCCGGCATTAATCCATTGCTCTATTTCATTGAAAAGGGAAGGGCAGCAGGACACGAAACGGTTTCACCTGATGAAAAAGAAGAGAAAGAGTCGACTTATAAATCAGTTGATCTCCTTATTGAGGAAGAAGAATTAAGGGAAGAAAATGAATTATTATTGCTCCAACTTCATCAGGTCCAGGAGGAACTGGAAACCTATTATCTGAAGTATCAGGAGCTGAAGAATCGTGTGGAAGAGAAGGAAGGGTGAAGAAAGAGAACGTCGAACATCGAACGTCCAACATCGAATATCGGATGATGTGGGTGCAAGCATACTGGGAGAGAATCCAGGAGTCAGGAGTCAGAATTCAGAATGTGGATTCACCTTCGGCTCAATCATAAAAATGAGTTGGGGATCCATACGTTAGAGTGAAACGACCACCGGCAAAAAATTTTCAAGACTTGATTGTGTGGCAAAAAGCGCATCAATTTGTTTTGGCTGTGTATCGCTATAGTGAATCGTTCCCTAAGAATGAGATTTATGGGTTGACCTCACAATTGAGAAGATCCGCTGTTTCAATCCCAGCGGACATTACAGAAGGCTTCAAGAAAAAGACGAAGCCTGACAAGGCAAGGTTTTTAAACATAGCACAAGGTTCGCTTGAAGAGACACGATACTATCTCATTTTAGCAGCAGATCTCGGCTATGGTAAAAATGTTGAATTGACAAACCAACTCCAGGAGGTCAGCAAATTGTTGGAAGGTTATCTTTCTTCCATTTTGCAAACAGAAAATAGGTAATGCTAATATTTATATTAGTAGATGGAGCGAAGCGACAACCTATCCATTCTGAATTCTGACTCCTGGATTCTGAATTCTGTTGTTTTGTAATTTGAGATTTGTTTGTAATTTGGTGCTTTTGTTTTGGAATTTAATCGGGAGCAAAGCGACAACCGCTCCATTCTGAATTCTGACTCCTGACTACTGAATTCTGAAATGCTTTCGCTTTTTGTTCTCTCTGGTGAAAACAAAGATAACCTTTTATGATTTAGCCAAATATGGGAAACCTCGATGCCCAATCCAACACTGGTAGAAGACGATAACGGTCTGATCCTTTTGGGTGCTCCCCGAAGCGGCCTCTCCCTGCTGTCAGGTTGTTTTCACCTGCTGGGAATGGATACTGGAGGAGCCGATCCGGAAGTGGTGAGGGAGATACATCATGAATTTTGTCGTGAACTCGGCGTGGACCTGTTGGCTTCAGATCAATTACCAATGGGGTGGCAAGATTCTGCTGCCGCTACAAATGCTCGCGGTAAAATTGTAGAGCTGCTTCGTTCCCTCGAAACATCTGAACAACCATGGATGATCGCCGATCCCTTCTTTTGCATGGTATTTCCATTATGGCGGGATTGCTTCGATGAATTGGAAATCGAACCAAGGTTTGTTCATTTGATACGTCATCCCTGGGAAACAGCCCAATCCATATCCTGTGATGAAAATATCGATTTGAAAACCAGCCACACGATTTGGATGGCATACAATCAGGAACCATTGGCTATTCGGGCAGATTACCCTTACGTTTTGGTAACGCTCGATCAACTCCTTGCCGATCCCTTATCGGTTCTCACCAAAGTCAAATCGGCGTTATTCATAGAGTATCCAAATGATTTACGTACCGTGTATCCTGCAATACTGAATTCGGTTCGTCCTGGTGGCAAGCGTTTCAATGCAGGGGTTGCGACGAGAGAGGATCGTGATGATTTCGGTCAATTTTTTCATGCTTATCAAGAATTCTGTGCGCTCCAGGTAGATGTCACGAAGGTGGTTGAATCGAATCCAGCAAAGAAAGGGATTAAAGCGAAGCTTCAAAAACTAACCCAAGATTTTGAAGAAAAAACAAAACTTCTCTCCGCGCTACAAGACAAGTTAGACCAAATTGAAAAATCTCGAGACGAAAAGGTGAAGCTTGTCAGTGACCGGCAGGCGGAAATCGACCAGCTAAAACAAACCTTGGCAGAAAGGATCAAGGAGTCGGAAGCGCATCAAAGCCAGCTCGGTCAAATGACCAAGTCCCGGGATGAGCATGCGAAGCTGGCGGCCGACCGGCAAGTTCAGCTACAGGACCTTGCAAAGTCCCGGGATGAACAGGTGAAGCTGGCAAATGGACGGCAGGCGGAAATCGACCAGCTAAAACAAACCTTGGCAGAAAAGATCAAGGAGTCGGAAGCGCATCAAAGCCAGCTCGGTCAAATGACCAAGTCCCGGGATGAGCATGCGAAGCTGGCGGCCGACCGGCAAGTTCAGCTACAGGACCTTGCAAAGTCCCGGGATGAACAGGTGAAGCTGGCAAATGGACGGCAGGCGGAAATCGACCAGCTAAAACAAACCTTGGCGGAAAAGATCAAGGAGTCGGAAGCGCATCAAAGCCAGCTCGGTCAAATGACCAAGTCCCGGGATGAGCATGCGAAGCTGGCGGCCGACCGGCAAGTTCAGCTACAGGACCTTGCAAAGTCCCGGGATGAACAGGTGAAGCTGGCAAATGGACGGCAGGCGGAAATCGACCAGCTAAAACAAACCTTGGCAGAAAAGATCAAGGAGTCGGAAGCGCATCAAAGCCAGCTCGGTCAAATGACCAAGTCCCGGGATGAGCATGCGAAGCTGGCGGCCGACCGGCAAGTTCAGCTACAGGACCTTGCAAAGTCCCGGGATGAACAGGTGAAGCTGGCAAATGGACGGCAGGCGGAAATCGACCAGCTAAAACAAACCTTGGCGGAAAAGATCAAGGAGTCGGAAGCGCATCAAAGCCAGCTCGGTCAAATGACCAAGTCCCGGGATGAGCATGCGAAGCTGGCGGCCGACCGGCAAGTTCAGCTACAGGACCTTGCAAAGTCCCGGGATGAACAGGTGAAGCTGGCAAATGGACGGCAGGCGGAAATCGACCAGCTAAAACAAACCTTGGCAGAAAAGATCAAGGAGTCGGAAGCGCATCAAAGCCAGCTCGGTCAAATGACCAAGTCCCGGGATGAGCATGCGAAGCTGGCGGCCGACCGGCAAGTTCAGCTACAGGACCTTGCAAAGTCCCGGGATGAACAGGTGAAGCTGGCAAATGGACGGCAGGCGGAAATCGACCAGCTAAAACAAACCTTGGCAGAAAAGATCAAGGAGTCGGAAGCGCATCAAAGCCAGCTCGGTCAAATGACCAAGTCCCGGGATGAGCATGCGAAGCTGGCGGCCGACCGGCAAGCGCAATTACAGAATTTGATGAAGGACCGAGACGAAAGGAGCAAGCAACTTGCTGATCGCCAAGCTCAATTGGAACAGCTCACTAAAGAAAGAGAAGCGCAAACAAAACTCGCAAATGATCGGAAAACACAGTTTGATCAGTTAAAGCAAGAATTGGAAAATAAGACAAAGGCGTCTGACGCTCTTCAGAGCCAAATCGTAAAGCTTGTTAAAACCCGTGACGAACAAGAAAAGTTGGCAGCCAATCGTGAGGAGCGAATTGAAAGCCTGACAAAGGACCAAGACGAAAAGGCCAATCAAATTGCTAATTACCAAACTCAATTGGAACAACTTACCAAAGAAAGAGACGCACAGGCGAAACTTGCCAAACAAAGTAAATCAAGAATAAAAGAGCTTGAAGAAAAAATTTTGGAAGCTGAAGGACGAAAACATCTATTCTCTGAGGAAATTGCCAGGGCAGAGGGTCAAATCGAATTCATTAAAGAGATTATTTTTTTGGAGTCTGAAAGATGATTCCTCTCAGAATTAAAAAAAAAATGAGGAATAGAAGGAGGATTAAGAATTATACGATTAAAACATATCCTTATCATAACTATTTACATTCGCGGGAAATTGATCCCGGAAAAGTAGTGAATAAAAAGTCCATCTTTGAAATTTCTGGATTAGATTTTCAAAAAAAGTTAGCGGAAGAATCGCATTATAAAAACCTGTTTGAAAAGGCCGTGACGCAGTGGAGATTCGGAAACTGGAACGCTCTGACAAAACTTTCCTTGGATTATATCAAAACACAATCGGAACGCTCTACGATTGCCCTATTGGTTGCCGCTGGCCACTTACAGAACAATGACCTACAAGAAGCAAGGCAATTTGTATGGTCAGCAAAAAAGTGGGGTTGCAGTAAGACGCAGATCAGCAGGATCTTGATTGCCAGTGTGCACAACAGTTTGGGGCGCGCTGCAGCAGTTGCTGGCCAACAGCCTCGTGCGTATAGACATTTTAAAAGCGCAATTTTAGTTGGAACACCGGACTGTGAGATAAAGTTGATCGCCCAAACTCGTATGACTGAACAGCTGAAACAGATTAATAATTCCGTTCGTAATTTAGCTGATATGCAGCGAGAAAGAGAGCACAGGGGTGTTGCATTGACTCGTGAAAAGGCATTCAATTTTATTAACAAATTAACATTAGGACAAGATGGAGAAGTAAGAAATCGCATTGTTATTGCCGGCATGCGTCATTCCGGCTCAACTGCTCTCTTTAATATAATCAGATTGAGCCTTTGTAATGCGGGGCTGGATAATATTTCCTTCTATTCTGAACAAAAGGATACAATTTCAAATGAAGATATATCACGTAAGATACTGATAATTAAAACACATGAATTTAGAGACGATATTGCTTTTCCCAATAGTTTGATCATTACTACACGACGTGATTTGCGTGATACAGTGGCTTCAGCTGTCAGAAGAGGCTTCCCATTGCTGAGAAAAATTGGAAATCCTGTTGAGTATGCAAAATACAACCGAACCCTTCATGATGTGTGGTTGCCACGAAGCCATTATGTATTTGTTTATGAAGACTTTATTAACAATCCGATAGCTACGATCAATAAATTATTAGTGTTTATAGGATTGGAAGATATCAATGCAAAAAAAATTTATGAAGAGGTAATGGGTCTCCCTTTGGATCAATACAACGTCACATTGCTGACTCCGTCCCATATTACTGATCCTGAACAGAAACTAACTTTTAATGATACGTTAGATGACGAGACGATTGCCAAAATAAATTCAGAGCATAACCTTTGGCTTGATAAATACAACTATAAGACAGAGACAAGTAAATGATTTGCTGAGTTAATCTTTAATTGCAACGGATATCGGTTTAAAACCATTCCTATAGGAGATTGTATGCACGTTACTGCACTTTTACCTATGAAGGGACACTCCGAGCGAGTTCCAAATAAAAATATTCGTCCTTTCGCAGGTAGGCCGTTGTATCATCGAGTCGCCGAGGTCCTGCAGGCTTGTGAACGTATTGATGCCATCATTATCAATACCGATAGCGATGTAATTGCCGATGATGCTATAAAACATTTTTCCAAAGTGAGAATCATCGTCCGGCCCATGGAACTCAGGGGGGACTTCGTTCCGATGAATGATATCATTGGTTATGACCTGAAAATGACGGACGGAGAGCATTATCTTCAAACCCACAGCACCAATCCCCTTCTTACCAAAAATACAGTGGATGCAGCGATAAAGGAATACTTCAATGCCATTTCGGCCTATGATTCGGTTTTTTCCGTCACCCGGCTGCAGACGCGGCTGTACTGGGAAAATGGGCAACCGGTAAACCATAATCCCGATGAATTGATTCGTACCCAGGATTTGCCGCCGGTTTTTGAAGAAAACTCCAATTTCTTTATTTTTTCGAAGGCTTCCTTTGCCGGTGCCGGAAATAAACGAATCGGGAGCAAGCCAATGATGTTCCCCATGGAAAAGCTGGAAGCGATCGATATCGACGAGGAAGCCGATTTCCGTTTGGCTGAGGTCCTGTACCGTATGCGGGCCGAAGGAGGAGCGAATGGGCTTTAAGGAACGGTTTGAAAATGACAAACCGGTGATCGGTTCCTGGATCAACACTGCGAGTCCCATTGCCGCTGAATTGATGGCTACTGCCGGTTTTGATTTCTTGACCGTGGATGTTGAGCACTCGGCTGTCGACCTGGTACAGGGGCAGGCCCTTTTTCAGGCAATTCGCTCCGGCAACCCCAATTGTGTTCCCTTCGTTCGCCTCGCGGGAAATGTCTATGCAGAGACCAAAAGATATGTCGATGCCGGTGCGATCGGCGTAATCGCGCCATTTATCAACACACGGGCACAAGCCGAGGAACTGGTTCGTTCCGTCAAATATCCCCCTTTGGGTATGCGCGGGGTCGGGTTCTGTCGAGCAAACAGCTATGGGATGCAACTGAAAGAATCCGTAAAAACCGCCAATGACCAGACTTTCGTCTGTGTTCAGATTGAGCACGCCGAAGCAGTGGAAAATATCGATGAAATTCTTGGTGTAACAGGTGTTGATGCGGTCATGATCGGTCCCTATGACCTCAGTGCTTCCATGGGAATTACAGCGCAATTCGATCATCCCAAGATGGAATCTGCTACGAAAGCCGTGCTGAATGCCTGCCGGAAACAAGGTATTATCCCTGGCATTCATGTCGTTCAACCTGATCCGGAGGCGGCCATTGCCCGAATTCGTGAAGGTTACCGG
The DNA here is from genome assembly GCA_963674945.2 of uncultured Desulfosarcina sp. GTDB lineage: Bacteria > Desulfobacterota > Desulfobacteria > Desulfobacterales > Desulfosarcinaceae > Desulfosarcina. Next base: position 645,876 of record CAXXWQ010000002.1, read on the forward strand.
TTCATTGCCTACAGTCTTGACATCACCATGCTCCTCAACTCCTGTGTGCAGGGTGTGGAGGAGATCCGCAACCATTATCAGACAAGTCCCACAGAGGATGAAGCATGAAAAATGTTCTCGTTACCACCTCTTCTTTCTGTAAAGAAGATCCGGCTCCTTTGTCGGAGATTGAAAGCGCCGGACTGATCGCCATTCTCAATCCTTTCGGGCGCAAGCTGACCGAGGGAAAAGCAATCGACCTCATAAAAAAATACGATCCCGTGGGCATAATCGCCGGTGTTGAGCCGTTAACGCGAAAGGTATTGGAAGAAGGAAAAAACCTTAAAGTCGTTTCTCGTTGTGGTATCGGTATGGATTCGGTCGACCTTGTTGCTTCCAAAGACCTGGGAATAACTGTCACCAATACACCGGATGCACCTACAATTCCTGTTGCGGAATTGACAATGTGCATGATTCTTTCCCTGTTACGCAAAATACACGTTTCGGATGCGAGCATCCGATCGGGTGCGTGGGAACGCCCCATGGGAAACCTGCTGCACGGAAAGACCGTGGGAATCATAGGCTGTGGGCGTATCGGATCATTTTTGGGACGACTTCTGGCGCCTTTCGATTGTACACTGTTCGGTTACGACCCCTATTGTCAGCAGTCAGACCTTTTCCAGTTGGTTTCCTTGGAAGACCTGCTGATTCAATCCGACATCGTTACGTTGCATCTTCCCTTCACCGAGGAAAACCGGCATTTTATCAACGTGGACCGTCTTGGCAAAATGAAACAGAATGCATTTCTCATTAATGCTGCACGGGGAGGACTCGTTGATGAAGATGCATTATATGATGCCTTGTCATCGGGAACCATTGCCGGTGCGGCTCTGGATTGTTTCGAGAAGGAACCCTATAAAGGCAGGCTGAGGGATTTGGACAACACGTTGCTGACCGGCCATATCGGGTCCTATGCCAGGGAAGGAAGAATCATGATGGAGGCCCAGGCAGTTGAAAATTTGATCAGAGAACTGAAAAGCAGAGGTGTCATCTCATGAATATTCTGGTAACCGGTGGCTCCGGCTTTTTAGGCAGCCACGTCTCGGATGCATTGAGTGATGCCGGTCATTCCGTGAAGATTGTTGATATTCGGGAATCACCTTACTTACGGCCCGACCAGGAAATGTGTGTCGGGGATCTGATGGATATGGATCATATGGAATCCTGTCTGCGGGGTATGGATGTGGTCTACCATTTCGCGGGTATTGCCGATATCGATGAGTGCAAGTTACGACCCGTGGATACAGCAAAATTCAACATCCTGGGGACCGTACAGATTTTGGAGGCTTGTCGCAAAACAGGGGTTCGGCGTTTCGTCTTCGCAAGTTCCGCCTATGTTTACAGCGATTCCGGCTACTTTTACCGGTCAAGCAAACAAGCGTGCGAATCTTTTATTGAAAATTACGCAGAACTTTACGATCTGAAATACACATGCCTCCGATATGGTTCTTTGTATGGCCCGAGGGCGGATGAACGGAATAGTATTTACAAGCTTATTCTCCAGGCGGTTGAGGAAGGAAAGATAACCTATCGCGGAACGGGAGAGGAACTTCGTGAGTTTATCCATGTTCAAGATGCCGCGCAAAGCAGTGTCCATGTTTTGGATAAAAAGTTTGAAAATAGTTATATTACACTGACGGGCAAAGAGAAAATGCGTTACTCCGTTCTTCTGGAAATGATCAAGGAGATGCTGGGTAACAGGATTGAAATCGAAATCGTACCTTCCAACCGAAAGGCACATTATCGGATTACACCGTACAACTTCAGTCCAAAATTGGGCATGAAACTTACCAACAATCCCCATGTGGATATGGGGCAGGGGCTGTTGCAATGTATCGGAGAGATTTTCGAATCCATCCATTCGGAAAAAACCGCAGAGTTGGGAATATTTGTTAATGGAAACAACAAGGCGGAGTAAAATGAGTTCTGAATGGATTCTATTGTCTCATTTACTTCATCCCGATGCTCCGGCATATGGCGGACATCAGGCTTTTTTCGATGAACCGGATAAAGAAATGGTCAAAGGAGATTCATGTAATACAAGACAGTGGAAAATGTCGAACCATGCTGGGACCCACATCGATGCTCCTCGCCATTTTTCCATCGACGGTAAAACCATTGATCGCTATCCTCCAAATTTCTGGATTTTTTCAAGGCCATTCGTTCTCATGGTCAATGGCGTTGAGCCAGGGCAAATACTGAATGATGAAGACATGGATTTAGCATCAATACCATCTGATACGAATTTCCTTATAATAAAAACAGGTTTTGGTGTTTTCCGAGATAGTCCGATTTATTGGCAAAAAAATCCCGGGCTTCATCCGGATCTTGCAGAAGAATTTCGCCATCTTTTTCCAGACCTCAGAGTGGTTGGATTTGATTTTATCTCGGTATCATCTTTTGCAGATCGAGAATTGGGCAGGCGTGCACATAAGGCGTTCCTGGACCATACACGTCCGCTTCTACTTTTGGAGGATATGGACTTGTCGGTGAATTATGATGAAAAGCGCGTAAATCAGGTTGTTGTGTCTCCTCTCCATGTAAAAGGTGCAGATGCAGCACCTTGCACGGTATTGGCAGAGGTTACAAGATGAAATGGGAGGCGGTCTTTTTTGATTTTGATGGCGTGATATTGGATTCGGTGGATGTTAAAACCCAGGCATTCGCTGCCATGTTCCGATCTTATGGCCCTGACGTCGAGAAGGCTGTTGTGGAATATCATCTGGCCCATGGCGGTATATCAAGGTTTAAAAAATTTAAATATTTTTATGAGCACATACTCAATCTGCCATTACCTCAGGATGTCCTTGAGAAATTAGGCTCTAAATTTAATCAAATGGCACTGGAAGGGGTTCTGTCTGCTCCATTTATTGAAGGGGCATTGGAAACTTTGAAAATGCTCAAGGATAATGAAATACCAGCGTTTGTGATTTCAGGAACACCGCAAGAGGAAGTACAGCTGATTGTCGAGAAAAGAAATCTTAGCGCTTATTTTATAGAGGTGCATGGTTCCCCTCGCACTAAGCAAGATATTATTCATGATATCGCTTCACGTCATGATTTTGATTTGTCTTGTTGCCTTTTTATTGGTGATGCTTCTACGGACTTTATGGCTGCACAATTATGTGGGACAGATTTTTTAGGAATTGTAAAGAATACCAAAAAATCCCCATTCCCTGAATCAACACGGATATCAGAACATGTTAGCATTTTTTCATAGTAACATTTTTAAATGAGAGGTTTTTGTAACCATTGTATCCCAAATTTTACCGTATATTTAGGAAAATTTAAAGCTTAGAATAAAAAATTAAATTAAAAATAATGCTGAGCATTATAATGCTTATTCCAATAATAAACACATAGTTTTAAGTTGATAGAAGGAGGAAAATATAAAATTTTTGGATAGAATGTTTTTAGACAAAAATAGGAATAGATAATGAAAACGGCTTTAGTTATAGGTGTCTCAGGTCAAGATGGCTCATATTTAGCAAGATTTTTAATTAATAAGGGCTATCGTGTTGTCGGTACTTCACGTGATGCACAAATGAACAGTTTTAGAAATCTTACTAAGCTGGGTATCAATGATGATGTGATTAAAGAATCTATGAATCTCAATGATTTCAGAAGTGTTATGCAGGTATTAAATAAAGAAGATTTTGATGAAATCTATAATTTAGGTGGTCAAAGCTCAGTAGGATTATCGTTTAATCAACCTATGGATGCCTTTGAAAGCATAAGCATTGGTACTTTAAATCTTTTAGAATGTATTCGATTGCTTCGTATTTCAGCCAAGCTTTACAATGCAGGGTCAAGTGAATGTTTCGGTAATACGAATGGAGAAGCTGCAAATGAATTAACATCTTTTCGACCGCGAAGCCCTTATGCGATGGCGAAGTCGGCTGCCTTCTGGGCAGTAGAAAATTATCGTGAAGCCTATAACTTGTTCGCATGCACAGGCATTTTATTTAACCATGAATCTCCTTTACGACCAGAACGATTCGTGACAAGGAAGATAATTAAAGCAGCATGCAATATTGCTAAAGGAAAACAGTATAAATTGAAGTTAGGAAATATTGATATTCAACGAGATTGGGGGTGGGCTCCTGAATATGTTGAGGCGATGTGGCTTATGCTGCAAATGGAAGTGCCTGATGATTATATTATCGCTACTGGGAGGACGATTAGTTTAAAGGATTTTGTTAAGCTTGTTTTCAAAAAACTTGACCTTGATTGGGAAAGGTATTTGGAATTTAATTCTGAATTATTAAGACCGACCGATATTTTAGTTAGCAAATCTGATCCAAGAAAAGCTCGTGAAAATCTCGGGTGGTATGCAAGATTTTCTGTTGAGGATTTAATAGGGATGATGATTGAAGAAGAAATGTCTAATTGACCCAGAATCATTCTTTTTTATTGAGGAATAAAATTGAGTAAATATATATTTGTTAATTGTGAGAAGCTCAATATAGAGAGAACGCTTGGAGTGGCTCATTTTTTAATTGAGTTATGTAAAGAATTAAAGAATTATTATAAAATCATTTTTGTCATTAATTCTCAAAATGAAATAGAAAATAATCAGTCTGGCCAAATCGTGAAAGAAATAGCTGAAGATATAATTATAGCAGGAGACAAGTATTCTGACTTCAATGTTATTAACTACATTCCAAGTAGTAGTCGAGCAGTTGAATTACTACCCCATCATTTCCAACCTCCAAGATTTAACCTTCCTTCGGTGCTGATTTGCCATGACTTGCATGTGTTTGACATAGAATGGAAATACAATAATGCAGAAAATGTAAAAAATGAGTTTCGCAAAAATCTTCTCTCAGCAAACGCTGTAGTTTGTGAATTCCCAAGAACATTTTATGATATCGAGCATATTGCAGATATAACACTTCAAAATCTTTATTTGACAGAAAGCCCTTTATTAATAAATACTGCAATAAATTGCAGCAAAAATATTGAGAAGGCAGATTTAAAAATAACTAATATTTTGTTTCCTGCGCAAATGCAAAGGCATAAGAATCATGAAGCTTTAATTCAAGGTCTTAATGAGTGCAGAAAAGAGGGAATTGCTGCAAATCTACTATTTCCTGGTAGTAGTTTTGATGCAAACTACAAAACGAAATTGATTGATTTAATAAAAGAACTAAACTTGACCTCTTCAGTAGAATTTTTAGGAAGAATAACAAATAAAGAAATAATTGATTTATACCATATGTGTGATGGCGTGATTATCCCAAGTCTAGCTGAGGGCGGAGCATATGTTGCTTTTGAAGCCATTGCGGCAGGAAAGCCTGTTGCAGTGAATAGCATAAAGTCTGCCATGCAACATATAAAAATGATAAAAGGAAAGGTGCATTGGTTTGATTCAACAGATATTGTTGATACTGCTGCCGCAATAAAGTTTATTGTTACACAAAAGGAAGAGGATTTTTTTTCAATAAACAAAGATGGCAGAGAAAGAATTCAAGCCATGACATGGAAGGTTGTCAGTGAAAAATTCGCTCAGATTATTAGTTGGCTTTTAGGTGATCGTGACAGGCCAATTATGAAAATAGATAGTGATGGCTGGAATATAAAGTATTCATAAAAAGTCTTTTATCGGTATTATCTGCAATTAGTGTTAAAAAAATGGATATTATATAAACTATAAATTAAAGTATCATTTATCAGGTTACTCGACAATTACAAAGATTAAGCTAAAGGATCTATTGTGCTAAATAATAAGGAAAAGTGGAAACAGATAGAAAAAACAATCATCACAGATAATCCAGATGAGTATTGTCTAAAGTGGGGAAATTTACGTGAGAAATTTTATCAAGAAAATGGCTATATAGATATTGAAGAGGACGATGTCGAAAAGCTAAAAAGACTAAAGGATAAATACAAAAATAAGAGAATCTTTATATTAGGTAATGGGCCTAGTTTGAATAAAACCCCTTTGGATCTTTTAAAGAATGAATTTACGTTTGGAGTTAACAGAATATATTTACTATTTGATCGGATAGATTGGAAACCAACATTTTATACTGCAAATGATTGGAGGGTTGTGCCTGATATTGCCCGTGAAATAAATGCTTTAACAGGTATGACATTTTTTTTTGAGGAGAGATTTAGAGGCATTTTGCGTGAAGGAGATGATGTTTACTATCATGCGCATACTCCAGTAGGCCCGAACTATCCAGACGAAAGAGAATTTGCTTTTAATATCGACAGAGGAGTAAGGGGTGCAGGGTCAGTTGTAGGAACTGCTATACAAATTGCATATTACATGGGTTTCAACCCAATATATTTAATTGGATGTGACCTGGGATATAAAGTTCTGAAAACAGTAAAACAGGAAGGGGACGATAAATTTAAGACTGGAGTAAAATTGTTCCTGACTAGTACAGAAGATGATGACCCCAATCATTTTGATAATAGATACTTTGGAAAAGGTAAAAGATGGCATGATCCCAATGTAAAAAGAATGGTAGAAGGACATCAGCAATGTAGAAGAGCAATTGAGGCTAAAGGTAGAAAAATTTATAATGCTACCATTGGTGGAGAACTGGAAGTATACAAACGCAAAGATTTTTATAGACTCTTTAAATTCAAAAAATATTCTAGAATTAGGCATGCTCACATAGAGGAAACTGCAATAATCGCAAAATGTAGTGAAGATGTGGGTGTTACAAATAAAGTAATGTTGGATGTTGGCGCACACCATGGATCAAGTCTTTCAAGATTTGTTGATAACAATTGGACAATATATGCTTTTGAACCGGATCCAAACAATCGACAAAAATTGATTAATAGATATTCAAAAAGGGAGAATGTCTACATTGATTCACGAGCTGTTGGAGAGGTTATTGAGTCTGGAAGAACGTTCTATTCATCCGAAGAGAGTTCAGGTATTAGTGGTATGCTGGAATTCAGAGAAAGTCATAAAAAAGTTGCATCTGTAGATGTCACAACTGTTAAAGAGATAGTAAAAGAATACTCAATAAAACATGTAAATTTTTTAAAAATTGATGTTGAAGGCTACGACTTCATGGTTCTTAAAAGCGTTCCTTGGGATATAGTTAAGCCTGAATTTATTGAATGCGAATTCGAAGACGCAAAAACTAACCTATTAGGATTCTCATATTACGATATTGGTGATTATCTTGTTTCGAAAGGTTACATCGTATACCTCAGTGAGTGGCACCCAATTATAAAATATGGTATTAAGCATGATTGGTGTTGCTTAAAGAAATATCCCTGCAAACTTGAAGATTCAAATGGATGGGGAAATTTTTTAGCTTTTCTTAAAGATCCTGGTTATGTAGCAATTAATAACGCAGTTAATGAATTGGTTCGATTCCATAGTCCTACTATAAATAAAGAAAAATTAAATATTGCATATGCAAACAAGCTTTATAAAGAAGGGCAGTTCGATATTGCTGCAGAAGCATATAAGCAATTAATTAGCAGATCTGGAATATATAAATGTTTAGAATTTAATTTAGCAATGTGTTATAAAAAGCTGCAAGTTATATAAAAATAAATAAAATATGTTTATGAACAGAAGCTTCTAAAAAAAATAAAAAATAGGAGTATATTTATATGGAAAAATTAAAATCACAATTTAGTAAAAATTCAATTCATTACTCTCAATATTTAACAGATGAATTTCATATCTATTTTGCTACCAAAGAAGATTCGAATGATAGTTACTCTATAAAAATTAGAAATAATTGGAAAATTGAACCACAAGCATTATTAGCGAATAAAATTATTAATATGGGTGATACTTTTATAGATCTTGGAGCAAATATTGGAGCTTTTTGTCTGCCTGTTGCTATAAATAAAAAAGCGAAATGTTATGCAGTTGAAGCATTAGATGAAAATGTTGAACTTTTAGCTGCAGCTGTTCGCATGAATAACTTGATTGATTTTAAAATTATTCATGCTGCAGTGTATGATAGTGATGGATTTGTGAATTTAAGCGGTTCAAGTGCTTATGCAACTGTAAAGCAAAATGGTGAGAAAAAAGTTAGGTCTTTGACTCTTGATAGCATCTTAAAAGAATATAATATCACTACTGATTTAGCTTTATTAAAAATGGATATAGAAGGATGTGAGATTAAAGCTTTAAATGGAGCAAAAAAATTTTTCCAAGATAACAAAGATGTTGACATTATATTTGAAGCTAATGGTGCACATTGTTTTGCAAATGGCTATATGCCCCAAGATCTTTTGTCTTATATGGAATCATTAGGTTATAATAATTACATGATATTTGGTAATAGATTGATTAAAAGAACTTCAAGAGATATACAAGAACCTGCTATTATAGATTACATTGCCACAAAGAAAGAACTAAAAGGATTTGTTGATGGATTTAGGTTTGATGAAATGAATGAAAACGAACGTATCAGTCAGATTGTTCGTTCTTTAACTTTGATGAAAGAAGGATATAGAATGTTTATGTTAAAACAACTTGAGAATACAAAAGAAAGCATTAAAGCCAATAAAAAAATAATTAATGCAATCGAAAATAAATAATAATATTTTGTAAATGCTAAGAGGTATCTTCGAGATACTACAAAGCTTTCTAAGCAAAATAATAGAAAAAAATGATGACATCATGAATATACATAAAATTAACAAATAGGTATAGATTGCGTACTATATCTATACCATTAATGCTTTTCATGGCACTCAAAGACCATCATCTTAACTTGATTTATATAAATTGTATCTGGGATATGAGTTGAACGATATGTAAGAGTTAATTGAGAACCAAGAAGAGCATATATTAACTTGAGATCTATATAATAATGAATTCAAATAATTTAAGAAAAAAACCTACACGAGAATTGTTGTTCAGTCAGAAGAACAAATACAGAAAATGAGCAAAAGATTAAAAACAAACAAAAAGGGCAAAAATAGCAAAAATAAAAACTGCTCGATCCTACAAAACATAATTCTTCGGTGCAAATACGTTGCAGATATGGATATAAAGTAATCGATCAGGAAACAAAGAAGCCTTTTTACACCCATCAAAGTATCGAATTTTCCAAAATCAAAATGAAAATCAACTTTTATATTTTGCACAATTGCGATTTCCACAATTGCAGAAAGGCTCTAAAATTCAAGCTTCCATATGCATTGTTGATCGGACACGGTCTCCTTTCTAAGGAATTAATTGTTGAAATATGTTTTATCAAAGGCATGATCCAAAAGGAAGTCAAGCAGTTAAGCGAATCTGTGTTTGACATTCCTATCGCTACTGGAAATATACAAACAATTGTTGACGGCACTTCGATGGCATTTTTTTCTTTGTATGTACTTAACGTAATATCGCAAGAAGTAACTGATGCAATTACATCAATAAGAGCTTCTGGTTTACAGAGAAAGATTTGAATCAGTTATGGGCATAGATCATCAATCGTGTTGCTTTTACAGAATCGAAGAGAATCGTTCAAAAGCTTAATACGAAGCATTCAACAAAAACTGGATCGGAATTATGAATTATAGTAAGCGACGGTTACGGAAGGTATTAAAAATAGTTTCACAGACTGACGTGCTTAGTTCTTCTGATCTATAATGCCGATGCAAAAGAATAAAGAAAAAAGATTTATGTTGATTAGGAAAATTCGTCATGACAATTCGTCACCGTTTGGTTGAAAAAATTATAATGTTTGTCCAAAAGCCTCCTGACTCAAAGCCATGGCAGGATTTTTATATATTCATCTTGTTTACCGTATCACTATGGTTACTCGGTAAAACGGATTTTGGAAAACTCGCTCGGAAGATCATCCGAGAAAAGAAAACTTCTGTATGTTTATGGATCACATAGGATTCCATCTAACAGATAATTGTGCAGAAAGAGCGTTACACTTTGGTATAATGTGGAGGAAAAGAAGCATTGGAACTAAAAATGAGATAGGAAATCAATGGGGTTGAACGGATATTATTACTGAAAGAAATATGTCGCTCACAAAAAATCAGGCTTTTCCTTTTCTAAAGGATTGAAATTACTTCTTAATTACGAAATTCATAGCCAAACCTTTTATGAATATGATCCAAAGGATATTACACTGTTATTGCGTGATTTTAAAAGAAACATAGAAAGTAAAAAATTATCAAAAAAGCGTTATCTGAAAATCGAAAATTAATATTATTATTGCTTAATCTTAAAACAGATAAATTGGCTGATCAAAGATTTGCAATTTATTTAATAAAGAACCATAGACTCGATCTGCCTAAGAAGAAAATGTTATCGCAATTACATCATGGGAAAAATTTACTCAATATAAACCAATATCCTATATTAAAAATATAATAGATAGAAAGCAAATAATGGTGTCGAAAATTAATGATCGTAGCGATGCTATGAATTGAATAACTTATAATTATTCAATTTTGTAGGACATTATTCGTTTAATGATGTAATATGATCGGAAAATCTTTAATACACGAAAAACAGAATAATCGTAATATATGTTTCCTTTGATACCAAATAAATATGAGATAATCTTATCCTGTTAAAATAAATAGGTGCTTTTTATGTCAAATAATCAATTCTTGCAGTCTCTTAATCAGATTTGGAACGTTTGGGAAAATGACAAGTATATTGATTTAAAGACTATTAAGAAAATTAGTAATCAGCAGTATTGCCTTATTAATAGAATATCAATAAAAGAGTTATATATCTCTTTTAATTGTTCCGACACATCAATAACAAAGATAAAATATTCGGCAGAAAAAGGTAGTAAAAAAGCTATAGAGTTATTTCAATACGCTTTAGATAATAATTTATTTAGTATTCCATATGTGACTATTTCTTCAGAGCATTTTAAGGAGTTAAGAAAGAAGCTCTACTCAAACCCTGAAAAATTTATGAAATCTGAGTTAGTTAAAAGTTTTTATCCTTATTATTCACCAGGAAGAACTTATGGTTATGCCCCTAATTGGGTAAAAAAATCTATTGATCATTCAAAACATTTATTTAATTTATTTAAAAAATCCAAACGAAGTGAGACGGCAGTCCTGATTGGCAACGGACCTTCGTTAAATAAAATTGATTTCGATCTTTTTAATGGTCAAGATGTTTTTTTATCTAATTATGCAATAAAGAATGAAATACTATTAAATTATGCAAAGGGAGTGGCTGTTACAAATAACTTAGTTGCAGAACAGGAACCTTACTGGTTTAGCCTGAACAGAATTTGGAAATTTCAGCCTCTATGGTTGGCTTATACATTACCTCAAACTGAAAATTCAATTCTATTAAATGCGTTAGGTGGTGATCTATTTTTTTCTAAGAACATTTTGGAAACGATTGCTTGGCATTCTACAGTAAGCTACTTTTGGCTTCAGATATTATATTCTGCAGGCTACCGAAAAGTAGTAATGACAGGCTTTGATCATTTTTATCACCAAAATACTAATGCGCAAGAAGGTGATTTAATACATCAAACTACGGATGATAAAAATCACTTTGATTCTAATTATTTCAAAGGTAAAAAGTGGCAAGCTGCCGATGTTGGAAAAATGGAGGAAACTTATCGCTTAGCAAAAAAATATTACGAAGCAGATGGAAGAGAAATAATCAATGCAACTGTAGGCGGCCACTTAGAAGTATTTAGACGATCTGAACTTGTAAAAGAAATACCGCCTCGTCGAATTTATGGGAGAATTGCGCGTACATCATCAGAGCCTAAGATTGCTATAATTACTTCTTTTTGGGAAGGTGATATTAAACAGACAGAACTCCATTGGCGTTTGATTAACAGGCTCTCTTTTCCATCTGATGATCACTTCCATATTTTTAAGCATGATGAAGAGAAACTTCAGCCTTCAACCTTGCCACGGATAATTTTTGCTTCTATTGAAAAGGAGTATCCCGAAGCAAGTAAATTACCGCATCCTGCAGGTCCTAATCTTGTTTTTGTTCATACGATTAAATTACTATTGGATACAGACTATACACATTTCTTTTGGTTAGAGCCTGATTGTATTCCAACCGATAAGAATTGGCTTTCTCCATTCATTAATCGATTAAAAGAGTATCCAGATGAACCAATTATAGGTACAGGCGGCGGGACAGTCTCACCAGGAAAACTCCATTGGAGAAATCATTTTGCTGGATGCTCACTTTACAGCATTAAGCATCTATCTGAATTAGATTGGGATAGTTTTATTAAATACCAGCTTGATGTCTCATTTGATGTTTGGCTGTCTGTCAATTTAGGCTATATTAAACTTAATCAAGTAAACAATGAAAATAAAACAGATACGATCATATTTGGAAAGAACCGATATGATTGGACTGAAATGCGTAAGCCTAAATCTTTGGTATATGGGATGTTTGAACATTGGCGTCCAGAAAAAATTATGACATACGGACAGCTTCAAGACCGTCTTGGTTGGCCTGGATTTACTTTGTACCATGCAATTAAAGATACTGATGTAATAAAAAAAATCTATAAACGTCTTCCAAAGTCTGCGTCGACGATCATCATTAACTACAACAATGAAAAATATTTATTTGAAGCGATAAAATCTGCGCTAAATCAGACATTAAATGGAATTAAATACGAAGTTATTGTAGTCGACGATGGATCAACAGATTCTTCAAAAATGATTATTGAATTTTTCAGTGATCGTATAAAAACTGTTTTCCTTAGCCATGGCATGCTAAATAGCAATTTCAATCAACAACGTGCATTAAAAGCTGGTTTAGAGATCGCTGAAGGCGAAATTTTATTACTACTTGATGGTGACGATGTATTCTATTCAAACAAGGTTAATCGTGTTTGTGAGGCATTTGATGATCCTGAAGTTGTTATTTGTCAGCATTCGATTGATCTTATTGATGAGAAAGGATTGTCATTAAAGAAAACATTTAAAGCTTTCCCGAACGAAACAATCACTAATGAAATTTATAAAAAGTTAGGAAGGGTTAATCTTTATCAGTCTACTAGTGGACTTTCTTTTCGCCGATCCTATTTAATGTCACAGTTATCTAATCTGTTCGTTGATAATCATCTAAACACTTGGCTAGATGTAAGGCTTACACGTTTTGCACCCTATTATGGTAAAATATTTAGTAGTAGAGATTGTTTGGGTGCTTGGCGGAGGCACTCTCGTTCCGATTCTATACGAACTGACAATATCGCAGAAAGAGTAGAAGGGCATGAGAGATGGTACGATGAGACCGCCTTAAAGATGGGCTTCCCTACAATACCGTTTAGTTGGAAATTGTCATGTAACTCAAAAAGGCCCAATAAATCAAAAAAAAATGAAATTCTTTTGGGTCCTTACCCAAGAGAATCTCATGCTCACTGGGATGAAACTCTGGGAGTACGTCAGCTAATAGCCTACAATAAAAATGGAATTATGATTGACGTCGGTGCACATGAGGGCTACGCATTAATGCCTTTTTTGAACGACGGCTGGTATGTTTTTGCATTTGAACCGGACAACAAAAATAGAACCAAACTATTAGAAAGGCTTGAAAAACATAAACATGAATCCCGTATACACATCGATTCTCGATGTGTAAGTAACAAATCTAAGAAAGGTATCCCATTTTTTACTTCAGAACAAAGTACAGGGATCAGTGGATTGTCAGCTTTCCATGAAACTCATATTGAATCGCAAAAAGTTGATGTTACAACACTAAGTGATTTCTTTATGGATAAAATCATGCCGGCAGTGGAATTTTTAAAGATTGATACTGAAGGGTACGACCTTTTTGTTTTACAGGGGTATCCTTGGGATCGTGGCAAGCCTGCAGTGATTGAATGCGAGTACGAAGATTTAAAGACGGTTCCATTGGGCTACACTTTCCATGACCTTGCAGGCTTTCTTGTTGATAAGGGGTATACTATATATGTAAGTGAATGGCACCCGATTATTCGATATGGAATTCAACATGACTGGCGGCAGTTGAAACGCTATCCATGTGAACTTGCAGATTCGAAAAAGGGGTGGGGAAATTTGCTCGCCTTTAGAGACCCCATAGATGAAAATGAGTTATTGGCTGCGATTAGTATAGTAATGAAAAGTAATCCAATCTCATCAGAAAACATAGCCGCTGCTATCCTGTCATATAAAAGAAATTTTTGGCCTGGCTTTTGGATTGAAAATGGTAAAAATTACGAAAAAATTAGTAATAATCAATGGCTTTATACTCAATGGTGCCATAAACATAGCTATGCACAACAAAAAATTTGGATGGCTATCGCCGAAACTAAAATAGAAACAAAAAAACGGACCTATATATGTGGTGTTCGCCTAAAATCTGATCGAAAAATGATACTGAATGTCATTTTAGACCGTTACGGGATTACGAATTACGAAGGAGTATCAGAGCAGGTCATATTGACACCTGGAGTTGAAAAGGAGATCAAGCTTTATAAGAAATTTTCAAAATCGCATTTATCGATAAAATTTCAAATAGAAGTCGTTGAGCTTGAAGGTGGCGGAAGTTCATTACTAACGATAGATAAATTATATTTTTATGAGACGTTGGATAGTATTAAACATCGGATGGATGCTAAAAATATTACGCTCAGTGAGGGAAATCGTTTGTTTCGAGAAGGAGATCTATTTTCGGCCATGGGGATATATATGATACTTTACCAGAAAAGACCACTGCCGATGTACTTTAAAAATGCAAAGCTGGCGATTAAAAAATTAAACATGGAAGAAGAGGTCGGGTCCGTAGATGACTTGTTGCAGAGAGTTAGTGTATGAATTTAAATATCGTTTGGGACGTCATAAATAATTCATATGTAAATATTAAAATTTTTGAATGAAAAAAAATTATGAAAATATAAAATTGGGGGCGATGGTGCTAGGGAATGGACCATCGCTTCGTAATTTTGACTTTAATCGGCTTTGCCGTTTCGATGTTTTCGGTATGAACGCTGCCTACAGGTACTGGTACGAAATTAATTGGTTCCCTCAATACTATTCATGCCTGGACCTTGTTTTGGGGATTTCCCACAAAGAGTCGATTGCTGATATGATTATAAACTCAGAACGGATAGGTATTAGAGCCTTTTTATTGAGACAGAATCTTATCCATGAACTGGAAGATGCCGGTACCTATGAGAATGTTTTTAATTTTGATGTACTTCGGCCCGGATTCGACAAATGGATTCCTGATCCGGTAACCACGGGTAGTCACACCTGTGCCTGGGCTTCCATTTTAGGATATAGGGATATTTACCTCCTTGGTGTAGACTGTAACTACGTAGAGATCGTGGATAACGCAGAACATTTAGATGGAACTGTACTGCAAATTACTTCAGACGCTCCGAACCCGAATTACTTTTTTGATTCTTATCAACAAAAAGGAGATAAATATAATATACCAAACACCAGGAAGGATCTTCATTTAGAAAGTTGGCGGAATGTTGGAAAAAGAATTGAGGTAAAATCAAGGGTTTTGAATGCGAATTGGGAGTCGAAAGTTGACGCGTTTCCCTTTGTCTTTTTTGAAGATGTCGAAAAGGGAGGAAGAATACCTGTTTATTCTCAAGAGAAAGTGATTGATAGCAACAGGCTGCCTGAAGAATTCGATCACGTTTTCGTACCATCAAGGGTAACTGACAAAGAGAATACGACCTCGGCCTATAAATCGGTGAAGACGGAAAATCGGTTGATAGAGGACAGAAATCTCATAATAAAGAAAGGATCAATTATATCATACGATTCGGAACTAACCGATATGACGCTTACCGAAAAACATGCTTTCAGGCAGGCAAATAAAATATTGTTTGAAGTCGATGGGGCCACATATCTTGGTTTCCCTTGGACAATGCTGATTGAAAAACGGAAAAGAAATGAACATCTTTCAGATTTTCAAAAAGAAATTGTTCAAAAATTAAAGGCGTATCTGATAGACAAAAAGTATGTTGTCACAGTTTGTGAACATCCTGATATGCTGAATTATCAAAAATTATTTATCGAAATCGGTGTTACACATGTATTTTGGACTCATGCAGGTAAGGGGAAAGATTGTTTTCCTGATAGAGAAAAAATAACAATCTATCCATTTCCCATGCTTCCCCTGCAAACAGCTTTCCAACCTCTTTATGCTGATGAAAGTAATGAATACTTGTACTCGTTCGTTGAATCAAAAGGCAACAACAAGGTTCTAAAGAAAATAAAAAAGATGATTCTTGATGATCTTACGAATAAGAAAGGAAGCTATGTAGTCCCGCGTTTAAAGTGGGATTTTGAGGAAGTTCTCTTTTGCAATAAAACGAACCCAAAGGGAGAAAAACTAAATATACTGATAGACCGTTCTGATCAATTTGAAATGGGAGACATTTTAAAAAGAAGCATTTTTTCAATATGTCCGATCAGTTCTGGTCATTATTTAGAAAGGTTGTGGAAATCCATCAGTAATGGTTCAATACCGGTTGTTATTTCAGATAATTATCATCCTCCTGGAGTAAAAACTCTTTGGGAAGCGGCAACGGTTTCATGCCCTGAACGAAAAGAAGATATCCTGGCTCTGCCCGAAAAACTTAAAGCTATCGCTGATGACGAAGAACTTCTAAATAGGAAAAGAAACGCCCTACGACTATTATGTTTGAAATACGGCCCTTCCTTTTTTATTTATGATATTCAGAAATTGTTTTTTTCTTTCGCGAAAGAATTTTTCGACCCAAAATCGAATCAACCGTATTTTTCTTATTTATGGATACACCGGATGGCTGATAAGATAAATCAGGAAAAAAATCCTGAATGCTCAATGGCCAATGTATTCATTCTCGGGTGTATAAGTCGGTTGATGTCCAATCCCTTAGAGTTTGTCTCGAGTTTTAAACAAAAAGAGACGTTTCGTATTGCAGTTAAGCAAGCCATTACTATTTGTAATCACGAATATGCTGCGTATATGTACAGAGCAATCAAATTGAAAAATATAGTTTTAGAATTTGATCAACTTGATTCGTCTCCTGAAAAAGAGATCGCCTCCCAGGGGAACAAGCAATAATCCATTTTGCTGGATATAACTCTTCATTTTATATTGCCACCCATAGATGTTCCGGAAAGTGTCAAACCAATTTCTTTCTATTAATGAAATAAGCTGTTGTGCAGAATATTATTCTGCTACGTCTATCCTGTAGGCCTTTGGTATTTCACCGCCATAACCGGACGCACATCCATTTACACCAAAACCAACTGTTTTTCCTTCAACGTAGGCCGTTAGGGCCAAAGCAAAGAAGGCTTTCATATTAGGATCCGTACTCCAGTCGAGGTGTACCGCACTACTTGCCAAAGGGCCACTGCAACCATTACCATCGGCGCTCGCTGGTGAATATATTAACGTTGCCCCATTTGCATACGAATGGATCTCCGTTATAATTTTTTCTGTGGGAATTTGTATTGTCCCTGCCATAACCGTCGAAGACAAAAAAGTTACAGCCAATAAAACAAAAAACAACAAAATCATTTTTTTCATCGTTCAATTCCCTTCGTCTCGTAGTAGTAATTGTTAAGGTTTGGTTCCTCACAAACCTTCAGCTTCTTCAAAGATCGGTGTTAGTCTCATCCGCGTCAGAATAAAGCTGATTATCTTATTGCACGAGAGTAAGCCCAAAAAGGCATAATCTAAACCCATAACCGTTACAAATGTTGCGGTCAAGTAAAAACTGGACACCGAATTAAGCATAATTTTGAATATTTTTATCTGGGGTATGCACTTAAATCCAGCACATACTATATGTTGTGGCCCAGGTCATCGTCAATTGGATCGAGATTTAAATTTGCTGCCCCTTCCAAAAACGGTAACGATGCACCTTTAAGAGTACTAGCTGGGGCAGGGTCCACCATCACGGCCTGTTGGACCAGCCTGTAAAATAGTTTTCCGCGAGACACTGATGTTCTACGGTTGAACCTGAATGTGAATTCATCCAAATAGTACATCAAATGAGACGGTCTGACCGCCCCTTGATAAGTACCAAGTAACCATCGTTTCATGAGCGACGCTACCAAATGTACAATCTTCAAGTCATGCGATGGAATCGCAATATGCTTAAATCCTTTATCGCCAAGGCTGCTATAGCCGGGCCAATCATCCGTCCTGATGGTGCTGCCTGGCTGGGCGATTTCTTGTACAAATTGAGTCAGACTATCTCCCGATGCGTCTTCGAGGTGCCAGAGTCTAATTCGCCCAATTCCTTTTCGGCCTTTATCCTCCACGGCAATACCGACCAAAGCTTTACCTTCAGCACCCCGACCGCGTTTTCCAGACTTTTTCCCACCGACATAGGTTTCATCAACTTCAACAATCCCGGACAATCGGTCACGTCCTGGACGAACCATTGCTCTTCGAAGTTTATGGAGCCATTGCCAGGCGGTATTATAACTCCCAAGGTTAAGTACTCTCTGAAGCCCAAGTGCATTAGCTCCGTACTTCTGACCTGTAATGTGCCACATAGCCCGAAACCAAAGAGACAAGGGCTTTCTGGTGCCGTGAAAAATTGTACCGGAAGTTATCGTAGATTGATTTCCACAATCAGTACAATGAAACTGGGATCGTTTAGTTCTCCACGAGGATGCAGAACCGCAATGAGGGCAACGGAAGCCTTCGGGCCATCTAAGAGCCATCAAATAGTCAGTGCATCCAGCTTCAGAGCTAAATCGTTTTTCAAATTCTATCAACGTTCTGGGGTAATCTTCCTCCATAGACTGGTACACTATATGTTGTGGCCACTGGAGTCAAGTGCATACCCCAGTTATTTTTATATGCATTTCCCGAAACTGGCGAGTGGCTTACAGCATATTTCTGTAAATATTCTGAAATAGCCTCTTGCCTTGGTTGCTCATCTTTCATTCCATTGGAAATTTCATGTCGATAAAATGTGCATCCAATCCTGCAAGGTTCCAAATATATTCATTATCGGCAGACAGCGATTCAATCTTAATAATCAACCTGGCCTCTGCCGGGTTCATGTGCTTCAGTATCGCACATATTGCCGAAGTGAAGAAGTCTGTCTATCGATAACTTTTTAAAGAACCTTTTCATTTTGCTCAGATCCAAGTCCTGCGGCATGGGCTAAGGGTAGCTAACTGCCGTCATCTTTGAATGTATTGCCATGCAAGGACTTTTTCGATACAACAAGCATCCCCCAAGGTGTGAGCGCCGGAACTTCAACGAGTCGCCAGTCTCCTTGGACAGTGATCGGTAAGACGGTCGTTTGTGATAGGTTAGCGTAGCCTTTTTTTTCCTCCGCTTCCGCATGCAGCTTCGCATCGTAAGGAACAGGCGACTTCAGTGATACCGAAATTTCACCGGTTTCAAAGAATGCCGGCACATTGAGTCGAATCCGCAGAGGACGCGGCTCGCCCCATTCAATTAAATGGATGATGACGGCAGCATCGCGATTTCCCGGTTTTGCACGGATAAAAGCGCTCGTTCGTTCGGCCTTCTCCAGTTCTAGTATCGGACTCGTTGCCCAACGGGAATCCGCCAATCGATATCCGACAGCGGCAGCGTCTTCATAGCCATCAAAAAAAGCCCCATTTGCCCGAACAAAGCCGTAAAGGTCCGCCAAATCCCTGGGCCGGCTGAAAACACGTGGTTCATTGACTCCCGCATATTGGTCCCAGGGTACGATAAAATGCATGCCTGTGGCATAGCATCCGGCTATGGCCAACCGATAAGTCTTCAGACCTAAATTTTGATTAGATGTGTAAACCAAAGACTTACCAAATCGACTTGCACCTTTGGATACGTTCCAGAAGAAATCCGGTTTAACCTTGTCCCTTCCCATTTCGGTCATCCCGAAGTCAAAAAGTATCGCGACATGCCTGCCCTTTCCACCGAAAACGGACCCGTTCCACATGAGATTGCAGGATAGCGGCACATGTCGGCCCGTTTGTTTTTCAAAACTTGCATGGATCTCTCGAAAAAAACGCACCGCGTCCGGAATCGAGGTCCGCTTGCATGTCGTCGGCTCGTCTCTCTGGATGCTGTCGGCGCCGACCTTTACCCACTCTACCATCTGTTGCAGGTACCACTGGCGGTATGATATGTTGCCGTTGTCGGCCCAGTAGCGCCCGTCCTTTTGAAAATGATCCAACGTTGGTTGGTCATTCTCGTCCCTCTTGGCATGTTCGGGATTCGGCGTCGTGGCGTTCATTGTTCCCTGAAAAGTCCAGCCGAGGTCATGGATCATCTTGATGTACCCGGGATCTTTAATGTAGGACCAGTCTGCCCGCGTAATATGAAATGCCTTGGCCGCTGCCAGCTCCGCCTGATCCTTTTTCTTTACGAATAATCGCATCGACACGTCGCTTGGACGAGGCGCTCCTTCTGGCCGTTTTGCATGTTTGGCAACTTCAGATACGGTAGCACCGAGGCACACATTCATTGTCATGAATGCTAATGCAAAGATCGCAAGCCCGATCCTGATAATTCTTTTCCAGGGCATTTTAACGAAATCTCTTTCTATTCGTCGAACCGGTTATTATGCCATTTCACATTCTATCAGGAATCGTTATCCAGAAGCAATTGCCTTAGAATCATAGGGAAACTGACAGATGAAATCATTGTCGGATCACTTTCCCCCTCGTCAGCCCTTCCATTGAAATTAAGGTCTTCATCGCCATCGGATATGAAATCCCCATCTGTATCCCAATTGGTTGGCGATGTCGTGGTTGTCGGGTCTTCGTCCGGAACGAACCACTCAATATCCGTTTCCGGTCCGATATCCGCCAGGGTCAGTCCAATTTCCGTTCCATCCTGGATACCGTCGTCATCAGTGTCCGGGTTGTAGGGGTCGGTTCCATAAATATCGGTTTCATCATTATCCGTAATGCCATCATTATCGCTGTCCTTCGCATCCGCTATAATTGCATTGACTTCATCCGAGTCTTCGCTTTCCAGATTATCGATGAAGGCGCGTACCACAAAATAGTGGGTAACCTCTGTTTCCAAATTTTTTATGTCAGCGCTTTCATCACTCCCGGTCCATATCGGTTGTGTATAGTCGTACGTTTGGCCTTCCATCCGATGATAGATGCGGTACCCCTCGGGTGCCGGATCAGCTTGTTGCCAACTGATAACAAGATGTCCGGCATGTATGAATCCGGCAGTGGCAAAGTGGCATAATAGAAACGTTACTGTGAATAGAAATATTCTTTTTTTGATGGGCATCCCTTTTGTCATGCTTGTTTCCTCTGTGGTTTCTGATGACAATCGATAACCCGCAGAGGTCTTTGCCGCTTGTGATCGATAGCCATTTTGCCGGTATATCAGTTGCGTATGGATCCTGCTCCGTTCCGTTGGCATAGCTATTTGATGTAAGAGGTTTCCAGTGGACTTCAGACAAATTTTTTTCTGGGATTTATGTTCGTGCTGCTGCATTGGTAGTGTAAAGGAAGCAATTTAGATGCCAAAAAATTGCAATGGTCAGCATTTGTTTCTATCCTGCTAAAACAACAGGACTTATGCATTCCTTGATATCAATTGACAGGGGGTGATAGGCAAATAATAAAACGATTTATGCAAGAATGGTAATTGGGGCGGCTTATAAAAGTTCGTTTTTTTCACTCGTACCTTGGTTGATGCATGGCTTGGTGTCAATGGGTAGGTGTCAAAATTCTGACCATAGAAACATTTTTTCGCCACAGACACACACGGACGCACACAGACAAGAGTACTCTTTCAATCCAAATAGCATTTCAAAGCTGTTTCACTTTGTATTAAGAGTAAAAAAAGTAAAAAAAGGGACAGGTACTTAATACTTTAGTATTGACACCTATGGAAATTTGAAATAATTTGTAATTGTTACATGGATACCGTCTAAATTATTAGGAAAAAAGTTGTTCGTAAACTTAACACAACCTTTAAATGCCTAAGATGATACGAGAAAATAAAAAGCTACCAGATGGCACGAAAGAAAAGATTCCGGAGCTTATCAGGTCTATAAAACGTGACAAGGAGGTTATTGCGCTCTATTCGTTCGGGAGTTTGGCAAAGGATGCACTAAGGCCAATGAGCGATCTTGATTTCGGTGTACTATTGAACAATAAAATTACGAAAAAACAAAGTATTGAAAAGCACATTGAGTTAATTGGATTGTTCACGGAGTTATTTAAAACAGAAGAGATTGACTTGATCCTTATGAACCAATCGCCAAGTCACATTGCTTTTCAGATAATTAAAACTGGAAATCTTCTGTTTTGTGGTGATCGGCGGTCGCTCGTAGATTTCATAGAAAGAGTAATTGGATTGTACCTGGATTTTAAACCTTTAAGAGAGGAGTTCGATTCAACTTTCATGGAAGGGATAGGCTACTATGGATGACCGAATCAAGGAGCATCTGAAGCACCTGAACAAATACTATTTGCTCTTATTGGAGTCCAGAAAAATACCATATGATCAATTCATGGTTAACCCCCTGCATCAGGGAAGCACCGAACGATTCCTTCAATTAGCCATTGAAAGCTGTATCAACATAGGAAATCGGTTGATCTCCTTATATCAATTTACGAAGCCGGTTACGACACCGAATACGTACGCGGATATATTCAAAGAAATTGGAAAGTTGGGGGTCGTGGACAAAGAATTTTTGCAACGACTGATCAAGATGGCAAGATTTCGTAACAGGTTGGTACACTTATATTGGGAAGTAGATATTGAAACGATCTATGACATTCTTCAGAATAACCTCGATGACTTCAAGCGGTTTCAAAAAGATGTGGTTGGTTTTTTAAAAGAAAATCCACTTCCTTTAAATGAATGAAACATCTTCTATCGAGGTGATCATGCCACGTATCTCAAGGATGATCATTACAGAGCAACCAACCGTCTACCATGTAATGTCCAGAACAGCACTAGACGGTTTTCCGCTACATGATTTCGAAAAAGATCATTTGGTAAACTTGATCAAGCGGATGGGCAGTCTCTTTTTCACCGAAATGTATGGGTATTGCATCATGGGGAATCATTTCCATCTCTTAGTGAAGATGATTCCTGAGCATCATTTCACCGACGAAGAAGTAAACGATCGTTTGATCAGATTCTACGGGGAGAAGAGGGCTCCAATGGGTGAGGGGCAGTTGCCAATCATGCGTCAAAAGTTGGAAAGCTTGTCGGAGTTTGTACGGGAAATAAAAGTCAATTTTACGCGTTTTTACAACAAACGCCATGGACGGAAAGGGTATTTCTGGGGAGATCGATTTAAGAGCGTGATCGTTGAAAAAGGAGAGACGCTGATCAATTGTCAAGCTTACATCGATCTTAATCCAATTAGAGCCGGTATCGTAGAAAAACCCGAAGATTATCGCTGGTGTTCGCTGGGCTATCATATTCAGACCAATAACAAGGATGGATTTTTATCCACAGATTTTGGATTGAAGGAATTCAACGTAAGAAGGGAAAAAGAAAGAGTTCGGCGTTACCGGAAATATGTCCATGAAGCCGGTGCGATTCAGTCGGGAGACAAAACTTACGCAAAAACGATAAGCGAAAAGATCATTGAAAAGGAACGAAGGAAGGATTTCGAAATCACGCGTACAGATAGATTCATTTACCGTACGAGGTATTTTACAGATTCAGGAATTATCGGTTCGCGGGAGTTTGTATCGGTTAATTATAAGAAGTTTAAGCACTTGTTTCTATCAAAGCACGAGAAAAAACCGAAGCCGGTGAAGGGACTTGCTGGGGTATTTTCGTTAAAACGTTTTTCTGAAAATGTTAATTTTCTTTGAGTCGAATTGACAACAGAGGGCAAAGATAGGGAAAATTCCAAATTACAATCACGCTTGTTAGCCAGTAATTTTAGTTCTTCAATCATTGATTCCGGAAGGCGGATGGAAATTTTTACGCGTCGAAGGTTTTGTCGCGTTTTACAATGATTGGCTTATTGAAAAAGATTTGTTCACATTCAAAGGTTGACACATCGTGCCGTTCCCAATTTTGGGTAATATTTCCTTTGATCAGAAGACTAAATAAATTGGTCATTCCATAGATCGGAGAGAAAATTTTTCCAGTGCATCGTCTTGATACCATCGGTCACAGTGCTAATCGGATCCTGGCTAACCAGTATGAAGTTTTCAAAAACATTTTCTTCATTCAGGTACTTCAAACCCTTGAAGTCACGTGTGCTTACTTTTTTTGATGCTTTTACCTCAATGGCGCTTTTGGTGCCCACCAAGAAGTCGACTTCGTGGCCGGTTTTGGATCTCCAATAAGTTAAAGGGAGTTTCTTTCGCTTGTAACTCAAGTAAGCCCGCAACTCCATAAAGATGAATTGCTTAAAACTTTTTCCATATAAATTTGAGTTACGCTCCAGCGTTTCCGTACCGGCCAAAATGTGGGTGATACCGGGATCGAAGAAATAAAATTTTCCTGTTTTTATTGCTTTGCGCTTTTTGGATTCGGTCCAGGCTGGAAGGAGAAAACCCACCAGTGTATCCTCCAGAAGCGACACATATTCCGTTACAGTTGACGGCGGTACCTGGCAATCATTTGCGAGTTTGGAGAAATTGATCATTTCACCATTAGCCAGGGCGATGGTTTTTAAAAAGCGTGAGAAGGGCGGAAGGCGCCTGATCAATCCCTCCGCCATTATTTCTTCCGTAAGATAAGTATTCACATAGGCATCAAGCTCTTCTTCGGGATACTTGCTTAAATACACGGCGGGTAATCCGCCATATCGAAGGTAGCGGTCCAGTGAAAAATCTTTGATTTCCCGATGAATCAAAGGAAACATCCCGGCGCTCCAGATGCGGCCGGCAAGCAGATTCGCCTTTCCTCTGCGCAATTTTCTTGCACTGGATCCGGTGAGGAGGAAGGTATGGTTGCTTGATTCGATCAATCTATGGATTTCATTAAGAAGATCCGGAACACGCTGGATCTCGTCAATTACGATGATGTTGGCCGGATTGGCTTTGATTAGCGACTCCAGCTCATGTGGAGAGCTTGATAGCTTCAAGTTGTGGATTATCAGGATAATTAGCAATATAATTGTTGTCTGTTAGAGTTACAAGAAGAAAAAGCAACATTCGGTTTTTAGACAAAAGATAAAGGGGACGAAGAAGGGGACGTTATGTATTTCTTATGGTAAAGAATTTTTATTATCTGTGATTTCAAATTGTTAAAAATCCACAGAGAACCCAGAGCCCACAGAGATGGGGGAAATTACAAAAAAGTATTTAGGAGATGGAATAACATCGAACATCGAACGTCCAACGTTGAACATCGAATGATGTGGTCGCTTTCGCTCCATCGATACAGGTACACATGCAATCGAAGCGAATAATCCCTATAATCGTTTCAAATTATGAGGCGATTGGGAGGCGTAAATGATTCAATATATCTGGCAGCACAAGGAGTGGCCCCACTTTTACTGGCAAAAAAATATTGATCCAGAATTCGGGAAGGGGTCGAAGTGTCAGCTATGATCTGGTCTGGCCGGACTGACTTTATGCAAAGATTGGTCGATTCGCTTTATAGCAGATATTCGTGATTACGATTTCTTTGCCGGTTTTATTTACTTTGTCCATTAAAGATAAACATTTCGCCTTAAATTCGGATGCTTTTATAGTTTCCATTTGTTCCACTCGTTGTTAAGGAAAGAACATCGAACATTTTTTCGCCACAGACACACACGGACGCACACAGACGAAATAGAGCCGATTTCACTTTTTTGACTCATCATCCACGTCCTATCAGCTAATTTTCTATAGCCCGCAGCCTACCCCCCTGTTGTCTCCACCCATTACACAACACTGATTTTTCCTCTGCGTCTCGGCGTGCTCGAGCGAAGCCCGATAGGTGGGACAGGCAGGGCGAGAAAAAGATCAGAGAATCGATTACTATCATTCAGCCTTGATTTGTCTGTAACCCATACTGATCTCGTAATGAACTTCAATTGTGAAGGTAACTGTTACATCTTACCCTGAAGTTGGCTCAGTGTCTCTTCTAAAATCGGAAGGCGGTATTTGTCTTTGGGGTCTTTTGAGGTTTTTTTCAGTCTAATCATCGTTTCAAGATCGAGGACTTTGATCGTGTAGCCTCTGAAAGGAATATTCACCGTGTGTTCAATCAAATGATCGTATGTTTTTCCTCCCTCAATAATGGACAGCACGTCAAGAGGACCGAAACACGTTGACAATAGCGTGTGCCCATCTCCCATAATATCATCTTTGGCCGGTGGAATCATTTTTTCATCCGGTCTGCGATGAAAGGCATCGATTGAGGAAAGATAAGAAAGCAACTTGCCAATATTTTCTTGAGAACGTTCATGCACGATATCGACATCAATCGTTGCTATCGGCGCACCTTGAATAACAGCGGCGAGGCCACCGACTAAAATAAAATCAACCTTGGCTCGTAACAAGCCTTCAAGTAGAGCGCTTAGATTAGGGTTTGAGGTTTCGTCGGAGTTGTTTGTGGGCATCTCTTAGTTCTTGAATCGTTCGAGCGGCGTTGTCATTTGACTGGATGCGTTCCTCAGGAGACATCTTGATAAACATTGCGACCAATCCTTTATCAACATGCCTTTGATCTTTCGAGGTTTCATTGCTTTCCATGGACGAAATATAGTATAAACAGGTTATGTCGTCAATTTTTTATATTCAAACAGACTAACCCGGAAAAGTTAAATTTGACGGATTCGTAAAAAGCCCGATATCGGCGTTACGCTTCATCCTTCGTCACTGCGGAGTATCGTAAATACACCTCATTCCTCAGGATTCGCAAGCCTTGATCTCGGGCTTTTTACGAATCCGTCCGAACAGCGACTTTTTACGAGAACATCAAATTTAACCCGAAGGTTGATAAAACGTTTGTTATTTGATCATTGGAATTCGTTTGTTATTTGGTGCTTGAGATTTGGAATTTAATCGGGAGCAAAGCGAAAACAACGCCATTCTGACTTCGGCCTCCTGAATTCTGACTCCTACGGTCTCTTATTCCACCCGAAAATAGAGTCGCCGCAGCACCGTTCCGTCC
This sequence comes from uncultured Desulfosarcina sp., assembly GCA_963674945.2. Classification (GTDB taxonomy): domain Bacteria; phylum Desulfobacterota; class Desulfobacteria; order Desulfobacterales; family Desulfosarcinaceae; genus Desulfosarcina. The sequence continues at coordinate 672,877 of CAXXWQ010000002.1, forward strand.
GATGTGGCGATGTCCACGTGCCAGTTGCCCCGATACCGGTCCTTGTCAAGTGTCTTGTAGCTCCAGGTACGCCAGAAGGTGGATCGAACCTCCAGGGCGACATCGGTGATCCTTTCGCCCTCAAGATAGTAGATGTGGCGAATCGTTGTAGGGGTTTTTTCGGCGCGGACCTGGGTCCAAATATATATGCGACCAATGGAGAAGGGGAAAATCGTGCCGATATCTGCCGGGTTTTTGTCCTTTATGTTCGAGCAAACCGTGGCCTTCAACAATTTCGGGGCGTTTTGAGCGGCGGCCTGAGCCGGTCTGGGGGATGTTTTTTCCGGATGAACCGGCACGGACGAAGGAGGGGACTCCCTTTTGGGGGAAGGCGTGGCAGTCGTTTTTTCTTCGATTCTCGAAGCTGTACGGGACGGGGACTTGGGTGTGTCCTCGATCCTTTTTTCCGTTTCACCAGGATCGTTGGCACCCATCATTTTTTCATCCGCTGTCGATATATGCTTCTGCGAATCCGCTGCCGCTTGTTTTTCGACGGCTGGGGCAGGGGGCGTATCGAAAACAAAGAGGTGGTAGAATCCGAAACCGGCGAAAACCAATAGAGCAATGCCCAAAATTGCGCCGGCATAGATGAAAATCGTCTGTCTGGAAAAATTTCCCATTTTTTCTGCAAGGGACGGCAAACCGGATGAACTGTCTTTCATCATGGTCTTGCACTTGTCGATGATCCGGCCCGTACCCGAGCCCACGGCTGCGACCCATGAACGGGCACGATTCGTAATATCGACCTTTTTTACAAAGGCCGCAAAACGTTTTCCCATGAGCGTCAGGGTGGCGGCCAGAGACGATTGAAGTTGCTTCCAATCGATCACGGGTTGTTTGGTTTTGTGGACGGCTTGCGCCTTTTGTGAAAAATTTTCATCCACCACGGTCAATCGGGGAGGGGGATTGTCTTCTTCGGATGGCTCTTCCTTCTGTTTCGCCCGGTCGAACAATCGCAGGGCTTCATCCACATTGCTTCCGATCAATTTGGAATAGGAAGAGATATAGCCTTTGACGTAGGGGCCTTGGGGAAGTTTTTCGAACTCGTCTTGCTCGATATAATCCAAATAAAATTTGGAGATCTTCGTCAAGTGGGAAACGTCGTCCAGACTCAGTCCCCTGGCTTCCCTCTCTTTTTTTAGATATCGGCCCACGGTCAACACGTTATGGCCCTCTATCGATCTTTTTTTTGGTGATCTTTCCATCATGGGCGCCCCTTGCGTTCGCGGGCTAAACATTCAGTATGGCGATTGCCGCTATATCATAGATGCACCGAATGATGATCGATGCCGTGTTGGAAAGTGCTTGCGGTATCATTCGCCGGAACGATTCATCGACGAAGTAGGTATTATAATCATTTTTCCAATAGATAGCAAATTAACAGGATTTGGACAACCGTGAAATCAAGATCCGGGTCCATAGGGTCCGATATTGTGTTCCTTAACAGATGGAGGCGTTGCGATTGCTGAAAACTACAGGAGTCAGGAGTCAGAATTCAGAAGGCAGAATCAGGTACTCGCCTTCGGCTCGATCTATCTTATCCAATCGACGGAGCAAAGCGACAACATCGTCATTCTGAATTCTGACTCCTGGATTCTGGATACCGCATTTATGATCTTTTCCTTTATTCAACCTTCGATGTTCGATGTTCCAAAATGATTTGTTTTATCAATTCGTTCACCTGTAAAAAGACTGGCCACCTGGAAGCATACCAGGCCGAAGGGAAGATATCCCGCGTATCCGGGCAGGGGCATCTCGAACAGGTGAAAGCGCTGCACGTATGGGATTGCATAGGACCAACGGGCCATGCTCATGATGTTCCACATTTCCCAGAAGAATCCGCAGATCAGGGCGGCCAGGGCGGGTACCACAAGCGGGCGCACGTCGCCGTATCGTAATGGATAGAAAAGGGTGGGCCGGCCGGCCAGCCGTTGGCTGGAAAGGATGATGACAAGCGGCGATACCCAGACAAGCGCAAACAAATGGTCCGGAAAGATGCCGATCAGTAACAGGCCGGCGGATGCGGCAACAATTCCCAGAAGGGCGATCCACGGCGAGTCGGGAAGCCGAACCGGTGTCAGCCGGGCCAGGCCTTCGTTGAGGGGGGGAAAGGTTCGCAGCAGATCGATCATGCTCATCACGCCGGGAAGAACGGTGGTAAAGGCCAGGCTGGAAAAATAGGCGTACTCTCCCGGTCCCATGGACGGGACTCCGGTGTAGTACCAATTCTGAACGAAACGGTTTAAATATTCGAAAAACCACCAGAAGAGGGCACTGGCGGGAAAAAGCAGAAGAAAGGCGAGGGGGCGGTCCAGCAGCAGGCAACTGCCGGAGCGTCTCACCGTAATGCCATTGATGAATATTATAAATCCTGCCCATATGGGCAAAAAGGTGTGTGGCTGGAAAGGCTGGAACCAGGTGAAACGCGACCATGCCAGCAGCCAGAAGAAAGTGCAAAGAAGAAGCCCGGCCATACCCCACCAGGGGAAACGGCCGATCGGGGCTGCCCGTCGGTGCGTCTCTTTGACCCGTCGGTATCCTGTCCCAACGGCCCATACCAGGCCGGCAAGGGGTGCCGTTGCGGCCAACATGTAAAATATAAACCAGGGCCATGAAAATGGAGCATGGGGAACGAATCGGGTAACCGGCGGCATCTCCAGGAACGGCATCGGGTCACGGCCCGAAGCGACGATTCCCAGCAGGGGCAATCCGAAAACCAGGATGGAAATCCCTACCCACATTAGGATATCAATTCTGTGGTAGCATTTTTTCACGGTTAGTCAGTCCAGAAAAACACGTTCTTTTGGGGCAGTCAGAGAATAAATGGCTCGGCCGTCATATTGTAGAAGGAATTCAGTAGTTAGAATTCAGAATCCAGAATGAAGTATTCGCCCTCGGCTCGTTCCATTCTATTCAATCGAAGGAGCGCAGCGACAACATCGCCATTCTGACTTCTGGCTCCTGGATTCTGACTCCTCTGGTACCCCATGCTCGTAGCGTATCTATCTTCCCGGTTAGCCCCAAGCTTGTTTTCCAGAGCCGAATTTACAATTATTGAATCCAGGAAATTACCACCGTACCCAAGACGAGGGACAGAATCCCCATGAGCCGAAACCCTTGCTCCGAGAGAGAATCCAGCCAGGTACGGGTAATTTCGAACAGGCCGCCGGGATTGAAGTAGATGAGCACACCCTTTGCGATACCCAGTACGCCGATGAAGATGATGATGCCGGCATGGGTGGTGGTAGAGCCGGCAAACACAAGTAACAGGCCGAATCCGGACGGGATGATGGCAAGGTACATGCGATCCAGCTTGTCCATCAGGGCATTGAAATAAGCCTTACAATCATCCGTATACAGGATCATCAACGCTCCGGCCGCCACCCACAGAAAACCTAAAAGATAGACTATGAACTTCATGTGTTCCCTCCTTTCTTTTTTTATATGCGGAACGAATATTCTTATCAATCGTATTCGGGTTAATCAACACAGGAGATGATATTTGGGGGCCGGATTAACTCGACCCGCAATGTTCTAACAACAATCGGTTTGGGGCCGGCTCTGTGAAAAAATTGGCTCCGGTCTTTCGGATGTTACCAAAAAAGTATTTCGTAGCCTCGTCATACGGCAATTGACAGATATCAGTGCCAATGTATATTTTAATAAATTGAGCCCTGATTTCCTGATAAAAAACTGATTCAAAATGCATGGCAAGCTGAGAGGAGTGAGCTAAATGTTCAAATTCGTGACGAAAAAGGAATATTGGGATGTCGTAGACGCGGGCATACTTGATGACATCAAAGACCCGCCTGAGTGGCATCTAAAAAGCATTCAAGACGCAATCGCCTACAGCTATCTAAACCAATTAGTTGACAGAAATATAGCCGAAATCGGAGGTGGGGTATCTCGGATATTACCGACACTGTCCAAAAAAAATACCTGCTACAACATCGACGAGTTTAAGGGAACTGGAGGCGGTCCAAAAAGTGAAATATGCTTTGAAGGGGTAACGAACATTCCCGTATTGGTCGGTGATTTTTCTCAGGCCATCAGCGACGAGCAGTTTGATGTGGTATTTTCCGTGTCCGTTGTCGAGCATGTTCCAGATGACAAGCTATCAAATTTCTTTGAAGACTGCCATCGAATGTTAAAGCCTAACGGTTTGATGATTCATCTAATCGATGTCTATTTGGAAGACGCGGCACAAAATAATAAGGAAACAATTATCCGCGTAATGTCATATGGCTCGTTTCTGGACGTGATACACTTCTCACCTTTAGCACAACCAGAAATAGTCAATGAAAAAGATGTGATGTTTTCTACGGCAATTGCGACAAATCCCGACAATGTGATGCACAGCTGGAATCAGTTGGTGCCGCAGCTTAAACAAAAAAGAGAAAGATCACAAAGCTGCACTTTGTTGATGGCTGGCAGAAAGGTTGAGACAAGGGGATAATTTCAGGTGCAATATCAAGGCAAAAAAGGCCCCGGCCGAAAAGCCGGGGCCTCATTTTGCGGTGATGACGGCTGTTATTATGCTAGCCTACATGGTGTCTTTTTCCCGTCGGATTTGGCTTTTTTACTCGGAAGCAACGCCCATCGCCGCCGTAATTTTTTCGATATTCTTTTCCAAGGAGGAAATACGCTCTTCCAGGGTTTTGATACGGTCGTCCTTGTTGGAAAGTTCCGCCTGTTGCCCTTTTATCTGTTCGTGCTGCTGCAGGGTGTACAAGGTCAGCTCCTCCACTTTTTCCAGAAGCGCCATCTGTGAGCCTCCCAGATTCAAGCCCTCGGATGTGACCTCTTGCGCACTCGCCACCTTGGGCAGATGCTTTTTCTCCTCTATGAAGTTCTTCAGGTCATCCAACGGCATCAGCTTATAGCTGTCTTCGAAGACATAGTCCGGCACATTGAGCGTAGTGCCGTTTATCTGGACCTGACCGTCGTGAGTTATCTTCATTACCGTTTGTAGCGTAGTGCTGTTGTTGGGCGTGGTGGCGAACAAAAGTGTCGTTCCATTGCCACTGGGACTCCAGCTTTGCGAGGCTTGGGCGGTAATCGCCGCCTTTGAACCGGACCAGAGAGTTCCCGTATGTCCTCTGAAGCTGATCAGACCCAGATTATCTCCATATTGTAACGCGGACAGTCCACTTCGGGCGCGGCGCTGTACAAACTGAGGCGCCTCGCTTGCGGTGTCTGTCACGCTCGTCAACTGAAAGCGTGCGGCTGCGCCTGACTTGTAAACATCCACCGCTTCTTCAGGAGCAAATATCCCAAATCCGATGTTACCGTCGGCATCGATGTTCAGGGAATTAGCCGGGGCTGATTCATCCATATTAAAAATATCCTGATATGCGTCACCCTCAAATGTCAGTCTCCCTGATTCGTACTGTAGACTTGTTCGATACGTAGTAGACGAATTATAAAATTCGATCTCAGGACTAGTACTGGAAATTTCTAATTCATAATCCGGTAAATTCGTTCCGATGCCAATCCTAGCCCCAGATTTATCAAAGTAAAACGTGCCATCCGCCAGGGAAATATCGCCGTATTGGTCAATTTCCAGAGCCCTTATGGGGCTGGACGCACTATTGTCGCCGTCATGATCGATCCGTATGATCGGAACATCGCCTATGCCTGTGGTTTCTCCATATCCACTGATGATAAAATAATTACCGGTATCGGCATCCGACGTGCCACCCTCTGCACGAATTATCCAGTCATAACTAGGCGTATAATCTTCATCGTTCGTATCGTCAAACCTGATTTCCGGGGAAGCATCTTCTGCGGTGAGATCCGCCGCATGGGCCGATGGCACGACAATATCCATCACCTTTTGCGCCAATTGCATCGCAGCATTGCCGAAGTCCTGCCAGAGGCTTTGGTTTTGTAACGTAGAAGGCGCTACAATCGGAACAGCAATCGCTCCACCTTCAACCTGGAAACTGCCACGCAGGGGAATTAGGCCCTGACCGTCGGGACCCTCGTCCTCCCCCGTGTCGGCATCCGGGTCGTATGTGATGACGATCGCTTCGTATCTGTACTTGCCGTCCGGGTCGCCCGCCGTCGGTGACCACGCAACGGATTCACCCATGGATTGAGTGTTTAGAACCATTACTCCGTCCGGGGACATGATTCGGACGTTCATCGCCTCAAAGTCAGCGATGGCGGGCGGTGTGATAACAATCCCGCCTGCGCTGATGGCAGCCGTCGCCGGGGACTCAGCCTGGGCCCCGGTAAAAAGAATCAGCAAGGCGCCAACGATGGTGAAGCAAACAAACAGAGATTTCTTTTTCATACCTTTCGCCTCCTTGTCATGGTAGATGAACGTAAACCACGGCCTGGGGCCGTGAGACTCGAAAAAATTTCTTCCATCCGTGAAAAATGAAAAATAAAGGTAAGTGACATTATATAACTTGGATCCTTCAATTTTTATACGTTGATCCCTATTGAGTCAATGAATTTATTATCGGGCCTGGTTGGGGGAATAGGCGATTTTCCAACTCCTTTTTTTTCCTTTTCCGTTATCGTCATGACAAGGATCCTTTCATAATCCATTTCTGTTGTTTACAATTGAAGATGAGTGCCTTAGGTATTTGTGTTATCTACAATTGTATGAAATAAGGTGATTGCCCATGAAAAAATCGGTACTGATTGTCGTCGATATGCTCAACGATTTCATCGACGAAAAGGGAGCACTGTACTGCGGGCAAACGGCCCGTGACATCGTGCCCTTCGTGAAAAAGCGAATAGAATCGTATCGGGAGGCCAAACATCCCGTGATCTATCTGCAGGACGCCCACGCTAAGGACGATCTGGAGTTTGCGAAATTCCCTCCCCACTGTATCGCCGGCACGTGGGGAAGCCAGGTCATCGACCCCCTGACGCCGCAAAGCGGAGAACGCGTGCTGCCCAAGACGCGCTACAGTGGATTCTACGGCACCGATCTGGAATCCCTCCTGTCCGGTTATGCCCCCGACGAAGTGGAAGTGGTGGGGGTGTGCACCTCCATTTGCGTGATGGACACGGTGGGCGGTTTGGCCAATCGGGATTATCCCGTTCGCGTTCCCAAAGACGGCGTGGCCGACTTCGACCCCGAGGCCCATCGTTTCGCCCTGTCGCGCATGAAGCGGTTGTATGGAGCCATGGTTCAATGACAAAAGATACTTTTCCCGGCCCGCTTTTCACCGACCTGTACGAGCTGACCATGGCCGCCGGATACTTTTCCCGGCAGATGAATGCGCCAGCGTCCTTCTCCCTCTTCGTGCGGCCCCATGATAAACGGAACTACTTCGTCGCCGCCGGTCTCCAGACCGTGGTGGATGCACTCGTGCAATTCCGATTTCGTGACGAGGAGATCCGCTGGCTGTCGGACACCGGTCGGTTCAAACCGGAATTTATCGAATATCTGAAAAACTTGCGGTTCACCGGAGACATGGTGGCCATGGCCGAAGGGGAGATCTTCTTCGAAAATGAACCTCTGCTGGAGGTAACGGCACCGTTGATCGAGGCCCAAATCCTCGAAACCTATCTGATCAACACCATGGGCATCGCAAGCCTGCTGGCCACCAAGGCGGCCCGTTGTACGCATGCCGCCGCCGGCCGGCCGGTCGTCGATTTTTCACTCCGCCGCACCCAGGGCTGTGACGCCGGGATGACGGTGGCCCGGTCCGCCTACATCGCCGGGTTCTCGGCCTCCAGCAACGTGCTTGCCGGCAAAAAATGGGGCATTCCCATCTCCGGTACCATGGCCCACTCCTTCGTGACGGCCTTTCCGTCGGAGATCGAGGCCTTTTCCGCCTACGGCGACCTTTTTCCCGACGATGCCATTTTTCTCATCGATACCTACGATACCCTTTCGGGGGCCAATAACGCCGCTGTCGTGGGCAGACGCATGAAACAGGCCGGACACCAATTGCGCGGTGTCCGGCTGGACAGCGGCGAAATGGTCTCCTTGAGCCGGGCGGTCCGCCGTATCCTCGACGATGCGGGACTTCCGGAGGTCAAGATTTTCGCCAGCAGCGGCTTCGACGAATATGAGCTGACACGGTTGATCAAAGAGGGTGCCCGCATCGACGCTTTCGGCGTCGGGACCCGTATGGGTACCTCTGCCGATGCCCCATACATGGATATGGTTTACAAAATGGTTCGTATCGGGGGACGAAACGTTCGCAAAGAGAGTGAGGGAAAGGTCACCCTGGCCGGCGAAAAGCAGGTGTTTCGCAAATGTGCGCCCGACCGGACGTTTGAAAGGGACATGATCGGCCTGCGGGAAGAATCACCGGAAGGATACAACCCATTGCTGACGTCCGTGATCAAGGACGGCCGACCGGTTACCCCCCTTCCCACATTATTGCAGATCCGGGAACGCTTCGCCGATAATTTTGCGCGATTGGACGAGCGGTATAAGCGGTTGGAGGGTCCGGATGTGTATCCGGTGTCGGTCAGCAAGGGGTTGATGGCGTTGCAGAGATAGGGGCAGGATTCGGGGACTAAATAGTGTTACGTTTTAAGTGGTTAAGTGTTAAGTTAATGTATTCTGTCGATTATAAAAATGACCCCTATCCTTTCCTTAACACTTAAAACTTAATCACTTAACACTTGTCACCCAAAACGTTGTTAGTCCCCATACGCTTTCGATATATCCCCCCTTAAACCCTTCCTAAAAAAGAATCCCCACATACCCCACAAAACTATCCCCCGGATGCTTGTCATAACTCGTGGCGTACGCCAGCTTTCCGGCTCTTTTTGCCCCCATTGCCTTGCCGGCCGCGATGGCCGCCGCCGCAGCACCCCCGCAGCAGGCGTTGTCATGGGCCTGGCTTTCGTCGAGTACGGCCATGGGGTCCATCCGGATCATGGCGTCGATGACCCGTTTGTCGTTCTGGTCCCGCACCCAATCCACGGCTGCCTTTCCGTATCCTTTGGCGGTGAATCCATAGTTCGGACCATAGTGGGTCAGGTCCGTGGAACCGATCACGACGATATCGCGGTCCAGATGGTTTGCGATCTCGACCGTCGATTGGGCAAGGTCAATGGTCTCGGCAACGGGTGGAACGCCCATGGCCACGACCCGGGATTCGGGGAAAAAGAAGCGGATGAACGGCATCTGGAGTTCGATGGTGTTGTCCTGTTGAAAACGGGTGGGTGTCTCGCGTTGGAAGGTGTATTGCCGGATCAATTCCTGGGCGAATTCGGTGTCCACGGCCATGGGGCCGAAGGGCGTCTCCCACGAACCTTCGGGCATCATATATCGCGGCGATCGGCCGTGAAGGTGCATGCCAAAAACCACCACCGTATCTGTCGAACCAGATTGGGCCAGGCGGTGGATGACGTTGCAGGCGATGGCGCCGGAAAAATGCCACCCCGCATGGGGAACGACGCCGCCGACCGGCTGGGCGATGTCGACCGTGTGGGCCTTGCCTTCGGCGAGATATTGGCGGATCTGTCGTTCGCAGGTTTTTTTATCGGATGGGTACCAGCTTCCCGAAAAAGCGGATTTTCTCAGATTCATTGCCTTTTCCTTTCAGTCCGTCACGGAAAAACAATCGGTTCATCACTTTTTTTTCCTAGGATCATGATTACCTTGTATAACGGTTTCGATCGGTTGGCTATTTTTTCGATTACTTGTGGAGGAACTATACCATGTGGGATTATACAGAAAAAGTAAAAGATCATTTCCTTAATCCACGAAACGTTGGATTTATCGATGATTTTGACGGAATCGGAGAGGTGGGCTCGCTGGCCTGCGGCGATGCCCTCAAGCTCACCTTCAAGCTGGGTGACGATGAGCGGATTGCCGATGCCAAGTTTCAGACCTTCGGCTGTGCCAGTGCCATCGCGTCTTCTTCGGCCCTGACGGAAATGGTCAAGGGCATGACCCTGGACGAGGCGGCCAAGGTCACCAACGAGGATATCGCCGATTATCTGGGCGGGCTTCCAAAAGAGAAGATGCACTGTTCGGTAATGGGTCGCGATGCCATGGAAAGGGCCATTGCCTATTACCGTGGAGAAGCCGAAAAGAAGATCGAAGGGGAGATCGTGTGCGAATGCTTCGGCGTAACCGACGTGCAGATTCAGCGGGCAGTGGAGGAAAACGGACTGACGAGCATAGAAGAGGTCACCGATTACGTGAAAGCAGGCGGTGGTTGCGGTAACTGCCACGACCGGATTCAGGAAATCATCGATTCCGTCCTCGGCAACGCGCCCCGGGCCGCCAGAAAACCCGAGACCCTGACCAATATCCAGAAAATCAAGATGATCGACGCAGCGCTGGACCGCGAAATCAAACCGGCCTTGAACCAGGACGGCGGGGACATCGAACTTATCGATGTGGATGGCAACAGGGTCCTGGTCAAGCTGCGGGGTACCTGCGCCTCCTGCGCAAAATCCCAGATTACCCTGAAACATTACGTGGAAACCAAACTCAAGGATCTGGTTTCCCAGGATCTTGTCGTCGAGGAGGTGTAGCCGATGAATCCCATTTACATGGATAACAACGCCACCACCCGCGTCGCACCGGAGGTGCTGGAGGAGATGCTTCCCTATTTCTCCGAGCTGTACGGCAATCCGTCCAGCATGCACACCTTCGGCGGCAGTGTCGGCGCCAGGCTCAAGACGGCCCGCCGGCAGGTGGCCACCCTCATCGGGGCGCTGCCGGAGGAGATCATCTTCACCAGTTGCGGTACCGAAAGCGACAGCACGGCCATCCATGCCGCCATTCGTTCCAATCCGGAAAAAAGGCACATCATCACGACCCGTGTGGAGCACCCGGCGGTGAAAAACCAGATCGAACACCTGGGCAAGAACGGATACAAGGTCACCTTCGTTCCCGTGGACCGGGAAGGGCGCCTGGACCTTGACTACCTTTACAGAAATCTATCGGACGATACGGTCATCGTCAGCGTCATGTGGGCCAACAACGAGACCGGGACCATCTTTCCCGTGGAACGGATCGCACATGAGGTCAAGGCTAGGGGAATCGTCTTTCACACCGATGCGGTGCAGGCCGTGGGAAAGATTCCCATGGACCTTTCCCGGTCGGATATCGACATGCTTTCCATTTCCGGGCACAAATTGCACGCGCCGAAGGGCATCGGCGTTCTCTACGTGAAAAAAGGCACCAAGTTCGCCCCGTTTCTCATGGGGGGGCATCAGGAGGGAGGGCGTCGCGCCGGAACCGAGAACACCGCTTCCATTATCGGTATGGGGCATGCCGCCCAACTGGCACTGGCGTGCATGGAAGACGAAAATACACGGGTACGCGCCTTGCGGGACAAACTGGAATCCGAATTGCTCAAGCGTATTCCCAACAGTATGATCAACGGTGATTTGGAAAATCGGTTGCCCAATACCGCAAGCATTGCCTTCGAGTACGTGGAGGGAGAGGCAATTCTATTGCTAATGGATCAGCACGGCATTTGTGCTTCGTCGGGCTCTGCCTGCACGTCCGGTTCATTGGAACCTTCCCACGTGCTCCGGGCCATGGGCGTTCCCTTTACCGCCGCCCACGGCTCCATTCGTTTCAGCCTGAGCATTTACAACACCGCCGAGGAGATCGATTTCGTCATCGAAAAGATGCCGCCCATTATCGAACGGTTGCGACAGATGTCGCCCTTCTGGAAGGAAGGACGGATTGCTTAATTGGGGCGCGTTGAATAAGGAAAAAACCTTCTCTTAACACTTCAGTCCCATAGATTTAATATGCTGTAATTATACTTGTATAATAAAGGTGGTATTCGACCCGATATTATGTGCGTTTGTCACAACTTTAAATCGGGATAAAGGGCTTTCACGCATTTGGCGCAGATCCCGTGGCTGACACGGGGGCCCAGGTTTTGCTGTATATAAAGGGCCGGATGTTGCCAATTTCCCCCATCGTCCCGAATGTGGTGGCAGTTGCAACACATCGCGATCATATCCATCGGCTTTTTCGCGGCGATTGCCCCCTTCTGCGTATCAGGGTTGGTCTTTGCTTCCGTCATTTCCAACGAAAATTGAATCTTGAGTCTTCTGCCGTTTTCGGTGACGATCGCACTTTCCGTCATTTCCAGCCAACGATCGATCATGGTGTTGCGATGCCTCCACTTTTTGGGAGGACCGGGCATTCCGTCGGTGTCAAACAAAGTGTGATTCGGACAAAATGAGCACGGACGGTGTTGCCCCTCTTGAAGAACCCGCCAGCACCTCTTGTGCTCTATTTCCCCGAATAACGTTTTTATGGATTGATTGGCATACAGGATTTCATGGTTCTCCATATCCAATACGAACATGGCGACAGGGAGACGATCCCACAGCGCAAATGGAAGGTGAATTAAATCGCTTTGCAATGGCAAACCACTTTCATGAATCGTCATAGATTGGTTGAATTCGGCAATTGTGTCGGGTTTGGTGATAGAAAGGGTTGTGTGTGTGTTGAGACACACCCCCATTGTTGATGATTTCCTGTCAACTCCAGCATGAGTAGCGATCAAGAATCGGTGACTTATACCGATTTAAAAAGTTTTTCCCATTTGATCTACCGGCAAAACATTAGGAAAATGAGCTTTTTTTGTAACCCTGTTGGCCATCTTTGGCCTGGAAAAGCGTTTTACGATGCAGTGTCTTCCGAATCGAACGTCGGCGAAATATATCCGTTGCTGATGGCATACCGGACCATCTCGGCGACATTGGCAAATCCCAGTTTCGCCTTGATGTTCGAACGATGCTTATCCACGGTCCAGGGGGAGATGAGCTGCATTTCGCTGATTTGCTTCCTGGATTTTCCCTCGGCGATTAAGGTGAGGATCTGCTTTTCCCGATCGGTCAAGGTCGTGTGGGGGTCTTTCCCTTTGCTCTGTTCCAATATTTCGGCCAGTTCCGGCGAAAGATAGGTCGAGCCATCGATGACTTGTTCGACGGCATGGATCAGTTCCTCCGTGGCAGCGGTCTTGGTGACGGCTGCCGAGGCCCCCGCATCGAAGACGCGTTTGAGGTTGATCTCATGAAAAAAACCACTGATGACGATGGTTTTGACGCCCAGTCGCAAGGAATTGATCGCACGGATAGCGGCATCGCCTCTCATTCGGGGCATCTCTAAATCGACAATAACGACATCGGGTACCATCTCTCTGACCATCTCGAGAAGTGCAACACCGTCTTCCGCCTCTCCCAGTATCTGCCACTGGTCTTTGCTTTTTATTTGCATCTTAATCATGTCCCGAACGATCGGATGATCGTCGGCGACGATAATAGTGACGGGTTTCATGCGTTCCTCAGTTTCGATGAAGTTTTATCTTGTGGACGATTGCGCTCAGAAATAGGGTGTTGCCAATTGTAAAAATCGCAAAGGATCTTAAAATACAAATTTAGTGCCAAAAATGGCATAACGAATGACTGTAGTTAATTTCTCTAAAATACAGCTGATATTTCTGGATTGGTGATTTCGGACCCGGAAAGGTGTTGCGAATCTATGCAATATGGCGTATTTTTGTCTTTTCCAGTTGTGAGTTTTTTACGCACATGGGGCTTGCAGGCGATGGAAGTGACAATAATTTCAAGTCATAAAATCGATTTTATACTTATTTATAATACGTAAAAATTAAGACCCCGAAGATTCATATATGGCTTTTTACAATGGAAAAACGTAAAATTTTCCTCGTGGATGATAAAAAGGGCTTTTCGGATCTGATCGCTCGTTCAACCCAGGCGAAAGATTTCGATCTTACGACTTTCCAGAATCCATACGAGGCCATAGAGGCGCTTGACGGTGACGCAGTCGATCTGATCATCTCCGGTATGAATATGCCGTCCATGAACGGGCTCGATCTGTTTCATCGGATACGGGACGTCGCCCCTGCCGTTCCGGTGATACTGATTGCGGCCCTCGACATCACCGACCAAAACTTCAAACAGGGCTGTGCCGATCCTTTTCTTGCGAGGCCTGAAGAGGAGAAGCTGCCGCCATTCTGGAATCTTGTTCACGAAGAGTTGACCAAGCAGGATATAAAACGCCGACGATCCGCAAGCAAGTCAAGTGATACAGGGGGGGAAGGAAAGATCGGGCAGCACCTGATCGGATGCTCGGATGCCATACAAAAGGTCAGGCAGTCCATCGAACTGGTGGCGGATCTTCCTGCCACAGTGCTCATCAGCGGTGAAACCGGGACCGGAAAAGAACTCGTCGCCCAACTCATTCACCTGCACAGTGGGCTTGCCGAGGATGCGTTTTTTGCGGTCAATTGCGGCGCCTTCTCCTCGGGTGTTCTGGAAAGCGAGTTGTTCGGGCACGAACGGGGCGCATTCACCGGTGCCATCGGGCAGCGAACGGGTTTTTTCGAGATGGCGGATCAAGGCAGCCTGTTTCTGGACGAAATCGGTGATGCGCCCAAGGCGTTGCAGACCAAACTGCTGCGCGTCATTGAATCCAAGAAGTTTACCCGCGTGGGAAGTTCAAAGGTGATTCAATCCAATTTCCGTCTGATCACGGCAACCAACCAGGATCTGGCCCAGGCGGTTTCCAGGGGCCGGTTCCGAAGCGATCTATTGTACCGTATCAGGGTGTACGAGATAAACATTCCACCGCTCCGCCGACGAAAGGAGGACATTCCCTTGCTGTCGGATTTCTTCCTGGCCCGCTTTAATCAGGATTACGGGAGAAGTATCGAAGGCTTTTCAGAAGCGGCCATCATCGCCTTGCGGGAATATGACTGGCCCGGTAACGTCCGGGAACTGATCAATGTCATCGAACAGGCGGTGATTCTTTGCCGGGATGACCGGATTACCACCGACCATTTGCCCTTTGCCCCCGAAGTCCGTGAAAAGGCGATCTCCAGCCTCGACCTGACGGAAATGGAACGGTTGTTCATGGCCCTGGCGCTCAAACGGACGGCGGGAAACAAGAGCAAGGCGTGCCGACTTCTCGGTGTCAGCCGAAAGACCCTCATCGAAAAGGTGAAGAAGTATGGGTTGGAAGGTTCGTGATTTTAGTGATGTCTAGAAAACCTAATCCTCTGGACCAATTCAGCGTTCATCGGTTCTGCCGTATAATTGCTGCAAGAATTCAGGAGTCAGAATCCAGAATCAGGTATTCGCCTTCGGCTCGATCCTTAGTATCCAATCGATGAAGCGAAGCGACATCAGATTCATTCTGGCTCCTGAATACTAACTTCTGACTCCTATGGCTTTCTGTGATCGCAGTGTATCTCCCTTTTCAGGAATAGCCCAAAGTTGTTTCCGCTGGACCCGGATTTTGCTCAACCAATCTTACCCTTCACCTGCTCCACCAGCCAACCGATCCATTGATCGAACCCCTCTTCGGTCTTCGCCGAGATTTCGAAGACGGGCATGCCGGGATGGATCCTGGCGATGGTCGACCGGGCCAGATCCATGTCGAAATCCAGATAGGGCAACAGGTCGATCTTATTGAGCAGCGTCGCGTTGCATTCGCGAAACATCAGCGGGTACTTGGCCGGTTTGTCCTCCCCCTCGGTGACCGATAGCACCACAACCCGCTTGTCCTCTCCGATGTCGAATTCTGCAGGACAGACCAGGTTGCCGATGTTTTCCACGATGAGCAGATCGATTTCGGTAAGATCCAGGCCGGCCACCGCCTTTTCCACCACATGGGCGGCAAGGTGGCAGTCGCCGCCGAATTCATCGGTGTTGATCTGGATGACCGGCGTTCCGGATTGGGCCAGCCGGTCGGCGTCGTGGGTGGTACAGATGTCGCCCACGATGACGGCGCAGCGAAGAGACGGCATGATCCGGGCCAGGGACTTTTGCAGCGTGGTGGTCTTACCCGATCCCGGACTGCTCATCATGTTGAGAACGAAAACCTTCTCTTGGGCGAAGGTGGTGCGGAGCCGGTCGGCCATGATGTCGTTGGCATCCAGCACGCGCCGAACCACCTTGATTTCCCTTGTTCCGGATTTCCTGGTCTCGACGATGTTGGTGTTCTGATGGCCGTGATCGTGGGGGCCATGGTGGCTATGATCGTGATGATAGCGTCGTTGTGTGCGATTTACGAAAAACCACATAATTAATACCTCAAATGGCGTATGAATTTTCTCTATTCCAGACGGATGCGTAAAAATTCAGAGATCAAGGATTGCGGATCCATAAGGAATGAGGCGTACACGATCGTACGCTGCAGTGACGATGGATTCGCGTAACGTAGACATCTGGCTTTTTACGCATCCGTCAATCCTCGATTTCGATGGAGGTTATATCCAGTTCCCGGCCGGAAAGGATTTCAATGGCCCCGCTGTTACAACGGGTACAGGTGAACACCGCCCGGGTAACCGTCCACTCGAATTGGCAATCTTTGCACCGGGCCGTAACGGGCATCTCCTCGATGAAAAGTTCGGCACCTTCCAGGGGTGTGTCCTTGACCACCAGATCGAAACAAAAACGCAGACTATCGGAGACGATGGCCGATAGCTTTCCCACCCGAAGGTTGACCCGCTGGACCCTGGCGTCCTGCATCTCTTTTGGAATGGAGGCCTTGGCGATCTCCACGATCTCCATGGCGATGCCCATTTCGTGCATGGGTGTAACTTTCCTTTGTTTTACGATGCAGTGATTGAACCCTCGAATAGGTACCACTTCGGCTGAATCAAAACAATAGCCGACTTCACCTCGTTTAATTGGTACCTATATTCACTAATGGGCTCAATTACCAATACCGAATGTCGAGAATCGTTAGGTACCAATCTTGACGATACCTCGTACATCCTAAAAAATGATCGAAAAAGGAGGCAATTAAAAAAAATTAGGAAAAGGCTTATGGCTCCGCTATGAATTGCCTTGATGTCTATTTGGAATTCTATTCGTATTTTTTACAAATAGAATTATGTATTTAATACAGATCGTTATAGTGCTTAGAGATTCTATTCGTAATTTCCAAATAGAATTACGAATAGAATTTTCATCACCATGGACAACCTTGATATTTTGCTGAAAGGTACCCAACCGATTGTAGTCTATCCGAGAAAAGCATGGCAAGGCGATAGTCGAGCGAGAAATTCTCAAATACCGAAGGGGCAGCAGCGGCCAGCCTTGGCATTTTCTCGATTTTTCCAAAGGTAGGGGAAATGCCGTCACTAACGAACTTGATTCAGTGACTGATGTGAGGGATCTGAACCGCGAGGACCAAGTTCTGAAGTCGCCGGATATCCTTGCTATAAAAGGGTTGGCTCAGTTTGAAAGGTTTCCGGCTGTTTTGGCATTGGGCGATCTCATTGAGAACTGGCATGTTTCCGATTTTCATATCAGTAAGGCCCGGCCGGAACAGGAGGCAGGCTATGCGGAGCACCTTTCCAGGGAAGGTGAAAATCTATCTTTGGTCATTGAATATCTCTACAGCAATGAAAGGCCAACTTTCAAAAAGATTCTTTCACTTTTAAAGATGCGTGTACCCGGTATTTCCCACGTTGAATCCAAGACCACCGAAGAAGGCCGTGTCCTATTGAAATTTCAGGATGGTTCATTTGAAGATCCGTTTCTTGCCCGATATGTTTCGGATGGTACCATAAAAATGTTGGCCTACCTCACACTTTTATACGATCCGAACCCCCATCCATTGTTGTGCGTGGAGGAACCTGAAAATCAACTTTATCCCAAGTTGTTATGGGAGTTGGCAGAAGAATTCAGGGCATATGCCAACCGTGGCGGGCAGGTATTCGTCTCCACTCATTCCCCGGGTTTTCTAAATGCAGCAAGACTCAATGAGGTGTTCTGGCTGGTGAAAAAGGATGGCTACACTCAAGTCAACCGTGCAAAAGACGATGAACAGCTGGCTGATTACATGGCGGAAGGTGATCAGATGGGCTACTTATGGGAACAGGGACTGTTTGAAGGAGCCGACCCTAGATGAAAACCATTGTGTTTTTTCTCGAAGAACCGTCGGCACGTGAAATGTTGGAGGGCGTTTTGCCTCGTATCCTGCCGGAAGACATCCGGATTCTCGATCTATAGCACCATATTTGAACTTGGAAACGAATTGTTCCGGGAGTTTTAAGGTACTATTGTCTGGAATCGCAAATCTGATAAGAGACTGAAAATAATAAGGGCGGGGAGAAACCCCGCCCTTGGTATTTGAAAGAATTCGAAAAATGCTATTATCACACACTACTTAGTCTACTTAAAGGTTTCCTCACACACATCACCCAAATAGGCCAGGTTCTCGCAAACGTTGATCCCGTTTTCCTTCATGGCCGCGACCTTGCTCTGGCCGGTTCCGCTGCTGCCGCTGATGATGGCGCCGGCATGGCCCATGCGCCGTCCCCGGAGGTGCCGTAAGACCCGCGATGAAGCCGACGACGGGTTTGGTGACGTTGGCCTTGATGTATTCGGCGGCCTTTTCTTCCGCGTCGCCGCCGATCTCGCCGATCATGACGATGCCCTTGGTGGCATCATCGGCCTGGAAACGTTCCAGGCAGTCGATAAAGTTGGTTCCGTTGACCGGGTCTCCGCCGATGCCGATACAGGTGGTCTGGCCCAGTCCGGTCGTCGTCAGGGCGTGGACGGCTTCATAGGTCAGGGTTCCGGAGCGGGAAACCACGCCGATCTTGCCGGGCTGATGGACCATGCCGGGCATGATGCCGATCTTGCACTCGCCGGGGGTGATGATGCCGGGGCAGTTGGGACCGATGAGGCGCACCGGTTTGTCCTTGATGTAGTTTTTCACCCGCATCATGTCCATCACGGGAATTCCCTCGGTGATGCAGACGATCAGGGGAACCTGGGCGTCGGCCGCTTCCATGATGGCGTCGGCGGCGAAGGGCGGGGGCACGAAAATCATGCTGGCGTCGGCGCCGGTGGCCGCAACGGCGTCCTTGACCGTGTTGAAGACGGGTACTTCGTCCATCTTCTGGCCGCCCTTGCCTGGGGTTACACCGGCCACCACCTGGGTGCCGTATTCAACGCATGCGCGGGTGTGGAACTGGCCCTCATTTCCCGTGATGCCCTGTACCAACAATTTGGTCTCTTTATTTACTAGTATGCTCACGATTCATTCCTCGCTCGTTTGTGATAAATTACTGGATCGCTTCCTTCAATTTCTCGGCGGCGTCCTTGATGTCCTTGGCATTGATCAGTTCCAGGCCCGAATCCGCAAGGATTTTGCGTCCCTCGGCAAGGTTGGTGCCTTCCATGCGGATGATTACCGGCACGCGCATGCCCACCTTCTCGGCGGCCTGAACCACGCCCTGGGCTAGGCGGTCGCAACGAAGAATTCCGCCGAAGATGTTGATCAGGATCGCCTTGACGTTTTCGTCGCTCTGGAGGATACGGAAGCCGTTTTCGATCTGCTCTGCACTGGCGCCGCCGCCGACGTCGAGGAAATTGACCGGCTTTCCGCCGGCGAACTTGATGCAGTCCATGGTGGCCATGGCCAGACCTGCACCGTTGACCATGTTGCCCACGTTGCCGCCTTCGCCCAGGTGGATGTAGTTCAGGCCGTATTTGCCGGCTTCCACCTCGGTGGGATCTTCTTCATCCAGGTCCCGGTATTCCTGAACGTCGGGATGGCGGTAGAGCGCGTTGTCGTCGAAATCCATCTTGCCGTCCAGGGCGATGACATCGTCTTCGGCGGTGATGATCAGCGGATTGATCTCCACCAGGGAGCAATCGTATTTGACGGCCAGGTTGTACAGGTTCTTCAGAAGGGTGGTGAAGCTCTTCATGGAAGCCTTGGGCATATTGAGTCCGAAGGCAGCGGCACGCAGATGATACCCCTGGATTCCGAGATTGGGGTCCACGTACACTTTGATGATCTTCTCCGGTGTCTTTTCCGCCACATCTTCGATGTCCATGCCGCCGGCTTCGGAGGCCATGATGATCATTTTGGCCGTGGCGCGGTCCGGCAGAATGCTCAGGTAGAGTTCCTTGGCGATGTTGAGTCCCTGTTCGATGAGCAGTTTCTTGACCAGCTTGCCGCCGGGACCGGTCTGCTTGGTGACCAGGTTCATCCCGAGGATCTGGTTGGCATAGGTGTCGAACTCCTCCGGGGTTTTGGCGACCTTCACGCCGCCGCCCAGGCCGCGACCACCGGCGTGAATCTGCGCTTTTACCACCACCGGGTAGGACCCCAGTTTCTCGGCAGCCGCCTTGGCCTCTTCGACAGTAAAGGCGACTTGACCGTCGGGAACGGCGACGCCGCTCTTCCGGAACAGCTCTTTGGCTTGGTATTCGTGTACTTTCATGGATGGGCCTCTCTTTGTTTGCTTGAATATGTCAGTAGCGTTTTTCGGGTTCATCGCGTCGTGGGGCGCCGAAGATACGGCGCCTGCCGGTATGGTTCAGCGGTCAGTACCCGCACAAACGCGATGAGCATGATACCCTTTTGGAGATTGGCAACCATGCTCATCGTTTTGATTTCATAATTTGCGGCGCTTGACTTCCGGCACGATTCCCACGTCTTTTACATCGGTGCTATCCGATGACACAGAGAACGTCTCCCTTGGCCACGTTGTCTCCGGAGCCGAAGTTGATGGCCTTGATGGTTCCGCTTGCCGGTGCGGCCAGGGCGTTTTCCATTTTCATGGCCTCCAGGATCACCACGGTTTCCCCTTGACTGACCGTATCTCCCACGTTCTTTTCATATTTTACGATCATGCCGGGCATGGGGGCGGGCAGGGGGGTGCCGTCTGCCGTGGCTGCGGCGGGTGCCGTCTTGGCGGCAGGCGCAGCGGCTTTGGCAGGTGCCGCGGGCGCGGCCGCTGCCTTGGGCGCCGCCGCCGGTGCCGCGGGAGCGGCCGGTGCCGCCGCCGGTATGCCGGATGCCTGTATCTGCTGGGCGTATTTCAAGATGGGGCTGCCACCCACTTCGTCGACGCCCACCTCGAAGTACTCGTTGTCCACGAAGACGTTGAATGTGCGGGTGTTCTCGCCCTTTTCCGGGGCGTCTTTCTTCTTTTCCACCAGCTCGCCGGCCTTGGCCTTTTTAATGAGCGCGTCTTTCTTTTTCACATCTTCCAGGGTAATGGGTTTCACCGATGCGGGCGGCTCCTCTTTGCCATACTTCCACTGGAGGAACTTCTTGCCGGTGACCGGGTAGATGGCGTAGAGCACCAGGTCGTCCATGTCCACGGCCAGCTCGCCGATCTCGGCCTTGGCTTTTTCCAGCTCGGGCTCGATCACTTCCGCCGGGCGGCAGGTGATGGGCGTCTCGCCGCGTTCGTAGCCCTTTAAGGCCTTTTTCTGGACCTCCTCGTTGATGGGCACGGCGGTCTTGCCGTACAGTCCGTAGCACAGGTCCTTGACCTGACCGGTGATCATCTTGTAGCGCTCTTCGGGAGTGTCGAAGAGAACGTTGTTGACGGTCTGGATGCCCACGATCTGGCTCGAGGGGGTCACCAGCGGAATCTGACCCAGGTCTTTTCGTACACGCGGCAGTTCCTTGTAGACCTCGT
>CAXXWQ010000003.1:0-2620930 GCA_963674945.2 uncultured Desulfosarcina sp.
ATTTATCCGGACGTAGAGGGAGATCTGATCGGATGCAGGTTGTGGCTGCTGGATCGGGAAAAGGATCTGCCGTCTCGGTTGCGGCTCGCGGAAACTTACGCCAGGGAGGGGCTGGCATGGATGATCGAGGATTCCGTCGCCAAAACGGTGGAGGTATCCGCAAGCAGCGTGCGGCAAGGTGTGCTGGCGCTGTCCATCAAGCTGCAATCAGAAGATGGCCGGGAGTATGCCTATGCCGTTTACAACGGACCGCCGGGCGCCGTTGTGTACGTGGACGACAGCCAGGTAATTCTGGATGAGAACGGATTCGCCATCACCGATCGGACCGGTGGCGGTGTGAGCGGAAGATAGGAGGAAACTCGTGCCGTTTGACAGACCAGAGATGCAAACACTGATTATCAGAACCGTAACGGACATCAACAGCCGTTTCCTGGAAGCTGGCAATGTGATGCGCAGAAAGGCAACGAAGGCGTTCGCGCGCGTGCTGGCCGGCATGGCCCACGGGCTGTATGGAAATATGGAGTGGGTATCGCGCCAGATCCTGCCGGACACCCAGGATGAGGATATCCTCTTGCGATTCGGCGCGGTCCACGGTGTCAGCCGAATTGCGGGCGACTATGCGCGAGGAAATGTTACGGCGACGGGCACGAACGGATCCGTGATCGAAACGGGCAGCCTGTGGCAGCGAGCGGATGGCGTGGTGTTCGTCACACAGTCCTCTGCCGTCATCGCCAGTGGCTCGGCCACAGTGACGTTGAAGGCAGAGGAGATCGGCGCCGATTGGAATACCGCATCCGGAGAGACGATCGATCTGGTTTCTCCCATCGCCGGCGTCAACTCTTCCGCTATCGTCGACGAGGACGGCCTGGCCGGCGGGCTGGACGTTGAGACGATTGCCGCATACCGCCGGCGTGTGCTCCGGCGCACCGCATCCTATTTCACCGGCGCCAATGCCGCCGTCTATCGCCAATGGGCGCTGGAAGTGTCGGGCGTCACGCGGGCGTGGGTCTATGAGAACTCGCCGGCACCAGGATCGGTCACCTTGCTGTTCGTATGTGACGACATCGATCCTATTTTTCCTGATTCATCCAAGATCGCGGCGGTTGCCGATTACATCGAAGAACACGTCGATCCCAATACCGGCGTTACGGTGGGGCGTGCCGTGAACGTAACCATGACGGTCGCTGCGCCGACGGAAAAGGCGATCAATTTCACCATCACGCCGACGCCGAACACAACGTCTGTCCGCACGGCCATCGAGGCAGAGCTTTCCGCATTGCTCAGTCAGGAAGGCGAGCCCGGCGGTACGATCCCGCTGTCCCGCATCAATGAAGCAATTTCGTTCGCAAAGGGAGAGGTAAGCCACGTGCTGTCATCGCCGGTAGCGGATGTGACATGCGATGACGACGAAATACCAACCTTGGGAACGATAACATGGCCCTGATCGATGATTACACCAGCCAAATTAAGGCGTTGCTCCCGCCGGGAAGCGCATGGACGCGCGATCCCGGATCGAACATGAGCCGCTTTATAGAGGGTATGGCCGTGGAGTTCGCGCGGATCGGCGAGCGCGTGGAGGATCTTTTACTGGAGATGGACCCGTCCCGCGCGATCGAGCTGCTCACCGAGTGGGAGACGGTCTGGGGCCTGCCTGATCCATGCACCGGAGATCTGGATACGCTCGGAGAGCGCAGGGCGGCGCTGCTGGCCAGAGTGACGGCGGTGGGAGGACAGTCGCCCGGATTCTTCATTCGCCTTGCAGACTCGCTGGGCTACACGATCACCATCGACGAAAACGTGGGCGGCAATCCGACGGTTTGGCGCGTCAATGCGCCGGAAACCAGCGTGCGCTGGGCGCGTGCTGGGCAGATGCGAGCCGGCGACCGGATCCGTACCTGGGGCAACGATGCGCTGGAGTGCGCGATTCTCTCCGTCAACCCGGCCCATCTTACCGTTTTATTCGGATATGGAGGTACCTGATGCACAAGATCGATTCACCCAGCGCCACCGGAGAAAATGAGTTTACCGACGGCGATTCGGCCAGCGGAATTCTGGCAACGGAGGTCTGGTCCAAGTGGCTCAACATGATGCAGCGTGAGCTGGTTGCCATTTGTGCGGCCGCCGGCATAACGCTGGACGATGCCAACGACGCCCAGGTGCTCGAGGCGATCGGCAAACTGATGGCCGTAAAGCAGAAGTTGGTGCCGATCGGACCGTGGGACATGCAGAGCGACAGCCAAAACTGGGACATCGATCCTGGTGTCGAACAGAGCGCGATTCTCGGGATCCGGGCCGTACATATTTTCACGGATGAAGGGACAACCTACGGTTCTTTTCCGTTAGACAACAGCAGCCAGAGCAATGATGTCGCGGACGGTTGGTTCAGTGTCGGCGAAGATCTGTACGGCGCAATAAAAATCCGACTCAACAGGTCGTCCGGCGGGCTCTTCGATAATGCGGCATTCAGCGACGACACGATGAACCGGGGCTATGTCGTTCTCGAATATATATAAAAGGCGGGCATCATGATCATTACGGCAGAGCAGATCGAACAGCGGCTGCTTGGCATATGGCCAAACTTATATCACCGATGGCTATCGGACAGGCGGACCTGGTCGCCTGGCGTGAATGAGTTTTCGACGCGTGCCGTATCCCTTGGCATTCATAAATTGAAGCCTCGGAAAGGATATCTCGAGTGCGAAGAGTTTGCGCGGATGTTCCAAGGGGCGCTCACTCGTTTGCTGGTCGACGAGGCCAATGCGAAAAGGCAGTCCGGTGGCGCCGTTCCGATAGATCTTTCCCTTTCCTGGGCCTTCGGTCGCGCCAAAGGGATGAACTTTCCGCACGTTAAGCGGGGCATCAGCCATGATCTGATTTTCCTCATACCAGACGATGGTGTTGTTCGCCTGTACGAGCCGCAAACCTGCCAGATATGGATCCCAGACGTGAGTATGGATGAAAACGATGAGAATTTTGTCTACTTTGTAGAAATGTGAGGTTGAAATGAAAAAGACCTATATCCTCGTTTGTCTCATGATCGCACTGGTTACCGGCTGCGCCTCGACGGGAAGTGATCCGGTAGCTTCAGATAAATACATGGAGATGTCCAAAGACACGGAGGCCCCGGCCACCAGCTACCCCCAGGACGCATCTCCGGATCGTGACGACGAGGCCCTGGCGATCAATAATCCGGACGGGACCTGGAACATAACCAGGGTGCCGTATTCATCGATCCTGGAGTTGCTCGAGGACAGCGACATCCCGCAATCCATCGCGCGGGATAGCGAACTTCCGGATGTGTCGGGGCTTTCCGACGAGATTGAAGCGCTCAGTGACACCGTTACGAATCATGAAGATGAGATATCCGACCTCGCCGATGATATCGAGACGCTTAATGATTCCATCGCAAATCAGGTTGTTGTTAATACATATACATACCGAAAAGATAATTTGGCCGCAGCAGACGACGATTACGAGTTTTTCATCGCCAACCTGCCGATGACCATCGAGTCCTTCGGGGTTCACTGTTCCGGTACCTGCACGACCACCGCCGAGATCTCCCTGGAAGACAGGGGCGGGACGGCGATGAACCATTCCGTTATCGAGGCGAGCACTGGCACGGAGCAGACAAGGATCTACTCGGTAACTGGCGCGAATACGCTCGCCACCGGAGAAGGTCTGTGCTTCGACGTTGATAATACACCTGTTCCTGAAACCGACAGCTATACGCTGATGGTCACGTATCGAATCCCGGAACTCAATTACGATTACATGCCGTTTTCGCAGATCGGAGATGCAAATCTCGATTTCACGCTCTCTTTACCGGCCGCAAGTTCAGTGGAGATCGTCTGGGGTGACGGGGATATAACGACCGTCAACGGCCCGGTATCGTCGCAGAACTTTGCGCATACCTACCCCACGAGCAATACATATAACGGCATGATCCGGTATGACCTGGACGATATCACCTATTTTCATGCGGCCAACGAGACCGGCCTTACGATCAATCTGGCCGAATTGCCATCCGGACTCAACGGCATTCTCAACCTTGACAATACGCTGGCCTATGGGGATGCCACGGCGCTTTCCCAGAACATCACCGACCTTCATCTCAGGAACACCGCCGCAAGCGGATCGCTGGCAGCCCTGCCGCATGTCGTCTCTGTCCTTGATATTGAGGGAACGCAGGTAACGGGCGATATCGGAGATCTGTGGAGTGGGCTTGCCGGAAGTTTTCTTGCATCGAATACCGCAATTGGCGGTGACATCGCGGACCTTCCCTCCACCATTACAGGAAACGTCGATATCAGCAATACGTCCGTCAACACGTATACATCCGGGACGTGGCCGATGCAGACGGCATCGGGGAAAACAATTTCATTCGCAGATCTTGGTCTGGATGCCACGGAAGTTAACAATATTCTGATAGATCTGAACACCTATGCGGATGCAAATTCGATAACCGGCGGGACTCTTGATCTGACCGGCAACGATAGCAGGACAACAGATTCCGATACGGCGTATGGAAACCTTGCCTATGTGCTGGGCTGGACAATCGGAGAGCCAACGCAGGAGATGGCGTTTACTCAGGATGGTTCCGTTGATCTTACGCTCGGTTTTACCGTTTCACTGCCGTCCGGGAGCGAAATTGAGATCGATTGGGGTGATTCTACCAGTACGACCGTGACCGGCCCTGTCACCGAAACCCTTTACGAGCACACCTATTCGACGGCGACGACGTACAGTGGAACTATAACGGGAGACTGGCATTCCGTCACATACCTGGCTGCAAATGGCGAGACCGGACTGTCACTTGATGCCGGAGATCTTCCATCCGGTCTAACCGATTTATTGGGATTGGTCGGCGTGACATTCACAGGCGGCTCGACTCTGGCAGACCTACCGCGTAGCCTTACCGGCGGACTGGCGATCAATTCAACCAACATAGGCGGCAGTGTGACGGGTTTACCGAGCGGTCTCGTTTCATTTGTAAATTTAAAAGATACGAGCGTTACCGGGGCGGCATCTGATTTTTCTATATCTCCGACCAGCGTGCTCAACCTGGAAGGGACTGCCATTACAGGGGACATTGCGGATCTGCCTGCGTCCCTGGCAACCAGCATCTTTCTCTCCGGCTGCGGTATTGACGACTATACCGGCGGTTCGTGGCCGTTCAACACCGGAAACGGGGCAATCCTCACGTTCGACAATCTCGGTTTGGATGCAACGGAGGTGGACAATATCCTGATCGACCTTGCCGCCCATGGCGCCACCGGCGGCAACATCAATCTGACCGGGAACGCGAACCGGACATCCTCATCGGATGCAGCCTACACCGCCCTTACAACCACATTGGGATGGACCGTATCGGTGGGAACAAGCGCTTCAGCGAATACATATTATGTTGCTGATGGGTTGGATGGAGACGGATCTGAAAGCTCTCCATATTCGACCGCACAATTTGAAGCCCTGACAGGTGATTACAGCGGAGATATCTTTTATTTTACAGGAACTATCACCGAGGACAGCCTCGATGTGAACATATACGGTACGAGCGGAAACCCGGTAACCCTTGACGGTTGGTCGGGCGGAACGTGCGAACCGGTTGTGTCGACCTGCTCATCCTCCGCATACATGGGGGCAACGTTGCTCAATATCGGCGGGAACGACCATATCCGCATACAGGATTTGCGATGGGCCGCCAACTATACAAGGGCGATCCAAAGCACCAACGCGGTCCCGGTGGACGGGATAGAGGTCCGACGATGCGAATTACATCGATCGACGCTTGGCAGCATATATCTGCCATACGCGAACGATGCGCTCATTTACTACAACAATATCGATTCGGACAATACGTCCGGAGTCGGCCATAACATTGAAATACGGGCCGGGAAAAACAACCGGATCGTGCGAAACACGATTGACGGCGGTTTCGTCGGTCTGATCCTGAAATCCGGGGCCACAGTTGGCGGCGGTGGGATCACCGGCAACGGTTCCGTGCTCGAAAATAATATCGTTGTCTGCAATACGATCACATACCCGAGGGAAGAGGGGGCATCCTATGATGCTGTCTATAACAGCACGCCAGACGTTACGACCTTTGACCGGGATGTGATCTCTGCAGTTGGTACAAACACAATAGAATTAGCCCATGCAAATTGGGATAGCACATCGACTGATTTTTCTGGTTACTACATGGTGTTTCTGACCGGGTCGCTGATCGGTGAAACATATGAGATCCAGGCCCATGCATATGACGATTTTACTTTTACTGAAAATGTTTCGGCCGCATCGGCGGGCGACGAGGTAGCAATCTGCGCCCCGGCGATAAATTTATATTTCGGGTTTAACACGATTACCCATACGTGGAATTCCTGCCCGCTTGTGTTCGGTTCAGCTTACAGGGTGATGTTCGAGGGTAATACTACTCTCGGTGCCGGTTCCATGACGATGCAACATGCATTTACCGGCTACCCGTCGGATTACTCAGTGACAGGTAACTGTTCATTCGGTGTGCCGTATAACGGGCTGTTTTATAACAACAACTCCATAAATGATCTGAATGCCTTTGTGTACAACCCTGGGAATTGCTCCGATTCCTATGGTGTGACGTTGATGCATAAAATCGAGTTTTACAGCAACACCGTCTCGGATCGCATCTACGTTGATAATGTCAATTATTATGCGCACGACAATTCAGCCGGCGGCGGGATAGTCGAAGGATGGGCAGCAACGAACAATGCCTCTTTCGGCGTTGACTGGCCTTATATCACAGCGGTTTCGATCAATGGATCGAGCGTATCGGTCACGTGGTCCCAATCGGTCGACACGACATCATATAACACCGGCGATCTTTTCCTTTACTACGATTGGGATATCGATACGCCGATCAATCTGTCTTCTCCCAGCGGCTCCGGCGCGACGAGGACATTTACCGCAGCCACGGCCGCGACCAACGGCCAGACGGTGCATATCAATTACCCGGCCAGGGGGACGATCGTCGATGCCACAGACGGTGACGATATGATCGTGACCGGGTTCAAGACGGTTACCAACGCAACACCGTAGAAACGAAAAGGGCCGCCCTGGTGGATGTGGCGACATCCCCAGGGCGAATGGCTGCCAGTGGACAACCAAACATCTGAAAACAGACGGCCCTTGTGGCCAAAATACGTTTGGAGATTACCGTGAACAGTCCATTGGCTTATATCGGCGGAAAATCGAAACTCTCAAATACCATCATTGAAATGATGCCCAAGCATAGATCCTATTGCGAAGTGTTCGCCGGTGCTGCATGGGTGTTTTTCAGGAAGGAGCAATCCAAATACGAGGTGATCAATGACCTGGATGGCGATCTGGTCGCATTCTACAGGGTGCTGCAGAATCATCTGGAGGAATTTTTAAAGCAGTTCAAGTGGCTATTGGCATCCAGGGAGTGGTTCGAGGACTGGAAGCGGCAACAGGATGCTGGAGGGCTTACGGATATCCAACGCGCGGCCAGATATTACTATCTGCAGCGGCTATGTTTTGGAGGGAGGGTAAGAGGCAGGGTTTATGGAACAGCACCGATGAGCCAACCGAGAATCAACCTGGTCCGGATGGAGGAGGAACTCTCTTCCGTCCATCTGCGGCTTATTGGTGTTACGATTGAGCATCTGTCCTGGGATGATTTTATTTCGAAATACGATCGGGCTGGGACCTTGTTTTATTGTGATCCACCTTATTATAAGAGCCCGGTTTACAAACACAACATGACGATATCTGACTATGAACAGATGGCCGATGTTTTGGCCGGCATTAATGGAAAATTCTTACTCAGTATCAACGACCATCCCGATATAAGGAAGGTATTTAAAGCATTCGAGATCAAACCCGTTTCGCTTAAATATACAGTTTCGACTGGCAAGCAGACGGTTGGGAATGAGTTGCTGATTACGAATTTTTAAAGGGGATTTAAGGGCAATTTACGCGGTTTCAAACCAGGTGCAAAATGGTTTCAAACCAGGTGCCGCGTTACAAGTCCCAGCCGATCTTCAAGCTTACGTCGGCAAAAAAGAGTTGCGGTACCGGAACACATAACCCCCGATACAGACAAGCCCCCAAATCCAGCGTTAATCGATCATGACCTTCTGCTTAACTGGTTCATCATCCATCTGCTCGCATTAGACAGGAAAGAATCCGGATTGTTGACTGAACATCGGGTACCTGAAGTTTAAGTCCCGATTCAATTGGTCGTTGTCAAATCTGGTTGCTTTTCTCAGATGGAATCTTTTTACTTACAGGGATTTATGGGAATGGATCGACAAACCGTTCGATGTCCTTCCCTGAACGACTCAGTCTGTCCAATATCCTCTTCCGTTTAAGGGAATTGGACAGCACCAACTGAAAGAGGCAACCTGATTCTGAAGTTAGGCGGATTTCTCGCCTAACACGTTCAAATATCAAAGAGCAGTTTCGTTTTTTTGATTATTTGGGACAGCAGCGTAACTTAAGATCACAAAAAATAAAAAGGGGGCTTGATGGATTGGAAAAAAAGTAACCTGAAATTGAGCTTACAGACACCTTCTCCAAATCGGACACTTTCAGATTAAATCTGAACTTCAGCATTCTTTTTAACTAATTTCTAATCAACGCATAACATGTCACTAATCCTATTTTTCTATTTTCTGTTCAATCGATAAAAGCAGTTGCATAAGCTTTGTCGCATAAGGTTTGCTGACAATGAAAATCTGTGGCAACGTAATTAAAATCGCTTTTGTAATATAAGGAGTAATCAATGCCTGACGAAACCATCAACATAGTGGTATTGTCTGCTTCTATTCTCTGTATTGTGCTGAGTGCGTTCTTTCCCGTCCTCTGATATTCGGTCATACCGGAACAAAGGAAAGCACGAAAGGGAAATATGGTAGAATTCGCCAGCCGAACGAATCCGTTCCATACAATTTCTGACAACACATCGCTCCCCGCATCGGCCGACCATGCAGCCAGCCTATTAAAGTTAATCCATATTCTCGGTATTGAAACCACGACCACGGACGGACTTGCGCGAACCTTGCCGTTTACGCCGGAGGACACAACGGTTGGGGCGGAGAATGAATACCAGACCGCCGTTGTCGGAGACCGACACCATGTGGATCTGGCACGTGAAATCGAGGGATCCAAATTTTTCAGGAATCTTAAAAAACGCACGCAGCGGGGGGATGCTCCGCGTTCTAGCCTGACGGCACTGGAACGTTTTTTGGAATCGAACCAGGACGGTGTATGGGAAAACAGCTGGGTGCGCCTTCCCATGGACAGGCTCAATCTATACGCTCGTTCAATCCTGGATAGCGATCTGCGTTCCGACAAATGTTGCACCGACAGCCCCAGGCGCAGTGATGCCTGCAGGTTCTCCATATGCGAAAAAGGAAAAGAGTATCTTCGCATTCCAATCAGCTATCTTCTCAAACTGGCTCTGGCCGATGCCATCGGGGATACGACCGTTCATCCCACCATATATGCCACCGGTCGTTCGGCCATGGAACATTATCTCTCGGACAATACTTCTCCGGAGACCTACTCCTTTCATGCGTTTTCTATGTCTCCGGACTTCGGAATGGGTCGAACCATTGCCCGTGAGACATCTCTGCGCTTCTTGCTCTCGCAGCTTTTGATCCAGTATGCCAATCGCCAGTTCAGTCTGAGGGACAGCGGGCAAAGAGCCGAACTCTATTTCGCCCCCCATCCACCGGTTCGGCAGAAGCGTCTGAACGCACTGATTTCGGATAGTTTCTACCGTTCCTTGTTCATGAGCCCCTGCCTGTCCGGCTGGAACGACGGAGAAGCCAAGCATCGCTACATGCACCTGTGTCACAAGGTGGTTTCACGCAGCCAACTCAACGCGGTCATCAAGCTTCGAGATGCGGGTATTGTGGCCAATAATCTGGTCGTGCTGCCCAACACCTCCAACATCAGTCTCGCCAACAACGGCACTCACATCACTTTCGGCAGCAACAAGCTCACAGGCATGATGAGAGAACCCGCATCGGGATTCGGCCCCTTGGAAGAGAAATACTATGGAGATCTCGTCATCAAAATCGTTGAGCATTTCCTCCCCCTTTTCGTGGGTACCTATTCGGCCGCACCTTACCGGATTGACTACATGGAGTTTCATCCCGAGCGCGTGCTGGGCTTTCTGCCCCACGAACTCGACTTTACCCATTTACGGATGCTCTGGCGAAGATGGAAGAAAAAAGCCAGCTTGCAGATCCTCGGCCGCAGCATCACCCCTTTTGGACCGGAATGGCTGGACCGCATGCTTTCCCGGTGCTTTTGCCTGAAAGGGGATTATGTGCCGGATTTCAGACTCATCGATTATCTTGTGGCCCTGATGGCCACGGACGAGAGTCCTGCGCTGGACGGCTGCCCGGGAAACGCCGACCGTCTGAAACAGGACCTGGGAGACATGGGGATCTTTGATCCTTGTATGCCGCTTTATATGCTGTATCGGGCCCGCTGCTTCGAGACCATGGGATTCACCGGTTTCGAGGGGCGCCATTACAGCCTCTTCGAAAGCCTGACCCGCGATATGCGCCACGCCGCCAATCTGCAGATGCTGGTGACGGCACTGGCCTATAAATATATCGTCACCGGCAGTATTTCCCATGGTGATATTCCCGATCATCCCTTCGTCGAAAGCGAACGTCGGCAGGTCTTTTTCGGAGCGGCCGTTGGAATCCCGACCTTCTATATCCGTTCGGATACACCAAACCGCCTTCTGGCTCGCATGGTCAAACGCACCCCCAACACTCGCTCCAGCCGTCGATACGGCGGTTATACCCGTGTGCAGGCTCTGGATTTCAAAAAGAGTCTTGTGGCCATCGTGAGAGAAGATGCCCCTGAACTGTTGGAGATGGAGGGTCTCGGTCAGACATTGGATGACCTCGCCCTGCGGATCGATGATCCGGACCATCACGCGGCGGCCCATCGGTTGACGCAGCGCATTTGCAATCAGGTTGGAGCCAAATCCCCCACTTCTTTGAGCGGAGATGATTTTAACACGGCAGCCGAATTATTTTACCGTAAACGATTAAAGAAAGAGCAATTGGAAGAGTCCATGGATGAGTGGTGCGACCAGGTCCGACAATTGGATGATCTTTCCACCTGGCGAAGCGGCACATACAACCAGGCATTGTTCTCCATTCTACAAGGCAGAGACGCCGCAGCCTTCATCGATTCGCTTCGTGCCGCCGTATTGTCCGAGGATCTTTCGGTTTCGGTCATCACTCGCCTGATTCACCTCCTCTTGCTCACACTGGAGCACATGAAAGACAGATGACAACCACATGAAAAAAAGGTCGACATCCGTGAACCATCGTCCTGGAACACACCAATACATCGACCGGGAATCCAGCCGGGTAGTAACGGAGCGACTGATTGCCGATCCTCTCATTAACCAACTTTATGCGCGTTCCAGAGAAGAACCGTCTCTTCTTTTCAAGGCGGCGACATCCATGCGCATGTCTGCGATTCTGGGAACTCTCAATTTTGATCTTCCCATACCCGGGCGGTTGCGAGCGCTGCGAAACCGGATTCAGGCAATGGGTGTCAATATCGATGAATGCCTGGAAGTTCCGGAATATTTTGATACCCCTCGCAAGCTCTTCGAACGCAAAATTCGCTACTGGCAATGCCGCCCCATGCCAGAAATGGTCGATCGCATCGTTTCGCCTGCAGACGCGCGGATGATTGCAGGTTCCTTTCATCGACACAGCAGTCTGTTCCTCAAGGAAAAGTTTTTCTCTTTTCCTGAACTCCTCGGCCAGGACAAACGGCAATGGCTTCGGGCCTTTGATGGCGGAGATTTCGCTATATTCCGACTGACTCCCGACAAATACCACTACAACCACGTGCCTGTATCCGGACGGGTGGAGGATCTTTACGAAATTTCGGGAAGCTGCCATTCATGCAACCCCGGCGCGGTGGTCTCCATGGTGACGCCTTT
The DNA here is from genome assembly GCA_963674945.2 of uncultured Desulfosarcina sp. Classification (GTDB taxonomy): domain Bacteria; phylum Desulfobacterota; class Desulfobacteria; order Desulfobacterales; family Desulfosarcinaceae; genus Desulfosarcina. The sequence continues at coordinate 11,987 of CAXXWQ010000003.1, forward strand.
TTCCAAAAACCGCCGTGTGGTAACCGTCATCGACACGAATGTACCCGGCGGCACGGGCGTCGGCCTGGTCGCCATGATCGAAATCGTGGCCATGATGATCGGCGATATCAAACAATGCTACTCTGCCCACCACTATGAAGACCCGCTCGATCTCGCTACCGGTATGTTTTTGGAACGAGGCAAGCCAAAAAGCCTTTACCGGCCCGGAAGCAGCGTCGATGTGCTCATTTTTCAACCACATCGGATACAAATTTCCGCCGACATCCTCACAAACATGCGTCGGCAGGATGTAAACAGCCGCTACACGTCTCATTTTCGTTCTCCACTGGTGGAGACGGATGTCAAGGTCCGGTCGGAGATTGGCAAAAAGATGTAATGGAGAATCCAAAAAGGAGTACAACCCGTGATTAACTGGCTCTTCGTGATGACAATAGCCCTTTTGCTCACCCCGCTTCTCATTTGGAGTTTCAGGGCGCTTCCCCAGGAACGCTGGCAGATCATCTGCGCCATTCCCGTCAGGAAGATGGCCGATGGGTCTTGGAAAGGCCTCAACCTTACCTATTACGGTCTCTTTAATGCCATCTCCCTGAGCGGTGCCGTCGCCATGGTCTTCATCCTCTCCGGCGCCGCGGGTGTCGATGGCAGGGCCTTTGTCGTCACAACTGTTGTGCTGCTGGCGGTTTGTCTACTGGCATCAAAGCTGATCGCTCGCTGGGTGGAAAAGAAACCCTGTACGTTCAGTGTCGGTGCGGCATCGTTCATAGGAATCGTCCTGGGCCCCTGGCTTGTGCTGCCGATGGAAATCATTTCACGGCGGATGATAAGCATCGATTTTGACGCCATGGCGATTATGGCCTCATTGATGGTTGGGTACAGCCTGGGTGAAGGCATCGGTCGACTGGCATGCATCAGCTATGGTTGCTGCTATGGTCGGCCTATGGCCCAGATGCCAACCTTTATAAAGCGTCACTTTGCATGGGCTTCCTTTTCTTATACCGGTTGTACCAAGAAGATCTCTTACGCACACCATCTGGAGGGCGAACGAATCTTCGCCGTACAAGCGGTCACCGCGGTGCTTTACACCACGACAGCACTGATCGCTACGTTGCTGTATCTGAACGGTTCCTTCGCATGGGCATTCTTTCTGTGCCTTCTGGTTACCCAGGGCTGGCGCTTTGGGTCCGAATTTTTTCGATCCGACTATCGCGGGGACCGGCGGATCAGTGCCTATCAGATCATGAGCCTGCTCACCATCCCCTATGGTCTTCTGATTCCGTTTCTCTTTTCCACTTCCGGTCAGCCCGTCGATGTGCTTGCGGGGTTGCGCATCCTTTGGAGTCCCGGCGTGGTGCTTTTCCTACAGTTGATCTGGGTGATCATGTTCCTGCGCACAGGAAAGAGCCAGGTGACCGGATCGGGGATTCATTTCCATGTCAATCAAGATCGAATCTAACGGGTTCAAGAGGCGCGCCAATCTGAGACTGGTTCTTTTCCTCCCCCCTTTTTGGGCCCCAAACCCCGTTCCCATAGGCCCGCCCCAGTGATCCACAGTCGTTTTCGCTTCTTCGACCGCTTCATCAAGCTCAAGCGTGCACCTCGTGAAATTGCCCGGGGCTTCTCTTTGGGAATCTTGATCGGCATGACACCCTTTTTGGGCGCCCATGTCATCGCCTGTATATTGCTGGCTTCCATTTTGGGATGCAGCAAAATCGCAGCCATCGCCGGGATCAACATCACCAACGTGTTTACGGCACCGTTGATCTATCCGGTTAATTATTGGGTGGGGGTCAAGCTGGTGGGGCTTTCCAAAGGAACCGACTGGTCGATTCATTTGGATCATGCGGCGATGCTTGCGCTAATGAGACGGTCGCCTCTCATCCTGGTGGATCTATCCATCGGCGGTCTGGTTCTGGGGATTCCTTTGGCCGTCGCCGGATATTTCTTGGTCTTATGGCTGATCCGCTTTTCTCGCAAACCGGTTCCGACCCGTTCCGGGGACCACTGCCCACGATAACGTCGACGCCCCTCATTTTCCCAACACTCACGTTATTCTGGTAATAAATTAATGCAATCCTAACCTTTGTCTAATGGACCCGAAATCAAAGTCTTTCAAGTTAAAACCACCGTATTCAAATATCATGCGACCAATTAACCCCAAAGAGATAAAGAACCCAAACGCGGCGGCACCGAGGTAAAAAAAAGGAGAATAAAATGTACTCAAATGGCGGAGGTCATGCAATTGACTAACGTGAGAAGTGGATGTCGAAGACATGGCGCCGAATTCAGAAAAGCAAGGAGAAATCTGCAACTAACGGTAAGTATTTTGTCGACTGCATCTGCCCCAAATGCTCCGTTCACCATAAACTTTATATGATGTGGACCGGTCGCGGCGTTCCGCGCAAGTATTGCGTTAATTGCAAGCCGCTTGTCTCTGGATTTGATGAAGCCGCCTATTATGAGGCATCCGTCAGCACATCCGTTCATTCAACAAAAAGAGGCAGAAGATATGAAGGGGATTGATTCGGTTATCTTTACAAACGACTCTGAATTTACGGTTTTCTGACTTTCGACTAACGAGGGGCTAACAAAGACGAATTAGAGAAAACTTCGAAAATGATATCCAATAGGGACCTTCGCTGACCACAACGGCACCAGGAATGGGAGCTATCGGATATCTGTCTGTAAAAAGCTTTTCCAGGCCCAGTGTGTCCGAACGGCAATAGGATAGAAAATCATTTTTCCATAGTCTGCCGATGGGCCTAAAAAGGGAAAAGCTTTTTATCAAAATCTCTTTTATTGAATCGTTCTTTAGAAGTTACAATCAAACAATTTTGTAAAAAAAGCAAATGACCGGCACCTTTAGAACAATCCTGATCCGCCATCTTCTCGTATCCCCAACAATGTTTCTGTTTGGAATTTCCGCTCCGTTTCAGGCCGTTACATATAAGGATGACATGGGCTTCACGATACACTTAGATGAACTCGGTGATACGCTTTCGGACGGAACAGGTGTCGGGGCGACCCAAACTCAACAGTTGATACGTGGATTGGTCGCGGGAAAAAGTGAGTGATAAAATATAAAAGCAGAGCCGCCCCGGACCCTGCTTTTATGAAAATCATAAATGATACTATTTCACGAATCTCTTTCTGACACCAGCCATAGCCAACCCACCTGAAATAAAAAGCCATACTGCACCGGGAATAGGGACCGCAGTGTAAGTAAAATTGTCCATTAAGAAGTAGGTGCCTCCCTGGGAACCTGCTGACGGCAAAAACTCAAGTGTATCGACATCATCAATGTTTACATCTACCCAGGTCAAAGGTCCGCCGATGAGGTTGAATGTTTCCGTTGCCACCAGACTACCACCCGAATAACCATTGATCGTTAAACTGGAAGCACCATAAAAAACTGTATCGTCATTTTTCGTCCAAGGTGCAAAATATGCCCCTTCAAAATTAAACGGAGAGCTGGACGTAAAAAGTACAGAGGCTCCCAAGCTATCGTACTCATTGATTAGTGCATTAGCCATAGAGGGGAACTCAAGAGTATTGCCATATGCAGACTGAGTGTACGACTCATTGGTAATAACACCCCAGAAATCGTTCCCTGAACCAGACCAGGAGAACCCACCATAGTCAGTAGCAAGGCTATTGATATCATCGGCTTCACTACCAGCTGGTGTGTATGAAGGAGAAAGGTCATCGAAAGTTAATACAACCGATGCATTCGCCACCCCCGGCAGGTGAATAACTGCCGCCACAACCAATAACAACATCGCCATTAACCATTTTCTTGGTTTCATTCATTCACCTCCCTTCAAAGTATTTTTCTACCGGCATGAATAGGATAAAAAAAGCCCATTCTTCGAACCGATAGTTCCAAGATTGGGCTTTCTGTTTCCCGTGGGGCTGGGGTCAGCAAAGTACCCTTTTACAAATGATAATGATCAAATAGCCTGTTCCATTTGAAATTGTCAAATTAGAATTCGGTTAGACTACACCACAAAATGACAACACTACTGCAGTTGATGATACATATGCCGAAATTTCCAATCATCCGTAAAGTCGATACCGGCGTTATCACATTGTCTGCAATCGAACAGAAAATTGCTCCTGGCGGCATCTTCCAGACAATCTTCATAAAACGGACACCAGATGTTTTTCATTAAGTCTTCTTGTTGAGTCTTGCCATCACCTTTGTAGAAAATGGGTAACCGAGTCATTTCGCGCCTCCAACTTCTTCCTTCGGGTGTGAATGAGTCAACTGAGTCCTGTGAAAAGTGAAAGTCATGTTTTGCTGCTTCAATGTCAAAATTCCCCATCGAAGACAAGATAGATTTTTGTTAGGAGATCGACATCGGTTGCAACCGTCAGATATCGCAAAATAAAAATTTTTTTCATTTTATCACAGATTGTTAGGCTAATAACGACTCCATTTTTGAAATAACAACCTATCGCAATTGCGTCTTCTCATTTGCAAACACAGTTCCCCTTGATTTGATCATTATTCCCATGCGTCCAACAAACGGCAGTGCCCTGATGGTCCTGCAACCTTTTATTTGAAGATCCGACTTCCGAAATGCCGTGCGAGTCCGTTTTCGGACATAACATAATTCTAATTTGACTTTATTCTGTCGATCATTGTAGGCACGACGCAGGAATCTGCAGTTCACATGGATAACCCGAAATCCCAATACAAGACGAGCTATTCAGAGCACCTTGCTGACCCGTGATACCGGGAACCAGAAGACTCGGAGGAAAATGACATTTTGTTTTCCTTGCCGGTCTTTCCGGCACGAAACAATCAGGCCTTACGCAACGCACTCTTCAGGAAAATACGAAAATCAAGGAGACAAACATTTGGCTCGACGGTATCAGGATGACGCATTCAACATTTTCGTTCCTAAACAATTAATCAAAGAATCATAAGGAGAAAAAAATGCGCGTAGTAAAAATCGTAAAAAGAGCAAGGGTCGCACTCATCGGAACGCTCGTCTGCGCCCTTTGTGCAAGTGTCGCTTTCGCCGGTGCAAGGACGAAGAAAAACACCCATTGCGGCAACTCCCTCAAGTACGTGTTCTACTTCATCGGTGACGGCATGGCCAGCGTTCAGATTCATGCAACCGAAGTCTACCTGGCCCAGCAGGTGGAAGACGATGCCGTTGCCGGCAGCGAAAAAGCCCAGCTTCTGGCCATGAGCCAGTTTCCGGTGCAGGGAATGCAGACCACCTTCGCCAATAACCGCATGATCACCGGTTCGGCCGCCGCCGGTACGGCCCTGGCCTGCGGTATGAAAACCAACATCAACGTAATCTCCATGGACCCAGGCACCACTATGAATTATAATTCCCTGGCCGAGAAGGCTAAGGAAAAGGGCATGAAGGTCGGTATCGTTACCTCCGTGACCATCAACCACGCCACCCCGGCCGTGTTCTACTCTCACACCGCCACCAGAAAAAATTACTCGGATATCGCTTCACAGTTGGCAAACTCAAACTTCGATTATTTCGGCGGCGGTTACTGGAACAATAGCGGCGAAGACGGTGCAGGCATGGCCGAAGAAACTGCCACAGGCAACGGTTTCGTTATTACTCACAACCTTGCGGATCTTCAAGCCCAGGCCAACGGCGCCCGCGTCATCGCTTTCGACAGCTCACAAGACGCCGGCGGCCACACGGGTGCTCTTTGGTATGATCTGGACCGCGGCATGGGTCAGATGTCCCTGGCCGATTTCACCGCAGAAGGCATCCGCCTGCTGAACAACGACAATGGTTTTTTCATGATGGTCGAGGGCGGCAAGATCGACTGGGCCTGCCACGCCAACGATGCCAAGGCCGCCATCATGGACACCATCGCCTTCGATAACGCCATCCAGGAAGCCATCGCCTTCATGGCAGACCATCCCGACGAAACCCTGATCGTCGTGACCGGCGACCACGAATGCGGCGGAATGACCATCGGTTACACCAGCACCGGGTATGACACCCATTACGAAATCATCGCCAACCAGACAATGTCCTTCGAGAAGTTCAACGCAGACGTTCTCGCCGCTTACAAAACCACCCATGATCCCGCCCCGGCCGACATCGATGCCGATATGTGGAACATCATCCTGACCAATTTCGGTCTGGACGGCAGCGGTCTGACCACCGGCACCAGCGATGACCTGAACGCCTACGAGCGAAAGCAGCTTGAAACCGCCTTCGACGCCACCATGACCTCTTCCGGCAACAGCACCGAGGAAGACTGGGCGCTGTATGACTACTATGAGCCGCTGACCATCACCCTGACCAGCGTACTGAACGAACGCGCCGGTCTCTCCTGGACCTCCTGCTATCACACCGGCGTTCCGGTTCCGGTTCTGGCCACAGGCAAGTATTCGGAACTCTTCGCCGGTTTCTATGACAACACCGATATTGCCAAGAAAATCGCACAGGCCATGGGCGTGAATCTGGGCAACTAAGTTTATACCGAACCAGTAGCTGTCCGACAAATGAGAACAGGTCCGGGCGTTGTATTTGGCCCGGGCCTGTTCCTTCTTTTATGAGGTGTATCCTTGGTCGATTTCCGAAAGGCCTTTCGGGCCGATAAGCGCGACATCTATCTCACCGCCGCCTTTTTGCTGATATGCACTGGGCTGGTTTTCCTGCCAACCGGATTTGAGCACATGCATCCGGAGAAATCGCATTTCGCACGCGGGCAGATCCTGGAAGTGGACAATTCTGATATCAAAACACATATGATTGTCAAATCGGGCGTTCAGGAACTGAAAATCGAAATCCTGAACGGGCCGTACAAAGGCCGGGTGGTGACATCCCAAAACCCGCTCAGGGCCAAGCTGGAAATCGATGAAATCTATAAAGTAGGCCACACGGTGCTTCTCGAGTTCGGCCTCAAGGACGGAACGATCAAGCCCGTCTATTGCCGGGGCATTTACCGGGTCCGCACGGCGTTCCTTCTTTTGTGCATGTTTTCGGCCCTTCTCATGCTCGTGGGAGGCTGGACGGGATTGAAGGCCCTGCTTTCCTTTGCCTTCGCCGCCCTGATGTTGTGGAAGGTGATGGTTCCCTGCTTTCTGAAAGGCTATGATCCGGTTTGGGTGGCCCTCGGCGTGGTGGCGGCGTTGACGGCGGCGATCAGCTTCATGGTGGGCGGATTGAACCGCAAGGGACTCGTTACCTTCATGGGCGCCTTTCTCGGCCTCCTGCTGACTTGCCTGCTGGCCGTTATTTTTACGAATAACTTTCAGGTAAACGGCGCCGTGAGACCCTTTGCGGAAACATTGCTCTATTCCGGCTTTTACAATCTGAATCTAACCAAAATCTTCATCGCCGGCATATTCGTCGCCTGTTCGGGCGCGGTCATGGATCTGGCGATGGACATCGCCGCATCCATGTACGAGGTCATCGAAAAACACCCGGACATTTCCATGATAGAACACATCGAGTCCGGCATGGCCGTGGGTCGTTCCGTGATCGGTACCATGACGACGACGCTATTACTGGCCTATTCGGGCAGTTGCACGACCATGATGATGCTTTTCATGGCCCAGGGGGTTCCCCTGAGGAGCATTCTCAACCTCAACTTTGTCGCCGCCGAGGTACTCAATACCCTCGTTGGAAGTTTCGGATTGATTACCGTGGCACCATTTACCGCCCTGGTGGGCGGACTTGTCTATGGAAAGCCATTGCGAAAAAGACCGGGCATGAGGTCTTAACAAAAAATTAACCTCGACCTAGTACTTTTATGACAATGATCGGGCAATTACGGATAATCCTGATTATCGACAATTGCCATCATCGCTTGTCTGCTGATTCATAGGGCAGCATCGCCCGCAACGGCTCCGATCCGAAAGAGGAGTTATGCTGTGAGCGTTCTGTCCCGCAACCGGTTCCGCCGTTTTGCGGCTGTAAGGCTTCTTGTGGGCCCTTGCAGACGGACCCGGTTGATAACAAATGTTCGCGATACCTTTTACAACAGACTAACAACAAAGAGGAAAGGCAATTGAAATGAGAAGGTTTACAATTTTAGGAGCACTGACCACCATGATGTGCCTGTTGACGGCAATGGGGCCAACACAGGCAATGGCCACCTATGCGGATGTGTGGTCGTATATAAATTGGGAATCGGTTTCCATCGAGTTCACCGGAAGCGGTTCCTACACAAGCACGATCGAAACCTACGCCTATGCGGAATCGGCAGACAGCGCATATGTGGAGGACAACGACTTCGGATCTAGTACCGATAGCATGGTCGAATCCGTCGCCGAATTCCATGCCACTGCTTTTTGGGGATGGGGACTGTATGACCGGGAAGATCTCTACGCGGAGGCATATATAGAGGACAACGCCGGGCTCGCATATGGCGATGCGGGGTATTACGGCACGTACCAGGCGACCACGGCCGGCACACTGACCATCTCGTTTGATTACAGGCTGGCATACGATGTTCAAGCCGATGCCAATGAGGAAACCACCGCCTAGGCCTGGAGCGAAATCAATCTCGGCGGTCTCACAGATTCGAACCTCATCGACACCGAAGCATTCAACGGCATGGACTTTTTCTCCGAAACACCACTTGATACCTTGCGTTTGTCCATGGATCTTGTTGATGGTCAAACCGTAGATTTTTCCATGATCACCGGCGTACAAGCCTGCGCCGTTCCCCTTCCCGGGGCCGTGTGGCTGCTTGTTTCCGGTCTGGCAGGTGTAATCGGTTTTCGCCGTCGTTCATAAAAAAGAGATTACCGCCTTCCCCGTTCCACAAAAAAGGGCAACGCTTTGCAAGGCGTTGCCCTTTTTTCGGCGGTTCTTCCGTAGCTATGTTCACCCTTCGATCGGAGCAGCCTCATTTGAAAAGATAGCCCACCCAGCCATTGTCATGCATTGGTGCAGATGACTGCCCCCCGATAACTGTTATGGATGCGCCTGCCATCGTGGCTTTGTCCCTCACGGAACATGATGGCAGGCACATCCATTTTGGAGAGGAACAAGATGATGTTGGAAATCTAAAAAATGATGATTGGTAAAAGATTAAAATATTGTCAGTTTATCGTTAGCAAAAAGTCGCGCTGACTTCTTCCGGAGCATCAATTGTAATTTCCTCGCCGGATACCAATTCAATCAGACATTGGGTAACCAGACGATCAATTTTTCCTTCTCGTGCCTCTTCAATCAGGATGTTAATGGCCTTTTCCTTTGGCATCGCCTTCCGATACGGACGGTCGCTTGCGAGCGCGTCATATATATCCGCAACCGCCATTACACGGGTGACCATACTTATCTCATTCTCTTTCAATCCGTCCGGGTACCCGCTTCCATCCAGTTTTTCATGGTGATGGCGGACAATATCCAGCGCCTGACCGATATTTTTTTTCAGCGGCAGGCATATTTTGTATCCGATTTCCGGATGGGCCATCATCACTTCCCATTCGTCATCATCCAGTGGCCCGGGTTTATTGAGAATCTTTCCCGGAACACCAAGCTTGCCGATATCGTGAAGCACGCCTCCCAGCCGGAGCGCCTCAAGTTCATGATTCGTCAGTTCCAATTTTTTTCCAATGGAGATGGCAAGGGCCGATACACGGTCAACATGTCCTTGTGTATAGCTGTCCTTGGCTTCAACGGTCTTGGCCATTGAAAATAGGACATTTTCCATACTGGTAAGACTCTTGTTTAATCTTCGTATCCGGATAAGTGATTTAATTCGGGCCAACAACTCGGTTTTGTTCGGCGGTTTTGTGATAAAATCGTCGGCACCCGCTTCGATTCCCCTCACTTTTGTATCCATATCATCCAGTGCGGTCAGCAAGACCACTGGTATCATCCGGTTTTCCTCGTTTGCCTTGATTGTCCTGCAAACCTCAAATCCGTCCAGCCCCGGCATCATGATATCCAATAAAATGATATCAATTTCGACCTTTTCCAGTATGTACAGGGCATCTTGGCCGTTTCCGGCAGTGTGAATCGCGTAGTCCAAAGGTTTTAATAGCCCCTCCATGAGCTTCAGATTCAACGGCTCATCATCCACGATCAAAACGCAGGGACGATGGTCGCAGCAGGATGGACTGGAATCGGGGCGAAAACTGCAAACCTTGTTTTTGCCCATGACCTTTGCCTGCTTGAGGGCAGATTTTGTCTCTTCGAATAATTTTTCCGGACCTTTCGTCATGGTAATCGTTGATGTGGAAAGGCCGATACTGACCGTTACCTGTCCATCACTTTCCGCCTCGATCGTTGCCCTTACTTTCTCGGCGGCTTTTTGGGCGCCTTCGGCATCCGTACAGGTATACAAAACGGCGAACTGGTCTCCATTGTATCGCGATACGATATCTGAACAGCGGGTATTTTCCTTAATGATAGCAGCAATTTCTTTTAGCGTCCTGTCTCCTTTGATGGCGCCGTACCTATGATTGAACAAACCAAAAGAATCCACATCGACAACGGCCAGAGAAAAAGCTTTTCCGTACCGCTTAAACCGTTGTAACTCCTGCTCGACATATGCCAGAAAAAAGCCGTGATTGAATAATCCGGTAAGACTGTCTCTGAATGGAGATTCCGTGTTCTCCTGATAGATGGATCCAATTTTCTCAATCGTATATATTTGCATTGTGCCTGTTCTTTCTTTAGATCTGATCGATGGTGTCTGCGAACACGCAAACCTGGTTCTTTCCTTTTTTTTTCGCTGCATACAGCGCAACATCCGCGGTTCCGATAAGACTCTCGGGCGAATCGCAAAAATCAGGGAAAAGGGATATCCCGATGCTGACGGATATGCTTGCATCCACGGCTTCGCGGATTTCGTGGTGATCGGATATTTTCATCAACAATCTGTTTGCGACACGTTTCGCCACATCTATGTTTGCGTATGGCAGTACGACGGTAAACTCATCACCGCCATAGCGTGCAGCCAAATCAATATCCCGTATATTCTCTTTGATTCGTTTCGCGATCAGACGGATACATTCATCACCGCATTGATGCCCATAGTTATCGTTAAACAGCTTAAAATTATCCACATCGATCATGAGAAGTGCAAGCGGTTGACTATGCCTGTTGGACCGCTTGAACTCCAATTGGATAAAATGCGAAAGATATCCTTGATTGTATAGACCAGTCGGTCTGTCCAAAATGGCCGCCTGCAGTGCATCACCTGCTTTCGCCCGCAGTTGATCCAGATACGCTTTTTTCTTTAGCAAAGATTTGATTCTTGCACGAAACTCGTCTTTGTTAATTGGTTTGACGAGAAAGTCATCCGTACCCGCCTGTATGGACCGCAATTTGCTGTTGGTATCGTTAAGGCTCGTAATCATGACGACTTGTATCGGTATGGTATCTTCATTTACTTTGATGGAGTTGCAAACATCGATACCATCCATGTATGGCAACATGAGATCAAGGAGCATGATATCGATATCTTTCGAGGAAGATATTTCAAGGGCCTTTTCTCCATTGTCGGTGATCTCGATGTTACAGGGAATATATGACAGATAGCGTGAGAGCAATTTCGCACTGGTTGGATCGTCTTCGACAATCAGTATGGTTGGTACATCACGACCTGTCTCATTTTCCTCTTCTTTTTCGATCAATCCTTTCGTCATGAGGCTTTGGGATTGTTTTCTGTTTCGTAACTGGTCCTGATACTCCTTTAACCGAAGGAGCGACAATACCCTTGTTTCTAATTCCTGATGATTCACCGGTTTATTGATAAATTCATCGGCACCCGCGTCCAATCCCCTTTTTTTCTCATCCTCTCCTGTCAATGCCGTTACCAGAATTATGGGAATGTTTTTTGTATCGGCGTCTGATTTTAAAAATTTGGTCGCCTCGAACCCATCCATGCCCAGCATCATAATGTCAAGCAATATCAAGTCCGGTCGTTCATTTTTCACCTTCCTTATTGCCTCTTTTCCGTCACCGGCGGTTAGTACTTGATAGCCTTTTGATATCAGCAGGGCGGAAAGAAGTTTTATATTCAAAGGCTCATCATCTACGATCAGTATTCGATGACCGCTCATGGCATTATTGAACAAAACCTGCTTTCTGGTTTTGAGCAAATGGTGGTTGATCCGATTTACAAAGGTTTTGATATTGATTGGCTTTGTAATATAGTCATTGCATCCTGCCGATAGCCCCTTGTCCCTATCTTCGTCCATGGCGTTGGCACTAAGTGCAATGATCGGAACATCCCTTATTTTGGGGTCGTTGCGAATCCTTCGAGTTGCATCAAGCCCGCTGATTCCAGGCAGCTCGACATCCATGAGAATCAAGTCCGGACAAAGAGATTTGGCCGCCTCGATACCCATTTCCGCATCTTGCGCCTCCGATACATCATAGCCGTTAATTGTAAGGAGATTTGTTACCAGCTTCATATTAAGTGGGTTGTCTTCGATAACAAGGATCTTGCTCTTATCTGCTTCCGGTTCAACCATTTCCATCGCCTTTCATCATTTTCCCGTTTTCACCTCGTATCGCATGCGGCTTCACTTTCCACTAAACCGCCGTTTCGGAACAACACGCTTGCTGATGATCCGTTTCATATGAAATTTCCCGCAACGGAAGAACGAAACGAAAATCAGCGCCGCTTCCTTCTCCATCGCTTTGCACCCAAATACATCCGCTGTGCAATTCGACAAGTTTTTTCGTTAACGATAATCCTAGTCCGGTGCCCTGGTACTTTCGATTTTTTGCACTGTCTGCCTGTACGAAGGGATCAAAGATTCTATTCTGGTCTTCCTCCTTAAGCCCGATTCCCGAATCTTTAACGGATATTTCTACCCAATCCGAATCAATACGCCACTCTTTTGACATGGTGTCGAAATGCCGCTCATCCAGGTCTCTTTGGATTCGTCTGGCACGAAGATGGATGTTGCCTTCATCCTTGGTGAATTTGACTGCATTGGAAAGCAAATTGTACATGATCTGTTTTATTTTCCTTTCATCGCATGCAATGGTGCCGGGAATGTTTTCGAAGCCTGTCGATATACGGATTCGATGCTTTTGCGCCTTTTCCCTTATCATTGTGACGCTATTTTCAAGCAGATGTTGAAGGTCAACGACGGACAGATATAATTCATGCTTACCCGCTTCTACTTTCGACAAATCAAGAATATCATTGATCAGCGATAAAAGATGTTTGCTGCTGTTGAGTACATCTGAAAGATATTCGGTTTGCGTATCATTCAATTCACCGAAATGTTGCTCCAACAGCAACTCGGTAAATCCGATAATATGGTTAAGTGGTGTTCTGAGTTCATGACTCATATTCGAAAGGAAATCGCTCTTTGCTCTGTTCGCGGATTCTGCTGCGTCCACCGCTTTTTGTAATTTCTCATTGGATTTGTGGATTTCCGCTGTTCTTTTTGCAACCCGATCCTCCAGTTCCTGGTTGAGGTGTAAAAGCGCTGTTTCCGCCCTTTGGCGTTCAGCGATTTCGCCATGAAGCTGCTCATTGATCAAACGCATTGAATGTGCATTCTGTTTTTGAACATTCAACATTTTATTCAAAATGTCCTGGACGGAAACAATACCCGCCACATCACCATTTCGGGTTACCACGATGTGGTCGAAAACATTCGCTTTTTTTCTGTTCATCGCCATATTTGCCGCTTCCTCCAAGGAGGTGTCAGAATCAACAACCAAAGGAAATCCGTCCATGATGTCTCGGGTAGGCTTCTCGAAATAGAGCGCAACGCCAAATCGCTGGCTCAGGGTTCGATCCAGATGGATATTCATCACCAGACCAATGGGTTTTTTCCCTTCCACGACAACAATGGCATTGATCGGCTCGCCTTCCTCAAAATAGGTCTTTATTTCGCTCACCTTGGTGTCGGGTTCAGCCAACTTGACATTTTTCACGAGTTCTCCGATAACAATTTTCTCGGATTGGCTGGTAATGTTCTCGCTGGATACAATTAATTTTCTCATTTTATACTCCAATTATTCTTATTTTCTCCCAATTATTCAAGTGTTTGATCATTTGGATGATTATAATGTTATAGGCGGCAAAATCCTTATCGGCATAAAATTGAACGATCTTTTGTTAGATTTCGGTTAGCGCATCGAACCGAAGACAACAAACAGGATTGAATCCGAGTATATCTTGTATTGGAATTGCACTAATCCTTTGAAAACGCTGCGGCTTTGATGATCGGTCATTCTCTTTGCATGGTACTACATGGATTGGTGTCGGCAGGAAAGAATTTGGATTGAATCAAATATCGTGTTAGTATCCGGTACTGAAAACAAGTAGCCGGCCTATGCCTGTTCAAAATCAACCGTTGTTCTAACAAACTGCTAACAATCTGTTGGTATATGAAGTATGCAAACAATACAGATAGATATGGCCCCTGAAATGCCTTCTGCGATACTATCAGACGCAGGCAAACTGAATTTCCCCGGTTTATGAGAGTTTTCGTGATTTCAGAAAAATTCGATCATGATAGGCAAGAAAAATGATGACGATCATGGGCACTCGCTTTGCTGCAATCGATATCGGTTCCAACGCCGTCCGCCTTTTATTGTCTGAAGTTTTTGACACCGGCAACGAACCCTACTTCAGAAAGATTTCCCTGATTCGCATGCCCATACGATTGGGAAGGGATGCATTTATCAAAAAAGAAATCTCCGCGGAAAACATCAAGCGTCTGGTTACGACCATACAGGGATTCAGTCATCTCGTTGCCGCCTACAAGCCGGTGGATATCAGGGCCTGTGCCACCTCTGCAATGAGGGATTCAAGCAACAAAACAATCGTTCGACAGTGCATCAAAGATCGGACCGGCGTGGATATTCAAATTATCGAGGGCAAAGAGGAAGCCGACATCATATTTGCCAACCAGCCATGGCGTCGTCTCCCCGACAATGGCGCCTGTCTCTACGTGGATGTGGGGGGTGGGAGCACGGAAATCACCATTTTCTCAAACGACAAAACCCGTTCCCGTTCCTTTAATATCGGAACGATCCGACTCATGGAAGATCTGGTGAAAAAATCCCAGTGGAAACAAATGAAAAATTGGATTCAAAAGCACACTTTTTATTTTAACCACCTCAATGCCATCGGTAGTGGCGGAAACATAAATAAAATCATAAAGATGGGCAAACATCCGAATCGAAAATCCATCACCCTCTCAAACATGAAAAAGGTTAAAAAATGTCTGAAATCCTTTTCGATACATGATCGGATCGTAAAACTGGGACTGAAGCCTGACCGGGCGGATGTAATTCTCCCGGCATTGAAAATCTACATATCCGTCATGAAATGGGGAGGAGTTGAACAGATCTGTGTACCGCAGATCGGCCTTGCCGATGGACTGGTTCGACAAATGTATGAACAATATGCGAAACAATTACCGAAAACGGCTGTCAATTAGTCGGTTCGAAAGGACGACATGGGCACATCATATTACCATATTGCGGACACCTCCGAAGTCGATAAGATGAAATCCCTGCTTCTTCATACCTTCGAATCGATGGCAGAAGTCGAGGACACCACCACATCCAGGTTTTTTGATACGTTCGATTGGCGGTTGCATCAAAAAGGCTGGCAACTGTATCGCCAAAACCGTCATTATGAAATCGTAGACCAGGCCACCGAGAAAATTGTCACTGCCGTTGGCGTTAACGACGCCAAAAAGAGAACCTTTTATTGGGACTTTCCCGATTCCCGGTTTTCCGAAATTCTTGGTCAGACAACCCAGATGCGGGCACTTTTGCCCGTCGCTGATATCGTAAGAGAAAGGCTGCGATTGCACCTTCGCAACGGCGATGAGAAAATCGTCGCCCGCATCGATATCGAAACGTATGGCGATAAAGAAAACACCACGACCGTGATGCGTTGCCGTCCGAATCCCGTCAGGGGATATAAAAAAGAACTGCGACGGGTCATTTCCGTGATTGAGGCGTTATCTCTCCCCGAGGAAAACAAGAATCCGGTTCTGGCCATCCTGGAAAGGGGCGAAAGACACCCCGGTGACTATTCTTCGAAAATCAACATCGATTTACAGCCGGAAATGGCTGCGAACCAAGCGGTCAGATTGATCATGAGAAACCTGGTCGATGTCATGCATATCAACCTGCCGGGTGTTCTCGACGATATCGACAGCGAATTTCTCCATGACTTCCGGGTCTCCATTCGCCGTGCACGATCCTTGTTGGGTCAAATGAAAGCTGTTCTCGACGCCGAAACCACCGCTGCCCTGCAAAGCCGGCTCAAAACCATGGGGGGCGCGACCGGCGAAGTCCGGGATCTTGACGTGTACTTGTTGAAAAAATCCGAATACACACAATTGGTGCCCGAAACTCTGGATAAAGGCATCGTCCAGTTGTTCCAGATACTCGAACGAAAGAGACGATATGCGAAAAACCGAATGGTCAGAGCCATGGCCGGAAACGATTTTGCCGCTGCACTGAGGGAATTGGACATTTTTTCCCAAAACGATCCGGTAGCCGTCCCGACTTCGGACAGCGAATCTCCCGCCGTCCGCCTTCCCATAATGGACGAGGCAAAGAAAATCATATACAAACGATACCGCCGGGTTATCAAGAAGGGTCGCGAAATTTCGGAAACAACGGCGGACGAAAGACTTCACGACCTTCGCATCGATTGCAAAAAGCTCCGCTATCTGCTGGAGTTTTTTTCCTCCCTCTTTCCCGGAGATCAGATGAAAGCGCTGATCAGGCAGCTTAAGCAACTCCAGGAAAATCTGGGTGATTTCAACGATCTGTCCGTACAACAGGCGTTTCTGGTAAATCTGTTGAACACGACATCGCCAACATCGGCCAACGCGGTTGTTCTTTCGGCCGCCATCGGCGGATTGATCACGCAACTTGCCACGGCTCACAAACGGGTTCGCTCCCAATTCCTGCGTGTCTTCGAAACGTTCGACACGCCGGACAACAACAAGCGATTCAAACGGCTTTTTTGCTTACGCAGGATCTCATCGTGAAAATCATTGCGCTCTACAGCATCAAGGGTGGCGTCGGAAAAACGGCGACTTGCGTTAACCTGGCCTATCTTTCGGCCAGCGAACACGGATCGGCCCTCCTTTGCGATCTCGACCCCCAGGGGTCCTCTACGTTCTACTTTCGTATCAAACCGAAGGCCAAGCACAATAGCCGAAAATTTCTCAAAGGGGGAAAATGGATTGAGAAGGCCATACGGGGCTCTGATTTTGATGGACTGGATCTGCTCCCGGCAGATCTTTCCTATCGTCATCTGGACATTCTGCTAAACCGAGACGATCATTCACGGACCCGATTGAAACGACTGCTCAACCGATTCGATGGCGAGTACGACTATCTGTTCCTGGATTGTCCACCGAATATCACCCTGGTTAGTGAAAATGTGTTCGAAGCCGCCCATGCGATCCTTGTCCCCCTCATCCCAACTACCCTGTCCCTTCTTACCTACTGGAAATTACATCATTTTTTTGAAAACGAAGGAATTGATAAAAACAAATTGCACCCTTTTTTCTCAATGGTTGAACCCAGAAAAAGGATGCACCGAGAAGCGATCAGGGAAATGATGAGGAAAAAAGTCAACCTGCTCAACACATATGTTCCCTACAACGCGGAAGTCGAAAAAATGGGATACTATCGGACACCACTGAATCAATGCCGCCCCAAATCCATCGGTGCTATGGCATTCGCCAAACTCTGGGATGAGATGAAGAAACGGTTTTTGAAGGAACACGATCATGGCAATTGAAATCGAACGAAAATTCCTTGTCCATCGCCTGCCCGAACACTTCGACAATCATGGCGGCAAGATCATTCATCAGGGTTACCTGATCACCACCGAGGAGGGAATAGAACTTCGGGTTCGACAAAAGCAAGACCGATTTTATCAAACCCTGAAAAAGGGAGAGGGATTGTCACGCACGGAAATCGAGATCGAACTGACAAAAAATCAGTTTGACCAACTGTGGCCCCATACAAAAGGTCGCCGGGTCTTCAAGACCCGTTACAAGGTCCCTGTGGGTGATTTCATGGCCGAACTGGACCGATTCGCCGATCAACTATCGGGGCTGCTTCTTGTTGAAGTGGAATTCGATTCCATCAAATCCAGTAGCGATTTCACCCCACCGGATTGGTTCGGAACCGAGGTTACCGAAGACAAACGCTACAAAAACAAGTATCTGGCCGAGTACGGAATCCCTGAATATTGAGAAATGGACGATCACTCAACATCGCTGGTTTATAAACAGGCTGGTGCCATACCCTACCGTGAGGAGAATGGCGCCATACAGGTACTAATCATATCCACCAGCAGCGGGGAA
Source organism: uncultured Desulfosarcina sp. (assembly GCA_963674945.2). GTDB lineage: Bacteria > Desulfobacterota > Desulfobacteria > Desulfobacterales > Desulfosarcinaceae > Desulfosarcina. The sequence continues at coordinate 30,264 of CAXXWQ010000003.1, forward strand.
AATTGGACCATACCCAAAGGGCTCATCGACCCCGGATTCTCCGCTACGGAAACCGTATTGAACGAATCATTGGAAGAGGCGGGAATCGAAGGTCTTGTCCTCACACCCGCCATCGGTGATTACCGGTTTTCAAAATGGGGCGGGTGGTGTGAAGTCGAGGTATTCGCCATGGCCGTTACCCGGGAACTGAACCACTGGCCCGAGGATCGGATTCGACAACGAATCTGGACGGATGTGAAGCAAGCCGCCCGACAGGTCAAACACGCCGCCTTGGGGTCCTTGATTGGAAAGCTCGCGTGGTATTTGGATCGGCACCCAACCGTTACGGATTGATATGTAATAATTTTAATTACATCCGACACATTCTATCCAGTGTTCTGACTTTTAAGGGAACAGCCAGACTCAAGGAAACGACTATACAAAATGGTTAATGAACATTTGTGGCGTTTACATTCTTTTGCTATCGGGTTAATGCCTTTGTGCCTCATTCCTGTAAAAATGGAACAATAAAAACCGGTATTTGGCACTTGTGAAAGATTTTGAGAGTGGTTCCGCCGATCAATGCCTCTTTAACAACTCCATAACCGCGGCTGCCAAGAACCAGCGCGTCATATGCGCCCGTCGAAACGTGATGCAAAATGCGATCCGCAGCTTTACCCGGTTCAACAATTACTTCCTGGAGAATAAATCGGCACTCCGGTACTTGTTCGGCGGCCTGCGCGCAAAACTTTTCGATGCGAAACTGTATCTGTTGGATAAGATCCGCTTCGCTATTTTTCCTTAGTTCATCTATATCCCGGTAACCCAAGAAAGCAGTCAGCAACAGTTCGGCATTGGGACGTAATTTTTCAATCACATGCATAACCGTAATCACAGCACCATAGGCTTCAGCCAGGCTTGTGACATAATTGAAGGCATGGTTGGCATTTACCGATAAATCCGTCGCAAACAATATTTTGTTTATTTTCGGTTTTGTAAACATTTTGTATCCCAAAGACGTCCAATAAGGGTTTATAAGAGTTTACACAAATACCGCTTAGGTAAAATTGCGCCATTTAATAGCCGGTTTTATACGTCCAGCCTCAGTGTCGGATTTTTCATAGAAAATAACTTTTACTTCTTTTTCGCTTTCTTTTTCGCCGCATGTTTTTTCGTTTTCTTCTTTGTATCCTTGTCCTTTTTGGTTTTTTTCTTTGTCTCTTTATCCTTTTTTGCCTTATTCTTTTTCTCTTTTTTTTCCTTCTTCGGCTTGGTTTTTTTCTTTTTGGGCTTTTGTTCGGTCTTTTGTTTCGGCGCTTTTCCCTTGTGGGAAGCTTCTACGATCGACTTTTCCGTTTGAGCGTTCTCTGCTTCATCTTCCTTTTCATCTGCCGAAGCATCGGATACGCATTGACGGGCGTGATCGATCACCGAGCGAGCCCTGATTTCACTGAAACCGGGTATGGCGACAAGTGTTTCCACGGTTGATGTCGCCAGTTCTTCTGCGGTGGTGATACCGGCTGCATTCAGTGCGTTCTCTGTCGCAGGGCCGATTCCTTTTACCAGTCGGATGGACATGGGCATTATTTTTTCCTTTCATGGTTCGAATCACGTGTGATGTCGTATTGTCGTCTCAGCGCCGTATCACTGTAAATCTCGATAAAACCAGCCATTGATCATGAAGCTTATCGAGTCAATTTCTCATTTCGGGCCAACTTCTCAGGCTTGCATAAAGTACCTTTCAACCGGGAAGACCGCAGGCATTTTTCGCATACGAATTTCGATTTGGCCAGAAGATCGGCCAGATCATCCCAATTTTTTTTCGTTTCGTCCTTATCCCATTTACACAGGGATTTCTTTTTCAGTTTTTTGTCCATGTGCATCTCCTTTCATGAATCAGATGTTTACATGGTAACCACTGACACATGGACAATCAAGAAGTGGTATTGCGATCAACGACCGGCTATTTCTTCTTCGGATAATCGAAATCGCTTGAAGTCAGGTTGCCCCCATCGATCAAACGCCACGTGTCAGTCATAAACTCGAGTCGGACCACACCGGCAGTAGGAATGTTCTCAATGGGTTGCGGCAGAAACCGATTCGCCAGTCGTGTCAATCCAGGATTGTGGCCCACCATCATCACCGTTTCCAATCGATCGTCAAGTTGATAGATAATTTCAAGGATTCCATCGGCCGAAGCATGGTAAAGGCCGGGCTCTGTTCGGATAACAGAGGTTTTTACGCCCAATGCCCGGGCCATGGCGGCCGCCGTATCCAGGGCCCGGCGGGCATTGCTGCTGACGATGGTATCCATTGCCACACCAGTTTTGGACAGACGCCGGCCCATTTCCGGGGCTGCCTTTTTCCCCCGCTTGTTCAATGGTCGTTCATGATCCGCAAGAAGAGAATCGTTCCAGCTTGATTTGGCATGGCGAACGACAAAGAGCGTTTTCATTTTTTCTTTAGCGATGCCTTCTTTTTCTTCTTCGTGCGGCTATTCACGGTCAGCGCGCTCCCCCTTCCGGAAAGGCTCGGATTGGTCATGAAAAATTGATGGGCGTTGAAGGGTTGGCCTGTTACCTCGCAACGCCGATAAGAGCCGTCGGACTGCAGCATCCAACTCTGTTCGTTGTCCTTCAGGTTCGCCACCATGATCTGATCCAATACCTGTCGGTGAACCGTCGGGTTCTCGATCCGGACCATCGCTTCGATCCGCCGGTCGATGTTTCGCGGCATCCAATCGGCGGATGAGATGTACACATCGGCATGTGTCGATGGCAGTTCATGACCATTTCCGAAGCAGGCAATCCGGGAGTGTTCTAAAAAACGACCGACAATGGATTTCACTTCGATGTTTTCGGACAGGCCGGGAACGCCGGGCCTGAGACCGCAGATGCCCCGGGCGACGATTTTGATATTCACACCGGCCTGGGATGCCCGATACAACGAATCGATGATTTTTGCGTCGATCAGGGAATTGACCTTCACATAGATCCCTGCCGGCCGTCCGGCCAATGCATGATCGATCTCGTCTTTTATCTTGGACAAAATGAAGTTTCTCATGTGAAGGGGGGATATGATCACCTTTTTCAGTTTCATGGGCTTGGCATAGCCGGTCATGTAATTGAATATCTGTAAAACGTCGTCGCAAATCTCCGGATCGCAGGTAAAGAAGGAAAGATCGGTGTAGACCTTGGCCGTTACCGGGTGGTAATTTCCCGTACCCACATGGGCATAGGATTTCAGTTTCTTCCCCTCTCTTCTCACCACCAGGGAAAGTTTGGCGTGGGTCTTGTATTCGATAAACCCGAAAACCACCTGCGCACCGCTTCTCTCCAACTTTCTGGCGATGCCGATATTGGCCTCCTCGTCGAACCGGGCTTTGAGTTCCACCATGGCGGTTACGCTCTTGCCCGCCTCGGCTGCCTCCACCAGGGCCTGGACGATGGGTGAATCTTCACTGGTCCGGTACAGGGTCTGGCGGATGGCCACCACATTTTTATCCTTGCTGGCCTGGTGAAGAAACTGAACCACCACATCGAAACTCTCGTATGGATGGTGGACAAGGATATCCTTTGCCTTGATGGCTGCCAGGCAATCACCGCCATAGTCGCGAATGCGTTCGGGAAATCGCGCCTCATAGGGTGGAAAGAGCAGGTCGGGTCGATCGTCGACAATCATTTCACCGATGTCGGAAAGACCGATCATGCCTTTAAAGCTGAACACATCATGCTCGGAAACATCCAGTTGGGCCTGAATAAAATGGAGCAGGTCATCGGAAATGGCATCATCCACCGTCAGGCGGACGACACTGCCCCGCCGCCGTCGCTTCAGCGCGCTCTCGAATGTTCTGACCAGATCTTCTGCCTCTTCGTCGATCTCCATCTCGCTGTCTCGAATGACCCTGAAAATACCATTGGACAACAGCGCAAATCCAGGAAACAAGAGATCGAGAAACATCAATACCACCTTTTCCAAGGCGATGAATCGGATGGGTTTTCCGGGTAACCGGATGAACCGGTCCAACTGGGCCGGCAAAATCACCAGGGCAACCAGGTTTTCTTCTTCGGATTCGCTTTCCAGTTCTAAGACCAGACCGAAACCCAGATTGGGGATAAAGGGAAACGGGTGGGCCGGATCCACCGCAATGGGACTCAAAATGGGAAAAATATTCTGGCGAAATACTTTCGCCAGCCATTTTCTTTCCTCGCTGGAAATCTCATCCGGGCTGATCAGATGGATACCGGCGTCCTTCATCTCGCAGATGAGATCTTCGAGGCAATTGTGCTGGTCGGCAGCCAATTCGGCCACTTTCGTGGATATGGCGCCCAGTTGCTGGGCCGGCGTCAGCTTATCCGGGTTGAGTCCCCGGACACGGGAGGCCACCTGTTCTTTGAGACCGGCCACCCGAACCATATAAAATTCGTCCAAATTATCGGCCGAGATGGAAAGAAAACGAAGACGCTCCAGTATCGGATGGGACGGGTTCATGGCCTCTTCATAAACGCGCCGGTTGAACTCCAACCAGGACAACTCCCGATTGATAAATCGCCCGGGCTTGTCTTCGGCAACGTCGTTGATCATCTCCATTGCCTGCCTGGATTGTTCCGACTGTACAGATGTGTCGCTCATCTTGTGCACTCTACCATCGTAATTTTCAATCCATTTTTTTAACACGCAGTCACCTGATTGTATTACTACGGGTCAAATGTTAGATTTTTGTTAGCACAAAAACATTTACAATCCGGAATTGTAATAGCGATGATGGTAAAGTGCTTTATCGTTCGGGACAATTGTGGTACGAGCGATTCATGGAAACAATAATGTTACATCAACGGAAAAGACGCCGACAGTGGATCGTTTTGGTATCCCCATTTCTCATCACATGGCCCTGGATAATTACGGCGGTGATTGCCGGCCGCCACCTACCCTGTGATGAGACCTACTATTATCGTAATGTCACCGGCGAAAACGTCTCGAAAATCAAATGGGAGCTAAAAAAGCAGATGGTTTCACCCTCAACTACCAAACGCCGACGTCGCAATATGTGACCACTACCGACGCCGATTTTGACACCCGATGCTGGCGGGTCGCCGATGAAGGCAAAGACATATTCCTGCGGGCCGAACGCGTAGCGGAGGACATCGTTATTAAAGGCTGACATCGAGGAAATACCATAGACAAATCTTTGGCCATCGACCCGAATCCATGGTATCAGGCCACGTCACTCTCCTTGCGGAAATTCATCGCATCCGAAGATTCCGATAAACCTCAGAAAACGGATCAAGCCGCCTTTTTCAAAGCCTTTTTCAGTTTCTTGATTTTTCCTTGTTGCTTGGCAACGATGGCCTTTCTGGTTTTCATCTCTTTTTTAATGGATTTTGCTTTCTTCGATACTTTTGCCATTTTTTTTCTCCTTTCACGGCTTCTTGGTCAAACTTCCTTTTTTTTCTCGTGCATTTTTAAAAACTGCCCGATGAACTTGCGTATTTCCCGGGCAGCACTGGTGTCCAACTCCTCACAAAGTTTGACGAACCGATCCCTTTCTTCGCCACTGATGCGAATTAAAAGCTGACTGTCCTTTTTATTTTTTTTCTTGGATGATTTTTTCTTTGCCATTTGTCACCGGCAGGCAAGCAGCCTCAATTTCAGTTGATCAGTACGTTTCGAGACAAAATACGATATACTTTGTATATGCTTTGTATATACATTTCGATTTATATTGTCAAGCCGTATATAAAAAAATGCCGGAAAAATTGGATGAATTCAGCCAACACAACGTATTGATAAATTTCTATCAATACCAATGGTATTCAAGATTACAGCGCCTCTCTCTTAAAGGAAAATGGTTTTCCTAACATAAACCTAACACTATCCTAACATATAGAACATAGTTTACGCGTCAATAACAATTGATTCGACAAATAGGATCCCCCCTCTTTTGCAGGGTGAAACACCTTCTGTAATAAAACGACAAACGACAATAGGAAACGCCAAATGATCTCAAACAATTGCAGTATTGAAGTAAGGGTCAAATAAACCCCATCTTCACATAGCCCAGATATTATGACATCATAGGCTTGGCAATGAAAATGTGTATGGGAGACGATTGTGAACCGGCCGGTAGAAAGTAAGAGAAGAATCAATAGCGAAGGATCGCCAGCGTCTGTTTGTCGATATTTTTTGGCAAAAGCGCCAGATGGTCCTCCCGCGTCCTGGCCAGCGGAAGTTTGGCGAACAGGTATCGAAGATAGGCATAGGGTTCCAGCCCATTGGCTTTGGCCGTTTCGATCAAACCGAAGAAGGTGGCGCTGGCTTCCGCACCCCGGGGCGCGCCGGAAAACAGCCAGTTCTTGCGACCCAACACGAATGGCCGGATGACATTTTCAGCCACATTGTTGTCGGGCTTCAGAAATCCGGCATTGATATAGACAACCAGTTTGTCCCATTGGTTTAGGCAATATTGGATCGCTTTGCCGAGAAGGCTTTTCGGAGGAGCTTGCCAATGGTAGGTGTCCAGCCAGGTTTTAAATTGTTTCAGAATCGGCTTGGCCTTTTCCTGTCGCAGGTCACGGATCTGTTCATACGACAAATCCTTGTCTCGCGCATACCGTTCTATGCCATACAATGCGCCAATGTAATCCAGCGCCTCGTCGGCAAGCCCCTTGGCTGCTTTTTGTTTGCCGCGCGCCTTGCGCCCTTTGTTCACCTCGACAAATTTACGTCGGGCATGGGTCAGGCAACCTAAATGGATGATCCCTTGCTTTTGGGACAGCTGATCATAGCCGCTGTAGCCGTCGCTTTGAACATAGCCCGAATAGTCTTCTATCATATCTTGCACTACCTTCCCACTACGGGTGGGATGATACTGGTAAAGCACCACAGGGGCATCCAACGGGCCGCCACAAAACACCCACATATACGATTTTGTTGTATTGCTGCGGCCCGGTTCCTGAAGCACCTGAAACGGACTTTCATCGATATTGATCACAGGACCGCTTCGAATCTCCTGATGCATCAATTCGACGATCGGCTGGCAGCAACCGGCGGCCTGAATCATCCAATTGGCCATGGTTGACCGTGAGATGTCAACGCCCAGACGGTCAAATATCTTTTGTTGGCGATGCAGGGGAAGCGCATCGGCGAATTTTGAGACAGCGATGTGGGCCAGCAGTCCCTCAGTGGCGTTGCTCTTGGGAATCAGTTGTTCTGGCGGCGGAGCGATCCTAACGGTGGGGCCGTCATCCTCGACGCCTTCGCAGGCCTTGCAGGCGTATTTGGGGCGGATGTGACGGATCACCTGGATTTTTGCCGGGATATAATCGAGCTTCTCACAGGTCTCTTCGCCGATACGGCTCAGTTCAACTCCGCAAGCACACCGTTTCTCGGCCTCAGGGATATCGTGCAGGACCTCGACGCGGGGCAGATCCTCAGGCAACGGTTTGCGGCCACGCTTTTTGCGGGTGTGCTCCGGGACGGTGATGTCGTCATCGGCAAGGACGGGCTCTGCGGTTTCGTCGGGTTTGAACAACTGGAGTTGGTTGGGATTGACGGCCGGCAAAACTTCACTTTTGCGACCGAACAGCTCGTTCTTCAGCAGACGTACCATTTCTTGCAGATGGTCGATTTGCTGCTGCTGAGAAGAGATAATCTCCTTAAGCGATTGGGCGTCATCGGGCAGGTTGTTCGATTCCGAAAGCATGCCTGATACATAGCATAACCAATTGAATTTGTACACACTTATTTTACTTCCAGGTGGATGTTCTCAGCTTGCATAACGGTAGTTTAAACGCACATGAGCATTCGTATAATCCAGTCCGGCGAGAAGCCATTCCAGTTCTTTCGCACTAAGGGAAACGACTTCTTTTGTGGTTGTTGGCCAGTGGAAACGGTGCTTCTCCAGCCGTTTGAGCCAGAGAGCAAATCCATTTTTATCCCAGTATAAAATTTTTATCATGTTCCGACGCCGATTGCAGAAGACGAACAGGTCCCCTTCGAAGGGATTCAAATCCATGGCCTGTTCCACCAAAACCGAAAGCCCGTTGATCGATTTGCGCATATCGGTATTACCCACGGCCAGAAAGACCCTTTTGGGATTGGTGGGCAACATCATAATGTAGCCACCATTGCAACAAGCTTGTTGATTTCTATCGATCCGTTTTGATCATCGACTTCGATGGTAAATCCGTTGGGGGTATGAATACGAACGGATGGATGTTTCCTCGTCGCTGATCCGTTGAGCGCAACCGGCAAAAAAGTAACTCGGGTTTTATCAACGGGCATGATGCGCCGTTTCCAATCGTAAAACCGATGGAGAATGAGATCGTTTTTTTTACAATAGGCCCTTTGGCTTAGGCTGCTGATCTTCCATTTCTCGATATGATTTTCCCAAAATTTTCGCCTTTGCTTGGAATCGAATGAATCATAGTCTTCAGGCATGATATCTTCTCCTTTCTTTGGGGAAACACATTGCCATGCCTGAACAATTTTGTGAAGATGGGGTTAATAAACCGCTTACGTATTGAAGAGTTCGTCAAGGCCGTGCAGGGAAAAGATACATATGAGGTGATCAACCTGGCTGTTCAGGAGGCCACCGAAGTCGACCGCATTGTGATGAAAAAACGAAAGAAGTCCAAAATTGACAATTTTCAGAATTATTCACGCCAATTGAAGCAACTCATCAGCTACCATCGATATATTATCAAACCCCGCCGAGGGATGAAAACAACTTACAACCTCTATATGCAATATTGGGGAACCGCGGATCTGTCGACGGATCATCACCAATGTAAACCGTCAATGGATACAACGAAACAAGTAGCCTAAAAAATAAAATAAGCACTTCAATGGGAAAATCGGGCACGATGACGGAAAAATTAGTAAGATGCCCGAAATGTGGATCTGATGCCTACTATCATTACGGGAAAACCGTAAACGGAAAGGAAAGACGACTCTGTCTCATCTGCAATGGCAATATATCATCGATCGGACCTGGGTTGAAAACCCGGATAGGCCCAATTGCCCAGCGTGCAACGAACCGATGCATGTGTATCAGCGCCAACTGTCATACACCCGATATAGATGTCGGAACTATCAAAAATGCAAGACACACCATAAGGTACTCTTGTGGAAAAACAAAGTTGCGGGGACTTGAAAAATGAACATATCATCGCATATTTATGTCGAACAAAAGAAAAAGAATAAAACGGACCTCGAACGATGTGCTTTCGGCATCGTTGAACGCTACCAGAAAGGTGCAATCGTAGAATTGCGGGATTACGGCTGGCAAATGACGTGGAAATATCTGCTCAAGGAACTTCGATCCTGCTCCCCCGGTTTTATGGACATCGAATATGGCATCGCCTTGCATCTGGCTTTCACCGAATCCAGATGAACTTTATTAAATTTCATTTTTCTCCGATTTTTTCTGCAGCCAGTCTTTGGCAAGGTCCACATCTCTGAAAACTTGATATTCATCTGGTAGGTTATTCATTTTCATTATGGCGGCAAAAAAATTCAGCAATCCGATGTTAATGGTTTTAGAACCGACCAGGGCCACCTTTCGAACCTTTCCATCTGTTGAGACTGCCCCAATACTGGAAGAAATATCGTTCATATCGGCTATGGATATATCAATTTTAGAAGCCTTAGAAAAATCCCATAAGGAGTTATCCGGTTTCTTACCCGGCAAGTATTTGTTTGCCTGAACCAAAATATCCTCTGCGTTTAATGCTCCGATCACTTTGAAAATTGTATACTTTTCCTGCTTTTTGACTGAAATCATAACCCGCTGACTCTCCATCAATTCGAATAAGCGACGTTTGTGGTATCGGTTGCAACACGATATTCTATCACATCTCGATATTTATGAAGGTATTGCTGTGCACATTGCTCACAATACTTTCTGGGGACGCCACGTCCGGTAAAATAAAAACGGTACCAGTGCCGCTTTTGACAAATGGGGCAGATACATTCGGTTGGTTTGCTACGGCTGAGAACGGTTGCCATCTTATTTGATCTCCTCAAAGTATGATTTTATTTTTAGTTCATGAGTACTCTTTAATTATTAGTTTTTGGTTAGGAATATGACACAAAGATAAAAGCAATCATCTTTATTCTATTGAAATAATAAATGATAATTTATGTGTTATTTTTTCTCAAGAGAAAAACGTGTCTTAGAACTAAAGCTTATCGATTGTGTGTCGATAGAGAAGTTAACGATTCGGTACTTCGCTGACCCATACACCTCCTGATGTGGGGACCAGGAAGCCGGTACGAATATTCAAGTTTCACTCCTTTTTAAAAAAGCCAGAATCCATGGTAATTGGGTTCTGGTTTTTTTATTCTAATTGTTGACGTCAACGGGCAATTGGGCCGTGTAATTCAATGGGGCGTGGTTGGCGAGGAATGAAGGCGCTTGCGCGTATAGGCGGGGCAACATCCATATTTCTTATGATGGTACCGGCGTGGACAAATGGGGTTCGTCTGCTGGCCGGAGGCAATTCGGTAACGATATCCTTCGGATTGAATATGTTGAATACGGAAATACCGGCAAGGGCTTGGGCAAATGCAGCATCTCCGACTCTTGGTGCCCCGAAGGTGTATACTGCGGTTGGCGACCGCAGTGATGCCGCCAGGGTTGCCAGTGCGCCGCCCAGACTATGACCGGCGTAATACAATGGTTTCGTAACGTCTTCCAACGCTGAAGCGATAGGGCCCAACAGATCCATGAGAATATTTCTGAATCCGCGGTGAACATTGCCGCCGGTGGACCATTGGCAGGCAACCATGTCCAGGTTTGGCAGCCAGCTGGACAGACGCCCTGCGGTTCCGCGAAACACGAGAGCGGCAAAGGCACCATCACCGTCCTCTATGGTTTCTATCAGGGCGGCCTGTGTGGTTGTCCCGCTAAAAAACCGGTATTCATGCAGACCGACGCGTCCCATGATATCATCAGGTATCTCTTCGTGTTGGCTTCTAACTGACAACCTTACATCGGCAACGAGAGGAAGATGGTCTGAGGCTTTTAAAGTGAGTTCATTTTTCCATCCAATACATCGATCTTTCGACGACCTGGATCAAAGCCTCCATATCTGCGGAAAAAACGTCGCCGATATTGCCGATACGAAACGTATCGAGATCCGTGACCTTGCCCGGATAAATGACAAAGCCCTGCTTCTTCAAGTTGCGATAGAACTCCTTGAACGTGTAATCGGGATGCACCGGGCTGTGAAAGGCCGTGATGATGGGAGATTGCCACCGTTCATCCAGCAGGGGGGAGAACCCGAGTTTCTTCATGCCCCGAACCAGCCGCCTGTGGTTGCCGACATATCGTTCATAGCGGGCTGCAATTCCACCTTCCTCCGCCAGTTCTTCCAAGGCCTGTGCAAAGGCTCTCACCGCATGGGTCGGAGAAGTAAAACGCCATTTTCCCTCATGATGCTCCATGGTTTCCCATTGATCGTAAAGATCCAGGCTGAGTGACCCGGCATTTCCCCGGGTTTTTGCAAGGAGCGCCCGATTGGCGATGACGAACCCGAATCCGGGAACCCCCTGGATGCATTTATTGGCGCTGCTGATGACAAAATCCGCGCCAATCCGATGCATATCCATGGGAATGCCCCCGAAGCTGCTCATTGCGTCCACGATATACCGTTTTCCATGGGAGCGTACGATACGGCCGATCTCTTCCACGGGATTAAGCATTCCCGTTGTGGTTTCACAATGGACCACCGCCACATGGGTGATGTCCGTTTCTGTCGTGAGAGTTTTCTCGAGCCGTTCCAAATCCGGCGGATCGGTTTCTCCGTTGTCATGGATCAGCAAGGGGATGCTGGCCCGCTTGGCGATCTGGGCGATTCTCCTGCCGTAGGCACCATTGGCCAACACCAGCAGCTTTCCGGTTTTGGGCACGGCAGTGATGATGGTGGATTCCACGCTGAAGGTGCCGCTTCCCTGCATCAACACGGCAGTATAGCCGTTATGATCCGTTGCCAGTCGTACCAATTGGTTTCGGATGCGCTGAACGATCCGGCTGTAATCCTCATCCCAGGTGCACCAGTCTCTCATCATCACACTTTTTACGGTTTTGGTGGTGGTGAGAGGGCCGGGGGTAAGCAGGATATATGGATTTTCAGGAAGGTTATCGGTTTTCATTTGTTTCTCTCCACGGAAAAGCGGTCAGCCTATCGCTAACGGATAGTCTCTCATATTTGGTTCTCTTCTAATCATTTGTTGTTTTGCTACGCCTGATGTTTTCCTTCTCACTTAGAATTGCTGTCTCGAGGATGTCCAACGCCCGTTCCATCTCCGCATCCGAAATGGTCAGGGCCGGCGTCAGAGTTAGGAAATTACCGCCGGAAACTTTAAAGCTCAGGCCCCTTTCAAGACAGGCATACATGATCCTTTCCGCCTCGAGGACCGCCGGTTGACCGTCGTTTGCCAGTGCAACGCCGAAAAGCAGCCCCCGACCGCGGATGTCGTCCACCAGCGAATACGTTCCAAGATTGCTTCGCAAACGCTTTCGCGCGATCTCTCCCAACACTTCGGAACGTCTGACCAGTTGATGTTCCTCGATATATTCGATAGCGGCCAGGCCGGCGGCACAGGCGACCGGATTTTTCTCATGGGTGTAATGACCCAGGGCGATCTTCCTGCCGACATTCAACTCTTCCCGCGCAACGATCGCCGCCAGGGGGAACACGCCACCGCCCAACCCTTTGCCCATGATCAGGATATCCGGAATTACATCCTCATGCTCACAGGCGAACATTTTACCGGTCCTGCCCAGGCAGACGGCGGTTTCGTCGAAAATCAACAGGGCACCGTACCGGTCACAGGCCCGGCGCACCGCTTGCCAGTATCCCTCAGGAGGTGGATTCACCCTGGTGCAGCGGATCGGCTCGGCAATCACTGCGGCGATATCGCCCTCTTTTTCCATGACGTATTCGACATAACGGGCGCATTTCAGCCCGCAGGCATCGCAGTTGCCCGACGGGTCCCATAGACAATTGCGTGGATCGGCCGGGGGGACATGCTCCGTGCCGGGCAAAAGCGGGCCGATGCCTTTTCGAAAAAGGGCTTCGCCGCCCACGGAAATGGCATCCAACGATGCGCCGTGAAAAGCGTCCCACATGGAGATGGTTTTAAACCGACCGGTGGCCACTCGGGCCAGTTTCAAAGCCATGCCCACCGCACTGGTGCCGCCGGGGGCAAACAGCACGCGGTTCAGATCGCCGGGAGCAATCCGGACCAGCTTTTCCGCCAGCCGGATGGCCGGCACATTGGTATAGCGGCGGGGGCAGAAAGGAAGGGTTTCCACCTGCCGCCGAACGGCATCCAATACCGCCGGATTGGCATGGCCGGCCTGGTGGAGGCTGTTGCCATGAAAATCCAGGAACCGTTCCCCCGAAAAGTCCGTAAAACCACCGTCCAAACAGCCGGACAACACATCCAGGCAGGGCGTGGAAAGGGATTGGTGCAAGAATACATCGGCATCCCGTCGAAGCCAGTGGCGGGTTTCCTGATCCAGCCTGTTGGTCCACTTTTGCCTTAACGCAGAAAGGTTCGCGTCGCCTTCGGACAGGTCCACCGGCGTTGATTCCGGCGATGGTGGTTGGGAAGTATTCATGCGAATTCTTTTTGCCGATTAAATGGGCCTTTCGCCGTTTGCCAGGCGCCGGTTGATCTTTTCGATGAGGGGAAGACATTCCCAGATGCCCCTTGCCGTGTAATGAACACCGGTTTGTCGAAAACGTTTTTCGATGTCCGCCAGTTTTCGATTCAACTCCGCTTCCGGCAGGGATTGCACCTTTTTTCGTGTCAGTCCCAGTTCATTGCCGGACTGGGTCAGGCCGATGGTCCACATGCCCGCGTTCAACCCCTCCTGGATGTCGCTGATGGTATCGCCGATTTTCACCAGGGCCGACATGGGGTAGACACCCAACTCAATGGCGTTCAGGTAACACATCCAGGGATAGGGGCGGCCGTTGGGCACATCGGTGGAACATTTCACGGCATCCGGCGAATAGCCCTTCTGCCTTGCCAAGGGTGCCAGCACCGCCATCATCGGAGTCGTGTACCCGGTGCAGGAGCCAATTTTCATCTCCAGCCTTCTCATCTCTTCCACGGCTTCCAGAAGTCCGGGAATCAGGTCCGCATGACGACAGATGGCCGAAACCATCATGGGTTCGGTCTCCTCATAAAGACCCGCCACATCATTCTCATCCGGATTCTTTCCGTGAACCTCCTTCCACCGCTGCCGGATACGCGGAAGATCCAACATACCCCGGATATGATCCTTTTTCATCAGTCCCATGAATTGGCGGGCCTCATGTATGGTGACGTTGATGCGAAATTTCTCAAATACGTCGACGAAAACGGCCGCCGGACCCAAACAGCCATAGTCGACAGCCGTGCCCGCCCAGTCTAAAATGGCCCCCTTCAACGGACCTGTATAGGACGATGTCGGAATGATTTGTTTCATTTTCCTGTCCTTTTCTGTCAATGACGTATCCATGCCTGGCTCCTTGCTTTCATCCCCCTGGTCAGCCAACTGTAAAGAATTCTCACCAGAAGATTGGTGAGTACCACGAGGATGGACATGGCGCATGCCGGGGCGATATCACCGGCATCGTCCATATTGGCGATGGCGACGGAGGCAAGCGGGATGTCGGCGGAGTAGAGAAAAATGACCGCCGATACGGTGGCCATGGAGTTGACAAAATAATACATGCCGATTTCGAGTATCGCCGGCAGACAAACCGGAACGGATACCCTGAAAAAAGTTTTGTAAAACGGAACGCCCAAGGATTCGGAAACGGTCTCAAACTCCTTGTCCAGCTGTTTCAGTGCGGTGGTGGCGGTCAGGAAGCTGACGGAAAAAAAGTGAATGATATTGCTGATGACCAAAATGCCCATGGTGGCATAGAGAAATCCGAATGGGTTGGGAATGGTCAGCCCGAAAAAAGACCAGCCTCTGGCATTGAAAAAGAAAATGTAGGAAAGCCCGATGACCAGGCCTGGCAGGGCCAACGGCAGGATCGAAAGAAAATAGGCGGTCTGGCGCAATTGTCTCATCTGCCGTGTTTTCTCGATGAGATAAGCGGCGGAAAAAGTAATCGCAGTGCCGAAAAATGCCGAGTAGAGACTCATTCGGATGCTGTTGAAAAAAGCGGCATACCCGCCCCCGCCCATCCCGGCGAATCGATAATGCCAAAATCCCAGCTCTATTTTGTAAGGCCATACTTTGACCAGTGAGGCAAACAGGGCCGTTCCGTAAAATGCGATGATCAGAAACGAGATCAGGCCGCAGTATATGAGCCCAAAACCGTCTCTGAACGTTTGCGGTTCCGGTGTCAACGGTACGGATTTGGCCGCAATTAAAGAGACCTGTCTGCGCTGGATGATGCGATCCACCACAAAAGCGATCACGGTGGGAATCAGGAGCACGATGCTGACAACGGACCCCATAATGAAATTCTGCTGTCCGATGACCTGTTTGTAGATGTCCGTTGCCAGGATATTGAAATTGCCGCCGACTACTTTGGGCGCGCCGAAATCGGTGAAGGCCAGAATGAAACAGACGAACACGGCACTGAGCAGACCGTATTTGATGCCCGGCAGGGTAACGGTGAAAAAAGTGCGAATCCGGTCGGCACCGAGAGAATCGGCGGCTTCGTAGAGACGGGCATCTGTCATACCAAGGGCGATGGTCAGAATCATGACGGCCTGGGGAAAGGTGAACAGCACTTCGGAAATGATGATTCCCACCGCTCCGTACAGGTGGATGTCAACTCCGGGAATGGCGCCGAAAAAGCCCCGCGTGATCAGTCCCTTTCTGCCGAAAAGATAGACAAGGGCAATCCCGTTGAGCAGGGTCGGGGCAAACAGGGGCATCATGGCCAGTGACTTGAAAAACCCCTTCCCCGGAATGCACGTGCGGGTCAGGGCATAGGCATACATAAATCCGAGACTTACGGCAATACCCGTGGTCGTCAGCGAAACGAAGAGGCTGTTGCCCAGCGAACGGGACAAAGACGGCGTTCTGAAATAGTGGATGTAATTGGCCAACCCCACGAATTCTCCCTGGGGATTGACCATGCTTCGCCCGAGCAGTTGGAACAGGGGCAAAAGAACCATGACGAACATCCAGATGCAGACGAGGATGATCATCAGATGCCGGATCCACAGCTCGGTATCAATTTGCTCAAAAAAGCCCTGCCGTGCAAAAGCGCCGTGAGCTTCGGCAGCATGGCTCATGCGGCAACCTTTTCCTGCCGATACACGCGAAGGCGATCCTGGGGCAGATGGATGGGAACGTAAACATCTTCTTTGATATTGAGGCGCCGGACTTTTTCAGCCGTTACATCGGCGTCGATGGTCCTGCTGCCGCTGTTTCGCATCGGCAGGTCCAAGGTGATTCGAAACAGCGGCCCCCGGTATTCCATGGCCTTCACATAGGCCTGAAAGGTGTTGCGTTTGTCCTCACTACCGGTGTTGATCATGATATCTTCAGGACGGATCGCCAGGGTAACCGGATGCCCCGCGGGAAGCCGCCGGGAACCGTTTTCTCCGGAAATCATCAGCGTATGATCGCCGATGCGATAGCACCCGTCTTCGACCTTCACCGCCTGGTCAATGAAATTCATGGAACCGATAAACGATGCGACGAAAGGCGTTGCCGGCCGATCGTAGATATCCGTCGGCTTTCCATTTTGCACCAGCTGCCCGCCTGCAATCACCAGAATGCGGTCGGCCATGGTCAGGGCTTCCTCCTGGTCATGGGTCACCATGATGGTGGTTACCCCGAGGCGCTGCTGCAGGTGTCGGATCTCCGAACGAAGCATGACGCGAACCTTGGCATCCAGTGCGGACAGCGGTTCATCCAGCAGCAACAGATCCGGAGACAGGGCCATTGCCCGCGCCAGGGCCACTCGTTGCTGTTGACCGCCGGACAATTGCGCCGGATATTTCACGCCGATCCCGGAAAGCCCGACCAAATGCAAAAGTTCTTCCACTCGATTGCGAATTGAGAATTTCTCTTTATTACGTCCTCTCAGGCCATAGGCGACATTATCCGCAGCCGAAAGATTGGGAAACAGCGCGTAGGACTGAAATACGATTCCCACATTGCGACGGGACACCGGAAGGTTCGTCACATCCCGTCCCTGGATGAGAACCCGTCCTTCGGTTAATGATTCCAGCCCGGCAACCATGCGAAGCAGGGTGGTTTTCCCGCAGCCGGACGGTCCCAGTACGGAAATAAATTCTCCCGGCTTTGCCGTAAACGAGACGTTCTTCAGCGCCGTGAATTTTCCGAATTTCTTGGTGATGTTTTCAACCTGAAGATAATGTTTGGATGCGGGCTGGTTCATATTTCACCTTTTCCATTCTGGATGGGTACTACTTGGCATCACTCTTCCCATCATACCGTTTCGTCCACTCCGCCAGAATCCTGGTCCGGTTCTTGGCGGCCCAGTCAAAATCGTTTTCGATCAGCTGGCCTTCCGGATCCTTTGGAAAGCCTTCGGGAATCGGTACGTCCGTGGCATAGGCGGTAACCGGATAGACCTGGGCGTACTCTTTCATTACGGGTTCGCTGATGGCCCAGTCCAAGAATGTTTTGGCGGCCGGCTTGATGGTCGCTTTCTTGATCAGGCAGTTGGCCTCCACATCCCAGCCGGAACCTTCCTTGGGAAAGACGGTGATGATCGGCTCGCCTTTTTTCTTCTGCATGAACCCCCTATAAGCAAAAGAGATACCGATGGCGGTTTCGCCTGCCCCCGCCAGTTTGCATGGCTTGGAACCGGAATGGGTGTAACGGATGATATTCTCGTGGAGTTTATCCAGGTAAGCCCACCCTTTTTTCTCACCCATGGTCTGTAAAATTGCAGAAACGGTGAGAAAACCGGTTCCCGAAGAGGCCGGGTTCGGCATGATCAGCTGATTCTGGTAGATGGGATTGATCAAGTCCGCCAGGGACTCCGGGATGGGCAGTCCAAGAGCTTCACATTCGATCGTGTTGACGCAGAAACCGGTCATCCAGGCTTTGATGCCGACCCAATGGGGCACGGCGTTTTTATCCTTCATCTTGGGGCGGACCTTTTCGACCCCTTTGGGGGCATACGGCGCTACCATACCGGCCTGATCGCAGAGCATCAGGCTCGTGGCGGCGGTTCCCCATACCACATCCGCACGGGCATTGTCTTTTTCCGCCAGCAGTTTGGCGGTAACGATGCCGGTGGAGTCCCGCACGATTTTAACGTTGATCTCCGGATGTGCCTTCTCGAACAGGGCCAGGTAGCGAGGAATCTCATCATCTTCCAGGGCTGTATACACCAGCAGGTCTTCGGCACAGACCAAAGCCGGTCCTGCGATCATGGTAACCGCCAGCAACAACAGCCAGAGGGAGGTGAAAAGAGGTTTCATTGCTTTCATCGGTGATTCTCCTTGTTTGTGATTGATTTCATTGATCGTCAGTCGTTAGGTTGTGCCGCAGTTTTCTCTCCTTGCCTTGACAAAAACGGGAGTCCCTGGATGCGCGATGATGCATCCGGGCCTCATAGACGATGTTCAAAAAGGCTTGAATGGTTCCAAGGCTTTTATATTCCTCCAAACAGACAAAATGCTGGGGGGCGGTCAGTTCAACATCGGCGACCTTCAATTTGACCAGGCGATCGTCATGACCAAACTCATCTTCCAGGGCGATCCCGAAGCCACGGCTTCCTTCATCGTCTCCCAGGTGTCCAATTCCAGAACGATGTCCGGTTTTACGGATTGTTCTTCAAGGGCTTCCCAAAATATCCGGCGCGTCATGGATTTTTCGGTTCGCGCCACCATGGGCTCACCGTCCAGATCCGCAATGGAAAGTGTATTCTTCTGTTTCGACCAGGGATGGTCCCTGGCAACAAACAGTACGATGTCCTGATCGCTGTATTTGTATTGATGGAGCCGAGGATCGGATATCTTCCCCGTAATGCCCACGATGTCCAGTTGACAGGTCGGCACCTTTTCCAGCAACGGCTTGGAATCACCGATCTCGGCTTTGATCTGAATGCCGGGATAGCGTTCCATAAACACGGAGAGGATATCCATCACGAAATAGTGGCAGCTGAGCCCGATGTCGAGATATCCGGTCCGAAGATCCGCTGCCGCCTGCAACGAAGATTCAAAATCATCCAGCAATCCGATGATTTTACGGGCTTTTACGGTCAACTCCTTGCCCAGCTTGCTAAATTCCACCTGACGTCCCCACCGCTTGAGCAGTTTGGCGTCATAGCTTTCCTGGAGTTTCTTGATCTGTGCCGAAAGTGCCGGCTGGGAAATGCCGATGGAATCGGCCGCTCTGGAAAAATGTCTCTCCCGTTCCAGGGCATCCAGTGCTTTCAGTTGGGTGATATTGAAGGCCATTCGATCTCTTTCGGGAATCGCTAAGGAGTTTTTTCTTTGTCGCACGCAAACCGGTACGTTACCGTATAATTGTGCGTGAGTGGTAAGGCCCGCCTGCGGGTGATCGCATCCCCTGACCCTCGATGCTTACAATAGCATTCTTTTTGTGAGTTTTTTGTTAGAAACAGGTGAGTTTATGATTAGTATGCTTATGATAGGTTATCCGACGATAATCTACGGTTATAATTGACGGCAAAAAAATCCTGTTAACTGTATATACTGCCATATAGGGTGGAAGCCCATGTAAATATCGATGTTTATGAGGTCGATGACGGTTATTTTTTATCCATCGGCGATTGCGAAAAACCTTCCTCGTCACGATTCAGTAGCCATTGTCTGATCGCATCCCGAATTTCACGCACCTTTGCAAGCTTTGCTTCTCGATCGCCTTCAACTTTTGACGGATCCGGAAAAGGCAGGTGCCACCGCCGTGTAATTCCGGGAAATACTGGACATTTGGATTCCGAATCGTGGCATACGGTGATGACATGATCGTAGAGTTTGCCCGCCTTGAACAACTCAAACACGCTTTGCGGCTTCTTCTTTGACAGATCGATGCCTTCTTCCTGCATTACCGCAACCACCAACGGGTTGACCGCATCGGCAGGCGCCAAACCCGCGCTTTCTACCTCATATTTTTCACCGGAAAATTTTTTTAAATAGGCTTCGGCGATCTGGCTGCGGCCGCTGTTGTGTTGACAGATGAAAAGAACGGTTTGTTTTTGGTTCATGTTATAACTCCCAAATTAAATATCGGTCGATTCCAACCTGATTGTTGCAATTTACAGAAATATTTTTTCATTTTATTGTTAGGATTTTGTTAGGTAAATAAATTTCATCATTGCGAAAAGCAAAAGGCCCCAGTTTTGTAAGCCGGGGCCTTTTTGGTAGATACGCCGCTACTTTTACTAATTGAGGCGTCGGGGTGTTTTCTTATAAATCGTTCGCCGTAATCAAATTCGGGCGGGATGAAAAATCGATGAAATTCTTTGGCTTCAGCAGCACGGCTGCCATGGAAAAAGTCATGAGAACCGCAATATCTGCATTGTCCTTAGAAGTGGAATCGAAAAGACAAGGATACGGTGTGCCCACTGAAATTCAGGTCGTTCGATGAATAGGACGCGTCCGTATCGGCGTTAATCGCTGAAATCAAATCCTGGTCCCCGTCCACGCTCTGCAGCAAAGTGAACTTGTATTGCAGATCGACGCTGAGCGGATACTTCTTCTTCACCAAATAATACTCCGCACCGATGCAGGCATGGCCCCCGTAAATTGTTCGTGAATAGTCCAAATGATAAGAACGGCTTTGTGTGGAGTACGCAATCTCACCTTCAACAAAACAGATATCCCCCCCGATTCCGCCGAACAGATACAGTGCATCGGATAAAGGCCAGTACTTTTTCACGGAGAAAAGGAGACACAAGATTTCTGCATCGATGGAGACGTGATCCCTAGCTTCCAGACGATTGCTCGCGTCGTCATCGACTCCGGTGTATCCGGCAACGATCGTAAGGCCGAGTGTTTCACTAAATTTTACTTCATATCCCAAACCAGTGGGCAAAAAGGCGTTGGCAGTCTTGGAATCAACACCCCAGAAGTCAAAAAAATCGGTATCGGTGAACGAATGAAGTTCCCAAATCAGGGAAAGGGACATGGTTTTGTCCGGAGTCCAGTTGATGGAACGTGCCATGTACGTGTCATTGTCTCCCCCGAAACCGTTTCCGCACAGGCCCCACAACCAAATCACAGCAAATGCAACGCACTTTTTTTCCTGGTGCCATCGTCACTCCCGATTCAAACCTTCGCGTCTATTTCGGTAAAGTGGTGTCCACAATGAAGCCACGGGAAAAGTCGTTGATCGTAAATGAATTGCCCGCGATCCGATCGCTGTTGTTGATCGCAACACCCATGCTAAAGGGAAAGTCGGCGTTATCGGCCTCGATAAAATCGGTGGTCACACCGAGATCGTATATCGAACCCGCATACCATGCACAGGCATGGTGGACATCGGTTTCAAGGCTGCCCGCCGCATAGGTTTCGCCCGTTTCGGAATAGCCGATGACGATACCATTATCGTTAATTGCCACAGCCCAGCTGTTGGCCCCACCCAGGGTACCGAGATCGGTTATGACCGATTCGCCTTCCGTATATTGCCAGATAAAGGCGTGGACCTCTCCATCGTCATTGGTCGCATACCCCACCACCTGATTGCTGTTGTTGATTGCCGTGGCCAGACTTGAACCGTCCGCCTGGTTTTCGCAGAGGTTGCCGCAGATCGTCATGTTGCCGTTTTTCCAGAAAAAGGCGTCATCACCGGATGTTCCTGCAACGTTGCCTTCATCGTTGATTGCTACGGCATGGATCTCATCGGCCCCGGCCAGCGGCGCCAAAGTCTCTATATTGCCGGTTTCAATGTCATAAAATATGACGCTCTCTCCATTGCCGATGCTCACGATTGCCTGATCAGAGGCGTTGATGGCGACGGCTTCGGAACAATTTGTGACAATGTACCCCTCATAGTTCGTTTCATTTCCATCGTCGTCGTAGACATCGAAATCGATTTCAGAATACATGGGGGGAAGATCGTCGAAGATGCCGTCTTTCCAAAAAAAGCCCTTGTTCTTCCCTTTTCCGTGGTTGCGTTGCCGATTACCTCGATGGTGTCGCCGCCGGAGAAAATGGCAACCGCCGCGCTGGAGGTGAAATCGGTGCCATCGTCATCGTCTTCTCCAAGACCGTAGTAATCGTCATAGGGACTGTCATGAATTCCCAGATAGGTCATTGTCTCCGTATCCGACAGCCTTACCTGAAAGTACCAATTCGAAAAATTAGCGCCGGTGCATTCACCTTCCTCGGTATAGGGTGTCAATCGATGGGTATTCCAAAGTTCATCTTTTGATTCCCCCCAGTATATTTTGGCATTTGGGGGATTGGAGGATATGTATGTCTTAATTTTGGTAAGTTTGAAATTGATGATTCTGTTCGCACCCTCATCAGGTCGGCATACGATCTCGGACGGCAGGTATCCCGGCCTGCGAACCTGATAGCACCAGGATTCCCATTGATCTCCTTCCATGAAGCGTGAATTGAGCGTGGCAAAAGGAGTCTGAACTATCTCATTCTCTGATTTTCCCCAGTAGATATTTGCCCCCGGTGGAGATGAATTGATCACTTCATAAATATAATGGGTTCCACATCCAGAGAAGAAGAAAAACATCAAAAGAACAGTTATATAAGAATATGAACGATTCATTGTGAGTATATTTGAAAGATGTGTTTGTGTGATAATCGGGTTAGCAAGAAACGATTCCTTGACATCATCGAGTCTATGGTATCTATTTCATACTTGCATAAACGGATTGAAAAATGGCAAAGTTTTCCCTACTTTCATCTTCTAATCGACATAGGACGGTCCATGTACGCTTCACATTTTGGGCTTACGGCAAAACCATTCAGCATCGTTCCCAATCCCGACATCTTATTTTTAAGTGAAAATCATCAAAACACCCTGACCATGCTCGAGTACGGACTCAGCGAAAGAACGGGATTTGTTCTGCTCACCGGAGAGATCGGTACCGGTAAGACAACACTGATCCGCTATATGCTTAACGAAATGGTCTCCCAGATGGATGTGGCCGTGATCTTCAACACCAATTTCGATTCTGATCAGCTGTACCGGATGATTCTCAGTGAGTTTGACATACCCTGCGATGTCACGGAAAAAGACCGGCAAATGGAAATGCTCTTCCGATTTTTAATCGATCGCTATGCTCAGGGTCTTCAAACACTATTGGTCATCGACGAAGCCCAGCATCTTCCGGACGAAACCCTGGAAGATATCCGTATGCTGACCAACCTGCAGACCGACGATCAACTCCTGCTCCAGATCATTCTGGTGGGTCAACCGGAACTGCGGACTCGGTTGGAAGCACCGAAATTCAAGCAGCTCGCCCAACGAATCGGCGTCAACTATCATCTCGATCCCTTTGACCGAGAACAGACCGATAACTACATCAACCACCGGGTCACGGCAGCAGGAGGACGGGCCGATCTTTTTTCACCGGAGGCCATTGAACTGATTCATGACCATTCCGGCGGCATTCCCCGGACCATCAACCTTCTGTGTGATGCCGTATTGGTCTATGGCTATGCCGATGGATTGAAGCGAATCGATAGGGACGCCGTTGAGAAGGTTCTGGCCGATAAGGTCTGCCTGGCCGCTTCTTCCTCACAAAAAAATCCCCATGCTGCCGAGGCAACAGGGGCAAATGGAGATATCCATGAGGTGAATCGTCGGTTGGCGGTCGTCGAAAAGACACTTGTCGATCTGGGGCATCGATTCGAGGCGATTCACCGTGAGATAAAATGTGAGATGTATGTAAAATATCAGGAGATGCTCACAGCGGAGCGCGAACGCTTCCGTCAGATAGTGGAAAACACGGACAATTCACTTTCGAAACAGACCGGAGAGGACGAGCAGCCATTCCCCCGACCGTCCGATACCCCTCCATCACCGGCTCGCATCTCTTTTTCGTGGCTGTTTTCGCCATTTTCGTGGATCAAGGCCAAGAAATAGATCTTTTAGTCGCGCACTTGCTTTTGGCTGTCGCTCGCGGCTTTGCCGATCCCTCGTCTTGCCATGGGAATTGCCGTAAAAGGCCCCTGCCCCATCGAACCGGTTCAGGACGAAACCGGCGATCTTGTCGGCCGGGAGCATCTCCAGGGCCTGTTCCAGATCCTGTTTCCTTGCGCGTCCGGCACCGACCACCAGGATAATGCAATCCACAAGCGGTGCAAATGCCAATGCATCGGCCGCGCTGAGCACCGCCGGCACGTCGAAGATGATGTGGCGATCATCGTAACGGTTTTTCAGATCCTCCACCAGTTCCCGCATCCGCGGAGAACTCATCATTTCGGCGCTGTCCGCAATCGTTCCCCCGCCTGAGATGATGGTAAACTTCTCGATGCCCGGCCACACAATAATATCACGAAGCGGTACCCGCTTTTCCAGATAATCCAATACACCCTTGTCGGAGTCGTATCCGACATAGCGATGAATCGCCTGCCTGCGCAGATCGGCATCCACCAGAAGCACGGTCTGATGGAACTCCCGTGCAAAGGTTGCAGCCAAATTGATGGCGGTGACGGTTTTCCCCTCGCCGGGAGAGACACTGGTCACCATGGCCGTCTTCCACTTTTTCCGTTGGCCCATCTGTCGAAGATGGGTTCGAAGAACTTTATAATATTCGATTTCGGAAAAATCCGGTGACAGCGCCACACAATGATTGCGAATCGCCGTCTCCAGATCGATGGAAACGGTTTTGGAGACATCGTATTTTGGTGGCTGCCAGTTCTCTTTCGTTCCGTATCCACTCCGCCAAACGGGCCGTTCGGTTGAATTTACGGAAAAAACCTGCCCCACCGTTTCTCGGACCCCGCCGGTGTTGTGAACCGCGGCCGTTGCTTCACTGGAACTTTTCTCGGTCTCCTTGAATATTTGCTGCGGCCATTTGCTTTTCTCCAGGTAGTCCAGGTTCGATTCGGAATTGTCCGCCTTCACGGGAAGAACCTTTCCGTGCAACTCCCGTTCCCTTTTGGCTTTTTCCAGTGCTTTTTGTATTTTCATGGGTTGTTTCCGTTATTCCGGATCAAAACGAACATCG
The DNA here is from genome assembly GCA_963674945.2 of uncultured Desulfosarcina sp. Lineage (GTDB taxonomy): Bacteria > Desulfobacterota > Desulfobacteria > Desulfobacterales > Desulfosarcinaceae > Desulfosarcina. Next base: position 55,355 of record CAXXWQ010000003.1, read on the forward strand.
GTCGGATATGTCTGCTTTCAAAAATTGAATTGCTGTTACAGATTGTTCACATCACCGGAGCCCGCCGTATCACCTTTGCCCAGAATATATCCAGATCCATTACGAAAAAATGAAAGACAACGATACATAAAATCACCACCAGAACACCGCAAATGCCGATGGTCCAATACCGCTTTTTCTGTTTGTCCTGCTCATCCGGTGTGATGATGATCGGAATACTCACCAATAGCGGCAAGGGAGAAAGCTTGCCAAGATCCTTTGGCGAATGCACGGCCTGGTCGGAGAATTCGGCCAGCGCCGCCACTCCGACGCCGGCCCCGATTCCCAATACGATTCCGATCAGGGCAATGGCCAGACGATTGGGTTTGAACGGCTTTTCGGGAAACCGTGCCGGTTCGATCAACGTAAAGCGTTCTCCCTTCTGCTCTTTCTCCAACCCTAAGGCCACACTGGCCTCCATCACCTTCCGGGAGAGGTCTTCGTACTTGGCACGGGTGTTGTTGCGATCCACCAGCAGGGCGGCATACTCCTTTTCGATCCTCGGCGTGGTTTCGATGCGCTGCCGATAGACCTCGGCCTTTGCGTTCAATGCCTTTTCCTGATCCAACAGGGATTCCATCTCCGCGCGAACGCTGGCGAGCTGGGAAGACAAGGTAATATAGGCGGCGTTGTCCGGCGGTTCCCACCCCGGCAAGGTGGATTTCTCGTTAATCTGCTGCGACAGCTGTTCGATCTCGATGAGGACCTTCTTCACATCCGGATAGTGTTCGGTGTACCGGCTCTTCAGGTTGACCAGTTCCACCTCCAGTGCCTTCAGCCGCTCCTTCTGAGGATCCTGAATTTCCGGGATGCTGGCCAATTGGGTTTCCAGGTACCCCTCCCGTTCCTTTAGCAGCCGAATCTGGTCACGGCCCCGTTGAATCTCCGACTCGGTCTGATTCAGCGTCTGCTGGTTGACCTGGAACATCTCGGGAAGGCTGTTGATATGCCGGGCCTTGAACGCACCGATTCTATCCTCCAGTACGGCCAGCTCCTGGTTGACCCGTTGGGCCTCCTCCTCCAGAAACTTCGTGGTTTCCGTGGTTTTCCGCTGGCGCACCTTGAGATTCTCGTCCAAAAACAGCGTCACCAGCGTGTCGGTCACTTTCTGCACCTTGGCCGGATTTTTTCCCTGATAGGCAAGGGTAAATGCGATGGTGGCGGTGACGGCCCGGCCGCTTTTATCCTTGGTGTCGGCGCTGATGAATCCCAACCGGATATCCTCGCGCATCTTTTCGACCATCTGATCGGTGGTCCAACGTTCCCGGTACTTCTTGTAAAGGTCGAAACGATCGATGATCTCCATCAGTTTGGTCGTGGTCATGACCCGCTGTTTGGTCACCTGGATTCGTTGTTCGGCATACCCGGTGACCGTGGTCATGACGAAATCAGCGGGAATTTCCTGCTCTTCGATGAGAATGGTGGCGGAAGATCGATACACGGCCGGCAACAGGAGTGCGACCATCCCGGCGATCAACAGGATCGAAAATGCCGGAATCATCAGGCGCCATTTCCGCCGTTTCAGGATATCGACATAGTTGCCGATGTCCAGGGGCTGTTCCTCCATGTGCGGCTGCATGTTTTCGTTGGACAAATTCGGATTCATAACCGGATAGTGTATGCGACCAATGTTAAAAGATTGTTAGCAACGAAGTACCTATTCCAACCAATCATGGTGCGCCTCCAACTGGATGATGGCCTGATTTCGATAGGTACGGGTTCCCGCTTCGCGATCGTCATAAATGCTGTACGAATAGCTGCAGGCCAGGTCCAAGGCATCGCGCACGCCCCAACGCAGGCCAGCACCCACGTTCCAGGTCTGTCGATCGATGTCATCCTGGGTGGGGTCATCCTGGTCGTTGACGTTCCAATACCACTGCAAGTATAGATTTCCGGACAGTTTTTCCAAGAAGCGCATGCTAGCCCCAAGCCTTGCGGTGGTGCGGTTGGCAGTCGCGCTGCTGCCGCTTACAGGCTCCAGGTCATGGGAGAAATTCATGCTCACATGTGTTCGTTCCCCCCGATATCCCAAGGTAAGATCCCCTACGAAACCATAGCTCTCACTGTCTTCATCGATTCGAAGCGGATCGTCATGAAAATACGGAGGAGAGTGGGACCGGCTCTGCTCCAGTTCCCGCCGGGACCAGCTGTAGCGGCCACCGACATTGACCTTCAAATCGATTCGCTCCGAAATTTTGCTTTCCGTTCCGGTGGTGAGGGAAACGTAGTCCACCTCGGCCTTGTCGGCGATGATTGAATCGACCGTGAAAATATCAAGGGTGCCGGTCTGGCCATACTCCCTTTCAAATGCGTAGTGGCTGTAGCTGAGATTACACCGGCCGGTGGTCCGTGCGAGCCACCGATCCAGACTACGGGTCAGGTAGATCACGGCGCTGTAGTCCTTGCGATCCGAGGTTTCCGGGTCTTCATAGTTGTCATGGTTGAAATTGATATAGAGGCCACCGGTAAGCACCTCGGAAAAGGTGGTGATTGCCGAAGTAGCGACGTGGGATTGCTTTCTTCGATTATCGTTCAGCAGCAGACCGGTCTCTTCGATATCCCGGTCCGGCCTGCTGTCATCGATGAACCGCACATCGGCACCCACCTGCCAACGCTCGGTGAGCAATGCGTTGAACCGGCCATCGTACCACTGATCCAGGTCGCTGGTCTCATCATATTCGTGGTAGTGGCGCCACTCCCATCTTCCCCCAACCTGAACGTCGCACCGTTCGCTATTGCGACCCCCATTTACCCATGGAGAGACAATCGTCATGTTGTCGGACAGTGCCAAATCGTTGTACTCATGTTTCAGGGAAACCGCAGTGTTCAGATGATAATCGGCGGCCGCCGCCGTGTGTTCATGAAGCCAGATACAAAGAACGCATGCCATCCATATCGGCAATAATTTCGGTTTCAAAAATGATTTTCCAAGGAACATTTCGAACAATGCAATAGAAAGATAGAAATCAATTCACCGTAATCGCACACATCAAGACAAATTGTGAGACCAGTGATCAGTAATCCGTGATGAGTGATGTGAACTATGAACCATCGTCGATGAACTCTTAAAAAGTCGTATTTCTGACGGCTTCGAAAAAAGTTCGAGATCAAAGATTGCAAGCCCCGAGGAATGAGGCGTATTGTTGGATACGTCGCAGTGACGAGGGGCGAAGCGTAACGCAGATATCGGGCTTTTTACGAAGCCGTCACAATTATTTCACTAAAATCACATCCCCTCGCTGCAGAATAATATTCTCCTCCAGTTTGTAATCCTCCGTGACGTTCTTGTAGTTAAACGGGATCACCATGGTCTTATCTTCGGTTTTCCTGAAAATTCGGATATCCGCCTTGTCCGCGAATATGTTCAGCCCGCCTGCAATGGAGAGTGCCTGCAATACATCGACTTTCCGATTCAAGGCAATGGGGCCGGATCGATTCACCTTGCCGAGGATGTATACCACGTTGCTGCTTACCTGTTGGACGATCACACTGAGTTCCGGTTCCGGAATGTAGCGCACCAGCTTTTCGGTAATTTCGGTTGCAAGCTGTCCCACCGTCTTGCCGGAAGCCGGAAAGCGGCCGATCAAAGGGAAAGAGATCGCGCCGTCGGGCAACACGACCAATTGGCGGGAAAGTGCCGGGTCTTTCCACACGCTGATTTCCAGTACATCACCGGCGCCGATGGTGTAGTCGCCGGTCGTATCGCGCAATGGCAAAACGACCGCCGCATTCTGCATTTCCACCTCTTCCACCGCTTTCGCCACATCCTGTGCTTCTATCGTCTGCGCCTTCTCTTCACGGAGTTGCCGCAAGTATTCCTGATCCGAAGTCGCAGCACAGCCATCGATCAAAAAGATAAAAATACCCAAAATAATCATAGCGTCGCATATCTTTTTACACTCCGCTAACGGCTGTATGTTACTCATGTACGCCCCCATATTTCCAGCGTGCTTTGTAGAAAATGCTATGGACAGAACCAGAGCCATTCCTTCATGGATGCTTTTTTACTAATCATTGATTAGCGACCACTGGTCCATACATTACATCTTTGCGTGAACATCATTTTTCGTCCATCATCCAAGCGAAGCGGTCATCCTTCATCCCTCGCCTCACGCCTATCCCAATATTATGAATTCTCTATCCTTTCCATCAAAGCCTTGGCATCATCCTTCTCGCGATATTCCGATTCGTCTGCCAACGCCTTTTCCAGTCTCTCACGTGCTTCATCCAGTCGGTTGCTGTCCACGAAAACCTTAGCCAAATGGTAATTGATTACGCCGCTTTCCGGCTTTATCTCGAGGGCTTTTTCGAGGGATGTAACGGCCATCTCATGGTCGCCCTGTTTGTAATGGATCCATCCCAACGTATCCAAGACGGTCGGATCTCCCGGCCGGAGCGATTCGGCTTTTTCCGCAACTTCCAATGCACGTTCCAGGTCGCCCGGTCCGTTTGGATGTTCGACCAGCAGAAAGGCCAGGTTGTTGGCCGCTGCCCAGCGCTTTTCATCCGTTTCCAGTGCCTCTTCATAAACGGTTTTGGCCTTCTCGTGCTCGCCTTTTCTTTCATATAGAAAGGCAAGCGTCATGAAAGCGCCGGTATTCTTGCTGTTCTGAGAAATAGCCGACTTGAGGTTTTCGATGGCTTCATCGGTTTTACCCTGAGACAAATAGAGCCGAGCCAGGTTGTCATGGGGAACGTTCCATTGTGGATTGCATTCGATGGCTTTTTTCAGGGATGCCTCGGCCGCCACGGCGTCCTTGCCGGATAACTGTACCTGAGCCAACAGGTTGTAAACAAATGGGTTGTCCGGATAGACGGCGATCTTTTCATCACACAGTTTTTTTGCCTGGTCCAATCGTTTGTCTGCGATGTAAACCTTCACCAATGAAGTGATAACGGGCACTGATTCAGGCATTTGCCGGTATCCCTTTTCCAGGATATCGATGGCCTTATCCCGGTTGACTTGGACTTCATGCAAACGCGCCAATTTCAGATACCCTGCCGGAACCTTGGGCGCCTTGGCCACGATCCGGCTGTATTGTTCTCGGGCGGCGTCGTACTGCTTACGGGACAACTTGAAGTCACCCAGATCCCCGACTGCGCGAAGATCCTCGGGATCGATCTCGATAATCTTTGCCAATTGTTCCTCTGCAGCGGCTTCATCCTTTTCGATGAGATAAAGCCGCGCCAACGCCCGTCGCAGTTTTTTATCTGTCGGATTGCTCCGTATTCCGGTCTTGAGGGCATCGATGGCCAAGGTTGTCTCCTTGTTCATCATATGGGCCTGGCCAAGCAACAGATGGCCGTTGACGTTTTCTGGCTTTTCGGCCACCACCGTGCGAAATGCGGTAACGGCATCGGCCGGCTTTTTCTTCGATAAAAGAATCTGTCCCTTGATATAATTGGCATCCACACTTTTTGGTTCTTCCGCCAACACCTCGTCCACGAGGGCCTCGGCACGCTGCGTTTCCCTTTTCATCATATGGATCTGTGCCATCATGGTTTTGGCGGTCAGAATACCCGGATCCGACGGATCTCTGGAAAGGGAGAGACTCTGTGTAAGTGTTGACAAGGCCATATCCGGATCTTTCTTTATCAGATAGAGATCGGCCAGGGCTTCTCTTAGCGTAAAGCTCGCAGGATTATCGGAAATTCCTTTTGTAAGCTGTTTCTCTGCCCTGTCCACCTCCTTTTGTCTCAGATAGAATTTTGCCGCCGCAATGATATTCTTTTCTCTGGCAGCCTCCGTGTCATCTTCCTGTTCCAGGGCAGATAGTGCATCAATAACTTTTTCCGCCTTCTTTTTTTGCTCTGATTTCCAGTAGAAATCGGCCAAGGCCAATCGATAAGCGGCAATATCCGGATGCAAATCGATGTTCTCACACAAAAGAGTCTCTGCTTCTTTCTTTTTGTCGACTTTCATGTAGTGGTTTACCAGAACCAGGCGCAACGCCATGGCATCCGGATTCCTTTGAATTCCGTCGTTCAAGATCTTTTCGACGCCGGCGTTTTCCCCTTTCTTCTGTTCGATGGCTGCCAGCATTAAGAACAAATCCGGCGCAGTCTCCCCTTTTGCATGGAGTCTTTCCAGCAGGCTCTTGGCACCATCGGTGTCTTTTTCCTTGATCATCAGCGAGGCACGAACCAATAGGGCGCTGCTGTTCTGCGGGTCCTTCTCCAGCACCAGTTCAATTTTTTCCCTTGCACGGTCAATATCCCGGGCCGCCAAAAACATACGGGACAATTCCACATGGGCAGGCAAAAGATCCGGGTCGAGTTCCACCGCTTTTAGGAAATTGCCGTAGGCTCGCCTGATTTCTTTCTCCTCCATATCCACCCTGCCCAGCATATAGTACGCGTCGGCATACTTGGGATCGATCTGCAAGGCGTTCTTGAATTCCAGTTTGGCCTTAACGAAATCGGCTTCTTCGAACAAGGTTTGGCCCCGTTTGTAAAACTTTGCTCTTTTCTCTTCCTTTGAACCACATGAGACAGTCAGTCCCATCATAATGAGAAGCAGCAACAGTGTGAACGCTTTTTTAATCATCATTGCAATTCCTTTTGATAGTATCTTTGCCCTTTTATCCTGACAAGTCCCACGAACTACTCCTGGTCTCCGGCTTATTTCGATCACTGATCACCACTCACTGATCACCGATCACTGGTTTTCCGTTTAATTCGCCACCCACCGTGGCTTCGGGCGACCGTCAAATGAGACGTCCTTTGAACCTTCATCCTCTGATCGACCTTTTCCTGCCTTACTTTCTCGCCGACAATCCAGGCTCTTTCGAAGCGAACCAGGGGCCGCTTTATCGCATCGATATCCGGGGACCAACTCGTAAAACAAAGCCAAAAGCGCCTTCTCGTTGCGCTCATGCACAAATCGTTCGATATGATGGACCGTATCCTGGATTTTTCCATGATTCATGTCGTCTGATTTTGCCGCTTTGATCCGTGGGTGGGTCGTTTGTGTCAATTCTTCTCCGGTATTAAACAACTCTTCGTACATTTTCTCACCGGGACGCAATCCTGTGTATTGAATGTCGACGTCCTCGCGAGGTCTTTTGCCGGAGAGCGTAATCAACTTCTCTGCAAGCTTTGCGATCTTTACCGGTCGGCCCATGTCCAGTACGAATATTTCCCCACCATTGCCCAAACAGCCGGTTTGCAGCACCAGTTGCACGGCTTCCGGAATGGTCATGAAAAAACGCTCGATATCCGGATGGGTTACGGTTACCGGTCCTCCTTGCAGGATCTGCTTCTTGAATATCGGGATTACGCTGCCGGCACTGCCGAGTACGTTACCGAAACGAACGGTCATGAACTGTGTCGCGGCGTTTTGATTAAATGCCTGTACCACCATCTCGGCGATTCGCTTGGTCACTCCCATTACATTGGTGGGATTGACGGCCTTGTCCGTCGAGATCATCACGAATCGCTGGACCTTTGCCGCAGCCGCCGCCCGGACCAAATGATACGTACCCAAAATATTGTTGTAGGCGGATTCAATGGGAGCGGCTTCCATCAACGGAACGTGTTTGTATGCGGCGGCATGGAAAATAATATCGACACCCTGCTGCTCGATCAAATGTCGGATGCCAGGCCCGTCGTTGATGGTCGAAATGACCGAATGCAATTTCAACGCTGGATAATTTCTGGCCAGTTCCAGTTGAAGATCGTACAGGCTGTTTTCCGAACGCTCCACCACTACAAGTTTACCTGGTGCGTATCCGGCGATTTGGCGGCACAGCTCGGAGCCGATGGACCCGCCACCACCGGTGACCAAGACCACTTTGCCCTCTAAGAAAAAACGAATCTCGTTCATGTCGATGGTAACCGGTGGCCGCTCCAACAGATCTTCGATGCCGACTTCACGAATCTCACTGATACTCACCTTTCCCGATAATATATCCGTGACATGGGGAACGGTTTTGAATGGAATCTGAAGGGGGGTGAGCTCCTCCACCACCTGATCCACGGCTTTTCTGGCGGCCTCGGGCCAGCAGAAAACGATTGCCTTGGCCCCGCGAAGGCGTTTGGGTTTGTCCACCACCTGTTTGATGCTGTAAAGCGGCACGTCACTGATACGGGTGGCTACGTTGTAATTCAATTCCGGGTCCAAAATGGCGATGGGGTAATAGAGGCTGTCGGAATCGCTGATAAACTCCTTGAGAAGCGGTTGTACTTTGTTCAAAGGACCCACCAGGGCGATATGTTTGATGGTGTCCAATGGACGGGTCTGGATCAGATTCTCCCTGATGTTGCGGACGGCAAATCGAACGCCGCCGACCAGTACGGTGCACAAGATCAATTCCAAAAAATAGTGACGGTCGCTGATGCAACCCCGTCCCCAGATCATGCCGAAACCATAGAATATCAGTGAGCTGATCGTCGTGGCACGGATAATATTGACCAGGTCCTCGAAACTTACATATCGCCAGTGGCCTTGGAATAGATCGTAAAATTCGTAAACCATCAGACGGATTCCGACCATGACCATCAATGGCACAACCAGCACATCGTACAAACTCCAAAGTGCCTCCCAGCCTTCACAAAATATGAATGCGCCATAAAAACTCAGAGAAAAAAGAACGATATGAAAGGGAAGGATAAATATCATTCGGTAGGGCAAAAGAGCATGAATCGCCTTTTGTACTGCAGGATGATGGATTTTCCGATAAATACGGTTGTAAAGCCAGACGATGGGGTCCATGAAAATTTTTTTCTCCGGCAATCAATTACCCGAAGGAATGTGACAGCAACGAACTATCCATTGCATCGATCAGGAAGGAAAATAGGATTCCAATTCCTGGCTGGTAAAAACCACGAAATCGTCCAGAACGGCTCTGGCCTCTTCGACCGTCTCTTCTGGCGCGATGGACCGAACCAGGCGAACCAACGCCCCATCGGTCCGCCGCCGGAAGATTCCATCCCAGACCATGTAAAATTTGGCCATGTACTCGCTGGTGAAATTCCGACCTCTCCCCTGGTACCAGTAATAGACCAGTTGGCGCTGATTCCCTTTGGAAATCACCAATTCATTCAATGCTATCTTTCCACCATAGATGGGTTTTCCTTTGTCGATGGCCACCTCTCTGACATGGCTTTTCTCAATGAACCAGCCTGCGCCTGGAAGACAAAGCTTGGGAGAATGGACGAAGTCTCCGGCTTTTCTCTGGTATTCGTAGTAGGCGGTGTAAAAATTGACCGGTATGTCACCCGATTTCGCATAGTTCACCTGCACATAATCCTGACCGCCGACCCGCTCCCAGATCGTCGTTTCCATCTCGGCGGTTTTTCCCGTATATCCGTTGCATTGAAGCGGAAACGCATCCAGCTTCTTTTTTAGGGGTTTGGGCGGCACACTGCCAAGGTGAGCCACGACCACCGGGGTTATAAAGATCAGCGATAGTGCCACCAGGATCGCCTGCCACTGAAATTGCCGCCTGCCGGTTGATATAGTCGGCGAAACGGCATCAGCGCGCGGATCCCTCGAGAGGGCACTTCCTTTGCCTGGCAGGTAGCCAAGTCCCAGGTTCAACAGGGCGTAAAAACCAAAACAGATCATGAACACGACCCAACCGGAGAAATCATGAAAAAAACCTTGGGCGGCTTCTACACCCCAGTACATGGAGACAATACCGGTGCCGGCGATGCGGATGATGTTTGACGCGATGGCGATGGGAATGGAGGCGAGGATGAGAACGATGCGCTTCCACCACGTTTTATCTTTGCTCCACCAAAAGGCGAACAATACACCCAAGGTAAACAGAGGAAGAATAAACCGAAGGCCGTTGCACGCCTCCACTACCTGAAACTGGGAAAATCCCATATCGATCACGTTGCCTTCCCGATAGGCGGTGATTCCCAGCAGATGAAGGATTTTAACGGAACATGCCGAGGAGAGCAATTGGAGGGGAAAGGTGATATTGCGATAGATAAACCCTGGCAGTGGCAACATTAAAAACAAAAAGAGAAGTGGAAATCGGATTGCCTTGACAAGATCGTAACCGTAAAGCAACCAAATCGTGGAAATGAGCATCACAATCAGGGAAACCCGTGTCGTAAATAGCTCGGCCCCCAACTCGCCGACGATAAATAGTAAAATTGCCGCCATCAGCACCGGAATGGCACGCCAGTCGGTACCCATAGGCATATCCGCCAATTGGTTGCGTTTTTCCCAGATCAGATAGAGGGAGATGGGGACTACCAATAATCCATGGGAGAAGTCGTCGTTGTTCATCCACTGTCGCACCAATGTATGGATCGTATCCCAATAGGAAAAAACGATTGCCACAATGACAACGGCCAAGGGCACATACCAATGTTTACGATTCAACTTTACCATTAAAGCACTCACCTTCGATATTCATTTCATGAAGCGATTGCGTTTCTAAGATTCGGAGTGACGGATGCCCGGCAACAACTTCTGATGACGGAGACAATGCGGCGTAGATCATCGATTCCCATTGCGGTGCCCGACGGCAGGCATAAACCCTGATAAAAAAGATCTTCACTGACGGCTCCGCCAACCACACGGCATTCACATTGTCCCGAAAGGGGTATTTCCATTTCATCCACACCGACGACCGCCTTTTTCTGTTCGATCCGATTTTTCTTCTCATCCTGATTTCCATCTCGGCCGATCACATGGAATACCGGCTGCAAATGCATGGGCTTCCACACCGGCCGGGATTCGATATTTTCCTCTTCCAACGCCATGCGGATATATTCCCGATCGACGCCGAATTGCTCCGGATCAATGGTGATGACCGTCAGCCAACGGTTGGATCGACCGTATGGCGCCTCTGGCATAAACGCGATGCCGGGCAAACCGGAAAGCTGCTGACGATAATATTCGAATATCTCACGTCGTCGTCTCACCCGACTGCGCAAGGTTTTCAGTTGTGCGACGCCGATAGCCGCCACGATGTTGCTCATGCGGTAATTGTACCCGATGGTCGAATGCTCATAGTGGGGCGCAGCATCCCTGGCTTGTTGAGACAAGAACCGGGCTTGCTCGATGAACGCCGCATCGTCCGAGGCCAGCATCCCGCCGCCCGAGGTGGTGATGATCTTGTTACCGTTGAAGGAATAGATAGCTGCCTTTGCCCCCACGCCTGAACTGCTGCCATTGTAAGTAGCACCCAGGGACTCGGCAGCATCCACCACGACCGGAACATCGTATTTTTCGCACACGGCGTAGATGCGTTCATAATCGGCACATTGGCCGTAGAGGTCGGTGGGCACCACAGCCTTCGGCAGTTTCCCCCTGCGAGTGCGTCGCGCAAGTTCCGCTTCCAACAGCACCGGATCCATGTTCCAGGTGGCTGGATCGGCATCGATCAACACGGGCGTGGCTGCCTGGAAAAGGATGGGCGTAACGCTGCCGATAAAGGTCAGGGTCGAGGCAAACACCTCATCACCAGGCCCCACGCCCAAATTGCGTAGGGCCAGATGCATGGCTGCCGTTCCGGAGGACACGGCCACCACGTGAGGAATCCCGACCGTATCGGCGAATGCTTTCTCGAAGGCATCCACCATGGGTCCCAAAGGGGCGATGTAGTTGCTCTCGAAGGCGGCCTTTACATACTCCAGCTCGGCTCCGCCCATATGAGGCGGGGACAGGAAAATGCGTTTACTATTCATAATTAGTTTGTGGATTGATTCTGGCTAAAAAGGTGGGCCAACCTCGTCAACTTTAGCTTAGCTGTTTTTATTTGCTAAGCAAACATAGAGGACGGATAATGAAACGGGTTGCTGGCCGGTAAAATTGCAGTTCCCGATGATATCATGGATGAAGATATTGTGATAAATTCGATGTTCTATCTCCCACTGATTACTCATCACCGATTACCGATCACTGGATTTTATCCCTTAGCGCCTTCGCGTCTTTGCGTGAGACCTGTTTCCTTAATCGTCCCAGCGAAGTGTTCGTCCGTCTTTCCCCCTCCCCTCTCTACCACCCACAAAACCTTGACAGACTCAGGAAAAGGTAATATTTGATAAACAAATACAACAAATATATTTAGGGGGAGATATGGCGCAATTACACTGTTATGTACCTGATGAAATAGCGGATCGGTTTAAACAAAAAGCAAAGAAAGCCAATCTTTCTACTTCAAAGTACCTGGCATTGCTTATAAAAAAAGAAACCGCCGGTGATTGGCCGGATGATTTTTTTGATCTGGCCGGATCATGGCAGGGGGAACCCATCGCCCGTCCCCGACAATTGAATCTCGAAAAACGAATGGGTATTAAATAGAATGCACCTTCTGGATACCAATGTTTGCATCCACTTTCTCAATGGATCTTCACAATCCGTTATACAGCATTTTCGGTCTCGTTCCCCATCTGAGATTGCCGTTTGCAGCATTGTAAAAGCAGAACTGCTTTTCGGTGCCAGGAACAGCCAGCGGGTGGATGCCAACCTTCAAATTCTTAAACAGTTTTTTTCCCCTCTGCAGAGCCTTCCTTTCGATGACCGTTGTGCGGATGAATATGGACTTATTCGGGCCGATCTGACCGCCCAAGGCAAATTAATCGGCCCCAACGACATGCTCATCGCCGCAGTTGCCCGGGCATTTGATGCAGTGCTGGTGACTCACAATACTGCAGAGTTTGGCAGAATATCCGGTCTAAGACTTGATGACTGGGAGACGAGTTGATCCACAGATCAGTGATATTGAACATCGAAAAGTAAGTGTTCCCGCAGCCACCCGGACCAACCGGATGACCGTACCTCCGCCCTCGCTACAGATACCCCGGAAGAGTACAACCCGCATTCGACGAGGCTTCCCCACAATTGCACCATCTCATTGTAGGCCATTTTCATGCTATCGATTCTATCCCTCCCGTGTCGGGGGAATGAGTATCGCGTTTCCACCTTGTGAATACCGATTCGGCATCCTGCAAGAAGGGTCGTCATTTTCAGCAAAAGATAAGAGCGGGCCATGTGATAGTCGGACGTGACCAATAAAACGGATTTGAGTTCATGTGAATCGATCAATCTCGCCGTGAAAAGCGCGTTCATGAATGTGGTATCCGCTTTCTCCTCCAGAATATATTCTGCGTTTCCAGGCTGCCCATATCGACGTGAGTAATATCTTAGCTGTCGAGGCGTCGCCGGGCTGACGATCAGCTTGGGAGCGGCGCCTTGTTGGGCAAGTTGATAGCCACGTTTGATACGGCCGCTGCTGCCTGCGAAAACCACGATGGCGTCGTGATCCCCATAATTCACTGGCTGAGAGTAGATCCAAAGGAAAAACAGCAGTTGGAACACAACAGATGCAATGATTAAAAAAACGGCTCCAAATAAAACCTTTGAAAATAACCGCAAGACAGGAAAACTATGCCCCGGATTTAATGATTTTTGCAGGTACACCCGCGGCCGTAACATCCGATGGAAGATCATTAATGACGACCGCGCCCGCACCAATCGTCGTATGATCTCCGATCGTACAACGATTGATCACTTTGGCGCCCGTCCCCCAAAAAGAGGCCGTTCCGATTATAACCTCTCCTGAAATATTGCACGTGGGCATGAAAGAGCAGAAATCTCCTATTTCTGTCTCATGGCCTACGGTACAGGCCAGATTGATAATAACGAATCTTCCGATGTGAATGTTGGTGGTGATAATTGAACCGGCACAAACGATGCTGCCATGCCCGATATCCACATATTTTGGGAACCCCATGACTGCCGATGGATGAACCAACGTCGGAAACCAAAGTTTCGAATTGTCGATTTTATTCACGATAGCCTGCTTGGTTTTGGGAATTCCCAATGCAAACGCCACTGCCAAAGGACGCGACCATGCATTGAGGTCGTTCACACCCCCTAAAACCTGCCATTCATTCACGGTTTTTCCTGCGGGGACACCATCGTCGAAGAAGCCGATCAGATTCCACTCGTGCTTATCCATATTGATTTGCTCGATCAACATGGCAACCTCGAGCCCAAACCCACCGGCACCGAATATTGCGATATCTTTCCTTGGCATGCGAATTATCAATCCTTTGTCCGCCCTAGCTGATGTCGATATTACCCTTTGCGCCTTCGTGTCTTTGCGTGAGATCCTTATTTCATCCGCAGTTTACACAGATTTACACAGATCTTTCAGGGCTACGCTCTCATGCCTCTTCTCTCCCTGCTCACTGCTCTCCCGCTCTTATCACCGATCACTGCACACTGGATTTTGCTCAAACTTCCGTAAACATTTAGAATTAAAGCCTAAATGGCAAAAGCCCTTTTCAGTAGCTACGTCAAAAAAGTTTGACAATAATACCATTTCGTTTTACGTTTTGTAAAAAGGTCCAACAAAAAAGGAATTGCAGACCATGGAAACATTAAAAGTGTCAGCAAAAGGGCAGGTCGTTTTGCCAGCACGTATTCGAAAAAAGTACGGGATACACCCTGGCGGAAGCATTCAGATGTTCGAATACGACAACCTGATTTATCTTGTTCCCCCTCCCGAGGATCCAGTAAAGGCAGCAAAGGGCTGCTTACCTTCAAAGCCGTCCTTGTCGAAACAGCTTCTCGAAGAGAGGCAGCGGGATTCCAGGAAATGAGCCCACCTTATATCTTTGACAGTCACGCTCTTCTGGCCTTTTTCCAAAACGAGGACGGGGCAGATGTTGTAGGTGATATTCTGACGAAAGCCATCAAACAACATATTGAACGCTTCCTCTGCATTATCAATCTCGGCGAAATCATCTACATGACGAAAAGGCGGTTTGGTGACGCAAAAAAGATTGAGGTATTGCAGCGTATCCATACTCTTGGTTTCAGCTTGATTTCCGTTTCAGATGACCTGGTATACAACGCTGCAGAGATAAAGGCAGAATATTCGATTTCCTATGCCGATTGTTTTATGGTAGCGTGCGCGATAACACATTCAGCCACGATTGTTACAGGAGACCCGGAATTCAAAAAAGTAACGGATATCATCGCGGTGAAATGGATACGCTGATCCCGTGCCCAATTTCCGCTTTAATCCAGTCTTGTTCATTGAAAAACATACCAACAATAACGAGGGTATCGATAATAGTTAATGGACGAAGAATGCGTGATCGATCACCTCGCAAAAACTTGTGAAAATTCGAAATCCGATGTCGAATTTTCACAGATTCTTGCTTCCCAATGCACTCCCCGCTCTCTGCTTCCCGGTCACCAGTTACTATCGCTTACTGATCACCGATCACTGGGTTATACGCTCTATCGGTTTTTGAATCTGCGCAAACCTGCGTAAACTTGTCTGGACGTAGCTTTATGCGAAGACTGATCTGCGGATTAAACTCCGGCATCGTCGCCTCCCCTTCCGCCGATATCCCCTCTCGTCGAAACACTTTCAAAACGGTCATTCCAATGATCTTCAGATCCAGCCAGATTGATTGATTGTCCACATACCAGACATCCAGTTTGAACTTCTCTTCCCAACCAATGGCATTCCTGCCGTTGATTTGCGCCCAGCCGGTAAGCCCCGGTTTCACTTCATGCCGCCTGGCCTGCTCCGGCGTATAGCGATCCAGGTACTGCGTCAACAACGGCCGGGGTCCCACAATACTCATGTCGCCTTTTATGATGTTGATCAGTTCGGGCAGTTCATCCAGAGATGTCGATCTAAGAAACCGTCCCAAGGGTGTCAGACGGTCGGCGTCAGGCAGCAAAATTCCGTCGGCATCCCGGGCATCGATCATGGTACGGAATTTATACAGAATAAACGGCCTTCCGCCCATCCCCGGCCGGGTCTGGGTAAAAAGGATCGGTCGGCCGACACGCATGCGGATTCCAACCGCGATGCACAGCAATAGTGGCGAAAGCGACAAAAAAGCAGTCGCCGCCAGAATCAGATCCATCAATCGTTTCATATCGAACCGTATTTTAATCAATCACTTAATTGTTTTGCGACAAACCCAGTTCTCTGAGCATGATATCGTTTATTGTATTCACATCAAATAATTCTTGAGCCATCAAACGACTCTCCTGGCCCATGGCCATGACCATTTGTGGATGCGTTATTAAATATTGCATCGCCTCTGCAAGGGCGTTTACATTTTTTAACGGAACCAGTAACCCATTGCGACCATGTGTAACTGTTTGACGGCAGCCGGGCGTATCCGTTGTTATGATAGCGCGCCCCATAGCCATGGCCTCAAGCACTGTCCGGGGCGTGCCCTCTCGATAAGAGGGCAGTGCATAAACGCTACAAGCCTTTATGGCAGGACGGACATCATCCAGTTTGCCGAGATACTCAATGACACCCTCATTCCTCCATGTATCCAATTCACAATTCGATATAGCACCAGGTACAACATCTATCCATCCGGCTAAATAAAAAAGGGTATCGGGGTACTGCTTCTTAACTATCCTGGCAGCCTGGACATACTCATGAATCCCCTTTTCTTTTATCAGCCGTGCAATTAGCAAAAACGCGGGTCGCGCTGGATGGGGCGCCGCTTGAAAATGAGATAGATCGACTCCGGAACCGTTTATTAAGATAGGCTTGCTGAAATCGCCTATTAGAGATAATTTCTTAAAGAGCCTCAGGTCATCCAGGTTCTGAAAAAAAACTATACGTGCATGACGCAATGCAACCCGGTATAATCCTTTGGCGAATACATTCAGCAGCTTCTGCTTGAACGATTCGCTCATGAAGGTATAGCCAAGGCCCGTAATCATGGCATTACGTGAAGGGACTTCAGCTATCCAGGCGGCAATAGATCCGTAAACGACTGGTTTGATGGTGTACGTGAGGATGATGTCCGGCCGTATCTGACGTAACAGCATAACCAACCCGAACATGCAAAGCAAATCCCTAATCGGATTCAATCCGGTACGATGCAAATCAACGCGTCGGAAGTGTACCCCCCATAAGGCCAGTTGCTGCTTGACATCGTCATCCGACTCTGGCGCGCAGGCAAAAACTTCGTGGCCATGATGACGCATGGCGCGAAGCAGTGGCCCCCTAAAATTGATCAGGCTCTGTGCATAACTCCCAATTATCAAAATGCGTGACATTATCGATTTATTCGTTAGAAAGGAGTGAAGATAAACGATGGTTTATAATTCTCTGAAGTGGAATCTTCTTTGAAGAGGACAATATTTATTGCGCAAAAACAAAGCAATTTCAATCAAACGCTACTCTTCTATAATCATTCATATCAGCACTGCCACCAAAATAGTTGAGGTCATTTCATTAATGCAACTCCTATATTTCAGGATCTGAATTCATAAAAAAACCCATTACATAACGCTTTAAAAAGTAACACCATAATCCTTCCTCGCTCTTTGCCATTTTTTGGTTTCTTCCATCGCATGGGTGTAAAATGCCCCCCGACGTTTGGCGAGCACATTGCCTGTATACTCAGCGGCTTTCTTGAGATTACGACCAGACATATTTTGCATCCGGACTGGATTTTTCAAGACCTCAAGGATCCTATCCGCCAAGGTGGTGGCGTCCTCCGGTGGTACCATATCTTCAGCTGGTAACAATTCAGGAATGCCACCAATAGTAGACCCGATGCAAGGCAGAGCGCGGGCCATTGCCTCAATCATAGCCCTTGGTACTCCCTCTTGCCGTGATGGCAGCACAAACAGGTCAGCGCTATCGAGGATTTCCCGAAGATCGTTTTTGTTGTGAACATGGCCAGTGAAGCGGACCTTCCCTGCGACTCCCAATTTTCGCGCCAGAGAGCGCATGGCTTTTTCGTGTCTCCCTCCGCCGACCACAGTTAGAGACACGCCATTGCTCAGTCTCTCCGTGAACTTAGCAAAAGCTTGGAGCAGTATGTCTACTGCCTTGTACATGTGCTCGAGACTTCCCACAGTTACAAGGTTCTTTCTTAAAGATGACCGAGGCGTCGCAGCGAGCCACTCATCGTCAAGTGCGATGCTCGAATAATGTACGGACAACGCTCCAGATCGTGTGGGATAGCGGATTTGCAGAGCCTCTTGCGTTACATAGGCCACGCCATCGACGTCACGGCATTGTAATTGAGTAAGCCATTTATAAAGATTGCGTACGATCAAGCCCCCTGCGATGGGTTGGCTTTTCCTGCTCAAACCGTCATAGGGATCGCCCACCAGTTCCACGAAAACCGGCCGTCGGTTCCGGCACCGTAGCCAGGCATGATTTGACACTAAATCCGGCAATCGAAGTAACACCACGTCATTGGAGTTTATAATTCTCCCCATTCGCCTGTTTATTTTACCGGCAACCTTCATGTAATCAACAGCACCCTCGTAATATGGCAAAGGCTCCGGCACTACCCCCGGTCCGTCCATCCGGACCATGTTCTCCGGGTACCGTTTAACGTCCTTTATCCTGGACACCAAACGGACCTCTTCGAACACGTCCAAATACCTTGTCCAGAAATTATACCCGAACGTGTGTGACGGACTCCAGAACGTTCCGTCCGCCGCCCGAACGAATCTTGTGCTGCAAGTTACAATAATCTTCATAAGCCTCTTCTATATGAATGGGTCTGCGAACCGAATTGCCTCAGACGGTCGGTACCTTCGACCGTAGCATTGAAGGCATCTAAAAGTTCTGTCATGACCTCTTTTTGAGAAAAACGCGAACGTGCTGCCTCTCGGCCAGCACGGGCAACTGCTGCAGCGCACTTAGGGTTTTTGAGAATCCACGCCAATCGTTTTGCCAAGGCCTCGGCATCGTCAGGTGGTACGAGCCATCCAGTTCGCCCGTGCGCAATAATCTCTACTATGCCGCCTACCGAAGAGCCCGTTACAGGAACCCCGGCTGCCATGGCCTCAATGAAAACACGACCTAAAGGCTCGAATGTTGGAACGGAAACAAATATGTCCAAAGAGCGGTAAAAGGAGGGCATATCCTCCAGATATCCCAGGAAACGCATTTCGTTATCCACGCCGAGAGCAGTGGAAATTGCATCATACTTCGCTACCAGACGTCCCTTTGTGTACTCATCCTCTCTTCCCGCCACAAGCCAAATAAAAGGTTTCCCTAACCTTTGCTTCAGCAATCCAGCCGCCCGGATAGCCGTGTCGATCCCCTTTACAGCCGAGATCCGCGATGCAGTACCCACAACAATAGCACCGGAAGGTAGTCCCAAAGAGGCCCGCGCATCCTTTCTGTCCCTGTCCCACGTCCTGTCGAAATCAAATCCATTATAAACGATCCTCGCTCCGCGTTTCCATCCAGACCGTGACATGCAGTCAATTGAGTACTGGCTGTTAGCCACCATCAGGGCACTGCAACACCTTGCGGCCACCAGAGCCATCTTTTCTCTTGCTCCTCCAGGTTCCCTCCATGCGTGGATATGACACAGAACTGGCAAGCCCAAGAGTCGCGCTACCGGGGCGACAAGAGGAATATCTCTTCTTCCATACACATACAGTAGGTCAGGCTTTAGTACGGTCATTCGAACCGCAAACTGGAGAGCAAGAAATACTGAAACTACTGCGAATCCAATGGCCTTCATCATCCGCATCCGCTTAAGGGGACCCATGTACCTGTACCAACCCGGTGTGCGCAATATGCCGCATGGATGCCCCCGCTTTCGGCATTCCTCGACAAAAGGGCCAGGAAAACATGAAATAAATGACAAGTTCCAGCCATATGCACCCAGAGCGTCCGCTATGTCCAGGGTAGCCAGTTGGGCTCCACCAAGGTTTGGCATGGATAATAACATGAGCGCTCGCCTGCGTTTGCTAGGAATCTTGCCCTGTCTAATTCTCATAGCATCGTCCGAATTTGAAATTGGGTTCATGCCGTGTGGCTTTATAGATAAGCAGGACGAATCCCTATCTGGATTACGAAGTGTATTTTTGATGTCAAAAAAATGTCTAAACTAAACTTTTGCGACATTTCAAATTGGCGAAAGGGTGACAAGGCAATTTTACACCCTTCCAGTAGCAATCCAATTTTTGGCTCTTTGGATCAAAATTCTTAATACCTGAAGTCAGATGGCTGTGTCTCAAGTGAACAATTGTCATTAAGAAAAAATCTATGTATCGCACGGGAGACCACATTACAGGGGTACTTGTAATAAAGAAAAAAAAGTAACCTAAATAGGCCCAGAAAATACCTGTAAAAAGTCCAGCCATAATTACGTTCGAGTCGTACTTTTTGATATAGGATACTCTTGAAATCGTTCTATAATAATACACAGTCCAAAAAATGACACCAGCAAGGCCCATGTTTTTTAAAATAGCGATATAATTGTTGTGAGGATGCGTCTCTTCAATGGAAAAGCCGTCACCAAACACCAGCCACCTGACATTAACTTTCGAAAGGGAGTCCATCCATACGTGTAATCGTCCAGCCGTTCTACCTTCCAAATCGTTTGTTTCCCATTGTTTTTTTGTTACCATCAAACGCTCACCTAAATAATCGAACTGATGAATGGCAAACAATCCCGTAATGAACAAAAAAGCAGCTATCAAGATCCCAGCAATTCGTTTTTTTGAAAAAAATATGCTCATAAACAACGGAAAAAATATAAAAACATATCCAGATCTTGACCCAGAGACCAATATGCTAATAAAGAAAAAACAAGACAAAAGCATGTAAATAAGCTTTTTAAATTTGTCTGTAATAATTCTCGAAACAAAATATACTAACACCCCTGCGAATCCCAAAACGCCTCCAGCACGATCATGTGTTAAAAATGGACCTATAATTTGATATTCACTCATCCCTTTATCTGTAAACAGCCATGCCGGTACTTGAAACGGATTATAAATGTTGGGATATATGGAATAGATAAGTACAAATAATGCACCGATTGTACATCCAAAAATAAGTGATCCAAAAAGATGTTCAATTGTTTTAACTCTATTTTTTGTTGAACATAAAGAGAAAGTCAGACATACAATTCCAATTGATTTTAAAAAACGTTTTGCGACTTCTGAAATGGATAGTTCGACCCCCATTAGCAAGCTGCTTAAATCACCTAACAACGCAATAGAGCAAAAAACACTAGCGGCTACAAAGGGCCATTTCACATTAATATTATGGTGATTCCAAATAATACTGCCGATAAAAAGGCAGACAATGAAAAGGTCATCAAATCCTGCATTCAATGGTAATTTTTGCCACAACAGCCAACTGGGGTAGCAAAGTATTATAGAAAAAAAAAGTAAAATCCCAACACTTGGTTTAAACAGGGCAATCAAGCAGAAAACCAAATATAAGCAAATAACAATATAGAGTAGAATTGGATTATCCTTTCATCGAAGAATCCATTTTCTTAGTGGGAACCTGATAATGCGTGCCGTTATACCGAGAATCCAATATCTCAACAAATATCTTTTAGGGCAGTGTCTCAAAGCGATAATGGTGAAGTTTTTTAAATTCCCAAAGCTTTTAACACCAAATAGATGCTGAAAATAGCCTTTAAAAGATGCGTCTTTTTTGTTTTTTTCTGCACCGGATTCATCAACGTGACTATACAACTTTGCATCTAAGTTGCCGTACAGGTCGAAACCATTTTTTACCGCTCGAAAAGTAAAATCGTCATCGGCGCAGTATTGAGGCAGATGTTTCTCGTCGAAATATCCGATTTTCTGAAAAACAGATGCGGGGACCCATAATCCTCTGCCGCAAAAATGTGAAATTGGGATAATCCCTTTTCTATCTTTTTCATTGTATTCGTCCAAGACATTTATCGAGCTACATTTCTTCCAATTCTTAGTGCTGCCAGCCCAGTTGGATTTAAAATTCGATATGTCGAAAATATGGGACCCAAACAGAGCATCCGGTTTTGCTTTGGCCCAGATGATCATCTTCTCCATATAATCATCAGACACTTCGAGGTCATTGTTTAATGACAATACATAATCGGCCCCCTGGCTAATTGCGTATTTTACACCAATGTTCATAGAGGCCGACCACCATAAATCACCGGCCTTTCGAATAACGATTACCTGCGGATATAGCGTATTGATCGCCTCCGTCGATCCATCCGTCGACCCGTCGTCCACAACGACAACGTTAAATCCAGTGATCGTCTGTTCGTAAAGAGACTGCAAACAACTTAACGTCAACTCTTTTCGATTAAAAATGCATATGACGACCCAAATCTTTGAAACATCGATTGTGATCATTTTATAAACTTCTAAAATGGTTTAAAAATCTTCCAATCGGACTGCGTTCTTCCACACCTCGCAAACCGAATCTTACCGAAGTATACCTCAGCCACAAAATCAAGAGGGATTTTGATCGAATGAATAGCAGACTTGGTTTTCTAATATAATGTCGAAAATATTTCCTTAAAAAATAGTATTCAGCAGTCATGGATCTATAAATACCACCCAGGGAATTGCTCAGAGTCAAACGGTCCGTTCGGTTTTCATAATATTTCGTAGTGATCTCCTTTGAGAAATAAACGTCACAAATATTATTGACGATGCAGTTCGTAAAAAATTCCCAGTCAACCCTTTTTAAAAATCGCTCGTCAAATCCATTTGTTTTTTCAAAAACCTCTCGTCTACACATTACAGTCGAGTTGTATATGATTCCGTTTGAAATTAATAAGTGTGCTTTCAGATCTTTGGGTGGCAAAATGATTTTTTTTGATATGTTCCCTTCTTTATCTACCAATTCTATATTGCTGCAAATTAATCCATATTTACTCCAGTTTTTATTTTTTAGAAAATGAACCTGCTTTTCCAATTTATAATTATCGATCCACTCATCATCATCATCCATGAAGGCGATATATTTGCCACGACTATGAAGAAAGGCGATATTTCGTGTGTAGGCATTTCCACGGTTTTTATTGTTCTTATAGTATTTTATGCGTGGATCCAGGCCCGCAAACCCAAGAACCACATTTTCCGTATCATCAGTAGATCCGTCGTTAACAACGACGACCTCAATATGTCGATAACTTTGACTCAGGACACTTTTGATACATCTGCCCAAAATAGAAGCACGATTGTATGTTGTAATATTTACACTTACCAAACATTCACTCATAACAACTAATTTTTCTTCCGGCCAGGATAATGTTTAACATTTCATTTGCCCAGTGTTTCTCAAATACTTCTTTCATCACCTTGCCCCCAATTTAATATTTTTTTTGCACAACTAACTTTGCCACATGCCAATATTTTTTGGCCGTTTCATACCCTTCCGG
The DNA here is from genome assembly GCA_963674945.2 of uncultured Desulfosarcina sp. Lineage (GTDB taxonomy): Bacteria > Desulfobacterota > Desulfobacteria > Desulfobacterales > Desulfosarcinaceae > Desulfosarcina. The sequence goes on from CAXXWQ010000003.1 coordinate 78,515, forward strand.
CAATAGAATCCAGACGATACAAAATACTGCTAATCCAAGAAACAACATAAGCGGCAATGATTGGTAATATATTAAATTAATTTCTTCTTTGATCCAAAGGACAATTACTGCCATAGCCATACTGGACAAAAACGGTCTCCAAATCGCTACAAAAAAATCAATACATTTAATTGAGGTAGCACGATAAGCATAAATCAAAGACGGAAGTAAAACTAAGTAATTAATAATAGCATATGCAGTGGCTATACCTAACGCCCCCCATGGCAATCCTGCAAAGAATGAGATTACAACCAAAACAGAATTGATCAAACCCCATTTGAAGTATCTATTCCCTTGTCCCAATGAAAGCATGACAAGGCCTGTTGATGTAGCAACTGGTTGGATAAAACCTGCAAAGGAAAGTGCTTTAAAAATACCATCCATTTCAAGCCAGTTTTGCCCAAAAACGAAGAGAATAACTTCTTTTGAGCAAACAAACAGAAAAGCAACCAAAGGCATACTAACCAATGAAAGTAAATTAAGATAGTTTATATAATAATTTTTAAACGCAGTTGGTTCATCTTGCAGCTTGCTCAACGCTGGGGTAGAAACTTGCAACAGCGGCTGCCTCAAATTTTTTATTGGCAACATCATGATTTGATATGCCTTTGCGTATAATCCCAATGGAACTGAGCCATGAAAACGTCCGATCAGAATGTTGTCCATATTTCTAGCAAAATAATTCACCAGGTCAAAACCAGTTACATTCAATCCGAACTTCAACATTTTTCTAACGCCTGACCCGCGCCTTGGTAACCCGGGCAACCAAGCGCAACCAATCCATATTCCAATGGAGCGGATACCCGAGGTGGTCAATTGCATGATAACCAACGCCCAGTATCCGAAACCGGATAGCGCAGATAGAACGGCACTCAACAACCCTATAACCAGAGATACGATTTCAATGGTCTCGAGTACACCAAATTTCATTTGCCGCTTCATCAACGCAGAATGCTGAATTGAAAGCCCGCCCAAAATGAATGACAGGCTCATAAACAATGTAATTTTCGTGAGGCGTGGATCCTTATAAAACCAGGCAATTGCCGGTGCGGCCAACGCAACCAGGCATGCCATCAGCGAACTGACGGCAAGATTAATCCAAAAAAGCGTGCTGACTTGCTGATGATTGATCTCCGATTGCTGAATTGTTGCAATTGACAGGCCCAAGTCCTTGAACATTACCACCATTCCCGTAACAGCGGTAACCATGGCCAGCAGGCCGAAATCCGCCGGCGAAAGCAGGCGTGCCAGAATCATCGTCGAGCCTATCTGCATAGCAAACTTTGCCGCTTGGGAGCCCATGGTTATGGCGCCGCTCCGGATGGATTTCCGTGTCAGACTTTGTTCTGAATACCTGTTCTGGAATAGGTCATAATACCGGTTGTTTTTCCCGGACTTGGATCTTTTACTTATACTGGTCATTAAACAGAATAGACAATACAGCCCTTATGGATCAATTCGTGAAAGGGTCAGGTGAGAAAGTGGAAATGCTTTATCCATTTTAATTGATTTGGAACCAACATGGCTGCTGTGTATAGTTATCGTTCCCTTAATCTCGCTGGGAAATTTGTCGCCATTGTCAATGACCATGAAAGGCCTGCTTTTATCCTCAAACAAATGGCATTTAATAAATTCAACGTTTCCTGTACTCTGAATATGGCTCTCTTCTATTCGGATATAAAAAGGGCTCAGCCAGGATTTATGCGCAAATTTTTTGCTTGTGGCCACATTTTTCCACGCACAGCTTTCCATAGTCAGTTTTGCGCTGTCGATAGGTTTGTCCACTATATACAAGCCGGTAAGGGAGACATTAGTAAATGTACAATTCTTAAACTTGATTTCACCTTCTGAACCACTACTGGGTAACTTGCCTATAGTCACTGCATGTTGAAAACAATTGTTAAAATTTCCATCTTCACATAGAATACTTACCGGTTTTGATTGACTGTTTAACTTGTTCAGCCAGATCAGCAGTCCGGCACCCTGATTTTTCTGAAAGCTGCATTTCTTAATACTTATATTGCTAAGCCGGTCTGAGGAATAGTTTGGCTCCAAATCAATGCCTGCGGCGGGTTTGGTGCCAATAGTATTTTCGAAGGTGGAATTAAGGATGGAAAGATTAACAGCTGAAGTTATACTCATTCCCTGGCGGTAATTGTCGCTAAAGCAGCAATTTTCGACAACAATATTTTTACACGGCTTTGATTTCCAACTTCCGATATATATTCCGTCGCCTCCGCTGCTGCTAACTTCCAAACCGGACACCTGAATATCTGAGCATCCCCTCAAGGAAATAATGTGCCGCCATTCCGACTCTGCGTAATCGCCACCGGTGTAATCCTCTTTCCACATACCGATTTTATTATTGGTGCCTTTTATCGAAGCATTCTTAATCCCATTTCCTGAAAACAGACAATCCTTTTTGCCCTTGAATGCACCTCTTTTTGCCATCAACGTGACACCGGGTTCAATAATTATTTCCTGATTGCTTGCAAGCCTGATCGGCCTCAGATTCCAGATTGCACCCATATTGGGAATAATGACGGTTTTCGCACCGCTATCTATAGCAGCCTGAAGTGAATTTGTACCATCATCTTTGTCAAATCCCCATTCTATAACACTTACAACATTCGCAGTATCCGCCTTTGCGGAAATGTTTTTAGGGTAGGCCAATTGATTATCAACAGCATACGAAACCGAGCATGAAGCATATATCGCGATTACAGCAAACGCTATAACAAATATATATTTCTTGAATAATCTTTTCATCGGAACTGTCCCAACTTCATTGACAGACAGCGGTAGGCCATCATCGGCAATATTGGCCATTAAATGACACATTATTTTTATTGGCTTTTTTCAAATACCAACTCACTGTCTGACGTAATCCCTTTTTAATGTCATAAACCGCTTCATATCCAAGCAGTTCTCTGGCCTTACGTATTTCGGCCAAGGAATGCCGTACGTCTCCAGGCCGAAAATCCAGATAGATCGGTTCGGCCCGTTCGGCAGTAGTAAAATGTGTAGAAACGTTTTCCTGAATCAAAGAAAACAATTTATTTAGTGTCGTCTGCTCACCTACAGCAACGTTGTATACCTGGTTAACGGCGTCATTATTCCTGGTGGTTGCGGCAAGCAGGTTGGCTTGAATGCAATTCTCGATATAACAGAAGTCCCGACTGGTTTCTCCGTCACCGTTGATGTATACCGGTTCACCATTGATCAGGGCATGGTACCATTTGGGTATTACTGCGGCATAGGCACCATGTGGATCTTGTCGTCGTCCGAATATATTGAAATAACGCAGACCGATTGTTTGCATGCCATAGATACGGGCAAACACGTCCGCATAAAGTTCATTGACATACTTGGACACAGCGTAAGGAGAGAGCGGCTTGCCGATGGTGTGCTCTACTTTTGGCAGGTCCGGATGATCGCCATAGGTTGAGCTGGAAGCAGCGTAGACAAATCGGTCCACACCGGAATCCCGAGCGGTGACCAGCATGTTTAGAAAACCATCGATATTATTGGCATTGGTGTTGATTGGATCTTCAATGGAGCGTGGCACGGATCCAAGCGCGGCCTGGTGCAGGACGATCTGCACCCCCTTGCAGGCCTTACGGCAATCTTCTAAATTTCGGATATCTCCTCTTATAAAATTAAAGTTATTCCATTGCTCTTCAGTAATGTTTTTTCTCACTTCATCAAGGTTGTGCTGATATCCTGTTGAAAAATTATCCAGTCCAACCACTCGCTGGTTTAGTATCAGTAACACTTCCAGCAGGTTTGATCCGATAAAGCCTGCACAGCCTGTAACCAACCAGTTCCTTGGATTGGATAGAAGCTCATTTTTTACAGTCTCATAAAAAGTCATTTTGGTAAAACACCTAAGAGTCGGTGCTCACGCCTTGACGACATTTTCCACATGATCGGTGTACACGCCCCGCGTATCCACGATGAGCCGTGCGTGGCGCAAGATCAACTCGTAATCGAAACAGTCATGGTTGGTGGCCACGACGACGCAGTCGGCCAATTCGAGGACCTCTGCGGTAAGTTCCGTCGAAGTCAGGTCGAAATCGTATTTGCGCATCTTCTTGAACTTGGGAATATAGGGGTCCGCGTAGGAAATCACGGCCCCTTTTTTCTGCAGCAGGGATATGATCTCCATGGATGGAGATTCACGGTCGTCGTCCACATTCTTTTTATACGCCAGTCCCAACATCAGGATGTCGGCACCTTTTAGCGATTGTCCACGTTCATTCAGGGCATCCATTATCCTGGTGACGACATACTGGGGCATGGACGTGTTGACCTCGCCCGCCAGTTCGATAAAGCGCGTGTTTATCCCGTATTCACGGGCTTTCCAGGTCAGGTAAAACGGATCGATGGGAATGCAATGCCCCCCGAGTCCCGGTCCCGGATAAAACGGGGTGAAGCCGAAGGGTTTGGTGGAGGCGGCCCGGATGACTTCGTAAATATCTATGCCCATTCGGTCGGCCACGACCTTCAGTTCGTTGACCAGCCCGATGTTCACCGAGCGGTAGATATTTTCCAGCAGTTTGGTCATCTCCGCCGTCATGGTGGAGGAGACCAGTACGACACGCTCGATGACCGATTGATACAGGGCCTTGCCGACGGCAAGGCAGTTTTCGGTTTCTCCGCCGCAGACCTTGGGAATGGTATGGGTGGTAAAATCCGGATTTCCCGGATCTTCTCGTTCCGGTGAATACACCAGAAACATGTCTTCACCGATAGTGAAACCGGCATTTTCTAAGGGCGGACGGATCACCTCCGTTGTCGTTCCGGGATAGGTCGTACTCTCCAGGGAAACCATCTGTCCCTTTCTCAAATGGGGCAGGATGGTCGCAATGCTCGAAACAACGAATGAAAGATCCGGTTCGCGATGGTTGTTGAGCGGTGTTGGCACGCACAGCAGGATCGCATCGGCCTGGGTTGCTCTGGAAAAATCGGTGGTGGCATCAAGCAGGTCTTTTTCGATCGCCGCTCGTATCCTGCCTTCATCGATGTGCCGGATGTAGGATCTTCCTGCCAGCAGTGCTTTTTCCTTTGCGGGGTCGATGTCCATTCCGAGCACCGAAAAGCCGACCTCAGCGAAACGCAGTGCCAAAGGAAGTCCGACGTAACCCAATCCAACGATGCCGATGATGGCACGGCGGTCGGCAAAATTTTGTACCAAGGTGTTGACGAAAGAATCGTTCATTGTCTTTTCTAAAGGTTACAATTGAGAAATGGGGTCTGTTTTAGCTCTTATTTGGCTTTCACGGTTGGCTGTATAGACGGTCTAAACATTCAATTATAAGAGTTCGAGGATAACTCATGCGCCTGAGAAGTTTTCTGCGAACATCACCACCCGCTTGGGGGCAGCACAGAGTTCTTTTCATTTCAATCACGGTTGATGCATCAACACATAAATAAAACAACCTCGCCTTCCAACTGCATTTTCGTCACCAGACAAACCCGAATCCTTTCCTGTACCGTCACCGTCGATCTCTTTCGGCAGGTCGCCTTTCACCACGGCGTTCGGATCATGGGTGACGGCAACAACGACATCGTCCGTATCGGTGGCACCCAGACTGTCCGTGACGCGAAGCTGAAATATCATCGACGTGCCTTCCGCCAGATCGGGAATGGTAATCTCGGTGACAGGATTGTGCGGATTGCCGATTGTGACGACGGGTCCTTCCAACTGCTTCCATTGATAGGCGGCAATGGAAGCGCCGTCCGGATCGATCCCGGCACCCGCCAGCGTTCCAATACTTCCCGAAAGAGCTACCTGATCGCCTCCGGCATTTGCCGTCGGCGCGGTGTTGAGCGGCTCGATTCCGGTGATGGCCACCTGTGAGGTACGATCCCATAGATACGACCCCGTGCTGAAGGCGTTGGTGGTATCGTAGTATCCATCATAGGATCCGGATTGACCGAAATTGATGTGGATCTTATCCGTCGGACCTTTCTGGTAACCATCCACGACGGTCTCATGCCCGCCGGAATAATCCGCAAGAAAGATCGAAAGGATCACCGGTCTCGGAGGATCCGCATCCAGTTCGGATGTAAACAGCGAAAACCATTGGTCGGAGGTATAATTGGAACGATGGTGCTCTTCCATGGAGGGGGTATACCGAAAATAGACGTCGAGAATATCATCGGCAAACGCAGCGCTGCTGGAAGCCTTGCATCCGTAAGCCATGTTTGTGGCAATCCCCATATCCGATATCAGCTGCGCCACTGCCTCGATTTCCGATGTGCCGGACCGGCTGTCCAATGCCCTCGGCATGAGATCCCACTGGTACGCATGGGAAAAATTGGCGCTCAGCGTGATCGTCGAACCGTTTGACGCCTGCCACGAATAGGAATGAGAACCGGTTCCTTTGGGCGGCCAGTTCCAATAGGCGGCAAGTTGTGCAAATGCCGTGGCGACACAGCCGGTCAATGTGTGCGCACAGCCACCATCTGCGGGAGTGAAAGAATTATAGGGATCGAATTGTCCCCAGGAGGTCATGAGAACCGGCCCGACCGACTCCATATTTTCACCCGATACGGACTGGCTGCCGGTGAAATCGTCGGCACCCGAAGAAAAGTCAACAGGATCCGTTTCGGAATACAATCTCCATGCCCCCGCAATCCTTTTCCTTGAATCTGTCGATGCAGCGGTTTGCAGATCGAGTTGGATTTCCCCATCATCGTTTCCGGCATCGGCGATATTCTCGAAAATCTCACGTGCGATCCATGATTCGAGGGAGCCTATGATTTCAATGCGATCCTCTTGAAAATCGGATGTCTCCGAATAAAGAAGAACCGGACTGCTGCCGAAATGACCCGCGATCAAAACATGCCCTGCCGGTGAAACCTCAAAATTGAATGCAATGCGTTTTCCACCAAAAATGATTTCATTTCCTTCGATAATTTCGGCGGCAGCGGAATTTCCCCATTTGCCGTAGTGCGATACGTGGTATCGGACAGTATTTTCTGCGACGACCCTTGCCAGCTCTTCGCTTACGACCTCACCATGGCAAGGTGCAACGAAAACAGTGACAATGATCCATCCATAAAGCCAATACAAACCGAATTTCCATCCAGAAACAGGAAAATTTAATATAGAACGAATCACGAGGAAAATCTTTTCAGTCGCGATATCACTCTCAACATAAAGTGCCGTCCTACCTTTTCGGCCACACTAGTGAAGAGAACTATGAGAAAAGAGTATAGCTCCGCTTCCTGGCTTACATGGAGGCATCCAAATATTGATTATGATATCAGATGGTTTGTTATATTTTGAATCACATCCCCTGTTGGGAATGAATGACATTGTATATTGCTTGAATGTTAGGGTTTGATTATGGATCGGTTAGGATATAAATAATCAAAATAGGACAAATTGATCAGAAGAACCTACAAACTTGGTAGACTTTGGTTTTTTCCATATGGTCAGCGAGTACACTAAAAGCAAGTAATTTTTTACTCACCACTTTAATGGGAAAAAGAGACAATGACTTGTCGATACCGGCCAATTGACTTTCATTGGAAAAATATTAGCGGCATATAAACATAATTTGAGATTTTACAGTTTTAGCTTTTGGATTCCATTTTCTGTAACATGGATTCTGCATGATCCCGGCCCATAAACGGTGTATCGCCGCTGGTCGCGGTTTTCAGCTTTTCGATGGCCCCTTTTGTGTCCCCGGCCTTTTTCAAAACCATTCCCATGTGGTAGTTAACGACAGGATCTTCGGGAGCGGCTGTGATCAGTTGCTCATACAATTGAAGTGCCTGCTCGGTATCGCCTTTTTTGTAGTGAATCCATCCGAAGGTATCGATGATGGACGCCTGACCCGGTTTCATGCGATACGCGGCGGCGGCGATCTTCTCGGCCCTGTCCAACGGTGCCGAGGAAGAGGCCTGATCCGCCAGCAAGAATGCCAGACGGTTTGCGGCGCCCCAGAATCCGGGCACCTGCTTTATTCCTTTTTCGTAAATATCGATCGCCGCGTCATACTTGGATTTCTCCTCGTACAGCCGCCCCAGTGCCATATAAGCCGTGGAATTTTTCGGGTTCCAGTCCAACGCCGCCTCGAAATGTTTGATGGCCTGGTCCTTTTTGTTTTGCAGCAGGAAGAGTGCGGCAAGATTGTTGCTCGGCTCGGGCCACATTGGATCGATCTCGGCCGCCTTTTCGAATTCCTTTTGCGCGGCTATGTATTTCTTCATTTTGGTGGAAACCACACCCTTCAGATTATGGGCAAAGGCCTCTTGGGGAATTTTTTCCAACCTCTCGTCACACATGGCCAGGGCTTGGTCGTAGTGTTCATCGGCAAGTAAAAGGGATGCAAGCTGGGTGGTAATTGCCTGATTGTTCTCGACTATCGCGATTCCTTTTTTCAATTGCGCGATAGCTTTCTCCTTATCCCCCTGCCGTAAATAGAGTCTCGCCAGCCGGCTGTAACCGAGATCGGACTGAGGAACCTTCAGCAAGATCTCGCTGTACTCCCGCCGCGCTGCGTCTTCATCATTGAGCAGGAGATAAAAATCCCCCAGCTGTGCCTGCGCGGCGATGGCTTTGGGATTTTTCTCCACGATCTTTCGAAGATGGGTCTCGGCCCTCTTATAATCTTTGGTGGCGAGGCTGACGCGAACCATGGCCATATGCAGATCGGCATTTTCCGGGGCCACGGCCAATCCTCGCAGCACTGTCTCCTTTGCTTGCTCCGCCTGCCGATTTCGGGTGTAGGCATCGGCAAGGAGAAGATATACGTCCGGGTCTTCGGGCCTTACTCCCAGGATCCGCTGAAAATCGACCACGGCCCCATTTGCATCGCCGGAAGCCGCCAACGCCTTTCCCCGCGTGACCAATGCCGGAATGTTGTCGGGGTCCATATCCAATACCTCTTGTGCGTATTTTTTCACTGCCGGATAGTCCCTTGCCGTCAAATGGATTCCCGCCAGGGCGTTTGTGAGGTCGATTCGTCCGCCTTCGGTCGGATTGGCATCATGCGACAACCCTTTTTGCATTAGCTCCACGGCCTCTTGGGCTTTTTCGGTTTTCAGATACAATTCCCCCAAGGCAAGACGAAGCGTTGCATCGCTATCCTTGGAATCGAGTCCCTGCCGCAAGATTTTCTCGGCACGTTCGATTTTCTTTTGCTCCAGATAAAAATTGGCTACGGCGATTCGCCTCATCGCATCCACCGGATCATCTTCTATGACATGTTCCAGAATTTCATCTGCTTCAGCCCCCCTTTTCTGGGCAATCAGCGCAGAGGCTTGGATCAACGCGGCATCCCGGTTCGCCGGATCATGCTCATGAACAGCCTTTGCCAGTGTCATCGCCTCTGCCGGCCGGCCGGCGGTCAGGAACATCCGTCCTAATGCAAGTTGGGATTTGACATGGGTTGGATCGGCGGAGACCGCCTTGGCAAAATATGCCGCGGCGCTCTTTGCATCTTTTTCAAATTGGGCCATACGCCCCAACAAAAAGTAGGCATCTGCATAGTCGGGATATCTTTCGATGGCTTGATTCAGGTATTCCTTCGCTTTTTCATAATCGGTTGCATCGAACGCCGCCTGTCCTCTTTTGAAATATTTTCGCGACTTTCGGCCCGGCCCGTCGGCCGCCACGGCAGACAGCGCCAAAATCGTTGCAATGACAAGGAGTATAATAATCGTGACGGTTCTTTTTTTATTCATTTTTCCTCGGTTTCATTATTCCGCAATTGTCAGTCCCGAATCACCTGTTCATCGATCTGGTCCAGGTACTCCTGAACGATTTTTTCCAGTTCCACCTTCTTGATCTGTGTGAACGGCTCCACGCTGAGAAGTGATTTTGAAAACGCGCCATCTTCATCGTATCGAGCGAGGATGGATTGCGCCGTTGCGGCCATTTTTTGGTTGTGTTTCAGGTATCGTTCCCGGGTTCGTTGGGAGAATTGAAGTTCCGATGTAAGCTCGGCGACATTATCATTCAACGTGATAATTGTATCATCCCGTTCGGCGATGGTTTTCCTCGCCTGAAGGTATTCCTCCGTCAATTCACCGTGCTTTTTCTTCCAATTCCCAATTGTTCGTTTCAAGTCATCGATACGTGCTTCCAGGGCCTTTGCCTCCTCCTTCACTTCACTCTTGGCCGCCTTCAGCGCCGCCAACTCTTCGGCCAGCGCCTCCGCCTTCATCTCCGCCTGACGCTTCAACCCCTCCACCGTCAGCTTTGCCCGTTGCATTGCCGCGGTCTGGGCTTTCTGGGCGGTGTACTTCTGATGGAGCAGTTTGGCCCGGTGCTCCATATTCTCGAGTTCCTTGGTCTGGGCCGTATGCGCCTCGTTGAGGGAATAGAGGCTGTATCCGAGATATCCGATGAATAGGATCAGAAGCGTAAGTCCGGCGATGAAAATCTTTTTTTTTCTAGAATCGGGCATTTATATCCACCTGTAACGTATCCACTCCCAATTGGGGGCCTTCGATCTCATCGGAAGAGAGCCATCGTGTGGTCAACCAGACATTTCGATAGAGGCCGTACTCGAATTTCAAGATCCAGCCCTTTGCGTTGGTTCCGCCCAAATGAAAATCGGAGTCGGTAAAGGCGTCGAGGACCGCATCCGCCCCAAGATGTTTGTATTTGATACCGGCATTCCATTCCCCCTGGTTGAAGATTTTCGGATAACCGATGGTGGCGCCCGTCATGTAACCGTCCGTATCCTCTACGGGATCTTCGTTGCCCGTGACGAGGGCCACCCGATCGCTGTCGAAACCCAAATTCTTCACGTACTGCCCCTCGAGAACGATCTGAACCGGATAGAAAATCCCGAAATCGGCCGTCAGGTAAACGTCAAGAATATTGTAATCCGTTGCCAGGGCGGTTGTAATGGAGGATGTTGGATCGATGTCCATGAGAGTATTTCCCTTTTGCTGGAACAAAGGGGCGGTATAGTCGTTGAGTCCGGGTCGGGTCGGGTCGTTCTGTATTCCTTCGATCCGTTGGTAATCATAATATGCGGTTGCCAATGCAAAGGTCATGTCGTAGCGGGGTTGGAAGGTGAAGCCGATTTGTGCCCCCCAAAACCACTTGTCCCGACTGGTGAACGCTTCTTCCTGTAAAGGAAAAATACCGGCGGTAGCGAACATATTCAATGGCCGCATCTGTTCCGTGTCTGTCTCGTAGCCAATCGCGGCACCTTCGAAATTCAAGTCGGAATCCCACACCAGATCCGAAGAGAACCAGGGATTGGCAAACCTGCCACCGGTGATGCTCACCCGGGGCATGCGCTTCCATTTGGGGTTGATGGGTTGCCAACTATACTTGAGATAGGCGCGATCGAAGACGAAGCTGTCCCGGTTTAAATAGTCCCCCATGGTCTCATTGGTAGAAACCGGATCCTTTTCGTTGCCGGTGGTAAAGCGGAACCCCGCCTCCATCTTGCCGACGTTTACATCCCTGAAGTCGAGGAGTTTGGCCTTCATTCCAATTCGGGCCCGGTAGCGATAACGGTGGCGATCTTCGGTGGAATTGAGCAGCTCTTCCGGGTCATCCGGCCGGACGAAAATCGCGTTTCCTTCGGCAAAATTATCCCCCTGGTACCGCAACCGCACATCACCGCTGATTTTGATCCGCTGGGCCCATTCGGATTTGACGGATCGTTCGAGAAGGGTATTGAGCGGACCTTCTTCCATGTCGTCCACGCGCCGTTGCAAGAGTCGATGGTCGGCCATCATGGCTTCTTGGACCCGATTGGGTCGGCTCTCCAGGCTGCGAAGTTCTTCCTTGGTGGACGGCTCCGCCACCTCCACCCCTTCGGCCTCCGAAGCCATCTGTTGGAGCAGGCCGAGTGCTTCCGTTTCGGTGATGATCCCTTTTGCCTTGAGCAGTTGGATAATCGCCCGGGTTTGACTGTCGGGCAGGTAATCGGGAGTTTCCTCGGCCCAAGGGATGGAAGGAAACAAAAAAATGATGAGAGAAAAGAAAAAAAAACATGCTGCAATGGGTCTTGTCATGAATGAACTCCTGATAGCACTTCCACAATGCGGTAAAAGATTATCCCTTGGCGGAAATTTTAAGCTTGATAACCCTGGGCATTCCCCGGGGTGGCGGCTCGCTGATTTCCGCTAAATTCAGAGCTTTCAGTACGGCATCATCCAACTTGGGATCTCCGGATGATCGGGCAAGATTGAAATCTACAATCTTTCCCAATTCATCCAGCTCGATTTGAACCAGTGCCTTCAGGTTTCCATCGGGAATGCCACCGTTCTGCTCCATGAGGCGATTCATTCGCTTTCGGAGCTCATCTTGAATAATGCGTGTATACCAGGCATAGCGCCGCATGATAGATGCATCGCTGGCTGATCCGCCGATGAGGGCGCGCCCCCCCCTGTTCGCCTTCAGGCCAAAGGCATCCGAACCGGCGGTACCTTCGGCGTCCAGCCCCAAGTCCTCTCCCGGTGGCGGCTCGTCCGACTGATCCTCTGCCTGATCCGGTGGCGTCTCCTCCGGCTCCTGCTCGATGATCTCCTCCTTCTTCACCTCCGGTTCGGGTGGTTTTTCTTTTATTTTTGGCGGCGGCGGCGGTTTGACCACCGTAACCATTTGAATCCTTCGCTTTCTTCTCTTGGCATCATCTTGAAGCAAGAATTTGACGGCAAACACGGCCCCGGCAATGAAAAGAACGGCGACACAGGCGCCCACCGCACCATAGAGGATTTTCGTGTTTGGTTTCTTTTTCTCTGACATGCCCGTATTTTCCCCGTTAAATGATTGTTCGGTATTTTCATCCAATCTACCGTCGGTCACCGATTACACGAAGATTATTTGAAATATGTTAGGAAAATAAATCAGGGTCGTTTGGAATATCGTATGGGGAATGAACTATCTTATTTCACAAGCTTTTGGGTAACCAACCCCATCTGGGTAATCTCCAGCGTCTGCATCAGGTCCAGCACTTCCACCACACGTTCGTAGTAGATCTTGGCGTCCCCTTTGATCACCACGGGAAAATCGGGATCCACGGCCTTGTACTGCCGCAGGCGGCTCTCCAGCTCGGCGATGGTCACCGGATATGCGTCCAGGTAAAGCTGGCCGTTGCCGTGGATTGTAATGGCCTTGGTCTTTGGCTTTACCAGGCTGGGCGTATTGCTGGCCTTGGGCAGGTTGACCTTGATTCCCTGGACCGATGCGGTGACGGCGATGATGAACACCACCAGAAGCGTCCAGGCCAGGTCCAGAAGCGGTGTGACGTTAATCTCGTCGTAGCCTTGCAGATCGAACAGATCCCGTCTCATGATCGCCTATTCCTCTTTCTCTTCAGCTTTTTTCGGCGCTACCGTTTTTTTTGCCTTTCCGCCGTAACGCCACGGTTTTTGGAGCTTCAGGTGATTCTCCCCGTTTCCGTTTTCGACCTTCAAGGCGAATTCATCCACGAAGACCGTCAAATCGGCACAGATCTCCTTGATATGGGAGGTGAGAAAATTGTATGCGAAAAGAGCGGGAATGGCCACGATGAGCCCCACAACCGTGGTGGAGAGCGCCGAGGCCACACCTGGCGCGATGGCCATGATGTTGGCCTCTCCGGCCTCGGCCATGGCGGCAAAGGTGTTCATGACCCCCCACACGGTTCCCAGCAGTCCCAGAAAGGGTCCGCCGGAAATGGCCATGGTCAATACGGTCAGGTTGCTGTTGAGCCGCTTCGTCTCATGGATATAATTTTTCTCCAGTTCCGTGCGCAGGGTCTTTAAAGTCTGTGGTAACAGGTGTGCCGAGAAACGATCCGCCTCGCCCTTGCCTTCGCTGCCGCCATTGATCACCGTGCACCCGGCCTGGTGAACGCTGTATAGGCAGGAATTTTTCATTTCTTCCCCATCGATTTCAACGGCCACCGGATTTTCCGCAGATTCAAACGCGGAGAGGAAAGCCTCGTTTTCCTTCCTCGAACGGACGAGGAAGATGGCCTTTCTGACAAACACCACCCAACTGGCCACGGAGAGGATCATCAGCAAGATGATGACCATCAGACCGTCCAGAGTGATATTCTTAAGAATAGTGCCCAGGTAAAATACGGGCATGCCGGATCCGCCACCTCCCATGACTTCCTCGCCGAAGGTGAAAAAGGCACCCTCGGGTCCCTGGGTGGCAAAGGCAGCCCGGATCCGATCACCGGATATGGGCTGACTGAAGACACCCACCTCGTCCAGATCGCCGATATAGCTTTGCCCGCCGCCGATGCCATCACCCACGATCAGGTCGCCGGCAAGGGAAGGGAGCGAGCCTGTCAGGTTGACCCAGGTCATCTCCATGCCGTCCAGAAAAATCGTCATGCGATTGCCGGGCTGGCAGGTGACGATGATGAGGTGCCATGATCCCACGGGGAGATCCGTGCTTTTTTCGGTGGTGAAGATCTGTTCTTCGGCCCCTTCCAGGGAGGCATAGATCTTGGTGTCCTCGATGCCCACAACCAGCATCCCCGAATCGCTTTTGCGTGAGAAGAGCCAGCCGTCGGACTGGGCGAAATTGATCCGCACCCAGGCGGAAAGGGAGAACCCGTTGGAAAAATCGAGTGAGGGGGTTCCGGGAATCACCAGGCGATCGCCGGCACCGTTGAGGGTCGTGCAGTTGCCGATCACGCCGGGAAGACCCTGGCCACCGGAGAAGATTTCCACGTGGTTGTTGTTGGCCGTGGCGTCGCTGGGCGATCCCTCCACTTCCCCCAGGTGATAGGCGGCCACCTGGGCGGTGTCGTAGGTCCCCCCCGGATCCTGTCCACCGATGGCGTTTTCGTTGCCGTAGTACATGTAGATGAAGCCCTGGTCGGTATTGCCGGAAATTCGCGACACTTTGACCCATACCAGGGCGATCTCGTCCAGGGTGTCGATCTTCTCTATGTGGTGCTTGAGCAAAGTCACGTCGTCCGATGCCACGAAGCGAATATCGCCGCCGTCATCCCTGGCGTTGGTAAAGTTGAAATTTCCCGAATGGAGACGGATCAGCACCGTCACTTCGCTCAGGTTTTCCTGAATCCCCGCACCCGTTTCCGTCGTGTTGAAACCGATTTTCTTGCGGTATTGCCAGGCATCGTTCCACCAGGCCTCATCTGCCAGTGATACGCCGGGGGCGAGTATGGACAAGAACAATACCGTCAACATCATCTGCCTGAAAAAACGCATGTTCAATTTCCCTATCCCTATGCAATTGTCCTTGGTACCCGCCGCGCGGGCAATATGAAAACCGGTGACGAAAATCTTCTAGTTAGACACCAAGTGTTAATGAATGATTAGGATAAAAGATAGTTTCTTTAAACCATTGCCGGATGATTTTCTGGAAAGCGTTTACAAGTGACAAGCGATGGATTACTTAATTGATACCCATGTTTTGATATCGACATTCGATGGTGATTTCTAATTTGGATATTGGAATTTTCTCTTTATCTCCAATAAATGACTACCGATCCTTTTCCTCGTCCTCATCTTTGCCGAACCCCACCACCTCCACGGCGACCCATTTGGGCACCAGATTTTCGGACATATCGGCCACATAGTCCTGGAAGCGGGCCTCGGCGTTTCTCATACCCGTTGTTTCTTCGGCCACCTTGCTGGTTTCACTCACGCTGCCAGTACCTGCCAGGGCGGCCATACTTGCTGTAGCCCCGGACGTATCAGGCACCCCCACCGATGTTCCGACAACTTCGATATTCTGGGCATTGACCACCTCCTGCGCACCCAGGAATATGTTCTTGCCTTTGATTCCGGCCTCACCGGCATCGATTTGGCCTTCGGGCGCAAACAGGTAGATATCTCCTATTTCCGGCTCCTTCATCGGCCCTTCCGCTCCGTCCGGATCGAAGGTCAACGCGCGAATGCCACTGCCAACGGCGGGGGGCGTGAAAGACACATAAGCATCCCCATTCATATCGAACTTGGTTTCCGGGGAACTGGTACTGATCGCCGTTCGGGATCCCCTTCCCGCATTGATATCTCCATCATCCGACCAGACGATGATATCACCACCGCCGAAAGTCACGACCCTGGATTCGTTCACGTTTAAATCGTTCACCGCATATACATTTACCGAGCCCCCGGATGTCGTATAGATGCCTGTATTTCCGCTCTCCCCGGAATCGAGAGCGGTCTGGCCGACATTAACATCACCCGCGGCGATGATGTAAACGTCCGTTTGATTGCCGCTGGTGCTGATTTGCGATTTGACCAAATCGATGTCACCCGTGCCATGTTCCTCGTCCGGTATAAGTTCCGAGATAATGGTTGCCCGTGTTTCATCGATAATTTCGGTGGCCTCTTTCTGATCGCCATCGGCCAGGGCATTGCTGTAGTCTTCGCCGGCTTTCTTTAACGCTTCGAAATGATCCGACAAACCGGAAAAATCAATTTCCAAGGCGATTCCCGCCACCACCACGAGATCACTTTCACCATTTGCAAGATAGGGATTGCGGAGTGAACCCGTAGATTGAATCCCCCCCGTGGCCCCCAGCGAAATCTGATTGCCAGCTTGGACGATCAGACTGCCGGGGCCAGTGGATTCTATTCCCGTATTTTCGTCGTTTGCAACCATCGATTCCAGCAAGATGTCATTGCCTGCAAGTACGAAATTCACGTCATTGGCATTGATGGTCTGGCCCAGCATCTGAAAATTGCGGATATCGTTTCCGGCTTGGATGGTGGCCTGTTTAGGCAAAATAAGACTTAAATCGAGGATATCGCCTCCCGCCGAAATGTAAATTGGCGTTGCATCATCGGTATGGAGCGGTGTTGATGCATGCAGATTTTTATTTTTTAGTCTATTTATGAAATAACTTTTGTCTCGTATTTCGCCAGAATCATTCAAATCAAAAGAGTGCTCTCCATACACTTCTCCCGGAGCGAGATCCGCCATCAATATCGTGCCCCGGCTACTGCCGGCTCCCACCATACCGGCGCGTCCCTTTATATCGCCCATGGCGATGAGCGACAGCTGTCCATCTTGGGCGGGCGGCATCGTGAAGCCCGAATAAAGCAGAATATCCCGCCCCGCTTGAAAGCCGACATTCGGCGGAACGATGGAAAGTGCCCCACCATTGTAGTAGTCGCTCTCGCCTCGGTATATTGCATTGCCGTTGAGTGCCTCCACGTATACACCGGCATCCTGCGAATAACTTAAATTCCATTGAAGATTAAATTCGTCGCTGGCGATGGTGGGATTGATCATGGATCCAATTTGAACAGTTCCTTGGGCAGTTACGGAAAATGAGCTGTCAAACAGCTCAAACTGCGAGAAAATTTCACTGTAGCTTTGCCCTCCGCCAATGATTTTCCGTTTGCAGCCGAAATCCTCGCCGGCGATCATGCGGCTCTCGAAACCACTTTTTACCAAAAAACGGCCGTCTAACGATCCACCCGCATGAACCTCAAGGTTACCATCCCCGAAATTTCCCATGGGGGCATAAATATCTCCGCCGGCCGTTACCGAAAGCAATCCGCCGCCCAGGTTGACGATCCCCTGGGTTCCATATTCGTTGCTCTGTCCGTAATTCGCTGCGTGGGCATAAAATTTTTCTCCGCTGGAATCAGTGAGAAGCAGACTCACATCCCACTCACTTTCATCCCGTGGCACCCCCGTGACATTTCCGCCAACCAGTATATGGATATCGCCCCCGCCCTCGGACCACAGCTGCTGCCTGAGGTCCTCATCGGATGAAGGCAGACCTACGGTGCGGATGGATCCCATCACGTTATTTCGGCCATCCGATCTGCTCTTTAGCTCCAGATCGTCGCCAATCTCCAGAGTAACATCGCCGGTGTAGGACTGGATCGCGCCACCCGATATCTCGAGAGACCCGCCAATTTGCCCACGCACCGTTTTATTGAAGGACATCAAGCTGGATGAAAGATATCCATAAGTCAGGGCCACGCTTTTACCCAATCCGATCACAGTATCCCCCGCAGATGCGAACCAAATCGGTGCGGATTCACTATATATCAACTGCCCGTTAGAGATAACCAGCTGGCCTTCGCCATCATCCAGGGAAGTATCGATGGCCATCACATTCGCGGATTCGAGATCTGCCCCAGCAGTGATCCGCATGACCCAACTGTTAAATTGCGGATTGTCTTCCGAAGTAAATTGATAAGGTTCGTCGGTGATCGAACCACCGAAGGTGATGCTTTGTGCGGCTCGCAGGGTCAACGCACCGAAGACCTCATCATCGCCATATCGCTCGGTTGTTAAGGCCCAATCATCAAGGATCGCGAGATCACCGTCGCTGACGATTTCAACGCCCGGAACAACAGTCACTGCAACGCCTTCCGCGTCCAGTTGATCGGCGTTCCAGTCCAGCTCTTCGATGAATCCTTGAGCCGATTCGGCGATGTCCTTCTGACTGATAACGCCCGCGCCCGATGCCTGCCCTCCTGCCATTGCTGCGATTTCAGCACTCTCGATTCTCTCGAATCCTTCGGCTATGATTTGAACGGCACCTTGGATGCGGCCATCCAAGTCCATTTTTACCTCATTGCCTTCCCGTTGCGCTCTGAAATAGACGACGCCCCCCTTGCCGCCCCCCGTGTTTTCGGCGTCGATGAGGGCCGTCTCGGACAGGGTTATGAACCCGTTGGCGGCGTTCAGGTATACCTCTGCGCCGGTGGATGATGTGCGGGATCCCGCGATGGAAATGTTGCCCGCCAGCGTCAGGTCGTTGCCCGCATTCAGGGTTATCAGGCTGGATGTATCGTCATTCATGCCGGTAATCGTACCATGGATTTCGATATTCCCGTCATCCGCCGTCAATTGAACAAGTTGTGCCTGCAGCACGGCATCCGCTGGCAGATACAAATTCGAATCACCGGTGCCATCCTGCCTGCTGTGCAGGTCGATCTGATGGGTGAACATCCCTTGCGCGAGGATGTTCGCGATATCACCGAGGTCTCCGATATTTTGGGAATCCATCCAGAAACTGCCTCCCACACCGGTGCCGGTGGCCAACAGCGTCCCTTCTTCCATTAATACCTTGCCATTTGCGGCAGTCACCTCAACCCCGCCAGCATCCCCCTGTGTACCTGCGGCGACGGAGATCACCGAACCGCTTTGCAGCCGGACGCCGCCAAGCTCGGAAAGAAGCGCAACGTTTCCACCCGCCACATAGTCGTTGCCATCGACATTGATTGTTGCTCCAGGTTGCAGAGCAATGCTGTCCGCCGCGCTGTTACCCATGGATTCAAATATGATCGTGCCGGCCGGAATGTCGATGACGCCGCCATGATGGATGGACGCTGCGCGAAAATGCAGCTTGCCGCCGAAACTGTCTGCCGGATCGTACGCATCTTCATTGGATAGGATGGTGATGTTTCCAGCCGTCGACTCCACCAGAAAATCGGTGGAGACATAAATTTCCTCACCGACTGCGTCCATACCAAAAAGGCCTTCGGCGCCAATGGCGGATGCTAAGAGTGTGAGGTCGGCATCGGTCTGCAATTTTCCATCTCCATAAAACACCAATTTGCCGGCAGACTGTAAGTCGACCTGTTTGGTACCGTCGATACGGATCTCGCCTTGCCCCACATCGATTGAAGACGCACGGAAGAGTATACGCCCCCTGTCCGTCAAATCGTTTGCATCCGTTTTTTCATGGGTGTTATGCAAAACGATTTGATCCGCGACGACATTGGCCGGATGATTCTCCGCAGATGCCTGATGAGCGATCAAGCCGGTATCGATACTCAGCACGCCCTGGACTTGAAGGGTCACATCGTCATGCAAAACCACGCTTTCCCGACCTGTGAGCGCGATCGATGCATAGTCGGAAAATGCCGACCATTGAGACTGTGACAGCACCAGGCCATGGGAAACGGAAGCCGTTTGCACATCCGGAACGATCTGAATCATATCGCTTCGTAGCGCAAGCATGCCGTTATCGGAAATCATGCTGCCTTCCAGATCCATATGGTTCGTGTCCAACGTAATTGTATCCGCGGCGTGAACCAGTGCATTTTCCCGAATCGCGATTTCGCCCGAACTGGTCAAAGTGATGGTGCCGCCCGCATCCGTTGCCTGCAGGGCGCTCTCCTGCTGAAGTTCAATACCGCCCTCTGCCGTTATGGTGATATCTGTAGCTTTCAGTTGTGTCCCTTGGGTCAGTGTCACGCACCCGCCTTTCTCGCTATCGTCCTCGGCTGCGTTTTTGCGTGCGCTGACCACGATATTGCCGCGATCTGTTTCAAACAAATCGTCCACGACGAGTATCAGGTTGCCGGCGTTCTCGGACAACAACGACGCAACCTCGTTGTAGTCTGCCAAAGCCGATACGTCGCTGATCAGCCGTGCATTCACCCCGCTGGCTACCAATGTTCCCGGCGTAAAGCCATCCAAACCGCCGATGTTCATCGTCCCGCGAATCAAGGTGGTGTCGGATAGCAGATTAATCGTTCCGCCATCGCCTGCGGTATAGCTTTTTACCTCAAACAGGCCTTCCTCCAGCACTTCGGAGGCCGGCCGAATCGTAAACAGATGGGGGGTCGCGTCCTGCACATCGGTTCCCACCTCACTCAAATAGCCGATCAGCTGCGTATAGTTTTCCCGAGAAGATGTACCTTGTTGCACAAAGTCGATGGCGCCTTGATCCTCGATGATCAGGGCACCAGGGACAAAAGCGTACTCAGCGGGAAGTAGGGCGTACTCACCGGCCTCGAGCATCGATCCGCCGGAAAAATAAACACCGGCCCCATCCAATAGGTCCGGATTATCTGGCAGGATGATCATTCTTCCGTTGATTTCAAAAGGATTTTCACTGCCTTCGATTCCCGGATCAAAACGGTAGGAGTAGATTTTGCCCGACCCCGAAGCGTCGATGGTGGATGACGGTTCAGCCAGAAACGCCTGGCTGTAGACGGAAACTGCTGAACTGGGAGCTGCCGCGACATCACTTTTTACGGTGGCAGAAGTGGCATAGGAATGGTCAAATGCTTCCCAGCTCAGATTGTTTTCCGCAAGCAGGGCACCATAAAATACCGACGCCTCTCCCGTCGTAGAGGTGACACTTTTTTCTCCGAAAACGATCTGCTCGGCTTGCGTATAATTCTCCTCCCAAATGCCGCTATCGCCTTTTTCTCGTCTGATGTCACCGCAAAAGACGATTTCTCCCATAGGCGCTTTTACCGTTCCGTTCTGGGAAATGGTGTCGGCCGCGAAGATCAGCGTCCCCCCGGCCGATAAAAGTGCATTGGGGTCGCCGGAATCGCTGTTTTGAATGTGGATGGATCCCTCACTGGAGTGGAACACAAAACGGGACTGGGATGTGGGATAGATCTGGTCGGACTGCAATAACATACTCGCCGCAGTCTCCAATCCGCCACTCCAACTTCCAGTATTTCCTGACACATATGTCAATTCTTCTACTTTGAGATCCTCTTCGGTTTTCAACACGACGTTGGAGAAATTGCTGATGGAAATCGCACCGCTCACATTGATTCCCTGAACCCCGTCGATAATAAGTGTCGCGTCGCCAAGCACCGGCGAATCGCTGGAGATGGTGCCGTTGTTGCTGATGTCCACGAATTGAGCCGACAATCGGATTTCAGGAATCGCGGGAAAATCATCGCCTGATTCGGAATCGGCGATTTGAATCATCGGGGTGTCGATGCCCAATCGCTCCGATAGGGATAGGGCGAGATGGTCGTGGTCGAAGACAATTGGTTTGATAGAGATTAATTGGAGACTGGCGATGTCTTTGCCGATCAATGACACCAACTGCGAATCGACCCGCAAACCGTCTCCGCCATTGTTCTTAAAAGTCAATGAACCGCCACCGACACCGTCGAGGGCAGCATGACCGGCGTCAATGGTTCCTTTCAAGGCCAACGATCCATCCTGGGCCTCGGAACGAAGATAGGAAAACGTGACCGAACCAGCGTCACCGGCGATCCAGGTGCCTTGCAGAATACCATCGCCGGTATCCAGATAATGAAGCGTCTGTTCGGCGGCCGATATGTCGATGGTCGCACCGCTGTCGAACAACAATTGCCCTTCGGATTCCAGAGAGACGGCGCCGGCGTCCAGGGCCGTACCACTAGACGGGATACCGGCCCCGCTCTCATCGAGCTTGACGATATTTTTCCCCTTCACCTGAAGCAAGGCGCCGTCTTGAATATGCAGGGTGTTTTCTTCCAGCGATGAAGCCCTTTTTACCAGGGATATGGCGCCGGCATCCGCTTGAAGCAGACCGCCGATTTCGATTCCGGATGCTTCAATGCGAATCGATCCGTATATGGCGGCAACCAGGCCGGCCTGGTCGTCGAGGGTGACCGTTGCCGTCGTGTCCAACCAAGAAGCGGTGGCTTCATCGAAATTATGATATTCTTTTTTCTCGTTAGAAAACAGCGCACCGGCCACGATCGTGATTTCGTTCTCGCCGAGGAAATCGTCGAAAACGGTGATGACGCCTTCGTCCCCGAGGCCCGATCCGATGGCCGCGTCGGCCGTTTTCATCGGTGTCGGTGCTGTGAGTTTCAGGTTGGAGGGGGTCAGATAGGCGCCGGTTTCAATGGTCACGTCTCCCACACTGATCAAATGGATCGAACTGAACCCCGTATCCTCCAATCGATCGTGCGCGAGTCGAAGCGATCCCAGCAGATTCGATGGGATGCCTTCGGAGGGCGTCAAACCGTCGTTCAGAAAAGACGTTGAAGACTCCGCGACGATGTCGATGGTTTCTGCCTGCAAATCGATCGTTCCGCCCTCCTGCCCGAGCAGGGAAAGGCCGTAAAGATCGCCATCGAGAATCAAGGCGGTTCCCCGAATATCGACCTTACCGCCGTCTCCGCCGCTGACCGTGCCATCCTCTGCGATCTGGTACCCCCCGTTGACGATGAGACTGCTGCCCGCTTCCAACACGACGCCTTCGCCTTGATTGGCATAATCGAGAAGTTCGATCTTACCACCATTCAGGCGACCGTTGCGCACCTCGCCTTTGGTGGCCATGGAGAGGGCGTTGTCGACACGTTCTCCGCCGACTTCGATGACACCGCCTCCGGTTACCTGAATCCGTTCCGGTCCCAATAGCTGCTGCGGGATATAATCCGGATTGGAGGAACCGCTGGTCGTCGACTCGTCGGTGGTAAAATTACTGGCGGTTTGCAATTTGACCGTGCCACTCGGAATCTGGATGGCGCCTTCATGCAGAATCCTCCGTGCCGTTCCCACAAGCGTGCCCCCTGCTTGCAGTTGAAGCGTTGCCCCGGATTCGATCTCCAGCGAAGTGGCCGCGTGGATCTGAAGTTCACTGAGATTCGCATTGCTCAGCATCTCCGTATTCAGCAGCGTCTTGTAAAAAGGACGCCCGTCATCATAATACTCTGTCGTGTATGGATTCACGCCGTTCTCGGAGACGATCTCACCGAGCGAGCTGTCCGCCTGGAAAGTATCCGGAAGCGAAGTTTCCGTATCCGTAATGACAACCTCGACGATCCCCGGATCGGAGACCTGATAGCTCAGAGAACCTTTCGGTGCGCTGCCGATGGTGAGAGAACCACCAATCGGCAGACTCTTCCCGAGGGTCAAATCATAGCCGAGTTCGTCTTTCAACTCTTCCGTCTCGGTCTGGTATGGGCCGATGGTAACCGAGCCGTTCAGCAAGCCGTTGAGGACGACGGTCCTTGCATTGATTTGCAGGCTGCCGGCGTCGGCACCCTCGATATACCCGGATGTCAGGGATTTCAGCGGTGAGGCGCCGCCCGTGTATATCCCGGAGAAGGTTTCAATGATCCCGAAGCGATCGTATTTGACCACGGTCTCATCCAGGATTCTGTCGTATTGAAGGTTCTCGGGGGCGCTGCTGATATCGTAAATAGTGTTGCCGCATAAAAGCTTGGTGGTTTGCACCGCGCCGGCTTCATAGACGTAACCGCCTCCACTGAAATCCAATTCGGCGTCGTCCCGGATGATGACTTCACCGACCCCGGCGTCGATGGTTATGTTGCCTCCCGCGGTCGCCCTTTCGGCAGCGGTTTTTTCCTCGGCATTCAAATAGCCTTCGACGATACCGATGCTGGAACCTTCACTCTTCTTGATCTGAACGGTTTCCCCTTTTAAATCGGACTCCTTTTGTTGGTAGTCATCCCTTAATTCGACGCTGTTCAGTTGAACGGAGACCACTTGATCCTCGGCCTGACGTTGTGTCCATTCACCACTCACATCGATGGAACCGCCGCCACCCATGTAAATGCGGCCCTGGCTGCTCTCGACGGCCGTATCGTCCTCTGGTTGAAGGAATAGGGTAACATTCCCGTTAGGCGCCTGTATGGCGCCGTTCAGTTCGATGTTGCTTCCGGCCTGTATCGAAACGGCTCCCGCAGAAAACGAGAAGCTTTCGTGATAGGCATCGGTCGATTCACTCACCGGCGTGCTGATCACGCTCTCTTCTCCGGTGCGAACCGTATCCGATGCGCGAAGTTCGATGACGCCCTGGTTGACAACTGATGTCACGGCTCTTATCAACCCGTCATGGTTAACGACACCGCCATACAAACGGGTCGCACCACCGTCGGTTATGATTGCGCCTTCGGCGGTATTGGTGACGGTGCCGAAGCCATTCACCTCGAAACTTTCCGTAACCTGGCCTTCGCTGGTGAGTCCTTGGCTGTAATTGGCTTCGGTTCCCGCGCCGATGAATACATCTCCTTGCGGCGCTTCGATGGTTCCGCCGTTCACCACGTTGGGCGCCATCAGGAATACCTTGCCCGATGAGTCGGTCTCGATATGGCCGAAATTGGCAACGACTGCATCGGATTCCACTTCATCGCCGGAAAAATTCATGATTCCGTTCGTAAAATCGTCTTCCGCCATCATCAGGGCCGACGCTGCCAGGATATGCACATTGACCTGGGCATCTTTTGAAAACAGTATCCCGTTGGGATTGATCAGATAAACGGCACCGTCGGCGGTCAATCTCCCGTAGATCTGGCTAGGGTTTTGATCGAAAATTCGATTCAATGCAGCCCAGTTCGTGTTGTCCTGCTGGTCAAAGTGAACCATGGCGTCGGCGCCGATGTCGAATGATTCCCAGTCCAGCATCGCCTTGGATTGGTTTTGGTGCACCACAAGCGTGTCGCTGCCCACCTTTTCAAGGTCTTTTACGCCGCTGATGATGTTCTGGATCACCGGCAACTGGTTTGCTGATGGCTGCACCAAGTTGCCCATGTTCCCATAGAAACCGGGGATGTTAGCTCCGGCAAAACTAACTGCCGGAAGAAAGGTCAAATCGAAGACCAGGAGAAGAAGCAGTATTTGTTTTCTTATCGTCGTTGGTTTCATAATTCAACACTGTGTTAAGTATTAAGTGTTAAGAAAATGTGGAATGGCTTTTAATCACCCCTCTCCCCTCAAGGAGAGAGGGTCGGGGTGAGGGGGCAAAAATACCAAACAGTAAAATTCATCCCAGCGGCCGAAGACCATGGGATAAATTTTAAAATTGAAACTTGACCTCGAAATACCACTGCTGGTCACCTTTCTCCGTATTTTCCGTCGCCTTCAACGCGTATCCCCAAACAAATTCATAGATGAGGTATTCGGAAAGCTTTCCACGCACGCCACCTCCCGTTCCGGAAATGAATAGCGATGCGTCCTCTTGAGGAAGCGGGTGGATCAGGCGGAGATTAGCGAAGTCATAGAATGCATAGAACGAAAGGTCCAAGGGTTCCCAAAGACCAAGCAGGCTTTCCATGTCCGGCGACCGCCATTCGAACATGCCGTGGACTGCCTTGTCACCTGCCACTTCACTTTCCATATAGCCGCGAACACTTTTCATTCCCCCGGCGATATACTGCTCATTGGAAATCAACGGCTGGTCGGCGATCTGTCCATCGAGTCTAATGAAAAGGCTGGAGTCCCATGGCATCTGCTGCACTCTATCCAGTCCGAGGGCCATGCAGATGTAATTGCCTCTGGCTTTAAAACGTTTGTCTTTGAATTCTTCTTCCTTGGTGGCCACACCTCGAAAGGCCAGATTTAGCGAACCGTTCAAGCTAGTGGATCCCCATTTGTCCGGCAAGGATGCGCCGTAAGAAAGCGTCATGGGCATGTAGGTGACGGGAGTGCTCTCCGACTCGCCACCCTCCTCAGAGAAACTCAAGTCCTCGTCAAAATCCTTGTAGTCAAGGCCAAGGGTCAGGTTATGACGAAAATTCCCCCGGGCGCCTAAGGGGATGATGTTGCGCAATCCGAGGATATACCCTTTTCCAATCACCTCGAAGCCCTGGCCGAATGCGGTATCACTGTCTGAAATAACCCCATAAAGGGCCATCATATGGTTGTCGAACAAGGGGGACGGCATCACGTAGGAACCGGCGATGGCGCGGACCTCCTTCGTATCCTCGGGGCTCGTCTGGTATTGCAGGCTGATAGAGTGGTCACGTTGCCACAGATTGTCGTAGCGCAGCGACGTGTTCAGCCGAAGATCGGTCGTGGCATGTGTGGATCGGTTGTTGAGTTCCATGCTGCCGTGCAGTGGCAGCTTGTCTTTGACGCGCAATTCGATATCGATCGTTCCCAGATCCTTGCCAGGCATCAAAACGGGCGCCACTTTCATGTCCGGATTCCGATTGATCGCCGCCAACTCTTTTTGCACATTGGGAAGATGCAGGAACTGGCCCTGCTCCATGGAAGGCAGTTCCTTGAGGATCTTCTCCATGGTAAAATAGCGGTTGCCCACCACCCGCACCCGCCGCACCGTGCTCTCGATGACTTCCAGCCGAATCGTTCCGTTTTCCACGGACTGTTCAGGAATGTTGACCAAGACGGTGGGGTATCCGTTCACGTGATAGTACTTTTCCAGAACGCTACGGGCTCTTTCGACGTCCTGAGAAGTTTTATTTTCACCAATGAACGCTTGCAGTTCGTTGGACAATGCTGCGTCGTCGAATATGGTGTTGCCACTGAGTTCATACAATTTTATGGGAAAACGGATTTCCTCCTGGCCCTCTTTGCAGGCCGCATCCTTGACGCCGATATGTGACATCGTAAAGCCCAAAAAAAAGACGAGAATAACAAGAGGCTGAAAAAAAAGTTTATCCGTCATGAGCCGTTAACTTTCCGCTTGGAATGATGTCACTTGACGTAGGATCGCAAGAGCAGTCGGAACTACCCCAATAGTGCATTATTGAAGGTATTCAGAAGATTCATCAGATTCGTTCGAACATCCCTCGACTCCTTATACCCGGACCATTTATCCAATACCTGACCGTCGGGGGTCATGAGTACGGTCATGGGGAATCCCTCTTGCCCGAAATATTTCATGAAAGCCTTGTTTTCGTCGGAATTGACTTTTATCCATACGTATTCATCCTTGAAATAGCGCACCCAGGGATCCTCAAAAACACCGGCAAGCATTTTTTTGCAGTACTGGCACCAGTCGGCATAGAGAAACAGCAAAATGGGTTTGTTTAGATCGACTGCACTGGATGTACCAAATTCGAAGTCGTCGAACCACTCGACTTTCTGGTTGCCGAAAACGCTGGGTTTGACGATCTTCTCGATGGTATAGGTGACAATCACCTCGCGGTCGGTGTATTGGTGATTCATGTCGACGATGACCTTTTCGTCTTCGACGCCGGTCACCACACCATGGCTAAATGGCGTACCGACCACCGGATTCATTTGAATGCGGATTTCACCCGCGGCTTCGTCCACCGTAACGATGACCTCACCGTAACTTTCTTCAATGGACTGATCGCTTTTGGGGAATAGCGTCAGATGAACCTGGGTCTCTTCGATTTCATCGATACGTGCCATTAAATAAGGATTGTAGGGTATCACCTGATCAAGGACCGGAAACGTCTTAAAACGTTTGAAAAAGCCGTCGGCATCAAACGTCACACGGGTCGGAAGTGTCCGGACGCGATCGATGGTGATGATTTTTCGCGGATCGTACGTACCGAAGGCGTTTTCCGGGGCCACCGTCACCTTGGTTTTCGTTCCGACGACGCCGTCTACCACTTTGGTGCCGAGCCCCATGGGGCTTGAGGGATCGCCGGCCAGCACGAGCACTTTCATTTTCTTGGCGGCGGCTTCCTTTTTTTCCTTCTCGGAAGTTATCGTTTCGGAAGAGTCTTCGTCGCGGCTGTTGGAGAAGGAGACGAAGGTACCATCGGTAAGTTGCGCCTGATACGCAAGGATCACGTAGTCACCGTTTTGGACAACATCCTTTTTCTCTCCAACAAACAGATTCAGACTTTCTGAGCCGTCGCTCTCCATCTGCCGGAGGGCATCTTGAAGTTCTTTGGCCACGACTTCCTTTTCTTTTGTTTCGCTGTGCGCCGCCGTTTCCCCGGATGTTGTCATAGCCCGGTTTTCGGTCGCACAAGCGGCTATCACAGAAAGCCCCACAAGAATTGCCATCGCGATACACCATGTACGTTGAGACATCGTCCGTTCTCCTTCTACCTTGTGCTATGGTTGATGGCCACTAGGGCCGCGTTTTGTCCGGCTGCAGATTATGAACATACACATCGCAATCGAGCGGTTTTCCGCCAAAGGGATGCCCCCAGTCGATCCAAAACCATTCTTCCTCGATGCGATCGACCCGGCCTATCAGTTGGCCAGCCCGGACGATTTCGCCGACCCTGTTCTCGGTGATCATCCAGTAGTTTTTTTCGTCGATTTTCACCAAATGTTTGTGCCCCAATGGGTCCGGAATCATCAGACCATCTTCAAACAACAGGTTGCAAGTGATCCACTCGCCCTTGATCTCACCGAAACGGAGTTGGGTACCGGGCAAAACTTCGAAATCCACCGTATCGCCGGGTCCAATATTCTCGCCGTATCTTTGCCTGGTGACAGCCAGCCCGGAATCGAATACCAACGGCAGCCTGCGCCTGCGTTTTATTTTGGTGTAGCGCTCGTTTTTCTGAATATTCGGCGGAATTTCTCCCTGAATGGAAATTTGCATTCTTCTGTCGTAGGGCTTGTTCACGATGCCGTTGGCGAGATAAGCGGGAACTGAAAATTCCAAAAACTCCGCCACGTCCCGCTGGAGCATATAGTTAAGGGCCTTGTCGCCCGCCGTTGCGGACACGGGACCGTACTCACGCAGAGGCATGAAGTTTTTGTTGGCCGCCTTTTTCCCCTCGGCCGCTATGGCTTTTGCCGCATCGGTGGTGATCATCAGGGACCCATCGGGAAGGTAGCAACTGTAGTCGATCATCACTGCGTCACCCGGTTGGACCAACACATCCGGTTTCACCATGCCCGCGCATCCATATACGCTCGCGATGCATACCGCTGCCGCCATTGCCAGCCATCTCATGCGCATGTTACCCATTGCCTGTATCATAATTCCGATCCCACTGTGTTGTACTTTGATGTTGGTTGCCGGATTGCATTGAAAATGCCCTTCGAAAAGAAAAGTCTTTTATGAACAAGGTTTGTTAGATATCAATTAGAAAAGATAAGAATTTCGATCGCGGGACGATGATTTTTTGTGGTGTGGATTTTCCGCGAAATAAGGGATCCTGTTTTACAGCATGTGCATCGCAGATCAGACGGTGTCCCCTCACCACTTTAGGGAGATGGGGACAGGGTGAGGGGAGAAAAAGATTCTCATGCCCATGGAAAGGTTCGCCCGATGTCATGCGCCGACGGTTCACCGGGAATTCAGATAAGTACGGGGCCGCACTGCTACGTGCGGCCCCGTGGTACGAACAATTTCGCCATAAGGTATTCGTCCGGATGACGAAACACCTTCGGATGCGGTAATTATTTTACGCTAATACCGGTTTTGCAGCTGTCACGGATGACCTTCATCTCATCCTGGGAAGCCCAGAATTCGTATTTCGAGGTGGCGTCCAGGTTGGTCGGGTTGGACATGTAGGCCATCAGAGCGGCGACGTGCGTTTGAGCGGCATCGGCGTTGGTGGCGATGACGTAGTTGGCGCCCCAGAAGTCGTAGCGGCCGTTTCTGATGTTGTCACGTTTACCGATGTAGCCCTGGTAGTTGACGCGGCAGGCGCCGCTTTCGCAAGGATTGGTGAGGTCTCCCTTCTTGTCCGAATCGGCGTAACCCACGGCGCCGGCGTAAGAACCGACACATTCGATTTCGTCAGAGGAGCCTTTGTTGGTGAGAGTGCGGGGGACGACACCGGAGGTGACGGCAGATTCGTCGTAGGCGTAGGCGATCTGGGCCAGCGATTGGGGACGCACGACGGACCAGTCGAGGGTGGCGTGGGTACCGGAACCGGCATGGCGGATACACACTACGACATCTTGGCTGCTGTATCCGAAAGTATTCCAGTCGGTGACCTGCTGGGAGAAGAGCATCTGAGCCTGGGGTCTGCTCAGGTTGGTAACCTCGCCGCCGAGGGAGGCTTCATTGACGAAGAAAGAGAAGGGCACGATGATCGGCTCGAAAACGGTGAACAGGTCCAGATCGGGTTCGATCGGGGTGAAGATTCTGATCCACCATTTCGCGTCATCGGCTACGGGAAACGCGGTTTTGCTCTTTCCGAAGATGCCACCGCCCATGGCGGTTTCCCAATCGCTGATGCGACCGCCTTCCGGGCCCCAGGTGTCGTGATTCTTGGGTCCGTAGGTGGACTGGTCGAAGCAAATCGGATCGATATCGGAGGTACCCAGGGTGATCTCCTTACAGGTCAAACCGATGGTCACGCCGGTGTCGGCGGGAGCCGGAATTGTGTTGATGTCAGACCAGGCGCTGACGGCGGCCTCATTGGCCATCAGTCGCTGGGTTGCCGTGCAACCGGTGTCGGGAGTACCACAATCGGTTGCCGCACCCGTATCGATCGCGGCGCAGACGCCTTCGGCAGAGGCGAAGGTGGTATACCGGATGGCGATGGTGTCGCCGACGTATCCGGTACGCCGGGCGCCGGCCTGAGATCCGCCGATACCGATGTTGCCGAAATCGCCGCCGTCGCAAATGGCGATACCGGCGTCACGGTCTGCGGCAGGTCCTGCGTCTTCCATCTGGGCGTGACCGATGTCGGAGGTCCCACACTGCATATAGTCTCTCAGGAACTGGGGCGCACCTTCCGTCCAGTATGCGTACTGGGCCGAGGCACCGAAGATATTGACTTCGCGAAGTTGGGCGGCGGCGGGTACGGCCATCGCCACGGCCATGGAACCGATCATCAGACCCTTAACGATTTTACCTAACATTTCTTTTCTCCTTGTATGGTGTTGAGATACTCACGCAACATGCATGGGCTGTTTACATTGGCTTGCCGACGTTAGATTTTTTTACGACGAACGCCGATCAAGCCCAGAAGACCGGAACCCATCAACCAGGCGGCGGCGGGAACGGGAACTTCGCTTACATCGGTGGGTCCCTCGATAATGAAATCGGCGGTACCGTTGCCATTGTTGATCATCTTGATGGTGGCATAGTTCAACGGGTCGCCGGTGACGCCTATTTGAGTCCAGAGGTACATCTCATCTTCGGCGTCCGTCAGGTTGCCTTTTCCATCTCCCAGGGCGATCAGCCCCTTCAAGGACGGAGTCATCATGTTCATGAAAGAGTTTTGGTCGGCGGTGAGGTGTTCGACGCCGTAGTCGTTGTTTTTGGATACGTAGTCTGCTGAGGACCAGAATGAGTTGATGAAGGTGGGTTTGGCTGCGCCGTCCGCCTGCTGCTCATTGATACCCCAGCCCAACCATCCGCCGTTGTAGGTTGCAAACAAAGAAAAACCGGTGTAGCTGCCGATTGAGACGTCGTCCAGCAAGGTCGCGCCAAAGTTGTCGGCGATGTCGCCACTACCGGTGTCATAGCCGGCGCCGAGGTCGTAGATGATTTCGTGGGTGTCGTTGTACATTACCAGGTTCACTGCAAGGGGGGCGAGATCGGCGGAAGCGGTGCCGGCGACGCCAACCATGACCATAACACCTAAAACAGCTGCGAAAACCTTTTTCATTGAATCTACCTCCAAAAATAGTCGATTGATTGTTTTCCAGGCAGATCAGCCATCCGGCACACGCCTCGTGTTTTCGGTCCCGTAGGCGAGGCTCGTCTCGCCTTCACTTTAATTCCCGTTGGACTCGAACCGGTTACATGGTACTGTTTGTCGGACCTGTATCTTTCCGCCCTCCGGTCTCCCGGAGTTTGGCTTTTTCTGGAGGTTGACTGCGAAAAATAAGAAACAAATGGATTACACGGATGATCTTACCAAGGGTGAAACATGCACTTTTCTTTTCTCAAGAGTTTTCTGCATCACCTCCCCTCTCGGATTTTGTAATAGTCAAAAAAAATAGCCCTGAGAACGATTGACTTCTTGTTCTCAGGGCTTTCTGGTGCCTATATACTTCAGGTCAGCAAAGTACCCCGCTGTTTGTTTTTTGTTTTTACGGATTGAATGTTAGCTGATTATGAGTGCGATATTATAATTCAATTAACTTCCGAGTTTCTGGCGCAAAGCCCGAATATTACAATTGTGATGGGTTTCCTGTTCTGCTCATCTTGCTTGATGCTGGATGATTTTTATAGCCGATACGGCCATGGCAACGAACAGACAGGCAACAAACCCCATAATCCACGAGGTGCCGGCCGGCAGCGACCCGACTGTGCCGACAAAACAGGATGATCCGCCGTCACCGCTGCCATTGTTCTGTCCACTCAACCGTCCGCTTTCGTTGGTAGCGGCAATCGTATACAAGGAGAAATGCTCGATTTCGCAAACCAGCATGTTGTTCTCTTCGTCCACCTTTTTCACGGCGATCGTTTCCCAGCGGCGATCGACTTTATCGTACGTATAGGCCATGAGGAACGCAGGATTGATCCCACCGGCCGCCTTTAAAGCGGCTTCGGTATAAGGAATGTTAATGGTGATCGGCATGTTGAACCAGGTACCCGATGGGCCAAAATCGATTACCTTGCCCACAGGCACTAAATCGGAATCCATGGTTGGTATGCCGAGTCCAGTTGCCTCGCCGATGGAAATGGTTGTCGTTGTTCGTAAGGCACCGGCAGGAATGATGACTTGCGTGCCGTTTATGGCGCTGCCAGCATCGGTAACTTTTATAATCGTGTTATAGGGAACCGTAAGATCGTAGATGCCTTCCTCCACGACCATGATTTCAGGCTCGGTGCTACCGTCCAGGTCCACCGTGAAGCTGAATACCGATGTCCACCACGAATCATCATTGACGATCCGGGCACGCCAATAATAGGTGGTTTCATCTTCGAGATCTTCATCGACCCGCCATGCGGTCTTGCCGACAGTGGTTTGGCCGACCGCGACCCTTCCCGTTATCGCGCTGTCACGGTACACCTCAAATTCGACTTGAATGGACGATTTATTGTCTTCCGACACTACCATTACGCCGATCACCGGCGTCTGTGTGTTGACGGTTCCGCCGTTGAATGGCACAGTGGGAATTATTCCCGGTGTTGCCGTGGCCGCCTGGCTCACGCTCACATTCACATCCCGAAAGACCGTGTCCGTTCCGTCGCCTACCGTCAGGGTGAAGGTATAGTCGTTGGCGCCGTTATCCGCATAGGCTGGCGCAGTGAAAGTCACCGACACCCCTGTTTTGGGGAAATCATCGATATCATCGGACGTGGACCAGATGTAGGTCAGATCATCCCCATCGGCATCGCCAGCCGTTCCGCTCAAGGTCACCGTGGTGCCCTCAACGGCCGGATTGGGGGAGGCCGTGATACCGGATATTACCGGCGCAGTATTGTTCTGGCTGACGGTGAAGGTGACGTCCCGGGCGGCCGAGTCCGTGCCGTCGCTTACCGTCAGGGTGAAAGTGTAGTCGTTGTCTCCACCCTCAACGTATGCCGGCGCGGCAAAGCTCGCCGTAGCACCGGTCTGCGGAAACCCGCCAACCCCTTCTTCCGTGCTCCAGGTGTAAGTCAAGGCATCCCCGTCGCCATCGCTGGCCGCGCCGCTCAAGGTTACTGTGGCGCCTTCGGCGGCCGGGTTGGGGGATGCCGTTGCGCTGGATATTGTCGGAGCCGTATTTTCCGAGGTGACGGTGAAGGTGAAAGTCTGGGTAACCGAATCTGTGCCGTCGCTCACCGTCAGCGTGATAATATATTCATTATCACCACCATTAATGAAGGCCGGCGCCGTAAAGGACCACAGTTGCTTGTCCGTGGGCAATCCGGCGAGGGGCCTGGCCGAAGACCATGCGTACGTCAGCGCATCTGTCACATCGACGTCGATCGCCTCTCCGGATATCAACACCCGCGTTCCCTCGGTGCCCGAATCGGGATCTATTGTTGCATTCAAAATCACGGGGGCAGTGTTGCCCTGGGTGACGGTAAAAGTGACGGCCGCGGTGTCCGTGTCCGTGCCGTCGCTCACCGTCAACTTGAAGGTGTAGACGTTATCCCCGCCGTCCACGTAGGCCGGTGCGGTGAAGCTCGCAGTGGCGCTGGCCTGCGGAAAGCCGCCGAGCCCGTCGCCCGTGCTCCAGGTGTAAGTCAAGCCGTCCCCATCGCCGTCGCTGGCCGTTCCACTCAGGGTTACTGCTGTTCCTCCGGGGCCCGACACGGGCGACGCCGTCGCACTCTTGATTTCGGGGGGCTCGTTGGTCTGGGAGGCGGTGACGGTAAAAGTGACGGCCGCGGTGTCCGTGTCCGTGCCGTCGCTCACCGTCAACTTGAAGGTGTAGACGTTATCCCCGCCGTCCACGTAGGCCGGTGCGGTGAAGCTCGCAGTGGCGCTGGCCTGCGGAAAGCCGCCGAGCCCGTCGTCCGTGCTCCAGGTGTAAGTCAAGCCGTCCCCATCGCCATCGCTGGCCGTTCCACTCAGGGTTACTGCTGTTCCTCCGGGGCCCGACACGGGCGACGCCGTCGCATTCTTGATTTCGGGGGGCTCGTTGGTCACCGGAGGATTTAGAATGACGCTGCCGTCGGGATCGATTCGTAGCGCCGCGCAGTAGTCCGTACTCTGATCCGGGCCCCGGTTTAGAGAGAATTCGCCATCAAGAAGTATGTTGTGGTATAAGTACATGGTTACGGATTGGCCTTCGGCCAGGGGGGCCAGATTTACCTCTCCGGTTTCGGCATTACGGTTAAAACCGGCGAAGAATCCCCCAGGAAAAACGCCTCTGTTCATTTGGGTATGATAGGCGTTATCTCCGGCCGCCTGCCCCACAAAGATACCGCATTGTGGGTTATCTATACAATTTAAGTACATCTTGTTTGCTGAACTGAGAAAATTACTCATTTGGCTTTTGCTGATATTCGGCTCTACTTTTGATGTGGTCGCAAATATCATGTGTGACCCAAAAGTACTAGATGATGATAAAAATGAAAAAAAAGTGGCATTTAACTGGCTCCAATCGCTTACTGCGGAAAAATCTTCCAGTCCAAAGCCTTGTTCGACAAGTGGATAATCACGCTCACTGTAAAAGAGGTTGTAGCCGGGGGTAACTTCATCCCATGTAAAAAAAAATCCCAAGTCCATTAACATTTCATTCGTACTGGGGTCATATATCACCATTATAAGATGAAAGTCTGTAAAATCAGGAGTTTCGGAATGAACTTTTGTGACAAACAGAAAGAGGAATGCGAAAAGGAAAACGGATACCCTTTTTGCTATATCATCTTGGAATGCTTTCAATTTATCCTCTTGATATATCGCCAATCGGCGGCGTGCCTATTGGTGGAAAAGTGTATTGCATATTATCGTATCGATAATGTTCTCGAGATCGTATTGTAACCAAGAATAAAGTAAACCATCATGATAAGGTTATAAGCCTGACGATGAACTGGGCGTCACCTTCATTTTTTTAAAATTTCCTCAAACTTCTCTACCCGCCCGACATTGCCCTGGGTGTAGTTGATCTTGATGTAACCGGTAAAATTGCTACTCCGTATACTCATCAAGTACTCGAACAGCCTCTTAATCTTTTCACCCTGAGGGGACTTTGGTTTTTCAATGACTTTTGCCGGCATATTTGACATCTGTTTTCAGAGCTCACGCAATTTTTCAGGTGAAAATCTTTCTCCATGACCCGGCCAAAAGCCATTGAAAACTTCTGGTGCGTTTTTTATGTTGATGATGACAGGCCGAGCGCAAGACCGTTTTTTCCCAAATGAAGTGATATATTTAAATTCACCTTGTTAGCCGTTCATTAGAAAATGATAAATATTGTGTTTATTTTATATCTATTTGTTTTAACAAGACAAATTGATGTAAAACCCGAAACATCGATCTGCTCGGGGTTTCCGATCCCGATATCCATTGAATGGATTTCAATTTGCTCCCGTTCCTCTAAGGCGTTGTCTACCTACCACCAATACCAAACCGCTGGCGAACATGATCGCCGCACCGGGAAGCGGCACCTCGCTGGTCCGGGAGACGACGGCCACAAGATCGTTAAAATCTGCGTCTCCGATGTTGAGCTCTTCGAACCCGATGAGCCACACGTCATTGGTGTCGGCGGTGTAATCGGTGCCGAAGAGCAGATTGAAGTTGCCGAGCAGTTCGTCATCCTCTATGGCAAAGGCCACGAAGTGGTCCTTGTTTCCCAGGATGTTTTGCGAACGGTCGGCGGACCAGCGCTCCTGGGCCTCGCCGACCCATTCTCGCCGGGTGTCGGCAAAGGTATACCCGTCCAGCATGGTGAAAGTCGTATCCTGCTGGATGATGGTGTTCCTTACAAAAGCTTCGCTTCCCAGTACCTTCTGGTACCCCGGGTCTCCGGCGCTGCTGTCTCCGTTCCAGAGGCCCAGTTCTCCTCCCCATCCCGACTCCCGGTAGGTTGCATCCACGCGGAAGGTGTCTCCGGTCTTGCCGAAAACAATATCAGAACCATCTTTCAGGTAATAATCAGACATGCTAAGTTCCCACGTGCTGTCCATCGTCTTGGTGCTTCCCTCTGGCACGAACAACTCATTGAAAACCTGGTAAAGTTCTGCGTTCTCCAGTGTTACACTCATGCTGGCTTGACTTTGGGAGGCAACCAGCAGCAATCCCGACAAAAACAATACGAAAACTCTGTTCATTGATTTTCTCCTTATTATCATTTTCCAAAAAGAGTTGTTTGATAGACAACCTTTTAATTTACGCTGTTTCCTCGCAAGAGACTTTCACCTTGGTAATCCGTTCCAATCGCATTTTCTGAAAATCAAACACCTTTGGAACTCGAAAAATCCGATATTCCTTGTCGAAAGACAGTGCCATGCCGCAACCATTGGCACGAATCACATGGCCACTTAGTTTGATACAGCTGTTGTGGGTCGTTCCGAACAATTCATCGCGCTGAACCAATAACTCGATCGACACCTTTTTTCCAATGGGAAGTTGAAGATCGGTCTCTACCAACGCGCCGCCGACACTCACGTTGGAAGTAACCGTCTGGCATTGCACGTTTCCGTTCAAATCGTCCGAAGCAAAGATCAAGCAGGGTAATTTCAGGTTGAACCGTCTTTCGGTTCGGCACTCTTCCATGGACGACTCCTTTACCTTTTACGCTTTGTCGATAATTCCGGTTCATCGAAAGTTCAAAAAAGATGCACGAAGAGCCCTTCGCGGCACTTCCCGCGGGTTTTCCGGTCCCAACAAAAAACGATGGTCGGCAAAAATCCCGGGTAAGTTTTCAAAAGGGCTCTCCGGTCCCGAAAAAAATGCGGTCGGCAAAGGTCCCGTATGGATGTGGAAAAGGGCTTTCCGGTGCCGGATATACCGGTCGGCAAAGGTCCCGGTTGAAATCACCCCGGAGTTTTCTGATACCGGCGTGACGCCGGTTGGTAAAAGTTCCGGGTAGAAATTCGGGGTTGGAGGCAGATATCTCGTCCCAATCTTTGTATTTGGAGGCCAACAAAGTATCCGTGGTGCTTTTCCGTTGGACTTTCTGGTGCCCCTTTTGTCCAAGATCGACGAAATATCCATCGAATGAGCCTTCAAGGGGTAATTCGATGTATTGTTTTGGACCTATTAACCATATTTTTATATTCTCCGATATCCCTCGCGAGTGGGTTTGTTTCGCTATTTTTTTGCTTTATTTGGTGCGATCAAAGGTATGACTATATCAATCGTATAGTTTGAAGATGTGGCGATAGTACGGCGTCATGGGTATGAGATTGGTATGAAAAATATGCGTGGAAAAGGGGTGAGATAAGTTTGATGGATTATAGGTGAGTGTTATAAAGGTAATACCTTGGGATAGTGCAAAAAGAACGCCTTATGCGATCCCTGCTTGTCGAGGATATCAAAATTGCATGATACGATGATCGATTAAAATACAATACTTCCAATAGGGACTGTTTTGCCACTTCCCTGGCCCGGCTGCTGACAAAGGCGGTTATCGGTGATTAAGAATTCAGCACCGCCGCCGACCTTTGGCCGTTTTGACCGAAAACTGAAACTATGCCATTTTGGCGTAGTTTCATACGAGAAAGCTTTGATCAGATATGGATGCAGGATGGATTTTTTAATCAGATTTTCGTTAGAGACTATCACTGAGACGAAAAGCGAGTGGCAGAAGGAGTTGAACAGCCTAAGCTTGAATCGTTTGATACTTGGCCATTTATCTTTGTCGCTAATTTGTCATTTGGTTCTTGTTTTTTTTGATTTCCCCGATCTCTTACATGTATCGCGCCACCCACAATGTTGCTTCCAGACGGTTTTTCACTTCGATTTTCCTGTAGATGTTGAAAATGTGGCTTTTCACGGTGTTCAGACTGATAAAATATTCGGTGGCGATTTCACTGTTGGTGGCACCGGCGGCGATAGCGATTAAGATCTCCTTTTCACGTCGGGTCAGTTTGACTTCGGCCGTCACAATACTCGCCCGATAGGCCCGTGAGTCCATGAGAATTTCGGAAGTGGTTTTACGGGAATACCACAACTCGCCATTTAATATTTTCTTAATCCCCTTGAGGAAGTACTGTGGCTTCTCATCGGCATAAAAGACACCGCGAATTCGTTTCTCAATGGCTTGTCGTTCAAAGGCAGCACCGACTTTCGGATCGATATTGAATAGTGCAATGGGCTGATCCAGTGGATTGGGCACCCCGCCAAGGTTGAGTTTGAACCAGATTGCATTGGCATCCATGGAAAAACTGTCCCATAGGATAAGATCAAAAGGGCAGGCTTCATCGCTGCAGCTCCAATGTTCCATTATTTCAAAATCGCTGTTTTGTTCCATTCCATCGTTCAATACCGCCTTGAGCAAACAGTTCTGAAAGGCATTTTGGCCGACCAAACCAATTCTCCAACGGGCACCATCCGGTTCCAAGGTTTGTTTGTCTTCCATTGTGGCGCGTGTCTCAAATTCTGGCAGCATAGGTACCTTTCAAAATCGGATGTTTATGTAAAAGACAATTCACAAAACGTCTGTAACGGGCTTGGGTGATGCTATTTCTCAACACCCCGAAAACGGTAGCCAACACCGCGAACCGTTTCGATATAGCCGGCGCAAGCTCCCATCTTGCGTCGTAGGTTGACGATGTGCATACCGATACTGGTTACGGCACAATTTTCCCCATGAATCGATTTGGCAATTTCCGAACGGTTGAATACCCAGCCGGGTTTTGACATCAGAATTTTGAGCAGTTTGAATTCACTGGCAGTCAGGTGAATGGGTTGGCTTTCAATACAAACCTTGTGCCTTCGCAAGTCGATGTGCAATCCATTATATCGTATCGTGGTGTCGTTGTTTTTCGGTTTATCAGATCGTGAGCGAAGCACGGCCCGTACACGTG
The DNA here is from genome assembly GCA_963674945.2 of uncultured Desulfosarcina sp. Classification (GTDB taxonomy): domain Bacteria; phylum Desulfobacterota; class Desulfobacteria; order Desulfobacterales; family Desulfosarcinaceae; genus Desulfosarcina. Next base: position 118,195 of record CAXXWQ010000003.1, read on the forward strand.
CGGTCAGGACGACAGGATTGAACGGTTTGGTGATAAAATCAGCGGCCCCTGAATCCAAATACGTTATGATGTCCTGCTCGCTGCTGCTGCCTGAGAGCATCACCACCAGAATATGCATCGTATGCATGTTTCCTTTTAGCCGCCTGATTACCGACAACCCATCCATGCCCGGCAATATGGTATCTACGATCAATAGATCAATCGAATTCGACTTGACGACTTCCAGTGCCTCTTCCCCGGAATCGACTGCAATTACCTGAAACTTCAACCTGCGAAGGCACTGATAGATCAAATCACGATACACTTCATCAGCGTCAGCGACCAGTATCAAATCTTTTCCCATGGATCACCAATCGGAACCTTTATGAAGTAACGCCAACAGATACCAGTGCGATGATAAGATTTGGTTAGAAACTTGTTAGAAAAAAATAAAGGAACCAAACTTTGAAAGGAACATTGATTGGTTGTGTTAAAATCGGGTTTGATCCCCGCTACAACCCGAACGATGGAGGTGCTGACGTGCTTTTAGATTTGCGTTTCGACAATCGTGAGATGTGTCAGTGAACTGAATGGTTGGATAACATTCCGTGTTGAATTATCCGTTGAGTAGTCCGATGGTTGATATGCCATGTGAGGACTCTAATTTGGAACGATGTTTTCTCTAAAAAGATACGCAAAAAAAGAGAAATTACCTCTCTCATCAGCCGTCCGATCAAGTTTAAAATTATCAAATGTTGAAGGTTATCCTCGCTTTCTGCCGCTGAAAATCGCTGTCAACCTTCCCGGTTTCTGAACTTTTTACATGAGGATTTCTTAAAACGCTCTTTCTGGCCCTAAAAACATCGATTCAAGGCCTGAAAACGGCCCTGTTTTTAACATAACCCCTCGATTTTTTGACGTTCTGCTTGGTCCGACCCTCGGTCGGCTTTTTTGATCCTTTTTTCAATTTTCTCTACTTCTTCCTCAAATGACTATCTGTCTTTATCTCATTCAGAAACCGCGACAGCATAGGCGACGATAGCGAAAAAGACATCTTTCTCGCACCTGCGGCAAGCCCCCCAGCTCGACTGGAGCAACTTAGGGTCTTTTTTGTCAATAGTTTATTATTTGACCTTGTTGAGAATTAGAGGGACATATTTAACTCACACACTTTCCGCAAATTTTGGCAATCAGATGTCATAATAATCACGCCGAAAATGATGATATATCCGTTAAAACATAATCGCTGCTTTTACGTGCTGGCATTGTACAATTAACATGAACGTCATTATACTTGACACGTTACATATTGCCTCCTACGCTGAATTGATTGGCTTTGAAACCTCTAAAATCCATAGGAATGGCATGGCAAAAATAATAAAGGACATCTTCAGATATTTCGGTGGTGATGAGACGGCCAAGAAAAAACCATCTGAAAAGAAATCTGCAAGGGGAAAGACTTCGAAGAAGAAATCCACTGTGAAGAACAAATAACCTGAATCTAAGCGGATAGGCACATTTTAAGTGGCTCTATAAAAATCTACATCATGATCCTGTTCAGCAAGCATGTACAATATCGACTCAATATTTGATGCAGGACCGCTTATATCGAATGTGCAGTCTTCAAATCGGATATCGCCTTTTAACTCAAAAAATCCGAGTTTAACAAAGATGCGACAATTCTGGAACTTTCAATCATTAAACGATCTGCCATCAAGATAGACATCATTCCCTACAAAGGTGTGATACTTAATTTGGTTTGGCTCCAATTTTTCCATTTCAATCAGCATGTCATTTATTCTTTGATCTGGCTTTGTTACTATATCAATAGGTGTCATGACGAATTCCTTTCATTGAGGTCATTAAAAATTAATCGTCACCATTCTTGATTGGATAGTATGCTTACACCCTGTCTTGATTCATATTATCGTTGCATTACACCACCTTTTAGAACCTTCGATGGTTGAAAATTGCTATGATACCAAATGATCCACTGATTTCATTTGAAAATCATATGGAAAGCAAAAATAGGATGGAGCAAATCCAATCATTATGGTTTTAAAATAATTTTATGGAAAATCGAAATTGAAAAAATCATTACAAGAAAAGAGAGAGCTGAAACTACGTATGATACGAGAAGATATTAAAAGATTACAAGAACAGCGTGAAAGAGCGCCGGAACCGCCTATCTTATTATATCCACCACAAGAGCGGGATGAACCAGTTCACCACCCGGAGGGAGTTCTACCGATTCAAAAAAAATAATTTAAAATAATAAAATTAGAACTTCTTATCCACCCTTTCTTAATGGTGAAGTCCACCATCGGGTCTATCTTCAGTCCGGATTTTCTTTTTCAATATTGCATAACAATGCAGAGTGGGGCCAGCTTCCGATCTCCGGACTGCAGAACTCGTGGTCATCCGGGCAGAGAAGATTGGCGTTGGACGCAAACACCCTGAAAAGCTCCGGCAGCTTCTCTTCACTCTCCGGGAACCACCATCCGTGCTGCAGGTCGACCATGTCCTCTCGGATGGAATCCGAAGTCCGGACCTTCTGGCGTATCTTCCCCGAAGGCGTGGATATGACAGCCCAGTCGTCGGCGGCAAGGCCTAATTTTTCTGCAGTGGACGGATGGATTGTGACAACAGGGTCGGGATGTTTCTTGCGGGCCTTTTCGATCTGTCTTTGCTCGGAATGGTACATGGGCATAAAGCGGCTCCCTGTGATGAGAACAAATGGATACTCCTTTGCCAAGTCGGGACTGCCCACAGGAGTTAATACCGGTTCGCGGTACACCGGAAGGGGCGACAGGTTCAATTCCTCAAAAATCGAAGATTTAAGCTCCACCTTGCCCGAAGGCGTGCCGAAGCCGAGCTTTTCGTATCGGCGGAACTCCCGTTCGCCGAAAATGCCGTACTGATCGCAAAACGCTTTGAACGTCAGTCCTATGGGCTCCAGGCAGTAATCATAGACCTGTTCCACGGTTTCCCAGGGCCAGTGTTCTTCCTGGCCCAGACGGATGCCGAGGCCGCGGTAGAAATCGTAACTGTTGCGGCGCTCGTAAAGGGGCTCGATTCCCTGGGGACAAGGCATACAGAAATCCCGGGTCAGCCAGAGTTCCGGCTGTTCTACGGTGGAAGAGGCCGGGAACACGTAATCGGCCAGTGCAGCCGAAGGGGTCAGGTAGTATTCCATAACCACATAGAGCGCAAGGGACTGTAACGCCTCAAACACCTTCATTGTATTGGGAAAGGAGAGCAGTGGATTGCTAGCAAGGGATATGGCGGCTTTCACGGGATAGGGTTTGCCGGTGATCATGGCGTTCACCACCTCCCTGGCATGGGCCAGGTTGGAGTGCCAGGCCTCCGGGGCGGCCAGGTAGCCTTCGGGCAGTTTTTTGTTGGCCGCCTGGTTTCTTTCCCATCCGGGAAATCCGAAAAAGGGATAGAGGTCGGCGCCTAGCTGCTTTTTCCGTTGATCTGCGGGGATGGCCGCATTCATCTCGAGGGCTTCCCAATCGATGATTTTGCCGATGTCCCCTGCCATACTGAGGATTTCCCCGCCCGGTATCTCGAGGTTGCCGGTGATGGCCCGTAAGATGGCCCGGGCACGGGCGCACTGGGTGGCATTGATGCCCTGTTTGTCCAGGCCGTAGCCCCAGGGAATGATTGCGGGCTTGGCAGTGGCATACATGCGGGCTGCGTTTACGATAAGATCCGCGGGGATGCCGGTGATCTTCACCACCTTTTCAGGATGATAGTCCGCCGCGGCGGCTTTCAGGTCCTCAAAGCCGACGGTCCAGTTGTCCACGAACGCTTTGTCGTACAGGCCCTCCTCGATAATCAGACGGATCCAGCACAGCATCAGGGCCACATCCGTACCCGGCCGGATCTGAAGCCAGAGATCCGCCATTTCAGCCTCTTTTGTGCGCCTGGGTTCAATCACGATCAGTCGGGCACCCTGCTTTTTGGCACGAACCAGCTTGGGATAGAGACCGACGGGATCGGAATTGACCGGATTGGCGCCCCAGAGGACAATACAGGACGCATCGATGAACCCGGGCATGATCATGCCGCCGTAGGTGGCGTATTCGGTGGCGTAGCTCGGGCACATACAGACGTTGTTCACCCCGCAGGCGTTCGGTGATCCGAACAGGTTGAAGAACCTGCGGCAGTCCCAATGGTAGGTCCGCTTTGTCCCGTGGGTGAATGCAAGGGTTTCGGCACCGTACCTGTCTTTAAGCCCGGACAGTTGTTCCGCCACCTCGTCCAGCGCCTGATCCCATGTCAGCCGCTGCCATTGTCCGCCACCTTTTTCGCCCTTCCGTTTCAAAGGGTAGTTCAGGCGCTGGGGGTGATGGACATGATCCGGCATCAGTCGTCCCCTCTCGCAGATAAGGCCCCGGGTGACCGGGTGGTCCGGGTCTCCCTTCACTTTGACGACCTTGCCGTTTTCAATGTGTAGCAAGGTACCGCATCGCGGATGGCAAAGACCGCAATAACTTTTTTTAATTTCGACCATTTTACATCCTTCCTCTATTTCAGTTCACCGGATTATATTTCGACTTGAAACAAGATTCGGATAGAAGACCGGCACAATGACAAGGGGCAGCAGGATTCCGAACATCGATGTTGGAAAGCAGTGGCGATAAATATCCGCCCAGGGGCGTTCCTTCTATCCCACGGCTGACGCATTTTTCCATCATAGGGTAAGATCATTCAACCGCGCAAGGGAAAACCCGTTCATGTGGTCTCATTGCGTCGACAAGCATAAAAGTTGACTTACCGATGAACTTGCCGTAAAAAAACCGTTTCAAAACAGGTTATTGCTCAAATGTTCAAAAGTTCTGGTAAAAAATGTCCGGCTCGAATTTCCATCAACAACATGTACTGAAAATATTAGGTTTTTTGCCCATCATCGGATTGCTCGTTGTAACGCTTGCCCTTCTCTTGAACTGCGACACCGGTGATCCATCATCACAAAATGAGAACAAAACCCGGAAACAGATGAAGGATTGCTGCATGCAGGTAACCGGCCGCAAGTTTATCATTGATTATCAAACTACTCAGCCACCCAACCATTCGGTGATACAGCAAACTACGATCATATTGAACAATACGAAGTAACCCGAGGAACAAAGGATACCGGGTATTATCTTCACCTGACGGCAACCCTTTACTATCGTTGTGACAGCCCGGACGTTGTGGCGGTCGAAAAGGTTTGCTGACGATGAAAATCTGTGGCGAGGTAATAAAATCGGACGACCAGGCTGCCAGTCTTTTAAAGTTGATCCATATTCTCGGCATTGAAACGACGACCACGGACGGACTTGCGCGAACCTTGTGCTTACGCCGGAGGACACAACGGTTGGGGCGGAGAATGAATACCTTGCCCGAATCCTCTATTGTCCACAACACTTGTCCACTTAGGATAGATTGTGTAACGTGTCACCTGTTTGAAATCATCTTACACTTGGCTCGAAACGACATAAACGGCGGTAAAGGGAATTTCATTGATATGCGGAAATTCACTGAAGGCTTGATCGACACGCAGCTTATTGTCAACACGTTGGATATCAGATCAGGACAAACGATTATCGATGCTGGTTGCGGCACTGGGTATATGGCAAAGATATTTTCACGGGCGGTATCATCATCAGGAAAAGTGTATGCCATTGACCGGGACAGCTACTTTATCGGACAGCTCACTGATGATGTCAAAAGCACCAATATCGAGGCCATTGAAGGGGATATTACCAATCTTGATCGAATAACGGATCATTCGGTTGATCTTCTTTTTGCATCAACAGTGATACATTCCATTCCGAAAAAGAAAATGATAGATTTCGTGAAAGAGGCCAAGCGGTTATTAAAACCCAATGCCGCTTTGGCAATTGTTGAGATCGAAAAGAAGGAAACACCTTTTGGGCCGGCCATGGAAAATAGATACTCACCGGAAGAACTCATACAAAAGATTTCGATGATGCCGGAAAAAACGATAAGGGTGGGGGAACACTTTTACATGCAGGTATTTCTGAACGCCGAGTAATAAATAACACAACATCTTGGAAGATTCAAACGATGTCGGATGAATATGTCATTTTTTGGCGCCACGTTTCCATAGATCTCTAAAAAATACCGGCAAAAAAGAGTTGCAGTATTCGCTGCGGAAAGGATATTTGTCTGAGGCACGGCACAAAGCCCGTTTCTGTGCGGCGGGCGTTCAACTTTTCTTTAGGAGGTTGGCCGGACCAGCCACAATGACCCGACGTTTGCCAACCGCAGGGCGGTGTCTTCCAAAGGTACCGGTTTTGGGCACATCATCTTCCATAGGCTCGGCATCCACAATGTGTGGATTTATAGCCCAGGGCTCTGGGAAATTCGCCTTTTGTGTTGTATCCGGCAACGTATGCATGAGATGAATGCCGAATAAAACGTTTACCTGGTTATCGAAACCAGTTTTCGGGAACGACCGATGGAATCGAAACCGTCTTATTCGCTGGATGGCATAACCGGTTCGCAGGCAGTACCATCGCCTTTGACTACTGTCGGGCACACCTTATCGCACGAAAGGAAGTTGAAAATGAGCAAAACCCAAACAGTCTTCAACTTTTTTTCGATCACACTCCTGTCCGTCATCTATCTTTGTCTGGCGCCCCCCTGCTTTGCTGAAAATTTTACTACCCCCGGCGGCTACATCATTGTCAGTGGATTGACAGGCTTCGAAAATTTCAAGGACACCGGCGTGGATGATTTCAAAGATGCCTGGGGGCTCGGAATCAGGATCGGTAACAGGTTCAACGAACAATGGTCGCTGGAAGGAGACCTTGGCATGATGAACGGTTTCGATGCCACCGTCGATCTTTCCGAAATAAATCCAGACCTTTCAGGCACCGAAAAAATTATCCTCGATACGTTGCTTCTGACAGCCAACCTCAAAGCCCATTGGCCACTCGGAAGATTCGAACCGTATGCTCTGGTTGGTGCGGGGATCATGTACGTCAGAGTCCGTTCGGCCGATCCTACGGGCTACGTCTGTTGGCCAAGCGATTACGGCTGGTATTGCCGAGGAACATATTCCAAAATCAATGACGCAGCGGAGTTTGTTACCAAGTTCGGTTTCGGAAGCGAAATCCACATTGACGACCAATGGGCGATAACCCTGGATTTATCATACGTCGTTCCATATTCGGACCTGTCTGACATGACGTATACATTATTTTCCTGGGGTTTCCGTCACGCTTTTTAGGCGCCGGTAAAGGTGGACCATGCTGGACTGGAGGACACACTGGGCCGAAGCAAGTGTCGGGTGGAGCGAGTCTCCTGCCGAATCTGTCAAACAATCGATTGACATGGCGAACAAGGCTGCGGCGATCGATAACACCCTTCCTGATGCCCATTCTCTCTGGAGCAATATCTTGGTCCCGCGGGCTTAATTCCGGACGAGTGGAAGGTAAAAATCGTGGAATTTTTGTGACGTTCTTTTCAGGATTTCCAATCCCTCATCGGCTCTTCCCTATATTGCCCTTCAGGGCTTTTCCTTGGGAAGAACCTACTATCACATTATCGTCTCGCCGTACCGATCCGAACCTCTTTGGATCGGAAGGACAGCGCCCTATGTTTTATTATCGCTAATTATCGGGGAGTTATATCAACATGAAACTGCGCAGTATTCTGCTCGTTCTGTCGGTACTGGCATTCTTATCTGCTTCAACAGGTGGATATCTTTACTATTTGTCCTTAAAGGAGGCTGCGGTTAAGGAAGCCGACAGGCAGGCGCTAACCAATGTTGAAATGATCACAAGGAATCTTTCGTTTTTTCTGTCCGAATATATAAAACCGGTCAGGACGCTGGCAGGTATGTCTGCGCTCACAGATGTCCTGCTTCAAAGGGATGATGCATTTCTTGCAGCATCAAACAATGTATTGGATCATTTCAAAGAAACCTTGGATGTGGAAGTCTGTTATTTAATGGATCAGCTGGGAAATACAATCGCCTCCAGCAACCGCAACGATCCGGATAGCTTTTTGGGGAACAATTTCGGCTTTCGTCCGTACTTCCAGCAAGCCATGGATGGTGCCCCTTCCACATACCTCGCCCTCGGAACGACATCGAGCAGACGCGGTGTTTACTTCAGTCATCCGATATACGAAACAGGTAGGGATGCACCGGTTGGTGTCGTGGTCATCAAGGCATCTATCGAACTCATTGAAAAAGAGTTGTTTTCCGGCATAGATGAAATAGTAATGCTGGCCGACCCGTTAGGGGTAGTTTTCATATCGAACAAACAAAACTGGCTGTACCATACGCTGGAAAAACTGTCTGGACGTGATACGGCCAGAATTGCCAGATCTCAGCAGTTTGGAAGCGGGCCATGGAAATGGACCGGTCTTCGTCAAATTGATAAAAACCATATGAGTGATTCCGATGAAAACGAATACCTGATGCATATGATCGGTATTGATAATTACCCCGGATGGCATGTTCTTTATCTGAGCAACCTCGAAGATATTTATAAAAAGGTCGTCGATCCGCTTATCAGAACCACCGGCCCCATCATCTTGATATTATGCGTTTTGATCGGCTTGTCGGTATTATCCCTCTTCAGGAAGGCGAGTCATGAAATCCATCGGCGCAAGGCGGTTGAAAGAACACTGCGTGAGAGTGAAGAGCGCTATCGCAATATCTATCACAATGCACCGGCGATGCTGCATTCAATCAATAGAGGAGGCAATCTTGTCAGGGTGAGTGACCACTGGCTTACCGCGCTCGGCTACACCCGAGATGAAGTCATTGGGAAAAGGCTAGTCCGCTTCTTGTCTGAAGAATCGGGCCTTTATGTCCAGGAAACAATTATGCCTGAATTTTTCAGAACGGGATTTGCCAAAGATGTCCCCTTTCGGTTTGTAAAAAAAAGCGGGGCTACCATTGATGCACTCGTTTCCGCTATCGGTGAACGGGACGAACAGGGTAATGTCGTTCGTTCTTTGGCAGTATCGGTCGATATCACCGAACGCAAACAGGCCGAAAAGGCCCTTAGACTTGCCAAGGAAAAGTTGGCGGGTTACTCTAGAGAATTAGAAGAGCAGGTCAGGATGCGAACCAGAGAGATCTCAAGTATACTCGCATACACCCCGGCCGTCGTTTACATGAAAGATACGGATGGTCGGTATATTTTAATCAATCCCCGTTTCGAAGAATTGTTCGGCATCACCAATGAAGAGATCCGCGGAAAAACCGATGAAGACATTTTTCCAAATGAGTTTGCTGCGATCATCCGTAGCAACGACCTCAAAGTCCTGGCCAATAAACGATCATGTCAGGTAGAGGAGCATATCCCCCAGAAAGACGGTGTCCGTATTTATCTCTCTGTCAAATTTCCTATCTATGAAGATTCCGATACACCAAAAATTTGCGGAATTTCAACAGATATCACGGATGTTAAGAAAGCGCAGAATCAACTCAAACGACTTTCGGGTGCCATCATCGACAGTCAGGAAAAAGAGCGTTCCATTATCGCCAGAGAACTTCACGATGAACTGGGGCAAATACTCACTGCCTTGCATATGGATTCGGCTTGGATTCAAAGTCGCCTCAAGACAACAAATCCCGAAGCTTCGCAGCGAGCACAGAGCATGTGCGATCTGATCGACGATTCCATTGAATCCGTCCGCAGCATAGCAACACGCTTGCGGCCAAGCGTGCTCGACAGCTTAGGCCTCGTTGATGCCCTGGAATGGTATACCACCGATTTTGAAAGACGAACCAATATTACCTGTGTATTCAAGCATGAAAGCATTCCAATCATCGATGATGCCTTGGCCACGGCGGCGTACCGAATAACCCAAGAGGCGCTCACCAATGTTGCCCGTCATGCCGATGCCGGCAAGGTGGAAGTAATGCTGAATTACGGGCAAAACCGGTTGATCCTTTCGGTTGTTGATAATGGTTGCGGATTCAAAACCGAGATTCTGTCGGATTCCGAAGGTCTTGGTGTGGCCGGCATGCGCGAACGTGCCGGCCTGGCCGGCGGCGTCCTTGAAGTTGAATCCCAACCGGATCAGGGAACCCGTATCCATTTCAAAGTGCCCTTTGAACATTGACATCCGAATAGTATGAAACCTACTATCTTATTGGGAGTACGTAATGATCAAAGTTTTATTGGCGGATGACCATAGTCTTGTTCGCGCCGGTCTCCGGCGTCTTATTGAAGAATGCAAAGATATGGAAGTGGTAACCGAAGCAACCGATGGCAGAGAAGCGATTAAGAAAGCTCGGGAGAATTTACCTGATGTTGCCGTCATTGATATTTCCATGCCGGGTATGGATGGATTGGAAGCCATCCGTCAGCTTCTCAACTCTTATCCGAACTTACCGATCCTCGTTTTAACCATGTACGAAGAAGAGCAATTTGTGGTTCGTGCGATTGAAGCGGGCGCCATGGGATATATAACCAAAAAGTCAGCACCGGAGAAGCTCGTTAAAGCCATCCGCATGGTGCATACGGGCCAGCGTTATTTGGATTCCGGAGCTGCCGAATTGCTTGCGCTCAGGATCGCCAGGGGGGCAAATGGCAAAACTGCGCTGGATTCTTTGTCCACCAGAGAGCTTCAGGTGCTCAGGAAATTAGCCCAGGGCCGGACCAACCGTGAAATCGCAGAAGCCTACTGCATCAGCGTTAAAACGGTCGACACCTATCGATACCGCCTTTTAAAGAAACTTAATTTACGAAACAATGCCGAACTGTCGCGTTTTGCCATCCAAAACCGTCTGATTGAATCGTGACATCATCACAATCAGAAGGCACTTCCTTTGTAAGAAAAACTACTACAACAAAATCAGAAATAGTCCAATTGATCGCCCCTTTTTGTTCTGTTAGTGTCAGATACGCTAATCAGAATATCGCATGAGTCCGCGGCGTAATCCGGATCTTTCCCGAACAGCGATGCAACCATTACTCTATTAGCAGTCACGATACATCGCATGAGAATGGAAAAATGAGTTTCTTTCGTAATACCGTTTGGTCATCTATGGCCTGGAAAAGATTTTTACGAAGTGTGCAGGGAGGTTCCATGAAATCATTAGGCAAACTCATCGGCTGCTTTCTTATCTCGATGCTTTGCAATGGAGTTATTACTACCGGTGAAATTTGTGAGGCTTCTGAACCGCTGGTTGTTGGCATACTCCATTCGGAAGCATATACTTATGCAACAATGATGAAAAACTCATTTGAGATGGCCGAAACGGTCGTGAATAGCCAAGGCGGCATCAAGGGCCGTCCGCTCAAACTTGTGTACGCAAACGATCAGGGTAACCAGAGGCAAGGTGAAAAAGCCGTTGCGGATCTGGTGAAAAAAACCAAGGCCGTCATGCTGGTAGGAGCGTATCAAAGCAGTAATACCATCCACATGGCCAGAGTGGCCAATAAACTTGACAAGCCGCTTCTCGTTTGTACGGCTGCCGATGACCGTATTACCCAACGGAAATGGCAAAACGTTTATCGGCTGAATCCTCCCGCCAAAGGCTATACCAATGGGTTGGAAGATCTCTTTCTGAAAAAAATCAAACCGAAATCCATGGCCATCGTTTACGAAAACAGTCCCTATGGCACCGGTGTTGCGGAACGAATGATGTGGTTCTGCCGGGAGAACGATATCGATATAACTGCCATCGAGCCCTATCACAAAGAAAGGCTTCGAGAAGACTATTTCCAAAAAATTGTCGATCGATTGAAAGAGGAACCACCCGATGTGATATATATGGTATCCTACCTCAAGGATGCGGCGTTACTGGTCAAAACGATCCGACAGTCAAATCTGAACTCCTTGCTGGTGGGTAGTGCCGGCGGTTTTACGAGTCAGAAGTTCATCGATACGGCCGGAAACGATGCAACGCATCTGTTGACCGCAACACTGTGGACGCCCTGTTTGAAGTATCCGGGTGCAAAGGCCTACTATGACCTATATATTGAAAAATATGCCTCGCCACCAGACTATCATGGCGCCGAGGCTTACTCAGCCCTGTTGGTTGCAGCCGATGTATTGAAACGGACTGATTCATATGATGCGGCGAGTATCCGCAGGGCCCTGGACAACACCCACCTGATCACTCCTTTCGGACCGGTCCAGTTTATATCCTACGAAAAATTTGAGAGACAGAATCGTCTGCCCGCGCAGGTTCTGCAAATTATCGACGGCAAATTCGAGTGTGTATGGCCTGAAACCCTTGCAGTTTCAAGTTTCATCCCGCCATCCGACTGGCGTGTCGCTGATTAGAAAATAGGACATGCCGCGCCCATTGGAAGGAGGTGGTTGAACAATCAACAGCTATTATAGAAAAAATCACTTTTATACGTATATTTTATAGGAGATTTATAATGAAAAACAGATTTTTCATCATAGTTGTAAGCGTTTGCGCGGCATTCGCGCTGACCATTGCCTTCGCGACCGAATCACATGCCCGTAAAAAACGTATCATTTTCGGTGGGGGGCCGGCCGGTGGAACATTTCAGGTAGTAGCCAACGGCATTCAGGTATATGGCCCTGTGAAAGCGATGGAAGAAATTAGCGTAAAAGCGCAAACCTCCGCCGGTTCAGTGGAAAACCTGCGAAAGACGAATGCCGGCCGCCAACAGATGAGTGTGGTCTATTCCGGGCATGTCTGGCTGGGCCGAAACGGCATGATGAAAGGCGACAAAAAGAAATATGAAAATGTGCTGGCCGTGGCCTGGTTGTATGGTGCGCCGGCACAGTTGGTGGTTCGACAAAGCGCGGGTATCAAAAGCGTCAAAGATCTGGTTGGAAAAAAGGTGGGTGTCGGCAATGCCGGCTCCGGCGCCTTTGCCAATTGCGAGCTGTTCTTCAGCCATATGGGCGTCTGGGATAAGATTGAGCGCAATGCCATGGGGTATAACGATGCCGCCGCCGCCTTTGGGAACCGGCAGTTGGATGCCTTCTGGCTGTTTACGGCGTTCCCCAGCGGTGCGGTCATTATGGCGGCCCAAACGAATAAAATTAATCTGATTGACCTGGGGGCGGATGCCGAAGAATCTGGATTTTTCAAGAAATATCCATATTTTGGAAAACTTTCTGTTCCAGTCGGCACTTACAGGGGTGTCGATACCAACATACCTTCATTCCAGGATAGTGCCCTGTGGGTGGCCAATTCCAAGACTCCTGCGGATGTCGTTTACAAGCTTCTTTCAACGATTTACACGGATGAAGGCCTCAAACACATGGTCAGCCAGAAAAAAACCTTTAAAAATATGAGCCTGGACACCGGCGCCACCAATATCGTCACGCCGTTTCATCCCGGAGCCACACAGTTCTGGAAGGAGAAAGGCAAGATGTAAGGATGATCTCCAAATTCGTTGGGGTAAAAGGACGGGATAAAGGCCTAAGGAAATTTCAAATATGGGGGTAAAAAAGTGTACGAAAAGTTAAATAAATTTGAAAAAATCGTATTTGATGTCCTATCCGTCTGTCTCGTCCTTTTTTACTCCTATTCGGCTGTATTACAACCCGCCTCGACGCAGTATCATCGTGGGATTTACGTCATCATTACCTATGTCCTCGTTTTTCTGCTCTACAAATCAAGGCATAAGCTGCTGCGAATACTCGACTATGTGCTCATTTTTCTTTCCATTTTCTGCATCGGATACTGGATACTCAATTTCGAAGCCATCAACTACCGCACAGGAGCGGAGACGCCCTTCGACATGGCCGTGGCCATCGTCGGGGTGCTGATCGGCATCGAACTGGCCCGACGGGTGGTGGGCAATGTATTTGTTATCATTGGCGTGGTGATGCTGGCTTACGGGGTCTATGGTGATTATGCCCCCGAGCTTTTTTCCCATGCGGGCGATACCTTTCCGGGGGTGTGTACCAGCATTTTCTATAAAAGCGACGGTGTATTCGGCATTATGGCCAATGTACTGGCGACCTATGTGATTTTGTTTGTGCTTTTCGGAGCCTTTTTGGAAAAATCCGGAGCCCAGCGGTTTTTTATCGATTACCCTTTGGCCGCTGTCGGGCACCGAATCGGAGGCCCGGCAAAAGTCTCCGTTATCGCCAGTGGTCTGTTCGGCTCCATTTCCGGCAGCGCCATTGCCAACACGGTTTCCACCGGGGCATTCACCATACCCATGATGAAAAAAGCCGGATTCAAACCGCATATTGCCGGCGGTATCGAACCAGCGGCCTCCATTTCAGGAATGTTTATGCCCCCGATCATGGGTGCCGGCGGTTTTATTATGGCGGAACTCACCGGTGTCCCCTATTCCAAAATCATGCTGGTGGCCATTTACCCTGCCATTATGTATGTTTTCAGCGTATTCATTATGGTGCATTACGAGGCCAAGAAGCATAATATCAGGGGAGAAAAGAGTGAGCACAGTGCCAGCCAGATCCTCAAAACAGAGTGGTACTATACCTTGCCGCTGGTCATCATTACCTTTCTCATGCTGGCAGGCTTCTCGCCGGGTTACTCGGCCATTTTGGGCATCGTCACCTGTATCGTCATCAGCTGGTTCAAAAAAGATACGCGCATTACCCCCAAACGATTCGTGGAAGCGTCCCGGGCAGGCACTGAAAATGGCCTCAAAATCGGTGCCACGGTGGGAGTCATCGGCATCATCATTGGCGTGCTCACCTTTAGCGGTTTGGTGCTCACCTTTGCCGATATCGTTATCGAACTGGCCGGTGGATCTTTGCTGCTAACCATTGTATTGATTGCCCTGGCATCGCTGGTGCTGGGAATGGGCGTACCGGTTACCGCCGCCTATCTGATCACCGCGGTCGTTGCCGTGCCGGCCCTGATCCATCTCGGCGTAAATGAGATCGCGGCCCATATGATCGTATACTGGCTTTCGCAGGATTCCAATATTACCCCGCCGGTATGCATCGCTGCTTTTGCAGGCGCCACCATCGCCAAAGCCAATATGTGGAAAACCGCTTGGGCTTCGTTCAAGTTTGCCAAATTCCTGTATCTGGGACCGATTCTATTCGGCTATGTCCCTGGTTTCTCCCTGGACGGTAGCGCCTGGGATATCGCAAAGGCCTTTGTGTTGATTCTCTTCGGCACCTACCTCTACTCCTATATATTGAGCGGAATATGGTTTAAATATTTAAAGCGGTCTAAGAAAGAAGCCACTGTCTGATTGATTTTTTGATTTCAGACATTTTCCCTTGTGTATGAAGAGGCGTAGAAATGGCACTACCAAAAATTGAGGTCAAAAAAATATTGTATGCGACGGACCTTTCTGAAAATGCCCGCTTTGCGTTTGCATACGCAGTGAGCCTGGCCAAACTTTACGGTGCAAACATCACCCTGCTACATATACTGCCGGAAGGTTCGGAACTGATGGAAAAGCACATCATCGGATATATTGATCCCGGCAAATGGGAGGAGATAAAGACGCGGCATTTCGATGAAGCCCGCAAGGCGCTTATCGGGAAACGTAGAGACCATCTGGCCGTCAGAGAGGTGCTGCATCATTTCAGTGAGAAATCAATGAAATCCGAAGACAACGAAGGAATTGGCTCAGGCGAAATCATTGTGGAAAGAGGAAATCCGGTCGAAGAAATCATTAATCAGTCTAGGAAGCAAAATTGTGATCTGATTGTGATGGGTACCCACGGACACGGCACGCTGGAAGATGCGATGATTGGAAACACAGCACGGCGTGTGATTCGGCGTTCCAAAATACCGGTCCTGGTGGTGAGATTGCCGGAAGAATATTAGATGATTTCACGTATGGCTGATATCAGATTCTCCTCATTTGGGATATAGAAAGTTTCCAGAGGCGGACTGGATGGGACGGGGATGTCCGGTCCCGCTACTCGCTTCAAAGGCGCTTTCAGACTTGACAATGCCTCCTCCATGACGATTGCCGAGATCTCGCCGGCGAATCCTCCCGTGCGGTTCGCCTCATGGATCACAACCAGACGTCCGGTTTTTCGAACCGATGCGAGTATGGGCTCTCTGTCCAGTGGCGCCAACGTACGCACATCCACGATTTCTACGTCCACGCCCTCCTGCGAGAGTTGATCGGCCGCTCTCATCGCCACACCCACCATGCTGGACCATGCGACTACGGTGACGTCTTTTCCCTGTCGTTTCACGTCAGCCTTGCCGATGGGAAGGAGAAACTCCTCCTCCGGAACCGGCCCCGGTTGAAAGTAAAGCCCCATGTTTTCGATGAATATGACGGGGTTGTCATCCCGAATGGCGGACTTGAGCAGACCTTTGGCATCGGCCGGCGTCGAAGGCATCACCACCTTCAGACCCGGACAGTGCGCCGCCCAGGCTTCCAGATTATGCGAGTGTTGACACCCGGCCCCGTGGCCTGATCCATTTTTCATGCGCACGACTAGGGGAAACCTCGACTTTCCGCCGGAAAGGTATCTGAGCTTTGCGGCATGATTTACGATCATGTCCGATGCGAGAGTGAAAAAGGGGTTAAACATGATTTCGACCACGGGCCTCAAACCTGCGGCGGCGGCCCCGACAGCCAGCCCAGCGATGGCCGCTTCCGATACCGGCGTGTCTTTCACTCTTTCCGGACCGAACTCTTTCAGCAATCCAAATGTAGGGAGCATTGGACTTTCCATGATGCCGACGCCGACACCTTCGCCGGCGATGAATACACCGGAGTCCCTTTTCATTTCCTCTCTGAGGGCTTGATTGACAGCTTGTCCCATTCCTAATTGATTCATGGCGTTTTATCACTTATTTATTGGTTTTTGGTGTCTGGATCTCTCAATTAAACAAAGACGTCTTCCAACGCTTCCTCCGGATTTGGATAAGGGCTCTCCTCCGCGAATCGCACAGCGTCTTCCACAATCTGGTTGACTTCCGCGTTCATCTTCTCGAGCTCTTTTTCGCTGATCAGCCCCTCGGCGAGCGCCTCGTCTCGCAGTCTCGGGATTGGACATTTTTCCACCCATGCTGCGATCTCTTCCTTGGGTTGATAAAGCTGGGAATCGGCCTCACCGTGTCCATGGCAACGATACGTCTTGCATTCGATCAGCGTCGGGCCCGCGCCGGAAACCGCCCGATTCCTTGCTTTGCATGCGACTTTGTAAACCGCCGTCGCGTCATTGCCGTCGACAATCTCTCCCGGCATGGCATAGGCAACGGCTCTGTCGGCGATATCTTTTACTTTGGTGTGCTCCTCAAGCCGTTGGGCGCCCGCATAAAGGTTATTTTCACAAACAAATATCACAGGAAGGTTCCAGAGGCTCGCAAGATTCAACGCTTCATGGAAAGAGCCTTCGTCTGCGGAGCCGTCTCCGAAGAAGCAGACCGTCACGCTATCCTCCTTCCGATAATGTTGGGCGAAGGCCGTCCCAACGGAAATGGGAAGTCCACCACCCACCACGGTTGTCGTGCACAGGGCGTTGACTTCCGGTGCCGCGAGATGCAGCGTGCCGCTCTTCCCTTTGTTACAGCCCGTTTTCTTTCCGTAAATCTCGGCCATAAGGGTTTTGGGATCGGCACCTTTGGCCAGAAGATGGTTATGGCTCCTGTGGTTTGAAACGATGATATCCTGCGGCGCGAGAGCGGCGCAAACGCCTGATCCCACAGCCTCCTGTCCCGTGCACAGGATCATCATCCCGGGAATTTTACCCTGAATTTTGCATAGTGCCGTCAGTTTATCTTCGAATTGACGGGAGAGGAGCATTGACCGAAGCATTTCGACTTTTTTCTCTTTGGTGACTTGCATGATTCTTCCTAGTAAGAAAAATTGTTTGATAAAATGTCGCCCTGTAGTAAAAACATTCCAGCGCAATTCTGTTCTTCGGAAATTTTATTACGTGGAAACGCACCCAAGTAGTATGATCGAGCCATTGTAAGCATCGGTTAATCGCTCTCTCCCCAGACCTGCGCGCTGCGGGCTACCTTCTTGCGCACTGTTTCCCATTCTCCACTCACGTTGAACATGGATTCCGGTAGGGCCGCCAACATTTTTTTGTACAGAGACCAGGGGACCGTAAAGGTTAACTCATCGGTTTTCATATATTTCCTGGCCGAAGGGTCAAGACCTCCAAGTACAGCCTTCTCTATTCCTTGTTCCTTGTAATAGAGAGGCCAAGCGATCATGTTGGTACACCCTGCCCCAAAGGGAGAGGCCACGCAATCCACATCGCCGGTGGTGAAAGTCGTTTGGATGAAAAGACCGGTCAACACTTCGGGTCGTGCGAAAAAGATGACGAACTCCGGCTCCTCATTGTCGGTAAACAGAGAAAGCGGTTTAAAAATACAGTATTTTGCAGGAGCCTTGCGAGGATCGACCTTGGCGAGAAATTTCCTCATGGCTTCGGGCGAAGGCAAAAAACGCTCTCCATGCACTGGCGTACCACTGAACCCCGTGGTCACATAATGCTCAATGAATCTGACGTTGGGTTTCATCATGGAACAGTAGAACACGCCTCCGGGGCATCCATATTCTTCCGAAGAAATGTAGGCGGCACGACGCTTTTTCCTCGCCAGCCAGATATTGCCCATGACGCAGGAAAAAGTCTTGAAAACCTCTTGCATATCCACCTTTCCCTGGTCTTCCAACTCGCGTGACATGGGTACGCCGGGCTTTGGCCCGAACGCTTTTTCGGGTTTGGTGTCATCGTAATATACGCCGAATGGCTCTTCGCTCAAACCGAGATGTTCAAGAAATTTGTTGTTGTCTTCGAGTATCGATTTTACGGTCATGGTATTTTCCCTCCCTTTTTGGGTAGTACTGCCGGGGTCATACGTGACGTGACAGTCATGGAATGAAAACCGAACGATAGGATCACATTCCATAATCCTGCCTCCATCATGTTGTATACGCAACTATATTGACTGGTTTTTTGTTCCTATGGCGGGGTCTCCTATGTTCGCTATGATTCTGGACAAAAACGATCGACAGACCAACCGTTCATCCTCGGTCATGCCGCGTTGCGCCTCCTCCAGAACGCCCCTCGCGATGGATGCGCAGCGCTCGGCCGTTTCCAGGGCCTTTGGTGTCGGTGACACGATTTTGTGTCTGTTGTCCCCGGGGAATTTCGTTCGTACGACCCAGCCACGCCTCTCAAGTCCGCCCACCAGACGGCTCACGCTGGATTTTTCGAGAAATAGCCGCTCGCCAAGCTGCCCCTGGGACATGGCATCACAATTGAGCAATAAAATAATTCCCCCCCATTGTTCGGCGGTCATCTCGATACCTGCTTCGTGGAACCGCTTGCCAAGCACATTGCTTAACAACCTGTTTACCAAGCCGGCCAGGTACCCCAAAGATTGATTATGGTCATATGAAAACATCGTTTTTTGGTTGTATACGCAACTAAAAAACAATGTCAAGTGCATTTTTGCCATCGCGAAAAAGATGAATTTGGAAAACGCTCTATAGGATTTGCATGTTTTGTCTTACGGCCGGCATCATTGCAGCTTGAACTCGATGCCGAAGCGCTTCATGCGGTTCCAGACGGTAACCCGGGAAACCCCCAGCAGCCTTGCGGCTTCGGTTCGGTTTCCACGGGTTTGCTGGAGTGCACTGATCAATTGATTGCGTTTTTGTGTTTCACGGCTTGTGCGCGTCGCTCCCCGGTCCCAACGGGTGTCGACCGTTTTTCGGCTGTCCTGAATGTTGGGGGGGAAATGGTAGGGCTCCAGTCGATCCTCCCGGCAAGTCACAAAGGCATACTCGAAAGCACTTTTCAGTTCCCTGACATTGCCGGGCCAGTCATGGTCGACCAAAAGTGCCATGGCTTCCGGGCTGATGGTGTGAATCGATTTACCGGTTTTCAGACCCACCCGGCGGATAAACGCCTCGGCCAGCAAAGGAATGTCTTCGGTCCTTTCCCGCAAAGGCGGTATCCAGATGGGAATCACGTTGATGCGATAGAAAAGATCCTTCCGGAAGGTCCCTTCTCGCACCAGTCTCTCCAAATTACGGTTGGTTGCCGATATGATCCGTGCGTTGATCGGGATTGACGCGTTTTCCCCCACCCGTTCAATGACTTTCTCCTCCAGCACCCGGAGCAGTTTGATCTGGATGTGGGGAGGCAGATCACCGATCTCGTCCAGAAAGATGTCCCCCTTGTATGCCGCTTCGAAACGGCCTTGACGATCCCGATAGGCGCCGGTGAATGCACCCTTCACATGGCCGAAAAGTTCACTTTCCAGCAAGGACTCGTTCAGGGCGGCACAATTGACTTTGACAAACGGGTGCTCCCTGCGGGTACCGATATCATGTATCGAACGGGCAACCAGTTCCTTGCCGGTGCCGCTTTCACCCAGAATGATGACCGGTGCATCGGACCGGGCCGCGTTGCGTACCTGTTCGAAGACCTGGTGAATGACCGGGGAAGCCCCTATCAGTTTGCTGAAACCGTCTTCATGTTGCAGCTCCTGTCGGAACGCCTTGATCTGGTTGTCCTTTCTGACCAATTCGGTGATATCGGTGATGGTTTCAACGGCACCGATCACCTTGTTGGTGCGGCTGTGCAGCAACGAGGCGTTCTTGATAAAATGGACGCGGCGACCGTCTTTTCTGTTCAAGGTGCACTGGGTCATGCTAACCCTACCGGTGACAAACAGATCACACCACCGCCCTTCCGATCCGTTACGAACGCTTTTACACTGATCGCAGCTGAGCAGTTGACACGGCTTGCCCACGACTTCGTCCTGCCGATAGCCCGTGATACGTTCGAATGCACGGTTGACGGAGACGATTTTCCCGCCGCGATCGACAATCATGACGCCGTCTTGAATCGTGTTCACAACTGTTTTCCAATGAAAATTCAGATCTTTCTCGAGCATCTTCCCCGCCTGTTAAAATTGATGTTAAAATTGATCGTTTGTTAAATTTTTCTTTAACAAATTTAACACACCCCGTAAAGCTTTCAAACAGGTGGCGACCATTGTCCACGGATACTTAACATATTGTTTTAAAATATAATAGCAGCGTATTTGAATCCAGCTCATTACTCAATCTTAAGGATGGCAACATTATTGCTCAATATGCGGGGACTGCAGCTGATAACCAGCCGCTAACGTTGAAATTGGACAGTTACCCGGTTCTTACCAAGTAGAATGCTGACAGAGGAGGCACACAATGAGTATGGAAAGCACAGACATTTTGATCGTCGGCGGATCGGCTGCCGGCCTGATGGCGGCGATGACAGCGAAGAAACGCCACCCCCAAAAGAGAGTGACGATCTTGCGCAAAGCGCCCAAAACACCGGTCCCGTGCGGGATCCCCTACATTTATGGCACCATTAAGCATGTAGAAAAAAATGTGATCCCCGACGATGGCTTTATTCAGCAGGGCGTCGACATTCGCTCTGTGGAAGTGCAGGCAATCGATCGCAAGGCCAAGACGGTGCTCTTGGCAGACGGCTCCCGTATCGCCTACGGCAAGCTGATTCTGGCAACCGGGTCGAGCCCCTGCCTACCGCCGATTCCGGGAATCGATACCGGCAATGTCTTTGGGATTCAGAAAAATTCGGAGTACCTGCAAAAATTGCTGGGAACGCTTGCGTCTTCCGGCCGGGTCGTCGTGATCGGCGGTGGGTTTATCGGCGTGGAGATGGCGGAGCAAATTGCCAAGATGAATGAAGACAACGGAACCCAAAAAGAGGTCAGCCTCATTGAAATGCTCCCCCACTGCCTGATGCTGGCCTGCGAGCAGGAATTCTGCATCGACACCGAAAACGAGTTGCGTGAATTGGGTGTCAACGTCGTGACCGGCGCCGGTGTAAAGGCCATCGAAGGAAATGGCAAAGTGACCGGCGTCAAACTGGCCTCCGGCGAAACCTTGGCTGCGGATGCCGTTGTGGTGGGGATCGGTGTAATGCCCAATATTGAACTGGCCCAGCAGGCTGGTCTCACTGCTGATTCACGTCTGGGAATCCAGGTGAACGCCCACATGCAGACTGAGGATCCGGATATTTTTGCCGCCGGCGATTGCGCTTCCAAATTTTCATTTTTCGACGGCCAACCTTCCACCATCCGACTGGCTTCCGTAGCCAGCAGCGAAGGCATGATCGCCGCCAGCAATCTCTATCGCTCAGAGCGTAAGAGTATTGGTACCATTGGTGCCTTCGGGACGTGTGTCGGCAACTGCAGCATCGGCTCAGCCGGACTGACCAGCCATGCCGCTTCAAAAGCCGGCATTTCCTACGTAGTGGGTGAAGCCGTTTCGCCGAACCGCCATCCGGGTTGTTTGCCCGGCGTCATACCAAACATGAAGGCCAAGGTACTGGTAAGAGAAGATGATGGTCGCATCATCGGCGGACATGTGCGTGGCGGCGAGGCGACTGCGGATATGGTCAATATCATCGCCACGGCCATCCAGTCCCGCCTGACCGCCGAACAGTTGGCCACCATGCAGTATGCCACCCATCCATTGCTGACGGCATCGCCGCTGTTCTATCATGTGATGCTGGCAGCCGAAAATGCCACCGTTCACCTACAGAAAAACGGAGGCAACTGAAAATGGTTTGACGGCAGGAAAATAGCCATTGATACCGGCTCTGAAGTTTTCTCTTTTTGAATGCCCGATTCGGGCCGGGCCGAACCAATCCGGAAAAAGCCCGGAAATTGTAAATGTGTGATCGTCGATCGGGTAGGGCGAAGGCGTCTGTTTCAGATGATCTTCTCTCTACCCACCGACCCACAAGATAATCCATCACACGCTTCATACAGTTACCGATCAATTCCGATGCTGCTCGCGGATGGCCTTCTCGAACCCCCGCCGGACAGCCTCTGGAAACGGGTGTGGGACCGGTGTATTGCGTTTATCCCGTCGCACCCAGACGACTTCTTGCTTTCCCGTGGCCAATTTCATCCGCTTTCCCGAATGGTCGGGTTTATAGTACTCAAAATGGAGGGTGGCCCGGCACTCCTTGAGTTTTTTCAATGCCATGCGGACTTCGATGCGGTCGAAGGGCATGGCCTCCCGCAGATGATCCACCCGACAGTTCAGACAGATCAATTCCCCTTTTTCTCCGGTCCCCTTGAAATGGTCGGGAATCAGATCGTAGAAATAACGATCGCGGACCCGGCCCTGCCAGGCGTAATAGTTGGCAAAATAAATGTTGCCCACGATATTGGCATCCTCCAGGCAGGTGTCCATCCATTGGGTGAGAAGGGTCGGCTTGACGATGGGACCGGCCTGTGCCCGAAACAGTTCCCGCTCGCCTTCGCCGGCAAACAGCGGCCTCAGCGGCTCGGCGATGGGCTCGGGAAGATTGGGTGCCTCATAGCGAGGCAACATATCATCCAGAAAGCGTCCATAATAGTCGGGATAGGGTTCCACCTTGGCCACCCCGTGGTCCAGAATCCTGACCCATGTGGTCTGTTGCTCCAGCCATGCGAGACGCTGGTAGGTCCCGTCGGGCCGCAGTTTGCGGAAATCGAAGGTCAGATCCAGGACGGCATTTTGGGCACCGCCGTTGCCCGATGCCCACAACCATACCTCGATCAGGTCGTGGGTGGTCGCCTCGCCCAAAATGGTAAGGTCGGCATAGTTGGTGACGCCGCCCCATTGTCCGGTAGCGAACTGGTCGGCAATTTTTCTCAGCACCGGCCAGGCCGATGTCTCCCTTGCCGTCCCGGCCCAGAAAAAATAATGGGAGTAATAAACGTTTCGACTCAGTTGACCGGCGGGCATGAAGGTTACCGGAAAACGGTAGACGAATATTCCCTGTCCCTGGGGCCCGCCGGCAATAATTTTATAGTGCTGCTGGTTGAACAAGCTTTCATACCCGGAATAGTCGATACAAGGGGCCTGTTCGGCCGTGATGGCGGTCGGCAGGTCGGTCAACGACAACGCAACGACCCGTTCTTCTCCAAGAGTGAGCACCATCCATACGGTCAGTACCTTGATCAGGCCCTTGTCCGTCGTACAGGTAAAAAGAAGGCTTTCTGGCGTGGGCGCTTCGAAGTCAATGAATATGGTTTCTTGTACGCCCATTTTTTGTAGGACTTCTCGGGCCGACCAAAATGCAGTGCCGTGCCGGTCCAACGCAGGCCCCTCCTTCTGATCGTCGAGCAGTCTCCTGCCCAAAGGTCCCAAAAGCCCGGCCCACTGGGAAGCGCTCCGATGGGTCACCGGCGAAAGATCGCACCCAAGGGAGCAAGATCCCACTGCCACCAAACAGTACCGATCGTCATGGGTAACGGACACATCAACCGGATCATTGAGGATCCAGGCCTCAGGTTTTCCGGAAAATTTCCACCCGATCCTGACCGGGCAATCCGGCATACCGTTTTGCCGCCCCCATTGCGCAACGCTTTGTTCGACAAAGGTTTCCACCCGTTCCCGTCGCTGCTCTTTGGACAAGTCATGCAGTCCCGGAAGGTAGGTTACCCGGATGGCAGGTACCTTCACACGCAATGGTGCGGATACGCCTGCGATCCGGTCCTGAACCATTTGCGTATCGCGATCGTCCGGATTCAAAAAGTCCGCCACCGTGGGGTAGTCATCATGGTGTTTGAGGATCTTCAGGCGATATCCGGTCAGCCGTTCTACGATACCCCCGGATTCATCCAGCGTCTCTACTGCTGTTTCGACCTCCTGATCCTGGATTCCGAGGAGTCGGGTTCGAATCAGGCGCCTATTTTTTCCGGAAGACGATGTTATCATCGGAGCGATTTCCCATCGACGAATCGACAATGGCAGCGAGGTGTCCTGGGGAATCAGCAACGCCGCCGACTGGAGCAGATTGTCCCGCAAAAACGGATCACCGAGCAAAAAATTCCGCTGCGTTTGTGTGGCGAAGGCCAGCGAAGCACTATCCGGTTCCTCAGGCGGCGTTCCGACGACAACGGTCCCATGATCTGCGGTGCGTTCCAGCTGGTAGACGCAATCCATGCGTTGAAACCGGGGTCCCTGGAAAAGAAGGGTGTCGCGGTACAGGTCCTTCGTTGGATCCATGGCAAGGGGCAGGAACGGGTCCATCTGAACCGCCGCGTCGGGCCTCTCCATGGTTCCCATCACGAAGGTAGCAGAAAAAAATTCGGTGTCGGATTCGGCATCAACCTTGAAAATGCCCGCCTCGACCGCCAGTTCTTCTCCTGCGACGGACCGTTCCCGGGTCTGTGCCCAAATCACGATGTCGGCGCCGCTTTTTGCGTCGACGATGATGGGCCGTCTCAGCTTGATATTCTCTATCGTAAGACCGGTAAATCCGGTAACTCCGGTGACGTGGGCCACCACCTGGGCCATGGCTTCAAGACCGAAAACCGCCGGAAACAGATACGCCCCTTCATAACAATGATCCTCGAGGTAAAGGTCTTCTTCCAGGGAGAGGTGAACCAAGAATGCGGACTCGACACCCGGGATGAAATGGACCCGCCGTTCGAGGAACCGTGCCCCGTCCACGGTCGACCGCGTCGGGATGCCCAGGGTATCCAGCTGCATGATCCGGGCGGCCACGAGCACCTGGTGGGTGCCGGGGTTGAAGAGAAAGAGCCGTAGGAATCGATCGACTCCTTCTTTGGTGGGGATCGCCTCGATCCCCTTTCTCTTGAGCGCCGCGACACTTCCCAGCCGTGCCCCCATGCCTTCATCGCGCCAGATGCTGTACGCCACGGAAAGGGTTCGCGTTTCCGGATGAGTCGAACCGAATCGACGCAGAATGAGATCCAGCGCTTCGTTGGAGAAGGCATACCAGCCGTTTCCCTGCATTCCGGTGATTCCGATGATGGAAGTCAGTCCCACAATGAGCCGGGTAGGCTGGTCTTCCAGTTGGGAGATAAGGTTCAGAATGCCGATGACCTTGGGTCCCACTTCTTGCAGCGCCTCTTCGGGCGACACCTGGGAGAAACGGCGCGGGGTGTTCTGGCCGGCACCGTGGATGACGCCGGTGATCGGTCCCAGCTCCCGTTGCACCTGTCGGATGGTTTGGGCAACGGCCTCCTTGTCACACACGTCACAGCGGTAGTACCGTGCCGAAAGGCCATGACGTTCGTAGCGCCGGAGGGTTCGGGAAACCGGATCCTCTTCCCCATCGCCTGCGCGTGACGTATGTATTGGCGACCTTCCCACCAGCGCCATCTTTGCGCCAACGGTGCGGGCCAGGGCCAGGGCACACTCGGCGGTGATTCCCTTTGCCCCCCCGGTGACAAGAATCACATCTTCCTTTGACCAGGTAGTGGGCGTAGGATCGTGTTGGGTCGGCTCGATGGCGCTGGCAACGGTGGTGCGTCGGGTAAGATGATGATCGTATCCGGCTTCGACGAAGTTTTGCGGTCCACGGATTTCCAATATCGTTTTTTCCGCAATACGGTTCGCGTCGATGCCTGGATCGAAATCGATGACCCGCATCTTCAGATCGTCTCTTTCCAGGTAGACACTCTTGGCAAGGGCTGTTGCGCAACACTGGTCGAGATAGTCCGCGTTGTCTACGGTTCCGAAATATCCTCCGCCAAACTGGACAAAAACCAGACAATTGCGCCGCCGTGGGCCATGGCTGGCCGGCGGTGGAAGGGCCGCGAAAGAAAGCCGCCGGATCATTTTTCGCAGTCGATTTTCGGTAAGATCCGAATCCTGGCATACACGGGGCAAAATAGCGATAAAATGGGAAAAATCCTCTGAATCGCCCCCCGTTTTTCCGCTTTCCAGGGCATCGAACGTTTTTATGGATACGCCGGCCCCCTGCCGGATCAGATGCGTGTTGAGCGCCCGGCATACCGAATCATCGGCATCGTCTGCCAGTATCAGGACACGGGCGTTACTCCACTGGTCTTCCCTTCGTTTGCCATACCATGAGGGCAAGGCGGGTAAGGGGCTTTCGATTACATCGATGCGCAGTTCTCTCACCGTGGTGCGGGGAAGGCGAAGGGTGGCGAGTGGATCGGCGGGATTGGTGGCATTGGCCATTCGGATGAATATATCGGCAATCTGCGCCAGACTGCGGTGTTGCAGGGGCTCGGGATCGATGTTCAACTCGAGTCGCAAGGAATTGGCCGTCGCCGTCAACAGTTCGAGAAGTTGTTTTTCGGAGAGGTGCAAATCCGGTCCGACCAATGATTCTGTGGAAATTTGGGCAGCCGCCACGCCGGTGATCGACGCCATTTGGTCCACCAGCAGCGGCAAGACGTCCGATGTCGTCAACATGGGATTATCGGTCGCCGTGTCCGACCGGTCTTCGAAACGACGGGCTACATGATCGGCGATTTCTCCCAGGGAGGCATTGGTCCATTGGGCCGGGTCTATTTTTCCGGTCAGATCGAAGCGTTCGGCATACCTGGCGATGAGATCGCCGGATTTGATGGAGTCCAAATTTAAATCGTCGAGCAGGCGGGCATCCGGGACCAATGTCTGCTTGGGAAATCCTGTGATCGTCTCCACTAGGTCATACAACTGTTCAAGATCCGGACGGTCCGCCCGGTTGCCGATAGCGGAATTTTCATCCGCGGCTGCGCTTTCGATGACGGGCGAGTCATGGGTGGCATGAGGTGACAGCGTCTGATCGGTTATGGCATGTTTCAGGTCGACTTCGATCAAATCTTTTAAAAATGCCCCTCTCTTTTTCAAATAGGCGTTCGCCGTCTCGGGCGACAAGCCGGACAGTCCCGGTAGATCCAAAAGCCCCTGGGACAGCGCCCGCGTAAGGGAGGACGATATCGGGGTCGCCGCTTCCCCTGCGGAATTCTCACAGGGATTGGAAAAAAAGGCTCGTCGAGAAGGCGGAACAAAGGGGTAGACCGGTCGGTTGGCATACAACGCCTTCCAGTTGATGGTCGTTCCACTGACGAACAACCGGGCCAGAAGGCCATTGAGGTCGTCCGTCTGAAAGGCTGAGACTTCCGTGGGCAGGCAATCGATTCGCCTTTCGGCGGAGCTGTCGGAAAGGGTTGCGTCCACCAGTCCGCACAACACGCGGCCGGGGCCGACCTCGATAAGCAAATCCGTACACCCTGCAATGGATTCCGCAAGGGCCATGAAGTTCACTCGGGCCGTTACCTGCCGAACGAAATGATCGGCCAGATCGTGTCCGGCAACGATCTCTTTTCCGTCCATACCGCTGAACAGTCTGATGGTTGGTGTCTTCAGGATTGCCGGCAAGGCGGTTCGTCCCGTCAGTTTTTCTGCGGCCGGTGCGGTCAGGCGGCAATGAAAAGCGTTGGAAACGGGAAGTCGGCGGACGGGAATATCCGCATCTTCTGCCAGACGACGCAATTGTTCGATGGCATCCGATTCTCCGGCGGCGACCATCTGGTTGGGAGCATTGATGTTGGCCAGGGCCACATACCCGTCGGTAACGTTCTCTAGCAAGCGTTTCGCCTTTGTTTGGGAACAGCCCAACCCGATCATGGTGCCGCTTTTGTCCGGCCGCGTACTCATGGCCTGCCCTCGCCGAAAAGCAAATCGTAGCAAAGTCGTTTCATCGAAGGCGCCGGACGCGAAAAATGCCGTCGCCTCACCCAGGCTGTGGCCGCCGACGGCGACCGGAACGATTCCCAACTCGCTCAAGTACCGATGCCAGAGAACAGAAGCCAGGCAGATGGCCGGTTGCGCATTGGCCGTCAGGGATAGTTCATCGAACCATTGTTTTGTCCGGTCCTCTCCCAAGATCTGTTCATCGGGGGGAAACATGACTTCGCTTGGAAACGTCGCACCACATTCGCCGGCCAACCGATCGGCCTGGGCTACCAATGCACGCGCCCATTCGAAACGCTCCACCAAAAGCCTGGCCATATTCAAACGCTGGGATCCTTGGCCGGGAAATAAAAATCCGATGCGCGGCGATCCACCGGTATGGCCCAGCCAGATGCGGCCCGCTGCATGATGGAGGGTTTTCCCGAACGCCAGCGGATTTGCCTCAATAAAGGATTCCAGGTTGCGCAACGTATCGACCAGTTCATCGGGGCTGCCCGCCAGAAAAGCTACCCGCCAAGGATGTTCCGATTTCACTTCATCGGCCAAGGATGCGGCCAGGTCGGTTGTTTCGGCGTAATTGAGTCCGTCGACCTCCTGTACCAGCTGTCGACACCTCTCAACCAGATCGTGTGCGCTATCTGCGCTTACAATGAACAGCTCACTCTCCTGGGCCGATGCCATAAGCGTCCGTTCATCCATTTCCGTTTGAAACCGGGTACTTGGCGGTCCAGCAGATTCCACGGTGATGTGACTGTTGATTCCACCGAACCCCATGGCCGAGACACCGACGCGCAGGGTCTCCGTGGAGGGAAGACATTTGCCGATACGAATGGGAAAAACATGCCGTGCCGATTCGTCGAATGCCCTGTTGGGATATCGGCAGCCCGCCATGGGGGGACAGATGCGACGATTGACCGCGATTACCGCCTTGATGAAGCCGCCGACACCGCTGGCGGCCTTGGTGTGTCCAACGATAGACTTCAGCGAGGTGATCCCCAAAAAACGTCCTTTTTCCCCGGCGATGTCGGTATCCTCACCCATCAGCGATGCGATGGCTTCCAACTCGACACGATCCCCCACTACGGTTCCGGTTCCGTGACCTTCGATGAAATCCAGCTGGTCGATGCCGTAAGGCGCCCTTTCATACGCCCGTTTCAACGCCAGGGATTGACCGGGTACGCTCGGTGCGGTGATAGCGGCATTGCTTCCGTCGGATGAGATCCCCCATCCGCGGATCACGGCGTAGATCGGGTTGCCGTCCTTCAGGGCGTCGGCATGGCGTTTGAGCACAACAAATCCACAACCCTCTCCGGGGATGAATCCACTGGCCCGACGGTCGTATACGTTCATCTCACCATCGGTCAGGGCGCCGGTCTTGGAAAACCCGACCATTTCGAAAGGATCAAGACTGATGTCGACACCACCGGCCAGTGCCAGATCAAGATCTTTTGCACAAAGGCCGGCCGCAGCAGTTGCGATGGCCAGCAGAGATGACGAGCAGGCTCCGTCTACCGTATACCCGCCGCCGTCCAAATTGAAATAGTTACAGATACGGCCGGCAATCGTATTGGAGAGCCCGCCGGCAAGGGAATCTTCCGTAAAAGCCGGAAACGCCGATTTAAAGTCTGCTTCCAGCCCCTCTTCCAAGGCGGCGACTTCCTCCGGCGCAAGGTTGCACTGATGGGCGACCCGCAACAAGGCCTTGCGCACATAGGGCCATCGCAAGCGCAAATTATAGGATCGGGAATATTCACCGGTCAGGCTGTTGCCGACGATCACGCCGGTGCGCTTTCCTGGAAGCGTTTGTTCGGTGAAACCGGCATCGGCAATGGCCTGAAGGACGGTCTCAAGGGCAAGCCAGTGAACGATATCGGTCGCCTGGTAGGTTGACCGGGGAATTCTCCGCGCAGTCCAGTCGAAATCAAATCCGTCGATCACCGCAGCCATTCGGGCATAGGATTTATCGACAGTCGTTTTATCCTTATGATAATAGTCCTGTAAAGGGAGACGACAATCGGGCAGGCGCCTGAACTGACGACGACGACCGAGGATATTGGTCCATAGTTTTTTCGGGTTGTCTGCACCCGGGTACCAACAGCCCATGCCAATTACAGCTACAGAATTCGGATTCGGTTTCTCGTTCATGATCACCTCCACAGCTTGAATTAACGTACCGGTTCAGATCTTCATGCAAGTTCCAGGAAAACATCAAACCAATGTCGGTATAATGAAAAATGCCGGCCATGGGCCTGCACATCGAATCCTCAATGCTGCCGAATCGCGTTTTGCGTATGTCTCTGTTTATGATTTCGAAAAATCCCATGCGGTTGCTGGACCATCCACAGTTGGCTTTCATCAGGCGGCGATGGCTTTTTTCACGGCCATGCCAATTTTTACCATGTTATAGGGTTTGCGCACATATTCTCCGGCCCCCATCTGCTGCATCTCCTCTACACGATCGGTTTCTGAATAGCCGCTGGCAATGATCACCTTCTGACCTGGATGGATGTTGACGATCTCCCTGTAGGTTTCCAGTCCATCCATTCCCGGGTCCATGATCATGTCCAAGATGATCAGGTCGGCACAATGATTTTCCATATATTCAACGGCATCTTCTCCACTGGAGACGGTGGTTACGAGATAACCGAGCTTGGTCAGCATCTTCTGCGCGATGTTGCGTTGTTCTGTCACATCGTCGACCACCAGAATCGATTCTCCGTTGCCCTTGTACCGTTCCATTGAAAAAGTTTCGGAGGCCTTTGAAATTTGCTGATCCGTAGAGGGAAAATAGAGCAAAAAGGTCGACCCTTTGCCGGGCGTACTTTTAATATCGATATACCCATTATGATCATGAACGGTTCCCCAAACCACTGCCATCCCCAGGCCCGTGCCACTGCGCCCCATGACTTTTTTGGTATAAAAGGGCTCGAAAATCCGTGTCATCTCATCGGAGGAGATTCCAACGCCCGTATCGGAGACGGTAATCAGGTTGTAATTGCCGGGTTTACAATTTCGATAACCGCTGATGGGGCGGCGAACAAGAGTGTTTTTGGAGGATATCCGAATCACGCCACCGTCGGGCATCGATTCGGCCGCATTGGAAATGAGGTTCATGAACGTCTTGGAAAGATGAACTGCCGATCCCATGATATTGGGCAGTTGGTTTTCTAAATCGATTCGGACATCGACCCTTGGATGATAGCTCTTTAATTTATAAAATTCCGGACTGTTAAGATACTCTTGGATGATGGTGTTAAGGTTCACCACACTGGAAATGGCCACACCCCGGCGAGCCAGGGTCAACAGATCCTGGACGATTGCAGCGGCTTTCTCACCGGACTTTTTGATGACCAATAACGCCTCTTTGAAGGGACTGTCTTCGGATACTTCGGTCAGCAGCAGGTCCGGATAGCTGACAACACCGGTGAGGATGTTGTTTAGATCGTGCGCCACCCCGCCGGCCAGTGTTCCAAGTGATTCCATCTTCTGGGCACGCTGCAGAGAGAGTTCGAGTTCTATCTTCTGTTTTTCCGCTTTTTGGTGGGCCTCTATTTCCCGTTTCAAACGAAGGTTGGTTTTGGTCAAATCCAGCGTCCGCGCCTCGACGCGTTTTTCCAATTCCCGGTTCACCGCGGCGACCTTTTCCCGTTCTTCTCGGTAAAGATGGACCAGAACAAAGTCCCTTCGGGCGGAGTATTCGATGAAATAGCAAATCATCATCCCCAAAAAGGTAGCGATGAAGATGTACATTGTGTTATGAAGGAGAATCTTGACGGGAGTTTCGATGATCCAAACAGATGTCCAGAGGTAGGCAATCAAAAGAAAAAGGCCGGCTGCGGAGGCATAGATGAATCTTTCCCGAATAAACGTATAGCCGAAAAACAGACAGATGATGATGCCGACATAATATGAATAGACCGCCGGTTTTGGCCCCAACGCGATCATCGTGATAAATCCACCTCCGGTAACCAGGATGTAGATCACCGACACGGCATACCAGGATTTTTTATAATATGGCGTGTAGGTAAAACAATAACCCATTAAAAACAATGGGATGACAACCCCGTACCGAATGGCCCACAAAACCGACTTGCCTTCGGGAACCACAAAACCTTCCAATATACCGGTCAGTCCGTAAAACAGAATGGTAATCCAGTGGCATAATCTGACATGGGCCAGGTTGGCTTGGAAATATTGTTGATGGAAAGGCTTTTCCAGATGTTTGAGATCACCGCGAAAAGAAAGAGACAGCGGGTTAACCGTGATTCCTATCGAACCTGGAACATTAATTTCAGACGGGTTATCTCTGGTGGGCAGCATCGGGCACAGTCTCGTGAGCAAATCGGGTTCAATTGAGAATTGCGTGCCTTATCGGTATTTTTTCAAAAAACTTTAGAAAACAAAGGCTTTCTCTGTGTCTTTAATAACACAATCCATGTGAGAAGAGATTCTTTCCCAGAAAAAATCCCTTATAAGCGACAGAGGTGGAGTTGAGGCGTCGGGTGATACAATTATGCGTCATTCTTTGAAAAACATAACAAGCGCATAAAACAATCAGAATCAACGGATTGGAAGTGTATTTTTAAATATTTCAAAACAATTTTTGATCGTTATCGAATTTTTTTTTGTGAGATCCACAAATTGACAACCAACACCCCTTCTGTTGATGTTGACAATCTTCACTTTTTGTAAAAAGGCGTTTTCCTCCATGGGAAGTTTGATTGCAACATTTGTCATCATCCCCAATTCCAATCCCGTTATGTCTGATATTTCAGCAAAAAAACCGCCCATACTAAAATCAGTCATTTCAGCCGTCCCATTTATCCGATCAAAAAAGACCTTGCAACGGATTTCCAGCCGTGGATTCTGACGCTTATCTTGGCTGACTTCCATAAGGCGGCTTCGAACGTCGAGCATTGTTACCTTCTCCCATTCATCGTTTTCATTTTTTCGATCACACGCACCGTACAACCATGTTATCGACATATCATCGCGTCTTCTTTAGCGCATTATGGAACAGCATCCATCCGTTCATCTCAGGCCTGCATTGGGCATCACACATGATAAAAGAATCGATGCTCACGGGAAAAATGCCCTGTTTCAAGCCTTTGTGTTTCACATGCCATGTGGTGGCCACAGCCAGGGGCAATCCGAAACGTCGGGTCATTCACAAAAAGAGTCAAGCACCGACTTGATTCAACGCCCCCAATAAATGCTTGAAAATACAGGTATTTGCTCCGAGGTCTTCTGCCAGTTCGACGACCCTTCGATGATGGGTAAACACCAAAACCTGGGTGTGTGCTGCAAGTTCAACCAATACTTCCAAGCAAACCCTGGTTCGGTCATCATCAAATCCAATGAGGATATCGTCCACCACAAAAGGCATCGGCTCACCTTTCTCCATATATTGCTCGAGGGTCGCAAGCCGAAGCGCAAGATAGAGTTGATCGCGGGTTCCATCGCTCATTTGATCGATCGCCACCTCTATTTCGTTTGGTCGAACGCCCTGCAGGATCGGTGTACCGCTTTCGCTCACTTCATCCCGCAGTTTTTCAAAAGAGCCGAGGGTGAGTCTGGCAAACAACTCACCGGCCCGCGCGAGAACCGGCGCCTGGTTCTTCTGACGATACTCCTCCACACGTTGTTCTAGTATGAGTGATGCGATTTGCAGGCGAAGGTATTTTTCAATACCGGAAGCCATTGCGGCAAGATGCTGCTCCGCCTCCTCCGATGCCTTGGCAGCCATATCGCTTCCATCTTTGGCCTGCATCTCGTTTTGCACCGTTTGTTTCTGGTCGCGTAACTTGTCACGGGTCGCCTGCAAATCCTCCAACTCGGCCGAGACGCGACCGAGTTCATCTTCGACGGCATCGGCATCGAGTTCATCGGCTTCATTCTCGAGTTCTTGAATGTGCAAACCATCACCATTGCGTCTCAGTTCTCGTTCAACCGTCTCAAGCCGCTGCAGCAGATCGCGCATGTTTCGGGAACGATCCCAGGCTGCTTCGAGTTCATCGTCTGTTTTGACACGCGCCTGATCTCGCAAAGCGGCAAGCTGCTCTTCTATTGAATGAATTGTCAGGCCGGCATCTTCGATTTCCGCCGTCGTTTCTTTATCCTGGGCCTTTATTTTTGTAAGCCCCGCTCTTTCTTCACGCGCCTCCGTCAATTCCCTGTTCAACTGTGCGACGATGGCGACCGCCGTTTGCCCGTCCCCATTGACACCGATGCCATCGGCGAACGCCATAACCTTTCGACGAAATTGCTCGCAAACCTGGTCAATGCCGTAAATCCGGCGGCGCAGCTCTTCAGATTTGTCGAATTTATCGAAAAACAAAAGCAGCCGATCGAAGACCTCCGTCACCCGTTCCGGATTGTCATCGGTTGTCAATCCCATCCCGGTAATGGCCTGAGACCATTCGGTGGACCAACCGGCCTTGTCCCTCTCGATCGATGCAAGATCTTTAGATGCTCTTTTGATGCGAACAGATAGATCTCTTACTGAATGCTCCAACTGACGCTTTCGTTCAAGGGCCGCCGTCTCCTGTGCGATACGCTGTTCGCACAGGTTGATCATTGCCTCCAGAGGCATCGGGTCCGGATCGACGGTCTCATCGAATCTTGCAATTTGCAGGGCAATGGCTTCTCTTAGCGATTTACAAGCACTTGCCAATTTGTGCGCCTCTTTGGAAACGAGCCGGGCCGATCGTACATTTGATAAAAGATGGTCTACCCTTAGCAGCCATTGTTTCATCTCCCTGGGCGTTCCGGGTTCTATCTCCAACTTCCTCCAAATATCGTTCCATTTTTTTTCACAAGCGGCTTTGCCGGCAAGAACGTTGTCAGCTTCATCGGTTTTACTTTTAAGACGGAATTTCAGATCTTCAATTTTTGCTTCGAGATCCGCCCTTTTCACTACTTTATCGGATGCCAGTCGGAGTTGATCCGATAGGTGATCCGCTTCATCCACATGTTGCTCGTACAGCGATGGCAGCTCAAGATCATGGGCAAATGCGGCAATTTCATCTTCTGCATCGGTTTTTTCAATATATTTGCGCTTGATGAGATGCCATCCGGTGTTGCGTATTGTTCGCGATTCTTCGAGCTCGGTTATTGTCGGTACTTCGCCGGTCATCAGCAACGCGTTTAAATCCTTTTTTGCCTGGTTACACGCCTCTGCAAGTTCTTTTTGTATACGCTCAAGATCTTTTTCTTCATCATACAACGCATCGAACTTTTTTTCGAATGTGTCCAGGGTTTCGGAAAGTGGCATGGCCAATTGCATAAGTGTATCAATGGTTCCAGAAAACCGCCCGAGCCGGGAGAACTCGGTTTGACATGCTTCTTCGTCTTCCGAGGCATGTTGTTGCGTTTCATCCAGACGTTGTTCCAGATCGCCGGCCTTGCGAGCTGCTGCAACCGCCGCTTTCAGTTCGCCCAAATCCAAGCTCGATGTCACCTGTTCATCAAGCTCTTTCGCAATTGCCGCACGCTCGTCTTCCATATCCTTCACGGCACGTTGCGTGTTTTCCTGCTTTTGTTGTAAAAGACTGTGCTGCCTGACCAAGTCGGCGATCCATTTTTTATTGTTTGTCAAAGGCCGTAATTGTTCGGCATCGGAAACGTTGAAGTCCGGACGCACCCCCTTGAGAAGTTGTTCTGCTTCACTGCGAAAAAGCCGCCTTTTAGCATCTTGCTGGGGACGATCCAGGATCGCTTTCTCAATGCCACCGACTTCTTTGTAAAGAGACAGAATTTCCTCTTCATTTTCCAACAACTCGTTCCTGACGATAATTTTCCCGGCATCTTCTTTCAAGCGTGCCAATTTTGCTTCGGCTTTGGTTTTCATTTCTTTGATTGATCGCAGGCTATTTTGGGCAGACTTGAAGATTTCACCAAAATCTTCCGGCAATAAAAGCACTTGACCCAGTGCATCGATGCGCTCTCTCACGGCGCGTCGTTCGGCCAAAGCTCCTTTTACACGATTGAATCGATCCATGCGGCTTTTTTCTTTTCTTTTCTCTTTAATCTTTTCTTCCACCGTTTCGATGGCGGCTTTCGTTCCTGCCAGTTCTTTTTTCAACCGTTTCCATTGTGCAACGGGAAGACTCGCCTCTTTTATTCGTCTTTTCGCATCTTTGAAATCGGCGATCGCCCGATTGACCAACTTTGTGGACGCCCTCGGTTTGAAAAGGGCTTCGGCGCTGTTTTGCAGATCGGACAAAATCTCACGGAGGCTTGCGGTGCCCATCGCCGCAGTGAAAAGGGCCTGGCCAAGGTCACCGGACTGGTTCAGCAACTCTTTACCGCCCTCCACCAGCCTTACATGATCGATGCCATATAATTTCTTGAATAGGTTCTCATCCAGACCATTCGGCAAGAATGGAATCAAAACCGAGTCATCAAGGGGCATGCCGGTCTTCGGATCCAACAGTGTTCCTTTCGTCCCCTTCCTTCTAACGAATTCAAAGGCGGATCCGTCGGAAAGTCTGAGTTTTCCGCCGATTCGCAACTGGGGGTTGGCGTGGAAAAAATTGTCGTTTGTCCGTACCGGTATTCCGAACAGCAATCCGATGAGTGCTCTCAGGGAAGTGCTTTTGCCCGCTTCATTGTCTCCGTATATCAAATGCAGGCCGTACTCCCCTTCCGAAAGGTCCAATACAGTGCCGGTGAATATGCCATATGCGATCAAGTCGAGTCGATCGATTCTCATTTCACACCTCCGACCGTCAACAACCTTCCGGCCAGCATTTGTTTGGCTTCATCAACCAGGCGGTTGAGCGTCTGAGGATCATCAATATGCAATATCGAATCATCACCAAATGCCTCTGATGGAATCTTGAGCTTTACTCCGGCAACCACCTCTTTTAAACCGGAAATTTCTTCCGGCTTTGCGGGTGTCGCCAATATACCTTCTAACAGTTTACCGAATATGCTGCCTTCGGTTAATACCACATCCATTTCTAGTTTGCTGGTTGTTGCGATCTCAACTTTTTCTATCCACAAATCATCTCCGGCAATTTCTGCACCAAGCGCTTTAATTCTTTGTTCGAATCGTTCGGGATAGGATGCGAGCTCATTTGAAACCGACGTGGCGCCTTCGAAACGAATACGCATGGCCATTGGCCTTCCGTCGGCCAATACTTTTTCATTGGCAATGGAACTCCGCGCCCGCTCGAGCACCTGTGTCATATCGGATACATCCGAAAGGTCCACGGGGCAATTGACCCAACGCAAAACATCTAACGGATAGCTTTCGATTTCGCTTACGATGCCGTTCGCAACAGTTACGAGCACGCACCCCTTTGCACCGGTTTCGCGAATATGACGCCCCTGGATGCAGCCGGGGAAAACGATATGGGGGTCCTCGGACACGAATTCCTGCTTGTGAACGTGTCCCAAAGCCCAATATTGATAACCTTTTGCGCGCAGATCATCTGGGGTACACGGTGCATAGGGTGCATGGCCTTCGCGACCGTTGAGACTGGTGTGTAGGAGCCCGATGTTGAACATTCCTTTTTCAGCAGGGCCAAATTCAACCACGATGTTTTTATCCACGTGCTGGGTACCAAAACTGCGCCCATGAATCGAAACCTTACACCTGTCCAACCTTATTGTTTCAACCTTTCTGGGCGAAAACATTTTCATGTTGGCCGGATTATCAAGCGCTTTGGTCATGCGATTGGCCGCATCATGATTACCCGCAACCCCAAAAACTTGGATGCCATTTTGGCCAAGCCTTCCGATCTGTCGACTCAGAAATATTCCAGTGCTGTAGTCTTTCCAGTCTCCGTCGTACAGATCGCCTGCCAATAAAACAAATTCAACGTTTTCCTCTATCGCTACGTCTATGAGATTTTTAAATGCGTTCCGGCAGGCATTGCGGAGAGAATCGACGGGGGCGGATTCGTATTTTGACAAACCACGCAATGGGCTGTCCAAGTGCACATCTGCCGCGTGGATAAATTTAAACATTTCCATCTTTTCATCCATCCTGTTTCGTAGGCCAACAGCGGGAAAGTTTTCGCTAACCAATTGACATTACATAGATTATACCCTATAAAAAGGCATGGCACAAGCGTAATCCAATATGAAAGACCTTTTATCAGATGTTTCCTTTCTCTTCCCAGCCGTTTGTGATGAAATATTCATAAATGAGAAAATCATGACAATTTGTGTGGTGAATTACATGGACTGCGGAGGTTATTGCTGCCAGGCTGGAAAATGCATCGGATGCTTTTGAGCATCGCATTGTTCATAAAACGGACGGACAATTGTGGGTACAAGGCCGCATCTACAAACTGGAAAGGGAGATCGCCGACCAAATCAATCTTGCGCGTCGCATCGTAGACAATCTCCGAACCAATATCCACAGGAAACTATGCGGCAGCAATACATTTGCATTGAGAAAAACGCTTCATCCTATAAGATTTGATTCAGATTTTAAGAGCCCATCCGTTTATCCTGCGTCCCCATTCAAATCTATTGAGCACAACGATCATTACAAATGCCAAACCGGCGGCAATACACGCTGAAATGAATTTAATCTTATGCATCTCGCCCCCTTTTCCGAAAATTTGCTGATAAAGTTCAGTCTGTTGATGCCTCCTCCACGGAATACTTTGTTTATCATTTTAGAAAGCAAAAAATATTCCATAGACATTTTTTCCTTTTATTGTAAACTGTTACTGAAGATTAGAAATGTGATCAGAATAGGAAGTCGGTATAATGAGAGAAATTGCGATAAAAATATAACTTTTTTTACACAAATATTGAGAATTGGAAGAAATAAAGTAACAGCTCCGCAGTGTGATACGGGCAGAGCCACTTGGGGAGGCTCTGCCGTTGTTATGGTTCAGGCAGGATCGATTTCATTGAATTTAGATGTAAGGGAAAAGCTCTTTTGCCTGGAAGCGGCCACCGGCCCATAAACCAATGGATACAGCCGGATTAGGATGACAACCGGAGATATGTCCGATGGCAAAAGCCATGGTTAGGACAGTCAAACCAAATGCCAGCGAAACGCCAAGGAACCCTATACCCAAATCCGGGAATGCCGCCGCCAGCACCGCACTGCCACACCCACCCAAAACCAGCCAAAATGTCCCAAAGAACTCCGCACCATACTTCTTCATATTTCTCTCCTTTTACAAGTGGCCCCGCAGAAAAATTGTTAGGTGGAACTTTTCGCCCTGTGACAATAAAAGGAAAGGAGAATGAGGCCAAATTTCAGCTCTCGCTGGCGGTCAATACCACCTCATTACTTCCGTTTCGAAAGAGGATCAGGTTGGAATGATGCAATTAAAATGAAAAATCGAGCATCCGTCAACAATAAATAGGGGCAACAGTCGGTTGAAGCTTCTGTACACCTGTGACTTCGAAGATTCTAATTGCGCAATTATGGAGGCGTCCTGCAAGCCAAAGTGCCTCAAAATTATTCTTCTTGAGAGTGTAGCGTTTTATCGGTATCGCTCCATCACCCGCTTAAATCCCGGCATGGAATTGACGATGGTATCGTCATCTACGCAAAAGGCGATGCGAAAATACCCCGGATAGAGAAATCCTCTTCCCGGAACGGTAAGGATCAACTCCTTTTGCAGTTCCTGGACAAATGCCACATCGTCTTCGATGGGTGATTTTGGAAAAAGGTAAAACGCCCCCAAAGGTTCGAAAAATTCGTAGCCGGCATCACCGAGTCCATCGCACAGGAGTTTCCGCTTTCTGGCATAGGCATCGATATCCACATTGACCCCCTGCAGCTTGGAGATGACCCGCTGCATGATAGCCGGTGCGTTGACGAATCCCAAAATCTTCGAAGCCAACTTCATGCCCGCCATGACCTCCTTTTTGAAGGTTGCAGCGGGATTGATGGCGGCAAAACCGATTCGCTCTCCCGGTATGGACAGATCCTTGGAATAGGATGTGGCGATGATACTCTCCGGATAGGCCTTGAAAATACTCGGCACAGAATGGTTATCGAAAACGATTTTGCGATACGGCTCGTCCGATAACAGATAAATGGTACGACCGAAAGATTTGGCGCGCGATGCCAACAGTTCTCCCAAGGCGTTCAGATTCTTTTCTGAATAGATCTGACCGGAAGGATTGTTTGGCGAGTTGATGATCATAGCCTTTGTTTTTTCATTGATTGCCGAAGAGATGGCATCCAGATCCAGCTGGAAATCGGGCCGGCAATCGACAACCCTGCTGATGCCGTCATGATTGTCCACATACACCTGGTAATCCACAAACACCGGTTTGGTTAAAATCACCTCGTCGCCCGGATCGATCAGCGTTTTCAAAATGACATTCAGCGCACCGGCCGCGCCGAAAGTCATCATCACCTCATCGGCCGTCACCGCCACTGCCTGCTCCTCACACAGGTATGCGGCTACGGCTTGACGAACGTGCTGATGATTTTCTGAATACATGGTACAATCATATTGCACTGCCGTTTCCCGCAAGGTCACGGTGAATTCGTCGGGTGGCGGCAGATTGGGATTTCCAAGGCTGAAATCGAATACATTTTTTTCACCGTGTTTTTCCTTTAACTTCCTACCCTCTTCGAACATCTTACGGATCCATGAGGATCCTTTCATGGAGACTTCGATCTTCTTGGCGACGGTCATGTTTTTTCACCCCTTATCTGAATATCTGGAAAAATGATCATTTCTTGATGGGCACGGACTATACACTATTTTCATCAAAAAATTCCAAGGATTTTCTGTGCTTGTCCTCTTAATCCAAAAATCATGGCATTCACGTCGATGCAGATCAATGGAGGGGTTTGACGCTGCACCATAGTTATCCGCCATCGATTACGACATATCATGACCAGAAGACGGCGATCGCAGAAAATGGGCCAAAAAGACGGCAAACAGGGTCAAGCAGGCGCACCCGACGAAGGCCACGTTGAAACTTCCGGTAAGATCGGCGATGGCGCCGGCCAACATTGGTCCGGTGATCTGCCCTACCCCGAAGAAAAGGGTCACGAAACCGAAAGCACGTACGGCCTGATCGGGTCCTGCATAGTCACCCACGGCGGCTGACATAATGGTGGGAATACTCCACGCAGCCAATCCGAAAATGGTAATGGAACCGAAAAGAAAAGGGTTGGAGAGGTTGGCTCCCACAAGGAAATAGGAGATGGTAAACAAGACGTAGACCACCTGCATTCCCACCTTGCGTCCCATGCGATCCGAAAGCCATCCGAAAAGGGGTCCGGAAAAAATGGAAAGCCCGCCAACAAAGGCCCAGAAGGTACCCGCGGCATCCTCCCCGAAACCCCGCTCATTTACCATGGTGGTTACGATAAAAGTGGCATAGACGGCATATGTCGCCCCGAACAGGGCGTAGATACAGCCTAAATGAACCATGGTCCGCCGATGGACCTTTTTCTCTTTCACGGTCTTGCCCGGCAAAGGAACGTGGCGTCCCCCCATTTTGTCCAATGATTGCGACACTTCCGCGTCCGGCCGGTTTCGTAGAAAAAGTCCAGCCACCACGGCGATGCAAAGGGAGAAGATTCCGAGGATGCACCAATTGGTTCGCCATCCTTCGGCCCCCAACAGCCCGTTGATATTGGGGATAAAAAACCCCGCGAACACGATGGCAAAACCGTTCCCCATGATCATGGTTCCCGCTGCCCTACCCCGCTTGCTCCTGGGAAACCAGTGGGATACAAGCCCCATCATGGGAACATTGGCCAGACCAGAGCCCAGACCGGTTGCCGTGTAGAGAAGAAGGACATGGAAAAATCCGGTGGCCATGCCGATAAGGGCCATGGAGGCGCCCACCAGCAAGAGGCCGATAAAGATGGTCCACCTTTCTCCGATCGTCCTTGCCATCATCCCGGCCATAATAACGGCGACCATGTACCCCACGAAATTACCGGTGCCGATCAGTCCCATCTGCGAGTAGTTCAACGACAGGGAGAGCCCCATGGAGGGAAGCAGCATGCCAAGTGAAAAACGCCCAATCCCCAGACAGGAGAAAAGTACGGCAACCCCTGTAAGGGCAATGACCCAGCCATAGTGGGCCATATCTTTTCTCTTCAATGGATTCGGCATTCTCCATGACGAGGACATAAGGATAGGGGAATTACATCTTCTCGTACAATTGGATTATCTTTTGAGGCGTGAGTATTTTCTTGAAATCCGGTCCCAGGGTGCTGATCAGGTCCCGTTCCAACATATAGGCCAACTCCACCATCTTCTCCAATTGCTGCGATGTCAAACCTTTCGTGACGCCTTCTGGCATCTGAATACCTTGTTTTTCAACCATCTTTTGAAACGTTACGACATCCTCACCATAGTATTCTTCCAGGTGTTTGAAGACGATGCTGTTGGCAATGCCATGTCGATACCCCAGGATGTATGCAATACCGTAAGAGAGGGCATGGCAGATGCCCACCGATGAGTTGGCGATGGAACATCCCCCAAGGAAGGAGGCGACCATGTAATCATCGTACTTTTTTTCCTTGAGAAAAAAGTCCTCGACTACAGATTTGGCCTGCATGGCAAAGGGTCTTCCCAAGGCATTCATGGCACTGCCGTGGGAGGCCTCCACACAGTGAATGAAGTTGTCCATTCCCGTGTAAAATTCCTGCTCCACCGGTACGGTACGAAGCAGCTCCGGGTCGAGCAAAATCGCATCATAGATGCTGTATTCGCTGTTAATGCCGAGCTTTTTCACCGGTCCGGTCAAAACTGCCGTACGGGTGGCTTCCGCCCCTGTTCCCGCCAGGGTTGGCACGGCAATCTTCGGTAATGCTCTGTTTTTCACCAGATCCCACCCTTGATAGTCCACAGCCGATCCAGGGTTGGTCAGCAAAATGGACACCGCCTTGGCCACATCCATCACACTGCCCCCGCCTATGCCCACGACAACCCGTGGCAGCTGCGACCCTTTCTTTTCCACAATGGCGGCACAGATATCATCGATATCAGCTGTTTTGGGTTCCCGGTCAGAAGCGTCGAACGACAAGACCATGTCCCCATTCGCCGGTTGCAGGCGGTCAGAAAGACCTGTCGTTCGGTGTATGGCGTCGATAATATAGACCGTATAGGATGAACTTTCGGGAAAACACTGGTCGATGAATCCATTTAAGTCCGCAAAGCGTTTTTCACCAAAAAGAACCTTTGGAACAAATCGTGTGATCTTCATTTTGTGCCTTGCATTTTCAGAAAAATGTTCACGTTACATGCCTTATAATGGATCGCATTGTACCTTAGGTTGAAAAGAAAAAAAAGGGGGTGTCGCCGATTGGTTGGAAAATCGTCATACGGACTCAAATTTCATGTCCGTGTGATCGATACGCAAAGCTATCCATCGCCATCAAGGTGACCTTGCTTTTGTCTCCAACCAAGAGTATATCGTACACGACCTCACACAAAAACGGAAGTGCAAGGCAAAAGAATATGAATCATCCATGGGAGATACGTTCCAAATTGTGGTTGGAATACGATGGGAAGCCGGTGATGGGAGAAGGCCGGAAAAAT
This sequence comes from uncultured Desulfosarcina sp., assembly GCA_963674945.2. Taxonomy (GTDB): domain Bacteria; phylum Desulfobacterota; class Desulfobacteria; order Desulfobacterales; family Desulfosarcinaceae; genus Desulfosarcina. The sequence goes on from CAXXWQ010000003.1 coordinate 162,044, forward strand.
ATGCTGCGATCCATTCATCGCAACGGCTCGATGAAGCTTGCCGCCAGCGAGACGGGAATATCGTACCGACGACTCCGCGGTGCCATTCATGAGATGGAGGGTATCCTCGGCTATCCCCTCGTCATGATCCAAAGGGGAGGCGGCGGCGGTGGTGGAAGTGCAAGGCTAACCCAGAGAGCTCATAACCTATTGAAAACTTACGATAAGATAGCTTTCGGATTTCACAGAAAGGCAGATGTTCGCTTTGAAAAAATGAAGGATTTTTTTTCGACGTCGAATGGTAATTTCTACCACTCGGATCGTACGGGAGAGAACAACAATGAAGACGTTTGATCAATTATTGGAAGAATCGGTTGCACGCCACGGCCATCTGTGCGCCGGCCAGGTAATCGGTGTTCGTATGGCAATGCTCGGTTGCAAGCTGGTGGGGATTGACGATCCCAATACGCCGGAAAATAGAAAAAAGCTGATCACATACGTTGAGATTGATCGCTGCGCCACCGATGCCATCGAGAGCGTCACCGGTTGCAAACTGGGAAGACGCTCGCTGAAATTCAAAGATTTCGGCATCAACGCCGCCACATTCGTCAATCTGGAAACGCGTGAAGCCTACCGGATTGTATCCACGGAACATTCACGCCAGCGGGCCGCCGATTTCGCACCGGGTGCGTCCACGGTGAAAGCGCAGCAATTGGAGGGCTATAAAAATATGCCCGATGACCTTTTATTCGACATTCAACGTGTGGGCGTCCGCCTGCCGGAATGGGAAATGCCGGGTCCGCCACGCCGGCACGCCGTCTGCGATCGATGCGGGCAGGTGGTACGGGACGGAAGGGAAATACAATCCAATGGCAAGACCCTTTGCCGCCCTTGTGGCGAAGAATGCTACTTTTATCGTAAGGAGGAATCGACATCGGATGACCAGCGCAAACGCTCTGCAGAGGAGGCATGGACATGATCCAAGTCGTCGAAATCGAAAAAGCCGTGGGCTATCCACTGGCCCATGACATAACGGAAATCAGGCCCGGTGAGTTCAAAGGACCGGCCTTCCTAAAAGGATATATTCTGAAAGACAAGGATTTGGATCATCTGCGCCGTCTGGGAAAACAGCATCTTTACATAATCAAGCCGGAAATCGACGAAATGCATGAGGACGAAGCCGCCGTTGAACTCGCCAGTGCCTTGTGCGGCAGCGGCGTCGGCTGGAACGATGCGCCCCGGGAGGGGAAACTCAGCTTGCATGCCACGCGCGACGGGTTGTTGAAAGTGGACACGGAAGCCCTTTTCCGGTTCAACATGTTCGGAGAGGTGATGTGCGCCACCCGCCACACCAACACCATCGTACGAAAGGGCCAGCAGGTTGCCGCAACGCGGGCCATCCCGCTGCTGGTGCCCCGACACATCGTTTCTTGTGCCGTGAACGCCGCCAACACCGCAACATCGGGGGTACTTTCCGTCGTTCCCATGAAAAAGGCCAAGGCCGGCGTCATGATCACCGGAAACGAGGTGTATTATGGCCGTATCAAGGACAAATTTGAATCGATCGTTCGGAAAAAGATCGCAGAAATGGATGGAGAGATCGTGGATGTGATTTTCCTTCCGGACGAGGATGATAAGATTGCCGGTGCCGCAAAAGAATTGGCGGGCAAAGGGATCAACCTGCTCATCAGCACGGGGGGCATGTCCGTCGACCCGGATGACCGAAGCCGCCATGCCCTTGAAAAGGCGGGGGTCATAGACATGGTCTATGGCTCTCCCGTACTGCCCGGTGCCATGTTTATGGTGGCCTATCTGAATGAAATCCCGGTCCTTGGAATACCGGCATGCGGGATGTATGCGGCGCGCACCATATTGGATTTGATTCTCCCCCGTGTACTGGCCGGCGAAAAAATCACAAGAAGGGAAATCGCGATGCTCGGTCACGGCGGATTGTGTCTGAACTGTACGACCTGCAATTTTCCCGTCTGCCCTTTAGGTAAATGATATGGAGGAAAGTGAGATCACAACAAACATGAACAAAACGCTTTCGCTCGGCCTCGACCAGGCCTTGAAAATCACCCTCGACAGGGTTCAACCATTGCCGACTGTTCGCGTCGAACTGCTCGACGGTCTTGGTCACGCACTTGCAGCGGATATCGTTGCAAAGGTTGATTCACCCTCCATCGATGCCTCCATGAAAGATGGATTTGCCGTGATTTCCGAAGAGATCGAGGCTGCAACCGCCAGTCGCCCCGTCCGGCTGAAACTGATCGATATGATTTCAGCCGGAGAAGGCAGATCGATTCACGTGCTGCCGGGAACCGCCGTACGTGTCCTTACCGGCGCCAAAATTCCAATTGGTGCGGATGCGGTCGTTTCCGAGGAGTTTACCGAAACCGATGGCGATACACTCACGGTTTCCAACCATGCAAAACCGGGGAGAAACATTCTTCCCAAAGGAAGTGATGTCGCCACGGGCGAAATCGTTTGTACAAAAGGAAGCGTTTTGTCACCCGGTATCGTGGGGATGCTTGCCGCCGCCGGACATAGCCGGATCCCCGTCGTGAAACGACCGACCGTCGCCGTCGTGGCCACGGGAGATGAGGTCGTGGCACCGGGACAGTCGTTGCCGGAGGGAAAACTGTATGCCAGCAACATGACCACCCTTGGCGGTTGGTGCCGAAGATACGGTTTTCAAATTCAGTTGGACGTGGTGAAGGACAAGTACGAATCCATCTACGCCCTATTGAAAAGACATACAGAAACCGCCGATGCGATCGTCACCTCCGGCGGTGCATGGACCGGTGACAGGGACCTGGTTGCCAAGGTACTGGATCGACTCGGCTGGCAAAAGGCATTTCACCGGATTCGGATCGGCCCCGGAAAGGCCGTGGGTTTCGGTGTGCTGCATGATAAACCGGTGTTCATTCTTCCCGGAGGTCCTCCATCCAATCTCATGGGCTTTCTTCAAATCGCCCTGCCAGGGCTGCTGAGACTGGCCGGTCACAAAAAAACGGACCTTCCCATCATCCACGCGCGAATGGCTACTGAACTCAACGGGCGGAATGCGGACTGGACCCAGTTTATCTACGGGACCCTGGAAAACAACGGCGATACACCGGTGTTTCGATCGTTGAAGGAAAAAAGTCGCCTGCGCTCCATGGCCGAAGCCCAGGCCATTGTGGCGATCCCGGAAGGGAAAACGAAAATCGAAGCAAATGCGATCGTCCCTGTTCAATGGCTGGAATAGCGCATATTCAAAAAGCCGACAGTTTTCTGGACGGACATTTCAACAAAAAAAACGACATTTTCTTCTCCTTTATGACAGATCCGGCGTCTCATTCTCATCGGCAAACCGATTCGAAAAGATATGGATGGCTTGGATACATCGCCGTTTTCGCTTCGGCATTTTGTTTTTATTTCTCGACCGTCGTGATCCGATGGGCACAGACGTCCGTTTCCATTCACGCTTCCTACTTCACCTTCACCCGTTTTCTCCTCGGATTTTTCTTTGTTTGCGCCATCATGGTCCTTCGTCGGCAAGGTCTAAGGCCTTATCGGTACGATTTGCTCATTGGCCGGGCACTGTTTAATTGCATCGCCGTCTTTTGTTTCTATCAGGCCGTCCACTACACCTCCGTGGCCGAGGCCAATATTTTAAACATGACCTATCCGATCTTTCTGGCGATCCTCTCATGGTTTTTTCTTCGTCGGCAACGGGATCCGGTTGCCATGGCAATGGTAGTCGTGGCCGTTTTCGGCATATGGCTGATTCTGGAGCCGGGCCGGCTGGGACTTCGCCTCACATCCCTTTGGGGACTCACATCCGGTATAAGCGGCGCCGTAGCCTTGATGTACCTGAACCAGAGCCGGCAATACCATGACGCAAATACGGTGCTGTTCTTCATGTTCGGTATCGGGGCCGTGCTGCTTTTTTCCTTTTCCCGTGAACATATTTTCTGGCCCAATATCATGGAGCTTTCCTACCTCTTGCTCTGCGGGGGGGCTGGCATTGCCGGGCAGTTCCTGCTCACCTTCGGGTTTCGCTATGTTACTGCCGTTGAGGGCGGCGTCATCTCCTCATCGCGGATATTGCTGGCGGCGATACTCGGCCCCTTTTTGGCATCGGATCCTGCATTGAGGACAGCCGGGTGGATCGGCGCGCTGATGATCTTCGTGGCGAACGTCGTTTTGGCAATGCGAAAGGGTCGTTGAGATAGCTTTAAAAAAAGCAACCCCCTGTTCTTGTGGCTTGTCCGGAAGACCAAGCAGAACGACAAAAATCTGAAACCATTTTTCAACAATAAAATAAACATCCGCGATGAAGATGCCGATACTTTCGATTGAGGATGAATTTTTAGAAAAAAGGTTGCAGTTATGCGTTTTTTATCTATCTGTCTTACCATGTCCATATTATTGCTCATGACGACCGGGAGCGTCGCCAAGATCTACAAATACCAAAAAGACGGCACCTGGTATTTTACCGACTCCCCTCCCGACGACATGCCGACGGATCGCCAGGAGATTCCCGAGAGCAGTAAGGCAACAACACCGTCAGATAAGGAAAAGTCCCAGATCTTAAAGGATTATCCGGCACGCAATGCCATCGAAAGGGCTGCCCTTTCCACAGTGGCGATCCAAACCGCCCTGGGCTACGGCAGCGGTTTTTTCGTTTCCAATGCCGGCCATATCATTACGAACAAGCATGTGATCCGGATACCGGAGCGGCAATCGGAACAGATCGACGATTATTTCGGACGAATGGATCATCGCGCAAAGGAAATACAAAAACGGTTCTCCGACGAAAAAAGGCGCATGGACGACTATAAACGCCGTCTGGACGAACTGAAAAAGATGGCCGAAAACGAAACGGATTCGTCACGGAAAGCGTCCTATGCGAAGGAATATCGATTTCGTGAACAAGAGTACGATCGTTGGCGCATGGATTTTAAAAAACGGGAACGGGAATTTCTGTCCCAATTCGATCAGTACGAGACGAATCGTCAGGATTTTCATTACGAACGCAGTGTCGCATCCCTTTCCCAAAGCTTTACGATCACGCTGGTAGACGACTCGGAGCACTATGCGTATCTGGTGGCCATTAGCGAAACCCATGATCTGGCACTCCTAAAGATTGACGCCCCGAAAACACCAATGCTGTATCCGGCCGACCTTTCTGCCCTCGCCCAGGGTGATCCCGTCTATGCCATCGGAAACCCCGCCCAATTGAGAAATACGGTCACCTCTGGTGTTTTTTCGGGATACGAAAAAAGTTATATCCAGACCAATGCGCAGATCAGCCCAGGCAATAGTGGCGGCCCGTTAATCGATTCCGATGGCAGGGTAATCGGAGTAAACACGAAGAAGAAAATCGGCGGCGCCTTCGAAGGCCTTGGATTTGCCATTCCCATTGAGACGGCATTGGAAGAGTTTCGTTCTCACCTGCCGTAATTCCAATGGCCAATTTGGCCGATATCTCCGCAGGGCATCACATCGCAGGGCAACACGGTGTCAGTTCGATCAGGCACCGCTCGGCGTTGATGACAGGAAGGTGATATGTTTCCACACGTTGGGCAAACGAAATCTTACCATATGCAATAATGGTCGCGGAGGGTAACGGCGCTTCATTTTCGGCATACGACCCTTTCATGGCCAAAAGGCGGCCGCCTTGGGCAAGAAACGGCATTCCCAAAAGGGCAAACTTTTCCACGGAAGAGAACGCCCGGCATACCACGAGATCGAATCCGCTCTGGTATGGAGGCGACTTTGCCAATTCCTCCAGCCGACCATGTACGGCTTCGATGTTGTCGAGCCCAAGGGTGCGTATGGCGTGTTTGAGAAACGTAACTTTCTTGCGGACGCTGTCCACCAGGGTCAATGAAAGGTCGGGCCTCATGATTTTGAGGGGAAGGCCGGGAAATCCACCACCTGAACCTGCATCCAGAACCCGTTTCGCCTCACCGATGCGTGAAACCACGGCAAGTGTATCAACATAATGTTTTACCGCGACATCCATTGGATCAACGATCGCCGTCAGATTGGTGGTACGGTTCCAGAAAAGCAGTTCGGCCGCATGCCGACCCATGGCCCGCGCCTGTTTGTTGGTGACCGGCACCCCCAGGTCACGGGCGCCGTTGACCAATATTCGCCGCCACGATTCAGATTCGATTTTCACGCCATTTCTCACTCACGATGATCCTTTCCCGTTGGAAGGGTCGCCCAGAATGATTCATGCCGGTTTGAAACCAACGAATCGATACGGTTGATCTCGACCAAACCGGCCCTTGGGAGCATTTGGCCAAACTCTTTGTTGGTAAATAATCCCCGCGACCTTGTCAACAAGCATCGTCCACTTAAATCTAAATCCCCGTTTTTAAACCGCTTGCAAACGATAGTGCTTTTTTGCTAATAGCAAAACCAATGAATCGTTATCGCATCCTATTTGAACAATCCCCCAACGCCGTCTTGTACATTACACCCGAAGGCGGCATCACCGACTTCAACCCGGCGGCGTTGGAATTTTTCGCTATTTCACAGCCCGAACTCGAAGCTGCAAGCATCGAGAACCTTTTCGCCAACCGCTCCGATTTTTCCCAACTGATCGAACGGGCAGAGGTCACCGGAATTGTCCGCAACGACCCAATTCTCTTTATTGACCGTTTAGACCGGATCAAACATGGTCAGGTATCCATAATAGGATTGGATCGTCCCGATGAAGGTGGTGGAGGATACCTCGTTCTCATTCAGGATATCACCGAGCACCGGCAGGCGGAAAAAGAATTGTATTGTCAAAAAAACTATGCCGAACAACTTATCGAATTAGCACCGGAAGCCATCGTCATTATCGACCTTAACGGCCGGCTGCTCCGGACAAACCAGGAGTTCCTCCGTCTTTTCCAACTTACCTTGGAGACCTGCACGGGAAACTCCATCCAAGAACTGATCGTACCGGAAGACTACCTTGCGGAGAGCATATCGCTCATGGCACAGGTGTTCGGCGGAGGCAACGTCGAGGTGGAAACAATCCGCAAAAAAAGAGACGGTACACTGGTGGACGTTTCCATCTTGGCGGCGCCGATCTCAACAGCAGAGGACGAACCGGCTATTTTCGTCATCTTCCGCGATATCACCAAGCGCAAACAGGCCGAAAAGGCGTTGATCCAAAGTGAAACACGGCATCGAACCGTGTTGGAGGCGGCACCGGATCCGGTAATCGTCCGGGACATGGACATGCGGGTCATCTATCTGAACCCGGCTTTTACCCGCGTATTCGGTTGGCACCTGTCCGAAATCATGAACCAAAGGATCGACTTCATACCCGAAGAAAGCGTCCCCGAAACCCAAGAGTTCATGGAGCAGATTCGAAAGGGCTTCGCCTTTTCGGGAGTAGAGACCAAACGCCTTTCAAAAACAGGGCGCACGGTAGATGTCTCCATCAGCGGTGCCGTTTTCCTTGATACCGAAGGCAAGCCGGAAGGCTTTATCAACACCCTCCAGGATATCAGCGAACGACGCAAGAAGGACGAAGAGCTCCGTTACGTGGCTTACCATGACACTCTCACAGGCTTGCCCAACCGGAAATCCTTCTACATGCGGATGGACGATCTCCTCCACCATTCCAGTCGCCGCGATTCGGATCGTGCCTGGGCACTGATGCTGATAGACCTGGATAAATTCAAACAGGTCAACGATACACTGGGACACGATACCGGTGACCAACTGCTAAAAGGTGTGGCCGACCGCCTCAAGTCGTGTATTCGGGAATCGGACCACCTGTTTCGCCTCGGTGGAGATGAATTCACCATTATTCTCACTCAGCTGAACAGAGATATCGACGTTACCCGCGTGGCCCGAAAAGTATTGGATGCGATTGGCCGGCCCTTTCGGTGCAATGGCAACGAAATCTTCACCTCCACCAGTATCGGCATCTCCATATTTCCCAATGACGGATGGGACGCAGCGGGTCTATTGAAAAATGCGGACATGGCCATGTATTCCGCAAAAGAGAGTGGTGGAAGGGGCTTCCAATTCTTTACCAAAGAGATGAACCAAAAGGCCTTGCACCGCATGAAGATGGAAAGCAGTTTGCGAAAGGCGTTGGAACGTGATGAACTTCTTCTCTATTATCAACCCTTGGTGAACGGTTCCCATCGTATCGTGGGAATGGAAGCCCTGCTTCGATGGCGTCACCCGGAGTATGGGTTGGTTCTTCCTGCCGATTTCATTCGTATCACCGAAGAGACCGGCATCATCGTCTCCATGGGCCAATGGGTACTGGAAACGGCGGCCACGCAGGTCAAACAACTGCATGAAATGGGATTTTCGGATCTCGTCGTCTCGGTCAACGTGGCCGCGAGACAACTTCAGGAACCGGATTTTGAACAACTTGTTATGCAAACCCTCGAAAAAATGGAGGTTACCCCGAAGTGTATGCGTCTTGAAGTTACCGAAAGCAGCGTGATTCAGAACCTGGATGTGGTCATCCCCAAGATGAAAAACTTGAGGAAAAAGGGGATCACCTTTTCCATCGACGATTTCGGTACCGGATACTCCTCACTGAGCTATCTGAAACGATTTCCCATCGATGTTTTGAAGATCGACCGTTCATTTATTGTGGATGCGATGAAGAGCACGGGGGATCAAGAGATTATCAAAACCATCATCTCCATGGCGCGCAACCTTAACCTCGATACCGTTGCCGAAGGCGTCGAAACCCTGGAACAAAAATCGTTTTTGATCCGTAACGGCTGCGGCAGCATGCAGGGTTTTCTCTTTTCCCCCCCTGTTTCCATGGATCAGTTCAAGGCGCTTCTCTCGCGTGACAACCCATATGCTTCTCTTGAGAATGACATCTTCCAGTAACGTCCTTTTGCCCTATCGCTGTTACCATCATAGGAGCCATCATGCGTTTTCGCCCATGTATCGATCTACACGACGGCGTGGTCAAACAGATCGTCGGGTCGACATTGACAGACAAAGGCACAAGCTCTCCGGAGACCAACTTTTGCACAGAGAAACCGGCAAGCTGGTTTGCCGACCGATACCGTCAGGACAACCTTACCGGCGGACATGTGATCCAATTGGGCAAGGGTAACGAATCTGCGGCCCGTTCCGCCCTGTCCCGATGGCCGGGCGGCATGCAGATCGGAGGTGGAATCAACCTCGAGAACGCCGAATCCTGGCTGGCCGCAGGCGCAAGCCACGTAATCGTCACCTCATGGGTGTTTCATGACGGTCGCATCCACATGGCCCGCTTAGAGAACCTGGTCAGGCGAATCGGAAAATCGCGACTGGTATTGGATTTGAGCTGCCGAAAACGCGGGGACGATTATATGGTGGCCACCGATCGCTGGCAGACCTTCACCGAGGAAGCCGTCAATTCCCATCTGATGGACCGCCTCTCCGACTATTGCGACGAATTTCTCATTCATGCCGTGGATGTGGAGGGGCGTTGCGGCGGTATCGAGACCGACCTGGTGGCCCTCCTGGGCAATTGGGACGGCGTTCCCATCACTTACGCGGGTGGGATATCCAGTCAGGCCGATATCGATACCATCGAAACGTTGGGTAACGGAAAGATCGATTTCACCGTTGGCAGTGCCCTGAACATTTTCGGCGGCACCGGGTTTCGGTATGCGGACTTGGCACGGCGGTATGGACCGCGTAAACAGTAATGAGTGATGCGTTATGCGTGATCGGTAACCGAGAACTGAGATCCGTGAACTGTGAACTAAGCTGTCATGGCCGGTATTTTTCGGGCAGTACCGCCTTTTCCCCCCACCCTTTCGGGATTTTCTGATTCCGGGTTTCACCCAATTTTGCCTTGCGTTTGGAAAGTCCCGGCCGGGCGAATTTCATATGGCCCTCTCTGAGCGTCCGGCCGTTGATGATCGCCTCGCTACGCAGTCGCTGACCGGCGGTTCGCTCCAACTGCCGGCCCAATCGCAGTACGCGGTCCACGTCATAACCGTGTTCGATTCCCATCTCGTCGATCTGTACCAGCATGTCTTCGAAGCAGGTCAATCCCACGTACCGCGGATCCTCGTAGTAGTAATCTCCGGTTCCCGGGACCGGACAATCATCCAGGAAGTTTGCGGGCTGGCCGCCGAGCCCTCCCAAGGTCCCCTCGAAGTGACAGATCCCCGCCTGAAGTGCCGCCAGAACCGATGCCGATGCCACCCGTTTCGTCTCATGGAAATGGGCAATATGTACCGACGTATCGGGAATCGCATCCAAAATCATGGAGAAATAGCGATATACTTCGGGCGCCGATGCACTCCCGTCGTGGTCGGCATGTTCGATGTCCGATGCACCGATTTCCAGCCACCGTTTGGTAAACTCCACCGCATCGGCAAGGTCGGTGGCACCGGCAATGGGACTGCCCCAGATGGTGCTCACGGTGCCGCACATCGCAAGACCTGCGTCCCGGCATTTTTGGATGGCACGTTCACACTCTTTCCAATAATCGGGCAAGGTAGTACCGGAATTGGCGAAGTGGTGCTCCTCTTCTGTGGAAACCATCATTAAACAACGGTCCGGTCCCACGCCCCGTCTGGCCAGTTCAATGGCACGATCCACCGAAGGTTCCCGTATGGTCACGGCTGTGATGGTGAGGTCGTCGGTTTCGACACCCTTCTTCTCGCACCTGGCCTTGAAGCGATCGCTTCGAAGGTACGCCAGGACCTCTTCTGCGTCTGAAAATTGAGGCATAAGATAGGGGTTGCCGAGGTTTGTGACTTCGATATTCCTGCATCCGGCGAAAATCATCTCCTCGGCATAGTAAATCTTGGCACGTGTGGAGATAAACTTCTCCAGATGCTGAAATCCGTCGCGAACAGTGATGTCCCCGAGGGTCACCTTTCGAGGCATTCGAGGAAATATTTTCCAGTAATCGTATTCCGTCATTTTATTCTCCCCGGTAAATCGGTTTTCTCTTCTCTTTGAAGGCCGCCAAGCCCTCCAGTCTGTCCTTGGTGGGGATGGTCACCCAATAGGCACTGGATTCGATGGCCAGCCCTGTGTGAAGGTCCGTCTCCATTCCGTAGTTGATGGCATATTTTGCCTGTTCGATAGCAATGGGACCGGTTTCACAAATTTCGGCGGCCATTTCCATGCACGCATCCATGAGGGATGCAGCTTCACAGACTTTATTGACCAATCCCATGGACAAAGCCTCTTGGGCAGCAACGCGCCTTCCCGTAAAAATTAGCTCCTTGGCCTTTCCCTTGCCGACGAGTCTCGGAAGACGCTGGGTACCACCGGCACCGGGAATGATGGCAAGGCGTGTTTCCGTAAGGCCCATGGTCGCATTTTCCGCGGCAATACGAATATCGCTGGCCAAAGCGAGTTCGGTACCGCCCCCCAAAGCAACACCATTGACCGCCGAAATCACCGGTTTGTTTAACTGCTCGATGGAAGTAAAAAGATTTCGAATGGTGAAAATAAACTCCTTGACCTTGGGGGGAGGCAAGGTGGTTCGCTCTTTCAGATCGGCACCGGCGCAAAACGCCTTTACCCCGGCACCGGTGATGATGACCACCCGAACCGCAGCGTCGAAACGTATCGCCTCGATGGCGTCTTTCAGCGCAAACAACAAAGAAAAATTAAATGCATTCATCACCGAGGGGCGATTGAGGGTGAGAACTGCGGTCTGACCCTTCCTTTCCACTAACAATTCCTTCTCGTTCATTGCTCCCCCAAATTCTTCGTAGATATCGATTTAGCAATCAGCTAAAGGCGAACCGCCCACCTTGGGTTATACGCGTTCGAGAACCAGTGCCATTCCCTGCCCGCCACCGATGCACAAGGTAGCAAGGCCGAGGCTGTGATGGCCTTTTTTCATCTGCATGGCCAGACCATAGGTGATGCGAGCACCGGTGCAACCGATGGGATGTCCGATGGAGATGCCGCTTCCGTTCAAGTTGCACATGGCCGGATCGATGTTCAACTCCCGCATGCAGGCGATGGCCTGGCAGGCGAAAGCCTCGTTGAGTTCGATACAATCCATGTCGGCGGTGGTCAAATTCAGCCTATTCAAGGTCTTACGAGTTGCCGGAATGGGACCCAATCCCATATATGCCGGGTCCACACCGCCCGATGCGAAACCCTTGATGCGGGCAAGGGGTTCGCATCCCAACGATTTCGCCTTTTCGGCACTCATCAGCAGCACTGCACATGCGCCGTCGTTAATGCCGGATGCATTGCCGGCCGTTACCGAACCGTTTTTATCGAAGACCGGCCGGAGTTTGGCGAGTTTTTCCATGGAGGTCTCCATGGGCCGCTCGTCCACTTCGAAGGCCATGGGGTCCTTTTTTCGCTGGGGAATCATCACCGGTACGATTTCATCCGCGATCCTGCCGGATTCGATGGCATCACGCGCCCGTTGATGGCTGGTCAGGCTCAGTTCGTCCTGCTCTGTCCTTGATATCTGATATCGTTTGGCGATGTTTTCCGCCGTCATGCCCATGTGATACTGGTTGAAGATTTCATACAGACCATCATGGACCATCAGGTCAATGGTCCTGCCAAAGGGCATGTTCATGCGCGCCCCCCATCTTTCGTCGTCCAGGGCGTAGGGTACGTTGCTCATGTTCTCCATGCCGCCGGCCACCACGATCTGCGCGTCGCCTGTCATGATGGACTGGGCAGCGAGGACGATGGCCTTCATTCCGGAGGCACATACCTTATTGATGGTAAAGGCATTGGTCTCTTCCGGCAAGCCCCCATAAATGGAGGCCTGACGAGCCGGATTTTGTCCCTGGCCGGCCTGAAGCACGTTGCCCATGATGCACTCATCCACATAAACCGGCGTGAGATCGTCTGAATAATCATAATGGGCCTCGTTGATCTTCGTCATCTGAAAATCACCGAAGGTATCCGGACGGCAACTCTTGATGAATTCGCTGACACGGGGGCGCAGTCCCGCTCTTTTCAGGGATTCCTTGATGACCAGGGCACCCATGTCGACACATTTGACGCCTTTTAACGACCCACCGAAGCTTCCGACGGCCGTCCTTGCACCGCTTACGATAACGACATCTTTCATAGTCAAATCCTATTTTCTTGCCATTGATTGGGTTAAAAACAATCTGACATCTGGTTTGTTAAGAAACGTCGTGTTCGTACTTTTCTGCGGACCGTTCACACTCGGCGTTTCGGATCCATGGGACGGATCGCTTCTTATTTGGAACCATACTATAAACGCCCCGATGGCCCCGGTCAATGTAGTAATCATTATGTTTTTCGATTCACCCTATTTTTAAAAAATCTTGAATTGACAGAAATACGGATATAGATTGTTTGCCGTATCGGGCTGTTGAAACGAAAGGCCCCCAGCGCGCTGTCGTTCAACCATAGGTAGAAAGCGAGGATAGCTATATGCCCCCCCCAGTGATTTCCATTGTTGCCAAAAGTGGAACCGGTAAAACCACCCTCTTGGAAAAACTGATCGCCGAATTGAAACGTCGCGGCTACCGGGTCGGTGTGGTGAAGCATGATGCACACAGATTCGAAATCGACCATGAGGGAAAAGACTCCTGGCGACTGACCCAGGCCGGCGCCGACACCATGGTGATCAGTTCCCGTGAAAAATTGGCGATGGTAAAAATCAATCCCAAAGAAGACGAGCCGCACGTAACCGAGTTGATCGACACCTATTTTTCGGATGTGGATATCGTATTGACGGAAGGATTCAAGAAAAACGCATTTCCGAAAATCGAGGTCAACCGGAAAGAACGCAGCAGGGTCCTGTTGTGCCGCGGTGAAGGATATGATCCAGACTTGATTGCCGTTGCATCCGATGATCGTCTCGACCTGGATGTTCCCGTTCATGATATTAACGACGATCATGGATTATGCGACAGAATCGAAGCCTATTGCCTCACCCCCGATCCTTCGAGAGAAACGTGAACGGGAAAGAAGGTTCCATCCAATTTACGGCCCAAGGACTTCGACTGTCGGGTGTCCTGCACCTGCCCGATAAATCGCCGAAGGCTGTGGTCATCGGATGCCATGGCCTGCTCGCCGACAAAAACTCTCCCAAACAGATCGCGCTGGCCCGCGCCGTAAACGCCATCGACATGGCCTATTTTCGTTTCGATCACAGGGGGCGTGGAGAGAGCCAGGGGGACTTTGAAACCGTCACGACCGTGGGAAACCGGATGTGCGATCTATTGGCGGCCGTCGAAACGATGAAAAAGACCTTTGGCGCCATGATGCCCATCGGACTCTTCGGAAGCAGCCTGGGGGGGACAGTCTGTCTCACGACGGCTCGACACGTCTCGCCATTTTCCATCGTTACCCTGGCCGCACCGATTCGAAGCCGGACGATCCGACTCCCCGAGGGTTCTCCGGAGTCCTTGGTGAATGAAATCGATGCGAAACGGTTGACATTCGATGTAACCGCCCAACTGAATGCCATCGATCACCTGTTGATCATCCACGGCGGGGATGACGAAACGGTGCCTGTGGAGAACGCTCATTTTCTTTTTCAAATGGCCATTGATCCGAAAAAAAAAATGATCCTGAACGGTGGAGATCACCGGATCAGCGATATTGACCAGCAAGAGATCTTCATCGCAGAGAGTGTGGATTGGTTCGAACGATGCTTCAAATCATTTTCTGATGCCAATTCCAGGCGGTTCGAATGATCTCTTGAAGCGTTTGATAGGCCGGCCTCCATCCCAATACTTCTTTGATCCGATCGGAACTGGCAATCAGGGTTGCAGGGTCACCTGTCCTGCGCGGGGCTTCCAACACCGGTATTTTTCTCCCGGTCACGGATTCGGCGATATCGATCACCTCTTTTACCGAAAATCCGTTGCTGCTGCCGAGGTTGTATACGGTGCTGTCGCCGCCGTCAAGCAACGCTCCCAACGCCAGCATGTGTGCCTGTGCCAGATCGTTGACATGAATATAGTCACGGACACAGGTGCCGTCAGGGGTGGGATAATCGGTCCCGAATATTTGAATATGTTCGATCCTGCCAACGGCGGCAGAGAGAACGATGGGGATGAGATGGGTTTCGGGATCGTGCATCTCCCCGATCTCGCCACTTTCGTCGGCACCGGCGGCGTTGAAGTAGCGAAGGGTGGTGTAACGTAAGCCGTATGCTGCATCGCAATCGGCCAGCATGCGCTCCACGCCCAACTTTGTATTGCCATAGGGATTGGTTGGCAGGCATGGATGTCTTTCGGTAATGGGCGTCTGCAAAGGTTCGCCGTACACGGCAGCCGTCGATGAAAAAATGAATCGTTTGACGCCATGACGGATCATGGCCTCGAGCAAGACCATGGTTTCGGAAAGGTTGTTTCGATAATAGTCCAACGGGCGACGCACGGATTCTCCCACTTGGGAGAACGCGGCAAAGTGCATCACCGCATCGAACCGATGTTCTTGAAAGAGCCGGTCCAGTAGCCGGACATCCCCGAGGCTGCCGACAACCAACTCACCGTTCTTGACAAGCGTTCGATTTCCGGTGGAAAGATTGTCCAGGATCACCACCCGGTACCCTTCATCGACGAGCGTTCGAACCATGTGAGACCCGATGTATCCGGCCCCTCCCACGACAAGGATTTTGTTTTCTGTCTCGTTCATGGGCTCTTTTCAGCTCAACTTTCGGAATTCATCCCAAGGCATCATTACACGATTCTGTTCCGCAAAAACCAACCGGTACCTGTCAGATGAACCGCTTTTGCCCCAAGTAGATGAGTATCTCCTGGGCCGCTTCATCGGGGCTCTTTCCCGTCGTGTCCACCCGTACTTCCGGTGACTCGGGAATCTCGTAGGGATCGTCGATGCCGGTGTATCCTTTGATGAGCCCGGCCCTGGCCTTGGCATACATCCCTTTCCGATCCCGCTTTTCACAAACATCCAGCGGCGTTGCCACATGGACCTCCACGAACCCGCCCAAGGCTTCGATGTTGGATCGTATCTCCGCTCGTGTGGCCGCATAGGGGGCGATGGGTGCGCAGATGGCAACGCCCCGATTTTTCGTGATTTCGCTGGCCACGAAACCGATTCGCCGGACGTTGATGTCGCGGTGCTCTTTGGAAAAAGAGAGTTCGTTGGAAAGATTCTGCCGGACGATATCCCCATCCAAGAGCGTGACCGGCCGTTTTCCAATTTCGAGCATCTTTGCGTAAAGCACCCGGGCAATGGTCGATTTGCCGGCACCGGAAAGACCGGTGAAAAAAATCGTAAACCCCTGTCTGGAGGGCGGCGGGTAGGCCTTTTTCAGCTCCGCCACCACCTCCGGAAATGTGGCCCACCGGGGAATCTGCCTGCCGCTTCGGATCCGTTCCCGAATGTCCAGGCTGGACAGGGTAATGGTCTCGACGCCGGATGGGACCTCTGCCTTCGGAAAGAATTGGTCCTCAAATGGGACATAGACCAACGCATCAAAGGGGATATCCACGATACCGATATCGCTTGCAAATTCCTGGACGAAGGCTTGCGTGTCGTCACTGTCATAAAATGGTGCACTTCCATTTTGACAGGCCGGATCGGCGTGTCGGTGGCCGATGATGAAATGGGTGCACCCGTAATTTTTCCCGATAATGCACTGAAGCAGTGCCTCCCTCGGACCTGCCATTCTCATGGAGATGGGCAAAAGGCTGATGATGGCCGACTCCGGCGGGAAATACCCCACAACGTGACGGTAACACCGGACCCGCGTATAGTAGTCGAAATCTCCTGGACCGGTGACGCCCACCCCGGGAAGCAGCAGCAGGTTGGCCTGCCCTTTCTGCATGGCCCGGATGGCCATCTCGAATTCCGGTTTGTGGATGGTGTTCGTGGTGTGGAACCCGACGATGCGGCTCCACCCCAATTTTCGGATCAATCCCCTTACTTCGGGAGGCGTCATGCGAAGCTGCTTGAAGTCGAAATGAAGCGGAAGATTCAGCACCTCCAGCGAACCGCCGACATAGTAATCACCACAATCCTGAAACAGACTACCGACCCCGGGGTGGGATTTGTCCGTCGTTCCGTAAAGCAGCTGTGCCTCCCTCTCCTTGTCCGGTTTCCAGATATCCTCCACATGCATTATGGCAAGAAGAAAGCCTTCCGGGTCCCGAAGAACTACGGATTGCCCCGCCTCCAGCGGCCTGGCGGCTGTTTCGGAGACATCCAGACAGATGGGAACAGGCCAGAGTGTGCCGTCCTGAAGTTTCATCCGATCCAGTACGGATTCGTAGTTACTGCGATTCATGAACCCGCTCAGCGGGGAGTAGGCGCCGGTTGTCAATAGTTCGAAATCACAAAGCAAACGATCATCTAAGGTAACACTGGGAAGATCGGTGGAAATTTTCTTGAGCAGTCTGGCGCGTTCGGGTGCCACAAGCAAATTGACATATTTCCCGCCATGGTAGTCCGCGTCTCGAGTTCCCTTTTCGGCCATTTTCCCATGATCCTTTGTGGTACACGATTTGTCTTTCATCAGAAACGGAGTTTGAGTCCGAAACGGAATTCATTGTCGTACAGTTCCCAATCCCCGGGACCTGACGTCATGTCCATGTCGTAGGCATTGTACTCTGCGACGATGGCCGCATTCTGAACGATGTAGAGGGCCAGGCCGAACGTATAGGTAAATACGTTTTCCGTATCGCGAAACGACAGGATCTCAGGAGCATATGCCAGGCCACCATATATTTCGATGGGAATGAACGTCATTTCCCGGTAAAATGTGTACGACACCCTTGCGGCAAAGGCCAGAGCACCCACATTACTGGATACAAAGGTTTTTTCGGCTTCTCCAAAAAAACCTTTAAACCCCACCTCTATGCCCATTCCTGGCACCAGGGTCTCGGATCCGACGGCGAAATCCATGTCCAGCCATTTATATTCCATGTTATCTTTATCCACGTAAAGAGCGGCGCCTCCTGCTTTCCAATAGCCGTTCATCGTATGCTTTTTGTATTGCAGACCGCCATCGATGGAGTGTTCCCCGACCGTCAGTCCCACTTCATATTCGCTGGCGACACACCAGCCGACCATGGTGAATTCAAACACCAACAAAAACAGCAGAATCTTTCGCATCTTTTCTCCTTTACGTCCGGATATACCATTGTTGAAGAAACTGGATCTGTTGAATCTTTGTTGCCCTTTCCATCGTAGGCTATACAACACCTGCGGTAAAAAATTCAATGCCATTAGCATTGCAGTGTCTTACGGAAAGTGAAGGCGGTCAACCAATTTTTCCGATTTTCCGGATGAACGCTGATCTATGTGCGCATCTTGTATCCAATACGCAAAATGCCGAGACAAACAATGCTCACGACAATGAAAAAGAGAATAGAGATGGAAATGCTCAGATGGACGGGTTTGTCCGATACGCCCAGAAAACCGAAACGAAACCCGTCGATCAGATAGAAAAAAGGATTGAAGAGGCTGACGTTTTCCCAAAATGGGGGAAGTTTGTTGATGGAATAGAAAACACCGGACAGAAAGGAGAGAGGGAGGACCACAAAATTTTGGAACGCCGCAATATGGTCCCATTTCTCCGCCAAAATGGCGGAAATCAGACCCAATCCCCCCAAAATTCCCCCTCCGACCATGGTGAAAAGAACCACCATGTCCACACGGGTCACCGGCAAGGTGGTAAAGATCAAACTGGCTGCCCATACGCCGATGCCCACACTCATCCCCCGTATGATGGATGCGCCCACGTAAGCGATGTAGATTTCCAACTCGGATAACGGCGACAGAAGCATGAAAATCACGTTACCGGTCATTTTGGATTGAAACAGGCTCGAAGAGCTGTTGGCAAAGGCATTCTGCAGCACGGCCATCATCATCAGTCCAGGCACAAGAAATACGAGGTACGGCACGTTGGCATAGACCGTCACGTGCTTGCTCAGCACGGATCCGAAAACCAGCAGGTAAAGCAGCACCGTCACCACCGGTGTAAGGATTGTCTGTATGGCAACCTTCATGAATCGCAACACCTCTTTCACAAAAAGTGTGTACATGCCATGCCAGTTCACGGTGCGTTTCCTCTCGTCAAAGATAAAAAGACTTCTTCCAGTCCCGGCTCGTGGATGCGCAAGTCGGCAATCCGGCCCCCAGCCGCATTGAGCGCCCCCAACACGGCACCGATCTGATCGTGTCGTCGATCCAGTCTGAGAATGAACTGCCGGTCGGATTGGGAAATCACCAGTTTCTTCATCTTTTCCGGCAAGTCAGCGGGCGGTCGAACCATCTCCAATGTCAAGATACGATACGGGCATAGGTTCATTAAATTGGATTTGCTGTCCATGGCGATCAACTGTCCCCGGTCGAGGATCGCGATTTGCTCACAAAGGGCTTCGGCCTCCTCCAGGTAGTGGGTCGTCAGAACGATCGTATGCCCTTGTTGGTGCAATCGTCGAATAAAGCGCCATAGAATCTGTCGCAGTTCCACATCGACCCCGGCGGTGGGTTCATCCAAGACGACGACACGGGGTTTGTGAACCAGGGCCTGGGCAATCAACGCGCGACGTTTCATCCCGCCGGAAAGGTGATTCATGGTGGTCTTGGCTTTGTCACCGAGGCTGAGAATATCCATCAGTTCTTCGATCCATGTGTCGTTTTGGCGCCCGAGACCGAAATACCCCGATTGTAGCCGCAACATCTCCCGAACGGTGAAAAACGGATCGAATGCCAGTTCCTGTGGAACGATTCCCAACGCCAGCCGTGCCTGACGCCAATGTTTGCGGACATCGTGTCCCATGACGGCAATGGTTCCCCCATCGGCACGACTGAGGCCGGCCATCGTGTTGATCAGCGTCGATTTTCCGGCACCGTTGGGACCCAGCAGTCCAAAAAATTTGCCTGTCTCAATGGACAGGCTGACATCATTCAGCGCATTTACGGCCCCGAACGATTTACATACATGATCCACCGCTACTGCCACTGACATGACAACACCCCCTACCGGTCCCGGGATCGAAATCCGAATGGACTCGAGAAAAGTTGGATTTGGATCCGTTTTTCACAACTCGCGAAACCGAAACATGACAAGTAAGGCGTCGTCGCGACAATGTCAACGCCGTGGGAAGACAGGGGACTTTTTATTTGGGCTTTTGTATCGGGTGTGGTATTCTGTTGAATTAGTATATCTTATTGGAAAATTCATGTTTTCGTCGATAACTCCATGCAAGCTTCGCAAGCTTGGGAACCGTGACCGCATTCGCAAAGGTATTTCTCATGGCGACAGACGCACAAGCAATCGCACTACAGATATTACAATCGAATATCCAATTGCCACCGGTTCCAACCGTTGGTGTGCAATTGCTATCCTTAAACCGTCAACCCATCGAAGAGATCAATCTGTCCAATTTTATCCAATTGGTCGAGACCGATCCAAGCCTTGTCACCCGTCTCCTCCAAATGGCCAACTCCGCCTATTTCGGTTCCGCCGTTAAAATATCCAGTCTACGGCAGGCCGTCGTCCACATCGGTTTAGAAGAGGCCTTAAGCGCAGTAAGCTGGTATTTTTTCCAAACAGCCCTGCCAAAATTTCCAAAACTGGAGGGTTTCTCGGGAAAAGACTATTGGTCTCATTCCTGGGCATGTGCGGTTGCCAACCGCATGCTGGGCCGCCAGGATCTGAACATCGATTGTCTGCCCGGAGAACTCTATATTGCCGGGCTACTGCACGGTGTGGGCAAATTGATACTGGCCCTGCATCGCCCTGCGGACTTTCTCCAATGCCTGGAGAATGCAGGAATGTACAACCTGCCCCTTTTTCAGGCGGAGTTGGACATTTTGGGGACAACGGATACGGATATTGCCTATGAGATCCTCAAGACCTGGGAATTTCCGGAAAATATCTGCATTGGCGTCAAACACTTCAGCAATCCCGATGCCGCCCCCTTGCAATTTCGACAATTTGCCCAGGTAACCCAATTTGCCTACTATATCGCCAACACCTCCGGCGTGGGCAATAACGGAGACCTTTTCAGCTTTGATTTGGGAGATACGGTGTTAGGGAAAAATAGCGATTCACCGCTCTCGGATGAGAACACCAGAAACCGCGTCGTCAAAGATATCTATGATACCATTCGAAAAAAACATGCCGCCCTTTCCGATAAGGAAAGCGACACGGCGCCACCCTCACCTTCGACGAAAACCGTAAATCGGAATAGTGGTTCGACGAAACGAAAAAAGGCCCAAAAAAAAGTCGGTTGGCTGTCACGACTGCTTCAAATTTTCAAATAATGCGGTTTGTTTCTCCTTGAAAATCCAGTTTGCTTGCTTACATTTATCCCTCATTTATTCCGATGTCTGGTGCTTCAACGTTCCATCGAAAAATAAGGAATTGAACTGCGTGTGTGGTATACACGGAATCTTTTCGACCCATCTTGACCACCGACGGTTGCGGCGGCGCCTGATCGAAATGGGCCGGCGTCAAAAACATCGCGGTCCGGATGATGAAGGACAGCGCATATACGAAGTTCCATACGGACTGCTGGGTTTCGGCTTCGTCCGTCTTTCCATTCTCGACCTGGAAACCGGTATGCAACCCATCGAACGGCCCGAGACAGGATCTTCCATCATCTGCAACGGTCAGATCTACAACTATGTCGAATTGCGGACCGAACTTGCCGGAACTCCCTTTTTGACGAAAGGAGACATCGAGACGGCGCTGGTGCTCTATGATCGCCACGGCGTCGATTTCCTTACGCGATTGAACGGAATGTATGCCGGTGCCATATACGATAAGCGAAGAAAGCGACTTTTCCTGTTTCGGGATCGGTTCGGGATCAAACCCTTGTACTACACCCTTCACAATGGGCTCTTTGCGTTCTCTTCCGAGATCAAGCCGCTTTTTTCGTCAAGCAGGGCTCCCCGAAGGATTCGTACCCGTCGGTTGGCGACCTATTTCACCTACCGGTATGTGCCGGGTGAGCAGACGCTATTCGAGGGCATCAAACGACTTCCGCCCGGTTCGTACCTGGATTACGACTTGGCGACGAACACGTTTACGGTTCATCGTTACTGGGACTACCGGCCACAACGAATCGATAGCGACATCGGCGTAGATGATGCCGCAGAGAATTTTTACCATCTGCTCACCGATGCGGTGCGGATACGACTCCGGTCTGATGTGGAGGTCGGCAGTTTGATCAGCAGCGGCATCGATTCATCCGCCGTGGCGGCATTGACATCGCAAAAAAAACCCGATGTGCAACTGTTCACCATCGCCTTCGAAGAAAAAAAATACGACGAGCTTTCCCACGTAAGACGATTCATCCAGAGCGCACCAAGACGGTTTGCCCACACGCAACATCACGTGGAACGATGCGGCAAACGGCATCTGGACGAACTTCCACAAATCGTCGCGGCCCTGGAGGAACCCTTGTGCCTCGGCGCGATACTGCCCACCGACCATGTGTGCCGGATGGCCGGAGAAAAACTTAAGGTGGTCCTCACCGGCGAAGGAGCCGATGAGATATTCGGTGGTTACCGAAAACACCTGATCGAAGCGGCCGCCTGCCTCTATCCACACTTGGGCGTGAGGGATCGAAAAAAGATGGACGAGCGGTTCCCGGAACTTCGCGATTACATGGCAGTACGCAAACCTGACCCGATGGCCCGCTATATTCAAAGTGAGCTGCTTTTTGGTGAAGAAGAGCTGGAAAGGCTGCTCGGGGTGTTTTCGGTCGATGATCTGACCCCGACCGAGGCCTATCCCGTATTAGACGGCAGCGAACACCCGCTCAACGCCATGATCGCCATGGAGAGTCGTTTCAGACTTCCGGATTATGTCCTCTTGCGGCTGGATAAACTCTCCATGAGGCACTCTTTGGAGACCCGAACACCGTTCCTGGACTATCGCATCGCAGAGTTTGCCTCCTCATTGCCGGTATCCTACAAGGTAAATTTGGATCTTTTCCAGGAGAAGTATATCTGCCGGTACGCATTGGAAAAGTACGGCGTAGTCGATCCGCTTACGGCCCGACGGGGAAAACAGCCTTTTACCATCCCACTGGCCGAATGGCTGTCGTCACCACGATCTTTGCCGGAGTACATGCAGGAGATCGTAGTCGGCGATCGGGTCGAAAAACAGGGAATCGTCGATGCAAAAATGTTTAAAGAACTGGTGCACAGCGTATCCACGCGAAACGTCGGTCCGCAAACCCTCGTCTCCAATGCGGACCGTGTTTTTTCCATTGTGATCTTTACCCTCTGGTACGATGCTTTTTTTACAACAAGGAACGAATGAATGGGAATCGTCGAAAACGAAGGATTGGTGGTCGACTATACGCGTGAGGTGATTCATCAATTGGAAAAAGGCATTGGGGGGAATCGGCGATCTTACGGGTTCGAGTATGAATTTTTGCCCGCCGATACCCTCGGGCCGGAAGACATGGCAAGGATTCACGACCTCTTGCCGGAGATCGGGTATCGCCACACGAAAGAAGGGTTTTCCTCACCATTCGGATTGCAAGTGGTGTTCGAGCCCGGCGGCCAGATCGAGTTTTGCAGCATTCCCATGGCAGGCTGGCAAAAAGAGTTGTTTCATTCGATGATGGAAACCATCGAAAAGACCCTTTCGGCCATCGAATCCCGATTGAATATCGTCTACTTGCCCGTAGGCTATCTGCCGGGCCGACAGGATGCGCCCCTTTGCCTTACCAGTGAACGGTACGTGAAGATGCACGCCCGGATGCCCAAATGCGGAACCCGTGGGCGGGAGATGATGAAGGCGACAGCCTCCATCCAGCTGCATGCCGGCATCGACGCCATGGACAAAATCGTTCCCATATTCGCTGCCATGCGAACATTGGCAGCGGGAGATCGGTTCGGATTCGGGCCGGATCGCAAGGACATCTGGGAAAACACCGACCCCAGCCGTTGCGGTGATCCCTTCGAGGGAAGGATCGACGATCTTTCCACCCGCCAGTTGATCGAAACCTATGTACGTTTCGCGCTGAAGGCGGAAGATTTGGGAGAAAATATTCCTTTCGCAACTGTTCCGGATTCCGGTATTGCCCGTTTCTTCGAACACCTGACCACGATTTTCACCAACACCCGGTTGAATCTCAAAGGTCCGTCCATCGAGTTACGAACAATGGACAGTCTTCCCCTGGACCTCTTCGCCCGGCGATGGCGGGAATTCATCGACATCATGGATGGGATTTAAGTGTAGTAGGAACGGTACCAGCTTACAAATTGTTCAATACCCGCCGAAAGGGATGTGGACGGCTTAAACGCCACATCCGCGATAAGATCATCCACATTTGCATAGGTGGCCGGTACGTCTCCCGGTTGAAGATCCATGAAATTCTTGATGGCCTTTTCGCCAAGGGCCTCTTCGATGGCCTTGATGAAATCCAGGAGTTCTACGGGATTGTTGTTACCGATATTGTAGATCTTGTACCTCGCGTAGGAGGATCCCGGATCCGGGGCGTCACCGGACCAATGGGGATTTGGTTCGGGAACCGTCTCCATTACCCGGACGACCCCCTCGACGATGTCATCGATATAGGTGAAATCGCGTTTCATCTTCCCGTGGTTGAAGACATCGACGGGCCTTTTTTCGAGTATGGCCTTGGTAAAGAGAAACAGGGCCATGTCCGGGCGTCCCCAGGGCCCATAAACAGTAAAAAATCTAAGCCCCGTGCATGGCAGATCGAAAAGATGGCTATAGGTATGGGCCATCAACTCGTTGGCTTTCTTGGAAGCCGCGTACAGTGATACCGGGTGATCCACATTGTGATGAACGGAAAACGGCATCTTCGTGTTGGCGCCGTAGACCGAACTGGACGAGGCAAAGACCAGGTGTTTTACCCCATGATGCCTGCAGCATTCCAGTATGTTGACAAATCCTACCAGGTTGGATTGCACGTATGCATGAGGGTTCGTCAAGGAGTATCGAACCCCGGCCTGTGCGGCGAGATTGACAACGATTTCCGGATCATTTTCCTCGAAGATTCTTTCCAGTTCCTCTTTTTCGGCAAGATTCGTCTTGGAAAAAGTGAATCCGGGTTCGGATTGCAGGACTTTGAGCCGATCATGCTTCAAGTTCGGATCGTAGTAATCATTGATATTGTCCACGCCGATGACGCGGCATCCGTTGTCGAGAAGCCGTTTGGCGAGATGAAATCCGATGAATCCGGCAGCACCCGTGACGAGGGCTTTTTGATATTGCAAACGCATCATCCTTTTCCTCAGAATTGTTATTTTCGGTTTCGGCTGGAAGTTTGACAGACGATTCATTGAAGTAACCGGAAAAATGTAACATTGCAACGCCCGAAAAACTTCATTTTCGCAGATCGTAGCAGCGATCCCTGGGATATGCAATTGATCCGTCAGCCATTTTCCATCCATGGACAATTTTCTTATCGGCAAGTCAGAGAAGGACGTAATTCGGACCGATGACGAAAATTGTGTAAAAAACTTGCCATTTGCAACACATTCGTATATATCACTCAAAATATCCGATAATATCCTAATTATATCAATTTTATGCATAAGAGGCTGAAATGAAAAAGCCTTTCAAGCTCTTGATCATCGATGATGCCGAAGAGATTCTCACTGCACTGACCAATTTTTTCACTCAGAAAGAGTATGACGTCACCGCAGCCGCAAATGGTCTTGAAGGGCTGAAACATATCGAGTCCGAAGATGCTCATTTCGATTTAATCATCACCGATCTCGTTTTGCCCAACATCAGCGGTGTCGCCATTATCTCCATCGTTAAGAAAAAACTTCCCCACACACCAATCATCGCCATCACCGGTTGGGGGGAACATCCGGAATCTCTGGCAAAAGAAGCCCATGCCGACTACGTTCTGGAAAAACCATTTAAACTGCCTGAGCTGGAAAAGCTCGTGGAAGAGCTATTGAATCGATGAGTACGAATTCCAAATCAATGATGGGGCCGCCTATAATCGGTGTGAGCAAAAACATCGTTCGGGTACGTGAACTGATTGAACATGTTGCCAGCACCGGATTGAATACGGTGGTTTTTGGTGAAAGCGGTGTCGGCAAAGAAGTCGTTGCCCAAAACCTGTACCAGAAATCTCCCCGTGTGGGAAAGCCATTCATTAAGATCAATTGTGCCGCGCTTCCCGAGGGGCTATTGGAAAGCGAATTGTTCGGTTACGAACGCGGTGCCTTTACCGGAGCGGAACAAAAGAAGAAGGGCAAATTCCAGCTCGCCCACAGCGGTGTTTTGCTGTTGGATGAAATCGGCGACATGTCCCTTCCCCTTCAGGCGAAACTGCTCCATGTGCTTCAAAGTGGAGGAGAATTCTCACCTTTGGGTTCCGAAAAAGAGGTCAGGGCGGATACATGGGTAATTGCCGCCACCAATCACGACCTGAAAAAAGACATCGACGAAGGACGTTTTCGCGAAGATCTCTATTATCGGCTCAATATCATCAAGATCCATCTGGCTCCTCTTCGGGAACGGCCGGAAGACATCCCCCCCTTGATCGATTACTACATCAATGAGTATGCGACCATGCTCAAGAACAGGCCCATCGAAAAACCGAGCCCCACTGTAATCAATCGGTTGTGCGCCTACCGATGGCCGGGAAATGTTCGGGAATTACAGAACGTCCTCAAGCAGATGCTGGTACTCGGTGATTGCAATCAGATCGTCGACGAGCTCTTGGCCGATGAAAACAGCCTTTCCCCTGCGAAGACGGATTTGGCGGGAAAAGGACATGGCGCCTCTTTGACTCGTCTTCTCGACCTGGACGGAAAAAATTCGCCGGACAGCCCCACCTTCTCGCTCAAATCCGCCAAGAAGGAAGCGGTAGAAATGGTAGAACGGGAAATTATCTCGCACGTTCTCTCAAAAACCGATTGGAACAGAAGCAAAGCATCAAAAATACTCAAAATAAGCTACAAGACGCTTCTTTACAAAATCAGTGATCTTGGAATCGAACCACCGGAAAAATAGTTCAGCCGTTCACCTTCATTATCAATCGGAATCCCAGTGCCGGCCCAAATAGCTCCGGATCGAAACGAAATCGGCGGGTGCACCGCACACTCCAGGCATCCAGATGCCAGCTTCCCCCTCGAATCACACGATCCTGTCCGTCCCGGGTACATACGGGATCGATCTTTTCGTGGTATTGATAGGCCTGCTCCCGATAGTAATCACGGCACCACTCCCACACATTCCCGCTCATGTCGAAAAGTCCCAAACCGTTTGGCGTCTTTGCGGCCACCGGTGAAGTTCCGCCGGCACTGTTCTCCCTATACCACGCCACGGCATCGACATCGTCTCCACCGGCATACCGCTGTTTTTTTCCTGCACTGCGCGCGGCGTATTCCCACTGGGCCTCCGAGGGAAGACCGAATGATATGCCCGGAGGCGAAGCCGCGTTGAGCCTTTCGATGAAGCGCATCGCGTCGGAAAAGGTTACCTGTTCGACGGGATGGTCTCCACCGATGAAATTGGATGGATTCTCCTCCATAAGGCGAAGCCATTGGGCCTGGGTCACCGGGCAGGTCGCCATGTAAAAGGGGGAAAGCTGTATCTCATGCACCGGTTGTTCATCCGCTATTCCCTCTTCGAAGCCGTCTCCCATGAAAAAGGTGCCGCCGGGAACATGTACGAAGCAAATACCCGTGGTCGTCTCTGTAAATGGTTTACCATCTTCTCGTAGGAAAGCGGTCCTTTTTTTTTCATCGGTGCATCGGCCACTGTCCTTTACCACCGGTTCAGAATTGATGGTTCCGGTGGATTCTGCGACGAGCCGCAGCCAAGCGTATGCAAAGGCAAATGAACTTCTGGTACGTTGCCCCCCCTTCTCCCCTTCACGGAACCATTTTTTTAGGAGATCGAAATTGACAGCCGAAGCGAGTCCAAGAGATTTTCCGAATTCCTCTTCAAACAGGCCGAAGACCTCACCACGGACGAAAAGTTCGATGATTTTTTCGCAATCAAAGGTTTTAAAATCCGCATCTTCGCCGCCGATGGCAATCTCTAACGCCACCAGTCTCGTTACAATCGAAGGTGCGACCGCCCCCCGCACCCTGGTATAAATCGCCTGGAGAACTGCGGATAAAGCCGCTTTCAGGGATGATTCCATGCGGTTCGTATCATCGCAGCACAGGCGATCTTCGACCTCGGCCAAAAGGTCCTGTATGGATTTCGATCTCGTGGTCACACCAGCTTCCCCCAAGGCACAACACCCCTTGAAAGTCTTTCAATCCGAACCGATTGAAAAGAGTTGCAAAGTTCATCGTCCCCGTGGAAATGGACGGGGATGTAATTTTCCGTCAACCCCTTCAGACAGCCGCTTGGCCGAACCCTCGTTGTTTCCACCAGTACCTTTACCGAGGATCCGACCCGATCCTCGTAAAACCGCTTTCTTTTTTCCGTTCCCAACCGTCGCATATGTTGACAACGGTCCTTGATTACCGGAGGCGGCAATTGATCGGAAAAAGAAAAGGCCGGCGTTCCCTCACGGGCCGAGAAGGGAAACACATGCAGGTAGGCCACCGGGAGGGAGCGGATCAGCTCATAGGTTTGAACAAAGGCTTCGTCCGTTTCTCCGGGAAAGCCGATGAGTGTGTCCACACCAATGGCGGCATCCGGCAACCGGTGGGCGATGGTCTGCACCAGACTGTAAAAATATGTGCGGTCATAGGGGCGGTGCATCCGCTTGAGAACTGTGTCGTCACCGCTTTGAAGCGGAATGTGAAAGTGGGGGCAAAGCCGTCCGGGGACATCCCCGTTAGCATCTGCAAGACCAATGATATCCTTTGATAATTCCCCGGGCTCTATGGAACTGACACGAATGCGGTCGACGGAACCGGCTTCGCGAATCCGGCACAACAGATCGTACAGATTCGTGGCCGGTGTCAGGTCCTGGCCATAGCAGCCGATGTGAATGCCCGTAAGAACGACTTCCCGGTAGCCGCGCACCCCCAATTGCGCAATCTGCGCCAACACCTGCTTTTCGGGCAGGCTGCGGCTCCTTCCCCTGGCATAGGGGACGATGCAATAGGTGCAAAAGGCATCGCATCCATCCTGGATCTTCAAGAAAGGACGGGTTCGTCCACCGTGGGCGATGGATGGCATCGGTTCGAAACGACGACTGTCTTTCACTGCCGACGGCGTAACAGGTACCGGCGGTGCGAAATCCTGATCGAGAAGGGCCAGGATCGTTTGGGGGATGCGATGTTTGTCCACGTTGGCGACGACAAGGTCCACGCCTTTGATGGCCGCGATCTCTTCAGAGGCGGTCTGGGCATGGCAGCCGGTGACCACGACGCGTGCCTTCGAATGATTTCGAATCACCTGCCGAATGACCTGGCGACTCTGCATGGCAGCCTTGCGAGTCACCGTGCAGGTATTGACAATCACCACGTCGGCCTCGTCATTTTCGTTGGCAATCTCCCCCTTTTTCGATTCCAACAGTGCGGTCTGGATGGCTTCGGACTCGCACTGATTGACCTTGCAGCCCAGAGTTTTGATAAGAATCTTTTTCATTTCATAATTTGACGGCTTCGTAAAAAGCCCGATATCGGCGCTACGCTTCATCCAACTCTTTAGGAGTTTATCAAAATGTAGCGAAACCGGGGTAACGATGCATAGATGGTAGATTGTGGTTCAGGCCAAGGCCGTAGACTTTTTCAACCGGAGGCGTAGCGACAACTACGTTGAGGATTGAAAAAGTCGAGAACGACGGCCTGGGCCGTAAGATGCCGTCTCTGCATCGTCACATTGAGGCAATCCAGCCGCCACCGACGACTTCATCCCCCCGATAAAAAACAGCCCCCTGCCCCGGCGTCACGGCGGCCTGGGGATCATGGAAGCGAACCGTTGCCTCTGTTGCCCCCACCACCGTCACCGTGGAGGCCACCGCCTTGTGACGGTATCGAATTCGGAGATCGAGCACTGCCTGGCCGGCAGGGCGATCGCCGATCCAGTTTATATCGGTAATCCGGCATCCGATGGCGTACAATTGATTCTTTTGTCCCACCACCAGACGGTTTCTCTCCGGATCGATGGCAAGCACGTAATATGCTTCTTTGGCAGGACAATTGATGCCACGACGCTGACCGATGGTATACCGGTGCAGCCCCTTGTGGGTGCCGATGCGGTTTCCGGCAGCATCGGTGATCTCTCCCGGTTGGGGAAGAACCGCACCGCTTTCCACGAGAAAATCGATATACCGCCGACCTTTTATAAAACATACGTCTTGACTCTCTTTTTGGACAGCCGGCTGCAAACCGTTTTTTTTCGCATAGCGCAAGACCGCCGCCTTTGTCCATTCCCCCAAGGGAAACCGCGCCCGTGCCAGTTGGTCCTGGGAAAGTCGGGATAAAAAATAGGATTGGTCTTTTTTCTCGTCCATACCTTTTTTAAGACGAAACCGGCCGTCCGGTCCCGGCACCACACGGGCATAATGCCCGGTCGCCAGGAAAGTGGCGCCCAACTGCCTTACCGTCTCGAACAAAACACCGAACTTGATGGTCGGGTTGCATATCAAACAGGGACTGGGGGTCCTTCCCTCGTGGTAGGCCTTCGTGAAATAGTCAACCACGAGGGATGAAAACGGTTTTGCCAGATTGATGATGCGGACGGGTACGCCGATCTTTTTAAAAAGCTGTCGTATCCGTCTGACCGACGGATCCCCGGAATTTTCAAACCCGGTGAGAAAGTGCACCCCCCAGATATCGTGCCCCCGTTTTTGCAAAAGGTGGGCACAAACCAATGAATCGATGCCGCCGGAAACGGCAATGGCAACGGGGTCGGTCATGAAAAGAAGAGTGTGTCGGTTGGCCGCACCTGCATCGCCCGGGGCGGACAGGCAGTGATGCATAGTTCGCAGACAATGCATTTTTTCTGATCGAACTCCACTTCCATCTCTGGACGTTTGATGGAAAGGGCGCCGGTAGGACAAACCGCAGTACACGATCCGCAATGGGTGCACTGCTTTTCAATCCGCTTCATCTCCTGGGATGCGTTTTGAACATCCACACCCTGTCGTTTCAGGTAGTCAACACCCGCCTTGAAGTTTCTTCTGGTACCGGAAACTTCCAGTACCATGAATCCCTCCTTGCGCGGGTAGATACCGGCATTTAGAACATTGAACGTCAGATCGTATTCCCGGGCAAGGTTACAGACCAACGGTTTATGAACTTCCGTTACGGGAAATCGAAGTTTTAGTATTTTCTGGTACACCTGTCGTCTCCATCCCTATGCAAAATTATTTCATCGAGGATCTGTGCCATGAGCCATCTTCGGTATAAAGGGGCAATTTTCTTTACTTTCCCCATGGGAAATGTAACCTAATGGCTTCGAGAAATACTGTCAACCGATAACTGGTAACCATCGGGAAATGACAAATTTGCTCGATATCTTTGTTGATTTTGGAAAGAAAAATTCATTAAAAAGGATGCATCCGCCGATTAAACATTAGAATACGGTGAGTTGAAAGCCGTTGCGCCAGCTGCCGAAACCGAGGACACCGCTACCAACACCACATTGTAAAAAATGAATCAATTCGCCTATCTCACAACAGGACTGGCCATCAAGACCCTATCCGGTCTCACCCGTGCCCGGGTGAAGATTCACGGCCAGGAGAAGCTTCCATCGGGCCCCACTATTTTCGTTGTCAATCACTTTACCCGTATTGAGACCTTCCTGCTTCCCTATCACCTTTATCGGTTGCTGAAGACGCCGGTCTGGTCCCTGGCGGCGGCCGAGTTGTTTGTCGGCAAATTCGGTAGCTACCTGGAGCAGGTTGGCGCCGTTTCAACCCGGGCACCGGATCGGGACAAGTTGATGGTAAAGACCCTCCTGACGGCAGAGGCCGCATGGATCGTATTCCCCGAAGGCCGCATGGTAAAAAACAAGAAGATCATAGATAAGGGGCGTTTCATGATTACCGCCGCCAGCGGAAAACATCCTCCCCATACCGGTGCCGCCACGTTGGCCCTTCGGACTGAATTCTACCGGCAGCGCCTTTTGCAGCTTCGTAGCTGCGCACCGGATGGCGCAAGACAACTGGCGGAAAGGTTCGATCTGCGCTCACTGGATCTGGTAAGCCAGCAGCCCACCACCATCGTTCCGGTGAACCTCACCTACTATCCCTTGCGGGCAAGGGAAAACGCATTGAGCCGGCTGGCAGAACGAATCGTGGAGGATCTTCCAGAGCGCGTCGCCGAAGAGATCATGACCGAGGGCGCCATGCTTCTCTCGGGCGTGGATATCGACCTTCGATTCGGTACGCCCATCGAAATTTCCCATCGTCTCTCCAGTCGCCCCATTCAGTACGATATCTGTTCGGCAAAGGATATCGGCTTCGACGATCCCATCCCTTCGCGCAAACGCATGCGAAAAGAGGCGATCAGGATCATGGAGCGATACATGTCCGCCATCTATCAGATGACAACGGTAAATCACGATCATCTGTTCGCCGCCTGCCTGAAGAAAACACCCATGGCACGCATGAAGAAAGAAAACCTGAAACGACGCGTCTTTTTAACCTGCCAGCGGGATAAGGAAAGCCTGGGGGTCCATTTTCACAATAGTTTCGATCAGGACCAGGTTCACCTTCTCACCGATGATCGGTATAAAAAATTCAGTGAGTTCATCGATTTTGCCCAAGAAAAGAAGGTAGTCTCGGTCATGGGAGAAATGTTGGAAAAAGATACGCACCGCCTCTCCCCGATTCTGGATTTCCACCGTTCCCGGATCGATAATCCCATCGCGGTAATCGCCAATGAAGTGGAACCGTTGACACGGTTGCAGCGGCGCATCTTCCGCCTCTGCTGGCAACCCGAATTCTGGCTGAGACGCAGGATCGCGCGATACCTGTTGAAAAGGGCGGTAAAAAACTTCGATCAAGATTATCAAACTTTTGCCCACCTGGGTGTTTCCAAACCCAAGGATGTGGGACGGCCGTTTCTCATCAGAGGTGACCGGCGGCGAATCGGCGTTCTGCTGGCCCACGGTTATATGGCGGCACCGGCAGAGGTAAGGGGCCTTGCCGAAAATTTGGGGAAAAAGGGGTACTGGGTCTATGTCCCTAGAATGAAGGGCCATGGAACCGCACCGGAGGATCTGGCCGGCCGCACGTATCACGATTGGACCGACGACATGGATGTCGGCTATGGCATCATCAGCAACCTTTGCCGACGCGTGGTGGTGGGTGGATTTTCAACTGGCGCCGGCCTGGCGTTGGACCTCGCCGAAAGGGTTCGTTCCGTCTGCGGCGTCTTTGCCGTCTCCACTCCTTTGCGGCTCCAGGACATGGCGTCCCGCTTCGTTCCTGCGGTGAATGCATGGAACCGATTCATGGCCCGATTTCACCTCGACGAAGCCCAGAAGACATTCGTTGACAACCATCCGGAGAACCCGCACATCAACTATCATAAGAATCCCATCTCCGGAATTCGTGAATTGGAACGACTCATGTCCTCCTTAGAACCAAGGTTGTCCCGGATTACGACACCGGCTCTGGTGATCCAATCCAAAGAAGATCCCGTTGTAAACCCCAAAGGTTCTGAAAAAATCTTCAAACTATTGGGCTCGACAGACAAACAGATGGTCTTGTTCAACTTCGATCGTCACGGTATCTTACTGGGCCGGGGCGCAGAGCGGGTCTACCGAACCATTGGTGATTTTATCGATCACATCGGCAAATACCCGGCGCGGGCATCGCAATCGGAAGATGAAGTCCCAACGGCATCATCGAAAAATAGGACTTCACACGAAAAAGAAGATGACCGGGGCGGACAAACCTTCGATGAACACGAACAGACGACTCCATCTGAAAGGCAGTAGGCAAAACCAACGATGACCCTGACAACCAACTGGATTTTTTTGACGATCCTCTTCTTTCTGCTGGCCCACTATCTTCTTCACCGCTTGGCCGACCGGATGAATCTTTCCGCCTTGTCCGATGAAATACCAAAGCCGTTCAAAGATGTTTTTGATCCCCAAAAATACAAAATATCCCAACGATATCTGCGTGTTAATACACGTTTCGGTCGGGTCACCGCCTCCGTGGATCTTGGTCTGCTCCTTCTCTTCTGGTTCTTTGGCGGATTTGCCTATGTGGATACCCTGACGCGCGGTTTTGGCTGGGGGCCATTGCCTACCGGACTTGCTTATATCGCCATCCTGGCCGCACTCAAGGCCATCGCCGGCATACCATTTGACCTTTGGTCCACGTTTGTCATCGAGCAGCGGTTCGGTTTCAACAAAACCACACCGACCACCTGGATCATGGATCGCGTGAAGGGACTGATGCTGGCAATCGTGTTGGGTGCCCCCCTTGCGGCAGGCGTTCTGGCGTTTTTCCATTACACCGGTCCCACGGCCTGGATCTGGTGCTGGATGATGATCGTCGCCTTCGCCATCGTGATTCAGTTTCTGGCTCCCACATACATCATGCCCATGTTCAACCGTTTCGAACCATTGGAAGAGGGGGAATTGAAGGGTGCTATCATGGATTACGCCCGAACCATCGGTTTTTCCCTTGACAACATCTACGTTATGGATGGATCCAAACGATCGTCGAAATCCAATGCCTTTTTCACGGGATTCGGTCGTCATCGCCGCATCGCTCTCTTTGACACCCTCATCGATCAGCACACCATCGAGGAATTGGTGGCGATCCTGGGTCATGAAATGGGCCACTATCAAATGCGGCATCTGTTCAAGATGATGTTGGTGGGCATACTACAGGCCGGTGCGTTGCTCTATCTCATGTCCCTGATGATCACACAGCCGGCATTGTTTGAGGCGTTCTATGTCACGAATCCATCCGTTCATGCCGGACTCGTATTTTTCGGGATGCTTTTCGCGCCGGTGGACTTTTTTTTGGGCCTCGCCGCACAATACATCTCGCGGCGGCACGAATTCGCCGCCGATCGCTTCGCCGCATCCACCACAGGCAAAATCCGTCCTATGATCGACGCATTGAAAAAACTCAGCGTCAACAACCTATCCAACCTGTCCCCCCACCCGCTGTACGTCTTTTTGAACTACTCCCACCCGCCTGTATGTCAACGGATTGAAGCACTGGAAAGAGTTTGATCCGTATATTGCGGTGCAGGCAATTTGGTTCTCTGGAATAGATCAGGGTTCATTGCGTTTACTAGCTCACGTCCTGAATGAGCATGGTGGATGGATCTAAAAGCTGCGCATTGGCCTGCGACCCTTGGGGCCCGCCTTTAAGGCATTGGATATGGATGCGCTTTCCTTCCGGTTGAAGCTGAATGATGGCATCGAACAGGTCCTGAAAGGACTGCATCTGTACGGGCATCCCATCCGGTCCCGGTGCCTCGTGGCGATGGGTGGTTACGGTGAACCAGAGGTGAAGCCGGTGGTTGTAAGAAAAGGTTTTAAAGCCCTCCAAGGGGGATCGGAGGCGTTCGTCGAAAGGAAGACCGTCGATGATGACCATGTGGGGATTGAAAATCTTCTGTTCCGTCAGATCCGTGACCCGCTCTTCCAGTTTCGGAACACTGAATCCCTCCACCTTGAAGGTCATGATGAATCGATGTATCTGAATGGCTTCCCACAACTCCTTGATCTGGCGCACATGATACTGGTTGGCAAAGCTGCTGAGCACCTGTTTGTACCATAGCTTCACTTTATCCACAGGGTCATTGAGGCTCACATGAAGAACGTTTTTTTGCTGCAGCATGCTGTTAAGCGCCACTTGGACGATCAATGCGGTTTTCCCCACACCGGCACGGGCCAACACCGCGCCGAAACCACCTTCGGGAACGATCGCTTCGTTTTCGTGTCCCATCAATCGGAGCGGATTTCTTATAATGAGGTCGTTTCGTAGCATGGTAAGGTTCCTCTCCTTCAGATTAATTACGCTGCCCCCCTGGTGGTAAACACCGCAGCGAGTCTTCCTTTTTCTACTCGAAAAAAGTTCGTCGTCGGTAAAAAGCAGACGATTATTTTTTCTGACGCGCTTTCGAAGGTTTTCCAATTCCCCGACACGTTGTCCGGCATCTTGATTGATCAATGGCCCCACAATACTCCTTTTCATTCAAATGAAGAAAAAGCATTTCCCCTTAGGCGACGTTCTTCTCTTCCTGACGCTTTTTGGCGATCTCCTCTGAAATGCTTTGGGGGACCTGTCTGTACGTGGCAAACTCCATGGTAAACTGGGCCTTTCCCTGTGTCAGGGAGCGGAGCACCGTCGAATACCCGAACATCTCGGACAATGGCACCTGGGCTTCGATGACACACATGGGTCCCTCTTCCTGGGACCCTACGATCATTCCACGCCGCTGGTTCAATGATCCCATGACACTGCCCTGGAATTCGTTCGGGGTCTCTACGGCCACCTTCATGATCGGCTCGTGAATCACCGGTGCGGCTTTTTGATATCCCTCCCGAAAGGCCCCGCGGGCCGCGGCCTGAAATGCCATATCCGATGAGTCCACACTGTGGGCGGCGCCGTCGTTGATCACCACTTTGACACCCGTGACCGGGAACTCCATTTTCGGCCCCTTGGCCATACAACGTTGAAATCCCTTTTCACAGGCTGGTATGAACTGCGTTGGAATGGCGCCCCCGGTAATTTCGTTGACAAAGAGAAAATCTTGACCGTCTACAGGCTCCATGTAACCAGCGATCCGGCCGAACTGTCCCGACCCACCGGTCTGCTTTTTGTGAGTGTAATTGAATTCCGCCCTCTTCGTAATGGTTTCCCGATAGGCGACCTTTGGCGCCCCGGTGGTCACGATCGCTTTGTATTCCCGGCGCATGCGTTCCACATAGACTTCCAAATGGAGTTCTCCCATGCCGGATATGATCGTATCGCCGGTTTCATCACTCACATATGCGCGGAATGTGGGATCCTCTTTGGCAAAACGGTTCAAGGCCTTGGACATGTTGATTTCCGCCTTGTTGTCCTTGGGAACGATGGCCAGGGAAATCACGGGCTCCGGCACGAACATGGAAGTCATGGTCAAGTTGACCGACGGATCGGTAAAGGTATCACCCGACGCGCAATCGACACCGAAAAGGGCTCCGATGTATCCGGCACGGATCTCGGAAATATCCTCCATTTGGTTCGCGTGCATGCGCACAAGGCGCCCGATCTTGACCTTGCGGCCGGTTCGGACGTTCACCACGGTGTCTCCCTTGGTCAGTTTTCCTTGGTAAACACGGATATAAGTGAGCTGACCGTATTGGCCGTCCTCCAGCTTAAAAGCAAGGGCCACGGTAGGTTTCGTATCATCGGAAATAAGGGCCACCTCGGCCTCGTCGGCACTTATGTCCAGCGCTTGGTTCTGCACATCCGACGGGCAGGGCAAAAGCCGGGTCACCCCATCCAAAAGGGGCTGCACACCCTTGTTCTTGTAAGCCGAACCCATGAATACGGGCGTGATCTGCCGGGAAAGAACGCCTGTTCGCAATGCTTCGATGAGCATTTCGTCGGTAATGGTCACCTCCTCCAATACGGCTTCGGTGAGTTCGTCGGAGAAAAGCGTTGCGGCATCGATGAGCACATCCCTTTTTTCCACGGCCAGATCGAGCAAGGATTCCGGGATCTCTTCCATGCGGATCGTCTGGCCACTGTCACCATCGAAGTAGATCGCCTTCATGGACACCAGATCGACGACGCCCTCGTGGTCTGCCTCCAATCCGATGGGAATTTGCATGGCCACTGCATTGTGCCCCAATTTCTCCCTGAGTTGTTCGATGACGCGAAATGGATTGGCACCGCTTCGGTCACACTTGTTGATAAAAGCGATGCAAGGAACCTTGTACCGTTTCATCTGTTGATCTACGGTGATGGACTGGCTCTGAACGCCACCCACCGAGCAGAGCACGAGGATGGCACCGTCGAGAACACGAAGGCTGCGCTCAACTTCGATGGTAAAGTCCACATGGCCCGGTGTGTCGATGATGTTGATCTGATGTTTGTTCCACTCACAATAGGTAGCGGCGGAAGCGATGGTGATCCCCCGCTCCTTTTCCAGCTCCATGGAGTCCATGGTGGCCCCCACGCCGTCTTTTCCCTTGACGTCATGGATGGCATGGATCCGATTCGTATAGAAAAGGATTCGTTCTGTGAGTGTGGTTTTTCCCGAATCGATATGGGCACTGATGCCGATATTTCTGATTCTGTCGATTTGCGATGCCATGATTTTCCTCTGCCGTTAGCGCACTGTTTATCAGTCCTTTGCGCTCTTTTGTTTCGAATATGGTAATAAAAAAAGATCCCGAATTTGGCAGTATTCGCACCAGATTGGGACCTTTGAACGTCGCTTCGCATTCTCGAGCGCTAATATAGTGTTGTTATAGAGGATGTCAACAACAATTCTGGCCAAAATCAAAATCTATCGGACCGCGCCGCCTTTTTCTATCCGGATTGTGTAAAATTCCCACGATCGAAATGCTCCCCTAAGAAAGACAGGGCTGATGAAGCGCATGCGCTGATATCGAACCTTTTTCGAAGACCGATAGGTTGTTTATCCCATCCCCTTATTGACGAAGGGGAGTCAACCGGTCTATGGATAGACGATGCCCATTGCGCACTTCGTTCCTGCTTCCGGAAGCCTTGTCGGCCTTCGCGGCACGTTCATGCTCTTTTTTGCATCGGTATCGGCACCGCCCCAAAACGTTCCAAATCAACGATATGGCAAGTAATGCGGAAAACCCCCCATGGACCCAATGGATGAAAACCAAGACATAAACACCCTTCGCATCGAAAATCAGCATCTTCGGGAGAAACTGCAGAACCTGGAAGAGGAAAAGGAAGCGCTTCGAAAAACAAAGTTCATCGCCAACGTGGCCGATCAACTGCTCACCATGATTGATCGCAACTATGTTTATGAAAGCGTCAATCAAGCCTATTGCCGTGCGAGGGGACAACGGCAAGAAGATCTGGTGGGAAAAAGCGTCGCCGAAGTTTGGGGAAAAGCAGAATTCGATGGGATCATCCGCCCGAAACTGGACAGTTGTTTCGACGGCATTGTAACCAGCTCCGAAGATTGGTTCAAGTTCGACGGCAAGGATGTAAGATGCTACCAGGTCACGTACAATCCATACCTGGACGACCAGGGCCGTGTCACGCATGCCGTCGTTGTCACCCACGACATCACCGACCGAAAAAACGCGGAAGCCGGGATGGAAAAGGCGAAAGAACGCCTGGAAAAGCGGGTCCGGCTTCGTACGGCGGAATTGGAAACCGCGAACGAGGAATTGCGGCGTCAGATTGAAGAGAGAAAACGGGTGGAAAAGGCGCTGCGGGAGAGCGAGTATCGATATCGATCCGTTTCCCGGGACATGCCGGCCATGGTATGCCGTTTTCTACCCGATGGTTCGCTGACCTTCGCCAACCTCCGCTTTAAAAATCATTTTTCCATTTCCGGCGATTCCCTTCTGGACACAAATATTTTCGCGTTCTTCTCCAAAAAAGAACAGCAACGGATGAAAAACAGGCTGTTTCACCTCAGCCCGGAAAAGCCCATGGAGACGTACGAACAACACACGGTGGATGAAACCGGAGAGATTCGGTGGTGGCAATGGACCGATCGTGCATTGTTCGACGAGGGCGACGCGCCCATGGAGTATCAGAGCGTCAGCATCGACATTACCGAAAAAAAGAGCGTGGAAGGAAAACTCCAGCAGGCACAGAAGATGGAGGCCGTCGGAACGCTTGCCGGTGGCATCGCCCACGATTTCAACAATCTGCTCATGGGGATCCAGGGGAACCTGTCACTCATGTTTCTGGATGTAGACAAACATCATCCACTATACGAAAACATCCGCAGTATAGAGCAACTGGTGGAAAGCGGTGCGAACCTGACCCGCCAGCTACTGGGATTCGCCCGGGGTGGAAAGTATGTGGTGAAGGCGGTGAACATCAACGATGTGGTATCGGAAACGGCCTCCCTGTTCGGAAGAACGCGCAAATCCATTCGTATTCATGAAACATATGAACCGAATATCCATATGATCGCAGCCGACCGAGGGCAGATCGAACAGGTGTTGATCAATCTCTACTTGAACGCATGGCAGGCCATGTCGGAAAAAGGAGACCTTTATCTAAGGACCGAGAATGTCACCATCGATGAAAAGTTCGTGAAACCATTTGAAATCCAGTATGGCCAATATGTACGGGTATCAGTGACCGATACGGGGAAAGGAATCGACCCGGAAATCGCCCACCGGATCTTCGACCCGTTTTTTACCACCAAGGATTTCGGTTGCGGGTCCGGCTTGGGATTGGCCTCGGTGTTTGGAATCGTGAAAAATCATGGCGGTATCGTCGACTTTGAAAGCCATCAAGGCCGCGGCACGACCTTTTCCGTATACCTTCCCCTCACCGATGAGTCCGGCGGTACACCGAGGCCCAAACAAAAAAAAATACTAAAGGGACCGGAGACCGTCCTGCTCGTGGACGACGAGCCGTATGTGTTGCAGGTTGGCGAGAAAATGCTGGAAAAAATGGGGTACACCGTCCTTACGGCATGTTGCGGGAAAGAAGCGGTTCGTATTTTCGCCGACACCTACCACCGTATCGACCTGGTGATTCTGGACATGATCATGCCGGACATTGGTGGCGAAGAGGTTTTCGATCGTATGCGCAAGATAAAAAAGGACATAAAGGTGCTCTTGGCCTCCGGATATAGTATGGGTGACGCTGCAAATATCATCGAAAGGGGCTGTGAGGGATTTATCCAGAAACCCTTTGGCATGGAACAATTTTCCCATGCCGTCCGGAAGGTTATCGACAAGAAGCATCGAAAATCGGCGATCTGAATATTCTCAAAGCAGCTTGAGACTGATCTTCCCGTCACTTGCGGCCAGGAGTTGAAACAGATGATCTCCCATGCGAAATCCGTCCCGGGCCTTGCGGGCCTCGATTCGATGGGGATAGCCGTATTGCGGATCCAATGCAAGAATGTACAGTTCCAGTAAAAGGGCGCCATCGTCACTACCGCGATACACGATCCGATCATTGCCGATCTGTCTGCTTCGGTTTTTTGTCAACAGGATTCGCTTTTCCGTCGTCGGGTGGCCCAGCGTCCCTGATGAGGCCTGCTCCGATTCCTTTTGCCAATGGTATTCGGGATTTTTCATACCGATCCAAAGATACCAGACACAACCTAAGAAAAAGAGACCACAGACGGAAAAAAAGACGACGGGTGGCCATTTGGGTTCATTATCATCATTCACGAGAAAATCCTGCCGTTACGAGTTCCAGCGTCAAAGGGAAACGAAAAAGAGAATAAATATCGATCTTACACTCTTTTTTCAAGCTGAAATTCCTTTTCCATAACAGGAACGTAGAAATCGATGCTACGCGTATTCCAATCCGAAATTTTAAATTTAATAGAGGCGCAATCATGAATGTCATCGCAGACCTGTGTATCGTTCCCTTAGGTGTCGGCGTATCGGTATCTCCCTACGTTGCAGCCTGTCATCGAATTCTTCAAGGGGCCGGCCTCGATCCCCATTTACACGCCTACGGAACCAATATCGAGGGCGATTGGGAGACCGTTTTTACGGCCATTCGCCGTTGTCATGAAGAGATCCACCGAATGGGGGCACCGAGAATCACCACTACGCTGAAGTTCGGGACCCGAACGGACAGAGAGCAGCACATGGCCGACAAGGTGAAAAGTGTACAGGAGAAACTTGAAGACGTGTAAAACGTCAGATTTCGGACGGCTTCGTAAAAAGCCCGCGATCAAGGATTGCGAACCCTGAGGAATGAGGCGTATGGTTGAATACGTCGCAGTGACGAGGGGTGAAGCGTAACGCCGATATCGGACTTTTTACGAAGTCGGAGGATCCTTTTCGACGAATCTGCGATTATTGGGATATCCAAGTACCAGTCGAAGACGCCGGTCGTATCCGCTTCTTCGCTCCCAGTTCGTTCGCCGATCCCCTTCAAAGGGTATCGAAACGAGAAACCGCCGATCCCGACGCCGACGTCTGCCCCCATTGTCCGTAACGATACCGGATATTAGCGACTCTTTCACGAAGCACCTCCCATCTGGGTGTTTGCTGGATCGCAATTCATGGCTGTCGAATCAATGCAGACGGAGAGAAACAAGAAAATGCGATACAACGTACGAAGAGTGATCAAGGGGCGCTCGAAAATGCCATGCGATCATTGCGACCCAATCGGTCGCGGATTTCTTTTTTATATTATCCGCAGTGCGTTTGGCTGTCAAAACGATTTTTACCAGGAAAACCGGTGGTAATAGGAGAGCGTGTATGAACATCCAGGATTATCTCGATTTGGAAAACAAGTTTGGTGCCCACAATTACAAACCCCTGGACGTCGTCCTGACAAAGGGAAAAGGCGTATGGGTGTGGGATATAAACGGGAAGAAATACCTGGATTGTCTGGCCGCTTACAGTGCCGTCAACCAGGGACATTGCCACCCGAAGATTCTTTCAGCCATGGTGGAACAGGCACGCAACCTGACCCTCACCTCCCGGGCATTTCGCAACGACCAATTGGGTCTTTTTTACAAGGAGATTTGCGAATTGACCCGTTCCCACAAAGTGTTGCCCATGAATAGCGGAGCCGAGGCAGTGGAGACGGTTATCAAGGCGGTTCGAAAATGGGGTTACACAGTCAAGGGGATCCCCGAGAATCGATCTGAGATCATCGTTTGTGCCAATAATTTTCACGGCCGTACCATCACCATCGTGGGATTTTCCACCGATCCGACGGCGAGAAGCGGTTTCGGTCCCTTCACGCCGGGATTTACGATCATTCCCTTCGGCGATGCCGACGCCCTGGAGGCGGCCATCACGGAAAATACCGCCGGTTTTCTCGTGGAACCCATCCAGGGAGAGGCCGGCGTAATCATTCCACCGGACGGCTACCTCAGGGCCGTCCGTGAAATCTGCACCCGTCGTAACGTCGTGTTGATTTTAGACGAGATTCAGACCGGTCTGGGGCGAACCGGTCGTCTGCTGGCCGAGGCCCACGAAGGTATCGAAGCCGACCTCACCCTGGTGGGAAAGGCTCTGTCCGGCGGCTTCTATCCCATATCCGCGGTCCTGTCCAACAAGGAGGTAATGGACGTCCTTCAACCGGGTGAACACGGGTCCACGTTTGGCGGCAATCCTCTGGCGTGCGCCATCGCCAGGACCGCCATGCGGGTCCTCATAGAAGAAAAGATGGTTGAAAATGCGAAAAAAATGGGCGACTATTTTCTCGCGGGTTTCCGCCGTATCCAAAGCCCGCATATTAAAGAGGTACGCGGCAAAGGACTGATGATCGCCATGGAGCTTGCCCCCGAAGCCGGCGGAGCCCGTCCTTTTTGCCTCAAACTTGCCCAAAAGGGATTGCTTTGCAAAGAGACCCATGAACACACTATCCGGTTCGCGCCGCCGCTGGTCATCGATAAAAATGAGGTGGATTGGGCCCTTGAACGAATCGGTAAGGTAATGGCAAATTAGGTAAAATGCTCAAAGCAGTTGATATTTTGGAGGAAACCCGTGAAACGTGATTTTTTGCACGTCACCGATTTTACCGCAACAGAGATCCACGAAACTTTGGACCTGGCAGAAGAGGTCAAGGAACGATTCAAACGTCGTGAGAACTTTAAACCCTTTTCCGGGCATACCATGGCCATGATTTTCGCCAAACCATCGGCCCGGACACGCATTTCCTTTGAAACCGGTTTTTTCCGTATGGGAGGCCATGCCCTCTACCTGGGTCCGTCGGATATCTCCATCGGAAAGCGCGAGGCGGTCAAGGATATCGCCCGGGTGATTGCACGTTATAACGACGTAATCATGGCCCGTCTTTTTGACCACGAACATGTGCTGGAACTGGCCCGATACGCCTCGGTACCGGTGGTCAATGGCCTGACCGATTACAATCATCCCTGTCAGATCATGACCGACGTGTTCACCATATCAGAGCACCGCGGCCACCTGAACGACCTGAAGGTGGCCTATGTGGGTGACGGCAACAACATCGTACACTCGTGGCTCCATCTGGCCCGACGGCTGCCCATCCATTTCGTCTGCGTCTGCCCCCATGACTACGAACCGGACGAGCAAACCGTGGC
Source organism: uncultured Desulfosarcina sp. (assembly GCA_963674945.2). Taxonomy (GTDB): domain Bacteria; phylum Desulfobacterota; class Desulfobacteria; order Desulfobacterales; family Desulfosarcinaceae; genus Desulfosarcina. The sequence goes on from CAXXWQ010000003.1 coordinate 206,009, forward strand.
CGAAACCCGGCGTATCGGATTGTCAACGGTGGAGATTCGCCACGACCCGAAAGGGGCCGTCAAGGATGCGGACATCGTTTATACGGATGTGTGGGCCTCCATGGGACAAAAGGACGAAGCCGAGGAGCGCAAAGCCCGCTTTGCGGGATTCCAGGTCAACGACGACCTCATGTCCGCCACCGGTAAGAAAAGCCTTTTTATGCACTGTCTTCCCGCCGAGCGAGGCGTGGAGACCACCGATTCGGTGATGGAATCCAGTCAATCCATCGTATTTGACCAGGCGGAAAACCGGATGCATGTCCAAAACGCCATTCTCTTGAAGCTTTGTGGCAAAGTCTGACGGCGATGAAACGCCACGACAACCCGATCCTGCTGGTCGCACTGGGTGGCAATGCCTTGATCCGGAAGGGACAGGCCGGAACCGTACAGGAGCAGTTTGCCAACCTGAAGGTTCCCATGACCCAGATTGCCCGTCTATCGAAATCATACCGGATCATTATCACCCACGGCAACGGCCCCCAGGTTGGCGATCTGCTGCTGCAACAAGAGTATTGCGAAACCGCTGTCCGTTTGCCATTGGAGATCCTCGTCGCCCAGACCCAGGGTCAAATCGGCTATATGATCGAATCGACCCTGGATGAAGCCCTCATGGCACAAGGTATCGACGACCAACCCCTTGTCAGCCTCATCAGTTACGTGGTCGTGGACCGGTCAGATGAAGCGTTTCGATCGCCTTCGAAACCGGTGGGACCGGTTTTTTCAAAGGAAAAGGCCGCCACCCTGCCCTATCCCACGATCCGGACGCCCAAGGGGTATCGAAGGGTCGTGGTCTCCCCAAAACCGGTGACCATCGTGGAAAAACGGGAGATCAAGACCCTGATCGACACGGGTTTCATCGTGATCTGCTGCGGCGGCGGCGGTATTCCCGTGGTACGTTCCGGGCGCACATTCGACGGGGTGGATGCCGTCATCGACAAGGATCTGGCCAGTGCTCGCCTGGCAGAAGAGGTGGGTGTGGATCTTTTCGTGATCGCCACCGATGTGGATGGCGTGGCCCTTGATTTTAAAAAGCCCGGCGAGCGGTACCTGAAACGTCTGAATCTGGTGTCCGCTGCCAAGTTCGCCGCCGCGGGCCAATTCTCCCCCGGTGCCATGCTTCCGAAAGTGGAAGCGGCAATGCAGTTTGTGGCCTATGGCGGCAAACGGGCCGTCATTACCCGTGTGGATCGTATCGCTGATGCGGTGGCGGGAAAATCCGGCACCACGATCGTATCGGAAAACGGATGATCCCAACGATTTCGAGGCATACACCGGGCCACGACGAGGAAATTCCCAACCAGAATAAAAGTCAGCTACTGGCTTTTCGCAATTCGCCATTAGCATTGATGTGTTGGCCATTTATCAGTATTTCAATTACCACCCATTGAATTGTGTACAGACCTTCGGTAATTTTATGCAATCATTCTGCAAATCGCTAACAGCTAACGGCTAAGAACGCAATTTAGACAAAAATAAAAATCATTAACCTTTCTATACAAAGGAGGCACGATGACCCCTTTTCCACTGTCCCACGTAATCGAATCCCAGCAGTTCGACCGGGAGTTGCTGGAAGTCGTTTTTGCAACCGCAGACCGGATGAAGGAAGATCTTCAAGGTGAACGCCGTCTGGCGAAAAGTCTGGAGGGAAAGATCATGGCCTCCATGTTTTACGAACCCTCCACCCGGACTCGATTCTCATTCGAAAGTGCCATGCTGCGGCTGGGCGGATCGGTCATCACCACGGAAAACGCCCGTGAATTCTCCAGCGCCGCCAAGGGGGAGAGTCTTTCCGACTCCACCCGTATCTTGAACGGCTACGCCGATGTGATTGTCATGCGTCACAACGAGGCGGGAAGTGCGGCGCGGGCGGCGGAAATCTCCCGCGTACCGGTAATCAACGCAGGGGACGGCGCCGGCCAACATCCCACCCAGGCCCTTTTGGACACCTACACCATCGTGGACGCATTCCCGGACATGGACAACCTGAAGATTGCCATGGTCGGCGACCTGCGGTACGGTCGAACGGTACGCTCTTTGTCCTACCTGCTCACCAAGTATGAAAATGTCCAAATCATCTTCGTCTCACCGCCGGTTTGCAAGATGGAGGGAGACATCAAGGCATACCTGGACAAATACGCGGTATCCTGGCGTGAGGAGAGTGATTTGGATAGCGTCGCGTCGGAAGTGGACTGCATCTATATGACCCGTATCCAGAAGGAACGGTTTCATAGCCCCGAAGATTACCAGGAAGCCGCCGGGAAATATATTCTGACGCTCGAGCGGGTCCAGGCCATGAAACCGAATGCCATCATCATGCACCCCTTGCCGCGGGTGGACGAGATTCCCATGGATGTGGACGCGGATCCCCGCGCCCGGTATTTTCAGCAGGCCCAAAACGGCCTTTTCATTCGTATGGCCTTGCTATATCTGCTGTTGACAAGGTAAGCGATAGCATTAACGGCTTCGTAAAACGTCCGATATCGGCGTTACGCTTCATCCTTCGTCATTGCAGCGTACGATAGGTACGCCTCATTCCTCAGGACTCGCAATCCTTGATCTCGGGCTTTTTACGAAGCCGTCCGAACAGTGAATTTTTTATCAGACCATCAGCCTTTAGCGATCAGCTGTTAGCCCCTATTTGTTGAGCGTTGATCAATAGCTCAATGTTCAACGATTGGATTATACGCATAATTTCAGCAATTCTGTAAATTATGCTGCTAATTCCGAAAAGCTAACGGCGAATCGCTAAATGCAGGACTCGTTCAGATTGCCGGCGCTCCACTCGGACACACCATATGTAGTATCACAATCCGACAAACTACCCCCCAAATTGTGCTTTCCCCTTTACAACCACAGACAATGATGGTATGAAAAACGTAATTTTCGATCCAATCGGAAAAGGGCGATCGCACTTCATCGATGTTCTTCACGCCCATGATCATCATTCGTTGATACAATAGATTGTTTCGTATGCGCCAGGTAGGAGCAGGCAAAGATGAAACTGAAAAAACTGGATATCGTCGGTTTCAAGTCCTTTTTTGAAAAAGCCACCATCGCCTTTCCGCCGGGTATCTGTGCGGTAGTCGGGCCCAATGGATGCGGAAAAAGCAACGTTGTGGATGCCCTTCGCTGGGTGATGGGCGAGCAGAGCCTCAAACAACTTCGGGGAAAAAACAAGGAAGACATCATTTTCTCCGGTGCCAACGGTAAGCCGCCGTTGAATATGGCCGAAGTCTCCGTCACCCTGGTCAACGATAACGGATCCATGCCCGACGAGTACCGCGATTTCAGCGAAATCATGGTGACCCGACGCCTCTTTCGCAGCGGGGAAACCGCCTACCTGATCAACAAACGGCCCTGCCGTCTCAAGGATATCCATAATATTTTCATGGGCAGCGGGGTGGGTGCCCGCACCTACGCCGTCATCCAACAGGGAAATATCGGCGCCATCACCGATGCCGGTCCCGAAGAGCGTCGGGTATTCATCGAAGAGGCGGCCGGTGTCACACGCTATAAAATGCGCAAGACCGAAGCATTGCGAAAGGTAGCTGCCACCAATCAGAACCTTTTGCGGGTCAAGGACATCATCATCGAGATCGACAGACAGATGAACGGTCTGAAACGCCAGGCCCGAAAAGCCGAACGGTTCAAACGACTCAAGGAAAAGGCGCGGCAACTGGACATTCGGCTGATCCGCCACCACGACACCGAATTGCACCGGCAGGAGACCGAAGCAAACGCACTGCTTACATCCTTGAAAGACGAGGAGATCGGCTACACGACGAACTTGAAAAAAATCGATGCGGCCATCGAGGCGATCAAACTTCGAAAACAACAAAAAGACAAGGATATTTCCCAGCGCAAATCGCGACAATTCGAGATCCAGCGCAAGATCGATCGCATGGAGGCCGAGCTTGCCCACATGAAAACGGACCGGGAACGCCTGGTGGGCGAGGTCGGCGAGCTCAAGACGATGCGATGCGACCTTGAGGCGAAAAACGTCTCCATTATATCGGAAATCGATTCGGTCCAGGCACAGCACGAAACGCTGCAAAGCCAGATTGACCGGATCAAAGCAGCCATCGAGCAGGAGAATCAAAACTCCACCGGTATTCGGGAACAGATTGCGGCTCTCAACCGAACGCTGGAAAGCGGAAAAAATGACCTGATGAAGATCGTTGCCGAAGAGGCTCGCATCAAAAACACACACCAAAACACCGCCAGCAACCGTGAAAGCCTTGTGCGAAGACGCAAACGGGCCGACGAGGAGGCGGTGCTAGCCGAAAAAAACGTACGGGAAGCGTCGGACCGAAAGGCGGTGGTTGAAGCCGAACTGCAGCAGGTAAAAAAGGTGATCCGGGATCTGGACAATCAAATCGAACAGTCGAAAACGGAATTGGACGGCGCCATCGCCGATCTCTCCGCCCAGGTCAAGACCACCCAGACGCTGGAAATGGAGCGCAGCAAGGCACACAGCAGCCTCGCCGCATTAAAAAAGATGGAGGCGAACCTGGACTGGTACAAAGACGGTGTCAAGGCCGTCTTGTCGGCAGCCGGCAAGCAGACGGATTCCCTTTGCGGCATCGTCGGACTTCTGGCCGATGTGATCGAGCCGGCACCCACCTATGACACGGCCGTGGAAGCGGCCCTGGGCGAATCCCTCCAGTACATTCTGGTAGCGGATCAATCGTCCGGTGCCGGTGCCATTGGCTATTTACAGCAAAACGACGGGGGGCGTTGCGGATTTATCCCCGTGGGAACCGTACGCAGCGTGGATGACCGCCCGGAAAAACGGCCGGAAGCAGACCATCGCCTGTTGAATCATGTTCATGTCAAGGAAGGATTCGGATCTGTGGCCGAAGCCCTTTTGGGACACGTGGCCGTGGTCGACACCCTGGAAGATGCACGGGAACGGTTCAACCGCAACGGCCGGGTTCAGACAATCGTTACCCGCGATGGAGACCTGCTTTCCCACCAGGGACTGATGGTCGGCGGGAGCCCGGACAAGCTCTCGGGCATCTTGGCGAAAAAACAGGAAATCAAGTCCCTGGCAGAACAGTGCCAACGACTGGAGGACCAGCTGGTGGCTGCCCACGACACCCAGAAGGAGATGGAAAGCAGGGTGCGCGGTCTTGAAAAACGGCTGCAAGAGACCATTGCCGAAAAAAACGATTCGGCACAGGAGGCGGTGGAAGCGGAAAAAACCCTCTACCGATCCGAAGAAGATCTGAAGAACGCGAAGCGCCACCTGGAAATCGCCCGGCTCGAACAGGATCAGCTCATGGGCGAGGAGATGGATCTGGACGAAGAGCTGCAACGCTACAACACCCTTTTGCAAACCGTCGCAGGTGAAGTTGCCGAGGCGCAGGAACGGGTAGCCCAGACAGCTGCCGAAATCGACGCGACGTCATCGAAACTGGAATCTTTCAACCAGAAAATGATGGACCTGAAACTCGAACTCACCTCCGCCACCGCCAACCAGGAAAACTGCAGAGGCACCCTTCGTCGCCTGAAAGATTTTCAGTCGGATGGCATCCGGCGGTTGGAACAATTGTCCCGGGACATTACCACAAAATCGGAAAAGATCGAAGGAACCGGAAAGCGAGATGAAATCATCAATCGGGACCTTGCCACCCATTACGACGCCTTGCAGGAACTTTCCGCCCGCTTGCAGACCGACGAAAAAGAGTTTGTAGACATCGATACCCGGCTCAAGGAAAGCGATTCCCAGGTTTCCCAAATTCAAAGCCAACGGGAGGCGCTTTTTCAGAAGATTCGTCTGATAGAGACGGATTTGGCAGAAAAACGAATCAAACGGGAAAACCTGGAAAATCGCTGTCAGGAATACTACCATTGCACCATCGCGGAACTAAAAAAACCGGCGTCGGGTCAAGAAGAAGGCAATATCGGTGAGCAAGCTCCGGAAATGATAGAAAAGTCTCTCTTTGCCCTTCGCAAGAAGATTTCCGCCATCGGCGACGTCAATCTGGAAGCCATCGGCGAATATGAGGCACAAAAGGAGCGATACGACTTCCTTTGCGAGCAGCGGGACGATCTGGTCAAGGCCATAGAGGGGCTGCAAAAGGTCATTCGCAAGATCAACCGCATCACCCAGGAACGGTTCCTTGACACCTTCAACCGCATCAACGAAAAGCTTGCGGAAGTATTTCCGCGCCTGTTCGAAGGCGGCACCGCGAGGCTGGAACTGACCAACCCTCAGGAACCACTGGAAACCGGTGTGGAGTTCATGGTCCATCCACCCGGAAAGAAACTGACCCGTATGAGTCTGCTCTCCGGTGGAGAGAAGGCCCTTTCGGCCATCAGCTTCATCTTCTCCATCTTCCTGCTCAAGCCGGCGTCCTTCTGCCTGATGGACGAGATCGATGCCCCCTTGGACGACGCCAACGTCATGCGATTCAACAATTTGATGAAAGTGATCGGAGAAAAGTCCCAGATCATCATGGTCACCCACAACAAAAACTCCATGGAATTCGCCGATACCTTGTTCGGCATCACCATGGAGCAAAAAGGACTTTCCAAGGTGGTGTCGGTGGACCTGAACCGCAGGCAAAATACCCCGGAACTGACTGCCGCGTGAGCGATCCTATCCAACAGTTATCAAATCCCAAGGTAAGTATAGCAATTGTCTGTCAGCATCCGTACATTGGACGTTTATCGGTATTTTATCTGCTAGTCGCTACCAGTTAAGGGCGAATCCCTCAATTTAAGCCAATCACAAATACATCATGACTATATTCAAAATATTCGGTATAACCGGATGCTGAAATGATGCGACGATCTCATTGACAAAGGCCCTGAGCGATTGTCGAGCTTGCCGCAGATGTAAGGAAAGGATTGCCATGGCACTGAACTGGTTCAAAAAGAAAAAAGACAAGCAGACTCCGGAGACGCCCGACGAAGAAACGGCGGTCGAACAATCCATTGATGCACCACCGGAAAGCGAACCGGTATCCTCTCTTGCCGCGGAAGAAAACGACGATCACGGCGTTGCGGAAACCGAAGCCCAGGCAGCAGACGATCCTCCTATGGAAAAAAAACGCCGCGGCATGTTTTCCCGATTGAAATCCGGTCTTTCCAAGACCCGGGAAATTCTCACAACGGACATCGACGAACTGTTTCTCGGCAAGAAGCTGGTGGATGACGACATGCTGGAAGAGTTGGAGGAACGGCTGATTACGGCGGACATGGGTGTTGCCACCACCATGGAAATCATAGAGAAGGTCGGCAACAAACGATCGCGTATCGGAGGCGCAAAGGAACTCAAACGGGTGCTGCAGGAAGAGATTCTCACTTACTTTGCGACGACCGCTGAAACACCCGCCGAAGAATCCACCGCTCCCCGTGTGGTCATGGTGGTCGGCGTCAACGGCGTGGGGAAAACCACCACTATCGGTAAGCTGGCAGCCCATGAATCGGAAAAGGGAAACAAGGTATTGGTGGCCGCCGCCGATACCTTCCGGGCCGCCGCCATCGAACAGATTGCCATATGGGCCGAACGCGCCGGTGCGGACATCGTCCGTCACAAGGACAACGCCGATCCGGCGGCCGTGGCCTATGACGGTCTCGATGCCGCCATTGCAAGAAAAATGGATGTGGTATTCGTGGATACCGCCGGCCGGCTCCACACCAAGGTCAACCTCATGGAGGAGATCAAGAAGATCCAGCGCACCCTGAATAAACGCCTGCCCGGTGCGCCACACGAAGTCCTGCTGGTGCTGGACGCCACAACAGGACAAAACGCCCTGTCCCAGGCCAAGATGTTCGACGAAGCGTTGGGCGTCACCGGCATTGCACTGACCAAGCTGGACGGTACGGCCAAGGGAGGGATCGTCGTCAGCATCTGCAAAGAGCTTTCCATTCCACTGCGATACATCGGCGTGGGTGAGGATGTCCAGGATCTTCAGGTATTCGATCCGCAGCGTTTTGTGGAGGCGTTGTTTTAGGAAGGGTTTGAGGGGCCGAGGGGTCAGGTGTGTTTTCCCAAAACCGGCATCGTCGACATCCCACAGCTCCCGCCCCTCCGGGAGACGAGCATTCCCCTCCAAGCACAGGATTCGCCGGTGCAACGTAACGCACCACTCGTTTTACAAAGCCATCAGCCTCCCGGTCTTACGGTAAAAGTGAAGGCCGATCAGTCCTGACTTTTTGATCTGGTTGGCCGCTTCGAAGGATTCGATGGATTTGATCTCATCGTCATGGAAGCCGGGAACGGCTACCACCGGAGAGATGTATTGTTCGGGAGGATTTTTTAATTCGGCACAGTGAAGATCCGTCGTCGTCAGAATGCCGAGCAGGGTATAGCGGCTGGGAGCTTCGGCCAAAAGGGCCATGATCGACGGATCACATCGAAGCTTGTTTAGGAAAAGATCCAAGGGATTGCGTGTCCAGCGGATGGAAAAAATCCAGCGGCTCAGTTTCTCGGAATATCCGGTAAGTTGCCATTTTTCGATCCGCCGGTTGTTGATAACCGCCACGGCGGAAAACTCACAGGACCGCCCCTTGGAAATGGTAGTGTTGCGATTGTAACTCAGATACTTCAGATTTTGGGTCTTTTCCGGCATACCGCCGATTACCAGCACGTCCTTTAACAACACGACATTTGGCGTCACCACCCGGTGAACCGCTTGAATAAGATCATCAATGTAATTGTTGCCCATCCCGGCATCCTCCCCGACGCGACCCGTTTCACGTTTGATTCTATTTTCAAGCAGGTTATGACGATGCTTTCGGTGTAGCCAAGAGAGGGGAGCGTTCGTATAATTCGGCCACAGGCACGGGACACACAGCAGTCCGAAGACATGATCAAACGCCTACACACCTTACTTGACATTTCATCCCGCCATTCGTCAACCGCTTTTTTCAGGGGCGAAAACCGTGGGTAAAAACTATATTTCCAGGATTACCCCCACCGGACAATGATCCGACCCGAATATGTCATTATCGATCAGCGCCTGCTTCACACACCCATTTTGGACGATATCATCGGAAACGAAAAAGTAGTCGATACGCCAGCCGGCGTTGTTCTTCCGGGCGTTGAAACGATAGGACCACCAGGAGTATTTGACCGTATCGGGATAGAGGTGGCGAAAGGTATCCACATATCCCATGTCGACGATTCGGTCGAGCCATTTTCGTTCGACGGGCAAGAAACCGGAGCGTTTTGAATTGGGTCCGGGATTCTTCAGATCGATCTCGTTGTGAGCCGTATTGAAATCACCGGAGATCACCAGGCTTTTTCCCTGCTTGCGCAAATTTTCGGCATAATCGAAAAATGCCCGATAAAAATCCAACTTGTACTGGAGACGTTCGTCGCTCATCTGACCATTGGGGAAGTAGACGACAAACAAGGTGAAGGCGTCGAATTCCATCTCGATGATTCGGCCCTCGTCGTCAAACCGGGAAATGCCGATGCCGTGGCGTACCGCCCTGGGAGTCAGTCGCGAATAGGCGGCCACCCCGCTGTAGCCCTTTTTCACCGATGCGAAGGAAAAGGCGGACGTGTAATCATCAATGGTCTTCATGGCGTCAGTCAGCTGATTCTCCTGAAGCTTTGTTTCCTGAAGTCCAACGATATCCGCATCCAACCGGCGGATGGATGCCAGAAAATCTTTTTTCATGACGGCGCGGTAACCATTGACATTCCAGGAGATCAGCTTGATGGTCTGTTTGGGCATCTTTGATTACTCCTTGTGCGTTTGCACTGCTGTCATCGATGACGTTCCACCCCTATTTTCGGACACATATCGGCCACCGGACAACGGCTGCAAAATGGGGAGATGGGGCGACACAGCACCTGGCCGAAAGCCACGAGCAGTTCATTGTATCGTACCCAGTGTCGCTCGGGCAGTTTTTTCCGAAGGGCCATTTCCGTCTTGTCCGGCGTCTTCGTCTTCACATAGCCGATGCGGTTGCTGATCCGATGGACATGGGTATCCACGCAGATCGCCGGAATCTTGAATCCCTCCACGAGGACCAGGTTGGCGGTTTTCCGCCCCACGCCGGGCAGGGCCGTGAGTTCTTCCATGGTATGGGGCACCCGACCGTCATATTGATCCAACAATATGTGGCAAATTTCCAGCAGCCGCTTGGCCTTGGTGGGGTAAAATCCCACCGGATAGATCAATTTTTCGATTTTCCCGGGCGAAAGTTTCACCATTTCTTCCGGGGTGCAGGCGACGGAGAGCAGCCGTCGGGCCGCCACGCTGGTCACTTCGTCCTTGGTGCGCAGCGACAATATGGTGGAAACCAGCACCTCGAAGGGGGTCGCCCCACGGTTGGCGATGAAGGTGATGATGGGCGGGTTCCACTTCCGGTAGTTTGCTTCGATGGCGGCAACGAAGCGGTCGATATCGAGGGTACACTTTTTGGGCATGGGCATCGGATTCCGTTATTTTCTCCACTTTCAATCGATGGTTTCATACACCGGCTGGCGGTTCGGGTAAATGATTCTTTTCATCCCATATCGATTTGTAAAGTTATAAAAAAATATAAAACTTTACATTGACATTTACATTATAGCTTCTATAATAAAAAATACGCTTGTGATTTTTGAAGGAAGAAAGATTTTATGTCCACCCGACTGACACCCGGACAGCGGCGACTCTTCGACTATTTCAAGACCGCCGTCGAACGGACCGGAAGCATTCCCACCTTACGCCAGGCGGCGAGTGATTTGGGCGTCAGCCACGCGGCCGTGTCTCAGGGGTTGAAGCTCTTGGAGCAAAAGGGAGCGGTCAAGCGCCAGGGGCGATACAGCCGCACCCTTCACCTGCTCACCCCGGTCGGCGAAACGCTGGCGGCCCAAAGGTGGGTGGAAGTCCCGGTGGTAGGCCGGGTCACGGCGGGGCTCCCCCTATATGCCCAGCAGGAGTGGGAAGGCAGCCTGGTAATCGATGGCAACCTGTACCACGGTCAGAATTTGTTCGCCCTTCGGGTGAAGGGAGACTCCATGAAAGGGGCCGGCATCCTGGACGGCGACATGGCCGTGTGCACGCCCCGTCAGTACGCCGAAAACGGAGAAATCGTCGTGGTACTGATCAACGAAGAAGAAGCCACGGTGAAACGATTCTTTCTCCACGGCGACCATGTGGAATTGCGACCCGAAAACCCCGATTACCCGGTCATGCGGTACGGCTTCGACGAGGTGTTGGTGCAGGGGCGGGTCATCGGAATCCAACGGGTACTGTAAATTTCCCGACAATGCCTGTGGACTGCGTTATCGGTCGTCGCGGTATAACCACATACAGCTTCCTCCCTCTGGCCTTGCCACAGACATTGCCGGGAAATTTACCGGATGAAACGAATGAATGTCTCCCGCAAGCGAACGGGAGATTAGATTCAAAACTGTGCAGTCAGCAAATGACATTTAGCTAAAAGCGAATTGCGAATCGCTATTCCCAGGAAACACTACCGCAACCGATAAGAACCATGACAACCACGGACAACAACGATCACAACCCCCGAATATTGGTAGGAACCTGCGGATATGCCTACAGCGAATGGGTGGATGCCGGCTTCTATCCGCCGGGGACAGGTACCGCCCGGATGCTGGCACACTATGCCCGAGTCTTTCCGGTCACCGAAATCAACTACACCTGGTACCAGATGCCCAAGGCGACGGCCATGGATCGCATGCGCCGCCGGGCACCGGAAGGATTTCGCTTTGCCACCAAACTCACCCGCACCCTGACCCACGAGGTGGATCCCGGCGGATGGCCCTCCCAGGCCACCCGCTACCGGGAAGGCATCGCCCCCTTGATGCAATCCGGCCAGCTGTTGGCCGTGCTGATTCAACTCCCCCCCTCTTTCCGACGCAGTCCCGAAAACCGGCGGTACCTGGCACGCCTCCTGGATGCCCTGGACAGCCTGCCCCTGGCCGTCGAATTTCGACACGCATCCTGGGCCGTAGATAAGGTGTTCGAGGGCCTTCGGCAGCGCCGTGTCGCCCTGGCCTGTGTAGACGCGCCGGACCTGCCGGACCTGTTCCCGTCCCTGGACGTAGTCACCTGCCCGGATCTGTTCTACATTCGCTTTCACGGCCGCAATACCAAAGGATGGCGGTCTGGCAGCATGCAGCATCAGTTCGACTACGATTACAATTACGAGGAATTGGCCCAATGGTCCCGATCGCGCATTCCCCGCATGGCCGAAGAGGCGAATACCGGCATCATCTTTTTCAACAACCACGTCCGGGGCCAGGCGCCGAAGAATGCACGGATGTTGGTGGAACAGTTAACCGAAGGACGAAAGACGAGGGATGAGGGATGAAATGAAAACTGATAAATCAATATTTATCAGAATGTTAAGTGGTTACGTTGTAAGTGTTAAGTGAATGAATTCTATCGATTGTAGCGGGTAGGAACCCGACATTTGATCGCCCTACAGTCGAACCCCATCGGCTATAGGATATTGTTTTGAGGCTATGGGGAAAAACTCAACTTCTGGGATTCATTCCAAACGGAGTGAGCAGGATGATTTGATGACGTTTTGCGCTGTCTGAGCCACTTCGGAGGCCGAGCATCAGCGCCTGGGAAAGTATATTGTTGATGATAATGTTCCTGAAAACGAAATTGTATCGTAAATGTTTGGACTGCGCTGATGTCCGGCATCCTTGGGGGCGAGTTCGCAAGTCGTCATCAAATTATTCTGTTCGCTGAAACACAAAAAACATTATCCTGAAATCACAACCACCAGAGAAATGGACCGTGCCATCATTCACATCAACGTCGCCGATTTCGCCGTGGCCGTGGAGCGGGTGCTGGACCGCCGCCTCGTGGACCGACCGGTGATCGTCGCCTCACGGGGAGCCGCCCGGGCCGCGGTCTACGACATGAGCGAGGAGGCCTTTCAAGCCGGCGTGAGAAAGAACATGCTCCTGGACCGGGCCCGGAGACGGTGCCGGGACGCCCGGGTGCTCACCCCCCGTCCGGATCGCTACGGCCAGGCCATGGTCCGGATGTGCAACGCCGCCCTGCCCTGCTCTCCCCTCGTGGAACCGGGAGACGGCGACGGGCACCTGTTCGTGGATGTAACCGGCAGCAACCGTCTGCTGGGACCGCCGGTGGACGTTGCCTGGCGGCTGAGCCAACGGATTCGACAGGACCTGGGCTTTGCACCCATCTGGTCGGTGGCCACCAGCAAATTGATCGCCAAGACCGCCACGCGCCTGGTCAAGCCCCTTGGCGAATACATCGTGGAACCCGGTGACGAGGCGGCCTTTCTGGCTCCCCTGCCCCTTTTTCTGGTGCCCGGTATCGAGCCGGCCGAACTGACACGACTAAAAGAATTCAACGTAACACGGGTGTCCCAGGCCACAATGCTGACGAATAACCAGATGCGGCTCCTCTTGGGGCCACGGGGGGCTTTTATCCACGATTGCCTTCGCGGAATCGATCCGTCACCCGTTCGCCCGGTCCATCGGCCGCCGCCGCGGATCATCCAGCACCGGGAATTTGACACCGACACCAATGACCGCCCTCATGTGCTGGCAACCCTTTACCAATTGGTGGAGCAAGCCGGCCGTCGGTTGCGCCGGCAAGGCATGGCCGCCGGGCGAATCGCCCTGGTGGCGGAACACTCCGACGGCGTTCGAAGACCCCGCCAAGTCAAGGCGCAGCCGGCTATTGCCGACGACACCACCCTTTTCGCCCATGCCCGTCGGGTGCTGGATCTGGCATGGACCCGGCGAACCCGAATCCGTCGCATTACCCTGACCCTCGACCGGCTGACCCGCCCACCGACCCAGCAACTCCTGTTCACCTCCGAACGCCGCCAGGCCATGCGGCAGGAACGGTTGATGGCGACCATGGATCGAATTCGCAACCGATTTGGCAATACGGCCTTGAAAGTGGGCCGAACGATGTCCAATACAGAGGAAAAAGCAATGGTGAAATCATGAACACGGCAAGTCCCCAACACACGTATCGCCTGGGCATCGACCTCGGCGGTACCAAGATCGAGACCATTTTGCTGGATCCCGCCGGCCATACCCTGCTGCGAGATCGCATGGCCACACCCCGCGATTCCCACGGTCCCATCGAATACGCGAACATCCGAGATGCCGTCGCCACATTGATACGGGACACACTGGAAAACGTATCCAAAAACGACACCTGTACCATCGGCGTGGGCATCCCAGGCACCATCAACGACCGGACCGGTCGGGTCCAAAACGCCAACACCACCGGCCTCATCGGTCATCGGTTCCAAGAGGATCTGGAAAAGATCCTCCATCGTCCCGTTGCCATGGAAAACGACGCCAACTGCTTTACCCTGGCCGAAGCCACGCAGGGTTCGGCCAAGGGGTATTATCTGGTGTTCGGCATCATCCTCGGCACCGGCTGTGGCGGCGGCATCAGCATCGGCGGCCGGATTCACACCGGCAGGCATCGCATCGGCGGTGAGTGGGGGCATTTTTCCGTGGATCCTGACGGTGCCCGTTGCTACTGCGGTAACCGGGGATGCGTGGAGACCAAGATCAGCGGTGGTGGTGTGGAGCGTTCCTTTTACGAGCGGACTGGTCGTCGGGTCTCCTTCAAGCAGATCCTCGACGGATATCACCACGGCGATTCCCTCTGCACCGCCGTTTTCGAACAATTTTTGGACGACTTCGGCCGCTGCCTGGGGGGACTGATCTCCGTTCTGGATCCCGATGCGGTGGTGTTGGGAGGCGGGGTCTCGAACATCGACGAACTTTACACCCTCGGCATCGAACGGGTACGGCGCTACGCCTTTCACGAACGGGTGGAAACCCCCATCTTGCGACACCAGCTGGGCGACTCGGCCGGCGTCATCGGCGCCGCCTGGATCGGGAAATGAGGATATGATGCATGAACGTCGAACATCGAACGTCCAACTTCGAACATCGAATATGGAATATTATCAATCAGATGTTTATAAACGCATCATGAGTTCCCGTCCACTACAATCGATAGAATTCATTAACTTAACACTTAACGCTTAACCACTTAATACTTTGATAATATAGTTTTTTACTGTGCAACTAAACTACAATGCGCAAAGCCCCCCCATTCGTCCCCCTCGCCGTAAGCTCCCACTACTCCCTCATGCGGGGCACGGACTCGCCGGCGGCCATCTGCCGGGCGGCCAAACAGATGGGATACGACCGCCTGGCCCTGACCGACACGGACAACATCTATGGTTTGTGGACGTTTCTGCATGCCTGTCGGGAGGAGGAACTCACCCCCATCGTCGGGGCGCGGATCACCGACCCGAAGAGAAAATACGATGCCGTCTGTCTCGTCAAAAATGATAGGGGATATGCCAACTTGTGCCGGTTGATCACCCGGCGGCACAGGGATCCGGCCTTCGACCTGTCAAACACCCTACCCGGTCTGGCCGATGGCCTGCTGGTGCTCACCGCCGATGCCGGGCAGTTGAACCGATGGCGCCGTGCCGGCGTTCACACGGCGGCGGCCCTGCCCAGGCGCCCCCTATCGCCGTTTCACCCCCTGGTACAGACGGCCCGGCAGTTGAAAATCCCCCTGGTGGCCACCCCGGACAGCTTCTTTCTGGATTCGGACGGCTTCATTGTCCATCGCCTGTTGCGGGCCATCGCCGGCAACACGACCCTCTCCCGACTCGACGACCATGACACGGTCTCCCCGGACAGCAGACTGGCAACGCCCGACGAATATCGCCAACGATTCGCTCCATTTCCCGAAGCCGTGGCCAACACCTTCGCCATGGCCGACGAATTGGCCTTCACCGGACCGGATTTCGGTCTGGTCATGCCGCCGTGGGAAGAAAAGCAGGGGTGCGACGCCGATGCCTGCCTGCGCCAGGCAGCCTATACCGGTGCACGGAAGCGATATGGCCATGAACTGGGCGAGGCGGTGGTGCAGCGAATGGAGCATGAATTGTCCATCATCGCCCGCATGGGATTTTCCGCCTATTTTCTGGTGGTGCAACAGATCGTTCGCAAGAGCCCGCGCACCTGCGGCCGGGGGTCGGCTGCCGCATCCCTGGTCGCCTATTGCCTGGGCATCACCAACGTCTGCCCCATCAAACACAATCTCTATTTCGGCCGATTCCTCAACCCCGGACGAAGCGACCCGCCGGACATCGACGTGGATTTTGCCTGGGACGAGCGGGACGCGGTCATCGCCAGCGTATTGAAACGCTTTGCCGGCCGCTGCGCCATGGTGGCCAGCCACATACTGCTCCAGCCGCGCATGGCCCTGCGGGAAACGGCCAAGGTTTTCGGCATGCCCGATGGCGAAATCGGCAAGATCACCCGGCGCCTGCCCTGGTTCTGGCGCCGGGGGGAACTGGACACGGGACTGCTGGACAGTCTGCGGCGCCGCCCGGAGACCCGTCACCTGGATTTCGCCCATCCATGGCCCCGGATCATGGCCCTGGCACAGAAAATTATCGGCAACCCCCGCCACCTGTCCGTCCACCCCGGAGGCGTGGTGATCACCCCTTCGGCCATCGACGGATACGTTCCCCTGGAAGACGCGCCCAAGGAAGTGCCCATCATCCAATGGGACAAGGACGGAACCGAAGATGCCGGCCTGGTAAAGATCGATCTGTTGGGCAATCGCAGCATCGGGGTAATCCGGGACGCACTGGCCAACCTGCGGGCCAACGGACTTGCCATGGATGAGATCCACTGGGAGCCCGAAGACGACCCGGAGACTCAGAAGGCCGTGGCACAGGGGCGCACCATGGGCTGTTTTTACATCGAGAGCCCTGCCATGCGGCTGCTTCACCAGAAAGCCGGCAAGGGGGACTTCGATCACCTGATCATTCACTCTTCGATCATCCGGCCGGCGGCCAACGTCTACATCCAGGAGTACCTGCGCCGCCTCCACGGCGGTGGATGGGCCCCCATCCACCCGCTGCTGTCCGATGTCCTGGACGAAACCTTCGGCATCATGGTCTACCAGGAGGACGTCTCCCGGGCGGCCGTGGCCCTGGCCGGTTTCTCCGATGCCGAGGCCGACGGCCTGCGAAAGATCATCGCCAAGAAGGACAGAAGGCGGCAGCTGGCCGACTATCACGACCGGTTTCTGGCCGGCACGGCAGAGCGGGGCGTCTTGCCGGATCAGGCCCATGCCGTGTGGCAGATGATGACGAGCTTTTCCGGATACTCCTTTTGCAAGCCCCACAGCGCATCCTACGCCCGGGTCTCCTTCCAGGCGGCCTATCTGAAAACCCACCATCCGGCCGAATTCATGGCCGGGGTAATCAGCAACCGGGGCGGATTCTATTCCACCTTCGCCTATGTTTCCGAGGCGCGGCGAATGGGGCTCTCCATCGATCCGCCGGACGTGAACGCCAGTACGATCCGTTGGACGGGAAAGGGACGGCGGCTTCGGGTGGGCCTTTCGGCAGTGGGTGGACTTTCCGGCGGCACCATGGAGAAAATCATCGAGGAACGAAAAGCAGGCTTTTTTACCGGCATCAACGATTTTTTGGATCGGGTGGGCCCTGACGAAGACGAGGCGCGCGCCCTGATCCTTTGCGGGGCGTTGGATGCCAAGGACAAACGCCGATCACGCACCCGGATGCTGTGGACCCTGGCCCGGTGGCAGGCCGATCCGAGGCGGACCAGAAGACAGGAATCTTTGTTCGTCGACCCGCTTTTCGATACGGACGAGATGTCGTCCCCCTTTTTCCCGCCGGCCGATGCCACCGAACGCCTCCGCCGGGAGTTCTCCGTCCTGGGTTTTCTATGTGATCGACATCCCATCACCCTGTTTGCCGAGGCCATCCGATCCGGAAAGACCGTGAAGGTCCATCGCCTCTCCAACCTGGTGGGAAGGCGGGTGCGCGTCGCCGCCTGGCTGGTCACCGGAAAGACCGTTCACACCCGAAAGGGCGACCCCATGGAATTTCTCACCTTCGAGGACGAGACCGGCATCGTGGAGACCACATTCTTTCCGGAGGCGTACCGGCGCTTTTGCCACATGCTCGACCGCAACCGGCCTTACCTCTTGTCGGGAAAGGTGGAGACCAACTGGGGGGCGGTGACCCTTACCGTGGATGGGGTGGAAAGGATCTAACGCCATGTTGCATGCCAATTGATTCAAGGAATATGGCAGTCACATCAAGGCTGGCGAATTTTATCGTGTGTCTTGTCTATTTCACGAATCAATCGCAATCGATTGCCGTCACGAAGGGGATCGGCTTCATGGCCGTTTCTTCACCCCTTGATCAATAATTCTCTCTTGAAAGGTAGCTCTCGTAACCGGACGCCCGTCGCCGCAAAGACTGCATTGGCCACAGCAGGGGCGACCGATGGAAAAACAGGCTCACCAACTCCTCCTGCGTTACGGTCGTTTTTCGCGATATGCACCTCTATTTCGGGCACCTCGGACATGGTCAGCACAGGGTATTCATCATAGTTGGCCGTCTTCACGCCGCCGTTGTCAAAACTGACCTTTTCATGAAACGCCACGCTCAATCCCATGACAACACCGGCTTCGGCCTGAGCCCGGATCGCATCCGGGTACACGGCAGTTCCGCAATCTATGGCGCAGTGCATCTTATGCACGGTAATGCTCCCGTTTTTTCCGACCGATACCTCTGCCATATGAGCAGCAAAGGAGTCAAAACATGACGTTACGGCAACCCCTCTCGCTCTGCCCTTGGGAACAGGGCTGTTCCATCCTCCCTTCTCAGCTGCGAGAGACAGAACCTCATAGGGCCTGGAGCCTTTTTCCATGTGATCCAGGCGGAATCGAACCGGATCTTTTCCGGCTGCATGGGCCATCTCGTCCATAAAAGACTCCACAACGAACGCATTCACCGAGTATCCCACCGAACGCCACCACCCCACGGTGATGGGAAGATTCATCATCACGTAGTCCACATACATGTTCGGAAACGAATAAGGCATATCCCGGATGCCTGAAACCGCATCGGGATCGATGCCGTTTTGCACGGCCTGGGGCATCAACCGGGACATGACGGACGGGGCAACAACCTTATGCGACCAGGCGATCAACCGGCCCTCTTTATCCAATCCGGCTTTTATCGTGCACTGACTTGCCGGACGAAACCGATCGTTGGCAAAATCATCCTCGCGGGTCCAGATCACTTTTACCGGACGGTCCAGTGTTTTGGAAAGCAATACCGAGTCGACAACCGCATCCTGTTCCCCGCGCAGACCGAATCCTCCGCCGGCCGGCAAGGTCATGACCTCCACTTTCTCAACTGGCAGACCTGTTAACCTGGATGCCGTTGCCTGGGTGGCGGTTTGACCCTGGGTCGGCACCCATATTCTGCAGCAACCTTTTTCCACATGGGCGGTGCAATTGATCGGTTCTGCCTGGGCGTGAGAAATGTAAGGAAGTTTGTAAGATTGTTCCATCGTCTGAGCAGATTGCGCCAATGCCTTGTGAACATCACCGCTGTTTTCGGCCACTGCCCCCGGTTTTTCAAGATGGGCTTTGAACGAAGCATCGATCGACTGATCATTCAAGTCAGGACGGGACCCCTCGGACCACTTGATGTCGAGCGCATTCCGCCCCTGCATGGCGGCATACGTCGTTTCCGCACATACGGCGACCCTGTCTTCCAATGGTACTACCCTGATCACCCCTTTGACGGCCAGTGCCGCCTTGGCATCATAGGATTGAAGAGACGCTCCGTATCGGGACGGCCTGGCCACAACGGCGATGCACATGCCGGGTATGGTGAAATCGAGACCAAAAATCGTTTTTCCCATCACTTTGTCCGGAATATCCAATCTTTTCCTTGGGGTGCCGATAATGCGATAATTCTTTGGATCTTTAAGGGGAGGATTTTCGGGAACCGGACGTTTTGCGGCGACTTCCGCCAACTGTCCATAGGTTCGGCTACGCCCGTCCGGATGGTTGACGTTTCCATCCTTTGCGATACATTTTTTAGCGGAAAGCCCCCACTGTTCGGCTGCCGCTTCAACCAGCATCTGCCTGGCCGCGGCGCCGACCTTGCGAAGCAACGCCCACCGATGGCGGATGCTGCTGCTTCCGCCGGTCACCTGTGCATGCCACACGGGACTTTTGAAAGGCTCGGCGGCAAGCGCCATTTTTACCTGCACCCTTTCCCAGGCCGCATCCAGTTCATCGGCGATAATCATCGGGATGCCGGTGTGCGTTCCCTGGCCGAGATTGGTCTGACCGACCCAAACGGTGACCGTATCATCGGTCGCAATCTCCAGAAACGCGTGGGGTTTGAACGGAAGTCCCGAAGCGCCCCTTGCCGAAGATGCATTAAACAGGTTTATAGAACCCGAAAAAGCGGTGGCGGCAATCACCAAACTGCTTTTCTGTAAAAATGATCTTCTCGTCATATCGGTTCTCATGGCCTACCCTCCCTGTTTAGCGGTCATTTCGGCAGCCAGCATGATGGCCTGTTTAATCCTCGGATGTGAACCGCATCTGCAAATGACGTTATCCATGGCGTCGTTGACCTGGTCTTCGGATGGATTGGGTACCCGAGACAAAAAATCAACGGCCTGCAGCATAATGCCGGGCTGGCAGTATCCGCACTGGGGCACCTGTTTTTCGATCCAGGCAACCTTCACCGGATGATCGTCGGGCAAGCCTTCGATGGTCGTGATGTCACTTCCTTCGACATCTTCCATACTGACCACGCAAGAACGTCGAGCCTCGCCGTTAATGAGTACCGTGCACATACCGCACTCTGCAATACCGCAGGTGTATTTCACGCTTGTAATCCCCAGGTTGTCCCGCAGGACCCATAACAAAGGGGTCTCCGGAGTCGCATCGACCTTCTTTTCCATACCGTTCACAATTAATGTAAACATTTCGTCTCCTCTATTCGGTTATCCTGTTTATGGTAAGAATGAACCCGGCATTCCCTGTGCCGATCAGGATGAAGACACCAAACCCAATCCTGGGTTCTTCAGGCGTTCACTTGATTACGATTTGCTCATCGTCTCGCGGACCGATGCCGATCTTCTCCGTGTGTTCTATACAGTTGCGCCATTTAGAATCAGGTCTGGAAATTGAATCGATATTAACTTTACCCTGAATCAGTGGCCTAATTTTTGCTGTTAGGATTGGCGCGGGGCGATTGCCTCACACACCATCATTTGTTGATAATTTTTCTCACTATTTTCAAATTTCGAAGGAATTTTGCTCCTGTTTCTCATTCTTTAGCCATAGCAAATCACCAAGCAAATGCCTGTAAAATTGTTCTTTTAAAAATTATAGCTACTTCATAGCGGAAAGCAAATTCAGACGAAGATAAATCCGATCCATCAGTTTGGAAAATGGATTGAGTTGGCCAAAGGATATGTACCATTTTCTACTTCTGGTTACTAATCGACCGGCCATATACATCAAGTCCTGCATGACTGTCCGGATTCGACGCCGGGTAACTTTCTTCCGGCGTATACCGGGCAATTCAGTCGGATCACTCTCTTCGATGCTGATTTGTCCGATAATCCGTAGCATGTTGTACGTCAGCATCGCCAAATGAAGAATCAAGCTATTGGTGGAAAAATGACCGCTCGGCAAGCGCTCCAGGCCCATGTCGGATTTGAGTTCGGAGTGAAACTGCTCGCTGGTACCGTGATCGTGATAAAGTCGAATCACCTCATCCGGTGGCAACTGTGCGAGGCTGCACCAATAGGTATCGATCTGATACTCGGGGAACAGCAGTACTTGGCCCTTTTTGGTATGCCTTTCGGTAACCTCAAAGATGATTGGGTAGCGCAATGGATTGCCGTTGATGTCTTCAATCGTCTTTCCGATCCATACACATTTTCCTGAGCGGCAATGCTGTTGCTTGCCGGATTTTTTTGCCAGATCAACCCACTTTTGAACAGATTCTCTACGCAAATTGCGTTTGATGATAAAGTGGACATTCTTTCGTGAATCGTCAGGAAAGTTGTCTTGACTGTCGTTTCCTGAATCCAACCTCATCAAAATAGGCTGATCGGTAATTTGCCTGGCATAATCCAAGGTGGCGTTGATAAAT
This sequence comes from uncultured Desulfosarcina sp., assembly GCA_963674945.2. Taxonomy (GTDB): domain Bacteria; phylum Desulfobacterota; class Desulfobacteria; order Desulfobacterales; family Desulfosarcinaceae; genus Desulfosarcina. The sequence continues at coordinate 228,026 of CAXXWQ010000003.1, forward strand.
TCGGGGGTGTTTTTCTGGCAGTGTTGTTTTCCTTCTCTGAACTCAAGATTCACCAGATACCCCTCGGTGCCCAGGTAGGCAAAGATCGGAGCGAAGCCATCCGTGCCTTTGTAGGTTCTGGAAACGCCTTCCTTTTGAGTCTTTGAGTTGTCAAACGGACTCACATCCATATCCAAAGGAAGGAAATCACCCGCACTGGTTTGGATGGGTGAAATCGCCGGAGCGCAGGATCGAACCAAATCAACGCCTGCATCCTTAATCAGCTTATCGGCTTGGTTGCCGATCAAATCGATTCGCTGACGCAATGTCGGGCTTGACGGGCATGCACGATTGCCAATGGCCTTGTTGAAAAATTCTTGCTTCTCACGAAAAATCTCGATCGCATCGTAATCAGGTTTACCAATACTCATGAGAGCAATCATCGAAGCTAAAATGTCACCATGAGAAATTTTCGGGTCTACACAATGGACGCCGTTGATCTTTTCGAAACGGAACCTGAAATTTATCGCATCAAGTAATGCGCCGATATTGATCAATCCGCTATGACTGGCAAGTTTTTCCATCTCGTGTTTTATGGTGATCGGACGCCGCATTGATTTCACCTCCGAAGTGAGCGTTTAGTGCCCTAATATTACCATAATATATATGTTTTATCAATTGGTTATAGTGTTTTAATCAGGTTTTGTGCCACGGAAACAGGTTTACGTTAGCGTTTCATCAGAGAATATTTCGATCCGAAAACAGTCAATGTCGTGTCCGGTCGAGCTGCAGGGTTTCACGGTACTGATGGTAGGCACAAAAGGTTAATTCTTTTCGCGATCCCTATGATAATAGATTCATATATCGCACGACAATAGAGCGGATAAAAAAGATAGATACCTTGATCGTCTATTGATTTCAAGGCAAACATCATCGATCCCATATATTGCAGTCGCCCATTTTGTCCCGAAGCACAGATTAGGAATCACCAACGTATTGCAACATCAACTTACCGATCTATTAATTTTAAAACTTACAGTTAGTTATTTTCTTATATGATTTCTTTCTTCCGGGTATTGCGTCGGCCGGATGTTATTGGCCATCACCTCAAAGTCAGCGTGACTTGATATTCTTTAAAATTTCGTTATACCCGAATTGACACAGTGCCATGAATGCGATAGAATATTTGCACATGCTTCAATTCCGAATGAAACTTTGCGAACGTCTCATTCCTTGTTGAATAGCGAGGTTCTTTTTTCATTCTCTTTCTGAGCGGAAACGCATATTCCAAAGTTCGACGATCGCACCGTATGACTGATGCGGTAAGATCGGCAATTCAAGCGGTTCAAGCGGCCGAGACGGGTTTCGCCTGATTTCAGATATATTCATTCGATTTTTCCTTTTCCCCATTTGCTCACAGCAATGGTGTTCATGGAGAACGCCAGCAGAGCGGGCTGTGATTTTTTGGATTTCGTCTTGCCACATTGGCATGACAATCTTCATGTTTCTACCGGTTGAGGTACGCAATCGATGAAAGCAATTCCCGTTGCCGAGGCCGTCGGTATGGTTTTGGGACATGATGTGACCCGAATCATACCTGGAAAAGAAAAAGGTCCCGCCTTTAAAAAAGGCCACATTATCCGTCAGGAGGAGATTAGAGATTTTTTACGTATGGGCAAAGAGAATATTTTTGTTCTCGATTTGCATCCGGGCATGCTTCACGAAGACGTAGCCGCCGGGCGCATCGCCAGTGCGGCGGCGGGCGCAGGAATACGCCTGGGCGATCCCGCGGAGGGCCGTGTGAACATGTTCGCCGAAGACGCCGGCTTGCTCAAAATCGATGTTCCTGCCCTCAAACGGATCAACAGCCTCGGTCAGATCGCTTTTTCGACCCTGCACACCTTTCAGCCCGTGCGTGCCGGCCAGACCGTTGCCGGTACCCGGGTCGTACCGTTGATTATCGACGAGCGGGAAGTCGTCGAGGCCGAGGCGCTCTGCGCGGCGAATTTCCCCCTGATTCAGGTCAGGCCATACAAAACTTGCCGTGTGGGGGTGGTGACCACCGGCAGCGAAATCTATCATGGCCGCATCAAAGACGGTTTCGGACCGGTGGTCGAGAAGAAATTCCAGGCCCTGGGCAGTAGTGTGATCCGCCAGATCCTGGTTTCCGATGACCGGCAGATGACCGTCGACGCCATCCATGAACTGATTGCCGACGGTGCCGAGATGATCATGGTCACCGGCGGCATGTCCGTGGATCCCGACGACCAGACGCCGGCCAGCATCCGGGCCGCCGGTGGCCGGGTGATCGCCTATGGCGCACCGGTTTTTCCGGGGGCCATGTTCATGCTGGCCACAATCGGGGATATCCCCGTGGCCGGTCTGCCGGGATGTGTCATGTACTATCCCAACAGCATTTTCGATCTGGTGATCCCGCGTCTTCTGGCCAGCGAGCCGGTGACGCGTGAAGATATCGCCGCCCTGGGACACGGTGGGCTATGCGCCGGATGTGACGTATGCCGCTATCCCGCGTGCGGCTTCGGCAAAGGCTTCTGATGAAAGGCCCGAACTTCATTGACAGGTTTTTTTATCAAACAAAAGGAGAGGAATTATGATTTCACGCAATATCCTGCTCAACGGCACCAACAAGGTTGTGATTGCCTCGGAAAAGGATCGCCTGTCCGATATCCTGCGTGCCCAGTTGGGGCTGACCGGGACAAAGGTAGGCTGCGGCCAGGGGCAGTGCGGTGCCTGCAACGTCATCATGAACGGCAAGCTGGTACGCTCCTGTATCACCAAATTCTCACGGGTCCCCGAGGGGGCGGCCGTGACCACCATCGAAGGCATCGGAACCCCGGGCGGATTGCATCCCCTGCAATTGGCCTGGATCGCCCACGGCTGCGCCCAGTGCGGGTTCTGCAGCCCCGGTTTTATCGTCTCGGCCAAGGCCCTTCTGGATGAAAATCCAAGCCCCACCCGCGAAGAAGTCCGTGATTGGTTCCAGAAAAGCCGCAACGCCTGCCGTTGTACCGGTTACAAGCCCCTGGTGGACGCGGTCATGGACGCCGCCAAGGTACTGCGAAAAGAGATGCCGGCCGATGAACTCAATTTCAAGATTCCCGCCGACGGACGCATCTGGGGGACCAAATACCCGCGACCGACGGCCATCGCAAAAGTGACCGGCACTCTGGATTACGGTGCCGACCTGGGCCTCAAACTTCCCGAGGACCGCCTGAACATGGCGCTGGTGCAGGCCATGATTTCCCATGCCAACATCAACGGCATCGATACCTCCGAGGCGGAGAAAATGCCCGGCGTGTTCAAGGTCATCACCCACAAGGATGTCCCCGGCAAAAACCGCATCACCGGGCTGATCACCTTTCCTTCCAACAAGGGAGACGGCTGGGATCGCCCCATCTTGAATGACAGCAAGGTCTTCCAGTACGGCGACGCCATCGCCATTGTCTGTGCCGACACCGAACACCACGCCAAGGAGGCGGCCGAAAAGGTCAAGGTGGATCTGGAGCCGTTGCCCGAATACATGAGCGCCCCGGCGGCCATGGCCGACGATGCCATCGAGATCCATCCGGGCACGCCCAATGTCTACTACATTCAGAAAATCGCCAAGGGTGGTGAGATCGCACCGATTTTCGATTCGGCCGACGCGACGGTGGAGGACGACTTCTACGTCGGCCGCCAGCCACACATGCCCATCGAGCCCGACGTGGGGTTTGCCTATAAAAATGATGACGGCAAACTGGTGATTCACTCCAAGTCCATCGGCCTGCACCTGCATGCCTCCATGATCGCTCCCGGCATGGGTGTGGAGCTGGACAACCTGATCATGGTCCAGAATCCGGCCGGCGGTACGTTTGGCTATAAGTTCAGCCCTACCATGGAAGCCCTGGTGGGCGTGGCCGCCCTGGTCACCGGACGGCCCTGTTTCCTCAAATACGATTACCACCAGCAACAAACCTACACGGGCAAACGTTCACCGTTCTTCATGAACATGCGTTTTGCAGCGGACAAGGACGGCAAGCTTCTGGCCATGGAAACCGACTACAGCGTGGACCATGGGCCTTACTCGGAGTTCGGCGACCTGTTGACCCTGCGTGGTACCCAGTTTATGGGTGCCGGTTACGACATCCCCAATATTCGTGGTGAGGGGCGCACGGTCTGTACCAACCATGCCTGGGGATCGGCGTTCAGGGCCTATGGTTCCCCCCAGAGCGAGTTCGCCTCGGAAGTACTGATGGACGAACTGGCCGAAAAACTGGGTATGGATCCTTTGGAGATCCGCTACAAGAACGTTTACAGGAAAGGTTCCACGACGCCTACCGGTCAGGATCCGGAAGTCTACAGCCTGCCCGAAATGATCGATATCCTGCGTCCAAAATACAAGGCGGCCCTGGACAAGGCCAAGGCCGAATCCACCGCCGGGACGAAAAAAGGCGTCGGCATCTCCGTTGGCGTATACGGCTGCGGTCTCGACGGCCCGGATGCCTCAGAGGCCTGGGTGGAACTCAACGCCGACGATACGATCACCGTCTACTCCTGCTGGGAGGACCACGGCCAGGGCGCCGATGCCGGTGCGCTGGGATCGGCCTTCGAGACGCTACGGGTGACAGGAATTACGCCGGATCGGGTGAAACTGGTGATGAACGACACGAGCAAGGCTCCCAATTCCGGTCCGGCCGGCGGCAGCCGCTCCCAGGTCATGACCGGCCAGGCCATTCGAAAGGCCTCCGAAGCGCTGGTGGCGGCCATGAAAAAACCGGACGGCGCTTACCGCAACTATGCCGAAATGCAGGCCGATAAAATCCCGGTGCATTATGCAGGGCAGTGGACCGCCCCGGCCACCAACTGCGACGAAAACAGCCAGGGTTCGCCGTTCTCGGTCTACATGTACGGTGTTTTCATGGCCCAGGTGGCCGTGGAGACGGCCACCGGCAAGACCACGGTGGAGAAAATGACCCTGGTATCCGACATCGGCAAGATCAACAACCGCCTGGTGGTGGATGGCCAGATGTACGGTGGCATGGCCCAGGGCATCGGCCTGGCGCTCACAGAGGACTACGAGGATATTAAAAAGCATTCCACCATGGCCGGTGCGGGATTTCCCTACATCAAGCAGATTCCTGACGACATGGAATTGATTTATGTGGAAACCCCGCGTAAGGACGGCCCATACGGCGCCGCCGGCGTGGGCGAGATGCCGTTGACCAGCCCCCATGCGGCGATCATTAACGGGATTTACAATGCCTGCGGCGTTCGCATCACCCGATTGCCGGCCTTGCCGGAAAAGGTGCTGGCCGGATTGCAAGCCAAGTAGCAGCCTAGCGCGTTAGTGGCGTTTAAAAAGAGAAGGCGACCGTTGGCAAAGACTGCCAACGGTCGCCTTGACATAACGGGAATACCACCATGGAACAAAGCGAGCTACGCCAATGGGAGCGCCTTTGCATCCAGGACGAACCGGCACCCTGCGCGGCGTCATGCCCGCTGCATGTGGATGTGCGTGCATTTATCGGGCATGTGGCAAACGGTAACTGGGCCAAGGCAAGAACCGTCTTGAACAAGACCATGCCCCTGGCAGGAATTCTGGGTCGCATTTGCGACGCTCCCTGCCAGGCGGCATGTAACCGCGCCAAGATCGGCGGGGCGATTCGCATCGGCGCGTTGGAGCGGGCCATCGTGGCCCGTGACGACAAGCCCAAACGGGTGCTGCCCCTTCCAAAAAAAACAATCCGGGTGGCGGCGATCGGCAGCGGTTTGAGCAGTCTGACCGTGGCCTGGGACCTGGCGCGCAAGGGCTATGACCTCACGGTATTCGAAACCGGTGGTCAAATCGGTGGCGTCTTGGCAAGGCAGTATCCGCAGCAGCTTTCGAAGGAAACGATCGAAATTGAAGTCAAACGCATCGGCCAATTGGGTGTGCGCTTTGAAACCCACGCCGTCCTGGACGAAACTGCCATACGGGAATCCTTTGCCGCCGTGTTTGTGGGCCTGGACGGGATTTCCGATCCCATCTTCGCTTTTACGCCGGCAAGTCCGCTTCCCGAGGGACGCTTTGCCGGGGATACCCGAACGGACGGGGTCTTCGCCGCCGGCGGTTACGCCTCGCCGGTGTGGCAGGCCGCTTCCGGGCGCTGGTGCGCCACCTCCATGGACCGCTGGCTGCAAAAGGTCTCCATGGACGCCGGTCGGGAAAACGAGGGGCCTTACGAAACCCGGCTTTTTACCGACCTGGAGGGGATCACCTCGGTGCCGGCGATAGCCGTGGCCGACGCCATCGAAGGTTATTCACAAGACGAAGCCCGGGCCGAGGCGGGCCGTTGTCTGCAGTGCCAGTGTCTGGAATGTGTCAAGGTTTGTACCTTTCTGGAATCCTTCGGCGCTTATCCAAGACGATACGCCAGGGAAATATACAATAACGAATCCATCGTCATGGGCGAACGCAAGGCCAATAAGCTGATCAATTCGTGCAGCCTGTGCGGGCTGTGCGAGGCGGTCTGCCCCAACGATTTCGCCATGCAGGACCTCTGCCTGGCGGCCCGGCAGAGCATGGTCAGCCGGAATAAAATGCCGCCGTCGGCCCACGATTTCGCCCTCCAGGACATGGCCTTTTCCCAAAGCGAGGCCTTTTTCATGGCGCGCCACCCCCCCGGCGGCTCCCAAAGCCAATATCTCTTTTTTCCCGGCTGTCAGCTTTGCGCTTCGGCACCGGGACAGGCAATGCAGGTATATGATTATCTGAGGCAAACGTTGACCGGCGGCGTGGGTCTGATGCTGGGCTGCTGCGGGGCACCGGCCCATTGGGCAGGTCGCCAAGAGCAGTTTTCCGAGGAACTATACCGCTGGGAAGAGGCCTGGAAAGCCCTTGGCAGACCGCGGCCGGTAGTTGCCTGCGCGACCTGTCGAAAGGTGCTTACGGACCATCTACCGAAAACCCATCCAATTTCATTGTGGGAAGTGTTCCTGGAAACCGGCATTCCCCAGTCCGGTCTGTATCGACCCAATGGAATGCTGGCCATCCACGATCCCTGTACGTCGCGCGACGCGCCGGCGGTTCAGGAGGCCGTGCGACAACTGGCCGCAATCATCGGCATCGCCGTCGAAGAACTGGATCTGGGACGGCAAAAGACCGAGTGCTGCGGGTTCGGCGGTCTCATGGAAAATGCCAATCCGGCCATGGCAAAAACCGTGATCGAGGCTCGCGGAAAGCGCAGCAGCAGCGATTATTTGGCATACTGCGCCATGTGCCGGGATGCCCTGGCCGGCGTGGGCAAGCGTACCCTGCACCTTCTGGACGTTTTGTTTCCGGACCCGAGGGTAGCCGATCCGGCGGCCCGGCCCCGTCCCGGCTGGTCCCGAAGGCGGGAAAACCGTCAGCGGCTGAAAACCAATTCTTTGCGTGACTTGTGGAAAGAAGCCGTCGAAGATCCAGCGCATGATGAAACGTCGATATCGCTTCGCTTTGCACCGGGTGTGGAAGCGATTTTGGAATCTCGACGCATTCTGAAGGAAAACCTGCGCCACGTGATCCGGCATGCCGAAGCCGGTGGCACCCGTTTTCGTCACGGCGAGACCGGCCGCTTTCTGAGCACATGCAGGGTGGGACATGCCTTCTTCTGGGTGGCTTACGAACCAACCGGCGACGGCTACCTGGTTCATAACGCCTATTCCCATCGCATGAAGGTACTGGGGCCATGAAAAACGACGATATCCGGCCCGAAGATTTGAAATGGCGCTGCGAGACCTGCCAGCGCGAACTGGTGGTGGGGCCGGTGACGGTGACCTACATGGATAATCGGTTTACCACGGAGCTGCCTTATTGCCCGACGTGTAAAGCCGTGCTGATTACCGATCGGGTGGCATTGGGGAAGATGGCGGAAGTGGAGCAGATCCTTGAAGACAAATAAAATGGATCGACCCTACGAATCCGCCGCGTTACGTGCCGTCACAGGGCCGACGATCCGGCCGGGCGGTTTGGCGCTCACGCATCGGGCGGTCGAAGTCTGTGGCTTGGGTTCCGGTGCACGGGTGTTGGACGTAGGCTGCGGAACAGGTGCCACGGCAGCCTGTTTGGAAGATCATCATGACGCCTCCGTGGTGGGCATGGATCTTTCGTCCACCCTGCTTTCCGACGCGATCCGGCATTACCCTGAAATGGCGGCGGTCAGGGCCGACGCCATGGTGCTTCCATTTACGGCAGGAGCATTCGATGCGGTATTTGCCGAGTGTGTCTGCTCCCTGCTGCCCGATGCAGCCGCAGCGATAGAGGGCTTTTTCCGGATATTGCGGCCGGGCGGCCATCTGGTGGTGGCGGACCTGTATTGGCGGACATGGAATTCGGCGGCGATTCGGCCCAAAGTCTCCTTTTACGGCTGCCTGGCGGGCGCCGTTGACCGGCACACCATGATCCGGCGCATCGAAACCGCCGGGTTCAAAATCCATTTATGGGAAGATCACTCGGATTTTCTCAAACAGCTTGCCGCCCAGCTCGTATGGGCCGGTATTCCGCTCAGCAACTGGTTGGATGGCGATTGTGCATCAAGGACCTGCCGATACGGCCGGCGTCCCGGATACTGTGTAATCGTTGCTCGCAAGAAAGAAAAAACCCATGGATGATTACCAGATTCAAATGTTGAAGATGGCAGGTACCGGTTACTCTTGCAGCCAGATTCTCATCCGAATGGCCTTGGAAACACGGGGCGAGGAGAATCCGGCCCTGGTACGCACCATGGCCGGGCTGGCCTACGGTTGCGGCAGTGGGAGGGGAAGCTGCGGTGCCCTGACCGGCGGTTGCTGCCTTCTGGCCCTGTATGCCGGTAAGGGGGCCGATGCGGAGTCGGAATCGGATCAATTCCCTTTGATGCTCGATGAAATGAGCGCGTGGTTTGAAGAAAGGGTGGGCGCCCAATACGGCGGCACCACGTGCCAGATCATCACCGGCGAGGACGGCCCCGCAGCATCACGCAAGCGCTGCGGACAGATCGTGGCCGAAACCTTCGCCAAAGCCATGACAATCCTGACCACCCATGGTTTCGACCCTTATGACGCCGACTGAACAGACCACCCAAAGCCTCTGCCCTGTCTGCCTAAAGCGGATCGACGCCCGGCGCACGATTCGTGGCGATCGGGTCTTTCTGGAAAAAATCTGCCCCGATCATGGCAGCTTCAGCGTACGCATCTGGGACGGAGAGCCTGGATTTTCCACCTGGCAGCGACCCAAAACCCCCACTCATCCGGCTATCCCCGGTCATGCCGTGGAAAAGGGCTGCCCTTTCGATTGTGGATTGTGCCCGGAGCATCGCCAGCGCTCCTGCACGGTAATTTTGGAGGTTACCGACCGCTGTAACATGGACTGTCCGGTCTGTTACGCCGATTCAAGAAGCGCCGGCGACGATCCGCCCATTGCGACAATCGAAGGCTGGTTCAAGGCGGCGTTCCACGTCAGTGCCGGCAGCAACATCCAGCTTTCCGGCGGCGAGCCGACCCTTCGGGACGATCTTCCCCGCATCGTTGCCATGGGGCGCGAGGCGGGTTTCGATTTTATCCAGATCAACACCAACGGGCTGCGGCTGGCCAGTGACGAGGCGTTCCTTCGCGACCTCAAAGATGCCGGGTTGTCCTCGGTCTTCCTGCAATTTGACGGGACACGTGATGCCGTCTACGAAAAACTTCGCGGCCGGCCGCTTTTGGCAACAAAAAAAACCGCTATCGAGAAGTGCGGACGGTACGGTGTCGGCGTTGTGCTGGTTCCCACCCTGGTGCCGGGCATCAACGATGACGACATCGGCAATCTGATGCGCCTGGCCGCAGACCATGTGCCGGTAGTGCGATCCATTCACTTTCAGCCGGTCAGCTATTTCGGTCGTTTTTTTCATTCTCCGACCGATGGCGATCGCATCACCCTACCGCAACTCATGCGCCTGATCGAAGAAGAGACTGATGGCGTCTTCAAAGCCTCCGCGTTTTCGCCGCCGGGCTGTGAGAACAGCCTTTGCAGTTTCAGCGCCAGCTATCTGGTCATGCCGGACGGCGATGTGCGGGCCGTGGGTCGCTCCGCGGGCACCTGCTGTCCCAAACCGATCCCTGCCGAAGTCGGTGCTGCCGCCGCTATCGATTTCGTATCCCGGCAGTGGCGGGCGCCGCAGTCATGCTGCGGAACACTTTCTCCCCGATCGTCCGGCAGCGGCTCAAACAGTCCGGATACCATGGATCTGGATGTTTTTATCCAGCGCGCCCGCACTTACCTGCTCTCCGTGTCGGCCATGGCCTTTCAGGACGTTTGGAACCTGGACCTGGAGCGGGTGCGCGACTGCTGCATTCACGTCATGGCACCGGATACACGGCTGATTCCCTTTTGTCTTTACAATCTGACCAGTCAGACCGGTGAAAGGCTCTACCGCCCATGACGACGGTTCCCATCACACCGTTGGATGACTGGATTCGCCGCAAGATCGGCATGGACGGGGATCGATCCTTGACCAGGACCGCCCTGGCAGAATACCAGCTTCAGGCCCTCAACCGTACCATCGACCTTGCCCGGAGCAATAGTTCCTTTTACCGGACGCATCTGGCCGGCCTTCCCGATTCGTCCCTACCCGACCTGGATCGCTTGCGCGAACTGCCGTTTACCACAACCGATGATATCCTCCGGGACCCACTCGCCCTGGTCTGCGTTTCCCAAAGTGACATCGCCCGGGTGATCACCATGGAGAGTTCCGGCACCACGGGGCGGCCGAAGCGAATCTTCTTTACCGACGCCGATCTGGAATTGACTATCGATTTTTTTCACCACGGCATGTCCACACTGGTGGAACCGGGCCAGCGGGTACTGATTCTGTTGCCCGGGGCGCTTCCGGACAGCGTCGGTGATCTGTTGACCAGGGCACTTGACCGCATGGCAGTGACCGGCATCGTCCACGGACCTGTACACGATCCTGCCGCCGCCGTCCATGCGGCGATCACAAATAACGTCGACAGCCTGGTGGGCATCCCCGTCCAGGTACTGGCGATGGCTTGCGTGGATGAGGGAGATCGCCTGTCCGGTCTGATCCGGACCGTTCTGCTCAGCACCGACTATGTTCCCGATGCAATCGTTCGGCGCATCCAAGCGGCGTGGAAATGCCGGGTCTTCAAACATTACGGCATGACCGAAATGGGCCTTGGCGGTGGTGTCGAGTGTGCGGCCCTTTCGGGCTATCACGTGAGAGAATCCGACCTGTTGGTGGAGATTGTCGATCCTCAGACAGGTTCACCGGTGCCGGGCGGCAGTATCGGTGAACTGGTATTCACGACCCTGACCCGGCGGGGCATGCCCCTGATTCGATACCGAACCGGCGACCTGGCCGCCCTCGATACCGGTGCCTGCATTTGTGGAACAACGCTTGCGTCCCTTGCCGTCGTCATGGGGCGGGAAACGGGGGCGGTTGACCTCGGCGGGCATCGGCTTCACCTCGCCGAGATAGACGACGTGCTGTTCAATGTTGAATCCATCCTGGATTTTTCGGTTCGGATCGACACGTCCCATGCCGTGGACAGACTCGATCTGACGATCAGCCGGCGGCCGGAGGTATCTTTGGAAGCGGTAACGGCATCGGTAGAAAAGGCTCTTTCGAAAATACCCGCCATATCAAATGCCAAGGCGGCCAAGCGACTGAAACTTCGGGTAAAACCGGCAAAAAGCGCTACGGCAGCCTCCTCCGGCAGTACCAAACGGCAAATGCACGACCACCGAAAAAGGACGCAAAAACCATGAATACCATTTTTGACACGGCCTATGCTTATCTTGAAGCGGACACGCCTTTTGTCCTGGCCACCATCGTCACGCATGCCGGATCCACGCCGCGTGAATCTGGCAGCAAGATGATCATCACATCAAAGGGCAACGGCATCGGTACCATTGGCGGCGGCCTTCTGGAGGCCCGGGCCATGTCGCGGGCCGTTGAGTTGATGGGATGCCGTGCTTCGGCCCTCATCTCTTTTGATCTTACCGCCCGGACGGTTTCGACCATGGACATGATTTGCGGCGGTAAGGCCGAAGTGCTGCTCGACTATATCGCGGTCACACCAGAAAATCGTGCTGTGTTCGGGGCCTGGTCGAAGATGCTGGCCGCCGGCGGTAAGGGATGCCTGCTCACCCGCGTGTTGGCGCCTGTCGAGGATGGGGAAACCCTCCGGGTGGATCATGCCCTGGCCAACGCTCGGGGAGAGATCGAAGTCGGTTCGTTTGCGCCGTCAGCCGGACTATTGGACCAACTGGCCGCGTCCGCCACGTCACCGGAGATGCGATCCATCTCCATCGATGGCGGATTCGTTGTGCTGGAACCGGCCCTTCGCGTCTGCACGGCTTACATTTTCGGCGCCGGCCACGTCTCACGACCGACGGCTCAGATGGCTGCCCTGGTCGGTTTCCAGGTAAATGTGGCCGACGACAGGGATGAATACGCCAATGCCCGGCGGTTTCCCGAGGCCCATGAGATCCGCGTCCTGAAGGACTTCGTTCACTGCATGCCCGACAAGGATCTGGGACCGGACGACTTCGTGGTCATTCTCACTCGGGGGCATCTTCACGACAAGACCGTACTGGCCCAAGCCCTTCGGACCGAAGCCGGTTACGTCGGCATGATCGGCAGCCGGAAGAAACGGGACGCCATCTACCGCATGCTGCAGGATGAAAGCTTCACACAGGCTGATATTGATCGGGTGCACGCGCCCATTGGCTTGAACATCGGCGCCGAAACCCCGGAGGAAATCGCCCTGAGCATCGTCAGCGAAATGGTCGCCGTTCGGGCAGGGCATAAATTGAGGTAGCGTGGCGGGAAGAAATACAATGCAGAATCGACCAAATCTTTCGGCAGTCGTTCTGGCCGCCGGGCTCTCCACCCGCATGAAACGGTTCAAGCCCTTGCTGAAGTTAGGGAAACGGCGTGTGGTAGAACGAGTCGTCTTTTCGTACCGGAATGCCGGCATCGAGGATATCGTCGTGGTCGTGGGGTATCGAGGGGAAGAGGTGCGCCGGGTGCTTGCACCGCTCGGTGTGCAATGTGCGGACAATCCCGATTACCAAAAGGGAATGTTATCATCGGTTTTGGCCGGTGTCCGGACTCTGCCGTTGGATTGCCGCGCCTTCTTTCTTCATCCGGCGGATATCCCGTTGGTGCGTCCCCAGACCGTGGTTCGACTGGCGGAAACGTTTCAGGCAAGCCACAGCACTGTTGTGTACCCGACATTTAACGGACGACGGGGGCACCCCCCCTTGATTGATGCCGGTGTGGTGCCTCGACTGCTGCGGTGGTCAGGGCGTGGCGGGATGCGGGCCTTTCTCGGCGGATACGATGCCGCCAGTCTCGATTTGGCGGTTGCGGATGAAGCCGTCGGATTGGATATGGACACGCCGGCCGACTACCGGCGGATGCTGGATCGGCTTCAACACGAGGGTGTACCATCCAGAGATGAATGCCGGATGCTGATGGAAGGTATAATCGCGCTGCCTCCGGTGATCCAGGCCCATAGCCGCGCGGTAGCCAGGATTGCCCGGCAAGTGGCGATGGCCGTGAAAAAAGCGGGCATCCGGATCGATGTCGATCAGGTATACGCGGCGGCCCTGCTTCACGATATCGCCAGACTTGAGGAAGATCACGCAAGTGCCGGTGCACGGCTGCTCGAGCGGCACGGCTTTTTCCGCATTGCCCCTGCCGTGGCCACCCACATGGCACTTGATGTGGAAGACGGCCGTCCCATCGACGTGGCACAGATCGTCTATCTGGCCGACAAGCTGGTCCAAGGAGATCGATCAGTTGGTTTGAATCAACGGTTTTCTCGGGCCATGGAGAAATTCGGTCAGGACCCTGCAACCGCTTCCGCCATTGAACACCGGCTTGACACGGCCCGTCGCATTAAAAAGCGAGTGGAGGCGATCACAGAGCATTCCCTTGAAAGCTTGATCCATGGTGCCGGCGAAAAGGAGGGGACGGATATTGACATCGGAAGAATCAAACCCGAGTAAAACCGAGGATCATCTCATCTATCTGTTGCGACATGGCGAAATCGAGAATCCGGGCGGGAAGCGTTGTTATATTGGCCGTCAGGATCTGAAACTCAATGAAAAGGGCCGAAGCCAGGCATGCAGTTGGGCCGAGCAATTCGCCGACGTCGAACTGGAGTCAATTTACTGCAGTCCTCTGCGTCGCTGCCTGGAAACGGCCGAAATTATCGGCACACGATGCGGTCTGACGCCGGAGCCTGTCCGAGCGATGCAGGAGATCAACCTGGGGACGTGGGAAGGGCAGCGCATGGAGACCATCCGGACCCGACATCCCAAAGACTTTTCCCGGCGCGGCGAAGAGCTCGCCGATTTTCGCATACCCGGCGGGGAATCCTTTTCGGATCTGCAACAGCGTTCGTGGTCGGCCTTCGAGGAACTGGCCAGTCGTCACCGGCGGCCGGTCCTGATGGTGACCCATGCCGGCGTAATACGCGTAGTGTTATGCCGGCTACTGGGCATTCCGCTGCAGCACCTCTTTCGTATCGGTCAAACGTACGCCGGTCTGACGCTGGTCCACCGGGGGCCGGCCGGCTATCGCCTGCAATCGCTCAACCTGACGAACCTTCCGGCCCTCTGACCGGCCGCTGCATCAAACCGATGTACGGCAGCCTGCTTTATGGAAAACTGCTATTTTCGTCAGTCTTCGATAAAAGTATATACTGTTTTCGTTTTCAGATAGGCGTCTACGCCTGCCCAGCCATATTCGAGCCCCCAACCCGATTGCTTGTACCCACCAAAGGGCATGGCCGGATCGGCTACCAGCTGGCAATTGAGCCAGACCATACCGGCTTCCACCCGCTTGGCCAGTCTATGTGCCCGTGCACTGTCCTGGGTCCAAACGGCGCCCGCAAGCCCGTAAGGCGTATCATTGGCCATGGCAATCGCCTCTTCCTCCTCATCAAACGGAACGACGGCGACAACCGGCCCGAAGATCTCCTCGCGCATCAGTCGCATGTCCTCGCGAACATTGGTGAGCACCGCAGGTTCCACGAAATAACCGCGCCGATCCAGTCTCTTTCCACCCGTGACCACCTCCACACCCTGCTCTTTTCCTTCTTCGATAAAGCCCATGACACGTTTCAGCTGTGATTCACTGATGATTGGACCAATGTGGGCGCCCTCATCCTGTGGCCCGCCAAGCTGCAACGTTTTCGCGAAGTTCGCCAGTCCTTCCACGACCTGTTCGTATATGCCTCGCTGGGCATAAATTCGCGAACCGCAGACACATCCCTGCCCGGACCCGGCAAAAATACCCACTCCGGCCCCGAGTATGGTCTTGGATAAATCCGCGTCGTCGAAAATCAGAACGGGTGACTTGCCCCCCAGCTCGAGGGTCAGCCGTTTCAGGTTGCCTGCCGATGCCAGAACAAGTTTTTTTCCAACCTCCACCGAACCGGTAAATGAGAGTTTGTCCACACCTGGATGTGCGGATAGCGCCGCACCGGTGATGCTGCCGGAACCATTTACCAGATTGACGACACCGTCGGGGACACCCGCTTCTTTCAGTAAATCCATCAATTTCATCGCGGAAAGAGGCGTCAAGGATGATGGTTTCAACACGCAGGAACAGCCCGCAGCCAGCGCCGGGGCCACCTTTGACAAAGCAACGTACAGCGGCCCGTTCCAGGAAACGATCAGACCGGCCACTCCGTATGGCTCCTTCAATGTATAGGCATGAAATTGAGACGTTGTGCCGGTAATTCCACCCGTCATCCGGATATCATTTGAGATTCCATAGAGTTTTGTGCACCAGCCGGCGAAATATCGCACGAACTCCGAACTCGTTGAAATGAGAATGTTAAGCTGCATCTCATTCATTCCCGTATTGCGGGATTCGATTGCCGCGAGTTCAGCCACATCGCGCTCGAGGATATCGGCCAACCGCCACAGAATCTTGCCTTTCTCGGATGCAGGCTTGAGTCTCCATATACCGGATTCGAAAGTCTCTCTTGCACGCGCAACAGCCTCGTCGACAGCGTTCTGCCCACCTTCAGGAATCTCAGTGATTTGTTCTTCCGTCGAGGGATCAATGACCGGAATCATCTTTGTGCTGCTGTTCTTTTCTCCCGCAATTTGATTCGACATGATTTTCTCCTTCTTGCAGTTTTGAAGCATTGTTAAAAGGCGAAGTCATCTACCTACAACACCGTATATTAGAACGACGACGAATTCAGATATCAGGATCAAAAGTCATTGTTGTCGTAACAGGCAAACGCAATCACTAGGTAGCAAGCAACCTTCTTACGAATTGAGTGACTTTGCCCAAAGAGACCAACAATTCATCTAGCTCCTTCTTAGAAAGTGGCTCCAGTCTCTCTCGGGTAGTCTTGTAGAACCGATCCATCACCAATGAAATGCATTGCCGTCCCTCGTCTGTCAGGGAAACAATGCTCTTTCTACGATCAGTGGGATCCGGCTCTCTGGATATTTTCCCGGTAGCCGATAACTCACTGGTGAGCCGCGTCATCTGTGTTTTGGAGATCACTAGTATATCACCGAGTTCAGAAATGCTCATCTTTCCACTGTCATGTAACACCTTCAGCACCTCGAAATGATAGCGCGAAATATCGATACCGGGATCTCTCAGCTCTTTTTTGAAGACTTTTTCAATAATTTCACGGAGCACTTTTGGTGAATCCACAAGCAGTTCCATGATTTTTTCGATGGATTTATCTTCCATGGAGGCAGTTTAACCCTTTGCATGTAATACACAATGTAAATAGTTTACAATGTAAATTGTATTAGCACCGGCAAAGCACCACTGTCAAACTCTTTTTACTGCATGGTCAAAGATGTTGTTGTCAAAACGGACAAATACTCGCGGGCCGTCTGGTGGCAAGGAAACGAACAAAAAGGAATAGTGAGTGGTAGAATAAAACGAAGGCTCTATTTGAAAGGATATGCCGAACCGAGGATGTTCAATGAGAATTTAAGAATTTTTACGATGTGAATTACCTCGAACGCAAGAACGCCGGGGATTGGGAGCATAGTATCCGAAATAAAATTGTGCATTTGTTCACTATCTTTGAATTGTGCAGCGACAAATATCTGCCATTGACCGGTGATCAGGCTTACATGCCTGGAATTGCTTTGCATTGACAACTCGTTGGCCACTCCATAGAGTGAATCCGCTTGGGATTTAATCAGAATGATAACGCTAATTTCATATCCCAGTGCCCTTGGATTAACGATACTGGCAAACCGGATGACTCCGTCGGACAAGAGTTTGTCCAGCCTGGTTTTTGCATCGGACCTGCTGCAACCAACTGTTTTGGCCAGCGTCGCCATGGTTTGTCTGGGATCCATTTCCATCGCATTGACAATAGACAGATCGATGTCGCTGGGGAAATGCTTCAACGGTTCTCGAATGGTATCGACTTGGGGCTTGAAATACCTCCATGAATCTCTAACCCATTGATAAGAATGCATAAGATCGAAAGAAAGAATACCAAGTATATTTGTCAGTTGCTCGGATATCAAGTTTGCCAAGGAAAGCCGATCACGCAAAAGTGCCCATGCCATAATATTGTATCTACCGGCAGTAAGGGTCACGACCGTCATTGCCGGTAGAGGGGCCAATTCATTGGTCACATCGTCCACTCTTCCTGGATAAGCGTTGATCCCAATCACGATTAAAAACTGGTATCCCAAAAGCTCAGGGTTGCCAACACACGCTATTTTCAGAATGCCTGCCGATTTTAGTCGGTTCAATCGATAATTAACGGTTGTGCGCTTCATACCGATTTTTTTCGCTAAGGTGTGGATCGATTGCCGGGCATCCTCTTCCAGCTCTTCCAGGATCTTGAGGTCGAGTTCGTCGAGTAACATGATTTCCTCTATACATTTTGGTCAAACATCTATTTTCATTTATTATTTTTCGTGGCCCGCACTTATCCTAGTAATTTCGAAATGTCCAGATGATTTTGACAAAAAGGGGCCGCCCTCCAAGATGTTTAGACGACTTGGTTATGCCCTATTTGCCATATCGTAATTTTTTAGGCCATTTATTAGTCATTTGGTCAATTTAAATTATTTATTATTGTCATACACAAAACACCGTGATACAGTCAATTGAATAATATGCAAACAGGAGGATTATACCATGACGCAATTGGGTGGGTTTATGGGGAAAGTTCTGCGGGTTGACTTGAGTTCCGAGAATTTCACCGATGAAACAATAGACGAATCAACTTTGAGGAAGTATTTGGGCGGTACGGGACTGGGCGCTAAAATCATGTATGATGAGGTTCCTGCGAATGTCGAGTGGTCTGATCCCGAGAATCGACTGATCTGGTTGACCGGGCCGTTCAATGGTACGAAAGTACCAGGATCTGGACTATATACAGTGGCGACGAAAGGTCCCTTGAGCAACATGTTCGTCGCCTCACACTGTAATGGATTCTTCGGTGCCAGATTGAAGTTTGCCGGATATGACACAATCATATTTCAGGGTGCTGCCAAGAATTGGGTCTATCTATACATACATGACGGCACCGCTGAAATTCGCGACGCCTCCCACTTGGTAGGCATGGACAGTTGGGATACCGAGGCAAAACTGAAAGAAGAGATCGGAGAGAAAAAAGTATCCGTTTCATGTATCGGAACTGCGGGAGAAAACCTCGTGAAATATGCCTGCATCTGCTCCGATCGGGGGCATGTTGCAGCCAGTAATGGGTGCGGTGCGGTAATGGGATCCAAAAAAATAAAAGCAATTGTCGTCCACGGGAATGCAAAAGTTCCCATACACGATAAAGAGAGTTTCAACGCCGATGTCAAAGCATGGTGGCAAGAACTGGAAACGACACTATGGGGCATGATGATCCCTCCGATGGGTACAAGTTGCCAGTACTCCGCATCCCACGATATAGGATTTCTCGCGGTAAGGAATTACACGGCCAGTATCTTTCCGGAACACACCAAGTTTAACGGGGACAGCCAGCGGGCCTACTACCAGGGCAAACGCCGTCCTTGCTACGCCTGCAAGTGGGGCCATTGTCACGAGATTGAGCTGAAGTCGGGCCCCCATAAGGGAGAAATTGTCGAGGAGTCGGAGTATGAGGGCGCGGTTGCATTCAGCAGCAATATCGGCAACACCGACCTTGATGCAACCCATTGGCTGAATAACGTGAACGATCGCCTGGGAATGGATGCCAAGGAACAGGCGTCTGTCATCGGCCTGGCCATCGAGTGCTATGAGAAAGGCTTGATCACCAAAGAGGATACCGATGGAATCGAATTGACCTGGGGCAATGTCGATGCGGTGGAGACCTTGCTGCACAAGATCGCCAAACGGGAAGGGTTTGGTGAAGTATTGGCCGAAGGTGTCATGAGAGCGGCGCAGAAGATCGGCGGCGATGCCCCGAATTTTGCAGTCCACAATAAAAAGGGACACGCGCCCCATGTCATCGATAGCAGAGGGATGTGGTTCATCATGTTTTCCATGGCCACCACCGATATGGGCGCCGGCGCAGCCGGGGATATGGGAGACGTTGGAGACCTCTTGCCTACTGTGGGCGCCGAATTTATGAGTCCCGATGCGGCCCATTCTCCGGACCATGCCCCCAAAATGCTTCCCATAACGATGCGCAGGGCACAATTCATCGATAGCCTGGGAATCTGTATGTTTGTCTCCGGAGTTCAACTAAAGCATGTCGCCAAAACGCTAAGTTCCGTTACCGGTTGGGATTTCACCTGGGAGGAGGCCGCAGAAGTCGGTTACAGAATCCATTGCCTGTTACGGCTCTTTAACATGCGATGCGGACTCACCCGGGAAAACGACGGCGTTTCTCCCAGGATCGCCGAAGCGCCGATCGAGGGGCCTGCCAAAGGGATAAGTGTCGCCGATAAATGGGATCAAATGCTCGACACCTATTATGACGGCCTGGGTTGGGATCGAGAAGGCCGCCCGCTTCCCGAAACACTGAATAAACTTGGGTTGGAAATGGTGCCATAGGTTTATTGATTCCCATTATAACAAGCATACAGAATGAAAAATTAATTGCGATCTCAATGATAGCGAAGCATTCGAACAGCTCTTCTTTCCATTTTTTAATCACATTTCTATAGGAGGATAAGATGACCGATTTTAGTAGCGTAAAGGGTAAAGTTGCGGTTGTGACCGGTGCAGCAAGCGGGATGGGGAAATCCATTGCCTCTCTATTTGCCGAAAACGGAATGAAGGTGGTGCTGGCCGACTTCAATGAAGAGGCTGGACAAAAAATCACCAATGACCTGAAAGC
This sequence comes from uncultured Desulfosarcina sp., assembly GCA_963674945.2. Lineage (GTDB taxonomy): Bacteria > Desulfobacterota > Desulfobacteria > Desulfobacterales > Desulfosarcinaceae > Desulfosarcina. Next base: position 248,297 of record CAXXWQ010000003.1, read on the forward strand.
CAAGGGATGCGATGTCGTATTCTGCAAAACGGATGTCAGTAAGGAAAGTGACGTGCAGAACATGGTGAATACAGCCGTTACCACCTGGGGACGCCTCGACGGTATCGTCAATAATGCCGGAATTGGTGGCGATTTTGCCCCCCTTCATGAATTCTCCGTGGAAGAGTATGATAAACTCATGGCCATCAACCAGAGAGGTGTCTTCATGGGTATGAAATATGGCATAGAAGCCATATTGAAGACAAAATCAACATGCGGTTTCGTCATTTGTACCGCCTCCCTTGGTGGCCTGCAGGGAAGTGCAGGCGTCGGGCTTTATACGGCTTCGAAACATGCAGTGGTCGGTCTTGTACAAAATGCTGCGTTGGATTATGCGAAACATAATATCACCGTCAACGCGCTTTGTCCCGGAGCAGTGAGAACCGGTATCTGGATGGGGCTGCCCGATGAAGAGATCGATAAATTGGCCGCAGACATGGCGCTCTCTCCCAACGGAAGAGTAGCGGAACCGTGGGAAATCGGCCACATGGCACTGTTTTTGGCCACGGATATGGCGCGATACATTTCAGGTGCAGCGATTCGGATTGATGCGGCGGCAGGTTCAGGAAAAGCAATGGATATACCATGGAGACATCCGGAAATTCTTGAATAGAAGGACAAGTCCAACATACAAAGCTCATCTTGCCTTTGTCAGCCTCTCTTACAATTTCAGAATCGGCGTGATGTCCCCTATTATTGGACAAACCGCCGGATGTGAAAAGAAATAAAAAAATAACGTGTTGGTGTAAGTCAACGACCACCCACAACAAGGGTGGCTTGGATATCCGGTCCATCGGCCGGATATCCAAAAGCATACCGGCGCTATCGTTCGGGTTGTAACCGAGTGCAAAACATCCAGTTTGAATACCACCACTCAAACACAAAAACGGGAGGAGTATTACATGAACGGTACCACGCTGAAAACCACATTGCCCCTGGTGTTAGTGACATTACTGGTGTGTGTGGCGATGCCGGCTATGGCAAAAGTGACGCCTGAAGAAGCCGCGAAACTGAAAACAGACTTAACCCCCATGGGAAGTGAACGAGCGGGGAACAAAGAAGGAACCATTCCTGCCTGGACCGGCGGACTCCCAAAAATCCCCGACGGTATAGACTATGTTACCAAATCCGGAGAACCACACCCGGATCCGTTCGCCGAGGACAAAATCCTGTTTACCATAACGGCGCAAAATGTCGATCAATATAAAAATAAACTATCTGCGGGTATATTGGAAATGTTCACACTATATCCGGAGACCTTTACAATACATGTCTATCCCACCAGAAGATCTGCCGCATATGGTGAAAAATATTATGAGGGGATGTATAAAAATGCCTTGACGGCAGAGGTGCTCGATGACTATGGCAGTGTAACAAATTTCGTCAGAGGGTTTCCGTTTCCAATTCCCAGAAGCGGCATAGAGGCCATGTGTAATTTTGTTCTCAAACCAATGGGCGCAAAAAATATGGTATATAATGTAGGAGGCGGGATTGTACAGGGAAGCGGAAAATGGAACAAACAAGATGCAAAGGATTATTGGGCATATCATATCGATAGTGGAGAACCATTTAACCCACAAGACTATATTACTGCAAATATAATTGAAATGACAATGCCCGGCCGCGTGGGCGAATTGTATCTCATGATGGACCCGGCAGACTATACGAAAAACGACGCGATCGGCTGGTCATATATACCAGGAATGCGCCGGGTTCGCCGGAACCCCAACATGTTTTACGATGGGCTCGATTCTTCCGCCGGCGGCATTGGGTGCAGTGACGAATCGTGGATGTGGAAGGGGAAACTCGACCGGTTCGATTGGAAATTGGTCGGAAAAAAAGAGATGTTCATTCCCTATAACACCTACATGATCGACTCGCTTCCTGACTTTGACGTGATGATGACACCCCATCATCCCAACCCGGAATATGTCCGCTGGGAGCTTCACCGGGTATGGGAAGTCGTCGGGACCCTTAAGGAAGGTTCTCGGCATATTTACGGCAAAAGACATTACTATCTGGATGAAGACACATGGATAATTTCCATTATCGACAAATACGATAAGCGTGGAAACCTGTGGCGACTGTCATATGGTTGTGGGACAGAATATTATGACTTTCCTGTATTCCGTCAGACCCAGTACTGGCATTTTGATTTCCAGGTGGACTATTATGCTGCATTTACTTTTTACAACGGGTATCCGCCCGCTTCTTACGACCCCATACCTGACGATTTCTTCTCGATTCAAAATTTGCGAAAATTGGGCCGGCGGTAGCAGGATGAAAGACAGCATGTGAAACACGAAGACAACGATAAGGTCGGTAAAACACCGACCTTATCGTTTTTTACGAAGCCACTTGTACTTACCCCGTGAACGACCATGAATAAAAATTTACATCGAACAGTTGTGTAATTTCGGTCGACCGATTTGATTATATACCCGAGGTTTTCCCTCGGGTATATATTGCTTTAACAACGAAGAAGGATCCTTCACGATGGCAAGAGTCGAATTACATGTATATCCCCCACTTTCCTATGAAATGACTTCAAAACGACTTGGCCCACATGTTATAGAGGAAGAAATTGACCTTGGTGAAAGACTTGGGGACCTTCTAACCAGATTAGCCAACGGCAGCCAAATCGCATGGAAGAAAATCTTTAATACCGATTTGCATCAGATGCGGCCGGGTATCCTGGCAATTCTCAATGGTACAGTTTTGGCCTGGAAAAAAGCGCCAAACACATGTTTGTCAGAAGGTGATCAGGTAGGTTTCCGAATAACATATCTCGGAGGATGATTAGTAGTATTCAAACCGGGTGCTTTGTGCCCGGGACCAACCCAAACAAAGAAAGCAATGATATGCTATTGGATATTCGGCCTACGGTCGAATATCCGAGTCACCCGCTTTGTGGGTGTTCGTTTACTCTGCGCAAGGTGTTTGATTATGCCAAAAGAATTTTCCAGTAATACGACCAGCTCAAATCAAAATCATGGTATTTGTCTTCAAATCGATGAAAAAGGACGTATCGTACTGCCTCCTGAAATGAAAACCCAATATGGGCTCAAACCAGGTGCAAAGGTATACCTTTCTGCAGAGAAAAATGGGTTACGCATACGCAACCCGTCGCAACTATTGAAGCTATACATCGAACCAACAAATCGATGCAATCTGAATTGCCGTACATGCATTCGCCACAATTGGACGGATCCAGTGGGCATGATGTCCGATGATACCTTTTCCCGCGCAATGAAAGGACTATCTCAAATTCATCCCAGACCAACAGTGTTTTTCGGTGGTTTCGGAGAGCCGCTTTCTCATCCCAAGATCGTTCAAATGATCGCAACAGTGAAAGGTCTTGGCGCATCGGCCGAATTGATCACCAACGGAACATTGCTTACACCGGAACTTTCGCAGCGATTAACAGAGGCAGGAATTGATGTGCTATGGGTATCCATTGATGGCGCGACGCAGGGAAGTTATTCTTGTATCCGACCTGGTGCTTCACTGCCACAAGTGCTTGAAAATGTAGCCAACTTCCATAACACCATCAAATCGAAATCGATTATATCGGATTGTGGCGTTTTCCCCGGTTCCAGGACAAAACTGGGGATTGCGTTTGTCGCAACGAAACGCAATATCGCCGATTTACCTAAGATATTGAAATTGGCCCGTGACTTCGAGGCGAGACACCTGATTGTCACCAACGTCTTGCCACACACAAGGGAGATGTGTGATGAACTCCTTTACGATATCACCTCAACCGAGGATTTATCTCCGGAAACAGTATTGCGCATAAACATTCCAAGGATTGATATGACAGAAACCACTCGCACGCCTTTATATGAAATAATGCGCTACGGTACCAATGTCAGCTGGGCCGGCAGCAATTTTGAATCCGTAATGAATAGCTGTCCATTCATAGAAAGTGGTGCTGGGGTAATCGGATGGGACGGCAGTTTCACCCCGTGTCTATCACTATTGCATAGTCATACGAGTTTTGTTTTTGGTCGTGAGCGTTTTTCAAAAAAATGGATAATCGGCAACCTGGAAGAAAAAAGTTTATCAGACCTATGGAACGACCCGGAACATATTTCTTTTAGAGAACGCGTTCAATCCTTCGATTTTGCACCGTGTACATCCTGCGGTGGTTGTGAACTTGCAGAGTCCAACGAGGAGGATTGCTGGGGCAATGACTTTCCAACCTGCGGCGGCTGCCTTTGGGCACAAGGTTTAATTCAATGCCCATGACATCGACGGACACCACAATACGCTGCTGACTTCTGGTTTTGCAAAACGTGTTTTTCAGCATGGTACCGTTCATGTAATACTCTTCCCTTTTTATGTTTGAATACAACTAGTAAATCTGCAAGTCGGACCGATGTAAACTTCATCATGGGTTCTTCCTTCAAGAGATAAATGCCCATTTATCAAATTGAAATACTAAATCCATTTGAAAACCGTGATCTTGGTCGGTGTTAAAGATTTAGGAACTCCAAAAAGGCTCAGCACCTCTTCAAGGGCATTGACACAAAGAACAGGTTCCAATAATATATTGGAAGGTTTTGCGGCTGTGCCAAAACAGGATCGCCACAAGATTCATGATTCCGCGTTCCATGGTAATGTATGTGATATCGTCGGTTGAGGGTCAACCTCGGTAGCAAACAGGGATGCGCTTTTTGCTGTGGGCGAGGCCCGGCGGTCTGTGATTTTGGGACAAATTGCTTCCCAATTGCCATCGCATAGTAGACGCTGTACTTTCTTTTCGATAAACGGTAATGTCTTGACGCTTTCGTTGGCGATGGATCGTTCGACTACCGGAAGATGAGTTTTCAGGCGCAATTCATCAATCTTTCGATGCGTTCCCAGATCTTCTTTTGTAGACTGTAAGCAATAATCGTACGACGAACGCTTAACAGCCAATATTTTGCATTGCAGGGAAATGGTCCGCTTCAGTTCCTTGGCTTGAATCATTACTTCGCGTCGTTCTGGGGATAGCTGCCGTGAACCGCAACGGAAATCGTGGCGTAATGTATCAACGATCAGGATGAAAATGCCGTTTTTGAGTTTACACCTGCCGGGATTTTTTTATTTATTGTATTCAGAAGACATCAAGCAGTATGGCTTCAGCGTCAGTTCATTGATCGAAAATGATATCGATTGGCACCAGGTATTTCGACAAACTAGGATTAGGATTGAACCTTCAATTTTCCGATACTCTCAAAGGCCGGCTCCCCTTTTTGATTTAAGAGGAGAGTGTATAGCCATCATATAGCGGGTCGCGACACTGTTTCTTTTGAGCTGTCGTATTCATTGTAATTAAAACATGAAAGAGGGAGGAGAGTTAGATGAACACTACTATGGGTAGAACTCTATTGTCCATGATGTTGGTAATCCTACTGGTGTGTACGGCAATACCGGCTCTTTCGAAAGTGACGTCTGAAGAGGCAGCGAAACTAAAAGCAGAATTAAACCCCATGGGAGGCGAACGGGCAGGAAACAGAGAAGGGACCATCCCTGAATGGACCGGCGGGCTTTCCAAGATTCCCGAAGACATAGATTATGAAGCCAAATCCGGTTTGCCCCACCCGGACCCCTTTGCCGATGACAAAATCCTGTTTACCATTACAGCCCAAAATGTCGACCAGTATAAAGACAAACTATCTGCTGGTATAGTGAAAATGTTCGCACTATACCCGGAAACTTTCAAGATCCATGTCTATCCAACCAGAAGATCTGCCGCATTCGGTGAAAAATATTATGAGGGAATGTATAGCAATGCCCTGACGGCGGAAGTGATCGATGAATATGGCAGCGTAACCAATTTCATCAAAGGGTTTCCTTTCCCAATTCCCAAAAGCGGCATAGAGGCCATGTGTAATTTTATTTTGAGACCGCATGGTGCGAAAAATATAAAAGGCACTTATGGTGGAGGAATCGTGCAGGGAGACGGAAAATGGTCGAAAACATTCGCAACTGATTATTTTTTATACAAAATTGACGGCGATGAACCATTTGATCCAGAAGAATATGTCTTTGGAAAAATCGTTGAGATGGATATGCCCGGTCGTGTCGGCGAATTGTATCTGATGATGGACCCCGCAAACTATACGAAAAACGACGCGATCGGCTGGTCCTATATACCAGGAATGCGTCGGGTACGCCGGAACCCCAACATGTTTTACGATGGGCTCGATTCTTCCGCCGGCGGCATTGGGTGCAGTGACGAATCGTGGATGTGGAAAGGAAAACTCGACCGGTTTGATTGGAAGCTGATCGGGAAAAAAGAGATGTACATCCCCTATAACACTTACAAGGTCGAATTGATTCCCGACACCTGGGATCCGATGCAGACGCCCCATTTTCCAAACCCGGAATACATACGCTGGGAGCTTCACCGGGTGTGGGAAGTAGAATGTACACTTAAAGAAGGCGCTCGCCATCTTTACGGCAAAAGATATTATTATCTGGACGAGGATACTTGGCTGATTGCCGTTATCGACAAATACGACAAGCGAGGAAACCTGTGGCGAATGTCATGGGCACATGGAAAACAATATTATGACTTTCCTGTATTCCGTCAGACCCAGTACTATCATTTTGATTTCCAGGTGGAGTTTTATGCACCATTTACTTATTTCAACGGCCTTCCACATGAAGAGTATATAGAAATACCAGACGATTTCTTCTCAGTTCAGAATTTACGAAAATTGGGCAAGAGGTAGCAGGACGTGAGAAAGCATGTGAGACACGTATAAAAAGAGAAGGTCGGTAAAAATACCGACCTTCTCTTTTTACGAACCCAGAGGCTGTCACTATGGAAAAATTCGTATTATATGTATATCCCCACTTTCATATGAAACGATTTCAAAACGATTTGGCCCACATGTTATACAGAAAAAAATTGATATTGGTGAAACACTTGGGGATCTTCTAATCCAGATTAACGGACAACAACCAAATCGCATGGAAGAAAATCTCTTCAACGATAGCGATTACCGCCGGCCCAGTCTTCGCAGATTTTGAACTGTGAAGTAGTCTTCCGGCACCTCTTCGTAACTTTCGGGAGGTAACCCGTTGACCCATCCATTTGCGACCCAAAAGTCAACCTGGAAATCAAAAAGAAAGTACTGGGCGATTCGGTATACAGGAACGTCGTAATGTTGTACGCCGGTTGAATATGAGGTTTTCCATAGATTTCCACGCGTATCGTACATGTCCTTGACGCCAATCAGCCATGTGTCTTCATCCTGGTAATAAACCCTTTTGCCATACATATGCCGAGCACCTTTTTTCAAAGTCGCGACGTTTTCCCATACCCGGTGAAGCTCCCAGCGCATGTATTCCGGATTGGGATGATGTGGTGTGTGCATAACATCCCAATCCGGAAGCAAGTTAATCTGGTTGTTGTTATACGGTATAAACATCTCTTTTTTCTCTTTTGTTAAAACCCAATCAAACCTGTCGAGTTTGCCCCTGAACATCCAGCCATCGTCCATGCAGCCAATGCCGCCGCCAGTACTATCGATTCCATCATAAAACATGTTGGGGTTCCGGCGCACCCTGCGCATTCCCGGTATATAAGAATAGCCGATAGAGTCCTTCGTCTCATAATTCGCCGGGTCTTTCATGAGATAAATTTCGCCCTCGTGACCAGTCATTGTCATGTTAATCATCGCCCCAAAGACATAGTCGTATATATCTACTGGTTCATTTAATGGGCTCTCAAGTTTATACCTGAATTTTGCACGCAATTAGCTTTAATTGGCCACGGTGGCCAATTTTTTCAAAATGACGAAGAGTTCGTTTTCTACTCTAACACATGATCGTTGCCTTTAGTGTGAAGTATACGGTTTGCACGTGTTTCGTTTAACTGCCCATATACAAAGGAAATTGTCGTGAAAAAAAATTCTTGCATGATATTTTCCCGAGTTACGCAGACGTTCAACATGCCACTTGTCTCCACGGCTTCGGTTTCAATCGCGCTTGATCCAGGAAGTCGAGAAAATGGATCATCGCGGGCGTTCTCGCATCGTGTACGGAGAACTTGACCTTGTCACGGTTTTGATCTTTGACAACTTTTGCGGCAATGAAAAGCAGCTTCAACCTGGCGATCCGGATTGTATTGGATGCCACCGTTTTTAAATGCGGCATCTTTTTTCTGTCCTGGCTCATGGCGGCAAGCATCTTGATGTAACGCCAAATGTTATACGACAGCACTACAAGTTGAAAGAACGCATAATTGTTTTTGAACTTTGCTGATGGGATGGCCTCAAGCCCTTCACGTTTGGCCTCACCCACCAGGTTTTCAACGTCAGCGCGTTTATCATACTTGCTGACCACCTCATGGGCCGGCCCTGAAAGGTTCGTGCAGAATATCCGGTATGTATAGTTGTCGTCTTCAAAGAGTAGGCATTGCACTTGCTGGTTTGAAGTTGATTTGGCTTTCGGTATACGCATGGCCACAAACCGGCACGGGGTATCCCAACCAAGGGGCTGATAGACGCAGCTGTTATACTCAACATCCTTGCGTTTCCAGGGCCGATACCAACCTCTCGGATCAAAGGGCGGGTCGCATCTCTTGTTGGCGATGATGAAGTCATAGCCGCAGTGTCTTGCAGTCTGGACACTTTCCCAGCTCAGGAACTCTCCATCGGCCCGCAGCAGGACTTGGCGAACACAACCGGGTAAATGGGATTTTGTCTGGAGGATAAAGGCAGCGGTCTGTTTGCCACTGAGTGTTTCACCTTTTCGAAGCTTTCCGATAAGACACTCCCGGGTCTGCTCAATGAAGCACAGCACCGGACGGTAACCTTTCTTTCCCCGGTTTTTGGTGTTATGGCCTTTCCTGCCTCCTTGCTGATTGCCGTACAGCGTCTCGACGGTGGTGTCGATATCGATGCATATCCGGTAATAATTGAAACCCAGTTGTTGCCACACCCGTTCTCGCAGAATGCTCATGAGCTTCTGAAGGGACTGGGCTTGGTTAATTCCCAAGCTGTCAAGGTATCGCCAGAAGGTGCTCGACACCGGCAACTTTGTCAGTCGGAAAAATCCACACAGCATGGCATCGAGTCGGATGTAGGTAAAATGCCAGATTCTGTTAAAGCCTATAAACAGTAGCATCAGAAGTCCTGCCACCATCGAATAGTGGCCCAGCTTTGGCTGCCGGACAGGCGCATGATAGGTGGAGTTAAATATTTGTTTGAAATCGATCAAATCGAAAAATTTGATCATCGCTAAAAGCCCGCCAAATGGACTTAGTTGCTCGCTGCATGTCTCATGCGGCGTAGAAGCGTTGATTTTTCTGGCCTTGGCAGCGTTTTTCTTAAACCCTTTGTTCTTGCGGTTTTTACGGCTTTTTGATTTACTTGATTTTACCATCTGGGTACCTCCTGTTTTTATTGTGGAAGCATGTCACCTCCCTTTATAACAGGATTCCCAGATGGTTTCTTCCTTATTTATGATTCGTCGTGCAAAATTTAGGTTATACATATACACATTCCTTGCACTCATTTCCGTCGATCTACCGTTCGCTTGTATAACCCCGCCGCCCATAGAACAAATTATAAATTCTACGCCTACCGGCCTGAGAACAAAATTTATCATGGCTTCGGCACCGCTTTTGGCAATAGGAAACGGAATCCCCTTACAGATATTTTTTACGCTGCCATACTCATCGACAATTTCTCCCGTTAGGGCATTTTTATATGTCCCTTCATAATGTTCCTTGGAATATGCAGCGGACCTTCTGGTGGGATAGATGTGCATCTTGAAGGTCTCCGGGTATCGTTTGAACAATCTCGCAATACCCGGAGATAGTTTGTCTTTATATTGATCGACATTTTGCGCTGTAATGGTAAACAGGATCTTGTCTTCGGCAAACGGATTCGGGATGGGCAAGCCGGATTTGGCCACATAATCTATGCCTTCGGGAATTTTGGAGACTCCGCCGGTCCATTCAGGGATAGTCCCTTCCTTGTTTCCCGCACGCTCGCCTCCCATGGGATTTAATTCTGTTCTCAGTTTCGCTGCCTCTTCTACAGCCACTTTCGCAAGCGACGGCATTGCCGGAAACACCAGCAGGATCGCCAACATCCCGGACAATATTGTTCTACATGCGGTATTGTTCATGAAGTTCTCCTTTCCCCTTTTGTAATGACTTCTTCAAAATGAATAGGACAGTGTAAAGAAAATCGTGTTGCGGCCCGCAAGAAAATGGTCTTTCATTCAGGTTACGTACAATCTTTATGGGTTTTGTTTAATTAAATTTTTTGAATAATATTCAGTTCAATGGCGATAGTCTCACGAGCAACGAGCATAGCGCAAAAGGTATGCATCGTTGGATATTTTCTGCGACGCTTTTCACGGTATTAGTGAACCGTGACAATCAATGGATCGTTAGGTTTTGCTCGTATCTGCTTTGAGTAAAAGACAATTTTCTTCATGAAATGAGAAATTTGGTTGTTTCACAGACGCCTCATTTTCTTTACAGCGCACATGCTTTCCCTGGTTCCTTTATGGTTGGCTATTACCGCCTGCCCATTTTTCGTAAATTTTGAACTGAGAAGAAGTCTTCCGGTATATCACCATAAGAAATGGGCGGAAGACCGTTGAAAAAAGTAAATGCGGGATAAAAGTCCACCTGGAAATCAAAATGCCAGTACTGGGTCAGATTGAATGCCGGAAGGTCATAAAATTGTGTTCCACAAGCATATGACAGTCGCCACAGGTTTCCGCGCTTATCGTATTTGTCGATAATGGAAATCAGCCACGAGTCTTCATCCAGATAATAATGTCTTTTACCGTATATATGGCGAGCACCTTCCTTGAGAGTCCCCACGACCTCCCATACCCGATGAAGCTCCCAACGGATATATTCCGGGTTGGGATGACGGGGTGTCATCATCGGTTCATAGCCAGGAAGCAAGTCGATTTTGTATGTGTTATAGGGGATGTACATCTCTTTTTTCCCGACAATTTTCCAATCAAACCGGTCTAGTTTGCCCTTCCACATCCACGATCCGTCACTGGTCCCGATGCCACCGGCGGAAGAATCGAGTCCATCGTAAAACATGTTGGGGTTCCGGCGCACCCTGCGCATTCCTGGTACATAGGACCATCCGATCGCGTCGTTTTTCGTATAGTCTGCCGGGTCCATCATCAGATACAATTCACCCACGCGGCCGGCCATTGTCATTTCAACGATATTCCCATAAACATAGCTTTGTGGATCAAATTGTTCATCGCCCTCAATTTTATACATAAAATAATCTTTTGCAGATTGATCACTCCATTTACCGTTGCCCTGTACAATGCCTCCTCCTACATAATATGTCCAACATTTTGCGCCGTGCGGTCTTAATATGAAATTACACATAACCTCTATGCCGCTTTTGGGGATTGGAAACGGAAACCCTTTGGTAAAATTACGTACACTGCCATATTCGTCGATACACTCTGCCGTCAAGGCATTGCTATACATTCCTTCATAATATTTTTCGCCGTATGCGGCGGATCTTCTGGAGGGATAGACGTGAATCTTGAAGGTATCCGGGTATATTTCGAACATCTTCAATATACCCGGGGATAATTTGTCTTTATATTGGTCTACATTCTGCGCTGTAATGGTAAACAGGATCTTGTCTTCGGCATACGGATCCGGGTGAGGCAATCCGGATTTGACCTCATAATCGATGCTTTCGGGAATTGTTGAAAGTCCGCCGGTCCAGGCAGGGATGGTTCCTTCTTTATTTCCCGCCCGCTCGCCTCCCATGGGATTGAATTCTGATTTCAGTTTTGCTGCCTCTTCAGACGTCACTTTTGAAAAGGCTGGTGTTGCCGTACCCAACAGTAGAATCACCGACATCAAAAAGAATAAGGTTTTACCGATAGTACCGTTCATTCAATACTCCTTTCTTAATCAGCGTAGCAATGGCAGGTCTAACCATCATCATCTTCGTCTTCATCCATTTTATTTAAGTTTATGCAAAGCGTTCTTCAGCGCACAAACCATAACCCTTCATCGTTCCATCATAATATTGGAAGTTCTAATACATATATACGTATTCGCATGATAAGCCGAAAGTCGGCCAATGACTTCTTTTCTCTTTTGATAAGATTCCCGGAGGTGAGTTCTAAAAAATTGATTTTTTATTACTAAACTGGCAATTGAATAGCGCAATGTAACCGAAGCAGTATTCGTATAAATCCTTATAAACCGTAGATTCGAAACAAGAACTATAACCTAAGGTTGGTACTCTTAATGCTGGCTTAATACTTTTCCCATAACGAATCGGGTGCTTGATTCATCGGAAGGGCCGTTTGAATGAATTACTATTTATATATCAAATATTTTCATGCACTGCTCTTATTATCATTATGCCAAGCCATGCTTTTTGAGATGTCGATCGACCGCTTCAAAGTACTCTTCGTGTCCATTAACATATGGTCCTTGCGACCCGATTGCTTCTTGGAGGAAGACACCGTAATCGTAGTCAGCGACAAAAGTTTGCCAGTTTGTAATTTCATAATTTTCATTGGTTTCGACAAAACCAGTAGAGTAAAAACTCCACTCTTCACCGGTATCCACGTGATGTCCGGCGAAATGTGTTCGCATAACGAAACCATTTTCGGATGGCCAGCAGTTGAATTCTTTTGGTGCCCAATCGGGAAACTTGACTGAATAAGAAAGTGCTTCCATGGTCGCGTAGGTGGCCACATCTACGACCATTCCTCCTAATTTTACAGTATTTTGGCGTCCTCCGGTAAAATATGGTGACCAGAATATGGCGTCCTCCGCGAACTTCCATTCCTCATATTTTTCTCCATCTTTTACGACTAGACGCTTGTAAGCATCACGGTAGGCTTCGGCCATTCGTCGATGTTTGGCGACCCGTTCCTCAACCTTTGACATAATTTTGCCTCCTTTGACCTTACTCGCTTAGTATATTATATAAATTAACACTCCGGTAATTCCTGACGTAGATTATTGCCCAATAAGGGTTTCAAATTATCTTTTATAAAAACAGGTTTTCCAGCCTTATCCGCACATTTGACGATCGCCCGGACCCATTCTACCTTCGGGGGCTTATAAGGTTTAGTCTGACTTCCTATGATGATCCAATCCGCTTTCGGAACAATACTCGGGCCGAACGCCGGAGGCAGTTCCATCACATCCTCGAGCAGGGGCTCGAAGGAGAGGTATTTCAGTTTGGCCTTCACTCTACCACTGAAATAATACCACCATGCGTGATAAGCGGTCCGTGCGTCGCAAACAGTAGACCCTATCCAACAATTGTCTGGAAAGGGAGAACATTTTGTTAAATTCCACGGCCGCTTGGTAAGAAAATAGAAACGGTGCTGAGGATTGGATCTGATTGCTTTAAATATCTCCCTTTGCCAGTCATAAGGAATCCATTCGGCAAACATTTCGCACATGTTTCCTACAAAGATACCTTTTGGCTTCCTTTGCCGATTACGAATTACACGGCCTCTTCTTTCTCCGATACACAACGATTTTTTCCCCCGCATTTCTTTCAGCCGTTCAGGCCAGAAACGAGGATAAAAAGGATCGGCCAAATGCTGTCTGCGATTTGGATCATCATTTGAAGGTAAGTTTTTATTCGCCAAGAATCTCGTTTTCAAACGCCCGTTTGCTATCTTCCGAGCATAGCAGTACGCGCAACCTACAAGGCAGCCGGTTATTGGATTCCAGCTATACCCCTGGCTACCATCCGGATTTTTTACCCATTCGACTTTGGTCCTGTTCATTCCTGTTCACAAGTGAAGGGGATGCTATATAGAAAGGCAGGTTTGGTTGAATAGTAAATATATTCAACCAAACCTGCCTTACTCATTTTATTTATTTCTTTCCACCCACCGTTCCATCTTGCCAGCCATCAGCGCCTTGACCTTTTCCAGTGCCTCGAAGGCGGTTTCGCCGTAAGTGTCGGCGCCGATCTCGTCACACCACTCGGGCGTCATTCCCCATCCGCCGGTGATATAGATCACGTCGTCTCTGACGCCGGCTTCGACCATGGCCTTGTGGATGACACCGCAATACGGCGTCACCGGACCGATGATGGCCGAGGCGCCTACGATGTCTGGCTTGTACTTCTTGATCGCCGCAACGAAATCGTCGGCCGACTTGTTCTCTCCGATATCGATGGACTTGATGCCTGCACCGGAAAAGAAGGCGGAGACGATTCTCTTGCCGACGTTGTGAAGATCGCCTTCTACCGTGCCGATGATCATCACCTTATCCTCCGGCTTCCGATTCATTATGGAGGCTTCGACATCCGCTGTCGGCAGCAACTTCTCCATGGCGTCGTTCATGATCTGTCCCGAGATCATCAGGTCGCTCATGAACCGGTCATTGGCTTCGTACTCATCGCCGATAATGGTCAACCCGGGGCTTAACCCCTTAACAATGACATCCAGGGCAGGAATCTTGGCATCCATGCACTCCTGAACCAGCTGGGCGACCAGGTCGTCATCCAGATCGATAATCGCCTCTTTTAGTTTCTCGAGTATTTCTTCATTTGCCACTGGGATCCGAATCCTTTAATCGAAGTCGAAGCACGTCAGTGCTTCCGGCGTTCGGGTTGAAGCCGGGTGCAAAACGCCCGGCTTGAATAAAACGAATCAAAAATTGAGATTTCGGGTTATTCATACCTTCCGTATTTTTTCTGCGTTTTGATCGCGGCGTCAATGTGCTCCGCCGGCGCCCAATACGGCGGGAAGATATCGATCGTGAATTTGGGCATGTGCTTGTGCTTGAGGACGATATCCTTCACCTCTTCCTCAATGGCTGAGATTGGGCCGTTTTCCATGATTTCATCATGGCCGGAAAAACTCATGAAACATTCATGTTCGTGATGCCAATCCGCCACCGCTTCCAGGTCACATTCACCGCGTCCGCCGGCACCACCATTCCACATTTCTCCTGCAGGCCCAAGTGCGCCTTGCTCCCAGACAATCGGAAGCGCTTTCATCGTCATGCCTGTGAGGGGATAACCATGGGATAAGTGGATCGGTCTTCCGAGTTTTTCTTTTGCATAATCACTCAGCGCTTTGCCGAGTGTTCTATAAGAATCAAGCATCCATTCTTTGCCACCCAACGGGTAGCTGTCCCACATCGCTCACATCCATATCCCGTCTGGTTCACACTCATCGATCATGGCTTTACCGAATCCGATGAGAAACTCGGTGGCGATCTCATGGCCTTTCTTTATTATCTCCGGTTGCTTTCGCAGGAAATTGGGAAACTCCATCCAACCCAACATCCCCATCATCATCAAAAGGTCCGGACCTGGGCAGATTGAAGTCCAAAGCGGCATGGGTATCTTGTACTCGGTGAGTATTCGTCTGAACTCCCGGTTGGCCCAGATATAACCTGGATACAAGCCATCCTTGCGAGTATCCGGCACGGGCATGCCCTCTAAATCATCGATGGTTTTGATCGGCATGGGCGGTTCGATAATCGGGTTTCCATAGTCGATCATGATCGACTGACCGCCCCACATATCCTCGCCGTAATTGATGTTATGAAAGTTGCAATAGTCCAGTCCGAAACGGGCAGCCGTTGCCAGATGGGTCAATATCCACAGCTTCGGATACAAAAGCGTATCCACCGGCTTTATCGCATCGGAAGAGTGATCCATGGCATGACTGATGTAGACGGAGGTCGTCGCAAGGTACGTCAACGTGCGATCCTTATCCTCACCATACATCGTCGCTTTCCAGCGCTCGAGAGGGGTCATCCCTCCCTCATCCTTAATATTGTTGAGAATCTTTTCACAGTAGCGATCTATCAGTACTTTTTCTTCACGGCTCCACTCAAAATCCAGCTTATCGAGATGCGTGTTGTACCAATAGGGCGCCGGTTTAATCGGTTTTCTTCCTTGAAAAGCCATAACTCACCGACCTCCTTTTAAATAATTACATCGTTGCAGGCAACACCTTCATCAAGGCCTCATCGGATTTCCGAGACTTCATTTTACCCTCGGTATACGCTTCCATTGGGGGGACTGTTTTATTATTAATACCTACCCATGTGTCACTGTCCATTTCAAGGACGCCGTCGGCGGCATCCTCATCGATCTTTTCTTCGCAGTTTTCCACCGTTCCGTCCATGGCCATCTTTAACAGCCAGCCGGTGTTCAGATCGGAAATGACGAACTGGATAGAGCCACCCCAATCCGCTGAAGAAAATGGGCCTACTTCGTTAATCTTTTCGACCATCGTCTGCATGGCATTTGCCGCCTCTTCCATCGTTGCCATTTACTTTCCCCCGTTTCTATTATGCTTTGGTGATCCCGGCCTCCAATGCCAGTTCCAAGATGTCCAGTGTATCTATATCGGAGCCTGCTGCATCGATACCATCGATGATGTTTCTCTTGCAGGAAGGGCATGCGGATAGGACGACTTCTGCGCCGACTTCTTCGGCCTGGGCCGCCTTGTCCATTCCAATCTCCACCGCCAAGTCGTAGTTGATACCCTTGACGCCACCACCGCCGCCACAACACCAGGTTTTTTCACGGTTTCTGACGAATTCCACAATCTCGATTCCTGGGATGGCTTCGAGAATCTTCCTCGGCTCGTCAAAAACCCGCATGTCACGCCCCAGTTCACAAGGATCGTGATAGACCACCTTCTTTTTCACCTCCTTGGTAAACTTCACCTTACCTTGCTCGATCTGCTCTGCCAGTATCTGAACGATGTGTTTTGCCTGGATCTTGTAATCGTCGCCCTCCAACTTCAGCATCTTGGGATAATCCTGAACGAGGATCCGATAGCAACCGGCGCAGGAAGCGATCACCTTCTTGCCCTTCATCAGCTCATAATTATGCCGCATCAAATCCCTTGCCAAAAACAGGTTTCCCATCATCAGCATGGGATTGCCGCAACAATGCTCTTCCTCTCCCAGGATGTTAAAGGGGATGTCCAGTATGTTGAGGATCTTTCCCGTTGCCTGAGCGATCTCTATTTCCCGAAAACTCGACAGGCACCCGACGAAATAGGTAGTATCGGCATTGGGATCCAGTTTGATGTCGGCATCCTCCGCCCACTCGCCTCTCTCCTCGTTGGGATAGCCCATTACATTCTGTGATTTCTCAACGGTATCGCAGAACATGTGGACCTCATCGGGAAGTTTGGCACCGGAAGAATATAGTTCGGCTCTTATTGCCTTAACGATGTGCGGATGATCGATCAGCGGGCCAAAGGTTTCCATATCCACGGCACCGCAGGTTTCACGACAGTTTCCACAGAGAAGACACTCGTAGATCGCCTGGACCGGAGCATCGGTGATATCGTATCTACCCTCTAAGACGTTCCTGCCTACC
Organism: uncultured Desulfosarcina sp.; assembly: GCA_963674945.2. Taxonomy (GTDB): domain Bacteria; phylum Desulfobacterota; class Desulfobacteria; order Desulfobacterales; family Desulfosarcinaceae; genus Desulfosarcina. Next base: position 265,684 of record CAXXWQ010000003.1, read on the forward strand.
TCTACCCTGCCAATGGGGAAATTGGTCCAGAATCCCGCCGTATGCTCACCCGCAGGGCACACCCTGAACACCTTCTGTTCCAAACTATACTTTGAACGACATACGCCACATCGGACGCACCTCGTCACGCCTTTACGATATTTCTCTAACTCACCCATTCTGCCGCCTCCTTACGCAAAGAATACACCGGGATTCATGATGTTATTGGGGTCCATAGTTTTCTTCATGGTCTTGACAAAGTGATAGAATTCCGGCGTCCAATACCTTGCCTGGACCCTGGACATGTGACCCTGGGTGGCCTCCATCACATATCCGCGCTTAGCAGATTCTTCCAGGAAATCCGCCCACATTTCATAAACTTCCCTGTGAAGCTCTTTATCGGTTTCATCCAGAAACGGGATAAAGGTTGTCATCCCATAGCCTGGCCCCGATGACAGAAGGCCGGTGATCAACTGCATTTTGTCGTCGATGCCTCTGTCCTTCAGCCGTTTGAAGAAAAACTCGCGGCCCCACTTGTAGTTATCCAGAATGTCTCTTCGCGATACGATGAGCTCCAATAACGGTACGCTGCCCATCGTGGCCATATTGTTCATGTCATGGGCAAAATCGAGAAAGGTCTGGGTGAAAGTCACCACACCCGGCGTAGCCTGTGTTCCTCCGTGCCGTGTGTAACATTCGTCGGCAATCTTGTACTTTAAATCGACCTCTTCCTCGCTGAGGCCGATATTGATGAAAAACAAGATCCACTTTTTTGGCCCCCCGGGATCGATCATATCGATGTACTCCGGACCGAGCAGCATCCCACTGGTGTATGGCTGTATATACAAATAGGGGTCCACATTCCACAATTCACTATAGGCTGCAAACGCTTGATCCACCGTATCGAAAAAGTAAGCGTTGCCTTTGCGCGCTTTGGGCAGTGGGAACATGCGATAGGTTGCCTCGACCTTTATTCCGAACATCCCCCCGTCACCGACGAATAGACCGGCCATGTCCGGGCCATGCATTCCCCTGGCCCAGCTGTTGCCTCGATACTGGCTAAGCGTCCCCTGGCCCGTTCCGGTGTCCACGATTTCCCCATTGGGCAGAACCACCTTTACGCCATTCAGGTAATGATAATTCCATCCGATGGAGTAACTGTACCGGCCGAATCCCCCACCCGGTTCCCCGCTGATGTGACCGCCGAGTGTGTTGATATAGTGGGGAACGCCGGCAGTGTGGATATCATATCCCTTCTCGTTAACTTTACTGGCCAGCTCGCCCAGGGTTATGCCGCACTGAGCGGTTACCGCCGTATTTTCCTCATCGATCTCAAGTACTTTGTCCATTCGCCGCATGTCTACGATAATAGCCCTTCCCGGTTGTCCCTTGGGCACACCGGAAATCGAGGCTTTTCCTCCCATGGGAACCAGAGGGGTGCGCGTCTGGTTTGCCAGCCTGACAATCTCGACAACCTCCTCCGTTGAACCGGGGCGTGCTACGACACCCTGGGCACTTGCCGGTGGAACACAACTTGTATCCTTGGTATAGGATAAAAGAACGGAATAATCATCCGAGACATATGTGGAACCAACGATCGACTGCAATTCCTGATATAGCTCGTGATGTGCTCTAGCTAATACCATTGATCTTCCTCCGTTTGAAAATTACCGATTCTCCTTTAGCGCGTGTAAGCCATTTACGTAAGCTTACACACCCCTTTGGGAACGGATTGTCTTGACCTTGCCTATGGCATCGACGGCGTTTTCGCCGAAGGCGTCGGCCCCAACTTCGTCGCACCACTCCTGCGTCATTCCCCAACCACCGATTAGATAGATCACATCATCCCTTATCCCGGCTTCCACCAAGGCTTGATTGATCACTTTGCAGTATGGCTTCAGCGGTCCGAGGATCGCCGAGGCGCCTACGACCAGTGCATTATTCTCTTTTACCGCCTTTACGAATGCTTCGGCCGGTTGGTTCTCTCCAATATCAATTACCTTGTATCCTGCGCCGAGAAACAAAGAGGAAACGATTCGCTTGCCGATGTTGTGATCGTCACCTTCCACGGTACCAATCACCAGCGTATCCCCCGAGTATTTATCATCTCCAGCGCTGGCTTCTATGGCGGGACGCAGTATCGGCATGGCATCGCCCATCAGTTCTCCTGCGATCACCATGTCGGCCATGAACCTCTCACCGGTCTCGAAACCTTCGCCAATGATGGTCAAACCGGGGCTCAATCCGTCCATGATCATATCCATAGGCGCCAGATTCTCCGATAGACCATCTTTGAGCAGTGTATGAATGTTCTCCTCATCGAGGTCGATCATCGCCTGTTTCAGGCCGGCTAAAATTTCTTCCTTTGGCATCCTTCGGTACTCCTTCTTACCGTTTTGGTCTGGAAGTCGATTAGTATTTACCGTATTTCTTTGCGGCGGCAATGGCAGCATCGACGTGCGCCTGCGGGGTATGGTAGTCAATCGCCCCGATCCCTATGGAGAACTTGGGGTGATCCTTTCCATATTCACACCGCATTTTAACATCCTCTTCGATATCTGCGGTCGGTCCATCCAGTACGGTCTTGTCCGAAGAGAGGCAGATACATTGAATGTCGTACTCTTTAGAGCTATCGACTGTCTTTATATGATCCAATCCGCCACCGGTAACCCATCCTTTCAGGCCTTCCGGTCCCATTATCCCTCTTTCAACCACGTGTGGGAGCCACACCGCATCGGCGGCCACACCAGCCGTGTAATAGACGGGGATGTGGGCACCCACGGTTTTGCAGACCTTTTCATGGTGGTCCAGTGTCCACTCATTTCCCTTTACCGGCAACCAGCCGAGCCCGGCAGAAATCCAGAGCGCGTCGGCTCCCATCTCATGGGCGGCAAGACATGAATTAATGTAAAGTTCGTCCGCCATCTCCACGCACTTCTTAAGCAATTCAGGGTTCTTACGTGTAAGCACCATCAATCCGCTGATACCCGTCATGCCCAGCATCACGATGGCAACCGGTTCGCAAAGAACACCGACCATCATCGGCAGAGACTCGGACAAATTAAACTCGTCAAGGAATTTCCTGCACTCTCTTACGGCCCACAGGTATCCGGGGTAGAGGCCATGCTTCCTATGGTCGGGAATTTCCAGCCCCTCCAGATCCTCCATGGTCTTTATCGCAGGGTCTCCCACCACGACCGGGTTGCCATAATCGATCAACTTAGAATTTGCTCCCCACAGATCTTCTGTATAACCGGTTGTATAGGGGAAAATCCAATCCGCTTTGAATCTGGCCGTAAAGGCAAAGTGCTGCTTTACCAGCAGTTTTGGATTTCTGTACCCGTCTATCGGCTTTAGCGCATCTGCATTGGAATCCAGTGTTCGAATGGCGTAGACATTAAAAGGCGCCGTTGCAACGAAACAACGGTCTTTTTCCTTGCCTTCCTGTGTAGCAATCCACCGCTCACGCGGAGTCATCTCTTCTTCTTCGATATTTTTATGTATCTTCTCGCAATAGCGCTCGATTTCCAGTTTCTCTTCGGCAGACCACTCGAAATGGAGTTCATCCAAAGGCGTGTCATACCAATCGGGCGCATTTTGCATTCTGATCCGTTCTTTAGCCAAGGCCTTCACCTCCTTGCTCTTTTGGGCATGGGTTTGGCAATTCGGTTACCCTTAACAGACGATTACACCTCTTCTTTGGCGATCTCCGTGATGTCTTTCTTCATCCACTCGGCGGCTTCGGTAGAGTCTCCCTTCACCAGCCGGGTCATGTCGTCATCCAGGTCGGACGGCTCGATAATCACCAGCCAACCATCGCCATAAGGATCTTCGTTGACCAGCGTCGGATTGTCCAACACCGCCTGGTTGGCCTCCACGATCGTTCCGCTTACGGGTGACAACAATGGTCCGACCCACTTGGCCGTCTCCAGAGTTCCGAATCGTTTTCCCTGCTTCACTTTCTTGCCGGCTGGGAAAAGCCTCATGAACTTGAGTTCTCCGGCCTGCTTCTGGGCAAAGTCGTCTACGCCGACTCTGATTTTGCCGTCTTCGTTTTTCGCCCAGCTGTGCGCCGTGTCCTGCGGCCAGTAGTGAAGATCCTTGTCTACCCAATACTTACCAATCTTCGGCATATTTTATTCTCCTTATGCTTTTGCGATCCCAGCTTCGATACACAGTTCAAGGACGTCCAACATGTCCAGATCGGAACCGGCGGCCTTGATGCCGTCATTGATGTTGGTCTTGCAGGATGGACAGGCGGATACGATTACCGTGGCGCCGACTTCATTGGCCTGTGCCACCTTGTCCGTAGCGATCTCCACGGAAAGGTCGAAGTCGAATCCTTTGACACCGCCACCGCCGCCACAGCACCAGGTCTGCTCTTTGTTACTGAAAAACTCCACCACCTCGAGTCCGGGAATCGCGGCAAGGATCTTCCTCGGCTCATCATACGTCTGCGTGTCTCGACCCAGTTCGCAAGGATCGTGATAGACCACCTTCTTTTTGACCTCTTTGGTGAACTTCACCTTGCCCTGCTCGATCTGCTCGGCCAGTACCTGAACGATGTGTTTGGGTGTAATCTTGTAATCGTCGCCTTCCAGTTTCAGAATCTTGGGATAATCCTGAAGGAGAACGCGATAGCAGCCGGCACAGGAGGCGATCACCGTCTTGTCCTTCATTCTTTCATAGTTGTGACGCATCAGATCGCGGGCCAGCATCAGGTTGCCCATCATCAGCATGGGATTGCCGCAGCAACTCTCTTCCTCTCCCAGTATGTTAAAGGGGATGTCCAGAATGTTGAGAACCTTACCCACCGCCTGGGCGATCTCCACTTCCCGAAAGCTGGAAAGGCATCCGACAAAATAGGTGGTGTCGGCATTGGGATCCAGTTTGATGCCCGCATCTTCCACCCAGTCGGCGCGCTCTTCGTTGGGAAATCCCATGACGTTCTGGTTTTTTTCAATGGCCGTACAGAACATGTCGACGTGCTCCGGTAACTCGACCCCGGAGTTGAACAGGTCCGCTCTCAGGGCCTTGGTGATATGGGGCTGAATGATCCTGGGCTTGAATGTCTCCAGGTCCAGGCACCCGCAGGCCTGCCGGCAGTTGCCACAGAGAAGACAACTGTATGCATATTCGGCCAGCTTCGGGGTTATTTCAACGGTTCCCTCGAGAACGCCCCTGGCCATCTGATTCCTTCCACGGGATGAATAAACCTCGAAACCTTCGGTATGTTCCCGAATGGGACAGATCTTCCTGTCGCCCCAGGGGCTGTATTTATGAACGCAGACTCCGCATCGAGTGCACCCGTAGATACCTTTTACGTGTTTTTCTAATTCCATTTATTTTTACCTCTCGCTTACGATAGGACGAATTTATAGATCCCAAATTCCTGGATTCATGATGTTATTCGGGTCGAATGCCTTTTTAAGCTTTCTCATGAAATCGAAACGCTCTTTGGGCCAGAATTTGGCCATCATTCGCGTCCCCCAGCCCTGATGACAATCCGGGTACCATCCGTTGGAACATGCAAATTCGGTAGCATCCAAGAAGAGTTGCTGCATTACTTGTCGCGCGTGCGGGTCCTCTCCCTTGGTCCATACGGGCATGGAAACGATCCAGGCGGCCGAACCGGTGGGAATCATGGTCTCGTTGGAATTGAACGCGACACCTTCCTTGTTGAGCCTGTCGTAGATAAAGTCTCTCATCCCTTGATGGCACGCCGCCACCTGAGAACGGGCGATATAATACTCAAAAAACGCCCATGTACCCAGGCTGCCGAATTCACCCATCTCCCGGTGTCGCTGCCCATCGAGGGATTGTTTCTTCCAGTCTTCCGCCGCCGCATGCGTGGCTTCTTCAATTGAATGTTTCGACGCCAGGTCTTTAATGATCTCCAATTTGGCGTCCGTCTCTTTTTGCGTGGTTCCTTTGGCGATAATGATGCACATGTGTTTTTTCATGCCCATCATTTCCTGGAATATCTTCACCGGCACGATGATCGCCATGCAGTAATAAGGAAGCGGTTCGACAACACTCAGCTCCCGGCAGTAATCGTATGCCTGATCCCAACTGTCGCAGTCGAAAGCCAGCGGTACTCTTATGGGAGTATCCTTATACATGCGATACGTGGCTTCCACCTTGATCCCGAATGTGCCGGCATCGCCGATAAACATCCCGGTAAGATCCGGGTTTCCCGGATAACGATCGTAGATCATATCGCAGTGAACGTTGCTCCCCGCACCGGCGCCGGTTTGTACGATCGATCCATCGGGAAGAACCACCTTCACGCCGGGAATATGCGTGGCGTTAAATCCTGCGACAAACAATTCCATTCCGCCGCCACCGCCGGCAAAACCGGCGATTTGCCCGCCAAGCGTGTCCGGATAAAAGGGTTGAAACGCAGTATGGACATCCCATCCCCGATCCCAAATATAGGTGGAGAATTCGGATGTGGTCATGCCGGCTTCGGCGGTGACCGTCAGATTGTACTCGTCGAAGTTCAGCATCTTGTTCATGCGCGTCATGTCGACCACGATGCCTTTTCCATGCAGCCCCTTGGGAGTGCCGTAGAAAGATGCCCTTCCCCCGCTGGGCACGATGGGAATCTTGGTAGCGTTGGCCAGTTTTACGATATCCACGACCTCGTCCGTGCATGAGGGACGTACCACGATCCCCTGCTTGTTCGGTGGTAGCGGACTGGTATCCCTGCTATAGGTCTCCAACACCACATCTTCGTCAGTGACATATTTAGGGCCGACGATTCCTCCCAGATCATAGTACAATGGGTGATGTGCTTTCCGAACGACGACAGCCATTCTAAACCTCCTTGTGCAAAAGTTACTTTTTTGAAAGCGCTGATTGGAACGATAAATGAAATTCAGTTTGCTGATTATTTGTCCTACGCCAACATTCACTGTATCTAAGGGTTACACGAGGTTCACCGGAAGCTTACCGATGGCATTTGATTTCAACTCCATAGTATTGGAAACCGAATGGGTGAATCATCAGAAAATCTTTTCTCGGCAAAAAGTGGTCGGCGACCTTTCTCAAAGGTCGCAACAATCGAAAAGGCATCATTTTCTGCTTGATTGCGCAACACCACAGTCGTGCGAAACATTGCCCCTTTCCGGTTTGCCTTTATCCCCCATGGTTCTGAGTAGATTCAATCCAAGGGTGGCGGGCAGAAGTCAGCTCAATTTTCGCCAATTCGTTTTGTAAATAAAAACGATTCATTCTCAAAGCCAACACTATACAATCGTATATGGCCATGTCAAGTTATTATGTCAATCTTTTTCTTATTTTTTTTGGCATTTTTCATTTTTAACAAATTTTCAATCTATTATTGACAATTTTATATTTTTATTATTGTCATATTGTAATCTTCTACTAACCAATTTATCGTTAATAGCAATTGACACACCATATTTATTGCCATTTTTAAATTTTTTCACTATTTTTGATGTTTTTTTACATGTTTATTCGAATTTATTTTGTCATTTTTAATTAGTTAGATGAGCTTTATTGAATAAAAGATGGCAGTTATGGTATAGGAATTTTTTACATTTCACGACACACGACAATTGATTCAAACTGTATTATCACGGAGGTTTATAAAATATAGTGCAACTCGATAAAGTTGATCTCATGATTATGGAAGAATTGAAGGAGGATGTAAGACAGCCCGTTCACGCACTGGCAAAAAAGCTGGGGATGAAACGAACAACCGTTACGTATCGGTTGAACAGGCTTAGATCCGAAGGTATTCTGAGAATCGCTTGTGTCGGTGACCCTGAACTTCTAGGATATCAATTTCTGCTTTTAATCGGGATCAACGTTACCCCTGGCAAGGTTGACAATGTGATCAATGAATTGGTCTGCCTGCCGGCAGTTGTCGTCGTAACCCTTACCGCTGGCAGGTACAACATTTTGGCGTGGGCTCTTTTGCGCGATCGTCCATCTTTTGCGAACTTGGTATCGGAGCATCTGACGAAGATACCTCATGTTCTGTCTCTCGATCTCATGCACTCTTTTCAATGGATTAGAGATGATTTGAATTATTTCAAATCTCAAGTCGGCGATGTTCGCAAACCTCCGGAATATAGTCCCAGCGACACAGACTTGGCCATCGTTCGGGCCATGGAGATTGATCCCCGGCAAACTGTCGCAGCATTGGCAAAAACCGTTGGCTGCAGCAGATCCGTTGCAAAGAGAAGATTGGACAGCCTCGTGTCCGATGGTATCATCAGGTTTGTCAGTCTTGTTGATCCAAAAGGATTGAAATACGAAATATGGGTAGTTATTTTGGTTAAATCGCAACCTGATAAACAGTATGCTGTGGCGAAAGAGCTGTCAATGCAAAGTACTTCCACTCATGTCAGCCTGATCACAGGTCAATGGCATATATTCGTAGCAGCGCGGTTTAAAAAAAATGAAGAAATGTACAATTTTATGTCGAATACACTGTCTTCAATTCCCGGCATTCTGGAGTTCGAGGTTATTCACCTATTAAAAATTCCGAAATACTCATTTAGTAGCTTTCTCGATTCGAATTAACCGAGATACAAATATTACTTTTGCTCAGCCATCTTGTGTAGCCTCTGATAAGCGATTTGTCCACCGTCAATGGTTACATCGATTCCTGATAAAAAGGAAGCTTTATCGCTCAGCAAAAATTCAATAACATTAGCCATTTCCATGGGAGTCCCCATCCTTTTGAGAGGCGTATATGTATTCACCATATCATCCATTCTTCCTCCGGTTTTGATAGACCTCTCCAATTCGGCACGGCTGCCTTCTGTGTCAGCGATTCCAGGCGATATGCAGTTCACTCTGATCTTATTTTCTTCCCCGAATTGTACTGCATACTTCCGAGTCATCAGGTGGATACCTCTTTTGGATATCGGGTATGCCAAGTTGCAAGCCATTTCCTCACCCATTGACAAGATGATGGGCTTGAGTTTTTCTACAACATCAGGGTCGGTATCTGTTGCGTATAATATATCATCGATTTTCTCGAGCATCTCCCTTTTTATCATGTATGGTGAGGAAGATCCGAAGAGCACCATGGATGAACCTGCTTCCATGACCGTAGCAAATGCTTGCACGAGGCTGTTCACGCCTACCAGACTGACGTCCATAATCAACTTCCAGCGCCCGCAGGCCGGTGTCATGCCGGTTACCGCAACAAGCCCGGTAATTGTGCCGGCAGCAACAGCTGTCTTCACCAGATTGTGGATGTCTTCTTTCCGCAAGACGTCACAAACCTGAGCAATAACATCAATGTTCTTTTCATTCATATAAGCGATGCCGTCATCGACCTCTTTTTGGTTTGCTCCGGTCATAACTACTTTGTAACGCTGTGACAACAGTTCTGAAACTGCAATTCCGATTCCACCGACTTTGGCACCGCCGGCGATAACAACCACATTATTATCCATGTTTTACCTCATTCAATCGTTTTACGCCGTATTACCGGTCCTTACAGTAGAGTGCGGCCACCATCAACCGGGAAAAACGTGCCGGTCATGTAATCGGAAGCCCTGCTGACCAAAAAGAGCACTACCGTTGCGATTTCGTCCGGCTCGGCAAAGCGGAACCAGGGTACCTCCAGGGTCCAGCAATTCATGACCGGGTACTCAAACTCCTTGTAGACATTCTGCATTTCTTCGATCCCCGCCATTACTCCCGGGGTGATGGAAGCCCCTGCGGCGATGGCGTTGACCTGTATATTGTAAGGTGCCAGTTCAAGCGCAAGGGCTTGCGTGAGTGCAGCGATCCCCCCTTTGGAGGCATCATAGTGAGCACAGAATCCATGTGGCCGCATGCCACCAACCGATGATATGTTGACGATCTTACCGCCATTTCCTCCTTTTTTCATAACCTCGCAGGCAGCTTGTGAAAAGAAAAACATCGATTTGAGGTTGGTATCGATGATCTTGTCCCACTGATCTTCGGTGATTTTCGACATTTGGTTGTAAAGGCGAATACCTGCAACGTTGACCAGTATTTCGATGCTGCCAAAAGCCTCCATTGTGGCTGCGGCTACTTTTTCTGCGTTGGCTGTTGTTGCTACATCCGCCTGAATGGCTTGCGCTTTTCCTCCGGCAGCCTTGATTTCATTCACAACCTGTTCTGCTGATCCCAAACTTCTATTGGCGATCATAACGCCAGCACCGGCTTCCCCCAGTCTCAATGCGATGGCCTTTCCATAACCCGATCCTCCCCCTGTCACGATGGCGCCTTTTCCGGTGAGGTCAAATAATTCTTGAATCGATTTCATACTCAAGTGCTACCTCGTTTATGATTTGCTTTGCACTACGATTATTTGGATGCGAGTTCCTGGATTGCGCGCGTTTTGCATTTGCCATGAATCGGCTTCTGTCAAAGGTTGATATGCCGTCGACGGAAAAAGGGCAACCTGATTATGAAGTTGGCGCCCTTTTTTGCTAATGCGTCAATGTCTATTGAAGATATACGAATTTCAATTTATTTTGGACAGCAGCGATTGTATATACCATTGTCAGGCCCTCGGGCGTATCAACCAAGTTACGAACGCTTTGCGCCTGATTCGTTTTCCGAGCCTCGCTTCCAGAGCATGGTGCTACTCCATGTGCACCAGCACCTTAATTCCCTCATCCGGGGTTGTGGCGGCTTCAAATGCAGCGGTGATTTCAGATAACGGAAAATGATGCGTCACCATCTGCCTTGGATCCGCCTTACCTTCTCGCATAAATCCCATCACCTGCTCGTATTCAATATCATAGCCGCTGGAACCCTGAATGGTTAATTGTTTTGACATCACAACAATCGGATTAAACGAAATCTCTTTTTTATGAACGCCAACGACGACAATCCTTGCCAGGTGTTTTGTGTATATCATCATCGTATCCAAAAGGATTTGCCCCACACCGGCAGCATCGATATACAGGTCCGTATTGGAAAATGTCTCTCTGCGTGTGGCCACTTCACCGTGACACGCCTTCAAAAATTCCAGCAGATCTCCGTCTTTCTGAGGATTAAAGGTATGGGAAGCCCCCATTTCCATGGCCTTGGCCAATCGAAACGCCGAGATGTCGGAAACAGCAACATCTTTACATCCTAAGGCAATCAGACCGGCAAGAGCAGAGAGACCAATGGGGCCTGCCCCATAGATGAGCGCTTTGTCACTTGGTTTTGCCCGACCCGAATTAACACCGTGCATCCCCACGGAGAATGGTTCGACAAGGGCACCTTGGTCAAAACTCAGATCATCCGGCAAAAGATAGAGATTGTGCCCAAGCTTTGCGTCGTGAATCTTTGCATATTCAGAAAACCCGCAAGCCATGCAGGCAAAATCGCGCCCATAGGGATGGATAAACATCGGCTGCACAACGACTCTCATTCCCTCGGCAATACCCTCGACTTCGCTGCCAACCTGATGAACGATTCCTGAATATTCATGACCAAATTCAAATCCAGGTGCAATCCCGGTCTTCATCCCGTCTACCAGATAGGCGAAGGTATCTGAACCGCATATGCCACCGGTAATAACTTTAACCAATGCGTCTTTGGGGCCGATCTCCGGCATCGGTTTCTCTTCGATTCGGATATCCTTTGGGCCATGATAGACTGCTGCTTTCATACAAAATCCTCCTTGAAATGATCAACAGCCGGGCATTTGCCATTTTTTTCGCAAATACCCGGCTACGATCCGTTTAGAGATCTTCTTCGGCGATGATTTCGACCACCTTCTCCGCCGTCTTGCCCGTAACAACTTTGCATTTGTCATGAAGACCCGCCGCCGCCTTCCGCAACCCATCTATGTCGGACATCAACTGAGTAAAAAATTCTTCAGGAATCGTATCAGCAGGGGCGTCCATCCCCATCTGGATTTTTCGGCAGACAGTGGTGCCGAATTCCTTCTCGAACCATGTCAATAGCTTGTAGGCCGGCATAATGCCCTTAACGATACCGGGTATTTCCTCTTTTATATCCTCACGGCCACGACGAAGTCCCAGTATCATAAGTCCCGCTGCGAGCGCGCCACAGAACTTGCCGTTAAATGCCATCCCGCCACAAAGGTTGCTCGCCGACAGAAACACCTTTTCGTCCTCCATCCCCAGCGTTTCCTGCAGGGCGAGAAGGGTCGCCTGCGCACAACCGCCATACTCAAATTCGTATCGCGCCGCCTTTTCCCGCGCCTCTTCTTTGAGCTTATCAACATCCATCTTCGCCATTTCTTTGTCCTCCATTTCTCTTTGTCATCGATATCACTATTCTCCAGGCAGCTTTTTCCCGTCGGTTTCAACCAACTCCCAGTGGTATCCGAAGAGTTCTTCACTATCGAGATAGGCAATGCCGAATGGATACTCAAATCCGGCGATGCTGGCTTCAAGGTTGTTTCCTCTCGCCTTCAATCGGGTAAGCTCGGCATCTACATTTGCCACACGGCATCCGATGTGTTGTATCCGCATAACGTTACGCTTTTTCACAAATTCGCCGTAGACACTCTCACCTTTTGTCGGCTCCATAAATTCAAAGCGGATCGGACCGGCTTTATAGTATGCCAATGCCTGCGTGCCGTCCACTTGTCTGCCGCGGATGTAGTGGTACGGCAGGGGATAGTCCCTTGTCGTGGAATAGTCTTCCGCAGGGGGCAATGTCATGTACGGCTTCCATCCGAAAACCTTATCGACCGTCTCCATGGCCTTGATTATGTCGGGTACGGCCACGGTGATCTCGAATACATGAGGACCACTGTTCACAAACTGGTAGTCCCGGCTGGTTTCCGGAACGGGATCATTCGGGGTCGTTCCCGGCATGGGGCCGTTGGCTTCAACCAGTTCAAAGTGGAAGCCGAACAGCTCCTCCGTATCCAGATAGGCAATACTGAAAGGATATTCATGTCCGCAAAGGGTCGCCTGCACGTTGATGCCCCTTTCTTTCAGCGCGGCAAGTTCGGCCTCCAGATTTGACACGCGACATCCCACGTGTTGGATGCGCATCGCGTTATGCCTTTTGGCAAATTCGCCGTAGATGCTCTCTCCGTCTGTCCCCTCCGTGAATTCAAACCGGATCGGACCGGCTTTGTAGTAAGCAAGCGCATTGGTGCCTTTCACTTCCTTTCCTTTAAATACATGATGCGGAAGAGGATAGCTTCGGGTCGTTTCATAATCTTCCACCGGTGGCATCGTACTGTACGGGACCCACCCATACTGCTTCTCCACCGTCTCCATGGCCTTTGGAAGATCGGGGACGGCCACGGTGATCTCAAATACGTGGGGTCCGGATCCTACAAATTTGTATTCCTGTTCTCCATAATGCTTCGTAAAATCAACCATTTTTACAGCCTCCCCAGCCTTTTCACATTGAAATATGATTTGACCCAAGGCAAGCATTCGGCCTTCAACGATTATCCGAAAACTTTTTTCCGTTGGGCATCTGTCCGTGATTCAATGTTCACCTATTGGTTTCAACGAGAAACTTCAGCAACTCTTTACATGATGCGGCCAATCGTTCAATTTGGGTTGGATTTCAAAGATCCGTCCACTAGGCGCCCATCACCGCTTTCATTTGGCTGTTAAGCAACTCCAGCATAACGCCGCCAACCTGATCGGTGTTCAGATAGGCAAATATCGTCCCCATGCCTTCTACTTTCTTTGAGAAAACCGGTTCAATGCCATCCTTGGCCAGCTCGGCGATCGTGCCGTCGACATCGTCAACGGTACACCGCAAATGCTGCAGACCTTCGCCTTTCTCCCGAAGAAATTCGGAATGGGGGGTTTCTCCTTCCAGAACCTGAATCAGTTCGAGTTCCAGTTCACCAATTTTGGCAAAAGCCAGCTTCAGACGACAGTCTTGCGTTTTTCCTTTGAAGGTATATCCCTCCATGGGAACATCCTCCATGACCTTAAAAGGTCCCCAGCCCAGGCGCTGGTAAAACGCTATGGCTTTGTCCACGTCTTTTACGACTACCCCAACATGATCCACCGGTGGTAATTTCACCCCTGATTCCTGATCCGCCATCTCTTCCTCCTTTTCTGTTTGCTTTTTCACAACTCCAGATTTACCATCTTACGGTTAATGTGCGAATTTAACTGTTAAATGAAATTACTGTGTAAGTAATCTTCTTCACACCCATTTTATTTTCGCGCTGGAAGAACGGTGGGCCTGTTCCTATCCCCTGGCAGTTACGATCCTTCTCCTTTTAGACACCAAAGTCGTTTTCAATACCCAACGCAAGCTTATCTAACAGCAAATTGAAAATGATGGTTTCTTCCATAGTCAATTTACTGAAACAAGGTTTCAATCTGGCGGCAATGATCTCCTTTGATATTTCTTGAAATTTTTTGCCGGCATCCGTAATCCTGATTTTAATAACACGCTTATCATTGGGATCTCGCAATCGCTCTGCCAAACCATTCTCGACCCACCAACTGACCAGGCGATTTGTTGTTGCCGGGGGTAAACGAAGCTCTTTTGTCAACCGTCCCATGGCAACGGCGTCTCCCCTGTCAAGAATATCGCTCATAGCAGAAAAAGCGATTGGCCCGGCGATCCTTCCAGCACCTAGTGTGATTTCCCCCAGCTTTTTCTCTGCTTCGGCACTGCTACTGTGCATTTCAGCGGCAACCTGATAAAGCAGCTTTTTAAAATTTCCAACGAAATGCCGGATCTCTCCTGTCAGCCTACCCCCCTGTTTTTCTTCGCTTTCCATGCCCATATTTGTTTCCGTTATGGAATTACTTTTTCACGCGAATGCGCATTTATTCGATAAATAAGCGACTATTCTGGGGTTTTTGGTGTTTTAATCGCTCTTTTTGTTTCCGTTTTGAAATTTATTTTCACACTTATTGGCATTTGTCAATAAAAAGATCTTTAGCGATTCAAGTGGCTGCAAAAAACAGGATACACCTTCAGGAAACGAATCCCAAAAAATAGAATTTCATGGGAAAGCTGCTGGAATTATTTAAAAAGTCAAATTCGATGGCTGGATAAAGAGAACAAGAAGCGTTTTTTATCATGAATTGGTGTTGCCGAGGATACCACCCTCTCATACAAGTCAATGGTGATTTCCAAAAACAGGTCGAGATCAATATCGTATTTACAATTTGTACACCGCCACACCATTGGAAACAGTACTGCAGACGGGTGGATTATCAGGGAGTGGCGGATACTACCGTGCATACCTGTTTGAATAGTCAGGAATCGTTCCCGGCCGTGCCTCTTCAATGACCGTTGCCGTCCCTTTCGCACTGGCTTCGATAGCCTTGTCCAATGGCATGCTCTTCAGGGCATCGATAATAACGTTGTTCATTTCTCCAGGGACAAGCAAAGGTTGCTTGCCAAGTGCTTCCAATGCCTGACGTGTCACCTCTTCCGGGCTCATCAGATTGTCCTGAAATTGCTCGCGTTTCAGCCCGGCGGTGGTGATGGCGTCTGTATCTGTTGCACCTGGCGCCAAAACCAGAAGGTCGACACCGGTGCCCTTCAATTCACCGAAAAGAGCAAATCCGAGACGGTGAACAAAGGCTTTGCTGGCAGCGTAGACAGCCGACCATGGACCGGGAATCTCACCCTCCATGGAGCCTGTCAGAATAATACCGCCACGGCCACGGGCCTTGAGCCGTGGCAATAGCCCATGCATCAGCTGCAGCGGCACACGCGCAATCACGTTGAAGACTGCCATCACACGATCAAGTGGGAAGGACTCGAATTCGCCCTTGAGCCCCCAGCCGGCGTTGCTGATGACCAGGCCGAGATCATGACTGCCGATGGCGGCGATGATCTGATCGACCGCATCTTCTTGTGCCAGATCGAGCCGCATGAGAACAATCTCGGTTTTGTGCCGGGCAAGCAGCTCATCCTTCAGCTTTACCATCGGCGCCAAATTGAGATCCACCAGAATCAAATTGAACCCATCTGCAGACAGATGGCGGGCATAGCATGCCCCCTGCCCGCCGGCGGCTCCTGTGACCAGCGCCCAAGAGCCGTATTTGTCAATGTCCATTGCCATGCATTTTCACCTTTCCAAAAGATAAGAATCCATATTATGAATAAAATTGGAAGTGGTATGATGAATGCGGTGGAGGTCGGTACGTGGCGCACTACCGCACAGCTTCCATGGAATGTCTGAAAAGAGACACGGGCCGTGCCTCTTCAACCAACGTTAATCAGGCAGAATCCGAATTTGATTACTTGAAGTTGACGTGACCGACAAGCTCCTTTTGCTTGATCATTTGGCTGATTTCCCTTTGTTTGATCTCGTCCTTGATCGGTTTGATGAATGAGATAAAATCGCCTTGCTCGGTCTGTCGAGATTTCCATTGGTCGACATATCCATAAACGGTCGCAAACCCACTGGTCGCGGTACCACAACAGGACATATCGGCAACTTCCATCTCTGTAGTATAAAATAGTTTCCTTTCGTCAAAGTCCAGACAAACCTCATCAAATGATCTGAATTGCACACCGGGATTTGTTATCATTTCATTGGACTCTTGCTTGGGGTTCTGGTGTATGTATTTGATTATTTCGATTTCGGTTGACATTGGTCAATTCCTTCATATTGAGTAAATAGGCGATTCGTTTATCTTTGGGAAATATCGTAAAACAGCAATTCGTTTGTCGAGTTTACCGCTTACTAATATTTTTGAAACCTCAAAGACTTAAGCAGCAATAGTCGCAGATTCTCAGGTTCATATAGTTTTCTTCGTATAGCTTCCGAAAAAGATGATATCTCTGGCTCTTCCGAATCTCTTTCAAACTCCTGTTTCTTATATTTCCCATGGGAAATCGCAGGTATTCGCACGGAACGACTTGCCCAAAGGCATCAATTGTACAGCTATAATCAAAAACCCTGCACTTCTTTCTCGTCCGCTTGATTCCTTTTGGAACTTCACTTGCAGGAAGAGTAAAAAATCGGGTCATGGCAAGGTGGATACCGAGTTTTTTTGCCTTTTCCTTCAATCGTTGTCGTTTTTTCTCAATGAGTCTTACATTCTTTGGTAATAAATCGGAAGGGATAATTGATCTTCGAGAGGCAACTTTTTCCTGGAATATCTCATTTGCCTCTTCTACTATATGTTCATCGATAACGGAATAGAATGCGAATTGTACATCCTGAATGCTAAGAGAATGGGCGATGTCCAGTACTTCGTCGATTCGATCAAGGTTAACTGACGAAACGTTGGTTCGAATGCTTTTATAAACCCTCTTTTCCTTGTCCTTTTCCTGGACAAACGTAATGGCATTGATCTGTTTTTCAAATGCATCCTGTCGACCTCTAAGCCGATTGTGAAGTTCTCTTGGCCCGTCAAGAGAGAATTTAATACTTCCAAGACCTGCCGTCACAAGAGCGGCGGCCCTGTCCGCTGTCATAGAAAGGCCGTTGGTTGTCGTTCCCGTGAATATGCCAAGGTTGCTGCAATGGGCTACGAGTTCATCCAGATGGCTATTGAGGAGTGGTTCTCCACCATGAAGTTGCACGGCACGGCAACCTTGCTCGAATAGCTGATCAAATACATTTATGTGCTCTTTACAAGCAAGCTCGTCAAACGATGCAACTTTGTTATTTCTATCTGCACTATCCTGCAGAGGAACGTCCTGCATGCGCCATATATTGCAGCTCACACAGCGAGAATCGCACCGTTGTGTTACCTCCACGTTGGCACTACGGAGCAAGGCCGTGGGTCGTGCCGCTGAAAAGGTTTTATCTGTGGTGAATTTGGCCATTCAAAGGAGTCTACTCTCTCACAGATTCAAAAAGATGATTCGGTTTATATCTTAGTCCAATTGCACTCGAAAAGAGGGACAGTAAATGGCCCTAATGTTTCATGAACAAGATAAAAATTTGATTGTACCGTACAAGACATTTTCCATTAATGATAACCATTCATTTTCGAAAATCGTACATATTACAAACAAAAACAGTCTGTCAATCCAAAATGACAGGAAAATCGGGCAATATGCTTGACATTGCGCTGCAGATTATCTTTTCTGCCATGATGCATGGCACATTCTTTTATTTTCCAATTTCATGGATAATATCTTTTTCCAGATCTTTGAAACATGCAGGCAATGATTTATGTAGCGGCTTGAGAACGAATGGAAAATGGTAACCATTTTTTGTATCAATGGGACCGACATCAAATTGGGATTCTATCCATTCTTCTCGTTTTTCTGAGAATCTCATAAATACATTTTCGTACCATCCTGGTCGGGTGCTCCCGGGGGTTCGCTGTTGATAATATTTCATCTTGTTTTTAACGGATTTGGGAAGGACATAAGAAAAATGAAAATTATAAATATCCCTTTGGCATAACAATTCATCAGGAAAAAGTTTTGCACCGATTATCCTCTTTTCAGATGGATCAAAATAACCCCGAAGTGGCAAATGATTGATATAAAGCCCCTCTTTTCGTCGGTAAATGCGATCGATACCTGGAAATTCAATCACAACATGCTCATTCTCAATGTCAACTGCACCAATGATGGTTCCGGTATCTCCCCATAAGACGATCTGACGCGGGGCCATGGCGTCATATTCCGGGTATCTTTGGAACAATTCCACCATATACGGTACGTGGCGGGGGTCAATAAACTCATCAACATCTACATGCCAGATAATATCTCCAGAGGCTACTCGGCTGTATTCATGACACATATCGTTTTTTCTTTTCCAGCGTTTCTGAAGAAAGCAGATCTTATTTTCCGGATCTGGGAAATTTTTGATCGACGCAAGCGTTTTGTCTTTAGAATGGCGATATCCATGAAGTTGTTCCCAAACATCGTCTCCCCCCTCACATATAATAATCTCATGGGCATAAGGGTAAATCAGCATAAGTTGATGTTTGATAAACGGCATTCCGTCAATAACAATAATACCGAAGGATATCTTCATTTATTTCCCTTTCGACTGGTTCTTTTTTCCTGAAAATAAAATTGCCCCTCGGGTTGATGGAGGAAGAACTTTCAACCTGAGGGGCAAGCTTGAGTTGTATTTTCTTTGAGAGGAAATACTTTTTATATGTTTTCCTCGGTAGCAATATACAACTTATGGATACGTAGTCATAAAAAGACGGCTACGAAAGAATGCAATATGCTATCTTCATTAGTCCATGGTGATAACATGACCGGTGATCCTATCGGTTTCGTCAGCCAGGAGGAAACATGCAACCTGTGCCACCTCTTCGGGAGAATTCAAACCGCGCGGATTTCTCGGCCCCATTGTGTCATGCACAGCCTGCTCATCCATTCCCATGGCTCGGAAAGCGCCGAGCGTCAACTCGGTGGGGCAGATTCCTGGCAGGACACAATTGATGTTGATCAATTTCCCCGCGAGTTCGGCAACCATGGTTTCCATGAGACTCTTCATCACGGCTTTGCCCGCCTGGTATCCGGCAAGGCCCGCAGTTCCGCCGGTCGCCGAAATGAAGAAAAGCATCTTGCCGGTATTGCGCTCTGAAAAATGTCCCATGATATTGTGGGCGCAATTAAACATGGTGTAGCCGTTGAATTCCACTTGCTGCTTGAAGAAATCAAAATCATAATCCGGCAAACCTTTGAATACACCGCCGCCGACGGTATCGACCATATAGTCGATACAGCCCATTTCTTCGATGGTTTCCTCTGTTACACTCTTTACGCTATTATAATCCATGGCATTGACTTTTTTCACCGCAGCCTTACCGCCGGCATCTTGTATCTCTTTGGAAGTTTTCTCGGCGCTCTCGGTATTGATGTCCCAGATGCAGATGTCGACTCCGTTTTTTGCCAGCTCTAACGCGACGGCACGTCCGATTGAATTCTGCGCTGCACCTACGATTACTGCGTTCTTGCCTTTAAATTTCATAATCTCCTCCCAGCATCTTTCTTAATAATATTAGGTAAAGAACGTATCCGGCTTGTGAGAATAAATCCCCACCCTCTCCTCATTGTATGAATCTCTGCTTTGCTTCAGCGTTCGATGTAAGGTATCACTTAGCCTTTCGGATAATCCACTTTTTCCAACGGTTTTACTACCTCAGGATCCATCTCTTCCCACTGGTAAAACCCTTTTAACTGAAATTTATCGACGTCGAAGTGGCGTCCCTTGGGGATTGCCTCGAATGCCGTTTGAGACAACATGGCGATGCATTCGTCCATATTATCATGTTCAAATTCGTAAACCGTCAAGCTCATTGAAGGTTCATCGGAAGGATCCAGGTTTTTAAACCTTCGCGCACGAACAAGGCCCACTGTCTCTTTGAGATCGGGAAGATGCGTATGCAGGTACCATCTATCGAATTCTTCCTCCCTTTCCGGATCTGCACAACTGGTCAAAACCGTAAGCATGAATTTTTTCTTTGCCATGATGATTCCTCCACCTTTCAATTGTTAAATGCGGCTTGATAGGTATTAGTCGGAGATTGTTGAGTAATTAACTGATAAAAATGTTATAGTCAATAGTAAGTGCGCACCCAAAAACAAACGAATATCCAAAGTTCAACTCTTCTTATTTTCTCTTACCCACCTGTATCGGGTATGGTTTCTGCCTTCCATGTCTGCCGGTGACGTGGCACCATTCTACTTTGTCCTTTTTACAGGATCGATTCCGAGCAGACGGGCCATGTTGAGACCGAATATCTTGGCACGGTCCTCTTCACTTATCGGTTTGAATCCGTACTGCTGCTGCAAATCTTCGGGGAACTGGTAGGTCCGGAAACCTTCCACAACGATCGGTTGGGCAATGCTGTCATTGCTCCACAGCACCTTGTCTACACCGGCATACATGATGGCCTCGCCCAGAAGCTTTCCGAAAAAGCGCGGCCTCGTAAACACGGTTGCATTGAGAAAACTCATCCCGATATGCAGTCCCGGATAACATGCCGCCAGGGCGTTTAACTCGTGGTGCCACGGCCAGCCAAAATGAAAGGCAAGGATATTCAGATCATAAAAGTCCCGGCATACATCCTCCAGCGCACCGGGACGACAGGCATGGGTATTTGCGCCATAAATGTATCCATGGCCCATATGCATCCCCAGCATCACGCCCAGCTCCTGCGCCTTGGCGTAGAACGGCCAGTACCGCTTGTCATTCAACAGCCATTTTTCTCCGGGAGGATAGATTTTTCCGTACTTGACGCCATGCTCCTTGGCACAGAACTCCAGCTCCCAGATGGCGTTTTCCACACCCCGGGTCGAGGGCTCGAACACCGGCGCCGGGATGAGTCGATCCGGATACTTGGCACAAGCGTCCAGCATCCAGCTCATGCTCGGCCCTCTGGGATCCACGTTCATATGCAGGGCCTGCCTGTGCGGTACCAGGCAGCATACGTCGATGCCAGCGTCATCCATCATTTTGATCGAGTGCTCGGGCTCGGCCGGCCACTCCTTTTTCGCCGCTTCGGGACCAAAATGCTGCTTCATCAGGTCTTTGGCCATGTTCCCATCGGCGGTCATCATCCGCATAACGCCTTCGACGCTGTTCTCAAACCGCTTCCAGTCACGGTAATGCCTATACTCCTTTGCTTGATTGGCAGGCTCGATGTGCCCCTCGTGCTCGATAATGAAATAATCTTTTGCCATTGATAAAACCCTCCCCTATTAATAAAAGTCCAAGTACTACCCGCCGCCTTCACCGTCAAAGCGAGCGCCGCTTTCCCTCACTTTGTTTCAGTATCTACGAACTGCGAGTAAATTCGCTGATTTCTTGCACTTTTGCAGGTTGCGTGAACTTGTTGCGTATTCCAAGAATCGACTTACGAATTGGTAGTTCTTCCTTCTGCAATGACCATTTCGTCTTCTTGCGAGTATGCTTGCATTTGATCGTGGCCCGAAATGTAATCACCGTAAAGTTTCTGAATGATTATCAATTGACTGATTATCAATTGAAATTTTATTTGTCAATAATAATAATTTTTATAACAACCCATTTCTGAGATTTATCAGTATATTTTGATAAAATGGGTATTTTAGTGTGATATATATGTACCCAGCAAACAATTATTTCGGGCATTTTGGCATATCAGATCGAATCCGTTTTGGAAAAGATTAGAGAAGGATGTGTTATTTCGGATATGATTTTCGTTGTCGCAAAGGTCAGGGAGGCAAACGAAGGATGGCGCCATCGGCAGCAACTGATGGCATCCATACCAGGCAATTGTCTGAAATTGATCGTTAAAGCAATGGCTATTGCATCAGCGGCAACGATAGCCAGTCAAAAAAATAGTTGATTTCAAACTTTACGTTTCCGAGCAGAGGAATATTGGCATATCCTGTGATGTCAGGAATCGAAGCCAACGTCTTGGAAATAAAATCATACATCTGATTGATGTCTTGAAACAGTGCTACGGTACTTATTTGCCATTTACCCGTAATCAAACTGACATGCAAAATCGCATCTAGCCTGGACAACGCATTCACCACGGCGCTTACCTTGTCTGGTTCGCACCTGATCAGTGTAACTGCCCAATGGCCATACCCCAGCACACTTGGATCGACGAGAGGGAAAAACCCGATAACACCGTCATCGATGTTTTTGTCCAGTGTCGCTTTTGCTGCCGACCTGCTGCAACCAATCGAATCAGCCAGTTCAGTGATGGTCTGTCGAGGGTTCAGTCGCATTGCCTTAATTACGGATAAATCGAGTTCGTTCAAACGGTCCCGGGAGAAATCATAAGCGTGATCCGTTTCATAGTCTTGAAATTTCCAGAACTCTTTGATCGAATAAATAAGGTGCATGGTTTCGATTGACGAGGCACCGGATATGCCCGATAGATCTTTTGAAATGAAACGGGCGAAATCCGTTCGATCACGAAAGATCCCCCACACCATGATATTATAATAATTGGCCGCCAGTTGAACTGCCATGACGCCGGATAGATCCGCCAGTTGACTCGCCGCGGTGTCGCTCATGCCAGGACGGACCTTCACGCCAATCATGACCTTATACTGATATCCCAATCGTTCGGCATTGCAGACACAAATGATCTTTAAAATACCTTCGGAAATGAGCCGGTTCATCCGATACCGCACGGTTTCTCTATTCACACCGACATTTCGAGCAAGCGCACGAACAGGCTGCCGGGCATCTTTACCGAGTTCGTTAATAAGAAGCATGTCAAGCTCATCGAGCGATTTTGGTGGTTGCTTGGTTTTCATTGGATCAATCACCACATTTTCTCTCTCTTTCCCAGCGAAAATATCGTATATGGTTAATGTGGATAGCTGACAGTGCCAGCAAAGGCGAATACTGACGAAACCGCCTCGGATGGAGAATGCGATTCCACATGAGAAGCAGACAGATAATTATTCATTTAATATACCACAATAACATTTTAAAAAGTAGGTGTAATATCAAATGGGCGTTATTAACGAACCATTTTTTGCCAAATGCCCAACTTACACCTATCCGGAAACTGGAATGTATGACCCTGTTTGAAAACGCACGATTTTTCTAAATGCCCGGCATTGCCATCCGACGGCTTGCCACATAGATATAAATGAAAAGCGATCAAAAACACCTCAATAATGAAATGAAATGTGCGATAACAACATATGAAAGAAATTTTTATCCCTTGTCCACGACAAAAGGGAATTCATGGCTGGTCAGGACAGATAGAGGTCAAGAGTGTTTAAAATAATGTCATTATTTCTATTTTTCATTGTTTTCACTGCATCGCTTTTTGCCACCGCCGATTGCCTTGCAGCCAGCAACGAAGACCTGACCCAGCTCAGCCTGGAAGATTTGATGGACATTAAAATCACTTCTGCAAGCAAGAAATCCCAACGGCTCTCCGAGGTGGCGGCAGCCGTATTCGTCATCACCCAGGAAGACATCCGCCGTTCCGGCGTAACCAGCATACCGGAGGCCCTGCGTATGGTGCCCGGAGTGCAGGTCGCCAAGATCGACGCCAATAAATGGGCGATCACAGCGAGAGGTTCCAACGGTCGTTTTGCCAACAAGCTCCTCGTCCTGATGGACGGTCGAAACGTTTACACACCGATCTACTCCGGCGTTTTTTGGGAAAACATCGACACCGTCTTGGAAGATATCGACCGCATCGAAGTGATCCGTGGTCCCGGCGCCAGCCTTTGGGGTGCCAACGCCGTCAACGGCGTCATCAACATCATTACGAAACAGGCCGATGAAACCCAGGGCATCCTGGCCAGTGGCAGTATCGGTAGCGAAGAAAAAGGAAGTGTCAGCCTGCGGTATGGCGGAAAAATCTTGGACAAGACACCTTTTCGGTTATATTTCAAAGGATTTGAACGTGACGGAGCGGTGGACGAAAATGGTGACGACACAGCCGACGATTGGCGGTACTTGCGCGGCGGTTTCCGCCTCGACCATCGGCGAGGCAGCCGCGACCATTTGACGCTTCAGGGGGACATCTTCGACGGCACCAACGGCGAAATCTTAGAATCGCCAAGCATTACGCCTCCCTACCTCGACAGACACAACAACGATCACAAGGAGAAAGGCCACAACCTTCTTGCACGCTGGACAAGGACCCTTTCCAGCCTTTCGGAAATCTCCCTGCAAGCCTATTACAACAGTAACGAGCACACCCTTCACCTGACCAAGGCCGAAATCGATACCTTTGATGTGGAATTCCAGCACCGCCTCCCCATCGGCAAACGCCACGATGTCACCTGGGGATTCGGATACCGCCTGTACCAGGATCATTACGAATCCGATGCGGCCCTTTTGACCATGGATACGGCCAGTATCGACTATTCCATTTTCAATGCCTTTATTCAGGACGAAATCGGCTTTTTTGACAAACGCCTCCGTTTAACCCTCGGATCGAAATTCGAACACAACGACTTTACCCATTCGGAGTTCCAGCCCAACGCCCGTCTGATTTGGCTGCCCAATGACAGGCACTCCACGTGGGCCTCCGTATCCCGTGCCGTGCGTACCCCCTCGCGGGTGGAAAGGGATGCCACGGCCCTCATGACCGTCATTCCCCCCGCAACCGCGGGAGGACTGCCGGCTGCTGTCACATATTATGGCTCGCAGAATTTCGATTCCGAGGAACTGATCAGTTACGAACTGGGTTATCGTGTCAAGGTAACACCCGAACTTACGCTGGATGCGGCGCTATATTACAACGACTACGAGGATTTACGGCAGACGACGATCGACGAAGCGACCATAGACGGGTGGCCGCCGACCCATGTGATTCTCTCCAGCACCGGAACGAACAATGCCCATGGAGAGGTACACGGTTTTGAGTTTGCCGCCGACTGGAAAATGACGGAATGGAGCCTGCTAGAGGCAGCCTATACCTATATGGACATGGACATGGATTACGGTGACAGCAATATCCTGGCCGAACAGGACCCTCAAAACCAGCTCTCTTTGCGCGCCTCCCTCGATCTTCCCTGGAATCTGGATCTGGATCTATGGTATCGTCATGTCTCTGAAGTGAGCGACATCGTCGACGGATACGATACCGTCGATCTCAGGCTCGGATGGAAATACGGCAAAACCGTGGAAGTTTCCGTCGTGGGGCAGAACCTTCTCGCGGAACACCATCTGGAATTTCAACCCGAAGGTCTCCACACCGTAGAAACGGAGGTTGAAAGAAGTGTCTACGGAAAGCTTACCGTCAGATTCTAGTAAACTGCCTTTTTTATCCCCTTTATAGGTAACTTTTTTTCAATAACGCGGCAAAAACGGCCTCCGGCACGGGGTGTTTAAAAAGATATCCCTGCCCCTCGTCGCAACCGTATTTTTTTAACACTTCAAATTGTTCATCCGTCTCGATACCTTCTGCAACGATTTTCTTTTCCAGGCTGTGGCCCATCGCAATAATTGCCTTGATGATGACCAGGTTCTTGGATTCGGCAGCACATCCCATGACAAAGGAGCGATCGATTTTCAGGATGTCCACCGGAAAGGATATCAGATAGCTGAGAGAGGAGTACCCGGTTCCGAAATCGTCCAGCGCGATTCTGACTTTCAGGTCTTTGATCCGCTGTAACGTGTCAATGGTTTCCTCGGTATTCTGCATCAACACATTTTCGGTTATTTCGATTTCCAGGTTCTGGGGACTGCTGTCCTGCGTGCCAAGAGCCTCTTGCATCGTGCCGATGATATTCTGACTGGTGAACTTGTAGCCGGATAGGTTCACTGCGATGGTAACCGGTTCCAGACCTTGTTCATGCCACTGTTTTGTTTGTCGACAGGCCTCTTTCAGGACCCAACGATTGATATCGATGATCTGACCGGACTCTTCGGCAAAAGGGATGAACTTATCCGGAAAAATCATCCCTTTAACGGGGTGATTCCATCGGATCAACGCCTCTGCACCGACGATTCTTCGGGTTTCAAGTGCAACCCGGGGCTGATAAAACAACTCCAGCTCACCGTTGTCCAAGGCCTTTTTCAGATCCCGCTCCAATGAGAACCGTTCGAACACCTCCATGTTCAAGGACTCTTTGTAAAACTGGAAACCGTTTCGCCCGCTTTTTTTCGCGTGGTACATGGCAGTATCCGCCTTCTGTAACAGGACACTCTTCTCTCTGCCGTCGTCGGGAAAAATGCTGATACCGATACTCGTGGTCATGGAGACATCATGACCTTCGAGTTGGTAGTTGCCTGCAATTTCCCGTGTCAGCCGCGTAGCTACCTTGGCCAAGGATTCCGGGCCTTTGACATCTGTGAGCAAAACGGTAAACTCATCACCTCCCAGCCGGGCAATAATGGAATCGGCAGGATCCATCTTGAGCAGGGTTGCAGAATCACTACCGCGAATATTGTTTTTCAACCGGGTGGCGACCTGTTTTAACAGTAAATCACCAATGTGATGTCCCAATGTATCGTTGACCAGCTTGAACTGGTCCAGATCGAGAAAAAGCAGAGCGAATTTCCGGTGTGTACGATTGGCACTGGCGATCGTCTGTTGCAACCGGTCCATGAACAGTGCCCGGTTGGCAAGCCCCGTCAGGCCATCATAAAACGCCAGCATGCGAATTTCCGCCTCTGCCTGCTTGAGTTGGGTAACATCCTGAATCACGCCCAGCATCAATTCCGGTGTGCCATCTTCGCAGAACAGGATCTCTCCCTGATTCAAAATGTGTTTCTGTGTACCACCGGGAAGAATCACCGGGTAGTTCACAATCAACTTTTTCTGGGAGGTAACGGCCTGTTGAATCTTCTGCGCCACGGTATCGCGCTCACTGGCAATAATCGGAGACAGAAACGCAGAAAAAGAAAATTCCTCTTCGATCCCAAGCAATCGACACGCCTTGGACGAACAACTGAACTGTCCGCTGGCAATATCGATCTGCCAACTCCCCAGCTTGGCCAGCTCCTGGGTTTTGGCCAGATGACTTCGGCTCCGGTCAAGCTCCTTAAAGGCCTGACCGGCGCGCAGTATGTACTTTGCCTTGTGGCCCAGCATCGCCCAATTGATGGGTTTGGAAACGAAATCGCTGGCACCGGCTTCGAAAGCCTTTTCAATGGACGCCTTGTCATCCGAACCGGTAGCCATGAGGATCTGTATATACCTCCCCCCGGGAAGGCCACGGATGATCTTACAGGCTTCGAATCCGTCCATCACAGGCATCATCAAATCCAACAGAATCAAATCCGGCTTGTCGTCTCTGAATCGTTCCAACGCTTCTTTCCCGTCCTGTGCTTCGACGATTTCAAAGCCACTTTTTTTCAATGCCGCAGACATGAACAGGCGCAGGGAGGGATCATCATCCACCACCAGGGCGAGCGGCCGATGTGACGTTTCTTTCTCAGTTCTCATGCTATTTCATCTCGCTTTCCAGCGCCTGTTTCACAACTTCAAATTCCGAAACGATCGCCGAAACCATCGACTCCCTTTTTTCGTCAGACGGTTTCGAACAATTCAGTTCCAGGTTCTGACAAATGTCGGCCAGTTTCATGGCACCCACATTTGCACTGCTGGATTTCATTCTGTGGGCGATCTGTCGCATTTCTTCCATGTCGTTTCGCAAAGATGCCGACGCCAGCTGTTCAACCAGTGGCGTTGTACCATCCAGATACGTTCGTATAAGGCGATCAAGAAAGTCCGGTTCTCCTTCCAACTGCAGTTCTTTCAGGGATTCGAGAACGTCCTTGTCGATGACATCGGTATCGTTAGATTTCTTGAAGGGCGATTTCTTTTCTGAATGGGTTTTGGAATCAGTCATGGCAGGCACCCTGCTGATCGATGTTCGTTGGCGGGTCCATTTTCTGATCATCTCCTTCATCTCATTTACGCGGAAGGGTTTGCTCATGTAATCGTCCATCCCGGCTTTCAAGCATTTCTCTTTATCCCCTTCCAATGCGTGTGCAGTGAGGGCAACAATGGGGGTGTGGACAACCCGGGTATGATGCCGCTCTTCTTTTCGGATCGCCTCGGTTGCCTGATACCCATCCAAGACAGGCATCTGACAGTCCATAAAGACCATGTCGTAATTCCTATCCGAAAATGCGTAGACCGCTTCTTCGCCGTTGGGAACGATATCTACACTGCACCCAAGCGCCTTGAGCATTCCCTTGACGACTTCCTGGTTGGTTGGATTATCTTCGGCAACCAAAATGCGCAAGTCGAGCTGTTTTGATCCCTCGGCAATGCTATGCCGCGTAACAAGCCGGTCCGAACTTTCGGAAGAATTGTCGCCAAGCAAGCTGGAAATGGTTGCCCGTAAATCTGACTGACGTACCGGTTTGGTCAGATAGGCCGACACACCGCACTGCTTGGCTGTTTGCGCATCACCGCGAAGTCCCACCGATGTTAACATGATTATCGTTGTCTGGGACAGGGACGGATCGTTTTTGATCGTTTGGGCGACATCCATACCATCCATCTCCGGCATATCCATATCCAAGATCGCCAAATCAAAGGGAGAACCTTGTTTTTGGGCCGCCGAAAGAAGTTCGATTCCGTCGATCCCCCGGCTGGCACTTTTGCCGATCATCTTCCATGATGCCATCTGGCGCAACAAAATCTCCTGATTGGTCGTATTATCGTCAATCACCAGCACACGACGACCGCGTAACACCTGTGTATCGGAAATCGTTTTGCTTCTTTTTATTTTGGGGCTACGCTCCAGTTCGATGGAAAAGTAAAAATCGGATCCTTCTCCCGGTTCGCTTTTGCAGCCCAAGACCCCGCCCATCAAGGTGATAAGTTCCTTTGAGATGGCCAGACCCAATCCCGTCCCACCATATTTTCGGGTGGTGGAACCATCTGTCTGTGAAAATGGGGCGAATAGCCGCTGACGGTTCTCTTCACTGATACCAATACCCGTGTCCCGTGTGGAGACGAAAAGCCTCACACGATTGTCTGAAACCCGTGTTGTCGACAAACTGACGATGACTTCCCCCTCTTCCGTAAATTTAATCGCGTTTCCGACAAGATTGGTAAGCACTTGCCGAAGTCGCGTGGGATCTCCTTTTAAATATATTTCAGTGTCCGCAGGAATATAGGAAGCCAATTCGATCCGTTTGGCATGGGCCCGGGAGGCCAGAAGTTGAACAACATCCTCCACCAGCATCTGGAGATCGAAATGGATGGTTTCGAGTTCCAGCTTTCCGGCCTCAATTTTGGAAAAATCGAGGATGTCATTGATGATGGACAAAAGGGATTCTCCGGATTTTTGGATGGTCATTCCGAAGCGGTGCTGCTCTTCATCCAGCCGTGTCTGTAGCAACAATTCCACCATCCCCAGAACACCGTTCATGGGTGTACGAATTTCATGACTCATGTTCGCAAGGAACTGGGACTTTGCCCGGTTGGCGACTTCAGCCGCCTCCTTTGCCGCTTCCAGCGAAGAGACCATGGATTCCAGTTCCCCTTTTGCCTCGGATAGATCCGCCGTTCGCAGCTCCACCCGCTTTTCCAGATCCGTGCTGTAGGCTTTGAGATCTTTATCCCGGTCATGGATCTCCTGGATCATATCGTTAAAACGATCGATGAGGATACCGAATTCATCGTGACTCTGCTTTTCCACGCGTACCTGGTAATTCTTCTCACGAATGATGGTGTTGATGGAGTTCAAAAGAGCGAAAAGGGGACCGACAAACACCTTTTGCAGTCGCGTTGAAACGAAAAGGACCACCACGAGGGTTATGCCGACGGCACAAGCCAACATCCAATAAAACAGATGCAGGCGTTCTTTTCTTTGCTGTTGATTATCGACCAACTGGATGGCGCCAACGACTGCGTTATCCACCACCACCGGCCGAACGACATGCAGATGATCGTTTGCATAAAAATAGGTTTCACCGCGGGTAATCAGATTGTGGACGAGGGAACTGTTTTTGAGATATCGATTACGAAATTCCACGATCCGTGGTTCCACATCCACCCCATCGGGGCTGAACTGGCTGAAAACGGCTCCATTTTTATCATATAGAACTGCCGCTACGATATCTGGTTTGGCAGACAGGGAAGCCAGGTCCTCCTCGGCACTGGTCTTATCGTTGAACAAGAGGGTGGCGCCGATATTCAACGCGACAACGTCCCCCATGGATTGCAACTCCCGAACGATGCTCCTTCGCGTACTCCAATTTTCGCTGAAGACGACTGCAGTGGTAACCAATAACAATGACAAAACGGATGTCACACTCAATAGTAACATCAGCTTGTTCTTGATAGACAAGTGACTGCGCCGTCTTTTTCTGAATATGTTTCGCATCAATCACCTGCAATGCTTTTGGGTTCAGTAAGTCTGCAAGGAGTTTAGATTCTTTATAATTTTTAGGATTGTCGAACCTTTTCCTTTTTCGGCACCCGTCTGCGAGATGGCCAAAATCGGTTCAAACCTTTTCGCAACACCTCATTTTAAACAAGTATCGGCCGATTTTTTCGATTCCATAAATTTCATTTTTGCCAATGGATGCGCCTTCACAATCCAATATGCTAAGCGGAATATCACCTTTCGATGATACGGCATCAATAATCAAACCATTAAATGGGAATGGTTGTATTTATCCATTCAGATTTCATTGCTTTCCTCCCATAATGAGAACTATGGCTTTTTATCATACCAATAGGAAGTTTTTGTTTTTCCATGCGTTCTCCAGTAAGTGGGGGAGTGAAGTTGTATCGGATTATCGTAAATTCGATTAGTTTTTTCAAAAGGCGGGATCGTGTGTATCAGTTTGCGAATGGGATGATTGGAAATGCCCGATTATTCACCTGGTGTGTTATGTTGATGCAGATTCTATTTCATTTTCGTCATTTAATAAAAAGGTTCTGTTTACATCC
Source organism: uncultured Desulfosarcina sp. (assembly GCA_963674945.2). Taxonomy (GTDB): domain Bacteria; phylum Desulfobacterota; class Desulfobacteria; order Desulfobacterales; family Desulfosarcinaceae; genus Desulfosarcina. Next base: position 296,865 of record CAXXWQ010000003.1, read on the forward strand.
ATGCTACTCATTATGGATTCGTCAGGCGGCACGCTGCATTTTGATTCCTTTTTCCGCAGTTTGGTCTTACTATTGCTGAAATATCTCGCAGTATAATCATGACGACATTCGATCGTATCTATGGATTCGGGCCTTCCGAAGTAAAAGCCCTGTCCCAGATCAAACCCAAGTTGCCTGCATACTTCAAATTCCTCCTCACATTCAATACCTTCTGCAAGGGCGAGTATACCAAGATCGTGAGATGCTCTGATAAATGTTTCAATCATTTGATGCAGTCGCTTTGGGGCGATGTGAATTTGGCGAATAAGAGAAATGTCGAATTTCAGATAATCTGGTGATAGATTTGAAAGTTCGACCAGCCTGGTTTGACCGACACCAAAATCGTCGAAAGCCAATGCCATATTCATCATTTCCAACGCATGACTCAACTCGGAAAGCGTATTTGCATCAGAGGCGGCCTTTTCGTCCAATTCCAGAACAATTTTATTGGATGGGGCAATATCTCTGATTCTTTCCAGCGAAGCGATAAGGCCTTTCATGTCGTATATTTCCAGCCTGTTCGTATTGACGAACAACACAGGCAATCCAGGCAAATTCTTCCCGATCTCAACACCGACTTCACGAAAAATAGAACTTAATTCCAAAACGCATCCCAAACTCTCTGCCATATCCAATAATTCAGATGGATTTGATGGCAAATCCACATCGTCAATACGTCCGAGAATTTCGTAACCGACTTCTCTCATGTCAGAAAATCGTACGATGGGTTGAAAATGAGGGATTACGTTTCGCTCGTGAATCAACGACCGCATTTTGTCCTCTACTCCAGACAAATTACAGATTTCTTCATTAATGGTTGAAAATACGGTATCCTGCTTTGTGTGGGGATTCGGCGCATCTATTCTTTTTGCCTTGAACTCATATTTCCCGATTGTGACAATATCACCGGCTTCAATCATTTCAGCATGATCGATTTTTTTATTGTTGATAAATGTTCCATTGGTGCTGCCAAGATCACGAATCCATAAAAGGCCACTGCTTATTCGAAGCTCACAGTGATATCTCGATATGCGCTTATCGAGTAGCCTGAAATTGCTGTCCTTTGCACGACCAATCACAAAAGGAACCGAATCTATGCAGACCGGCCATTCTCTACCGATATCCGCTACAGCCTCCAAGCACCATTGGTACTTTTCATTTTCATTATGATCGTTCATTAACAACATCTTATCTCCCATTGACAAAAGGCTATTTGAATTTGCGCCGGAATAGCCATGCAGCCGCACTAAGGGATTTCGATGGACATGATTTTATTACTTCCTCGTTACATACGAAAATTAAATGGTTCGCCGCTCAACACGTATTTCAACCAATAATAAGCATTCTCCCAATTATCGTTTTCGGTTTTCATTAGTATTTCTTAAGTTAAAAAGTTATCTTTTAACTTGGACGTTGTGCACAAAAATGATTGAATTTTCTTTGGGAGGTTGACCCTGCTGTGCTATACATGGCCATGGGTCGGGGATGGTTTCACACTGGTGTTTCTCTCTATTTAAGGAATAATTGATGACACTGCATCTGTATATTCCATTTGTCATGGCGGCGATCATAATTCTGATCATACCGGGGCCGACAGTCCTTTTGGTAATAAGCCAGGCCGTCACACATGGAAAAAAGTCTGTCATTCCGCTGGTGGCAGGGGTTCTTCTGGGAGATTTTACAGCAATGACGCTTTCTCTTTTGGGACTTGGGGCAATCATGTCTGCATCGGCAGCCCTTTTCACTTTTTTTAAATGGATGGGGGCTCTTTATTTGCTGTATCTTGGGATCAACCTCTGGATCGCAACTCCTGAAAATCGTTCGACCACGGACAATGAGGCATGTGTATCGTCACAATCGCTTCTGCGAAGTTCGTTCATCGTGACGGCCCTTAATCCCAAAAGCATCGCATTTTTTGTTGCTTTCCTTCCGCAGTTTGTAAGTCCCTTCAGGCCTGCACCGCTCCAGCTGACGCTGCTCGGAGTGACGTTCTTGTTCTTGGCAACCATCAACGCAGCTTTGTATGCCGTATTTGCCGGTCAGTTGCGTGAACATGTTCGGAAGAAAAAGATTCGCAGATGGTTCAACCGGTGTGGAGGGAGCGCACTGATTGGAGCGGGCATATTCACTGCCGCGATGAAAAGATGACGAAAACAGATCAAAAAAAATGGGACACAAGATACGGCAGGAAACCGGGCGGATCGGAACCATCCTCAATCGTGAAAAAATATCATACGCTTGCAGCTTCCGGCAAAGCCCTGGATATCGCCTGCGGGAACGGCAGAAACAGCGTTTATTTGGCGACAAAAGGCTTTGCTGTGGATGCGGTGGATATATCAACGGTGGCCACCGGCCAACTGGCAGGCAAACATCCGAACATCAACGTCATATGCGCGGATCTGGATACATGGGATATCCCGCCGGACCGTTATGAATTGATCGTAAACATCCGGTTCTTGAACAGAAGGCTGTTTCCCATGATCCAAGACGGACTTCGATCCGGCGGCGTCCTGATCTTTGAATCCTTCCTGGACGGGCTGACGGACAAATATTGTCTGAAGCGAAACGAACTACTCCGGGCGTTCCAATCACTCCGGATCATCTACTATGAAGAAAAAAAGATAGATCCTGCTGAAAAGTATGATCAAATCGCATCGTTGGTATCGGTAAAAACTTAATCAATGAGGGGCAAATCAGTAAATCATGCCCCCCACATATACACCCGCACCGACAAAAAGATCCTGATCCGGCACCCGATAAATATAGGTCAGTTTTTTGGAAGGTGTATTTTTACCGGGTTTGGGCCACATATATTCAACCCAACCATGCCCCACCTTTCGGGCAAGATTGACAAAATGCACAAACAGCGCCTTGTCCGTGGGGTCGGTGATCAACAGAACATGATCTTGTTTGGTAAGCTCTGGTTTAAACGGATGTGCCAGCATTTTACCATCCAGATTCATCAAAAATACGTAGGAATCCTTCCAGACAAAAGTGCCTTTGGGATTTGAAATCTCTTTGATGGCGGCGTCCACACCCTTTGAAATAATCATGGCCGCTGCCTCATGGCACTTGATCACACATTCATCCTTGGTGGCAGATTCACCTGCCCATCCGTTAACAGCAAAGATTCCTGCCATCAGGCAAATCGCAATGATTCTATATTTTTTCATGTCATCCTCCGTCTTTATTCATGTCGATTGTATGTTGGTGCAGGATTGAGGCACAAGAATTCCTCATTTTTTCGGTTTGATCCAAGGATCCCCAACGGGCAGCACATCATAACCGAAAACCTGCGCGTAGATGACATGTGCCATCATATACAGGGCGGCGGCGGCACAAAGCATCAGTTCATATCCTGCCACTTTGGTAAGCCCCGGAAAGCCGAAATGAGCCAAATCAAGAAGAATGAATCCGATCAGCAGCAAGGTGAAGGTAACAGCCATGGCACCGTGGACGCGCATGGCCGGAACCCACATGATTGCCGTATAAATGGTCCATGCGACCAAAAACCATCCAACATCCGTCGTGGAGGAATGATAGATATTGTAGTGATTCAGAATAAAAATGACACCCAATGCGATCCAAAACGCACCATAGGAAACAAAAGCGCTGAAACCGAAATTGTTGGCACATTTGAATTCCATAAAACCAGCAATCAATTGAGCCAGTCCACCAAAAATAAATGCCATCGCGACGATGGGACCGACACCACACCAACCAACATTGTGAAACTGGAGCAAAAAGGTGGTGATTCCAAACCCCGCCAGGCCGACAACCGCCGGATTTCCCATAGGTGTTTCGTTTCCCATGTTGAACTCTCCTTCCCTTGATTGGTTCATTCATTCAAATTTGTATTGTTGATCGAGACGAAAAGAATATCGATTTTTAATCAGATCAACGCAGGAAGCGGAGTGTACGAAAAGTCGCAAAAGGCAGATTAGAGCGATGACCGATCGTGAAAATGGGTAACTGCTGCAAGTCACTTGGAATAGGAAGATTATTGATAAACTATACTCGTTTCGAGGGAATTAAGTCAAACATTATCGCGAAAACAAGCAGATGGAAATAAATGGTAAAATTCTTATAAAAAATTCCAATCCAACTGATGTAAAATGAACTGATTTTTGTAGAACAATGCCTCATTAATTGCTATACGTTTTTTCCGAGGATGATAAATGAGACCGAAAACGCTTCCTGCCTTACTCCTGCTCTATTCTCTTCTTTTTCCAGGCGTGCTACTGGCAGCCAATGGCTATTTTCTCCATGGTATCGGTGCTGTGAATGAATCCATGGGAGGAGCGGCAACCGCGGGAAACCCTCAGGACCTGTTGGGTAGCCTTTACCGCAACCCGGCCAATGCAAATCTTTTTTACGGGTATTTATTCTCAATGAGTCTGGGCGTCATTATCTCGGATGCAACCGTAGAAAGTTCGTTTTCGACACTGGGAATTACCGGTTCCAGCGATTCCGATGCGGATACAATCCCAGCGGGACACCTGGGGATGGTCTTCAACGGTGATAACAGCCCGTTTTCCTATTATGTTGCCGTTGTCGGTGAGGCTGGTTCTTATTTGGACATTCCACAAAGCGAAACCAATCCGATTTTCATTGCTCAGCAAGGAAAATGGGAATCCAGAAAAGTATCCACGACAGCTGGATTGTCAGGGCCGGCTACAACTACGGCAGCAATCCCATCGGTGATGACATCACATTCTACAATGTGGGCACACCGCAGCACAACGAGCACCATTTGGCCTTGGGCGCTTCATGGATGGTTTCACGAAAAACGGCTATCGATGTTGGCTATACCCATGCTTTTGAAAGTTCGCAATCCGGTTCATGGTATGATGCGACCGGTCAGCCCATTGGGCAGACGAACATTCACTCCTCACTGGCCTATGATCAAATTTCAGTTGGTTTCACCCATTCATTTTAGTATGGGTACGAGTATAAAAATATTCAAGCATGGAGGTGACATGAGAGTTATCGTCTGTTTTCTTCTTCTTACTGTGTTTTCAGCAGAAGCGATCTTTGCCGGACCGGCTGAAGAATTGGGGGAAGAGCTCAAAAAGTGCGGAACGCTAAATCCCAATACCGTCCCCGACAACTGGGTTTCCGTTGGCGTCATGACCGGCCAGCACAAATCATGTTTTACTTATATTCCGCCCACTTTTCGCCATATCCCTTTGGGAGAGGCTTCAAATCTCTATCTTGAGGATGATTATACCAGTGCCTCAATCATCGGGGGTGTGTTACCGCCGGGATATTCATGCGATCTGAATGGTGTGATCAATTGGTACGGCGACATTGTGTCCCAGACCGGCTGCATAAACCCGAAGCTGGAATGGTATGATGTCAATCTGTCCAGTTTTGTTTATTCCTGCACCAAGAACAATGTCCCTCTGGTCGGCGGTGTTAAGGTTATCGTCGATGGTTCGAACGGGTTAATGTGTAGCGTGAATGTAATGGGATACGCAATGCCGCAAACCGATATTAAAAAGACATGTCAGCTATCCCAGATTCTTAACGGTGTGAAGTGTGCTAACCCGCAATATGGTGGCAAGGTCTGTCACAAACCGATTTGCAGCAATAACTGCAAAGCATCAGGCCATCGTGGGGGGTACTGCAATTCGTTCGAAGATTGCATCTGTGTCGAGTAAAACGATTTCAGAGACATACACAGATCATAAGAAAATCATCGCATCCACTATACTTCGTCTAACGTTTTTTACCAAAGTGCCGATCTTCTATAAAGCGTTGAAAAGACCGGCGGTACCAAATGGGATGAAGTAACAACGCAATCGCGTTCAGTTACCCATTGAAGAACCACCCGGTCTCGTGTTCACCACTGCAAATGCATCGGTTTTACACACAAAGGCTGCTGCGGTGATCACGGGTTACCAATCCAAACCGGAAGATCGACTTGGGCAACAACCATTTATTGACGCAAGGTAAACGATGCAGACGATCTATTCCATAGGAGGAGGCAAAGGCGGCGTCGGCAAAAGTTTTGTCGCCGCAAGTCTGGGCGCGTTACTGGCCGATCGTGGAAAATCGGTGGTTCTGGTCGACCTGGATTTGGGGGGATCCAACCTGCACACCTTTTTGGGTATGCCGGCGCCCGAAGATGGATTGAATCGCTTTCTGGACCGAGCCGAACCGCAGCTGGAACGGGTGGCGGTCAGAACGTGTAAGGACAATCTTTTCCTTATCAGCTCCAACAACTGCTCCATGGAGATTCCCAATCTGTGCCATGCCCAAAAGATCAAACTGATCAACGCCATCCGCGGTTTGCCCTACGATTATATTATCCTGGACCTGGGAGCCGGCACCAATTTCAATACCCTTGATTTTTTTCTGGTCTCCCGGCAGGGAATTTTCATCTGTACCCCCGAACCCACCTCCATCGAAAACACGTTCCGCTTCATCAAGGCTGTCTACCTGAGAGGCTTGAAACAGATCGTCAAGGGAAACGGTTTCAAGCGGATGACCAAGGCGACAGTCACTGACAAGCGGGCCAACGGGCTGAAAGCCGACGAAATCTTCGATCTCGTATCCAGAACCGATCCGGCTCACGTGCTGCTATTGAAAGCGGCAATCGGCCGGTTTCACTTCAATCTGATCCTGAACCAGTTCCGTCGCAGCGCCGGGAGTACCCTGGGCCCCAAAATTACCGACGTGTGCAATCGTCACTTTTACTCTCCCTTTGAATTTCTGGGACAGGTCAATTTCGACGAAAGCGTCATCGATGCGATCTACACAAAAAAACTATACTCCGATAATTTCCCGAACACGTTGACCGCCATGCAGCTGAAACAGATCGGCAGTCAGCTGCTGGCGCAATCCGCAAGACCCGATAATGACAGACTTTGTGCATGAAGACCTTTGAATTCGACAATTATTACGACATTCTTCAACTCCCGCCCAATGCAGGGAAGGAAGATATCCGCCACGCCTACCAGCAGACATCAGCCCTTTACGATGCGGAGAGCCCGGCCACCTATGCCCTCTTTTCGGAACGTCAGCGAAAGACCCTGCTCAACGCCATCGAAAAGGCCTTCGAAACCCTGATCGACGATGACCAGCGTGCCGCATACGACCGGATGCTGCTCGACACCGGTGCGCTGGATGCCAGGGATTTTTCCGATAGCTCCCCAAATGAAGAGAACCAGCGGAAGGATAATGGCGGTCCGACGAGGGAAGAGAGCCTCGTCCAATGGACGGCAAAGCAGGCCGAGACGCAGGGCATGCGTAAACGTATCGAAGCGATCCTGTCCGAATCGCGACTTTCCGGGTCGCAGTTGAAGGAGTTGCGAAACGCCTACGGCATCGAACTGTCAGAAATCTATGCTGCGACGAGAATCAGTCAAAACGTCATGACGGCCATCGAGGAAGACCGGTTCGCCAACTTGCCGGCCACGGTTTATCTGAAGCAATTTTTGAAAAACATAGCCCAGATTCTGCAGATCGATCCCTCACACGTGGTCCGGGGCTATCTGGAATCCATGGGCGTCAGCCAGTCGGGAGGGTGACGGCCGCCAACACGGCCTGCGGCCATGTTGCCGTTTCACAGCTCCTGATGTTCATTGGATACAATGAATCAAACGATCTCTATGGCGCAAGCCATGGAAACCCCTCCGCCGCCACAAAGTGTTGCCAGCCCTAAGGTGTTGCCGCGTTTTCTCATGGCATGAATCAAAGATACCATGATCCGGCATCCCGTGGCACCCACGGGGTGGCCCAGGCCGATACCGGAACCATTGACATTGGTGATCTCCCGGCTTAGTTTCAACTCCCGTTCGCATCCGATGTATTGGGCGGCAAAGGCCTCATTGACCTCCACCAGGTCGAAGTCTTCGACGGTCAGTCCGCTGCGCCTTTTAAGATCCCTGACGGCTGGGACCGGCGACAGTCCCATAATGGCAGGATGGCAGGCGCCCTTTCCCACGGCCCGGATTCCGGCAAGTGGTTTGATGCCCAGTTCATCCGCTTTTTCAGCCGACATGATCACCATGGCCGCCGACCCGTCGTTGAGGCCGCTGGCATTGCCCGCGGTAACCTTGCCGATTTTGGGAACGAAGGCGGGGGGCAGGCTGCGCAACTGGTCCATGGTCAGTCTCGGTCTGAAATGTTCGTCCTTGTCGAAGATCAGCGGATCTTCTTTTCTGCGGGGCACGGAAACCGGAACGATCTCTTCGGCAAAGACCCCGTCGACGGTGGCGCGTTCGGCGTTGTTGTGGCTGCGCAGGGCCACTTCATCCATCTCTTCTCGCGTGACACCCATTTTCTGCGCAATAAATTCGGCGGTGTGCCCCATGATGTAGGGTTTCCCCAAAAACATGCTGGCCGGTGCCGCGGCGGTATCAACGGGAGCGTCCGTTGACAATGGCGCGAAGAAGGATCCGCTGTGAAGGGCATGGATCATGGCGTCGACAAAACCCTGGTCCTGAAGCCTTGCGCCCCAACGGGCACTGGGAACCGTGTACGGGATACCGGACATGTGCTCGACCCCTCCGGCCAGGATCACGTCGGCCATCTCCGCCTGAATCATGGCCATGCCGGAAATAACGGCTTCCATGCCCGAAATGCAGACCCGGTTGATGGTGACCGCCGGTATCGTATCGGGGACGTCGGCCAGTAACGCGCCAACTCGGGCCACATTGAGATTGTCGTGATGCTCCATGCAGCAACCGAAGCGCACGTCGTCGATCATCGAAGGGTCAATCCCCGCACGTTTGATCGCCTCTTTCATGGCGATGCCGGCCAGCACCGGCCCGGTAAGGCTTTTGAGGCTTCCTCCGAAGGTGCCGATGGCCGTACGGCATGCACTTGCAATGACAACGTCTTTCATCTTCACCTCCATTGCGGGTTTCATTCAGGTCGAATTCTATCAAATCGATTCGGTTTTTACCATCCATTCTTCGGGAGTGTGCGCCTGGCCATCCTTGATCGTCCACAACAAAGATTTGAATGCCGACAAATCTTCCAATGGATCGTCTCGAAGGACAATAACGTATCAATTCCCATCATTTCCGCCGTGAATCATCCCAAGGCAATCATACGCCATCGCCTCCCCCCCAGGCATTTTCATATTCCCTGAATAAATCAAGGGACGCCTCCGCATCTGAAAACGCCTGGTCGTAAGTGCCCATTCCATAATGGTTCAATGCACGAGCATACAGCAGCCAAACATATTGACTGTCGTAGACCCCTTGTCTGGCGGCCATCATCAACCCTTTTTCGGCACATTCACAGCCCTGAGAATAATCAACCAGGTAATATACGGTCAACGCCGCCTGGAAATAGGTAATCGGCAGGAAATTATCCAATTCCATTTGCACGAATGTGGTAATAACTCTTTTATTCAAGGCGTCCGCTTTACGAAAATTACCGGCTACATGAAAACGGTAGGAATGACACAATTCAAGCCATGTGCGGATAAATGTCATATCGAAATTATCCGATACGGCAAATTTTCTCACGGCTGAACCGTAATATTCGTCGGCGCCATCCACGTCGCCCGTGATGGCGGAAAAGAGAATCAAAAATCCCGCCATTTCTAACGGAAAAAACGGGTCCTTATGAGAACGGTCCCGAATGGCATCCATCTCCTGTATTGCCCTTTCCAATTTGCCTGTGAGATAATAGTGAAAGCCGATCTCCTTACGGCAATTGGCGATTCCATCGACATCATTCTCTTCTTCGAAAAGAGATAGCGCGATTTGAAAATCGCGTATGGCCCTTTGGATCTCCCCGCCAACGGACATCACCTTCGCCCTGATGAACAGCAGTTGGGCATTATTTTCGATCAGCGCCGGCGGCAGCGTATCGAAAATTTTCTTTAGGAAGGTGATGGGGATATCTTTGAAATCGATAAGCACCAGTCCGGCAAACAGGCGACAAACCTCTTCGTGATGCTCACCGGCGATATAGTGACGCAATATCGCAAATTTCGGGATCGAGATGGGAAAGGAGAGACGAACGCATCATAAAATCTTGTATTTTTATAGGTTGACGTTCGACGATATCTGTTGTGGCGCGGTACCGTGAAAGCTTAAGACCAGGTTCTTTACGACTGATGATGACCAAATGGAGGGTGTTGGGCATTCTCTCCAACAACAGCTCAATCGCGCCAGGGATCTCCGTGCTCTTGCCATATCCGGCGCCGGCAATGATCAAGGCCAGTTTTTTATGTGTGATGGCCGCAAGCTGCTCTTTCAGGCGGGTACGTTGCAGGGTGCGTGCCGTGTAAGGCTTTGTCAGTTTGGATTGCAGAATCGGACGATGGGTTTTCATGTGGATTGAAACGTTATGATATAATTAAAATCACCAACATCAATGGATTTTTGTTTTTTAAACTCGTACCCAGTGACAATTTTTTCAACCTCATCTTCGGACAGTCGTATTTTCATGGGTGGTCCGGGCGGACCTTCCATCTTCTTGAATTCAATAACGGCAAGATGTCCATCCGGTTTGAGAAGGGTTTTGATCTGTTTCAATATTGTATCGGTTTTACCGGCTTCTTCAAAATCATGTAAAACGGTTGCCAGTAAACATAAATCGACGTGGTACGCGTCAATTTCAATCTCTTTGGTCGCATCAGCCCAAAGGGGCATTATATTCTTTATGTTTTTTTCATCAATTTGTTCCTTTAAAAGTGACAATCCTTCTTTCCAGAGGTCGACAGCGTATACCAGCCCCTGTTCACCAACGATGTCGGAGAAGAATAAGGAATAATTCCCTTTACCGCATGCTAAATCAAGCACGACGGATCCATGTTTCACCGGCAAAATATCCCTTACTATTTTGGGATCAATCAGTTCAAAACTACTTTTGCCGGCTCCTTTGGGATTTTTTTTTGTATTATTCATATCGTCAATCTCCATCTGATTCTTCTGAGACAACCTTGCCCCTCAATCGCTTTCAAGTAAAAAGCAAACGGTTGTTATTTTAAACAGATTATGGACGATCTGTACACCCAAAAGATATGTGAGGGGCAAATTGAAGGCGGGTTCCTTACATTCTTGCACGATTCAAAGACATCAACAAACCGGAGACAGGACTATCACGATTGAGCAGTTTGGGAATAAAAGAAGGGAAGGGATAAAGCGTTGACTCCTGTTTTACTTCTTGGGTCATTTAATGGATGCAGTTCTCTTGCGTTATCTCTACTTGTCCAAGGCTATCGAAAAGCCAATATTTCCTTTATTTTTCGACGAACATAACCTTAATTGCGCTTGATACAGTCTTGACTTATCTCTTGCCTCTTTTGATATGGTAACGCGGTCCACAACACCAAAGTCCTGACATTCATTTACTTCCCGATTTTCGATTTTAGGAGAGAAGTTGGCGGGTGACACAAGTGGATAGATTTTCTTATTATCAACAATTATATAGGGTGTGTCATCAGCCAATAGAATCACCTCAATCCACAAAAACAAAAAATTGAACCCCACATCAAAAACAACGGGTGAACGCATTCAGAAAGCAATTTGTTACATTGTTCGATTCGCTGAGATCTTAGATTTTGAATGTAGAGCAATCTTTATACCAAAGAAGAACAGAATTTTAGATAAAATATTTATTGCAAATACAACAAGATAACTATTACAGCATTTAATATATACCTGAATTTTGCACGCAATTAGCTTTAATTGGCCACGGTGGCCAATTTTTTCAAAATGACGAAGAGTTCGTTTTCTACTCTAACACATGATCGTTGCCTTTAGTGTGAAGTATACGGTTTGCACGTGTTTCGTTTAACTGCCCATATACAAAGGAAATTGTCGTGAAAAAAAATTCTTGCATGATATTTTCCCGAGTTACGCAGACGTTCAACATGCCACTTGTCTCCACGGCTTCGGTTTCAATCGCGCTTGATCCAGGAAGTCGAGAAAATGGATCATCGCGGGCGTTCTCGCATCGTGTACGGAGAACTTGACCTTGTCACGGTTTTGATCTTTGACAACTTTTGCGGCAATGAAAAGCAGCTTCAACCTGGCGATCCGGATTGTATTGGATGCCACCGTTTTTAAATGCGGCATCTTTTTTCTGTCCTGGCTCATGGCGGCAAGCATCTTGATGTAACGCCAAATGTTATACGACAGCACTACAAGTTGAAAGAACGCATAATTGTTTTTGAACTTTGCTGATGGGATGGCCTCAAGCCCTTCACGTTTGGCCTCACCCACCAGGTTTTCAACGTCAGCGCGTTTATCATACTTGCTGACCACCTCATGGGCCGGCCCTGAAAGGTTCGTGCAGAATATCCGGTATGTATAGTTGTCGTCTTCAAAGAGTAGGCATTGCACTTGCTGGTTTGAAGTTGATTTGGCTTTCGGTATACGCATGGCCACAAACCGGCACGGGGTATCCCAACCAAGGGGCTGATAGACGCAGCTGTTATACTCAACATCCTTGCGTTTCCAGGGCCGATACCAACCTCTCGGATCAAAGGGCGGGTCGCATCTCTTGTTGGCGATGATGAAGTCATAGCCGCAGTGTCTTGCAGTCTGGACACTTTCCCAGCTCAGGAACTCTCCATCGGCCCGCAGCAGGACTTGGCGAACACAACCGGGTAAATGGGATTTTGTCTGGAGGATAAAGGCAGCGGTCTGTTTGCCACTGAGTGTTTCACCTTTTCGAAGCTTTCCGATAAGACACTCCCGGGTCTGCTCAATGAAGCACAGCACCGGACGGTAACCTTTCTTTCCCCGGTTTTTGGTGTTATGGCCTTTCCTGCCTCCTTGCTGATTGCCGTACAGCGTCTCGACGGTGGTGTCGATATCGATGCATATCCGGTAATAATTGAAACCCAGTTGTTGCCACACCCGTTCTCGCAGAATGCTCATGAGCTTCTGAAGGGACTGGGCTTGGTTAATTCCCAAGCTGTCAAGGTATCGCCAGAAGGTGCTCGACACCGGCAACTTTGTCAGTCGGAAAAATCCACACAGCATGGCATCGAGTCGGATGTAGGTAAAATGCCAGATTCTGTTAAAGCCTATAAACAGTAGCATCAGAAGTCCTGCCACCATCGAATAGTGGCCCAGCTTTGGCTGCCGGACAGGCGCATGATAGGTGGAGTTAAATATTTGTTTGAAATCGATCAAATCGAAAAATTTGATCATCGCTAAAAGCCCGCCAAATGGACTTAGTTGCTCGCTGCATGTCTCATGCGGCGTAGAAGCGTTGATTTTTCTGGCCTTGGCAGCGTTTTTCTTAAACCCTTTGTTCTTGCGGTTTTTACGGCTTTTTGATTTACTTGATTTTACCATCTGGGTACCTCCTGTTTTTATTGTGGAAGCATGTCACCTCCCTTTATAACAGGATTCCCAGATGGTTTCTTCCTTATTTATGATTCGTCGTGCAAAATTTAGGATATAATTAAGTAGTGGGTAAACAATTACTGATTGTGAAATAAATGTCTCTGTTATTTAGAAATTAAAATCATTACCGGCTTTACTAAATTCTTTTTCTCAATCCAACTGAGTAGCTGAGGATTAAACGAGATAATCCAATTTATCCTCCGATTCTTACTTCCTCCTTTTGGCTGTACCGAAATATCTGTGGGAACTGACGGCTGTGAGAATTGGTGCTGATCAATTCCTGTGGAGAATAACTCAAATTCTTCAACACACCGATATTCGAACTTCCTCAGGGCATGTGACTGCCGGTGTGTTTATTGGCCACGCAGACTTGCCCAATAATGAATGTCGAAATGAAAACCCACGCTCTTAACAGCGGTTTCAATGGTGATGTCTTTCGGTTACACGAGATACGGTATCAAACCGTTAAATGAAGATAATAACCTGGTCGGCATGGTTACGGAAAAAGATATTCTGAAAGTCCTGTACACTGGCAAAATCAGAGGCAAGAGAGTTGAAGACATAATGTCCACGAAGATTACTACTTTCAATGAAAACGAGGACTTGATGTCAATCATGAAATGTCTCGTTGATAATAATTTCAGACGCGTTCCCATTACATCCGGAAGCATATTGACGGGCATTATCACCCGACGGGATATTATCAAATTTCTTTCCAGCAAGATGTCTGAATAGGAGCATATGTCATAGGATTTTCATAAAAACCGCCGGCAAATTTCTTATATTCGCCACCATCACTCCTCAATCATCCCGACGCCGGCATCGAAGGCCTCCAGATTCACCGGAACCTTGGATTCGGGCATCCGACTGCGGACCACCGCCTCGAAAATCTCCCGCCCAAGGGGCAAATCGCCGGTTTTGGCCAAGGCGCCGACGAGCATGACATTTCCGAAGATGGGATTGCCCAACCGGGTTGCGGTTTCGGTGGTATCCAGAAACCAGGCTGCGGAGGAAAATTGATTGATCCAATCCATGATGGTCTCCGGCGCCGGATAGGTCTGCTCACCGCTGATAACCCCCATGGAGCGCACCGGCCGCATGTTCGTAATCACCTTGACGCCTGGGTTGCCATATGCCTTCAGGACCCGCAGGGCCTCTGTGGGTTCCAGGGACACCACCATGTGGGCTCGGCCCAGGGGAATCTGAGGGGACAGGCTTCCGTTCCGTGATACGCGCAGGTGACTCATCACCGATCCGCCCCGCTGGGATGCGCCAAAGGTTTCGCCGATGGTGATGTCAAATCCCTGGCGGGAAAGCATGTCGCCGACCATCCGACTCGCCAGAACGTTTCCCTGTCCGCCCACGCCGGTGATAATCAGATTGTAGGGATCGTGTTGCAAGGATTTCGTATTCATGCGTTTACCACCTTTTCCACCGTGATCGCGTTGTGTGGGCAGACCTGGGCGCAAACGCCACATCCCACGCAAACGAATTCATCGACGCGCGTCTGTTTCGCCTCCGGATCCCAAATCAGGCCGGGGCATTTGAAAATCCGTGTGCACAACCGGTTGCAGCCGCAGGCTTCGGCAACGCATCTTTCCGGATCCACCGACACGTTCCACGCCTTCTTGCCTTTGCGGGCCGGGCTCAATGCGCATGCCTGTCTGAGCACCAGCACGCGGACACCACCGGCATCGTCAAGCAGATCCGCAATGGTCTTTCTGGCCTCGGCGAACTGGAACGGATCGGCGATTTCCACCCGCACGCCCATGGCCCGGCAGATGGCCGGAATGTCCATGGCCGGCAGTGGTTTTCCGTCCGCGCCCACGGGAATCCCGGGGTGGGGCTGAAAACCTGTCATGGCCGTGCCGGAGTTGTCCAGGATCACCATGATGATGTCCGCCTGGTTGTGGACAGCGTTCACCAGGCCCGGCATGGCGGCATGGAAAAAGGTCGAGTCCCCGCAAACCGTGATGACCGGCTGGTCCATGCCAAAACATTGGAACTTGCCGAATCCGGAAGCCATGCCCACACCCGATCCCATGGCGGCAACAGTTTTCACGGCCCGGAAACCGCAATCCGACACCCCCAGGGTGTAGCAGCCGATGTCGCCACTGATGAATCCACGGCGGTTATCGAGTTTGAGGGCTTCATGAATCAGCCAGAAGGATGCTCGGTGGGGGCAGCCGGGGCAAAAGGTCATCGGCCGGTCCGGAATGCCGCCGTCCAGTTCCGCCGCAATCTGCGCCCGGTAGTCGGCTGCGGGGTCATCGACAGACAAGCCGAGAATCTTCGCCAGGGCCTTCATCACATGGTCGGGATTCAACTCGTCCACGGAAGGGATGGTCTTGTCCGCACGCCCGTAAAACCTTGTCGGCCCGATCTCCTGGGCCCGCTGGGCAAACAGCGCCTTGATGTTGTCTTCCATAAACGGCGTACCTTCCTCGACAATCAACACACGGTCCGCACAAGACAGGTGTTTTTCTAAAAGGCGCGGTGGCAGCGGCCAGGTGGTACCGAGCTTTAAAAGCCCCACCCGTTTCTTGACCCCCAATATGTCCATGGCCTCCCTGCAATAGGACGTGGCCGCCGAGCTTGTGATGACAAGCAGTTCTGGACGGTCCGGCCCGACGTAGGTGTTGAAGGGGCTGTCCTCGAAACAGGAGATGGCCTTTGAAAGTCCCTCGTGCTGTCGAACGCGTTGGACCGGTGCCGTGCCGGGCAGGGTCATGACCGGGCCGGTCATCTGATCGAAAAATCCGCCGTCGCAATGAAAATCGGCCTGCGCCGTGGTTTCCGGCAGGTCGCCGATAACCACGTTGCCCGAGGCATGGGACATGCGCGTTACGGAGCGCAGCATCACCACATTGCGGATGGTCTCGGAAAGCGTGAAGGCCCAGCGGGTCATGTCCTTGGCTTCCTGGATGTCGCCGGGCTCGATCAGGGGAAACTCCATCATTTTGCTATAGGGCCGGGAGTCGCCCTCGTTGGTGCTTGACAGGGAACCGGGATCCTCGCAGGTCACCAGCACCAGTCCGGCGCGGGACCCGTATTCCGCCAGGTGAAGCAGAAAATCCGAGGCCACGTTCACCCCAACCTGCTTCATCGTGCTAAGAGCGCGAAGCCCTGCGTATGAGGCAGCAGCCGCCACTTCCAGGGAAACTTTTTCGTTGGTGGACCATTCCACATAAAGGCCCATCTCCTCTGCCACGTCCCCTAAGGCCTGGGGAATTTCCGATGACGGCGTGCCGGGATACGCCGCCACCACCTTGACGCCGGCCTCCAACGCTCCCCGGGCAATGGCCTCGTTGCCCATCATTAAGAGACGCTCTCCTTTTTTTTTCTTACCGGATATGATCGACATGGTACCACCACCTTATGCGGATGTGGACGAAGGAATCACGACACCCGTGTCTGTTTTTTTCAATTTTCAAGCAGATCGCGCAAGTTCGACCGGCCTCGCCGCCGTTTGTTCATGGAGGCGGACTTGAGCTTGGCCAGACTTTCCGGGGACACCTCCTTGAACTCCAGGATGCCCTTCTCCCTGGCAAGGGACAGCAGCTGCTCACCGGCCATGGTTCTGACGATCACCTGGTTCCAGTGCCGGTCCACATCCCATCCCTCGGAGCTTCTTGCCGAACCCACCGAAATATCGGCGAACTCGGCGGTCATGTCCGTGCAATAATCGCAGCATCCGCGAACGCAGCAGTTGACCCGGTCGATGGGAATCTCGATCATGCCGCTGCCGGTTTCCACCTCCATGCAGGCATGGCTGGAGGGCGGGATATCCATGCCGAGGATGGTTTCGCCCTCGGTCGCAGCAAACACCATTTGCCGCAAGCGCCGCCAGTCCAGGGTCCAGCCGCAGAACAGGCCGATCACCAATTTGAGCCGAGCGATCCGAAAGGCGTCCTCCGCGGCAGGACTGTTTCGCATTTTGGCCAGAGCCCGGGCCTGGCACGGCGTGGCCACTACCCCCAGCGGATCCGTCCCTTGGGCCGACACGCGATTGAACTCGGCCACCGACGGCGCGTTGCCGAATTTGCTGCCGGCCGCAGCCAGCACCTCGTCCCGATGAAACGCCGTTATGCTTTGGGGCAGCATTGGCGCCTCCTCTCTTGCCACGACACAGCCGCCGATGAGCCCGTGTTCCAGGGCCGCGCAGACAAGGGCACTCACCGTCCCTCCGTGCTGGGCCTTCTCGCGGATCACGGGATCGGTTGCCCGGGTCATGAAAAGCCCTTTGAAAGAACCGATTTCGGGGGTAAGATCGGAGGCGTCGAAAAGCGCCTGGGCAAGGCCGTCCCAATCCGTTTCCATGCGGGGACAGTAGCGCCGGCATCGTCCATCCTGTCGGTCGCACGCGAAGAGCGCCACCGTGGCGCCCCGATGACTTCGCAGATAGGGGCAAAGCCCCACGCACGCACCGCAACCGGTACAAAGCCCGGTATCAATAACGGAAGAGGATACAAGTAAATGTCCTTTTGTTTTTTTGTCCGTCATGGCGATCCGATTCCTTTGTTGTCTTTTTTCGCATTCGGCGTTTTGCTTTTTGTCCAAAAATCGTTCTGCCAGGCGATCCTCAGGCGTTTTGTCAATTTGCCCCTTCCAGCCCTTTCAACTGGATTTGGCGAATGCATACACTTTCGCTGCAGAGTCAATCGTTATTGATGTTTTGCCGCATCATCCGTTTTACCGTGTAAACCACGACCTCGTCGCCGTCCTGATTTATGACCCGGTGCCGAAAGGTAACAATCCCCCGGCCCGGTTTTTTCGTCCTGCGGGTCTCCACCACCTCGATGCGCACCGACACGGTGTCGCCGATGAAGACCGGCTTGAGAACATCGAGCTGCACCCCGAGAAAGGCCATCCCGCTATGCAAAATCCCGGAAAGAATCGCCAGTCCCTCGGCAACGGAAAAGGTCAGCGCACCGGGTACGACGGGCTTTTTGTAAGGGGTGTGGGCTGTAACGAAGTCCCGGTCCATGAAAATGGGTTCGAAAAACCCGAAACTGGTGGTGAAGTTGACGTGATCCGCCTCCGAGATCGTGCGGCGGGCCGTTTCATAGGCCTGGCCCGGTTTGAAGTCGTCGAAAAAAAAGGTCCGTGAGTGCATATGGTTTTCCTTTCATCGGGTTTATCGAACAGGCGTCAATCCGATGCAAGTCCATCGAAAAGATACGCCAGCCCGTTGACCTATATCTCATATACCATCTGCGGCATTTCGCCAAGCCTTCCAGGCGGAAACCCCTTTGGGGAAAACCAGACCATATAGGGCCGCGGACAGGCCGATCAGGCGCCATTTCTTATATTTACCGGAGGGCATACAGATGTCGGCCAGCTTTAGGAGGACATCCGGTGCATGCCGGCGTTGTCGGTTTTCATTCAACGGTCTGCAGAAGCAAAGCCGAATGTCTTGCCGTTTTTTACTGCCGCAGGATCATTGCTCCATGAATATACAGACTCACCCGTTTGCTTTCCATTCACCATCAAATATGCCTTGACCCACAAGACAAATTTCCCTTCACCGGGTAACGTGATCGTGGTTTCGGTCTCCGTTCCCCGCCAGATCCGCCCCGGATTCGATCGATCAATACCTGCTGTCCCCACTTCGTACTCGATGGTAACCGCCCCTTCCTGGCTGTGGAAATTTGTCGACACCGGATCCCATGCTACCGTGACCGGGTTGATCGTGTGCCATTCGGTCACCTCCGCAACGGTGAGAGTGGGGGCACAACCAAGCGAGAGAAACAAAACCAACGAAACAACAGCCTTTATATTTGTAAACATATTTCTTTTCCGTATTTTTTCGATCTTTGTTCCCTTGATCGAGGAGATCGGTGCCACCGGATAGCGCTGCATCCATGAAAGCGGCAGGCGCAGACTTGCCCCCCCGATCAAACACTGCAAGCACCAACGGTTGGCCAATAATGGTTTTGCCAATGAATTGGATATCCATTGGCGTATCGTCGGCAACGGCCCTAACACCATGTGCAAGCGGCGACTGGAAGGTAGAAATCTCCTTGATGGTACGGTTGTTCACCATGAACCCGTCTTGAACACGAAGCGCACTTTCGTGCGTACCCTCGGCGCCGGTAGAAACAGTTCGAAATTAACCGCAGAATCTTGCCCACTCACCGCTGGTAGGCCTAAGTTCTATTGATACGGGTTTGTGTTTGGACCGACCCGTCTTTGCCTCTGCAAAGACCTGCCTTAGATTTTTCACGTCTTCGTCACAATCTACTACCTGGACCATTGTCCCTTCACCGATGAGAATATCATCGGCATTCACTCCCATGGCAACGGACTTTGCTTCGGCTCCGTCCTCTATTCTTGCGGTAAGGGTGTCATTCGCCGAACCTTGAGTATATGTTTTCCTGCATGTGCCTGGATATCTTACCGGGGGCTGTTTTCGCCTCCCCTGTATAGCTGTTTGCGATAATAGTGAAGTTAGCTATTCAGGTCAAATGGAATTCTTCTGTTCTTTACTCCATAGCGACTCCCGCCCAACCTCTAAAAGTATTATCTTCATAATTTGATGATACACGAGAAGACATAGTATACAAAAAAGCACAAATATTGTGGATTGCGTGTGGGTTTCTGTTTTTGATTGTATCTACAATTGTCAGAGGTGTTTGCCGACGGTGCATACCTCAATCCGAATGTATAAGAGGCTGTTTTGCGTTCAGATTGATGGCATAACCATTCGATGGCCTCATATTTGCTTAAATCATTCTTACACTTTTAACGGAAAGGGCCGCCAATGTATCAGGACGATGATCATGATGACGCTAAAGAAATACGCCCATCGGGTTCACAAGTGGGCGTTCCGAAATGTGAAGATCAAATGCTCGAAGAGGAAATTGGGGAACTGTTTGATGAATTGACGCAGGAGAAGCCGAAGAAATAGGAAAACATGCAGAAATCAGCCTGCGCGACTTTCTAAAACGCGTTTCCAGGCAAAACAGTATGATGAAAAAACGCACTCTGTCATTGGCGTGTCGATGGTCAGAAGTGGGAGAAGTCTTTTTAACTTATAGTATTGAATGCGTTCCGTAGAAGTCTTTCTTTATTTGTGCGGTAATTCATCATTCATGCACCAGACATCCACTGCATCCGCAAGTGCGTGGCATCGGAAGGAATATTCACGTCGATAAGGCCAACCCGGGCGCCCAAATCAGCCAAATCGCCTGACCGCATATTCGGATGCGGTCAGTTCTGTCACGAATCAGCCCTTTGATCCCGCCTAGCACCACTTCTCGCCCAAGGATACGGCTGCCCTTTACTTCACGCTGTGGACATACCACGATATCATCTCCGATCTCCTGCCAGGCCCTGGAGGGCAAGTTTCATTGTCTTTGACATCCCATCCCGCGAGTTGAAGTTTTTTGATTGACAATGACAGACGATGCTGTTAATAGACATTTTTATCTATTAGATAGACATACGACGCTCCTGTTCCTGATCTTACTGGCAACGTGATTTGAACTTCCGATAAGTGGGCTCACCGTGTGAAATGGCGCATCCGTCAACGAATAGGTAAAAAAATGGCAAATGTAGGACACAGAACAAAAGAGGCGGCCAGACATGTGGAGGCCGTGGTTAAGGCACTGGAGATATTAGATTGTCTTGCAGAAAAGGGACCTCTGTCGATCAAAGACATCATTCAGGAAACCGGTTTGACCCGAAGTCGCATCATGAGACTGATGGGGACACTGGAATCCAAGGAGTACATCATTGAAACGCACACAAACAAGGTGTTCAATCTGGGCGTTCGGGTTGCGATTTTGGGAAAGGCATTTGAAAGAAGCAATCATCTCGAAACGCTTGTCCGTCCTGCCCTGAAAGACCTCGTCGATGAGACGCAGGAATCGGCAACCTTTTACGTTACGAACGGGATTGAACGCATCGCCCTGATACGTGAGGAAGGCCTGCATGCCATCCGTTTTTCGGTCCATGAAGGGCAGCGAATCCCCCTGCACGCAGGGGCTGCCGGAAAAATCCTCATGGCTTTCGGGCCGCCGGATCTGTTTGATCATGTCACTAGAAATAGTCGTTTACAGCAAATCACACCCAATACCATCACCAACATTGAAAAGCTGAAATCGCAACTGGATCGGATACGCGAAACCGGATATGCCCTGAGCAAGGGAGAAAATGTTATCGAAGCGTATAGTCTGGCCGCACCGGTATTCAGCGCGAAACGGGAACTTATCGGATCCATCGGAATATCGGGCCCTCTTTACCGGCTTGAAGACGGCAATATTGATGAACGTATTGAATGTGTCGTTCGGTCGGCGGAACTGCTTTCCAACCGCTTCAGATTCAGGGAGCCCATGCTACAAGATGAGTAAAATACGATGATTTGATTATCTTTGTTTGGCAGGCGCCAATTTGACGGTTGCCGGAAACATGGTTCAAACGGCTGCAACGCCCATATATGCGCAGTTAACATCAGGAGGAAACAGACAATGGTAGATTTTTTTAAAATGACCGACACTTTTGGGTTTCAGCTTCCCCGGAAAATTCTATTCGGCAACCAGGCGGTCGAAAAGGTTGGCGTCGAGATAAAAGCAGAATTTGGATCAGGAAAAATACTTCTCGTAACCGACAAAGGCATTGCCAATTCAGGATTGCTTGAGAAAGTAAAAGATCCTTTGGAAAAAGAAGGCTTTGAAGTCATCGTTTTCGACGCGGTGTTGCCTGACTCTCCCATAAAACTGGTCATGCAGGGGGCGGAAATCGCCCGCCAGGCCGGAGCAACCATCATCCTTGCATTGGGAGGCGGCAGTTCCATCGATACGGCAAAGGCCATTTCCTTTATGGTCGACTACAGCGGTGACATCCGGGAGATTCTTGGCAGCAACCAAGTAAAGCGTGCCGGACTTCCGAAGGTTTTCATTCCGACAACGGCGGGTACGGGAAGTGAATTGAGCCATACGTTTGTTCTGTATGATGACGACAGCGGCCGAAAAATCACATCATACAGCCCATTTGCCTTCGCCGACATCTCCATTATCGATCCCACATTGACATTGAACCTTCCCCCCAGAATTACTGCTGAAAGCGGAATTGATGCATTTTCACACGCATTGGAGTCTTTTGTCACCATTAAAGCCAATCCGCTTTCCGATCTGTTTTCCTTACGGGGAATCGAGCTTATCGCAAAGAACCTCAGAAAAGCCTATGCAAAGGGACCTCATCATTTGGATGCCCGCTACGCCATGTGTCTTGGCGTTTGCATGGGTACCATGGCCATACGAAGCAGCGGCGTCGGGGCAGTGCATGCAACATGCTATCCCCTTGCAATGAAATATAAATTATCTCATGGCTGGCCGGTCAGTGGCTTCCCTCTCACGACCCGTTTTTTGGCAAAGTCAAGCGCCTCATCCATCGCTGCCTGGGCAATGCCCAGACATGCGGCACACTGCTGGATTTTTTCGACAGCGATCCAGTATAACAAGATATCGATGCCCGATCCCGGATCACCAAGGACATTTTGCCTGCCAAGAACGATGTCATCAAGAAACACATCGACGGTCTCGATTCCGCCACTTCCCATGAGCCGGTGAAGTTCGCCTGTTGAATACCCCGTGCAGAATTTATCGATAATAAAGGCAGTGCATCGATCCTCCTCTTCCCAGGCATACACAATAGCAAAACCGGGTCTGCGTCCGAAGGTACTGAATCGTTTCGATCCGGTAACATGATACGATGCCCCCTCAATATGCGCCCTGGTCTGCAACATGGCGGGATCCGACCCAGTCACGTCCTCGGTAAACTGAATGCTCGGAAAGCTTTTTCCACAACACACTTGTGATAGATATTTGTTTTTCTGATCTCTTGTGCCGAAAGACAGTAGGCATTCAGGAATGCTATTGCTGAAGGCAGCATACCACCACGTTCCGCAGCCGGTATACCCCATCTGTTCGATTGCCAATACACAATCCAGCAAACTGGAATCCGTTCCGCCGAATTCCTGTGGCAGGATCATTCCCGGCAGGTTCAGATCAACCATTTTTTCTATGATACCGGCATGCAAGACGCCCTCGGCGTCGATCCCCGCGGCGAAAGGCTCGATCTCCTTCTGAACAAATTCCCGAATGGCCTGTTGGAGCATTTTCTGGCTATTATTCAGTGAAAAATCCATCTTTGCATGATTTTTTCAGGTGGAATTTGATTCCGCGCCCGGAACGTCGTGAACCGTCTCCCGTGGCAAAAGATCGTTATGCATCACAATCAACCGATCGTTTCAATACTGGAGATTTTATCGTATTCTTTTGAAATCGTCTCCTCTCGGTGGATGCCTTTTATCATATAAGCCAAACTGTTTTGTATATGTTTTCTTGCATTTTCGACGGCACCAGCCACATCTTTCTTTTCTATTGCATCCATTATGGATCGGTGCTCTTTCACAGCGACATTGATCCTTTCATTCAATAAGTATTCGGGCTTATATCCCAAATAAATCCGCTCAAAAACTTCTTTGAGGATCGTCTTCAATACATTATTTTGTGCAATTTCAATTATTTTTAGATGCAACCCGAGGTCGCGCATGAGAACGAGCCGCCTGTGATAGGGGCTGAGTATATCGATACGCTCTTTGAAGGCATCATTGATGGTCTTCAGCTTTTCCGAGGTCGTTTTCTTAATCACTTCAGGCAGAATATGTGTTTCAAGGGCTTCGCGGGCCTCAAAAAGTTCACGAAGTTCTGTTTCATTTATCGCTCGAATGAAATAGCCTCTATTTAATTCATATTTGACCAGCTTCAGTTCTGATAATCTGCCCAATGCATTCACGATGGGTGTCGCACTCATGTCGAGTTTTTTCGCCAGATCTTTATAGAGTACTTTTTGTCCTGGTGAAAGTTCATTCCTGTACATCATTTGCTTAATTTTCTGGAAAGCAATCTCAGAACTGTCATCTCTATTGCTGGAATTTGTAATCGCACTCTTTTTTTTCGGAGGTGCTTTTTTTGGGGTCCGTTTGTTCATTATCTAATCCTTGATAGTCTATTATCACGAAATCATCCGCACTTTGCTCACGCTATAGGCCGCACTCTACTCTTATGGTAGTATGATTGAAAAATTTCAAAAAGTCCAGTGGCAGAATTTTCAATAAATAATATTATTTTTAATTAACTTTCTAATTATTCCACCTCCCCAAGTCAAGAATTAAACTTTTGTCGGTCGACAAAGGATCATCAATTTTGAAACAGGGAGAAACCGGCGTTGTGGATGGAAATCGATTCAACGATTGGATACGATCTCGTATCCTTTCATTGATGCAATGTGTTTTTCTCCGATGGCGGTTGAACGAAACGAAGAACGTGGTACGGGGATGTCAGAAGGGCGCTTTCAACTTTCCGGATTTTACCTTTGTGATAATTGCGCATCCAGCGGTACGCACAATGTTCCCTGTTTATACCATGGGTTTCACCTCGAAAGTGACCGTTTGCAGACAAACATAGAAAACAAGATTGCGCTGGCGCCGGATACGAAAGCAAAAAAGAACCATGCCGGTCGATAGCTGCCGACCCGGTCATAAATCCAGCCTGCCAATGGAGCGCCGACGATAAGACCAGTCATTGCAGCAGTTCCGGCAAATCCAACAATGGACGCAATATTCCGGGAACCGAAGAAATCGAATACGATGCCGTTCAACATTGGCAAGGTTCCGCCCCAGCCGATGCCGAATATGACCATGAACGGAACGATGATCCACATGTTGCCGTCGACCAGGAATGACGGCAACAATGAGCCGAAAGCGATGAAGGTCATCGCAATCGTAGTCATCACCTTATTGCCCAATCTGTCGGCCATCCAACCGAATCCGATACGGCCGATCACCGTAATGATCGGCAAGAGACTGGCAAGGAGGCTTCCTGTCGTCCGGTCGATGCAGATACTGGACCCAAAAGGCATGATATGGACGACAACGGCACCGACGGGCAGATACTGGCATATAAAACAAAAACAGATTGTCCAGAACAAAGTGCTTTTCAACACTTCTTTTGTGTCCATATCTTTTGCCATCCGGTGCAATCGTTTGTCTGCATCCGAAGCCGGAACGTTTTTCCCTTTCGCCGGATTACGATTGAAATATGGACTCGGTTTAAGCAAAAATGATAGCGGCAGAGGAATCAGCCACATACCGATTCCCATATAGAGAATCGCTGCCCGCCATCCAAGACTGTCGATCAGGCGTGTAACGAGAGGGATGAGCAAACCGCCTACGGCCACACCACTGCATGTAATTCCGGTAGCCAATCCCAGGTTCTTTTTAAACCATCCTGTCACCGCAGCCATGAGAAGGGAAGAAGTGGCCGTGCTCAAACCGCAGGCGACCACGATAAACCAAGCATAAAAAGCCAGGAGTGAATTCACCTGACTTAAGCCTGTTAATCCGATTCCTACAATCACGGCACCGGAAGAGATGAGCACTCTCGGCCCCCACCGGTTCATCAGGATGCCGGCCACCGGAACAAGCAGACCGCTTTCCATCCCTCTCAGGGACATAACAAAAGAGACCTGCGCGTAGCTCCATCCGAATTCACGAATTAAAGGTTCAAATACCGCGGTAAACCCAAGGAGAACGGCACCACTATAGTATGTGGAAATCAACACGCATGCGGTAACCACGATCCATCCGTAGTTCATAACTTTTCGTCTCGTGATTCGAAGGGTTGCAACAATCGAAGCGTATCTTTACCCCTGTTGGGAAAACCGGACCGATACCGGCATCGCACACTAGGACTTCGATTTTCTGAGTAAAGGAAGATTAACCAGTGGTCCGCCCCAACTCCAGTCCCAGATCCAGGGCCCGACGGTTTATATCCTGAAAGCCCGCCGGAATACGCTTTTCGAGCACCTTCATGATCGATTCCGGACGCACCACGCCAGTGAGCCCCACCACCGCACCCAGCATACAGATGTTGAACACGATGGGCTTACCGATCTTCTCCATTACGGTCTCGTGCATCGGCAGCTCGCGCTGGATCGCGTCCACTTTCAGATAGGGTTTCACGTAGCGCGGGTCGGTCAGCAACAGGCCTCCCGGACGGATGATCCCCATGAACTTGGTGTAGGCTTCCTGGGTCAGGCATACCAGCACGTTGGGCTGGTTCACCTTGGGAAAATTGACCGGCGTGTCGGCGATGATCACGTCCGTACGCGTCGCACCGCCCCGGGCCGCAGCCCCGTAGGCCTGGGTCTGAACCGCTTCCAGCCCCTCGTACAACACCGCCGACTCTGCCAGGATAATCGCCGCCGTGATCACCCCCTGGCCCCCGGAGCCTGAAAACACCATTCGGCATCTTTCCATCTATTTCCCTCCCATGGCCCGGTCGATAATCCGGTCGTACTCCCGGCAGTACTCGGGCTTGTCCGTCTGAACAAAGATTCCCCGCTCGATCAGCTCCGGATTTTCCTGTTTGGCCTTGGAGCCCACGGGCGTGGTCATCGCCTTCATGCGCTTCATCATCTCCACTGCGCTGCCCTGCTTGTTCTTGCGCCCGAAGTAGGTCGGGCACTGGCTCATGATCTCCACCACCGAAAACCCCTCGTGCAGGATCGCCTCCCGGATCAGGTCGGCCATCTGGTGCACGTGGTAGGTCGTGGTACGGGCGACAAACGTCGCTCCGGCCGCCCGGGCCATCTCCACCACGTCGAACCCCTGATCGATGTTTGAATAGGGTGCCGTGGTGGCCATCATTCCCGGGCCGGTCAGCGGCGAGTACTGCCCCCCCGTCATGCCGTAAATCCGGTTGTTCATCACGATGGCCGTAATGTCGATGTTGCGCCGCGCCGCGTGGATGAAATGGTTCCCCCCGATAGACAGGGCGTCACCGTCCCCCATGGGAACGATCACGTTCAGCGCGGGCTTGCTCAGCTTCACTCCCGTGGCAAAGGCCAGCGCACGGCCGTGGACCGTGTGCAGGGTGTGAAAATCCATGTACCCCGAGATGCGCGACGAGCATCCGATCCCCGAAACCATCACAATCTCGTTGCGGCTCATGCCCAATTTTTCCACTGCCCTGATCATGCCGTTGAGAACGATCCCGTGCCCGCAACCCGCGCACCACAGGTGCGGGAAAAACCGCTGCCGGATATATTCCTGGACTGCCATCCTACACCCCCTTGCCCTTGATCAGGCGCAGTATCTGCTTGATGTCCGTGGGCGTGATGAACACCCCGTCGATACGGTTGGCCAGAAACACCCGTTCCGGGCGCGCCACCGCACTCTTCACCATCTGGCATACCTGGCCCATGTTCATCTCCACCACAACCGTCGTCTTGGCCGCACTGCAGGTCTCGCGCACCAACTCCGCCGGGAACGGCCATAGGGTCTGCAACTCCAGCAGGCCGATCTTCTCCCCCCGGGATCTCAGGCTCTGCACGATGTGCAGGGCCGATCGCGCCGCCGACCCGTAACTCACCAGCACCGTCTCGGCATCCTCCATGTGAAAAGTCTTGTAGCGCGCCATATTGCTGGCGTTGTTCTCGATCTTGTCCACCAGGTGTCTGAGAAGCCCGTGGACCACTTTGGGGTTGTCAGAGGGAAATCCCCACATATCATGCACCAAGCCGGTCACGTTGAACCTGTGTATACCCCCGAAGTCGCTCATCGGCAGACGTCCATCCTCCCGCGGCAGGTAAGGATGGTAGTCCACCCCCTCCCGTACCGACGTACGCAGGCGTTCCACCAGCGGAATCTCTCCCGGTTCGGGGAGTTCCAGCCGCTCACGCATGTGGCCCACCACCTCATCGAACAGGAGCACCACCGGCGTGCGATAGGTCTCGGCGATGTTGAACGCCTCCACCGTCATGGCGAACACGTCCTGATGATTGGACGCCGTCAGTGCTACGATGCTGTGGTCCCCGTGGGTCCCCCAACGCGCCTGCATGATGTCCCCCTGGCTCACGTGGGTCGGCACCCCCGTCGACGGGCCGCCTCTCTGCACGTTCACGATCACGCAGGGAATCTCGGCCATCACCGCGTATCCCAAAGCCTCCTGCTTCAAAGAAAATCCCGGACCCGATGTCGCCGTCAAGACCTTGTGCCCGGTCAATGATGCGCCGATGACGGCGCACATGCTGGCGATCTCGTCCTCCATCTGGATGAACTTGCCCCCCCGCTGGGGCAGCCGCACCGACAAGTGCTCGGCGATCTCCGTGCTGGGAGTAATCGGATAGCCCGCGAAAAAGTCCAGACCTGCGTATAGCGCGCCTTCCACACACGCCTCATTGCCCTGGATGAATTTTATTTGTCTGGTCATGCTTTCTTGCCTTTGGTTACATGAGTTGTCTGATTTTTCCTCATGGCGTTCTTTCAATCGCCAATTGTAAGAATTCAGGAGTCAAAATCCAGAATTCAGAAGTAAAGATGAAGTCACCGGAGGTGATACCGATCTATTCTGACGCCTGACTCCCGGATTCTGAATTCTCTATTTCAACCTCGATTGCCAAGTCCGGGCAGCGCAGTTCGCACATCCGGCAGGCGATGCAGTCTTCCAGACGCACCGCCACGGCCTTCTCCTCCCGGTCAATTTCCAGCACGTTCTTCGGGCAGAAGGCAACGCAGATTCCACACCCCTTGCACCAGTCCTTATTGAGTGAAAAATTTTTTAGCTTAGGTTTTCCCATGGGAAGTCCCTTTATCTTCCATCCGGCATCAGTAGTGTCCGGTTAGAGAAGTAAAAAAAGTAGGCCTGAAACGCTCACCATGCCTTTAACAAATTTAAAAAAAGAATCCTTTGCTTGTATCTTTCGTAATGCTGTAATGGCAAAGCGATATATGGCCCTGACTGAGCATCTGCTCTTCTTTTAACCATCTGAACTTTTTAGTCACCCGTTTCGATGGATGATTTTTCGGCTAACTCGAAAAGAATCCCTTTGGCGCTTTTCGGGTGAATAAATGCGAGTTTAGAGGGCTGATCGAACATTTTGCCTATGATTTTCAGCCCTTTCTCCTCCAGTGCGTTGCATTCTTCAGCAACATCATCGCAGAGCAAGGATATGTGGTGAAGCCCCCCTCCTTTCTTTTCTAAGAATTTTCCTGCCGTCCCATCGGGGCCCGTGGGTTCCATCAGTTCAAAGCATCCTTTTCCGACCTGAATGATAGCGGATATCTGCTGCAACTTCGGTAACGGGACACGTCTGAGTTCTTTCGCACCGAAAGATTCTTTTAAAAAATCTACGACCTCATCAATGCTCTCGACAACGATTCCAAGATGATTTATTCCTTTAATCAAAATGCCTCCTTAAAATGGTTTTAAAATCCTTATTCCACGCCATATCCCTTTAACAGCTGGTGAATATGTGGGCTGTCCTGCCGCCAGAACCAGCAGGTATCGACCAGGTATTCATTTACTCTTTTTTTAATATCGTTACCGTCTTGAAGATTCCTTGCCCGGTAGGTCCACAGGCCCTGTAGTGCAGCGGTGGCCATTGCCATCAGCAATCCATTCAGATGCGCACAACCATTGGGGCCACCAAGCAATTCACGAACTTTCGAGGTAAAGCCTTTGGCGATTCGAAGGCCTGTTAATCGAGAAAAATTCGGAATCACTTCCTTGCACTCTTCATGTGGAACGCCAGGCATTTCGATTTCGACCTGAACAATCCGGATGGATTCCTTGTGGATCAGCAACCGCAAAAGAAGATTGTGAACACTGCCCGGTGACCTGAGTTTTCCGGAATGGCTATAATAGGGAATATTTCGGTTATCTTTTAATTGGCCTTCAACAATAATATGGGCGTCATCGTAATCGAACGTCGTGACCTTGATATCTCGCGTGTAAATTTTTTTCTTTTCATCAATTTTCAGCATATTCAATTCAGCTCTTTCGTCTTCATATCGTTGCCTGCACTCCAAAAAGTGTGAGGTCCGAAACACATGCTGGTTTTGGAGGCAATTGTTGATTGTCCCCTTATTAATAAAGGTAGACATGGGGATAGGCAATCATCTGCAGGGCAAGAGCGTTTCCCAATAAAAGTGAAACGCAATTGGGCGTTGTGCCATTTTTCAGCAGCAATTTGAAACATTCGTGAGTACCAATAAACGACCGTTAATATTGAATGTAATGACGATCTATCCTCTGTATGACCCGCACCTTTCGATTAATTGGCGACAACCTGAATTACTTCCTTGACATTTAAGATTAAAACAATAAAAAAGTCAACAAAATAATTAATTATATTTTTGGTTTATTTCTTAATTATTGTTTTTGTTTGTTATTATCATGGTTTTTACTTTATAAAAAAGGGGGCTGTTTTGAGTAATTACGAACACATCATCGTAGAGAAAAAGAACGGAGTGGGCACGGTCACAATCGACAGGCCCAAAGTCAAAAACGCCATGGCCCGTCAAACCGCGCTGGAAATTCGTGCGGCTTTCGTAGAGTTTGACAATGATCCTGAAATCCGCGTCATGGTAATCACTCATACCGGAGAATTCTTCTGTTCCGGCGGAGACCTCCAAGGATACAAAGACGTACCGCATATCAAATACAGAGAGTATACACACACTGTTGCAGAATTGTGGTGGAAGACGACCACATTCAGCAAGCCAATCATTGCTTCCATCAAGGGGAATGTTCTTGGAGGCGGCGTCGGCATAATTGCGAACTGTGACATGGTTGTCATATCCGAAGATGTCTATGTTCAGGCCGCTGAAATCAATATCGGCATGTGGCCGATGGTGGTGATGCCCGTACTCTTCCGTTCGGTAGGTCGTAAAAAGGGCCTGGAGCTGATTATGTTGGGAGAAAGATGGACGCCCCAGCAGTGCTTGGAGGCAGGCCTTGTCAACCGCGTCTGCAAGAAGGAAGAAGTAGATAGCACAACGAATCAACTTTGTGAGACACTTATCAGCAAAAGCCCGCTCGCCTTGAAACTGGGACGGCAGGTTTACTACAATATCGAAGATCAGAACACTGCATCTCCGGGAAAACTATGTGACACCTCCGGCATGATTTGAGGTGCTGCAGCCATTTAGTTCGAATATCATTTGCAGCTCGGTACCGGGGTATTTTACCTGCGCACTGTTCAGATGCGCAAACAGTTGGCAAAGAGCCCGATTGGCCGCTGGGAACGAAGCGCCGTGCAATCGTATATTCAATTGCTGATTTTCAATATCGGGCAGTACATCGCCTTCGGTCTGGAACAGTGTCTGGAGAAGACTCCGTGCATCCGACGAGTTTACCGTCGGACCCGTGAGCAACCCAACCATTGCCGTCTCTGCACGATATGCAATCATACGAACCGTGTCCATCAGGCGTTTTCTGCCCGGTTGTAAACGTAAAAATTTATCTTTTGCTTCAAGTTCTCCCCACGTGATGTGTTTACTTGTCTGTTTTCGTTTTTCTTTCAACTCGCTGAGTTGATACTCCATCTTTTCGATTTCTTCTAACAGCTCGGCCTTTTTCTCTATCCACTTCTTAAACTTTACCGGTTTGTCTTCATTTTCAGGGTGAATGGTCATCTCGGCAAAACAGGCACGACGATATCGTAGCTTGTTCTGCAACGAATTACGGGATTGATTCAATTGCCGCCAAACGGGGTTGATTACCCGTTCGGTATCAGGAAATTCAACGACACCATAATCTAAAAGCACATCGATATCAAAATGTTGCATCATATAGTTGAAAAAGTTTTCCTGACACCACCGGCTGAACATGCGTGCTGCCAATTGAGTATGCGGCAAATCGAAAGCGGTGCTGATTACGCTGGTCTGGTGTCCGGAATCGGTCAGTTTTCGCACTTGTCGCATCCATGTTGCACCCTTACCAGATCCCACCAAACTACCCATTTCGCAAAGCCGCATCTTCACCACCTCTTTGTTTGGCATCGCAACTTCATGCTCGGTGAACCAATGCTCCGGCCATGATTCACCAGGATGCTTATGATACGTCATGCAGCCGATTCGATGGCGATCCCACATTTCCTTGAAGAATGCGGGACTATATCCTTCCCTGTCGAAAACAAGAACGAACCGGCATAAACATGGGTTCTCTTGTAGTTGCTGCAAACCGGGTTGATTCGGAACGTCTTGCAACAACCGGGGAACGATATCGTCTCTTAAAACCGCCAATAATCCAGGATCGATCTGCTTTTCGACGACAAAAAAAGGTCGGCCAATCGCATCGTTAACCCAATAGTCGGTAATGCCCCTCATGCACAATCGTTCCCGGGACACGTAGCGGCGCGGTAGTCGGGTCAATTTTCCATGATAAACACGTACATGCCCGTCAACATAAAGCGCGCCAACCGATTCGGGCGCCTGTTCCATCCAGTATTTACCGAGGTATGCGGCCCACTTTTCCGCGCCGTGGTCTGCGCTCAACGCATCCATCTTGTAACGCAAACAGCGAACCTCCGGTGCACGATCCAAGCCCAATAACTTACCAAATTCTCCCGGAGCATGGCCTCGTATTTTTTCTGTCGTCTTGATCCTGCATAAGGCCATAAACGAAAGCAGCAACAAGACATGAAAGATCGTGTAATAGCCTTTGACTTGGCCGAGGAACTGTTTTGCGCCGGTAAACAACCCGTTTGCCACCAATGACGGTATCGCACAAAGAACGCCTGCTTTGGGAACGTCCAGGCATCTGTCAAAACGAACCGGCGCACCAACCATTTTGCCCAATGATGCCAATATGCGTTCCCCGACTCGGTTGCAAGCCGTCCCCATACCATCGGCAGCAGCCATGTCGACCATGTCCCGATCTGATTTGGTTAGACACGGTTCACCAATCCTTGATTCGATTAACCGACCATCATCTATAGCTTTGCGAAACGTATCGTATTTAATGCCAAGTTCCAGGGCGGCATCTTTTTTCGAGCACCCTTGATCCAGTAAACGTTGGGCTTGTTCAAGCACCTCAGGTTTGAAAACCTTGCCGCCGCGTCGTCCCCGCCGCTGAACGAAAAATGCCTCGGCGCCGCCGGACCTGAGTTTGTTCACGGATCGGATGACATTGCTCTTGGATACGCCGAATGTGTTTTGGATATCGATCTGGCGGCAAGCTCCGGATTCAACCAGTTGGGCTGTTATCATCCGAAACATTCGTTGATCGCCTTGTCTGTGAGAATAAATCGGAACGGTCGATAGAAAATAGGTCCAGGTCGTATCGTCACGAAATACACTGACAAGCCCGTTGATTTGTCTTGCACCGCGAGGAATAAGTGGTAGTATCTGTTGAGGCATGGCATCCTTTTCCTTTCATTTATCCGCCAAGATAATAAGGTTAAAGGTGCCATGTTCATTTTCCGGTTGCAATACCTTACCGGCCTGCTGGATTCAGACTCCTATCTTTCTGTTTTTCAACCACTTACATTATGTTTTGCTTGCCATATGCAACAATTAGGAAATCAAGTTTCCTGAAGATATGGAATACCGAAAAGCGCTGGAATATACGGCAGAAATGATTACCCTGCTATGCTGCAGCCACGACGGACAGGAAGGCGTCAAAGCCTTCTTCAGCAAAAGAAAGCCGGATTGGAAAATGTACTAATTGCATCAATGGAAGGCAAAAAAATATTATGAATTTTGATGAACTCGCAAGCAGTCTATACCGGCACCAAATATCGTAAAAATATTTTTGCTACCATTACGAGTTCATCATTATTTATCCACGGGATTTGAAAGGCTTCGATTATGAAAAAAGTTCGAATAGGCGCAGGGAGCGGTTTCTGGGGTGATAACCTGGACCCGGCTGTAGAAATCGCAAAACATGGAAATGTGCAGTATCTTGCATATGATTTTTTGGGAGAGCCCACCATTCCTATCCTCCAAAAAAGACAAATGGCCAATCCCAGTCAGGGATATGTACCTGCGATCGGAGCAGTCGTTCGGAGCGCATTGCCAATTTGCCTGGAAAAAGGAATTAAGATCTTAACAAATGCCGGAGCGGCCAACCCGCACGCCTGCGCCGAAAATATCTTGAAAAAGGCGAAAGATATCGGAATCAAAAAACTTACGGTAGGCGTTGTAAGCACCAATGATATCCGGAAAAAGGTGGATGAGCTGTTAGATCAAGATATGAAACTTACGAATCTGGACACGGGTGCAGACGATCTCGCTAAGATAAGAGATAAAATTGTCGCAGCCTATGTCTATTCCGGGGCATATGGATTCGTAGAAGCGCTTGAAAAAGGGGCGGATATTATCATTTCAGACAGGACCACCGATGATGCCGCCGTTCTGGCTCCGCTCATCCATGAATTTGGATGGAATTGGGACGATTATGACAAACTGGCACTGGGTATCATGGCAGGTCACCTGATTGAATGCGGCGGCTCCTGCTCCGGTGGAATTACCAGCCTCTGGCAGGAAGTACCGAACC
Organism: uncultured Desulfosarcina sp.; assembly: GCA_963674945.2. Classification (GTDB taxonomy): domain Bacteria; phylum Desulfobacterota; class Desulfobacteria; order Desulfobacterales; family Desulfosarcinaceae; genus Desulfosarcina. The sequence continues at coordinate 331,579 of CAXXWQ010000003.1, forward strand.
CGTGGGATATAGGCTACCCCATTGCCGAAGTAACCGAACAGGGGGAATTAACGATTTCCAAGGTCGCCGGAACAGGCGGCTTGATCAACCAGGTAACGCTTACAGAACATCTTCTCTATGAAGTGCACGATCCGGGAAATTATTTCATGCCTGAAGTAATCTGTGATTTTACCAGTGTCGAGATGGAGGAAATAGCAAAAGATACCGTAAGGGTTTCGGGTGTCAAAGGCAAAAAAAGACCGGACACGCTCAAAGCTGGAATTGCATACACAGATGGCTATATTGGTGAGGTGGAGTGCTCTTTTTCATGGCCGCATGCAGTAAAGAAGGCAAAAAGAGCGATCGAAATTATCAAAAAAAGATTTGAGATGGTTGAACTTGTTGCCAATGAGGTCCGTTTTGACATTATCGGTGTCGATTCTTGTTTCTGGTCGAATGCACCTGAGCCTGACGAAAACATAAATGAAGTCAGGATAAGAGTTGCAGCCAAGTGCGATGACATACGGGAAGCATCAAAAGTTGCGCGCCAATGCGTAATGCTGATGGGATCGGGTCCCATTGGTGCAACGGGACAGCTTAATACGCCACCACCCCGAGAAGTCTTCGCCTTGTGGCCGACACTAATTCCGCGACAGGAAGTAACGAACCATGTCGAAATATTGGAGGGTTAGAAGATGACAGGAATTCAGTTGAAAGACATCGTTTATTCCCGATCCGGAGACAAAGGGGATATTTGCAACATAGCAATCATAGCCAAAGAAAAAAGATATTACCCCCTGCTCCAGAAATATCTTACCCCTGAAAAAATCAAAGAATTCTTTGGTGAAATGGTAAAAGGTGATGTATTTCGCTATGAAGTGCCAACGCTGAATGCGATGAATTTTGTTCTGATGAATGCCCTTGGCGGCGGCGCAACCAGAAGTTTACGTATGGATTTCACCGGGAAGACGATGTGCCAGGTCCTTTTGGGGCTGGTGCTGAATGTTGAAGAAAACGACTTGGATCTGATTCATTGATGTACATCTGAAAATAACGTATGAAAGGAATCAAAAGGCGGTCCTTATAGATAGGTTGTTTCTGGAAGATGGTTCATCGTCAATTTGCCTACACCTTACGCGCTGCGATAGAAGAGACACAGTGACCCATTGGGGTAAAGCGATCAAACGCAATATGGAACATGCCGATTGCACCGCACAAAGCGAATCCACGAATCTCAAAAAGCCTAAAAAACGGACAAACCTGTAAGAAGCAATTGACGCAGATAGAAAACCGGGCATCTGTTTGCCTGGAACGATAATTGGATTGGAATCGTTGCCTGTTTGCGATGTCAGGTTGAAAACTTTCTATCAATGCTGCCCACATGATCGATCATCAGGCTGTGAAGATACTTTTTAAGATGGTTTGCTTACACATTTATGGGAAAATGGTATGGCTGATTGCATATTGAAATATCATAAAGAAGGAAATGTTATTTCCATCACGTTCCCATCCGAGCCAATTGGCAAGGAACTGTTTGAAACGGTTCACTTCGAATTTTCCGATCTTGGCGAAATGATATTGGCTGAAAAAGATATACGCGTTTGTGTTTTATCGGGTATCGGCACGCAGACTTTCAAGTGGGTGACGGAAAGTCGTCATGGTTTGATGTGTTGGGCGGAGTGTGTGGGAAATGCACCCTCATTGTCAAATACTGCCATGGCCATGGACGTACCACTGATCGTTGGCATGGATGGCGAAATCGAAGGGCCGGGACTCGAACTGGCGCTCTTCTGCGATGTCAGGATAGCGACGTCGACATCCCGCTTTCGGTTTCCCCACGCGAAAATGGGGTGGGCTCCTTTTGATGGCGCCACGCAGATGTTGCCGAGGGTAATCGGAAAAAGCAGGTCCCTCGAGCTGCTTTTGACCGGTTCTTCCATCGATGCAGAAACAGCCTATCGAATTGGATTGACACACTATATCGTTAATCCCGGCGAATTGACTGCAACCCTTTTCGAAATGTCTTCCAAGATGGCAGCCAACAGTCCGACCTCCTTGCGGTATGTGAAAGAAGCAGTGGTCAAAGGTTTGGACATGACTGTCGAACAGGGGCTTCGGTTAGAGGCTGATTTATACTTTTTATCGCATTCTACGGAAGATCGGATTGAGGGAATCAGCGCCTTCAAAGAAAAGCGAAAGCCATTGTTTACAGGCAAATGAAACTTAATTAACGATATCCATGAGCTTTCAAACGATAATTTATGAAAAAATAGAACGTATTGGTCACATTACGCTACACAGGCCCGAAGCGTTGAATGCGTTCAGTGTTCAGATGCGGGATGATCTTTATGAGGTGCTGGATGCAATCCGATGCGATGACGAGATTCATTCTGTCATCTTAAGCGGTTCTGGGGAGAAGGCCTTTTGTGCCGGAGCGGATTTGAGCGAGTTCATGACGGCGCCGCCTCCGATACAAGCGCGTCAGATTCGGTTTCAGCGGGATATCTGGACGTTGTTTTATCGGATTCCCCAGCCGATTATTGCCGCCCTTCATGGTTACGTACTCGGCTCCGGAATTGAAATGGCCTTTTTTTGTGATATTCATATCGCATCGGATGATGCCAAATTTGGTCTACCGGAAGTGGGACTCGGGATCATTCCCGCTGCCGGTGGCACCCAAATGCTTCCCCGAACAATTGGCAGATCGAATGCGATGGAACTCTTACTCAATGGCCGCTGGATAGACGCGAAAGAAGCCTATCGTATCAAACTCATTGATCAAATTACAGAGCGCAAAGCACTGATGGATCGTGCGAAGAACGTCGCGCGCCGAATTGCCTCACTGGATCCACACGTTGTTCGCTCTATTAAGAAAGCGGTCGTTTCAGGTATGGATCTACCGCTATCAGCAGGCCTGGAACTTGAAGATCGACTCCGTCTGACGGCAAAAAAAAAACGTGATCGCCGAAAGTAAATGACCATTAAAGCCGGTGTGATCGATACGACAGCGCGGCGGCAAATGACCTTCAAGAAGGTTTACAATTTCGGAAGAATAATAACCAAACATCGAACGAATGGAATGATATTGTGAAAATGATCTATCAAAATACAACTGAGGCCATCTCCGACATTCCCAGCGGCGCCATCGTGGCCATCGGTGGTTTCTTCTCTGCCGGCGTCCCTCGAACGCTAATGCGTGCACTAAAGGAATTGGACATAAAGGATTTGACAATTGCCTGCGGATCCGGACCCCTTCTTGGCGCCGCAGAGGAAGGGAAAGCGCTTTTGGAAGGAGATCAAATCAAACGTATCATCGACTCCTACGCCCTGCCGCGTTCCATCAGCAAGGGAAAGAACAACTTACTGGAACAAAAGGTTCGCGCCGGACAAATCGAGTTGGAGGTCTATCCCATGGGAACGTTAGCCGAAAAGTATCGCGCGGCAGGGGCTGGCGTTGCAGCATTTTATATCAAGACCGGGGTCGGTACGGTAGTGGAAAAAGGTGTTGTCACAAATATAGACGACAATGTCGCTTCCAAAGAGGTCAAAATCATTAACGGCGAAACCTGCGTGCTGGAATATGCATTACGGCCGGATTTTTCCTTAGTCCATGCGTATCGGGCAGATACCGACGGAAATCTTCAATATCGAAAGACTGCGCGCAATTTCAATCATGTAATGGCCATGGCCGGTCGCGTTACCATCGCCGAGGTGGAAGAGATCGTCGAGCCGGGCGAATTGGCTCCGGATTGTGTTCACACGTCTGGAATATTCGTTCAGCGGTTGGTGAAAGTACCGAAACTCGACTTCACTATTGGGATTGATTAACACAGGGATGAAAAAATGAATCGATTTGAAGGACTACCTCGCGAAATGATCGCCATGCGAGCCAGCAGAGAAATTAGCGAAGGCGACTACGTAAACCTTGGCATCGGCATACCGACACTGATCTCCGACTGGATTGAAGGGCGCGATGTCACCTTACAGGCTGAGATTGGAATGTGCAAAACCGGTCCGCTGGCATTCGATAAAGATATCGACCAAGACCTGATCAATGCCAGCTGTCAACCGGTGACCGAACTCCCCGGATGCTCCTATTTCGATATTTCGGAATCGTTTGCCATGATTCGTGGCGGCCACATCGATGTTACCGTTATGGGCGCTTTTCAAGTCAGTGAGAACGGTGATTTCGCCGGTTGGAACAACCCGTCGAGAGGATTGAGCAGAGTGGGAAATATCGGCGGGTCCATGGATTTGGTGGCAGGGGCAAAAAAATTAACTGGGGTATGCACTTAAATCCAGCACATACTATATGTTGTGGCCCAGGTCATCGTCAATTGGATCGAGATTTAAATTTGCTGCCCCTTCCAAAAACGGTAACGATGCACCTTTAAGAGTACTAGCTGGGGCAGGGTCCACCATCACGGCCTGTTGGACCAGCCTGTAAAATAGTTTTCCGCGAGACACTGATGTTCTACGGTTGAACCTGAATGTGAATTCATCCAAATAGTACATCAAATGAGACGGTCTGACCGCCCCTTGATAAGTACCAAGTAACCATCGTTTCATGAGCGACGCTACCAAATGTACAATCTTCAAGTCATGCGATGGAATCGCAATATGCTTAAATCCTTTATCGCCAAGGCTGCTATAGCCGGGCCAATCATCCGTCCTGATGGTGCTGCCTGGCTGGGCGATTTCTTGTACAAATTGAGTCAGACTATCTCCCGATGCGTCTTCGAGGTGCCAGAGTCTAATTCGCCCAATTCCTTTTCGGCCTTTATCCTCCACGGCAATACCGACCAAAGCTTTACCTTCAGCACCCCGACCGCGTTTTCCAGACTTTTTCCCACCGACATAGGTTTCATCAACTTCAACAATCCCGGACAATCGGTCACGTCCTGGACGAACCATTGCTCTTCGAAGTTTATGGAGCCATTGCCAGGCGGTATTATAACTCCCAAGGTTAAGTACTCTCTGAAGCCCAAGTGCATTAGCTCCGTACTTCTGACCTGTAATGTGCCACATAGCCCGAAACCAAAGAGACAAGGGCTTTCTGGTGCCGTGAAAAATTGTACCGGAAGTTATCGTAGATTGATTTCCACAATCAGTACAATGAAACTGGGATCGTTTAGTTCTCCACGAGGATGCAGAACCGCAATGAGGGCAACGGAAGCCTTCGGGCCATCTAAGAGCCATCAAATAGTCAGTGCATCCAGCTTCAGAGCTAAATCGTTTTTCAAATTCTATCAACGTTCTGGGGTAATCTTCCTCCATAGACTGGTACACTATATGTTGTGGCCACTGGAGTCAAGTGCATACCCCAGAAAATTAATTATCGCCATGGAGCATACCACAACCAAAGGCGCTGCAAAGATCGTTAAAGAACTATCCTTCTCTGCCACTGGTTTAGGCGTGGTCAATAAAATTTTTACCGATCTGGCGGTAATTGAGGTAACCCCTGAAGGATTGGTGCTTCAGGAAGTCTTTCCAGGATTGACTGCTGAAAACATCCAGTCAGTGACAGAGGCGAAATTAATCATCTCTCCCTCCCTGAAGGATATTGAACTTTAAAGAAACGAAAACAAAATATTTCGTGAACTGATTTATGAAACGAAAGGAGTATAACATGGCAAACCAATCCGGAAAAAGATATGTCTGTGAAAAATGTGGGGCGGAATATATCGTCACACGTGCAGGAAAGGGTGATTTAAAATGCTGTGGAACCCTAATGGTTGAAAAAGGAAAATGATACTGTTTAGAAAAGATATAAAGGAGACATGAACATGGCACAACTTGGCAAACGATATCATTGTGAAGTATGCGGGACGACAATCCTCTGCACGAAAGCAGGGAAGGGAAATCCAGAATGTTGTGATCAAGAAATGAAGACCCAAGAACCTCGACCATTGCCCTCTTCAGACTGATGACACAAAATTTGGAATAAAATTATGATAAAGCCCATAAAAACAATTTTATTTGCTACCAACCTCAATGAGAACTGTAAGCCAGCCTTTGAAATGGCAGCTTCTATCGCCACGCGCTACCAGGCAACGATTGTTTTTTTACACGTTCTTGAAAAATTACCTACCGTTATTGAAGGACGCCTTAAATCTCTCGTTGGAGAAAAAGCCTGGCACGAAATGGCCCAATATCATGCCGACAGCGCCCGCGATGTCATTATTGCAAAGAGGTCTTCCAACAAACTGATAATGAATGCTTTAGAGCATTTTTGCAGCAACGCCGGGATCGATAATGACAGTTGTGGGTATAATACAGTTGAAATTTTGGTGGCCGATGGTGAAGTTGTCGAAGAGATTATCAACCATTCCAATGAGTATAATGCTGATTTAATCGTTATGAGGGCAAGAGTAGGTTTCTTATCCGACAACCGTATTGGTCACATATTAAAATCAGTCATTAAAAAAGCCCATTGCTCTGTTATGATAGTTCCGAATATGAAAAATGAAAATGACTGAATTTGCACCTGACTAGTTTTGGGAAAAGAAGTATACGCAAGAAAGTACGATTCAGTGCGGGACAAGCCATCATGGCATTACCTCCTCCTCCCTCCCGCCAGGACTGGGCGCAAGTTTATCTCAGCTTAAAGGCCCATTACTTGCGCCCAGTCCACCAACTATTCAGCCATTTATGATCTGCCATGATGAATCAGTTGTACGGAAAAGACTTTATTATGAGAATAAACGAACAGGAGAATACAGTTGGCAAATAATCGCTTATGTGAACTTCTGAAGATCAAATATCCCATCATTCAAGCCCCCATGAACTGGGTCAGTGGTGCCGAACTTGTCGCTGCAGTTTCCAATGCCGGCGGACTTGGCACGCTTGGACCCAATTGTGGCGCCGAGGATATTACCTCGGATGTTGACGTAACCGGTGAAAGGATGCGTTCTCAAATAAATAAAGTCAGGCGTCTTTGCGAGGCTCCCTTTGCCGTGAATATTGTTGTCGGAGTGGGAGAGGATTTGAAATACTCGAAGAAAATTGTTGAAGTAGTCATAGAAGAATCGGTACCGGTAGCCATCGTCTCCGTCGGCCGCCCGGATATATATACGGAACCACTCAAAGCTGCCGGTGTTACGGTTCTACATGCGATCTCCACGCCCAGACATGGCCAGAAAGCCGAAGCAGCCGGTGTGGATGGGGTCATCTGCGAAGGATTTGAGGCCGGCGGTCACAAAGGTTTCACTGAATTAACCACACTGACGTTGACACCAATGGTCGCTGATACCGTCACTGTGCCGGTGATTGCCGGCGGTGGTATTGGCGATGCCCGTGGTGTTCTGGCCGTCCTAGCGCTGGGAGCCGATGGCGCATATATGGGAACGCGGTTCATGGTTACGCACGAGTCGGAGAGCCACTTCCGTGTTAAGCAGGCCATTGTTGAAAGAAACGACGTCTGTACCGTGTCGGTGCCCAAAGAACATATGCTCGCACGGGATTTGATAAACAATTTTACAGATGAATATCTGAAGATGAAGCATGCCGGTGCAAACAGAGATGATTTAAAAACCTACCTGACTGGTCATGCGCAGTATTACTCCCAACACCTTGGACGGGCAGATGACGCGGAAATATGCTGTGGTCAGGTAGCCGGAATTATCCATAGCGAGATGAGTGCCGGTGAGGTGATCAAAGAAATATCAGAGAACATTCGCGAAACATTTGCGGCGCTGCAACAACGGTTGCATGTTTTTTATCAATCCTTAGATGAAAAAGAAGCAGACCAAGAGATCAATTAACGGGCCTCTCATTTTGGGCTTGAAAATCCATACCAAAAGAAATACGCACTTGAAATCAGAAGCCACCTGACCTATTAAAAGAATAGTAATAAATTGCATAGCAAGTAACGAATTCCACCCCTGTCCACACAACATTTCTTCCTATGGAGAAATACGGATATCGCCGCTGCGATTTCATATCCCTCATCATCATACTATTCAATTATTTTCATAAAAAAAATTACACAGTAAGAAATTTTTTCCACTACTCTACAACATTTTTATGGCTACCTTTTTTCTAACATTATGTTTTATCAGTAAAAATTCCCACAGCAACATTCCATGTGCATGGCAGATTTTTTGCATATACTCAAATTAGCGGAACCTCTCACCGATTTTTAACGTTTGGTTATTCTATAAAAATAGTTTTGGGTTTCACCGGTTCTCAAACCATACCAAGAGCCTTGGCTATTTGGCAATGTGTCTGCTCAGTTGAAAGGAATGATTATGAAACGCTCTTTGAGATCGCTGTTGGCTGGAATCGTACTTTTTTCATTTTTGGCGATGGGTTGTGGAGGCGGAGGCGGCGGTGGGACGGTTTCCGACACAACGCCTGCTTCGAACAACAATAGTTATTACTCCAATCCTACGGACAGCAGAATCATAACGATTGTCGATGAGGAGGATCGTTCCACCTATACCTATAACGGTGATATCGATACGGATGGGCAAATAATAAAACTAACCTCAATCGTCGTCAAAGATCCGGATCTTGAGGAGGATATTGTCTACTTTCTGAATGAAGAAAGCTTTCCCGCCATGATCCATACATCCGAATTTACTTTTGCGTTGGAGCCCGTCTCAAATGCTGTCGTCCGTTTAACCGCCATCTCGACACTGGGTGAGGTCATGGTGAATATGCCGGTTGAATTGGACACGGGCGGCGAAGCCGGTGTGAGTGAAATATCTATGGAAGAAACGATGCCAAGCGCCATAAAAAGCCAGGCGCAAAGCAGTGCCGCCAATATGTATGCCACACTGACCAAATGTGGAAAGCTGGTGGAAAATGCTGCGATCTCCGTCAATATCGACCCGAAAATCGGCACAAGCAATCCGGTTGGTACGCATGTCGGTGATGGCCAATATGCGTTTCATATTCCTTCAACAGTTGAGGGCATGCTAAAAAAGTGTGATGCCATTCCTGACAAGATGGCTTCTTTTTGTGTTAAAGCAGCTTTGATTCCTACAAGTATTAAAACCTGTAATCAATTAGCGTCCGTTGTGGGTCTTATCAGTTCTGACTATGCAAAGAGTGTCCAAAAATATTGCAAACCGGCGTTATTGAAACACCTGCCCAAGATAAAAACGATTTTATGCGATGAAAAAATGAGGAATGAGATCAAAAACGTCTGCAAATGGAACGTCATTATGGACATTCCCGAAGAAAGCCACTCTTTCTCATTTTCGGTTAAAATTCCCGGAAGCAAAACGTTTACAACGGAGACTGTCCCATTCTCTCCCAATATGAAATCTGTATCTGCATGGGAAATCACCGCACCATATGAAATTTCACTGGATAAACTGTATATTGTCCCCTCCGATCCTGAAAGTGACGAGTGGTATACGGCGCATGCCTCCATGGTCTGTCCGGATCCTGATTACGGTACGACTGTCACACTTTCCGTCCAGGGCAGCGAGGGTTACAAAAATTCTGTCGAAGAAGTGATGAAAGTCAATTCGACAATCAGCCTCGATGTCCCGCCGGCATCTGATTCTGAAAAAGATGTTATCGATAAGATCACCGTTTCCGCAGAAGGTCAGACATGGAGCATGAAGACCATGGCCGACGATACCAGAACTTGGACAATGGTTGTTCAAAGAGCCGCAGATGCAACCAATGATGATGATATAACGACATGGTATGTGTGGTATGTGGACAACATGGGGTTGAAGCCGGTGATGGTGGGCACCAAAAAAGAGTTCGAAGAAGACAGGCTGTGCAGTTCATATCCCGGTGGCGGCACGGATCCCAATCTGCTCATGGATAAAGTACCGATTGTAGAGGCCTATGCAACCGAAGAATCAGCCATTGCGGCCGCCTGCAGTCAATTCACCGACATCATACGAGTGCCGGGCAGTTCCACATTCATATTTACGGACTGGATCGGTTACCTCGATGGAGAGAGACATGATATCGATGAACTCGACGGATGTCAGTAAAAAGATTCATCATTTCCTATTTTGACAAGCACAACACTTTATTCTTTTACTACGATCACGGTAAACGACGAACCAAGGGCGGGGCTTTAAAATTAGAGCCCTGCCCTTTTTGTCTCGATTCCTTCGCCAAAGCCTCAGTGTATCACGTCAATTCTACCGACATTCAGCCTCTATTGACATATAAGCCATCTTGATATACATATCGCTTATTTAGTATATATATTGCAATTTAATTTTTTACATATTATACATCCAATATATAATTTACGTATAATATGATCAAGCCGAGTGGCTATGAGTACCGAATTTCCGTTTTTTGGAACCACATCATTTCATCAATAAATTTCAGGAGGTTGGAAATGGCAGCCAAGACAACTGCGAAAGCTGAAGAAAAAACAAAGGAACCGCCGGTAATTTCCAGAAAGATTAACATCGACGCGATCAACAAGACCAACGGCTTTACGCCCAGGGTTCAGGCCAGCAGAAAGCGATACATGGAAACAATGTCCAAGGTTTCCAGTGACCGGGTCTGGTACATGATGCAGTCGTACAAAGAGACCGAAGGCCAGCATCCCTATCTTCGTCAGGCGAAGGCCCTTGCCAATGTCTGGGACAATAAAGCCATCGATGTCTTCGATTACGACCTCATCATCGGGAACTGGACGGACGCCGTCCGTGGCGCCCATCCAAAAACGGAGTTCCAGTTTGACCAGATGAAGCTGATGTTGGCCAACAACACCGCCGCCCGGACCAACTCGGAAGGCCAGGAGGCCTCTTTGTCACAGCAGGACTATGACAGGCTCATGGCGGCTGCCGAGTATTGGGGAGAGAACTACCCCGACCCGGAAACACAAGAACGGTGGGACAGGATATTTGCCGAACATGATCCTGATGACTGGGCCGGCGATTTGAGCTACACCGGGCTCGTCATGCGCTGTGAGCGCAACCCCGCCGACAAGCGCTTCAAGATGTCCGGCCACAAACGAATTAACCATGAACATGGTTTCGCCCAGGTAACCAACATTCAGGCTGCGGGTGCGAATTATGCCAACATACTGAAAATCGGCTACAGGGGCTACGTCAACAAGGCTCAGGAAGAAATGAAAAAGGTAAAGGAAGCCGCCAGGGGACGGGACTTCACCGACGATGAGAAGGAAAAGCTGGCCTTTTGTGAGGCATCCATTATCGTCACCGAAGCCATGATCCGCTATGCCAAGAGATATTCCGCACTGGCTGCGAAAAAGGCCGCAAAAGAGAAGGATCCCCAGAGGAAAAAGGAACTGGAAAAGGCAGCGGAAGTTTGCCTGCGGGTACCGGAGAATCCCGCCCAGACATTCCAGGAAGCCCTGCAGACCGTATGGTTCCACTTTTTGGGCATTCATATGGAAAAAGCCATGCCCAATGTATTTGTGGGGCGCTTCGACCAGTATACGTTCCCCTACTACCAGGCGGACATCAATGAAGGTCGCATGACCCGCCAGGAAGCGGCGGAACTCATCGGTTGCTTCATCATGAAGATGGCGGAACTCGAACCGTACCTGACGCCGGAGCACCGTGCATTCATACAGGGCACGAATTATGAGAATGTTACCCTGGGCGGTGTGGACATCCACAACCAGGATGCATCCAATGAGGTTTCATGCCTGTTTTTGCATGTGGCCAAAGATCTGCGGATGCATCAACCCTACATTTCGCTGCGGTATAACCCGAAAATGGCGCCCGAGCTGGAGGACAAGGCGTTCGAGTGTCTCCGGGTCCACGGGGCCGGAATCCCCGCCTTCTTCAGCGATCTGGTGAACATTCCGTACATGCTGGGCCGCGGGCATACCATCGAACATGCCCGGGACTATGCCATCGCCGGATGCATCGATGCCGTCTATCCGAACACCTTCGGCTGGGTACGAGGCAATATCGGCTTCAACAACATGGCCAAGGTAGTGGAAATTATATTGCATGAGGGCGTAGACCCGCGCACCGGGATCAAGATCGGCCTGGATACCGGCGACCCGCGCGACATGACCTTCGACGAACTGGTGGATGCCTGGAAGAAGAATGTTTCTTACCAGATAAACAGGCAAATCGATATGTTCGAGGTATGGGACAGGGAGGGGACGGTTACCAAGGACAGCTTCCCTTACACGTTTATCTCCACCTTCCTGGATGGCTGTCTTGAAAACGGCAAGGATGTCACGCGGCATGGGCCCAGCGTCATCATTGACGATGCACACTACGGTCTCGACCGCTGTTTCCAGGACGCTTCCGACTCGCTGCTGGCCATCAAAAAGCTTGTCTTTGAGCAGAAGAAGTACACCATGGACGAGATGATAAAAGCGCTCGATGCAAACTTCGAGGGATATGAAAAACTCCAGGCAGACTGCATCGCCCAGCCCAAATTTGGAAATGACGACGATGAGGCAGATTACTTGATGAACGAACTCTGGACCTTCGTCAACAACCTGTATACGTCGAGAACAGATTACATCGGCCGCAAGTACAATTGTTACCGCCAAGGGTCGGCGGTTGCCCACCAGGCTGGCAAATGGACCGGGGCGCTGCCCAATGGCCGCCTGGCCGGCGTTTCGCTGGCGGACTCCTCATTGTCACCGATGCAGGGTATGGACCTGAAGGGCCCCACCGCCGTCATCAACTCGGTCACCAAGATCGATGTCACCGATATGGATGGCACGCTGTGCAATATGAAGCTTTGCCCAAGCCTGATCGATAAGCCCGGTGGAATGATGAAATTCAAACAGCTGGTGAGAACCTTCATGCTCAAGGGGGGCCAGCAGATTCAGTTCAATATTCTGGATAAGGATCGGCTGCTGGATGCCCAGAAGCATCCCGAGCAGCATCGCGATCTGGTAGTGCGTGTGGCCGGGTACAGCGCATTCTGGGTTGACTTGGAGAAACAGGTACAGGACGAGATCATCAGCCGGACAGAGCATGCGATTTAGTGCATAAATGTTCTGACGAAAGCTGAGCCAATGTGGTATACAATACAGGTCGCGCTCTTTTGAGCGCGGCCTGTATATGTATCGGGTAGTGAATCCTAAGCTGAGCGTTTCAAATTTTCTCATATGATGAAAGGCCCAAAATCTATTAAACGATAGCGAAATATTTCCTCGAAAATTTGAAACCCGTTGGGATTGCCGATCTTACCGCATCTACGGCGTCAAATGCCTCCCCGCATAGGCGACTATAACGGAAAGTCATCTTCCTTGTACCTGCGGCAAGCTCGACAATCGCTCAACTTCGGTGAATGATAGAAACGATTACGGCTGCTGATCTCAATCCGGTTCCAAGGAAAATAACGACATGGTGGAAGAAAAAAACGAGAAAAAAGGAAAAGAATCGAAGACCGTCCCATCCCCAAACGGCAAGCGCCGATGGCTGATCCGGATCTGCGGTGTCGGTTTGCTGATCCTTGCATTGACCATCGGAATTCCCTATTTACTGCACGCGCTTTCCCATGAATCCACCGATGACGCCTTCATCGACGGAACCATTGTATGGATCAGTCCGCGGATCAGCGGTACCGTGACAAAGGTGTTGACCGACGACAATCAATGGGTTCGGGCGGGAGAACCACTGGTTGCACTGGATCCGGGTGATTGCAAAGTTCGGTACGATGCCGCGACCGCCGCCGTAAAAGCGGCCGAAGCCTCCGTTGTTGCAGCCGAAGCCATGGTAAAAACAGCCGAAGCCGCAACCGCCGCAGCAGGCAGTCATCGGGATCAAGCCAAGGCGCAGCTGGTTCTCGCCGAGGCAACCCTGTCCCAACATCAGGCGGAGGCGGATTCAAAGAAAGAAGAACATCAGCGCAACATCAAAGACCTGGTCCGCGCAAGGCAAATGGCCAAAACCGATACCATCTCCGAGCAGGGTCTCGATCACGCGTTGGCCGCTGAACGGATGTCCGCTTCGGATGTAAAGGCCGCGGAATACAAAATCGAGACACAGAAGGCCGCAGTGCAGCAGGCAAAATCCGCCCTTGCGGCCGCCGAAGACTATTTGCGTCAGGCTTGCGCACAAACCGACGCACAGCGTGCACAGGCTCTCAAGGCACGCGCCGATGTCGATCGGGCCGCTGCGGAGCTTGAACAATCCGCCTTGCAGCTTTCCTACACGAAAATCATTGCACCGGTAGACGGCTATGTCACCAAAAAATCGGTCGAACAGGGCGCCTTTGTCCAGACGGGGCAAATGCTGATGGCATTGGTTCCTTCCGAAGTCTGGGTGACAGCCAATTTCAAGGAAACCCAGTTGACCCATATGCTAGTTGGACAACCGGCGACCATCAAGGTGGACACATTTCCGGATGTCACGTTTACCGGCCATGTGGCGAGTTTTCAGCGTGGCACCGGAGCACGATTCAGCCTGTTGCCCCCTGAAAACGCTACCGGCAATTTTATCAAAGTTGTCCAACGTGTTCCGGTAAAAATCATTTTCGATAAAACCGATCAGCTGAAACGCTATCCGCTGGCCTTAGGGCTTTCCGTTCAACCGGAAGTCGACATCCGCGCAAACGGTGTTATGCCCGGTACGGCAGTTGGTAAGAACCAACCTTCAAATTTCGATATAGCGGGCAAGAGCACCGGAGCCGAAAAATGACCGAGCCTTCAATGGCCACAAAGCCCCCGGACACCGGGGCGATCAATAAGTGGATCATTGTGGCGACCACGGTGTTGGGCTCGTTCATGTCGGTTATGGACGTCAGCGTCGTCAATGTGTCCCTGCCCCACATGATGGGAAGTTTCGGCCAGGATCTGTCGTCTATTACCTGGGTCGCTACCAGCTATACCATTGCCGAGATCATCATGGTCACCATGACGGGGTGGTGGAGTACCTTCATCGGACGGAAACGGCTCTATCTCTGGTCCTATGGATTGTTCACCATCGGCTCCATCCTTTGCGGAACCGCCCAAACCTTCCCCCAGTTGATCGTCTACCGTGTGCTTCAAGGTATCGGGGGCGGCGCCCTGATCCCCGTCTCAACGGCGATCATGCGCGAGGCCTTCCCACCCGAAGAGCAGGGCATGGCCATCGCCATCAACGGCATGGGGGTAGTGCTGGCCCCGGCCCTCGGGCCCATTATCGGCGGTTGGCTGACGGACCAGTACGGTTGGCCCTGGATCTTTTATATCAACGTTCCGGTAAGCATTATAGCAATCTCCATGGCCGTGGCCTTTATCCATGATCCTCCTTATCTGCGGCGTGGAATCAAAAAGATTGACTGGGCAGGCATCATTCTTTTGGCCGTGACCTTGACCGGTATGCAGATCATCCTCGAGCGGGGGCAATCCGAGAACTGGTTCGAATCAAACCTGATCACGGTTGGAACGGTTGTCACTTCCGTGGCCGCCCTGATTATGATCTGGTGGGAAATGAAAACGAAAGAGCCCGTGGTCAACCTTCGCATCTTACGGAATCTGCGCTTCACCGTTGGTTCGTCGGTGGGGATGCTTTTTGGATTGGCGCTCTTTGGGACCACCTTCGTTCTGCCGCAATTTACCCAGCAACTGCTCGGTTATCCCGCCTTCGAGGCGGGCCTGGTGCTGGCGCCAAGAGCCGTCATGCTGATCATCATGTTTCCGGTGACCGGACACTTGATAAAGTACATGGAACCACGAAACCTCATTTTGATCGGTGCCGTCGTTACGATTTGGTCTTACCACGATTTATCACAGCTTTCCCTCCAGGTCGGGTTCTGGAATATGGTCCCCATGCTGGTGGTCATGGGTATCGGTATGCCGCTCGTATTCACCACTCTCGGCACGGTTGCGCTATCCAACATTCCCCGCCCGGATATGACCGATGCCACGAGCCTTTACACGCTGACCCGGCGCGTGGGGGGAAACATCGGGTATGCCCTGGGCGCGACCTGGGTATCCCGTGGCTTCCAGATTCACAGAAGCCATCTGGTCTCGCACGTCACGGCATCAAGCCCCCAACTCCTGGCCTACACGAAAGCAGGCACCGCACTGGCTTCTCAAACCGCTATCGGAGCGGCCGCGGCGCCTCAGGCAAGCCTGGGCCTCGTCGACATGGTGGTGAACCGTCAGGCCGCCATGCTGGCCTACAATGATACCTCCTTTTATTTCGGACTTCTCTACATTGCGATCATTCCCCTTGCGTTTCTTCTCCCCAAACGCTCCGAATTGTATACGCCAACGAAGCATTAGAATGGACGATAAAAGGGGAAGGGGTTGTTGTTTTCGGCGTAGCGGTTTCACATCGCTTATGGTCCTCAGGTACCGCTGCGTCGTTACTGGATGCCGTGGCGAATCAAAAGTAACGTTACTTAAACGATTCGTATTTCAGTTGGCGGCTGGCCACCCGCCAGAAAGAAGGTGCCACGCAGGAAAAACACCGGCATCTGCATGATTCTGAATCGTATAGACATCTCAATGTGTCTGGACCATCCAGGATTGTGAAATACACGCAAATATTGGCATCCTATCGCTGATCAGGCCAGATCCCAACTGGCAGACGAGATGCAAGATCTTAGAACCACCACAAAACCTTTACAATTTATCTACTGCCGCCATCTGTTCGGACCATCTTGCTTGTCCCGTTTCCTCCCGGTTCAATCACTTGTTAGGAAATTTATTGGTCCAGCCTTACCCTCTGCCGCGTGGTGAAGGTAACGGACGGCCCAATGGGCATGGCATCTTTCTTGCTGTCTTATTTGGTCAAAACGATCCTTTTCATATTAGCGCCAAGAAGAAGTTTCACCCGTATTTCCCAACCATGGTAAAAGGTCATTCGGAAAGACAGAAAGGGGGGAACATGATTCAGTCACCGTGTCGCAATTGTCCAAATCGGGACAAAGACAAGCGTCATTGCATGGAGTCTTGTGTTCTGATGCATCGGGTGCAGATGTTCCAGATTGGACGATTGGAACCGCCGATCTATACGGCCGTAGATTGTGCGGATGACAATCGCTACCGATTGCTGAGCGCCCATGATATACGGCGATTCGACAGAGGCAGTCCAGGTTTCTATTGAGCCATAGTGAAGCGTTTCTAATGTAGAAAAACTGCCGTCGCCCGACCATCCATGTTGAGAGGTTTCTCTGCAACATTGTGTCCATAAAGGAGGAAAATAAAATGGAAAAAAAAGTAACGACTTATGAATGTGCCTTTTGCGGTTATACTTCCGAAGGTAAGTTCGAAGGAGATATCTGTCCCCAATGTAATTTGACTTACTGGAAATGTGGAAACTGCGGATTTCTGGTAACCTCGGGGAAACCACCGGAAACTTGTCCTAACTGTAGTGAAAAGTGCGCATTTAAAGATGTTACCTGTTACACCCCCGAATGCGGAGGCCCCGGTCATGTCGATAACAGGTTGTAAAACTCTTAGAATGAAGAAATTCACGGTTTTTCACTGCCCAGCGATGGATATTACAGGGAGGGATATTGGTTTGTGTTCATCAGGCCCGGCGTGCCAACCCGGATCAGATCGCCAAGCAGCTCCTGCCCGCTTTCTTCGAGCTTTGCCAGGCAGCGCTGCAGGATCATGGCGGTGGCCAGGGCATCACCGGTGGCGCTATGCCGCCGGTAGATGCGGATCCCCAGATGCTGGGAGATGGATTCGAGATCTGCAACGGGGAAACTGCGTGCCGGTTTCGTTGCCCCGCTTACCGACAAGTCGGGCTTTTGCGGCGGTGGCAGGACGTGCGTCAGCAGCAGCCGCTCGCAAAGCAGCCGGTTGTCGATGACCAGATTCTGCAGCCGGAATCCGCACCGGGCCAGCATCAGGCGGTTGAGAAAGGCGATATCGAACCAGGCCGGATGCGCCACCAGAATATCACTGCCCAGAAACGTCAGAAATCGATCCAGGGCTTCCGGACCGGACGGTGCGGAAACCAGCATCGAGGGGACGATGCCGTGAACGGTAATGGCCTCGGGAAGTGCCGTGTTACCTGGGTTGACCAGTTGATCGAACATTCGGCCGAGATGGATTCGTCCGTCGATCACCTTAAACGCCCCAATGCTGACCACGCTGTTCGTTCGCGTATCCAGGCCGGTGGTCTCCAGGTCCACTACCGTAAATGTATAGCTTGCGGCGGGCCGGGAGATATCCAGATGGTCCAGCGCATCCAGATTTGCGGCCGCAATGGGCGGTAGGGTCCGGCGGCGCAGTTTAAAGCGTAGCAGACGGTTCATGAAGCGGGCAGGAAGAAGTGTTACCTTGGTACGCCTATCGCAGGTTCCAGATTTGGTACCTTCTGGACAAGAGATCTTGCAACTGCCGGATGATGGTAAAGCTATCCTTGAGCACCTTGCGTTCCATGGGATTGAGCAGGGCCGGATCTACAAAGTTGTTCAGCGGCAGCCCATGCGCGCGGGCGCGCAGATGGTGACTGATGCGGATGAAGTTGATGTAATCATACGCGTCATCGATCGCCGCCGTGAAATCGGCGTCGAGAACGTGCTGCTGTTGAATCCTATTAAGACGGGCCATGGTATTGGTTTCCGGGATACCCGCCTCCAAAGCCATGATCCGGGCCGCATCCACCACTGGCGTCAGGCCGTGTAACTTCAGGTTGAGCCCGCTGCTTTGCGCACCGGATGTCTCCACCACGAACTGACGCAAAAATCCCAGGGGTGGTCGGTTGGTCAGCGCATTCGCCGTCATCTGTCGGGCGTAGTGTATCTTCCCTGCAGCCATGTCGGTCAGTTGACGGCGCAGTTGACGGGCTCCGTCGAAGCCATCGCCGACGCTGCGGAAGTCGAAAAAAACGGTTGCCAGGCGCATCCTTTCCGGTGTTGGATTATCTATCCAGTCGGCGAATATCTTCCGCCATGCGCGCTGTCCCATGCACCATTGGGGATTGCTCGCCATCACGCCACCTTTGCAGCGGGGAATGCCGAACCGCGCCAGGGCATCCACCACCTTTTGAGCCAGGGTCTGAAACCACTGCCGCACGACCGGCTCCGTCTCCGGATCGACATCCTGGTAGAGCAGTGCGTTGTCCTGATCGGTGCAAAGCGTTTGCTCCCGACGTCCTTCGCTGCCCATGGCCAGCCAGCAGTAAGGGACAGGCGGCGGCCCCCATTTGTCCGCCGCCATCTTCTCTTCGATGACGCGGATAAACTGGCGGGTGACGCGGTCGTTCAGCTCGGCAACCAGCGCCATCATGGGTTTGACTGCGCTGCTGCGCTGCATCGCCATTTCCAGGACCCGGTCTATATGAACCCGTTTACCGACCAGTTCGTCGATGCTGGTGGCATTGGCGATGTCACCGATTATGCCTACCGGGGTCGTGCCGGTGGCCAACTGAAAATCGTGCTCGCTGATGATACCCGTCGCACGCCGGTTCTCGGTTACGACCAGATGGCTGACGGCAAAGCGGCTCATATCCAGCAGCGCATCGAATGCAAAGGCATCGGGTGCGATATCACGTACCGGTGTCGTCATTATCCTGCCAACAGGGGTGTCCAGGCCGTGTCCGTCGGCAACGATCTGGTTGCGCAGGTCGGTGTCTGTTAGAATGCCTGTCGGCTGGCCGTGAGAATCGAGGATGATGATGGAGCCGACACCGCGCGCCTTCATTCGCTGGGCCGCGAGCCGTACGGACGTCTGCCGATCGCAGGTCAAAAGATTCTGCGACATCAATTCCCATACCCGTTTGCCGGTCATGAACTGGTCGAATTGAATCTGGTTTTCAAGGGTCAACAGATCGCGTTGGGTGTCAGCGGACCTGCGCACGGCCTTGAAATTGCGGGCCAGCGAAAAACCAAGGAAGCGGTGAAACTGTGGATGCTTTGCCAGCAGACGGTCCACGGTCGCCTTTGGGACAAGGAAAGCGATCAAGTCCTCCTGGGCGGTGATGTTGAACAATGCATTCTTACCCTCCAGAAGGCTCACGGCACCGAAACTGTCCCCCTCACCCCGCAAATCGACCAGGATCTCCTCGCCCGATTCGTCGGGGATGGAGATTCGGGCGCAGCCAGTCTGGACGATGTAGAGGAAGCCACTGGGCGGCTCACCTTTATGGATGATTTGCCGGCCGGCCGGATAAAAAGCAACCTGGGTCGCTGCGACGACCGCAGCCATTGTGTCGTTCTCAAGATTGTTGAACGGCACCACGGTTTTCAAAAATTCGATGATTCCCGGCAGGGGATTGGTATCCATGAAAATTCTGGCTCACGACGAATGGGACTGGTGCGAGCGCCGGCAGTTGCGCTTTCGGTAATGGAGGTCAGCACACCAATATGGCCGGCGATCTGTCTGACAGTCACAATAAAACCGATTACAACTCCAGACTATTTGTTTTTAGTTGTTAAAATACCATTAAATATTATCTGAAAAATATTCTCCGCGAATTGGTCCGCATCATACGTTTTGTCAAATAGAAGACTTGGCAAGACAACATGCTCTATGCTTCCCAGAATAATTTGCATGAGAAACCAGGACGAAACATCCTCTCGAATTTCACCACTGTTGATTCCTTCCTTAATCAGAGAGCGAATGAGCTGACAATATTCCTTGACAATCAGGTATGTCTCACTTTCGTAATATCCTTTGTAATTTCGTACTTCGATGAGGAGGATTTTCGCATGCACCCGGTCGTTGTTCCAGTTGTCCAGGGTTCTCCATATGAGCCTTTTTAATTTGTTTACGGCTCCCGTGATGGCGACCAGATCCGTATAGAACTGCTGCAATGAATTTTTTTGGTGTTCGGCCAGCACATAATGGAGCAGGCCTCGTTTATCGCTGAAGTACCGGTAGATGAGCGACTCGTTTACCCCGGATTTTCTGGAAATTTCGGCTGTCGTAATCGAATTGAAGTCTTTTTCCTCCAAAAGTTCCTCAAGTGCTATGGCGAGCTTGATTTTTCCTCGAGGTGTGGATTGCATCCGTTTGTAAAGGAAACGGCTTTTTTCCTTCGAAGACATCTAATGATTCCTACCCTCCGTGGTTTCGATAATCCGTTAAAAATGCAAATAACATTTACATCGGATCATCTCTTTGTCAACCGTTTATATTTATTAATTATTTACAGAATACCATCAATCCATTCTTTTTGAAAAAAACTGTTGACAGATTTTGATTATACTTTTAAGTATAGTGTTACTTGCTTTTAATCAAGTAAATTTTACTTATACCACATCAGACCTGCCTCCCGGAAGGCAGGGAGAACCTTTTGAATGTTTGTGGAAAGATGCGGTTTATATTATTTTCCATATTGAAGAAGGCGCAACAGCGATGAAATTCCAAACGATCATTGTCGAAAAGGAAAAAGGGCTGGGAAAAATAATTTTTAACCGGCCAAATGTGCTCAACGCTTACAATGAAACCCTTGCCGGCGAGGTCCTTCAAGCATTTTCCACCTTGGAAAACGACCAATCCATTAAAGTGATCGTATTCACTGGAAGCGGCCGGGCCTTCATGGCCGGGGCGGATATCAAAATGATCAACGCCTGGTCCGAACAGGGCGATTCTTCTAAAATCAACGACCATTTATCCTCCCTGCTCAATCCGAACATGCTTGAGGATTGCCCGAAACCGGTCATCGCCGCCGTGAACGGCATCGCCTTCGGCATGGGTTTCGAAATCGCCCTGGCCTGTGATTATCGAATTGCCGTCAGGAATGCCAAATTTGCCCTCCCGGAGGTAAAACTCGGTCTCGTGCCCGGCGGCGGCGGAAGTCAGCGGCTGTTTCACATCGTCGGCGCCACCCACGCCCTGGAGATGATTACCATTGGTGATCCCATCGACGCCGAAAAAGCAAATCAGATCGGTTTGATCAATCGAATGGCCGACGATGAGGCCGGCCTGTGGGAGGCTGTAACGAAGTTCAGCCAATCCTTGATGGGGCATAGTACCCTGGCCTTGGCTGCATGCAAGCGCTTGATTTACAAGGGCGGTAGCCTGCCGATCCGCAAGGGCATCGCGTATGAAAAGCAGCAATTTTGCGAAATCCTCTTGGCAGAAGATGCCAGGGAAGGAACGCAGGCTTTCCTTGAAAAGAGGCAGCCGCAATTCAAAGGAAAATAACGAGGAGATGTGGCGCTGATCAGAAATTCATCACATTTTAAGGAGGTATCGGTGGCAGCATTTTTGGTAGATAAACGAGATCAGCTTTTTGTTCTGAACGATATGCTTGAAATCGATAAAATTTGTGAATTTGAGAAGTTTTCCGAGCATACCGGATTCGAAATGGTTTTGACCGAAGCCCACCGGTTTGCCAAGAATGAATTTTATCCCACCCTTCAAGATGGTGACAACCAGGGGTGTGTCTACGATCCTGAAACCCACTCCGTTCTCTTTCCCGAGTGTTTTAAAAAGCCATACGAAAAGTTCAAAAAAGGAGGATGGCTCGCCATGTGCGACAGCCCGGAGGTTGGCGGTGACGGCTTTCCGCTCACCATTGGAACGGCCGTTTCCGAAATTTTTTATGCCTCGGGATTTTACATTTACGGAGCAGCAGAATTGAGTCACGCCGGTGCAAAAGTGCTCGAGAAGTACGGCACCCAATCCCAGAAAAAACTATATATGACCCGGCTCTTTTCAGGTGAATGGATGGGCACCATGTGCCTTACCGAACCGGATGCCGGCAGCGATGTGGGCAAAGTAGAGGCCAGCGCATCGCTTCAATCCGATGGGACTTACGCCATCACCGGCACCAAAATATTTATCACGGCCGGTGAACAGGATCTGACAGAAAATATCATTCACATGGTTCTGGCCCGTGTGTAAGGAGATCCCTCCGGTACGAAAGGACTTTCTCTTTTTATCGTTCCCAAGTTTCTGTCCGACGAAACCGGTACGATTACGAAACGCAACGACGTCAAATGCATGGGTATCGAGCATAAGATGGGGCTGCACGGTCTAGCTACGTGCACCATGTCTTTTGGCGACAATGATGCGTGTACCGGATACCTGTTGGGAGATCGAGGGAAAGGCATCGTCGAAATGTTCAACATGATGAACGAGCAGCGTCTTCTGGTCGGACTGCAGGGCCTTTCCTATTCTTCCGCCGCATTCTTGCATGCCGTGGAGTACGCAGGAACACGCAAACAGGGATTTTCGGTTCATCCGGACAGGCAAAAAAAAGGATCGGTGGCCATTATCGAACATCCGGATATCAAGAGGATGCTTCTGACACTGAAGGCCCACGTTGAGGGGGGGCGGGCCCTGGCCTATTTCGCCAGCATGTGCATTGATTATGCCGCCGTCACCGAAGGGGAAACCCAGGCCCGCTGGCAGGGATTGGCCGAACTGCTGACCCCCATCGTCAAGGCCTATCTGACTGACAATGCATGGGAAGATACCGGCATGGCCATCCAGGTCGCCGGCGGTTACGGTTACTGCTCGGATTATCCCTTTGAAAGGCTCGCCAGGGACTGCAAAGTCTCCAGCATCTATGAAGGGACCAATGGGATACAGGCCATGGATCTGGTGTTTCGAAAAATCATTGGCAACCAATCGGTCAATTTCAATCATCTGATGGCGTGTATGGACCAGACCATTCATTACGCTGAGACAATCGAAGGGTTGACCGCTTACGCTGCCATGGTGCAACAGGCCAGGCAGGATCTCGAGCCTGTCGTGCACCACTTCGTGGATCTTTTTGAAAATGGCCGGATGGACCATGTTTATGCCAAAGCCAGTCCATTTCTGGAAGTTATGGGAGATGTTTTATTGGGTTGGCTGCACTTGTGGCAATTGACCATCGCCCTTCCGGAATTATCGAAGGAAATTGATGAAAAGGAAAAATCGGAAGCCATCAAATTCATAAAAAAGAAGAAAAACCTTTCTTTCTACTACGGCAAAGTTGCCAGCGCGCAGTTTTATATTCAAACGATGTTGCAGCGAACAAAAGGCAAATTGGAAGCGCTGAAATCATCATCTGATCCTGTAGTAGACATTTTCGAAAAAGCCTTTACCGGTTGAAAACGCATCCGGCGTATCAGATCACTATTTATTTAGACTGCTTACATTGAAGGAGAAAAAATGAGTATCAACACCATCGGCGTCATCGGATCGGGCATCATGGGCCATGGTATCGCACAGGTAGCGGCCACTGCCGGCATCACCGTACGACTCAACGATATATCGGACGACATTCTGGAAAAGGCCAGAAACAATATCGATCGGTCTCTGGAGAAAGGAATGAAAAAAGGAAAAATCAATCTGGACGACAAGGCAAAGATCCTCGGACGCATATCCTTCGAGAGTGACGTAACAAAAGCCGTTGAAAACGTTGATCTGGTGGTGGAAGCGGTTCCGGAAAACATCGAACTGAAAAAACAGACGTTTCGGAAACTCGACGAACTCACTCGGTCGGATACGATTCTGGCCACCAACACGTCACAGTATAGCATCACCGAAATCGCCAGCGTGGTTTCCGAACCTTCCCGGGTGATCGGAATGCACTGGTTCAATCCGCCGGTAATCATGAAGCTGATCGAAATCATTCGTGGACTGGATACGTCCGATGCTGTGGTCGAGTCGATTCGCACGTTTGCTGCCAAGGCAGGCAAGCAGATCGTCGTGTGTAAAGACTCCACCGGATTCATCAGCACCCGGGTCCTTCTTGCCCTCAGGCTTGAGTGCTACCGACTGCTTGAAGAAGGCATCGCCAGTAAGGAGGATATCGACAAGACCCTGAAGCTGGCCTTCGGCCATCCCATGGGACAATTCGAGTTGGCCGATTTCTCCGGATTGGATATCGAGGTGCCATCCTGCGAGTCGCTGGCCAAGGTCTTCGGGGGTCGATTCAGGCCGCCGCAAGCCTTGATGCAGCGGGTAAAAGCGGGACGGTTGGGAAGAAAAACAGGACGAGGCTGGTATGATTACCAGCAGTAATAATATCCAAATACAATGATATTGTAAAAATTCGCTGTTCGGATGGATTCGTATAAATGACCGAAATCAAGGTTTGCGAATCCGTCGGATAAGAAACTTCACGGGAAACAATTGGAGATGAAAACAATGAGCGATCCAGATGATCTTGTCATTGTCAGTGCCGCACGAACCCCTTTCGGGCGCTTCGGAGGCATGTTGAGAGAGATGCACAGTTCCGCACTCGGCACACTGGTCATCAAAGAAGTGTTGTCACGTACCGGCCTTCAGGGTGATTCCATCGATGAGATGTACTACGGCATGTGTATCCAGTCCGAAGCGGCATTGCTGTACAATGTTATCGCAAGGCAGGCGTTGATTCACGCAGGCCTGTCGCCGGAAACCATTTCCCTGACCATTGACCGTGCATGCTGTTCGTCGCTCACCGGGGTCCAACTGGGACGCAAATCGATTTTGCTGGGTGAAGCCGCCATCTGTATGGCGGTGGGCGCCGAGAATATGAGCAACACGCCGGTGGTGCTCAACGGACATCGCTGGGAGACCCGGTTGGACAAACCGACCATGGTGGACCATCTGAATCCGATTATTTACGTGGGATTTAAATCCATTGCAGCCGATGCGGGCGAAGTTGCCCTGGAACACGATGTCTCACGGGAAATGCAGGATGAATGGGCCTACAACTCCCAGATGAGATATCAGTCCGCCAACAAGGCAGGCAAATTCAAAATCGGTGAAGAACTCACCCCGGTGCCCATCCCCCAAAGGAAAGGAGGAGAACTGCTCTTCCAAGAGGATGAGTTCCCCAAACCGCACACCACCTTGGAAAAACTGGCGTCACTGAAAACCGTCTATGACAGCCCGACGGTTACCGCCGGGAATTCGCCGGGCCTGGATGCCGGCGCCGCGGCCTTGATTATCACCAAACGATCCACGGCCGAATCATTCGGTCTTACGCCGCTCGGTATAATCCTGTCGGTGGGCAGTGCGGCCAGAGAGCCACATCTGATGGCCGAGGTTCCCGCCTATGCCATCTTGCAGGCCCTGGACCGGGCAGGCCTCTGTGTAGACGATCTCGACCTGATTGAAATCAACGAAGCGTTCGCAGCCGTGCCATTGGTTTCGACCAAACTTCTGGCAGATAACGATCCGGTGAAGTGGGAGACGATCAAGGCAAAGACCAATCCCAATGGTGGTGCCATCGCCATTGGTCATCCCGTTGGTGCAAGTGGCGCCAGAATACTGATGACCGCAATGTACGAGCTGCGACGGCGCGGCGGCGGCGTTGGGGCCGTCGGCATCTGCGGAGGACTGGCCCAGGGCGATTCGGTCGTTCTGCGGGTGGATGAAACGTGTGGCCTGTAACATCAGGCATGATGGCATATGGTCGTTTTGTAATTTCATAAAGGGAGGAAAAAAACGATGGAAATGATCAAAGGTTGCCCATCTACATCAATGGATGATTATCAGCTGAATCATACGACACTTATACGGCACGCTGCGAGAAATTTTCCGGAAAGAGAAGTTGTTTACAAAACAGCCAGCGGCGTCGAACGCTACAATTATCAAAAAGCGTATAATCGAATGAAACGGCTGGCAAATGCGCTGGTGCAGATTGGCGTTCAACCGGGGGACCGCGTCGGTGTTCTGGACTGGAATTCCAAACGGTTTTTCGAATCCTACTTCGCCATTCCCGGTATCGGCGCCGTACTGCTGCAAATGAACCTGCGCGTCAGTCCCGATGAACTCGCTTACGTGGCGAATCACAGTGAAGCCAAATACCTTTTCGTCGATGAATCCCTTCTGGAACTCGCGGAGGAGTTAGCGCCCAAACTGAACAATGTTATCGCCTTTGTGGTGATGACAGACAAGAAGCCCGATGAATTGAAGACTTCTCTTACCCCGGTCTACCACTACGAAGAAATGGTCGACAATGCACCCGATACGTACAAATGGCCGATTATCGATGAGACTTCGGCATATAGTGCCTGTTATACGTCCGGAACGACAGGCAAGCCCAAAGGCGTCTACTATTCGCATCGGTGCATATACATCCATGCCATGATGTACGCGCTGTATGCAAGCATCAGCTGCCGCGACACGCTTGTCC
Source organism: uncultured Desulfosarcina sp. (assembly GCA_963674945.2). Taxonomy (GTDB): domain Bacteria; phylum Desulfobacterota; class Desulfobacteria; order Desulfobacterales; family Desulfosarcinaceae; genus Desulfosarcina. The sequence continues at coordinate 358,446 of CAXXWQ010000003.1, forward strand.
AACTCGTTCCCATGTTCCACGCGCAGGGATGGGGGATATGGCAGTCCGCAGTCTTCATGGGGGCGAAAATCGTATTGCCGGGAAGATACAGCCTCAATGATGCGGATTCGATCATAGAGATGATGGTTGCGGAAAAAATGACCGTCACCAACGGCTCTCCGGCGCTTTTCACGCCTTTTTTGAGCCTCATCGAACAAATGGAGAAAAAGCCCAAATTTGAAGGGGCCAGAATCATCAGCGGAGCGACGGAACCGCCGCTGTCCACCATGAAAGGGTGGCGGGATCTCACCGGTGCGAAATTCATCCATATCTACGGTGCCACAGAGACAGCTCCCATCTGCCTTTGCAATGTCCTGAGCCCCGACCTGGAGGAGCGATTGTCCGAAGACGAGAAATGGGAACTGATGAAAAAACAGGGCATACCGGTCACGGGGTTAGACGTCAAACTGGTCGACTTCGATGGGAAAGAAGTGCCTCGTGATGGCAAAACAGCCGGCGAGATAATGGTTAAAGGTCCGTGGATCACCGGGTCTTATTACAATGACGACCGCAGCCAGGCGTCATTTGTCGATGGATATTGGAAGAGTGCGGATGCCGGCGCCATCGACGAAAACGGCTATGTAAAAATCGTCGATCGCTATAAAGACCTCATTAAAAGTGGCGGCGAATGGATTTCTTCGGTCGACCTGGAAAATGCCATCGCCGCACATCCTGCCGTTGAAGAGGCAACGGTGATCGGCCTGAAGCATCCCAAGTGGGAAGAACGTCCCCTGGCTCTGGTCGTCAAAATGAAAGGGGAAGAATATTCAACGGTGACGGAGCAGGATATCATCGATTTTATCGCCCCAAAATTTGCCAAATGGCAGCTTCCCGACAAAGTCAAATTCGTAGCGGAAATCAAGAAAACAAGTGTTGGAAAATTTGACAAGAAACGGATTCGCAATGATTACGTGGATGAATACATTAACCAATGACAAACAGGAGGAAATTATATGAATTGGGCAGCGCTTTTATCATTTTTACATCCCATGCTCGCTTGTATCATTTGCGGGGTTTGGATCCTTTGGATTCTCAAAAAAAATTATTCGAAGGAAGTCATTGATGAAAACAGAATCGAAATGCAAACCAAAGAGTAGCGTTTCAGAAACAGGGGAAAAGGGGATCGTATGAATCTGACCAATGCCATATTTTTCGGTACACTTTTGCTGTATGTGATTGTTTCCTTTTATGTCACCCGATACATCAAGACATCCAAGGACTACTACGTCATGGGTAACAGGGCGACCACACTGTGGGTCGCCGGCGCATTGACGGCAAGTTACACCAGCGCCGTTACCTTCGTGGGGATCGCCGGCATCGAATATCTGAACGGGCCGCCGATTTTCCTGCTCGCCTATGGAAGCTGGCTCGGAATGGTGATCGCGATGCTTTACGTCGGCAGGAAATTGAGAGCCTATGGCTCGATGACCATGCCGGATTTCATTCAACAGCGGTAGGGCTCTACAACGAGGATCATCGCGACGATCATCATGATCATCGGCCTGATGGGTTACGGACTCGTTCAGTTTATGGGGGCCGGTGTACTGCTGAGTTCCATCACGGGAATACCGTACACCTGGGTGGTCATCATTTTTGCCGTTGCTCTGGTGATTTTTTGTTCCGCGGCAGGAATGTGGAGTGTGGTTGTCAATGACACCATCATGCTGATCACGATACTCATCGGCTGTTTCGTCGTAGCGCCCTTGCTGGTGGTCAAAGCCGGCGGATTCGAAGCCATTACCACCGGATTGATGGAAAAGAGCGAACTGTTTTGGAGCTCGGGCGGCGCCGTCTACAAAATGCCCGTGGGCTGGACCATCGGCCAGCTGATCCTGTGGATGGTATTCTTCCCGGTCGCACCATGGATCGCCATGAGAGCCTTTCCGGCAAAGGACGATTTTGTCCTCATGCGGTCGATCGCCTGGTCAACCTTTATGGCGACGGCCGGCGTGACCGTATTGTTTCTGGGGTGCTCGGCCGTATTTCTCATCAACCCCAACATAAAGCCGGCGGATCAGGTCTTTATCTGGGCGTCACAAAACCAGGTGCCTGCCTTTTTAGGTGGGATTGGGATCGCCGGAATCATGGCGGCAATCCTGTCGACGGCGGCGTCGATCTTCATCGCGGCGGGGTTTGCTCTCTCCAGGGATTTGTTCGAACGGTCCACTTCACGAACCCTCACCGAGAAGCAAAAGGTGCTATACGCCAGATATGCTCAGGTTTTCATCGGGCTGGTGATACTGGTGATCGCTTTGACAAAACCGTTGGCCATTTACTGGATCGGCGCCTGGGCAGGCGCTCTCTTTTGCACCTCATGGATGCCGATGATCGTTGGTGGCTTCGAATTTAAAAAGGTCACCCGCCAGGGTGCGATCGCCTCCATGATCGTCGGCGTAGGTTCCTATGTCCTGTTATACCAGCTGGTCAAGAAGGCAAAGCTGTTTCAGCTTCCGCTCAATCTCGATCCGGTCATCTACTGCCTCCTCCTTTCATGTCTGGTGATGTGGATCGTCAGTGTGTTCACCAAACCCAATGAGAAGGATCTGGAGACGTTTGACAGCCTGCAGGGCATAAGCCTTTCCAAAGAGGCGATCGTTGCCTACCCGTCCGACATCCTGGCAAAAGAAATCAGAACCACGAAGCTAACCGCGTGGGGACTCATTCTTCTCAGCGTTGTCTTTTTCGGGTACCTGATTATCAGGATCGTTCCTGCGGTGTCCTGACAGACCGGTGGATATCCCAAACAGCACCTTCCGCCCGGTGGTTTGACGTAGACCTAAGTTGAGTTTAGCCTGTTTCCGTGGCACAAAACCTGATTAAAACACTATAACCAATTGATAAAACATATATATTATGGTAATATTAGGGCACTAAACGCTCACTTCGGAGGTGAAATCAATGCGGCGTCCGATCACCATAAAACACGAGATGGAAAAACTTGCCAGTCATAGCGGATTGATCAATATCGGCGCATTACTTGATGCGATAAATTTCAGGTTCCGTTTCGAAAAGATCAACGGCGTCCATTGTGTAGACCCGAAAATTTCTCATGGTGACATTTTAGCTTCGATGATTGCTCTCATGAGTATTGGTAAACCTGATTACGATGCGATCGAGATTTTTCGTGAGAAGCAAGAATTTTTCAACAAGGCCATTGGCAATCGTGCATGCCCGTCAAGCCCGACATTGCGTCAGCGAATCGATTTGATCGGCAACCAAGCCGATAAGCTGATTAAGGATGCAGGCGTTGATTTGGTTCGATCCTGCGCTCCGGCGATTTCACCCATCCAAACCAGTGCGGGTGATTTCCTTCCTTTGGATATGGATGTGAGTCCGTTTGACAACTCAAAGACTCAAAAGGAAGGCGTTTCCAGAACCTACAAAGGCACGGATGGCTTCGCTCCGATCTTTGCCTACCTGGGCACCGAGGGGTATCTGGTGAATCTTGAGTTCAGAGAAGGAAAACAACACTGCCAGAAAAACACCCCCGAATTTATCAACGCCACCTTGGATTATGCCAGGCAAATTACCGATCAGCCTATTTTGATGAGGTTGGATTCAGGAAACGACAGTCAAGACAACTTTCCTGACGATTCACGAAAGAATGTCCACTTTATCATCAAACGCAATTTGCGTAGAGAATCTGTTCAAAAGTGGGTTGATCTGGCAAAAAAATCCGGCAAGCAACAGCATTGCCGCTCAGGAAAATGTGTATGGATCGGAAAGACGATTGAAGACATCAACGGCAATCCATTGCGCTACCCAATCATCTTTGAGGTTACCGAAAGGCATACCAAAAAGGGCCAAGTACTGCTGTTCCCCGAGTATCAGATCGATACCTATTGGTGCAGCCTCGCACAGTTGCCACCGGATGAGGTGATTCGACTTTATCACGATCACGGTACCAGCGAGCAGTTTCACTCCGAACTCAAATCCGACATGGGCCTGGAGCGCTTGCCGAGCGGTCATTTTTCCACCAATAGCTTGATTCTTCATTTGGCGATGCTGACGTACAACATGCTACGGATTATCGGACAAATCAGCATCGAAGAGAGTGATCCGACTGAATTGCCCGGTATACGCCGGAAGAAAGTTACCCGGCGTCGAATCCGGACAGTCATGCAGGACTTGATGTATATGGCCGGTCGATTAGTAACCAGAAGTAGAAAATGGTACATATCCTTTGGCCAACTCAATCCATTTTCCAAACTGATGGATCGGATTTATCTTCGTCTGAATTTGCTTTCCGCTATGAAGTAGCTATAATTTTTAAAAGAACAATTTTACAGGCATTTGCTTGGTGATTTGCTATGGCTAAAGAATGAGAAACAGGAGCAAAATTCCTTCGAAATTTGAAAATAGTGAGAAAAATTATCAACAAATGATGGTGTGTGAGGCAATCGCCCCGCGCCAATCCTAACAGCAAAAATTAGGCCACTGATTCAGGTTTAGGGTAAAAACTCTGGGGCGGAAGGTGGGCTCCCTTACCAACACCCAACGTTTGCCTTTACGGATATATTATGGATCTTTTCACGCTTACGAATCGAATCGCCCTGGTGACCGGCGCAAGCCGGGGGCTGGGCCGTGCCATGGCCGTCGGCATGGATAGTGCCGGCGCCCATATCGTTGCCCTCGGCAGGGACAGGCGTTCATTGAATGTTACCGCAGATGAGATCGCTGCGGCCGGTGGAACATCGACCATCGTTGAGGTCGATTTGTGCGATGATGCAGCAGTTCAGGAGATGGTGACCGACACCGTGAAAACGCTTGGCAGGATCGATATCCTCGTCAACAATGCCGGGATCTCGTCGATGAAACGCACAACCGAAATTACGAAAGCCGAATGGGATCGTGTGCTGGATACCAACCTGAATTCTGTTTTTGTGCTCTCCCAGGCGGTCGGTCGGCAAATGATCGAGAAAAAACAGGGCAACATCATCAACATCGCCTCCATATACGGAAAGATGGCCTCCAACCGATCGCTGCACTATTGCGCCTCCAAGGCGGCCACCATTCAAATGACCAGAGCATTGGCCCTTGAATGGGCGCCGTTCAATATCCGGGTCAACTGCATCGCTCCCGGGTTTTTTCAAACGGAAATGACGACGGACCAACAGACAAGTGAGAAGCACTACTCCTTTTTAATGCAAAAGATTCCTCTCAAGCGATTCGGAGATCCTGAAGAAATTATCGGAAGCGTACTGTTCTTGTCGTCGGATGCTTCCAGATACGTTACCGGATCCACGCTGTTTGTCGATGGTGGGTACTCTATCTGGTAGCGCTTCTGACGACCAGTCGATTGTCGGCTGCATTACTTTTTCGGAACGTATCGCTTCGTTCGTAACACTTTTACGTTATTTGGAGATTTCTCCCATGGGTCCATTGAAAGGAATCAAAATACTTGAATTCGGAGGTATCGGAGCAATCCCCTTTTGCGGCCAGATGCTTGCCGACATGGGTGCCACGCTTTTGCGTATTGAGCGTAAAGGCGGACCCAGGGCAAGACTGGGCAAGGCCAAATTCAATGTCTGGTTCCGGAACCGCCCGGCGGTCTATATCGATTTCAAACAGGAACAGGCGCGGAAGACGATTTTCAAGCTGATTGAGTCCGCTGACGGAACGATTGAGGGGTTTCGGCCCGGAGTCATGGAACGGCTGGGGATCGGTCCCGACGAATGCCTGCAGCGAAACCCCAAACTGATATATGGGCGTCTTACCGGCTATGGCCGCGAAGGTCCACTTTCCATGGCTGCGGGCCACGACATCAATTATCTGGCCATATCCGGCGGCCTGGGTGCCATCGGGCACAAAGAGAGCCGCCCGGTTCCACCGCTGAATGTTCTGGCGGATCTGGGTGGCGGTGGTCTCATGTTGGCATTTGGAATGGTTTGCGCGCTCCTGGAATGCCGCAGGTCCGGCAAGGGACAGGTCGTCGATGCGGCCATGGTCGATGGCTGTGCCGCATTGTTCGGCGCCTTTTACGGCTGGTGGGCCGCCAATGTATGGAAGGATTCGAAAGGTGAGAATCTGTTGGACAGCGGAGCCCCGTTCTACGATACCTACCAGACGGCGGACGGCAAGCACATTGCGCTCGGGGCGCTTGAACCCGAATTTTTCCGGACGGTTCTGCAATGCATGGGCATCGATGGTTCAAAGTTCAGAAAACCACACCGATGAAAAATGCTGGCCGGCGCTCAGACAACGACTGTGTTCGACATTTAAGACAAAAACGAGAGACGAATGGTGTGCCATTATGGAAGGTTTCGATACCTGTTTTGCACCGGTACTGTCTTTCGGTGAAGCCGTCCGTCACCCCCACAATCGTGCCCGCGATACATTTGTTGAGATTGAGGGCGTAATCCAGCCCACACCTGCCCCCCGATTTTCCCGTACCCGACCGGAAATCAATACGCCGCCAGCCGAACCAGGAGACAATTTAGAAGACTCACTGCTGCAATGGGGATTCAGTCGCAGTGAGATAACGGAAATTTTGTAGGAAAGCGTCCTCTAATCTGCTGATAGAGAACAGACTAAATGACGAAGACAAATCCAGGTAAAGGTCAAACAATGAAGATCGAGACCAGTTCAGACTACATGTCCAGTTTGCAGGCAATCAAACCGGTTATTTATTACAAAGGCGAGAAAATCGAAGACGTAACCACGCACCCGGCCACAACGCCCCATGTGCGGGCCGCGGCCATGACCTATGCATTGGCTTCTCAGGCCGAATATCACGAACTGGCCACGGCGATCTCCCATCTTACAGGAAGAAAGATCAGCCGCTTTACCCATGTCCACCAGAATGTTGAAGATCTCATCAAGAAAGTTAAGCTGTTACGTGTTCTGGGACAGAAGACCGGCACCTGCTTCCAGCGCTGCGTGGGATTCGACGGTATCAACGCCACCTACGCCACGGTCTATGAAATTGACCGGAAGTACGGCACCGACTACCTGGAGCGGTTCAAAAAATGGCTGATTCGTGTCCAGGACGAGAACTTGATGGTGGTTGGCGCCATGACCGACCCGAAGGGCGACCGATCCAAAGGACCGGCCGACCAGCCCGATCCGGACCAATATCTCCACATCGTAGAGCGCCGCGAAGACGGCATCGTCATCCGCGGCGCCAAACTTCATATGACCGGCGCGGTCAATTCCCATGAAATCCTGGTCATGCCGACCACGGCAATGAACGAGGCGTCCAAAGACTATGCCTTCATCTGCTCGTTGCCTGTGGACGCACCCGGCATTACGATGATATTCGGTCGTCAGGCCAATGACAGCCGGCGTGATCTGAAAGAAACCATCGACGTGGGCAAACCCTCCTTCGGCATCGTCGGCGGTGAGGCGGTGATCGCCTTCGAGGATGTTTTCGTGCCCTGGGAAAACGTCTACATGGATGGCGAAACCGACTTCACCGGTCTGATCGTACACCGTTTTGCCGCCCACCACCGGGCTAACTATGGTGCCTGCAAGACCGGCCTGATGGATGTGCTGACAGGTGCGGTGACCTACCTGGCCCAGGCACAGGGAACGGCCAAGGGTTCCCACGTGCGCGACAAGGTCACCGAGATGATCCACCTGAGCGAAACCCTGTACAGTTCGTCCATCGCCTGCTCGGCAGAGGGTGTGCCGACCCCGTCGGGAGCATTCATGGTGGACACCATGCTGGCCAATGTATGCAAGCACAACGTGACCCGGTTTCATTTCGAGGTGGCGCGCCTGGCCGTTGACCTGGCCGGTGGCTTCATCGCCACCTTGCCAAGCGAGCACGACCTGCGTAGCGAGAAGATCGGCCACATCGTGAAGAAGTATTTCTCGGGCGTGGCCGACATACCGGTGGAAGACCGCATCAAAATCGGGCGACTCATCGAGGCCATGACCGGCGGCACGGCCATGGTGGAATCCATGCATGGCGCGGGCTCACCCCAGGCCCAGCGGATCATGATCTTCCGGGAAGGCGAATTGGCAAAGAAGATGTCGCTGGCCAAGGCCCTGGCCGGTATTCCTTCACGAAAAAACGGTTGAAACGCTCAGTTTTTGTTCCCGTAGGTTCGTTTGATATGATGCAATCAATGAACGGATACGCGACTGTTCGTTTGCAATAGTGAGTCCCTTCCCCAGAAAACCTTTTTCATCTTCCTTTCCTCCTCGCCGGGCTGCCTTTTGGGCGGCCCGGTGCCGCTTGGCAAACCAGAATACCGATACGGATACAGAATATGGCAAACAAAAGATGCTTCGCTTGACGTAATAGCCATTTATGGGGCACCGCCCTTTCGGTTATCCCGCTACGTCGATTCCTGAATCGCATCCAAGATGCTCATCTTTGTTTCCGTACCGTATATCAAGAGTTGTATATTTCTTCTATCCACTCTTTGAACCACTTGGGCTTTTGGTAAAAAAGATAAATTAGTCCCAATGCTGTAATGGGGATTGGAATGATCGTATCAAAAATTGCCAACACGATAATATATATCAGAATCCTGGTTTTCGTAGACATCATTTTAGTCCTTTTTTTCCGTTTCCAGCCGCCTCAATAATCCCTTTATTCTTCTTTCGGTTATGAATACCTGTCATTATGGTAATATCTGCTTGATATAGTAGCCCACATAAAATAATATGCCAGAAAAATTTGATTGCGTTCGGATCGTCATATTTACCTGTTAAAAGGAGATTATCTTTAATGAAGAAATTATTAAAGAACTTGATTTCGATTTCTGAAACATTGTCAATCCTTGCTGTAAGGGTGGAAAAGATTGCTGATGTTTTTGAAGCAGAATCTCTGCAAGCAAAGCCTGCCAAGAAAACAGCCGCTAAGAAAAGGGCGGTTCCTAAAAAAGTCAAAAAGAAGGCGGCGCCAAAAAAGAAGGTTGCCGCTAAAAAGAAAGAGACTCCTGTAGAAGCTGAACCCACAAAGGAGGTAAGTGAGCAAGAAAGCGAACCTGAAGGCGGCATAATTGACAATATTCTCGGATTAATTAGCAGTGGCGGTGAAGGTACAACGGTTTCAGAATTAAAGGAAAAGACAGGCTTTGCACCGCGCCAAGTAAGTAATGCACTGTTCAAGCTGAAGCAGGGTGGAAAAATCGAGTCCCTTTCAAGGGGTGTTTATGTGAAAAAGGAATAATGGTCGTTTGTGATTCTGGTCATTCAACGTATCGGAAAGTTCCTTACCGAAAGTCATCTTCATTTGCCAGAACGGCATCATCCATTAAGTAACGTCAAAAACAAAAAGAAAGGAAAGCCCTATCATGGCCAATGGAATCGTTAAGTGGTTTAATGATAAGAAAGGATTCGGGTTCATTGAACAGGAAAATGGACCAGATGTCTTTGTGCATCACTCAGCGATCAATGCGATCGGCTTTAAATCCCTCAAAGAGGGTGATCGAGTCACCTTTGACATTGAGCAAGGGAAAAAAGGCCCTTCAGCTAAGAATGTCACCGTAGTTTAGGAAATCGCCTATGATAAAAGGGCATTTTCTCTGTTGATGGGGGGGTGCCCTTTTCAATTTGACGTGATTTCCAAAGATTATTTCCATTCATTTCGGTTTCCGGTTTCGACGAATTCTGTGTGAAGGCGTGGGCGGACGGATAGGTCGGAATTCGGCTACGGGTTAGGATGCTATTTTGCTTGCCCGGCGGGTGGTGACGTTTAAGTGTTCCTGCAAGCGGATGGATTCTATGAATGGAAGGGAGATAAGGGAAATAAGCAAACGATGTTTCTGACTCTGCCAGATGGCAATCCTTTCGCTTTCGCCGGCCTGTGGGAAATGTGGGATAATATAAAACCTGTTGGCTTGTGGTAAAAGGCATCAGCATGGCAGATCCTGAACATTTTGAGATACTGAAACAGTACCATTTTGTGGGCGTCCATGCTTTTTACTTGATTAAGAAATAAGTTCGAATCGGTTTTCCGTTTCAATTTGTTCTTCACGCTTCGAGGAGTGACTTGCCGTTTTTCTTACGGGTTTCACCCCCAGTTGATATTCGCCGGCAGTACACCTTCTTTCCCCGGTTTTCCGACAAGCTGCGGTACATACCGATTGAACGCGAACACAAATGGCATGCACAGGATCAAGCTTACCAGGGTTACCACACACGCGATACCGAAAAGGCCCAAACCGGACGGTGCAACACCGGTTTGCACCAATTTGGCCAGTGGAGGATTGAGATAGTGATAAAATATGCCATTTAGGCACATGAGCAGCAGGGTGTTCTGGCCTAGCCAAACCATTGGTTTCAGGGCGGGTGTAAAGGATGCCGCCAGTAGAACAAAAGCGCAACCGGCCAAGGCGGTCAAGGGGAACAGCAGCATGTTGCCGTGGGATGAAAAGAGTATGATGACGGCATCGTAGACATGAAACGGAAAGGGGCCGTTGTTCAACCGGTAGGTGAACAGGACCATCAGGAACGCACCTGCCGCAGCAGGCATCACGATCTTCATCGACACCACTTTTCGAAAAAGCCCCAGGCGCGTGAGGAGGACACCAACCAGATAGAAACTGTATAGGGTGATCGCCTCATGGATGAACAGATAGTTCCACCCCACGGTTCGACCTTTCAAGGGATTGAACAGATCGAGCTTCAAGTTCAATAGATAGCCTCCGACGTAAAAAATGAGAGCAGCGGCCACTATCTTGTAAGTGGAATCCTGTAAGAAACGAAAAACGCAGAAGTGAACGAGTTCGACCGAAAAGATCAGGAGGAGAAACCAGGAGGGAATGTCAAACGACGGCAGGCCGAACACGGTCGAAATGAGTCCCCCTGTATACCCTTGCACGCTGGGCAAGGACAGACCATAGAACTTGCCCTGAAAGAATATGGGAGGAATCATCATCAAAAAGGTGAAAAAGATATAAGGCAGCAGGCGGGAAATGAATCGCTGTTTTAAAAATCTGCCCGTGCCCCATTCAAGCACATTCTCTTTGGCGATGGTTCCGGACAAAACGATAAACAGCACCATATGAAATGAGTATATGAATTTATACTGGCCTGCGGCCGCCGTGTTCTTCAGCAGCATCAGTTCCTCGATGAAGTGCCCGTAAAACACCAGTGCCATTGCATAAAATCGGGCAATGTCAATCATGACAATTCTTTTTTGATCGGTGCCGGCTGTCATAAACAGTTCCTCTCGGGACCATTTTGGAGACGTCTATGCTTTAATACTTGATAAGAAATGAGTTCGAATCGGTTTTTCGTTCCAATTCATTCTCCACGCTTCGAGGAGCGACTTGCCGCCAGGTGGCGTATGTTTCGTCTCCTCGCAATCTCGATGGTGCCATTTCAAATCGGACCTGAATATTTACCGCCGCTTGATTCCCATGATGCCCTCATGGTGCAACGCCCCGGGTGCATCCATTCTTGTTTTTCGTGGTATAATCACTTTTTATCAGGTGTAGTGGGCGGGGTAAAGCATGAAAGCATGACGTCACTATTTTTCCTCCGACATCAACATAAAGGATGAATTGATTTTTATCGAAAATGGTGTAGGCTCGTGTGAAATTTTCTTAGAAGCGTTCAAATGAAGATTTTGACGGGTGAGAGTTTCTTTTCGGGAAATCGAAATGTGATCCAGACGCCTTACAGCCATGAAAAAATGGTGAGCGCAAGCTCCGGATTGTTTTACTATGAAAGGAAATATGTCTTTGAAATTCAACAAAAAGCTTGCTGCCCTATACAGTGCCATTGAGATGCATCGAAAAATTGTCGGTGTAAAATTTTTTTTTAATCTCCGTGATTTCGAAATCTCTTCACTCCGCACAGTACGCAGCCGCTTATCATTTTGCATGATGGTTAAAATCGCTTCGAGAGGTACGGGGCTCAAGGTCACCGAAGACAATTTCAAATGCCCGGGGTCTAGACGTGCATTGGGTATTGATAATGTGGATCGACAGTTCCGTTCTGGCGAAAAATATTTTGGGCTTGGTCTGTATAAAAACCTTGACACTGCAAGGAGTGTCGCTGATGAGATGCTTTTTCTGGACAGAAAACCAGCAGCTATGGCCGTTGCCCCCATTGAGCAGTTGGAAACTCCGCCCGATACGGTTGTCATGATTATCGATGGATACAGCGCAATGCGGATAATTCAGGGATACACATATCATTACGGCCAAGCGGGACAAATCAGATTTTGCGGAAATCAAGGTGTTTGCTGTGAACTGACATCAAAACCCTTTATGGTTCAGGATATGAATATCTCATTATTGTGTTCCAACACGCGCTTTTCCTGTAAATGGCAGGATAGTGAGATCGGAATTGGCTTGCCATATCATATGCTGGAAGCTGTTGTTGACGGAGTTCTCAAAACTCTTAATTCTACGGAGTCGGATAGGCGCAAAGTAGAAATCATAAAGCGTGCAAAAGCACATGGCCTTGATTTGGGTGTCGAGCTAGGAAATAATTATTTTAATAATGACCTTGGCATTGAAAAACGGAAAACCAAACTTTAACGGCGTGCCCTCTTGGCGAATAGGTACCATTAGATGGGAGGGGAAGCCGAGTCAGCCATCGCCCTCGATGCGGCTACCATGGCATGGACATTCAGTGGTGGCGTTAAAAGCGGCATTGAACATGCCGGCATCAAAATAAACCCGCCGGGTAACGTTCTTCCAGCTTCAATACATCGGCAGGCTTCGGCATAAACATCAGCAGCGGAACCCGTCGCAAGAAGCGTGGTCGAAATATTCCCGCCAATGATATGGCGGTGGTTGAATGTGTCGGCGACTTTCTCCAGATCCATTTCTCCAATACTGAAAATGGTTCTCTCCGGCCAGGGAAGTTCGGCCCACGCGGCCAGATTATAATCGTGCCGGCCGCAAATGTGGACAAAAAAACGTTTTACGCCTTTGTCAATCAGCTGTTGGTTGATTTTTTTTATTCGCGGCCACGAAAATGTCCTGAATATTCTCTCGCTGACAAGATTGTTTGAATCTACCGGTGTACTTAGGAAAACCGAACAATTTTCAGCACCATATTCCTGAATCACCATTTCCGCGGCACTAAGGATAAACTTCATCGCTTTGTCATAAAGGGAATGGACTGCTTGCGGCTCCTGCAGGTACCATTTCATCAGTCTTTCTATGGACACCATGCCGGCCACCAGCGAAGAGACCGATCCACCGCGTATCTTTACAGGATACCCCAGAGAATGGATGACCCGGTTGAATCGGGACAGATTGGGTAGCATACCCGCTGTTTGCGGATCTGGAACCTCCAAACGGTCCACATCCGACAGGCAGGTCACCGGAAATATGGCCGTGCGAGGCGCCGTATCCGCAATGGTAACAGGAAAATGACAGGCCCCGCCGAATTCCCAACCGCCCCAATCCGCCCATCCATAGGATGGAGAATCATCGACCTGCAAAAAGGCCTTGGTTAGGATCTGAACCTTCACATTGTCTTCAATGTTGGTGTAGTAGTCGTATAATGGCAATCCTGCCATCATTGCGGGGTAACCGTCGATAAAAGCAACGACCGGTGTCCTGTCGGGCTTTTGCCCCTGAACAACGGCTTGAAAGCGCCGATTCGATTGTAAGAATGAACGGCTCTGAAGCATCTGCTTCGTCCATTCTTCATATTGCGCCGAGATAGGCATTCTGGATACTTTCGTTCCTGCTAAGGTCTTTGGAAGTTCCGCTTGCGACGATACGGCCGTTTTCCATCACGTAGTTATAATCTGAAATCCCTAAAGCGCGGCGCGCATTTTGCTCGACCAGCATTATTGTGATCTGACGCTTGCTCAGCCTTTCAAGAACCGCGAAAAGCTCGCCAACCAAAAACGGAGCCAAGCCCAGACTCGGCTCGTCCAAAAGCAGCAGCTTGGGTTGCGCCATCAGTGCCCGTCCGATGGCCAGCATTTGTTGTTCTCCACCACTGAGCGCAACGGCCCGCTGTCGCAGGCGTTCGGCAAGCCTTGGAAAAAGGTCGAGGACCCACTCCAGGTTCTGTTGGAAGGTGTTTTTCCCGCGTTTTCCATATGCCCCCAGTTCAAGGTTCTCAAAAACGCTCATACCTGCAAAAAGAGCCCTGGACTCAGGAACCAGAGAGATACCCAGGCTGACAATCCGGTGGGGGCCGGAGTGATCGATCTTAACATCGAGGAAGCGAATGGTGCCACTGACCGGACGAAGCAATCCGGCGATTGTTTTCAACGTAGTCGATTTTCCTGCACCGTTCGAACCAAGCAACGTAACCAGTTGCCCTTGCTGAATGTGCATATTGATCTTGCGAAGGACTTGTTGCCCGGCGTAATGTGCGTTTACCGATTCAAGGGTTAGCACGTGACTCTCCAAGGTAGGCGTTTATGACATTTGTATCCCTTCGCACCCTGGATGGATCGCCCTCGGCGATAACCCGTCCTTGATTGAGAACACTGACCTGATCGGAAAGCCCCATTACCAGACGCATGGTATGCCCGATCAACAAGATCGAAATACCCAGGCCGGAGCGAATCCGTTCGATAAGTTCCATCAGCGATTCCAGTTCCGAGGATGTCAGCCCTGCTGCGGGTTCGTCCAACAGCAGCATCCTTGGTTTTGATGACAGCGCCCTGGCGATTTCAAGCAGACGCTGATGGCCAAAGGCAAGCGATCCTGCCGGAAGATGTCCGTAGGACGATAGTCCGACGAAATCCAGAAGATCAAGTGCCGTATCGCGTATCTGTTTTTCTCTTTTCAGATGAACGCCGGTCTGGCCGCACATCTGGAAAAAATTCTGTTCAGTCACTGCTTCGGCTCCGAGAAGAACATTTTCGAGAACAGTCATCTGGCCGAAAAGCTCCACGTTCTGGAAAGTCCGGGCGATTCCCAAATGCGATCGCTGGCGGACTGGAAGATGCGTGATATCCGTTCCGTTGAAACGAATGTATCCTTTCTCGGTGCTGGTAAGCCCGGAAATGACATTAAAGATGGTCGTCTTTCCGGCACCGTTGGGACCGATAATGCCATGGATCTGCCTTTCGGATAGTGAAATATCAACTGCGTCGAGCGCCACCAACCCCCCGAAGCACACGCGGATTCCCTGTGCCTCAAAAAGTGTTTTTTCCCTTGGCAATTTCGTTTCGGCAGATTGATCTGTCTGAATAGAGTAAATTCTTTTCTGTGTTCTCCTGGAACGGTTCGTCTTCGCCGTGGAAATTGAGCGTTTGCCTGCGATCAGCCCGATGATCCCACGGGGGAGAAAAATAAGCAGCGCAAGCAGCAGAAGGCCGGTCAACAGATCTTTGTACTCCGCCGTGCCGCGCAGCAATTCCGGTAAAACAGTCAGCATACTGCCGCCAATGGCGGCACCCGCGATTGTTCCCATTCCACCCAGTATTCCCATGGTCACATAGGTGATGGAGACAGGAAAAAGAAACGCATCGGGGTTAACGAATTGTGCCAAACCGGCATAGAGCCCGCCGGAAACGCCGGCGATCATGGCTCCTATTCCGAAGGCAAGGGTTTTGGTATGGTTAAGATCGATTCCCATCACCGTTGCGGCAAGTTCGTTGTCACGGATGGCTGTAAACGCCCGCCCCTGCCATGAATTGATAATGTTTGATGCCAAAACGAACACCACAATGACGATTGCAGCCAATGCGAAATGAAATGTCTCAGGATACAAATCCCATTTCAAAAATCGAGGTACATCAATTGTCAATCCGTTGGGACCATTGGTCAAAGACATCCAGTTTTGTGCCACGAGAACAACAGTCATTCCAAAGCCAAAGGTCACCATGGCCACACACAATGGACCCAATCGCAGGGCCGGCATTGCAATGATACAGCCGGCAACTGCCGCCAGCAGGCTGCCAGCCCCGAGCGCAATCCAGTAAGGGATGCCTGTATGTAACGTCAACAGTGCCGTGGTGTAGGAACCGATGGCGGCAAAACCGGCGTGCCCAAGGGATACCTGCCCCGCAAATCCCATAACGATGTTCACGCCGAGTACGGCCGTAATGTTTATGAGACAGAGGCTCAGTATATACAAAGGATAGGAAGGCACAAAAAGAGGGGCGAACAGAACGATGGCTGTGCAGAGCACTATCAGAACTCTGCTTTCAACGACACGTAATTTCATGCTCGACGCCATTCCCCCCTGCCAAAGAGTCCATCAGGCCTGATTGCCAGCACGATCAATAAAATGATGAATGCAATCACGTCTTTCATGCTGCTATCGAGATAAACACCGCCGAGGTTTTCGATGACCCCAAGGATGATGCCACCGAAAACTGCGCCAGGTATGCTTTTAAAGCCACCCAGAATCGCACCGATAAACCCTTTGATGCCGATACTGCCCATGTCTGGTGTGATGATGATCAACGGCGCCAATAAAATGCCCGCAACGGCGGCCAATGCTGAACTGAGCCCCCAGATCAAGGCAAAGTTCAATGGCACATGAATGCCCACGATGGATGCTGCCATTCGATTTTCGGATGTGGCTTTCATTCCCTTGCCCAGCCATGTTTTTGAGAAGAAAGCCGCTAAAGAAACCACCAGAAGAAGTGATGTGGCAATGATGCCAAGTCCCAATGGCGTCACGGTAACACCAGCAAGTGTGAAAGGTGTGAGAGGAAACAAAGGAGGAAACTGGCTGACTTCCTGACCTCTGAATATGCGAACTGTAGCACGCATGATTTGGGCAACAGCAACCGTGGCGAGGATTACAGTAGTCTCCGGTGCGTTGAAGAGTGGCCGATAGATGATTACTTCCAGCAATATACCGAGTATTCCGGCCAGGATTATCGCCAGAAGCACGGCCAGGATATATCCCATCCCGAAATCGAAGTGAAACAGGAGCGCAAAAATAGCCCCCAGCATCATCATTTCACCTTGTGCGAAATTAAGTACGCCAGTCGCTTTGTAAATGATGACAAATCCGATACCCACCAAGGCATACAGGCTGCCTAGCGTAATACCGCTGATAATAACTTGAGGAAACAGAATCATCGGCTTGACCGGGAGGGAAAGTGCAAAGCGAGGATCGATGGCGTTTTATTGCCCCATCGATCCATCGCTCACTTGCGACCACTTTGTAACAACAAATACTATTTCAGGTGCCATTTCAGATCCGACCCAACACTGATGATCTGCATTTGGGAGGTTCCTTCATGACTATTCGCCGTATAGGTAATGGGAAATGTGACTTCTGTCTGGAAGTTATCCAAAGATTCGAGTGCATCGATAAAACGCTCCCGGGTCAGTTCCTTTCCTGTGCGTTTCAGCGCCTCCTCGCAAACTTTGCCGGCCCCATATGCTGCAAGATCATATTCCGATGGCCTGCCGCTGGGGTATTTGCCATCGGTATATATCAGTTTGCGCAAATGTTCACGATATGCCTTCACCGCTTGCGAATCACCACTGTCCGCCATTTCCGGCAGGACGAAACAGGCTGTGAAGCCAACGGATGCATTCCCGGCAGCTTGCTGAAAAAGGTTCGTGGCCGTGGCCCCACCGCCGAACATTTTTGCAGTAATACCCAATTCTTTTGCCTGACGCACGATAATACCCCCTTCGGCAGCATAGGAGTAAATCAGTACACCGTCCGGAGCAAACTGCTTGATACGTAGCAGCTGCGCACTGAAGTCCTGATCTCCCTGGTTGTATCGCTCTGCGGCAACCAAATCCATTCCATATTTATTTTTCAAATATGATTTGACTTCTTCAAACCCACCAACACCATAATCGTTGCTGTTATAGATGACAGCGGGTTTTTTTATGTTTTCTTTGTCAATCATCCAATTGATAATTGCCTTCGCCTGATCTGTCTCATTTGCGTAAATTCTGAAAATGTATCGTGAGAAAGGATTCATCAGATTGTTATTGGAAGAAATGGAACTGACAAAAGGGACCTTTTTTCTGGTAATATACTTTCTCATTGGCAGTGTTGAGCTGCTGGTCGAGCCAGAAATCAGCATGAAAACATTATCCTGCTCTACTAAACGCCTCACGGCTGCCTGGCCTTCTTGAGGAGACGCACCATCATCATAAACGATAAGCTTTATTTTTCGGCCGTTGATGCCCCCTGTGGCGTTGACCTGGTCAACCCAGACTTTTACACCATCGCTGGCCGAGGTACCCAGCAATGAAACTGGACCACTCAAAGGCGTCCACATGCCAATCTTAATTTCATCATCTGAGACACCCGTCTCTGCATTAACAGATCCAATTGTTATCAATAGAGTAGTAAAGACCGCAGCAACGAGGACGGATTTAAATCTCATCTTTGAACTCCCTTTTGGTTGTCTTGCCTGTCATAAAATCGCTCAATAGCTGTAAATAGAAATAGTAATCGACAGTTAATAATGGATAAACCACATACAGTCAAATACATATTTCATATGTTATCGGAAAGATAGATTTATAAAGTCTATATCGAGCCACCCATATTGTAGCCGGCAAACGAAATCTTTATCTACCCGCTTCATTTTTCACTCTTCTCTACCTCATTTCTCAGATTACGATCCGTGTGTACAAAGTTTGAAATGTAAAACGTGGAAGAGATAGAGAATATTGAAATATTTGGGGAGCGGATATTTTGAAGGATATAGTTATGAGCGGTGTGGATGCTGCAGGGCGTTGATGCATTTTACCAAATTCGATACAGGCAAATGCCAACCATTTTGTTCCACAACACCAATGAGTGTAAGAACACTTCCTTGTTCGGATGACCTGTTACTCTTCAAGTGCATTCGATAGTTGATTGGAGCAATGACTCAGAAATTTGTTGTACTGACCTTTCGTAAGAAACAATCTATGAACGAATGGTTGATTTTGGCGTCCCTTGTCCAGGTTTTCCTTTTGGTCAAAACTGCACCTGACAATTTTCAAAGTGTCCAAATCTATATCAATGAAATAGCGTGTGTCCTTATCTTTAATTCCGCTCATTTGAATATTCTCCAAGAGTGCTATCGGAAATGATTTACTTACAATATTAGTCCTTACCAAGGTAAACGCCTTCATAATCCAATGTGCTCAGCGGAACCTGGTCCTGTAATAATTCGGCATCAATGATCTCACCGATAAAAAGGGTATGATTGCCGGGTTTGTATCTCTCAACGACTTTGCATTCCAGATATCCGATACAATCAGATAAGATAGGTGATCCGGTTTGACCCGCTCTATAGTCAATTCCGGTAAATTTGCCCATTGGATCAGGTCCTTTGAATCTGGATAGAAAATCCTTCTGATCTTGTGACAGAATATTCAAGACAAAGCTGCCACTTTTTTCAAGGAGTTTGTGGGAATAGCGATTTGGATGGATTGCGGCCATAATCAGCGGTGGATCGTATGATATCATGGATACCCAGGAGGCGATCATCCCATTAATTTTTTCTTTATCGGCGGTAGTAAGCACATAGATGCCGAAGGGCATTTTGCTGATTGCTTTTATCCATTCTGTTTTCATGGAATTTTTTCCAGATTGATTATGATTGGATAAGTGACCAAGTGATAATCAATCCACACAAGATAGAATCATCGTAAATCAATTCTCACTCAATTCATTTCCGCACCTTCTGATCAATCCAACACCTCCCAAACACCACATACCCGATACCATCACCCGCAGCTGATAAAACCACCGTACCTGTCTTTTTTGAAATCACGATACTCCAGGCTAACCCATCATCAACATTTTCCACGCCATCTTCAACGCCTTGGAGGATCAGTTTGTTTTCGATATGCACTATACGTTCAATCCTGCTGGTCTTTCTGACCAAGCTGTCCTTGGATGGCCGAATGATCTTATTTTCAAAATCAATGACGAAATCTTGTGGGAGCCCAACAGAATCCGGGTTGACGTTGTCCTTTGTTTTGAATTTGTTGATTTCAAGTATTCTGTCAACGGTGCCGTATAGCGGTTTTGATCCATCGAAGTCGCCAGCGAAAGTGGACAGAGGTATGACCAAAAGAAAGATTGAAAATATCCTGTTTCCGTGGCACAAAACCTGATTAAAACACTATAACCAATTGATAAAACATATATATTATGGTAATATTAGGGCACTAAACGCTCACTTCGGAGGTGAAATCAATGCGGCGTCCGATCACCATAAAACACGAGATGGAAAAACTTGCCAGTCATAGCGGATTGATCAATATCGGCGCATTACTTGATGCGATAAATTTCAGGTTCCGTTTCGAAAAGATCAACGGCGTCCATTGTGTAGACCCGAAAATTTCTCATGGTGACATTTTAGCTTCGATGATTGCTCTCATGAGTATTGGTAAACCTGATTACGATGCGATCGAGATTTTTCGTGAGAAGCAAGAATTTTTCAACAAGGCCATTGGCAATCGTGCATGCCCGTCAAGCCCGACATTGCGTCAGCGAATCGATTTGATCGGCAACCAAGCCGATAAGCTGATTAAGGATGCAGGCGTTGATTTGGTTCGATCCTGCGCTCCGGCGATTTCACCCATCCAAACCAGTGCGGGTGATTTCCTTCCTTTGGATATGGATGTGAGTCCGTTTGACAACTCAAAGACTCAAAAGGAAGGCGTTTCCAGAACCTACAAAGGCACGGATGGCTTCGCTCCGATCTTTGCCTACCTGGGCACCGAGGGGTATCTGGTGAATCTTGAGTTCAGAGAAGGAAAACAACACTGCCAGAAAAACACCCCCGAATTTATCAACGCCACCTTGGATTATGCCAGGCAAATTACCGATCAGCCTATTTTGATGAGGTTGGATTCAGGAAACGACAGTCAAGACAACTTTCCTGACGATTCACGAAAGAATGTCCACTTTATCATCAAACGCAATTTGCGTAGAGAATCTGTTCAAAAGTGGGTTGATCTGGCAAAAAAATCCGGCAAGCAACAGCATTGCCGCTCAGGAAAATGTGTATGGATCGGAAAGACGATTGAAGACATCAACGGCAATCCATTGCGCTACCCAATCATCTTTGAGGTTACCGAAAGGCATACCAAAAAGGGCCAAGTACTGCTGTTCCCCGAGTATCAGATCGATACCTATTGGTGCAGCCTCGCACAGTTGCCACCGGATGAGGTGATTCGACTTTATCACGATCACGGTACCAGCGAGCAGTTTCACTCCGAACTCAAATCCGACATGGGCCTGGAGCGCTTGCCGAGCGGTCATTTTTCCACCAATAGCTTGATTCTTCATTTGGCGATGCTGACGTACAACATGCTACGGATTATCGGACAAATCAGCATCGAAGAGAGTGATCCGACTGAATTGCCCGGTATACGCCGGAAGAAAGTTACCCGGCGTCGAATCCGGACAGTCATGCAGGACTTGATGTATATGGCCGGTCGATTAGTAACCAGAAGTAGAAAATGGTACATATCCTTTGGCCAACTCAATCCATTTTCCAAACTGATGGATCGGATTTATCTTCGTCTGAATTTGCTTTCCGCTATGAAGTAGCTATAATTTTTAAAAGAACAATTTTACAGGCATTTGCTTGGTGATTTGCTATGGCTAAAGAATGAGAAACAGGAGCAAAATTCCTTCGAAATTTGAAAATAGTGAGAAAAATTATCAACAAATGATGGTGTGTGAGGCAATCGCCCCGCGCCAATCCTAACAGCAAAAATTAGGCCACTGATTCAGGAATATAATTCGGTTTAGAAACACGATTCTTTTCTCTCAATTTTGTCAGGACTTTTCCTTCGCGAGAAAAATGAATGGGATGGCAAGCGGGCCAAATACAGCACCCATGATAGCCCAGAATATCGTGTTCAGACCTCGTTTATCAGTAATAAACTATAAAAGGGCCGCACATCCAATGGGAATTATAATAATGACGAATTCTACCATAATGAATATTTCCTATTTGTTGTCTTTTTTTGAAAAACGAGAGTGTCTTTTTGAATAGACAATCAATGTGGTAGCTGGTGACCAGATTATCGTATATAGATTGATTTTGTCAAAAGGTTGCTTTTTAAAGGTTGGGTTATGTTGGATCCACTCGTTTGGATTAGAGGAACTGGCAGTCCGTGAGTCCCAATTCCCAGCCAATTCCAATTTGTTTGAACTTCGATATCTTGTACCATCAGTGCCATAAGTTCTGATTGAGGTTGCATTTTCTGTGAACACCCCATACATCCGTAATGGTGATCGCGACAGAATTATCGATTTGACACCAAATGAAATATTTGCGACTTTGGATCAGTCTCACCTGTTATTTCCGGCCCAACACTTACGGAGTAACCATATGGCACTAACGAAAAATGATATCGTTGATCGGATCTATGAAGAGCTTGGCTATCCCAAAAATCAGGCCCAAGAAATCACAGAAGACCTGCTGGAAATCATGAAGTCAACCATGGAATCCGGTGATGATGTCCTGGTTTCCGGTTTTGGCAAGTTCTGTATTCAGGAAAAGAGAGCCCGGAAAGGAAGGAATCCGGCCACCGGTGAAGATTTGATGCTGCGGTCGAGACGGAGAGTTACCTTCAAGTGTTCCGGTAAGTTGCGGGAAAAGGTGAATGAGGGCTGATATGTGTGGCAGATTCGTTGGATTCAGACCACTCGAAGAATTGCGACATCATTTTCCCATTAATGTTTCCAAAGTGGATGCCTCCGAAAATTTCAATGTAGCCCCATCTCAAGAAGTCCTTGCCATTGCCCGTTACGTAGGCAAAAATCATCTGGTTACATTCAACTGGGGTCTTGTTCCCTTTTGGGCCAAGGATATCAGCATCGGAAACCGGATGATCAATGCACGTTCTGAGACCGCCGCAACGAAACCCAGCTTTCGCGATGCTTTCAGGAAACGCCGATGCCTGATCCTTGCGGATGGATTCTATACAGAACTGAAAGCCATTCCCGTTTCCAAGCAGGTAAATTCGGTGCAAAACAATCGGCCGGAAAATATAAAACCAGTTGACACAAAATAGCAGAATGGATTGATGACTTTCATATAGGTGATCCCATGTTCTGTCCAAAATGCAGAGCCGAATATCGAGAAGGTTTTCATACCTGCTCGGATTGCAATATTGAACTGGTCGATGAGTTACCTCTATTGCCTGAACCTGAATTTGTGGATTTTATTGAAATATTGGCCACCTACAGTCCAGCAGATGTAGTATTTTTAAAATCTTTACTTGAAAGCGAAGGAATCCAATATTTTTTCAAAGGTGAGCATTTTATGTACATGCGTCCTCTGGCTGATCCTGTGAGACTGATGGTAAGGAAAGACCAGGTTGAAGAAGCCGCTGAATTGGTAAAGGATGTCAGGTTATCTGTTGCCGGGCTGAGTTTGGATAAGAGATCTGAGGATGATGATGGTGATTGATGGTTCACGTCGATGGCAGGATACGCATAGCGTTTGGTGTGTGAAGCAGTCAATTCATCATGACATCTCTAACAGATACTTGCCTTTCACCCTTTTGTCCTCAGATATATGCCACCGTTTATGCGTCAAAGTGTCTAAAAAACGCTGGTCATGGCTCACGAGAAGCATTCCGCAGGGACAATCGGCCAGGGCTTGCTCTAAACATTCGATGGAAGGCAAATCAAGGTGGTTGGTCGGCTCATCCATGATGATAAGATGCGGTACGTTGGCGATACCGGTGGCAAGAAGAATTTTCCGAATCTCTCCGGGACTGGGCGCTATGCTTTCCAACAGTCGTTGGGGTCTTGATCCCAGACAGCTGACGACGGTCATCATTTGCCCCAGTTTATTATGGGGAAGATCTCGCGCCCGGGCCATGATATCCTTCGATGCATGGATATCAATCTCTTGTGGTAAATAGGTGACATGATCTTCCTGCAGATGAAGCGATTGTAGAATATGGTTGATCAATGTGCTTTTCCCGCTGCCGTTCGACCCTGTAAGGGCGATACGATCATCGGGTTTCATGGACAAATCGGGAAAATGCAGCCATCTGTCTCCTCCCAGGGACAGTGACCCGGCGGGAAAGTTGAACAGGGTGTCTCGTCTTGATTTTGCTCCCGACATCCAGATCCCCAGCGTATTCGTTTTCTTAACCCTGATACGATCCATTTTCATGCGAGCCTGGGATAGGCGACCACCGAGCTGGTTTAATCGTTTTCCGGCAATGCCGTCTTTTCCGGTCAGACGGCCCAAATTGATTTTTTCCCGCCCGTCACGGTCCTTTGACGCCAATCCTCTCTTCGATCGCTTTCGATTCGCCTGTGAGGCGGCATCCCTGCGTTTGGCCGCCTCACGCCGTAATCTTGAGAATTCATGTTTGGCTTGAGCACGTTGTTTTTGAACGGACATCTCATCCTTCACCGCCTGCTTTGCGCCCTGGGAATAGTTGCCCGGTCGTAATATGGCTTCCGGTGGTTCGATAAAGAGGCATTGATGGCATAAATTATTTAAAAGCGCACGGTCGTGGCTGACCAGAATCCCGACACCGCGAAAGTCCGAAAGCGCGGCAAACAATTTATTCTGTGCTTCGATATCGAGATGATTGGTGGGTTCGTCCACCGCCAGGACCTGCGGTTTCTGCCACAAAGCAACGGCGATCTGAGCCCGTTTACGCTCACCGTGGCTAAGGGTTTTCCACCGCTTTCCCCAATCATCTTCGACGCCCAATCGACCTTTGATCAAGACGGCTTCTCTATCGACTGCATGAATCAGATCGTTTAGCTGCTCCGGTGCATTATCCGTTCGTTGCTGGCAGTAAACCACGAAATCAGGGATGCTCATTTGTCCTTGCTGTGGCTCCAGGCCGCCGGTGGCAAGTTTCAAAACAGTGCTTTTCCCCACTCCGTTAGCGCCAACGATGCCGGTCCAGCCTCGGTTGAAGTGTGCCGACAAATTAAGGATCAAGGGTTGGGTCGCCCTGTCATAACCAAATGATACATTTTGAAATCGGACAGACAAATCGGCCATGGGTATCCTCTAAATAAAAAAGCCACGGTTGCCCGTGGCTGTCAATGGTATTGGAAATGAAGTTGTACTATGAGCAACGGGTCAGAGTCGTCAACACACACCTATCAGAAAAGGCAAATATGCCATTCTTCCATGTGTTACCAATGTTTCATTTGGAATATCGGTGTGGTTGTGGCGATATTATTTTTTCACCCCGTTAGCCCCTTATCTTAATTGCGGTAGTGGATTTTCAGATTTGGATGATAAAATTTGCCCCGTTACGTATCAGGTACAAGGTGGTATGTCAATTTCAAAACGGAACCGGTATCCGGATGGCATTTGCCGAAAAATAAGCCGCCCAAGTGCTGAGACATTTAGATACTAATTTTCCATACCCTCTGTCAAATGATGAGATAGAAACGATTCCGTTCACCTTCTGATTATAAATGGAGACAAGAATGTCATGGGGATCAAGAAAATTTGACATAGCTTCGCGTCACGGGTATAGAGTTTAGAAAAAATCTCAAGATAACAAGGGCAAAAATATTGATTTGGGATGAAGGAGTTTTCCGTTTACAGATTAACACAGCTTTGAGCAATGTAGAGAATAATTATAATGGGTGACAGGGAGTATAGCCGCACTGCAGAACTCACCGCCGCCATCCGTGCCTGGCACTATTTACACGGAGAGCATCCGCTAATCTTGGAAGATCCAATTGCAATTGACCTATTGAGCCCTGAATTACACAGGCAATGCCTCGATGGAGACATGCGAGATAGATTTGGACGTAGTGGTGGGTCCGCCATCGTTCTTGGTCGAGCTCGCTATGCGGAAGATAAACTGGAAAAAGCAGTGCGATCGGGTACGAATCAATATGTCATACTAGGTGCCGGCGGGGACTCTTTCGCATTGAGGCGTCCGGATCTGATGGAGAAAATCCGTGCATATGAGATCGACCAACCGGGAACCCAAGAATGGAAGCGGGAATGTCTGATGGAGCACGGCCATGCGTTGCCGACATCTTTGGAGTTCATTCCCGCCGACCTTGAACATGAAACGGTCCTTGAGGTTCTGGATCGGTCCTCTTTCAGAAAAGACCAACGCGTATTTTTCTCATGGCTTGGTACGTTAATGTATCTCACCCCAGAGGCGATCTTCGGCACCCTGCGAACTCTTGCTGAAGCGCTTGCCTCGGGCAGTGAAATTGTTTTTGATTATCGTGTACAGACTGAATTTATCGACCCTGATGATGTTGACATTGTCCTAAAAGGTGACGAGGCAACAGCAGCGATGGGGGAGCCCAAAAAATCATTTTTCAATCCCCATACATTTCCAGATGAAATTAAAGCAACGGGCTTCGAAATGGTTGAGAACCTTTCCCCGAAGCAGCTAACCCGGCGGTACCTTAAAAATAGAAAAGACTTGGTGAAGCCGACAACGCATCAATGGTATGCTCATATACGTCTTTGCAGCTGATTGAATTTTCTGATTCCTCTATCTAATTCAGACCAGGGTGTCTGAATTGCCCTCAGCGGGTGAAGAACTCACCACCACCAACGCCGAATATCTGTCCGGTGATAAAACGCGACGCATCACTGACAAGGAATACCACCACCGGCGCCAAGTCGGCCTCCGATTCTCCGAAACCTCCGCCGAGCGGGATGAATGAGGCAGATTCAGGAAGGACCTTCGGGGTCAGGTCTCCACATTACACATTTTGACCATTTTTCAATTCTCTCTACCTGCTTTCTCAGATGGCGATCTGTCTTTACCTCATTCAGGAACCAGGAGTAGGATTGGGGAACGGCGGAATCACCGATTCCGAATCGATCACCAATTGCTGCAAGGATGGCGGTTGTATACTTACGGCACAAAAAAATCTGAACTTTTCTGGAAAGGCTGGGTTTTTCTTCAAGCACCGATTCAACGGTTTGGCAGATGCCTGGTAATGTTGCTTGGCGGGTCAACTGTTTCAGCGCCGGATTATTTCGGCCTGACTTCTGGTGGGAAATATATTCATCCTTATTGAAATCGATAAACGCCTGACTTCCAAGAAGGAAGGAACCAAAGATGTCTTTCATATCAATTCGAACAAAAACGTTTTTTATCACAACACAAGCTCGGCAAACACGAATGAAAACAACAGAATCTTAACAAGAATTACCCTCCTGTGAGTGGGGCGATTTTGTTCAGTTAACTTGAAAGCGATTCCAGAATTGCGTTTTTATGACAGCAAAATTGGACACCTTCTGAACCATCAAACCCGGACAGGGGGAAGACTTAAAAAGGCAGAGCCCCGTTAGCGGCCCTGACGAACACCGCCAATTCGTTGGAATAACTATATTTCTCTATTTTTTCGAAGCTCTGCCATTCATCCGGTAAAACATCATGCCACGGAAAATCTTACGTTGTATGGGATGGTATGAATTGCCTGATCTGCAAGTTGCCGAGTTATTTTGTACTTCGACAAGTTCATGCTGATTTTGAAAAGCCACTTGTAATAAAAATAGGGCATCACGTTTACGGTTCTAAGTTCTTCCAACTTCCTGTCAGCCCAGTAATATGCTCGCGTAAAGTTCCAGCAATATGCAAAATATCTGATAGGCGTAACGATGACCTTCGTAAGGCGTTTCATAATCCACCTCCCGGTGCGATAGACGCTACCCTGCCACATCGATCCCTGGATCACATCCCAAGTGCTCGTCTTTGTTTTCGCATTCAAAGTTTCTATGTCGGGTATCAACGTGTCCTTCATTATCATCTTTCCCGTAATCTTCTCTTCTATTTTCGGCCATGATATCACCTCTCTGACTTTATGCTTGGTTGTTGATTTTTCTCTTGTCTGGTCAAAAGAGACGGCATCAACGAAATTGGACAATGTGAGCCGGTTGGTTGTTGAATGGTAGGGAAATACTGCCAATCAATAGTAGTGGGCTTGTAGTGCGGGGTATAATGATTTTAAAATCAGGGCTGATGCAAATGATCTATTCATCTTCTGGCGGCGGTGAAAAAATGACGAACGCTGCTGAACTTGATCAGACCGCGTATGATATTTTGGCCGGCATTCCCCCGATGTTGGGTTCTTTATTTGTCGGCGTTCAGAAAAACCTGCATGTAAAAGTGTTCCCCCACCGTTATCGTTTTTTCCGGTACCAACGGAATTTATTGTATCAGCTCTTCCGGTGAGTATCTGTTTTCCATTGGGAGGTATTACAAGGAACGCTTCGAGTGATGTGTGAAATGAAAAGAGATACTATTTCCCCAACCACCTCAATATCCCCCGAAGTAAGGCGGCACTATGGCTGATCTGTTTATAAGCCTCCTCCCTGGACAGCAACCGGCCTTCCTTTTCCAACTGGTATCCCAGCTTCGCTGACAGATTGGCGATCCTGGCGACTTCCTTTACCAGATCTTCCTCGGATCGGATCTCAATGGGATAGATTTCAATCTTAGACCAATTTACCAGGACTTCATTCTCAATAATACCATCCGTTACAGTGTGATTTTTCTGATTGTAGGCATTGTAAAGGGTATTGTGAAGAGGCTGGGACAGGTCACCGACGTAGTGAACACAGAATGCCAGATTGTATTCAGCGTATTTTCCTGTTTTCGTGGTAGTCCGGTATTCTCTGATGGACTGAATGATGGCCCCGCAAAGGTGGCCTTTCTCGTCATCGGGATTGTTGTAGAGATCGGCCTGATTCAGTACCATTTCCGGTGTCACCATTGTACCAGGTGGGTTGTTCACGTAGTGGTTCTTATTTTCAACGTCACCGGCTTTGGTTTTGGTGATATCGGCTCCGGCGGCATTATACCATTTCTCATAGCCGGCAGCCTTGGCGATAGCGAGATGGGTTTCGTCGTTCCAGGCCCAGCCTGATGCGGAGAACACCCAAAGTGTTAGGAACATCAACCATACTATAACTCGTTTCATCTTCAGTGCACCGATTGATTGAAAGTTACGCCACACCAAACACACGATTCCAGTTTGAAGGACGGTAATGTATGAACAGGTCTTTATGCAACGAGACATATCCTCGACCAGGCATCTTGTCAATGATAACCAACCCCTTGACACTAAATGAAATTTTTGCCACTTTGGATCAGTCCCACCTGTCATTTCCAGCCCAACATTTATGGAGTGACCATATGGCACTGACGAAAAACGACATCGTTGATCGGATCTATGAAGAGATTGGCTATCCCAAAAACCAAGCCCAGTTTCCGTGATGCTTTCAGAAAACGCCGAAGCCTGGGCCTTGCGGATGGATTCTATGAACGGAATGGAGATAGGTGATCCCAATGAAATGTGAAAAGTGTAAAGCGATTATCCCCACAAACGACGAACGTGAATTTCATGGCAAAATGATCTGCGAAGACTGCTATATGGTCGCTCTTTCGCCTGCCAAAGCCTGTGATCCATGGGCGGTATATTCCGCAAAGTCATTCTCAGATAAAACTGACGCTGAAACGAAGATTACCGAGACGCAGTCGAAAATATTACAGATCTTGAAAGAAACTGGTGGCATTGAGCCCGATGAGCTATCAGAGAGCCTTCAAATCGGACCGTCAGATCTCGAAAGAGAGGTTGCCACACTCCGTCATATGGAAAAACTCAGGGCTGAATTGCGAGATGGGAAAAAATTCCTTTGTCTGTGGTGAAACTGAAAGGCAAGCCAGGATTTCTTCATTGCCATTTGAACAAAGGCAAACCGCGCTATATTTCGGTCTGGAACCATTCACTCCTTTCAACTCCAGTAAACATTTACGGGGCACTCTTTATGGCACTGACGAAAAATGATATCGTCGAAAAGATCCAGAACCAGCTTGGCTTTCTAAAGTTTCAGTCCAAAGAGATCACAGAGATCTTACTGAAAATCATAAAGTCGGCGATGGAATCCGGTGACGATGTCCTGGTATCAGGCTTTGGAAAATTTTGCGTAAGGAAAAAGGCGGAGCGGAGAGGTCGGAATCCTGCTACCGGAGAAGATGCCATATTGCCCGCTCGACGAGTGGTCACATTCAAGTGTTCGGGAAAGTTACGGGAAAAAGTGAACGGGGAATAACTGTCGAACATGGGTTCAGGAAAATGATGGATTAAACGATCCTGTTCAGGAAATGATAAATATCAGCAATAATCCATCAATCCTTTGTATAAAAAGCTTTACAATGCGTAATCGTATCTCCACCGGATACGGCCGGGTCATAGAACGTCTCTTAGCTCCGGCCTTACTTTTTTCTTTTTAGTTCTCATGGGTCACTCCTCTCGATGTAATTTATTTTTACACTCGGGAGTGTTAGCTATTTTCTTAGATTCTCAGCGCCATAAACTGGCAATTAGGACAACATAGTCGTGGATTATTTTGGATAGAATTGGAAAACTGGAAGCAAGCACTATCTGATTTGAATAGGGCTCTCAATCTCGTTGGTGGAGATGAAAAAGAAATTCCAGATATAGAATTCCACATCTATGAGGCAAAAAATAATTTTCCGGGGCAACGATGTAATTACGGTGGGATGACGATTACAGATAGACAACAATTCTGACCCTTATCATATAGCATTCATATCAATGGACCATGGTGCATTTCCTTTGAGTGGGAAGATGGTGAGGCAGTGAGGATTAATCTCGAACAATATCTTGAGGTAAAATAAAATATGGTTGAATATATGGTCAGACGTCCTTTAAAAAGGTCTCCGGTACATCCTGGCGAAATTTTACGTGAAGATGTTTTAAAGAGTCTCGATTTGACGGTAAGCGAGGCAGCAAGACGACTCGGTGTCTCTCGTCAGCAACTTCACCGCATATTGGCCTGTACACATCCAATTTCAACAGAAATGGCGCTTAGACTTGGAAAATTTGCCGGTAATGGGCCTGGGTTATGGCTACGTATGCAACAGGCTGTAAATTTGCACACAAACTCAGAATTTTTTGCAGATAAACTCAGAAATTTTCAGCCATGTAAAAGCCAGTACGCAAAACACCTGCTCGAATCAAATTGAAGGATTCGACAGGTGTAAATTATTAGAATTTTGGGGTTAAATGCCTCCTAAAAATTTGTAATCAAAAGCTCATTTCCAACCGTCTGTTTGCCCTTCGAAACTGTGTATTTCAGCGCAACAGGTTTAATTTCGAAAGCTTTAAATACCTCCCTGATATCAGAATGATCATTGATGCTTAATATGAATTTGCCACTGATTTTTGAAAGAATCTCTGCAAGTTTTTCGAAGTCTGCAAACCCAAAGTTATAGGCATAATATGGACATTTATAATAAGGAGGGTCGCAGTAAAAAAAGGTTTCTTCCCTGTCAAACCTCGGGATAAATTCATCCCAAGGAAGGTTCTCAATCGTAGCATGAGCAAGCCGCAAATGAACTTCAGAAAGCGTTTCCTCCATGCGTAACAAGTTAATCATTGGCCGTCTCATCGGGCCTGAGCCATAGACCCTACTTTTTACCTTTCCTCCAAAACATAGCCGCTGCAGATAGTAATATCTGGCCGCGCGCTGGATATCCGTAAGCCCTCCGGCATCCTGTTGCCGATTCCAGTCCTCGAACCACTCCCTGGATGCCAAAAGCCACTTGAACTGCTTTAAAAATTCCTCCAGATGGTTCTGCAGCACCCTGTAGAATGCGACCAGATCGCCATCCAGGTCATTGATCACCTCGTATTTGGATTGCTCCTTCCTGAAAAACACCCACGCGGCGCCGGCGAACACCTCACAATAGCTTCTGTGTTCCGGGATCATTTCGATGATTGTCTTTGATAATTTCGATTTTCCGCCGATATAGGCCAATGGACTGTTCACGAAAACCTCCAAGCACGTTTCTTTGGCCACAAGGGCCGTCTGAGTTCAGATGTCTGGTTGTCCGCATACAGCCATTCGCCCCGGGGATGTTGGCGCATCCACCAGGGCGGCCCTTTTCGTATTTATGGTGTTGCGTTGGTAACCGTCTTGAATCCGGTCACGATCATATCGTCCCCGTCCGTAGCATCGACGATTGTCCCCTTGGCGGAATAATTGATTTGTACCGTCTGGCCGCTGGTGGCCGCCGTGGTAGCGGTGAATGTCCTCGTCGCTCCGGAACCGCTGGGAGAGGACAGATTGATCGGCGTATCGATATCCCAGTCGTAATAGAGGAAGAGATCTCCGGTGCTATACGACGATGTGTCGACCGATTGAGACCACGTGACCGATACGCTCGATCCATTGATGGAAACCGCAGTGATGTATGGCCAGTCAACACCGAAAGAGGCATTGTTCGTTGCTGCCCATCCCTCAACGATCCCGCTGGTGACAGTGTTGTCATGGGCATGGTAATTGACATTATCGACATAGATGCGATCCGAAACGGTATTGCCGTAAAACTCGATTTTATGCATCAACGTCACACCGTAGGAATCGGAACAATGCCCCGGATTATACACAAACGCGTTTAGGTCGTTCCCAGTTGAGTTATTATAAAACAGCCCATTCATCGGGACGCCAAAGGAGCAATTTCCGGTTACGGAATAATCAGAGGGGTATCCGCTGAAAGCCGACTGCATCGTCATCCCACCATAGCCAACAACCGGGGCGGAGTTCCCCTCGAACATCACCCGATAGGCTGCTCCAAACACCAGCGGGCAGGAATTCCAGGTATGGGTAATCGTGTTAAACCCAAAATACGTGTTGATCGCAGGCGCACAGATGACCACTTGATCCCCGACAGAAGCGGAAGAGACATTTTCGCTGAAAGTAAAATCATCATGTACGTGCGTTAGGATCTTATACGTTTCGCCGATCAAAGCACCGTCAAGGAACACCATATAATACCCGGAAAAATCCCTCGACGTACTATCCCAATTTGCATGGGCCAACTCGATGGTGTTTGTACCAACTGCGGAAATCACATCCCGGTCAAATGTGGTAACGTCCGGGGTGCTGCTATAAACCGCATCATAGGAGGCACCCTCTTCTCTTGGATACGTGATTGTATTACAGGCAATGATATTATTTTCGAGCACGGAGCCGTTGCCGGTAATCCCGCCGCCACCAACAGTGGCCCCAGCCTTGAGAATAATACCAACAAAACCGCCATCGATCGTATTTCTCACAATCCGGTTGTTCTTTCCGGCCCGGATCTCGATATTATGACCAACCCCCTCGCTATTGTCCGAATCGATATTGTTGTAGTAAATGATCGCATTGTTCGCGTATGGCAGATAGATGCTGCCAAGCGTCGATCGATGTAATTCGCACCGGCGCACCTCTATCCCGTCCACCGGTACGGCGTTGGTGCTCTGGATCGCCCTGGTGTAGTTGGGCGCCCATCGAAAGTCCTGTATGCGGATATGGTCGTTCCCGCCGATATTGAGAAGCGTTGCGCCCATGTAGGCGGAAGATGAGCAGGTCGACACAACCGGCTCGCACGTTCCGCCAGACCACCCGTCCAGCGTGACCGGGTTTCCGCTCGTGCCGTAAATGTTCACATCGAGGCTGTCCTCGGTGATCGTGCCGGAAAAGAAAAACACATCTCCGCCGTAATCGCCTGTCAGGGCCTCGAACTGGGAAATGGAATAAGGAGAACTTTCCGACCCGTCGCCGCTCGCCCCATCGGCCACGTAATAGGTGTTCGCAGCAGCTTCTACGCCCACCGAGACGGTCCATCCCAAAGTGGTTGTAAGGGCGGTGTAGGCTGCATCCGATGAGGACGTCCGATTCGCGTTGCCGGTCAGGTTGATGTTGCCGCCGGTGGCGCCATGGGCCGCGAGGTCGATCAGGATATTGTCCACCTCCGTGGCATCCAATCCGAGATTGTCGAACGTGAGGATTGCCCCGTTTCCGGTGTTGAACGGCCACGAACCGCCGGTATAGTCGTCAATACCGCAGCCGGAGAGAAAGATGCTGGTTGCCAGAGACGCCGGCAAATCCGCGATGTCCCCGGCTATGGCTGTCCCTTCCAGGTTGAGCACGCCGGTCGGAGATATGGTGATATCGTCAGCGGCCCCTGTGACGCTGGTGTCTTTCAGGTTTACAAAAGAAATAAGGCCGCTCGGTAAACCCGTCACACTGCCGCCGATGTTGGTTGAATTGATCGCCAGGCCCCCGGTAAGGTTGCGCGGCAGGTCGGCCAGAGTTGAGCCACCTGTGAACGTCACACCAACCAATCCTAAAAAATCCGTAAGACCGGATGGGAGATCCACGGCATCAAGAGACAGTCCGGCCTCGTTATTTGCTGCCAGGTAGGTGACGGAGTTCCAGTCGCCCGTAATGGTGCCATTAAACGTCGTCGCCGACGCATAGGTGTGCTCGTAAAGGGTTTCGGTCACAGGCCCTGTCACGGTCGTGCTGGTCGAATCCCCCCAATCGATCTGGATCTCTCTTCCGGAGGGCAATGAAACAGTGAAACCGAGCGTAAGATCAACGGCCCCATCCTGGGCAAACGTCATTTCCTGCGAAGGCTCTCCGATTGTCCAGCCCAGAATATTGGACAGGTTTTCGAAGGCAGAATCGGAGGCGGTTGTCCTGGTCGCGTTGCCGGTCAGATCGAGAGTTCCATTCGTGATCGTGCCGGCATTCGCATAGGTGTTCAAATCAATGAGAAGATTGTCCACTTCCGTTGCATCCAGACCGAGATCGGCAAATGAAATCGTCCTGCCCGATGCCGTCTGCATCGGCCACGTTCCGGATGTATACGTGTCGACGGCCGTATTGCTGATATCGACGTCTCCGGTAATCGTGGATGGAAAGCCCGCGATGTCACCGCCAATGGCGGTGTTCGATGCGTAAAAATTGCCGGAAAGCCCGCTCCACAGATCGCCGATAGCACCGTTTACCTGCGTTCCCGTTATATCAAGGTCATAAACGACATGCGGAAGGGCCGCCAGCGCTCCGGTCGCGGCGGTGCTCCTGAGATAAAGGCTGGTGATGTTCTGGGAAAGAGACGTCGCGTCTCCATAGGCCAGCGTATTGTCGAGGTTGAGAATGCTGCTGAGGCCGGCGGGCAATTCGGAAAGGTTGATTGTCAGGCCGGTTTCGTTGGCCGCATGAAAATAGGTGACATCGTCCAGATCGTACCGGATCATGCCGTTGTGGGTGTTGCCGGCAGGATAGGTGTGCGCGTAATTCTGTGCCGTGACCGGGCCGTTGACGGTCGTGATGTCCCCGTCCCCCCAGACGATCTCCACGGTGCTGTCGGACGGCAAAGAGAGGGTAAAATCAAGATTTGCATCCCCGGTCTGCGAAAACGGCATGTAATCGTAATTGATCTCCGGGATGCGGTACGTGACCATCAGCGTATAGCTGTCGGTTTCGGGAACGGGGGTATTGTCCACGTCGAAGCAAAGCCCCTCGCCGGTGGCAAGCGTGTTATCGCCCGTGACCGTGTAGATCCTCGTCTGCTCCGATCCCGAACTCGCCGCGACCACGGAATGGTTCATCGGGGTCCCGCCCCTGTCTTCCAGAGAGATCTCGGCGGTGGTCGTGCAGGTACCGGAACAGTGAACCCCGAAGGACTCGATGGTCATCGGCAGGTTGGCGATGAAAAACTCGTAATTGTCGTCTGCTGCGGCCAGTTTGTCTTTGCGGTATGTATATGTGGATATGGTGACCTGGTTCGCCAGCGCATTCTTATTGGCGGCGATATCAGCCGCATGCCGGGAAAGGGTATCGGCGTTGTTTGATATTTCGCCGGCGTTGGCGTCTATTTGATCTTGCACATTTTCTCTGACACCGCTCAGGCGATCAATCTCTTCACCCGTCGCTTTGCCTGGAAATTGTCCGGCAAGGGCTGCACTGACAGGCAGCAGAAGCAAAGCGATATAAAGAATCCATCTTTTCATTGCAGGCCTTTCGATTGGCAATCAATATCAGGTAAGGGGTACGCGATTTCAATCATTATTGACGCGCCCCATAACCGCACAGAACCAAATCTCCATTGATGGTGGTAAAATCCGTTTGCGGCGACACTATGATTTCAAATGATCGCCCGGTCACCTGGATTTTCTTCGATACCGAACAGCCGGCGGCGCCGCCGCCATCAGAATCGATTCTATCCGTTACGCGTGCGATAATTCTCGATGTCTGGTTGGCGACCGAAAATTCGTCACCGCCGATGTTCCGGGCATAAAGGCTCAAATCCGCTGTGGCGCCGGCAGTTCCTCCGGTAGTAATGTAGCAGAGCATATTGATTGTGATTTCCACCCAGGCAGCATTTTCCGGTATCGCATCCAAAGCGCTCCAGACAAACGAGCTTTGATAAAGAGTTTCAAATCCGACACCGGTAAGGGCACTGTCCAGCGCAACGAGCGGCGGGCTGCTCTCGAAGGTCATATGTATCCAGACCGTAGCGCTAAACGAGATTCTTTCCACCGTAACATTGCCGGCGCCGTAAACGGTTTCCAGCTCGGCCTGGATCGTCGCGGCGGTTGCATCGAAGGCGATCGGACTGGTGTTCGTCGAACCATCTCCGAGTGTGAACGTCCCGCCGGTGATGTCGATCATGGCAAGGGTCCAGCGCTCCTTCGTTCCCGTCGGCCCGACGATCGTCCATCCGGCGCTTTCGATATCGTCAAATTCGAACTGCTCATCGTCGATGTTGGGAGATCCGGATGCATTGGTGACAAACACACCGAACTCGTCGATGGAGGCCTCCGTCCACTTGAGCCATCGATCGATCAGACGAAACGCCCAATTAAAATATTGAAACGGCGGTTTTTCATTCGATACCCAGCCTGCCAGTTTTTTCGCCCCGGAAGGTTCCGCGAATTTATCGCCATCATCGTCGGTTATCCAGTCCAGGTGGCCTGTCGTCGGTTTGGTCGCCAAAACGCTCTCCTTTTACTCCTTCACGATGTAATACTCGCCATTGGGCAAGATGTAGTAGTCGCCGCCGGCCTCCACATAAGCGGTACCCGACGGCCCGGCGTGAGACAATTCGGCCCCCTGGATATAGGCAAGCTGTCCACCGGCATCGGGATCATCAACATCCCCGAATCCGCCCACCGTGTCGTCATCCGGATCGAAACCGAAATCATTGGATGCCGTATAGATGATCGCCGGAAAATCGATTTCCACGCCGCCGGCCGGCACTTTTCTCATCATGGTGAAAATGAATTGGATCAGGTCCTCGTCCAGAGGTACGTCGCAGTAAAGATCGACCTGGCCGGGATATACCTCCAAAACATGGATATTGTCCGCCTGCGACAATATCTTCCAGACGCCGATGATCTCCTCGATGGTGCCGCGGCTGACGAGCTGTGCGCACCGGGCCGTTAAAAGAACGCGGTAGACAGCATCCTCCCACCCGGCCCGCTCGGTACCGACAATCCGGCCGATGCCGTTTAGCTGTTCTCCCGCAGAGCCCTCGATATCCAGCCGGCCGTACATGGATGAGACAACATCCTCGATTTCCTGCACCGGGGACAGCAATGCATCGATCAGAGCGGAAAGATTCGGCCGGTCCTTATACTGCATCAGCAGCCTGGACCGGGCATCGGCAACATGGGTGTCGATGGGGAGGATCATGATGTCGCCACCGTTATGTTCTCAGCCGACCAGAGCGACATTTCCACGGTCCCTCCGGAGCCGTCATCGATGTCGATGTTATCGTCGCCCGTCGGGCTTTCCGTTCTTCCGATTCTCACCGTCACATCGACAATCCCGCCAACGCCGGCAAGCTGGGCCACCAGTGCGGGATAAACGACGATATCGACACCGGCGCCGAGGCTGTTTCCCCATTTTACGACCAGCTCCTTGACCAGATCGTCCCCGTTGCCCGGATAGTCGCCGGTTGTGGATAGATCCAGCTCCAGGTAAACCGGCACCGATACCGGCCTGGAAAACCGGCAGGTGCGTTTCTGGCCGTCACTGGAAACGACCTCGACGGCAACATCGCCGTGGGGTTTTATCCCGGCCGGTTTGGACGTCAGCATGATCGCATCGGCGATCTCCTGGTCCCGGTCCGTAACGCCTCCGGCCTGGTACACCACGACGGCGATCGATTTGCCGGGGATGCCCCGGGAATCGGTCTCCAGTTCAAAGTTTTCGAAAACGCTGCAGTGCGTGATCGTCGCCCTGGTCGTGTCCTCGTTCAGGGCCAGGATGGCTTTTCGTATGGCCTCCGTCGGCCCCGCATTGGAAATGACCAGGTTGGTGCTGCGCCGGATCCGCGCCTCGGCATCGGTTTCCCGGTTGCGCCCTTCGATGGCCGCGGTCGGGTTGGTGACAGAGTTCAGCCCGGATATGGGTGTCACGATATTGGTAAGGGCGCCGGCGGCAACGGATATGGGGCCGGTCTGCTGGGCGATGCAGTCGACGGCGGCCGCAGTGCCGCTGATCGTTACGGCCGACTCGGTGGCAAATACTACATCGGCGGCGCCTTCCACGGAAAACAGGGTCCCGGACGGCACCACGGTCCCGTCCGTGCCGGTGAGCGTCACACCGTTGCAGCGGCTGTAGGATGCGGCAAGGCGCTTTACCGCGGTGATCGCCAATACATGATCCAGGCTGGCGCCGCCGGACGTGTCCGGGTATTGAGCGTTGTAAAGGTCCTCGAGCGCTTCCCACAACAGCGCCTCGCGTTCGGCGAAAATACTCTTTAACTGGCCGAACACGGAAGACTCCGTGGTGTTGATATGCACGCCGAAGGCGGCGCGCAGTGCCGCCTCGATCTCGTTTTCGCACTCGACCAGGGTCTTTCCGACAAATCCGCTTTCGGTCATTCCGCTCATGGCAACACCTCGTCGAAAGAAATCTGCTCTCCGGACTCTGACGTGGCGGTAAATGTCAGCTTCAACCGTCGCGTCCGCCGTTCGACGGAAAGATCAAAAAAGGTCAGCTCGACGATCCCGGGCGTATTGATGATCGCACTTTTAAAAACACCGTCCAAAACCACAGGGTCCGGGTTTTTCACCAGCACGTGCTGCAGGTACGGCACCCCCTTTCGCTGGTCTCGGAACCACTCCCCCAGCCATGTTTTCAATCGTTGGGCAAGATGCTGGACGATGGCGCTTTCGCCGGTCACAACGGCCAGGTCGCGATCGGCGATCACCAGGTCCCAGGTATCCTTGTCCAGTGCCAGATCCACTATTCGAGATCTCCTTTTCCGGTCAAACCACCGCCCTGGCTATCCAGAAAGGTTCCGGGAACGGCATGGCCGTTTGTCTTGATGTGGTTTACGATCGCCGTGCAGATCACCTGCCACTGCTGGGTCATGACGGCCTGCTCCGATCCGTCCAATTGTCCGCCGGGCGCCGTTGCGGCCAGTGCGGCCGCCACTTCCGATCCCATTTGATTGCCGTTTAGGGCCATGATCAAACTCTCTTTATGGTTGCCAGCCTTGCCCGGTCGGCTTCAAGGTCCGTGATGGTCGTATGGTAAAACGGCATCGCCCCCATGGCCGTTGCCACACGCGCGTTGATCAAGTGCTCTAAGATGCCGTCCACGATAGTCAAAAACTCCTCGCTGGCCCCGGATATGGAGATCTTCCCGGAAGGGTCCATCTCGATACGCATCTGCCCGTTTTGCAGCACGGCGTTCGATGCGCTGGTACCGGAAAGCGGGCTGCCGAACGGCCGCAGACCGGGGATGAAGATCGCGTCCTTTAATGCATGGATTCTCACGTCATCCGGGCTGACGATCTGCCCGGTACCGGATAGCCAGTTGTCCAGGCTGCGGTCCGCAAAGACCAGCATCCCCGGATCGCCGGCAGCCAACGGCAGGTGAAGATACGCCGTACCGCCGGCGGCAGACGGCCACTGCACCGGCACATTGGTGATGACGGGCAGTTGGGCCGCACCGATTTCGACATACTGTTTTTTCAAAAGCGGTTTCACATCGGCGCGCTGCTCGTCTTCGTCGTACTTCTCGATACGGCCGGGCAGGCACACGCGAAGATCCATCATCTGCCGGCGAATGGCGTTTTTCAGCCCCTTTGCAAACGATTTGGCCGCCTTTTGTGTCATATCGCCACCGCCGTCCCGTTGGCGTTCCAAGCCTGCCCGTGGGTGTCCCCGGAAAAGTTCACGCTTTCCACTTTGTAAAACCCGTTCACCGTCTTGTTTTGCTCACACCGAATCCGCACCAGACGGCCCGGGGCGATCTTAGGAACGATAAGGCACTGAAACTCCACCCCGGTCTTTTCGTATTTCGTGTCGCGCAGCACCGGAACGTCAACCAGGCCCGTTTCGGGTGTGAGAAGAATCGCATCGTCGGCAAGCGCCTGGTCCTTTGGATTGACCTGGAGCGTGTTATTCTGGATCGACCACTCCAGCCCCTGGTTTTCCGTCAGCCGGTCGAGCTCGTCCTTGCTCGCACCGGATACCACGTCCCCGCGCCGGGCGATTTTCGACTCGATGCCGAGAAGAGAGCCCAGCGCCACCTTGCCTTCGTCCACCAGTGTTTTGGCCACATCCCGGATGATCGTCTTGTAATCCGTTCCGGCCGCATAGCTTTTGTCCACGCTTACCCGGCGGATGGCGTTGAGGCCGTCGCCGCACTCTGCCGTGGTCACCCAGTCCGGGCCCTGTCTGGAAATGTAGGCCCGCGAGATGTCGCCCACGTACAAAATGCTCAAGTCTCCGCCATAGCCCACCTCGAGCATCACGAACGGATCTGTTGCGCGAACCAGGGCCCGGGAGGATTCCGCCAGGTTGTAAATGCTGATCTTGGCCGTATTGGGAAAGCTTTCCGAGGTCTTTTCCACCTGGAAGATCGTTCGAAGGCCGATGAATTTCTTCGCATCGCCCGTCTTCCGGCTGCCGATGGTTACCGCGACGCTTCGATCAAACAGCACCCGGCTCATGCGGCCTCCTGGTACACGATGCCGACGTCGCGCCCGAAGTTGTCCCGGTCCGCTTCCGTGTATTGTTCGGAGAAGTTAACAACAAACAGCCGGCCGGCGGGAAACCGCGCGTCCGAATAGGGGGCCAGAAGATCCACTCCCAGCCGGACGGCGATGCCGGCCGCCAGGATTTGCTCATCGGCGGACCGGATGGTCATCATCCATGCTTCGGCCCGGGTGTTGTACAAAAACGAAAATCCGTACACCGCGCCGTCCAGCGCGATGGTGAACCGCTGTTTGGGAACGTCCGCCGATATGGGGAGTGCGACGATGGCCATGATCAATCCAACAAAGATGGAAACACCTTTCTGGTTAACTTATAGGCCCAGCTTTCCGCGACCTTGCTTTTGGCATCGTCCAGTGCCTTGGGCAGCATACGGCCGCTGTCCTTTACATCCGCGCCCATGTCCCGCGTATCCTCGCTGAGGGCCTCGGCCGGCACGGCCACGGTCTGGCTGGTCACGATCTTCGCCTCTTTGAAGGCCGCCGAGAAAACGAGCGAACCTGCGGTGTTTGCCGTGCGCACGGGAGAAAACCGCTCCATCACCATGTTGGTGTAGGTGTCCAGCCCGGTGATGATCGTAAGAAGGAGCTTTTTCTCCCGGATCTCCTTGAACACGTCCAGCGCCGCCTTTGCCGGCTGTGCGGATTGGCTCACCAGCTTGTTGCCGACGAGCACGCCCGCGGCCGTGGCAACGGTCTTGGCAGGACCGGACAGGGCCCCGCCGATCACGCCGGCCACATTGCCCACCATGGCAGTCGAAAGGTTGATCGGATGATTGCTGACGATGCCTTCCAGCGTCAGCCGTGACGGCTTGAGGATGATATGGTCGGAGACCACGGCCCCGTCCTCGATGGGAAATTCCGTCACCTGGGACGCCATCTCGGGCCGTTCCGACGGCGTGCAGTCGAGCTGCAGCAAC
The DNA here is from genome assembly GCA_963674945.2 of uncultured Desulfosarcina sp. Classification (GTDB taxonomy): domain Bacteria; phylum Desulfobacterota; class Desulfobacteria; order Desulfobacterales; family Desulfosarcinaceae; genus Desulfosarcina. Next base: position 400,027 of record CAXXWQ010000003.1, read on the forward strand.
ACGCGTTCGGCAGTGCCGGAATTGTACTGCAAGGTCACCCGGCGGGGAAAAAACGTGTTGGTTATGCTCTCGAACGCCATGGGCTACTCCTGCTCGGTCGGTTCCAGAAAGTTGAACGTGTCGCTCATGATCCGGCGAAACTCGTCGGAAACACCGTGCAGTACTGCCTGGCTTACCGCCGATGGGGGTTTTCCTTCCGGGACGATGACGGTGATCGGTGCGTCTACGCGAATACTTTGCCGTTTGCTGATGTTGCGCGTGGATGACGGCGCATTGCCCGGGCCAAGACTCATCATGGAAAAAACGCCCTGGATGGCGTCGCCGGCCCATTTCGTGCCGGTCTCGAGCCAGCCGCCAAGCCGCCTGGTCCCCGAGCTGATGACTCCTTCCAACGGCCGGATTTTGCTTTTCAGCCACTCGATCTTTTCTCCGATAAAAAGCGCGATGCTCTCAAAGATCTCGAGCAGGGCGTCTTTTAACGCCCTGGCCGTTTGCTTGATTTTTTCAAACGCGTTTTCGAACTTTTCAACCAGCACACCGGTGACCGATTTGCCATCTTTCCCGAAACGGAAGAGATCTTCCCAAAACAAAAAATTCGTTGCGGCCGCAATGGCAAGAAGAGACGCTATCGCCAACGGAACGCCGGCAATCTTTACATTGGCGATCAGTCCCGCCGTGCCCAATGCGTTCATGGCTTTGGTCAGTGTCTGTATCCCCATCACCACGTTGCCGATGGCGGAAGCACTGTAAGCCCCGAGAAAAATACCGGCTGCGATCCCTGCCATCCGCAGGGCCCGGGCCAGGTTGTCCAGGTTGAACACCGCCTCCTTGTTCTCTTTCATCCACCCCCGAAACCGCTCCATCCATCCAGTGAAAACAGGAAGCAATTCGACGCCGATGGCGTTTTTTACACCCACCATCACCAGTTTGGTCCGAAGCAATTCGTCGTTGAACTTCTCGGCGCTTCTCGCATCCGCATCGCTGATCACATACCCGAGCGACCGGGCCTCGGCCCGCATGTTGCGTAGCGCTTGGCCGCCGTCTCTCAGCATGTTCACCATGCCCACGCCCTCGGTGTCGAACAGCTTGAAGGCAAGGGCCACCCGCCGGCTCGGGTCCTCCACCCGCGCCATGCCGTCGGCGATGTCGGCCAAAAGGTCCTCGCTCGATTTCATGCGGCCGTTTGAATCGGAGACGATCACGCCAAGCTCTTTTAAAGCGTCCTTTGCCTCGCCGGTACCCCGGGCCGCCTCGGCCGCCCGGCGCGTCATGCGCTGCAGGGCCGTGTCGAACTGGTTTTGCGCCACACCGGCGATCTCGGCCGCGTAGCGCATCTCCTGCAGGGCCTCGATGCCCACCCCGAGCTTGTCCGCTGTTTTTGCCGCCTGGTCGCCCACGTTCGCCACATTTTTGGCCATACCCAAAAGGATCCCGGAGGCCGCCGTCGCCACCGCCCCCACGCCGAGGATCAGGCGCTTTGTCTGTTTCAGCCCCTTGTCCAGGGCCTTCAGGTCCTGGTCCTTTACGTCGAACCCGATGCTGACGAACAGATCCCTGAGTTTAAAGGCCATGATCTACTTTCCTTTGGGATTTTCCGCGGCCCATTGCTGGGCCTCCTGATGAACGTCGAGCGCCTCGTGCGCGTCGAAAAGGTCGCAAAGCGACCAGCGGGTTTCGATTTCCGTCAAGGTGGCGATCCTTGCCACTACCGGCCGCCAGAGGTACCACGCGACGTTTCCCGGCCCGGGGTCATACCCTTTAATTTGGCGGCCAGACCGCCGGCGACGCCGGACCACGCGTCGAAAAAATCCGAGTACTCCGCTTTCAAAGCCGCTGCGACCACCTTGAACAGATGCGGCAACCTACCCCCGAACAGCACGTCGAACTGCCTGGACACCTCGCCGTGGCCTTTGCAGATGGCCTGGGAGAGAAGATCGTCGATGATCGACTCCACCACGTCCTCGTCCAGCCGGTCGCAAAGGGCGCCCATCACCCGGGAAAGGTCCAGGTCCTTGTCCAGGATGCTCTCCGTGTCGCCTGCCGTTCCGGACACCGCAGCCCCGGCCGGTGCGCCCAATACCTTGAAGATGCGGACCAGAAGACGCATGGACTGTTTCGGCGGCATCTGGTGAAACGAGTACTCGAGGCCGTCAATGGTCTTTACGATCGTCTCCCTGGCCATCAGTTACCTCCCACCGTGAACGTTGTAAAAGAACCACGGATCGTCCATTCCCTCTCTCCCGCCTCTTTGCCGTACTCGCTGTCCGCCGGCTTCACAACGGTCCCTTGGGGCATGACGTGCAAAGAGTTCCCGTTGTTGTCCTTGATGATGCAGGAAAACAGCGCGTCGGAAAGACTGTAGCCGGAAAGGGTTGCGTTGTCCTGGGACGTCTGCGGCGTCGTGATGGTGATGGCGCCGAGCGTGTTGAGGTTTTTCGTCCGCGTCGGCTCGCCGGTCGTCCCGGAAGAAAAGGACCAGGCGTCCTCATCCCGCTTGGCGGAAACCTTGTTCCAGCTTTTGATGATGCTTCCCCCGACGATCAGGCTCACCTGGTCGGGGTCGTACGTTTTCATCTCCATGATTTCATCCTCCCGTCCTATCGCCTATGGCCCATAGCCTATCGCCTATGACCGATGGCCCATAGCCAGTCCTACAACGTCAGCCTGCCGGAAATACTCAACTTGTGGATCGCTTCGGCGATTTTGGCGGAAAATTCCACGCCGCTTAGATACCGCTGGGCCTTTTGCGCCGGATCGACCGAATCGATATCCGGCATGGTGATGGAAATGGTGCCGTCGGCGAGAAAGCCGACATCCACACCCTTTTGCAGCCGGTACCGGATCTGGTTTTCGATCACACAAAAGCCGTGTACGGTAAACGGGATCTTGTCCGCGTTGATCAGTTCCAGGAAAATACCCTCGGCGATGCGCGCTTTGAGCCAGTCGCACCCGCGAATGGTGTCGATATACTCGCCGGAGGCCATCACCGCATCGCCTGAAATTGTGTTTTTGCCGGCAATGGTTTCGTAGAAGTTGGCGTTTTTGCTCCCCAGGTTGTCCACGGCCGTGTCCGTCAAATCGTCGGGGGTGATCCCGGAAAGGCTCTTGTACTTCCACGTGATGCTGCCCGGATCCTCGGGAAGGCATCGGCCCAGCCACGCCCCTTCCGGGTATTTCGCATGATCCGCGCTGTACATGATCGCCGTGCGTTCGTAGCCGGCCGCCTTCAGCGTGGAGGCGATGTCCGACGTCGCGCTGGTGAGCATGTCCGCCTCTGCGATGCAGCCGATGAAGATCTTGTCCCTGGGCTCGATCCAGGCGGCCGCCGCGGCGATGTCCGCGATCTGGTCCGCCTCGACCCCGTCCCGCGTCAGCATCAGCGCGTACCAGTCGCCGTACGCCTCCTGCATGGCGGACAGCTCGTCGCCGAGCGTTTCGGCCGTATCGAACCTGCCGATGACGATCTTCTCCGGGCTCACCTCCTGGCCGAACAGCGCGGCCGCCGCCTTCCACTGCTCGGTCGTCGTTTCGAAATCCTCCTCCACGGCCTCGATGGAGCCGTACACCCGGTACCGGTCGGCAAATTCCGTAAGCGGCCCGAAGACCAGCGGCGTACCGAACCCGGCCTGGGTGATCTTGGCCGTCTCTCTCGTGATGTTGACGACAACGATGTCACTGATTTGCGTTCCCATGTTCTCACTCCGAATCGATGGTTATGGTTTGGCCGCAAACGGCGCTGGTGATGCCGACCTTGCGGATCTCTCCCGGGGCGTCCGTCATCTGGTCCGCCCAGGCGATGAAGATGTCGATCACGGCGCGACCCTCGTGCTTTGTGTCCATCAACGCCGTGATATCCGTCGGCGGTTCGTTGCCCCACACGGCGAATCCGGCCTGGCGCAGCCGGGCCTGATGGGTGGGAAGAAAAAGGGCGTTTTCGATGGCCGCTGCCATGACCAGGGCGTTTTCTCCGAATGTTGAGATGCTCAGCGTCGCCCGCTTTCTCATCGGGTAGGCGTACGTGTCCTCCGACTCGTAGCGCTCCTCGGGTGTTCCGGTGGACCTCGGTCCCGCAATGATGTCCAGTGTCGCAAACGGGATGTGCGGCCGCTTGCCGTCCTCGTGCTCCCAGATCACGCTCACGCCGGTGAGGATCTCCTGTATCCAGGCGTGCAGTCCGTTCTCCTGTGTGGTGGTCAGTCGCTGCATCACTGTTCCTCGATGCGCATCAAGATCGCCTTGAAATGAGGCAAAGAAAACGCCGTCCAGTCGGACACCGCCTGCGCCTCGAAACGAAGGCCGCTCGCCCGGGTCACCACATCGCCGTTTTGCAGCGCGAACGCCGTATAGATCTTAAGCTGCGCGTGCTCCCGGTCGCCTTCGGGCAGTTTCTGCAAGTCGGTTCCGGACAGCGGCTGGATGTTCCCGGCGGCGTCGTAATTCGTCGGGTCCCCGGCAATCCACCGGCCGCTTACATAGCTGCCCGCGGCGGTTCTGGTCACGGTGATGGGTTCGACGGCAAGATTCATGTTTTCACCTGGTGGGTGATGGATTGACGAAGCCGGCCCTCATCGTTCAACGGTTTCGGTTCGGTACGACCGCGTTTGATCTTGGCCGCCTTGACCGACGCGGCATTTTCCACATACGGCTCGCCGCCGGCCCGGATCTTTGCCTGCACCTTGCCCACGAACCAGATGCCGATCCGGTTGAGAAAGGTTTCCTGCTTTACTTTTCCGGTCACGATGTCGACCTTGGCCTTGTCCACCGCCCTTTCGATCGTCTCTTCTTCCTCGTCCAGCGTCGACCGCAAAAAAGAGCGTTTCGGGATCATCACGTTCCGGCTCTTCCCGGCCTTGTCCGTTCCGAACTCATGGGCTCCGGCGATGATCACCATCTCCGCGTCCTCTTCGCCGAACACACCCACATCCACGCGGCCGTGAAGTTTTTTCACCCGGTCGACGAAATCGTCCATGCCGCTATCGATGATCGTCACACTCATTAGGCTATTCCTCTTCCAGCCGGGTTCGTAAAACGCCCGAGATCAAGGCTTGCGAACCCAGAGGAGCGAGTCGTACAAGTAGTACGTCGCAGCGACGAGGGGTGAAGCGTAACGCCGATATCGGGTGCTTTTACGAATCCGGAACTCATGGTGTCACCATCATAAATCCGGAAATGGTGCTTTTCTTAAGCCGTTTGAACTCCCTGCCGTACTTGGTTTCGGAAAGGCCGTCCGCACTGGCATCTCCTGCCGCGTATGTCGTGGAAACATCGCCGACCTTTTCCGAGACCACTGTCCCGCCCGAAGACGACTTGGCGATCACGGCCAGCTTGTGCGCGACCAGATACCGCTGGGCCATCTCCTGTTTTTCTCCCCAGGCGGCCGCGGTGATCATGAGCGCTGCATCGGCCAAAACGATGTCCCAGGCGTCCTGGGACACGTCGGCCAGTTCCGGGGCGATGGCCAGCACATTGGCCTGGGTGGTGTCCGCCATTTACTCTTTCTCCGCCTTCTTCTTCTCGATCTCGGCGATGGCCTCGGCCTGCTTTTCGATGGCTGCCAGTACTGTCTTTCGCTGTTCTCCGGACTCTTCGAATGTTCGGTATTCGGAAAGCTTGTCCGCATCGATGGTGCCTTCGATCAGGTCGATGAACTCTTTTGCGTTGAGCTCTTCCACCTTCACGGTTTTTGTGGTTTCGGTAGGTCCGCCGACCGGAATCAGAAAATTGCCGTAGTGGGCGTCCCATGCCTCTTCTCCGGCCTCTTTCATGACCGCTTCCAAAATATCCGGATCGATGTTGTTGTTGCCCGGCACAAACGAAAACGTGCCGGTGGATTTGCCCTGTTTCCAGGGCAGGTGGGTAAGGGTCGGGCTCTTGTTGATGACAATCATTGAAAGACTCCTCGTTGATGGTTGAAAAGGCGGATCAGATGCCGGTGAAGAACAAAAACGCCAGCGGGTACCGCACAACAACGCCGCCGATGCGCGACTCGCCGGGCACGATCATCTCCAGCCCCTTTTCCTGGGCCGGATAGATCGTAAGCTCCATGGGAACGCGAAGCTCGAAGTTCTCACGGGATTTTTCGTACAGCACCATGCCGTCCTTAGTTCCGGATACGAACGCATTGTCCAGCTCGCCGTACATGGGCTCGATGGTCTTGATGCCGTACTTGTCGGATTTGGAAAGAAGGAATTCCAAAATGGTTTTATCGCTGTTGTCGCTTCTCGGCGTACCGGCGATCAGGTCGTACTGCGCATTGGGCAGCAATGCCGTGTCGGCCTGGTGAATGCCCTTGGACTGGGTGCGCACCTTGGACGTGGCCAGGTAAAAATCCTTGATGATCTCGTCCGGCGTCTTGCTGGCCCAGTCCGGCGTCCCGGCATCGCCGTTGCCGGCCGCCAAGGTCGGGATGTTGGTGTTGCTCAAAAATCCGGGAATGCCGCTTGCGGCATGCCCGTTCCATGCGATCGCACTTTCCCGCTCGCGAACGGACCGCCGTTGGGCCGCCGCCTTTTCGGTCTCCAGGCCCACGCCGGCCATCATGGCGGCACGGATCTCCTGGCGGCTGTATCCCACCGCGCAGCCGATCGAGCGCACCGGGTGAGAATAGGATTTGCCGTACACGTCGGCACGGGGCAGATCCTGGCTGTAGTCGGCGATGATCTTGGCCATGCCGATCCGCTCGTACATGATGTAGGTGATGGTCTCCGCGCCGGAGTTGTCCCGGTTGGAAACGGGGATCAGGTTGCGGTATTTTAGTTCCCGCTCCTTGAACCGGTAAATCTCCGCCTCCACCGCCTCGAGCTGGCGCGACGTGAACAGCGCGGCGTTCTGGTCGATGGCGTCGAGAAATACTCTTACTGCGTCGATTCGAATCATGATGGACTCCTCTTAAAAGGGGTTTTTTTACTGTTGCTGCGGATATCGGGCAAATTGGCCATTTCCGGTCGGATACTTAGGTCAAGTTGAGATCCAGCAGCGCCACCTCTCCCGCCTCCGCGTCGGTGACAAACTTGGCATTGGGCAGGGCAACGGCGTCGGTGCCGTCGGCATCGCTGCGAAAGGCGCCAAGCTGCTCCGCCCCTTCGGCGACGAACCGGACGAAGGCCGCGCTCTCCGCTTCCACCGCGTCCTCCACCGGCACCCATACGCGCCCCTTTTTTACCACCGGCATCACATCCTTGTCCGCATACCCCTCGTCCTGGGGTTGGGTATGGCTGCGTGCGACAACGCCGAGGCCGACCAGGCCGGTCACCTCACCTGTGGCGTCAGGCAGTACGGCAAGACCTTCGCCGCTGCCCTTGGTGACGAACGAACCGAAGGGGATGATGTCGCCTTGCTCGTTGGCGTACGTCAAAACGTCGGATTTGCCGATGTCGGCGATCTGCCCGGCAAGGCCGACTTCCATGTTCTCTCTGACTGAAGTCTGCATAATATTCTCCCTGGTTTGAAAAGCGGTTGCGTCAGGCGATCTTCACGGCGCTATACGGCGCTATGAATCTGCGCCGTCAAACAGCGCGTTGGATTTTTCGATGAATTCGGCCCGGTGATCGGTCTTGGTCTCGGTCTTCTTGGCGTCTGCGATAAACGTGGCCAGACCGTTTTGGGCGCCCTCTTTTTTGGCGGCGTCGAGGATTTCGACAACGGCGTCGAACCGGGCGTTGATGTATTCGTCGGATTTTCCGTCGGCAGTAAAATCCGGCGCCTGCTTTTGGATCACGGCCACCTTGACCGCCTTGTTGTCCAGGCCGTCGGTCTTGATCTCCAGGCTGCCGGCCACGTCCTCCAGGGCCTTGCGATCGGCGATGATGGCCTGGATCTTCTCGCCGGAAGGATCGCTCAGGGCCTCCACATCAGCTTTCAGCTTTGCGCTTTCCGCTTCCAACGTGTCGACCTTTGCCTGGGCTTCATCGGATTTTCTCGTCATCGCAACGATCCTGGCGGCCTGCGTTTTGATCACATCCACCGCCTCGTCGAGCTTGGCGGACATGCGGGACAAGACGCCCTGGGCGTCCTTGGGGACCTGCTCCTCGATGGCGTCCATCGAAAAACCGTCGATCTTCAGTGCTTTGCGGATAAACGTAAACATGGGGTTTGCCTCCTTCTGGTCGAGTTGAAGTTTGATTTTCTCACCCGCCCGTCCCTGGGCCACGATGGCGACATGGTTGTAGCGGATGTTTTTCTGCACGGCGTCGTAATGCCCTTCGGTGGGATGCTCGCCGGATATGGGCGCAAGGTCGGCCCGGTACCCGCAGGACAGCTCCACGCCTTTGCCCCGGGCACGCATGTCCTGCACATATTCGATCACCGCCTTGTCCGTGATCTTCACCCGACACTTGACCACCTCGTCATCGTGGGTGATGTTCTCGCCGGTCACACCGACCTGAAGGCGGCGGATGTTGTCCGTGGTGACGATCTTTTCGCCCGGGTGCAAAAACGTAATGGGCTGCATGGCAAGAGAAGCCAGGGACTGGTCCGAAAACACCTCTTCCGGCGGCCGTAATTCCCGGATCAGGTTGCCGTCGGCATCGTGGTAGTCGAATACCCCGGTCCGTGTGGCGAACGCATCGCAGACCAGGTATCCTTCCGGCGTGATCTCGAAGGCGCCGTCGGCCCGGTCCAGGCGGATGGTAAACGTACGACTTTCTTTCATGCGGCTTTCTTCTCCTTGGCCTTGTACTCCATGAATTCGTCCAACACCGGCTCGGCCGTACACCGGCATTGAAAGTCCTCGCCCGGGTGTCCGGTATCCGGCGGATCATCCCATCGAAACCGCTTTCCGTTGTTGGCAAGGTGCGACGGCCGGTCCGCGCCGTCATTGGTCGATCGCCAGATGTACTCCTCCACGCCGGCCTCTGTCTGGCGAAGCTCTGTCAGTTTGCCGTTGAGGCTGCTCACCTGGTCCCGGGCGATGAACCGTGCCCGGCTTTTGGTCGTATCCAGCTTTTTTTGAATGGCCTTTTCCAGGGCCCGGACGCTGTCACCGGCCTCCACCCGGGCCATGATCATCACCTGCAGGTCCCTGGCCGCCTTGTCCGTGATATCCTTGATCAGGCCGACGTTATTGAAAACGAACGCCTCGATCTTGGGCCGCAGCCATTTCTCCTGGCGAAGCACCGGGATGCCGAGCACGGACGAGAACTGCCCGTCCACCTGCCCCTTGTTGAAATCCGATGTGCGGGTGGCGAACCGCCCGGCAGCTTCCCGGATGTCCTCGTCCGTTACCCGGGCCGCCACGTTCAAACGGATGCCGTCGAATACCTTGCCGATCATCTCGCCGTATCCGTCTTCTTTTTGTGAAAACATGGCATCGGCTTTTAAGTCCTCGTTTCTCGCCGAAACGATTTCTCCGAGCACCGGCACCAGCGATTTTTTGATCTGATCGAAAAATGGTTCCGTCAGGCGCAACAGTTCCGCCCTGTAGGACCTCTCGATGGCCGTCGGGTGCAATTGCGCCCGCGGGCGCCGTTTTCTCGGCAACCGCCGGCCGGCGGCCTTCATCATTTCTCGCCGGGCCCGGATGGCGGCCTGTTTGTCGGCAGGCGTCATTCCATTTCCTCCGTTTCCATGTCGGCGCCCTCGTTATCCGAGGGATTTTCCCGCCCTTCCAGCTCGATGACAGTCTCCATGCTGTACCCGTCCGGCCCGAACCGGTTGATGGCAACCTCTTCGGGCGTCAGCACCTGGTTGGTGATGTAGATCGCATCCGTCTCGGCCACCGTCTTTCGCGTATCGGCAAGCTCCTTTTCCGTGGACTGCCACAGCGGCGCGAAAGAAAAGGACCAGTCGCCGCCGGCTTTGCCATGTTCTGCCAGGATCAGCTCGATGACGCGCGTCAACGGATAGCGGATGTGCTTTTGCTGATACGCCTTGACCCGGTCGTAGTAGTTACGGGTCGTCTCGTCAGCACCGGACAGGGTTCCCAATTGCTGCCCGAAAAGCCGGGTCTTCGGAATATCCGAAGCGGCGGACATCAGGTCCATGTACTTGTCCATCAGCTCGACCAGGCCGGTGATGGGGTTCTGAACCTTTGTAAACTCCTCGTCCGATCCGATCAGGGCAAGGCCGATGGAGGACATCCCCGCGGCGGCGTACTGCATGCGCGCAAACAGCGTCGCCTCTTCGCCGCTTGCGATCAGCTCGGCCAGGTTCGGGATCTTGAGCGTCTTGGTAATGAAATCCTGAAACAGCACGGCGCCGGACTGGATACTGGTTCCGAACTGCTTGAGCTGCTCGTTGATGGCAACGAACACCGAATCGTGCCAGCCCTGGTTTTGCAGCCGTTGCCGGTCCGGCAGCCAGCTTCCGTTGAACCGGATCAAGCGCGATTCGTGGATGACGGCGCCGGAGCTCACCTGTGCGGCATTGGCCGCGTTGATCCGGTAGGTCTCCGGCATCCCGAAATTGGGTTTCATGGGGTCGTCATAGGTTTTTGCCGGCGTGATCTGCCACCGGTCCAGCACCGTCAAAGACTGCAATCCCTTCACGCGCGATGCGCCCAAGGGCTCTTCCGGGTTCCCACCGTCCGTGGTTCCAAGGATGACCGTCGATCCGCCATAAAGCCGGGACAGCCGCAACGCCTCTTCGAACACCGGCCAGACGTTGATCTCCTCCATTCTCAGGTTGACTCGCTGCCCTTCCTCCGGGTCCTCGATGGAAAGGTTGATCCGCTGCCGGCATGCGTCTTCGGGAAGTGCGTTGACGATCCGGCGTGGCAGCCAGAAATACCGGTACATCTCCTCCAGCTCGGTCTGGCTCGGCACGATGCCGCCGACAAACTCGGTCCGCCGCATGGGGTCTTTCGGCCCGCCGAACCCGGAAAAGGCGTTCACGTACATGTCCGTGCGCGTATGGGTGGGCTTTCCGCTGCGGGCCTCGAAGGCGGCCAGTTTTTGGGAAAGGTCCGTCATGCGACCATCCTTTGCATCATCCTGCCGATTACACCGCGCGCGCCGAGCCGTTTCAGCGCGTCGGCAACCGAAGATCCGCCCTGCTGGAGAAGGGACACGGCGCCCTCCAGGGCGTCGGGCCCGTCATCGTTGACGTTTTTGTTGAGAAGGTAGATCAGTTGTTCGACCAGACGGTCCTGGTCGCTGTGGCCTTTTCGAAAACGAAGTTTTCCGAACTCGACGAGATAGGAAAGCGTTCCGATGATCCGCGCCTCCTTGTTCGTGCTGTGAAGCTTCGGGCGCCAGGGAAGATACCGGCCGGTCTGCTTGGCATAGTTCTGGATCGCCTCGTGGAGAAAATCGTGAAACATGTTCTCTTCGATCCCCACCGGGCCGTGGTACTCGTCATGCTGCCGGTAGGCGGCGGCGAACATCTCGGACGGGCTGGCATGCCGGATCCAGGCGTGCAGCACGTAGAAAATCATCGTGGCCCTGTCCAGCCCGACGGTGACGCACGCCTTGTAATCGTTGTTCTCGCCGCTTTTCGCGCTGGGGTCCGTGAAGCTTGCCGTGCGAAGCTCGATCCCGGCAATTTCCTCGATTTCGTAGTACCGGAACCATGTCTCGGGAAAAGGCGAGTTTTCTGCGCCGGTGAGGTTGCGCATCTCGGCATTGAAATCCACCGTGCCCATCTGGCGCTGTTTTTTCTCCAGGCGTTCCGCCGGCCACAGCGCCGGCCACAACGGCCTTTGGGTGGGTTTGCCGTAATCGATCCAGCAGTCGTACACCTTGGAGACGTACAGCTTGTTTCCTTCTTCGTCCTTGGCGGCGATGAGCTGGGAGATGACGCTTTTCGGGTGAAACAGGTTCCCGACCATGTTCGCCGTGTACCCGGCGCCCATGCTGCCGATCACGGCCCGGACCAGCCAGCGCTTTCCCTTTTCCACCTGTTTGGGATTCTCGACATTCTCGTCGTTTTCGAAATCGTCGATGATGGCGCGATCCGGACGGTGCTGCCGGTTTTTCAGGCCGCGGACCTTTTCTCCCCGGCCCCTTGCCAGAACACGCACCCCGTTTGCCGTCGTAAAATCGTTCTTCTTCCAGACCTTGCCGAAAAAATCGCCGAAGTCATGGCGCAAACGGGGATTTTCTTCGAGCTCCAGCCGGATCGGAAGGGTAAACCCGCTGGCCTGGTCGTTGGTGTCCGAGATGATCAGGATGAACCACCGCAACTGGTACACGATGTCGTGGATCGGCAGGCCCAGTGTGAAGAACGTGGATTTGGCATGCTCGCGCGGGGCCCCCAAAAGAACCAGGGCGTCCTTGACCTCGGTCAAGTCCTCCCATTCTGAATGGCAATCGGCGAATGCGACCGGAAAGTAATGCGGCAGGTACGTCTTGAAAAAATAGAGCAGATCGTACTCGGCCCGCATCTTTCGCTCGGCCTGCTTATCCGGGGTGTCGTTTTCGAACGGCGACACCGATTCTGCGATCCAGGCCTTGATGTCATCGGCCCAGCGGTCGAAGCGAAGTTCGGTAAGTTTAGGACGCTTGCGCATGGTGCTCCTTGAACCGGCTTACGATCGTATCGAAATTTCTCGCAAACACCTTCAGACCGCCCGGGTCCACATCCTTGAGGGTTTCTGCGATGAACGCCATGTCTTCGAGAAAAAGCTTGGGACGGTCGATCTCCACGGTCTCGGAATCGTTGTTTTTCTCGCTGTCCATTTGCAGCTTGAGAACCTTTAATGCCGCATAGGCTTGTTGCGGATCCTCGGAATCCACCGCCTTTTGCAGCATCGTGTCCCTAAGCTTGACAAGCTGCTGTTTCAGTGTTCGTTTGCTCGTAAGGTACTTGGCCCGCTTTTCCCGCCAGTGGCCGTCTTTAGCCCAGCGTTTTAGCTGAGAAACGGAAACTCCGGTGGCATCGGCGACCTGCTCGTAGGTTTTACGCTCCTCTACGTACAGGTCCTCGGCTTCGAACCGGATCTTAAGGTCAATTTCCTGTGCCATTGATTTGTCGAATACGTTCCAGTGTGCGTTCCAGGGCCTTGAGGCTCATGACGAAAGACAAGCGCTGCAATCGGTATTTCAGCAGAAAATCAGCCATCTTTTTGTCCCGAAAGATTGGCAGCCATCACGCCCAGCTCCTTGACCAGGTCAACCAGCATGCCGGTCACCCTGTCCATGAGGTTGCGGTATCCCTGCCAAAGCCGCCAGATGGCATAAAACGCAACGGCATTGACGGTAAGGCTCAAAAGCAGGGCCGCGTCCTTGCTGCCGGCGACATCCTTGATCCAGTGCCAGTTCACGATCGTTTGGACTTGTGCTTGAGCGCGCTGGATTCTGCGACGTCCCGGGCAGATTCGCTTTGCCGTTTCAGGTCAGCGGAAATGTCGAACATGTCCAGTGCTCGTTCGAACTCGTTGGCCGTCTCGTTGTCCACCCTTCCGCCGGAGAACAGGTGGCTGGCCGTGGCCATGAAGCGGCTGGCCAGCCGGTCCCTGGGCGTCTCTTCCTTGGAAATGTTCTCGCCACCGTCTTCCAGGGCCATCAATAGCTGATCCAGCCGGGTGTTCAGGGCCTGGGCCAGATCCTCCACGGACTGCTCAAGACGCGACAAGTCTCCATAATGCCGGCCGTTGGTGCCCAGATAGCCCAAAACCGCATGTTTCAATTGTTTGATTTTCTGGATGCTTTGCCGCGTCATCTTTCCTCCTCAATGCGTTAAATGACGAAAAGTAGGTGTTAACCGCGAATGGCCTTGATGGCCCCTTCGATGAGTCCGGCTTCTTACTCGGCCCTCTCCTGCCATTTCAGGCACCGCCGCCAGCCCGGTACCGCCTTTTCCCTTGATCGGCAAGGGCCAGGCCGAGAAAATAATCGGACACGGCCTGGCCGTAATCGCCATCATTCATGGACTATTTGAGCATGCCGGTACGAACGAAAACGACACTCAGCGCAGCCAATGATCCCTGGATGGCCTGCATCCATGTCGTCTCGCCGGAAACGGCGCCGCCGATCGCAGCAACAGCTCCTGCCACGCCTGTCCAAACCGCCTTGCTCTGGTACCACTTCTTCTTTTCCATGATGCCTCCTTAAAAACATTCGAGTATGGTTAAATGAGCGCGATCGAAACCTCGCATGGCAGACATGAACGAGCGAAAGGCATCTTTCGAAGATAAAACCCCGCGATCCTTTTCGATGCGTCCGTACTGCCGGGCAAGAAGGATACAGCCGTCGGTCTCGACGGCACGATTGCCGGGATGGAAACGGATCAGGTCCCGGAAGGGCACGTCGCAGACCTCGAAGGTCTCCCCGAACCGGCTGGACTGTATCCGTTTGAGTTTGTACTGCTGTGCCGGGATGGATGAGCGATTGCGCTGGTTTTCTCGATCGGGAGGCTCAAGCGTGACGCAAAAGACCTGCTTGTTGATCCGGAGAACGCCGAATGTTCCGTGCTCGGAATCTTCTTCCAGCCGGATCAACTCGATGATGGGGATAAGATTGTGGTCGGGTGTCATTTGCCGCTCCCTGAAAACAAAACGAGCCGGTCATCCTCGATTGACAGTTCGAAGGATGACCGGCTCGATTGTGTCGCTTCCGGTCGCGGGTCTTATTGCAACCCTTCCCACAATAAAACGGAGGGCATTTGGTTTGTGATGATTAGTTTAAGCAGTATTTCTCTTTGTGGTCAAGCCATTTTTTGGTAGTGCTTCTATTTTTCTTTTTTTATTCCATATTCGTCTCATATGCTGCACGCTTATCGGGGCAATCTCTTCAATAGCCCATTACCCCATCGCCTCTTGCCAGATTAAGGCCAATTCCTCGGCACTGTTGATGCTCCGCATGATGGGCAGAAGAGTTTCAAGTTTTTTCGCTTCTTAACTTTCGCAACAGATCATCAACCATTGCCTCTTTTGGTGATTGGATTTCACGAAAAAGAACAAGTGCCTTCTGGAACATCTCCTCTGTACGATCAAGCTCTCCGCGGATCATATACAAACTCCCGAGGTTGCTGTAGTCACTTGCCATGCCCTCTTTACCTCCGAGCATCTTATTGATGGCCATCGACTTCTGGTACATCTCCTCTGCACGATCAAGCTTTCCGCAGGTCTGATACAAGGTCCCGAGGTTACCATAGTCAATTGCCATGCCCTCTTTGCCACCGAGCGCCACGTTGATGGATAGTGATTTCTGGTACATCTCCTCCGCTCGATCAAGCTTTCCGCAGGTCTGATACAAGTTCCCGAGGCTACCGTAGTCAATTGCCATGCCCTCTTTACAACCAAGCGTCTTGGTAATAGCCAGTGACTTCTGGAGCATCTCCTCTGCTCGATCAAGCTCTCCGCGGATCTGATACAAGGCTCCGAGATTGGTGTGTTGACTTGCAATGCCCTCTTTACGACCGAGCACCTCGTTAATGGCCAATGATTTCTTATACATTTCTTCCGCACGATCGAGCTCTCCGCGAATCTGATATAAGGTTCCGAGGTTACCGTAGTCAATTGACATGCTCTCTTTACGGCCGAGCGCCTCATTGATGGCCAGTGATTTTTTGCACATCTCCTCTGCACGATCGAGCTCTCCGCGGGTCTTATACAAGAGTCCGAGGTTGCCATATTGACTTGCAACGCCTTCTTTACAACCGAGCGCCTCGTTAATGGCCAGTGATTTCTGGTGCATCTCCTCTGCACGATCAAGCTCTCCGCGGATCTGATACAAAATTCCGAGGATACCGTAGTCACTTGCCATGCCCTCTTTGCGACCGAGCGACTCATTTATGGCCAGTGACTTCTGGCACATCTCCTTTGCACGATCAAACTCTCCACGGATTTTATACAAGAGTCCTATATTGCAGTAGCTATTTGCCATCCCCTCTTTATGGTTTAGCACCTCGTCGATAGCCAGCGACTTCATGTACATCTCCTTCGCTTGATCAAGCTCTCCGCGAATTTTATACAAGTTCCCGAGGTTACCGTAGTCAACTGCCATGCCCTCTCTACGGCCGAGCGTTTCGTCGATGGCCAGTGACTTCTGGTACATCTCTTCCGCTCGATCAAGCTCTCCGCGAATTTTATACAAGTTCCCGAGGTTACCGTAGTCAACTGCCATGCCCTCTCTACGGCCGAGCGTTTCGTCGATGGCCAGTGACTTCTGGTACATCTCTTCCGCTCGATCAAGCTCTCCGCGGATCTTATAAACGTTCCCGAGGTTGCTTAGGGCTTCCGCAGTTTCTATAGTCTTATTCTCAGCGCCACTTAGACTTATCCATTTTTCAAGAACCATAGCCGCAGAATCCAAATCGCCGGTACGGTAAAAAAATTCATACCCGAGAGACAATATCCGTATATCCGTAGTCTCTGAAACAAGCTTCGTCAGCTTTTCTCTTGCAAACTCGATTTTGCCTTCCTTTGAAAATTTCGCAGCATCTTCAGCAATCTGTAGCTGCGTGGTTTCCAATTCTAAACGAACCTTTTCTGCAGCATCATTCGCTTTCTTTGCTTCCTCAGTTTTCTGAGAAGCTATCTTTTTAGCTTTCTCTACCTCCTCTAAAGCGGCTATTGGAAGTACAATCATATCAAAACATTGGTCGGCCTTCGGCAACGCATCTTTGGCATAGGCCCTGAGATGACGATCAACTTCGTCCAGGAAAGATTGAGGGGAATCGAAATAGTGGTATAGTATTTGTCTTGTTTTTTCCAAGTGCATCCTGAAGTCCATCACTTTGCGCAACTGAGGCCCCGGATCACCCTCAGATTCAGCATCCACTCGCTTGAAGAAAACGAAAATTTCAGGCGCGCGACTGTTCCTCCAGCGCTCTAATGCCCTATGAAACTCCTCTTCGGTGTAGGAGGAATACGGTTTAGCGTCCGGAGCGGGTTGCCCCCAGCGCCTATGCATCGCCAAAATAAAGACGTCGCAACTGTCGATTTCTTCATTGATTACACTTTGGTTTCGCCGGCCGGTAGATGCCAGTGTGTCTTCCCAACCCAAAGGCTCATATTCCACATTGGCTCCATCACCGAACCCTACATTGAGCTGATTAATCGCTTTCCTGAATATCCTACGCTCTTCCGCCAGATCACCTGGCGAAGCGATAAAGACTCTGATTTTTCTTTTCACAGTTTCACTCATTTCCGGTTTTTGAGGAGCCTCAAATCGTCGAACGATCTATCAGACATAAAAACGATTTAATCAAAGGTCTGGCCCTTCGGGACCGCTGAATTTTCAGGTTGGATTTTTTTTCGTCTTCTGAAATTTCGCCATTCATTTTTGTCCAAGTAAGCAAATGATTGCGGTGCATTTGCCAAGGTTTTGCATTCATTCAAAGGTATCGCTTTATTGAACGACTTAGGATTATCAAGCAAATAGCATTTGCCAATCTCATATCCATAATAATATTTTGAAAAGTCCTGGTAGTTGATGAACCCTAAACTTCCAAACTCTTTCCATAATTTTTCAGGTGAATCGATAATGCATTCTTTTACATCACAGTAGCCTAATATTTCTTGGTCTGGTTTCGTTGAATAGATAACGATCTTTTGAATGTTGGACGGTACTCCATTGCGCCTGAATTCGACTGTTTTCTTGCCAGACAATATTGCTCGCGCATATATTGGATTTATTGATAAAATAATTATATGCTTAGTCTTGTTTTGATCCAATTTACACCCTCTTGTTTTAGCTTCATAATTGATTGTGGGGCACCCTTTACAACCCCAGATCGTTTTAGCTCTTTTAACCCTAAAGGTGTCGTTAACCCTTTTACATATCGGAACCTAATAGCTAAAGTCGGTTTGATGCAAAACTCGGCTATGCTATTATAACTATATACAGTTCGTGAGCCAACATGTCTGGCTATTTCATTAGGATTTGTAGTACGTATAAAATCTTCGACGGATCCTATTGCAGTAATTCCTTTAACATCTTCAGATCTATAGAAAAAAATGTTGTCACCAGTCTTAATTTGTTTATTGAGGGAATGGCATAGATATGCTTTTTTAATGCTATTTCCACAAGGACGAGTCTCGTTGAATATCTGGATTTGTGATTCCAGCTCAGGAAAGAGAGCTGAATGAAATATTGGTTTAATAGGAATTAAAAACGTATTGTTTCCTTTAAATAGAACACGCCTAGGACCATATTTGATATGGAATTCAAGAGGCGACATATCTTCAATATCTTGAGATGAATAAGTAAGTTTTTTATAAACGATTAATTCCCCGTTTTTACATTGTTTATTAAATACGCTGAATCCGAATGATTCTGAAAATGCGATTAAGTCATCGTATTTTGGAAACGTTGTGAAATAGATATAGTCATAATTATTGTTGTCAGCATAGTCGAACACCGCCTTGAATAAAAGCTCGCCAAATCGCTTTCCAAATTCCATTTCGGATATCTTAAAGGTGCATAATTTTAAAGTCCGGCCTCTATCACCAGTTGGAACTTCTTCTTCGCTTTTAATTATACAAATTCCTGATAAACGAACCATTCCATCACTACATATCACATACGCTTCTCGATGATCTCTCTTGCATTTCGTCAACCACTTGTCAAACTTGGGGGAATAGTCTTGGCGTAATGAGTTAAAAATTGGATCATTTTCATTCAGCTCGTATATATAAACTTTTTTAACGGATGGCGGTGGTGGCGGCGATTTATCAAAAAGATCAAGTAAAAGAGCTATCGCATCTTTAAGAAAGAACACTCTCGATTCAATACCTGATCGGTGGGCTTTACGGTGTAGCTTTTTATCTTCCGTGATTAGAAAATCAACTGCGTCACCTTTTACCGATGCCAGAAGGCAATTATCTACATAATCGTTACTGCCCAAGACAGGCTCGCCAACTATGTCTGGATCTAAAAGAGATAATGGAGGTGGGGATTCTATTCTTTCATATTTTTTTATAAGCCTTTTTCTTAACGTAGACCTTTCAGTATTCCTATCCCGATCTAAATCAAATCCGACAGCAGGATGAACATAAATAGTGTTTCCTGACTTTTGAATTGTACGCATTCACAGGGTAACACCCATTGGATTAAATCCAGGAAAGGTTTGGCTCTAAATTTCGAAAATAGGAAGTAATGCACTCCACGAGAAAAGGAAAAGTCTGCTTTGCTTGTAAGCGACAGGTTTCTTTCAGTGACAATATCCGCTCAACCCAACGGTTTCCTTTCTCGCTTTGGGTGCCAAGGCTTCGTTTCCGCCACAATACACCAAAGCGTAGCGCTCTTTCGGCACGATTGTTTGTGGGATCGACGCCCTTGTGATCCATAAACACCCATAGGTTGTTCATTTCCCGGATGATCTGCCGA
This sequence comes from uncultured Desulfosarcina sp., assembly GCA_963674945.2. Classification (GTDB taxonomy): domain Bacteria; phylum Desulfobacterota; class Desulfobacteria; order Desulfobacterales; family Desulfosarcinaceae; genus Desulfosarcina. Next base: position 419,235 of record CAXXWQ010000003.1, read on the forward strand.
GCGAGTTTTCCTGCATCCGTTTTATCGGGTTCCCAAAGGGACACGGTAAACAAGAAGAATGTATAAAAATCCGACCATTGCTTTGGGTCGGGTGGCTCTTTGGCAAACGATACCAGTTGTCTCAACCAAGCGGCGACGATTTCTCCGAAGCGACGTAAATCCGGCTTCTTTCTCTCCGCCAGAGAATCGGCCTTACGGATTAGATGAGCCAGGCACGTCTGGCGGTGAACCCATTTTTGATACAGGCCGTAACCGTCGCTGACCAGAATGCCGTTCCAGTCCTGGATGAGTGCTTCGAAAGCCACCTTGGAGCGATGCGGGTCTATGCGATAGAAAGCAACCCGCTCGTTGACCATGGCCCACAGCCAGTGCAGATCGTTTTCTGTAAACCAGGAGGTCTCATCGATATAATTGCACCAGAAACTTCTGGCGATACCCCCGATACGTTCATACACAGGCAAAATCGCCATTGAAGTGCGGTCAACGATTTTTTGGATCGTCCCCGTAGCAATGGGAATGTCTAACACAGAGTCGCATAACTGCTTTACGTCCATTCGGCTCATCCCTTTAATACCGCTTAATTCACCAACAAATGCGGTAAATCGGGGACCGTATCCGCTCGACAGGGCAGATGGCAGCTTGGCTTTGACAACCTTCCCGCAATTGGGGCAATCGCACTTGTGCAGAATATAGTGGCTGACTTCCATTTCGATTTTGGGAAGTTCGATCTGTTGATGGGTGTAAAAAGGCTTCATCTTTTCCTGATCGAACACCGAATGACCACAACTGCAGCATTTTGGCATCAACGAATGTTGCTTTGTCGGCTCGAGCAGTTGTTGCTGGTGCGGTTTGTGTCCTTTTTGTCCGCCTTTGGATCGCTTGCTCTTTTTCTGTTTTCTTTTCTGCTTGCTAAAAGGCGGATCGGATGAGGGCGGTTTACTGGAATTACGAGAATTCATTTTGGTCTGGACTTCAAGTTTCTCTATGCGTTTTTCATGGGTCTCAACCCATTTTTGCATATCATGAAGCGCCTGTTCCAGATATAGGATGTAATTTCTCACCGCCTCTGGTGTCAGTTGCCAATCGAGTTCTGAAAATGGTCTTTTGAGTGCCATGAAAAGCACTCTAACATAGTTAAAAGAAAAAATCTAGATTTATTTTAAATTATTTCAGGCAGTTACGGTGCACACAATTTATGCTTTGTTTTCAATGGGTTAAAGGCCATGATGTCAGCCCTAAAATGCCCCGTGAACGGTTACTTTGAATTAACCTATGAAACTCCAGGGCATGATCCGTGTTAATTCCAAAATCGGAAATTGTCCCTGGTTCTAATGGGACAATGATGTTTGTATCAATTAAGAATTTCATTGGTCATATTAATTCAAGGCCAGCACTCTGGCTCTTAGGTAAGGGCCTCTTTTTATATATAATTCTTGAGTAGCCGATTGTTTGGCATTCATTCAAATATATAGCGGACTCTTATAGCTGTTTTTTGTTAACCATTTCTCATATCCATCTATCTCTGGACCACCGAGATTCATTGCATATTCAACACCAAAGATTGCAAAAACAACAAAGAACTCACTGTCAGAGGTGACAAGGATTTTAAACTCATGAAGAACCTCGTATGGTTCCCCGCCAGGCTCGCAAAACAGAAAATCGCTTGGGTATATCCGTCGGACGCTTATAGGCCAGTCGTTATGCCCGCAGTTCCATCTGACAAAGTTACGCAGATCACTTAGCTCTGGTTTGAAGGCAATATCATAATTTGCACCAGCCACATTAAGCGCACGGTGAGCAAGCACCTCAAGCCCAACCTTACCAATGAACCGTGCAAGTGAAGGACAGGGTTCTGGCATCGGTGTGTGGGGCAGTAAAAGAGTCCCGAAAGTGTTCTTTGTATAAGATTGAATCCAACGTGAAGGATCTTCATCTCTCGCTGCACCAACTGCAAGCCCTTCTCCGTTAGGTAAGTGGAAAGCCTCAATTTTTGTGCGAGATTGGACATGGAATCCCGTGATATATGGGATTCTTCCCCGTTTATTTGGGACGGCCATTTGAAAACGGGCCTCTGTAAGGTGCAGAGATTCTAAAAAGGGTTTTTCGATCTTAATCGAAAAATAATGGTTGCATTTGTCGCATACCCAACCACGTGGAAGAACATGGTCAGTGTTTCCAAGAGACTCAGGGATGATATGCTCCACAGACTTTGACGAATTAGATACTGATTGGCAAAAAATGCAGTTCATTGTCTAAGTTGCCGAACGCTGCTGTTCACCAGGCGGGCGGCGCCAAAGGAAAGCCGCCATAAAGCGAAAAAAAATACTTAAAAAAACGCCGAGGTAGCCCGCTCAGTGTGCAACAGCCTTGTTATGGTTTTTTAACTTTGGTTAATTCAGTGTTTCAATGTTTTGAAAGGCTTGGTTCAATTCATCAACGTTTTTAAATCTTATATCGTTGTCTTTGTGAAGACCTTTTTCAATAAAGTCTTTTAGGTTTGGCCTAACTTTATCAAAGTTAGTTTTCCCTGTTAGTACGAAGTAAAGGATACGAGTTAAGGCGTATGTCTCGTGTAAAATATTATAATTGTTAAACCCTTCAACTAATAAATTGGGGTCATTCAAATATCCTTTAAACTCAGTACTTAGCGACGTAAGGCTACTATTGGGTATTCTAACCAGACCAAAGTCAGCAATTTTAACAACAGGAACATCATCATATAGCTTCAGTAATATATTTTTCGGGCTGATATCTCTGTGTAATAATTTTTTTGAGTGTATATACCTGAAAGCTTGGATAATTTGATTTCCGAGTTTCTTTTTCTCTTGAAACGAAAGCTTTGTGTTATTTGCGATTATATAATCCTTCAAAGAAATATCCATAAAATCCATAATATATTCTTGTTTCTTGTCGTTATAACTGAAAACTTCGAGAATATAAGGAGAATTTAGAGAGTTCATTTGCTCAAACTCCCTCTTGAACCTTTCTATTTCTTTGTCATTCAAATCTTTTTTTGCTCTTTTAAGTGCAAAAGTTTTTTGGTAAAAATCGTCAAAATATTTAAAGACTAGAGCATAAGAACCTTCGCCTATCAATTTTAAATTTTTTACAGTCTTTTGATTTTCAATAACAATTGATTTTTGAGGAATGAAAATCGGTATTGTATAATATAGTTCAATTTTATCTGTATTTGGTGGAATTTCACTACCACCACTTCTACTTAAAAAAGACTTACATAAAGATATTATTTTTTGATAATTTTCATCAATTGTGAACGCAAGTTGTGAATGTTTAAGAGACCTTTCCAATGCTTCGATTATTGAAATAATATTAATTAATTCACGACTTGGATCTGCCCAGAAATGAGCCATACTACCATCGCTTGTTGGTAACCTCTCATTCATTGTGTCAAATAGGTCAATCAACTTAGCGTGAAGTGTCGAAAACAATTTTTTAAGCTTTTCGTTGCTGAATGACTCGTATAAATCTTCGTATTCATTGCTTAACGAGTCTATCAGCTTTCTATAATGAGATTCAATTGAGTTTTGAGTTTTCATATTTCATAACAACACTTCATTTAAACCGTTTGAGTTACTTCCAAACCAGAACGTGCAGGTAACTTGCCGGGCGCGTCGTTTTGCCCGGTCAAGTTCACTTGCTGGTTATGAAATTTTGTTGCTATTCATATAGTGGTTGATGAAAATAATGTTTCACTTTGTCATCTATTTCCATCAGTTCACATAAAATCAGTATTGAGTGTTTTATTAGCTTCGTATCCCGAGAAATTTCTTTTGAAGAACCATGTTCAAATTTTCCACCATGAAAAAGATTGTTACGAATACGACAAATCATTGTTACCAAAAAATGTATTGTTGGAGTATTTTTATCTAATGGGAAATCCTGCCATTCTAAATGACCATCCACAATAGCTTGTTTTTTAGGTGGAGACTTTTTTATATACTCAACGGCCTGTTTGAAAGCATCAGATTTATTTTCATTAAAATCAGGACGAATTTTTTTTGCAAATTTTTGCCAATTGGCCGATACATAATCCTTATTTTCTAGAAATCCAGATGCTTTCAATGCATACTCAGATCTTGAAAAGATGTAAAAAAACTGTTCCGCATATGTTTTCTTCACTTTTAAGCAATCTGTGATTGTTTTCATATTTTGTCTTTCATAACATTAATATTCTATAGGACTTAAAATAGATGATTTCATACTACCACGTATTTAGAACCAGTTCTTTATCAGGAAATTGGAAATGTAGATGGACAGAATATCCAAAGATATTAAATATGTCAATTACAGGCTGGTATGGTTTCGAACGCGCAGAATTTGGTAGGTAAGCACCCTTGCCCAAGGGTTGCCACGAGTATCATCGTTTTTCCTATTACCTGTTTCCGTGGCACAAAACCTGATTAAAACACTATAACCAATTGATAAAACATATATATTATGGTAATATTAGGGCACTAAACGCTCACTTCGGAGGTGAAATCAATGCGGCGTCCGATCACCATAAAACACGAGATGGAAAAACTTGCCAGTCATAGCGGATTGATCAATATCGGCGCATTACTTGATGCGATAAATTTCAGGTTCCGTTTCGAAAAGATCAACGGCGTCCATTGTGTAGACCCGAAAATTTCTCATGGTGACATTTTAGCTTCGATGATTGCTCTCATGAGTATTGGTAAACCTGATTACGATGCGATCGAGATTTTTCGTGAGAAGCAAGAATTTTTCAACAAGGCCATTGGCAATCGTGCATGCCCGTCAAGCCCGACATTGCGTCAGCGAATCGATTTGATCGGCAACCAAGCCGATAAGCTGATTAAGGATGCAGGCGTTGATTTGGTTCGATCCTGCGCTCCGGCGATTTCACCCATCCAAACCAGTGCGGGTGATTTCCTTCCTTTGGATATGGATGTGAGTCCGTTTGACAACTCAAAGACTCAAAAGGAAGGCGTTTCCAGAACCTACAAAGGCACGGATGGCTTCGCTCCGATCTTTGCCTACCTGGGCACCGAGGGGTATCTGGTGAATCTTGAGTTCAGAGAAGGAAAACAACACTGCCAGAAAAACACCCCCGAATTTATCAACGCCACCTTGGATTATGCCAGGCAAATTACCGATCAGCCTATTTTGATGAGGTTGGATTCAGGAAACGACAGTCAAGACAACTTTCCTGACGATTCACGAAAGAATGTCCACTTTATCATCAAACGCAATTTGCGTAGAGAATCTGTTCAAAAGTGGGTTGATCTGGCAAAAAAATCCGGCAAGCAACAGCATTGCCGCTCAGGAAAATGTGTATGGATCGGAAAGACGATTGAAGACATCAACGGCAATCCATTGCGCTACCCAATCATCTTTGAGGTTACCGAAAGGCATACCAAAAAGGGCCAAGTACTGCTGTTCCCCGAGTATCAGATCGATACCTATTGGTGCAGCCTCGCACAGTTGCCACCGGATGAGGTGATTCGACTTTATCACGATCACGGTACCAGCGAGCAGTTTCACTCCGAACTCAAATCCGACATGGGCCTGGAGCGCTTGCCGAGCGGTCATTTTTCCACCAATAGCTTGATTCTTCATTTGGCGATGCTGACGTACAACATGCTACGGATTATCGGACAAATCAGCATCGAAGAGAGTGATCCGACTGAATTGCCCGGTATACGCCGGAAGAAAGTTACCCGGCGTCGAATCCGGACAGTCATGCAGGACTTGATGTATATGGCCGGTCGATTAGTAACCAGAAGTAGAAAATGGTACATATCCTTTGGCCAACTCAATCCATTTTCCAAACTGATGGATCGGATTTATCTTCGTCTGAATTTGCTTTCCGCTATGAAGTAGCTATAATTTTTAAAAGAACAATTTTACAGGCATTTGCTTGGTGATTTGCTATGGCTAAAGAATGAGAAACAGGAGCAAAATTCCTTCGAAATTTGAAAATAGTGAGAAAAATTATCAACAAATGATGGTGTGTGAGGCAATCGCCCCGCGCCAATCCTAACAGCAAAAATTAGGCCACTGATTCAGGTATTAACTATAGGCTCCCCGCTCTCAGTTCCAAGCTAAACCCCTCATCACTCATAACGCATCACACATCACCGCCGCAAAGCGGCCTAAAGTACCGCAATATCCAACGCCACCGGAGCCCATCGATCATCCGGAGAAACACGCTCGTATATCCTCAAATAGCTTTTGGATCCGACAACCTGCATACTGTCGCTGATCGCATTCATGGCCCGAAGCCATTTTTCGTCATCAATGGCCAGGCGACGAAGCCCAAGAATACGGCTGGTATTCAAACGCCCCTCCTTGTCAACCTGGAATGCATCCATGATGATGGTCTTGATTTCGTCCCGGCTGCCGTCCGCCCACTCCGTTATGCATTCGTCCACAAGCGCTTTTGCCGCCTTTAGTCGTTCGTCGAATGTCAGATGTTCGCTGATGGCGATCTGGACCTTTGTTTTTCCGTCGAATGATACGAGTGACGTGTTCCCCTTGCGCCCCCCGAGAATGACGTCATATTTCTCGGCGGATAGCTCGACGAACGCCTGGACATCCCCCATCGCCCTCGCCTTGAAATCGGCGATCTTCAGTTGAAGGGATTTCGCCGCATCCGCGATCTCGCATACCAGTTTATGGCGTTCCTGGTCGATCTCCGGGATCATGGACTTGGGTACCAGGCGGCCATGGGCGTCTCTCATGTAATCGTTCAGGTTCAGTTCTTCAGACATCGTTTATCCTCCTTTAAATTTCGTCACAGGCTTTCTTTTTCTCGATATGCGAATCCTCGACAAGGTCGTCGGTCCTGCATTTTAAAATGTAGCCGGCCAGCGCCGATTTCAGGCACTCCGCTAGGAAAAACAGGTTTTTTACGGCTTTCGGTGAAAGTGAACCGTTCAAGGATTCCCCCTGCCGTCCGATCACCTCCACAATCTCCTTCACCTTCCGATACCCCATCGTAATCCTCCACGCTCCATGCTCTCAGCTATGAGCTCTCAACTCTCAGCTTTTCCTCATACAGTTTCCGGCTCAGTACGCTCACCGCCTTCTGGTCGATATGATCGATGGAGATGATCACATCCATGTCCGGGTGCCAGTACAGGGCCAGGCGCCGGTACTCCTCGCCGTTTTTCAGGCGAAACGACTTGCAGCTTTGCACCCGAACGCTTCGCCGGATGATTTCCCGGATCAATAGCTCCGTCGGGGCGCCCCCGACGCGCTGTCGCCAGTTATCGATGAAATGCCAGGAAAACTTCATCGTGCGCTCACCTTCCTCTTACCGCGTGCCCGCCTCTGGTGGTACGTCAACGCGGCAACGATCTTCCGCAAGCCATCCGGATCGCACCACTCCACCATATCCGCCCCGCACATCCGCTGGGCCATGCTGTCCACATAGGATCGTGGCAGGTTCATGTCCAGGCACATGGCGTTGATCTTGGACATCAGCCGCTTTTTATACTCCGTAACGGAATTGAATCCACGCAGCCTTTTCCTCTTTTTAAAACCAAGGTGCTCGAAATGTTCGAGCACGCTTGAAAAGGTCCTGTCGTTCAGATCCCTGCTGCTCCTGGCGCCATTGCCGTGGGCGGCCAGGATGTCCTGGTACTCGGCATCACTCAATCCGAGCTGAGACTTCGCCACATGGATGAGCGCTTTCTTCCCGTTGCTGATCATGTCCCCTCCACGGTTGCAGTTTGTTGAGAACAGCCCTGGGCATGACCCACGTGGAAATCGGCCACACGCTGATGGATCCGCAGACCGGGCACGTGCTGTCATCACGGCGGTCCTTCGCGTCGAAAACCATGTCGCAATTGGCGCAGAAACAGGCGCTCTCGATCCGAAATGCGTTCATACAGCCTCCTTTAAATCCTTTCCGATCGTTATTCATCGATCGCCTCCACCACGGCCACGGCAACGTCCAGGCTTTCCTGGATCGCGTGCAGGGCCTCTCTTGCAGTCTTTTTTAATTCCCGGATCTGTCGCATCTTCTCCGCGTTCTCATCGTTTCGTACCAGGTTCGGCCCGGGGTCATCGATCATCCGGTATTTGGACGGCTGATTGTCCGGCATCTTGATCATTCGCATCACACCCCGCCGGACCAGCATCTGCAGATACTCCTTGGCAGTGTTCTCCTCCACCTTGCAGTTGGCCATCAGGTCGGTAACGGAAATGGTGTTCCGCCGGTTCGCCCGGATCAAACGGTACATGCATCTGGTTTTCGTGGCCGGATGGGGATCGTACCGCTTGCCCGTGTACCGGATCACGCCGGGACTGATCCGGACAACCTCATCACGCTTGATGAAATCCCGCATGGCGTTGTAGAGACGCTGCTTCTCTTTGTCCTCGATCATGTCCAGCCGCTCTGCGATTTCCTGATATGTAATCTGGTCCCGGTCCTTGAAATCGATGCGCATGATGTCTCGGATGCGTTGGGCGAAAGATACGGTCATGGAGACCTCCTGATGTTGATGACCTCGTAAAAAGCTGCTGTTCGGACGGATTCGTAAAAAGCCCGAGATCAAGGATTGCGAGTCTCGAGGTCGGGCTTTTTACGAATCCGTCAATGTTTGGCCCAGCGGATGGCCGCCTTGATGCCGTCCGTTGCGATATCCGGCGTGATTTCCTCGATATTTTTTGCGTTGGCGTACTGAACGCAGTAATGCAGGGCGCGCTTTACCAGACGGAAATTGCCGTCGGTGGTATACTTTGTGGCGGTTTTATGCAGGATGGCCGCGACATCCGCAGTGATCTGAACACCGATGGCTTCTTTTGCGAAAATGATCACGTCGCTCTGTTTCATGGGGGAGAATTTCACAGGACTGAAGGTGCGCGTCTGGATTCCGTCTTTGCCTCCTTGTTTAAGGAGGTTCATCAGATTATGCTCACCGATCAACACAATCGGGCACGTGGTCACGCGTGTTATATCGCGCATCAACTCGAGGTGGCCCGGTTTCAGCCTGCCTGCCTCATCGATAAAGATTATCGTATCCTGGTGATCGAACAGATAATCGTTTATGTCGTTGAAACATCTTCCTTTGCGGCTGGCAACGTTTTCGATTCCCAACTCGAAGCAAAAATCCCGCAGAAATTCCAGCTCGCTTGAAATCCATATTGCCGTTGATTCGAGATATATCGTGTTGTTGTGATTGGCGTGGTACCATTTGATGGTTTCGGATTTACCGAGTCCGGCCTTTCCGTATACGACACCGAATTTTCCCTCTCCGACATCCATTCCGAGATCGTCCATCATGATGACAACATCCCGGACGTTCTTTGTCTGAATGAAAACCGAATGAGATATACTCAATTTCGTCATATGAACACTCCCTCCAATAAACGGTTAACCCCTTTCAGATTTGTCACGTCGTCCCCGTCATCACCGACGCGCAAACGCGGGCCTGCTCCCAATACCCGCTCTTTGCAAGCGTCTTGTATTTCGGGGTCTGCTCGAAATACCGCATGAAGGTGAGCCACTGTTTCGGGATCATCACGCCGCTCGCCGCCAGGTGGACAAGCGTTTCATACCGGTCCGGTTCATCCATGCCGTCGAGCTCGGCGAAAACGTTGGGCTCTTCTTTCTCGTGGTTTTCGAAATACGCCGCGGCCTCCGCCTCGATCTGCTTTTCGTCGGCTGCGGTGAGATGCTTTGGAGCGGATTCTCGATCGATTATCACTGGGCCGGTAGGCGTTACACCCTCACGCAGTAGTTGCCGGCGGTGGGCCGGCAGCACCTCTTTTTCCAACAGCAGCTTGGACAGGCCGCTGGCCAGCTTGTACTGGTGGTTTTTGATCGCGAGCTGTCGGTCCAGTTGATCCACATCCTCTTCGGTGCCAAGCGGTCTTGCTGCCGGGTGGGTCTTCTCCTGTTCAAAGGCGAGGCAGACGAATTCATCCTCTTCAAACACCGCGATATAGCTCGGGTCCTGCAGATCGTACCGCACCTCGACGCTATGGTGGCGGCCGCACAGTTTGTCATGGTAGTAGTAGCTGCCCATATGAGAGATCCGGCTGGCGCGGACCACCGCGTCCTTTCGGGCCCACATCAAAGCGGTCAGTTTCGCCGGATCGATTCCCTTGCCGCGGCCCGGTTCGAAAAGATCCATCGGCGCCCAGCCCTTCAGGTACTTGCTGCGCGGTTGCGGACGGTGGGCGTATTCGTCGAACCATTCGGCCACCATTTGGTGGGCCATTTCCATCGTCACATACTCGCCGCCCATCACCTTTTCATAGACCTTCCTGTGCAGCTTCTCCCCCCGGTTCATGCGCGGCGGCTTCTTGGCGATGCTGGTTCCGGTGTAGCTCGGCGATTTTCTCTCCATCTCCGCCATCGTTCCGAAAAATCGCTCCACGGTCTTGCTCTGCCCGTGATACCCCCACGCGAATATCGTCTGGATGCCGAGCTGGTCGTACAGGCCCTTGAGCCCGGCCTGCGAAAGATCGGTGTTCTGGAAATAGTTGGCCTTGAACGCCTTGCCGTTGTCCAGGTAGACGACGCGAGGGATCTTGCCCAAAAATAGGATGGCCCTGCGAAGTGCGGAGGAAATTGCCACGGTGTTTTCCGTCGGCATGATCTCCCATCCGCACGGCATGCTCGATCGCATGTCGTAGAAAGTGATCAGCGTCATCCGCTTTGGTTTGCCGGTCCACGGATTCAGGATGTTGAAATTGAGCTTGTGCCCGTCCGCCACCAGCACATCGCCGACATTGATCAGTTCCGGGTTCCGCTCGATGGACAGGCAGCACTCGTCGTTCCACCGCTTCTTGCCGCCACGCTGAAAACACCAGATATCATAATTGTGCTCTTTGAAATCCATAATCCACCGGCGGTACGTGGATGGGTTGTGGCCGTTGGGGATGCCCACCGCCGACATCCGTTTTTTCGCCTCCCGGATCACCTCCGAAATGAGCAGAGCGTTGGGATGAAGTGCCACCTGGAGAATGATCGCGGCCTGTTTTGCCGTGATGATCCGCTTCCCTTTTCGCGCCTTGCCCCGCCGGTCCGCCAGGTTCCCGCCGTCCCGCACCGTCCGCTTCCATCCCTCGATGGTCTGCCAGGACACCGGCCCGAGGATTTCGTGGATCTGTTGATAGATGAGCCCGTTGTTGTAGGCCGTCATGAAGTTGTCCCGGGCCACCGCCTTCTTACCGTGACCGGCGGCGGATATGGTCCTTACATAATGACCGAGAAGATCGGCCTTGGCGCCGAACGTTCGCCGCTGCGCATCGCTCATCTCCTCCACCGGCGTCTTTTTCGCCGGAAGATGGGATGAGGATTCTGCGGGCAGGTTGGAAAGCCGGTCCTTATTATAAAGGACGCGGATATCCTCCGGCAGATTGTCGACCGGGTACCGCCGGATCTTCCCCCCGCGCCCCTTGCCCGGCATCTCCATGAAATGCCACCCCTCCTTCGATGCGCGTGCCTGGAGGGACCGCACGCCGACACCGGCGAATTCGTGGATCTGCTGAATGGAAAGGGTCGTCTCGCCAGTCATTTTTATCCCTCGAGCAATCGTTTCAGGCCGTCGATGATCTTGATCATCTTTTTCCGGTCGACTCCCTCGAACCTGTTTTTTCTCGCATCCCGAATACTCTGAATCAGATCCTCGAACGCTTTTTTGAAGATGTCGGGGAGCGTTCCGATGGAATTCTCGATCATATTCCTCGTTCGTGGCTGCGGGTTTCCACGCAGAAGGTCCACCGCCCACACCACATGCTTGGACATCACCACGTCCGCGCCGGACTCCTTCGCCCGGTTGATGGCCATGTCCCAGGCCTTTGCCTGCTCTTCCGGTTCCAGCTTCGCAAGCGGCCGTGCCAGTGACTCTTTTTCGGGCAGCACCGGACAGGTTTTGTCCGCATTGCGGACATTTTCGATCACCTCAACACCGGTGATCAGTTGGTAGGCCGTCGACCTGGCGCAGTCGAATCGCTCCTTGGTGTACTGCTCGAAAGTCGCGTGGGACATCCGGTACAGCTTCCGGTCCCGGATCTCCCGCAACGCAAACCCGACCTTCATCCACGACACCATGTTGTCCTCGACAACCCTCTCAAGCCGGTCCAGGTCGTTGATTTCGTTCATTGATAGTTGTGTTTTGTCCATCTTATCTCCTTTGTAACTTTTTTGATTTCCTGTTATGTTTAATTCATTGACAATTCATCTATCCCGGAGGTTGTGGTGTCGAAAAAACAGAAAAAGATGGAATACAGCTCAGACCAGTCTCTTGGTATGCTTGCAGGTTGCCCGTTTAGTGGATTTGGACCATGCCAGGCAGAAAAGTGCGTTTTTTTCGTAGCCGTTCCACCTGACTTAAAAGAAAGAGCGTGCGTCATTACTGCGTCCTACGTTTTTCAATCCATGAAGGATGTACTTGAGACAACGGTATTTTTGGAAAGGACGTTAGAAAAAGACGGCATCCTTCCCAAGAGTCATGTAGCCGCTCAAGTTGCCGAATCTCTTGTTGGATGTTTGGATCGTCTTGACGGTATCTACGGTCATCCAAAGACTGACGAATCATTGAAAGAATTGATTCGCACATTGAAAGGCCAAATTCGGTACCGCCTAGAAACCTTTGCTGAATCATGATGCTGCTCCTTTTCGTTTTCGTTATTCCAAGAGGATTCGTCATCATGCCGCGTCCTGCTCCCAGAAACGTTCACCCAGACGCGATTCGATAAATTCTCGTATCTCCTTTGCCTTTCGCCGCCCGTTCACCACCTGGGAGATGTATTGGGGGGACACGTTAAGATGGTCCGCCCATTCCGCCATCTTTTCCCCTTTCCGGATGGCCGTCGCCCGGATCCGACGGGCGATGATCTTCCGCCCGACGGCCTTCCGGTCGTCCTTCTCGTCAACAAAAATCGTGAATGTCACTTTCCGCTTCATTACAGCTCCGCCTCGATTTTCCGGACAAGCCGGTTTTTCTCCTTGATGGCCAGCTTGGCCTCGGCCAGCCTGATGAGTTTCTGCTCCCGCTCGCCGACAACTCTCAGATGCAGCGGCTGGGCGATGGCGTCGAGAACGGAGCACCGCCCCACCGCCGCACAGAAAATCGGAACCGCCTTGAAAGGGATGTTCCTCGTCGGCTCGTTCAGGTTCAGCCATTTTTCAAACGTGTCGATGGTCAACTGCTTGCCACTGCCGTTGACCAGGCCGACACTGTAGCTCACAGCCAGATCGTTCATCTTGTCCACGATCTGCTCACGGGAAAGTCCGCAGGCGCGGACATCTTCGTTCATGGCCCTTTTGACGGGCCGGACAACATTTAAGGTGGGTCGATTAAAGAGGTTCAGTTGGATGGGTTTGTTCGTCATGTCCGCCTTCCTGGCGTCCGCTGTCCGAAATTAGGGATCATTCGGACATTGACAGTTTTTACCCTTCGGGATAGGGTAAATTTGCGCGTTAACTTGTAAAGCAAGATACTACCCTTTAAGTCTGTCGTCAAGCAAAAAGTGCGTAAAAAGGCAGTTCGTTAGTCGAAATGCCAATTGTACGTATAAGTGTTTAAAAAATTAGAAGAAAATGACTAACGAAATAGATTCGTTAGTCATTCGTTAGTCGAGATATGACAAACGAATTAGAAAAATTAGATTTCCCAGCCAGACTTGAAGCCCTTATAGACCACACAGGACTACCTAAAAAGGTATTCGCAAAAAATTGCGGGATAAAAGAAAAACAACTGTTCGTTTATCTAAGAGGTGAAGCTGAGCCGGGTATGAAGGCTTTGCGTGGCATAAAAGAATATTATCCAAACGTAAGTATCGACTGGCTAATATCAGGCATCGGTCCATCTTACCTTGAACAAAAAAAACCGGCGCCTTCAACTGTGCAGGATATTAAGTATGAAAGTGTCCTCAATGAATTTGAGGACAAGGATTTCGCGATAAAGGTCAATCAAGCACTGGCGGCCATAGAAAAGTTGTCGATGAAGGTTTTCTATGAGGTGGGTGGATATATAAAGAGAGCCGCTCAGGAAGCAAAGCAGGAAGATCAAGCCTTCGATGAAGATCGATTGACTGGCACGGATGACAATTCAAAAAAATAGATGCTGACGAGCCTTCCCTGTTCAAGCAGAGAGAAAAAGATGATTCCCGTTGTGATCCGCCCGTCAGCATAATCGATTTTCACAGCGGCCATGTAGAAATGATCCTGAACACCTCTGGCTACATCATCACCGCCAGGGCCTATGGCACCATCGAGAATGCGGCGAGCCATGAACTTTGGTACGCCAGAGGTCGTTATCTCCAGGATTTTAAGTACCACATCGATGAAATAGATCTAATCATCACCACGATCCAAAAAGCCGCAAATGAATTGCTTGAAACTCCGTTCAATTTTGGATGGAGAGGGGTCACAAGAGTCGGCCTTGTCACGCCGATAAATGACAGATTCGTTGTCCTGCGGTTATACGCTCCACGTGAAAAGCTGGAAGATACGACTTCGGAATTTGATAAAGCAGGAGGGTAGCGCCATGAATGTTTTCAGCACTTAACCACCGTATTTCCCGGGATATCTCCAACGCACCTATAATCCCACATCTCCAAATAAAGAATTAGCTCCAAAACGATCATAGACTGAAACCGTCTATAGAATGTCAATGTTTTAAGCCTACTAAAAATATTAAATTAGGGAGGAAAGAATGACCGCTAAAGGTGAAAAAGATGCAATTTTGTTTGCATTAGCTGAGTTGTTTGCAGCTTTAAAAGGAAACATGAATGCTAATGCGGTTCGTTTTGATGAGGATAAAATTCCAACCTATGGGCTCCGTGTTGCTGAGCAGTCTTTTGGAACGGCCTATCAGTTAGTTAACGAACAGTCGATTCCATTACCCAAACCCATCACCATCGTTATTGAGGCTGCTATTAAGGGAGCTGGTATTGGAATAAAAGCATGGGCACAATCTATGAAAGATGATTGGGGAATGATAGCTCCGAAATGCGGCGCACATTGTAAATTGTGCAATTCGAGAAGTACAGCTCTATACTTTAACGCTATTTCAAAAATATTTGATTATAGTATAAAAAGTAAATCAAAATGGGACAAAAAAGACGCTCAAAAAGTTTCAACAATAAGCGAAAGTGTCAATAAGTCTTTGGTTGACTATGCTGATGAGGTTGTTAAAACGAGTTCTTTCGCTAATGCCTGGACTGCATGGGACGCCTTTGGTGATAATCTATTTTCTCTTGCGGAACCATTAGCAAAGCTTCTATCAACTGATTATTAAAACATACTGTGGCTTATAATAGTATTAAGTGCGACGGCAAAAAGCCGTCGCACCTTATGCCGAGCTTCGTTAGAAAAAACAGAGGAACAAAATATGATTACTGATTTGCTATCCCCCCAACTTTTCGGGAATGAGGCAGGTGAAGATGAAGATCTATGTCTTCTGAGCTCATACTTTGTCGACAAACCTCTCTTCAAACCTTTTTATAGTGATCAAAACAAACTCATGATTGCTCGTGCCAGAAAAGGGATTGGCAAATCGGCACTTTTAAGGAAGACATTTGCTGGAGTATGTGATTCAGATACAGATATTGCTATTTATTTAAAAGGTTCAGACCTAATAGCGTTGCAACAAATTGACTCCGATACACCTCACCACTTGATATTTGGATGGCAACAACGTATTTGCTCCAGAATAACTCTAGAAATTGGAAAGAGACTGAAACTGGCTTTGTCTGATGATACAATAACACTTGTAGAAAGTGCTGAACTGGCAGGATTTAAAGGTAGGAATGTTATTGGATCCCTATTAGATCGTCTCAAACTTAAGTTGTCGAATGCAGAAATAGAATTGTCAAAAATAACCCCTGCTGATACAACCCAACTCCTAAATCGATACTTAGAAAATAAAAAAATTAAAGTTTGGGTTTTTATTGATGATATTGATGCAACATTTATCAACACAGCAGACCAAAAACTTCTGATCTCAACATTTTTTTCAGCCTGTAGATATTTGGTAAATGATGTTGATGGCCTCATGATCCGTTCATCAATACGGTCTGATGTATGGTCTGTAATTTGCGATGACGAAGCAATGGATAAATGCGAGCAATATATGGTTGACATCACTTGGTCAACTCGTGAAACAGGCGACATTTTGAAGAAAAAAATACTCAGCTATTTTCTTACGAAATACCCCAATAGCAAAAAATACCAGGAAATGAGAATCTCTAAGAACAAGGGCATCCCTGTCTACAATCTTGTTTTCAAAACTCCATTTCCCTGGGGTAAAAAAATGCTGCCACCCGACAAACCTATTCATATCATGAGTGCGGGAAGACCAAGATGGGCGGCACAACTGTGTAAGTTAGCAGGCAAGCATGCCGCCACTAAAAATCACTCTCTCATTCGAATAACGGATGTATCTAAAGTAATGGATGTTTACGGAAGATCAAGGTTAAGCGACTTGTACAAAGAACATGCGCATCAATGCAGTAAACTTGTTGATATAATTGAATCATTCTCTGGGTGCCAACGCCGATACGCAACAGTAGATTTGTTAACTCACATCACGAACCGAATCATTAAGCGATTCGGCTTACCTAAAATTGATGGAATCGAACAAGGTCGAGATAGTTTATATATTTCACACTTCTTGTTCAGAGTTGGATTTATTTATGGTCGAAACGATACAGGTGATGCGCCACTATCATTTGTAAACTATGATGAAAGGCCTGACCTTCTGGTTTCGACAGCAAATCTTGATGATGGGTTAACTTGGGAGATCCATCCAAGTTACAGGCAAGCATTAAAAATAAAATAGACCGAACTCCATTTCTTAATAGACATCAAAAACTGGCGCCAGAGGTCGGAAGGGGTCAAGTCTGCTCTTGGCTCATATAGAGATTGTGGATTGAATTTGCCCTCAATGGTCTTTAAATAGAGCAAGCTTGGATCGGCGATTTTTATCCCTATTTGGGATGTTATTAAGGCGTCCATAGAATATCAATAATAGTCACAATAAAGGAAAAAAATTGGACTCTTTTGAATCAATTGTGAGAACGATTTTTGAGAGTAAAGGTTACTGGGTGAAGACCTGTTTCAAAGTTGATCTTACAAAGGAAGAAAAGCGAAAAATTGGCCGCTCATCATCTCCGAGGTGGGAATTAGATGTGGTGGCTTATAAAGGAGGTAACAAAGAAATATTAGTCATTGAATGTAAATCCTATCTCGATAGTTTAGGCGTCAAAGCTGAGAGCTTGCAAAATGGAAAATCAAAAGAAAGATACAAGCTATTCAATGAGGAAACACTTCGAAACGTTGTTTTCGAGCGTCTTATAAAACAATTGGTTGGCTCTGGGGCATGTTCCGAAGACACAAAAGTAAAACTTTGTCTTGCTTCTGGAAAAGTCTATTCAAAGGAAGATAGAGAACAATTATCAAGATATTTCGAGAAAATGGGATGGGAATTTTTTTCAGATGAATGGATTAAAAACGAATTAATTAACTTGGCAGATTCAGGGTACGAAAACGAAGTGGCAACAGTCGCAACAAAAATCATATCAAGAAACAACGGCTGATGAAAAACAAAAGTAGGAACATGCCATGAAGATATTGATCGAAGCAGTGGCAGAAGATCCGAAGGCGGACATCAAGGAAAACACGCGTCGACAGAGAGTTATTGATGCTAATGCGATTCTTGAGGCACTACTTCTTGAATATGGCGTCGATGCAGCTCTTGAGGCTGTAGTCAATCAAGGATTCAGTGCGGGAGGCAATTATAGCACAATCGCAAAACAACTGTACGACTTTGCACTGGAACGAAAGGCCGCAAGGATGGGGAAGACGAAGTCGGCGTGAAATTATGGGGGTGAATGGAAAGGGGTCAAGTCTGCTCTTGACTCATATAGAGATTGTGGGTTGAATTTGTGCTCAATTTTCTTTAAATAGTACAGATTTAAATCATTTAATTTGTTACTATTTGGGATGTTGAGCCTGATGCAAAATAAGTTCAAAAAAAATAGGATTAAGAAGGTCTGCGCTTGTTGCGGAAAATATATGGGCCGTGTCACTTCGAAAAATGGTTCCGAAAATGAGATCACTCATGGCATTTGCGGCAAATGTAAAGATAATCTGTTATTCCAGAAGGGTGTCGGTGCTAGCCTTGGTGTGTTCCTTGACAACCTGAAACGACCTATCCTTGCAGTTGATCGAGAAGGAATAATTGTCATCGCAAACGATAAAGCAAAGACGTTACTTCAAAATGGATTATCAAAAATTGAAGGGCACAATGGTTGCGAGTTGTTTGAGTGTATCTATGCGCGACTGCCTGAGGGATTTGGGAATACGGTATACTGTTCCGGTTGCACTATCAAAAGGACATTAATGGAGACATACGTGACAGGAAGGAGTTTCCTGAAGATTCCGGTCTCACTCAATCGTGACACTTCAAAAGATCCGGATAAAATAAATTTTTTGATCTCCACCGTAAAAAACAATGATCTGGTTTTTGTGAGGATCGATCATATGACTGCATAGCCTAAACACTGAGTTCGGCCGATAAGTTTTTGCACCAATTTAGTGATGACAAATTTCTGAGTCTATCTGCAAATCGTTAGACATCCCTAACAGAATCCAGCCAAATTTCTTATTTTTAAATATCCTGCGCCCAGCCGCCGGAATCGTACACAACAAATACCATCAACGCGCCATAACCTTTTGTTATCACGTCATTCCCGACCCACACAAGTTTCACAAAAGGTCCACAAAAGTGCCATCAAATCCCCAATTCAATATTTCTGAGATAGTCTGCTCCCCCATAGTTATCACGTCATTCCCGACCCACACAAGTTTCACAAAAGGTCCACAAAAGTGCCATCAAATCCCCAATTCAATATTTCTGAGATAGTCTGCTCCCCCATATTCCTTGGAGCCCCTGGCCGTATGCGCAAAGGGGGCTACAAAAAAACAGGGAGAAGCTGTGAAATCGCCTCTCCCTGATCATTTTTATCTGGCGCGCCCGGCAGGATTCGAACCTGCGGCCTACGGATTCGAAGTCCGGCGCTCTATCCAGCTGAGCTACGGGCGCGCAAGCGGTAAAGGCCATTGCGGTCGGGGCAATGGCCTTTTTTGGTTAATGGGGTGAGTGATGGGACTTGAACCCACGACCCTCAGGGCCACAACCTGATGCTCTGCCAACTGAGCTACACCCACCATAATAAAAGAGTTCAACTAACAGATCGTATGTCCCATTTCAACCATTAATTTTGACGGATTCGTAAAAAGTCCGATATCGGCGTTACGCTTCATCCTTCGTCTTTTATCTTTCGTCTTCAACCGCCCTCCCCGCCCCCACCTTTCCAGCAGCTATTGACCATAGAAAACGAATCATATACCCTTGCGAAATGCCAACCCAGAAATGGCCAATTCAATTGTAGCTTGGGCCGATATCGGCGTTGCTTGAAACATTTAATTCTCGGAACATCAACTATATCCTTCCGGTAAAATTTTTCGGGCGCTTTGATCTCGAACAAGTTTTCCCATTTCTGGATGGACATTTGCTTTGGTTTAGGGCTATTTCAAACTGAAACCGAAGCTTGATATGATGAATTCAACCAAAGAAGAAAAGGCAGCCGCTTGAACGCATTTTATATCTTCATTATCCGGGCCATTTTGGGAGCCGGTTTCGCAGTGATCCTGACACGCATGTTTTACCCCGATACGAACATTCTCTACGTCGCCGGATTGGGGGTCATCCTCGTGGGCCTGGCGTATTTCGCAGAATATTTACGCAACCGCAAAAAACAATAATTCGGCCATTTTTTGGAGCAGACAGATCGTGAAACAGATTATTCTCGGAACCGCAGGACACATCGACCACGGCAAGACCAGCCTCATCAAGGCAATCACCGGGACCAACACCGATCGCTTGAAAGAGGAACAAAAGCGGGGAATCACCATCGAGCTGGGGTTCGCCGCCCTGGATCTTCCCAGCGGCCGACATCTGGGCATCGTCGACGTTCCCGGCCATGAAAAGTTTGTCAAGAACATGGTCGCCGGTGCCACCGGCATCGACATCGTCACCATGGTGATCGCGGCGGACGAAGGGGTCATGCCCCAAACCCGCGAACACATGGAGATCTGCACCCTCTTGGGCGTCAAGCACGGCATGGTGGTATTGACAAAGATCGACATGGTGGATGAAGAGTGGCTCGAGCTGGTCACCGATGACATCATGGAGTTCACCATGGGCACCTTTCTCGAAGAATCGCCCATCGTACCGGTCTCATCGTTCACCGGAGAGGGCATCCCCAAATTCATCGAGGTGCTCGACGAACTTTGTCAGGATGTGCCCGAACACACCAACAGCGGCCTCTTCCGCCTTCCCGTGGACCGGGTTTTCACCATGAAAGGTTTCGGCACCGTAATCACCGGCACGCTGATTTCCGGCCAGATCGCTGTGGGTGATTCCATCATGATCTATCCCGGCAAGATCACCTCCAAAGTCAGGGGCATCCAGGTACACAACGAGGGGCGGGAAACCGCCGCGGCCGGCATGCGAACCGCGATCAATTTTCAGGGGTTGGAGAGGGCATCCATCAACAGGGGAGACATCCTCGCACGCGAGAACACCTTGATACCCAGCTACATGGTGGACCTGGAATTCCACTTTCTCTCCAGCAACAAAAAACCCCTTAAAAACCGGACCCAGGTGCGCTTTCATACGGGCACCAGCGAAACCATGGGAAACATCATCCTACTGGACAGAGAAGAGATCAACCCGGGGGAGACCTGCGCGGCCCAGATTCGTCTGGATGAACCGGTTTCCCTGATACGGGACGATCGATTCGTGGTCAGAAGCTATTCACCGGTTCGGACCATCGGTGGCGGAAAAGTGCTCAATCCCATTCCATCCAAGCACAAACGGTTTCAGAAGGATATCATCGATGGGCTCCAGGCCCTCGTGGATGCGGACACCGAGGGCATCATCGATCATCACTGCAAGATGGCAGGCCCCGCCGGGGTCACTTTCTCTCAACTGCTGCTGATGACCAACCTGCCGGCCAAGGCCCTCGATTCGGCCATCACCAGCCTCTTAAACAGTCAGAACCTCCTGTTGGCGGACAAGGAGAGCCGCGCTTACATTCACCAGGAGACGTTCAATCAACTCAAGGATCGAAGTCACACGGTGCTGGAACAGTTCCACCGGGAAAACCCCCTCAAGCCAGGCATTTCCAAGGAGGAACTGAAATCGAAATTTCCCAAGGGCGCAAGTGCAAAACTCTTTACCCTGGTGCTAAACCGGATGATCAAAGACAACCAACTGGCGTTGGAGGACGATACGGTCCGTCTCGCCGCGCACACCGTCACGCTTCAGGTGGACGAGCAGGAACTCAAGCAGAAAATTTTGACCATCTATAAAGAGAGCAAACTGACGCCCCCCTATTTTCGTGAGATCGTCAGGAATCTGGATGTGGACGCCAAAACCGCCAAGGGGGTCCTGGAACTTCTAGTCGCCGAAAAATCACTGGTCAAGGTCAAGGAAGACCTCTATTACGATCGAAATGTCATAGATAATTTGAAGCAAGAGATTGTCGCACATATCGTGGCGCATGGTGAGATCTCGACGCCCACGTTCAAGGATATGATTGGAATTTCCAGGAAATATGTGATACCGTTAATCGAGCATTTTGATGCAACCAACGTCACGATCCGCATCGGAGATATTCGAAAGCTCAGAAAGGGTCAATAATCGCGCCACCGGTGATAAAACAGCCAGCCGGTCATTACGGAAAACGGAGTTGTCATGGGAAACGACGAAAGCAGCCCGAAGGGCGCCGATTTCAAGAAGTTCGCGACGCCACGCATCATCGGTGGAATCGCCATTGCGATCATTGTGCTGTGGGCACTTTCCCTCATCTTCGGATCAACAGACGATACCCCATCGAAAAATGAGCAGAGGGCTTCCCACGACACCCGGGAAGCGGCACCCCATGCAGCCGGTGATGAGGAGGGGGACCATGGGGATACGTCCATTGGCGATGAAAACACCGACGACCATGTTGCCACCGACGGCCATGTGGATTCCGAGACCGTTGATACCGCGACCTCCCATGACGCGAGCGCCGGCCAAGTTTCGACCGATCGGCAGCACACTGCCGCATCCCATGACGCTGCCGAAGATGAGAAAACAGGGCATGACGCCTCTGCCGAACGCGAGGCCGATTCCCACGCAGCCACCAAGGCCGTAAAAAAGGAGACCGCCCACAAAGCCACCTCCCATACATCGAAAAGCGATGCCACCGATCACATTGCATCGAAGGATGCCAAACACGACGAAGTTGCCGGGCATCCCTTGCCCGAGACCGTTATGACACCGGCACACAAGCCCACCCCCAAAGGGGTCGCCTTCGTGGAGGCGTCCATCGCGCCCTTGCGCTACGAACTGGAAGAACGCTGGTGGGGTTGGCGGCCCAATGACCTCATCAGAGTTACGGACAATGTCAACAACTTCCAGATGGGTGTACTGGAAGTATCCCGCCGCACCGTCGTGGCCCTTGCCGAACGGATATCGCGGACCGGCACCACCGATGCGTATGACGAAAATCTCGAACAGGCCATGAACTGGCTCATGGTCAAGGCCAGCAGTTACTGGTTCCCCTCTGCCGAATCCAAATACAAAGAAGCCCTGGAAGAGATGGAAGTCTATTTGGAGAAATTAAAAAATGGAGGGGCGACGTTCTATACGCGTACGGATAACCTGATCCCCCTCTTGGCCTCGTTCGAGGACCTGCTGGGAAGCTGTGACGAAAACCTGGTAAAGACGTTTAACGAAGATGGAACACCGGTGAGCTTCTTCGCCGTGGATAACTATTTTTACTACACCCAGGGTGTGGCCAGTTCCATGGCGACCATACTGGAAGCCGTTCACCACGATTTTCTCCTGACTCTGGAGTCCCGGCACGGCACCGAATTGCTGCACCATGCCATCGTCTCCTGCCAACGGGCAGCGGAGATAGAGCCGTGGATCATCCTGGACCGGAAATATAGCAGCATTTTCGCCAACCACCGGGCCAACATGGCCGCGCCCATCAGCCACGCCCGGTTTTATCTGGGGCAACTGATCAAGACATTGTCTACATAATTTGGTTCGGAGTAATATCTTTCGTCTTGGCTTTCCCTGAAAGGCGTGACGCGCAACGATTGCTGAAATCCACAGGAGTCAGAAGCCAGAATTCAGGAGCCAGAATGAATCTGATATCGCTTTGCTCCGTCTATTGGATTAGATGGATCGAGCCGAAGGCGAATACCTGATTCTGGATTCATAATTCTCGTATGAAACTACGCCAAAATGGCATTGTTTCAGTTGTCGTTCAAACCGGCCAAAGGTCGGCGGCGGCGCTGACTTCTGTCTTCTTGTAAAATCATTCGGCAGTGCCATTTACCTTTTTAACCTGGCCCTGATGACCAAGTTTTATTTATTGAATACACTTACCATCTACAATGGACAGCACTCAATCAACTGCCCGGCCACACTTTCCAGAAAGCGCATCCCCCGTTCGGTCAGCCAGACGCACCTTCGATCGCTTTCAAGCAGCCCATCTCCCATCAATCGAGACAAAACGGGATCGAAACGTTTGGAGAAATCGTCTTGAAACCGCCGGGTGTAATTTTTCCTATCGATCCCTTCCCTCTTTCTCAGTCCAAGATAGACGAACTCCATGATCTGCTGACCCCGTGTCAACACTTCACCGCCGGCGGTCGGCGCATCACCGGCTTTCAGCGCCTTCAGGTACCGGTCCAACGAACGGTGATTCCACCATCGCCGATTTTCCATACAGCTGTGGGCAGCCGGCCCGAATCCCAGGTACGGCAAAAGGTCCCAGTATTTGCTGTTGTGGCGGGATCGATAGTCGACGTTTTCGTTATCCGTATGCCGGGCGAAATTGGAAATCTCATAGCGAGGATAGCCTTTTTGTCCCAAGACCTCACCGGTCATGGAGAAAAGGGTCGCGGCCAGCGATTCCGACACGGGAAGAACCCGCCCCTCTTTCACCCATCCGGCCAGCGGGGTCCCCGCCTCCCATGTGAGTGAATAGCAGGAGAGATGTTCCGGCGCCAGGTCAACGACACGGGCCAATTGATCCTCCCAGCCTTTTTTCGTCTGACCGGGAACGGCGAACATCAGGTCCAGCCCCACGTTATCCAATCCGGCCGCCCTCGCATCCGAAAAAGCGTCGATTCCCTGCCGGGCCGTATGGATCCTTCCCAGAAACGTCAGGATGTGATCGTCCATAGATTGAAGGCCGAGGTTGAGACGATTGATACCGACGTTCCGGTATTGCGCCAAACGCTGTCGATCCACCGTACCCGGATTGGCCTCGAGTGTCACCTCCGCATGGGAGTCCACGGCAAATCGACGGCAAAGGGCGTCGATGATCCGGGCGATGTGTTCCGGCTGCAGCAACGAAGGCGTTCCGCCACCAAAATAGACCGTATCCGCATGAATCCCTTGGTGATGGTCCCGCTCGATTTCGTCGATGACGGCTGCAACGTAAGAAGAGATGAGATCGTGTCGTGTGGTGGAGAAAAAATCGCAATAGGGGCACTTGGCCCTGCAAAACGGCACGTGGATGTAAAGGCCGACGGTTGTGATGGAAGAAGAAACGGTCTTCGCAGATGCCGGATGAAAACCGGCAGGCATCGGATTTGAATGATCCATGTTATCGCATTGTGGCCCGCATCAGTCTTACGACGCAACCCATGATCTTGAAGACGAAACGGTTTTTAATCCCCGGCATCACGCCGGTCATGCTTCGGATCGGGCCAATTCCAGACCCAACTCCAGCGCCTTGCGGTTCAGGTCGATGAAGCCTGGAGGAATGCGGGTATCCAACACTTTCATGATGGACTCCGGCTTTACGATCTGGGTCATTCCCACCACCACACCAAGCATGCAGATGTTGAACACGATGGGCTTTTTCACCTTTTCCATGACGCTCTCGTACATGGGAAACTCTCGCTGGCGGGCATCCACCTTGAGATGGGTCTGGACGAAACGGGGATCTGTGATAAGAAGGCCGCCGGGTCGAATGATATCGAAGAATGTATTGTAGGCCTCCTGGGTGAGACACACCAGCACATTCGGCTGGATCACCTTGGGGAAATTGATCTTTGCATCGGAGATAATCACGTCAGAACGCGTGGCCCCGCCCCTGGCCGCCGCACCATAGGCCTGGGTCTGTACGGCCTCCAGATTCTCGTGAAGTACCGCCGATTCGGCCAGGATAATCGCCGCCGTAATCACCC
Source organism: uncultured Desulfosarcina sp. (assembly GCA_963674945.2). GTDB lineage: Bacteria > Desulfobacterota > Desulfobacteria > Desulfobacterales > Desulfosarcinaceae > Desulfosarcina. The sequence goes on from CAXXWQ010000003.1 coordinate 444,508, forward strand.
CCTGGCCCCCGGAACCCGAAAAAACCATTCTGAGTCTGGATCGTTCCATCTACTTGTTTCCTCCCATGGCCCGTTCGATGATGCGGTTGTACTCGGCGCAGTACTCGGGCCTTTCTTCCTGTATGAAGATGCCCCGCTCGATCAGCTCCGGATTTTCCTGTTTCTTCTTCGAACCGACGGGAACCGTCATCTCCTTCATTTGCTTCATCATCTGTACCGCACTGCCCTGCTTGTTCTTTCGACCGAAATAGGTGGGACACTGGGTCATCACCTCCAGCACCGAAAATCCTTCGTGAAGAACGGCATCGCGGATCAAATCTGCCATCTGCTGGACATGGTAGGTGGTTGTGCGGGCGACGAAGGTGGCCCCGGCCGCCTTGGCCATCTCCACCACGTCGAAGCCCTGGTCGATGTTTGAATAGGGCGCCGTGGTGGCCATCATTCCCGGTCCGGTGAGGGGTGAGAACTGTCCGCCGGTCATTCCGTAAATGCGGTTGTTCATCACGATTGCCGTGATGTCGATGTTTCTCCGGGCCGCGTGAATAAAGTGGTTGCCGCCGATGGAGAGCGCGTCGCCGTCTCCCATGGGGACGATCACGTTCAGTTCCGGCTGGCTCAGCTTCACCCCCGTAGCAAAGGCAAGGGCACGGCCGTGGATGGTGTGAAGGGTGTGAAAGTCCACATAGCCGGAGATGCGCGAAGAGCAGCCGATGCCCGATACCATCACGATTTCGTTGCGGCTCAGACCCAGTTTCTCAACGGCCCGGATCATGGCGTTGAGCACGATCCCGTGGCCGCATCCGGCACACCACATGTGAGGAAAAAACCGCTGGCGGATGTAATCCTGTACGGCCATCTTACACCCCCCTTCCCTTGATCAGGCGCAGTATCTGTTTAATGTCCGTGGGCGAGATGAAAACCCCGTCGATACGGTTGGCCAGAAACACCCGCTCCGGATTTTTCACGGTCGTCTTGACCATCTGGCAGACCTGACCCATGTTCATCTCCACCACCACCGTGTAATGGGCATCGTCGCAATATTTCCGCACGATGTCCGCCGGAAAGGGCCAGAGGGTTTGCAGTTCCAGAAGACCGATCTTCTCTCCCCGGGTCCGCAGGCTCTGGGCGATGTGCAGGGCGCTGCGGGCCGCCGACCCGAAAGAGACCAGCACCGTATCCGCATCCTCTATGTGATAGGTCTTGTAGTGGGCCATCAGGTTGGCCCTGTTTTCGATCTTGTCCACCAGGTGACGCAAAAGCCCGTGGACGACCTTGGGATTGTCCGAGGGAAATCCCCACATGTCGTGAACCAGTCCGGTCACGTTGTATCGGTGAACCCCGCCGAAATCGCTCATGGGCAACCGGCCGTCCTCCCGCGGCAGATAGGGATGGTAGTCCACTCCTTCACGAACGGATGTCCGAAGGCGCTCCACCAAAGGGATTTCCCCCGGCTCGGGAATCTCCAGCCGTTCACGCATGTGCCCCACCACCTCGTCGAAGAGAAGAATCACCGGCGTCCGATAGGTTTCTGCAATATTGAAGGCCTCGACGGTCATGGCGAAGACGTCCTGGTGATTGGAAGCCGTCAGGGTCACGATGCTGTGATCACCGTGGGTGCCCCACCTGGCCTGCATCACGTCCCCCTGGCTCACGTGGGTGGGAACGCCCGTGGACGGCCCGCCCCGTTGTACGTTGACGATCACGCAGGGAATTTCGGCCATCACCGCATACCCCAGCGCCTCCTGTTTCAGGGAAAATCCGGGACCCGAGGTGGCGGTGAGCACCTTGTGCCCCGTCAGGGAAGCCCCGATGATGGCGCACATGGAGGCGATCTCGTCTTCCATCTGGATAAACTTGCCCCCCCTGGCCGGCAGCCTTTTGGCCAAATGCTCCGCAATCTCCGTGGATGGCGTGATGGGATAACCGGCGAAAAAATCGAGACCGGCGTAAAGGGCTCCTTCCACACATGCTTCGTTGCCCTGGATAAATTTGATCTGCTTTGTCATTTGTCGCCTACCAATCGGGGTTTTGATTATCCTTGGTCCTCATCCTTGACTTCTTTTTCCCCTTCCGTCCGCTCTTCTGTCACCACTTCGATGGCCAGATCCGGACACCGAAGTTCACACATCCGACAAGCGATGCAATCTTCCAGTCGCACGGCGACGGCCTTGTCCTGTCTATCCAGCTCGAGTACGTTCTTTGGACAAAATTCCACACATATCCCGCACCCCTTGCACCACTCTCGATTGATCCGGTGTTCCTTGAGCTTTGTCTTGGCCATGATGCTCCCTCGCCATGATGCTTCCAAAAAGTTATCCAGGCCATATGCGGCCAAACGGTCATACAAAAAAATTGTTTTGCCGCTGGCAAAGATGGGGAAACGTTTTTAATGGAAATCTTTTTATGTGAACGATGGTATGATGCTACAACCATTTTCCATGAAATTACAAGCCTGTCTGAAAATTTAAGGGGATAAATGGCAAAATCTGCAGGACGGTGGGGGGTGACAACGCCCCCTCGAAGGGGGCTAAAATCCAGACGATCGAATGTCTCGCCGGACCGGTCCGAATCTGTACTGGTCGCTGAGGCAGAGCCCGAGGTTTAACTAGACATCCGAAAATGGCCAATCTGCCCGATATCGGCGTTGCACGAAAAATTATATCCCCGGAATATCAACCATATGCCTCCGGTAAAATTTTTCGTGCGCCTTGATCTCGACCAATTTTCCTATTTTTGGATAGACACTAACTGCAACTACCCCGCCTGCACCTGAATTCGCCGGGGCTGGGCCTTTTCCACCTTGGGCAGCGTAAGACGCAAGACGCCGTCGTTGAGCTTTGCATCGATCCTGTCCTGGGCGATCACCTCGGAAAGGGAAAACTGACGGTAGTACCGCCCGCTTTCATATTCCGTATGAACACGCTCACCCGGCGTCGAAAGGTCGGCGCGAACTTCGCCCGTCAGGGTCAGTATGTCATCGCGCAAATCCACATTCAGGTCTTCGGCATCCACACCGGGCATGTCCACCAGCAAGGTGATTGCCTGCTCGCTTTCGAAAATATCGACGCTGGGGGTAAACACGAGTCCGGGTTTGGTTTGCTCGGCCGGTGTCGACAGAGCCTGTTTTTCCCTCACCTTCAGTTCTTTCGTATCCGACATGGTCGTGCCCTCCTTTCTCTGGCCGACTATTGAATGGAAATCTGTTTTGGCTTTGCCCTCTCTGCCTTGGGTACGGTAACGGTAAGCACACCGCTGACCAACTTGGCCTTGGTGTTCTCCGCATCGATGTCACCCGGCAGTGCAATGGCCCGCGAGAACTTTCCGGCCTCCCTCTCCCGGCGATGATACCGCACATCCGCCGCTTCTTTCGATATTTTCCGTTCGCCGGCAATGGTGATCTGGTTTGCGGTCACATTGAGATCCAGGTCCGGTGATTGCACGCCTGGAAGTTCCGCGCTGATGTAGTAGGCGTTCGAGTCCTCGGTAATGTTGACAGCCGGATACACACCGGCGCTTTCTTGCTCTGCCCCACGATCGCCATACTGTTCCATCAACCGTTCCATTCGACGCCGCATGTTGGCCATCTCATCCAGGGGGGGGCGAAAACGACGATTGGGGGAACCGAAAAGAGTCCTGTAAATCATGTCCAAACCTCCCGTTTTTTTAATCATTGCATTGAAGATGATGATTGCTGCCCGCTCTTTTACCGAAACAGTATGAATGGATTTTGCATTGTCAACATTCTACAAATCGTTTTTCCTTGCATTATTTTTTTCCACATACAATAAAAGATAATATACCAAATGATTCGCGAGCGGAGATGTCCATGGATAGGAATAATACGAAAAAGCAGTCGGGTTCACTGATGCTCATAACGAGTTCCGGTCTTCGCGGAAGGCAATCCGTACGGGCCACTTTCAAGCTGTCATCGAGTTGTATCGATGCGATCAGTATCGTTGCCGCGCAATTGGGCATAAAGCAAAAGTCCCTGTTCGACCACCTGGCCCAAGATAGCGACTTTCTCAACACCATTGCAAGAGAGGTGCAAAACGCACGCATCCCACCGGAAAACAGGGTACAAAAAACCTACGTGATCAGCAGAAGTTCCCTTACTTTGTTGGATGAAATTTCCAAGGCCTTCAATGCGCCCCGCGACGCGCTGGTGGAGTATTCGGTTCGCCGCCTATTGCCCGTGATCGACAGGGAACAAAAAAAGTATGAACTGCGCAAAACCGCATACGAAAAAATCGAAAATCACCTGGAAAACGGGTTGCGCCTGCTGAGTGAAACCATCGAGCAGTTGAGTGAGGATGATCCGGTTGTGATCAAACTGGCCTCGGCACTGGACAATTACGCCTCGGCCAGGGATACAATCGCTACCTTTTTGAAACGAACCCAGGGAATCGAAGATTTCGATCCGGATGACCTCAACCGGTTCGAAGTTCAGTTTGACCGGTAGTGGCTTGGTGTGGCATAGTCGTAAACGGCAATATTCAGTTCAAAAGGCTGATATCTCTGCCGTGGTATTGCTACAAGAATCCAGAAGTCATACGAGAATCCAGCATTCAGAATCGGTTATTCGCCTTTCGACAGAGCGAAGCGACATCAAATTTATTCTGGCTCCTCGATTCTGGCTTCCGGCTCCTGTGGTAGCATGTATTCGCAATGCATTCCCCTTATAAAAAAGCCTAAACCGGGCTATCTGTGCCCAGATTTTTACTTGTTTGCCGTTTTCACTTCCCCTTTTCCAGGAGATTGATCCCATGGCCAAGATACTTACTCAGGAGAAAGACGATGGAAGGGCGGATGCAAACATCGCCGGTTCGTTGAAGGATCAGATCAAGCGGCACATCCGGTTCACCATGGGAAGGGATCCGGAAAAGCCGAATCGCCATGCCTGCTTCATGGGATTGGCCCACAGCGTTCGCGACCGTCTCATCGACCGCTGGATCCAAACACAGCGTTCCCATTACAACACCCTTGCCAAGCGCGTCTATTTTCTTTCCCTCGAATTTCTGCCGGGCCGGCTTTTGAAAAATTACCTGACAAACCTGCAGATGCAGGACGAGGCCCGGAAAGCGGTCCTGGAGCTGGGGTTTGATCTGGATGAACTGGAAGAGGAAGAGTGGGATGTCGGGCTGGGAAACGGCGGATTGGGGCGCCTTGCCTCGTGCTACATGGACTCTTTGGCCTGCCTGCATTTCCCCGGCTATGGATACGGCATCCGATACAATTACGGCATCTTCTTCCAGACCATCGAAAACGGATGGCAGCGGGAACAATGCGACAACTGGGCCCGCCGGGGAACCCCTTGGGAGATTCGCCGTGGTGAGTACCTCATCCCGGTACAATTTTACGGCCACACGGAACCCTACACCGATGCCGCTGGAAGAAAATGCTACCGCTGGGTGGGCGGCGAGACGGTCATGGCCATGGCATGCGATATTCTCGTTCCCGATGTAGGAGGCGATTTCGTTACCAACATGAGACTGTGGCAGGCCCAGAGCAGCAGGGAATTCAACCTGGATGAATTCAATCAGGGAGACTACATCGGTGCCGTCGAGGCAAAAGTGCTCAGCGAAAACATCTCCGGCGTTCTCTACCCCAGCGACGAGATGGAACAGGGACGGGAACTGCGGTTGAAGCAGCAATATTTCTTCGTGGCGGCGACCCTTGCCGACATCCTTCGCCGCTTTAAGAAACTCGACCGACCCTTTTCGGATCTTCCCGATTTCGTGGCCATTCAGCTCAACGACACGCATCCTTCCATTGCCATACCGGAGCTGATGCGTATTCTCGTCGACATCGAAGGACTGCAGTGGGACAATGCATGGTCGGTGTGTCAACAAACATTTGCATATACCAATCACACCGTACTTCCCGAAGCATTGGAAACATGGCCCGTTGATCTCGTACGCAATCTTTTGCCCCGTCACATGGAGATCATCTTCGAAATCAATCGCCGTTTTCTGGACGATGTTCGTCTTCGATGCAAAGACGACACTTCTTTGCAAGAACGCGTCTCCTTGCTGGCGGAAGGCAATCAGAAGCGAATCCGCATGGCAAACCTTGCCATCGTGGGAAGCCATACCGTAAACGGCGTGGCCGAGCTTCACAGCAACATTCTCAAAAAAACACTATTCAAAGACTTCCACAACCTCTTTCCCCAACGCTTCACAAACGTCACCAACGGTGTCACACCGCGCCAATGGCTGGCCCAGGCCAATCCGACCCTTTCGGGCTTGATCACCGAAGTCATCGGCCCGGATTGGATCACCGACTTGCAGCAATTACAGAATCTGGAATCATTTGCCGATGATGCCGATTTTCGCCGGCGGTGGTTCGAGGCCAGGCGAGACAACAAAAAACGGCTGGCGCGCTATATCCAAAAAAAAGTCGGAATGGGCGTGGATCCGAAAACCTTGTTTTCCGTCCAGGTCAAGCGGATCCATGAGTATAAGCGTCAACTTTTAAACGCGCTCTTCATCATTACCTTGTATCACCGAATCAAGGCCGATCCCACCATCTCCATGGTACCTCGAACGGTGATCTTCGCCGGGAAGGCGGCACCTGCCTATCACCGTGCCAAACTGATCATCAAGCTCATCAACGCGATCGCCGAAAAGACAAACAATGATCCCGATGTGCGGGAGAAATTGCGCGTCCTTTTCCTTCCCAATTACTGCGTCTCCCAGGCCGAAAAAATCGTCCCCGCCGCGGATCTGTCCGAACAGATCTCCACGGCCGGCATGGAGGCCTCGGGGACCGGTAACATGAAGATGTCACTCAACGGTGCACTGACCATCGGCACACTCGATGGTGCCAATGTCGAAATCATGGAGCAGGTAGGTCGTGAGAATATCTTCATCTTCGGTCTGACGGCCGACGAGGTGGTCTCCCTGCGAAGAAGCGGTTACGATCCGCGTTCCTATTACGATAGGGACGGTGAACTGCGATTGACATTGGATAGCATCAGCAGGGGAGACTTTTCGCCGGAGGATCCATATCTTTTCTCACCCATCATCGAGTCGCTGCTTCATCAAGGCGACTTCTACATGGTGCTGGCCGATTTCAGGCCGTATATAGAGGCGCAGCAGGCGGTCTCCGCCCTGTTTCTGGACAGGGAGGCCTGGTCCCGAAAATCGATCCTCAACACGGCCCGAATGGGAAAATTTTCCAGTGATCGATCGGTCATGGAGTATGCAAAAAATATTTGGCACCTTACGCCTTCGGAAACGATCAAAAGCCGATAAAGCGTAACCTTACTTCCTGATGATACATTCCCCTTTTGCCTTTTACCGTCTGTCTATGGTAGGGATGATCCGCGTCGACAACAAAGATTCCCGTCTGCTTGCGATGGAAGGTAGAGGGAAAGTGGCAGGCATGGGGACATATCATGGGATCGAGGTGTCATCTTTATGTTTCGAAAAAAAACGCGTATGTCATCGGGTGTCAGCCAGCTGGATCGACAGCTGGGTGGATTGTACATTGGAGACAACGTCGTCTGGTATGACGACGCCGGAAGCCTGGCATCGATCTTCAGCCTCAATTTCATCCAGGAATCCCTGAACCGAGAAAAACCCCTCATCTACATCTCTTTCGACCGTTCGCCCAAGACCCTCATCGAAAATTTGGGGCCCCTTGCCGAAAGCCAGTACCTGTCCATTTTGGACTGTTTTACTCACGGAAAAGGCGATGGCAGCGAGGTATTTAGCAAATTCTATGAAAAGGACGGGGCCCATTGGCCCTTTCAGATCGTCCGGATCAACGATGCGGCCAATCCGGATGTTGTGGCAGACGCCATTTATCGTCTCCATGCAACCATGAAGGGGGACGTTCGGTTCGTATTCGACTCCCTTACCGGAATGCAGGAGCTGTGGGGCGGGGAAGAGGCCATCTTGAAGTTTTACTCCCGTGCCTGTCCCCGATTGTATGAACTGGACACGATCGCATACTGGATCATGGAGAAAGGGGCGCACTCCGAACGGCTTCGGGCCAGTATCAACCAGATCGCCCAGGTGGCCATCGAATTGTCCATCAGCCGTGGCAAGTCGGCCCTGACCATTTTAAAGGCGGACAAGCGAAAGCCGGACGCCTTGAATGTTCCACTGATCTACTGGAACGAAGGCATGGATGTGGCCTTTGAAATGGAGACGGGCAAGGGAGGCAACATCGATATCGGGGGTCGGGTGAAACAGATCCGCAACCGTCAGGGAATGTCCCAGAAGAATCTGGCGGCCTCGGTGGGTGTTTCCCCCAGCACCATATCCCAGATCGAAAGCGGTACCATCTACCCATCGATACCGGCAATCTGTAAAATCGCCAATGTGCTGAATGTGGATGTGGCCGGCTTCTTCAAAGGGCAGACAGAGGTTGCCGAACGCCTGGTTTTTTCCGGGGGTGGCATCCCCACCAGCCTATCCGACCTTCCCCGACAGGACGTGAATGGCTATCGCCTTTCGCCCCCCGATTTCGATGCCGCTGCACAACCGTACATCATCGAAATTCCGGCCGGCAGAAAGCTTGCCTCCCATTTCTTCGTCCACAAGGGAGAAGAGATGGGCTATGTGCTCAGCGGAAGTCTGGAGTTGAAGGTGGGCAATCGCCTGCACCGGGCTGACGAAGGGGACGTGGTCTACCTGGTATCGGACCTGCCTTCCCAGTGGAAAAATATCGGTGGAAAGATGGCCAGGTTGCTCTGGATCAAAATAAAGAAGTAAAAATCCGGGTACAGAGTGCCCGTATTTGGACTATCCTTGGAAAGGAAGATGCACTGCGATCACTGAAAACCACAGGAGTCAGAAGCCAGAATTCAGGAGCCAGAATGAATCTGATGTCGCTTCGCTCCATCGATCTCATAATATGGATCGAGACCTGATTCTGGATTCTGACTCCTGGATTCTTGTATTCTACGTACTTTTTAAAACGCTTTTCCCTCTTTTCCGTCTATCGGCAAAAAAAATAATAACGAGTTTCTTTTATGCGATTGTTTGGCCATAAATAGCCTGGAAAAGCTTTTTATGAGTTGAGTATCTTTCTGGCACTCTCGTCATTTGCATCGGCCATGTGGCGGATTCCTGTCTCTCTTGCCGTTTCCCGGTTGCCGGCAAAAATGTCGTCCCGGGTCAGTTGGGTGACGGAGAACTTTCGGGAGCCGGCAAGAAGTTGCTGCATGCCGCAGTAAAGTTTGTCGGCCAGGGTGTAAAAGGCGATCGCCCCATAGGGAATGCGCTTCATTTCGTCCTTGCCCACGATCTTTTCTACGTCGAAGTAGCAGGCAAAGATCTCCTTGGCCGTGGAGCCCACTTCGAGGACCGATTTGGGCAGCTCGTTCCAATTCCCGTTCAGGTCTCCCCGCTTTTCCGGAAAGAGCGCACCTTCGATGTTGGTCCCCACGAAGCCGGGAATCATGATGCCGCGGCCCATGCAGATCAACTTGGTAAACGGTGCACCCAGGGCCAGCCCCTTGTATATGCTGTCTTCCAGGGCAAATCCGCCGGCAAAGGACATATCCACGACCTTGAGTCCCTTTGCCGCAAGGATACTGGCGTACTCGTACGCCTTGCTGTGCAGGGTGATGGAGGGCACACCCCAGCTTTGCATCATGTTCCACGGACTCATACCTGTTCCGCCACCCGAACCGTCGATGGTGAGCAGGTCCAGTCCCGCATCGGTGGCGAACTTGATTGCCATGGCCAGCTCTTCCATGCCGTAAGATCCGGTTTTCAGGGTAATGCGGGAAAAGCCGATGCTTCGCAGGTATTCCACGCTGCTCATGAAATCCTCTCGCACCTGGCCCACGGATTTCAGATTGGTAGCGCCCAGGCGGCTGTGGCGGGCGAAGGATTTGATGGAACCGTTCTCAAACGCCTCTTGCACTTCGGGGATGGTGGGATCCGGATCGACCACGTAGCCCCGCTCTTTGAGGAAAATCGCATAGTCGAGACTCGTCACCTGGATCTCGCCGCCGATGTCTTTGGCGCCCTGGCCCCATTTTAGTTCGATGATCACCTTGTCGCCGTATTTGTCGGCCACAAATTCGGCCACACCGTTTCTCGTGTCTTCCACGTTGAGTTGGACGATGATGGCGCCGTAACCGTTGTAATAACGGAAATAGCTCTCGATGCGCCTCTCCAGTTCGGGAGCCTTCTTGATCTTTCCTTTGCGCTCGGGGCCCGTGGCGATTTCCGATTCCCGATCCACACCGACCACATTCTCGCCGATGACAACGGGAATCCCGATCAGAGCACCGCCGATGGCAAAAGAGTCCCAATACTTCGCGGCGATAAAGGTGGACCCCAGGGCGCCGGTCATGAGCGGTATGCGTGACTTGGTTTTCACTTTGTTGCCGAATTCTGTCTCCAGCGTGACGTTGGGAAAAATACAATCGTCGGCATTGTCGGTCAATCCGCCGGCCATGCCCTGGGCACCGTATGCATATCCCTGGATACGAAGAGAATTATAGGAAACCCCGACGTGGGTCGTGTTGTCGGCGCCGGCGGTAACAAATCCGAAGCTCCTGGGGTAGAGCAGTTTGCGTCCCACAAGGCTGGAAAGCCAGGTCTCGCATTTGCCCGTACAGTCGGCGCGGCACAGGGTGCACAGGCTGGATTCGGTTGGATTGCCACGGTTAGCGGTTCCCAGGGCATCATTTTTCTTGGAAAATCTCATCGATAGCATGGTTCGGCTTCCTTTCTTCGTGTAGTTGATGTTCCGTTTCCGGCGGTACGTACGATTCTTTTTCCTTTACAAAAAAACAAAACGGCGCCGCATCGGTGGGCTGTTGCCGACCGATGCCAGACGCCGTTGTCTACGAGTCCGGTTACCCCAATACCCCTTTTCCCACGAACCGTGCGCCAATCGTTTGCTAATAACCCGAACTGACGAAAGATCGTGGGAAAGGCGTACGTCTGTTAACCGTCCAACCGCCGCTCACGCCGTTGTGAGCAGTCGGATAATTGGATCCACACTTGTACGAAACGCCCCTGAAAAACAGGAGAAGCATATCTATAGTTTTACTTAATTTTTGTCAACTGATTTTATATCGAATTCTTCAGTTTTAATTAACACGTGGCCCTACGAACCCAATTTCTGGACAGGGCAGATGGAAGGCAACCTATCGATCCAAGGAGATGTCCTCGGAGAGAATGACCGCTTCGGCAATATACCGAAGTGGCTTTCTGGAGTCCATGCTGCGCTTTTGGAGCCACCGAAAGGCATCCTCTCCTTTCATCTGGCGGCGATTCATCAGAATCTCCTTAGCGCGATCCACCATCTTGCGTGTCTCCAGCTCTTCTTGAATCACCTTGGCCTTGACCATGAGTTCCGCGTTCAGGATGGCAAGGGCCGCCTGATTGGCGACGGCGGTAAACATATTGATTTCCGCGTCGGAAAATGCGTGCGGCGCGGCCGTGAAACAGTTGAGCACACCGATGATGCGATCCTCCTTGACCGTCATCGGAATTCCGACCATGGACACCACCCCTAGCTTCCTGGCCATCTCTTTTTCCTTGAAGCGGGGGTTCTTCAGCACGTCGCTGATGGCGATGGGTCGCTTGTGGGTTACCACGTAGCCCACCACCCCTTCGTTCAAGGCCAGGGATCGATCCTTTACATATTCCGGATCGATGGATTGGGTCGCCTTCAAGCGGATCTGGGGCGGCTTCGATTGTTCATCGACGAGCCAGAGGGAGCAGATTTCCACACCGGTAACCTTGGCCGTAACCATGACGATCAGCTTGAGCAGGTCCTCCAGAAAATAGTCCGATGCAATGGCCTGGCTGATGTCTGTAAGAGCCTTGAGATAGGCATCATAAGTGGCTTGATCGAGCTTTTCCATGATTGCGGATGGTACAACGATTGCTATTTATTTTCAATAATTTGTTTTGGTTAATCCTTATTGACACAATTTTTATTGACTTTTAGTTATACTAAACTTAAATCGAAATAATTCATTTTAAATGCACTTGTATTCTCCTACTGTTGTTCCTATGGATAAATGAGGTAAATCATGTGCCGTTTACTCGCCATCACGAGCAAGGAGTATGTTTCACCGCAAACTGCCGTAGAGGGACTTGCCGCCATGGGGGAAGGTTACGACGGGTCCGGTGTGGGTCTTCTGCTTCGCGATCTGGGCGGTCCATTTGCCCAAATGACGGATATTCCCATACTAAGCGGCATATTTTCCTCAAAAGGGCTCAAGCGACTGGACCGGTTCATGATGGACAAGGGGTTTACCACGAAATACAAGATCACCTTCAAGCCACGGCAACCGGTGCCGCCGTCTGTTCCCAAAAGGGACGTTTACCTCGTTCGGGCCTATGACTATCCCACGCAATGGGAAGAGATGGCGAACCAGGAGCGGCTCGATCGACTGGCGCCCATTCGACTCTGCCTGCGCGAAATGGGCGAGGCGGAGAAAGACATGATGGTCTTCTCGTTATGGCCGGATACGATTATGATCAAGGAGGTCGGTGATCCGGCGGCGGTCGCCGACTATCTGCAACTGGATCGAAACGATCTGATGGCCCGCGTGATCATGCTTCAGGGACGGCAGAACACCAATCATGAGATCGACCTGTACGCCTGCCATCCCTTCTTTTTGGAAGGTTTTTCCACCATGACCAACGGTGAGAACACGGCATTTTCCCAGAACCGTGATTTTCTCATGTCGAGAGGCATCTCGGGATACCAGGGCTATCTGTCGGATTCGGAGGTGTTCACCCACAGCCTTCATTACATCATCGGCCAGCTGGGATTGGGGCTGGGTTTCTATAAACACGGAATCACGCCGTTGTCCGACGAGGACATTCGAACGCATCCGGACGGTTCATTTCTCCAACAATTGAAATACTCCTGCCGTAATCTGATCATCGACGGCCCTAATTGCATCATCGGCTGCCTTCCGGATACCACCTTATTCATGGTTCAGGATCGCAAAAAACTCAGACCCGGTGTCATCGGCAGTAACAATGGCACATTCGTCTTTTCATCGGAAATATGTGGCCTTGATGCCATCCTTCCACAAAGGGACAAGTCGAAAGACTTTCAGCCCATGCACCTGGACACCGCCATCGTCGGCCCGTTTCGCAAGCGGGTCGATATCTTGCAGCAGACTGACCCTGTCTTGGCAAACTAAGTCCTTAGCCGGACGGCATTTCCTGCCTTAGATCATCTCCCGGCAAAGGCTTTAATTGTCCTTCCGGATTCTTTGCCCACTCGACTGTTGTCCTGTTCATCGGCTTTTGGGCCTTTGCTTGTCATACTTTTTCATTCGCACTAAAATAGTACAACACTCTTTCGGCTTTGCGTCAATATTGTCAAAGTTTCATTCAGGCAACCGTATTTGGCGCGATTTTATATTTTTCGCGGGCATTGCCCGCTCCTGACTACACCAACTAATAATTGGTTATTCGCTATACAATTTTTATTAAAAAGATACCTTTATGATAGCCTGAAAGGGCGGCCGGATTTAGTGATTAAAAGAAAGATTAGATGAAATAATAGTAGATGCTTTTATAATCCGTTAGAATCTTGATTTCCATTATACCTTTTGTAACCGTTCACGGGGCATTTTAGGGCTGACATCATGGCCTTTAACCCATTGAAAACAAAGCATAAATTGTGTGCACCGTAACTGCCTGAAATAATTTAAAATAAATCTAGATTTTTTCTTTTAACTATGTTAGAGTGCTTTTCATGGCACTCAAAAGACCATTTTCAGAACTCGATTGGCAACTGACACCAGAGGCGGTGAGAAATTACATCCTATATCTGGAACAGGCGCTTCATGATATGCAAAAATGGGTTGAGACCCATGAAAAACGCATAGAGAAACTTGAAGTCCAGACCAAAATGAATTCTCGTAATTCCAGTAAACCGCCCTCATCCGATCCGCCTTTTAGCAAGCAGAAAAGAAAACAGAAAAAGAGCAAGCGATCCAAAGGCGGACAAAAAGGACACAAACCGCACCAGCAACAACTGCTCGAGCCGACAAAGCAACATTCGTTGATGCCAAAATGCTGCAGTTGTGGTCATTCGGTGTTCGATCAGGAAAAGATGAAGCCTTTTTACACCCATCAACAGATCGAACTTCCCAAAATCGAAATGGAAGTCAGCCACTATATTCTGCACAAGTGCGATTGCCCCAATTGCGGGAAGGTTGTCAAAGCCAAGCTGCCATCTGCCCTGTCGAGCGGATACGGTCCCCGATTTACCGCATTTGTTGGTGAATTAAGCGGTATTAAAGGGATGAGCCGAATGGACGTAAAGCAGTTATGCGACTCTGTGTTAGACATTCCCATTGCTACGGGGACGATCCAAAAAATCGTTGACCGCACTTCAATGGCGATTTTGCCTGTGTATGAACGTATCGGGGGTATCGCCAGAAGTTTCTGGTGCAATTATATCGATGAGACCTCCTGGTTTACAGAAAACGATCTGCACTGGCTGTGGGCCATGGTCAACGAGCGGGTTGCTTTCTATCGCATAGACCCGCATCGCTCCAAGGTGGCTTTCGAAGCACTCATCCAGGACTGGAACGGCATTCTGGTCAGCGACGGTTACGGCCTGTATCAAAAATGGGTTCACCGCCAGACGTGCCTGGCTCATCTAATCCGTAAGGCCGATTCTCTGGCGGAGAGAAAGAAGCCGGATTTACGTCGCTTCGGAGAAATCGTCGCCGCTTGGTTGAGACAACTGGTATCGTTTGCCAAAGAGCCACCCGACCCAAAGCAATGGTCGGATTTTTATACATTCTTCTTGTTTACCGTGTCCCTTTGGGAACCCGATAAAACGGATGCAGGAAAACTCGCTCGGCAGATCATCCGGGAAATGAACAACCTATGGGTGTTTATGGATCACAAGGGCGTCGATCCCACAAACAATCGTGCCGAAAGAGCGCTACGCTTTGGTGTATTGTGGCGGAAACGAAGCCTTGGCACCCAAAGCGAGAAAGGAAACCGTTGGGTTGAGCGGATATTGTCACTGAAAGAAACCTGTCGCTTACAAGCAAAGCAGACTTTTCCTTTTCTCGTGGAGTGCATTACTTCCTATTTTCGAAATTTAGAGCCAAACCTTTCCTGGATTTAATCCAATGGGTGTTACCCTGTGAATGCGTACTACCTTTTTAATCGGTGGCGTAACGTATTTCGACTAATCCCGAGCATCCGGGCGGCTTTGACCTGATTATTACCGCATTCTTCAAGGACTTTCAGAATGATGGTCTTTTCCACGGTCTCAATGATATTGGTATGAATGCCTTCTTTGAATAGCTGGATTACTTCCGGTAGAATATTTTGAATCTTGTCTTTTAAACGACTCATCACCTGCTGTCGGTTTAAGGTCTGAGCACAGAGCTCTTTTTGTTTGTCCAGAAGCTCGATATGCTCTTCCATTATAACGTCTCCGGCACAGAGGATAACAGCCCGCCGCAGGCAGTTTTCCAACTCGCGAATATTTCCAGGCCAGGAATAGGTTGTAAAATGATGTAAGACCTCTTCCGACACACGACGGATCGGTTTGCTGTATTCGGCCCCGAACCGGCCGATAAAATAATCCATCAGTTCCGGGATATCTTCGGATCTTTTTCTTAACGGCGGAAGGTCAATGGCAATGACTTTCAGCCGCCAATATAGATCTTCTCTAAACAATCCTTCCTGAACTGCTATGGAGAGGTCCTTGTTGGTTGCCGCAATAATACGGACATCGACTTTGATGGTTTTTACGCCCCCTAACCTTTCAATCTCGCCTTCCTGCAAAACACGAAGCAATTTGGCCTGTAAGGCCATGGATATGTCCCCAATTTCATCCAAAAAACAGGTCCCCCCGTTTGCTCGCTCGATTTTACCGATTTTGGTGCGAGAGGCACCGGTAAATGCACCGGGTTCATAGCCGAACAACTCACTTTCGAAAAGTTGCTCCGGTATGGCGGCGCAATTAATGGCAAGAAACGGTTTTTCCTTTCGTCGGCTGTGGTGATAAATGGCTTTTGCCGCCAGTTCTTTTCCGGTACCACTTTCACCGGTGAGCAGCACCGCCACGTTTTTTTCTGCAATCTGGCCGATGGTTTTATAGACCGATTGCATAGTTTTGCTCCGTCCTACCATTTTCAACGTCTTATCCAAAGAAGCCATTTCAAATGGAGAAACCGCATCGGGAATCAAGACAACTTCCTTCATTCGGCGGTTCAATTCCAAGGCCTCGCTGACAATACGGCTAAGCTCCTTTCTTTCAAATGGTTTGCTTAAATAATCATAAGCCCCCCGTTTTATGGTTTCGATGGCCGTATCGGTGCTGCCGTATGCGGTCATGATGATAATCGGAGTTTTAACCTGCGCATCTTTGATTCTTTTTAACGTGTCCAGCCCGTTAAGTCCCGGCATCTTATAATCCAACAGAATCAGATCGAAACTTTCATCGTTGATTTTCCTGATGGCGTCTTCACCGCTGAGACAAGTGGTCACGTCATACCCTTTTCTCTTGAAAAACCGGTTGAGAAAATGGTTTAAACCTTCGTCATCGTCAATGAGTAATATTTTTTCCATTTGCATAGGGTTCTTCAGATGTTATCGGGAGAATAAGGGAAATGACGGCACCGCCTTTTTCCTGGTTGTTTACATGGATTTCTCCATTATGGCTTTTTATAGTGTTAAATACCATGGGCAGCCCAAGGCCCGTTCCTGCTGATTTAGTAGTAAAAAAAGGGTCAAAAATAAAATCAATGTTTTCCAGGGAAATCCCTGGCCCCGAATCCATAATATCGATGCGGATAACAGGAACCGGAAATTTGCCGGCCCCTGTTATTTTCATGGTTTCCGGTTTTACGGTTATCTGGATCATCCCATTCTCCTGCATGGCTTCCAAGGCATTGATAAAAAGATTGATCAACGCCTCTTCAAGCAATTTCTTGTCCCCGGTTATTTCGGGCAAATTTTGCGCCACATGGGTTTTGACCACACTTTCCTGTTTGTTGGCCAGAGGTCGAATCAGTGAAACAACGTCCGCAATCAGTTGCGCCATAGAAATTTTCGAAAAAACCATTTCCTTTGGCTTGGTATAATCCAACAATCGGTTAATAGCAGCTTCGATACGAGATATCTGCCCCATACCAATGATAAAATCTTCTGCATATTCCTGTGAAATTTCGATTTCGCCCTGGATGGATTCCAAAAATAGCTTGAGAGAAGTCAAGGGGGTGCGGATTTCATGAGCAACGGCGGCACCCAAGCGCCCCAAGGCGGCAAATTTCTCCGACCGTTCGGCGATGAGTTTAAATTGTTTCAGCGTCTGATCGGTTTCTTTAAGTTCCGCGGCTTTCAGGTTGAATTGATGTTCAAGCGTGTTTTGCCTATACTGAATCTTCTGAGCCATGTCTGCAAAAGCACGGCATAAAACCCCGATTTCATCCCGACGTTGGGTCTGAAAGATTTCGGTATTGAAATCGGCTACGGCAAGGAATTTCGCTGATCGGCTAAGGTTCCGGACCGGCCTGATAACATGGTATGAAAAGACCCAAGTCAGCATGAATGCGCTACTAATGGCCAGAACAATCATAATATAGACGAGGCGTTTCAAACTGTCCATGCTTTGAAACGCCTCATCCCTATCCTGTTCAACCACGATGTACCAATCCGTCCCTCCAACCTGACGGGAGGTTCCTAACACCTCGATGTTGCGATAATCCAGATAAGTTTTTTTTGGCCCCCTGCTCCCGAAAAGGTTTTTAAAGCTTTCCGATTGAGAGATATTTTCCGTTAAAATACGTCCAGGTTCCTTATGAGCGAGAAAGGTCCCATTCTTATCTACAAGATAGCATTCACCGGTTTCTCCAAGAGCCACCTGCAAAATAATGGTGATGATATTATTGGTTCCCACAGTACCAAAAACGGTGCCGATACGATCGCCGTTGTCAAAAATCGGTGCAGTAATTCGAAAAGTTGATTCCCTTTCCTTTGGGAGATAGGTAATGGGAGAAAGAACAAGGGGTTTGGTAGAACAGCCGGATAGGTGAGCAGTATCAAATTTTGGATACGTTTCGTTTGTACTCAAAACGAAATCATTTTGAGCAGACAGCACCGAGATATCGTTGTACACCCCGTAATGGATTTGTATCAGCTTGAGATATGGGGCAATCAATGCCGGGTCCAACGATTTTAATAGTGATGTACCGGCAATCACCTGCATATCCTGTTTGCGTTCCTCCAGCCACCGCTCCAGTATGGCAGCCTTGTCTGTGGCAATGTTTTCAAGTTGACGCAATACCAGATTTTCAATTAGCGATTCGGTAGTATTGATGGAAAATACGCCAACCACGGCTAAAGGAAAAAGTGCAAGCACCAAAAACAGGAGCACCAGCTTGGTTTTAAGTGCAAAAAACTTTTTAAAGAACCTCAATATGCAAATGCCTCGCTTTTACCTTCAAAATATTTTTCCTGTTATATCCAGCAACACACAAGTTCCTGCGTAACCACATCCGACTTGATGACCAATTCCCGGTTTTTTAAATCATAGACCTTTACCACATGGGCAAATCCCTCATCCTGGGGACGAATTTGAGAAAGCATGTTGGGCAATTCGGAAAGCAATTCCGGCCGGAACACGACATCCGTATTTTCCGGATAAATCGCAGCATAAAAAATACGTGTCTCGGTAAGATCATGAAAAAAATGGGTGCCGAAGGAGAGGTCTGGAATCATGCTGCCGGGCTGATAGCTGATTTCCATCAGGGCGGTAACGTGATTAATTTCGGAAAATTTTACCGGCACACCCATGGCCGGGGTCTGCGTTCCCCAGCGACCCGGCCCCATGATCATGGTGGGATTTTTTTTCGGGTCCACGATTTCCCTGTTGAGCTTTCCGATGAGGCGGGCCACGCTGTACTTTTCCGATAATGATGTGCTTGCGTAGTTTTCCGGTTCCACCCAGATCAGGCTGGTGATGGGAAACGAGACATTGCCCCCCATGAAATTCCCTTCCATCCGTATAAAGACCTTTTTCGGATCAATTTTTTGCGGAACGGGTATATCGGTGGTGTTGTAAATGGTCTGGAACGGACGGCATTGCAACAGGTTGACCTGGATATCACCCGCTGAATTATGGTTAATTGTGAATTCTATTTCAACCGGCGTGGCATAGGCGCGCTCAATGGTTTTAAGCATTCGTCCCATGATGTCGACAAAAGGTGTGTGGGTCAAAAAATCATCAAAGGTCAATATCCATTGTGCTTCCAGAGATTTATTCATGCCGTAGCTTTTGGCTTTGTCGTCCCGGACGGCAATGGCCGACATATCGATGTCCCGGACTTTTCTGGCCAGTTCCCATAGTGAAATTGTTTTTACGATGTTTTCCCTAAGATCCAGATAATCCACGTAATGCTGCGAGTATTTTTTGATGTCCCGCATGCCGGCAAGGGGTTTGATTATGGGATCATCCATCGCCACAATTCGTGGATAGTCATTTTCAACCCGATTCACGGCACGGGTTCCAAGCCCCATGACCAGCCTCAGCATTCCGGCCCCGGGGTCCATGTTTTTTTTCCAGACATAGGGGTTATGGGACAACCCTACACCGGCGAGTTCCGGAAAAAAATAGTTATGATGATCAGACCCGGACACCCGCTGCACCATGATGGCCATTTGCTCATCCATTTGGTCCAGCCCCCTCTGGCGCCTGTAGGCAAGCGCGTCTTCACTCATTGTTCCTGCAAAGATGCGCTTTACCGCATCCTCAAACGCTTCATAGCGTTTTTCCGGAGAAGCCTGATTGACGCAGAAGAAACTGTCATACCGCCCGGCGAATGCACTGCCGAAGGCGTCTTCCAACAGACTGCTGGAACGAACGATAATGGGAGACTGCCCAAAATAATCCAGCATGAGTCGAAACCGCTCCCGGATGGATTCGGGGAAAGTCCCTGAAAAAATTTTACGTTCCAGTTCAGCGGCTCTCGAGAAATACCCTTCCGGGGTTTTTTGGGCCATGAAAAGTTTCCACCACCCATTTTGGACGATATAGGAGTAGAACACATCGGAACCAATATAAAACGAATCATGTGGCTCCAAGGTACGCAGCCAGTCGTATCCCGGATCTTTGAGTATTATCTTTCTCGAAAGCACCATGCCAAGCGCCTTACCCCCGACAAATCCCGTACCGATTAATCTCTCCTTGATGAAAAGCAGATCATCGAGGGACAAAAACCGTCGAATCAATCCCAAAATCCTTTTATTACGGCTTAACAACAGGCGGCTGAGCTGTTCCACCTTGTCTTCTTTTTCCCTTGGATCTGCGTTGGATACCAGAAGGTTTTGGGCCTGTATAAAAAGATGGTCCCAGTAATCCAGAATCCGCTGCGCATTTGCGGCTTTTTCCCGCTGAAGATGGGAAAACAGACGTGTGGCTTCTACACTGTTGATCACCGGAACCAGAGTGGATTTTTCCTTGATATGGGGGAAAAACATGGTAGAGGCATAACGGCCCTGAATCTTGATAGGATGAATACAGAGTTTGCGTTCGTAGCTATAGATATCAATGAGGACTTGGGTGGTTTCCCTGATGCCGGCAATGGCTTTGAAGGAATGGCGATTTCGCAAAATCGCGAAATAGGCAATGGTATTCAGTTCGAAGAGATAAGGACAAGTGACGAAAAAGAAGTTGACGATCATCAGATCCGTGGCCCATTCGTGGAGAAGGTCCGACAGGGAATCAAACACATAAAATATGTCTTTGCCTTCCCGGGTGATGATGCCGTGAACTTGTGTGGTAAACGATTCAAAGCCCGCTGTTACATCCAAATCATATATCCGGATATTCCGGCGTGGAGCCAAAATCGGGGCATGCCGGGCAAAACGCATATATACCACTCGCTCGTTGGTGGCCACGGCATTGTTTACAAAATATGATACTAATTTGCGATAGGCATCAATATCATCCACCTGCCAAACCACATTGTCTCCCCTGCGAAGATGGTCGATGATATTGTCCAGACTTTCCCAACCCGTACTGACATGTGAGTAGTATGCCATGCTTTCTTTCCCATGCACCCACCAACATTCAAAAGGATGATTTGAAGGGATAAAATCCCCTCAAATCATCCTTTGTACTGGTTTGGCCGGGGTTGGATCTATACGATACCGTAATCCAACATGGCGCGGGCCACTTTCATAAAACCGGCCGTATTGGCGCCTGTCACATAATCCCCTTTCCTGCCGTAAGCTTCAGCCGCTTCCAGGCAGGTCTTGTGGATGCTCTTCATTATGATCAGCAGTCGCTGGTCAACTTCTTCCCGCGTCCAGGACATTTTCTGGCTGTTCTGGCTCATTTCCAGGCCGGAAGTGGCCACGCCGCCGGCATTGGCCGCCTTTCCGGGTCCATACAGGATGTTATGCTCCTGAAAAATTTTCACCGCTTCCGGTGTAGAGGGCATATTAGCCCCCTCGGCGACACAGATACAACCATTTTCCACCAGTGCTTGGGCATCCTCGGCATTCAACTCGTTCTGGGTGGCGCACGGTAGCGCAATGTCCACCTTGAGGCCCTGTTTTCGGATTACCTCCCAAACATTCTCGCCTTCATAGCACCCACAATCATACTTTTCTGCATATTCTGCAATGCGGCCACGCCGGTTATTTTTTAACTCCATAATAAAACAACATTTATCTGCATCGATACCGGCTTCATCCACGATTGTGGCACTTGAGTCACAAACCGTGACAACCTTACCCCCCATCTGTGTGACCTTTTCCACAGCATATTGCGCGACATTGCCCGAACCGCTGATGGCGACGATTTTTTCCTTAAAATCCAGCCCTCTGGTGGCCAGCATCTCTGCAGCAAAATAAACCGTGCCGTATCCCGTGGCCTCGGGACGGATAAGACTTCCGCCGTATTCCAAGCCCTTTCCGGTCAATACCCCGGTATGGGTGTTCCTGATTTTTTTATAATATCCGTACATATAGCCGATTTCTCTCCCCCCCACTCCGATATCGCCAGCCGGCACGTCGGTTTCAGGACCGATATGCCGAAAAAGCTCCCGCATAAATGCCTGACAGAACCGCATGATTTCAGCATCGGATTTTCCTTTCGGATCGAAATCGGAACCGCCCTTTCCTCCGCCCATGGGCAGGGTGGTAAGGGCGTTCTTGAAAATCTGTTCGAACCCGAGGAATTTGATAATGCTTAAATTTACAGAAGGGTGAAATCGAATCCCGCCCTTAAAAGGACCTATAGCATTGTTAAATTGCACTCGGAACCCTCTGTTGACATGCACACCGCCTTTATCGTCCATCCATGGTACACGAAAGATGACGGCGCGTTCCGGTTCGACGATTCTTTCATAGATTCCTGCTTTTACCAATTCGGGATGGCGCTGGACAGTCGGTTCAAGGGTTTCTAAAACCTCTGTCACAGCCTGCTGGAATTCTATTTGTTCACTGTCCAATTGTTTAACACGAGCGATGGTATTTTGAATGACCGACACGAATTCTTTCCTCCCTTTTTAATTTGCATATTTATATTCAAAAACATCATAGTTTCCATCATCTTTAATAGTGTAAATTTTTGCGGTTTTTTGTCTTTGCCAAACCGGCCGTTTCAATTTGTAATAAGTGACATCATCAGCAGTAAGGCCGTCAATGCCGACAAATTCTCTTTTCAGTTCTGCGAGGCTGTCAAAACCACTTCCGAAAAACGGCAGCTTTGAAAAATAGGGGCGGGGACTTTGCATGTCCGTTGCGACTGCAAAATGAGTTGGAAATATGGGATCACCAAACACCAGCAGATAACGGTCCGAAGATGTTGCGATATGATAGTCGGAGGGGATATCATCTTTCTCAATTTCGTCATAATACTCTTTTAAAATAGCCCCGGCTTCAACATTATCCACATCGTCAACAGCCATAAGATCGGTGGATGAGAAGTAACCTAAAACATAAAGAGCAATGCTGAAAGAACTGATCTGCTCATAAATGGGCTGTTCTCTATCACAAATCATTATGATTTCATCGATTCTTTCTCTGACGAGAATTCCCTCTGCGTCCATAATGCACCTCTTGCTAAGCAAAAAGAAAAACCGTTTTTGTGACATTTGGACTATATCTTGTCAAAAGATATGCCAAAATAGAGAATGCCTTAAATATTTTTTAAATCTTGATTTAATTAGATAATATAAAGTAACGAGGGGAAACGGAAAATTCAGGGGTGGTGAAATATCAACTGATGTTCTCGTTGAGAAGAAGAATTGTCCTTCGAAAGGGTTGTGGATATCAAGACCAAAGCGGAAAATACATTAAAATGTTCAAAACTTGAACAAAGATGGTGGAAAACAATCAAATGATACACCGCTCTTTCGGCTCTGCGTTAATAGGGGGCAGATTTTATTGTAACGAAACGAAAATGTGTGTCTCCTAAAGAATATCGAAAAAATGGGCTACGACCAATCAACTCAGCGGTGATGGACATGACCATGCGAAAAATCACATCTTTGACGGCAGCCTTGTCGTTTATCGTCACTATCGTTACGAGCGTTATTCTCTATATCGTTCCCCAGGGTCGTGTCGCCTACTGGGCGGACTGGCGATTGTGGGGCTTATCCAAAGAACAGTGGGGCAACGTCCACATCAACGTGGGCCTTCTCTTTCTTCTCGCCCTGGGACTGCACATCTATTACAACTGGCGGCCGCTCATGGCCTATCTCAAGAATCGCTCCCGGCAGATGAGGGTGTTCACCCCCTCCTTCAACGTTGCCCTGGCCATTTGCCTGGCAACGGTATTCGGAACGCTTCTCGTGGCCCCACCCTTTTCTTGGGTACTGGACCTGAACATTGCCTTCAAGGATTCGGGGGCACGAAAATATGGCGAACCCCCATACGGCCACGCCGAACTTTCCTCCCTGCGTACATTCGCCAAAAAAGTGGAGCTGGATACGCAGGTTGCCATCCAACGGCTGAAGGATTCCGGTTTTCGTGTTACCGATGGAAATCAAACCTTACAGGAACTGGCTGGTCTCAACAAAACCACGCCCAAGGCCCTGTTCGAGGCGATGAAAGCCGGTGCGCCACGCGCCACCGAAGAGAAGCGGCTACCCGGCACTCCGCCACCGGGCACCGGGCGGTTGAGCATTGCCGAACTTTGCACCACCTACGGTCTGGATCCCAATGCGTTGGTTGCTGCCCTGAAAGCCCGTGGAATTGACGCCGCCCCCACCGATGCACTGCGCACCATTGCCGAAAACCATAAAATGGGGACGGTCGACCTGTACGAACTGATAAAAACAACAACCGAAAACAAATAAGAAAACCATTGCCACCATGCCCACGACCGAATGCCGCTGTGACCATTGCGGCCATACCTTTCACCAACTGACCTTCAGCGACGATCCCATCGATCCGGTATGTCCGCGCTGCAGGCAAAAGAAGGTCGCCGCAAAAAAAGAACCGGACAGATTCATGTCCGGTTCCGGTATGGGCTCCAGATTGGCCGGCATCCCCAAGGGGCCATCCTGAGCCCAATGAGCCGGTGACGGTCGGTCGCCGCCTGAGCAACACGCCCAAAGCATCCCTGTAAGATCTTATTCGTTGGAACGGATAGACACCATAGACGGAAGATCGTCGATTTCATGGCAGCACCGGCCGTGGTGCTGCCATTTTCGTAATTATCCGTCTACTTCTTCCCCTGCCTTCCATTCACCTGCTCCAGACACATCAAGGAATGGGCGAAGGCGATAAAACGCTCCAGGTACGCCGGCGAGAGGTCCTCCATGGCTTCGAGGCAGCACGTGGAGATCATCTGACCGTTGAGGTGTCCGGGATTCTCCGGAAGATTTCGGACGGCGTCCGCAACAATCTTTTTTGCGCCTTGCCTCGCCAGGGTCCGCCGGAAAACCGCAAAGGAACGAAGCCTGCCGGGATGCCAATCCCCTGAGGCGCTTCCTTTTCGAATAAAGTCGTCAAAGGCGCCGATGATCCGGGCCTCCTGATCTTTGAGCAGGTGGTCCAGAAACAGGCGATTGTCATCCAGGCTCGCGTTCTCTCCCACCTTTTTCAACTCTTGGATCAAGCCCGGGAGAAAACCCTGGTCCGTATGATTTGATGACGTCCGGACGGCCTTTTTCAGGGCCTGGAAATCACCCTTTTCCAGAAGTCGATGTATCTTTCTGGCCGATTCCGGGTCTTTCGACCGGATCCGCTCCATGTCCGCCCGCACCGCCTCTTGGGCCGCATCCAGCCGTTTCGAAAGAGCGTCCAGCAGATATTTTGCTCTCTCCTCGATTTTCCGGCGAATGGATGGACGCATTTTCGCAGACCGCCGGACCAGGGAGGTGACATGGCGGAACCGGACCGGTTCGAATCCATCGGCACCTCGCTCCTGCAAAGCCCGAAGGCGCGATTCCATCGTTCCGGTGGTTTCCATGGTCAGCGATTCTTTGTCCATGTTCGAATCATCGGGCTGACCCACGCCTGTTTTTCGGGACAGGCGCGATTTCCACCCGGCGATTTTTGCTGCGCCCCGGTTCATCGAGATTGTCGGCGACGGGATGGTTCTCGCCAAAGGCGGCGGCGAAGACCAGTTCACCGGGCATTCCCTCTTCGATCAATGCCCGGGTGACGGTGAGCGCCCGCTGGGCGGACAGCTCCCAGTTGTCATGAAACAGGGGATTGTCTCCATGAATCGGCAAATCATCGGTAAACCCGCTGACCATCAATAGTTCATCCCGGTCGCCGAGATAGGCGCAAAGGGGACGGACCAGGGTTTGAAGCAGTTCCCGTCCTTCGGCCTGGAGCCGATCTGAATTGAGCGCGAACAGGACACTTCCACTGATGCCGATTCGGCCATCTTCCAGGGTGATCCTGCCCGTCGCCAGCGGGTCGGCCAAAGCGTTTTCCAGAAGCATGCGGCGCTCCTGTTCCACCTTTCGTCTCTGCACCTCTGACTTGAGCGACTGTGACAATTCCACCTGGAATCCCATCGTCCAGACGAGCAGCAGGACGAAGACGCCCACCAGTCCCGACATGAGATCGCCGAAAATCGCCCAGATGGGCGGGTTATCAGAAGGGACGGACGCTAACGGTTCCATTGTTCCCCCCCGGTCTCTTCTCCGTTTCGTCCGTCGAATCGACCCAGGACGGTTAACATCTCCTGCTGGGAGAGCATGCAGTGGTCGATGATCTCACGTGCCTGGGCCACGTAGTACCCCATCTGTTCGTCGCTCCGCATCGCCGTCTTGTCGAGGGAGGCCTCGATTCGGGAAAGGTTCTCCATGAGATTGGCGTTGGATGCGTCGAACCGCTCCACGGCGGCAGAAAAGGCATCCCCGAGACTGGCCAGTTCTACCGCACCGGCGGCAAACGCGTCTGTGACATCGGAAAAATGGTCGGCCTTGCCATCCACCCGTTGGGCGAACCGGGCGCCGATCTCTTCCAGCATCTGTTCGGACGTTTCCACCATTTGTGCGATGGTCCCGTGGGTATCGGCGCTTGTTTGCACCAGGGCGGCGGAGAGGTTCGCGAACTCTGTGGCCAGTTGCTTCTGGGCCTGGAAAAGACCGGCGTCTTGCTCCATGCGATGAGCGGACGCCTCTGCGATACGGGCGATGAGGTCCATGGCTGCCTTCGGGGCTTCCGACGCCGTTTCCACCAATTTCACCATGGGTGAAGCGATTTCCTCTCCCAGGGTGGAAAGATGATCGGCCACCTCGGCTTCCAGCCGGGTGAGTCGTGTGACCGTGTCCCGGCCCCGAACTGCCTCTTCATCCCGAATCTCGTCCATTGCCGTGGCGAGGGTCCGGATAAGGTCCGCCATTCGCTCCTGATGCCCGTTGTACCATGCCTCTTCCATTTTCTCGCGCGATTCGATCAGATCTTGTGATGTCTTCACGACCCGTGCCGTCTCTCCTTGTATTTGAGTTCCGGCCTTCCTGACGATTCCGGTCAGTTCACCGATGTTTTGTTTCAGGGCGTCGCAATGGTCCAATTGCCGATTGAGCGCCTCTCTTTCCGCGGTTGTCCATGCATCGGCAACGGTTTCGGACGCGGCGAGCAGCTTTCCCGTGGCCGAGGCCATCACCTCATTGTGCATTGTGACGGCCCGATACAAATCATCGACATGGGCCTTCGTGCGTTCATCATACAGCCTGGTGCCCTCTTCCCTGGCCTTGTCCAATGCGTCGATCCACAATTGGAGACGCTGTTGGTCGCTGGTTTGTTGGTCGGCAATCCATGATTCGGTTCCTTTGGAGAATGCCGACGCCACGGACCGGACCATGGCACTCCACATCTCTTCCAGTCGGGCAAGGGCCGCTTCTGATTTTTCAACCAGCCGTGCATTGGAACGATTATGCTCCGAAATACCGTCCTGCCAGGATTTGACAACCGTTTTCGAATGATCCGCCAACAGACGAGAAATCGACGACCAACTCTCTTGGTTGGTTTGGGTCAGATGCGTGTGAACCTTGTGTGTCTCTTTTGCGATGCCGGTCATGGCCTTTGCGACGACGGGCTCGATGGTATCGGACAATCTCGCAATGTTCTCTTCCAGGTATTGTTTGAGGGACCGATCCAAAGATTCCGCAAGGGTTGCAAAACGCTTTTCGGCGGCCAGGTGAAAGGATTCTTGATGTTGCACCATATTCCCGGCCAAATCCGTCAATCGATCCGCCATTGCCGATAGCCGGCTCGCCACGAGGGGCAGCGCCTCGGTTTGCACCTGAAGCGATCGAAACGTTTCCCGTTGGCGATAGGTCCAGGAAAATTGTCTGAAAACCGTGGGAATAAAAGCATCCAGTCTCCGGACGGCAACGATTCGATCCCGTCGGCTCAAGGTGGACATGAGTCCCAGCATGGCGGACGTCGCCACGCCGGCAACGGAGGTACCGAAGGCCTGACGCAGCCCATCCATGGGCGCCACCAGGCCCTCACGGATCGCCTGGAGTTCCGTGGTTCCCGAAAGGGCGGATACGGCGCCTTTCAATGTGTCGACCATCCCGACGAAAGTACCCAAAATGCCCAACATGATCAGCAATCCGACCAGATAGGGCGTCAATACCGGTGCGGGAAGGCCGACGCGCTCGCCTTCGACCCGGAGCCGGACTTCGGTTCGCAAAGACGGATGGAGGCGTCCGAGCCAGGGTTCAAGGTCTTCGGCGATCCCATCCGTATTGTCCAAGGCAAGGCAAAGCGTCGTGGTCCCGCGCCGGAAAGCAACGAGTTCGTAAATGCCCACGAGGTAAACACACCCGGTGATCAGGGTGATGGAAAATGCCAACGCATCGGTCTGCAAAAATACCGCACCCATGCCGATGACGGCCGTGGCACCCAAAAAAAGTGCTGAACCGAATAATACTCTATCCACAATGGTATCTCTTTTGTTCTTGTGTCCGGTGCCGGTTTGAACCGGTACCGGGTATGGATTCGTTGTATTCGAACCGGGTGACGTACACCCGGAACCAACCCGAATGATGGAAGTGCTGACGTGCTTTTGGATGTCCGGCCGATGGACCGAATATCCAAGCCACCCGCTTAGCGGGTGTTCGTTGACTCGATGAGTCCCAGCACCGGTTGGAGTCTTGTATCGAGTTCGGCCAAAAGCAGATCACGCATCTTGACGGTGAACCCGCAAATCCATCCCCCCGTTGCCATCCAGTTGGCAAGGTCGCGGGCAACCGGCTCGTCGGGCAGTTCATGCCAGTGGGCCTCGAGTTGCCGTCGAAAGTCCGACGCCAGAAGCATTGAAATTCCATCGAAAACACCTATGGATCGGTTGGTAAGCGCCGATTGGATCCCGCGATCCAGGGTTGCAAGCCTGGCAAGTGCTGGTGAAAGGCCGCACATGGCGTCTCGGATGCGGTCCTGGAGACCTTCGATACGGGCTGCAATCCGGGTCTGTCGGTCGAGGTAAAAGCGTCCGAACGGTTCGAATGCCGCCTGGTGGTTTTCGGGAAACGCCGAACGTGTTTTCCCGTATACACCGGAAAACCGCAAATGGGCATGATATTCCGCGGCAGAGGGCAGCCTGTTCTTTGTTTTGGTCCCACCGGCGCCGGAGGCGAAGCCCTGGGCGATGAAGCGCAACAATGCCTCTCGTTCGCGGAAAAAGGCCTTTTCGATGACAGATGGTGTTTGCTGTGCCGGTTTCGCGGTTGTCGAGGATAGGTTGTCGAGCATCTTCGACAGGGTAACGCGGCCGGAGAGGTCCAACAGGCTTCCCAGGCTTTCGTCAAAACGCCCCGCCGGTTCCCGTATATCCAACGCCGCGAATTCCTGCAGGACCGCCATCAGTCGGGAGTCATGGTAAAAGTCAATTGTCTTTTTCGTCATACGTGCACATTGCCAGGCACAGGACAGAGAACGGGAGTGTCATCGCCCCTACATATTGAGTCTCGACCGATCAATATACAATATATAGTGCTCAGGCGATATCATACCGATGGTGCCTTTTCAATGGAAAATCATGTTGAGAAGATGGTGAAGAAAGTTTTCGGCAGTGAACGGATACCCGTACAAAAAAAATGGCGGGGAGCGTCTCCCCGCCATCATCTCTTCTTATCGTCGGCAATGATGATTAGCCGTGAACTTCTTCCTTTACCCCGACGGCCATTTTGTAAAGAAGTGTCAGTACGAGGGCGCCGACGGCATAAACACCCACGGTGATACCGATCTCCGGCATGGTGGGTGCGTATTCGGTAACCTCATGCAACGGGTTGGGAACGAATCCACCGGAAATCATGCCCAGTCCCTTGTCGATCCAGGTTCCCAGGATAATCACCGCGCAGGCGATGGCCAGGCTGGTCTCGTTTTTTCGGGTCGCCGGCGTAACGGTCATGATGATACCGGCCGCCATCAGGATCATGGATGCCCACATCCAGGGCACCAGCGCACCGTGGCCGTGCACCCCGGCGAACAGGTATTGGATATGGATTTTATGTCCGGGGATGTTGCTGTAAAATCCGACGAACACTTCACAAATAAAGAGGAACATGTTGATGCAGATGGCGTAAGCAACGGTTTTTGCAAGGCTCTGGATCTGCGCCTTGCCCGGATCGAAATTGGTGAATTTTCGGATGAAAAGGCAAAGCAGGATCAGAAGGGCCGGACCGGCTGCGAAGGCAGATGCGAGAAACCGCGGCGCCAGAACGGCGGTAAGCCAGAAATGGCGACCCGGAAGGCCACAATACAGGTACGCTGTCACCGTATGAATACTCACTGCCCAGGGGATGGAAATGTAAATCAGCGGTTTGAGCCATCCCTGATAGTGAATGCCGTTTCGCTCTGCTTCCAGCACGTTCCACCCGATGACCAAGTTCAAAAAGAGGTACCCGTTGAGCACGATCATGTCCCAGAAGAGCACCGAGTTGGGTGTCGGGTAGAGGGGCACGTTGAACAGTCGCATGGGCTGCCCAAGGTCGACGACGATAAACAAAAGGCACATGACAATGGAGGCAATGGCCAAAAACTCACCCAGTATGGTAATTTTGCCGTAGGCCTTGTAATCATGCAGGTAGTACGGCAATACCACCATCACCCCTCCGGCGGCCACACCGACCAGATAAGTAAAGTTGGCGATATAAAATCCCCAGGAGACATCCCGGCTCATACCGGTAATACCGAGACCGAGCTTGAGCTGCATCATATAGAGCCCGAACGCGGCACCGATCACACCCAATAGGACGACCAACCATCCCCAGTACCATTTATTTCCTTTTACGGCTAATTCAAGCATGCTCACCTCACACGATGTAGTAGACGGACGGCTCCGTTCCCAAAACCTGTTTCCGCCTGATGGTGTAGTTTTCCTTCAACAGTTCCCTCACATGGGAATGTTCGTCGTATAGATCGCCGAATGCAATGGCACCGTTGGAGGCCTCAACACAGGCGGGCATCTTGCCAACAGCCAATCGCTCTGCGCAGAAGTTACATTTTTCGACCACACCCTTCATCCGGGTGGGAAATTCTTTATTTTCTTCCTCGATGAAGGGGCGTGGATCCCTGAAGTTAAAGCTTCGGGCGCCGAACGGGCAGGCGGCCATGCAAAACCGGCATCCGATACACCGGTGAAAGTCCATCAGCACGATGCCGTCACTCTCCCGTTTGAAGGTGGCCTTGGTGGGGCAGGCCCGGCAGCATGGGGGATTTTCACAATGGTTGCACAAAGCCAAGAAGGGTTGATGCTCCACCTCTTCGTTGAGGAACTTGTTGACCTTGTCGGTGAAGGCGTTGTGGTAGTGCGTTTCCCAGATCCATTTGATCTCGTGGTTCTTTTCCGGAATGGCCGTGGGAATGTTGTGGATCTTGTTGCATGCCTCGATGATCGGCTCCAGATCCGCAGACGTTTTTAACTTTCGGGTGTCGATGACCATGGCCCACTGTTTGGCCGTCAGCGCATCCTTCCCCTTGGCAATATGGTAGCCGGGCCCCTTTCCACCTTCCGAAGCGAAGGCATCGAGCACGGGTTTTGCCCCAAGACCCAGCGCGGAAACGCCAGCGATCTGAAGAAAGCGTCTTCTGCTGTTTTTCATTCCTTATTCTCCTTTTGGATTATCGATGTGGCAATCCCAGCAATAGGGCCTTACGGATGCGTAGTTGTGGCAACGGTCGCAGAAATTCGCCTTGTTGGAATGGCAGTCCAAACAGGTGTTGGAAAGACTCATGGTAAATTCCTTGCCTTCGGCATTTACAAACTGGCGCTTTGCCCCGCGGACGACGTTGTGTCGCCAGGTATCGAGCAGCTGCATATGATTGGCGGTCATGTACGCGGTGTCCATGACGCAGGTCTTTGCGGCTTTGGCCTTCGCGGTCAATTCGAGTTCCGGCGCAGGTGCGGCTTTGCCCATGTTGAACCAGAAGGGCAAAGTGATGATGGCAATAAAAATGACCAGCCCTGCGAGAATTTTGTTTTTATCCTTCATCGGTTACTCCTCCATTCCCGGTAGCGGTTCACCGCGCAAGTCCGTTTCTCTTTCCTTTTCACCGGGTAGAATCAGGGCGTTTGCCACAAGCTCATGCAGGCCCGTTACCTCGACTTCCGGCACCCAGTATCCCATTGACGCGGGCAGTGCCGCGCGATCGATGGCGCAAACGCAGGCGAGCATATTCACGCCGAACTTCTCGTGAACATGTTTTACCGCATTTGCCCTCGGAAAACCGCCGGCCATACGAAGTTCCATGTTCTCCCCGGCGTTGAGGCCGGCGCCGCTGCCACAGCAAAAGGTCTGTTCCCGGATGGTATTGGCCGGCATTTCGTAAAAGTTATTGGCGACATTCTGAATCACGTAACGCGGCTCGTCGAGCATCCCCATTCCACGGGAAGGGTTACATGAGTCGTGGAAGGTAATGATCTTGTTGTCGTTTCTCGACGGATCCAGCTCCAGCTTGCCGTGACGGATCAGGTCGGCGGTGAACTCGGCGATGTGCACCATCTTCGTCGATTTGGCGTTTTCGAACTTGGTGCCGGTGATGGGGTTGACCGGTTCTTCGAGAAAGTCCGCAGGCCCGTTCATGGTATCCATATACTGGTGGATGACCCGCCACATGTGCCCGCATTCGCCGCCCAATATCCACTTGACCCCCAGCCGTTTGGCCTCGGCGTACATCTTCGCATTGAGCCGTTTCATGGTCTCGTGGGAAGTGAAGAAACCGAAGTTGCCGCCTTCGGAAGCGTAGGTGCTCCAGGTGATCTTCAGCCCGTATTTCTCTTTGAGGTAGTGAAACAGTATCATGTACCCCATACAGGTATAGGTTCCCGGATCGGCGAAGACGTCACCCGACGGGGTAACAAAGAGGATATCGGCATCCTTTTCCATATAAGCCGGTTTCACCAGGACACCGGTGATCTCTTCGATGTCTTCGACGAAGAAGTCCAGCATGTCTTTGAAGGCATGGGGCTGGATGCCCAGATGGTTTCCGGTCATGTAACAATTGGAAACCGGCGTGGCGATCCAGTCGATATTCAGACCCAGCAGGTTTAAAAGTTCACGGCCCATGATGGTGATCTCGGCCGTGTCGATACCGTAAGGGCAGAAAACCGAGCAGCGGCGACACTCGGTGCACTGGAACATGTAGTACCACCACTCCTTGAGCACGTCCAATGTCATGGGACGGGCGCCCCCCAGTTTCCCCAGAATCTTTCCCGCCGTGGTAAAATCGTTCCGATAGACGCTTCGAAGCAATTCGGCGCGAAGCACGGGCATGTTTTTGGGATCACCGGTGCCGATGAAGAAGTGGCACTTATCGGCGCAGGCGCCGCAGCGAACGCAGATGTCCATGAATATCTTGAAAGAACGAAACTTTTCCAGACGCTCACGGAACCCCTCGTGCACGATCTGCTGCCAATTTTCCGGCAGCTTCCAGTCCTCGTCCAGGGGATTCCAGGCCCGTGCATTGGGAAGGCCCAGGGTCTCGACGCTTTTTGGATTGGATGCGTAGCAGTACATCCCTTTGCGAATGTCCACCGGCGTGTCCATCCAACCGGCGCCGGACGGACGATGATCTATCTTTGACAATAGTTCATCGGGTTTGATCAACTCGTCTGCCATTATCAGCTCCTTTGTCTTAGGCCTGTTCTTCGGGCATTTTAACGACCGGCAGGCCGGCTTCTACCATTTTCTCTCTAAAATCATCTTCATATTCATCATAGGTGTGGACCTTGACCGGATAATTCCAGGGGTTCACGTGCCTAACCTGTCGAGAATTGCCCGTCATGTTGCGGGTTGGGCTCAGGAAAATTCCGCCCAAGTGCATCAATTTGCTAAAGGGGAAGTAGGCCAGAAGAACGCTGACCAGAAAAATGTGCGCGTAGAAAAGCGCATGGACGCCCTCGGGAATCGTGGGATGAAAAGTAACCAATCCCATTGCCAGTTCCTTGATGGCAGTAATGTCCACCTTGGAGACATAACGCATGAAGATACCTGTGAGAGCGATGGCGATAATCAAGAACAGGGGAAAGAAATCGTTGGCCAGGGAGATGTACCGGACCTGTGGAATGAATACCCGGCGAAGAAACAGGTAAATGACGGCAACGAGAAGTACCAGCCCGGACAGGTACACGCCGGGCAGGCCGGCCTGCACGGCGTCATAGAGAACTTCCAGGCGAAAAAACCCGTCTACGTTCTCCAGTGCCGTGACGAAAAAGGGAACGGGTTCGGTGAAGAAACGAAGGTGCCGCACGATCACGACGAAAAAAGCATAGTGAAAGGCCAGGGCGCCTATCCACAGGAAAAGCTCCAGCTGATGGGTCATCTTGCCTTTGGTCAGGTTCATTCGCGTGTTGCGAAACAAGGAGCGAAAGCAGACGATTTCCAGTAGCATCCGCACGATGACACCGAAGGTGGTCGATGGATTGTCGATTTTGGCCTGTTTGAAGCCGGGCAGAGATGGCTGCTGACCGCAGGTGGTGGTGATTCGGAACGGAACCGCCGATCGCGCCCAGCTCATGACGCGACGGACAAAGCCGACAACGAATAGGATGATTGCCAGATAGGGAACAATAATTCCGAAGACCATCTGCAGGCCTGCCCCCTGTTGCCCGCCCACATATGCGACCAGAAACAGCACGAGAACCGCTATGAGGCTAACCATGTAATTTTTATTCATCGAACCTCACCTCACTCCTCGGCGCCCGGCGGATTTCGATGGTACGCGAACACTTCTCTCCCAGAACCTGAGGCGACGGGAAGTCACCAGCGAAAAATCTGAAAAAAACGCGTTCCCTTGCAACCGCTGCCGGATGCCTAAATCAGATATAGTAATAAGGAACCATCAGAGACCGGACCCATCTGCCTCGGTCTCAACAATCAATCCTGCTCGCTTCAATGAACCGAAAAACTGTTTTCTGGATTCCGTCGCCTTAAGCTCGAACACCTTTTCCCGGCAGGCCACGTAGATATCGAAGGCGACCAAGGCCATCTCGTCGATTCTTTGATCCAGGCCACCCATCTCTTCCTTACGGCCCTTCCCCGGAGAGTGATCCCGGATGATTCGCTTTAACGCAAATACGAAACGAGTTGCTTGGGAAGGAGACATGGTTTGCACCGCCCTTATCCGCATGATCGGATCGAGAGCGGTCGCCATGGTATCATGCCCTGCCTCGCTGATCAGTGCTTCCACCAATTTCTCGAGACTCTGGAAGGTAGTCTGCCCCACTGGATTGGCGAAGGGATCTTTTTGGCTTTTGAGGAACCGGGCCGTATCGGCAGGGTAAGTGTCAACAGTAGCCTGAAACCAGCTTTTGAGAATCTCCTGCTTCTTGGCCGCCAATTGTTGTGATGAACTCATCTACGGTTTCACTTTGGTGGCACCCGCGTGAAAACGGCGGAAGCCACAAATCGACTTCAGTTTATCGGTTCGGATTTCAACGGTGAATACACAGTGCAATGGCCGGAAACCAGCCGATTTCAAACTCGGACCTATAATCAAATTGGCCATTTCTGTCAAGGACAAATAAGTCAGGTCCTTACGTCCCTATGGGCGATTTGCGGTACATTCTTTTCCACGGAGCGCGCAAATTCTCCCTTGCATTGGCCAGCGCAAGATAAAGCGTCCCCACGGCCAATTCCGCACAGTGAAAATGATCTTCGGGTAGCGTTTCCAAAAAAGCTGCCACGGCCTCGGGCGAGATTTCCCACGCGGCATCCATTGATTTTCCCACCACCAAAGAAACGATCGCATTACAACAGGCATTGGTGTTGAGGCATCCATCGATATCGTAGGAGAGGTTTTGAATCATATCACCTTCCAGGGTCAGGAAGAATTCCACTGTGTCGCCGCAGTCGCCTGTTTTTTTTCCATGACCGTCTGCCTTCGCCAGTCGTTCCCTGTGATCGGTGCGAAAGGCCATTTCCAGAAAAACCAGGGAGTGGTCCTGCCATAAATCCGAGGTTTCCTTCGTACTGTTCATCCGGTTCCGCCTCCTTGTAAACACAAACGGTCGCCGATCATAAAAGTCGTGATCGCCTTTGTCAACCGGCATGCCGTGGATACGGCAGATCTCGACCAATTTTTCCTATTTCTGGACGAACACCATCCAATTGTGATAGTTTGCCCGAGCAAAAAATCTGCCGGCTGGGCACCAAACACAAGGGATCGATCCTCCAAATGGAATATGCTGGATATGAAAACAGTCGCTATTATCGCCAATGCAGCACAACTGGCCATCATCCTGACAATTTTCTTCGTCCGGGGATTTGAAATGGATTTTTGGGCAATCGTTCTTCTGGCTCTGCTGATCATCGTACCCGCCATTAGCTTCCTGGCCTTTTGTTTCGCCAGGCAATCAGTGTTGAAGGCAGATGTAACCGGCGACAACGATGGAGCGCCGATAAAGCGATCGGCCATTCGCGTCCGGTATCCCCACGGCCGCGGCGCCGTCCTGGCAATCGGCGATGCCGCCCTTTCCGTGATCGATCTTTCCGAATTCGGCGTGCGGGCACTGGCGGGCCGCAAAACCCCCTTTACCGAATCGGAGACGGGGACGATCCGATTGAAAAGCGGAGCGAAAATCGCGTTTCGAGGAACCGTGATGCGAAGAAATGATGCGGAAGTGGTATTCCAGTTTTCCGATCCCATTGGCACAGCCGTCATCTTGGAAGAGAACAAGGCAATAAAGGATACGATCCATGAATGAACGACCAGATAAAACAAACGGCAACCGGCCTCTTTTTCGAATCCTCGCTTTCCAGCAAGGTGGCCGGGCCGAAAGCAAAGTCAGGGGAATCGGCCAATATGGGCAAGAGCGCTTTACCATCTCCCTGATTACCATCGACCAGCCCCTTCCCGAAGTGGTGGACGACACTTCTGAGTATTTGCCCGACTGCATCGACGCGGATCTGGTACTCGACTTTCTCAAACACCCCGACCTCTCCCACGATCTGGCCCTGTTATGCCGGCGGCACGACATTCCCATCGTGGCATCGGGGAAAAAGACAACCGTGGCGGGAACCCACACGCCGCCGGTGTGTTGCGCATTGGCCCGCCACCGGGAACTCGGACCCTATGGCAAACGATTCGGTGCACCGGAATTCGACGTAACGGTCAAATCAGGCAAAATCGAAACGGTTTCGGTGCGGCGCGGCGCCCCTTGCGGTGCGACATGGGAAGCGGCCCGACGCATTGTGGGATACGCCATCGAAGAGGCTCCGGTTCGCTTGGGTTTGGACACCCAATTTTTCTGTACAGCCGATCCGTCCAATTGGGATCCCATCTGGGGGAAAAGCCCGGTCCACCTCGCCGCCGATCTGCACAGGGCCGCATTCACAGCGGCGCTGAAGAAGGCGTTAAAGGAAGATAGATAGAGGGCAAACTGCGCGGGAGCGTCAAATGACGTATCCGCGCCAAAGAATGGAAAATCAGGGGAAACGAGGGTGTACACGCCGATCCTGTCCGCAGCGGCGGTCTTTTTCCGCCACTCTGCGCTCCGGGATGTAGTTGTTGTATGTGTAAATTCGTCTCTCTTTTCCGAAACGTCTTCCTCCATTGTCGATGAGTACCCATTTCTTCGAATTCGCAACTTCAGCGGTGTACATTCGGAATCCTTACTTTTTGGGCAGGACACGGGCCTGATTTCTTTTTTATGGCGCCACCCGCACCCAATTTGTTGAACGTTGACATCGTTATCGTCCATTTAGCAATATATATACCGAGAAACGAGAAATTCGTTTGTTCTTTCTAAATCAGGGAGTTATTCATCCTCCTTCAAAATAGAAAATCAAAAAGGGAGAAAGTCACGACACAATTCTTAGGAACATTTTTGCTCAATTGTACTTTTTTTCCACTACACCGTGTTTTTTTCCATCGCCTCTCCCCCTCCTTCCGCGGTGAGCCAAGGAAGAGGGGGGGGGGTCACGGCGCCCCCTTTTTCTTCGTCCCTTCCCCCCTTCGGACGATTTCGACTTTGTGACCATGGCCGCCCCTGCAAACCGGCCCGAAAGGTGGTTCGCGTGAAGCGCCGTAAGTGCCTTGCGGATCAGTGGCGCACTGGACGGATTGCGATACTGAATCAATGCCCGCTGCATCTTTCTCTCGCGAAATGACCTGGCCACGTAGAGGGGCGCACCGGTAAACGGGTGCGACCCCGTGTGGTACATGGCACCGGACATCGTCATGGGCAGGGGGATAAAATCTTGCACCTGTTCGGGATGAATGCCGTGGTCGATCAGGTATAAGGCCAACTGTAGGGCATCTTTCAGGGTCGATCCGGGATGAGCGCTGATGAAGTAGTTCACCAGGTAGCACCTGGACGGCAGTTTTGCGTTGATGCGATCGAACCGGTTGACAAAGGCTTCGTAAACGGATCGATGGGGCTTTCCCATGGCATCGAGCACACCGTCGGAGACATGCTCGGGTGCCACCTTCATCTGTCCGCTGACGTGGTATCGACAAAGCTCTTCCAGCGATGCATCCGTACCCGTGTCGAATAGATCGTAACGAAATCCGCTTTGCACGAAGGCGTGCTTCACCTTTTCCATATTCCGGATGCGCCGATACAGGTCCAAGCTTTTTTGTTCTCCGGAATCGAGGTGGGGACAGGTCTTCGGCACCATGCACCTTCGGTCCGGACAAAAGCCCTTTTTCCTCCAACGCGGACAATCGGCGCCGTAAAGATTGGCCGTCGGGCCGCCCATGTCCGTAATGGTGCCGTGAAAATCCGGATCTTGAACCAATCGACGAACCTCGCGCGCGATCGAGTCGGCGCTGCGACTTTGCACCATACGCCCCTGGTGGAAATAGAGGCTGCAGAAATTACACTCCCCCGTACAACCCCGATGGGTGATCAGGGAATGGCGAACCGTCTCCAGTCCCGGAACACCGCCACGCTGCTCGTATACAGGATGCCAGCGGCGTGTGTAGCCATATTCATAAAACGCATCCAATTCGATACTGGAAAGGGGGCCGGGCGGCGGATAGAGAACGGCAACGCGATCGCCGTGGGCCTGCACCACGATCTGCGCCGTCATGGGATTTTGTTCCGCATAATATCTTTGAAAGGCCAGGTTGAATTTTTCGTGGCTGTCGGCCACCGCTTCGAAGGATGGCAGCTCGATGAACGCTGACAATCCAGCAGTATCCTTACGAATGACACCTGTTCCCGGAACCGGGCCCAAGGAGTCCAAGGGCAGGCCGCCTTCGAGATGGCGTGCGACGGTTACCACCTGCCGTTCCCCCATGCCGTATACGAGGATGTCGGCCCGGGCATCGAAGAGGATACTCCTTCGAACCCGGTTCTCCCAGTAATCGTAATGGGCCAGACGGCGCATGCTGGCCTCGATGCCGCCGATCACGATGGAGACGTCCTTGAATGCCTGCCGAACCCGGTTGGCATATACGATAAGGGACCGGTCGGGCCGCAGGCCGACGCGGCCCCCCGGTGATAGGGTGTCGGATTTGCGGGGCCGTTTGTTTGCCGTATAGTTAGCCACCATGGAATCCACATTTCCCGACGTAATTCCAAAAAAGAGCCGGGGTCGACCCAAGCGGGTAAAGTCGTCGATCCTGCGCCAATCGGGCTGGGCGATGATCCCCACCCGAAAGCCGGCGGCTTCCAGTACCCGGCCGATCACCGCGGCCCCATAGGCCGGATGATCCACATAGGCATCACCGGTGATGAGAATCACGTCTAGCCGGTCCCATCCACGTCGCCGCATGTCTTCTTTAGATATTGGCAAGAAGTCGGATTTCATATTAGGCCATAATCATATAGTGTTAAGTGGTTACATGTTAAGTTTTAAGTCAATGTATTCTATCGATCAGAATTGATTTTTATCCTTCCCTTAACACTTAACACGTAAAACTTAAAACTTTTCCGTACGTTGTATCAAAACCCCTTGAGACACCCTATGCAATGGTGTAACTATTGCCATCAAAAAGTTGAGGAGGTATTCGTGGCGATCTACTACATAGATGGTGAATTCATTGAGGCGGAAAAGGCGGTCATTCCCGTGGACGACCTGGCAATACTGCGGGGCATTGGCGTCTTCGATCTTCTTCGCACCTACGACGGCGAGCCCTACTTTTTGGACGCCCACATCGATCGGCTGGTGAATTCGGCCAGAAAGATCGGCATCGACCTGCCCTGGTCCCACGATCAGATCTCCCAGGTGGTAAAACAGACCCTGACCCAAAACCACATCCCCGAGGCCAATATCCGTATCGTGGTCACCGGTGGCTCCAGCACCGATTTCATGACCCCCTCGGGACCGCCCCGCCTTCTGGTAATGGTGACGCCGCTGCCCCGCCTTCCATCGCACTGGTACACGAAGGGGGTAAAAATCATCTCCATGGAGGTGGAGCGACCCATTCCCGGTGCCAAGAGCATCAACTACATCTCGGCCAGCCTGGCACTAAATAAAGCCGCCGCCGAAGGCGCCATCGAGGCACTCTACATCGATCGAAACGGCCTGGCCTTAGAGTGCACCACCGCCAATATCTTTGCCTTTATCGGGAATAAACTGGTCACACCGGGCCGGGGGATCCTGTCCGGCGTGACCCGAAAGGTAATGCTGGAACTGGCCGAAGACCTCTTTCCCATCGACATCCGGGATATCTCGAAAACCGAGCTTTTGGGGGCGGACGAGGTTTTCATTACCGGAACCAGCAAGGGTGTCGTGCCGGTGGTACAGGTGGATGACCGAATCATCGGAGACGGCCTTCCCGGACGAAATACAAAGCGATTGATGAAAGAAATGAAGCATCATACGAAGCATTGACAACTTCGATTCCTCTCCGAATCAAGGACGGGTAGCAACGGGCCGGCCGTCAACGGTCAGAACCGGCAGATCTTCGCCGGTGTCGATCAGCGCAACGCCGGTGGCGCTGTTTCCCGAAAGATCCTCGTGACGGGTTCGAAGATACGAAAAATCGAATTCGGCCAGGGCCGCCTGAAGCAGTTCCAGTTCTCTCTCCAGCTTTGCTCGTTCTCCCTTTGCTTTGAAATAGTCCGACAGGGTGGAATTGAAGCGCCGCTTCACTTCTGTTTCGATACAGTGTCGGCTGAGATCCAAGGGGATACGGACCATTTGGATTACCATCCTTCAAGCGGATTTCTCAGCGCCCCAGTTCCAGAACCGTCTTCACCTGTTGCCACACCGGACTGTCGGACAGATTGTGCTGGTGGTCCACCGCCTTTTGGACGCGACCGAAGACACGTTCGATCAGGCGCCCTTTCCCCGCCGCCATGCGCACCACTCCCTGCAAAAGAAAAAAGCTGAGCAGCAGAATCAGAAGTATGGTCCAGAAGGCGTGGAGGAAAAAGTCACCGGAAAGAATCGTGCCGGAGAAAAACTTGGTGGCGGTCAGCCATGCCGAATAGCCCAAAACGACTAATACGGGAAGGTTGAAGAGAAGTTGGAGGAAACCGTTGCTCAACCTGCGGGCGACCCTTGTCAACTCCGATTCCAGTGCATCGTTCCAGATCTGGTAAAGATGTGCACCGATTTTCTCCTTTTGCCCCAAAACTCGGTCGTCGCCGCGTGTAGCGGCGGAAAACCGGGCCCGAACCAGGGTCTCGGCGATATCGGGCCACC
Source organism: uncultured Desulfosarcina sp. (assembly GCA_963674945.2). Lineage (GTDB taxonomy): Bacteria > Desulfobacterota > Desulfobacteria > Desulfobacterales > Desulfosarcinaceae > Desulfosarcina. Next base: position 486,005 of record CAXXWQ010000003.1, read on the forward strand.
TGCGGGAAATGGCGCTATCGTATCGATAAAGGGCCATATCCGCACCCTCCCCTCCATCCGCGGCCGCAACCGCTTTTTTGGATTCGGAAAATTGACGGAGGACGGACACGGCACCGAAAATCTGATGAAATGGATTGCCGAACCGAAACAGGGAAGCCAGACCGGTGCCGAAAACCAGAATGCGGCTCCATATGGCCACCATCCAACCGACGGGTCCCAGCCATCGTTGGGCAAGCTGCTGGTAAAGACGGACATTGAGGCCGGATGCCAGTGCATCGCCATCGGTACGAAATGTGGCTACTGCCTGCCCCAGGGCCACAGACTCGGTCTCCTCCATCTGTGTCAGGGCCGATTCCAGCAATGTACGCTCTTTTCCCGCTTCCTGGGAAATGGTTTGCGTAAGATGCGCGGCGAGATTACGCGCGTTTTCAAGCCGTCGATCCACGGAGTAGCCTGATCGGTTAAAGGTCTTTTCGATCAGGGTGCGAAGCTGTTCGAACTGGTTTCGGTCATGTTTGGGCATGGCGGTTTCCGCCCAGGACGGATCATGGAGTCGGCTTCGGGCGGAAACGCACAGCACTGCGGCGGGCTTTGCGGACCATGCCTCTTTGATGTACCGGTCGAATTCGGGCATGATGGTCTCTGTCAGCTCGGATACCTCCAATCGATCGCACTTGTTGACCACGACCACCAGACTGGCACCGGAAAACAGTCGTACGTAAGGCGCCAGGAAATCGGTATGGTCCCGACGTTTGGGATTCTCCCCGTCGAATACACAGATCAGGACATCCGACAGGCCGATGGCCTGGTGGATGATGGGAATGTGCCTCTCTTTTCGAGTGCTATCCGTATCCGGAGTGTCGATGAGGATGACGTTCTCCAGTCGGTCTGCCGCCTCACTGGCATGAATCCGAATATTCTCTCCCCCCAACTTCTCCACCAACTGGTCTGCATCCGCACGTTCCCGACAAAAGGCGACCACATGTTCGGTGGTGGGCCGTCGATGGCCGGCGGGAGACAGGTCGTCCTGGCCGGCCAGGGCGTTGAGCAGTGTGGACTTTCCCGAGCCGCTGGGACCGACTAGGGTGACCACCAGTTTCCTGTCGAACCTTTCGGCCAGTCGATCCAGCATCGCCAGGGCCGCATGGCAGCTCTTTTGAAGCCCGGACGCTGGACGCCACAAATCCAATCCGGCCAGCATCTTTGCGAGGCCTTGAATATCCGTTCGTACGGTTTCCAGTTCGGCCATGGCCCGAAGGCGGGTAATCTGTGAGTCCATCATCCTCTCTTTTCCAAAATGCGGTCGAGTCCTGCCAGCGTCTCATCCATGGCCGCGATTCGGCCATCGGCCTCTTTGACGAGGTTACCGCCAAAGTCCAATAGGGGGGCGGTGATGGTATCGTGGAACATGGTGTCGATGGCCTTTAATTTGTGTGTCAGCCATGCCCGGGCCACGGGCGCCAAAAGCGCCTCCAGTTGTCTCACATCTGCTTTCTTCATCCCGGCCGTGGCGGGTATGGCAACAAGGGCGTACAGATCGTTGAGACCGAAAAGCCCTGCCAGCTTTACTTTGATGCCCGTTGCCCCCACGGGGTCACCGGTATGCAGAACGTACGTAACGGCTGCCGTGGCGGGGATGATATTGAGCATGGCGGAGAAGGTCTGCCGAATCTGGTCAAAGGTGGTCATCCGGGCGCGCTGTTCGTCCACCAGTCGTTTAAGTTCGTTTTCCAGTTGAAGGGTAAGGTCCAGGGCTTGATCCCGATTCGCCATCATCTGTTCGATGGTCGCCTCCCAATTCAACGATTGAACACGTTTCCGGGCGTCCGAGAGGGCCGGATGCGCGGGAACGGTCAATTCAATCATCCCCGATTCGGTCCTTCGCTCCGAGACGCCGGGCAAGCCGGAAAGTCGCCGGACCGATGTGCAAAGGGAATCGATACCGGGAGTGGCAGTCGATAGCCGGACAGTAATTGTCTGGTCCACCGCCGCACGGCGCAAACGGTTGGCTGCCCGGACGAAATCGGCCTCCATGGTCGCCGCCATTTTTCCGCCGGACGGATCCTTCGCCCGCCCCTTGCCTTTTCCGCCGACCCACCTTCCCACACCCATCAACAATCGGACCGGTGTTTCCACCACCCGTCCGGTGGTCCGCATGATCTTTACATGGGAGGGGTCCGCCTCCTGCCAAATCTCTGAAAACCGACGGATCACCGCATCCATGGGCAGGTGCCCCAGCGCATCCTGCACGCATTTTTTTTGCATGGCATCCAAAAGGTCGAGGTAGGTGGCAAGATGGTCCTTCGATGCCCGCGCCGATTGGACGAACCCATGGCCTTTTTCAATCACGTCGGCAAAAACCGAACGATGGAGTTCGCCGCGAAGCTTTCGCGGGTCGATTTGTTCCAGCGCCTCCAAAAGACCGGGCTGTGCCCCATCGACCGGTGTGATGGCCATGGACTTTTGACCGGCCGCCACACGGTTGTCCTCATCGGCACGAAATATTCCCAGTACGTGCCTGTCGGTGTCTTCCCCGTAAAGGTTTCGGGCTACCGTCTGGGCATGGGACCGGACCTCCGCGGCGGTAAAACTGGGATACACCCGGTAGACCAGCATGCATTTTCGAATCCCTACGGTGGTGAGCATGCGGGCGATGAAATCGGTGTTGTCCCGATTGTTGTAGTTCGCGTTGGTAAAGATGTAGATGAACACGTCGGCTGCATGCAAAGCTCGCTCTGCCATGTCGCGGTTCTGATAGCTGCCCTTGGACCCGGTATCGAAATCCGGCGTATCCATCAGGGCCAGACCCGCCGGTAACGCCGTGCTGTAGGAAAGAAGCGGATCGCCGACGGTGGTCAACTGATCCATGTGGGCCATCTCTTTCGGAGGGTACCCCAGGGGCTCGAAAAGCACTTCGGCGATTTGTGGCGTATGGCGGTAACTGGCACGGATGGAAACGAGAAGTCGCCGGTTGATACCGGCCCTGCCGCCCGTGGGCGAAATAGCATGACCGACGAGGGCGTTGAACAGTGTTGACTTGCCCGAGGAGCCACCGCCACAAATGGCCACCGCCAGGGGAAACGATGCCATGAGGCGGGGAATCAGGCGCGCGTCCACCGCCGCCGTCCACTCCCGGATATCCGGTTGCAGTGCCGGCATCAACCCGTCGACCAGGGCGCCCGTCTCTTTTTTCAGAGACCTGAGCCCGTCAATGGTCTCTTCACTGTACAATGGGTCCAAAGCTACAAAGGCCTCCTCTCATGACCAGGGAAATCCACATGGTGTATGGTTTGATGAAACCCCTTCGAAGGGGGAAAGAAAAATTATACCGCTAAACGTTGAACACCGAACGTCCAACATCGAATAAGGAATTCTGCCGTTTTTTGATAAAATCGCACCTCGCGGATGGAGACTAATGATATATCGATTTCTTTATCAAACGACGGAGCGAAGCGATCTTCTCATTCAGCGTTGGACGTTCAATGTTCAATGTTTACAAACTTCTTTATCATCCAATGTCTCGCCGGATAGGTCCCGACCTCTTCGTTTCGCTCGGTCACATCCCTGGGTGTTAATAAACTGCACATATCATTGACAAGGCGCTATTTGTTGCCATCTTACCCAATATGCCATTTCCTTCATTTTTTCTCGGAGGCAAGCCATGGGATGGATCCGTATTCCCGGCCTGGCCGGAAGGGTGTATGTGCCGGACGATGACGACCGTTTCGTGAAAAAACACCCCTGTAAAACCTGCTTCTCCTGCCAATGGTGCGACGAAAACCGATGCCGCGTGTGCCGACAAGACAAAAAAGTAACGACCATCATCTCATCTCGACGATGCGCCACCACCTCTTATACACCCAAGGGAAGTGGTTAGCCGTTAGCACTTAGCTCTTATCTGTTTATTATGGAACAATAATAATTTGTTATCATATTTGGTCGCACGCAAAGGTTGTTAATTTTCAAAATATGCTGCCGCTCGCCAACAGCTGAATGCTTGTTGCGCAACTCAATTTCCTCACCCATCGCTCAACTTGTCCCAAAACGCTTTTCCAGCATCCTGCTGCCGGTTCACGCCGGGAGGCGGCGGCGGAACATCACTTTGCGGACGGCCTCCCCGGAGACGACGAATGCGTTCTTCCATGGGGGGATGAGTGGAAAACAGGTTCTGAAGGCTTTTTCCCGACAGCGGGTTGACAATAAACATGTGGGCCGTCGATGGATTGGCATTCATGGGAATCTGCCGGGCGTAGGCACCCAATTTTTCAAGTGCCGTCGCCAGACCTTCCGGACTTCCGGCGATCTTCGCACCGGTGGCATCGGCCAGGTACTCCCGGCTGCGGGATACGGCCATCTGAATGATCATGGCAGCCATGGGAGCGATGATGGCCATGACGATGGTTCCGATGGCCCCCATCCCACCGCCGTTGTCATCGTCCCGGCCCAATCCACCGAACATTGCGGACCATCGTGCCATGGAGGCAAGCATCATGATGGCACCGGCCATGGTGGCGGCAACAGTGCCGATGAGAATATCCCTGTTCTTCACGTGGGCCATCTCATGGGCCAGCACCCCCATCACCTCGTTGGGATTCATCCGGTTGAGGAGACCCTGGGTGACGGCCACCACGGCATGATCGGGATTTCGACCCGTGGCAAAAGCATTGGGCGCTTCCTGGGGGATGATGTACACCTTGGGCATGGGCAGACTCGCCTGCCGTGCCAGCGTCTGCACCATCCCATACAGTTCGGGCGCCTGTTGGGGTGTCGCTTCCCGTGCCTGGTACATCCGCAGTACAATTTTATCCGAGTACCAGTAGCTGAAAAAATTCATTCCCGCGGCCAGCACCAGAGCGATGACCATTCCCTGGCGTCCACCCAGAAGGTTGCCGATAATCACGATAAAAACCGTCATGACGGCCAACAAGAGTGTGGTTTTTAACTGGTTGCCCATGGATTTTTCCCTCCTTGCCGATATTGACGGCTTCGTACAAAGTCCGATATCTGACTTTTTACGAGTTCGCCAATCAGTTCAGTATCTTTGCATGTCCACCAAATATAACGCCGAATGGACCGAAGGCAATAGATACCTTACTTTCGGCAAATGCGATTACCCTGTAAACAAACGGTGTGAGACTTTACAACCACCTGTTTTGGTGTTAGATTTAGCGATCTGAACATTTGTGCCGCGCGAATTCTAATCGAAACAGCAACAGGTTTTGGGGAGTCATCATGGACTACATCAAAATTAAATTTGGCGGAAGTTTTGACCCCACCGGCAAAGGGCTGGGCAAAACCATGCAGGATATTTTCCGGCCCCGCCCCGTTAATCCGATGTTTTCATCTCGAGAACACATGTGGACGCCACAGATGGACATCTACGAAACTCCGGAAGAAATCATGATATGGGCAGAAATCTCCGGTGTAGAGAAGGAGGACCTGGATCTGGAGATCAACTCCAGAGCAGTAAAAATCTCCGGTATTCGCAAAGAGATGCCCAGGGTTTCCAACGGCACCTATCGCCTCGCCGAAATTCAGTACGGCCGGTTTGAACGAATCTTATACCTGCCCTCGCCCGTTGACACGGATGTGGTCTCCTCCACGTACACCAATGGGCTGTTAAAAATCAGGATCGCCAAACTACGATTGGACCAGGTGCATCAGATTCCCATTAGCGACGAGTAGACAAGCCATTGATTCCTCTCATGGGGCCATCGATGCAAACAGACGGACATGGCCTCTTTCCATAGACCCTATAGGAGGGCGAAATGAAAGACAAACAACCATCTTTGGACTACAACACTGAAAATATACCGAAAGTGCTTCCCATCCTGCCGCTTTTCGATGCGACGCTATTTCCCAAAATGGTTCTTCCACTGGTGGTGATGAAAGGCGAGTCGGTCCAGCTGATCGATGAAGCCATGGCCAAGGATCGAATGATCGGTCTGGTGGTGGCGAAAAAGAAGGAAGACGTGAAACCGGATCCCGAAAGCGACGATTTGGCCAAGGTAGGAACGGCTGCACTGATTCTAAAGATGGCCAAAACCGAAGATGACCGGGCCCAACTTCTCGTACAGGGCTTAAGCCGCTTCCGAGTGAAGTCCTTCATGGACGACAAACCGTATCTGATGGCAGAGGTCGAACACTTTTCCGACATCGATCACACAAATAAGGAAACCGAAGCGCTGATGGCCAATGTCATCAAGCAGTTCGACCGCATTGTACAACTCTCTCCAGGCCTGCCCCAGGAGATGGGAGCCATGGCCAACTCCATCAAAGAACCCGGGACACTGGCTGACATGGTGGCGTCCACCATCAACTCTACGCCCGAGGAAAAGCAGCAGATTCTGGAAATTCAGGATTCCACAAAACGCCTCAAGGCGGTGACAAAACTGGTTCACCATCAATTGGAGATATTGGAGCTGGGCAACAAAATCCAGTCACAGGTGAAAGGTGACATGGACAAGCGCCAGCGAGAATACTACCTTCGCCAGCAGCTCAAGGCCATAAAGGAAGAGCTGGGTGAAACCGACGAGTCCACGGTGGAACTGGATGAGTATCGTGCAAAAATTACCGAGAAGAAACTACCGGAAGAAGCCGTAAAAGAGGCGGAGCGAGAACTGGACCGTCTGTCCCGCATGCATCCCTCGTCCGCCGAGTACACGGTTGCCATGACGTACCTGGACTGGCTCACCGAGCTTCCCTGGGCGGAAAGCACAAAGGATAATCTGGATATCAAAAAGGCACGGAAAGTACTCGACGATGACCACTTCGGATTGGAAAAACCGAAGCGGAGAATCATCGAGTACCTGGCGGTGAGGAAATTAAAACCCGACTCCAAAGGCCCAATCCTCTGCCTTGTGGGTCCTCCGGGAACCGGCAAGACCTCCTTGGGCAACTCCATTGCCCGTGCATTGGGGAGAAAATTCCATCGCATCTCCCTGGGCGGGGTCCGGGACGAGGCGGAAATTCGAGGACATCGGCGAACCTATGTGGGTGCCATGCCCGGCCGGATCATCCAGGGCCTGCGGCGGGCCGGCTCAAACAACCCCATCTTCATGCTGGACGAAATCGACAAGGTGGGATCCGATTTCAGGGGAGACCCCTCCTCGGCGCTTTTGGAGGTATTGGATCCGGAACAAAACTTCTCTTTTTCCGACCACTACCTGGATGTTCCCTTCGATCTGTCAAAGGTCATGTTCATCACTACGGCCAATGTCCTGGACACCATTCCCTCGGCACTTCGGGATCGAATGGAGGTAATTGAACTGCTGGGCTACACGGAGGACGAGAAAGTCAAGATTGCAACCCGCTACCTGATTCCCCGGCAACGGGAGGCCCACGGACTCAAGGCCAGTCAGATCAGCATCACCACCGGTGCCATTCGACGCATCATCTCCGGCTACACCAGGGAAGCCGGCCTTAGAAATCTGGAACGGGAGATCGCCACGATCTGCCGGGGTGTTGCCGCAAAAATCGCCGAGGGTAAAATCAAGAAGGCGACCATCAAAATCGACGACGTGGCCGAATTCTTGGGGCCTGTGAAGCTTCAGCCGGAAACCAAAGCCCGAATGACCACGCCCGGGGTTGCCATGGGGTTGGCCTGGACCCCCACCGGCGGCGATCTCTTGTTCATCGAAGCCACGGCCATGAAAGGCAAAAAGAACCTCACCCTGACCGGTCAATTGGGCGATGTGATGAAAGAATCGGCCACGGCGGCCTTGAGTTTCATCCGCGCCAATGCAAAGCGCCTGGGAGTGGATGAGGCTTTCTTCGAAAATCACGATCTTCATATACATGTACCCGCAGGCGCCATTCCCAAGGATGGACCATCGGCCGGTGTTACCATGCTCACGGCACTCACCTCCCTGCTGAAGAACAAACCCATACAAAAGGATCTTGCCATGACCGGAGAGATCACGCTGCGGGGTCAGGTGCTTCCCGTGGGTGGAATCAAGGAGAAAGTGCTGGCCGCACACCGGGCCGGTATCAAGACCATCTTGCTGCCGCAGTGGAATGAAAAGGATTTGATGGACATCCCCAAAAAGGTTCGCGACGATATCCAATTCCATTTTCTCAGCAAAATGATGGATGTGCTGAAGATCGCCATCAAGGAGTGATCCGGATCCGATACGGCACCCAGACACGGTACACCAAACACAGTACAATCGATCGACGATGAATCAAAAAGACTGGCGACCCGATATCCGGCAGGAAGACGACAACCGATCCTTTTGGATGATCGCCTGGTGTCTGCTGGCCCTATTCATGATGCAGGCCTGCGCCGCGCCGCCGCCGCCCCCAGAAACGCCCAAGGACCACCCCAAACCCTATCGGGTGTATGGAACCTGGTACAAGCCCATACCCCATGCCAGGGGGTTTTCCCAGCGTGGCGTCGCTTCCTGGTACGGCGAGAAATTCCATGGACGCAGGACCTCAAGTGGCGAAATCTATAATATGTATGCCATGACGGCGGCCCATAAGACCCTGCCGCTGGGCACATGGGTCCAGGTTCGCCATATCGACAGCGGCCAGACCATCAAGGTCCGCATCAACGACCGGGGGCCCTTTGTTCACGGCCGTATCATCGATCTCTCCTATGCCGGTGCAAAAGCCTTGAACATGGTGGGCCCCGGCACGGCCGAGGTGGAGATCGTTGCCCTGGGGCAGCGCCAATCATCGGCATCCGGAGACACCTTCGTACCCATGGACTATTACACAGGAAAATTCACCTTCCAGGTGGGAGCCTTTTCCAGCCGGGAGAATGCGGAACGTCTTCGGGCGAAACTGGACGGAGTTTTCGAAAATACCCATGTGACCGCCTATGACCGCGGCGATGCCATCTTTTACCGGGTCCGTGTGGGCAGATGCAACGATCTGGAATCCGCCGATAATATGGAACGGCAACTGATCCGCAGCGGTTATCCCGATGCGTTTATTGTTGCCGAATAAATATTCGGTTCTCAGTTCTCGGTTCTCAGTTCGTGGACTCTTGAACCTTGAACCGAGAACTGTGAACGGGGAACCGTGAACCCCATGCCTGGTATTTCAACCGTTTTTTTGGACCGCGACGGCGTCATCAACGTCGATTCACCTGACTTCATCAAGTCCTGGGCCGAATTTCATTTCATCCCGAAAAGCATAGAGGCCATCCGTCGCCTCACCGAAGCCGGAATCAGGGTGATCGTCATCACCAACCAATCGGCAGTCCACCGGAGAATGATCACACTTGCAAGTCTGGAAGAAATGCATCGAAATATGTGCCAGGCCGTAGAAGAGGCGGGTGGCCGCATCCAGGATATCTTTTTCTGCCCCCATCTCCCCGACGAGGGGTGTGACTGCCGGAAACCTGCGCCGGGAATGATCCTGGCCGCCTGCCATCGCCATGGAATCGATATTGCCGAAAGCGTCATGGTCGGCGACAGCGCCAAGGATATCCTGACCGCAAAAACCGCCGGATGCGGCCTTTCCGTCCTGGTTCAGACCGGAAACGGCAAGCGGGCCGAACAAATTTTACGGGATCAAGGCCGGCAGCCCGATCACATCGCCGCAGATTTAGACCAGGCGGTCGACTGGATCATCGGGTATCATCCATGACATCACCCCCGACCATCACCCTCACCGGCCGAATCCAGAAAATCACCTATTACAACCGCGACAACCATTTTGCCATCATTCGGTTGCGCACCGATGAGAATGAGAGCACCATCACGATCAAGGGAACCATGCCCGATCCCAAGGCCGGAGAATCGGTACGGGTGAGCGGAGTCTGGGAAAACCACTTTCGCTATGGACAGCAGTTTCGCTTCTCGCATTTCACCGAGGCGCTTCCGGCAACGGTGGCGGGCATCCGCGGTTATCTGGCATCGGGTTTCATAAAGGGCATCGGCCCGCGCTTGGTGGAACGAATCATCGACCGTTTCGGTGCCGAGACCTTGACGGTGATCGAGACGGCCCCGCATCGTCTTACCGAGGTAAACGGCGTCGGGAAAAAAATATCGGACCGCATCGCCGATGCGTGGCAGTCCCACCATGTGGCAAGACAATTGGTCCGTTTCCTTGAGGAAATCGGAGTGGACACCGCCCACGCCGCCCGCCTTCTCAAGACCTATGGTAAACATGTGATCGACATCTTGTGTGGCGATCCCTACCGGGTGGTGGAGGATCTTCCCCGCATCGGCTTTCCCATCGCGGACGCCATCGCCCGCAGGGCCGATACGCCGTTGGATGAGACGGATCGTGCCAAAGCGTGCATCCTGCACCTGTTGGAACGTGCCGTGGACCGGGGCCACGCCTTCATGGCCCAAGACCGGCTATTGGATCGATGCGGATCCGAATTTCACATTGATCCCGAGACGGCAGCGGCCGCCCTGGACCACCTGGTCCAGGGCGGCGAACTGGTGGTAACGAAGGCAGGCGAAGAATCCGCTTCACCACTGGTTTATCCCAGAATGCTTCACGAATCCGAGTTGATTATCGCCCGCCGCATCGGTGCCATGCAGACCGTTACCGCCACGATCTCTTTGCCGGATCAAAAATGGATACGAAAAGAGATCACCAAGAAGCTGTCCATCTCCCTGTCACCTTCGCAACAGGAGATCCTTTTCCAATTGCTGACCCACAAGGTGTCCATCGTTACCGGCGGTCCCGGTACGGGAAAGACCACATTGATCCGCTCCATCAACGCAGTCATGGAACGCATGGGGCATCGTGTGGCGCTGATGGCGCCCACGGGTCGTGCCGCCCGTCGTCTTGCCGAAGTGGCCCGCAGACAGGCGGTGACCCTGCACAAGGCATTGGGGTACAACTTGTCCGATGGAAGGTTCGATCGCTCCGAAGATTCGCCCCTGGAGGCCGACGTAGTCATCGTGGATGAAGCCTCCATGGTGGACACGATGCTCATGGCGCAACTTCTCCGGGCTGTTCCCGTTTCCTCCATCTTCATCCTCGTGGGCGATGTGTGTCAACTTCCTTCCGTGGGTCCGGGCAGCGTTCTGGCAGACATGATCCGCTCCCAATGCATTCCCACCTTCGAATTGACGCAAATCTTTCGCCAGGACGAACAAAGCACCATCGTGATAAATGCCCATCGGGTTCGAAATGGTGCGCCACCGATCCTCGTGCATCCCGAAAGCTCCGATGAACCGTCCGATTTTGTATTTATCGAACAGCCCCATCCGGACCGGATTGTTGAGACCATCGTCGATCTGTGCACAAGGGAGATCCCCCACCGTTTCCGATTGGATCCCATCCGAGACATCCAGGTGCTCACCCCCATGCACCGTGGCTCGGTCGGTACGATGAACCTCAACCGCCGTCTTCAGGAAGCGCAGAACACCTGCGGTACGCAGGTGACCGTCATGGGCAATCGTTTCAAGGTGGGAGACAAGGTGATGCACCTGAAAAACAACTACGCCAAGGAGGTGTTCAACGGCGACATCGGCATCCTTTACGGCGTGGATCCGGATCACGAACGGGCGGAGGTGGACTTCGACGGCCGCATCGTCGGTTATGATTTTATCGAAATGGAGGAGTTGGCCCTGGCTTATGCCATCAGCGTTCACAAATCACAGGGATCGGAGTACCCGGCGGTGGTGATCCCGCTGGTGACCCAACACTACATCATGCTCCAGCGGAATCTGCTTTACACGGCGTTGACCCGGGGCAAAAAACTGGTGGTTATGGTGGGCACGACAAAGGCCCTGCACATTGCCTTGGAAAACAATCGCCCCCTTGAGAGGCGTTCCATGCTTTCCCAGCGGTTAAACCGGCAAGAATGATGAAGACCATCATCCTTTGTCGGTATCGCCCTTGTCGGTATCGCCTTTGTCCGAATCGGTGGAATTTGCCGGTGGGACGGGAAATTTGTAGAAATTGATTCCTTCGGCCCGAAGGGTCTCTTCTTCCTGGGGCGTGCTGACGCCACGAATGTTTCTTCGTTCACTCACCCCGTAATGCATCTTCAGCGCCTCCTCGGCGAAATCGGCGCCGACATTGTCGAAATTTTTCTCCACATATTCGACGATCCGTTTTCCCATGGCCGCATAATAATCAATATTTCTATTCGTCACAGAAGGGCTTGTGGTTGCCCCTTTGATGGCAAAAGTGGAAGGAATTTTCGAAACGATATTGCAATCACAGACCGGGCATGCAATAAAACCTTGCTCCTGTTGCCGATCGAATGACTCACTGTCTTCGAACCAACCTTCGAACCGGTGTCCATTTTCACATTGTAGGTCGTAAGCGATCATGAATCCTTCACCTGCCTGTTTCTGTTACGCTTTTTGAATTATCACAGCCGGTGGCGTTTGAAAAGAAATTATTGACAGACGATCGTATTTCAACTCAAAATGGATTCGTTTTTTCCCTTACCAATTAACAACAACGCAAGACGGATGGAGTGAAAAGTGGCGAAGAATACCTTGAAGGTGATGTCTTGGATCGTTCCCATCGTTCTATTGATAACCATAACAACCGGATTTGCGGAAAACTATTACGTGACGGACGATTTCGAGATCACCTTGCGATCGGGTCCGGGAACGGATCGAAAGATCCTGTCTCTCATAGATAGCGGCAAGGCATTGACATTAAAAGAAAAAGGGGATGATTGGTCCCTGGTTCAAACCTCCACGGGCAAAGAGGGATGGGTACTCAACCGATACCTCACCACCAAAGAGCCCTGCGCCATGGTATTGGAACGGGTAAGACAGGACTACGATGTCATGTCCGCGAAGTTTCAGGACTTGAAGTCGAATTTCGACGAACTGAACAAGGAAAAGAAATCCACAGACACGAATCTGTCCCAAAGTCGCCAGGAACGCGATGAACTCGACGTCGCCTATCAAAAGTTGAAAAAGGAGTCCGCCGATTACCTGAATCTGAAAAAACGACACCAGCAGATGGTGTCCGACCTGGAGGCCGAGAAGACACGTTCCGCCAAACTGGAGGAGGAGAACATGCAGATGAAGAGAAGCCGCATCATCCAGTGGGTACTCACCGGAGGCGGGATCATGCTCGTGGGCTTTTTCATCGGCCTCTTCAGTTCCAGCCGACGCAAACCCCGATCCTCACTGTACTGATATGGACTCTCAAACCGATTTTCTGATCATCGGCAGCGGAATCGCCGGATTGATGTTCGCACTGAAGGTGGCCCGGGACAGAACGGTTGCCATCGTCACGAAAAAACAGGCCGTGGACAGCAACACCAATCTGGCGCAAGGCGGCATCGCCTCGGTATTCGACCGGGATGACTCCTTCGATCTGCACATCCAGGACACCTTGAATGCCGGGGACGGGCTTTGCAATCCGGACGTGGTTCGACAGGTCGTGGAAGGCGGTCCCGAACGGATTCGGGAACTGTTGACCAAGGGCGTTCAATTTAACGCCCGTGGAGACGAAGCGTTCGATGAGAAGAGCGCTGTATTTCATCTGGGGCGCGAGGGGGGACATTCGCGCAACCGCATCGTCCACGCCCACGACATGACCGGCAAGGAGGTAGAGCGGGTATTATTGGCCGAGGCCAGAAAAAACAAGAATATCCGGTTTTACGAAAACCACATGGCCGTTGATTTGATCACCTTTTCCACCCGCATCAAACGAGGCCTGGTCACCACAACCCATGAGGATTACTGTTGCGGAGCGTATGTCCTGGATCGCAAAACCCGCCGGGTGAGGAGCTTCGGTGCCGGCATCACCCTTTTGGCCACCGGCGGCGCGGGCAAGGTCTACCTGTACACCAGCAATCCGGATATCGCCACCGGCGACGGCATCGCAATGGGGTATCGTGCCGGTGCGACGGTGGCCAACCTGGAGTTCGTCCAGTTCCATCCCACCTGCCTCTTTCACCCGGCTGCGAAAAATTTCCTTATATCGGAGGCGGTCCGCGGTGAAGGGGGATGCCTGAAGGATGCCGAAGGAAATCCCTTCATGGGAAGATACGATTCCAAAAAGGACCTGGCCTGCCGGGATGTCGTGGCCCGGGCCATCGACAACGAGCTCAAGCGAACGGGTCAGGACAGCGTGTTTCTGGACATCTCTCACAGGCCCGCAGACTTCATCACCAGCCGTTTTCCAAACCTGTATGAAAAGTGTCGCACCTTTGGCATCGACATGACCAAAGAACCGATACCGGTTGTACCGGCCGCCCACTACATGTGTGGCGGCGTGGTCACGGACATGTTGGGTCGAACGGATATCAATCGTCTCTACGCCGTGGGAGAAACGGCGTGTACCGGTCTTCACGGCGCCAATCGCCTGGCAAGCAACTCTCTGCTGGAAGCGCTGGTCTATGCAGATGTCGGGGCCCGAAAGGCCCTTACGGATCTTGGCGAAAATGGTAACGGCGCCCTTCCGGACATTCCTGACTGGGATGATGTGGGCACCACGGACAGCGACGAAGAGATCATGGTTGCCCACAATTGGGACGAAATCCGCCGTCTCATGTGGAACTACGTGGGCATCGTCCGGTCGGACAAGCGCCTGGCACGTGCCAAACGCCGGATCGATACCATTCAGAATGAAATCCGGGAATATTACTGGAATTTCAAGATCTCGCCCGATCTTATCGAACTGAGGAACATCGCCACGGTCGCCGAGTTGATCATTGAATGCGCGATCCACCGAAAGGAGAGCCGCGGTCTTCACTATAACATCGGCTATCCGGATCGGGACGATTCCCGGTGGCGTAAGGATACGGTGATCCGGCGGCAGATCGTCGGATAATTCCTATCCAGAAATGACCTATTTCCGGATAGGAATTATATCCCGTTCAATTATGATGAATTCTTAGGATGATGGGTTCCGGGCGGCTTCGTAAAGAGTTCGAGATCAAGGATTGCGAGCCCTTAAGGAATGAGGCGTATCTATAATACGTCGCAGTGACGAGGGGTGAGGCGTAACGCGGATATCGGGCTCTTTACGGAGCCGTCCATTATAACGATTGCATCTGGGTGGTGACGAGTATGGAAGTGCCCCTCGGGTTTTCCAATCGAACCTGTTTGTCCTCTACCAGTCGCAGGCATGTATCCACCACATCGACATCGTAGAGACGACCGCTATTGGTGATCAATTCCCCCATGGCTTTCTTCACTCCCAACGACGGACGATAGGGCCGATGAGAACCGATGGTTTCGAATACGTCGGCGACACTTAAAATTCGCGCCTCCAACATAATGTCTTCCCCGGCAAGCCCGTTGGGATATCCCGATCCATCCATCCGCTCATGGTGCTGCATGACGATCTCCGCAACAGGCCAGGGGAAATCGATCTTCTTCAGGATATCGTATCCGGACTGTACGTGGGTCTTGATCATCTGGTACTCCGGATCGGAAAGGCGTCCGGGTCTGCACAGGATCTCCCCCGGAATGGTAATCTTGCCTAGATCATGAATCACGGCGGCCATGCGAAGTCCGTAGATTCGATCCTCGGGAAGTTTCATCTGGGATGCGATGGCACAGGAAAGGTCGGCCACGCGAATCTGATGACCCGCCGTATAGGGATCACGCATCTCCACGGCCAGTGCGATGGCCTGTACGAACCCTTCCAGCGCGTTTTGAAAACGGGTGACATTGCTGCGAAGTTCACTGGCCGTCGCCTTGAGCTGACCGCGCGTCTTTCTTTCATGGAAGACCCGCTTGAGCCGTGCAACGATCTCGGCCAATCGTATCGGTTTCTCGATAAAATCACTGGCCCCCTGGGCGATAATCTCCTCGTAGGCAAAGTTGTTCACCAGGCCTGTGATGATGATCACGTCCGCATCGTACTGGTGCTTGATCTCGCGGCACAACTGGATGCCGTTCATCCCCTTCATCTGAACGTCTGAAATGACCACCTCGATGGGATGCGACGGAAATAGGGTCAAGGCGGTCTCGCCGCTGTCCGCGGTAAGACACCGATAGCCGGAAGCCGTTATGCCATAGGAAAGAATGTCCCGGATATCGTCATCGTCGTCCACCACCAGCACGAGTGGTGACAATGGTTCTTCGTTCGTTTCGGACTTCATATAAGGCCTCCTTAACAGGGTCCAGGGCCTATGAATGCATACGTGTCTGGCCATCGTGCCGGCAATGGAAAAGGAAAGACTTACGATTTGGAAATGAGAAAAGCCAAATAGCCAACATAACATCCAAGTAGAATCAGACCTTTTCTACGTGAAATTGTCAAGTCCTGTCTCATCAAAAACCAGGGTAGCGCGCTGATGACCATCATCGCCAAATAATCCACCACCAGACCACTTTGGAAAAATCCGTCGGATATGACAATGGGTCTCACCATTGCGGTGGCACCGACGACACTGAGGATGTTGAAGACGTTGCTCCCCACCAGATTCCCCAATGAGATATCCATCTCCTTCTTCATGGCCGCCACCACCGACGTGGCCAGTTCCGGAACCGAAGTGCCGAAGGCGACGACGGTCAGGCCGATGAATTTTTCATCGACCCCCAATCTGGACATGATACTCACCGCAGCATCCACCAAAAGATCCGCGCCGACGATCACACCGGTCGTCCCCAATACGATCATCAGAACCTGCATCCATGTCTTTTGGAGAAGACCGGTCGAGGGGGGCGGCAGGTTCGGCGTCACGGGAGCGGCCCCCGGCAATACCCGGGTGGTAACCACCGTTACCTTGTAATTGAACCATGTATAAGCAATGACGCCACCAAAAAGCGTTGCTCCCTCGATCCTCCCGATGAATGCGTTCAGGGAGAGAAGAAACAGATAGACGGAAATCGCCAGCATGAGGGGAATGTCACGGGTGATAACGGTTCGGCTCGTCGTGACCGGCTGGAACAGGGCCGTCAGTCCCAAAACAAGGGCGATATTGCAGATATTGCTGCCCACCACGTTGCCCAGGGCGATCATGCTCTTTCCCTTGACGGCCGAGACCAGACTCACCACCAACTCCGGCGCAGAGGTGCCGAAGGCCACGACGGTGAGTCCGATCACCATGGGTGTCAGTCCCAGGCTTCGCGCCAGGGTCGAAGCACCTCGAACCAGCCAGCCGGCGCCATAGTAAAGCAGCAGCAATCCGGCGATGAATGAGACAAAGTGAATGAGGGTCAAGATCGCACACCTTTTTGATGAATTGCGGTTGCTATCCGCCTCCAGCGCCGAAAAATCGAATCGTCGCCGGTTTGCGTCCGGCCACACGCTGGTAGGTCTCTTCGGGCCATCCCAGAGCGATGACGGCGTAGGGGGTCTCATGGTCGGGAATGCCCAGCATCCGGACAATGTTGGGGTCTCTTTTCATCGCCTCGACGACGAATCCGATAAGACAGGTGCCCAGTCCCATGGCATGGGCGGCCAACAGCATGTTACCGGTGGCCAGCATGGCATCTTCGGCCGGACAGGATGCCTGTTTGTCTGCGGCCACGACGATTGCCGCGGTGGCACCGTGAAAGAGAAGATCCCGTCCGTCACGCTCCCAGGCAATCAACCCTTTTGTAACGGTATCAAAGTGCTGGATGTAGTATCTGTCCAGCTCCGGTTTGCCCATCCATCGAAGAACCGATCGAAGCCAGCTCTTTCCGGCCATTTTGTTTATTTTTTTGAAAAAATCCCCAACCCGTCGCCCCAGTCCGTCCAGGGCGGCGCGATCCGGCAGGATGGTGAAGGTCCAGGGTTGACAATTGGAACCGGAAGGCGCGGTGATGCCCGCATTTACCAGATCCGTGAGCAGTGTTCGATTCACCGGTCGATTGCTGAAGTTGCGGCAAGAACGCCTGGAAGCCATGAGATTGACCAGATCCGCCCTATCGTATCGACCGAAGGGCAGCCATCGGATGTCCGGACAAAACGTATGGAACATGGAAGATAACGGCCGGACCGCATCGACCCGGATGGCGTTGGATGGGCATACCGCCGCACAATGATCGCATGCCATGGATTCACTGCCGGTGACCACCGCCTTTCCGGCGGCGATGGATATCGTCTCTTTGGGACAAACCAAAACACACATGCCGCAACCGATGCATCGGGCCGCATCGATCGTCGTGGTTACTTCGCGGCGCGTGCGCTCTTTTCCGGAATCGGACATTTTGTTCCGCTCGTGTTACTCACGGTTGGTATCATCATTGGATGGATCGGTTGAATCCGGCCACTCCCGCTGGAACACGAATCCACCGTCCTCACCGGAAAACAAGCCCGGTCCGGGTTTCTCCTCCCTGCTGTCCTCGTATACGAAGGGTTGGTGGGAAGATGCACAGCCGGCGCCCAAAAGTCCCAGCGTCACCGCCAGGTATATCCAGATCCATTTGAACCCATGCATCATTAGAATTTTACCCGCATACCTGCCATGATGGCGTTGATGTTGTCATAATCGGTGCCGTTTCTGTCAAGGGAATGGAAGCGGTAGCCCACGTAGGCTTCCGCCCCCCACGATTCGAGATCCTGGGCCATCTGGAAGCCGATCATATCCGCCTCGTCACCGTCTTGATCGATATCCGTGGATCGGCAGTAATCCATGGACAGAGAGGTCACCCCCATGGGACACCAGTTCGCCCGGTAGCCGAATTTGGTGTAGAAAAATGTGCCGTCGTCACGCCCGTCCATTTTGGGGTCCCGGGTTCCCATGGCGAAGGTTCCGTTAAACCCCGTATCGTGAAGCACGGAGACCGATCCGGCCAACTGTTCGTCCACCGTATCCGAGGTACCTCCTGGATTGGAAAAGGCCGCGGCTGCGGCCACCTTGAATGCATCGATCCGTGCTGAATAGCGAATGGCGATGTCTCCGCCGCCATCGGCAATATATGATGCCGATCCCATAAAGCCATTGAAGGTGGGAGTGTCGTATCGAATCCGCTCGTCACGGCCGAGACCGTCCATATTCGTGAAGACATTTGAGATGCGGGTACCGGAGAGGCGATTGGTATTTTTGTCGTAAAACAACTGGCCACCGGCCATGTCAACGATGCTCGAATATCCCACCACGGAGGTACCGGACAAATCCATTTCAGACGTCCCATCCGAGGCGGTGGAACCCCATCCCATGGAAAGCTTTCCATAGATCATGGCATCTACCCAAAGGTCCAGATGCCGTTTTCGGAAGTGATTGTCTCCCACGTCACGCCTTTCGATCCGGCTGACGAGATTGCTGTCATTGGATTGAAACTCGACCTCGATCTTCGAACCGATTTCGTAACGCTCATTGGGAATGACGGTTCCCGTTAGGCCCATGCGGGTCGACGAATTGTCATTGTCCACCAGGTACAAATTTCCATCGTCTCCATCGTCACTGTACAAAACGGCCTTGTTGACCTGACCGTAAATCCGAACCGTGGCCTTTGATTTGGTTTTGACGGTTGTCTCATCACCGGCCGTCGACCGGCCCGTGGTTTTCTCTTCCTGTAAGGCTTCCACCTGCTTTTGCAGCCGGTCGATGTTTTCCTGCTGTGTCTGAATCTGATCCTGTTGCTGTTGGAGTATTGTCTCGAAACGCTTCGTCTCTTCCACCTGTTCACCATAGGCCGAAGAGGCTGTGAAAACGCCGATTACGGTGAAAAGTAAAAAAAGTTCCTTGCATCGCATCCATCTTTCCCTTCTCATTTTCACCTCCCTGATTTTCTGCCCCCCTTTCCTTGGGGATATGGTTATTCGATATAATCCACCCGGGGTGGTGCAAACACCTCGACGGCCACCGACGCTTCCAAAGCACGGGCGCCATGAAGAACATCCGCCCCGATGCACCAGCTATCGCCCGGAGAGACGTCGTATTCGGTACCATCGACAATGAGCACAATATGCCCGGAGAGTAACAGGCCCGTTTGCTCGTGTGGATGATCGTGGAGGGGAATGTCGTACCCTTTCTTCAGCTTGAATTGTGCCATGAGCGTCTCATCGCCATGGACCATCGTACCCAGTTCCACGCCGTCAATCATCTTTCGAAATGTGAGTTGTTCCGCTTTTTTAAACATGTTTTGCTCCTTGCCAGAAGAGAGAGAGGTATCTATTCAACGGCATTCGTGCCCTTTTCACCTGCCTCGAAATCCCCGTCTGTCTCATAGGCGGACGGAATCGTCTTATTGCTCTTTACCCCGAGAACTTTAAGTTGTTCGGCCCGCCGGATCAGATTGCCCCTGCCGGTGGCTAAGCGATCCCGGGCAGTGTGATACGCCTGCCTGGCCCGATCCAATTGTCGCCCCACATCCTCCAGCGCCTCGGTAAAACCCACGAATTTATCGTACAACGCTCCCGCCTGCTTTGCGATCTCCAATGCATTTTCGTTCTGATCCGCAAAGCGCCAGAAGTTCTGAATCGTCCGCAAGGTGACCAGAAGCGTGGATGGTGAAACCAGTACGACATTTTTATCGAATGCTTCGGTAAACAATGTTCGGTCATGTTCGAGCGCCAGGAAAAAGGCACCTTCAATGGGAACGAACATGAGAACGAAGTCCAGCGTTCGCAATGCATCGATCCCTTCGTACTGCTTTCCGCGCAACCCGTTGATATGGTTGCGAACGGATGACAGATGAGCCTTGGCGGCCGTTTGCCGTTCCTTTTCATCGGTTGCACTGTGAAATCGTTCATAGGCGACAAGGGACACTTTGGAATCCACGACCACATCTTTTCCCTCGGGCAGCCGTATGATGACGTCTGGCTGGAGCCGTTTCCCGTCGCTATTGGTCATGCTCACCTGGGTTTCGTAAATCCGCCCCTTTTGCAATCCCGATCCTTCGAGGATCCGGGAGAGGATCACCTCCCCCCAGCCGCCCAGCGTCTTGACATCCCCCTTTAGTGCCTGGGTCAGATTCAACGCATCCTTTCCGATGCGTTCGTTGAGGTTTTTCAAATTGCCGATTTCGTGCAAAAGGGTGGCCCGATCCCTTGATTCCTTGTCATAGACGTCTTCCACCCGCTTTTTGAACCCTGCGAGTTGTTCACGAAGCGGTGTGATCAACCCGTCCATCTGGATCCGGTTCTGGTCGGTAAATGTTTTCCCCTTCTCATCCAGAATCCGTTGTGCCAGCACCTGAAACGCATGGGTCATCTGTTCCTTTGCATCTTGCAAAAAAGTGATTCTCTCCTGATCCTGTCTTCGTTCTTCCTCCAAAAGGACGGTCATTTCCGAAAGGCGCTTTTCCAATGCCAGGTTTTCGGCATTGCATCGATCCTTTTCCCGCCCAACTTGTTCAAGGGCCCGTTCGAGCTGTGGAATTCGCTCGACGGATCGAACCAGGGCGGCGTTTCGCGCTTCGGATTCGGCCATGGCATCCCGGCGTTTGTCCAGTGCATCGGTTGTGGCCTTCAACTCTTCGCTGACTGTCTGCAACTGGTGGCGCGTGTCGGCCAATTTATCCGACAGGGACGCTTTCTCCATGTCCGCCAGTCGGACCAACGCATTCAATTCGCCCTTGCGTCGCACTCGAGACAGGACCAACACAAGTATGGTCACCAAAAGAAGGCCGACAACCACTCCGAGCAGGCAGGCAATCTCAATTAGCGTCATAGGGTTTTCCGAAGGGCATCGATACGATTATGTTCAACCGACACTGAGCGTTTCAAATTTTTGGAAAGAAAGAATACCTTGAAATTATAAAACGATGGTTCAATTCTTTCCTCGAATAGGTTTAATAGTGGTTATACGCGAGTTGGAAAAACAAATCCAGTCCATACCAACAAAGGGATGGAAACGCGACCGGCAAAATATGGCGGTGGCGTAAGCGAATTTTTCGGTGGGTATTGTTTTTTATGGAACGTTGGCTGCCAAAATCAGCGATATTTCCAAACCTTATCGAAAATATCGGTGGTCAGGGAGGAATGCCTATGGATCGGCGTCGATCATGAATTCAAATGACCGGGGCAGGATTTCATTCATGAGTGGTACTGGATACCATGGTCGGTGGGCCGGTGAACCATTGCCCCCAAATAAGGCCTTGCAACCCATGCATTCCCCCTGCAGTCACACCAGCCGCCGTTTTTCATGCATTGTTTGCAGATCACGGCACCACAATTGATACACTGATAGGCGCGCCGCTGCAACGATGGCCCTTCCAAAAAAGCGGCGAGGCACGGTTGTGATCTTTAAGAAGACGAATGGAGCGCCCGCAAACGATACAGGTTTCCCGGTGAGGACTTTTGACATCGATGCGTGTTTCCGTCACTGGTCCACCTCCTTTTCCAGGAAAATATTTGAAATCTTGATCTTCAGCCCAAGCCGTTTTCCACATTTACGATCCGAGCATCCATCGACCCGTCGCAATGGAAGACGACGAGTGGATTCGGGGGATGAAATAGAATCATACGCGTTGGATAAAAGGTAAAACAGTATATCAATCCAAGATGTGATGGGATTCACACGCAGCGTGTGACTGTGCTCACGATCACTTCGAAAGGTTGACGGATTCGAGCAACGAAAAAAGCGAGGAGGGGGTAAATTTTCCTTCGGCGTCAAAATGTGTAGGGTAGCTTTTTATTGATTTTCATGCGCCCCATCGTTTTGGAGATGTAGCCGCCGTCGACCAATTCATTGTAGATACGGCACACGGTTTCCCGGGAGGATCCGACGATGTCGGCAAGCTCCTGATGGGTCAGCTTCTCTTCGATGACGCCGTCGGCATTCTTGTTTTCGATCAAAAAGCGGGAAAGGCGACCATACACGTCGAGAAAAGCCAGTTCACCAATCTGATCGGTCGCTTTTCTCAGTCTTTCCAACAGCGTTTTGATCATGTTTTGATAGATCTGGGGATGCATGGCGGCAAATTCAAAAAAAGTCTTACGGGGCAAAATCTTGAACGTACACTTCTCCTTTGTGACAACAGTGGCACAACGGGCCTCGTGATCGAACAGGCTCATCTCTCCGAAGTAGTCCAAGGGACCGAAGCGGTTGACGACGAACTGCCTTCCCGACTCATCGCTGCGCAGGGCCTTGGCCCGGCCTCTCACCACGATGAAAAGGCAGTCCGTATCGTCACCCTCGTTGATCACCAGGCTGTTTTTCGGAAACGATCGATCCAGGCAGATCGTCTCCAGTGCTGAAATATCCTCTTGGCCTAAATTGGAAAAAAGTGGAACCTTCTCGAGCATGTTCTTGACCTCGATCGGTGCCGGCGGACTGCCCCGATCCCCCAATCGAGAATATGGGCGTCGTTGGCGGCCACCGGCTTCTTACTCCTCGCAGGGACCTACATCCTCACAATCCGGATGGGTGCTGCAGTCTTCCAAGCATTTGTAGATGTACTCCGCGCTGCCGCTGACGATGATCTTACACTTACATCTCCGTTTGTTGCATCCGGCGGCGAATACCAGGAAAAGCGCCAATAAAATCAGGACAAACCTTTTCATTTTGCTTCCTCCTCAATCAGGGTTAAAAGGACAATGCAACCTGAGCAATGATCAAACGATCCGGAACGTATAACGGTGACAATGGCTCGCTGGTATTAAAATTTACGTCTTGAAATGAAAATCGTTTATCGAATAGATTTTTGGCGCTGAACGTAACGGTCCCCAGCCTTTTGGGCAGACGATAGCCAAGGGTGATGTCGGCCACCCAGAAGCGATCCTTTTGCGTCTCGCCGGCATCGTCAAGCTTCTGGTTCACATGGGTTCCGACAATCTTGGAAAAGATACCACAGTCAAAATAATAGGCAAGGGTAATCGGGAACCGATATGTCGTCAGGCGTTTCGGCGTCACGGTAATATATTCGAATTTCTCGACGAAGGCTTCCCCGCTCACGGAAAGATTGCCCCAGGGGATCCAATTCAGATAGGCACGGTGCAATTTTTCCTCCTGGTCCTCGTAAACCGTGGCCTCCGAAGAGGTGTCATAGTTGGGAATATCGAGATCGCGCCAGGACAGTTCGATGCCGCCGAAAAGTGTGTCGAGAATCTGGACATCGGCGGCCACCCCGTATCGTGTCACCTGGCTGCCGTCGATATCATCGAAAAACTGGTTGAACCCCGCGACCTGTGTCGGCTCCAGGGTCTCGGCAACCGCAAAGGGCCGCTTGACATTCTGAAACCATGCGGCGCGCAAGGAAAGGAAATCCAGCGGCGACCACAAAAGGCCACTTTTCAAACGGAACCATTCATCATCGACCACATAATTGTTGATTGCATCATAAGCGGCCCCGACCACACCGACCAAGCCACGGACGATGGTCGTGTTTGCGTAAAGGTATGCATTGGCATGGTAGGTGTTGCGATCGTATCTGGCCGATGTCGTAGATATATCATCCGGAAGGGAAGGATTCATGGTTACTGCGGAAGAAGAATCGATTCGAATCTGATCCATGTGAAAGGCTCCCATTCCCGCAATGATGGCCGTTTTCGTTGACTGATGGATCCATTGAACTTCCCCGCTGAATGCATTTGCATCCGTTGCGATCAGCTGGTCTTCGTAGGACGGATTTTCGATTCGACTCACCTCGAAGCGATCCGACAATCGTTCGGCCGCATCACTTCCGATGAGGGAAACGATCAGATGATCGCGGGGACCCATGCACACGTTTCCTCCCAGGCGAAGACTCTTTTTCGTCTCTTCGGTGCGTTTGTCGGGCGCGAATCGATCGGGACCGAACAGCATGCGCACATCGCCCCTGTCCGTATCCCGATACCGATATTCGGCTTGAATGCCATGCCTTTTTGGCAGGGACACCTGGGCGAAGACGTTATAAATATCGTGGGTGAGGTCGTTGTTTTCCCGAAACCCTTCGGTCTGGTGATGAAATTGGCCGAGTGCGTAGGAGAAATTCCGGTAAATGCCGGACAGCGTCAGTTCATCACCGAACGTCTCGTTGTTGCCCACCACACCGGACGCCTGGAAGGTATGGCCGTCGCTTACGAACAACGGATTGAATTCGTTAAACGCCATCCGGGATGGCCCCGTTCCCTGGAGAATCAGAAGATTGGTCTCGTTCTGCTGCGACTGCAGCGGATTCACGTTGACGGGTTGCAACAACTTGGCCTGTAACAGCTCACTGGAACGGGCGATCTCATGTCGACGAAGCCGCACATAGGTATCGGACAGGAACCGATGCCCCGCATGTTCGCCGTAGTTCGTGTTGACTGCCTTCCACCCTTGCACCAGTGCCATCTGTTCAAATCCGAGATCGCTGTAAATCCGTCCCAGGTTTGCGCTACGCGCGGCGAGGTCCTGGTCCAGCAGCAGTCGAGAGCGGTATATGGCGCGATTGTCGTTCAATTCAATGGATTTTTGCAAATCCAGTAATGCTTCCACGGGCCGGTTGAGGCTCTGCTTGCGGATGGCGTCATAGAACCAGGGGGTGGGATCGTTGGGATCCAGTTCCTTTGCGATTTCAAACTGCTCACCGTCCTTTGGACCCCGCTTCTCATCGAAATAGGCCTTTCCCAGATAACTTCGAATGAGCGAATTGTGCGGATCCAGGCCGGCGGCAATCTCGATCTCCTTTCGTCCCTGCGCCAGGTCTCCATCGCGAATGGTTGCCAGCCCGAGACCAAGGCGCGGCAAGGGGGCTGACGAGTCTATGTGGATGGCCGTGTTGAATGCCTTTCGCGCCTCATCGGTTTCTATGCGGGTCAGATGGGCAAACCCCAGTAAAGAGTGGGCATTGCCATTGTAGGGATCGCGCCGGATAGCCTCTTTGGCGGCTGCGACGCCTTGGTCCAGGTTCCCGAAAGAGAGCCGCAAGTCAGCCAAACGGGCCCAGGCGATGCTGTTTTCAGGAGCCTGTTCCACCGCCTCCATTGCGATGTCCAGTGCGGCATGAAGTTGAAACGCGGCTTGGAGGGCATAGGAGAGGGCAATCTTGGTGGCTGCCGATCCGGGGGAGAGACGAACCGCTGCCCGGGCGGTAGACAGGGCGATGGTTGGACGGTTCTGGACGATATCGATAATGGCCAGAAGCGCCATCGCATCGCCATCTTCCGGCGCCATCGCCAGGGCGCGACCGATATCGGAGCGCGCCTCGACAACACGGCCCACGTGGAGCAGGAGTCCTGCACGAAGCAAAAAGTATCGTTCATCTTGATCCTGCGGAGCCGTGCTGCCGAGATGATCAATGGCTTCGTCGATCCGACCGTCACGAACCAGGTCGAATATCGTCTCATCGATTCCGGCCCAGCCTTCGGGCGCCAAGGACAGTACGGACGGGTAGTAGAGCGCCCACTGAACGCTGTCCTGCGGGTGAACGAGAATTCGGCGCTGTGGTGCGGTACCGGCCGAGGCAACGACCCCCTGCCCTTTCTCCAATAGAACAGAGCCATTGGCATTCTCTGCGAGAATGCGTCCTTGGAAAAGATCGATACGGGTCTTTTCGGAACCGACTTCCACAAAAAATTCGGTTCCCTGGACCACGCCGTTGACGAAAGGGGTGAAAATTTTCAGGCTTCGGGGACGATGGCTGAAGAAATCAGCGGCCCCTTTGATCAATTTAAGAATATACGTGGAAGGACGTTCGATCTCGGTAAAGACAAGATGGGTGTCTTGATTCAACCGCACCAATGCATCGTTGCAGAGCACGAAACCGGCCCGGCTGTTGTGACCCACCCAGACTTGATCACCGGCGAAAAAAATGTCGTTAAGACGAACCTGCTGGTACTTCGACTCTCCCAATCGTTGCACCACAACACGACCCTGGATGGAAACGATTTTGCTCACCCAAGCCTCATTCCGATCCCCCGCCACCGCCACACCATCGATTTGAACAAAACCGGCACAACAAAACCAGAAGGTGAGAAAAAACAGCATCCTGCGCAGCACTATTTCAACCCCTTTCTATCCTTTGGCCAATCCGTTCCGATTCAAACCAAGTCAAAGCAAAGTGGATGGATGATGACTATTTTTTTTCCAGGCATACGACACCATCCCAATCACCGCCAGGTGGATGATGTCTAACATCCCGGCATCGATGGATATAAAACAGCGACGGGCCATCCATTTCATCGATTTGCAGTGCCTGATCAAAACATTGTTCCGCTTCATCCCAGCGACCATGTTGAAATGCATCCAGTCCTGACGAAAAAAGACGGCATAGGGCATCCTGCTCCTCCCATCGGTCCGGATCCGGGAGAATAAGCTCATGAACATGCACGGGTTGAGATTTTCCTTTGAAGACGAATCGTCCGACCGGACGGCTTATCAGACCATCGTTTGCGCAAATGGCGTCCTTGGAAACCAGAACCTGCGTCCCGAGGTATTTATTCAGACCTTCCAGCCGGGAGGCCGTATTGACGATATCCCCTACGGGTCTGTATTCAAAATGATTCATGGCACCGATGTTTCCCAGAAGCATTTCACCCGCATGAATTCCGATTCGGGTCGGCATGGCATTTTGCCCAACCTGTTTGTTGAATCGCCTGACGGTTGTCGTAATCTCGATGGCGGCACGGCAAGCTGCATTTTTGAGTTCATCCTTCGCCTCGGGGGCCGACCAAAGTGCCATGACCGAATCACCCACCACCTGCAGCACCAGCCCCTTGTTGTCTTTAATGGGTCCAAAGACGGCCTCGTAGTACCTGTTCATCAGCCGTGTGAGACTTCCAGGATCCAGACGTTCCGAAAGGGCGGTGTAATTCTGCGCATCCGTAAACAGGCAAACCCCGTAAAACACCTGGCCACCGAGACGAAGCGCCTTCGTGTTGGCCGATAACCGATCCACCAAATCGTTCGGAAGATAGTAACCGAACGCCTCGCGGATATTCTCCCGCTCTCGGGAGACCTGCCGGTATTTCAGGACGATGCAAACGATGTAAGAGGCATGCGTTTGAAGTAAAATGGGTACCACCAAGGGATACCAGACGCCGCTGACTTTAAACTGATAGTTGGCCACCACAAAATAGAATCCGTTTAAAAGCACAAGGCCGAATGCGGAAACGATGGAGGAGAAATGAAGGCTGATGAGTACTGTGATCACCCCCCAAATCATCAGAAAAAGCGTGCATGGGACTGGTGGCAAAGGATAAACGGCTTTGTCCTCAACGAGATTGGCAAAGGCCGTGGCGGCGATTTCCACACCGCTGACATCCTGTCCCGTTTTCCCGGAAAAGACGGTGTAGAAACCGTCATGGGTCTTTATCCAGTTGCTGCCGGTCTGTCCCACAAAGTAGGCCTTTCTTCCTGAAATCATCGATTTTTCACCGATGTTATCGGATTCAGGTTCTACCAGCAGTTGGTGATAGGGAAGGTTTGGAATCGTGCCTGCCGGACCGTAAAAATTAATGTATCGGCTTTTTCCATTTTTATAGAGGTTTAGGAGAGAACGGATCAACTGCCTGTTGACATATGTAATTTCCTCTTCAGGAACACTCGATAGTGTTTCCAATGCTTCTTCGGCCAATGTCGAATTGTTCTCGAAGAGCGTCCGCAGGGGACGAATCATGGTAACGATGGTCCGTTCGTCGTAAAGTCCGTCTTCGGCCACGGGAATCACACGGCCGATTTCGCCATTCACGGACAGGAGAAGATCGATAAATGCGGGAAAAGCTTCCTTGGCAAAGATATGAAAGGTCACGACCGGTAAGGTCGGAATGTTCCCGGAACCGGGCCGAAAAAGCCAATATTGATTCAGTTGAATGGGAATTTTCGGAAGTGGGAAGGGAGCTTGCCCGACGGCGGCGTCGCCGAGCAGGGGGATGGCCGATATCATCCGCTCGATGTTGAGACTGACCGTTCGACTGCCGCCTTGATCCTGGATCGGAAGGGTCCGCCTGTCGATACTTTGGGTCAATACGACATTACCGGCATTACGAATGGCCGATGCGAACATCTCATCGTTGACCTCATCTTGGGGTTCATAGAAAATCATATCGAAGGCGATTACCCCGGCCTGCCTGGTGGACAATTTTTCGACAAGGTTGGCGTGGAGCTGTCTTGGCCATTTATTGGGAACGAACGGAAGGCCCAACGCTTTGGCGGATTCACTGTTGATGGCGACAACCGCCACATCGACATTTGCCTTCTCCGGTCCGCGAAGGATATATAAAAGTTGGAGGCCGAGGCTCTCCTCTGCGTCCAATATCATGGGTATCATACTGGAAATTACACCCAACAAGCTGATCCCAATGCATATGTAGTATCTCGCCCTCGGTTGACGACGGGACATCGGATCTCCTCAATCTTACGTAAACCACACAAACGCGTTCTTGTCGCGACAACATTTTCGTATAAGGTGCGGAAAATACGTAGATTTCATGCTACTAACGAACTGGCGTGATCACCCTTCCTCCGCCGTTGTATCTGGAAAAGGGATTCCGCGTGGAACGCGTTGGACACGCCTTTTTTCAACCAGTAACGGTCGCGCGTCAGAGCAAATTCATCGATTGTTGATCTAATGGGGCTGAAAGAATCGAATTGGTTGAATTATGCCAAATTATTACAAAAACGCCTGGATATGTCAACACAAAGAGGAGACATCCGACGCCTTTCACCTTACAAAGAAGGTTACGGGCATAAAGGCGCCATCGGTATCCTCCCACACGAACAGTATCGTGAAACTTTGCGGCAAATATGATAAGCAATTCACAATTGAAGTCGTTTCGATCCGATGTACAAGATCGTAGACGCGGATCTTCTTGAAAATTCAACCTGGTTTACAGGAAAAGCAGGTGAAGACAACCGAATACAACGGCTCATATAATCGACTGGAACGCCTCGACCGTTACCTCGCGGAAAAAGAATCGCAGGTTTCTCATTTACGGGACGATTGTGAAAAAAAAATTGTCTGGTACAACGGCATACGACGCAGACGGAAATTGGCCATCGTTTACATTCACGGTTTTTCCGCCAGCCGCAAGGAGACCTGGCCCCTGTGTGACAGACTGGCCCGCCTTGTAAACGCCAATTTGTTTTACACCCGGCTGGCCGGACATGGGCAGGATGGAGCCGCAATGGGCGAGGCCCGGGTTTCGGATTGGTTGAACGATGGTATGGAGGCGGTGTCCATAGGCCGGATGCTTGGAGAGAAGATTATCCTTGTGGGTACGTCCACAGGCGGCACCCTGGTGACCTGGTTATCATCCCAAAAGGAGGTGATTCCTGTGATCGCGGGTTTGATCTTGATTTCTCCCAATTTTTTCCCCTTAAATCCCATGGCAGCCGCTACATTGTGGCCACCGGGTCTCCGGTTTTTTGAACGATTGATGGGAAGCTGGCGATGTTTGACGGTCTCAAACACCACACAGGCGAACTACTGGACCGTCCGATATCCGATTCGGTCCATACGCACCATGATGCAACTGGTCCGCCTCTCCTGGCGGGTCAATCTGAGAAGGATTGCGGCCCCCGTGTTGATGCTGACCAACCCGTTCGACAGGATCGTAAACGTATTGCTGGCGAGGATCCGTTTCTCGGGTTTCGGATCCAAGGCCAAACGGGTAATATGGTTTACGGCCAACAAGGATCCGGACCGCCATTTACTGGCCGGCAACCTGATGGCTCCGGAGGGAACCGATGAAGCACTGGCAAGGATTCAACGTTTTCTCTCCGAATTCGTCCTTAATTAGTTTTATTCAAACCGTGTGCTGTGTACCCGGAGCCAACCCGAGCGACACAGCACTGACGTGCTTTCAGATAGCCGGCCGATGGAGCGAATATCCAAGCCACACGTTTCGCGGGTAGTCGTTGACTGACAGATAGGGGTTTGCTAAGAATTGGAATCTCCTCTTCTTGTTAAGACATCCAACAAAATGGGAGATATCCCCAAAGCAGTATATCATTTGAAAGGAGGCCATGATGAGGTCTTTGTTTCTTCTCGCCCTTTCCCTTTTCGTCA
Organism: uncultured Desulfosarcina sp.; assembly: GCA_963674945.2. Classification (GTDB taxonomy): domain Bacteria; phylum Desulfobacterota; class Desulfobacteria; order Desulfobacterales; family Desulfosarcinaceae; genus Desulfosarcina. The sequence continues at coordinate 516,691 of CAXXWQ010000003.1, forward strand.
TTGCAAGTCCAAGCGCCGTATTGGCCCAAACCCAATCTTCCCTCGATCGAAATCTTATTTTTGCGGAGGGAACGGCAGAGGTCACGGGCCAGAATGACTCGGCCGGGATTTCACTTTCGGTGCAAAGTGAAGCCCGAGAGATGGAATCGGCGGCAACCGACAATGCCGCCAGAACAGAAGCCGTTTTGCAGGCAATCAAGTCGCTTCGCATTGAAAATCTGAAGGTAAAAACCAGCGATTATCGCGTTACGCCCCAAAAAGATTTTAAGGCAAGACCGCCTGTAACCAAGGGGTATGTCGTTCACAACGATATCGAGATCACGACGGAAGGCTTTACTCCTGAAAAGTTGGCCGACCATGTATCGAAGATTATTGACACAGCCCTTATGAAAGGCGCAAACACGGTTCGGAACATTCAGTTTTATGTCAAGGACAAGCATGAACTGGAAAAACAGGGACTGACACTTGCAACCAAAGATGCCATTGTCCAGGCGCAAATCCTGGCCGGTGCCGCGGGTGTCAAGCTCAAACGAATCGTTTCCATCAGCACCCGACCGATCGCTGCGCCGGTACGGGCCGAAATGCTCAGGGCTGCCACAATAACCGCAAAAGACGCCTCCATGGAACCCCCCATCGAGTCCGGGGAAAGCAAAATTCGAGTCCGCGTGAGCGTGGTATACGAAATGGAATAGAGTGAAAGACGTATGACCACATCGATTCAAGAGGGTTATCTTCCGGGAATCATCGGGCGCGTCACTGAATTGCACGCGTACTATTACAGTCGCCATTGGGGATTCGGCCAGTTTTTTGAGGCCAAGGTGGCATGCGAATTATCCGCCTTCTTGAACCGGTTTGATGAGAGGCGTGACGGTATATGGTGTGTTACACATGCCGGACGCATCGAAGGAAGCATCGCTATCGATGGTATTCATGCGGGTAATGAGGGCGCTCACTTGCGGTGGTTTATTGTCTCGGAGAATTTCATGGGAAAAAACCTGGGAAATCGGCTGATCCAAAAGGCCGTGGATTTCTGCCGATCCGCAGAGCACCGCAATGTTTTTCTTTGGACCTTCGAAGGACTGAACACCGCTCGCCATCTTTATGAAAAGCATGGATTTTGCCTGGACGTTCAGAAAAAAGGAGATCAATGGGGCAAGCAGGTCATCGAACAGAAGTTCGTTCTCAGGATCTGATTTACTCTATTGTATCAATCGAAGCGTAATAGATCTGGCGGATTTTCGACATACTTCCAACTGACCAAGCAGATAGATTCATGCAGCTTTGGAAGGAATTGAATCTTACGAAGACGAATTACTCATCCGATACCCTGACCTTTCGCCGCAATTCCTTCAGCCGTCCCCGCCGGTTCTTGATGTCCATCCGTCGACGGCGGGCGCTACGGGAAACGCGGGTGGGCTTCCGTTTTTTCACCGGCACCATGGCATCCCGGATCAGCCGTACCAGTCGCAAGTGCGCCACATCGCGGTTTTGCGCGAAGGTGCGATGTTCCTGAGCCTTGATCACGATGATCCCATCCCGGTTGATACGCCGGTCACGGCTGGATAGGAGACGGTCCTGTACTTCCCTCGGCAGGCTGGAAGAACGGATATCGAATCGAAGATGAACCGCCGACGCTACCTTGTTCACGTTCTGGCCACCCGCACCACTGGCACGGATGGCGGTCATTTCCACCTCATTGTCCTGAATGAAAAGATGGGGTGTTATCTCGAGCATGGGGTACTATCTCTACCTTAAACTGGGCGTTTCAAATTTTTTTGAAAAATGTGAAACCCATTGGGATTGCCGATCTCGCCGCATCTACGGTGTCAGATGTCTTCCATTATAGTAGGCAAGAGATAGAAAATTCAACGATTTCTCAACATGATTGTATATTTGGTAATCCCAAAAGGGCATACAGTGAGAATATGTTGCGTCGTACAGAACCAAAATGGACAGCAAATTCGGTGCTTACCGGATGGCGCAGGGGCGTAAAAACTGAAGGGAAGAAGGGCGCAATACAAGGGCACCCAATCCTATGTATTGCGCCGACTCCATTGAAAAAAGCGTGGGGGTTGCCCCTGGCAAGGATGCTACAATCGTCCCTCCTGTCGAAGCCGGGATACAATCTCCTTCGTGGATCTGCTGCGATCCATCGTGTAAAAGTGCAAACCGGGAACACCCTGTTCCAGCAGCCCCCGGCACTGCTCGGTGGCGAATTCCACCCCGAATGCCAGAACCGAATCCTTGTCCGCATCCGCCAACCGGTCCAGTTCCTTTTGCAATCCCTCGGTAATCGTCGTTCCGCAGACTTTGGACAGGGTTTTGGTTAATCCGATGGTATAGACGGGCATAATCCCGGGAACAATCGGAATGGTCACACCCGCTGAGCGGCATTTCTTCACGTATTCGAAGAAGACGTCGTTATTATAGCAATACTGGGCCACCACGTAGGATGCTCCATTATCCTGTTTGAGTTTGAGGTATTGGATATCCTTTTCAAGGCTTTCCGCCTGAATGTGGCCCTCGGGATAGCCGGCACAACCGAGACAGAATGGATACCGATCCTTGATATAGGAGATCATGCTGGAAGCGTGCTGAAAACTATCCTTACTCGCGACGAAATCCTCATTTTGGGGTTCGTCGCCGCGAATGACAAAAATGGTTTCAACACCCAGTTTCTCATACCGGTCCATCTCCCTGGAAATATCTTCGGGACCGAGTCCGAAACCGGCGATATAGGCAACCGTGGAAATCTTTTTGTCGGCGATCAATTTCGTCACCGTTTGATAGGAGCCCTCCCTTGTCGATCCACCGGCACCGAATGTTACCGATACATAATCCGGGTCTGTTTCTACGAGTGTGTCGATTACCTTATCGAACTGTGCCGCAGCCGTTTCATTTCTTGGAGGAAAAAATTCGTACGAGATGACTGGCTTGCCGTTGGCAGCATACCGTTTCCCCACATCCATGGTTTCCTGTCCTTTCTTTTTATTGGGCTTTGTTTCATAAAAAGTACTAATTTAAAGCACAGATTGCGCCACTATCGCCCATGTCTCATAAAAAAAGGAAAATGGCCCAAAGGCCCCACGGATCTTACGCGTGCGACGGTTGCGCGCATCCATCCCTGGATTCGGTGGGTGCAATGCTGCAACCTTCATGGAACTGGAAAAGGCGCAAAGGCGCTACTGATTGCCCATTGAAAGAAAATAGCGCCGAAATTGTCTTTTACCTTTACATACGCGTCGACCTTGATAGTTAAATTCATTGTCGTGTCCTTTCTTGTTTGTCATCAAATTGTATTGTTTTGATATTCAATGGTTCGGGAATTTTCTTGGGGGGGGGGATAATCATGATTCGATTGGGTTTGTGTTGTATTTTCGTCCATGCGCCCATATCATTCCGGCGTACCACGGCAACCTACGTTGCCAAAATGAAACGAGAAGACCAACTTCGCCGCATTGCGGATCTGTGTCTGCACAATGCCAATGCATTGTTCGATGCGCTTTCCTATTGCCGTGACAACCGTATCGGCGCCTTTCGCATCAACAGCCAGATCCTGCCGTTGATCACCCATCCCCGACAAGGCTACAGGATCCAGGAACTGCCCGATCACAACAAAATCATCGATGCCTATTGTCAATGCGGCGAATTTACCCGGCGTCACGATATTCGCACCAGCTTCCATCCGGACCAATTCGTCGTAATCGCCTCACCCCGTGAGAATGTTCGTCGAAATTCATTGAAGGAACTGATCTACCAGGCCATGGTCGCCGATTGGGTGGGCGCCGATGTGATCAACATCCACGCCGGCGGGACCTATGGCGACAAGCAGGCGAGCCTGAAACGCCTGGAATCCATCATCCGGACACTGCCCGATTCGATCGTATCTCGACTCACCCTGGAAAACGACGATCGGAGTTTTACGCCGGCCGATCTTCTGCCGGTATGCAGACAAACGGGCATCCCCCTTGCTTACGATGTGCACCACCATCGCTGCCTGCCGGACGGCCTTACCGAAGACGCGGCCACCCGGACGGCCCTGGACACCTGGAACCGGGAACCCTTGTTTCATATCTCCTCCCCCCTCGAACCGCAGGGCAAAGAGACGGGTCGACGTCATGCCGATTATGTGGATATCGCGGATTTTCCTGAATCGTGGAAGGGGCTGGATATCACCGTAGATGTGGAGGCCAAGGCCAAGGAATTGGCGGTGCAAAAACTGATGGACGATTTAGCAGCGCTGCGATGACAAAGTGCCTGCATCCGTTGATTCCGAAAGCGTTTCAATGGTAAAAGGTAAGGGAATGGACGAAATGTTTTCCGCCTGTTGCGCAACACACATCAATGTAAGGAAAGGCCCGGCCCCATGCGTCAAGAAGAATCGACCCGAAGTGCCATTCAATCCCTGTTGCGCCAGCAGCAGCTCGGGGTACTCTCCACCGTGGGCAATGACATGCCCTATGCCAACCTGGTTGCCTTCGTGGCATCCGAAGACCAACGCCACCTCTATTTCGTTACCCCCCGGGCCACACGGAAATATGCCAACCTGTCGGCCAACGCCAACGTGGCCCTGCTGATCAACAACAGCAACAACCATCCGGATGATTTTCACGATGCCGCGGCCGTTACGGCCGTCGGCACGGCATCCACCGTATCGGGATCCGCGCTTGTGACGGTTCAAAAACGGTATTTGGCCAAACACCCCTACCTGGAAGCGTTTGTTCGCTCCCCCGACTGTGAGATGGTTGACATCCACGTGATCCAATACATTCTGGTGGAGCGTTTCCAGAACGTCAGCGAATATCGGATCGACCATGAAAGCGAATGAAACAAAAACCGCTCCCATTCTCGTGGTCGGCGCCACCGGATACGTAGGGGGCCGACTGGTCCCCCTGTTGGCGGAAAAGGGCTACCGGGTAAGGGCCATGGCCCGGTCCAGGGAAAAACTGGAATGTCGACCCTGGGCCCGCCATCCCAATGTGGAAACCGTATCCGGCGATGTGCTGGACAAAACCTCCTTCGCCCACGCGGCCCAGGGGTGCAGGGCGGCCTTTTACCTGGTTCACTCCATGATTGCCGCGAAAAAGGGCTACGCCCGGGCGGACCGACAGGGTGCCCTCCACATGGCTGCCGTGGCCGCAGCCGCAGGACTCGAACGAATCATCTATCTGGGAGGGCTGGGTGACAAAGACGATCGGCGCCTCAGCCACCACCTGCGTTCCCGTCACGAGGTGGAGGCGGTCCTTTCCGCCGGCCCGGTTCCGGTTACCAATCTTCGGGCCGCCATGATCCTCGGGTCGGGCTCGGCAAGTTTCGAAATGCTGCGCTACCTGGTGGAACGGCTGCCGGTGATGACACCGCCCCGGTGGGTGAATACCCCCTGCCAACCCATCGCCATCGGTGATGTGCTGGCCTATCTGGCGGGGGCACTGGAAAACGAGAAAACCGCCGGCGACACCTTCGACATCGGCGGGCCGGACGTGGTCAATTATCGAGACTTGATCCGCATTTACGCCCAAAAGGCCGGTCTGCGCCCCCGCCTTGTCGTCACCATGCCCTTTCTTACCCCCAATTTGAGTGCCAAATGGATTCACCTGGTAACGCCGGTGCCCGCCGCCATCGCCCAACCATTGGCCGAGGGCCTGGCCATCCCCGTCGTCTGCCGGGACGATCGCATTCGACGGCTCGTCCCCATCACGCCGACGGGTGTGGAACAAGCCATCGAAACCGCGCTGGAAAAAGTGCTCACGGATCAGGTGGATTCCTGCTGGTACGATGCCGGACGACTGCTGCCGCCTGCCTGGGCCGCCTGCGGCGATGCAGACTGGGCCGGCGGAACCCTGATGACATGCGGTTACCGTGTGCAAATCGATGCCCGGCCCCATGAAGTGTGGCGCGTCGTGCGGGCTGTGGGTGGAACGCATGGGTGGTACTACGGCCAGTCCCTGTGGTGGCTGCGGGGTTTTCTGGACCGCCTGGCCGGTGGGGTGGGACTTCGCAGGGGCAGACGGCATCCGGAAATGCTCTGGGTGGGTGACGGCCTCGATTTCTGGCGGGTACTGGAGGTGGAAGAGGACCGGAAACTGGTGCTGCTGGCGGAAATGAAGTCGCCCGGAGAAGCTACCCTTACGTTTGAAATCATCCCCCTTGGGGATACGGCAACCCAATTAACCCTCATGGCCCGTTTCCTTCCACGGGGGCTGGCCGGGATTCTGTACTGGTATACGCTCTATCCCTTTCACGAGATCATCTTCTCCGGCATGGCCCGGGTCATGGCCCGGGCCACCGGAAAACAGATCCGCGGAAAACCCCAACGGTTCACGCCGCGCATCGCCGACAGCTGTTCGTTGCCGGGATGAATCAGCAGAAATTGCAGATCATGCTGTCCTGGGGCACATAGGTCTTGTAGGCGCGATCCGTTGCCCTGGCAATATATCCCGGAACCGCGATACCCGAATCATATTCGGCATAGTTGACGAAGGTTCTCCCGTCGATTCTCACCTTCATTCCGATCTGGGGGTCTTTCAGGGGAACGATGGCGTTGGTGTTGTGATAGCATTCCTCCAGTCCATGGAGGCCAAGTTCCGTGGCCTTTCTGGAAAGGCTCACTTCCATGTAATGTCGCCCGCCTTTTTGTATTTTCTCACCGTACTCCGATTCTATATGTGTCAGTAATGCATCGATTATGTTCTTCATTCTGGTTCTCCTTTTTGTCTCATGTAACGATCCCTGCCTTGAACAGCAGCTTGATCAAGGCCATTGTGACGACAGCGGTTCCGCCGGTCAGCACGGTTCCCCAACCGATGTCCACCACCGTCACGAAAAGCGGCCAGGATTTGAGGAGCGCCAGGCAAGTCAAATCGAAGGTGCAGTAGGCGAAAAAGCCCAACAACGCCCCCATCAAGGCAACCTGCATGCCGCTCCAGCCGTGTTGCAGCCCCGGTATGAGAACGAACATTTGAATGCCGGCAATATAGACCAGGTAGAAGAGAATGGCCGCCGGCCAGTTTACCTGTTCGCGCAGCAGGTGTCCCAGGTGCCTGGCGTAAAACCCCTTGGCAACGACGCCCAGCCAGATGAGATCGATGGCAAAGAAGACCACAACCGTTATCGCGTACAACAATGAAAAATTGACCAGGGTTGCCTTCATTTTGCGTTCTCCCTCGCCGGCCTTCTTCTTTTGCTGGCCGAATTGACTTATCTTACAACGCCAACCAGCGCAGCGTTCCTCTCCACGACGGGGCTTTCCATATGGTTTTACGGATCGGTATCACCACGAGTCTGAAATGCCTCGTTTCCCTCCCGCGTCAGTACCAATTGCAGATCTCCGATTGCCCGTTCCCGAAATGCCGCTTCGCAACTGCCGAAATAGTAGGCCCACTTTCGCTGGAATGTGCGATCGAAACCCAGTCGCCCCACGCGATCCAGATTTTCACGGAATCGTTTGTGCCAGCGGGAAAGGGTTGTGGCGTAATGGCTGCCGATATTCTCCACGTGGTCGACCATGAGACGGCTGCTGCGGGTCATGGCCCGGGTCAATACCGTCAACGAGGGGAGCAGGCCACCGGGGAAGATGTGCTTTTGGATCCAATCGTGGGATCTGCGATATTGTTCGTAACGTTGATCGGCGACGGTAATGGTCTGCATGACGGCGATGCCGCCGGGGGCAAGAAGGCGGTCAAGCTGCTTAAAAAACACGCCGTAGTAATTGTGTCCCACAGCCTCCAGCATCTCGATGGAGATGATCTTGTCAAAACGACCGCGCATCTTTCGATAGTCGCAGAACCGGATCTCGATGCGGTCTTCCAATCCGGCGCGCCGAACCCGTTCTTTTGCGAATTCGTATTGTTCTTTGGAGATGGTAATGCCGGTGACCCGGCATCCGGTTCGCCGCACCGCTTCCATGGCAAAACCGCCCCAACCGCAGCCGATTTCCAGCACATGGTCCTTTTCCGTAAGTCGCGCCTTTTCCATGATCGTGTGAAACTTTCTTCGTTGGGCGACCTCCAGCGGCGCGTTCGGGTCATCGAAAACGGCGCATGAATAGGCCATGGTGTCATCCAGGAAGGTCTGGAAGAAATCGTTGGACAGGTCGTAATGGTCGCCGATGTTGCGGCGACTCCCGGAAAGGGTGTTGGCGCGGCGCAAAAAGCTGATATATTCAAGAACCCGGTTCAACAGACCCGCCTTGAAATCTCCCTCCTGAAGAGATCTTCGGTTGCGGATAAAAAAACCGACGACGCCGGCAATGTCGTCGGTGTCCCACTCATCGAACATGAAACCCTCTCCCAACCCAATATCCGAACCCAGAACCACCCTCGAGAAAAAACGATGGTCGTTGACCTTCATGCGGACCGGATCGCTTGCGTCTCGTCCACCGAAGTCGTGCACCGTTTTGTCAGGCATGGTCAATTGCAGACGCCCCTTCTCCGCCCTGGCCAGGTGGTTTATCACCAGCCGGGAACAGTAGCGCTGAAACAAGGAGGGGGCCGGCCGTCGGACGGTCATGGCGCTTTGGGGAACGGGTTTGGAGAAAAAGTCGAGTCCGCGGGAAAAACGCAGCTTGAACGCCTCCCGATAGATCCGGGGTATGGTCATATGGGGGCGAACAGGATGGCGAAGAAGTGTCTTCACTTGGTTGTACAGGGTCAGGGGCCTGCCGGTACCCGTGAGGCGGGCACGCAGCACATGTTCTCCCTTGCGGTGCAGATCGATCCGAATATCCAGTTCCCGACGAATGTCGGCGAAAGTGAAGTGATAGGTTCCGTCCATGTCGTTGAAAGGAGATACATGGAAGGCCTTTTGCACCTGAAAGCGGGCTGGGAATTGGCCGTTGGCCGGCTCGGATGAGAAGAGCGGGTAGATGTGTTTTTCCCCGAAGGTATTGTTGACCTCGGTGATGACGGCCATGAGCCGATCGCCCATTGAGAAGCAATAGTAAAAACTCACCGGATTAAAGACATAGCCCATGTGTCTGGGCGACGTGACCATGATGACCCGGCCGATTTCTTTCCGTGGGATCCGAGGAGAGAGATATGTGAGAACTTTTTCCCGTATACCATTCGTGTTCTCATCCAGATGGTCTGCATCGTACAAGGCCACCGGACGCGGGCGGTTGTACCCGAAGAGGAGCGACCGCCGGTTCAGTTCGCCGAGATCGTCCAGATCCAGTGCATACACGTGGTGACGGTAGATCAAGCGATGTCGATTGGGAACATATCGTTCATGCTCTACAAATCCTTCGTAGATATCAGAATTCATGAGTTCCTCCCAGTGCGGCCGCCACCTGGAAACCGGAACGGGCGGCATCTTCGTGAAACCCGTAACCGAAATAGCTGCCGCAAAACCAGGTGTTGGCAGCGCCGTTGAGACGGGAAAGCGCGGCTTGGGTGTCAAGGCTTTCGAAACTGTACACGGGATGGGTATAGGTCATGTGCGCGATGACCTTTTCATCGTTCATCGGCGCGAAAGGGTTCAACGTAACCAGATAGGGATTTCGGGTCTCGAGCCGTTGGAGGCGGTTCATGTGATAGGTCAAGGTAATCGGCGATGTCGCGTCAAAGGTCCGTTTTCGGATGAAATTCCATGAAGCCCAGGCCATGGAGTTGGTGGGCATCCAGGTGAGATCCGTATGCAGGTAAGTCTCGTTGACACTGTATTGCCAAGCCCCCAGGAGCCGGCGTTCCGCATCACTGGGGTCGGCCAGCAGTTCCAGGGCTTCATCGGCATGGGTGGCGATGATGACCCGGTCGAATGGACGGGCGGTGCCGTCGGCATGGGTCAGGGCCACCCCATGGTCTGTTCGGCGAATGGACACCACGGGAACGCCGGTGTGAATCTCTCCCGGGAATTGCTCCAGAAAACGTTTTACGTATGTGTGGCTCCCGCCGGCGACGTAGTACCATTGGGGGTGCCCGAAAACGGTCAAGAGTCCATGGTTGTGAAAAAACCGGGCGAAGGTGAGCATGGGAAACCGGTCTACGACCAGGTCCGGTGCCGACCAGATGGCCGCCACCATGGGGTAGAGGTATTGCCGTCGAAATCGCGTGGAGAACCGGAAACGCCGTAAAAAGTCACCGAGAGTGAGAGATGTAAGCCGGTTGGCCTGCAAAGAGCGACGAACCAATCCATTGAACCGCAAAATCTCGACCAGCATCCACCAATAGGTGGGCGACAGCAGGTTGCCACGTTGGGCAAACAGCGTGTTGATGTCACAGCTGGCGTATTGAAACCCGCTTTTTTCGTCGAAGTAGGAAAATGACATGTCGCTTTTTTCGATGGCGACACCGAGTTTGGAAAAAAACCGGTTAAGAATCGGATAGGTTCGATCGTTGAAAACGATAAAACCGGTGTCCACCGGCGTACCGGCATCCGGGCCATTGGGAATGGTGATGGTGTGGGTGTGGCCGCCAACATAGTCGTTTTTTTCGAACAGGGTGATGCGGTGGACGTCCTGGAGGGAGTAGGCGGCAGCAATACCGGCTACACCGCCGCCGACGATGGCGATTCGCAATGTCTTAGTTTCATTCATCGGTTTCTCCGTCATCACGCTTACCTCCAGCAAATGAAAGTTAGGATATACGCACAAGAGACTGCGGGAAACGCTAACTAGCTGTTCTGCAAAAGTTTATCAGGATCTCGATATCTTCAATACCAATGGGTTGACCGTTTAGTGATAGGACAAACCTATCAAAACGGGGGGTCTCTGCCCATGGATGCATCAAAAAATGGCGGGGTGAGAATCGAAATTTATCGTACCATTCTCCGCTGTTGGGTTCAACCTACCAATGGCCACCCAATCCAGTAATATTGAAATATGCTGATGAAAGGCCAAAATTAAGCGCATGACCAATTCAAACGGGAGGGCATCATGCGTCAACTATCGGCTCAAATTCAAGCGGGAATTCAAGTTGCGCTTTTCGCATCCGCATTGATGGCGATGCAAAGCGTTGAACCTGCCTCGGCCAATCCGATCGAGGGTGTCCGGTTTCCCAAGGCCTATGGCGTCGGCGACGGCGCACTGGAAATCAAAGGCACGGGCGTCTTGCGTTACCTGGGCTTTATTAAGGTGTATGCCGGTGCACTCTATGCGCTGCCGAATGTGTCACCCAAATCGATTCTGGATGACACCCCGAAACGACTGGAAGTAAAATACTTTCATTCGATCAAGGGGGAAGACTTCGGACCGGCCACCTACAAGGGGTTGTCCCGGAATCTGACCGACGAGGAGATCGAAACATTACGCGAGCGCATCGAATATCACAACAGCCTCTATGTGGATGTAAAACCTGGTGATCGCTGCGCACTGACCTATGAACCGGGAAAAGGGACAATTCTTTCACTCAATGGAAAGACGTTGGGGGTGATCGAGGGACCTGATTTTGCGGCTGCCATCTTTTCCATGTGGCTGGGAGAAAATCCTTTCGACAGGCGTTTTCGGGATGATCTTCTGGGGATCGATGGGTGATTCAAATGACCAGGCCGGATCTCAAGACAAAACTTTCCTACAGCCTGCCGGCATTTGCGTTGGCTGTCATCGGCATTCCGGTATATGTCTATATTCCCAAGTTCTATACCGACGTCGTTGGCATCGATATCGCCATCGCCGGATTTCTTCTCTTTGGTGTCCGGCTTTTCGATGCCGTCACCGATCCCATCGTCGGGACCTGGTCTGACCGGACGCGAACCCGCTTCGGCCGCCGCACGCCTTTTCTGGTGATCGGTTCCCCATTGCTTGCCGCGGCACTGATCCTTCTCTTCAATCCGCCGGATTTCTCTCCAACCATGGGTACGATCTGGTTTGGACTGTGGATCTACCTTCTCTTTTTCTTCTGGACTCTGGTTACGGTTCCCTATGAGGCATTGGGACCGGAAATTACCTTCGACTACGATGCACGGACCGACCTCTTTGCCTGGCGGGATGGTTTTCTCATCGCCGGCACCCTGATGGCCGCCGCCTCACCGGCGCTTGTCCAATCTGTTTTTGAAACCGGCACGGGTCCATCCGGTGAACGAATGCAGTTGTTCTGGATCTCAATTTTCTATGGACCGCTGGTAGTACTATTGTGCTGGACATGTGCTAAAATAGTAAAAGAGAAAATGGTTCTGCCCCCGGGCGTTTCGACGGCAAGCCGGCGTGAATACCGTACGATATTCCGGAACCGACCATTCATGATCCTTCTTGGTGCCTATACGATCAGTGCCATCGGAAGTAATTTACCGGCAACATTGATCCTCTACTACGTCGAATATGTACTCGGTTCCCATCGCGCAGACCAGTTCCTTCTTCTCTACTTTATCGCCGGCATCATTTTTCTTCCCATCTGGGTCGGCCTTTCCCGCCGGTTCGGAAAAAAACAGACCTGGATCGGTGCCATGCTGGTAAATACCGGCGCCTTTGCGGCGGTCTTTTTTCTGGGACCGGGCGATGAGCTCCTTTACGGCCTGCTCGTCTGCCTGTCCGGCATGGGTTTTGGAGCCACGTTGGCCCTGCCCTCCGCCATTCAGGCGGACGTGATCGATTACGACGAATTGAAGACGGGAGAGCGCAGAGAAGGACAATACATCGGTCTTTGGTCCGTTTCCAAAAAACTGGCGGCGGCCACGGGGGTCGGCGTCGGCCTGTCGGTATTGGGCAGCGTGGGATACGTTCCCAATGCTGCACAGTCCGAAACCGTAATTCTTGCCCTGCGAATCCTTTATGCCCTCGTACCCTCCGTGTGCAACCTGCTGGCGATCACCATCGTCCTCGCCTACCCGATCGATGGCAAGATACACCGGTGTATTCGAGGAGCCATCCGCCGGCAAAGAGAGGAACGAACATCGGTACAACCAATGACCACGTCCCAATCATGTGGTCTGTGAAACAAAATGGGAGGACGGGATGGAACCATTTTTCGCCATTCACATTGTCAACCTAATCCTTGTATTTATCTTGATGACCGCAGGCTGGGTTTGGAGTATGGCACGAAAAAACGTCACCATCGTCGATAGCCTGTGGGGGATTGGTTTCGTGATGATCGCATGGAACACGTTCGTCATGGGAGACGGCGATTACGGCCGGAACCTGCTGGTATCTCTTTTGGCCACAGCCTGGGGAATGCGCCTTTCCGGCCACCTGACGTGGCGCAATTGGGGGAAACCGGAAGACCACCGATACGGCAGTTGGAGAGAAAAATCCGGTTCATCCTTCTGGTGGGTCAGCCTGTTCAAGGTGTTTTGGCTCCAGGCCCTCTTTTTGTGGGTGATCTCGCTGGTCCTTCAAAAGGCCCAACTGTCGCAGACGCCAACCCGATTGACGGTTCTGGATTTTTCCGGCACCCTCGTGTGGATCATGGGCTTTTGTTTCGAGGCAGCCGGCGATTGGCAACTGGCCCGGTTCAGATCCGACCCCAAGAATCGGGGACAGGTCATGGATCGGGGACTCTGGGCATTCAGCCGTCATCCCAACTACTTCGGCGAGTTTTTGATCTGGTGGGGATTTTTCCTTGTCGCCCTTGCCACCCCCGACTCCTTTTGGACCATCATCTGCCCCGTGCTCGTCACCCTTGTACTCTTGAAAATGACCGGCATTCCCATCACCGAGAAAGCCCTGCAATTCAGGCGTCCTGGATACAGCGAATACATTCGAAGGACCAGTCCATTCTTTCCACGACCACCGAAACCCGGAACCGAAAGGGAGAAATCAAAATGAAGATACTCACGGACATGGCCGAACGGTCATGGATGCCAGATCCGGTGATTCGCCTCGGCATCCGCAGATTGAACCGCATGCGCATCGCGCAGGAAACATCTCGCCATGGTGTCGACCGCAAAGCCGTCATCGCAGCCTTTGCCCAAGAGATGAAAAACGCCCCCATCGCTTTCTCCCCGGACATGGCCAACGACCAGCACTACGAACTACCGGCGGCATTCTTCCAGCAGGTGCTAGGCAAAAACCGCAAGTACAGCTGCGCCCTCTGGAAAAGTGGAGTAGGTTCACTGGATCGCGCGGAGGAGGATATGTTGGCGTTGACCGTTGATCGGGCACAGCTCGCCGACGGTATGGATATCCTGGAGCTGGGATGCGGCTGGGGGTCGTTGACCCTCTGGATGGCCGACCGCTTTCCCAACAGTCATATCACGGCGGTTTCCAATTCCCATTCCCAGCGCCGTTTCATCGAAACCTGCTACCGCGCGCGTGGGCTGAAAAACGTACAGGTGATCACGGCCGACATGAACGAGTTTTCAATCGACCGACGTTTCGACCGTATCGTCTCCGTTGAGATGTTCGAGCACATGCGCAACTGGTCGGTCCTGCTGGGCAACATCAGCCGGTGGCTAACGGACTCTGGCCGGGCGTTCCTTCACATCTTCACCCACAGCCGTTTCGCTTATCCTTTTGAAATCGAAGGCGGTGACAACTGGATGGGCCGGCACTTTTTCACCGGTGGAATCATGCCCGCCGACGATCTGATTTTCAATTTTCAGGAGGACCTTCGTGTGGAAAAACACTGGCGAATAAACGGCATCCATTACCAGAAGACCGCCGAGGCGTGGCTTACCAACATGGATCGCCGCAAAGACTCGATTCTACCCATTCTGGCCGAGACTTACGGAACCGGCGCGGCGAAAGTGTGGTTCCAGCGCTGGAGAATTTTTTTCATGGCTTGCGCCGAAGTGTGGGGACATCAAGGCGGCAATGAGTGGATCGTCTCCCACTACCGGCTAAGAAAAAATAGGGGTTGAACCTGAGCTGCGCTCTTTCTTTTCGACTTCACCAACAATGAAAACCATTTGTTGCGGTTTTACATACTTGTCAAACCATTTCATGGAGTAGGACTTATCTCCTTTAAAGTGCAAAATGCGGGTGGTGGGCAGGGGTGTTTCAGGGAAATAGTAAAAATTATACTCATCCGTTGTCAATACGAGTACATTTACATCGTGGGCATTGTAAATTCTTCCCGTCATCGAAAAGTCCACATATGGCAAGAGAAGGCTGTTGAGCGCTTCCTGATCCGTAACCGTTGTCGTCATCGGTATTTTGTGGATCCATTTTTCCAGAAACAAACGCAACCCGGGTGAATTTTTGAAGAGCAATACTCCGGCGTTGACATAGCAATCATACATGGGCGGCCATGTGATGGAGATTCCTTCACCGGATCGGCGCATGGTGACGGCCATATCGAAATCCATATCAAACACATCGTCTAACGGTTGAATGCAAAAGGCATCTCCGTCTATCCAGGCAAAATGGCAAGTGTCGCCGATATGGCGTTGCATGGCATCCAGGATGATACGGGGCTTGAAGGTGGACTTTGATATCGGAGGCCCTGTGAACATGATGGAAGGGCTGGCCACCATCGCAAGGTCCGATGAGATATCGAACGGCTTACCGATTCCCAGCCCACCGATGTCATAGACCAAGGTATCATGGCCGCAACAGGAATTCATTTGCACGGCGCCTTCGATCATTTGCCTGTAGCTGGCGTCACCGGCGGTGATGATTTTTATTGTTGATCCCATGGCGTTACAATATTGCACCGTTTAACGGGTGGACGGTCCCATGTCCATACCAGGTGCCGGTCGTAAAAGGATTGTAAATAGCTGTAAAAGGCAAGGTCGTTGTCAACAGGTCGATGAACGGAAAATCCCATTTTTGGTGCACATGTAAGGTTCATCCAGTTCGATGGAAGAAAAATATCGGTAAATAACATGGGCTTTGCCGTCGATTGAACGGCAAGATGAACGATGATATGGTCCAGGTGGCCGTATTCCCCCCAAGGGTTGTGGGTGAATACGGCATCCGCAGCAGGGTCGATGTTGGCGGTGATATTCGCCATCATCCGTTTGAGTTTTCCATCCCGGGTGGACAATCGATAAAATTCGCTCGCATAGTCCAGGGATCGAGCCCGGATTCCCAGCGCCGCTGCCATTTCCTGCAATGCGACCTTACGGTGCCGGCACCACTTTCGGTCAGGATTTGCGGAGTCATTTGAGCAAATCAAGATGGAGTCGACGGACCGCTCCATCAGTACAGGCCAGCCGAAAATCACCTCGTCGTCCGGGTGGGCCATCACCAGCTGCAACTTCATGGCCGGTGAACCCCGTAATGGCAGCGGACGGCATCGTGGCCTACGTGCAAGACGATTTCATTGCCGATGCCGACATGTTCGGCGCAAACACACCACTGGAATGGTAGCAAACAGGGAAAGAATCCCGTTTCCCAGCAAGCATGCCACCATGCCAGCGGCCCACGGACGGGCCGCTGCTCCATAATACGGCAAAACATTCGGGCGGTGGAAACCGCCTTGGCGTGTCGTTTGTCCAAAGCGGCGATGGCCGCGTTAAAGGCAAAACCGTTTCCTCCTCCTACAAAATCGACGCTCCCGCCGTCGATTCCAATGGTTGCATCGATCTTGGCCAGCATTCTTGGGTTGGCGGGCAAACACAAACCGAATTTTTCGGTCAAGGGAATAATGGTGTTCACTTCCGGGGCAACAATCCGCATATCCCCGTCAAAGGAGACACAAATTTCCGCATCGGATTCCAGCATCCCTTTGATCTGCCAATAATCATTCATATGATGGCCGTAGCGTGGATCATCTATTTGGAAGGGACGAGACACCCGGTGCACGGCATCAAAGCCCGGTGGGATTTGCGGAATGTCGGTAAACAAGGTAAAAAAGGCATCCGGAAAATAGTTGCGGAAGTGTTGGATTTCTAAATCTACTACCCCGAACTCGGCGAAGATGACTTCGATTTTTTTCATCAACAGGATTCGATTGGAAGATAGTAAAACAGCTTCAATTCGAGGGGTGGAATTATAAAAACAAAATCAATCTGTCAACAACAATTCGCAACCGCAAGATCTACCGCAGTTGGATGGTAAATTAACATAACGGCCTTTTAAAATGAATAAAACATGCAGTCAAGATGGTGGCCAATTCTTGCCGACAAGCAGTTGTTTGAGAGATACAGTACACCAGTTCGTAAATTTGCCGACCTATACTCTCTTTTCTTCCCTCTCCGATTTCGATGCGGTCTCTTTGTCCGGAGACTGGATAGGCGGTTCGGATTCGGGAGCTTTTGCCATGGCTCGCGTATCATCGCTGCGAATATGCAGATCCCGTTGTGGGAATGCGATTTCAATACCGAGTTCGCGAAACCGATGGTCCAATGCGAAACGCACATCGGTGGATGTGCTGAAATAGTGATCGACACGTGCCCAGTAGCGAAGCCGAAATATGAGTGCGCTGTCACCATGATCCATGAACAGTACATCCGGTTTGGGGTATTGTAAGATCTGGGGAAGGTGATCGGGAATCTCCAGAAGTGTCCTTCGCACCAGTTCAATATCTGATCCATAGGCCACCCCGACATCCACGTGACGCCGCATGGTGGGATCCTTGAAACTCCAGTTGGTCACCTGCTGGCTGATAAAGTCCGAATTGGGAATGATGATCGTCGCATTGTCGAAGGTCTGCACAACCGTTGCCCGAACATTGATTTTCTTGACTTCGGCCCACAGGCCGTTTACTTCGACGTAGTCCCCCAACTGAATGGGCCGTTCGAAAAGCAAAATGAGACCACTGATAAAGTTGTTGAATATATTCTGTAATCCGAAACCGATGCCGATGCTCAGAGCGCCGAATACCACCGCCAGTGAAGTTGCATTCACGCCCAGTACGCCCAGTGCCAGCAGGATCCCCAGTCCCCATCCGATATAACTGGAGATGGTAACGATGGAATCCTTGAGGCCTCGTTCAAAGTCTCTTGCGTCGAGAATTTTTTCGCTTAAAAACCGTTTTCCGATGCGTGTGGCGACATGGGTCATGTAAAATATGACCACGGCCAATAGGATCCCTTTGACACCGACACGCAAACTCCCCACTGAAAATTCAAAATTAAAAAGTGCCGCCAGCGCCGCAACCATAAAATCCGAACCTGCCCAAGCGAAAAGAAGTCCGGCCAGCACGGCAGACAACCATACCAGGCGGGCGACCTGTATCAGGAGCCAGCCAACCGGTCCGACGACGATGGGCACGCTCCCGTCTTCCTGGGAATCGAACACGCGTTTTTGCGAAACGTGCCACTCCTGAATGGACAGCCAGCCTATCGTTGCCCACAGGAAAAGTGCAAATGTTTGTACCCATGAAACCAGCCAGTGTCTGGCCAAATTATGGTAACCGACGAGGTCCATCAACAAGGCGACACCAAAAACCATGAAACTCAGACCACGAACGGAAAGGCAAAGGGCTTTGGAAGGTGAGGTTTCTCCCCGGCGGACACAATTCGTGAATGCAGTGTCAAACGCCCGCCAAAATGAAACCACCCGGACAAACAGAAATATCTCCAAGGCCAAACGGAATATCCAGGTGGTCTCACTCTCTGTGCCGAACAGATTGATCATCAGGAAATAAACGATGATCAAAACACGCAGTACACGCAAAAACCCCACCGACCGGTGTTGAATCATACGTTGCAGGTCTGACTCGGAACCGCCCGAGCGGAGTTGAAAAAACGAAATTCCCCATTGTGTCAATAAGAGTGTAAATACCGTTTGTTTTAAAAATCCCGCAAAAAGGTAGTTGATGTGTGGGAGTTTCAACTGGTCATAAAGCCACAAGAGAACTGCGGCACATATGAGCAGGAAAGATCGTCGCAGCATAATCAAGGCCAATCGCCGCGTTGACATGGCAGGGCCATCCAAACGATGCTCGATCGATTGGAGAAATTTTCGGATTTTCCTTCTTGCAAAAATGGCAGAAAGAAACAGTACCAGCAAAATTGTTTGTGCGATGGAACCACTGCGCTGAAAGTTTACCCATTGCTGCTGCCAGAAACTTGCCTGGAGAAAACCACTGGTGCGATCCCAGGCCGCTATCAATTCCCGTTTCAAGCTGTTGATGCCCAGATTCGCCATTGGATGCAGATTTCGCTTGAACAACTCTGACTTCTCCTGCGATCGCAGGCGTTCTTCCAATTTCCGCTGGGTTTCCACCAAATCGGACTTCGTCTTTTTTAATTTGTCAAACAGTTCGGTAAAGTCTTGTAAAAACCGTTCACCCCGCCTCTTCTTGTCCAACAGAATTTCATGAAGCTTTCTTAAATTATTTAAAATTTCATTATTTTTCGATCCTTTTGCTTTCTCCTCCCGAAGTTCCGTCATCCTTTTTTCAGCAATGGAAATGCGGTCGGAAAGCTGTGCGATCCAGTCGGGCACAATATTTCCAATCTTGGCAAATTCCTCGATTCGATCCGAAAGGCTTTTCACAGCGAGTCGATTGTTGTTCAAAGTGGTCTTGAGGATTTCGTTTTGCGTTTGCAGGGTAAGCAGCAGATTTTCGTCCGCGGTATTTTGTGCACGGTACGCTTTTATTTCGTTGATGGCGGTCTCTTTGAGTACCTCCCAACGTTGAAGGTTCTGTTCCATCACCGCCAGGTCGGATCGTTCTCCCTGGAACACACTTTCGAAGGGCAGCTTTGCCGGTTCTGTGGCTGTATTCGCTATTTGGGTTTCGACCTGAGACGCTTCACCCAATTTTGCATCGGATGAAAATAAAAAGAGGAGAAGTATGCCTGCGGTCAACGTAACCCATACACATTGAAATAACGCTTTCCTGCGATTATGAGAAAACATGGCGCCGCCGTCCGGACTTGTTGTTTTTAATGAGGATACCAATTGATTGCGACAAAAAATAGCAATAAAGTGCGTCACCGGCCACCCGCAGAGCGGGTGGCTTGGATATCGGGCTAGGGCCGGATATCCAAAAGCACGTCGGTGCTTTCATCGTTCGGGTTGGTTTCAGGTGCAAATCACCCGGTTTGAATATGATGAATCAATATCATCCGTCAAGCGGATATCTTTTCAAAGGAACGCCGATAGATCCGATGGCACACAGGTTTCGGCCCAGTCGACGACCTGCTTTGTGTAACGTCCGAGGCGGCACAGACGCAGGAAAAAGCAGCGGGTCTGTTCGGTGGACAACCGGTTGGAAAAATAAAGCAATTTAGGCAAAAGCAACGCGTTGACATGGGGGATGCCGTGTCTGCGGCACGCCCTCACCGCCTTTCCGTCATCGATGATCACGAAACGAAATCCGCCGCACAAAAACATTCCCAGCGTGTCTCGCTCGCCCCGATGGAGATTTTTGATATCGTTATCAAGACCATACAGACGAGTCGGATCCGGACCATCCACGACGGCGATGCCCCGCCGCTTCTGGGCCAAGAGACGAAATTCCGCCGCTCCTGGTCGCCGGGGAACGGTCACCTCGGCGAACACACTGCTGGTCATGAGAAGTCTGACGAGCCGGCAACACGAATCGATCAGACCGACCTTCTGCAGCAAAATGGCAGACGAGGCATCGATGATGGCACTGCTATCCGTGTTGACCGACGCTTTGCCCATGGTCTCTTCTCCGACAAATATCCTTCAATGGTTAGAGAAACGAACAATAGATCGCCGCGTCCTGTGCCGAAGTTAGCGCCCCTCCCCCCACCTGCCAGATTTCGCTGGTTATCTGCATAACACGACCTCCTCGAAATGGATTCGTTGCGTGAAGCCGCATCGCCATCGATATACACCGTTCTCGTTTCATCGCCATGATATCCATAACCGCGTGTTTCTTCAACCCGTTCGTAACAAACGGAAAGTTTGGTGGCAACCGCTTTGGTTCAAATACCATTTGCTTCCCTTTGGCGATTTAAGTAGAGTTGGGAAAAATTACATCCGCCAACGATTTTGGGCCCACACCGTGAACCATTCATCGGGGAGGACTTATGAAGGACAAACAGGGGAACAACCGACAAAACGAATCGATTTCCCCCAAGCGTTTGGCCCGATGGCTTCGAATCATCGAAGTCGGTTTGCCGCTGTTGGTTATCGTCCTCATCATCCTCAGCTGGTTTGTGGCCTTGAATTATCAGCGGACCCTGGTCGAGACGGTAATCGCCTCCTATCAGGAGACCCAATTGGAGGTGGTTCGCGCAGTGGCCCGCAGCATCCACCCGTTTTTGGAAGATCATATCTCCCGGGGCGATTCCATTGACAATGTGGAACAGCAGATTCTCAAGCGGTTTGTGGCGCCCGTTCAGCTTCTGCAAAACGGTGATGCCTGGATCTACGCACCGGATCACGTGGTCTTTGATCTGAGTTCCGATTTTCCCGACATCTATCGCGACAAAAGCATGAAGGAAATATTCGCCCTGCAAGCAAAAAAAGGCGCCGTGCACTATGAAGGGATGAGCACAGCCGTGACCCAGGCACGGGAAGGCGTCGGATGGTATGTCTGGCTCCCCGACAAAGGCAGGGAGATCGCGGCGTGGACGCCGGTACGATTCGGCAGCTATGTCTGGACCATCGGACTCTCCACACCGCTTCCCGAAATCCTGCGTGCCACCGGTGCCGAGCGGCAAAAGCAAATGATGCAGGCGGTCATGTCCCTGGCGACCTTGTTTGGTATCTGTTTTTCCCTTTCCGCGCTTTGGTGGGAACGTCGCCGGCGACAACTCCACCAGGCCATCGAACGGCAAAACAGGGAATTGCAGTCTCTGGTCGGCAACCTGGAAAATGAGGTGAATCGGCGCAGTGCCAGCGAGTCGGCCACAAAAGAGCTGCACGAGCGGCTGAATACCCTCATCGAGGCACTTCCGGATGTTATTCATTTTAAAGACAACCGGGGACGCAACCTGGTGGTCAACAAGGCCTACGAGAATATGGCCGGCATGGATAAACAGTCGATCCTGGGAAAACAGGACGATGATCTGCTGCCCCCCGATATTGCCGAACAATGCAAGGCTGCGGACGATCGGGTCAGGAAAGAAAAAACGGCCGTACGTTTTGAAACGACCCAACGGTTATCCGATGGCCGGGTGGTGTACTGGGATGGGTTTAAAGCGCCTCTGTTCGACGAAGAGGGCCGGTTAACCGGGCTGGTATGCGTCAATCGAGACGTCACCGATTACAAGGAGGCCGAAAAAGAGCGTCAGCGATTGCGCGAAAGACTTCTTATTTCCCAGAAAATGGAGGCCATCGGCACACTGGCCGGAGGCGTTGCCCATGATTTGAATAACATTCTCTCGGGGATCATCAATTATCCCGAGTTGTTGATCGACCGGCTGCCGCCGGATGATCCGTTATTGCGCCCCTTGCAGGTCATTCAATCCGCAGGCGAGCGGGCTGCCAGTATCGTACAGGATCTGTTGATCATGGCACGACGGGGCGTGGCCGACAAACAGGTCCTCGATGTAAACACGATTATCACAGACTATGTGAAAAGCCCGGCCCATCGCAAAAGAGTCCTGGCACATTTCGACGTTTGGGTGGACCTGCGACTCGACGCCGACCTGATGCGTATTCGGGGCTCATCCGATGATATTGCCAAGATTGTGATGAATCTGATCATCAACGCCCAGGAATCCTTCGACGGCCCCGGCACGATTACCGTTTCCACCGAAAATCGATATTTGGACGACGTAAAAGTCGGAACGACGGATATCAAAGAGGGTGAGTATGTACACCTGAGTGTCAGTGACGACGGCCCCGGAATTTCCCCTGAAGACCTTCCTCGCATTTTTGAACCCTTTTTCACGAAGAATAAATTGGGCATGAGTTCCACGGGCCTTGGTCTTGCGGTGGTATGGGGAACGGTGCAAGATCATCACGGCGCCATCGATGTGAAAAGCACTCCGGGCGAGGGAACCGTCTTTGACGTCTTCTTGCCGGCAACCCGCGAAGTACCCGCCCAACCACCCGAGAAGATCGAGCGCGAACGGCTGATGGCCAGAAAAGAGTCGATTCTGGTGGTGGACGATATTCCCTTGCAGCGGGATATCGCCCATGAGATGCTGACTGGGCTCGGCTATCGCGTGCATGTGGTTGAAAGCGGCGAAGCGGCGGTGGAATATCTGCAGAACCACACCGTCGACCTGGTGTTGCTGGACATGATCATGGGCGACGGCATGGACGGACTGGACACGTATCGCGCTATCAGTGCCCTTCAGGACATCCCCAAAGTGATCATCGCCAGCGGCTATGCGGAGACCGACCGGGTACGCGAAGCCCAACGGCTGGGTGCCGGTGCCTATGTCAAGAAGCCGTTTTTGATGGAAATCCTCGCCCGGGCCATTCGCCGGGAACTGGAAAAATAGCCCCGACGGGAAATCAGGGCGTTACCTTGGCAATTTGACAACTTGAAATCGAAAATAGGACAATGGAAACGGCTCGGCGATAATACAACCTGTTGACACGAAATCAAAGAGCATGAAAGGATGGCCGGAATTTGTCTTCGGCCATTTCGTTTGAGCAAAAATCCAAGGAATCACACTCCAATGACAAAAATAGTGCAAGCCTTCCAACGTCTGTACAACAACATTGTTTTTGGGCACCCCGTACGTGTTCTGATCTGCCTCATGATTCTCATTGCAGTTCTGGGATACAAGGCCAGGGACTTTCGGATCGACGCGTCGGCGGACGCCCTCTTACTGGAAAATGATAAGGATTTACGCTATTCTCGAAAAATCGCCGAACGGTATGGGGTCCACGATTTTTTGCTCGTCGCCGTGAGCCCCCGAAATGGCGATCTTCTCGATGAAAAAAACCTGAATACATTGGACCGCTTGCGAGGCGAGATCGCAACCATGGATTGGGTCGAATCGGTCCTCACCATATTGGATGTACCACTGTTTGAAAGCCCGCCCGTCTCCTACTCGGAAATTTCCAATGAGATTCCCAACCTGAAATCGCCTTCGGTCGACAAAAAACTGGCCAGAACCGAATTGCAGGAGAGCCCTTTTTACCGGGACCTTCTGGTCAGCCCGGACATGAAAACCACGTCCATCGTGGTCAACATCAAATCCGATCCGACATACACCGATCTGATCAACGAGCGAAATGGCTATCTGGATCAGAAGGCAGAAAATGGCCTGTCCCGCCGGGAGGCGCAAAGGCTCCATATCGTGTTAAAAGAGATCCGGACGCATAAAATCCGGATGAATGAAGAGCAGCATCGAAATATCGCACAGATTCGACAGATTCTGGATCAATACCGTCCCGATGCCAAGATTTTCCTCGGCGGCGTCAGCATGATCGCCGACGACATGATCACCATCATCAAAAACGATCTCAAGATTTTCGGCATCGGTGTTTTCCTGCTGCTGGTTTTCATGCTGGGCGTTATCTTCAAGAGTATGCGCTGGATTCTCGTTCCCATGCTCTGCTGTTTCTTAGCCGTCGTTTGCATGATGGGCGTTCTCGGCACCTTCGGCTGGGACGTGACGGTAATCTCTTCCAACTTCATCTCTCTGCAATTGATTATCACATTGGCCATCGTGGTCCATCTGGTGGTGCGCTATCGGGAATATCAGGTCACCCGCCCTGACGCAGGACACCGCACCCTCACCCAGGAAACCGTCCGTACCAAGTTCGTCCCCTGCCTCTACGCGGCCCTTACCACCATTGCCGGTTTCGCCTCCCTGTTGCTCTGCGACATCAAACCCGTCATCCAATTCGGATGGATGATGAGCATCGGCATTCTTTTCTCCTTGGCGTTGACTTTTCTGCTCTTTCCATCCGGCGTTATTTTGCTGAAGAAACCGAATCCACCGATGCCACATAGGTTTTTCCGTTTTTCCATCCCCGGGTTTTTTGCCCGGTTGACCGAGAGGAAGGGGCCAGCGATCTTGATTATTACCGGTATCTTCTCGGTCCTGGCCGTGATGGGCATCTATCGCCTGAAGGTGGAGAACAGCTTCATCGACTATTTTAAAAAATCGACCATGATCTACCAGGGAATGGCCGAAATCGATCAGAAATTGGGCGGTACCACGCCATTGGATGTGATCGTCCGATTCGATGCCGCCGCACCGGCAGCCGATCTTGCCGAGGAGAATGATCCGTTTGCCGACCCCTTCGACAATCCCGACGAAACGGAGGATCCCAACAAATACTGGTTCATGGAAGACCGCATGGTGAAGATCGAACAGGTCCATGATTATCTGGAGAGCCTTCCCGCCACGGGAAAAGTTCTCT
The DNA here is from genome assembly GCA_963674945.2 of uncultured Desulfosarcina sp. Classification (GTDB taxonomy): domain Bacteria; phylum Desulfobacterota; class Desulfobacteria; order Desulfobacterales; family Desulfosarcinaceae; genus Desulfosarcina. The sequence goes on from CAXXWQ010000003.1 coordinate 541,703, forward strand.
CATTGGCAACAGTGCTGAAAATCGGGAGAAGACTCAACGACGGCCAATCATTGGATAGCCTTGAAATGGCGGTTCTCTATTCGAAAATTCCAGACGAATACAAGGATCTCATCTTGCGTCCGTATATCTCCTTCGATAACAATGAAGTCCGATTTACGATGCGCATCATCGATTCCATGCCAACGCTCAACCGCAATGCATTTCTCAAGAAAATCAAACACGATCTCGCCCATGAATTGAACATCGATAAAGGCAAGTTCCAATTGGCGGGGACGATGGTCCTGTACAACAACATGCTGCAAAGTCTGTTCGCATCCCAGATCAAGACTTTAGGAGTGGTGGCACTGGCACTGCTTTTGATGTTTGTACTGCTCTTTCGTTCCATTAAATTGGCATTGATCGCCCTTTTTCCCAATCTTTTCTCGGCGGGTATTGTTCTGGGGGTAATGGGGTGGATGGACATCCCGCTGGACATCATGACAATCACGATTGCGGCCATCAGTATCGGCATCGCCGTGGATGATACCATTCACTACATCTATCGATTTCGTGAGGAGATAAAGACCGACGGAGATTACATAAAAACCCTGCACAGATGCCACAACTCCATCGGCCATGCCATGTACTACACATCGATAACCATCATCATCGGTTTTTCGATCCTGGTCTTCTCCAACTTCTGGCCCACGATCTATTTCGGGATTTTTACCAGCTTGGCCATGCTGATCGCCCTCGTTGCCGCCTTGACGCTGCTTCCCTATCTTTTGATCATCGTAAAACCGTTTGGTCGAGGCGCGAGCAGCAGCCAATAGCCCTAAGATAAAAACTTGATTTTTTTCAATGCATAGATAATGTTATCGGCAATCGCATTTTTTCAAATGCCTTCATTGAAACTTGGAAAGGCCCTAAAATACAAACCAGACAGGCATCTATCAATAGGGTAACAGAAAAATTCTCAAAACGTATTGACCTACTTTTTTTAGATCAATGATGATTCAAGTTTTGTCCAGCGCCCATCTATCAGCAAAAAGTTTTTGAATACGTATGCGAAAACGTCCGAAAATCAGAAAAGCCAATACGTTGCGGCCGGATGAGTTAGATAGGCTACTCGTCCGCGAACTGGAAGCTGATGCACTGCAGAGCCTGGTCGATCTTGGTGCAAAGTTAGATGTTGCCCCAACAACTGTTCTGAGAAGAATACGAAAGCTGCGTGATGCGGGAGCTTTCGATTTCGTTACGGGTATCGAGCCGCAAGCCCTTGGATACCAAACAAGAGCGTTGATCGGAATCAAGATGCAACCCGGATCAGCCGATGATGCAGTAAATGCCCTTCGATCCTGCCATAATGTCCAGCTTGTCATACAGACCTATGGTCGCTATGACGTGCTAACCCCGACGTTTTTCCGCAATAATGAGGAAATTGTCGCCTTTGTTGATCAGGAACTGGGACGACTGGAGCATATCGCAAACTTCGACGTATTCGTATTCTTGGAAAAATTGAAGGATTTTGGGGGGGCAATGGGCAATCGGCCTAGCAATACACACAACCCTCAAGAGCATTCCCTGGACGAATTGGATTTGAATCTGATTAAGGAGTTGGAATTGCAACCGAGGACGAGCACAACGACTCTGAGCAGAAGACTGGGGACTTCCTGGCAAACAATACAAACCCGATTGGAACGACTTCGGTCCAAAGGGGTGATAAATACGGTTACTCTGGTTGATACGCGTTGTTTCGGCTTAAACGTTGGCGCTTTGATATTTGCCAAAATCCAGCCTGGAAAGGTCCGTGACGTTGCAGTCGCGCTGACTCACGAAGATAAGGTAATCCAGGTAGCAATCATGGGCGGCCGATTTAATCTGATCCTCTGGGGGATATTTCGAGACTCGGAGGAGATGTCCACATTTGTCAGGAATAATTTGGGTAACATTCCTTGGGTTATGGAATATGAGGTTTTTATCCAGGTAGGGCTTCCAAAAAAACCTTCAACTTCGGTAGTTCATCAAATTGTCCCCCAGCAGTGTCCATAGTTTTTCATCATAAAGCCTTATTTGTTCCATATCCATCTATACAAAAACCGCAATTTACCAGGTATGATCTCTGAACCGACAGTACAGTAGACGTATCTCATCGGAACACAATCTGCACAAAATCACTGGGCACAGATTCGCTTCCCTTCAATATTTTCATCAAACACCCCCATAACCATCGGTATCTGATTAAGGCCATCGCCTGCCATACGATGTAACAAAAGCGGTCCGAAAGCCACTTTCGTTGATTCTGACAGCAAACCTTGATCCCTTGAAAAACCTGGAAAAGAGATTGGCGAATCTTTTGGGTATTGGCGCCGGATATTCGAAGACACCAGCGACCCATTCAAATATTATATATTTTGCGTATATTTATTTTATTTGCAGTACTTGACAACTATATAAAGTAAAGTTATAAAAATATTGTCTGTTTTTCACCTTATAGTGCAGCTATTATGCAATTACAAGGGTATGGAACAACGAAGTCTTTTGTTTGGGGGCAAAGCAGGCCCTATTCGTTCGGTTTATGGAAAACACGAACAACTTTGTCATCTCTGGACGCCTCATGTCGCTGCTCATGTATGAAAATTATCAATTGTGCAGGCTTTGGAGACCCTCCTGCCAAGTTGATAGTGGTGAGATCGCACGCGATCATTTCGAATTTGTGTCCCGCATTATCGAAGAGAGGTTACTTCTCGAACAGGAGGAAACATGACTGAAATTCAAATTGGACAACGTGTATCTGTGGACATGTCGGGGTTTCAAGCCACCGGTGTGGTTGTTGGGAATGGCGTGCATTTACACGGCAAGGTCGTTTCTGTTGAAACGTCTTCCCAGAATATTACGGTTAAGCTGAAAGAGCCATTTATGGGCCGTCCCACTGTAATTGTTAATCCGGAGCGGGTTACGATTTGCTAGGAGACCGATACTATTTGTCCGTATCCATAGGCATTAAAACAGCAAAATTTCATCAAAAGGAGGTATTTGCATGACACCATTTCGTAAAGCACATCACCCGTTATACTACGACCTAGCGGGGGTAGTCGGCCCCAAATACGTCTCCGACGAAGATGTCGTATTGGAGACCTACAGCAGGGATACCAGCCTGCTGCCACCCAATAAACAGGGCATCGTAGTGCGCCCATCAAGCACCGATGAGGTAGTGGATATTGTCAGACTGGCGAACACTACCAAAATTCCAATCGTACCCAGCGGCGGCAGAGCTTCATTCTATGGCACTCCCAGAGGAATGCACGGGAGAGGTATCGTGATCGATATGACCCGGATGAACAAACTGATAGAGATCGACGAGGTAAATCTGTCGGCGACTGCTGAGGCCGGCATGACCACATCGGAGTTTAACACGCTTCTTTGGGACAAGGGGTGGGATGTACATACCGCCTTTCAGCCCTGGTACCCGGATACACTGGGCGGACAAATCAGCGGTTTCGCCGGCGGCGGAGCGGGTTATGAATTGCCGCAAGCGGGATTTAACGCCCTTCATATTCCCGGAGTGAAGGTGGTCCTTGGAAACGGAAACGTGGTTCAAACCGGATCCGGCCGGGGAAACAACATCATGAACAAAATGCTCTACGATCCCTATTGCGGAACGTCGAATCTCGGGGGGATGTTTATCGGCGCTTCGGGTACGTTCGGAATCATAACGGAAGCAACCTACCGGATGTACAGGGTATCTCCGGTAAGGAAAGTTCAGGCCTACTATTTCGATACATTCGAGAAGGCTTGGGATCTGGTCCAGGAGATGAGTGTTCTTGAACCCCTTCCAATGTACTTCATCGTTATTGTGCCGGTCACTGATTTCACCCGGTCCCAGGGGCAGGAATCCCCCCTTGTCATTACCATCGCCAAGGGCAACACCGAAAAAGAGGTGGATGCCAAAGTGGAGATCATCGAAGAGGTTTTCGATAAGCACAAGGGACGGCTTGCCACAGGCCCCCAGGTTGAAGACTGGAAATCAAGCTGTGTGGAAGGACGTCGGCACCGTGAAATGGGTGAGTTCGGTTCTCCGGGAATCTGGCACTTTTTTGAGTATTACGTATCTCGATCCCAGGTAGTGGAGGGCCATCATGAGATGAGGAATTTCATCTACAAAAGGATGAACAAGAGCGGCATTCCATACAAATCAAACGAGGGCTGCATCGCCACCGGAATGGCCAACTGGATACTCACGACCATCATATGGGTTCCGGGAGAAGATCTGAATGCAAGAGAGTTAATGGGAAATCTCTTTGCCGACGCCACCGAGCACGCATGTTCTCATGGCTATTTCCCGGATTGCCATCAGGGATGGGGCACTCGCATGATGGCCAAATACTGGCCCAAAGAGCATTACCAGTTCATGAAGACGTTGAAAGGGGCTTTAGATCCGAACAACATTATGAATCCAGGCATTTGGGATCTATAGAATAAATTATATCGAGATGAGAGGTGAAGAAAATGGAATTAGAAAAACACAAAAAAGCAATCTACGCCTGTACGAGGTGTGGTGTATGTGTTCATAAATATAACCCTTGGGGAGACAGGAAGGTATGCCCGATTCGGGAGCATACCGAAGGATTTGAACCTTACTCTTCCCGTGGAAGGAACCAAATGGCCCAGCGCGTGCTTGAAGGGACCGTCGAGATAACGCCGCAACTGGCGGAGTATGCATATAGTTGTCTCCTTTGTGGTAACTGCCGACAGGCGTGCGGATGTCTGGACCTGGAGACATTTAAACCTAAGATTGTTCAGCCTCACATCACCAAGGCATTGAGGGCGGACCTGTTCAATTCCGGCGTCGCGCTTCCGGAACATGTCGACATGTTCTGTACGGCTATTGAAAAAACCCAGAACGTCATGGGTTTTCCCAACGAAGAGAGGGGTGACTGGGTGGAGGATGCCGGCATCAAACTGGATCCCAATGCCGACACTACCTATTTCGTCGGATGTCTGTCCAGCTTTCGGGAAGTCGAAATCGCCCAGGCGGTGGGTAAGGTTCTCAACATTCTGGACATTCCTTTCAATATCCTGGGAGAGGAAGAGAGCTGCTGCGGCAATCCCATGCTGATGATGGGAAATCTTATGCTGGCCCGGGATCTGATGCGTCACAACTATGAACTGATGAAAGGCAAAACGGTGATCGCTTCCTGTGCCGGCTGCTATCGTATTCTCGTTCAGGATTATCCCAAGATACTGAAGCTGGAAGGAGATGATTACAAGATCAAACCCAAACATATCGTGCATGTGCTGGCCGAGCAGATCGAGGAAGGCAAGGTAAAATTCACCCAAGAGGTCAAGAAGACGGTTGTCTATCATGATCCTTGCGAATTAGGCCGGGACACGCAGACCTACGATGAGCCGAGGAAGATCCTTGCGGCAATCCCCGGACTCGAGGTGGTGGAGTTTTACAGTACCAAAGAGCAGACCTGGTGTTGCGGCGGCGGGGGCGGCGTTAAAGGTTTTGACTTCGACCTTTCCGTGGAGATTGCCACCGACAAGGTCAAACAGGCCAATGACGTTGGTGCAGATACGATTGTATCGGCCTGTCCATCCTGCAAGACGAATATCACAGACGGCATCAAGTCCGTCGGTTCCGATCTGGATATGCTGGACGTTCTTGAACTATGTATCGAAGCTGGAATCACGAAAGCATAATTGAGGAGATTGCAAGCATGGCAGATGTCAAAATTGGACACATGGAAAACGCTCCCGAGTGGTACGGCCTACCGCTGAAGGAGCAACACTTCGAGTGGAGTGTGGAAAAGGACCTGTATTGCGGCTGCAGTGTGGATGACCATATCGTTCTGGATGGCGATTTTGACGCCGTGGAAGCGGAACTGAAAGTGCGTGTGGCCGAAGCCAAGAAATATCCCAAGCACTTCCAGGCCCTTGGTGTTCTCGACTACTGGACTCCCATGGAGTATGTGGACAAATTGTTCGATATGACCAAGAAAATGGCAATATTTTAATCATACTCATGTCTCATCCCATACCGGCGCCTTGATTATGGGCGCTGTGCCACATCAGCCACGGGACCGAATCGGGGGAAAAAGCAAATAAGGCGAAAAGGGTTATTTCACACGATCGGTTTCGTGGCTCTACCGGCACGGCAATTCATCTACAGGTAGGCACAAGGAGGCAACTGGCCATGTTTAGAAACGCCTTGCCTGCTACTGTTGGAGCCACGTCTGTCAGGCGTAGTAAGAGCATGGTTCTTACATTCCCAGCACATTCGCCATGAGGGCGAAAATCCCGTCGGCCACGACGATGTAGACGATGGCGATCACTACGGCGGAAGTCGTGGCCTGGCCCACGGCAGCCGCGCTTCTACCGCAGCCGATACCCTGCATGCAACCGCTGATGGCAACGATGAGACCGAATACCACACTCTTGAAAATACCGAGAAAGATGTGGGTGAAGGCCAATGCATTTCGGGTTTGCACCAGATATTGAAGAAGGGAGATGTCGAAGGCACCGACGCCGACCACCATGCCCCCCAACAGCCCCATGAAATCCGCATAAATGCAAAGAAGCGGCATCATTATCACCAGGGCCACAACCCGGGGAAGGACCAGAAAATCCATGGGAGAAACGCCGAGCGTTTTCAAGGCATCGATCTCCTCGTTGACCTTCATGGTGCCAAGGTTGGCGGCAAAGGCGGCACCGGTTCGACCGGCCATGATGACCCCAGCCATCACCGCCCCCATCTCCCGGGTCATACCGATTCCCACGAGGTCGGCCACGTATATCTGAGCCCCGAACATCTTGAGCTGTACCGCCCCCATGAAGGCAAGGATCAGACCCACGAGGATGCTGATGAGCGATACGATGGGAAGTGCTTGCCAACCGCAGGCCTGGATCAGTACGACGAGGTCCGACCACCGCAGCCTGGCTTTTCCTGTAGCGAGTCGCACAGCCGATACTGCCAGTTCTCCCAAAAAATCCGATGTGGAAACCAGAGCCCTGGCCTGAGAAAAACCCGTTTCACCCAGCCGTTCCAGAAAGGATGGTGCCTTCGGCTCTTGCCGGGTCTCTTTTTTATCGTCAGTGCTTCCACCGGAAAGGGAGAGCAACCGCCGGACACCTTTGGGAAGACCATCGGGAAGAACCCGAACACCCGATGCGGCGCAATGATCCATCAGTGCGGACACGTAAACAAGCAGACTGCTATCCCATGTTTCCAGCGCATTGGTATCGAAGCCGATAGCACCTGTCCGGGCATCCTCCACCAGTTTTTTCACTTCATCGAGGGAGGGTGTCGGCCGACCGACCTTCCAGACACCGGAAAGCTGGACAACCGACGAACCATCCGATTGCCGATTGTTATGCACTGCTGCCTGCATCATGATGGCATCCTGATTTTATTCTATAGTGCGGCGCCACAGTACTTACAATGGCGGGCGTCCATATCATGCCCCTCGGCACCGCATTTGCGACAGGCCTGTGTAGACACGCCACGAGCGAAGGTGTGAGACATCTCCACGCTCACGATCCCGGTGGGAACGGCGATAATGGCATAGCCGAGAATCATGACCATGGATGCCACCGACTGTCCGATCCCTGTCTGCGGAGAGATATCCCCATACCCAACTGTCGTCAGGGTTACGATAGCCCAATAGATACTTTTGGGAATGCTGGAAAAACCGTTGGCTTCACCCTCGATGAGGTACATGAGTGAGCCGAAAATCACCACCAGCGTCATGACCGTGTAAAGAAATACAGCAATCTTTCTGACACTGGCCCGAAGGGCTCTTATGAGAAGTCTCGCCTCGCCGATGAAGTGAACCAGTTTCAGGATCCGAAAAATCCTGAGAATACGCAAGATGCGGATGACCAACAGGTATTGGCTGCCCGGCAAAAAGAGGCTCAAATAAGTCGGAACGATGGCCAGAAGATCCACGAGCCCGTAAAAACTCACCGCGTATGCAAAGGGCCTACCCACGCAAGTGAGCCGCAGGAAATACTCGATGGTAAAGATAATCGTGAAAAACCACTCGATGTTGTATAGAAGACCTCCGAATTGGGATCGGATGCTCCCCATGCTGTCGAGCATCACCGCGGCGACGCTGGCGAGGATCGCAATGATGAGAAGAAGATCGAATCCCTTGCCAGCCGGGGTGTCGGCCTCGAAAATCACCTCGTGCAACAAAAGGCGCCATCGCGCCCTTTTGGCCGGCATCTCGTCGTGCCCGTATTGGTATCGAGCCATTATTTCTTTTTGTAATGGGAAGTTGCCTTGTCAAAGGCAGAGGACAAGGACTTCCAGGCATCTTCCACTCCGCCTTTCAGGTCTACCCAGGCATTTTCCCCTGCAGCGTCCAACTCATTGATCTTTTCCTTCATCTGCATGCGGTATTTTCTGAATGCCTCGCGCTTTTCCTCGAATTTTTTGATTGCATCGGCACTCTCGTGCTGGGCCTTGGCTTCGAATTTGTTACGCTCGATGTTCCATCGATAGTTCAGGTCATCGAGCTTCTTTTTCATCTGATGTAAAAGGTCATCTTTGTTCATCATGACACCCTCTGCCCTGTTGGTTGATTTTGTGAACCGACAATGAAAGGACAACACCATCTATTTTCTATACCGCCGACCACCTAATGAATGCAAGGATCTCTTTGGTGTCGGCCGTCCATGGTTTTACCGTACCATTTTTCAAAATTCGGCTGTTTCCGGCTTGGGATGAATCCCTGAAAGTTGCCTTCACAATACAAAAAAACCCGCCTTTGTGTGTAAAGGCGGGCTCTTTTGTATCGATTGGAAAATCGGGATTCGGGTTTATTTCATGACAATCGGGTAAGGTATCAACTTTTTACCGATGGGATACGGGAGGAGCTTGATAATTTTCATGGCAACACGATTCGATACATACTCGTTCTGGCAATCCCGGTCATCCAGCACGACGTAGACGGAACTCGGTGGCTTGATGCCTTCGGCAACGGAGAACCAGAGTTTGGTTAAATCGTCGTTGGCGTCAAGGGCGCAGAAGCCATACATCCTTGTATCCGTATCACCATTGTAGATATCCACCCAGGTTCGGGATGAATTGCTATTCAAACCACAGGGTGCCAGATGCGGCGCGGCTTCGAAGAGCTGGTTGGGATAGTCCGCCCAATTCTTCACCTTCAGATTGTAGCGAATGTATTTTTTCAGACCAACCGTGTACTTGGTCGTACCGGTGAACACCAGTTCCGGCTTGGGCAATTCAGGGAAGCAGGCGGGGCCGACGTTTATGGAAGGATCACCGAAGATATGCCAGGTTAGGAACATGTTGGTACCGCCTTCCCCGTCACCGGCACCATACGCATCCATCATTGCCGCCGACGCATTGAAGCAAAGCGCACCAAAGGATGAGTAGTCCTCGTTTACAAGCATATCATTGAATTCATCCTGCGCTTCCATGGGAGGGCTCCAGGATTGATTGATGGAAGAGCCGTAAAAACCGATGGCCCCGGTGGGGTTTCCAGTCGCGTCATTTTTCGCACGCAACCATGTTTCGGCAAAACAGGTGGAACCGGTAAAATTGCCATTCACACAGGCGACGGAGAAAATGAAAGGAAGCTCATTGTCATTGACGAGGTCGTTTACATCCGCGTTTGAAAAACCCGAACTCGTCCAGCTGGTTGTACTTCCGTGCCCCGTATAATTGATAATGGAAACCCCGCTGTTCACACCCGATGCAATTGCCGCGGCTGTCGGGTTACCGGCGGTGTCCGCACCACCTTGCGAACCATCGTAGAATTCACCGATGCTTGCATAATGCCAGCCGGACAATACAGTGCGTACGTTACGAATGTGCTCGTAGTCGTATTCTCCATCATCTCCAGGCCCCTGACTGGAGGCAATTCCCATCCCGTTATGAAACCATACGCCTTTTCCGGTCGTTTCGTACACAATGGTCCGCTGCACCATCGTGTCCACCTGAGATCCGTCTTCGGCGGAAAATCGCCCGATAAAAATATCCGGGTAATTATCCGAGCCCGACAGGAGCGAATAGCTGGGGTCGGACCCGCCACCCAGATGAAATGGGGTTGGAATCTGGGCATAGTCACCGACGAGCAGCACGTAGGTCAAGGATTCGTGCGTGTTATAATAGTTTTGAAGATAGTCCTTGATTTCGGCCGGCGTCGTGCCCACTTCGCTCATGCCGACCATGGTCGTTTTTAGACCGATGTCATTTTTATGATCCACAAAAGGCGTCATTTCATCGGTGAAGTCATCGTCCGCAATGACAAGCATGACAACATCATCATCGTATAATTCAAACAGCTTGCCATCCATCAGCGCCATATTGATAAAGTGCTTTTGATAAACGGGGGCAAAATATGGATTATATTTTTCGGTTCTTCTATCCAGTGCGTTTCGATCGTCCTGCCCCTCAAAATGGATTTTGATCCTCAGGTGTGTGTAAACACGTAACGTTCCTGTAACCGGATTATAGACAAAGGGAGAAATGTCAACGGAAAGCCCCCTCACCTCCCTCATTACATAAGGTTTGCCGAGCCTTACAATGCGGGCCGGATAAAACCGATTGTTCTTATAGTGATCATTAAAAGAAAATGGAATTTTCGTCGGATCATCGTTTCTGTATACGATCCCCTTGGACGGGGCGATCTGTATCTTATAATCGAAATACTGGGCGTCCATCACCTCTGCAGAGGCACCGGACCGGTCAGGTATGGAGATACTTCGGGATATCTTGGGTAATTCGGGACTCCCCTTCTCTTTTGTCGATGTCTCGCCAGGAAGTGTAATCGAATAGTACTTCTGGTTTCCGATGAACACCTCCTTGCGCTCAAAGTTCCCGATCGTTACATCGATGGTACAAGAATCGTCCCTCGATGAGAGGACTTTCACGTCCGTCCACTCCTTTCCGATATTGATCTTCTCAGCAAATGCAATCGAACCACTTATCAACATAAACGCCGAGAAAAAAACAATGGATCTTACCAGCCGTTCTCCAAGATGAAACTTTTTAGGATTATCGATTTTTGCATTATTCCGTTTCATGATTTGGTTCCCTCCCCCTCTTCACATAAGGACGATTCTCTTCTTTCCCCTTATGCATGGCATGAACTGCATTTCTTCTACTTCTTTTTTCCCTTTTGCCCTTCATGTAATGGTTGCTTTCACGATTTATACGTTTCCTTTGCCTGCATTTCGTTCACGGCATATGGACCTCCCTTTTTTGTGTAAATGGTTCATATTTGGCCTTGTAAAGCTTTTTAAAAAAATTGTTCCGCAGTGCGAATGAAAAAGACTTTTTTGCCGATTACAAATCGGGTCTATGCAAACGATCGCTTATTGCCTTATGCGATTTGAAACCGGACCTGGTATGGAATCGTATGGATCGCCAGGTCGGCAAGCCTTTTGAAATTGTTAAATGTCACCAGCCACAAACAGATATGGTAGAGCCATCGATAATACCAAAACGGCATGACACACACGGCCCGCAGCTCATACAATTTTCGATCGGCCCAATAAAACAAACGAACACGATTCCAACGATAAGCGATATTTCTCACCGGAAACAGTACGGCTTTCGTTAATCGTTTCATTTTGTTTTCCTCCTTTTTCCTGCCCTAAGGATTGCCATCGGTAGCATGAGTTTTTTAGCAGTATACTGAGCAACTCGTGTGCCAAATGACATAAAACCAATGATTACAATCTGTTTTCGATTTCGTGAAGGTGGATTGGCTACAAAAAGAGGGGATGGATTGATTCAATATGAAGCAGCAAGCGGGATTATTTGCGGATATCGCACCGTTTTCATTACACAATTTGTTTTACGCGACATAATGAAGCAATAACAGCCATCGGGCAATTTGAAGCAGGGCGAAAAGGATATGAGGCAAATTCCTGGATGCACCAAGAATTCAAAGGGATTTATAAAGGAGGGGTCAGTTGAGGAGGTTTTCAAACATTTTCTTTTCCGGTATGGCCCTGGATGTTTCGTCCAACAATTGTCTCACCTTTTTGGAAAGCGTGAAGATGTTATAGGGCTTTTGGATAAACCCATTGCACCCTCTCTCGATGATCTTTTCCGCCTGTCCCCTGATGGCGTATCCGCTGGAGAGCAGGATCGGAAGAAGTGGACAGATCTCGCGGATCCGATCAAAAGTCCGCCCTCCATCCAGACCGGGCATGACCATATCCAAAATCACCAGATCGATCTCTTCCCCCAGGCGATGAACCACCTCGATGGACGACTTTCCACTATTGGCGGAGATGACGCGATAACCGAGTTTTTCAAGCAGCGCCTTTCCCACGTCGATGACCATCTCTTCATCGTCAACCAACAGGATCGTCTCACAGCCCTTGGTGATTTCCATTTTTGACGTAAGATCCGTAACGGCACATTTGTTTGAAACGGGAAGATAAATGGAAAAGGTCGTCCCATATCCGAGCTCACTGGTGACGATTATGAATCCGCCGTGGTTCTTGATGATCCCGTATGCGGAGGCAAGGCCCAATCCCGTGCCTCGCCCTTTTTTCTTGGTCGTGAAAAAGGGATCGAAAATATGCGGCAATGTCTTTTTATCCATACCGATGCCGTTGTCCGTAATCGTGATCTGCGCGTAGCACCCCGGATTCACCTGATGGGACCTGCAAATTTTCTCGTCCAATTCGACAATCGCGGAGGCCAATCGTAAGACGCCCCCTTCAGGCATGGCTTGCCAGGCATTGACGAACAGGTTCAAGAACACCTGTTCCATCTGCCTGCGGTCGGCGTCCACGACGATATCCGCATTCTCGAGTTGAGACTCGATGATGATCTCCTTCTTCGTCCTGCCGAACATATTGGCGCTCTTTTCAAGCAGCCCGTTCATATCGGTGGGTTTGACTTCGAATTTTCCGCCGCGGGCAAACCCCAGCAGTTGTTGGGTAAGATATGCCGCACTGCGTACGTGTTCATCGATGGCTTGAAGGTGCTCCCAATGGGGATGGTCTTTCTCCAATTCCATGGACATCAAGGTGGACCGCCCCTGGATGCCCGTCAGTAGATTGTTAAAGTCGTGTGCGATGCCCCCTGCCAGAGAGCCCAGGGACTTCATTCGTTCGGCGCTCTCCAATTGGGCCTGTATCCGCTTTCTTTCACTGATGTCCCGAATTACACCGTGGGTCCCGCGTCGTTTGTTTTCCCTGCTTTCGATACCGTCGCCGTAAGTCCCCATGGTTTTAAGTTCGACGGGCAAATAGGGATCGGAAACCTTGTATTTGAGCTTCGCCCCGTTTACCTTCAGACGCAGTTCGATACTCGATGAAAACCGTTCTTTGACGTTTCCCACGTTCAAGGACCGCTCGGCTCTTTCGAGATCCTCATCGTGGACGATATGCAAAAAGTGCTTTCCGATAAGTTCATGGCCGGAAAAACCCAGCATGCCTTCCACCGCTTCACTGACAAAAGTAAACCGCCCCTTCGTGTCCAGCGTATAGATGACATCCGGGCTGTTTTGTACCAAATCACGATATTTTTTTTCCGAGATCTGCAGCTTTTCGTTGATACTGTCTTTTTCCCGCTGCAACTTTTTTTGTTGGAGGGCGTTTTCGACGGTTTTGAGAAATTCTTCGAATTCGAATGGCTTGCGCAGGTAATCGTAAGCGCCACATTGCAAGGCGGCAAGGGCGGAGTCCAGGTTGGCGTCCGCGGTAATCAACACCACCATTGTTTCCGGGCAATGGCTGGAAACGTCCTTCAATATGTCGGTTCCCAGCATGTCCGGCAGATGGACATCCAGAATCACCAGATCGAATCTGTTTTTTTCCAGAATCGCAAAGGCGTCCATCCCGCAATTTGCAGTCTGGATGTCATAGTTCTTTGCCGTAAGAAGATAGGCAAGACTCTCACACAACCGTTTTTCGTCATCAACAATCAATATCTTCGGTGTTCGTCGCATCGCAAATTCCACCCATTTCCGGTTTGAAACAAAAGACGAAAGAAAAAACGCCTTGTTCATCCACTGCCATTTACTTTACGGGCAACTCGATAATGAATGTCGTTCCACTGCCATCCTCGCTCTCACAGGTAATCTTCCCATGAAAGGTTTTAATGATGTTATAGACGATGGAAAGGCCCAATCCGGAATGCCCGTCCGCCTTGGAACTGACGTACGGATCAAACAACTTCTCCTTTATGTCATCCGGGATGCCGGGTCCATCGTCCTTTACTATGACTTCGACATATCCGGTACGCCCTCGATTTTCGATCTGGGGCCTGCTGCCGATGGGCGAAGGGATACTGCGCGTCTGGATGGTCAGGTTTCCACCCGACGCCATCGCTTCTGCCGCATTCTTCATGAGATTGATAAAGACCTGCTTTAGCCCTGCGTTTTCCGCAGCGACCTGGGGCAGGTCCGGCTGCAAGTCGGTATGCAGTGTCACGTGGGAATGCCGGAGCAAGGAATCCCTTGTCAGTTTGACGATATCCGAAATCAGTTCGTTAACGTTCGTGCTTTCGTAATCCGAGGGCTTTTCCGAAGAAATGACGGTCAGCTTATTCAACAGCAGGGAAACACGGTTGATCTCTTCATTGATGATCTGCAGCTCTTCCTGGGCGATGTTTATGTCGGACAGTTTTAACTGCAGGATTTTCAGGTAGTTTTTGATGATGCTCAAGGGGTTGTTGACTTCATGGACCACTCTTCTGGCCATGTCGGCCGATGCGTCGACCCGCTTTTCGCGAACATCTTGCAACTGGTCGCGTTTGAGTTGGTCCAATCGCAAGGCAAGAGCGCCCTTGTGGATAAAAATACGCAACAGTTTCCGGTTTTCCTCGATGTGCGGCAGGTCCCCTTTTCCAATGGACAGGACAAGGACGCCCACCATATCCTCATTCGTATGCATGGGAAGGCAATAGACGCCATCGCCCCCGGTAAGACGAATGATCTGCTCGTCCAAAATCGTCAGTCCGCTCTCTTCCGCTTGCTCGAAAGAGGAGACGAACTTTGTTTCGGCCAGTGACCGCACAAGAAGACTGTCACCTAAATCCATGGATATGGATAGGCTGGAAAGTCTGGAGAAACCACCCTCCTTGTTGCGGGAATAACCGAAAAGTGCCCGCTTTTTGCCATCGAAAAGGAAAAACAGGAATCGGTCGAGGTCCAACAGGATTTTCAATCCATCCGACATAACGGATAGGATGTCGCTTCTGCTTCCGGCGGCCAGGAACCCTTCGAGTGATCCCACGAGCAAGGAGACGTTCTGAACATCTTGAACGAGGTTGTCCCGAATTTTTCGGTCTTTTTCATCAGACGTTTCATCGGCGTGCGGTACGCTGGCCGGAGTGTCGCTCTGAATATCGATGCCCAGGGCATCGGCCACCTCTTTTCCCTCCGCGACGATCTTGTCGATAAAAACCCGGCACGCTTGCTCACCCAACCCCAGGATCTTGTGGGCGAGTTTGAATCCTTCCGCCACTGTCTCTTCGTCATCATGACAGAGCAAATTCGAGACATGGACAACTTGGGTCGTGGGAAGGGCTTGGGCGATTCGGGCGGCGGGTTCATGGTGATACCGCACCGAATCGGCGACCACCGTATAAAATTTCCATCGGTTGAGAAGCCAGGCCCCCACTTCGCTGTGGGTCGCTCCCAAGCGCGCTTCTCCCGTGACGAGGCAGGACCGGTCGCCTTGACACTCGTTAAAAAGCGCCTCGTAGTCCATACCGCAATGGGACCACAACACCAATTTGCCGATGTCGTGCAGCAGCCCCGAAATGAAAGCGTCATCGGTCTGATCGATTTTCAGCTCATTGGCGATATGCTGGGACAAGATGGCACACCGGATGGAATGCCACCAAAATGCTTTCAACGGAAATCGGCCCGCTTTTTTCGGTTTGGGAAAGGCCTCGTAGACACAGGCACAGATGGCCATGTTTTTTAGGCCGCTGGTGCCGATCAGGGCGACGGCCTGCTGGATCTCCCGGACCTTTTGACGCAGTCCGAAATAAGCCGAATTGACGAGTTTCAACAGCTTGGCACAAAGGGCGGGATCCTTGCCGACGATGGCGGCGATCTCATCAAAATTAATGTTCTCCTTGCCGCAGGCATCGAAGAGACGGAGCAGTATATGCGGAAGCGTAGGCAGGTTATGCAGACGAGACAGTCGATCAAAAAAAGGATTCTGCGCTTTCATTATCACCGGCCTTCTATAACAGAAGAATTCCCCAACAAAATACGTTCACGGTCAATCAGCACATCAATACGTAACGCTGTTCACCCTTTTTCATTTAAAAAATAACGTGTTATCTTTTTTTGTATTGCCGAGCGAACAGAATCATGGAAGAGAGCCGATGCCACCTGGATCTCATCCGGTTTCTCCCACAATAGACTGTATCGGTCCTGTTCGTTTAGGCTTTACATTATTTTTTTATTTCGTTCCTTTCGTATAAGTCATCCAGCACCTTCTTCAGGTAACTGCCCTTTTTCTTCAGAAGCTTGGACCCACGGGTAATCTTGCACAGACTGATCTTTCGATCGGTGGCGATTTTTCGCTGGGTCTTTCCTTCGTACAGGTCCTTTAGCAATTGCCATCGCAAAGTGAGTGTGTCGATCTCTTTGGGGGTGAAAATCTCCTGAAACAACAGGACCATGGATTTTCGATCGTTGGTTTGCACAAAAATATCGATGAGTTCTTCTGTTATCGGATTCATGGAGCAACCTTTGGGTCCGGCCTGCCGAAACCAGTGGGGAAGAACATCGGATGACGACGATGGACATCGTGTGCAGGCCCTTTGTCTTCCTCTCACGAACGGTTTACAATTGCCGCCTCCCATCGTTGGGATTGCAATTTTACTGTTTTTTTGGGATGCATGGTTTCCACATACGCTGACCGGCCCGGGCCGACACCCCCGTTTCCGGTTGCGTTGTGGATGAAATTTCTTTCAGATTTCAATTATATAAGTTAAAACATAGAAGAAATCTCGTTGAAAAGAAAGGAAAAAGTGATGAAAATCCGAATCGGCACCCTGACCGGCCTCATGCTAATTGTTGCCATGTTCTTCGTTTCGACAACCGCGGCGTCGGATGCCCTCCTCATCGGCATCTCGAAAATCGTCTCCCACCCGGCATTGGATGCCGTGGAGCGGGGAATCCAGGAAGAGGTCAAGGACAAGTATCCCGACGCACGATTCGACGCACAGAACGCAAACGGGGAAATGTCCACCGCCTCCTCCATCGCACAGAAGTTCAAATCGGAAGATGTTACCCTGGCGGTGGGGATCGCGACGCCCACCGCCCAGGCACTGTTCAATACCATCAAGGACCGCCCCGTGATTTTCAGTGCCGTTACCGATCCGGTGGCCGCGGGGTTGGTCGCATCGACGGACAAGGGGGAAACATTCATCACCGGCATCTCGGACATGACCCCGGTCAGGGCGCAGATCGAACTGCTCAACCGGATCAAGCCCATCAAGACCTTGGGGCATGTTTACGCCAGCAGCGAGGCCAATGCCGTGAGTCTTGCCGCCATCGCCCGGGACGTATGCAAACAGATGGGCATCAAATTCGTCGAAACCACCGTCTCCAACTCGGCGGAAGTAAAACAGGCCGTTCAGACCCTCGCCGGTCGGGTGGACGGCATCTATATCTCCAACGACAACACCGTGGTATCGGCCCTGGCCGCCGTATCCAGTGTGGCCGGAAAGCACAACATCCCGGTCATGTCCGCCGACCCCAGCAGCGCCGAATCCACGCCCGTCCTGGCGGCCTGGGGCTTCGACTACTACAAGATGGGCAAGGCCACCGGCCGGTTGGTGAATCGTATTCTCGCCGGAGAAAAGCCCGCGGCCATTCCCACCATTTACATGACCGATGCATCGGATGTGGATCTTTTGATCAACCTGGATGTGGCCGAGGAACTGGGATTGACGATTCCGGCGGACATTCTGGACAAGGCCAACACCATCATCAAAGGTGGCAAATTAACGAAACGATAGTACAAAACAGGGAATTCCCAGAATGCTCGAAGGAATCTTTGTCGAAGGTCTCATCTACGCCATCATGGCATTGGGCGTATTCTTCACCTTCCGCATACTCGATTTTCCGGACCTGACCGTGGACGGCAGTTTTCCCATGGGAGCCGTCATCATGGCCGCGACCTTGACCGGCGGGATGAATCCTGCGGCAGGATTGTTGCTGGCCTTTGCAGGAGGTGTTGCGGCCGGCTGCGTGACGGCGGCCATTCACAACCGGCTCAAGGTTCCTCACCTATTGGCCGGTATTCTCACCATGACCATGCTCTATTCCGTCAACATCCGGATACTGGACAACCGGGCCAACCTTCCTCTCATGCGCGTCGATACCGTGGTCACCCAGGTGACCGCGGCCGCCAACGGAACCCTTCCCAGCGAATGGGCCCTTTTGCTCTTCTTCGCGGCGGTGGTGCTGGTCATCAAGTTCGCTCTGGATCTTTTCTTTCATACGGACATGGGGCTGGTGTTCGGCGCCCTTGGCAACAACGAACAGATGGTCCGGGTCCAGGGCGTCAACCCGGCCACGCTCAAACTCATCGGCGTGGGGTTGTCCAATGGGCTGGTGGCCCTGTCCGGCGCCTTCGCCGCCCAGTATCAGGGATTTGCCGACGTGAACCTGGGACAGGGAATCGTGGTTTCCGGACTGGCGTCGGTGATGCTCGGCGAGTTTCTCATCAAGTCCAACCGCATCGGTATGCTCACCTTGCGCGTGATCCTCGGTACGATTCTCTTCAAAGCCATCATGTATCTGGGCCGTTTTTACGGGTATACCATCAACATGACCCCCAACGATCTGAAACTTATCGCCGGGGTTCTCATCATCGCCTCGCTGGCCGTGACCAACTACCGCCGGATCCGCGGCAAGGAGCAGACCGACTCGTGATTCGACTGGAAGATGTCAACTGTACGTTTCACGCCGGCACACCCAATGCCAAGACGGTGATCCGGGATATCAACCTATCTGTGTCGCCCGGCGAATTCGTCACCATCATCGGCAGCAACGGTGCCGGCAAGACCACACTCTTCAATCTGATCGCCGGCAGCCTCTACCCGACATCCGGCAGAATTTTCTTCAAAGAAAAAAATGTCACCGCAACACCCGAGTACAAGCGGGCCAAAACGGTCGGAAGGATCTTTCAAGACCCTTTGGTGGGTACCGCCTCCAACATGACGTTGGCGGACAACATGATGATTACCTGTACAAAGGGCTTCAAATGGCCCGTCATCCACCTCAACCGAAAAATGCGTGCACGCTTTCGCGAGCAGCTGGTGCACTTGAAGATGGGCCTGGAATCGCGGATGAAGGAAAACGTCAACACCCTTTCCGGCGGACAGCGCCAGGCATTGACCCTTCTGATGATGGTAATGTCAAGGCCGGACATCGCCCTTCTGGATGAACACACCGCGGCCCTTGACCCCCAGAACGCCGCCATCGTCATGGACCTGACCACCCGGTTTGTGAAAACCCATCGGTTGACCACGCTGATGATCACCCATAACATGAACCATGCCATCGAATACGGCAGCCGACTGCTCATGATGGACGCCGGCGAGGTGATCATCGACGTCTCCGGCGCCGAAAAAACCAAGCTCACCGTTCCCAGACTGCTGGAGATGTTTTCCCATATCCGGCGCAAGGATTTCGAAAACGACGAGGTGCTGTTGTCCGCCGGGCCAAAAGCCCCACTACCATAATTCAGGAGTGCACATGCGCGCCCACTACCTGCAACATGTCCCCTTCGAGGGGCTGGGAAGTATCGAACCGTGGCTCGTGTCCGCCGGATACGAAATCACCTGTACCCGACTTTTCAACGAAGAGGCCCTTCCCGCCATCCATGGGATCGACTTTCTCGTGGTGATGGGAGGGCCCATGAGCGTCAACGACGAGCACCTGTTTCCATGGCTGCCGGCGGAAAAACAGTTCATTTACAGCGCAATGGATCGCGACCTGCCGGTGCTGGGCATCTGCCTGGGCGCCCAGCTTATCGCCAGTGCCGTGGGCAGTGCGGTATTTCCCAATACGGTCAAGGAGATCGGCTGGTATCCCATCCAAAAAACGGTGCCTGACGGAAAAGGGGTATTCGAATTTCCGCCATCGGTGGAGGTATTTCACTGGCACGGCGAGACCTTCGACCTGCCTCCGGGTGCCTGCCTGCTGGCCAGCAGCGAGGGCTGCGAGAATCAGGCGTTTCAGATGGGACAAAGGGTGTTGGGCCTGCAGTTTCACCTGGAGACCACCCCCGCCTCGGCACGGGAGATCGTGACCCACTGCCGGGATGAACTGGTGCCATCCACAACCGTGCAGTCCGAATCGCAGATCCTGGCCGCAGCGCCGGAAAAGTATGAGATCATCAACGGGCTGATGGCGGATGTGCTCCGTTTCGTCACCCGGCCGTGATGTTCCGATAGCCGGTTCATGGCCCGCACAAGGGCCCCTTCCGGCGATGGAAACGCGCCTACAGCTTCAACAGCCGCCCGGCATTCTCGCCGCAGACCAGCTTCTTATCGGCATCTTTCAGACCGGCGGCATCCATCTCCTTGAAGTAGCGCTCCGGTTTGAGCAAAGGGTAGTCCGTGCCAAGCAGCACCTTTTCCAACCCGACCAGGTCCTTGGCATAGGAATAGATCCGATGGTCATACAGAAACGGTGATGCGGCGGTATCATAATAGACATTGGCCAGGGTCTCCCGCACCGCTTTTTTCAGCAGGTTGTAAAAGAATATACCGCCCCCCCAGTGTGCCAGCACGATGGTGTTGTCCGGAAACCGCTGGATGGTCTCGTAGATCTGCAGCATGGTGTTGGGGGTTTTTCCCGGATAGAGGTGCCCCACCTCTTCGTTGGTATGAAGCAGCACCGGCACGTTCCGCTGCCGGCACATGGCCATGATGGGATCGAGGCTCAACTGACACTGGCCATCGATACCGCACCCGTAGAAGGCCAGTTCCCCCACGCCGCTCAACCCGGCATCGAGGCATCGCTCGACCTCTCGGTCCGCATCCGGATCGAGGCTGTCCACGCAGCAAAGCCCTCGAAGACGTTCGGGATACCGACTCACCGCATCGAGGACGTAGTCGTTGTTGCGGCGACAGGTTTCGGGATCATGCCAGGGAAACCCGAACACAACGGAAACGTCCACTTCCTGTTCGTCCATCGTGCGGACGATATCCGACGCAGAGACGAGTCTGGAACGGGGTGATTCGTATAGCAGCTTAAATTCCGGTTCATTATCGAAAAACCGTTCCCGGTGGTCACGAATTTCTGCAGGAAAGGTATGAACGTGAAAATCGACGATCATGGTGCGCTCCTTTTCCTAATTTGAAACATCCATCCAAAAAATAGCATTTCTGGATGGGTACTTGACTAACGGTTTTTTTCTTATACAATACGGCACACGCATGCAATATCCAATCTCCCGAATCAATCCGTTCGCAGCGGAAGAGAGCCTTGGAATCCGGGAAAACCGAGGTCACAGACGAAAAAAGTCATTCGATAATTCCATGTTTTTAATCGCCGGTGTGCAACCCAAAACCAAACAATTGGATGAAGTTCCCCGACGCTGCCCGAACTGCGGATTGAATCAGGCATATACCACCCGGGTGGATCACTATGTAAGCCTCTTTTTCATTCCGCTGATCAGAGTCAAGCAGGGAGAACCATTTTTGCTCTGCCGGCATTGCCAAGGGCCGGTCAATGAAATCCGAACCGATGCCTCCAAGGATTCGGACATTTCGTCCACCGTCGTGTGCGCAGCCTGCAAAAGGGAATTTGACAAAGCGTTCAACTATTGTCCCCATTGCGGGCAGCGGGCATAGGGACTCCGACGCATCGCGACGTGCCGTTTGAATCAAAATGTAAGGTCGAGATACCCATGGGCAATTCAAAAATCATCCTGAACGGACTGAACCGCCGAGAGTTTCTCGCCATGACCGCCATGGCGGCCGCCGGTGTGGCGACGGGGTGTGCCGTCAATCCCGTATCGGGGAAATCGCAGTTCATGATCATGAATGAGAATGAGGAGATCGCCATCGATAAACAGAACGCGCCCCATCAGTTCTCCGCCGATTACGGCAACGCACAGGACCCCAAGCTGCAAGCGTATATCGAAGATGCGGGAAAACGGCTCGTCCCGGTCACCCACCGCACCCACATGCCTTACAATTTCCACTGTGTAAATGCGAACTACGTCAATGCCTACGCCTTTCCCGGGGGAAGCATCGCCTGTACCCGGGGAATTTTGCTGGAACTCACAAACGAGGCGGAGCTGGCCGCCCTGCTCGGTCATGAACTGGGCCATGTCAACGCCCGGCACACCGCGGCCAGCATGTCCAAGGCACAGGTGGCCAGCATCGCCGTGGGAGGACTGGCGATCTTTACGAGTGTCGCCGTGGGCGCGGAGGCGGGCAACCTTGCCGGCCAATTGGGACAACTCGGTTCGGGCGCCCTGCTGGCATCCTACAGCCGTGACAACGAACGCCAGGCGGATCATCTGGGCATGGAATACATGACCCGGGCCGGTTACGGCCCCCAGGGCATGGTGGGACTCATGGACATGCTCAACAACATGAATCAGCACCAGGCAAGCATGACGCAACTGCTGTTTGCCACCCACCCCATGTCTTCGGAACGCTACGAAACATCGGTACACCAGGCCAGAAACGACTACAAGAAATTCGATGGCCAACCCATATACAAGGAACGGTATATGGACAATACCGCCGGCCTGAGAAAAATCAAGGATGCCATTCACAAGATGCAAGACGGTGAAGCGGCTGTGGCCAAAGAGAAATATGAGGAAGCCGAAACGCTCTTCTCCCAGGCCCTCGGCAAGGCACCCGACGATTATGTGGGGCTTCTGCTCATGGCCAAATGCAAGCTGGCGCAGGAAAAAGATGCGGAGGCGGGAAAATATGCCTCCGGGGCAAAAAAGGCCTACCCTGCCGAAGCCCAGGCCTACCATATCAGCGGTATTACCAATTTACGGAGCAAGAAGTACGAAGCGGCCAACCGGGATTTCACCGAGTATGAAAAACGCCTGCCCGGCAATCCCAATATGGTCTTTTACAGGGGACTCTCCTTCGAGGGAATGGAAAAAATCGAACCGGCGGCGAGGCAGTACGACAGCTACCTGAAACAGGTCCGGCAGGGAAAACAGGCCCAGTACGCCTACCAGCGGCTGAAGGAGTGGGGGTACGTCAAATAGTGAGGGGCCACAAAGATCGATGGGAACGCCATGTGGTCCTGGTGTCACCCGAAATTCACTGGAACACCGGAAACATCGGCCGTACCTGTTTGGGCGCCGGTGCGCGGCTGCATCTGATTCGCCCGCTGGGATTTTCCCTGGATAGCCGCCAGGTGAAGCGGGCAGGCCTGGATTATTGGGGACGGGTTCCACTTTCCATTTGGGACAGTTTCCATGCATTCCATCTGGCCATGAAACCGTCGGAAGATGAGGTGGTACTGTTTACCAAGACCGGAAACCGTCTTTACTGGCAACTGCCGAAACACAAGCGACTCTTTCTGGTGTTCGGCTCCGAGACAAAAGGCCTGCCGGAGGCCATTCTCTCACGCTACCCGGATGCCCGTTACCGGATTCCCATCACCGATGAGATTCGATCGCTGAATTTGTCGACCGCCGCGGGGATTGCCCTGTATGAAAGTATCCGAAGCTGTGAAAAGAGTGTATGAATAGCTTTCATCATACCGGTATTATTCATTTATTCAACAAGAAGGAGGAACACCATGACAATTCATGCAAGACAACGAAAGCACCGATCCACACATCTTTCGGTTTTGGCGGCCTGCATCATCGCCGGCGTCTTTCTCGTTCAATGCGGCGGCGGGGATTCGGTTCAAATCATCCAGGAGCCGCTGCCCTATGCGCAGGATGCATTGGAACCCGTTATCAGTGCGAAAACGCTGGAATATCATTATGGCAAACACTATGCCGGGTATGTCGAGAAGGCCAATTCACTGATCAAGGGCAAGGTCCGGGGCGCGAAATCCGTCGAAGATGTGATCCTCCTTGCAGCCGGGGATGATTCCACGGCGTCCATCTTTAACAATGCCGCACAGGCTTACAACCATGCGTTTTTCTTCAAGTGTCTCAAACCCGAAGGGGGTGGAGTGCCGGAAGGAATGCTCGGTGAAATGATCGCGGCGACCTTCGGTAGCTACGAAAAATTCAAATCGGTTTTTATCACAGCCGCCAAGGACCAGTTCGGAAGCGGCTGGGTATGGCTCGTGCTGGATGAAGACGAACTTTCCATCATTGCCACGGCCAATGCGGACACGCCAATCGCCCACGAACTGACGCCCCTGTTTACCGTGGATGTGTGGGAGCATGCCTACTATCTGGACTACCAGAACCGCAGGACCGATTTCGTCGCAGCCGTATTGGACAACCTCGCAAACTGGGATTTTGTTTCGGATCAACTGGAAAAGGCGTTGCCGGCAAAAGAGCGACCTGAATAAAAATCCGGATATAGAAGGCCCGGCGTTGGACTCCGTGTGGAAGCAAGAATGCGCTGTAATCGGAGGGGAACAGAAGGAGTCAGAAGCCAAGTATTCAGCGCCGCCGCCGACCTTTGGCCGGCGGCGGCGCTGGATTCTGACTCCTGGATTCCCGAAAAAATTATGCGGCATCGCCACTTAGATCGGACCTGTCCCGGGGCAATAGGTTTTATGGACGGAATAAAAATATCCATTACGCAGGCGCCACAATAAGAAATTAATTACACACCCATACGATTTCCAACCATATCTCCGACCCGCCACAGACGTTTCTATAAACTTGCAATTTCAGTACTTTTTCTTCATCACAGCAAAATACGTATAGAAAAAAATGCCGTGGCATGATTCATGCTTGATGAGATCGTCCATGGATACTGAAGAGGTTTAAATAATTAGGATAAACGGTGATTATGGCAAAATTGCATAGATGGAACAGGAGACCTCGATGAAGAAGAAGCCGCTATTTCCCAAGCATGCCACCTGTGTGAGTCAAACCGACTTCTTGCGCAATTTTCGTTGTCGACACTATGATTCCTGCATGGCAAAAGCCACCATTCAGAACTGTTTCCTAAGTTGTGTGCTTTGTGGGTTTCGATTTTATCGGGGGGGAGAAATTATTGAACCAGTCGTCTGATCAAACCAAAGATCGATGATCGCCGTTTTTGCATAAACGTGTCGTCGGTATGTTTTGCAACGAGATCGGGTCTGCGCTCCAGAACCAAACGGGCCGCCATCTCGGTCGCCTGGGCCGTTAATTGGGCACATTGCCGGAAATGGGCCTTCCTGTCGTGCCGGACCTTCCGGGTGAGTGCCCGGCAGCAGGTGGCGCCATTGGCAACTTTGAATTCATCATGCAACCTTCTGGCGCTTTGGCGCATGGCGCTTCGGTGCCCATGACGATGCTCCTTTCCCAGTAACAGTCCGGAGGCCATTACAGCACCGCTCAATGCGCCACAAAGGCAACCGCTTTCGCCCATGGCGGCGCTAAAGGGTGCCGCCATGGCGATGGCCTGGGTATCGGTGAGCCCTCCGTCCAGGCCCTGGTTGATTGCCGACAGTACCGCTTCGGTGCAAAGCATCTGCTTGGTCTGATATAAGTGAAAGGCATGATCCCTGATACGACGAATCAGTTCTTCGGTCTTCTCCGGCAGCGCTTTTTCGTTGCCATTGATTGATCTTTTCACGGTATGTCCATCCATTCGATGTTCAATTCCATATGAGCGAACAGCGCATTGCCAAAGGCTGACCGCCCGGATTGGATCACAATAACCATTTGTTCACCGTTGTCCATGAACTTCGTACACTCCTCGGTGGCCACGGGGTTGCAGTCGCCCCACTGTTATAGAAAATATCCCGCCACGCTCGATTCCCCGGCATTCATCCACGCATCCTCATCGTAAATGACGCCGCCCTATTTGCATAGATACTTTCAATAATAACGAATCAATCGATCCAAATAATCAATTTGATATAATGCCAATAACTAAAGTAATTGATGAATTTGTAGGAAGCCGGATTTCGGACGGCTTCGTAAAAAGTTCGAGATCAAGGCTTGCGAGCCCTTAAGGAATGAGGCGTATGGTTGGATACGTCGCAGTGACGAGGGGTGAAGCCTAACGCCGATATCGGACTTTTTACGAAGCCGTCAAAGTAATTGAGTTCGGAATAATTGTGAACGATATGCAGCATGCGGATCAGACCGTTGGCCGTCCCTTTTGTGTAAGGGCTAAAATTGAAGTGCAAATGGGAAAGGAGGACGTACGCGTATGAAAAATTTTTTTGCCAGCCGCTGGGGTATCATCAGCGTCGGCGCGATTATCGGTATTCTGGCCGCTTTTTTACAGAAGTTGGGCAATCCCGGGAACATGGGCATCTGCGTAGCCTGTTTCGAACGCGACATTGCCGGCGCCCTGGGTCTGCACCGGGCCGCCGTGGTACAATACATCCGTCCTGAAATTATCGGGTTCGTAATCGGTTCGATGATCGCCGCCTATATGTTCAAGGAGTTCCGGCCCCGGGTGGGTTCGGCTCCCATCGTCCGCTTCATTCTGGGCGCCTTTGCCATGATCGGGGCACTGGTCTTTCTCGGATGTCCATGGCGGGCGGTGTTGCGACTGGCCGGCGGAGACGGAAACGCCATCTTCGGGTTGCTGGGTCTGACCTTCGGCATCTGGATCGGCACACTTTTTCTTAAAAATGGCTACAACCTGGGCCGCACCCAGAGCACCCACACCACGGTGGGATGGATGCTGCCCTTGATCATGCTGGGTTTTCTGATTCTCATGCTGATTTATCCCCAGATCGAGGGCCAAGATAAAAGCGGCGTTCTTTTTTACAGCCTCAAGGGACCCGGCGCCATGCACGCCCCGCTCATTATTGCCCTGATCGTGGGATTGGGTATCGGATTTCTGGCCCAGCGCAGCCGGTTCTGCACCATGGGCGCCATCCGGGATCTTGTATTGTTCGGCCAGATTCACCTGCTGACCGGATTCATCAGCCTGGTGGTTTTCGCTTTCCTGACGAACCTGGCCCTGGGTCAGTTCCATCCGGGCTTTGCCGGTCAACCCGTGGCCCATACCATGCAAGTCTGGAACTTCTCCGGAATGGTCCTGGCCGGTCTGGCCTTCGCCCTTGCCGGCGGTTGCCCCGGCCGACAGTTGTTTCTCTCCGGTGAAGGCGACGGTGATGCCGCGGTATTTGTGATGGGCATGATCGTCGGAGCCGGGTTCGCCCACAATTTCGGGCTGGCCAGTTCTCCCAAGGGCGTCGGCCCCCATGGCATCGCCGCCGTGGTTGTCGGACTGGTCGTATGCCTGTTCATTGGATTTACCATGCGGAAAAAGGCGTAAGGAGAATAATCATGAGCACAACGATCGATGCACGCGGATTATCGTGCCCGCAACCGGTACTGATGACCCTGGACGAGATCAAAAAGGGCAGTGAATCGGAAATCGTCGTCCTGGTGGACACGGACACCTCCAAGGAAAATGTGTCCCGCGCCGCCCAAAGCCAGGGGTGCACCGTTACTAGCGTAGAGCCGGACGGCGATGGCTATCGGGTTCTGATTGCCAGGGCCTAAAACAGGCGTTTCACCTTTCTTGAGAAAAACTGTAAGATGGGATTTTTCAATTTTTTAGATCGCACCATCAAAAAAACGAAACCGGCGGTGGTCCATCAGGAAGACCGGGGCTTTCTGGTATTTGAAAACACCAGCGAAGTCATCCAGGCCGAAAACCTGCTCAAACAGGAGGGATGGACCGTCCAGGTGATGGGACCACCGCCGGAGATCCACTCGGGATGCGATCTGGTGATCACCTTCCCCCTGATCGAGGAACTGAATATCCTGCGGCTGCTCGACAAAAACCGCCTTCCGCCCCTGTCGGTTGTACCGGTCACCGGTCCATTGCTCGAACCGGTCGGCATTTACCAGGTCAAGGACTTCGGCGAATATCTTATGGTACGCGCGGCCAACATGAAGCTGGTGGTTGAGAAAAAAAACCGTAAAATTGTCAATGTTTCCGGCGGCGGCTGCCCGGATGTACCCTATCTGGCGCATAAGATGGTCGGCAAAACGATCGATGAAGCACCCCGACCCCGCGAGATCGGCCACACCCTGTGCGGCTATGCCCTGGAACTGGCGTTCGAGGAGATACTGGTTCGATGCGCGCCGTAGTCGGAACCGTACCGTTCGAGGATTTTCCCCTCACCGTGGGCGAAGTTTCCCTCTCCGGCCAGGACCTGCACATCGGCGGACACACCATACCCGTCAACCGCGGCACGCCTGCCCTGCTGGCGGCAATGGTCCGGGCATTGGAAGTGATCGGCAACGGAAAGGTTACCGGTTTTCTCGTCGGAGACATCGGCCTGGGAAAGGGCAGCCGGCGACTGTATGAAATGTTGGCCCGCGATCTGGGCGGATACGACCTTGAGAGTCTGACCTTCCACTACCTACAGCCGGATGTGGACTGGCACAATCGGGTACTCTTTGCTGTGGACGAAATGCCGCGGCGACCGCTGCTGATCGCCGACGCCGGGTTCATGTACGCGGCCAAGATGAGCGGTAGCGCACCCGAATACGATCTGTTTACGCCGGATGCGGGTGAGTTGGCCTTTCTGGCCGACGAAGCGGCCCCCCACCCTTTTTACACCCGCGGCTTCATTCTGCACGATGAAAACAAGGTCCCCGATCTGATTCGCCGGGCCTATTCACACGACAATGCGGCCCGCCATCTGCTGGTCAAGGGAGAAATCGACCGTTTGGCAGATCGTTCGGGCATTTTGAAAAGCGTCGACGGGCCGTCCGTGGACGCCATGGAAGCCATGGGCGGCACCGGCGACACGCTGACCGGGCTGGCCGCCGCGTTGATTGGTACCAACGGTCTTTCCCTGTCCGAAGCAGTCATCGCAGCGGCGCGGATTAACCGCGAGGCCGGCGCGTTGGCCAATTTGAGCCCGGCCAGCCAGGTCGCCGATCTGATCCGTTATTTTTCCCACGCCATGGAAAAAGTCCTGGGATAGTTTGCTTCACGATTTCGGTTGCCGCAACACGCGTTTATCGCCCCTTCGGGTGGTAAACCCGATTTCATCAAGGTAATCGAAAACATGAACACAACCCCATCGACCATACCCCAGAATGGCCTTGCAATCGGACAGTCTGACACACCCCTTTTCATGGATGAACTGCTCGACACGGTCCTTGATGTCGTCGAGAGCATCGAGGGACAGGAAACGCTGGTCATTGAGCCGGATCAACTTCTTCCGGTTGTCGAGGTAATTGAGAAGTTTTTGTATCGTCTCTTTTTCGTGGATCCTGTTGTGTTTTTTCCAGAAGGTATCGGCGCTGAAGGGGTTCAGACCCGACACTTTGGCGAAGTCCAGCAATTGATTCAGCAGTTGATCCTGGTCCGCAGACAGGTTTGCCGCCCCTTGTCCGGGCACATACCCACCACCGATCTTCTCCAGTTTCCCCCCCAGACAAAGGGATTCCACCAGTTGAACAAAGAGAAAATCGTCCATGGAGTCATCGAGCAGATTCATCAATTCGATCCGGTTGATGTTTTTTTTCAGCGGGTTTTCACGGAATACCGATTCGATGACACGAAGCATTTTCTTTCTGATCCGCTCGAATTTCTCCTTTGGATAGGCTCCATGGCGCTTGAGGTAGACAAAAGCCCCGGACTGTACACGGGCACTGATCTGGACCTGGAACGCTTTCTGGGAAAGACCGGTTATTTGGGACAAGGTACGGGCATCGGTGTAGGTTTCGACGACCGCGTCGAAATAGGTGTCGACGAAGCCGGCGATGTCTCCGGTTCGAAGCGCCTCCAGATAAGGGAGGATACGCTGCTTCTTGGCCTGACGGAACTTTTCCGATGGAATTTCCAGTACCTTGCCACCGCCTAAGACCATGGGCAAATTCATGGCCACAATCACGAACCGGTCCCTTGGAAAAACAAAAAGCGGCCGTTGCAACCGAAACTGCGTCAGGGCCCGGTCACCGGGATCGAGCCGCGCCTTTTCCATGAGCACGACCATGGCGCCCACGACGGCAGTACCGATATACAGCTTCACCCGCTGTCGATTCTTGAGTCCGAAGACCGCAGATGGAATAAGGTGCAGGTCGACATTTAACAGGTAGCCACCCTCTCCTGCGTCCAAAGCGGCCACCAGCATTCCTCTTTTCAAGGATCCGGCAGGCACATTGTGCAGATTCAAACCCACCCGCTGACCGGCAAAAACCTCTTTAACGGGCTGATTGTGGGATTCCATGGATCGGATCCGTGTAAAGATCCTTCCGGGTTGAACCAACACCGTGTCGTTGACGGCAGCCGAACCCGAAGCCACGGTGCCGCTCACCACCGTCCCCAATCCAACGATGCGCTTGATGCGGTCGATCCAGAGCCGAAAGTCTCCGCCGCCATCTTTTTTCGGTAGCGATCGCACCTGTGCTTCCAGGAAGTCAAGAATTTCGGTGACACCTTGACCGGTCTTTGTGGAGAATCGAACAACGGGTCGACCATGGAGAAAAGAATCGGGGAGAATTTCCTGCAGTTCCAACTCAGCGAGGTCGAGTGTCTCCTCATCCACCAGATCGGCCTTGGTGAGGACGCAAACGCCTCCTCTGGCACCGAAAAACTTTAAAATTTCCAAATGCTCCCGGCTCTGGGGCATGACGCCGTCGTCGGCGGCGATCACGAAAATAGCCAGATCGACACCACTCAATCCGCGAATGGTATTTTTCAGATAATCGGTATGCCCGGGTACGTCCACCAGGGCGACCTGCCGTCCGCTGGGAAGAACCAGCGGCGCCACGCCGGACTCGATGGAGAGTCCACGCTCTTTTTCCACCTTCATGCGGTCGGTGTCGATGCCGCTCAGGGCCTTGACCAACGATGTCTTTCCATGGTCGACGTGGCCGGCGACACCGATGGTGATTCCCTTTTCCATGATCGAAATCCTTACCGCTGGGTCATGACGTTTGTATTCGTGATGGAAGGGGCAAGGGGAATCGAACCTCCTCCCCGCTTTTCAGACGAGGCCAGCGGTTTTGAAGACCGTGGGGTGCCCAGCACCATTGCCCCTATATGGAACCGATCCATTCGTTGATCAGGTATTTGGAACGTAAATTGTCTATCTTGCTTCTAAGGATATCATTCATTAATTGGAAATAGACTTCCAAGGAAGAAGTTCAGTAATACAAACGAAAAAAGGCTTTTTGTAAAACGCTTTTCCCTTGTAATCAATCGACAAAATAATGGAAGAATGAATTTCTTTCGCAATACTGCTTGGCCATGTTTGGACGGGAAAAGCTTTTTAAGAATTAAATTGAGATCATTGATTAGTCAAACAGTAAATATCTATACATACTCACTTTATCATCGAGAAAATAAATTTGACATTTCATCCAACTTGAGACATTGAAGTTAGAATTTTTTATTACCTGCAAAAAGGTTGATTCCATGCTGCGGCTTTTCGGCTTTACATGACGGTGCTCCGACTCGCTACCCGGGTTGGTGTGCACCGTAGGAGACTGAAAGGCCGTATTTTTGCGTTGTTCCCGCCTCGCGTCAACACCACATGATGGCGCCGAACTCACATCAATGCGAAAAACGGCACAAGATGAAACAATCCGTGGTCCTGAAGGCCCATAGGATCTCCCATCGTTGTACCGGTGTGGTCCGATCCCAAAAGGCAACCTGCGTCCGCGTATTAAAAAAAACGGCAACCGAAATTCGGTCAGCCCATTACGGATCGACGAAAGGAACGACCCATGAATGAAACAGAGGTAATAAAAATTCAATCGAATCGAAAAAATGCTTTCATCGAAAAGGTCAAAGAGATTCTTCCCGATGGTGGGAACCTGAATCTGTGTCTCACCTGCGGAGCCTGTGCGGCGGGTTGCCCGGCCACCGGACTGGAGGGCATGGATCCCCGAAAATTCCTTCGGCTGGCGGCCCTGGGCCTGGATGAAGAGATCACCAAGCATCCCTGGGTGTGGATGTGTTCCATGTGTGCCCGTTGCACCTATGTCTGCCCCATGAGTATCAATATCTCAGGATTGATTTTCGAGGCACGGAAGTTATGGCCGCGGGAGGAACGGCCCAAAGGGATATTGGGATCCTGCGACATGGCGCTTCGCAACGAAAGCGGCAGTGCAATGGGAACGCCACCCGAGGATTTCACCTTTGTGGTGGAAGACGTACTCGAAGAAGTACGCGAGACCCAACCGGGCTGGGAAGATCTTCAGGCACCCCTCGAAAAGCAGGGTGCCCATTTCTTCGTCAGCCAGAACTCTCGGGAACCGGTAACGGAACCCGACGAGATGGTACCACTGTGGAAAATCTTCCACTTGGCAGGCATCGACTGGACTTACAGCAACCAGGCCTGGGGCGGCGAAAACTACTGCATGTTCCTGGCAGACGATGAGAACTGGAAAAGGGTCGCCAACAATACACTGAAACGGGCCGAAGAGCTGGGTTGTAAGGTTTATTTGAATACCGAATGCGGCCACTCCACCTTTTCCGTGTGGGAAGCGAACAGACGCTACGGCATTGACTCTCCGCTGGAAATCGCCCCAATGGTGGCCTATTACTATGAGTGGATCAAATCGGGAAAACTCAAAGTCAGTTCCGACTGGAACAAAGACCGGAAAATCAAGTTCACGGTCCAGGATCCCTGCAACCAGATCCGGAAGAGCTATGGGGACGAGCAGGCCGATAAGATGCGCTACGTGGTCAAGGCCTGCGTGGGAGAAGAAAACTTCGTGGAAATGTACCCCAACAAGTCCAACAACTTCTGCTGCGGCGGCGGTGGCGGATATTTGCAGTCCGGCTACACCCAGGCGCGCCTTGCCTACGGAAAGATCAAATCCGACCAGATCATCACCACCGGCGCGGATTATTGCCTGACGCCCTGCCACAACTGCCATGCACAGATTCACGAACTGTCCCATCATTATGGTGGAAACTTTCAAGTCACCCATATGTGGACGATCATCGCACTATCGCTTGGCATTCTGGCCGAAAACGAGAGAGAATATCTGGGAGACGATCTGAAGGATGTGTGGCTGCCCGGCGAACCGGGAACGCCGAGTCCATTTTAGCATTCAGCAATAGTATATCATCCAAAGGAGAAACCATGTCCCACCGGGGACATTAAACCGTCACCTTTCAGAGACATAGGCCGAGCGATTGTCGAGCTTGCCACAGATGCTATGATAGAAAACATACACGTAGATCCCAAACTGGAAAAATGTCTGACGGTATTGGAGAGGGGTGGCCGGCGTTCCTGTTTGGCCGCGGATCGGGTACGGTCGATCATCGCCGAACTCAAGCAGGGAGAAATGCCAACCCATGAAATATGTTCGTTCACCAAAAACGGAGAGGCCCGCATCAAAGGATGCCGGAAGTACGACCTTGGCGCCGGCTATCGTCTGGTCACATTGAAACGGGGAAACGACCTGTACCTGCTATACGCAGGAACCCACGACGAGTGCGGTCGCTGGGTTGAGAACAATCGGGAACAATTGGCCTTGGAAATGATCGGTCAGCGCAGTACCACCATCAGGCGTACCACGGCGAAATGCGCTTCAAAGACAAGCTGCCGGGGTCTGCCGGATCAGGAACAGGAAGAGGAGGAGGATTGGATCCCCCCCCTGGATGATCAAGACCTTCGGATCATTTTTAAAGGATTGATCCAAAGCGTCGGCGAAAAGTCCAACCAATGAGCTGCAATAAAGGAGAAAAAATGATCAACGTCACTCAAGCCGCCATCGATGCATTAACCGACTATTTCCGTACCGCCGAACGGAAACCGGTACGGATTTTTCTGACCCAGGGGTGTGGTGGCCAACGTCTGGCAATGGCCCTGGACGAAACCAAGGAAAGCGATTCGGTGTGCACAGCCGGTGATCACCAGATCATCATGGACCGGACGCTTTTGGAGGAGGCGAAGCCCGTGGACGTGGATTATTCGGACATGGGGTTCAAGATCGCCTCCAATCTCGAATTGGGCGGCGGTTGCCAAAGTTGCGGAACCGCCGGAAGCTGCTGTTCATCGTAAAAAAGGCGACTTGACACCTTTTTTACGGAGGTTAAACAATAGATCGAAAAGGCGCCTCGGCGCCTTTTCGATTCGTTGACAACGCCGCCGAAGTTTGCTGATAGAAGCTCCGTTGAAGCCGATGGATATGATCCGGGCATTACGAAAATGCCTCGTCACTTCACGTAACGTACCACAATCACCGATCACCTGCTCTACAGGGAATCGGTAATTTCCCCAGAGTTCATCCCATCCAATGTACCCCATATGAAAAACAAGCTCGTGGATTGATCAAAATGAAACGGACAGTACTAAGTTATTTTATAGGATACTCAACCTTATGGGAAAAAAGTGCAAACCGCTATTCGTGGCGTAATGCTTCGATTGGATCCAACCTGGCCGCCTGGCGGGCAGGGAAGTACCCGAACAGGACGCCCACGGCGGCGGAGAAGAGAAAAGCAATGATGGTAATTCCAAAATCGAAAACGAAGGGAACATCCAGCAGGTTGGCACCCATGACCGCCGCTGCCAACCCGAGCAGAATCCCCGCCAAGCCACCAAAGGCAGAGAGAACGACCGCCTCAATGAGAAATTGCAGTAGTACCTGGCGCGCCAGTGCACCGATGGCCAGACGGATCCCGATCTCTCGGGTTCGCTCGGTAACCGATACCAGCATGATGTTCATGATGCCGATACCGCCCACCAAAAGGCTGACGGCCGCCACTGCTCCCAATAATGCCGTGAGAACACGGGTCGTGTCTGTCAGGGTACTCACGATCTCCTGCATGTCCCGCACGAAAAAGTCATCTTCTTTATTTCCCGTGATCTTTCGCCGCTGACGCATCAAAAGTTCGACATCTGTTTTGACCCTTTCCGTTTTTATCCTCTTTTCGTGAAGACCGGTGACTGGGACGCCGCCGGGGAGGATGGGGCAGGAGTTTTTGAATCAGGTTGCCGCCCTGTCTGGTGCCTGTTCGCCCATCGACCGGCGGAGTATAGCGGAAAGCGGCATTGGGGATCAGCAGGGTATTTTCCATCCGATGAACCGTGATTTCCGCCGTGGCCGTCATTCCAGGCCGCAGGGTCAAATCCGAATTGTCCACATCGAGTACAGTGGCATAGGTAACAACGCCATCAACGGTTTTGGCTCCATAGCGGACTTTGGTGACATGGGCTGGAAACGGCGATCCGAATAGGCATCCACAGTGAATTCAGCCGTCTGACCGGCACTGACGGCGCCTACGTCGGCCTCATCCACATCCACGATCAACTCCATGCGGGCAAGATCTTCGGCCAGGATGAAGAGTACCGGCGCCTGGAGGGATGCCACGGCAGCATCCAGATCGATCTGCGAAACGGCCTTGTTGCCGCTGATCTCGCGAAAACGGTTGAGCCGATCCACCTGGTTCCGGGCCTCATCGACAGTGGCTTGGGCCGACAGCACTTTGGATTGCAACACCTTTGCCCTTAGTTTGGTGGTATCCAACACCGCCAGTGCCTGCCCCACCGTTACCCGATCGTTATAGTCCACTGCCACTTTCTCAACAATTCCGGGGCTCGCTGCCCACATCCGCCTGATTGGTGGGTGCCAAATTGCCGGTGGCGGTGACCGTAACGATCAGAATCGTTGTTGTATATGAATGCAAGTGAGAAGTCTTATAGAATCGCGGTTCTTACTAAAGCATCGCTTCTAATGTCAATATGGTTTTCATGGGTAAGAACTTTTTTACGCCCTTGGCACGATATTTCTCAATCTGACGATCAATAAAAAGCATTCCGTGCCAGCGGAAAATTTTACTTGACTGAAATTCGATAATGAGTTAAAGACCACAATCTTTGTTGGGAATCGCCTTTCCAAATCTGGCGCCATGAAGGTGCCACGACCCGACAATCTACTCGTCAAAAACAATCCAGACTTATAATGTAGTGTTGCCAAGAAGGCGGACGCAAATCATGGCGAACCGGGATGCTGCCCGGTGTTGCTCGCCTTTATTTCCGGCAGTCGTGCCGTTTGTTGGGGAGATATTATGCGTTTGAAAATACTTTTTGGCCTATGGATGATGGTTTTCTTTTTCCTGGGAACGTTGCCTTGTCCGGCCGAAGAGCCCGGCAAATCGGGATTGAAGCGGCAGGTCGAACGGTTGGTCGACGAATCCGTCGACATTCGTCAGGCGACCCAAAAAGAGAGCGAACAATGGCGGGAGGAAAAGCAAGCGCTGATCGACCGGTACGAGCTTCTGGAGAAGGAGCTCGTGCAACTTACGGCCCAAGAGCGTCAATTGGCGGAGAAAAATTCCGCCTGCCGGCAACGTATCGCCGAGAAACAACGGCAATTGGAGAATTCGGAGAGAATCCAGTCCGAGATTGCGCCCCTGATCGACGCCCAGGTCGCCAAACTCAATCGCCACCTCACCACCGACCTGCCGTTCCTTCCCGATGAACGCCGCCAACGGATCGATCGATTGGAAGCCCTGCGCCTGGATCCGGACATTGCCGCTGGTGAGAAATTCCGCAAGCTGATGGAAGCGCTTCTGGTGGAGGCCGAATACGGAAACACGATCGAGGTGTACCAGCAAACCGTCGGCGTTGCCGGCAAGGAAATGCTGGTCAATGTGTTCCGCCTCGGCCGCATCGGGCTCTTCTTTCAAACCCTGGACGGCAAAACCAGCGGCATCTTCGATGTGGCTTCCTCAAAATGGCAACCCCTGCCTCCTTCGACCAACCAGGTCATTTGCGCGGCGATGGACATCGGATCGAAACGGCAGCCGGTGGAAATGCTGACCTTGCCGTTGGGAAGGATGCGCGTCCAATGAGACTCACCCGCTTATGTGAATCATCGGCCCTTGTTCTCACGTTCGTCCTGGCCTTTGCAACCCTTTGCCAGTCGCAGGATATGCGCGACATGCATATTCGGGCCAGGGAACAGCTTCTCGAAAAATCGGCTGCCGAGAAGCAG
Organism: uncultured Desulfosarcina sp.; assembly: GCA_963674945.2. Classification (GTDB taxonomy): domain Bacteria; phylum Desulfobacterota; class Desulfobacteria; order Desulfobacterales; family Desulfosarcinaceae; genus Desulfosarcina. Next base: position 578,708 of record CAXXWQ010000003.1, read on the forward strand.
GCTGCGGTAGAGGAAGCGGCCCGGGGAAAGGCCCGCATAATCGACGACCGCACGCAACTGGAGCAGTCATTGAAGGATCTGGAGTCCCGGGTTCAGTCGGTGCATCGGAAAATCGAAGGGCTCGAAACCGAGGAAACGGCGCTCGAAACCGAGGAGACCGAGCTGAACCAAAAGATCGCCCTGACCGATAGTATGGTCCGGGAAATGGTCGGTGTGATCCGGGTCACGGCCAAGGATATCGTCACCCTCATCGACGGCAACCTGCAAAGCGCCATCGCCGACAAGCCGATGGGAGTGCTACGGTCCATTGCCGGTCAGGCCCGTTTTCCGGGAATGGAAGAGATCGAGACCATGGTGGCCCAACTGTGGCGGGAGATTCGCGATGCCGGCAACGTTTATCTTACCTCCGGGACCATCGTCGACCGAGGCGGCAACCGCAGCCGGGCGGACATTCTCGTTCTGGGCAACTTCACGGCGGCCTATCGCATCGGCGAGGAGGTCGGTTTTCTCAACTACTCGGCATCCGGTCATAACCTGTTCGCCCTTTCCAAGCTGCCCCCAAAGCGGATGCAGAAATCCTTGTTTACTTACATGCATGGAAAAAGCGATGCCGTTCCCATGGACATCTCCCGTGGCGCAGCCCTCGGCCAGCTCACCCATTCCCTCAGCCTATGGCAGCAAATTCCCAAGGGCGGCCCCATCGTCTGGCCGATCCTGGCCATTTTGGCCCTGGCCGTCATGATCGTGATCGAACGGGTTATTTTCCTGCTGCGCAAGCGCCTGGATGCGGACGGCCTTACCGACCGCATCGCATCCCTGGCCAAGACCGGAGACTGGAAGAAATGCGCGGATATGTGCGCCCGCCAGGGCAAAAAGCCCGTGGCGCGGGTAGTGGCCGCCGGTCTGGCGTGCTTCCCGGAAATTCAGCGGGAAACCATGGAAAACGCCCTCCAGGAGGCGATTTTAAAGGAAATCCCGCCCATGGAGCGGTTTTTGTCCACCCTGGGCATGCTGGCCGCCATCGCCCCGCTGCTGGGTCTCTTGGGAACGGTGACCGGTATGATCGACACGTTTCATGTGATCACCCGGCACGGAACCGGCGATCCGCGGTTGATGTCGGGAGGCATATCCGAAGCCCTGGTGACCACCATGCTGGGACTCACCGTGGCGATTCCCATCATGCTTGCCCACACCCTGCTTAGCCGGGCCGTGGACAAACGAATCGGCCAAATGGAAGAAAAGGCCGTGACCCTCGTCAATATCGTTGAAAAAAACAATGACGCCGGCAATTGATCTGATTCGCGAATGCTTCCTGAAACTGGAAGACTACCTGCAGACAGGCGGTGTGGTGATGCTGCCGCTGGTGGCGGTGAGTCTTGTCATGTGGCTGTTGATCATGGATCGGGCCATCTTCTTCAGACGCATGTACCGCCGGAATATGAGCTATCGGACCGCCTGGTCCCACGTGCGGGAAAACCGGATGCCCGATCCCGAAAAATACAGTGGCGCCGTTTCGCTGCTGGTGGCGCGCTTCATACCGGCCCGCAGCGGCGAGCCGGTCCTGGATCGTTTTATTCTGGATGAAACGGTGATGCTCTTACACCGCAGCCTTTCCGACTATCTGGCGTTGATCGGCGTGCTTGCCGCCATTGCCCCTCTTCTCGGTTTGCTGGGCACGGTGACCGGCATGATCGCCACCTTCGACGTACTTTCCGTATTCGGCACCGGCAACGCAAAGGCCATGGCCGGCGGTATTTCCGAGGCCCTGATCACCACCCAGACCGGGCTGCTGGTGGCCATCCCGGGACTTTATATGAAAGGGTTTCTGGAGCGCAGGGCACGTACATTGAAACAACGCATCCTTGCCGTGGGGCTTTTTCTGAGGAGGCAATTGTAACATGCTCAACATCACCGCCGGCCGACGCACCAAGCGAACTCCCGCCGAATTGAATATTGCCCCGTTGATCGACATGGTGTTCATTCTGCTGATTTTCTTTCTGGTCAATACCAGCTTCGTGAAAGAGACCGGCATCGAAGTGAGCCGTCCCACGGCCTCCACCGCGGCCAGCCAGTCCAAGGCCACGATCCTGATCGGTATCGATGCCGCAAATCGTATTTTCATCAACCGTCGCGAGGTGGATGTACGCGCTGTTCGGGCCAATGTGGAGCGTGCCCTGGCCGAAAATCCCGAAGGTGCCGTGGTGGTGGTGGCGGATAAGGCCAGCAGCACCGGCATTGCCATCCAGGTAATGGACGGCTGCCGCATCGCTGGCGCACAAAATGTCTCCCTGGCGGCGATGCTGCCCCAGGAGAACCGGTAACCATATGCAAAAATACCATCGGCTATGAATCGTCATTCGGATACGACCGCCTATTTCGAAACCCAGATTCACCGCAACTGGCTGACATGGCTGTGGGCCGTCCTGGGTGCGCTGACGTTGAATCTGGCGCTTTTTGCCGTCATGCCGCACCTTTTGCATCCGGTGAAAAACAGAGCGGTGTTCGATACGCTTGTTTCGCACATCAACGTGATCCGTATCAAACGGCCGGAAACGCCGGTAAAGCGCAACAACGAAAACCCCCCGGAACCGCCTCCCCCAAAGCGGCATTTGAATGAACCGCTGAATCGAAAACCCATTGCCGCGAAAATGACATTGCCTTTTTCCATCAATCCGCGTCTGCCCACGACGCCGAATGCCTTACACCTGCCGGTTCAATCGATGGAAGCACCGGACACGATGGATGCGGGCGGAATTTTTGCCGTCGGAGATTTGGATTCGCCCCTGACAGTGCTGGCCCGCATGCCTCCCATCTATCCCTTGAATGCCAAACACCGGGGTATCGAAGGATGGGTCCGCATCCGATTCATTGTAAACGAAGACGGCGGCGTGACAGACATCGACGTAGTGGAGAGCGAACCGTCGGGCGTATTCGATCAGAGCGTGATTCGTTGTGTCTCCGGTTGGCGTTTTCGCCCGGGAACGGTAGAGGGCATGGCAGTAAAAACCTGTGCCGAAACGACCATCCGGTTCACATTGGATTAAACGGTATTCAGTAAGGAGGTGCGGCGATGCAACCAGCCGTACGAAGCCTGTCCGCTTTGCTTTTTTTGTTGTTCATCCTGCCTGATGTTTGGTTTTTCCCGACCTGTTGCCGGGCAGCGGAAAAAAGCGACATCCCCTTGCCGGCCAGGGTCGCGCTTTCCAAAGCCGGGGCCTTGATGAATCAAAAGGCCTATGACCGGGCGACGGAAATCCTGACCTCCTTTCGGGAGGCAGGCGGCGGTCCGCCGACCCTGGGCGAACCGGACCCCAAGGGCCGCGGTCATGCCGAAATCCATTTCGCCCTTGGCACCTGCTATCTGTTTTTAGGCGACTACCGGCAAGCATCCGACGAATTCGAAGTGGCCGTGAGAAAAAAACCGTCCCACACATCCGCCTGGCTCAACCTTGCCAAGGCACGGTATGAATGCACCCAGTATGACGAAGCGGCCCGGTGTTTTATTCTGGCCTATGAGAACTCTGAAAACGGCCGGCCGGAACACCTCTATTTCGGCGCGGCCGCCTATCTCATGGCCAAACAGCCCCAAGCGAGCATCGACCTGTTCGAACGGCTGATGGACCGTCATCCCGATGCCGTCCTGCCCGAGTGGCGCGAGACCTTTGTCCACGCACTTTTGACCACCGACCGCGCACGCCGGGCCTTGCCGGAAATCCGGATACTGGCCGAGACGTACACGGGAGAGAAACAGATCCAGTGGCAGGAAATCCTTTTGCACCAATACATCCAGCTCGAAATGAGGGAAGCGGCCCTGGCATACGCCCAGACGCTCACCCGACAGTCGCCGACCGTGGCCAAGTGGTGGGAAGCGCTTGCCCACGTCCGGTTGCAGGATAGCAACTATCGTCAGGCGCTGGTCGCATTGACCGTATGCGGCTACCTGAAACCGCTTAGCGCCCGCGAGAAAAAGTTGCTCGCGGATCTCAATTTGCAACTTGGAATTCCCATCCAAGCCGTCCGGCTGTACGAAAATGCGCTGGCTGAAAAATCCGATGCACGGATGCTTCACAATCTGATGCTGGCCTTGCAGCAGATGGGAGAACCCCAAAAGGCACTTGCGGTATTGGAACGGTTCGCACCCCAGAGCCGGGACCCGGACCTGCTCATGGCCAAAGCCGACCTGCTGTACGGCATGAAACGATTCAAGGATGCACAGCGAATTTACCACGAAATTGCCATAGACGATTCGGAAAAAGCATCGTTCACGGGGCGCGCCTGGCTGATGGCCGGCTATGCGGCGCTGCAGGCCAATGACCCCGATGCGGGCCGACGGGCGTTCATGCATGCGGCGGACTATAAGCCGCATCGCCGGGCGGCCCTTGCGGCCATCAAACAGATTCCCAATACCCGGAAACGCGTCGGACATTCGTCGTTATAGGGACCGGTCGTATGGAAAAGAATAGTAAAAAGCAAGCAACCGCATCCCGGCCAGGAGACGGCGGCTGCTTGCATGGTTGAAGCCCCGGTTACCGGGGAGCTTCGGAATGGATTTTACCATCCGACTCCCCGCCGCGTCAATTCGAGATGCACACCGGCTTATGACAATTGTTGAAACGGATCATGACAGCAAAGGGAGAAAGTGGAGATGAAAAAGAAATGGTTGATTGTCAGGCGGATGGGACTGGTAGTATGGCTTACCGCCATGGTTATGACGATGGTTGTCGCCCCGGCAGCGGCGGCGGACACCGAGGAGAAAAAGGACGCCGCCGCAAAAGACGATATCGTCCAACTGGAGGAAGTGGAGGTAAAGGATAAGATCGGCGCCCCCGGCCTTGACGTGGAGCCCTTGAAAACCATTATCGAGGTGGACGATTTTATTCCCGTGGCACCGTCCGACAGTATCCTGGATGTGCTCAAAACCCAGGCGGCCATCGATTTCCGGGATACAAACGACCTGGATCCGGGCGTCGACAGCGTCTACCTGAACGGCTTCGACAGCACGCGCTTCGTGACCGCGCTGGACGGTCTCACCATTCAGAAAACAGGGGGGCGCAAATCCTCCAATATCGTGGATTATTCGATGCTGCCGGCCTTTTTGATCGATAAGGTAGAGATCCTTCCGGGGCCCCACTCGGCCATGTATGACGCCAAGTCCATCGGCGGCGTGCTGAATTTCGTAAGCCGTGCCCCCGAGCGTCGGGACAGCCGGAGGCCCGATGTCGACTTGAGCACCGGCTACAGCTCCTACAACACATGGAACAGCACCGCCTCCCTGGCGGGGTCGATATCGGCGTTTACCTATGATTTGGCCTACCAGCATTACGAAACCGATGGGTATTTGCGTAGCAGCGCCATGGATAAGGATATCTTCTATGGTCGCTTAGGCTTTGTTTTGCCCTACGACGGCTTCGTCACCCTGAGTGTTTCCCACTCGGATGTCGATCGCAATCCGCCGGTGCGCAACGATCCCGACGTGGCGGAAAGCGATTACGACCCGGACTATCCCATTGTGATCAATAGCAGCACCAGCAGTGTGTTCAATGCCAACCAACAGCCCACATGGGACAGTACTTCCAACAATTACCGCCTCAACTACGAGCAGTCGCTTCCCACTGGGCGGCTCAACGTCAGCGGCTATTATAGTGATACGAACCGCCTTCGCAGTTATTATGAATATACCGATGATACCAGAACCACCCTCGAAACCCAAAGAACCGACATGGACACCGACTGGTGGACCCAGGGCGGCAAAATCACGGATGCCATCGACTGGACCCCAAGTCAGACCACTACCGTGGGATATGACCTCGTCCAGATGTTCGACGACCAGCCGGAGGACCATTCCAAGCGCATGGAAAAGCAGGGTTTCTTCCTGCAGCACCGGTGGGCCATTGTCCCGTCGCTGGAGGTCACGGTGGGGGCACGCCATGAGGATTTGAAGATCTGGATACATGACGATGGCACCTTGGATCCGCCCCGCCATTTTTCCGACCTGATGCCCAAATCCTTCCTCACCTGGAAAATGGACCAGTTGGCCCCCTGGCTGCGGGACACCTCCGTGTCCGCAGGCGTCAGCAAGATCTGGCACGCCCCCGACGCCCACGGCACCTACAACGCCCGGGGACGGCCCATTGGACGCGAGATGGATCCCGAGCACGGCATGGGCTATGACCTGATCCTGCAGCGTCGGTTGTGGCGGGATATCGAGATCCAGATCGACTACTCCCTTTATTTGATCGACGATTACATGTCCGGCGGCGACAATCTGGAAGGCACCGTGGAACGTGACGGCGTGGGGTTGCAGATGGGAGGCCATCTGACCGAGGACCTCTCTTTCTATGCCTCCTGGGCCTGGCAGGATTTCGGATATGACGGCAACGATGCGGGCGGCCATGAAGTTGTGGACCAGCGGGCCAAAAACCGGATCGGGGCCGGGCTGCGCTATAATCTGCTTGAAAACACCATGCTGCTGCTCGACTATTCTTACCAGGACGACGAGATTACTGAAGATTGGACGGACAATTCCGACGGCACTTCCACGTTCAACGGATACACCGAGATTCCGGCCTACCATTTGTTCGACTTCGGCGTGCAGCAAACCCTTTTCAAAAATGCCGGCTGGTTTCATGACGGGGTGCTCAGCGCTTATGTCAAGAACCTGTTCGACGAAGAATATTCCAACGCCAAGGGATGGCCGGCCATAGACCGGACTTACGGCGTCTCCTTCAAGGTAAAGTTCTGATCGTAGCCCCGTTCCCGCACAGACCGTGGGAACGGGGCAGTTTAATATAGGAGAAGAGTAACATGCGAAGCACACATACGAAGAGAAGAATCGTCATGGCATGGATGGGGCTGGCCCTTTTGGGGTTCGTTCTGTCGGCCTGCGCGGGACGGAGTCCGACGGCGCCCCAGAGCCCTGCCACAGGCGCGCGGGGAAGTTTTGCAATTGTGGGCATCGGCCCGGGTGACGGGGATCTCATCACCGTCAGGGCGGTGGAGGCCATCCGGGCGGCGGATTTGGTTTTCTGCGGTTCGAAAACCAGGAATAAACTCTCGCCATATGTTGATTTCAGCGGCAAGCAGGTCCTGGACGGGTATGGGGTTCTGTTTCGCTATTACGGCAGGGACTGCAGTCGGTTAAATGGAGAAGGAGAATCCAAACAGCGCATGAGCTGCGAGGAGTACCATCAAAAGCAGGCCGAATTTGCCCGGTTGGTAAGAGATGCCGTATCTGCAGGCAAGCATGTGGTACTGCTCAGCGGCGGCGACCCCACCATCTACGGGCCGGATATGTGGTCCGTGAAGGAACTGAAAGAACTCGATCCAACGGTCATTCCCGGTCTCAGTGCCTTCAACGCCGCCAATGCGGCCCTGAAGGTCAGCCTGGGCGAAGTGATGCTTACGGCGCCCTTCAAAAAGGAGGGCAGCCGGGACACCATCGAGCAATTGGCCGGCCACGAGCGGGCCACCATGGTCATTTTCATGCCACGGGATATGAAAGATTTGTTTGCGCGTTTATCGCGTTCTTATCCATCCGATACACCAGTGGCCATCGTCGGCAATGCGGGAATGGTAGGCCAGGAAAAAATTACGAACGGTACCATGGGCAGCTTTACCAAGGATTTTTCCGACATCCATCGAATGCGTTCGATTGTCTATGTGGGAAAAGCCCTTGAGTATGCGCAATGCAAGGCAACACCGGCCGACACATCCGGCAAGGGCAAGTTCTATCTGGTTGGTGCGGGGCCAGGCGACGCGGATCTGATCACCCTGCGAGGATTGACGGTGATCGAATCGGCGGACCTGATCTTCGCCCACCAGCGGCTGGCCCATAAATTCCAGCGTTACTTGACGGGCAAAGAGGTTCTCACCGGCTATCATCGGCTTTTTCCCTTTTATGGAAAGCCCTGTGCCGGGGTCTCACAAACCGACAGAGCAAAAGAGCGCATGAGCTGTGAGGAATATCATCAAAAACAGGCCGAGTTCGCCGCCCTGGTGCGAAAAGCGGTCGCCGAAGGCAAGACCGTGGCCATGCTCGACAGCGGAGATCCCCTGGTTTACGGCCCCTGTTCGTGGTCGCTGACCGAATTGCGCGACCTTTCTACCGAAGTGGTGCCGGGCGTAAGCTGTTTCAATGCCGCCAATGCGGCCCTCAAGGCCGGCGTCACCGAAGGCAAGACCTCTCATTCGGTGATTTTGGCCTCCGGGTGGTCGGTGGAGGAAATGGCCGTCCATCAAGGCACCATGGTGCTGTTTACCATGCGTACGCAGTTCAAGAAGTTTATCGATGGCCTATCAGCCCATTACCCGGCAGACACACCCGTGGCCATCGTGTTCAGTGCCGGTTATGCTGAAAAAGAACGAGTACTGCAGGGTACCCTGGGAACGATTCAGGATCAGGTGGGAACCGGCCGGCTGCCATTCGAGTATTTGCTTTATGTGGGTGATTTTTTGGCTGATGGGGGGCGCGTTGCCCATTAAATCAGTGCCCATCCAGAAAGGGCCAATTTGCCCGATATCTTCGTTGCGCGAAAAATTTTATCCTCGGAATATCATCCATATGCACCCCAAGGGCATTTCCTTCGGGGCACCTCCGGTAAAATTTTTCGTACGGCTCGATCTCGACCAAATGTTCCTATTTCTGGACGGACACTGAATATGAAAAGGAGAATTGAAATGTCACGAAAATCGTATATCGTTCTGATGGCTTCTGTTTTTTTTGTGGTTGTATTCTATGGTGCCGCTCATGCCCACAACCTGTGGCTTAATCCCGGCAATTACTTCCCCGAGGTCGGCACCACCGTCGACATCGGCATTGGTTGGGGGCACAAGTATCCGGCCAACCGGGTCGACCAGGAAGTAAAAGACGGCCGGGTGGAAGAGATCAAGGCCGTTGATCCCGACGGCAAGACCATCGATTTGTCGAAAGTTTCTGCGGCGTTGTACCAGCTGAAGATCGAAAAACCGGGTGCCTATCTGATTACGGCCCAAATCAAGCCCGGGTTTTTCACGACCACACCGGAAGGCCGCAAATGGGGAAACAAGAAAGAGATCGCCAATCCCATCAAGTGCACCAACTTTTTCATCCAGGCCAAAACCGTGCTCATTGCCGGCAACAGTGATAAAAATCTCGGCAATGCGGCCGGCCAGCCTCTGGAGGTCATTCCGCTGAACAATCTTGAGCGGATGAAATCGGGTGATGCGCTACGCATCAAATTGCTGTTCGACGGAAAACCGCTTCCCGATGCAAAAGTCAGGGCCACCTATGCTGGATTTGAGACCGAGGATATCGCTCCCCATCAACCGGCCGCCAAAGAGAAGAAAGAAGATAAAAGGGGGCACCATCGACACTTTCCGGTGGAAACCGTTACGGACGGCCAAGGCAAGGCCGTTCTGCCAATACAAAAGCCAGGCTTCTGGATGGTCATGCTTTCCCATCGCTGCCCATATGCGGATGCGGGAACCTGCGATGAGTATATGTACAACATGGCGGTTACTTTCGAAGTTCCCGATTAGTATCGTCCAACACACCCTCACAGGGTAAGTCACTGCATATGGAGATAAAAATGGAGACCAACAAACAAATCCTATTCTGGGTTGTTCTTTTCACTGCGGCGATAGTTCTGTCGGCTGCGCCGCAAACCGTTTTGCCCTACCAACAGGCCGAAAACAACTTCTATCTGGTCAGCCTCGGCGTCGGTGACCCGGATCTGATCACACTTCGGGCCATCAATACCATCAAGGCGTCCGACATTATCGTCTGCCGGGATCAACACAAGGAGGAATTCGCCGAATATCTTACGGGCAAGACGATTCTGGACCAATCCATGGCCGGATGGCGTGGGTACCGCAAGGATTGCACATCCATCGAGGATCCCCAAAAACGGGCCGAATGTCAGAAGAAAGCGGATTCACGTGCCCAATTGATCAAGCAGATTCGCCTTACGATTGAGGCCGGCAAGACGGTGTCGGTCTTAGGCAGCGGCGACATGATGATCTATGGCGGTCCGTACCGCTGGTATCTCGAAGAATTCAAGGATCTTAATCCGAAGATCATACCCGGGGTAAGTTGCTTCAATGCGGCCAACGCAGCCATGGGCAAGGATATCATGTTGGGCAAGGCGTGCCATTCCGCGGTGCTGACCACCTTTCGCGAAATCGATAAGCTGGCCGGATCCAACCCCACGATGGTGATTTTCACCATGCACACCAAATTCAATGAACTGGTGGACAAGCTTACAACCCACTATCCTGCCGACACCCCCATTGCCATCGTGTTTTATGCCGGATACAAGCAAAAGGAGAATATTGTCAGGGGACGCCTGGATACGATCATCGACCGGACGAAAGGCAAACCGTTTCCCTTCGAGCATCTTGTGTATGTCGGTGATTTCATGAAATAGCATAACCAAAAATGTCCAATCAATTGAAAAGAGAGTTGGGGTTGTTTTCGGCAACGGCCCTGGTCGTCGCCAACATGGTCGGCACCGGTATTTTTACGACTTCCGGGTTTATCATGGCCGAGCTGCAAGATCCGCAGGCGCTGATCTCCTGCTGGCTGTGCGGCGGCCTGTTCGCCCTGTGCGGCGCCCTTTGTTACGGGGAACTCGGGGCACGGTTTCCCCAAGCCGGGGGTGAATATGTTTTTCTCAAGGAGAGTCTTGGCCGGCCGGTAGGTTTTCTCTCCGGGTGGATCTCTTTGATCGTCGGATTTTCCGCACCCATCGCGGCGGCATCCATGGCCTTTGCCACCTACCTTTTTCATACCTTTTCGATTCCCATGGGCGAAGCTATTCTCGTCTTTTCAATAGCCGACATCCGCTTGTTGACTTTATCGCCCGCGACGCTGACGGCCATCGGCGTAATCGTTCTCTTCTCCCTGATCCACTACCACAGCCTGCGTTTGGGCAGCCGGTTTCAGAACGGATTGACCCTGTTCAAGATTGGCATGGTAGTTATGTTCATCGTCGCCGGTTTTTGGTTGGGGAAGGGCTCAACCGATCATTTTTCGGCCACGGCAACCACCCCCTGGTCGTCGGAAAAGTTTGCCGTGGCCCTGATTTTCGTTTCCTTTGCGTACAGCGGATGGAATGCCTCAGCATATCTGGGAGGCGAAATCGTCAATCCCCATAGAAATATACCGATTTCCCTTTTTGCGGGCACCACCATCGTGGTGATTTTGTATGTGTCGCTGAACCTCGTCTATCTGTACGCATTGCCACCCGAAGCTATGCAGGGGGTCATGGAAATCGGCGCAAAATCGGCGGCAGCCCTTTTCGGTACCGGCATGAGTCGGCTTTTCAATGGTGCCGTTGCCATAGGGCTTTTGTCTGTCCTGAGCGCCATGATCCTGACTGGGCCGAGAATTTACTATGCCATGTCCAAAGACCGGTTGTTTTTTTCAGTGTTCGGCCGTCTGGATATGAAACGAAACACCCCGGCCCCAGCAATTTTTCTGCAGGCCGCCATCGCTATCGCAATGGTGGTTTCCGCCTCTTTCGGCGGCCTTTTGCTGTACATCGGTTTTACGCTTTCTTTGTTTGCCATGCTGACGGTCATCGGATTGATGCGTGTCCGCAAAAGATTTCCCGTCGCAGACGGGACCTATCGGACGATCGGATATCCATTGACGCCGTTGTTGTTTATCCTGGGCAATCTGTGGATCATTTCTTTTTCCATCAGGAGCCGCCCCATGACTGCCCTGTTCGGGCTCGGTACCATTGGCTTGGGGGTTGCGGCCTATCTGTACTTTAATCTCTGCAAGCAGCCGGCTGACAGGTCCCATCTCCACGAGGGTGTGGTAGATACCGAACGATGAGTTGATGCTTGAAAGGAAAACAGTATGAAAACCCCTTTCTTATTACTGAGCAGTATTGCTGTGATCTCCATGCTGACCGTTTCCATCGGATGGTCCCATGGCGTCGATGGATATGTCGAACCCATTGAGGCCCATTGTGTTACCGCCATGTACGACGACGGAGAACCCATGAGCTATGCCGCCGTGGAAATCAAGGCCCCCAATTCGGAGATTGCCTTCCAGACCGGCCGTACTGATCGCAACGGCTGTTTCATGATAAAAACGGATAACCCCGGTGACTGGCAGGTCGTGGTCAGCGACGGTACGGGCCATCGCCTGGCCCTGGACTTCTCGGTCTCGGCAGATAAGGAGAATCTTCAGGCAGTGGAGAAAGTCTCCTCTCCGAGAGCAATCCATCATGCCATGGAACGGCCAATCAAAATCATCGCCGGTCTGTCAATCATTTTTGGATTGTGCGGTATTGTCTATGGATGGAAAGCACGACGCAACGTGTTGTAATCAAAAAGGCTCTTCGTACCAACAAGGAGAAAAACATGAGACGAATCGTTCGTACCGGTTTTGCGGCAGCCCTGTTTTTGACTTTCGGATTGTGTACCCATGGTTTCGCGGTCACTTTCGAGGCCATGGTTTCCCAGGCCATGCAGACCCTGAAGGTGTCAAAAGGCGATCCCGACCTGCTGATTCTTACCGACGCCCCTTATGTCAAGATTGATGGCACCTGCGCACTTCAATGGCTGGATCAGGCCCAGGAGAAAACCGGTTGCACGGTGGGCAAGGGGAATCTGCTGTTTTTTCAGCGGTCTCAAACCCATCCCCTGCGACTGATGCTATTCAGTAAAAAAGATGGCCATGCGGTTATCATCAGCAGGGAGAAAAACAAGTTGGAAAGCGACGATCTCGACATAGGCCCGGCCACAATCTCCCAGGCGGCGTTCTGGGAGAAAACCAATGACTTTCATGCGGGCCGGGACTTGTTTACTTTGGTCGCCATGGCCAATGTGTGGGCCAAGGGTGGGCCGTATGACTTTCTGAAAAGCGCCGAACTGCACAACCATATCTGCCCGGGACTTACTTCGGGCTATCTCATGGCCCATTATATCCTCGATCACTTCCCGCTGAAACCGGGTGAGCGTTACACGGTAGTGGCCTGCCCCGTATGGTGTAAGGAAGATGCCTTCCAGGTGATCATGGACTGCACACCCGGCAAGAAAGGTATGGTGGTCAAACGGCTTTCCGAAGCGCAGAAAAAACGGATCTCCATTGACAATCCGGCCGGCATGGTGCTGATCTGGGATGCCACGCAAAAGCGGGGACGGGGGGCGGCACTGAGCTTTCGCTTCGATCCCTTGCGTTCCCTGTCGCCAAAAGACACACCCAAGGCCGCCATGGTACTGACCTCCCTTGACTATCTGGATCAGCCGGACCGGTTTGTCTCGACCGCAGCCGAATTCGATCTGGATGAGAAGCGTTACGAAGCAATTGTTCAGGCAGGTAACAATCCTTGGGAGACCGTGGGGTTGATTACAAATTGAAATCCGTTCTATCAATTTCGTCGGAAAAATCTTTCATCAACATTGAAGGAAACATGATTTCCATCTTCGTGGCAGGCTGCTTTTTCCTCTCCGGCGCCGCCGGCCTGGTCTATCAAGTCATCTGGGTGCGGCTGATCGACAAAATCATCGGCAGTGCGCCGTTTGCCGTGGCCACGGTGCTTTCCGTCTTCATGGGAGGATTGGCCGTGGGCAGCTATCTGTCCGGCCGGATCGCCGACCGGTTTACTCGGCGCCGCACACTTCTGGCCATGTATGGGATCTTGGAAATCGGTATCGGTATTTGCGCCTTGCTCGTACCCTTGATGATTCATGCGATCCAGCCGACCTACCAGGCCATTTACGACCGGCTCCTGAACGACTTTTGGTGTTATCAGATGGCTGCATTTGCCGGCTGCGTTCTCATCCTGGTGGTGCCTACCGCCCTGATGGGAGCGACGCTTCCGGTGCTGTGCCGGTTCTATGTTTTGCGCCTTGAGCATATCGGCGCCCGTACCGGATGGCTTTATGGCCTAAACACGGTGGGAGCCTCGATGGGTGTGTTGTTGTGCGGATTTGTGCTGATAAAAAGCCTTGGTGTTTCCATGAGTCTGGCGCTTTTTGCCGGCATCAATGGATTGATCAGCTTGTCCTGCATCCTGATCTCGCGATTTCTGCCGGTCGATGACGGGCCATCGGTTTCTTTACGCCAAAAAGAACCGGTAAAAACCGTAACACAGGTATCCGACAATCCCAATGCCGGCCCCATCTGCTGGGGCGTGCTGATCTTTACCGTCTCCGGGTTCTGTTCCATGGCCTATGAGGTTCTGTGGACGCGGTTGCTGGGGCTCATCGCCGGTCCGACGACTTATTGTTTTACTCTCGTGGTGGCCACCTTTATCATCGGATTGGCCCTGGGCAGCATTATATTCGGATGTTTGGCCGACAAAACCCGCAACGCATTGGGCTGGCTGACCGGTACACAGATGGCAGCCGCCATGATGGCACTCGGCATCAGCCAGCTTTTAGGCAACGGGCAGTTCTTCTTCGCAAAGTTGATTCATACCTTTCAAGGAGAGTTTTCTCACCTTATCCTCATGCAATCCGTAGTACTGTTTTGTGTACTGTTGACGCCAACCATTTTTCTGGGCGCAGCATTTCCGCTGGTCAATCGACTCTATGTGCAATCGGTCGGCGCCATGGGACGTCGTCTGGGAACAGCCTATGCCTTAAATACCGTTGGCGCCCTGGCAGGATCCTTTGTTGCAGGGTTTGTACTGGTCCCGTGGCTGGGCAAGATGAACGGACTGCGCCTGGTCATTTTACTGCAGTTTTTCCTGTCAGGACTGTTGCTCTTATTCCCGACAGTAGTGAAACCAAGGAAGAGCCGATACCGATTGGCCATCGTCGGGCTGGTCGTTATCGGCTGTTTGTTAATCGGCCATTTCCCGAACTGGCGCAGCGACCTGCTATCACGGGGATGGTATCGTGACTTTGACGCACTTGCGTCGGATCTTGACCGCATCGGGTGGCTGGATGCGTTGATGAAAGGAACCCAGCGAATCGCCAACCATCGCCAGGGGCTGGATGTCGTCTTCCAGGGTGAGGGCGCCGGCGGATTTACCACCGTCGAGAAGGAGACTACCAGTTTGGGGACAGTGGAGTTCGCCATGTTCAACAGCGGCAAAGCAGACGCCTCATCCCATGGGGATCGTTCCACCCAGACGCTTTCGGCCCACATTCCCATGTTGTTTCATCCCCACGCGAAGAAGGTAATGATGCTTGGGCTGGCCAGTGGCATGACCGCTGGAGAGATACTGCTATATCCGGTCGATCAATTGGATGTGCTGGAGATCAATGAAGCGGTCACGCTGGCTTGCAGAAACTATTTTTCTCTCTGGAACAACGATTGTCTGGAAGATCCACGCACGCGTCTGATTGTCCAGGACGGTCGAAACCATCTGGCCCTGACCCGTCAGTTCTACGATGTCATCATCTCCGAACCCTCCAATCCATGGATGGCCGGTCTTGCCAATTTGTATTCCCTAGAATTCTTCCAATTGGCCAGACGGCGATTGACCGAACGCGGTCTCTTCGCCCAATGGATTCAGGCCTATGAGATGGATTGGGAGACATTTTGTCTCCTGGGAAGGACGTTTGCCACCGTTTTTCCCAACAGTGCCCTGCTCAAGGTGGGACCGGTGGACTATCTGATGCTGGGGTTCAACGGCGATGAGGGAGGCTTCGATTGGCAAACCGCCAAACGCAATGAAATCTACGCGAAGAGATCGAACCTGATCAAGTTCACGGGTATCGATTTTCTCGTTCACCTGATTGTAACCGAGGATCTACCGAAGCTATTCGGCCCCGGTCCGCTCCATACGGACGATCGGCCCCATCTTGAATTCACTGCGCCCATGAAACTTTACAACGACCATGGGGACATCCCGGGACATGTCGCCGACGGCCGGCGGATATCTCCAGAGATCAGGCATTTTTTCGACACGCACAACGATTTGAATACGTTGTTGGACTTGGTCGAATTTGCCGCGTCGGCCAATGTGCCGATGTTCGGCATTCTGCCGTGGTCGCATCTTGATAGGGGGCAGCAGTCACGGTATCGAAGGGCCGTGGCCGATTACTGCGGCCGCGTAATGGTCCCCTCCTATGACATCTTCGATCATCCGGAGCTGAAATCCGAATGTGCCGAGATCCAGATCGATGCCATCCAAAAAAAGATCTCATCCGACGATGGGAATGTCATTGATCGCTACAATTTGGCATTGGCACAGATCGCCGCCGGCAGGAAAAGGGCGGCAAGGGAAAGTCTGCAGGCAGCCGTCGAACGCGATCCGAACCATGAGCCCGCCATGACGGCATTGGGATTGTTGCTGGCCGAAAACGGTTTCCTGGACGAGGCGGCAAACGTGTTTCAAGACGCCGTCGCGCTGGCGCCGCGAAAAGCAGATCCACACAAGTACCTGGGAATGGTGGAGCTGCGGAGAAAAGCGCCGCAACGTGCTGTTATCAGTCTTTCCAAAGCGCTCTTTCTTGCGCCGGAAGACGATATCATCCTCAGTGAATTGGGCGCGGCCTATCTGATGCAGGGCGATCATGAAAACGCCGTGGTCTACTTGGAGAAGGCCCTTTCCAAAAATCCCCGGGACGAACAAAGTCATTACTACCTGGATTTGGCAAAGCAGCGATCCAAAGCAGATTAACCGGCAGTTATAAATCAGTAGATTGAGCAAAAACCGGACGATTCTGCCCCCATCCATTCTCTGCCGGCAATAACAGGCGAAAAGGTGGAAAAGACCTTCATGCAATTCCCATCATCTCAGTTTGCCGAAAAAACAAGGTTTTGCTATAGTCTTACTTCCAATCTCACATCGCACCACGACAATATAACAGAAAAAGGAGTGTTGAATGAAAACCTTCACTCGTCGTCATTTCATGTGGATGCTGGCTGCAGCGCCAATCATTACGGCAATTTTTCCCAAAACGACAACAGCCGAAGATTGCAATGTTCAACATCCGTTCATGCCGCCCGTAAACACATATCAGGGACAATGCCCTGTTTGTGGAATGGTCAGAAGCATGTGGGCGCGCACATGGATCACCTTTGACGAAGGCAAGGATGTATCACAGGTCTGCTCCTTTCATTGCCTGGCGGACTGGATCGGCAAATCCGGGCACCCCCCCACCAATGTCATGCTCACTGTTTATCATCAACCCGACACCGCTGTTTCGGCCGGTGATGCGATTATCGTGATGGGATCGACCGCTGCCGGAACCATGAGCCCGGTTTCGAAGATCGTTTTTGCCGACAGATCCGAGGCCGAACGCTTCGCGCAGAACTGCGGCGGCGAGATCGTCAATTTTGCCGAAGCACTTCAGACGGCGAGATCCAACGTGGGAAAGGAAAACAGGATGATCAATGCACGCAGGCTGAAAAAAGGCAGGATCGTCGAACCGAAAGATAGCGACAATTGCCCGGTATGCGGCATGTTCCCGAAACGGTACCCCTATGGAAAATGCCAGATCAGAGCAAAGGACGGCCGCACCATCCATTTTTGCTCGACGCAGTGCTTGTTCGCCTTTTTGGGAAAACAGGGTCTGTATGTGGACACACCCGTCGATCCGCTGCTGATTTGGGTGGTCGATCGTGGTACCGGCATGTGGATCAGTGGTCGTACCGCCTTTTATGTGATCGGTTCGAAAAAGGTATTCGGACCCATGGGATATGAGGCCCTGCCCTTTTCTTCGCTGAAAGAAGCAGATGGATTTGCATCCGACAACGGAGGAAAAACCGCCATCTTTGCCGATGTGACCATTGAAAAAATCGTTCCCAACTGGAAATATGCAAGCAAGCGTTAATGAGAGGAGAGCTTTATGAAAAAATCACTGGGAGCAAACACATTTCTTACCACCACACCGGTTCTGCTTGTCGGAACCTACGATCAGGAGGGGAAAGCCAACCTCATGACTGCGGCCTGGGGAGGCATCTGCTGTTCCAAGCCACCTTGCATTGCCGTCTCCTTGCGCGAGGCAACCTACTCGTACGCTGCCATCGTCGAACGCAAAGCCTTCACCATCGGCGTTCCCACGGCGTCACAAGTTCAAGCGGCCGATTACTGCGGTATCGTCAGCGGCCGCAGGACCGACAAGTTTTCGAAAGCAGGTCTGACCGTCGTGAACAGCGACCTGGTCGATGCGCCATACGCCGATGAAGTTCCGCTCGTTCTCGAGTGCAAACTCGTTAATCGACTGGAACTCGGCCTGCACACACTTTTCGTGGGTGAAATTATCGATGTGAAGGCGGATGAGACGGTCCTGGCAAAAGACGGCCTTCCGGATATCGCCAAGATCGAGCCGATCGTCTACGACCCGGTGCACAAAAGCTATAACGGTGTCGGATCATTTCTGGGAAAGGCCTTTTCCGTGGGCAAAAAATGAAGGGATGTAAGGAGCAGCCTACGGACACCTTAATGTCACGATTTTCACTTTGCTCCATATGCTTCATCATGAGATCCAAGTATTAAAAATTTCAATGTCTCATTTTCATTATCCATAGCTGTGCCAATCGGCGGAACCATCTTTTATTCGATTCCGAACGTCTAAAACAGCTTTGTAAAAATCTGGATTGGAATAAATAAGATCCATGCTTTCCACGCAGGCCGTGGCACTTTCTTTGGAACATAATATCGACATTGTCTTTTTGGCTGGTTACGGCGATCCGGTAGGCCGGGTATGGTTTGCCAGAACCGGCAGCACGGTGTTGATGAGGATTTCCGGCGCGTCAATGTGCTGGGCCAGGGGTTTGGCCGGAAATTGGTCAACGATGAAATTTTGGCGAAGTTTTTCTGAACAGACCCTTTTAAATACAAAGAAACCAAAATCGACCTGGCCGATTGTCTGTTGGCCGCTTATTCATCACCCGACACACCGGTGGTTTCTTTCGACACGGATCTTCGAAAACTTGGTGCACACTTGGGATTGATTCAGAGCACGCCTTGAAAAACGAAAAAAATAAACTTATCGCCCTCATGGATATCAGATGTGCCTCATCGCCTTCGCATGGAAGACAGGGCCGGGAAAATTGATCCTGGCGGCAAATCGGGATGAATTTTTTCATCGACCGGCCAGGAAAGCCTCGTTTTGGAATGACGGACACACGCTGGGCGGCATCGATTTGAAACATGGTGGGACATGGCTGGCAATCAACCGCTCCGGACGATTCGCAGCCCTCACCAACTACCGCGACCCGGCCGGCAGTAACGGTGATGCGCCCAGCAGGGGCAGCATCGTAGCGGATTTCGTCAAAGGCTCGGTCTCCCCCCGGCGTTATACGGAACAAATCCGATCCCGATGGCCTCGATTCAATGGGTTCAACCTGCTGATGATGGAACAAGACCGGCTGTTTTACTTTTGCAATGTAAACAAAAAGTGCAAGATGCTCGACCCGGGCGTATATGGACTGAGCAACCATCTGCTCGATACCCCGTGGCCCAAAACCCTTCGCGTGAAAAAAGGATTACAGGCGTTGTTGGATAAAAATGCAGTGGATCACGACGCACTCTTGCAATTGCTCGGCGACAGAGAAAGGGCGCCCGATGAAAGACTTCCGGATACCGGCATTCCCAAAGATCTCGAAAAGGCTCTCTCCTCGGTGTTCATATCCACGGATGGGTATGGGACCCGGTGTTCCACAATGGTTACCATCGCGCATGACGGGAAGGTCGATTTCACCGAAGTTTCCTACGATTCGCAAGGTGCCGTGACAGGGCGGGTGAGATTCAGGTTTTCGATCCAGCGTCCCGGAAATCGGTAGGCCGATCAATATCCCATGTACGAACGCTATTCAAGTTGCCCGGCCCGAAACGCCTTCAGGTAGCTCATGCAATAACGATCCCGGCCGGCCAGGGTTTCGGCGGCGATGATGTTGGCCATCATTTTCCTGTCCAGCGGGTTGACGATTGCTCCGCCCAACCCCTTGGCGATGGCCATGGTCATGAAGGTCTGGTTCATGAACTTGCGCGCCGGCAAACCATAGCTGATGTTGCTAAGACCGCAGGCGGTATGAATCCCCGGATATGTGGCAACGATCTTCTCGATGGTGTCGATGAACGCCACGCCGAAGGTATTGTCCACCGAGATCGGCTGCACCAACGGGTCCACGAAGATGTTCTCTATCTTGACATTGTTCTCGAGAAGTCCGCTTACCAGATCATCGGCGATCTTCATGCGGTCGTCCACCGTCTTCGGCATGCCCGCATCGCTCATGCAAAGGGCGATCACCTTCAAATCCGTACCGGCGATGATCGGCATCAGCTTCTCGTAGCGTTCTTTTTCCAGGGATATGGAGTTGATCATGGGGATTCCCCGGTGAATGGCAAGGGCTGCCTCCACGGCCATCGGATCGGGACTGTCGATGGCGCAGGGCTTATCCGTCACCTCCTGCACGATCTCGACCAGCCATTTGAGGTATTCGGGCTCCTTGCCCACGAAGACGCCGGCATTGACATCGATGTAGTCGGCACCGGCCTCGTCCTGATCCCTGGCCACCTTCTGGATGGTTGCGGCGTCCTGCGCCTCGATGGCCGCCTTGATTGCCTTGCGGCTGGCGTTGATGAGTTCGCCGATGATTATCATTCTTTTTCTCCCTTATCGGGTTAGGCCACCAGTTGCTTGACCAGCTTCACTGCACCCGGCGCATCTGCGCTGAAACCGTCGGCGCCGATCTGATCCGCGAAGGCCTGGGTCACCGGGGCACCGCCGATGATCGTCTTTGCCGAGATGCCCGCCTCCTTGATCGCCTTGACCGTGGTCTCCATGGCCGGCATGGTCGTGGTCAACAGCGAAGACATGGCGATCATTTGCGCCTTCTTCTCCACTGCTGCCCGGACGAATTTCTCGCTGTCCACATCAACCCCCAGGTCCACGACGTCGAACCCGGCGCCTTCGATCATCATCGCCACCAGGTTCTTGCCGATATCGTGCTGGTCGCCCTTGACCGTGCCGATCACCACGACGCCCCTGCTGTTGCTCTGGTCCGTGGCCAAAAGCGGCTTTATCATCTCCAGTCCCGCCTTCATGGTGTGGGCTGCCATGAGCATCTCGGGCACGAACATATCACCTGAGCTGTACCGCTCGCCGACCTCGTCCATGGCGCTGATCAACCCCTCGCTGAGAATCCTCTGGGTGTCCGTGCCGGCATTCAGCGCCTCCTGTACCTTGGTCTTAACCTTAACCTCGTCGAGGTCCAATACCGCCTTAAAAATATCGTTTGTCATGTGATTTTCCTTTTTCCCTTATTTTGAGCGATAAGCCGTTCGCTGTCAGCAATACAATTTTCAAGAATTGCCCATTGATGCGCAATAGACAAGAGCTAACAGCTGATTGCCAAAAGCTATCCGACGAGGATGGCCTCGATGCCCTTTTTCACGGCATCGGATTTGGGAACCACCCGGTGCTCGGCCAGGATCTTCTTGGCCTTTTCATTGCAGCGAAGGCGCATCTTTTTGGCCCCGCCGGCCTCCCAATGCTCAAACCGGCTGCGGTCGCACAACTCGGGATTGAACAGCGCCGTCTTGAAATTCGTGAAGGTGTGCTTGTCGCTGAGAAAAATGGCCCCGCTGCTGCCGTTGCGGGCCACGCGGTCGATCACATCCAGGGCCAGTGTGTCGTCATCGATGCGCAATCCGTCCACGAAATAGCGACTCATGGCCACCAGTTCATCGGCCAGGGTCACCATTTCCAACGAGGAGGTATGCCCGGACTCGATGTAGCCCACGTCGTGAATGAAGTTGCAGCGGGACAGCATGGCCGTGATGATGGAGAGCATGCCCTCGGCGCCGGCCTGGGCATCCACCGACTTGGAATCCGTGGCCCCGGCGAAGGCCCAGATGGGCAGGTGGTAGATCATATCGCGCATATCGGCAAGGGCCGCCTGGGTGAGGCTCCACTCGGTGCACCCATAGGAAATGACCGAATGACGCATGTCCAGCACGCTCACATTGGGGGCGAAGAGAAAGGGAGCGCCCTTGTTGGTCAACTGATGGATGGTCAGCCCCACCAGATTTTCGGCAATGCCCAGGGCCATGGCCCCGGCCAGTGTCACCGGACCGCCGCCGCCGGCATTGCATCCCGACGGCAGGCAGATGGGAATCTGCTTTTTGGCGCAGAAGACCAGCTTCTCCATGACATTGGTGGGATAGCGCAACGGGCTGATGGCCTCCGAGTAGTTGAGGAGAAACGGCCGCCGGGCCAGGGCCTCCTCACCGCCGGCCACCAGGCAGGCGATGTCGTGAATTTTGGAGATGTCCCGTCCGCTGTCGGCGATGAAACAGATCGGTTTGTTGCTCTTGCGCACCATCTCGGCAAACACATGCACGTAGATATCCTCGATGGGCACATCCGTGGGGTTTCCCATGGACATGGAAAAATCCATGTTCGGCAGCCCGTCCACCAGGTGGGCGAAGTTTCCCGTGTCCCGGAGCACGGTGCGCCGTCGCTCTCCGGTTTCCAGATCGATGGTGAAAATCGTGTCCGAACCGGTGCCGTAATAAAAATTGCCGTCGACCAATGGCATGCACCGTCGGCCCTGCTGATCGTACAAGGTAATCTGCCGGGGCGCGGACTGCAGGGCATCCTCGACCAGACGCGCCGGCATGAGAACCCGGTCCTCACCGTCAGTGCGACAACCGGCCGATAGCAGCATCTGGCGCACCTGTGGATGCTCCATAACAAAACCGGTGTTTTCTAAGATCTCCAGGGCGGCATGATGAATGGCCCGGGCCTGCTGTTCGTTGATCACCCGCATTCGCGGGCGCAGCGTGCTAATCTGGGGTTGTTGCATGGTCAACCTCTCCTTTTCCTTCTTGGTTTGGCGCAACGGGGTTATTCATGTCCTCATACGGCCGGGCGCACATCGGCGCCCGGTTGGCGTTTCCATCCGTATGCCGGTTCATGATGGGGTATCGCCCACAAATCCGTGAGGCCGTAATGGTCCGACTACACCACCACCCCCATACGGGGGCGAAGCAGTGGGCGGCATGGTCACTTGGCAAGGGGCTTGATAATGACGGTCTGGTTCAGTCGGCAGGCATGTCAGAAATCATTTTCTTTGCGGCCCACGACGGCGTAATAGTGGAGGGGATCGCCGGTCATGGACAATCGATGGCAGTAGTGGTGTTTTTTAATCATCTTCAGGTTCTTGCCGATCATCTCCTGCAGCACCTCGTTGTAGCCGGTGTCGTCATCATCGCTGAAAAAGCGATCCTTGATGTTGAAAACGACCCAGCTGTTGTCGTCAACCAGGTTGAAGGCGTTGACAAAGGCCTGGGTGGGAATGTCACCGAAGCCGAGGGCGGCCACCGTCACCAGGGCATTGAAATTCCAACGATTCAATCGCTGTTTGTCCTGCTTGTCGGTCTGGCTGAGGTCCATGACGTAGTAGTCGTCATAGACGCCCGGTCGATCTCTTTTGACCGCTTTTCTGGCCTCATCGATGATATCCACACCGACGATGGCTTCGGTCTCCAGCGCATCTTGAAGGCATTCGCCGACGATACCGTTACCGGCACCGAAGTCCAGCACCCGCAAGGGTTCGCTGGTATCGGCAGACTGTTCGACGGCCTCTTTGAGCAATCCGGTAATCACGTTCGGGGAACTGCACTGCAATTTGTTGTATACCACCTCTTCGTACAGACCGGGTACATCGTACACCCGGTCGTATTCGTGGATTCGAATGCACTCCCTGCCCTCGTCGGTAATCAATTCAAAAAACTCCTCATCCTGATCCAGCATACACTTTTTGCTGGGATAGGCCACCTGCAGATCACAGGTATTCATCGCTACCTCCTTATGTATTGTCGAAAAATGAGTTGTCCCGATAAGCTTGGATGGCGCATTGCACCGCAAGCTGAAGCACAAATACTATCAACAAACATGCCATACACAGAACAATGATAGTAACCTATTGAATTTGATGTTTTTTATATATATTTACATCCCGATTCATTCTAAGAACACGTCGCCTGCGAGCAAAAGTGGGCAATTTATATACATTTTACCAATATTTACTCCACCAGCGTAAAGTATCTGCACACAGTCAATGTCATGTCGCCCATGTCATCAGGCACCTGAAAAAAATATATATTTACTAAGTTACTGAATAAGAATGGAGAAATCCAGCCCTTGGTACTGGCCCCCACCGGGAGCGGCAAATTATCCTTGACAGTAAACTTTTTATACACCACTTATGAAAATAAAACGATATCCCTGCAACGCAGGCAACCAATCCGTCCGAACAGAGTATACGATCGGCCACCCACCGACGCAACCGGAGCAATATGGCAGCCAACAAGAAAGTCAACATTCTGGTCATCGAGCGAGGCGTGGAGCTCATCCGCCAGCTCAAACGCATCTGCAGTGAAAAAAAGTTTACCATCATGGGTACCCAGACCATTGAACACGGTTTCGAAAAGTTCGAGGAATGTGAGATCGACATCCTTTTTCTCACCGGATCGCTGGCACGCTTCGGAAGGATTCGGGGCATGGCTCTGTTGGACATCATTTCAGAAAAAAGCGCCGCCACCCAGATCCTCTTTTTGGCGGCGTCCAGGGATATGTCACTGGTCCTTTCGGCCCTCAAACGTGGATCCTATCAATACGCCAAACTGCCCATCTCCGATGGCGAGCTGCGCATGCTCATCGATGCGGCTCTGCTGCATCAACCCCAGTACACACCCAACCTGCTGTTGAAAGCCAACGCCCGAAAAACCACCTTCGAACAAATGGTAGGCGGCTCCACCACCATGCGCGAGGTCTACCGGGAGATCCGCCAGGCGGCCAGTACCGATATGCCGGTATTGCTCACCGGCGAGACCGGAACCGGCAAAGACCTGGTGGCCCGCGCCATCCATCAGCAGAGCCATCGCAGTCAGGCGATGTTTCATCCGATCCATCTGGGCGCCCTGCCACCGGAATTGGTGGCCGGCGAACTGTTCGGCTATGAGAAAGGAGCCTTTACCGGAGCCACGCGAAGTCACAGGGGCCTGTTCGAGAAGACGAATGGCGGCACGATCTTCTTGGATGAGATTGGCACCATCGACGAGAAGATACAGATCAGCTTGCTGCGCCTGATCGAAACGCAGCAGTTGGAGCGCATCGGCGGCAGCCGCACCATCTTCTCAAACGTGCGAATTGTGGCTGCCACCAATGAGAACCTGTCTGAGGCCGTCGATCAAGGGCGATTTCGCGAGGATCTGTTCTTCCGGCTGGACATCTTCCAGATCATGCTGCCACCGGTGCGTGAACGCGGCGGGGATGTCGTTCTTCTGGTCAACCATTTCCTCAAGCGCTTCAACGACGATTACCAGCGGGGTATTGTCGGTATTTCACCGGAATGCATCTCGATCCTCGAATCCTACGACTGGCCGGGAAATGTCAGAGAGATCAAGAATGTGATGCATCGCGCCGTGTTGAACGCCACCGGCGGGATTCTGCTGCCCGGGCACCTGCCACAGCGCCTGCAGAAGGCCCGGACCAAAACGCCTGAAATCAAGCTGTCCGTAGGATGCACCCTCAAAGAGGCCGAAAAAGCCGTTATCGTCAGGACCCTGAACTGGACACGCAACAATCGGCAGCGAACCGCCGCCATTTTGGATATCAGCAGGCGAACGCTGTACAACAAGCTGGCGAAGTATAATCTACTATAGGGCGCTTTCCTCGGTATTCCTATCCACGGATGGGTATGGGACCCGATGTTCGGCGATGGTTACCGTCGCAAATGGCGGAACGGTCGATTTCACCGAAGTTTCCTGAAATTCACAAGGTGCCGTGGCAGGACGGGAAAGATTCAAGTTTCAATTGCGCGGTAGCTATGGTAATCGAAGGTCGGTCGCATTGCCTGGATGATCATCCGTGGCGAATTCACCACAATCTTGCCTTGGACACGATGAAAATGCTAACGTCGCCGGCAGATGGTGATGGCTCATTGTTCCGAAAAAGATTTCACAGAAGGCAAATCGATTATGAATACAGTAGCTCACCGACGCCAATATCCGCGCTACAAGACCGATTTCAGTGCGAAATACACCCTCAAGGAGGGAAAGTTCAGAGATATCATCCAAGATATCGGTGCGGGCGGCGTTTATTTCAATACCAGAAGAAGAATCCAACCGGGGCGATCCATCAATATCCAAATCCCCATATTCGCCTTCGGCAGACCCGTCAGCGTCATGGGTACCGTGGTACGCACAGAAGATGACGGGTTTGCTGTGGCGTTCGATTGGGCATTGGAGGCCAGATTGTTTAATGATGGGGACTTTCCGCGAAGTGCCCGTGAAGTTTCTCTGCAACCTGACGTCGACTGAGTAAAAATCCGGATACAGAGGGGCCGGCTTTGGGCTCCCCTATAAGGGGGTTGCATCACGAGCGCATGGTATCGTAGGAGCCAGAAGCCAGAATGAATCTGAAGTCGCTTCGCTCCATCGATTGCATAAAATGGATCGAACCGAAGGCGAATACCTGATTCTGGATTCTGAATTCTGACTCCTGGATTCTTGTAACAATCATACGGCATAGCCAAGGAACGCTGACCTGGCCCAGAGGACTATGTTTTCTACACCCCAATAACCGTTACAGAACCGTCAGTTTGCGCACGTAGTCACGCACGTAGTGGGGAAGATCACCGGTTTTGAGATATTCCCGAAAATCCGCATCGGCCGTCCGGGCTCCAAGGGACCAGGTGGCCGCAGCCCTTTTGAACACCTCGTGTTCGCTGATCCCCTGCCTCCTGGCGTGGTTCCACAACCGCTCTTCATCGGTCAATGGCGTCCTATTGGCCCAGTACTTATCCAGCCGGCGCATCGCTTCGAAATAGATCACGACGGCCACAAGGGCCAACAGCATTGGCCAGCCGATGACATCCCCCCCATTCATCCATACTCTCCCGCTGACGTGTTCCGATATTGCCGAGCCCGCACCGATTCGTTCAGTATACCATATATATCGAACAATCTCATTGCCGATATTCCAAGGAATCACTTGAAATTTAGCCGAAACATCGGATAACAGGTACCACTTCTTGATGATCTCGTAATAAGTCGATGCTCGGACGGCTTTGTAAAAAGTTCGAGATCAAGCTTTGCGAGTCCCGAGAATACCGCTATCGCGGGTGCCGTAGGCAGCGTACATAGGGTACTCCGCCGTGACGAGGGATGAGGGGTAACGCCGATATCGGACTTTTTACGAATCCGTAAAAATATGGAACCGGAGCAAGAGGGTGGTGCGACAGGAGCCGTTCACGGGAGTGTGAACGGCTTGGCAACTGGGTGCCAGTTTGCGTTGCTCCGGTATAATAAGATAATAATTCTTCATCGAGATCCAATCAAGTTGAAAATAGCACTTTTTTTTCATTGGAACATAGCGATCCCCCTTCCCCCTAAAGCGAAGCGACCATGTGCCGATAATGTACACGTTATACATAAACGTGTAAGGTGCCGAATCATGAAAGCTCGCGCGAAACCCTCTCAACTGACCCGACACGCGAAAAAACCTGAAACGAAAAACATGCCGGTTCGTGTGTTTCTCAATGAAAACTGCCAGGGAACATTCATTTGTCCATCCTGCGGTAACAGCGTCATCAAGCGCCTGGGAGATCATATTCATGGCGGATCGGTGGTACGAATAAAATGCAAATGCAAATGCGGCCATGTTTTTCCCGCAATCATCGAACAGCGCCACTTTTTTCGAAAGCCATCCGACTTCATGGGCGGTTTCACCTACAGGGGTGGAAATGGCCCGCAACAGAAAGGAATGATCCGGATAACGGATATCTCCCAGTCCGGCATGCAGTTTACCTTAACAGAAGCACCCTCGTTTCGGGTGGGAGACCGGTTGTCCATCGAATTCAGGTTGAACGATAAGGATCAGACCCTGGTCCAGGAAGAGGGAACCGTCCTTCGGATTCAGCATCGACAAGTCGGCCTGCGATTCGATTCCCCCGAACGATACGGAAAGCTCGGCCAGTATCTCTTTCTCTGATTCCATATCGATATGATCGATGTGGATCCGCGTTTTCTACGCAAGTACCTGCTTTATCTTATTGGACAGTTGCGTAAGGTTGTACGGCTTCTGAATGAAGCCGTCACGGCTTCCCTTCAAGATGGATTCGGCCTGCTCTTCGATGCCGTATCCCGAAGAGAGAATGACGCGAAGGTCGGGTCGAATCGCCTTTATTCGATGGTATACGACCTCCCCACTCATGTCCGGCATGACCAGGTCCAGAATCATTATATCGATTCGTTCCTTGTTCTCCGTAAAAACGCGAAGGGCGGCTTCACCACCGTTGGCGAGCAAGACTTCGTAACCGAGGTTTTTCAAAAGGACTTTATCGGCATTTAGGATATATTCCTCATCATCCACCACCAAAACGGTTCCGGTCCCCTTTTCCGGTCGCCCCCCGACCGATGTCGTTTTCCCGTTGTCCCTGCTCTCGGGCCGTTTTGTGACTTCGGCCTCCGGCAAATGGATGGTAAACGTCGTTCCCACACCCACCTGACTGGTTACGGTGATGATTCCCATGTGTTTTTTCACGATCCCGAATACGGTGGACAACCCCAGGCCGGTCGCTTCCCCCATGTGCCGCGTGGTATAAAATGGTTCGAAGATCCGCTCGCGTATCGACTCGTCCATTCCCGAGCCCGTATCGGTAACTTCGATTGTTATGTATCTGCCCGGAGGCAAATCATAGGGTTTGACGAAGGCGCCATCCAGGTCGGTATTGCCCGTTGCGACGGTCAACTGCCCCCCCTTGGCCATGGCGTGGCAAGCATTCAAAAACAGTTCCATCATGGCCAGTTCCATCTGGACGGAATCGGCCTGGGCCACTGCCGGATCAGCTTCCAATGTAAGCCGAACACGCATCTCCTTACGGGTCCGGGAGAACATGTTCGACGATTTTTCCACCATGCGGTTGATATCCATGGGTTCCAATGAATATCGACCGCCCTTGGCAAAGCTGAGCAATTGACGGGTCAATTTGGCACCGCTTTCGATGCACCCTTCGATTCTTGAAAGCTCTTCGTATCCCGCGTCTCCTTTCGATTTATCCTGCTCCAAGATGGAGACATTTCCCTGGATTCCCATAAGCAGATTGTTGAAGTTATGGGCGATTCCACCGGCAATGTTGCCGATTGCATCCATACGCCGGACATGCTGAAGCTGATACTCCAGGTTTCGTTGTTCCGTAACGTCGGTAATGAGAAATATAGTCGTATCCGATTCACCGATAACCGGAAAGCTTCGAATGACGACCTGGCGGTTATTGAGTTCAAAGGGGCGTGCCAGACCCACCACCGATGTCTTCGCCTGGCTCGGATTCATCAAACGGTCGATCCTGCCTTTCTCCACTTTGCCGAAAAGATCGGACGGCTCGGCAGACAGAAGGTTTTCCAAAGGGATGCCAAAAAGGGAGACGGCGGCGGAATTGGCATAGACCACTTTGCCCGTGTACAATTCGATGATCGCTTCCGTCATGCTTTCCAGTATGGTCTCCAGATGGCGGTTTCGTCCCAACAACTCTTTGGTCATACGACGAGCATACACGGGAATCCCACTGACAGAGGCAATTCCTCTAATCTGTTTACCGGATCTTGATCGACATGGGGTATCGGCATCGGATACGGCAGAGAGAATATGCTTCCCCATCTGCCCGAAAGGCCCTTTTGCAATGCAGGCGTCGACGCCGATCGTGTCGAAGTCCAGGTCCATCTCGGCAATGGCGGCAGAAACGATCACGATATAGCAATGTTTCATATGTGCCATCGTCCGGATGATCTGGCACAATTTGTCTCCGCCGATCTTCGGCAAAATCAGATCGATAAAAGCGATATCCGGTTCATACGAGGTGAGCAGGCTTAAGGCGGAAAGCCCATCTTCGCATGTTTTTACCTCATGCCCTTCCTTCTCCAGAAGATTTGAGAGGAATTTCAAGATCATTCGATTGTCATCGACTACCAGAATCTTCTTTTTCATGCGATTGTAATCCGAAAAAATGTGAAATGCCCGGTTCAGGGAATAAAAAGGCAACGGAACACCAGCCGGTCGGTACTTTCGTTCAATGCGCAACAGGTCACGTGATTATGCGCAAAGGCGTCTGGTACCGTCAAGAAAATAATTGGAAATCCCACCTGGCCACCCTTTGTTTTTATTGACAGCGTTGCTCTGTCCTTCTAAATAGGAACAATGATCAGTTTCTACATGATAATAAAACAAATTGCTCACCTAACGAATCAATGTCGGATAAAGACATCGAAAAACACCCATGACGCCCATCGCAATTGCAAAGCGAAGGGGAATCCTTACATGGAGAGGCGACGACGCAATGATGTACTATGAAGATACAATCGATGATTCACGACAATACCTGCGGATTGCCATAGAGAAGATGGGCGCATACGGATTGCCGACGGATCCTTTGAATTATTGCGTTTGGTATGAGTACAGCAGCGGAAGAAACCAGACGTTGAACAACGCCATCGATGAATTTATCAATAAGAATGGCGTCTTTTCCCAACAGGTCACACAACAATTATACACCCAATTCATCGTCAATGGGGAAGAAAAGGTCAGAACCCTGGTCCGGGAGAATCTGAAAAGGATATTTTCGGAAATCATCGACGCCATCAAGACCACCAACGCCAACTATTCCCAGTCCGAAACAAATCTGGGAAATATTAATGATTCCATTCCGGCCGTTCTTTCCGAGGAGAATGTGGAGATTATCGTCAATCAGATAAAACGGGAAATCAGGAACCTGGAAGCAACCAACGGATCTTTCCAGGACGAACTCCACAGGGCCACCAAGGAAATTGATCAGCTGAAAGCCAAGATGGCACAATATCGAACGGAAGCATTCATCGATCCGTTGACGCGGGTCGAAAACCGCCGGGGCTTCGACAAAAGACTCCAGGAAGCCATCAAAAATGCCTCTTCCGAAGATACCCCCCTCTGCTTGATCATGGCCGACATCGATCACTTTAAATCGATCAATGACAGCCACGGACATCTGGTCGGAGACAACGTTCTCCGCATGGTTGCCGCGACCATCAAGGAAACCATCAAAGGAAAAGACCTGGTTGCCAGAATCGGTGGTGAAGAGTTTGCCATCCTTTTGCCTGACACCCCCATCCAAGGAGCCATGAAACTGGCCGACAATATGCGAATCAGCTTCGAACGGCTCGATTTGAAGAAAAAAACCACCGGAGAACGTCTGGGACGGATCACCCTCTCTTTCGGCGTGACAATCTACCAGAAATGTGAGACGGACGAGACCTTCTTGCAGCGCGCCGACGAGGCGATGTATCGATCGAAAAAAGCGGGAAGGAACAATGTCACCCAATTGTAAATTTCCAATCATAAACGATCTTCGGATTTCCCCATCTTTCTTTTGACCTAAGCTGAGCGATTGTCGAGTTTGCCGCAGGTACAAGGAAGATGCTTTTCCGCTATAGTCGCCTATGCGGGAAGGCATCTGACGCCGTAGATGCGGTAAGATCGGCAATCCCGGAGGGTTTCAAATTTTTGAGGGAATATTGCACCAACGTTCAACGATTTTAAAAACTTACATTAGTTAGAAAAATTTGAAACGCTCAGCTTGGGTATGAATATCGTGCCGCACCATGTTGTTACCGTGTCACCGGGATATGCTATAATAAACGGATGGAGGACGATGGCATGACTGACAGACTCGTCGAACACTTGGCCGAAGAGACCGAGATTTTAAAGGAAAAAGGCCTGTATAAGGGCGAACGGGTGATCACCTCCGCACAACAGGCCGCGATTCTGGTCCAGGGCGGAAAAACCGTTATAAACTTTTGCGCAAACAACTACCTGGGCCTTTCCAACCATCCCCAACTGATCGAAACAGCACAAAAAGCCCTGAAGGAGCATGGATTCGGCATGTCCTCGGTCCGTTTCATCTGCGGGACCCAGGACATCCACAAAAAACTGGAGGCTCGCATCAGTCATTTTCTGGGCACGGAAGACACCATATTGTACAGTTCGTGTTTCGATGCCAACGGCGGTTTGTTCGAGGCGATTCTGGATGAAAATGACGCGGTGATCAGCGACGCCTTGAACCACGCCAGCATCATCGACGGCATCCGTTTGTGCAAAGCCAGACGATTCCGTTATGAAAACAATAATATGGATGATTTGCAGAGGCAACTGGCAGCGGCGTCGGACTGCCGATTTCGGCTGATCGCCACCGACGGCGTGTTTTCCATGGATGGTATCATCGCCAATCTGGAAGGAATTTGCGACCTTGCCGATCGGTACGATGCCCTTGTCATGGTGGATGATTCCCATGCCGTGGGTTTTCTGGGGGATGGGGGTCGAGGAACACCGGAATATTGCGGTGTATCCCATCGGGTGGATATCCTCACCGGAACCCTGGGAAAAGCCCTGGGCGGTGCGTCGGGCGGCTATACATCCGGAAAAAAAGAGATCGTCGGCTGGCTGCGCCAGCGCTCCCGGCCCTACTTGTTTTCCAATTCCCTGGCACCGGTCATCACCGCCACTTCCATCGCAGCGCTGGAATTGATTGAAACCAATCCTTCCCTTTTGAAACGACTGAGAGAAAACAGCCGCTATTTCAGACAAGGCATGGAATCTGCCGGCTTTACCCTCGTTCCCGGCCATCATCCCATCATTCCGGTGATGCTGGGCGAAGCGCGGCTTGCCAATGAAATGGCGGACCGGTTGCTGGAAAGAGGAATCTACGTCGTGGGTTTCAGCTATCCGGTCGTTCCCCATGGAAAGGCCCGCATTCGCACCCAGATGTCCGCCGCCCATACAAAGGAACACCTGGACCGGGCCATCGACGCATTCATCGGGGTGGGAAAAGAACTGGGCGTCATTCAGTAACATACCTGTGTTGGGTGCTCAATTTCGGGAGAAACCTATGAAAGAGGAAAGAACACAGCTTACAGAATTTTGTCCAAAATGCCAGAGGACGCGAAACATCAATGGTGTCACGACCACAAATAGTGTGAACGATGCCCATGGAAATACGAAACATGTTGTTATTATCAACTACCATTGTGAATCGTGTAATACATTCCTTCGGTCAGAGGAACTTGAGACGGAGGAAAAAGAGTGAGTTTCTGCTCATCCGTGCAGGCAACCGTCTCATGTCAAATTCGGGAGGAAATCACCCAGGGAAAGAGCGCCACAAGACCGCTCAATAAGGAAACGATCCCAATGCAATTGACTTTACAAAATCCGGTGCTCCCATGGAAACCATGAAGGCCATCGTCAAGGAAAAGCCCGAACCGGGTATCTGGATGAGTGAGGTTTCTTTTCCTCGCGTCGGTCACAATGATGTGTTGATCAAAGTGATGAAAACCGCCATCTGCGGGACGGATATCCATATCTTCAATTGGGATCGATGGTCCCGCCAGACCATTCCCATCCCCATGACCATCGGACACGAATTCGTCGGCGTGGTAACGGAGATCGGAAGCGAGGTGCGGGGAATCAAGGAGGGAGACCGCGTATCCGCCGAGGGACACATCACTGCGGCCACTGCCGGAATTGCCGGGCCGGCAAGCGTCATCTGTGCCGCAATACCATCGGTGTGGGCGTCAATCGTCCGGGTTGCTTTGCCGAATATATCAGCGTACCGGCGGCCAACGTCTTTCGGGTTCCCGGTGGCATCGACGATGAGATCGCCGCCATCCTCGATCCCTTTGGCAATGCCGCCCACACGGCTCTCTCCTTCGATCTGGTAGGAGAAGACGTGCTCATCACCGGCGCCGGTCCCATCGGCATCATGGCTGTTGCCATCGCCCGCCATGTAGGCGCCCGGTTCGTCGTCATCACCGATGTCAATGACGATCGGCTGGCCATCGCCAGAAAAATGGGCGCTACGGCGGCCATCAATGTGACCCAAGAATCGATCACCGATACGGCAACACGAATAGGCATGAAAGAGGGGTTTGACGTGGGGTTGGAGATGTCCGGAAATATCCAGGCATTCAGAGACATGCTCCGGGCAATGAACTACGGAGGCCGTGTGGCGATCCTGGGGATTCCCACGGATGAGGTCTGTCTTGATCTCACCCAGATCATTTTAAAGGGATTGAAGCTAAAGGGCATCTATGGCCGCGAGATGTTCGAGACCTGGTACAAGATGACAAGCATGCTCCAAAGCAAACTCGACATTTCAGCGGTGGTAACGCACCGATTTCAAGTGGCCGATTTCAAAGAGGCATTCGAGGTCATGCGATCCGGTAAAGCCGGCAAAGTGATCATGGACTGGACCTGAGGGCACTGGCAAGTAAACGGAGTTTGTTCCAATGAAATAAAATTGACTTTTCCATACCATCGGATTAGGTATACGCGAATTTGCAATCGTTGCCAATCAACATTGATGAAGCCATAAAAAGTCAGACTTCAGGAGTTTGTATATGAAGAAATCGCTCACCTATGCCGATGCCGGTGTGGACATCGACAAGGCGGACGCCCTGGTCGATACCATCAAAAAAATCGCCAAAAAGACGAGAAGAATGGGCGTAATGGGTGAAATCGGCGGATTCGGCGGTCTCTTCTCACTGAACACCGCCAACATGGACAGTCCGGTATTGGTCAGTTCCACGGATGGCGTGGGGACCAAACTCAAGATTGCCTTTCTCATGAATCGTCATGACACGGTGGGCATCGATCTGGTGGCCATGTGTGTAAACGACATCGCCGTTCAGGGGGCAAGGCCGCTGTTTTTCCTGGATTATTTGGCTACGGGAAGATTGGAGCCCGGAACGGTCACCGACATCATCACGGGTATCGGAGAGGGATGCATCCAGGCCGAATGCGCCCTCATCGGCGGTGAGACTGCTGAGATGCCCGGTTTTTACCGGGACAACGAGTACGACCTGGCCGGTTTTGCAGTGGGTATCGTGGACAACAGCAAGATCGTGGACGGATCGGAAATACGCCCCGGCCACCAGATCATCGGCATCGCCGCCAATGGCCTGCACAGCAATGGCTATTCTCTGGTTCGCAAGATCTGTTTCGACGTATTGAAACTATCGGTGGACGACCATGTTCCGGAATTGGGAAAGACCTTGGGAGAGGAATTGATCATACCCACCCGCATCTACTCGGAAACGATTCAGAACCTGATTCGGGATCTGCCCATCCAAGGATTGGCTCATATTACCGGCGGTGGAATAACGGACAATATCATCCGGGTGATTCCACAGGCCTGCGGCATCGCCATAAAGAAGGGCTCCTGGGATGTACCCCCCATCTTCCCGTTTTTGCAGCAGGCCGGAAACGTCAGTGAGAAGGAGATGATGCGCACCTTCAACAACGGGATCGGCCTGGTTGCCGTGGTTCCCGAAAAAAGTGCCCAGGACGTGCAAAACCGGCTTACCGGCAGCGGGGAAAAAGCCTGGGTCATCGGCGAGGTAACCAAAATGAGGAAGAATGCCCGTTCCCGGGTCAAATGGGTATGACATGGCGGCTTCGTAAAAAGTCCGATATCGGCGTTACGCTTCATCCCTCGTCACTGCGGAGTACTATATGTACGCTGCCTACGGCACCCGCGATAGCGGTATTCTCGAGATTCGCAAGCCTTGATCTCGAACTTTTTACGAAGCCGCCCATAATATGATTTTTTACGGGTTCATCATAACATGATCAAAAAACTCTTCGCTCCGCTTGTTCGGCTGTTTGAATGGATTGCCGAAGGCCAGAAAAGAGAGCCGGTTTGCAAAAACTGAGCTGTCAAAAACAGGGGCTCCGGTCGGATCCCCTCCAAGAAATAGTCGTTTACCTTGATCATACTCGGCATAGAATCCTCCTGCGATGAAACGGCGGCAGCCGTGGTGAAAGACGGCAGTCGAATCCTTTCCTCCGAAGTCGCCTCCCAGGTGGCTGTTCATCATCCTTATGGTGGCGTCGTACCCGAACTGGCTTCCCGAAAGCACATGGAGGCCATCGTTCCCGTCGTCGAAACGGCCGTCGCCACAGCCAAAATCGACGCCCGCAGGCTCGACGGCGTTGCCGTCACCCAGGGTCCGGGGTTGGTTGGCTCGCTGCTGGTCGGATTTTCCTTCACCAAGGGATTCGCCTTCGGGCACGGGATTCCGTGGATCGGCGTAGACCATCTGGAGGCACACATCAACTCCGTCTTTCTGGAACCGAATCCGCCTGACTTCCCCTTCGTGGCACTTCTGGTCTCCGGCGGCCACACCTGCATCTACCACGTGACCGACCATCTTGCATTTCACCGACTCGGACAAACCCGTGACGATGCGGCCGGCGAGGCTTACGATAAGGTCGCCAAGATGCTGGGGTTGGGATATCCCGGCGGTGTGATCATCGACCGCCTGGCGGCCCAGGGCGACCCGACCCGGATCCGTTTTTCTCGCCCCTTTCTCGACAAGCGCCGATTCGATTTCTCCTTCAGCGGTATCAAGTCGGCAGTCCTCCGGTATATCCAAACCAACCCGGAAGCCGCCCAAAAAGACCGGGCCCACATCGCCGCCGGATTCCAGGCCGCGGTCGTCGAGGTGTTGTCCTTCAAGATCGTCCACGCGGCGAAAAACAAAGGATGCCGTCATCTTGCCGTCGTGGGCGGCGTCGCCGCCAACCGGGGACTCAGGGAGGCCGTGAACCGGCGTGCAGCCGAATCGGACATCCGTGTCCATATCCCCGCCGTCGATCTTTGCGGTGACAATGCCGCCATGGTGGCGGCAGTGGGCTATCACCGTCTGATGGCCGGCGAGCGGTCCCATTTGGACGACGACGTCTATTCGCGCGTGAAATTCAGGCCCGACGCGGTGGAAGTCGTCGAAAAGAAAGCGACTTTATGAGCAAACGGGAAGCGTTGAAAGACTTCTGTTACCAGAAAGTGATTCCCCGCGCCGGTTTGGTTCTGGTCAAACTCATCTCCCGGACCTATCGGTACCGCATCGTGGGGACAGACCACGAGCGGGCGGCATTGGATACGTACGGCAGCGTCGTCTATGCCTCCTGGCACCAGCGTTTCTTTCCCGGCATCACCTTCTTTGCCAGTCGCAAACCCATCGCCATCATGATCAGTCAGAGCCGGGACGGCGAAATGATCGCCAGGGTAGTGGATATCCTGGGCTGGCAGTCGGTTCGCGGCTCATCTACCAGGGGCGGTCTTCGCGCCCTGAAGCGTCTCAAATCCCTGACCCAAAAGGGGTATCGCGTGGGGCACATCGTCGATGGCCCCCAGGGACCCTTCGGTGTGATCAAGCCCGGCCTGATCACCATCGCCCAATTCGCCGGCGCCCCCATCGTTCCCGCCATCATGACCGCCCAACGGTACTGGTCCGCCAACAGCTGGGACCGGTTCATGATCCCCAAACCCTTTACCAAAGTGATCGTCCGTTTCACTCCCCCCATTCCCGTTCCCCGCCGGCTGGATGCACCGGCCTTCGAAACCCTTCGGCAAGATGTGGAGAAAGAGATTAAAGAACGATACATCGAGACCGATAATTGGTGGAGAAGCCCGGAAAAAATCAGACGATATTTTCCATAACACCATAACAAGAAACATGTATCACATGGATTTTCAAACGGATGCGGCCGCACTGTTCCGGAAATCCGAAAACTGAGTCACCATTTCTCGCTTTGCGGCGTTGCGAGACAGGAAGGATGGCGAACGCCATGACGGACGCCATGGCCAATGATACCGCCCAATTGCAAGCCAGGACCCGTTCGACACGGGTCTACCTGGACTACTACAGTCTTGCCGAGGCACCCTTTGCCATCACACCGGATCCGGACTTTCTCTTCTTCTCGGGTTCTCTCCAGCAGATATTGGAAAAGATCCACTACGCCATTGACGGCCGGATGGGATTCGTCCTGCTCACCGGCGAGGTGGGAACGGGCAAAACCACCGTTTGCCGAACCTTGCTGGACCGGCTCGACGGAAAGGCGGACACCGTCTACGTGGTCAACCCTTCCGTTTCCGGCCGCGAACTGTTGTCCGGTATCCTCGACGACCTGAACGAAACGGTACCGCCCAAAGCAACCAAAAAGGATCTGATCGACAGGCTGAATAACCGGCTGCTCGAAAATGGCGTTCAACGCCCCCTGGTCGTAATCATCGACGAGGCACAGACCATGCCGCCGGAAACCCTGGAGGATCTTCGCCTGTTATCCAACCTGGAGACGGACAAGCACAAACTCATCCAGGTGATTCTGTCCGGCCAGCCCGAGCTTTCCGGACTATTGGAAAAGGCGAGCCTTCGGCAGTTGCGGCAACGCATCGCCATTCATTGCCGACTCACCCCCCTGTCCGCCGACGAAACGGGCGCCTATATTGCCCGGCGGCTGTTCGTGGCCGGCAACCAGGGACAGGTCCGGTTCTCCCGATCCGCGATACGCCTGATCCACAGGCGGTCTTGTGGGATTCCACGACTGATCAACAAAATATGCGATTTCGCCCTTACCGCAGGTTATGTGACAGATACATCGACCATCGGAACACCCCATGTACGAAAGGCGTTGGCGGAGTCGGCGGTTCCCGGTCTCGACACCCTCGGGAAACGATTCGTCGGCCATTCTCTCTTTGGGCCGACAGCTGCCATCGCGGCACTGATTCTGCTTATCGTCTCCGGTTTCGGCATCGCTACATGGTCATCCGTGGCAATCGCTCCCGGTGATTCCATGGCGCGTCAAGAAACCGGCAGATCGACGGTATCGACGACAGCCCGCCGTACACCGGATATGCGCCCCCTTTCCACAACCATGAAAGATAAGATCGCATCCGAAATCCCCGTAACCGACACTCCGGCAGCCGACAGGGATACCGGCGAGTCCTTGCAGGAGATGGCGCAAACGAACTTTCGATCCACGGTCTATGCACTTCAATTGGGTTCCTATCGTTCGGAAGAATGGGCCGAACGTGGCGCGGCCCAGTTCGCGGAAAGGGGAATCCCCGCCCAATGGCAGAGGCTGCGTGGTGGAAAGTGGTATCGGGTCTTCACCGGAAAGTTCGATACGCTCGATCAGGCAAATCACTACAAAATCGAAAACGGATTGATATCGGCAATGGTCATCAATGCTCCTTTTTCGGTGAAGGTGATCTCCCGGGAACCGGGCGTCCGCGATACAGATCTTCCGGTGCTTCTTTCCGAGATGGGTTATGACAGCATCATGGAAACAAATGTGACCGGCGACAAAGAGTGCCACACCGGGGTGTTCAAATCCATGGCGGACGCATCTGCAACCGCCGGGCGAATCAATGGATGCCGCCGTTTGCTGGCCCAGGTGGTCGCCCGATAACCCGACGGCCGACCTGAATCGGAAGATGACTGATGTAAGGTGACTTCATGAGTTTGTTGAACGATGCGCTGAGAAAAAAAGATCGGGAGGCGACACGAATGCCCGCACCGGAAAGTCCCTTCCGGCGCACGGGGCGGTGGAGGAACGTAAAGTGGCTTCTCTGGCCGACCGCGGTCGTTCTGGTGATCTCTTCGGCCCTGGTCGGGATGCACTTCGTTCCGTCCACCGCCGAAAACCGGCAATTGGCGGCCGACCATAAAGATCCGGGTACCCTGCCCCCATTGGCGGGAAAATCGACGGCAAAAAATGCCGACACAACACCACTGCCCCGGCAGGCCCGGGAAGTCGTCCGGATCGATCCACCATCGGCACTGCCGGCGGCAGCCAATGGGAAACATACCGATCCTGCCCGGCCACGGGATCTTGAGCCCATTCCCCTGCAATTGGGGGTGGTCGAAAAGAAGAGAAGCGTAATCCCACCGCACACGAAAGATCGAAATCATCCCTCCCATGGCGGCGGTGCCCCAATCGCGACGATGGTCAGTGACAGGCCGGAGGATAGTGACGCGCAAACCAATGCGTCGTCTGGCGTTCCCTCGGACGAAATCGAGCCCTTCTACCGAAAGGCGCTGACAAACCATCGAGAGGGCCGCCTGGCAGAGGCCCTTCGCCTCTACCGAAAAGTCCTCGCAGCCGATCCCAACCATGAAGGGGCCATGATGAATCTGGCTGCCATCGCTTTGGCGCAGGCCGACTACCGGCAGGCCCAAACGCTTCTTACGCGACTGGCGCACAGGCAGCCCCGACCGAAGGGTGTATTGTTGAACCTGGCCATCGCCGCCATCGGCATTGGCGACCATTCGACGGCATTGGCGTATCTGGACCGGGCCGGGCAGGAATCGGATGCGCCGACCTGGGACATTCGGTTTCACCGTGCCGTTGCCTACTCCCAACTGAACCGCCCCCAGGACGCACTGGCCCTATACGAAGCAGTGATGGCAGAACGGCCCGACGATCCACGGCTTCGATTCAATCTGGCCGTCACCTATGACCGCCTTGGCGATTATGAAAAGGCGCTGCCCCACTATGAAGCAGCCGTCCATCATAACGGCGCCTCACCGAAAATGGACGAAGCGGCCATCACCCGGCGGATCAGGACCCTTCGACGGCACTTGGATGAAACGCGGCAAGGGGAAAAGGGACAGTAACATGGCAAAACGTATCGGTGACATTCTTATCGAACTCGGCTTCATCGACCGCGATCAGTTGGAGATGGCCGTAACCGAATCCAAAAAAACCGGTGTCATGCTCGGGGACGTGCTGTTGCGTCTGGACTGGGTCACCCAGGAACAACTGCAGATGAGTCTCGCCGTACAGAGCGGCGCAAAGCTTCTGGATACCGATGCCATCAAAGTGGATCCGGGGCTCGTCGCCCAGGTTCCCCAGTCTTTCGTTACCGCCCACGGCATCCTGCCGCTGCAAAAACGCGACGACACGATTCTGGCTGCCACCAACAACCCCTTCGACGTCGTAGCCAAGGATCAGCTGGCCCGTATCACCGGGTGCCGCGTGGAGACCTATATCGCGTCCAAGGACTGGCTCTCCGGTTCCATCGAACTTTATTACCATACGGCCCTGGCCATCGATACGGACATCGACCGCATCACCCGCACTACGGTAACGGGCGACGGATTCGAAGAGAACCAGATCGTTTTGCTGGGCAACCGTATTTTGGAAAAGGGATTGGTACTGGGCGCCAGCGACATCCATGTGGTGCCGGACGTCAAGCTGACCCGAATCTATTACCGAATCGACGGTGTCCTGCAACAGACGTTTCTCTTTCCCATCCGTTTCCACAAGAGCCTGGTCACCCGGTTAAAAATCATGGGGGACATGGACATCTCCAACCCCAACATCCCCCATGACGGAAGACTCCAATATTCCGGTGACATCGGCGACATCGACGTACGGGTCTCCACTTTCCCCACACATCTGGGCGAAACCGTGGTCATGCGGCTTCTGGTCTACAGCAAGGTGGTCGGTGATATCCGTCGCCTGGGGCTGGAAGAGACGGATTACGAGGTGTTTGTCAAACAGATCCAAAGGCCCTACGGTTTGATCGTGGCAACCGGTCCCACCGGTTCGGGAAAGACCACGACCCTCTACTCGGCCATCATGACAATCAACAATCCCAACATCAACGTGATGACCGTGGAGGATCCCATCGAGTATATCATCCCCACCATCCGTCAGACAGCCGTCAACCCCAAGGCGGGGCTCACCTTCGGCAATGCCCTGCGGTCGGCCATGCGACAGGACCCGGACATCATCCTTGTTGGCGAGATCCGGGACACGGAGACGGCCGATCTGGCCCTTCGGGCTTCCATGACCGGCCACTTGGTCTTTTCCACCCTGCATACCAACGACGCCGCATCGGCCATCAACCGGCTTCTGGATCTGGGAGTGAACAAGGGAATTCTGGCATCTTCCCTGAGTATGGTCATCGCCCAGCGCCTGGTACGGAAGATTTGTACCAATTGCTGCGAACATGCGGTGCCCACCGAACGTCAGGCGGCGATATTCGACCGGCACGGCATCCCCGTTCCCGACCGACTGGCCGTACCCGTTGGATGTGAATCGTGCTATCAGGCCGGCTACCGGGGAAGGACAGGCATTTACGAACTGATTCGGGTGGACCGGGAAATTCAACGTCTGATCTTCGAAGGCGCCCTGCAAAGCACCATCGAAGAATCGGCAGTGCGTTCGGGCACCAACCTGATGCTAACGCAAGCCCTGAAAAAGGCCGCCGACGGCATCACTTCCTTCGAAGAGGTCTACCGGGTGGTTGCCGATGCCTAGTTTCCGCTACCAGGCCATCGATCCGGCCGGTCAACTCATAAAGGGCAGTGCCATCGCCGCCAGTAACCGGGAACTGGAGGAACGGCTGGCGGAAAAAGGCATCACCCTGGTTTCCGGCCATGTAAAAAAAGAGAATTGGCTGAGCAAAGGTATTTTCGGAGAAAGGGTTCGACCGCGGGACAAGATCGAATTCTACCACCGTTTGCACCAGACCCTGGAACTGGGACTTCCCATGCTCTCGGCCCTGGAAGAGAATGCCTCCGGGCTCCCATCCAAAGCCATGCGCCGGATCGTCGACGAGATACGGGTCGCCATCGAAAACGGCAACACGTTCCATTCGGCCATCTCCCGGTTTCCCAAGGTATTCGAGCCCCTGGATCTGGCCATCACGCGCATGGGGGAAGAGAGCGGCGTACTCCCCAAATGTCTCAGGGATCTCTCCTCGTTTCTGGAGTGGAAGGAGGAGATTCGATCCACGGTCCGTCGCGCGGCCATCTACCCATCTTTCATCATTCTCGTCATCGTGGCGGTTCTCGGCGTCTGGGTGGGGTATGTGCTGCCCCAGCTGGCCGTATTATTGAAACAGATGGGCGTAGCACTGCCCGCCATGACCCGATTCACCCTGTATCTGAGCGACATTTTTCATCAATGGTGGGGCGCCATGATTCTCCTCCCCGGTCTCCTTGCCATCGGTATTATTCTGATGAATAAAACGGAAAAGGGGAGCATTTTTCTTCACCGACAGGCGCTCAAGCTCCCCATCATCGGCGGGATCCTCTTCAATATCGCCCTGGCACGGCTCAGCCAGAATTTTGCCACCATGTACCAGTCCGGCATGTCCATCAATGCCATTTTCGAAATTCTGTCCCAAAGAGTCTTGAGCAATCGCTACCTCGAAATGCGGGTGAGAGGGGGCTTTGAGGGGGTACAACGGGGCGAATCCATCTCCGACAGCTTCGAAAAGGCCGGCGGTTTTCCGCCGCTCCTGCTCGGGGCCATTCGAAACGGTGAAACCACCGGCACCCTGGATACGGCCTTCTATCGCCTGGGAGAGTATTACGATCGCGAAGCCAAACGATCCGTGGAGACGATGATCGCGGCCTTAGAGCCCCTGTCCATCGTCATGCTGGGAGGAATCTTCGGATTCATCATCCTCTCCATTCTCTTGCCGCTTTATGATGTGATTGGGAACTTTTAAATTTCGGTTCACTGTTCACTGTTCTCGGTTCAAGGTTCAAGGTTCAAGGTTCAACAAAAATCAGTTAAATTTTGATCCTTTGAAATCATTATTTCGTAAATACCGAAGCAGGCCTCCGTTGAGCCGAGCCGTCGTCTCTGCTTTTTCGAATAGCTTTTCAAACTGTTCTTGGTTGAGATATCCAGCGTCCAGGGCCACGTATAGCAGACTTTTCACATCAGAGAGGGATCCGCTCGCAATGGAAAGAAATTGGACAAACTCCTTGTTGCCTCCTCGTCCAAAACCTTCGGCGATATTGGCCATGATCGACACTGCTGCGCGCCGGATTTGATCCCGTAACCCGAAATCTCTTGCGAATTCACCAATATTTGACGCCAAATAGATGGCCTTGGTCAGTTCCCTGGCCTTTTTCCAGGCATCGATTTCCTCAAACGTTCTTATTGATGCCATTTCAATTCCTCATGTTTTGAAACCTATAAACATTTACCATTAACCAGAAACCGAGAACTGGGAACCGGGAACCTTGAACTAGGAACGGGGAACCTTGAACTGGGAACCGGAAGCCTAATAGGCTTCCATTATCTCATCCGACGTCAACGCCTGATCGTATACCGCCGCCTGATCGATCAACCCTGTAAAAAAATGGCCGGTGCCCTCGTAATCGGCGCCGATCGTCAAGTCCACGCCGGATACATCGGGTAGACTCACGGTCACGGTGGTTTCGTCGAGGGTGCCATTGAAGTAGATCTGCATTCGATCCGTTGCATCGTCGTAGACAAAGGCCACGAAGTGCCACTGATCGGAAATCATGGCGATCGACCCGCGCGTCATTGCGGTGTGATGGCCGTCACCGATACCGCCGTAGGGCCGACCATTGTCCACTCCCAAAAAATAGAAGTAATTTCCCCTATGCCGGGAAACGATTCTCCCATGGGGACGCGATGCCCTCTCCCGGATCCATGCCGTCAACGTCAATCCACCGGTCAGTTCAAAATCCGGATGATCGGCGACGAGTACCCGATCACCGCCGTCCAGACGCAGCGCACGATTGGGAATTTCATGGCGATCGCTTGTATACACGGCGCCGGCGAGTGTGCCGTCATGTCCTCCTGTGCCGAGATCCTCCAGGTTTCCATCGAATCCATAGCCGGCAACCCGGTCGGGATGGCCGGCCCCATTCAAGATCCCGCGGATTTCTTCATCGGTCAGAGCCCTGTCGAAGATGGCCACGTCGTCGATATCACCATTGAATCCACCGCCATGCCCCTGGGAATCTCCGCCGATAGCGAGATTCACGCCGTTTCTTGCCGGCAGTTGCAGGGGCGTCGAAGTGATCCGCTCGGTTCCGTCGAAATGAAGGAACATCCGGTCGATGTCATCGTCATAGACGAAGGCCAGATGGTTCCAATGGTCCAGGGACATCAACAAAGATTTCCCCGTGACGGCCCAATCCACGTCGTCGCCGATGCCGCCGTATGGACGCCCGTTGTCCACCCCAAGAAAATAGAAATAGTAGCCGGTGCGCCGGCTGAT
Source organism: uncultured Desulfosarcina sp. (assembly GCA_963674945.2). Classification (GTDB taxonomy): domain Bacteria; phylum Desulfobacterota; class Desulfobacteria; order Desulfobacterales; family Desulfosarcinaceae; genus Desulfosarcina. Next base: position 623,478 of record CAXXWQ010000003.1, read on the forward strand.
CACCTTGGCGAAGGATCCGGTGGCGGTCTCCTTGACCCATGCCATCAGGGTCAATTGGCCCGTAATGTGAAGACTGCTGTGGTCAAAGACACGCACGTAGTCACCGGATCCATCGAAGGAAAGGGAGGTCCCGCCGGTATCGGGCGTGTCCGTGGACCAGGTCGTGTCTCCCACCAGCGTCCCATCGTTACCCCCGATACCATCTCTGGCAGTCGGTCCCGCCCCTTCATCGAAATCCCAGCTGGAGACCGGTGAAGGGCCGCCGGCGCAGGTCGCCACGGTGATGTCGAACCAGCGTCGGACCGGAGTTCCCCCTGCATCGGCCAGAGTCACGTCCACCGTGTAGGCACCTGGCGACGCTGGACTTCCACTCAAATGACAGGCGTCACCCGCCGGGGTCAGGGTCATCCAGGCCGGTTGGGACGTCGTCGACCAGGTGTATGCGCCCGCCCCGCCTTCTGCGAACAGATCTCCGCTATAGGCCTGCCCGTTGCATCCATCGGGCAGTTCGTTGTTGAGCAGGGTCAGCCGGCCGGCGGTCCGGTCGAAGCAGCCGGCGCGGTTTCGAAGATCCGCCAGGAAGACAACTTCGACCAAATCCATAGAAGAGAGGGTGGCGTTTCCGGCATAGGCACCGGAAACCGCCGGCGTGGAATCGACGGTAAGATCGGAGGATCCGCTGACGATAAAAAACGCGGCATCGGCCGATCCACCGGCGTTGATGGAAGTGGATTCCCGGCCGCACAGGCCCCCGCCGGCGGATGTGGCCAGATTGCCGTCGTACCCGTAAACGAAGGCCCGGTTCCAGGAATCATTTCGCACGCCGGATGCATCCGCGAATTCGGCGGCCGTGGGCAACCGGCCGTTGGCTATGCTCCAGGCGATGACGGATCGTGAGGCGTCGGCCATCCGGCTTCTGGCCGTTTCTGTCTTCAGCCGTTGGGTCACCGGTCCGATCAGGTTCAGTCCCGCACCGATCAGTGCACCGATGATGGCGATGGTCATGACGATGGGCATCAGGGCCATCCCGGACTGACTGCCGGCGTGTCGTGATGAACCTGGAAAAAATCGCCTCATGAGTGCCTCATACACCGCGTACTACGAATTAGATAAACAATCTGAAAAACGGTTTTCAGACGGATTAGTAAAAAGTTCAAGTTCATCATAGCGGTTGAAAAGAAAAATTCCCCGACCCCTCAAATAATTATTTTTAAAAGAACTTTTCTTTTCTATACCATCGGTAAAAAATGGGGAAACGATTCCCTCTTTCCATAAATGTTTTGCCATATTCGGCCTGGAAAAGTTTTTTCATGGGCTCACGGTCAGCACGAACGACCTTTTGGCACAATTGTCCAGATTCGATCCGGCACTGCAGGCGGAATCCAGTACCGGGTTGCTGTTGTCTCGAACCCAGACGGTGAGAAGATAACTTCCGGCGGTGGTGGGCGTGCCGCTGATCCGGATATGATCGGCATCGGTCCATGTGGCACTGTTTTCGGCCAAAAGAGAGCCGTCCGTGTCGAATCCTATATTGTCGGTGTCCGTGTGGTCGCGAAAGTTCAGGCCGGCGGGTGCGGTACCGGTCGGGGTCTCTACACACCAGAGATAGTCGCCACCGGTGGAAAAGGGGACGCCGCCATCCACGTATAGGGTCGCGGAATAGGGGCTGGTGGTGCGCCCCGGCGGAAGCTCATTGTTGAGAACAATAAGTCGCGGTCCCCTGCACCCCACCTGGCCGCGCAGTTCGTTCAACGTCGCCCACCGGACGATGTCGTCATAGGGCTCTGTCCGGTTCATGTCGGTGGCATAATCGTCCACGTTGTCCAGACCGGTGGGATAGACATCGATCACCGTGGGGCCCGACACGGCAAGGTCGCCCGCGGTCTGGTTGTTGAAGTTCTCGCCGCCGCTGAGGATGACGAATGCGACGTTGGCGACCGTTACCGGTGCCGTACAGGTCGCGTCGGGACATTGGCGTAAGGTAATTTGCGTGGTTTTCCGGGTGCACAGGTCGCCCGTGGCCGGATTCCCATCTGCTAGGTCGGCGTCGTAGATGTACTGAATGGGGCGGATCCAGCCGTCGTTGCGCTTGTTGACGATGCCGGGAAACTGGGTGAGTGTGGGCAGCACGCCTTCGTTGGCGGCGGCATGGCCGACGATGGCGGCGGCCCCTGCCGCGATGATCTCGGTGGATTCGATCCGTTTGGCACGAACGGACAAAGGACCGATGAGGGACGCGCCGAACCCCACGATCAGACCGATGATCACCATGACGATGGCAACTTCGATGATGGTGAATCCGGCTTGTCGGCGGTTCATGATCGCTCCAACGATATCGATTTTCCAGGGACCGTATCGATAAAAGGATTTCACGCGGCCGCCTCCCTCCTTACCATCGGGAACGGGAGGCGGCCGATGGATCCGACCGTATGGATCGGATGAAGATTACATGGGCATGTAAAATTGTGGCAGTGGATCGGTGGCAGCCGAATAGGCGGCACTGCCACGGATGTCTCCGGTGGTGGCGTCGCCATCGTCAAATTTGGTGTCGATCTCCAAAGCCACTTCCCAGGGCAGATTGTCGTATCGGATATAGTGACCGGCCTTTCCGTTTTGCGCACTCGTACGCCATATAACATAATAGATGTCACCGAAGGCGTGGTTCGGGTAGTCGCCTGCGGCACCGGTGTAATTGCCGGATATAACGCCCGCCAGGGCGAGGTCTTCAAACATCATCCCGGCTTCCCCAGTCGTAGTGATCTGTCCGCTGCCATTGCCTTCATTGGTATCGTTGGGTGGAATGTTGGCAATATTCTCATCTCCGGGATAGGCGCCGTATTTATCGTAAAAGGTATAGAAGGCCGCCCGCAGTTCATCGGCGGACTTGACCACCCGTTTGACCTTGGCGTTCTGGATCATGGACTGCCCCTTGAGGACGCCACCGATGAGAAGTCCGATGATCACCAGCACGATGGCGATCTCGACCAGGGTAAATCCCTTTTGATTCCGTGTCATTTTTTCCTCCATGGTTAGTAAATTTTCGTTTCAGCATATCCGAAGAGCGACGCCGCTGCCGTTTTCACTCGATCAATTCCCTTATCGGTCTTCTGATTTTGCACTTTAGGTAAAATATCATTCACCTATTCAACTGATATCCCTATCCTTTTTGCCGAATGTGAGGGGTGATGAAAATCACCAGTTCACGGGTCTGGATCTGGTTGTCCGTGTGCTTGAAAAGGCCTCCGATCAAGGGAAGGCGTCCCAGACCGGAGACGCCTTCGTGACTCTTGTCCTTGGTCTGGCTGATCAATCCGGCGAGCACCAGGGTATTGCCGCCTTGCACCCGAACGGTGGTGGCCAGTTCCTGCAGATCGATGATGGGATTCTTGATGGACTGAACCGTCGTGGTCGAGGTGGGCAGCTCCACATCGGCCTCTTCCTGGATCCGGGTGATGGTGGGAACGATGTTCATGGTCACGACGCCGTCGCCGGCGATCTGAACGGCAATTCCCAACTGAAGTCCGAGAATGGCCCGTTTGATGCTCACACCGAAGGTGACCACCTTGGTATCGTCGTCGCGGTCGACGCCGTCGATATCGCCGTAGGGAAACTGAAAGCCGACGGTCATGAGTGCCGATTTGCCGTTCATCAGGGCCAGGTGGGGATTGGACAAAACGGAAACCTCCCCCTGGGTTTGCAGGAAATCCACCACCGTGCTCAATCCGCTCTGGTCGGCCAGGGTCAGGGTGGAGCCGCCGTTGAAATTCATGTTGAAACTGTCCACAAAAAAGCCCGATGCACTGGTAAAGGCCGCATCCATGGCCGTCCAGTCGATCCCCAGTTGATTGCGGTCGGTCAGCCGGACCTCCATGATCTTGGCCTCGATAAACACCTGCCGGGAAAGCGCTTCGGTCAAGGCATCCAGAAAACGCACCATGGCCTCCACCCGTTTGGGCAGATCCGACATGTAGATGAGCCCGCCGTTTCGATTGATGCGAACGTTTCCCGCCTCGGATTTGAGCGTCCCCAGGGTCTCTTCGATGGCGCTCCAGACGTCCGCCGTCTTCTCCTTCTTGGCGGTTTTCATGATGTATTTGCCGCTGACCCCGGCATCCTCCACGCTGGAGGCGAGCATGTCCCCCCCCACCTGGATGTCCGTCTCTCCCGGCATATCCAGGTAATCGAGGGCGTAGATCCGTTCCATGAAGGTCTTGACCATCAGCATGTCACCTTCCACGCTCCATGCATACCCGGCCCCGTTTTTCACCACCATATCCATGGCCTCGCTAAAAGTGGCCTGTTTCAAATGCACCGTGACGGTCCGGGAAAGGTCCACGTCCGACGCCACGGACAGGTTCATGGGTGCATCCTGCATGATGGCAGAAAGGGCGGTGGAGAGGGGAACGTCGTTCAAGGTCATGGAATAGAGGGTTTCCGGCAGGTCCAACTCCGTGGTCTTGGGGTTGATCTGCATGGGAAAAGGAGGCGGTCCCGGCGTCCGTGGTTCGATATCCCGCCGGATTGCGGCTTTTATCTGATCCCGCCGTACCGGTTCGATATCCGGCGCCGCCGGTGGCGTCGCCGCACATCCGGCAAAAAGGGACAAGGCCACGACCGCCCGGATCATCCATCGAAAGCCTTGGCGTAATCGGTTCATGGTCTCCTCGACAAAAATCTGGCGCAATGACAATGATCCATCAGCGCATGGTTACCGAATGGGTAACGGCAGGTGCCGCCAGGAACCAGCGCCGTCCCCCCTTGGCCAACAAAACGCCCCTGTCCGTAATTTCTCTGACGACGAATGCTCCGCATCTCTCTCCCTCCGTGTAAATATGCCCTCCCAGCATGGCCAGCGGACGGCTGGAGCCCCGGTCCTGAATGGCACGACGGGTCACGATACCGGTCAACGACGGCAACGATACCGGTTGCGCGACCGTCCGTTTTGGCATTGCGGCCGAAGGGGGCCTGGTTTGTTGCGTCTTTGGTGGCACCGGACTTGCCGCCGTCTTGAAACGTAGGGCCAGTTCATTCACCTCCGAACCGATCGATTCGGCCTTTTCGGTCATGATCGTTTTCAAATGACGCAGGGACCGATCCATGGCGTGGACCTGGGGGCTGTATCCGGACAGGGGCGTATCCACAAGCGACAGGAGGGCAAAACCGTTGAACGCTGCGACCAGAATACCGGCCATCAGCCACCCCCCCATCCACAGATGTTTCGCCATTTTTTCCGATACCATATCAACCCGACCCTTCCGGCGACATCGGCGCATATCGATAATCGAAAGAGGCCTGCATCCGTCCGGTACGATGGTGTTCATCGAACGTCACATCGACGCGCCCGAGGTTCAGATAGGGATGTTCCTTTTCCACCGCCGTCAACCACGTCACGATTGCCGTGACCGAACCGGTGGCGAACACGTCGATGGGCACCGCCCGGTCCCCCTGGAAATTCGTTTTGGCCTCTACCCGCATCTGTGTCATGCCCGCTTCCCGGGAAATTCGTTTCAAGCCGTTTTCAACAACCAGAAAACCCAACCCGAAAGAGTCTACCCGATGAACGAGACGGGCCTTTTGGGCACGTACCGCAGCAATTCCGGAACGATTCGCGTTGAGGTATCGCATGTCCATTTTAAGGGCTTCCAGGTCCTGACGGCGCCGTTGCACGTCTGAAATCCGAACCATGTTCCATCCGGTCATGACCAACACCACGCCCCAAAGCACACCGACGGCAAGCCATCGCTTATTGAATCGATCCATCATAGCAGATCCAGTCCTATGCGTATCCGGTATACCGGCCGGTCGTCGACACCCTCGGGCCGAACAAGAGAGATTTCCACGTCCTTCTCATGGAGCATTGGGGCTTTGGATTCGAATCGACGGTTCAACCGACGGATAAACGCCTGCAAAGCGGCTCTGAATGTTTCGGGGTCGTCCCCATGAACGACAGCATCGAGGGTCAGACGCGGTGTCGAAGAGAGATCGACGGAAAGCTTTTCCATGGATACGGAATCGTCCAGGGCCAGCAGGGCCTGCATGGTGGATCTCGCGCCCGAAGGTCGCTGCAGCGATTGCCGGATTTCCTCGATGGAGGAAGTGGTCTGGTCGAGTACCATGGCAGGTGGTTGATCACCGGACATCCGCAACCGCTGGATCTGCCGGTCGGCATCGTCGGACCATTTGACCAAAAACGCCGTTTCGATAAATAAAAGCACGGCCACCACCGCACCGACGGCGATTCCGGTCCATTGTACCGTCCGCCAGTGCAATTCCCGTTTGAGCGGTTTATGGGAAATGGCGAGACTGTCCGTCATGGCCAGATCATCCATGGAAAAAGGCAAACAACAAACGGGCATGATTCCGCCCACACAGCCATCTTCCGGCGACCGGGGATCGGTCAGCGGCCGGATTTCCCGACCCAGCAACTCCGCCAGTGCACTCTGGGCCGCCCCGTCGGATGACAGCAGATACAGCGTTTCCACCGCACTTTTGGTCTTTTGGGAATAGTGGTAAAAGGACTGATTGATTTCGTAGTTCAACAGATTGTAGGTCTGTGTGGCATCATCGGTGGAATTGGGGAGTTGAATCGTTCGAGAAAAAAGATATTGTCCCCGAAAGAACAGGTACAGAAAGCAATCCGTCTCACACAGGTGGATTACACCGATCCCTTTCCCGTCGAATCCGTCCACCAGGTCCTTCAGCTTGGCCTGCCATAAAAGGGCGGGCGAAGTAATACGAACGGGGTTGATCCCCAAATCCGCCATTCGTTCATAAAGCCCATATGCAGCGGGTTCCTGGAGAAAATAGGTGTACAGGACCGATCCTCCATCCGGATCCGTGGCCATGGCGTAGGAAAAAAAATCCGGTGCCTTTTCGAGCGCGGGTTGCTCGGATCGTAGCTTTCGTTCGATAAAGGCTTCCACCACTGATTTCTTGCGCGCCTGGAAACGGTCTGCGCGACTTCCGATCCAATAGTCCGGGACCACAAGCAACTGGTTGACCGCACGGTTGGCCAGTTTGGCAAGTGGATCGGCGTGCCCGCCGTCCTGGGACATGAAATCGTCCATGCTGCGGCTGGCGATCTCCATCTGGCTTCCGTTGCCCTGAATCTCGGCAAAACGCACCCCTTGTTCACTGGCGACACAGATCAATTGTTTCCGGCGTCGTATCATCATGCCATACTTATCGGCATGCCCAGTTGTTACTTTATCGTTCTTTTTTTATTGACAAAATGGGTCTTGTTTTGACTTATCCGGGGAATATGCTAATTATATGGGTAACCAAACGCCGGAAAATGGAAACAAATCGGCATTGCCGCGGCAATGTCTCCGAATCAGGGGAGGAACGATGATGAGAAGAAGATGGATCCCCGTGATCGTACTGGTCGTAATTGCGCTGGGATGTTCAGGTGTCCAGGTCAGTCAGGATTACGCGCCGGGAGCGAATCTGACGGCACTTCGGACGTATCGGTGGAAGTCGCCGACACAGGAAAAAACCGGTGATCCGCGCATCGACAATCCGCTTCGCAACGAACGGATTCGGGCGGCGGTGGATGGGCAACTGGCAGGCAAGGGATTTGTGAAAGCAAACGATGAGGATCCGGATTTTTTGGTCCAATATCAAAACCTCCTCAGACGGAAGATCGAATCCGCCGGCACCAGCGGGGGTGTGGGATTCGGATTGGGCAGTTACGGTCGTCACGGTACAATCGCCATCGGCACGGGCAATGACGTTCGAGAATACGATGAAGGTTCCCTCGTCATCGACTTCCTTGATCCGGGTTCCGACGATCTGCTATGGCGCGGCAGCGGCAATCAGCGGTACAGGGAATACAAGGACCCGGAGAAGGCGACCCGGGACATCAACACGCTGGTGGAGAATATTTTGAAACAGTTTCCCCCCAAAAACTAAAGCGGAGCGCAGTTGCCTCTATTTTTCGACAAGCGGGATCGGGATCTCCTCAAAATCGTCAACGCCGTTCTCAGCCGGACGGCCCCCGAAAAGTCCAGGAAAAAAGAGCTGTTTCCCTGGTTCCATCCCCACGGCATCAAGGAGCTTGCCGAAACCCGGGGGCTTCGCGTGGCCTACGCCGTCATCCATCTTTTGGATTCCTTGGAGATCGGTGATCTGGAAGATCGCCTCGATGCCCTTCGCGCCTTGCGGGATGAGGTCCGCCACGCCGCCGCCGGCAGCATGCCGAAAAATGCCGCCCGGGTGCTGTTGTCCATCATGAAGGACCTGGTTCGGGCCCATGGTGACGAAATCGAACAACTCAAGCTGGCCCACGATTTCAGGCGGGTAGCCACGGGAAAACCCACCATCATCCGCGAAATGCTGCGGCGCTATCACCTGCTGGAGATGCCCGAGGCCTGGAACCAGCTCGCTTTCGATGACCACGTCCACGACGTCAACACCAAGGGACGAAAATCCGCTTCCCATCTTATCATGGACGCATGGATCAAGGGAATCCGGCGTCTTCGGGTCATCTACTACAACTTCATCGATCCGCCGTCGGCCGCCGAACTATTGGAAGCCGCCCAGATCATGGGGGTCGACATCCGCATCGGCATCGAGTTCTCGGCACGATTCAGGAATCGCTACGTTCAATTGATCTGGGTTCCCCGGGGCTTTTCCGATGCCCAGAGTTTTCTCTGTTTCCTTGCCGAAGAGCCGGTGAAACAACTCATGGACCAGGGACGGTCGGTCACCCGCTTTCGCCAGCAGTACGTTCTGGAAATTCTCGGTGCCTTCAACCGTGTCCATCGGCACACCCTCAACGCCGAACTGGGCATCGACCTGCCGATACTGGAACCGGAGTCCTTTTTGCGTTTCGTTCGCCCGGGTCAACCGTCCATTCTTCACCTGGCCAAGTATATCCATCATCGATTGGTCCCGCTGATGGCAGATCGCATGGAACAACTGCGCAAGGATTACGACAGGACGGACCACAACCAACGGCAGGGAATCGCCGCCCAGGTGGCGAAGATGAACGACCTGGATTCCGAAATTATCGTCCGGCGATTTTTGCGCCCGGAAGTGAATTCCGACATTCCCGATCCCAATCGGGTACACGAAGATCCGAAGACGCCAGACCTTTTGTACCTCAGCCCGCGGCAACTGGTGGACCGGCTCACATCCCTTCGTACCGGTTACCGCATCACCATGAACCTCACCGATCTGTCGCCCGAGGATGTGGTGGAGATTCTCTACGATTGCGAAGGCCAGATCAATCGCCTCGAAATCTTCAATCTCAAGGACTACAAGACGGGCAAGACCCGTCACATGGCCGAAATCAGCGAACTCCAGCTGGCCCTGAACGAGGGCAATACCATCCACCTGAAACGGTTGATTCGGCGAATCATCGGCAGGCTCACCACGGCCGACCCCTTTCCGGGGAAAAGCGACCGTATCGAAAAGCTGGGCATCATCCTGCACGATATCGGTGCATTCTCGGCCATGTACAGCGCCGTCCCCATAAAACCGAGAATCGGCAGCGACTCCACCGGCCACTCTTCCCGCATGTATGGCATGGGACTGGCCATCTTGGACACCCTGCCCGCCCATGTCCGCCGCCGTTATAAACCGCGATCCCGCACGACAACGGTCCCGACGGATCCTGAGAATCCATTGGAAACGGGCAAAGAGGCATTTCGCACCATCATCCCCTTTCATGTCCCCGTATACCGGAGAGTCACCCACATCCCCTACCAGAGTCCCAAAGGTTCCCAGGGAATTCACCAACGGCTGCTCCAGCGCCTTCCCATGCTCAAGATGGTGGGAAAAATCCGCCAGGTGGACTGGCTGGTGCAAACCCACCTGGCCCACATGGGTGCGTCCGGCAATGTCATCACCTTGGGCGGCATTTCCCATCGGTCGGACAATGGTCTGCGACTGGATCGTCATCCAAATTCGCCGCCCAGGCAAAGGCTGTCCCTGACATACCTGAACAGCAACTTTAAAAATGGTCTCAAAATCCTTTTGGGATTCGTACCGGCCTTCCTCTCTTTCTATCTGACCAACGATTGGTGGGTACTGGCCTATCTGGGGGCATTCATCTGGTTCGGCATCACGGGCTTTCGCAATATCGTCCAGTCGGTGCTCGGTGGCGGCGGAATCCGTCGTTCCCCGGTAATGCGTTGGAACGACTACGTCAGCTGGGTAAGAATCTCCGATTCGCTCCTCTTTACCGGATTTTCCGTGCCGCTTTTGGATTATCTGGTAAAAACCGTATTCCTGGACCGGCTTTTGGGGGTAACGACGGCGTCAAACCCCATCTTGCTCTACACGGTGATGGCCCTGGCAAACGGTATCTATCTGTCAAGCCACAACCTGTTTCGGGGGCTGCCCCGAACCGCGGTATACGGTAACTTCTTTCGCAGCCTGCTCTCCATTCCCATCGCCGTCCTCTTCAACATCCTCATCGGTGCCCTGTTGGGGCTATTCGGGGTTACCGGCATCGACGGGCATCTGCAAAAATGGGCGGCGGTCATCTCCAAGGGAGCATCGGACACCATCGCCGGTATTATCGAAGGAGCGGCGGACCGGTTCACCAATATCCAGACCCGATTCAAGGACTATACCGATACCCTCTCTCTCTTGTTTTCCACCTACGGTCAGCTGGAGGCCATGCTTCCCGAACTGAACGTATTCGAGACACTTGACGCCATCGGGAAAGAACGGATGCAAATCAACCGGGACGCGGAAGACCTGGAAAAACGCGTCGTCATCGGATCGCTGGATATGCTCTACTATTGGATGTACCAGCCCCGGGCAAGAACCGTTTTGCAATACCTGGCAAAGACCCTTTCCGACGAAGAGAAACGAATCCTTCTGGGATGTCTGTCGATTCTAAAACGGGAGCGGGAGATCAGTCAGATGTTCATCGATGGTTTCGTGGGCATTCATTTCTCGAAAGGTCTGTCCTTCTACCTGCAATGTGCACCCGGTTACCTGAAGATCGCGGACCGGCTCTTTGGACCCCGGAAGCAATGAAAATTCTTTTCGTGCACAGCCAGTTGTTGGGTGGGCACCAATAACGGTTCATCAATCGATAGAGGAGAAAACGACGATGACGATTCATGAAATGGCAGGAAAATTGGCGCCGAAAACCATGCTTGCCAATATCCCCAGGCTCGTGTCGGCTTACTACACGCACCGGCCGGACGTTTCCGAACCGAGCCAGCGCGTCGTTTTCGGAACTTCGGGTCACCGGGGGTCGGCACTGAAGAACAGTTTCAACGAAGATCATATTCTGGCGATCAGCCAGGCCATTTGCGAATATCGGACATCCCAAAACATCAGCGGGCCGCTTTTCATGGGAATGGATCCCCACGCCTTGTCCGAACCGGCCCTGGCCAGCGCACTCGAGGTCTTTGCCGCCGCCGGTGTCAACGTGATGGTGCAGAAAGGGTTGGGCTATACGCCCACGCCGGTAATCTCCCATGCCATTTTGACCTATAATCGAAACCGGCAGCAGGCCCTGTCAGACGGTGTGGTCATCACCCCATCCCACAATCCCCCGGAAGACGGCGGATTTAAGTACAATCCACCCCATGGCGGACCGGCGGGCGATGAGATCACCCGGCGCATTGCCGACAGAGCCAACGAACTATTGGACAAGGGGACGGATCGGATCAACCGAATCCCCTTCGAAAATGCACGCAACGCCCATACGACCCATGCGTACGATTACATCACGCCCTATGTGAACGATCTTGTCAACGTGATCGATATGGAAAAGATCGCGGCCTCCGGTCTCAAACTCGCCGTGGATCCGTTGGGTGGGGCCGCCGTCGACTATTGGGAGCCCATTGCCGCGCGCTACAACCTCTCCATCGAAATCGTCAATCCTTTTGTAGATCCCACATTCTCCTTTATGACCCTGGACAAGGACGGAAAGATCCGCATGGATTGCTCTTCTCCGTATGCCATGCAAGGGCTGATCGGCCTGATCGACAACTATGACATCGCCTTCGGAAACGATACCGACGTCGATCGCCACGGGATCGTTACCAGAAGCGCCGGGCTGCTCAATCCCAATCATTATCTGGCGGTGGCGATCTGGTATCTGTTTCAACATCGCCCCCGATGGCGACCATCGGCGGCCGTGGGGAAAACCCTGGTATCCACTTCCATCATCGACCGGGTGGCGAATCACCTCCGAAGAGAACTGTGCGAAGTGCCCGTTGGTTTCAAATGGTTCGTTAACGGTCTGCAGAAGGGTGAATTCGGATTCGGCGGCGAAGAGAGCGCCGGCGCCGCCTTTCTGCGCCGAAACGGTTCCGTTTGGACCACGGACAAAGACGGTATTATCATGGATCTTCTGGCTGCCGAGATCATGGCCGAAACCGGCAGAGACCCGGGTGAACTTTACGCCGACCTCGAGGAACAATTCGGTACCTCGGTCTATGAGCGAATCGATGCCCCTGCAACGTTCGAGCAAAAGGCAATTTTGAAAAGGCTCTCCCCGGAAGCGATCACAGCCGGAGAATTGGCCGGAGAGCCCATCATTGCCAAACATACAAAGGCTCCGGGCAACCAGGCCCCGTTGGGGGGATTGAAAGTCGTTACGGAAAACGGATGGTTTGCCGCCCGTCCATCGGGAACCGAGGATATTTACAAAATTTATGCGGAGAGTTTTAAGGGCCGGACTCATTTGGCGCAGATTCAGAAAGAAGCCCGGGAAATCGTCGGCAAGGCTTTTCACAGTGGGAGCACGAAATAGCGAAGGATTCGAGCCACGACTTCGGAAAAGATGTACTGCCGCTGCTTGTGCAGGGGCAAAAGGTCTACGCCTACCGATTCGGCGGTGAAGAGGGTCGGGTAACGCCCGATCGATACTGGAGGGATGTCGGTACAATAGAGGCCTATTACAAGGCGATAATAGAAAAATCCATCCTGTTTCGTAACGTTCGCGTCGGTGTCGGCGCCAGATTGAAAAATTGTATCATCGATAAAAGCGTTGTGATTCCCCCTGAGGAACAAATTGGTCACGATTTGGCCACGGACCGGCAACGCTTTGCGGTAACCGAAAACGGAATCGTCGTCGTTCCCCATGGCGTTGTTTTTGCGTCATATCCGGCAAAACCCGACAAAGAGACAGAGACCGCAAGATCCGGTTGCATTCGATTTTATGGACTCCCCCGGAACATACAGAACTTCCCGGTGGCCAAAATTGATAATCTCTTAAAAAGATTCGTAAAAATTCCATCCCCTGCCCCCACACCCACAGGCCATCCATTATAACTGCGTTTGACAAAATCCGGTGACGAGGGCTACTATGTAAGTATTGCCACGCAATGGACTTGTCAGATACATTCAGCGGCGGGGGTAAAATGCCCCTCGCCGGAAAATTCATTCGGTAGCCCCTCTATGACCAGGGCGGTGGATCGAGGCATTTCGTTGCCTTTTACCATGCCTTTCGAGACACAATCATCGTTCGACTTGTTGCGACGCCATTTTCCCATCACCATTGCGAAAGAATACTTCAGTCCGGCGCCCCAGATGGTTTTTGTGTAGCAAGGAGAGAATTATGTTTAAACTGATTGTTGTCGCCCTGGACGGGTCGGCGCATAGTGTAAAAGCGCTCGATTATGCTCGAGAACTGGCGGTAAAGCACGATTCAAAGCTTATTTTGCTGCATGCCTTCCATTCCACGTCAGATCTTCGAGGGTCTGAAGGCTTTAACCAAATGATAGGAAAACGGAAACAAAAAGGACAAGAAATCCTCAACGATGCGTGCAAACGGATAGGGCACGCACCCTTTGACGTGGAAGAGGATTTGCTGGAAGGTCCCGCAGCCGATGCAATTGTCTCGGTCGTCGAAGCGCGGAATGCGGATTTGGTTGTGATGGGTACACGGGGGATGGGCTCTCTAAAGGGATTACTCTTCGGAAGCGTCAGCGCAAAGGTTACCCAATACGCCCCGTGCTCGGTGTTGGTTGTTCGATGAATGGATGTTCTGCAACAGGAAAACAAATATGAAAACCACCACGGAATGCGGATACTGGGACAAAATGAAAACCTGCCAGGTTGACATGGCGGATCTTACCGACCTTCCCAGCTATCACAGACAGACGATCCCCGAAGATTACATGGATAAAATGGGTCACATGAATGTTCGCTATTACATGGCCGTATTTGACAGCGCAACTTGGTGCATGTTTGCGGACTATGGTCTGGACGAATCATATTTCAGCACGACGAAAAACGGAGTTTTCGCACTGAAGCAGTTCATCCGGTATCTGGCTGAGGTCAGGCAGGGGGAGACCGTCGCTGTTTATTCCCGCATACTCGGCCTGACGGATAAGCGAATTCACTCGATGCATTTCATGGCCAATCAGGACACCAACCAATTGGCGGCCACCATCGAATCCTTGACGACCCACGCGAATCTGGAGGTTCGCAAAGCGGCCCCCCTCCCTTCTGAAATAGCCGCCGGATTTCGTTCTCGTCTGCACAAAGACCGGAATCTGGACTGGGAACCTCCGGTTTCCGGCATAATATAATGAGCGTTGGAAAGACAATACGGAAAATAAAAAAATACGACAAGATCGAAAACGCATTGTTTGTCACAGACGCCGCTGGATTCGGGCGTATGGCGTGTAATCACAAGCTTTGACGGTCTCAGGTTTCCGAAGACATCCTGTACGTATCTTTTCCGGGAGCAATTCCTGGACGAAGATTCGAATACCACCTACCACCGTTAAACCCAAACAGGAGGATGGAAAAATGAAACAGTTTTACATTCTGATCGCCATTTTTTTGTTGATTGTTGCAAGTAATGCTGCTGCAGCGGATCTCAATGGTACCTGGGAAGGAACAATGTATTGCAGCGATGATTTTGGTGCAGTCGGTGAATATTTTAAGGTTGATATCACCCAGATTGGAGATTTTTTTCAAACAGACAACATACAACCGACGCCGGATGAAATATGTGGTGGCGTTGTCGATGGTAAGAATATCTCCATGAGTTGCCCCGGCGTCGCTGCCAACAATTGGACGCCTTCATTTGCATATGGTGTGCTTAAAGGCAACAATTTAAATGTAATAAGTCATGTACCATCTGAGGGGAAAACATGTAAAGGGGTTGCAACGCGCGTTTCCAATTAACGAAAAAGAAAGTGAATTTTGAAAATTGAAACAAAAGATGTTTGGGGCGGTTGTCCGCCCCATTTTTATGGGGTAGTGCCCATCCAGACACTATGCAATGCAGGTTGCGGATGCTGATCCCTCTTCAACTATTTGGATTCTTCCCTGTCAGGACCAAACAATCCCGAGCGCTCCCAACGCCACCCTTTTTTCCGCATGCACTCTTTTATCAACTTCATCTCATCAAAATTATCGTAAGTATCAGGCTCGTCACGAATCGACTCCCGGACCCACTTTTCACAAATCTTGTGATCGGAAGCCCACTCCCGGTCGCTTTTGCTGGGATGGTAGGTCTTGTAGGTACAGGAGGTGGATAGTACAAAAGGGATCATCAGGAAAATCAGGCGAACGATCATTTTTTTCATTTGCCCAATTCCTCGATAATCAGTTCGGGCAGTTTTCCAATCTCACGGTTGTTGATCTGTTTTCCGTTCATGTAAAGTGACGGGGTACCATTCACGCCGATGTCTCGACCGTTTTTTAAATCCGCTTCGATCAACTCACGACTGGAAGCCAGATTTCGATCCTTTTCGAATCGATCCATATCCAATCCCACGGTTTTGGCGACTTCGACGATTCGCTCTTCGTTCACCCGATTGTATTGCTCTATCAATTTTTCATGGAATTCCCAGAACTTGTTCTGTTTGCCCGCTGCCAGCGCCGCCATTGCCCCGTCATGGGAAAACTTGTGGCTGGAAAGGGGAAAGTGCTTGACCACGTATTTTACATCGTTCGGGAAGTTCTCCATCACCTGCTGGATGAATTTATCCAGACGGGCACAATAGGGACATTGATAGTCATCGAACACCACCAGGGTAACCTTTGCGTCCGCCGGTCCCTTGAACGCCCGGCCGGACAGATCGATATCGTAAATCCGGTCAAAACGGATGATGTTGATGTGAGACGGGTTGGCGCCGGTCAACACCAGGCGGTTCTTTTCCTGATAGGCAATCCGATCGTAGGATGTGGTAACGGGAATGCGATCGAGAACCGTTTGCTCTTCGGTCGAATATATGAGGACTGCCTTGGCCGTGAGGAAAAATACCAGATCGCCCGATGGATCCGCGGTTACGTCCAAGACAGGCGAATCCAGCTTCTTGTCCAGAATCGAACGATAATCGAGGGTCGCATTGGATAGGGCCGGGACCAGAAGGATCATGATGACGATAAGTGCCGAAGGTATCTGTTTCAAAATAGTATCCCCGTTTTTTGCGTTTTATAAATGGGCAGGGTGAATGCAAAGGCCTGTTGATGAATCGAAAGATACATTACAACACAACTACTCGCATACGCAACATATCTATTGTGTTGGTATATTGGATGTTTTCTAAAACGGCCAAAACCCACTGTCATTCCAGATACGCTCCTTCAGGTCATTGTCGATGGCGGCGAGGAAATCAAGATGTTCCGTTTCCCAATTTGCCAGCCACTGATACAGTTTTTTCTCTTCCGGATCCTTTGCCGATTTCGCCCTTTCCGTATAAAGAGAGATGGCACGCTCCTCCATCAGCATGGCGGCCGAAATGGCGGCGGCTTCGAAATCTGCAGCCGAGATACGGTCCTTCACCTGGGGCGTCAGCACATGCTTTGAGACCGTCCCGGTTCCCGATGATTCCTGCGCCTTGAATTTCCCGCTCTCGGCAACCGACTTGAACTGATCGGACAGCACCTTGATATGGTTGGCCTCCTCTTCGGCCATGGTGAAAAAGAAAGATTTCACATCGTCGTTGGTGGACTGGCCAGCGACAGCCCGATAAAAGGATTTACCCCGTTCCTCCAATAAGATCGCTTGTTTCAGGATATCCAACGAATCATTGTTAGCCATCGATCCCTCCTGCTTGGTATTTTCTCACCTGCCGGATTGTGATGAGGATAAATATTCATCCCGGCTGTAAAAAGGAAGTTGTGAATACGAAACCAGTTAGACTATCCGCAAAGACAATAAAAAACGATTTATTTGTGTGTGGATGTCTGACCATACGCATTCATAGAACATAAGAAATGCCACATTGAAAAGCAAGCGACTTGGTCCCGACGAGGATACTCGTTTACAGATGCCCGGATGATTTGAAAAAGCGACAGAAACAGCTATAAAGAGCAAAGCGAACGCCATCGGTGGATCGGCTTTCGTCCGGGCAGGCAGCTCGTCTTATCGGTGTCTGGCGCCTGACGGAACGGAATATCGGACACGGTAGCGTAATCTGCTTGGAAGATTTGGAGAAGGGCAATGGCCGATGCCGTATCAAAGTGCACGGATATCGACTTTTTCTGAAAAGTGATGACGTTTCCCCGATCGAGCTCGAATTGATCCCGACGATCCGTTCCCCCGGACAAGAATGATAGGGTTACACCGGATCCATGCGGGCAGGTTACTCGCCGTTCACCCGCTCTCGCAGGCAACCGGAACACTTGAAGGTCACAACCCGCCGTGCCGGTAGCATCGCCGACTCTCCCGTGGCCGGGTTTCGTCCCATTCGTGCCCTCTTTTCCTTAACGCAAAACTTTCCGAATCCACTGATCAATACGTCATCACCGTCTTCGAGGGACTGCTTCATGCTCTCCAGTAGGATCTCGATGATCTGTGATGATTTTGCCTTGGGATACCCCATGGAAAGGTACAACTTTTCTACGATGTCCGCCTTTGTGAGTGCCATTTGGCCATTCCTTGACTTTGTTTCGATTGGTTTGCTTCCAACGGGTAGATCTAATCATCCGGAAGAGATGAAAAAAAGGGGCCGGGTGGTGAGTAAATATTCACTCCGACTCTCTTGGCAGGGGTTCCACACCGGCCCCGAGCGGAATACTGGAGGTGCCAGAGAACACATTCCGCTCGGTATCTATACAACGAGATGACAATGGCTGCAATACATGAGGGATAATTTTCTGTATTCCATGTTTCGAAAAACGGATGCGGGATCTACCACTCACTTCGGAGTTGTCTCTCCACATCCGGCCACCGCTTCTCGAGATTGGCGATGGCATCCAACGCGATATCCAGATGGGTCCCCATGTGTTTGTCATAAATTTCCGCGTGCAGCTTCTTGTCTTTGATCCCTCTTCGCTTCAACGGCATGTCCGATACCAACATGATGGAACCGATGGGCACCTCATATCGATACGCCACGGAGAACAATGTTGCCAGCTCCATTTCAATGGCCAAGATGCGCTGGCAACGCAAGTAGTTCACGAAATCTTCGTCGAACTCCCACAGGCGTCGGTCAGTGGTGTAAACGACACCGCAGCGGGGAACGATTTTCCTGGCCTTCACCGCACCGAGGCAAAGCAGGTTCACCGACATGGCCGGCAATGCGGGAAACTCCATTGGCAGATAATGGCGACTCGTCCCCTCGCCACGGATGGCGGCGGTCGGAACCACGAAATCTCCCACTTCCAGGATGTCATCGACGCCTCCGCACATGCCGAGCATGACCACGGATTTTAAATTATCCAGGTAGGCAAGACCATTGATCACCAAGGCGGCCTGGGGTGATCCGATACCGAAGTCGATCATGGTGCAATCCAGATCCGGAACATTGACGATACGGAAATTTCCCTCATGGATCTCGCATCCCGTCTTTTCCGAAAAGGCCTGTATGTATTTCCGAAAATTGGTGATCAACACGTGACTGCGAAACTCTCCCAAACTGCAATTGGTATAGCGCTCCAGCGTCTGACGAATATATTCGTGTTCTTTGAGTACCATCGCGTCGTTATTCCATCCTTGACGGCTTCCTAAAAAGTCCGACTTTTTATTCGCTCATCATCCGTAGGGGTTGATAAAATGGTAAAAAGATTTTCCGTGCTCGTTTTGCTATCGGTTTCTATATTTTGCGCCCGAACGCTCGATCCGCCAACGCCCGGTTGCGCGGCCGCATGGTTCCGTCCGCTTGTTCCCTTCGCATCACCTGCTGAAACAGGCTGGACATTTTCATGCTCTGGGATTCGGTATGATAAAAGGACTCCCAGGCATGGGCCAACAGCTCCTGTAACCGCTGGGCAGACATATTCTTGGGTTGATACACCACCTGGTCCGCCGTATACCGGTTCCAGTCAAAGCTCACAATTCGATTCTGCCGCTTCAATTCTTCATACGCCCGCGTGTGGGGAAAGGGGGTAAGCACCGTGAATTCCGCCAGATCCAGCTCGATCTCCAGCAGAAAATCGATCAGCCGCAAAATGCTCTCCTCGGTATGATCGTCCAGCCCCAGCAAAATCGTGCCCTCGACGCCGATGCCGTGGTCGTGGTAGCGTCTGATACGCTCCCGTATGAAATCCGATGTATTGAAAACCGCCTGGTAGACGTACCATGCACCGGCCTGGGCCGCCAGATCCAACACCTTTGCATCATTCTCGATGGGATGACAACACCATTTTTTCTTCAACGGAATCATCTCCGTAAAAAGCGCCGTCTCCCATTTTGTATCCTGGGCCAGTGAATTGTCCACGATAAAAAGCCGGTTATTGTCGATGGCCGCCATCTCCGCCACCGCCTTTTCGATGGGTCGGGGCCGAAATTTTCTCCCCCCCAAAAAGGAGACGCAGCAGGGGTAACAATTGAAGCGACATCCCCGGGATGCGTGGACCAGATCCACCATCTGGATGCCGCGGTAGTTGTACAGCTCCCGGTTCAGAATATCCCGTCTGGCGTTTCCCACCGTTTCGATGGGTGGCGGATCGGACAGGTAATCGTATCTTTTTTTTAGCCGACCGGCCCGAAGATCGGCAATCACACCCTCCATTCGACCTTCCGCTTCACCGAGGAAAACCGCGTCGGCATGCTGTTGGGTCTCATCGGCATGAAGCATGGTGGCGATTCCTCCGAAAATCACCGGAATCCCACGGGCACGATAACCATCGGCGATTTCCCATCCGCGTTTCACCTGGACAGTGAGCATCATGGAGATACCGACCACGTCCACCGGCGCATCCATGTCCAGATCGGACAGATTCTCGTCGACGAATTCCACATCCACATCCGACGGCAAAGTGGCTGCAAAGACAACCGGGCCATGGGGCGGAAGGTGAAATTCCGTCTGATACCGCAGTTTGGGCCAACGGGGGTATATAAGCGTAAACTTCATGGAATCGAAACCTTATATAAATCCGGCTCAGGGAAGCAAAATCGCCTCAACCAGTGTCATATCCAGTTTGTAACCGTGGCGGGCTTTTGATGCAAGGGTCAATTTTTTCGCTACCCCACGCCCATCGACACCGCAGGCGACGACCATCCGCTCGGGGTCGTACTGCCGAATGTGCCAGATGTTGTCGTCTGTATTGAAAACATCCACGATCCGGTCGTCATCGGTATGGTAACGGCACCCCCGTGCACCCTCGGGGAAAATGGCTGCCACGGGTTCGGATGTGGCCTTCGGTTCGAAGAACAGAAGGCGGAGATCCTGAATCAAGCCATCTGCAAAATCCGGATTTTCGAAGGGTCCGATTGCACGTTTGACTGTGATGCCGTCACCGGCCACCGCTTCAAAAAGCACCATGCCTTCCAGGGTCATCAACACGCAGTGGATGGATCGCACCTTGGCGGACAAGACGACAACACCGGTAAACGTTGCCCGATGCCCTCCACCAAGATGGGCGTCGATGGTATGCACCAGTTGCCACCGGCCCGACGGAAAGATGGATCGACATCGGCTGTGGATGACCCGTTTGTCTCCGGTGTCCATGGGCGTAACGGCGGGAATGTGTGTGCAGGCCACGACCAGAAGGATCAGGGCCAAGAGGCTGCGGATCATTGCGCTTCCTCGAACAGGTGCGGATTCAGGTCCGGATTGATGCGCGTTTTTGTAAAGATCATCTTTGTGTACGCATCCTCGCTTTCGAAAATGAGCACCTGCTCGATCACACCCGGTGTGTCGGCCAATGTCAATTCGATTCGCTGTATCAGGCGTTTCATGCCGTCATCCTTGGGAATCAGTACGATTTCGTGTTCTCCCCGGATAGAAGCCGTGAACATGGGGCTGTCTTGAAACCGCCCGCCGAGCATGCCGCCGATTTCCGGCATCACGGATTGCATGGCCGTTAGATGGATGCCATGATCTTCCACCATCCGTTCACCGGTCTGGATGAACCGCCGTACTTCGCCATCTTTGGCAATCAGGACGCTTTTGACCGGTGAGGTGTATTCCCACCGCAGTGCATCGGGTTTTCGGTAACACAAGCGTCCCCTGGATACCAGCGGCCGGACCAATATCGGCAAGTGCTTCTCCTGTACGAAATCGGCACGAATGGCCTCGATCCCCTTGGCCGCATCGGCAATGCCGTCCCAGGTGTCGGCCCAGGCAAAACAGATACAGGGCCACAACAAAGAGAGGAAGACAATAAAACGCCCTCTTATTGTTTTGGAATTCAACATTGATGAAATTTTGAATTGCATTGAAAAATTTACCAGCTCTGAGTCCGCGAATAGAATAATTGCTGTCAATGAAACCTCGGGCGCTACCCCTACGACCGGAAGATGTTCGAACCGGTTCGGCGAGACACGCAATCTTCAGAAGCTTCTTGTAAACGTCGAACATCGAACGTCCAACGTCGAATGTGGAGATCGCTTCGCTCCATCGTTCCATAAAAACTATCAGTCATTTGTTTCCGTCTGTAAAGCAGGGCGTTTCGATCAGGATCGACAGAATGCCTTATTCGAAGTTCGATGTTGGAAGTTCGATGTTCGGCGTTCATTGGCCATTTCTGGATGGGCACAAGTTAGATCATGCCGCCGTTTACGGATATAACCTGCCCACAAACATACGAGGCATCGTCCGAGCAGAGAAACCGTACCACCCGTGCCACCTCCTCCGGTTTTCCCACCCGTGCCATGGGAATCAAGGCCTTGAGGTTGGTCAGCGGCAGATCCTTGATCATGTCCGTATCGATGAGCCCCGGGGCAACCACATTTACACGGATGCCCATCCGGGCAACCTCGGCAGCCAGGCTTCGGCTGGCACCGATGAGCCCCGCTTTCGCCGCACTGTAGTTGGCCTGTCCCCGGTTCGCCACAAGGCCGGATGCGGAAGCGATGGAAACCACATTTCCTTTTCGCTGACGGATCATCTTCTCGATGATGGGCCGGGTCACGTTGAAAAAGCCATCGAGCGTCGTGTCCACCACCCGGTTCCAATTATTCCGGGACATCATCAAAAAAAGACCGTCGGCGGTGACACCCGCATTGTTGACCAGTACGTCAACCGTTTCGACGGAATCCAAAAGGTTCGTGAGGGCGTTGCTGGTCGCTTCCCCGTCGCGAACGTCGAATCCCAGGATGCGTCCCCCGCCACCTTCGGCTCGGACGGCCTCGATGGTTTTTTGGGCCCCTGCTTCGTCAGAATGGTAGTGGACCACCACATCGTATCCGGATCGGGCCATCTCTATACAAATGGCCCGACCGATGCCCTTGGAGCCGCCGGTTATCAGCGCGAGCGGCCTTTTCTCGTTTTCCCTCATTGATTTTTCCAACCTCGCTTTTACCGGCCACCTAATTCGAAGAAAACCGGATTACTGAACATCGAACATCGAACGTTGACCGCTTCGAAAAAAAGCTACTGCCGATTGGGTGTCTCGCCGGACCGCTCCGAACCTCTTCGGGTCGCTCGGAAATGTCTACAGACGCTCATTCCGGATCACCATCCACCACCTGCAAAACCACTTCGGCCGCCAAACGACCGTCGATGGATGCAGTCCCCGCGATTTCACGAAGGGTGTCGAATACGAAGGCGTTTTTCGCCGTCGTCGTAATGGCCGCCCCGGGATGGATGCCGGCTACATGAAACGTCGCGCTCTTCACCCCCACCAGCCACCCCCGTGCCGCCGCCGCCTCGCCCCTGGTTTTCAGCCGGTGCAATCCGTTGTGCACACCCGAAGTCTGGGCCACCAACTCAACCAGTATCAGCGCATTGACGGCACCGTCCCGGAAAAGGGGCCAATCCCTTTTCGCCACGGACAGGGTCGTGGCCTGTTCATCGTCCAGAGATAGGATTTCATCCACCAGTAACATCCGACCGCGGTGGGGTAGCAGCAGGGAAGGGGGCAACGGATGCGATAGGTTTGTCGGCATGGGGCGCAAAAAACCTTGAATTTGAAAAAAATCATTATTATTATTACTTTTTTTCAAATTCGGATAGTACACCAATTGAACGAAGCTGTAAAGGATATGCCCATGAACGACGCACCGGCGGATCGATTTATCCATGAGCTGCGAATCAAGATCGTTGAAGCGTTGAACCTGCAAGATGTCTTACCAGAGGAGATCGACCCGGACGAACAGTTGGTGGGTGGACGATTGGGAATCGACTCCATCGATGTGCTGGAGATGGTGATGATGGTGGAAAAGGAGTACGATCTGACCATCGACAACAGGGAGTTGGGGGCACAGGTTTTCGCTTCCATTCGTACCCTGTCCGCATTCATCGACGATCCAACGTCCGTCCGGCCCGTTGAAGGAGACGGATAAGACAAAGGGGCGCGTCCATCCGCGGCCTTGAAATTTCTCCGTTTCACCGGCGTGCCGGTGGTAAAAAAGGGGCCATGGACAACCAAAACAATGAAGATCCTTCTGATCTCTGCAAATACACTCACGGCCCCATACCCGGTCTACCCCATCGGTCTGGACCACGTGGCCGCATCCATTCCAGACAGACATGCGGTGCAGGTCATGGACCTCAATACATTGGAGGGTTCTTCCCAACTGTCCGACGGCATTCGTGGGTTCGGTCCTGACCTGATCGGCATCTCCATTCGTAACATCGACAACACGGACAACACCGACCCCGTCGGATTCATGGAGGCCTACCGACAGGTGATGCAGAGGGTGAGAGGCGCATCCGAGGCGCCGGTGGTCTTGGGAGGAAGTGGCTTTACCCTGTTTCCCCAGCGGCTGCTGGCAGATCTGGCGGCCGATTACGGCGTCGTCGGCGAAGGCGAACGCCTGCGGCATCTGATCGAAGCGATGGAAACCGGCAAGGACCCACGCGGCCTCGTCGGCATCCTCCTTCCCGGCGAAGCGAAGGCCCCCTTTCCACCACCGCTTACCGATCATCGTCACCCCATACCGAGGCAATCGCCGTCCCACCGATCCTGGTACATCGATCATGGCGCCATGCTCAATGTGCAGACCAAACGGGGATGTCCGTTTCGGTGCATCTACTGCACCTACCCACGCATCGAGGGAAGGCGCCTACGCCTGGTGGACCCCGATGAAGTGGCGCGAACGGCAAAAGACATCGAAGCGGCAGGTGCACGTTACCTCTATATAACAGACTCGTCCTTCAATGCCGACGTCGAACATTCTTTGCAGGTGGCGCGTTCTTTGAAAAAAGCCGGTGTCACCATTCCCTGGGGGGCCTTTTTTACTCCCGGGGACCTGCCCCCCGGCTATTTCGAAACCTTGAAAGATGCGGGTGCAAAGCACGTAGAGTTCGGCACCGATGCCCTTTCCGATGCTGTTTTGCAGACCTATAAAAAACCCTTTACGGTGGCGCAGGTCTTTTCCGCTCACGAAGCAGCCCTGTCAGCCGGTTGTCACGTGGCCCACTACTTTCTGCTGGGCGGGCCGGGGGAGAACATGAATACGCTGGCCGAAACCTTACGAAATATCGAAAGGCTCGAGAAAACGGTTCTGTTTTTTTTCTGTGGCATGCGCGTATATCCCCACACGGCGCTGTTTCGTCGGTGTGTGGAAACGGGAAGGCTGGAACGCGGCGCGGACCTGCTGGCACCTTTTTTTTATCAATCGAACGGCATAAAGACCGATACCATTTCAGCGCTCGTCGTGGAAAAAGCCCGGGGCCGCGCCAATTGGATCATCGGTGCCGGAGGGGAAAAGACCGCCGTCACGCTTCGTCGCATGTATGAAAAAGGTTTTTCAGGTCCGTTGTGGGAGTATCTCATACGCTGATGGGAGAATGATGTTATTTTGAATGAAATTTTCCGTAAATGGCAAAAACCGGGTTAGAAAATCCAATGACATTGTGGTATAAATACACGTTTACTGATCGGCAAACGAATGGCAAGGCTACGGCCCGTGCCGTCGTGCCTTCGGATTCTCCCTGGTTCGACGGCCACTTTCCCGAAGACCCCGTACTGCCGGGTGTCGCCCAGTTGGCCATGGTTCATGACCTTTTGTGCCGGATGCACCGCCAATCTTCGCCGGTCCTGAAACTGCGCCGGGTTCGATTCAAACAGATGATTCGCCCCGACCAGGAACTGACCCTTACGGTGGAAGCCTGCGACGAGGCGGGCGATCATCGATTTCGCATAAGTGATTCCAACGGACTCATCTGCAGTGGGATGATGGTACTGGCGGAAAAAGCGCGGGAACGAACGGCGCCTTGACATTGGGTGCCCCTCAAACCACTATACTAAGGAGATCTACTTACAGATGTCAGCCCAAACCGACAAAATCATTCAACACATTGCACAAATCATGATCGATGAACTCAAGCTGGAGGATGTCACCCCGGAGACCTTCGACCCGGATATCGACCTGGTGGATGAAGTGGGCATCGACAGCATGGACCTGGCTACGGTGGCCCTGGTGCTGCGGGATGAATACGCCGTTCGCATCGACGAGGATGATTATCCCAAATTGACGACAGTACGGTTGATCGGTGAGTATATACAACAAAAACTGGCCGCATAGAATTATTCATGGATGAACGAAAAACCTGGAAATTTTCTGACCTGATCGCCGACCCTGAAGTCCGGGACCGGTGGGAAACGGTGCGCCGGTATTTTTTCCTGCGCGAGTCCACCTACGACATGACACGCCGGTGCAATATCCGCTGCAATGGGTGTTACTTTTACGAAGGCGAAAAGCAAAAGACCCGGGACAATACCAACCCCGACGATTGGCGAAAACACATTCGAAAAGAAAAGGCCCGCGGCATCACCTTCGTCGTGTTGGCAGGCGCAGAACCATCCCTGGTGCCCGAGCTGTGCCGGGTCTGTTATGACGAGATCCCCCTGGGGTGCATCGCAACCAACGGTCTCGTGCCCATTGCCGCATCCATCGGATACCGCATTCATGTCTCCGTTTGGGGAAATGACGAGACCAGCCTCGCCACGCGAAACGCAAAAGATATGCTTTCCCGACAAATCGCCAATTACGCGGGCGATCCCCGGGCCACATTCGTATATACCTTTACCCGCCACAACATCGACCAGGCCGAATCGGTGGTTCGCACACTTTCCGACCACGACGCCACGGTAACTTTCAACATGTTCAGCTCACCGGTGGGATACACCGGCAGTCTGCGTCACACCCCCCTCAGCCTGGCGGATACGCGACGGACCATGCTGCGACTGCTGGAACGATACCCGGATACGGTCCTGTTTTCATGGTACAGCGCCATGGCACACACCCATGAAAAGGGACTGCACGAACTGTTCGGATGCAGCTACCCCCGCCAAAACCCCAGCAAGGACCTGGGCCTCGGCCGTTCCTTTCGTCAATACCGCACCGATCTGACGTGGGATCGGGATGCGGCCTGCTGCGTTCCGGACACCGATTGTAACGACTGCCGTCATTACGCGGCGGCAAGCGCCATTGTCACGGCCCGACTGTTTCGCCACGCCATCGACCCGGATACCTTTCGCTCCTGGCTCGACTTCGTGGACACCTACCTGGCCGTGTGGGTAAAAGGCTATCAAAAGGGCGACAACCTCTGCGACAAAATCGTTGCTCCGCCTGGCGTGGAACTCACGGCCAATTGAAGGATCGAACCCCATGAAAACCGTCAGCTCCCTCTTGGATGAACACTGGTACGCCAGGTACAAGCGGATCTCCAAGCTCAACATCAGAAGCTCCATCTACGATGTCACCAATCGATGCAATTTGCGATGCAAGGGGTGCTTCTTCTTCTCTTCCGGCGAACACCGGGTAGCCAAGGAGGAAATGGATATCACCCGATGGGAAGCCTTCGTGGACGAGGAGGTGGCCCGCGGCGTGAACCTGGCCATTTTAATCGGTGGTGAACCCACATTGTGCCTGGACCGGGTCGAAGCATTCTACAAACGGCTGCCCACCTTTTGCGCCACCAACGGCCTCATCAAGGTGCCACGGGACCGCCTTCCCGACATGATGGTGGGCATCAGTCTCTGGGGGGACGAGGAAGACGAGAAGCTGCTCAGGGGAAAAGACGCCTTTTCCATCTCCAGCAAAAACTATGAGGGAGACCCGCACACCTACTACCTGTATACCATCACCCCCAGGCAGCTTGGAAAGACCGAAAAAATCATCCGAAAGATACGAAACGCGGGCCTCAAGGTCCACATGCAATTGCTCTCCAACGACGAAGGCGTAGACGGATTTAACTGGCGACCCGATGAGTTGGTCCAGATCCGCCAGGAGATGGACGAGGTACTCGACCGCTACCCGGAGACGGTCGTCTCCTGCAAGTACTACCATGAGATCATCACGACGGGAAAGATGCTCGGCAGATCCTTTGGTTGGATGGAATGCCCGTCGGTGACAGCTCCCTTGGACAAACGTGATCCCAAACCGAAGCGACTGGCCAACTTCATCCGATGGGCTTCGGATCTTGAGACCATGCACCGATGCTGCACCTCCGAGACCCGGGACTGCGGCACCTGTAAGGACGGCGCGGCCCACATGAGTTGGGTGATGGTCAACAAACGCGCCCACATGAAGAGCACGAAGGATCTTTGCAACTGGATCGAAATTTACGAAATGTTCGCCAAGCTCTATCAGTTTATTCCCTGGTAATGGTTTCCATGAGACATCGACCTTTCGAGAATCCTTCCATCCGGCATCACCGGTGCAACCGGGGCAGGTAGACACCATGCCAAGGGACCCTCTTGTCATTCTCGGCTACGATGCCGTCTCCCCATTGGGGATTGCGCTGGATGAGCAGATGCGGCAAGGGCTTTCCGGAAAGTGCGGTATCGGTCCCCTCACCAGGTTCACACCCGACGACAATTTTCCCGTTCACATCGCCGGACAGGCGCCGGATATCGACCACCTTCCCTACCCTTTTGTGACACCCCGGGAACAGGCGCGGTGGCCATCCCCCATTTTCAAATACGCCCTGCTCACCGTGACCCGTGCCTTGGAAAAAAGCGGCGTGGTCATCACCCCGGATCTCGCCCCCCGGACGGCGGTCACCTTCTCGAGTGCCGTCGGCGGGCTGGATGCCCTTCTCAATGCCGATCGGAACCTGCGGGATCGGGGCAAACTCCCGCCCCCCTTTGTCAATCCCAACGCCTGCATTAATATGGTGGGCGGAAAGGTCTCCATGCATACCGGCGCCACGGGCCCCATCAGCGCCACCATCACGGCCTGTGCCACCGGGCTCACCTCCGTGATCATCGGCGGCATGCTCATCCTTGACAATCGCGCCGATCTGGCCATTTGCGGCGCCGTGGATTTTCCTTTGACCGAACCCATCGTGGCCGGATTCGGCACCATGGGCGGCGCCTTCATGCCGAAAGAGGGGGAGCCGGAGACGCCGCCGGAAAAGGCAAGCCGCCCCTTCTCCCACAACCGGCGCGGATTCGTAATATCCGAAGGGGCCGGCTGCATCCTCATCGCCAGAAAATCCTTTGCCAAGGCCCACGGCCTCTCCGTCAGCGTGGAAATCGCCGGCTGGGCCATGACCGCCGACGCGTTTCACCACGTGGCACCCAACCTTGAGACGGTCCAACGATGCATTGCCCAAAGCATCGAAAATGCCGGCATCAAACCCAGTCGCATCGACTCGGTCAATGCCCACGCCGCCTCCACCCGAATCGGCGATCAGGTGGAGGCCGAGGCCCTGCTTCGCGTGTTCGATGGACACCTGCCGCCGATCACGGCGAACAAATCCATGATCGGCCATGCCATGGGCGCCTCTTCCGCCATCGAATCGATCTTGGCCGCGGAAGCCATGACAAGGGGCATGGTGCTTCCCACCATCAACTATGAGGCGGATCCGGCATTGGGCATCGACAGCGTGGTCACGACCGGGCAGCAGCTGGACCAGACCTATGTCTTGAAGAACGCATTCGGCTTCGGCGGATGCAATGTGTGTGTGGTGTTTAAGCGGGCGGATGGTGATTGAAAATATGGGGGATTATTTATTGTTTGAGATAAATCGTGATTAAAAACGAAGTTTTAAGTGTTACGTGGTTAAGTGTTAAGTTAAGGTATGCTGCCTATTTAGATAAAATCGATTACAATCCTTCCCTTAACACTTAAAACTTAATACTTAACACGTTCCCCATAAACGAAAAGCTTTGAAAATGAGTATACACCACCCGAATAGAACAAAAGATACATGAAAAAACCACAAAACAGACGCGTATTTGTCGTCGGCTACGACGCGGTTTCCTGCCTGGGAAACACCTTTGCGGAGACGTGGCGGCGGGCCACGGCCGGCCAGGCCGGTTTCACACGGCTCACGCGCTGCGAGACCACCTCGCGCAGCAACGTAGTAGGGGAAATTCCCCAATGGAATCCCGCGGCACTGCCCTATATCGATAAAATGGACGGTCGCAACTGGGACGCGGATTACGTGCTGCTTACCATGGTGCTCTGCAAACGTGCCGTGGAACACGCGGGGCTCGAAATAGACGAGCAGACCGGCCCCAGGACCGCCTGTCTCATCGGATCGGCGCTCAATGGCACCGACGCCTACCGCAAGGCCGTGTCCAACTACCTGGGCCAGGGCCCCACAAAGGTCAGCCCCTACCTTCTTCCCAACCTGTGCGCCAATCTGCCGGCGGGAAAGGTCGGCATGATGCTGGGATTTACCGGCCCCATCTTCTCACCCCAGGGGGCATGCGCATCGGGCAACCATGCCATCGGCATCGGCGCCCGCATGATCCGGGACGGAGATTGCGATTTTGTGCTGGCGGGTGGCGTGGAAACATGCCTCACCCCGGAAATCATACAGGGATTTGCCAACATGTGGGCCACCATCAAGGTAGGTCCCAACGACCGGGCGTTTGAGGACCCGTCCCAGGCCTCCCGGCCCTTCTCCGTGGACCGGCGGGGCATCGTCCTCGCCGAAGGTGGGGGGGTACTGGTGCTGGCCGCCGAAGAGGCGGTACGCGACCACGGACTCACCCCAAGGGCCGAGGTGTTGGGTGTGGGCTGGACATCCGATGCGCACCACTTCACCCTGCCAAACGAAGCGACCATCGTTAAGGCCATCCGTGATGCCATCGAAGATGCCCAGATCCCGCCCACGGAGATCGGCTATGTGAACGCCCACGGCACTTCCACCATAAAAGGGGATGCAGTGGAGATCCAGAGCCTTCGACAAGTGTTCGGAAAAAAGCTCTCCACCATCCTGGTATCGTCCAACAAGTCCCAGATCGGTCACACCTTAGGGGCTTCCGCTGCGATCGAAGCGGCGCTTTCCATCGAGGGAATGCAAAAAGGCGTGGTGTTGCCCACGGTCAACCACATCCCGGACCCCCAATTTGACGACGTGGATGTGGTGCCCAACGAGGCGCGTCGACACGATCATCACACCATCTTGTCCAACGCCTTTGGTTTCGGCGGGACAAACTGCTGCATCGTCTTTCGAAAGGTATGAGATGAGACCCAAGCCATTCGTTCCGGAACCGGTCAATGGACAGCCGCGATTTGTCCGGGATCGTACCAGCGGTCTGGTCTGGCATCGATGCGAGACCCGTACCCTCTATGCGGACACGGACCGATCCCAGGTGGTCTACCATGCCAATTACCTTCGCTACTTCGAATTCGGCAGGGCCACCCTCATGCGAGACGTGGCCTACCCCTACCGGGAGGTAGAGGCCGGCGGTTTTCTCTATCCCATCATCAAGGTGGACATCGACTACTACCGGCCGCTTCACTACGACGAGGCCATGTGGGTCCATACCCGCCCCGCCAAGCTGGAACGGGTCCGGCTCCAGTTCGACTATGTGATCACCCACGTGGAATCCGGCGACATCGTGTGCAAGGGATTCACCCGCCATTGTGCCGTCAACGCCTCGGGCACCCCGGTGGGGGTGGACCCGAAAACCGTCCGCCTCTGGGAGGTCTTCCCGGAACCGTGAAGCCTGCCCTCCATCCCATATCACTTGCGTATCCGCCCTTTTTCCAGGACCACCACGTCGGGGGCCGGCCTGTATTGGCGGCAATGGAGGCCATGGAGCTTCTGGCGAAAAACCTCTGTCGGCGATTTCCGGGACACGAATGCCGGGATCTGACCGAAATCCGATTCGATAAATTCCTCTATCTGGAAGAGAAAGCGCCCCGCCATCTCTTCCACGAAACGACCCGGACCGGCGATGGTACTCTTCGCACGACCTTGACCACCCGTTTTCGATCACCAAATGCCCGAATCCGTCGCACCCTGACCCACGCCGGCCTGACGGTGGGCCGGGGAATACCGGAATTGCCCCGGTACCCCATGGAATCCGCTGCAAGCCTGACCAATCCCTGCGTCCGGGTGGATCCGGACCGGATCTACCGGGATATGGTTCCCTTTGGCCCGGCATATCGAAACATCGTCACGCCGCTGTTGATCTCCCCGGACGGCGCCCTGGCCCGGGTGGGGTCGCCGGTTGCGCAGGATCCACGCGCCGATCTGTTGCTGGGATCGCCATATGTCCCGGACGCGGCCCTTCACGCCTGCTGCGTCTGGTGCCAGCGCTATCACGGCATCGTGACCTTCCCCGTATCCATGGATCGACGCACGGTCATACGCCCCACACGGATGGATGACCGCTACACGGCACGGGTGGTGCCCAAAAAGATCGACGGAGAAATCTTTTGGTTCGACGTTCATATCTACGACGATGACGGCAACCTTCGGGAATGGATGACGGATGTCTGCATGAAAGACGTCAGCGGCGGCCGGTTGAAACCGCCGGATGGATTCCGGCAGCCCGCCGCGGATGCGCCCCTGGACACCCTGGCGAAACATCTTCGGGGCCTGATTCTCGTGGAACGCGACGCACTCGCGCCCTTTGCCGAAAAGGCCTTGTCGGAAAAAGAGCAGCGGCGCCTTACCCCCATGGTCCCGGACCGTGCCGGGGAATACTTGTCGGCCCGGGTGGCCCTCAAGCGTCTGAGCCGGCGGCTCTCACCGGAGGGAGATCGCCGGCACGCCGGGGACATCGAGACCGTTGCCGAAGATGGCGTCCGCCCCCAATGCCCCTTGGGTGACGGAACCACCCCCTTTTGCAGCGTCGCCCACGACCGTCGCTTCACCATCGCCGTCTGTGCCGATCATCGGGTAGGTGTGGATGTGGAACCCGAGAACCGGTCTCCCGGTAGGGCCCTGCATCTTTTTACCGATGCCGATGAACGGGCCGTGATCGATTCGGCCGGATTCGATCGGACGGCGGGCGCCCTTCGCATCTGGAGCGTCAAGGAGGCAGCGGCCAAGGCACTGGGAATGGATCTGTCCGAAGCATGGGAGCGTGTGCGTGCCACAATGGTCGCCTCCGGATGCACCCGACTTTCCGTGGATGGGGAAAAACCGCTTTCGGCCCGCCACGTTTCTCTGGAAGGTCACCTCTTCACCCTGTTGGAGGTTCTCCCGTGACAACGATTGCGATGTTTGTCGCCATGTTCGCCATCGCCTATGTGGCAGGTTCAATCAACTTTTCCATCCTGGTGTTTCGTCTCACGGGCCGTGACGATCCACGAAACCACGGCAGCGGCAATCCCGGTGCCACCAATGTCTACCGGCAGGCGGGACTCGGCTGGGCCGCGGCGGTTCTGCTCCTGGACATGGGGCGTGCCGTGGCCGTGGCCCTTTTGGCCAGGGCCAATCTACCGTTCTGGCAGGTTCCCTGGGTGGGATTGGGACTGATTCTGGGCAATCGCTTTCCCTGTTTTCACAGGTTTACGGGGGGAAAGGGGGTGGCCAACTATCTGGGATTCACCCTGGCCATCGCGCCGCTTTCCGCCGGCATCGGGGTGCTTGCCTGGGCGGGCGCGCATTTGATCTGGCGAACGCCTTTTCTTTCATCCTTTGCCATGGTCTTTGTGCTGGCCGCGGGAACCGCTATGGGAGGATCGGGCCAATGGCAGGAAACCGTCGGCATCGGAGCGACCGTTCTTTTCATCGTGGCCTGCCACCACAGGAACATCCGGCAACGATGGAGACGGCAAGGGTAATCCACAGTGAGCCATGAGCCGCGCCATGCCCTGGCAGACGGCCCAGCGAAAAAAAATCCAGGAGTATTTGGCGCCGGCCAGGTACATGCCCGCCAAGAATACGAGGTGGGAAATTCCATAGGCCAACGGTCCGCCCACGACGACGATGGCGGCCTGCTGATAGTGAACGGCGGCGATGCCGAGCAGGCCGATGAGGGGCCATCCCAGAAGATAGCTCAGGCCGATGGCCGATACGCCAAGGAGCACACGAAGATCCGGAGGCCGTCGAAAGGCGGAGAGATCCGCCCGGTCGGCAATGGCAGATCGCACGAAACCAACCTTCGATATACGAAAAACGATGGGTTTTGCCAGAGAGGACAAAATGTCCGGGATATTTTTCCAGGCGTCCATGAACACTCGTGAGTTACGGTTCGATCGCAGCAGTCAGCTTTCAGCAAATGGCTAATCGCTCCAGTACGAGAAAATAACGCACAATGGATAAAAATCAAAGCCACAAAACAGTCGGCCGCCCCAAACCGGCCATTGAATCGTAAGATGCAAGAATTGTCCGCCACCGACAACCGGACCGGCCGACTCTCCGAAATCTGGGGACGAATCGACAGGATTTTCTGTATCTCCCTGAAAGAGAGAAAGGATCGTCAGGAGAGCGCCGGAAAGCAATTCGCCCGGGCAGGGCTTTCGGGCCATGTGGACTTTTTCCTGACCCGGCGCCACCCCGACGATTGTGAACAGGGGATCTTCGAGTCCCATCAGCACTGCCTTGCACGTGCCCTGGAAAAAGATGCGCGGCACGTCCTCATCTTCGAAGACGATGTAATTTTCTCCCGCATCGACCCGGTCCGTCTTTCTGCCGCCATCGATGCATTCATGGACCGGGATGACTGCCAGATTCTCTTTCTGGGATGCCTGTGTGAAAAAAGCCGGAAATCGGACATGCCCGGCATTCGAAAAATCCGATACGCCTGCCTGGCCCACGCCTACCTGGTCAAGGAGAAGCTGGCCAGACGAATATGCGGACAGTCCTGGGAAAAAACGCCCTATGACAACATGCTGCGTCAGTGCATGGACTGGGCCTGGGTCATGTTTCCGTCCATTGCCTTTCAGAGCAATTCGCCTTCGGACAACACCCGGCACGCTCTTCTGGAAAACGTCCGGCGCCTCTTCGGCGGCCTGAAAACCATCCAGATTGTCAACGAACGCTACCACCGGTTCCGGGCACCGATCATCGCGTTTCACCTGTTGATCGTTTCCGCGCTGATCCTGTGGATGGTCTTGCCATGAAACGCAACCGTTCCATCAACATCACCATGCTGGCAAGTGTGATCATCGTCGCCGCCATTCTCCTTTTCGTCGCCCTCTCCCGCCTTACCATCGAAACGGACATCGTCGCCAGCCTGCCCACGGATGACCCGGTAATCGCAGACGGCGTCCACATCTTCGAAAACAATCCCGTCAAGGATCAGATCGCCATCGACATCGGCAACGACACGGGAGACCGCAAGGCCCTTATGGCCGCTGCAACGCTCGTCGAGACGCATCTATTGAAAAGCGATCTGTTCGAAAAAGTCGGCTATGAGCCCGTTGCCCGGGGGCTGGCCGCGCTGTCGGATCATGTCATGAACAGCCTGCCCGTTCTGTTTGCCGCCGACGAACTGCAAACGAAGGTGGCGCCCCTGCTTTCCGAAGCCGCCATCGGAAAGTCACTGGCCGACGCACGAGACCGGCTCTACCAGATGGACGGCATCGGCCAGGCGTCGGCCATATCCGCCGATCCGCTGGGATTTTCCCATCTCCTCCTTTCCCGTTTGACCGCGCTGAATCCCGCTCCGGGCGCATCCATCTCCAAGGGACACATTCTATCGGCCGACGGACACCATCTGCTGGTGCTGGCCACGCCCGCCGGATCGGGAACGGACACGAAGCTGGCCAGGGATCTGACCCGATTTTTCCAGGACCTGGAATCGGCCGTGGCCCTTCGATGCGGCGACGATATACGCCTTACACCCACCGGCGCCTTCCGGGCGGCCCTGGACAACGAAACCATCGTCCGGTCCGACGTGAACCGGGCCATCGTGTGGGCCACCGTGGGCATCGGCCTGCTTCTGCTCTCGGCCTTTTCCCGCCCCCTCATGGGCCTTCTCGCCCTTCTTCCGGCCCTTGCCGGGACGGTCATGGCCCTCTTTTTCTTTTCCCTGGTCCACGACAGCATCTCCATCATGGTGCTGGGTTTCGGCGGCGCCGTCATCTCCATCACCGTCGATCACGGCATCGCCTACATGCTCTTTGTGGATGGTGGGGGCGCCTGGAACCAAAAAGCGGCATCCCGGGAGATTCGGGCCGTGGGACTGCTGGCGGTTCTCACCTCCGTCGGTGCATTCACCGTGCTGGCCTTTTCCGGTTTCGCCGTCTTCGAACAGCTGGGCTGGTTTACCGCATCGGGGATCGGCTGTGCCTTTGCATTCGTCCACCTCGTGCAACCCAGGCTCCTGATCACATCCGAGAGGGCCACGACGCCTGCCCGGAAACGCTTTTCCATGATCGTGGACCGGCTGGCATCCACCGGTATCGTCGGGCTGACACTGGCCGCTCTCCTGGCAGTGGTGCTGGCCTTTTTTATTCGTCCCCATTTCAACACCGATCTTACGGCCATGAACACGGTCAGCGAAAAGACGCGCGCCGCCGACCGGTTGATGGCCGACGTCTGGGGCGATATCTTCTCCAATGTCTACCTGATGAACGAAGCGGACGATCCGGCGGCACTTGCAGAAAAAAATGACAGGATACAGCGTGTGCTGGAAAACGAATCGACCGCCGGCCGCATCGGCCCCGTGGTCACCCCCGCTCTTTTCTTCCCAGGACCGGACCGCCGGGAAAAAAATCTTACCGACTGGCGCCGGTTCTGGACCCGGGAGCGGACCCGGCGTGTCATCGAGACGGTGAAACGAGAAGGCCGGGCTCTTGGATTTGCCGATACGGCCTTCGAACCATTTTTCGACCGCCTGACCCATCCAACGGTGAAAAATTTCAGCATGGGACCTGCAATACGGGCCCTGATGGGCATCGCCCACGATTCGTCCGACGGAAAGTGGCGGCAGGTCACCCGGGTCCTCCCCCGCGACACCTTCAATCATCAGGCGTTTTACGACCGCGTGTCCGCCTCATGTGCCGTGTTCGACCCCGTACTCTTTTCCCGGCACATGGGGGACCTTCTTTTCTCCACCTTCATGAAGATGCTGCTGATCATCGCGGCAAGCCTGATTGTCCTGATCTCTCTCTTTTTCGTTGACGCGGGGCTCGTACTCATCTCTTTGCTGCCCCTTTCCTTTGCCTTCGTCTGCACCCTGGGCACCCTGGGAATCATGGACCGGCCCCTGGACATCCCGTCCCTCATGCTGTCGGTGGTCATCCTGGGAATGGGCGTTGATTATACCTTGTTTCTGGTTCGGGGCTACCAGCGCTACCGGCGTTTCGACCATCCGGGATTCGCCGTGGTCCGAACGGCGGTGGCCATGGCCGCGGGTTCCACCCTCATCGGCTTCGCCGTGCTGGTGGGTGCCGATCATGACCTTCTCAAAAGCGCGGGATGGATCTGTCTTTGCGGCATCGGCTACTGTCTGGCGGGCGCCTTTCTGATCCTTCCCCCATTTTTACGGAAACGATTCGAAGCGCCCGTGGACGACACGGGTGGAATCGAGAGACGATACAGGAACATGGAGCCTTACCCGCGCCTCTTCGCCCGGTTCAAACGGCGGTTGGACCCCCTGTTCGACGAAATTGCCCATCTGGTGCCGGCGGACAACACTCTTTCCCATATCCTGGACATCGGTTGCGGCTACGGTGTTCCGGCCTGCTGGATGGCCGAACGCTTTCCCGGGGCCGTGATCCACGGCATCGAACCGAAACCGGAACGGGTACGGGTGGCGGCCCTGGCCCTCGGCGACCGCGGCCAAATCGTGGTCGGCGCGGCCCCCGACCTGCCGCCGGTGGATGCGCCGATGGACCTGGCCACCTTGTTGGACATGAGCCACTACCTGACGGATCGTCAGTTGGAGACGACGCTGGAGTGCATCCGCAGCCACCTGTCGCCCAAAGGAACGCTGATCGTTCGATCGGTGATGCCCCCTTTTGCCCGGCCCCACTGGACCTGGTACCTGGAACATGTCAAACTTCGCATCAATGGAATTCGTGTTTGCTATCGGCGCCCGGATCAGGTAGAAAAAATTTTTCGTAAGTGCGGATTCGAGGTCGTACAGAGCCTTTCTTCAGGAAAGCGTGGAGACATGTGGTGGCAGGTGGCAAGACCGGCGAAGTAAAAATCCGGGTCCAGAGGGCCCGGCTTTGGGCTCCCCGATAAGGGGGCTGCATCATGAGCGCATGGTATCGCAGGAGCCAGGAGCCAGAATTCAGGAGCCAGAATGAATCGAGCCGAAGGCGAATACCTGATTCTGGATTCTGATTCTGGATTCTTGTAACAATTATACGGCAGAGCCAATGAACGCTGACCTGGCCCAGAGGACCAGGTTTTCTACACCCCAATAAAATAGTCCTCTTGATGCGACAAAGTAATCGACACAGGTGGTATGGTTTCCTCTCCTTGGGCGAACGAACCGGTTTGCTGGCCTTCGGGGCGGCCCTGTCCCTGGCCGCCGTGGATATTCGCCTGGCCACCATTCCCCTTGCGCTGTTTCTCATGTGTTCGTTTCTCGCGCCCTTTTTTCCCTGGACCGGGTTCTTTTTCCCCGTCATCAGTCGGGGCAACACCAAGGCGCCCATGGTGGCCCTCACCTTCGACGATGGTCCGGATCCGGTGACAACCCCCATGTTACTGGATCTGCTGTCCATCTATCGCGTTCCCGCCACGTTCTTCGTCACCGGCAGGCGCGTACAGGCATATCCGCACCTGGTCCGGCAGATCATCGAACATGGACATACCATCGGAAACCACAGCTATCACCACGAACAATATCGCATGTACCTGCTTCCTTCCGTGCTGATGCGGGAAATCACCGATACCCAGGAGATTTTGGCCCGATCGGGCGTCGTTCCGGTGGCCTTCCGCCCGCCGGTGGGCGTCACCACGCCGGCCATGGGCGCCGTATTGGACGAGAAAGGGATGATCACCGTCAATTTCAGCTGCCGTGCATTCGACTGGGGCAATCGACACATCCACCGGCTGGCGAACAAGATCCTTTCTAAAATTCAAGGGGACGACATCGTGATGCTCCACGATTCCCTCCCTTCAGATCCGGCGCACCTGGATCGTTGGATCCGGGAGGTGAGAAAAATTCTTGCGGGCATATCCAAAAAGGGGTTCACCGTCGTACCGCTGGAAACGCTCATCGGCCGGCCGGTGATGAAAAAAAATGTTGTGCCACAAGAAAAAGGTGAATCAACAATCTTTGGGACTGCGGTTTCAACACCCAAGCCCGAAAGCCGGTAAAATGCATGCAAAATGATTGTAATTTAACTTCATATCGCTTGCATTTTTATGAAAATTACGGTAGCCTTCATTCAATCTCCAAAAAGGAGGCCCCCATGCCCTCACTTCAAGTCAGAGAATTGCCGGAACCGATTTATCGGCTTCTTCAGGAAGAGGCCCGAAAAGAACATCGGAGTTTTGCCCAACAGGCCATCGTTACCCTTGCCAAAGGACTGGGCATTACTGAAAACCCTAAAAAACGTCGTGCCGAAGTTTTGCGGAACATTTTGGAGAACCCGGTTGAGGCAAAGGCGGACCAGTTGATCGATCCTGTTTCTCTTGTCCGGGAGGACAGAGAACGATGATCATTGTCCTCGATGCCAGTGCAGCCGTAGAAATTGTGCTTCAACGGGAAAACGGCAAACATTTTCTGCATCACATCGAAAGTGCGCAGTGGGTTTTGGCACCCGGATTGTTTGTCTCCGAAGTCACGAACGTCTTCTGGAAATATTTCAGGTTCGGGAATCTTTCCATGGAACAATGCGAAAAGGGAATAGATTTTTCTGTTCATCTGCCCGATGAATACTGCGACGATAAAACAATGTACAAAGAAGCCTTTTCACTGGGATGTCAAACCGGAAAACCGGTCTATGATATGTTCTATGTTGTTCTTGCCCGTCGCAACAACGGACATTTGATGACGCTGGATCGGACACTCGCCGACGTAGCCGATAAAAACTCGGTCAGGATTGTCACGCCTCCCACCACGTGAGCAATCCGAAACTGGAAACCGCAATCACCGACCACCCGCAGAGCAGGTGGTTTGATGAAGCCCCCTTGAAAGGGGCTAAAATCCAGACTTTGCGTGAGATTGTTTTTCTTCGTAATTTCTCCAGCACAGAGGATCGGAGGCGAGGTAATCGCCGGTCATCTGGAAGGCGGCCCCGCGGCAGCCGTAGCACCCATCGGCAAGTTCGCAGCTCCTGCACGGACCCTTTATCGTGTTGCGGTAGTCCTTGAGCGCTTTGAGCACCGGGCTCTCTTTGATGATGGCGGAAAGGGATTTGTCGCGGACGGAGCCTATGGAAATGGTCACCCCCACGCAGGGCATCACGTCGCCGTTGGAGGTCACCAGGCAGGAAAACTGGTGGCGCAGGCAGCGGTTGCCCACCAAGGGGGGCTGCGGTATCCATTCCCGGCCATACCGCTCTTTGTCCATTCTGGCCAGGGTCTCGAAAAGCCGTTTCAGGTCGGGTGGGTCCACGTCCAGCCATCGGTTTTCCAGGGCATTGGCCTGGGGGGTGATGATTTCGAAATAGGGGGCGATGCCCCGATCCCGGAGCCAGCACCAGAGTTGTGGCAGTTCCTGGATATTTTGTTTGCAGATGATGGTGCTCACGGCGAAAAAGGCCTCTTCGGAAGGGTACCCCGCACGCCGTAAATGGTCCAGGGCCGCTGCGATGATTCGGCCGGCGTCTTTTCTCCCCGACAGGCGTGCCTGCAGATCGCCGTCGAAGGTGTTCATCTTCAGCACCATGCGGACCCTTCGCGCAAACAGCCATTTGGCGAATTCTAAGGTGATGCCGCTTCCATTGGTGAACATCTCCACCTCCATCTCCCGGGCCTGGATGAAGGTGATCATTTCCCTGATTTGCGGATAGATGCTCGGTTCGCCCCCCAGGATAATGATCCGGCGCGCCCCCAGGCTCTTGGCCTGCATCAGCACATCCTGGATCTCGGTAACCGTCAGTTCCCCGTCCAGATAGTCTGCTTCGGGCACATAGCAGTAGGGGCAGTTGAAATTGCAGCGCCGGCTGAATTCCACCTCCATGGTCAGCAGCCGGTTCTTGGCCGCCGTTCGGGCAACAATTTCTCGATCGAACGCGAATTCAAACGACTGGCCGGTGCAGCTTCCCATGAATTGATCCTCTTCCACTTACTTCCATCATCAAGGCGATGGCGTTTCGATATCTGTTTACACCTAAGTTGCGCGATTGTCGAGCCGGCAGAAAGATCGTTGTTCCTCTCCGTGGGTTCTGCGACGCTGCGAGAGATTCTCTTTTTGGTGCCAGACGTTCCATGTTCAGCCGTCAATGGTCTTGAATTTCTCGGGCGGTGCGCCGCAGATGGGACATTTCTTGGGAATCCGCTTATCTGTCACGTAGCCGCACACCTGGCATACATGGTACTCTTTCACCTGCTCCTTGATCACATTCATGATCGCCCGTTCGTAGAGTTTGGCGTGGTACCCTTCGGCATCCCGGGCATGGCTGAAGGCCAGTGACGCTGCGGTCTCGCCCTCGTCCTCGGCGGTTTTCAAAAAATCGGGATAGGCGTTCTCGCTGACGGTCTTCTCCCGCTGGAAGGATGCTTCCAGGTTGGTATCGGTATCCTTGACGAGAAGGTCTTTTACCAGGTTCAGTTGCCGGGTGGCATGCACCCGTTCGGCTTCGGCGATGGCGCGGAACAGCAGGGCGATCTGTGGAACTTCCTCCTCTTCCGCTTTTTCCGCGTATGCCAATAATCGGAAATAGGCCTTTGCCTCACCGATGAACGCCTTGTAGATATTATCCTTGGTTTTGGGTCCCATGTATCTCCTCCATCCAGGGGTTAATCAGTCTTACACCACGAACTTTTATATCATAAACATTTATTTATTGAAAAATCCTTCGTTTTTTCGTTTATTTTGGGTGAACCATACGTAGCTCTTTCTCGAAACACGCCACTTTTGAAAGTGGAACAGGTACGGCTTTTGAAATACCTTTTTTGATCGAGGCGCCATCATAGGCGATCCTGCGGCGGGCTGGTATGGCGTTCATCCGTTTTTACACTTCTCTGTCAATGCCATTAACTTAAGAAGCAGTTAAACGGCATAACATATCAAATATATTGCAAATTATGTTGTATTAGGTGGATCGACATGGTATACTCACTTTCAATAATAACAGCCAGTTATATAATCAAAAGGAGCATACCATGTCGAAAATTAGCGAGAAATTTGGTAACTTTGGCACGAAACCTGATTTTCAATGTATGTGCCAAAACAATTGAATTTATAAGAGAAATTATCTCCTCTCCTGACTTCATCGCTCGCCACAGAAAAAACAAGAACGATTTCACACGGAATAGAAAACTTCCGTTTCATGTCTTGATCGTTTTTCTCATCAACCTTGTCAAAGGTTCATACCAGGACGAACTGGATAGATTCTTCAAGACATTATGCCGCTTCGATGTGGCAAGACGGGTCGTATCGAAAGCAGCTTTAACAAAAGCGCGAATGAAGCTCAAGTATGAAGCCTTTGTTGAATTGAATTTACAGTTAATCATCTATTTTGAAAAGCATTTTCGTCCCAAGTTGTGGTTCGGGTTCCGGTTGCTGGCCATTGACGGTTCTACAACAAAATTGCCGGTGACGGATGATGTCGCCCAGCATTTTGGCGTTTGGAACGTTCGTCAGGGTGCGCCATCTCCCATGGCAAGGGTTTCTCAGCTTTTCGATGTCCTCAACAAAATGACCGTCGATGCCCTTATCAAGCCCAAACGTATCGGTGAACGCGAACTGGCGGCGCAACACATGCTAAACGTCATGCCCAAGGATTTGATCCTTCTCGATAGGGGGTACCCGGCATGGTGGCTTTTTAACCTGATCCTTTCCATGGAGGCCAACTTCTGTGCCCGCGTGTCTTGTACGAAATGGAAAGTCGTTCGTAAGTTTTTTCATTCCGGGCTATCGGAAAAGATTGTTACCGTGCCTGTTCATCCTACCTCCGTTTCCCAATGCAAACAGATGGGGTTGGACACAACCCCTTTAAAACTTCGTCTGATCCGCATTGAAAACGATGGGAAGGTTGCCGTGCTAATGACTTCGCTGATTGACAAGGGAACATATCCAATCGAACTGTTTAGCGATCTTTACCACAAAAGATGGCCAGTGGAAGAGGATTACAAAATCATCAAATGCCGGATGGAACTGGAAAACTTTTCTGGCCAATCTGCGCTGTCTGTGTATCAAGACTTTCACGCAAAGATTTTCGCCAAAAACCTGGTCTGGATGATGGCTTTTCCTGTCCAAGACCAGATGGACAATGACATTGTGGATAAAAAACACCGATACCAGATCAATTTCACCCAGGCGCTGTCAAAAAGTAAAGGTGTGATCGTCTTGCTGTTTCTCGATACGAAAAGGATGATCAAACGATTGATCGCCGATTTGCAATATATTTTTCAAAGAACCGTTGAACCGATTAGGCCGGGGAGAAAATATCCGCGCAAACACAAAGCGAAACCGCGCATATATTTTCCTCAGTACAAGCCGATCGGTTAAGTTAACGACATTGACTTCTCTGTCATAAAAAAAAGGAGATCGCGATATGTTGAATGGACAATGCCCGCGTTGCAACGCAAAGGATGTTTATAAAAAGAACAATGGCATAATATCCGGCGAAAAGCATGTCTATGTTACCGGGCTTGGTTTCACCTCTCCGCGAACCGATCAAACAACGTTTCTCTGCACGTCCTGCGGATACTATGAAAACTATATCGCAGACGAAACCATTCGGGAGAAAGTCACCCAAAAGTGGGAAAAAGCATAGATAAAACCCCCATGAGGAAGGATGTACATGAAACTCGAGGTCCAGGATTGCTGCAATGATTTGCAAAAAGTGCGGAACAAGGCACCGCTGGTTCACAATATCACCAACTTTGTCGTCATGAACAATACGGCGAACGCGCTGCTGGCCATCGGTGCGTCGCCTGTAATGGCCCATGCCGTCGAAGAAGTTGCAGAGATGTCGGCACTCGCCTCTGCACTGGTGATCAACATCGGGACCCTGAGCCAAAAGTGGATCACCGCCATGGCACTAGCGATGACAACAGCACAAAGCAATGGTGTCCCGATTGTCTTCGATCCGGTTGGTGCCGGTGCAACCGCGTTTCGGACCCGGTCCTGTCTTGAACTTCTCGGGCAAACCGCGCCAACCGTGATCCGGGGAAACGCCTCCGAAATTATGGCGCTGGCCGGCGATACGGTGCGGACAAAAGGGGTCGATAGCGCGGCGGCAGCAAATGAAGCCGGGA
The DNA here is from genome assembly GCA_963674945.2 of uncultured Desulfosarcina sp. Taxonomy (GTDB): domain Bacteria; phylum Desulfobacterota; class Desulfobacteria; order Desulfobacterales; family Desulfosarcinaceae; genus Desulfosarcina. The sequence goes on from CAXXWQ010000003.1 coordinate 667,223, forward strand.
ATGCGGCGTCGGCATTGGCGGAAAAATATGCCTGCGTGGTCTGCGTCAGCGGTGCCGTTGATCTGATCACCGATGGCAATCAAAGCGTCCGGGTGCGTAACGGACACCCGCTCATGCCGAAGGTCACCGGCCTCGGTTGTACCGCAACGGCTCTCGTCGGTGCCTTCTGTGCCGTCAACAATAACGCCCTTGCGGCAACTGGCCACGCCATGGCGACAATGGGGATCTGCGGAGAACTTGCCGCAGCGCAAGCGGCGGGACCGGGAACCCTTCAGGTTCACTTGATTGATGCCTTCTATACTTTACACAGCGAACAAATTGAAGCACATTGGCTCGACCCGGAGTCAAAGGGTTGACATAAACCGCTCCTACTCCCTCCAATGTTCGGGCCGATGCAGCGCATCGGCGCAACGTATTTTTCCACTGACGGTGCCGATCACCCCCGGGAAAAGCGCCTGAACCATCCAGGCGTCGGCATGTTCATCTTCCATTGCTTTTCGTATTTTCATTTTTTCTCCCGCCTTTTTCTTCCGGGTGAGAACATCATCCATTTCGATCCCGTTTCTTCATCGCCTTGACTTTCAGGGCCACCCCTTTCCAGCGTTCCTTTTCCAGGCGGTCGGCACTCTTGTGCTGCCGATGAGACAGATAGGTCAGCTCACGTTTCATTTTGTGGTAACTTTCCAGTCTGTCTTGCAGGAGATCCCCGTCCGTCACCGCCTGCAGGACCCGGCAACCGGGTTCGTGGACATGGCTGCAGTCGGAAAAACGGCACTGCACGGCAAGGTTTTCAATCTCCGGAAAGGCGGTGCCGATCCCGTCGCCATCGTTCCAGAAACCGATTTCACGAATACCGGGATTGTCAATCACCATCCCCCCCTGGGGCATCACGATCAGATCACGGGTGGTCGTCGTGTGCGTTCCTTTGCCCACACTGTCACTGATCGAACCGGTCGTCTGCAGGGGCTTGCCGTAGAGCCGGTTCACCAGGGTGGATTTACCGGCACCGGAAGAGCCAACCATGGTGGTGGTCTGTCCCGGAGACAAATATTGTCCAAGTTGTGCCGGCCCTTCGTCATCCAGTGCCGAAATCAGGTGCGTCGGGACCCCGAAGGCAACCGCTTCCACTTCAGCGAGAAAATGCTCCGGATTCTCGTGAAGATCGGCTTTCGTCAGAATGATGACGGGTTTGAGGCAAGCGTTGTAGACCAGCGTCAGGTACCGTTCAATGCGGCGCAGGTTAAAATCCCGGTCCAGACCGCAAACGATAAACACCGTATCGAGGTTTGCCGCAATGACCTGCTCTTTTTGTGGCAGGTCATCCTGTTTGCCACGTGTGCCCGCAGCGCGCCGGCTCAGCGTATTTTTTCGGGGTAACACGGTCACGATCACCGTGTCTGTGGCAAGAACCCAATCCCCCGTGACGGGATACAAACATTCAGCGTTGTGCTGGAGCCGTCCGGCTACGGTGGCGAGCCACTCGTTTTTTCCGTTACTGATACGAAAGCTGTTCTTTCTCACCCCGACCACCCTGGCCGGGATAGCTTGCTCGTTGCAGAAACGTTCCAGCTCTGTCTGGAAATGGGTGGTCCATCCCAACCGTGAAAGATGAAGGGTGCTGTCGGTATATTTTTTTTCCATATTTTTCGTCGTACGCATTGTCAGACTCCGCTTTTATTGTCTGTCGCCATACCGGCATTGCCTGGCACAGGGCGCCAGGGACAGGTAAACATTCTGCCGATAAATCTTATATTCTTTTGATATCAGGGTCTTAGAACCGTTACCGATGATGGGGGCAACTATACCGGCGGAATCTCGAAGAAGGAGTCTGCTGCGGAACAGATCCGGAGGGACAGATCTGTCTTAAACGGAAAAGCCTGTTTTGCTTATTGCAGAGCTACAATCAATCAGCCACCGTGGGGTTGGTCCCCTTGCCGGTAACGATTGACGCAATATCCATAGATTTTCTGAACAAAAAAACCTCTTTCATATGATTTTTCATTGAAGGAGTCCAAGTATTCTAAATGACATGTTGCTGTCAAGTTTTTTCATTCTTTTCTTCTTGGCCCGAACTGTTGGTGTGGCAGGTCCCTGACAATTCTGATACCATGCCATTGGAATCAACGAACAATGGCGAATCTGTCTTCAATGACACCAAGATGGTGTCCATGCAGTCAAAATTGTCGACCATCATTGAGGTATCGCAATGAGAGATTATCCCCCCATCCACCCTGGTGAAAAAAGGCCTATCAAAAAGCTATCCGCTAAAAAACTGCCTGTGGGACTGGCAAAAAAAGTATCCGGAGTTTGAGCTGAACGACGACTTTATGGCCCCTTTGCCGGACGATTTGATCGATGCCTTTTATGGGGGGCATGAATGAATTTTCTGCTCGATAGAAAAACATCACATAACGAAACTGGAACTGAGCGCTAAAGTTTCAATCCACGCCCCCGCATGGGGGGCGACCAAATCCCGCCAAAACGAATAGTGTGCCGAAAGAGTTTCAATCCACGCCCCCGCATGGGGGGCGACGTCAAGAACCTCAAGCCGTGCGCCAGCGATTGTCTTGTTTCAATCCACGCCCCCGCATGGGGGGCGACCTATGTCTACCGCCAGCCCGACCTTGTGACAAGTTTCAATCCACGCCCCTGCATGGGGGGCGACGTGCGGTGCTTTTTGACCGTCTCCAGTAGCAATCTGTTTCAATCCACGCCCCCGCATGGGGGGCGACAGACGCGACCTAACATCCCTTGTGTGTATATCTGTTTCAATCCACGCCCCCGCATGGGGGGCGACGGAAAGGGATCGATGAACCGGCCCCGGTGTTTGAGTTTCAATCCACGCCCCCGCATGGGGGGCGACCCGGATCCCCGTCTGTTGCGATGGTGGCTGCGTGTTTCAATCCACGCCCCCGCATGGGGGGCGACCGAAAACCTCCAGCGAAAGGATCTCGATGGACTGGTTTCAATCCACGCCCCCGCATGGGGGGCGACCTGTGTAGTTCGAAGCTGTTGCCACGGATTCATGTTTCAATCCACGCCCCCGCATGGGGGGCGACTGATCACGCACATTGCGATTACAGGGCATTTGCTGTTTCAATCCACGCCCCCGCATGGGGGGCGACAAACATCAATACGATTATTTTCTCGAAAAAGCTGTTTCAATCCACGCCCCCGCATGGGGGGCGACACCGGTGGCCGTTGGGCGGGTACCAAGTGTCCCAGTTTCAATCCACGCCCCCGCATGGGGGGCGACTTTCCGCCGGTGTATCATTAGTCAAACCAACATAAGTTTCAATCCACGCCCCCGCATGGGGGGCGACTTGGTGATCAGATTATTGCATCTCTTGGGAATGTTTCAATCCACGCCCCCGCATGGGGGGCGACCGGTAAAACCGGCCATTGCCATCTTTTCCCGGAGAGTTTCAATCCACGCCCCCGCATGGGGGGCGACTCTGCGCTTTTCTAGAACATCCAAACATTCATCGATGTTTCAATCCACGCCCCCGCATGGGGGGCGACAAGGAATGGTTATGGTGCCATGGACTGAAACCGGTTTCAATCCACGCCCCCGCATGGGGGGCGACAGGAATGTAAGAGGCGATTGACATCGCGAATCCGGTTTCAATCCACGCCCCCGCATGGGGGGCGACTTGTCAAAAAAGATTGGTGATGAGGTCGTAACAATGTTTCAATCCACGCCCCCGCATGGGGGGCGACGACCGAGCACGTCAAGGCCAAGGATTTCATTGAGTTTCAATCCACGCCCCCGCATGGGGGGCGACTCGATACGGTGGATGCCGAATTAATCCATGTCCTTGTTTCAATCCACGCCCCCGCATGGGGGGCGACCCCCTGGACCGATTACAACCCTGTTATAGAGCTTGGTTTCAATCCACGCCCCCGCATGGGGGGCGACCTGGATGTGGAACACCGTCGCACGTCAGGCCCTGTTTCAATCCACGCCCCCGCATGGGGGGCGACGCAATGAAAGCGCCTATTGCAGCACTTAAGCCTGTTTCAATCCACGCCCCCGCATGGGGGGCGACCGCTGCTCTTTAACACCATGTTTTTAAATAAAAAATCGACCGAATGGTGCGATTCGGCCATATCGCGGTGTTAAAGTTCTCACTTAAATTTTTCATTCCCTCACTTTCAATAATTAAATCAGAAAGATAACTCAAATTGCGAACATCAAGGGAAAAGTATGTGCGCTTGAGGTTCGCAAACCCCAAAAACGATTGTTTCATTGGGTTGCTCAAACGATTAATGGCCCTTCCTGGTCAAAACTTTTTTTCGACCCCACATGCTCAATTCGCTTTCTCCAGTTGGCACCTAAAAAATAAAATCGCAGACTATCGGTGTCGGCCTCTATCTGGTCGATGAGTTTTTGCCGAAAAACGGTCCATTGTGCCGGATCAACGATGCATTCGAAAACCGAGTACTGCACTCGCTGCCCATAGTTCTTGCAAATTTTGGCCACCCTTCGTAGACGCCCAGGCCCACCCTCATCAACAGTGGAAACATCGTAACTCACCAATACCATCATGGTTCTACCTCCAGACAAAGGGCGGATATGCGTCCAAATCACCACGAAGATACCTTGCCAGAAGCAAGGCCTGCGTATTGAACAACAACCCTATGGTTACCCTCTCTTCTAAGAACGGATGAAAAATCTCATCCTGTTTTCGCTTCTGGTAAGTAGTCAAAACGGTTTTTCTTAGTTTGTCTCCCATCAGGACGGCACCGGTTTCCTGAATTACGAAATCCTTTTTGACTGCCTGTCCCCGGTTGATAAGTGAAAGTACCATGCGGTCGGCAATCAACGGCCTGAACTCCTCCATCATGTCCAACGCGAGACCTGGACGACCGGGCCTGTCCCGATGTAAAAACCCCACGGCCGAGTCTAATCCAACAGATTCCAAAGCGGACCGAACATCATGGAGAAGAAGCGTATAGACAAATGACAACAGACAATTGACCGGATCAAGAGGTGGCCGCCGATTTCGTCCTTTGAAAGAAAATCCATTGCCCTTATTGATGATAAGGTGGTCGAAAACACCAAAATAGGTCCGAGCCGCATCCCCTTCCATTCCACGAAGGGAATCGATCGGCATGTCTGCGCGAATGCTCTTGAGAATTGCCGCTATATGCCTTGATGCGTCATTAACAGGATCGGCATTCACCTTGTCTCCGTGGTCCCGTAACGTACGCTGAAGTACGCTGCGGGTATTGGCCAACTTTCCGACCAGAATGCCGTGGGCAATTCGGGCCGATGATTTCCCGTCATCCGCTTGCCGATACTGTTCACGCCGAAGCAGCACATTGCCAGATACGGGACCCTGAACCCGTGCCAGAAATCGCCCATGTTCCGACAAAAAACTGATCGCCACATCTTGCTCGGCACAAAACCCCATGAGATAGGGGCTGCACATTACCCTGCCGAAACAGACGATGCCATCCAAGGTATGAATGGGTAGTTGCAGCTTCTTTTCACGATCAACGGAAACGACGACCGTCTCTCCCTCCTTGTTCAGATAGGCCCCTTGTGTGGTCACAAAAAGAGTATTAAGATGTTTTTTCATTCTCCTTCACATATCCCATCAAGGTATCGTTTAGCGGACTTTCCGACGCCTACTTTATCCGGCAAACACAACTGGAAAAACGAACAATTGGGACAACGTTTGTCGAATACAGGCCTGGGTGTAATCCGTGCATCGAACAACGAGTAAAGCTTGATGGCCATGGATTCCGTTTCAGAACGAAGCAGTTCGTCGAAAGGGACATCCAAGCGTCTACGCGTCTTGCCATAGAACAGGGCTCCACTTTTAATCTCGTTTCCCAGCATCTCCTCCAAACAGAGAGCCTGAGCACAAAGTTGAATCTTGTCGCAGTTGTCCTTTTTCGGCCGACCTCGTTTGTATTCCACCGGAAATGGTACCCAAATCTTTTTCCCGGTCGGACTTTCTTTCCGATGAAACTCCACGACATCCGCCTTTCCAACAAGGCCCATCCGCAGTGACCGAAGGGAAACGGAAAAGGCGATACGCGTATCTTTGCGTTTTTCGCTTTTCCCCGTATCCACTCGTTCATGCATGATCCGTCCTTCGGCGGTAAACCGGTTTTCAAGCCACACCTGCTCCACATGGATCAGGGCGCATTGGCGCTCGCAGAAACAGATGTGCTGTAAGGCGGAAAGGGGCAAAAGATCCGGTTCGGCAAACAAAACTTATATTTCCATTTGATAAACTGATAAAATTAGTTTATTTTACGAAAACCATCCTCATCGAGGAGGTTAAAAAACGAAATGAACGCACCTACACTTCATAATGTCCAAGTCATCAGTCGAGATGGAAAACCCGAATACGCCGTCGTGCCATATATGGATTACCTACGACTTCTCGAAAAAGCCGAAGACAGCGATGCCCTCATACCCCATGAAGTCGTCGGGTTGGTCATCGAAAAAGAGTTCAACCTACTCAAAGCCTGGCGCAAGCATCTCGGTCTGACCCAGAAAGAGGTTGCCCAACGCGCCGGTATCACCCAATCGGCCCTGTCCCAGATGGAACGTACAGCAAGCAACAACCGAACGGCTACTCTGGAGAAACTGGCCAAGGCCCTGGGGATCGAAACCGGACAGTTGGTTGACTAATAGGTTCAGCCTATCATCTATTATGTTCTTTTTCGATTACTGAGTAAGCTTTGAAAATCATTTGCAAAGCCTTTGTAACGCCTCGCCTTCTAACTGATCCAGTTCTTCCAATTCAAGATGTTCCAATTTATCCCGCAATTCATTTGATTCGTATGAACCATCTTTGTTTATTTCCAGAAGTTCGCGTAACGCCCTGTGAACTCTGGCTGAAGAGTACTGACCGCTTGGGCTGTTGTGTTTCCACCAAAGGACTTTCATGACTTCCATGCTTCCTTCGGGTCGTGCAGCGGAAACATCGTTGACGAAAAGCGTTTGTAGAGCCAATTTAATTTTCTCGGCGTCATCATCCGAAAAGGCTGTCTTGCTGGCAAGTTGTGTGTTGATAGCACCGTAAGAAACATAAATCCCCTTATCAACGCGGTGCTTCATCCCCATCGTATCCGCATTTTTTTTATCCGGTTCGTTCTCATTAGTTTCGAGATTGACGCTTTTAGTAATTTGCAGACTATCGGGTGTAATCGGGTCGATGCTGAACGCACTCTGAATGGTTACAGGGCCCCGGATTCCAATAGAAACGCTATCGCTGCCCTCGCCTTCGTCTTTTGTTTTCTTTTTTGCCTTAAAGGCAAAGACCTGCCCAAAGGCGCGAACATCAAACCACTTTTTACATGCTTCTTCCCTTGTTTTCTCTCCCGGAATTTTGGCCGCGGCAAAACGAGAGTTCAACGAACGATGCTCATCAACACGATTTTCATCTGACTGAACAAAAATGGATTCGCCCATATCCTGCAGACGGTTGCGGATTTTACGTTTGAGACAAACGTCCGAAATTTCACCAAAGCCGTCGTAGGTTTGGCGGGGACGGTTTCCGTTCAGCGGGTCGCCATTTGGATTCGCCCGGTTAACAGAGATAATCACCGCAAAATCAATTTTTTTCGTGAGCACTTTATTGTCCGCCATATGTTACCCTCCTATTTGTTGCAATCGGTTGATTGTTTTTTCTTTTCAGCAGCAGCCTTAACCAAACTGTCGATGTAGGCGCGTTCATGGTAATAGCCTATTAGATACGAACCGTTCAGCGGCAAATCTTTTTCGTAATCACCCGTAGTAAACTGATTCGTCACAGCTTGAATTTCATTAAATGCAAATCCGCTTTTCACCGTTTGAATATACGGGTTTAGGCAACCGTGAATGGTTTGCCATGTCCTGAACGGACGCTGGACAAAGGCTTGCATGTGCCGAATCGCAGCGGTAACCACACGGTCATTACCTTTTATGCGGAGGGCGTACTCCTCCAATTTGTCCGCCGCACCAAGCAGTCTGCCGTAAAGGTAATCACGGTCGGTTCTGTCGAGTTCAATGCTCAATTTGTAGTCCTCCTCGTTGCGTTGTTGAAAATCCTTGCGCACCAACGCACATGCCGTTGATGCGATTTGCTCAAAACCATTACGGTCAAATTTGCCATTCCTTGTAATTGCCAACGGATTGGCGGCCCGCCGAACAGCCGCCACCACATAATCCTTAGGCAAAAACGCTCCGTCAAAAACACAGCGGAGCAACCGTTCCCGTGCCGCTTTTTTGATTTTTATATAGCTCTCATCCTTGCCGCCGCGTGGCTTGCCGTAAACCGCCTCGGTGATTTTATCCACGGACGGCGCGCCGATATAGGGAACATATTTCTCATCAACTTTGTCCCAAAACTTTTGATGCCATTTACAGGAGCTATGCCAGTCGGCGACCCTTTCAAGATATTCGTTTTTGTCCAGTTCCCGGTAAAAGGTGATGGACAACCGGCCGGTTGTGGCTGCGTCCAGTGCAATCACCGCCGTCTTTGCATGGTGCTTCAACGCCTGACCGTGCCCGAATCCGCCAAGGGAGTTTCTTAGCGCATCAGCATAAACAAAGCCCGTTTCGGCGCGAAGGTCGATCCGGATGTCGCTCTCTGTTTGCACCGAATTTTTTTGCAATACGGCCCAAATACTGTTGTCTTCTATTGGCGGAGGCAGCAGTTTTTCCGTGGAACCAATCGTGAAGGATAAAATGACCTGTTCACCGCAGTAGTATCCCCGATCATTGATAAGATACCGCAAAAATTGGTGCGCCTTCTGGGATGTCTCATACCCGATGGAGACGGCTTCGGAGGAGTCTCTGAATTTTCCTCTAAACGTGTAATTCGTTTTGTCGTTATCAGAAACAAGCTTTGAATTTCCTGAAGCGTTGGAAATCTTTTTGGGGTGGGATGTCGCTATGAGTTGCTCCACGCCCGTAACATAGTCCAAAGCAACCTTGCTCTTCAGTTTCGTCTCTTCTGTTAATTTCTTCTTTTCAGCCAACGGCAATTTTTTCTTGCCGGCCAACTCATCTTCAGCCCGTTTTTTTCTTTCAGCCAGTTTCTCCTTTTCAGCCACATAATATTGATGCCACGCACTGAAAAGCGTGTCGTCTTCCCAAGCTTTTGTTTGCTGCTTATTGGGTATTTCTACCTGAAAAATAATGTTCGTTTTATCTTTCAGTTTCATCTCCGACAAATCAGAAGCGATAGTTCCTTTCGAAACATATTGATAAATGGCGTTAACCTGCTCAGTCGCAAATCCGGATTCGGTAAAACTCTTCAGTTGCGCAATGTAGGCATCATATTTCTTTCCATCTCCCTTCAAATACCCATACTGGTCAAAAACCGGATGGGGTGAAACACCGCTTGAACGCCCCAAGCTTTCTTCCGTAACCGGAATTTTGATATTAACGAGAGGGTTTCCTGAGCCTTGGCTGGTTGGTTTTGTCTTTTTTGAAATTTTATCGGAACCAACAAATTTTCCTTCACCATCAATAACGATGACGGCAATAATATCACTGTTGTTGGAAATGGATGTCGTCGAAAGCGGATACGTTTTTTTCAACGCATCCGAATTCTTGTCGTAACTGTCCACTAAATGTTGCCAGAATCCCATGATTATTCCTCCTCCAACAAATCCGCCATGGAAAAATCATCATCGATGGATAAGAAGTTCAGGCCTTTCTCGAATTCTTTTGCCGTCATCTTGCGGATAAAACGTCGCATGGAAGAATCACAATCCTTCGGTATTGGAAACTCGATGATGCCGTCTTTCATTTTTGGCCTCCACAGACGGACCACCAGTTCATGCTTTCCGGTTTCATCGGGATAGTCATATCCGTGAAACATCACGCCAAAATCGAGTTCCCCATATTGGTCGTAAAAACCTTCGCCGTCTTCGCCGAAAACACAAGGTTCAACATAGCCCTGACACTCCCGCGTTCCGAGAAAAACATCCCGCCGTCCGCCTTTTTTGATGCTGCGTCTGGCGATGTTGTGATGCTTGTGTTCGTTGCGATCATCGAAAAGTTCTTTTCGGTGTTCGTTCCATTCGAAATGAGCAAGAACCTGATACTCCACATCCCGCAAGTAGGTGTAGTAGGAAAGGTCATTGCCACCGCTCATTTTAATCGGCTTGACCCCCTTGGACTCGGTTTGAATCTTTTTCATCACCCGAACGGCATCGATGTACCAAATAAAAGTCGGCTTCCAGTAAACGCTTTCAATAATGCCTTTGAGTGCCTGATAGGTCGGGATCTGATAGGAAAATTTCTCACCGCCTACTCTTGTGACGGGATCGGCAAACATCGCGTATCGGCCCGTAATCTTAAATTCCACTGAATTGCGTTTTTTGTCCATCTGACACCCCTGTTCTTAATTTACACATTCAACAAAGAAAACATCGCTTCGCGCCTTAACCCCAGCTCTTCCGCGTCGTAATAATCCGGACTCAACAAGTAAAACGTGTCATCTACGAGACCGGCCGCATGTTTGATTTTATCCAGAGAATCTGAATAGACGGAGACCGTATATTTCTGCAATTGCTTCAAAACACGCATTTTCTCCTTCGGTTCATGACTGCGTTGGAATTCATCCACAAGTTTCAGAGCTTCTCCATAGGGCACAACCACACCGGTCTGGACACCATCAATCACTGAAAATTCGTCTGCCGCAGTTTGAAAAGCACAAGGCAGTCCCTTGTAATCCCTGTTGTTGCGGTTCCGGTAAGCAACCGCTCCCAAAGAATTCTTGTTGAGCAAGTTATAGATCGTTGTTTTACCATCCTTTGTTTTGTAATCCATTTTGCCGACGTTTTCCCCTTTTTGCTGGTCAAAAAAGTAATACTGATAAAACAAATTGATCACCTCATCACTCAGCATATTGCCATCCCGTTTTTCACGGAATACTCTTGCCGTAACATCCTTGCCGTCCTTAATTTCCGGTAAGCGCGAAAGCTTTTCATCCTGGATATCGACGACAAAGACCGGCTGTAGTGTTGGATTCTCTTTGTTGCGGTTACAGCGTCCGGCCGCCTGGATAATGCTGTCCATACCTGCCTGAGCCCGGATCACACAGTCAAACGACACATCCACGCCCGCTTCAATCAGTTGCGTACTGACGCATAACGTCACTCGCTTTGTTTTAGGGGATAGGTTTTCCCGTAATCGCTCAAGGACATTCAAACGGTGAGCAGGACAAAGGTCGGTCGTCAAAAACGCTTTCTCACATTCAATCGACCGGCACTCTTCATACACCTTGCGGGCATCACCTTTGGTATTGAGGATAACAAGTGTGCTCTTTTCCTGTTCAATCTGTTTTTTTACCATTTCCGCGATCTGCTCGTGATCCCTTGCCGGCTGGGTTTTATTCTCAATGTAGACTCGCTCAAAAACTTCCAATTCACCCTGTGTGATACTTACAATATCCGGTTTGCCAGATAATAATACCGGACGCTCCATCTTATGAAAGTGAGGTTGTGTTGCGGTACACAGCAGGATGGTTGATCCTCCAAAGATTTGCAAAAAATTTACAGCCTCATTGAACAAATGAATGCACTTGACCGGCAAAGCCTGGATTTCGTCAAAAATCATAACAGCTTCCGACATATTATGAAATTTTCGGAGCTTGGACGCTTTGTTGCTGTAAATTGATTCAAGAAATTGAACCATTGTGGTTAAAATAATTGGACTGTCCCAACGGGAAGTCAGCAAACGATATTGTTCGTCGGCGTCATCCTCGTGCGGCGGTTCGATGTTTGAATGATGTTCTAAAATCAACTCATCTGTTTTTCGATACGCTTCACATTTCTTCCGTTCTTCCTCACTTTTCTTACACTGTTTACTTTTATCACATTCCGCTAAAGCGCACCTAATTGTCGTTGCCGTTTGATCAAGAATCGACAAATAAGGTATAACCTAAATTTTGCACGACGAATCATAAATAAGGAAGAAACCATCTGGGAATCCTGTTATAAAGGGAGGTGACATGCTTCCACAATAAAAACAGGAGGTACCCAGATGGTAAAATCAAGTAAATCAAAAAGCCGTAAAAACCGCAAGAACAAAGGGTTTAAGAAAAACGCTGCCAAGGCCAGAAAAATCAACGCTTCTACGCCGCATGAGACATGCAGCGAGCAACTAAGTCCATTTGGCGGGCTTTTAGCGATGATCAAATTTTTCGATTTGATCGATTTCAAACAAATATTTAACTCCACCTATCATGCGCCTGTCCGGCAGCCAAAGCTGGGCCACTATTCGATGGTGGCAGGACTTCTGATGCTACTGTTTATAGGCTTTAACAGAATCTGGCATTTTACCTACATCCGACTCGATGCCATGCTGTGTGGATTTTTCCGACTGACAAAGTTGCCGGTGTCGAGCACCTTCTGGCGATACCTTGACAGCTTGGGAATTAACCAAGCCCAGTCCCTTCAGAAGCTCATGAGCATTCTGCGAGAACGGGTGTGGCAACAACTGGGTTTCAATTATTACCGGATATGCATCGATATCGACACCACCGTCGAGACGCTGTACGGCAATCAGCAAGGAGGCAGGAAAGGCCATAACACCAAAAACCGGGGAAAGAAAGGTTACCGTCCGGTGCTGTGCTTCATTGAGCAGACCCGGGAGTGTCTTATCGGAAAGCTTCGAAAAGGTGAAACACTCAGTGGCAAACAGACCGCTGCCTTTATCCTCCAGACAAAATCCCATTTACCCGGTTGTGTTCGCCAAGTCCTGCTGCGGGCCGATGGAGAGTTCCTGAGCTGGGAAAGTGTCCAGACTGCAAGACACTGCGGCTATGACTTCATCATCGCCAACAAGAGATGCGACCCGCCCTTTGATCCGAGAGGTTGGTATCGGCCCTGGAAACGCAAGGATGTTGAGTATAACAGCTGCGTCTATCAGCCCCTTGGTTGGGATACCCCGTGCCGGTTTGTGGCCATGCGTATACCGAAAGCCAAATCAACTTCAAACCAGCAAGTGCAATGCCTACTCTTTGAAGACGACAACTATACATACCGGATATTCTGCACGAACCTTTCAGGGCCGGCCCATGAGGTGGTCAGCAAGTATGATAAACGCGCTGACGTTGAAAACCTGGTGGGTGAGGCCAAACGTGAAGGGCTTGAGGCCATCCCATCAGCAAAGTTCAAAAACAATTATGCGTTCTTTCAACTTGTAGTGCTGTCGTATAACATTTGGCGTTACATCAAGATGCTTGCCGCCATGAGCCAGGACAGAAAAAAGATGCCGCATTTAAAAACGGTGGCATCCAATACAATCCGGATCGCCAGGTTGAAGCTGCTTTTCATTGCCGCAAAAGTTGTCAAAGATCAAAACCGTGACAAGGTCAAGTTCTCCGTACACGATGCGAGAACGCCCGCGATGATCCATTTTCTCGACTTCCTGGATCAAGCGCGATTGAAACCGAAGCCGTGGAGACAAGTGGCATGTTGAACGTCTGCGTAACTCGGGAAAATATCATGCAAGAATTTTTTTTCACGACAATTTCCTTTGTATATGGGCAGTTAAACGAAACACGTGCAAACCGTATACTTCACACTAAAGGCAACGATCATGTGTTAGAGTAGAAAACGAACTCTTCGTCATTTTGAAAAAATTGGCCACCGTGGCCAATTAAAGCTAATTGCGTGCAAAATTCAGGTATAATATAAATGATGCGTTTAAGCTTATGCTTCTTGGCGTGTTCCAAAGCGAACCGAAAGCTCGACAATGTTTTGCCCCCACCGGTTGGAACAGACAAAGTATAAATCCCCTGATTTCGGCCGCCTTCTTGCTCGCACTGTTCCGAAATACTCTTGCGGACTTCGTCAATATCACCATCACCGGAAAAAGAACCAAGATAGTTTTCTAATTGTTGAATCAAATTTTTCCAATCCGGCACAACATTATCAATTTCCAATCCGGCGCTGTTGCATCTATCCGCATCTACAAGGCCGGAATAAACGGCTTTCGTAAGAAAATGCAGCATAAATAACGGGTTTAAATTTTTCGTTTGGCATTTTTGGCAAAAGCCCCGAATTTCCCCCTTCAATTTGGTTTCATTGATGCTGGGACTAAAATTTTTGATCGCTTCTTCATAGTGGAGCTTATCTTCGCTTTTATTGGTCCTGACGGACAAAGTCCTTTCACCGTCGATAATATTATCAAACAAACCGCCGTGATGTGTTGCGATGACATTGCCGATGATGTCCGCAAGCAGGTGGTCATCGATTTTTTTCTCCGCAAACTTCGCTCCTTGCAGAGCATGGATAACTTCGCCACGCTGTACTTTATCGCCCCGCAGGCTACGTTCCAGATAATCCTGAAATGCCTTTGTGTATTTCCCTAAATCATGTAGCAGACCAGCTAAATAGGCCGTATTCTCACAACTGAAAACACCAGCGAATGTTTTTGCAAGTCTTGCAACATTTGTTATATGTTCAGAAAGTTTCTGCCCTTTGCGAGCGATATAATCCATAAGGTATCTTTCGTCTGTTGCAGCGAAGGATGCAATTTGGAATCAGCACCCCGAAAATTAGGGTGCTTCATCCACCAAAATGATAGTAATATTGTTTCAATCCACACCCATCGAATAGGGTGACAAAAATAAATTCACTATCGCCAAGAAGTTGGCCGAGCAAGCCTAAAACCATCAGCCTTTTTTACAATATCGGAAAATTGACTGTCCGCTATTTTTTTCCGGCCTATTGTAAAGAAGGCATTTGCCGCCATTTGCAACTGCTTTGAATGCCTGTTGGGAGGAAAAGCAACAATAATTCGTTTGTTTGGAAAAAGGTCACGAACGGATTTAACGGGGCCGGTTAAATCACTGTCCCCTGATAATAATAATGCTGTATCGAATCGGTTATTAAATGCGTCAGTCATCAGTTCTATTGCAATATTCACGTCTGTCATTTTTTCTTCATGAGTTCGCCATGATGATCCGCAATTATGGCAAACGACTTTTTTAGACAGATAGTGGCCAAAATAAATACTGCAATCGTGAAGTGTCTCAACGGCCTCGATATAGGCTGCCTGGCGTTTGCTTTTGTCTGGGTCTTGCTTATTTGATGAGACCCGGCTTGTAAAATATTTGGTATACGATAGGGTTTGATACTGTTTTAGAAGTGAGCGAGATAATTGTTGAATATTCAGCCAGTAATATCTGCGGTACCCCTTGCTTTTTAGACCAAAATAAAGGTTAAAGCCATCGATATAGGAGATCACGCGCTGCATTTCCAAACAAGCCTCATTCCGCCAACAAACTACTTGACTTCCGCCGGCTAATATTCATATATATTTTCAATAGCACCCTCAGTGAGAGCATCACTGGGCCGACGCTCCCGCAAGGGAGCGTTTCTTTTTTTACCATTATAAAAGCAACTTGTATCTTAAATTGGTTTATCTGTCAATAAAATACAGTTCAATATTACTATGATAAATAAGGCTTCCTTAATCCCAAGCCAATACCTCCGGCCCGCATACCATCGTGTAACAGGAACGACATCAGCGCCCAATGCTACAGGCGACATATTGACCCAGTTGAACATGAATTTTGAATTGTTATCGACACCAAACCCAAGTCGCCCCTGTTCTAATGAAGTTTGGCCGGTGAGTATAAAATTGTCTAAAAACTACGGATAAAGGAATTCCGCTCTAATCAACCTGCTTAATATACGTAGTCTCGAAAAAAAATATCAACTTCACAAGTGCCCGCACGTAAATCCTAAACAACCGTCACAATAATAAAAAGGATCGATGGAACAGTGGATCTGGAAATGAAGAAAAAAGAGAGAAATTCTTATAAAAAGCTTTTCCCCAATTTGACCATCGGGGAAAAAGGCAAAATGAGTTTTTTGTGTGACTGTTTGGCCATAATCGGCCTGAAAAAGCTTTTTAGCAAATGCCCACACATCAATCAAGCCTAATATTTCGGGAGGAAAGCAGGATGTATGGAAAAAGGATTCAGGGATTCGAGAATTCGTTGATTGACCGGTGCTGTTCGAAATTCCGACAAGAACAGCATCACTGCGCAAGGATGCCGGCGGAACATTCCGATTTCTGCACCTGGGCGCCGACATTGGAAATCATGTGATCTCCTCATTGAGGACTCTTGGTGCTACTCCTACCATCGCTCAACAGAGTTAGCGGATTCTTGTGAGATGTGAGCAGAATCAGGGATTCGTAATTCACCACGCCAGGCATATTTCCCAAATCGCGGGTCATAAAATCGGTCATCTGATCTGAATTCTGAAAGGATGTCATGAACGCACAATTGAATGCCCCGACAGTAAGGGCCGCATACTTGACAGGCGAAAGAGACTGCAACGCTTCGGTCACGTTTTTCAGGATGGACGGATGGAATTGGACCAGCGTATATCCCCGAATGGCATCCTCAGCGCTTGCCGGATCGGGGGTGGTGATCACGCGGATAACCCTCTGGGAGGTAATTCTGCGCAGACAGGAACGCACAGTCGGAATACTGGCACCAATGTTGCCGGCAAGATCTTTTACGGGTATTCTGGGCGATTTTTCCAGTTCCCTGATTACGGCGAGATCCAGCTCACCGAGCTTGATGCGGAATCGCGAAGTGACAGCGGCACCATCGGAGGGAATCTGATCCATACTGCTCTTGATTATTTTCACCGACAACATCGTCTCTATCTTGACGTCTGCCGGGAGATTACCGAAATCCTCCGCAAAAGCACCCAAATACTCATTGAGATTCTGATACATCGCCATCGCCAGAATATCATAGCGTCCTGCCGTCGCCCAAACGAACTTAACACTGTTGATGGCGGCAAGTTGCCTTGCCAGAGAATGCACCGCCCAGGGAAAGGTGTTGACCGCCAGAATAATTCGCGTCTCGTATCCCAATGCCGCATAATACGGTTTCACGGTAATTGAGATGACGTCTCGTTCGATGAGCCTGTTAAATCGCCTGTTAACCGTCGATGGGGATGTGCCCAGTCTGGAAGCGAGTGTCGCATAGCTGGCACGAGCGTCCTTTTCCAACTCTCGAATGAGCATCAGATCCAATTCATCAAGGTTCGGAAGGTTGTTTTGCATGCTTTTCATAAATTTACATCGTGTGAATCTATTTTGCGCTGCTTGTACCATATGTCCCGCCGGCTGCGCAACTCAGTTACATTCGACTCGAGCAAACCACTTCCCTCACCATTGAAAAATCAATGAATGATTTTTGATGAGACCGCGTTTTCGCATATCCTGCGCGAACAAACATGTTTGTTACCATACCATTTTCACGAAATGCTAACGATACCAGATGTAATATGGCATTTCGGAAAAATCATAGCCGACATCGCGACCGATTTTATCTTTTTATCGATTTTTTTTCTTTATTAATCATATTTATTTTGTATTTACGGTTGATAATGAAATTTTAACATGGTATATTTTTTTACGAATCATGAATAGAGGATGGAATGTCACATGCATTGCCGCAAAGGACGGTTCATCACCCTGGCACCGCCTCGGTAAATGCTTTGTACCGGCTGCTATTGCCCAGAAAGGAGATATGATGCGTTTTCATCGATACGTCAGATATTTTTTCGTTTTCTTGTCGATTTGCCTGTTTTTATTTTCCTGTGACAGTGGAGGCGGAAAGGTAGGCTATTTAGAGTACGAAAACCATATTGCCTTGGAAGGTGAGGACAATATGAGAGACTTGGGAGGTTACTTTGGTGAATCAGGCCGAAGAGTGTTATACCGCAAATTGTTCCGTTCCGGCGAACTCTTTGAATTAACACCAGCGGATTTGGAAGAACTGGCCACGCTTGATTTGTTTAATGTAATCGATCTGCGCACGGATGAAGAGTTCGATGATGAACCAGATCAATTACCAGAAGGTCCCGTTCTTCACCACTTGCCGTTATTGGAAAACTTGGATTATGGGGATATTAAACGAGAGGAATTATCCTCGAAAATCTTCGCCGGGGAACTGGATGCTGAAGAGTACATGATTGCAATTTATTCAACCATCGATGAACTGAGAATTCAAAGCTGGACAGCAATTTTTGACCTGCTGGAAACCGGAGATACAACACTCTGGCATTGCACGGAAGGGAAAGATCGTGCAGGCATGACAACTGCTTTGGTGCTGCTTTCCCTGGGTGTCGATGAAACTGATGTGATCGAAGATTTCATGCTGTCGAATGAGTATCTGTCTGAATCTATCGAATCTACTGTCGCGCTCATCGATCAGCATAGAGGAGAAGGAATGGGCGAACTGCTACGACCACTGTTGAGTGTTAAAGAAGAATACATTATTGCATTTTTCGATGCCATCGAGGATCAATACGGCAGTATCGACGCGTTTTTAGCTGAGCTGGATGTAGACATCGATGCCATGCGTATAAACTTTCTCGAATAATTATAACAACATATATCTTCCGAATGTGCTAAGGAAAGTGTTATTTCATCATTTCTTCGGTCCTGATTCGGTTGATAAAAAATGCCTTGACGAACTATTTCCATCACAATGGAAGCTACGGGTGTGAAAAGGGGAAAACAGCGAAATCGCCGTTTTCCCCTTTTCGTAAACAACGCGACAAAAATCGGTTGACCTCTACCCGATGCGATTTCACATGTCTTTGGTCAAAAAAAGATGTTTGCT
This sequence comes from uncultured Desulfosarcina sp., assembly GCA_963674945.2. Classification (GTDB taxonomy): domain Bacteria; phylum Desulfobacterota; class Desulfobacteria; order Desulfobacterales; family Desulfosarcinaceae; genus Desulfosarcina. The sequence goes on from CAXXWQ010000003.1 coordinate 685,846, forward strand.
CTAACAAGCTGAATCATATAAGAAAATAGTACTTTGGAGATAAAAGGTGCCGAAGGAAGGATTCTTGGCGCTCTTTTTGCTAATTATTTGGCGCGACCGGAGATGCATATCGCTCTCTTTTGTTTTGCGTTGAACGGTTCACGGTGTTATCGTTTACACGTTGATATGAATGAAACTACGATAAAAACAGCATGCTTCGCAAGCATCATTTTCGCAGCCCTTTTTATCCTTGCGTGCGACAAACCCCTTGTTCGCAATGATCTGGAAGCGATCAAGGCTCGCGGAGAGCTGGTTTTGATCACCCGGAACAATTTTGCCTGTTATTATGAGGCATCCCATGGCCATGCCGGTTTTGAATATGAACTGGCCAGGGCATTTGCCGATCATCTGGGCGTCAGGCTGCGCCCCCTCATTATTGAAGATGAAGCGGACATGGTGGAGGCGCTGCTCCAGGGAAAAGCCGATATTATCGCGGCGGGTTTTCCCTTCGGATCCCCGTCAACGCGTTTGTTGGCGTTCGGCCCCGGCTATCTGCCGGTTAGAGAACAGGTGGTCGGTCGCAGGGGTGGCCCGGAAGTCACGTCAGAGAAAGATCTGTCTCAGATGCCGATATGGCTGTCCGGCAACAGCGGCAGCCTGGAACAGCTCAGAAAATTGAAAACCAACCATCCTGCCCTCACCTGGCACACACTGGCTGAATACAGTAGCGAAGAGATGCTGCACATGGTCTGGACCAACGCCATACCATTTACGATTGTCGAATCAACGGCATTTATCATGAACCGGCGCTTCTATCCGGAATTGGTTGTTCAAATGGATTTGGGAGATTCCCGGCAATTGCGGTGGGCGATGAACCCCCAAAGCAGGCAACTGCATCGTGAGGTCGCCAAATGGTTTGCCAACAGATCGGCCCAAGACGTTGTGGCCAACCTTTCGAGCCATTACTACAGCCACCTGGAAGACTTTGACTACGTGGATATCGCCCGCTATCGACGGCGCATATTCAACCGCCTGCCCAAGTACAAGGAACACTTTCAGGAAGCCGCCAGACAATTCGGCCTCGACTGGCAGCTGGTAGCCGCGCAGGCCTATCAGGAATCCCATTGGAATCCGAGAGCAAAAAGCTTCACCGGCGTAAGGGGCATCATGATGCTCACCCAGGAGACGGCGAAACTTGTGGGCTTAAAAAATCGTCTGGCGGAAAAGGAAGGTATCTATGCCGGCACGAAATATCTGGCCCGGCTGCATGGCATGCTGAATCAAACGATTCCGGAACCCGATCGCACGTTGATGGCGCTGGCTGCCTACAATCTCGGTCCCGGACATCTCCAGGATGCACGTGAGTTGGCCCGCCGCCTGGGCAAATCCCCCAATGCCTGGGGCAGTGTCCGGGAAGTACTTCCCCTGCTCCAGCAAAAAAAGTACTACAAAACCGTAAAGCACGGATACGCCCGCGGCAAAGAGGCCGTGCAATATGTCGATCGCATCCGCACCTACCATAAAGTCCTGCACATGGCTTTTTCCCCCACAAGCTTCGTAAGGCTCGGGGCCAACTCATGATACACTGTCTTTGGTAGAACCTATCTAGTGTCTATCCAGAAATAGGCAAATTTGGTCGAGATCAAGGCGCACGAAAAATTTTACCGCAGGCATATGGTTGATATTCCGAGGATAAGATTTTTCGTGCAACGCGGGTATCGGGCAAATTGGCCATTTCTGGATGGGTACTATCTAAAAATTCAAAGGGGGAAATCTATATCATCGTATTAATGGTTCTGCAGGTAGATCTTCGCATCCCGCGCGGAGATCGGCATTGATATTGATTTGGGATAGAAAATGATTTCACTGCTCCGAATGCTGTGAATCGTTTCCAGTTCGTTGATGAGAAAGTCCGACATCTCTTCCGCGTCTTTGAATGTGGCGAATACCAGCAGATCGTATCTGCCTGAAATGGCCATAGCGGTGTTGACCAGCTTATAAGCCGCTATCCTCTCGGATACTGTCAGGATGGTTCCGGGTTCAACTTTCAGAAATATTCCTATGCTTAACTGATTTCCAATCATGGCATGAGAAACAACGCAGTGAATTCTGACGACATCTTCATCAAGCAACCTCTGCAATCTGATAGTGGCAGTTTGTCTGGTAATGCCGAGTTTGGTGGCAAGATGGGATATTGCTATTCTGGGGTTATTCTCAAGATAGGTAAGTAAATTCCAGTCATGCTCATCAAGCTGTCGATACACTTTTGATGAGATTGGTTTATACTCGGCGTCTCCAAGGAGGTTGAAGGAATATTTCATCACTTTCATGTTCGGGAAAACTTCAATGTTTGTGATGCGGGAGATCTTTCCCAAATCGATGGAGACCAATTTAAAAAGCATTTCCGGATCGTTGTAGGCAGTCCACGCCAGAATATCAAATCGCCCCGAAGTTATCGACACAAACATCAATTCATAATTGGCCAGTTCGTAAGCCACGGATTTGGCATATCCCTTAGATACATTCAGGCCGAGCATTGCCGATTGGAAACCGACCGAGGCAAGGTTGAGAGCACTATAAAAGGAGATGGTGCCTTCATCCAGCAACCGGTTCATTCTCCTTTTGACGGTGGATTGATCGATTCCCAATCTGTCAGCCAGATAGGCATATTTTTCTCTGGGACTGTTCTCCAACTCCGAAATTAATTTTAAATCCGTGGCGTCCAGATCGCCCTTTTTTTTTCGTGACATGTTTCTCCATACCCCAGAATTTCGTTAAGGGCAACAATGACGGATTCGCAAAAAGCGTTTCCAGGCCAAGTATGGCCGGGCAACTTCGTGTCAAGGAACTCATCTTACCAATTATTGCCGATTCCCTGAAAGGGGAAAAGCGTTTTTATTTCAAAGTCTTTTATTGCACGGTTCTTTCCTAGTCAAAAATCGGAATTTCGCTCTTAATGACATAAATAATTTAAATCACAGAAAATGCAATAATCGGACTGTTTCAAAGTACGCCATATTTAACACATCAAGCATTTTAAATAAAAAATTAGCTTGATAAAGCAAATTATGACATTTAATTTTTTACATTAAAATATATAATAACCAAAAAAATGCCTTGACAAAAATATTCTACGGGCCGATTATAAGGACAACAATGTTCATAATTTTCCTTTACATCTTCTTTGCGGAGGTTTCATTATGGCTACGGAACTCAAAGTAATAAGGCAGACACCGAGCCCGCGCATGCCCCAACCGACAGCGAAAAAAGGGGGCCCGAGCACGCCACGGATGCAACGGCTGAAGCAGGCCTTCAGGGAAGCGAAACCCACGATTTGCGCTGAGCGTACTGCGCTGGTTACCGCGTCTTACAAAGAGACCGAGGCATTGCCGCCGATACTGCGACAGGCCATGGCCTTTGAAAAGGTGATGGACGAGATGCCGATCTGGATACAGGATGACGAACTCATCGTATCCAACCTGGCCTCCAAACCGGGAGGCGCCTTCCTTTTTCCGGAGTACGATGATGCGTGGATCATGCCGGAACTGGACACCATCTCGACACGGAGAGTTGATCCTTGGAAACTGCAAGAGGATGACAAAGAGATCATCAGAAGTTGTCGGGAGTACTGGAGCGGCGGCGGCGGACGAACCCTGTCAGCCAAGGCCGAAGCCCTGGTCACGGACGAGGTGCGCAAAGCCATAGAGATTCGCACCCTGTTTAATGGCCCCCTGGGGAAGATGTGTGGTGTCGGCCACATAGCGCCGGATATCGACGGCGTCATCAAGCGGGGGCTCAATGCCTTCATTGCCGAGGCCGAAGCCCATATCGCCCGATTGGATCTTACGAAGCCGGAAGATATCGCCAAGCTGCCGTTTTTAAAAGCCGTCATCATCGTGGACAAAGCCGTGATTCGATGGGCCGGCAGATTCGCGGCACTTGCCAGAGAGAAAGCCGCGGTCGAGAAAGATGAAACCCGAAAAAAGGAATGGGAAGAAATCGCCGCCGTATGCGAACGGGTTCCGGCCAACCCGTCGCGGAATTTTCGCGAGGCGGTGCAGGTCGCCTCATTCATCATGGCAGCGGTACAGATTGAGCAGCCCGGTGTCTCAATCAGCACCGGCAGGCTGGATCAGTACTTCTTCCCGTATTACGAGAAGGATATCGAAGCCGGGACGATCACGAAAGACCAGGCGCTGGAGATGCTGGAATGTCTCTGGATCAAACTGTCGGAGTCCAAGCGTGTGAGTCCGGAAATGGGCACGTTCGCCCTGAACGGGTATCCCATCTGGATGGCCGTGACCGTGGGCGGTCAAACGGCGGACGGCTACGATGCCACCAACGATGTCTCCTATCTGTTCCTTAAGGCCTCCAGCAATCTGCAGTTACACGAACCCATGCTGATATCACGGATACACAAGCGCACTCCGGACAGGTTTTTAATGGCCTCCTGCGAGTCAATCAAGGCCCATGGCGGGGGGCTTCCCGCTTTGTTTAACGACGACCCCATCATCGCGAGCCAACTGATCCACGTGCCGGGCATCACCAAGGAGGACGCGAACGATTACAGTATTATCGGTTGCTCGGATGTCGTATGCGCAGGAAAGGGCACCGAGGGACTGCCCTACCAGATTATAAGCTTGCCACGGGTGCTGGAGCGCATGATGACGGGAGAGGACCCCGGCAGTGGGAAGCCGCTGACGTCGGGTGTGGGAGACATGCTCACGTGGGAAGGCTTCGATGATATGATGCGAGCATACCACGAACATGTGAAAATATGGGCCAGGCTGTCGTTCATGCAGGTGCTTCCGCTGCTGGAATTACATGGGAAGCATTTGCCCTGTCCCCTGATGTCTTCGCTGATGCAGGACTGTATCGGCCGCGGCAAGGCCTTCTACGACGGCGGCGCGATCTATGGGAGCCATGCTGTCGTCAGTTGCCTCGTCGGGGTCGCCACCCTGGCCAACTCCATGGCCGCGATTCGGAAGCTCGTTTTCGACGATAAGATTCTTACCATGTCCCAGCTCAAGCATGCGATTGAGACGAATTTCGACGACGAGTCAACGACGCCCAGCGGTCCGGCAATACGGGGGATGTGCCGTAAAGCACCGAAGTATGGCAACGATGATCCATATGTGGATCACATCGCCAAAGACTGTTTAAACATCATCACAAAGGAAATGTGGAAATTCGAAACCGAACCCGGTCTGGGCTACGGCGCTGTCGTTTCACCGGTAACGGCCCATATCTCCCTGGGTTTCCTCTCTGGTGCTACCCCGGATGGGCGCAAAGCGATGACACCACTTTCCGATGCAACCTCCCCTGCCCAAGGCACAGATCTGAACGGACCCACTGCCGCGATAAAATCGGCAACCAACCTGGAGTATGTAAATTTATCCCAGGGGGCCGTTTATAACATGCGCATGCACCCGGCATCGCTGCAGAGCACGGCGGGAATGGCAAAATGGGGCAATCTTATCCGCACTTTCTTCGACCTTGGCGGTTGGCAGGCCCAATTCAACGTGGTCGACGCCGAAGTATTGAAAGAGGCACAACAGCATCCTGATGACTACAAAGATCTCGTGGTGCGCGTGGTTGGCTACAGCGCATTTTTCGTGGATCTGGACAAGATGGTGCAGGATGATCTTATCAGCAGGACGGAACACGCGGTATAGTGCGGCGGGAGTGACAGTTGGCAAAAAGTATAAAAGGACGGATTTTTAATATCCAAAGATACTCGCTGCATGACGGTACCGGGATCAGAACGCTTGTTTTCTTAAAAGGATGCCCGTTACGCTGCCTCTGGTGCAGCAATCCGGAGTCACAAAAGAGAACGCCGCAACTGGGATTCATCGAATCCCGCTGTGTGGGCGCCGACCTTTGCGGTGGAGCATGTTTATCCGTGTGCCCTGTGGAGGGGCTGCATTTAAACAAAGAGGACAAACCGGTCATTGACCGGCAGGTATGCGATGCTTGCGGCCGATGTGCCAAAGTGTGCTATGAAGACGCACTCAAAGCCGTCGGTCATGATATGAGTGTCGATGAGGTAATCGCGGAAGTTGAGAAAGACAGACCTTTTTACCGGAGGTCGGGTGGAGGTGTCACCATTGGCGGTGGCGAACCGCTGCTGCAATACCGTTTCGCCGCTGCCCTTCTTGAAGCTGCCCATGGCGCCTATTTGCATACCGCACTGGAAACCTGTGGTCATGCACCCTGGGAACACTTCGCGCCTGTGCTGGAACATGTGGACCTGTTGCATATTGACCTCAAACACATGGACCCGGTCCGGCACAGGGAACTGACAGGTCAATCGAACGAACTGATCATCGCCAACGTAAAAAAAATCCCCTCGGTCAAGCCTCCTGAATCGGTAATTGTGAGATGCCCTGTTGTCCCGGGATGTAATGATTCGATGGAAAACATCAGGGACATGGCAAAGTTCGTGGTGAGTCTTGGATTCAAGCAGATTGAGCTTATACCGTACCACAAAATGGGGCTTTCCAAATACGCGCAGTATGACATGGATTATCCGCTGCCGGCGTGTGAATCGCCATCGGCGTCCCATATGTCGCGTCTCAGAGAAATCGTTTCTACTGAGGGCGGAGAGAACATCTGACCCAAAGCATTTTTATCAACGGGCCTTACGTGTTGTAGCTGATGCAGGTGGTTACGACTTGTGTAACTTCAGAAACGCAGCCGGCATTCACCGGCAACAAAGGAGGAAATGATGTCCAAAGACCTTTTTGATCTTAGCGGCAAGGTGGCCATGATCACCGGTGGTAACGGCGGCATCGGGCTCGGTTTCGCCCGCGGTATTGCCAAGCAAGGCGGCAACATTGCGATCTGGGCGCGCAACGCCGAAAAGAATGCGGCGGCAAAAGCCGAGCTCGAGGCTTGTGGTGCGGGAAAAGTGCTTACCTATCAGGTGGATGTAACCTCAGAAGAGGCGATCATGAACGGCTATGAACAACTCATCGGTGATTTTGGCCGTATTGATTGTATTTTTGCCAACTCAGGCCGCTCGTCAAAATCTCGCTCCGTACTGACCCTGGATGCCCAAGAATGGCATGACCTGCTCAATGTCAACTTGCACGGTGCTTTCTTTACCCTCCGAGAGGGAGCCAAACAGATGGTTAAGCGGGCGGAAGCGGGCGAACCCGGCGGTTCGCTGGTTTATTGCGGCAGCCTGTCCATGTTCCATGGCATCCCCGGCATTAATAACTACGCTGCCTCCAAGGCCGGTATGGGTGCGGTGGTTCGCGGCATGGCGGCAGAATTGGGCAAGTATGAAATTCGCGTCAACACAATCGCGCCGGGGTATATCAAAACCGGTATTGGCCAGGGTGAAAATTCGGAAGAGATGGCCGAACTGATAAAACAAGTGGATGCGCATTTTTCAGCCAAGACACCGATCCATCGTGTCGGCGCCATAGAGGATTTTGAAGGCATCGGTGCCTATCTGTGCAGCGATGCCTCCTCTTTCCACACCGGTGATACCATTGTGATCGATGGTGGCAGCGCGATTTATCCACCCTATGCCTTCTAGATCGTATCGATCCGGAAACAGATTCCGTAAACGGGTCGCCCCCTTAAAAGGCGACCCGTTTATTTTCTCTGTATTGACCGGCTTATGCCATTGCACACTTGTCTTCAGCAACGGATATTTAATTTTTAAGATCGCCTCTAACCACCAGATCCGGCGGTCCCTTTAAACTCGCATAAATATTTCTTTTAACAAAAATCGGTTCACCGTTGCTATCCGGCAGTATTACATCAACCGCTTTAAAATTTATGGTTTTGCTGCTGGTTCCGGCTTCTTGGGCCTGTTTTCGAACCAAGAAGGCAAGCTCTTTCCTGGCAAACCTGTCCGCGCCATCGAGATCCGTGAACTTAGGGGCGCCGGAGACACCTTCCACTAAAAAAACACCTTTTTTATCGGGTATAATCTCAAGTTGTTTACGAATAAACACGTGGCTCGTAATTGCGCCGATCGCATTTGCGACATCGGCGTCTTTGGGAATGATGGCTTCCGTTTTAAAGGGGATGACAGCCTCTGGCAGAAAAAAGTGGATGGGAGCCCCAATACCGATCACCGGGTGATTGAAGTTAATCGCCACCTCATAATCCGGGTGCTGTTTATGGAAAAGATGAGAAATCAGGGTTTTGCATGCCCGGTTGTTATCGAGATCTGCCGGATCTACATCGCTTAGACGGTGTTTGAGCAACTCCAAAGAGAGTTTTTTCGTGCCCAGTTCCATGAGAGTATCGACCATCTCATGCAGGGATTGGCCGGTAACGGTTGAATAAAAACCGGCGTATCGTTCTGCTGATTTGGTATCCCATTGCTCAAATAATCCCTTGATATGGAAAAGATCCGTAAATGTCAGTCCTGATCTTTGAATGATAAAATTTTCCTCAAGACGCCGCAAAGGCAATGACCATCCCTTCACACCTTTCACTGCCTGAATGAGCTCACCGATGGAATAGGGCCGTTGTTCCAGCTTGGAGATAATTTGTTCTTCCAACGTCGTGAGTTGCAGAGACTTGACATCACCCGTCTTGACCAGCACCTGCATATTCTGGGTAGAGTGCGAATAGCGATGGAGATTATTGTTTAAGAATGTAAAGGCAGTATCTGTACCGGGATAATTCCGGCCGATCCAGGCAATGGGCGCAACCCGTTTGGGACCGATGAGAAATTCTCTCTTTTCATAAAGGATCAGACTGTCACCTCCCAGTCCGGTGGTGCTGATGTCAAGGGCCTTGACATGGGTCCTGTGCGACCCGACATGAGCGCCTTTTTCATTCAGGTTGACCAGTCCAAAAGAGAGTGACGCGGCATCCGTCGTTGTCCCTCCCATATCCACGACCAGGGCATCATCGAGGCCCGTCAGATGTTTGGCTCCCGCCAGGCTGGCCGCGGGCCCTGAGAGGATCGTTTCAATGGGACGCTCCCTTGCCATTTCCGTGCTCATAAGAGTGCCATCCCCTTTGACCACAACAATCGGCGCCGTAATGCCGTATCCGGCCATTATCGTTTCAAGATCCGAGAGAAGACTCATGAGCCTGGGGATTATCCGTGCATTGAGCGCGGCAGTGGCCGCCCTTGTCTCTAAATTGAGGGTGTCGGATAATTCATGGCCGCAGCACACGAAAAGTCCGAACTCCTCCCGAATAATTTTTTTCACCTGCAATTCATGCCGGGGATTAATGGCGCCTGCATAACCGGATACGGCAAATGCCGTCACATGATCGTTTTCCATCATTTGTCTGACTGCTGAACTCACTTCATCATGATTTACCGGCTCGTTCTCTTCTCCTGAGATGTCCATCTGTCCCCGAATGAGGGAATTGGGCTGGTATGTATTTTGTATCGTATCATCGATACCATAAGGCGTCATAAGAAGAAGTCCGACGTTTTGACCCTCATTCTCCACAATGGCGTTGGTGGCCAACGTCGTGGATAATGAGATCAGTTCTATCCGATGCAATAGATTTCGATCCAGCTTCTCCATGGCCCTTTTGATGCCGACGGTAAAATCCCATTTGGTGGTCAGGGATTTTGCCTTGCAAAGCGTTTCATTGTTTTCAAGATCATAGACAACGGCATCCGTATAGGTTCCGCCCGCATCAATGCCCAGACCGATTTTTATGGTTGTTCCGGATTCATCTTCTGAAGGACTCGTCTTCACCTTTGAAATACCTTCCCTTTTCTGGCTGCCAGCGATTCTGCGTCATCAAGCTTTATCCAGGCATAGGAATAGCCGATTGAATCCATTCATTCAATTTATTTCTTTGTTATTGGTCGAATCAAGGACGTTCCGATTTGGAAATGGTTGTCGGGATAATGTTTCCTGAGCCGTCATTGGATTCCGTAGAAGGCCTATCAAAGATAAGTAGACGCGACAGTGTACGGAAATGAAGCGCTATTTTCGTCACTTTTTTGACTCGCAAAACGATAAACAGCCTTCAACCATAGCATTCATTTCTTTTTATTTGGTGTACACCATCCCATCCAGGAAATAATTGCCCATAAATCCTGTTATTTGGTGTAATACATTGTATTTCAATTGAATTTAGGCATATAATTTGCTGTGATACCGCCGTATATTAGAATGAAAACGCGAATCGGCAACGAACATCGTATCATTACATCTGTAAATTACGGACAGAAAGCATCTGGATGTACAAAGACAAAACAATCGGCATCGTCATACCGGCACACAACGAATCGGCGCAAATCGGCTCGGTTTTTAAAACAATGCCGTCTTTCGTCGATAAAATCCTGGTGGTAGATGATTGTTCCACGGACAATACCGCTGAAACGGTTCGACAGTATCAGCTGGAAGATGAGCGGATTGTTCTGTTGCTACACGAAACCAATCAGGGATGCGGCGGGGCCTTGGCCACCGGCTATAAGTGGGCGCGGGACAATGGCATGGATGTCGCCGTGCGCATGGACGGAGACGGGCAGATGAATCCGGCGGACCTGCCCGCCATCCTCGATCCCGTCGTGGAAGATCGGACAGACTACTGCAAGGGCAATCGGCTGTTTACCGGCGAAGCATTTCAGAAAATCCCCCGGGTTCGCTATTTTGGCAACGCCTTTTTGTCCCTTTTGACCAAGATTGCGTCGGGATATTGGCACGTGGCCGATTTCCAGTCCGGATACACGGCAATCAACCGACACGCATTGGAAACCATCGATTGGGACCGGATGTACAAACGGTTCGGCCAGCCCAACGATCTGTTGATTCGGTTGAATGTATTCAACTTTCGGGTAACGGACGTTCCAGTGGAGCCCGTCTATAATGTCGGAGAAAAATCGGGGATGAAGATCGGAAAGGTAATCTTTACGATCAGCTGGCTATTGGTAAAAATGTTTTTCTGGCGAATGAAGGAGAAATACATCATCCGCGACTTTCACCCTCTGATTTTCTTTTATTCTCTCGGCGGCCTTTTTGGCCTGTTTACGACTTTCCTGTTCATCAGGTTGTTTGTTATGTGGTTCATGCACGGGTACATCCCTCCGATCAATGCGCTGGCCGGAATGTTTGCATTCATGAGTGCCAGCTTTTTCATTCTGTTCGCCATGTGGTTTGATATGGAAACCAACCGGGAACTCAAGGGAATAAACAGGGGGCGACGGTTTTCAGACCGGGCCGGAAATGACAGACAAAACTGACAAAAGGAAATCACGCTTTTGTATTTTGAGGCTCATCAACCAACCAGCGTTTTACTGGTTATTGCATCCTGAAAACACTATCCGGGTTGCCGAGATTGTTTCGCCATACGAAATAAATATAAATATTCCAGAGCCGGTGTGCATGATCACGGCGCCCCTCAACATGGGCTTTCAACATTGAGTGAATCGTTGAAAGATTCAGTGGTGACTCCTTTTCTCTCGCCAAAGCGTCCAGATGGTATGCGAGATCCTCCTTGAACCAGCGATGAATCGGAACGGAAAACCCTTGCTTTCGACGTTTCACAATCTTGGCGGGGAGCAAATCCGAGAAGGCTTCCTTAAGAATCCGTTTTCCGCTGAAACCTCGCCTGTGCCAATGCGGGGGGAGAGAGAAGGCATGCTCAATTACTCTCCGATCAAGGAAAGGGGCACGCGTTTCTAAAGAATACGCCATGCTGGCGCGGTCAACTTTGGCCATTATATCCTGAGGAAGATAGATCAACGCGTCGGTCGCCATCATGTTGAAGAAAGAACCGGCTTCGGTTTCTGTCGGCAGGCCTGGCGGGGCATGACCTTTACCAACCAATTCTGGCGCCAGCACCTGAAAATCCTTTGGGGAATACAACAAAGGTGCAATGTACGGCGTATTGGCCTGTTCTTGTTCTAAAAGATCGAGAAACAGATGTGCCTTTTTAAGAAAACTGCGACTATGATGTGACATTGGCTCTGGAAATAAATTGATCAAACCGCCGATATTCTTGCGCACGATTCGGGGAAGCCTTGAATACCACCTCATCAGCACCCGGGCCTGATATCGTTGGTAGCCGCTGAACAATTCGTCTCCACCATCGCCGGATAGAACAACCTTAACATATTCCGACGCCAATTGAGATATCATAGCGGTGGGTAAAAGAGATGAATCCGAGAACGGCTGCCCGGAATGGTCAAGAATCAGGGCTAAGAGTTCTTCCTTGTCCATCTTTTCCAGACGCTTCACAATATGATGGGTTTTGCACGTTTCTGCCATTAAATCAGCATAATTGGTCTCATCGAAGGAAGCGTCGGAAAACCCGATGGTAAAGGTTTTGGGCTGAACGCCCAATTCTTTTACGAGAACGGCGACAATCAGTGAGGAGTCAATACCACCGGAAAGAAAAGCGCCCACCTCCACATCGGCAACCAGACGACGTTTGACAGACTGGATGAACGTGTCCCGAAATATTTTTCGTGCCTGAAGCTTGGATCCGTTAAAACCGCCGATGGGGAGCGACCAGTAGGGTTTCTGCCGAACACCTTGATCCGGCGACCATTTTAGAATGTGGCCGGGCAGCACTTCGTGCACGTTTTGGTATGCGGTGGTTCCTGGAAGATAGTAGCCATACCGAAGATAATCGGCGGTACTATCCAGGTCCTCGGTAAAGTGAATTGGGGATAGACACGCGAGAGCGCTCAACTCGGAAGCGCACGAAAAGAGCTGCTTTTCATGGTAATAAAAAAGTGGCTTCTTTCCTATGCGGTCACGGGCGATGAAGAGATTTTCGTCTCGTTTATCCCAAAAGGCAAACGCCCACATCCCTTCCATTCGTTCGAGAAAGGATTCACCGTGGAGCACCAATCCCGCCAAAAGGACTTCCGTGTCCCCGCTGGTTCTGAAATCCCAAAAATGATGCAGCGATTCACGGAGTTCGTGAAAATTATACAATTCCCCGTTATACGACAGAACATAGCGGCCGGATGGGTCCGTCATCGGTTGCTGACTTCCGGAGAGATCGATGATGGAAAGGCGGGAATGACCGATGACAACAGGCGGTTCGTGCCATACTCCGTTGTCATCGGGACCACGATGACGTATGCGCCGTATCGCATTTTGCGCGGAAACCAATTGTGCATTGCTGTCCGGGCTTTTTCGATATTGAAAAATTAATCCACACATTTATTTGGCTGGATATTGGATTTGGTGGTATATTTCTGAGTAGCGAAGAGCGGCATGTTCCCACGTAAGACCATTTTGGATAATAAATTGTCTTCCGGCGTTTCCAAGTCGATTCCGCAGCACCGGATCTTGGGCAAGTTTTTTAATTTTTTCCGCCAACTGGGCGGCATTACCAGGCTCGAATACCAATCCTGTTTTTCCTTCTTTTATCAATTCACGAGTCCCGTCAATATTACTAGCGATGACCGCAAGTCCGGTCGCCATGGCTTCAAGAACAACATTCGGACGTCCCTCACTGTAGCTGCTCAGAATCATGAAGTCAGAATTTGCTAAAAATTCTGGAATTTTCTGAGGCGCTACCTCTTGCACGAAATGAATGTGTTCTGAGATATCCAGTTCATGTGTCAGGGATGATAGGTATTCTTTTTCCGGGCCGTCACCAACAATGTGCAAGAAGATGTTTTCAAGATCGCCCAATTGTTTTAATGCGTATAATATGGTTTCGATTCCTTTCCGAGGAATGAGACTTCCGACGGTAATCATTTTTACCTTTTGGGTTCGGCTTCCCGATAGTCGTTTTTCTCCGATCCGTAAAAAGTCGCCGCCGACACCATTGGGGATCATGGCGAGCCGATGAGCCCGATGGGGATATTTTTTTGCGACAGTATCTTTAATGGCGTCACTTACCGTAATAATTTTTGTGTTTATTCGCAAACAGATCCGAAGCAAAAGATTATCCAGGGATGAATCCTGGCACCGTTGAATATCGAGCCCCCTTAAGGTGGTGATGACCGGCTTTCGGGTCAAAAGACCTGCAAAGCCCGCGATCACGCCGTTAATCGACCAGTTGGCATGGATGACATCCGCCTTCCTGGAAAGTCTAAGGCAGGAGAAAAACATCGATAGAATAAAAAAAGGCAGCAAAAAAAACAGATGGGGATACTTTTTGAGGGAGACGATGATTCCGCCAGGCTGATGGGCCAGTTTTTGCCAGGATTTGGGTGCGTATCGGAAACATTTCAACACATATTTGTCGGATCCACGATGATCTGGTTTCCGCGTATACGCCGGAGTAAGTACCGTCAAACCAAAGGAGTCCGGCAGTGACTCGATGAGACGCAAGATAAAAACCCCACTCACCGTATTGTCTGACAAGGGAAACGATGTGGTCAGCATTAATATGCGCAATCTTTTTGAAGGGTCCGATTCAAGATTTTGACTCACTTTCCCCCCAATGTGATGAGCTTCGGGAACGCTCCTCGATACAGAAGATCTAAAATAAAATTGACAATATCAATCCATCAAAATTTGTGCAACCTCTTTAAAACGAAGCAAAAAAAACTTGCGAAAGCTGCGATGACGTGATTACCTGAAAACAAAGTTGATATAATGAAATAATTCTTAAAGTATTTGAAAGTATTGATTGATTTGATTCGTGAAAAGATAAGACGCATTACATATAACGATTGAAGAAATGAGATGGTGCAACAGAAAAATTTCGAAAAAGCATCGATAAACAATATCGTCTGTTCCGTCTGCATCGCTAATTACAATGGTGAAGAATATCTCAGTGAATGCATTGATTCCGTTCTCAGCCAGGATATCGATTTCAACATTGAAATTATTGTTCATGATGATGCTTCCGATGACAATTCAGTTGAACTGGTTGAATCGACCTATCCCAGCGTTATCCTCATCAGGAGCCAGCAAAACAGGGGGTTTTGTGATAGCAACAACATTATGGTTGACACAGCCAGGGCAAAATTCATCCTTTTATTGAATAACGACGCCAAACTACATCCGAATGCGCTTAGAACTCTTTTCGAAGCATATACGCAACATGGTGAAGGAATTTACGGGTTAACCCAGTATCATTGGGAGACAAAGGCGCTGATCGATAATGGATCCGTATTCGATTATTTTCTGAATCCGATTCCCAATACCGATGTACAAAAAGAAGACGTCGGGATGATTATTGGGGCCTGCCTGTTTCTTTCTCGAGAACTATGGTATGAATTGGGAGGCTTTCCATCCTATTTTGGTTCCCTTTCTGAGGATATGTACATTTGTTTTCTCGCCAGATTGTGGGGATATCCAGTCAAGGCGTTGAATCGCTCAGGCTTTGACCATTGGGTGGGCAGAAGCCTGGGCGGAGGGAAAATCACTTCGAAACAATCACTTTCCACAACCCTGAATCGGCGGGCGAAGAGTGAGCGCAACAAAACGTTTGTCATGTTCATCTGTTTTCCTTCTTTTCTGATGTGGTTGTTCCTTCCGTTTCACCTCTTTCTGCTTTCAATCGAGGGAATTGCCCTCAGTCTTGTAAAATGGGAAAAACGTCTGTGGCGGGAAATTTACCTGAATTGCCTAAGGGAGGTCTGGTGCCGTCGTCATCAATTGTACAGCCACCGACGAAAAATTCAAGCGAAACGAGACATTCCTGCGACAGAATTCTTTCGGAACTTTTCCTTATTTCCCCACAAGCTGCGAATGTTGATTCGACATGGTGTACCCGTCGTAAAATAGCCACGCGAAACTACAGAATCCGTTTTCCGCGTGCACCTCGCCCTACTGAAAACAAGGTCTTTGTCCGATTTGAAAATCGGCTGTCTTGATATTCTCTTCCACCCGTCAATTGTTACAGATTTTCTTGTCCGTTCGTCACTTTTTTGACTCGCAAAACGATAAACAGCCGTCAACCATAGCATTCATTCCTTTTTATTTGGTGTACAACAGTCAGTCCAGGAAATAATTGCCTATAAATCCTGTTGTTTGGTGTAATACATTGTATTTCAATTGAATTTAGGCATATAATTTGCTGTGATACCGCCGTATATTAGAATGAAAACGCGAATCGGCAACGAACATCGTATCATTACATCTGTAAATTACGGACAGAAAGCATCTGGATGTACAAAGACAAAACAATCGGCATCGTCATACCGGCACACAACGAATCGGCGCAAATCGGCTCGGTTTTTAAAACAATGCCGTCTTTCGTCAATAAAATCCTTGTGGTTGATGATTGTTCTACCGAAAATACCGCACCGTCGATCTCAATTGGGCAATGGTTTCCCAAAGCCCATGGTCCAATCACATTGAGTCGGCATACGGAAGACTTTGTTAACCGGTACGATCATATCGATAAAAGGATGTCTCGGTAATGATTTCCTCAAAGGATGCCATTCTGGTTGCAGGGGCAGAGGGATTTATCGGAAAGCACATCGTTAAAGAAATTCATAAAACTGGGAGGAAAGTCATTTCTGTCGGCCGACATCCGGCGAAAAATGACTTGCCTGGCATTCAACACATCGTAGTTGAATCTGGAAATCCGGAACATTTTTCCGATCTTCTAAAGGAATGCCATGCGGTCATCTGGCTGGCGAGTGTCAGCACGCCTGGCTCTTCGGCCGGTAAACCACTGGACGAACTTTATGGCAACTTGCAGCCGCTATTGACGTTGCTCCATAACATGCAACACAGGAAAGGCTGCAAGCTAATCTATATTTCTTCAGGAGGCACCTTGTACGGTGATGTTGAAAATGACAATGCCACAGAAGATATGCCAGTGCAGCCCAAGTCATACTACGGTGCAGGAAAGGCGGCCGCCGAACATTTCATTACCGCCTGGAGTCACCAGTTCCGCAGGACAGCTATTATCATTCGTCCCTCCAATATATACGGGCCTGGTCAAACCCAACGATATGGATTCGGCATCATCCCCACCGTATTTCAAAAACTTGTTCAAAATCAGCCTGTCGTCGTCTGGGGAGACGGTGAAGCGACTCGCGATTACCTTTACATCGACGATTTTTCGTCCCTTTGTATGAAGGTACTGGAAAATGAGGTTTTTAGCGGTACTTGTGTCCTGAATGCGGCAAGTGGCGAGGGTACAAGCCTCAACCACCTTTTAGACCTGATCGAAAAAGTAACCGCAAAACCACTTCACCGTACCTACGAACGTGGTCGTACCGTTGATGTAAGACGCGTTGTTCTAAATATTTCATCAGCAATGAAAAGCTGTGATTGGTGCCCCGAAGTCTCCTTGGTAGAGGGGCTTAACCGGACATGGTCGTGGTTCGAGACATTATACCGATGAAAACCAAATCCCAAGATACGCAAGCCAACCCGATTTGTAGTATTTGCATTGCTAATTATAATGGTGCAACTGTTCTCGCCGATTGCCTTGATTCGGTAATGTCACAAAAAGATGCACCCTCATTTGAAATAATTGTGCATGACGATGCGTCGACAGATGATTCCGTTAAACTCTTGCGAACTCACTATCCACAAGTGATAATCGTTGAAAGCAAAAACAACGTAGGTTTTTTTATCAGCAACAATCGCATGGTGGAACGGGCCCGTGGAGACTTTATCCTATTACTAAACAATGATGCCGCATTGCATGAAGATGCAATTGCATCATTGTATGACCACGCAATGATACAAAGGCCGCAAGGAATTCTGACGCCTCCCCAATATGATTGGCGAACCGGCAAACTCGTAGACCGCGGTTGCTTTTTGGATCCTTTTTATAACCCGATTCCGAATCTTTCGGCAGATCGCAACGATGTTGCAATGGTCATCGGCGCCTGTTTATGGCTGCCGCGGGAATTGTGGCATAAAATTGGCGGATTTCCGGAATGGATGGTATCCATCGCCGAGGACATGTACCTTTGCTGTGTGGCCCGCCTTTTTGGATACCCCGTGCAAGTCACCCGATCCAGTGGGTATCGACACTGGCAGGGAATGAATTTCAGTGGCAGACAAACTGAATGCAGTCTACTGGTTAGCACCTACAAGCGTAGGATTCTCAGTGAGCGGAACAAAACAATAACGATGTTAATAGCGAGCCCGGCAAGTTTATTATCTGTTGTTTTTCCTTCTCATATAATTCTTCTTGGTATCGAAGGTGCAGTTACTTCACTGTTTACAAAAAACAGAAAACTATTTACCGAGGTTTATCTACAACTGCCTTTTCTAATATTGAATGTTCGGAGAAAAATTCTCTTTTTTAGGAGGCGAATTCAAAAAAACAGAGTAGTTGGATGCAGCTTTTTTTTATCTAAATTTCGATTGGTTCCACGAAAACTCATTCTTTTACTTCAATTCGGATTGCCTGAAGTAAATTAATGAGAGCTGACTCGAGTATGGAACCTGAACCAATACTGATAAATTGTCTACATTTCTTCAAGCGAGAATAGGATGAGTAGCATTGAGGAAAACAAATATTAGTAGATAGAGATTTCATTAGGACGTAAATACCTTGAAAGATATACAGAAACCAGAAGATTTGGCTATCAACGGAGCTCCTCCGGCTTTTGATCAAACATTGCATGTTGGCCATCCAAACATTGGCAACCGTGATGCGTTCATGAACTATATCACAGATATACTCGATCGACGCTGGTTGACCAACAACGGGCCGCTCGTACAGAAGTTCGAACAAAGGGTTGCAGACTATTTGAGAGTCAAACACTGTGTGTCGATGTGCAATGGTACCGTAGCTCTCGAAATCGCCATCCGAGCTTTGGGTTTGGAAGGTGAGGTTATTATCCCTTCCTACACCTTCATTGCGACCGCCCATGCATTGAACTGGCAAGCGATCACCCCGGTTTTCGCCGATATCGACCCGAGAACGCACAATCTTGATCCTATGGCCGTTCGCCAAATGATCACCCCTCGAACAACGGGAATAATTGGAGTTCACTTATGGGGACGTGCCGCACCCGTTGAGGAATTACAATCCATCGCCGACGAGTTTGGTCTAAAGTTGATGTTCGATGCCGCTCATGCCTTCGGCTGTTCGCATGGTGGGACTATGATCGGTAGTTTTGGGATTTGTGAAGCCCTTAGCTTCCATGCGACTAAATTTCTCAACACTCTCGAGGGTGGTGCAGTAGTTACCAACGATGATGAGCTTGCTGCAGCCATGCGCCTGATGCGCAACTTTGGGTTCTCAGGCTTAGATAATGTCATCCATCCCGGTACCAATGGCAAAATGATAGAAGTCGCTGCGGCCATGGGCCTCGTTAATATGGAGATCATCGATAGCCTGATTGAAACAAATTATAATAATCACATGGCTTATCGAAAAGCGTTGGCAGATATACCAGGTTTAGCCCTACTATCGTATAGCGAGACAGAACGAAACAACTACCAATATGTTGTTGTGGAAGTAGACGAGGACAGCCAAGTCTCCCGAGATCGAATCGTAGACGTGTTACATGCCGAAAATGTCCGTGCACGTAGGTATTTCTGGCCAGGTTGTCATAAGATGCAGCCTTATCGCGCGTTATATCCTCATGCGGGACTCTTGCTGCCGAATACACAGTGCGTTGCTCGGCGGGTAGTGGTATTACCAAACGGTCATACGATGAATGAAGACATGATCAACGAAGTCGCCGCCGTGATTCGTGTAGTAATGGAAAACCCGACATGAAGCTCGCCATCATGCAGCCCTATTTTTTACCATACATCGGCTATTGGCAGTTGATTCATGCTGTGGATCGTTTCGTCATTTACGATGATGTAACCTATATTAAAGGAGGATGGATTAACCGAAATAGACTCTTGATCAATGGAAAACCTACCTACATTACGGTCCCGTTGGTTCATGCATCATCATATAAGTACATTTATGACACGATTTTACATCCTTCACTCAATTGGCGCAAAAAATTGTTAAAAACAATTAGAAATACCTACAGAAAAACGGCTTACTTTTCGAATGTGTATCCGATCGTCGAAAAGCTAATCAACCATGAGACAAATAACCTTTCCGATTTCCTGGCCAATCAGCTACAAACCCTTTCCACATTCATGGGTATTAAGACTGAATTCGTATTGACCAGCCGTATTTATGATAACTGCAGTCTATCCGGAGAGGAAAGAATTATTGATATTTGCAAGCGAGAACGGGCCAAAACTTATATTAATCCAGAGGGAGGACAGACGCTTTACAATAGCAGCGTCTTTCGTGCCGCAGGCATGGACCTATGTTTTATCGTGATGCGCGTTTTGCCTTATAGACAACGATCGGCCAATTTTACTCCTTATCTTTCAATCATTGATGCGCTTATGGAGATTGGACCAATCAATATAAAAAACCACCTTGCAGCGTTTTCCATTGTTAGAAAGTCAGTTTCCACATGATAGGCGAAACTGCCATGCAGATCTTACAAATAGAAGTGGATGGGTTTGTTTTATCTGTACAAATTGATTATCTCAACGCATGTTATAACTTAAACCGGCTACGCTGATTTTTATCACACTATGTGGACGAAAACATGTCGAAAAGATTTTTATTCCACCGATGTGAAGGAAAACTTCAGCAACACGTATACAGCGATGGAAAAATATGACGGTCCCAAAAGAAGAAAAATTCCGAACAAAAGCTTTTCAACGAAATGAGCAGCTGGAAAAATTACTTCATAAATTAAACGCTTTATTAGGTTGCTCTGAGGAAATGGCCTTAGACTACTATTCCAAAGAAAATGAAGATTTTCCTATCGTATTCGTAATGGGTCCGCTCAGGAGCGGAACGACTCTGTTCATGCAATGGTTGGCAAACACAGGTATAGTTGCTTATCCAACCAACCTCATGTCTAGATTCTATGGCGCACCGGTAATGGGTGCATTATTCCAGCTTCTTTTAACTGACGATCGTTTCAATTTCCGAAATGAGATACTGGATTTTACTATGCCGATCTCCTTTAACTCTGAAAATGGAAAAACCAAAGGTGCGTTGGCGCCAAACGAATTCTGGTATTTCTGGCGGCGCTTCTTGCCATTCAAGGAACTGGACTGGCTATCCGACGAAGAATTGTTACATGTTGTGGATAAAGAGAGACTTGTGGCTGAACTCACAACATTGACAAGGGTTTTCGGAAAACCTTTTGCACTAAAAAGCATGATTTTGAATTACAATATTCCATTCCTGAATGAAATTTTTCATAAATCACTTTTCGTTCAATTAAAACGTGACCCAGTGACAAACGTGGCATCCATTTTAGATGCACGAAAGCGGCAACTAGGTAACGAAAATGAGTGGTATTCCTTTAAAATCCCAGAGTATCCGCAACTAAGAGATCTTGATCCGGTCACCCAGTCTGCCGGACAATTGCATTTCATAAACAAAGCAGTCACACAAGCGATGTCTATGGTGGATCAATCAAAAAAAATTGTTGTCCAATATGAGACTTTTTGCCAAAATCCTCGACAATTTTTTGAGGAATTAGCCGATAAATTAAGAATCAATAAAAAGTGTTACATAGGGCCTGATCGCTTTAACATTTCACGCAACGTGAATTCAAACTGTTTAATTGAAACCGCTTTGGCAAGATTCGTTGGGAAATGATGACCTTACGTCAAAAAACAACCAATGCATTTAAGTGGAGTGCACTTGATGTGTTTATGCGCCAAGGCCTGCAATTTCTCATTTCAATCATCTTGGCTCGTATTCTATCACCTAATGATTTTGGTGTGGTTGCGATGCTTGCGTTGTTCGTTGGCGTGGCCAGCATTTTCATCGACAGCGGTTTCAGCGCAGCTCTCATTCAGAGGCAGAACACAACGCATACGGATGAGTCCACAGTGTTTTTCTTCAATATCGGAATGGGTTTTTTGGCCGCATTATTACTCAGCATTGCTGCTTTCTGGATCGCAGCATTTTTTAACGAGCCGACCCTACAATATCTTACATATGCAATGTCTTTCAACCTGTTTGTTAATTCCTTCGGTTCTATCCATAATACGATGCTTATCAAGGAAATGAACTTTAAGACCATAGCCAAAGCCGGCATCGTCAGTTCATCGACAGCAGGTATGTTGGCTATATTTTTGGCTTTCAGGGGCTACGGTGTCTGGAGCTTAGCAGTACAGTCAATAACAACAAGCATCATTTCGGTCCTGCTACTTTGGTACTGGCACTCGTGGCGCCCCAAATGGACGTTCAGCTTAATTTCATTGCGGTCTTTTTTTCGATTTGGCGGCTATGAGATGGCAGCAACACTGATTGACGTCTTTTCCAACAACCTTTATTTGATTTTAATAGGGAAAATATACTCCCCAAGCGATGTGGGGTATTATGATCGGGCGCAACGGACGCAGCAATTGCCCATCACACTGATGATGAACATTACAAATAGAGTATTTTTCTCAGTATTTTCAACTTTATCGAATGACAAACCCAAATTGATTAAAGGGTTACGCAAAGCGCAAGCCGTAGCAATGTTTGTGAACATACCGTTAATGGTAGGTGTCATCTTGCTCGCCGAGCCACTTATACTAACTTTATTCGGACCACAGTGGTTACCCTGCGTTCCAGTTTTACAAGTCTTAGGAATAGGCGGTTTCTTGTGGCCTTTACATGTTCTGAACTTAAACATTTTAAAGGCGCAGGGGTATTCAGATTTGTTCTTTCGAATCACAATACTTAAAAAAGTCGTTTCGATCAGCCTGACTATAGCCGCAAGCTACTACGGAGTCATAGCAATTGCCTGGGCGCAGGTCGCTACCTCCATCATTGCTTATTTTGTTAACACTTATTATACCAAAGTGTTTTTGTCCTACAGCGGATTGAAACAATTGGGCGACTTGGCTGCGAATTTTATATCGGTTCTTCCAATGGCGATTTCACTCTACTTCTTAACAAACCTGATGCAAGAAGCATCGTATTGTGTGAAACTTATTTCTGCAAGTGTTCTTGGCGGTCTAATTTATTTGGTGACTTGTCGATTGTTGTGTTCGGAAATAATAAATGAATTTTTATATATAATTAAGGAACGAAAACATGTTCCGCAGATGTAAATAAAAAAAACACAAAGAGGTTTGCTGTTTTACATATTAAGGTGCGCTAAATGGATCCACGCAATACTATTTTAAATTTCATAAAAATTATTATTGTTCTTGCAAGAGAACAAAGGAATAAAGCGAGAATAGCAGCAGCAAAAAAAATAGTAAAGAAAAATACAAAGCCTTACCGTCTCAATATAGGTTGCGGAAAATCATATTTTGATGGATGGTTGAATATTGATCTTGATGAGAAAGGACCTGCGGATATAAATATTGATGTCCGATGGCCACTACCATTTGAGGAAAACTCCTGCGAGTTGATTTTTACGGAACATACTCTCGAACATCTAACCGTAGAACACGGGGTCGGATTTCTAAGAGAATGCTTTCGCATACTGAACAAAGGTGGAATATTGAGAATTGCAATTCCATCTTTAGATAAGCTCATCCAACGAAGTTATGAAGGGAATTGGCGTGATGCCGATTGGTTATCTTGGCCTGAATATAAACATGTCAGTACGCGAGCTGAGATGATTAACTTGGCGTTTCGTTCATGGGGACATCAATGGTTGTACGACCAAGAAGAGCTTTACAGAAGATTAAGAGAAGCGGGATTTGCAGAAATTACTAGCTGCGAGTGGGGAAGGAGCAGACTTATTGACCTTTGTGGACGCGAGACAAGAAAAGATTCATTGTTAATCGTTGAAGCGGAAAAGTAAAATGAAACAATATAGAACCAACCAGTCGTGCAAATCTGAGGAGTCAATGCACCATTCCCCACTGGTTAGTGTATGCATCATTACTTACAATCATGAAAGATATTTATCTAGGGCAATAGACTCCGTGTTGCGCCAGGAAGTTGATTTCGAATTTGAAGTAATCATTGGTGAAGATTATTCCAGTGACTCTACACTGCAAATCGCATTCTCATATCAAGATCAATACCAGAACCGCATCAAAGTGGCACAATCTGGTAAAAAAAAGAAGTTATTGATCGATGGCCATCAAACCGGTCGATTTAATTTCCTCAATGCGCTGCAAAAATGTCAAGGGAAGTACATTGCCCTTCTTGATGGAGATGACTATTGGCTTGATTCGAATAAACTGCAAAAGCAGGTTGATTACCTGGAGAATCATCCGGACTGTTCATTTTCTTTTCACAATGTTTACTTGCAAGTTTACGACAACCAGTCCACATTTAAGAAGACGTATCTATCTGATACATTCTATAATAATAAGAACTTGCGGCATCTCTTGGTACAGATCAATTATGTTCCGACATCTTCGGTTGTTTTCAGGAACAATGTTCCCGAATTTTTTCCTGAAATATTCTACAAATGCATGTTTGGAGACTGGCCCCTCCATATTTTGAACCTAAACTACGGCAATCCTGGATATCTGAAGGAAACCATGAGCGTATATCGATTCGGATCAGGAATATGGACGAAAAAAACAAAGGTTGATCAAATGCAGCCTATACTAAAATTTTACGATTGGATTTATGAAATCGCCCCCCAAGATATACGTGGTTTAATCCCGTTTGCCTTGGCGAAAAATAATATTAAAATGGCATTTGAATGCTTAAAGACGTTAAAATTATATAATTTTTGTGTTCATTTGACCATGGGTGTGTATCACTGGTTGTTTTGGTGTCTAAAAACAAGACGGCTTTCTTATTGAGAGGTGTTGACGATGTCTCCCAATATTACCGACGTTAAACCTCTGATCCTTAACACCTACGATAGTCACGGCGGCGCGGCAATCGCAACCTATCGCATTCATGGTGGCCTTCGTTCAATAGGTATCAATTCCTTCATGTTAGTACAGGCTAAAAAGACCAATGATCGCAGTATTATCAACCCTTCAACGAGACTTTATAAACTAATGGGATCACTGAGCGGCGATCTTGATAAAATACCATTATGGTTCTACCCTCAACGAAAGGCACCCCTTTTTTCTCCATCCTGGTTTCCTGGTTTTCTATCTCGGGGATATAACCCTTGTAACTATGATATTGCGCATCTATTCTGGATTGCTAACGGCGCGCTCAGGATAGAAGCCATAAAACGAATACGGCAACCGATTGTCTGGACCCTACACGATATGTGGCCTTTCACTGGAGGATGTCACTACGATGATGAGTGTGGAAAATTCAGGCACTCTTGTGGAAGTTGCCCCCAATTGCTTTCATCCAAAGATAATGATTTATCCAGACGCGTTTGGAAACGCAAACAGCGAACCTTCAAGTCCCTACCCATCGTTGTTGTCGCGACAAGCCAATGGCTCGCCTCGATGGCGGCTGAAAGCTCTCTTTTCAAAAATAAGCGGATTGAGGTAATTCCCAATGGCATTGATACTGATCATTACAGACCTCTGGATAAAAGAGCAAGCCGTACAGCATTTCATTTGCCGTTGGAAAAACGTCTTATTTTATTCTCCGCTTTCGACGCGGCGTCTGACAAGCGTAAAGGAGGGCAATTTCTTCTTCAGGCCCTAAAAAGAATCACACAGAAAAAAAACGATGATTCTACTGAAATAGTCATATTAGGAGCATCTTCACCTGATAACTTTCCGGACTTAGGCATAAAGGTTCACTGTATGGGCTATTTGAATGATGAGATCAGCCAGATATTACTGTATTCGGCAGTCGATGTTCTCGTAGCGCCTTCATTGCAGGAAAACCTATCCAACACGGTGATGGAATCTCTTTTATGCGGCACCCCGGTTGTTGCTTTCAATATTGGGGGAATGCCGGATTTGATTGATCATCGCAAAAGTGGATATTTGGCAAAGGCATTCGATGCTGAGGATTTGGCGAAGGGTATCGTGTGGACAATCGAAAATGATGATCGCCACAACAAATTATCTCGCTGTGCTCGAGAGGCGGCCAAGATGAAGTACAACCTTCAAAAGGTTGCTCATCAGTATCTGTCTTTGTACGAAGATGTCTTACATCAGAATTGATCATTCACTGAAGAATTTTATTAACAAACAATCATGAAAGATACTAGGGGCGCCTTCTTGTTATTCTTTCAAAAGCATCGAACGCAGTACAATACATTTTTGTACCAAGGAATGAAATTAAGAGACATGCAAACGCAGTAGGATCGCTTGGCTTCGCCCTCATGGATTTGATTAAGTATTTTCGTCCTTCCGATAACTTATTTGCCAAACAATAATTACTTCCTATGCCTAAAAGATGTTTTGCTTTAATATTTTTCTTTCCAACAATATCATCGTAATATTTTTGATAGATCCGTTTGTAGGAAATGGCCTTTACAAGTCGATTCGACTTATTCACACTTTTAGGCGTATCACCGACTGTTACCAGTGAGTCGCTGATAAAACCAAATGAATACGTTTTCGCCAATCTGAGAATTAAATCCCAATCTTCAAGACAGTACAATTTATCATCAAAAAAAATTCCTTCGAAACATCTTTTGTGCGCCATCAAAGTAGGAAGGCCAATAAAATTATACAACAACAAATCATTATAAATTTGGCCATATTTCTTTTTAACATTTTTTCCTGGAGTAACTCTTTCTTCACCTTGAATGCTTTTTGTAAATGCGGAATAGACAATATTTATTTTATTATCTTGAATAATTTCTATTTGCCTTTCAGCTTTTGTTCTATTCCATATATCATCATCATCATTAAACGCGATATATTCACCTTTGGCGATGTTTAAC
Source organism: uncultured Desulfosarcina sp. (assembly GCA_963674945.2). Taxonomy (GTDB): domain Bacteria; phylum Desulfobacterota; class Desulfobacteria; order Desulfobacterales; family Desulfosarcinaceae; genus Desulfosarcina. Next base: position 712,430 of record CAXXWQ010000003.1, read on the forward strand.
CCAACATTCCGTGAATTGGAAGCCGATCGATTGATCACTTTACGATAGTTGATTCTTTCATCATTTAAACCAACAACAACTTTGTTGGTTACATTATCTTCAGATCCGTCTACAACAATTATCTCGATATCCTTTATCGTCTGATTTAGAATACTATTGATGGAACGCGCAACCAATTTGGGCCGGTTAAAGGTTGGTATAATCACACTAATTAGCATTTGATTTTCTTCGCTACCGGCAAAGGCATCTTTAGTCTACCGTATAAAACCTTGTTTTTCCTGAAATAATCCTTACAAAATCAGCCAATATTTCGACGATTTTTTTACCGTATACGATTTCAACAAAAGAATACATTTTATATGCGATCAAATTAGCCCTGCTTTTAAATAAGTTCGGTGAAAAACCATTTTTTAATAGCACATTGTTAAATTCAATCTGCATTGCAGATAAGCTACTGATGCGTGTACTTATACCAGCAGACGCCATTTTACTTACGATTAAATCATCTAAGAAATATGCATCCTCGTTTTTCAATGTCCTAACCAAAAGATCGTAGTCAGACGCTATCTCAAATTGTTCATCAAAGGTTCCTTTTTCCTGGAAAACGGAGTGATGATGAAAGCAAGCTTGATGGGGTATCATCATTTTTTCGGTAAAAAATTTTGATTTGATGCTACGCCAATCTTCACCGTGGGAACTTAATACATTTCCATTTTTGGAAATCAAGTGCAGCCTTCCATAGACGATTCGATATCGTTTGGTGTTCAATGGTTTTATTAAGGCAATATATTTCTCCAATGTACGATTGTCATGAAAACAATCATCCGCCCCTATAAATATGATCCAGTCGCCTTTCGTTCTCATCAAGGCTTTATTCCATGCATGCGCAATTCCTCTGTCCGGGGATGATTCCCAGAAAGAAATGAAATTGTTGTTTTTTCGGATTATATCTACGGTACCATCTTCCGACCCACCATCGATGATTACAAGCTCTTTAGCGGGAAATGACTGATGGACGAAACTGTCTATACATCTTTGCAGATGCGAAGCCCCGTTCTTGACTGCAACCACGACAGAGATAAGCGGCTTTCGTTTAGATTTTTCTTGATCGGTACGGATCATTTCAGACCTTTTACGTTAACAGTTCCGCACTTCTATAATTGGGAAAAATATTACTAATCGTTTTTGTGAATTCTTTAGGGTTGCTGGAGTGAAAGCAACCGGACACCATTTTTCTGATACAACAATTCGGTATTTTTTTGAAAGGCATTTTCAAAAACCCGTCTGTCATCGACGCTTAATGATATCATCCATCTGAAAAAGATATTCGTATCGATGATAATATGGGTCGTACCATATCTATGAAGCCTCTTTAACAAAACCGCTTCACTATAACTTCCGTCTACCTTCTTATAGAAATCTTCAGCCAGATGAGCCGATCTTTTCAGATAATAGGTTCTGTCTCCAATGGAAAGGCATAAAACACGCGCCGATTCCGGAAGGATCCGGTTCGCTTCTTCAATAACAGGATATTCGCTGCGGTACCGCGTTATATAGGCATCCCGATCAACTTTCCCGGTGATGTATTCTATCGGTCTTATGTATCCGAATTGACCGTATATGTATTTCACGTTGAGAGCGAGGGTGATGAACAACAAGATCGATACCACCGTCCAGCCGTATCTTCTTGCGATGTTGCCCCGCTGCCGAATCATTTGACAGAGATTCTGCAAACCGAAAACGGAAAGGACGACAACTGCCGGCAGCGCGGGCGCCATGTATCGGATTCGGTAGTCGGCGCGAAACAGCACAAACAGGGGAAACAGAACAGAAAAGATGAGAAAAAAACGTCGGTGTTGCTTCCACCTTTGATTACGGATAGATTTTGAAGGCAAAAACGCCAGAATGGAGAAAAACAATAAAAAGGGATTCAGTTTCCCGTCGAAATATTTGGGGTTGTTGTCCTGCCCCTGAAAGAACGCTCTTACGGGAATGAGCAATGTCTGCAAGAAAGATTCGTGGTAAACATGGCGGCGCATCCAGAATGCATTGCGTGGTGCCTTTTTTTCCTGTTGCACCGGTTTGTCCACAGCGACTTTTCCAGGCGGATTGAACACACTATTGAACAGTGGATAGACCGGATTATGCTTCCATACGACGTTGCGAATCATCCATGGTGAAAAAACAGTCAACGCGATCAGGATAAAAACAATCCCGAAACCTGCGCCCTTTACCGAATTTTGATAACGTTTTTTATAGTCACGTCTCAATATGGCCTGATTCGTTTTCATGGAATAGGTCAACGGAATCAGGGTGGACATGATCAGCAAAAGGATCAATCCATTGTATTTGGTACCAAGAGCCAATCCGCAGGCGATACCGGAGGATACAAGATACCGTTTCGAGAAATCATTGTCATACCATCGGACAAAGCAGAAAAGCGTTGCCCATGAGAAGAAGATCAGCCCCAGATCCACGTAAGCCGTGACGGAAAGCTTTACAACGATGGGAGTACTTAAAAAAAGAAGGGCGCCAATGAGCGCATAGATTCGATTTGAACCGGCCTTCAGGTACCGGTAGATCAGTCCGGCCGTCAGCAGGGCGAACAAGAAATGGATATACTTTGCCCCGATATCGAAATCGAGATAGAGCGGGATCATATACAACAGATCCAGATTCATGGGAAAGTAGGAAAAATGCATGGAGGGAATCTCATATATCCCGCCATGCGCGAGATACATCTTGGGTACCACCAGGTGATGAATCAATGCGTCTCGACTGACCGGGGGCACACTGGCGAGAATGGTCACACAGCAAAGGCAGGCCAATATCCCAGCCGCCAGCAACCAGGCGATGGTGGCCTGACATCGCGGTGATTCCTGCTCTTCACTACTATCATATTCCGTAATCATATTCTATTCATCACCTTGTTGATTCGATTACCGGAGACAGGACCTCTTTGGGAATCACCCCCGAATAGATCGATCCATTGATCAGAAAACTCGGCGTCGCGGTAACGTTATGGGAGGCAGCGGCATGAATATCGGCCGCCAACTGGGATAGCAGACGACCATCGGTCAGGGCCTTTTGAAACTCTTTGAGATCCAACCCCGCCTCTTCACATATGGCTTTTAAGTGAAATGATTTTTTTTCTCGTGCCTCCCGAAAAAGAATATCATTGACCTGCCAGAATTTATTTTGTTCGTGAGCGTAAATGGCCAGAAGGGAGAGAAGGCCGGATTTCTCATGAACCGGCTCCTTTATCAACGGATTGGACTGATGGTCCAACGGAAAATGCCGGTGAACCAAGCGTATTTTATTCGGATATTCGCTCACCAGTCCTCTCAAATGCCGATGCATTTTACCGCATTGAAAACACATGTAGTCGGTGAACTCGACGATGGTAAGCATCGGTTCTTCCGCCCCGATCCAGGGAGTGCCGTCGCCGTTTGTGCCGGTCTTGATGCTCGGATCGCTGGGCAGCGGTCGGTATTGCCAGTAATTGGGATAAAAGGCAACGGCCGACGAAAATAGGACGACATAACAAACAGCGATGGCAACCCATCTTCCGCGGTTGCGGATCATCGATCGGATATCCGCCTTCAGATTCTTGACGAAAGATCCGGATTCAAACCGTTTGCCGGCCATCCATGTGATTAGCAGCAAGAGGAGATTGACGCCGTAAGTGGCGATACACATGATGCAATAGCTTTTGATGTAAAACTGGGAAACCAATGCCAGGGCCAGGCTGCATAGGGAGAAGAGGCCGGATGTGACAACCAGAATGCCCAGTCCCTCAAATCGTCTCTCCCCGGACCTGAAGAAAAACATCGTCGTAAGGAAAAAAAGATAGCCCGCAACGCCCCATGCGGCGACGGGCACGCCCATGAAAACGGCATAAGGGCTTTGGGACACCGTGTCGCAGTTCAGGGAACGGCTGATGGCGCAAAAACTCTGGTATTGAAGGTCGGCAAAGTTGCGGTAGTGGGAAAAGACAAGATAGGCCGATGTGGCGATACCGGCCAGGCAGATTACAAAAATGATGATGAAATATGTGGTCGATGAGAAGCGGCTGTCTTGAAGTTGATGTTCTTTGGTATTCACCGGGCTGCCGAATCGTATCAAGAGAAAGGGTAATAATTACAGGTTCAGTTTTCTGTATACCATTGGAACTGTTTTTTTATCAACGAGGAGATTGAAATAGCGAAAGGGAGGGGCATATCGCCCCCCCCCCCATTTGAATCGCTTGTTGAATATCAGCTCAGGCTAATGAATTACTCCATGGCCATGATTTTGAGATATACATTGCTACCATCCCAGTATCCGCGGGGATCGTTATCCGCATCCTGCGAGGCCTGATAATCCGCGGGGCAACGGGCGGATACGTCGTTAACGGTGATTTCGATAGCATCAAGATCGGTTGCATCGACAGACCAGGTATTTTTATTGGAAAGAAGCGCTCTAACATAGGTTTTTCCATTGTCATCCGACAAAAGCGATGCGTTGGTCACGCTGATGTTTGCGGGAATGGCAAAGTAATCGGCGATGGCGGCGGCGATGGAGTTGGCATCACTTTCACCGGCGGAGCAGAAGCTCTTGTTACGATAGGCGATGAAGTTGGGGATGGCGATGGCCGCCAAAATACCGATGATGGCGATGACGATCATCAATTCGATCAGTGTGAAACCCTTGCTGTCCATTTTTCTCATTTTGCTAAGCATGTGGAACCCTCCTAAGTAAGTTAATGATAAATAAGTTAGTGGTAAAAAGTTAGAGTTAACAAAACAGTCGAAAAAGCGTTATCGGTAATTTGCCTCCTTTGTAATCTCGTCTACGTACATAGCAGATAGCATGCCATTTCAAAAAAATATGAATATTTTTCCTTACGAACTGATTTTACAGTATATTTTATCCATCCTGCTGAAGCGATGTTTTGGATCCAACGAGAATGCGGCTGTGAGCTGTCAAAAATTGTTTGATCTTTGCCAAAATTTGTCATCGTAGAAGCGGGCCTTTGCAAAGGTACTCGTTAACGTTCTATAGTCGTTATCGCACTCAGGTGGAAAAGGTTTAGGTATTTTTCTTCAGTTCGGAAATTCTTGCTCGCAGGCAGGCGCCAATGAATAATGATGCCAACGAAATGTTGTAGGAAGAATTCAGAAGTCAGGAGTCAGCATTAAGGAGCCAGAATGAATTTGATGTCGCTTCGCTTAACCGATTGGACTAGAATGGATCAAGCCGAAGGTGACTACCTGGTTCCCGTGTGAAACTAGACCAAAATGGGATAGTTTCAGTCAAGGTTCAAACCCACCAAGGTCGGCGGCGGCGCTGAATTCTGACTTCCGGATTTTTGTAACAATCAAAAGGAAAAGCCAATGAACGCTGATATAGTCCAGAGAACCAAGTTTTATACACCTCAATAAAAATTCAAAAACCGAAAAGCGATTCGGGGGTGAATCGTCGATGAGGCAATCAATCAAACAGGGATAGAAATTCCGTTGGCTCAAAGATCTTAAGGTCGGATACTGAAAAGTCTTTTGCATTTCTGGTGATAACAACATCAGCACCAACCATCTTGCCGGCTTCTTCCAGGACGGCATCTTCAAAATCATTGATCTTGCTTGCCAGCGCGCGTTCGATTACCGGCCTGTTTACCCCGGCAATTTCAAACAGGCTGATAAGTCCGCTTAAAGCCTTCCGGGCCTCCGGTTTCGGAAGCGCCTTTTCCAGAAGGTAATCAATGGTTGTTACGGTAGTGGCACAAAGGTAAGCATCAACAAGGGACATTTCTGCCAGGCGGAAAACAGCAACAGCGGAATCCACGAAAGGTTCACGTGCGAGCAGCACATCGAGCACGACATTCGTATCGACAATTACTCTCAAAGGTACTTTTCCCGAAGATAAGCCTTGTAATCTTCCTCGGAGATTTTCTTTCCTTTTATAACGCCGACAAGGGAAGCCGTTGTGGGAGGTAATTCCTCTTCATATTTCCGCTGCAATCCAATCGATTCAATATACTCGGCCACCATAACGGATACAGATTTTCCACGGCGTCTGGCCTCTTCTTTGGCCTTTTGAACTATCGTGTCGTCCATTCGTAATGTGAGCTTTGTCTTCATGACGTATACTATAAATCCACGTGTACGTCACCGTCAAGTTTTTTATATGAAAACAAGTGAATTCTCAGGGCCCCACCCTCAATTGGGGGCAAGCTTGTCGACACGATAACGAAAGGATCGCAGACTCAGGCCGAGAAGGTCGGCGGCCCTTTTCTTGTTGTTGTCGGCACAGGCCATGGCTTTTTCGATATACGCCCGCTCGATTTCTTCCAGAATGCTGTCCAGCGATACGCCGTAGGCCACCTCATCGATGTCGAAACGGCGTTTTCCCACCCCCTCGATCCATCTTTTTTTATGGATGGACATCGCCAGGCTGTCGGGGAGCAGGATGTTGGTATTGGACAGTGCGACGCTTCTTTCGATCAGGTTCTCCAGTTCACGGATATTGCCCGGAAAATCGTATTTCTTCAACAGATCGATGGCATAACTGGAAAATTTGGTGACCTGCTTTCCCGTCTCCTTTGAATATTTTTCCAAAAAATGCTGGGCCAGCGGCAAAAGATCGTTTTTTCGTTCCCGCAACGGAGGAAGGGTAATCTCGATCACATTGAGGCGGTAAAACAGATCCTCTCGAAACTTACCGGTAATCACCTCGTCTTCCAGTTTTTTATTGGTGGCGGAAACGATACGGATATCCACCGCGATGTCCTTGGTACCCCCGACAGGCCTGAATACCCGTTCCTGCACGGCCCGTAGCAGTTTCACCTGCATGGGAACGCTCAACTCGGCTACCTCGTCGAGAAAAAGCGTGCCTTTGTGGGCGATTTCCATCAGTCCCTGCTTGTCCGATGTGGCTCCGGTGAAAGCCCCTTTGCGGTGACCGAAGAATTCACTTTCCAGAAGGTTTTCGGGAATCCCACCGCAGTTGATGGTCACAAACGGCATATCGACCCGATCGCTTTGTTCATGTATGGCCCTTGCGATCAACTCCTTTCCCGTACCGCTCTCGCCGGTAATCAGTACGCTCGTTCGGGTCTTGGCCACCTGCCGAATCATATCGTAAATATGGCACATGCGAGGGCTGTTGCCGACGATCTTTCCGAAATGGACACTTTGTTTCAGCTCATCATCGATGGCGCGTTTGTCCTTCTCCAACGTCTTTCGCTCCAATGCGTTGGCGATGGTCTGGAGCAATTCTTCATTATCGAAGGGCTTGGGGACATAGTCGAAGGCACCCTGGTTCATGGCCTCCACGGCAGTCTCGGTAGTGGCGAAGGCGGAAATCATGATCACCGTTACATCGGGATTCTTTTTCTTTGAGGCCGTTAGCACATCCAGACCGGTCATATCGCCCAGGCGGATGTCGCAGAGCAAAAGATCGTGGTGATCGCTTTCGATCTCCTTGAGCGCCGCTTTGCCGCTATCGGCACAGCTGACTTGGTATCCTCGTTTTTTCAGTATGATCTCGAGTATTTCACGCATACTACGATCGTCGTCCACGAGAAGAATGCGATATTGATGGCTGTCCATGCGTTTCTCTTTCGTAACTTTTACCCTATTCAAGCAAATGTCCCAATCGATTCCATCGAACGCCAAAATTGTCCTTATCCCAGGACCAATAGATAATAAAGGCCTTGCCCTTGACCGCGACCAGGTCGACAAATCCCCAAAATCGGCTGTCATAGGAGAAGTCCCGGTTGTCTCCCATCACGAAAAGCTTTCCGGGAGGCACGGTGATGGGACCCAGGTTATCACGGGGCTGTACCGTTGCAGGGTATATCTTATGGTCTTTGTAGACGCCATGGCCATTTTCAAAACGAACGCCGTTGACGAACAGTTTTTTATTTCGAATTTCGATGACGTCACCAGGGGTGCCGATGACTCGTTTGATGAAGTCTTTGCTTGGATCTTCCGGAAATTCGAAAACGATGATGTCGCCCGGTTTCGGATCTTTGATGGGAATCACCGTCTTTCGCAAAAACGGTGCCTTGATACCATAGATGAACTTGTTGACGAGGATGTGGTCACCGATCAGCAGGGTATCTTTCATGGAGCCGGACGGGATCTTAAATGCCTGAACGACAAAGGTTCGGATGAATAGCGCCAGGATGATCGCGACAATAATCGCTTCGATATTTTCACGCAGAGCCCCCTTTTTTTTGGGTGTGTCGTCCGAGTCTACTTTTTTTTTCAAAATAATCGCGGGCCTTTCCTTTTTATTTCTGTCGGTTATTGTCATGGGCGTTCTTCGATCGTGCTCGATACTGGGTCGGTTAATGGCACCAGCGGTTACGTTGTCGTTTAATCCGTTCACCTGAACCGATTTACCGGCTACATGACGACGAATTTTTACGAATCCGTCCGAACAGCGACTTTTTACGAGATCATCAATTTTACCAATCGAAAAAGACAATTGGCAAATAGTCCGGCGATGATGTCGTCCAAAACGATTCCCAATCCACCAGACACCTTTCCATCGATCCATCGGATTGGAAAAGGTTTACATATATCAAAGAGTCGAAACAATGCAAATCCACAAATGACATTGGCAACGGTAAATGGAAATGCAAACAGGGCGATGGTCATCCCACAGATCTCATCGACCACCACCTGCCCGGGATCCTTTTCGTCCTCAATTTTTTCGGCAAGATGGGAGATCCAGATGGAAATTAAAGAAACGGCTGAAATCAGTAAAAAAGCCAATGGAACGGAAAGTCGCGTGATAAACCAGCACAATGGCAGTGCAGCAAGGGAGCCAAATGTCCCCGGTGCTGCAGGCGCGTAACCAATCCATCCTCCCGTAGCAAAAAAGATAATGGCTTTGTGTTTTATCTGCTCCATGCCGTTTCGCTCGTGAATTCCGATCTTCTATGAAACACGTTCATTGTTCCGATGAAAAGGACCTTTTTACACGAATTGTTCATTGGATTCTTTGCGTTTCTTTTTTATCGCGGTTCGCAAGCTCTTCCTTACCTATTATATGGCCCCGGGAAATGGCATCGTTAACCTTTTCGTAAACCAATCGAAGTGCGAGACCGCTTTCTTGCGCAGCCTTTTTACATGCATGATATTCCGGCGTATACCGTGAATTTCCATCCGGATCGACGATACATTTCACCTGAACGATTCCCAGATCCGTCGTAACGTTTTCAATGGATCGGGGTAACGTGAGCCGGTGAACGTTTCGATAGCGAAGACCAATGGTCGATGTTTCATCGAACAGGCATCTTGTGATCGTTGATCGTTTTTCCATTGGACACATCACCTCGATTTTTGTGCCCGGCCGGTTTTTTTTCATCATGACGGCGGTATAACTTACATCCAATGCACCCTCCACAAAAAGCCGATCCATCAAATAGCCAAAAACCTCGGGGCTCATATCATCGATGTTACATTCGACCACACATACATCCACTTCCTCCCGTAACGTTGCTCCCGTCTTCTTTTCGCCGACGAATACCCGCAACAAATTGGGCATCTCCGTAAAGTCACGGGAACCACTACCATAACCAATATCGGATATCTTCATATCGGGAATCGAACCGAATTCTTGAACCATCGTCGCAATGATGGCGGCACCCGTGGGCGTAACCAGCTCTCCGTCCACCGCACTACCATAGACAGGAAGCCCCTTGAGGATTTCTGCGGTGGCCGGCGCTGGAACCGGAAGCCTTCCATGCCGGGTCTGGACGAAACCGTTTCCAAGCGGTAGTGGTGAAGAGGAGGCCGATGTTATATTGAAATGGTCAAAGCACAGGGCGGCCCCAACGATATCCACGATGCTATCCACGGCACCCACTTCGTGAAAGTGAACCTTTTCCTTCGGGCATTGGTGTACCTTCGCCTCTGCATCAGCAATGCGGTCAAAAATATCCACGGCTGCATTTTTGACCGACGGTGCAAAAGGACCATTTTCAATCAGACATCGTATATCATTGTAATTTCGAATGGGTGCCGGCGACGTTTCAATCACCTCGATCCTTTTTGCGCCAATCCCATTTTTTCGAACCTCCCTGGAGACGATTTCAATATCGCCAATGGACAGTCGCGCCATCTGATCGGCCAGCCATTGGACGGAAATTCCCATGTCGACGAAAACGCCGAGCACCATATCCCCACTGATGCCGGAAAAACAGTCAAAATGTGCGTGCATCATCATCCCTATTGACAAAAGTGCCAATTTTTTTAATAAACGAAAAAATCAAAAAGGAAGTGCGCAGCTTACTGGTGAGGCTCCCGGACTTCAAATCCGGTGTGGGGCGCTAATACCGTCCCGGGTGGGTTCGATTCCCATGCACTTCCGCCATTTTTTCCTTTCATTTCAGACACTTTACCTTCCAAAAACCCTTAAAATCCTACTACAAAACTACTACAAAAACAACAGGGATAACCCTTTTTGTTGCGCCATCTCTGTCAATTGGAAGCATGGGTGTCGACGATGGCGGCAAATTTACAAATTATATCATTCTAATATCAATAATTCTTACGATTAAGCGCTATTTTTAGCAATTCTGCAAAATTAAGGTGTGATTTTTCTTAAGATTTCAGAGTGCGTCCCGATAGTAGTGTTAGGATCAAACTTTGAATTTGGTTAACTCATTAATATAAAACATTAATTACAAAGTTGAGGCACAAATGATGAAATCGATGCGGATATCAAACAAGGTCTGGATCAGCCTGGGAATTTTGATCGTCGGATATTTCATATCCATGGTGGCCGGCTACTATCTCGGGCAGAAAACGGAATCCATTGTTCTCCAAGCCTCGGACGCCCTGTTTCCCGCTACCATGAACAGCAACGCGGCCCTGACCGCCTTCAAGGAACAGATGAAGGGGTACAACGACGCGGTGCTCATGGGGGAAGAGTCCATATTCACGCAGACGAAGGAAAAATCCGAAGAGGTGAAGCAGAACCTGACGGACATCGTGAAGATGGAAGGCATCGATACCGCCCTGGCAGCGGACATCAACAAAACCATTTCCGCACTGACCGCATTCACCGCCACGGCCCAGGAGGTCTACGGTGCCATCAGCCGCGGCGAGTCGTCAGGAAACGACAAGCAGATGGCGCAACTGGCCGAGCAGACCCAGGGGATCCAAGAATCCCTGGCCCGATACAAATCCGAGCTGTCCAAACAACTCAAAGACGAACTGACCCGCATCGGAACCAGCTCCAAAACCCAGCGAATGATGAACATCTGGTTCTTTGTGGCCGTCGTTGCGTTCGCCCTGGTATTTGTCTGGTTCATCGTAACCAGAGCCATTACCCGCCCCTTGAACAACACGGTAACCATGTTGCGTGACATCGCCGAGGGGGAAGGCGACCTGACCAAGCGGTTGAACATTGCCTCCAATGACGAGGTGGGGGAAGTGGCCAAGTGGTTCAACACCTTCATCGAGAAGCTGCAAACCATCATCCGCGATTTTTCGGACAATGCCAATGGATTGAACGACGCATCCAACAATCTGGCCAAACTGTCCGAGCACATGTCCCAGGAGGCGACGGACATGTCGTCCAAGTCCGATGCCGTATCCAGATCCACCGAGGAGATGAGCTCCAATCTCAACAACGTGGCCGCCGCCATGGAACAGTCGAGCACCAACACGTCCATGGTCGCTTCTGCCGCCGAGGAGATGAACACCACCATCAACAATATCGCCCAGAACGCGGACCAGGCCCGCTCGATCTCCAATGACGCGGTTCAGCAGACCAAGAACGCGGCCGAAAAAATGAGCGCCCTGGGCAATGCGGTCCAGGCCATCGGCAAGGTGACCGAAACCATCAACGAGATATCGGAGCAGACCAATCTGCTGGCCCTCAACGCCACCATCGAAGCCGCCCGTGCAGGCGAGGCAGGCAAGGGGTTTGCCGTGGTGGCCAACGAGATCAAGGAGTTGGCCAAGCAGACCGCAGCGGCTACCGGCGATATCAGGAGCCAGATCGAAGCCGTCCAGTCGACGACGGCGGACACGGTGGAGGAGATCAACCAGATCAGCGCGGTCATCGACACCATCAACGAAAACGTCGCCACCATCGCCAACGCGGTGGAGGAACAGAGCGCCACCACCAGAGAAATTGCCAACAACATTGCCCAGGCGTCCGAGGGAATCAATGAAGTCAACGTCAACGTGAATGACTCGTCTGCCACGGCCTCCCGGGTCACCGGCACCATCGGTGAGGTGAGTCTGTCGGCCAACGAAATCTCCAACAGCAGCGAACAGGTCAACCTCAGTGCCCAGGGGTTAAAGGATATGGCAACCAAACTCAACGAAATCGTCAGCCGTTTTAAAGTATAGCACCAGCCAGTTGAAAGATGTAGATCGATTTTTTTTCTCATTTGCTTACGGAACCTCGATGATCATTCGTTTTAACTTAAATCAACTCAGGAGGAAGAAAATATGAGAAAAAGGACCTCTTTGCTACGAACAGCAATGGCCTTCCTGGTGTTTTCCCTGGCCATCATGGCACTTTGGCAACCGGCGGAGGCGGCCGACGTTCTCGTCATTGCCAACAAGAGCGCTCCAGCAGACGCCATGGATGAGGCAGTGATCAAAAATGTGTTTCTGGGAAAAACAACATCCTGGGACGACGGAAGCTCCATGGAATTCGTTCTCCTGGCCGATGGCCCGGCGCACGAGGCCTTTTTGAAGGGCTTTGTCAAAAAGACGCCTTCCCAGTTCTCCACCTACTGGAAAAAAATGGTGTTCACGGGAAAAGGCGCTACACCGAAATCATTTGCCACGGAAAGCGAGTTGGTCTCCTATGTGGCCGGCCATGCCGGCGCAGTCGGGTATGTTTCCGGCGCCGCCGATGTGACCGCCGTAAAAGTGGTGAACCAGCAATAGGAAAGGAGCGAATCGATGAAACGAAAATATATTGGTGTAATGACACTTTGTGTGTTGGCCGCTGTTGGCCTCTTGGCAAACGCTGCTGGGGCGATGACGACGGCAGGAGTGGATATCCACGGTTTTATTTCCCAGGGCTTTTTATACAGCGACGAGTACAATTACCTGGCCCACAACAGCACGGACGGCAGCTTTGAGTACAACGAGTTCGGCATCAACTTTTCCAAAAACCTCACCGACAAGCTTCGCATGGGAATTCAGTTCTTCAGCCGGGATATCGGAGATGCCAGCAACAACAAGGTTACGGTGGACTGGGCCTACGGCGACTACCGATTCAAGGACTGGCTGGGCGTCCGGGCCGGCAGGATCAAACTGCCCATGGGCCTGTACAACGAAATCCGGGACGTGGACATGCTGCGCACCAGTATCGTCCTTCCCCAGGGGATTTATAACGACCTGCTCCGGGACACCCTCATCGCCGTGAACGGTGTCGGCCTGTACGGTAACTTCGATTTGGGAGCCGTCGGCGGGTTGGAATACCAGGCCCTCTCCGGTGGTATTTATTCGGATCCCGATAGCGGCGTCAGCAAGTATATGGATGATGGTGTGGCTGAAATGGGGCTAGAAGCGATCGGGGCTACCGAAAACGGTACCGCCTATGCCGCTTCGCTCCGATGGGAGACGCCGGTGCCGGGGCTTCGGTTAGGGTACTCCTTTTGGAAGTCGGACCCAACAAATAAAATCGGAGCGAATGGCGTCGTAATGGCGACCATGGAGGGTACGACCAAGACGCATATCGGTTCCGCCGAATTCGTATGGAACGATCTGACGGTGGTGGGAGAATACCTGCTCCGGCAATCCGATATCAAGGTCGGGTCTTCGGACGTGGGCAAAGACATGGAAACCTATTACGTCTCCGCCTCATACGTGTTTACCGACTGGTTCACCCTGGGCGCCTACTATTCCCTATATTACCCGGACAAGGATGATAAGGACGGCGACGATCTGGTGGCCGCGGACGAGCCCGATCATGGTGCCTGGGAGAAAGACCTGGCCATGACCTTGCGTTTCGATATCAATCCATACTGGGTGTTCAAGGTCGAGGGGCATTATGTGGACGGAACAGCCCTCGTGTTGGGACTGGACAATCCCGGCAGCAACCCAAATAGCCCAAATAGCGAAGACACCTGGTACTATGGTGCCGCCAAGGTCACCTTCAGTTTCTAGTTCCCGGATCAGGGACTATTCTGCCCGGTGGGGAAAGCCCCCACCAGGCAATCCGGTTGACACAACCAAGCGCTATCAATTTGGGGGAGCACGTTGAATTGCAAGCGCTTTCGACTGTTCTTTTCTCCCGTACACATCCCCCTCTTTCACATCCACTTGCCGGGATTATTCGAACAGGGTAAATTCCGGCAAGTGGATGTTTTTCCGGCCCTGTCTCATATCGCCCGCACTCTTTCAGCCAAGATAGCCGATTCACCCATATCCTTATTGTCTGCCCCGCTCATTTCTCATCTTTTCCGCAAATCTATGAAACGTGCGATGAATAAAGAGCTTTTCCCGTTTTTTCCCACCGGTGGGAAAATGGGAAAAAGAATTTTTTCCGCAATGCAATACTGTTTGGCCATCTTTTTCATGACAAAGCCCCCTGTGAGGATGGGAGGCGTGAGTTGAAATTGGTAATTTCGTTGTTATACTGAATTTTATCGAAAAATTGGCAAGATACCACGATCCCACAATCAATTAAGATCGTATTTCATCGGGGTAAGTGCCACTTGGCGGCAAGGAGGACGACATGATGTATTCGCAGACAGTCATGGATCATTTCAGAAATCCGAGAAACGTGGGCGTAATCGACGACGCCGATGGCGTCGGAGAGGTGGGCAACCCCCTGTGCGGCGACATGATGACCATCTACCTGAAAATCGAAGATGATATTATCAGGGACATCAAGTTCCAGACCTTCGGATGCGGATCAGCCATCGCTGTCTCCAGCATGCTGACGGAAATGGCCAAAGGGAAAAACCTGGAAGAGGCGAGAAAGATAACCAACAAGGATGTCGCCGAAGCACTGGAAGGATTACCCAAAAATAAACTTCACTGCTCCAATTTGGGAGCCGATGCCCTGACGGCGGCAATAAAAAATTACGAAGACCGAAAGGCCGGCAGAATAAAACCGGAACCCATCGAACAGGAAAAACATGCACATCATGACGGTGACAAGTGCTACTGCCCCTATTGTGACGCGGAAGTGGATGGAAAGGTGGATTTTTGCGTCACCTGTCAATCTGAAATAGAGGTGGAAGAGGATTGATCCGCATCCTTCGATACCAGGTGCCACTCCTATCTGCTGAAGAAAGGACAATGCCATGCCGAAAATCAACTTAGACCATATGTCCGCGAACCCGCTGCTGCCGGAGGTGAAAACGGCCATGATCGATGCCATCGGTAAGGATTTCGGTAATCCGGCCAGTCAGCACAGTGTGGGGGAAACGGCGGCCCAGGCCCTGGACGCGGCGAGGCAAAGCGTTGCCAGACTGCTCAACTGTGCCGATGAAAGAGAGGTGGTGTTCACTTCCTGTGGCACGGAATCGGTCAATCACGCCATCAAGGGAGCGGCACTTTCCAATCAAAAAAAAGGCAACCACATCATCACCTCAAACATTGAACATACATCGGTCAACAAGAGTCTGAAACGACTGAAAACCATGGGGTATCATATCACTTCGGTGTCGGTGGACAAATATGGACGGGTGGATCCGCATGAGATTGCCGATGCCATTACCGATAAGACCATCCTCGTTTCGATCATGCACAGCAACAATGAAATCGGAACCATCCAACCCATCGAAGAGATTGCCCGGATCGTAAAGGAGAAAAAGATTCTGCTCCATACCGATGCCGTTGACTCAGTCGGCGTCGTCCCCATCGACGTTCAACGGTTGGGTGCGGATCTGGTCAGTTTTTCTTCCAATACCTTCCATGGACCGACCGGCGTCGGCGGATTGTACATCCGTCGCGGGACACCGCTCTGGCCGCTTTTGGACGGCGGGATGCAGGAAAACAACAAACGGGCCGGCGCCGAGAATCTCGTCGGTATCATCGGTACCGGCGTGGCCGCCGAATATGCCCGAAAAGATATGGACTCCCGAATCGCTCACGCACGAAGCCTTCGCAGGCGACTCATCGACAACTTGCCAAACCACTTCGACGAGTATGTCATCAACGGCCACCCGGAGTACTGTCTTCCCAACCTTGTCTCCATTTCCATCAAATACATCGAGGGCGAAAGCATTGTGTTGATGCTGGACGACGATGACATCCTCGTCTCCACCCGATCCGCCTGCGCAACCGGCTCACTTCGGGCATCCCACGTATTGTTGTCCATCGGATTGGGTCATGCCGATGCCCAGGGGACGCTGGTGGCCACCTTCGGAATCGACAACACGGAAAAAGACGTCGATGATTTTCTGACCGCCCTGGAAAAAATCGTCAAGACCCTGCGCGACATGTCTCCTCTTTACAAGAAGAAGCAACCGTAGCGACCATATACACCCCGAGGTCAATTCCTTCGGAGTGCCTGCAGTAATAATTCCAAACCAACATTGACGGATCCGTAAAATCTCCGCGGATGGGAGCGTCGACGCGCCGGATTACTGTAACGACCATCAGAGGCCACGATGGCGTTTACACCGATCCGTCTAGTGCGCATCACCTCACCAATTTGAATACATAATATTGATGCAATCCATTTCACTTTGAATCATTGACAAAATATCACGGGTATGCTTATAGTGTACTATTGTAGCAAATAAAAAAATACATTATGTTAGTATGTTATGATTATTCGAAAGAAAAAAGCCACATTACTTATGTTTTGTATACAAAAGAAAATTGCTCTCAAAAATAGTTTGAGGTGTAACTATTTTTTCTGGCAAATGCCCCCCCAACATTCTCCCCGATGGACATGATCAATGGAAAACAATCGTGACGCCACCAGTGTCTGTGATGACGTGTTGATCGCCATACGCCGCATCATCCAGCGCATTGATCTTCATTCCAAACGTCTGGTCAAGCAGTTTGGCCTTACCGGTCCCCAACTCATCATCCTGCGGGAGATCCAACAGGCCGGTGAAATCACGGCAAGCGATATTTCCAAGGCCATCAGCGTCAGCCAGGCCACGGTGACGGGCATCTTGGATCGGCTGGAGAAGCGTGGGTATCTGGTCCGGAAGAAAAGCGACAGGGATCGAAGGCGGGTATTGGTCAAAATAACATCCGCCGGTGAACATCTGTTGGCTGCCGCGCCGCCCCTGATGCAGGAATCCTTCACCACGCAGTTCGCCAAGCTACAGACATGGGAACAACACATGATCCTCAGCGCACTTCATCGACTGGTGACCTTGATGGACGCCAAACAGATCGATGCGGCGCCCTTGTTGACCACAAGCATCCTCGTCCCACCATCAGAGGAGTCCAAGGGCATGCCCGAGGCGGGGCCGTATAGGACAACAACCGTAAACCCATAACCAAATGGTCAAAAAGCTATGGAAAAAATCGTCGTTAACAACTTGTACAAAATCTTCGGAGACCAACCGCGAAAGGCCATGGGCCTTTTGAAGGAAGGCAAAACAAAGGCGGAAATCCTGGAACGAACGGGCATGACCGTCGGGGTGGACAACGCCAATTTTACCATCGAATCCGGTGAAATCTTCGTCATCATGGGTCTGTCCGGCTCCGGCAAATCCACCATCGTCCGTATGCTCAACCGGCTCATCGAACCCACTGCCGGCAAGGTCATCGTAGACGGAAAGGACGTCATTCAGATGAGCCAGGAAGAACTGGTAAAATTTCGGCTGCACCACATGAGCATGGTGTTCCAGTCCTTCGCCCTCATGCCCCACCTGTCGGTTCTGGACAATGCGGCTTTTGGCTTGGAATTGGCCAAAATCGAAAAGAAAAAGAGAAATGATCGCGCCATGAAGGCCTTGGAACAGGTAGGACTGGCCGGTTGGGAAAACGCATATCCCTCGGAACTCTCCGGTGGCATGCAACAGCGGGTGGGACTGGCCCGTGGCCTGGCAGTGGATCCGGACATCCTTCTCATGGACGAGGCCTTTTCCGCCTTGGATCCCTTGATCCGAACGGAGATGCAGGACGAATTGCTCAAACTCCAGGAAGAGCAGCAACGAACCATCGTATTCATCTCCCACGACCTGGACGAGGCCCTTCGCATCGGCGACCGCATCGCCATCATGGAAGGAGGCCGGGTGGTTCAGGTGGGAACACCGGAAGAGATCCTGCAAAACCCGGCGGATGATTACGTACGCGCCTTTTTCAGGGGAGTGGATCCGACGAACGTCATCTCGGCTGGCGATATCGTCCGCGACACCCACCCAACCTACGTCAAAACCAAAGAGGGAAGTATGCGGGCCACACACGAGCTTCTCAGCAGCAGCGAACGTGACCACTGCTACGTGCTGGACGCCAAGCATCGTTTCCTGGGGATCGTCTCGTCCGATTCCCTGCGCGCAGCCATGGAGAACGGCAAACCCGACAAACCCATCGACCAGGCCTTTTTGGATGGCGGCACGCCGGTCAACCTGAACGACTCCATGCAGGACATTTTGCCTTTCGTTGCTTCCAGCAGCTGGCCCATTCCGGTGGTTGACGAAAAGGAGGTCTACAAGGGAGTGGTTTCCAAAAACCGATTCTTACGGACCCTGCATCGAACCGAAACCGAAATGGACGAGCAGACGGATAAGGCCGTCGCGTAATCATTGATTCAAGATTGCCGGACCGCACTCTTTTTGCCCTTCGCACATGATTCGCTGCACAGATCATCATCGCGCAGCGTCATGTGGTCAAACCGAACGTTGGAGAAAGACCATGTTTGAAGACAAAGTCATTCCACTGGATGTCTGGGTTTCCCAGTTCGTCGACTGGCTGGTGGACAACTATCGAGATTTTTTTCAGGCCATCAAATGGCCCGTGGAGCAAACCTTAACCGGGTTCGATTCCTTATTGAACTGGATTCCCCCTTTCGTTATCATTGTGCTTCTCGCCGTGGCAGCATGGCGTTTTTCCGGAAAGGGATTGGCCATTTTCACGGTGATCACCATGACCCTGATCGGGCTGCTCGGCCTTTGGGGTGAGACCATGACAACCCTTGCCATGGTGCTTTCCGCAGTCATTTTTTGTGCCGTGGTCGGCATCCCCCTGGG
Organism: uncultured Desulfosarcina sp.; assembly: GCA_963674945.2. Lineage (GTDB taxonomy): Bacteria > Desulfobacterota > Desulfobacteria > Desulfobacterales > Desulfosarcinaceae > Desulfosarcina. The sequence continues at coordinate 731,562 of CAXXWQ010000003.1, forward strand.
CATCATTTCCGGCCGTAGCGACAAATTCGAGGCCTGGATGAGGCCGGCACTGGATGCCATGCAGACCACACCGGCCTTCGTCTACCTGGTACCCATCGTCATGCTCTTTTCCGTGGGCAACGTGGCCGGCGTACTGGCAACCATCATCTTTTCCCTGCCGCCCATCATCCGCCTCACCAGCCTGGGCATCCGACAGGTTCACCCCGAACTGGTGGAAGCGGCCCAGGCTTTCGGCGCCAGCCGATGGCAGGTGCTGATTCGGGTTCAGGTCCCCCTGGCCATGCCGACGATTTTGGCCGGGCTCAACCAGACCATCATGATGGCCCTGTCCATGGTCGTCATCGCGGCGCTCATTGGCGCGGGTGGTTTGGGTTCACCGGTTATTCTGGGGCTGAACACACTGGACATCGGTCGGGCCGTCATCGGTGGACTGGGAATCGTCTTAATGGCCATCGTATTGGATCGTGTCACACAGTCCATGGCCCAGAAGAGTTAACCTTTATTCGGAATCACCGAAAACGTTCGACACTCATTTTCGCAACATTATTCTAAAGAGGAGGTTTTTATGAAATTCGGAACACGACAGTTGATCACACTTTTTATTTGTATCTGCATGGCATTTTCAGTAGCGCCTGCCTTTGCGGACGACATGAAACCGGGCAAAGGAACGACGGTCCAGCCCGCCCGGGCCACCTGGAACACCGGTTTCTTCCAGGAAGCACTGGTGCGCCGTGGACTCGTGGAATTGGGATACAAGGTCAAAACCCCCAAAGACCTGCAAAACCCGATTTTCTACAAATCCGTCGCCCTGGGCGATGTGGATTACTGGGCCAACGGCTGGTTTCCCAACCACAACAGCCAGCTTCCCAAAAATTTTTACGAAGATGCCGGTGTGTACGGCTATGTGGTGAAATCCGGCGGTCTCCAGGGCTACCTGGTGTCCAAAAAGGCCGTGGAAGAGTTCAACATCAAGTCCCTGGACGATTTTAAGCGCCCCGAGGTCATGAAGGCATTCGATAAAAACGGTGACGGCAAAGCCGATCTGACCGCCTGCCCACCGGGATGGGGATGTGAGAACGTCATCAGCTGGCACATGAAGGTATACGATCTGGACGACTACATCAATCCCGTCAAGGCGGCATATGAGGCCGGCATGGCATCGACGCTGGGAGACTACAAGAGCGGAAAACCGATCTTCTTCTACACCTGGGCCCCCAACTGGACGATCTTCAAGCTGCAACCGGGCAAAGATGTCATGTGGATCAACGTACCCAAGATCATCCCCAAAGAGTCCCAAAAAGAAGCCGTGGATCGAATGACGGCTTCGGGCATCGTAGGAGCGGTCACCGATCCCATCAAGTTGGGGTTCGTCGTATCGGACATCCGAATCGTCGCCAACAAAAAATTTGTAGACAAGAATCCGGCCGCCAAGAAATTTTTCGAGGTGTTCACCCTGCCGTTGATCGACATCAACGAACAAAACACCCGCATGAACGAAGGGGAAAAGTCCCAGAAAGACATCGAACGCCACGTGGATGAATGGATCGCCAAAAACGCCGAAAAATGGAACGGATGGCTGACTGCGGCGCGTCAAGCCGCAAAATAGTGTGAAACAAACACAGGAGTCAGAAGACAGCATTCAGGAGCCAGAATGAATCTGATGTCGCTTCGCTCCGTCGATAAGATAGATCGAGCCGCAGGCGAATACCTGATTCTGGATTCTGAATTCTGACTCCTGGATTCTCGAAACATTCCAACGGCAAAGCCATCTATCTTTTGAATAGGCACAGAGGACCAATTTTCTGGACTGAATGCAGCGATTGCCCGGAACCTGCCACTGGGGTTCCGGGCATTTCTTTTTTTTGAAGGCCTGTTGTTTAGGACTTTTTTATAAAAAGCGTTTCCCTCGTTTCCGTCTATCTGCGAAGGAAATAATAGCGAGTTTCTTGCATGCGATTGTTTGGCCGTATTTGGCCTGGAAAAGCTTTCTACGGAGCCGTCATTGTTCGATGGGGAAATAATAGTCCTGGCAGGACTGGCATATGGAGGAAATATTGTATTCCAGTTCGGCCCTTGGCGTGCGAAAAAAAAGTGCAGGTTCTCCACAAATTTTACAGATTCCATGGGCCTTGGCCATGGACGTCCGCGCGATCACATCTTTCGCACCCAGTAGCTGTATGAGTTCTTTCACTTTATCCATTGATCACCTGAAAAGAGCCTTTCATTTCCTGCAAAAGATTATCCACGTATCTCGTTTCCGTTCATCGCCCGACCGCCTATTCAACGTGGCGACGGTTGTGCAAAGATCTTCCGTTGGGTCATGGTATACTATAAATTATCGGCAGGGACGACATCGGCTTTAGGCGAACGGGAAAAAAGGGTCTTCCAAGGCGGTTATCACAGGGCCGACGCACTTGCACGCCGTGACAACCACATTGGCAACGACGGGCACCACTGCCAAAAGACGTGTGACTGTTTTTTCCTTGATTGATCATTACAATCTAACTATTATACAAAGTTTTTAATCATTGTCATCCATCTGCGGTTGCATCGCAGCCGGAAACAAGACTTAATCGATCGGGAGATGTATAGATGAGTGTCAAGAAGCGAGTATTGAGCGGTATGCGGCCCACCGGACCGCTGCACCTGGGGAATCTTCACGGAGCGCTTTCCAATTGGGTAGAGATGCAGGCGGATTATGACTGTTTCTTCTTCATCGCCGACTGGCATGCTTTGACCAGCGACTATGAAAACCCAAGCAAAATTACCGGATACGTGAAAGAGATGATGATCGACTGGCTCAGCGTGGGTCTCGATCCGGAAAAAAGCACCCTTTTCGTGCAATCGAGAGTTCCCGAACATGCCGAACTCTTCATGTTGCTGTCCATGATCACACCGGTGCCCTGGCTGGAGCGAAACCCGACCTACAAGGACCAGATTGTCCAGCTGGACAACAAAGACCTTTCCACTTTTGGATTCTTGGGCTACCCTGTCCTTCAGGCGGCGGACATCATCATGTACAAGGCCAATGGAGTGCCGGTGGGAATCGATCAGGTGCCCCATGTGGAAATCACGCGCGAAATTGCAAGACGCTTCAATTTCCTTTACGGTGATGTATTTCCGGAACCGGAAGCGCTCTTGACCAAGACGGCCAAAATCCTTGGGTTGGATCGCCGCAAAATGAGCAAATCTTACAATAATGCCATCTACCTATCCGATTCTCCGGATGAAATCGCCAAGAAGGTGGCCCAGATGGTCACCGACCCCCAGCGAATGCGAAAGGACGATCCTGGAAATCCGGACATTTGCAATGTTTTCGAGTTTCATAAAATTTACTCGGAAGAAAAGACATGGCAGGCCATCGATCCGCAATGCCGGAATGCTGAAATTGGATGCGTGGCGTGCAAGAAAATCATGGCCGAAAGCCTGATCAAGGCCATGGAGCCCATCCGGGAGCGAAGAATCCATTTTGAGAAAAATCCCGAACTGGTTGAAAAGATCCTGACTGCCGGCAGTGAAAAGGCCAGGGCTGTGGCCAGAAAAACCATGGAGCAGGTACGAAAGGCAATACAAATAAAAGAGTAAAGCGACACCATTTACGTTTGGAACGAAACCGTTAGGTCAGGATAACCGATGCCATCTTTGACAGACAGCACTTCGGACAGGCCATTGGACGATATGGATGATGACCTGTATCGGGTCAGACTCCAGGACGTTTTTGAAGGTCCCATGGATCTTCTCGTCCATTTGATCAAAAAGGCCGAGGTCAACATCTACGATATTCCCATCGCCCGGATTACCGATCAGTACCTTGCGTATCTGGAGTGGATGCAGCAGATGAACATCGATTTTGCCGGCGATTTCGTCCTGATGGCGTCTACCTTGACGCACATCAAGTCCAAGATGTTGTTACCGGTTTCGGAAGGAGAAGAGGAGGATGAGGATCCGAGGCTGGAGATCACCAGACCGCTGCTGGAATACCTTCGAATCAAATCGGCTGCAGAGCAGTTGGCCGAGCGCAACCTTCTGGGCGAAAAGACCTTCACCCGGAGCCCCGGCCCGGAGCCGATGGAAGATTTTCAAGACGACCAGGTGATACAAATCGGTCTGTTCGAACTCATCGATGCATTTCAGGCGATCCTGAACAAGGTGACACCTGGCCACCGTGTCGATTTTTCCCGTGATCGGGTATCCGTTCAGGAACGGATTACCGAACTCACGGAGCTACTCGAGTTAAAGTCGTCTCTCACATTCGAAGAGATGTTCGACGGCAGCCAAGAAAAGAGCGACATCATCGTCACCTTTCTGGCAATCCTGGAGATGGCCAAGCTCAACCTGATCCGCGTTGCGCAACACTTACCCACGGGAATAATTCGCGTATTTTATCAATAATAACTGTTTTACGACTGGACAGCGATGACTGACGACCTCAAATATATCATCGAGAGCCTGCTCTTCGTGTCCGATACGCCATTGACGATGGCGCAATTGAAAAACATTCTCGACGATGCGGATGCCAATGCCGTTCGCGGTGCCGTCGATGAATTGATGGCCGAGTATCGCCAGCGCGATGGTGGCTTCATACTGAAAGAAGTTGCCGGCGGTTTCCAGTTTCGCACCCAAAGCAGATACAACGATTGGATCAAGCGGCTGGTGAAACCCCATGCGCCGCGCCTGAGCAAGGCCGCCTTGGAGACGCTTGCCATCATCGCTTATAATCAGCCGATCATCCGAAACGATATCGAACATATCCGTGGTGTTGACAGTGGAGGCGTCATCCGTATGCTCATGGAACGAAAATTGATTCGCGTGCTGGGGCGCATGGAAATTCCCGGCCGGCCGTTGATCTATGCGACCACCAAGCATTTTCTGGAGGTATTCGAACTCAAAGACTTAAAGGACCTACCCACGCCAAAGGAGATCGAAGAACTCTCGAAAACCAGACAGGATGAGGCGATGGAGAAACTCGACGAAGCGGTGGCAGTCGGCGCCGATGCCGGTGCGACCGCCGAGGACCCTCTTACGGCACCTGAAGAAGAGACCGTAAGTGATTGTAAGGAAGAAACAGATCCAGAAAGCGGGTAGCTGTAGACAAACGAAACCGCTGACCAGCCCAACAACACATGCCGGTTCCGCTCAAACCACAACATACAGTATTGCTTTTTTACATCATATCCATCATAAAGGGATGTGTCCCCTCGTCCTGCCAGCAAGCAGGCCAAGGGCCACGTCCTCTACACCCGATGTGAGGAACAGCTGCCTCCCACACCCCCATTGATACCGAATCGGGTGGGACGTCGAATCTTGAATCGGAGGAATTGCCATCAAAACGGACACACTTTTCAAAAACGGCGGCAATAACAAAAGGGATTACAATGCCGCCTCCCTGGAAGTTCTAAAGGGACTTGACCCGGTCCGCCGGCGACCGGGCATGTACACGGACACACAACGCCCGAACCACCTGGCCCAGGAAGTGATCGACAACAGCGTGGACGAAGCCATCGCCGGTTTCGCGAAACGTATCGACGTGATCCTGCATGAGGACGGCTCCTTGCGTGTTGCCGATGACGGACGCGGCATGCCAACGGATGTTCACCCCGAAGAGGGAATCACCGGCGTAGAGGTGATCATGCTCAAATTGCATGCCGGGGCGAAATTCTCCAATAAAGATTATCAGTTTTCCGGAGGACTGCACGGCGTCGGTGTCTCGGTGGTCAATGCGCTCTCCAGCCGCCTCGAGGCGGAGATCAGAAGAGACGGCACAAGATACGAAATCCGATTCGCCGACGGGCGAAAGGAGCAGGAATTGGAAGCGGTCGGCACCGTCGGCCAGCGCAACACCGGCACAACCATTCGGTTCTGGCCCAATCCCGAATATTTCGATACGGTCCGATTCTCCATCCCAAGGCTGCGCCACACGCTCAGGGCAAAGGCGGTTCTGTGCCCCGGACTCACGGTGAGCTTCACCGACGAAAAAAGCGGTGAGACATCAAAATGGTACTACGAAGACGGCCTCAAGGAATATCTGGCCAGCGGGCTGATGGATTTCGAACGGATTCCGGACGACCCCTTCGTGGGAAAATTCGACGGTGATGGAGAAGCCGTTTCCTGGGCCGTGACATGGCTGCCCCAGGCAGGGGAGGCCATTACCGAAAGTTACGTGAACCTGATCCCTACGGCCCAGGGGGGCACCCATGTTAACGGATTCCGTTCGGGATTATTGGCCGCCATTCGCGAATTTTGTGAATTTCGAAAATTGATCCCCCGTGGAATCAAGCTGGCGCCGGATGATGTCTGGGACCGGTGCGCCTATGTGCTCTCCGTCAAGATGACCGATCCCCAGTTCTCCGGGCAGACCAAAGAGCGGCTCTCCTCCCGCCAGTGTGCCTCCTTTGTCAACGGGGTCGTAAAGGACGCCTTCAGTCTCTGGCTGAATCACCATACCGAGACCGGTGAACGATTGGCGGAGATGGCGATTGAAAATGCGAGAAACCGGTTGAAAGCCGGCAAGAAGGTCGTACGGAAAAAAATTACCGCCGGCCCGGCCCTTCCCGGCAAGTTGGCCGACTGTGTGAGCCAGGATCCCGATCAGAGCGAACTATTTCTGGTGGAAGGGGACTCCGCCGGAGGATCTGCAAAGCAGGCAAGGGACCGGCAGACACAGGCGGTCATGCCCCTTCGGGGCAAAATCCTCAACACCTGGGAAGTGGAATCCACCCAGATACTGGGGTCCAAAGAGGTCCATGACATCGCCGTGGCCATCGGTGTGGACCCGGGTTCCGAAAAGCTCAACGGTCTTCGTTACCATCGGGTCTGCATCCTCGCCGATGCGGACTCCGATGGCCTGCATATCGCCACCTTGCTCTGTGCCCTGTTTCTTCGGCACTTCACGCCGCTGGTCAAGGCCGGCCACGTATTCGTGGCCATGCCCCCCCTGTACCGAATCGATGCGGCCAAGAAAGTCTATTATGCGTTGGACGATGCGGAAAAGACAGCGATCATCCGTCGTCTTACGACCCAAAAGGCCAATGTAAAGATCAACGTTCAGCGGTTCAAGGGGCTGGGGGAGATGAATCCGGTGCAACTTAGGGAAACCACCATGGCGCCGGACACCCGCCGGTTGGTTCAGATGACCGTGGACGAAGACGAGACGGCCTTTTCCACCCTGGACATGCTGCTGGCAAAGAAACGGGCAGAGGATCGTCGGCATTGGATCGAAGAGAGTGGTAATCTGGCCAAGATAGATTGAAAACAACATAGAAAGCGAATATGACGACAATCACATCCCCTGTCCAAGAGGGCACCGAACGGATGCCCCTGCAGCAGTTTTCCCGGCAGGCCTATCTCGACTACGCCATGTACGTCATCATGGATCGCGCCCTGCCTCACATCGGCGATGGTCTTAAGCCCGTTCAGCGGCGCATCGTCTATGCCATGAGCGAATTGGGCCTGACGGCGTCCGCAAAACCCAAAAAGTCCGCACGAACGGTGGGCGATGTGCTGGGAAAGTTTCATCCCCATGGGGATACGGCATGTTACGAGGCCATGGTCCTCATGGCACAACCCTTTTCCTACCGATACCCGCTCATCGACGGACAGGGCAACTGGGGAGCACCGGACGATCCCAAGTCATTCGCCGCCATGCGGTATACCGAGGCCCGGCTCTCCGCCTATGCAGACGTACTCTTGTCCGAAATCACCATGGGAACGGTGAACTGGATTCCCAACTTCGACGGCACACTGAAGGAACCACAGGTAATGCCGGCCCGGCTTCCCAATATTTTGCTAAACGGTACCACGGGCATCGCCGTCGGCATGGCCACCGATATCCCGCCCCACAACATCAACGAAGTCGTCGACGCCTGCATCCATTTGATCGACAACCCCGGCGCCGACACAAACGCGTTATGCGATTTCATCCAGGGGCCGGACTACCCTTCGGGTGCGGAGATCATCACGCCGAAATCGGAAATTGCGGCCATCTATCGGACGGGCAAAGGGGTGATCCGCATGCGGGCAACCTATGAACGGGAAAATGGAGACATCGTCATCGGCGCCCTGCCCCATCAAGTCTCCCCGGCCAGGGTTCTCGAGCAGATTGCTTCCCAGATGAACAAGAAGAAGCTACCCATGGTTGCCGATCTTCGTGATGAATCGGACCACGATGACCCCGTGCGCCTGGTCATCGTTCCTCGTTCGAATCGGGTGGACAGGGATGCTCTCATGGCCCACCTCTTCGCCACCACGGATCTGGAGAAGACCCACAGGATCAACCTGAATGTCATCGGACTGGACCGAAAACCGGGTGTACGAGGCCTCTGTTCCCTCCTTTCCGAGTGGATCGAGTTCCGCGTGCAAACCGTCAAGGACCGACTGGCCCATCGTCTGGAGAAAGTGCAGCGTCGCCTTCACATCCTAGAAGGCCTGCTGATTGCCTATCTGAACATCGACGAGGTCATCCGCATCATTCGCAGCGAAGACAACCCCAAACCGGTATTGATGAACCGCTTCGATCTCTCCGATGAACAGGCGGAGGCCATATTGCAGCTTCGCCTTCGCCACCTGGCGAAGTTGGAGGAGATGAAGATTCGAAGCGAGCAAAAGGACCTGGACAAAGAACGGCAGCTTTTGGAAAAAACGCTCTCTTCCCAAGCCCGACTCAAGACATTGGTCAAGAAGGAGCTTCGTGCCGACGCGAAAAAATTTGGCGACGATCGACGAACTGCCATCGTCGAGCGTGAGGAAGCCCAGGCCATCTCCCAGGAGCAGTTGGCGCCGGTGGAACCGATTACGGTTATTCTTTCCATGAACGGTTGGGTGCGTGCGGCCAAAGGGCATGAGATCGATCCCATCGAAGCGACCTACCGACCGGGAGACGGCTATCTGGACGCGGCCCGGGGTAAGAGCAACCAACCGGTGACGTTTTTGGACAGCACGGGCCGTTCCTTCAGCCTTTCTGCACACACGCTGCCATCGGCCCGGGGATATGGCGAACCCCTCACCGGTCGATTCGCCCTGACACCCGGCGCCACCATGATGGCCGTGATAATGGAAAAAGAAGATCGGCAGTTGCTGCTTGCAAGTGATGCCGGTTACGGATTCATCACTCGCTATGGGGAACTTGTGACGCGCAACACCAAGGGCAAGGCGATTCTCACGCTTCCCAAAGGTGCCCGGCCCCTATTGCCGATCCCCATAGACGAAACCGGCGGGAATCTGCTGGCCGCTGTCACCAACGAGGGACGCATGCTGGTCTTTGCTTTGGATAAACTACCGGCCATCGCAAAGGGCAAAGGAAACAAGATTATCCACATCCCCGTAAAACGTGCCAGGGAGAGAGAAGAGATTCTCACCCATCTGGCACTGGTACCCGAGGAGGCCGGCCTCACCATTTACTCCGGGAAGCGCTTCTTCAAGTTGTCTCACGGCAATTTATCCGAATATATGGGCGAACGTGGGCGACGCGGAAAGAAGCTGCCACGCGGATTCCAAAAGGTAGACCGGTTGGAAAGCGAAGCGCCTGTCCAGGCACCGTTGCCCCTTGCGTCGAAAGAAGAGGAGTAACGCCCTTTCCCGAAAAAAAAGGGACCGAAGAGTCCCGTTTTTAACCACCGCGATCAAACATCTTTTCTGATGCCAGGGCAATGAGATTATTATCCCTTTTTAAAAAGCGATATCGTCAGTCGGTGCGATCGGAAGGCAACCTTTTTACCTGCTGGCTGCCGGACAAAACCGGTCCTTTGGCGATGTTCATCCTGCGCCGTATCTTTTCGGGCATCCGACTGAACGCCGAACTCAACGAAGTAATCGAGAAGCTTCCCGATGATGCGGTCATTGTGTATACATCCAAGACCAAAAGCTATTTTGAATTTTTATGCTACTACACCCGCTACATGGCAGCCAGACTCCCCTACCCCCGGCTTGGTTTCGACTGCCATGTCGTCATTTTTCAACCGCTGGGTCGACTGCTCCGAATCGCCTTTTCCCAACTCCACTACTTCTTCGGCCATCTTCGCTTCCGGGATCCCTACGAGGCAGGATTCATCCAAGACGAAATCCGAAAAGGGACGACCGCGTTTTTACCTTTGATGGAAAAAGCCGATTTTCACCGTCAATTCATCAAGTCCAAGATGGATCCGATCAGCCATCTCATCGACCTCCAGCGCACAATGACGCGCCCCATCTTTATCGTTCCCAAACTGATTTTTTTCAGTAAATTGCCAGAATCCAGCAGGCCCAGCCTGCTGGACATCTTTTTCGGCTCTCACCAGCAACCGGGCAGATTACGGCGCCTGTGGACATTGTTCAATAAACCCAAGACCATCTTCATCGAGGTGTCCGATCCCATCGATCTTAAGCGATATGTGACATCCGAGAAAAACGTGGATCGAAGCACCAATTATTTGACCTCGGAATTGAGACGAAAACTGCTCAGACAGATCAACGCCCATAGAAAGAGCATTACCGGCCCTACAATCAAAAGGCCGGAGGAGATCAAACAGGAGCTATTAACCGGTGAAGGATTGCGCCAGTTCATGGTAACCTATGCCAAACGAAAAGGGATTGGCATCTTCGATACTCACCGGGAAGCCATGGGGTATGTGGACGAGATCGCGGCCAAATACAGTCCGTCTTTCATCGATATCACCCATCGCATCCTTCGGTATTTCCTGAACACACTCTTCGAGTCCGTTACCTTCAATGCCGATCAGGTGTCCGAGATCAAACGAAGTGCCCGCAAAGGGCCCATCATCTTCATGCCCGCCCACAAAAGCCACATGGATTCGCTACTCCTTTTGTACACCCTGTACGACAACCATATGCCCTGCCCACTGACCTTTGCCGGTAAAAATCTCGCTTTCTGGCCGATGGGACCGCTGTTTCGACGGGGCGGTGCCTTCTTCGTTCGTCGAAGTTTCAAGGGTGCGGTTTTCTATGCCAAGGTCTTTTCCGCATACATCCATAAGGTCCTGAAAGAGGGGTTTAATATCGCCGTTTACATCGAGGGGACACGCAGCAGGAGTGGAAAACTTCTTAAGCCCCAACTGGGAATGCTTTCCATCCTCCTCCAGGCGTTTTTTTCCGGGGCATGCCAGGATCTCATCTTTGTTCCCGTTTTTATCGCCTACGATCGAATTCCCGATGAAGGCGCTTACCTCCATGAAATCAGTGGCGGGAAAAAGTCTCCGGAAAGTTTCCGCCAGATGCTGAAAGCCAAGGCGATTTTCCAGAACCGCTACGGAAGCGTTCACATTCATTTTGGACACCCCTTCTCCCTAATGGACATCATGAACGGACAGGGTACTGCGGACGTCCAGATCTCCTCCAAGCAGCAGAACACCCTGTGTCGCCAGATCGGCGTCAGGGTGATGAATACGATCGACCGGAATGCCGTGGTTACGCCACAGTCGCTGGTGGCCGGTGCTCTTTTGGTCGGCGGCAAGGAGGTCATCTCCCGGACGGAAATTGGCTTTCGCATCGAGGCGTCCACGAATCTTTTGTTCGCCCAGAACACCTGCCTGTCGGAACCACTTTCCGGCAATTACGCCTATTCCGTGGAAAACACGCTGCATTACTATCAAAGGCGCAAATTTATCCAAAGGGCCATCTCCAAGACCACGGGACAGATGGGGGCAGATGGCTTTCGAATCATCGAAAGCCGCCGCAATGCACTGGACTATTATAAAAATACCTGCATTTGTCATTTCGTTGCCCCGGCCTTCACTGCCGTGGCCATCCTGGAGAAGGACGCATTCCAGTTCTCCGCTTCAAATCTGCATGAACCGTACCGGCACCTTCAAAATCTATTTTGCGAAGAGTTTACCCCGGACGCCATCCAACCTCCGGCATTCATCGTCCGCAAAACCGTAAAAGCCTTTATCGATAACGCGATCCTCGTTCCCCATCCCATTTTGCCGGACACCTACAACCTCTCTTCCGAGGGATTGAGAAAGCTCATCTTCTTTGCCGGCTACATTGAACCGCTACTCGAATCCTACCGGACGGCGTTGGTCTATTTCTCCAAGAATCGCCGGAACCAGCACCATAAGCCCAGGATTCTCAAGAAAATGCTGTCCATCGGTAATCGGATGCTTCGACAGGGAGAAATCCGCCTCAAGGAGTCCGTATCCAAGGCGAATTACGATAATGCGGTTACATTTTTTTCAAAAAACGGCGTGAGGGGATCCGAGGATGAGGAACGGATTTGGACCTGGAACAACGCCATCACCAGATATCTCAACCTGCTATCGAGATGAAATGCCTGTTTGGTTTATCTGGCCAAGCTTATTTCGGAGAGTACTGATCGCCCCCCGCCCAGTTATTGTTTTTATCCGCTTTCCGGGTCAGACCGCCACTAACCGTGGCGTAATCCCCGCTGGCGTTGTTTAGCTGACCGCCACCGACACATGCATATTTTCCCGAAGCACGGTTGTTGTAACCGCCGCTGACCACGGCATATGGGCCTGAGATGGCGTTGGCCTCCCCCACCACGAGTCCACCATAGGAGGTATAGGTGAGATTTTTGCCGATAACGACGTTATGGGACCCGCTGTGGGCTTTGGCATCCCCTTTGGCAGGGAGTTCGTTGTACCCGACGATCAAATTTCCCAAACCATTGGGAGCGCCTTCCGTTTTACCGGTACCGTTGACGATGTGAAGGTTCACTTTGCTGAAAATGATATCATTGTTCTTCCTGGACACCCCCTCCAGCAATCGGGACAACTGGCTGACCGTTTTCTGCAACGCGGCCACTTCTGCCTGTAAGACGGCGATCTCCTTGGTTTTTATCTCCAGTTCATTGATTCGTCCGACGGTGGGTTTTAAATTGATTGCAGGGGTGGCAACCGCAACTGCGGCAGCGTTTTTTTTCATAACCGCCACGGCAGCGGCCAACTCGCTGTCTCGGCAAATGGCATCGTCGATGAATTTCTCCTGTAGCGTTCCAGAAGTGATTTCCGATGCACTATGACCATGTGAGATATTGGCTTTCTTTGCAAGCTCGACCTGGAAATTTTCCTTGGAAACCAAGTCCTTTAGGAGAATTCGCTGGCTCTTTGTTTTTGTTTTTACCGTAACAGCCGCATCACATTTAATCTTCAGATCTTCCCAGCACCGCTCACATACTTTTGCATCCGGAGATTCCTTGTATTGCGCAACCTGTTCGGCAGTTTCATATACGATATACTCATTGGCATAAGCGATGTTTTCCGGTGAGGACCGTTTATACAGCAAGACCCAGACGGCAGTGGTCTTGAGGTTGTGAACGATCGTATCCGCCTCGAAGGAAATGGCAAAATATTGGTCGCTTATATGGTGCAATCCGATGGGTTGCTGGAAATTGAAGTGCCGTTTCATGACACTCGACACATTCTGCTTTATCAGGTATTCTTTCAACATGGTCTTTTGCGACGACTGGATGGTCTCCAGCACCTCTTTTGCGTTGCCGTTTCCGTCTTCGATCAGGGTAACCAATTCGCCATACCCATTGACAGGCTCAGCCGAGACCGGATGAAGAAAAACAAGGGTCGAGAGCAAAACAGATAGTAAAATAGTGCTGATCCATTTTACAAACATCAAATTCACCTCCACTGCTGTTTGTACATCGTCATGGATTCGGTCCCGATCCCTATCCGTTGCTCGCAAGCCGATCGATGGCCATTTTCGTACTTACCCGCAACCGCTCGATGACATTGGCCAATTTTCCTATTTCGGACCGGTTCTTCATCTTGACCGGCCGATCCATATTCCCGTCTGCCACCTCGGAAGCCATCTTTAGCAGTATCGAAAGAGGGTTTAGGAAGGTGATGATAATAAAACAGATGACGGCAACGATGAGCAGGATAAAAAGGCTTCCAAAAAGCAATTGTTTGGGAGAAAAAAAGGTGTTGGCACTTTGTTCGGGAAAATTCTGATAGCCCACACAAAAAGAGCCCCATCGCTCCCCGTTAATGAAAATCGGCGAAGAAAACTCCCAAATCGTCCGGTTTTCGGTATCCGTGTATTTTTGGGCGAATCCCTTCTTTTCGTTCAAAGAGACACTGGTAATGCGATCGTCCATCAATATCTGTTTTCCGACGTGGTCAACTGGGGTCGATTGGGAATCGACTGCCGTTTCCGTATCGCCAGGTTCGATGCGAACGGGTACATACCCGTTTAAATCAATCACTCGTGCGTAAACGATATTCTTATCTTGGAGGTATTCATTCTCGAGAGGAAAAAGGGCTTTGCTGACGAAGGCATCGTATTTGGTACTATATTTTTGTGGAGAGGTATTTTCTACAGGAATAAATTGAGAGTCGAACAGGTCTTCTCTGACAAGCCCGCCGGCATCGATGACTTCCTCAAGGATGGCGCTGACACTTCTTGCACCGATAATGGAGGACCAACGCCCCTGTTTTTTCAGCAAGTCCAGATGACTGTCGGTATTTGCGATAATGAGAAAAGCCCCGAGTAACGCCATTAAAACAATAACACCACTTACGGCAATTGAAATTTTGACACCGAGACGTTGAAACATAGGGAGATCCTTTCCTGCAAGCACCACAAAAAAATGCCCGAAAACAAACGCTTTACCAACGATAGATGTAACGGCGAAGTTTTTCTTTATCCGTTACACACAATATATCATATGTATTCATTGGATCGCCCTCATTGAGGAAAAGTTTAGATTTTTTTTAACTGACGGTAGCGATTTTCGGTTGGAAGGACAAAGTCGGGAGTGTGGATTGTAACGATACTGCAATGGTTAACAAAAAATGAAGGGGACGCTTTTACGAAAAAACAGGACCATTGCCGATATTGTTGCCGTCTTGTTTCGCTATTGCGACAAAATAAAGGTCGATCCCTTCCGGAATTCTTCGGCAAAATCGCCATCGCCCATTTCGCGGCAAAGAAGATCTACGAGAAGCGGCATCGTATCTGTCGAAGGGGTTTGCGTTTCACACCATTTTTCCAACGCGCCCTTAAACATCACGGGGGCTACCGGCCCCAAAATTTTTACCATGAGGGCCTTCAATTTCGTCAAAGGATCGGAGAGCGGTCCGGAATTCATCATTTCTTCCAATACCTTGGGATCGATGGATGATTCCTTCTTTTCACTTCGTTGATGGTTGGAGGACGAAGCGGCTTTATCTTGCGGATTGTATTCACGAATCAGTGGTTTTAACTCTTCTATGATCAGATTGATCGAAACGGAAAGCATGTTCGCCTTAACTTTGGGATCGGACAACAATACGAAAAAAAAGTTGCTCTCGATCTCTCGGATCGTGACAGCAGACTGCTCAAAAAACAGGAAAGCATCCGTATGATCGGGAAAATCAGTTCCAAAAAGCTGGTTGAGTTTGATAAGATGAGAACTGATTTCTCGTAATTTCTCTTCTTTGAATATTGAGGGCAGATTTTTTTCAATTACGCCCATTTCCGGGTTGTACACATAACCGCCCATTACACCCGGTATCAAATTCATTTCATTCAGGGCTTTCTGCATCCCTCCT
This sequence comes from uncultured Desulfosarcina sp., assembly GCA_963674945.2. Classification (GTDB taxonomy): domain Bacteria; phylum Desulfobacterota; class Desulfobacteria; order Desulfobacterales; family Desulfosarcinaceae; genus Desulfosarcina. The sequence goes on from CAXXWQ010000003.1 coordinate 747,056, forward strand.
CCTATTTCTTCATTCGAGACCGTACCTTATTGATACGTTGCCAAAATTCCGTAATATTGAATTCCGGTTTCAGCGAAAGAATCAGTCGTAATTGTTTAAACTCAAAAAACAAGAAACGGCCACCGTCCCTTACATTCACGAGGAAATACGTAAATTTTCCGCTGGCCATCGCGCTTTCCAAAATGGATACCGGTTCGAAATAGCCAGAAAGGGCAATCGTGAGGTCGCTGCCATGTTTGCTGCTCTTGGCCAGCACAAAATCGTCCCGGTTGTATATTTTACAAGCGTGGATACCCGGTGTCGTTTTGACCAATGAGATCAGTTCGGCCGGGATACTGGCTTTTTGCGCTTTTAAACCGTCGTATTCCTCATTTGCGCCCTGACCTTCCGTTCCTTTTTCACGTTGCAACGGCCGGTTTTCGGGTGCATCGGATTGGGGATTGTTCTTTTTTTCATCTTTTAACCGCATCCCTTCCAGCAAAATGGTCATCAACGGATGTGTAATCCTTTTTGCCGGAAGACTGCTGATGCTTTTAATTCCGACGGTGGCATTTTCCCAGCTGATGATCTCATACGCTGCGGCTTCCGCCACGAGCGTACCGGTTTTTGCATCGATCAATTGTCCGTCGGAAAAGATCACCTCTCCGGTTTTATCGGCTGATTCGATGGTCAGACGGCAGGTCCGTTGTTCCATCTCCATGAGTTGAAACAGGGATGGAACACCGATGCCACTGATCTCCCCTTGTGCCCTGGCTTTCAAATCCGCCAATATACATTCAGATAGATATTTGAAATCATAAGGTTTTTTAAAAAGTCGAAGAGATGGAAGAGATCCGAGGCTGGCATCCAGTTCCGGCGTGACCTCCACGGAAGCCACGAAAATGGGCATAAGGGGATATTTTTCCGTCAAAATACCAATGAGTTCGAAGCCGTCCATAACAGGCATATACAGATCCGTCACGACGAGATCGACCGTTTCCCGTTCGGCAATCTCCAGGGCGACTTTGCCATTTTCGACAATCGTTACGCGGAACTGGTCCGCAAAACGCTCGAAATGTTGAACCGCCACCCCTCGGATGGCTTCCTCGTCTTCAACAAATAGCACGTGTTTTCGTTCTGCATTCGCCATAATCATGCCATCTCTACTCTATCGAGCACAAGGGAGAGTTAACAAAACAGATTTCGTATCGTAAAAGATACCAACCTGTGAGGGTCGATTCGCCAATTTACTGTAAAATTATGTAAAACACGTTGAATTGTCAATTCATAACAACGAATTCGGTATCATTTGCCAAACGATATTGTATAAACGGCTGGCAGACAACGATCGGGACCAGACCCTGTGAATCTTCCGTGGTGGATTCAAAACATCACCGGGTCTATGACGTGGGAGGATACAAGCGGGGGCGGTCTTTTCGGCTTTTCTTTCTCACCACCTGCAAGGTGTCGTACAGCTTGGCGCGGGTTTTTCGCTTAAGCGCCTTGATATATTTTACATCCGGATTTCTCCCCATTTCGTTAAAACAGGTCGGACAAAGGGCGACAACATTTTTCACGGAGTTCTCCCCACCTTGCGCGAGAGGTACGATATGGTACGGTTTTAGATTGAAATCCGATTCGGTACCCTGGCCTGTTTGGATTCCACAGCGTTCGCATCGCATCGCGCATCGTCGCAAAACAGACTCGAATACGCGCTTTTTTCGATTGAATGGTTCCGTCCCATCGGCTGCGTCTTTCCAAGGCTTTCCGGGTTTGGGTTTCTGGATCGGATGATGCGAAATTTCCCTGTTTCCATTACCAACTTGTGCCGGAGCCTGCCGTGAGCCTGGTGCAACGGTTTCATTGGTTGCGCCATCCGTATCTGTCTGTCGAGAAGCAAGATCACCGGTCGTGGCCTCTTTTTTTCGTTTCCGGATGATTCCACGGCCCGTTTGCCTGCCGGCAGCCGGCCTCGTGGAGATGGACTTTCGCCACAATCGATGATGCTCTTGCTGCAATTGCCGCTTGAGTTCCTCCGTTGTTGCGCCAGAATCGTATTTCACGTTCATCTCGCGCAGCATTTGCACAATCTCCAGTTTGCTCAACCCCATGATTGACCTGATTTTACTTTCAAAAAAGTGTTTTTCATATCCAATATCATTGGCAAAGGCGCCATTTTCCTTCCAAAAGGATAGGATAGTTACAACAAACCGTATGGAGTTTCAATGGCCTTTGTCTGTTTTTTTGATTGGGCGTTACCGTTGCCCTGAGGTTGACGGCATCCCCGAAAGCCGAATGCTTGCATTACACTTCAACCGACTTTACCGGCAACCGGATGGTTATCGTGCAGCCGGCGTCCGGATTGTTTTCCACCCCGACCCTGCCCCCCATGGCCGTCACAAACTTTCGAACCAGGGCCAGTCCGATCCCGGTACCGCCGGTAGTGCGACCGAGATCATCGTCGACACGGTAAAAATCATCGAATACATGCTTTATGGATCGATGGGGAATTCCCGGCCCCGTGTCGGAAACGGCAAGGCGGATCCAGCGGCCATCTTGCTGCGCGCCGATAACGATTCGTTTCTCGGCTCTGTTACGACCGAATTTAATGCTGTTTTCGATAAGATTGATCAGCACCTGCACCAATACGTTCCGGTCATAGGCGAATGGGGGCAATGAATCACATCGAATGACCATATCGTACCCTTCGCGGGTTACGGTTTCGTTCATGATGTCCCTGACGTCGTGCATCACCTCGGTAAGGTCCCCCATCTTGTAATCGAAACGATGGGTTCGCTTTTCCAGACGGGACATCTCCAGGACATTATCGATCAATCCGGACAGTCGGGTACTCTCCGAAGAGAGGATTGTAAGATATTGTGTTTCCTGCTGCTTTGTCCTGGCGATTCCGGTCTCCAACATCTCGATGTACATGCGTATGGTGGTAAGTGGTGTCTTGAGTTCGTGGGTCACGTTCGACACAAATTGAGATCGTCTTTCGGACAACTCCACCACGGCTCGCGCGCTCTTGTAGAGCGTCACAAATCCCGCAACCAAGATGAGTCCAATAACCGTCAGCGCCAGGGTGAAGGTCTGCCGTGCCGGTGAGGGTGGCACGGTGACAATGTGCATCTCGGCTGAAAGAAAATCAAAGGGAGCAGGAAAGGTTCCTCCGGCCAGATAGCGGCCGGTGCTTTTTCCGGCAGCCAGGCCGATGCCGTCGCCGACCGCAAAGTGGTCCGAAACGCGAAAAGTGAGACGGGCATACCGGGCAATGGGTTGGGTTTCGTAGTGAACGGCGAGCAGGTGATCGAGAAATTCGTCGACCTGAAGCACGAATCCCTGCCGATAGATCTGTCCGCCAATATCGATGCGGCGAAAAATAAAGACCCTGTTCGCATCGATGGTTACCGCCTGCAGCGGTGCCACTTCCACCTGAAAGCGACCGCCGGCGTCTGCACCGGCCGCCTGCCTCTCTATGGCCTCTCCTTGTCGTTCCATGGCCGGCCGAGCCGTTGCGGCGGGAGGTAGACGTTCTTTTTCTTCATCGCCCCGATCCGGCACTTCATCAAGGGTGGTGCCTGACCATAGGGACTGGGGGGGCACATTGGTCTCCCGCAAAGAAAAATTCATGGCCTGTCCGGCGGTGATCTCCTCCACGCGTGCCTCTTTTTGGCCGAGGACGCTTTTGGATCTTCTTTCCTGTGAACCTTTCAGATAACGGTCGGCAAAGGCCGATTGTCCCTCGTTTTGAAGGCCGACCGATCTCTGGGCCTCTTCTTTCAACGCTTGGGGGATGCGGGCGGTGAATTTTTTTCGGTTGAAAATCTCATTGACGCTTTTCAGCTGCTGAATTCGAAGGGAGATCGCTTTCGATGGAACTACACTCCTATCCGTCAATGGCGACTGAAAGGATCCGTCCGGATTGTTCTGAAGGTAGCCCAATACATAAGAAACGTTGGGTGTCTTTGCCAAAGGAGAGATCACGACTCCTGCCTGGTTCACCATGGTGTGGCGGTATTCGTCCACGGCCCTGGTCTCCTCTTTGCGGACCATGTCGGTCAACTCCGATTCGATTTCATCCAACAGCTGCTTTGCGAAAAATGCGATCTGCGCCTGGGCCTCGCGATCCAAGGCCACATATGTTCGAATGGCGACAAAAGCCAATGGTACGCTGATGGTCACGAAAAAAAGAACCATAAAAAGGCCCAATCGTTTCACGGCAGACGCTCCAACCGGTATCCCTGGCCGCGAACCGTTTGGATGGTCATGTTGCCATGGACCAGGGATCTTATCTTTTTTCTCAGTTTCAGTATGTGAATATCCACGGTACGGGTTTGCACATCCGGATCATTATAATGCCAAACCTGGGTCAACAATTCGCCTTTTGAGACAATCCGATCCTGGTGGCGATACAGGTACATTACGATGTCCATCTCCCTTCGGGTCAGTTCGACGGTTTTCTTTTCGTCCGCGGCCCGAAGATTGGTTCCATCGAATCGGACATCGCCGTATTCGATTTTCTCGTCGCCAATGGATGTTCCGCTTCTTCTGAGAACGGCCTCTACCCGAACCATCAACTCCCGGATGGAAAAGGGTTTGCTCACATAATCGTCTGCACCGGCGGAAAAGCCGGCAACCAAATCATCCTCGGAGCCCTTTGCCGTCAATATGATCACCGGTTGAACCGGACGCTTTCTTCGAATCTTTCGGCAAATGGAAAAACCGTCCATGCCGGGCAGCATTACATCCAGTAACACCAGATCGTATTTTCCCGAAAGCGCAAACGCACACCCTTCGACCCCCTCGGCGACCCCATCGACACTGTAACCATTGAAGACAAGAACATCACATAGTCCGCGCAAGATCGCCGGATCATCCTCCACGACAAGAATCCGGGCTTTGGATTTTTCCATGGTCGGCTCCTTTCACGGCCCGCCAATCGATGTCTAACGCACAGCATGCCAAGACCCACTGTTTTTCCTATCATTAAAACCTTGCGGGTCAAAGTAAAACTTATGCAAAAAAATCAGCCTAACCTTTTGCATTTGTTTGAATTGTCTTTTCCTCCACAGGGTGTACCATCCAACCATGTTTCATAACCGTAAAATAAAACCACAGCATTTTGTTCATTCAGAAAAGGGAGGTTTTTATTATGCCGAAACAGAAAAAGAGTCTTTACACCATTCTCGGATTGATCCTTGCCACCGCCGTTGCCATGGCCGCAATGGGCACGGTTGCCTCGACGGGCATCGTTGCGTTGCCCGGTGAAACGGATTTTGGAAATGGGCCTGTCCATCTATCCACGGAATTGGTTCAGGACAAAGTTCTTTTGGGTGGCGATGGCCGGGTGACCGTTGCCCTGGATCTGGCCGTATCGGATCTACCCGCGTCCGAAGCTCCCACAGTACCTGCGACAGACCTGGTCATCGTTCTGGACCGCAGCGGCTCGATGGAAGGAGAAAAGCTGCGCGATGCAAAGCAGGCGGTAGTCGGCATGTTGCACCGGCTGGGGCCTTCCGATCGACTGGCCCTTGTCACCTATGCCAACGATGTACGAACACCGCTTCCCTTGCTGTCCATGAATGAATACAACCGGGGACGCATGGCATCTGCGGTCACACAGGTCGTATCCGGTGGTGGGACCAATTTGGGTGGCGGTATGAAGCGGGCGATGGACATTTTGATGACAGTCACGAACCAGGCCCGCCAGCGAAAGATGATCCTCATATCGGACGGTCTTGCCAATCAGGGGATTACCGATCCCTTGGTACTGGGGCAACTGGCATCCGCTGCCGTCGAGAATCACTTTTCCATCAGTACCATCGGCGTCGGTTTGGACTTTAACGAGATCCTCATGACGGCCATCGCCGATCAAGGCGCAGGGCACTATCATTTTCTTGAAAATCCCGAACTGTTTGCATCTGTATTCGAAGCCGAGTTCCTGGCAACCCGGAAGGTGGCCGCTGCCGACGTTTCCATCCGGGTCCCGGTGTCGTCCGGTGTACAGCTGATCGGCGCAGGCGGTTACCCCATCCGCACTGAAGATGGCGGGGCCGTTTTTTATCCAGGAAACCTCTTGTCCGGCCAGCATAGAAAGCTCCACCTGACATTTCGCGTTCCTACGGATGATCAAGGGAAAATCCGCATTCCGAAAATCCGATTGCAATACCGCCACGGAGACCGAATCGTAAGCATCGCTACCCCTAGTCCAATGGCCGTCGCCTGCGTACCGGATGCTGCATCTGTTGTGGCAAGTATCAACAAAGCGGCGTGGGCCGATCGGGTGGTGCAAGAGGACTTTAATGAATTAAAGGCGAAGGTTGCCGAGAGGATCCGAAGTGGTGACAGAGAAGGAGCCAAAAAGGAGATTCGATCGTATATGGGAGAAAAGGCGGCAGCGAATGCCGTGGTCGGCTCCGGGAAAGTGGCCAGAAACCTGGAGGTGGAGGTAAAAGACCTGGGCCGGCAGGTGGACGAAACCTTCATGGGATCACCCTCGGCGGTTGAACAAAAGCAAAAGCAGATTTCCAAATCAATGCAGCATGAAAGTTATACGACGAGAAGAAATATTGGCACGAAATAGAAAAAGCGGATGTGGTTTGACCAAACATTGACCGATTCATCAACATTGGCCATGGTGGTGATGGTTTTACCACCAAACCACGTTTGCCAAACGGGGCAATTTCATAACAGTGGAGGTACTCCATGGGAATCATTTCCCGAATCCTTCGAATTTGCCGGGCCGACGCACACGGTCTCTTGGATCGGATAGAGGACAAAGGGCGGTTGCTGCGACAGTACCTGAGGGAGATGGAGATCTCCCTCGATCAAAAGGCACAGCAGTTGAGGAAGTTGGAAAAACGCCGAGACCAGTTGTCAAAGGTGATCCTTCATCGTGAAAAACGAATCGGACAGCTAAAAAAGGATCTTCACCTGGCCATAAAAAAGGATCGAGACGACATCGCCCGGGTACTGATCCGCAAACGCCTTTGCAGCGAAACCGATACCCATGATCTGAAAGAACAGTTGGCAGACATGGATCGCAAGAAATCTGCGCTTTCACAAACCCTGACCGAGCAGCGAATCCGATATGCGTCCGTGAAAGCAAAGACAGACACCGATGTTCGGAGTGAAGCCGACGATCTTTTTCAAAGGACAATCACGAAGATCGATTCTCTTGCCGGCGCGAATATGCCCGGCAAAGAGGAGATCGAGCTGGAACTTCTCAGAACAAAAGAGAAGCTGTTTGCAGGAGACACCCCATGAAACAGTGTGCACGAACAACGATTGTCTATGGACTGGTCAGTGCACTGACCGTCATTCCCACAGCCGGCTTGGTCGCCCATTGTACCAGTTGGACCACGGCATTGACATTCGTATTGTGGATCGATCTTTTCTTCTACACGATTTTCCTGGCACGGTGGAGCCGAACCCCTTTTTTTTCAATCATCTATCCACTGTTCCTGTCGTTGGCCACCGCCCTTTGGGCTGACCGCTGCCTGGAATTGATCATCTTCGGCCTGGGGGCGTTTGCCTGGATCAGAGGCGGCATCTGTTTTTGCCGGACGCCGGTTCGATGCATTCTTGCCGAAACCATCACATTGGTCGGAGGCGCCGGGTTGGTGTTTCTGTTTCGTCCGGAAACGGGCATTGTCCAGGCCATGGGCATCTGGCTTTTTTTCCTCGTGCAGGCCCTTTACTTTTTCATCGTACCGATGAATACCGGAAAACAAAGAGATGTTGCGTCCTTGGATCCCTTCGAGCATGCGTTGCAAAAGGCGAGTCGATTGCTGGCGGAGTAATACTGCATCCGGCAGCGTTTGTGTGACGATTCGGAAATTTTGATGCCATTTCCCATTGAGATTCTTTTCGGTTTGCGGTACCGTGCACCGGACGATGGATGAATTCAACGAAAAATCGATAAACCAAAGATCATTTGTATTATGAAAACCGTAACCATGTACACCACCACAGTGTGTCCCTATTGCCACAAGGCGAAGAACCTGCTGCAAACCAAAGGCGTGGCAATCCAGGAAATCCCAATCGATTCGGATCCGGCCAAAGCGGATGAAGCGGTGGAAAGAAGCGGCGGGCGACTCACGGTCCCCCAAATTTTCATCGACGATCTGCACGTGGGCGGCTGCGACGATCTCTACGAACTCGAAGCCCAGGGAAAACTGGACCAAATGCTGAAAATTTCCTGAGCCGATACGGTAATCCCACCAATACACGCTCCATTGACGCCAACCGGCACCCGCAACTGTTTTGGGTGCACGACCCTTTGCCATTTGTACGTCTTTGCCTCGCATTGCTCGATCATATTCGGCCCGGCAGTTGCGTCGGGAAAGCCTTGACGAAAAATGTGAAATAGCAGATATTGTCATGAACAAGGAAAATCCGTGAATTGGCGGGAACATGTGGAGGTGATATCCAGGATGTAATTTGTATCAACGAAGGAGATCATAAGCACCATGGCCACGATCCGTATACTGATCATTGACGATGAAAAATCGATTCGAGACAGTTTCGGAGCCCACCTGGAAGATCATGGATATGAAATCCTCACCGCAGAGAATGGCCGGATGGGATTGGCAATGTTTGATTCGGAGCAGCCCGATCTGGTCATCGTCGACTTGCGCATGCCTGAAATCGACGGCATTCGAGTCTTGGAAACCATCAGCCGACAGTCTCCACAAACCCCACTGATCGTCGCATCGGGAACCGGTATCATCACGGATGCGGTACAAGCCTTGCACAGCGGTGCCTGGGACTACCTGCTCAAACCCATCGAAGATCTTTCCATACTCACCCATGCCGTGTCGGCGGCCTTGGAGAAAAGCCAGCTAAAAAAAGAGAACTTGGCCTATAAAGAACACCTGGAGTATCTGGTCGAGGAACGTACCAATGAGTTGGCAGAAGCAAACACCAACCTGAGACAGATTTCAGAAGCCCTTAGACAGAGCGAATCCCGTCTACAAAAAATTCTGGATACGGTCCCAACGGGAATCATCATCGTCGATGCCGATGAATTCGGGATTGTTTACATTAATCCGGCTGGCGCCAGGATCGTCGGCACCGATCCGGAGGCAATTGCCGGAAAGGCATTGTGCGATATTCTTTTTCAGTATCATAATGGGAATTTATCCATGATGAACGGCAGACTGACGGATCAATCCGAACGGCTTCTCCTTAACGTCGACGGCAGGGAGGTTCCGGTGTTGAAGACCACCACCCGGACGCAGCTGCAGGGCCGTCAATGCTACGCGGTGAGCTTTATCGATCTCACCGACCAGATCAGCGCCGAGTTGGAAAAGGAGCATTTGGAAAGACAGTTGCGTCAAGCACAGAAAATGGAAGCATTGGGAACACTCGCCAGCGGGATCGCCCATGATTTTAACAATATTCTGAGCGCCGTGTTAGGGTATTCGGAATTGGGGCTGAAGGATATCAATGACACGCAGCATCCACTCTATCCGAAATTGAAAGCCATCAACCATGCTGGACATCGGGCCAAAGACCTGGTGGAACAGATCCTGGCATTCAGTCGCATGCAGGAACAATTGTATCGATCGGTGAAGGTGTCTGCGATCGTAGAAGAGGTCCTCAAACTGCTGCAGTCCTCCTTGCCCGCCAACATCCAGGTCAAGGCGTCCATCGACACGGAAAAATCGGTATTGGGTGACCCCACACAAATCCATCAAATCATTATGAATCTGTGTACCAATGCCTTTCATTCCATGCAATCGTCGGGGGGGACGTTACAAATCACATTGAATGAGGTCACCGTCGATGAATCAGAGTCCGCCATTGCCATGCATCTGCCACCGGGCGAGTTTCTACGACTTGATGTATCGGATACGGGGATGGGTATCAGTCCGACCATCATTGATCGAATCTTCGAGCCCTATTTTACGACCAAAGACAAGGACAAAGGCACCGGATTGGGGCTGGCTGTGGTACATGGGATCGTAAAACGAAACGGCGGTGAGATTTCCGTTGAGAGCCAACCCGGAAAGGGATCACGGTTTACCGTTTATCTTCCCGTGGCCGAGGACGAAATGGAAAAAATGGGTGACGATCACGTCATCTTGCCCCGGGGAACGCAACACGTGCTATTGGTGGACGACGAGAAGGATCTGGTGCAAATCGGAAAAGAGATGCTCGAACATCTGGGGTATCGGGTCACCGGTATTATCGGCAGCACGGTAGCCATGGAAGCATTTAAAGAGGATCCCTTTCGTTTCGACATTGTCGTTACCGACTATAACATGCCGGGGTTGACGGGAGACCAACTGGCCAAACAGATGATGGCGATTCGCAAAGAAATTCCCATCATCGTATGTACCGGTTTTTCCGAGTTGTTTGGACAGAAAAGAGCCAAAGCAATGGGTATACGGCAAACGCTGATGAAACCACTGACAATGGAAGCCCTATCCGTCGCCGTTCACGATGCGCTACAGCCGGCATGATCCAATCTCTTATAATGTCTATCCAGAAATAGAAAAATTTGGTCGAGATCAAGGCGCGCGAAAAATTTTACCACAGGTGCCCCGAAGGAAATGCCCTTGGGGCGCATATAGTTGATATTCCGAGGATAAAATTTTTCGTGCAACACGGATATCGGGCAAATTGGCCATTTCTGGATGGGCACTATCTATGCGGACGTCGGAATATTCCGCCGCGACTTCATCTCGTCCACCTGCTGATTGTAGAAGGAAATCACCTCTCTGCGGTTCAACATTCCCAGCAAAATGCCGTGGTCATCGTCTCGAACGACCGGCAGACTGTCGATGTTTCGCGTGGTGAATTTTTTGAGGACGGAATTGAGATCTTCTTCAGGGGTCGTGAGAATGATTTCGGAGGTTCCCACATCCTTCATGACCACGAGTTGTTCAATTTCAGGAGAGAACAATACGCCACGAATGTCGTTGATGGAAAAGATCCCCACAAACCGCTTTTCATCATCCATGACGGGAAAGTAATGCTGTTTGGTTTCGGAAAAATAGCGTTTGAATTCGAGAAATGGCATATCCTGGGGTATGGGGGTGACCTTTTTCACCAGCGGCATGAGATCTTCTACTCGGATGGCCTGGAGGATATCGACGAAGAAATCGCCGGCATGGGCGGGGGAATCCACCTTGCTCTTCACCTGCAGGTTGTAAATGGTCCAACGTCGGGAAGCCATGAAGGCGACCGAGCAGACCAAGAGGCTGGGCAAGAGCAGATGGTAGGAGTTGGTCATCTCGCTGACGAAGATAATGGTGGAAATCGGGGTGTTGGAGACCGCGGTGAAAAAACCGGCCATGCCAACGACGACGAAGGCGCCGGGTTGGGTCACGACCGACGGCATGATCGCATGGAAAAACTGCCCCACCACGCCGCCCATGGCCCCACCAATGACGATGGAGGGGCCGAAGACGCCGCCACTGCCGCCGGAGCCAATGGAAAACGAGGTGGTCAGAATTTTCCCGATAGCCAAAGAGAGCAGAAAAGGGATGGCCAGTTCATTGTTGATGGCCATCTGGGCGAAGCCATAGCCGAAAGCAAGGGTGTGGGGCAAAAAAAAGCCGACGATACCGGTCATCAGACCGCCGATGGCGGGTTTGATATGATTGGGAATCTTTCGCAAGGATCCGAAAATGTGAACGGTTCCGTAAAAGGCTTTTATGTAGAAGACGCCGGTTCCCACGAGTACCAGGGCCAATACCAGGTAGGGACCCAATTCCAAGGGGTTCTGAAAATTAAATGGCGGAGAGTTAAAAAGCGATCCCCAGCCGAAAACGAGACAAAAGGTGCAATATGCCACCACCGATGAGATACCAGCCGGTATGATCACTTCGGATTCGAACTCGGGATCACGATAGAGCACTTCAGCGGCGAAGAGTGCGCCGGCGAGGGGAGCACGAAAGATACTGCCCACGCCGGCACCGATGCCCGCCGCCATCATGATCCGACGTTCACGATCGGAGAGTTTCAAGGTGCTGGCCAGAAAGGAACCAAAACCGGCGCCGATCTGCGCGATGGGTCCCTCTCTCCCCCCCGAACCACCGGTGGTCAGGGTAATGGCCGAGGCGATGGTCTTGACAATGGGAACCCTGCCGCGGATGAACCCCCCTTTGTGGTGAAAGGCATTGATTGCCGCATCGGTTCCATGCCCCTCCGCCTCAGGTGCGAAGGTGTACACGATCCAGCCGCTGAAAATACCCCCCATCGCCGGCAAGAGCAACAATACCCACCGATTGAATACTGTGGATGTGGGCGGCAGCAGATGGTGTTCACCGGCCGGAGGCGGGGGGCGGTACCCGGCGGCCATGTCGAGAAAAAAGTGAACACCCAATTGACAAAGGTAATGAAAGAGAACGGAACCTAATCCTGCAATGAGACCGATGGCGATGAAATAAAAGGACCACCGGGTTGCCTGGGCCACATTCAAGTCCTTATGGAGACGGGCAAGTCTCTTTTGCTTTGTTTCATTCTGCGGCATCTTCTATTGCACTTTTTCCAGGTCTTTCACTCCTTGAAAGATGGTGTCAAAAAGTTGTTCCACATCCTTTTCATCCATACAGGAAAAGGCGATGCGAAGATTCGATTCTCCCAATGAGATCAAGCCAACACCGTAACGATTCAACAAATGGACCCGAAGCTCTTCGGCATCTACGGTTTTTAGACGAATACACATGAAATAGCCGGAGTTGAACGGATAGACCGTCCACGCATCGGCATACTTCGCATCATGGGAGACGGCCTTTACCCGTTCGGCCCTCGCTTTGAGGATGGTAAACTTCTGCTCTTTTTCCGTTAGGTGCGTGGGACTCTCCAAGGCACGCAACAAAAGAGTCTGACTCAAATGGGAGGCGTTGGAGATGGTGCCGCGGATGCATCCGGCAGTCTTTCTCTCCAGCGCATCGTAAATGGACATGGCATCACCATCAAAGGACCCACCGTACGTAATGAATCCGAGCCGCAGCCCCCAGACGAACTCTTCTTTGGTGGCACCATCCAGTTTGATGGCCAGGATTCCGGGATGTGCGCCACATAAACGGGCAAAGATCGACTCTTTCATGGTCTCGGATTCATAAAACAGCCCGAAGTAGGCATCATCGGCAATGGCCAGAACATAGGTACCCGAGGCGGCGACATCGGTAAGGATTTTGACGATGCCGTCCGCTTCTCCTTCGGTGATGGTGTAGCCGGATGGATTCTGCGGGAAATTAAGCAGCACGGTGATCTTGCGATGCTCTGAAGCCTCCTGTTTGACCGCCTGGGCAAAGGCGGCAAGATTGAACCGGCCATCATCCGTGAACAACTCATAATGCCGTATATTGGCATCCTTGCGAAGGGAAAAGATCATATTGTAGTTGCCCCACATCATGCTGGGCATGATGATCACGTCGCCCGGACGCGTCCAGACGTCTGCCACGGTTGCGATACCATGGGTAATACCGCAAGTGACCACCGGAAGGCTGATCGCCTTGCCGGCCAAAGAAGGATTTTTTCCCTGAATCTCGGCCTGCCATTTTTTTCGAAGGGCAAGCACGCCGAAAGAGGGAGCGTAGGTCAAAGACTCGTTGGGCGCAATGGCATTGATGCCGGCCATCACGCTGTCCAGATACATGGTGTTTTTGCCTTCTGTGGCGATGCCGATGGTTGCGTTGATGGCATGGGCCTTCTCTTTTGCTTCCGCGCCCTGGCTCAAGATGCCTTTGGGAAAAAAGAGTTTCTTCCCCACATCGGAAAGCATGTCGTAAACATGGGGTGCCTGTGCCTTGATCGTTTGATTGAGTTGTTCGGCCAATACGTTCATGATCGTTTATCCTAAACATGATGCGCCGGTCGCCGCCCGGCAATCGGTTGGGGTTTTCCCTTGTTCGCGCCCCATCGCAATAACGACGATAGCGGTCGGAACGGGTACATGGAATAAGGTCAAATGGAACAGCACCCTTTCATATTCGGTGCTCGGGCAAGTAAAACTAACTACTTCTTGAAAAGAAAAAAAGTCAAGGATAAAGCACTTGAAAACAAGAGGATGGAATCCATCCCGATTTCATTCCCCCTAAATTTGTCAGAAGAAGCCGCAAATGGAAAAAACCCCGCCGCATGATTGGGCGGCGGGGTTTCCAAAAAAGGGGAAGACAGTAACAGGGCGGACTACTTCCTGGAACGTTTGGAAGCCTTGAGTGGATTGATTTTCTGGTTCTTTTCAGCCATGCTGGAACTGACGTGGGTGGCGAGATTGCAGTTGCCGTTTTTCCACTTTGAGGTGGGCTCAGGACATGCGGTACAATACCAGCCGGACGAAATCTCGATGGTCCGATCGCATCCTTTGCACTGTTCCACGATTTCATAGCATACACCGCCATTGTATCCGCAGCCATTGGCTGTCATAAAGGCACACTCCATGCCTTCGCGAACCGTTGTACATTTCATGAATAATACCTCCCGATAGTTGATCTGGACACGCGACAAAGGAAAAGGCCAAAGCATGAAGTCTCTTCGGCCTTTTCTAAAACCGACTAAAAATATAAGTCACTATGTGGAATGTCAAGAACTTTTTTACGCTGTCGTCTCTCCATGGGAATATACATGCACATCCCGCTGGGGATAGGGGATGGATACACCATTGGCATCGAAGGCCTTCTTGATCTTTTCCGTCAGATCGAAATAGACCCCCCAATAATCTGAAACCTTCACCCAGGGCCGAACCACGAAGTTCACACTGCTGTCGGCCAGTTCGGAAACCGATATCTGCGGCTCCGGGTCCGCAAAAATCCGGTCATCCGCCGCGATGATCTCAGCCATCAGGGAGCGAGCCTTGTCGATGTCGTCTTCATACCCGATGCCAAATACCATGTCCACGCGGCGGGTGCCCTTCACCGTCCAGTTTACGATATTATCTTCGGTAAGTTTGGCATTGGGAACGATGACCGTCTTGTTATCGGCGGTCTTCAATTGCGTGGTGAAGATCTGGACCGCTTCGACGACGCCGAACACACCTGCTCCTTCGATCAGATCGCCCACCTTGAAAGGCCTGAAGATAATCAGCAGAAAACCGGCGGCAAAGTTGGACAAAGACCCTTGCAGTGCAAGGCCGACGGCCAGACCGGCGGCACCGAGAATGGCAATGAAGCTGGTCGTCTGAATACCCAACTGCCCCAGGGCGGCGACGACGATGAATGCCAGCAGGGCGATGTATACCATGCTGGTGGTGAAGTTGATCAGCGTTGGATCGACCTCGCCTCGGGTCATGACCCGGTCCACCAGTTTTCGTATGAGCTTGGCCACCCAACGTCCAATGACAAAGATCGCCAGAGCCGCGATCACTTTCAATCCGTATACGGTCAGCAGTTGATAAACCTTGTTTAGAATCTCCTCCATTCGATCCATCCTTTCATGATTTGTTCACGATAAAAGTTCCAATGAAGCCGCTAAAAAAGGTCAGGTTCAATTCCGGGCATAATACCCACCATTACCGCTTTTCGAACGTTTTCCCATATTGCTGTTACGCATGGCACCGGCGGCATCGATGCAGCGGGTCTGAACGGCATCGTATCCGAAAATGGAATTCACCTCCCGGATCATGGCGTCGCAGTACTGGATGCAAAAATCCTCTGCCATGGCCACAACGGCTTCGGCCTGCGCTCCGAGACAGACGTGTACGAAACCCTTGCAGGGGCCCGGATAACGCTTTAGTGTCTGGTGGACCCGTGTCAGCGTCTCCCGATCGGTAATCTCTGGATTCACCATGAGCCGGATCTCCACGGTCCAGGTCTCCTCCGCCTTTTCCATGGGGATGATGGCATCGGCGAGAATCTTGACACCCTTCTCCTCCACCTGGGCCTGGCCCTGCACCAATATCGCCGTGTCCGATGTCATTAGGTCCGCACACTCTTTGTATACGGATGGAAAGACCACGACTTCCACGCTGCCGTGGATGTCTTCCACCGTGATGAAACCCATGGGTTCGTCGTTTCGAGTACGGATCACCTTCGAACTGCTGATGAAGCCGCCGATGCGCACGGGGGCTTTATCGTCTGCCTCCCGAATGCGGATTGTGTCCACATTGGTGAATTTTTTCAGAATCGACCGATAGCGGTCCAACGGATGTCCGGTGACATAAAAGCCCAGGGTCTCTTTCTCCTGCGCCAGCTTTTCCCGGTCGTCCCACTCGTCGATGGTGGGGACGGCAGGCAGGTTGATGACCGCATCAATGTTGTCGCCCACGTCGAAAAGACTCATCTGGGCGCTGTTTTTCTCACGCTGAAATCGCTGGCCATGATCCAGGGCATCCTCTAACACCGCCATCAGACGGGAGCGATAAACACCCGTTGAATCCAGAGCGCCGCAACGGATCAGACTCTCCAATACCCGTTTGTTGACCTTGGTCAGGTCCACCCGCTGGCAGAAGTCGAAAATGGAGATGAATTCACCATTTTCCTCCCGCTCTTTGATGATCAGTTCGACGGCGGCCTCTCCCACGTTTTTAACGGCAGCCAGGCCGAAGCGGATGCGACCGTCCACGGCGGTAAAAACCGTGCTGCTCTCGTTGATGTCGGGTGAGAGGACTTCAATGCCGTGGCCACGGCACTCGTTGATGAACTTCACCACACCGTCGATCGTGTCGATCTCGCTGTTGAGCAAAGCGGACATGAATTCCACGGGGAAATGGGCCTTGAGGTAGGCCGTCTGATAAGCGATGAGGGCGTATGCGGCACTGTGGGATTTGTTGAAGCCGTATCCGCCGAACTTCTCGATGAGATCGAACAGTTCGGTGGCCAAAGACTCGTCGACGCCGTTTGCCACAGAGCCGCTGATGAATTTTTCCCTGTGCTTTGCCATGAGTGCTTCGATCTTCTTGCCGATGGCCTTTCGCAGGCTGTCCGCATCGGCCATGGTATATCCGGCGAGTACGCCGGCCACCTGCATGACCTGCTCCTGATAGACCATTACCCCGTAAGTCTCTTTCAGGATCGGTTCCAGGCTGTCGACCGGGTAGACCACCTTTTTGCGGCCGTGTTTGCGGTCAACAAAATCATCCACCATTCCGCTGTCCAGCGGTCCCGGACGATACAGGGCCACCAGCGCGGTGAGGTCTTCGAAAGACTCCGGCCGAAGTCGTATCAACAGGTTCTTCATACCGCTGGATTCAAGCTGGAACACGCCGGTGGTATCCCCGGACTGAAGCAGGGCAAAGGTCTTTTCATCGTCGAAGGGAAGGTTGGTTAAATCGGGAACATCTTTTCCCTGGGCGGCAATGCTCTTTAGTGCATGGTCGATGACCGTAAGGTTGCGTAGCCCGAGAAAATCAAATTTCACCAGGCCGATATCCTCGACCTTTTTCATGTCGAATTGGGTGACGACCTCCCCTTTTTTCCCGCGGTACAGGGGAAGATACTCCACAAGGGGCTTGTCGCCGATCACCACACCGGCCGCATGGGTGGAGGCGTGGCGGGAGAGACCCTCCAGGGATCGGCTGATTTCGAACAACTCGGCGATTCGCGGATCCGCCTCGACCATCTTGGCCAGTTGTGGCTCCTCTTTGAGCGCCTTGTCGATGGTGATTTTCAAATTGTCGGGAATCAGCTTCGCGATGGCATCCACCTCGGCCAGGGGAAGGCCCAGGGCTCTTCCCACATCCCGTATCACCAGTTTGGCCTTCATCTTGCCGAAGGTGATAATCTGGGCCACGAAATCGCCGCCACCGTATCGGTCCACCACGTAGTTGTATACCTTTTCCCGGCCGTGGATACAAAAATCCACGTCGATATCGGGCATGCTGATGCGCGACGGGTTCAGGAATCGTTCGAAGATGAGGCCGTGTTCGATGGGGTCCAGTTCGGTGATGAACAGGGAAAAGGAGACCAGGCTGCCGGCGGCCGATCCACGACCGGGGCCTACGGGAATGCTGTTCTGCTTCGCGTAGCGAATGAAGTCGGCGACGATGAGAAAATAGCCGGGGAATCCCATGTCGATAATGGTTTTGATCTCGTAGTCCAGACGCCTGAGATATACCGATTCGTCCAGATCCGCATTCTTTTCGCGAATCACCGCCATGCGACGCCGGTATCCTTCCCGCACCTGCTCTTCGAACAGCTGATCGGCGGTTTTTCCCGAGTCGGCGTCGAATTGAGGGAAGTGATAGGTCTTGAAATCAAACTCGATCTCGCACCGATCGGCGATGGCCACCGTGTTGTCGATGGCGCCGGGATAGTCGGCGAAATAGCCGGTCATCTCCTCGGGGGACTTGAAGTAAAGCTGATCGGAATCGAAAACGAACCGATCTTTGTCTGCCATGGTCTTTTGGGTCTGGACGCAAAGCAGGACCTCGTGGGCCTTGGCATCCTGGCGATTCAGATAGTGGCAGTCGTTGGTGGCCACCAATGGAATCGAAAGCTTCTCGCTCAGTTCCACAAGGCCCTGGTTGATCTTCTCCTGGATCTGCAATCCGTTGTTTTGCAGTTCCAAAAAGAAATTGCCCTCGCCGAAAGTCTTCAGATAGAAAATAGCCGCCTCTTCGGCCTTGTCCATTCGATTGGCAAGAATGTATTGAGGAATATCCCCCTTGATGCAGGCGGATAATGCGATGACCCCTTCGGCGTGCTCGGCCAGTACGGCTTTGTCGATGCGAGGTTTGTAGTAGTATCCTTGAAGTTGGGCAATCGTCGCCATTTTGCACAGGTTACGATACCCCTGCTGGTTCTCGGCCAAAAGCACCATATGCCGGGTGCCGTCCCGGTCCAACGGCGTCTTGTCGGCGATGGTCCGCGGGGCGACATAGCATTCGCACCCCACCACGGGTTTGATACCGGCGGAAGTGGCCTGCTGGTAAAAATCCAATGCACCGAACATTGTGCCGTGATCGGTCAGGGCCACTGCCGGCATGGAAAATTCCTTGGCCCTTGCAAACAGATCCTTGAGGCGAATGGCACCGTCCAGCAAACTATACTGGGTGTGGACGTGCAGGTGAACAAAATTTCGGCTATTTTCTGACATTTTCTCCCATTGGTGTCGCTTCAGTTGTCATATGGAAATGGTGGATTTGGGTTCAGGCCAAGGACGCAGTGACGATGAAACCACAGTCGTAGCCGTACTACGTCGAGGATTTCATCGGAGCGAGAACGCCGGCCTGGGCAAAAAAGACGCCGTTTCCATATGGGAACATGGATTAGTTGTCCACCCGGTAGTTGGGTGCCTCTTTGGTGATAATCACGTCATGCACATGGCTTTCACGCATTCCTGCCGCGCTGATCCTCACAAAACGTGCACTTTTGCGGAGTTCCTCGATGGTGCGGACACCCACATACCCCATGCCTGCCTTCAGCCCGCCCACCAACTGGAGAATATTGGCGGACAGGGTTCCCCGGTAGGGAACACGGCCGACGATGCCTTCGGGGACCAATTTTTCGTCGGACTCCATTTCGGTCTGGTAGTATCGATCCTTGCTCCCCTTTTTCATGGCCTCCAGGGATCCCATGCCCCGGTAAACCTTGTAACTTCGTCCCTGGAACAAGATGGTCTCCCCCGGGCTCTCTTCGGTACCGGCGAAAAGCCCCCCGATCATGATTGTGTGGGCACCGGCACCGATAGCCTTGGTGATATCGCCCGAAAATTTGATACCACCATCCGCGACCAGCGGCACCCCGGTCTTTTCCGATACCTCCCGACAATTCATGATGGCGGAGATCTGTGGGACCCCGATACCGGCCACAATCCGGGTGGTACAGATGGATCCCGGCCCGATGCCGATTTTCACGGCGTCCACTCCGGCATCCACGAGGGCCTGGGCGCCTTCGCCGGTCCCAACATTACCGGCGATGAGTTGAAGGTCCGGAAAGCTATCCTTCAGGTTTTTCACCGCGCGAATGACGTTACCCGAATGACCGTGAGAGGTGTCGATAACGATCACATCAACGCCGGCCTTGGTCAGCGCTTCGGCCCGGGACATCATGTCTTGACCTACCCCAACGGCTGCGCCGACCCGCAGTCGTCCCATGCCGTCCTTACAGGCATTGGGGTACTTTTTAATCTTTTCGATGTCCTTGATGGTGATCATTCCGGTCAACCGGGCGTTTTTATCCACCACGAGCAATTTTTCGATACGATGTTCGTGGAGCAGTTTTTTGGAATCTTCAAGACTGATGCCCTCGCTGACGGTCACCAGATTTTCGCTGGTCATCACGTCACTGACCCGTTTGGTCATGTCCGTCTCGAAGCGCAAATCCCGGTTGGTAACGATGCCGACGAGTTGATCACCACGAATTACCGGAACGCCCGAGATGCGGTAACGGGCCATCAGGGCCATCACCTCTTCGATGGGCCGATCCGGAGCGATGGTAACCGGATCCACAATCATCCCGGATTCCGATTTCTTCACCTGGTCCACCTCCATGGCCTGGCTCTCGATGCTCATGTTTCGATGGATGAAACCGATCCCCCCCTCCCGGGCCATGGTGATCGCGGTTTGCGCTTCGGTCACCGTATCCATCGCCGCACTGACAATGGGGATGTTCAAGGTCAGATCACGGGTCAACCGAGTGCGGGTATCGACATCTTTGGGCAAGATATCAGAATAACAAGGTGTCAACAATACGTCATCAAAGGAATATGCCTCCTCTGCGATGCGGTTACTCATGGGTTCCTCCGTATGTAGAAGATGGTCGATCGATTTGGCGATGATGAAAATTATGGGTGGTACTGCTTATGCTGTCGCGCGATTTTTTACGGTGAATCGGCCCATTGCTCCTGGCGGGACGCGATCCGATCGGCGACAAGCGGGGTCGATGAAGATCTTGGATTCCCGCCGAAACGAATATCGGTTTCAAAATTATTAAACTGTAAAATTAACAAATACAATCGTCTTTATCAATCCCTATTTGTTGTCTTGACACCTTCGACCCACCGTAATAATTATGCAACTTTCTATTCTCATCGGGACATTTTACCCGTCAAGAAACAGGAGCCCGACCACCCCATGCTGCTCACCATCAATCCCGACAACCCCCAACAGCGGATGATCGACCGGGTGGCGAATATATTGAAGAGCGGTGGCCTGATCGCCTATCCCACCGACACCATTTACGGCATCGGATGCGATATCATGAACAAGCGTGCCATCGAACGCATCTATCAATTAAAACAGCGAAGCAAAAAACAGCCGTTCAGTTTCATTTGTGCAGATCTGAAAAACATCAGCCAATACGCCAAAGTCTCCAACTATGCCTATAAAACCATGAAGCGTCTGCTGCCGGGTCCCTACACCTTCATTCTCACCGGATCCAAACTGGTCCCAAAGATCATGCTTACCAAGCGCAAGACCGCCGGTATTCGGGTCCCGGACAACAATATTTGCCTGGCCCTGGTGCAGGCTTTGGGAAACCCCATTATCTCTACGAGTGCCACGATGCCCGATGGAGAGATGATTCACGAACCGTTTTTAATCGATGAACATTTCGGATCCAGGTTGGATGTGGTAATCGATGGCGGGCAGGTTTCAGGAATGCCATCCAGCGTGGTTTCACTGGAGGATGACATTCCGGAAATCATACGCGAGGGACTCGGAGACGTCAGTACACTATAAAATTGGGTTAGGATCCGTCGGGAAGATAGCGGAACTGAGCAGTCACGCCGGGATGGAGTACACGCGAAACCAGATTGGAGAGGGAAGAAGAGAGGAGATAACGCAGCATCGAAAGTTTTTCATCCCTGGCGTAGATCGGAACCACCCTGCCTTCGATGCCGCCCAGTTCACCTGCCCATGCCAGCGCATCTTCGAAGTTCCCCAACCGATCCACCAGTCCCTTGGCTTTCGCCTCTTCGCCGGTGAAAATCCTTCCATCGGCCGCACTCGCCACCTTCTCTCGATCCATGTTCCTGCCTTCGGCAATGGCCGAGACGAATTGTTCATGGATGCCGCTGGTGATGGATTGCAGGATTTTTCTTTCGTCGTCTTGCATTTCTCGTGTCGGGGACCCGGTATCTTTGTAAGGGCCGCTTTTGATCACGACAGGAACCATACCGATTTTGTCCAGCAGTTTTCTGAAATTGGTGTAGCCCATGATTACACCGATACTGCCGGTAATGGTGCCTGGGTTGGCTACGATGCCATCGGCCGCGCAGGCGACATAGTATCCACCCGATGCGGCAATCGCACCCATGGATGCGATCACCTTTTTCGAACCGACGGTCTTTCGGATCTCCCGGTAAATCTCCTGGGATGGGCCCACTGCGCCTCCCGGAGAATCGATGCGAATGACGATGGCTTTGATATCCTCGTCTTCCCGAAACCGACGGATGTGCTCGAGAACGATACGGGCATCGGAAATGGCACCTTCGATTTCCACCACACCGACCCCCACGCCACCCGGATCGACGGAAGATCTACCCATCCATGCCCCGAGGATCATCACCCCTAATACCAAGCCACCAAAAATCGCAAAGGAGGAGAGAAGGAAGAAAAGATAGGGGTGACGCCTTGAAAACATGACAATCTCCCGAATGTTGTTTTCTGATGATTTCGAAAAAACGGGATTCGGCCGTTGCTGATAAGAAAAAGAGTACCCACACGAATCGGACGAAAAAATCGAAATTGGATAAATGACGAACGATCAATGCCGGTATGGTGAAGTTTCAATCCACCGGCATTGATCGCAATCTAAGGAAAGAGCTATTCGTCGTTGTTGAGCTTCTCTTGCAGATTCTCGCGCAGGATTTCTCCGAAGCTGGACGTAGCCGGCCCCATGTTGTTAACGTATTCGGACAGAAGTTCCTGATCGTCTTCCATGTCCAGCCGCTTGATGGAAAGACCAATGCGCCGCTCGTCACTGTTGATGTTCATCACCTTGGCGGTCAGCACCTGCCCCATTTCAAACTGGCCTACCGGTGTCTTGATTTTCTCTTTGCTGATCTCCGAGACATGTACCAAGCCTTCGATGCCCTCTTCCAGTTCAACGAAAACACCGAAGTCGGTTACATTGGTGACGGTCCCGGTGATCTCCTTGCCCACTTCGTAGCGCTCCGCCACGGTGTCCCATGGATCGGACTGCAGTTGCTTGATTCCCAGGGAAAAACGTTCTTGTTCCTTGTCGATCTCCAAAACGATGGCCTGGACCACGTCCCCCTTCTTGTATACCTCGGAAGGATGTTTGATTCGTTTCGTCCATGAAA
The DNA here is from genome assembly GCA_963674945.2 of uncultured Desulfosarcina sp. Classification (GTDB taxonomy): domain Bacteria; phylum Desulfobacterota; class Desulfobacteria; order Desulfobacterales; family Desulfosarcinaceae; genus Desulfosarcina. The sequence goes on from CAXXWQ010000003.1 coordinate 770,198, forward strand.
TATCGGAGATGTGAACCAAACCGTCGATCCCCTCGTCAATTCCGATGAAAAGGCCGAAATCCGTGATATTCTTGATCTTGCCTTCGATGGTGGTGCCAACGGGGTATTTGTCGCTGATCACGTCCCAGGGGTTGGGCGCGGCTTGCTTCATGCCCAGGGAAATTCGCCGGTTTTCCGGTTTGATGTCCAATACCACGGCATCGACGATCTCGCCCACGGAGACCACTTTGGAGGGATGACGGACTTTTCGCGTCCATGACATTTCCGAGACATGAATCAGTCCTTCGATTCCTTCTTCCAGTTCGACGAAGGCACCATAATCGGTCAGACTGACAACCTTTCCGCTGATCCGGGAACCGATGGGATACTTTTCACTGGCACTTGCCCACGGATCTTCCGTAAGCTGCTTCATTCCTAACGAGACACGTTCTCGTTCCAAATCCAGACTCAAGATCTTTACGTCGATCTCGTCGCCGACGGCAAACAACTCAGAGGGGTGCTTGACCCGGCCCCATGAAATATCGGTAATATGCAAAAGACCGTCCACGCCTCCCAGGTCCACGAAAACGCCGTACTCGGTGAGGTTCTTGACGATACCGGGTACCACTTTTCCCTCGTGGATGGTTGCAAGGGTCTTTGTCCGTTTCTCCTCACGCTCCTCTTCCAGCAGTACACGCCGGGAAAGAACGATATTGCTTCGTTTGCGGTTGTACTTCAGAATTTTGAAATCAAACTCCTTGCCGACCATTTCGTCCAGATTGCGAATGGGACGCAGGTCCGCCTGGGACCCGGGCAAGAATGCCTGAACGCCGATATCCACGGAAAAGCCACCCTTGACGCGATTGGTGATCATTCCCGTGATGGTTTCGTCGGCTTCATGACGCTTCTTGATGTCATCCCAGACCTTGACCTTTTCGGCCTTCTCCTTGGACAGGACCACCACTTCGTTCTCGTCATCCCACCATTCCACCATCACTTCCACGGTGTCACCCACCTTCGCGGTGACCTCCCCATCCACTTCGAATTCACGGATACGAATCTGGCCTTCCGATTTGTATCCGATATCCACTAGGACATGCTCTTTGTCCACGGAGATGATTTTTCCGTTGACGACTTCCCCTTCTGCGAAGCGTTTGAAACTCTCTTCGTACAAGTCCATGAGTTCCGCCATGCTTTCGCCGGTGACGCTGTCTTTCTCGATTGGTTCTTCTGATGTTTCGTTGTCTGCAAAGTTGTCCATTGACCGATGATTACCCCCTTAGCCTCATTTATTTTGCTGCAAATACATATGTATCCAGCATAGCCTAAAAGCTATACAGAAATTTATTTACAAATGCAATGGTTTATTTCTCCAAGGCACCAATCACATCCAGCATGCGGTCGACCACTTGTCGGGCCGTGATTGTTGTTGAGTCGATGGTTAGCGCGTCTTCTGCGGCGCGAAGCGGGGCGATGTCCCGGCTGCTGTCGTCGTCATCCCGCCGGCGGATATCGGCCTCGATCTGTTCGAGGGTTTGCGCCCCCGCCTTGCCATATTGTTCGAAACGCCGTAGTGCGCGTTGCGTAACCGAGGCGTTGAGGAAGAATTTAACATCCGCCAAGGGGAAGACAACCGTTCCCATGTCACGTCCCTCGGCAACCAGCGCCTTTTGTTTTCCCAGATCGCGTTGTATTCCCAAAAGCGCCTGCCTGACGACCGGACGGGCGGAGACCGCCGAAGCCATCATGGTGATCTCCGGCGAACGGATTTGATCGGTGATGTCCACGCCTCCTGCGATCATTCGGTCTTGGGACATGTCAAGTTCCAGAGCGTCGCAAAGAATTTTCAGGCCAAGATCGTCATCCGGTGAAACGTTGTCGGCCCGGGCGGACCATGCCACGGCACGGTACAAGGCACCGGTATCCAGATACCGATACCCCAGGTGTCGGGCAAGCATCTTGCTGACCGTCGTTTTTCCTGCACCGGCGGGCCCGTCGATGGTGATCAGGTATTTTTTTTTCAAGGCGATCTCCTATTGGGATAGCACGGTGGAAAGCGCATCGATAAAACGCCGATTCTCCGATTCACGCCCTACGTTGATGCGAATATAGTTCGGGTAACCATAGGAACGCATGGATCGGATGATCACACCTTCGTGCAGCATCCTTTCGAATACCGCGTCGGCAGGCCGATTCACATCAATGAGAAAAAAATTGGTCTCGGTGGGGAAATAGGTGAGCCCCATGCGATCCAACGCAGCGTAGAGCATGTCCAGCCCACGATGCACCAGGTCTACCGTCTCTTCCAAAAACGTCCGGTCATCCAGTGCCGCAACCGCAGCCGCCTGGGCGATACTGTTTACGTTAAAGGGCTGCCGAACCCTGTTGAGCACCTCGGCCAACGCTGCCGGCATGATACCATACCCCACGCGCAGCCCTGCAAGACCGTATACTTTGGAAAAGGTACGCAACGTCACAAGGGGTCTGTCCAGATCCGACGGCCTTCCGGATTTCAAACAATCCGATCGCCTGGCAAATTCGATATAGGCCTCGTCCACCACCACCACCACATGGTCGGGCAACCGATCCACGAATCTGTCGAATTCGTTCTGGGTGACCACCGTTCCCGTCGGGTTGTTGGGGTTGCAAACGAAAATCAACCGGGTCCGTCCTTCCACCCGATCGGCCATGGCGTCTAAGTCCATGACCATCTCTTTCAATGGAACGGTGTCGACCACAGCACCGGCAGCCCTTGCACAGATATCGTACATGAGAAAAGAGGGAGACGGCACAACGACCCGATCCCCGGGCGTAACCAGGGCGCGCACCAGGATCGCGATGATGTCGTCCGAACCGTTCCCCATGACGATATTGGCCGGGGCGACACCATTGGCATCGGCGATTTTCCGGATCAGCCGATGGCCGGCGCCATCGGGGTATCGATGAAGCGTATCAACCGATTGCAAAATGGCCTCAATCGCCATTGGAGAAGGTCCTAAGGGATTTTCATTGGACGCCAGCTTGATGGAATCCCGGATGCCGTATTCGCGCTCCAGTTCCTCAATGGGTTTTCCGGGGACGTATGGATCGATGGACCGGATATATTCGGGTATGGAAAGCTTCATGTTCAACCACCAGAATTACAATTGACGGATTCGTAAAAAATCCGATATCGGTGTTACGCTTCATCCTTCGTCACTGCGGCGTACGATAACCGCGAGAAGAATTATTTAGGGGCGACCAGCCTCTTCCCCGGCTTCCACCGCTTTCATGTTCAAAGGAATCAGTTTGGGCTTTTTGCTGAATTCTTCTTCGATGCATTTTTTAAGAGTGTCCATGGGAACGATACCGCTGCGTGCGATGAATGCGGAAAGGGCGACGATATTGGCCGCCTTGACACTGCCCAGCTTATTTGCAATATCGATTACCGGCACCCGAAGTTCGTCCACATCATCCCGATTGGCGCCGAAGGAGATCAGAGAGCTGTTGACAAAAATGACACCACCCTTTTTCACGGTTGGGGCAAACTTCTCCAGAGAGGGACCGTTCATGGCCACCAGATGTCTGGGATTCTTGATGATGGGCGAACCAATGGGGCGGTCAGCGATGACGACCGTGCAATAGGCCGTCCCCCCCCGCATCTCCGGTCCGTAGGACGGGACCCAGACCACCTCATACCCCTCTTCCATGGCAGCATGAGCCAGGATTTTCCCCATCAATAAGATCCCCTGACCACCGAACCCGGCAAACATGACTTCACTCTGCATTCTTCTGACTCCTCCCGTTGTTTTCGACATGCTTTAGGGGTTAAGGGACCTTATAGTCGCCCGGTTGGTAGTAAGCCAAAAGGGTCTTTTCCGTCCATTCCACTGCCTGCACCGGTGTCATGCCCCAGTTGGTGGGACAGGTGCTCACCACCTCCACGAAGCTAAAGCACTTGTTTTCCAATTGGTAGGTAAATGCCTGTTTTATCGCTTTTTTGGCCTTGTTGATGTATTTTGGCTTTATGACGGTTTGCCGGGTGACATAGGCCGGCGTCTGCAAGGCGGCGATGAGTTCGGCGACCTTGATGGGCATTCCCACCTCCTGCACATCGCGCCCCATCGGTGACGTGGTGGTTCGCTGGCCCGGCATGGTGGTGGGCGCCATTTGTCCGCCGGTCATGCCGTATACGGCATTGTTTACAAAGATGGTCGTGAATTTTTCTCCCCGGTTCGCCGCATGGATGATCTCGCCCATGCCGATGCTGGCCAGATCACCGTCTCCTTGATACGTGAAAACAATCAGGTCGGGACGTACACGCTTGATACCCGTTGCCATGGCCGGTGCACGTCCATGGGCCGCCTCCTGAAAGTCACAGTCGATGTAATTATAGGCCATTACGGCGCAGCCGACAGGGGAAATCCCCACCGTCCGGCCTTGAATTCCCAGTTCATCGATGGTCTCGGCCACGAGGCGATGGATCACACCGTGGGTGCAACCCGGACAATAGTGGGTGTGGGCATCGGAAAGGGATACTGGTTTTGAAAATGTCTTTCCCATCTAATTTACTCCCTTGGTTCACTCCTTGGCTTGTTCGTCTCTCACCGCTTCATCCGGCCATGCGGGCCTTCACCTCGTCGATGACTTCCTCGGGCGTCGGGACTTCTCCACCGCACTTTCCGTACCAGCTGACCGGTCGAGATCCCAGTACGCTGAGCATGACATCTTCCACCATTTGCCCCATACTCATCTCCACGCTGAGCACGTGGGAACAAGAGGCCTTGGCCGCCGCTTCACGAACGGCCTTGTCGGGAAAGGGAAACAGGGTCTTGGGACGGACCATTCCCACTTCGATCCCCTCTTCCTTAAGCATGTCGATGGCCGTGCGACAGACCCGGCTCATGGTGCCGAAGCTGACAATCAGTACCTTGTAGTCTCCATCGATGTTGTAGGCTTCGGATTGGACGTCCTCTTGTCTCATCCGATCGTATTTGGCCTTTAGGGCCAGGTTGTTGTCGTTTAAGGCAACGGGATCCAAAAACAGGGATTTGACCAGATTCCGTGTCTTGCTTCCCCGATGGTCCATACCATTGGAAGCCCATTCGTCCTTGTTGGTGGGCTCGGTTTTCAGGTGATCGGGAAATTCGACCGGTTCCATCATCTGGCCGATGAGGCCGTCACCGAGCACCATCACCGGATTGCGGTATTTTTCCGCCAGCGGAAATGCCCGCATGACCATTTCCGCGGCTTCCTGCACGCTGGCCGGTGCCATGACAAACATTCGGCAGTCGCCGTGACCGATGCCCTTGGTGGCCTGGAAGTAATCTCCCTGGGAGGGCAGGATTCCCCCCAGGCCCGGTCCGCCCCGAACGATATTGACGAATACCGCCGGCAGTTGGGCACCGGCAAGATAGCTGATGGCCTCGCTCATCAGGCTGATTCCCGGACTGGAGGAGGTTGTAAAGACACGGGCACCGGCACCGGCGGCCCCGAAAAGCATGTATCCTACGGCAACCTCGCTCTCCCCTTGCAGAAAGACACCTCCCACTTCCGGCATTCGGCGAGCCAGATACTCCGCCACTTCGGATTGCGGAGTGATGGGATAGGCGAAATAATTCAGGCAACCGGCACGGATGGCCGCTTCACCGATGGCTTCGTTTCCCTTCATCAAGACCTTTGACATGGGCTCCTCCATAGAACGCGATTCAGGCGTCGGATTCTTCGGTTTCCGTGATGGTGATGGCCACATCCGGGCACATAATGCAACACATGGTACAATGAATACAGTCCTCCGGACGCGCCTGAAATACGGGGAAATATCCTTTGGCATTCACCTGGGAAGAAATTTCCAAAACATTTTTCGGACAAACGGTGACGCACAGTCCGCACCCCTTGCACCGATCCTTTTCAATATTGTGCTGATATGCCATCGATCTGCTCCTTTTCAGATGGAATGCATCTGTTGACTCAGCATTCATCGGAATCGAGATTTTCCGCCCGAATCCACGGCGGCGTCAGCTGTCGATTCACCGGCAGTATTGGACACTGGATAGCCTTTTTATCCAACCGGGTCAACAGGGTCTTGGCCACGGTCACGAACATCAATGGAATGTCTGCCGCATCGGCCACCTTTCGGCAAAAGGCGTATCCCGAAATGATGTCATGTACGGTCGTCTCTTCCATGAAATTGGCATTGCCGACGATACCGTTGATGGCCATCTTTGCCTTGGCTTCGATCTGCCGGCGAATCAAAAGACAGCCGTCAACCGTATCGGTGTACGGTCGATAGGGATTGACCACCTGGAGGAGATGAAACGTCTTGCCGGAAAATGCGTCGGCCAAGGCGGCGAGCACCGTCGCACCCGCGTCGTCTCCGCCGACATCCAACAATGTCAGATCCACCGGTGACCGTATCATACCTGCCACTTTGGGATCGAGAATGGGCAGATCGGCGTGCATGAACTGCGTCGGTGGCAATACGACGTCGATGCCCAGTCTGCCCAGCGCATGGCGCGCCTGGCGCGTGCGAAAATAGGGATTGACCAGATCCAGATCCGCGATGCGAACGCGTCTTCCCTTGGAACGCATATGCGCTGCCAGGTTGACGGCGACCTCGGTCTTCCCGCTGCCATAAGCACCGACGAGGATGACGATGCCACCCATATCGAGATCCATCGATAAAAGGTCCTTTGCTTTTGTTCGTTTGCGTCCTGATCGATCGAAGGCCAAATGTGAACGGTACCGGTCAGCTTGCAGCGGAGTGTGCCAATGAATGTCGGGATAGCGCGGCCAATACTCGGTCCCATCAAAACGGAAAAACAGACTACATATTTAGAAAATGTTGTTGTGTCAAGATATTTGCCTACACTTTCGCCTTTCGCCGGTGAAAAGGGTGTGGTACACAGCCTTCATCGGTCCTTTTCCCATCAGGAGAATCTTCAACCCATGCCAACGGTAACCACAGGATTAGAAGTCTTATTGCATGATCCTCCGAAATCGGTTCGCGGCAAGCGTTTGGGGCTTTTGTGCAATCCGGCTTCCGTGGATCGCCATCTGGTTCATGGACGCCACCTCATCCATCAAAAATTGCCCGGGCAGCTCAAGGCATTATACTCCCCACAGCACGGATTTTTCGCTGAAAAGCAGGACAACATGATCGAATCCACAGACCGGTGTGATCCGTCAACCGGACTGCCGGTATTTTCCCTTTACGGAAGCACCCGGATCCCCACCCGCGACATGATGGACCCCATCGACATCATGCTGGTGGACCTGCAGGATGTCGGCACACGGGTATACACGTTCATCTACACTCTCTCCCATTGTATGGAGGCTGCCCGAAAATACGGGAAACAGATCATGGTGTTGGATCGTCCCAATCCCATCGGTGGGATCCAGGTGGAGGGCAATCTGTTGGCCGCCGATTGCGCTTCCTTTGTCGGGCGTTATCCCATCCCCATGCGTCACGGCCTTACCATCGGAGAGATCGCCATCTTGTTCAACACCTGCTTCTCCATAGGCTGTGAGTTGAAGGTCGTCACCATGGAGGGATGGCGCCGAAATATGCTTTTTGCAGACACCGGGCTCACCTGGGTGGCGCCGTCTCCGAATCTGCCGACGCCGACATCGGCCCTGGTGTACCCGGGACAGGTGATCTGGGAAGGTACGAACGTCTCCGAGGGACGGGGCACGACCCAACCCTTCGAACTGTTCGGGGCGCCTTATCTTGATCCACAACGGTTGTTGTCCAAAATGGATGAACAGGTGATGAAAGGTGTTGCACTCCGGCCGCTGGAATTCGAACCCACGGCCAACAAATGGGCAGGACAATCATGCAGGGGGTTCCAGATCCACGTTTTGGACCCCGGGGTCTACGCCCCGTACTCCCTTTCGTTGAATCTTTACCAGGCGATCTATCATACCTATCCGGACCGGTTCAGCTATAAGCAACCACCCTATGAGTATGAATTCGAACGCCTTCCCATGGATCTGATACTGGGTGACCGGAACCTGCGGTCCCTGATCGAGGCGGACACCCCGATTCCCGAAATCGTTACGACCTGGCAAGAAGATACGACCGAATATAGGAAGAACATCGATCCGGTGCTTCTTTATCACGATTGATGCGGCTATTTAACGATGCGTAGGACGTGTGTCTCTTGCAGTTTCTGCCACATGGCACGAATAATCACCATTGCCGGGTCGGCCGGTTCTCCGGACTGTGCACAAGTCGTGAGGCAGTCGGAAAGCAGCATATCGTTGCCGCTGTACAATCGAAAATCCTGGGCGATTTGACGTCCCACCATATGATTGACCAGATCCAACTCTTCCGGTGTCATCCCCGAAAGTCGGGTTCGATCCAGTAGGGGAAGATCGGACAGAAGCATGTCCACCGCATCTTCGATGGTAGTTGGCAGTTCGATGATAAGGGGTTTAGGAAACATGAGAACCTACTTTCAAGAGCACGAAAACGAAGATTGAAGAATAACAGCAACTTTTCAGCTATTTCCCCACAACGGCATTGATTGGGCCGATGTAACAAGACGACGTCGCCGAAAAACCGCATGCCACCTGCCTTACATGTCGGTTGTTCGGACCGAAACTTTAGCCTTTTATAGAAATCTGGATTCGTTGTCAAATCAATGGATGGATGACGAAAGAACACCAAATGGAGTGACGACAGACAAAAAACCCCGACCGGCGAACCGATCGGGGTAAAATTTTCGACGGGAATGAAATATTCGGTATGGGGTTACTTATCGGATTTCAATGTTTCAATCTCTTTTTTCAGGTCATCGATTTCCTGTTTGTACTTTTCAGCATCGTCATCGGCGGTAGGGGCATCGATGCCATTGTCATCTTTTTTCCAGGTATCCTTGAGTTCGTCGAAACCCAAGTAGAGGGCAAGCCCACCACCGAGCAACAGCATGATGGGAATCGCTCCGGCCAGAAGCTGAAGAAATTCCCCGAACCATACGGATAGGCCAATCAGGCCAAGGACCGCTGCCACTGCGCCACCAATTAACGTTTTCATAGAGAATCATCCTCCTTCTTTAACTTTATTAACATGATTAAGATGGTTTCATCGTTCGATCCATATGTGTTCCACAAAGGTGGCGTGACGTCTGACCTTGCCGCCCTCCGGATTTTTTCAACAAAGCCACTGGATATCGAATAAAATATTGGAATTTCAGCTAGATAGCAATGAGTTTCGGTGTGCTATCAAGTCTTACAGGCAATAACATAGAAGCTGGTGTAGCGCAAGCATATTTTTCTCCACTGAATATGGCTTTTTACGAGTTCATCAATATTGCGTTGCAAAGGAAGATAGCTTTTGTTAAATTTTTGGTTTGTCCCCAAAGCCTACTAAATTATGAGATAACATATTATTATGCCAAATAAAATAAAACCTCGGCGGATTTCGACTTGGGATCGAATCCGCAACTGGGTCAAAGGGTTATTGGATACGTCAAAGGACCACTATCTATGCTTTCTCCCCTCTCCCACCGGCCTCTTTTCGGCATTTTTCCTGGAACGGTTCTACTCCGGTATCCATATGGGCGAAGACCAGGCGGAAATCGTAAAAAACATTCCGGAAAACGCGATCATCGTCTACACCACCAAATATAAAGGAAGGTTCGAATTTCTCTTTTTCCACACCCGTTACAGACAGATGCGGTTGCCGGTTCCTCAGTTGGCCTTCGATTTCAAGTTGTATGGCTGGCAACCCTTGACGCGATTGATTCGGGTTGTCATCGCCAACGTGGATGCGCTGGTGAAACGTCACAGGACGCAAAATCCCTATGAGAATGATTATTACAAACGTGAACTTCTCCATACCGGCTGCGCCGCACTGGGCCTGATTGAAAAAAAGGGATTTTACCTTCGGTTTGTCAAGGCACGTACAGATCCTTTGGCCTACCTGATCGAGATGCAGCAGCGAATTGATCGCCCCATCTACCTGGTTCCCCAGCTGATGTTTTTCGGCAAGAAACCACAGCCGTCCATCCCCAGTCTGGTGGATATGATTTTCGGCACACCCCAACAGCCGGGAAGCCTGAGAAAAATTGTGACGCTCTTTCGTCATCCGGAAAAAATATTCGTGGAACTTTCCGAACCACTCCATCTCGGACGTTGGTTGCGGCAGCCGACGATTGCAGAAAAAACACTGGATCGCCAGGCACTGGCATTGCGACGGCAATTGCTCTCCCAACTGAACCGACATCGTCAAAGCATAACGGGGCCGATCTTAAAGTCTAACGAAGAGTTGAAAGAGTCAATTCTCACCAGCGATCGATTACGGACATTCATCAAAAAACATGCAGACTCCCGAGGCGAACCCATCGTCAAGATCAGAAAAGAGGCGGACGGTTATATCGATGAAATCGCGGCGCGTTACAGTCCGTCCACAATCCGTATCATGTCTTACGTGGTGGGCTGGATCGTCAACTCCATGTTCGACGGTGTCGTGATGGAAAAACAAGGACTGGCAAAGATCAAGGCCATGTCCATGAACGGTCCACTGATTCTCGTTCCCTGCCACAAAAGCCACATCGATTATCTCATCCTCTCTTACGTGCTCTATCATAACAATATGCCCTGCCCCCTTGTGGCTGCGGGCAAGAATCTCTCATTTTGGCCCCTGGGGCTCATATTTCGCAGTGGCGGCGCCTTTTTCCTGAGGCGCACGTTCAGGGGAGCGGTTTTGTACTCTCGTGTTTTTGCCGCCTATATCCACAAGCTTTTGGAAGAGGGATTCAATATTGAAATGTTTATCGAAGGGGGGAGAAGCCGCACGGGCAAACTGCTCATGCCCAAACTGGGACTCTTGTCGATCCTGCTGGATTCCTATCGAAACGGCGCTTGCGCAAACATGTCTTTCGTGCCGGTCTACATCGGCTACGATCGGATCGTGGAAGAGCAGGCCTATGTCAATGAGGTCGAGGGCGGAAGCAAAGAAGACGAAAACCTCAGTCAAATGATCCGTGCCCATCGCTTTCTGAAAAAACGATACGGCAAGATCTATATCAACTTCGCCGATCCCATCACCATTTCCGATCTGCTCGCCGACACATCGCAGTCATTGGATCAAATGCCCCAAAAAGAAGTGAATGCCTTGTGTCGAAACCTCGGCTGGCGAATTATCAACGCCATCGATAAACAGACCGTGGTCACACCCCATGGTCTCGTGGCAGCCGCCATCTTGAACTTTCCCAGGCCTCGATTCACCAAAGGGGAACTGATCGCCGTGGTCAACACCTACCTCTCCTTCGCCGCGGCCCAGAACGCCAACCTGGCCGACACGATCATTGTCAATGCAGACGGTGCCATCGATGCCGTACTGGAGCGTTATCTTTCACGAAAATGGATTGAGAAAGCACCGGGAGACAAGGATCTTTCGGAGGATCAAACTGCATACACGGCCAACACATCCAAACGGTCGCTGCTGGAATTTTATAAGAACAATTGCATCTCCTATTTCATTCCGGCGGCATTTACCTCCCTTGCCATCTTGAAGACCGACGCCTTTCAATTCAATGCGCCCGATCTTCAAACCACATATCAAACGCTGATGGATTTCTTTAAATACGAGTTCGCCTTTGATCTGGACCGATCATCACTGTACTACCAGCGTAAGACGATAAAATCGTTTATCGACGATGCCATTCTCATGCCCCATCCCACAATACCGGACTGCTATCAGATCACCTCATCGGGTTACCGGAAGCTGAAACTGTTCGCCGCCTTCGTAAAGCCCTATTTCCAATCCTACAAGGTTGGACTCCACTTTCTTAGGGCCAATCGTAAGGAAAAAATGGAAACAAAGGACAAATTGAAAAAAATCCAGAGCATGGGCCTTCAAATGCTGAAAGCCAAGGAGATCGATCTGATCGAATCCATATCAAAAATCAATTTTGCCAATGCATTGACCTATTTTGGCACCAATGGGATCAAGAATCACGAGAACGAAGAAGCGATCCTTCGATATGAATCCTTTATCCACTCCTACCTGGACCTTTTGGGCACATGAAAGCGCTGATTCTGGCCGCCGGTTTCGGAACCCGGCTGGCCCCTCATACACAGACGCTTCCCAAGGTCCTCTTTCCCATCGCCGGCGAGCCGGTATTGGGTAAAATGATCGCGTTGCTGAAACGATCCGAATGCCGGTTCATCGCCGTCAATACCCATCATCTTGCCGATCAGGTTCAATCGTATCTGGCCCGACACGATTTCGGCCTTCCCATCCATGTGAGTCACGAACCCGAAATTTTAGGAACCGGGGGAGCCATCCGCAGCCTCTCCCATTTCTGGGAGGATGCGCCCTTTATCGTCGTCAACGCCGATATCGTCACAGACATCGATCTGAAGGCGGTCTATCAGTGCCACCTTGGATCCGATGCGCCGGTGACCCTGGTCATGCATGACCGTCCCCCCTTCAATCAGGTCTGGGTGGACGAAAACGATCGGATCACCGGTTTCAAACGACTGGGCAACGTCGAGTCCGGGGGCTGTCGGGAATTGGCCTTTACAGGAATCCACGTGATTGACCCGAAGATACTTCCCTGGATTCCCCGAGAGGGATTCAGTGATATCATCCACGTGTACCAACGGATGATCGACAGCGGCGTGCCGATTCACGCCCACCGGGTCTGCCATCACTACTGGCAAGACATGGGAAGGCCGGATCGATTTCGCACAGCGGTAATGGATGCCATGGTTCCGGATCTATTTCATTCGATCTTTCCGGAAAATCCGGTCGCGTCGTTCCAATGCGCACCATTGGCCGGTGACGGCTCCGATCGGAACTGGTTTCGCCTTCAACGTGGAAAGAACAGCATCATCGTGGCGGACCATGGCATCACCCCGACCCTCGCAGGCAGTGAGATGAATGCCTTCGTTACAATCGGTACGCATTTATACGACCGGGGGATTCCCGTTCCCAGGATTTACGCCCATGATCCTTTCAGCGGACTCGTATACATGGAGGATCTTGGATCGTGCCACCTGCAGCAGGTGGTGCACCAAGCCATGCAGATTCGCGACATCGAACCACTGTACAGACGGGTCATCGACACATGGATCGATCTTACGAAAAATGCAGCCAAGGGCTTCGACCCCAATTGGACCTGTCAGAGCCGTTCCTATGACGAAAATTTGATCGTGGAAAAGGAGTGCCGCTATTTCATAGACGCCTTCGTAAACGGCTTCCTTGGGATGAAGGTCGATGATGGGCAGATGTCGGCCGAGTTCACCGACCTTGCCCGCGCTACCCTGGATTCGGGGACAATGGGGCTGATTCACCGGGACTTTCAATCCCGAAACATCATGGTGCGGGAAGGTCGCCCCTGTCTCATCGATTTTCAGGGAGCACGGTGGGGACCGGTTCAGTACGATCTTGCCTCCCTGCTCATCGATCCATACGCAAACTTGCCTGAAGCGGTTCGACGTCGCCTCCTGGATTACGCCGTCCGGCAGGCGACCGCACTTTGGGGGGCAACTTCGGATCGATTCATTCGAGGATTTCATTACTGCTGTGTCACCCGGAACCTCCAAATGCTCGGTGCCTTCGGATTTCTCAGTCAGGTCAAAAAAAAGGCCCATTTCGAAAAATGGATTCCCCTTGCGGCAAACATGCTGTACGACCACATTGTGAAGATTGACGAACACCGCTTTCCCAGGCTTGCCGCCATTGCCAAAGCCATCGCGGTACGATAATAAAAACAACGAGGATTCGAAACCGAAAGGCTCGCTGCAAACCACAGCGGTCTGCGACTACTTTTGGGGCGTAACGGATAAGGATGAGCCCGGAAAAAGTCGGATTTCAGACGGCTTCGTAAAAAGTTCGAGATCAAGGCTTGCGAGTCACGAGGAATGAGGCGTATTAATAATACGTCGCAATGACGAAGGATGAAGCGTAACGCCGATATCGGGCTTTTTACGAAGCCGTCAGACGAGGAGGTATTTCATTTGGAACCTATACCCATCATGATCAACGGCCTGCCGGGAAACGTGGCATCGGTTATCGCCCGCCACGCCCTCGCGGACGCGCGGATAACCCTTTTGCCATACTCACTGACCGGTCCGGAGATCGTTGCAGACCAATGCCGCATATCCGATAGGGCCATTGCGCTGATTAAACCGGATGACCGTGAAGATGCCATCCAAAAAATCATCAGCCGGCACGGTCCGTTCATCAGCGTCGACTATACCCATCCATCGGCCATCAATGCCAACGCCGAATTTTACTGTGCCCATCAATTGCCGTTTGTGATGGGGACAACGGGCGGTGATAGAGAGAAATTAGCCCAAACCGTAAAAAATTCTTCCATCTGTGCGGTCATCGCACCGAATATGGCAAAACAGATCGTCGGATTGCAGGCCATGATGGCATACGCAGCGGAAAACTTCCCGGGGCTTTTTGCCGGGTACACGATGACGGTTCGAGAGAGCCATCAGGCGGGAAAGGCCGACACGAGCGGCACGGCGAAAGCAATGGTCGGATACTTCAACCAAATGGGCGTTTCCTTTTCACCGGAAGAGATCGCCATGGAGCGGGACCCGGTGGTGCAACGGGAAAAATGGGGAATACCCGAAGCGTATTTGGGGGGACATGGCTGGCATACCTACCGGCTGACATCGCCGGACGGCACCGTCTCCTTTGAATTTCAGCACAATGTGAATGGCCGGGAAATTTACGCCGAAGGCACAATGGATGCAATCGTATACCTGAATCGACGGTGTAAAACGGACATTGGGGGGCGGATCTTGACGATGATCGATGTGCTGCGGAACGCAAAATAAATCTGTGCGTACTGTTTTTTTTGGATTTTTGTTAAGTTCAAGGGAAAGTGGACGATGATAGTGCTGTACACGCGAAAGCACAGAGAGGGAAAAGGGACGCGCCAATCGCATCGTTCCCTCCATATGCAACTATCTATCTCACGAGGAACGAATGGACATTAAATACATCAATCCGTTTGTCGATGCGGTAAAAAAGGTATTCAATACGATGATCGAGGTCCCCTTCAAATTGGGCAAACCCAGCTTGAAGAAAGGCAATCTTCCCGAGTATGAAATCAGCGGATTCATCGGCCTGACCGGCACGGTGAGTGGATGTGCGGTAATCAACATGAACAAGGAGGTTGCTCTCTTGCTGGTATCCAAGCTCATCGGAGATGAGGTAACCGAGCTTGACGATGACTGCACCGATGCCATCGGGGAGATTGCCAACATGATTGCCGGTAACGCCAAGACCGATTTCCCCTCGGAGGGGACCTCCATCAGTGTGCCAAGCGTGGTGATCGGCAAACACAAGGTATCCTATCCGACCGGCCTGCCCATTATCTCCATTCCTTGTATCACGGACGCGGGAGAACTCGTCATCGAAGTGGCATTGAAGAAGGAATAATCCGCCGCCGATCGAATCTCCTTTGTTTTTAACAATACTCCGAAGAATCCGATTACAACCGCCCGGCAAGGACACTACCGGAACGGATATTGTTATGCATCGCTGGACAGTGTTTATCCAGAAATAGGAAAATTTGGTCGAGATCGAGACGCACGAAAAATTTTACCGGAGGTATAGAGTTGATATTCCGAGGATAAAATTTTTCGCGCAACAAAGATATCGGCCAAAGCTAAAATTGGCTTGGCCATTTCTGGTTGGACAATCGTTATTGCTGCCGGATTAGTTCACGGGCCGTTTCCAATGCCTGGTCCAGTTTTTCGGGTATCGTTCCGCCGGCCTGGGCCATATCGGGTCTTCCGCCGCCACCGCCACCGACCACACCGGCGATCTTTTTGATCATATTTCCGGCGTGAAATCTCTGGGTGAGGTCCTTTGTGACCACGACGATGAGAAGTGCCTTACCGTCGGTTTCACACCCCAACACCACAATCCCCGACCCGATCCGGTCCTTGAAGCGATCGGCCAATTCCCGCAAGGCAGACGGTTGGTCCACGGTTACCCGCCTGATCACCGTTGCGACGCCGCTGATCCGTTCGGTTGCGTCTTCTCCTTCTTCGGCCTGCATCTCGGCCATCTTCGTTTTGAGTTGCGCGGCCTCCTTTTCCAGATTTTTCAACGTACGCATCATCGATTCCACCCGATTTACCATGGCATCGGGTTTGTCCTTGACGAGCTGGCTCAGCCGGGCAAGGGTTCGGCTGTTTTTTTGAACATGGGCCAAGGCACAATTTCCCGTGAGTGCTTCGATGCGCCGCACGCCGGATGCCACACTGGATTCGGAAAGGATCGTAAAAAGGCCGATGTCGCCGGTTCGACCGGTGTGTGTTCCGCCGCAAAGTTCCCGGCTGAAGGTAGAAAGGCTGACGACACGAACCCTGTCGCCGTATTTCTCCTCGAACAGCGCCGTCGCACCGGAATCCATGGCCTGCTGCATCTCCATCTCCTGTGTCCCGACGGGGACATTTTGACGAATGCGATCGTTGACGTAGGACTCGATTTTCTCCAACGTATCGGCATCGATCTGGGAAAAATGGGTGAAATCGAATCGAAGTCGATCGGACGCCACCAGAGATCCGGCCTGTTTGACGTGCTCGCCGACGATCTGACGAAGGGCTGCATGCAGAATATGGGTGGCCGTGTGATTGCGGGCCACATCGGCCCGGTGGCCTTCATTCACGGTGAGCATGACCGTTTGCCCGTATTCCAGTCTTCCCCTTTGGATCTTACCCTTGTGGATAATCATACCGGTGGGATCCTTGACCGTGTCGGTAACCGCCATTTCCATGCCGGGTGCCGAGATGGTTCCCTGATCGCCCACCTGACCGCCGGCCTCACCGTAAAAAGGAGTAGCGGAGGTTACCACTTCCACCGATGCATCCGCATCGGCAAAATCGACGGCCTCATTTTCTGCAACGATCAAAAGCACCCGGGCCTCACAGGAGAGGGTGCCGTATCCCACGAATTCTATGGATTCACCCGTTGCGCTCAGTTGCCGGTATGCATCGGATATACCGGTAAAGGTGATTTTGGAACGAGACTGTTTGCGTTGCTGATCCATACGACGTTGGAAACCTTGTGTGTCCAGGATCAGCCCCTCGTCCCGCACCACGTCTCTCACGATGTCCACGGGAAATCCGAAGGTATCATAGAGTTTGAAAATCAACTCACCGGGAACCTCTTTCTCTCCTTTTGCCCGAATTTCCGCCAATGCATCGTTGAGTACCCGTAATCCGTTGTCCAGGGTTTCGGAGAATCGGACCTCCTCGTTTTCGATCACGTTGGTGATGAAAGATGCGGCGGACTTGAGCTCGGGGTAGGCGGGCTCCATGATCTCGAACACCACCCGGGCGGTGTGGTGGAGAAAAGGCTGGGTCAAACCGATGTTGCGCCCATACCTGATGGCCCTTCGCATGATCCGTCGAAGTACGTATCCCCTTCCCTCGTTGGATGGCAATACGCCATCGCCAATGAGAAAAGCGGCGGCACGGCTGTGATCGGCGATCACCTTCATGGCAACATCGTCGGACTCGTTTTTCCCGTAAGGTTTTTCGGCCAGCGTTTCCGCGCACTGGATGATGGGAAAGATCAAGTCCGTCTCGAAGTTATTGTTAACATTCTGGATGATGGAGGCCATACGCTCCAACCCGAGCCCCGTGTCGATACTCGGTTTGGGAAGGGGCGTCATGTTTCCGGCGTCATCTCTGTTGAACTGCATGAATACCAGGTTCCATATCTCCAGAAACCGGTCGCAATCACAAGCCACGTCACAATCCGGTCGTCCGCAACCGTATTGTGGCCCACGATCCAGGTGAACTTCGCTGCAGGGGCCGCATGGGCCGGTATCGCCCATGGCCCAGAAATTTTCCGACTCACCCAATCGAATCATCCGCGATTCGGGGATACCGATGCGCCGGTGCCACAAATCATAGGCTTCGTCGTCATCCAGATAGACCGATGCCCAAAGCTTATCAGCCGGCAGGCCATAGCCGTTGGTCAATAGATCCCAGGCAAAGTCGACGGCCTTTTCCTTGAAGTAGTCACCGAAGGAAAAATTTCCGAGCATTTCGAAGAAGGTGTGGTGCCGGGCCGTATAACCGACATTTTCCAAGTCGTTGTGTTTCCCCCCGGCCCGCACACATTTCTGGGAGGACGCGGCGCGAACATAGTCCCGTTTCTCCTCTCCCAAAAAGGTCCGTTTGAACTGCACCATACCGGCATTGGTGAAGAGCAGTGTCGGGTCGTCCTGGGGGATCAAAGAAGAGCTTCGAACCACCTGGTGGTCATGTTTCTTAAAATAATCGAGGTATCGTTTCCGGATTTCGTTACCGGTCATAGCCAACTCCTTACGGGCTTTGGTTCATTTCCATGGTGTCCGAATCCATCTTTTTATCGTTTTGCCGCCTTTACGGCGTTTGCATTGTGATGATCAGAAAACCATGCATAATAGGAGCATATACGCTATTTTTCCTTTTTTCCTGTCTCTTCCTTCGCCGCCGTCGCCTCTGCCGGTATCAATCCAACTGCCTCGCGCACTTTTCGCCCGATGGTCTCGAACAGATCCAGGTTGTCCTGAAGGAACTTCTTCACGTTCTCCCGCCCCTGGCCGATGCGTTCCCCATTATAGGAATACCAGGAACCGCTTTTATCGATGATGCCGGCGTTCACGCCAACATCCAACAGGTCGCCGGCCTGGGAGATCCCTTCCCCGTACATGATATCGAACTCCGCCTCTTTGAAAGGCGGCGCCATTTTGTTTTTCACCACCTTGACACGGGTACGGTTGCCCACCGTTTCCTGACCGTCTTTTATTGCACCGATACGACGGATGTCCAATCGGAGGGAAGAGTAAAACTTCAATGCGTTCCCACCGGTAGTGGTCTCGGGATTTCCGAACATGACACCGATTTTCATTCGAATCTGGTTGATGAAGATCACCGACGTCATGGTTTTTCCGATGGTGGCGGTAAGCTTGCGTAAGGCCTGGGACATGAGACGGGCCTGCAAACCCATATGGGCATCTCCCATTTCGCCTTCGATTTCCGCCCTGGGCACGAGGGCGGCCACGCTGTCGATCACCATCACGTCGATGGCGCCGCTTCGCACCAGCATATCCGCAATCTCCAGAGCCTGCTCGCCGGTGTCGGGCTGGGACACCAACAGTTCATCACAATTAACCCCCAATTTACGGGCGTAGACCGTATCCAGGGCATGTTCGGCGTCGATGAATGCAGCGATTCCGCCTCTTTTCTGGGCATTGGCCACCACATGGAGGGCGAGGGTCGTCTTGCCCGATGACTCGGGGCCGAAAATCTCGATCACGCGACCACGGGGAAGCCCGCCGATGCCCAAGGCCCGGTCCAACTCGATGGAGCCCGAAGAGATGGCGGGGACATCCTCCACGGGACGGTCTCCCAGCTTCATGATGGCGCCCTTGCCAAATTGTCTTTCAATCTGCCCCATGGCGGCGTTGACTGCCTTGGACTTATCCGATGAAATGGTCATTCCATTTTTTCCTTTCAAATAAGGAAGGTGGTTAAACGTTACTGGACCCGATCCTTTTCCTGTTTACACAACTTGAATGCATGCAACATCGTATATTCGGCACCGGTGGGTTTCAAGACGCTTTTATACAACCCGATCTGTTCCACCATGAAGGTTTCAAAGATGTCCTCCCCAATGGTGTCCAGCGCCTTTTTTAAGCTGTCAGGATGGATTCGCCTTCGACTGCGGCCGATGGTCAGATGCGGAGAAAACGAACGCCGATCTCTTGGAAATCCAATGGATTCGAGACCTTTTTCCAAATCAGCCTGAATCGAAACCAAATGATCCACATCGCCGGCGAGGCCAACCCACAAAACCCTGGCCTGACGACGATCGGGAAAGGCGCCGATCCCTTTCACCGCAAGGGAAAAAGGCGAAGCACGCAAGGCAACTTCCCCCATTCGCACGATGATTTTTGAATTCTGCCCGGAATCGATCTCACCGAGAAATTTCAGTGTCAAATGGATGTTTCCCACCGCTGCCCACCGAACATCCGGAAGCGATGGCTGAAGCCGTTGTTGCACGTCTCGTAAAAAACGTGCCACCGGCTCCGGGATGGAAACGGCAATGAAAGTACGTTGGGTCTTTGCCATTGCGGTACCACGTTCATCCGTTATTGCTTCAGCTCATTACGATTTGACGGATCACATTCTCGGAAGAGTGAACTGGGGCTCACCCAGTTCGAAGGTACCAGAGGAGATCCACTTTTGTAGCGTCTGCGCGATCTTTCGGGCTCTTACCATACTGGAAAGCGGAACGGTCTGCACCTTCTGGCCCTTTATGGTGATGCTGCCGCTTTTCAGTTGCGCGTAACTCACCTGGCCCAGATCGCTTGTTTTTCCGCTGGGATAGTCCTTTCCGTAGTCTACGATCTGGGTAAAGAGTTCTTCGTCGGAGACGGCCGTATATTGGGCCATCTCTTCGTTGAGAATAGGAATGGGAATGCCGAGACCGACTGCCAAGGAGCACCCGTAGCCCTGGATGCTGACCCCAACCAACCATTCCGGCTGCATCTGTTTCAGGTCTCCCATTACCCACAGGGTTCCCGCCGGGCTTACAGGGGTCCCGTTGCCGGCCCGCTTCACCACGGGCTTGTGCTGGGTGCCATGCCAGGTGACGTAACCGACACCGCCGCCGAGGAAGATCCGCGTACCCAGGCCGATGGTTCGATAGAACGGATCGTTGAACAGCGGACTCAGTTGTCCCGCAGAGCAGTAGTTGGCATTGGCGAGCTTGGGTTTCAGCGTTCCCATGTAAGTATAAACGGTTTTGTTGGTCATGTTGACCGCACAGTTGTAATTCTGGTAACCGTTTCTCGGGTTGCACAAGGTGGCCTGGGGCAAGGTCTCCAGGGTCACGGTCTTTTCATATGCACGACTTGGATAACAGTCGGTTCCGTAGGCGGTGGCTTTCATATAGACCTTTTTCCCCGCCACCAGATCCTGGATCACGTGACCGCCACCGTATCGAAATTCCCCGGGGTACACCTTGTTGAGCGGGTCATCCTCGCATGGCTCTGTCGCCCCGAGGTAGCAGTCCACCGCGGCAATACCGCCATAGGCAGGCACGTTGTTGAACCATACACGGCTCGCCTTTGTCCCGGGCGTGGAGTGGCCGAAATTGATGAACGCACCGGACGAGCACATGGGAGCGAAAGTACCCGTCGTCACGACATCGACCTGGGCGGCGGCCTCTTTGGGCCCATTCTCCTTGACGATATCGATCATCTCCTCGGCGGTGACCACCACTACGTCGCCGGATCGTATCTTTTCGTTAATCTGTTGGTACGTTTTCTGAACTGTGTATTTTCCCATTGCGCCGTTCACTCCTGTCAGGGTCCCGCGTCTTCAATCTTGGCGCTGACATTGTTTTGGATCCATGTGGCATCCCACCATTCGATGGGATTTACATACGTCTGGTCGATCAGCATACCGTAATGGAGGTGGTCACCACCGGCCAAACCGGTCATCCCCGTATTTCCAATGATATCCCCTTTCTCGACCATTTTGCCTTGGGTAACGTCGATTCGGCTTAAATGGGAGTAAAGGGAGAATAACCCGAAACCATGGTCAATAATAACGGTATTGCCATAAATTCCCTGGTTGCCGGTAAAGGCCACCTTCCCGCGGTTGGCCGCCGGTACGGAGGATTGGGCCGTGGAAGCCAGGTCGATTCCCATGTGATACTGGCGATCGATCACCTTCCCGCTGTAAAAATAGGTTCTGTGATCGGCGAACCGTGCCCGGTTGGCCGACCGTGGCAGGCGTAAAAATGGACCGTCCCACAGGATCTGTTTTTCCGTTTTCGCGGTAATCCGGTATACAGCATCCGTATCCCTTTGGCGAAGTTCCCGGTTGACCTTCAGGAAGAGTTCCAGGCGACTTCCGCCGGCCAACTCAGGAAAATAGCTCTCGAAATCAACCATCTTCGTATTCAGAAAGGTATCGGTGATGTTAATTACGTCCTTCCGAAAGGACCGTGCGTTGATATGGTGTACGAGACCCGCGGTCGATCGGTTGCCGGCACGATCCTCTGCCGTTACGGTTATCTGGGTCCCCTTGCCCTGTCGATGGTCCAGGGCGAAAAAGGCCAGGTGAACGGCCTTGTCCTGGAAATTTCCGGCAAAGCCCGGATAGAATCGGTCGTCCACCGACAAGCCGCTCTTTGGACATTCCTCGGACACCCTATAAATCGCCACACCACTTCCCCCCTGGGCAATATTGTGCGACCTGCTGATCATGTCGATGGTCGGTGGTTTCGTGTCGATCTCGATCTCTTTTTCCAAATAGACCCGATTGCCCTTTCCCCATTTTCGCAAGGAATAATCCCACGCCGCGATTCGGATGACGCCCTTTCCGTCGGGCAGCCCCAAATCCTTGGGAGAGACGGTGGTCTTCACTTTTACCGTGTTTTCCTTACCGCCGGCAAAAAAGCCTGCCGAAGGAAAGGTACGCTGCAGCAGTTCGACCTCGCGGTCCTGTGTCAACAGGCTCATCCAGACCTTTCGAATCCCGCTGCCCTCATCGCTGACCGACACGCTGATCTCGCGTGTTGCACCGATATAGATGGAATCGAGTCCGATTTCGAGCGTGGGAGCGGTGCCCTCCATTCGGATGATGGCCAGCCAAACGGCGGGGATACTGACCAACAGGATCACGATGATGATTAAGATGAGTTTGAAGGAACTTTTTTTATTCTTCAACAGGCGACACCCTTTCAACAATCCGCAGTTACCGTTTTGTTGTCATCCAAATTGTTGACCTTACCAGCAACGCCAATGGTAGTCAACGGCTCAATTTTTCACAACTTGACTTTTTAACCGCCTGAGGTTACATAGGAAAAACCAATTTACTTCTTCAGCAGAAGTGAGATGAAATGAAACCGAAAATTCCCTTTTTTCTGATCTGTGGGCCCTGTGTCATCGAAGATGAGGCCATGGCCCTGAGAACAGCCGCACGAATCAAGACGATAACGGATCGCCTTGAAATTCCCTTCACTTTCAAGGCGTCCTACGATAAGGCCAACCGCAGTGCCATCACTTCCTACAGGGGACCGGGGATGAAAGAGGGGCTGCGGATACTGGCCAGGGTCAAAGAGGAATTGGGCATTCCCCTTTTATCGGATGTTCATCGCATCCAAGAGGTGCAGCCGGCGGCCGAAATTCTCGACTATATTCAGATTCCGGCGTTTCTCTGCCGCCAGACCGATCTGATCCTGGCAGTGGCCAGAGCCGGAAAGCCGATAAATGTCAAAAAGGGACAGTTTCTGGCGCCATGGGACATGGTCAACATCATCGAAAAGATACGTTCGGTGTCCAGCATCACTCCCATGATTACCGAACGTGGGGTTATGTTCGGATACAACAACCTGGTCGTCGATTTCAGGGGAATCCGAATCATGCAGCAGACCGGATGCCCGGTGATATTCGACGCCACCCACAGCGTCCAATTGCCCGGCGGGAAGGGAACCAGTTCCGGAGGCCAGCGGGAATTCGCACCGATCCTCGCACGCGCGGCAATCGCAGCCGGTGCCGATGGTGTTTTTATCGAAGTTCACGAAAACCCGGACGAAGCTCTTTGTGACGGCCCCAACTCGCTGCCCTTGGACCAGTTGCCCGGCCTTCTCGAACAACTCATCGCCATCAAAGCAGCAGTACACCCTTGATATTGCCCCATGACCGACAGACTCCTCGCACATATCGATCTCGTATTGTTGGATGTGGATGGCGTTTTGACGACCGGACAAATCATTTACGACGATTCGGGGTTGGAAACCAAGATCTTTCACGTACGTGACGGCCTTGGCATTCGGTTGCTCATGGAAGCGGGCATCCGGGTCGGCATCGTAACCGGCCGTAGCTGCCCGGCATTGCGCCATCGATGTAAAAACCTGGGGCTGACCCTCGTCAAAGACGGAATTCATGACAAGGCAGCGGCCCTGAATGAAATCTTGGAAGAAACCGGTGTTTCGTCGAAAAATACGGCATTTGTCGGAGACGATTTGCCGGATTTGCCCATCATGGACCGTGTCGGCGTTCCTGTTGCGGTGGGAGATGCCCATGAACTCGTGAAAAAAAGGGCTGTAATCACAACCCGAGCCAAGGGAGGCTGTGGTGCGATACGGGAAATCGGCGAGCGGATTCTCAAAGCCAGGGGGGATTGGGAACCGTTGATCGAAAGGCTCTTTTCATGATACGACGCCGTTTTTTTCGAAGGATTTTGCTGGCCGTCGTCCTTGTCTTTGTGGCGGCCGTCGCCTCGGTTTTTATCGGATATCGCCGCATGATCCAGGATCCTGCGGCGCTGTTGGAACAGGTGAAAAACGATGCGGACATGCATCTTAATCGGATCCAACAAACCGCCATGAAAAACGGCATTCAAGAGTGGCGTCTGGATGCCTCTTCCGCGACCTTATTGGAAAAAGAGAAAACCATGCTGCTCACCAATCCGGAGGTGGAATTTTTCATGAAAGATGGTGACACGTTGTATCTTACGGCACGCCAGGGAAAAATTTTCACCGACTCCAACCGTTTGTCTGTTCAAGGAGAGGTGGCGGCCAAGACCAATTTGTACCGGTTTTACACCGAATCACTGGACTACGACCCGGTTACGCGACAACTACGCGCCGAAACACCGGTGACCATTTCCAGTGAGTCATTCTCTCTTACGGCAAACCGGATGGCACTTGAGATTGAAACCAACATTACGCGATTCGAAGGCGAAGTAAAAGGAACCATCAGTGAAAATCTCGCGCTATAGGTCTTCCCTGCCTTGGGAAAAGACCGTGATATTTGCCTTTGGGCTCATCGCTTGGTGGTCCATGGTCGTTGTGGCACAGAAGAACATCGATACCGGCGGCCCGCCGTCGGATCCAGAGGCCGACAAGATCCACATCAGCGCCCAACGACTCATTTCCAATACCACGGAAAACCAGGCCGAATTCATTGGCGACGTCAAGGCATGGCAGGGAGAAACATCGATCACCGCCGATCGTTTACAATTTTTTTTTTCTGCCGATAATAAAGTAAAAGGAAATTCTCCAACCCAGAATTTGGAGAAACTGGTGGCTACGGGAAACGTTGAAATTAAATTTGATAATAGGCTTGCCGTTGCCAGACAGGCAGTATATATAACAGCACAACGAAAGCTGATCCTGACCGGCCCGGATGCCACGGTGACCAGCGATGAAAATACCGTTACCGGACAAACCATCACCTTTTATCGTGATGAAGGTCGGTTTACCGTGGACGGGGGGGATGATGGTCGGGTCAAAGCCGTGATCCTTCCGGAAGCATCGGGATTGGAGTAGCCGTGAATCCGTACACTGGGGATGATAGCCGATGACCACCTTGTCCGTCCGGGACTTGGTCAAGGTGTACCGGGGGCGAAAGGTCGTTGACCGGGTCAGCTTGAGCGTGGAAAGCGGACAGGTGATCGGGCTCTTAGGCCCCAACGGCGCAGGAAAAACCACCACTTTTTATATGATGGTGGGAATGGTTCGACCCGATGGCGGCAAGGTATTTTTGGATGATCTGGACGTCACCTTGTTCCCCATGCACCTGCGGGCGCAAAAAGGAGTGGGATATCTGCCCCAGGAGGCCTCCATCTTCAGGAAGTTGACCGTTCGTCAAAATGTTCTGGCGATCCTGGAGACACGTTCTTTGACCCGAAGGCAGCGTCTTGAACGCACCGACCGACTGCTTGCGGAATTGGGAATTTCCCATGTGGCGAACTCCAAAGCAGCGGTTCTGTCCGGAGGAGAGCGCCGCCGCCTGGAAATCACCCGGGCACTGGCCACGGATCCATCATTCATGTTGTTAGACGAGCCATTTGCCGGCATCGATCCGCTTGCGGTAATTGACATCAAGAAAATTATCGCCCATTTAAAGGACAGAAACATCGGTATTCTCATATCCGATCACAATGTTAGGGAAACCTTGGGCGCCTGTGACCAGGCGTTCATATTAAGCGATGGAAAGGTAATTGAATCCGGGACTCCGAAGGTGATCGCTTCGAGCGAGATCGCACGGCGTATCTATTTGGGAGACGAATTTAGATTGTAAGATGGCTATTGAACTAAGACAACAACTCAAGCTAACACAGCAGCTGATCATGACGCCGCAACTCCAGATGGCGATCAAGCTGCTTCAGCTCTCTAGACTCGAACTGGTGGACACAATTCGCCAGGAACTGGAGGAAAATCCAACCCTCGAAGAGGTGCAGGAATCAGCCGACAGATCCAAGGATACGGAAACGGAACAGGAACAAACCGCCACCATCGAAGAGACCCGGGAAGTGACCATCGAGGAAAAGATCCACGATGAAATTGACTGGAGCAACTACATCGATGAGTACAATTCACCGGGAAAGGTCAACTTCGAATCCGAAAATAGAGAGGCACCCCAGTACGAAGCCTTCGTCTCTTCCAAGGAATCTTTGAGCGATCATCTGTTATGGCAGCTGTTGATGCTCTCCCCCACCGAGATCGAAAAGCAGGTGGGAAGCCTGATCATCGGCAATCTCAATCGCGATGGGTATCTGCAGTTGTCCGTCGAAGAGCTCTGTGAGCAGAGCGGTATCTCCATCGAAATGGTGGAGGACGTTCTCGAAACCATGCAGTCATTCGATCCTGTGGGTGTCTGCGCCAGGGATCTGCGCGAATGTCTTTTGCTCCAGGCCCGACTGCTGAATCTTGATGGCAGCCTGGTAACAGACATCATATCGGATCATCTGAAGAATCTGGAAAACAAAAACTTTAAAGCCATTTGCAAGGCACTGAAGGTCAAGCTCAAGGATGTCATCGCGGCTGTCAATGTCATTCGGGCGCTGGAGCCAAAACCCGGCAGACAGTTCAGCGAAGAGACCCCCCAATATATCGTTCCGGATATCTATGTCTACAAGAGCGAAGGGGATTTCGTCATTGTGCTAAATGACGATGGCATGCCCAAACTTCGCGTGAATCCATTTTACAAACAGGCCATCGCCCGTCAGGATGAAGTGAGTGCCAATACCAAAGAATACATCCGGGACAAGATGCGATCCGCAGCCTGGCTGATCCGAAGCATTCACCAACGCCAGAAGACCATATACAAGGTAATGGAGAGCATCTTAAAGTTTCAGCGGGACTTTTTCGAAAACGGTGTGGCTCATTTAAAACCCATGGTGTTGCGGGACGTTGCCGAAGACATCGGCATGCATGAATCGACCATCAGCCGCGTGACGACCAACAAGTATGCCCACACACCCCAGGGAATATTCGAGCTGAAATACTTCTTCAACAGTTCCATTCGACGGGTGCATGGTGATGACATTGCGTCGGCCAGTGTGCAGGCCAAAATCCGAAAGATCATCGAAAGCGAAAATCCCAAAAAACCATTTAGTGACAGTAAGATGGCCGAAATGCTCAAATCGGACAATATCGATATCGCCCGTCGGACGGTTGCCAAATACCGAGAGATGATGGGCATCTTATCCTCCAGCAAAAGAAAGCAATTTTGATGGTTGCCCTCGCATCCGGCCATCTGGATTTCTTTCCCACCTTGTTTTCATTCACGGGCAGGCGGCAATGGTATGAGCAGCCCTGATCCTATGAATTTTCCAAAAGGAGGTATCGCTCTATGAATACATCCGTTAGGTTTAAGAATCTCGAACCCTCCGATGCACTAAAATCCTATGTTAGAGAAAAATTGAATCGAATGGAAAAATACTTTAGCGGATCGGCTGAGGCCAACGTGGTGCTTTCCATTGAAAAATTTCGCCATAGCGCGGAAATTAATATTATGGGCGACCGACTGACCATCAACGGCAAGGAAGAGACCGAAGAGATGTATTCGGCCATCGACATGGTGCTCGATAAACTGGAAGTACAAATCAAGAAAAACAAACAGAAAAGCCGGGCGCACAGGACGAAAAACAGACCCGATGCAATGGCGACGTTACCGGAAACAGATGGCGAACGCGGCGGAAGCCGTGTGCGGATTCGTCATATCGAATACAAACCCATGGATGTGGAAGAAGCCGTGATGCAAATGGATCTCATTGAAGACAGCTTCCTGGTATTTACAAACGCCAGAACAGCTACCGTCAACGTCCTGTATCGCCAAAGGGACGGCAATTACGGCCTGATCCAACCCCACCCATAGGACGATTCGACAGCCAATTGTGTATAATAACCAGGAAAGATGGCAATGAGAATTCTGGACATCCTCGACAAAGAAGCGATCCTGGTAAACTTGACATCCAAGGACAAGATCGGCATACTGAATGAACTCGTGTCACCAGCCGCACGACTCACCGGCATTGATCAAAAAAAAATCGCCCGGGTGTTGATGGAGCGTGAACGATTGGGCAGCACCGGTATCGGCGGCGGCATCGGTATCCCACACGGCAAACTGAAAGACCTGGAGAAGATGTATCTCGGATTCGGATTGAGCCGCCAGGGAGTGGACTTCGAATCCATAGACGGTCGCCCGACCCACCTTTTTTTCCTTCTCATCACCCCCGAAAAGGCGACCGATCTTCACTTGAAACTGTTGGCCCGCGTCTCCCGGCTTCTTAAGAACGAACAATTAAAGGAGATGATGATGAAGGCCACAAGTGCCGACGAGGTAATCGATATCATCGGCGAAGACGATGATGATTTTTAATGAACCTATGGGTACGGTGAGAAACGTTTTTTTGTTACTCTTGTGAGAACCATCGTTTGAATCATACAGCCATCACCATTATCACGGGAAGATCGGGTTCCGGGAAGAGTACGGCATTGGCCGCCATGGAAGATGCGGGCTACTATTGCGTTGACAATATGCCGGTCACGCTGCTTCCCGATTTTCTCGAGATGCCGTCCGACCATTTGGCCGGTTTTTCCGGCCTCGTATTCGGAATGGATCTTCGGGACGAGAGCCTCATCCCCCATCACACTTCGGTGATCGATAAACTGATGGCACAGGGGTACACGTTTCGGATCATCTTCCTGGAAGCCGACGAAAAAACGCTTTTGCGGCGGTACAGCCAGACCCGCCGCAGACACCCTCTGGCCTTGCACCAGGCCATCCACGAGGCCGTACAAGAGGAAAAAGCCCTTCTCGCACCCTTACGCAACAGGGCCGATCATATCATCGACACCACGAACCTGAACGTCCACGAACTGTCGGCCATCTTTCGAAAACTCGCCGATGTGGGTGACGATCACGGTCCGATGAAAGTTCAGATCGTCTCCTTTGGGTTCAAATTCGGACTGCCGATCCAGGCCGATTTGGTTATGGATGTCCGATTTCTTGCCAATCCGTACTTTGTGGATTCGCTTCGTCCATTGAGCGGGAAATCGGAAAAAATCCGAGATTTTGTCTTGAATAACGAGCAAACCTGTTTATTTTTAACAAAGTATTTAGACCTTTTGGACACTTTGCTTCCCCAATATGAAAATGAAGGCAAATCATACCTCACCATCGCTATCGGCTGTACGGGAGGTCGTCACCGATCCGTGGTGATTTCCACAATGGTGAGGGACCATATCAAGGCTTCGGGACGAAAAACAGAACTGACCCATCGCGACATTGATAAGACTCCTTCATCATGAAAGGGACTTGGATTTTTGTTATTGCGATTTAGATGAAAGACAGGCAGCAGATATGATTGGCGTATTAGTGGTAACCCATTGCCAGTTGGGAGATGCATTGCTCGAAGCGGTGGATTTTATTCTCGGCGAACGCCCGGAGGCCATGGCCGCCATATCCATCGATTTAAAGGAAAACGCGGACAAATTACGAAAAAAAATCGACGATGGCATCAAACAATTAAAAAGTGACGATGGCATTCTGATCCTGACGGACATGTTCGGCGGGACCCCCTCCAACTTGAGCTACTCGTTTCTCGAAGAGGGTCGAATCGAGGTCATCTCCGGTGTTAACCTGCCGATCCTGATCCGAGCGGCCAGCGCCAGAAAGAACCAGACATTGTCGGAGTTGGCCGCCAATCTCGAAGCATTTGGCAAGAAAAGCATATCCCTGGCCAGCGGTATTCTGAAAGGTAACAAAAGAGGATAATCCATTCGATCCATGGCATCGGATCCATTGTCGCCATTTGCTTCAAGTCAGCCCGATTCATACATAATGGATGTAGATCCAATTCCTTTTCTCGCCCAATGTCGGTCAGAGGTCCAACGAACATGAAACGAAAGTACCATTGACCCCTAACGCTATCCATGCAAGGAGGGAATATGAGCATAAAAATCGGCATCAATGGATTTGGCAGAATCGGTCGCGTCGTATTTCGAGCGGCAATGGGCCACCCGGAGGTCGAAGTCGTTGCCATTAACGATCTGACCGATGCGGCGACCATGGCGCACCTTTTGAAGTACGATTCCGTCCATAAGCAACTCGATATGGATATTACGGCAAAGGACGGTGCCATCGAAGTCGATGGGAAATCCATTGCGTATACGGCCATCAAGGATCCGGAAAAATTGGCCTGGAAGGAATACGGCGTCGATATCGCCTGTGAATGCACCGGTCTTTTTCGAAACCGGGAAAGCGCAACCAAGCACCTGGACGCCGGTGCACGAAAAGTGATCATCTCCGCACCGGCGCAGGATCCGGACATCACCATCGTAATGGGCGTCAATGCCAACAAATACGATCCCAAACAGCATCACATCATCTCCAACGCCTCTTGCACAACCAACTGCCTAGCACCGGTGGCAAAGGTGCTTTTGGAGAATTTCGGTATCCAGAGCGGTTTGATGACGACCATTCATTCGTATACAGGTGACCAGCGCCTTCTGGACTTTCCCCACAAGGATCTTCGTCGTGCCAGGGCCGCCGCATTGTCCATGATCCCCACCACCACCGGTGCGGCAAAGGCGGTGTCATTGGTTCTGCCCGAATTGGAAGGGAAATTGAACGGTCTGGCGATCCGCGTACCCACACCCAACGTCTCCATCGTCGATGTGGTGGTCAACGTGGAAAAAACCGGCGTCACCAATACCGATGTCAACGAAGCATTGAAAGAAGCCTCCGAAGGTTCCCTGTCGGGAATTCTGGGGTACAGCGAACTGCCGCTGGTCTCCTCGGATTTCAATGGCTGTCCGTTGTCCTCCATCGTCGATGCACAGACGACCTATGTCGTAGGCAACTTGGTGAAAGTGCTTTCCTGGTACGATAATGAAAGTGGATACTCCAACCGAATGGTAGACCTGGCCGCCATGATCGGAAAAAATCTGTAGAAGCCTTCTAACAAAAGGAGAAGATAAAACCCATGAGCAGTCGAATTCCATTGATTGCAGGGAACTGGAAGATGCACAAGACGGGTGCACAGGCCGTCGAAGCGGCCCAACGGTTGAAGGCCCTGATCCAGGGCTGTGAGAATGTGGAAGTGATGATTGCCCCAACCTTCACCTCCCTGTACCAGGTGGCCCAAGTCATTAAAGACAGCGCCATCGGCTTGGGTGCCCAGAATCTGTATTGGGAAAAACAAGGCGCCTTCACCGGTGAGATTTCTTCGGAAATGCTTGTGGACGCGGGTTGCAGCCATGTGATCATCGGCCATTCCGAACGCCGGCAGCTATTTGGTGAGACCGATGCAACCGTGAATCTGAAGATCAGGGCCGCCCTTTCGGATCGTCTGACGCCGGTTATCTGTATCGGTGAATCGGAAACGGAACGGGATGCCGGGGACACGCTATCTGTACTTGACAAACAGGTTCGAGATGGTCTAAAAGATTTTGTTTCAAGTGACCTTACCGGTATCATCGTTGCTTATGAGCCGGTATGGGCCATTGGAACCGGAAAAACGGCGACCCGGGAACAAGCCCAGGAAGCCCATCAGTTCATCCGGTCCCTGCTTGAGACGCTGTTTGGAAAGCCATTTGCCGAAACCGTTCGCATCCTCTACGGCGGAAGCGTAAAACCGGATAATGTCAAGGCACTCATGGAGATGCCGGACGTCGATGGTGCCCTCGTCGGCGGTGCCAGCCTGGATCCCGAAACGTTCAGCAAATTGGTTTTTTTTGATAACTGATCGATCCGTAAGGAACGGAGACCGATGTACATATTGCTAATTATCATTCACGTGGTCGTGTGCATTGCCCTGATCATGATCGTTTTGCTGCAATCCGGCAAGGGAGCCGACATGGGTGCTGCCTTCGGAGGCGGCTCCAGCCAGACCCTTTTCGGCAGTACCGGTGCATCGACCTTTCTGAGCAAGGCAACGACCTTCGCTGCTGTCGTTTTCATGCTCACCTCGCTTATACTTGCCTATTTGTCCGGTGGCAAAGTCATCAAATCGGTCGTTTCGGACGTTCCTGCACCCGTCGAGCAGCCGGCAGCGACCGATCAAGAAGTCCCGCCGACTCCGCAGCAACAACAGGAGGATACCCAATCGCAATCAGAGTGAGAACTTCGTTTATATGCCGAGGTGGTGGAATTTGGTAGACACGCTATCTTGAGGGGGTAGTGGCCAACGGTCGTGCGGGTTCAAGTCCCGCCCTCGGCACCACAGATAAATAAAGGGTTTTGGAAAGAATCATCTTCCAGAACCCTTTTTTAATTGGTTTTACAGAGATCGGCATTTGTATTTCCTTGTCTGACAAGGGTTAAAACCCCTATCGTACTTCAACATTAACCGACTCCGGAAACGTCTCCGGAAACGGCATTCTCAACCCATTCCGAGAACATTGTTACTCATCCGCCCCAGGACATTCCCGATTAGATCAGTTATCTGCCTTTTAGTATCTCTGTCTTACCCCAGATTCCCAACATCGAAATTGAATCACATTTAGGTCATCCACGAAGTGTCATGCGATGAGCATTGTATTCCTGCTCATCAATATCCTTGAGTTTTATAAGAACGGAAAGTATCTATGAAATATTTATATTTATAAAGGTCGGTATTCCCATCCGCCTTTCGGCGGACCCAGTGGTTTAGCGGTCACCTCATTTTTATTCTATAAAGAGCCTTTATTTTTATCATATCTAAGGGTTATGGAAATTCAGATGTTCCCCCTGCTCTTGACCATAGGTGTTCTGTATATTTTCGCAATCGGCGTTGGCCGCCTGAGCGCCGCTTTGGGAATTCCCCGCGTCACCGGATACCTTTTGGTCGGTCTGGCGACGGGCCCTTATACCGGTGAGATTTTAGGGTTGCCCGCTATCGTTACAAAGGCACAACTTGCCACACTTTCCCCGCTGCATGATATGATTCTCAGCTTGATTGTATTTACCATCGGCGGCAGCTTCCGCTTGAAAACCATTCGGAAAATGGGATCGAGGCTATTTCGTCTCAGTGCATTTGAAATCGGTTTGAGCGCACTTCTTGTCTGGTTGGGGACCTTGTTAATGGGAGTATCGCCGCTGGAAGCAGGCTTCCTTTCCGTGATGGCGATCACCACTGCTCCGGCCGCCACCCAAATGGTAATGCGCGAATATCAATCGCGGGGATCACTGACCGACACCATTCTGCCGCTCATCGGTATCAACAATCTATTGTCGATCATCGCATTCATATTGCTGAAACATTACGGATTATCCACTTCCCCGTCATTTTGGAAAACGGTGATCCAACTTTTGGGTCCTCTCGGACTGGGTGTCCTTGCTGGAACTTTTATCGCTGTCATGGATCAGCGTTTCACCCGTCAGGTGGAACGACAAATGCTGGTATTGGGGGCTGTTGCCCTTGCCACCGGTGCAGCTTCGTATTTCCATTTATCAGCTATGCTGAGCGTCCTGGTCGCCGGCGTCGTTGCCGTGAACACCGCCCCCCACGGCCCGCGAATGCTCGAAGAACTATCGGGAATCGATTATCCATTTTATGTGCTGTTTTTCATCATGGCCGGAGCAGAACTCCATCTCGAAGCCCTTTTCCACATGGGAGTCATCGGTTTGGTTTATATAGTTGCACGAAGCGCGGGAAAATTCATCGGATGCCGGACAGGGGCCAGGGCGGCTGGGATGAACATAACCATCAGAAACTGGCTGGGCCCAGCCATGCTGGCACAAGCCGGCCTGGTAATCGGTTTATCCAATGTTTTGGCGACGGAGTGGCCGGGTCCGGGCAAGACTATACAGACGTTGATCCTGGCGTCGGTGGTGGTGTTCGAGATGGTTGGCCCCCTGCTTACCCGCACTTCGCTGGTCAATGCCGGTGAGATAACGGTTCTGAATCTACTAGGTAAGCGCAGTCCGGTAGGCTATGGCGATGGATTGCGGAGTGTCTTCAGCGAATTTGTACGATCCATGGGCATCTCCCCCATTGCAGGACAGAAGCTGCCTACGGATATCCGGGTGTCTCACATCATGCGCCGCAACGTGGAAGTTTTATCGCATAGGGCGCCTTTTGACGAAGTGGTTAAAACCCTTGGTCATTCCGGCTATGATAGCGTACCAGTGGTCAATGACAACAATGAGCTCGTCGGGGTTGTGAAATACGCTGATGTTGCGGACACCCTTTTCGACCCGTGCTTACACGATATAGTTGTGGCGGCCGAGTTAGCCACTGACAATTTCTTAAAACTAACTCCGGAAGATACCCTCCAAGCGGCTATACTCAAACTGAAAAATAATCCGCAGGCTACGTTCCTGCTGGTAGTGGCAAAGGATAACCCCTCTATGTTATTGGGTATTGTGAGCCACAACGATATACTAACAGCCAAACTGCATCAGCCCAAGCCGCCAACCACCTGCAATCTGGAAGGCTAACTTTCGATATACAATCCTTGGGGCATATATGGGATTTACCCTAAAATTTTACACTCAAATGTTTATCAAAAACGATCACGGTACTATCACAAAGGCCATTCAATGGACCTCACTCCCGGTAACCCGGCGCATGACGTTACCAATGATATCCGTTACCAACCTTTTGGTCTTTATATCCTGACTCATTTCATCAAGTAATTCGTTCAGAAATTCAACGTCAGTGGTCCCGTCAATTTCAGTCCGGTCTTTATTTTCCCTTGGAACTAGAACATCCCTACAATTCAGACTATAAAAAGCATGTATACGTCCCTTCGTTCGAATGATCTTTTGTACCTTTCGAAGCGCCTCATCGTATTCTTTTCCGGGGCGTATTCCATCCGGGTAACAAACTTCGACTTCGGCAGCCAACATTGAAATAAGGTTTTCGTAAAATTCAGTCCTTTGCTTTGGATTGAAATCAACCAATTTTTGAATCATGGAGCTATTCAACTGTCTGTTCCTTTCAGCCGATCAACCTTTTCAACTCATCCCCAATAGCATTCTCCAAATGTTCCATTATGAAGCTGTGGATACTGTGTGGCGTATTTTCCGCAATGTATTGAAGTTTCATATGGGTCGGTTCGGTCAATCGAAGATTGAATGATTTAATGACCCGCTCATCTGCCAATTCCCAAGGCATGTTTGATTTGCCCTGGATAAACCGTTCTTCTGATGAAGAACCCTTTTTTAAGGAGGGAGTTTTTTTCATGAAAAAACCTCATTGTGAAGGGAAAGAATTTCAGTTTTAGCCTTTATGTCATCCATTTCGTAAACAGATAAACCATCCTTTGCCGCCTTTCGAAATGCAATTCTATCCCTGATTACAATCGAGGACAGAACCAAGTTCTTGAAATCCTTTAAATATTCTGATGTCTCTGCGATCTCATTTACCTTGGGATGCGTCGAAGCCAGATTCAGAAACGCAAAAGCTTGAAGTCCATCATTATATATATGTGCCTCCTCCACCATCTGATCGATTTTCTCGACGGTCCACACATCGAATTGACTGGGACGGATCGGCATATAAAACTTGTCCGCGGCTAACATCGAAGACCGCAGCTCGACGGAATCCTGGCCACCGGCATCGATAATGATTGTTTGAAATTTTAAAGATAGATCGCCAAGCTCTCGATGAATCTTGTTTCCGGTTTTTCGAAGACAGGGAACCCGAGTCAGTTTTTCGTTTTCATCTCGGGTGATTGCCCAGTAGGTAGCCGTTGCTTGGTTGTCGGTATCCAACAACAAGACGTCCTGGCCTAAAATGGAGTGAACTGCAGCTAAATTTGTTGCGATCGTGGATTTTCCGGTACCGCCCTTTTCGCCACCGACAAGGATGATCATTCAGTGCCCTTTCATATGGTATGATACCATTTCATTTCGATCTGTATCATTCCAAGGTATTCGTGTCAACTATTGGAGTTTGTAGGAAAATTTAGTCGGTTAACTCATAAGGATGGTATTGTTAAGCTCGGGTTGCATATGGGGCTACACGAGTCCGGCAAAGAAACGATGGGCGGGACAGACACGGATTCCGTCGCGATCGGTCCGGTCATAACCGTCCCCGAGATACAGTTGAACGGCGTCGGTTTCCGGAAAGCGGGTTTTAAGGTAGCGCAAAGCGCCGGAAACGGCTTTCTCGCTCTGTTTGCACTCCACGAAAAGGATCGGCCGACCGTTTTCCGTCACCACGAAATCGACTTCGCGCCGATCCACATCCCTGAAATAACGCAACTCAATGTCACGTGCCTGGATGTCCTGCATAAAAAAGGACCATTTCAGAAGGTGGCAGGCCGTCAGGTTCTCGAACCGGGGGCCGGAGTTAGGCACAACGCACCAGTCCAGGTGATAATGTTTGGCCTCTTTCTTTACCGCACGGATGTGCGGGGCGCCAAATGGATAAAGCCTGAATACCATGTAAAGGTTCTCCAGCATGGTGATCCAGCGTGAGACCGTTTGATGGGCCACCTGCATGTCCTCGCGTAGAGCGTTGATGGAAAGCGGGGAGCCAACCAGGGCGGGGAGCCGCAGCACCATCTCTTCGATTGCGCCCACATCCTGGATGTTCTCAAGGTCCAGCAGGTCTCCTGTGATCACTCGCGTACGATAATCCCGGCTCCATCGCCGGGTTTCCATCTCCGATTGCAGCGAGAAGGGTTCGGGGAACCCGCCGTAAGTCATTAGGGCGTCAACCGTCGATGGGGTGGCTATACCCAGCTCGGCCAGGCTCAAGGGCATCAGGCGGTAAAAGTGATAGCGCCCCTGCAGTGAATCGCCGCCCCTTCGGAAGTGGTCCAGCCGGGCGCTGCCGGTCACCAGCACCGATATTTCATGTCCGCGCTTGTCGTAAAGTCCTTTTACCACCTGTCGCCAGCGGCGGTATTTGTGGATCTCATCGAGAATCAGCAGGCCCGGCGCAGTGGGAAACTGTTCCAGAATAATCTGTTCACGGTCCCTGGCGGCGTCCCAGTTCAGGTACCGTTCTTCCACCTGGCAGCTTGTTTTGTCGCACAAATGCTTGGCCAGCGTGGTTTTGCCGGACTGGCGCGGCCCGCCGATGAAGACCATTTTGCGCTT
Organism: uncultured Desulfosarcina sp.; assembly: GCA_963674945.2. Classification (GTDB taxonomy): domain Bacteria; phylum Desulfobacterota; class Desulfobacteria; order Desulfobacterales; family Desulfosarcinaceae; genus Desulfosarcina. The sequence continues at coordinate 807,472 of CAXXWQ010000003.1, forward strand.
CAGGTCCTCAATGACCGATGTTTCGATGTATCGCTCTATATATCCTTCCATTTTGTACCCCATCTTAAATTACACGCGTGTGTTTTAGGATGGATGTAAATTAACTCGCGGATTTAAGATATGTCAAATGATAATTCATCCATTGCTGGATAAGACGGGTTGCCCTTTTCACCGCCGATAAGGATGATCATTCAATACCCTTTCATATGGTATGATACCATTCCGATCCGATTTGTATCATCCGAATCTATTCCGGTCAAATGTTGGAGTTTTTGAGATAATTTAATCGGCCAATTCATGAACTCCATGAACGGGGAAGGTCCTGACAGTCCGGCTGCATCATTTTTCCTTTGCGTGCTCATAAAGCGATCATATGTGGATAAGTTACTGGCTGTCATGACATAGGGAATATTTGTCGCAACACAAAACAGCGTATCCCCTTCTCTCTTTCTTAATGGCGGCTTAGTCAATGGACGAAAGCAATTTGACAAACAGGCGGCTAAATATCAATTTAACCAATATTATCTCGTCTGATTGTTAAATAACCTAAAAAGATCTGAGTTTAAATAGATTTGACTTATTTGATAGATAAGGCTAATTTTATTGATATCATATCTAACAAACGTCAAATAGGACCATTCAATGAAAATGGATGAATTCCTGCAGCAACATGCCGTATTTACCACGAAAGAACTGGACCGCTTCCTGTCCGCAAGGGGGTCGGGCAATCCTAATACCCGCGGGTCGCTGCTGACCTACTATCGTAAAAAGGGGCGCATCATACCGATCCGACGGGGCCTGTATGCAACGGTGCGGATAGGCAGCGATCCGGCATCGAGCCCAGTGGACCCCTACTTGGTGGCTGCCAAGCTGACCCTGGACGCTGTGCTCGCTTACCATTCTGCCCTGGAGTTTCACGGCAAGGCGTACTCGGTTCACACAAGTCTGTACTATATATCAGCGACCAAATCCACGCCGCTGACCTTCCAGGGCCATGAATTCGTGCGTGCTCCGGTGCCTCTGGCCTTGCAGGCCAAGGGCGAGGAGATGTTCGGCGTTATCCAGCGCAACCGTTCCGGTGTGAACCTGCGCATCACCAACCTTGAAAGAACCTTGGTGGACGTTCTGGACCGACCAGACTTGAGCGGCAGTTGGGAAGAGATATGGCGGTCCTTGGAATCAATAGAATTCTTCGACATAGATCAGGTCATCGCCTATGTCCTTTTTCTTGAGAATGCAACCACGGCCGCCAAGGTGGGGTTCTTTTTGGACCAGCATAGAGAGGTATTAATGGTTGAGGATGTTCACCTGGAAACTTTGCGAAGGTTACGTCCACGTCAACCCCACTATTTTGTGCGTGGCAAACGCAATGATTGCCGGTTGGTCGGGGACTGGAACCTGATGATCCCGGTGGAGATACTGAACAGATCCTGGGAGGAGGTGCTGTGATCTTCTCGCCAGAAGAAGTTTTGCCCATCGCAGAGTCCACCGGATTCCGGGCGGAGATGATCGAAAAAGTGCTCCACCTGCTCAATCTTCTGGATAAATTAAACCTTCACCCGATATTAAAAGGCAATTGGGTTTTGAAGGGAGGCACGGCCTTAAACCTTTTTTTGTTCAATCTTCCCCGCTTATCGGTGGACATCTTTGAATTTCTAAGCCGCCTGTGCGGCGGTGAACTGAGTCTCAACGAACTACAAAACCGATTTGCTTTTCTAAGCCGCCTGTGCGGCGGTGAACCCGTTGGTGTTCGAGGACATGACCGGGCTTGCTTTCTAAGCCGCCTGTGCGGCGGTGAACTAATTGTGTTCCTCACATTGGTGTTGATTTATTTTCTAAGCCGCCTGTGCGGCGGTGAACTTTTTGCTGCTATTTTATCGGTATAGCCTGACTTTCTAAGCCGCCTGTGCGGCGGTGAACGAATTTACTGTAAAAATCACCGACAGATTGCATTTCTAAGCCGCCTGTGCGGCGGTGAACAAATCCACTGGTATCCGCAACAGCGGGATACGTTTCTAAGCCGCCTGTGCGGCGGTGAACTTTTCCACCAGTCACACGTTCACCATACCGGTTTTCTAAGCCGCCTGTGCGGCGGTGAACGGGAGATCTAAAAATGGCAATCCATTATGCAATTTCTAAGCCGCCTGTGCGGCGGTGAACTCCATTGTTTTGCTTTTACGGTTGGCTATAGCTTTCTAAGCCGCCTGTGCGGCGGTGAACTTTTTTTGGAATGACCAGGCCTGCATCTTTCTTTTCTAAGCCGCCTGTGCGGCGGTGAACACGCCTTTTGTTTGCCTCCCTTCATTTCTTCTTTTCTAAGCCGCCTGTGCGGCGGTGAACGAAGCCCGTCTGATCTGGCAAAGAAGAGAACCTTTCTAAGCCGCCTGTGCGGCGGTGAACGATCTTACCTGACAGGTTATTCGGATGATGTATTTCTAAGCCGCCTGTGCGGCGGTGAACCAGCTCGCCGTCGATCGAGACAGGTCCGATCTTTTCTAAGCCGCCTGTGCGGCGGTGAACCTGCCGGTGATCTGTGCAGTGCTGCCGCCATGTTTCTAAGCCGCCTGTGCGGCGGTGAACATATTTGAACCAGACAGGACAGCAGAAGAAACTTTCTAAGCCGCCTGTGCGGCGGTGAACACCATAGTGATATTTTTTCGACCGGTTTCGACTTTCTAAGCCGCCTGTGCGGCGGTGAACGACTATTGCAATTATGATCACGCCGACATAGATTTCTAAGCCGCCTGTGCGGCGGTGAACACGACCAGCGTCTCACCGTCATAAACAGCGTATTTCTAAGCCGCCTGTGCGGCGGTGAACAGACCGGGTCCGAGCGTGTATCCGATGAAACATTTCTAAGCCGCCTGTGCGGCGGTGAACAGGAATATAAACGAGCGACTCGATTACCAACTTTTCTAAGCCGCCTGTGCGGCGGTGAACGGGCCTGTAAAACCACCGTCGATATAATTATTTTTCTAAGCCGCCTGTGCGGCGGTGAACCGCATTGGGAGGCATGGGAGAAAGATGAGAACTTTCTAAGCCGCCTGTGCGGCGGTGAACTTGTTTTGATTGCCATGCTGTTCGGTTGTGCTTTTCTAAGCCGCCTGTGCGGCGGTGAACTCACCCGCTTCAACCGATAGGGGATACGCATTTTTCTAAGCCGCCTGTGCGGCGGTGAACTGTGTTTCCGGGCGCCTTTTGAAGTCCTGATATTTCTAAGCCGCCTGTGCGGCGGTGAACGAGCAACAGGATTCGAAAAACGCCTCTATTCGTTTCTAAGCCGCCTGTGCGGCGGTGAACTGAAGAGTGTATGGCGGAGGAGAAGGACGGGAATTTCTAAGCCGCCTGTGCGGCGGTGAACTTATTTGAATGAAGAAAATCTCGCAGCGACATTTTCTAAGCCGCCTGTGCGGCGGTGAACCGCCGTCTGCATAACCAAAATCCAATAACGGATTTCTAAGCCGCCTGTGCGGCGGTGAACGCGAAGGAGACGTGTTTTGTGGATAGGAGACATTTCTAAGCCGCCTGTGCGGCGGTGAACTAAATGTTTATGGATTTAAAAATTTTGATTATTTTCTAAGCCGCCTGTGCGGCGGTGAACGTACGCCGGAATCGAGCGTAGCGGCTCCGGTATTTCTAAGCCGCCTGTGCGGCGGTGAACTAGGCATTTCAAAACCTAACCATTATCAAGGATTTCTAAGCCGCCTGTGCGGCGGTGAACTGAAACACAACGCAAGGAGTTTTTAGCGTGGATTTCTAAGCCGCCTGTGCGGCGGTGAACCTTTGCTGTGACTTGGTTAAGCTGAGATAAGTTTTCTAAGCCGCCTGTGCGGCGGTGAACTGATAGGAAAAAGGCGAAAAAAGGCGAAAAAATTTCTAAGCCGCCTGTGCGGCGGTGAACATCTGGTATAACCCATCCACGCCATTGCGTAATTTCTAAGCCGCCTGTGCGGCGGTGAACTTCATTGCATTGTCAATGCATCGATAAAAGAATTTCTAAGCCGCCTGTGCGGCGGTGAACTAGGTATGGGATTTTTTGAAATCCCTTTGGATTTTCTAAGCCGCCTGTGCGGCGGTGAACTCGATCCATGAAACGCTGGGCCGTGTTTTGCGTTTCTAAGCCGCCTGTGCGGCGGTGAACTGGTGGAAAACCCGGAAGAACTCAGCGCAACGTTTCTAAGCCGCCTGTGCGGCGGTGAACTGCCTGTGCAGCACCAGAATAGTCAGCGTTCATTTCTAAGCCGCCTGTGCGGCGGTGAACCATGGCGGCCGTGATGACTGCTGATATGACCAGTTTCTAAGCCGCCTGTGCGGCGGTGAACTCGAGCCAAACAAAACAGCAGAAGTAACGGACTTTCTAAGCCGCCTGTGCGGCGGTGAACTATCGGGATCAAATTGATCCGTGAATAGTGTTCTTTCTAAGCCGCCTGTGCGGCGGTGAACATGATGGTTAGGTGTTTAAACATTTATTACGATTTCTAAGCCGCCTGTGCGGCGGTGAACTTAGGCTTGTCCACAATGCAATCCAACATTGTTTTCTAAGCCGCCTGTGCGGCGGTGAACTCTCCGTTCCGTATCCCGCTGTAAGCCAACAATTTCTAAGCCGCCTGTGCGGCGGTGAACAGGCAGCATGACTGCCATTGATTTAAACAGCCTTTCTAAGCCGCCTGTGCGGCGGTGAACTTCGGCAATCGCGGCGGTTGCCACGATTTTACTTTCTAAGCCGCCTGTGCGGCGGTGAACCGCGGAGGACGCCATCGCCGACATCAACGGTGTTTCTAAGCCGCCTGTGCGGCGGTGAACGTGTCCGGAGCGATAAAATCAGACGTCAGCATTTTCTAAGCCGCCTGTGCGGCGGTGAACAAAACAGGACAATGGAAGGTCCTCCACCTCTGTTTCTAAGCCGCCTGTGCGGCGGTGAACAAATACATGGTCGATGGTAAAAGTTGGTCGACTTTCTAAGCCGCCTGTGCGGCGGTGAACGTTTCGAGAACGCCGAGGAGACCTATGACGTGTTTCTAAGCCGCCTGTGCGGCGGTGAACGCATTTTTATGAGATGCAGCAACTTGCCAGCCTTTCTAAGCCGCCTGTGCGGCGGTGAACACTGAACCTGTACCCGACACTGAAATCCGTCATTTCTAAGCCGCCTGTGCGGCGGTGAACTGGAATGACCATGCTGGTTGATATGTTTCATTTTTCTAAGCCGCCTGTGCGGCGGTGAACCCAATGGGTATGAGTACAACGGCACGGTATCCTTTCTAAGCCGCCTGTGCGGCGGTGAACCCATCCAGTCGGTAACCATCGATAAAAATGCATTTCTAAGCCGCCTGTGCGGCGGTGAACTCCCAGGAGGGACTTATCGTCACCATCGGTACTTTCTAAGCCGCCTGTGCGGCGGTGAACCGGGAGGGATTGCAGCGTGCTGTGCGGTGTCCTTTCTAAGCCGCCTGTGCGGCGGTGAACGATCTTTTCATCGAAAGCACGAACAAACGATTTTTCTAAGCCGCCTGTGCGGCGGTGAACTATTCAGACATCACGAACCCCTTTCTGATCTTTTTCTAAGCCGCCTGTGCGGCGGTGAACTTGAGTATGCATTCAGCAGCTCGACGAAGTATTTTCTAAGCCGCCTGTGCGGCGGTGAACTACCGCTGACCGAAGATTTGTTTTTTACCCACTTTCTAAGCCGCCTGTGCGGCGGTGAACTACGGGATTTCAAGGAACCCCTTGATGCCTGTTTTCTAAGCCGCCTGTGCGGCGGTGAACCCACCGGACCGAGTGCCAGACATCGGCCGCCTTTTCTAAGCCGCCTGTGCGGCGGTGAACGCATCGAAATCAAGAGCGTTCAACACACACAATTTCTAAGCCGCCTGTGCGGCGGTGAACGACGGCGGCAGCGGTACAACCCTCTATGTCAATTTCTAAGCCGCCTGTGCGGCGGTGAACTTGTTTACGGCTATCCGGTATCCAATGTTTCTTTTCTAAGCCGCCTGTGCGGCGGTGAACTAAACTGCGATCGCAATGACGGCGGGATCATTTTTCTAAGCCGCCTGTGCGGCGGTGAACCCGAAGGACGTTCTCGTGGCGCTCATCGAGAATTTCTAAGCCGCCTGTGCGGCGGTGAACGGTACGACATCCCAGCAAAAAACCATGCCATTTTTCTAAGCCGCCTGTGCGGCGGTGAACAGGTTGGTCACTGCCGTATCTGTCAGATCGTCTTTCTAAGCCGCCTGTGCGGCGGTGAACGCTCATTTCACCGGCGATTTGATGTCTGGAAATTTCTAAGCCGCCTGTGCGGCGGTGAACTCCCACCAAGTACGTTCCAGGGTTATTTAAACTTTCTAAGCCGCCTGTGCGGCGGTGAACGGCAGGGTAGCCACGGATAGACCTTCCATAGATTTCTAAGCCGCCTGTGCGGCGGTGAACCATTCGGACTACGGATTCGAATCGTTTTTCCTTTTCTAAGCCGCCTGTGCGGCGGTGAACACGATAAACTCGTGGTCCAGGACAAAAAAACTTTTCTAAGCCGCCTGTGCGGCGGTGAACATAAACAAGGCATCTTAACTACGACGATTACGTTTCTAAGCCGCCTGTGCGGCGGTGAACTGAAACCGATATTGGGAAAGGAATTATTACAATTTCTAAGCCGCCTGTGCGGCGGTGAACCTTCTTGCCCATGCTGAACAGTTCCCTGCGAATTTCTAAGCCGCCTGTGCGGCGGTGAACGATTCGTTTGCGACTCAGAGGTGAGCGGAAACTTTCTAAGCCGCCTGTGCGGCGGTGAACGCTTGGGTCTTTTGTTTTCACAGATTTAATACTTTCTAAGCCGCCTGTGCGGCGGTGAACCCTTTGTTGAGTTTTAAAACAATATCAGTGGATTTCTAAGCCGCCTGTGCGGCGGTGAACATCGGAGGCGCGTGATGGATCGTGAAAACCTCTTTCTAAGCCGCCTGTGCGGCGGTGAACTCTCCGAGCGTTGGCGACATCGAATTTCCACTTTTCTAAGCCGCCTGTGCGGCGGTGAACGTACCGGTGGGGCCGGTCGTTCAGCTCTTCCATTTCTAAGCCGCCTGTGCGGCGGTGAACAAAGCGAAACACATTTTAGGAGGTGATTAAAATTTCTAAGCCGCCTGTGCGGCGGTGAACTCCTTATCGCCCATTACCTCTGCAAGATTGTTTTTCTAAGCCGCCTGTGCGGCGGTGAACGATCCACTGGCGGGTGAAGGACGGCCTTACCCTTTCTAAGCCGCCTGTGCGGCGGTGAACTCGGGCGATGGCAGAGGCGCGTGGCACCGGCTTTTCTAAGCCGCCTGTGCGGCGGTGAACCCCACAACTGCAAGGAACCTATGGCAATTCGTTTTCTAAGCCGCCTGTGCGGCGGTGAACATATCGGCATCGCCGGATTAAGTAATAGCGATTTTCTAAGCCGCCTGTGCGGCGGTGAACTGGCTAAAGCTGCGATAAAGTGTAAGCATTGCTTTCTAAGCCGCCTGTGCGGCGGTGAACGCGATCATGTCTGGGATAGTCCGGATCCATCCTTTCTAAGCCGCCTGTGCGGCGGTGAACAATGACAAGGCGCTGGTGGTAGCCAATCTGCATTTCTAAGCCGCCTGTGCGGCGGTGAACCATCGTTTTTCGTTGTATCGTTTCAGCTTACTTTTCTAAGCCGCCTGTGCGGCGGTGAACCTCGGGTGAACGGTAAGTCCCCGGCCGACAACTTTCTAAGCCGCCTGTGCGGCGGTGAACACATCGGGTTGCCGGTGTCTGTCTCACAACAATTTCTAAGCCGCCTGTGCGGCGGTGAACAGTTTTGTATCAGCCGGAATTGCATCAATAATTTTCTAAGCCGCCTGTGCGGCGGTGAACTGGAAACTTTGAATGTAAATCAGTGCAAAGACAAAAGGTTATCACGATATACCCGGATAACCCCAAAAATATTTCATGGAGGTAACCCATTAATAATTCACCAATTTTTCAAAGAGCATTTTTTTTGGTTAAAATAAAGGTACAGTGGTTGTATTACTCAAGCCATAGCATGAAAACAATCCTTCCCTCGGCAATTCCATTTCCTGCTTTTTGATAAACATTCGAAAATGATGACCGTTCGATTGACTGATCATGTTGATATATGGCAACCGACATCGTCGCTCATTGTAATTATCATAATGCGCCAAGGCTTTTTCGAAGGATTCCCTCTTGCGCTTGGCCCAGCGGCGGGCCAGTTTTTCTTTACTGCCCTTGGGTTTTACCTGCCGGAAATTGGCATGGCTGACCACTACTTCCGGCACCGAAGAAATCTTGCCGCACTGCAAATAATCTTTAAGGCGGCTTAACCATTTCTCACACTGCAACTGTTCCAACACCGGCTTTTCCAGCGCAAACAGACGCAACTTTGTTCCTAATAGATAATGACCGGCGTCATATTCCGGAAAAGAAACCCCAATGGCCGACGCATGTTTATCGACATTGTTCTCCACCAGGGCCAGGTGTATTTGCTGATAGAGCTTCTGCCAGAAGTCGTATAGGCCGATATTGGCCCGGTGCAGCAATGATATTTCTTGATAGTATCTCATCAGTTCCTAACCTCCCTGGTGTCAATCTTGGTAACATAGGCTATCCCTTTTTTGCCCAGGTAGAAGCTGGACACCCCGGCATTTTCTATCAGGGTTTTAATCTCTTTGGCTTTTTCACGACCAACATCTATTGTGATATCAAGTTGACCGCTGGCTTTGGTCATCATGGAAATGATTTCACCCTCACCAGCTATTCTTTCCTTCCGAATATAAGGGTTTCCCCAGACCAATTTTTTATGCCCCGTGGTAAAACGATCCATAAAATCCTTTTTTGTAAAAATCCTTTTTGAAATTCCACTTATGTTTCCCGACTTTGTTAGAGCGGAAGACATATCAAATTGCTCGGTTAGTCTTTCCAACTGCAAATAAAGCGCAGAGCAATAAACGGTTGAAGGCACAATCTTTCCAGATTTGTTAAGATAATTTGTTCCTGGGAAATGACCATCCAAAATGCCTATAGCCTCTTGGAATATACCCTCTTTTTCAACCGTTTTGATCTTGGCTAACTCATCAAACCGTTCACAAATTACAAGAGGATCAAGCTCTATCACGCCATTGACTTTGGTATTGTTGATAATATAAGCGCAAAGCTTATCAAAATCTAAAGCCAGCACGCCCCAAAACTCCGTGGAATAGTCAGATTGGAAAATAACATCTTTCGTCTTTATCATGCCGGTAAAAGAGTTTTGATCCGTGCTACCGGTGATATTCCGAATATAGGTTACCTCATTGGTTACTGTCGCTCTGTCTTCAAAAGTAACAGAAGGCTCAATCTGGCGAAAATAGTATACCTTATCATGACGCGATTGATATAGCTTCCTCTGATCACCAATCAAGCGGTTCAACACGCCCATAACGGTGTCAATAGTGACCGCCCTTTTTATAAAATTCTCAGTTTGGGTGCTGGAATTCAGATTCCTTCCTGAAGCAATAAATTTTCTGCCTTTTTTAGGTAGTGGTTTATTGTTGCCATCGGGATCTTCCAGGAAAGAGTTGCGCCAGGATGATTCGTATTCAATCTCAATCTTCATGACAAACTCCTATTTGGCATAAAAATAGACGGCATAGTCGAACTGCGGCTTATTGTTTATCTGGTCAGGGGCACGCTTAATCCGCATCATTTTAGCGCTGTCGTTATAGTCCACCGTCACTTCATCAACATACATATAAGCCTTTGCCTGTCTGATGGATAACGCTTCGATCTTCTGGATGGTTGTCTCTACCAAAATTTGAATGGCGTCCTGATCAAGCAGAATACCGTTTTCTCCCTCTTCAAATATAGTACCGTTGCGAACATAGTTTGCATGAAAAGTGGCTTTCGGAGACAGTTGCGGGTTTAATGACTGGATATAGTCCTGCACCAACTGTGCGACTTCCTCTCCTTGGCCTTCCTTTATTACCATTGCCGCTCGGTCGAATTTTTTATCCAAAGAAATAAACTGGAGTTGTTCAACACTGATTGAACCGTAAGAGATATATTCCGTATCACCAAAGGTGGTTTTGGAAAAAAATGAGGAACTGTCTCTTTCTCCAGCCTGCCCGAACTGTTCAAAATTACCATTACCTAATTGATCAACAAAGTCCTCAATCAATACAGGGCTGGTTCGTTTGCACTGACTGGAGGGAACGACATAACCACGAATAAGGCCGGTCAGTGAGGCTATCACCTTTTCAAGGTTTTTATCCTTTGCGTAATGCATGTCATACGCCTGTTCACGAAATAAGTGATGACGAATACAGTTTTGACTGATGTATAAAGGGGTTTCTTTAAAATTTATATCCGTAGGCTCCTTGCGGTATTTATAGCCGGTATCTTTCACCTTTCCCGACAAGTTGGTATAGCCCCGTAATTTAGGCAAGGTATGGTTGTCAACTGTGGCCCCATTTTCTTGAGCAAGGTTTGTCGGGCCATTCCAGTTGACCACACCGTGCCCAAGTGCCTTAATCTTAAAATCCACGCTTTTGATGCCTTCAATTTTTATTGTCTGCATGTTACTCTCCTCCATGATTGAGTTGTGTTAATGAAATCGCGCCAATGGGTTGTTTCTCCCCTATGGCATAGTAAATGGCATAAGTATGTGGCTCGGCTTCCACCAGTTTTAAATCATCGGGCGTGTAGCTTAAATAGATTGGTTTTTCAGGGCTTCTGGCTTCATTGAGCAATTGAACGTCTTTATATGCTTTTTTAACCTGTTTGATGTTGTGGTGTTTCTTGGCCATAAAAGCCAATAAATTCTTAGCTGAGGCGCCATGGCCACAAATGCTTTCTACGGCAAAAGTAAAACTCTCCTCAGACTTATCTTCTGGATAAGCATAATCATTGCACATTTCAAAAAGATCGCGATTTTTTATGTTACAAACCGCCATCTGCACAAAACGACTATCGCCGCGCAAGGAATGTTTTTTGATCTTTATTTTGCCGACTTCTTTTTTATATGACGGCAGTGTGACCGGATCGAAAAGATTTGCGTCAAGCTTAATGACGCTTTCTTTAAGGGCGTCAACCAGATCCTGTTCGACAAAATTTCGGCAGTGCTCGTCGGCGTAAAAGTCATTATAAAGTTTATAAATTTTATTAATGGTGAGAGGTTTTTCCGACAACTCGTTTTGCAGAAAATCAAACCAGACTTTGGCACTTTGCAGGCTTTTAAGTGAGTTTAAAAACCGGGCGCTGCTTCCTTTTGCATTCCCTCTTTTTATATCTCCTGTTACAGCAATCACATATTGATTAACCTTCTGGTTTTGGCCAAATCGATCCAGACGGCCCAATCTTTGTAAAAAATTTTCAGCCAGAGTCATCTCGCTGATCATTTTATCGCAGGTAATGTTGAGCGAAGCCTGCACTATCGGTCCACTGCGCAATATGTCGTAATCTTTACTGCCGTCTTCCTTAAATGAGGTGAAAACTTTTTCAAAAAGGTCTTCTCGGTCTGATTTTTTGAACTTTGAATGAAGCAGGATACCGTTTTCTATATTCTGATGATCAATAAAGCTCTTTTGGGCAATAATAGCGGTGTTGCTGATGACAAAGGTGTTATCCGGCTGTTCTTGAAACAACGGGTTGGTGTCGTCTTCTTTTGTCTCATCGTATTCGACAAACTCTATCCGGTACTGGCTGTTGTTAAAGCTGTCAATGCCGATGATGTCATGCTTTGGCAGTTGTAAAAATTTCGTGATAAACAATGGATGGGGCGTAGCTGACACGAGCAGCGTGTTGGGCAATGTTTGATCTTCTTTTTGCCGATACCTTTTACACTGCACCAGTTCGGCAAACAGCAGATTAAAGGCCGGCATGGTGATATATTCGTGATACTCATCAAAAACGACATGGGCATCCATAAAATCTACCAGCGTGGTGACATTGCGGTGGGTGGTAATGGAATTTATGATCTGATCGATGGTGGTGATAACAATATCACCTGTAAACTCATGGCCTTCAGGCGTTTCAACCGGTTTGCCGGATACCAGTGTCTGCTTGATATCTCCGGTACAGATCTCTATCTTTGCCTCCGGCAAATATTGATCGGAAGTTAAATCATAAAACAACCCTTGGCAAATTTGAACCCGCGGGCAGACCCAGAATATTTTCTTGGCTGCTGTGTTTAGCGCCCATTCCAGAGCAATTTTTGTTTTTCCACAGCCTGCTGGGCCTTTAAGAACACCAACGGTGACTTCTTCATCCGCCAAATCTTTGGCGGCTTCAGCCTGCTGCCGGTTTCTCTCCATATCGGGATTATTCCGGTTAAACCCATCCAGACAGCGCTGAATATGTTGTTTTAATCCCCGATCTTTCTGAAACGCCTCATCAAGCAAGTCCTCTATTGTATGATTAACAATACGCCCATCAAGTGAATCTCCAAAAAATTTACTGGAAACCAATCGATCAGCAGTGATCAGGGCTGATCGCGCCAGATTATTGAGGGCATTATGTTGAATGTTATTTTTATACTTATCTATAGATTCTTTTATCGAGTAACGTTTGTATGTGGGGAGATCACCTGTCTCAAGACTATCTTCAATACCGGCAAATGGAGGGATATTCAGGTTATCAATCTCTGCCGGAAGATTATCACCATAGTCATTGGCAATGGCTTGTACCGATCTTAAGATAGCAGCAGTTGAGGCTGTCAGTTTGGAATAGTCCTGTTCCAGGTTTTGAAGCTTATTATAAATACCGATAAGCTTTTTAATTTCATCATTTCGTTGTCTTATCGGCTTGGAATGATGCCAGTAGATGGCGTGTCCAATTCTATCAATGTATGCGTTATCTGCTTTAGAAAATAGAGAAAAAAAGAGCAATGATATTTCGTTGTGACGAGGATGCTTTTGCCAAGAAAACTTGCCTGTCTTTTTATCAATATGCTGGCCTTCGTCCGGCACCTCCTCTAACTTATTATCCTTTAGTTTTTTACCTAACCAATCTTGAAAAGCAGGATCAATTTTACCGATATCATGCCAACATCCAGCCACAAAAACGGCCTTTGCTAAGTGGTCATCTTCAGGAATCAACCGTTTGATAATTTTATAGGCGAGATAGCCCACCGCGAATAAATGCTGATCCAACCGCTGGCCCTTGGTGTTGGCAAAAATTTTATCAGGCATAATTTCAATATCTCCTATAAATATTATCTTCTTGGTATAATTCACCGGCACCACCCCATTCTCATCAAACTTACGTTTATTACCCACCACCCATAAGAACTGACTCCTTGAACGGCTCCTGATCCAGTGGCATGAGACCGCTGTACTCTTTGAGGCTGTCTGGCGAAGCATCTTTTTTACTGTTTTGAGGCCCTCTTCGGTGATGACCGTTTGCCAGGTGTTGTCTCCGATACGGTTGGCAAAGGCGTCGAGTACTCGGCGGGTTCGTTTGAGGGCTTTTTTCTCGCATTGGGAGATGAAGGTCACCATCATAATCGATCACCCTCCATGTTTTGCTCTTTGTTTTGAAGGGCGATAGCCTTGATTTGATCAAACATGGCGTCCAGGGCTTTGTGATCGGTAAATGCCTGAAGGCATTGTTGTCGGAATTCCTGTTCTGTGGCGTTCTCCTGGGCGCAGATAAAGGCCCAAGGTAGGACGACGGCATCTTTTACCAGATCGGCAATGTCAAAGACCAATGCGCCGCGACGGGTTTTTCCGTGCATGACAGCGAAACCATGAGGTATGCCCAGAACCCATAGAGCGGATGCGGCAAGTCCATAAGCGAGATAGTTTCCGTGATTGAGAAAACCATTGGCCAGGTCTGTGGCTTCGTGTTGCCGAATAAAGCCGGTCATCTTTGTGTGCCGGACCGCAATTTTGTATAAATGCTTTGTTAGTTGGGCCTCTGAGGAAAGCAGATAAGTGGTCTCTGAGGCTGACTCAATCTGGGCTTCATTGGCATCCAATGCAGTTGAAATGGCTGGATCGCTTGAATCAAAGCCTGCCAACTTCAGTTCACGGTCCTTGTGCCAGACTTTTCGCAAATAGTTGATGCGGGCACGTTGAAGCGCTTTGGCGGCAAATAGGCGCTGGTCTTTATCAAACCAGAAAGAGAGCCAGCCTTGCAAGTATTCAGTCGGACGGTATTCACTCTGAGGTGTAAACCATTCGATCTCGTTTCCCATGTATAATGGTGTTCCGCCGCCACCGCAGAATCCAATAAGGACTCCTGCCTGTGTAAGCATGCGCACAGCGGCCTGAGTGATGGAGGTTCCTGTACCCAAGAGGATGACCGTGGTGTTGGCAATAGGGATATTAAAATAGAGGTTGTCTTTTTTGGATTCGGTAAGATAGAGCACGCGTCCGTCTTTTTGCATGACTCGGCAATGCTCCAGGTAATACATGTTGGCCCGTTTGGAATGCAGAATCGTTTTTAAATCCGACGGTGAAAGATCATCCATCCATTAACCCCTTTTGGAATTACAATTTTCATAGAATTTTGAAATTATACACAATCTCAATTCATTTAAGTTGTTTCCGAACAATTAACTTGACATTTCAAATATTTATAGTTTATTTCCTTAAACTTCGTTCAGTCAGTTTTACTCGACCATAAATGGCGAGAGACAAAAATATGGGCATGACCTAACGCTGAAAAAAAGAAGGCAATGTTGTTAGGAACTTAAACGTATCGCCATCCAGGTTTTAGAAAATTAAACTCATTATTACTTGGATTTAAAGGGAGAAACATTAATTCTGAATAATGTCTCAAAAAAGCAAAGAGGTCAAGTAGTTCTCGAAATTCGTGAGCAGTTATATGATGTATTTTGATTAAAAAAGATAATGTCTATAGAACAAATCATGCTTCTACACCATTATTGGCCTTTTTAGAATAATACCGAAATATCACAGTAAAAACCAACCATAATAAAGATACTTCGACATCTAACAGACGCCTGATCAGACGCCCTTCATGGCAGTCATTTTTTGGTGTCCGCTCCACCCTTCATTTTACAGAAAATTGAGATTTATCAATTTCAAAACAACGATTTTGAAAGGAGATAGCTATGTCAAATATCATCAATGCACTCGCAGCTCGAAAAAACGTCCACCCTTCATTCTTGGAATACATTGGCACCATGGATGAAACTAAAACGATCGGCGCCAAATTGCATATGTTCAACATTGAAGATCCGCATCATCCCAATTTCCGATCATCCATCGCATATCGTGAAAATGTGTAATTGACAGCGATCCTAAAATATGCGATCACTTTCACACTAACGAATTACACTCATCCCGAAAGGTTATAATGATGCCGACCGTATCCGTCAAAAAAAGTCTCAAAAAAGGTAATTTCTGGAATGTGATCCTTAATGAAAAAACAGATTCACCTATCTGCGTCGAAAGCGACCTGCCCTATGCACAAGCCTACAAAGCAAAATTGGATATTGAAAAACGAATTGCAGCAAATCATCTGCCAATTCCCCGGCGACCATTGATTATGATTTGAAATTTTTTATCCTCAAGTCATTGTAATTAATTACACCCTGATCATGGGGGGGGGGTAATACATCGAGACACACATTAATAGGGAGACCAAATGTTTACCGATAATCCCGATTTCTATCCGACGCCAAAACATTTATTTGAAAAAATGTGGGCCAAGCTGCCGAAAAAAATAAAGATGGATGCCAGCTACTGGCTTGATCCGGAAGCCGGCCAAGGCCATATCATCGAGTACATAAAGGAAAAATTCAGTCATTACCACCAACCGACGATCCACGCGATCGAGAAAGATCCGCGTTTCGTTGCGATCCTGAAGGACAAAAATATCCCCGTTATCGATCGTGATTTTCTGACCTACAGCGGGCCGGACAAATACGACGTTATCATGGCGAATCCGCCTTTTAGCATGGGCGAACATCATCTCCTGAAGATGATCGACATCCTGTATTCCGGCCACATCGTTTGTCTGTTGAATGCCGAAACAATCCGGAACCCCTGCACCAACGTACGCAAATCCCTGGTTCGGAAATTGGCCATTATGGAGGCCGACATCGAATATCATCATCCTGTTTCCGTGGCACAAAACCTGATTAAAACACTATAACCAATTGATAAAACATATATATTATGGTAATATTAGGGCACTAAACGCTCACTTCGGAGGTGAAATCAATGCGGCGTCCGATCACCATAAAACACGAGATGGAAAAACTTGCCAGTCATAGCGGATTGATCAATATCGGCGCATTACTTGATGCGATAAATTTCAGGTTCCGTTTCGAAAAGATCAACGGCGTCCATTGTGTAGACCCGAAAATTTCTCATGGTGACATTTTAGCTTCGATGATTGCTCTCATGAGTATTGGTAAACCTGATTACGATGCGATCGAGATTTTTCGTGAGAAGCAAGAATTTTTCAACAAGGCCATTGGCAATCGTGCATGCCCGTCAAGCCCGACATTGCGTCAGCGAATCGATTTGATCGGCAACCAAGCCGATAAGCTGATTAAGGATGCAGGCGTTGATTTGGTTCGATCCTGCGCTCCGGCGATTTCACCCATCCAAACCAGTGCGGGTGATTTCCTTCCTTTGGATATGGATGTGAGTCCGTTTGACAACTCAAAGACTCAAAAGGAAGGCGTTTCCAGAACCTACAAAGGCACGGATGGCTTCGCTCCGATCTTTGCCTACCTGGGCACCGAGGGGTATCTGGTGAATCTTGAGTTCAGAGAAGGAAAACAACACTGCCAGAAAAACACCCCCGAATTTATCAACGCCACCTTGGATTATGCCAGGCAAATTACCGATCAGCCTATTTTGATGAGGTTGGATTCAGGAAACGACAGTCAAGACAACTTTCCTGACGATTCACGAAAGAATGTCCACTTTATCATCAAACGCAATTTGCGTAGAGAATCTGTTCAAAAGTGGGTTGATCTGGCAAAAAAATCCGGCAAGCAACAGCATTGCCGCTCAGGAAAATGTGTATGGATCGGAAAGACGATTGAAGACATCAACGGCAATCCATTGCGCTACCCAATCATCTTTGAGGTTACCGAAAGGCATACCAAAAAGGGCCAAGTACTGCTGTTCCCCGAGTATCAGATCGATACCTATTGGTGCAGCCTCGCACAGTTGCCACCGGATGAGGTGATTCGACTTTATCACGATCACGGTACCAGCGAGCAGTTTCACTCCGAACTCAAATCCGACATGGGCCTGGAGCGCTTGCCGAGCGGTCATTTTTCCACCAATAGCTTGATTCTTCATTTGGCGATGCTGACGTACAACATGCTACGGATTATCGGACAAATCAGCATCGAAGAGAGTGATCCGACTGAATTGCCCGGTATACGCCGGAAGAAAGTTACCCGGCGTCGAATCCGGACAGTCATGCAGGACTTGATGTATATGGCCGGTCGATTAGTAACCAGAAGTAGAAAATGGTACATATCCTTTGGCCAACTCAATCCATTTTCCAAACTGATGGATCGGATTTATCTTCGTCTGAATTTGCTTTCCGCTATGAAGTAGCTATAATTTTTAAAAGAACAATTTTACAGGCATTTGCTTGGTGATTTGCTATGGCTAAAGAATGAGAAACAGGAGCAAAATTCCTTCGAAATTTGAAAATAGTGAGAAAAATTATCAACAAATGATGGTGTGTGAGGCAATCGCCCCGCGCCAATCCTAACAGCAAAAATTAGGCCACTGATTCAGGATCATCATTGTTTCAAAGAAGCGGAGCGAAAAACGAATGTCGAAATCGCTCTGGTTTATATCCATGTCGATCGCAAGATCGAAGAAGACCTCTTTGGTAATCTTTCTGAAGCCAAAGACCCGGATGTCGAAGATATCGAAGACCCCAAAGAACTGGTCGAAAAGGATTCAATCCGGAACATCGTGGCAGATTTTAATCGGACGGTTGAAACCGGCACGCAAGCCCTTTTGAACTATTTCCAGCATCACCGTCATATATCCCGGTATTTGGAACTCTCCGTTATCGGAGCCAAAGGAGAGATCGACAAGTCCAACCTTACCCAGCTGATGAAAACCTCCTTGAACCAGTTCCTGATCCAAGTCCGAAAGGAATATTGGTCCAAGCTGCTTGAATTCAGAGTCGTCGCCAAAAAGATGACATCCAAGCGAATTAAAGAATTTCAAACCATGCTGCAGAAAAACGAGTCAGTAGATTTTACCGAATTCAACATCCGGACGTTCATCACCAATCTGATGAAAGATTACGATTCGTTTCTCATTGGGGCCACCGTGGATGTTTTTGACATGCTCACCCATGAATACGCCTACGACGAAGACATCCACAACGGAAACGTCCATTATTTTAACGGATGGAAAACGAACAAGGCGTTTTTCTGCAACAAAAAGGTGATCATCCCATTTTGGGGCAGCGCCTTTTGGGATGCTGATTGGAAACGATGGCAGGTCCGCTATGACATCAAAGACAAGCTAAACGATATCGACAAGGTTATGAATTCCTTTGATGGAGCCATCGAATATACATCGATTGTCAGTGCGCTTAACAAAGCCCTGGACGAAGGACAAAACCACAAAATCAAATCCACATACTTCGAGATCACCGTTTATAAGAAAGGTACGATGCACCTCACCTTTCTGGATCCCGACGTTCTGCGGCGCTTCAATATCACAGCCTGCCGTGACAAGAATTGGCTGCCAATGGATTATGGCCAGAAACGGTATAACCGCATGACGTCCGAAGAACAAAAGGTCGCCGACGCATTCGAAGGAAAGAAATCATACGAAGCGAACTTTACCTCAGAGCCCAGGTTATTCCGAGGGAAAACCGCTCTGCAAATCGAACATCTTCAAGAATCTGAAAAAGAAGCTGCTTAAAGAAATCCCCTATATAATGAGGAGAGAGAGCATGACCGTCGTTGAAAGAGTCAATTCAAAAATTCGAATCGTTAAATACCCGCCGGCCTTGTACCAGCGCCCATTCATCGTACAGAAAAAGACCGGCCTTCTTTGGTTCAACACACCATCAGCCATGAATCCAAAAACATTCGAATCACATCAAGATGCGAAGACATTTGCAAAAAAATTTACCAAGGAGGCATTGTAATTAATTACATTTTCTCTCCTGAAGAAAGGAAAAGATATGTGTGAAAAATGTTCGATGTTTCAACACTGGAATTTTTGTGCATCATGCGGAGCACCCCTTACTTCAACCAAAATTAAACCCAAAATCTTCATCGATTTGTCAGGTGGTCTCGTCCAACAGATCATGGCCACGGAAAATATGGATGTCATCATTATTGACTATGACGATTCCGATGGCATGGACGAGCATCCGGAACGAACCGTCAAAATTGATGGCGAAGATCCAGCCTATATTTATCGGGGTGCTTCGGTTGATGCCGCACCTGATCGAGTCATCGATCTTCATCGACAAATCAATACCGCCCTCAAGGAGAAAGAGAACAGCCAATGAAACTGAAACCGTTTCGGGATATCTGCAAGTTAATGGGGTCCTATGAAGAGAAAGCCTATCCAAAGTTGATTGACGTTTCTGTTCGGCTCAAATTTTTCGTTGCTTGGTTTCGATCTGAACACATTTCATCCCGAAAAACCCCTGAATGGTGCATCCAACGACGAAGAGAAGGAGGGAGGTACCAACCTTGAATACAATTCAAATCACTCAAAACACCTGGGGGAAAGGAAAACGGGATGATCTCATCTTATTTGAGTTTGCCCTTTCCTTCGGATTCACAGCTTGGACCAAGAACAAACCGGTTGCCGGCATCCCTTACGATTCCCTTTCTTATAATAAAGGTAACAAATGGATTTGGTTTTGTCAGAAAGGCTGGGCCTGTGCCGAAATCATCGACGGATATTTCCGCAATCATCGCTACTATTCATCCCTGGTCGATGCTCTTGAAAAGGAAGCATGAAAGGAATGCCTATGAAAGACGAATATTTAATTTTCCATCTCGGAATCGGAGAATATATCGATTTCGCCTCCAAAGACAGACCGCCTGAAGAGATTATCGTCGAAGCTTATAAGAAACACATTGGTGGTGAAATCCCCAAAATCTCAAAAGGCGCCGTCACCATCGCCTGTGGCGATCTTTGCCTAATAAAATGAAAGGACTCTTTTATGATCACAGTTGAAATTTTTGACGATGGTTCGGCCATCAAGACTTTCTCCTACGATTTTGGAGAAAATAAAACCCATCCCATGACAGTCGATCAGGTTCAATACCATCTCAAAACCTCTTGCACAAATAGACCGAATGGCTGCGGCATTTGCATTACCTGCGCCGTCAAAGCCGGTTACCAGGAATGGAGAGCCAAAAAGATTAGAGACCAGGCCGGTGAATACCTCACCGACATCGATGAAAATGATTTTGTCGTAGCCGTAGATGCCCCGGTCGAATTCGTTGACGGCGGCGCATGGGTGCAATGTTCTGTATGGATACCAATTAATGATGAAACCGATACTGAAAACCCCAACAAGGAGACAACCGAATGAGACTCACCAAAGCAATCAGGGAATCGATCAAGGACATCGTTATCAACAAGACTTTTGAAAAACGTGAAATCGCATTGGCCAAAAGGAAATCCGAACTATTTCGGCAGATCATCAACAGCCTTTTGCCGAAAAATTTTGCCGCGGCCTGTGCCGATAAAAGGAAAACATGGTTCCCGGGAGTTACGAGGATCGAAATTCGTGTTAATGAAGGTGGTCCCGGTTGGGAAAAATACAGTTTTTCCGGCGACGCGATATTGGTACCATTCTATTTGGTGGACGATTACCCCCATTGGAAGATCGAAAGAAAGTTCGATGAACTTTCCCCTTCAATCGAAATCAGAACCAAAGTCGCAAAACACCTCCAGACCCAAAAAAAATTGGAATCCGATAAACAACAACTCGAAAAGGAAATTTCCAAAATTCTCTTGAGCGCCACGACAGTCAAAAAGCTCAAAGAGATCTGGCCGGAAGTCGAGACCTATTACAAGTTCCCCGAACCGACCAAAAATCTCCCCATGGTTATCAGCTCCGATGACTTGAATCAGACCATAGAACAAATGGCCAAGGCCGCATGAAAGGAAAAACACCATGATTGATGTCAGAACGAACGAAAAACTGATCAAGCATTTTGAGAAACTTTTGATCCAGAAAAAACGGTTGGAAGTACAGATCGTCAATCCATCACCGATCCAATTATATGACAAAATGATGTTGACCGGGGAAATCAAGGCAATCGAAAAAGCCTTGGAAATTATCCGGATGCACGACGAACAGAGCCCAATGCAATTCCGACAATTCCGCCTTCACAAATTTGTTCCAGATTGGAATGGCAAACTCGTCAAATCCATGGGCACCGTCGTCAAATCCATCCATTGGACCACCTCGGAAGCACCACGCCATGAAAGCATGAAAATGTATGCCAGCAGATTTTGGAAAGGTTATGCCATTCCCCAACGGGACAAGGTGACAAAGATCAGCATCAAAATCGATCGTGGCATCGGAGGTTGTTATATCTGGAACGTCCAATTCGGTTTTTAATGTCTTGAATTCTTTGTAATTAATTACTTTTGCAAACAAACTCAACTATTACATAAATCTTACACTTCGATAAAACTGTTACATGCCCTGCCCTATTCCTCATCCCTGGAAGGGGTGAAAACAGCAAAGTGTTACATGAATGTTACGCTAAAATCATTCTGTTACATGAAGAGAATTTGGAGGTAAAAATGTCAGAAATTCAGACGTTGTATTCGTGTAAAAGAGCAGTTTTGAGAATCAACGGAGAAACTGGCCACGTAGCGTTGTGGAAGAATCCCGATTCATTCTATCCCACCCAGCAAATCGAACTGCATTCCGTAGCGATCGAACATTACCCTGAAGATCACACGATCGGCATATATGGAATCCGGACTATCTATTTCCATAAATCGGACATCGCTAAAAAGCAATCCCTTTTGGATAAAATCTGTTCCAAATACGTCGAAACAAAAACAACCCAAAATCTGTTTCGATGGACTCTGCGAAAACAACCCAAATCCCGCAGGGTTTTAATCGAAAGGGATGGTCCCTGGTTCCTGAGTAAAGAACTCCGGGACTTCCGACTAATCATCCAGGAAAAAATGCTTTCAATCATCGAAGGTGCCAACCCTGCCGACGGCCACCTTTATATATAAGGAGGCAACGGATTTGCCATATATAATACCCTGCTCATGGGGTTCATACATTGAGACGAAGACGAAAGTAAGATCTGGCAGCTCCGGCCGGCAATCTATACGTTTTGGAAGTGAAAGGAGATGCGATCATGAGACAAGGACAGATGAATTTCAAGACATTTACATTTAAAGCACAAAGTTCATTGCATGCACAAAAGGCAGTTCAAATGCTCATACAGGAAAGTTGCTGGTTTGAATGCGAACCTCAACCAAACGACGTATGGCAATTTTGGATCAAAACCGATCGTGTTGATATCATAAATAAATTGGACTTTTAATAAAGGAGAAAGCCAATGGGCTGTAAAATTTCCGAACTACTCGAATGGGATGACGGCGAAGCTATCGCCGAACTGAGCGATGTTCTTTGCCAGCTTGATAAACTCTTGACGACATCTGAAAAGGAAGATTGGATCAAATCTTTTATTGAAGATCTCACCGATAAAGCAGCAAAAGTGAACCTGTTGGACAACTCAATATACATTAAGAATTATCGTGAAGATTGGGAAGATGAAGTAATCGCCATGGCCCGGGCCGCTGCCGCAATGCGGAAAGCCCATGACACCGAAGATGGTTGGGGAGAACACCCGGATTGGCCGATGTCCGAATGGGCCCGGGAAGCCGACAGCTTAGACACACGCCTCGGCTATTGGGAATGGGTTCTTCATAAAATGGCGGGAGAATAGACGATGCAAATTCCAGATAAAATAAAGATGATGCTCGATATATATCGAGAAAAGAAAGCCAAAGCAGATGAAAGTAACGATCATGCAAATGGTTTGCGCTATGAAGGCGCCCTCATTGTATTAGAAGCGCTTGAGATCTATATGAAAGAATCTTAATCATGGATGGCAATTTACCATTACCGGCGAACTAACAAGAATTTGCATTTGAAGAACAATTTTTTGGATGAAGGATACCATATGAACTTTAAATCAGATTGGATAGATTCAATTCCACCAGGCATTGAAGCCCGCGGGCGCAATGGCTTTTTCCAACTGGCTCGTATTCATGTATCAATCAGTGCGGTAAGAGGGCGGGTAGCTTTTTACAGTTCCCGGATCGGCGACGCCCCTCCCATGCTACTGACCAGTGAGAACCCCGAAAATCTTCGCGCAATCCTTCGACAAGTCCTGGAAAAGCTCGATGATACCATTGACATCAACGACACGAAGAAACCTGCCGCTGGCCCTCTCACTCCAGGCCGCCCACCTTGTCGTGGATCGTTGGAGGAAAAATGTGACTTGGCCGCAACTGAAAAACTGAGACAATGATCATCCTACAATCTGCTGGTAGATATTTGTTCCATATTCGTAATTTAACTATGGGGAGTTCGAAACCTCTTGGAACACTGGAAATTGAAAATTTGCTATTGTTCGGCCTATGGCAAATCCCGATCCTCTGACGTTAAGAAAAAGGATTTAACCTTCGCAACTATTTGGTTTTCGGTCAACCGATCGGAAGCTTCGACTGGTACAATCCTGTCATGCTGGCCTTTTATTTTCTTCATCTCTTTTACCAGTTCAAGTTTCGCCTCACCAGGACCAAAAATAAAAATACTGTCAGCCTTGCCGGCCTTTTCAATTACCATCTGATAGAAGCTATGATACTGGTGTTTGAGGCGCTCTTCCGCTTTTTGCTCTCTTGATACGGACTGAGCCACGGAAGTGCTACCCGCTTTCCGTCCCCCTGATGGTCGATAGTGGCTTTCGGCGTTTGACTCGATACGCCCAACTGTTGTCTGGTCGCCTTCTATCGCAACTAAAATTGCCTCTCTGTGATCAATCCAGATACCAATTTTTTTTCTTAAATCCTTCTTTAATTTATCCATATTTACCCCTTTGTTTTTTTGATGAGTTGTGCTGGCAATATGTGAAAATACGCAAAAAGTGCGCCATGTCCTGAATCGCATCATGGATCCACCCATTGGAGCATAGTCTAAGACAACTATTAATAACTTAGATAGTTCCCATCCAGAAATGGCCAATTTTCCCGATTTCTTTGTTGCGCGAAAAATTTTTTCCTCGGAATATCAACCATATACCTATGGTAAAATTTTTCGCGCGCCTTGATCTCGAACAAATTTTCCTATTTCTGGATAGACACTATATAAGATTAAGCCATCAATGCTTTTAAAAAAAATTCACATCTTCCGATTTATTATATTGCTAAAACCTTTAAAACCTGACATAATGATCTTTATATATATGATTTTTCTCAAAATAATTCATATCCTGTCCTTATGGATATTATCACCTGAATTTTGCACGCAATTAGCTTTAATTGGCCACGGTGGCCAATTTTTTCAAAATGACGAAGAGTTCGTTTTCTACTCTAACACATGATCGTTGCCTTTAGTGTGAAGTATACGGTTTGCACGTGTTTCGTTTAACTGCCCATATACAAAGGAAATTGTCGTGAAAAAAAATTCTTGCATGATATTTTCCCGAGTTACGCAGACGTTCAACATGCCACTTGTCTCCACGGCTTCGGTTTCAATCGCGCTTGATCCAGGAAGTCGAGAAAATGGATCATCGCGGGCGTTCTCGCATCGTGTACGGAGAACTTGACCTTGTCACGGTTTTGATCTTTGACAACTTTTGCGGCAATGAAAAGCAGCTTCAACCTGGCGATCCGGATTGTATTGGATGCCACCGTTTTTAAATGCGGCATCTTTTTTCTGTCCTGGCTCATGGCGGCAAGCATCTTGATGTAACGCCAAATGTTATACGACAGCACTACAAGTTGAAAGAACGCATAATTGTTTTTGAACTTTGCTGATGGGATGGCCTCAAGCCCTTCACGTTTGGCCTCACCCACCAGGTTTTCAACGTCAGCGCGTTTATCATACTTGCTGACCACCTCATGGGCCGGCCCTGAAAGGTTCGTGCAGAATATCCGGTATGTATAGTTGTCGTCTTCAAAGAGTAGGCATTGCACTTGCTGGTTTGAAGTTGATTTGGCTTTCGGTATACGCATGGCCACAAACCGGCACGGGGTATCCCAACCAAGGGGCTGATAGACGCAGCTGTTATACTCAACATCCTTGCGTTTCCAGGGCCGATACCAACCTCTCGGATCAAAGGGCGGGTCGCATCTCTTGTTGGCGATGATGAAGTCATAGCCGCAGTGTCTTGCAGTCTGGACACTTTCCCAGCTCAGGAACTCTCCATCGGCCCGCAGCAGGACTTGGCGAACACAACCGGGTAAATGGGATTTTGTCTGGAGGATAAAGGCAGCGGTCTGTTTGCCACTGAGTGTTTCACCTTTTCGAAGCTTTCCGATAAGACACTCCCGGGTCTGCTCAATGAAGCACAGCACCGGACGGTAACCTTTCTTTCCCCGGTTTTTGGTGTTATGGCCTTTCCTGCCTCCTTGCTGATTGCCGTACAGCGTCTCGACGGTGGTGTCGATATCGATGCATATCCGGTAATAATTGAAACCCAGTTGTTGCCACACCCGTTCTCGCAGAATGCTCATGAGCTTCTGAAGGGACTGGGCTTGGTTAATTCCCAAGCTGTCAAGGTATCGCCAGAAGGTGCTCGACACCGGCAACTTTGTCAGTCGGAAAAATCCACACAGCATGGCATCGAGTCGGATGTAGGTAAAATGCCAGATTCTGTTAAAGCCTATAAACAGTAGCATCAGAAGTCCTGCCACCATCGAATAGTGGCCCAGCTTTGGCTGCCGGACAGGCGCATGATAGGTGGAGTTAAATATTTGTTTGAAATCGATCAAATCGAAAAATTTGATCATCGCTAAAAGCCCGCCAAATGGACTTAGTTGCTCGCTGCATGTCTCATGCGGCGTAGAAGCGTTGATTTTTCTGGCCTTGGCAGCGTTTTTCTTAAACCCTTTGTTCTTGCGGTTTTTACGGCTTTTTGATTTACTTGATTTTACCATCTGGGTACCTCCTGTTTTTATTGTGGAAGCATGTCACCTCCCTTTATAACAGGATTCCCAGATGGTTTCTTCCTTATTTATGATTCGTCGTGCAAAATTTAGGTATCAACAAACAAATTTGTGCAGTAGTGCAGATTGTTTTTTGGCAACGGCCTCATTTTTAGTGGATCTTAAGAATTTTTTTTCTGCCCCGCGTTGTTTTTACCTCCCTGACGTTGAGATTCTTCTCATTCAGAACTGATCAAAAAAACGGAGCACTACTCAATCAAGATCTTTCAACCTGTAAAAAATTCTGACATGTAAGATTCACAGCAGACGATGACCATAGAAAAAATATAGTATAAAATCATGAATATAAGGATTCAAACGTTTTGGTACGCCATTTGCTGGCATGTTTTGATAGTGTTTTTGTTCCCCAATCAATACCATAAAAATCCATAGAGAAGATAATGTAGCCAAGAATTTTCAAGTTTTCACAAAAGAAAGCAGTAATCAATCCATAGTATTTCACCTGTTCGGCGATTTTGATGGGTCATCAGCCTGTTAAATTAATTCAATACTGCGGTAATGCGTAGTCGACAAAAACGATACAGTTAACGGAGATAAACGATGAGTATTCAAAAACAGTATCTGAAAAAGAAACCTGTGTGCAAGGTCACTTTTAAAATTTCGGAAAATGTTGAAAATTCAGCGAAAGAAGCGCACGTGGTGGGCGAGTTCAACGATTGGTCAACTTCGGCGACACCGATGAAACGATTGAAAAACGGTGCGTTCAGGGCCATTTTGGAATTGGAAAAAGGCCGGACCTACCAGTTTCGATATTTGTTGGGGCAATCCCACTGGAAAAACGATCCCGATGCCGACGAATATTTACCAACCCCTTTTGGAGACAGTCAGAATTCGGTAATTCGCGTGTAGTGAACCTTTCAGTTCTCTTTCTTGGTGCGGTGCCTTTTCCATATCCATATTGATCTGGTAGGTCATTTTGGCATTGGCACAAGGCGGGTCAACCATCTTTAAGAAGGAAGGGGGCTGGCAAATGAATACAATTCTAAAAATCATCAGTGGAATTCTTTTAAGTGGTTCGATTACGGGGATCATTATGTGTAACAATCCAATGACTTCAAAGATGTCAATTGCCAGCTTCAACAATACCGACACGAATGTTCAACCAGTTAATCCGATTAAATACGAAGACTACCCAACTGCTATGAGGGTGGTACTCTCACGGGTGATGTTTGACAGTGACGGACAGGCGATTGGGATTCTATTTTCGACATCGAAAAAAGAGTTTTGTGAAAACAGAACTGGAGACCCCAAGGGCTTTTTCATCTCAAGGCGAACGGAACAGTAACCGGAAAACGCCGCAATCTCATCGAATTAACAGAGGATTTATGGCCGACATCCATTTGGATGTGCTTCTTATAAAACACACATATTCTATAAAAGGAGAACCAGCCATGTTTGATTTGATGCCTTACAGAAAAAGATCCGGAAGAGATCTGATCAATTTTAGGGATGAAATGGACCATTTGTTCAACCGTTTTTTTGGCATGGAGTCTCCGATCTCGCGACGACTTTTCGGAGATGGGGATTGGGTGCCGCGGCTTGATATCAGCGAAGCAAAGGACGAAATCACGGTAAAAGTCGAGATTCCGGGTTGTGAGGCCAAAGATATCGATGTGAAGCTTGATGGCCGGACTTTGAAGATCAGTGGCGAGAAAAAACAGGAGAAGGAAGAAAAGGGTGAAAATTTTCACCGCGTGGAAAGAACTTTTGGCAGTTTCTCCCGCATGGTGGAACTGCCCGGTGAAGTCGATGTGAAAGCGATCGAGGCGACTTACAAGGAAGGGGTATTAAAACTGGTCTTCAAAAAAACCGAAACGACGGAAGCAAAAAAGATCGAAATTAAAACCAGTTGACCTCCTGGCAACCGGTTTTTTCGCAGCACGCCGGAGTTGAATCCTTTCGATGGGTGAAGTGAACGGCGTGCTGCATCGACATTGAAGCAGATAGTATGATCCGTTAGAGGAGAAAACATAATGAAGACGCCGGAAAAAAATAAAAGAACCAGATCTATACCGCGAATTTCCACAGATGCTGTTATTACATGCCGGCCTTTTGACAGCAGCGGATTCATCCATTCTGCCGATGGCATCATGCGCAATTTTTCTAACCAAGGAGTGTATATCGAAACAAATCGCGAATTCAAATCAGGTGCGATTTTGATCATGCGCATGCTTCGCTATCCGTCTATGCCTTCATCAACAGACGACGGAACACAGCCACGATCAATATGCATAGCAGAAGTCAAATGGCAGCAAGATTTGACTGACGATAATGCCACTCGTTTTGGCATGGGGTTGCGTTATCTTGACTAAACGATAAAGACATGACGAACCAGTATGAAAACCTCCGAATTCTGGTGGTGACCCCGGAAGTTACTTTTATTTTCATTTTATTTCATCTCCGTTCCTACCGAATTCAAGCTTAAAATGTAAATTCCGCCGCCATTTTGTTGAGCTCTTCTGCAAAAGCTGAAAGTTCTTTGGCACTGCTGCTGATTTGAGTGCTGCCACTGGCAATCTCTTGGACGGCTTGGTAAACTTCCTCAATATCCTGGGTAATCGTAACGGATACGTCGCTGCTATCTGTTACGTTCTTATTTAAATTTTCAATGCGTTGGGAGGCCTGTTGGACGTTTGTTGCAATTTCTTTGCTGACTGTTGACTGTTCCTCCATTGCAGCGGCTATGGTGTTGACGATTTCACTCAGATCGTGGATGATTACAGAAATTTGATCAATCTTTCCAACCGTGTCTCTGGTTTTTGATTGAATGGTGGAAATGTTACTGCCGATTTCTTTTGTTGACTCGGCTGTTTGTTTAGCCAAATCTTTAATTTCATTCGCAACCACTGCAAACCCTTTTCCGGCCTCACCGGCCCGGGCTGCCTCGATTGTAGCGTTGAGAGCAAGTAGATTGGTTTGTTCCGATATTTCGGCGATTGCCTCTGTAACCTTTCCGATCTGGTCGACGGATGATCCCAATTCATTTACCTGTTTCGAAACTGTTTTTGATTGGTTAACCACGTCGTCGGCAATAAAGCGGCCTTTTTCCGTGGTCCTGGCAAGTTCTCCTACGGTTGCATGTATCTGTTCGGTAGCAGTTGCGACCAGTTGAACGTTGGTCGAAGCTTCTTGCGAGGATGAGGCGATACTTTGCAAGTTATTGCTCATATGATCAGCTGCCCCCGCCACGCTCTGGGCCTTCCCCGCACTTTGCTCGGATCCCGATGTCATTTGATGTGAAACGGCAGAAAGCTCGTTGGAGGATGATGTCAGTGTTTTCACGCCTTCGGAAATATTTTTTAGCATTCCTCTGAGACTGTCGGACATGTGGTTTAACGCATTGACCAAGGTCCCGATCTCATCCTTTTGAACGAGATCCAATTTTTGTGAAAAATCGCCTTTTGCCATGGCTGCCGCAAAATCGACCGCTTTTTGAAGGGGGCTCACAATTCCGACAGAAACAAAACGCCAAACCAAGATGGTGGCGATTATCGTAACGGCTATCACTGCAATCGTTATCGATAGATTCGATCGGCTTATTGAGTCGATGTGGGCTTTGGATTGATTAAACTCATCACTGTAAGCACCAGCACCAATGATCCAGTCCCAATCCTTGAAATAGGCCAAACGTGCAATCTTCAAGCGAGGATCTGGATCTTCCGGATTTTGCCAATCGTAGCTATGCTCGGCAGTTTGCCCGGGTTTTAGGGAGAGTGCTTTTTTGCATATTTCTTTAATGGGGTAGCCCCCATTGGCGTCTTTGACCTCGAATATGTTTTTTCCATCCTGTTCGCCGTTTTTTGAAATCACATAATGTCCCTTGGAATCGAAGACATAAACATATCCTGTTTTTCCAACTTTGGTGTCGATAATCGCCTGCCGCAAACTTTTTACACTTTCCTGAGGAATGCCGACATAAAGCATTCCAATCACCCGTTTGCCTGAATCAAAAATTGGCTCATAGGCGGTAATATACCACTGGTCCACAACGAATGCCCTCCCACGGAAGGTTTTTCCTTGTAAAACCTGTGAAACAACCGGATTGGGATTTCCATCAGGATTAATCTTGGGTATGAAAGTGCCGATCGCGCGCGTACCATCTTTATTTATCACATTGGTTGAAATACGTAGCATATCTCCAACATCATTCATACGCTGGAAAATCGTACATGTCCCCCCGGCAATCTTTTTTACTTTGTCGACCATCGGAGATGGTTCATTCATGCTTGTAGTTTTTCCCAGCCACCTTTCGCCGAGGTTGAATTTTGGTAATTGAATGGACTGGACGGACTTTGTAAACTGGTTCACCGCCCTCCACTGTACAGTCTCTTCCGAAAAGCCCGCTTCTCCCGAATGGCTCAAAACCTCACGCGCCATGTTCAGGGAGTGGTCCACCATTTCTTGAACAACCTCTTGGTGGGCTTTGCACATGGCATATACCCCTTGGACGATGTGGTCTAGGTCATTGGTGGCAATTGTGTTGATCTCTTGGTTAAAAACAGCGGATTTTTTATCTGACAAGAAAAAAGAGGTGCAAACTACGAGCAACAAGGGAATAACGCTAAGTGCAAGACCATAAGTTCGAAGCCGATTTTGCAAACGTAAATTTTTCAACATCTCTCTTTCCTCATTGATTTTAAACAAAATTAGATAGCACCAATACAGATAATAGGGAGATAACATACGATTGAGATTTCAAATCGGCACAAATGTTCAGAACTTTATGAGAAAATCTATAAAAATATTCGCTGACATTGAAAAGGCGATATCTTGGCTCGCCAACGATGATAATGAATTCGAAGCATTAATCAATTTTGTGAATAAAATAATCAATAACGATCGTATACCAAGAATACGATGAATCAAACAAGCCACTATCCTTTCAAAACAATTCTTTTATTCGTAACTACGGGAGGTTAATACTTATGAAAACAATCAAAGGAGATCTGATCAAACTGGCCTTGGCCGGCCGGTTCGACATGATAATTCACGGATGCAACTGTTTCCATACCATGGGCGCCGGGATCGCCAAACAGATCCGGAAAACCTTCCCAATCGCATATGAAGTGGATTTGGAAACCGAATATGGTTCAAGAAAGAAACTTGGCACCTTTTCATATATAATCGATATTCCCCGGAAACTCGTGATCGTCAATGCCTATACCCAGTATAATTTCCGAGGCCGGCGAAACGTTGATTATGTCGCCATTCGCAAAGCTTTCCGGGCAATTCGCCAGGCAATTCGCCAGGCAATTCGAAATTTTGACTTCGGCCAAAACTTTCCGATTGAGCGGATTGGTTATCCAAAGATCGGTGCCGGACTTGCCGGTGGTGATTGGAATATCATTTCAAAGATTATCGAAGATGAACTGTTTGATCTGGACCACACCTTGGTTGAACTTCCATAACGTACTTTTTTCAGGGAATTGAGATTTATCCCTACGCAAAACCACAATCACATCATTCTATCAACCTTCGCACCAGGCCATCCCGTAACGACACCCAAAGTGCAAGTGACGAGGCCGAGATATCGTCACCGGGCAGAATTATCTCAGTGGGTTTTCCACCGGACGCGGTGAAAACACTCGAAGGTTGCGGAAAAGAAAGGAGAATTTGTAATGCCGGAATTGGACGCTTTTATTGAACCATTTTTTTCTCAAATCACCACTTGCAAATAAACCATTGTTGAATTGATTTGGAGGGTAAATGAAAGCCATTGTCGAATTGAAAAAAGATATCGTAAGAGATTTGATTCAGGACTATTTCAAAAAACAAACTGGAACCGAATTTTCCTGCGCCAAAATTGCCATTGAATTCGAAGATGAGAATATGACGGAAATTTCTCGTTTCATTGCCGAAATTGATCTCGAAAAACATTGTCCATCTTTTAAAACAGAAAAAAACCAAAGATCTGAACCTCTTGGCCCTTCAAATAACGACATCATCGAAGATTGTGAATTCTGTAAAGAAGTAGGAAACCATGCATCAAACAAGAAATTGTTCGATTTTCCCCAAAAGCCGTTAGGCATGTTACCGGGATGTAGTAGATTGAATCGCAGTTATGACGCTAAAACAAGCAAATGTCGAAAATGTGAATATGCCAAAAGATGTAGGAGCATGTTGGGGAAATACCTTCAATCAGCATTATGTTTATTGAACGATTTGGAATTTGTTGTAAAAAAACCTGCGTGTTTCGGCATGGGATCAAACAAGAGATTAGTCAGATGTAAACACTGTGCAATTACAGAATATTGTGATCTTCAACGCGCCATATCTCTTGATTCAAAAAAAATGGCGGCATAAAAAAAGAGGACGGTAATGAAAAAAAAACAGTTTAAAGATGAAAGCGACTACGACCTCACCCATCGACAAATCTATAAGGCAATCTGGGCCGCCAAACTCTCGACCAATTTCATCCGAGAACATTTTGTTTTGACCGAAGATACCCATCAAGACGGATCACTCCGGCGGTTTTACATGATCAGCGATGAAGGCTACAAAGCCATTGAACCTCATTTGATAAACGAAAGGAGGACATAGAAAGTAGAATATTATTAATCCCCATGAACCCTTAATGCCCCGGCTACGGCCGGGGCGCCCTTTTTATTTATTCGGTTTTTTCTTTATTCCAACAGTTCATCCTAATGAATTGCTGGGAATTGATGGGCAAAATCATCTCTTGCACATGAATAACCGCATTATTATCGACAAAAGACTTGATATTAATTATATTTATATGATGTATGGATATCGATTATCTGATTCAAATTGCATAAAAAATATGTTTGAGGTGATCCAATGAGCACATTTACCGCCGTTATCCACAAAGAAAACGATCTCTATGTCGCCCAGTGTCCTGAGATCGGAACGGCCAGCCAGGGTGAAACCATTGAAGAAGCCGTCAATAACCTTCAGGAAGCGACAGAGCTTTATTTAGAGGAATTCCCGATTAAGACGAGCTTTCGCCCGATCATGACCACCTTCGAGGTACCAACCCATGCCTGAACTTCCCAGAATTTCTGGAGATGAGGCTATCAAGGTTTTTACCCGACTTGGATTTTATGAGGTCCGCCAAAAAGGCAGCCATGTGGTCATGAGGCGGCAAGACAAGGGGTGTGTGATACCGCGTCACAAAGAACTTGCCCTTGGCACTCTTCGAAGCGCCATCAGGCAGGCCGGTCTTACCATCGAGGAATTTATTGAAGCCTACAGCAAAAAGTAATCCTTCAGCTCTGCTGAGGTTGAAATCGGGAACGTCCATTGCCATAACATGGAGGTTGGTGCATAGAAAGGGTTTTTATGTCAGGTAATGGAAAATATACGCTCAAACCGTCAGAAGTGAAAAAGCTTCTTTTTTGCTGTGAAGACTTACGAGAAAGGATTATTGTCCGCTTAATGGTTCATTGTGGGTTGCGACGGGAAGAAGTCGCAAATCTACTCATCGATCGAATCGATTGGAACAGAAATCGGATCTCTTTTATTGGTAAAGGGCGCCTGGCCGGCATCGTCCCGGTCCCCCCGGATCTTCTGCAAGACATCAAATTCTTTATTGCCAACCGAAGATCCGGATATTTGTTTCCCGCAAAAAAACGGAAGAACGCCCCTTTGACGATCGTTCAAATTAACCGTATCGTCACCGAAGTCGGACGGCGCGCAAACTTGAGATCTCCCAACCCCAACACTAAGACGGGAAATATTAACCCGCATCTGCTGCGACATACATTCTGCCGTCTATGCAAAGACTCCAAATTGAACATTGAAGAAGTTCAAGGCCTTATGCGACACAAATCATTCAAGACTACTTACGATATTTATGGCACTTTAAATTTTGATGAAATTCAAAAACGATATGAAGAAAAATTCCTCACCAGCATTTAATTCATTCCTGATTGATTTAGGACCGCCTATCAAGGTTCGTTGTCGTATATGTAAAGAATGGTGTGATTCCATCCCCTTATCCGATTTTACAATGTTCTTTTGCAAATCGATATTTTGCACCAATGTATTTGAATTACGGTATCAAAAAGATGGTACTTGGGAACCACACAATTATGGTTCCCAAGTAGATTTTTCCGTGGAAAAAGAAAAACAAGCTTTCATGAGTCTTTTACGAAAGCCTCAAAAAACCCGCAATGTATTTATTCCACGTATTATTAAATAATTTCAATTCGTTATTTCGATAATTTCTTTTATGATATTTTTATGGCAAGATGTATAAGGTATATGAAGTGTGAAGTGTTTTCCACATGGAAGTTCATAATTGATGGGAGGATTTTTCCTTTTATGTCTCTGATATTCTAATATAATTTCTTTTTTAAATTCCAATTCATCCAAAAAAAATTCAAAAACAATCGCACCCCGATCATGAAGAACTGCTGTATATAATTGATCTTCACATATACGATAATAACCGTTTAAAAAGGTTTCCCCTTGATACCAATCAAATTGAGCAAATTCATCATGTTCAAGAAATGAAATTCCCACTTTGATTTTCTTTTTATCTTCGTTTTCATTATCAATTTGACATCTTCGATTGAACATAATTCCTGGTTTCATTATCAAGCTCCTTTTGGTAACATTTGTATTTCTCAGGGCATGTAACAATTTTATTTTTATTTCCTTTCTTATGCAATTTTAAAAGTAGATTAAAAAAATGAAAATATTTTATCTCATTTTTTATCTTTGTAAATAAAAATAAATTTTGAACATAAATTTTAAATAAAAATCGAATATTTATTGAGCTTTTGAAAGAAAAAAGGAGATTAAAATGGATACTATTCAAATGCGGATGAATAATAAGTAATTCAATTGCCCGTATTTGTCGTTGAAAGATATTTCATAACAAATTGTAACGTAAATTTTATTTAATTTCAAATTGATAGAAAATTTAAATTAACCGCAAAATAAAAAACATCAATTTTACCCCACGATATAAAACCCTTAATAACCTTTTCTCATGATAACACATTATCTGTTTATAAACCCATCAAATAAAAATAGACAAACGATAGCAAACATGCCACCACCTGTCTATTTTATATCACAAAATAGTACGCATTCACAGGGTAACACCCATTGGATTAAATCCAGGAAAGGTTTGGCTCTAAATTTCGAAAATAGGAAGTAATGCACTCCACGAGAAAAGGAAAAGTCTGCTTTGCTTGTAAGCGACAGGTTTCTTTCAGTGACAATATCCGCTCAACCCAACGGTTTCCTTTCTCGCTTTGGGTGCCAAGGCTTCGTTTCCGCCACAATACACCAAAGCGTAGCGCTCTTTCGGCACGATTGTTTGTGGGATCGACGCCCTTGTGATCCATAAACACCCATAGGTTGTTCATTTCCCGGATGATCTGCCGAGCGAGTTTTCCTGCATCCGTTTTATCGGGTTCCCAAAGGGACACGGTAAACAAGAAGAATGTATAAAAATCCGACCATTGCTTTGGGTCGGGTGGCTCTTTGGCAAACGATACCAGTTGTCTCAACCAAGCGGCGACGATTTCTCCGAAGCGACGTAAATCCGGCTTCTTTCTCTCCGCCAGAGAATCGGCCTTACGGATTAGATGAGCCAGGCACGTCTGGCGGTGAACCCATTTTTGATACAGGCCGTAACCGTCGCTGACCAGAATGCCGTTCCAGTCCTGGATGAGTGCTTCGAAAGCCACCTTGGAGCGATGCGGGTCTATGCGATAGAAAGCAACCCGCTCGTTGACCATGGCCCACAGCCAGTGCAGATCGTTTTCTGTAAACCAGGAGGTCTCATCGATATAATTGCACCAGAAACTTCTGGCGATACCCCCGATACGTTCATACACAGGCAAAATCGCCATTGAAGTGCGGTCAACGATTTTTTGGATCGTCCCCGTAGCAATGGGAATGTCTAACACAGAGTCGCATAACTGCTTTACGTCCATTCGGCTCATCCCTTTAATACCGCTTAATTCACCAACAAATGCGGTAAATCGGGGACCGTATCCGCTCGACAGGGCAGATGGCAGCTTGGCTTTGACAACCTTCCCGCAATTGGGGCAATCGCACTTGTGCAGAATATAGTGGCTGACTTCCATTTCGATTTTGGGAAGTTCGATCTGTTGATGGGTGTAAAAAGGCTTCATCTTTTCCTGATCGAACACCGAATGACCACAACTGCAGCATTTTGGCATCAACGAATGTTGCTTTGTCGGCTCGAGCAGTTGTTGCTGGTGCGGTTTGTGTCCTTTTTGTCCGCCTTTGGATCGCTTGCTCTTTTTCTGTTTTCTTTTCTGCTTGCTAAAAGGCGGATCGGATGAGGGCGGTTTACTGGAATTACGAGAATTCATTTTGGTCTGGACTTCAAGTTTCTCTATGCGTTTTTCATGGGTCTCAACCCATTTTTGCATATCATGAAGCGCCTGTTCCAGATATAGGATGTAATTTCTCACCGCCTCTGGTGTCAGTTGCCAATCGAGTTCTGAAAATGGTCTTTTGAGTGCCATGAAAAGCACTCTAACATAGTTAAAAGAAAAAATCTAGATTTATTTTAAATTATTTCAGGCAGTTACGGTGCACACAATTTATGCTTTGTTTTCAATGGGTTAAAGGCCATGATGTCAGCCCTAAAATGCCCCGTGAACGGTTACACAAAATAAACTCAAATTAATAATTGGAACTGATCCTGACAGTAGCAGTTTCCCCGGTGTTGCACACCAATGCTATTTTTTTGCACTGAACCTTCATTTTGACAAGACCATCGGCAACCTTCAGTTTGAAATCATCCGTAGTCGCCCCGTCTTTATCAAACGCGAGAAAAACATCATTCGCCCCGTCATTCCGCAAATAAAGTGTCTTGGAGGCGGGATTCAGCTCTTGAATTTGGGATACCTGGGTCGCACTTACGACATGGCTGTCAACATCAGAACGATAAAGCTGATCGGTTAAAGAATAGTGCCTCATTTTGCCATCCCTCCCTTTTTTGTCATTATGCTTCTCAATGTAATTTCCGGCGCTGAATCGACATGCCTTACCGTGTCCCACTCGAATGCACTGATTTCATCCATTGTCGTCATGGATTCAATGCTGCCTTTGATCGAATAATAATCATCCAGCACTGATTGGATCCATTCCAGGACATTTACAGCATCGGCCTTGATATCCGCCGAACTGTTTGGAGTCATCAACAGAAATTGTAATGAAGCCTGAGTGTAAAGATCGTATCGTTCTGTGATAAGCTGGATAAGGGCTGCTTTCAATCTCTCTGTTTTCTCGGTTTTTAAAGCATCGATATCGTCAATCCATTCCTCTTTCGTTTCATCCCACTTACTGGTTTTTCCGGGCCTGCTCTCTGTCAAATTTCCATCTGGAGCAACCCCCAATTCCGCAATTTTCACTTCCTCTTTCGTATCGATGCGAAAAAAAGTTTCCCCTCTGTAATCCGGGACAACCGACCATTTTCCATTTTGAAAAACTGCTTTTTCATTCTCACCAGTGGCAGGAGGTTCTTCAAAAGTGGCACAGGCCGGCAAAAGAAAAACATTTTCCTTTCTTAACGCCGTTTCCATCGGATCCAACCTCGCTTCGCTGCACGAGGTAAATTCATTGGTCTTTCGATCATAATTAAAAATTTTCATAATAACTCCACCTCTTAAAAATAACAGATCAAAAACATCACATTGACATTTCGCGGGCGCGCCTCATCCCCGCCAGAAGCACCTGTGCTTACCGAGGATGTATTAGCCCATCCAACGCCAGCGCCGCTTAAACCGGCCAAAAGCTCATAATATTCATTCACTGTATGAGAATGTGTTTTATTTTGACTCATTTGTTTTGTTCCGACATTATCACCAGTCGTTCCGTCACCGCGATCGGTTCGAGAAAGTCTATCCGGATCATGCACGGTGCCGTGAGACCATCCACGAATAAATTCACCACGAAGATCGGGAAGGTTAAAAGTAGTCGAACCGTCGCCGATACCGTAAGTCGTTCCAATGGCGGCAAAAAGAGCCGCATATGTCGTTCTGCTGACTGCGGAGCCATCACATTCCAGAAAACCCGCCGGTACCGTCGATATCGAGCACACAAATATCATCCCGGTGAATCCGCCATACAATCTGTCTCGAATATCCTGTAGCGGCATCGGGAAAATCGTATTATTGTGCGATGCTGATTCTCCAATTTCAACTTGGGCACAGATATAATTTATCGGATTTAAGGGCGGCCCTTCTCCTTCGGCTCGAACGTATCGACACCTGATATCACCACTGGTATCGCGCCGGACAATCGCTTCTGCGATATTTTGCCACCTTGCACCATGGGGGCCGACAAGCGTTCCACCGCCGTCTATGTCAGCAACATGATCAATCAACGTAGGAGACACTACCCGCTCGTCAACGATCATCGATGAATCTATAATAGAACTCATCAATCGATTCAAAGTTGCGATATGACAGGTGACATGTTGTATGTTATTTCCATCGACGTAATCTCCGGGGGTAGTACCATTTTCGGCGACCTTGACTTCCCATCTCAAAGCGATCCGCCGGCTGGTTTCCAGGTTGATCGTGGTGTCTTTCATGTCGGAATCTTCCGACGAATCCACTTCATCATAGTAGACATCCAGATAAACCTCATCCGTCCGGCTGCCGGCAGGAGTTGTAAGGGTAGCCGCCCCGGATTGATCCGTATATTCAATTGAACTTGGAATGATCGGCATCCATCCCTTAACGAACATGAAACCGGCACCTGCGGGTGTTCCATCACCGCCAGTAATCGTGAAATTATTCACGTTACTGGTGCCCGATTCCACAATCTTGAAACCATTGTTCGTCGTACCGTTACCGAAAATTCGCTGGATGAACCGACGAAGAAGCTGCAAAAAAATCTCACCTTGTTCATTCAATTCAAAATCGAGCAATGGGATATTAACCAAGGTTCCCGGCTCCCGAAACATTTTGGCGACCAGCATATACATTTTGGACTCATCAAAATTCCAATTGCTGTATTCACCACCCCAATCGGTTCCAATTTTACCTGTAAATGGCATGTGACCTCCTATAGATATTCACTCGAATAGCTTCCACTATCTTTCCAAAAAACCTTGGGCCGATATCCGGCAGCTTTAATCCTGTAAACCAATATTTTAAGTTCTGCTTTTTGCTCAGATGTCCAACCGACATAAGTGCCATTTGGAAAGAACAAGCCAAAAGCCGCACGTTCAACACTGATTAGATCACTATCGAAAATCGGATAGCTTGCATTATGAACCGGGGTTGACGAATTGTTCATCCACATCATTGTCCCGTAAACCTGATTCAGATCTTTGACTTCAATTTCATACCCGTAGAATCGCTCCAGAATCATTTCCATAGCGATATTATTGCTTTTGGGCAGCCTTATCTCATTGATAATTCGTTGACCGTAATCGATATCAGTTTCACCAGTCGATCGGGCGATGTTGAAATACTCTCCCCAATAATCCAGGGCGAGACCGGTCGCGCTCGGTATGCTCAAATGGCGAAGCATCTCGTAACCGGCCTCCTCCGCCTGTCGCAATTCGTTGGCGATAGGATCAAAGAAAGCAAAAAGCGGATTAGTGTAAGCGTATGCCCAATCCTCGCTTGAGTTCTCCACCTCAATAAGCGCCAAAGCCGATACATTCGTCATGGCCGCCGGCGAACTTGCAGCATAACCGAAAACCGCATCAATGGCCGTCGCCACCTCGCCGATCGTCCTTCCTTCGAGGGTGATTTCAAAATCAGCGGTATATTTCCCGAAGATCCTCGCGCTGATCACCCCATCTTTGACGGTGAATGTCATCCCGGCAGCCGGATCGCTGTAACTCAGCGCCAAAGCGTACTTGACCATCGGAT
The DNA here is from genome assembly GCA_963674945.2 of uncultured Desulfosarcina sp. Taxonomy (GTDB): domain Bacteria; phylum Desulfobacterota; class Desulfobacteria; order Desulfobacterales; family Desulfosarcinaceae; genus Desulfosarcina. The sequence continues at coordinate 847,508 of CAXXWQ010000003.1, forward strand.
CCACATTGAAATAAGTCGGGAGAAAATCCAGAAGACGTTTTAGAACACTCATTTTTCACCTATTCATATGAAAGAGATACGGTTCCTTTGGCGCAGATGTAATTCCAATCACTTGGGACGACATTCACCGCCGGAGCGGTCAGCTCGACATCGAGAACGCCCTCCATCTCCATGATCTCGTTGAGAAGCCTCGCCCAGACAAGAGTCTGTCCGATTTCAAGGCTCTGGAAATAGGTATCGATGGCGGTTTCGATATTCGAATCGACCATCGCTTCGGTGTAATCAGTCTTCAACGTGATCGTTGCGGTCACATCCACCGTATCGATACTGACTGCATAGACCTTCAACACACAGCCCGCCGCTTTCTGGCCAGGCACCTTGACTCCATCTTCATTCATATATCCGTGAAGAACCGTGCTGACTTCGGTGAGCAGATCCCCGCTGGCCCCGTTCACTCCATTCCAGAGATAGACATGAACTTCACCTACCGGGCCGGCCGGGTCTTCGTCCATACTCGGTTCGTGTACCAAGCTTTTCGATACTCTTTCGGTGATGGTTCCTGAATCGGTCAAATAGACCTGTGAGACCGCATATTCGATAGAACCTTTGGTGGCTCGGGCCAATGTATTGAGCCATTTTTGAAAACGAACCTTGCGCTCGTTGGCCGTTTCTTCCTCCGTACCGTTGATGAAAGCGGAAGCGTTCGTAACCGATGCAATGCCACCAATGGCATCCACGATCACGGTGATCGTATTCACCAAACAATTTGAATCGGTCCCACTGATCGTCGCCGTGACCACGACATCGACGGTATTATCCCCATCTTCAAGAACAGTGTCGCTGTTCACAGTGTAGTAAAAAGACGAATTCAATACCTGTAGTCGTGTTCCCGCCGGAATAGTGATCTCTCCTGATCCCCCAGCCGTTCGGGTGAAAGTCACCAAGCCGGAAGCCGGGGTCGCCGCAAGCTTGTCGAAGCTGAACGATTTGTAAATGGCAACCGGGACAGCCTCGTAAAGCCCCTTCAACAAAGATTGGTAATACTCATCGATCTCAACTGCCGCCGCTTCAAGAATGGTCCTGGTGACGCTCCCTTTGTTGAAATCCGTCAGTTTATTCGTTGTCGCCGTAATCCGGTTGATCATGGATGCAACGATCGAATCCGTATTTTTGATCTGAAACATGATTATTTCCCTCCGATCACGAAGTTTAAATCCGTCGGCGTGTTGGTCTCGATGGAATCAACCTGAATCGAGAACTTGATAGCGTCGCCAACCGCAAAAGAAGTCAATTCCCGGATATAGTCGAGTCGCGGCTCAAAGTTGATCGCTTCGATGATCGACGCCCTGGCAAGAGTATTGATCGCCGCCGTGTTTTTCTCTCCGATAATCGACAGCAACCCGCACCCATATCGGGGATGAGTTGATAGGCTTTTGTAATCACTCTTGACCCGGTGCGTGATCGCTTGCTTCAGATTATCCAATCCGGAGACCATCTCGATACCTCCGTTTTGGATGGACAGTGTACCGTCTTCTTTGAGCTTCACGTCCTGGCCGTAGACCTCACTTGCCGTTTGGATGATATTGCCCTTGTCTCCGGAAACCACCGGAATTTTCAAATGAGTTCCCGGAACCAAATGGGTCTGGCTTGTCTCTGTATTGAAAATCAGAATTTCAGCCCCGTTTGGAAACGCGATGCAAGGCTCAGTGGTCGTCACCTCTTTGGTCAGATAATCGACGTATTTCACGGTGTAGACCCGGGACTCGGTATCTTTGACGAGAAGAAGGTTGTACCCCGGATAGATATTGCTGGCATCGACCACCGTTATCACTTCATCATCCGCGACCACTTCTACCGCCAAATTCGTTTCACCATCCAGTATCCCGTATTCAGTCAAATCCAGTTGCCGGGTTACGGTGATCGGCGCCGTGAAATTCTGGCTGAAGGTATCATGAAAGGTGATCGTATTTGTCACGATGGATTCGACCTTGAGGGCCTGCTTTTTCCCGAGAGAATCTTTGAGCAAGAGGGTATCGTTTTCCTTCGCGTAACTTCTCGGGACTGACAAAGCCAATTCGATAACCCGACTCCCTCCATACAGGTTCGAATTCACGATAAACGAAGTATATGGAAAAGAAGCCTCTTTCGCGTTTTCGATAAGGACATCATTGGCAGCGGCGATTTCATACCATCGAGAGATATCCCCGTATTCCCGGAAAGCGATACTCTGCAATGTTTCTCCGGGTTTCACGGTAACCGACTTGAATTGACTGATTTTTTTGAGATCTTCATCGGTGTCCGCTTCAACCATCAATTCAGGTTGAATCTCGATGGTTCCCATCGTATCGAGAATCGCATCGTAGCCCGCATCCACCCCGGAAATGGAACTGGTATCCTGGGCGATCCCCGCCAGGTCCTGGAGCTTCTTCCCCAACGTGCTATCGATGACGATTGGTGTATTCGGCTGCTCAAAGGCGCTTTGCAGATTCGATTCTGTGTAAACGATCCCGATCACATCCCCCGAACCGTTCGCCTTGGATGCCTCGTTCAAAGCGACAATCCACTCTATGGCGTTCGCCGGACTATCGGCGACAGTGCCAGATTGTATCCCGTGGGTAGCCGCACAATTCGTGATTCCGCAAACGCCGGAGAAATCCGGCAGCCATGATTCGGTTATTCCTTCTTTCAAGTAGCAGCCAAACTCTCCCACAACCGATGTCAATTCGTTCAGTTCGATGATCGCATCGAGGGGGAGCGCATTGATAAATGATTGAGTATCCCGGATAGCATCCAACGTCAGTTTCACCGTATCCGTGACGCCACCCAAGAAATCGGCGATCTCCCCTACCCCGGATTTTGCATTTTCCAGAATAGACACGCCGCTGCCGATAAATGCTGCCATGGTTTGACAGATCGGAGCTGTAAACGATTCGAGTTTAGCCACCATAGGCCCGACACGTTTTTTTAACCCGGACAACCAGTTTTGAGACTTGGGCACCGGGTCCAAGTCGACCACGGCTTCCTTGTTGATACCGTTCAGATCCGCCACGACGACGAAAGTGAGATCGTATTGGTACAGCAAAGGTTTCACCCGGCTCCGCAGCAACCGGAAATTCTGAGGAACCACTTGATAAGTCAGGCTATCAACGGAATTGACCACAACCAACTTAACATCATCCGGGTTATGACCATCTGCCTGTTTCTTCTGACGTTCGGCAAAATAGCGATCGATAAAATCCCGATGCAGCCGGCGAAACGCCTCATGGCCGTCAATGTTCTGATTTTTTATTCGCCTTGTGCGCCATCCTGTTATCCCTCGGATGGACAGTGTTGGAAGCCCGATTCCAAACTCATCGATGAAAGGTTCACCAAGGGTTTGGACCACCTGCACCCTCTCATTCCGGGAGACCGTAAATTCCTCGGGGTTAACCGGAAAGATGAACTCATTTTGGCTGCGGATATTCCCGCTGATCACACCATCCAAATACAGGCGCAAAATTACATTTTTCCCAAACTGACTATGCTGCGGTCCATTCGGATTCAAATTCGCATCTCGGCCGACTGAATCCAGCACTGCGGAAAGCCTTTTTATTTTCGTCAAACTGGGCGTTTCCATATTTTCCTCATCACGATGCTACTGTGTTTGTGGTAGCTACCATGCCGATCGCCGGCGGTGAAGCCAGGTTGGCAGTTTGATCCGGCTTGCTGGTAGGATTCCCATCCCCCTGTTCGGTATGAGTATGATTGTTAAGCCAAGTGTTCAGCGCCGTGATCAGGTCCACCAAATAGGTATGGGTGCGTGAATCCAAAAGCGGCAAAGGCGTACCGCTTCCCAAGGAAACCGCAGGACTCACAACCGAAAAAGCCGGAGCGGTGACAGTTTTATTCCCCGTGAGCACTTCAGTTTGAGTTCCAACACCGGTTATGGTGATATTTCCACTCGCATCAATCGTAATGCTCGTTCCGGATGAATGACACAGATGAATCTGGACCGGCGAACTGGAGGCCGCCTCGGGTGGATCCGTCTCGCTATCCACTGACCCAATGGATACCGATTCAGCGGTCAATTCACCCGTATCGGGAGCGATCGAAAACCAGGACCCTGTGTGATGGCAAATCTTGACTTCTCCATCATGTCCGATCCACACCCGGGTACCACTGGCATGCTGAAAGTAGAACCCTTTCCTGTCCTCTTTTTTCACGATGAAAGGCTGAGTATCTTTATCCCGATTTAACTGAGACAAATTAGTCAGAGACCGGCTCCCACCCGCCTTTACCACCTTCATATAACTGTTGTCGGGGTATCTGACTTCTTCCTCGCCCGAAACATCCTTTCCGCCGTTGGCTTTCACCGTGTCGCCGGTGATCCTGTGATATCGATCGGATTCATGTCGATCGATATGATGGTTGGCTCCAACCTCATTCGAAAAGGAGAGCTGGTTTTCCTCTGGATACCGGAACCCCAACACAATCGGCATGGTTCCGATCCCGGAAACAAATCCCACGATGGCAAAGATATCCCGGCCGCCGTATGCGATCGGTGCATCATATTCTTGTTCTTGATTCGTCTTCGGATTTTCCGGATCGGGTAAGTGGCTGATACCCGATGAAGTCGATACCATGGGGGCAAGCACCGGTACCGCCAGATGGACAGCCCCACCATTGATCATCGAAATATCCACCGTCTTTGCCGCCGCATCAACCCTGATCACCTTTCCCAACTGCAAGGTGTTCTGCCAATATTTAGGAGCCCGCTTTGGATTCCGTTCAAAACCCTTTTGCATCATTTCAGCGCCTGCCTCATAGCTTGGTCGGTATTATTGGCCATATCCCGGGTCTTCAAATAGCCGTCGCCCCGTTGCACTTCGACCGTCGTAAGAAAATGTTCCTGATTATTCGTGAACGTCAACTCATGGCGAACGCCGACAATATAATATTCCGGGGTAACATTCGTTTGACGGTTGAAAATCATGTACCGCCCGGGCCTCAACTCCGCATTCCCTTTCAAAGTGAAGCTGCCGGATTCATAAGCGCTGTTGTATTTGAACGCCTCGTATAGCGCCAAGTTAAACTTTTCGGCAAGCTCCTGAGAATTCACCATGTTCTTGATATCAAAATATTCACTGGTGTTTTCGAAGCGACGAAATCCAAACCGGTACGCCCCCGCATCCCTATCGGTGTATGGAATCATGTACGGGTTTTTATTCAGATCTTCCTCGGTTTCCACATTCGGGAGAATACTTGCCTTGAACGGCGTTTTTGCTAAAATGGCATTCTGGACCGGGTAGGTGAAGAAATAGTTTTTTGTTTCGACATCGCTTCTTTGGAGATTGAAACTGACGATGCTCCCCGGAGGTATTTTGACCGATTCGCCGAGAGTCTTTTTATCGACTTCCGGATCAACGGCCTGAATATAATTACCATCCTTGTAATCTTTCCAGGGTGTTTCCCGAAAAACCAAATAGAAGCCATCCTCCAGATCGACGGTGAACAATTCATTCCATGGGCTGTTGTCGAAGAACGACATCATATCCCATATCGAGCCGTCTTCCTGGGACAACGCGAATTGGTTCACTTCTCCAAGGATAGACGAACTGGCCAGATATTTTATCTCCGGCAAGGCCGTCTGGGTCCGTCGGATTAACGAAAGCTGGTTCTTTGCCACATCGAACAGGGTTTTGATGATAGCTACAGGCTTGTCATCAACATTGTATCCGTATTTTTGCTCGAACTTCTTGAATCCAGGCAGATAGATCAATTGCAGATCTTTGGTGACTTCCTTGAGGTAATAGATCCTGGTGATATCGAAAATCTTCCCCAGGTCGCTGCCCTGAATTGTATAAATTCGAATTGGTTTACCGTCATAATCCACCGAAGAAGTCATACCGACAGTTTCGACGAAGCCGCGCAAGACGATTGGAATTTTAGTGAGACGCCAATCACGGGTGAAACGGATCTCGATATAATCCATCGGGCTCGTGCGATAATACCAAGACGCCTTGTTCTTATCGAGACCCGGTAAAAGTTGAATCTCGAATTGTCCGGCATGCTGATAAAGACCTTTGGTGATCGTCAACCCTCGAACATGAGGTGTGAGATCGACCGCCTTTCCTTCCATGTAGGATTGTAGCGTTACCTTGCAACGAATTTTATCGACTTGGATCATCATCCCACCTTCACAGAACTTCCGTCGCCTGCCATCCTCTCATCGGTGATTTTGACATCCAATTTTAAATTCTTACCGATTTGATCACCGATTTTATCGAAGATAGACCCGATCCATTGAGCAATTGGCATATCCTCAACGGTTTTTTTCGTCATCGACATATCCTTGGTTTGTTTTTTCCATGCTTCTATTTGTTCGGGAGTCTTATATGGACCGCCTTCACCAGTAAGAGCCTCTGCAATATCCGCGACCGGTTTTAGAATCTTTTCCATCACTTTCAACAAATTTTGACCAACACTGAGCATCGAATTGTCGAGACGAGCCAAATCCGACAACAAACCCTCGTTTTCCGTCGCCTCCATGGTCCCACCGGCAATTCCCCCAAGAATCTCTTGGATATCGGTTTGGGCCGTCCAACCCTTTTTCTTGGCCAAAGCGGAAATCCGGCTATCCCCGAGCAACGCCTCCCGCCGCCCCCCGCTGGCATTATAAATCTCGGCCATCAGCCCAAGCTTATCCGCACTCACCCCGGATAAGTCCCCGCCGGTAGCCTTTTCCAGATCGCCAACAAATCTGCCGATCCCCGCCCCGCCAAGATTTAGCCCATCGATAGACTGAGCCTGATTCATGGAGATGCCGAACATCTTGCTCATGGTGAACCAGCGGGCTTTCTCATTGGGCATGGTTTTCTTGAGATGACCCATGACAGCCTCAAGGTTACCCTTGCCGAAGATGCCTTGCTCTTTCCGCATCTGGTAATCGAAATAATCCCCACGGCCCAAGGCGTTATACATAAAGTACTCACCGAAATCCCCTTGGGGATTCATGAACCCTTGATTCATCCGGGAAAGGACGTTTGCACCACGTACTCCCATCAACCCCGGCTGGCCGGAGGCATTCATGGCCGTCAGAGCACCGATCATCGCCCCACTGCTACCCGGAGCCAAACGGGTCATTACGTTGAGTTGGGCACCCATCAAAGACTGAATCGAAGAGAATAATTCAGCTTCACGCCCCTTCATTCCCCCACGGGCCACGGCATCGGCAATCGAAGCAGCAAACCGCTCCACCCGCATACCGCCGTATTGACCGTAGGCTCCCATTTGGGCCATACCGCCCATCGATGAAATCATGGTACCGGCATCAACACCCATCCCCTTTGAAAGCAATGAAGCGACGTTGACCTGCCTTGCAATTCTACCCCCCTGTTGCCCAGTCATTCCGACGTACATCTGGGTGAGGCGCATCATCTCGGTCTTGTTTTTACCGATCGCCTCGCCAGTACGCTCGATACTGGCAGCAAACCCGCCCTGTAAGGAATTTACGATCGAAAGTTGTTTGGTAAGAGGATCGAGAACAGAAAGATATTGTTTCGCTCCTGCTACGGCATGGGTAATAATAGACAAAGCTCCCGTCGCTACGCCAATGGCAGCAAAAGCCCCCGCACCCCCGCGCATCACACCGCGACCGGCCGAACCGAAAACCCCGCCGATGCCACCCCGCCCGCCTGTATGCCGCGGAGCTATATAACCGTCTCCACCGGCCCCGGAAGCCCCAGACGACTGGTTTAACTTTTCAAGCTCTCGACCGAGATCTTTTACCTGCCGGATCGCCTGGGACAACCCTTGAGTATCAGATTGGAAGCCGACTCTTACGGTGGTTTTTTGATCAGTCATGGATATCTATTTCCTCCCAGGCCCCTGGGTAATCACGTAACGCATAGGCATCCAAAAATTCGTCGTCTTCTTCAGCCCATCTGTTGAGCGCTTCGTCGATTTCATTCGTCTCGAACTCATCCAGATCAGGTTCCCGGCCTTTATCGAGAATTTGACGGTATAAATGCGTCATGAATTCCATTTCGATTTCCGGGTTCGTCATTTCCAGATACCTGAGATCGGTTGACGGCAAATTGTATTTCTGACGAAACCAATAGTTCAGGCTTTTAGCCGCCGACAGCGCCCTCTTTTTCAATTCCAGTTGGTTTTGCGAACGCAGATTGGCTACGAAAGGAATACACCGTGTCGATGAAAGCCTTGTAAACCGCTTCCAACTCCTCATAGCTGTAAATCTCGTTTAGATTAAAATCCTTCGGCTTATCGACGATTGCCACAGACAACGCACCGATCATCGTGGCGGTATTGGCTGCCACGATCGCCGGTTGTTTATTCTCTCCGAGAAGACCTGCGGCAATGTTGTCTGCTCTGATCTCATCCTGGAGAGTTGGGAAACGAAATGTGAACGTACCGATATTTTCAACGGTTTTCGTAAACTGTTTTTCAGAAGGTTTAAGCATGAGACTTTCCTTTCATTGTAATTAATTACTGTGATTTTATTGCGTAAAAAATAGGCAATTGAAATTGACCTATTAAATCATATTCGTGAAAAAAAATATTTTTACGGTTTCTTTTGGTATCAACAAGACTTCAATTTTTTTTACAGTTCCTTTCGTCAATTTTCCTTGGATCGGTATCATTCCCGTTTCTATTTCAACACCATCTTTGTCATAATAAATGCTATCGATTGTGTTTAAGCCGCCCGAGCTTATATTTTTCTTTAACCGAATTTTAATTATCAACTCGTTATAACTACGAGACCGTGAATCTTCCGTAACCTCCAAAAACTCAACCAAACTCGACAGATGATCATCCAGCACGATCTCATATGCCTGCACATTTGCCGCCATCAACATTACAGCCGAAACCGCTAATAACAGTGAACGAAGCATGAGATAAACCCTTTCATTTTGAGCCAGCAAAAACTTTTTTTATTCACTCATGGAGAGAAAGTATAATAGAACCCATTGGTTTATTATCGGCAAAAACGGAGTAAGCGGTTTATTAACCCCATCTTCACAAAATTGTTCAGGCATGGCAATGTGTTTCCCCAAAGAAAGGAGAAGATATCATGCCTGAAGACTATGATTCATTCGATTCCAAGCAAAGGCGAAAATTTTGGGAAAATCATATCGAGAAATGGAAGATCAGCAGCCTAAGCCAAAGGGCCTATTGTAAAAAAAACGATCTCATTCTCCATCGGTTTTACGATTGGAAACGGCGCATCATGCCCGTTGATAAAACCCGAGTTACTTTTTTGCCGGTTGCGCTCAACGGATCAGCGACGAGGAAACATCCATCCGTTCGTATTCATACCCCCAACGGATTTACCATCGAAGTCGATGATCAAAACGGATCGATAGAAATCAACAAGCTTGTTGCAATGGTGGCTACATTATGATGTTGCCCACCAATCCCAAAAGGGTCTTTCTGGCCGTGGGTAATACCGATATGCGCAAATCGATCAACGGGCTTTCGGTTTTGGTGGAACAGGCCATGGATTTGAATCCCTTCGAAGGGGACCTGTTCGTCTTCTGCAATCGGCGTCGGAACATGATAAAAATTTTATACTGGGATAAAAATGGATTTGCTCTCTGGCTCAAACGGCTGGAGAAGCACCGTTTCCACTGGCCAACAACCACAAAAGAAGTCGTTTCCCTTAGTGCGAAAGAACTGGAATGGCTTCTCGCCGGACTGGATTATACGAATGCTCATGTGCGTTTAAACTACCGTTATGCAAGCTGAGAACATCCACCTGGAAGTAAAATAAGTGTGTACAAATTCAATTGGTTATGCTATGTATCAGGCATGCTTTCGGAATCGAACAACCTGCCCGATGACGCCCAATCGCTTAAGGAGATTATCTCTTCTCAGCAGCAGCAAATCGACCATCTGCAAGAAATGGTACGTCTGCTGAAGAACGAGCTGTTCGGTCGCAAAAGTGAAGTTTTGCCGGCCGTCAATCCCAACCAACTCCAGTTGTTCAAACCCGACGAAACCGCAGAGCCCGTCCTTGCCGATGACGACATCACCGTCCCGGAGCACACCCGCAAAAAGCGTGGCCGCAAACCGTTGCCTGAGGATCTGCCCCGCGTCGAGGTCCTGCACGATATCCCTGAGGCCGAGAAACGGTGTGCTTGCGGAGTTGAACTGAGCCGTATCGGCGAAGAGACCTGTGAGAAGCTCGATTATATCCCGGCAAAAATCCAGGTGATCCGTCACATCCGCCCCAAATACGCCTGCAAGGCCTGCGAAGGCGTCGAGGATGACGGCCCCACCGTTAGGATCGCTCCGCCGCCAGAACAACTGATTCCCAAGAGCAACGCCACTGAGGGACTGCTGGCCCACATCGCTGTCTCAAAATTCGCCGATGCGCTTCCCCTGCATCGCCAACAAAAGATATTTGACCGTCTGGGCGTTGACATCTCACGGTCAACCATGGCCAATTGGATGATTCAGGCCGCCGGTTGCTGCCAGCCGATCGTCGAATTGATGCATCAGGAGATTCGAAGCGGTCCTGTGATCAATATCGATGAAAGTCCGTTTCAGGTGCTTCAGGAACCGGGCCGCAGCAATACAACAAAATCGTATATGTGGGTGTTTTGTGGCGGCCCGTTGGATGCCCCTGTGGTGCTTTACCAGTATCATCCCACCCGTAGTGGGAAGGTAGTGCAAGATATGATAGAAGACTATTCGGGCTATGTTCAAAGCGACGGCTACAGCGGCTATGATCAGCTGTCCCAAAAGCAAGGGATCATCCATTTAGGTTGCCTGACCCATGCCCGACGTAAATTTGTCGAGGTGAACAAAGGGCGCAAGGCGCGCGGCAAACAAAAAGCAGCCAAGGGGCTTGCCGACGAGGCGCTGGATTACATTGGCGCATTGTATGGCATAGAACGGTATGCGCGAGACAAGGATTTGTCGTATGAACAGATCCGTGACCTGCGACAGGAAAAGGCCAAGCCGATTCTGAAACAATTTAAAACCTGGCTGGACACCTACCATTGGCAAGCTCCTCCGAAAAGCCTTCTCGGCAAAGCGATCCAATATTGCCTAAACCAATGGGACAAACTGGTTGTCTATATCAATGCCGGATTTCTGAAGCCCGACAACAATGTGGCTGAAAATGTCATCCGGCCATTCGTGTTGGGTCGCAAGAACTGGCTGTTTTCCGGCGCGCCCCGGGGTGCGGAAGCCAGCGCCACCTTCTTCGGTTTGATCGAAACGGCCAAAGCCAATGGGCTGGAACCCTATGCCTATCTTCGATACCTGTTCGCCAAACTTCCGCTGGCCAGGACGCGGGAGGACCATCTGGCGCTTTTGCCAAAAAATATCGACAAACAGACGCTGGCGATCCTTCGCTATTGATTCTTCTCTTACTTTCTACCGGCCGGTTCACAATCGTCTCCCATACACATTTTCATTGCCAAGCCTATGATGTCATAATATCTGGGCTATGTGAAGATGGGGTTTATTTGACCCTTACAAAACGGAAACAACTTAAACTCTCTACGGCTTGCCAGCGACATCGAGCGCCATCCACTGCGACTGGTAGCTGATGATCGCATGTTTCGACACCTCAATGCTCCCGGAGGCGAACGTACAACTCAAATACTTTTTCAAGACCTCACCGGTCGCTTTGTCCAAGATCTCAATATCCACGACGAGTCCTTTGAGTGCATCATCTCCGTTCTCAGGAACAATGCCCTTGGCGTAGAGGCCCTTTTTCCGCAAGGCCATCTTGGAACAGGAGATCGAATGGCGCGCCATGGTCGGGACATGCTCTTGAACGTGGATATCACCGATTCCAGAAGCCGGCTCGGGGCTGTAATCATCCGACATGGAGATGTTTTGCATCAACCCGACTTCCTCGCCATCGATCATCACTCGGGCCAGGTTTGCCGAACGAACTTTCAGATTCTCTTTCATGTTTTCCCCCTATTGGATAAAGGGGGTCCGAAAACCCCCATAAAGCGAATGTAATTAATTACTTCAAATCATTGACAAAATTAAATACTGGCTGTCCCGCTGTAGGGAACGATGGCAATACCAACCGGGATATAGTTCACCGGAACAACCGGACTGCATTGGAAATAAACCCGGAGGACATCTCCTTCAAGTTCGGCCGTAATGTTCTTGTAAGCGGGATTCGCATCATCACCGGTGATCACCTCCGGACCGAGCGGGGCCGGCCGGGCCAATTCCTTCAGCGCGTTTTCCGTAATGGAAACCGCACGACCAAGAATCGTCGGTGTACCCTTTTGGCCAATCAACACTTGAAGGGCATTTCGGACATTCCTTGTCACGAAGTCAACGGCAAATCCGGTGGCCATCTCGACGCGGTTATAATTCCCATTGGTCAACCAAGTCGAAACCGATTGAACCACCTTGTAAATGCCTCGGATATCCGCCATCGCAATGACTCCACCTTCAATCAGTACATCGGTATCGGCCGGAATACGGAATGATTGCAGAAACCCGGCAACCGAAACGGATTTGTTCGTCAAGGAGGTACCCGGATCGCTGCCGGTTATCATCCCGCCGAGCATTGCGGCGGCCATGTACGGTGCATAACTGGTGAGAACCCCGACATTATCATAAGCCTGATACGCAGGGGCGACCAAGTAAACCCGATCATGGTTCAGTGCCTTGGCTCGGGCCACCAACTCGGCAACGGTTTCGCCAGTGGCTCCGCCGACGATGGTGCGCCTTTCCATTCCCGCCGTATCACTCATGTATTGGCAATGGGTCAAAGCCATCGCATGAATCGAAGCCGAATTTGACAGCGGCACGACACATTGCACATCCTCCGTTTGCAAGGCATCGAAACAGGCTTGCCAATCCGTATTCGTCGGAGTTGTCGTGGTTCCACCTTGCAGATACGAGAAAACGCAGTTTGCCGGCGCCTTGCCAGCTTCCGTCGGCCGATAGACATCGATGAGAGGTTCGCTTATCCCAGCGATCCAATCCACAATGGCTTGCAGGTTGGCCGTGACGTTCGTCGTGGTACCGGTTTTGATATCCAATCCGGCGGAATTGTAATCCAGTTTGGCGGCAACCGGATAGTCCGTGTAATCGGAAACAGCTTCAGCGGTGATATTGGTGATCGAATTCAAGAAATCGACAACCTTCGAAACCGTATCGTGAACAGTGAAGTCACAGGTTCCCAAGATATTTGTTCCGCCATCCGTTTCCTCAACCACGATTTGAGTAGCCGAAATTTTGAGCACGCATGCCGTTCCACCACCCGAATAATGAGCGGTGAAATACGTCGCCGCCAAGTTATCCTTGACATATTCCGTCCCATCGAATGCAACCGTAACGCACTTTCCGGAAACCGTCCCCGCCTCGATCTTGACCTTGATCCGGTTCGTATTGATGCCGTAATCGGTCGAATCCAAGCAGAAAGAACACGGAACAATGGAAAGCGTATCGCCTGCCGAGGGAACATTTTCCCACGCATAACGAACATCACATGTGCCCAGATCACTCTCTCTGACAAAAGTGGTGATCAAATTGGTTTCACCGATTGCATTCCCGGATGTCATGGTGATCAGATATCCATCATAAGCACCATTGACCGGAGTAGCTTCATCGAGGTCAAGCACGATTTGTTTGTTTGCATTATCGACAGAATCAACCACGTAGTCAGTGATCGGAGTTCCGCCATCCTCTCCCACAACCAAATGGGATTGGGTCGCCGGCTGCACTCGCAAGGCATGAATGTATTGCGGCGCCCCGGTCTCCGCCGACGGCGCAAATGCTTTTTCAATGGCCGTTACCAGTTCACCGGTGGCGAAGATCTCTCTGGCCTCCAGGGGGCTGCCGATCCTGACGACGGTTTGCGGAATACCGCTATCAGCCTTTCCAATGATCGCCAGGTTATTCGCAACCGTCAGGTTTTTATTTGCCATTGCACTATCGTCGATCCGCGTGGCGACAGTCGGCGTGGTCAGTAATTTTCCGTTAAAAAATACAGGCATTTTGTGTACCTCCTACTTTGAAGGATTAAGCCGGAATCGTACAGAATTCAGCATAATATTTTTTGAACTGAGGCTCGGTACCAGTTCTGATTTTCCTTTCATTTTTCATCCAGTGATGAAATCCGCCGATCAACTCCACACGTTTATCGGTTAAGGAAAGCTTTTTACAGAAATCGTCTAACGTCATCTTGTCCATTTTTATGTCCTCCTACACCTCTAAAAATTCCTCGTTGGGATTAAATTTTGCAAAGAGTTCTGTACTCTTGATGATCGGAAAACTCGTCGACCAAGAATTCAGCCCCCGGAAATTCAAAACGGTGCTGCGATAAAAAAGACTTTCTGGGAGATATTGGTAAATCGGATCCAAGTCTGTAGCCGAAATACCCATCTCAGAAAAACCATATGTATCATCCAGCGTCTGTCTCGATGAGAAAAGGATGTATCTTGCAATGGCCTCGATGGCCATGGAAACATCACCATTGTTCGAGGCGCTAATCACTCTCATCGAATAACTTGAGTAACTTCCCTCATAGACTTCGCCGGTCGTGGCCAATTCCGTCGGATCATCATCCGAAACAAGCTCACCGATGAATTCCTCATTGGGTGCGACATTCGCTGAAATTACATACCACCCGGGCAAATGGTTTTCATCGATACCAAAACCTTGGGCGATCTTTATCGAATTGGCTGTCAAAAAGGTCGTCCATTTGGTTATGACGGATTGACCGAACACATCGGTATCAAAAACATTCGGCAAATAGATAGCCGGAGCAGCCTTTATCGTCGTCAAACCCGAAGCCAAGATGGCACAGATAATTTTTTCAGGCATTAAAATCGACATCAGAAAACCCTTTCAACCATACTTGAGATGTAACTGCTGACCTTCGTCACGAGCTTCTTTGCTTTGATCCCGGGATGCCACCATGAATTCGGATCGCTATTGTCACTCACCCGGCGGAACGTCGCATATTGATTCTGGGTCGCCTTTTTATAGGTCTTTGCGATCTTGACCATTCCTGCATAGGGACTGAATTTCCACTTATAAGCCCCAGGGCGCCCCCCTTTCACCGCGGGCTGAGTCTTGATACCGAATCCGCCGAAATCTCCCGCTCTTCCTCCCCACACTGTCTTTCCACCCACTCCCTCAACACTCGGCGAAAGCTTCCTGGCCTCCGTATAGATCATACTCGTCTGCTTTCCCTTTGCATTGACACCGGTGAACGGCATCGGGGTTCCCACTCGCTTGCCGGTCGTACCGGGAGTGCCATGGCGGAACGGCACCGTATTGTACCTCTTACCGGCCTTGGTCCTTTTAGCATTGGGTCCAGCCAGAAGCCCCGGTTTCATATCGAAAGGGGCTTTTCCATTTTCGATGGCATTGGGCAACTCACCAACCAAGTGGACGGCCGCCCAGTTTCCATCCATCTCAACGGGCTGGATGCCGGCGATGTAATCCGCGGCGCTGCCGCCCAGGTTCTGCTGGGCCAGCCGGACCCATTCCGACCGGGCCATCTCCGCCAAGGTGTAAACCCGTTCCCGGATCTCGTCTTCATCGACTCCGACGGCCGGCAGATGGCCCGATATGTCTACGCTGATGATCGACATTATTCAGTATGTTCCAGGTTTTTCTTGGGGATCTTTTCAAGGACACCATGCGTATGTCTGACATAGGCATGATCACCATCTGTTGATTCGACAGTACCAACCGTGCCATGGGTATTCCGACGGGCGTCATTCACTTTGACCTTATGGCCTTTGGCAAAATCACCACGAGCTTTGGCTTCCTTGCGAGCTTTTTCCTCCCGAACTTCTTGAGAAGATCGTCGCGTTGACGTCTTTTTATCAACCGCCGCACCCTTTTTCTCTTCGGGTTTGTAGATCGTAACCGCCTTGCTCGCGGCATCGAAATAAGCTACACTTTTGCCATCCTTTTCGAACATAGTTCCGCCAGAAGACCCGGACATCGTTTTATCCCAGATGACCCCGGATCCCTTCAAAACCCTTTCAGCTTCTTTTGGTGTATGAACATCCCTCACGATCCGATCGCCGGCAGGTTTATCTACAGCTTTTTTCTTTGCTTCCGCAGTTTTCGAAGCAATCCGTTGATGTTTCGACGAAAAAGTCTTCTTGGCAGTCGAATCTTTTTTATCCCAATCCGGATCTGCGTTTTTGGCCTTATCCAACATCTCTTTGATTTTTTTGCCATCAGAAAATGGAATCTTTCCAACGTCAAAAATGGGATTTCCGGCCTGTTCTCCCATCCCGTAAAACATCACATATTTTTCGTTGGTATCGACTGAAGCGGTGACGCCATCTATCTTGTAAGTCGAACCACCCCCGTGGACTTTTCCGGAATAAGCCCACCCCTCTTTTTTAAGAAGGGATTTCAGTGAACTTTCCGTTAATGATTCCTGATCCGCTTTCGATGTTTTACTGGCCGCATCCTTTGCCGCCTTCCGGCGCTTCACTTCCTCAGTCACCTTGTTCATCAGATCGGCGAAAAGTTTTTTCCCGGCGGCATCCAGCTTATCCTTGTTCTCGTTTCCCAGCTTAACCAACGTATTGCTATACTCAGTCAACTGTTGATCGGACATCTTTTTGTAATCTTTCATGAAACCGTCGAGATTGGAACTTTTGGAGTCTTTCTTTTCAACCGCATTTTTCAAACCAGCAAGAGCAGGAGCAGCATTCTTATCCTTTCCGTCTTTTTTGTTCTCCGATCCCTTGATATCGGAAGGATCAACAGTATAGCTCCCGGAGCCAACTTTCACATTTACCTTGCCGGGAGCCACATATTCGACCACCCCTTCGATCGACTTATCTGACGCCAACGCATCATACTTTCGAGGGTTGGTTATTGTGACTCTATCCCCTGGTTTGAAGGAACCCTCCTTCGAATCCGCCACCTTTGCGGTGCCCGCATCCTTCGAATCGTGGTGTTCCAAATGATCGGCATGGAAGTCGACAGCATGTTTCTCTCCCTCAATCTTCCCCCGAACGACATCGTATTTATCCGAATACCCGGACACCTCCATGGTCTTGCCATGGTGCTTGCTCTTCGGATTGTTGACCTTTACCTTATGGCCTTTATGAAAAGACACGGCGACCTCATCCTTATGTCGCGCATCATCGTAATCTTTGATAAATTCCCGGCGACCAGTCTTGGGATTCACTCGAAAATGGGCTTTAATATGAGCCTTTATGAGATCCCCACCAAGCAACCGACCAAGATCTTTGCAGTCACCAGTATCTATGCTTTTCGCCAACGCTTCATCGTATGCGCCCATGATTGTTTTCTCCTATTGATTGATCCTACATTAAATACTCCAACTTGCAGACTGCCTGAATAGGAAGACGATAATGTTCAGGCGCTGGTTTCCGAAATTTAATATGCGTATCCCTAACGATGTGAATATGTGATAGAACTCCCCATGATGGATGCATCCGATAAGCAACCGAAAAATATGCACCGGCCACCGGGCTCGTCCCCCCGGTCACCCACTGAATCTTGCCATTGGAAATCACATAATCCGTAACAGGTGCGTAAACCACACCACCCGGGCCGACCACACGCAAGATGTCAAGCATCGCAAAACGTGCAGTATCTTGCGTACCGCTACCCCGCGTAAGCAATTCTGAATAGGCGATCACCGATTTATTATTGACAATCCGATCATGGTAACCCAGTTCCACCTCAGCCTTGACCGTCAAATTCATTGTTCCGATCAACATCCCGCCGGTGTCCATGAATTGTTTTTCCGTCGTAATACTGGTCATGATGCCCTGGATCTCTTCAGCCCCATAGTACTGCCATCCCCTATCGCAATAGAGGCAGTTCGGATCAGGATGACCAGTTTGCGAATCCAGACAAGGACACTGTATGGCGTGATAATGGGTAAAAAAATACCCATGCTTTTCGATCATCTCATCGAAAGAGCCAACTCTGAAATCAACCCGGCCGGCCATTATGCCACCGCCAATCGAATACCCTTGTACCGATCTCGAAGATTCGGCAATTGGGTTTTGATCTGTCGCTCGTATTGACGGATACGGGCACTGTATGCCGAGTTCTCGGCAGACTGGGTTGTTCCAATGCTTTCACTCAACCCGTCAATGGAAATGCTCTGGGACGCGATACCGGCACCAAGCAGAATATCACCCATAATGTTCATGACACCGATACACGCCTTCATGGCGATGATGTCAACGATATCGCCGGGCACAGCTTCATCTGCAAATCCGGCTGTGTAGTCGACTTTGAACAAATGCGGCATCTGTGTCAGCCGACTGGTGATCAGTGGCAGCAAGACACCATTCCCCTGTCCCAACAGCACTTGCGACAGGCTCCCGGTGGTCGGCACCAATTGAAGCTGTCCTGAATTTTTATAGACGTGGATCCAGTCCGCGGGAAAAGTCATGACCGGCTGGCCCGCATACTCGGCGATCAGACTTTCAACACTGACCACCGGGTAATTGTAAAGCTGGATGTAACAAAATTCTTGATATTCATCGAGATGATAGTCATGCGTTTCGCTAATGGATGTCGGAGCAATCTTGATATGAAGCTCGTTCTCCAACCAGCTTACGCTTTTGGCAATCCATTTATCGATATTTCTCGTCGGATATTCATTTCCATCATCATCGACGAGAGGAATGCCAAAAAGATAGTCTTGTTTTATATCTGCGGCTGTTGGAAGTTTCATTCAAAATTGCTCCTTTCCATTAACCGATGATTTTCTTGAACAGTGTCATTAGAAGAGTAAATAACCCACCCCCGATCAAACCATAGAACATGAGAGTGGCAGCCTGTTTTGCCTGAGTAACGCTTTGCCCTTGAACCTTTTCCGAGACAATCTTCAAATCAACTGCGGCGGCTTTATCAGAAAGACCAGACCTTAATTCGTCATAATTACTTTTTAAATCCTTCGATTCAGCCTTTTTAACCAATGCGGCGCGGCAAACTTCCACATCGTTTTTTACAGTAATCAAATCATCTTTTGAACTTTTGGCATTCGACACTTTTTCACATCGATCACGACAAGCTTGTTGTTGCGATCGAATTGTTTCGATCACTTTCCATTGTTCAAGGTCTTCTTCGTGAAGATGCGTTAACTTCTCCCGGATATAATCCAGGGCCGCAGAAACGGTGCCACGCCATTCAACAAAACGAGTCAGTTCATTGAAATTGGAATTTTTTTCGCTCATTTCCTATTGCATTGCCGGATCTGCTGGAACTGTCACCAAAACAGCCGCGCACTCATCGGTAATTGGAAAAATCGTATGTGACATCATCGGATTGATCGTCATACGGCGGCCTTTTGTAAGAATCGTTTTTCCATCTTGAGTTTCAATTTCGATGACCCCTTTACTACAGACAATCCATTTCTTTTGAGTATGGGTGACCGCAGGAAAGGGGTTATTGTCATGACGAGACCGCACAATGAAACCAACTGAGAAACCATCCAAGCCATGTGCCCAGATGTGAAAATCCCAGTCACCAGCCTCATGGATACTTTTGCCCTTGGTGACAACCAATCCAAGGGCAAAAAGAGTATCCAAATAACGAAGTTCGGGTTCAATTTCATTGATACGTTCGATCGCTTTATCCAACGGATTTTTGTCCTTATTCATCGTTCGACGCCTTTTTTGGACGACCTTTCCGCCTGGTGATTGCTTTACCATTCTCAGTAATTGGATTACGGGTTCCCTCGACTTTCTCCGGAGTAATTTCCTCAGCTCCTTCAGGACCGATTCCCTCGACTTTCTCCGGAGTAGGGATAACCACCTCCAGCTCCGTTTGTTCAGGGGTGGGAATGGTTGCCTCCGGCTCTTTCTTTTCCTCAAAAAAATCAAGAACGGTAAAACCATTCAATTTGCGAACATTTTGTGCAACCTCAGTCGGAACTGTGGCTACCCCATTTTCATCGTAATCGACGATATAAGAGCCAATTACGGCACCCTTGATTCCCTTGAAGGCCTCATTTTGGATTCTTGCCATAACATTCCCCTTTTCAACTATTTTATTGAATCATTGCTTGCCCACCGGATCAGGCAATGGCGGCCGCCTGTTTCTCAAACAAGGTATCCGCTTCATAGAAAACGATATTGTCGTCTGCCACCAGAGAAGTTGTTCCGGGGCTCACAACCGTGGCGGCTTTTCCAACGACAGCCCAACCAAGAATGGCATGATCGGCGTTCGGAGCAACGGCTTGAATCGCAGCAAGTGCATCGGCGGCAGTATCATACCCGGCGGCGGCATTGGTTACTTCTATGAGATCCACGGTGCCGTTGATTCCCACCTCGAAACGCCAACCATTGTATTTGCCGGATACCGTTGCCGCCAAAGCATCCGGGGCGACACCGGCGGCATTTGCAGCTAACCTGTACCCGACACCATTGATAAGATAATGAACAAGATTGTGAGCGATATCGGTATTCGTTGTCCCTGGAGCAAGACCGACCACATGCAGGATTTCATCTCCCCCTGCCAAGGCCAATGCTGTTTGAAATTGATTGTTACTGGCAATCAAAGCGTCGATCAGATCGGAAACGCCCGCCTCTTTAAGTACGGGATCGTATTCTTTCAACAGTCTTTTTTGTATTGCGGTTAATGCAGATAAAGTAGCCATGATTTTCCTCCTACTTTTAGAAGAGAAAAGCCCAGGAGCCTACGCGACCCCCGGGCTTTCGGGTTAAAACCGGTTATTCACTCCGGGGCATATTAAATGAGATCGACTTTCTCACTGCCTCCGACATTGATGAACTGTACCCATTTCTTGGGCGCATAGATGATGAAGGTCAAATAACAGAGAATCATCCATCGATATGCGGGAGCCAAGACAGCCAGATCCATTTTCATCAATGGAGCAAGCTGTTTGACAGCAAGAACCTGAGAACTCAACTCGCCAACGAAAGCCTTGGTGGTGCCGGCCATATTCTTGCCGGTATCATCCCAGGTCGTGGTGCCACTGCCAGCCTGACTGGTTGCTCGAACACGGGCGACCAACATTTTGACCGAACCACCGACTTTGGTCTTGTAGATATTGAAATACTCGGGTTCAATGGTAACCGAACCCGCATTTGTGATGGTGAACGGAATGTGTTTTGCCACATCATCGGAACCAACGGTAACCGGGGAACCGATGGCCACGGCGGCCGATTCACCGTACCGGTTAACGGCGGAAACGGCGTAATTGTAAACACCGGCACCGCCATGGGTTGTCCAGACACCATCGGTACCCGTCATCGATCCGGCCGCAATGGAGGCCGGGGGCGTCGGTGCTTTACCACTGGTTGCCGAAGCCGGCGCGATTTTCCCAGCGTTCAAGAACACATCGGGATTCAGATTCACCTTACCGAAAGGCGTATTCACGTCGGGAATATTGGCGCCGACGGTATAACCACCCTGTCCGGTCGGCAGGGGCACACGCTCTTTGGGCAACATGGTGTCACAGAAGGCCTGATGGGCCGCAAAACTCAAGAATACATCCGTGGGATTCCCGTAGTTACTGGCGACCATCTGGGCGGCCAAGGAGAACGCACCTTCGGACAAAGCGGCGCCCTTGAGGTCGATGACATTGCCGGAATCGATCTGTTTCTCGATGCCATTGAATTCCACACCCTCACGATGGGTGGAATCGGTGGCCGCTCCCAGATAACACATGTCGGCGTCGCCGTTGAGCAGACCCCACTCCAGATTTTTGAGAATCCAGAGAATACCGTTGGTGTTTTCCTGGGCCGTCACATCCCCGATATTGGTTTTTACCAAAGTCATGGGATGGGAAATGCTCCTGGTCGTACCCAGAAATTTCACCAGGGAGGTCTGTCGGTTATAGGTGGAATCCACGGTTTCGGGCAGGGTTCCTTCGGGAAGAAAGGCTCCGCTCTCATCACCGACCGCCGACAACTGGTTAAACTCTTCGACGGTGGAGTACGCAGGCAGCTTGGGCACTCTTTGCCAGAAGGCACAGTGTTTGGCCTGATGGGTCAGAACCTTCAAAGAGGCTTCCAGGGACTCGACACGCAATGCCCCACCACCGGAAACGGGCGGATTGTCATAGCCGGCGGTCAGAGCTTTGTTGAGATCCTCGACTTCCCGCATGCTGGTGAATCCCATGGTATGGATATCTTCATACTGGGCAAGGGTGATAATATCGTTCATTTTAAGATCCTCCTAATAATTGGTGTAATTAATTACTTTGTTTTAAAGCGAAATTTTTTACTCGCTGGTGAGTTTTTTGATCAAATGCGGCGAAAGTGAACCACCGGACTCGAATCTGACGATATCCATGGATGTCACAGCCGGATCACCCCTCTCAAACATCGATGTCAGGGACTTGAGGATTTGATCTTTGCTCATCTCTTTTTTTTCACCCTCACCACCCTCGAAAGACTTCTGTAAAACTGTGGTTTTAGACTTCGGAGTCCGAAGAGGTTGCTTGGCCAATTCATTGTTCAAGGCTTCCACGGACTTGCGAAGGTCTTCGGTCTGACGATCCGTTCGATCCGCTACGGACTGAAAAGACTTCTTCAATGTATCGACGATGGAAAGGGCAATATTCTGATTAGCCTCGGTGGCCTTGAACAGACTCTTCTCGATGGCGTCAAGCCTCTCAGTTTGCGCCTGACGGATTCCATCGATGGCCTCGCCGACTTTATCGACAAGGGCGGCCAAGAAATCACTCACTTCGACGGCTTTTTGGATATCCTCATTGTCGTTAATGAGATCTTCCGTGAAAGGACTGTCTTCGGAACCGGCTTCGGCGCTTTGACTTTTCTCGACACCTTCATCGTCGTTTCCATCTTCATCTTCATCTTCATCGCCATCGCCGCTTTTTTCCAGGTCGCCGCCGCAGCCCTTGTCCAAATCCTCGATGCCACCATCGGTTTGACTCTTTTCCAAATCCTCGTTCTCTCCATCACCCGATGGAATCAGTCCTTTGGCGAGTTTTTCAAGCTCATCCAAAGCCGCGAAGAAAGAATTTTCGGGGATGGCTTTTTCTTTTTGTTCAAGCATGATTACCTCCTTGTAATTATGATTTGACACTTGCCAAAAATTTCTGCATGACAGAATTGAAAACCATTTGTACCAACCGTCTGGCTTTTTCCTCGGAATAGCCTCTTTCTTTCATCAGACGTTCAATGGCTTCTTTTTCAGTGATTTCGCCGCCGGCTCCAGGCATATCCAAATTGGTAAGCCCTTCTTCGATAGATTCTTTACGAAGCGCAGACCCTCCGCTTTGCGGTGGATTCTGATTTCCGGCTTCCATCATTTTGGCCAGATCTCCAGACATTTTTTCCGGACCACGAGAAAAAATCTTTCTGAAAGCCGATAATATGACGTTCTCCATCCGCTCCCAGTACCCCAAAGGTTCGGGCTCCTTGGGTGTCTCTTCCTCATCTTCAACGTAACCGTTGACTTCAATGTCGTTGGAAATACTTTTGATCACATCAAGGAAAGTATCGGGGTGCATCGGCTCGGCGGTGATGGCGATATCTTTGATCCAGCTTCTCTTGACGATCTTGCCGTCTCTTTTGAGTGTTTTTCCTTCGACACTGAGACCAAGCCGACGATCACTGCCAGATTTTTGCAGAGCATCGGCAAGTTCAACGATACCTTGGGCGCGAGGCGTGTCGAACAGATATCCTCTAACCCTCAAACCTTCAGGGGTAACCGCAGCTTCTGTAGGCACACCAACTTTCCCGTCGGTCGTCTTGGAATGGTTGTCGTTGAAATAACCCCGGGAGAGAAGATACGAAAGATCCATCCCAGCCAAAATCACCGTCTCACCAACAAGGTCAGGGGACTCGACGGAAGCGACACCATCGATCCAGGTTTTTCCGTCCTTTCCCTTTTTCAGATCGAGCGGAACATGAAACCGGAACGATCCGTCATCGTGAATGCCTAATGGTATTTGTGATTCCATGGTTTTGGCCTTTCCAAATAAAAAAGGGAGTAAAAGAGATGCACGAATGCACCCGATTACTCCCTTAAAAACGAAGCTTAACGCCGCCCGTCTGGCAGCACCAAATTTTATCCGAACCTATTATTCGCTGTTACATTTCGAAAAACCTCTTTTAAAATACAAAAGAAGAAACGCTTTTCAATGTAATTAATTACTTTAATTATAGTCAGGTTGTTTTCCGCCTGTCAACACCAAAAACGACATGAATCTGTTTTTTTCTTCCACCGGTTTTCCCAGAGGATTGCAAATGAATCGGCAAAGGTACGTCATCCCCGCATTTACAGCATTTCCCAATGCACTGGTCGCCCTCCCAGACCAAGATCTTAGCTCGCAGCTTTGTCTTGCCATCCGGATACTTCTGGATCATCTCGGTACCGCATTGGGGACAACGTAATATACCGACTGTCATTTTACCCCCGTGGCCAAAAGATGCAAAATCAGCTCGACAGATGAATCCCAATCGGTGAACCGTATTCCTCGGTCATCCAGATACACATCGGCAACAACCTTTCTCGAATTATCATCCGGAGATTGAATATCCGGATGGACATCTGCATTGATCGCATCGAATCCAATCCCGTATTTCTCCAGATATGCGCTCAAGACCGGTTCATTATTTCTGCATGTCCAGATGATCACCTTGATCCCGTGAGACCGGAGGATGTCGATCGCCTCCCTGGCCCCCGGCTTCGGCGGTAGAAAATGATCTTCCCCTTTCCATCCGTCGTATTCTGCAATTACCCCATCAAAATCGATAGCCACGATAAACGGCACGCTGTTTTCCATAATTATTTACCCTTGGGCTTTTTGAAAACGATTCGACCATCGTTATCGAACTCATGAAGTTTTGGATTGAAATATGCCACTTCACAGAAACAGTGAGGATGAAGGGGTGGAAGCCCCGGTGCCCGCCGGATCTCCGCAGCCGTCCGGTCGACGTTGTTCCTGGCGGCTAAATCGGCAAGTTTGAATACTCGTGGTTTTCCCCTCAACAGAAAAGCCGATCGACAGAGATCACAACAATCCGGGTGCGGGCGGACAATCACGCAGGACTCAGCCCCGAACTGTTTTGTAATGCCATGGGCGATGCCATTTGTCCGGGCGCCATGCAATTCAGTATTGACGATCCGGTGCCAATCCCTTTGGACATCTTCGGTCGCCCGCCGTAGCAAAGCGATCATCTCTCCCCGGGCTTTCCTCTCCCGGGCCGCATTCGACATTGTTTCCTGAATAATCCCCCGCATGGCCGTTTCCTTGGCCGCATCCTGAACGATCCTCAACGTAGTCGATTCGATCCGGTTCCCCAGGCCCTGGCAATAAAGGGCAGCCGAATCATTCAACCATTTGATTGAAGCCTTTTCGATATCGCTCAATGGCAGCCGGCGAATGGTATCCTTGATCATGTCAAAAGACGCCCCGGCCAGCCTCGGGTCCAGTGAACTGAGCACACCGAATAAATAGGCATCAGCGACGGCGCTATCCGGTACGGATGGATCGATAATACCTGCCGCCTGGAGTTTGCGAATATCGATTCCAGATGGAGGGCTGCCGGTAAATTGATAGATGGCGATCCCCACATGCTCCCGGATGATTCGGGCGATTTCTTCGATCTGTTCTTTATTCAGCATGATTCATCTTTCCGTGGGCCAAACCTTTTTCGTACCAATGATATTGGATGCCATCGATATCCCCGCCACAGATCTTGCAACGGTATTTTTTCCGAAATCCGCCGATGGCTTCAATCAATTCAAACTCATGAGGACCAGGACATCCATTCAACCGTCGAAGGTTTTTCTTCACTTCAGTCAGGATGCTCCGCATATCCGCTTTCGTCAGTTGTCCCATGGCAAAATAAACCTAATTAATTACAATGATTTTGGGGTATAAAAAATCACTTGCGAATTACATCTTCGATTCGCCCCATCATTTTCTTGAGCTGGATATTGAACCCGACAGTAACACGGGAAACAAACGCCTCCATGGCCGGTTGCCTGAATTTACGCCCAGGGCGCTGGATCTTTGTTCGGACACTGCCCAAAGCCTTTTCGAGCGTTTCTTCCAATTCATAATCGGCAAGGTTATATTCGATCATCACTGGCTTTTGCATATCAATCTTCGCTGTCCAAGTCATAATCGCCGAACAGATAATCGCGGGCGGGGTTGAATGGTTTGAGATATTCCTCGGAAAATGGCTCGCCATGTTCTTTCTCATATTCTCGAACATTATGAATGGCGTTATTTGATAAAACATACTCCATGCGCCTACGCAGTTCGTCCAATTCAGAATAATGTATTGCCGTTTCAACCATATCTATCGGAATCAAGTCCATGATCAAATCATCTGGATCACCAGGCCCATTATAGGTGCCATGTACCATTTCTTTAAGTATCTTTTCAGCCGCTTTTGTCCGACGATACATATCGGCAAACATATCCCCTTTCTCGTCATATTTATCCATATATCGGGTCGTGGATAGAATCGCCAATATCGCTTTTGCCCCATCACTGAGTGTTTCAGGAGATTCTTCGTATTTACGACGAAGCTGCTGATAGATATTGTCGCGCATTTCCTTAATTTCGTCATCGGTCAAATCATCTTCAGCCATGCTGCCCCCTGTATGTTGTAGTATGATACCATTTCAGACCATTCCATATGGTATGTCTACGTGAAATTTAAACCGCCGTCAATATTAAATATCCACCGTTTTCCTTTCCCGGGCAAGGTTTCTGGAAGCCGCTTGCCTCTGAGCCTCTTTTTCTCTTTCCTCATTGGCGATCGCCGCTTTGATCGGCTTTTCGACATCGAACCGCGAAGGCAGATTTAAAGCCGCAGCCCGCTTCCCGGAAAAGACCGATGCAGGCAACCTTTCTTTAAACCAAGCCGTCAACGCCTTCGATCCGGTTTCCCAAAGCCTTCGGGGAAGCATCGTATGATATTTGGACGGAACCGCTGAACCGGCCAAAATCCGATCGCCGATTTGCATAATCGTCGGAGCGTCCTTGGGCGCTATTCCCAACCTTATCATTTGGGCCGCATATTCCGCCCGATGATCCGGTTTCTTCATTTCCGTTCGCACTTCCTTTATCACTCTCTCATCCTTCGGATGAACCGGTGCGAGCTTTCTTTTCCGCTCCATCGCGCTTCTCAGCGAAACATCCTTTTTCAATGTTGCTTTGAAATCGGGATAACTCGACGCCTCGGCCTTGAACGCTTCCTTGATTCGCTCCAATTCCTTCGGTAACAGCACTGTTTCAATAGTGGAGGTCGCATACGGTTTCATGGTCTTCGGATTGTAAACATAACCGGCCAGCTCTTCGGCTGCCTGCCTTCGCGTAAGCGTTGCTTGAAATACGCCGATACCGGTCCATCGTTTCATAACATCGAGAATCTTTTGATCTTCATAAAGCCAACTCATCAAATCCGCTTCATCGGCAAGACCTTCCTCCAAGAGTATAGCCTCTTCCTTCGAAACAAATGGCGAAGCGATGATGTCATTCGAATCACCGGCTAAGAACTCATCGACCGCCGTCTTGTCAATAGACGATAACGGACTCTTTTTATCCGTATCGTCCGGTAAAAAATCATCACGAACGGTAGACATCTCCCTTTCATGAATCTTTACCGCTTCACTCCGGGCGTACGAACGTGCATATTGCCGCAACCGCTCTTCAATCCCGCTTCCCTCGCCCAACAAAGGTTCGTAGCTGGCCACAGCCTTAACCAAAGCATCAATGAAAGTCGCAGGTGTGACATCCCCTTCAGTAACGCTGGGATATTTCATAGTTGTCGCGGACACTGTTTTTTCGAGCATCGGCCAATGTTCAGCCAGAATCCGCCGGGCAATATCTTCATCTTCCTTGGTTGCTTGTCGGTAACCGCCGGCGGCGTACTTGAAATGGCCTTTCCGATGCAATTCCCCAGTTTCCAGCTCGATACTTAACGGTTTACCAACAGCTTTAGGATTATGTAACCGTGGAACCCGCTCATATTTCTGATTTTTTAGTGTGGATTGAAGAAGACTGTCTCCGATGGTTTTCGTAATAGTTGTCTTTATCCCCGGAACATGAAAATCAA
Source organism: uncultured Desulfosarcina sp. (assembly GCA_963674945.2). Lineage (GTDB taxonomy): Bacteria > Desulfobacterota > Desulfobacteria > Desulfobacterales > Desulfosarcinaceae > Desulfosarcina. Next base: position 875,530 of record CAXXWQ010000003.1, read on the forward strand.
CCTCATATTCCATTTTGGTGCCAACCTTTCGCGTAGATTTCACAACAAAAACCCTACCATCCGGGCGTCGATATGTTCCTCCGACCGTTAGTTTAGTCTTTTCCTCTGCAACCCGCTCCTGGATGGTTTTCTTCCGCTCCTTGTCTTTGTAATACATTTCGTAATCGCCACGATCGACCAGAGTGGTTTCACCCTTTGCATTGGTCACCTCGACAGTTTTACGTTCGACCACTTTCTTTGTAACATCATTGGCCCGATGAACCAGTTCGATGTGGTTGACATTCATGGTCTTGGCTTCATGCTTCCCGGTCTTTGGATTGAGAAAAGCAACCGACACCCTCGGCGAAGGACCCGCAATAGACCCGCGGAAAACCCCCTCACGCCCCTTTTCGCTGCCCCAGGTTATCTTCACTTTGTCGCCTTCAGAAAACCGCACCATATCCTTGCTATCAATTACATGATCCCGTTTAATATCCTCGTGATGATCCTTTTCCTCTCCTTCACGATGATGGACTACCCGAGTCAATTTCGGCTTTTTCCCGGCATCCGGCTTCACCCAATAGATCCGTTCGACCCCATCCTTTCCAACGATCTTTTTCGGGACCAGATTAGTAAAATACCCGTGTTTGAACCCGGCCTTCTCCAAAAGCAGTTCATCCACTGACACGACTACAAAATTCGACGCATCAAGGAACATATCTCAACCTCCGCATAAAAGTAATTAATTACTTGGATTTATAGGTAAAATTAACTGTTTTTCTTTCAATTCACCAGTATCAGCACTGGGTGATCGTGACTTCAGATCGTCAATGGCATCAAGCACCTCTTTCGGGTCCCGGCCGGAAGCCTTCACATCCGCCTGGTGGAGAGCAAGCAATGGTTCGAAATGTTCATGTGCCATGAATTTTCGCGCATCTCTTTCGCCCGATCGGAGAAACTTGGTCCGCAGGTTCCCATGGTGGAGAACCAGGTGCCTGATCTCCTTTTTATCATCACGGGAGAAACCCAGGCGATCCAAAACCTTTCCCACCATTTTGTAGCCGGCGTACTCATGGCCATCGAAGACAATACCGCGATCGGGATCTGCCTTTTGGGTTTCCGCCTTTCCGATGTCATGCAGCAAAGCCGCCCACCGCACGTTATCGCTGGCATCCGCCGGCAAATGTTTGATGACCTGCATCGTATGATCAAACGCATCCCGGTAAGGGTGATGGGCGCCCTGCTCCACCCCGTACAAGGTGACCACCTCGGGCAGAGAATTCATGAAGCCGCCGGTCTTGATCTTCGTCTCCAGCTCTTTCAACCCATCCGGGCTTTGAAGCAGTTTCGTCACGGTTTCCCGGATCTTCACCATCCCCTTGTCAGGTGCAACGAAATGACGAACCTTTTGTTTCGATGAATGAGAACCCCTTTTATCCCGCTTGTCATCGTGCTCTTTGACGACCTGGAGCTTTCCCTGCCGATATCGAGTGTATTGCTTAACGTGGGACATAAACCTCCGCTACTTCTTGACGATGAATTTCCTCGATCGGCGTTCGTCTTCCATGGGAATTGCCTTTCGGCGTTTTTCGACAAATTCCCATGGACTCGAAATGGTAACCATGTCACCGTCTTTGACCGTCGAATCCTCGTACTGGCACTCAACGCCTTGATTTTGAATCGTACCGGCAAAAAGAGGACAGGCAGCACAGTAATTTTTCTGATGTGTTTCATCCAAAACGGCAACCTGCCTGAGATATTCACAATAGATTTGATTATTCAAATCGGGATAGTTCAAATGCAGAACGTTTTTCATGCTTTCCCCCTTACGGCCGACTGGTGTTACCGAATCGATCCGTCAATTCCAGATCAACCCAATACATCGGAATGACGCCATTCGGATCTTTGACAACATGTTCATCATTCACCACGGCGCTGCTGTATCCTGGGACCATTTTTCCTTTTGGAGCAAAAATCGAATCTGCCTTGGTGATATCTGCTATTTCATGCCTTTTACTGTTCGACGCACCAGTGGATTTATCGTGCACCTTGCCCAAGGAAATTTTATTGATCAAAAAGACCCCGCGGGTCCCGGGTTGCCTGGTCACATGACAATCCCCTTTGAGATATTGCGCAGATTTGGAACTCATGTCTGTGACATACACACCCCCGCCAAGCATCCCACCGCTTGAAGCCCGGTACGCAGACTTCACGATACCGGCTGCAGCAGCAAAATTGGTGGAATGGTAACCGAACATGATATTGTCTCGATCTTTTTCAATTCTCTTGAATTTATCGTACTGATCCATGCCTCCAATCTGATAAATGCCATGAACCTTAAAATCAGGAAACTTGATTTCCTAATTGTTGCATATGGCAAGCAAAACATAATGTAAGTGGTTGAAAAACAGAAAGATAGGAGTCTGAATCCAGCAGGCCGGTAAGGTATTGCAACCGGAAAATGAACATGGCACCTTTAACCTTATTATCTTGGCGGATAAATGAAAGGAAAAGGATGCCATGCCTCAACAGATACTACCACTTATTCCTCGGGGTGCAAGACAAATCAACGGGCTTGTCAGTGTATTTCGTGACGATACGACCTGGACCTATTTTCTATCGACCGTTCCGATTTATTCTCACAGACAAGGCGATCAACGAATGTTTCGGATGATAACAGCCCAACTGGTTGAATCCGGAGCTTGCCGCCAGATCGATATCCAAAACACATTCGGCGTATCCAAGAGCAATGTCATCCGATCCGTGAACAAACTCAGGTCCGGCGGCGCCGAGGCATTTTTCGTTCAGCGGCGGGGACGACGCGGCGGCAAGGTTTTCAAACCTGAGGTGCTTGAACAAGCCCAACGTTTACTGGATCAAGGGTGCTCGAAAAAAGATGCCGCCCTGGAACTTGGCATTAAATACGATACGTTTCGCAAAGCTATAGATGATGGTCGGTTAATCGAATCAAGGATTGGTGAACCGTGTCTAACCAAATCAGATCGGGACATGGTCGACATGGCTGCTGCCGATGGTATGGGGACGGCTTGCAACCGAGTCGGGGAACGCATATTGGCATCATTGGGCAAAATGGTTGGTGCGCCGGTTCGTTTTGACAGATGCCTGGACGTTCCCAAAGCAGGCGTTCTTTGTGCGATACCGTCATTGGTGGCAAACGGGTTGTTTACCGGCGCAAAACAGTTCCTCGGCCAAGTCAAAGGCTATTACACGATCTTTCATGTCTTGTTGCTGCTTTCGTTTATGGCCTTATGCAGGATCAAGACGACAGAAAAAATACGAGGCCATGCTCCGGGAGAATTTGGTAAGTTATTGGGCTTGGATCGTGCACCGGAGGTTCGCTGTTTGCGTTACAAGATGGATGCGTTGAGCGCAGACCACGGCGCGGAAAAGTGGGCCGCATACCTCGGTAAATACTGGATGGAACAGGCGCCCGAATCGGTTGGCGCGCTTTATGTTGACGGGCATGTACGTGTTTATCATGGAAAATTGACCCGACTACCGCGCCGCTACGTGTCCCGGGAACGATTGTGCATGAGGGGCATTACCGACTATTGGGTTAACGATGCGATTGGCCGACCTTTTTTTGTCGTCGAAAAGCAGATCGATCCTGGATTATTGGCGGTTTTAAGAGACGATATCGTTCCCCGGTTGTTGCAAGACGTTCCGAATCAACCCGGTTTGCAGCAACTACAAGAGAACCCATGTTTATGCCGGTTCGTTCTTGTTTTCGACAGGGAAGGATATAGTCCCGCATTCTTCAAGGAAATGTGGGATCGCCATCGAATCGGCTGCATGACGTATCATAAGCATCCTGGTGAATCATGGCCGGAGCATTGGTTCACCGAGTATGAAGTTGCGATGCCAAACAAAGAGGTGGTGAAGATGCGGCTTTGCGAAATGGGTAGTTTGGTGGGATCTGGTAAGGGTGCAACATGGATGCGACAAGTGCGAAAACTGACCGATTCCGGACACCAGACCAGCGTAATCAGCACCGCTTTCGATTTGCCGCATACTCAATTGGCAGCACGCATGTTCAGCCGGTGGTGTCAGGAAAACTTTTTCAACTATATGATGCAACATTTTGATATCGATGTGCTTTTAGATTATGGTGTCGTTGAATTTCCTGATACCGAACGGGTAATCAACCCCGTTTGGCGGCAATTGAATCAATCCCGTAATTCGTTGCAGAACAAGCTACGATATCGTCGTGCCTGTTTTGCCGAGATGACCATTCACCCTGAAAATGAAGACAAACCGGTAAAGTTTAAGAAGTGGATAGAGAAAAAGGCCGAGCTGTTAGAAGAAATCGAAAAGATGGAGTATCAACTCAGCGAGTTGAAAGAAAAACGAAAACAGACAAGTAAACACATCACGTGGGGAGAACTTGAAGCAAAAGATAAATTTTTACGTTTACAACCGGGCAGAAAACGCCTGATGGACACGGTTCGTATGATTGCATATCGTGCAGAGACGGCAATGGTTGGGTTGCTCACGGGTCCGACGGTAAACTCGTCGGATGCACGGAGTCTTCTCCAGACACTGTTCCAGACCGAAGGCGATGTACTGCCCGATATTGAAAATCAGCAATTGAATATACGATTGCACGGCGCTTCGTTCCCAGCGGCCAATCGGGCTCTTTGCCAACTGTTTGCGCATCTGAACAGTGCGCAGGTAAAATACCCCGGTACCGAGCTGCAAATGATATTCGAACTAAATGGCTGCAGCACCTCAAATCATGCCGGAGGTGTCACATAGTTTTCCCGGAGATGCAGTGTTCTGAAAATAGAATCCACCATGGGCCTTTTTATCCCACCGATTTTCAATCTTCTTCATGATGAAATCGTGAGTCTTTTGGTCAACCGATTTAAAAGTGCACCCCAGATTATTTGGCGGCGGCTCCCCTTGATTTTTGGCAGGAGCATTTACATCCACCCCTTTTGCCTTGAGCTTTTTCTGCTTCTCGACCTCTTTCCAATATCTCTTGGACATCTGATCGACGACGCCATCATAGGAGCCAGATTTTCTAGCGATCTTCATGCCGATAGCCCGGGGACCTTCCTTATCCATCAACCCTTTGGGAAAAACTCGAGCCGTGAATTCACGGTCGTAATTTTTCGATATTCTCGTAGAGCCCTCTTTGGCAACATAATTTGCCGCAAACTGATCCCGCATCATGTCATTGGCCTGAATCTTTTCATCGACCTTATCACTCATGGATTCAGTCACTTTTGTTGCCAGCGAAATATCAAAAATTTCAGTATGAGTTCTCCAATGATTTGTCGGATCCGGTTTAGAACCATCTGCAAGCAGATATTGAACCAAATCATGATGTTCACTTATCCAATAGCTGCTACGATTGAACATGTTTCTTATTATACTGTTTCTGTTATAATGAGACCCAAAATTACCCACCACTTCTTTGACAATACTGCTCTTTAACTCCAAATGATTCATGTACGAATCGGTATTGTAAATTTTTGCTCCTGGTTTTGTTTTTGTCGACGGATTATCGGCGATAAATTTTTCATAGCCGGTAAGAAAATCCCTTAATGTCATCTGGTCAGCCGGCTTGCCAAAGTCTGGGCCGGCCATGGCGTGCATCAAAGTTAAACATGAATCATGATCAAACCTGGGCGCATGATCCAGTAAAGAGTAATGCTTCAAAGTATTTGAGACATTACTGTCGAGATGAACATGATCCTCCATTTGTTCAGAGAAGCCTCCGGTGACCTTTTTGGAAATACGTTTATATGTATATTCAAGCACATGATTGATCACATCAAAAGCCTTATGCTCTCGACCCTTTTCCGCCATACTCTTCAAATCAGTTTGGATATCTTCGATATGTGGCTTGACGTCTTTGTCATAATCGTATCCGGCCTTTTCCCAATCATCCTTGCTGTAGAACGCAAAACCAACCAGGTTACTTGAAACCTCCGGATCATTTATCGACCAATCATTAGGCGGCCGATAAGCCAAAATTTTGAATGAACGCCGGCTGTACCTTGAATTCAAATCAGAATTCACCCATTGCGGAACCGTATAACCAGTTCGAGTTTTAATCCCATACCAGCTCCCATTGCTTTTGTTGTAACCTTGATAACTTGACCGCCCACTGCTGCCCCTTTTGGCCGTAATCAATTGAAGATTCTTTTCGATGTACTCGGCAGCAGCAGGATCCAGCGGAACCATGCCAGTGACCTTGGCTATAGATCGCTGTTTCTCGGTTGAATATTTCCAAGCCTCCCTTTTATCGTGAGGAAAATCCTGGGCCGTTTTGATAGGTTCAACCTTTTTCGGCTCCGGTTTCGCATCGGGTTTGATATCGACTGCAGGTGTATTGCCTGGGGTCAACGACGGCTGCCCGGACAAATTGACCAATGCCTTCGGACTTGCATCGGTATAAGTTCCATCATCCAGCTTCATTCGAACGACATCGTATTTGTCGGAATAGGAAGTGACCACTCCCTCTTTATCATGATGCTTGCTGCGAGGATTGCTGATGCGAACCTTGTCACCCGGATCGAAAGTGGTTTTGGGAGGTGCCGCCGGAGCCGGTTTACTATCCGGAGCTGCACTTTTGGCTTTTTTCGGTGTTTGGTTCTGGGCCCGCTTAATCAATTCGGCTTCGATCTTCTTGGCAACATCCCTTTTGTCTTGGCTGTTTGCCCACTCCAGAAGTGCACGCATGAAATTGTAAAGCTTCTGGTCGCCCTTGATTTTCCCGATCCGGGCTTCCAATTGCTTGGCATCCATTCCCTCGACACGTTGCTTTTCATGCTTCATGTCATTATGAACGAAAGACACCCCAACCAGGCCAAGGGCCAGCTTTGCACCATCCAGATCCGTCACCCCGGGCGCCGGCGTAGCGGCGGGCGCCGTCGGCGCTGCCGCCGGTGTGGGAGCCGCACCCGTATGGGGTTCAAGTAAATGAGGCTCGAAATCGGCCGTATGACTCTTCCCGGGGATCTCCAGTCGGATGACATCGTATTTGTCAGAGTAATGCTTAACCTTCATCACCTGGTCATGGAATTTGCTCCGAGGATTATTCACTCGGACCATATGCCCCTGGTGAAACTCGGCATCCGCCTTGCCATGGATCTTCGAATCATAATCTTTGATATGAATCAGTTTTCCGGTTTTCGGATCTCTTCGGAAATGAGATTTCACATGGGCTTTTTCAAGATCGATGGTGATGTAATGGCGCATACCCCCCCCTCCATCATTGTAATTAATTACTTTTGCCAGATGATAAAAAAATAGTTACACGAATAAGACACACAGTACGTCTCTTCGACAGTTGGACCTCTCCATCCCATCCAAATCGAGGGCTTTCTTTATTGACTCCTTGAGACGGTCATACTCAGCCTTGATCTTGTCGCGCTCCGGACCAGCCTTTGAATGGGCCAGAATTTCCTCCAGGTTCTCCAGATAATCAGCTTTCGAAATACGAAATTTACTGGCACATCGACAAGGTTTTTCACTCCCACAGGCAGAGCAAATTGTATTGTATTTTTGAAGATAATCCGACTTGCTCAACCCGGTGAAAGACAATGACTTGATCATCCCCTTGGACTGAATGGCAAGGCGCTGCTTAAAGACTGACATGTCCATCTCGGTCATCCCACCGAACAACTTTTGGCCGATCTTGTCGTAATTCGCCATGAAGGCCGCTTTCGCATCTTCCTTGGAATCGAAACAAAGAAAAACCTTATCCTCGTCGAACTTCCCATTGTCAGCCCGGTTCATGTGGACCACGAAAACTCTCTCAGAACCCCGTGACGGCCCGATAAAGCAATCGATATGATCATCGTCGGCACCCTTTCGCCGAACCTCATCAGAAAGACGGATATACCCGTAAGCATGCTTCATTTTGGTTCGCCACTCGTGGCCATCCTTATCGACACCTTTGCGGACAGATCCCTTGCGATTCTCGATCGAAATATTCAGTCCTTGAAAATCCGTCCGCCCTTGGAGCTTATAGGCTTTTTTTTCAAGATCGATGATCAATTTTGTCATTGCGGGTCCCTCTCTATTTATACTCATTGTAATTAATTACTTTAACATGAAACAATGTTATTCCGCAATAATTTTTAAAATCTGAAGTCATATTTTGCCCCTTGACAATAGTACCAATATTGATACTATAAGCCATGGTAAAAATCGATGACCTACTATTGATATTGAAGCGAAATCCGAAGGATATCCGATTTTCAGATTTGTGCAAAGTATGTGACCATTTTTTTGGAGAGGCGCGACAGAAAAAAAGCAGTCATCGAATTTACAAGACACCTTGGCAAGGCGATCCAAGGGTAAATATCCAAAATGAAAAAGGAAAGGCCAAAGCATATCAAGTAAAGCAGGTGCTTTTGGCTATCGAGAAATTGGAGGTAAGCCATGGCCAAAAAAAATGATAAATATACATACAGGGTTACCTGGTCTGAAGATGATACAGAGTATGTGGGCCTATGTGCTGAGTTTCCCAGCTTGAGTTGGCTGGCCGATACACCTGAAAAAGCCTTAAAAGGCATCCGAAATCTTGTAGCAGAGGTGTTATTAGACATGACCCAAACCAGCGAACCAATTCCCAAACCAATAGCAAGTAAACATTTTAGCGGGAAATTTATGGTCCGGATACCTCCAGAGGTGCATAGAAAATTAGCCATACAAGCTGCTGAATCCGGCATAAGTCTCAATCGTATTATCAGCTCCAAATTGAGCCAGATGTGATAATCCCGGTTTTCAAAACCAAGAAAAATCACACCCGGCTGTACATAAATGACTCAACGACGAAATGTGGATATCTCTCCTTGTATGATTTATGGTCGCTATTCACCGTCGTACCTGCGTTATAATAGGGAATTCCCTCATCCAAAAACTTTTTGAGATACCAAAGATCCGTCGCTCCCATTAACCGGTTGAACTTCGGGTCCCAAATATTGCCGAACATCGCCAGGCCGTAGCTTTTCCCTTTTTCAACCGACATGACATTGACGCCGACGATCTCCCCCTCGAATCGAAATGCCAATCCTTCATAGCGCACACCCGGCAACCCCTCTACCATCCCCTTGGCGGCCTTTTCCGCACAGCGGAGATATCTCCGCCGGGGGAACATGATCTGAAAGGTTCTCTCATCCTGCAGTTTATACTCAACCCACCTGTCATGCAGGACCCGGCAATCACCCAAGTTATCCACCGACACCGGCTCGACGATGAACCCGTTATTCCGGATATACGTCAACGGATGCCGGATCTTGTTTTTCCTCTTTTTCGTATTCGGATAGGATGCCGGATCGAACACCGCCCCGATATTGTATGCAATCTCCTTGAACTTCGACTGTTTTGGTAACCCCGGGATCACACTGAGCGAATAAACCACTCCCATTGTTTGAAGCATCTGGAGGGTGGCAAAATCCTCGTGAACATATTCATAGACAAAAGTTTTCCAGCCGCCGGTTCTCGAAGGCATGACCAGTACCCTGCCCCGATACAGAAAGGCCCGACCATCTTTGACGTACTCGCCGAGATAGAAATAGGCGTCCAGACATCCAATGGAAAAATTATGAATTCCCCGGTTGTCGAGACCTTCCATCTCCCCGATATCCACAGCCTCTGATCGGAGAGACAGAACCTTGTCCACTTCCAGCTCTTTGGCCTGCTCTTGTTTTTTCCGTAAGCTGGCAAGAAACTGTTTGGCCATCTGAGGACATTTCTTTTTCAATCCCCCATAGTAAGCTGCCTGTTGATCGTTTAGAGCTATCCCGCTAACTTGCATAATCTGCCTTTCGGTTATTCAGTTGGCTCAACAGGCGGTGTCTCGACGGTCACCGGAAAAGTTCCCCAAAAAATCCCATCCGGATGATCCCAGGAAAAAACATCCACCCTGGCGTCATAAAGCCCTGGATCTGGTGTCGGATCGTTTTTACCAAGAAGCATGATGACCTTTCCAGTCGGCCCGGATTCCAAGACAGACCATTTAATCGGCCAATCGTTGTATGTCTCACCTTCAATCACGATATCCCCGATAGTGATCCGGATCTTGTTTACCGATTCCAATTCTTGAGCCACCAAATCCCCGTCATCGTTTTCCGCTTTAAGGATCACATCGATGGTATTGTCTCGCCCAGGGTAGATATATTCCATGCCACACCTCTCAATGTAATTTATTACATTGTCATCAACACAATTTTTTTTGATTGAGATTATGTCAAAGTGATTGTCAACGCTTCCGCTTGAAAGCGAACTACATCTCCGGAACCCGCCGTTTCGTCAGCGATATTGTAATACATGATCATGTTCCCGGCCGTCAGCGCATCACAGATCGCCATATAGGCAAGCGTCCAGTCACCGGTTGGTGACGCAAACAGTATGATATCGGCATTATTAACCACCCCGGCCGAGGCCAAATTCCATACCGGACTTGAACCGCCATTCGGATTGACCTGCACCCGGGCATAGTCATTGCTCGGCTCCCCGGCAATCTCTGTCGTTTCATCCGTCAGGGCGACCGAGCACAATGCGACGTATGTATCCGGCTTTCCGGTGCCGGTTGTAATATTCCTGAAAAACCGGCTAAGCAGATGATGAGCCCAGGTATTTGAAATGGCGCCAGCGGAGAATTGAATGATAATCTCCCCTGCAATGACCAACGGTACTCGACCGACTGCACAATCTTTACCCGTAATGAAATCTCCCGTAGCCAGGCAATTACCGCCAGTCAGTGCATCAAAGATTGCCCAGTTGGTCATTGTACCCCACCCAGTCGTTGCCACTGGACCGAATTGGACATCAGCGGCCTGAACAACCTGGCGGGAAGCAGCCGCATTGAATGTGATCGGCCGCCGGGCATAACCGTTACCGGAAGGTTCCCCCGATAATCCAGTGTCATCCACACTGGTTCCAAGGGCCAGATAGACCGTTGCCACTGGTGTTTTTTCCTCATTGCAAATATGATCCAGAAATAAATTTTCTGCATAATCAGAGATCGATCCAGGCATTTTGCCACCTCCTAAATGTTACTTTGAACAACTCGTTTTGGCGTTACGGAAACGATCTTCAATTCCGGCGTCACAGAAACGATCGCATATTCTTTTGTGACGCATTGAATCTTCGAATCGATAACATCCCCCAAAATCGTTAAGAGGAATAACGAATTATCAGTTGAAGTTTGAATTACCGGAGATGCCTGAAGATTCCTTTCAACCATCAGAAAAACTTCAGGCGTCAACGTCCTCGGCGCCGGGTTAGCGACAATGTTTCGAATGATATTCATCTCAGCCGACGGAGTATATGTCACAGGTTGAATATTGGCTAAGAGATCCCACAGAAATTTTAATTGAGCATCCAGCGTCCTGGTATTGATCGAAACATTCGATTCCAGGTTAATGGGAAACAAAAGCCTGGCATCCGGCGTTATTGTCTGAATCTGAATTGACCCACCCAAGTCATATGGAATAGAAAGATTACTATTTGGCGTAACCGTACCGATTTGAATCGGAGACGATAAATTCCAAAGAAACCGCAACGAAGAATCTGGAATAACCGTAACGAGATTGGGGGTGGCAATCAAATCATAAGTAGTGCTACTACCTGGATCAGTCGCACTGTATGTAAGAAGAGAATCATTCAACACATGGAACATTGCCCGAATCCACGCGGGCGAACGAATAGATTTCGACACACGCACAAGGCCAATTTTACCGTCAAAATTTGAGCCATTTGTAGATGCTCTCAAACGACCAATTGATATATCAGCAATTGAAGATGGCGATTCGTCACCAATCCCACTTATCCAAGATCCAGAAACATAAGTACCATTTTTATAGATTTTGGTTGACGCTTCATCACCAAAATTATGACAAACAACAAAGTATGAATATACACCAGTTTCAAGTAGATCAGAACCGGATTCAAAATTGCCAGCTTCTCCCGAATCATCCCGGTTATCGTATCCAAACCAAAATCTTTCGTTCCCATTCCATGGTTCGGAATCATATCCGGCACGTAAAATAAAACGGGCCTGATTAGTTTCATTCCGTTTTGAAATAAATGTATCGCTATCAGAAATGGTATCTAACGATAAAAATAATTCTATCGTCAAATTTTCAGAATTAAAATCTGTATGGTGTGGAATTATAACAGCGTCATCATTTCCATCAAGATTGAGCGCCTTTCCAAAGCCGCCGGCAACCAAATCCTCACTTGTCATCGACCCAGTTGGCGTGCCGTGGTTTTCGTGGCTGGTCGAATCGAGAATACAATCGGTGCCGCCGCTGGGATCTTGTGCCATATTGTAAACTGCAACAAAGCTTTCATCATATACGCTTTGTGCCTCCACATCCCCGGTTAATCCGACATAACCAGCTCCAATATAAGAGATGCCATCACAAGAATTAATTTGAAAATCATCGGCATAGACTTGCAATTTTGTATAAGGATCTTGCCACAGTAATTTTATGATAACGTCTTCATTATTGCTATACGCAAGAGTAAGTCCATTGATATCTCCATTCCATTCCCAGCGGCCAACAGAGTCATAATAATAGCATTTCAGCACCCCACTTGTCCGAACCATACGAATATGAGAATCATCTACCCCCCGTTTGCATGATGTACCTTCTTCATCGATTCCCCCCGCACTATAACGAGCGTCTTTGTAATAAGGAGCAATATGCCCGATAGTAGCATCGTCGGAAGCTTGACTCACAAACATACGAGGGAAAAGATGTACTGAGGAAGAAGGAGACGAATACTGGAAAACATCAAAAAACAATTGAACATCGAAATCACCAGATAAAATAAATTTCCCAGTCAGACGGACTTGACATAAATAATCGGTATTCAAACACCAAAAAGCAAGTTGGTTATCAGAAATAAAAAGATAATCCTCGCCGGATAAAACCTCTTTTTCCCATAGATCCGGATTCGGATCATCCCCATCAGTCCCAGAAAAATCATCGTAAATAGTAGGAGATGTAATTTCTACAGGATCGGAATAACCTATATCATTTCGTGTTTCAGTGATTTCTATCTTGATAACCGTATTAATCGATGCCAGAACAGTTGAAACTTTAACCCATAAAACAGCCTTTTCGTTTGCGATATCCCAGGTGACGACTTCGACATAACATTCAACATCATTGACCGTGGCATGCAAATATCGCCAATCATCAGTACCCAATCCAGACATAAAACCGGTTACCGCACTGATTTTGATACCAACCGCAAAATTTGATTGATCCTCATCGATCTTGTTGTGATCGATAGTGTAATAGGCAACGGCCATTTTTCTTCCTCGACTTCGAAATCAAATAAAAAGAACCCCGGAGCCTATTGGTACGGCCCCGGGGCATTCCCAAGGTAGCGAAAAGGGACGAACACACAGCCCCGGCGGTGGGAACTATCAAATAAATATCCGGATGAAATCTTGCGGTAAATAACTCAAGACCAAAAATGGCATCAATACCTTCCGTTGAGCGGCAAAATGTCGGGATATCATGCCGAAATCATAATCCGTCAATTTGACCAATTGAATCTCTGGAATATCAATCAACTTGAAATCCTCAAGAATAACGAACAAGGCTTGCACCTCGGGAGGAAGCGCATTGTATTCTTTTGTAATGAAAATGACAAAATCCGCATAAGTGATCCCGCTGATTTGAACATCTTTAAGGATAATTTCCATTCGATCGATGAACGCCAACGCCTGCGATACCGTATACGTTTTTGAAGCAACACCTGCCAAATTTGCAATTTTCAACACACCGGATACTGCCTCGGGCGTGACATTGACTTTCTCTGAAATCTGACAAATCACGGATGTTTGGCCATCCGGAATCTTGGCGCACACGGATTCGTTGCTTGCAAAGTTTGTGGCACAGGCACACACGAGTAAAAAAACAACCGACATGAAAAGCAAACCAACTCGTTTTGTATTAAACATGATCATTCCTCCTGAATTCATTAATATAGTTTTCGAAATCCCATTTTTTGAAAAACTGAGCTGCCGCCATGGCGCCAGAGTCATACAGACGGTCCCGCGTGGCATTGTCCATCCCGAAATTGACAAAGGAATTACCCATAGTATCGATATGGATTGTCCGGACTCTCTCAGACGCTTCCATGGCCCGGGCGTCGTGAGCATCAAGCATCGTATTGACAAGAGCCATGCACAGATCTATCGGACCACTGATTTTTGAATAATGATCAATTGGAAGCCCCTGACGAAAATCTTCCAACTTGAAACCGAACGTCGGCCACCTGGGAGGAAGATTGTCCTTCCTATCGAATAACCAGACGGGATAATTGGAAAGCACACCACCATCGACGATATGACAAGGACCTTGAGAGTGATGCAAACAAACTGTCTCAAAAAAGACCGGTACCGACATGGACATTCTTACAGCCAATGCGATTTCAAACGCATCTGGATCAATACCGTATTCGGCTATGTCACCGGGAAATATCAGCATCTTCCGGCGGGAAATATCCGTTGCGATCATCTGCAAGGGATAACCACCATCTTCACGCTTGATGAGATCCCCGAACGTCCGCGCCCTGCTCGGTGAACGTTCCAGGTGCCCCCGCATCCAATTAAGAAAGTAATCCCCTTCATAAAAACCATTCTCGAAAAGAATTGACAAAACGGGGCCAAGCACCGGAATCCTGTCGATCGCCCCTTTGTCACAGAATTTCTGATAATTGGTATTGGAGACGATATCGGAAATTGTATTGGCATCATATCCGCCGGCGATCAGTGCGGCCACGATCGATCCCGCCGATGTTCCTGCCACGCGATTGAACTCGTATCCCATGGCTTCAGTAACCGCGACAGCGCCACACAAACCGACACCGTTTACCCCACCCCCTTCGAACACAGCATCACATTTCATCCATTACCCCCGTATTTTACTCATTTCCATCAGAGAAAAACGTATCGATGAAACAATGACCGAAGACTTTTTTAACTACTCGACGGAACCCCTTATCTTCACGATCGACGGGTTCCCCACTTGGAAAGGGACGGTCCAGTTCCCCCCTGAGAACACGATGCCAAATTCCTCCCCGTCACTGAATTCCAAATCATAAATGGGCAGCTTGGCCCCGATACTCACGTAATAGATTCCATCCGGTAGGTCTGAAATTGTTGCAATCCGGGCGGTTGCATCGACGGTTACTGCCGGATCACCCAGTTCGGCGCCATCCGGCCTGGCATAGATGTAGAATTCACTCACCTTACCCTGATCAGCTACCGAAAATTCCCACTCGACAATGATTGAATTGGCAGCCATGGCACCGGCAGCCATGACCATTGCGACAATTAAAACGACAAAAAAAATGAGTCTTTTCATGATTAGTTTTCTCCTTTGATTCTTTTAATTCCTGGTACTGTGATTGAATATTCTTTATTTAATTCTGACGTT
Organism: uncultured Desulfosarcina sp.; assembly: GCA_963674945.2. Lineage (GTDB taxonomy): Bacteria > Desulfobacterota > Desulfobacteria > Desulfobacterales > Desulfosarcinaceae > Desulfosarcina. The sequence continues at coordinate 890,952 of CAXXWQ010000003.1, forward strand.
CCGATTAATGTCACTTCCTCTGAATCCGCGCTTTCCAGATCACCCTCGAAAGCACGAACGACAAAATAATAGGTTGTATCTTCCTCTACTGCCGGCAGAAATATTTCTGCCATGGTGCCGGCTCCGCTCCATGCCGGTTTCTGATAATCGAACTCTTGACCCTCAACTCGAACGAAAACCCGATATCCATCAGGCGCTGGCTCATTCGCATCCCAAGTTAATCTGACACCGATACCTGTAACTGTGATGGTTGTGGCGGAAACCATTGCCGGTAAAAGCAAAATGAAAATGAAGACAAAGAAGAAACGCTTCTTCATTTCACGCCTTTCAGCGCCCGGTTAATCCATCCAAGCAAATACTTTTTCTGACTTGGTTTCCGGTTACAGATTGAGGCATAGTACTTAACCTTGGCCACAAAAAAAGCATTGAAGAAAAACTTCGGATTTTCGAACTCAAATTCGGTATTCAACACGCCAAGGGTTTTGACACCCATGATTCCATCCGGATAAGTGCCGGCTGCCTTTTGAGTCATCCGGATCGCCGTATAGACACCCATGTTTACCGCCGTATCGAAAATCACCTCGGCGATATCCTGCCGCTCAACATCATCACCTCGAATCGGATCCCAGTAATTAGCTCGATAAATCTCCTTGGCTCGATCCTCAGTAAGATTCGCAATATCCTCTTTTGGGTGGGCGGCCTTGCTGATTCCGAATTTGGTTTCCCCGCCAGGATCCTCCGGATCATTGGTATAAGTGCTACCGCCTTCCCTTTCCAAAATTTTACTGACTGCTAATTCAAAATTCGCCATTGTAATTAATTACTTTTATTTGAAGATAATTTTTTTTGAACCGATCAACTGGCGAGCATGATTTGGAGATACTTACTCTCAGCACCGACAAGCGCCTTTTCCATTTCCTCGCCATTCAGCTCATCCTCTGCCGAAATCTCCTGATTTTCCTGTCCTCCACCCCCTTCCTGACCCTGTTCCTGGCTATTCTCTTCTTCTGAACCTTCCTCCGATTCTCCACCTTCACCGCCGCCCCCCATCATACCAGCCATGGCTTGCTGGTTTAACCACATGACATATTGAGGATTCAAGATAAGGCCGCCGCCCTTATCTTCCCCAAGCGGTTCGCGCCCAGCTTCAATCCGTGCCTCATCGACGGTAAGGTATGACCCCACTTCTTTTGTCCGAAGATCGATAACCTCTTTCTCATCTTTGGAGTCGATGCCGACCCAAACGAATCGAAACTCATCCGTTAAGGGCTCGATGATGTAATGATTCACCCATCGGCCAACAGACGCAAGAAGAGGCCGAAGGCCTTTATCCTTCGACATCTTGAGCTTGGCTTCCTGATTGGATTCGAACAACGGTGCAGAACCACCGCTGCCGGCTGACATGAAGAACCCGATTTCTCCGGCGTCAATCGAATAAACAGCGCAAGCAATTTTTACAAGAAAATCAAGGTATTGTGTAAACTCCATTTCGCGGTTCGTCGAACCCATGTTGACGAATTCCACCCCATCCGTCTGAAGAATCGGCGTCGACCAGGCGTTTTTAGTTCCAGTAACCATCGCCCGCCACGCCCGCTTAAACGCTTCAAGCTGATCACCCATGACACCTGACTGGGCCTTGCCGGTTTTAATATTGATCAATCCCTTCACGGCCGCTCCATTCTGGAAAAACTGACTGTTATGGGTCATGGCGTTGAAGATATTGGTCACGATCGACACGAGCTGCTCAAGCTCGCTCACCCCGTAACCATTATTCTTGATATTGGTCGTGGGATTCCGGATGCCGTACAAAATCTCATCCGGTTCGTATTCAGTGACTATTTGGCCATTGAGAACCTGGACGTACTTCTTGTCATCCAACCCTTCGTCATCTTTTTGAGCCAATGCCAAACGGATAGTCGCCGCATCAACAGCATAAAAAGAATGAAGACCGCCTTTCCGGGTCGGAAGCAGCTCAGTCACAGCCGCATCGAATGTAAGTGAATCCCTCACCGTCTTTTTCAACCAGGTGTCGAAGTTATCTCTACCGGCACGAGTCTGCTTGGGGTCGACATAACCACATCGACGAATGAAATTTTCTAAATCTTTGACATACTGCTCTTCGCTTTTGGACAACTTCTTATTCGGATCTTTGTGTGCGACACGGAAGCCAAGCTGATCATTGCCAGTGGTTTCCATCTCGCTGACGGGTGCCGAAAAAACTCCGACCTGCCGAATCCTCGTATTAACGATCGAACTGATAATAGGATTCTTTTCGGCCATCACCCGAAGAGTATCCCAAGTTAAATTGCTCCGCCGTTCACGCCAGAGACCATATTGACTCGTAAAATCATAAGGATTGACAAAAAAGGTTTGTGGAGTATCTCGACGTGCGGGGAGTTTTTCACCACTGACGCTTTCTTTTTTGGCTTTTGCCAATTCCTCCGCCGCGAACTCGTTCAACAGTTCAAAAAACTCTTGGTTTTCCATTGCCATTAGAAATCCTCTATTGGTTTATTGAAAAGAGTGCGCGCCGCATACGGCAATTCACCGGTTGACTGTTCATCCAAATCCGCCCGGACGAGGCTCACATCCAAACCAGGAATATGAACATGCTGCCGATGACGACACTTGTTACACTCGACAACAGAACCCTCAAGATTTATAGGATTAGTTTCCCCACCACATTCATTACACGCCATCTCTCCATCCGCTTTCATTGTAATTAATTACTTAAATTCTATAACATGGCGCAGGATGGTGTCAACTGGAAAGGTGAAATGCTATTATAAAATGTAGCGGCAAAAAGTTTGATACTACCTGTAGTTAAGGAATTTCCAAAAAACAGACGACCGGTGCCTCCTGATCATGATTGCTTCAGGAGCCTTGTCCTGATACAGATGAAGGAAATAAGTGAACAAAGGAGGTCAGGAATTGAAAGTGGCAATGATCATCTGTCAGGACACGACCGAGGTTATTTGGAATGCCTTCAGGCTCGGCAACATGATGCTTGAGGGAATGGATGATGTCAGCATCTTTTTAAATGGTCCCTCTGTCAAATATGAGTCATTCGATTCTGACCAATTTCCCTTAAAGGAACTGGCAAAGATATTCACGCTTTCCGAAGGTCAGCTTCTTGCCTGAGGGAAATTACTGGACCTTCACGGTGTGAAGGAAGGATACCATAAAAGGGGTACTCAGAAAGACCTTTATGATTTAATAAAAGAAAGTGATAAGGTGATTTCATTCTGATTCATTCGAAAAAACAGAGGAGCTAACATGGGATGTTGCCATTCAGCTCCTTCGCGCTAAAGCCCGCTGGGATTAATAAAAATATGAAACAGGACATTTTGATAAACCAAACTACGGCCAGAACCTGCCAGGCAAATCGGTAGATGAGGAGTGATAAAATGAAGAAATTAAAAATCAGATGGCAAAGGCTTGTCAATGAAACTGGTAACACTTGCCCACGTTGTAGCGACACGGGCGATAATGTTGAAAGAGTGTTTAATAAACTTGAACAATCTTTGTCCAGCCTCAATATAGAAGTTGAATTAAAAAAAGAGACTTTGGATCTTTCAATTTTTACGAAAGACCCTCTTCAGTCCAACCGTATTTGGATTAAGGGGAAACCTATGGAAGAATGGATTGGCGCTACGGTTGGCAAAAGTCAGTGTTGCGATGTCTGTGGAGATGCCGAGTGTCGAACAATATCAATTGGCTCAAATACTTTTGAGACAATCCCGGAAAATTTAATTATCAGAGCATGCCTCTTGGCGGCAGCAGAACTGTTTATCGATTAAATAAAAACATTTAACGATGTAAATTAACTCGGACTGCAAAAAATCGTGCCACTTAGCTCTCGGTTATTTGCACCGTTCTGGAGCACAAAAAAGGAGGAGATAAACATGCAAGCACGCGGTCCACTCATGATAGAGCATCGTCTGATTGAACGAATGATTTCAGTTATTGAAAGAGTCCTATCCCAAATTGAATCGCAACACGAGGTAGATCCTGCTTTCGTTGATATATCCATTGATTTTATCCGGATTTACGCCGATCGCACTCATCACGGCAAGGAGGAAGATATTCTTTTTCGAGAATTGAATAAAAAACCAATGATCGAAAAAGACAGAAAAATCATGAAGGAGCTGATCGAGGAACACATATTTGGTCGCCAAATAACCAAATCGCTTTTTGAAGCCAATGCCCGCTACCGGAAAGGAGATGAGACTGCCTTGACCGAGATCGTCGCCAAGCTAAAAACCCTTATCGATTTTTATCCCAAACATATCGTGAAGGAAGACAAGGTGTTTTTCCCGGCCGCCAGAGCATATTTCACCGATGCGGAAGACCAAGCCATGCTATCAGAGTTTTGGGAATTTGATCGAAAAATGATTCATGAAAAATACAAATCGGTGGTTGAAGGATTGGAAACGTAACATTGTCGGAATTTAATCGGCAACCTTCTACATTCTCCGGATCAAAACAGTCTGCATTTATCCTTTTACAAAAAATTGTTGTTCCCGGTACCAATTTCATGTTTGTGGTAAAACAAATTTCTTGTTCGCTAATATTAACCAATCGGGCCTTAATTTTTTTTGGACACCCCTTGAAAACAAGAAGATCGATCCTTCAGTCAGGCAGCGGTTAGACAGACGTTTTTCCGATAATCGACATCAAGACCACTAAGAATTGAACCCTGTAGCATGTCGGAATTTTTTAACCGGATGTTAAAATTTTTGCCGCTCTCACCATCACCACAATTCGATAATTCGATTTTTTTCACAACGAATTCGATATCGAAGGAATTCTCTTGAACTTTTTCACTTTCTCAATTCTATTAGAGAAATAAAACTTTTAGGCAAGGACTCGATTCCACCAATATAGGTCACATCACTGGCGATTAAATCCCAGAAAAATTTGGGGGTATTAAAAAGTAAATCAGAACTATCGAAGCGGTGTAAATAATACTTCAAAAGTTTGAGCTAAAAAACGGTGTCGAAAAGAGCCTATGATGTTCAGAGATTTGCCATTGTTTGATTGATATTTATAGGAAATCCAGCACAGAACCCCGGATATTTGGTGAATAGCCTATCATGGTTGTTTCAATTTACGATTGACAATCAAATACCTTGCTATTATTACAGAAACGGGAACTTGGAGTATCTCGGAAGAAATGTATGTACACACTTCATTTACCTACCCCTTCCTTTTCCATCCGGGTCCCCATTTTTGGGCAAGGCCTCTGGAGGAGAAGGCCTTGCCCATACTTTTTGCAGAAACCCAAACACCCCTCATCGGCAAAAATCTCTTTTAAATAGGACATTGTGTTACATTGTGGTACTGGGAGACCTCTATTCATTATTCACCGATTCTCTAGTGACTCTTTCCAGTGGGCAAGAGAATCGATTGATTGAATATTAAGCTTACCTCATCCATTGGCGGGAACTGCCTCATTTAATGAAAGTTCTCGCCCATACTTCATTTAAAAAGTAACAGCATCCACAAAATTTCTTAAAGACCACCTCAAGTTTTCCCCGATCCAGCCGATAACTTTATCAACTGCAACCTATTCCAGTATAAGATCCTCGGACAAGGCCCCATCATTGAGGGCCTTGTCCATTTTAGAGGATCGGAAACTTGAAAATTAACATGGATCGCTATCGCAATATTTAAAGTAGGATTTATACGAAGCACATAGCTCATCCACAGCTTGGACAACATTACTCATTTCTTTTTCGTCATTTTTTAATAGCTGCTTCAATCTATCACCGGCAGCATCACACTTGGCAAGCAATTTTTTTCTCATTTTCTCGAAATCAACTTCATCATCTATTACGCTAAAGTTCATCAGTAGCCTCTTCCACTATCTCGGTAGTTCCAAAATAATCTCAGCCTGTTCAATATCGATGTAAGCACATGGTTAGACCAGATCAATGAAGATCTGTCAATAAACTATCGAAAAATCCACAGTCAGTGACATAGAAATGTCCAATTTTTAGAAAGCGCTTAAAGACTACCAACTGCTGTAACAATCCCGGTGATGCAAAACGCAACAACTATGCAAACAGAGCTGTTTATATGCAATCATCCATAGAAACAATGGGTTATAATGATGGGGAAAAAGCCTATCGGTTGTGTAAAATAGACCAATAATTGAAGGGATTTAAACTAAATTTTTCACTCGTTGGCTCAAATTTGGCCCGGATTTTTTATTCCGATCCGTCAGGAATATCTATCTATTATCAGAAGACATTAGTTTTTTATATACAAATTTCTTTAATACTTCAAATTCATGATCGTCATTGGCAAGCCAAGATAACGCACCTTCAAGGTCAGTGAATATTTTTACGGATTTTCTTCTTGTTTCCGAAAAAGTTTTATAAACCCTTGTTATAAAATGCAAATCATATGTGTCTTCGATAAGTACTGCGAGCAGACTATCTTTTCTATCTGCTAATGATAAGGCGCTCTCCATTAAACCCTGACCTGTCAGATTGTTCGAAGCCACCAACTTTCTGCAATCGGCAAGCTCCCTTAGATTTGATATGCTTTCAGTCTCAATATTAAATTCCTTCACATACTGGACGATTTTATCGTCATCTATTCTGCCGATAATCTCTGTCAGTACAAATCCAAGATCTTTGAGAATGTAACGATTAATAATCATATACTCATGCTCTTTCAATTTGTAGTATCCAAAACGGCCTGACCATATTGAAATCTATCTATCGATAGCACCCTTTCTGCCCTGAATAGGGTAGTTCACAATGCTGGTAAGCAAGGCCCCCTGCATTGATTATATTATCAGCACTTTTGGCTTGGACTTAATCAGTATCAACCGAACCGCCTTAGTATGAAATCCGAGTGTCGAATGATATGACATTTGGGACCGCATGCATCCCTATCAATCAATCCGAGGTGCTCTAAAGGTATTATTGATACATCGTTCTAATCACATACCCCAACGTCTTGTATTTCGCATTCAATTTGATGTATTCTATAATCAATATGTAAGCGACTATTGTTTATGAGGTCCCCTCTGAGTGGTGCTATTTGTGATTTGTGAATCAATATTGATTCTCGAATACCAGCTATATTGCAAAAATATGCCGCCTACTTGCGGGCGATACAAGATTAATTTAGTTGTATAAATAGAAACGCTGGAAATAGGCCAGATGCGTTTCCTTGACTTAAGGAGTCTTTATGTCTGAAAAACCGACCTATGAAGAATTGGCGCAACGGGTAAAAGAGCTCGAACTGGTTGTATCAGCCTGCAAAAATGAAGTTGAACTCTTATCTTCTTTCATAAAGCACTCCCCTATACCCGCTTTTGTTAAAGAAATATCGGACCAGGAAAGTAAGATTCTCTTTGCTAGTGATAATTATTTTGATTTAATCGGTATTCCTTCTTCACAGATGTTAGGAAAAACCATGCACGAAATCTTTCCACATGAATTGGCTGAAAAACTCACCCGTGAAGATATTGATTTTATCCAAAAAGGAAAGAGGCTAAAACTTGATAAAGAGATAAACGGCATGCACTATATTATAAATAAATTCTCTTTTATGCAAGGTGGGAACAAATATCTTGCCGGGTATACGGTTGATATCACCGATCAAAAACGAACAGAGGAGGAATTAAGAGAAAGAGAAGTACTCTTTCGGGAATTATATAACAACGTGGCAATCGGAATTGCGATTTATGAAACTCCAGATGACGGGAAAAGTTTCGTTTTCAAAGAGTTAAATCGTCACGGACTCGAATCCGGACAGATAAAGAAAGAGGATGTTATCGGCCGGGAGATCAGAGATATTTTTCCTGGGGTCGTAGCCTTTGGCTTGCTTGATGTCCTTCAAAGCGTTTGGAAAACCGGTAAGCCCCGGCGTCTTCCCAATAAGATCTACCAAGATGACAAAATATCGTTGTGGGTGGAAAACTATGTCTTCAAATTACCGTCGGGCCTGTTGGTGGCTATGTACGAAGACACCACGGCTAAACGGCAAGCCGAAGCTGCCAAGGATGTACTGGAAAAACAATTGGTTCAAGCCCAGAAAATGGAATCCATCGGCCGGTTGGCTGGTGGCGTAGCCCACGATTTCAACAACATGCTAAGTGTGATCATCGGTCACGCTGAAATGGCTCTTGAGGACATGGATCCATCCCTACCATCTTACGAAAAATTGAACGAAATCAAAAAGGCAGGCGAACGTTCAGCCGACCTAACCCGACAGCTCCTGGCGTTCGCCCGCAAACAAACCATCTCACCCAAGGTGGTCGATCTTAACAAGACCGTAGAGAGCATGATCCAAATGCTGAAACGCCTCATTGGAGAGGATATTGATCTTGCGTGGCTTCCGGGCAAGAACTTGTGGCCGGTGAAGATAGACCCCAGCCAGATCGACCAGATTCTGGCAAACCTTTGTGTCAACGCCCGGGATGCGATAGCGGGTGTAGGCAAAGTCACCATCGAAACGGGCAACATAGAATTAGACGAATCTTACTGTGCCGATCACCTGGGATTTTTTCCTGGTGAATTTGCGCTTTTAGCCGTAAGCGACAATGGCTGCGGAATGGACGCCGAAATTGTCGACAACATCTTTGAGCCGTTTTTTACGACTAAAAAAACAAGCACAGGGACAGGTCTTGGCTTGGCTATGGTTTACGGAGTGGTCAAGCAAAACGAAGGCTTTATCAACGTGTACAGTGAACCAGGACAGGGTACGACCTTCAGAATTTACCTTCCGCGATACGGTTCCAAGACAAAAGCCTTACCGACGTTTGTGAAAGACATTCCGATCAAACGCGGCCAAGAGACAATCTTGTTGGTGGAGGATGAACCAACGATACTGAAAATGACGACGATGATGCTTGAAAAGATGGGCTACCATTTATTGGCGGCCGGAACTCCAAATGAAGCCATTCGTCTTGCACAAAATTATACAGGAAGAATCTACCTGCTTTTGACCGACGTGATTATGCCAGAAATGAACGGCCGGGATCTATCCAAAAGAATCCAATCCATTCATCCAAATCTTAAATCCTTGTTCATGTCCGGTTACACCGCCAACGTCATCGCTCATCATGGTGTTTTGGATAAAGGCATAAACTTTATCCAGAAGCCTTTTTCGATGGAGACGCTTAGCTCTAAAGTGCGAGAGGTGTTGGATGGAAGTGAAGCATAAATCTATTGCGCCCATTGCAGTGATTATCAGCCCAACTAATTTGGGATAGGACAAATTTTCATTGGGTCTGGTGAAGCCATAGTATTTTTGCCAGGGAATAACCTGGACTAAGAAAGCTATATTTACAAGGGATCATTAAAAATATTCGAATTTAATAACGTAGGCAACCGATCTATCCTTTAATTACGATCGCTTTCATGTACTATCTTCGGGAAATGGCCGTCCTTACACACCAATCCTTCAATTGGCTTAAAAAAGGTCACCGCAAAACCATCTGGAGCTCTACGAACCACCTTGCCTACAGATTCAATAATTTGGTCAAAATCAAATAGTGGGAAATTAACTGTAATTGGTTGACCAACTGACACTTTTCGATCGGTTTTAATGAACAACCCACCTGCGCTAATATTCTTTATGATGTCTCGAAATGTCCCTTCCAGGACGGTATATTCAGCAATGATGTAGGATGTTCGGCGAGGATATTGGCGTTTCTCCGGTATTTGCCTCACTCTCCGTTCACCTTTTCTCGCAACTTTCCGGAACATTTGAAGGTCACTACCCGTCGAGCTGGCAAAATTGCATCTTCGCCAGTAGCAGGATTTCGGCCTTTCCGTTCAGCCTTCTCTTTTACACAGAATTTACCGAAACCGGAAACCAAGACATCATCACCGGATTCCATCGTGGACTTCATGATTTCCATTAGGACTTCTGTGATTTCATTGGACTGCTCTTTGGTCAAGTCAAGCTGGTTTTTAATCTTTGTGACGATATCAGTTTTCGTTAGCGCCATAGGAATCTCCGAATACAATATAATGAAAATGGAAAGTAGGACTGATTCAAATTCGCAAAGATTTCATTTAGTGTCAAGGTATTACAGATTTAAAACAGACTGTAGCTACATTGCTAAATCGGATGATGAGCCGGATTGTGGCGCATTTTTATAGATGGGATAATAGCGTAACTTGACTCTCAAGATAAAGGATATGATCCAACCAATGAGATGGTTTCGGGCAACATCGTTATAAAAGGGATCCCGCCACATTGACTCAGCCGAGGCACAGGCCTTTTTTCGATCATATTTTCAATTTTAGATGCCGCTTCTTCATACCAAATCGGTCGGAATCTGGATTGATGGGGGATTTGAATCCGTCTGCAATAGTCTGTGAAATCCACATAATACCGGAGATTTGATAACCGCAGGGTATGCCGGAGGATCGGTTTTATCCTTCATCGTTGGCTAATCCATCATAAATCACCTCGCCGTCTTCCTTGGAAATAACGATTGCACGAGAGCTTTGCAGACCGACTCCTTTACCTGGAGCCTGGATATACCAACATTCCCCGCTAACCGCCGGCGCAACATAGATATTCCAATTTTCCGGCTTTAATTCATAAATCTCGAACGATTCTATCGGTGTGGAGCAGCGCTTTTGAGCAATTTGTAGAGCTTCGTATTTATCGATGGGAGTCTTTTCCATCACTTTTTCCTCCGTATGTGTTTAGTTCATCGTACATGTCATGCTCCTGGCGTCAAAAAAAACCGACCAAGGTCACCCAAAAATCTCAAGTTATTTCCCAATCCAGCCGATAATAAAATTAACTGCAACCTATCGAATGCTGTACTCTGAACAAGGCCCTCCAATGATGGGGGCCTTGTTCATTTTTATCCCATCAACGAAACACCATCCTGATTCTGATTGGCTGGGCTGGATGTTACCACCTGAATTACGAACAATGAAATGGCTAAATCTAATATGGCAACAGGTTAAATCTAATATTGTAATTTGTGACATACAATCTAACCAGTTTTTACGATCGGAGTATTTTTTGAATTAATTTGCATTGTTGCCAATCAATGACAAAGTTGAGCTCAATCACAAGTCTTCCCATATTCATTGCGCTCATGATAGTTCGGTATTGACATATCAATTCCGAAAGATAGAATATGTTTAAAAGCAGCGATTCGATCTTTTTTGCCAGTAAAAAGTCATTCCCAATGTTCCCGCTGAATATATCGCCCGTGTTTACCTACTCTAATTACCGGATTAACTCGTTGATGCTCTGAATTGCCTGTGGCAAATAATATCAGACATCACTGTATATCATATGTTTAAATCGCCTTGAACTATTTTTGGGCAGTCGATACTTAATTACTGCATTAAGGATGAACCCATGTCTAAACATTCTGAAAAACGTCAATCCACCCGTTTTAAAACTGGGGGTACAATCTATCTTAAAGACACCATCCTGTCACCTATGGTTAAGAAGGCACATTTGCTCAATTTCTGCTGTAATGGAGTTTGTTTTTTAACAGACAAGCAACTGGACCCAGGCACGACTATTCTTTTCAAGTCTTCAAACAGCAACCATTTGTTCGCTGAAAACAAGGCTGATTGCCAGATAAGGTCCATCAGCTTTGTGACAGTCAAATGGTGTTGTAAAAGTGCAAAGAAGGATCCCATCTATTCAATTGGAGCGACCTATCTATCACACTATTAATGGACTTCTATAATTCCCTTTTCACATAAACACCCCTTGAGAGGGACTCGATTTTTCCACTCTGTTTCAACTTGTACAGGGCATTATTTATTTGACGCGGTGCAAAGCCTGTCTTTTCCTTTAATTCTGAAACCGTTGTACCTTCACTGCTTATTAATCCGTAAACGCTGTCAAGTATGTTTCCAGATTCGCTTAGTTGCTCACCTGTCTCCGCTGTCGATTCAGTTTCTTTTACCTCCGCTGCCATTTCAGATTCCTTGGGAGCCTCTTTCTTCTTTATGGCAACCTTCTTTTTTGGAGTGGCCTTCTTTTTAACTGTTTTAGGACCAGGCTTTTTCTTTGCGACTGTTTTTTTAGAGGACTTTGCCTGCGCAGATTCTTTTTCAAAAACTTCGGCTATTTTTTCTACCTTTGCAGCAAGTGCTGACAATGCTTCGGAAATCGAAAATCGAAATCAAGTTCTTTGTAAATTTTTTCATCAGAAATAATCTCCTTTGAACAGGTAAATATGAGGAGCCCAACACTAGAAAATTTTCAAGACATATTATTTTATACAGACTACCATATCAAGGTATTATAGAAAATGATAGGCATCGATTACCGAAGAAATATTGCATGCGAAAGGATGGCTTTTATTACCTCTTTCCTTACTTTGATTTCAAATCAAAGAAAATCAAAAGAGAAATCTCCGCCACCCTTCAGCTCCCGATATTCAAACCCCATGAATGAGTATCCAGTGGCATGCGCAAAATGGTCATCCCCCGTTTCCTCGACCTTCTCCTTGATTGTCCCGTCATCATCTTCCTCCAGCATCGTGACCAGTGATTTCATATGGGCCCAGTAAGTATCCATAAGTGGTTGATGCTCGATATCCGGTATCGCCACCCTCATCTCCCGGAACTCATGCGACATTCCCTTCAACCAGGCAGTCCGATCCACGGAAACGGTCGACGCTTCATCTGAAAAACGGGGCTTGACCATCCTGGACTCATCCGCGTATGTGCACCCATATGTTCGCCCCGGGAATTTTTTGACCAAATAAGTCACGCGATCTTTCCCGTATCCCCAGTCAGCGACGATGATATCAGGCTTGAACGACCGTATAAAATCCTCGATCTTCTTGGTGCTTTCCAATGGCTCTTTCGAATCCTCAGTGATCAACAAACCGATCAATTCTTTGATCCCATCCGCCCGCATTCCATACACGACCGCCCAGTTATAACTCCCCCAGTCGATCCCTACCGAGATATACACGTACCTGGATGTACGAACGATTTGTGCCTGTAAATCTGTATCAGTGCAGACATTAAGAATATGATCCGTCAGCAGAATGTTATCCGACGCGTAAGTCTCGCCCAGAACATAATTCCAGAACAATTGGGGAAACCGGTAGTCTTTCTTTTTCTGCATGATCTCATCGGCGGAGATCCAAACACACATCAGCTGATTAATTTGAAAGCACACGTAATCCGTTCGAGACGGATAGGCTGCAACCCAGAAGCCATCCCACCGGTTTATCCGGGTGCTCTTACACTTCGAACAGCAAAACTCATAGGAACCTTTCGGAATGATCTTTTCATGGGGAGGAACTCTTTTGATTTCGAGAATATTGTCAGGATACTTCAGGATCTGTTCCTGGCCGCACGCCTCACACTTGACAAACCAGTGCATCTGATTGGACTTCTGCCACAGCTCATCGATGCCGCGACCTGGTAATGTCGGCGTCGACAACTCACGCTGCCACCCAAATTTCGAAGCAGAAAGCGATTCCTTGAACGCAATGCCGACGCCGCGCTTCATGCGGTCGATCTCATCAAAAACCACCAAATCTGCGTCTACACCTTCACCCAACTTCGGGTTGGTTGAAGACCGGAGATACATGGCGCCTTTGCCGAGCTTCCGCAAAGTGACATTCTGGGGATCTCCCATCATCCGGGCAAGACATCCATCCTGCGATCCCGTGAGCGCATCCTTGACACGGATATTGGAAAAATCCTCAACCTGCTTCGGGCTCGGAAAAGTATAAACCACATTGACTGGAAATTTATCCAACGCCCAAAGAGATTCGGTGACACTATTTTCCGATACACCTGCCTGCCGGCTTTTCTTGTATCCCTTCACACGGGGTTGAATCATCAGCGGCATCATCAAAAACGGACGATGATGGTGGGGAACTTTATAATCGATGAAACCGTAAGGCTCCCCCCGGATCATCCGATTATTGACACCCCAGGCGGCCGCAGACTTCTTGAAAAAATCATTCGTCATCAAGGAACCTTTCCACCACTCCAGCTAAGAACTCTTCGATCGACATATCTTTCTCTTCACATTTGGAATAGATCTCAAGAAGACGAACTTTTTGAATTGGAATGGATATGGTGATTTCGACAAACTCACTATGACAGGTTTGTGTTTTTTCCCCGGATTCAAAAAACCCTTTGCCATTTTTCTCCATGAAAGTAACCGTATCCATTTTGTCCATGAAATCACCCTCGTTTGTGCATGACCTTTTGATAATTTTTCATCAACTCGGCCAGATCTGCCTGGGCAGCCGCATCCCCGCTTTGCATGATTTCTTCAACCCGTTGGTCGAAAACATCATCACGACAACTCGTAGTCGCCACCTCACCGGTCACCCTGTTATTCTCAGTGGACTGACCAACATGCAGGCGGACCATCTTCTGGTAAGCTTCCATAGAACCAAATAGTGAACGGATTGATGCCGCACTCAAATTCGGGTTGATTTTAGGCTGGCCATCTGGACCCAACACCGGTCGACCCTTTTCATCTTCGACAAGAATCTTTTTTCGGGTGGCAAGCGATAGCAACTTCAGGTTGGTAAAAATTTCATTGAAGATATCATCAGCATGCTTGGCGATTTTATCGGCAGCGGCATCTGTCAGCTTTTTGTCGACAGACTGCTGGGTCTGTGCCACAAGTGCATCCCAATTGCCTTCGGTTTTCCACTTTTTGATCGTATTCCTGTGCACACCGACTTTCTTTGCCAGTCTTATGTCAGGAATATTCCCCAGTTGTTCCAGGTACGTCTTTTGAGCCAACTGTTTTCTCTCATCCGTTATTGGCCCGGGTTTCGTGTGTTTTTTAATCTTTTTTGTCATAGTACCTACCAGGTGCTATCCATGTGTGTGCATGCTGCCTTCGATGCCTATTTGAAAACAGCACAATGCCTACTTGACGTTAGCAACTGCCTCCTTCAATAAATGTGTGAATAGTTTCCCCAACTGGACCGCCTCTTTCTTATCCGACACCCCTACAGTCGTCGCCATTGCCTCGGCGGCCGCATCCAATTCCCCTGCCTCATCTTTTGGGACCCTGCAAACGATTGTCCCGAATTCAGTCACCATGTCATCCTCGAAAGGATCCTTGAGGGACCCATACTCGGTGAAATCGAAATCCAATGCTCCGACCATGGTGTCTATCTCTTCAACCTTATACGGGAGGAAAGACGCAATCTCTTCATGGGTGTATGCCTTCACTCCGGCGAACAGCTCCGCAGACTTGATGAAATCCTTTTGGCCTTTGATCTCATCCAGAACCACAGTCAGCATCTTTGCCTCTTCCTCGGAGATTGGGCCCAGATCCCTTATCTGGATCATGGTCTCGCCGGCATTTTTCAAAATCTTGTACCGGTGCTCCCCATCGATGATTATGTATCGTTTTGGTTCAGGAGATCTTACGAGAACCGACCGAATCACACCGAACCGGCGAAACGCCTCTTCCTCTTTCTCCATCATCTCCGGCGGCATCTCATTGTGATTGTAATCGTTCGGATACACTTCAGAGATTGGAACCGTTTTTAATTCACCCCTGATCTTTGGCTTTGCCATCTTCCCCCCTTAGAACCCCGATATCCACGCTGTCTGTTATGAACATTATCTCGTTATTGATGCCGGCCTTTTTAAAATTTTCTTTCACAGCATTTATCAACCCCATCAAAGCCTCATAGTTAGTCAACGTGAACTCGTCTTTAACCTTGATAACCACCAGATCACCCGGTTTGATCTCCAGCTTACCGATTGATTCGAGATATTCGATCTCTTTCATGCCACCCCCTTTTCCAGATCTTCCCCGGGGAACTCTTGAGGCAGATCACATGTATCCTGCCGAAGCATCCCGATATCAGCTCTCGACGAGATATAATCCGCCGTATAGATAACCAATTCGATCAGCTCATATTCTTTGATTGGTTTCTTGAACGACGATTCTGTCCACAATCCCATATGAAGCCGGATCCCCTTGACGATCATCGCCAAAGATTCAACCCCTATAGCACTGTATTTTTCTGCTTTCTTACTGATGATATCGAGAACATACTGACCGGCCCGGGAGGCGTGCTTCTTGAAATCGTTTTTCCAGATGTCATGAAGGAGTAATGCGGCTACGACCACATCTTTCTCCTTTTGGGAAAATCCGTATGCGACACTCAGATGAACACCTACACCAACTGCTCTTTTCACATGCCGCAAAAGGCCGCTTTTGACATTACAACAACTCGGATGCCATTTATTTGAACTGGAGGCAGGCGCCTTGTAGAAATATCCATTGGCCGTTTCCAGGGCCTGGAGTACCTCGGCGACCAACTCCCGGATCAAATCATCTTGAATCAATTCCAATTCGGGGGCAAAAATCTCATGAGGACGCATCTTCACCCCCTTTCCCATGTTTAAGCAGCACCTTGAGTAACTTTCCGTTTTCCAATGCCTCGTCGGGTTCAGAACTGATTCCCAGCTTTGTTTTGGCTTCGGCCATCATCCCTTTGACCTCGGGGATGGCATCCTGATGAACCGAAATTTTGATATCCACCCAGGACGTCGGCTTCCTCTCTCCGTCGCCATCACCATCACCTTTGGGTTTTGGATCCTTGGGCAGATCGTCAGCGATAGCCAAGATGTTCTCCAATTCAATCATGGTGAAAGGCAGAACTTCCGTCATATCCCTCCAGTCCGCCGAATCTTTTAACGAATTCAGCAGCCGGCTTAATTTGGACGGATTCCTGTTTCCTCGAAGTTCATTCATCACCGCAGTGAGCAGCCGGGCGTCATCGTCTGAAACTTCACCCAGGTTATTGACCAGGATTTTTTCTTCCTTTTGGATGACAAGCTCTTTCCACCGGTGCTCCCCGTCGATGATCTCCAGATTTCCGTCTGGTTTCTCCCGGACGATCACCTCCGCGACCTGGCCGTACATCTCCAGGGAGTTGCCAAGCTTTTCCTGCATGAACTCGGTCTGTTCGTTATGGTTCCACGGATTTGGTACCAAACGATCGATATCGACAATCTCTTCGTTGATCCTCATTTCATATGACATGGTATGATTCCATTCTATACCGATCGGTATTATTAAATTGAAAAATTATGATTCATCCTCATCCCAAACGACACCCCGTTTTGCCCACAGCTGGGTGTAACCCCGCTGCAACCGGCGCAGTTCTCGAATATTCGCATGGATCACATAATCCACATGAGACTTGCTTCGAGACGACAAACCCAATTCACCGAACTCTGGAGTGAAAACGGCTTTCCCGTATATCGTCGGCGCCATCCAGCTTGTACTGTCCACCGAATACCAAGGAAAGGCCTGCATCAGCTTCCGGGCCGTGACCGCAAACCCATGGGTCATATTCTTGGCCTGGATGATTGCGAAAACCCTATTCATCCAATTGAATTTAGATTTGATCGACGCGTCGTTGTTTGGTGAGATTCCGATGTAACGATGGCGGGCGGCGATTCGTTCAAGCCACTTGAAATCCTCGCCCTGGTGAAAAATATGAAGAGGTGTAAGACCAGCCTTTTCGAATTGGATCATGTTATCCCATCCCTGTTTGGCTGCTTCCTCCACCTCTTTTTTGGTCGGTTTGATTCCCTGCTCCCCGGGGATCACATCGAGATTGACGATATAGATGTGATCAATCATCTCTCGATGTTGGGAGATGAAATCCTTGGCGTAGGCAATGTATTCCTTCAGATCGATATGGCGCCCGCTATTCCACGCACTGAACGCACCCGAATCCAATAGAAACGCATTGCCGGGCCGGCACCGGCCGGCGATCCCCGCAGCCAGGTCGGTGCCTTTTTGGTTCTCAAAGGAGGACAGATAATTTTTCACCCCCAGCTCGACAAACGCTTCCTCATATTGTTTTCCTACACCGGCGAAAAAGATACGCATTAGTCGATCCCTAACAGTGATTGAACTTTCATCATCAATCGGATGACCTCCATATCAGCAGTCCCGATACCGTCCTCACTCTCGACAACAACCGTATCGAGCATTGGTGAGAAATATTGCACCTCTACCAGAGTATGGATCCCGCCACGAGCAGCAAAATCCATTTCAAGGACCATACCCAACGGCTGACAAACCTCGACGAAATGTTTCAACATCTGGTTAGTGATCGATTCCATAAATTGTCCTTCATTCCGATAACTGAAGAGATAGAGTTTAAGACTTTTCGACTCGATACACTTTTCACCCGGAACATATTTCAACCGGAAACTGGCGAAATCCGGTTGCCCTGTTTTCGGACATAGAGATGTGAATTCATCCGTCGTAAACTCAACCTTGTATGGTTCCCCGCCGGCATCCCGATTATCGAACGTCTCCAGAATACCAACCGAAGGAGTTCTGGAGTAATCCGTCTTCTTGGCGCCTAATTGAATCAACGTCCCAGCCTGATCTTTATATTGGTCATCCATTGTGTTTTTCCTTTCACTTTGTTGCCGCCAACGCATTCACAGCCCAATAGGCGCCGGCTGCATCGGCAATATGTTCAAACATCCCACCCGGAATCTGTTTTCCGAGAAAACTGTATGTCAAACGTCGATCGACCTTACCTGCACGCTTCCCTTTCGTAATTGAGATCTCCTTGACGTCTTTTTCACCTCCGAACTTTTCAATCGTCCAGTCCATGATTTGTTCTTTGGATGCTTTAAGATCGCCAATCGTTTCCCGTTTCACATCATTCGGTGAACACCACTGGTAATCAATTACACGGACCAAGCACACACTCATGACTACAGCCAAGGCCATATTCATTTTCACAGCTGCATCCGCACTTTTTGCCCCTCCATGTGGTGCCTCACCGACGATAGATACCGGGTGAAAATTATCGAGAAGACAATTAAAACCATCGATAAGTTGCCGCAGCAAAATGGTATTTTCCTCACGCTTCGACAATTTATTTTTGCCTTTACGGCTTCTCATTTCCTTCGGAATCAAAGGTTGAACCACGCCACAGGCCCAGGGCAACCCATCTTCAAAAACAACCCACCCCAGGTTATTCAAAGCAATATCAACTGACAAAATTGGTTTTTTCATAATCTTTGTAATTAATTACTGTGATATTTGATTAAAAATTAGCCAAGACTCATGCCATCATTTTCCATCCGGCTGCGGGTGATAAGCGGATCCTCCAGACCAGCCTGGTGGAAACCCTTGGCCCGCAACACACATGCCGGACATGTTCCACAAGGCGGATATTGCCCCTCGTAACAGGTATGACTGTACCCCAACGCATTGATGCAATCCGGGCCCAGGTCATATGCCATTAACACCTCATCCGCTTTGGTGATGTTCATCATCGGGGTGACTATATAAATTGGATATTCCATAGCCAAAGCCAAAGTGACCTCCAACGAATCGATGAACTGCCGGCGGCAATCCGGATATCCGGAATAATCCGTCTGGCAAACTCCAGTCACCAGAACATTGATCCCCAACTGCTTTGCGTACACGGCAGCCATCGACAGAAAAAACAGATTTCGGCCATCGACAAATGTCGTCGGCAATTGTCCAGCCGGACATGCCACATCGATACTGTCTCGGGTCAACGCACTGGGCGCCAAAGCATTGATGAACTTCGCATCGATGATCTCATGCTCAACCCCGGCCATTTCGGCGATCTTTTTCGCACACTCCAGTTCGATCCGATGACGCTGGCCATAATCGAAAGATACCGCTACCACTTTCTCATAACGTTTTTTTGCCCAGTAAAGAGCAGTAGTAGAATCCTGACCACCCGATAACACGACAAGAGCACTATTCCCTTTGTTCATTGGTTCAATTCCTTTCTCAATAAGTTGATGACATTGAAACTAAAGTTAGAAATTCATCCTTTGATCCGCCTTCGTTATTTTTGAAAACGCCTTCCATCGCCGAAGTTATCATTGACGATCCGATCTTCTTGATACCCCGGGCCTGCATGCACAGATGTTGCCCCTCGACAACCACGGCTGCACCTTTCGGTTTGAGATATCTCATGATGTCATCGGCGATACACTTCGTCATTCGCTCCTGGATCTGCATCCGCCTGGCATGACAATCAACGAGCCGGGCCAACTTGCTTATGCCAACCACTTTGTTTTCGAGCAGATAACCGACATGCGCCACTCCGATGAAACTCAAATTATGATGCTCGCACATCGAAAAGAAACCGATGTTCTTGAGTATGACCATCTGATCGTAGCCATCAATTTCATCAAAACATTTGGATAGAATTTCCTCCGGCGACTGTTTATAGCCGGAATAAAGCTCACCCCATGATTTGATAATCCGATCCGGCGTCTCCAGCAACCCGTCTCGTGACGGATCCTCGCCGATAAACAAGAGGATCGATTCCAAGGCTTCCCGTATATCATCGATTGTCGGCATTGGCTTTTTCATTACGTCTTTGGCATCCATAACGTCACCTCAATCCCAGGTATTTATGGGCCTGAAAACTCATCCGGATATTTGGATATTTTGACATCCAATGCAGACACCGCTTCAGAGCTTCCCCATTGTTGAACTCGGGTTGAACGAAAACTCGACTATGTTGCCAATCGATCAAATCTTCATGATCCGGGACAATGTATTTCACTTCACTGGCATACTTTCTCAAAAGAAAACCGGTAACAGGCGCTTTGGGAGAAACCGTCAACCAATCAATCCGATGCAACACCTCCGGCTGACTCTTGGCAATCATATGGATCCGGCTGCCGTTACTTTCCATGGCCACGAAAAAACCCTTCACGATCGTCGGTCGACCCAACTCCTTCAATAATGGCATCAGATCGTGCACCATCGGTTCACCGCCGGTGATCACCACTTGCCAGCCAGTCGGTACTTTTTCCTCACGGGTGCGCAGCTCTTTACCGATCTCTGCCGGTGTCATCATCGTATATGGTTCCATAGGGGTGTCGCAGAAGCTGCAAAAATGTGAGCAGCCACCCAAACGAAGGAAATGTGTCAAGGTACCGCAACGAGCGCCTTCGGATTGAATTGATGTAAAAATCTCAAGGACAGGATATCGTTCCCCATCAAAACGAATATCACGAGGATCACCCATCTTGACCCCCTTTCACCATGGCACAGGCCTCTGGAGATTCCCATACTTTGATATGTTCCAACCGTAAAACCCTCGGCCCCTCAATTGAATTCAATGCTCTTTCAATCCGATCGAATAGAAAAAGAGCCAAATTTTCAGCCGTCGGATTGACTTTGGTGAATTGATGGATGTCATTAAGGTTTTTATGATCCGGAAGGAGAAGTTTCATCATCTCCTTTAACTTTTTGAAATCAATTAAGATTCCAACGCTGTTTAACCGAGTCCCCGAAATCTGAATCTCAACTTCCCACCGGTGCCCGTGGAGGTTTGCACAAGGACCATCATATCCCCTCAAGAAATGAGCGGCGTCGAAGTGATCCTTGTATTCCAAATAAATTTTCTGGGGTATGCACTTAAATCCAGCACATACTATATGTTGTGGCCCAGGTCATCGTCAATTGGATCGAGATTTAAATTTGCTGCCCCTTCCAAAAACGGTAACGATGCACCTTTAAGAGTACTAGCTGGGGCAGGGTCCACCATCACGGCCTGTTGGACCAGCCTGTAAAATAGTTTTCCGCGAGACACTGATGTTCTACGGTTGAACCTGAATGTGAATTCATCCAAATAGTACATCAAATGAGACGGTCTGACCGCCCCTTGATAAGTACCAAGTAACCATCGTTTCATGAGCGACGCTACCAAATGTACAATCTTCAAGTCATGCGATGGAATCGCAATATGCTTAAATCCTTTATCGCCAAGGCTGCTATAGCCGGGCCAATCATCCGTCCTGATGGTGCTGCCTGGCTGGGCGATTTCTTGTACAAATTGAGTCAGACTATCTCCCGATGCGTCTTCGAGGTGCCAGAGTCTAATTCGCCCAATTCCTTTTCGGCCTTTATCCTCCACGGCAATACCGACCAAAGCTTTACCTTCAGCACCCCGACCGCGTTTTCCAGACTTTTTCCCACCGACATAGGTTTCATCAACTTCAACAATCCCGGACAATCGGTCACGTCCTGGACGAACCATTGCTCTTCGAAGTTTATGGAGCCATTGCCAGGCGGTATTATAACTCCCAAGGTTAAGTACTCTCTGAAGCCCAAGTGCATTAGCTCCGTACTTCTGACCTGTAATGTGCCACATAGCCCGAAACCAAAGAGACAAGGGCTTTCTGGTGCCGTGAAAAATTGTACCGGAAGTTATCGTAGATTGATTTCCACAATCAGTACAATGAAACTGGGATCGTTTAGTTCTCCACGAGGATGCAGAACCGCAATGAGGGCAACGGAAGCCTTCGGGCCATCTAAGAGCCATCAAATAGTCAGTGCATCCAGCTTCAGAGCTAAATCGTTTTTCAAATTCTATCAACGTTCTGGGGTAATCTTCCTCCATAGACTGGTACACTATATGTTGTGGCCACTGGAGTCAAGTGCATACCCCAGTAAATTTTTTTCATTTGCCTTGACTCCTTTTTGGCATGTATGTAATTATTTTGGTTGATGGTAATTAATTACACCATTTCTTGTCAAGAACAATTGCCCCCAATTTACAGAAAATTGAGATTTATCCGCTCCCATAACTCTGACCACTAACCCTACCCAACTGAAAAGAAAGGAAGGCCGATGACCTATTTTCAAATCGAAAATAACCGCACTGCCCGGCTCGTTACGGATGATTTCCGAGTTCGAAATTTAGTAGCCAAGGGATTAACCTTTCAACTGCCAAACTTCAAATTCACCAAAGCACATAAAGAGGGCGGCTGGGACGGCAACATCTGTTTTTTCAAACGCCACAGCAACACCCTTGAAGTCGGGCTGATCGATCTGGCCCAGGAAAAAGCCCGCGAAATTGGAATGATCATTCCGGTTGTCGACAAGAGACCGGATACACCCATCAAGCTCGACCCGTCATACGACATCGCTCATGTCCTCGACGGAAAAACCCTGCGGGATTATCAAGAAGACGCAATCCGGACCATCTTCACCCGAACCCGGGGCATCATCCAATCCCCGACCGGATCGGGAAAGACAGTTATCGCCGCCGGCGCCATCAAGATCGCCAACCTGTAAGGCAAACGAGTTTTATTCCTCACCCACCAAAAAGAGCTTTTACATCAAACCCAAAGATCGTTCGTCACCTCCGGCATCGATGCCGGTATCTGTGGCGACGGAACCAAGGATCTCACCCAGATGACGATCGTTGCGACCGTCCAGACCCTGTATGCCGGGATGGAGAAAAAGGACAAGAAAGGCAACGTCATCCGGAAAGCCAATCCCGAGATCATGGCTTTGATGAAAAGCATTGATTTCCTGATCATCGACGAAGCCCATCGCATAGACTCTTTTTCCTTTTCAACCATCTGCAACCAGTGCTCGAACGCCTATTACCGAATCGGGTTAACCGCTACCCCTCTTATGAAAGGTCTTTTCGAAGATATCTCTCTCATAGCTCAGACCGGCAACATCATTTCCCGGATCACCATTGCCGATCTGATCGCCCGCGGGCTGCTCGCGCAACCATATATCCAATTCGTGAAGATCAACTCTCCGCTGCTCAGTCAAAAACTCAAATATCCAGCAGCCTACAAACAAGGGATCATCGAAAACGATTTTCGAAACCAGGATATCGTCAACAAAGGCGTCGAATTCGCCCAAAACAACCTGACCACCCTGATTCTGGTCAGCAAGATCAATCATGGCAAGGACCTGCTCAGTCGATTCAAACGATACCCAGGGTTAAAAATTCAATTCATCCACGGATCGAAAGACACAGAAACCAGAGAAACGGCGCTCAAGGCTCTTGCGAACAAAAAGCTGGACATCCTCATTTCTTCCACAATTTCCGATGAGGGTGTGGATATTCCGGCAGTCTCCGCCGTAATCCTCGCAGGCGGCATGAGATCCCCGATCCGCCTATACCAGCGCGTAGGAAGAGGCATGCGCCCCAAAGCGGATGAAAACTGGGTTCTGATCGTCGATTACATCGACCTGACCAATAAGCACCTCGCCAAGCACTCGATGGAAAGATTCACCGTGATTCGGGATGAACCAGGGTTCGAGATCGTTCCCAATTTTAATTTTTTACTGAAGAAAGCGGCCGCTTAGTCGGCAGAAAGGCAGGCTGGAGATGACGGAAAAGAACTTGGAAAACCGGATTTTGAATGCAGCTAAACGATATATGGATGAAAGGTTATCCACCCTTGATTATGCAGAAATTCTTAAAGAACCAATCAAAAAAATCGAAACTGCCGTCGCAAAACTTGTTGAGGAACATTTATTTGTCGAAAGCAGAGTATACACCCCTCACAAGTGGGGAGAATCTTCTTTTTATGTCTATTCTCGAATAATAGACTTCGCAAAAGATTATCTTGAAGACGATGAAAAAAAACTGCTCGAAAGGATATCATGCGAAGAGGCGGAGGAAAATTTTTTAGACGAAGCCGAGGATATCATTGTTGAAAAAGCGTACCCAAAACTCAATCCGGAGCTGCTTATTGTATCTGATGTTTTTTTTATCACGAAGCATTGGCAAATAATATTAAATCGATTCAAACGCGGCGACTTTTTCCCACTTTGGCCATCGGCTCTTGCACTTGCCAACGAATCATTTTCTTTTGAGGAATTAAAAGCCAGGATAGAACGCACCCGCCAAGAACCCATGTCGTTAGAGGACTATATTTTTTCTAATATGGCATCGGAGAGGTGTCTTGAGAAGCGAACATTCTATGCGAAACAATATGAAAATCTATATGATGAAAAACCCGAAGAAGTAAAAAAAGCCCTCGACTCGCTCATCGCGGATGGTTTTGTAATCTCAAAAATAGATACAGATATCAGCAAAGAACCTCCCGTACTCCTTTATCAGTTATCACCACTCGGGATAGCAACTGTTTACAACGGCTTTATAAAACCCCAAATCTTCATTTAATCGGAGGAGCCATATGACAATCAAGGAACGAATTATGAAAAAATTGAAAAAAAACCCAACAGAAGAATACACCGCTAAAGAATTGGGGAAAATTTTATCTGTTAAGCGAACAAAATCAATTTGGACAAGTTTGAATAAACTCATCGAAGAGGGTTTGATTCAAAAAAGACCAGACCCGCTTTTTGAAAAACAAATGAAATTTTCGTTGAAAACCCCACCGCTTGAACTATCAATTGAACCACCGCTTGAACCACCGCTTGAACCATCGGTTGAAAACAATTCGAGCCTAATATATAACATACAACATATAATATATAATAATATACTAGAAAATAAGAAAAGAATTAGGCGCGAAATCTCAGAATCAGATTTCAAAAAATTTGAAAAAGATTTCCAAAAAATTCTTTTTAAATATTTTTCCCTTTCCGACAAGACAGCGCCCCGCGCTGAAATCCCTTTAGTGAAAAATCCTTTCGACGAGGTAACGGAGGTTACACCTGACGTTACTTGGATTAATTCTATTCCCTTCGATGGTACAACAGGAGGAGACCCCATTTTTGAGCAAATGATCGAAAGTGAGCCGAAGGCTCACGTCGAGCATGCTTCGAGCGTAATTTCCTC
This sequence comes from uncultured Desulfosarcina sp., assembly GCA_963674945.2. Classification (GTDB taxonomy): domain Bacteria; phylum Desulfobacterota; class Desulfobacteria; order Desulfobacterales; family Desulfosarcinaceae; genus Desulfosarcina. Next base: position 916,513 of record CAXXWQ010000003.1, read on the forward strand.
CATCAGTACAGTGGAAAGGATGCCCCCGACAGAGGAGACCAGAACTCCGATCTCCCGAATGGATTCAGAGAGCCCAGCCCTACTCCGAACCCCATACGAGGGGCCCAGCCCTGCTCACGCGGTCAGCGATCAGGCTCCATCCATCGATACCCCAATGGAGGAGAAACCCACCTCCCATGGGTTTTGCATCGAAAAAGGTTCTCACAGTCTTATGCTCATAGAGAAACGGCAAACTGAATTCGCCAAAGATATGCAAAAGGAAAGGGCGGCCAAAAAAGGCAAAAAACGTAAAAAACCAGGTAGAGAATCTTATGATGTAAAAAAGATGAAGGAGGATGATGAACTTGTCGATAAAGGCGCCTATACCCCTCATATTCGTTATTATGGATTGAATAACCTCGACCGTGATTATGAATTTGGCCTGGCTTTCAAAAAAATCATGGGAATTTTTTTTAAAACCAAGTTCAGAACACTGCATCTCCGGGAAAACTATGTGACACCTCCGGCATGATTTGAGGTGCTGCAGCCATTTAGTTCGAATATCATTTGCAGCTCGGTACCGGGGTATTTTACCTGCGCACTGTTCAGATGCGCAAACAGTTGGCAAAGAGCCCGATTGGCCGCTGGGAACGAAGCGCCGTGCAATCGTATATTCAATTGCTGATTTTCAATATCGGGCAGTACATCGCCTTCGGTCTGGAACAGTGTCTGGAGAAGACTCCGTGCATCCGACGAGTTTACCGTCGGACCCGTGAGCAACCCAACCATTGCCGTCTCTGCACGATATGCAATCATACGAACCGTGTCCATCAGGCGTTTTCTGCCCGGTTGTAAACGTAAAAATTTATCTTTTGCTTCAAGTTCTCCCCACGTGATGTGTTTACTTGTCTGTTTTCGTTTTTCTTTCAACTCGCTGAGTTGATACTCCATCTTTTCGATTTCTTCTAACAGCTCGGCCTTTTTCTCTATCCACTTCTTAAACTTTACCGGTTTGTCTTCATTTTCAGGGTGAATGGTCATCTCGGCAAAACAGGCACGACGATATCGTAGCTTGTTCTGCAACGAATTACGGGATTGATTCAATTGCCGCCAAACGGGGTTGATTACCCGTTCGGTATCAGGAAATTCAACGACACCATAATCTAAAAGCACATCGATATCAAAATGTTGCATCATATAGTTGAAAAAGTTTTCCTGACACCACCGGCTGAACATGCGTGCTGCCAATTGAGTATGCGGCAAATCGAAAGCGGTGCTGATTACGCTGGTCTGGTGTCCGGAATCGGTCAGTTTTCGCACTTGTCGCATCCATGTTGCACCCTTACCAGATCCCACCAAACTACCCATTTCGCAAAGCCGCATCTTCACCACCTCTTTGTTTGGCATCGCAACTTCATACTCGGTGAACCAATGCTCCGGCCATGATTCACCAGGATGCTTATGATACGTCATGCAGCCGATTCGATGGCGATCCCACATTTCCTTGAAGAATGCGGGACTATATCCTTCCCTGTCGAAAACAAGAACGAACCGGCATAAACATGGGTTCTCTTGTAGTTGCTGCAAACCGGGTTGATTCGGAACGTCTTGCAACAACCGGGGAACGATATCGTCTCTTAAAACCGCCAATAATCCAGGATCGATCTGCTTTTCGACGACAAAAAAAGGTCGGCCAATCGCATCGTTAACCCAATAGTCGGTAATGCCCCTCATGCACAATCGTTCCCGGGACACGTAGCGGCGCGGTAGTCGGGTCAATTTTCCATGATAAACACGTACATGCCCGTCAACATAAAGCGCGCCAACCGATTCGGGCGCCTGTTCCATCCAGTATTTACCGAGGTATGCGGCCCACTTTTCCGCGCCGTGGTCTGCGCTCAACGCATCCATCTTGTAACGCAAACAGCGAACCTCCGGTGCACGATCCAAGCCCAATAACTTACCAAATTCTCCCGGAGCATGGCCTCGTATTTTTTCTGTCGTCTTGATCCTGCATAAGGCCATAAACGAAAGCAGCAACAAGACATGAAAGATCGTGTAATAGCCTTTGACTTGGCCGAGGAACTGTTTTGCGCCGGTAAACAACCCGTTTGCCACCAATGACGGTATCGCACAAAGAACGCCTGCTTTGGGAACGTCCAGGCATCTGTCAAAACGAACCGGCGCACCAACCATTTTGCCCAATGATGCCAATATGCGTTCCCCGACTCGGTTGCAAGCCGTCCCCATACCATCGGCAGCAGCCATGTCGACCATGTCCCGATCTGATTTGGTTAGACACGGTTCACCAATCCTTGATTCGATTAACCGACCATCATCTATAGCTTTGCGAAACGTATCGTATTTAATGCCAAGTTCCAGGGCGGCATCTTTTTTCGAGCACCCTTGATCCAGTAAACGTTGGGCTTGTTCAAGCACCTCAGGTTTGAAAACCTTGCCGCCGCGTCGTCCCCGCCGCTGAACGAAAAATGCCTCGGCGCCGCCGGACCTGAGTTTGTTCACGGATCGGATGACATTGCTCTTGGATACGCCGAATGTGTTTTGGATATCGATCTGGCGGCAAGCTCCGGATTCAACCAGTTGGGCTGTTATCATCCGAAACATTCGTTGATCGCCTTGTCTGTGAGAATAAATCGGAACGGTCGATAGAAAATAGGTCCAGGTCGTATCGTCACGAAATACACTGACAAGCCCGTTGATTTGTCTTGCACCGCGAGGAATAAGTGGTAGTATCTGTTGAGGCATGGCATCCTTTTCCTTTCATTTATCCGCCAAGATAATAAGGTTAAAGGTGCCATGTTCATTTTCCGGTTGCAATACCTTACCGGCCTGCTGGATTCAGACTCCTATCTTTCTGTTTTTCAACCACTTACATTATGTTTTGCTTGCCATATGCAACAATTAGGAAATCAAGTTTCCTGAAGTTCAAATTCAATAATGGTATTTTGGAGGCATTATCGTCTCCAAAGGCGTTGCAGAATTTTTGGCGCCTTCATGAAAGCATACGAAAAACAAGAATTATAGTCGATAAATTAGGTTGTCGCTATGAAGACTATCTTGTCGGCATTGTTGAATACACCCTTGATCGAAATAGGAAACAAGTAATCCAGGTTACGCCGAATATCCATGATTTTGCAGGAGAGGACCATAGAGAAGCGGCAACGAATTATCTTCGAAACAATTTAGCATCGTCAGTCTGTATTACTCTTGATGATATTCATTATAGTCGCAATGCCGATTTCATTTTGAATTATTCCGACACCACCCCGGAACAACGCGAGAAGGCTAATAACTTTTATCACGACATTCTCATCCCTGCAATCGAACGAGCCGCCGCTAATTCTGGTGAAAGACCATTTGACATAATTTCCACAGCAATTGACCTGAAATTATTACCTGAATTTTGCACGCAATTAGCTTTAATTGGCCACGGTGGCCAATTTTTTCAAAATGACGAAGAGTTCGTTTTCTACTCTAACACATGATCGTTGCCTTTAGTGTGAAGTATACGGTTTGCACGTGTTTCGTTTAACTGCCCATATACAAAGGAAATTGTCGTGAAAAAAAATTCTTGCATGATATTTTCCCGAGTTACGCAGACGTTCAACATGCCACTTGTCTCCACGGCTTCGGTTTCAATCGCGCTTGATCCAGGAAGTCGAGAAAATGGATCATCGCGGGCGTTCTCGCATCGTGTACGGAGAACTTGACCTTGTCACGGTTTTGATCTTTGACAACTTTTGCGGCAATGAAAAGCAGCTTCAACCTGGCGATCCGGATTGTATTGGATGCCACCGTTTTTAAATGCGGCATCTTTTTTCTGTCCTGGCTCATGGCGGCAAGCATCTTGATGTAACGCCAAATGTTATACGACAGCACTACAAGTTGAAAGAACGCATAATTGTTTTTGAACTTTGCTGATGGGATGGCCTCAAGCCCTTCACGTTTGGCCTCACCCACCAGGTTTTCAACGTCAGCGCGTTTATCATACTTGCTGACCACCTCATGGGCCGGCCCTGAAAGGTTCGTGCAGAATATCCGGTATGTATAGTTGTCGTCTTCAAAGAGTAGGCATTGCACTTGCTGGTTTGAAGTTGATTTGGCTTTCGGTATACGCATGGCCACAAACCGGCACGGGGTATCCCAACCAAGGGGCTGATAGACGCAGCTGTTATACTCAACATCCTTGCGTTTCCAGGGCCGATACCAACCTCTCGGATCAAAGGGCGGGTCGCATCTCTTGTTGGCGATGATGAAGTCATAGCCGCAGTGTCTTGCAGTCTGGACACTTTCCCAGCTCAGGAACTCTCCATCGGCCCGCAGCAGGACTTGGCGAACACAACCGGGTAAATGGGATTTTGTCTGGAGGATAAAGGCAGCGGTCTGTTTGCCACTGAGTGTTTCACCTTTTCGAAGCTTTCCGATAAGACACTCCCGGGTCTGCTCAATGAAGCACAGCACCGGACGGTAACCTTTCTTTCCCCGGTTTTTGGTGTTATGGCCTTTCCTGCCTCCTTGCTGATTGCCGTACAGCGTCTCGACGGTGGTGTCGATATCGATGCATATCCGGTAATAATTGAAACCCAGTTGTTGCCACACCCGTTCTCGCAGAATGCTCATGAGCTTCTGAAGGGACTGGGCTTGGTTAATTCCCAAGCTGTCAAGGTATCGCCAGAAGGTGCTCGACACCGGCAACTTTGTCAGTCGGAAAAATCCACACAGCATGGCATCGAGTCGGATGTAGGTAAAATGCCAGATTCTGTTAAAGCCTATAAACAGTAGCATCAGAAGTCCTGCCACCATCGAATAGTGGCCCAGCTTTGGCTGCCGGACAGGCGCATGATAGGTGGAGTTAAATATTTGTTTGAAATCGATCAAATCGAAAAATTTGATCATCGCTAAAAGCCCGCCAAATGGACTTAGTTGCTCGCTGCATGTCTCATGCGGCGTAGAAGCGTTGATTTTTCTGGCCTTGGCAGCGTTTTTCTTAAACCCTTTGTTCTTGCGGTTTTTACGGCTTTTTGATTTACTTGATTTTACCATCTGGGTACCTCCTGTTTTTATTGTGGAAGCATGTCACCTCCCTTTATAACAGGATTCCCAGATGGTTTCTTCCTTATTTATGATTCGTCGTGCAAAATTTAGGTATTACCTCAACAATGGGCTGAAGGATATGGCTCATACCATCGTCTGAAAATCTTATCAGGCTATCGATATGATGCTGAACATGCCATTTCAAGGTCAATTTTCCGAAATGTCCATTAACAGAGAGGAACTTCATGGCAACACCATATACACCCGCAAAAACCATCAAAGATGAATTCAGCCCGGATTTTCAGAAGGATATCCTCGCCTTGCTTTATCTGGATCCAAACTTTTTGAGGCTATCATCTGAAACCATAAAACCCGAACACTTCGACGACAAAGTTGATGCCACGTATGCGGAAATATTCATCTCTTTTGTAAAGAAATTTCCAAAAGATTCAATCACCAAGGAGGTTGTTTTTCATGAGATTTCGAAGCGCATCAAGACGAAAAGGATTGTTGAAGATGAACGTACCGAGTATGTCAAAACATTTGTCAGGATTGCCACCACTCCAAAAGCCCTTGAATATGTTAAAACAGAAATTCGTCGATTTGTGCTCGCCAAATCCCTTGAAGTCGAACTCGTCGGATCTGTCGATCTCCTGCGAAAAGGTCAATACAAAGAAATAATCGACAGGATGACAGCCGCCTACACCAAAGTCGAATCGACAGAGAAAAGGGTTGATATCAAAGTTGTTGGTTCGGTTGGTGACCGGGTGGCCCTACTTAAAGATCCGGAAGCCTCCCTTACCCGGGCCGGCATTTCCACCGGCCTGCCCGAGCTGGATGCCAAACTTTATCGCAAAGGAATCGGCAAAGGTGAAATGTTGGTTATTTGTGGTTCCCCTGGCCGTGGCAAATCTATTTGGCTCGCAAACCTCACCATGGCTGCCGTTCTTCAAGGAAACAATGTTCTATATTACACTTTGGAGATGGCCAGCGATATCGTTATGAATCGCTTCGATGCCATGGTTACCGGCATCCCTTTTGTCGATCTTATCAAACACGCCGATCTGGTCGCCGAAAGATGGGGTATCATCCAGCGAAGTTTCAAATTCGGCGAAATTTTTCTGCATGACCTTCCGCCGAGATATCTCACTCCGAATATGATCCGACGTCATATTCGATCATATGAAGAAGAAGGAATCCGGATTGATGCCCTGGTCGTCGATTATGCGGACATCATGGCATCCGACAGGCGAATAGATGAACGTCGCCTCGAACACGGCGATGTCTATGAACAGCTTCGAGCAATCGGTAAAGAATGCTCCGTCGATGTCATGACAGCCTCCCAGGCCAACCGCGACAGCCTCAGAAAAAAAGATATCGATATCGATTCAATGGCTGAAGACTTTTCCAAAGCGATGACTGCTGACTATGTTATCGGTTTATCCCAAACCAAATCAGAGGAAGCTTATTGCTCCGATGGTTGTACAGGCATCATGCGTGCATTCCTCGCCAAAAACAGGAACGGGCCCAAAAACATCAACGTCGAATTTTACACCGACTTTACCCGAATGAGAATATCCAAACCTATGATGGATGAATTCGACCGGACCCATTTCGGCCGCCTTATAACATGATACCTCGTTTAAGATCCCTTAGAGGCTCAAATTTCAATCCGGGGCATTCTGATACCACCCAAAGTGAGATAACCCGAAATTCACGGCGAGAATTCGTTTTACAGTCTATTGCAACAGGAGGTAGATCATGACTTTCAATTTCCAAGAATATATCGAAGATCAATTTGACCCCAAACCCCAGCAGATAAACCCGGATCAGGTATCCATCAACTGCATCAACCCGGATTGTGATGACAACTGGCGTCGCCGCCGGAAGATGACAGTCAACCTTGCTGATAAAAAAGCCTTTTGTTTTATCTGTGGCGAAAAATACAATGAAATTGAGTTTGTTGCCACAGCCGAAGGTATTTCTAAATTCCAGGCGATGAAGATCGTCCGTACTTCCGCACCCAAGAGAACATTTGGCGCTGATCGCCTTGAAACAGCAATTAAAACATTATTCGAATCACCTGAAGATACCGAATCCTCAATTGAAACAGAGTCAAAGCCATGTCTTTTCCCTCCATGGCGCCGAATCGAACCAGGAACCCCGGAATGGAGTTATCTCGAAGGTAGACGGATATCCAAAGATGTCATCGAACATTTTGGATTGGTTTTCTGCCCATCCGGGCCACCTACCGGTACCCTTTGCCCCGAATGTTCAATTCGAAAAGCAGGAAAACGATGCTGTCCATATTCCGGTCGGATCATCATTCCCATTTATCGAGATGGAAAAGCCGTCGCATTCCAGGGACGAACCATTTACGACGCAATCCCGAAATACCTCTTTCCAATCGATCAGCCATTTGAAAGTGAATTGTATAATTGGGATCATGCCCGATTTTTTGGAACCCTCATCATCACGGAAGGTGTCACCAGCGCCTGGCGCGTATGGGAGCGCAACTATCACAACGTCACGGCCACCTTCGGCAAATCCTTGAAAGTCAATCAGGAGAAAATGATCAAAGAAGAATCCAGAATTAATACCGTGATCATGCTCTGGGATGGCGGGACGCTACCGGAAGCCTATGCCGCCGGGTTGCGCCTCAAATCCCACAAAAAAGTATTGATTGCACAGCTTCCCGGAGATCTTGACCCGGATGAATGCCCCGACACTCCCGATTACATCGAAGCTGCCAAATCGATCGAATCATTTGATCCCTTGACCGTCGCCATGAGCAAACTCGCCTAATAGATAATATTTTATATTATCTATTAGGTTTATCGTTGCAACCACAATTAAAGAAATTTATGTAAAGTTATTGACAAAAAAATTGATATATAGGCACATGAAAAAGTAAATAAAAACAGACAAGGAATAAAATAAAATGGATGGTCATAAACACATATCATTTAAAAAACGATGGGAAATTAAATGGTTGTGCATGTATCAACTTGGAGAATGTGATGCACTGGTGGAAATGATATCAAATATTCCTTTAAAACCGAAAACAAGAGACAGACTATTACAAGTGTCTTTGATTAAAGGTGCCCAAGCCACAACCGCCATCGAAGGCAACACATTGAGCCAAGAAGAAATAGCGAGGATACAAGAAGGCTGGAAATTACCTCCAAGTAAAGAGTATCTTGAGGTTGAAGTAAAAAATATTTTAAATGCTTTTAACACTTTGCTTAATGAAATAGTAAATGATGGCAAGGTTCGAATCATCACACCGGAACTTATCATGGATTTTCATCGCATGATAAGCAAGGATTTAGGAGAACATATTGACGCAATTCCGGGGCGTTTCAGGAATGACAATCGTATCGTAGGGCCATACAGAGCACCAGAATATAAATATGTCCCGGAACTTGTTAAGAAGTTGTGTGAATGGCTTCCTATAGAATTTCATTTTAACGACGGTCCACAACCATTTTCTACGGCCATAATCCAAGCTATTGCAACCCACGTGTACATCGAGTGGATACATCCATTTGGTGATGGTAACGGACGGACAGGGCGATTGCTTGAATTTTATATTTTATTACGAGCCGGGTTGCCAAGTATCGTTTCCCATATTCTATCGAATTTTTATAATGAGACCCGTCCAGAATATTATCGGCAGCTTGATAAGGCTAAAAATCAAAATGATCTGACTGGATTTATTGAATATGCCATCCAAGGTTTTCGTGATGGGCTTAAAGAAAACATAAAAATTATACAAGAGAATCAATTTCGAATTTTTTGGCATAATTATGTGTATGAAATCTTTGCGGATTTGAAATATACCAAGAAAGAAGCCTTTAAAAGAAAACGGGAAGTCGTTTTAAGGATGCCAAATGAAAGATCATTAACTATTGATGAAATTACCACCCTATCAACCGAGCTTACCAAACAATATGCCAGATTAAAAAGAACAACAGCATCAAGAGATTTAAAAGAATTGCAAAATCTTGGACTGATAGTGAAAGAAGGCGTAAGATATCGTGCCAATACGGGGTTATTAAAAGCAATGATGCCAAGCAGAAAATCGTGACTTGTCAAAAATAAGAGTCTTTCACTCCCCCGACCATAATTTTTTTTAATTTTTAGCTATTTTCATCATCTTTTTACAGGATTTTGAGATTTATAATATCACTGATTAATTACAAAGTAACTATTTACATTCAAATCGATCAGTGATATCGATAAGGAGAGAAAACCGATGAGCGCTCATTTAAACGATTCCCAATTATTCTGTTACAGGTACCACTGCACAATCATGAAACCGAAATTCGCCTACATCGATGAACTTTTTATGATTTCCCATTACCGACTGATAGAAACCTCGAATGTCATCATTCCATATTTACTTTCAAGCACAGACCAAACTTAACAGGAAATTGCAATCAAACTATTTGATTTTTATTGACGTTTTTTATTTGTAATTAATTACACCCGAAAGGAGAAACATAATGTCACCCGCCGTTATGACCATTTCCATCGCACTGGATGTCGACCTCGGAAGTATCCTGCCAAAAATCGAAAAGAAACAAGAATTCATCGGCTGTTGCGAAAAATTCGTCGAACAGAATGAAGACATCAAGGCGCTTCGATTCTGCGCATTCCTTCGAAACAATGGATTCCCGGTCGTCGCAAAAACCATTTGCCAATATCTCATGCAAACGAATCCCGGACTTCTCTCCAGAACATTGGCCGCATAAAGAAAGACACAAAATGGGTGCGCTCTTTCAAGTAATTTTTAAATTTGCGGCAATTTGTATTCTATTTTTTTCTCTTATGATGGTGGGGGCGGATGAACCATTCCCCACCATCATTTTTTTTGTAGCAGTCGGGCTCATCCTGGCGCTGTCATTAATCCTCGTATCTCATCGAATAATAATCGCAGAAAGGAAAACAAATGGATGCTCAAATCATTGAGACCGTAAGAAAACTGAAAGAAACCCTCACTTATCATGCCTATCGTTACTATGTATTAAACAACCCCGAAATCTCCGACGCCGATTACGATAAACTTTTTCAAGGCCTGATTACTCTTGAACAGAAATATCCGGAACTGGTCACCCCGGATTCCCCATCGCAAAGGGTTGGTGCACCACCCCTGGATGGTTTCGAGAAATTCACCCATCCCATCAAGATGCTTTCCCTCGACAACGGATTTGAAGAATCCGACATTGAGGCATTTTGTAAACGGATGGAAAAACTCATCGGTGAAGAAACCATTCTTTATACCTGTGAACCCAAATATGATGGCCTGGCCGTCAAACTTTATTACGAAAAAGGTATTCTGGTTCGCGCTGCCACCCGTGGCGATGGATCGACAGGCGAGGACGTTACCGCCAACATTCGGACCATCCGATCTGTTCCCCTGAAACTGACTGACGATCGCTCATTGGAAGTGGTCGGCGAAGTCGTCTTTGAAAAAGCCAAATTCAAAACCGCCAATGAACTCCGGGTTGCCGCCGGGAAACAGCCTTTTGCCAATCCGCGGAATGCCGCCGCCGGCTCCCTCAAGCAACTTGATAGTCAAGAAACCGCCAGGCGCCCCTTGGATTTTTATGCCCATGGACTCGAGAATTTTGAAGGTCTGACCGGGCATGACCATGTTTTGTATCTTTTTAACTGCTACGGCTTTAAAACCACTCGATTGAACCAGATCAACCTGACGCATGAACAGCTTCCGGTCGCCTATGGCGTCTTGATGGATTTTCGAGAATCGCTGCCGGTGGAGATCGACGGCATGGTCATCAAGGTTCAGGAGAAACTGTATCAGGATAGAATCGGGTTCAATTCGCATGCACCCCGCTGGGCCATTGCCTGGAAATTCCCAGCCATCGAAAAGACCACGATCGTCGAAGGAATTGACTGCCAAGTCGGCAGGACCGGCGCCCTCACCCCGGTCGCCAGGCTGAAACCCGTTTATGTCGGCGGAGCCACAGTATCGAATGTAACCCTTCATAACGAAGATCAGATCAAGCGCCTCGATATCCGTGTTGGTGATACCGTCTTTGTCCGCCGGGCCGGCGACGTCATTCCCGAAATCGTCAAGGTGAGCACGGATCTGCGACCCGACAGCACCATCCCCTTTGAGATGCCCAGGACCTGCCCAGTTTGCGGCGAATCGGTTATCCGGGAGGAAGGCGAAGCCGTCACCTACTGTCCAAGCCGCACATGCCTGGCCAAGCTCAAAGCCTGGCTCCGGCATTTCGTTTCCCGGGACGTTTACGATATCGACGGCTTCGGTGGAAAACTCGTTGACCAACTGGTTGACACCGGCCTGGTCAAACATCCCCTGGACATCTTCGGTCTGAATATCGAAGATTTTCTTGAACTCGAACGGATGGGTAAAAAAACTGCCACGAAGCTATTCCTCACCCTTCAAAAATCCAAGATTGTTTCGTTCGATCGCTTCCTCATGGGGTTGAATATCCCCCTGCTCGGCCACACCGTATCCCGACTGCTGGCCGAGAATTTCGATACCCTCGATGACATCCTCCATGTTTTACCCGAACAGATCAGCAAAATCGAAGGCATTGGTGAAGGCATCGCCGCAAACATCATCAAAGGTTTTATCGATCTTTCCACCGGAGCCCCCGAAGACAACCTGGATCGATGGCGATCCATCATCGGCATTCGGTATCCAGTAAAAGATGTCAAAACTCCCACCACAGCCCATTTGGACGGTATGACTTTTTGTGTGACTGGAACGCTTTCCGAACCCCGGGATGCAATCCATCAATTGATCCTCGACAACGGCGGCCAGGTATCCAAATCCGTCACGAAAAAGATCAGCTACCTGGTATGTGGTGACAAAGCCGGCTCCAAGAAAGAGAAGGCATTGAAAACGGGTATTACCTGCATTTCTGAAGATGATCTGCGGATGTGGTGTAATCCGAAAACCACGTAACCATTTTAAATTCTACACCCTGCTCATGGGGTTCATACATTGAGACATCACGTGATAGACCAATCAAGAAAATAATGAACCATTTCACACCTTGCTCATGGGGTTCATACATTGAGATGCAATCATAGCAATCTCAAATCATTGTAATTACTTACTTTGTTTCAATCGCCTTTTTCCAGAAAATTGAGATTTATATATCCCCAAAATCAACCATTTTAATTTGTAACAAAGGAGAAAAATCATGTTGAAAAAACACTTTGGAGTAATTTTTGTACTCGCATCGTCGCTGGTGATCCTGGTGGTATATTCCGCCATGCTTAAACCCATTTCGAAAGGCAATCACGAAGTCAGGAATAGCCATTACGCCCAACTGGCCGAAGCCGCCTCTAACAACTGGTAGGAGCAATCATGAAACATTACGCCCAATCTTTATTGAAGGATCTGATGGGCTTCATGTTATTTCGAGGTCCGCTGCCAGAAGAAGGCCGCGCCCTCGAAACCATCGAAAAACACCTATCCATCGAGGGCGAAGTACAAATCCGGAAAAAAGATACCTTTCGTTCGAAACCAACCGTGAATCATCCCGACGATATGGTCCGGGTAACCCTCGATATGCCTCTCCACACCTGGCGGAAACTGAAACCACGACTGAACACGAAAGGTTGAAGACATCATGGCCCAATATTACACCGGTGTCGGCAGCCGAGAAACTCCGCCCGAGATTTTAAAACTGATGACTCGGTTTGCCATGTTCGTATCGCGCAACGGATTCATCCTCAGATCCGGCGGAGCCATCGGAGCCGACCAAGCCTTCGAAGCTGGAGCGGGATCACGCAAAGAAATCTATCGACCCGAGGATGCAACCCCGGAGGCCCTGGAACTGGCCGCGCAATATCATCCCGCATGGCATTACATGAAATGGTATTCCCGCCGGCTGCACGGTCGGAACGCATTCCAGGTCCTTGGTAAAGACCTGAACACTCCATCCAAATTTGTCGTTTGCTGGACCCCGGATGGATGTACCAGACACAACACCCGGAAAACCAGAACCGGCGGCACCGGGACCGCGATCAGCATCGCCTCCGAAGTAGCCAAGATCACCGTTTACAACATGCAGACGGTCGCCGGCCTTTCAGCAGTGGAAACGGCGATCCGTGTTTTCGAAAGACAATTCAACATTTAGGAGGACCCATGCCTGAATATGTAACCATCAACCGAGACCCATTCGCCCGGCTGGATATCATCCGGATGATCATCCCCAAAGATGAGAGAAGTGAATCCTGCAACTGGTGTGGCACCCCAGCAGCTCGATTTCGCTATGGATCAGAATCCGATGGTGTTCTTACCCAGCCGCATTTCGATGATCATCCATTTTGCTCAATTGGCTGCCATCGCAATTGGAATTCATGAAAGGAAAATATCCAATGGTGTTTTATAAATCTATACCCGTCATCATCAAGGTGAAAACAACTCATGTGAGGAAGATCGGTGGCCGGATTTTCCGGTCGATTATAAAAGATTATGGCGACATTCCGGTGGCCCGTTACAATGCCATTTCACGCGCTTGGGAACCCGTAGATAATCCTCGCGGGAGAGCTTACGCTCTACGGAATGCTTTGCGGTATCGCCGCAAATAGAAAGGAATTGATATGTGGGAATATCAAAACGCATGGGATACAGACGAGGAAGTACTGAATGAATGGTATGAAAACACTGAAACAGGGGAATGCATCTCTGTAGATGAATATAAAGAAAGAACCGAGTTTGAACCCGGGACCATCACCGTTGTTAATCGGAAAGATTTACCCGAGCGAACTCCGAACACTATTCTATTTGCCATCGATCGCCCAAATCCTCTCGGTAACCCCTTCCGGATCGGCCGGGATGGCACCCGCCTCGAAGTCATTCAAAAATACAAAGCCTGGCTGCATATCGAATTCTGTAAAAATCCCCACAACCCACATCTAACACCCCTCGATCATGAAATGATGCAAATCCATAAGGCGTATTTGGAATGGAAAGACATTCAACTGGTTTGCAACTGTGCTCCAGCCCCCTGCCATGGCGAAGTCATCAAAGAGATGATCGAGAATTTGTAAGGAGGTGAAAACCATGGTCAACATGAAATCGGTAACCCTACGGATACCAGAGCCAGTCCACAGAAAATTAAGGATGTTGGCAGCATCCAAAGGCGTCACCATGACCGATATGCTCATTGCCTTGATAGAAGATGTCAAGCTCGACACACCCGAGGAGGTGGCAACGGTTAAAAGTTTGCTTGATAATGATACTGACAACAAAAAATAAAGGTGAATCATGCAGGAAAATTTGAAAGGAATCATGGTTCGTGTACCGGAGCATATCCACCATAAGCTCAAGATCCTTGCAGCAATGCAGCAAAAAAGCATGACCGAAGTCATTATTGATCTTGTGGAAAAGGAAACCATCCAAGGCATGGAGGATATTCCAGCAATTAAAAGCCTCCTCCATGGCGCAAATAAGGAGATGTAATGCATAACTTTACGACAAAAATCAGACAATCGACCCACCGCAGGTTAAGGATGCTCGCTGCATCTCGGGATCAAACGATATCCGAAATCCTTACTGATTTGATTGAATCGGCAACGCTGGAATCGGAGGAGGAAATAGAGACAGTCAAAAGCCTACTTCACAAATCCGAAAATTCAATTCCCTTAAACTGAATAATTGAGAATCTGTGAGGAATCAAATGAACATACTCTGTAAATGGGCTTTGATCGGATATTTTCTGGTATTGATATTGCCAATGCCCAGGAACAAAAAAATAGCCATTATCCAACTTATCATCGCTGGGCCACTTTGCTGGGTGATTTTTATTTCCATGGCAATTAGTGAATGGAGGAAAAACCATGTCTGAATACGGTGCAGAATCAATCAGAATCCTCGAAGGACTTGAACCAGTCCGGGAACGCCCCGGCATGTATATCGGATCGACCAGCAGCACCGGCCTTCACCATCTGGTATGGGAGGCCGTCGACAACTCCATTGACGAAGCCATGGCCGGCCATTGTACGGAAGTCATTATCACCCATCATCCCGACGGCAGCATATCAGTCGAAGACAACGGTCGTGGTATTCCTGTCGAAATCCATCCCACCGAAGGTGTACCAGCCGTTCAAGTCGTTTTGACCAAACTCCATGCAGGTGGAAAATTCGATGAAAAACTTTATGGCGCATCCGGCGGCCTGCATGGAGTTGGTATTTCATGTGTCAATGCACTCTCGGAAAAATTAACCGTTCAGGTATGGCGCAATCGAAGCGAATATATTCAGTCCTATGAACAGGGCATACCCATGACGGAACTGTTCAGAGGCAGAACCCTTCGGACACAGACAGGGACAAGAGTTCAATTCTGGCCAGATCCAACCATTTTCGAAACGATCAAGTTCGATGAAAAAATCATATCCACCCGGCTCAAGGAATTGTCATACCTGAATGCCGGGTTGCGTATCCTTTTTGTCGATGCCAAAGGCAAGTCAACGACGTATCAAAGTAAAAACGGCCTGATCGATTATGTCAACGCCATCAGTTCCGACAAAGACATTCAACCCGAAACGATCCAGATCTCCGGCAACGATAATGGCATTCATTGCTTTGTTGCCCTTCGATGGACAAAAAGCGCAAAGGAAGAGATCCGCTCGTTCTGCAACAACATCAACACCATTGAAGGTGGCACGCACCTGACCGGTTTCAAGACCGGGCTCACCCGGGCTGCAACCAAGTTTTTGGCCAATTACATCCCCAAAAGCCTCGAACAGCCAAGTGCGGAGGATATCCGGGAAGGCCTGGTCGCCGTCGTCAGCGTCCGCGTACCCCAACCCCAATTCGAAGGCCAAACAAAAGGCAAACTGGGAACATCAGCCGCACAGACCGTCACCACCCAGCTTGTCTATCAGAAACTCAATGAATATTTCGAAGACGCCAAAAAGGAAATCGTCAAGGCAATTGCCGATCGGATCATCAACGCAACGAAAGCGCGCCTGGCAGCACAGCGCGCCCGCGACAACGCCCGCAAGGCTGCAAACCTGGCCGCCGACATGTTACCGGGCAAGCTTACTGATTGTCAAAACCAGAATCCGGCCGAACGCGAACTATTCCTCGTCGAAGGCGATTCAGCGGGGGGCTGCTGGGCCGGTGAAACTTTGATAAAACTGGCCGATGGTCGTTCTATTCCGATAGCACAAATGGCCGAAGAATTTAGAGATGGAGTTAAACATCATGTATATTCTTTCAATCATAAAACGGATTTAATAGAAATCCGTCCTGTAAAAAATGTTTGGCTTACGAAGCGGAATGCCCCAGTTGTAACCGCAACCCTCGATAATGAAGAAAAAATCAGACCAACTCCGGATCATCTTTGTATGCTTCGAGACGGAACATATAAGGAAATTAAAGACATTGATCCAGGAAGATCTTTGATGGCACTGGTTACACGCTATGCTATAATTTCATCACCACGGGCACTTTTATGCCCAAAATTAGGTGTAATTAATTACTATGAAGTCGTCAGGCAATCAAAAACCTCCAAATGGGAATTTACGCATCATTTATCAGGCGACTGTAGAGTTCGAAATGGCGAAGAATTGCCTAAAGGTTTCCACCGCCATCATAAAGACAAAAATCCGCTCAATAATGATCCATCAAATATTGTTTTTTTAAGTCCAGGCGATCATCTTCAAGAACACGCAGAAGAATCGATTGCCACTAAGAAAACACTTGAATACCGGGCTTATATGTCTAACCGGATGAAAGAATTATCCAGCGAACTTTCAACCAGATCGAAAAAACAATGGGAGGATGAAGTTTATAAAGAATTTATGACGAAAAAATGGCGAGAATTTTACGATACCAATCCCGAGTATCGTGAAAAAAACCGGATTCAACTCGATAACGCTCAAAAAGTATATTGGGCCGATCAAGATAACCGCGATGCTCAATCCGAATGGGCTCGCACCTATTATGAGACTCATCCTGAAGCCAGAGAACAAAGACGTATTGATGCAAAAAGGCAATGGGAAAACTCAGAACTAAGAGCTTGGCGAGCAAAAACCACATCCAAACAATGGACGCCAGAATTTCGAGAAAAACGCAAGAAAGCCATGCTTGAAACTCGAAAAGCGAAAAGTTTAGCATTGCTTAATCAAGTCGGTATCGAGAAATATGAGCAAACCCGGCAAGAACAATTTGACGGGAACGGGAAAGGGGACAAAACACTTTATAAACTCAGAGACTTAATTGTTTTATACGGTACCGAAAAAAATCTGAGAATGAGTCGAGATTACATATACAACCACAAACTTGTCAGCGTCGAAGATAGAGGTGAACGCGCTGATGTGTATGACATTGAAGTTGAAGGAACTCATAATTTTGCCCTTGCTGCTGGCATATTCGTTCACAACAGTGCCAAACAAGCACGAGACCGTCGATATCAAGCGATCTTGCCGCTTAAAGGCAAGATACTTAACTGCGAAAAAGCAGCCATGAAAACCATCTTAAAAAACACCGAGATCCAATCCATTGTTGCAGCATTGGGTATTGGCATCGGAACGGCATCGGTAGATCTTGATCGTCTTCGATACCATAAGGTTATCATCATGTGTGACGCCGATGTGGATGGTTGTTTGGCAGGCGACACTAAAGTTAAATTACTGGACGGAACTTATCCCACAATGGAGGAATTAACCACCCTATATCCAGATGAAACGACCAAATTTTGGGTGTGGGCGAACGATGGGAATGGAAAGCACATACCAGCCCTGGCTCATTCAGCTCGGGTTACGAGGCATGTTGATGAAATTTACGAAATCGAGCTTGACGATGGCAGCATCATTCGAGCCACGGGGAATCACCCTTTTATGCTTCGCACAGGGGAATTTATTCGTGCAGATGAATTAATCCCCGGCACGTCGCTTATGCGAATGACTCACCATCTTGATGACAATGACATAAAGGTTACCGCAATTCGCTTGGTAAAATTAGAAAAACCAATTCCAGTCTATGATTTAACAGTCGAGAAGCATCACAATTTTCTCGTATATACGAGCGAAGTATCTGGCATTTTTGTTCATAACAGCCACATTCGGACTTTATTGCTCACTTTGTTTTTCCGGCATCTGCCAGAAGTGATTCTCAACGGTAATCTATATATCGCTCAGGCTCCACTTTACCGAGTGAAGGCCGGTAAATCCACCATTTGGGCCTATGATGATGATCAACTTGCTGAAATCTTGAAGGAATATAAAACACAACCAGTTATATCCCGTTTCAAAGGCTTGGGTGAAATGCCGCCTGAAACTCTATGGAAAACAACCATGGATCCAGTAAATCGCATAATGACCCAGGTGATTATTGAATCCCCTTTCTGTGACAAAATGTTTCAAACCCTTATGGGAGATGATGTCCAACCTCGCGCCGAGTTTATTACCGAACATTCACTCGATGCCAGCTTAGATATTTAAAAGGGAGGATTTGATGATTCAAAATAAGCTTATTTTATATTGTTCCAGACTTGAACAGGCGATGCTTTGGGAGGTTTGCAAAAACCGTCGTTGCCAAACTTCTAATTGCCTTTTTAAAAAAATCGAAAGTAAGTTTGGCGAAAATTTATGGTCAGATATTCCAACCCGTTTTTCATCTGTAACGGCCATTAAGGAACAATTGGAAACTTTAACCAAACCTATGCCAATTGTGCGAACTCCTATTTTGGACCCATCCCCTATTCAACGCCATCGAATAGTAGAAAAACAAGAAATATCAGATAATGAAGAGGAAATTCAACAATTACCGTCGATAACGGGAAGAACACCAATTACTTCATTATCTGATATTTTAAAAGACGAAATAATCAAACTATCGAAAGGACTTACATCTAACTAATTAGTTGACATCTAACTAATTACTGTGTTAATTCCATTATCAACGCTAAAAAAGGAGTAGTTTATGACAGAAGAAGTTAAAGGAAAGAATCGTATAGGCAAAATAATTCAAGATTTCAGAACTCAAAACGATCTTACCCAACAAGACTTTGCCGATCTGGTCAATTATCGGTATGGGAACTTTATCGGTATGATCGAAAAGGGAAAATCTCAATTTCCCCTGGCAAAAGGAAAATGGTTAGACTACGCAAAAGCCCTCAACATGGACCCGACTGAAATCTTGCTTATCAGTCTTGGCGATGTCTTTCCCGAGATGGCATCATATTTAGATCCCGTTCTCGAACTATACAAAAAGAAGAGTAAAAAATAGCACTGTAGCATTTTTAAACAGTAATAGGAATATCCCCCTATTTTAAGTATTTTTGTTTTCTGAAATCTTTGTAATTAGTTAGTTTGATTTTACCCATTCATCGGAGATTCTTATGAATTATTTTGTTCTTTCCGCGAATATGGAAATTTGTGATGAGTTCATTTTTTACAATCAAATTGAAAATGACGCCGCCTTCTCCATCCTCAGGAAACTTGATTTCCTAATTGTTGCATATGGCAAGCAAAACATAATGTAAGTGGTTGAAAAACAGAAAGATAGGAGTCTGAATCCAGCAGGCCGGTAAGGTATTGCAACCGGAAAATGAACATGGCACCTTTAACCTTATTATCTTGGCGGATAAATGAAAGGAAAAGGATGCCATGCCTCAACAGATACTACCACTTATTCCTCGCGGTGCAAGACAAATCAACGGGCTTGTCAGTGTATTTCGTGACGATACGACCTGGACCTATTTTCTATCGACCGTTCCGATTTATTCTCACAGACAAGGCGATCAACGAATGTTTCGGATGATAACAGCCCAACTGGTTGAATCCGGAGCTTGCCGCCAGATCGATATCCAAAACACATTCGGCGTATCCAAGAGCAATGTCATCCGATCCGTGAACAAACTCAGGTCCGGCGGCGCCGAGGCATTTTTCGTTCAGCGGCGGGGACGACGCGGCGGCAAGGTTTTCAAACCTGAGGTGCTTGAACAAGCCCAACGTTTACTGGATCAAGGGTGCTCGAAAAAAGATGCCGCCCTGGAACTTGGCATTAAATACGATACGTTTCGCAAAGCTATAGATGATGGTCGGTTAATCGAATCAAGGATTGGTGAACCGTGTCTAACCAAATCAGATCGGGACATGGTCGACATGGCTGCTGCCGATGGTATGGGGACGGCTTGCAACCGAGTCGGGGAACGCATATTGGCATCATTGGGCAAAATGGTTGGTGCGCCGGTTCGTTTTGACAGATGCCTGGACGTTCCCAAAGCAGGCGTTCTTTGTGCGATACCGTCATTGGTGGCAAACGGGTTGTTTACCGGCGCAAAACAGTTCCTCGGCCAAGTCAAAGGCTATTACACGATCTTTCATGTCTTGTTGCTGCTTTCGTTTATGGCCTTATGCAGGATCAAGACGACAGAAAAAATACGAGGCCATGCTCCGGGAGAATTTGGTAAGTTATTGGGCTTGGATCGTGCACCGGAGGTTCGCTGTTTGCGTTACAAGATGGATGCGTTGAGCGCAGACCACGGCGCGGAAAAGTGGGCCGCATACCTCGGTAAATACTGGATGGAACAGGCGCCCGAATCGGTTGGCGCGCTTTATGTTGACGGGCATGTACGTGTTTATCATGGAAAATTGACCCGACTACCGCGCCGCTACGTGTCCCGGGAACGATTGTGCATGAGGGGCATTACCGACTATTGGGTTAACGATGCGATTGGCCGACCTTTTTTTGTCGTCGAAAAGCAGATCGATCCTGGATTATTGGCGGTTTTAAGAGACGATATCGTTCCCCGGTTGTTGCAAGACGTTCCGAATCAACCCGGTTTGCAGCAACTACAAGAGAACCCATGTTTATGCCGGTTCGTTCTTGTTTTCGACAGGGAAGGATATAGTCCCGCATTCTTCAAGGAAATGTGGGATCGCCATCGAATCGGCTGCATGACGTATCATAAGCATCCTGGTGAATCATGGCCGGAGCATTGGTTCACCGAGTATGAAGTTGCGATGCCAAACAAAGAGGTGGTGAAGATGCGGCTTTGCGAAATGGGTAGTTTGGTGGGATCTGGTAAGGGTGCAACATGGATGCGACAAGTGCGAAAACTGACCGATTCCGGACACCAGACCAGCGTAATCAGCACCGCTTTCGATTTGCCGCATACTCAATTGGCAGCACGCATGTTCAGCCGGTGGTGTCAGGAAAACTTTTTCAACTATATGATGCAACATTTTGATATCGATGTGCTTTTAGATTATGGTGTCGTTGAATTTCCTGATACCGAACGGGTAATCAACCCCGTTTGGCGGCAATTGAATCAATCCCGTAATTCGTTGCAGAACAAGCTACGATATCGTCGTGCCTGTTTTGCCGAGATGACCATTCACCCTGAAAATGAAGACAAACCGGTAAAGTTTAAGAAGTGGATAGAGAAAAAGGCCGAGCTGTTAGAAGAAATCGAAAAGATGGAGTATCAACTCAGCGAGTTGAAAGAAAAACGAAAACAGACAAGTAAACACATCACGTGGGGAGAACTTGAAGCAAAAGATAAATTTTTACGTTTACAACCGGGCAGAAAACGCCTGATGGACACGGTTCGTATGATTGCATATCGTGCAGAGACGGCAATGGTTGGGTTGCTCACGGGTCCGACGGTAAACTCGTCGGATGCACGGAGTCTTCTCCAGACACTGTTCCAGACCGAAGGCGATGTACTGCCCGATATTGAAAATCAGCAATTGAATATACGATTGCACGGCGCTTCGTTCCCAGCGGCCAATCGGGCTCTTTGCCAACTGTTTGCGCATCTGAACAGTGCGCAGGTAAAATACCCCGGTACCGAGCTGCAAATGATATTCGAACTAAATGGCTGCAGCACCTCAAATCATGCCGGAGGTGTCACATAGTTTTCCCGGAGATGCAGTGTTCTGATCCTGCTGGAAAACAAGCCAGATGCCCTTTACATAAAACAAAAGGGCTCTGGCTTTGATATTTTGTTTTCATTCAACGCACAAACTTTTAAGGGCTCAATCACTCCGGAAGCTCATCAAATTTTAACAGATGCTATTGAAAAAGGAATTACATTCGAGGAATTGAATATCATGTTCAATACTCCATAAAACTCACGAAAGGACATCATCATGTTGATTATCGATGTTCATCTTGAATGCACAACTGGAACGTCGAATAAATTCTGGCATGGGCAAATCCATCTAATAAAAACCACTGAAGGAAAACAAAAATTTAATTTCGACGCCGTATATGGCCGAATCGGAACATCAGGAACAACCAACACCAAACAGTTTGCAACCATCTATAAAACGTATGATTACCTGCTTTCCAAAATCAAAGAAAAGGTTAAAAAAGGATATGTTTTTAAAAGCGATTCGAAAATCAATGAAGGACCGGTTGTAGAACGGAATGCCGATCTTCGAATTGCAACATCACGATTTCTTGCTTCCGCATCGGCGCTCCCTGGATGGATCGATTTTACAAGGGCACGAGAAAGTAAAAAATCAGTTGGAACAGACAAGCCCATGGATATGCCATCACCAAAACCAACACAACCCAAAGTCACCAGAAAACCCTTAATAATCATATAATTTTGCATAAAAATCATTGTAATTAGTTACTTCTTTTTACAGCAAATTGAGATTTATTTGGGTACAAACAAACCTTTTTCACTCATCCCCAAATAAGGAGAATATGTAATGGAATACCGCATCGCATGTAAAGTTTGTGGCCATCTATCCCACAATTTAAGGCCGCATTTTATTGGTGAGCGCGAACCAAGTTGCACCGTCACTTTGGCCGAGTATCAGAAGCGATATCCCGATGCCTCCATCACCAGCCCGATGTTTGACAAAAAAATGGCCGAGGTAGCCGCACAGAAGAAAGCAGAAACCTTGGCGGAAGTAGATATCCATCAATTGACTCCGATGGAGTTTCCGCTGAAAAGCACCTTCGGGATCGACATGGGCATGATGGAAACGATTTTGGGATTCAAGGAACGTCATCCCCTCGTCCCCGAAATTGATCCCGAGTACAAATTCCCGGATGAAGCAACCAAGATCGTTTTGCTTGGTCTTCACCTGAACAAACCCACTATGGTTCATGGGCCGACGGGTTCAGGAAAGACCACGATGCTTGAACAGATCGCAGCACGGATCAACTATCCGGTGCTGAGAATCAATCATCACACCGACATGTATTCCTACGATATCGTCGGTCAGAAAGAGATTCGCGAAGGTGAAACCGTTTTCGAATACGGTCCACTTCCATTTTCAATGGAACGTCCGATCCTTCTGATCATGGATGAATGGGATGCCATCAACCCTGAAATCGGTATGATGTACCAACCCGTTCTCGAATGCCGGCATGACAACCGGCTGGGGAATATCGTCTTAACCGCCGCCGGCGGAAAGAAAGTAACCTCCCACCCGATGTTTCGAATCGTCGCCACATCGAACACTTGCGGGTTGGGTGATGACAAAGGTCATTACCAAGGGACGCAGATCCAGAATTTGGCCTTCGTATCCCGTTTTCAGTTGAGGGTGAAGCTCGATTACCTGACGGAAGCGCACGAAAAATCCATCCTCCGGAAAAAATTCCCCGCCCTTTCCGACGATGAGCTGAAAATGCTCACCGAAACCGCCGTGAAAATTCGGGAACAGTATGAAAGTGGACGGATCGATCTTCCTTATTCCTTACGCGATCTGATCAACTGGGCGGAACTGTACGTTCTTTTGGGAGACGCGAAAAAGGCCATGAACTATTCGTGTACATCCATTTTGCCATTTCAAGACGCCAAGACCGTAATGGAACTCATCCAACGGATCTGGGGGTAGCATCTGATGCCATCGGGGAACCCCTTCCTCGATGGCAATAACAAAGGAGATTATCGAGATGATAGCACGTTCTGTTGTAGAAAATATCGCCGCCGCATTGACGAAAAATCATAATCTCAAAGTGTTTTTTCGTGGCAGCGACTGTTTTGCAACAAAGACAATGATCGTTCTCCCCTCTCTGCCTAAAACCTTACCCGGCAAACTTGTCGAGATGATCCGTGGGTACCTCGACCATGAAGTCGGCCACATCGTTTTCACCGATTTCAATATTGTCGAGAAAGCTGCCAGGGAAGGGAGCAAAGACAAGAACGCATTAAAATTTGTCCTCAACTGCGTCGAGGATATTTATGTTGAACGAAAAATGGCTCTTGTATATCGAGGATGCGGCGTCAACTTCGACAAATCCAGGGATTATACAACCGAAAAGCTGAAAAAAAGATGGGAAGACCTCCGCGAGAAAGGCACCGACCTGGATGAAGGAGAAGATCCAGTCCTTCGTACACTGATATTTTTCATTTATATTTGCCAAGTCGGCTGGACCGATCCTTTTGTAGAAGAATACGCTTCCGATATCATGCCATTGCTCGAACATTTGGAACCGGAAATCGAAGCTGCAAAGCTCATTGAATCCACCAAAGAATCATACGATCTGGCCAAGAAAATCCTCAAAAAGATTGAAACTTTTTCAATACCTGAACCGATACTGCCCTCTTTTGACGCAAAAGGTTCATCTGCCGGAGATGGATCATCTGCCGGTGGTTCTGACAGTTCAAGTCATGTCGATGGTGATGCCTATGTACCCGATTCTGAACCAGACGATACGGATTCTTTGCTTCCCCCCGTACCCGCCAAAGATGGCGATAAAAAATCCGAAGACAAAAAGCCCGACGATGAAAAATCCGACGATGAGGATGACGATGAAGATGAAGATGAACCTTTAGTTGGAAAACCTGATCCTATCAAAATTGAAAGCGATAAAGATGAGGACAGTGACGGCGACAAAGATGAGGACGATGACGAAGATGAGGATGCGCCCGGCGATAGTGATGATTCTGATGAAAAAGAAAAGGAAGATCTGGAAAAATTAAGAGAACGCCTTCGAGAATCCCTCGCCTCCGATAAAGAACGGTTCATCCCTTCAATGAAGGATGATATTTCAGAGGAATCCAAAAAAGTTAAAGGATATCGCCCTTATTCAACTGAAAAGGACGTATTCAAACCACACCCACTTGGGAAATTAGAAGTTTATAATGCCATATCGGAAGAACTTAACGGAATCGTCACCACCCTGCGTGGTCGGTTGTCTCGTATTTTACTTTCTCAGAAACGCAGCCGCTGGGATGGCAACAAGCGCAAAGGTATCCTCAATCCCAGCCAATTACACCAAGTCGTTGCGAAAACATCTGAATCCGTTTACCGGGTCAGAAAAGATGGAATCAAACTGTCAACAGCCGTATCCATCCTCATCGATCTTTCTGGTTCAATGGGTAGCAAGATCAGAATAACCCGCGAAACTGCCATTCTACTATCGGAAACTCTTAACAGAATTTACATTCCATTTGAAATGCTTGGTTTTAGTGGGGATCATGCTTCCATTAAATCCAAAGACATCGATAGAAAGCTATTTTCACGTTGGGGCAGCTTAGACATGTATTATTTCAAATCGTTTGAAGAAAATTATGGACGTGAACAGAAAGAACGAATTGCAGGCCTGCATGCCCATCGGGAAAATTACGATGGAGAAAGCGTATTGTTCGCTGCAAATCGCCTTTTGGCTCGACCTGAACGGAAAAAGATTCTCTTCGTCCTTTCTGATGGTGCTCCATGTGCTGCCCTTTGCGCCGGAAGTGAAAAATTAGCCCAACATCTTAAAAGCGTCGTCAAAGAACTGGAAAAAAAACCTGGATTGACCTTGTTCGGTTTCGGAATGCTTACCGACGCTCCGAAACGGTTTTATACAAACCACATCCTTGTGAACAATTTATCCAAATTTCCGGAAGTTCTTATGGCCAATCTTTACAAACAATTGGCTTAATTATTGGCCAACAAATTTTTTCAGAAAATTGAGCTTTATATAACAGCAAAAGTTACCCCAATTCATTCAATCCCTAAAAGGAGAAAACATCATGACAACAGCAAAAGAAACCGCAGCCACCGCCCCTTGTTTTGGAAAACTCTATGACGAAGCCGCCGATGAATGCAAAAAGTGCAAGATCAACGGCGATTGCAAAAAGGCTTTCACCCCGGAACCCGAGATGAAAGTAGCCGTTGAAACGGCAGCTCCGGCTCCCGATACCTCCGCACCGGTTGAAACGGCAGCTCCGGTTGTGGAAGCCACCGTCGTCGAGACGGCACCAGCCGAACTCGAAACCAAGGTTTCAGATGACTTGGAAAAGGAAGCCGCGGAAAAAGAAGCTGAAGCAGCCGTCCTGGTCGAAGCCGAAACGATTGACACAGGAGCTACCGCACCTTCAACGATCGAAGCAACCGCTCCGATTGATCCCAAGACAGACCTGACGGTTAAAGCCGATCCGAAAGCCGAAAAACCGGGCAAGAAGGCAACCAAGAAAGCGGCTAAGACCGAGAAAGCTGCCGCCCCGGCTCCCGCTACGGATACCACCGCCCCGGCTACAGCACGGGAGCGCACCGCCCTCCGAACCGCAGGCTTTAAAAAGGCCGATGATGGAAAATTCATCCTCACCGGCGACCTGAAGAAAGCCGACCTGATCGTCAACAAGGGCGATATCGTCAAGATCGTCAACCCCAGGAGCAAGTACAACGGACAGAACTTCGTTATCTCTTGCTACTCGGAAAAGTATGAATGCCTCCGCGGCACCCAGTCCACAACCAAGCAAAATGCCGATTTCCTCCCGAATCAGATCGAGATAGTCGAACGGGCTGCCAGCGCAACGGCATAAGAGCACTTATCCCATGATGCAGGGTCTTCACCGGCCCTGCATCGCTTTTTTGCGTTCTGATTGACATTTTTTTCGTCCTTATAAAAGGAGACAGCATGTTCACTCACCTGCATTGCCATTGCAGCCACAGCCTGCTCGATGGGTTAGGAAATCCCAAAGCCTGGGTTGAAGCTGCGGTAAAGAAAAAATTCTACGCATTGGCGCTTACCGATCACGGTTCATGCAGCGCCGCCCTGGAATTTTACGAGGAAGCCAAGGCAGCCGGTATCATCCCCATTATTGGCTGTGAATTCTACATCACCGACGATCCTGCTTACCGACCACCCAAAGGCGAACGCATGATCCGTTACCATCTTTTGGTGCTGGCCAAAAACTGGAATGGACTGCAATCGATTTTTCGGCAGCTCACATTGGCAAACGAACAGATGTATTACAAACCTCTTTTATCGATAGACCAGATTTTCGATTTTAAAGATTGCGTTATCACATCGGCCTGCCTCATGGGCCTGACCGCTCATCCAAATTACGCCAACATCGTCGCCAAAATGCAGACGGTTTATGGAGACGATTTTTATCTGGAAATCCATCCGCACTGGATCGAAGGTCAGTTCGAAGCCAATAAACGGGTCGTTGCGCTTCACGAAATGCTCGGGATTAAGCCCGTAGCCGCCAATGACGCCCACTATCCCAACGAGGAGGATACGCTCACCCATGACGTTCTGCTGGCCGTCCAGACAAACGCCAAAATCAACCAGGAAGACCGGTTCAGTTTCATCGACGGCGGCATGGCAGGCTTGTATCTGAAGACCGATCAGGAGATGATCTATTCCTTCAAACCCTGGATTGAATCTGGATATTTCAATGTCGAGTTCCTGCACAAATCCTTTGTTTCAACACAAGAGATCGTCGACAAATGCTCGGGATTAGAAATCCCGAAACTTGATTTTGCATTGCCACCTCTCAAACGTCACAAAGTCATGGATGAAGTCGCATTCCTGATGGGGCTTTGCAAAGAAGGCTGGAAAACCAAAATTGCCGACCGCGGCCTGGATGAAACGGTTTATCTGAAACGCCTCAAGCATGAACTCAGCGTCGTATCAAAGATTGGTGCCATCCGATATTTCCTGCTTGGTTGGGATGTCATCGATTATGCCAAGTCGAAATCCATCCTCTGTGGTTTTGGAAGGGGGAGCGTCGGCGGTTCCCTGATTGCCTATCTGCTCGGGATCACCGCTCTGGACCCGATCGTACATGAATTGTATTTTGAACGATTCCTCCGCGAAGATCGTATCGATATGCCTGATATCGATTTCGACTTCTCCGGAGTCGACCGGGACAAGGTTATCAACTACGTCAAGAAGACCTACGGCTCCGGCAATGTCTGCCAGATCAGCACATCATCCTACATGCACGGAAAATCGGCATTCAGGGACGTTGCACGGGTGTTTTCCATCCCCATTGCCCAAGTCAATGAGATCAGCAAGAAGATCGACAAGGATCTAACTCTGGAGGAGAACTTTGCCAGCGGCGAGTTGGCCGGGTTTGCCGCAACCCATCCGATTCTCATCAAACATGCAACGCGCCTTGACGGTCAGCTCCGTTCCAAAGGCGTTCATGCCGGCGGGATCATTCTGTCGCAAGACGGATTCGATGACCGAGGCGTCCTGGAGAATCGCAAATCCGCCCTCACCATCAACTGGCACATGGGCGAAGTCGAACATTTCGGCTTGCTCAAGTTTGATTTCCTGGGTTTGAGCAACCTTTCCGTATTGGGCGACACAGCCGCACTGGTCAAAAAACGGACAGGCGTCACGATCGATTACTTCTCCATCGTACCCGATGATCCCGACGTTCTGAAGCAATTCTCGGACGGACATACCGCAGGTTTTTTCCAGTTTGAATCATCCGGTTTCACCGGGCTATGCCAGAAGCTCGCTCCGATTGAATCCTTTAAGACGCTGGTACACATCAATGCCTTATTTCGCCCTGGACCCTTGGACTCGGGCATGGTGGACAGCTACGTCGACCGCTATCACAAATTGGAGGCTGTTTCTTACCTGCACGAAGCTGAAACCAAGATCACCGCAGACACTTTAGGACTACCAATCTTTCAAGAGGACATTATGCGCCAATTCGTCGATCTGGCCGGGTTCACCTGGCCCGAAGCCGACAATATGCGGAAAATCATCAGCAAATCAAAAGGCGCAGGCCCCCTGGAGGAAAAGCGCAACACCTTCGTCGAAGGTTGCGTGAAGACAGTCGGCATGGCCGAATCCATTGCCAATGTCATCTATGACAACATTGTTAAGTTTGGGAGGTATGGTTTCGGAAAAGCCCACGCCGCTTGCTATTCGTATATTGGATATCTCACCGCCTGGGCGAAGCATTATTACCCGGTGGAGTTCATGGCATCCCTACTTGCTTCTGTCGTCGACGAAGCAGAAACCACCGAAAAATACATCAAGGAAGCCCACCGGCTCGGAATCAAAATCGAAGGACCGAACATCAACCTATCCGATGAAAACTGGATGGCGGTTGGTGATCGAATTGTAGCCGGGTTCGCCTCCGTAAAAGGCGTCGGTAAGATCGCAGCCAAAAAGATCGTTACCGGGCGAGCCATTGG
Organism: uncultured Desulfosarcina sp.; assembly: GCA_963674945.2. Classification (GTDB taxonomy): domain Bacteria; phylum Desulfobacterota; class Desulfobacteria; order Desulfobacterales; family Desulfosarcinaceae; genus Desulfosarcina. Next base: position 945,910 of record CAXXWQ010000003.1, read on the forward strand.
ATCTTTTACCTCATTTGAAGATTTCATGGAGAAAACAGAAAGGAGGCAAGTAAATAAGCGAGTAGTTGAATCCATCGCATATGCTGGAGGTTTTGATCCCATCATGCCTAACACACGATGGATCGTCGAATCTTACCCGATTATAGTCGCCGGGAAAGAATCCCCTCCAGCACCGGAATTGGTTACCGACTTCGAAGATACGGAGAAATACAGCCAGAAAGCCCAGTATGCCCCGGGCGTTTTCTCCAGTTCGACGATTGAGATCACCGCAGACATGGAGATCCATGACGACATCATCGGACTGGTTTCCGAAGAATATTCAAAATGCAAATCATGTCCACTTGGAACAAGCGATAACGCCCCGGTATCCTGGAAATGGTCGTCGAGAAGCAAGGTTCTCATCCTCGGCCAATTCCCAAACCAGACGGAAGAACTTAAAAACACCCCGTTTTATGGAAAAACCTATAACAAGATGTGGGATATCCTGAAGGAAGAAGCCGGAATAACTCCGGGAAAAACCTTCATGGCTTATTCATTCGGCTGTCACCCAACATCCAGCCGGCTTTCCAGCGAGATCACCGATAGCTGCATTTGCCCGAATTTATGGTTGCCGAAACTCTTTACCGCCTGCACGCCCAATGTTGTTTTGGCTCTTGGCAATGCCGGCGTAGGCGCTTTCACCGGAAAAACATCAGGCATTATGAAACTTAACGCAACATCGATGTGGCACGCCAAATACCGGGCCATGGTTGTTTTCTGCATCACCCCGGGAATGATGGCGTATGACGAATCAGGCGAAAAAGAGGAAATGTTCAGAGACGCAATTCGGAAATTGAAGGAATATCTGTAATTCAACCACAAAAAGGAGAAGCAAATTTATGGCGACTTTACGCGAACTCAGAAAACAAGCCAAAGACCTTGAAATTTCGTATGAAAAAGACACAACCGCCGAAGTTCTTCAGGAACTCATCGCCGAGAAAATGTGTCTTCTGGAACTGGAAAAGGAGATAGCAATTCCACCGGCAGAGGTTTTCACACCTGAAGAACCGGCTTTGGTTATTCCGCCGAGCCGCAGCCCGATCACCGAGCCGGAACCATCCACACCGGCCCCGGTAGAGACAGCGAGTAGGGGTGAATCCACTTTCGCCAGTGATATCGAAATCAACGAGGACGACCTGAACAACGAATTCAAAACCCAGGCGTCAAAATTCGACTTCTATGCCAGAGCCGAAGCCATGGCGAAAGCCAAGGCGATGTCAGCCAAAGCTCGCTTGGAGGTGGTCGATGCTGAAATGACAAAAAAGATCCGAGAAAGACTCGCTTTGGAAGGAACCAAACCCACCGAAAAAATGATCCAGTCAGAGGTCATTTTATCGGATGAATATCAAGCCGCCCAAAGGGCATTGATCGATGCCAATCAGGTGGCCGATATCGCTAGGGGCGCCAAAGACGCCTTCGTTCAACGCCGCGACATGCTGATTCAAATCGGCGTATCCAAACGCCAGATCGCCGATCAAATCGGAATGAACATCAAGGAACGAGTAAAAGAAGTTCTGGGGACGAAAAGCGCTAGGGAAATTGCCGCATAGCATATCCAGGCCCTTTTTTTACCTTAAATTCATTGTAACTAATTACAATTATTCAAACCATGAGGAGAAACAAAATGGCTCTAAACCTCGAAAAAATCCGTCAGAACGCCGCCAAAGCGAAAGAAGAATCAGCACGCCGTAGTGCCAATTTCTTCCAATTCAAAGAAGGTCGAAACAACATCCGCATCCTGCCGCCATGGGAAGGCGCGGATGATTTTTCCCGGATTTTCGGCAAGCATTGGAACCTGGGACCGGAAGGCAAGACCATGCTGTATTGCCCGAAGGTCTGTTTCGACAAGCCCTGCCCCATCTGCGATGGCATTGACGCTATGTGGAAAAAGAAACCGGATGACGCCATGAAAGAATGGCTCAAAAATGTTTCATCCGGCCCTCGATTTTATGCAAACATCATCGACCTGAAAGACATCGATCAAGGCGTCCAGGTGGCTGAATTCCCCAAGACGGTTTTGGAGGAAATCTGGAACATCATGATCGACCCCGAAGTTGGACACGGAGATATTACCTCTTTGACGGCTGGAAGAGATCTCATCATCGACAAGACCGGAAAAGGGTTGTCGACCCGATATTCTGTTCGGGCAAGGCTTGAAGCCACTCCGGTTCCTATTCCGATTTCAGCATCGGATCTGCCGAACCTGGATATGCTGGTTCGCAACGAGACATATGAGAATCTGAAACTGGCATGGGAAGGCAAGGAACCCATCCCATCAGGGCCGGCGCTTCCCCCTCCGGTATCCGCCGAAGACGTTGATATGGTGAAAGTGGGAACCGCCTATGTTCCGCCTGCCGCAGTTTTGGCCGAAGCAACCCCGGCAGCCGCTCCGGTGATTCCGGCACCCGTTGCTACGACAGCTCCGATATCAGCCCCGGTCAGTCCAATTCCGAAAACCGAAGCAGTTCCGGCTTGCTTTGGTAATTTCAACGAAAGCAACCCCATTTGTCTGGATTGCAAAGAACAAGACGACTGCGAAATGAAAATGATTGAAATCAAAAGAGCTGCAAGAAAAGCAACCGCCACTACCGCTCCGGTCGCAACATCCACCACACCGCCGGCTGCCGCAACCATCTCCCCCGATGCTCTTATGGCGGAGATGGAGAAAGCCATTAACCGTTAACCTCCAGGTCTTCGTGGGGTGATTTTCCTTTCTTTCACCCCACGAAGAAAGGAGTTCGCATGATTTTACTCATAGATGGAAACAACCTGGCGTTTGTAGCAACATCGCTCACACCATTGTCTCGAAGCGATGGTTTTCCGACACAAGGCATAATGAATTTTTTCAAATCGCTTCGGTCATACATCACGAATTTTGAAGCAAAAAAAGTGTTCATTGCCTGGGACGGCGGCAAATCTAAAAAACGCATGGCCTTGCTCCCCACCTACAAGGAAAGCCGAAAGATCGAGAATAAAACACCCGAGCAAAAGATGAATTTGGAAGAGATGCTCGTTCAGCTTCCCATCATCAAACAAACCGCCGCCGACCTTGGGCTTTACCAAATAGAAGGTGGCGGAATCGAAGGCGATGATTTGATTGCCTTGATGGCCATGAAATCTCACCAGATGGACAAAGAAGCGATTATCTGTTCATCCGACTCGGATTTTCATCAGCTCGTCAACCCGAAAATCAGCGTCTTCAGCATCATGAACAAAAAAGCAGGGCGTCATATCACCTATGACAATTTTGCAAAAGTCTACGATGGCCTGCTCCCGCTGCAATTCCTCGATTACAAGGCATTGCAAGGAGATAGCGGCGACGACATTCCAGGCGTCAAAGGCATCGGGCCGAAAAACGCTCATGATTTATTGATCAAATTCAACACTGCCGAAAATTTTCGAAAAATGGTCGAAACGGGAGAGCATAACCCCACAAAGACACAACAGAAAATCATCGACAACTGGAAATCATTTGAGATCAGCAAGGCCATGATCAGTTTACAACATCCGCTTGCTGACTTCTCAACGGCCAAAATCGAACGACAGGAACCGAATTGGGCGGCCGTCCGCGAAATGGCCATTGAATATCAAATTGGTTCCATCGTCGCGGGTTTTGGAACTTGGATTAAACCCTTCAAGGAACTTTCGTAGGAGAACTATGGGACGAACACCTGTAAAAGATAAAACTCCGACACTGGATCTGGATGCCTTAGTCGCAGACGTCAAAGGCGTTTTGAAAAACGATTTAACCATCCTAAAGGATGTTGAACGCTGGATACCAACCGGTATTCCTCAACTTGATCTTGCACTTGGCGGAGGCCTTCCCGTTGGAAGGCTTGTCACCATGATTGGCGCCAAAAGCGTTGGTAAATCCACTTTGAGCGTGCACTGCATGGCTCAAATCCAAAAGCACGACGGTATTGCTCTGGGCCTGGACGTTGAAAGGTCTAATCTGAAAACCAGATGCGAAAAACAAGGACTCGACATGAGTCGTTTCCTGGGTTGTCAGCCTGAATCCCTTGATACCTATGAGGATGTCGATATCGACACCGGCAAGAAAGTGAAAGTGAAAGGCGCCTTTGATATCATGGAAAGCGTAATCAAGGTTTTACGTGCGAAAGATCGAAACGCATTGATCGGGATTGTTCTCGATTCCGTCGCTGGCTCATCTGTTGCTCAGGAAATTGAATCCGATGTTGGAAAGGCCGGTATGGGTGCTCATGCACGGATCCTTTCTCAAGCGTTTCGAAAACTCATGCCCGTGATCCATGATATGAACTGCGTATTGCTTCTGGTGAATCAACTCAAGCAAAAAATCGGCGTCATGTTTGGTAACCCGAATACCTACATCGGCCAAAACCCGATAGATTTTCACAGCGCCATCACCCTGGAGATGACCAAGGGCAAATCACACCCCGAAGGCACAACAGAAGCCGATGCTGAAGGCATCATCACGAAAATCTATGTTTCAAAAAACAAAGTCGCCAGACCCTTTGGCAAGGTGGAATATATAACCTTTTTCGACCGAGGCATTGATGTACTTTGGGAATCCATCGGATTCATCAAATCCAACAGTGATCGCCTTGGGACCGCCGCTGGTTATTATCTTTGGGATGGAAAAAACCGCCGTCTGAAAGAACTTTATGAGATGGCAATCGCCGATCCCAAAATGGCAACCAAGCTGAAAGGGATGGCAAGGGAGATAGTCAATGAAAAACTCAATGATCCTAAATCTAAGATGGATGGCACTGGTACTGAAGTATCTTCGACGGCTGCTTCCTGACGATTCCCGTTTGATTAAGGAAAACGAAAAGCTCGAACAAGACATCGCCCAGGAAGTAGAAGCCCATTACAACCAATAACCCTTGACGCCCGGCTACAGCCGGGCGCACCAATGGAGAACATAAATGAAATTCATCGCATACAGCGACCCGCATTGCCACCCGCATCAAAGCTATTCGAAAATCCTCCCCGACGGGATGAACAGCCGCCTGATGGATACCGTCGGAGCGGTAAGGAAAATCTATGACGCCGGAAACAAACTCAACATTCCCGTTGTCTCCGGTGGCGATTCATTTCAAATCAAAAACTCTGTAGATGTCATCACTAACAACGAATTCGAAAAAATCATCCGCAACCGAGCGAAATACGCGAACCCACATGCCACTGATATTATCAACATCGGAAACCATGATACGGCCACGCATGATGGTTCACGCCACGCGCTCGAACCGTTATCACACCTGAACGGCATTTTCATTCCAATGAAACCGATAACCCATTTCGCAATATGGGGTAGCGAAAACGTGATGTTCTCGATCATCCCATACACCATGGAATATGGCCGGTTCAGCCCTGATAAGTTCAAAGCATGCCTCGATTCGGCCATCAAAGAAACTGCCCGAGTTAAACCCCGAACCTCTATATTGTTAGGCCACGCATACACCCACGAATTGATGAAAAAATACCTCGACCGGGATGGCGACATTTATGGCCGGGAGCTGCTTAAACATTTTGATCTGACCTTGCTCGGTCATCATCATGTCCATGACACTATCCGGGGCGGTACGGATGGAGATGGCCGAATCAGGAAAGTCGTTTCAATCGGTTCCCCCATCCAGCTTAAAGCCGACGAACGAGGCGAAAAGAAAGGTTATCTCATCATCGATACGGATACCCTCGGCATCGAATTCGTTCCGCTTGAATCTCCCGAATTCCATCACTTCGACGGCGAGAAAGCCATCATCCCCGAAAAGATCTCCGGTGATTTCGTCACCGTCAAAGTCGGTTCCAAGGCGGAGCACACCCGCGTCAAAACCTTGCTGGAACGATATGGCGTCGCCGAATACCGGATCGAAGTGATCCCAACCAAAAAGGAAACACGAATTGATCTGTCTCCGGGCGCCAAGGACGATGAGATCGTTACCAAATACCTCACATCGGAATGGGGCAAGACGGATCTCAACATCGATCGGTTGAAAACGCTCGGCTTGGAGTATCTCAAATAACGGAGGAGACAATGGAAATACCCAAACGACCAGTAATTCTCATCGACATGCCCGAATTGCCGGAGAAAAAACACCCCTCTCTGAAAGATCTGGAACCAGATCCAGATGACATATTCGCCGACGATGACGATTATGGAAAACCCGAGTTGCCATTTCGCCCCACCCCTCCTGCGGAATATAAAACATTTGAAGAATTGGGTTTTACTGAAGAACCGTATGTCATCGAATTCCGCGAAAAATACGGCAAATATCCAATTTTAGAACCGAATGGACCTCATCGGCTGCCGACCCGGTATACGGATGAAGGTGGCGAGAAAAAATATCACATGAAAACCACCTATCGGCCCGGCCAGAAATTTCAAATCATTGGAACCGAACCAGGGAAACGGAAAAAAGGCTCACTCAATATCGTTTTCATGCACCCCGAAGACGGAGACCAGCAGATCGTTTTGACGCCGAAAGACATGATTACGAAGATGCGAATCAACACGACCGCAACCGAAATATCGGAAAAACCCGCCGAAGTCTTCGATATGAAACCGGAAGAAATCGGTGTCAGCTCGGATGTCAAAGAAATTCTGCAAAAACGAAAGAAGGAGGCATTTGTATCCATATGAAACTGAAATCCCTCTACATAGATTATTTCATGTCCTTTGGCCCCGGAAACGAAATACCCCTCGCTGATCGCGGTCTTGTCTTGATAAACGGCATCAACGAGATATCCGATTCCGCATCCAGCAACGGCGCTGGAAAAACCAATCTGCAGGAAGCCCTTTTATGGGCATTTTTCGGAGAAACCACGAAAGGCGTCCCCGTCAACAATGTCGTAAACAACATCCACGGAAAAGATTGTCTCGTAAGGGTCATTCTTGAAGACGGCGAGATCATTTACTACATCGAACGATATAGAAAACATTCGGAACACGGCGACGATTTGTTGTTTTATCGGATCACCCCTGATGGCAAAGAAAGCCTGGCCGGCGTAGATAAGGCGGAAACGCAGAAACGCATTGAGCAATTCCTCGGCTGCGGATTCACCTTGTTCTGTAACAGTTCCTATTTTAGCCAAGTCAACGTCAAACCCTTTTCCACCTACACGGACAAACAGATCAAAGAAGTCTTCATCGATGCCCTGGATATGAACCGGTTCACCGGGAAGGCATTGGAAAAAATACGGTTGGACCTGAAAACGCTCCGGGAGGAGCTTGCTACGATCCAGGGCCGCCGGTTGCGACTGAACGAAGAAATCGAAGAGGCAGAGAAACGGAAAACCGAATATCAACTCAAGCACACTGGATTCGCCGATGAGCAAAAGAAGGAACTCACCAAACTGGACGAGCAGATCAACACCACATTGCGGCAGATAGGTTCCCTCAAAAGTCGCACCACCGAGATCGATACCATTAACACCGCAATTGCCGAACATGAAAAAACCGTCGCCAAACTGCCGGAGAACCTCGACATTCAACGAAAGCTAAAAGCAACGGTGGATCGCTTCCGCGATTCATTCAATCTCATTCAACACAAGGCGGCGGACGCCAAACGGCAAGCCGACACGAAGAACAAAGAAATGGTACAAGCCAGCAGCCGCATCGGCACCAATTGTACCGAATGTGGAAAACCCATCATCGAAGAAGACCTGGCCGGCGTCATCACCGGAATCAGATCGCAGATCGACGCCGTATCCGCCGACCTGGCCAAATACACCGATTTGACGGTCAAAGCCAAACCGGTTTTGGAGAAATATCAAACCGAAGAGACCGCTATCAATTCCGAAATTGCCGCCTGTCAGAAGGCAGAGAAAATGATCGCAGAACTGAAAATCTCCCTCTCTCGCATCGAAGCATCCAAAAGGGAAATTTTTGTACTGGAGACCAACCTCAAGGCTCTTGAAGCAGCCAAATTGAAAAAAGCCGAAGAGAAATCACCATGGGAAGACTACATCGAAAAGGAACAAACCACCATCGACGAGGCGCAAGTCAAAGTTAAAACTCTCGATGAGGTCGTTGCCGGGAAACAGGAAGAAATCAAATATGTGGAATACTGGGAAGTTGGTTTTGGTTATTCCGGTATCCCTTCATTCCTGCTTGATACGGTGACCCCATTCCTCAATGAGCAAGCAAACCATCATTCGACCACGGTTACCGGCGGTGAGATCGAAATTGATTTTTCCACGGTCACAAAAACCAAAAAAGGAGAATTAAAAGACAAGTTTCAAATCAACATTTCCCATAAATCCGGCGCAAAAGGTTACAAGGGAACAAGCGGAGGTGAAAGAAAACGCGCCGATGTCTGCATTGCCCAATCAATTCAAGATCTGGTCCGTTCATTCGGACGAAACACCCTTTCATATTGTTCCTATGATGAACCGTTTGAAAATCTGGATGGCGAAGGTGTCGGCAACGTCGTCAACATGCTCCAGGAGATTGCAAAAACGATCGGAACCGTTCTGGTCGTCACCCACAACGATGAACTGAAAGCCCTGTTTGATAACACCATCACCGTCATTAAGGGAAAGGATGGCTATTCTCGAATCGTGGCTTAGAAAGGATTTGTCATGGATTTAAAAGAGGTGAAAAAATTCTTTGTCGGCTTTTGCACGACCTGCAACAAAGAAGTCGACATCATCTCCAAAGATGAACTGAAACGGAGAAAAGCCAAACGGATCACCAGTAAATCCGCCAAACAGAAAGCCCGCCGGGCGCAACAGAAGGTCGCTGATATCCTGATTGAATCCCTCCATCTTCAACCCGAGGATGTCGAATCGATCACCATGGGACAATCCGGTCAGGATATTCGATTGACGGAAGCAGCCCGAAAGCGATGGCCGTTTCACGCCATGGAGGTGACATCATCCCTCAACCAAAGCGTCTGGGCCAAGTTCACCCAAGCGGAAGAACACGCCAAGAAACAGAAAACAGGAAAGGTGCCCGGCAATGGCCGGGCCATCCTCGTTTTCAAGAAAAACAACACCCCGCTGTTTGCGATGCTGACCTTTGAAGATCTTGTCGAGGCAATCCGGGAGAGAACGCGATTCCCTGTTTGAGAAAATAGAAGCCAAAAAGCGGCGATTAATTTTGATATACTTTTATACCCTGCCCATTGGATTTATACATCAGGAGAAGGAGCCAGCATGATAAAACCAAAAATTCTCGGACTCGTAGACTCCGAAAACCTTTATTACAGCCCAAAAAAGCAATGGGGCACACCCGCCAAGGTTGATTACTACAAACTGTATAAACTCATCACCCATGGCGGCCATCGTGATTCGGTTGTCATCGCATATCTCGTTACCGATCCCGTAATAAACCAGAACCGGTTCGTCGAACGATTGAAGCAAATCGGATATACCACGAAGATGAAAGTCATCTATTCGAAGCAAGGAAATTTTCAAAATTCCAACTGGGACCCTGAAATCATCCAAGATGGTCTCGAAATGATCGACCAGGTTGACAAGCTCGTGATGGTATCAGGCGACGGCGGCTTCTCCGAGATGATCAAACACTACACCGCCAAAGACAAAGAGACTTCGGTTATCTGCTTCAAAGACAATTGTTCCTTTGCCCTGCAATGTGCCGACACTATTCAATATTTGGATCAACGAATATTGATGTCTCGCCCGAATTACCATCCCAACCTGTTGTCGGAGTGTCGTTTTCCGATGCGCTAAACTAATTACTTTCCAACATTGTAATTAATTACTTGTATTTTGAAAGCTCTTTTAGTAACAACATACCCCACTGCCATCATCTTCGATAACAATATGTTGTGGGATGCAAATGGAGCACATACCAGAATTAATAAAAAAAATCGTGGAGAATCAGGCCAGGATTCATGCGTATCAGATTTTTAGATATGGCCATATGTCTGCCAGCACCGAGGATTACGCCCAAGCGGCTTATGAAAAAATTTGGAAAAACGATCTTTGGTCTTCCGCCGATCATGCTTTGATTTTTATCGTCGCCCGCCGAGCCTGCATGGATTTTTCCAGAAAAATAGTCCACGGATACAGGGAGAGAAAATTACCTACATTTGTAGAACTCGATCGGGAAATTTATCAAGAATTTGATGACCATTATTTCGAAGTGCAATCTCTTGAAACTCTTTTCAACACCCTCGATCCAAAGAAAAGGATGATCGCTGAACATCTAAGGGCAGGATATAAGCAAAAAGAAATCGGAGAGATGCTCGGGGTTACCGAATCCCGCATTAACCAAATTTGGAAAGAAATTCTGCAATCCCTTCGAAAGCAATACTTGAAGCCGTCAATCATTCGTCAATCCAAAGTCTCAAAAAAGCCAGAACATAAAGCCAAGATAATACCCTTTAAGAAACAACGCAGACCGTCAAAACGCACCTGTAATGAAGAGGGGTGCAACTTACCTCACCAAGCCCTTGGCAAATGCAAAAAACATTATATGCGCGAGTATATGAGAAATTACTATCACAAGAAAAGGAGTAAACATGCTGAAACGAATTTCCATCGAAGCTATTAGTTCAAGTGATGCCTGGTTCCAATTGGTTTATGCTGCCGTTAATGAAGGACGAGAATTCAAAATCGATCGTGGGTCATACGCTGGCCAGATCCGTTTGGAATTTGATTGGGTTGACATCCACATCCTCAAGCCATGGTTGCGGGATTCGGAAGGCCTGCCACTGATCCCTGAAGTGCCCGAAGGGATGAACATGCCGGCGCCCACGACTAAAGAGTATGTCCGTGGATATGGTCGCTACATCATGACAGGAGTTAAGGAACCTGGTGAAGATTATACCTATGGCGAACGTTTTTGTGCAGCAGTGATCGATCTCTGTTTATTGGATGTCCAGAAGACGCCATTAATGGATCAATACATGGTTGCCAAAGCATTGACCGCCGACGCTACCCATTATGCAACCGGTCAGATTCTCAACCAGATTGAAGCTATTATCTATACCTATAAGGTTTTCGGCGCCCGCAACAACCAAATGGTGCTTCAGGTTGCCCAACCATCCGACCTCCTTCTTGAAGATCCACCCTGCCTCCGTCATATCGACACCCGCATTCAAGATGGCCAGCTTCATTTCTTCCCCTATTTCCGATCATGGGACCTATGGGGCGGTTTCCCAGCCAATATCGCCGGTATCTCGATGCTGCAAGAGCACATGGCAAATGAGATCGGCGTCGCCCAAGGTGAAATGATCTGCTCAAGCAAAGGACTTCACATCTACGGTTATGCCAAAGATTTAGCCAAACTCCGCACGGGCGTTCAATAAGTCAAAAGCAGTTTGTCGCTCAAAAATCAGAAAAAATGAGCCGCAAACCTTTTTGTCATTAATCAATGAGCCGCAAACCATTAAAACGGAGATCGTAACAATGGGAGAAAAGTCTATTTCGCGGAATACCATCCTCCGCATCAAAGAATCAATCGACGCCAAAGCGATGAACCATGAAGCAATCGCTCAAAAGAATAATGTACCAATGGAATTGGTCAACGATATCGCATCCGGCAAACAATATGCCTGGATGTTCAAAAGGAGGTGATCGATGGTTCAGAAACTATCCGATAATGCCTTAGCTGTTTATAAGAAATTGTATTTATCACAAATACTTGGTGAAACCGAACCATCACAGGTGCATCGCCGGGTTGCCGCATTTGCCGCTTCATCAGAGCCAGAAAAAGGCCCGACAAATCGACAATTTATTGAAGACGTTTTTTTCAATATGATGGAAAAAAATCAATTCCGTCCCAACAGCCCCACAATGATGAATGCCGGCGTTCACAAGAAGCCTCAACTTAGCGCCTGCTTCGTAGCAGACCTTCAGGATAATATGGAAAGCATTCTCGATTTCGACAGGGAAGCGGCTATCATTTACAAATCCGGCTCTGGAATCGGCGCCAACTATGGCATGTTGAGAGAAACGAATGCACCATTGTCAACCACTGGACGGTCTTCGGGTCCATTCGCATTCATACGGAAAAGCGCGATGACGGCTCACGCTGTGAGGTCGGGCGGAGCCAATCGAAGGGCGAGCCATATGGCAATGATGACCGATACTCACCCTGATCTGTTGAAATTCATTTCCTTAAAGGCGGACAGTGATGAATTCGTGATTTTACCCACTGGCGAAAAAACACCTCTTTTCAGCGCAATGAATCTTTCAGTAGCGGTTTCGGATGCCATGATGCAAGCCGTCGAAAATGACAAAGATTGGAACCTCGTCGGTGTTGTCGATGGAAAAACAAAAGAAACCCTTCCCGCCAAACTACTTTTCGAACAGATTTACGAAGCCGCATGGAAAAACGGCGACCCAGGCGTTTGGTTTATTGATCGGACCAATGAAGATAATACGGTGCCAAGTTTGGGCCGAATCGTCGCAACAAATCCATGCTCTGAACAGGCCCTTCTCCCCAGGGCCTCGTGTAATTTGGGTTCAATCAACGTAGCCGCTTTTGTTAAAAATCAAATTTTTGATTGGGAAGCGTTCAAGGCAACCACCCGGTGGGCAACCAGATTCCTTGATAATTGCATCGATCTTTCCGGATATCCCACGCCTGATTATGAAAAGATAGCATTGGATACCCGGCCGATCGGACTCGGGATAATGGGTTTTGCCGATGCTCTTATCTTGATGAAGATGAAGTACGATTCCGATGAAGCCATCGAATTTGCCAGGAAATTGGCCCGGACATTGACATCAACCGCCATTGGCGAATCTGCATTGCTTGCTCAAGCAAAAGGAGCGTTTCCACTTTTCAAGAAAACCGAGAATCGCAATGCCTTGTTAAAAATCGTCAGAAAATTCGTCGATGATAAAGCCCTCATCAGCCAGATCCGGGATTCCGGTTTGCGGAATAGTCATTGGACAACCATCGCACCGACGGGCAGCATATCGATATCCTGTGATTGCAGCCAGGGCATGGAACCACTTTTCGCCATTTGTTATGACAAGACAATTTCGGATACCAACGAAGTTTGGACATTCGTAAATCCCATCTTCAAAGAGGCATATTCGAAATGTTCTTGGTATCCTGAATACATCAAAAAAATAGCAAAGAATCACGGATCAATCGCCGGTTTGGACTTGCCAGTTGATGTCGAGATCTTCCTCACGGCTCATGATATTTACTGGAAAGGCCGCATCGACATACAGGCGGCGTTGCAAGAAGGGATATCCAATGCCATCAGTTCGACGATCAATCTTCCCAATCAAACCCCTCCAACGACAGTCAGAGATATTTACCGATACGCATGGAAAAAACGATTAAAAGGTATCACTGTTTTTCGTGATGGGTGCCTTAAACATCAACCTGTCAATTTTGGCGGTAAAACCGAAGACGAATCTGAACCTTCGGGGCCAATAAATCGTCCCAAAATTCGTCAGGGGTTCACCCATGAAGTCAAGACAGGTCATGGCAAAGTTTATTTCACCGTCAATTGCGACAGCAACGGCATGCCAATGGAAGTCTTTACCAATGGCGGGAAAAACGGCAGCGTCAATTCAGCCAATCTTGAAGCGATGGCTCGACTGGTTTCGATCGCGCTTCAAGAAGGTATTCATCCAGAACGTCTGGCCAGAACCATCGAGAATATTAACGATGGCACCATTGCCTGGGATAAACTTGCCGAATCGGACGAAAAAGCCATGCCGATTATCAGTATTCCAGATGCTATGGGCAAAATTCTACACCGATTTTATTGCACCAAAAACTCTTTCGCCGAAGCACAGATCAATATAGCCAATAATCAACCAATTCGAAGATGCGAAAAGTGCAACAGCCCAACCTACATGAGCGAAGGTTGTGAATTTTGCCCGAATTGCGGGTCCAAATGCGGATGATCATTTTTATCTTTGGAACACATTCTAACTAATTACAATGATACAAAGTTATGGAAAGGGCTATCATGAGCAAAGAATTTGAGATGATTGTTGGCGCCGAACGGGATTACATCATGGACCCCGGTTTTTCGATTAATGGCTTTCGACCCATTGGCCCCACCGTCGATGCGATCTTGAACCGGTTCACCAAACGTATGCGCTTTGCCTGGCGCGGCCAAGTCGAAAACGATCCTTCGTTTTTGCAATTCATCCCTTATTGCCTGGTCACGCAAGGTGACAGAGTTTTCCTGATGCGGCGTCTGGAAAACGGCGAGGAATCCCGGCTTCACAATAAACATTCCATCGGCGTCGGCGGCCATATGAACCCGATAGTACAGGTATCCCCGATAAAATTAATCGAAGAGAACATGTTTCGGGAACTCAATGAGGAGATAATTATTTCATTTCCTCAACCGGACAGAAAGTTCCCGTTTGAAATCATCGGGTTGCTGTTTTCAGACAAAACGCCCGTGGATATGGTTCATTTGGGCGTCATTTACAGAATTGATCTGCCGATGGGCGCGACCGTCAGGATCAGAGAAAAGGATCAATTGAAGGGTAAATTCGTATCCTTCAACGAGGCTGCAACCGCCCCGAATTTGGAAACATGGTCGAAAATTTGTCTTGATGAATATCTCATCAATTGAATGGAGGAAGCTATGTTGCAAATCATCGTTATCAATGGAGTAGCGGAAAACGGAAAGGATTCATTCGTCAAATATTGCGACGGGTTTTTCCCCGGGATGGTCTTCAACCACAGCACAGTGTCAACTGTGAAGGAGGCCGCAAAATTGTTTGGCGCCGACGAAGCGGTCTGCAAAGGTGAAGCCGAACGGCGGCTTTGGTCCGACATGAAGGATGCTTATACCCGATATTGCGATGGTCCATTCAAAGAGATCGTAGAACGGATCGACATCCTGGATCGGGCTTATGGCCAAACATCAAATTCACTCATATTCCTTCACATCCGCGAACCGGGTGAAATAAAAAAGGTCAAAGACAAATATCCGGATCGTTGCGTGGTCATTTTGGTCAGCAATGAAAACTTGGAACATGTCCCCGAAAATCATGCAGATCAGAATGTCCGTAATTACAACTATGACAAACTCATCCAGAACAACGACAGTTTGGATGATCTAAAAAACGAAGCCCGAATCTTTGTTGAGGACATTTTAAAAAAAATGCCCGAAATTCTTTGTAATTAATTACTTTGGAGGAACCAATGGAGGCACCGAAAAAATCGAGACAAATCCGAAGGGCCGAACGGCGAACTGCAGCAAAAAAGCAGCCTGACTATCAGGAATTGAAAAATCAGTTAATAAAAGCCGTCACTCTCCTTCAGCAAGAGCAACTCCATCTCAGTACCATCTATCGGTTGCTGCTGGAAAAGAAGGTATTCACAACGGAAGAGTTCCAAAAGAAACAACTCCAGATCGTCCAAGAGATGACCACGAAACCTCAATTGCAGGCAACGCCGATAAAGGAGGCTCAAAATGCGTAAGTTTACAAATCCGGGATCGGTCACCATCACCAGTGAATATCGAAAATACCGGAAGAAACGAAACAGAATGGCTCAATCAAGCCGCCGGCGCAACAGACAAAATTGATATGGAAACTCAATCTGAATATATGGAGACTCTATTATGATTTCAATTCCCGACACACCGCCGCCTGGCACTGTTGATCGCCGAGACGGCAGCACGAAAGGTGAATGCGGTATTACGACAACCGGGTGCCTGTTCTGTAAAGATCAGATCGCCGGATCATCCACATACGTCCAAAACTACGATCAAATGAAATGGGGCCCCAGAGATGGCTGCCAATTCGCCACCTGCCCTTTTTGGGGACAATCGGATTGCTGGTATCAAATGGTAGACCGGAAACGCGTTCCCAAAACAGAATGCCCCATTTATAAAAGGAAGCAATTGACCGGTGTATGGGAAGATGTAGAAAGGGAAGAACTATGAAAGTGAAAAGAGGTTGGATTGGTTTCGACCTTGATGGCACTTTGGCCAATACCAGGACACCGACTGAAAATCTTCAAAGTATAGGTGAACCGATCCCGGATATGATCAAACGATTAAAGGATCATTTGAAAAAAGGATGGAAAGTGAAGATCCTCACCGCCCGAGCAAATGATCCTCGTCAAATTCCGTTAATTCAACAATGGTTGAAAGATTGCAACTTGCCCAGCAACATCGAAATCACATCCAAAAAAGATTATGACATGATCTGTTTTTATGATGATCGAGCCATAACCGTCGAACGAAATACTGGTCGCGTCGTTATCAAATAATTCAACGCCCCCGACTTCGGTCGGGGGCATCTTTTTTTGTTTTGAAAGGTAATTCCTATGGAAAATAACAGAACGATCGAACCAATTTTGCTGACAATCAAAGAAACAGCTAAATATCTGAATATCTCTCCGAGAACCATCTATAACGGCGTTGCACCCAATTCATTGAACCCTTTTCCCGTCAGACCCAAACGGCTGGGCCGCAAAGTGCTTTTCCACAAGAAAGACCTTGATACATATTTGGAGACACTATAAAAAAAATCATCTGCAGTTCAATTTCCTACCCATCCCAAAAAAAAGAAAGAACTTATTATGGCCATAATGGTTCAATGCCCCCAATGTTGGAAACGTCGTTCATTAAAACATGATATATGCCCAGGTTGCGGTTTTGATCTCAAAAATGCCCGAAAACATAAAAAAGTCAAATATGTTGCGTATCTTTTTTATTCCTCAATAAACAAAAGAAAAAGTGAATATTTTGAAACCCTTAAAGAAGCTCAAGACGCTGAAAGAGAACACCAACAAATTAGAACAGAACAAGAAGATGATACCGCTTTATATTTAGGTGAAAAAGTAACCGTCGAGGGTTTGCTTAAATGGTTTTTAAGATTGAAAAAAATTCAGAAAACCGCACGTTATAAAAATGGAGTGTATTCTGCACATCGAAAACTTATCAACGCGGGCCTTGGACCATATCCGGTAGTCAAATTGTCTTTGACAACATTGGAAGATTTTCAAGCCGACTTGGAAGAGAATTATAAATCCAATTATGTCGATTCGATATTTAAAACCTTAAAACAAGCAATTAATAAAGGAGTGGATGATGACCAATTGCCAATAAAGGTTTTGAAACCTTTTCGAAAATTTAAGCCGAGCATGGCCAATAAAAATGCCGATGCGCGATACCGGATTATCACACCCGAAGAATTCGATTTACTTTATCAAAAAGCACTTCCCCATCATAAACCATATCTGGCTTTGTTGTATTGGTCTGGTATGAGGCCCGGGGAGGCGCGGAATCTGGTTTGGTCGCAAGTTTATCTTAAACGTCAACAAATCATATTGGAATCTGAAGATACCAAGACCGAAGACCCACGCATCGTCCCGATCGCTCCTCCATTAGTTGAAATCCTTAAAAACCATCCCCGAGCATTAAAAACGGACTGTGTTTTTAATTATCGTGGAGAGCCATTAAAAAATATTTATAATAGTATGCGGGATTTATCAAAAAAAGTTGGTATTCCATGGGGTCGAAAAATTAGAGGCGGCTGGACGCTTCACGACTTACGACACACCTGGGTGACAAATGCCAGGAAAGCTGGAGTTGCCGAATCAGTTATTATGAAAATCACAGGTCATAGGACTCGTGAAATGTTTGATAGATATAATTTTGTAGATGAATCAGATGCAATGAAGGCTGGAGACCTTTTAACCGATTTTATGAATAAGAGGATAGGATAAAAATATATGTATTCCGGAAACGGCTGGAGTAACAATGTTCCAAAAGGAAGGGAAAACACTATGAATTCCGGAAACGTTCCGGAAACGGAGTTCCCAATGTTATATCATTTTCACTGTAATTACTTACTTTTTCTTGATTCTCCTAAATCTTTTATTCAATTGTTTTTATTGATTTTTTATGCATTGTAACTACTTACTATTATTGTAATTTTTTAGTTTAAAAACCCCAAATCAATCTTGAGGGGGTAGTGGCCAACGGTCGTGCGGGTTCAAGTCCCGCCCTCGGCACCATAAATAATTAAAGGGTTTGGAGAGATGATGCCTCTTCAAGCCTTTTTTTATTGGTATTTACAGGGTGGGGTTTTCCAAAAACATCATCCCATGATCCATATTCGTACTGCTGTCGTACCTTATTAACCGCCTTACAAAGATCTTTTGATAGCCAATGAGGTATTGGTATCGTTTCTTCAATGTTCCGCTTTCATCTGCACCTCTCGAAAGTGCGCTTGATGGGAAGCCAGGGAAGGGCCGGTCGAGAATCCCGGCCATTCGGTCCCGATGACCCGTCGGGGCCTATCCCTGGTTGCGAATGGAAAAATCTATGATTCAGAGAGTTCCGCACAACATATACCAATTATGACATTCATTTCCCTTATTGGTTGGCGTAAAAAGTTGTTGTGCAAAGCAGCAGTTAAAAAATCATCTAATAACTGATTATCATTTATTATTTAAAAGTGACCCATGGTCATTTATTTCTTGACCATCCGTTTTTTATTACTTATTTTCCACCAAATGATAGCAGGTCAGTACACAAAAGCCCGATCGGCACTCAGGTTATTACGAATGACACGATTGAATGTAAAAACAAATAGAAGAGGTTTTATTATGAAAAAGACCTTTATCACCTTACTGGTGATGGCATCCTTCGGCATAGCATCTTCGGCCCATGCTTTTTTTGATCCCATTAATACGCCATTAATAGGAATCTTTGGCGGTCTCTTAAATGGATTTAACACTCCAGAGAACCAGACCGACGATCAGCAGATGGTATGTGTTCATGTCAAAGATGTGAAAAATGAAAAGGCCAAAAAACAGACCAAAATTGAACCGGAGAAATTTAATATTCCTACCTTGCCAATGGTGCTTTCCTTCATTGGGGGCAGCTCCATTCATTTCTGAATATAGTGTATCAAAATGGCCGCACCATAGCGGGGTAATGGTCTCGCTGGTCATTTTTTGGTCAAGAAGGGGCAAAAAACAGCCCCCTGTTTCCCTACCCTTCGCTGAGATTCCCATTTTGTACCGAAGTTCTCAACAGATTGAACTTACAAGTTCTCTCTGTTTGCCTGCTTTTCAATGTAATTCCAGACACATGGATTGACGGGGCAGTGACCAACGGTCGTGCGGGTTCAAGTCCCACCCTCGCACCAACAATACATTATGAAAATGGGGATTTACGAAATCGTAATCCCCATTTTTTGTTGGCCAGATGTTGCCCATCTTTTTTATCGTTGCATTATCACAAAAAGAATTACTTTGTATGTCGGTCAACCATTATTTCTGCAGACGATTGTTGCCCGCTATCATGCCGACGTTATTTTATTGAATTGCATGTTGGCCCGTGGCATGTGAGGGTATCAGATCCTTTTTTGAATAGGCACGGACAAAAGAGTCCGGTTCCAGTGTGGATGCCATGTTAGATGTCCCTTCTTTCAGACAAAAGCCCGGCTATTGCGGCCCGGCATCGTTAAAAATGGTGCTGGGCTATCTCGGCGTTAACATCACGGAAAAGAAATTGGCGCTGATATCCGGCTGCAAACCGTCCCGTGGGATCGGTGCGGAAGGTCTGGTGTTGACCGCCCAAAAGCTCGGCTTCCATGCCCGCGTAAAGGATTTTTCTGACCTGAAGGACATCCGGGAGTGGGTCAACCGCAAAAAGCTGCCGGTCATCGTCGACTGGTTCGCCTTCGAAGGTGGCCACTACTCGGTCGTCAGTGGCATCGACAAAGAGAACATCTATCTCGAAGACCCGAGCCTGGGTCATCGGCGGGCGCTGAAGCTCTCGACGTTCATGCGGCTGTGGTTCGACTTCCCTACCAACTACCTCCGATCCAGGGATGATCTGATCATCCGACGGATGATCATCATCGACAGGCGCTCCCAGTATGAACGGTTTCGGAAAACCAGCGGCTTTTATGAAGAATTGAAGAAGCTGGCGGACGGGCGGCGCGACATCCAGATCGAACGGCATCGCCTCAAACACGATCGTAAGGGATACGATTTCTACCGCATCGCCTCGCGCAACGCCGAACCGCGCGACCGGTTCATGCTCATCCGCGCCGGGGTCCACGGTGATGAAGTGGCCGGCCCGTTGACCATCCTCCATTATTTCAACCGCATCGTCGACTATGCCCACAAACGAGGGCTCAAGCTCATCATCTATCCGCTGGGCAATCCAGCCGGCTACGATGCCCGGCAGCGCTACAACACCGATGACGCCGAGGAATCGGCCGTGAACAACGATTTCGTGCGCTACGAGCTTGAAAACGGAAATATCGTGGATGATGTCCGTCGGGGCGCTAAATTCAGGCGGTGGTACTGGTCGTCCGACAGCCGGCTGCAGTTGAGCCTGCCGGCCGAAACGCGCCTCATGCACCACCTTCTGCGGCGCGACCCCCTTGAAAACATCGTCGCGGCTCTTGATCTGCATCAGGACAACATCTCCCGGATCGACCAAGCCGCCACCTACCACTACGCATTCGGTGATCTCTCGGTCTACCGCAGGATCGTGGAGACGATCCGCAAGGCCGTGCCGGTTCTGGATCACAAGATAATCAGCGCCGGACAAACCAGCGGTATGCGAACCGACGAAGAGGGCTTCATCGTCCGGCACGACGGCACCTTGGGCGATCTGCTGTCCCGGTTGGGAGTACCGTATCCGGTTACGGCCGAAACCACCGGAAGAACACCGCTCGATAAGGCTTTTCGGGTCAATTGGTTGTGGATCAAGGGGCTGATCGACCTGACGGCACGAAAACGCGCCGTCGTCAAACGGCCGTTTGCCGGCGAGGTCGCCCAACCATTCAAGAAACATGCAACCGGGCATCGCCTGATCAGAACTGGCCGCATCGCGACGGATGCCGGCGTTCACCCCATCTACGCGGCCTTGACCCGGAACTACCGCAGCGATCTTCCCCGCATCATTCTCTCGGCCGGCATTCACGGCGAAGAACCGGCCGGCATCTATGCACTCCTGGATTTCATGAAGCGGGGCATGACCCAATTCCTGAGGCATTTTTCATTTCTGATCCTGCCCTGCCTCAATCCGTACGGTTTCACCCGCGGTGTGCGTTACGGCAGCGGTGCGGCCGATCTAAACCGCGCCTTCGACAAGGTGTCCGGGGTGCCGGAGGTAGCGGCCGTAAAGGATCTGATTCACCAGTTTCCCGGTCCTTACCGCCTTGCAATCGACCTTCACGAAACCGACACTTATATGCCGCGGGGCAAGGCGTTGTCGGTCGAGGACATTCCCGCCGGCTTCTATATGTACGAAACCATCCCCGACGGACGGCCGGTTCTTGGCGAGAAAATTCTCCAAGATCTCCGCACCGCAGGCTACACCATTACAAAGCGCCGATCAGTCTACGGTGCCGAATGCCGCAACGGCCTGATCGCCTCTGTTTCCCCCGACTCTCCCGACTACCCGACGCTGCCCGAATTCAACAGCACGCTGGACTGGTATCTGCTCAAGCACTGCTACACGGACCATTTCATCGCAACCGAGACACCCACCGCCTGGCCCCTGCAACGACGGATCGCCGCCCACAAGAAAGCGCTGATCTGTACGCTCAATCACCTTAAAAAGTATTTGAAATAATAAAATTATATTACTGAGATATGTAATGCAAAGGCGGGATACCCCTGTAATGGGTACTGGACATCCTCGTGTCGGCACATCGATTTGTATACCTTTCTCTGGTGTGGATCGATGTTCGTTTTATTGGAATTGTGCATATGAGCGACTTGCCCCTTGCCATCAACTATACTCGTGTCGCCTGAAGAATATATTGTACGTCGCGTTTTCTTTCGCTCAGCCTGTATCCAGAATATAAGAACCAGTCCTATTATCTACGAAGATTAAAAAATTTGTGGTCCAAACAGCATATCAAAAAACCATCAAAAACTTGATAATCATTCATTATATAAAAATGACCCAAGGTCATTTAATTCTTGACTGTTACTTACCGGATATTTAATTTACACCGAAATTACCGCAGATTTCCGTATCCAAAGATTGATCTGCAGGCTGCATCATACGAGTGGCGCGATTGAATGTAAAAACAGACAAAAATGAGGTTATACGATGAAAACGATTTTCATTACCCTTATCGTCTTCCTGGCAATAGTATTCTTTGGTATGGCATCTTCGGCGCGTGCTTTTTTTGTTCCCATTTCTTCCACAGTTGCGTCAATCTTCGGCGGTAGCCTGATCGTAGGTATCAAGGCTCCGATGAACGGAAGCGGTATGGTAATGGGCGTTGATACGCCAAAGATCCAAATCGACCATCAGCAGACGAAATGTGCCCGGTTCAAAGATCAGAAGGATCAGGAAGAAAACCAGACAAGAAAACAGGTTCGAAATTTTGTAATCTTACCCCTGCTGGTTCCAAGCGGTGGAGGCAACCTCTCTTATTTTTAATGGAATTACAAACTCCCTTTGCTTTCTTTTTTCCCTTTTAATTCCAAATACATGGCTCAAGGAGAACGGCCCCGCTCTCTTTGAATGAATGAAAAGCCGGATCCCCCCGTCCGGTCTTCAATCACATCGGATCCGCTCGCATCCATTGTTCCATCCCATCGCCGATAATGGTCGCCCCCATTGATCCACGCCTACTTTTTGTTATATAGTAAAATTTTATCGGCCCTTTCATTGGCGTTTCCATTGATCCGCGAAAGCCATAGGGAAAAATGAAAATATCCCCGTTTGTGCCTTTTGAACCGTTCGATTTCCATCCGATTGCGAATCCGGATACCCCCTGAAACACAGACAATCTTCTAAGGAATTGTTTTTATGGAATGTATGGAATATACGATCGATTTGGAGAGAAAGAGGAAACGTTTCTTTTTTTCATTATGCTGCCTGATCATCTTCTTTGTATTTTTTGTCATTACCGTTGTCAACTGGCTACAGCAGGACAGCAGTGAATTAGTGATCGACGTTTTGGTCCTTTTTATCATGGCCG
Source organism: uncultured Desulfosarcina sp. (assembly GCA_963674945.2). Classification (GTDB taxonomy): domain Bacteria; phylum Desulfobacterota; class Desulfobacteria; order Desulfobacterales; family Desulfosarcinaceae; genus Desulfosarcina. Next base: position 968,815 of record CAXXWQ010000003.1, read on the forward strand.
GCGGATTCATCGCGGTAAAGACCCTGGACATCGATACCACTATTTATTTCGTCATCCATTCTCTGATCTCCTTGCTCCTTCTTTATTCTATTTTCATTGGTGCTGGCAAGGAAATGGGGATCTTGTGGGTTTTCTTCATGCCGATACTCTTTTTCTTCTTCTTCGGGAAAAGGCAGGGATTGTTGTGGGCCATATCGTTTCTGACGGGTGTTTCCCTCATCATGCTTTTTCCACGGATCTTCAACGGGCACGTTTACAGCCATGAAACGGTTTGGCGATTTTTGATCACCCTGATAGCGATCACCACTTTTTCCTATGGGTTGGAATCTTCGAGATACTTCTTCGGCAAATTGCTGGAGGAAAAGAATCGAATGCTGCTCAGGGAAAAGGATCGGCTCGATAAGGCTTTAAAAGAGATAAAGACCCTCAGCGGGTTGATACCGATATGCAGCAATTGCAAAAAAATTCGAAACGACCGGGGCTATTGGGAAACGGTTGAAGTTTATGTGACGAACCATAGCGATGCCACATTCAGTCACGGTATCTGCCCGGATTGCAGCAGCATCCTATATCCATGGATGAAGCACAAAAAGTGAAAGCAGCAACCCTATTTGCGTCAGCCGAGAATCACGGGCATGGCGCCACATCTTACGCAGATCTTTGACACTTCATAATTCACGATCATTCATTCCATCTTGTGTCTCCCGGAAGATAGTAAATGACCTCTTCTTCCGACTAAGAACAACCAGCGTCTCATAGTGTATTACACCGGGCATATTGCCCAGGTCCTGAGCCACGAAATTGTGCATCTCACTTGTATTTTGATGGAATGACCATACCATGCAATCGAATGCACCAAAGGTTAGGGAAACCAATTTGACAGGTGGACGCCGCTTCAATTCATCGGTCAGCGTCTTCAGGTTGGATGGGTGGACTTTGATCAAGGTAATTCCACTGGTGGTGTACCCAAAGAATGCCGGATCAGGAATACAAATCGTCCGAACAATCTCTTGGTCATAAAGTTTAGACAAACTGAAGCGAACAGATGAAACACTGCCACCAATGACTTCGGCAAGTTCCTTTACGGATGCTCTTGGAAATTTTTCCAACCCTTTGATTACAGACAGGTCTAAGTCAGTTGGAGTGAAATCCAAGTGCGAAGAAGCAGGAGCATGATTCGTATGTGTCAAAACCGACCAACTCCTCTTAATCGACCTGGCCGATAACATTATCTCAACCCTTGCGTTTCCCAAAATACTGCCAATCTCAACGGGAAACAGCCTCATATACTCCTCGGGACTCCGGAATAAGGCAACTGCCAGAATATCATAACGTCCTGCAGTTAAACAAATGTATTTGGTTCTATTGATGGAGGCAAGTTGTCCTGCTATCGTGTTCACAGTTCCAGGAGCGGCATTGATTCCAAATACCACAAGGATTCTATAACCCAAAGCGACATGATCCGACAACGTGCCAATCAGGATGACACCCGAGTCAACAAGCCTGTTCAGTCGTCTGCGCACAGTTGGCGGTGATGTGCCTAACTTTGAAGCAAGTGTTGCATAGCTCACCCGAGCGTCCTGTTCCAACTCTTTTACAAGCCTCGTATCCAACTCATCCAAGGCCGTTCGACTATTTTCAAAGCTTTCCATCAACGGCTTTTCCTCGATCAATCGTCAATCTGCAGATATTCATAGCAATGTTGCTATGTAGCACATTATTTTGAATATCTTAACTAAAAAACCGCAGCGTATTATTTTGACCCCTTTTGCACCATTTTTTTCGATCAATATGTTCTTTTTAAACATTTATAATGATATAATACATCATTTATAATTATTTGATATTTTTAACTTTAATTATCATACGTTTGTTTTTGATCATTTATATATCATTTTCCAACATATTTTACTATTTATTTGTTTGACTTTGTTCTCTTTTTCGTACTATGAAACAGTTTGTGCCAAGCTGCGTCACGATACGAACACAAGCTGTTTGGCTTCATGTTGATGGTACAGGCACGCAGCGCAAAAAGACGTTTTCATACAACGGGTCTTTAACAAAAGGAGATTGCAAACATGGCAGAGGTAAAAATTGGACACATGGAAAATGCTCCATCCGACTGGTACGGCGTACCGCTGGAGGATCAGCATTTTGAGTGGAGTGTGGAGGAGGAACTGATCCTCAAGCGGTTGTGCGAAAAGATCGGCGAGAACTGTGAAGAGGAAGAGATGACGCCGATGGAGCGATTTCGGGCTACCTTCGAGAAGAAAGACAAGGACCGTCTTCACATCGAATGCAAGTACAATGTCCCGTATGCCGTTCGCTGTCTTGATTCCTGGGCGGACGCCATAAAGCCCGGTGACTTATATCAGCGGCCCAAGCTTCACATCATGGGTCATCTGGCCATGGCCGCGCGTTTCAAGCTGGATATCATCAACATTTACGTGATCCACTATACGGAAGAGTGCTGGGGCGGCAACGGGCGGATGATCGACTACGGGACCCCGCAGATGGTGGGCGAGCCGCCGATCAAGACGATGGAGGATTTGGAGAGCGTATTGCCGGCCGATCCGAAGAAGCACAGCCTGTATCCCGGATACCTCTGGGCGGCCAAAGAGATAAAAACGATCATGAAAAGATACGGTGTTGCCGATAAGTTGCCTGTGGAGCTGTCGTTCTGCGGAGATCCTTTGGGCACCATGTTTTTGGGCATGACCGGTTTTGGTCCCGGCACGGTGATGATGAAGAAAAATCCCGAGCTGTTCCAGGCGTGCATGTGGAAGGCGGCGGAGTTCCAGAAGGCATTCGGCAAGGCGTGCAAGGAGACCGGCCCGGATGGATTGTACATGTGCTCTTTCATGGGATCATTTCCTCCGAAGACGAAAAAACTGGACAATACGTTCATCATGGATGTGTATGCGGACGTGGGAAAGACGATCAAGTCTCATCTGGGCAAGGATATTCCCATGTGGCATACCCTGGGCGCAAACGGATGGGAACACTGGCAGGAGCATTACTATCCCCATGGCGCTGTCGGTCCGGGCAGTTTCGACGGCTGGTGGGTCGGCCCTGAGATGGATCCCGCCTTTATCCATGCCTATGCCAGGGAAAAGGATTTGTACTGCGGGTGCAGTGTGGATGACCATATCGTTCTGGATGGCGATTTTGACGCCGTGGAAGCGGAACTGAAAGTGCGCGTTGCCGAAGCCAAGAAATATCCCAAGCACTTCCAGGCCCTCGGTGTTCTCGACTACTGGACTCCCATGGAGTATGTGGACAAGCTGTTTGATATGACCAAGAAAATGGCAAGGTTCTAACCATTCTCAAGTCTATACCCAATAGTAAGGAGAAAAGAGCGAATGTCTAAAGAGGAAATCCTTAAGAAATTAACGGAAGCCACCGTTGAGATCGAAGACGACGATGTAATGGATCTGGTCGACGAAGCGTTGGAGGCGGGCATGGATCCCATGGAGATCATCATCGAAGGGCTTCAACCGGGTCTGACCATCATCGGTGAGGGCTTCGATGCCCATACGCGATTCACCAGCGACCTGGTTCTGGCCGGCGAGCTGTTAAACGATGTGATCACCAGGTTGAAGCCGGTGATGGAAAAAGGATCCACGGGTGTGGGCCAGAACATGGTGATCGGCACGGTGGAAGGCGACGAGCACTGCGTGGGCAAGCGTGTCGTGGCCTCGGTGTTTACCGCGGCCGGTTACAATGTGATCGACATCGGTGAGAACCAGACGGCGGATGCCTTTGTCGCGGCGGCCAAGGAGTACAATGCCAAGGTCGTTGGCGCTTCTGCGATTTTAGGCCCCCAGAAGCCGTACTGCAAGGTGATTCATGATGCGCTGGTGGAAGCGGGCATCAGGGACCAGGTGATATACATCATCGGTGGCTGGGGCATGACGCAGGAGTGGTGCGACAAGGTTTGCGCCGATGCCTATGGCGACACCGCCAATGAAGCCATCGAGAAAGTCAAGGCGATCGTAGCCGCCAGGGGGTAGAAGGGTTACACTGGCAGCCTTGATTATTTGCTCTGTGTGGCATCAGCTGCGGAACCAAATCGGGGGGGCCGATTTGTGCGGGCCGATTTTTTCAGTTCCTCCATAATGCTGCCGAGGGCGCTTATCCAGTTGGCCGCTATCGTATGTTTTAGTATTTTTAGCATTGGCTGACGCCTTCTCGACAAACCGTCCTTTGATGGCAGTTTTCATCAGATTCACTTCGCTTCGATTAGGCTCTCCCTCTCCCGGCACCATGTCTGGAAACATCTGTGACAAGGTTCACGCCGGGAGGGGGAGGCCATTGCGGTAGATCTTTCCGGGTACTCCGTACAAAGTACCCACAGGATACGTCGCGGATAACATCTCTGGTGTTCTTTCCGGGATGTTTTCTTCCATATTAGTGTTCATTGTTCGATACCAGTTCCATTACTGCTATAGACTTTATTTTGAGCATGTATCTATTTTTCGCTCAAACGTTCGTGGCTCATTCCCTCTCGGATGAATCCCGAAAGTTGAGTTTTAAGATATTTTCCAACTGATTACTACCCTGATCGTCATTATCATCCAGAGGGCAGATGATCTAAAGGTCGTAATGACATACGTTTCTAATTTATGCTTTCTGGTTGAAAATAAAAAAGTAAATGCAGAAAGATCATTGGATTTGAAAAGGAGAAAGACCGGATGAAGAACATGTACGGCAAGGAACTCAAATTCCCTGAAGATCTCTATTATTCGGAAGAGTTTATCTGGGTCAAGGACCTGGGTGGAAACAAGGTTCAAATCGGTATTTCAGACCTTGGTGTCAAAGCGGTGAAGGAATTGGCGCATGTCAAGATCGTTGCCAAAGAGGGTGCGCAAATCACCAAGGGGAAGCCAGTCGGGCATGTGGAAACCAGCAAGGGGATCTGGGAGATCATCGCCCCCGTAAGTGGAACCGTAGCCGCGATCAATCCGCCCCTTACCAAGGGAAACGCCAATCCCATCCAGATGGATTCGTATGGCAAAGGCTGGGTGATGGAAGTTGAAACCGCCGATGACAGTGAAGTAAGGGCACTGAAGAAGGGGGCGGATGAGGATACCAAGGCATGGATCAACGAGATGATAGAAGAAAATGTGCCATTGATGGATGAAGACGAGGACGATGATGATTAGGTCGGCCATTACCGATTCGGAGAATTATAAAGAAAAGGGGTTACCATTACATGTTTGAATTCGCTACGGAACAGAAAGTATTCGATATCGCCGGCGTCAAAGTCGGCGGCAAGCCCGGAGAGAACCCTTCCGTCATGATCGGCAGCATGTTCTTCCGCGGTCACAAGATCGTCAAGGATACCGATAAAGGAATCTTCGATAAGGACAAAGCCAAGGCATTGCTGGACAAAGAAGAAGAATTGTCGCTGAGTACCGGCAATCCGCGCATCATCGATGTCATCGGAGATACCGGTGAGGCATTGATCAACTATATCGAGTGGGTGGCGGCCAATACCACCTCCCCCATCCTGGTGGATTCTGCGCTTCCCAAGGCACGGATGGAGGCCATCCGGCATTTTGCCGGAAGCGAGCTTATCCCCCGTCTGATCTACAATTCCATGGAGGGGCACTATAAAGAAGATGAAATGGAGTGTATCGCCGAATGCGGTATCAAGAGCGTGGTGATTCTTCCCCTGACCACCAAGGCGATCAAGCCGAAAGCCAGGTTCAAACTGCTCAAGGAGAACATGTATCCCGCGGCGAAGAAAGCCGGGCTGGAAAACTTTCTGATCGACCTTGGCATACTGGATATCCCCAGCGTCGGTTGGGCCACCCAGGCCGCCCAGCTGGTGAAAAATGAGCTTGGTTTGCCGTGGGGCTGTGCACCATCGAACGCCATTTATCTGTGGAAGAAACTGCGTGACCGCGGCACACCGGCCTTCGAAGCCACCGCATCCGTTGTTTACGCATTGCCGCTTTGCTGGGGGGGCAGCTTCATCTTTTACGGTCCGACCCGAAACGCAAAATGGTTTTATCCGGCGGCAGGGGCGGTGGATGCCATGCTGGCCTACGGCGGAATGAACATGGGGCTGCGACCCGGTCCGGATCACCCGCTGTTCAAAATATTTTAAGGGATTTCTGGCACTGCAAGGACGAAAAATCAATTACCGCACAACAAGGGATTGATTGCAACGGCTCAATAGCGCCTTTATACGCTTTGGTAAACATCCAACAATGCATATCCTGGCGCTATACTCGTTAATTGAGAGATAACTGCCGTTCCGCTGAATTCTATTCATTTTTTTACAAGCAATAACTTGTTGCGCCCATGAGACATATTGAACTGAAGCTAGGAATGAATGCGAACAGTTGAATGATCGGTATTTTTACCGTGCAGTAATCAAAGTCATTACCGGAAATGCTTGCGGCGGGGTGGGAGCCAAAAGCATGTTTTTGCAAAACGTGGTGACGAATCACGGTTACGGAGATCGATCGTTTACAAGGCGCCAAAAGAGAGGGGGTGATCATCTTTTTTTCAAATAGGGGCAGTCATCATTTTCCATGATGAATCCAGAGTTCTATCGAATTCTCATTCTGGAGAAATCTGGGCGCTGATGTGGGATACCAACGCATACTCGAGGAGAGGAAGATGAGGCATTTGAAAAGTCAAAGGAACATTTTGATAACGATGGCATGCATTCTTGGCGTGTTTTCGTTTCTTGGATCTGCGGATGCGGCGAAATGGTATTTGGGATCCGACACACAACTACTTATGGACGTTTCACTCACCTACGGGACTGGAATAAGGGTGTCTGACCGGGACGCCGAATTACTGGCCGATGTCATCAAAGATGACAGCAACCGGAATTTCGACCAGTGGGACTTTTTCAACAACAAGATCACCGCCCTTGCGGACATCGAATTCATCTATAAGGACTTTGGCGTATTCGTCCGGCCCAAGGCGTTTTATGACTATGTGTACATGTCAGACAACTCCAATGACGGTTCCAGCAATGCCACCAACAGTGCCTATGTCGGCGGCCTCATCGATGAACCGGATCAATGGGCCGATGAGATCGAGGATATCCACGGCATGAACGCCGAAATCCTGGATCTTTTCGCATATTACGGATTCCGGCTGGGCGAAGTGCCCTTTGACCTCCGTGTGGGAAAACAGGTCATCGCCTGGGGCGAGAGCAGCTACATTCCGGGCATGAATTCGGCCCAGGCCCCCATTGATGCTGCCGCCGCGGTCGCAGTGGGAACAGAGGTAAAAGAGATCTTTCTGCCCACGGGAGCGGTTTATCTTCAGACAGGCTTCTGGGATTTCGGACTGCGCGGTTACTATCAGTGGGAGTGGGAAAAAAACAGACTGATGGAAGGCGGGACCTTTCTTTCGTCTGCGGACATGCTCGATGAAATCAAGGCGCCCCTTATAGCAGAATTAGGACCAGGGGCCTATATAAACTTGCCTCGGATAAAGGATGATGAACCCAGAGACGACGGACAGTTCGGTGTCGCGCTGTCATATATGCTGCCGTGGGCCGCAACGGAGATCGCGGGGTATTATCTCAACTATCACGAGAAGAGCCAGGCAATTATAGATGCCGGTGCTACCGGGTATAAGATTATCTTTCCGGAAGACATCAAGCTGTATGGCTTCACCGTCAGTTCTGTGATCGGAGACACCCAGGTAGGCTTCGAAGTCACCTATCGAGACGACATCGTCTTCCAGGACGCCGAAGCACGGACGATTAATGAGGGTGGCTTCTGGCAGACACAGGCAAGTTTTACCTACCTCAAAAGCCCGGGATGGTTCAATGTGGCGGATCGAATTATCGTGTCCGGTGAAGCCGCGTACTGCGCCCAAGTCGACCTCAAGGGGATAGAGGGACGGCCGGAAGAAGGTATCGATGGGAGAGAGGAGGAAGGTTTCAAGTATGTCGCCGTACTCAATTTTGATTGGTTCCAGGTGCTGCAAAGAACGGATTTCGGCTTCAACGTGAAATATTCCGAAATCCCCAAAGGGGACGATTATCTCAAACCGGTAGATTTTCAGGAAAATAAAAATGCCGTCTCCGTCGGTGTGGATATGGTTTTCAATGATGTCTGGGAAGCCGATCTTACCTATGAAAACCGATTGCACAACAATGATCTATCGGATCGCGATACGATTTCCTTTAAACTGTCATACGCATTTTAAAAAGTCATTGTAAAAGGGGAAAGGAGAGCTCAATGAACAATACCATATGCAGATCCATACTTTCCGTAATATTGACAAGCCTGCTCGTGTTTACAGCAATTCCGGCGTATGCAAAAGTGACCGCTGAAGAGGCAGCGAAACTGAAAACCGAATTGACTCCCGTTGGCGCCGAACGGGCGGGAAACAAAGAGGGAACCATCCCTGCCTGGACCGGCGGACTTTCCAAAATTCCCGAAGGCATCGATTATGTAGCCAAATCCGGGATACCCCATCCTGATCCCTTTGCCGATGACAAGATCCTGTTTACCATTACGGCGCAAAATGTCGACCAGTACAAAGATAAATTGTCTGCGGGTTTGCTGAAAATGTTCCAACTTCATCCGGAGACCTGGAAGATGCATGTCTATCCTACCAGAAGATCCGCAGCATATTCCGAAGACACGTATGAGGGAACATATCAAAACGCCCTGAATACAGAGATTGTCGATGAATATGGCAGTGTAATCCATATCACCAAGGGGTTTCCGTTTCCGATTGCCAAAAACGGCGTGGAGGCCATTGTCAATTTTATTCAGAAGCCGCAAGGCGCAAAATATTTGACCCACACGTTGGGTGGCGGGATCATATTGGCAAACGGCAGAACTACGTGGATGGCCGCAACGAACTACATTATGTACGCACTCGAAGGCGCAAATGAACAAGCAGTAGATCCAAGAGACTATACGTATAGAATAATGTATGAACTGCGCATCCCCGGCCGCATCGGCGAGTATTTTTTCGTAATGGAACCGGCCAACTACGAGCGAGAAGATTCCGTGGGCTGGTCTTATATACCAGGTATGCGCCGGGTGCGCCGGAATCCCGGCCTGTTTTACGATGGCGTCGACGGCACCGGCGGCGGCATTGCGTGCGTGGACGACGGGTGGATGTGGAGGGGCAAACCCGACCGGTTTGATTGGGCACTGCCCAAAGAGAAAAAAGAGATGTTCATTCCGTATAACAACTACCAGATCGACTTGCTTCCTGATTATAAGGAAATGCAAACACCCAATCATCCCAACCCGAAATACCTCCGGTGGGAACTTCACCGGACGTGGGAGCTCGTTGCGACGCTTAAGGAAGGCAGTCGGCATATATACGGAAAAAGGGTATATTATATGGATGAAGACACATGGCTGATCGGTCTTAAGGACGCGTACGACAAGCGCGGAAGTCTGTGGAGAGCAGCAATGGCAACCGGGAAACAACATTACGACGTTCCCGTGTACCGACAGGCCCAGTACTTTAATTTTGATTTCACAACGGATTATTGGGTTGCAAACGGGTGGGTCAACGGGCTACCGCACGAAAGTTACGAGGAGATACCGGATGACTTTTTCACAGTTCAAAATTTACGAAGGATTGGCAAACGGTAATCCGCGAAGGCGGCTTAGGATGAAAGACAGTTTGTGAGACGCCAAGAAGAAGAGAAGGTCGGTGCAACGCCGGCCTTCTCTTTTTGCGAAGTCACTTGGAATTTCCCCACGAACGAACCTGAACTGACGACATGAAAAATTTCCCACGTACCCTCTAAAGGTTGAACCATAAACGACCAATAACCTTTACAGAGACCAGACGTTTGTTTATCGTGGATCATAAATGATCAGTGTCAAAAAGGAATACACTGAGGAGACCATGCAGAATCGTAGAAAATCAAAAAGAATATCGACAAGTTGCCCCATTATTTATGTGATCCCGAACTTACGTGGCCAAATTGAAACACAAGGATTGGGCGTCGCTTTGGATGTCAGCCTGGACGGAATGATGTTTGAATCGAACGAACCAATTGAAGCGACGAAATTATACATTCGTGCATCGTGCAATGATGGAAGTTCGGTTAAGATCGAAGGAATCTTGGTTTATTCGATGCCGTATTCCAATGGCAAATATCGATCGGGAATCAGCTTCAAGGGGGCCTCTGATCAAATCTCAGATTTTGTCACCGAAGTATTGAGCAGACCCTTATAACGATAAAATTGCAGTTGCCTGTATAGAAACGACCACATCTTTTCCTCTCCAAAAAGAATAGTATGTAAAGGCCTTATCCATTTCCTTCGCACGTCTTTTTTACTATCTATTTCCATCAATCGGATGATATACAAAAACGCCATGTGCCTGGTGAGCATAAAGACCCATTGCCGGCCGCAATTTCCGGTAGCATGAAAAGACTGCAATAACATCAATGCCCGAAAGGCGCAAACTGTTGACTGAGTCATCTCAAAGCATTTGCATATGGACCCGCCATGGAAAACAAGCGCAACGCCATCACGAAAATATACGACCATTTCGAAGAAGAGGCCGCCCCTTTCAAAAAGGACGCCGCATGCAAGAAAGGATGCGCGTTCTGTTGTACGGATGCCGGCAGCATCGACATCACCACCCTGGAAGGACTGCGGATCCACAAGCATATCGCCCAACTGCCGCGTTCCCAGCAGGGCGCATTGAAAAAGGCTATTGCCAGGGATGCCCGTCGGAGGGAAAAGGGTCAGGCCTCACCCTGCCCGTTTCTGCTGAAGAATAAAAATTGTCGTATTTATGATATTCGGCCGTTTGCCTGCCGGCGGATCTATTCGCTCAAGCGGTGCAACCCGGAGCAGCCACCAATGCTTCACCGGCAAGTGATGGCGGTGGCCCAGGAGGCCATTGGGCACTTGCAACAATTGGACGACACCGGATACTCGGGCCATATCTCCTATATTCTGCAGATGCTGGAAACGCCGGCGTTCACGAAGGTCTACCTGGCAGGCGGTTTTCAACCTGAAACGATCATGGCATATGGAAAATCCCACAAGATTGCCATTAACCGGATGATGAATCCGGAAAGGTAGGTAAAACGTACGAACGTTTTCAATGGAAGTCCGAGATTAGGGAAGCTATCACACCGAGTGCAGATCCAACGGTCAGGACGAACGAAAAGGCCGCCAGGTTTTCGCCAAAGACCGCCAACGCTGAAATCGGAAGAACGTTTTTAAAACCATCGCCATCATTTTTGCTTTTCTGTTTTCAAATTCGCAGACAACCTCCTTCAGCATGTCCGGGATCGCTATACTCTGGGGGCATTGTTTTGCACACTTCCCGCACTCTTTGCACTGAGAAGCCAAAGAAGGTTTACCATCGGCGATCCCTGACAAATTAAACACATACATCCCCAATGCGCTGCGATCTTCAAACATGTGGCGACGATTATAAGATTCAAAGCAGCCGGGGATATTCACACCTTCCGGGCAAGGCATGCAATATTGACAGCCCGTACAAGGTACTTTCATTAATTCACGGTAGGCTTTTTCAACTCGCTCATAGAGTGATATTTCATGTGGCGTCAGCGAGTACGGCTCTGCCTCGGACGCAATCTTGATATTCTCCTCGATATGACGCTCTTCATTCATGCCGGAGAGGAGAACAGTCACATTCGGATGATTCCATACCCATCGCAACGCCCACTCGGCGGGAGAGCGCTTCACCTCCGCTTCATCCCAGATCGCCTGCACTTTTTTGGGAATTTCACCAACGAGATTTCCGCCCCGCAAAGGTTCCATGATCACGATACCAAGATCTTTTGCCGCGGCATATTCCAGGCCTTCTTTGCCGGCCTGATTTTTCTCATCCAGAAAATTATATTGAATCTGACAAAAATCCCAGTCAAATGCATCGACGATCAGCTTGAATTCATCCAACGGCATATGCGATGAAAAACCGGCATTGGCAATTCGACCGTCTTTTTTTGCCTGGACAAGGAAATCGGTAATGCCCAAACCGCATAAACGATCCCATTTATTTTTCCATATATTATGGACCAGATAATAATCGATCTGATCCGTCTTCAGGTTTTTTAACTGGGCGTTTAGTAAACGGTCCATATCGTCCCGCGTTTTCACGGACCAGTGGGGCAGCTTCGTGGCGAGTCTGACTTTTCGACGATACCCATCAGACAGGGCTCTTCCTAAAAAAGGCTCGCTGCCACCCATATGGTAGGGCATGGCCGTATCAAAATAGTTGACGCCTTGTTCGATGGCATGGCGGATTTGTCTTGTCGCTCTCTCCTCATCAATCTTTCCTTCACCGGGAGTGCCTTTCTTCTGCGGAAGCCGCATGCAACCAAAACCCAATATGGATAAGCGATCTCCATTTTTCGGCATCTCCCGGTAAAGCAATTTTCACCTCCGTTCAAATAAAATTGAACAATTTACGCTCACTAGTTAGTGTCTATCCAGAAATAGGCAAATTTGGTCGAGATCAAGGCGCACGAAAAATTTTACCGCAGGTGCCCGAAGGAAATACCCTTGGGGTGCATATGGTTGATATTCCGAGGATAAAATTTTTCGCGCAACGCGGATATCGGGCAAATTGGCCATTTCTGGATGGGTACTAGTTAACGGAGAGAATAGATCTCACCAACAGCCACTTTTACCACACATTTTGGTTCGATATTCTTCTTGGAGAACAGTTCCTTGTATTGGTCGAATACTTCGCCGCTCGTCTCTATGGTGGCTTTTCCTTTGATCTGGTGCTGCTGCATAATTTCAGCATCGACGACAGTTACCGCCACATTCGGGTTTTCATGGACATTCTTGAATGTTTTTCCTTCGCTGGCGCAGGCAAAACATATGGTTTCATCGTCTAACACCATGGGTGATCCCATGGCCACGGTGTTCGGGATGCCTTCCTTGCTCGCAGTACCCACCATGGAATACCGTTTGTTCTTAAACATCTCCTTCATCTCGTCATTCAAGACTGCCATGATGCCCTCCTTGGCTTTTCCTGTTTGAAGTCGCACTTTATCACTGCCAGACAACCACTTTAATAGATTACTTTTATTGGAACGCCAACCCCGCTCACCTTTTCCACAAGAGATTCGATGAACTCCGTTTCCAGGGTATCCACACCCTCAAGCGGGTATTCCATATCCAATGCATCGTATTTCCCTGAGCCAAACTTGTGATAGGGTAAAAGATTAACCTCAATATCACCTAACTCGTGTGCAAATTGGACGGTCTGCTCAATATTTTCCAAAGTGGCGTTGCATTCCGGTATCAAAGGGACCCTGATGATCATCGAAATTCCTTTGTCGGCAATCAGCTTGGCATTTTTCAAGATGATCTCATTACTCACACCCGTCAGCCTTTCGTGAAGCGCGGGATCAATCGCTTTGATGTCGTAGAGCACCAGGTCAACATGCTCCAGAACCGACGCCAGGGTTTCAGAGGATACAAATCCGCAGGTATCCAATGTGGTATGTAGTCCACGCTTCTGACATCTTTCCAAAAATGCCGAGAGAAAAGCCGGTTGGCCACATGCCTCACCACCGGATGCCGTTACACCACCGCCGGAATTTCGATAATAGTCCATGTCTTTCAGCACAATATCCATCACTTCGTCCACGGTATATTCCTTGCCCGTGATCTTTCGTGCCTCATTCAAACAGGCTGATTCGCATTTCCCGCACCCGTTGCAGCGTCTCCTATCCGTAGCCACGAATCCATCATCCCGAACCAGGATCGCTTTATTGGGGCAGACATCGATGCACCGATGGCACTGGGAGCAAAGATTTTCCCGGTACAGAATCTCAGGACTCTTCCTCTGTGACTCAGGATTGCTGCACCACAGGCAAGCCAGCGGACACCCTTTGAAAAAGACCGTGGTTCGAATTCCCGGACCATCCTGGACGGAAAACCGCTGGATATCGAAAATGCGACCCTTCAGCTCTTCCGTTTCCTCTGCATCTACATCATTCGGTTCATAGGCGGTGGCTTGATTTGTATCCATCTTTCAAATTCCTTTGTTTTATCCGCGAATTTCCCAAACTTGGCTGATATTCTCAGACAGGAGGGGACAGACGCTCAAGTTTCGAATATGCCTCTCGGTTATTTGATGTATCTTCGGGCGACATTACGATCGAGAACTGTAGTTACCTTTTGTACGGCACTGGATGTTTCATATGAACCATTACAGGCGTAAGCCGCCACGGCCTTTCGGCAGTGACGGCTTCTCTTTGACTTTGGATCAGAATCTGTTTCCCATGGACTACATGGCGTGTTCCGTCCGGGTGATGATTTCGTCCCGTACTTCCGGCGTCAGCTCGATCCAGTAAGCACTGTATCCCGCAACCCGTACCACCAGGTCCTGGTAATTCTCCGGATGGGCTTTGGCATCCAGAAGGGTTTTTCTGTTCAAAATATTCAGCTGCAACTGGGATCCGCCCTTGGCAAAAAAAGTGCTAAGCAAGGCGGCAAACTTCTGCTTGCCCTCATTGCTTCCAAGAACGCCGGCGGAAAACTTCATGTTCATCAGTGAGCTCTCCATGCCCATCATGTCACATTTCGCCGATGAATTCATCACGGCCGTGGGACCGTTCTTGTCGCAGCCGCGAACGGGTGACAACGACCCGTCGGCCAGGGGTTCCCCCTTCTTCTTCCCGTTTGGCAGCGCTCCGGTTTCTGCGGCAACCCACTGGGCCCACGCGGCGCCCTGACGGAAGAGTCTGGGCGGACGGCCAAGGATGTCACGATAGGAGAGTGCCTCGTCCCGGGTCCAGGACCAGATATGCGCCATCAGTTCGTCGGGCTCTTCCAGGTCGTTGCCGTACTTGGGATAATCCATCAGTCTTTTCCGCAGTTCCTCATGCCCCTCGAAATCCGCCTTGAGCGCCGCGAGAAGTTCGTCCATGGTGCAGATCTTGTCTTCGAACACCGCATGCTTGATCGCGATCAGAGAATCGGTGGTGTCCGGAAAGGCCCGGTCCACGAAGGAGCCGCCCTCCAGCTGCATGGCGGTCGTGCAACCATGATGGTTGCAGTCCTTGCCGCTCTCGACGCAGCCTTCCAGCCAGGCCGAGGCGATCGGCATATAGGCTTCGCCGGTGCCGTCGCAATGCCTGTCTCCATCATTTCCCAGGTTCATGTGGAAGGCGTAATGGTGCTTCACCTGTGTCTTGTAGGCTTCCAGAACCTCATCGAAGGTCGTAAATTCTCTCGGGTCTCCCGTGTCCGTTCCCAGTTTGAACCCGGAATCCGGATCCACGCCCCGATTGAGCGCCATCTGGAGCAGTTTGCCGTGATGCACGAATCCGGGCCCCGGTCCCATGCCCCAGTTGAAGGTCTTGCAGATACCGGTATTCACACAGCCGGCCATGGACCAGTCCCGCGCCTCTTCATGGGGAACACCGCGACTCATCAGGTACTCCATGTTGTTGCGGTCGTTGAACCAGGCCGGGATGCCTGCGCCGTGATTCTTGTTGCACTCGATGGCCGCATCCAGAAATTCCGGTTTCATGGCGTGGTGATAGCGAATGGAGATGTGCGGCTGGTGCGTCCTGAGCTGGCCTGCCACGTGCAACACCATACAACCCCACTCATTGGAGCAGTCTCTGCCCCTCCGGTCGATTCCGCCCAGGGTGACGTTGACGATGTAGTTGGCCTGGGCCACCGCCTGATGGTCCCGCCGGCCCGCAAGCCCCGTGAACAGAAAAGGCTCCAGCGAATCCCAGAATACGAAGATGTTCCCCATCAGTTCCGCCGCTTCCTGGCGACTCATGCGGCCTTCGTTGATGTCCTTCATGTAAAACGGGAACAGGTACTGATCGAAACGGCCGGCGTAATGGTTGGAGATGGCCTTTTCCATGTCGTGTACCACCGGTATGAACCAATAGGCCTGCAGCGCTTCCCTGAAGGTCCGCGGCGGATTTTCGGACACCCATTCGCACACATCGCCGATCTCTTTCAGCTCTTTCTTTCTGGTGGCGTTCTTTTCTTTCTTCGCCAGCTTGCGCGCCGCTTCGGCGTGACGCTTGATGAATACCGAAAACCCCTTCTGGCCGATGACAAAGGATTCCAGAACCTTGATCTTGTCCGTGTCCTCCAGCGTGATCTTAGCCCCTTTGCGCTTGATTTCGGATATCCGCTCTTCGATTTCGGCGATGATGCCGTTGATCCCGATCTTCAGGTACTTCTCGAAGTCGCAGCCCACGACCAGCGGGGTGTGTTCGCCCATCTGCAGAACGCCGCCCATGTTGAGCTTGGCCTGACCCATCTGATTTCTCTTTTCGCCGCCAAAGGCCACATTGGCCGCATGGCGTTTCTTGCCCAGACCCATGGCATCCCAGTATGTGGCCGCGGCACGGATGTCCTCGATGGTTTCGTCGGTGAGTTCGGCGTCCTGCTCCTCGCTGCCGGCGCTGGCCATCTTGTCCCGGTACTCCAGGATCATCAGTATCATTTCCGGGCCAAAGGTGTGGCCCGGATAGGCACCGCGATTGTAAGGCGTCGGCTTGCCCACGATCAGCTCGCCGTCCCGGATGACGATGGGCATCTTGGCCATGAGATTGGCTTCGCCCTTGGCTTTCCGAATCGCCGGATGCTCGCCCTCGGTTTCCCTGTAGGATTCCAGCCAGTATCTGGCCCTTTCGCCGGCGATGTGAACGCCGTCTTCCCTTACCCTGTTCTTGAGCATCTTGATCCGGTCGGTGAAGCCGTTGGTCTTGTAGACCTCTTCCAGATGGATCACCCGTGGATCAACCTTCGGTTCTTTGCTTTTTGAAGCGGCCATTTTACCTTCCCCCCATTGTATTGTTTTCTGGACATCGCTGACGATTTAAATGAATTTTATCAAGCGTCTATCAGACTGTCAATAAATAAGTCCCCGATTTTTATATTTTGATAGCTAAGTTTATTTTAAACTACCAAACATTGATTTTTTTTGCCCATGCGATCAATCTTTTGGCTTTTTTTCATCTTTCCGTTCTTCCTGGTAAATTGTTTTGACAGATAATTGATGAGGCCCTACAAATCAGTTACCATTCAATGTGACGAAGATCAACATATTTGGCTTATGCTCATATTGAAAGATCGTTTTGATTAGCGGTGAAAGCGGCACCGGCAAGGGGTTGTTGGCGCGATTGATTCATGACTGGAGCCCCCGAACGGGAAGGCCCTTCGTTACCGTCGATTGTGCCGCACTTCAGGAAAACCTTCTGGAAAGCGACCTGTTCGGCCATGTCAAAGGTGCATTCACCGGTGCACTTCGGGACAAGGAAGGCAAACTCAAGACGGCTGAAGGAGGAACCGTATTCCTCGACGAGGTACCCGGGGGGGACAATCTCGCAAACCTCAACAAAGCCATATGATATGTCCAGCAAAATGAGCATACCAACCGTCTCAAGGTCGTCACGGTAATCAGCGAGCATGGAAAAGTTGCGCCGAATCTTCAACGGGACCTCGATATGCTTAATGAAACCTACCCCAATATCGACATCGAGTTGGTCATTCAATCCGGTAAATTCGGACCCGAAATGATCGATGCGCTTTCCCAAAAATGGCGCATCCCTACGAATCTGATGTTCATCGGTTCTCCAGGCAACCATTTCCTGTATGGTCTTGCCGAACTGGGGGGCGTTCGCCTCATCATCTGATTGACCGGAAGATTATCTTCAGATTCCTTGCAGAATCATGGCCGATACCGAGCCCGATCACCGGCAGCGCGAGTGGTTTTTTCCACACGGCCGGCTGGCATCGGACCTCTTGGCATTCGTGACGCGGTTGCGGATCTCCACAGCCCCCATTTTTATATTTTTTGATATATAATTTGATTTATTTTGCGCTAAATATTAAGATAAAGTTTAAATTTATCATATTTTGACGGTTTTTTTGAAATCAGTTTCTATTTCCTGTGAAGTGATGATGATTCTGAAAAGCAAGATTTGAAAGACCAGGAACATATACATAAATTTATCGATTTTCATGCTGCTTGACCCAAATGAAAAAGGGACATGAATGCCACTCGATACGCTTGACCAGACGCTCATCAAATTACTTAAAGTCGATGCCAGACAGCCGATTCAAACGCTTGCGAACAAGTTGGGAATAAAAAGCGCAACCGTCCGCTATCGTCTAAATCGGCTGATCGATGAGGGGATTATAAAGATCGCCTGCGTAACCAACTCCCAGGTTCTGGGGTATCGTTCTCTAGTCGTGATTGGCATCAATGTTTCACCAGGCAAGGCAGAAGCCGTCGCCAGCCAACTGGCACCGATGAGGGATGTTCGATCCGTATTTCTGACTGCTGGCCGGTTTAGCATCTTGGCATGGATTCTTTTTCGGGATCAGTCGGACCTGGGAGATTTTGTTTCGGAGGATTTGCCAGGCATATCCGACATCACGGATGTCGAAATTATGAACTCTTATCGTTGGACGCAGTATTCCTGGAGTTTTTCCGCGTGTCAAAAAGAATACACCCAAAATGACCTTACCAGACTGGAACTGTCCATTATCAGTGCGATGCGAGAGGCTCCCAGACAAAGCATCACCAAGCTTGCCCAAACCGTTGGGTGCAGCAGGGCGGTAGCAAAAGCAACGTTAGAAAAATTAATTAAGGATGGAATCGTCAAGTTCAACGCGTTTCTAGACCCAACGAATATCGGTTACGATACGGGGGTAGCCATCTTCATCAAGTCCCAACCAGACAAAATCGACGCTGTCGCCAAAAAATTGTCCGCAGAAAATACAGAAACGCACGTGAACCTGATTTCCGGTCAATGGCATATCTATTTCAGAGGTCATTTTCGAAGTAGTAATCACCTGCAGAGCTTCTTGGTAGATACATTGGCAAACATACCGGGCGTCATCGCCTTTGATGTTGTCCATCTGATAAAAACGCTGAAATACTCCGTGAAATACTTCTTTAGCCCCCTTGATCTGGCCTAGGATCGATTCAGAAATCGGAACACTTGCTATAGATCTTTCGCCTAAGATCGAATGGGACAGGCAGGAAAACGAAAAATTTTTCCGTATGCACCCCAAGTAAATTTTCCTGGGGTACATACGATTGTTGAAATGTAGAGGAACTCATTTTGCCCGGCAAAGATACCGGACGAGATGGCAATTTTTAGATGGGTAATGATGTTTATGAATATATTATGATTACTACCCTACTCTTGAATGAGAACCAGGATCAACAGGTAATCATTACTTCCCTGCAGCCATTTTCTCCAAAAGAGCCTTTTTACAAACGGCTTCCGCCGGCTTGTAACTCCCCGCCCCGAATTCCCACCAGGTGCCGACATCTGTGAATCCCAATTCCGCCGCTTTGTTGATTACGGCCTCGGCAGCACCGGTATCCTCGGAATAGGGCGTCAACTCGCTCCAGATGCTGTCTCCAGACGGATCGAGGAATCGTTCCGTATCGCCGATGATCTCATCGGCGGCAACCTCGTGACCCATCAGTTCTTTGGCCACCATCATGTTCAGTTCTCTTCCGGGCTTCATTTCGAGTATTTGGTTTTCTGTCATCATTTTCTATCCATGCCTCCATGGTAACCGATTTTTTTATCCATCATCTCTTTCGAAGCCCCCCAGTCATCTGACCGGGAGGCTTTTGGCTGTCTTTTCGTTAGAACGGTAGCATGAAAGAGTATTCAACCCCTTGCCTACATGGCATGTTCCGTGCGGGTGATGATCTCGTCCCGGACTTCCGGCGTGAGTTCGGTCCAGTAGGCACTGTAACCTGCAACCCTGACGACAAGGTCTTGATAGTTTTCCGGATGCGCCTTGGCATCCAGCAGGGTCGCCGTGTTCAGGATATTCACCTGGACCTGGGAACCGCCCTTGGCAAAGTAGGTGTTCAGCAGGGCTGCAAATTTCTGTTTGCCCTCTTTGGAACCGAGTACGCCGGCGGAGAACTTCATGTTGAGCAGCGTACTCTGCATGCCCATGGTGTCGCATTTGGATGCAGAATTCAAAACGGCCGTCGGTCCGCTCTTGTCGTAACCCCGGACGGGAGACAGGGAACCGTCCGCCAATGGCTCACCAAGCTTCTTGCCGTTGGGCAGGGCGCCCGTCGACGCGGCCACCCACTGGGCCCACGCAGCGCCCTGTCGGAAGAGTACGGGGGCACGATCGTGCTCATCCCGATACTCCAGCGCCCGGTCCCGGGTCCAGGTCCAAAGGTGGGCCATCATTTCATCGGGCTCTTCCAGGTCGTTGCCGTATTTGGGATAGTCCATCAGCTTTTTGCGCAGTTCTTCATAGCCTTCGAAGTTGGCTTCCAATGCTTTCAAAAGTTCGTCCATGGTGCAGATCTTCTCTTCGAATACCGCATACTTGATCGCCATCAGACTATCGGCCGTATCCGAAAGGGCACGATCCACGAAATGCCCGCCTTCGATCTCCTTGCAATACCGGGTGCCGCCGCGACTCAGATCCTTGCCCCTTTCAATGCACCCGTCTATCCATGCAGAAGCGAACGGCATATAGGCCATCAACTGATCGAAATGGGGCTCCATCGCCGCGTACAGATTCATGTGAAAATCATAGTTGAACATGACCTGCTCTTTGTATGCCGCCACAACATCCTCGAAGGTCGCAAATTCCCGCGGATCTCCGGTGTCGGGCCCCAGTTTCATCTTGGAATCCGGATCCACCCCGCAGTTCAGCGCCATCTGAAGCAGTTTGGCGTGATGCACGAATCCGGGGCCGGGTCCGTGACCCCAGGCCCAGGCCTTGCCGATGGCGGTATTCACACAGCCGGCCATGGACCAATCCCGGGCTTCTTCATGGGGTACGCCACGGCTCATCAGCCACTCGATATTGTTGCGGTCATTGAACCAGGCCGGAATGCCCGCGCCGTGGTTCTTGTTGCACTCGATGCACGCATCCAGAAACTCCGGCTTCATGGCGTGATGATAACGGATCGAGATATGCGGCTGATGGGTCTTGAGCTGCCCGCCCACATGCAGCACCAGGCAGCCGAACTCATTGGAGTTGTCCCTTCCCCTTCGGTCGATTCCGCCGAGGGTGACATTGACGATGTAGTTGGCCTGGGCCACCGCCTGATGGTCGCGCCTGCCGGCAAGCCCCTGGAACAGAAAGGGCTCCAGCGAATCCCAGAACACATAGATATTGCCCATCAGTTCCGCCGCTTCCTGGCGGGTCATGCGGCCTTCGTTGATGTCTTTCATGTAAAACGGAAACAGGTACTGATCGAACCTGGCAGCATAATGGTTGGATATGGCCTTTTCCATGTCATGGGCCACGGGGATGAACCAGTAGGCCTGCAGGGCCTCGCGGAATGTGCGCGGCGGATTGGTGGCGATCCATTCGCAGACATCACCGATCTCTTTCAGTTCCTTCTTCCTTGTTGCGTTCTTTTCCTTGGCCGCCATCTCCCGGGCCACTTCGGCATGGCGCTGGATAAAGCGAATGAACCCTTTCTGGGCGATGATCATCGCTTCGAGCATCTTGATCTTGTCATTGTCCTTGGCCGTGGTCTTCATCCCCTTTTTCCGGATTTCGCCGATTCGATCTTCGATCTCGGCGATGATGCCGGGCACACCGATGCGAAGGTACTTGTCGAAATCGCAACCCAGCACCAGCGGGCTGACCTCCCCGACGGGCTGTACGCCGCCCATGTTGACCTTGGACGCACCGAACTTGTTTCTCAGCCCGTCGCCAAAGGCCATGCCGATTTCATGGGCCTTTCTGTTGAGCCCCATCTTGGCCCAGTATTCGGCTGCCTTCTTGATATCCTCCAGGGCCTCATCGGTGAGCCCGGCGTCCTGGGATTCGCTGCCGGCACTGGCCATCTTTTCCCGGTGTTGAATGATCATCAGGGTCTGTTCCGGCGCCGAACTGTGATTGGCGTATGCACCCCGGTTGTAGGGCGTTGGTTTGCCCACGATCAGTTCGTTGTCACGGATGACGATGGGCACCTTTTCAAAGAGGTTGGCCTCGGCCTTGGCCCGCCGGATGGCCGGATGCTTGCCCTCGGTCTCCAGGTAGGATTCGAGATGATACTTGGCCCTTTCACCGGCGATGTGAACGCCATCTTCCCTCACCCTGTTCTTGAGCGCCTGAATCCGCTCTGTGAGACCGTTGGTCTTGTACACCGCATCCAGATTAATCGTATTCGGACCAACCTTTGGTTCATTCGTTTTCGCAGTCGCCATTTCTTTCCTCCCATTGTTGTGTTTTTTTGAACATCGCCTGAGTTCTGGGGTAACAATATCCATCGTATTTCAATATGTCAATAAATAACTTTTAATTTTTTAATTTTGACATCTTTACTTAATCATTATCTCTTTTCTTTAATCAATGTTGCCAATTATATCATTTTTTGATTTTTGCAACTTATCTGCCTTTCCATGAGATCGTATTTTTCAAAGATTACAATTTGACATTTTGGTCAATTATACGTAAGTTCTCGTTTTTTTATGGTGATTGATCCAAATCAAGAAAAGGAAATGCATGGCACTCGATAACTTCGACCATCTGCTCATCAAACGAATCAAAGCGGATGCCAGACAGCCGATTCAGACACTTGCCAACAAATTGGGGCTTAAAAGCGCAACGGTCCGTTACCGCCTAAATCGACTGATCGATGATGGTATCTTGAAAATAGCCTGCGTTACCAACTCCGAAGTTTTGGGATATCGTTCTCTTGTTGTGATAGGAATCAAGGTTTTTCCAGGGAAGGCCGAAGCCGTAGCCAACCAACTGGCGCCGCTGCCGGAGGTTCGATCGGTCTTTGTGACCGCAGGCCGCTTTAACATTCTGGCGTGGATGCTGTTTCGGAACCAATCGGACTTGGGAAACTTTGTTTCGGAGGATTTGCCGGGCATTGCCGACATTACGGATGTGGAAATTATGAACTCCTATCGATGGGAACCGTATTCATGGAGTTTTTCCGAGTCCAAAAAGGAATTCACGCAAAGCGATCTTAGCAAACTGGAATTGTCAGTGGTCAGGGCGATGCGGGAGGCTCCCAGACAAAGCATCACCAAACTGGCCCAAACCGTTGGCTGTAGCAGGGCTGTGGCAAAAGCCACACTGGAAAAGCTCACCAATGATGGAATCGTCAAGTTCAACGCCTTTGTCGATCCCACCAGCATTGGATACGATACCGGTGTTGCCATCTTCATCAAGGCGCAACCAGACAAAATCGACGCCGTTGCCAAAAAGTTGTCCAAAGAAAATACGGAAACGCACGTGAACCTGATTTCCGGTCAATGGCACATCTATTTCAGGGCGCATTTTCAAGACAGTGAGCACCTGCAGAACTTCTTGTTAAACACGCTGGCGGGCATACCGGGCGTCGTAGCATATGATGTTGTTCATCTGGTAAGAACAGTGAAATTCTCCGTGAAATACTCCTTCAGCCCCCTCGACCTGGCATAGCATGCATATTCGCAAATCGTTATACGAAGAAAGATTGCGGAAATGACACCCGCGATAAAAACGGCAAAAAAGGCGAAAGTTGAATTTCATGTTCACAAATATGAACATGCCCCGTCATCTTCCTCCTATGGAGAAGAAGCAGCAAGTAAATTGGGCATTGATACGGACAGGGTCTTCAAGACACTCGTTGTGGCGATCGGTGACAGGGATTTTGCCGTCGCGGTTCTCCCGGTTTCCAGGCAACTGGACGTAAGGCGGTATGCCAGGGCCGTTGGCGTAAAAAAAGTGATTATGGCAAACAAGAAGGACGTAGAAAAAATTACCGGCTATGTTCTCGGCGGCGTGAGCCCCATTGGCCAGAACAAACGCCTCGTGACCATCATCGATGGATCGGCGAATAAATTTGATACTATATTTGTAAGTGCCGGCAGAAGGGGCCTCGAGATCGAACTCTCCCCAAAGGATTTATGCTTGTTGACGTCAGGAAGTCTTATGGATATTTGCAAATGAACGGCATCCACGATTACTTCAAGAACTTGCGTTCTCCCTACTTATGAGTGTCATTCTTAATACTTTCGGGCCACCGTTGGCCTGGAAAAGCTTTTTAAAAACCACACTTTGTAAAGATTTTCCACATCTTTTCTCCACATTCTAATGATATTGCAACAATTGGAATAAACAACAGGGTAA
Source organism: uncultured Desulfosarcina sp. (assembly GCA_963674945.2). Taxonomy (GTDB): domain Bacteria; phylum Desulfobacterota; class Desulfobacteria; order Desulfobacterales; family Desulfosarcinaceae; genus Desulfosarcina. Next base: position 992,892 of record CAXXWQ010000003.1, read on the forward strand.
TCCCGTTTCGAATCCATCGGGAGTAACGATTTTCAATGGGACGGACGGCCTCGTAATGGAACGGTATGAGATGAAATACACGATTCCACGGTCGCTGATCCGGCCCATAACCGATTTCGTGTCGGTCTACTGCAGGAAAGATCCCCACTCCCAGGCATCGAGAACGGGTTTTTACCGGGTGAACAATCTCTATCTGGATTCGCCGGGATATCTTCTCATGCGCATGCGAAGGGAAGGCGCTGAAAACCGGTTCAATATCCGGATCCGATCTTACGGCGACACCCCCAAACGGCCCTACTTTCTTGAAATCAAGCAGAAATGGAATCAGGTGATCCGCAAATACCGGTCTCGCGTGACAGATCCGGACTGGCATCGGACATACACCCAGCCGGGATGCCAGAGCATAGAACCCGATGCCGGCGATCGGGAGATCCAAAACCGCGAACGGTTTGATCGGATGATCTACACCTACAATGCGGAGCCGAAGATATTCACCCAGTACAAACGGCTGGCCTGGGTCAGCGAGGTGGACACCTACGCCCGGGTAACCTTCGATGTCAATCTTCGGTATATGGCGGCCAACGGATATCACCTTGTTCCCAGGGAAGAAGATCTTGTCTCCTGTGACGCACAAACCTGCTTCGATCCGGGATGCAGCGTAATTCTGGAGTTAAAGTGCCATGCGTCGGCCGTTCCTTTCTGGATGCTCGATCTGATTCGACGCTTCGAGCTGAGACGTCGCAGCTTTTCAAAATATCTCAACGGCGCCGAAGCGCTCTTCGGGCGTCGTTGCGGGGAAGCAATCGGCCGGGTTTCCGTGTTTTGCGCATAGCCGAACCCCGTAGCGTCGAGGACCATCGTAACAAGCCAAACCGGAGGAAACAAAATATGCTCGATTCTCTCGCCTTTAACGTGGCGGCGCCCCATACGGAATGGGTGCATGCCATCTATATCGTTCTCATGGCTTTTTTGCTTTCCACACTGGTGGGTGCCACCTATGTGAAAACGTTCCAGGGTCTTTCTTTTTCCCGCAATTATGTGCAGGCCGTGATACTGGCGTCCATCGTGTCGGCCATGGTCATGCTCGCCATCGGCGACAGTCTGGCAAGGGGACTGGGGATGATCGGCGCCCTTGCTATTGTCCGGTTCAGGACCAACTTCAAGGACGCCAAGGATATCCTCTTCATGTTCGCTTCCCTTGCCGCCGGCATCGGTTGCGGCGTGGGCGCTTACAAGGCGGCCACGGTCGGCACCATCGGATTCGTGATTACATCGATCATCCTCTATCTCTCTCCCATGGGGCAGACACGCATGTTCGACGGCATACTACGGTTCAATTGCACAAACAATGCAGATCAGCAGTCCATTTTGGAGAAAATCCTGCGCACCCACTGCAAGACCTTTGTCCTGGTCACGTTGCGGGACATGCAGCAAGGGGAAAGGCTCGATTACGCCTATCAGGTGAAACTCAAAAAAGGACGCGATTCTCAACTGGTTTCCGTTCTTTCCACACAACTTCCCTCGGTTCAGGGGATCAGTCTGATGCTGCAAGAGGCGACCGTGGAATTGTGATGTGCTTCACATCGCAGACAAATTCAACAACCGGAGGGCTTTACTCATGAAAAAGCGCGCATGGATTCCCTTTCTATGTATTTGCATGATTTTGATGCTTCTCATCGCTTGCGGCGGCGGTTCCTCAGCAGACGGCGGATCGGACACCGGTGTGAGTTCCGGTGATACGACAGATGAGGACAACGATACCTCGGACGATTCCGACGATGATGAGACGGATTTGCCGGATCATGATGATGATGACGACTATATCTGGGATGATGACGATGTGGTCAACGTAACGCTGAACGGGGATTCGGTCACCATCGACGGCAGCGGCGCCACGGCTGCCGAAAGCGTTGTCACGGTCTCTTCCGCGGGTGCCTACCAGTTCAGCGGTAATCTGAGTAACGGCATGATCAAGGTGGATACCGAAGATGAAGAGAAGGTCGTCCTTATCTTGGACGGCGTGGACATCACCTGTTCGTACCAGGCGCCCATCCAGGTACTTTCGGCGGAAAAGACCGTGATCGTCCTGGCCGACGGATCGGATAACTATATTACGGACGGTTCGAGCTACACCTTCGATGACCCGGAAGAAGACGAGCCTAATGCTGCGGTTTTCAGCAAGGATGACCTGATCCTTTACGGCGACGGCAATCTTACCGTCATGGCAAGTTACAACGACGGGATCGCCGGCAAAGACGGGCTCATCATCTACTGCGGGGGAACCATCACCATCGATGCCGTGGATGATGGCATCCGTGGCAAGGACTATCTGGTGGTCAAAGATGGGATGTTGATGATCGACGCGGATGGGGACGGGCTGAAATCGGATAATGACGAGGACGAGGGCGCGGGATATATCAAGATTACAGGCGGAACGTTGGACATCACCGCCGGTGCAGACGCCATCCAGGCGGCATCCGATGTCCAGATCGAAGACGGCACCTTTTCCTTGACGACCGGCGGAGGGAGCAGTTACACGATCGGCGATTTTGATTCGTCGGCCAAGGGGATCAAGGCGTCAGCATCAATATCGATAATCGGCGGGGATTTCACCATCAGCTCCGCGGACGACTGCATCCACGCCAACGACACCATCCATATCTACGGTGGGAGTTTTCTCCTCTCTTCCGGAGACGATGGAATCCATGCCGATACCCAGATCGAGATCGACTACGCCGACTTGGAAATCACCAAGTCCTATGAAGGGATCGAAAGCGCGCTGATTACCATCAATGACGGAAATTTCATCATCGTTTCCAGCGATGACGGCCTGAACGTGGCAGGCGGAAACGATGATTCGGCCAGTAACGGACGCCCCGGACAGGGCGATTTTAATTCTTCCGATGGGGATGCCCTTTATATCAACGGCGGATTCTTCGCCATCACATCGGCGGGTGACGGCTTGGATGCCAACGGGTTCATCGAGATGACCGGCGGAACGGTGCTGGTTCACGGTCCCACGTCCGATGCCGACGGCGCCATCGATTATGACGAGTACTTCAAGATCTCCGGTGGATTACTCGTAGCCGCCGGTAGTTCAGGTATGGCCATGGGACCGAGCAACGATTCGAGCCAAGGCTCCGCCCTGCTCACATTCAACACCCGTCAGGCGGGAACCCTGATCCATATCCAATCCGGATCCGGTGCGTCGTTGCTGACCTTTGCCCCTTCCAAGGCATATGAATCGCTGGCTTTCTCGTCTCCGGACCTTATCAGCGGGGGAACCTATGATGTGTACTTCGGTGGCACCTGTACCGGTACAGAAACCTACGGCCTTTACACCGGCGGCACATACTCCGGCGGAACCCGGGCGGGCTCGTTTACGGCCCGCTGACGAAAGCTGCCGGGCGCCGCAAGCATCATCGGCGCCCGGAGTACATTACTCCATATTGAATTCGTACCTCTTACAAGACATCCGTTTTTCATCGTAAAGGAGGTCTTTGTCCAATGAAAAAACACACCGCATTGGCGGCAACGATGCTTATCGTTCTGGCTGCTTTGCACCCGCACATCGATACTGCATCGGCAGGGACAATCATCCCGACATCCGAACAAACCGACGAACAAACGTCTGCCAAGGCGTTGCCGGCGTTGACATTGCTTTTGCTGGACAGTGCCAACAGCAACAACGGAAACACTATCACCTTTAACGGCGATTCCATTGCGGTCAAAGGGAGCGGCGTTACCGTAAACGGCAGTGTCGCCACCATCAACGCGGCGGACACATACAGCGTCGGCGGCACCCTCGACGATGGACAACTGGTGGTCGATACCGATGACGAGGAGAGTGTAACACTCGTCTTTAACGGTGTGGATATCACCAATACAAGCGGTGCGCCGCTTTTCGTCAGCAGTGCCGAAAAGACGGTGATTGTCCTTACCGCGGGAACGCAAAACACACTCACCGATGGTGAGGAGTATGTTTTCCCCGAGGGAGAAGATGAGCCGGATGCGGCGCTTTTCAGCAAAGACGATCTCGTCATCGAGGGCGAAGGCGCCTTGACGGTGAATGCCAACTATAAAAACGGCATCACGAGCAAAGACGATCTGGAAATAAAAAATGGCACCATCACCGTCACGGCGGCCAATCATGCCATCAAGGGTAAAAATTCCATTACCATCGAAGGGGGCACATTCACACTTGTCGCCGGAAGCGACGGGATGCAATCCGACGAGGATGAGGACGAGGATAAGGGCTTTATCAACATTTCCGGCGGCACCTTTGCCATCACCGCCGCCAACGACGGGATACAGGCCGAGACGACGCTTGCCGTCAGCAGCGGTGATTTTACCATCGTGGCCTGCGGCGGCAGCAGCGTTACCACGGAAGATAGCGCCAAGGGGCTGAAAGCCGGTGTGATGGTTAACGTTTCCGGCGGCACCTTTGCCATCGATACCGCCGACGACGCCGTTCATTCCGATGCCGACATCACCATCGAGAGCGGCACATTTACGCTGGCAACCGCCGACGACGCAATTCACGCCGACGGCACGGTAACGATCAACGGCGGTGACATCACCGTTACGAAGAGCTACGAGGGCATCGAAGGGGTGGCGATCGTCATCAACGACGGCGACATACGCCTGACCGCCGACGATGACGGCATCAATGTCGCAGGGGGCAACGACGACCCGGCTGATGGAGATGGGTACTATCTTGCAATCAACGGCGGTACCATCGTGGTGAATGCATCGGGCGATGGATTGGACGCCAACGGTGACATCACCATGACCGGCGGGACGGTTTTGGTAAACGGCCCCACCGTCAGCAACAACGGTGCTTTGGATTGCGACGGATCTTTTACCTTAACCGGGGGCTTTCTGGTAGCTGCGGGCAGTTCCGGCATGGCGCAGTCGCCAAGCACGTCCTCGACGCAATATTGTGTGCTGGTCAATCTCTCTTCCGCCCAACCGGCGGATACACTGTTCCATATTCAAACCCGGACAGGCGAAGCAGTACTCACCTTTGCACCCGCGAAAACATACCAGTCGGTCGCATTCTCCCTCTCCTCGCTGACAAACGGCACCACCTATGCCGTTTACACCGGCGGCAGTTCCACCGGTACCGTTTCCGATGGCCTCTATACGGGCGGAACGTACACGCCCGGTACGCAGGTCGCCGGCTTCACGATCACGAGTATTGTCACTACGGTCGGCGGGTCGGGCCCCCCTGGCTGGTAAAAACCTTCATCGAAATAGAAAGAAAAACGAAAGGGGTAGCCGTTCGGCTACCCCCTCCCCCACACTACCCGGCATACGTCTCATTTACCAAATCGCTCCGGCTGGTGATGATTAAGATAGCAACTACTGCAACGCATAGTAGGGAACGCGACCCTTGTAGATTCTGGAAATCATGCCTTCATTGGAAAGATCCTTCAGACAATGCAGAACACGCTGCTTTTCCTCCTTGATGGATGCCACGATCTCATTTAATCCGAGTACTTTTGCCTCGTTGCGAAGGTGATTGACGACACGGGTCCGCAAGAATTCATCCATCACCACATCCGTGAACGTCTCGTCAAAAGCCAGCGCATTTCGTGGATCCGAAGGATAAGTGGTTTCCCAGGGACGCCGCAGGCTTGCCCCCAGTACCCACCGGACCCGTGAATTGTTGAGGGTGTCGTAGACATCTCGGATTTTCGCCTTCATGTCGTTGTCCCGTTCGATGGGGCCGAGTTCATCCATCAGGGCCACAAAGCGGTTCACGGCCCTGACCAGTTGTTCCGGTTTGTTCAGGTCGATATGGGCAAGGGCAATCCGGTCCCTCTCCAGGCCGATGAGGGTGAAAAGCTTTTTGACCAACACCACCCTGCTCCATGTATGATCCAGTCCATAACTGTGATGACACTCTTCCGCCGGACACCCCAAGAGAAGCAATCCATTGGCACCATCCAGAAACGCCCGCCCCATGACGATTGGATCGAGCTGACCGATACAGTCCACGGGAAGAAGGTGAAAGCGTTCATTGTATCGCATACCGCGGACACCCGCGTTATCCGCCGCGGCGCCCCCGCCCCAGCGGCACCCGAAACCCATGACTTCATCGTCCGCAAGGCGGGTGGCCAATGCGTTCACCCGGGCCTCTCTCTGGGTCGTGGTATTGTTCTGGAGTGAAATGGCATGGTAGGGGCACGCCGCCGCGCAGGTCCCCCCTCCCGTGCAGGTCATGGGATCCACGACACGGGGAATATTCCCTCCCGGCCCCTCCACCGGTTCGATACCGCCACAGTCGCAGATTTCCTTGCACAATCCGCACCCGATGCACTTTTCCGGATCCACCGTGCAGACCATGCGTGGCGCAAAGAGTTCTCCTGCACGTGATTTTTTTATGATCTCTGCGGTCTTCTGGGCCGCTCGCCGGCCCTGCCGCAGGCTTTCCCTCAGGTCGCAGGGGTTTCGTGCCGACCCGGCAAGAAATTTTTCTTCCATGCCTACCTGTTCGGGCCTTACCATCTGGGGATTGCGTTCTAGAAAATCGTCTTCATGGATATCCAGGCCCAGGATCTTGGCAACCTTGAGTTGTTCCACCCCCGGGTGCCGTTTGGGGGAAAGCACGAGTTGATCCCAGGAAAGTTCCCGCTCAATCTGGCTGTCCGGTTCGTCGTAGGTAATATAACCGTCTTGAACCGTTGGCCGCACTTCTCCGTCGTATGGAATCCACTGGATCTTCAACTTCCTTGCCAGAACACGTTCCGCAGCACTCAAGGGCAGGGAAGCCTTGTCGTTGAATAAAATGGTGACATCGCAGAACGCGTTGTTCTCCCTCATGAAGACCGCCATGTTCCAGGCTGTCCGTGCGGAAAGATGTGCGTAGGAACGATCCGCTTCGAAGTCGTTGATCCAGAACACGATTCGATGGCCGGGGACGCCGTGGAGCCAGATGTGCTCCTCCATCTCGGTATGGCAGAGGACCCGCCTTCCGTCGTGGCTGAAATCATTCCCCTGGTTGAGCATCTCTCCGTCCAGGGCGGCGATGATTGCACCGGCCTTGTAAATCCGGGGCAGTTCACTTCCCTCGGATGAAAACGTCACCGCGTAATCGCCCACGGACCCCATGACCTGCTCCAACTCGCCCACGGTGATATGCTTGATGAGAGGGCTTGAATCCACCTCTTCCATGATCTTCATGAGGCGGTCATGGTAGGCCCGTTCCCCCGGATACCGTTCGTGAAGGATCCGGATTTCGTCCTCGATATCCTCGGTCTGAAGGGCCATCAGTGCTTCGATTCCCTCCCGCGCAAACTCTTGGGCCGCAGAATAGGTCGCAATCCCGCCGCCAAGAATCATCACCGGACCCTGGATGTCCACCTTTTGCACCGTTGATGGCACCAACGCCTTCAACCCGGCGGCCGAGGCAACGATCAGCTTTGCCGCTTTTTCCGCCAGCGCCTTGGAATCCCCCTCGTTGACCGAGGCAACATGGCCCCTGATGTTGACGACATCGATCTGTCCTTCGGCCAACCCCATCTCTTCGAGTTCCTTTTCGAACTTTGAAAGCATGATCCGTCGTTCACACCCGGCCACGATCAACCGGTCCAGTTTCTGACGTTTCACTGCCTTTCGGATTTCGGTCAAACCAGGCAGGGTACAGGAGTAAGGCAGAATCTGGACGGCATCCACTTCCGGGGCGGCCTTTACGATCTTTTTCAGATGAGCGAGGTCCACGTTCCCGTCTATCTTTCCTCCGCACTCGCACAGGAAAACCCCAAGTTTGGCGCCGTTCACGGTCGCCTTTGTTGCAGTCGTCTTTTTCTTCATCGTCTTTCCTCCTTCAGTGGGCGAACCCGCCGCCTGTGCGTTGTGCGACATCACCACGAACCTTGTCGAGACGGGCTTGCATGGCACCCGTGGGGCAGACCGTGACACAGGCGCCACAGGCGATACAGGCCTGATTGGGAATCATATAGGGCGTGGCGACATGTTTATGGACGCCCCGTGAACCGAACGATATGGCCCGAACGCCAACGACCTCCTGGCAAACGCGGACACACAGGCCGCACAAAAGGCATTCCTCTTCCGGGTTCTCCACCGTAAACCGGGTTTTTTGCACCCCGTACTCGGCTGCAAGCTTCTGGACTTCCCTGGATGCGGGACACTCGGCAAGGAGCATCTCCAGTATCCAGCGGCGCACGTTTCGTACACGCTCGGAGTCCGTCTCGATCGTAAGGCCCTCTTCCGCCGGATACATGCAGGAGATGACCACTTTGGACCTGTCTCCCTGCTTGGCTTCCACCACACAAAGCCGGCACGCCCCGCTGGGCTTGACGGCTTCATGGTAACAAAGGGTGGGGATGGGGATATGATAATGTCTGGCCGTCTCCAGGACGGTCCAGCCCTCTTCGGCCTCGACCGGCTTTCCATTAATGGTGAAACGGATTTTACCGTCGTTCTTTTTATTTTCTTTGCTCATGATAATCCTCGCTATTCCACGATCACTGCGTCGAATTTGCAGGAGTCCAGGCACATCCCGCAGCGAATACACTGTGCTGCATCGATGCTGTGGGGTTTCTTTTTCTCTCCGGTAATACACTGTGTGGGACAGCCCCTCTTGCATGTCCCGCAACCGGTGCAGGCATCCGGGTCGATCCGGTAGGTGATCAGGTCTTTGCAGACGCCCGCCGGACACTTGTGCTCCTGGATGTGGGCCTCGTATTCTTTCCGAAAGTACCGGAGTGTGGTCAGAACGGGGTTGGGGGCGCTACCGCCCAGGGCGCACAGGGACCCGTCCTGAACCGCACGGGCCAGGCTCTCCAGATCGGCGATATCTTCCACAGTCCCCTTGCCTGCTGCAAACTCATCAAGGAACTGAAGCATGGATTTGAGTCCAAGCCGGCACGGCAGGCATTTTCCACAGGACTCATCTTCCAGAAAACGAAGGAAATACCGTGCGATATCCACCACACAGTCCTTATCATCCATCACGATCATACCGCCCGACCCCATCATGGATCCGGCTTTGGTGAGGGAATCGAAATCAACGGGTGTCTTGGCCAATTCATGGGGAATACAGCCTCCCGAAGGCCCACCGGTCTGGACTGCCTTGAAGTGATCCTGATCCGGCACCCCGCCACCAATTTTTTCGACCAGATCCTCCAACGGCATTCCCATGGGTACTTCGACCAGGCCCACATTGTTCACCTTTCCCACCAGGGAGAAAACTTTGGTACCGGTGCTGGTGGGCACGCCCAGCTTTTTGTACCAGGCCGATCCGTTTTCAATGATGAGCGGGATGTTGCACCAGGTCTCCACGTTGTTCAGGACTGTTGGTTTTCCCCAGAGACCTTCCTCTGCGGAGCGAACATACTTTGGCCTGGGTTCGCCCGCCCTCCCCTCGATGGAGGTGAACAGCGCCGTGGATTCACCGCAGACGAATGCACCGGCCCCCCGGTTGATCTGGACATCAAACGAGAACCCGCTGCCCAGGATATTCTCTCCCAGCAAACCCAGTTCCCTTGCCTGATCCATGGCGATGGTCAGGTGTTCGATGGCAAGGGGGTACTCGGCACGGATGTACATGAAACCCTGTTTGGATCCCAAGGCATAGGCGCCGATGATCAGTCCTTCCAGCATCGCATGGGGATCGCCTTCCATCAGCGTTCGGTCCATAAAAGCGCCCGGGTCACCCTCGTCGCCGTTGACCACGACATAGACGGTTTCGTTTTTCCGCTGGGCCGCGTCGATGGCGGTCTGCCATTTCCGGCCCGTGGGGAATCCGGCCCCGCCACGGCCCCGAAGTCCGGAGGCCGTCACCTCCGAAACCACCTTTTCCGGCTTCATGGAAACCAGTGTCTTGGCAAGCCCCTTGTAAGCGCCGGCCGCAATGCTGTCCCGGATATCCCTGGGATCGATATGGCCGATATGCCGCATCACGATTCGTTGCTGGTGCTTGTAGAAGGGGATTTCCCCATGGTGGGTGATGGGCTCTCCCGTTTTGGGGTCCCGATAGAGCAATCGCTCCACGGGTTTTCCTTCCACAAGCGTCGACTGAACGATTTCTTGGGCATCTTTCGGTTTGACCTGTTGATAAAAGATACCGGCCGGTTCCATGATGACCAGAGGTCCACGGGAGCAAAACCCATGGCATCCCGTGGCCTTGATCTGGGGAATTACCGCAGCGTCGATATTTGCCGCCGCGATCGCCGCATCCAGGGCTTCGGCCACCTTCGGGCTTCCGTTGGCGCGGCAGCCGGTGCCGTGACATACAATGATGCGGGGCCTCTCCGGGTCCCTCTCCTTCATCAGTTGTTCCCGGAAGCTCTCCAGCGCTTCCACCGATTCGAGGCGTTCGCCACGAACTTCCGCCGTACTGACTTGAGCCATTTCTTCCTCCTTACTCCGCGGAAAGCTTATCGATAACCTTGTTCAACTTCCGGGACGTGACTTGGGACTGGTAGTCCTCATCCACCACCGCCACAGGGGCGAGGGCGCAGGCCCCCAGACAGTTGACCGTATCCAGGGTAAACTTGAGATCCTCCGTCGTCTCCCCGGGTCTAATGCCAAGTTCCCGGGAAAGATTGTCAACCAGACGCTGGCCGCCCTTGAGATGGCATGCGGTGCCAAGGCAAACCTTGATTTCGTGCTCTCCCCTCGGTTCCAGACTGAATGACTTGTAGAAGGTGGCCACGGCCCACGCCTGGGTAACCGGAACACCGACGTGATCACAGACCAGGGTCATGTTCTCCTTCGAAATGTAGTTGTACTCTGCCTGCACATCCTGCAGCAAAGCGATGAGATACCGCGATTCACCCGGGTAACTCTCAAGAATCGTGTCAATATCCTTGGCTTCTGGTTTCACGTCTTTCATCCTTTCTCATGGAAGGGTGGTTTCACGAAGGGGCGCCGGCCCCGAACCGTTTCTGAACCATAGTATGGGCAAAATGCATGCCTCATTCTTAACATGTTGTTTTAAAATGGTTTTTCTATTTTTCCACAGCCCGCTGTTTACAAAATCTGTTTCACACCTGAAACATTTCATTTCGCATCTTAGTCCTATTATCTTGATTTTAAAGGATATAAATCCATTTCAAGATAAGGATGTTTCAATTAAACAAAAAATCGAACCTGAAACATCAAAACCGGAAAAATGAAACAAAAATATCGAAAAAAGAAACAACGGATGTGTTTCGGCTGGTGAATTATCTCGAAAGGATGTGGTTGGCTGGTTTACATTGAAACAAAAAAGATAGGATCAAGCAAGACCGTGGGTTTTCATCTTACGCCAGAGGGTGCTTCGGCTGATGCCCAACATGGCAGCGGCGACGGACCGTCGTCCTTCGGCCTTTTCCAGGGCCCGCTGGACGGTTATTTTTTCGTCTTCCCAGGTATCGGATTTCGCGGATGCGGTCGAGCCGCTTGGATTGGGAGCACCAAGGCCCTCCAGTCTGGGAATATGAGAGGCGGTGATGATGGGCCCTTTGACAAACACGAAGGCGTGCTCGATGGCATGTTTCAACTCCCTGACGTTGCCCGGCCAGGGATACCCGCGAAACAGGCGAAGTACCTTTGGATCCACCCCACGGACTTTCTTGCCGGTCTTTTGATTAAATAGATTGACAAAATAATCGGTGAGAAGGGAAATGTCCGTCCCCCGTTCCCGCAGGGGGGGGATAAAAATCGGGACTGTGCGTAATCGGTAGTAAAGATCCTCGCGAAACCGTCCCCTTTTCACCTCTTTCGCCAGGCTCTTGTTCGTTGCCACGATGATGCGTGAATCCATGCGGATCGGCCGGTTCCCTCCCACCCGTTCGAACACGCGTTCTTCAAGGACACGCAGCAGCTTTATCTGAATCTCCGGCTTGATTTCACCCACCTCATCGAGAAACAGGGTTCCCCCCTTGGCCAGTTCAAATCGGCCGACCTTGTTGTTCAACGCACCGGTAAAGGCGGCCTTAACATGGCCAAAAAGCTCGGATTCGAGAAGGGTCTCGGCCAGGGCGCTGCAGTTGACCGCCACGAAAGGACTCGAGGGCCGAGAGCCTTGCGCGTGAATGGCCTTTGCCACCAGCTCCTTTCCCGTGCCCGATTCCCCCTCGATCAGCACCGTGGCATCGGATGCGGCCAAATCCGGAATCATGTTCAAGACCTTGACGAGAATGGGACTTCGGCCGATGATCTGTCCCGGACGGTTGTCAAAAGTGATCCCCTCGGATTCGGATGGACCGAGCTGGGCGATGGGTCGAAAGCTCTCAACCGCCCCCATCACGAGCCCGTGCTTATTTTCGATGACCGACGTGTTCACCAGAATGGACTGCGCCGTTCCCCCTTTGTTCACGATGCGCACATCCTGATCCATGGTCACTACGCCGGTCTCCATGGTCACCCGTAAGGGGCAGTTACTCTTGCATAGATCGCTGCGGAAGATGTCCCAGCAGTTTCGGCCCAACACCTCCTCGGGTCGAAATCCCGTGATCTCCTGGGCCCTTCGGTTAAAAGACATGATCCGCCATCGGGTATTGATGGTAAAGACCCCTTCCGCCAGATGCTCGAACAGGGCATCATTCTCCCAGACAGGGTACATCAGCCTTTCCGGCTTATCCGGTTTGGATGGCACCGTATCGATAAAGGTCAAAAGGACCCCGATCAATCGGTCCTCCCCATAGACGGGATTCATTGAAAACGTGATGGAAACCGGAAACCCGGAGTTCAGATGAACCTGTGCCGTCAGATTCGACCGAGAGTGTCCCTTAAGGGCATCGTTCCAGGCCTGTTTTGCATCCGCACGGCAATCCTCGGAAATGATCTCATCGAAAAGGAAAGGACGGCCCCGATCGAGGCTTCGCTGAAGCAGGCGCTCCGCCTGGAGGTTGGCCGACATAATCCGGCAATCAGGAGAGAGCACGACCACCCCGTCCCCTTCCGGAAAATCATTATAATCGATCCTCTCGATGTCTGTCACTCGACCTTCTGCCTTATCAGTTTCCAAGTTTGATTCCCCGAGTCTGGAAGTCACCATCCGTGAGCAGCGATGAAATATTCCAGCATAGCCGCCGGACAACGGATGAATCCAGGCCGGCTTCCAAGACTTTGTTGCCTTCTTTGTACCCTCTTTTCTCAGCCAGTCGCACCATGGCCTTCAGATCTTCCAGGGCCTTATCATCTTTTTCTTTCATGCCCTGATCATAAAGAAGGCAGAGGGTATTCACCCGGACGACGGAACATCTCCTGCAAAACTTATCCTCTTCCATTCAAAATCATTCCCCTTCGTATGATCGGTTGCTGTAATCTCTTTCTGCCCATCTGTCACCGGGATGGGGCGCAAACCGCAAAACACTGCAAAGGGTGCAGTGGCCGTTTGTTTTAAACAAGCATTAACAATCTTTTAAAGGGATGTAAACGAGAATCAAAATCCGAACAAACGCAAACCATTGACATATCAGAATCGACGACCGAAGAGCCCCGGGAAAGCCGTGCTATCTGATGATGGGCAATCCGACGACGATTTGGTCGGAAATGCGTATTGACTGCCATGGAGAATCTGCCCTACAATTTCGATGTGGGTTATAGATCGATATCTACAACAGAAGGTCGTCATCCCCTGTATCAATTGTATAAAAAGGAGATAAAAATTGAAAAAAAGAGTGATATGGTTTGCTGCAGCGCTGTTCATATTCAGCTCCCTGCTCTCCTCCTGTACAAAGAGTGACACCGATGAAACAGAAAAGGGAGCGATTGACAGGATGACCGAAGAGGCCGGAAAAGAGATGGCGGACAGAATTACAGACCCGATTGAAAAAGCCCGTAACGCGAAAGAACTGACGGAGAAGCATAACCGCGACACGGAAAAAGACCTAAAAACAGAGTGACCGGTTAAAATTGTTACGATATTTTTATAGACGCTGTGTATACTTCATTCTGCTGCCATTATGACTCGCATAAAAAACCTACGACAAACAGCTTCATGAAAAAGTCTGTCCAGAAATAGGCAAATTGGGTTGAGATCAAGGCGCGCGAAAAATCTTACCGGAGGTGCCCGAAGGAAATGCCCCTGGGGTGCATATGGTTGATATTCCGAGGATAAAATTTTTCGCGCAACAAAGATATCGGCCCAAGCTACAATTGAACTGGCCTTTTCCGGGTGAGCACTGTTTAACTTTTACCACGTCATCGGGTCTCCAGGTCTGGTCGAAGAATTCAACGCCGGTACCGTACAGGCGAATACAAACGACGAAATTCCGACCTTCGACAGACTGTATCCAATTCGTACGTTTTGATTGGACTGCTACTCAGCCAAAGCGGCCTTTGCTCTGCCTTCACGATATTTCTTGAGTTGTTTCTCCGTGAGCTTTTCTTCCGTGATAGTCATGGTCACCTTCTCCAGCTTGCCGGTGAAGGTGAACGGCACATGATAATCCTCGCTGATGGGAGTACCGGTATCCTCACCGATATCCAGGGTCTCGTCCAGGGACATGCGGAAGGCGATGGTTTTCGGCAGCTTTTCACTGGCCACGATCTTCCCGTCTACCGTCAGCGTTGCCTTTCCGCCCTTGCCGACGCCTCCGCCGTCGTAAACGAAATCTATCGTGATGACGTGCTTGCCGGGCGTTAGCTTGTCGTTGCCTTTTACCGTATAACGCTCGACACCGCACAGGTTGTAGTGGAAGACCGGACAGTTATCGAGGAGATACAGCCCGAGTCCCGCAAAACGACCGCCCTGGGTCATGAGCACACCCTCGGCGCCACCCTCGGGAATCTCCACCACGGCACTGATGCCGAAGGATTTGTTTTTCAGATCTGGCGCCGCGCCTTCGGGGATGCGGATCATGCCGTCGTAATAGGTGAATTCGTTCAGACCGCGGATATTGCTCGGGCGGTTTTTGACGTCAAGCCGCTCGACCTTGGAGTTGTCCAGCGGCAGAACATTGTATTTGACCGCTTCGATATAGAAAAGCCGCTGGAGCTCGCGGAGTTTATCGGGGTATTTTTCGGCCAGGTTCTGTGACTCTGAGAAGTCTTTTTCGATGTTGTAGAGCTCCCATTCATAGCCGTCTATCGGATCCACCGCCTCGGCGATGCTCACCCACGGAGGAGTCGTGGGCGTGGTCGTGGCGATCCACCCGTTGTCGTAGATCGCCCGGTTGGCAAACATCTCAAAATACTGGATGGTGTGCCGTGAAGGTGCTTTTGCATCGTCGAAGGCATAGACCATGCTTACCCCCTCGATGGGTGCCTGCCCCACCCCGTTAAACAGGGTCGGCGCTTCGACACCTGTTGCTTCGAGGATGGTGGGCAGTATGTCGATCACGTGGTGGAACTGGCTTCGTATTTCCCCCCTGGCTTTGATGCCTTTTGGCCAGGAGATTGCGAGGCCGTTTCGTGTGCCGCCAAAATGCGAGGCGATCTGCTTGGTCCACTGGAACGGCGTGTCCATGGCATGGGCCCAGCCAATGGGATAATGGTTGAAGGTCATGGGCCCGCCGATTTCGTCCATCCGGCGAAGCAGCTCGGAAAAGTCCTCCGGTACTGCATTGAAAAAGGTCATCTCGTTGAGCAAACCCTGGGGGCTGCCCTCGGCGGAGGCGCCATTGTCTCCCTGGATGTAAATAATGAGGGTGTTGTCAAGCTCACCAAGCTCTTCGATGGAATCGATGACACGACCGATCTGGTAGTCTGCGTGGGACAGCGCACCGGCATACACCTCCATCATTCGCGCGAAGACCTTCTTCTGGTCGACATTCAGGGTGTCCCAGGCTTCGATTCCCGGTGATCGAACCGTGAGTTTCGTATCGGGAGGGACAATGCCCATTTTTTTCTGCCTGGCGATGGTCAGTTCCCGCTGCCTGTCCCAGCCATGGTCGAACTTGCCCTTGTACTTTTCTATCCACTCTTTGGGAGCATGGTGCGGGGCATGGGCTGTACCCGTAGCATAGTAGACGAGGAACGGTTTCTTCGGTGCTACGGCTTTCTGCATTCTTATCCAGGCAATGGCCCTGTCCGCCATATCCCGGTCGAAGTTGTAGTTGGGATCGTCGTGTGGAGGCTCGACGGGTCGGGTGTTCTCTACGATCGCCGGGGCCCACTGGCTGGTGTCGCCGCCGACAAAACCGTAGAAATACTCAAAGCCCAAACCGGCAGGCCACAAGTCGAAGGGACCACTCTGGCTGGTTTGCCAGTCAGGCACGTTGTGGTTCTTGCCGAACCAGGAGGTGTTGTACCCGTTCTGCTTCAGGATATTTCCCATGCCCTTTTTGGATTGCGAGATCAAGGTGTTGTAACCCGGAAAGCCAACGCCGGCCTCCATGATGCATGCGGTGCCGACGCTGTGGTGGTTGCGGCCGGTGAGCAGCGCGGCCCGTGTGGGAGAGCAGAGCGCGGTGGTGTGAAATTGATTGAACCGCAGGCCGGCATTCGCCACCCGGTCCATGGTCGGTGTCGGGATCGGCCCGCCAAAGGTGCTCGATGCCCCGAACCCCACGTCGTCCGTCAGGATCAGAAGAATGTTGGGGGCACCCTCCGGTGCCTTGACATCTTCGGGGAAGTCCTTGACCGAATCCGAGGGCCGCAGTCCGATCTTCCCCTTGAAGGGCTGATCCGGCATGGGAAGAATGCTGCGGTTGACCTCCTTGTCTTCTTCTCCTGTTTCTCCAAATGCGAATGCTGGGCTTAATACCAGACACAAAATAAAAAATATTGAAAATTTTCTCATGGCTCCCTCCTATATTTTATAAATCGCTACCTGATTTTTTTTATATGATTCACGGAGCACTTGTGTAATTCCCACCAGTCAAGGGCACGAATGAAAGTAATGCCGTTTGCCTTGATTTTCTGTTCCTGCACGTCCATTATTTTGCTTTTTACGAAGATGACGACAAAGAAGTCATCTATCTGCTCGAAGCCTCCAACATCAATGGCAGTTCCGCAGGCAAGTTTTCTTTTTGTCGTTCACTGAACGACCGGGTCAATTCCGATAGAGAAATGGGACCCTTCGAACCGTGTACCATTTCGATTCGACTCCAGGCATAAATGTCCATCGGTTCCCCGAATTTGTGTGTGAGGACATTTTCCAACACTTTTACTTCCTGGGCCGGGTAAACATTCGGTCCGACAATTTCCAGCAGGAATTGAAACCGGCCGTCCAGACAGGTTGCATTGATATTGACCAATTCATAATCAACATCTTTCGCGAAAGCGGCTTTCAATTCTGCACGTACCTGCCGGATACGCTCGTGAATTTTCACAGTACCCTGGTTTCCCAGGATCCACCCGTAGCGAATCGTGCCCTCGGAATTTTGAATGGATTTTTGAAAACTGCTGAAGGCCAGTTCGATGGTCTTTTTCCCCGTCGCATCGCGGATGCGCGTCTCCAATATCGTAATCTCTTCCGGTGACAATTGTCTGATTCCCAGAGCATGCGCCAACATGATCTTGCGTTGGGCAATGGCGATCGGTTCAACCCTGATCAAATCCAATGCATGATCCGTTGCAAAATACTCGCGAATGATCTGTTCCGATGTCGCCACGTCGCTAATAACATCATCGTCTATGGCTTTGATGAACGTTCCGTCGAGTTTCGGTTTGAGAACGCGCTTGACCGATCCCGAGGCTGAAACATTATTGCTGAGGACACAATGGATGATCAGCTCCGCGGGTTTGCCAAGCTGCTCGGCCAACTGATTTTGCATCGCGGTAACCTGGGTCGTCGTAAATAGCACCGGAGTATGCACATTGGCCATGACATGAACCGTCTCCCCTTCCGAATAGTTGTGCACATCCCCCAAGTATGTCGCCGGCAGATAGGAAGTTGCTTCGATCAACGTGGTTTTGATGGTCTTGGTCAGCCATCGTTCCTGGTAGATCTGCACCAGCGAATGGCCGAGAAAGGCGGCAATCAGCACGAAGGCCACAACCGGCAAAGTGAAGCGGCGCGCATGGTCGATACGCTTTGCCTGCGCCCCGAACTGTCTGGCCATCCCGCTCAGTATAAATGTTCCCGATGCGACGACCAATATGGACAGAAAGTTGGCAAAAAAAAGTAAGAATGAACCGATGCCGCCGCTCACCTCGCCCAGGGCCAGACAGAGACCCGAGTTGGCCAACGGCGGCACGATGGCCGTTGCAATGGCGACACCCGGCAGCGCAGGGCTGATCTTTTCGTCGACCAGCGCATATGCGCCTGCGAACCCGGCCAGAACGGCGACGAGCAGATCAAACAGGTTTGGTTGTGTTCGGGAAAGCATCTCGGGGGTAGGCTCGATGTCACCCAACATCGATCCCAGAACAAAACCCATGAATACCGCAGCCACCACGCCGACAATCTCTGCTCGCGCAGCTTTCCCAAACAGGACCGTCTCCCCCCTGACCAGCGCCAGAGATATGCCGAAAATGGGGGTCATCAACGGCGCCACCAGCATGGCACCGATGACCACGGCAGTGCTGTTGGCAATCAGTCCGAAGCTGGCAATCAGGGTCGAGACCGCCACCAGGATGTAGAAACGCAGTGCCGGTTCGGACCCGTCTGAAATTTCGGCATGAACGATTTTGAAACGTTCCGGTGTAATATTCAGGATCTGCATGAATTTACCCTTTCAGTGACTTCCAGTTTGAGATGTGACGAAAACGCGAACAGTAGTGTTCGCCTTGCATCTTCGGGATATGAGCGTTTACGCCATTTGAAGGAGATTGGTGTATCCATAGTATATACTTGAAAGAGTGCCTGCAACTGAATTGTTGAACAGGATGGGTGAGATTGAGTGCAGATTATTCAATTTGATCAAGGAAAGGAAGATTTTCATTTGCACCATTTTCCAATTTCTTCACGCTGAATATGTACAACGTCAAAACAACCGCCTAAGCGAGCAGATAGGAAACCACTCCTGCCATGGTCTTTTGTCCACGGTTGTTGGTCGTGATGAACATGAAATTGAAAAAGACATTCGAGAAGAAAAATCCGGTCCCCCAATATATGACCGGTCGGAAGGACAACCAAAGTAAAAAGCAGAGTTGGGTGCCGATACCTCAACGGGAAAATCTTTGACCGAATCCTTGGTGCGCAAAGTGAGCACGTCCCTTGAAGGCGCCTTGGAGGATCGGCAAGGAGTATCGATCAAGCTGCCAAGCTTATGAGCTTTCAGCAGTTTTCCTATTTCGATGTTTATCCCGATGCTGAGAATTTGATGGCGTGCTGTTTGCTAACTATTTGTCAACAGCCTCTTTTGCGGAATCGACTGCTTCATCCACTTTTTTACCGGCTTTTTCCATCGCTCCTTCTTTCTCGCACCCAAGGGTTGCGAGGGCCAAAAAAGAGCACAGAACACTGACTATCATGATCATTTTAAATTTTGTCATGATTTTCTCCTTCGGACTTTTTGCTAATGTCGATGGTATCGGTAAACTTGTCTGCAAACGCAATGCTGGATATTACACATGCCATTACAACAACGATCAACACAACGAAAGGACGAAAATAATGATTTATCCGATCTCCCTTCAACCATTGATAAAATAGTTGGAAGTTCCGTTTCGAAAGACCGAGGCCAAGTGCAGTTGGCCTTTCGTGTATGGAAACAAGGCCTATCAGCCCGATACTCAACAACAGAATAAAATCGGTTTCAGGCATTGATAAGGTCCTTTCCCACAATCATAGACCTGTTCAAGAGTTCCACGAAACGACTCATGTTGCCACTGCTCGTCACGGCGATCTTTATGGCTGGCAACCTTTTTCGTTCGGAAAAAAATTGAACGCTATCATCCTGTAGAGCCAAAACATACCCTATAAAGTCAAATTGTTTTCAATTGAACATCGTAAGAAGAGATCGCAGAAGGATGAAAGAAGTTTCAAGGGAATATCAATACAAAATTAATGAACGTTCAATTGAAATAATGCAAGACAAGAACATTTTTATTAATGTATTGGAGAGACGTAACAGATTAATTACGTTAGCGCAAGAGATTATTACCGAAGAGGATACATCACAATCTCTATTGAATAACAACGTAAAGTGACATCGATAATACTATTTATTTTTAATCGTAACAGTTATCAAATACCATTTGCATCATATCCAATATCGATGAATTTATCACATTCTACTCTGTAATTGAGATCTTCTATCATTGAACTGGAGATATGCGATAAATATGGTTTACTTGATCGGTAGTTTGTGAAATAGTAAAAGATCTGCCCAAAAGCCTTACAAAATTTTCCAGTCACCGACCACCCGATATGCGGGTGGATTGGATATTCGTCCCATCGGCCGCATATCCAAAAGCACGTGGGTACCGTAACGTTCGGGTTGTTTCCGGGTGAAATGCACCCGGTTTGAATATAACGGATCGATAACTGCTTTTTCGAAGAGGAGGTCGTTATGGAAAAATTAATCTATTCTTTTTGTCGTGCAATGGCCGTTTTGGGCATACTATGCTTCCTTTATGCCTGCGCGGTTACGACACAAACCACGGAATCGTCATCCAATACCGTTCAGAATTCAACCGAATCATCAAGCAAATTCACCTCGAGTACCAGCCCGGGTGGCGATTCAGATTCGGCCCAAAGGGAACAGGCATTGGCTTTTTCCAAAATACAACTCGAACGCATCAAAACCGATATGGCGATGGGTGGCGGCGAGCATCTGACCTCCCTGGCAACGTTGTTGGGGGTTCCTGCCCATAACCAGCAGGAATTTTTCACCCTGACAAAGGAGAATTTCAGCACCTTGTTCAGTTCCGAAGAGACAACCGCCGAAGAAATGCTGGCACGGCTCGATGATGAATTAGACGCCAATCCGAATTTGCTCAGATAACTTGTGCGGCTGTACCGAATGGGCCATTTGCGAACGTGGCCCGTAAGACTTCTGCCCTCATCGAAGGCGATTGTCACCGCCATCTGTTTTGCCCTCAACACTTTCTTGCTTTGTTCGCAAACGGCTCTTTCAATTGCTGCGGCTACAATTGACAATTCCTACCTGCTTCAGCTTCAACAAACGGCACGGCAGGAACGGTTGAGCGAGCATCGCCAGTGGCAGGTTCTGATGCATTACCGGCAGCGCCTTTTGGCCAAGGGATTTAAAAGCCAGGTGGACGAACCATCTTTCTTCTTGAGTCCTTCCGGAAAATTTGATCCTCGCGCCGAACTCGATGCCACGATAGCCAGTTTTTTTTCACCTGAAGCAAATGAAGAGGGCGTTGAACATCCCCAATGTAAATTCATTGCCCGGTATCAATGGTTGAAACGGGAACTGGGCTTTGATACAACACGGCTTCCCGAATATACTTGCCCCCGATTTGACGACTGGATGGCCGAGATGGACCCGCAGTCGGTGACGCTCGTCTTTCCCGTTGCCTATCTGAACAATCCCGCTTCCATGTTCGGGCATACACTCCTTCGTGTCGACTCCAAGGAAAGGGACGAGCGAACGCGCCTGCTCGACTTCACGATCAATTATGCCGCCAGTACCCAGGAAGAGTTGGGGCTGTCCTATGCAATGAAAGGGCTGTTTGGAGGTTATCCGGGCAGTTTTTCCGTCGAACCTTATTATGTCCAGGTGAAACGATATGGGGACATCGAAAATCGGGACATCTGGGAATACCGTCTTACCCTGTCCTACGAAGAAGTGCTTCGTATGCTGATGCACACGTGGGAACTGAAATCTGCGAGCTTCGATTATTATTTTCTGGATGAGAACTGCTCTTATCAATTGCTTTCGCTGCTGGAGGCCGCACGTCCGTCGTTGCATCTCTTGGATCAATTCGGCCTCTGGGCAATTCCGACGGATACGGTACGGTCCGTCAGCACCGTCGATGGTCTGGTATCGTCTGCAACCTTTCGTCCCTCCAGGAGAACTGTGCTCCAGGAACGGGTCAAGGACCTGAAACCCGAATTACAAGACATGGCAAAATGCATCGGAGACAACCAGTGTACGGCTGATATTCCTATGCGAAAAGAACTTTCACCTGTAGACCAGGCCAAGGTGTTAGAATTGGCAACGGAATATGTGGGCTACCGATATGCCGTGGAAAGAGAAGATACGGCGGAAAATGATCCCCTCCTGATGGAAATACTAACATCCAGAAGCAAACTGGAAATACTACCGCAGACACCACGGGTCAGGCAGCCACCCCGACGACCGGATCAAGGTCATCCGAGCGGTCGTGCGGGGATTGACTATGGTTATGAAAATGACCGGCATTTTTTTCAGCTGCGTCTCCGGCCCGTACTGCACGATTTGATCGATCCGACCGGTGGCTATATCGATGGTGCGCAGCTTGAATTCCTGAATACAGCACTCCGATACGATGTAGATGAGAACAAACTGTCCCTTGAATATCTTGACTTGGTCGACATCGTGTCCATTCCGACGCGAAGCCGTTTTATTACACCATTGTCATGGAAGGCGAATGCCGGCTTGGCGCGAAAACAATTCGATGACCAAGACCGACCGATCACCGGTCACGGCAACGTAGGCTTCGGGATAAGTTACCAACTTTCACAAAAAGTAAGAACTTTCTTGTTTGCCGAGGCGATGGTCATTATCAGTGATCGTTTCGACGAGAAGCTGGCCATGGGAGCAGGACCGAGTGGTGGTGTTCATTTGGATTTGACCGAACGATGGCGCATGGCGCTTTCTGCCCGTTCATTCGCATTTGCATTGGGTTTTTCGCACTTGACCTATGATATTGATGTGGCACAGGCATTCGACCTGACATCGCGAATCGGCCTTCGGTTTCGTCTGTCCAGGCACCGGGAGTTCGATGTGGATGATCCCTGCAATTCGATATCGGCTAGCTGTCTTGTATACTTCTAACCCATTTTCATTTCAATGAAATCGATTCCATTCGATCTTCTTGCGTCTCTTCATCCAGAAACGATCACTATCAAAGAAATTGCATGTTCAGAGCGAAAAAAATCTGCCATTCCGGATACCCGGCACCGTCATCTGCAACCGAATATTGTGGTTCGATAAAAATATTGAATACCGTGCTCCCTTTCCTGACGACTCGCCCGATCCCCAGGCCGAGAGGCACGCTGTAGGTATCGTTTTCAAAGTTGTACACCCAGACCGGTGCAGATCTCAGATATCTGCCATGACCCAGCTGGTAGAAGAGAAAGGGCTGAAAGGCACCCGCATTGACATCGTCGCGGTCGCCCTCACCGGCGAAACTGGCCTGCCATGTCAAAAGGTAGCCGTATTGAAATCTGGCGTTTCTGGCGTCAAAGAGAACTTGGGCAAAACCTGCGGACCATTTTTCACTGCCTATCGTGTCCTTGGTCGCCGTCGGTACCGTAAGCTGCGGCCCGATACCGATGCTTAGCGCCGGATTTGGCATATCAAACAGATAGGCAGCAAAAACGTTGAAATCACCAAGGCCTGTTTCCTGGTCGGCATCGGGAGAGACAGGAAAGGAGTTGATAGGCAAGGATGCACGCATCAGCCAGTTGGTTTTTGCAATGGAGAAGGGTTGGGCGTATCGCATCCAGAACTGATTGGCGTTTTCACCGGATTCCGTCAGTTCACCGATGTAGTAATTGTGCAAATTGAACGCCACCATGTTTGCCAGCGGGTTGTTGGCCTGGGCCGCTGCATCGGATCCACTTTGCTTCTCATCAGCTGCCGGCGCTGATTGGACAAAAATGATACAGCAGAAAAAAAGCAAAAGTAACATGAATAGGAAGCCAGAATTGCGTTGTTGAATCATGAGCGTCTCCTTCAGAGTCCATGAATTTACCGAGATATGTTGTGCCTTGTCCAACCGCCACCGTCTTCATAACCGGTGACAAACCATACTTCCTGATGGGTCCCAGACTGCTTTTGAAACTACTGCGTGTGCTCGGTAATGCGGTACGGTTGCAGGATCAGCGGGTGTACCCGGTTGGGGTCCCTGTATTGGCCAGCTTAGATCTCGTCATGAAGAAAGCGACGATGGCCATGGAACTGATATACATTGAAATTAGCCTCCGAATCGCACCCTTGTCAAATGTTTCGTTCGATGCAAACCGGATCAGCCAAAGAAAAGTCACAACCAAACGAGCAGGTTATATCGATAACATAAAAAAAAATACGAGCAGGCCTTTATCCAAAGCGAAAATTGCTTGGAATTGTTCTACTCTTTCCATGTTATCACCTCTGTTTTCACGATTTCTTGGAAAGGTAGACAGCACTACTCCAAACGCATGCGAGAAATAATTGTTTCAAGTTCACCGGATTTACGCATTGCCGCGATATCCGCACGTAACTTTTCGGCCGCCGCCGGATCGGCAGCGCCCAGGACGAAACGCATGGGTTCATCCTTGAAGACGACGTCGTCAGCGGTCTGGAGATTGTTTTTACGAATGATGCCCTTCAAGGTGTCCACATATTTTTGGCCGCGCTCGGAGTAGTTTTTCAAGCCATCGGCAAGTGCCAGGGAAGTTAGCTTTTCCCCCTTTGTCTTGTACTCGGCCCGAATTCGGCGAAAATCTTCATAGGCAGGGTGTGAACTCAGGTTGATGAAATAGCCGCGGACGCTATCGAAGGGCCAATCGAAGTTGGCAATCCGGTGATCTCCCAGTTCTTTGCGTTGCTGCTGCGGTGTCAGCCCTTTTCCGCCGAATGTCCATTGTCCGAACAGGGCATTGCCCTCCACGGCGAACCGGGATGTGCCGTAGCCGCTCTCGTAGGCGGACTGCCCTAGCGCCAGGGAAGGCGGAATGACGTCCAGTTTGTACAGCGCCTGGTCGATGACCTTGCTCAGGCCGGCACGATCCATCGGCTGGTCTGTCTTTTCTTCGTCCAAAATACGCAGCACTACGGCGATCTTTCGCAGCCACGTCTCATCGTCTTTTGCTATAGGTTCTGCCTTGGCAATGCTGTCCTGTATTCGCTGCAACCGTTGGCGGTGGTCCAGAACCATGGTATTGGCGTGCAAAACCAACGGCAGCATGAAGCGATAGAAAATCTCTTTTTTGGTTCCGACCGGAAGGTTTTTTGCATTTTTACGCCAGCGCTCGTTGATGGCCACGATGATGGCCCGGGGCACCTTCAGTTGTTCGGCATGTTTCGCCTCCCCCCAGAAGTCTTGTCTTTCGAACCAGGCGATGGTTTCATCCAGTCCGGGCAGCACCACCACCTCCTGGGCCATGAGCGGTGAGGTTGAGGAAAGCACCAAAATCGCTGTCACCAATGCTACAAACCATTTGTTCATGGGCCTCTCCTTCTTCGGCATTTGTCCACCAATAGTGACGGATTCGTAAAAAGTCCGATATCGGCGTTACGCTTCATCCTTCGTCACTGCGGCGTACGATCAGTACGCCTCATTCCTTAAGGACTCGCAAGCTTTGATCTCGGGCTTTTTACGAATCCGTCCCAACAGCGACTTTATACGAAACTGTCAATATTGGAACGGTAATCAAAAATTCATGAATACTGTCGTGTCTTGCAGGGTGTCGCGTGAGCCCCTGCCCAGCCGTTTCATCAAATTGGCCGCCGTGTTAACCGTTACCGCCAACGGTGCCACCCGATCGGCACTCACCACACAGATCGAACCGGTCCAGGGATCGGGCGAACCGGGCAGAAATACGACAACCTTATCGTCCTTAAGACGTTCAACCTCGAAGACGAGCTGCCAGGAATCGTCGAATCGGGTAATGGCCGGCCGCAGGTCTTCTATCTCTTCGGGAGTGAGTGCACTCTGGGTCTTGGCTTTGAGAAGTATATACGCCGGAATCCTGTTCAGCACATTGGCCTCCAGCGACCGAATGAATTTCCGGGCAGATACCGTTTTGGCTGCCAGCCCCGCAAGAAAACAGATCAAGATTAAAATCACCAAAGCAAACAGGTTGACGACCGCGACACCGCCAACCGGTTCGATGGCGAGAAGATTCGCCAATGGTTCTGCAATCTTATTCGTCAGCAACAGGGCCTTGCCGATGACGACGATGAATACGACAATGGGAATGATAAACACGATTCCACCGAGAATTGTGGTCTTCAAGAACCTGAACATATTGCCATCCTTGTATCCGAAAAATGCGTGCAGTAAGGGGGTCAAGCCACCGGCTCTAATTACATTGAGATAGGGATCAGGCTTTCACATTGAATCCCCAGAAATTCTGATAGGCTCCGATATCCAATGACACAATGGGTACACGGTCGTCAAGCCCCCATGCGTTCCGATTCGATGCCGGTGCTGTCCCTGGTACCTGCCGACTGATTTCCGCATGGGTCCGCTGCCAGATGGGCTTTTTCATGTGCCTTTCAGAGAAAATATCGATTGTACCCCTTATTAGAATTGAATAAAACTATTGGACAAATTGAAAAATCTTATATTAAGTAGCCTTTTTAACTCCATATGAAAGGGGGTGATCGATATGCGTCAACGCAGATGAAATTGTAGTCAACAAGAAGCGTGTCTTCTCGTGGATTTGAAAGAAGCGTTTGAAAATGGGTTTGGTGTAGCATTGGTGCAGAAGCAGTCGATCGCCCTTAAGACCTTCCATCGTTACGGGCAATCCGCATAACTTCACTATCATGGGTTCTTTTGCGCCATTCATGCTTCCGCTGTCGGCCTCAATCAGCCCAATTTGCGACATGTATTCGTAAATAGGGGCCGTGCAAATAACCTCCCATTCCTTCAAGCTGGATCGCTGTTGCACAGCGATAGCCGATTACGTTTCGGTTTTCTCAAAAGCTTTATCAGCTTCTTGCGAAGCGATGTCTTGTCCATGTTTGTATGACACCGTATGTCGCATTCTCGAAATAAAGGAGTCCGATTGAACGGCAAACGAGAAAATACTCGAAAAATTGAAACTGAAAGGAGAGGAAAATGGCAGATAGGGAGGCATTGAAGAAACGATTGGATCAGGCAGTGGAAAAACTTGCGGATATCGGACCCGACATTGCGGACGACTGGGGTGGAACCATCCTTTTTAAAGTTCCTGACCTGGAAACGGGCTGGATGATGAAGATGGCCATGGATGGTACCGTGGAAAGCCTTGAAGAGAAGGTCGACGAGGAAGCCGCTACCAGTATCATCGATGCGGATAGCGACATACTTCTCGGCATCCTCAATGGTGATGTCAATCCGACGCAGGCAAGAGCTGAGGGTAAGATGCGTGCAGAAAAGGCCCTGGACGGTCTCGCCCTGGTTTTGGTACCGATTATCGGACCACCTGAATGATAAATGACAGAAAGAACCATCAACTTGTGTAAGGAGAAGATCAAAATGATGAACATGTACGGCAAGGAACTCAAATTCCCTGAAGATCTCTATTATTCGGAAGAGTTTATCTGGGTCAAGGACCTGGGTGGAAACAAGGTTCAAATCGGTATTTCAGATCTTGGCGTCAAGGCGGTGAAGGAATTGGCCCATGTAAAGATAGATGCCAAAGTCGGCGATCAAATCTCCAAGGGAAAGCCAATCGGACATGTGGAGACAAGCAAGGGCATCTGGGAGATCATCGCCCCTGTATATGGGACCGTAATGGAGATAAACCCACCACTTACCAATGGCAACGCCTATCCGATCCAGATGGATCCATATGGTAAAGGCTGGGTAATGGAGGTTGAAATCTCCGATGAAAACGAAGTAAAGGCACTGAAAAAGGGCTCGGATGAATCGACCAAGGCCTGGATCAACGAGAAAGTAGAAGAAAATGTGCCTTTGATGGATGACGACGACGATGATGATTAGACCGGCCATTACTGCTCATGACAACGATTTCCCTACGGTGCCACCACCTCGTTGGCCCGGTTTAGGCCGGCGCCGTCTTTACCGTAAACAGCCGCGGGGATGCCCTGGGCGGAGGACGGATAGTAGGTTTTCAGAAAATGCTCCAGGGCCATCCACTCCTTCAGTTCCTGGACCCCTGTTTCGGTTGAGGCATCGATGCGCAGGTCGGCATAATCATCTGTCGAGACGGGATCACCGTTTTTGTCCTTGGGGATGATGTCGAGTCCCACCGAAGTCACCACGTCCATCATGCTCAGGGCATAAAGGTTGACGACCAGGTGGTAGAGGGTGGTGGTGTCGTTCAGATCCAGCTTCGTGCCGGAACCGGTGGTATTCATGTCCGGCGACAGGTAAACATCCGTTACCTTTTGTAGAAAATCGTTGGATGGCTGGTAGTCGTATCGGACGCCGGAAACGTTGATGTAGTAATTGCCCCCAAAAACGGGCGCCGCGCTGATGGAGATCTCGCAGATGTTCCGAATCTCCGGTGCCGTCACATAGACGCTCATCATGGGATAACCGGGTGCGCTGTCGTCGTAGGGGGAGCTTCCCAGGGGCACTGCATTGTAGACATCGGAAAAGGAGATCATGCCGGTCTTGCCCCGATAGATGTTGTCCCGAATTACGCCGCTGACGATAACGCCGACGGCATAAGGCTCATTGTCCACCGTATCCAGGTCGCTGGCGGATTGCCGGATGGCATCGGCGACCAGATTTCCGAAACCGGTCTCTGTCATCGATTCCAGGGTGAGATCAAATTCGGTTTTGGAGACGATGTCATCCGCACCGACCCCGAGATCGCTTAATTGTGCATTCAAAACGGATTGATAGCCGTAAACCATGGTATCCATCTCTTCGTCTCCGGCCACCGTGTCATCCACGGGCATAAGTTCGAAGGCATAGCTCGTGATCTTCTGCTGCTGCTTGCTGTAGGTAATATCCAGCCGGCTCAGATAGGATCCGTACTCTCCCGGGGAGAAGATGATCGTGCCGGAATCGCCCTTGACGAAGGCTGTGGTGGTGGCGGTATGCTCGTGGCCGGATGCGATGATGTCGATCCCGGTGACATTTTCCGCGATATCGGCGTCCTCGCCCGAACCATCCTTTATGACGCCGGTATGGGAAAGCAAGACGACGACATCGGCACCGCTTGCCCGCAGGGCATCCACCTTGCCCTGTAAAAAGGCATATCCATGGTTGAAAACCACCGGATCGGCCAGTGGTGCATAGGATTCGGCGTCGCTGCCCATGATCCCCAAAACACCCACCGTCACGTCGCCGTCCATTGTGAAAAGCTCGCTTTCGACGATAATCCCTGCCGCCACCAGGGTCTCTATGTCATCGTCCCCGCCGTCGGTCGGATTGGTCTGCAAGTTGGAAGCGATAATGGGGATGTCGAAACCCGATTGCCGCCCGGCCTCGATCAGGTCGTAAAGAGATGCATTGCCCCAATCGAATTCATGGTTTCCCAGGGTAATGGCATCATATTCCATGGCATCGAAAAAGGCGAAGGCGATGGGATCGGCGGCGGTGAGGTCATAGATCGTTCCCATCAAAAAATCACCGGAATCGACCAGCAAGACGGATTTTCCCGCAGCTTCGGCCTCGCTTCTGATTTGTCGGATCAATCCGGAAAGCCTTGCATAGCCGCCCAACACACTGTCCCCATCGCTACCATCAAGGGGCGTGTAATCCAGTTGGGGGCCGTAGCCCGCGGCGTGATGATGCAGGTCCGATGTCTGTAGAATGACCAGGGAGACGGAGTCGGGTACTTCATGATCGTCGTCGTCATCGAAGAGACCGCAACCGGTAACCAGGATAAAACCGAAACAGATCACCATCATTATTAGAAAACCACAACATTGTCTTGGTTTGCTCGCCATCTTGGATCTCCTTTTTTGCCCGCCTGTCGATGAAAGTCATACCGTTTTTGCTATTTAAAATTTTTTCTTTTGGCATTACATTAATTAAATTGATAGTACTATCACTGTCCTTGACCCGATAACCGTTTTTCTGCGGATACGTTGTTATTACTATGTAATTGTCGCAACGGCAATAAATGGTTTTACCCAATTAAAAGAAGAGATGAAATGAAAGATGGCGAGGAGACGATTATCGGCAGTCGGAAAAACTATGCCGATAATGATTTTGAAAGGAAAGTTCCTCGTCTGACGTGTATGACGGGTGATCATATCGGACGCAGGATCATGCTTGCCGATGATCGAATCACCTTAGGACGATCCCATGATGCGACCATTTATCTGCGCGACGCACATGTGTCACGGCTTCACCTGTCCATTTCCTTCGACCCGGATCTGGGAGTGTATCGTGTCACGGATTTGGGAAGTTCCAACGGAACATGGGTAAATGGAAAGCGTATTTGCGATGCGATCCTAAAAGAATCGGATAAGATTATCATCGGACAAACCATGCTCCGTTTTGGTTGGGCAGATGAATTGGACCTGGAGTATCAGGCCGAAATCGACCAGTTACTGAATATCGATGAACTGACCGGTTTGCTTGTCAAGCGCCGTTTCGATGAAGAGATGGACCGGGCGATTGCAGTCGCCAAAAATCAAGGCGATGATCTGGCGATGATCATGATCGATATCGACGGACTCAAGCAAATCAATGATAGGCACGGTCATGCGTTCGGTGCTTACACCATTGCGGAGACGGGAAAGCTGATCAAGGCAACCATCGATAAGAAGGGGTTGGCCTGTCGTTTCGGTGGAGATGAATTCATGGTCTTTTTGCCCAACCGCAACGCCGAGGAAGGGCGCCGAATCGCCGAAGAAATCCGCAGTCGTGTTGAAAACCACCCCTATGAAAAAAATGGTGTGCCCCTTACCCCTACTGTCAGCCTTGGAGCAACTGCGCTGAAACCCGATGATACCATGTCATCCATTTTTGATCGTGCCGATAAGGCGCTCTATTCGTCCAAAAACGCTGGCCGCAATGCGGTAAGTGTTTCTTATATAACTTAACCATTGTTGGGAAACAATGAGAAAATACGTCCCCGGCGCCACGTTTGTCCACACGGTAGGAGCAGGTGGCGGCAGTGGTAACTTTTTCCGGAAGCGGTCCGGTGCTGGCCATGGCCAAGAAGGCAAACGCATGCCAGACCCCGATCACTGCAGTCCTGGCCATTCACCCGGATATCACGAAAGAAAATGACTATGTGAACCAAATCTGTTTCGACAACATCTTCCAGGGAAATGTGGCGGTATTTTTCGTCAGAGATGATCTTCTCGTGGAACGGATGGCAATATTCAAGACGCCTGACAATTCTCACTCCAGCAACTTGGCCGCCGATTTCGAAGGTCTCATGGGAAAAATCACCATCGATGCCGAAGACAAGGCCCACTGCCCGGTGATCATCAATACCATACGGAACAACCAGTTGAAGTATATTGTAAAAGTATACTAAATAGGAGATAATCATGCAGTCGAAAAATCGGATCTTATTAATTGTGATGGCCTGTCTTCTTGCAGGCTGCGCCACCCTGCCCACCGATTTCGAGAAGCCGACCTCCCATGCATTTTCCGACACGGACGATACGGAACTCGGACGATACGAATCCGCCCTGGCCGCAGACCATCCCGGACAATCCGGATTCCACCTGCTGAAAAACGGTTTGGACGCCTTCGTGGCCAGGGCGGCGTTGGCCCGTCATTCCCAGCGCAGTCTCGATGTACAATACTACCTGTATCATGACGATCTGGTGGGGCGCCTTTTCACCGAAGAGCTGCTCAAAGCAGCCGACCGGGGGGTACGCGTTCGCCTGCTGGTGGACGACATGGACCTTTCCGGCAGGGATCTGGGCGCGGTGATCATGGACAATCACCCCAACATTGAGGTGCGCATCTTCAACCCGTTCAGCCGAAAAACCGGAAGGCCTTCCCAGTTCATCACCCGCATGGGATCAGTAACACGCAGAATGCACAACAAATCTTTCACCGTTGACAACCAGGTGGCGATTTTGGGTGGGCGAAACATCGGTGACGAGTACTTCGATGCCGATCCCCATCTGGCCTTCACTGATCTGGACGTGATGGCCATCGGACCGGTAGCCAAACAGGTCTCATCGGCCTTCGACCTGTACTGGAACAGTGAACTTGCCTACCCGGCAACGGTGCTGCGGGGCAAGCCACCGACTGCCGAGGAGGTCGAAACGATTCGTAAAGAATTGAACGACTACGTGGCCAAGCAGGCGGACTCCGTGTACCTCTCGGCCCTATTCGATTCCGACCTCGCCCATGAGATCCGCGAAAAGCGGGTTTCCTATATCTGGGGGGATGGGGAAGTGTTTTACGATGAACCGGAAAAGATTCTTGCGGACAATAAGGAGAAAGAGTACCACCTGGCGCCACAACTGGCTCACTATTTTACCGGCGTCCAGGATGAGTTGATTATCTTTTCTCCCTATTTCGTTCCCGGCAAGGCCGGTACCAAGATGCTCACTCAACTGGCGGAAAGGGGCGTTCGCGTGCGGATACTGACCAACTCTTTGGCTTCCAACGACGTAGGTTTGGTGCATGCGGGGTATGCAAGGTACCGCAAGAAACTTCTTCGCGGCGGCGTGGAGTTGTACGAAATGAACAAAAAATTGACCCGTAAACAGCGAAAAGAGAAAAAAGGCACCGGTGGTTCTTCCAAGGCCAGCCTGCACGCCAAATCCTTCGTCTTCGACCGAAAGCGGGTCTTTATCGGCTCTTTGAACCTGGATCCCCGGGCTGTAATCCACAACACCGAGATCGGCGTGGTGATCACATCGGACAAGATCGGCATGGAAATGGCAGCCGTTTTCGACGCGTTTACCCATCAGGCAGCCTTCCGGCTGGAGCTGGTCAAAAACGACAACGGGTCCGAAAATCTTTTCTGGCATGGTTTGGTGGACGGAAAAGAAGAGACATTTACCACCGACCCCCATACCAGCTTCTGGAGGCGGTTGGGTATCGGTTTCCTGGGACTTTTGCCCATCGAATCACAGCTGTAGGGATCTATAGTCTCCTGCTTTCGTCCAACTTTTTTTCTTTCTCAGGCGGTTATTCAAACCGTCAACTGCCTCTCCCGTAATTTTAAGAACCGGCAATTCTCATTATCAAGGCATTGAAATAAAAATGCTAATCATTTCAATGTCTATGTGATTGGCACTATCTTTGCTTTTTAATTCCTACGATAGGATTCTCTGTAACAACAATCTCGCAACAATCTCGGCAGTTATTCCATTGGAATGGAAAGAACATAAGGAGAAAAAAGAGATGCGGAGCAAAAAAGCAATCAAATTGACGGTTTTGATCGCATTTGTCATGACGGCTCTCATTCCAGCATGTGTCCTTGCGGCGGAAACGGTAAGCATCGAAGGCGAAGTCAATGACAGCTTCCAGATTGTTGCCGGCAACGGCCAAGTCTACGAAGTTGCCAATACCACCAAGGGGAATGAATTGGTAGAAAATTACATCGGCGAGAAGGTCAAGGTTTCTGGGACGGTCGAAAAGGATGGAGAGGTCCAGGTAATCACCGTAATGACATTCCAGACGCTTGCAGAGTAAGATGCATTGGGCTCTGAACGACGGCACCAAGTCCCCTGTCTTTCCCTTTTCGAAAACGGGCACCGTTTGTCAACAAGACTGGAACAACAAGATCCGATTTGAAAGCAAAGTGCGAACTGGTAGTTCTTCTTTTGCTACGATCGTCTTATCCAATCTCACACAGGAGATCGTCAGGCCTCAAAGGCTGTCTACGATAACAGACACGACTGATAAAGATTCAAGGAGAATAAGCAATGAATTGGAAATTCTGGAAGAAAAACGGTGCAACGGATATTGAAACGACCAGGGCAAAAAAACTCGGAAAACCCAAGGAACTTCCACAGGCAGTGGGGCGTAAAATGGTAGTCGGCCTTCAGGTTGACCCGGATACGGTATGGGCGCTAAAGTACGTAAGCCGCCCTTTGAACAACCAATCCCACATCCATGAGTTTCGCCTGTTTCATCCTGGACAGGCAAACCGGGAAGGATTTGCCGTTAAGGATTGGAATTCTTTGGATGCCAGCCCGGATCTAATACTTTACGAAGGGTGCTATGATAAAAATGAAGAAACGGTGGATCTGTGGCCCACAAAAAAATCAGCGGCGTGATCCATTGATGGTTCGAGACCAAATTCCCCATTGCATTGAAAAAGGCGGCCTTCACGATTGGTAAATTCTCAATGATAACCGGCCAGTCCTTGGGAAATGGTTTCAAATTTCACAATTCGATCATAGTGCTCCACCGGCAAAGTGTCCGAAAGTTTGGCTGACGTGCTCTCCTCCGGACGTTGTGCCAACGACCATCCGCAAAGCGAATGGCTTGGATATTCGGTCATTGGCCGGACATCCAGAAGCACATCAGTGCTTTCATCATTCGGGTTGGTTTCGGGCGCACGGCATCCGGTTTGAGTACAACCAATCAACCGGCCGAACATCTCTACCTGGTCACCCTCCAGCCAAAATGGCCTCTGTACCGTCTGTTTCTCGACGAACACGGTTTTATTGCCGTTCAATTCAATCTTTTTAAAAGGATGATGATAACTCAGAGCCGGTCTGAGGACGGCAAGGCGATAACCGACCCGTAACCTGACACATGAAAAATCGATCAACGGCCACAGCGCGGCAGCGAAAGAGAGGCTGTCCCCTTTTCCGGAAACACGGTAGCGTGAAGGATCAACCCCATTGGAAACCAGGATCTGGCCCAGTTCTGCAATGGTCGCCGCCGGACCAACGATCTGCATGTGCCGAAGATACCCCGTGGGGGTAATATCTTCGTAGCCTTCCTTGATTTCATTGGCACTTCTTCTCCTCGCGCCGGCCCCCTGGAACTGGTGGCGAAAGGTGAACGTGCAATAGTTGATAGGCAGTTTGATGGATCGTTCCAGGGCGTATTGGACAAGTGCCAGGGCAGTCAACTCACTCTCCAATACGGTGACCTGGGGACCATGGACAAAGGTATATCCTCTTTCTATCAGACGTCTGACATTAAAAGGAGTACAGCGAATCTGGTGGAGGTTGAGAAAATTCACCCCCATTTGTTCCAAGTCGGCCATCAATTGCCTGACCGTGTCGAGATCTTCCGGAATCGCCGGAATTTCCACGGTCACCCGCCCAATTGCCCCAAGGGCTTTCGAAAGTGCATCCAATCGGTAGTGATTGGCGCTAAGATCGAAGCGGATCTCATCGAGCCCCGCTTCTCTGAGCTCTTGGATCCGCTGTCTGGTGACCAGAAGGCCATTGGTATACAGCCAGGTGTAAACGGAATCGCCCATTTGTTCTTTGATCACCCGAAGATAGGAAAGCAGGCGCTCGAAGGTTAGCAACGGTTCTCCTCCGCTGAAACCGACACCCTTGATATGAAATCGGGATACATAGGCCGCATAATCAACGGGATCCTCGAATACGATCGTATTGGCCATGGGCTGCCCCGGATCGTCCTGGGCGGTGGGACAATAAAAACAGCGTGCATTGCAAATGCCGTTGATAAAGAGACAGGACCACTGTCCCCGACCACACAGACTGCACCCGGGAGAAATGGCGTGGGTAAACAGCTTTGTCTGTGAATAGGCCCACCTCGAAGGGATATGGCTGGTGATTTGATCCACCAGCGACTTCCTGGCGCTTTCGGCTGCCGCGATTTCATCGGGAGGAAGCCATTTCATCCGGTCATATACCGCAGCATAGGCGGCAGGATCGGCCAACTTTGGTATGGTCGCCATTCAGTGTCCTCAATTTCGTTCCGCGGGGTCTTCTTCGTCCAAATCCGGATCCAATTCGTCCTCCACAAAGGCATCCCGATCGCTATCTCGAAAATGCCCATCCATGAGGAATCGGGGGTCGAAATCGATGCTGTCTTCAAATCCGCAAGAAGAGCAGGCGTTTTCGTACGGTTTCAACAATGTCCCGCAGATACGACAAATTCCATGGTTCATAGGATCTTCCTCTCGTGTCCTTGAATGTCAGCCTCATCGGTCAGCAGTAAGATACACCCGTCGTCGTCCAAGACCGCCACCCGCCAAAGCGCCTTGATGAACCGCTGCCGCAGGCTATAGGTATATGCACCCTGGGTCGGGACCATCAAAATATCTCCCTCGCAGATATCCGTTCCGAGATAGCTAAATCCCCATACATCATGGGGCGTGCACAAGGAGCCGAAAATATGGCAGGGCCGTTCCATAAGGCCGCTTCTCGTCAAGTTCAGAACGGGAAAATAATCGCTTTCGAACCGTTCCCACCCCACCGCGTTGGTGCCACCGTCGGTAATCACCAGATCCGTGGCCTTACGATCGACGACCCGTAAAAGAAGATGCATGGCATCATTGCAGATCCAGCGTCCGGGTTCAAAACAGATGCGGCAGTCCGAAAGTCGGGGTAATTCCTTCCGGATGGCATCGGCAATCCGGTCGGAGAAAATGTCGATACTATTTGCCGGATTGAGCAGATAGCGGCCAGATTCACCGGATAAGAGCCATTCTCCCTGGGGAGGCCAGTACCCGCCACCGATATCGATGAATCTGCATGCCTCCCAGAAATGATCCGGTATGGAAACGAGCCGCCGTCCCAATCGGTTGAGAAATTCGATCTGCCTGTCAGGGGTAAGATTCCAGGAACAATGGAATTGGAGACCCTTGAACATCAGGTGTGGATCTTGCCTGATCTTCTCGTAAAGATCCGGCAGCGTCTCCAAGGGGATTCCGAATTTTCGCCATAGCCCGGTAGATTCGATATTCAACCGGATTCCGACTCCCATTGATATTTTCTTATTCGCCAATATCGTCGCCAACCGCAGACATTCACCGAAACTGTCCAACAACACGGTGACCCGATCCCGGTGGGCGGCAGCCAGTTCCAGTTCCGCATCGGTTTTACCCGGCCCGCTGAAGATGATATCTGTTGCACCGAGGGTCAGGGCGACCTGCAATTCCAACCCGCTGGAGACGTCCAGTCCATACTCCTGTGAAAGCAGGACGTGTGAGACATAGGGCAGGTTGTTGCTTTTCATGGCATAGTAGAAGCCGGTTCGGGGCAGTCGGGTTTCAAAGGCCCGCCGAAATTGGACGGCGCGCTTTTTCAACACGGCTTTCTCGATGAGATACAAAGGTGATCCGCAAGCGTTTACGGCATCGGTAAACCGCTGTCGATTGTCTATGAAGTCGGCCGAGAATTTTTCTATGAGATCGGCCGGCAGCGGAATCGGAGCGTCAACCAGGTTTATCTTCATTGAATGTCCACCTGGAGTCGATTGGCCAACCGCTCACACTGGTGTGCTGGATGGTCTTGGCCATGGGGCATGAAAAGCACATGCCCCAACAGCCATGAATCATAGTCGTCAGGCGGCATGGTGATCACGTGGCCGGGTTGACAAACCATATGCAGTTGTCTGACGTTTTTCTCATTTGCAAGCGCTTTGGTGTTGAAGCCTTTCAGTACGCCGCCGCGATGGGCGTGAAGACGAAAGCCGATCAAAGGTTCGTAGAAAACAGGGTCGCTTGGTCCACTGGATCGTTGTGCCGCCATATCGATGGTCAGCCCCAAGATGTCCAAGCCCGCGGCTTTTTCCAGAAGATACGGCAGGCAGTCGCCTCCCGGCCTGGGTGTCATCTCGATAAGCATCGGACGGCCGTTTTGGACGATGAAATCCACCATGCAAATACCGCTTTGAATCCCTATCACGGTGGCAGCCTTTTGCAGCAGGTCGGCCATGTGGCCTTCATGACCGGCCGGCGTGCGGCAGAGGGCATACGCCGACGCCGTGCCAAAGGGGCGACGATTCATCCTGATCTTGCGCGTCGTCCGCAAAATGGTGGCATTGGACCCGCTAACGACGAAGTCGCAACTGAATTCCGGGCCGCTGATCCACTGTTCGGCCAACATACGATAGCCCCATGAGAAAAACGTCTCGAAAATCGGATTGTCTCTCCTTGCGGCCAGGCCGTCGTCGATCATTGCAAAGCCCGCTTCACATTCTGCCGGCGTTCGACACAGACAAACCAATTCACTGCCGCTGCCGCAAAATGGTTTGAGAACAACGCCTTCCGGGCACTTCTCCAGGAAGCGGATGATATCCCATTTCTCTTTGACCGGTCTTGCCATGGGGCAGGAAATACCGTTTTGATGCCAGATTTTTTTGGAAATATATTTGTCCCTGCTGATCCGGACGGCCTCTAATGAAGGGTACGGCAGATGAAAATGGGCTGCCAAATTGGCGGCCGTTTCCATGGACTCGCAATCGAAACAGGCAATTCCGCAAATATCCATCCCCCACCTGGCCAGGTGGGCGTCGATGGCCAACGTTGCTCCGGTATCATCGGCCGGGTTCCAGAGAATCTCTTCACCGTTGGCCGGTGTCGGCTCCTTTGCGGCGCGGCGGACCATCGTATCGGTAAGAAAAATCACCTGCCGGGGACGGGCATTTCGGATCCGGTCGATATAATCCGAAGTAGTACCCACAACCAGGACCCGGTTGGTATTATGCGAAGGCGAAGGAGTGATCATGGAATTGTTGTGGCACGTAGGATGGCAAAGCGGCAGGTTGCCGGTTGAGCACATACAATGGTCTGGGCGTCAGACGAAAACGCTGTTTCCAATTGAAATCTCCGCAAAGAAAGTCAACGGTATCAAAACGTTGCCGGCACGACCATTCCAGGTGGTGCATATTGAGAACCTTTGCAATGCCTGGAAATTGCGGACTGGTTCCGCCGGTCAGCAGGGTGTACGAACGGTTGAAGATCGCCCCCATATCGACGGCGGCAATTTCTCCCCCAATCAGGATCGTCGTGATCCGCAACATCTTCGCATCCCATAGGAAGGCGGCCAGCATTTCGAAGGATCGAAGAAACCGTTCATCGAAAAAGTAGGAATTCTCTTTGAATGCGTTCAGATTCAGTTGAAAAAGGGTCTCAAGGTCCGCCAGGTGATTGAACCGGAAAGAGAGTTTCAAGGCCTTCACGTTCTCAATATCACCAAGTAGCTTCTTCCTGGATTTCCCCGGAAAAACGCCTAGGAATTGATCCATGCGAAAACCATGACGCGGCGGATGAAAAAGGTAACCGGTCTCATCCGGATGGACATCATCGATTTCGCCCATACGTTCAGACCAGTTTAAATAGCGCAGGTGAAGCGGCCCCGGAACCGATTGCAGCAGTGTATCTAACGCCTCGGGCGTTTTCGCGATCAGTCGATTCTGCTCCAACCACGTCTTGCCCTG
The DNA here is from genome assembly GCA_963674945.2 of uncultured Desulfosarcina sp. Taxonomy (GTDB): domain Bacteria; phylum Desulfobacterota; class Desulfobacteria; order Desulfobacterales; family Desulfosarcinaceae; genus Desulfosarcina. Next base: position 1,031,832 of record CAXXWQ010000003.1, read on the forward strand.
CCAGGTATCTCCCGGGAACTGGACGTAATTTTCGGCATCTGAATTCCAGCAAAGAGGCAAGAAACCGCGGACGGCACCTCTGTTGACGGCCAGAAGAAAAAACAGCGGGCGGGCATAGAATCTGTGAAAACAATAGCGAACAGGCCAAAGATCAAACAAACCGATCGCCGGCCAGTATTTTTGCCACGCCACACGGCACTCGTCCGGATCGTTGATGACGATACTCTTCATCGTACCGGCCGAAAGCCTGCGGATCTTGCGTTTGTCCCCTTCATTTATCTTCCTTTCCCAGGCGTTCTCCCAAATTGCCACCGTGTTCTCGGTGACACGAATTCGCCCTGGCGATTCGATCCGGTAATTCGGATTGCTGTAAGTCACCACTGGCTGGCAAAGCTTGTACCAAAACGCCAATCGACCGAACAAAAAAATATCTACATTGATTACAATATGTTGACAAGTTATTACGTCAGTGGACAATCGTAATTACGGTATTATTTTACCGATAAAGTTATTATAGGTATTATGATACCGATCTAATATTGCATAGAGATGAGAATGGTTTGATTTTGAACCTATTTTCCATCCCATTCACCAAATAATATTGCTTTTTTTCAAATATATGCATAGTTATTGGCAGGTAATTTTAAAATGGTATAATATTTCCGATTTTGAAGAGAGTAGACCATGCTGATTCGTTTGGCCTGTGCAATAAAGGAAAAGGCGGTCCGTTCAAAAATAGAAAGGAAGATGGCCGATCTGGACATCCAGCTCCGGGTGTTCAGGCCCAATCACTTCTCATGGCAGGCACTGGCGAGAAGCTGTTCGGACGTTTTTGTCGTCAGCAGTTCATTGATCCCCAGGCCAGTGGAATCGAGTATCGCCTTGCTCAATGACCTGCCCGAAAATCCCGTTACGATCGTCCTCCATGACAACGAATCTTCGGAAGCCCATGCCAAGTTACTGGCCTCGGGCATCGATGTTGTCCTCTACACCGGCATTCCGGTCGAAAGCCTCATGGAAGCCATCGAGAGCACACTGGATTCACGCCGCCAATACTTTTACACGGACCGGTTCGATCGACGGGGAAGATTTCTTCCCCGACTCAATGATTTTGAATCCAACAGCAGGGCGATGCAGGCATTTTTGGAAGAAGCCCGGCAAATCGTCTCCAGCGACGCCAGCCTGCTGCTTCAGGGTGAAACCGGTGTTGGCAAGGAGCACCTGTCAAAAGCCATTCACGCCGAGAGTCACCGTTCTTCGGGACCGTTCATCGCCATCAATATGGCCGCCATTCCGGAGCAACTCATGGAAAGTGAATTGTTCGGCCATGAACAGGGCGCTTTCACCGGCGCCATGCGTTCCCGGCGCGGTGCCTTCGAATTGGCCCACGGCGGGACAATATTCCTGGACGAAATCGGGGAGATGCCGCTGCAGATGCAGATCAAATTATTGCGGGTACTCCAGGAACTGGAGTTCACTCCGATCGGTGCGGAAAAACCGGTCTGGGTCGACATCCGGGTGATTGCAGCAACCAATAAGGACCTGGAAGCGGAAATCGAGAAGGGAAACTTCAGAAAGGATCTTTACTATCGGCTGGGCGTAATTACGCTCACCCTCCCCCCCTTACGACATCGGAAAGAGGATATTTCCAATCTGGCCAACCATTTTCTGACCATGCACAACCAAAAAATCGGAAGAATGATCAAGCAATTCTCCCAGGAGGCGATGGATGCCCTGATCGCCTACCACTGGCCCGGGAATATTCGAGAACTGATGAATGTAATCGAACGTGCCGTTTTGTTGTGTAAATCAGATACGATCTCAATGGATGATCTTCCCAACGCGTTTCATCGGCAACTGCCGATGGATGCTACCCTGCCGTGCGCATCAATTCCCCTTACCCCGGAATCTTGGGATGGAAAGACGCTCCCCCAGGTCCGCAGCGCGATGATCGCTTGGTTGGAAAAACAATACCTAACGATGGTATTGAGAAAAACCGGTGGAAAAATCGCAGAAACCGCTGCAATCGCCGGCATCCACCCAAGAGGCCTTTATGCGAAAATGCGGCAAATCGGACTCGACAAAGCCGATTTCAAATCCAACCGACCGTCATAGTATTATCTATCCGTTTAATAGAAACGATGGAGCGAAGCGATCGCATCATTCGACGTTGGACGTTCGATGTTCAATGTTCGACGTTTAAAAATTAACTAGTGGCAACAAGGCGCTCCCCTTCCCTCAGTGCCTTGACATTCAATTCCCGCATCCGTCCGCGGTACCGTTCTTCGATAAGACGATCCAAACTCTCAAGTTTGACAATCCCCGTATGTTTGGAGATGGCACCGAGGGCGATGATGTTGGCCACGCCCACATTGCCCAGTTCGCGCGCCCTTTGGACAAATGGATATCCAAAAAGTCCTTTTCTCTTTTCCGCCGTCACCAAGTCAGAATCATAAAAAAGTCGGGTTGCCGGCGTTACGACCCCATGAATCTTCTCCAAGGATACTTGCGTCAAAACCAGGGCCACATCCGCCTGCAAGACCTGTTGAAAGAGAATCTCCGAATCATCGACGATGACCTCGGCCATGGAGAAACCACCCCTGGAGGCGATACCGTAGGAGGCCGTCTGGACCACATTCTTCTTCTCCAACATGGCCGCATTGGCAAGCAGGATACCGGAAACAACCAGGCCCTGGCCACCGGAACCGGCCAGGACCACCTCATATCGATGTTTTTCCATCTTATGGTTCATCCTTTTCCATCCGAGCTCGAATCCATGGCCTTTTGCCGTATCTTCTCATACCGGGAGTGAAAGTCCGTTTCATCACGGTCCACCAGGGTGCCGAAGGGGAAAAAACCTTTGGCGATTTCTTCTTTTCGGCCTTCAAACGCCTTTACGGGGATTGCCATTTTCTTAAGCCACCGAAGCATTTCAGGAGCGGATCTCATATCGTTCGCACGACCGAAATGGGTGGGGCAGGGGCTGATCACCTCGACAACGGAAAAACCTCTTTTGTCCAACGCTCGCCGGATGCTCTTTTCCAGCTCCCGCACGTGATAGACCGTGGCACGCGCCACATAATTGGCACCGGCCACATCGGCCAGAGCGCAGATGTCCAATCCTCGCTCGGGATTGCCGTGCCGACTGGTCTGGGTGATCATGTCCGAAGGGGTGGTTCCCGAAACCTGGCCGCCGGTCATGCCGTAATTGAAGTTATTGACGACAATGGCCGTAAGATCCATGTTTCTCCTCGCCGCATGGAGAAAATGGTTGCCGCCGATGGTGACCCCGTCCCCGTCTCCCATCAGCGCCACCACATGAAGGTTTGGCTTGTACGCCTTGATACCGGTGGCAAAGCAAAGCGCCCGTCCGTGGGTCGTGTGGAGCGCGTTGGTCAAGAGGTAATCGTCGGTCTTTCCCGTGCAGCCGATACCGGTGACGACAACCGTATCCTTGACCGCGTACCCGAGGGATTCAAATGATCGAAGCATCGCACCCAAGGCAACGCCGATACCGCACCCCGCACACCACATATGCGGCAATGCTTCTTGTTTGAGATACTTCATTCCCCGTGGGTAGCCCATTACCTCCCCCCTTATTTCTCGTTAGTGTCTGTCCAGGAATAGGCCATTTTTGGATGTGCACTCGTCACGCTTTCGGTGCGTCGATGACGTCCAATATATCTTGGGGCGAGATGATCTGCCCGTTGCAGACATTCACCCGCCGGATATCCGCCGTCGGACCGAGAACTTTGCGTACTTCACCGGCCATCTGACCTTCGTAGTTCATCTCCGGCACGACCACCATCGTTGCCTTTCGCCCATATTCCAAAACCGCACTTTCCGCAAAGGGCCATAGGGTAATCAACTGCAATACACCAGTCTTGACCCCCTTCTTTCGAAGTACCATGGCCGCCGCACGACTGGCCCTGGTCGTGATACCATAGGCGATCAGCAGAATCTCTGCGTCTTTCGCATGGAAAGCCTTGGTAATCACGATCTCGTCAAGATGGCGTTGAATCTTTCTGTGCAGTTGCGACACCCGCCATTTCGCGTTGTCCGGATCGTTGTTGCTGTATCCATCCATACCGTGCATGGAACTGGAGACGTGGAACACACAATCGTCGCCATAGGCGGCAAGAGGTGCGATGCCGTCTTCGTCCGGAGCGAAGGGCCGATATGCTTCCGGTCGGCAACCGGCCGGCTTTTTACGATTCACCACCTCGATGGCCCCCGGCGGCGGAATCACGATGTTTTCACGCATATGCGCCACCACCTCGTCCGGTGCCACCACCACCGGCACCCTGTATTTCTCCGCAAAGTTAAAGGCCGTCACCGCCACCGAGAAACACTGCTCCACCGTTGCCGGACAAAGGGCGATCAGACACTGGTCCCCATGGCGGCCCCAGCGCAGTTGCATCACATCGGACTGGGCCGGTTTCGTCGCCAGCCCCGTGCTCGGCCCGCTGCGCTGAACATTGACCACCACGCAGGGGACCTCTGTCATGATGGCCATCCCCAGATTCTCCTGCATGAGGGAAAATCCCGGGCCGCTGGTGGCCGTAAATGCCTTGGCACCGGCCAAAGAGGCCCCCACGATGGCGCCCATGCTGGCGATCTCATCTTCCATCTGCATGAACATGCCACCGATGCGGGGCAATCTTTTGGAACAGACGGTGGCGATCTCCGAAGAGGGCGTGATGGGGTATCCGGCAAAAAAACGTGCGCCAGCGTAAAAAGCGCCTTCGGCAATGGCCTCGTTTCCCTGCAGCAATGTTGGTCGAGGTTCCATTTTGGTTTCCTTTCAATTTGCCAAAGGGGTCGGTCAACCACATGCCTGCGTTACGACCCTGCTACGATTCCATCCATATTTTAACGGCCCTTAGGCCATTGATCCACTATAACGCCTGGAAGGATAATTTTGCCACCTTTTCTAAAGCGCGGCAATAAGAGTCTGCGCCCAAAATTGCGAAAAGTCCCGCGCGGATTGGCTTAACAGGGTCAAACATTATTTGATTTAATTTGACCATTCTATGTAGGCAACGCACTCCCCGTAGCTACTGAACATTGAATATTGGTCCGGGTGGCCGTTGTAAGTTGTTATCACAAGTTTTATTGGCACCTGTGGCATTCATATACCCTATACTAATTGCAACTTTTGGTAAACTTGTGATGACTCAGCCGTGTATCTGGCGTCCGGGCCAATTGAAGATACGATTTTTTAATCTGCAGAATGGAATAAAAATAGAGCGAAAGGAATTCGATGTGTACGAAAAAATCAATTTTTGAGATTCGGTTCAGATTATTTTTATAATCTGTACCTCGGGGAATAATGGCGGACCACAAGATATGGTATGGGTAATTGTCGCCTTGAAATCAAGAAATCTGGCGAAAGCGTAATTCCAAATAGCGAACCAGATTTTTCAATGGTTCTATTCTCGGCTGGCCAACTATAACTTTTCATGAGAAATACAGAAAATATTCCTGGGTTGAAACCAGTGGTCCCCCGAAATGAGCACTATTGGCAATAGTGCTTGGCCGATATCCTAAGCATGCCTGCAGTTTTTGCTGTTTCGCGATATTGTCCATATAACACAATTGAAAGCTCCAACTGTGTGACCCAACCTTTTGACAAATATATTGCCCTTTAGTTGGTAAGATTGTTTACTTCTGATGGGTGAATTTGGGCCAAAATTGATCCATTGACGGAATATCCAGAGGCTTCCTGGTCGGGAGCGCTGACAATTCGAACGATCCCTTGGGAAACGAGCTTACGCGAGATGGCCCTTACAACGGGAGGATTTACTTTTTCTCGGCAAGATGATTCATGGCCACATACCCGAAGGTACAGGATGGACCTAAGGTGGATCCCGGCCCCGGATAAGTCTGCCCCATAACGGAAGCTGAATTGTTACCAGTACAATACAGTCCCTCGATCACCGAGCCATCTTCGCGCAATACCCGGGCATGTTCATCGGTAAGCAAACCACCCTTGGTTCCCAAATCTCCCGGATAAAACCTGATTGCGTAAAAAGGCCCATTTTCAAAGGGAGCGAGATTGGCGTTGGGTAGAACCCGGGGATCGCCATAGTACCGGTCGTATATATCATTGCCCCGTTTAAAATCATCATCGAGGCCCTGTTTCGCAAAGCTATTGAATCTCTTGACGGTCTTAACCAGATTTTCTTCATTGATGTTGCATTTATTGGCAAGTTCTTCAATCGTGTCGGCCTTCACAATGGTGCCGTCTTTTATGTATTTTTTCGGTGTTAGACCTGGCATCATCATTCCGAACATGTACTTGCGGCGATGTTGTTTACTTATGATCAGCCATGAAGGAATTGCACCACCAACTTTCGCTTCTCGGTCCAGTATAGCACGGCCAAAATCAACATAAGAAGTGGATTCATTGACGTAACGTTCACCTGAGTGGTCAACCAGTATAGTACCAGGAAACGAACGGTCATTAACTGAAAACATGACTTTCCCATCCATGATGTAAGAACCGCCCCACCAGGCTTCGTCCATCAAGGCCATTGCGCATCCGATCTTCTCACCGATCTGATGGATATCGCCGGTATTTCCGGGGCTGGCGGACGTCCAGTCGGCTCCGACAGGCTGATGCTTGCGCCTGTATTCATCGCCCTTAGCGAAACCGCCGGCCGCCAGCAGGATGCCCTTTTGGGCCTGAACGTTTACCAGTTTTCCTTCCTTTTCAATTACGAGGCCGACGGCGCGACCGTCTTGTATAATGATATCTTTCATGGGACATTCTAACCATACCGGGGTCTTGTAATTGGATTGCAGAATATACATCAGCTGCCCAACCAGACTCCTTCCGATGCCAAGGGGATACCTTCCGGTTAAGGTCCAGCCAATGGCGATTCCCAGTATCTTCATGGCGGTCGTAAAACCTTTCCAGGTTTGGAAAACAAGGGGCAACAGATATGCATTGGCTGATTTGACCGGAACATTCGGCGCACTCGGCACGCCATTAATCGTTTTTAATAGCTTGCCGAGTTTTTTTCCGTTAAAAATCTCACCTTCGATACATCGGCCAACCTTACCGCCAGGTTTTTCCGGATAATAATCCGGATAGAATTCGGCCCGCACCCATTCAAAGCCGAAGTCCCGTAACATCTCAACCATCACCGGAGCATTTTTAACATAGGCCTCTTTTCTTTCTCTGGAACTGGCCGGTCCGACATCATGGATAACCGCCTCCATGTATTTCAGAGCTTCTTCTTCCGAATCCAGAAGTCCCGCTTCTCGCATCAAAAAGTTGTTGGGTATCCATAGTCCGCCGCCGGAATATGCACTGGAACCACCCCACTTATCCATCTTTTCAGTCACGAGGGTTTTCATACCGTTTTTTCCAGCGGTAATTGCACCGGTAAGAGCCCCCGCACCACTTCCCACTACAATAACATCGTAGGTTGAATGCCAGTTATTGCTCATATTTTTATGTCTCCTCATATTCATTTTAACGGGTTGATCAAGACAAGCCAGAAACCCTGGCGTTCGATTCATACCCTTTTAAAAGTTCTTCCGGAACCGCTGTGATCAGTTCTTCCATTGTCCAGGGATGATTATCTTTTTTGATTGTGTGGATCGGGGCGGGATCAGACCATATGGTTATCCTTCCGGAGGCGGTAATATCAAAAACGGCGCCACTGATAGTGGCCGCCTCCTCGGTGGCCAGATAGGCTAAAAATGGCGCCAGGTTCTCAGCAGGGCCGTGATCCTCTTCAACCTTCCTGACCCTTTCTTCATCGATCGTAACACCGGCGTTGCTCAGTTTCTTTATCATCGACTTAAATTCTACAAAATGGCCCGGGGAGGCCGCCTGGGGGCAAATCGTGTTGACGGTGACACCGGTGGGATATAAATCCTTGGCCGCCGCCTTGCTCAAACCGACAATCCCGGCATTTGCCGCGCTATAGGCGAAGAGTCCCGGCAACCCGATGAACGCCATAGATGAGATATTGATGACGCGTCCAAATTTTTGCTCAATCATGAATGGAACCGCGTGGTGCATACAATTGTATGCGCCTTTCATCTTTGGAATCGTCTGGTAGTCCCAATCCGCTTCGGTAGTGTCCGTCAACATGCCAGTTCCCAATCCAGCAGCGTTGTTGACCAGAATATCAACCCTTCCGTATGTATTTATCGCTTTTTGAATCATCTGACCTGCGGTGTCGTAGTCAGCGACATTTCCAAAAAAAGGGACGGCTTCACCGCCTTCCTCTTTTATTTGTTGCGCAGTACCCTCAGCGTCTCCTCGCATGGAAAGATATTTTTTATTTTCCTCTTCGCTTAAATTCGGGTCTAATACTATGTTCTTTTTGTCAAGTGGTTTACGATTGTTGGTCACCACCTTCGCTCCCTCGCGAGCCATACCGATGGCGATCCCTCTACCGATTCCTTGTCCGGATCCTGTGACCACTGCTACTTTTCCTTCGAGTTTTTTACTCATAATTATCCCTTATTAAATATACCGCCTATACTGAGTCGCCAAGGCTGGTGGTGAATTTAAGAATTTTCCCCATATGGAGGACCTCAAATTCCATGACACCGGCAATTAGAGGTAATTTATTTGATAAAAAATCATATAAATCGCCATTGTCTTGAAACATTGTCCTAAAGTAGATATGCCAATGTCCCGTAATCAGACTTACATACATCGCCATATTTTGTTCTAATAACTCATTGGCCGCGAGGTGGATTGTGTCTGGTTTGGACTTTATCAGTACAGCAACCCCAGTTTTATAACCCAGCACAGTTTGATCAATGGAAGTAAAAAGTTTGATGACTCCATCGTCCAATAGTCTTTCTAAATTTACTTTCGCTGTAGTATTACTGCAGCCAACCGTTTGGGCCAGTCTCGTTATGGTTTGTCTTGGGTCCTGCTGCATTGCCTTGATGATTGATTGATCAAGCGTGCTGGGAACATATATGGTATTTTCGAGGGTAGTTGCCGGTTTTGGTATGGAATGTTTCTGGGACTTCGCCACCCACTGATAGCAGTGCATGATTTCGACATCTGTAATATCAGGAATGTTCGCCAAACCTTCTGACATGAAGTCTCCCAAGACAAAAGAATCCTTAAGGTATGCCCATGCAAGAATGTTAAATCGGCCTGCGGATAGAAAAACGGACTTGATCTCCTGCAAGTACGCCAATTGTTTTGCTACGACTTCAGCCTCTCCCGGGGTAACCTTAATTCCCATCAGAAGCGGGAAATGATTGCCCCTATGGCCTTCGTCACTCACACAGTATATCTTTAGAATGCCGTTATCGATCAGCCTCTGCATGCGGTAACGGGCTGCCGATCTTGTCATTCCAATTCTTCGGGCAAGCGCTCGAACCGGTTGCCGGGCATCCTTGTTTAGCTCCTCAATAAGTCTTAGATCAGTCTCATCGAGCGACATCTATTGTTTCCTCTATCAAGTTAAATAAAAATAACTCACATAACCTTGTACACTCTTTTTTTCATTAAAAACTTAAATTAAAACCCACTGCGAATGTATTAGAATCTGCCTCTATTTTTTGTTGAGATCCAATGGGACTATGATTGTTTACAGCCGACACAACCAAACTGTGATGAAAAGCGAGTGTCACATTGAGTGTTGGCTTGATGTAATAGGTCGCACCTATCCCAAGACTTTTTGAATCAAGTTTATTATCCAAGTCAGATTGCAATTCATCCGGCAAACCTTTTTTTGAATAAAGATATCCAATGCTGGCCAGCAATTTTTCCGGAATTACGTTGTACTCCAGTCCAACGCCGGCCTCCCAGCCGTTCCCGATATTTTGTCCCTTTTCATCAGACCAGTCCGTTCCCTCGTTATAGTAGAAAATGAAACCGGTCTCGACTCTCCACCGTGGCGTAATATGATAAGACACGCCGAGTGCAATATCTTGAGGAATTGTTTTATCCGCTTTTGTTCCATCTACATCCGTAAAAGTGCCATAGAGATCCTTGCCATCATTAATTTCTTGTTCCAACTCCATCTTGGTATAGTACGAATACCGAAAACCGATATTCAGCCCTTCCGATGGTGCGATATTCGCTCCGACGATAAACCCATAGCAGCCACCGGATAGACTCATATCCAGTTCTTCGGTAGGCTGCTGCACACCATTGAGAAATGGCGTTACCTTCGCATCACTACCGCCGATGGTGTGGACATATCGCAATTGCCCCGCAATGGAGAGCATGTCGTTTACGGCATATGCTGCGCCTATCGAAAAACCGGCTCCAAAAAAATAACCACCGAATTCCGATGTAACATCTACGTCCTCTATGGGAATTCCTTGCTCTAATGCCGGCAGAATCGCGCCCAACATAACTCCCATATAATCGGAAAAAGGAAGTCCATCATCATGAGATCCGGCACCGCCGCCGGTCATGATATCAAAACCGAACATGTAGGCCATTTTTTCTTTTTTATACGCCACATGCAAATTCGGAAATATCGGCGTAAAAATATAGGAATTATAATTATCATGAGGCAGCTCCGGCGTTGAATCCTTGAAATTTAGCCAACTGTAAAAAGACTGGTTGCTAAATCCAATATGTGTGCCGTCTTTCATCCTCACAACCCCAGCAGGGTTATAAAAAACAGCATCAACGTCGGTCGATGCATATCTATTTAGTGTTCTGATCCATTCAGGACTTTGGTTAGGGTTTGAAATGAGGCCGCCGGGCCCCGCACCTGCAAATAGTTTTGTTGTAAAAAACAATGTCATTGCCACAAGGGCCACTGGCAATAAAATCTTTTTTACCATTCGAATTCTCCTTCGATATCAATTTCAGATTTCCTTTGGCTTGAATGGACTTCATTGCCAATTTTTCTGGCCTCGAAAAATCCCACCCTGTCTCGCCGGTACCCTGTCCTTGGATAGGAAAGGAACCAATATCGTAATAGGACCCGAAACAAGGAACCTACGCTTTAAACAAAAAGCTAAAAGTCATATAGGCTATTTATTTTATTTAAGTCAACCTATTTATAAATATATTTGCCGTTCTGATTAATATTTTGGGTATAAAAATGCTATTATAAAGACAATATCAATAAAAACGGCCGAACTGGGTAATTGAAAAAGGTGAAGTGCTAAAACTGGCAAGAGCGACCATCATGATAATCCGAATAATGCAACATTTGGCATCGCAAATCTTGTGTTTGTGGATAATCGGGGTAAATCATTGCCCCAGGAAGTGTTTTAAAAAGCAGCAACAGAGTTGAAGAAAAGCGACCGTCGCGATGATAAAAGAGTGGCTGTCCAACTACAGTTGTCTGGTTGGCATTGAGCGCCTGAAACGAGCCGGAAATGATTGCCACGTCTATACCACATATCTTCAACCCGACAACGGTTTCCATAGGATGCCAATTCGTCCAGCCTTTCGGGTCCGCTGCATTAGTTCCGTACATTACTTTCTGAATTTGCTCTTCATCTGTCTTGAAGAAACGATTTTGTCCTTACATTCTACATGTTCTGATTCACAATCTTGGCAAAATAAATTTCCATTTGGAAGGATCTTTTACGTTTGCAGATAAGAGATATTTTAGCACCACATCTGGCCAATACGCTGTAAACAATTTAATATTAAAGTATTTTTTTCTTATTTGAAACGAAATCAATAATTGACATTTAACTTCATTGAGTCTACAGAATATTTCTATATGGAAAAAAAGGGATGAAATGATGAAAAACAATCTGCAAGAAATATCATCTCCAGAATGGACCGCTCGTTTTATCGGTAACTTCCGGAAGGTTGAGTTTCACCTCGCCAACTCAGGGATTCAAAAGAGCGAGGGGGCTAAAAGGATGTTGGAAAAATTTTTCATTAAGAGCAATAATCCTGGTCTGATTGCAGGCAGTCTCGCCTTCTATGCGATAGGCAATATTCTATTTAACCGGCCAAACATCAGCATGGGAGATCTGACGAAGGAGCTTTTACTACCGCCCGCAACCACCAATCGCCTGGTCGCCTGGTGGGTCGACAATGACTTGGCTGAACGATTATCTGATCCCAACGATAAGCGCGTCGTTCTGGTGAGAATGACCGATCATGGTAAAAAATTTCATGAAATAACAGATAGAATCGCCGTCAGGAGAATGCAGTCTTATTTTGCTGAATTCACCTTTGCAGAGGTTGTTCTATTAAATTTGCTATTGGAAAAGCTCTTGCTAAGGTTTGAAAATAGCCCAGTGGATTGGTTTGACGATAGCGAAGATGAACTTGCTTGAAAGCGAGATAGGCAGATGGAGGACCTTTGCTAAGTTGGATCAGATGATACCGGTAAAAAGCAATATCAGATTAAAGGAGGATAAGATATGGAATTAGGTACGAGTCGTAACTTTTTGGGTTTTGATGAGAATCTTCTTGCATACGTTGATTCATTTTCTTCACCCGAGCCCAAAGTGCTGGCCGAGCTTCGCCAGGAGACGCTTGATCATCCATATGCCATTTGTCAGGTGACCCACCGGCAGGGACTATTTTTGCAGCTTATGGTAAAGGCAACAAAAGCAAAACGAGTTTTGGACGTGGGGTCTTTCACCGGATACAGCGCTCTGTGTATGGCGCTGGCAATACCGAAGGATGGATGGCTTGTCGGTATGGAAATCGATGAAAACAATGCCAAGATAGCGCGTAAGTATTGGGAAAAGGCCGGAGTGAGTGATAGGGCGGACATGCGTGTCGGTCCGGCAGCCGAAACCATGCAATCCTTACTGGATGAGGGACATGGCGAGACCTTCGACCTCCTGTTTATCGACGCTGATAAACCCGGCTATCCGAATTATTGGGAATTGGGAATGAAACTGGCTCGTCCAGGGGGAATGCTCATCTATGATAATACCCTCTTCTCCGGTTCGGTTGCGGTAAAAGGTGAAGAAGCAATGCGAGAAAAGTTAGCGAGAATCTGGCCGGAACAGATGCTTGATACCATGGTCAAGTTTGGAACGCATACCCGTGAGTTCAATGAGAAAATTAGTAAAGATCATAGAGCAGACATCTTGATTCTCCCATTCGAAGATGGATTGACGATTGCTGTCAAAAAGCCCTTGGATTAATTAATTATTTGCACCCGACATCTTTGAATTAACCAACTTCACTTTTCGATCCAACAATGGGAAAGTCATTTTATGGATGATTCGTCTATTGGAAAGAATCGCAATCGAACCTAACAGTCATTTGGGGATGCCACCGCTTCAGGCGGTCGATCTGGTAGCTAAACTCGGGTGCCAGCACATCAGTATCTGGTTAAACTCGCCAGGGCCCATCAATCCATACAACTACCCGCAAAGCTCGCTCAGAGACGACGCCTCCCTCAGGCAAGATATGATCACTATGATGCGCGATAGCCGATCTATCCCAAGCGACATCAGTTCCTACACCGATACAACATAACAATACCGAATCCCCATATCAAACCGAATACAGATACATCAGATGAGCACAATTAAGCATGTTCGAAAATTCCCAGAGCTAAGTGGCTTATGCCAACTTGGTAGGGTCTGGTGATATCGGTTGATTTTTCAATTCGATATTATCAATTCTTTGCCTGTCTTTTGTTTGCCGATCCAGAACATGGGATAATTTTGAAAGGCAGGGGCTTGAAAACAGGCCATTGTGGTAATATTTTAATTTTACTGTTCTTTTGCGGCAAAAGCCGTTTCGCTTTACTTTCGATCCGCTCGAAAATACGCGATACGCCTTTCTTATTCCCCGCCTGTTTTGGCTCATCTTCAATGCCCCAGCCGCATTATTTCAGTGTTTCACGCTATTTACGGATTTGGTCATCGTCGACCGTCATTTAGACGTTCTCTCGTCGGCGAGTGGCTTAATGAAAAACCATTGATCAGGAAACGCGCCGATGATCGCGCCCTGTGATGTTTCGAACCACGAGGAGGCGTACCATGAATACCACCAATCATAAAACCGGAAAATATGGAATCACGATTGCCACCGTTTTGCTGACCACCCTGTTCATGACGATCCTGGCCATGGCCGGTGATTACCCGGCCCTGCAAAACGTCAAGAAGGTAAAAACCGTATTTGACGTGAGCCAGGGTTCTCCACAGCTTGCCAACATCGTCTTCTGGGCCGTTAAGAATGTATACGAGGACCCGAGTGTCCGCTCTCTACCGGAGCCACCGCAAATTGCAGTTGTGTTTCACGGCCCGGCTGTTAAAATGATCTCGACGGATCGAAAGGATTTCAAAGCAAAAGATGCCAACGCACTGGATGATTTTGCCAAAACCATCCGACAGATGAAAGCGGACGGTGTAAAGATCGAGGCGTGTGACTACGCAATGAAGGTGTTGAATGTGGATCCGGCAACGATACTGCCGGAAGTGGATCGCGTTGACAACGGATTCATCTCCATCGCCGGGTATCAGGCGCAGGGGTACTCGTTGATCACCATCAATTAGTCTGGATATAATTGATCACCTTGGGAACATGGCGAATGGGGAGTGAAAGCGGAAGTGGCAGACAAGGAGCGCAAAAGATCATCGCGTAGGAGAATCATCGTTCGATTGCTGGTGCTGTTGGTGCTTGCCGCCACTGCAATCTGGGCCTTTCGATACCTTACGAGGCCCGAACCGGTTGCGGTGGCAGTCAAGCCCGTAACCCGGGGAAAGGTCGAACGCACGGTGGCCAACACCCGGGCCGGCACGGTGAAGGCGTGCCGGCGGGCAAAACTTTCTCCCAGTATCGGCGGGCAGATTGCATCGCTTCCGGTTCAAGAGGGAGACAGGGTCAAATCCGGACAACTGTTGCTGGAACTGTGGAACAAGGATCTCGTGGCCCAGATGCAGCTGGCCGAGCGTGAAGTGACCGCCGCCCGTTCCCACGCCCGATCCGTTTGCGCCCGCTCCCGTATCGCTGCGAAAAACGCCCAACGCTTCTCCTCCCTTCTCGAGTCCAAGGTGGGAACCATCGAGCAGACGGAAAATGCCATCGCCGAGGCAGATGCATTGGCGGCCGAATGTGAAGGGGCCCAAAATGCCGTCGGCGTCCGCGAGGCGCAATTGGCGGTGGCCACGGCAACATTGGCCCGTACACGTCTGACCGCCCCTTTCGATGGGGTAATCGGCGAGATCAACGGAGAACGATTCGAGTTCGTCACCCCCTCTCCCCTGGGCGTACCCACACCACCGGTGATCGATATCATCGCCTCGGGTTGCTACTATGTCATCGCTCCCATCGACGAGGTGGATGTCGCCGGCATCCGCATCGGTATGCCGGCGCGCATCACCATGGACGCCTACCGCGATCGGATCTTTTCGGGACGGGTGCGCCGCGTGGCCGACTATGTCCTGGACGCGGAAAAACAGGCCCGCACCGTGGATGTTGAAGTAGATTTTTGCCGGCCCGAGGATTACAAGGCGCTTTTGGCCGGCTACAGTGCGGACATCGAGGTGATTCTGGACGCCCGCGCCCAGGTGCTGCGGGTGCCCACCGAAGCGGTAACGACGGACCTTCATGTTTTCGTCTTTTCGCCGGTAAACGGCAGCGTCAGCAGGCGACAGATTCGAACGGGCCTTTCCAACTGGGACTTCACAGAAGTAACAGAGGGACTTGCACAGGACGCGTTGGTGGTGGTCAACATCGATGCGCCCGACTTGAAAGATGGTGCTGCGGCGATTCTTATCGAGGACACCCCATGATTGACGGCTTCGTAAAAAGTCCGATATCTGCGTTGCGCTTCACCCCTCGTCACTGCGACGTATCCAACCATACGCCTCCTTCCTCGGGGCGCGCAATCCTTGATCTCGGGCTTTTTTCGAAGCCGTCTGAAGTCCGACATTTTGCGAGTTCGTTATGATTCGTCTTGAAGGGATCAGCCGCACATTTCAGGTAGGCGGCGAGATGGTTCACGCCCTGGATCAAGTGGACCTTTCCGTGGAGAAAGGGGACTATCTCTCCATCATGGGGCCGTCGGGATCGGGAAAGTCGACCCTGCTCAACATCCTGGGGCTGCTCGATCGACCCGATCACGGTACCTACTGGATCGACGGCAAAGAGACCACCACCCTCACCGACGACGCACAGACACATTTCAGGCGTAATCGAATCGGGTTCATCTTTCAGTTTTTCCATCTGGTTCCCCGCTTGACCGCCGCCGAAAATGTGGGACTCCCCCTGGTGTTGGCGGGTGTTCCCCCCAAAGAACGGCGAAGTCGAATCCAGACGGCGCTGGAACGGTTCGGTCTTTCCGACCGGTCCCGCCATCGGCCCGATCAACTCTCCGGCGGCCAGCGCCAGCGTGTGGCCATTGCCAGGGCCGTTATCATGAATCCCGCCGTCGTCCTGGCCGACGAACCCACCGGAAATCTGGATCGAAATTCGGGTGAGGATATCATTCGCACCATCGAATCCCTTCGAGAAGAGGGAATGACCGTCATCATCGTCACTCACGATCCCCAGATGGGAGAGCGTGCCCACCGATCCATCCGCATGGTGGACGGCCGCATCCAGGCTGACAGCCGGAAGCCATCATGAAAAACACAGATACGTTCCGATTTTGTTATGGTGCCTTGACCGGCTACCCCTTGCGTTCCGGATTGATGGTGCTCGCCATGGCCATCGGCGTGAGTGCCGTGGTACTCCTCTCCACCCTGGGCGAGGCAACCCGCCATTACGTGAGCGGTCAGTTCAGCACATTGGGCACCCATTTGTTGATCGTCTTGCCGGGCCGCTCGGAAACCGTCGGTGGCCCGCCGCCAATGATGGGGCAAACCCCACGGGACCTTACCCTGGCCGATGCCATGGCCTTGTGGCGAATCTCCGCCGTTCGCCGTGTGGCTCCCGTGGTGGTCGGCTCTGCACCCGTTTCCGTCGGCAACCGTCAAAGAGAGATCATCATCATCGGTTCGACCTCGGAGTATCTACCCATTCGCAATCTTGATCTTGCGTCAGGGCGGTTTCTTCCCGGTGGCGACATCACCCGCGCCGAGGCGGTATGCGTACTCGGGGGTACTGCGAAAAAGGAGCTTTTCGGCACCCACTCGCCCCTGGGCCGTTTCGTTCGCATCGGCCAACGCCGTTTCAAGGTGATCGGCACCCTGGCCGAAAAGGGACAATCATTGGGCGTGGACATCGGTGACATCGCCATCATCCCCGTTGCCTCGGCAGCGGCCATGTTCAACACCGAGACCCTGTTCCGAATCGTGGTCCAGGCACGGAACCGTGATGCCATACCCCGCGCCCAAAAAGATATCTCGCGCATCATCAAAGACCGTCATGATGGGGAGGACGATGTCACCGTGGTGACCCAGGGTGCCCTGCTGGCCACATTCGACCGAATCCTGCGCACACTTACAATGGCTGTGGCCGGTATTGCGGCCATCAGCCTGGCCGTGGCCGGCATCCTGATCATGAATGTCATGCTTGTGGCCATCTCCCAGCGGACGGCCGAAATCGGCCTGCTCAAGGCCGTGGGTGCCACCGGCCGACAGGTATTGACCTTGTTTCTCGTTGAATCGGCGCTGCTCTCTCTGGCCGGCACGCTCTTTGGTTTGATGGTAACGGTGTTGGGCATTCTGGTACTGCAACGGTTCTTTCCCCAACTTCCCATGGTGGTGCCCCTGTGGTCGCCGACGGCAGCCACCGCCATGGCCCTGGCGACCGGCATCCTCTTCGGCATCCTCCCGGCAAGAAGGGCGGCGCGCCTGGACCCGGTGGTGGCACTGGCGGACCGGTAGGGGACTGTTTGCTTAAGAGGCTTAAAACCGAATGAAAAACAAGAACCATAGGGATATAAACGCCGAACATCGAACTTCCAACATCGAACATCGAATAAGGAATTCTATCCTTTCTTAAAATGAAACCCAATTCTCTTATCATGCCTTGAAATGGCGAAAGTACTATTTAATGAAAAAGATGGAGCGAAGCGATCGCATCATTCAAAGTTGGACGTTCGATGTTCGATGTTTGACGTTTAAAAGTGTGATCTCATCATGCTAATCCGTGACGGCATCCATCTTGCCCTGGGCGCGCTGATCGGCCAGCGGCTGCGAACCATTCTCACCATTATCGGCATCGCCGTGGGAATTGCCGCCGTCGTTCTACTCACCTCCCTGGGTGAAGGCGTCCACAGGTTCGTGCTGGGAGAATTCTCCCAATTCGGTACCAACCTGATCGCCGTCACCCCCGGGAAAACCTCCACCACCGGGATGTCCGGTGCGGTAATCAGCAACGTCCGCCCGCTCACCATAGAGGATGCCGAAGCTCTGTCGACGATTCCCCGTGTCCTTGCCACCGTGCCGGTGGTCCAGGGCAATGGCGCCGTGGAGTTCGGACGACGCAGCCGACGCACCTACGTATTCGGGGTAAATGCCGACATGCCCAGGGTATGGCAAACGCCCGTGGCACAGGGACGTTTCTTGCCCGATGATCCAGCTGGAAGTGGCAGGGCCCTTGCCGTATTGGGCAGCACGGTAAGCCGGGAATTGTTCGGTGATGACAATCCCTTGGGCCGTCGCATCCGGATCGGTGGGGAGCGGTACCGTACCATCGGTGTCATGGCCGCAAAGGGACAGATGCTGGGGTTCGACCTGGACGACGCCGTCTACATTCCCGCCTCTCGGGCCCTGGCCATGTTCAACCGGGAAAGCCTCATGGAAATCGACATCCTCTTTGCCACCGGCAGTTCTGCCGATCGCATTGCGGCGGCCATCCGTGAGAAATTGATTGACCGTCACGGCAGTGAAGATTTCACCGTCGTTACACAGACCCAGATGTTGGACGTACTGGGTTCGATCCTGGGAGTTCTGACGCTCGCAGTGGGTGCCATCGGCGGCATTTCCCTCGTGGTGGGTGGTGTTGGTATCGCCACCATCATGACCATCGCCGTCCGCCAGCGCCGTTCGGAAATTGGTTTGCTTCGGGCGCTGGGCACCTCGCGGCGCTGGATTCTTGTTCTCTTCGCCATGGAGGCGACCCTGATGGGTGCCATCGGCGGCGTTGCCGGGGTGGTCATGGGTGGCCTCGGGGCCTGGCTGCTGGAAATCATCGTACCCAACCTGCCGACGCACACCCCCGTCTCCTATGTGATACTGGCGCTGAGCATTGCTTCGGTGATCGGCCTCCTATCCGGCATCCTGCCCGCTCGGCACGCCGCCCGAATGGATCCCATCGAGGCACTGCGTGCGGAATGACTCTTTCGAAACAGCCATAATATTTATGTAAAAGTTTTCCTAACTTCCCATCTTCTGATTCAATACAAATCGACAGACCCTCTCCGAAAATAGTTAATATTTCCTTATTTTACAATTCCTTATACACACTCCAGCGAGTTGGCCCGATTCTTGATATTCGCCTCGGGTAGAGAGAAACAACCATTCATAGAGAAAGAAATGAAACGAAAGCACACCACCGCCAAATTATTGATCATCACACAAATCGTAGCAGTATTTTCCATCTGGACACCGGCCGTTGCTTCGACCATCCCGAAAACGCCGGATCTGTTTTCCTGGTTGGCGTCGCCCGATCCATTCATTGGGCAAATTTCACCGATGAATGGGGATTTCGATCTCGATCAGGTCATGCGATTTTACCAAAAGGTAGGGGTTTATCCCGTCTGGACCGGCCCTTCCGGCCTCTTGTACCAAGGGAAGACGTTGGTAGAGACCATTGCGAATGCGCCCCGGGCAGGATTCATAACGGCCGACTACCTCCCCCCCGATCCCGAAGCACCCATTCACGGAATTCGCTATCCGGGATCGACCGCGGCGCCCCACATGCAGTTGGATGTGATGCTTACCGCAGGCCTGATCCGGTATGCGACACACCTCTCCCAGGGCCGGGTAAACCCGGAAACGCTGTCCGGACACTGGGTGGCCCTTCGCCGTTCAGCCATCCGTGACATCCCTGCAGAATTGGCCATCGCCGTTCGGCAGGGCCGACTCGTGGCGTATATCGAATCACTCCATCCGAGGACAACGGCCTACGAAAAGCTGCGAGATGCCCTGAAACAATACGAAGTCATCGAACGGGCGGGTGGATGGCATATGATCGAACCGGGTCCATCCCTTCATACGGGTGACGTCGGTCCCCGGGTGGCGGCCCTTGTTCGTCGGCTTTGCGCCACGGGAGACATTTCGGACCAAATACCCCCGGATTATAAAATATTCGATGAGACGGTGGCGGAAGCCGTCGGTCATTTCCAACGACGGCATGGCCTGACGGCCGATGGCGTGGTCGGTAAGCAAACCTTGGGGGAACTGAACGTCTCCGTCCAGGCACGGATCCGAAAGATCAAACTCAATATGGAGCGCTGGCGCTGGTATCCGGACGATCTCGGCGATCGCTACATATGGGTAAATATTCCCTCATTTGCACTGAACGTTGTCGATGGTGACCGGACCGTACACACCTCGCGCGTCATCGTGGGGAAGAGGAGCCGCAAGACCCCCATCATGTCAGGGCAAATGACATATCTGGAGGTCAATCCCTATTGGAACATTCCCAGAAAGATTGTCCGAAAAAACATCATACCCAAAGCCGCCGCCGATCCGGCCTACCTGATACGACAGGGCATCCGGGTCTTCGAGAGCTGGGATGAACAGGCACGGGAATTGGATCCATTGGCAATCTCCTGGGAAAAGCTGTCCCGGAACACGTTTCCCTATCGCCTCCGCCAGGATCCATCCCAATTGAACGCCCTGGGTCAGGTCAAATTCATGTTTCCCAATGCCCAAAGTGTTTACATCCACGACACACCGGGAAAAAACCTGTTTGATCGCCGCATCCGAACCTTCTCATCGGGATGCGTCCGTCTGGAAAACCCCATTTGCCTTGCCCAGTACCTCCTCAAAGACCAGGGATGGGACCGCCGCCGCCTGGAATCGGCGGTTGCCAATGAAAAGCGCAAAACCATCATTCTCGACAATCCCATAAACGTGCACCTGGCCTATTTTACCGCCTGGGTGGATCAGACGGGACAGGTTCATTTCGCAAAAGATATCTACGACCGGGACCGGCGCCTCCTGCTGGCCATGGAGGGTGCCGCGTCGAAAACGATACGATGTGAAAACGAGGAAGGCAAAGGCACCATGCTGGCAAAATCGGATACGGCCGGCCACCTGTAGAAAGACTTCTCATCCATCCGACCAATGCGCAAGAAAAAATCCGTGTCCAGAGGACCCGGCTTTGGGCTCCCTTTGGAAAGGGAAATGCCCTGCGATCACGGTAAACGCAACAGGAGTCAGAAGCCAGAAATTCAGGAGCCAGAATTTATCTGAAGTCGCTTCGCTCCATCGATTGAAAATGAGATGGATCGAGCCGAAGGCGAATACCTGATTCTGAATTCTGACTCCTGATTTCTGGATTCTTTGTGGGGTCGAGTGGGCATCAGAAATATGAACAATTGATGTTTTTGGTTACCGATCGGCGACATATGGATTATACTTATCCCCACTATGGATTGGTGGTTGATCGCAAAAGTGGCTTGGGGTGCCATTGGCTTCGGATTGGTGTTTCTGATGCTGATCATCGCATGGCGGGCCCGCAATATCGTCTCCTGGAACCGGGATATTCGAAAGGAGCTGAGAAGTCTGGCCAAAGAGGCCGAATCGGCATCGGAGGCCAGACGCGCCGGTATTGCCCGGATTCAGGAAAGATGCGATGCCATTTCCCGCACTCTTTCTCCTGCGGGTGTGGTCGGGGTCGAACAGTTGCATGCCTATATCCGCTCCATCGCGGCCTGTTCTAACCCGGATTCCACGCGCCCCGAACTCCAGGTGTCCTTAGGGCATCTCATCAAAAGCATCGACATCTCCCTGTTTCGCTTTGACCGGATCATCCGACGTCCCGGTTTTCAACGGTTGAAATCCATCAACATCAAAACCGTCCGTAGTCTCTATCATTGGTCGGAGACACTGATGAAGCGACCGATGGTCCGTTGGCTTGTGGCACATCGGGACCAAATCGGGCCTTTCGGCTTGATCCGTCTGGTTGTCCTGCCCGATCCCATTTCATTGCTTCTGTTTCTCTCCCGGAAGATCGTCATCCTCGTGCTGATGAGAAACCTTTTGGTGGACATCACCCTTTTCGTTGGGAAACTGGCGTTGAACGCATATGACCAAAGTGATGGAAAACCGACGATGGAGGACGCCGAAATGCTCGAAGAGACCTTGATGGCGATGTCTCGTGTCGAAATACCGCCACAGACGGACCAGGACCCGGCAATCGCAGAAATTCGAAGGCAACTCGTCGGATTCTCCACCATCATGCTTTCTCCGCCCGCCTGGCGGGATGTAACGTCCGCTGTAGTCAAAGCGGCAGAGAACATCGCCGTCAAATATTTCCCCGATTCCGACCATCCCGTGGAAGAGGCCACCATCGGAGCCTTGCTGGATCGTTCCAGATCATGGCTGAAAACCCTGGGCAAGGGAGACAATATCACGATCGTCCGGTATATCTACAAGACGCGCCTCGAAACCATTTTTCAGGCCAAAGACGTCACCGATCTGGTCCTCACCCCCACGGTACGCAGCATCATCCGAACCTCTTTCGGCGCCTACGGTTGGCTCAAATGGCCCCTTCGCATCTACCGCCGGGTCAAACGGTTCACGATTCCCCGGCTCGCCATGGACCTTGGCTGGTTCTTGGGGAAAAAATCTGCATTGGTATTGCTCTACGGCAGTGCGTTTGACCATGCCTGCCGGGAACTGGAATGGGTGTACCGGATGTCTGCCGCTGCCGATGGTACCGCAAGAGAGGATCGATCCGACGATGATTCCGTTTAATCCATCGTACTTCACCAAGGAATCACGACGATGGTTTCGATGCGATCTGTTATTAGAACACACGATGCACGATCCGTCCATCGAACAGCGTCATCTCCGCGCCGGCAGTATGGATCCGCTCTGGCGCCGACGTCAGGATGTTTTCGGAAAGAACCGCAAGATCCGCTTTTTTCCCGACCGCAATCTTTCCCAGGTCGTCGGCGCGATGCACGGACGCAGGAGTCGCGGTGTAGGCACGAAGGGCCTCTTGGACGGTGACACGATTTTGCGGATACCATCCCTTTTCAGGGGTTCCGTCGGCTCGCTGCCGGGTCACCGCGGCATGGATTGCCGGCAACGGATCAGGATCGCACACCGGGCAGTCGGAACTGAACATCACCGGCACGGTTGTGTCCAACAACCGGCGAAAGGCATAGGTCCACCGGCCCTTTTCCCCCACTGCCCCGTCGATCAGGTTCATGTCCAGAATCATATTGGCCGGGGTTACGCAAAGCGCAAGATTCAACGATCGCAGTTCATGGGCGTCCTCGGGCCGAATCATCTGCACGTGCTCGATGCGATGGGAAAGATAGGGGCGGGAACGACCCGTTTGCAGCCGCCGGGACGAAAGACTGCGGAAAAGCCTGACGAGCTCGCGATTGGCGCGATCGCCAACGGCATGGACCATGACGGAAAGCCCCGCATTTTCCGCTTTTTCAACATCTGCGGCAAGATCGCCCATGTTCACCAAAGGCATACCGCAGCCGGCATCGAGAAAGGGGTCGATCATCCAGGCGGTGCGTGCCCCCATTCCGCCATCGGAAAAGAACTTGACGTGTCCGACACGCAATCGATCGTTGCCGAAACCGCTTCGAAGACCAAGCGCAATGATCCCGTCGAGGGCTTCCCCGCTCAGGGAAACCCACGTTCTGAGGCCAAGGCGGCCTTCCTGGTCGAGCCGCTGGAACATCTGAAAGGCCCGGGCACCATCCTTGTCCGCCATCAGTCGGACGTCGTGAATACCGGTGATCCCCCGCCGGTGAAGGGCGGCGGTGGCATCCTCAAAGGCGGCAAGAAGTCCATCCGTATCCGGCGGTCCCATGGCCCGCCGCAATAAATTGATGGCCAGTTCCCGAAGAATGCCGGTGGGTGCTCCTGTTTGGTCGCGCTCGATCCTGCCTTCGGGCGGGTCCGGCGTGTTCGCATCGATACCGGCCGCCTGGAGGGCAACGGTGTTTGCCGCCGCCAGATGCAGGTCGCAACGCCACAGCAGTACCGGATGGTGGGGGGCTGCCCGGTCCAGTTCCTTCCGTGTGGGCATACAGGGCGCTGTCCAGTCCGTTTCGTTCCATCCCTGCCCCGTGATCCAGCGCCCATGGGGTGTGGTTACGGCGGCATCACCGACGCGACCCAAAAGCTCCTCGATACACGTAACATCATCGAGTTTGATGCTTTGTCGATTGACGGCCCATTCGTAAAAATGGATGTGGGCATCGATGAACCCCGGAACGACGAGCCGGCCACCCAGATCGATGGTTTCGGTATGGGCATCGGCCAAGGCGAGAAGATCGGCATTGCTGCCCACGGCGACGATGGTGTCACCGCCGACGGCCAAGGCCTGTGCTGCCGGCGACGCAATCGCCTGGGTAGCGATGGCGCCGTTGTAGAGAATGATGTCCGGAAATGAGGGAGAACAAGCCATGGCCATGACGCAACCTGCCAATCAATGAAATGACAAGATAGGGGTTACAATAAAAATCCCTCGGGAAAGGGATCGTTCCCATCGACCACGAACCGGTGATATCCGGTAATCTGGGCATTTCCCCGGATCTGCCCCACGATGCCGGTATACGGTCCGATGGCAACGGTTTTGATAATACGTCCCTCGAAGCGGGTACCCAGAGGGCCGGTATTGCCATAAACGTCGCCGACGCCCAGCATCCCTTTGTGGAAAAGCAGGGCCATCTTGGCCGTCGTGCCCGTACCGCACGGGGAGCGGTCCATGTGGGACTCGCCGTAGATAACCACACCTTTGCCGCCGTCTTCTGAGCCATCCTCATCGTAAAACTCGGTGACATCCACCGTGTTGACTTCCGGCCGTTCGGGGTGATGGACCGAAAGGGTTTTGTTGGCGGCATCGATGATGGCCATTCCCAGGGAAATCAGCTTGCGGCTGTTGGCGGGAATCAGTTCCATGCCGATGGAACTGGCAGACACCATGGCGAAGAATCCACCCACGCAGACCAGGTCGACGGCAATGGTGCCGAAATCGGGAACGTGGATCTTTTGATCTGCATCCAGGACGAATGCGGGTACCATGTCGATGGCCACGGATTCGACACGGCCGGCGGAGATCCGGGTGTGGGCGTCCAATGGGCCGGATGGCGTGTCCACGGTGATTACCGCCTCGCCGGTTTCGGCCGACAGGATCCCGGTTTCGATGAGGGTGGCCACGGCACCGATGGTGGCATGACCGCACAGATACGGATAACGTCGGGCATCCATGTAGAACAGGCCAAACGCCCCGTGGTCACTGACCGGCGGAGTGAGAACGGCCGCCATGATGCCGCGGTGCCCCCTTGGTTCACGGGTCAGCAGTTTTCGAATGTGGTCGAATCGGGATTCAAAATGATCACGCTTGGCCTTCATGGTGTCACCCGGAAGGCTGTCGAATCCGCCGATCAGCAAACGGGTGGGCTCGCCCTGGGTATGTGAATCAATGGTGACGATGTGGCTCTGGTAGCGTTCCCAAAACCCCTTTTCTATGCGTTGGTGAATCTCCATAAAAATCTTTTCTACGCTGGTGCCTGAATTCCTCAGTACCTAAATCCATATGTATGGTGACACATTGTGATCAAAAATGAAGCCACCACAGTGACGATCTATTTTGCTTTCTTTTCTCTGTGTCCTTGAGGTGAAAGAATACGTCTTCACGACCTGGCAATGAGATGGCAATGGTGCGGGGCAACCTGTACGCAGACCGTTTCGCCGATTTTGTAGATGTGGGTCCGCATCATGCTGATCACGTGGATTTCACGGTGCTCTCCCAGTTCGATGAAGTAGCTGACCTCTCCGCCCATATAGCTGCGATCCTTGATTTTCCCCATGAAATGGTTCGTCCCTTCTTCGGGTTGAAATTCCGATTGGGGAAAGGCATCGAAACGTTGGGCGCGGACGACCATTTCCACGTGGTCCCCTTTGGTGAACCCACCCTTGTTCTGCGCGATCAGCGTGTCTCCGGTTTCGATTCGGACGCGGACATGGTCATCGTCCACGTCGACGACATTTCCTGCGATGAAGTTGGAGTGCCCGAGAAAGTCGGCCACGAAATGATTGGCCGGCTCATTGTACACCCATTGGGGGGTGCCTTCCTGCTGTTTTCTCCCGTCCTTCATCACGAGAATCTTGTCGGACATGCTCAGCGCTTCCCGCTGGTCGTGGGTCACGAAGATGGTCGTCACGCCGAGCATCTGCTGGAGATTGTCCACCTCGCGACGCATCTCTTCCCTCAGGTTCTCATCCAGGGCCGAAAGCGGCTCGTCCATGAGCAGAACATCCGGTTCGATCACGATGGCGCGCGCCATGGCGATGCGTTGCTGCTGCCCGCCGGAAAGCTGGCTGGGCATGCGTCGTTCCACACCGGGCAGGCGCACCATTTCCAGGGCACGAGAAACCTTCTCCCTGATTTCATCTTTCGAGACTTTGCGATACTTCAGGCCGAAGGCCACGTTGTCGAAGATGGTCTTATGGGGAAACAGGGCATAATTTTGAAATATCATGCCGAGGTTTCGCTTGTGAATGGGCATATCGTTGACACGCTTTCCGTTGATCCGGATCTCCCCCTCGGTGGGTTCCTCCAGTCCGGCCACCATGCGCAGCAAGGTGGTCTTGCCGCAACCCGACGGCCCCAGCAGGGTGACCAGCGTGCCCTCTTCGATATCGAAGTCCATCTTCTCGACCGCAGTAACGCTGCCGAATCGTTTCATTATGCCCTTAAACTGTACCATTGGCTGCTTTGTGCCGTCGGCCATACTGCCTGTCTCCTTCTATATTGCCTCACGCACCACGTCGCCCGTGTCAACGATCACCCGACCCGTAAGGCAGGTGGTTTGGATATCCGGCCCATCGGCCGGATATCCAAAAGCAAAACGCTTACGGATGTAATGCGGTAGTCAATCGTTCGCTCAGCTACCGGCTTTGATTCGATCCCACTTCTCGGTCCACTCCACCTGATGCGCATTCCAGTATGCCGGATCGGCGAACAGATAGCCGTCCAGTTTGCCGGTGGGATCGAATGCCGGCATCTTTTTGATCTTCTCGGTCAGTTTGACCTTTGTCGGATCCAGGCTGGGTGGATAGTTCTGTCCCTCGGCCACCGCAATGGCCGCGGCCGGTTCCAGCATGAAGTTGAGCAGCTTTTGGGCGACGGTAAGATCGGTGCCCTTCAACACGAAGAGATATTCCATCCAGGAGTAGGTACCCTTGGGGGAGAGATAACCGATGGGATGGCCTTCCTGCTGCAACGCCGCCACGCGCCCGGACCATGCCACCGTGGCATAAATCTCCTCGTTTGCCAGAAGGCTCATCAGTTCGGCCCCGGAACTCCAGTACTTCTTGATCAGGCCGCGCTGCTCGCGAAGTGCGTCCCACACGGCTTTCAGGTCCTTCATATCGTTGGGGCTCTGTGCCGTGTGCAACGCCGCATACCACATGTTGGTTCGAAAATCCCCTCCCCAACTGCCCAGTTTTCCCTTCAGCGTCTTGTCCCACAGCAGGTAAACCCCCAGCTTTTCCGCCCTCTCCTTGCTGATGTGCTTGGTGTTGTAGGCGATGCCGGTCTGTCCAAGATCATAGGGAACCGCGGACAAGGTCCCCTTGGTGATTTCGCGCAAGGGTTTGATCATGGAAGGCATGACGTTTTTCAAATTGGGAATTTGGGATTCATCCAACACCGTCGAAAATCCCAGATCCACATACCGGGCATAGTCGAAAACGGCGCTCAAATGGGCGATATTGAATTCTCCACCGGGCGGGAAAGAGGCCTTGACGCGGGTCAGGTAGGAGTTCATATCACCGAACTCTCCATCGATCACTTCGATGCCCGTCGATTTGGTAAAAGGCTGGAAGGCATACTTTCGGAAGGCTTCGGAGACCGAACCGCCCCACCCGTCGAATCGGATGGATTTGGCTGCCCATGCATCCCTGACGGCGCCAGCGAAGGGCGTGCCGACCACGCCGAGGCAAGCACCGGCCATTGTCAGGTATTTGAGGAAACAGCGCCGGCTGATTTTGCCTTCCTGATATGCTTCGCGTGCCCGTTTTAGTTTCTCCGTTGTTACGATTGCCATGGGGTCTCCTTTCGGCTGCGGGTTAAGGTTTTTCTTTTGAAAATTTTCGGGTCAAATAACCGGCCAGAAGTGGTGTTGCGATGGTCAAAACGATCATCACCGCACCCAACGCATTGATTTCCGGGCTGATGCTGTTTCTCAACATGCTGAAGATTTTCACCGGAACGGTCTGATTCTGTGCGGTGGCCCAAAACAAGGTGGCCGTAATATCGTCGAAGGATATGGTAAAAGAGAACAGTGCGCCGGCTAAAATCGCCGGCAACAAAAGGGGTAGCGTCACATCCCGAAATGTCTGGAACGCATTTGCGCCCAATGTCTTGGCCGCCTCCTCGTACTCTTTTTTGATTCCCACCAGTCGTGCCTGGACGATGAGAAGAACGTAGGGAAGCGTCAACACGACATGCCCGATCAACAAAAGGGCAAAACTCTTCGGCTGCTGAAGCCATCGCAAAAAAAGCAGCAGGGCGACACCGAGCACCACCTCCGGGATCATGATGGGCGCCAGCAGCAGGGTGTTGAGGGTGTTCTTGCCCGGAAATTCGAAACGAATAAATGCCAACGCGGCAAGGATGCCGATGGTCGTTGCAATCAAGGCGGTCAAGGCACCGAGAAGCAGTGAATTTTGAAACGCATCGATGATGGACTCATTTTGGGCGAGTCTGATGAACCAGCGGAAACTGAACCCTTCCATGGGAAAAATGCCGAACTGCTTTGGATTGAACGCCAGGACAATGACCACCACGATGGGAACAAACATGAACACGTATACGAGGATCGTATAGAGTCGAATCAGTGACCAGCCCGGCGAGAAGTGCTTCATCGGTTAGTTTCCTTGAAAACTCTTGAAGATCTGGTTGATCCCCAGGTATCGGTTGTAGGTCCACACGATAACAAACAGCAGGGAGAGCAGAATCACACTGATGGCGGAACCAAAGGGCCAGTCCAGGGTGCCGATGACCCGTTTGAAGATGAGGTTGGCGATCATGTCGTTTCCCGGTCCCCCCAAAATCATGGGCGGCAGATAGGTGCCCGCGGTCAGAACGAAAACCAGCAGGCAACCGGCGCTGACACCGGGAAGGCTCAATGGCAATGTGACCTCACGAAAGGCCTGCCATTCGGTGCACCCCATGCAACGCGCCGCCTCGAGCAGACTCTTGTCGATCCCCTCCAGGCTCACATAGATGTTCAGGATCATGAAGGGCAACAGGTACATGAGCAGTCCCATGAGTACGGTGAACTCGTTGTACAGCATGGAGATGGGCGTTTCGATCAGGCCGATGTTGATCAAAACATGGTTGATCAGTCCCGAATCCCCCATGATATTGATCCAACTCATCGTTCGGATAATGAAGCTGACCCAGAAGGGGAGCATGATCAGGAGAAGAAAAACCTGCTTGTACCGGCTCTGGCTGCGGTAGAAGAAATAGGCGGGAATATAACCCATGACCACACAAAGAATGACGGTTTCAAATGCGACACGGATCGTTCGGATGAGAATTTTCGGGTAGAAGAAGTCTTCGAAAAACTTGGCGTAATTGCCCAGCTGAAAAGCGGGGATATCCGCTCCGCTGGGTGCACGCAGCCAGAAGCTGTAAACGATGACGAAGCAGACGGGAATCACCAGCAGTAGAAAAACGGCGCTTAAGGAGGGGGCCAGCAATGCCCAGGGTTTCCATCTGTCAGATTTCATGCTTCCCAATCCCGGATAACGAAGTGTGATTCTCTCATAGAAAGTACCCTCGAGGTGCGTATGGTTGACATGGAGAGGATAAGATCTTTGCGCGTGAAACAGATATCGGAAAAATCAACCATGTCTGAGCGGGTACCGGTAATGGAACCCTACCTGCCCATCTTAAAGTTGTCAAGCTGCCCGCATCCTCCTTTTTGTTGGGCAGCGTCTTCATTTCTGTTGTCATCTGCCATCTTCCGCCGGCAGTAATTTGGAAAGTATACGGGCCGTTTGAACGACCTTGGTCGCATAGGCGGCGATGATATGGTCGCCGGAATGCTGCAAAACCGAAAAATCGAAGGATACGGCGCCGACCCCGCTGCCGACGACGGGATCCACCAGTGGCGCTCCGATGGCCAGCAGGCCGGGAAGATACTCTTCTTCGGAAACGGCATATCCAAGGGATTTCGCCGCCATCAAATCTTCCAGCAATGCCTTTTTGTCCACGATGGTTTTGTCTGTCCTGGCCGTTAACGTCAAACGATCGACGACTTCGGCCATCTGTCCGGCCTCGAGGCTGGACAAGTACGCCTTTCCCAGAGCCGTATTGTGAAGGCAGTGCCTGGAAGCGTCGGGCAGGCGGTAAGTAAGGGTCTCTTGTGCTTCCCGGTGGTAGAGACGCCGGATCGTACCGTCCACGATCAATGCCACATCGATGCTGATATTGTTCTCATCGTGAAGCCTGTCCACCGTCGTTTTGATCAGCCGCAGACGATCGGTGGCCTGAATCAGATTGGTACAAAAAAGCATGCATAAAAGTGTCGGTCTGATTTTTTTGGTCTTCGGCTCCTTTTCCAGATACCCCAATGCCACTAGTGTATTGATGTAGCGATAGGTCGAGGTCATGTTCAGCCCCAGTGTTTTGGCAATTTCGCTTTGGGTCAGCACCGGTGTCTCGGCATTGAACAAGGACAGAATTTTCAGCCCTTTTTCCAGAGACTTGGAAAAGTAGTATTTTCCTTTTGACATTGCCTTCGGGGATGTTTTAGATTTCACTATTATGGAAAATAAATTACTATAATAGTTAAAATGCCATATTGTCAATCTTTTGTCAAAGGATGATTTTGGCTTGCCGGGAGAGGGTCATGGAACAACAAGAAACCGTTTTAACTGTCGAATACGGCAACTCGGAACAGGTGAACCGGGTGGCGCTTTCCGAACTGATGGCGGCGCTGACCGACTTCCTCGATCATTTCGTCACCAGGACATTCGTCGGACCGGCGTTTTTCGAAATCATCGAAGCCGGTATCGGTCCCTCCAGAATCCAGCGGTTGCTCACCGCCTGTGGATACCCCAAAGATCCAAAGGGGTTTTTCGACAACTTGCTATCACAACTCGGACAGGCCAATGGAACGAAAACGATCGTTATCAACGACGTCGTTCTGCCCCATATGCTGCTGGTGGCCATGATGGAGGTAATTCTACCCGGTAACCGCTTCGTCTCCATCAAGACCGTCGAACAGCTGGAGAAGGAAACCAACACGAAGATACCCGAAGCGGATCGCAACGACATGCAGCAGGTGCTCGACACGTACCCGGTTCGGCTGAGCATGCACACCATCCGGCAGATGCGGGTATCGGCAAATGTGGCATACCAATACATGCCTTTCGTACAGGAGTTGGATCCCGCCGGACACACCAATACCTGGATCGGCCAATTCCATCAGGGGCTTTTGGAACAGATGTACCAGAACCGGGTCATCTTCCTGCTCAACATGAGCTGCCCGGTCTATTGCCGGTTCTGTTTCCGCAAGCACAAAGAGTCCCGCAACGAGGCAAACCCCACACCTGGCGACGTAAATCAAGCCGTCGCGCACGTGAAAAATTCGCCGACCATCAAAGAGATCGTAATCACCGGCGGCGACCCCTTCATAAACCACAAAAACATGGCTACCGCCATCGATGGCCTGATGGAAATCGAACACGTACAGTCCCTGCGGCTGGCGACGCGGTCCATCTCCTATTATCCGCACATGTTTTTGTCCGACGACGGTGCACTGCTGCGGTATCTCAAACGAAAGAGCCTGGAGCTTCAGGAACGGGGCAAACGGATGGAAGTGGCCACCCATTTCATTCATCCCGATGAAATCTCCCCCCAGAGCCTGATGATCATTTCCGACCTGGTGAAAAACGGAATCGCCGTGTATGTCCAGACCCCGTTCTTGAAAGACTGCAACGACAAGGGACCGGAGTTGGTCCGGCTGTTTGGAATGCTTCGTGGCGCGGGTGCGGAGCTTCATTACATCTATATTCCGTGCAGCCCCATCCATGGAAACACCATCTACTGGGCGCCAATCGCAAATGGCCTTGCCGCAGGCAATTACCTGCGTGCCCATCTGTCCGACCGTGTGATCCCGCGGATCTGCACGGCGACGCCCATTGGCAAGATGGACTGGCACACCAGCGGGTGGGCCGTGGAACCGGTTGCCGGCAACGAAAACTTCATGTGGATCAGAAGTCCTTACACACCGGACTACTTCAAACGGTTCGCCCCCATTGCCAACGAGTTGGAAAACATCCGCGTAAACGCAGAGGGGACCATCGATATTCAGTATATGGCCCGAATCGGAGACGAGTCTTTGTTTCTCGGTCCTCGTCCCGTCGAAGCAAAAGGCGGCCGGATCCGAAAACAGGAAAACAAGGATGAAGTGACGCCCCTTTTGCAAACATGTTCCGGCATCGCAACATCCATCGTCCCGACCGGATCCGAATCCATCGCAAGGGTCCACGAAACAAGGGTCGAAATCGATGCCGCGGCAACAGATGAGGATATCGCCTATATCCGTCGAGACGCTCATATTACCGATGTGGTGATTGTTTCCCGAA
Organism: uncultured Desulfosarcina sp.; assembly: GCA_963674945.2. Classification (GTDB taxonomy): domain Bacteria; phylum Desulfobacterota; class Desulfobacteria; order Desulfobacterales; family Desulfosarcinaceae; genus Desulfosarcina. The sequence continues at coordinate 1,064,478 of CAXXWQ010000003.1, forward strand.
CAGATGCCATCGACGTGCTGAATGGCGTCAAACGGATCGTCCGGGAGTTGGAGCAGATCCCCCATGTGAACGCGGTACGGCTTCGCAGCCCCCATTTCAATTCTTTTCCGGGACGATACACGCCGGCCGTCGTCGATGCCCTCGGTGCGATGAACCGGCTGACCATGGTCAACCCGCTTCGCCTGGAGATCGAGGCCCAGTTTCTGGTGGCCGATGAAGTCGGCCCCGTCCATGGGCGGCTGACCCGGCAGTTGAATAACAGGGGAATTACGGTCTATTGCAACACACCGTTGTTGGGTGGAATCAACGACACGCCTTCGGCCATCCATGAACTGGCCTATGCCTGCCGCCAGGCCGGAATCGAATTTCACCACCTCTATGTCGCCGGACTGGCCGTCCAGGAGCAGTGGAACGGCAAACACCCGGTGCACCTTTCCGACGTCATCGACATCGCCACACGGGTGCGCCGCGAGGGCAGCGGACGGGAGATACCCCGTTACATTGTCCGCACCATCCTCGGCGAGGTGGATTTCGGACTTTCATCGACCATTGAAGGGCGGGGGCCCGACCTTTCCGTCAAACTGATGCCCTACGATCTGGCATATTTCGACCGTATGGCAAAGGGTTTTGCCTGGCCATCCGGAGTACAAACCGATTCTGACGGAAAACCCATCGTTGCCGTTACCGGCCTGCGAAAAAACACCGATTTCGCACTATGTTAGTGTCCGTCCAGAAATAGGAAAATTTGGTCGAGATCGAGGCGCACGAAAAATTTTACCGCAGACATTTGTTGATATTTCGAGGAAAAAATTTTTCGCGCAACAAAGATATCGGGCAAATTGGACATTTCTGTATGGTCACTTGTTAGGAGGCGTGATGTACTACCCATTCTGTCTGTTTGGCCATAAAATCGATCATCGCCCCGTGTTTACCGGTCTTACGGGCGATCCGTTCGTCGCGGATCTCTCGCCGGACAGCCTGTTTCTTACGGGAATGGACGTACGGGACCAGAGGGCTTTTCAGCACCGTCTGGAAAACGAAATGGGGACGAAGTACCAGTGGGGATTCGCACCCTATCTGGAGCGGCGCGATGCCCTGCTGAAAGATTGCCCCCAGATGGTGGCCGAAAGACGATTCATTCACCTGGGACTGGATGTCATCGTGGCCTTGGGAACGCCTCTTCATGCACCACTGGATGCAATCGTGGCCGAAAGCGGATATGAGCGTGGAGAGGGGAACTACGGTGGATACGTCCTATTGCGTCATACAAGTGCCGGTTTCAAGACCTTTTTCAGTTTTTATGGCCACCTTCGCAAGGATCACCTGCCGACAGAGGGTACCGTCTTTCCGGCGGGGACACAATTTGCCGAAATCGGCGATTTCCACGAAAACGGCAACTGGTTTCATCATACCCACATTCAGGTGATCACTGAAAGGGGCATTGATGAAGGATACCTGTCAAAAGGGTACTGCTCACGAGCGGACCTTTGGAAGATCAACGATCTGTGCCCGTCCCCCCTTCCCCTTTTCAAGCGGGGATAACAGGTAATCTCTTGCGCCGTGCCCTGTCCGGCGTTCCATCGATGCCGGCAAGGCACGACCACCGCGCCTTACTCGCCGGGGACATACGGTACATCCGTTCCCCACCACCCCTCATCGATGGATTGCTTCATGGTCTCCTCCGAAGGATTCCTGTAGCCCCACCAGCTGTATTTCATGTGGTCCCAGTTTTTGTACATCTTATCGTGTTTCGCAAACTCGGACACCGTTCCGGAACTGCAGCTTGCTACCAAAAGCGCCACGCCCAGAAGAAAAAACAGTTTTTTCATGACCTTCTCCTTTCTCAGTTGACCATTTTTCTGCCGTACCATCCTATTTTGTACTTTGATAATGCGATTGTAAGCCGGGGGTGAAGAGCTTCGCTTACATGGAAAAAATTATTCATTTGCCGGTCAATGTCAAGCCTGCCATTTTCTCGACAATAGGCCATGGTCTCGACGGCGAACGGCATACCATCTCTTTTTAAACCATCCATAATACATCGACAATATTATTCTTTTCCCAACGCCAAAAAAAGGCTCAATATTTGCTGATTTTCGGCGATAGCCATAGGTAGGGTGGAAAAAACAAAGAGGACGAACGCAAAGGTACCAATGAAGATTGATTTTCAAAGAGTACGATTATTTCGAACCATAATTTGTATGCTGCTCATGGGTCTCTTATTTGCTGCTTGCTCCCATGCCCCCAATCGCACGCATCCTCAATTTTCCACCTATCACCAATCCATGACGGAACTTTTGGTACTGGTGCCCGAAATTGATATCTTCGAAAAGATGCCCGATGGCAGTTGCCTGCTACATGATGTGGAAAGCAAAAAAAGCCGGCGGCAGGCACAGGACGCCATTTCAGGACAACTGGTGGCGCGCCGCTTTGCCGTTGAAAAGGCGAACGACGGTTTGATGCAGACATCGGAAGTAAAGGACGTTACCTCACTTTTCAAATCGGTAAACCGCGCCATTCAACTGCACGTTTTCGGTCCGCAACCCTTCCCCGTAAAGGTACAACATTTCCAATACGATCTGGGACCGGTGGACAAACTCCTTCGCACCCATGGTGCCGATGGGTTGGTAATCGCCCTGGGTTATCAAACCGGTGAACGTCAGCCGACCCAAAGCTGGTTGAGTATCGCCCTCGTCGAACCCCAAGGACGAATCATCTGGTACGGTGTCTTCGGCGACCACGAGAAATACGACCTTGGAAACCCCATGGGAACTGCACAAATCGTGGCACGGGCCATGGAAGGTCTTCCCGGGGGAGGATCATGACGAAGCACAAAAGATTCATTGTGCCGGTGATCCTGCTCTTGGCGTGGGCGGCACCGTCATGGGCGCTGGACAGAACGGTGATGAACGATTTGTCGCCACGAATGCGGCGTCTGGCTGAACAGGAACAGGCCATACTCGAACAGCAAAATCTTTTTTTCGACGATGCGACGGTGAATGATTTTCTGGTGCAAGTGGCCGGTCGCCTGTGGAAACAGTTGGAAACCGATTTGAAATCACCCACGGTGAAGATCGTCATGGATCCTTTGCCAAACGCCCAAGCATACCCCAACGGATTATGCCTGATGACCACCGGTATGCTCAGCCATCTGGAAAGCGAAGAGCAATTGGCCATGATCCTTTCCCATGAAATGATTCACTATGCGCGTCAACACACACCGTTGCTTTATGAAAAGCTAAAAACCGGCACTCGCGATTTGGATCCAACAGATCCCCGCTTCCATCCAAGATCCACAGACAATTTCGCGGCGGCAACAATCGATGCATTGGAAAAACAAGCCGATCGCGAGGGTTTGGCCCTTTTTGAGGAAGCCGGATATTGCCTGTCCATCTTGTTGGAACAAGTGTCCAATCTCGAAGATCAATCACACGGCAATGGCTCATCCGAGGTATTGAAAGATTTGAGAGCCCGTATACGAAAGATGAGGCCCCATGGCGGTGTAAAAGACAAAGAAAAATGTCAGAAACCCATGGGGGGATCGAATCAGGGAATCTTTCTTGCCCGTATTGCCCCCGTCTTGTTGGCCAACGCGCAAGTAGCCCTGGCACGCGGCGAATACCAGCAGGCGGATCGAAGCGTCTCCATGTATCTCGCGCTGGTGCCCGATGATGCCCGCGCCAATTTTATCAAAGGGGAAATTCTGAATCGTGCAAACGCAGTCAAGAAAGAAGACTCCGGTCTGTCGTTTTATGAAAAAGCCCTTACCCTCGATCCCAATTTTCCATTGGCCCATCGGGCCCTGGGCGTGCTTCATTTCAGGGCCGGCCGCTACAAAAGAGCAATTCCCTACTTCGAGTCCTTCTTGGCCCTGGCACCCGATGACCCTTCGCACCTTTTTATCCAAGGATATCTACGAGAATGTCAAAAATAATAGACCACGCCGCCAAGATGGCCATGTTGGTAACAACTGCATTGATACTGTCTGCCTGCGCCGGCCCCTGGGAGTCGGTTCCCGACACACTGAGTACACCCCGATGGTCCATCTCACCACCCAAAGGGTGGATGCACCTTTCCATGCCGGGATCCCAGATGCTGTCCAAGGATGGTCCATACCTGGCGTATATCTTCATCCAGGCAAGACCCCTTGCCCGGGGTTTCCGGTATACCAAACAAAAATTACGATCCGACATGCTTCCCCACGAAGCGGCCCAATTGATCGCGGACAATATCCGTTTTGATCCTGCCATCCGTCAATTTCAGTTACTGGACAGCTGCCCGGCAACGGTCGGTGGCCGAGAGGGGTTTCGTCTGGCGTACTGCTACCGGGATTCCAATGATGTTACGATAAAGACCATCTACTACGGGACCATATTCCAGGGCCATCTGATCAATCTTCGGTACACCGCAACACAGCGTCACTATTTCGATAAAGAGATCCGCGCCTTTGCCGACGTGTTCGAAAGTCTTACTCTGATCGGATAAAAAAATGCGCTCACCGGGCGATAGGTCGATCAGCTCTTAACGATCTCCGGCTTTGCGTTTTTCATCTTTTCTTTGATTTCGTTGATGTACGGCATCACGTAGTGCTGTTTCCAGGAAGGCGCCGTTTCAGAAATCAAGTTCAACGATTCCATTGCCTTGTGATATTCTTTCTTTCGAAAGTAGGCTTGGGAGAGATACCAGAGCGCATGCATCTCCTTTGGATATTTCGTTAATTTCTTTTTGCACGCCGCGATTACGCCGTCCAGATCGTCTTTGTCGAGCAACTCGACGGCCTTTTCTTTGAATGTATTAACGACCCGGTCTTCATCGACGGCCCTCTTTAAAAGACGCACCAAAATGGCGATGCCGATTAGACCAACGGAAAAAATAATGAGGATGAAAACAAACAGCCATTTGATCTGTGTCGTTTGGGTTAAAAGATCTGTTAATAACAATGCACCATTCATTGGAACTCTCTCTCTTTTATGTAACGAAGAACAGATGGTCCTGCCTACAGACCAACCATCTTATATTTTCGGTATTTTCATCAAAATCTGAAAAACAAATTCCATATCTTTCGATTCAAACCGTAGCGTTTCGATCATCGGCTTTATCCTGGAGTGTGATCCGTCTCACATTTTTCGTCGAACGCTTCGTGTATGATCTGTTGCCAATAACGGTTCCATTTTCCTTTGATCAGGTAGCGATTATTTCAACAACCCGTTCCATAGGAAACCGTGAAACGCCATGAAGTGCAACCTGATGCTGACCCAACGGTGTAATCTGAGATGCGGCCACTGCAATATCGACAAGGGATCGAGAACCATGTCCCTTTCCATTGCAAAAAAGGCGATTGATTTCATTTTCAACCGTGCGCGCAAGGATGAAATCATCGATGTGGGTTTTTTCGGCGGAGAACCCCTGCTGGCCTTTGATCGAATGAAAGAGATCACCAGATACATCCAGGATCATGGTGATTTCCATCCGGATCGCTTACGGCTCTCCATCATCACCAACGGGACCCTGTTTTCCGACGCCATCGCCAGGTTCGCAGGCGACTGCAATATCCGATTTGTCATCAACTGTGATGGGCCACCTGAAATCCAAGACATTTTTCGACGCCCCCTCACCGGCACAAACGGATCGTCCGTGCTGGTTTCCCAGACAATAAAGCATGCCCTTGAAGCCTTGGATCGGGTAATGGTCAATACCGTTTTTCACCCGGCCACATTCCTCATGCTGCCCCGGATCGTGGAATATCTCTCCGGTATGGGCGTACGGCACATCTGCCTCAACCCGGACTATTCCGCCCAATGGATGTCGCCCCACCTCAATCAGCTGCCCACCATATATCGGCAGATTGCCTATGAATACGTTCGTTTCAGAAAAATCGGCACACCCCACTTTATCAGCCTTATCGATGACAAAATCATCGTGATCCTTCAAAACGGCTACTCGTCCGAACAAAGGTGTCAGATGGGAAAGACCGCGCTCGCATTTTCGCCCGACGGGGGAATCTATCCATGTGAACGGCTCTTGGGGAAGGCAGGCAAATGTCACCGAATCGGCCATCTGGAATCGCGTATCGAATGGGACAGGATCACTTGTCGCCCCATGCCCACGTCTCCTGTAAATGCATCCTGTGAGACATGCGGCGTCAGTGACTATTGCAAAAACTGGTGCGGGTGCACCAATTTTTTCGCGTCAGGATTCTACAACCGGATCAATTCCTTCGTCTGCGCATCCGAAAAAGCGGCCATCCGCGCTGCATTCTTTGCCTTACAGGAGTTGGGAGACAAGATCTTCGAAAAAAATTGGAACCGCGCTGACGGTCATTTTCGTAATGGGGATGATTGAAAATCGTCGATTATCGACCCGCAAGCTCGTGTCGATATTCATCGAGCAAAATTTTCATTACATCCTTCTCATTCTGTTTTCGCAATAAATACAGACAAATAAGATGTTGACACGTTAGTTGTTATGATATATTGATTTTAAACAGATCACTTTCAAGTTCTAAATCGTAACTTCTTGTCTACTCTCCTGTAAGTGTTGCGTTCTGTTGCTCTTTTCTTAACACCTCAACTTGTTTTCTCTTTGATTGTAATTTCCGGAAAAAGTTATCGACACGGGCCATTTCGAGTCTCCTTTTAAATTTCATTGCGCATTTCGATGATGCCACACCCGTCGTGATCGGCATTGGCTTCAACGGCAAAAACTGTTTGCATATACGCTATCATCGGAGTGACAGAATGAAGACAAGATCCCCAACAATCGCTAAAGTAACCCGTCCTATTCCCACAGGGGTGTATCCCAGAAAACGCCTGTTTGATTTGTTGGACCGTAAGCAAACCTATCCGGTCATTTGGATTTTGGGACCGCCCGGATGTGGCAAGACCACGCTGGTGACCAGCTACCTGGAAACAAAAGAATCGCCTTGCCTGTGGTATCAGGCAGATGAGGGCGAAGCTGACCCGGCAACCTTTTTTTACTACCTGGGACTCGCTGTCAAAAAAGCCACGCCCCGGAAACGAAAACCGCTGCCTCTTTTGACACCGGAATACCTGCCTGGCCTGCCGACTTTTACCCTGCGTTTTTTTGAAAACATCTTCTACCGTTTACAGGCTCCCTCTTTCATTGTTTTTGACAATTACCAGGAAGTGCCATTGGCGTCACCTTTTCACGAAGTAATTCGTCACGGGCTTTCCAATATCCCAAACGGAATTCATGTAATTTTGATCAGCAGAAGCGGGCCTCCCCCGGTTTTAATTCACATGCAGGCCAATAACCGGATGGAAATGATCGGGTGGCAGGATCTTCGTTTGACCCTGAAAGAGTCGAATGACATCGTCAAACTTCGGGCACGGCATGAGGTTTCGACGGAAACGATAAAGCATTTACACACCATCACCGATGGATGGGTGGCTGGCCTGATGCTAACGATAAAGACCGCAGCGTTGGAAAAGATTGACCCGCATGCGTTCGATACGATTTCAGCAGAACGAGTTTTTGACTACTTTACCGGTGAGATTTTTGACAAGGTTGATGAAAAAATCCAGAATTTTTTGCTCAAGACCGCACTTTTCCCCAAAATGACGGCAAGCATGGCAAGACAATTAACGGGTTTTGAATCTGCACATCGTATCCTTTCTCAATTGAATCGCAATAACTACTTCACTGAAAGACGCTTTCGCAGCAGCCCTGCTTTTGAGTATCATCCTTTGTTTCGAGCGTTTCTCTTATCCCGTGCGGAAGAAACATTTTCCACAGAATTTCTTTCGGACTTGCGCCGGCGTGCAGCCATGCTTCTTGAAGAAGATGATCAGACAGAGGCTGCCATAGATCTTATGCGTGATTCCGGTGACTGGGAAAAAATGATCTCATTGATCCTAAAACACGCACCGGAAATGCTGGCCCAGGGCAGAAATCTTTCTCTGCAGCAATGGCTGTCCAATATACCAAAAGATATTATCGAGACTACTCCCTGGATTCTTTATTGGATGGGATCCTGCAACCTTCCATTTGATCCTTCAAAAAGCCGACGCTTTTTCGAAAAGGCTTTTACACTATTCAAAAAGCAAAAGGATGCAGCCGGAACGTTTCTGTCCTGGTCGGGGGCTGTCGATTCAATATATTTCTCTTGGGAATTTAAGCAGTTTGATAAATGGTTTCATGTGCTCGAAGAGGTTATGCAAACCTTTGAGAAGTTTCCTACCAGGGAGATAGAGGGACGCGTGGCAACAAATATGGTGCAGGCATTGTACTTTAGGCAACCACAACACCCTGAAATGGAGTCCTGGACGAAACGAGCGCTTTCATTGGGACGGGACAACAAGGACGTAGAAGACCAAGTACGAACCTTACTTCATGCTGCACTTGATGCGGTGTTCAAAGGGGGGATCCCAAAAGCAATACCTTTTTTAGAGTCTCTACATGAGTTGACAAAGTCCTCGAATGTCTCGCATTTGGATCAAATAGCGGCAAGACTGGTAGAAGCGGACTGCTATTTGTTTAATAGTTCATTCAAAAAGGGCATAAAGGCCGTATCTGAAGGCTTGCAATTATCCCAGTCAACCGGCGTCCATATTATGGATTCTATGTTGTTGGGAAATTTAACTGAATTTGCCCTGGAAATGGGTGATCTGAAGGCCGCCGGCAATGAAATTGAAAAGATGTTTTCTCTTTTAGGCGATGCTGCACCATTTCTGAAGTCCTTCTACCATTTCATAAAAAGCAGATTAGCCTTATTTCAAAACAATCTTGCCCAGGCCGCGCATCATGCCAGGTTGGCTTCTGACCTTGCCGGAAAGATCGGACTTGGCGTTAACACGGGATTATGCTGGCTAAGGGAAGCGATGATTCTGTACCAGTCCGGAAAGTATCAGCAAGGTACCCGGCTTCAAAAAAAGGCGTTGGCGATTGCACGCCGTTCAAAAAGCAGAGTGATTGAAAGCAAAGCTTTGTTGACGGCGGCCTATTTTGCCCTGGACCGGAGAGATAAAACATCTGGTTTGAAGTTGCTTCGCAAGGCACTGGCTATGGCCAAAGAACTGCAATATTATTTCAGCCCCGATGATGACGCGGCAGTGACGGCGAGAATCTGCGCCATCGCCCTGGAAAATGGAATCGAGGTGGACCATGTGCAAAAAATCATCCGGAAAAGAAACCTTGTCCTGGACGATCCCCCCCTTCATCTGGATAACTGGCCCTGGGCCATACAGATATATACCTTGGGTCGGTTCGATATGGTTATCGATGAAAAACCTTTTACATTCCTCAGAAAAACGCAGAAGAAACCCCTTGAAATGCTCAAGCTGATCGTTTCCTTTGGAGAAGGACAAGAGGTTGGCAAATCACAACTGAGCGATATCCTCTGGCCGGATGCGGATGGAGATAAGGCACAGCGATCTTTTGACACCACACTTCACCGTCTTCGCCAACTTTTGGGTCATGAAAAAGCGATTCATCTCCGAGACGGCAGATTATCCATCGACCAGCGTTACTGCTGGGTGGACAGCATGGCTTTTGAACACATTCTGAAACAGGCTGAAAATTGTGCTGGAAAAGAAGACAGAAAGAACACTATCCAATTACTCGAGAACGCCGTTTCATTATACAAAGGCCCGTTCCTTGCCGGAGAAACGGATGAGTCATGGACCATTTCCCATAACGAGCGTTTGCGGAGCAAATTCTTACGCTGCATCGAAAAGCTTGGAAATTACATGGAAGAAAAAGGTGATTTGAACAGGGCGGTCGATTGTTTCCGGAGAGCAATCGAGGTAGACCATATGGCCGAGATGTTTTACCGGCGTCTGATGATCTGCTTGAAACAACTTGGACGCAAAACCGATGCGCTGTCTGTATATCAACGCTGTGAAAGGACACTTTCATCCAGTCTTGAACTCGAACCTTCCCAGGAGACCAAAGCAATAAAACAGTCTCTGTACGAATAGCAAATTGTAAGAAAATCCAAATGTATTGAGTTTGTCTGCAAGCTCACACGTGGGACCGCGTGGAAGGTCATTTTCGTGAAGGGGATGATTGAAAATCGGCGTGGATAACGCTTGACAAATACCAATCGTTTCTTATCCTACATCTAATACCACTATGTGGTATTCCTTTTCGTAAATTATTGACCCTTTTTTGTTCATAGCACATTTTTGCACGTGAGAAATTGGTATTCATTGTAAGTTCAGATTTCGTATACAGAGCACGTTCCCGTCTGGTTATGCAACCAACCCATCACCCTGCGTATTATCGATAACAATATAGACACCGTGTTCTTTGGTAACCATTGATCGATTCAACCATTTGTATTTGCGATCATTCCTTTTCTCAGGACTGAGCCGAACGTACAACGTGCACCAATGCAGCCTGTTTTTTTGCTATTCGTTGGCGTTCAGCAAATGTCTTGCCGTTGTCTGATTGTATCGTATGTTCTTCCCCACCCTATCCAATAGGCCCTTAAAATGGAAGGAGAATGAAATGAATATTTTATTCCCACATATATTTCGCCGCAACAATCTGACGCCTGTAACAAAATATATTGTCCCGGCCGTCGCCGTTGTCTCTTTGATCTCTTGCGGTGGCGGTGGTGGCGGCGGTGGTGTCAAGAGCACCCCGCCACCTGTCACCAAAAACCTTTCCGCCGCTGATCTTGTCATCGAAACCGATAACCCGCAAATCGGCTATCCAATGAAAGTATCGGTAACACTTGCAGCAAATGAGGCCACCACCAATGTGAGTGTTTCCGTGTTTGCCATCGATAATAATGACGACCCGGAGGCGGAAATCCGCCAGATTCCGTTAGGCTCCGAAACGATTGAGCGACTGGATGAAGGTGCACGCTCCTATGCGTTGAATGTCAACGTCCCCTCCAGCGTCGAAATTCCGGGCAATTATTTTATCGCGGCAATTATCGATCCGGCGGAGGAACTGCCTGAAACCAATGAGGACGACAACGCCGTGTACATCGAGACAGTTCTGTATACAGGGGACCCCAATATACTGCTTTCGGAATTGGTACTCGATCGTACCGCCTTGATCATCAATACCGACACGTACGAAAAGCAGGTGACCGGAACGGCAGGAAATGTCCACAATGCGGATGCGGGTGGGACGCTTACCGTGGGGGCCAATGGTCTGGATGTGGACGAAACGGTCGATATCGAAGCCTTTGCCAAACTGCGTCTCATGCGTTCCGACAAGGGCACGTCCCACGATGTGCCACTTTATTTGTGGAACTCGGAAGCCAGTCGGTACATCAACGCCTATGGCATCGATCCCGAAACGGGAACGGTTCTGGGAGCAGCGGAATGGCTTCCGTTGGGAAGGTTTGCGCCCCAGTTGGTGGAGAGGGTGGGTGAAGATGTAACCCTCAACGATGTGAAGCGTGACACGACACACCTGAATTTTTATTTTCCCGGAAAACTGGGACGCGAGCTCGAACAGGCCATGCGGTACCCAGCCGTTGGTTTCGGACTGCCCACCGCGCCTCCCCCGGATCTCACTCCCGAGGCGATCGAGGAGTTGCGAATTTTTTTACGGGGCCTTCCTTTCAGCGGCGTCATCGGCGATGAAAGCGAAGCCATGAAGGTGATGGATTTTGCCGTTTGCGTTGAAATCAGGCCTGTCAATGGAACCGTTATCGATTCATTGACGGAAGACAACCAACGCTGCGCCCCACTGGCAATTTTCCTGCCTCCAATCAAATCATCCCCGCCGCCACCGGAAACCGGCGGATTCGAACCGCAATTTTCCACCCCATCAAACCCATTGACGGCCGGAGACGGCTTCGGGACGAGAGGAGGAGGAGCTGCATTCGGCTACGGCCTGGATTTCGGTGCGACTGCGACGGCCGACAACCGCGGCTATATCGAGGAGCTGCGAGGGACTTTGCCGGTAAGCATCTTTAGCTCAGATTTCGACTTCATGAATGTCACGGTTCGGGCACAGATAGTACCGGAATACGCGGGTAAGCCGGCGGGTGAGGAATCGGAGTACAGAGTGGAACTGCGTTTTCTGAATCAATTGTTGTATGTCAGAAGTTATCCATCCGGTTCCGTAAAGTTGAGCATCAGTTTTTCGAAGGAAGCCCCCCCACCGGAGGAAGATAAGATTCCCAAGCAATACTTCATCGGACCGGTTCCGGTCGATGCGGGGGCGTCGGTGGCCGGCAACTTCGGCATTGAGTATGAATTCGGTATACGGAAACAGCTCGATGATACCTATGGCGCAGAACCGCCTGAATTGGACTTTGGAAATTCGGTCAGCCCGTTTGCCAATGTCGATGCGACGCTCTACGCAGGCGTCGGTTCCAGCCTCTATTCGGTCGGAGTCGAGGGCGTGCTGACCCTCCTGGACGAACGACTGGAGCTTTTCAGCGGTACCCAGATTGAGGTTTTCGATCGCGGATACGATAGTGGAATCGCCGAGTTCATCATTACCCAAGGCCAGGAAATTACCAATATTTTTTCCGGTCCTGAAGGGGCGCTGAATCTTTATGCCAAGTACTCGGTTCCAAAGATTGTGACATGCAGTTGGGGGTTCGTCAAAGGCAAGTGTGTTAAAAGCAAAACGATCAAGGCGACCAAAAACATCTGGCGCTCGGGTGCGCTCTTCGAACTGAGAGACATTCTCTATGAGGACGAGGATGTGGCGTTCGACGTGGTCAAGATGGATGGTCAGGGGCCCATGTATTTCGTGAAGCCATGAAAAAAGACAAATCAATTCAGCATTGGTGGATCATAGTCTGCGTAGTGCTGTTTCTTGTTGTGCTCGGCATTCTATGGACCCGGCAATCCGTTGTGGACGTTTCAGTGGCACCGGTCCAGCACCCCGCGTCGGATGGACACGGGACGGCTACGGCCGATGCATCCTTCGCGAGGTTGCAGTGGCGTGTTGGAACCGCCCAGCAGTACCAAGTGTATTTCGATGCCACCATGCAAATGAACGCGGCCGGCACCGATGGAACGCAGGTCATTCGTGTCCGGATGACGTGCCTGTTGGAAATGCAAACATTGGAAGTCAGCGACAAAAATGCATTGGCCGGCATGCGCTTGTCCGCCGTCGATTTACGGATCGGGGGCGTCGCCGACCCGCGTACCAACCAGGCACTGACGGAACCATTCCGTGTACATTACGCCTTGGAAGGATTTCCCGAAACATTTGTGTTTCCGGCGGGTGTGACCGCCAAACATCGCGGCATGCTGGAAAACCTGGTCCGGACCTTCCAGGTGACCATGGAAGACGAAGAGACCTGGGTCGCAAAGGAGTCGAATGCATCGGGCGCCTATGAGGCCACCTATCGGCGAGTGGCACCGCTTCGGGTAGAGAAGAACAAAACGAACTATATCGGTTTGTCATCTGCAGCAATGGACCAAGTAGCCAGGACCACTTCCACGGAAAACTTTCAGATCGATCCGCAGCACGATTGGATCGCTGCCATGACCGTCGACGAGACCCTGCGAACCGACGGTAATGGTGGCGTGGGAATGAAGATCACCAACCGGGCGAAGCTCACTTTGCAATCTGCGATACACAACGTATCCCCTGATTCCTGGAATTTTGTTGCCGCGGCGCCGCCGCCGGAAGAAACCGAGGCGCCGAGGCCCATACCGACTATTTCAACGCAAGAAGCGCATCAGCAGATCCTGGAAGCGGTAACGGAACTGGATTTGGCCATGGAAGGCCGCATTGCATGGATCCATCGGTTGCAGGATCTGCTTCGTGTCGACGATTCCCTTCCCCCCTTGCTGTTGGCGGAGATGAAGGCCCAGGACCTGAGCGATCGAACCAGGGCCGACCTCTATCTCGCATTGGAACTGGCCGGCACCGAATCCGCCCAGACCGCTCTGGTTTCCGTGGTCGAAGATCCCGATTGGTCCACACAGGACGCCATGCGTGCCATTGTCGCGCTGGCCGGCGTGAACCGGCCCAGCGGTCAGACGGTAGCAGCCTTGTGGGATACGGTGGAGAACGTGCCGGCGAGTGAAGATCGACAGCAACTGGCGAGCACGGCGACGCTGGCCCTGGGAAGTCTCGGCAAGACCATGAACGCCGCGAATGACCCGGACTACCCGGAGCTTAGAGGACGGTTGCTTGATGGTGCGCGGACTGGCCTCGGGTCCGATTCTGCTGCCGAACAGCGAACGAACTATGTTCACGCCATCGGCAACACGGGCGACATCTCTTTGGCAAACAGCCTCATTCTCTTTCTGGATGACGAGACACCGTCTGTTCGGCGCGCTGCCGCATTGTCATTGGGACGGCTGGGAGCGGACCGGGTCGCCGATGAACTGATGTTTCGCATCGACTATGAGAAAAACAGCCAGGTTCGCGGTGCGATTGCCGAATCGCTGGTCAATTGGAAGACGCCATCGGTATCCGCCATGGCGTCGATACGTAACCAGATTCGCACGGAGCCCGATGAGCACACCCGCTACAGCATGGCCCGCTTTCTCGGTGCCAACCTGAACGAATTTCCGGAAAACAGGGCTGTCCTGGAGGATCTGATGCGAACGGAACCATCGAAGCGAATCCGCCGGCGTGTTGCGGAAACACTGGCAACGGCTTCAAGATAGTACTCAGATGCTACGCTTGCCGGATTTTGTGGGAATGCCATTCTCAAGGAAAAGGCCGTATCGATAAAAGTGAAGCGTAAAAAAAGGCAAGCTTGCGGAAAAATGAGCATAACGCACAGTAACGATTTTTTAATCTGCAAAGCGGAACGAAAAATAGAGTGAAGAAAGTTTGACTTTGGCCAACCATTATTCCGATGCAAATAGATCAACCTAATTGAAAGAAATGCAGGTCCGCTACGACGATGGCATAACAGCAAAGAAGCCATCATCGATGCAAGTGAGCTATTATTGTCATTTTTCTGGAATTCCCGCCTTGTGATACGCTTCAAGAAGGCGATTTTTTTGTTCTATATTATTAATATCCAATTCTTCAATTCGCGCCGTCGAATAAGTTGGTTTAATCCGCAAAACTTCAGCGGCAGCTTCACGTGCTTTTTTCTCATTACCCAACAACTGATATGTACACGTTAATCCCGAATAGGCAAAGAGATAATCCGGGTTGCGTTCTATGGCCTTATTCCACAATGGGATTGCCTTTTCATATTGGCCGGACAACGCATAGGACCAAGCCAGATTGTTCAAATAATTGACCGGTGTGATGGGATTGAGGCGGATAGCCTTTTCCAAAAGGGGGATCGCTTCATCATAGCGTCCCGCAAACCTAAGCACCAATCCATAAAAGAAAATGGAACTTGCAGAGTTCGGGCTTAATTCGACAGATTTCTGCATCTCGACAATGGCATTTTCGTATTGTTTCCTTAGCATAAATACGCAGCCAAGCAATCGATGTGAAGTGGGATCTTGACCAGACAAGTCTGCAAAAATGCATCAGCGTGACATTTGGACTCAAGACGCGCACCTTAAAAATCTACCAAGAGTAAAATATTTTTCAAAAACACCCTCATACCAACTTCAGTCCCCAGCAGACCGCCAATAGAGGAATCGGTATTCTATTGGTAGAATACCGGCAGGTGACACATATTTTGTTCCGGTGGCACCCCCCTTCAGTGAAAGGGGTCAAGTCTGCTCTTAACTCATATAGAGATTGTGGAGTGAATCTGCTCTCAATAGTCTTTATACTGCACAAGCTGAAATTATCTGTTTGTATCCCTACGATGGATGTTATCAAGACGTCTGTAGAATATCAATGTTGGGGCTGACGAAATCAGAGGGCACATCCAGCTATTTGATCATGCGGCATTCAAAGGTTGGATTTGTGATAGTTCTTTACTATATCGTTGTTCTGAGTCCCAAAGGTCCCATGAATGTTGCACATTCAACCAGAATTCGGGTGAATTTCCAAAAAGGCGTGACAATCTGAGCGCCATAGCAGGGCTGATAGCTCGTCGTTCTCTTAAAATTTCATTTATTGTCTGGCGTGATACGCCCAAAGCGTTTGCCATGGAGGCCGTGTTAAGATCATAGTCCGGCATGAAATCCTCTCTGAGCATTTCACCGGGATGAGTCGGTTTGATTTCTCGCTTTGTTGTATTAGGGATCGCCATTTTTTCAATCCTTAAGGGTAATCGGTTATCTCAACATCGTAGGCATCACCTTCGATAAAACGGAAACAAATTCGCCACTGGTCATTTATCGATAAGGGATACGTTTTGATTTGCCAGTAATAAATAATCTTTGTGTTTCTTTATCGGCAAATGTTCTTATCAAAAGCCAGCTGAAAACAATCACGTGACAGTTGTCAAGTGACAAAGTAGTATCATGTTTAACGGGCTTGTCCCAACAATCGGCTGTTTCCGAACTCGCTTTGCTCGCCGCAAAGCCGCACGTTCCAGCAAAGTTACTATATTGAATAAGTAACACCTTTTCAAATTTCTGATTTTAAAATTTCCAGCACCCAGCCGCCGAAATCGTTCACAACAAATACCATCACTGTAATGACCGGGCACCGTCGATCCGCAAGCTTGTGTGTCGGCTGTTGCAAGGGGCTTGGCTTGGTCCGTCACCAAATAAAAAGGCCGACTGCTGACAGCAGCCGGCCTAACTTTTTGATCTACTGTTTTTTATTTACCGCTCCAGTTCCGTTTCCAGCGCATCCTCCACATGCATGTGCTGGGTCTGCCAGATGTTGTTCTCGTTCATGTAGGACTCCAGATTCTTGTTGCCCAGATGTGCCACCATTTGAGCGTCCGCCTGCGCTTCTTCCGAATTCTCCATATTGGTGTGCAATGTCGCCCGGCTGTAATAAGCGGCACCATATTCCGGATCCAGCTCGATGGCCCGATCGAAATCGGACAGGGCACGACCATATTCTCCCCGCTTCTCTTCCACCAGCCCGCGCATATGAAAGGCACGTGCATGGTCCGGGACGATGGCGATGGCACGATCGAAATCCGCCCAAGCCTGGTCCAGAAGATTCAATTTGAGATACGCCGCCCCGCGGCTGAGGTACGCTGTTATGTTATGGGCGTCATTTTCCAAAACGTGTGAAAAATGAACGATACTTTCGCCGTAATGGGATCGGGCAAATTCGCGCATTCCCAATTCCATGAAATCGTTTACAATAGAATTGTCTGCCATGTTCTTACCCTCCTTTTCCGTTCGCCGAAGATGGTCCTGGTAAAAGCCGTAAAATCTGAATTCGACGATGGACAGTGTTTTTCGCTCTGGTCTTAAAGTTAAGAATTCAATGGAAATTTTCAACTGCCGGCACCATGAAGGAATCGGTAGTCTATTGGTAGGATACCGGCAGGTGACACATATTTGGTTCTTGTGCCCCCCTTCATAACCCGCAACGATTCGAAGGGATAGAATTTCCAAATCACTGTAGCTTCGTATATTGAAGAACGCCATGGAACCTTCTTCATTTTCGCTGAAAATTTTGTTGGTTGGATATCTCCAAATTGAGTATATCCTAAAAACCAAATGTGGAAAGTTTGGCCGATTACCCCACCCTCAATCGCAGCATTTTACACCATCTGACCCGCGGTCAATTATTTCTTGACAGATGACTTGCGGTCAACTACCGTCTAATAAATGACCCAAGGTCAATTAAGTATCGGCTTGGGGGCTGAAAACACCAGTTATTGGGAGTAATACCCAACAATTTCCTTTTATTGGCGACCCTATCTGACTCTCGGCTCGTTGGCCTTCAGTTTTTTATAGAGAACTCATTTTTTATTTATTCAAACTCAATGTCGTTAACTTAACCGATCGGCTTGTACTGAGGAAAATATATGCGCGGTTTCGCTTTGTGTTTGCGCGGATATTTTCTCCCCGGCCTAATCGGTTCAACGGTTCTTTGAAAAATATATTGCAAATCGGCGATCAATCGTTTGATCATCCTTTTCGTATCGAGAAACAGCAAGACGATCACACCTTTACTTTTTGACAGCGCCTGGGTGAAATTGATCTGGTATCGGTGTTTTTTATCCACAATGTCATTGTCCATCTGGTCTTGGACAGGAAAAGCCATCATCCAGACCAGGTTTTTGGCGAAAATCTTTGCGTGAAAGTCTTGATACACAGACAGCGCAGATTGGCCAGAAAAGTTTTCCAGTTCCATCCGGCATTTGATGATTTTGTAATCCTCTTCCACTGGCCATCTTTTGTGGTAAAGATCGCTAAACAGTTCGATTGGATATGTTCCCTTGTCAATCAGCGAAGTCATTAGCACGGCAACCTTCCCATCGTTTTCAATGCGGATCAGACGAAGTTTTAAAGGGGTTGTGTCCAACCCCATCTGTTTGCATTGGGAAACGGAGGTAGGATGAACAGGCACGGTAACAATCTTTTCCGATAGCCCGGAATGAAAAAACTTACGAACGACTTTCCATTTCGTACAAGACACGCGGGCACAGAAGTTGGCCTCCATGGAAAGGATCAGGTTAAAAAGCCACCATGCCGGGTACCCCCTATCGAGAAGGATCAAATCCTTGGGCATGACGTTTAGCATGTGTTGCGCCGCCAGTTCGCGTTCACCGATACGTTTGGGCTTGATAAGGGCATCGACGGTCATTTTGTTGAGGACATCGAAAAGCTGAGAAACCCTTGCCATGGGAGATGGCGCACCCTGACGAACGTTCCAAACGCCAAAATGCTGGGCGACATCATCCGTCACCGGCAATTTTGTTGTAGAACCGTCAATGGCCAGCAACCGGAACCCGAACCACAACTTGGGACGAAAATGCTTTTCAAAATAGATGATTAACTGTAAATTCAATTCAACAAAGGCTTCATACTTGAGCTTCATTCGCGCTTTTGTTAAAGCTGCTTTCGATACGACCCGTCTTGCCACATCGAAGCGGCATAATGTCTTGAAGAATCTATCCAGTTCGTCCTGGTATGAACCTTTGACAAGGTTGATGAGAAAAACGATCAAGACATGAAACGGAAGTTTTCTATTCCGTGTGAAATCGTTCTTGTTTTTTCTGTGGCGAGCGATGAAGTCAGGAGAGGAGATAATTTCTCTTATAAATTCAATTGTTTTGGCACATACATTGAAAATCAGGTTTCGTGCCAAAGTTACCAAATTTCTCGCTAATTTTCGACATGGTATGCTCCTTTTGATTATATAACTGGCTGTTATTATTGAAAGTGAGTATACCATGTCGATCCACCTAATACAACATAATTTGCAATATATTTGATATGTTATGCCGTTTAACTGCTTCTTAAGTTAATGGCATTGTATTCAAACTGGTATCCCTAAAAAGGATAGCAGTTTTAAAATCTAAAAAAGGAGGGAAAAATGGCTGCAAACAATCAATTTGGATTGAAAGATTTAATAACCATGTTGAAAGAATCAAAGGTGGCAAAAAAGTTTGTACCAGTCATTGATAACCACAAAATTGTTGCAGAAAAAACTGCTTTATTGGTGCTTGACATGAACTATGTTTGCGCACATCGGGACTATGGGGTTGGCCCTCAATTATGGAGTTCCATTGGCGTGTCTGATTATTATTATGATCGAATAGACAATGATGTAATACCGAATATTCAGAAGCTGTTGTTTCTTTTCAGGAAAAACAATCTAAAAATTGTTTTCACTACAATGGGTTGTGAGCAGGAAGACATGTCTGATTTACCGGAAACCTGGCGTAAAATTTATAAAATGATCGGTTATAACGCAAGCAGACCCGGAACAAAAGAGTTTGAAATCAGAGATGAAGTGAAACCATTGGAGAGTGAACCCGTTTTGCTGAAAAAAACTTTCGGAGCGTTTTCCAATTGTGACCTGCATGGAACATTGCAAAAAATGGGCGTTGACACGCTGATCATAGTTGGTGTTGAAACCGATTGCTGTCTATATATAACCGCAATTGAAGCCAATGATAGGGGCTATAAGGTCATAGTACCCGATGACGCATGCACAACATTAGGACTCACAGGGCATAAAATGGCACTGTATACATATGGTAGACTATTCTTTTTCAATGTTAAAACAACCGATGAACTTCTTGAGAAAATGCTCTAAAGAAAAGACCCAACAGATTATTATCACAAGATTTATTGGCACCAGTACGTATCTGGCATATCTATTTTAATATCAAGTATAAAGATAGTAGGGATTATCCCAAGCTCCATAGACAGGCAAAGAATTGATAATAACGAATTGAAAAATTAACTGATATCAACTGACCCTAACAATTTGACAGGAGCAACTTAGCCCCCGTAGCTACGTAACTTAAAATTTTAAGACTGGTGGTTGGCGGTAACGTGCGGCTTTGCGGCGAGCAAAGCGAGTCCGCCAACAGCCGATTGTTAGCCAACTTTCATTTTATGAGCAACTTCAAGCATATCTGATAAGTATTTACCTCTATCAGATGGACTATATTTTACTTTTTGTAATTTTTCCTTATCTTGATCAGGCATGCGATCGAAAAGGTGGATGTTATGCATCATAAACCACCCGCGATAGATTCTCAAAATTGGTGAAATTTCACCAGTCAGGCGCTGATATATTCCAACAGCTTCTCATAGTAACAATTCCGTTTGCTTTGGCCTAAATTTATACGTCTGATCTGGGTCTCTATCAGCATGTTTGAAGAAATTCTCTGCCTCATTCATTGATTTTATAAAGTCCTTCTTTTTTTCAGGCTTTATCAAATTTTCTACAAGCCACTCTTTTACAAAAACTGGATCATTTCCACGACCCTTATTAATGTCTCGAAGCACATTATAGGCTGCTGCTGTGAGAGTATGAATAGATACTGGGTCACTAAAATTAAAATATAGGGAATACCATCAATGACCAGCCCTCTGATAGCGGTTCTGGCGGCGGCTTTTTCATCAACAGCTTTTTTTAAAGGTCGTTTGGCTATCTTTGTTCTGGAAAAGCTTTTTACGAAGCCGTCGAGTTTGCCTTCAATCTTTCTTCACCTTACCACCGGCTTCCCGAAACCGGTCGCTGATCGTCCCGGTGAGCTGTGCCGCGGATTCGAGAAGCACCGCAACATCTTCCTGCCCGTTTTCCCGGGCCGCCTGTGCCCATTTCTGATAATCCTCGGCATGGTGATCGTTGTGGTCGATCCAGTGATCCAGAAGTTTGGTCAGCTTTTCAGAAAAGCTCATGGTTGAATGGCCGTGGGCGTGTCCGTGGTGGTGGTGAGAATGGTCATGATCGTGGTCGTGATGATGATCGTGATTGTGGTCATGGTCGTGGTGATGAGACATAAGGGCCTCCGAATCTTCGATTTATTAAATGGGAGCTATCGTGTGGGTTCATACATCAATCCCTTGATCCGTGCAACACGAGACGAAAATTTCATCGGGATTACAGCCTCTGTGATCTAACGGATATACAAGGCAATTGAGGGATCAAGGTCGATGGAGGAGGAATGAAAAGGCAAGTCCTGTCTCGTCCCTCGTTCCGCATCCTTCGTCCATCCTTCTCAACCCCTCAGATTGATGGCAAATTAGGAGGCAATCAAAAACAGCGAGGCCAAAAAGCAATCACCAGAGGAATCGCTTGCCTCCAACGGCCAGGAAGGCTAAAAACAATAGCTACGACCGAAAGGAATTCGAAAGGACACTTCGAAGGCCATGTAATGGAACATCAGATGTCGAAAATACCATGAGCCGAAACAAACCATTGAAAATCCGGACACTCCTGTTGATTGCCGGCCTGGTTGGCCTGCTTTCCGGGGCCACTGTGGGTTCGTTTTTCGCCCTCACCCGGGACCTTCCCCAGATACGGGAACTGGAAAATTTCGAACCCTCCGCGGTGACCCATATCTATTCGGCGGACAAGGTCCTGCTCGCCGAACTCTTCCTCGAAAAACGAACGCCGATCCCTTTCAAGAAGATTCCATCCCACCTGAAAGATGCCCTGATCGTCACCGAGGACCGACAATTTTACATTCACGGCGGGATCGATCTGAAGGGAATCATTCGGGCCATCGTCAAGGACATCATGGCGGGCCAGTTCGTGGAAGGAGCCAGTACCATTACCCAACAGCTGGCCAAGACGCTCTTTTTATCACAGGAAAAGAAAATTTCCCGCAAGATCAAGGAAGCCCTGCTCGCCATCCAATTGGAAAAGCGATACACCAAAAACGAAATCCTCACACTGTACCTGAATCAGATCTACTTCGGCAGCGGCACCTACGGCGTGGAGGCGGCCTCCCGGCGCTACTTCGGCATTTCGGCGTCGCAGATGGACCTCGCCCAATGCGCCCTGATTGCCGGCCTGCCGAAGGCGCCATCCAGGTACAGCCCGCTGGCCAATCCGGACCTGGCCGAAAAACGGCGCAATCTGGTTCTGCGCATCATGAACGATCAGGGCCTCATTACGGACGAAGATTACCGAATGGCCAAAACCGAGCCGGTCTTGAAGGATAAGAGCCCGACGAATAAAGGATCGGCATCCTATTTCGTGCAATATATCAAACCGGCACTGGAGGCGGCCGTCGGTCCGAGCATGCTGTACAAGGGGGGGGTAACGGTTCATACGACACTGTCCCACAGTTTGCAGACCGCTGCTGAAACGTCGCTGAAAAAGGGGTTAACGGAAATCGGCGGGCGAATGACACGGCCACCAGAAGAGAACCGATCCCCCCAGGGCGCCCTCGTGGCAGTGGACGTGAGAACCGGCGGCATCGTCGCCATGGTCGGCGGCGAGGATTTTTCCGACAGCGCCTTCAATCGGGCAACCGATGCCCGTCGCCAACCGGGATCCGCCTTCAAACCCATTATTTATGCCCTTGCCATCACCCGTGGCTACACCCAGGCAACCCTGGTACTGGATGCGCCGGTGGCCTTTACGAGTGGGGATATGAAACAGGATTGGCTGCCGGAAAATTTCTCAAAGACGTATCAGGGAGAAATTACCCTCCGTCAGGCCCTGACACACTCCGAAAACATTCCCGCCGTCAGACTGGTGGACCAATTGGGACCATCTGCCGTGGTGCAGTTCGCACATAAACTCGGAATCGATTCTCCCCTTGCCCCCAACCTCTCCATCGCACTGGGGACAGCCGACACCAACCTTTTGGAACTGACCGGTGCATACGCCGTCTTCGCCAACGGGGGAAATCATATCACACCCTTCGGCGTTACTGAAATCGTCGATCGAGACGGTGTCTTATGCTGGCAGGCCAAACCGTCCGTCCGTCCGGTCATGTCCCGTTCCCAGGCGGCCATTATGGTGGACATGCTGCAAGGTGTCGTGGAGGAGGGAACGGGAAAGGGTGCAAAACGGCTTGCATTTCCCGTGGCGGGCAAGACCGGAACGACGAGCGCCTACAAGGATGCCCTCTTCGTCGGATTCTCTCCGGTTATCGCCGCCGGCGTGTGGGTGGGAATGGACGATAATACGACGCTCGGTGAAATGGAAACCGGCTCCAGGGCCGCACTTCCCATCTGGGTCGACTTCATGGCGTCCACCTCGTCGCAAACCCCTTTGATGTATTTTGACATTCCGGATAAGATGGAAAGAATTTGGATGAACCCCAAAAGTGGAAGGCTGGCACCCCATGATGCCGATGGTGCGGTGAATGCGCTTTTTAAAAAGGATACAGGCCCAACCCGCGTCACTGACGCCAAGTGAGCCCGAAGCATTGTCGGGCCTCTATTCAACAGGATTCCGGTCAATAAGGCTGTTTGTACCGGCGATTCGGTGATCGGCCTTTCTTACCGTCGTTTCACCCGTTTGTGTACCGTCGCCACCTTGGTGGACATGTCATCCACCGTTTTCTTCATCTGGCTGACATTGCTGTCCGTACTGATCAACACACTCTCGATGGTGTCCACATCGGAAACCAGTTTCAACCCTGTGTGCTTTAACGTACGCACCTCGATATTTTGATAGATGAGAAACCCGGTCACCCCGATCATCCAAAGGGCAACGCCATAGGTACGCCAATGCCGTTTCAAGTTTGCAGCTAAATTTTCCATTTTCCTTCCCTCGTACAACCGTTTTGGACAATATACACGAAGTCCTTATGATTATGGTTGTTATCGGCTTTTATAATCAAACCTTGACGGATTCGTGAAAAGTCCGATATCGGCGTTACGCTTCATCCTTCGTCACTGTGGCGTACGATACGTACGCCTCATTCCTCACGGACTCGCAATCCTTGATCTCGGGCTTTTCGCGAATCCGTCCGAACAGCGACTTTTTGCGATGGAGGCGGTAAAATCGATGGAATCGGATTCAGGAAGGAAATAAACGCCGCCATACCCGTCGATACGGCCGTATCATGAAGAACCGAATGAGCCGGCTGAAGCCGCCCATGACGTGACCGATCTCTTTTTCCACGGTCGGTTCCAGGCGGCAAAAAGAGATGATACAACGCTCCGGACGCCGGTTGTCGGGAAAAAGACAGGGGCCCGTCCCGTTTTTCAAGAAGATACAATCTTGGGGAAAAATTCCCTCCTGTTCGATACAGGCGGCAATTTCCGGTTCCAAATGGGGTGAAAGGAGCAAAATGAACACCAGATCCCATTGGGTAATGATATCTTCGGGGCGGATGTTTTTACAGCACAGTCCCTTGCACTTGACCATGCAGTTGGCCAGAATCGGCGCAGCCTTGCGTGTCAACGCACATTGGGCCTGGTGGATATCCCGACAGATGGCCAAGGCGGCGTTTTTTTCGTCGTCATTTAAAAGGCGGCATTTTTTCTTCGCCACCTTGAGGCTGTGAGTCAATCCCATGGCAACCCCATGCTGCATACAAAATACGAATATTATCGGTTACTAAATGAACCGTTTTTTCATTTCTCCCATGACCTCGTCCACGTTCTCCGGCCCGATACCATGCTCGGCACAAAGGGCGGTGATCTTGTTCCGGCGCCTCGGGCTTGATAGATCGTCCAGACGGCTGCAGAGCCCTGCCCTGCGACCCACCTGAAACAGGCACTGGTCATCGGGGGAAAGCGCCAGGAATCGATCCAGCACCGATAGAATTTCGGTTTTGGCGCTTGGCATTCGCCCGCAAACCGCCTCGATCAGATTGAGGACATGGTCACTGGTGATCGTGCTGGTGATACCTTCCAACTGATTGATAAAGAGCCTGATTTCCCGAATCATCTCCACATCGCTAAGGCATTGGAATGCACCGGTTCGATGAAGTTCGGACAAAGGGGCTGCCCCGGGAATGGCAAGGGTACGAAGGCGAATGAAATCCGGGTCGATCTGGTTCAATGCGTCAGCGGTCTCCTTCGCATGCACTTCGGACAGCGCCCTGCCCCCCAGTCCCGGCATCACGTACTCGGAAAGTGTCATGCCCGCCTGCTTCACCTTTTGTCCTGCCTTGATCTGCGTTTTTTTATCCGCGCCTTTTTTCATCATTTCCAGGACGGCATCACTGCCGGACTCCAGCCCAACGTGTATCCGGTTCAGACCGGCCGTTCGCATTTGCGAAAGGTGCTCGTCGCCGATTCGGGCAAGGGTGCGGGAACGGGCGTAGGAGGTGATTCGTTCGACCCATGGGAATCGGTTGGTAAGATGGCGCAGGATTCGGATCAGATGATCGGGTTTGACCACCAGGCTGTTGGCATCCTGGAGAAAAATGGAGGTCATGCCGCCGGCATACCAGTGAAACGCGGCACCAAATGCCTGTCGCGCACCGTCGTCCATGGACGCGAACCGCTCACTTACGTCCTTTCGAAGAATTCGTCCCGAACCGTCCGCAAGGGATCGCAAGGTTGAAACGTGCCGATGCACGGCATCGATGTCCTCGATCACGTGGGACAGGGGGCGAATGGAAAATCGCTCATTCTTATAGATGGGACAGAAAACGCAGTGGTTCCAGGGGCAGTTACGCGTTACGCGAATGAGAAGACTGCGGGCTTCGCTGGGTGGCCGGATGGGCCCCTGTTCGAATCCGTTGTACCAATCCTTTTGGTCCCGGCTCGGTTTCATTGATGATATCTCCATCTCCCTGCATCCAATGTTGACGGCTTCGTAAATGGTCCAGCCATTGCGGGCTTAGCATGAACCAGGGTGAGCTGTTAGCATCTATATACTTGGCATTTATCAGAATTTCAATTATCAGCTATCGGGTTTCAGGCAGCACCTCAAAAATTCTTTGAAATCATTCTGCTAATCGCTCAATTAGATATAATTATCTGATATTTCTAAATCAAAAGTAAATCCGGCCGAAAAAGAATTGTGAAGGTCCGGGTATAGAGAACCTGACTTCGGGTTTCCCATGTAAGTGGGATTCGTTACGATCGCGGAAAATTACAGGAGCCAGAACAAATGGATCGAGCCGAAGGCGAGTACCTTATTCTGGATTCTGAATTCTGACTCCTGGATTCTCGTATCATAACTACGGTGGTGCCATTTATCTCGGAGTTGGCCCGCAGTTCGTCTTTGACAACCATTGCGGCCATACCGTATGGTAAGCCTTCTGATCGCGAAAACCATCTGGAAGCGGACGATGTGGAAAAAACTGGGTTTGATTCTATCCATAATCATCTTTTCGGCCATCTGTGCAACCTCCATTGCTTATATGCACCTTCAATCCTGGGCCGATCAGCCCATGGGAATCGGTGAAGCGGAAAAATTGTTCACCCTCACCCCTGGCCAGGGACTGAAGAAAACGGCCCGTGCATTGGAACAAGAGGGTCTGGTTTCCGATGCCCTTCGTTTCACGATCCTCGCAAGGCTCGAAAACCAGGACAAACTTCTCAAGGCAGGTGAATATTTTTTTTCCAATACCATGACACCCAGGGAAATCCTCGGCCAGATGGTGAAAGGCCGGGTACATCTCTACCGCGTAACCATTCCGGAGGGGTTCAATCTCGTACAGATCGCCGCCGCCGTTGCAGCTGCCGGTCTGGAATCGGAAGAGCAGTTTCTCGCGGTGGCCCGTGACCCGCAAACGGCGAAAAAAATGGGCATCGAAGCCAAAACCCTGGAAGGGTATCTGTTCCCGGACACCTATTACTTTCCCAAGGGGTTGGATGCAGCAACGATTATCGCCACAATGGTCAAACAGTTCAGGGCCGCATTTTTGCCGGAGTGGGAGGATAGAGCCGAAGACCTGAAAATGAGCATACACGAGGTGACGACCCTGGCCTCGATTATCGAAAAGGAGACCGGCGCTCCCGAAGAGCGCCCGATCATCGCATCGGTTTTTCACAATCGGCTTCAAAAAGGCATGCGCCTGGAGACCGATCCCACCGTCATCTATGGTATTGTCGACTTCGACGGCAACATCAAACGACGGCACCTTACGACCTATACCCCGTATAATACTTACAAGATCAAGGGGCTTCCCCCCGGTCCCATCGCCAGCCCCGGGGCAAAGGCCATAGAGGCGGCCTTGTTTCCCGCCAAAACCGACTACCTTTACTTTGTTTCCAAAAAGGATGGAACCCATCACTTCTCCACCACAATCGAGCAGCATAACGCGGCGGTACGAAAGTATCAGTTAAGGAAAAGAAAACGTTGAAAAATGGTTCCGAGAAGAAACTCCGGTCCGGTTTCACGACCGGCGCCGCGGCGGCCGCTGCGTCCAAGGCCGCCCTGCAACTGTTGTTGACCGGTCAACCGCCAGGACAGGTAACCATCACCTTTCTGACAGGGGCGTCGACGACGATTCCGGTGCACCGTTGTGAGAAGACCGAAGAAAACACGGCATGGTGCACGGTTATCAAGGACGCCGGTGATGATCCCGACATCACCCATGGCGCCGAAATCGGCGCTACTGTGACCTTTGAAGAAAATACCGGCGATGAAACAATAAAGATCACGGGAGGGGAAGGTGTCGGCATGGTGACGAAACCCGGTCTCGGGATTCCCACCGGCCGGGCGGCCATCACGTCGGGTCCCGATTCCATGATCAGAAACAGTGTCCAGGAGGTTCTCGCCGATCATCCCATGAACGAAAAGATACACATCCAGGTGTTCGTTCCCAAAGGAAAACTTCTGGCACGAAAAACCCTCAACGCCCGACTGGGAATCGTCGAC
Organism: uncultured Desulfosarcina sp.; assembly: GCA_963674945.2. Lineage (GTDB taxonomy): Bacteria > Desulfobacterota > Desulfobacteria > Desulfobacterales > Desulfosarcinaceae > Desulfosarcina. Next base: position 1,092,423 of record CAXXWQ010000003.1, read on the forward strand.
GGCATTTCCATCTTGGGTACCACCGGTATCGTCCGGCCCATGTCCCACGAGGCGTATGTGGCAACGATCGAAAGGGCCATGGATGTTGCACGCGCAATGGGTTTGTCCCACCTCGTGCTGACCACCGGAAGACGCAGCGAACGATTCGCCCAGAATCGCTGGCCACAGATGGCCGAGGAGAGTTTTGTCCAAATCGGAGATTTCTTCGAGAAGGCCATGTCCGCTGCTGCCGACCGCGGTTTTGGTTCGGCGACCCTGGCCGTTTTTTTCGGTAAAGCGGTCAAGATGGCCCAAAACATCCCCCACACCCACGCGGCCAAATCCGAGATGTGTTTACGGAAACTGGCCGACTGGACCTTGGCAATAACGAAAAATCAGAAACTGGCAAACCGGATCGCTGCCGCCAACACCGCCCGGCACGCCTTCGATCCACTCAAGACCGCCGCCATGCCGGTCATTGCCCATGTGGCCGAACAGGCCCGTGCCAGCGCCCTGGGATTCGCCCAGAACGCCCTGGCCGTCCGATATGTCATTTTCGACTACGATGGAGCGACGGTGGTTGACACAAAGCCGGATTACGGCTAGTGTATTTGAGATTTGGGGTAATCGGTCTTTATCGCAAGGCACGACTTGCATCGGACCATTACATGACAGTGTTCATTCAGATCTCGGCCAAAGCGAAAAATGGCTTGACCATCTGGGGACGTCTACGAACATTAACAAACGTGGGGGCTACATCGTATGACTGCACAAATTACCATTATCGGCATGGGCGTAAGCCCGGAGGACCTGGCCCCCCGGCAACGGGAAATCATTGAAGCCGCGGACATTCTCGTGGGAAGCCAGCGGCTGCTCGATCTGTTTTCTCACCTTTCCTGCCAGCGTCGGATCATCGACAATGATCTGGAAGGACTGTACAAATTTATCGAAACACGTATGTCCGAAAACAAAATCGTCGTACTCACCTCAGGCGACCCTCTGTTTTTCAGCATCGGTGTGCTTCTGGTGCGACGGTTGGGTGCCAGACGGGTTCAGATTTTCCCCAATGTTTCGGCCGTAGCCGCCGCCTTTGCCAAGCTGGGTGAACCCTGGAGCGAGACACGCGTGGTGAGTCTGCACGGACGGGACCGTACCGGTGAATTGCTTCGCTATCTGTCACTGGGAGAGACGGTTGCCGTTTACACGGACCCTACCCACACGCCGGCCTGGATCGCAGAAACCCTCTTGTCGAACGCATTGTCGGACATCTCGATGTGGGTTCTGGAAGAACTTGGCGGGCCGGATGAACGAGTCACACGGATCACCCCGGAACGGGCACGCGCCAAGACCTTTCACGATCTCAACCTGGTGGTGCTGAAACCCGATCCGGCACGGCAAACCCGCAGCCTTCTTTTTTCCGGCATGCCAGATGACTGGTTTTCCCATGAGAACGGACTGATCACCAAATCCGAAATCCGGGCCATCAGCCTCTCCCGGCTGCGCCTTTTCGACCGGGCCGTCTTCTGGGATCTGGGTGCGGGAAGCGGGTCCATATCCATTGAAGCGGGTCAGTTCATCACCCGGGGGGAAATCTTCGCGGTGGAACAAAGTGCAGAGCGGATACGTCATATCCGCGAAAATCGCGCCCGGTTTTGTATCGGCAATATGAAGGCGATCGAGGCCCGCATCCCCGATGGCCTGACCGATCTTCCCGATCCGGACCGGATATTTGTCGGCGGCGGTGGAGAGGACCTTGAGCAAATTATACCGATTGTCGTAAAACGGCTGAAACCTGCCGGCATTATCGTTATCAACACCGTGTTACTCCACAATCTTATGGCGGCCACGGCGTCGCTGGAAAAATTGGGATTGGAAATGGACACGGTGCAGGTTCAGGTAAACCGGGCAACGGCAATGCCCTTCAGCCACCGACTGGAGGCCCTCAATCCCGTCTGGATCATCTCAGGGCGCAAACCCGGCCCGAATTCCCAGGGGATGTTATATGGCCAATAACGTGACGATCCCAGATACCCCAGCCGATGCTTTGGCAGATGGAGCAAAGAACCCCGTCATCATCTGTGGTGCAGTTCCGGGTGATCCGGATCTGATCACCGTGAAAGGGAAAAAGGGCCTGTCGTCGGCGCAACTGGCGGTATGTGCCGTGGCTGTCGTCTGCAGGGCCGGTCATCCGGACCAGCAGGTCCTGTGGACCACCACGGGGAAACTGTCCGACTACGACCGTCATCTTGCCCATGGCTATCGAGAGGCGCAGGAAGGACGGTGAGGGAAGCAATTGATGGTCCGATTGCCGTCTGGGCAATTACCCCCGAAGGAGCCCGGATCGCTCGCACAATCGCCAAAAGCATCGAAGGGTCCTCTCTTTTTCTCTCGGAAAATCTAGTGGCCCCGAACCGGGGTGAAACCGGTTTTACGCATCTGAAACCGGTGGTGGAAGAACATTTTTTCCGTTTCCCCGGCCACGTCTTCATCATGGCCACGGGCATCGTTGTCCGCACCATCGCCGGACAACTGGTTCACAAGATATCGGATCCGGCAGTGGTGGTCTGCGACGACGCCGGGCAGTTTGCCATCAGCCTGCTCTCGGGTCACGTGGGCGGAGCCAATGACCTGTCGCGGCAGGTGGCCCGAATCATCGGCGGAACACCGGTGATCACCACTGCAACGGATGTGAACCGTCTGCCCGCCATTGATCTCATCGCCAAATCCCAACACCTTGCCATCGAAAACCCCGATGCCATTAAATCGGTAAACATGGCCATTCTCACCGGCCGCCCCATCATCGTGCACGATCCATATGGACGGATCCTTCCCCATTTGGCAGAAGCCGATGTATGCGTAGGCGGGGCGGACCGTTTCGAATCCGATCGTGCCGGTGTTTTCGTGGATCATGTGTGCCTTGACCTCCCCCCCGAAGTACTGGTATTGAGACCCGGATCGTTGGTAGCCGGAATGGGATGCAACCGGGGAACCGAAGCCGAAGAGATGCGCGAACTGCTGGTCCGGACACTGACCGACAACGGTCTTTCCCGATCCAGCCTGCGCGCATTGGCCACGGTGGATGTAAAGGCCGATGAGCCCGGCCTTCTGTCCCTGGCCGCGTCCATGAACATTCCGCTACAAATATTCAAGCGCAACAGTCTGGACCAGGTAAAAGACGTACCCAACCCGTCTGCCATGGTCGAAAAACACATAGGAGTAAAAAGCGTATGCGAAGCGGCGGCCTTGCTGGCGACCCACCGGGGACATCTGGTCGTTCCCAAACGAAAAACGGCCAACGCAACGGTGGCGATCGCCGCGGACGGCTATACATCGTCGGTATCGGACCGGGTGGACCGGACCACCTGAGCAACCGTGCGGCCCAGGTATTGGAGACCGTCGACGCCGTGGCCGGGTACACCACCTATATCGAACTGATCCGTCCCCTGATCGAAGGCAAGCGGATCATCAGCACGGCCATGAAAAAGGAAGTGGACCGTGTGGCCGCGGCCATGGACCTGGCCCTTTCGGGCACCGCTTGCGCCATCGTTTCCAGTGGTGACCCGGGTGTCTACGCCATGGCCGGGCTGGTGTTGGAAATGTGCCGGGAACGGGACATTCCCATCGGCCGCAGAAAAGAAGTGCCGGGCACCGAACAGGGGCTGGCCATCGAAGTGGTTCCCGGCATCCCGGCCCTGTGTTCGGGAGCTTCTCTTCTGGGAGCGCCATTGACTCACGATTTTGCCGCCATCTCCCTTTCCGATCTGCTTACACCCTGGGAAACCATCGAAAAACGTCTCGCAGCCGCAGCCGTGGCCGATTTCGTCATCGTCATTTACAATCCCAAAAGCCGACGCCGGGCCGACCACCTGACCCGCGCCCAGCAGATCGTTCTGGCCCATCGGCCGCCTGGCACACCCGTAGGCATCGTCACCGGCGCCATGCGGGAAAATCAGCGGGTCGCACTGACCACCCTCGGCGAACTGGATCGGGCCGAGGTGGACATGCAGACCACCGTCTTCATCGGAAACGGTTCTACCTTCAATTACGACGGATTCATGATCACGCCACGGGGATATGCAAAAAAATATGACATTCGATAAGGGATACATCCAAGTCTATACCGGCGACGGGAAAGGCAAAACCACGGCCGCTCTGGGCCTGGCCATCCGGGCCGCCGGGGCAGGTCTTCGGGTATTCATCGCCCAGTTCATCAAATCCGGCGACTACAGCGAGATCAAGGCCCTGTCACGCTTTTCCGACCGGATCACCATCCGTCAATTCGGTCGGGGCCGATTCATCAAGAATCGGCCTTCGCCGGAGGACAGCAAAGCGGCCCAAGAGGGAGTAAAAGCCGTGATCGAGGCCATGCATTCGGGCCAATATCAGGTGGTGATCATGGAAGAGGGAAATGTGGCGGCCAGGTTGGGACTGTTCACGACGCAGGAACTGCTTGCCATCATGGAACAAAAACCCGGTGGTGTGGAACTGGTGATAACAGGACGCGGCGCCGATCCAAGGGTCATCGAACGTGCCGATCTGGTGACGGAGATGAAAGCGGTGAAACATTACTACGAAGAGGGTGTGCCAGCGAGGGTCGGAATCGAAAAGTAAGGTTGACGGCGTCGTAAAAAGTCCGATATCGGCGTTACGCTTCGCCCCTCGTCGCTGCGACATATTTCTGTACACGCCTCACTCCTCGGGACTCGCAGGCCTTGATCTCTGACTTTTTGCGACGCCGTCCGAAACATGGCTTTTTTCAAGTTCATCAAGATTCGGTGGAGAGTTCAAGGATTCGAGTGAATGATATCATCATTTACGAATAACCAGATAGAAATCGCGACAAAAAAGATCCTTCGGCCGTTGTCACTTGGCCCCTTGAACCCTCGGCTCCTCGAACCCTATTTTAGCGAATGATACAATGACAAGGAATTCTACTCTGGACAACGAATCAAAAGCCCCCTGCATCGCCGTTTTCGGCACCGGTTCCGATGTGGGCAAAAGCGTCATCGCAGCGGCCTTTTGCCGTATCTTTGCCGACCGTGGCCTGCGGGTCGCCCCCTACAAGGCGCAGAACATGTCCAACAACTCCGGCGTCACGCCGGAGGGTCTGGAAATGGGCCGGGCCCAGATCGTCCAGGCCGAGGCGGCCGGCATCCCCCCCCATGTGGACATGAATCCAATCCTGCTCAAGCCCACCAGCGACGTGGGATCCCAGGTAGTACTCCTCGGCGAGGCCATCGGCAACCAGACGGCCATGGACTATCACCAGAAAAAAGCCCGTCTGGTGCAAACGGCCAACGGTGCATTGGATCGCCTGCGGGTTGCCCATGATCTGATCGTCATGGAAGGAGCCGGGTCCTGCGCGGAAGTGAACCTCATGGACCATGACATCGTCAACTTTTCCATGGCCCAATACGCCGGCGCACCGGTGATCATCGTGGGCGACATTCACCGCGGCGGCATTTTCGCCCAGCTGGTGGGAACCATTGAATGTCTTCCCCCAAAATACAAAGAGCTGGTGGCCGGGTTCATCATCAATCGCTTCCGGGGTGATTTGCGCCTCTTCTCCGACGGCGTGTCGTGGATCGAAAAAAAAACGAAACTTCCCGTATTCGGTGTGGTCCCCTGGTACGATCACATCCGCATCAACCCCGAAGATTCGGTGGTCATCGAAAGGCCCAAAACGGCAAATCCCACACTGTCTGGAAAACCGGCGGTTGCGGTGATTCGCATTCCCCACATCAGCAATTTCACCGATTTCGATCCACTCCGCCAGGTACCGGGAATCAGCATCCACTTCATCGAAACTCCCCAGTCACTGGATGGATTTTCCGCCGTGCTCATTCCCGGGTCAAAAAACACCCGCTTTGATCTTGCATGGCTCGTATCAACCGGCTGGCGGGATCGGCTCCGCGACTTCCATGGCAAGGGGGGGCACATTACCGGTATCTGCGGCGGGTATCAGATGATGGGAAAAAAGGTTTTTGACCCCGATGGCCTCGAGGGAGAACCGGGAACGACCGATGGGCTGGGTCTTCTGCCGGTGGAGACGGTCCTCAAGGCGCCCAAGACCACCACCTGCAGTCGATTCTCCTGGGACGGCATTTCCGGTGCCGGCTATGAGATCCACATGGGACAGACCCGCCTTCTGGGCGGCGAACCACTGCTTGCGGTAAACGACAGAAACGGTTTGGCCGTCCATGACACGGACGGATGCGCGGAAAAAGACGGAAACGCATTGGGAACCTACATGCACGGTATCTTCGACACGCCTGATTTGATCACAAAGTGGCTTGCAGTCGTTGGAATTCGTGATGTTGCCGTGCCTGCCATCGGGGGTCTGGCAGCCAAGCAAAAGCAGTATGCCCTGCTGGCCGATCATGTTTGCGGCCATTTGGACATCCAAAGAATCGAAGCGCTTATGTAAAACCCGGAAAGAGAGAGATCCAATGGAAAAAAGCAACCTTCTATGGAGTGCGCTGGCATTTTCGTTATTGTTTATTCTTTCGCAAAACGCACTGGCAGACCAGGTTCACGCCCTGAAGGTGTCTCAGTATGAAATGGAGACCGGCAATGACGGGTACAGCCGGATTCTTATGGATGGCTATCACGCCTACGGCGTTCCCGGTTATCCTGATTTGCCGTCAAAAATATTTCGTTTCGTGGTGCCACCCGATGTCGTCGAGAAGACCATCGGGGTCGAATACACGGTCACATCATCCAGCTTTCTCGGACAATTCAAATTTCGCGAACTGCCGCCCATGGCCACCTGGGATGATGAGAAAAAAATCGAATCGGGAAAAACCGGCGTGTATGCTAAAAATACGGCCCTTCCCGAACGGTCGGTGGAATTCATCGGCTCTTCAAAGATGCGAAAATGGCGGTTCATCACGATTCGATATACGCCGTTTCAATACAACCCCATCACCCAGGGCCTTATCTATAACAGCGAAGTGAAGGTAAACATAACCTATACCAGAAAAGGAATGAATTCCCTTCCAAAAGATGAGCTCACAGATACGGTAATGGACAAAAGGGCGAAAAAGGCCTTTGCCAATTACGATGAGGGAAAATCCTGGTATGAATCGAGCCGGCCTTCACCGGGCGCCGGTGCGACCTATGACTATGTGATCATTACGACGAACGCCATCGAAAGTGCCAGCACGAAACTGGCCGAATTTTTATCCCACCTCCAGGGCAAGGGATTCTCCCCCCTGGTCATCACCGAAGACGAGTACGGCGGCCTCACGGGACAGTCGCCCGACGGAACCGCGGAAAAGATCCGACAATGGCTGATAGGCAACTATCTTGGCTATGGCATCACCTACGTCTTGCTGATTGGAAATCCCGATCCGGACGACCCAGGCAGCGCCACCGATGCCGTCGGGGACGTGCCCATGAAGATGTGCTGGCCCAAGCGCTACGACGGCTCATACCAGGAGTCCCCCACTGACTATTTTTATGCGGATCTGACGGGAAACTGGGATCTGGATGGCGATGGCTATTTCGGCGAATATTGCGATGTGGGACTGAGTTGCGGTACCGGGCATGGAGACGTGAATGGTGTCGATTTTGCCAACGAGGTCTATGTGGGACGGATTCCAGTGTATACTGGCGGGACCGCCAACCTTGACGCCGTATTGGAAAAGACCATCGCCTACCACGGCGAATCGGACATTTCCTGGAGGAAGACGGCCCTTTTGCCCATGAGCTTTTCGGACGCATCCACGGACGGCGCCTACCTGTCCGAAGCCATGATGAACAACTACCTTACCGGTGCAGGCATGTTTGACTGGACCCTTTATATGCAGGGAAGTGTCTGTGCCGCCGCAAATTCCGCCTTTGCCAGTGACCAGGAACTGATCGACGACGCATCCTGGCAAAATTGGCGTGACAACGACTACGGCATGGTGTGGTGGTGGGGGCACGGCAGCCAATCCGGCGCCTCCCTTGGATACACCGGATGCGGCTGGGGTGGAATTATCGATAGCGCTGACACGCAGTATCTGGACAACACCCACCCCGCCCATGTGTACCAGAATTCTTGTCTCAACGGTTATCCGGAAACCGGGAGTGCGACACCGGCCTTTTGCAATCTGGGAACGGCACTTTTGTACAACGGGGCGATCACCACGACCAGTGCCAGTCGTGTGAGCTGGTATGCAATAACGTCCTGGTTTACCGGCTTGAAATACTATTGCGACAATGCCAGTATCGGCTACTATTACGGCCAGGAACTGGTGGTCAACCGAAAAACGGCGGCCATGGCGCTCTACGACGTGAAAGCCGATATGGGGGCGAATCTTTATGGCTACTGGGACGGCTCTCACTGGATGAACCTCATGGATTTCAATTTGTACGGGGATCCGTCGGTCTCCCTCTACGAAAAATTCACCGAGACATCTGAAAAAAGTGTGTCACCGGCCGTTTATATGCTACTTACGGCTGATTGAAGGTGGATCGAATCATGACGGAGACGGCAGAATAGATGAATAGGAAAGAAAAAATTCTGGTCCTGGGCGGCTGTCGTAGCGGTAAAAGCAGCCACGCGCAGGTGTTGGCCGAATCCATGGGGGAGAGGCGTCTCTTCGTGGCCACCTGCGTGCCCCAGGACGCCGAAATGCATGCACGGGTGGATCGCCACCGTCGCGATCGCGATGAAAGCTGGGACACCCTCGAAATCCCCGTGGAGCTGGCCGGCGCCATCGCGGAGCATCGTTCCCCGGTGGACGTAATGCTGGTGGATTGCCTGACCCTCTGGCTAAACAACCTGCTCATGGAGACCCGGGACGAAGAGCGGATCCGCAAGCGCATCAAAGACCTGGCCCAAGCCGTGGAGGCAGCCCCTTGTGCCGTCGTGATCGTCTCCAACGAAGTGGGCGCCGGTATCGTCCCCGACAATCCCCTGGCCCGTCTCTACCGGGACCTGGTCGGCTGGACCAATCAGGCCATGGCCGCTTCCTGTGACAGGGTGGTCTGGACCGTGGCCGGTATCCCCGTTACGATCAAATCCCCTTCCGGAACCCTCGAACCATGAATGGATTTTTCGCCTCACTTCAGTTCATTACGGCAATTCCCCTGGGAAAACCGCAGCCCTTTGATCCCAAAGCAATCATCGCCCATTTTCCCCTCGTCGGCCTGTCCATCGGTATTCTCCTGGCACTGTTCGACCTGGCCGCCGCAACCCTCTGGCCGCCGTTGGTGGCGTCGGCATTGGATGTGCTCCTGCTGACAATTGTCACCGGCGCCTTTCACCTGGACGGTCTTGCCGATATGACAGACGGTCTTTACGGTCATCGAGATCGGGAAACAAGGCTGGCCATCATGAAGGACAGCCGGGTGGGGGCCATGGGCCTGGTTGCCGTGAGCTGCCTGCTGCTCACCAAGACCTTGGCCCTGGGCGCCGTGGAACAACTGCGCTTTCTATCCCTCTTGGTGGTGCCGGCATACGCCCGTTCAGCCATGATGTTCGGCATGCGATTTCTTCCCTATGCCCGTGGGGAATCGGGTACGGGAAGCGCCTTTTTCGAAACGCCGTTGAGTCTGGCCGACTTTCGTTTCGTGGTGCTGCCGCTGTTCTTCTCCCTTTTCCTGGGCTGGCGGGGAATCATTCTGAATCTGACCTTCGCCCTCACCCTCACAGTACTCCTGTACGTCTATCGAAAAAAGATGGAAGGCATTACGGGAGACATGCTCGGCGCCATGGTGGAGATCGTGGAGGCAGCATTGTTTCTGGCATTATGCGCAGGAGGCGGCCGATGATCGGTGGACACGGTGGAAACATCTATGAACTGGCACGGCAGTTGGAATGTCTTCCGGCCGAAATCGTCGACATGAGCGCCAATGTCAATCCCCTGGGCCCCATGCCCGAATTGGTCGCGTATCTTGCCGATAACCTTGCCGCCATATCCGTGTTGCCCGAGGCGGCTGCCGAAACCGCGGTCCGGGCATTTGCCGATTTCCACGACGTCGACCCCGGGATGGTGATGGCGGGCAACGGCACCACGGAACTGATCTATCGCATTCCCCGGGCCGTGAAGGCGAAAAAGGCGCTTGTGGTGGGCCCCACCTATGCCGACTACAAAGATGCCTGCACCATGAACCATGTGGCCTGCGATCACATGATCCTGGAGCCGTCCGACGATTTTTCCCTGGACATGGAATCCGTGGCCGCGATCGATGCGGATCTTGTCTTCATCTGCAATCCCAACAACCCCACTGGCACGCTGACCGACCGTTCGGACATCGAGGCCCTTTGCCGGACAAATCCGGAGACCCTGTTCCTGATCGACGAATCCTATCTGCCGTTTGCCGATGCACCGGAACAAATTACCATGATCGGCTCGGATCTGCCCAACGTAATGGTTCTCAACTCCATGTCCAAGGCGTTTCGCATTCCCGGGCTTCGCATCGGTTTTGTCAAGGCGCCCGGTCAGTTGGTGGACCGGCTGACACCCTATGCCCTCCCATGGTCGGTCAACGGCCTTGCCCAGGCGGCGGTCACATGGCTCATGACCCATCCGGAAAAGGTGAACCCTTTTCTCGAACATACGCGATCCATGATCCGAAAGGAAAAATCATGGGTAGTCCGACGTCTTGCCGAAGAAAGCGATATCCGATGCTTTCCATCGGCCACCACGTTCATCCTCATGGCACTTCCCGAACATCTCACCGCTGCGGCCGTATGGCAGCATATGGCAAAAAATCGCATCTTGATCCGTGACTGCTCCAATTTCACGGGGCTCTCAGAGCGCTATGTGCGCCTCTCCCTCAGAAAAGAAGGGGAGAACCTGCGTGCCACGGAACTCCTGATCGATTTCTGTCGATCTGGCGTTGCAGGCCCCGACCGGAAAGGAAAACCAAGGGGGAAAGAAAGTGAACGGTGACGGATTGGCCCTGGCCCTGACACTGGCCTTCGCCCTGGACATGATGTTGGGAGATCCACTGTGGTTTCCCCACCCCATACGATGGATGGGTCTGGCCATCGAATGGGCGGAACCCCGGTTTCGCCGGTTGCCCACCGGTTTGCTTTTCTCCGGCGCCTTTCTTTCGGTCAGCCTGGTGGTGGCCGTGTGGGTACTCGCCTTTGTACTGGTTGCCGTGTCCAACCGCATCCACCCGGCAGTGGGGATTTTCGTGCAAACCATCCTGATCTTCTCATGCCTCTCCGCACGAAGTCTCGCAGAGGCGGCCCAAGGCGTCGGCACGGCATTGATGGAAAAAGGGCTTGTGGCCGGCCGGCAGGCCGTTGCCATGATCGTGGGCCGGGAGGTGGATCGCCTGGATGATACGGCGGTCACCCGGGCCGCCGTGGAAACGGTTTCCGAGAACCTGGTGGACGGATTCGTCTCTCCCGTCTTCTTCGCCCTTATCGGGGGAGCACCCCTTGCCATGGCCTATAAGATGGTCAATACCCTGGACTCCATGATCGGATACAAGAACGATCGCTACATTCTTTTCGGCCGTTTTGCTGCCCGCATGGACGACGCGGCCAATTGGATCCCCGCCCGTTTGTCGGTACCCTTTATCGCCCTGGCAGCCCAATTAACGAGCGGCCGGGGGAGCAAGGTCCTGGCCATGGCCCGGCAGGACGGAAGATGCCACGCCAGTCCCAATGCCGGTTATCCGGAGGCCGCCTTTGCCGGTGCCCTCGGCATCTGGATGGGCGGTCCCAACTTTTATCACGGCAAACTCGTGGAAAAACCGGTCATCGGAAAGGGGTTGGCCGAGGCCCAGGACATCCACATCAATCAGGCCTGCCGGTTGATGCTGGCCGTATCGGTGCTGGTCTTTCTGGCGGCGGCAGTGACCCGTCTTCTCTTTTACGTAAATTGAACGATTGGCGAATAGCAACATAACTTCTAAGAATTGTTGATCAATATCAATGACCAACAGATAAAAGCCAACAGCGAATTGCTAAAGGCGAACCGCTTACCTTTGATTTTAATCACTGTTACAATGGCAAAAAACACCCATGAACGAGAAAAAGCCATCCACGACGAACTTCCCTCCGCTTTCGCGTTGCGCCAAGAATCGCTTTTCCTTTTCGGTGGCCTGTCCCTCCTTCGTCTATCGGGCCGGATACCAGGACAATGTCCGCCACCTGGCCCCCTTCGTAGATGAGATCCAACTCCTCTTTTTCGAAAGCCATCCACCGGAAAGCCTTCCGGATCAACCGTTGATCCGTGACCTGGCAGAACTACGAGAGACGCTCTCCATCGACTTCAACGTGCACCTTCCATCGGATCTGTCCACCGGATCACCGGATTCGGCAGAACGTCGACACGCCGCCGAAATCCTCAAAAAGGTAATTGCGGCCTGCGAACCCCTTGCGCCCACCACCTACACCTTGCATCTGTCACCGAACCCGGACGATGCCCCGGACGACAACACATGGCAAAAGTGGCAGACGGAGACGATCTTACGGGTGTTGGAGGCCGGTGTGGACAGTCGCCGGATCAGTGTGGAGACCCTGGATTATTCCCTTGAAAGAGCGGCCGGCGTTATCGAAAACCTGAATCTCTCCATCTGCATGGACATGGGGCACCTCATGGTTCATGGCTTTTCCCTGATGGATTTTTTTCGACGATGGGAAGACCGCATCACCATCGTCCACCTTCACGGCGTCGACGGCACCAACGACCATTTGCCGCTGAACCGGCTGAACCAGGGACAGATGGACTCGGTGACAACGATTCTGGACCGGTTCTCCGGCACGGTGACCTTGGAGGTCTATTCTTATCCGGCCTTAAATGCCTCCATCTCTCATTTGATGGAGGACCGGTTTGGGGTAATAAAAAAGTGATGGGTTATCAGTTATGAGTGATGCGTAATGGGTGATGGGTGATGGATGTCAAAGGCAAAAAAGTAGAACTGCTGGCGCCGGCCGGCACAATGGAAAAGCTCGAAATTGCCATCCATTATGGCGCCGACGCCGTATACCTCTCCGGCAAAGCGTTCAGCCTGAGAAGCTTTTCGGCGAACTTCTCCATCGAAGAGATGAAGACGGCGCGACGCCTGACGCGTGAGAAAGGCGTGAGGATGTATGTGGCCGTAAACATCTACTCCCATGACGAGGAGGCGGCGGCCATTTGCAGGTACCTGTCGTCGATGGCGGATATCGCACCGGATGGGGTGATCGTCGCCGACCCGGCCATCCTGGTGATGGCGAAAAGGCATCTGCCGGGCATTCCCATCCACATCAGCACCCAGGCCAACACCACCAACGCTACCGCGGCACGCTTCTGGCGGGACCAGGGTGCGGTCCGGATCAACGTTGCCAGGGAACTGACCCTACAGCAGATCCGACAAATCGCGGAAAAAAGCGGAATAGTCGTGGAAGCCTTCGTCCACGGCGCCATGTGCATGGCCTACTCGGGCCGATGTCTTCTCTCCGGCTTCTTGAAAAACCGACCGAGCAACCGTGGAGAATGCTGTCAACCCTGCCGGTTTCATTATACGGTAATGGAAGAAACCCGTCCGGGCCAGTACTTTCCCATCGCCGAGGACCAGCGGGGCGCCTACATCTTCAACTCCCGGGACCTTTGCATGATCGATCACCTGCCGGCCATGATCCGTGCCGGCATCGTCTCATTGAAGATCGAAGGGCGCATGAAAAGCATCCACTATCTGGCAGCAGTCGTGAAAGTCTATCGGGAGGCCATCGACCGATGGTTCGCCGATCCGGATACCTACACGGTGATGCCCCACTGGAAAGAGGAACTCACGGCCATCAGCAACCGGGGGTACTGCACCGGATTTTATTTGGGTGATCCCGAACAGACGGCTGCCAATGTTGAGAACATCAACCACCCCGGCCTCCGATTCGTAGCCAAGGTCGTCGACCAAACCAAAGACGGCGGCGCACGCGTTGTGGTGAAAAACAGGATCTTCTCCGGCGACCGGGTGAATGTCCTCTCTCACAAAGGGCCCACACGAATGGATCGCATCGAGAAAATCACCGACGAAACGGGTGCCACGCTCTCGCCGGCCCAACCTGGAATTATCGCACGCCTCTACCTGGGTCGTCAACCAGAACCGCTTGATATGATACGGATTCCACCGAATCTGACAGATAGGAAAGCCCCATGATCGTCGTTTCCGACAACCTGCGCATTACGCTGCCCGCCATTTTATCGGCAGTGGAAAACATGGATCCCACTCCCATTCGCGACCTGATCCGACGTTGTGTGCATGCCGGTGTCGGGGCCGTGGACGTCAACAGCGGGCCGCTTTCAAAAGGTGCCCGGGAAAAGATGAATTTTCTGGTTCGAACGGTCCAGGAGGCCTGCGATCTGCCCCTGTTCATCGACACCGTCAATCCGGAAGCCATGGAAGCGGGGCTGGTCGCATGCCACGGTCGCGGCGTCATCAACGGCGTCTCCCTGGAACCGGAGAAGCTATCTGCGATTCTGCCACTGGCCGTGCGCCACGATGTCCATGTCATCGCCTATCTTCTGGATGAAAAGGGCCATGTTCCACCCGACGCCGCCGGACGCATGGAGGTGGCCGTCGCCCTCTTTGCCGAACTGGAACAGGCCGGCATCGCACCCGCACGGATCATCTTCGATCCGGTGGTGGCGCCACTGGTATGGCAGGACGGAAACCGCCAGAACATGGCGGTGCTGGAGGTGATTCGTTCCCTGCCGGATCTGCTGGGGGTGAGGGTACGGACCATCGCCGGGCTCTCCAACCTGACCACCGGTGCTCCGAACAAAGCCAGCCGCGCCCATTACCAGGCGGCTTTTCTGCCCATGCTGGCGGCCGCCGGCACGGATATGATCCTGATGAACACTCAGGATCCGAATCTGCTCCGGGTTGCGGCCGTCAGCCGGTCGATCACCGGCGAGGCGATCTTTTCATGGGTCGGATCGGCTATAGTTTGAAACGCCCGATGTTCTGGTGGAGTTTTTCCGCCAGGGAGGAAAGTGCACCGGCACTTTCGCTTACTTTATCACTGCTGCCCACAAGCATGCGTGCCGCCTGGTTTACGTCGGCAATCTCTTCGGAAATTTTGGCTGATGAAGAGGAGCTGTGGGCGACATTTTCGTTGACATCATTGATGCCCAAAGACGCCTGGGAAACGTTACCGGCAATCTCCTCGGTGGAGACCGCCTGCTCTTCCACTGCCGCGGCGATGGTCGAAACGATTTCGTCGACTTCGTTGATTACCTGAGAAATGATCGTAATTTCGTCGATGGTCTGGGTTGAAGAGTTTTGGATCCCCTCGATTTTGGATTTGATCTCGCTGGTGGCCTGGGCCGTCTGCCGGGCGAGTTCCTTTATCTCATTGGCCACGACGGCAAACCCTTTCCCGGCTTCACCTGCCCTGGCCGCCTCGATGGTGGCATTCAGAGCCAGCAGATTGGTCTGCTCGGAAATTTCTGTAATCACCTCGGTGAACCTGCTGATCTGATCGGCGGCGTCACCCAACCGATTGATATTGGATGTGGCGCCGCTGGCTTTGGCTACGGCGTCATTGGTGATGATACGGGCCTTCTCCGAACTCTTTGCAATCTCTTTTACCGTAACCGCCATCTCCTCCGTGGAACTGGCCACGAGACTCACATTGGCCGAGGCCTCCTCGCTGGCGGCGGCTACGGAGTTCATGTTGGAACTCATATCTTCGGCGGCGGAGGCGACGCTGTTTGACTTTTCGGAAGCATTCTGCGCGCCATGGGACATCTGGCCGGAGATATCTGTCAGGTCGGATGAAGCGCTCTTCAGTGAATCGGCGTCGGCAGAGATCTCTTTTAACATCATCTGCAGCTTTTCCACAAACAGATTGATCCATCGCGCCAGTTCGCCGGTCTCGTCTTCGCTGCTCACCTGGATGCGCTTGTTCAATTCTCCTTCACCATCGGCCAGATCCTTCACCATCTCGTTGAGGCGCTGAATGGAATCGGAGACATTCTTGGCGATGAAAAAATTCACCAGGATGCCCAAAACAGAGGCAATCAAGATCACGCCGATAATCTTTGAAAAGTACCCTTTGATGGTGGAAAAGAGATTTTCATTGCTTTGGTCTACAACCTTTTCGACACCTTCGGCGATTGCGGTGATGCCGGCGTTTATTTCGTGCTCGAGTGCATTGAGGGTATGTTCGTTGTCGATAAATTCCAACACCAGGGCCTTGATCTGCAGATTATTGGCCTTGGCCTGTCTCGCGGCTGCTTCATTGGACGTTCCCTTGAGCAGTTCGATGTCCTTTGTGACATTGGTGACGAGGGTGTCCAGAAACTTGATGAGTTCGTCTTTCACGGCAATATCTTGCTTCAACCTGCCGAAAAGCAGCCTGATCCGGAAATTGGCGTTCGTGTTCATGCTGGCACCGACGATGACGGCTCTCTCCATGTCCGAGACCCCCATGCGGGTATCGAACCCCACGAGACGATCGCTTATCTTTTTGATCACATCGTTGGAGGCAGCCAAGGATGCTTCGGTCAAAGTGGTGATTTCCCCTTCGATGGCCTGATTTCTGGACCGGACTTCTTTAAAGGTCGCTGTCTTGCCCTTGACCTGCGAGACATTTTTCTTCAGTGAATCGTCGGGAAGTCGCGACTCCAGTTGTTGGAGCATCTTGTCGAGGGTATCTTTGGAAATCCGTTGGTGGACATAATCCGTAACGGCGAGTTCGGCACGTCGAATGTCACTGGAAAGGGCATTTAACATTTGTCCTTGCTCGGAAGAACGTTTGATCAGTTCATTGGAACTAATGAAAAAATAGATTACGATGGATATGAGAAGTAAGTACAACACGCCGGTGACCTGCAATTTTCTTCTGATCTTCATGTTCTGAATCAATTTCATTTTTTCTTGCACTCCCTATCGAATCTGTTGGATGGTAACCAATGAAGTTTATCGGTAGGGAGGTCGGCAGACTTTACCTAAATTGACGTTATGAAGAATTTGACATATCATTGTTAATGATAAACCTTTGTATCTCTATCTTTTTTCAATCAGCACCATGAATTTACATCTGCCGTTTACCATTGGAATCCAAAGAGGTTCCCTGAATCCTTGAAACCACGACAGGAAAGCTTGCAAGGAGGTGCCATGCAATTTATGTCCATTCGCAAAGAGACCATCATGCGAAACCCCCAAAAGGAGATGGAAGAGCGGCGCATCCCCAGTGAAATCCGTATCGATCCGCTGACGAAAAGGACGGCGCGGATCTGTCACTTCATGAAACTGAAGTGGGAGAAACCCGATTTCGACTCCCTCTTGGCGGGTACCGCCAAGTGGTGTCCCTTTTGCGCCGACAAGGTCCTTACGGTGACACCGGTATTCCCCACCGACCTCATCCCCCAAGGGCGCATGGTAAGGGACGATATGGTCATCTTTCCCAATATCGCCCCCTACGACAGCATCGGGGCGGTGGCCACATTCGGCAGCCGCCATTATATCCCCATGACAGAATTCACGGCCGAACACATGGCACTTGCCTTCGGATTCGCCAACGACTTCTTCCGGCAGGTGAAGGAGACCGGCCATGCCGAAGCCGTTTACCCCATCGTCAACTGGAACTACATGCCGCCGGCGGGAAGCTCCATTATCCATCCGCACCTTCAAGTCTTCTACTCTTCCTCGGCGCCCAACCTTTTGCGACAGGAGATCGAGGCATCGGCAGCATACCAAAAAACCCATGGCACCTCCTATTGGGATGATCTGATCGAAGCGGAGAAGAAAAACGGCGAGCGCTATCTGGGACGGATCGGAAGGTCCCACTGGCTGACGGCCTACGCACCCATGGGCGTGGCCGGTGACGTGCTGGCCATCGTGGAGGGTGCAAGGACCACCCTCGACCTTACCGAATCGGATTTACGGGACCTGGGAACAGGTCTTGCCAGGCTCATGGCCGAATACGACGAGATGGGTATCTACAGCTTCAACATGAACTTTTTCACGGGGGCAGAGGCAGACGACCATTTCCGGTTCCATCTGCTTTTTTCACCGCGCACCTTTTTCAGCCAGCAATTGGGGACACCGGATGTGGGCGCCATACGAAACCTGTTCAACGAGACCCTCTGCATGGCCTATCCGGAAGAGATCAATGAAATTTTGAAGGCGGGCTTTTAGCATACTATCAAAAAAAGACAAAGAGATTGAACGTCGAACATCGAACTTTGCGTCTTCGCGTCTTCACGTGAGATTTTATGGTTTTTCTATCTATTCCACCAGCCGTTTCGCCAGCTCGTGGATATGGCGCCCATCGGTGCCGCAGCACCCGCCCAGAATCTTCATGCCGAAGGTGGTCTTGAGGCCGGCCACGCTCTCTCCGAAAACCTCGGGCGCCTCGGACACCAATTCATCGCAATCGTTCAGCTCTTCGGGGTTCAATGCCGCCGTATTGGCAAAGAGCCCGCAAACCCGATTTCTGACCAAATCGGAAGAGTTGGTCTCACTGCGCAAAGCCGATGCAAAGATCGAAGCATGTGTGCAGTTGATCATGAAGGCCATGGGTTTGGGGTGAATCGTTTCGTCGATATGGCCGATGGCTTTCGCGAGGGGCGTACCGTCGAGCATGGTCCCTTCGGGCCGTGCCACGAAACTGACGATGTAGGGTATATTCGTGGCTGCGATGACCGCCGCCAGGCCGGTGGCCTCTTCCAGGGCCGGCAATGTGGCCGCCAGTATGAAATCCACACCGCAACCGGCAAGCTTTTCAGCTTGCCACCGGTGAAATGCCTGGGCGCTTTTCGAGGACAGACCCGTGGACGGATCGTAGGCGTCTCCCTGACAGCTCATCAACCCGCAGATGACAACCTTCCCACCATAGGCGCCGTAACTGTTTCGCAGATCGTCGAGGAAGCGAAAATTGTCCCCGTTCACGTCTTTTCCGGCGTATCCGGCATCCGCGATGCGCTCTTGGCTCGCCCGCCAGGTGGGGGTGGAAAGAACCAACGGAAGGCCAAAACGGCTGCCGGCATCCAGGTATTCCCGATAAATCTTCTCCAGCGCCGCCCGCTTTTCAGCTTCATAAATGAATGCCGAATTGACGATGTACGGATCCAATGAAAAATCGGTGTCCCGCCGCAAGCGTTCGATCACCGCCCCTTCCCCCAACATGACCGGAACAGATTCAAAAAATTGTCGAAAAGAGACTCGGCCCATTTACTTCTCCCTATTTTTCCTCAAAGGTAAAAGGTAGACGCAGACAAAAGGAAGCCCCCCCACCGCTTCGGTTTCCCACCGTGATATCCCCGCCCAGGTGACGCGCCAGAATACGTGCGCCCGCCAACCCCAACCCATGGCCCGTCCTGGATAACGAAGGGGATGGCCCGAGCTGGGTGTATCGCTGGAAAATCAATTCCTGATGCCCCTCCTTCACACCGGGACCGTCATCTTTCACCTCGACAAAAAGATGGTTTTCATCCCCTTTGATGTCGATGAACAGATGTTGTGTTCTGTGCTGGAGGGCATTTTTAATGAGATTGCCGACGATTTGCGCGAATTTGGTCTCATCCTGCCATATTCGAAAGATCGGATCTTTTGTGGTATAAGAAAGATGAATGCCGCTTCGCTCCAGCATCGTCAGACGAGCCGGATCCTCCCCGATCTCATGAAGTATTTCCCATAAGCGGTTGTCGGTCGCTTCCAGTACCGCCATCAAGGTTCGATCGATCACGGCAACCGGATTGAAAGAGGAACAATGAAACCATCCCGCATCCGACCGCCCCACTTCCAGCAAGTCGGCAAGCATGTCCCGGACCTTCTTGGCATTTCTCAGGGCTCGATGCAAGGATTTATTCTGGCGATCGGTCAGCATTCCGTATTTATTGGGTTTTTCCAATAGCATACGGATTGCGCTCTCGATGACCGCTACAGGATTTTTCAGTTCATGAATGAGAAATTCCACATTCATGTCTCGAAAAAATCCCTCTTGTTTAGGCGTTATCTTATACTCTTTTCTCATTTCTCTTTTCTCATTTCTCTTGGCTCACTGTCTTTGTGATTCATCGTGATACCCCTGCGGCAGGGGAACGAAATTGAATCGAAACGGTGGTGCCGCCCGAGCCATCGCAGTCCGATCGGGCACTGCAGTGGTCACATCGGTCGATGTCACCGGGACACGGGTCACTTTCCGCAGGGATAAAACGACACCGCTTGGAATCCAATTTCGTATCGAACCGGTACCGCTCGGAAAAAATGGCGATCCGCAAAAGATCTCGTCCCTTGCCACCGGCGTTGAAATCAAAGGGAGATTCCGATGCATGAGCATTCGTCTCACCGGCTGCGAAATAGTGGTTGAAAATCAGCCGCTGCTTCTCCTGGGTGATGCCTACGCCCGTGTCGCACACTTCGAAGACAGGCCCCTTTTCTCCACCGCACACCGTCACCGTCACCCGGCCCTTGTCGGGTGTGTTTTGGACGGCATTTCGCAGCACACCCTTCACGATCTTTTCCATCACCTCTTCGGGGATGGAGATCGGCTCGACAGGACCCACATGAATGTCCAGTCGAATATGGCGATAGGCAAATTCCTGGGCATACACCGCCAGTTGATTCGTCACCCATCGGTCGAGAGTGATCGTGGAACAGGTCTTCTCGACAGGGACGAATTCCCGATCGATGGCCTGTTGGATCACCTCCGGCACCCGGCTGCATCCCGGATGGGCCTCGGCCAATACGGCCAGCATGTCACGGCTGGCATCCAAAAGAAAGCTGAGCATACCATGGGACCGGTAATCCTTTTGCCGCAGCATGTCGCTGATTTCGTACTGAACGTCCAGCAACCGATTCAGATTTCGCCGAGCGCGTGCCAGGATTCGATTCAGGGACTCGTCCCATTCCCCCCGATAACGATCCTCCATCAACCGGAAAGAGGCCGCCAGAACGGAAAGTGGTGTCTTCAATTCGTGGGACAGGTGGTGGATCACCTGCTCCTTGGCCCGGCTGAGCCCCTG
This sequence comes from uncultured Desulfosarcina sp., assembly GCA_963674945.2. Taxonomy (GTDB): domain Bacteria; phylum Desulfobacterota; class Desulfobacteria; order Desulfobacterales; family Desulfosarcinaceae; genus Desulfosarcina. The sequence goes on from CAXXWQ010000003.1 coordinate 1,113,308, forward strand.
TACGTTGTCGTATGCCCGGGTAAGCGCCTCGTTGATCCGGGCATTTTCAATGGGCAGAGCAACGAGATTGGCGATGCCCTCCAGAAGATTCACGTCTGCGTTGTCGAACCCGCCCTCTCTCTTGTTTACCGCACAAAGCACCCCGATCATGCGGTTGTGAATGCGTAAGGGGACATCCAGCATATTCTTGGAATGGTATCGGGCCTCTTTGTCCACACCTTCATAATAGAAGGGATTTTTGTCCGTCTGGGGAACGATCATCGGTTTTCCGGTATGATAGACCTGACCGGCCACGCCCCTGTCCAGAGGAAATCGGATCCCCCTCATCTTTTGGCCCGTCTTGCGATCCGCGAAAGTGGCGGCGGAAATGAAAAAATCCTTTCTCGTCTCATCGATGAGGATGACCATGGCGCCGTCGGCCCGTATCAACGCTCTGACCTGGTTGGTGATATAGGCGAGCATGCGATCCAGCCGAGGGAACCGGTACAGGGCACGGGAGATCCGAAACAATGCCCGATTGATCTGTTCGGGGCGTTTTGGATGCTGATTTTGCGGCAAATCATTCGTTTGGTCTGACATAAAATTGTCTCTCCGTGGATTTTTGCCCATGGTCACCGTTTGTAAAAAGATGGCCCACCAATAGTGCAAGGCAACCGCATTTGTCATCGATGATGGGAATCCGATGTCGCAGGCATGGCCAGCTCCTACATAAAGCAACGAAGAATCAACCCTGAGGTTGGTGTAGGAGCTGGCCATGCCTGCGAAAAAAATTGAACCAAATGCGGTAACCCAGGCCGCACGAAGACGATCTATTGACAACACCGCAACAAAACCACTATCATTATCAAGGTATTATTTGAAAGAATGCATATCACTTGTCAAGTATTAAACCGGCAATTCAAAAGTGCGATCGTATCGAAGAAGCGGTAGTGGAAACCCGCATAAACCGTAGTTTTGGCAAAAGAACCGTATTGGGAAGATTGTCTATTGAATTGCCGGTTTAACCGTATTCAATGAGTTGATATTATGAGACTTTCGATTATGGTCGCCGTTTGCTGTCTGTGGGTGTGCCTTCCCGTCATCGCCAATGCGCTGACGACGGAGGAGATTCTCCTGCTCAAGCAAAACGGCGTATCCGAAAAGACCATCCAGATGATGCTGGAAAGTGAAATTCAGGCTGGCAAGAACCTTGACGGGGAAGATACAATCGGCATAAGGACTATCATTCGATCCAATGGCCAGCCGGCCATCGTCTATTCGACGGGAGAGGGGGACCGGCACAGGCATGACGCACACGAGCGATGGAAGGAGGAGCAGGCATGGGAGATGCTTCGCCGTATTGTCATCGACACGCGAAAGGATACCGACTGAAAAGCTTTTCCGGGCCATAGATGGCCAAACTGTATTACGCAAGCAGCTCATTTTTCTGTGAAAACCTCCAAACAATCGGTCACGGCCCACCTTTACCGCGACAGGACCATACGTACCCTCGTCGAAAATGCCGATTACGTGGGCGTAAAGAGCGTGGCGTCATCAAAATCCTTTGAACCGTTTTTAAAGGACATGTTTTCCTACAGACCGAAGTTGGTCCGATTGCTATATCGCGTCCGGGCACCGTTGGTCCGCCTGCTGGGATTCACGCAGGACGCAATGCCGGCGATGGATGAGTGGGTTCCGGAGGAGTTTCCCATGTACCCCTGCGGAAATTTGTGGTTTTTTACCGTCAGTCATGTAGAGAAGGATCGCCTGTGGATCGTCGGATGCCCCAGGGACAGGCATCTGGACGCAGACCTGGCGATCGTGGCGCAGCCATTGGCATCCGGACGCCGGCATTTTCACATCCTCACCGTGGTCCGCTACAAACACTGGACCGGACCGGTCTATTTCAACCTGATCCGCCTGTTCAACCTCGTCTTGGTCGACCGCATGGCCCGTTCCGCCGCCCGTCCTTGCCCGCGTTCCTGATCGGCCAGATCAAAGTACGGAAAAACGGATTCGTATGATGAACTCAGGATCCTGGTCGAAAATGGATTTTCTCCCTATGAGGCTCTCGCCGCCGGCACCGTCCAGGCATCCAAAATCGTAGCGCGCATGATCGGAAAGGACGATTTCGGCACAATCGCACCGGGAAAACGGGCAGATATGGTCCTGGTGGCGCAAAATCCGCTGGAAGATGTGGCCCATGCACGAAAGATTCACGGGGTGATGGCAGCCGGCAGATGGTATGACAAACGGTCCATCGCAGACATGATACAATAAAATAGGAGGAGGCCAGATGACCTTACCCAGTCCCCTGAAAGTCGTTTTCTTGTTGGTGGTGGCATGTCTCATGGGGTCGGGAGTATCCCCTTGCGCAAGGGCCCAAAGCCAGACGACGCCAGAAGATACTGCCACGACGCAATCCCCGGACGAAGACCAATCGGAAAAGACGGCATTCGGGCTTTTTCCCATGAGGGATCTGCACGACATTATTCGGAAGGAGCGCATAGCGGCCCTCTCCGAGATCGATGACGAACGCAAAGCCACCTTGGCGTATCTGTCACAGGAACGTCAGACAGTGATCGAGACGCTGACCACCGAGACGCATCGCATCACCGAATTGTTATTGGCGGAAAGGCGAACGACCATGCTCGAACTGGAAGTCATGGGCAACCGGATGATCCAAAACGCCATATCCGAGAGCAAAGCGCTGATCGATCATCTCATTCTCCGGGTCCTCGAGTTGGCCCTGGCGATAATGTTTCTTCTCTCCATTGCAGGCTTTGTCGGCTATCGAATATGGAGGAAAGGAAAATCGCAGTAGTCGCTGATTTGTATTGACAAACGAGTTAACTTAGAGGTCTGCGTATGGTATCAGCAGCCCTCCAAGTGAGAGTCAACTTCGTCGCCAAAGATGACCCGCCCGATCACCTGGGCCAGCTTTTTCGGGTCGTGACGGATGATGTCCCCCGATGTGTCGATAAGGTCCTCCTGGATCAAGCGGCAATCGGGATCCGGAAATCCAATCCCCACGAAGTCCGATTTCTGTTTCCGATACAATGCCAGCAGTCGCTCGTCGGGCCGGCGGTTATTTACGATGGCCCCATCGATTTTCCGGCCGGCGAATTCCTGAAACGTCGCGATAAAATCGCTGGCTTGAAAGTGATTGGTTTCACCGAATTTGGTCATGATGTTGACTACGAAATAAAGGGGGGCCGACACGGCGGCGAGTTTTTCACGAAGACCGGGCACGATGAGATTGGGAATGATACTGGTGAACAGATCGCCGGGACCGAGGATGATGAAGTCGGCATCGGCGATGGCCTTGAGTGATGGTGGATAGACTTTGATGGTATCGTTATGGTGGGGCACCAGATAGACATCCCGAATCGTTTCCCGCTGATGTCCCCTGGGGGTGTCGATGGCACTCTCACCGTAAATTCGGCAACCGTCGGTCAGTTCCGCCACCAGCGTTGCCCGATCGATGGTCACCGGAAGAATCTCGGCGTCGACATCCAGAATTTCACCCAGCGCCTGGACGCCGGCCGGGAAACTACCGGTATACCGTGAAAGCATGGTAAGCAGCATGTTGCCGGCATTATGACCTTGCAGCCGTCGATCTTTCACGAACCGTTTTTGGAAGATGGCCCGGACGGCTTCCTGGTGGGGAGACAGGGCCAGCGCACACTTGAGGATATCTCCGGGGGGAAGGGTGCCCAACTCGTCACGGAGCCGACCGGTGCTTCCACCGCTGTCGACCATGGAGACAATGGCGCTGATTTGAATGCCCGAGAGGTATTTCAGACCGGACAGCAGGGCGTAGTGACCGCTGCCGCCACCGATGGTGACCACGCGAACCGGTCGTTTTTTGGTATTGGAAGTGGTTTCCATCATGGTTTCCTTATGAGCTTGTTTCGTGGGCAAGCCGTTGCCCCTGGTATCCTTTTTTCCGGGTAATCCCCTTGGCGATGACCAAGTTTTTCCCCTCCCGCGTGCCATCGGCCAAAACCCGCGGATCGTGACCGGGACCCCTTCGGGAAAAAGACCGAAGGTTTGGATAGCGCTGGGTCATGAATCGGGCAAGGGCGTGGTCCGTAACACATACGGGCAGGTGGTTTCCCTTTTCTCTTTTCCCCGTTTCAACAGCCCGCGCCAGCGTCGATTCGAATCCCTGAATGATGCCCACGGCAAAATCGGTCTTGCGGTACCGATTCAGTCCCCTTCCCTTTCCATATTCCTCCCAACGCGTATCGATGTATCGATAAACCGTGTCGTAGACATACGCGGCGATCTGGACATTGGTCCGGGTTCCGTTGATCTCCAGCACCCGTCCCATCTTCTCTTTTTCCACTACCCAGGCCTCGATCCACACGCCCTGTACGAAATAGTAATCCTGAAGCAGGTGGGCGAGATGATAGGCCTCCCGGAAATGCCGCAACCTGGGAACGCCTAAGAAAACACTGTGAAAATTTCGTTCGTTGCCGCCCTCGATCAACGCCACGTTATGCCTGCGGATCAGCTCATGGGCCTTTGCCATGGCAGCCTGGGCTTCGTTGGGGTTGCTGCTGTCGGCAAGGGCCAGGAGCTTGTGAATCTTCATCACGATCCGATCACGCTCATCCAGATGCCCGTTTTGGTGAAGCCGTTCGTGCAAAGGGGCATAGGTACCCGATGCCTTCGGATTGGCGCGAAGCAGGCGACAGGCTTGCCGAAACCCCGGGCCATGATCCGACTCCGCAGTGATCGCCATGGCCTCGTGGGTCACCTGATGGGCCATTTCGTGAAGCAACACCTCCCTGATGTCGTCCCAGCGACCATTTTCGACGAGTTCGCGCCCCAGTGTAATCTCCCTCTTGCCGGGGTCCCAGAATCCCAAACGGTGCTTCATCTCCTTGATGGAAAACAGGGGCTTGCGCGTGGCAGCCCGAAGCATATCCGGCAGCAGCCACAGGGCATTTTCATACTCCGCCGAAAGACCGCGGAGAATTCGCCGGTCAAAGTCGGATCGGATCCTAAAGGAACCGTCATGGTCTTGCTCCGTGGTACGCATCGGTTCTTGGCGCTCTCCTGTCACGCCAACATCTGTGCCAGTGCCTCCAGAGCGAACAGATAGCCCGCGGCCCCCAGACCGGTGATCTGCCCGGTGGCGATGTCGGCGACGTAGGAGTGGTGTCGGAAGGATTCCCTTTTGTGGATGTTGGACAGGTGGACTTCGACAGTAGGGACATCCAGAATCAAAATCGCATCCCGGATGGCGATGCTGGTGTGGGTGTATGCGGCCGGGTTGATGATCAACCCCTGCACCTTTCCCACGGCCTTCTGGATCGCCCCTACGATCTCCCCCTCGTGGTTGGACTGGAAAGTGGAAATCGCGAGTCCCAGCCGGGCCGCGCGTTCAACCAGGGAAGTGTTGATGTCATCCATCGTCCGAATGCCGTAATGATCGGGTTCGCGCTTCCCCAACATGTTCAGGTTGGGGCCATGAACCACGAGAATCTGTTTCATTTTTGATTCGTCAGCCATGGATCACTCCGTTACCAGGATGCCTTGAGGGTGGCGATGGTTTTGGTGTAGTCGTCGCTTCCGAAAACGGCGCTTCCGGCCACGAATACATCCACGCCGGCCTGGGAAATCCGTTCGATGGTCGTCGCGTTGACCCCGCCGTCCATCTGAATGAGGGTGGACAATCCCCTTTCGGCAATCATCGACTTGAGCCGGACAACCTTGTCCAGGGCCGAGGGAATGAATTTCTGCCCGCCGAATCCTGGATTGACGCTCATGATCACGACGAGGGAGAGATCCGCCAGGACCCACTGGATGGATTCCACCGGCGTGGCAGGGTTCAGGGCCACTGCCGGTTTTGCCCCTTTTTCACGAATCAGTTGAATGGTTCGATGAAGGTGAAGACATGCCTCCTGATGAACGGCGATGTAGTCGGCACCTGCATCGGCAAAATCCTGGATGTACCGGTCCGGATTGTCGATCATCAGGTGAACGTCCATGGGAAGCGTCGTGGACCGTCGCACGGCCTCGACCACCAATGGCCCCATGGTGATGTTGGGGACGAAGCAGCCATCCATGACATCCACATGGATCCAGTCTGCACCGGCAGCCTCCACTGCACGAATCTCGTCGCCGAGCCTGGAAAAATCAGCCGACAGAATCGAAGGTGCGATCGCTTTCATAGTATCCTCTTGCCATTTGACTTCTAAAGAACTCGTTATTCATCCATGAAAATGGTCTGAACCAACAGATCATCCACATATACGAGTATCGTGGGGTTACCATTTTTTGGCACGAAAAGCCAGACCTCATGACCGGGTGTCAGAAATTCATCGAAAAGGGTTACGGTGAACCAGGGCTGACTCAGCTTCACCTGAACCCTTTTTTTCAGGAAACCGTTTTCCAGTTGGAAACGGAACAACCTTATCGAATCCGTTTCATCGGCGCTGTTTTGGGTACGGTCGGTCTCGGAACGGTTGACCGACAGGTCCACGCGACTTCCCCGGATCACCCGATAGCCGGCGGGCGGTGCCTGATCCACAACGGTTTCCAGCGGGCGGTGGTCATGGTGGACGACGCTGATGTTACCCACAACCAATTGCATCTGCTCCAGGCGACCGATGGCCGCCGCCAGGGTAAAGCCGGAGAGATCCGCCATGGGATAGGCGATCTGCGGCGGTCCCTGGCTGACAAGCAGATCCACACAGGTGTCGCGGGAGACGGTGTTTCCTGAAAGTGGGGATTGGGAGATTATCTGGTCCTCCTTGTGGCGAAAACTGGATATCCGGGCCAACTTCCCCTGGCACAATCCGTTTTCCGTCACAAACACCTTTCCGTGCTGCAGCGAAAGGCCCGTCAGGTTGGGCATGACGATGGTTTCGGACCCCCGGGAGACCCGGATTTTCACGTCCCTTCCCCGTTTGATGGCTGCGCCCGGCTCCGGTTCCTGGTCGATCACGTGGTTCTTGGGAACCTGGTCATCGAACACCGTCCCCTTGACCCGGGTATTCAGGCCCAAGTCGGAGAGGATCTCGAGCCCGTAAAGGACGTCTTTTCCCACCAGATCGGGAACGACCACCGTATCGGCACCCTTGATGATGAAGGTCAGCGCCAGGTATCCGCCCAGGCCGGCCATGGCCATGAAAACGGCTGCCATGAGGGTGAATCGCATCGCCTTTTCATACAGCCGCTTCATTGAGATCTTTTTCAAGGACATGGCATCAGAACTCTGCTCGCAGGCCGAAACGGGCACCGCCGGGGACCGGCCCCAAAGAAATGGTCAATGATCGAAGCCGGTACAGATCGTCGCGAAAGGCGGTTTGCCGGTCTCGGTTATATTTATGGGCACTGGATACGCTACCATAGATATTGCCGGCGTAAAAACCGAACGCCACGAATCCGATGGTGCCGCCCAGGGCGTAGAGTTCATTGTCGAATGCCTCCCAGGCGGCCAGAATCAGACCGGTATTGACGATAACGGCGGTGAAGGCGTCACGGTACCGGCCCACGTAGATCTGCCCCGCACCCGGCACCACGGAAAGCAAACCGGCAACCGTCGGGTTTTTTTCGGGAATCCGGTCGCTTTTCTCCAATGCCGTTCGCATCTTGTGCACGCCATAGCGATCCTGATTGTCCGATGAAATCTCACTGAAAATGCGATTGGCATCTTTCCATCTCCCCCGATCCACGTGAAGCCAGGCCAACTCGTATCGAGCACGGTCGATTATCTGTTTTTGTGTTGTGACCGCCATGAGGTTGTGCAGATCCACCATGGCCTGCTCGACCATTGCCTGCTCGGCGTGGCACCGGCTGAGCATGAAATAGGCTTCGACGGCCAGTGTCGAATCCCTGCCGGCGCGGGTCCGTTCATCGAAAATGACCGCTGCCTTGGAAAACCGGCCCGCACCGAAATGAGCCATGCCGGTCTGGAATCGGGCCCGTGGGACCTTGGCATCATCGGGGAAAAAGTGGATAAAACGGTTGAACTCATAGACGGCCTCGTCGAAGGCCTCCCGGTCCAGAAGGGATTGGGCATATTGGTACTGCTGGTCTGCATCGACGGTGATTCGGGCCGAGGCAATACCGATCGTGGCAGATAAGAACAGGCAAACGGGGAAGAAAAGAGTCGCACAGCGAATGAGGCAAAGACGCATCATGGGTATCCGATCCAACGCTTACCGCCACCAGAAGTCGTTGTTTTCGACCGGATCCTGACAACGGACACCATCACGGGTCATCTGATGCGGGCAATGCTCGATCTCATCCCCCCCGCAACGCATCAACCGGTCACAGGCCATGATCCATCCCATCAGCACGCCGTTTCGTTTCATGGCCGCTTTCGCATATGCGGAGCAAGACGGCGTCATGGGGCATCGCCTGCCGTCCGCCGCCGAGACATAATCCTGAAAAAATTGAATCGGTGCAATCAGAGCCGAAGGCGCCCTGTCCTGTCCCGCCGGCTCCGGTTCCGTCGAACCGGCAACGGCGATCCCGGCAATAAGAATCAGGCCGATAACAAAAAAAATTGGTTTCATCGGGTTCGACCACCAGAACGCGCTATTTCTCGTCTTATGATGAAGGTACATATCTTTTCGGCCGAGAAATGAAGCGTTGCCTATACATCCCATATTTTACAAAAAAGTCATCTTTCTGTACGACCACATCGGTTTCCAGATAATGGTTTTGGCAAGGCCAGCGGGAGGAAGCTGTATTCAGTTATACCGCAACGACCGATAACGCCGCCCAAAACCATTATCTGGAAACCGATCTATTGTTGGGTGACGCGTAGTACCTCCTCTATGGTCGTCCTCCCCCCCAGCACTGCCTCCACGCCACTCTGGCGAAGGGTTTTCATCTTTTTCTCCAATGCGATGTGCTTGATCCGGGAGGAGTCATGGGTTTTCAGGATCAGGCCCTTCAGGTCCTCGTCCATGTGCAGGATCTCGAAGATGCCGATACGCCCCCGGTAGCCGGTGTTGAAGCACTTTTCACAACCGCTTGCCTGGTAGATGGTGTGTTTCTCCGCCTGCTCCGGCGAGATGCCGATGCTCTCCAGGATGGCCCCTGGCGAATAGGGCACCTTGCAGTGATCGCACAGCACGCGCACAAGACGCTGGGCGATGACGGCGACCACCGACGAGGAGATGAGAAAGGGCTCGACGCCGATGTCCACCAGCCGGGTGATGGCACCGGCCGAATCGTTGGTGTGAAGGGTGGAAAAAACCAGGTGGCCGGTAAGGGCGGATTGAACGGCAATGGTGGCCGTTTCATGGTCCCGGATCTCTCCGATGAGGATGACGTCGGGGTCCTGCCTGACGATGCTGCGCAGACCGCGGGCGAAGGTGAGGTCGATTTTCGGGTTGACCTGAATCTGGCTGATCCCCTTGAGCTGGTATTCCACCGGATCCTCAATGGTGATGATGTTGATGTCCGGCTTGATGATACTGGCAAGCACCGAATAGAGCGTTGTGGTCTTGCCGCTTCCCGTAGGGCCGGTCACCAGGATAATGCCGTTGGGTTGGGTTACCAATTGATTGAACATCTGAAGATCCCCGGGCGTCAACCCCAGCTCCTTGAGGTTCAGCACCTCTTCGGATTTGTTGAGAAGCCGCATGACCACCCGTTCACCGAACGTCGTCGGCAATGTGGAAACCCGCACGTCGATATTCAGATTGCCGATCTTCACCTCGATGCGGCCGTCCTGGGGCAGCCGTTTCTCGGCGATGTTGAGCTTGGCCATTACCTTGATTCGGGAAATCAGGGCCGGCTGGACCCATTTGGGCGGAGTGAGCAGATCGTACAAAATGCCGTCCACCCGGTAACGGACCTTGAAGCTGTCCTGATAGGGTTCAATGTGAATGTCGCTTGCACGGGCCTTTATGGACTGGGAGATGATGTGGTTGACCAGCTTGATGATAGGGGCATCGCTGGTGTCTTCCAGAAGATCGGCGGTATCCTCGATCTCGCTGATGATGGTGCTGCCGTCCTCCTCCATGGTTTGGACAAGCTGCTCCGCGGATCCCCCGCCCATGTCGAAAAGAAGATTGATGGCGGAAAAAATGGCGCTTTTCGTGGAGAGAACCAGGTTGTAATCGGAAAATCCGATCATCTGGGCCAGATCGTCCAGGGGCTGGAAGGCGCCAGGGTCGTTAACGGCGATGACATTGACCAGGACGTCGGGCAATTCGGACTTCTTTTCCGGGGAGACATTCTTGAGAACCAGCGGAACCATGGCATGCCGTTTGAGAAAACCGATGGGCGCGCTACGGGTCCGGTCCTCACCGAAACTCTCCAATGGCAACTCCGGCCAGAAGGGAATTTCGTACTGCTCGCTCAAGGCATCCAGAAGCTGGGTCTCGGAGACGATCTTCCTGCTGAGCAGCACCTCCGACATGCTGCCATGGCTTTCGTCATGGCGCCGGATCACATCGGCGAAGTCCTCGTCGGAGACTCCGTACTTGCTCTTTATTATCTCTTCAAGGGATCTTGTCATTTCTCTTTTCTGACGATAATGGTGTCGGCAAAGCCTTGATCGAACAGGGTGTCCTGGGCGGCGCTCGCGGAAGCCTGGTCCGAAAATTCGCCGACCTGGACCCGATACCATATCTTGCCGTCGACTTCCGATTCAAGGATGCTCGCCCGATGGCCCATCTTCGTCAAACGCGCCACCGATTCCATGGCCCTCATCTCGTCCGCAAAAGACTGCACCTGTAACACGTAGACCGCATCCGGATCATCGACATCCGTTTCCACCTCTGGTTCGGCTGGGTTGTTTTCGATGCCGTCAATATCACCTTCATCCGGTTTTTCCTTGTTTTGGGGATAGGATTCGCCATGGGGCGTTTCTTCCACGGCTTTTCTTCCACCCTGGTACAGCTTGATCTGCATTTCCCGCAGCTCATCAATATTCGATCTCTTCTCATCCATTACCTTCGTGGCTTCCAGGTTGTTTTCGATCACCTTGGGGGTAATGAAAATGAACAGGTTGCTTTTTTCCGCGCCTTTGGCCCGGGTCTTGAAAAGCCATCCCAGACCCGGAACGTCACCAAGGCAGGGTACTTTGTACTCGGTCTGGGAGAAGTTGTCGTCGATGAGGCCGCCGATCACAATGGTACTACGATCCTTCACGATCACCGTGGTCTCCACGGTGCGCTTCAAGGTTGTGGGCCGAAAATCCGTGGTGCTCTCCAGGGCCGACACCTCCAGGGAGATATTCAACCGGACCATGCGATCGGTGTTGATCTGGGGGGTGATCTTCAGGGTCTTGCCCACATCCCGGTATTCGAAGGAGTTGTACGTATCGTTGTTGGTGGTGGACGTGGTGGTCTGGAAGGGAACATTTCTTCCCACCGTGATGCTGGCCTCCTGGTTGTCGGTGGTGAGCAGTTGGGGCGTGGAAAGAATGGTGACGTCCCTGTCTTTTTTATAGGCCTGTACCAGGGCGGCGATACTGGGAAAGGACAATCCGCCGACTTCCAATGCCTCGCCGAAAATCCCCATGGAAAACCCGGCGGGCAGGGTGGGAATCAGGTCTCCATCTGCATTGGCGCTGTAAGTGATTTTCGGGTCGTCCGGGGCGAACCCACCACCGGCGACACCCTCCCGGTCGTTGTTCAGGCTCACCCGGTCCCCCACGATCCACTCGGTGCCCAGGTCGAAGCTCTTGTCGGCGTTAACCTCCATGATCAGTGCCTCGATGTAGACCATGGACCGGGGGATGTCGATCTTCTTGATGATCTCCAGCAAAGTGGCGTAATCGTCCCGGTCAGCGGTAATGATGAGGCTGTTGGTGGCCTTGTCCGCCGTTATGGTCACCTTCTCCGAGACAACCGCCTTCTCCTTCTTGGCGCCGCCGGCCGCTGCCTTCTCCTCCGTGGGAAGGTCCTTGAGAACGGTGACCATCTCCTCGGCGTCGGCGAACTGGAGGTAATAGACGTTAATCTTCTCCTTGCCTTTGGGGGTCTCCAGGTCCAGGGTCTGGATGAGTGTGCGGATCCGGTTGGTTTCGTCCTCGCTGGCCACCAGGATGATGCTGTTGGTGCGCTCATCGGCCACGAAGGCGGCCGAATCCCGCCCCGGCACCGTCTTCTTCGACTTGGTCGAGCCTGTGGAACTCGACTTAAAGACCGTTTCGAGCAGGGTCACCAGTTTGGTGGCATCGGCATTCTGGATGGGAAACACGCTGATCTCACGCCCCACCCCGGGAATATCGATGGTCTTCAATATCTTCATCAGCCGGGCGATGTTGGAGTAGTTATCGGTGATGATCAGGGTGTTGGTGGGATCGTAGGAGAGAATCACGCTGCTCTTGGAAACCATGGGCGTGAACAGCCGCTTCACCTCGTCGGGATCTGCAAAGCGAAGGGGCACGAGCTGGGTGACGACCTGGTCGTCGTCCGACGCGCCCTTCTCCCTGGTGCGGGTCTCGATACTCTTGGTTCGCGCATCGGGGGAAGGAACGATCTTGATCAGCTTTCCCGTTTCAACCGTTGCAAATCCGTGCACCTCCAGCACCGATTCGAACACCTTGTACGCCTCCGCGACGGAAATCTTCGATGGCGAGATGATGGTCACCTTGCCTTTGACGCGCTGGTCGATGACGAAGTTCTTCCCTGTCAACTCACTGATGAATTTGATGAAGACGCTGATGTCCACGTCGTTGAAATCGATGGAGACAAATCGCTGAACGCCGTTTTCCGCCGACCTTTCACTCTTTTGTTGCTGGGCCGTGGCATTGGTTGAAAAGAGAGACAGCCCCACCAAACCAAACATGAGAAAGATCAGGATGGATATCTTGCGTGAGGTTTTACTATCAATTGCCATGTTCTCTTCCTGCTCCCACCGGCATGCACCCGCATTCGGGCCACCGACCGGCTATCTGATGCTGTATTCGATATTTTTTTCCCGTCCCCGACGTTTCAACTGAACGGATACCTTGGATGCGGATTGTAAATTGTCCACGAGCCCCAGGGCATCGTTGACCGTTGAAATCTCCCTTCCGTCCACCCCGGTAATGATGTCCCCATTTCGAAGGCCCATTCGCCGGAAAATGGAGTTGGGTTTGATCCTGGACAGGGCCAGTCCAGCGGCGACCCCCTCTTCCATGTGGGGTCGGATTTGCACCTGGGTCATCAGCGTGGCCATGTCCTGCATGGCCTGCTCGATATAAGAACGTCGCAAGGAGATCCGTTGGGCGCGTATGGCTTCCGGGGAAGTGGCCGTTCGGGCGGTCGGTCCGGAAGGACGGAATCCGCTCTTTCCGGAAACCAGGTCCTCCATCTGCAGAATTTCGTCCTTTCCGTCGACGGTGAGGACGACCTTTTCCCTGAAAATCTTCTTCACCGTCGCCGTCTGGACGGAATCGCCGGTTCGGTATAAATTCTGCTGGCGCGCTTTTACATCCTCGATGACTGCATATTCCGTTTCCTCGTCACCGAAGACCGTCCCCCAAAGTTTCAGGTTCAACGTGGTCTCTTCCAAAGACTCAACGTCCACCTTTTCCGTCGTCGGTTTGGCCTCGGCCTTGGAGCGGGTGCCGAACAGGTTCCTTTCCAACACGGCATTGTAGGCCGACATGGGCCGACTGGCAGTTTGCGTGTCGTTCACCTGATAGACATTTTGCCGAACGACAGCGGGTCTTTGCACCAGTCGGGCGGACAGGGAATCATAGAATCCGTCTACGGCAATGTGCGCGCAAATGGTGATGCAAATCAGATTGATCAGCGTGAAAATGGCTTTCGGTATCATCGCCTATCTCATGGACGCCTGTGGGTTCTCGATGGAACCGCGAATCGCAAAGTTTATTCCAATTGTCCCCAGTGTCCGTGCGTCGAAAAACCCGGCCGGGATAGTATCCTGGAGCCGGGCGAAGAGCGCCGGTTTGGGTTTGGCGTTGCCGGACAGATTCAGCCGGCTCTGCCCCAAGGGTTGCCGCAGGTCGATGGATCCGCCGATTTTGCCCTGGGCCATGGGACCGTCGAAATCGAGAGATTTGATCCGAAGGCTTTTCCTGTTCGCCGCCAGCGTGGCATCCACCTTGCCGACGACGATGTCACGCATGCCGAAAAACTCGTCCTGCAGCGTAATTTGAACATCCGACAGGCCCATGGTGGCATTCGTCGTCTCTGCCGCCCCACTGCCATCGTCGTGGTTCACATGGCCCGTGAGTATTCCGGTAACGGTGAACCGCGTATCCGCCTTGATCAGATCGATTCCCTCCAATTGGATGTCGGACAGGTCCGCCTCCACCTGCAGATGTTCGGCACGATTGCCTTCGATAATCGCCCAGCCCGCTATGGATCCTTCGGCCACACGGGCTGTAAAGTTGACCTTCTTGTTGCTTTTTAAAAGGGTTCGCAAATTGGGCACGATCCGCAACTTATCGAAAAGAACCAATCGGGTGCCTTCCTGGTAGAGCGCAACGCCGGTCATCGTAAGACCGGGGGGAATTGCCGGTCTGATGGTCTCGGTGGCAAGGGTCAACGAGGGATCGGCCGATGCCAGGCGATGGTCCACATATGACTTGAGCGCGTCAGCGGGAAATTGCAGGTACAACAGCACTACCGTGATCGCTGCGGCATAGACCAGATAGGCAAAAATGGTTTTCATGTGAGCCATACGATTCGTTACATCTCCAAGGTTTCGACCTGAAAGACCGAATTGATCAAATCCGCCTGTTTCTCCCCCTGGGAGATGGATAGCCGCTTGATGAAAATCATGTCCCTGGAAGTCTCGATGCCGTGCAGATAGGAAAGAAGTTGGGACATGGTCACCTCCTGAAGCTTCAGCTCCACCATGGAGCGGCGATAGGGACTGTCTTTGATGGCGCTGGAGCTTGGCTTCATGTAGGCGATGTTGCCTTTTACGCCCGTCTTTCCGGCCAGGGCATCCAGAAACGAAAAAAGGGTAAATCCCCGTCTGCGCCGTTTCAGGTGCCGTTGGGCCTGCTCGGCCTTTTGGGCCGTTTCGTTGTACTTTTCCTGAAGCAGACGGATCTGTTCCAACTCCTGCTGGCGGGTGGCGATGGTTCGGGTCAAGCGGTCGTTTTTATCCACCAGGGGGAACACGAGAAACTGAAAAAAGACAAATACGACGATGGCGCCGGCCGCGGCGGCGACGCTCATTTTTTCCCGTTTGTTGAGTTGAAGGGCCATGGTTTGCTAAAAATCCAGTTTGATCTTGAAACGAACCCGTTTTCCCGATTTTTCCATATCGGCCGAGCTGATCGTCGCGCCGGTAAAAATCTGCGCCTCTTCCAGCTTTCCTTTGATATCGTCGACGGTGTTGAAGGTGTCCGTATTTCCGGACAACACCACGTTATCGATCCCCATGACCATGCGTGTAATCTTCACGTCCGCCGTCGAAGGGATCTGTTTGCTCAAGGTGTCCAGGATGTCGATGACCCGTACGCGGGAACCCGGCAGGTCCGGGCCGATGTTCGCTTCGGTGGTCTCCTGGATCTTGATTCGCATCTGCTGCAACGGTTCGACGATGCGTGTCACTTCGGGAAAGGTGCTTTTAAATACCATTTCGATCTGCCGGTCCAGTTCTGCCACTTCACGCTTCTTGGCGGCTACGGAAAGGACCTGCCCGGCGATGAGAAAGAAAATGGTGACAAGAATCAACGTCCCCGTGGCGATAATCCTTCCCCGAAATTCGTTCCAATAGCGTTGAATCGCCGATTGCTTCGTGGAAAAATTGATGCCGTCGATGGATTCGGACTCCATCAGGGCCAGTGCCAGGGCGATGTCCAGTTGACCGGATTGCCACACATCCTGATCGGAAGGGATCTTCAGACGGGGATGGGCGCGGATGGAGTCCATTGATTCGACTGACTTTTGAAGCAGATGAACCGTATCGCCACCATCGGCCAGACCATCAACCAAAAAAGACCGATGGGCGGATGGGGCATAAATCCTGGCCGGTTCCAGGGCGATGCCATGGCTTTCCTTCAGGGCGGTCAATGTTCGCGTCATGGCTGCCCCCAAACTGTTGAGAACCATGCCGCTCCCCCTGTGCACGGGCAGGGTGCGGACGAGCCGAACGGCTTTTTGGCTTACGGCGTAAATCGTGTGGTGCTGTAAATTGCCGTCGATGAAGAGAAAGTCGTCATCGCTCTCCTCCAGGGAGGCCAGGATACGCGTGGCGGCATACCCGGCGGGCGTGATGACCACGGGGTTCAAACTGACCGCATCGAGGATGTCGAAATACCACTGAATGCGTTCCTTCGGGACGGTGAAGGTCAAAAGATCCTTGTTCCCGTCTCGTTTCACGGCTTCGAAATCGATGATCAGATCGTCCACGGGAACCGGCAGCGATGGTTCCAATTCAAAGGGAAGAATCTGCCGGATTTTTTTATTGTCATGAAAGGGAACACAGATGTTGCGAAAGGAGATAGCCGTTACGGGGATTCCCAAAATGCATGTGGCTCCCATGGGTTTCAGTGTGTCGGCCATGGATTGCAGGGCTTGAATGATCCCCTCGTCCCCCTCATGTTCCTGAGAAATGGGGAAAATGCCCTGTGCCTGGACTTCACTGCCCTTGAAGCCGGCCTCCAACAGCACGGCGGCAATCGATTCCTCCCGAATTTCCAGCCCCAGGACCTTACGGCTCATTTCGACTTTTCTGCCCGCGCAGAACGCGGCCTCCATCAGGCATGACCGCGATCCGCCTTGCTTGGGATATCATTTCTGAAATATCCCGTTTTTCGTTATGTGACGATGTGTTCCAAATTACTCTATCTATCTTATTCTGCCTGCCAAATCAAGGTTTTACAAACCCACCGGCCGGTCTTTTCCTCTTTTTCTCTACGGACCACTGCCGATACCGTGGCCTTGAGATTGCCCCTTGTCGCCACAGAGACGATCCGGAACAGATCGCTGGAAAGGGAGATCAGGTTCTCATCGATGGAGACGTCTCCCACGCCTGGTACATTTTTATACCAATTGGTACTGGTGATGTCGTTGACGAAGGACTCATCCGCCAAGGCAATCCGATACTCGGCCAGCGGTTCTGCCAGATCGGCGTTCTCGGACGGAAGAAGTGCGGCGATCACGGCGACGTCGGCCGTCGATATGTTGATCTTGCCGTCGTAGGTGAATTGTTCGTCACCGCTTTTCGTGACACCGTGAACCGTGATCAGGGACGAAAGGCCGGCGACGCCCCCGGCGCCGGAGAAGAGGGTCGGCGTAATGCCTTGCACCAGCGCCAGTTCCCCGAGGTGATCCATGGGACCGTTTTTACACGCGTAGGGCGGGTCCAATCCCTCGTAGTAGTCGGACTCGGCACCGCTCAACCCCGTGATGGCCTCGTCGTCGCCGCTGTCCAGCCAATCCTTGAGGGAATTGATGATCATGTTGGGATCGCTGTCGGGTATTTCGATGGGACCGAACTCTTCGGGCATCAACTCGAACAGGGAGAAAACATGATCCAGCAGTCGTTCCCATAAAAATCGCTGACTGGCATCGAACTGCTGCCCTTCGGGAAATTTGACCAGGGCATTGACCTGGATTTTGCCTTTTTCGTCTTCGATGCGCACCTCGAGCTTGCCGTCATCGAAGGGAACCATGGCATTCACCGTTTCGGCGACCGTTTCCGGATTGGCCCAATCCTCCTGGATGGTATCGGTGGCATTATCCTTGGCGTCGTTGATGAGCATCACCATGGCGGCATGAACGCCTGAAACGGCCATTTCCGATAATACCAGCTCGGACCGCTGATGGATGGCGTCGGTGACCGACCCGCGGATTCGCTGGTTCAGGGCCAGACCGGCCGTCAGCAGAACGGCAACGACGGCAATGGCCACGAGAATGGCCACCCCCCGGTGGTTGTCCCATACCGGCTTTGCCGATGGGCTATTGGGCTGGTTTGCGATACACATGAAGCGGTACCCGTGTGGAAAACAGAAGGGGCCTTTCGGCACTCCCCGCGGTCAACCGGATTTCCAGGGCATGTGGTGTCGCGTAATCGGTATCGCCCGATTCGGAGTCCCAGCTCTCATGGGCCTCGCCCTCTTCATCCAGGTATTGAAATTCCAAGGACACTAGGTTCTCGAACAAAATGGGATCATCTTCGCTTTCCTCGAATTCGGGAAAGGGAAAGAGATGATCGGCACGGCGAAGCACCAGTGTTTCGTCGGAACGCTCCTGAACATAGTAGACGATCCGGGTCACGCCCTCCCGAAAGTCCCCGTTGATGAAAAGGTGGGCAAGGGAGGTGAATCGAAGCCGCCCGAAGCTGGTTCCGGCAAGGTCCGTGGTATCGCCCAGAAACTGGTATGGCTCCTTTTCGTCGTTGAACTCCGGTTTCTGATAGCGGGGATAGTCCAATATGTACAAAGACGACAGGTCCGTTGCCATACGGGCAATGCAGGTTCTGGCCGTGGCGAAGACGTCCACGTCCCCTCCCACCGCGTCGGTGCTGGAAAACACGGCCCGGAAGGAGCCGAACACCGTGGTGATCAATATGGCGAAGATAAAGATGGCCACCATGATTTCGAGCAGGGTGAACCCTTTTTCCCGGCTATTCATAGACGATCCTGTATGTGTCCAGGGTAAATTGGGTGTCTGTCTGATCGCTGATGGTCAAGGTGAACCGCACGAGATTGGGCCCGTCCTCTTTGGTCTCCTCGGAGGAAACCGCCTCGCTTTGGATCCGCCACCGGTAGCCGGGATGGTCGTCTCCGAAATCGCCGCTGTCGCCGGCAAAATCGGCCAGATCCATCGTTTCCAGGTCGGCCAGCTTTTGTCGGGCCAACATCGTGGCGATGGTATCGAAACGTCCCCTGGCATCCATGAAAAGAGTTTGGGAATGCATGCGGTAGACGGCCAGAAGGGAAATGGCCACCACCGACAGGGCGACCATCACTTCCAGCAGGGTGAAGCCGGCTTCGTGGCATCCTTTTTGCCGTTTTCCCAAACCGTTTGTGCGAAAAGCCATCATCACCACCCCTCACGCCCTTTTTTCAGCGTGACGCCGGGCAGAAAGGGCTCGATGAAAAAAGCCAGACGGTCGCCATCGTTGTTGCGGATGCGGATGACGGCCTTGTCCGAATAGCCTTTGGGGAAAAACCCGATGGGAACGGTTCCGCTGGAAAAACGCTGGGAGTCGGAAAACGCCACGTGATCGATACTCACCCCGCGGGGCATGGCGTACCCCTTTTCCCGCGCCTTCTCCTCTGCCGCTTCATCCATCTCCTCCTGGCTGACCCACAACCGTTGGGCATCCATCGAGACGTTGAGTTGGTACACCTTCTGCTCGAGCACGGCCTTTTGCTTGAGGCCCCGGACATTGGCGATGATCCAGCGCGTGGTTTCGTCGGTACCGTCCGTAAAAAGGCCGCCTTCCAGACGTGGAAGGGTCACCATCAGCGTAATACTCATCAGTGTGATGACCACGATCAGCTCGATCAATGTAAACCCATGGTGGTTTAATGGAGACGCAGGTAAGCTCTTTCGTCCCCCTTCATGTGGAATCCATGGGATTTTATGTCGAGGAATGTGGTCCATGAGGACGTTCGGGTGGTCGGATACCAGATTTATTCGGTCTCCCAACTATTAATATCGGCGTCCATATCCTCACCACCGGAGGTTCCGTCTGCGCCGTAGGAGATGATGTCGAAATCGTCATGAATGCCCGGGCTCAGGTAGATGAATTCGTTTCCCCAGGGGTCCGTGGGCACCTTTCCCTTTTCCAGGTAACCGCCTTTTCGCCAGTTTTTGGGAGTGTTGCCGGAAGATGGCGGTTCCACAAGGGCCTGGAGCCCCTGCTCCGTGGTCGGATAGCTGCCGTTGTCCAGTTTGTAAAGTTTAAGGGCCGTGGCGATACTTTCGACCTGCATCCTGGCTTTGGTCCGTTTGGCCTGCTCCGGGCGACTCATGATGCGGGGAACGATCAGGCCGGCCAGAATACCGAGGATGACGACGACCACCATCAGTTCGATGAGCGTGAAACCGCGATTGTTTTTGATTCTTGATGTGGAAAGGCGCTTCATGATTCCTCCGTATATTCACATACCGTGCGATGGTTTGTTATCGGCGTTAAAAGCGGGAAATATGAACTTTATTAACCAAATGTGCATGAACAATCAAGGGTCAGGATGATTATCTTTTGGTAATTTACGTACCGGTAATCAGTAATCAGTGATGAATGATCGGTAATCAGTGAACTGTGAACCGAGAACCGTGAACCGTGAACCGAGAACCGAGAACCATCACCCCACCAACTGGTTCATCTCGAAAATGGGCAAAACGATGGACAGTACGATAAACATCACCACCACCGCCATCACCAGAATCATCACCGGCTCCAGCATGGACATCATGGTCGTGACAGATGACTCGACGTCGTTTTCAAAGACGTCGGCAACCTTGTAGAGCATGGCCTCCAGCTCGCCGCTTTGCTCTCCCACCTGAATCATCTGAACGGCCAGGTCGGGAAAAACTTCACCGGCCGCCAGGGAGGCGCCGAGCCCCTGTCCCTTTTCCACCTCTTGCGACGATTTTTCGATCAAATTGGCAATGACCACGTTGCCGGTGATATTTCTCACAATCTCCAGAGATGGCAGCATCGTGATGCCGTTTTCCAAAAGGGATGCCAGGGTGCGGGTAAAACGGGCCACCGCCGATTTTCGCATCAAGCCTCCCATAACGGGCAGACGGAGCATCAAACGATCGGTCATGAGAAGTCCGCGTTCGGTTTTTCTGAACATTTTCAGTGCCACGACGGCGGCGATGAACAGAATCACCAGCAGCCACCAATAGCCTCGGATAAAAGCGCTGGCACCGATGAGAAAACGAGTGGGCGCAGGCAGTGCCTGGTTCATATCCTCGAAGATGGTGGTGATGTTGGGAATGACATATGTCATGAGAATGATGAGAACCAGGACGCCGACGAGGGTCATGATGATGGGATAGGCCATGGCGGTCTGGATGCGGGATTTCAGCTCCTGTTGTTTCTCCATGATGTCTGCCAGCCGCAAAAGGACGATCTCCAGGGTTCCCGATGTTTCTCCGGCACGTACCATGTTGATGTAGATCTGGCTGAAGACGGACGGATAGAGGGACAGGGCCGAGGCGAAACTGTTCCCCTCAACGATGGAGTCCTTGATCCGGGCGACGATCTTGGTGAACCCCTGGGTTTTTGACTGGGAAACCAATGTGGTCAGGGCACTGACCAGGGGAAATCCGGCACCGGTCAGGGTGGCCAACTGTCGGGTCCACAGGCAGACCTGGGCCGGCGTGACCCGGTTGAACAGGCCACCCAAACTGACGCCACGGCCGCCCTCCTTACCGCCGGCGGCCTCGGTGACCTCTTTGACGCTGACCGGATAGCTGCCCATGGCGCGGATTTTTTGCCTGGCCGCCTGGGCACCGTCGGCATCGATGATCCCGGTGATGCTTTTGCCCTTGGCGTCCAGTGCCTGGTAGTCGAAGACGGGCATGGCGTTTTATCCTCAACGAATTCGAGTAAACCTCGCGGCGAAAAAGCCGTCGAGTCCATGGCTGTGGGGCAAGGTTCGCAGACACCGTGCCGAGTCAAGAAAAGGAACGACGACTTTTTCCGTTTCATTCAAATTTTCGACAATATCAAAATTCGGATGGTTTTTCAAAAAAGTCTCGACCACACCTCGATTTTCCTCCGGCTCCATGGAGCAGACGGCAAATACCAACGTGCCCCCCATCCTGACCAGGGGCGCCAGGTGATCGAGGAACCGGACCTGTCGACGGGCAAAGCGGTCGATCTCTCTTTTTTGGGATGACCACTTGGCGTCGGGATTGCGCCGCAGCACCCCCAGTCCCGAACAGGGGGCATCCAGCAGGATTCTGTCGAATTGACCATGGGTTTTCGTTTCCAGGGGCTCACGGAAATCCCACTGTCGGGTCTCGATGATATCGACGCCCAGGCGCCGCGCCTCCCTTTCAAGGCGCGTCAGTTTGACGGAAACATTGTCCATGGCGACGATTCGCCCCCGGTTTTCCATGAGTTGGGCCAGGTGAGTGGTTTTTCCGCCCAGTCCGGCGCATGCGTCCAGCACCGTTTCGCCCGGTCGGGGGGAGAGAAACAGGGACACCAGCTGGGCGGCGCCGTCCTGTACCGCGAACCGGCCGTCGATAAAGGCCGGCATTTTCCCGATGGGACAGATGGGTCCGGACAGGTCCATGGCACCGGGAATCTGCTCATTGGGAACCACCGCTTTGGCCTGGCCGGAAAGCTCTTCCAGCAACGACGAAAGATCGCCTTTCAACGCGTTGCACCGAAGGGTGATGGGGGCAATGGCGTTCATGGCGCGGCAAAGCCTTCGGGTCTCGTCGAATCCCATTCGCTCTGCCCAGCGGGAGATCAGCCAGAGCGGAAAGGATTGGTCCAGGGAGAGGTGTTCCACCGACCGTTCGTCCTCGGGAAGAGAGAAGCGATCGGGATGACGGATCGCGTTTCGCAGTACCGCATTGACGAAGCCGGCCGATCGGGCCTGTTTTCGCGTGCGGGTCAAATTCACCGCGGTGTTCACGGCCGCCGATTCGGGGATTCGGTCCAAGAACAGGATCTGGAACAATCCCAGGCGAAGAATGTTTCGAACCGTCCCATCGATCTTCACGACAGGCCTCTTGGCGTGGGCATCGATCACCGCATCCAACCGAAGCCGCCAGCGCACGACCCCATACACCAGTTGGTTGAACAGGGCCCGGTCTCTTCTGGAAAGGCCGCGAACCTGCGGCGGCTCGTCTTCCAAAAGGGCATCCAGCGTGGCCGATTCGCCATCCAAACGCTCCAGAATCGTCAGCGCGGCGGATCGTGGATCATCGGCAGGCCGCCCTGGCTTTTTCAGAGAGCGTTGTGATTGTCGGGAAGAATAAGGCGATTTCATCGGGTGATAGTATCGGACTTATGAACGTCGAACATCGAACGTCCAACTTCGAACATTGAATTTGGAATTCCTCCTTCGATGGCGGAGCGAAGCGATCCCATCGTTGTCGTTTTATGTTCTATGTTCAATGTTCGTAAATTCAACCTAGACAACAACCATCCGGCAACCTGCATCCGCACAGAAAATCGTCAATGGGAAGGCGTTTGCCGGACGCTCCCTGGATCTCCTGGATGGCAAGGGCACCCTTTCCCGTGGCCACGCGGAGTTCTCCGGGAAAACACTCGAGTATGGTACCCGGCGGCACACTGACCTCCCGGTCGAGCACACTGGCACGGAAGATCTTCAGGCGCATGCCGTCATTGAAGGTATAGGCACCGGGCCATGGCGTCATCCCCCGGATCAGGCACGCGATGCGCTCGGCCGGCATGGACCAGTCGATTTCTCCATCCTTTTTCTTCAGCATGGGAGCATAGGATGCCTGGCCGGGGTCCTGGGAGACGGGCGTGAGGTTGTCGGCCTGCAGGGCGTCCAGGGTTCGAATCAGCGTCCGGGCACCGATCTTGCTGAGGCGGTCGTGAAGTTCGGCGGCATTCTCATCGTCTTCGATGGGGGTTCTTTCCATCAGGAGAATACCCCCCGTGTCCATTCCCGCATCCATCATCATGGTGGTAACGCCGGTCTCTTTCTCACCGTTAATAATGGCCCATTGGATGGGTGCGGCTCCCCGGAAGCGGGGCAGAAGCGATGCGTGGACGTTGATGGCCCCTTTGGCCGGAATATCAAGAAGGGTTTGGGGCAGGATCTGACCGAAGGCCACCACGACGAAAAGATCGGGGGAAATCGTTTGCATCTGCCGGTGAAAATCATCGGTTTTTACGGACTCGGGTTGCAGGACCGGGATCCCGTATTCCTCGGCGATCCGTTTAACCGGAGGCGGCGTCAGCTTTCGTCCCCGGCCCTTGGGTCGGTCCGGCTGTGTGACCACGGCGGTGACACGATGGCCGCTATCGTGCAGGGCACGCAAGGGAGGAACGGCAAAATCCGGAGTGCCCATGTAAACGATGGCAAGGGGACGGCTCAACGCTGCTTCATCTCCTTTATCACCCGACGCTTGTACATCTGGCGTTTCAAAGCGCTGATGCGGTCGATGAACAGGGTTCCGTCCAAGTGGTCGAGCTCGTGCTGGATGACGATGGCCATCATGCCGTCGGCCTCGAATCGCAGCGGGTTGCCGTCCCGGTCCACCCCCTCCACGAGGATGCGCTCGGCCCGTTTGACGTCGGCACGAAATTCGGGCACGCTCAGGCATCCCTCGTTTTCCGAAATGATCGATCCCTCACTGGTGATGATCCTGGGATTGACGAGCACGTGCAGGTCCCTGCCCCCTTCCTGGACGGCGATGTCGTATAGGACAAAACTCTGGCCGATGCCTACCTGGGGGGCGGCAAGGCCGACACCGGAAGCCTGGTACATGGTGGCGGCCATGTTATCGATCATGGTCTGCAGTTTACCGTCGATGTTCTCCACGGGTTCGGTTTCTTTGGCCAGAAATTTATCCGGATAGGTTAGAATCGTTAGTTCGGTCACTGGTATTCACCTTCGCTTGTATCTTACACCCAGCATGACGTGGTCCGGGGTGTTCCATCTCCGTTGGGATAACCGTAATGCAAGTATTGAAATAGTAAAAGTTGATGAACTCGCAAAAAGTCATATTTCGGACGGTTTCGTAAAAAGCTCGAGATCAAGGCTTGCGAGTCCCGAAAAATGAGGCGTATGGTTGGATACGTCGCAGTGACGAGGGATGAAGCGCAGGCGCCGATACCGGACTTTTTATGAAGCCGTCAAGCTTAGGTTTCGGTGAAATAGGGTCTTAGAATCTCCCGCGCATCGGCGATATCCTTGTGGATCCGCGCCACCAGTTCATCGATCCCGGAAAATTTTATCTCGTCCCGCAACCGATCAATGAAATTGACCTTGATCTTCTCTCCGTAAATATCCTTGTGAAAATCGATGATGTGGGCCTCCACGGTGAATATATGGTCGTCGAAGGTGGGACTGTATCCGATATTGGCAACGCCTGGATAGCGCTTTCCTTCGTAATCCACGATGACGGCATAGACGCCCAGCTTCGGGCACAACTCGTCCTGGAGGTTGATGTTGGCCGTTGGAATGCCCAGCAGCTTTCCCCCCCGGTCCCGTCCGTGGGCGACGGTGCCTCGAATCTGATAGTTCCGCCCCAGCATCCTGGTGGCCGTTTCCATTTCGCCGTCCATGACCAGCTCTCGGATGGCCGTACTGCTGATGCGGTGGTTGTTTGCCGTGGTGGCCTGGATCCAGTCCGCCACGACCAGGTCGAAACCCAATTCTTGTGCGTATTGCCGAAGCAACGCCACGTTTCCTTCGCGATTGTTACCGAAGGTGTAGTCCTGTCCGACGACGATGGCTTTGATTCCAATGCGGTTTACCAGGATATCCGCCACGAAGCTGTGTGCCGACAGCTTTGCGAAGTCCATGGTAAAGGGAACGCAAATCAGCACGTCGAGACCGGCTTTCTCGATCAGCTCCCTTTTCTGCTCTGGCAACGTGATCAACGGCGGATGCCCGTTGTTGGTGAAGACACGAACCGGATGGGGGTTAAAGGTCATGGCAATTGCCGTGCCGTCCAGGTCATGTGCCCGTTCGATCACCTCGTGGAAAAGGGCTTGGTGTCCGATGTGCACACCGTCGAAATTACCGATGGTGATCACGGCATTTTTAAAAGGTTCTGTTATGGTTTCGAGGTCTTGGATTATCTTCATGATCTTTTTTGCATTTCAAAAATTGCGCTTGACACGAAAACCAAAAAACTATAGTTAAATCATCTTCGGTCTGAAATCAACCCTTGAATTTCAGCCTGAAACGTGCCGAAGTGGCGGAATTGGTAGACGCGCTAGGTTCAGGGTCTAGTAGGGGTTCCCCTGTGGGAGTTCGAGTCTCCCCTTCGGCACCAAAAAGCTTATAACCCGTTGATTCGTCAGCGGGTTTTTTTATTGTCTCCAGGTTCCATCCATGGAGGCCGATATGGAAAACATGTAATCCCGGCCTGCCTGGATCTATAAATATAGGTGTCTCTTCCAGTACTTTCAACCTTGGGGCAAATAATCATGCCAGGTTACAAAGTACACATCACCGGCAGCGCGGTAGCCGGCGGCGCGGCCATCGCTGCTGCAATGGCCTTGGGGTATTCTCACTGGACGGGCGCAACTCCTTTGCAATTGGGCGGCCTGCTCGGCTTCTGCATTTTAGGGGGGCTTTTTCCCGATGTGGACACGGACTCCAAAGGCCAGAATTTCTTCTACGGCCTTCTCATTATCGTTGATGTTGCTTTGATATATCACCACTACTATCGCTGGGCGGCCTGGCTGGGATTGCTTGCCATGCTGCCGGCCATCGGCCACCACCGGGGATGGACCCACACCTGGTGGGCAATGCTCGTCGTGGGATCACCGATCATTGTCATTCCGATGGCGCTGCTCGGCCCAAATCAAGTTTCTTCTTTCCTGCCCTTTTATGTGGCCTTCACGCTGGGTTACTTTTCTCATCTGTTGCTGGATCGCAAGTTTGTTTGAGCTAAGGATCATGCGGATTGGATCGTAAACCGAAACAACCAAAGCCTGGTCCTAAGAAAAATAAAGTGTCCCCCCCATTACCGAGGGATTGCGATCAGCCCCCTGAGTGCACATACTTTAAGGAAAACCATTTTTCAGCAGCATTAATCCCGATCGATAATGGGGAGGCAAACCATGGGCTATTATCCCATTGTGAATAGAAATCAGAAACAAATGGAAGGCCTGCACCATCAGGAGTTTCCCAAAGCCTATATGGAAGACTTTTCCGTTCTTGGCTTTCGGGTGAACGATTGTGAGCAGGCGTTGGGTATCTTACGTAAAGCATCCTTTGATGTGAAACAAAGCCACGGCGGCAGGCATGTGAAAATCGAGAATGCCGCACGCATCAAGGATGTGGTTCAGTTGCTTCACGCCAACGGTATGAACTGCGAGGTGACCGATGTCGCCCAAGGCATGTACCAGGGCTGATAGCAGCAATGCAACCGCCGGGAGCGGTTTTAACTGATTAAAAGCAGCACTTCTCCAAATAAACAAGGTCAATCCATATATTGGTGGCGATGTTCTAATCCGTGCCAGATTCTTAAAATGTAGATATGTTCTTCCGTTACAGCATAGCGAACGACATAATTTCCGAATACCATATCCCTGATTTCACCGGGTAAGTCTGAAACCCATTTGCCGATTTGGGGAAAGGATTGTAGCTTCTTAATGGCGCCGATTAGTTGCCTGGCTATCTTCTGAGCACGGCTTGGATTATTTTGTTCGACGAACTTTCTAAGGCGGATCAGGTCGTTAACGGCTGACTCGGAAAAAGAAAGTTTCACGCTATCGGGGCCTTTTTTTCATCGGTTGTTCCCCAGGACGAAACCCAATCCAATACAGTATCGGCGGAAAAAGTTAGACCGGCCTCGACATCGGCCAACGCTTCGAGTGTTTCCTCATTCCTTTGCTGAATCTTCCTCATATGTGCAACATAGCCTTTGACAAGATATTGCACGGCAGCACTCTCGGTTAACCCTTGTTTGGCCGCAAATGCTAAGAATTCTTTGCGCAAATCCTCGGGTACCCTCCCGCGGACAATTTTACTGGGCATTTTGCCTGCTCCTTTTTATGTGACCCGATGTGATCGTTTGTAGCTTATTGTAGCACGATTTTACAGGACGTCAATCCCCAAAAAGGCAGAAATATTTAGGTTGAGCGATTGCCGAGTCCCGCTTATGAGTGGGAGAAGATGCCTTTCCGCTATCAGTCGCCTATGCGAGAAGGCATCTGACACGTTTCGAAGATTTCGCCGCCGGGGAGACGCTTTGGGATGGTGATGATTTTATGCATTTTGCGATCTTGAGAATTATTTGGAATAATTTGCAGGTTGGAACGTTGATGAGAATATCCACCGTTGTTACATCTTGTCAAAAGATTATACTCCAATGTTGCATCCAAGAGCAAGCTAAAATACATGGTGACGACTAACGAGTAACTCATACAACAAGTTGAGTTTCTGGTGGATCGCATCATAAAAAGCCAAAAGCAGAACCCTTTACGGCTTCTGCATTTTAGGGGGGCTTTTTCCCGATGTGGACACGGACTCCAAAGGCCAGAATTTCTTCTACGGCCTTCTCATTATCGTTGATGGCGCTTTGATATATCACCACTACTATCGCTGGGCGGCCTGGCTGGGATTGCTTGCCGTGCTGCCGGCCATCGGCCATCACCGGGGATGTACCCATACCTGGTGGGCAATGCTCGTCGTGGGATCACCGATTGTTCTCATTCCTATGGTTTTGCTCAATCCAGAGCAAGCTTCTGCTCTCCTGCCTTTTTATGTGGCCTTCACGCTGGGTTACTTTTCTCATCTGTTGCTGGATCGTAAATTTGTCTGAACTAAGGGCTCGCGCAAAAATAAATTCACATTTTCATGGTGAGATCGAATAGTTCCAATTTGGCCGTTGAGTATATCGTCTCAAGTTTATTTGATGCATTTGTTGGTCGGAGACCTTTTTACCTTTACGGTAATTCTTGTTGTTAAGAAAAACGCGGATTTTCAACCCTGTCGCGGTTTTGGTCGAACGAATGAATTTCAACACAGTTTCGTAATCAAGCAAGGGTTGTGCTGCCCAGTTGTTGCTAATGAAAGAAAACATACGGTGTTCGATGGGATTCCACTTGGAGGAACCGGGTGGATAATGACATACTTTGACCTTCAGGCCGAAGCGGCTGCAAAGACGGATCTGCAGCTGCTGTTTCCAAAGCCGGATTCTGTAGCCATTGCTTCCACCACAATCGGCCAGAATGAGCAGACGATCGGCATCAGGATAGTGGCGAGAACCAACTTTTTGCCACCATGTACGGATAGAATCTACGGCAAACTCGGAAGTATCGCGACTGGTGCCAACACATACAAAGCCCTTGTTTTGAATAATGTCATAGATACCGTATGGGATCGCAACACCATTGGCGTCAGAGGGGAAATCATGATCCAAGACTTTTATCGGTGCTTGGCTCCATCGACGCCCGGCCTGATGGAACGGTCCTATTAGTTCTCGGCTTTTGGTATCAACACTGATCACGGGCATTCCGTCGGCTTTATAGCAGCGTATCTGGCTGCGAAGATAGCGAAACTGTAAATCACGCTGGTGGGGATCGGGTGGTTTACTCTGCCCGGATTCAAGACATTTAAGATTCAAGCGTAGGGAATAGTTCATTTGCTTTAACAATCTACCCACTGTTTTGGCCGATACCCGGATGCCGGCACGTTTCAATTGTTGGGCGATTTTTCCTGTGGTCTTGCGTGTCCACTTACACCCACTTACCGGATCACCAGCGGTCTCGTGCTCCATGATGACGGCGATGGCGTCTATGATTTCGGGCGTTTTTTTTCTTGCAGAAGGCGCCCGCCTCCTGCTGCCCGAACTTTTTGGGTACTCAAATCGCCGCTGATCAGTTCTTGTCGACCACGTGCTACGGTATGAGGATCCATGCCAAGCAGCGATGCGATGTAGGCGTCACCGCCGTGGCCCAACTTTAACGATTCAAGCCCGGCGTATAGCCGGCGTTGGCGTTCATCGAGCATACTGCAAAAAAGAACAATTATGGCCTTGGCCTCTTCTGCGGCCAAGTCGGGATTGGTTACGATAACAGAAGCCAAGGACTTTTTTAAACGGGATTTGCGAACTTTCTCCTGTCTGCGAGCAACAACGTTTTCAGGAGACAGATAAATGTAGACAGCCTCGAATTTTTTACGCTGAAGCCGGTTGTCGCGTACCAGTTGGGTCAACGCATGTTTGGTCTTGACGTGCAAAATATCTTTTAGTTCGGCGGCGCTGTACCCCGCCTCTGATCGGGCAACAAGGGTCTCGGCTGTTTGAAGCAAATTACCGAAACGTGAAAACCAAACATATTTGCAAGACCAAAGGCCAAGTTTAGAAAATCGCGCAATGCATAAAAGAGTATAAAATTTACCTCGATGCGAATAACTGCTCAGATACTTCAGCTGCGCCAATTTTCGAAACAGCGTTGCTCGAGCCGGATTTCCAAGCGCCTCTTGAAGTTGATTAAAAGTGGCGATTTTGTGAACACCAAAGAAATCCTTTATGTCTTGGAGATGGTATTTTGTCTTATTCATAATGATACAATTAGCCCTACAGGTCGATTCTGTCAAGGCCAATGATCTCATTATGAGCAACAGGACAATATATTGCTATTTAGCCAATTATACGGATTTGTTGCAAACAACCATAGGATAGTTAATGAGACTATTAGCCTCATAATATGTTAAATTATTTTTGCGCGAGCCCTAAGGATCTAAGGATCGGACGATAAAAAATGAGGATGCATTGAAATATCCCTATTCACAATAATTCAAAGATTCGAAAAAAATACATCAATGGATAGGTGACTTGGAGATGCTCTGACTTTTTAAGATTAAACAAATTGATTTCAATTCCCGTTTTGAATCCTAAAAAACCTTTAAAAGAATGGCTTAATCCAATTTGAAAAGCTAATTGTGTCCCAGCTTTTCATAATGATATGCAATGGACGTCCCGAAGTCTTCCTTCCCTGAATTTCTCACTGGGGTCTTTTTTTATTGACAGTTTATATCATTATCTCATAGCCTGCAAAATTACTTTATCAAGTCAATATTTCGCTTTAAATCAAGTACTATGTTGAACCATTTAGTCGGAAATAAGAAAGCCGGCATTGATTGTATGTAACTATTGATGCAGATCTAAGTATTAAACCGTCGATTAAATAGTCCAAATTCATACGGTGGTTGTTTCTCAAACTGTGAAAGGAGAAATGAGAATGCGGAAATTGTTGGTAGTTGTTATTGCGATGATGTTCTTGGTTGCTACTGGTGATGTGGGTGATACTCTGGCTGCAGATGGAGTAATAAAAGCTATCATTGATTTTCCTGGAGACGGTGATATTTCTGGCTCCGGCTATTCCGTTACTGCAGACATAGATGCCGGTGTCGGCATTGGATTCGATGTCCTATTTGATTCGGCAGAAATGTTCGACATAGGAATTGGATTTATTTATCAGTTTCCAAGATCCGTCGAAGATGATGCTGGCAAGGTTAATTTTATGCCTATATACTTAGTAGGCAAGGGCTACCTTACTGATGAAAATCAACAAGTAAGACCATATCTCTATGGTCATTTGGGCTATAATTTTTTCTTTGGAGATGATGATTTTACAGGTAGCGCAGATCTCGAAGGAGGACTCTATTACAGTGTGGGACTTGGGTTGCTCTTCAATAATAAGTTTCTTATCGAAGCCGGATGGTCCGTAAATAACGGCACGGCTACAGATTCTGGTTATGTTTATGTATACAACACATTGTATCATTACACCTTAGATGCTGATGTTGAATATTCCAAACTATCCCTTAGCGTAGGATATGCTTTCTAATGAGTAACTTTTGAGTATCTCAATAATCACAAACCGTAGTTTTGAGGAAATAACTATATCATGAACTTGGACTATTTAACCATATAGCTTGGTGCACCTTTGGTGCACCGTACAATAGCTCTATATTTAGCGATTTTTTTCTTTGTTGATATTTAGTGTTTAACCTATTGAATGCTAAAATGGGGCCGCGGAGGATGTTGAATTAATGCTGGTTTAGGTTAAAAACAGGACCGTTTTTCGGCTTTAAATCGATGTTTTTGGGGCCGAAAAGAACGTTTTAAGGATTTTTCCAGTAAAAGTCAGGAAATTTTGAATACAGACGGTGTTTGAAGTCATGCTGGTTAACAATAATTTAAAATTGATGAATATTTGACGTAGTAGCCGATGATACTATTGGATGGAGTCCGATCCTTGAACGGGAAAAGATTCAGCCGATTGAACAGCGGAGGAATCTCGAATCAATATTTCTGCAGGGATGCCAAGACCGGAATGCAAAGATCGAATCATCTTCAGCGTAAGCCTTCGCTTTCCATTCAATACTTCGGATACCCTGGGACGACTCCCCAGGTAAGGAATGAGATCCGAATTCTTCAGCCCTTTTTGTTCCATTACAAAACGGATGGCCTCGATCGGTGACGGCGGCGGGACCGGATGGTGTTCATCCTCATAGACGCCAACAAGGGCCAGCAACACGTCAAGCTCATCGCCCTCCCGGGTCCCTGGTTCGGCTCCCCAAAGCTGCTCTATGCGCGCCAAGGCGGCATCGTAATCTTTTTCTGTTTTAACAGGGCGGATATTCATGTTTTACCTCCGATGGATCTATTTTTTCGTAAGCCTTGTGCCGACCAAACCATTTAATGAAAGCGACTTTCCGGATGAAGTCAATGTGGACAATCAGCCTGAAGTGATTTCCCCTGATGTTAAAGACAACACGGTTATCCTTGATCAAATCGGCCGAATTAAAAGTTGCCTTCAAATCTGCAAAATGCCTGAAATCCAGCTCCTCCATGGTGACTACCCATGCCCGTAATTGTTCATCGGCTTCCGGGTAACACTTTCGATAGGCATTGATCGTCTTTTTTGCTACTACCCTCATGCAATCAAAGATATATTCCCAAAATGGGAATGTCAATCATGATATGATACGGCAAAATGAAGATGATAGAAAAATCGTGGAATCTGGGAACTGGAAACTGGGGTCGCACCAAGATGAACCCCCGATTGATAAGGATTTAGGTCAAAAACAGGGCCGTTTTCCGGCCTTAATGATGTTTTCGGAGCCGAAAAGAGCAGTTTAAGGATTTTTCCGGCAAACGTCTTGAATCAAGATCCATTCCAGCGTACGTTTTCATATGACACCTCCCGTTTCGTTGAAATGATACCCATAAAGGAGAACACCTTGACTATTCTCGATAAAATACCATATTCGATTCTGATTGTTTTTGCCGTCCTGATGCTTCTCGCTCCCTTTAGACCGATGCCCCATTTGATTGAAAAATTGATCATGCTGAAAAATGGCACCCTGACCAAGCCAATTGACATTTTCGATCTGTTCTACCATTTGATTCCAACAATCATATTGGCATTGAAGATAATCAGGGATTATACGAAATAGCTGGTAAGTATATCATGGACAAATGGATGGGGCCCCCATCTCCATTCATTTCAACCATATCTGTAACCATGCCGACGTGGAGAATTGTTCGGCTAAAGGAGCTGGAAAATGGAAAAGGATGACGATGTCTATAGAAAACTGCAACGCCATTTAGACAGTCAGGCGGTCGGATTTCCAGCTACAAAGTCAGGTTCTGAGATCAGAATTCTAAAACACATTTTTACACCCCGGGAGGCTCTGATCGCCATCTGTTTGACCTACAGATTTGAACCGATAGAAGCGGTATTTGAAAGAGCAACGCATTTGGTTGAATCGCCAAAACAGTTAGAAGAGCTGCTTGACCGTATTGAAAAAAAGGGAGGGATTGAATCAAAAGGCAAAGGTGACAAGAGGTTTTTTTGTATTCCTCCCCTTGTGGTGGGGATGTACGAAGGTCAACTCGGCAAACTTACGCCAGCGTTCATAAAGGATTTTGATGAATATACATCTGATAAAAAATTTGGAGTAGAATTCCTCAGCACAAAACTCCCCCAGATGCGTACCATTCCGATTGCTGTAAGTATCCAACCGAAACATAACGTAAGTACTTTTGATGAAGTGGCTCAACTGGTAAAACAGGCTGAAGCGCCTTTTGCCATTTTAGAATGCATCTGTCGCCAAAAGAAAGCTTTACTGGGCAAGCCTTGCAACCTTACAGACCGGAAAGAAACCTGCCTTGCCATCAGTGACATTGCACAAGCTGCTTTGCGGAATGGAATTGGAAGAGAAATCACGCTGGACGAGACAATGTCTATCCTTGAACAGAATCAAAAACAAGGATTGGTTCTCCAACCGTCCAATACTGAAAAGGCCGAGTTCATCTGTTCATGTTGCGGATGCTGCTGCGGAATGCTCAGAATGCATAGAAACTTACCCAAACCTGTTGATTTTTGGTCTTCAAACTTTTTTGCGGTAGTCGATACAGATGCGTGTGATGGATGTGGAAATTGCGAAAAACGCTGCCAAGTCGGGGCGGCAAGGATATCTACGCAGAATATGCAAGCGTCTATCGACCGTAACCGTTGTATCGGATGCGGTGTATGCGTACCCATATGCCCCCAAAAAGCGATTTCCCTGCAAAAAAAGCCCACAGAGGTGATACCACCGCAAACCAGAGAAGATCTTCTATATACGATTATGTCCCATAAGAAGGGAACATTCGGGAAATTGAAAGTGACCGGAAAATTAATCGTTGATGCAATCAGAACAGGCCAAACCCATTTGCTGAAATGGAAAATTTTTCTTGACATATTCTATATATAGAATACTTTCGTTCCACATAGAGCATATTCGATATATAAGGACCAAAAAATGAGCAAGTCAGACAAAGGCAAACCACCTGAACTCACAGAAGCGGAATGGGCGATCATGAAAATCGTATGGGAGAATCAGCCCTGCGCCGCAGGTACCGTGCAGGAGGGCCTGGCCAATGAATTGGGCTGGGCCTACAGTACGGTTAAAACCACAATGGACCGTATGGTCGGCAAGGGTTTGCTGGAGATCAAGAAGATTCGAAACCTCCAGCTTTTCAGTGCCAAGGTCGAACGCATAGAGGCGGCGAGATGGGAATTTCGCCGCATGTTGTCGCGTGCATTCGACGGCGCCCTGGGGCCAATGATGCAGTATCTTGTCGAGAATGAGAATCTGACCCAGGAAGATCTGGATGCCCTGCGGAAGGCAGTGGATTCCGTCGATCCATAGAGCCATAGAGGATTTACAACGGGGAGAAAATCATGAATGTGCTGATCACAATCAGCCTGGAGAGTAGCCGGCGCTTGGCTGAACTCGGCGGAACCGAAAAAAAAATTGACCTGCCGAGACGCCGAAGGCCAGAGCGTTGAAATGATCCTTGTTGACACAAGTGTTTGGATACACCATTTCAGAAAAAAGGATCAGGAACTTGTTGACCATTTAAACATAGGATCGGTCGCATGTCATCCTTATATAAATGGATATGAAAGATATACATATCTCACTCATGGAAATCAACGACATCCAGGAGTCAGCAAGGGTTCTCAGTGTTGCCATGGTCGACAACCCTCTTCACGAGGCAATTTTTCGGGGTAAAGGTGAAAAAGAACGATTAGAAATTGAAAAGATGTTTAACAATCTCTTCATTCAATTGCCGGGCGTCGTGTTTCTTGCAAGAGAAAAAAATAATATCATCGGAGTGATGAGGATGAAGTCTTGCCGTGGGAGTAAGGCTAAAGATGCTCCTAAAAATTCAGAAGACAAAAATAGTGTAGACTGGCGCAAGTCTGTATGGCAGGCAGAGTGGGCGCGTCGTGATCCAACGGAGCAACACTGGCATTTGGGTCCGATCGGTGTGCTCCCTATTCATCAGGGATCAGGCATTGGTTCCTTGCTGATGGAACGATTTTGTATGGAAGTAGATGCTTGTTCGGCAAAAGCCTACCTGGAAACTGAAGGTGAAAAGAACAAACGCTTTTATAAGAAATTTGGATTCGATGTTATTTTTACATCAACAGTATTGAATATTGAAAATCTTTATATGGAACGAGTCTGCCAAACATGACTGGGTAGAATGCATAACAAAGCGAATGGTGCCGAAGCAAAAAAACGCGCAGCTGATAAGCAGCGATGGCGCCTTGCTGCACGCGGGGCCACCGGCCCGAAGTTGAGCGGCACGCCGCTCCACCGATACAGATACTTTATCACTGGATAAGGAGATAAGAAAAATGCATATAAACGAAACAGGAATACTGTTCACCATTGTGCTGATTATCTTTTTAGGCCTCATGCCGGCAAACAGCGGGTACGCAGATGAAAAAATGCAGAACAGGACGCCGGATGGGTACTGGAAAACTGTTCCGGATGATGACGAGTCGCCTTCGGTAATTCATATCTGGATCGAAAATGGTGAAAAATTGAAAGTGCGTGGTTTTATCGGTCTATCCCTTTTAGGGCGGACACAGTGCTGGAACAAAGTGCCGAAACCCGAATAACCGATAGGAAAGAAAAGATTCGATGGTTCACTGGTAGCGTTCTTATTTCTTTGGGACTTCGTTTGGCGTTCATGGAGTGTAGATAGGCAAAAATTGATCTACGATTTGCACAACCACCTGCCGGTGCGGACGCAAAAAAGCCGCGCCCGCTGAAAAGCAACGTTATGCCGCAAGCATTTGCGGCAGAAACGTGCACAATCAGGAAACGGGAATCGGGTCGCCGTAGTTTGGTCCGACCCGGGCCGGGGAAAACTCGCATGCACGGTTCATAGGGGATTTGGGGCCGGTAACAGCCCCCGGTTACCCGGCGTGCTAAAATGACTCGATCATGGTGTTATGGATTCGCAGATTAAATACCACAGAATGGTTCAAGGAGATGAAACCAAGGTTTCTGCATTTATCTCGGCTGTATTCAATGAATACGTGGCTCCAGCGTTTTCGCAAGATGGCATCGATGAGTTCATGAAATATATCAAACCCGATGCAATAAAAAGTCAGTTAAAGGAAAATCATTTTGGGTTCATTGCAGAATTCGGGTCAAAAATTGTTGGCATTATAGAAGTACGTAATAACAATCATGTTGCTCTGTTTTTTGTGGACGGTCGCTTTCAGCGAAAGGGAATAGGTAAAACTCTTATGCAAAGCGCCATAGAATTGTGCTGTAGCAAGAATTCGGAATTTTCAAAAATGACAGTCAATGCATCCCCAAATTCAACAACGGCATATGAAGCAATGGGCTTTAAACCAACTGACGCTGAACAATGTAGTAATGGCATCCGCTTTGTTCCTATGGCTATGCACCTATAACAAATCGGGACGGATATCGAGATAGGGAGTAGCATCACGGCGCCCCCTCCCACACCCACACCACCCCGGCATACGGATCACGTACCAAGGCGATTCGGCTGATCAGGAGGGACATGTCAGGACTTCGTCTGTGTGATTCCTCCGTGTATACATCTCCCTGTTTCGGGAGTCCCGGCTCGTTTCCACCAAAACCACCTCGACTCGATTTTCGACATAAGAGATTGTATTGGAAAGTGACGCATCAATGTCTCTTACGTATATAGTCTTGCTGCCGGATGGAGAAAATGGGCTTTCTGAGAGCAATGGATTATATCGACATGTCACGTGTGGTTTGGGTAACTACATGATACTATCTTCCTATGAGAGAGAAATAA
Organism: uncultured Desulfosarcina sp.; assembly: GCA_963674945.2. Taxonomy (GTDB): domain Bacteria; phylum Desulfobacterota; class Desulfobacteria; order Desulfobacterales; family Desulfosarcinaceae; genus Desulfosarcina. The sequence continues at coordinate 1,150,474 of CAXXWQ010000003.1, forward strand.
CTGCTCATTTCGAAAAGTGTGCAACTGAAAAATTGAATCGCCGAACAACGTCTTTCTGATTGTAAATGGACAAGAAAAAAGCACCTATGGTCGGTGCGGTAGCTATTTTGGCAGCAAAATCCGGGGGGGGGAAGAAGTATAGTGTGCTATTGCAGCAGATCTCACTATCGCTGCTCAGGTGATTGTCTCATTATCAAAAAAGCTACTGGACGCAGAAGATGCCAATCGTAATGCGTATGCAAGGACAGACTTGACCCGGAGTGCGGTCCTTTTTTTTATTATTGACACGCTTCAACTGCTTCTAATATATGTTTTCGGCACTATTGGCAGGGCGTGGCAAATAGAAACCGAATTTGGTTTGTGCCAGGTCTTACCGTGAAGTAACGAGCGAAAAAAAACATATGTTAGGTGAACAAAATTCGATCCATGCCCCTTCCTGGAAAACCACACAAGGAAATTCCGCCTCACCGTTCATCAGGGAAAAAAGTGTAGTACCTGAAAAACTGTCGAACAAGGCTGGAATAATCGCGAAAACTGATCCGGTATCAATCTGCAGCTCACACAGGGTATTGAAACCAGTCAGGGCGGATCGTGATGTATCGATCTATTTTTATGGGAAATATGCCATATGAAAGAAGTCATGAACACATGTGTCAAAAAACTGCTGACGGCAATAACAATCGCAGGCGTCCTTTTCTGCAGCGCATTTCAGGCAACCGCTTCTACTGCAGAAATTACACTCAGTTTCGCTGAAGCATGGCGGCAGGTTGCCGCTCAAAACGATACCCTTGCTGCGGCAAGAGCCAACCTCGAACGGGCCAAACACAAGCAGGATGCGGCCAAAAATTTGTACCTCCCTGAAATCGGGGTATCCGGCAGGTATATGTACCTCGATGACGATATTACGCTTTCCCCGGCGGATCTTTTTGAAAGTATGCCCGCCGGTGACCAGTTGGCATCCATTGTTGCCGTCCTGGCACAGGATCTTGGCATGACCGCGGGTGAAGTAAACAATGCCCTCACCGCAACGATCGTCGAGCGCGACCATCTGACCAGCGCGATCAGTGCGCAATGGCCCATTTATGCCGGGGGAAGAATTGATGCCGCCCAGGACATTGCCAGGGGCCAGATGGAAGAGGCAAGCAACCACATGAAAATGAAGGTTGAGGAGCAGTTTAAAAACCTCGCACGATACTATTTCGGGGTTGTCTTAACGAAAAGAGTGCTCGCCACCAGGATCGATGTCGAATCCGGACTGAAAAAACATTTTGATCATGCGGTTCTCCTTGAGGAAGAGGGACAAATTGCCAAGGTCGAAAGAATGCAGTCGGAGGTTTCCTATGACAAGGCAATCGTTGAGCGCCGAAAGGCGGGTCGCGACTTGGAAATTGCCAGGTTGGCGCTGACAAAATTGTTGAAAAGCCCGCAAACGGTGAACCCATCGGATTCACTTTTTATCAATAATACCATCCCTCCCTTGACCGTCTTTATGGATAAGACGCTTGGAAACTATCCCGGCCTCGGCGTTCTCGATTCCAAAAAGGAACAGGTGTCGGGTCTGATCGCCATGGAAAAGGGCAAATATCTTCCGGAAGTGGCGGTCTTCGGCAATTACAGCCTCTATGAGAAAGACATTCTGGCGACCAAACTTCTTCCTGATTGGGCCGTGGGCGTCGGTGTAAACATCCCCCTCCTCGAAAGATCCGGGCGTTCCGGAAATCTCAAAGCCGCCAAAAGCATGCTAAAACAGATAGACGCCTTGCAGGTTCAGGCCCGAAGCGACCTTTCCGTGCTGGTTGAAAAAAGATATCGACAGGCAGAGCAGGCTCTTGAGGAGTATATGGGGCTCGGATCAAGCTTGAAACTGGCGGAAGAAACCATTGATCTGCGGGCGAAGGCATTCAGCCAGGGGCTTTCAACATCTCTTGATGTGGTCGATGCTGAGATGTTTCTGGCAGGAATTAAGACCCAGAGGGCCGTAGCTGTTTACAATTATGTCGTCGCCCTGGCGAATCTCCATGCGGTCAGCGGTGAACCGGAGAATTTTTTCTATTATCAAAGTGCAAAAGGAACAGAGGTACGGTAATGCGTTTTTTCAAAACCTTTCTGGTTGTTATCGTTATCGTTGCCGGCGTAACCTGGCTCAGCTACACCTTCTGGTATGCGTACAAACCCAAACCACTCCGATTACAGGGCCAGATAGAGGCACAGCAGTATAATATCAGTTCAAAAGTAGCCGGTCGCATCGATCAGGTCTTTGTCCGCAAAGGCGATCTGGTTAAAAAAGGACAGCTTATTTTCACCATCCTCAGTCCGGAAATCGATGCGAAACTGGCGCAGGCGCAGGCCGGAAAATATGCTGCCGACGCCCTTGCGGAAGAAGCCCGGATCGGGGCAAGAAAACAGCAGATTGAAGCAAGTCGTGACAAGTGGCAGCAGGCCAAGGCCGCTGCCGACCTCATGGAAAAGACCTTTCAGCGGATCGACAATCTGTATAAGGACGGTGTCGTTGCCGAGCAGAAGCGTGATGAGGCCTATACCCAGCTCCAGGCGGCTCGTTTTGCCGCCAATGGTGCCTACCAGATGTACAAAATGACGGAAGAAGGCGCCCGCGATGAGACCAAAAAGGCGGCGGAGGGCAAAGCACGCATGGCTGCAGGGGCTGTGGCGGAAGTCGAGGTGTATGCTGCCGATACCCAAATTGAAAGCTGGCATGACGGTGAGGTTTCGCAGATCCTCCTGCAAGCCGGAGAACTGGCGCCCCAGGGATTTCCCGTTGTCACCATCATGGATATGAGCGATGGGTGGATGGTACTGCATATCCGCGAGGACCGCCTGGCAGAATTTCAAAAAGGTGCCGAATTCGATGGCACAATACCGGCCCTTGGTAACACGACCCATCGCTTTCGCGTAAGCCATGTTGCGGTCATGGGCGATTTTGCTACCTGGCGGGCCACCAATACCGATAAGGGATTTGATATGCGGAGCTTTGAAGTTGAAGCCCGACCGATCAACCCGATTGAAGGGCTACGGGCAGGCATGAGTGTACTGGTAATAAAATGAGGGTTCCATCCTTTTCATCTTTGCTGGCCCGGGAATTCAGGACGCTGCGGTGCGATCCCTGGCTGGTCTCCCTTGTCAGCTGGGTCCCATTACTGCTCTTTTTTATGATGTGGGCCATTTTCTCGCAGGGGATCGCTACGGATCTCCCTCTCGGCGTCGTCGACCTGGACAAGAGCAGTATTTCCAGAGCGCTTATCCGCCATTATGATGACAGTCCTACCCTTACAACAGCATCCAATTATCCCGACGTGGGGCAGGGCGCAGCCGCACTTCGTGCCGGCAAAATCTATGGACTGGTGATCATTCCGGCAAATCTCGAAAAAAGGACGATCCTCGGTCGACCGCCACAGGTGACCGTTTTTATCAACGGCCAGTTTTTGCTTGTAGCAAAGATCATGAATTCGGCGCTCGCCCAAGCCCAGGGGACCTTTGCGGCAAAAGTCGAAATCGCTAAGAATCTGGCAGCCGGATCACCGGTTTTTGAAATGGCGCTTTCCACCGCCATGCCCATCGGCAACCAGATAACCCCCCTTTTCAACATTAACAACAACTATGCCCAGTTCCTTGTTTCCGCCATTCTGCCTGCCATCTGGCAAATTCTGATGGTGGCGACGACCATTCTCTTTCTGGCTGCCGAACAACGAAGAGACGAATTTGGAGAGGGGTTGGGAGCTTTCCCGGCCAGCGCCCTGCTCGCTAAATTTCTGCTCTTACTCCTGCTCTTTGGCCTTCACGGCCTTATCTTTCTTACGGTGATGTATGTATTTCTCGGATGGCCGATGCACGGTAGCTGGACCTTGCTTATCGTTGCCCAGCTTTTTACGGTGATTGCCAGTATTGGTATTGCCTCCCTGATCTTCTTTTTAACGCGAGATGTGGTCAGGGGGCTTAGCTTTGCGGCCGCCTATGCTGCACCGGGCCTTGCGTTTATGGGGGTGACATTTCCGGTTACGGATATGACGCTGCCTGCTAAATTCTGGCGCAATCTTATCCCGATAAGCCATTACGTCGAGATCCAGTTCGGACAGGTAAATTATGGTGCGCCGCTGCATTCGGCCATTCCACAATTGCTTTATCTTGGTATTTTTCTTATCCCGCTATTGTACGTCTTCTACAAATCAAGGCAGTTAAGCGCTGTTCATGCAGATCCTGGGGTGAATCGATGAACTGGTGCGATATCTGCAGATATGAATGCAAAGCTGTTTTTACCAATCCCACCGTCCTGCTCACTGTCTTCGGTGGCGTACTGCTCTACACTTTTCTATATCCGCTGCCCTACGCCAAGCAGGTCCCGAGGGATCAGCGTGTGATTGTTGTCAATCTGGATGGCAGTCAGCTCAGCCGACGGTTGGAGAGGATGGTGGATGCGACCCCTCAGGTACAGCTGAGTGCGCGGGCTTACAGCCTTGAAGAAGCACAAAAGATATTTATCGATGAAAAAATGGCTGGCATTCTCGTTATTCCGGAAAATTTCTACCGGGATCTTCTTCAGGGCAGGCGGCCTACGATTGCCTTTGCCGGAGATGCCAGCTATTTCCTGGTTTATGGCACAGTGCTGGAAGGACTGGCAGGCGCCGGCCAGACACTGGCCGCAGAGGTTAAGATTTCACGGATGGTCATGTCCGGCCAGGTATTGGCCCTGGCAGCGGAACAGTACAGTGCCGTAAAACTCAGCATCCGCCCGGTATTCAATATAACCATCGGATACGTAAATTATGTAATCCCGGCCGTCTTTATCCTGATCTTGCATCAAACCCTGATCATGGGCGCAGGAATCCATAGCGGTGGACAACACGCCTTTTGTTTGATCGAGGGAAAAGTACACCGGCTTGCGGCCGCACCATGGAAACGGCTGGTGGTGCGCACCACCCTTTTTGTTGCCATCTATTGGCTGCTTTGCATCTATTATTTTGGTTTCGGTTTCTCCTTTTACAACATTCCGCGCTTAGCAAATTGTTCCGAGCTGAATCTACTCATCCTTCCCTTTTTACTTAGTACCACCCTTCTTGGTATCAGCCTCGGGTTGCTCCTGCCGCGACGCGAACTGGTGACACTGCTGGTACTTCTCAGCTCGCTGCCGCTTATCTTCGCCTCCGGATTTATCTGGCCGGTCTCCGAAATACCCCGCCCACTTACTGCCGCCATACAAATTATTCCTGCCATTCCTGCCATCCAAGCGTTTATTGTCCTGAACCAGATGGGAGCAGCGTTTTCGGAAATTTGGCCTCTCTGGAACCAGCTCTGGTTCTGTGCGGCTATCTATGGGTGTATCGCCTGGTGGCTTCTCCACAGACAGGCAATATCTCGTTGATTCCCCTCCGATTCACTTGGAATCAGAAATACACACGGCGGCAGTTCCAGACTCCGGGATGGAAGAACCGAACGGGGTGCAGAAGCGCTTCGCCGGCAGGATGGAGGATAACCTTTTGGACGAATTCGGGGACGGACAGGAAGTGGGAATTGGTGATGTATTACAGTTTGGACTCATCGACGGTGAAACGTCTTTTCCTTGAGCGCTTCCCAGCGTGAGGATGCCGTTTCAGGCGAACCGGTAAGGAATCGATGGGTCTTTTGGACACGCGGATCGAACCGCCAAAGCGGATAGGGCAATCCTCCCAACAATCGATTGAAAAAAATGGCCTCCAAAACCAGAAACAACACCGCCACGATAACGCCACCGGCTTGAACAGGTCCCTCCAGATACCCCATGGCGGCAATCAAGGCCGTCGCCGCCGCCGGTGGATGTACACATTTGAGACCTACCATGGCGATACTGATCGACCCCATGGAAAGAGCGATAGCGATCACACTTGGCCAATTCATCGCCGCCGATGCCGCCTCCCGAAAGTCCGGGAAACATATCTGCGTCAAGGCCAGTGCCCCCAAACCGCAAAACACCGCCAACGTATGAGACATGATAAGGTGTCGGGGCGAGGCGGATTCGGACAAGGGGGTATGAAAAAGAATAAATGCCGATGGTCCCAATGGTGGAAAGAGAAGCATCAACTTTGTCAGGTAGGCCATGATGGTGATGGTGGTAAGTGCCGTCACACCCGAAAAGATCAGGTGAAGGATGGAAAAAATTTTCCGATTCCGGGGATCGTGATGCAAATATTGCAGTTGCAGCTTGGTAAAAAATGCCACCAGACGATAAAACCTGGTGTGCTGCGGTCCCGTTTGCGGATGCCGGATCACGCGCGACACTCCTGCCCGTCTGCTTGTGCATGGCAGATCAGTCGATCCAATGAATCGGTGGCCCTGCCATTGGAAAGACCGAAGAGGGAGAGCATCTCACTGAAACCGGTACGTATCGTGTCAATCAATGCAATCCATTGATCCTGCGAAAGATCAAATACCCGGACGGCAGTCTCGTAGAGACGCAGACGCCGTTTGTCATCCTGCCTTAGAATGCTTTCCGACAAAGCGGCGACGGCCATTGGCACCACGATGGTATCTTCCAACGCCAGCGTCTCAATTTCCGGTATGGTGAGATTGTGCGCCCCGATGTAACAAACCAGTTCATCAGGAAATCCCCAGGATTGGACAACCCAGGCGCCGGCTTGGGCGTGGTCCCAACCGAAATGGGCTCTCTCTATTGTGGAAAGACGATCCGGGCCATTTTGCCATTGCCTGCAAATCGGCTCATAATAATCACCCCAGGCACTCAGAAAAACCGGAATCGCCACATCCGCGATCAATGACGCCGTAAAGGCCTCATCTCCTTTGCCCTTGCGCCACGTTTCGGCAAAATTTCTCGAAAAAAAGGCTCGCAGTAGCGAATCAATCCAGAATGCCTCATGATCAAAGATTTCTCTATCGGGTCGGGGAGCGGCGTCCATAACGGCATATGCCATTACCAGTGAACGGATCTTTTTCAGTCCCAAAAACATGACCGCCTGCTTGATTTCAGTGATGGGCGTTCTCGGGCTGTAGTAAGAGGAGTTGACCGTCTTAATCACTTTCGCGGCAATATCGGTCGTCGAAGAAATCAACTTGCCCAGTTCATCCAAATCCGGATGATTTTTGTTGATTTCGACGATAATGCGTTGAACGGCAACGGGAAGCGGTGGAATTTCGACATCTTTGAAGATGGCGTCGAAATTCCTGCCTGCCATGGCGGCATGGCGTCGCATCTGTTTGAAAAATTTCATCATCTATCCTGCCTCTTCGTGATGGACGTTACTAACCTATCGCCATTTATACGAAAACCTTTAATGGAACGTACGCCACCGAAGACATAAAGAGCCAAGTCCGGGCTTTTTCTTGATGGAATTATTGGAGAACTATCAAAATAAAAAATGCTTTGATTATTGGACAGTTTGGTTTATAGGGAAAGTTTTCTTTGTTGGGAGATCAGGGTAACACCTGCCGAAAAAACAGCCGGTCAGCACCTTTCAGCGGCTTATGGCACGGCACAGACAAAAGAGATGGGATCCATGAAAACAGAAAAAGTTGGTCAGCGTATCCGGACATTTATGGGAAAGCAGGAGATGTCGGTGGACGTTCTTGCCGAGAAAACAGGCCTCGACGTAAGCTTTCTTACCACCGTTATCGAAGACGATGTCTATCCTTCCCTGGGGCCGCTGCTCAAAATCGCAAAGGCCCTGGATGTTCGATTGGGCACCTTCCTCGACGACCAGATCAGCAATGATCCTCTGGTGGTCCGGCGCGATGAACGCCAAAATGAACTGAGCATGCTGCGGGGCAAGGACAAGCCCGTGGCATTGAAATTTTATAGTCTGGGCAGCGGCAAGAACGATCGGCACATGGAGCCGTTTTATGTGGAACTGCTGCCCGAATCGGAAAAGTCCAAGGACCTGTCCAGCCACGAGGGCGAAGAGTTCATCGTGGTATACGCCGGCCGGGTGGAAGTGACCTATGGCACCGAAGTCTATGTGCTGGAGCCCGGCGACAGTATCTATTACAACTCCATCGTGCCCCATTACGTGAGCTGCAAGGGGGCCCAGGCGGCATCCATTTATGCCGTTCTCTACATTCCCCGCTAAGGAGGCACCATGGCAACGCAGCATTTGCAGTCCCTGACATTGGGGCAGATTCTGGATCGAACCGTGGCCGCCCACGGCGACCGCGATGCACTGGTTTATGTGGACCGGGATTTCAGGCTTACCTACACTGAATTTGCGGAGGTCGTCGACCGGCTGGCCAAGGGGTTGATGGCCCTGGGAATTCAAAAAAACGAGAAAGTGGCCGTGTGGGCCACCAATATCCCTTACTGGGTGGCCCTGCAGTTCGCCACGGCCAAAATCGGCGCCATCCTGCTCACCGTTAACACCAATTATAGAACCGCCGAGCTGGCCTACCTTCTGGAACAATCCGATACACAAACGCTTTTTCTCATCGACGGGTATCAGGACACCGATTATATCCAGACCGTCTACGATCTGGTTCCGGAGCTTAAGACCCAGGATCGCGGACATTTGGAAAGCAACAGGTTCCCGTACCTGAAACGGGTCTGTTTTCTGGGCCAGGAAAAGCACCGGGGCATGTACAGCGTTCCCGAGATCATGGCTCTTTCCGCCATGACCGGCGACGATCAATACCTGGCGCGTCAGGCCGAACTGGATCCCCATGACGTGATCAACATGCAGTATACATCCGGTACCACCGGGTTTCCCAAAGGGGTCATGCTGTCGCACTACAACATCGGAAACAACGGCTTCTGGATCGGCGAGAACCAGCGCTTTACCGAAAAGGACCGGGTCTGCCTGCCCGTGCCGTTGTTCCACTGTTTCGGATGTGTGCTGGGAGTGCTGGCCATCGTAACCCACGGCGCGGCCATGGTGATTCTCGAGAAATTCGATCCGGTGCAGGTCATGGCCTCGGTGGAGCAGGAGCGCTGCACGGCCCTTTACGGCGTGCCAACCATGTTCATCGCCGTGCTGGAGCACAAGCTGTTCGACAAGTTTGAATTCTCTTCCCTGCGCACCGGCATCATGGCCGGTTCGCCCTGCCCGGTGCAGGTCATGCGCCAGGTCATCGACAGACTGAACATGAGTGAGGTCACCATCTGCTACGGACTGACCGAGAACTCACCGGTCATGACCCAGACCCTGCCCGACGACGACATCCGTCGACGCACCGAGACCGTGGGGCGGGCCATGCCGGAGATCGAATTAAAGATCGTCGACCCGGAAACCGGCGAAATCCTCCCGCCCGGCCAGCAGGGTGAAGTGTGCTGCCGGGGCTACAGTGTGATGAAGGGATATTACAAAATGACCGAGGCCACGGCAAAGGCCATCGATGAAGAGGGATGGCTGCACTCCGGCGACCTTGGAGTGATGGACGAGGACGGCTACCTGGCCATTACCGGCCGCCATAAGGATATGATCATTCGGGGCGGAGAGAACATCTACCCTCGTGAGATCGAAGAGTTTCTCTACCGGATGGACGGCATCTCCGACGTCCAGGTGGTGGGGATCCCCAGCCAGAAATACGGAGAGGAGGTCGGCGCCTTCATTATCCGCAAAACGGGGTCGGATACGACCGTCGAGGATGTGAAGGATTTTTGCCGGGGCCAGATCGCCCGCTATAAAATTCCCAAGTGGGTCACCTTCGTGGACAGCTTCCCCCTGACCGCCAGCGGTAAGATCCAGAAATACAAGCTTCAGGAGAGAGCCTCCGAATTCTTCCCTGAATCGGGAAGTTGATCCGGAAACGGTCTGCGCGTAGCAAATCGACGTCGTGTGGGATAACGGGCTTGCTCTTGTGTAAATCATGCATCAGGGGTAAGCTTGGCCTCATAGCATGGCTGTGTTGACAACCCTCATAAGGGAGGAGATCATGGCGCAATGCATTGCCGACCGCAGGGATATCGAATTTGTTCTGTATGAACAAATAAACGCCGAACAGTTCTTCAAACACGAAAAGTTCAAGGATTTTTCCCGCAAGGCCGCCGATCTGATCGTTTCCGAAGCACGCCAGCTGGCCATAAAGGAGATTTTGCCGACCAATGCACAAGGGGATCGCGATGGCGCCCGATTTGAAAATGGTCAGGTGAAAGTGCCCGAATGCTATCACCGGGCGTTTACACATTTTGTGGAAGGTGAATGGACCGCAATGAGAAGATCGGCAAAAACAAGGAGGCGGCCTTCTACGTGGGTCAGCTGCAAACGGCGACCTATTTCATAAACGCAATCCTGCCGATCGCCATGGGCAAATATGGACGCCATTGCCATTACCGACGGCGCTGTCGCCTCGGTCCACGATGCGTCGTTTGGGGGTTGAGGCGCACGATTTTACCCCAACAGAAATAATTCCTTCTCCCGGCGCAAGATCTTGTATTTTTGTGTCGATTTGATAAGTTAAAAGAAAATCATCCGCATAAACAGTTCCAGATTGCCGATCTTTCCAATAATGCGCTTACTCCTGCGACGACTGCTTTGGTTGTAACTTCCAGATCTTGATGAAAGGTCCCTTTTGACGCTGATGTAAAATGATCGCGACTGGCAGCATACATGATTCGTCCAAAAGAGCTACCTGTTTGTCAAAGGCAGGCCAAAAGAACTTACAAGGAGACAGCATGGCAACGTTAGGAGTATCGAACCACCTGTCGGTTTTGCCCACGGGATTTCCAACTGGACTACAATTGTTGAACAATCCGGCACTCAATAAGGGAACGGCGTTCAGCTACGAAGAGCGCGTTGCATTAGGGCTTCGCGGATTGGTTCCGCCAGGGATCAATACCATGGAGGAGCAGGTCACAAGGGTGATGGGCAACTATCACCGAAAAGAGACCGACCTGGAACGATACATTTTTCTGGTGGCGCTGCAGGACAGGAACCAGACACTGTTTTATCGTGTGCTGTCGGAACACCTGGAAGAAATGCTGCCCATTATTTATACGCCGACGGTAGGTCTGGCCTGTCAGAAGTTCGTACACATTTTCAGAAGACCCAAAGGAATATTTGTCTCCACCAGGGACAAGGGGCACTTCTCGGATGTTTTACGGAACTGGCCCAATCGCGATGTGCGCGTCATTGTGATGACCGATGGTGAGAGAATTCTCGGGTTAGGCGATCTGGGTGCCGCGGGCATGGGGATTCCCGTGGGCAAACTGTCATTGTACACCGCCTGCGCCGGTATCCATCCAAACTGGTGTCTGCCGGTTACCATTGATGTGGGGACAAACAATGCGGATCTTCTAAAAGATCCGCTATATTTCGGGATGAAACACGAACGACTGCGAGGTGATGCCTATGATGATCTTATTGAGGAATTCATCCAGGCCGTTGATAACAATTTCCCCCACACACTCATCCAGTTCGAAGATTTCGGTAACACCAACGCCTTCCGCCTGCTCGAAAACTACCGCAACCGTATCTGCACCTTCAACGACGACATCCAGGGTACGGCAGCCGTGGCGTTGGCCGGCTTATACGCAGCCCTTCGCGTCAGTGACGCCAAACTGGCCGACCAGAAAATCCTGTTTCTTGGTGCCGGTGAGGCCGGCACGGGAATCGGCGGCCTGATCGTGGCGGCCATGATGGATGAAGGCCTTTCCCAAGCGCAAGCCCGGAGCCGCTGCTGGTATGTGGACTCACAAGGGCTCATCGTAAAAAATCGCGGAAAGTTGGCGGACCACAAAATTCCCTATGCCCATGAACACGAACATATTCCCGACTTTCTCGAAGCGGTGAAGGTGCTGAAGCCTACGGCCATAATCGGTGTAAGCGGAAAAGCGAATACATTTACCCGAAAGGTGGTGGAAACCATGGCGGCGAACAATCCAATGCCCATCATCTTTGCCCTTTCCAATCCCACCGCCAATTCGGAATGCACCGCACAGCAGGCCTACACCTGGTCCGATGGCCGGGCCTTGTTTGCCAGCGGCAGCCCTTTTGATCCGGTAGAACGCGACGGTCGGAAATTTGTACCGGGGCAGGGAAACAATGTGTATATTTTTCCCGGTATCGGATTGGGGGCGATTGCGTGCAAGGCCAACCGAATCACAAAAGACATGTTTCTCACTGCGGCCAGGACACTATCCACCTTTGTCACACCAGACGAACTTCAGCAGGGAAGGGTCTATCCATCACTTCAGAAAATAAAAAGAATTTCTCGGGTTATTGCCATGGCGGTAGCAGAGGCGGCGTATGAGAAAAAACTGGCCGCCGCATCCAAACCGATAGACATGAAGGCGTTTATCCGGTCCAATATGTGGGAACCGGTTTACGTCGATTATGTGTAAAAAATTGGTTCGTTTCTGGAAAGCATCGGTGTCTTTGATGCCGAAAAGGTGTTGGGGCTTCGCCTTGGGGAAACTTTGAGATGTGTCCATGCCCATGCAAAACCAAATGGATGCGGCACCACCCCCATGTGCGTTACCTGCGGTGCAGCCATTGCCATGATGGCCGCCATCGAAAATAATATAATAAATCATCAATCACAGGAGCAGGACGAATGAGGGTGCATCGATCGGTATTTTCTTTTCTCATAATCATTAGCTTGGTTCTGATAACCGTATGCGGTGTACTATACCAATCCAGGGTATGGTGATACGGCTGAAGCATACTGCGCCAACCTGGATATCAATGGTGGCGGGTGGCGGTTGCCGACAGCCGATGAGTTGCGTTCGCTTGTAGACACGTCGGTGACCCCGCCAACTATCGTTGAACCCTTCTGGGATTATACCTTTGCGGACTGGTACTGGACATCCGACGCCAGTGACACGCCGTTGCATCGCATCTGTATCAATTTTGCCGGCGAACAGTACCCGATAGAAGTGGACTGTGCCGCAGCCTTGCCGTATCAGGTCAGGTGCTGCAAAGACTGATGGATCCGGGATATGGATCAGATTCCATTTTTTCCCGAGCCATGTTATTTGGTGTCCGATTATATTCGGGATATTCTTTTTCATTCTTTCTTTCAGCAATAGGCAATATTCACCAATGGCAGAAAGTTCAGGCGACAGCCGTGCCGTGTCGTCCTGGATGTTTTGGAGGAGACGGGGGCGCCCATTAACTTTGTTTTCCACCATCTTTTCCCAGAAGGCTGGGTCGATGGAGCATCGAGCAACCCCATGGATTTGGCCCGTTTTTCCCAATCCTTCCTGGCCAGTGCTCGTATATCCGCTACACGGTCTGATTCATCCACGATTTCCAAACCCAAAAGTGTTTCGATTACATCTTCCATCGTAACGATTCCTGACATGCCACCGAATTCGTCAACGACCAGGACGATATGCTCACGATCTTTCAGAAACCGGTTGAACAGATCCGGAATCGGAAAGTTCCCCCGGATCGTCAATACCTTGCACTCCAGAATGTGGATCGGTTCATCCTCCCTGTTTTCGACGAGTTTTGTGAGAACTTCATCTTTCAGGATCTATCCAGTGACAATGACTTTACTGTAAATGGGGGCCAGTTCCTTCCAGAAATTTGCGCCCAGGGTTTTGGGGATGAGCTCTGAAAGCACCAGGATTGCCAAGGTCATGATCACGGGAACGAGGATGCTGGTGATAAGATGGTTGGACTCGGCCCAAATCTGGGTCGCCTGGTTGCCCACACCCAAAGCACCGACAGTATGGACGATTGTGTTCAGTGCCAAGATTGCAACGAGCGGCCGATCTATATTGTCTTTGAAAACCTGCAGCCGCCTTATTAGTGGAGCGCCCTCCTTCAGCTTGATCTGGGCGTAAGATCAGGAAACTTGATTTCCTAATTGTTGCATATGGCAAGCAAAACATAATGTAAGTGGTTGAAAAACAGAAAGATAGGAGTCTGAATCCAGCAGGCCGGTAAGGTATTGCAACCGGAAAATGAACATGGCACCTTTAACCTTATTATCTTGGCGGATAAATGAAAGGAAAAGGATGCCATGCCTCAACAGATACTACCACTTATTCCTCGCGGTGCAAGACAAATCAACGGGCTTGTCAGTGTATTTCGTGACGATACGACCTGGACCTATTTTCTATCGACCGTTCCGATTTATTCTCACAGACAAGGCGATCAACGAATGTTTCGGATGATAACAGCCCAACTGGTTGAATCCGGAGCTTGCCGCCAGATCGATATCCAAAACACATTCGGCGTATCCAAGAGCAATGTCATCCGATCCGTGAACAAACTCAGGTCCGGCGGCGCCGAGGCATTTTTCGTTCAGCGGCGGGGACGACGCGGCGGCAAGGTTTTCAAACCTGAGGTGCTTGAACAAGCCCAACGTTTACTGGATCAAGGGTGCTCGAAAAAAGATGCCGCCCTGGAACTTGGCATTAAATACGATACGTTTCGCAAAGCTATAGATGATGGTCGGTTAATCGAATCAAGGATTGGTGAACCGTGTCTAACCAAATCAGATCGGGACATGGTCGACATGGCTGCTGCCGATGGTATGGGGACGGCTTGCAACCGAGTCGGGGAACGCATATTGGCATCATTGGGCAAAATGGTTGGTGCGCCGGTTCGTTTTGACAGATGCCTGGACGTTCCCAAAGCAGGCGTTCTTTGTGCGATACCGTCATTGGTGGCAAACGGGTTGTTTACCGGCGCAAAACAGTTCCTCGGCCAAGTCAAAGGCTATTACACGATCTTTCATGTCTTGTTGCTGCTTTCGTTTATGGCCTTATGCAGGATCAAGACGACAGAAAAAATACGAGGCCATGCTCCGGGAGAATTTGGTAAGTTATTGGGCTTGGATCGTGCACCGGAGGTTCGCTGTTTGCGTTACAAGATGGATGCGTTGAGCGCAGACCACGGCGCGGAAAAGTGGGCCGCATACCTCGGTAAATACTGGATGGAACAGGCGCCCGAATCGGTTGGCGCGCTTTATGTTGACGGGCATGTACGTGTTTATCATGGAAAATTGACCCGACTACCGCGCCGCTACGTGTCCCGGGAACGATTGTGCATGAGGGGCATTACCGACTATTGGGTTAACGATGCGATTGGCCGACCTTTTTTTGTCGTCGAAAAGCAGATCGATCCTGGATTATTGGCGGTTTTAAGAGACGATATCGTTCCCCGGTTGTTGCAAGACGTTCCGAATCAACCCGGTTTGCAGCAACTACAAGAGAACCCATGTTTATGCCGGTTCGTTCTTGTTTTCGACAGGGAAGGATATAGTCCCGCATTCTTCAAGGAAATGTGGGATCGCCATCGAATCGGCTGCATGACGTATCATAAGCATCCTGGTGAATCATGGCCGGAGCATTGGTTCACCGAGTATGAAGTTGCGATGCCAAACAAAGAGGTGGTGAAGATGCGGCTTTGCGAAATGGGTAGTTTGGTGGGATCTGGTAAGGGTGCAACATGGATGCGACAAGTGCGAAAACTGACCGATTCCGGACACCAGACCAGCGTAATCAGCACCGCTTTCGATTTGCCGCATACTCAATTGGCAGCACGCATGTTCAGCCGGTGGTGTCAGGAAAACTTTTTCAACTATATGATGCAACATTTTGATATCGATGTGCTTTTAGATTATGGTGTCGTTGAATTTCCTGATACCGAACGGGTAATCAACCCCGTTTGGCGGCAATTGAATCAATCCCGTAATTCGTTGCAGAACAAGCTACGATATCGTCGTGCCTGTTTTGCCGAGATGACCATTCACCCTGAAAATGAAGACAAACCGGTAAAGTTTAAGAAGTGGATAGAGAAAAAGGCCGAGCTGTTAGAAGAAATCGAAAAGATGGAGTATCAACTCAGCGAGTTGAAAGAAAAACGAAAACAGACAAGTAAACACATCACGTGGGGAGAACTTGAAGCAAAAGATAAATTTTTACGTTTACAACCGGGCAGAAAACGCCTGATGGACACGGTTCGTATGATTGCATATCGTGCAGAGACGGCAATGGTTGGGTTGCTCACGGGTCCGACGGTAAACTCGTCGGATGCACGGAGTCTTCTCCAGACACTGTTCCAGACCGAAGGCGATGTACTGCCCGATATTGAAAATCAGCAATTGAATATACGATTGCACGGCGCTTCGTTCCCAGCGGCCAATCGGGCTCTTTGCCAACTGTTTGCGCATCTGAACAGTGCGCAGGTAAAATACCCCGGTACCGAGCTGCAAATGATATTCGAACTAAATGGCTGCAGCACCTCAAATCATGCCGGAGGTGTCACATAGTTTTCCCGGAGATGCAGTGTTCTGTACCTATATGTCAGAAGGGATTGAAAGATCAATCGGCAGAACTACTCAAATATCCTTCGGACAATAGGCAGTTTTGCCCACGGAAAAATCTCTCTATCCGTCGAAGTCGAGGTGACCATTACCCTTTGAAAGGCATCGGCATTAACTATTGACGTAATTCTGAGCAATGGCATAGCGAACCAGATCGGCGGTTCGCTTAAGATTGAGTTTAGACCGGATATTGGCATGGTGGCGATGTACCGTACGTACACTGATACAGAGTTTTTCACTGATCTCCTGATCGGTGAGGCCTTCGGCAATCAGTTTCAGCACGTGGCGCTCTCGGGTTGTGAGAGGATCCGAGGCGGCGGGTGAAGCGCCCTGAAAGAGGGACAGGATGGTGGAAGGAAATGCTTCGAACAATCTTTTCGATAAATAGGATTTGCCTTTGCGGATGCGATCGATGGCTTCGATCAGTTCATCCGACGAATCTTCCTTGAGCAGATAGCCTTTGGCGCCTGCCGCCAGGGCCATGGTGAGAAACTCCTCTCGTTTGTGCATGCTCAACATGAGGATATGGGTATCGGGACGGTAGGCGAGGACTTCACGGATGGCTTCGATTCCCCGCATACCCGGCATGGAAATGTCCAGAATTACCAGATTGGGGGATAATCGCTTCACCAGCTTGAGCAGCTCCAGACCGTCGCCGGCCTCGCCGACGACCTGGAGCCCGTCCACCGATTCGATGAGGTTGCGAACGCCATCACGCATCATGGCGTGATCGTCGGC
This sequence comes from uncultured Desulfosarcina sp., assembly GCA_963674945.2. Classification (GTDB taxonomy): domain Bacteria; phylum Desulfobacterota; class Desulfobacteria; order Desulfobacterales; family Desulfosarcinaceae; genus Desulfosarcina. Next base: position 1,167,421 of record CAXXWQ010000003.1, read on the forward strand.
AAGGATGATCGTGTATGTGTTCATGATGGCTCCCGTGACGGGTAGGGAAAAGAGATGATCAGTCGCGTCCCTTTGCCGTAATCACTGTCGATGGAAAAGGTTGCTCCGATCATCCGGCACCGCAGCGCCATGGCCGATAGTCCCAACCCCCGCGCGACACCTTCTTCGTCGTATCGATGCCGGTGATCGAAGCCCTTTCCATTGTCTTGTATGCGAATACAAAAGTCGTCGTTATCATGCTCTGCGGTCACTGTTACCCATGATGCCTGGGCATGCTTGGCAATATTGGTCAGAGCCTCCTGGATCACACGGAAAAGACATAGCTGCACGCTGGGCGTTTTTATCCGATCCAGTGGCGCAAGTTCCGTTTCCACCTCGACATGGTAATTTTCTGCAAATTCACGCATGGTCTGCCGAACGGCCGCGTGCAGCCCCAACACATCCAACGCTGCCGGCTTCAGACCATGGGCGACATCGCGGATGTCGTTGATGATCTTGTCCATGATCGTTATCAGATGGTTGCATTTTTTCCTTAGATCCACTGCATCGGGAGGTAGGCTGTTCTGGAGGCTTTTCATGTTCAGCTTGAGCACGTTCAGGTCCTGGCCGCAACCGTCGTGAAGTTCCATGGCGATGCGCCGCAGCTCGTCTTCCTGGGCCGTCAGCAGTCGGCCGGAGAGGTTGTTGAGGGTATCGACGGTGTTGCTGAGCCTTTCCTGCAGGCGAAATCGTTGAACGGCCGTTCCCAAACGCAGCCCAACCGCTTCTATATTTTCCACGACACGTAAAGGAAATACATTTCCCCTGCGATCTGCGGCATGAATCAGCCCGCGGATTGTGTTGTCTACCGGGATGGGAACGATCAAAACCGATTCATGGCCTTGTGCATGGCACATGTTGACCGTCTCTTCCAGTTCCTCCGTCGGCAAAGTAGCCAGAAAACGGCTGGTTTCGTTCATATAGAACGATCCTTTCGGCGTAAAATAGAACCGGTCGGGATCGGTCTCCCCCCTGATCACCGCCGTGCATACGCACCGGTCGCTCTTTTGAGAGAGCGGGTTTTTGGAATCGTAAAACACCCGGCTGAAACCGTCATGGGCATAGTAGGGGATACTTCCGTCGGGATCCAGCATTCGGATGCCGACGGCGTCGCATTTCAAGTAATGTTTAACCATATCGACGCATCTGCGCAGCAGCACCTGTATGTTCTCGGCCGTGCCGGCGATTTCCAGACAATTCTGTTGAAGCATAAAATTCGAGGAGAGTACCGTGATTTCCGTGATATCCATCAGTGCCAGCATGTAACACGATTCATCGCCATTCCCATTGGATCGTCGTTGCATCTGGAGGCGGGCGTCGAAAAAAGAGCCGTTGGACCGTTTCATTTTTATCTCAAATGGTTCGGCCTCCTCTTGCTTCCTGCAAAGCAGCTTGTGACGATAAAACACGTCCTGGTCATCGCCATGGATAAAATCGGTGATGCGCCGACGAGCAAGTGAACTGCGCGGTGCATCGAAAATAATGGCGGTGGCCACGTTGATGTCTCCGATGACACCATCCTGGTCGAAGGTCAGGTAGCCGATGGGGGCGAAGGTAAACAGTTCGGCATAGTTGCGGTATAGGTTCTCGTAGCGCTGTCTGGCCTCCTCGACGGCATTCTGCCGTCGTCGCAGTTCGTCGTTTTGCAGTTCCAGCTTGGTCTGGTGGATCTGAACTTCATGTATCAGGCGCAAAGTTTCTCTATCCGTCTCCGTTCCGGCGGAAAAACGTCCGACCGCGCGTTCCGCCTTGCGGCGCAGTTCGGTCCAGTGGGATTCTTCGTATGTCGTTTCTGTCATGGCGATGCACTTCCTGTCATTGGTCTCGAATACTCATCTCCCGGCCGCCCGCAGATGCCGGGCCCGTTGTCCTGTCATGGGAACACCTTTACTTCGGGTCCGGTTCCACGGGCCGCTCAAAGGTTGCGAACTTGATCGGCCGGCCCTCTTCGTCCGCCAAGGTCGATGCATACACCCGGACGGTCATGGGGTCGCCGCCCTTGGGGATCCGGATCACATGGAACGGCGCCACGGTTTCACCCCGCTGGAGCCGACGGGCCACAGCCGCATAGTCGTGGCGATCCTTTTCGGCCGTCATCTCGGAAATATGCATTCGTGTGGCCTCCGCTTCCGTCCATCCGTAACAGGTTTCGGCGGTGCGGTTCCATGCCAGGACATTCCCGTCGAAATCCTGCATCGTGACGGCGTCGGTGGCGTTTTCGAATACCGCCGAGATCTGGCGCAGCATGTTCAGTTTGCGCAGATCGGTGATGTCGATAAATGCGATGGTCACCCCGTCGATGACGTTGTCTCCCGTCCGATAGGGAAAAAGGCGCATCTCGTACCACCGTTCCTTTTTGTCCTGGATTTCCAGCTTTTTCCGTTCCAGCCGCTCGATCACCTGAACCGCCAGGCCATGAATGTCGATGCCCTGGAAATGGGTCGTAATGTCACTGATGGGCCGCCCGATGTCCAGGGGGCGAAGGTTGATGATACGGGTGACCGCCGGGGTGAAGCGCCGGACACACAGGTTCAGGTTCAAAAAAAGCGTGGCGATCTCCGTGCTCTCCAAAAGATTGTTGATGTCATTGTAGGATTTGTTCAGTTCGTCGATTTTCTGCTGGTGCTCGGAGTTGACGGTCACCAGTTCCTCGTTGGTGGACTGCAGCTCTTCCCGGGAGGTTTCCAGCTCTTCGTTGGCGCTCTGCAGTTCCTCGTTGACGGACTGCAGCTCCTCATTGGTGGCCTTGTACTCCTCGTTGGAGGTCTCCAGCTCTTCGATGGATGACTGCAAGTACTCCTTGGTGGACTTGAGTTCCTCCTCCAGCCGTTGGATTTCCTTATGGCCCCCAGCGCTCTTGCCGGAGGTTACGGAAACGACATCTTTTTTCCCTTGTCCGTTTATGGTCTCGAAGAGAACGATCATCACCTCCATCCCGGCGATTTTTTCCGGCATCGGCCGGATGATGATCCTTGTTCGGATCAAGCCCTGGGGTGACTTTACGGATACATCCTCGATGCGCTGCAGTTCCCTGGTCCTTAAAGCAGCGTTGAGAACACGGGTCAGTTTAAAGGAGATGCCTTCGCGGGCCATCTGCAAAAGGTTGAAGATGGCCTTTCCCCGCGGCATTTTCAAAAACCGATCGGTATGGCCGAAAAAGTGCAGGATATTGAAATTCCGGTCGATGAGTACCCCGGGGGGAGCGTAATCCTCCAGGATGATGCGTTCCGCAACGCCGAATATTTCCGGACCCGCTGTCTTCCCGCGCTTGTCGTTTCCCGGATGGTATTCCCGCTGGCCCACGAAGGTCGACAGATGGTCCATGCTGTAAGGTTCCACCGGCAGCATCTCTTCGTGCCTGAAGATCTTGTGCTTCACGGAAACCGAAGTGAAATGATTCCCGAATGCGCCGATGGTTTCCGACGGCCCCAGAAACAGTTACCCGCCGGGTTTCAGGGCATAGTGAAACATGGGCAGGACCATTTTTTGCAGTTCCGGCTTGAGGTAGATCAAAAGATTGCGGCAGCAGATCAGGTCGATTTTGGAAAACGGAGGATCCTTGATCAGGTTGTGGATGGAAAAAACGATGTTGTCACGGATGCTTTTCTTGATCTTGAAGGCATCATCCCCGCGATCGAAATAGCGCGCCAGCCGCTGAACCGATACATCGGCGGTGATGTTGGACAGATAGATACCGTGACGTGCCACATCGATGGCATCGGCATCGATGTCGCTGGCGAAGATCTGCACCGGCAAAGCGGTGCCTGCGCGCTCCATGGCCTCGGCCAGCAGGATCGCTACGGAATATGCCTCTTCACCGCTGGAGCATCCGGCCACCCACACGCGGATGGCGTCGCCGCTTTTCCGGGAATGGATCAGGGGAAGCAGCGCTTTTTCCGCAAGGGTTTCAAAGGCCTCGGCATCCCTGAAAAAGTTGGTCACGCCGATGAGCATGTCTTTGAGCAGGCGGGCCGGTTCGGCCGGATCACGCGCCACGATCTTCACGTAGTCGCCCAGCCGGTCGATCTGATGAACCGCCATGCGACGGCCGATGCGGCGGCGGATGGTGGTGGCTTTGTAGTTGGAGAAATCGTGGCCGGTTTTGCTCCGCAGAATGGAAAAGATTCGCTTCAGCTGGCTTTCCTGTTCCCCATTCTCAACATCCGGCATCGTGGGCTTCTTGAGGTAGGGATGCTTGAGGATGGCATCGATCTTGGCGGGGATCTCTTCCGCGGGCAGGATAAAATCGACCATGTGCGTGGCGATGGCGCTGTCCGGCATGCTCGGGTACTGGGCGTTGGCCGGCACCTGGGCAAAGGTCAAACCACCCTCGGCCTTTATGGCTTTTATCCCCTGGGCGCCGTCACTGGCGGAACCGGACAGAATCACTCCGATGGCCTTCTCCTTCTTGGCCTCGGCCAAAGAGTGGAAAAAATGGTCGATGGGGAGAAAGATGCCGGCGGGGGTGCGGTCCGATGTCAACCGGAAGCGGTCGTTCACCAGGGAGACATACTTTTCGGGAGGGTTCAGGTAAATAGCGCCCGGCTTGATCTTCAGGTTGCCTTTGATCTGCAGGATGGGCAGGCTGGTGGTGGGCGACAGAAGCTGGTCCATGGCGCTTTTGTATCGCGGGCTGAGGTGCTGGATCACCACGAAGGTGAGACGGCACCCGGCGGGAAGATGTGAAAACAGTTGTTTCAGGGCCTCCAATCCGCCTGCCGATGCACCGATGCCTACAACAATTGTATCCTCCTTTGCCTTCGGCTCCGCCTCTTTCCCGGATGTCGACTCGTCAGGCCGCGCATCGGACGTCTTTTCGGTTTTCGGATGCCGTCCCTTTTCTTTGGAATCTTTTTTTTGCCCTCTCTTCGGCTTTGGCCCGGCTTTCGGCAATGATTTGTCGGGTGTTTTTTTGGTTCTTTCCATCGAGATTCCTTGTATACCCCACGAATCCGCCGGTTGATGGACGTTTGCCGTCACCTGCCGCTGGGAATCTACCTTTTATTAACTGCGGGTGATCGCCGGTGAAGTATCGGTTTGGAATTGATCAGTGCCCCTATTCAAATAGCCGCGAGGTGCGTTATGAAATGACACCTTAAAAAAAAATTATATTTACATCCGATTGATTGTGTCAACGATAATATTGCGATTTTTACTCATTTTATTCGTCAAAAATGAGTAAAAATCGCCATTTTCATTTCAGATGGGTTTCAGTAAAATAAACACGATCAAACGGCATCATGACCATTTGATCCCCTGTAAGGGGTAGGTACACGAGTAAGGCCCAGGTTCGAAAGGAAAGGCGATGAAAAAACGTGTTGGAATATGGATCGATGCAAAAGAGGCGCTGATCGTTACCCTCGGCGGTCCGGAAGATGCGCCCGTTTTCGAGGAAGTCCAATCGGATGTGGAGCGATATGTTCGACTTTCCGGTGGTTCGCGGACGAAGCGAACCCCGTGGGGACCGCAAAATATTTCCTCGGACAGTAAAATGCAGGCGCGCCACCAGCAGCAGCTGCGACGATTCTATCAAGCGGTCATCAAGGCTGTCGACGGCGCTTACAAAATCATGCTCATGGGTCCCGGCGAAGCCAAACTGGGGCTGAAAAAAGAGATCGACAAAAACATTCCCCTGTCGGAATCGTTGGTTCATATGGAAACCTGCGATAAGATGACGCAAGGACAATTAGTGGCATACATCAAAAAATTTTTCTCATCCGTTCCTTAAAAAAGAGAAGTTTTCGTAAGGAGGACTCGTTGTATTCAGACCGGGTGCCTTGCACCCGGTACCAACCCGAACGATACGGCAATGGCGTGCTTTTGGATATCCGGGCTATGGACGGATATCCAAGTCAACCGTTTTGCCGGTAGTCGCTGACGCTTTATGGGTAAAAGTACTCAAACAGTTTCGAATAAAGATGAGTTTCTTTCATAATACCGTTTGGCTATCTTTGGCCTGGAAAAACTTTTTAAAATCAGTCCTGGGCAATGGTGAAGTAGATGGTTCCGCCTTCACGATCAATCAGAAGCAGCAGGACGCGATCCCAGTTGTGCCGGTTGAAAATTTTCATAAATGTCTCCATATCGTACACCGCTTCCCGGTCGATTTCGATGACGACATCTCCCGGTTCCAGCCCGGATTCGAAGGCTGGTGAATCTTCATCCACGTCGGTGACCAGGATACCGGTGAAACGCGTCAGGCCGACACTCTCCGCCACCTCCGGACTGATTGGCTGCAGTGTCATTCCCATGAGGGATACCGCATGCAAACTGGCTGCGGGGTCTTTCGTTTCAATCCGCTCTTCCGTGGTGATGGAAAAATGCAGGGGCTTGCCCAGACGCAGAACATCGATGGTCGCTTTCTTTCCAATGGGCATGGCAGTGGTCGAGACAGACAGGTCACGGGCATTTCGGACTTCCTGTCCATCGAAGCGGATCACCACATCATCGCGCCGGATACCGGCTTTTTGTCCGGGTCCGTCCGTCAATACTTGGGAAACCAATGCGCCGCCGTCGCAATCGATACCAAACGCCTGCTTCAACTCCGGCGTTATATCCTGGACCCGCACACCGAGCCATGAACGTCTCACCCTTCCCTTTCGCAGTTGCGGTAAAAGCTGTTTCGCCTGGTTGCTGGGAATGGCGAAACTGATGCCTTGATTTCCCCCGGACTGGGAGAAAAAAGATGAATTGATGCCGACGACTTCGCCGGAAAGGTTGAGCAACGGACCGCCGCTGTTGCCAGGGTTGATGGATGCATCGGTTTGTATGAAGTTATCTTCTATTCCGAAACCGATTTGGCGATATTTTGCGCTGACGATACCGCAGGTAACCGTATCGCCCAATCCAAATGGATTGCCAATGGCCAACACCCAGTCGCCGACCTGCAGTTTGTCGGAATCGCCGAATGCCAGCGGAAGAAGTTTATCCCCGGCATGAATCCGTATCAGGGCCGTGTCTGTCTGTGGGGTCCCGGCCCACGAGGGTGGCACTGTATCTGTGGCCGTTGCTGAGTCCAACGTCTATCTCTTCGGCGTCTTCCACAAGGTGGTTGGTGGTGAGGATAAAGCCGTCACGATCGATGATAAAGCCGGAACCGATCGTCCTCTTCGAATACGCTCTGGGAATCCCTTCCTTGAACGAACGACCGGACATCTCGCCGGAAGTCTCCTGCATGTCGTACGGTGTACCGTCCTGATCGGATAGATCGACGGTTTTCTTGACCGCAATATTGACGACACTGGCTCTGGTGGCGACAACCAGATTCGAAAAGGAAGTGAGCGCATGGTCCTCGGCAGTCCTGGTCCAGGCGCAAAGGATGAAAAAGAGTGTCGAAATCAGAGCGATGATAACGCTCTTGACCCTGCGACTGCCAACGAAATGAGAATTCATCACACATCTCCTGAAAAACACCTGCGAAAAAAATAAGATTGTCTAAAAGGTAACACCCGGATCCAGGAAGAAACTTGAAAGATTTTCCATGCATTCGATCATCCGCAACTTCATTGAGGACTTATTTGAAATGACGGCGATGGTGTTCATTGCCCAATACAAAAACGTATGATTGATACGTTGGTTATCGGCAAAGCACTTTTTCAATCTTCTTTTTAATCATCTTTATGTTGAAGGGTTTCAAAAGAAACCCGTCTATAATATTGGAGGCCTTCAACATATCCAAAACATCTTCGTCACAATTACCGGTCATGACGATGACCTTTGTTCCGAAATGGGTCTCCTTGATCTGATCCGCCAGTTCATAGCCGTCTATGAACGGCATGTTATAATCGGTAATCACCAGATCGTATGGCCCCTTTTTCAGAAAATTGAGGGCCATCAGCCCGTCCATTGCGGTCGTTGTCTGGTAACCGATGCGTTGCATCATTTTGGAGACCATGCCAAGAACCATGGGATCGTCATCGACGATAAGGATTCGAGGGGTGTCGGAATAAACGACAACTTCCTCGGTCACCTGATCTGCCTCGCAGTCCAATGGCACTTGCGGTCGACCTTGCTGATGTTGCGAAAATGAGTGGATCACCACTTGTACACCTCCTTTTCCGTTTCCGGATATGGTGGAATCAACTCTTCATGGTCGTTGAAGCATCCAGGGCGGAGGTCCAGCCCACCGGACCTTTTCGATGGCCTCTTTCAGCGTTTCCAACCTGAACGGCTTGACAAGCAACCCGTCGACAATCGCAGAGTTCTCGATCATATCGGCGAAGGATTTTTTCATGTAAGTGGTCATGACGATCACCCGGGTCAACGAGTATTTCCTTTTGACATGAACCGCCAGCTGGTACCCATCCATGAGCGGCATTTGATAATCGGTGATCATCAATCGATGATCCGCCTCGCTCAGGCGGTCGAGTGCATCCAGGCCGTTTGGTGCCGTAGTGGATCGATAGCCCAGCGACCGCACCATTCCGGCAATCATATCCAAAATGTCATGATTGTCGTCAACGACAAGAATCCGATCGCCGCTGCTCACGGCATCGATGCAATCACTGTTTCTAATGGCGGTATCAACGACCGTTGACGTTTTCATCACCCGTCATGTGGCGTCATTGAAATCCGTCGAGTTTTCTGTTTCTACCCAAATCATCATTGGCGTTGTTTTGTTTCCTTTTTCTGAAACCCTGTAATCGGTCAAAGCGCCACTCAATCGGCGTCTTCTTTACTCGTTTTTAACCTGTCGCGGAACCTTGCCCGAAACCGTGAAAACACGTCGGGCGGGAGCAGTAAATATCGTTATCAATAGCGCATAAATATGGGGGGTAACAATTGGTAATACTGCTCAAATTTACACGGCACGGTAGGTAAAACTACGCAGGCTGATTGTCGTCCCGAATCGGTAAAAGTGCTTATTCAACCCGTGAAAAATAGTCAGTTATACCGATTGTTATTATTTTTTATATCGATTAGAAGCATTTCGGGTTTGCGGTTCCATTTACCGCATTTTCCGAGCTACCTGTCAATGTTGCCAATTATTTAACCAGAAGAGGAGATCATGACAATGATGACAAAAGATCGATTGGAAAGAGTATTGTTTATTATGGTTGGCCTTATCATGATCGGATCGTTCGTTAACGGGTGTGCCAGCACCTCCGAAATCGCAGTGCTCCAGGAGAAAGCCGATAAGGCGTTACAGCAGTCATCACAGGCGTTGGATGAGGCCAATCAATCCAAAGATATGATAACAGATGCCAATAATCGTTCTGAAATGGCGGCCGGCAGAGCCGAGACGGCGGCCAGTCGTGCGGAAATGGCGGCCGACAGATCCGAAAAAGCGGCCAATCGTGCGGAAACGGCAGCCGACAAGGCGGAAGCGATTTTCATGCAGAAAATGAAGAAGTAGTCATCGTCAGATCGCCGACGATGCAATGGATACCGGTACGTTGAAAAGTAACACACGGATACTTACGAGAATCGCCGTGGTCTGTATCGTGAAATTGCTCGTACCGTCCGTTGTGGTGCTATCGATGGCCGTCGATAATCATGCGTCGGATGAGACACTGTTTAGGGGGAGTGGCAACGCATTGATACCACTCCCCATCTATCTGATCGGCACAGAAAAACAGCATCGTGTCTCCCAGCAAGAGACACTGCTGGATATCGCCAGGAATTACCGTTTGGGCTTCAATGAGATCGCTGATCTCTATCCGCAACTGGACCCCTGGTGCCCACCTCGCGGGCGTGTGCTTCGGATTCCCTCGGCCTGGATTCCGCCGGATGCAAAGCAGGCGGACATCGTGATCAACATCGCCGAATGCAGGCTCTACCTCTTTGATCGAAATGGACGGGCCACCGGAACGTTTCCCATCAGCATCGGCGGTCCTGAATCGCCGACGCCGGAAGGTGATTTCATTATCAAGACAAAGGCGTACCAACCAACCTGGACCGTGCCGCCATCCCTGACCCATAAATATCCCTTTTCCTCTTTACCGCCGGGGCCTGGCAATCCCCTTGGTGATTACTGGCTGGGCCTTGAATCTCACTACGGCATTCACGGGACGAATTCTCCCTGGTCCATTGGCCGTGCCGTAACAAACGGATGCATCCGTCTTTACCCGGAGGATATCGCCGGCCTCTTCTCTTTGGTTTCCAGGGGAATGCGTGTACAAATCGTCTATGAACCGATCAAATTCGCATGGATACAGGATCGTATCATTGTCGAGGTTCACCGTGATATCTATTCGAAGTTCCACAATTTCAAACAATATGGCGTTCAACGCCTCCAGCAAAAAGGACTTACAGGATTGGTCAGTATGCCAGAATATCTTCGCGCACTTGACCAAAAAAACGGCGCGATTGCCGATGTGAGTCTCTCGCCAAAATAAGTTCAACGCATCGTCTCGTTCATCCGGAATTTTCCAAAAATGGCATGTTGCTTGCTGATTGATTGCAGAACAAATAAGATACAAAGCAATACCATTTATTCATCTTCAACTTTCGAGCGTTCGGGCGATGTTTCCAAAAAATCTGCGAACTTTATTCCGCCGCGGGAAGCGGGGCCGCCATTCGCGTGAGCAGCTTATGGCAATATTTCACGGCAAGTACGAAAACTTTCGAACGCTTCTGGCTTCCAATACGGAACTCTTGGAAATCATATCTGATATAGAGCAAAAACTCGAAGGGCAGACCCCGTTTGGGACCGCCTACCTCGATGCCATAGGCACAAGAACGATTTTCCATACCGCGCGCATGGTCCGTTGCCTCGAGAAGATGTCAAACAAAGCCTATCCAATACTCGAGAAAAAGCTGACCGAAATCTTCAATCATATCAAAGCGGATTCAGTCCACAAGGAAGCAAAAGTGCTCATCGGTGAACCCATGGTATTGCCTTACAGCATGATCCGGAGCGCATCGGTTCAGCTGGTGGGAGCGAAAAATGCCGCCGTTTGCGAAATCAAAAACGCCATGGATATTCCCGTCCCCAACGGATTTGCCATTACCACCGCTGCGTTCCGACACTTTGTCCAGAGCAATGATTTGTCGGATACGATATTGCGAATGAAGCGCAAGGCCGATCTCATCGAGACGGAGACGATTCTCGAAGTCAGCAAAACAATTCAGGAGCGGATATTGTCGGCGGCCGTTCCCGACGATCTTGTTCAGGCCATTCAGCAGGCGCACACCCGATTGATGCACGAACTTACCGAAAATGGAACGCCGGTCAATGTCTCACTGCGAAGCAGCGCCATCGGCGAGGACAGTACTCTTTCTTTCGCCGGCCAATACCTGACGGTCCTCAATGTACCGGCTTATCGCCTCGTCGATGATTATCGGCGTATCCTTGCCAGTCTCTTCTCTCCCCAGGCAATTGCCTATCGTCTCCATATGGCCATTACCTTCGAGGATGCGGTCATGGCCGTGGCATGTCAGGAGACCATCGATGCGTTGGCCAGCGGCGTGATGTATACGAGAAATCCCGTCAATCCGTCGGAGAATCGGATCATCATCGACGCGGTTTGGGGACTTGGCCCTTTTGCCGTTGATGGTATCGTCCCCCCGGATACCTATATCCTTTCTAAAGACGTTCCTTCCAGACTGATCTCAGCGACTTCGGTCCCAAAGGAAAAACAGCTGATCGCCAGCCCCGACGGACGAGTGGTGGAAGCGCCGGTCTCCTTCGATTGCCGAAAACGACCATGCCTGACCGAATCCCAGGCCGCTCTTCTGGCTGAATATGGCCTGCGGTTGGAATCGTATTTTGGCGTGCCCCAAGATGTGGAATGGGCGCTTGATCGATCTGGGCGTCTTATCATCCTGCAGTCACGGCCGCTCAGGCTGCACGGGGTGCAAACCGATCATCAAGGTCGCCCCCGTACACCGGTCGCCGGATATAGGGTATTGATGGAAGGAGGTGAAATCGCCTGCGCGGGGATCGGATTCGGGCCGGTCTTCCATGTCACCGGACAGGCCGACTTGGCAAAATTTCCCGATGGCGCGGTGCTGGTCAGTCCATTGGCATCGTCCGAACTCGTCATGGCAATGCCCAAGGCAAAGGCGATCGTCACCGACCTTGGAAATGTCAGCGGCCACATGGCATCTCTGTCCCGGGAATACATGATCCCGTCCATCCTTAACCTGACAAATGCCACGGCCAAGCTTGCGCCAGGTACCGCGGTTACCGTGGATGCCATTGCCGGCCGGATCTACGAGGGACGTGTTACGGAACTGATGGATTCCCATTACGAATCGACTGGTGTCATGGTCGACACCCCTGCCTGCCGGGATTTGCGGCGTCGTGCCGACGCGATTGTACCCCTGCATCTGACGGATCCGAGGTCTTCTGATTTCACACCGGAAAATTGCATGACCATCCATGACATCATGCGTTTCATCCACGAAAAAGCCTACGAAGAAATCTTTCATCTCGGGGACTTGATCACCGATCGGGGAAGTCTCTCCGTGCATTTGGATGCACCGTTGCCCATTGACCTGTATATCATCGATCTTGGCGGCGGGCTCGGCATGGACGCCCCACGCATTAACAGCGTTTCTGCGGACCAGGTGACATCAGTTCCATTTTCCGCTCTGCTGAGGGGAATGCTGCACGACGGCCTGAAGAGTCTCGGGCCTCGGCCCGTTAGCCTCGGCGGTTTCTTCTCCGTGATGACCAGGCAAATGCTTGACCCGCCCAATCTGACGACGGAGCGGTTCGGTGACCGCAGCTATGCGATCATTTCCGATCGATATATGAATTTCAGTTCCCGCATCGGTTACCACTACAGCGTACTGGATAGTTATTGCGGGCAGACAACCGCCAAGAATTATATCAATTTTCAGTTCAAGGGGGGGGCGGCCGATGACAAACGGCGCAACCGCCGGGCTCGGTTGATCGAACGTGTCCTCTCCGCTCTGGGATTTTTAAGTTCCACCACCAATGACCGGGTATCGGCCCGCATTGCCAAACAGCCCGCTTCCGTTCTAGTGGAAAAACTCGATATGGTTGGACGCCTGTTGATTTTCACCCGACAGATGGACATGCTCATGCACAGTGATGCGCTGGTCGAAGATATGGTCAGGGCCTTCTTAAACGGCAACTATCAGCTCAAACCCGAGACGATGCGAAAAGACAAAGACCCGACGTAAGGCCTCCCACCTCAGGCAAATCGGATAGTACCGCGATTCGTTCGCCTCGTTCCGGCATTCATATCTATGTACAGGTGTACTTAGCGGGGACCCCAAAGCCAACCCCTTTGGCGGTGGTGCCGGGGTCTTTTACTTGCAATCAGATCCCGAAAGACGCCGTATCAGCAGACGTGAGATGATTACCGTCGCCACGGCCATCGGCGGAAATGTTATAAGGAAAAATTGAGACAACGTGTCGGAATCCTGTTGGCCGATATACATGCAAATCGTCAGCTCGGCCAGCAGCGACACGTTCATGGCAAATACAACAATTCGCTGACGAACGTTGAGACGATCGTTTGGATTGATCCGGCGAGGTTCAAACATGACAATATTCTCTTTCTGTACTTCGGCATGGTTCGGTCGCCAAGGGCGACGGATGGCAGCGCCTGGCGACCGAGCCGGGCCTTGCTTTACTTTTTTCTCAGGTCCTGCTTGGAGACATTCATCACACGAAGGGCTGCTTTGCCGGCGTTTTTCTTCGCCCAGGCCAGCCGCAGGATGTCACCTGGTTCCGGATGAATGCCGATGGTGGCTTCGGAAACATCGAACACTTCTTCTTCACCGGTCGGCTCTCCATAGGGAAACGCGTCACTGAATCGGGTGTTGTAGGATTCGATGGTGATCCGTTTGCCGATTTCATCGAACTGGATGCATTTGCCCTGGCTCACCTCTGCGGCCATTGCCGGTGATTCGACAAGGTAACATGCCATGGCGATGACAAGAAAAAGGGACAAAAAAGTGCTTTTTTTCATGTTTGTTCCTCCCGTCTATACCTTTACGACAATCTTTTCGTGACCTTTTTTCTCCCGCAATTCCTGGGCAGCACCTTTGAACATAATCCACATGATATAGATACAGATGATGCCGATCGTACCGAGGATCAATATGGCCGCGGGAATTTCATATTTGAACTGTTTAAGGATGATACTGATCATGCAGCACAGCACGGCGGAACCGAAGAGCAGGCGGATGCCATAGCCCTTGGCATATTTTGTGGCGACCGTGCCGATTTGTGCACCGATGGCGGCGCCGGTAAGCATGACGAATACGGCTACCAGTTCGATGCGGCCTTTGAGTGTGTAGGTGAAGGCACCGTACAGCCCTGAGATCATGACTTCGAAGAGATCCGTTCCCACGGCGACATGGGTGGGGGTGCCGATGAAGTAGATCAGGGCCGGCATGCGCAAAAGCCCGCCGCCGATGCCGAGGAAACCGGCAAGGACGCCGGTGGCGAAACTCACCGTGATGGGCAGCCAGGCCGAGCAGTAGATGCCCGATGCCTTAAAGTGCATCATGGGTGGAATATTGATTTTATGCAGGGTCTTGTACCAGGTAAACCCCTCGGTTCCCTTCTCTCCTTCTTCGAGCCCCAATCGTTTGTTTTTGACCGCCTTGGCGTAGTCGGAAAAGACCATGATAGAGATCAGCAGCAGAAAACCCACGTAGACCCATCGGACCACCGGACCGATCTGTCCGATACGTTCCAGATACATAACCAACTGAGCACCGCATTCGATGCCGGCCATGGTGCCGAAGACCATGACGATGCCGAGTTTATAATCGACATTGCCGAATTTGGAATGCCGGATCGTGGAGATCATCGATTTGCCGGCGATGTGGGCAATGTCCGTTCCGATGGCAAAGGCCATGGGAAATCCCAAAATGTTCAGACCCGGTGTTACCATCCAGGCGCCCCCCATGCCGAAAAATCCGCCGATCACCCCCACCGAATAACCGATGAGCACCAGACCCGGCCAGAAGATATCCACGCCGGCGATGGGCATGTACATATAAAGCCAAGAAGTATCCATGAAAGTGTTCCTCCTTTGATCAGTGCTCGACAATTTTGCGGGATTTGAGATCAAGGCCCGTTCGGGACATGATGAAATCCATGAAAAAACCGAGGATGCATCCCATGGCCGCGGTCAACACCACGGTCCACACGGCGAACATGAAAATATTGGTGTTATACATGTCCGCGAAGTAGTGCATGACCCCCGTCACCCTCCGGGTATCGGCCACGACGACGATATTGGTGGCTTTGTCACCACCAGCCAGAACCCATTGCGGCAGCATCCAGAACAATGCCGTCAATACTCCCCTTCGTCCATACAGTGCGACTTTCATTATTTCGTACCTCCTCATTTTCACGGTTTCTGAAGGCACTTCAATCCTTCCTCACGGATTTCCGGCGTTCGTCTTCATGCCTTCTCAACCGGGCTCTGAGCAACTGTCGTGCCAGGGACAAAGGATATGTTCGGATAGAAAATCAATGGTGATCGATGATGTCGCGCTATCTCTTCACGAATGAAAAGTGCACTGTGAAAAGCAAGGATTTGACAGCTTGTAAAAAATGCAGACAGGTGGTGAGAATCGCTTTATTGACCATGATTATATCTGATGATTTCGGCAAAAGGATAGCGTCGCTCGCGGTTTGTCCTATTTTCCGGATGTGGGTGATGATCAGACGGGAAAACCGGTGGCTCGTATCCATCCGATCCCGAAATGGAACACGACCAACAGGATCTGCCGTCGACTGATACGAAAAAACTATTTGCCCTTTTTTCTTGCCCGCCAGCCTCCGATGGGCGAATAGATCGGTTGCAGCACCTTGCTCATGTCGCGCGCCTGTTCAATCACATAGAATAAATTGGGATCGATCGAACGTACCTGGGGTAAAATCCATTTCAAATCCCTGCGCCGGCACACGATGTACAATTCATGGACCGGTCCCTTCATCCCTTCACCATGAAAAATCGTGACAGGCTGCCCCTTTCTCCTCAAATATGTTGCCATTTCAGTACCGGCGGTACGCGTGATGACCCTCAGAATCACGGATCCGAATGCGAGCTTGCGTTCGACCATGATGCCGACGACATTGCCGGTCGCGTATCCGAAGGCGTAAAATATCACCAATACCGGCTGATCCTTGATCTGGCCGATCACCGTACTGACAACGGTAATCCAGATGGAAATTTCAAAAATTGCCAGGATAAAAGCGATAACCGTTCGCCCCTGTACGGTCACAATCGTCCGGACCGTGCCAATGGAGACATCGCAGATCCGGGCAATAAAAACGAGCAGCCCTGTCCAAAAAATGTTGGTAGCAAGCATTTTTCCCCATTAATAACAAAGCAATAAAAACGGTATTGGGTGATGTGCCAATTGAAGCAATTGCTATGCCTTGAACAAGAGCCTTAAAGTAAGGCGGAATTATTCGTGAAGAACGGGAAAACAGACATTCGAGTTCTCTTTCTCTCAAGAAACATGACATCGAATGTCGTGAATTGACAAAAAATGTGACTGTGGCCTGCGCTGCCCCATCCAGGTGTACCGTTTTTTTAAAATTATGTTCACATAGATGGCGATAATACCGGGTGAAAAAAAATATCACCCAATTGTTCCGTCCAAACTGTTTCATCTCAGAAAAAAAACCGGATCTTGGCAATGAAATTGCGTTACAAGAAAGCAATATTTTTTCATTTTACATAATCGCATTGCAACGAAGACCCTCAGGATTTTACTACAGTACGTTCGATAAACGATTATATCGGAAGAATTGATGAGAAAAGAGAAGTTACATCCCCTCGCCGTTCTTATTTTCCATGGGGGGGGTAACCTGATAACGTTCATCTTACTCGCACCGCATCCGTCAAAGGTATGAAAAAATCCATCATTGTAACAATTTTTGGCTTGAGCCTCCTGATCGGCGCGCTCGGCGGCATCAAATGGTTGCAAATTGGGCGGATGATCGCCCAGAGCAAGCAATACTCGCCGCCGCCCGAGACCGTCACCACGGCCGAGGTGCAGTCGACTACATGGCCGTCGGTTCTGACCGCCGTGGGGTCCCTGGAGGCGGTGGAGGGTGTGACGGTCACGGCTGAACTAACCGGAAAGGTGGTACGCATCGCCTTCGAGCCGGGCAGCGCGGTTAAAGCCGGTGATCTGCTGGTCCAGCAGGATACGACCTCCGAGGAAGCTCAGCTGAGATCGGCCGAGGCGTCTTTGGAACTGGCTCGCCAGAACCTTGTACGCGCCAAGGAACTGCTGCCCGAAAACGTGATCACCCGATCCGACTACGACAACGTGGCAGCCGTCCATAAACAGGCGGTGGCGCAGGTGGACGCCATCCGGGCGACCATCGCCAAAAAAACCATCCGAGCGCCGTTTGCCGGACGTCTCGGAATCAGGTTGGTCAATCTGGGCCAGACCCTCAACGACGGCGACCCCATCGTCTCTCTGCAGTCCCTGGATCCCATATTCGTCAATTTCCAGCTGCCTCAGCAGGAGGTGGCCAAAATCAAACCCCATCTCCCCGTTACGCTCACCAGCGACGCCCTTCCCGGCCAAGTCGTAGCGGGGACCGTCACCGCCATAAATCCACAAGTGGACAGCGCCACGCGTAACATTCGCATACAAGCCACGGTTTCGAACCAAGGCGAGCGAATGCACCCCGGAATGTTCGTAAATGTTGAGGTTTTGCTGCCGGAAACCCGGACAATTCTGGTCATTCCAGCCACCGCCGTGCTTAATGCGCCTTACAGCGATTCGGTGTTCATCGTGGAGGAAAAACCCGACGACGACGGAAAACCGCCGGGCAGTTTCGTGCGCCAGCAGTTCGTTCGCCTGGGAGAGAAACGGGGCGACTATATCGCCGTCCTTTCGGGCCTTTCCGAAGGCGAAACCGTGGTGAGCACCGGCGTGTTCAAACTGCGCAACGGGCAAGCCGTGGTGGTCGACAATACCCTGGCGCCGGATTTCAAGATGGCGCCACAACCGACGGAAGAGTGACCACCGGAAGCAACCATCCATGAATATCACCGACCCGTTTATCCGCCGGCCCGTGCTCGCCCTAGTGGTCAACCTGCTGATCGTTATCGCCGGAATTCAGGCCGTGCGTTCGCTCAATGTGCGCCAGTATCCACGTAACGACAACGCCTCTGTGACGGTCACCACGGTATATGTGGGCGCCGGTGCCGAACTGGTGCGCGGGTTTGTCACAATCCCGCTGGAGCGTGCCATCGCGGCCGCCGACGGCATCGATTACATCCAGTCCGAGAGCGCCCTGGGGCTTTCCACCATCAATGCGCGCCTGAAGCTCAACTACGATCCCATTAAGGCCCTTTCGGAAATCAGCTCCAAGGTCGATCAGGTACGCAACGAACTTCCGCCGGAAGCCGAAGTGCCCACGATCAACATCGAATCGGCGGACAGCCAGGTTGCCTCGGCCTACCTGAGTTTTACTTCCGACATCCTGCATCAGAACGAAATTACCGACTACCTCGTGCGCATCGTGCAACCGAGGCTGTCGGCCATCGAGGGCGTGCAGCGGGCCGATGTTCTTGGTGCACGCACCTTTGCCATGCGTATCTGGCTCAAACCCGAACGCATGGCCGCCTTCAATATCAGCCCCAGCCAGGTGCGCCGGGCCCTGGCGGCCAACAATTTCCTGGCGGCCGTGGGGCGTACCAAAGGGGCATTGATCCAGGTCAACCTGACGGCCAACACGGATCTGCGCTCCGTTGAGGAATTCAAACGATTGGTGGTGCGGAAGGAAGACGGCGCCGTCATCCGTCTCGAGGACATTGCCGACGTAGTCCTCGGTGCAGAGGACTACGACACGGAGGTGCATTTCTCCGGACAGACAGCCGTTTTCATGGGCATCTGGCCACTACCCAACGCCAATTCGCTGGACGTAATCAGCCGAGTGAACAATGAGTTGGACGCCATCGCCGGGCAGCTTCCAGAAGGCCTGCATGCGAAGGTGGCCTATGACGCCACCGACTACATCCGCAATGCCATCCACGAGATCATCAAGACACTTTCCGAAACGCTGTTGATTGTCGTTTTCATCATCTTCATGTTTCTCGGCTCCCTTCGGTCGGTGATCGTCCCCGTGGTGGCGATCCCCCTTTCTCTCATCGGCGCCGTGTTTATCATGCAGGTGATGGGCTTCACTATCAACTTGCTAACCCTGCTGGCCGTCGTGCTGTCAGTGGGTCTGGTGGTGGACGATGCCATCGTGGTGGTGGAGAATGTGGAGCGTCACATGGGCGAGGGAAAGTCGCCCATGGATGCTGCCCTGATCGGCGCGCGCGAACTGGTGGGGCCGCTGATTGCCATGACTATCACCCTTGCGGCGGTTTACGCGCCAATCGGACTGCAGGGAGGACTCACCGGATCATTGTTCCGTGAATTCGCCTTTACCCTGGCCGGTGCGGTGATCATTTCAGGAATCGTGGCATTGACCCTGTCCCCAATGATGTCCTCCAAGCTGCTGAAGCCAGGCCATTTTGAACGCGGTTTCGCCGGAAAAATATCGCGGGACTTCAAGCGCTTTACCGCCTTCTACGGCCGACTTCTCGATCATACCCTGGACGCCCGGCCGTCGGTCTACACGGTCTGGATCGTCATCAGCCTTATGACCGTTCCCATGTTCATCATGTCGCCCAAGGAATTGGCCCCGAACGAGGACCAGGGCGTGATCTTCAGCATCATCGACGCCGCGGCCAACTCCACGCTGGACCTCAACAGCCGCTATGCCGCGGCGGTCAACGACGTTTACATGAGTTTTCCGGAAACGAAATTCACCTTTCAGCTCACCTTTCCCAACTCCGGCATCGCCGGCATGGTGGTCAAATCCTGGGATGAACGGAAGACCACCGTTGCGCAGTTGCTGCCTGCGGTGCAGCACAAACTCGGGACTATTCCCGCCGTCCGGGCTTTTGCAGTAACACCACCGGCGCTGCCGGGTGGCGGCAGTTTTCCGGTGGAATTCGTGCTGGCCTCTACGGCAGATCCGGCCGAGATCCTCGAGTTTGCCCAAAAGCTGCAACTTAAGGCCATCGAAAGCGGAATGTTCGCCTTCCCACCCACCATCGATGTCAAAATCGACCAGCCCCAATCGGAAATCATCATCGACCGGGACAAGGCAGCCGACATGGGCCTCGATCTTCAACAGGTGGGCGGGGACATCCAGTCCATGATGGGCAGCAACTACGTGAACCGGTTCAGTATCGCTGGTCGAAGTTATAAGGTGGTTCCCCAGATCAGCCGTGCCGACCGCATGAACCCGGAACAGTTGAACAGGATCTATGTCACCGGGCCAAACAAGCAGCTGGTAGCGCTGAGCACCATTGCCACCATCCGCAATTCAACGGTTCCACGATCCCTGAACCGTTTCCAGCAGCTAAATGCCGTAAAAATAAGTGGCGTTGCCGTACGTCCGCTGGACGAGGCCCTGGGCTTTCTGGAAGATGAGGCCGCCAACATCCTGCCCCAGGGCTATGTCATCGATTATACGGGCGAGTCGCGCCAGCTGCGCAACGAGGGAAATACCTTCATCCAGGCCTTCGGACTGGCGGTGGTGCTGATCTTTCTCGTCCTGGCGGCCCAATTCAACAGTTTCCGGGATCCTTTCGTGATTCTGGCCGGATCGGTACCCCTGGCGATGTTCGGCGCCATGATCTTTACCTTCCTGAAAATGCCCAATCCCAACGTGCCCTTCTGGACCCACGGCTGGACCACCACCTTGAACATCTACAGCCAGGTTGGGCTGGTGACCCTGATAGGTCTGGTTTCCAAAAACGGCATCCTGATCGTGGAGTTCGCCAATGCCTTGCAGCGCCGGGGCCGAACCAAGCAAGACGCGGTGCGCGAAGCCGCCATGACCCGCCTGCGCCCGATCCTGATGACCACCGCCGCCACCATCGCCGGCCACTTTCCCTTGACCCTGGTGACCGGTGCCGGCGCTCAGGCCAGGAATTCCATCGGTCTGGTGCTGGTGGGCGGCATGGCCATAGGAACGCTTTTTACCCTTTTCGTGGTGCCGTCCATCTACATGCTGGTGGCCCGGGACCATTCAAGGGATACAAGCGTGCCGGTGCAAAAATAAGACAAGACCCGAATGTGTTCGGTTGACGCAACAGATATGCCTTTTATCCTTTTGTCCCGCAACGCAATGGACGTCGCCTTGTACTGTGACATCTCTGCAGAACAGGTGAATGAAATCGGCGTTCAGATCGAGTTTTAGGGTGACCTCCTTCAACCAAGGGAGAACATAACAGATGGTTTCCCCAACCAGACCTTTAAACCCGATTGCCGTCCTCGGGGATCGCGTTCTCGCCCTGATCCGAAATCTCGGACGCTGGGCCGTTTTCTTCGCCGACGGAGTGCGCCACATCTTCACCCTGCCCTGGCAGATCGATAAGATCCTGCAGCAGGTTTATTTCATCGGTTTTCAATCCATGTCGATCATCTTGCTGACCAGCGCCTTCACCGGAATGGTTCTGGGACTGCAGGGCTATTACACCCTTGTCAAATTCGGTTCCGAAGGCATGCTGGGCGCGGCGGTTGCCCTTTCCCTGATCCGGGAGATGGGACCGGTGTTCACGGCCATCATGGTAGTGGCCCGGGCTGGTTCCGCCATGACGGCGGAAATCGGCATCATGCGCATCTCCGAGCAAATCGACGCCTTGGAAACCATGGATATACTGCCGGTTCGATTCCTGTTCAGTCCGCGGTTGGCGGCGGCTCTGATCAGTTTCCCCCTGCTCACCGCCCTGTTCGATGTCATCGGAATCCTGGGCGGCTATCTGACCGGTTCCCTATTGCTCGGCATCAACCCGGGAACCTATTTCGCGCGTGTCGAATCCAGCGTGGAGATTCATGACGTTTATGGCGGCTTTCTCAAAGCTGTCTGCTTCGCCGCACTGGTGACCACGATCTGCTGCTACCAGGGTTACCATACCCATCTGCGCAAAGAAGGATTCGGGGCCAAGGGGGTCGGCATGTCCACGACATCGGCGGTGGTGACGTCCTGTGTGGTCGTGCTGGTCACCGATTACATCCTGACCTCTTATTTGATATGACGGCAATGCAAACCCCTTTGATTCAATTCGACAATGTTTATAAAGCCTTTGGCGCCAACGAGGTCCTTAAAGGGATCTTTCTGGATATCTTCGCCGGGCAGGTGACCACCATCATCGGTAAAAGCGGCATCGGCAAAAGCGTTTTGCTCAAACACATCATCGGCCTGATGGAGCCCGACAGCGGCCGTATCCTGTTCGAGGGGCTGCCTCTTACCGGGACGGACGGCAGCCGGCGCAAAACCTTCAAGGCCAAGTGCAGCTATATGTTCCAGAGCACGGCTCTGTTCGATTCCATGACCGTCGTTGAAAACATCGCCCTGCCACTCAAAGAACGACGCCTAGCCAAGAAGACCGAAATTGCCGAACGCGTAAGAGCCAAAACGGAACAGCTGGATCTATCCGGCATCGAGAATAGCTACCCCTCCCAGCTGTCCGGTGGTATGCGCAAAAGGGTGGCGCTTGCTCGGGCTCTTGTCACCGAGCCTGAAATCGTCCTTTTCGACGAACCGACCACCGGCCTGGATCCTTTGCGAAAAAACGCCGTGCACCGAATCATCGCCGACTACCAGCAGCGCTTCGGCTTCACGGCCGTATTGGTCAGCCATGATATTCCCGATGTTCTTGGTATCTCCCAGCGCGTTGCCATGCTTGATCAGGGTCGTATCATCTTTCAGGGCAGCCGCAGGGAGATCCAGTCCAGCAGCGAGCCGGCCATAAGAGCTTTCATTCATGGCCGTTCCAATGAAGAGGAGACACCATGAAAAAAGGAATCACGGAAACCGCGGTGGGAATTTTCGTCCTCGTCGGGATACTCTGCTCAGCCTACCTTGCCCTCAAACTGGGACGCATGGAGTGGTTGGGCGACAATTACTACACCATTGAAGCCCGATTCACTTCGGTATCAGGGCTCAAAACCGGTGCTGTGGTCGAGCTGGCCGGGGTACAGGTGGGACAGGTGGCCGCCATCGACTTGGATCCCGAGTCCAACGTGGCCCGCGTCCGGCTCAAAATCCAGAACAGCGTCACTTTATATGACGATGTCATTGCCTCGGTCAAAACAGAAGGGTTGATCGGCGACAAATATATCAAGATGACACCCGGTGGCTCGGGGCAAAGGCTTGAACCCGGTGGCACTATCATGGACACCGAATCGGCCCTGGACATCGAGGAACTCATCAGCAACTACATCTTCGGAAAAGTCAAATAACGGTTTTGCACTGCGTGCGAAACAGGAGCCTCCAATTCATGGCCTTGCAAAAAAAAATGAAATTATGGGTGGTCAACGTCGTATCGTTCATCGTCTTTGTGCTGCTGTCCGTCACCGGTTTAATCAATTGGCTGGTACTGCCGCGCGGCGTTGGACGTGGATCATGGTTGATGGAAATCCGACACTTGTTGATCGATGTGCATACTTTTCTGGCCGTGGTTTTTATTCTGGTTATCGGTGCCCATCTGTGGTTACATGCGGCATACGTAAAGGCCAACCTCAACCTTTCCGGCTGGCGGAACAAGAAAGAATAAACATCCAAGCCAAGAAGTATCGTTATGCAAAATATCAGATCTGATAAATTGCAGGAATATTTGAGTGAAGTACGAACGATTATCGAAACCAACCGAAAGCCGTTCGTTATATTGGATTCCAAGTATAACGTGCTTATCACCAACCAAAAATTTTTCAAAACGTTCGACGTTTCCTCAGAACAGGTTTTGGGAAGCAACTTCTACTCAATCGACAATGGCGATTGGGATATAGAGGGGCTTCATGCCCTGATTGAAATCAATTTGCCCGGAGGCACGGCGCTGGACGATTTTGAAATCGACCACACCTTCAAAAGGTTGGGGAGAAAAATATTACGGATAAACGCACAATCTTATTACCATGCGAAGATCGGTGAACAGCTGACACTTCTTTCCATTGAAGACTTCACCAAACGAAAGCTGTTGGAAGAACAATTGAAGGAATCCGAAGAGCGCTTTCGGCGCATGTTCGAGACATCTCGGGACGGACTGATGTTGGTCAACAAGATCAGCGGAAACATTAAGTATTCGAACCAATCAATTGCAGATATGCTGGGGGTAGTCCCCGATGAAATTGTGGAAAAGTCCTTTTTCGATATCGGGATATGGGATAAAGGGATTGATTTCCCGGAAATGTTGAAGGCACTCGACGTGAATGGCTTTTTGAAGCGTCAAGCAAAACTATTGAATATACGGACGAACAGAGAATTCGATGCAGAAATATTTCTTATCGACAGGGCCGCCTTACTTCAATGCAATGTGCGCGATATCACCGAACGCGTGAAAACCGAAGAAGCGCACCATACGCTTCAAAAACAGTTGCTGCAAGCTCAACGATTGGAGTCCATTGGAAGGTTGGCTGGTGGTATCGCTCACGATTTCAACAATATGTTATCCATCATCATGGGACACAGCGAACTGATGATCGATGAGCTTCGCATGGACCATCCTCACCGTGTTGTACTTGAAGAAGTCATAAAAGCAACATCACGGGCCAGGGACCTAACCAGGCAACTGCTGGCCTTTGGCCGCAAACAGGTTCTGGAAATAAAAAAGGAAGATATCAATGATATCATTGCCGGTTTCGAGAAGTTGATCCGAAGGGTGATCGGCGAAGATATCGAACTTAAAATATCCCTTTTATCCAAAGAGGTTGTCGTTGAAGTCGATACGACCCACATTGAACAGGTGTTAATGAACCTGGCGGTAAATGCCCGGGATGCAATGCCGGAGGGAGGTCAATTTTCAATTGAAACAGGTATTGTAAACCTGGATGCGAGTTACACGGACAGACATCCGGGTGTCAGCCCCGGTTCATATGCCATGATCGCTGTGAGTGACACCGGTATTGGTATGGACCCGGAGACGCTGACGCAAATATTCGAACCCTTTTTTACTACAAAGGGAAAGGACAAGGGAACAGGCTTGGGGCTGGCCACATGTTACGGTATTGTCAAACAGCATGGGGGCAATATCTGGGTGTACAGCGAACCCGGACACGGAACGACTTTCAAAATTTACCTCCCCCTTGCCACAGGATCGGCGAAAATTTCAAGGCAACAGCCTTTCGATGATGAGACAGTCGGGGGAGGTGAAACCGTGTTGGTAATCGAGGATGACGAGTCTGTCCGCAAATTGACTTGTAAGATGCTGATGCGATTCGGTTACAGGGTAATTGAATCGAAGAACGTGACGGATGCCATTGAACGAGCCCATAATCGCGAACCGTCCATAGACCTGGTGCTAACAGATGTGGTTATGCCCGGTTTAAAGGGGCCCGAGGTTTTTCAGCGTATTTGTGAACATCATCCTACCGCCAAGGTGCTTTACATGTCGGGATATGCAGACGATGTGATCGTACATAAGGGTATTTTGGATGATGGGGTACAATTTCTTCAAAAACCCTTTAGCCTTCACTCACTCTTAAAAAAGGTAAAAGAGACACTGCATAAGTCTTTTAAAGGGAACTGAGCTTGTCGTTCCTCGTCGTGGGCAATTAACATTCGAGGAAATAAATGATGAATTTTCTCCTGCCGGCCATGGGGCTGGTGATTCTTTTCGCGGGCCGGCGGCTTTTCTGGCTTTTCGTCTGCGTTGCGGGGTTTGCTTCAGGCTTGCAGGCCGCGCCGCTTCTACTCGGCACTCAGCCGTTCTGGATGGTATGGGGCGTTGGCCTGGTCTGCGGTCTCATCGGTGCACTGCTGGCCTTTTTTTACCAGAAGGCGGCCATTATCGTTGGCGGATTTCTGGCCGGGGTGTTCCTCAGCCTCCATCTGTTGCCCGTAACGACCACTGAAACGGTCGCACTGATCCGCATTGGGTGTGGAATCGCCGGTGCCATCGCACTGTTTCTGGTTTTCGACTGGACCCTGATTGTCCTTTCGGCAATGATCGGCGCCGGTTTGGTCATCGACGGCGTGGGCCGCCCATTGCCCTATGCCCTGCTTTTCTACATCGTGCTGTGCGCCGTCGGTATCGTCGTCCAGGGCCGCTGGTTGAAGACTTCCAGAAAACAGACACCCTGACGTGCGGATGGAGGATATGCCTCGACTTCTCATGAGAAAAACCCTGCCGCGGACATAGCCCGTCCGATCGGAGACGTTCGTTGGAAACATTGTTTCAATCCAATGGGTACCTGGCCGCAGTGCTGGGCACGTTCTTGGAAGGGAAACCATTCTGATCCTGGCGGGCTTGGCCGCCCATCAGATGGTTATGGTACGCATTCACAGGGTAACACCCATTGGATTAAATCCAGGAAAGGTTTGGCTCTAAATTTCGAAAATAGGAAGTAATGCACTCCACGAGAAAAGGAAAAGTCTGCTTTGCTTGTAAGCGACAGGTTTCTTTCAGTGACAATATCCGCTCAACCCAACGGTTTCCTTTCTCGCTTTGGGTGCCAAGGCTTCGTTTCCGCCACAATACACCAAAGCGTAGCGCTCTTTCGGCACGATTGTTTGTGGGATCGACGCCCTTGTGATCCATAAACACCCATAGGTTGTTCATTTCCCGGATGATCTGCCGAGCGAGTTTTCCTGCATCCGTTTTATCGGGTTCCCAAAGGGACACGGTAAACAAGAAGAATGTATAAAAATCCGACCATTGCTTTGGGTCGGGTGGCTCTTTGGCAAACGATACCAGTTGTCTCAACCAAGCGGCGACGATTTCTCCGAAGCGACGTAAATCCGGCTTCTTTCTCTCCGCCAGAGAATCGGCCTTACGGATTAGATGAGCCAGGCACGTCTGGCGGTGAACCCATTTTTGATACAGGCCGTAACCGTCGCTGACCAGAATGCCGTTCCAGTCCTGGATGAGTGCTTCGAAAGCCACCTTGGAGCGATGCGGGTCTATGCGATAGAAAGCAACCCGCTCGTTGACCATGGCCCACAGCCAGTGCAGATCGTTTTCTGTAAACCAGGAGGTCTCATCGATATAATTGCACCAGAAACTTCTGGCGATACCCCCGATACGTTCATACACAGGCAAAATCGCCATTGAAGTGCGGTCAACGATTTTTTGGATCGTCCCCGTAGCAATGGGAATGTCTAACACAGAGTCGCATAACTGCTTTACGTCCATTCGGCTCATCCCTTTAATACCGCTTAATTCACCAACAAATGCGGTAAATCGGGGACCGTATCCGCTCGACAGGGCAGATGGCAGCTTGGCTTTGACAACCTTCCCGCAATTGGGGCAATCGCACTTGTGCAGAATATAGTGGCTGACTTCCATTTCGATTTTGGGAAGTTCGATCTGTTGATGGGTGTAAAAAGGCTTCATCTTTTCCTGATCGAACACCGAATGACCACAACTGCAGCATTTTGGCATCAACGAATGTTGCTTTGTCGGCTCGAGCAGTTGTTGCTGGTGCGGTTTGTGTCCTTTTTGTCCGCCTTTGGATCGCTTGCTCTTTTTCTGTTTTCTTTTCTGCTTGCTAAAAGGCGGATCGGATGAGGGCGGTTTACTGGAATTACGAGAATTCATTTTGGTCTGGACTTCAAGTTTCTCTATGCGTTTTTCATGGGTCTCAACCCATTTTTGCATATCATGAAGCGCCTGTTCCAGATATAGGATGTAATTTCTCACCGCCTCTGGTGTCAGTTGCCAATCGAGTTCTGAAAATGGTCTTTTGAGTGCCATGAAAAGCACTCTAACATAGTTAAAAGAAAAAATCTAGATTTATTTTAAATTATTTCAGGCAGTTACGGTGCACACAATTTATGCTTTGTTTTCAATGGGTTAAAGGCCATGATGTCAGCCCTAAAATGCCCCGTGAACGGTTACTGGTTATGAAAGGATGTTGTTCATCCTGGTGGCCGCCGCCGGTTCCGTGGTGTGAATCGTCTCTCTTTATCGTCGAAACCGTAACCGAGTGCACCGACTGTGAATGGATAATATGATGCAGACGCAAAAAGAGAACCGACGGGAAGCATCGATGAAAACGAAGCTGACGGCATGGATGGGTCCGTTTCTCGGAGCAGTCCTGTTCTCCGTGGCCGTCTGGGTTCTGCACCGGGAACTGGCGGCCTATCACTTCAAGGATATTGTCCATCAGATCAGCCTCATCCCCGTCTCGCGCGTGGCCGTTGCCCTGTTGTTGACCATTGTGGGCTACGGCATCATGACCCTTTACGATCTTCTGGCCCTGCGATACCTGAAACATATGCTGGAATATGCCAAGATCGCCCTGGCCGCATTTGTCGGCGCCGCCTTCAGCAACAACATCGGGTTCTCCATGATCGCCGGTGCGTCGGTGCGCTATCGGTTGTATACCAACTGGGGGCTCTCTTCCCTGGAAATCACCAAGGTGGTCTTTTTCTGCTCCCTGACCTTGTGGTTGGGATTTTTGAGCCTCGGCGGGGTGGTCTTTTTCCTGGTCCCCCTGACCCTGCCGGACCAGCTACATCTGCACGCTCTTTCCACTCACTTTATCGGACTATTGATGGCGCTTCCCGTGGCAGCATATCTGGTGGCGGGATTTTTTATAAAGACACCCCTGCACCTGCGCGATTGGCAACTCAACGTGCCTGGCTGGCGGACCGGTCTTCTGCAGGTTTTCGTGGGCGCGGCGGACTGGCTGCTCGCCGGCAGCGTACTGATCGCCTTGCTGCCACCGTCCGACCGTTTATCCCTGCCGCTGGTTCTGGGAATGTACCTTTTGGCCCAGTTGGCCGGACTGGTCAGCCAGGTTCCGGGGGGCGTAGGTGTGTTCGAAACGGCCTTCCTGCTCCTGATCGGCGACCGCTTGCCCGCTGAAACGGTCATGGGCGCATTGTTTACCTTCAGAATCATCTACTACCTCACCCCCCTTGCACTTTCGGCCCTGCTGCTGGGCGGCACCGAGATCCTTTTGCACCGGGAATCGGCGAAAAAGCTGGCCGCGAGTTATCATCGTTGGAGCGGCCCGTTGGTACCGCCGGTTCTGGCCTTTAGCACCTTCATCGCCGGGGCGGTCCTGCTCTTCTCCGGAGCGACTCCGGCCCTGGACTACCGTCTGGAATGGCTCAAGCAGGCGATCCCGCTTTCCCTGCTGGAAGTCTCACACCTTTCGGGCAGTATCATCGGCATGGGCCTGTTGCTGCTGGCCCGGGGACTCCAGCGCCGTCTCAACGGTGCCTATTGGGTCACGGTAATCCTGCTGGGCGCGGGAATGGCCGCCTCCCTGTGCAAAGGCCTGGATTTCGAAGAGGCGCTTTTACTGGTGATCCTGTTGGCGGCCCTTTTGCCAAACCGGCGTTATTTTTACCGGCACACCTCCCTGCTCTACCAGCGCTTTACACCGGCCTGGATGGCAGCCATTGGTATGGTCGTCGTCGGTTCCCTCTGGCTGGGCATATTCTCTTACAAACACGTGGAATACCAGGGAGAATTATGGTGGCAATTCGCTTTTTATGCCCATGCGCCCCGTTTCCTGCGGGCCTCGGCCGGAGCCGCGGCCGTGCTGCTGCTCTTTGCCGTGGGCAGGCTGCTGCGGCCTGCCCGCCCCCGGCCCGGCCCTGTCAGTGCCGAAGATATGGAAACCGTGGTCCGCATCGTCAAGAGCGATGCGGCAACCACCGCCAATCTGGCCCTGTTGGGAGACAAAGCATTTCTTCTCAATCCGGAAAACAGTGCCTTTATCATGTATGCGGTGCAGGGCCGCAGCTGGGTGGCCATGGGAGATCCCGTGGGGCCCCAGGACGCTTGGCAAGAGCTGATCTGGCGGTTCCGCGAACAATCGGACCGGTTCGGCGGGTGGGCACTGTTCTATCAGGTGGCGCCGGAGGGACTGTCCTATTACCTGGATCTGGGACTCACCCTGACCAAACTGGGAGAAACCGCCCGCGTTCCGATAGACAGCTTTTCATTGGAGGGCAGCCATCGCAAGGGACTGCGATACACCCAACGCAAGATGGAAAAGGAGGGACTCTCCATGGAAGTGCTGCCCGCCGATCAAGCCATGGCGCAGTTCGATTCCCTCGAGCGGATTTCCGATGCCTGGCTGACCGAAAAAAACACACATGAAAAAGGATTCTCCCTCGGTCGTTTCAGTAGGGATTATTTACGCCATTTTGACGTGGCGATTGTCAAAAAACGCGATGCCGTCGTCGCTTTCGCAAATCTCTGGAAGGGAGCGGACAACGCCGAACTCTCCATGGACCTGATGCGCTATGATCCAACCGCGGCACCGGGTGGCGTGATGGATTATCTTTTCATCGAACTGATGCTATGGGGCAGGGAAAAGGGGTATGGATGGTTCGATCTGGGCATGGCGCCGCTCTCCGGTCTGGCCGATCGCTCCCTGGCGCCGCTGTGGAACCGCCTGGGCGGGTTTCTATCGCGCCACGCCGGTCATTTCTACAATTTCGAGGGATTGCGCCAGTACAAGGATAAATTCGATCCGGTGTGGGAGCCACGCTATCTGGCGTCTCCCGGGGGCCTGGCACTGCCGGTGATTATTGCCCAACTGGTCCAGTTGATTTCCGGTGGAATCAAGGCAACCATCGCCAAATGAAATAATGGGTAATCGAGATGATGAACAATCCAATGATTAAGTATTTCTTTTTGGCGCTGGTGGCGATATCCCCGAACACCACTCCCAACGCCGCGACGGCAAGCTTGACCAGTCGGCCGTCGGTTTTGTTTGGGGACTTTTCTCCTGCGGTCTTCTCCGGATTGGGAGTATTATTCATTTCGGTTCGCTGATAACTGTTTTATCAGATTCAATATCTCTTGATTGGAAGGTATATCGGCCATCGAATGGCCGTAATGCACATATCGGAGCATGCCGGATGTATCAACGAGCATCTGTGCCGGCATTCTCCCCAGCTTGAAAATTGCGACCTTCTGGCCATATAACTTCAGAACAACGTGTTCCGGGTCTGGCAGCCCGATAAACGGCAAATCTTCATTTATCCAGTATTTTTCAAATGACTCGGCATTTTCCGGTCCAACAACAACGATTTCCGTATTCAATTTGACGAAACGTTTATAGTCCTGGCGCAACTGCGCCATATGCCTTTGGCAAAACGGTCAGAAAAAACCACGGTTCAGGACCACCAGAACATTTTTTCTCTTTCTATAATCAGAGAGTGATACGCGGTTTCCATGAAAATCCGGCAGCGTAAATTCCGGAGCATGGGTGTTCAGTTCGACTCTGGGCATGATCGTCCCCTTTCCCTGGATGCCGTTGAAGGACCATCGTTAATGTAACAATTTCTTCGAAAAACAACCAGCATCACAAATGGAAACCGGAACTTCTTAAAAGGAGGCAACCAACGGATCTTACGTGTACAATAAAATTTTGAAACCCTTTGCGCATCTCCTGGTGACGATTGGGATTGTTGCAGGCCGTAAAGCCGATCATCAGAAAACCAATTGATAGGATTTGGTAGAAAATTAATCGAATACAGCTAAACCACATACCGGAGACCCATAGCGTAAAATACAGTTTTTGTCTTCAGCCATCGCCTGTTGCCATTTGACTTCCGCCAGACAGATAGACCGCGGCTGATCTTCATGGAGTGTATCTGTTGTTGCCGGAGGATAGCGTAAAATCCGCATAAAAATAATGGCTCCCGGGTGAAACGGCCGGGTTGTCTCGATATATGACCCGTTCCTGCAAAAGTTACGCATAACTTCCTTCACGCAACGCGCGTCGCCGCTGCTGGTATGGATGGTTAAAATTCCGGTTCTATACAGTGTAAGGAGCAGGTTGGGGAACCGAAAAATTCTAAGAGCAAGCCTTGTGCCATGCTATCAGTGTAATAGTCATCGATTCATCGACGTCGGCAAATGAATTGATTGTGGATATGACTTGAACACCTTTTGCATTTCAAAAAAAAGTGATCGGATCCGGACCCGAAAGGCACAATTGCCCTGAAGGAACATTACTGGGGACAGACAGCAAAAAGCGGTAATGGTATGTCCGATTTTATTCGGACATCGAGACGTTATATGTCCAGTTTTATCCGAATTTTCGTTAGAGTTTTACAGACTGTAAAACTTCATGACAAGAAATCATGCTTTTCGATATTTTCACCACGCATGTAAGGGATAAAGGAATAGCGAACCGTTGCGTTCATTTAGTACTTTCTCAAGGTGGCATTTTTCTTGCTTTTTCTTTCCTGATTTATATAATACGGACCTACCAAAATCATTATACGGCAGCTTTCGAGAGTCCGGAACAATAACTGCAATGCATTTCGAATCGATCTTCCCATCGTCAGATACGGTCGTGACCGATTGTGTGGATTTCTAAACACATGGCCATTCGGATTCTCAATCAACAGCCGTTTGGATAGAGATGTCAATCACCCGACCTTATCTATTCCATCCCAAGCATTTGAAAGGAGACGCCAATGATTAGCGAAAAAATGAACCAGGTCTTGAACGAGCAGATCAACCGGGAGATGTATTCGGCCTACCTGTACATGGCCATGTCTGCCCACTGCACCCGGATTGGCCTCAAGGGGTTTGCCAACTGGTTTATGGTCCAGTACCATGAGGAAATGTTGCATGCCATGAAGATATTCGAGTACGTCCAGCGCCAGGGCGCACGCGTCACCCTGGCCGCCATTCAGGAACCGCCTGCGGACTTCGAATCCCCTCTGGACATGTTCTCCAAGACCCTGACCCACGAACAGTTTATCACAAAGTCCATCAACGATCTCATGGAGGTGGCCATTTCCGAAAAGGATCACGCAACCCAGATCTTTCTGGAATGGTATGTGACCGAACAGGTGGAAGAGGAGGAGAACGACAACGATATCATCGCGCAACTCAAATTCATCAAGGACAATCCCCAGGCGCTGATGATGCTGGACCGGGAACTGGCCGGCCGTATGACCACGGTGCCCACGGATTTCAGCAAAGGCGTCCAGGCGGCCATGGATGCCGCGGCCGCACCGGCTCCTTAATAAGGAAAAAGGGGCAACCACGATGATGCCGAAGCGGAAACGAACCGGTGTGCTTTTCCTCTTGCTGCTTTTATTTTCGGCGAGACCGTCACTTTTGGAAGCCGGCGTCGCCGACGCGCTCAATGCCGAGCATCTCTATGTATCGGGTCGTATCACCAATACCCACGGCGAGGGGATTGAGAGGGCCGTGGTGTCGGTTGCCGTGAACGGAAACGGGATGCCCGTCGAGGAAAGTGTCACGACCGATGAGAACGGCCGCTTTGAAATCAAAATGCTTTTTCCGACAGGGCGTCTGCCCGGCGCCAGGATTCTTCTGGAGGCCAGGAAGCCTTCCTATGCGCCATCCGTTCGGTTTGCATTGAGTCCCGTGCGGGCGGAGATTCGTGAACTCGGCAGCGCTGTATTTCTTGCCGAGGCGAATTTCAGCTTGCGAAGAGTGGCCTCGCCGGCGCTCTGGGTTTCCGCCATCGTCCTGCTGATGGTTTACGTGATGATCGGGTTCGAACTGGTCCACCGTTCCCTGGCCGCCCTGGCCGGCGCCGCCCTCCTTTTGGGATGCACGTACCTCGTGGGACCCTTTTTCCCTGAATTCAGGATTATCACCTTCGAGACCGCGGCGCGGGCAGTGGATATGAATGTGATCCTTCTGCTTTTTTCCATGATGATCATCGTCGGCATCAGCGAAAGGACCGGCATGTTCCAATGGATGGCCCATCAGTGCTACCGCCTTGCCGGCGGTCGGGTGTGGCTTTTATCCGCCATGTTGATGACCGCAACGGCCGTCACCTCCGCTTTTCTGGACAATGTCACCACCATGCTGCTTATCGTCCCCGTCACACTTCAGATTGCGCAAGCCCTTGCAATCAAACCCGTTTCCCTGCTTTTGCCACAGGTGTTCGCATCCAATGTCGGCGGTACGGCCACCCTCATCGGTGATCCGCCGAATATCATGATCGGATCCTACACCGGTCTTACCTTTCTCGACTTCGGCAAGAATCTGGGACTCCCTATCCTGATCGTTTTTGGAGCCACCGTTGCCTTTTTCCTGTTCTATTACCGAAAGGACTATCGTTTTGCCGGCGCTGGCAACGGCAAACTTGCCGGCAGCTTTTCCATACTGGACCGTCGGCTCTTGCTCCTATCGATGATTTTCCTGGCGATGACCATCTTGCTGTTTGTTTTGCACGGTACCCTCAAGATGGAACCGAGCATCGCCGCACTCATCGGTGCAGCGATGCTGCTCATCACCAGCCGGGTGAATCTGGCCGAATTGCTGGAAACCAAGATCGAATGGTCCGCCCTGGTTTTTTTTGCCGCACTCTTCACGGTCATCGCCGCGGCACAGGAGAGCGGTCTGATCCAATTGATCGCCGACGGCGTCAAATCCGTCTCCGGTGATTCCCTGGTCATCGCCGTTCTCATGGTGTTATGGGTATCGGCCATCGCTTCCGCGATCATCGACAACATTCCCTATACGGCAACCATGCTTCCGGTTGTGGCCTATCTTTCATCCACCGTTCCGGGAGCCAGACACGGTATTCTTTGGTGGGCACTGGCCATGGGGGCCTGCCTGGGGGGAAACGGCACCATGATCGGCGCCAGCGCCAACGTGGTCACCGTAGGACTGGCCGAAAAGGCCGGCCACCGGATTACCTTCATGGCATACCTGAGAGTCTGTCTGGTCCCCATGGTGATTTCCATTGGAATCAGCACAATCTGGCTGCTGGTCATGATCCGATAAACACTTCACACCCGACATGAAGGCACCAACCGAGGCCATCGCTTGAGTAAGAGAATGAAATTTCAATATTTTACTTCTTTGTTTTTTACGTTTCCCTTGGTAATTTTTATTGCACGTTTCCAAAAGCCGCCACCACTAATGGAGAAACTGTAAAAAGAAATTATTTCGATATTGTTCGGAAGATAAAGGTGATGAATTGGGTTCATTGGTGATCATCAAAGAGCTGCTGACATGGCGGGCTGCCGTTGACATCCTGCTGATTACGGCACTGCTGTTCTTTTTGTACCACACATTGCTTCGCTTGGGAACATGGGCCATATTCACCGGTATTTTGCTGGCCATGGCCTTTTTTTCGTTGCCAATTTTCTCGACCACCGTGTTTTGCAAGATCATCGCACCACCGGCAATTCAACCGGTGGACAAACGCTGGCCGGATGTCCAGGTCACGGTCGAAGTTTCACCCATCCCGTGATTTGCGGTAAATCAAACATTTGTTGTTGTCCAACACAAAGGGAGACGAATCATGTTTACGAAAATCCTTTTCCCCACCGACTTTTCAGACAATGCGCAGCGGGCGGTAGCGTATATCAAACAATTGAAGGAGGCGGGAAGCCAGGAGGTGGTGCTGCTGCACGTCATCAACCAGCGCATTATCGACGGGTTGACCCGCCATGGCGTGTTGGAAACCGACGCTGAGAAGTGGAAAAAAGGCGTCAAGGCCGTTGCCGAGGAATCCCTGGGTGAGATCGGTAATTCCTTGGAGAAAGTCGGTTTCTCGGTCAAACGCATTATCAAAACCGGTTATCCCTCGAGCGTTATTCTTGATTTTGAAAAGCAGGAGAAGCCGTCGATTATCGTCGTCGGTTCCCATGGCCGCTCGAATCTCACCGACATGCTGTTGGGATCCGTATCCGATCGGGTGATTCGAAAATCCAAGTGTCCGGTGCTGGTGGTCAAACGAGACGACTAAAAAAAATGAAACGCTGTATCTCACGTTGCTGTTACAAACTCGTGCTGGTTCCCTGGCTTGTGTTCGCCCTGCCATGTATCTCCTTTTCCCAGAGCCACACACCTGAATCCCTTACCGCCATGATCCGGCAGTTCAAACTCGATCCCAAAGGACCGTACAGCGCCATCGGCTGGTTCTGCCCGGACGGCACCATCCTTGCCGCCCAGCTGCGTTGCAACGGTCCGGGCGGACACCAGCATGCCGTCTTGAAACCGGCAGTAAAGCAATTGGCCGAAGCCGAAGGGCTCTATTGGGGACAGATACTTGCAGGGACACCCCATGGGGATTTCCTTGATGTCGAAAGACAATTCGACCGTCTCAAACAGTACCAGATGGAGCGGTATCTTCAACGGGTGGACGACGGATGGATACTGCGCCAGGCCCGCTATTATCGCGGCGCCATCCAGTTCGAGGACGAATCCGCCTGGGGCGTCGAATTTTTCAAGGCGATCCTCGCAGACGATCACCTGGTGACGTCTCAGTTTTTTCTCATGCGTCAATGCGCCAGAGATATTCCCCATTTTGCCGATGACGGAAGGTGGAAGAAAATCCGTGCGGACGCCCAGGCCATCGCAGAGGCCGAGCCCTCGTTCACCCCCCTTCGGATCAAGCTTCACGGTCAACCCGACCCCAAAGACACAAATTTGCTGGGACGTTTTCTGGCCGATCATGACGACCTGCCTTCTCCTCTCAAAGATAAGATTCGGCAACTGATTCTCGATGTCGACGATGCCTTTGGCACCGGAAGGAATAAGGTGCTGGAAAGCTTCGCTCCACGACTTTCCAAGGAGAGCGAAAGCCTGCGGATGCTTGCCGATCTTATCAATATCATCGGCTCTTCGAAAACCGGTGAATCAAACGACAGCCGGAGAATGAGAAGAAAGGAACTGGCCGCACTCCTGGAACAACTCCGTGCGGATATCCTCATACAGGATTCTCCCGTCAAGCGATTGGCCATGTTTGACCTCTCCACAACCGTGGAAACGGAATTGTTCATGGAGAGCGTCGCCTGGCATCCCGCCACCGTGAAGGAATTGCTTGAAAAAATCGCACTTCTGACAAAGGCTTGCATGGGGGCCGGTTACCTGGAACAGTGGGAGTGGATGCAGGTGGCGCCGTTTCTCGCCGATCCGTCCGGAACCAATCCGATGGATCTGAAGCAGCTGACGGCCATCGGGGAGACCGCCCGCCGGATAACCGACTGGGGTGCGGCCATGGTGCGGGCCCACTACGCGGCCCTGACGAAGCGGTATCGGGAATTCGAGCCCAAGGCCGCCGGATTCATGGACGACCGGATCAGGGATTCGCTGCTTTTGCCCCTGGGTGATGCCGTCTCCCGTCTGCATGCATTGATTGCCACGTTGGGCGTCGGCTCCTCCCGAGTCATGGATCTGACCGACACCTCCGGGATTCGGGGGGTGAATCCGGGTGTCGCCACGGGCACCCTGGTAGTAATGGACAATGCCCTTCTGGATAGCGCCTGGTCTGCCAGGGATATCGTCGTGATGCGACATGCGCCGCCGGATCTCAAACCGGTGGCCGGTATCGCAACGGTCGGCGAAGGTAACATCGTCTCCCACGTTCAACTGCTGGCCCGCAACCTGGGCATTCCCAACGCCGTCATCGCCGAAGCCGACTTGGAGCGACTCCGTTCCCACGCCGGAAAAACGGTGTTTCTTGCCGTCTCTCCGGGGGGAACGGTGGTCATGAAGACGTCCGAAACCATGACTTCGGAGGAAAAATTCTTATTCGAAAGCCGCCGCCCATCCGAAGAGCGTATCCATGTGCCCATGGATCGAATCGATCTTGAACGGGTCATGCCGGTCCCCCTGGTGGAACTCACAGCATCGGATTCCGGACGTTGGTGCGGTCCCAAGGCCGCCAACCTGGGTCAACTCAAACACGATTTTCCCGACCATGTGGTCAACGGGTTCGTCATTCCCTTCGGCGTCTTTCGGCGGCATATGGATCAGACGATGCCGGAAACCGGCATCTCCTATTGGGACTTCTTGCAGCAGACCTTCGTGAACAATCCGGAGAAGAAGTTGGAATCGGCCGGTCGGGAATCCGAAATTCTGGCACGTCTCGGCTATCTTCGTCAGACAATGAATCGCATGCCCCTCATGCCGGATTTTGTGGAGGCCGTCCGATCCTGTTTCATCGATCTTTTGGGGGCGCCCATGGGACAGTTGCCGGTGTTCGTGCGTAGCGACACCAACATGGAGGACCTCAAGGACTTTACCGGTGCCGGGCTGAACCTGACCGTCTTCAATGTCAGGGACGAAGACCGTATTTTTCAGGCCATCCGGGACGTGTGGGCATCGGCCTATTCCGAACGCAGCTTTCTCTGGCGACAGCGATTGTTGACCAATCCGGAAGCCGTCTATCCATCCATCCTCATCATACCCTCCGTAAGGGTCGACAAATCCGGCGTGATCATCACCACCGGTCTCTCCGGCGGCTGCCCGGACGATCTTACGGTGGCATTTTGCCGCGGTGCGGGAGGTGCCGTCGAGGGACAGATGGCCGAAACGTACCGGCTGTCACCGGGCGAACGGACGCTGCTGCTCTCTCCGGCCCGGGAAATCATGTACACCGTGCTGCCCGAAACCGGAGGCGTGGACAAGGCAATGACCGGTTTCGACAAGCCCGTTTTGAGCGAGACGGAACGGATTGCATTGCATGAGATGGCGCAAACCATCCGGCGGCGACTCGCCGAACCGCATGGCGGCGCAAACGGTCCCTGGGACATCGAGTTGGGTTTTCAGGACGGTCGCATCTGGCTGTTTCAGGTCAGGCCGTTCGTGGCGAACAAACTGGCGAAATCAATGACCTATCTGGACAGCCTGGATCCACCCCTGCAGAACCGAAAAATCGCCATGGATATGGCCTTGCCATGATCCGTCCATGACCCGGATTCGTTGTATTCAAAGACCTGCTTTTGGATATCCGGCCCATGATCGGATATCCAGACCGCCTGCTTTGCGGGTGGTCGTTGACCGGACCGGTTGCCAACCTCGAAGGAGTAGATTCCATGGTGCCTGCCTTTTCCATAAATCGATACTTTTGCACATTTTGCATTCTCTTTGCCATTTTGGTCGTCGTGGGAAACAAATTCCCGGCACATGCCTACCCCATGGATGGTTACGAGACTACCGGAATTCGCCGACTGGTCTATCTGCAGCGGGTCCAGAGCGGTCAGATCAACGGTCCCGTAAGGCCCGCCGGCGCCTTGAAGGGCATGGCGGAGATCCGGTTGAATCTGACCGACGCCCCAAACAACCTGCTCGATAGATTGCCTTCACCGGATGTCCAACTACAGGCCCGGCTGGAGGCCCTGTTTCCAAACCGGGACGAAAGTTATTCGGTGATGGTGCTGGACATCACCCCGGGAAAGCCCTGGCGCCTGGCCGGCCGCCAGGCCGACCGCTCCTTTTCACCGGGAAGCGTCGGAAAACTGGCCATCGCCGCCGGCATCTTCACGGAACTGGCACGTATTTTTCCCGACGATCCTTCACGGCGTCAGGCCCTGTTAAAAGAGCGCCAGGTGGCCGGCGGCCCCTGGATCCACACCGACAGTCACCCGGTGCCCATCTTCGATCCGGATTCCAATCAACTGACATCGAGACCGGCCGAGGAGACGGATGTCTTCTCTTTATACGAGTGGATGGACCACATGCTTTCGGCAAGCGCCAACGCGGCGGCCAGCGTGGTGTGGAAAGAGCTGTTGCTCATGCGTCAATTCGGGCAGAATTATCCGCCGACAATGGAATTGGAACGCCGGTTTTTCGATCAAACGCCGAAAGGGTATCTGCGGGACACGGCCATGTCCACGGTCAATGACCCATTGCGGGCCATGGGCATCGACCAGGCCCAGTGGCAGCTGGGCAGCTTTTTTACCTCGGGAGGGAAAAAACGGGTGCCGTCCGGTGGAAAGAGCTATGCAACGCCCGAAGGGTTGATGCGCTATCTGGTAGCCATGGAACAGGGCCGGATCGTGGATCCTTGGTCCAGCCTGGAGATCAAACGTCTCATGTACATGACGGCCAAACGGATCCGCTACGCCTCCTCACCGGCGCTGAACAATGCGGCGGTGTATTACAAGTCCGGCAGTCTGTACCGCTGCAAGCCCGAACCGAATTTCAAGTGCATGAAATATCATGGGAATGTGGAAAATGTGATGAATTCCGTGGCAATCGTGGAGCAGCCGGACGGTCGCGTCTACCTGGTGACCCTCATGTCCGACGTGAGATATAAAAACTCCGCCGTGGAGCACCAGAGCCTGGCCACATTTATCGATGGAATTCTCAAATCACCATAGATAGCGGCTTACGCAATGTAGCCGAATTTTCTCAGCAGCCGACCGGCGACAATTCGAACCGGGGGATGGGCAACGGCCATCAGTTCGGCGACAAGACCGGCATACGCATCGGATTGGAGTCGTTCGATGAGGGAAAGGGCCGTAAGTTGAAGATCTGCATCGGACTCCGGAAGCATCTGGGAAAAGGCATCGAGTTGCGAAGGGACCTGACCACCGACCCGTAAAATGGTTTGTTCGATCAGAGGGTTCACCAACGCCGTTTCCACGATGGGAATCAAGGTATGCTTCAGATCGGCTTCCAGGAGATTGTCCAGAAACTCCACGGCATTGGCGCGAAGGTCTGGCTGGTCGCTCACCACGCCGTTATAAGCCCGGGAAATATCCCCGATGGGATATTTTAATCCCAATAGTCTGAATATCCGATCCAGGTTGACATCCAGCCTCTTTTCGATTTTTCGGGCCAGTTCAAGGCGCAGGTGGTGAAGTGCCGGATCAGACGCCGACGAGACGTTTGTCTGATGATACAATGCGGCCAGCATGTGGATATGGCATCGAGCTTCTTGTAAAATCGCGTGAACCACTGCTTGATGGTCGAATCGAAGATCCCTGTTATGGATGCGCATATGATAGAGAACGCGGATGATTTCGTGCCGGATACATGGATCCGTTTGATTCAGATTGTCGAGCAGCACCGCCGCGGCGGCCTGGGAGTCGAATGATTCCAGGACGTCCGGGACCAGGCACCGAATCTCATGGTCCACCAGCGGATTGGCCAGACAGTTGGCCAGCAGCGGATAGATTTCGGGACCGAACTGCCGTAAGGCTTCGCCGCAATGGCCCTTCAGATCCGGTATCTTGATTGTTTCGAGGATCATCGGCACAAAGGATTCGTGGCGGGTCTCGCCTGCTGCTTTGACGGCCGCCTTGACGACATCGGAAGCCGTATCGTGCAAAAAAACGTGTAAATAGGGAAACAGCGAGGGAATGTTGGCGGCACCGATGGCGGCAACACAGATGCGCTTTTGTACCACTGTTTGATCGGGGTTCTTCTCCAGGCAAATCTGTTTGAGCAGGCCGCCGATGACATCATGGACCCGCAAGGATTCCCGTAATCGATGATTTCGCCGGCTCTCCCTGGCGGCGCAGATCAGGGCGCCGCCGCTGATGGCCATGTCAGGGCTCTTCATGAATTCCCCCAGCATGGTCTGCCGGTTCTTGCCTCCATGCCGGAAGAGGTAGTGCATGGCTTCGGTCAAAACAGCGATGTCGCTTTCGGCACCATTATCGGCGACCAATTGGCGGACCGCCGTTTGGATCCTTTGGTCATGGTACGAATAGCCGCATTTGAGCGCCTCCAATCGGACTTCGGCAGACGGATGGCCGACCAGACGGCAAAGGCTGGGCACCAGCCGTTTGTTATGGAAATTTCGGATCATCTTCAATGTCAGAAGGATCTGCTCGACATTGTCGCCGTCCAGGACCCGGATGATGTCGCCGACGATGGAGGCGTTGGGGAGAAGTGGCGGGGCTGCCGGTTCATCCGTTTCATTTTTCTCGGTCAGCGAGAAGAGAAACGCTTCGATATAAGCCTTTCTGATCTTCGTGATGAGAAAGCACCAGAGGCCGACCAGAACGATGGTTAAAATGGCGGCCGGTCTCACCGAAAGGCCGTACAGGGCGGATATGGCCAAAAGCAGAAGGCCGCCAATACCGGTGGCCGTGCTGTCCACGATGACATCGATGAAGGTCTTGGCCTGGTTTTTGATTTCCCTGGGGACCGGTAGCATGATCAGTTCCAGGGCGGCCTTGTTGACTGAATTTTTTAGGCTGCCGTCTCCCACCTTGATAAAGATCGCCGCCCACAAGGCTGGCTGAATGAGAATCAAAACAGCCCCGACGGCAATGGTCATGGGCAGGAAAAAGAGGGAGACACCCACACCGATCATTCCCACCACGCGGCGGGTGACGAAGACCTGAATTACCAGGGAGAACAAGTTCAGGGTGGAGAGCCAGAAGCCGAAAAAGGCGGCCAACTGGTCGGCTTCTGGGATCTGTGACGTGGCCACCACACTGAATTGGTACTCCACCAGTTTGGCCACGATCACGCTCAGCCCAATGATTCCGGCAAGAAGGCTCAGGTGACGGGAACGGGCGATGGCCACCAGAGGATGATGGGGTTCCTTGACGGCCTGCTCCTGTTGCCGGATGCGCTGAAGATGCTGGTCGTCGATGGTGTTTTGATAGAGGCGCTTTGCCAATAGAATGCAGGTGGACAGGCAGCCGGCGCCGACGAGGATCAAGTTTTCGCTTCCCACCCAATGGGCCAGCACATTGGTCAGATACCCGCCGAAAATTCCTCCTGCAATGGCACCGGCACCGACCACGCTGAACAGGCGGCGGGCTTCCCGGGGGTTGAAGATGGTGTTGGCCAGAATCCAGAACTGGGAAACGATGATCAGTCCGGTGATGGCGGTCCAGATGTAGAGGATGAAAACCGTGTAGGACCTGAGGGAAATCGTCAGCAGCCCCGCCCACATGAGCGTCATGGCGAAAATGGAGGCCTGCAAGGTCCTTATGATCAGCCGGAAAAAATCGATGCGGTGCAACCATTTCGAATACAATGAGAGTGCCGCGGCGGCAAATACGGACACGGCAATGAAGGCAAAGGGAAGACGCCCCGCCCCGAAAGTGGAGAGAAAAAGGGCGTTGGTCACCGGCTTGACGATCATCAAGGTGGTGATCACCAAAAAGATATAGGCGAACATGAGGGAGACCCGCAATCCCTCGCCCTGGCGGATATCCATGGACCTGCCGATCCAGTTTTTATCGATGCGCATGTGTCCGATTTTCCTGTCGCTGGTAAGGGTGGGGAATATTATCCGGCAAAGCAATTTCAGCGCACACACTGCTACCAGATGAAATTCACAATGAATAACTCCGGTAATAATCCCCCCCGCCCTTGACCTTCAGATTGATGGCGACGGTGGACAGCGAAACACTGGTCAGCACGGAGATGAGGCTGGCGATGCCGATGATCACCAGCGCGCGGGCCAGGCCGGCACTGCCCACCACATATCCGGTTCGCAGGAAAAGGATGATTCCCAGGATGGTTAATATGCTCGGTGTGAAAACACCTGTAAAAGTACTCAGGGTGCCGGTGGTACTGTTACCATTCGTATTTTTTTCGTCCATAACATCACCAGTTAAAAATCACGCTCTATTGTAAAATGAACCGTTGACTCCGTTGTTTAGAATCATTCCGTGATTTTCTTTTTTTTCTCTTCCATGATTTCCTTGGTATCCAAGGCGCGGTCGAAATTATTGATTTGCTCATGGGTAAGCAGCAGATCTTTCATGCCGTAGATCTGCATCCGGCAAGATTGCGTGAACAACCGGTTTACCAAAAGAAGAGATGCGATTTCCATCTCCTGTACTTTTTCCTCGGCCACGGCGGCGAGGGTGTTTTGAATAAAACGTTTATCGGCCTCTTCGATATGCACGAAAACCGTCAACAGACTCCGGTACTGGCCTTCCTTATCCGTCATGGCCAGAATCCGGCCCATATTGTGGTAAAGTTCCACCAGGCGTTTGCGAAATAATTTATACTGGGTATTCAGATAAACATTGTCCGAACCGTCGAACTCATCCATGTTATGCCTCACGCCTTTAAAATTTTTAATTGAATTCATCATGTTACGCGAGGCATAGATCAATCGCTCCATCTCCTTGGTTTCCGTTTCCGTTACCTTTTGGACCTGTACTTTCGAATAAAATGTAAAGATGGCGGCATGTAATAGTTTGATACTCTCATAGAGTTCTTCAAGTGTATATTTCTTCTTCCTATTGTTTTCAAACGGCAAGTCCGTGTCGAATATCAGTTTTTCATCTATTCGCAGCAATCGGAGATTGTAGAGCTGGCATTCCTGCAGCAGATGACCGATTTCTTTTCGCAGCGCGGCAATCGCCGCATCGGTGATTTCGGGAGGCGTCTGGTCAAGATATACGGTCAGAATGGTTTTGTGATCCGGATAGATCCGCGTGAGCAATCGGGAAAAGAAACTCAGAAAGGGAAAAAACAGCAGTACGCCCAGCATATTGAAAAGCGTGTGGAAGAGTGCCAGTCCCATCAGGCTGTCGGATTGAATGCCCACGAACCACCCGATTATCCTTACAAAAACAGGAAGTCCGATAAAAGCAACCGCGCCGGTGGCGGTATTGAACACCAAATGGCTTAGGCTGACTCTTTTTTTTACGGGTACTCCGCCGATGGC
This sequence comes from uncultured Desulfosarcina sp., assembly GCA_963674945.2. Lineage (GTDB taxonomy): Bacteria > Desulfobacterota > Desulfobacteria > Desulfobacterales > Desulfosarcinaceae > Desulfosarcina. The sequence goes on from CAXXWQ010000003.1 coordinate 1,211,722, forward strand.
TCCGAGCAAAACGGTTATGGTGGTACCGATGTTGGCTCCAATGACCATAACCGCGCCGATTTCGAAGGTTATCAGCCCACTGTGTAGCGCAGTCAATACAATGGCGATGGTGGCGGCACTGGCCTGCATCAAAGCAGTAAAAAAAGTGCCGGCCAACAGGTAAAACCAGAGCCCGTAGTCGGGCAATTGATCCAGGCTGAAGGTTTTTGCAAAGGTCTCCACGCTGCCTTTCATGAAATCCAAACCCAGAAATAGAAAACCGAAACCGATGAACAACCTCGTAACGAGAAACGGTTTGGAAGAGGGTCTGAAAAGAATCAGGCCGACGGCCCCCAATCCGATAAACGGCAGCGCCATGCTCTCGATTTTAATCTTGAAGCCAATGGTGGCGATTATCCAGGCGGTCAGGGTCGTGCCGATGTTGGAACCCATGATCACGCCGATGGCGTTTTCCATGTTCATGACGCCGGCTCCCACAAACGCGAGTACCATGAGCGAAACCGCCGAACTGCTTTGTAGCAGCGCGGTGACAAGGGTTCCGCTGCCGATGGCCCGCAGTCTGCCGTCCGTGTAGGTCCGGATGATGCGCCTGAAAGCCCTGCCGGATAATAATTTGACCGACTCCTCGATTAAAAACATGCCGAACAGAAATATACCGAGTCCGGCCAGCATTTTCCAAAAATCGAAATCAGCCGTCATATTGGTACCTGCCGATCCGGTTTACATCGATTCTCATACGTCCGATTTTCCTGCCGCTATGGGGCGGTGGGTACAGATGATACCGGGGAACCTGGCCCCGGCCGGCTTTGCATGAGAGCGGGCGCGGTTTCGAGCGCTTTACCCGATCCTGATTTGGGTCTGCCCGTTCGTTCCATCAGGCTGTCAATGACATCGATCAGCTGTTTCATGATTTCCTCCCCCTGGGGATCTTCGATCAGGGCCACGGCGATGTATCGTCGCCAGACCGGCCCCCATATCAACACCGAGTCGCTGTGCCATATCTTCCAAGTACCGGATTTTCTGAACAGCGCCGCTCCCGGCACGCGTTTTTCCAACGCGCCGACGAATTTGTGATGCAATTTGGGATCGGCCAGCATTTCCAACATCTGTCCACTCCGCTCGTGACTCACCAGCTTTCCCATGGCAAGCAGATAATAGAACCGGCAAACCTGAGTGGCGGTGGCAGCATGGGAGAGCCCTTGCATCGCTTCGGGATGGCGTTCACCCGTAGCCGCATACCGTTTTCCCACCCACAATCCACCGCCCCGTTCCGGGTTGTAGAGCCGGTATTTGGGCGATTTCAATACCTTTTCAATGTAATCGAATTCCAGGCGATCGATCATGCGGGTCGCCGCCTGATTGTCCGATTTGCTGATCATTTGTTGCATATCGTTCAGGACCTCGGGCGTCTCCTGTATATGGCCATCTTCCAACGCATGGGCAGATGCCAGGAGTACGGCGATTTTTGGAAGGCTGGCCGCATACATCATCACCCTGCCATTGATTCGCGCGAAACGCACATTTTCCGGATCACTGATATCGACGACGCCGATGGCCATTTTCTTTTCACGAATCAGCCTTCGCCATTTGGGATCGGCTTCGACCGTTTTTTTCAGGTCGGATTCCATCCGCTTATCGACGAGGTTGTACAGGGAAATGACTTCCTTTCCACGGCGGTCATAGGGCAAGGGGACCTTGTTTGCACAATAACCGGGGGAAACCTTCGCAACAATCACAAAAAGGACGATAAAGGTGGTCTTGATGGCTGCGTTCAATGCAATACCGGATGACACGAATTCTTCTCTTTTCGTAATGAGACCGAAATAAAAGCATCTCGTATGAAACGTGATCATGGACTTCGTTTCCATTTTTCATGAATCGTCATGTGTTTTGGTAGCAGTTTGTATGCCATTCTAACATCCTATCATTTATCGAAAAAATTGAGAAAACAGACATTCGAGTTCTGTTTTCCTAAAAAAACATGACATCGCATGTCGTGAATTGGCAAAGCGGTGTGAAACGTTTTTTCGCATCTCTATCCAAACAGGTCTGTTTTTTGAACCGTGCTCAAATAATCAGTTATAATTTCAGATACAAAAACATTATTGCGCCATCATCCTCGCTGAACCATTTCTTCTCAGAATAACCGAATCTTGGCAATGAAATTGCTTAATCAAAAAAGCAGAAGACGAACGTTTTTTTTTGGGACCCGATGCCTTCAAACAACCAGCAGCAGAAACGCCCTTGCAATACCCGCAATAGCCGTCGTGCAGCGGGCGCCTGCGGTGCAATTGACCGTGCAGCAATCCGTTTCTTTAAAACAGGAGGTATTTACAATGGCCGCAAAGATGATTGTTTATGGATCCAAAGCCAGGCAAGCCATGCTTCAGGGAGTCAACACACTTGCCAACGCTGTCAAAGTCACCCTCGGTCCCAAAGGCAACAATGCGGTGTTGAACAAATCCTTTGGCTCCCCGCTGGTGACCAAAGATGGTGTCACGGTGGCCAGGGAAATCGAACTGGGCGATAAATTCCAGAATATGGGCGCCCAGATGGTAAAAGAGGTGGCCAAGAAAACCAGCGACGTTGCCGGTGACGGCACTACCACGGCCACCGTATTGGCCCAGGTCATCTACACTGAAGGTCAAAAACAGGTCTCTGCCGGCGCCAACCCCATGGCCATCAAGCGCGGTATCGACCTGGGCACCACCGCCGTGGTGGAGGCCTTGAAAAAGATATCCAAGCCCACCAGGGACCGCAAGGAGATCGAGCAGGTGGGAACGATTTCGGCCAATAATGATGAAACGGTGGGCCGGATGATTTCCGAAGCCATGGAAAAGGTTGGCAAAGAGGGTGTCATTACGGTCGAAGAAGCAAAGGGTATGGAGACGACCCTGGATATCGTCGAAGGCATGCAATTCGACAGGGGGTATCTCTCCCCGTATTTCGTCACCGACACCGCAAGAATGGTGACCGAACTGGAGGATCCGTATATTCTGCTCAATGAGAAAAAAATCTCCAGCATGAAGGACCTGTTGCCCCTGCTGGAGTCCATTGCCAGAACCGGCAAACCGCTGCTGATCGTTGCCGAGGACGTGGAAGGGGAAGCCCTGGCAACCCTGATCGTTAACAAATTGCGCGGCACTCTCAAGGTGGCGGCAATCAAAGCGCCCGGTTTCGGGGACCGGCGCAAGGCCATGCTTCAGGATATCGCCATTCTCACCGGCGGTCAGGTGGTTTCCGAAGAGCTGGGCATCAAATTGGAGAACCTGACGATCAAGGACTTGGGCAAATGCCGTACCATTAAAATCGACAAGGACACCACCGTCATCATCGACGGTGCCGGTGCCAAATCCGCCATCCAGGGCCGCGTCAAGCAGATCCGTTCCCAGATCGATGATACCAAATCCGACTACGATCGGGAAAAGCTGCAAGAACGGCTGGCCAAGTTGATCGGCGGCGTGGCCGTCATTAACATCGGCGCAGCCACGGAAACCGAGATGAAAGAGAAGAAGGCCCGTTTCGAAGATGCCCTCAATGCCACCCGTGCGGCAGTAGAGGAAGGCATCGTTCCCGGTGGCGGTGTGGCTCTTCTGCGCTGCAAGGAAGCACTCGACAAACTGGATGTCGGTGAAGAGGAAAAGGCCGGCGTCGCCGTTTTGAAGCGCGCCCTCGAGGAACCCCTGCGACAGATCGTGGAAAATGCAGGCCTGGAGGGGGCGGTGGTTGTCAACAAGGTCCTCGAAGGCAAAGGCGATTTTGGATTCAACGCCGACACGGAGACCTATGAAAACCTGCTTGCCACCGGTGTCATCGATCCCACCAAAGTGGTGCGCTTTGCCCTGCAAAATGCGACATCCGTAGCCGGACTCATGTTGAGCACCGAGGCGATGATCACCGACAAGCCTGAGAAGAAAAAGGCCCCGGCAGTGCCCCCGATGGATGATGATATGTATTGATACTTGATCTTCACAGACAGCCTGGCAATGAAAAACCATGCCTTCCGATAGATTTCGGTAGGCATGGTTTGTTTTGGCTACCCAATGGCCGGCTGGAAGCATAGAGCGTTCTGAATTCGGAGTTTCGAATGCAAAAAAACTTTGACAATCATAAGGATCCGAGAAAACATGAGATTGACTTGAACGATGAGCGGGCAACAACACGATAATCGCCTTGCACCGGCCGTCATACTTGTCATCTTGTTTCTTCCAATGTAATCTCCATTTCACTCAAGGTTGATGAAATCGATTCGAAACCTACAGATAGAGGGAGAAACACATTCATGTGGCGACTTTTAATGGAAATCGTTTTATTGCTTGCAACTGCTTTCGCGATAGGCACCGTCGCCCAGCGGCTAAAACAAAGCGCGATCATCGGCTACCTGGTGGCGGGTGCCATCGTCGGTCCGATTCTGTTCAATGCCCAGGCTGTCGAGCAGGTAGCCGAGCTGGGCGTGGCGCTGCTGCTTTTTTCCATCGGGCTGGAATTTTCTTTTTCACGCCTGCGCCAACTCGGCACCATCGCGCTGGTTGGCGGAACTTCCCAGGTTATCATTACACTGGCTGTGTATGCGCTGGCGGCGAGTACTGCCATGAATGCATCCGCAGCGGTGGTATTGGGCGCTATGGTCGCGCTGAGTTCGACCGCCGTCGTGCTGAGAATCCTGGTGGATAACGCCGCGATCGATTCGGTTCACGGACGCAACGCACTGGGAATTTTATTGCTGCAGGATGTTGCGGTCGTCCCGCTGGTATTGCTGGTAACCATCTTGACCAAAGGCGGCAGTGGTCAGGCCATCGCAATTCACATTGCCAAAACGGTGGCAGGGGCAACACTTTTGGTGATCGCCTTTTATTTTCTCTTTTACCACCTGGCACCCAGGATTCTCATGACGCGCGGTGTATTTGCCAATCGGGAATTGGTGGTCATGCTGGCGATCATTTCAGCGCTGGGCTCCATCTGGGCGGGGCATGCGATGGGTTTGTCTCCCGCGTTGGGAGCCTTTCTGGCAGGTATGCTTCTGGCCGAATCACCGTTTGCCACCCAGATACGCTCCGACATCGTCGGTATCCGCACCCTGTTCGTAACACTTTTTTTCACGACAGTGGGCATGCTGGCCAATCCCTTGTGGTTTATAAAACATCTGCACCTTGTTGCCATCGCCCTGGCTGTGGTAGTTTGTGGTAAAACAGCGATCATTTACGTCATCGTCCGAATATTGAAACATAAACCGGTCCAGGCATTGGCGACGGGTTTGACGCTGGCGCAAATCGGGGAGTTTGCTTTCGTATTGGCCAGTGCAGCGCGTGAAGGACGCATTATCGATGACAGCCAGTTTGCGCTGGTGGTTTCTGTAACCATTGTATCCATGTTTCTTGCTCCCTATCTGGTGACCAATGCCGAAGCATGGTCGACGTGGTTGTTGAAAAAACTCTTCCGCCTTCATATAACCGCTTCCGACCGGGTCTTACCCATAGGCACCGCCGGCGGCGGAACTATTCTTATCGTCGGTTTCGGACCGGCCGGTCAGCGAGTGGCACAAACGCTGATAGATCGCCAGGTCAAGCCCCATGTTATCGAGCTTAACCCCGAAAGTGCCCAAAAGGCCCAAGCCCTTAAGTTGCCGGTATACATCGGTGATGCCACCAGTATTGAGGTGCTCGAACACGCAGGCATACATTCGATTTGCGCCGTTGTTGTGACCCTCCCGGATCCGGCCACCGGTAGAAGTGTTATCGCCAACTGTAAGACGCTCATTCCGGAGGTGCCGGTTATCGTTCGAGCGCGTTACCACCGCCACGCAACCGATTTGAAAAAAGCCGGTGCCACAATCGTTATCGACGAGGAAGTAAAAGTGGGGGAAGCAATAGATCGGGAACTGCAAAACCTGCTTCAGCAGCCGCAACAGGCGGCGATGGCTTGTGCCCTGGCGGGGCAGAAACCGGCCCCCGCCGTGCCATAGTCAAATAGAACAGATTGATGATACAAACCATTTGCTTTTGACTGAAGCAAAAAAGGCTAAATACGATGAATTTTTACCGACAATTTCGCCAAAGACAGTATTGGCGGAACGCTTTGAAAACGCGCAGAAACCGCAAAAAAAATCAGGCTTTGGATCTAATTGAACAAATGGTGGAAATTTTTGGGAAAAGACTGCCATACCTGCAAAACAACCGTTTTAAATTAATCCCGCTTGTGCATCATGCCGGTCGCTATATTAATTCCCTGGTGAAATCCATTCCCGGACCCGTGACTCTCGATCCGGCCGACTGGAGTCACTCTCACCTTATTCATTCCATATTCCTATCGGAAAACCACGTACGACAACTTCTCAATTCCAGTTCTTCATTGCGAAGGTTTTTTAATAATTCCGACATGGAAATTGCTTATGCACTGCTCACGGCCCAAAAAAAAGAAAAGACAGTTACCGGAACGGAAAGGACGGGAGAAATCGTTCGCCGAGACGTGATTCAAAAGGCAATTTATTTTGAGGAACAAAAAATAACAATGCCCGCTGGCGAATTGGCAGAAAGTCGCCGGATGGGGAGAGTAAAATTGTTTACTGTGCTGTTTTCAGCAGCCGCTGAAAGAATATCATCCCTAAAAGAACTGAAATCACAACTTGAAATCCAACACGATGAGGTAACCGCAAAGAAAAACCTTTTAAAAGAAGATGATCACAGGTTGAAAGAAATAAACGAACTCCATGATAGTATCGAAACAGAAATGAATGAGATCGGATCCGCACTAGATTCTTCTGATGATTATGTAGCGCCTTTGAAAGAGTTGCTCCAGAATCCAGAAAAGCATTTGTGGATTGAATCGCTTTCACTCAAGCTGAACTCAATGAACGTCGTTATAAGCGATTCAACAGCCGAAAAGACGGATCCGTTTTTCTTGGCGGAAATCCATTATAGTGGCGGGAGAAAGCAAGTGGCAACCTGGATTCGTGTGGAACGAGACGCCGTTCTTCGAGAACCGAGATAGTAAAAAAGGTCACGCCATCGAGTTCGCGATGAACAAAAAAATGCCTTCATGTTCGTGGACGAACCGGGATTACAATTCTTATTTTCAGCAATGTCCGGCTACGGAGATCTGAAAGCCAGGGGCGATCTGGATCTGTTTTTCTCTCATGTCGACCGGCCGCGTGGCATCCATTTGTGCGGCAATCCAGATTGGGACTTTTTATTGAACCTGGATTTAGATGTACTCTCCCTTGATGTTTACACCAATGCTGAAATTTTCTCACCCTACGCATCTTCCATTAAAAAATTTATTGAACGGGATGGTGTCATTGTCTGGGGAATCGTGCCAACGGGATTCGAAACCTTCCAAAATGAAGATATGCCCTCCATGATGAAACGGCTGGAAACTGTCTGGCAAATCCTGTGGGGAAAAGGAATAGAAAGAGAACGTCTCATCGCCAAGAGTATGATTTCACCGGCAACGTGCTGTCTGGTCAATCCGGACAAGGAACTTACGGTTGAAAGAGCTTTTGCTGCCGTGAAACAGATGTCGCATCTGTTACGGCAAAAATACCTATAGCAGCCTAAAACCAGGAAGGGCGCCCATATTTTGCTTTCAATGCCAGGATACGGCAAAAAAATCAGGGATGCACGGTAAGGGGCGTTTGCGGTAAACCGGAGGAGACGGTTGATCTTCAAGATCTGCTGATTTACGCGTGCGAGGGTATTTTGGTCTGCCGGCATCTTTCCCGGATGGTTCCCGCTTTTCCTTACGCCGCTTGTTGAGGAGTTGGCATGGCATCTCAAATAATTGAGATTCACTAAAAAATGATTACGTTGTCTCATATACTTGAGATTGCCAACAGGGGGAACGATGAACACACGAAAGGAAAAGGCGAACCTGATGGTTTTGGAGAAGAAATGCAAATTCCTCGAGAACCAATGCAATACGTATATCGAAGCGCTGGAACAAACCAACCAACGATTGGAAAAGGAAATATCCGAACGCAAACGAATCGAAAAAGAAATTATTCAATCCAGGAACGATCTGGAAGGTATTGTCGCCAAGCGGACCAGAGAGATTCGCTTGCTCAAGGACCGGCTGCAGGCGGAAAACATAATTCTTAAGCGGGAGTTGGCCGAATCTCAATCATACGGCACAATAATTGGCGACAGCTATCCCATAAAGACTGTCATTTCACAGATCGAACTGGTTGCCCCAACCGATGCGAATGTTTTGATTCATGGTGAATCCGGCACCGGAAAAGAATTGGTGGCGCGCGAGATCCATCGACACAGCCAGAGAAAAGACAAACCCATGGTCAAGGTTAACTGCGCCACCATCCCAAAAGAACTGTATGAAAGCGAGTTCTTCGGCCATGCCAAAGGAGCCTTCACCGGTGCTGTCAAGGACCGCATCGGTAGGTTTGAAGCAGCCGACGGAGGTACTATCTTTTTGGATGAAGTTGGCGAGATTCCACTCGATCTGCAAAGCAAACTGCTGAGAATCCTGCAAGAAGGCGAATATGAACGCGTAGGAGAGGAAAAGACCAGACGTGTGGATGTACGCATCATTGCCGCCACCAACAAGAAGCTGTTAAAGGAAGTGAGGGCCAATCGATTTCGGGACGATCTGTTTTATCGACTGAACGTATTTCCCATTGAGATCGACCCCTTACGGGAACGCAAGGACGACATCCAGCTCCTGGCAACCCATTTCGTCGACAAGCTGTCAAAAAAGCTAAATGTTCCTGGGCCACCGCTAACCAAGGCCAATGTGTTGGATCTGCAATCGTATGACTGGCCGGGAAACGTGCGCGAGTTGGAAAATGCGGTAGAACGGGCGATCATTCTTACGCGAACAAACAACCTGGATTTTTCCTCGATTCAGGATAAGTCCATGCCCAATTCAATCTTTCCTGTTGAACGTAAAGTGCAAAAGAGTATTGATCAGTCTGTACTGTCGGCAACAGAAATGAAGCAGCTCGAGAGGCAAAACACGATAAACGCACTGCAGGAATGCAACTGGAAAATTTATGGAAATGACGGTGCAGCCAGCCTGATGGACATTAAACCGACTACCCTGATTGAACGCATGAAACGGATGCAGATTAACAAACCTTCTAAAAATACAAAATTATCACCGCGTCAATGATACAACAGGGTACTGAACACGAACCGAATCCAACCCTGTTCGGGCCAAGGCTTTTCGATTCAATATATACCGTGATATCTCCTGGCTTCGGACAACTATCTTGCGTTACGGTGCGTCCGTGCCTTCATGGAAATGGTTTGGAACTTCTTATGGCCGCCGTTTTTGCTTTAAAACAGTGCCGGAGTCAGTTCATGCATGGGTTACTGATCCCGGAACCGCCCGATTGTCTGGATAGCAATTCATATTTGGCTGAAATCAAGTCGAAATATGATTTCTGTGAAAGTTCTTGCAGGTAAAGATTTGACAGGTACCACCGTTTCGCATAGATGCCGACGGTCCGGAAAATATCACAATGCCTGGCGACCATCATATCGAACGCCTTGCGCCGCATTCCGAGCGCGGTGGGAGCCATTTCGAAAGGGGTCAGCCCATTATACCGGTTTGCGTACACGTCGCGTGAGCGTGTGGGTGCAAGAATGCGCTTTTCGAAGACGATGCCTTCCTGTCTGGATAGCAGTTGGGCGAGCCGCCCAACCATGGCCTTGATCAGCATTTGCGCCCATTGTCGCTGCCAGTTTCGCGGCAGGGCGGAAAAGGGTATATCCGGGCGCGCACGGATGAACCGGTCACAGTCGCTTATGATCTTGCGAGCCCTCCAGTCGGCTATCCGCTTGGCCCTTCCGGTTTCGTACGTCCAGATGCTCCGCCCCAGATAGTGCCGGGCGCTTTTCTTTGTGTGTATGCGCAGAAAGCGGAGCTCTTCCCGGATGTCGAGATACGGTGTGTACCCGGATTTACCACCCGATATGGATTCCTTGAGCCTTTCGATCTCTCTTGCATCTTTGGTGGCCAGTGCTTTTTCGGTCCTGCGCTTGAGGTTTCGTGCGTGATCATAGATATCTCTGGAGACCCGCTTGAGTTCGCCAGATACATACCGGTCGAGAGTCTGGTTCAAAATGGACGTCGGGTGAACCCCCAGATGATTCCACAGGTACGCAAGGACGGGCTGGATCCGGCTGTAAGATACCATGACGCTATGAGGAAACTCGTCAAACTCATCCAGCCACTGATCAAGAAGCAATTCGTCGATGCCTGCATCGGTGAATTTTTTGCGCATGAACCGCTCCAGTCCTGCGTCAATCATACGGGTTTTGCCGCTGAATATTCTGAGGTCGGGTTTCCGGGGATGCTCGGTTCCATAAAATTCCCGGTAAAGGTCCGACCGTGTGAGTTCTTCGTTGAGAAAGAGCCAAAGGCGAACCATTCGTCGAAACAGACCACCGTCCACTTTTTTGAGATAACGGTGTGGCGGCGGTTCTCGGAACAACATCCGGTAGTGACGGTCCGAAACCGATGCAACCCGGCCGTGAACCACATTGTAGACCAGCATGTAGGGCAGGCCCGTGCGTTTCGCCAACATCGGCACGGTGCTCCCTCCCTGTATTTCGGCAAGACGGTCAAGGTCCCGGTCGTTCAGCGGAATGCGAGGTTTTTTTACTCGTTTTTGGTGATCCGTATTTTTCATGTGCATCACCTTACAGGAACCGTGGGGGAGATGGATGCGCCTCGGCGGAAAGCGAACAATCAACTCACCTTACGAGTGCCTGCCCGCTGACCGCTTTTCCTGTCGGCATCCCGGTAGCATTGATCAAATGTTACATAACCGACAGTACATAAAACACCGAATTGGGATTCAACATTAGCGCGGCAATGTAGCGGTCTTCTCGTCAATATACCTCGAAATCGGCTAAACCCTGCCGCCCATGGCACCGGTCGGATCATTCCCCCGGGATATTCAGGATGGCGGGCGTTCGGCAGGTATATCATAATCTTTATCGAAACAGAGAAAGCCTGCTTCAGCTCATTGGTCCTCAAGATGCCTTCTTCATTTCTACAGGCTCTCCGCTTGTCGGAACCATCATCACCGGCACGGGGGAATCTTTGAGAATTTTCTCTGCGACGGTACCAATTTGAAAAGCCTCTCCAGTACCCCGTGTTGCCAGAACCACAAGGTCGACCTTCTCCTGTAAGGCCGTTTTAATGATTTCCTCGGCAGGATCACCCGCGGCTATGTGCTTAACGTAAAGCGGACACCCCTCAAGCTCCTGTGAACAGATTTGGTCCAGACGTTCCGCAGCCTTTTTGTGTTCCCATTCGAATATCCGATCTATATGATCCTGTTCGAAATTTCCATAAAGCCCACGATGGTGGGCTATATCTGTAATCACATAAAGGACGTGGATTTCGGCATCATGTATTTCAGTCAGCGTTTTTACGGTTTCCAATGCGTGCTTTGCTCTACCTGAAAAATCGGTCGGCCAAAGTATCTTTTTTTTCATGGTAATATCCTCAAATTAATCGCTCAATAAACCGGTTAAAAGTCGCTGAGAATCTGTATTTCAGAACCCATGCCATAGCGAGGCGAGATAGTGTTGCCTTCAAGCCTTACAGACCGCTGGACCTTGGCAAGGACATGCGACCTGAACAGCGTACAGACCTCGGCGTCGCTGTTCGAAATTGAAAATGAAGGAACATTGAATACAGTCTCGTTATCCAAGAAGTCGGCAGCACCCAAAGTTCTGAGCACGATCGTGTTACCCGGCGGGATCTTACGATTCGATTCGAAGTAAATACCGCGAGAACTGTAATTGCGGATAAGCACAAGCTGATTTTCATTTCCATTCAATGAGGTGCAATGTATGCCAACATCTTTGGTACAGCGGTATTGTGATCGTCTGTCTTTGACTTCGGCCGCCATCTGTTCGACTCCTTATTAGTGGCTAAAGGATATACAGCCCGGCCAGGTGTTTCCATGTATTGATGTCCTAACTTTTCAGGCTAACTGACAGTACTGAAGCCGCAAACCTGACACTGCCTGCTCACCATCAACAGCAGTAAACCAAACTGGACGAGCAGCAGCATGGATCTACGTAACAACCACAACTGTCAACGACGTAGCAACAACTGCGGTCTTTTCTGCCAGATTCATTGGAAACATCTTTTTTGGTTTCTTTTTGGATTTCCTTTTTTTTATCTTTTTTACTTATGGTCGACCTCCAAAAATATGAAAATTGATGATTTTGCATAGGACATTGATATTCATCATCATCCCTTCCTCTTGAATTTCAATTGTCATGCCGGTTTGCCATTGCTAACTAAGCTCTTGAGCCTATTCATAATTTCACATTCGTTTCCCCATATCGCCTCTCAATTCTTTGATTATATCAATATTTTGAGTATTATCATCAAACTGTTGATCAATATTTCTGCTTTCTTGCAGAGACCATAATTGAATTGATGGGTATCTCAACGGATACATTCCCGCGGCATCATAAGTTATGACGTAAACGATATTCCCAAATGCTTTGTTACAGGTGTTTTTGGACTTTGCTTCCAAAAATCATGGATACGTTTCAGGTGTAAAAAGTATTCATCTGCTTGAAACAAATTTTTGGAATGTAGCTTGCAGAATATGGTTGTCGTTAGGGCATCTGCAGTTAAAATGAGGCAACTCTCTCGGAGGGAAAATGAACAACTACCAATGGCTGCTATCTAACGAGAACGTGATCCAAAGCGTATTTTGAGTTTCGATGCAAATATACAGTTTTGGATCCATAGAACGAGAATCAAGGAGGAATTTCATGCTGACCAACAAGCAAATATGTGATCGACTTTCTTCGTTATATCCGGATTTCGGAACCTGTGGTGAAAACTTGGACATTCACTGGGATGAGAAAAACGAATCCTGGAAGGTCGATTTTGAGTATGAGGGCAACAGGATCCGCCACTATCTTGACAACAAGGATGCCGCTGCCTGTGTGATTAACGATCAATGCGTGGGATTAGGAATCGAATTTGGACAATTTCGATAAGCGATTATGAGAATTCGAAACCTGAAAATAAACATTCTCTATTTTTTATGCAATCCGATGAGCGGCCGAGATGAGGACGGTACTGCAATTGACAAGGACTTGATGGACGAATTTTCCGGTATTCCAGAGGAAGCCATCCAATCGGCTGTTGAAACGATGATTGCCGACGACTTGATCCGGCGGGATTCGTCAAAAGCGCATCTGACAATCACTGCAAAGGGAATCAATCAACTGAAATCATCCGTCGCTTATCGCATGCAAAACTTCGAATGCGTATTTTTTAACCACAATTAGGTCAACCGACGCAATAATTGTAAGGACGGAAGGAAACATAATACTATGGAAGATAACCAAACCCAAAAAGATCTCAGCGCTAACGAACCAACCATTACCTCCCAATCCCAGTGGGAGGATGAAGAGCAATGCTCAGAAATTACAGATGAGGATGAATGTTATGGCGAAACGTGCTGTGAAGCATGTTGCTGCTGTTGGTAAATTATGAAGATCGCTTTAACATGCAACCTAACATAGCCACAGACGATTCAACCACCAACATCTCGGAAGAAAGCTTTGATTTCGGCGGCCTGGGCGTCGATTGGAAGATTGACGGTCCGATCACGCAATCCCGTTTTGCCGTCGTCCATCATCCCATGGCCCCTCATGCACTGGCGGCGCCATTGCACCGACATACACATGAAGATGAATACTCATTTGTTCTCCGCGGAACACTCGGCGCTCTTCTGGGAGACGAAGTGGTCACCGCCAACCCAGGCACATGGGTGATCAAACCGCGTGGGCAGTGGCATACGTTTTGGAACGCCGGAGACATCCCCTGTGAAATCATCGAAATCATTTCACCGGCCGGGTTCGAAAACTACTTCCGTGAGGTTGCGGCTGCCTGGGGGGATTTGGATCAATTTGCCAGGATCAATGACAAATATGACCTGGATATGGATTTTGACAGCGTTCCGGGCCTTTGCGACCGATTTGGGCTGACATTTCCAACCCTGTAGTAATCCCCCCCTTGATAGAAAGGAATCTGTAATGAATATTTACAGCGTTTGTGCCTTTGCCTTCTTCAAAGCGCGATGCAAATGTAAAAGGCCCCTCAACTTGTCCATACATCATAACTCCGTTGCCTTTCTTGTCGTCATGGCTTCCTCCTTTTAAGGTTCTATTGATGCTTTACGATTCACTGCTTTCACCCGCCTTGTATTTTTCAATCATCTTTTTGGTCTGATTGATGCGTTTGGTGATCAGGATCGAACGCGGGCAGCATTTGGTGCATTCAAAATGGTTTTCACAATCCCATACCCCCTCGGGTCGATCCAGGACCGGAAGGCGCAGCTCGAAACCAGAATCGCGACTGTCTGCGAGGAAACGGAATGCCTGGGATAGAGCTTGGACAGGACTGCTGTGCGGGACCGGCCACTGGCTTCCAGAGCGGCGTAGAGGCCTGCTCCACCGGACCCCACAATCACAGTGTCAAATTGATGGATCACAGATCGCCTCCTTTTCGTCTTCAAACACTATCGTGTTTCGCTTTTATCAGAAAGATAGCCGGTAACTCCTTTTCTTCGCGCCACATTGCGACGATCTCGGCGAAGGCCCGGCGCCTGTTGGCAACGTTATTCAGTAATAGAACGGGGAGTAATTTTACCTAAAGAGTTCATCCCGCCCCTATCTGTGGCTGCTTTTCGCGAAAGCGTGACGGATGCTGCTAAAGTAGATCGTTGTGGACGCGTATTCGACTTTAATACCATACCCATGGAATTCAGAAATACCTGCTATCATGTATTCTTCGGATAAAGAGCTGGGATTTAGGTGCAAGTTTTAAAATTGCTCAATTGCATTAAACAAGTTCGGCCCTGAAATTTTTCAACTATGAGAGTGAAAATACTGGCTCGCGGTAAGCTTGAAATCATTCCCCCAAATGTGGCCGACCGTGATGAATTGGCTTGGTGCCGAGGTACTCGGTTGGGGCATCAGGCAAAATGCTGTGGATCTTTAATCTGAGGGTCTTCTTCAGGCAGGACACCAGAATTCGATACGCGTACCTTCCGGATCAAAAAGATAAAATACGTCAGCACCCATCACCTGAGAACAAACATCCGTTGGCGCCAATCCATCTAAGGCAAAAAGATTATGCGCTGCCTGGAGATCGTCGATTTGAAATGACAGGGTAATACCATTTCCACCCGCACTTGCTATCGTTGCCCGTGACTGATCTGCAATGCTTAAAAATGCCGTTCGGGACAAGAAAAATTCAACCATCCAATCATTTTGAAAGGCAATGTCAAGGCCGAGTCGGTCGCGATAAAATGCAACTGTCTCTTTCCAGAGGCTGCAGTATAGAATTGTGTTTGTTCTTTTGATCAACGGCATGGCCACATCACTTACTGAAAATGTATGAAAACTAAAGGGGTTGCCAGATAAGGCAACCCCTTTCTGTTTGTTAACCATCAATTATCCCAAAATCGCTCTTAGATCTTCGTCTGCGGTGCCAATCGGCTTGATGTCAAAATTTTTGACCAGTGTATCGAGTACATTGGGTGTCAGAAAAGCGGGCAAGGAGGGTCCCAGACGAATACCCTTTATCCCCAAATGAAGCAACGCAAGTAATACACAAACTGCCTTTTGCTCATACCATGAAATAATCAGCGACAAAGGCAGGTCGTTCACGCCGACTCCGAATGCATCAGATAGCGCGTTGGCAATTTGAATCGCAGAATAGGCATCATTGCACTGGCCTGCATCCAGAAGCCTGGGGATGCCCCCGATATCCCCCAATTTTTTGTCGTAGAAACGAAATTTACCGCAAGCCAGGGTGAGTACGATACAATCTTCGGGAACTTTCTCGACGAATTCCGTGTAGTAGTTCCGACCGGGTTTGGCGCCGTCGCAACCGGCCACCAGGAAGAAGTGGCGGATGTCCTTGTTCTTCACTGCTTCGATCACCTTGTCGGCAACCCCCAGCACCGCATTACGGGCAAAGCCCACGGTCACTTCGTCGTTGTCAACATCATCTTCGAATCCTGGTAATGCAAGAGCCCTTTCAATTACCGGCTTGAAATTCTGATCTGCCATATGGGTGACACCGGGCCATCCTACCAGACCACTGGTAAAAATGTTGTCCTTGTAGTCGTTTCTCGGTCGCTGAATGCAGTTGGTGGTCATCAGAATTGCACCGGGAAAATTTGGAAATTCTTTTATCTGGTTTTGCCAGGCGGTCCCGTAGTGGCCGTAAAAGTGAGCATACTGTTTGAGTTTCGGATAGCCATGGGTGGGCAGCATTTCGCCGTGTGTATAGATATTGATGCCTGTTCCTTCGGTTTGTTGAAGCAGTTTTTCCAGATCCTGGAGGTCGTGACCGGAGATCAGAATCGCTTTTCCCTTTTTATGACCCAGAGGTACTTTGGTCGGGACAGGATGACCATAGGTTTCGGTATTGCCCTTGTCCAGCAGTTCCATGGCTTTGACAGCTGCACCACCACATCTCAACGTCATGTCGACCCATTGATCCAGAGACAGGTCGTCTCGCTGTATGGCTGCCAACCCTTCATGGATATAAGCGTAAACGCTGTCGTCTTCCTGGCCGAGAATCTGCGCGTGATCGCTGTATGCAGAAACCCCTTTGATGCCGAACAGCACAGTGTGTTTGAGCGACAAGATGTCCGGATCGTCGCCCGGGTAGGATTTGAGGCCGACGGATTCGGCCTGTTTTACCAATCCTTCGACGGTTTCTTCGGGTATGAAGTGCGAGGTTTTTCCCAACGAGGTGATGTCACCTCCTGCGTCTTTTACCATAACCTTGAGACGGTCTCGTTTATAAACGGCCTGATTGATTAATTCAACAAAACGGTCAGGATCAAAGTCGACATTGGTCAGCGTTGAAAATGACGCTTGCACGGTAAACACATTTACATCACCATCTATGACACCATGTTTACGGCCTTCGACAGCCACTTGGGACAAGCCCATGAGCGTGTAAAGCAATAAATCCTGCAACGCCGCAACATCCGGCTGCTTCCCGCAAACCCCCTGAACGGTGCACCCGGTTCCTTTGGCTGTTTGCTCGCATTGGTAACAAAACATAGGCACCTCCCTATTGGCTTGGGTGTTAAAAACCTAATTTAATGTAGATCAACATGACAGCCTGATCATAAAAGGAAAAAAATCTATTCGCTTCGGATCATGACCAACAGCATCTTGAATCGTTTTTCGGCGTGAAGTGCATGAGATATGTTTGCAGGCATGATCAGCATTTCACCGGTCTTTACGGTCTGTGACTGACCGCCAATTGTGATTTCTGCTGTTCCGTCTATAATGTGGACGACTGCATCGAAAGGCGCAGTGTGCTCGCTGAGCCCCTGACCTTCATCAAAGGCAAACAGTGTGATGGTGCCGATTTCTTTTTTGATTAACGTTTTACTTACCACAGAACCTGCTGCGTATTCAATGTGGTTTTCCAGGTTAAAAGCATTGCCTTTTGGGGCAGTGGATTCTTGGTTCATATGATCCTCCTTTGTAACGATGCTGGAAATGCCCATTTGACTGGTTCCTCCGACACGTCAACCAGATTTGTCGATTTGTTTATGTTCTATCGAGTCCATGTTTCATCTCAGCCATACGATTTCCCGGTTCATGCCCGGTTCCATCTCGTAACTCACCTTGAATGGCCTTTGCGCCGATTCGGTTTGATAGGTGAGAAATGAGAAATCTGCCAATTGCCTTACGATCTCGTTTCGATGTCACTTGGCCGAAATGTGTGTTTCCCATTATTTGCCGTAATGACAGTGTTCGCCGTAGTAAATTTCCGAACCCGCCGACGCGATGATCACAGCCGTAGCGAGTGCATTGAATCGTCGCAGTTTCTCTCGGGTCGATTCGATATCACGGCCCGTCGCCACACCAAACAAGACGACATCCCGATATTGCTCCAGCAAACGGAGCAATGCATCCAATCCATCATTCATCTTTCGGTGCAATGATGGGCAGTCCACATGCGGCAGCCTCGATGATTGTTTTCCAGATTGTATTTCCCATCCATAGGTATGGGAAATAGGGTGGTTCTCCTAATTGTAGAGGAAAAAACCCGTATTTTGCCTGTTTCCATTATTGGTATGGTCCATCATGGGACAGGCATATTTGATATTATCCCGAAAATGTCTGAAAACCGATAAATGCCGTTTCCTATTCGTATGCACGCCGACGGGATAGCAATCGCCTTTGCCCCCTATACCTCAAACACAAAGATTCCAATATTGCGTGTTGAATGAAAGGAAGAATCTGCACGTCTACTTGTTGATCTGGGATTTTTCCATGATCTACACCTTTGAACGAGAATTTTTCCCCCGCTACAAATTGAAATGCCGATCGCCATGATCGGTTGCGCGTATACTACCCCCGGCTGACTGTGGACCCGCATCAGGCACTCATGATTCACGCCAAATTAATGGTGATTGACGATGATTTCTTGCGTGTGGGATCTTCCAACTTGAGCAACCGGTCCATGGGACTCGATTCGGAGTGTGATCTTGCCATCGCCGACGACGAAGACGACGAAGACCTAAGGAGAGCCATCGTCCGCCTCCGCAATCAATTGCTCGCCGAGCACCTGGATACGGATGTGAACCGGGTGACCGATACCATCGAAAAAACGGGTTCAATCATAAGGACCGTCGAGGCACTCGGTGGCAAGGAGAGGTCACTCGTCCCGTTAGGCGGCGAAGTGCCGCCGGAAGTCGACGAATGGGTTCCCGAGTCCGAACTGCTGGATCCTGAAAAACCCGTGGAACCGGATGAACTTTTCGATTATGTGGTGAGCCCGGATGACCAACCCTTTGCCTATCGCCATTTGTTGAAGGTCATTCTCCTCATCATTGGTGTTCTTCTCCTGGCCGCCCTTTGGCGGTGGACGCCAATGGGTGAGTGGATCGACATTGAAAGCGCCACGGTGGCGGGAGAATGGATTCGCAGCCAGCCCATGACTCCCGTGTTGGTCATCGCCGTCTATGTGATCGGCGGTTTTATGGCCTTTCCCGTCACCCTTCAGGAGGTAGCCTTCGACACCAGCGGTCCGCTCAACATTCTCGACAATCTGGCCCAATCAACCGGGACTACGGCGATCCCCGGACCGACACTCGTGGAAGAAAAAGGACTGTATGGCAATGCCCTGCTGACCCGGATCCTGCCATTGTCCATAGAGCGCATGGACATCAGTGTACCCGGCAGAGAGGCCCGTGGCGCCATAAAGGTGTTGCTGGAGGTGAATGGACAAACAGTCGAAATCGTAGCCACCCATCTGGGGCTTCGCACAAAAGAACGCCGATACCAGTTTCGAAGACTATTGCCCCTGTTCGAACCCCGTAAAACGGCTGTCAGCATTCTTTTGGGGGATTTCAACGAGTGATTGACATGGTCGCGCTCTCTTCAATGGGTGAACCGACGGCTGGGGGAATATCGTTCACCGGCAACGTTTCCCAGTCACCGTCCGGTATTGGCGTTGGATCGCATATGGGTCGCCCCGTCGCGACGTCTGGACAGAGTTTACCCTCACCGATCCCCGATGGCCGACATCGCTTCCGACCACCTGCCCCTGGTTGCAGAGATAAACATCTGATGGAGGGTCACTTTTTTCGATCCCCGGCTGGTGATCAACGGAAAAACTGGGTGTACACATCGTATTGAACGCGGTTGACCTTGCCCTGGGTTACGGCTCTCTCATCATCAATATCGACTGATTCGGTAAACAGTTTGCATTCCAAGTTCTTTACCGCACCCTGGGGAGTAATCATCAACGATTGATCCGCCTCCGGTCCCTCGAGTTGAATAAACGTCTGTCCAGTTTTTTTATTTCTGCATATCTCCATACGTAATTCCTATTTTTGCTTACATTTTTTTGAAAAACCGTTTGGGATGATTTACGCAGTCAATCCAGTTACACGATTGGCCTCGGTTCTAACGATTTTCCATGGTTGAGCACTCTATTTCTTATCATGGGAGGTGTCGTTTGAATGTTGGAAAGTGGCGTTCTCGGGACCGCGAACAGGCCATGCGAAAAAATCACGACCCGATTTATATCCCACACCGATGATACCATCTTGTGTGTAGAGGGACCATGCGTACCGTGGCTCATAAACGCTGGTTGTCGATGACCAATACACGTCCTGAACATTGACAAACGGATGGCCAAAAGGCAGGGAGGGAGAATGTGCGTGTAGATCAACCAAACTTTCCAGCTCCCTGATGTTGGGTATTCGCCAATCACCATATCCTCCCGGTAAACTTTCGTTAAACGCCTGTATAACCGAAAATGCTTCCGACCAGGAAAGCACATGACCGAAAGGATTGGCGTCGATATACCAGATTAAATCGGTACGGGTGTCCTTGGCATATTTTCCTTCGATGATAAAACGCTCCGATGACAGTAAGTGAGATATTTTGCTGTCATTATCATCACGATTTCTCCCCGGCGAGACCGGCCAAAGCATATAAGATCCGTGTTTCATGCCCCGATGGAGGCGGCCACCCCCCAAATGAACATACCAGGCCTGATCGGGAAGACGAGCACATGCATCGCCACTCCAGTAGTAGCCGTCGAAAATGTTTTCAAACGGATGATCGTCGGCGATCGCCGGATTGACGCATTGATGGCTGAGCAAGGCAAACAGATGGAATCGCGTGGGAAGTTGCCAATCCCCGCGTCCGTAGGCTCGGCGTTCCCGCATCTCAGAAACGAACCGTTGCGCCTCCAACCACGAAAGGGGAAAGTCTGCCAAATTCGCATCTTTCGTCCATGTCGCGCCCGTCAAGTTATCTTGAACGACCCGATCCATCACTCGAAACCGTTTCTTTCGGACATATTGAAAATTCTTTTCCTGCGCCGCATCCTGTCCGGTTCCCTTGCAGGAAACAAGGCTTCCTGTCTCGGTGTAACAGCTCGTTTGATCGGTTTCCACGAGGTGCTTTTCCATCGCGTTCGGTATCTTTCATCTTTTTGGGTTTGGGACCATTGTCTCCGATCGTTGTGAATGGGCAACGGTATTGAAACGAAGGACGGCGTTGCCGATTCCTGCCGACAGCAACGCCGTCTTACTGTAAGGGAATGCTTCAGGATGTATTACCGTGTTTTCTCTTTGGTTTGTCTTTCCTTTCCGGAGCAGCCGGAACCCTTTCCGTTCCTCTTATCATAGGTATAGGCGCGGCCACCGTTGATGGAGAGTTTGTCCATCGTTCGTTGGCGTTCTTGCTTGCCTTCGATTACCCGATCCTTGCCGGACATGTTCATTTCACCTCCTTTGCAAAATAGGCCGAACCGTTCGTTCAAACCTTTCGGCGCTTTTGGTTTCATTTTAGTCGATGATGGCGCGTCCGGGTATGGGGTGCCACAAGTAGTTCCGCTCCAGATCCGCCTGATTTCGGACCGCATACCGATGAAAATGATTATACTGATTTCCCGGGTGCCCGAAAGCCCTCCCTTCCATCAAATCGAATCGGATTACATTTGGCATGAAACCGAAATCAGTTCTCAGCCCTATTTTATTCGATCACAGATTCATCTATTGTTTGGACATGGTCGACGGACATGAGACGGATCAATAATAATTTGGGGTAGACAGCGAAAACGGGCATTTCTGACACCCACCTGCCCCCTACCCCCATAACAGGGAAAGGAGCCAGTACAATGAAAAATATAGACAAAATACTTTGCCCGATCGACTTTAGTGATCCTTCCCGCGCTGCCCTGGCACATGCCGTGGATTTGGCGGAACATTTTTCAGCCCGGATCATTCTGTTTCATGCAATTTCGGAAATCGACCATACCCCTTCG
Source organism: uncultured Desulfosarcina sp. (assembly GCA_963674945.2). Taxonomy (GTDB): domain Bacteria; phylum Desulfobacterota; class Desulfobacteria; order Desulfobacterales; family Desulfosarcinaceae; genus Desulfosarcina. The sequence goes on from CAXXWQ010000003.1 coordinate 1,233,547, forward strand.
CCGTCATATACGCTGACCCCGCAACTCATGGACCAGATGGTGCAAATAAGCCATCAGATGAAGGAAAATGCAGAAAAGGCCATGAAAGAGATGGTCGATAATATCGTTCCAGAGGGGATTGACACCCGACAGCAGGTGGCGATCGGCAATCCGGCGGATCGCATTGTCCAGGCCGCCGAGGATGAGCAGGTGGATTTGATCGTGATGGCCACTCACGGAAGAAGCGGTATCAAGGGGTTGATATTCGGTTCCGTTGCCGAAAAAGTGGTTCGCAGTGCACAATGTCCGGTGCTCACAATGAAACACCAGTCATGACGTTTTTTGTGTACTGTCCTGAAAGGCAAAGGGCGGGCCGTAGTTACGGCTCGCCCTTTGTCCATTTCCCCTGTCGATTGTTGAACAATGGTTATCGTTGTGCCGCAAAGCATTTGCGCTCGACATAGGCAGAATTCCGTGCATCCCACACGGTCTCATTTTCGTGAATCAATTTCGGCGGACCATGCCAGGCACCACATGCCAGAACCACTGGATTCAATCGACGTTTCTATTGGCCACGGCGTTGACGATTGTTTTACTCTGGTGGTAATATGGTCCGCTGGAATGATTGTGCTGGAAGGGCATCGTGTAACGAACAGCCGAAATAAATACTCATTCCCGGCTAAATACATCGTTGCACTCATTTTCGGCTTACGTGATTCCTCCTATGCTTCCAAAGGTAGTACATCAGCAAAAAGAGATATAAAAAATGCAACATGATTGGAGACCCGAACAAGCACACAAATCGTTAAACCGCATCCTGCCTGATGTAGAGTGGAAATTCGCCGCCCAGCTAACCGGCAATTCGGAAGATTGGCAGATGTTCAAACTTCGTCTGGACAGTCAGTGGGAGCGTCTCTTTACTTCCTTGCACGCGCTATATGGTTGGCAGTACGACTTTTTTTACACATTGCAACGCCTGGCTCATATCATGGCGAAATACTGGCTTGAGCGCCCCCGAGAGTTGCGGCAGCTGGACGCGAAGCGACTGGCGGAACCAGACTGGTTCCATTCCGAAAAGGTCGTTGGAATCGTCCTGTACGTGGACCTGTTCAGCGACAACCTGGCCAAATTGAAGGACCATATTCCTTACTTTCGAAAGCTTGGCCTGAACTACCTGCACCTCATGCCGTTGTTCGCCGTACCAAAAGGGGAGAACGACGGTGGCTATGCGGTAAGCGACTATCGGGCCATCAACCCGGATATCGGTTCCATGGAGGAGTTGTCCGATCTTGCCACCCGTCTTCGCAATGAAGGCATCAGCCTGGTGCTGGACTTTGTTCTCAACCATACATCCGACGATCACGCGTGGGCACGGAAGGCCCGGGAGGGAGACGCAAAGCATCTGCAGTACTATTTGACCTATCCGGACCGGGAGCTTCCGGACCAGTTCCAGAAACAGCTGCGGGACATCTTTCCGACGGTGCGCCGGGGTAGCTTCACCTGGAACGAAGAGTTGAATCGGTGGGTATGGACGACTTTCAACAGCTGCCAGTGGGATTTGAACTATGCCAACCCCGAAGTAATGCGGGCCATGGCGAAGGAAATGTTCTTTCTGGCCAATCAGGGCGTGGAAATCTTTCGGCTGGACGCCGTTCCCTTCATTTGGAAGCGGCTGGGAACCAACTGCGAAAACCTGTCCGAGGCACACACCATCCTCCGTGCATTGAACGCAATGGCCAAGGTCGTGGCACCGTGCGTTCTGTTCAAGTCGGAGGCCATCGTTCACCCCGACGAGGTGGTCCGGTACATTCACCCGGACGAGTGCCAGCTCTCCTACAACCCCTTGAAAATGGCACTGCTATGGGAGGCGCTGGCCACCAAGGAGGTGAAGCTTCTCGCGCATTCCATGCGCCATCGAAGCCGCATCCCCGCGGGCTGTTCTTGGGTGAACTATCTTCGCTGCCATGATGACATCGGCTGGTCTTTTGACGATGCGGATGCGTGGCATGTCGGCATCGACCCGGCAGGACATCGTCGCTTCCTGAACGACTTTTACACCGGCAAGTTCCCGGGATCTTTCGCAAGAGGCGTTCCTTTTCAATACAATCCCGATACGGGAGACGTGCGCATTTCCGGAACGCTTTCCTCTCTGGCGGGACTCGAGGATGCGGTGGAAAAACAGGATGACACACTCATCGAGCTGGCAGTGCGCCGGATCAATATGCTGTGGGCGATCCAGATGAGCATCGGCGGTATTCCACTTTTGTACGCCGGAGACGAGTTTGGACAGATGAACGACTATACGTACCTCACCGACCCGAGGAAGGTCAACGACAGCAGATGGGTACACCGTGCGAAACGCCGCTGGGAGGCCCAGGACGACCTTGCCGATCAGGACACTCTGGAGTGGCGTTTTTTCCGGGAAATGGTCAAGCTGTTCCGCCTTCGCAAAAAGATTTTAGCGTTTCGCAATGGTGGCATGGACGTCGTCGAAACGGACAGTCCGCACCTGTTCGGCTACCTGCGGTCGTTCGACAACCAGCGGATTCTAGTCGTCACAAACTTTTCCGACGACACCCAAACGATGCCGGTGGAACGACTTCGGGCCCGTGACGCCAGCGGCAAGGCGGTCAATCTACTGGGACAAGACGAAATCGTCTCGCTGGATGAAGACCTTGTGCTGGAGGCATACCGCGCCGTATGGCTCGACCTCCAACCAATGGGAACGTGAAGCCCCTGGTAATAGGAACTCATTGGTATCTTCACCAATGTCGCCGTGATCATTGCAACGGTTACAAGGATGGAACGATAAACTGCAAATCGGCGATATCGCGATTCGCAGTTTATCGGGTTGAGCAAAGCGACGACGATCCGGCCGTCTAACTGTTTTTCCAAAGCCCATGCAAATTGCAATACTCCCTCGCCGTCAGTGAGGTTGCCTTGACGGCGAAAAAGGCTTCGGGCGCGGTGTCGGGTTTTAAAAATTTCTTGTACACTTCACCATCGGCGATCACTTCGATCCATTGAATGTAATGTTTTTCTTCCATGGGATGGGGAACGTCGCCGACCTTTACGTTGACCCCACCGTCGACGCGTTCGATCACGGGTACGTGCTTTTCCTTTGCGGCATCCACCGTGTTTTCGGTCATGAGTTTCATGGGGTCGCCGCAACACACCAGTTCCCCTTCTCCACCATTGACCACCTCTACGATGTTTCCACATGCTTCACACTTGTATATTTCCAATCTTTCGGCCAAAACAGACTCCTTTCTCTTGGTTATGGTAAGGTTCGTTCATTGGAAAAGTGCAATCGGCTTCCTCTTTTTATCGGTGAAGCCGATTATCCGATCTCCGCTTCTATGGACGCATTGTAACTGCCTTTCCGTGCGGTACTATTGCACAACGAACGATGATAAAATACCTGTTGTGCCTCCTGTGAATTGGCTTCATCACCCCGCCACACCTTGAGGGTATGCTCCTGCAGGGCCCGTCCGAAGGAGAAGCTGAGTTCCCATGGCTGCGTTTTCCCCGTTGCATTGATGGCGTTGAGGTTGGCGGTGGCCTCTACGGCGCTCTGTCCGCCGGAGAGGAATACGATTCCGGGTACGGCGGCCGGCACCACCTGGTGGAAACAGTTCAGCGTGGCTTCGGCAACCTCTTCGGGTGTCGAGCGAACCGGATACTCTTTTCCCGGCAGGACCATATTGGGCTTCAACAATGTCCCTTCCAAATATACACAATGTTCAAAAAGGGCATCGTACACATATTTGAGCGCGGCTGCGGTCACATCCCGGCAGCGCCCAATGTCGTGATCGCCATCCATCAGAACCTCCGGTTCCACGATGGGGACCATGTCTGCTTCCTGGCACAGGGCCGCATATCTGGCCAGTGCATGGGCGTTGGCTTTCAGTCCGAAACGGGTCGGGATCTCGTGTCCGATGGGGATCACAGCCCGCCATTTGGCAAATCGGGCTCCCATCTCCCGGTATGCCGACAGCCGATGCCGCAGGCCATCCAACCCTTCGGTGATTTTCTCACCTTCGAACCCGGCGAGCGGTTTTGCCCCCTCGTCAACCTTAATACCGGGCAAGATGCCGCGTTGGGTCAGGTACTGGGGAAAGCGGACGTCTGCTGACGTCGATTGACGCATGGTTTCATCGAAGAGGATGACCCCGCCGATGAACGCATCGATGCCCGGGGTGGTAAAAAGCAAGTCGCGGTATGCGCGCCGATTGACTTCAGTGGATTCGACGTCGATACTGGCGAATCGTTTTTCGATGGTTGGCGTGCTTTCATCTGCTGCGAGAATCCCCTTACCCGGTGCGACAATGGCCCGTGCGACGGTTTCGAGTTCTTGTTTGTTCATAGGTATCTCCTTATGATGCAGACGTGGTCTGCCCAGATCATAGACAAACGGTTACATGGTTCTCTACGGAATTCCGCCCCTGGATCGCACCGGGTGCCGGATGCGGCGGGAACACGTTCGCTGAATTCCCATTGCCCTTCGCCATTATTCTGGATTGAGATGAACCGTTACGCTTCCCGGATCCACTGGCGGGCATCGTTGATGGACTTCATGTCGAAATAGCGGACAGCAGCGGCAGTAAAAGGCTTAAAAAATAGCGTTACGCCTTGCTGCCATCGAGATTCCCCCACGACAGCCATTCGCTCGATATTCCTGAAATGCCTGGCGGTAAACTTCGTGTCTTCCCACAATGCGCCGGTGGTCCATCCCCTGAAATCATACAACTCGATCAGTAAGCGCACCGGCATACCGTTTTTCATCTGGCTTTCGATCATCGGAACGAATTGATCATAATCGTTTTTATCAAGTTTCTCCTTGATTTTCAGCGTCACGATGGTGGCCGCGGGAACTTCTTCCACCTGAATTTCATCGAACCCGATGGGCATTGTAACCTCCCTTCCGGAAAGGTCCTCATTGTTTCTCCGTTGTTAACGGGGCTCCAAATATGAATTGGAAACAGTGTTATTGTAACGGCGAGCCATGGAATGACAATGGGGGAAAACCTCTATTTCAAGGCTGTCGTACCAGTATATCTGCAACCGGCGGCATGGTCAACACACCTTCCCCTTTGCTTCGATAGGTCCTTGATCGGCTCGGAATCTATGCTGTGATAATCAATCAGAGGAATCATGTCATCCCAAATGCATCGTGTAGGCAGCCAAAATATGAGATAGACCCTATTTTTCCATCACATCCAGGAAGTAATATAGATCGGAAGACGGACTAAGCTGTAAGATGTTGATCGGCAAGGGGGTAACATCTGGAAAGTCTCCAAGCGAATTCCGGTACCTTTGAGCACTTTGCTTGAAAGTGACCATGCGATTGTCATTCGCAGTGTTCTCATGGACGGAAACCGCGAGTTATTCTGCGGAGATATTCGGTAAGAAGGAGGAGAATTCGTCAGTTTGAAAAGCGCATCATCGACAATCTGCGCACATACGCTTTTTTAGGGATTGTCGGACATGTGGCAGATGGTCTTCCATTAAAATGACAAGGCGTGATCCGACAACAGAAATGATTGTGCCATCAAATGGGAAGAAGGGCCTTGATTCGTGTACCATCGCCAATACACGATTCGATGGTAAAGACCCCGCCAAAAATCTCGCATCGTTCGCGCATGGCGGTCAGGCCATATCCACTCAGAGGGTCCTTGCTGGAAAGCACTTCTTGGACATCGAAGCCTCTTCCATCATCTTCGATGAGAAGGGAAATCGATTTCTTGTCGTCTGAAAAAGCCATAACCAAACGGATAGATTGGGCCTCGCCATGCTTACCAACATTACTCAATCCCTCCTGAACAATACGATAAATGATGATTTTCATCGACTCAGGAATATCGGCTTCGTGAACGGTCGTCCGGTAGTCGACATGAATGTTGCCATACATTCGCTGAAACTGGCGAAGGTACCATTGAATGGTGGCCATCAACCCAAGGTCGTCCAAGGTGGTGGGTCGCAGGTTGGCGGAAATACGCTTGGTTTCCTTGATGGTGGCCAAAAGATAGACGATTTCCTGTTCCAGCGATTCTTCCAGACGGCCATCATGTTGCTCCCGTTTCAATTCCTTCTCTTCCAGACTGAACTTGATGGCCGCCAGACTGGCCCCGATACTATCGTGCAGTTCCTTTGAAACCGTGCGTCGATCAGCCTCGAGAACATCCAGCGTTCGCCTGGACATGTGCTTGAGCCGCTCCTGGGACAAAGCCAACGCATCCCCCATCCGCTTGCGTTCGGAGACCTCTTTTTCCAGTGCACGGATCGTGTCGTTGAGATCCTCTGTACGTCGTGAAACCTCCTTTTCCAATCGGTTCATCACGCCTTTCATCTGGCGCCGATCTTCGATTTTGGCCGTAATGTCCGATGCGATACTGATTACGATCCGTTGCCCGTCAAGCGTTCGTCCAAGGGGGGCATTAAATATCTCCCAGATGAGTGAATGGCCATTTTCCGTATGCACCGATACCCGAAAAGGAGATATGGTTCGCTCCGGATCGAAAAGATCCATGAACGGGTTGCAGGATTTTCCGGTAGTCTCTTCCGCCGTCAGGTGCTCGGCCAAGTCATGGATCGTAGGGAGCTGATCGGCACAAGCACCCATTGTCTTCTCGACAGCACGGTTGACCAGCAGAAGACGGCCATCCTCACGTGCGATCAGAACAGGTACAGGAGCGTGATAGAGCGCCTGAAAATATGGGGCTTCCAGTTCGAAATGAATGATATCGCAATCATCCAACGATTCATCAGGCTTGGGGATGCGCATGAGTATTCCTTGTATCCTTGGGAGGAAATCGCAGGAAATGAAACCGGCAATTACCGGAAAGGAGGTGGTCGCTTCCACGTGACGTTCATGGTTGCGGCGTATCGTCGGCATCGGTCAGATTTTCGGTTCTACCAGTCCCTTCTCGATAGCATAGGCGGTCAATTGGGCAACGTTGTGCAAATCGAGTTTGCCAATCAAATTGGCACGGTGCTTTTCGACTGTCTTTGCACTGATGCTGAGAAAATCAGCGATCTCGTTGTTTTTATAGCCCTCGGCAAGCAGCTTCAACACCTCTCGTTCCCGCTGGGTCACCGTGTCCCATCGAGAGTTTTTCTTCATTTCCTGTCGGCCGGACAAATAGCCCACCATAACCTGGTCCGAGATTCCCGGACTGATGTAGGTCTTGCCTTGCAGCACGCTGTCCACGGCCAGCATCAACTCTTCCCTGCTTGCGTCCTTGATGCAGTAGCCGTCGGTACCGGCTTCGAACGCTTCCAGCACGTATTGGTCCGACTCGTGTATGGTCAATGCCAGAATGCGCGACGCAGGCGAATCCCGTTTCGCCTCTTTCATCACAGAGATGCCACCCATCTTCGGCATGGAAAGGTCCAACAGCACCAAATCCGGTTTGAGCCGTCGAATCTGCTTTATGGCCTCCAGGCCGTCCTCCGCCTCTCCGACGATCTCGATATCCTTACGGCTGTTCAGCATGGATTTCAGCCCCTCCCGGAACAGTTGATGATCCTCTGCAATGAAAATTTGGTATTTCCTTTCCAATGTTCGGCCTTTCCGTTCGTGATCGAGTGAATGTTCGGGAATATTTTACAGCAAAATGATAACGCGCAAAATCCATTAATGCAATGGATGTAAGTTTTTTCCGGGATAGCACGGCCATGCAACTATCGTAAATGATGAATTCAGGCCGAACAAAAACCATAGTCGCATTCGTCGCCTCGGAGGGCCGTTTGAATCACATCCAAAAGACGAAGCCCGCCGGAGCGCTCTTTGGAAAGAAAAAAGTCCGCCCCCTCCCGCATCGAGGCTTCTTTATACTCCACCGAATCGTAGCTGCTGAGAACAACGATACGGGCATCCGGTGCCATACGCCGGATAACTGCGATGAACTTGGTTCCATTTTCCTGGGGAATTGCAATATCCAGAAAGACGACATCCAAGGAATCGCGTTGTAAAACGCGCTGTGCCTGGTCCGTTCCGGTGACTTCTGTCACCTCCACGTGCATTTCGATATCTTCGATTACCTCTTTCAGCGTATTGCTGAAAATCGGCGAAGGATCGAGGATTAATATTTTCTTACGATTCACCATGAAAACGCCCCATCCTTGTCACCCTGCCCTGCCATTGTTACCATCCAAATCGGCTTTGATCATGACAGTCTGCTGTTTTTGTCAATTCCGGCCATTCCCGTTGCCCATGGCCCGCAGAAACGATCATAGAATGTCGGCGATGGGTTCTGATCAGCCCTTGAATTGATCCCTGACCTGTCTGATCTGTGCTTCGATGTCATGAAAGTCGGCCTCCACCCGCAGCTTCAACGATTTCCAGGTGTCCGGCGTAAGATGATTGTCAACGACGAATTGTTTCTCAACACGCTGAATCCTGGCGATGATATCTTGCACTGCCTTGCTGTAGTTTCCCATGTCACGACTGTCGATACGGTCCGCATCGACCTGCAAATGCTCGACCTCACGCTTACAAGTATCCAATTTGCGTTTGACCGACTCTATAAATCGTCTTTTGACGGACATTCGAAACTCCTTTCAAGATGGCGAAGCGCTGGTGATGATCGATGATGACCTGATCGTTCCGGCGAAACCATCCTACTGACCGTAATATATAGACTATCATGCCGCATAAAAAAATGGGTATCATCATTGATTCTTATCATGGAAAGGATTGTATCGCCATCGTTGAAATTTTCGAAAAAGGCATCTTTTGGGATAAATACATTCTTTTCCGCAATCAACTACAGTCCACATCCAATACCATCGAACGCCGATCTGTGATTTACTTGTGAACATCAAACAAACACAGACAGGAGGTCACGAATGCTCTTTATCGGCCATTTTTCCTTTGATGAAATTGGATCGGACGACAGGCAAAAACATGGGTATTTCAGCAGTATTGTAGACGCCAAAAATCCCGACGAAGCGGTTGCCCAATTTGAAGCGCACATCAGAGAAATGAAGCACAGATTTCCTGAAATGAGCGACATCGTAAAGGTGTATATCGAGGAGATTCTAAAGTTTACCAAGCTCCCGGAAAAGCCGATCATCACCCGTCTGCAGTTTTCCGAAGGCGCATTCCCGAACTCCATCAGCCATTCGCTTCCCGGTGTCTTCGGCGAAAAAATAGAAGTGTTTGGTTATGCGCCGGATGTTGAAAATCAGGAAATACTCAATGACGGGGGGCATATCGAGGCAAAACCGTTTATCTCCTTTGGTTAGTGATCCATCCTTTTCGACCCTCTGGCATCGGATAGGCAGGAGAAAAAATAGGGTCTTCACCCCATGGAAGTTTCAGCAGCCGGGAGTATAATGAGTGTTTTCACTCCTACGCTCGGCAACATACCGTTGGCGGTAAACGAAAAGCAATGGGGCTGTGAAGAACTCGCAATGGGGCTGTGAAGAACTCCCAGTAGAAAGTGCCGAGGGTCGATAATATGACAACACTTCGAATGTATCATGAGAAAAAAGATGGACAAAAGAACCTTACCGAAAATCCCACTGAATGGTGACGAAGCCATCGAACGTTCAAAGTCATTGATGAGAAGATGCGTGAGCAATCACGGTTTTCTGGCCAGCATCAGCAACAGTGACAACTATCGTCGTGGACAAGGGACGGCATCATCATCGGCTTGGCGGCGCTGATGACCGACGATGATGAGATGGTCGGCACATTTCGCAGGACCCTGGAGACACTCGCCGACAATCAGGGGCCCCACGGCGAAATCCCCAGTAACGTCGACCCAGAAAGCGGTCGTGTCAGCTACGGCGGGATGACCGGTCGCGTCGGTGCCGACCTGTGGTTCATCATCGGATGGGGCATTGTGCACTGGAAGGCAAAAGGATATTTCGGTTTTATGAAGACGATACTCTTGTGCAGTGATTTAGATCGAACCCTGATTCCCAATGGGGATGCGCCGGAATCACCCAAGGCAAGACATGCCTTCAGGCATCTGGCCGCCCATCCCAAAATCAGGTTGGCCTATGTAAGCGGCCGAGACAAAAAACTGGTCCAAGATGCCATAAAGGCATTCGACCTGCCGGAACCCGATTTTGTTATCGGCGATGTGGGGACCTCGCTGTATCATATCGTTGGCGGTCGTTGGCTGCCAAGCGAGGCATGGCAAGATGAGATCGGTAGGGATTGGAAAATCCACGATCGTGACTCCATTGCCGATCTTCTGGCGGCGCTGGATGGCAACCTGCTGAAACCTCAGCCCGAGGAGAAACAAGGTCGGTACAAGATCAGTTTCTTTACCCCCCCGGATGTCCATTGGCAACCGTTGAAAGCAAAGATAACGGATATCTTCGATGAACAGGGAATATGGGCCAATCTGATCTGGAGCCGGGACGACGAAACGAACCAGGGACTGCTTGATATCCTTCCCCCGCGCGCAAACAAACAACAGTCCATCCGTTTTTTATTGGACTCGGAAAACATCGATCCGTCCCATACCGTATTTGCGGGCGACAGTGGAAACGATATGGACGCGCTCACCAGCGGGCTCAATGCCATCCTCGTAAAAAATGCCGACGACGACGTGATCGAAACCGCCAAGGACCAGCTTTTCCGTAAGGGGAAAGCCGACATGCTCTATGTAGCAACGGGTATGTGGGGAGAGATGAACGGCAACTATGCGGCGGGTGTCGTAGAGGGTATGATTCATTTTTTTCCCGAAACCGTCCAGTGGATGCGTTCCGGAATGAACAGACAATTCCTTGGCGATCACCAGTAATAGGAGGGATCCAACAACCATGTGTGGCATTTGCGGCCAGATCAGTTTCAACGGACAAGGGCCAGATCTTGAAAAGGTCATCAAGATGACAAAAACGCTGAAAAGGCGCGGCCCCGACGCCATGGGCATGTACGTGCATGGCCAAAACGCGCTGGGCCATCGGCGTCTGAAAATCATCGACTTGAGTGAACGCGCCCATCAACCCATGGTGGATAATACAGTGGGACTCTCAATCGTGTTTAACGGCGCCATATATAACTACAAAGAAATTCGGTTGGCGTTGGAGAAAAAAAGATATCGCTTTTTTTCTCAAGGAGACACCGAAGTCATCGTAAAGGCATATCACGCTTGGGGAGAAGATTGTGTAAACCACTTCAACGGTATGTTTGCTTTTGCCATCGTCCACCGGGACAGCGGCAAGACGTTTATTGCGCGGGACCGACTGGGCATCAAACCGCTGTACTACACCATAGATTACATCGATAATATCGATAATTGAAGTGGATACTGCTTGTCATAGAAAATTAATTTTGATCCTTGGATAAAATCATCCTCCACAATAAAAAGCTCCTTATCTTCTCCCTGGAAATGCGGGGGTAGGGTTCTACTGGTATAATAGTCCCAAATCAGTTTGGAAGGACTGGAATCATAACTGGTACTATACACCATCTCTGCAGACGAGCCGGAACGATCAATCAAAACAAACTCGGATCTTTTTAGCCTTGCTTCTATTGCCAAAGGATTTTTGATACCATATGAAACAATGACAAAAGAATAGCCTATGTTTGGTGCACACTTTCTCATAATAGGTCTAAAATTTTCTAGATCGAATCCTTGAACAAAGTGCTGCGCTTCCTTGGTAACCTCCACATGCTGAATAGTAAATATAATTGAGCATGACTGCAACTTTTCGACAACCGGCTCTTGTTTTGCCGGCTCAGGGTTTACTGTAATTTTTGTGGGTGTGCTACAGCCGTATGCAACGATAACAACAATCAAAGAAAACAACGCATTTTGGAATAAGCTGTTCCTTTTCATTGCCTGATCTCCTGTGTTCGTTTCTCAGTAGGTTATTTGCACGAATGGCCGCCAACAGTTCCCTTCTCTATGTTTTTGTTAAGCCCCAGATAGGAATGTCGCATAAACGTCTTGATAGCATCCCAAACAAAGATAAAATATTCTACTTCATGCGTTCCCACATCTGTCGAAATCCGATGTTTACCGTCTCTACCCGAGGATCTTGTGTGATCGGGAGTTCACGTTGGCAAAAAGTGCAGACGGCAGCAGGGACCTTGATCGTCTCGGCGCAATAGGGACAGCTTTTTGTTCTACCGTATGCCGGCGCGCAATTTATTGAGGTAGAAGTACGATCGATATTTGCCCAGATCAAGCACGCCACCCAAACCAACAATGTCCAGCCGAGGAAGATGTTTAGGAATACGATTGCCGGGGTTTTGCTGTGCTTTTTGTTTGATGCCATGACTGACGGCAAAAGGTAAAGAAACAGGCCAACGATGAAACCAATTGCAAGAATTACGACTTTCGACATTCCGAGTCCAAACATCGCTTTCACCTTTCATCATATTCCATTCTTACTGGTTTTTCACATGCTGCCAAAACATTGCACTTTTGTTGCGCCTACGATTGATTGCAGTCCATCAATATTCGTACCATCGTCCAGTACATGACGAGCCAATGCGTATTTCAGTTCCAGGCGGCCATTTTGGGAGAGCCCAATGGGCAGCAGTATGGCCGAAACAACCGGATAAATGAATCACCAGATCGAAAGATCCGTCGGAAAATTACGACAAGCTGACGCGCAGGTCTCAGTGGAAAATCTTACATTTACATCACTTTACAACGCAGATATATCCTATCCCGATGAATGAATACTTGTCAATGTCTGAATATTCTTCAAGTCCGGGCAATGGACGCCAGGAAGATGGAAACGACGAACAAACCCATCCAACGCGGCCTTTTTGATCGAACGCCCTTGCTCGCGTTTGCCCATTTTTATTGATGGAAAGAAAGAGCGCGCGGGTTTGATGACATGCGCTTCAGCGCTTCAGTATTTTTGTTATCAACTCACTACGCTCGCGTTCGGATAGGTAAGGCTTTGTTCTGGCCTCGAAGAGTTTGGCCTCACGGTCTTTTTTTCGTTGTGCCGCCTGTCGGGCCTTGGCGATGAGGTCTTCCAGGTCGCAGGGCTTTTCAAGATAATCCAAAGCGCCGTGTTTTACCGCTTCGACAGCGGATTGAATCGTTGCCTGCCCCGTAAGCATGATGACCTCCACGAGGGGATGATTCCTTCTGATCCGCTGGACGGTCTGGATTCCGTCAAGGCCGGGCATTTTCACATCCAGGACCACGACATCGACAATGCCTCCCGTTTCCAACCGGTCCAGGGCCGCTTGACCTGAAAAAGCGCATTCCACTTCGTAACCCCGTTGCCGAAGGCGTCGGGCAATGGTTTCAATAAAAGCCTGTTCGTCATCAACCAGAAGAAATGATATCGGGGTCATCGTCTTGTCCTGATGTTTTCGGGTTTTATCAATTGAAGGTTCGATTCGATCGTGACCGTAGGCGAAAAATACACATTTTACCCTATCGGAGAAAAATGAAACACGCAACGCCGGTCATCTATTTCGCATTGTAATGCCAACGGCATCGCACCACGGAAGGTCGTTACAGTACGGAACGACAGCACCCAGTCGACCAAAGTAACGGATTCGACAATCAATTTACTAAATTATCGTTAAAAGTTGCCGATATTGATCCTGAAATACCAAAATAAGAGGCTTCCGGTACGGTTTCGGGCCAACATGATGAAATATTGTAGCATTTTGCATGTAGCGGCCCCGATTCCCCGTAGCAACGGTTTTTTGATAAAAAAGAGTAAGGATAACAAGGAGATGGAACATGAACATAATCGTAGCTGATGATTCCATGGTCGTTCGTTCGATTGTCACAGGCGCGGTCAAGACACTTGGTCATAGTCCCATTCAGGCCACCCATGGTGGCGAAGTGCTTGATATTTTAGAAAAAAATGGTGTGTCTATCGGCTTAATCCTGATGGATTGGAATATGCCCACCATGGATGGTTACGAAGCACTGAAAGCCATTAAAAGCGACACGCGGTTTTCTTCGATACCGGTGGTTATGTTAACCTCCGAATCCGACGAAGATCGGATCAAAATGGCTTTTGACGCCGGCGTTGATGGGTATGTCGAAAAGCCCTTCACCCCGGAAGAGTTGGTTGAAAATCTGGAAAAGGTTATAAAATTATAATTCGCTTTGATGAACAGGGAGTAATATAATGACCACTGTTTTAGTTAACAATTGCCCCCCCGAAGCTCATCGCCTACTCATGGACGTTCTTCAGGACAGCGCCACCATTATTGAAGAGCCATATGATGAGGAAAAAGAAATAACGGGTTACGATTTAGTTATTCTCTATTCCAATGGAGAGAATGACCAGAGCGTATTACCCAAAATCAAAAACCTGCATTCACGCACAAAGTTTCGGAATATTCCCATCATCTTGTTGAAAGACAAAGCCGAACAATTCACCGAACAGCCATATATCAACTTTGGGGTCTCCGAATTCATGGCGATGGATGATCCCCCACCGGTATTTCGGCAAATTCTGCAAGGCTATTTGAATCCCAGTCGACAGCCTCTCGAGGAGGAATTGGTTTACCTGGAGCCGTTTATTGAAAGCACGAAAAGAGTCTTCAGCAAAATGGCGGACCTGGAGGCTGAATTCAAAGGCGTATATTTTAAAAACAATTTACGAATTTTAGGAGATGTTTCCGGAATTATCGGACTTTCGGGAGAGACGGAGGGAACGGTTGTCATAACGTTTCGGTGGAATCTGGCAAAAAAAGTCGTCTCCAAGGTAATGAGAGTAAAAGAAACCGAAATCAACGCGGAAGCGATTCACGATGGTGTTGGTGAGATCATCAACATGATCAGCGGCGCTGCCAAGAAAACGCTATGCAAGCTTTCATGCAATTTCCAGCTTTCCATTCCAACGATTATCGTGGGTTGGGGCCATGAAGCGGGGTATCCTGATAATGCAACCATAGCGGTACTGTTGTTTGATGTCGGAGATCAATCATTCGTTTTGCACGTATCGCTGTCCTCGTAATCGTGATTGAACCTTCGAAATCGATCGTCCCACTACCACTATAGCAAACGTTCTGGAGCATCCGAGGGGCATGGACAATAAGGGTACTGGCATTCTGCTGATCAATAAGAAACTGGCGTTGCTTGACTTTGCCGTCGATACGCTGAAGGGTGAGAACTACCCCATCTACACGGCATCGAACATGCGAGATGCATTGGAAACCATTAATCAACAGCCGGTCGGCCTGATTCTCTGTGGCCTGGAATTAGAAGACGTTTCCGGCGTGCAATTTTTATCGTACCTGAAAAAAGATCCGTTGAGAGAATCCATTCCATTCATCTTTTTCGTGTCCATTGAGAACCAGGGGAAATTGAGCCCGAAGCGAGTCATTCTAATGGGAGCGGAAGACCTGATCTTTTTTCCCCTCGACAAATCGACGTTGCTCTCCCGTATTCAGGAATTCGTACAACCACCACAACAAAACGGCAACGATGATTCGGTGCCGTCTCAACAACGGGACAGCGGACGAAAAGAACCTGTATCCAAGACTGAAGCCAAAAATAAAGCACAAAAAACGGAAACAAAAACGAGTGCTGTCGCTCCTCCCATCAAACATGAAAATTTTCCCATTCAGGCAAAAGCCTCCAAGGATGGTTTGCTGTGGGTTGACGCCCAAATTACCAGTTGTGAAACGGGCAGCGCCCATATTCAGACCCTTATGCTGGGAAAACCCGGTGAGGAGATAAAACTCAAGCTCGAACAAGATGGGAGTGATAGCATCGTTGTTGGACGGATCAAACAGATTGAAATTGAAAACGAAGAAATGCTCGCCCACATTGAAATCGATTTCGATGAAAACAGCGGCTGGTTCCCGTTTTTTTCACAATTGTGTGCCATGTCCGATTCGACTTCGGTGGGCAAACGCTTTAGGAAAACACCCCGGGAACAGACCGAAAAAGACAAAACGCCGCCCAAAGGGGACAAGGACATAACCGACGATATGTGGGCGAAAGGCGTATTGCTTGAGGAAAAAAGCGGCAAGGAACCTGAATTATCGATATCCAAAAACAATCGGAAGGATTTTGCCGTCATAGGAAAGCGCTTTTATCAAAGCCTGGTCGGCAGAAAAATGGACAATTACGAGGTAGTGTCCTTTATCAGTTCGGGGGCCATGGGAGGCGTTTTCAAAGGCTTTGATACAGCCCTGGAAAGAGATGTGGCGTTGAAGGTCATTTCTTGGGACCTGGCATCCCAGGAAAAGTTTGTCGAGATGTTTTTTAAAGAGGCACGTTTTGTTTCCAAACTCAACCATCCGAATATCGCACAGATTTACCATATCGGGAACTCCAATGGAATCGTCTATTATGCCATGGAATTTGTCCGCGGCTATACTTTTCTCGAACTGAACAAACGCAAACTGCGTTTTGATTTGCGTCAGCTCATCAATTATCTATCCATTGTTTGTCACGCAATGGACTACGTGTGGGATAATAAAATCATCCACCGGGACCTCAAACCTGCAAATATTATGTTGAAAAGTGATGATACGCTCAAGATCGTGGACTTTGGCGTCGCCAAGTTTGAGAAAAAAGATAAGAACAAGAAAGAGGCCAAAATCGTGGGCTCGCCCCTGTATTTAAGCCCGGAAGCCATTTGCAATCAGAAAGTCGATCATCGTAGCGACATCTACTCATTGGGGGCAACGTTTTATCATATGATTGCCGGCACCCCGCCCTACATGGATATTTCCATGAAAAAAATTTTAGCAAAACACCTGCGAAGCCCCGTTCCGCAACTCAAAACAAGAGTTCCCGGTGTTCCCGGTTATCTATCTGATCTCATAGAAAAAATGATGGCCAAAAGAGTCAAGGACCGTTTCTCGGGATATCAAGAGATTATCGAGTGTATTGAAAACTTCCCTTGACAAGGGAAGGTAACAAGCCGCTGCCGCCGTCTCAACCATCGCCTTTAAATCACTTTCGTCTTCAGACGATTTCAATATCTATTTCAAACCACAACGATTCGCTTGTCTTTTTGGGTCATGAAGGCAAATGGATCGCTCATTATATCTTTGCAATCAGTAATAGCCGATGGACAGCCGTTTTCTTTTCCTGTACACATGGTTTCATGATGTAGCTGTTGTGGAACCGACGCCCAATATTTCGAACATTCCATTCTTTGTTGCATTCGACTGAACAGGAGCTGCCATGACAACGAAAAACCAAGTTCCCATCGAAGACCTGCGCTGCACGTGTGATCCGTCCATTTTCGAATTCGAAACCACGGCGGATATCACCCCGCTGGACCAGGTAATCGGTCAGGAGCGGGCTGTGCGCGCCATTCATTTCGGCCTGGAGATGAAAAGCGCCGGATACAACATCTTCGTCACCGGCCCGGAGGGAACCGGAAAAACCACCATCGTCCAGGATATCGTCCGAAAAATGGCCAGAGATCTTCCCGCTGGATCGGATTGGTGCATGGTCAACAACTTCAAGGACGAATATCGGCCCAAGACCATCGCCATTTCCCCAGGCCAGGCCAGCCGGTTTGCCAAAAGCGTCGGCAGGTTGGTCAGTGACCTGAAAATCCGGCTGAAAAAGGAGTTTCAAGCCGATTCGTTTCGTGAAAAGGTGGTCGAAATTCAGCATCAATACGACCAGCGAAAAAAAGAGCAAATGGCCCAGATGGACCGCCTTGCCCAGGAAAAACAACTGAAGGTGGAAAAAACGCCGGCAGGATTCCAGACCATCCCCCTGGACGACGGAGTTCCATTCTCCCAGGAACGGTTCGAACAACTCACCGATGAAGAACGCAAAACCATCGAAGAGACCGTCAGTTCTTTTCAGGAAAATGTCCAGACCATTTTGCGGGAAGTGAACCGCCTCGGCCACGCCCAACAGAAAGAGATCCAGCAACTGGCCGAGCAACTGACCCGTTTCATCGTGAAAAGCCGCATGGACCTTGTGCGGGAGAACTATCCGGATGAACCGCAAATCCAACCGTTTCTGGAAGAGATGCAAGAAGACCTGGTGGAAAATGTAGCTCTTTTCCTCCCCGGCCAGTCGGAGAAGGACGAAGGCGGCAATATGGAGAGCGGGGCCATGAAGCAGGCCATTGACCGGTATACGGTCAACGTTCTGGTGGACCGGTCGGGACTGGTTGGAGCGCCGGTCGTGTTCGAACCCAACCCCACCTATCGGAACCTCTTCGGACACATCGAAAAGAAAGCCTTCATGGGCACTCTTGTTACCGATTTTACAATGGTCCAGTCCGGGTCCCTGCTTGAAGCCAACGGCGGATTCCTTATCATGGAGGTGGAGCCATTGCTCACGAGCGCCCATACCTGGGATTCCCTCAAACGTGCGCTGGTCAACAAGATGCTCAGCATCGAGGATGCAGCCCATGAGACCGGCCTGGGTGCAGCCTCCTTGCGTCCCATACCGATTCCACTGGATGTCAAGGTAATTCTGCTGGGAGGATACGAGCCGTTCCGGATGCTTCAAAATTACGATTCCAAGTTCAACAAGATCTTCAAAGTTCGGGCGGACTTCGATTACGAAGTGAATCGAACGAACAAAACCATTGAGCTCTATGCCCAGTTCATCGCCCGCGTCTGCAAAGATGAAAATTTGCTTCCGTTTACCGCAGACGGTGTGGCAGCGGTTATCGAATTCGGGAAAAAGGCCATCGACAGCAAAAACAAACTCTCCCTGCGATTCGGCAGTGTCACCGGCGTGATCAAGGAGGCGGACTATTGGGCCAGGAAAGAAAAGGCGGACCGGGTGAGCGCAGTACACGTAGTCAAAGCATTCACAGAATACCGATACCGCTATAACCTTTACGAGGAAAAAATTCACGAAAGCTACACGGAAGAAACCATCCTCATCGACGTGTCAGGAGAAGCAGTAGGGCAGGTGAATGCCCTTGCCGTTTATCAGATGGGGGAGATCGCCTTCGGTCGTCCATCCCGCATCACTGCGGAAACCTTCATGGGAAAACCCGGCATCATCAACATTGAGCGCGAATCAAAACTGTCGGGCAATACTCACGACAAGGGAGTTTTAATCCTCTCCGGTTACCTGGGACGGACATTTGCCCAGCGCTACCCCCTGAGCCTCTCCATCAGCCTTACCTTCGAACAGAGCTACAATGGAATCGATGGGGACAGCGCATCCTCCACGGAACTGTACGCCATCCTCTCCAGCCTGTCGGGAGTTCCCATTCGTCAGGGAATCGCCGTCACCGGTTCAGTAAACCAGAAGGGACAAGTCCAGGCCATCGGAGGAGTAAACCAGAAAATCGAAGGTTTTTTCGACGTCTGTCAGAGCAAAGGGCTGACCGGCAGGCAAGGCGTCATGATCCCATCTGCCAACGTGAAGAATCTGATGCTGAAAAGAAGCGTCCTGGAGGCGGTCCGCAATAAGAAATTCACCATCTGGCAGGTCGCGACCATCGAGGAAGGAATCGAGATCCTGACGGGAACGGATGCCGGTACCGCCGACAGCGAAGGCAACTACCCCCCCGACACCTTGTACGGACTCGTTCAGCAGAAACTTCGCACCTACCTGAATCAAAGCTTGGCGTTGAAACAAAAATGTGTTTCCATTGAATCGGGGGAACCATTTCATCCGTAGTGGTTGTCTGGAATATCCCTAAACTGTGCATAGGTCATCGGAAGATACTCGCGGTCGGAGCCAAAATGAGCTTTCAGCGCAATCGAGTTACTCGTCGGGTGATCACGGACATCAAGAAACGATCGTCCATCGGGATCCTGTTTTATTTCATCATATGTGGCCTCGTTCTTCTCCCGGGTGGCTTCCATTCACGACACCCACATTTTTCCCTGCACTTTACCGGGTGGGTCCTCGGCATCGGCATTTTTCGCATCATCCATCTCATTGTCGCACAATGGATCCCACCCCCCTACGTCCGATTGTCCAACTTGGTTTTTTTGGGTAGCCTGTTGTTGACCTCTCTGATCTGGGGCATTCTCTTTGCATATTTCATGAATATTCCCGGTGAATACAATTCGGTCCTCCTGATGACCATTTGTACGACGGGGCTCGCCGCAGGGGGGGCAGTGGCATTCATTCCCAATCTGCTGCTTACCATCTTTTATAACCTGTCCATGCTCCTGCCGGCCAGCTTATGGATGATGCTACACAATATTCACCCGCCCCGGGTTATGGCAATCTTGATGTTTTCCCTCTATCTGGTGATAATGGCCATTCGGTCCAACCGGGAGTATTGGGATGCACTGGAAAACGAATTTTTGCTGCAGGAAAAAACGAAGGAGCTGAAAACCCTCAGCCGGATAGATGTTCTCACCGGTCTTTTCAACCGCCGTCATTTCGATGAACGGTTCGCTTATGAATTCAGACGATCCATGCGCAATCGTATCCCCGTCACCCTTTTGATCTGCGATATCGATCACTTCAAAAATGTAAACGACACCTATGGCCATCTGGCCGGTGATGAATTCTTGAAAATGACGGCCGACATCCTGAAAAGCGCCTTCAGGCGCTCGACTGACACCGTCGCCCGATACGGGGGAGAGGAGTTCGTTGTACTCATTCCAAATGACAATTCGAAAAGAATTGATAAAAAAGCGGAGCAGGTAAGAAAGAAAGTGTCCGCCACACCCCTTGTGTACAACGGCCAAAAAATCTTTACCACCTTGAGTATCGGTATGGCAAGCGCCATCGCCGAGAAACAGGAACAACCAGAAACACTGATTCAAAAGGCGGATGCGGCCCTTTACCATGCAAAGCGGGAGGGCCGTAACCGAGTCGTCGTCAACCGGTGAGCACCTCTTTTTACCAAATCACTGACCATCCGAAGAGCAAATGGTTTGATGAAGCCCCCTCGAAATGGATTAAAAACAGATCGGTGAACGTCGAACACTGAACGTCCAACTTCGAACATCGAATAAGGAATTCTGTCTTTTTTCATACTGTAATCCTTCTTCACTATCGGCAACAAATGAAACAAGATATTTTTAAATGACGAAGCGAAGCGATCTCATCATTCGACGTTGGACGTTGGACGTTCGATGTTCGATGTTCAATCTTCGATGTCCGTAGAATCCTATGCATCCTCACTGCCGGTGGTGTCGGGCATCTCCAACTGTTTTCTCCGCAGGACGAATCCCGTATCGGGCAAAACGTCCGCAAAAGCATGGCCGTAAATTTCCCATATGGTTACGAAAAGAGCTGCGATGATGGGACCGATGATCACGCCGACGATGCCGAACATGAAGATTCCTCCCAGCGTACCGAAAAAGATCATCAGTTCATGCATCTGGGTGTCTTTTCCCACCAATACGGGACGAAGCAGATTGTCCACGCTGCCAACGACAATGGCGCAAAATAGGAAGAGCCCGATCCCCTTTCCGACTTGGCCGCTGACGGCCAGGACGATTGCAGTCGGGCCCCAAACGATGGCTGTTCCGACGCTGGGAATGACCGAAAGCACCACCATGACCACGCCCCAGAAGGTCGCGCTGGGAATCCCGACCACCCAGAAGGCAATTCCGGCCAGACCTCCCTGGAGGACTCCGATCACCGCACTCCCCTTCAAGGTGGCGCGGGTGACGGAAGTAAACCGATCCAGCATCTGCTGCTCCTCTTGGTCCTCCAAAGGAAGGTAATAGAGGATTTTCTCGAGCAGTCTCTCCCCATCCATGAGAAAAAAATACATGGTATACAGCCAGACGCCTACGATGAAAAGAAAATTGATGGCACCTTTGGTGACCGATGAGAGATTGTTGACCAAAAAATGACTGATAAAGCCGATCGCCTCGCCGGCTTTTTTCAGGATCAATTCCCTATGCTCCATGATATTGTCGTAAAAAGGCATGTTCTGCAAGAGATCGGTAACGACACCTGGCTGTTCCAATTGGGCCCGGACCCACGGCATGGAGGTCTGGCTCAATTTGATGGCCTGCCCGGTCACCACGCCCGCCAGAATGCCCAACGGTACCAACACGACGATGCAGATCAGCAGCAGGGTCGCCACGGATGCAAGGCTTTGCCGTCCCTTGAATACCAGTTGGAGCCTCAGGTAAACGGGCCGTGACAAGGCAGAGAAGATGCCGGCCAAAAAGATGGCCATCAGAAAGGAGCGGATCATGGACAGAAAAATGGCCGATATAAAAATGACCAACAGGATGACCACGAGTTTATTAACCCTGTCCGTTTGCATGGCTTTGGCTCCGATTCGTTTTATTATTCGCTTATTCGGCTTGGTTGGCTGATTGTACCGTATCTTCTTTCGTTGCACAAATTCGTTTTACGCACCGTTGTTGTCAACGGTGCAGTACCGCCATTGTTACCCTCGAAATACAGGTTCTTTTCTCTTTGTCGTCAAACATATGGACCTCCCAGACCTGGGTCGTCTTTCCCAGGTGAATCGGCTTACACAATCCGGTGACCTTTCCCGAACGGACGGACCGGATATGGTTGGCATTGATTTCCAGTCCAACACAATAGTGGGTCCCCGAATCCACGCAACAGTTGGCTCCGGTGCTGGCCAGCGTTTCTGCCAGAACAACCGAGGCCCCTCCGTGCAAAATCCCGAAAGGTTGATGGGTGCGATGATCCACCGGCATGACGGCTTTTAAAAAATCTTCCCCAATTTCAATGAAGGTAATGCCCAAATGGGAAACCAGGGTATTTTCTCCGAATTGGTTGACCATGTCCAATTCAGGCTTTATAAACCACATGCTCATAATTTATCACTCCTGTTTTGTCAGCGGCAGACTGCCGAAATCTTCAACGAATCGGTTATCACAAAAGGGCCGAAAAAGCGATTGCCCTTGAAAAAGGTATTGAAATAATCAATCAAAAGCTTTCGTGCAATATAAAATAACGATTTGCTATTACATTGCAAAGCGGTCATATAATTATTTGGTTTTTGAACTTATGTGCAAATCATGCTTTCCCTGCAATATGATGCCGTTGATAAAGGGATCAGGGAAACCGAACAAAAGGAGTCGGGACGGAAATGCGTTGAAATGATAACAGGAGAAGACCATGATGAAAACCGTAGTCCGAAAAGATGGGGGAAAAGGTAGAAGAGGTAAAAAAGAATTTTTATTGGCAATCGGCATCGTATGTGCCGTCGTCTCCCTGTGCATGGCTGTGCCCTCACATGCCCAGGACATTCTCGAAAAAATCGAGCAGACGGGCCAAGTGACCATGGGGTTTCGGGAAGGTTCGGTTCCCTTTGGCTACATGAATGAAAAGGGTGAATGGGTGGGCTTCGGCCTCGATCTCGGGTATGAAATCGCTGCTGCGCTGAACGAAAAGTTCGGCAAAACAATCGAACTGGTAAAAAAACCGATTAACCCCAAGACCCGTATCCCTCTTGTTATCAACGGTACGGTCGATATCGGCATCGGATCAACCACGATTACATTGGCAAGAGAAGAAGTGGTCGATTTCAGTCTTCCCTATTTTCTCACCGGCACGCGGCTGTTGGTCCCCAAGGACAGCACCATAGAAGACTTTTCCGATCTGGCAGGAAAACGGGTCGGCATGGGCAGCGGATCCACCGCCAATATAAAAGGCATCGACAAGGCCATGGCCTCCGGTATAATCAAACCCGCCTGTGAAAAAGTGCTTTTTGAGGAACACAACAAAGGATTTCTGGCCCTCCAGCAGGGTAAAATCCATGCTTATTTCACGGATGCCAGCATTTTGGCCGGCATGCAGGCCAAAGCGAAAAATCCCGGCGACTGGAAAATCGTCGGTCAATACCTGACCTATGAACCCTATGGCATCATTCTCCCGGAAAATCAGGGAGAGTGGCGTGATTTCGTGAATGCCGTTCTTATCAGAACCATCAAAAGCGGTCGGTTTGAACAGATCTACGACAAATGGTTCGGTCCCAAGGGTGAAGTACCGCTGCCCATGAGCACGGAATACAAGACCTTGCTGCAGGCGTTGAGCTATCCGGACTAAAAGCCATAGAAAATTCAACAATTTTCCTTGTATCTTCGGCAAGCTCGACAATCGCGCAGCTTAGGTAATTGACAATGGGTTTTCTGAGCTACACGTTCGATTGGACGGTTTTGTGGCGTGAACCCTATGGCGCCATGCTGATCCAGGGGATCTTCACGACCATCCACCTTTCTCTGATAGCGTGGATGCTCGCCCTGATCCTCGGAATTACCATCGGCATTTGCAGGGTATCGCCACCGAGACTGGCACGGTTCGCTGGAAGCGCTTATGTGCAGGTCTTCCGGAATACGCCCTTTCTGGTGCAACTTTTTTTCTGGTATTTTGCGGCGCCACTGCTTTTGCCCAAACCGGCCCAGGCATGGATGTACGACCATGTACCCGATTATTCCTACTGGGCCGGCGTCATTGCGCTGGGAACGTACACGGCCTCACGATTGGCCGAGCAGTTTCGGTCCGGTCTTCTGTCCATTTCCCGGGACCAATACCGCGCCGCCTATTCCACCGGTCTGACCACCTTTCAAACCTATCGCCATGTCATTGCACCGTACGCCTTCCGCATCATCATCCCCCCCTTTACGACGGAGTTTTTGACTTGTTTTAAAAACTCGGCCCTCACCATGACAATCGGCGTCATGGAGATCACCCATACGGCCTATTACATCGATTCGTTTACCTGGCACGGATTGGAGACCACAACGGCAGCCAGCTTGACCTACCTTCTCATCTCGGCGTGCGTAGTGCTCTTCATGTCATTGATAGAAAAAAGGCTTCCGATTCCGGGTATGATCGCCCGCGGACGATAACTATGGATCTATCCGTAATCGTCCATAACCTTGACTTCATGCTCGGTGGTCTTGCGCTGACGTTCCAACTGGCCCTGATCACCATCGCAGGTGGCCTGCTGTTTGGCATTTTCCTGGCCATGGCGCGTCTGTCCTCGAGCCCCTGGCTTTATTACCCGGCCACGCTTTACATCCATTTTTTCCGGGGCCTTCCACTCATCCTGGTAATTTTCTGGCTCTACTTCCTGTCGCCTGTTATTACCGGAAGATCAATGGACGAATTTTTTGCCGCCGTCGTCTCCTTTATCGTGTTCGAAGCGGCGTATTTTGCGGAAATCATCCGCGCCGGCATTCAGTCCATTTCCACCGGCCAATCCATGGCCGCATATTCCAGCGGATTGACATTTTCTCAATGTGCGCGTCATGTCATCCTGCCCCAGGCGTTGCGCAACATGACGCCGGCGCTGGTGACACAGGCCGTGGTCATTTTTCAGGACACATCACTGGCATACGTGATCGGGCTGAGGGAATTTTTACGTCGCGTCAACCTTGTGGATGCCCGTGAAGCACGTTCTGTGGAGCTTTATCTCTTTGCCGGCCTGGTATACTTTCTCTTTTGTTCGGCCGGTGCCCTGGCCAGCCATCGGTTGGAGAATCGTTTGCAAAAGGATCTGGCATGATTGAAATTAAGAATGTCAGACTATGGTACGGTAACCATCATCAAGCACTCGATGGAATCAATGAAATCATAGAAAAGGGACAAACCGTCGTGATTTGCGGCCCAAGCGGTTCGGGAAAAAGCTCGCTTCTCAGATGTATCAACGGCCTGGAACGGTTTCAGGAGGGAGAAATCATCGTCGACGGCGTATCCGTGCTGGACCCCGCCACAAATATTCATAAACTGCGTTCCAACATCGGCATGGTGTTCCAGCATTTTGAACTCTATCCACACATGACCGCCATGGAAAATATCACGCTGGCGCCTATCCGGGTTCGCAGGAAAACCAGACCCGAAGCCGAGAAAAAGGCCATGGAAATCCTCATACGGGTGGGAATCCCAGAACAGGCGAATAAATATCCGGCGGCCCTCTCCGGAGGGCAGCAGCAGCGTGTGGCCATCGCCAGGGCATTGGCCATGGAACCTTCCATTATGTTGTTTGACGAACCGACCTCTGCCCTGGACCCGGAAATGATAAAGGAGGTGCTTGACGTCATGATCGATCTGGCCAGTGAGGGAATGACCATGGTCGTGGTCACCCATGAAATGGGATTCGCCAGAAAAGTTGCCCATGAGATTATTTTCATGGATAAGGGGCAGGTAGTCGAAAAAGGCACCGGTCATGCATTTTTTCACCATCCAAAACATGAAAGAACCCGCCAGTTTTTAAATCGCATCCTGATTTAGGATGGCCGGGATAAAGGAGAAAGTTCCGATGAAGAAAGAGGTGCGAATTTCCATCTTGTGTGAAGATCAGGCCAGAAAGGGTTTTAAGGACAACATCTTTCTGGCGCAGCATGGTCTTTCCATTTTCATGGAGGCAGAGCAAAAAATTTTGTTCGATACGGGAGCCACGGATATTTTCGTTCACAATGCCGGCCTTTTGGGCATCGACGTAAACACCGCAGACTGGGTTGTGCTCAGCCACGGGCATTGGGACCATGCCGACGGCCTCAAAGCGCTCAATGAGAATGCGGCGGCAAGGATGAAGTTGCTTGTCCACCCGGAAGCGTTCGTGGACCGGCGCAAGGCAACCGGGCAATACAACGGCATGTTCTACTGCCAGGAGGAGATCGCGCAAAAATTCGATCTGGTTCTATCAAAAGGTCCCCATCGAATCACGGACCGGATTTGTTTTTTGGGTGAGATCCCCCGGATCAATGACTTCGAAGCCCAGCAGACGGCATTTTTTCACCTTCAGGGAGAAGACCGGCGTCCGGATTTCATCATCGATGATTCGGCGCTGGTCGTTGAAACGAAGAAAGGGTTGGTCATCGTTACGGGCTGTTCCCACGCGGGGATCTGCAATATCGTCGATTACGCCAAGAAGGTCACCGGTCAAGACGGCGTGCATGCGGTGATCGGAGGGTTCCACCTGTTGGGAAACCTGTACCAGTTGGAGAAAACCATCGACTACTTCAAGCGTCAGCCGGTAGCGCACCTATATCCCATGCACTGCACGGACCTGGAGGCCTTATGTGCCTTCTACCGCGCCTTCGGGATTGAAAAACTGTGTACCGGGGATACAATCGCATTCGAAATGTAGATAAGGATGACAGGTTCAAATTATCCGAAGTTCAGTGGTAATTGGGATATGAGCTTATGTCTGAAGGGTGCTTTCCAGCAGGCGTGACGTTCTGCACGCTGCTGCAAAAGTCTCGTTATGCACCAGCTATATGATTCCCTTTGTAAAAAGTGCATTCATCACCATAAACAAAGCTGCAAGCCAATTCGTATAAGCAAATAATTGTTTTAGATGTTTCGGTTTTGTTTGTAATGCAAACCGTCCCCCCAGTATCCCTCCGAAAATTGTAATAAAGGCTAACGGTATTGCCCATGAAGGATTAAAATCTCCCTGGATCGCATGCCCTGTAAACCCCATAAATGCAGTTGTCGCTATTAGTGTGGAAGCTGTACCGACCGCTGTATGCATCGGTACGCCACAAGCCAAAACCATTAATGGAACCAGAAAGGATCCTCCTGAAACGCCAACCATCCCCGAAGCAAAACCTGTTAAAACAGTAATCGGCAGCGCAATCCATAAATTTACAGTATAAATTGTATTGCCGGATTTAATGCGAATAATCCATAACTTCTTGTTTCTAAAGGTTGTTTCATTCTCTGAAACAGGTATCAGCATTACTATTCCGGCGATAAACAACATAACGGCAAATATCAATTTTAAAGAAAAGCCGCTAAACAAATGAGAGAAGTAACCTCCGCCAAGTGCTGACAGAGCCGTGATTATTCCAATTAGGACAGCCAACACCCATGATACAGACTTATTTTTCTGAAAGACGATCATTGCCGCAACAGAAGCTGAAAAAAGAACAAACTGGCCGGTCGTCGCTGCTTCGTGCATTGGGACATTGGCAATTGCCAGAATTACAACATAGAAATTCCCTCCGCCTTTACCGACCATTGTCATGGTAACAGCAACGATGAAAATGAGAGAGCTCACCATAATTAGATTTGTCATCTAATAATCCCTCTTCATTTTTTATTTTTGACGGCCTTGAGAACCTGTCCCGGCTTCAGGGCTTCTGTCAGAGCAGAATATCCACCGTCAACAATGCGTACCTCCAGGAATCCTTTTGACAACAAATAGGCATAGACAATAGACGATCTGACATTTGCAGGGCAAAATACACCTATGAATTTTGTTTTTGGAATTTCATCAATTCTGTCGGGAATTTCGTTGATCGGTATGTTTAATGATTCCACATTGGGGTGATGCTCCAATTTTATGGAGATGGAATCTGATTCTTCTTTTGATCGAACATCCAATAGAAGGCTTCTCTTCATATCAAAGAATTTCGCCGGTGATATTTTATGTTTTCCATTTCCAAAATAATCTAATGTAAGACTTCTAAGAACTTGCTCCATTTCAATCTCCATTCTCATATGGACATATTAGGCCACGATGGGGCAGCGAGGCCAAAAGGTTTCGGTTAAATAACAACAACGGTCGAAGACAAAAATGCGAAAACTACTTCAGCCAGGATAATACATCCTGCATCCTGGGAATCTTGCCCACCGATTTCACTTCACCATTGACCACCACAGCAGGCGTTCCGAAAACACCGTAGCCGGCGATTTCCATCATATCGGTGACCTTTTCGACATCAGCGTCAAGCCCAGCTTCGGCGACGGCCTCTTTGACCACTTTTTCAGTCTTCTTGCATTTCGCACAGCCGGGCCCCAGTACTTTGATTTCCATGATAGCACTCCTTTATTTGTTTTTTTGTTCAAGAAGTTTCATATCTTACTCCTGATGGTTTGCTCTGATTTTGGACGGGCAGCCTATCAGACAAAATAATTAAAGATGTATCCGACGATCAGGATGCCTGCGCCGACCACTCCGATAAAGGTTGCGATCAATCTTGGTTTGAGAACTTTGCGCAAGATGATCGCCTCGGGCAACGAAAGAGCGATGACCGACATCATGAAAGCCAACACGGTTCCCAGTGCCGCTCCTTTTTCCAGCAGTGCCTGCACGATGGGAATGATACCGGCTGCATTGGAATACATGGGAATGCCCAGCACCACTGATGCCGGCACCGACCACCAGGCGGATTTGCCCATGAACGACGCCAGAAAGCCTTCCGGCACATACCCGTGGATAGCAGCGCCCACGGCAATGCCGAGCACGACATAGAACCACACCTTGCCCACAATGTCGCGGACAGCATCAAAACCATAGCGGATGCGTTCGACCCAGCCCTCCGGTCCGCTCTCCGCGGCAACCTGGCCGGCTTGGATCTGATAAACCCACTCCTCGAGATGCCGCTCCATTTTAAGGCGCCCGATCACCCAGCCAGCAATGATGGCAATGGCGAGCCCGGTGCCCAGGTAGATTGCAGCGACTTCCCACCCAAAAAGTCCGTAAAGCAGCACCAAAGCGACCTCATTGACCATAGGGGCAGAGATGAGAAACGAAAAGGTCACCCCCAACGGTATGCCCGCGGTGACGAATCCCAGAAACAGCGGCACGGCCGAGCAGGAGCAAAACGGAGTAACGATCCCCAAGCCGGCCGCCAGAACGTTGCCGACCGATTCGCGCTTTCCGGCCAGGATGGCACGTGTTCGGGTGGGAGTAAAAAAAGAGCGCACGATTCCAACGCCGAATACCACCAGGGTCAACAGCATCAACACCTTTGGGGTGTCGTAAAGAAAAAAGGCGATCGCATGGCCCAGATGACCTTCGGGAGCAAATTCGATCCATCGGGACAGCGTCAGGGTGAGAAAGTTGGCCAATGGATTCAGTTGGCCGTAAATCAGCCACCACGCCGCGATCATGACCGATACACCGGCAATATATTTGGCGGCAGGTGAGCGCGTCGGTTCGCTCGTAGAATGGATGCTGGTGGCGGCCGCCGCTTGGCTTGTACTGCAGCAGGTATTTTCTTGGAAATTATTCATGCGAAAAACTCCGTATCAAGGCTACTTTATTCCTATTTCGCCATATTGTGATATGATCGGGTTAAAAAAAATCAGCCTCCGCAAATGATTTCACGGCGGATTTCGGGCAACCGGGCAACCAGTGCTTCCACTTCGGGATCCTCTTCAAGCCAATGTCTTAAATTCCCTAACAGGCTGGCTACATATGGATTTCTATCCCCATCGGCAAGGCGGTAATTGACCCACAACCCTTCTTTGGAGCAGGTTATCAAGCCGGCATCCTCCAGTATTTTTAGGTGCTTGCTGGCAGTGGACGGGGCCAGCCCCAAGGACTCCTGAATTTCACATACGCATAGGACACGGCGCTGCAGCAATTTGATCATTTTGATCCGGTTTGTGTCGGATAAGGCTTTCATGACCTTTATGAACTCTTTCATGAGATCCTCCATATCGTTCAAATGGGATATAGTCGACCAAATCCATCTTGTCAATCAAAAACAACCAACTGCTTTTGAAAAAGGCTAAACAAGGAATCTTAAAAAAGAGGATGTAAAAAGTACGAACTATTCAAATCGTCACTCGATCAGATGGGATTACAGGTATCTTATTTTTTATCTCCTGAAGATTTCCATTTTGCGCTACAGATTTTACTCGCAAATTTTAAATCTTACCGGATTTGTGCTGGCAATCCGTTTTACATTACTTGCTCTTCATCACCCAGACGCCACGCCAATCGTCGGGAACGGCACCGGCAAGTTCCCGGCACATCCGAGCGTAGGCGTTGGCTGCTGGGTCAACCTCCGCGATTTCGGAGAAGATCGATTCCGCCCGGGCCATTTCTCCCTCGTAGAAAAGATCCAGACCCTGGAGAAAAAGGTCGATAATCTTCTCCTTCTCCTGGTAGGCGGCAGGCAACATGGGTTCGTGGACGGTGACCGGCTCTTTGCGCCCTACGACGGCCAACCGTGCCAATTCCCGCGTCGGATAACGGGGGTGAATGCGATCATATGTAGTCTGGGAAATCATGGTAAACGTGCCGAATTGTTTGTTGGCCCCTTCCAGACGGGCCGCCAGGTTGACTGCATCGCCGATCATCGTGTAGTCGAATCGTGTATTGGATCCAAGGTTTCCCACGACGGCGCTGCCCGTATGAATGCCAATGCGCATCCGCACCTGGGCGCCTGCCCGCTCTGCGTATGCCGGTCGGAGTTGGGCCAGCCGCTCCTGGCATCGGAGCGCGGCGCGAACGGCCCTGACGGCATGGTCGGCGGCCTCCAGCGGGGCGTTCCAAAAGGCGATGATGGCATCGCCCTCGAATTTATCGATGGTACCCCCCTCTTCATGGATGATATCGGTCATTTCGGTCAGGTAGTCGTTGAGCAAAAGGATCAGCGATTCCGGGTCCATTCCTTCGGAAATGGAGGTAAACCCCTGCAGATCGGAGAAGAAGATGGACAGTTCACGCCTCTCACCACCAAGCTTGAGACGTTCGGGCTGGGCGATCAATTGATCGATGACATCGGGACTTAAAAAATGCTTGAATGCAGTCTTGATGAACCGTTTTTGGCGGCCTTCGGTGGTGTAATTGACAATGAGCGTCAGTCCGATGGTCACGATGACAGCTGTCTCCTGGGCGACGAGGGGAAGCCAAAATCCTTGGATATAGGCGATCAGGGCCATGGGAATCGGTGCGGCAACGAAAAGGGTGATTGTCCCTGCATTGGCGGTGACACTTTTAAAATGGGAAACCGAAAGAGACGCGCCGAAGCTTAACAGAACCATCAGACAAATGGTCATCCAGATGGGGCACAAACGCATGAAATCGCCGGAGAGCAGATTGTCCAGTAAGGTGGCGTAAATCTCCACGCCGGGATATACCCCTGAAACGGGGGAAGGACGAAGGTCATAGAGCCCCGGCGCGGAAAAACCGAAAAAGACATACTTGTCTGCAAACGCATCCGGATCGTCGATATTGGGCGCTTCTCCGCCTTGCATCTGTATATACGACTGCAGCACCGCCGCCGCGCTGTAAGTTTTGTGGGTACCCGAGGGGCCCCGAAATCGCAGGATCGCCCTGCCGTCCGCATCCAGAGGAATTTTTCGTTCTCCCACCGTCAGCCCATGGGAGACGAGGGAGACCGTCGTCTTTGGATTTGCCGCCAGATACGCCCCCAGTCCCAATGAGGGAACGGCCTGTCCGTCAAAGCGTCCCAACAGTTCCGCTTCTCTGAATATGCCATCATCATCGGGTCGAAGACTGACGTTGCACAAAAAGGCAGCCGCAGTTGCCAATGGATCCACCGGTAAAGAAACCCGTGCGAAAGATCTCACCCGCATCCCTTTTTCTTTCTCTCCAACATCCAATCCGTCAACGTTGATTGGCGGCGGGGAGAGAGTCGAAGGCCACCTTATCAGTTCCCCGGTCTGATCGCCGAAAAATGCCGCCATGGCAACGGCGTCGAATCGGGAGATGGCTTCCGCCAGCGCCATATCATCCGGCACACCGTATTTGGAAGATTCGGTGAACAAGATGTCCATGGCAATGGCCTTGGCCCCCCTTTGTTGACAAAAGTCGACGATGGCGCCGTACATCTCGCGTGGCCAGGGCCAGGTCAGGGAATTCACGTTCTTGGCCCAGTCCAGGCTGTTTTGATCCAAGAGGATCAGGACGATGTCCGATGTGGCCTTACCGGGCCGTGCCAGAAGTCGTGCACGCCAGTCCCAGGTTTTGGCTTCCCAGGTTTCCATCATCGAAATCGACCAGAGCCCCAAAGTCAGGAGCACGCCGACAACACCCGTGGCGAGCGCCCGGTTCACCTTGCTCTTCATGAAATTGGATGATGATATCTCTTTCAGCATTTTCAAACCGGCGCCTATATCTTGTAGACTCGTAAAAAAGTCGGATTTCGGACGGCTTCGTAAAAAGTTCGAGATCAAGGCTTGCGAACCCCGAGGAATGAGGCGTATTAATGATACGTCGCAGTGACGAGGGGTGAAGCGTAACGCCGATATCGGACTTTTTACGAAGCCGTCATATCTTGAAGAATGTTTTGATCCGGCTTATTAGCGTCACCGAATTGGCCAGTTCCCCCGCCGCCTGGTTGGCCTTTTGGGAGAGGTCCTTCTGTCGCTGCGCCATGACTTCTCCCAGCGTTTCACAGATATCCGGATTTGATGCCAAGAGAGTCGAAAAGAGCGCCTTGTCCACCCGTACGACGTTGGCAAACGGCTGGGCCTTTACCGTCGCGCTGCGTTTCTCACCGGTGAGAAGACTCAACTCACCGAAAAAATCCCCAGTTCCAATGGCGGCCACCTTCTTCGATGTGCCGTCGGATTGTTCCAAGAGCACGTCGCAACTTCCATCCAATATAACATAGAGGGAATCGCCGGGATCATCCTGCCGTACGATGATCTCACCGTCACCGTACTCCTGTACGGAGGCTTTCCCGGAAATGGTCTTTCGCTCCTCGTCACAAAGGGCTTCCAGCAAGGGGACACCTTCCAGCATCTGTTGGATCTTGTCGGAAAGCCGTTTTCGGGTTTCCCTTTTATGGCGCCGCTCGATGTGGGCATGCTGGGTATCCCGGATGGGAAAGGGAATGGTGATGCCGTTTCGCCGCAGGGCATACCAGAGTTGTTCGTTGATGGCCGCCTTGATTTGGGGCAGAAGAAGGTAGCTGTTGTACCAGAAACGAATCTCATAGTTGATGGAGGAGTCGTCGAAGCTGATGAGTCGAACCTGGGGCCGGGGGGATTGCAGCACCTTTGAATGTTTATCCAATACGCCCAAGATCACCTCCCGAACCTTGCTGGGCGGAGCATCGTACTCCAATCCGATGTTGATGCGCCCGACCATTCGCTTGTCCGGCTTGGAGTAATTGACCAGAATTCTGTTGGACAACTCGTTGTTGGGCAGGTAGATCAAGACATTGTCCCGGGTGACGATACGGGTGGATTTCCAGGTGATACCGACGACCCTTCCGATGTGGGACTCATAGGTAATCCAATCGCCAATGCCGAACGGGTGCTCCATCTGAAGTACCAGTCCGGAGAAAAAATTGCCCAGGGTGGTCTGGGCGGCCAGACCGACCACCACCGTCAGGGCGGCCGATGTTGTGATCAACCCCGCCAGGTCGACATCCCCGCGGGTACGCAAAACAACGAAAAACAGAATCGCATAACACATGAGAAGAATGAAATCCCTGGTGATATTGGGGATTTCGATTTTTCTCCACTTTCGCAGGGGCAACTCCACGAACAGGGCGAAACTCAGACGCACCACCGCCCAGGAGAGAAGGACGGTGTACCCGACCCCGATCCATTTTTCATATTGGACCACGAAGGGGACGTGGCCGACAAACCGATGGATGGCGTAAGTGGCAAAATAGGCGATCAACCATCCCAGGGGAAGGTGCGGCAAGAAACGGGAGCGGCTGGACAGAAACATGTACCCGCCCAGTATAATGGCGATACCCAGCATGAACAAACCGGTGCTAAATCCCATGGGTCACTCGCAAGATGATAGAAATCATATTCCACTGAGCGCTTTCCTGAAACGACGCTGCCTCACCTCGGGTATCGGGCCCGGTCCACCCAATAACGGTCGCACGTCGGCGAGTCGGCTTTGGGGGGAAGGATGGGTTTTGGCAAAATCGATGTGACCGGGTTTGAGCCGTTTGTCCATCTCCTGCAACATCTCCGCCAGTCCGTTCGGATCGTATCCCACCCGTTTCGTAATGGTGATGGCCGCCATGTCCGCCTGGTGTTCCAGTTTCCGGGAATAACCGTTATTAATCAGGGTTTTGGTGATATCGGTAATGGAATCCTCGAAGGTTTCGGTCAACTCGGCAAGCTCCTTTCCGCCGAAGGTTTTGGTTCCTTCTACCCCCAACGTTGTCAGGGCCGAGGTGATCCGGGATGTCTTGATGGCCTGTAGTCCGTGCCGGTACTGCACATGACCGATCTCGTGGGCGAGTACGGCTGCAACGGCATCTTCGGATTTGCAGCACCGCAAGATCCCCCGGGTAACGAAGATCAAACCGCCGGGAGCGGCAAGGGCATTGATTTCATCGGAATCCTGAATCAAGAAGTGGTACCCGCCGAAGGTCTCGGGAAGGTCGGAAGCCCGGGACAAACTTTGGCCGATCAAGTTGATGTAAGTAATGGCGCGTTGATTCTTGTACGGCGCGTACTTTTCGAGAATCTGGGCACCGACGGTCCTGCCGATGTAGTACTCTTGTTCGGGAGTGAAATCTTCGAAGCTGCGGGCAACGGCCTTTCCACTCTTTTCGATGGACTTGGCCTGGTCCTCGGTTAGCACCCCGGTGGCGGCTCCCACCTGGGCGCCGATGGTGCTCACCGTCTCGAGGGTTTTGCATCCGGAAAGGAAGGCGGCAACAGGGAAAAGTCCCAGAGACAACCCGGTCATACGACCAACGTCGCGAATAAACGTGCGTCGACTGGTGTTCATTGTATGGCACCTCCCGTGGGACTCACCTGACCATCTTTTAAAAACTGTCTCATCTGACTGTCGGATATGACGATCTTTTCCATCTGGTCGATCATGGCGAAATCCATTTTCGGATTCTTTTGCTTGTATTCGCGCTCCACCTGCTCGTTGAACCCCTTACCAGCCAGTGCAATCTCATCCCCCGACGCCGTCTGCTGGACATTTGCCGTTCCTGCAGAAAGCTCGATCTTCTTGGTGGTCAATGCCGAATCGTGGATCCAGCCCGATGAAGAACCGTCGCCGGGTTGTACTTTCGACCAGCCGTTTCGACTCTCGATCGACGCCACCCGGTCCCCATAGGCCACCTTGGCAACAATCTTTCCCATGAAGGAGGGGGTGGAACGAAGAACCCCCTCTTTGACCTGTACACTCTTTATTGTCGACATGAAAGAACCTCATACAGAATTTTTGTAAAACCGAATCATACAGTACAATTATACCGAAATTGACCGGTACGCCGTTAGCTGTTAGCGATTGGCAGCATAATTTTATAGAATTACCAATAAATGCTCAACATGAAAGATCCAACCGCTTACTGTGGGCTATAGTATAAAATGTAAATCAGGTCAAAGCCGGTGGACCAACGATGCGGAAAAACGTCAATTTGGATCGGTCTACGATTTCGATGATCCGAATCATCATTGGTGAACCCGCAAAAAGTCGGATTTCGGACGGCTTCGTAAAAAGTTCGAGATCAGGGCTTGCGGGCCGCGATAGCGAGCGTATGCGAGCGAAATATTAATTGACTTTTTTCCTTTCGGCGAACATTTATGTTCAATCCCGAGAATACCGCTATCGCGGCTGCCGAAGGCAGCGTATGGTTGGATACGTCGCAGTGACGAGGGATGAAGCGTAACGCCGATATCGGACTTTTTACGAAGCCGTCGTTATTGATCCGGCGCACCGTATCTACTACCAGACATACCAAATGAAGAACAATTCAATGAAAAAAGAGGTACATCCCGCAGCCGGTGCCGTGTGCGCGTTTTTTGCTTTTTTGATCTGGGGCCTGAGTCCCATCTATTGGCGGGCTCTTCACGGCGTTGGGGCGTTCGAAATCATCCTGCATCGGATTATCTGGTCTTTTTTCTTTTTGATCCCCCTGATTCTGGCAAAAAGGCAGTGGGCCGCGCTGTATCGGGTGTTTCGATCTCCAAAAATCTTGTCCGTTCTCTTTTCTACCGCCATCCTGGTGGCTTCGAACTGGTTGGTTTACATCTGGGCGGTCAATAATGAAAGGGTGCTCGAGGCCAGTCTCGGCTACTATATCAATCCGCTGGTCAATATCCTTCTCGGCAGGATCTTTCTTAATGAAAGGCTCCGCCATACCCAGGCCCTTGCCGTTCTCCTGGCCGCGATGGGCGTGGTCCTTCTCACCATCGCCTATGGAACTTTCCCTTGGGTATCATTGGCCCTTGCATTCAGTTTCGGCATATATGGATTAATCCGAAAAGTGGCGGAGGTCGGCGCACTTGTGGGGTTGACCGTGGAGACGCTGCTATTGGCCATCCCGGCCGGAGTCTGGTTGCTTGTCTTGCACCACCGCAACGAAAGCGCATTTTTACACACCGGAATGGACACGGATCTGTTGCTTGTCGGCACCGGAATTTTGACGGCGACGCCATTGCTGCTTTTCGCCCTTGGCGCCAAACGTATCACCTTGACCAGTTTGGGCTTCATCCAATATACGGCACCTACCGGTATGTTTTTATTGGGCATTACCATCTTCGGCGAATCCTTTACGCCAATCCATGGGGTGACCTTCGGTCTGATTTGGACGGCCCTTGCCATCTATTCCTGGGATATGTTTCAGAACCAGGTGAAACACACGCAGTAATACAAACGGGTCAAGGATTGCCTTGATCGGCAAAAAACATGTTTTTTCTCCGGCTCACTCCATTCCGCGCAAAAACCGGGAAAATAATAAAGACAATCGATGATTTTTATAAGAATCCAAATGACTTGACAGGATCAAACACCTTATGATAGCTTTTTCTTTCAATTAAACGACGCTGTAAAAAAACGGGGGAAAACGATGAACGATCGCAAGGAATCCGATCTGAATCCGGAAGAGAAGATCGATTTGAATGAAGAAGAGGTTATTGATCTGACCAACATCGTAGACGCCGAGGCGGATGAAACGATCATCGAACTCGAGGACGTAATTGAGCCGGCCACACCTGTCACCGACGAATCGGAAGACGAATCCCAAAACGATGTAATTCCCCTTTTGGATGTCGTTTCCGATGAAGCGGCAGAGGAGCCCGAGCAAGATCCTGGTGAAACCATAATCGACCTGATGGAAGTGGCCGACGACCTTGCGTCTCAGCCGGTCCCGTCGTTGGAAGAAGAGGTTTCTCCCGAACCGGCGACATCGCCCCCCCCTGCTGTCGAGACAGCAGAGACCTTTGATGCGACCGGTGAAGATGATACACGGACACCGGTGTCATCCGAGGCGATACCCCTGACGCAGCAGCAGTTGGAGGACGCCTTGACGCGGGTTATCGAAAAAACATACAAAGAAAAGATCGAAAAGTTGCTCATTCAAACCATCGAAAAGACCGTTTCACAGGAGATCGAAAGAATTAAAAACGCCCTTTTGTCTGACGACGCGCCGTAAACGACCGGGAATCGAAGAAACCGCGGTCCAACAACGGCACCGGGCGGAATCCCGCATAGGAACCAAAATACAAAACGAGTCGCAAACGGGGATTATTGTTAATCCCCTTTTCCATTTTTGCACCCGGTTCGTATCGAAGAAATCGCAAGAACACTTACGACCGGACC
This sequence comes from uncultured Desulfosarcina sp., assembly GCA_963674945.2. GTDB lineage: Bacteria > Desulfobacterota > Desulfobacteria > Desulfobacterales > Desulfosarcinaceae > Desulfosarcina. Next base: position 1,271,578 of record CAXXWQ010000003.1, read on the forward strand.
ATCTTGCACAAGGAGCAACCCCCCCATGAGTCGCAACATGCTGGACAAGAGCTATTCACCGGAAGCTGTCGAGAGAAAGTGGTATTCTTTCTGGGAAGCGAAAAAGCTGTTTGCCGCGGAAGAAAAGACCACAAAACCCTCTTTTTCCATCGTCATTCCACCGCCCAATGTCACCGGTGTACTTCACATGGGGCATGCCCTGAACAACACCATGCAGGATATCCTGTGCCGCTATCGACGGCTCAAGGGGGACAGCGTCCTGTGGATGCCCGGTACCGACCATGCCGGTATCGCTACCCAAAACGTAGTGGAGCGCAAACTTGCCGATGAAGGTACGGATCGTCACCAACTGGGAAGAGATCGATTCATCGAGGAAGTCTGGAAGTGGCGGGAAAACTCCGGCAGCGCCATTATCAACCAGCTCAAACGCCTTGGTGCCTCATGTGACTGGGACAGGGAACGATTCACCATGGACGATGGGCTAAGTCGCGCGGTACGAAAAGTGTTCGTCCAACTCTACGATGAGGGTCTCATCTATCAGGGAGACTACATCATCAACTGGTGTTGTCGATGTCATACCGCCTTGTCCGACCTTGAAGTGGAACACGAGGAACGCGACGGCCATTTTTACCATATCCGGTATCCTTTTGTCGACGGTTCCGGATCGGTCACAGTGGCCACCACCCGGCCGGAGACCATGCTGGGAGACACGGCTGTGGCCATTCATCCCGACGATGAACGATATGCCGATCTGTCGGCTTCCGAAGTAATCCTGCCGTTGATGGAACGAAAAATCCCCATCATCGAAGATACGTATGTGGACCTGTCAACGGGGACCGGTGCCCTGAAGGTAACACCGGCCCACGATCCCAACGACTTCGAGATCGGCAATCGTCACGACCTGCCGAGTGTCAAGGTGATCGCCGACGACGGAACCATGACGGAATCTGCGGGCCGATTCGCCGGCATGGATCGGTTTGCCTGTAGAAAGGCCGTAGTCGAAGCCCTGAAAAATCAGGGACTGTTGGAGCGCGTAGAGGACCACCGCCACAGCGTTGGACACTGCTACCGCTGCAAAACCGTTGTGGAACCGAACTTGTCCCGACAGTGGTTTGTCAGGACCAAGCCCCTTGCCCAAAAGGCAATTGAAGCGGTGGATACGGGCAAGACCCGCATCATCCCCGAATCCTGGACCAAGACCTATTACGAGTGGATGTACAACATCCGTGACTGGTGCATCTCCCGCCAAATCTGGTGGGGCCATCAGATCCCTGCCTGGACCTGCCAGGGGTGCCGCAAGATGATCGTGGCCATGGATGCGCCCGACATCTGTCCCGACTGCGGTTCCACCGACCTGGTCCAGGAGACCGATGTTCTGGATACCTGGTTCAGTTCGGCCCTGTGGCCCTTTTCCACCATGGGATGGCCGGATCGGGCCCAGTTGCTCAAGACCTATTATCCCACGTCGGTGCTGGTCACCGGCTTCGACATCCTCTTCTTCTGGGTGGCCCGGATGATGATGATGGGAATCCATTTCATGGGAGAAGTTCCTTTCTCCGATGTTTACGTGCATGCCCTCGTGAGAGACGAAGAGGGAAAGAAGATGAGTAAATCCAAGGGAAATGTCATCGACCCCTTGAACGTCATCGACTCCTATGGCACCGACGCATTCCGCTTCACCCTGGCTGCCTTTGCCGCCCAGGGACGCGACGTGAAGATGAGTGAAAAACGGGTGGAAGGATACCGTCATTTCATCAACAAGCTGTGGAATGCCGCCCGATTCGCCCTCATGCACCTGGATGAAGGATTCGATGCCATTGACACGAACCACATCTGCTTGCAGGACAGGTGGATCCTTTCCCGCCTCAACCGGGTGGCGCGGAACACCGAAACGGCCCTTGACGACTATAAATTCAACGAGGCTGCCAGCGCCGTCTATCAATTCGTATGGCATGAACTGTGTGACTGGTACCTGGAAACCATCAAACCCACTTTGTACGACGAGGCGAAAGGCCCGGAGAAGAACGCCACCTTGTCGGTACTGTGGCACGTCTTCAAGGACGCCCTGATCCTTTTGCACCCCTTTGCCCCCTTCGTCACCGAAGAAATCTGGCACAGCCTGCCCGGCACCGAAGGATCCATCATGAAGGCCACCTGGCCCGAACAGACCCTGCCCGGCGATGACCAGGAGGCCGAAGAGCAGATGAAAACGGTGATGGCTGTGATTACCGGCGTTCGCAACGTTCGCGGGGAGATGAATATCCCGCCGACCACGGCCCTCAACGCAATCGTCAGCCCCGAAGATCCAAGGATCGGCACGATTGTTACGGAAAACCATGAACTGATCGAGAAGCTGGCCCGTTTGAACGGCCTCGTTATCGATGCCTCAGTGGTCCAGCCCAAGGCTGCGGCTACGGTCCTCATCGACGGCGCCACCGTGTTTGTGCTTCTCGAAGGCATCATCGATTTCACCCAGGAGCAGGCGCGTCTCACAAAGGAAATCGGCAAATTGACCAAGGAGATTGCCAGCCTGAACAAGAAACTGGGCAATAAGAATTTCCTGGCCAAGGCGCCGGCCGAAGTGGTGGCGGGTGTTCGTGAAAAACACGCCGCTCTTTTGGAAAAACAGCAGGCACTGGAGGAGACGCTGGCCAGAATCGAAGCCATGCTCGAATAAATCACCGACCATTCGCATAGCGGGCGGTTTGATGAGGCCCCCTCAAATTGGGATAAAATCCAGACCAATAAGCGTCGAACATCGAACGCCCAACTTGGAACTTCGAATAAGGTATTCTATCGTTTTTTATTTAATTAACTGCAATCATTTGTACCTTTTACCTTTGGACACAAAAAAATGCACACCACAGAAGAACTCATCGCACTGGCCCTGAAAGAAGATATCGGCCCCGGTGATATCACCACGGACAATATCGTGAATCCTACGTCTCCCGGAACGGGTGTCATCACGGCAAAAGAGGAACTGGTGCTCGCCGGCATAAACGTAGCCGCGAAGGTCTTCGCCGCATTAGAACCGGAAATGACCGTTGACCCCAATTATGAAGACGGCGATCACGTGCCAGCCGGCAGCGTGGTGGTCAATATCACCGGCACACTGGCCAATCTTCTCAAGAGTGAGCGTACCGCCTTGAATTTTCTCCAGCGATTGTCAGGTATCGCCACCCAAACCAGGGCCTACGTTACCGCGGTGGCCGGCACATCGGTCAAACTGGTGGACACCCGAAAGACCATCCCTGGCTGGCGGACCCTCGAGAAATATGCAGTACGCATGGGCGGTGCCCATAACCATCGCATGGGGCTGTACGACGGCGTATTGATCAAGGACAATCACATTGCCGCGGCAGGCGGAATCACCGAGGCGGTGGAACGGGTTCGCCGAACCATCTCTCATCTGGTCAAGGTGGAGGTGGAGACCACCACACTTGAAGAAGTAAAGGAAGCACTTGCCGCCGGTGCAGACACGATCATGCTGGACAATATGGACACGATCCAGATTCGCAAGGCAGTCGCACTGATCGACCATCGTGCACTCGTGGAGATCTCCGGCGGCGTTACCAAAAGCCGCCTTGCAGAACTGGCCCGAACCGGTGTCGATATCATCTCCATCGGTGCCCTTACCCATTCGGCCGTAGCCGTGGACCTTTCCATGAGAATCGAAGCGACATGATTTTTCCGATTCGGGACATCACACCGTCCAAGACCTTCCCCGTGGTCAACAACAGCCTCATCGGCATCAATGTGGTTTTATTTTTGATACAGCTTTCCCAAGGACCGGGACAGGACCATTTTATCTACCTCTACGGCCTTGTTCCGGCCAAATTCACGATCCCCCAGGTATCGGCCTATTTCTCTACATGGCAGCAGATCCTCTGTCTCTTCACATTCATGTTCCTCCACGGCGGTTTCATGCACCTGATCGGCAACATGTGGTTCTTGTATATCTTCGGTGACAACGTGGAAGACCGGTTGGGATCGTTGCGATACCTCTTGTTTTATCTATTGTGCGGCATGGCGTCGGGCCTTGTCCACCTTCTCTTCAATGCCCACTCCAACGTGCCCACCATCGGGGCCAGTGGCGCCATCGCCGGAGTGATGGGCGCCTATTTTATCCTATATCCCGGATCACGCATTCTCACCATGATCCTCATCATCTTCATCCCCTGGTTTGTGGAGATCCCCGCCTTCTTCTTGATCGGAATCTGGTTCGTTTTTCAGTTCCTGAACGCAGCGGGAAGCGCGGGACAGGCAGGGGGGGTCGCATGGTGGGCCCACATCGGCGGATTCGTTTTCGGCGTGCTATTCCTCAAACTCTTCGACCGCCTCCCCTCTTTCGGCGTCTCCGACCGTCTGCGTCAGACCACCGAAAAAAAACGATCCCACCGCTTCCAGGTCGTCAAGACGGGCCGCGGCGAAACGGAAGGGGATCTTTTCGGTACCCTCACCATCACCCAGTACGAGGCCCTGGTGGGTGCCAAAAAACTGGTTACCGTTCCATGGGGATTACAAAAACGCCTGTACAACGTGATCATCCCCCAAGGCATCACCGACGGCCAGGTTCTGCGGTTAAGGGGAATCGGCAAGCCCAGGGCCGATGGCAACCGCGGCGACATGATGCTCAAGATTAAAATCCAGCACGTATGACAAAGGGGCTTGGAACCGGATTAATGAACGTCGAACATCGAACTTCCAACATCGAACGTTGAATAAGGAATTCGTTCATTTTTCCAATTAAAAAGGACTTTTTGACTAAAAGCGTTTCCCTCGTTTCCTTCTACCTGCAAAAAATAATATCGAGTTTCTTGCATGGGATTGTTTGGCCATATTTGGCCTGGAAAAGCTTTTTGCGAAGCCGTTAACTTGTGTCACTGCGCCAGTGCTTCCTTTACCTTGGCCGCCAACCCCTCAACGGAAAATGGTTTCTGAATAAATTGCACCCCTTCATCCAAAACGCCCTGATGGGCAATCACGTCATCGGTATAGCCTGACATATACAGCACCCGAATGTTCGGATATTTTTCGGCAACCTTCATATACAGGTCCCGTCCATTCGTATCGGGCATGACCACGTCGGTCAGCAGAAGGTCGACGGGTCCGTCGTGAGCGGCCAGGACCTGTAAGGCCGACGAACCGTTCTCCGCGAGAAGAAGTTTGTACCCCAGTCTCTCCAATACCGCTTTCGTCAGCTTGCGCACCTGTTCGTTGTCCTCCACGATCAGGATGATCTCGGAACCGGTCAACCGCTCCGGGGTGGATTTCGAGTGCTCGGCCCCGACGAAATCTGCATCGGAGACGGGCAAGTAGACGTCGAATGTGGTTCCTTTCCCCGGCTCGCTGCGGACCATGATATTCCCGCCATGCTGTTTGACGATACCGTAGACGGTGGACAGGCCCAACCCCGTTCCGTGATCGCCCTTGGTGGAGTAAAAGGGCTCGAAAATATGCGCCCGGGTCTCATCATCCATGCCGTTTCCGGTATCACGAACCGTCAGCATGATGTATCGTCCGGCTTTCGTTCCAGGAGACCTCATGGCATCGACGGCATCGATGGTCGCCATGGCGGTTTCAAGAATCAGCGTCCCACCATCGGGCATGGCATCCTGGGCGTTCACACACAGATTCATGATCACCTGCTCGATCTGCCCCACATCCGCCATGGCGGTTTCCAGGTTGCGGGCTGGAAAAATCTGGATATCGATATCCTCCCGGATCGTACTCCGAAGAAGCTTCTCAAACCTTTTGATGGTATCGTTCAAATTCAGTGGTTTGTATTCGAGTGTCTGCTTTCGGCTGAAGGCAAGCAACTGGCGAACCAGGTCCCGTGCCCGGAATCCGGCCTGCACGATCGCCTCGATGGACTCTCCCCTGCTGTCACCCGGGCCGAAATGGTCCATCAGGATTTGACCATAACCGATGATGGGGGTAAGCAGGTTGTTCAGATCATGGGCAACGCCGCCGGCCAGCCTGCCGATGGCTTCCACTTTCTGGGATTGGTGGTATTGTTCTTCCAGCTGCGCCTTTTCCGATTCGAAACGTTTTCGTTCCGTGACATCAATAATGATACCTCTCAGCCCTGAAAAGACACCATCCTTGAAAATGGAATTGGCATGAAGGATGATGGGTATCTTCGCCCCGTCCTTTCTTATGGCCTGGTATTCCTGGCCCCCAGGGGCCTCTCCCTTCATCTGTCTGGCGATATTTGCTTTGGCTCGTTCATGATCTTCGGGTGCGATCAGAGACAGCCCGTTGATCCCCCGGTTCAGGTCATCCACACAATAGTGGAAAAGGTCGAAGGCACACTGGTTGGCAAATGTCAGGTCGATCTTTTCATCCGTCTCGAAAACCGCCACGGGCAACATGCCCACCAGGCCCCGGAATCGTTCTTCGCTGTTTTTCAGTGCCTCTTCGGCCAATTTCCGTTGGGTCAGGTCGTGAGCACTGGCGACGACACCGCTGATTTCCCCCGTTTCATCCCGATACGGGCGATAGACCACATCCATGAACCTGCGCCCGATCCCGGCAAAGCGAAACCATGATTGAAATTGAACCGTTTCTCCCGTAAGGGCCCGATCCAGGTACCCTTTGATCAGATTCTCGAAAATCTCTTTACCGGCGAGCGCAACCATGGGAATCCCGACGATTGTTTCCCTCCCCCTGGCATGGGCCTTTTCATATGAAGTATTCACGGCCCGATAAACATAATCCTTATCCACGAAGGACATCAGATCATCGCTCGATGAAATGATGTGCTCGTACCGAAGCAGGGTCTCTCTGCTTTTTTTCAACGACTCTTCCGCCCGTTTTCGAGCGGTAATGTCCTGAAATGTTTCGATGGCGCCTGCAACTCTTCCCGAAGCGTCCGGCAGAGGGGTCGCCGTGAAAAACAGCCATTTGCCGTCTTTTCCCAGATTCGGGAAAAAACCCTGTGCTTCGTATGCGCCGTCCACCAATTCCGATTTCGAATAATCATCTCCATAGTATTGGGAAACGATATCAGCCGAAACCCCATCGACGATGAGATCGGCAAGAACGGGTCGCTGCTTGGGATAAAAGGCCTTCCAGGCCTTTTGTTTCCCGATCATTTCGGTGGAAGCAATGCCCGTGAGCTTTTCACAGGCCCTGTTCCAATGGGTGACCACATGGTTGCGGTCGATCACAAATGTGGGGATCGCCGTTGCAAAAATGACATGGGAAAACTCCTTGTCCGCCTTCGGGCCTTGCTTTTCGACATCCATTCGTGCGGCAAGAGCCTGCTCCAGTTCCCGGACACGTTTTTCCAGATCTTCACAGGATGGTTGATTGACCATATCGAACATCCTTTATTGGCGTGACGGAGACGGATATGGTGAAAGTGTCACCGGGGAAGGTGGGAAATCCGTGTTTGGCGAAAAAATTTACGATGAATAGAGTGGCGTGCGCATTTCGGTGACAACAAAGATTCGGATCGATGGCCGGTTACGAAAAACCGGCCATATTGAAACATTCAACCATCCTGTCTGGGGGATGGGTGAGGGTTTTCATATGCCAAATTTTCTTAGTACCGCGATCACGCGATCCTGGCTCTGTTTCTGAACGATGACCGCCTTTTTGTGGTGCGCCTTCTTGATTTTCTCGGACAGGGCGTCCAGATCTGCCGGTTTTTCAACGAAATCGATGGCCCCCGCCTTGATTGCCTCGACGCTTTTTTCCACGGTGGCCTGGCCGGTAAGAAGGATGATCTGCATCTCCGGCTTCCTTTCCTTGATGGCCTTCAAAGCCTGGATGCCATCCATCTCCGGCATCATGAAGTCCATGACCACAGCGTCGAAGGAATCGGTTTCCATCAAGGACAATGCCTCGGATGCCGATGTGGAGGTGATGACCTCCATGTCTCTTGCGCGCATGCGTTCTGCCATGATGTCCAAGAACTCCGCTTCGTCATCAACCAACAATACTCTTTCCTTCATGGTACACTCCTATTTTCTGGATAGACACGTTTCTATAACGATAGAATAATCTCATTTGCTTCGGGTTCAATGGTAATATGGGCATTTGTCATTCGTGCCACCGTCAACATCCGGGAAGATGGGAAATCATCGAGGACCGACATCGCCTGATCCGTCGTCTGGCGAAACCGCACCCGGACACCGGTCTGGTCGGACTCAACAATTATATCCACCGCCGGCGCTTCTGTATTTGCCTCCAATGAACGTCGAAGACAGGCCCAAACCAAATTTTCAAGAAAAAACCGATTCGTGTCAACCATTACCGGCTTGGACGGCAGGGTAAGGATCGGTTCCACCCCCCTCATTGAAATGAGCCGGGAGGTCAGATCGATGACAAACCGGATCACCTCGCACACATCCACGGCCTCCTGGGGATGATCGGCACTGTGGGCGAACCGGTTCATATTCTTTACGATCCGATCCCCCCGCAGGATCTGGCGTTCGATGGCTTCGGCGAGAATTTTCAATCGTTCGAGGGAAGGCGGCATTCCCCTTTCTCCCATGGCGACCAGATCCTTGAGCAATCCGGCATTTTCGTTGACGATGGCAAGAACGTTTTTTATTTCGTGGGACACCGAAGCGGACATTTCGCCGAAAAACCGAATTCCCTCGATAGCCAGCTCCCGGGATGGATCTGTCATAATCTTTTTCCTAATCAATATGGGGGTCGTGTTCCTATGGTCAGAAAAATCATCTATCGATCCAACCTCTCGTTCGCGTCTATCCAGAAATAGGAAAATTTGGTCGAGATCAAGGCGTGTGAAAAATTTTACCGCAGGTGCCCCGAAGGAAATGCCCTTGGGGTGCATGTGGTTGATATTCCGAGGATAAAATTTTTCGCGCAACGCCAGATATCGGGCAAATTAGCCATTTCTGGATGGGCACTCGTTTGCGGATGATCCTCCGGGCCGTTTCAGTGGCAGGGTGATGGTGAATGCACTGCCCTGATTCACCTTGCTTTGGACCTTGATTTTCCCGCCCATCTGAGAAACCATGCCATAGGTGACGGGCAGTCCCAAGCCGGCACCACCGGCACCGCTGCTCGTGGAAAAGAACGGTTCGAAGACCCGTTTGAGATCCTCCTGTGGGATGCCGAGCCCTGTGTCGGCAACGGTCACGAAAATCTCAGATGATCCACGCATCCCCATGGCAACATTCAGACGTCCGCCGTCTTCCATGGCTGCCATGGCGTTGTTAACCAGATTGAGAATGCTCTGCTGGAGATTGCCCCGGTCACACTCGATTGTGGGAATTTCACCTTTTATGGCAACGGTAACGGCGATGGATCGCTGCTTCGCCTCTTTTTCCATAAACGCCAGCACTTCTCTGACGACATCCTCCACGTTCACCGCCTCAATGGACGACTCCATGTGCCGGGCAAAGCTCAACATCCGCTGGGTTACGGCACCGCATCGCTGCACCGAGGAAAGCACATCGTCCACGAGGCCGGATATTCGCTCGGTATCGAGGCGATCTCGCTGCAGCAAGATGAGATCTTTCATCAACCCGGCCTTCTGACTGATGATCGCCAAAGGATTGTTGACCTCGTGGGCCACACCCGATGCCAGTCGCCCGATGGAGGCCAACTTGTTGGCGTAAGCCACCTGATGAAGGGCGCGCACCCGACGCCGGTCGGCCAGGTGAATGCGGTTGACCATATATGTGGCGGCAATCAGGATCGTGATGAGAATCACGACGATATTGATAAACAGAAAACCGACAAGCTGCATGCGAGGCATGCGCCAGAGATCCAGGATCCCGATTTGCCGCTGCACCGTGATGAGGGAAAACGGGCTGTCGGAGATGGGGGCGAGACCCAAAATCAACCGTCCTTCCTCCGGGTCGGTTATCTCGAATACTGTAGTACCGGCCGCGGCTTCAGGAATGGGCAGGGAAAGTCTGTCGAAACGGTTTCCATGATACCGGCTACGGGTCTGCAGGACGCCCCGATGATCCACGATGAAAACGTCCTCTCCCTCGTCGATGAGAAGTTGTGAGAAGAGATCGTCGAAAATACTCACAGCCAGCGTGGATCGCAGGACGAAGAATCCTCCTTCATCCCGGTCCTGTCGAAGGGCCATGATCAGTCGCCCTTCCTGTTTTGAATCGGACGACACCGCTTCGCTGATGGCAAACCCGTTAACAGTGACTTGGCGAAACCCATTGTCGTCCATTGCCGGATTCATGGTGGCATCTCCCGGACCGGCGTAAGCCTGGACTCTTTTATGATCGACGACCACGGCCAGGTCCACGAAGCCGTCCATCACACCCTTGAGGTGGATGAGAACGGCGTCCAGCCGTCCGGGTGCCAACAGTTGAGAATAGGTGTTGTCCTGCAGGATAAAGGCCAGGGCCGAACGACGCTGTGACAACGCATGGGAAACACTTCGCCATGTATTGGTAACGATGCGTTCGACTTCCAGCTTTGCCTCTGTTTCGAAGGAGTGACGGGTCAACCGGTAATCGATCAGGGTAACGATAAGAAGTGGCACCAGTGTGAAGATCGTCATGAAGGCAACGAGCATCAGCCATCTGCGTCGATAGCCAAAATGCCGTCTCGTTGGATCCGAGCCAGGCTCTTCGTAATCCCAGAATCGGGGTTTGAACATATATGATCTCCAACGGTCAATACCGGATCGTGGGTATGTTCGTGGTGAAACGGAGTCAGGGGTCATCCGTTCGATTCTTTTCATGGGCCTTTTTTATCGTATCACTCAATATTTCCATGTCCACGGGTTTTTGCAGGTAGGCGAATGCCCCTTGCGCCATGCATCGTTTTCGATCCGACTCGTCTCCATGGCCGGTCAGGATGATGACCTCGATCGCAGGTCGCATCTCCTTTGTCAACGCGAGTACCGACATGCCATCCATTTTTGGCATCTTGAGGTCCAGAACCATCACTTCGGGTGGATCTTCCCGCACCATTTCCAAGGCGGTCTCTCCGTCAAAGGCCACGGCAGAGCCCATGTCACGAAGTTGAAGCCGCTCTGAAAGCGTCTTGACGAATTCTTGTTCATCGTCCACCAACAATACCCGGGAGGGATGTTCCATACTGAATCTGTAATAGATCTGCGGTGATGGATTCATCCTTTCCTGTATTACGGCGACCGATTGAACGCCGGTTACGGCCCCGGCAAGATCGCAAAGATCCTTTTCTAGTAGAGATCGATTCAACACCTGCTTGCCGATGGTCAACACGACCTGACCCCTATCGGCCGAAACAGAGACGTCGTGACCGGCCCGGTACAATGTCATTTCGACGGTGGCCGAAAGCGCGAAATCATCCAACGCCTGATACAGGGTGTCACCAGACGATTCAGCTCCGTTTTCATTATGGGCCTTGATCAAGGCAGCCGCCTTTTCCCGATCTGTCTGGTGCATGGAAAGGACGATGTCGTACAGGGATGGATCCCATGGATCATTTATACCATAAAGGAATTCGGCCCAGGCGGCACTGTCGACATCGTCGGCCCGGATTTGCTGCAAGGCCGACTGTTCGTCCGTTGCGGACTTCGTTTGCGCATAAATAATGCGGTAAGATGTCGGCGCTGCAATGCACACCCGATGAATGTCACGGATTGACCGGGGAATGAGCAGGCTGCAAAATCCGTGTACCAAAAGCGGTGCTGTGCTCAATTCCCTTGCCAGCGCTACCCGTAACGAGGCGATGGAAAACTCCTTTTCGTGGGTAAATGGGTTGAAAACCGAAGTATTGGCAGAGAATGCGCACCGAATTTTCTTTACCGGAATACCGGACACGTCTGCTGCTTTTTCGATGAGTTCCTGGTCGGTGATCAGACGGATTCCGGAAGCGGCGACAAGGTCGTCGACGATTTTGTCTGCGCCACAGTACACCCCACCGAATATGGCAATCCCAGGCATGGTTACGTTCCTGTGGCGCGATCCTTCAATACAGGATCCTTGTCCTTGAATTGATGCAAAATCATTGTCGTGGCAACAAAGGCAACACTGAAAAACCGGGCCGTGGCGGCTGCCTGGAACCAGTTTCGTGAAAAGGGCCGCGTCGCTGCGTCAAAGATTGCATTTGGTAAGGACATGTGTTACCGGTTTGTCAATTCTCGACCAAATAATTGAAAAAGCCGTCCATGATTGGTCGGGAATTTTTAAATGACTGTTAGGGTATTGTCAATAGGAGACACGAAATGTCCCCCATACCGGAAAAGGCGGAACTGCTCAACACGCTCAGGCAAGGTCAATTTGCCGTACCGGACTTCATTTATGTGTCCGCACAGGATTTTGAAAATGAGAATTTCTCCCAGCTGGAGTCTTTTTTGCAGAGTCGCCGGGAGAGTTTCAAGGTAATCGCCAGAAGCGCCCACCCCCAGGAGCATCGATTCAAGGGGGGCACATTCGATTCCCTGGAGACATACGCGGATGTTGCCGGTATCCGCTATGCTAGAAACAAGATGATCAAACTGGCAAAAACCAGCAGGCATCTCTCCATCGCCCGGCAGCAACGGTTCAATCATGCCCCGAAGATCGATCTGGAACAAATGGGGGTAATCGTCATGCCATTTATCGACGGATCCAGCGTGATGGCGAAGATGATCGGCGGACATTGGGAATTCGGATATTGCCGGGACCGTATTCACAAAATACAAAGCGAGCCCTACATTACCCGAACCCCCCACGACCGACGCCTGGTCCAGTTGTCCAAAGATATGCAGCACTATTTGGGGTTTCGGTGTGAAATCGAGTATATCATCGCCGCCGATGGCGAGATTCACGTGGTGCAGGCCAAGGACATCTCAGACATCGATACCCTGGAAGAGAAAGAAAGTCGGCGTTCCATCGGCTTAGATGGCATCCGACGGATCCGGAAGTGGCGAAGCTACCGGGAACGGCCCTTGTATGTAATGGACAACAAGGCCTTTTACATCGACATCATTTCCCAGTGCGAAGAGGTGTTTCATTCCAAAAAGAAACCGAGCAGACAGGACATCGTTCCCATTGTCGACTTCGTTTCGGCCTACCAGGCCGATCTCGAGGCCTTTGCATTACGCCACCAGCGCTATGCCGTATTGGGGATGGCCATCCAGGACCCGGTGGAGTTGTATCAGATTGCCAGCCATTATTTGGACGACACCCCGGAACTGCAAAAGGAACTGTCCAAGGCTCTCCACAACAACCTTTACCAGATCGACATCTTTCTGTCGGAAGCCGACACGCTTATCGTCAAGGATCGATTCCGGATAAACTTGTGCAGCCACGACGCCTACGGCATCGATACGGTGAGAAACCCGCTTTGGACGGTCTATTGGCAGGCTGACCGGCATTCGAAGGTGGTCACAGAATTCAAGCGGGTGGGATTCAAGACCGGCGACACCGTGGGGATCCACATTGACGCGGAAGACAAACCGACTGTTTATCGACTCTGATTGCCGTTAAATAAACTTTGGGCTATGCCCGATCGAGCCGAAAAGGGTAGGATCGATTTTGCGAACTTCGAACATTGAACGTCGAACGTTGAATGATGCAATCGCTTCGCTCCGTCGTCTGATAAAACGATCTTGTTTTTTTGTTGCCGTCAGTGAAGCAGGGCGGCAAGATTTGGGAACGACAGAATTCCTTATTCGATGTTCGAAGTTGGACGTTCAGTGTTCGAAGTTCATGGATCGGTTTTCAGTCCCCTTCGAGAAGGCTTCATCAAACCACCTGCTCTTCGGGAGGTCGGTGACTTGGAAGCTACTTCACATCATCGTCGATTTTCGACAGTGCCTTTAAAAGTCCAAGGGGTGAATGCTGCAACGAAAGTTTGCTGATCGCGGCCATCCGTTTTTCATTGCTCTCGAATTTCTTTTTCAGTCTTGCCTGATAGGCATCCTTGAGCGATTCCACAAGCTTATCGAAATCGTAGGGTTTCTCCAGGTATTTAAAGGCACCGAGTTTTGTGCACTCAACTGCCGAATCGACGGTGGCGTGACCGGTGAGCATAATAATCTCGATGAATTTGTGGGTCTGTTTTAGGATGCGCAGCACCTGTTCCCCATCAGTACCCGGCATCTGAAGATCCAATACCGCCACGTCAAAGCCGCCTTTTTTTGCCGCCTCGATGGCATCCTCACCATTGGTGGCTGTCTCAACCGTAAAGCCCTTCATCCGAAGTCGATTCGAAACCGCATCGAGGAATTTGACTTCGTCATCCACCAAAAGAAGTTTAATTTGGTTTTCCGTTTCCATGGTGTCCTCCACATGTATGAAGTGAAATGGTGTTGTCGTCGTATTATGCGGTTTTTATCAGAAACCGATGGTGATTTGTCTTATACTATTTTTGTCGGAACATCAATCTCGAGGCGGTCCGAAGACCGGTCCCAAAGGATGGAAACACCGATGGATGCGGCCATTTTTTTTAAGTCTTCCTCGGGAAAGACCTGGTATTCTTCGGCACTGAAGCCATAAACGAAAATGCACCAGGTCGAATCGTCTTTGGTCTGGACGAAAATTTCCAACTCGCCCTGGGGACCGGTATGTTGAAATGCCTGAACCACGACCTGGTAAACGATGGAGTGCAAAATAAAGGGACAGGTCTCCACGGTGGGCGCTGCATCACCGCTGGAATTCAAACGCGTTTTGCCCGCATAGCTGAGATAACCGGAAAGATTGCATACCAGGTCCAACACTTCCATCAGATTGACAGTACCAACGGGATGATCGACGCTGTGGGCGAACCGATTCATCTGTCGTATGGTGGAAAATCCCCGCTGGATTTCTTCGACGATGCTGTCGACGCTGCTGGTAAGCATATCGGTTGGAACGGATTGACCTTCTCCTGCCATTTCGGCCAGATCTTTGAGCAAACCGGCTGTTTCCGAAATAATGGCCATGACGTTTTTCAATTCATGGGAAATGGAAGCGTTGACCTTTCCGAAAAACCCCAGGCTTGCATAGCCAAACAGGTCGTCTTGGTTTACCATAATCACCTTCTTCGATTTTACGTATGGACCTCATCTGGTATTCCTCATCCGGGCAACGATGAATCGGTACCAGTGAATGACGCAGACCGTCGTCTCCCCTTACTTCAATTGGTTCAAGGTTTCAATCAGATCTTCGATCTTCAGCGGCTTGGGCAGATATTCGTCGGCCTCAATGATACCGGCGTGGTAATCGGCATCCGAGCCATGACCGGTAAGAAAGACGAATTTCATTTTCGGATTCAATACGGCCAGTTGCCGTCGTAATTCGATGCCACCGATTCCCGGCATTTTGACATCCAGAAGTGCCGCGTCGAAAGGTGGTTCCGACTTGACAATTTCCAGGGCATCATTGCCGGTAAAGGCTACCGCTACGGTGAATCCTCTCAATTCTAACCGTTTGGCCAGCATAAGTGCAAACTTTTGTTCATCGTCGACAAGCAAGACCTTCATGGTAGATTATCTCTCTCCAGTTGGACGGGAAGGGTGATCACGAACGTCGTTCCCTTGCCCGTTTGACTTTGAACCTCTATGTCGCCGTGGAGTTTTTTCACCAGTCCATAGGTAATGGAGAGGCCCAAACCGGTTCCCTTTCCCTCGGGTTTCGTGGTGAAAAACGGCTCAAACACTTTATTGAGGTGATCTTCCGAAATGCCACATCCATTGTCCTGAATCACGAGGCGAACGCGATCGGGAGATGCAATCTCGGCACGAATGGCCACACTGCACCCGTTGCCAATGGCCTGAAAAGCGTTGTTTACCAAATTGAGGATAATCTGCTGCAGTTTCCCCCGGTCGGTTTCGATAATGGGTACGGTATCGGGGATGTCCATATGAATGGAAATGTTGCGATATTCAGCCTCCTTTTTGTGGAAATTGAGTACATCGGAGACGATTTCCTTCAGGTCTGTGGACTGGGTCTTTACGTCGAAACGCCGGGCAAATCCCAGCAATTGGCGTGTGATGATGCCGCAACGATCAACGGCATCGATGATCGAATCGATATGCTCCAACAGCTCGGGATCATCCTTATACTGATCCTTTAACTGAAACAGATCGCGCACATAGCCGGCGGTCTCGTTGATCAGGGCCAGCGGATTGTTGATTTCATGGGCAACCCCGGCAGCCAGTTGTCCAACGGAGGCCAACTGGCAGTTCTGTTCGGCAGCGACCATGGTCTTTGCCTTTTCCCGATCCGCTTTAAAAATCTTATTGACCATGATCGTGGATGTAAGGGTGATCACCGCAACGACGATCAACGTGCTGACGCCGAGGAACCAATTGATGTTGGATCGCATGTCCATCCACACCTTCATCAGTCCCGCTTTTTGTTTGACCACCATGAGGATAAAAGGTGTATCGACAACTTTGGTGTTGATGAATGCATAACCGACGACGATCTGCTGTCCTTTGGAATCCGTGGACAAAACGGCTTGGGTACGCTCGGAATAGACCGGCGGCATGATCTTCATCCGGTGGTCTTCCCGCTCGTAGAACGGCGAGGGCGTCTGAAGCAGACCGTTGCGGTTGACGAGAAAGATGTCCACGTGCTGGCCGGTCTCATAGGAGGAAAGGGTCTGGAACAGCTTTTCCGTCTCCAGGGTGGCGCGAAGAAAGAAATGTCGACCATCCGGCCGGTTGGATTTCACCGCCAGGACAATATGGGGGATGTCACGGTATCCGGAAAAGATTTCACTTACACAGGCATCGTGCTGTTGGCATGCCATGAACCAGTCTTGCTCGCCGTAGTATTTTCCTTCCAGGTTGTAAGGGCCGGCGTAGGCGACCTGTGTCCCACCATCATCGATGACGCTCAGATCGGTCAGCCCTCCGAAACCCAGTTTCAGATTTCGCAATATCTGGGAGAGTGTTTCGGGATGGTTCAACTGTTCGTATACCATCTCATTGGCGGTAAAGGTCAACGCATCCAGTCGTTCCTCCAGCAGGAAGGTTACCGCTCTCCTTGCATTGGACGTCAGTCGTTCCGTTCGCAAAATGGATTCGGTATCCATGGAGCGTTCGATCAGCTGGTAGTAGATCATCGTCATGAAGAGCAACGGCAACAACGATGTGGCCATCAGGATAAAAATGGTCATGACCCAGGTTTCCCGATAGTCCTGAAATGTATAGTATGGATGCAGGTGTTCATCTTCGTCACGATGAAACCGTGGCCACACCGTTCTTCCCAAATTGCGGAGAAAACCCATCATTCCGATTTCTCTTTGATCTGATTCGCGATCTGAACCAGGCGATCGATGTCCGCCGGTTTATTGAAAAAGGCCAGTGCCCCTTCGGCCATGCAACGCTCTCTGTCCAGATCCGTTCCGTGACCGGTAAGGATGACGACTTCGGCCGAAGGCCAACGTTTTTTAATCTGAATAAGAACATCCGTACCATACATGTCAGGCAGTCTCAAATCCAGTATGGTCAGGGGGAAAAATTTCTCGGCAACGGTGTCGACAGCTGTTTGGCCGTCATATCGGACCGTGCATTCAATTCCCCGTAATCCAAGCCTTCTGGCCAGCATGTCGGCGTATCGTTGTTCGTCATCGACGATCAGAGTTTCACTTTGTTTCATTATGCAACTATCATTTGGGTTGACTCTTCGCAAAACTTAATCTATATGAAACATATAGTCGCTTTTGTTTTATTTGTAAACACTTTAATTTGGAGAGTTGGTTAAATGTTAAACATTCGAAATGTTCTATCCGGTCGATGGCTGCTTTATCTAATGGTTTCCATCATGAGTTGTCCGGCCATGGCGTTTGCAACGGAAGCCATGACAAGTGGGGCCGCAGCCAAACCCTGGTGGTTTTGGCCCATTATCCTGTTTTTCTTCTGCCTGGTACTCGGCGTTCTGGCGGTCATGGCGGGCGTCGGTGGCGGGGTATTGTATGTACCGCTGGTCAGTGGCTTTTTTCCCTTTCACATCGATTTTGTCAGGGGCATCGGACTCATGGTCGCACTGGCCGGCGCACTGGCGGCCGGCCCGGGATTGTTGCGACGGAACCTGGCCAACCTCCGCCTGGCCCTTCCCGTGGCACTCATCGCATCGGCCTGTTCCATCGCCGGTGCCATGCTCGGCCTCTACCTGTCCCAGTTGAATCCCAACATCATTCAGGCCTGCCTGGGTGGCACCATCGTCGGCATCGCCCTTTTGCTTCTGTTTTCCAAAAATACCGAAAAACCGGTTGTGACGAAACAGGATGCCATCGGATTGGCACTGGGACTCAATGGGGTGTACTGGGATGAAGGATCACGGGAGAGTGTGGAGTGGAAGACCCACCGAACCCTTTTGGGCCTTTTCCTGTTCATTCTGATCGGCCTGCTGGCCGGCATGTTCGGTTTGGGGGCCGGATGGGCAAACGTACCGGTACTCAACCTGCTCATGGGGGCGCCTCTCAAAATCTCCGTGGCCACCAGCAAGTTCCTTCTTTCCATCACCGATACCTCGGCAGCGTGGATCTATCTGAACCGGGGATGCGTGATTCCGCTGATCGCCGTGCCATCCATCGTCGGTCTCATGCTCGGTTCCATTCTGGGCGTACGGATACTGGCCTTTGCCAAACCCAAGGCGATCCGGTACATGGTGATCGGTGTACTTTTCTTTGCCGGATTCAAGGCCCTTGACAAAGGGTTGGGACTGGGAATTTTAGGATAACGACTTCGATAGGGAGAAATAAATATGCAAGGCATGGACAATCCATCACTCAAACCTTCAAAGGAACAGATCATCTACGCCAACTTGTTGTCCATGGGGATGATCGCTGGTATCATTATCATGGTCGCCACGTATATCGTATACCTGACGGGGCTCTTGCCGTCCCATGTCGATCTGGCTACGATTTGTGCCAACTGGGGCAAGGGTATCCATGAATATCTGGAAATCACCCACTCTCCCACGGGATGGGGCTGGACCGCCCTGCTGGGCAAAGGGGATTTTCTCAACTATATCGGTTTCGTGCTGTTGGCTTTGATGACGATCTTTTGTTACATAGTTCTGGTCAGGGGATATTCTCGCAAGAAGGACTGGATCTACGCAGTCATCGCCGTATTGGAGATCATCGTCCTGACCGTGGCGGCCTCGGGTTTGCTGGGCAGCGGCGGCCATTAAAATGGCGTTCGGGGGAAAAAGCGAATTTATCACTTCATCACAAGTAAAAGGTAGGTAAAAATGACAAAGAAACAGATCAACATCCTGCTGGTGGATGACAACCCCAAATTTCTTGCCTCCGCCGCCGAACGTGCCAAATTGAAGGGGTTTACGGTCTTCACGGCCGAAAATGGCAAGACCGCCCTTGAAATCGCCGAGGCCAATCCGATCCATATCGCCGTCGTAGATCAGCAGATGCCGGAGATGGAAGGCCTTGTCGTCATCACGAAACTCAAGGCCATGAAGCCGGACATCCGCACGGTCCTGTTGACCGGCCATGGTGATGACAAACTCAAGGAAGCGACCCAGGCGCTCAACTCCACCTATTTCGACAAGGAGGAGATGGGAAGCTTCTGGGATTTTCTTTCCAACCTTCCCCTTGGCAGCATCAACATCCTGCTGGTCGACGACAATGAGAAATTCGTCACGGCGCTGGCCGAGCGCATTCGACTGAAAGGGTATGACCCCTTGATTGCGTTAAACGGACGGGAGGCCCTGGAAATCGCCCGAAGCAACACGATACAGTTGGCCGTCGTGGACCACGAGATGCCGGACATGGACGGATTGGTGGTCATCACCAAACTCAAAGAGATCGACCCCTCCTTGCGAACCTTGCTGCTCACGGGCCATGGCGACGAAAAACTCAGGGAAGCGACCCGGGCGCTCAATTCCCATTATTTCGAAAAAGAGGAGATGAACAAGTTCTGGAGTTTCATCCGCAGAAATCTCCAACGCTTAGAGAGACACATGGCTGCGGCGGGGATGGCCACAGGCGGGGATATCGAAGATGCGCTGGAGATTGAACGGCAGCATGATAAAAAACGCTGATCATGGTTTGGGGAAGTTTATCATAAACGTGTAATGCCTTATCGTCAGATACGCCGTGATTCGTTGTGTTCAAACCGGATGCCGTGCACCCGGAACCAACCCGAACGATGAAAGCACGAATGTGCTTTCGGATATCCGGCCGATGGCCGAATATCCGAGCCCCCCCCCCCCTTGCGGGTGGTCGTTGGCACAACTGAATATACGGCATGCTGATCGCGGGCATGGCCGAAATCCTCCTTATGGGAAATTGAAGTTTGGAAACGCCACCCATCCTTTATTTTATTTCGGTCATGCCCGCGAAAACCAACCGCGTCAGTTTTTGCGGAACCGATATACATACATTTGATTTCCGCTGTTGCGCATTGACCTCGTAACAAACGTATCATCGTTATAGAAATTTTTCAGGTCTGAGATTCGAGTACCGGGCAGCTAAGCGAATGCCTTTGACAAGAAAGAAACATTTCTCATGACAAAAACGGCAAAACAGGTTCTTCTGGTCGACGACGAAGAAAAATTGCTCAAATCCATTGCACAACGAATGACCGTCTTGGGTTTTGTTCCCCATACCGCCACCAGTGGCATGGAAGCCCTTACGATCGCAACCCAGCACGCCATCGACGTGGCGATCGTCGACCTGCAGATGCCGGACATGGACGGCCTGGTAACCATCACCAAACTCAAGGAGATCAAACCCGATTTAAAGACGATTCTGCTCACCGGTCATGGGAACGAAAAGGTCAAACAGGCGACCGAATCCCTCAACACCGTCTATTTTGAAAAGGAGGAAATGGGGACTTTCTGGCAGTTTGTCCGAGGTCTCAGTACCGATGGCAATGTGGTCGTCATTCGTCCGGCTTCATCGTCGGACAGTCAAAAAGGGCAGCGCGTTGGCGTGGTGCAAAGTGAAATCGAAATCCATTCCGGTCGCGACTTTTCAGAAACCCATATCCACAAGGATGCGATTCCTGCTTCTGTTCAAACCGCCGGACTCCGCAAGCAACCGAGAATCATCGGTGAAACCCCCGCCATGCAACGATTGCGTAACAACCTCGAACGCATGGCGCTCCTGGACTGTCCCGTTACCCTTCGTGGCGAACCGGGCACCGGCAGGGAACTGGCCGCCAGGGTGATCCATGGTGCGAGTGGACGCGGCCATCTGCGGTTTTTGGCCATCAACTGCTCCGTCTTCAGCAACAAACAAACCGCCAAACAGTTTCTCGGCCACGTTGCCGGCAGTCTCTACGAGGCCATCCTGTCCAGAAGCGGCATTTTTGGTGGTGATCCGGTGGGAACGTTGCTTTTGGATCAAATCGAGGCGCTGCCCGACGGCTTGCAGGTTCAACTTCTCCACATCCTCGATGCTGCAAACACGAAACAATATGCCAACACCATGAACATCCGGATCATGGTTTCCACGGCAACGGATCTCATGCAACGGGTCCGGGCAAAATCCTTTCGAGGGGATCTGTACGATCGCCTTTCCATGTTCGAACTGGTGGTTCCCCCTTTGCGCGAGCGAAAGGATGACATTCCCACCTTGTGCCAGTATTTTTTCGATCATTTCCAAAAGGAATTCGGCAAGGCGGTAGACTCGGTTTCACCGGAGGTAATCGACCTTTTGATCTCATACGACTTTCCCGGAAATGTTCGCGAACTGGAGTATATCATGGAGCGGGCCGTCACCATTGCCGATGGCAGCGTCATCGGCCGGGAGCATTTGCCCCCACGTTTTCAAAAGGAAACGAAGTCCCAACCATCTTCGGATCCCATGCAGTTTGAGCCTCTGGCACAGATGGAAAACCGGTATATCCTCAAAGTGCTGGACGCCACCAACGGAAACAAATCCAAGACGGCTGAAATTTTAGGGATCAGTCGCGCGGCCTTGTGGCGAAAACTGAAGCAGATGAACGCAGAGTAAGAAGCCATCCCCAACGACGTTGCCTGGCCGGCACGACGCCCCCCGGACAACATCTTTTCACAAATCCAAAAACAATTTTGTTGCGGCGCCATGTAAAGCGTTGATGATTTCGCTGCGCTGGCATACCCGACCGATAATGCCTCGATAAACGACTGGAACCGGGTATTTCCCTGACCGGATGATCGTCCGTCGTAAATCATTGGAGACTCACCCCAAAGGACCATCTCCCTTCATTCTACTATCTGAAAGTCAGTATTTGAAAGCATCCTGCTTTTTTTATTTGAGACTTGCCGCACCTCCATTGTTGACAACCCAGTTGTCGGCAAGGTATCCAAGGCTCGTTTGTCCGACCGTCAAGCCGATTGTTGGTTTGCATTTGCACTGCGATAGAAACTTCAGGAGGATCGTTACATGAAAAAGTACACGCTCGTGTTCGCGATGGTTTTGTCTGTTTTGGGTGTCGGTACCGTTTTCCCCCATTCGACTTTGGCCGATACAGTCAGACTGACGTACAGCAATTTCTTTCCGCCTACCCATATTCAAAGCCAGTTGGCGGAAAGTTGGTGCCAGGAGGTGGAAAAGCGCACCGATGGCCGCGTCAAAGTACAATATTTTGCCGGCCAGACCCTGACAAAAGCCAAACAGACCTATGACGGCGTCGTGGATGGTATCGCCGATATCGGTTTTTCGGCCTTTGCCTATACCCGTGGACGCTTCCCCGTGATGGGAGCCGTCGATCTGCCCATGGGCTATCCGGACGGGGTTACCGCAACGGCGGTGGCCAATACGGTATTCGAACGGTTTACCCCAAAGGAACTTGCCGATACGCAAATGATGTACATTCATGCCCATGGTCCCGGCCTGATTCACACCCGTGAAAAGGCCGTGCGCAAGCTGGAGGATTTGAAGGGGCTGAAGATCCGCTCCACCGGCATCAGTGCGCAGATGGTCAAGGCGCTGGGGGGAACACCGGTCCCCATGCCCATGCCCGAATCGTATCAGAGCCTGCAAAAGGGCGTGGTCGACGGATGCGCAAATCCCATCGAAACCAACAAGGGCTGGAAGCTGGGAGAGGTGGTCGACTATGTGAGTCTGGCCTATCCGGTTGCATACACCACTTCGTTTTTTATCGTCATGAACAAGGACAAGTGGAACGCCATCGATGAAAAGGACCAAAAGGTGATCGAGGCCATCAATAAACAGTGGGCAGTCAAGCACGGCCAAGCGTGGGACAGTAGCGATAAAGAGGGATTGGACTTTTTTCTCGCCCAAGGCAATAAAACCATCGAAATCGATGCCGACGAGGCGGCCCGATGGGAGGCGGCCGTGGCACCCATGATCGAGGAATATACCGCCGATCTGGACGAGAAGGGCCTGGACGGCAAGGGTGTAATCGCGACGATACGTGAAACGCTGAAAAAATAGCGCAACGGAAGAAGAGACGGCAACGGTCCGAAAAAATGTAAGGCCCGATGCCGTATTTTTCGGCCAGGAACTTTCTGATGGCCAGCATATCGAAATTTATCCAATATTTGTCCAATAAATTGAAACAGGGTGGTGCCGTCTGCCTGACGGGAATGAGCCTGCTCACCTGTGCCGATGTCGTCGGACGCTTTTTTAAACATCCCATCTTCGGATCGGTGGAGCTGGTCACTTTCTTGGGGGTGCTGGCGGCGGCCATGGCCCTGCCGTTCACCCACGAGACCCGAGGTCACATCGGTGTGGAGTTCTTCGTGGTCCGGATGTCGGGAAAGCGGCGGCAGATCATCGATGTCTGCACCGGCATCATCAGCTTCGCCCTGTTCGTCGTGGTGGCCTGGCGAATGGTCCTGTACGGGATCAGCCTGAAGCAAT
Source organism: uncultured Desulfosarcina sp. (assembly GCA_963674945.2). Classification (GTDB taxonomy): domain Bacteria; phylum Desulfobacterota; class Desulfobacteria; order Desulfobacterales; family Desulfosarcinaceae; genus Desulfosarcina. Next base: position 1,295,263 of record CAXXWQ010000003.1, read on the forward strand.
CGGGCGAGGTCTCCATGAATCTGGAACTTCCTGAATATCTGATCATCTTTGCCGTGGCCGGCTGTTTTCTGGTGCTCTCCGCCGTAATCGCCAAGGGTGTTGTCGAAGGGTTGAGGCGGCTGAGAAACAAATGAGTCCTACAATCATTGGTGTTGTCGGTATTGTGGTGATGGTGCTGGTCTTTTTGACAAGCATGCCGGTCTCTTACGTCATGGCACTGGTCGGGTTCGCCGGATTCAGCATCGTGGTTTCGGTCCAGGGGGCGCTCAACCTGCTGGCCAAGGACTTCTATTCGGTCTTTTCCTCCTACGGATTGACCACGGTTCCCCTCTTCATCCTCATGGGACAGCTGGCCTTCAACAGCGGCATCAGCCGTCGTCTCTACAATACGGCCTACGCTTTTCTGGGCGGCACCCGAGGAGGCCTGGCCATTGCCACGGTATCGGCCTGTACCGCCTTCGGTTCTGTCTGCGGGTCCAGTCCGGCCACCGCGGCCACCATGGCCACTGTTGGGTTGCCGGAAATGAAACGCTTCGGATATGCCGACGAGTTGGCTGCCGGCGCGGTCGCCTCGGGCGGTGGCCTGGGCATGATCATGCCACCCAGCGTCGTATTGATCGTTTACGGCGTGTTGACCGAACAGTCCATCGGAAAACTGTTCGTGGCCGGTATCGTACCGGCCATATTGATCACGGTTCTCTTTAGCATCGCCATTTTGATCTGGTGTACCATCGCCCCCGACCAAGGCCCCCGGGGAGAATCTTTTTCGTGGACGACACGGCTCAAATCGATAAAAGACCTGGGCGAAACCGCCGCGGTGTTTGCCCTCGTGATGGGTGGACTGTTTTTCGGCTGGTTTACCCCCACCGAGGCTGCAGCGGTGGGCGTGTTGGGTGTCGTTGTGGTTTCGACGGCGCGCCGGCAGTTGAGCTGGCAACGTTTTGTGGACGCTCTCGGCGATACGCTCAAAACATCGTGCATGGTGATGATGCTCATTGCCGGTGCCGTGGTGTTTGGCAAATTCATGGCCGTGACACGCATCCCCTTCAATATCGCCGACTGGATCCAGCAGCTCAACCTCCCCCCTCTCATGATTCTCTTTTTGGTGGTAATGGTCTATTTCTTAGGCGGCTGCTTCATGGATTCGTTGGCACTGGTGATGCTCACCGTTCCAATCTTCTTCCCGCTCATCACTCAATTGGGCTATGACCCCATCTGGTTCGGCATCGTCATCGTCATGGTAACCGAGATGGGGGTGATCACGCCGCCCGTGGGCATCAATGTCTATGTGGTGTACGGAGTGGCCATGGGTATGAAGGACGCCATTGCACTGGAGTCCATTTTCAAGGGCATCCTGCCTTTCATGCTGGCAATATTATTGGGGATCGCCATCATCGCGTTCTTTCCCCATCTGGTTCTCTTTCTGCCTGACCTGATGTATTGAGTTTCCCGATTATAAATGTCATAAAAAGAACGACAAGCGGCACCCCACCTATCTTCTCACAACAAAGCAAATCAAAATAAAATTTCGCTTGATGAGTTCTCATTGATATGATATGGGTCATATCTCTTATATTGATATTGGTGTTTTCAATATCGGCTCTGGCCAGGATTGAAATATCAAATATCATTTTCAGCACAGAATATATAGCTCCTTCAGCGCATTGACGGCAATCTGTTTCTAAGTTCTCTCGATCTGCTGTTAAGTTCTCTCGATCTGTTGTTAAGCTCTTGCGGACCGTTGATAAGCTATGACTTCTCTAAAAAAGAAAACTGCATCAATTTATACCTCTTTTTTTCATTCAATCCTTTATATCTTAGATAATTTTCATTCAAATCCAAGGAGTGTTTGTTATGGACAGCAGAAATAGTTGTCTATTTTGCAGACCCATTATCCTGATGGCCGGGATCTGGGCGATGTTGTGCCTTCCCGGGCCGATAATGGCTTCTGATGGATATATCGGGGCTGAGACCTGCCTTAGGTGCCACGACACGATGGTGGATAGATTCACCCATACTCTTCATGGAAGGGTCTTTTGCCAAAACACTCCTTATTACGAAAACCGGTGCGAATGTTGCCATGGACCGGGAAAGGCGCATAAAGAAAATCCAAGCAGCGAGGCCATTGTCACCTTTGGCAAACGCGCCCTTTCAACTGTCAAGGAGAGAAACGGCCGCTGCCTGGACTGCCACGAAACCGGCAGGGAAATCGCCATGTGGCAGGGCGGCCGGCATGCCAAACAGGACCTCGCCTGCGACAGTTGCCACAGCGCTCACAAGGGATATGACCCGGTGGACCGATCCCCCGAGGCCTGCTACAAATGCCACCTCAATATCAAAATCGATGCCCAGAAGCAGTCCCGCCATCCCATCCGGGAGGGAAAGGTAAGATGCGGCAACTGCCACAATCCCCACGGCAGCTTGAGCGACCACATGCTCTCGGCAGACCATGCCAACGATCTGTGCTTCAAATGCCACGCGGAAAAGCGGGGCCCCTTCATGTTCGAACACGCCCCCGTTGAAGAGAACTGCGGGACCTGTCATACCCCGCACGGCAGTCGGCATAAAAAGCTTTTAATCCAACGGGCTCCGAGCCTCTGCCAGAACTGTCACATGGACGTCCATACCAGCACCAGGGCCTGGGACCAGACCGCAGGTTTCAAAGGAACCCGGCCCTCCAGCCATTATTATGGCAGAAGCTGCATCACCTGCCATCCCAATGTCCACGGTAGCCAGGCCCCCACCACCAGCGGCAGGCTGTTCATGAATTAACCCGGGACATTTACGACGCAAGGGGAGAGTATAATGAGACATTTTAGTATGGTTTTTTTGATTCTGGCCATCTGCTGCTTTGCCTTCCAGTCTGGAGCAGATGAGGGGGAAATCATGTACTCGTGGCAGGTTGAACTGGGTCTGCGGACTGTTGATCAAAACGGTGATGAGACAAAGTTCGAGGAATACCGAGATATGGGAGACGGTCTTTGCGGCAGTGCCCGTGTTCAGGCCGACAAGGAGAATCTTTACTATAAACTGGATGCCGACCGCATCGGACGGGAGGACCAGCAGTATGAATTCATGGGCGGAAAGTATGGGAAGTTCAAAATTCAAATGTTCTACGACGAGATCCCCCACGCCTATGCCCGCGATGCCAAGAGCTATTTCAACGGTGTCGGGTCTGCCGCCCTCGTTGATTCAGGAAACCATGCGGACCCCACGCCCTGGCAGGGATTTGACTATGACAAGCAGCAAAAAAACGCCGGGTTCAAGGGGGAGTATAATTTTGATACGCCCTACTACCTGGAATTCGGTGCCAACCGGAAGGATTCCGAGGGAATCTATCCCCTGGGCGGACCGGCAGGGACCGAACTTCCGGCGCCTGTGGACTGGAATGAACAGAACTGGTTTTTCGGTGGTGGATACCAAAGCAGGACCATAGTGGCCTCCCTCAGGGCAGATATCAGCTATTTCGACAATAAAAATGAGTGGATGACATGGGACTCACAAACCACCTCCCTTGCCCCGGATTCGGAGTTCTATAAGTATTCGGGGAAATTTATCTACAGAAATCCCTTTCTTTCATCCCAGTACAGCGTAAGGGCAAGCCATTCAAGGAAAGAGAATTCCTTTGATTTGACACGTTTTTATTCCAGCACTCTCGGCACCTTTCGCGGGGAAGTGGTCAATACACGGGTGGATGCATCCTGGGACTTTGTGCCGATATCTTACATGGACATGAAGCTTTTTGCCGGGTACGCGGATACGGACGATGAGTCAGACATGCTGACTGTCAGCACAGTGGCCACAGTTCCCTATGACCATGAAAAAAGGCGTGCTGGATTTGATACCACCCTCCGCTTGCCTTCGGCAAATTTCTTGGATATCGGCTACCGATATGTCGATGCATGCCGCTCCTACAGGACAGACAACGACGAAACCTTAGATAACCTGACCTTTTTCCAGTACCGTAACCGCTCCTTTGACCGGTTTTCATTCAAGGCCAGATATGAGTACTTGAACCGGGAAGGGGATTACAACGGTACCGAAGTCGGGACCCGGCGCTATGATGTGGCCAACCAGGTTAAAAACGAGCTGGCCATGGAAGCAGAATACTTCTTTACGGATCAGCTCTTCGGAGCGATTGAATATGCCTGGTGGAACCGGGACTACGGGGATACCATCTACGGTCTGAATGGAACCGAACACCACGAGGCTTATGTTTCGTCAGGGTTCAGCGTTTCGGATTCACTCTCCGCCACCGTCTACATTGGCTATGAGTATGATGAGAACGAAATGGCTACGAATCAAAACTGGTCCCAGGCGGAAGAGTTCGATACAATCGCCTACGGGGCGGCCTTGGAATTCCCCGTCATGGACGACCGACTCGAATTCATCCTGTCCTGGGACCATTCCAAAGTGGACGGGAGTGCCGACTTCAAACCTTCCACTAACAATTATCTCAACCTGATGTATGTAGATGATTGCACCATTCAGCGCCTTGAGGCCAAGAGCATTTACAACCTGAATAGTGACTGGGACATTACGATGGGTTACCTGTTTGAGAAGTTTGACCTCCACGATGGCCAGTACGACGGATATGCCTACCTGCCTCCTGGTGCTACCCTGACCGGTGCCTATGCAGAGCAGGACTACGATGCCCACGTGGTTTACCTGAGCGCTGTATTCCGGTTTTAGGCCGTACTTCTTTATATAGTAATAAAAATAAATACCAGAAAGAGGGTAACGAATGAAACCAAATAAAATTCTCGTTTTTCTATTTTTTTCATTTTTCTTGTTATCGATGTTCGGGTGCGGTTCAGATGAAACCAAAATGGTCTATATCGATATGGGATCGGGTGCTGACAGCGACAACGGTGAGACGGATGATACCGATCCGGAACTTGACCCCGGCGAAATGACAGGTGAAGAACTTTACGACAACTACTGCGCGGCCTGCCACGGGTCCAAAGAGAACACGAATATTATAGTAAAGACAGCCGAAGAGTTTAAAAAGCATATAGACCTGGGAACAGGCGGCATGGATACCGATGCGCTTGCGGCGCTTACGCAAGAGCAGCTTGAATCGATTGCCGACTATCTTACAGACGCAACTGAGACAGACGCCTTTGCCGTAACAACCGACTATTATGGTAAAGTCTCTTATAATGCCTACTGCAGCACCTGCCATGGCAGCGGTGAATCAACAACTGCGGACCCTGTGAGTGTTGAGGCAATCACAACAGCGATAGATTCAGGCATGGGAGGAACGGATATCTCATCTCTGGATGCTCTCACTGATGATGATCTGCGGGAAATAGCCGATTACCTGAACCAACTCATCGAGTGCGCCGACGGTTCCAACTTTTCTTTCGAATAATGCAAGATGTGAAAAAGGAAAGAGATATTTCATTGTGAATACCCTTATCGGTACATTGGACAAGTACATTTTGATTTGAACAAAGCGGTTTCAATCATTAGGAGAATCTACAATGAGCAAAAGAAAAAAAGAAGCGCGTAATACCGATCTTTCCCGCCGTAATTTCATGAAAAAACTGAGCAGCCTTGCCATTGGAACCGCCGCAGTAGGGATGATTCCAGGTTGCGAAGGCGACACCAATGTTGAAATTCGCCCATACAGCAGCGCAGACAACGGTGCCATATCGAACGTTCCCGATGCATGGAATGATTCCGCGGATATCATTATCGTTGGATTCGGCGGAGCGGCTGCCATGGCTGCGATTCACGCCACACAGACAGCTCCCGGAACAACCGTTCTCATTGTCGAAGCGCAGGGGTCCGGCGGTGGATGCACAGCCATGTGCGGTGGCGGTACGCACCTCGGTGGAGGCACACAACTTCAGACAGACAGCGGATTCAGTGAAACCGCTGAGGAGTTCTACAACTATGCTCTCGCCACAGCAGGAGAAGGTGCGGATTCTGATCTGATCAAAGCATATGCGGACAATGCCAAAGACACGTATGACGCTCTGGTATCCATCGGCATCAGCTATGACGGGTATGATTCCGGCTACCTGTTTTTGCCCCCCGATGGCAAAAGCCTAATCTACGACAACGCCAGACGCCCTGAAATCCTCGAAGCCGCAGGCCTTTCTCAGGCAGTTCCGCATATGCACTTCGGTCTGGCGCAAGGCGGCGCAGGCCGTGCGGCAACGATGTGGAATGCTCTTGAAACGGCCACACTGGGCATCAGCACTGTAAACGCTTGCTACAACACGGAAGTGAAACAGCTTATCGTTGACGGCAACGGCAGAGTTGTCGGCGTTGCTGCCGAAAGAGACGGCGAAACACTGTACTTCAAAGGCAGCCAAGCGGTCCTTCTGGCCAATGGCGGCTTTATCAAAAACGATGAAATGGTCGAACAGTTTATCCCCCATGCCATGGAATGCGTCCGCCTCGGAAACGCCATGGATCTGGGCACAGGAATTCAGATGGGCCAGGCCATCGGAGCCGACGTTAAACTCATGGACGCCGCCGAAGACTGGGGGCCGGCATGGAGATCCTCCCCCGCTCTCGTGAAAGCCATTGCCGTGAACAACCACGGGGAAAGGTTCGCCCCGGAAGATCTGGGCGGACCCGAAATGGGAAGATGGATTGCAAGGATCTATCCGTTGTCCTATATCGTTTTCGACCAGACCATCATGGACGAAATCGACGCGACAATACAACCCTACTTAAATGCTGATTCTGCAGACGCGATCGAGGAACTGGCCGCACTCATTGACGTTCCTGCGGCATATCTCAGGAACACCATAGACATGTACAACGCTTCTGCGGCCACAGGCGTGGACGATCAGTTCCGCAAAGATCCGAACATGGTGCAGGAGATCAATACTTCCCCGTTTTATGCCCTCACACGAAGGCCGACCGATGTTTACACACTTTCATGCGGCGGGCTCCGCATAAACACGAAAACCCAGGTGCTACGGCCCGATGGAACCGTTATCCCCGGTCTCTACGCCGCAGGAGCCACCACCGCTCATATCAACGCACAGTACTATCTCGCCGGTGGCGGTACGGCAGGCGCCTTTGTATTCGGGCGCATCGCAGGACTGGAAATGGTGAATGAAGCGTCCTGGGATGTGTAAATTGAGCGATCAGCCCTTGGCTGTTAGCGTTTAGCAGAATGATATCAAGAAGTTGCTGAAGTTTTTGATTGCAACCCGATGAGTGGTCATTGAAATACTGATAAATGCCCTATATGATGTTACCGGCAAAAAGCGAACTGCTCAATCGGGTTTCAATGATTACACAAATAAAATCATTCTCTCCGGCGGTCATCCCGTCAGGTCTTTCCATCGTCCATGGCAGTCACATGGAGGATCTGCGACAGGTGGCCATTGGCTGGATCGCGCGTCATCCGCTTGCCCCCCTGGAAAACGAATGTTTCGTGGTCCAGAGCAACGGCATGGCCCAGTGGCTGAAACTGGCCATGGCCGACGATGAAGGATGCGGCATCAGCGCAGCCGTCGATTTTCAACTGCCGGCCCGTTTTCTGTGGAACGCCTACCGGGCCGTTCTCGGCGACGATGAAATTCCCGACCACTCTCCTTTCGACAAGGATCGATTGATCTGGCGCCTCATGCGTCTGTTGCCCACCTGGATAGGATCGGACTGGTTCACCCCTTTGGCCAATTACCTTTCCGATGATCCGGACCATCGCAAGCGTTACCAATTGTCCCGTCATTTGGCCGACCTGTATGATCAATACCAGGTCTACCGCGCCGACTGGCTCTCAGAATGGATCCATGGATCGGACCGTTTGTACGACGCCGGCGGCATTCCCATTGACCTGCCGCCGGAGCAGCGCTGGCAGGCGGAATTGTGGCGGTACATCCATGCCGATGTGCCGGAAAACGCACGGGATACCAGCCGTTTTCGACTCCACCGGCGCTTTCTCGATGAAATCGGCAACTGCAAGACGCGCCCGCCCCTTTTGCCACGAAGGGTGATTGTCTTTGGCATCAGCAGCCTTCCCCAACAGGCCATAGCGGCCATCCATGCCCTCTCCCGGCACAGTCAGATACTCCTTTTCGTCCACAATCCCTGCCGGCACTTCTGGGCCGATATCGTGGAGGATCGGCAGCTGCTTCGAATCCACCAGACCCGACACCGGCAAAAGGCGGGCCTTCCACCGTCGCTGAACCTGGAACGACTTCACCAGCACGTCAATCCGCTTTTGGCCGCCTGGGGGAAACAGGGGCGGGACTACATCGGTCTCCTCTACGGGTACGACCGACCGGAAAAATACCGGGGACAATTCGGACAGATCGACCTGTTCAGCGACTTTATCCGGATTGATGCGCCCCATCTCCTGCTCCATCAGGTACAGCAGGCCATCCTGGATCTGACACCCTTGCCAGGATCCGAGGGAAAAAGGGATGTCATTTCCCCCGACGACCGGTCCATCACCTTTCAGGTGGCCCACAGCCGCCAGCGGGAGGTGGAGATCCTTCGCGATCAGCTTTTGGCCCTGTTCGACGACGACGCAAAGCTGTCGCCCCAGGACGTGATTGTCATGACGCCGGATATCGATCTTTACACATCCCACGTGGAGGCGGTTTTCGGTAACGTGGATGTCGAGGATGCAAGGCATATCCCCTATACCATCGCCGATAGTCCCGAACGTGCCGGTGCCGCCTTGTTCAAGGCCCTGGACAAGCTCTTTCACCTGCCCACACTGCGGCTTTCCGCCGGCGACCTGTTGGACCTTCTCATGATTCCCGCCGTTCGCCATCGATTCGGCTGGGAGGAAGGGGACCTGCCCCAACTGCACGACTGGATCTTCGGCTCCGGCATCCGATGGGGCCTTTGTGCCGAACATCGAAGATCTCTGGGTCTACCGGAAGGCATCGAACAGAATACCTGGTGGTTTGGCGTAAAGCGCATGCTCCTTGGATATGCGGTGGGGAAAGGCGAATGCTGGCGGGAAATCGTTCCTTTCGATGAAATCGGTGGATTGGATGCGGCCTTGATAGGCCCCCTGGTCCAGATGATCCAGCGGCTGGAGGCCTACCGGCAAACCTTGGCCCGCCCTTCCCCACCCGAGGATTGGGCCCGGCGTCTTGGCCGGTTGCTCCACGATTTCTTTCTGCCTGCCGACGCCTTTGAACAACTGGCCGTAACCAGGATGGAGACAGTTATCGACGAATGGCTTGAGGCATGTGCCGATGCCGATCTGCGCCAGGCAATCCCCCTGGCCGTGGTACGGGAGGCACTCATGGGAGCCATGGAAAGGACCAGCGTCAGCCAGCGGTTTCTGGCCGGTCGGGTCAATTTCTGCACACTGATGCCCATGCGTGCGATCCCCTTCAAGGTGGTATGCCTGTTGGGCATGGACGATGGGGCCTATCCCCGCAGTCGACCACCCATGGATTTCGACCTGATGGCCGGTGCCGGGCGATACCGACCCGGTGATCGCTCCCGCCGGGAGGATGATCGGTATATTTTCCTCGAGGCCCTGCTCTCTGCGAGAGAAAAGCTTTACATCAGCTATGTGGGCCGCAACATCCGGGACAACAGCCGTCTGATGCCATCGGTTCTGGTGGGCCAGCTCAAAGACTACCTGGCCGCCGGCTGGCAGGTGGCAAAAGATCGCAACGGCAGGCAGAAAAATCTGTTGGACCAATTGACCTGCGAACACCCCCTGCAGCCCTTCAGCCAGACCTATTTCCAACCCGAACGGTGGCCCGAACGATTTACTTACGCACGAAAGTGGCAGGGGATTCATGGAGGTAAGGCCGATAAGCCTTCGATCCCGGTGCTGAAGCCGGCCATGGTCGAAGGCAAGCTGAAACTCGCCCCGCTGATTCAGTTTCTTAAGAACCCCGTCAGGGCCTTTTTCAATCAGCGATTGAAGGTGAACCTCTCGCCCGTGGACGTGATCACCGAAGACACGGAGCCCTTCTTTCTCGATGCCCTTGCACCGTTCGACATGGGAACACAGCTTCTTGCTGCCGGCTTTTCCGCCAGGCCGGAAGCGCGCATCGATACCGTGCACCGGACCGTGGAGATCCTGAAACGAAGCGGCCGGCTGCCCATCAATGGCTTCGGTAAAATCTGGGCGGACAGCCTGGCCGAACCGGTGCTGCGGATCCTCGACATGCAAGCCGACCTTTCTTCCAAATGGAAGGGAGAACCCGAAACCGTCGAATTGCGGCTTTTCCTGCCTCTGGGCGGTGGCGAACAAATCGAGCTGGAAGACTGGCTGGATGGCTTGCAGACCGAGGAGGCCGGCCAGCCGGAATCGAAACGATTCGCCCGTTGGGAATTCTATCCCCTTGCCATCATGGACGCGAAGGGAGAGGTCAGCCGGCTGCACCCCCTGATCGGCCCCTGGCTCAAGCACCTTTCCGCCTGTGCCGCGGGCTTAGACCTGACCAGTTGTCTGATCGCCCCTGACGGCGTGGCCACCCTGGCACCCCTGCCACCGGTGAAAGCGCGAAGATGGCTGAGCGAGATCGCCATCCACTGGTTTGTCGGCCTGGCCACCCCCTTGCCCGTAACGGCGAGATCTGCCCTGGCCTATCTTACGGTCGTAAAAGGGGAAGACGGGCAAAGGGCAAGACATGCGGCGCAGTTGGCCTTTCAGGGAGACGGATTCAACAGACCGGGAGAGTTGGGGTACGGTGACGGCGTCTATTTGCGAAGATGCTATCCGGACTTCGATGCCCTGTGGCAGGCCGACGACAACCGGTTCGACGATCTGGCCAGGCGACTTTACGGGCCAATAGTGGAACACATCGGATAGTAAAAGAAATCATCAGAGGTGATTTCCCTGGAAAGAGGGGATTGCCATGTTTGGGTCAGCTCATAGGAGACAGAAACTGCAGAAGTCAGAATCCAGGAGTCAGAAGTCAGAATGGCAATGTTGTCGCTTCGCTCTGTCGATTAATTAAGATGGATCGAGCCGAAGGCGAGTACCTCATTCTGAATTCTGAATTCTGACTCCTGAATTCTTATAAAAATCATACGGCAGAACCATTTTTTTAACACGGTGTAGAAAACCAGATTCCCTTGATTGAATAGAGACCACCATGCCAAATCCGCTGAATCCGCTGACCTTTCCCCTACACGGCGACCGGCTGATCGAGGCCAGTGCCGGTACCGGAAAGACCTATACCATTGCAGCCCTCTACCTGCGGCTCGTGTTGGGGCACGGCGATGGAAACGGTTTCGGCCGCCCCCTGACGCCTCCCGAAATTCTGGTGGTGACCTTTACCAACGCGGCCACGGGTGAACTCAGAGACCGTATTCGGGGGCGGCTCACCCAGGCCGCCGCCTTCTTTCGCGATGATACCGACGGGGACGATCTTTTAGATAGCCTGCGAGACGCCTATCCGTCCGACACCTGGCTGGACCAGGCCCGGCTCCTGGACCAGGCAGCCCAATGGATGGATGAGGCCGCCATTCATACCATCCACGGATGGTCCCAGCGCATGCTGCAGCAACACGCCTTCGACAGTAACAGCCCCTTCGACCTGACATTGGAGCCCAACGACCAGGGGCTTTTGGAAGAGGCAGCCCGGGACTACTGGCGCACCTTCTTCTATCCGCTGGCACCGGATCGTCTCCGTCAAGCCCTGAATATCGTCGAATGCGATACGCCGGAACAGTGGCTGGCAAAACTGCGGCCCCTTCTCAAGGAGTCCTTCGGTCAACCCGAACAAGATCCCTTTGCCATGCTCGACGAAATGTCACGGGCCATGGATACGGCCCGGAAACGATGGGCCCCGGATCTGGACGAGGCCGTGGACCGATTGTGGGAAGCCAGACACCAAAAGCGGCTGAATGGCAATCAATACCGGGAAAAATCCTTCACCGACTGGCTCCATCAGCTGACACAGTGGGTGCGGATGGACGGCCCCCTGCCGGACGACACGGCACGGTTCAAACTTTCCGCGTCGGGACTCGCGGCCGGAACCAATAAGAACGCGTCCCCGCCCCTGCACCGGGCGTATGAGATTTTCGATGATCTCAATGACGAATTGGAACGGCTCGATGTGAAAACGGCCTTTCACCTTCACGGGGCAGTAGAGATCGCCCGGCGATACGAGCAGGAAAAAGCACGCAGGGGCCAGATGAATTACGACGATCTGTTGACCCGCCTGGCCCAGGGACTCGTACAATCGGACGGTGACCGCCTGGCCCGATCGATCCGCCGTCAATTTCCCGTAGCCCTCATCGACGAATTCCAGGATACCGACCCGGTCCAGTTCGACACGTTCCATCACATCTACATGGGCCGGCCGGATACCTGCCTCGTCATGATCGGTGACCCCAAGCAGGCCATCTACCGGTTTCGGGGCGCGGACATCTACACCTACCTCAGGGCGCGACGGGCCACCAACGGTCGCCACTACACCCTTTCCACCAACTATCGGTCCACTGCCGGCTTGGTGGCTTCGGTAAACCAGATGTTCCAGTCCCCCGCCACTTCGGACCAGGGGCCTTTTCTGTTCAAATCACAGATTCCCTTCGAACCCGTCGATGCCCATGAAGTAAAAGCGCGGGTCGTCATCCATGGACGGCCGGCCGAGAGCATGACCTGGTGGACGCTGTCCCAGACCGAACCCGTTGCCAAGACCACGCAAGAAGGCTACCTGCCGCTGATGGCCGAAGCATTTGCCACCCGGATCGCGAATTTGCTGTGTCTGGCCGATCACGATCCGCCCGAAGCCGGCATCCGGGATCCGGACGGACGTATCGTAGCCCTTCGACCGGAAGACATTGCCGTTTTGGTCAGGGACGGATACGAGGCCGATGCCATCACACGGGCCTTGAATCGACGGGGTGTAAGCAGCGTCTATCTCTCAGACAGGGAGTCGATATTTCAAACCGAGGAGGCCGCGGATACGCTCTTTTTACTCACTGCTTGCGCCGAACCCTCCCGGGACGGTGCCATACGCGCGGCATTGGTCACATCGGTGATCGGCCTGCCCCTGGACCTTCTGGATCGGCTCTTTGAGGATGACATCGCCTGGGAGAACCAGGTGGAGAACTTCCGCCGATACCGGCTGATCTGGCAACAGCGGGGCGTGCTTCCCATGCTGCGGACCCTGCTGCACGACTTTGGCGTATTTAAACGACTGCTTGCAAGCGAAGATGGAGAGCGCTCCGTGACCAATCTGCTCCACCTGGCCGAACTGCTGCAAGGTGCGAGTACAGGACTTACCGGACACCAGGCGCTGATCCGATGGCTGTGTCAACAGATGAAGGAAGCAGATGGCACCCCCGATGACCAGATCCTGCGGCTGGAAAGCGATGCAGATCGGGTTCGGGTGGTCACTATCCACAAATCCAAAGGGTTGGAATATCCCCTCGTGTTTCTGCCATTTGTCTGCAGTTTCCGTAAGGTTTCGCCGCGCAACCATTCCATGGTGCAGGTCCACGACGACCAGAACCGGCAAAGGCTCGTCATGGCACCCACGGAGGCCGATTATGAAGAGGCGGACCGGGAACGGCTGGCCGAAGACCTGCGGCTGCTTTACGTGGCAGTCACCCGGGCAAAATTGGCCTGCTGGCTTGGCATCGCCGTGATGGGCAGGTCTACCAAACGTGGCGAAACCACCCAACTTCACCTCTCTGGTCTGGGCTACCTGCTATCCGGGCCGAATCCCATCGCCACCGGTGACCTTTCCACTCGATTAGAGGCCCTCAAAGGCGATTGCGGAGAAATCACCATCGAATCCCTTCCCGAGGCCGACGACCGGACTTACACACCCCGGCCGGAAACGATCCCGTTGTCCCCTGCCCGATCCTTTCGGGGCCACATTTCCAAGGACTGGTGGATCGCCAGCTATTCGGGTATCGTCTCCGACGCGGGACGCACCCTTGCCCCGGACCAGGAAATCGTCCCGGCCTACCCCCTTTCCACCGCAGCCCATTCGGCGACGGAAGATCAGCTGCAGGAGACGAAGGTGGAATCCTTCGTCCCGTCTCCGCCTGTGGCGCCCGGCCGCTCCATCCACCAGTTTCCCAAGGGCCCCCAGCCGGGCACCTTCCTGCACGACCTTTTGGAATGGGCGGCGATACAGGGGTTCGGCGCCCTGGCCCAGAATCGCCAACGGATCATCGACAGGCTCGCGCCATTGTGCCGGCGATATGAATGGGAGCCATGGCTTGACACCCTGGCCGACTGGTTGCAGCGCCTGCTTACGACCCCGTTCCCCCTCCCGGAGGAGGCACCCCCGGTTTCGCTGAACCGATTGAAGACCGAAGCGTATCAGCCTGAACTGGAATTTCTCTTCGCCGCCCATGGTTTGGAAACCGCCATGCTGGATCATCGGGTCACCACCCATACTTTCGGGGGGGCGCCGCGGCCGCAACTGCAGCCGGCCACGGTCAACGGCATGCTAAAGGGCTTCATCGATCTGGCCTTCTGCCACGACGGCCGCTACTACGTGCTGGACTACAAATCCAACCACCTGGGAGAAGACGAACAGGCCTACGTGCAGGATGCCATCGCCCGGGCCATGATGGAACATCGCTACGACCTGCAGTACGTACTCTACACCCTGGCCATGCATCGGCTTCTCAAGGCACGGCTGCCGGGCTATGATTATGGGCGCCACATGGGTGGCGGGGTTTATCTTTTTCTGCGGGGCGTCAACGACCAGGGCAGGGGCGTTTTTGTGGACAAGCCCCCATGGCCGCTGATTCAAACCCTGGACGCCTGGTTTTCCGGTCGAAAGGACCCTACCCATGATGCATAATGGCAAGAATCAGGCCGCGGATCTGTGGCAAGCGTTGGACCGATGGCTGGAACACGGCTGGATACGCCCCCTGGACCGTGCATTCGTGGATTTTCTTCGATCCCAGGAACCCGATAGCCCCATGCCGGTCCTGCTTGCGGCGGTGCTGGTCAGCCATCAATTGGGCCGGGGACATGTTTGCTTAGACCTCGACGCCTGCCTGGCCCGAACCGATGAAACCCTCTCTTTGCCTCCGGAAGGAGTGGTGCCGGACAATCGCTGTCCGGGACCGGAAACACTTTTCCGGGGATTGACCCTCGCGTCGTGGACCCAATGTATCGACGAGACCCCCCTGGTGGAAACAAGCCACGGCACCGCCCCCCTGGTCCTGGACGGCAACCGATTGTACATGCGCCGCTTCTGGGTATACACCCGGTATGTGGCCGAAACGATCCTGCACCGGACCCGATTTACCTTACCGGTACCGGCGGATCTGGCGGTTCGCCTGGACAGGCGATTCGAGGCACTGCGCAGTGCCCCCGAGCGAGAAAAATCCGAAGTGCACTGGCAGAGCGTGGCCGCAGCCCTTGCCGTGAAAAGCGCATTTTGCGTGATTTCCGGAGGCCCCGGCACGGGAAAGACCACTACCGTGGTTCACCTGCTGGCACTGCTGCAGGAACTGGCCCTGGAGCAGGGAGAAAAACTGCGTATCGCCCTGGCCGCACCCACCGGGAAGGCCGCGGCCCGGCTCACCGAGTCCATCGGAACGGCCGCGGGTAGCCTTCCCGAGGCCCTGAGAGAGACGATCCCTTTGGAAGCGTCCACTTTGCACCGGCTTTTGGGCGGCCGCCCCGGTACCCGGCATTTTTCCCACAACGGGGAAAACCCCCTCCATCTGGATCTATTGGCCGTAGACGAGGCCTCCATGATCGACCTGGAGATGATGGCCTCCCTGCTTTCAGCCTTGCCCGAAAAGGCCCGCCTCATTCTCTTGGGGGACAAGGACCAGCTGGCCTCTGTGGAGGCGGGTTCGGTGCTGGGAGACCTGTGCCGCCATGTAGCGGCAACAGATCATCCGGCCCCTATCGCGCAATGGATCTTTGAAAACACCGGCTATACGTTGCCGGTCTCAGGTGTTGCACAATCGCCGCTGGCCGCCCATGTTGCCGTGCTGCACAAGAGTCATCGGTTCGACCACAAAAGCGGCATCGGTGAATTGGCCTGCGCGGTAAACAGCGGAATGCCCGACCAGGTGGCCTCCGTCTGGAATCGAAATTTCGAAGACATTGATACAATCATTTTATCCGGCCCAGATGACCGTAGATTGGAAAGGCTGGTACTGGATGGTCGCTCTTCGGCATCTGCCGGGGAAGAAAAAATCGAGAAATCGAAAGGCTACCGCCGCTACCTGGAACGGCTGGCTGCCGGCATCCCCGACGGCGTGACCGAGGATCGATGGCTGAAACAGATTCTGGATGACTTCGGCCGATTCCAATTGCTCACCCCCTTGCACAAGGGGCCGTGGGGGAGAGAACGCCTCAACCAAAAAATCGCCGAGGCACTTTTTCGTCACGGGCTTATTGGAGACACCAAAGGATGGTACCCCGGCCGGCCGGTCATGCTCACATGCAACGACTATAGTCTGGGGCTTATGAACGGAGACACGGGGATTGCGATTCTCGTTGGAAAAGAAAAGACACGGGAAGAAAAAATTCTTAAGGTGGTCTTTCCCATGGCGGACGGCACCTTGAAAAAGGTGCTGCCGTCCCGTCTCGGTCATGTGGAAACAGTGTACGCCATGACCGTTCACAAATCCCAGGGTTCGGAATTCGACCACACGGTCCTGGTCCTTCCCGATAGAAGCACCCCCCTGGTGACACGGGAGCTGATCTATACGGCTGTCACACGGTCGAAAACACTGTTCACCCTGGCCTGCCCCGATGAACGCCTGATGGAAGACACGGTGAGAAGAAGGATCCACCGGGCGTCTGGATTGGGGGATCTGTTGCAATCCTTTGAGAGTGTGGATCACCCGCAAAAACAAGTTTAAGTGAAACCCATAACGTAAAAATGATCGAGTCACAAACATGGACAAATCGTCACCGATCGTATCACTGATTTCAAAGCTGTTGGCGGGTCCGGCGAGGCCGGGGCAGGCCTTCACCATGCCCGGCGCCAATTATGACGAAGTCTACCGGATGGGCCGGCGCTTCAGAGCCTATTTCGAAAACCATGACCGGGGCGAAGCCCCGGTCTGCCTCCTTTCGAACGACCGGGCCGTCATGGCATCGGCACTGTTGGCATCGTTGGCCGGCGGTCCGGAGTTGCTGGTTCCCTACGCGTTGTCGGATGGGGCCATTTCGACACTGAAACGACTGACCGGATTCACCGTGGCCATCGGGAAAACCATGGACAGGGTCATAAGCGGAATTACCATCGTCGACGGGGATTCTCTCGAAGAAGAGGCCGAGTCCCTGGCAATCGATGAGCCGGCGCCGGATCGCACCTGGATTCATCTTTTCACCGGTGGCTCCACGGGAAAGCCGAAACTGTGGACCAAGACCCCGGCCAATCTGCTGGGTGAGGCGGACTTTCTGGTCCAACGTTTCGAAATCAAAAGCGTTGACCGCATTCTGGCTACCGTGAGCCCGCTTCATATTTACGGACTTCTTTACTCTCTTCTCGCCCCCATGGTGGCCACGGCACGCGTCGTGGCAGAAACTCCCTTTCTCCCTGAAGAGATCAAGCAGAAGATGGCCGAAGCGATGCCGACCATCTTCGTCAGCGTTCCGCCCCACTATCGCGCCCTTGGTGCAAACCCGCCGGAAAAGGGTGCCATGCGCCTGGCCTTCTCATCCGCCGGCCCCCTGCCCGAAGAGGACGGCGTCGCCTTTTCCAAGGCAACGGAAACAGACATCGTGGAAATTTACGGAAGCACGGAGACAGGAGGCGTCGCAACCCGCTGCCGAAATAAAAAAGAAGAAGGATTCACACCATATGACTGCATCCGATGGCGTATTGCCGGTGAGCAGCTGGATATCGACTCCCCGTTTCTCTCCCGTGAACTACCGATACGGGAAAGCGGCTGGTTTACCGTGTCCGACCGGGTCAAATCCCATGGAAGCAATGCTTTTCTCGTCACCGGCCGTGTGGATCACATCGTCAAGGTGGGGGGGAACCGGGTAGACCTGCAGCGGGTCCGTCAGGTGCTGTTGGAATCCGAAGACATCGCCGATGCCCTGGTACTGGCATATCCCGTGGACAGTTCCCGGGAAAACGAGATCGTCGCACTGCTGGTGGGCGACGCATCCGAACCCCATATCAAAGTGGCGCTGGAAGAGATTCTAGAGCCCTATGAGCTGCCCAGGAAAATTCGATGGATCGACGCCATTCCCAGAACGGCCATGGGCAAGATCGACGGGCAGGCCGCACGGCGAATTGCAAGCGAACAATCCGTTCCATCTCAGTCCTTCAAAAAAGAGGAAACACCCGGAGACAAAGATGAGGATCGTGACGATTCCAGGCACATAGAATCGCCGCACCCTTTGGGTGGCAAGCCGCCGGCACCGATGGTTCGGCGATGGGTCCATTCCGCCCCTTCGTACGACCTCGATCCGAAGTATGCAGCCCCGAGTCTTTTGGCATGGTTAACCCCGGATATGAAAACGCCCCTTGCCGCCGATGCGGCATCCTTGCGAAAACTGGTCGATTGGGACAAGACGCCTTGCTCATTCACGCTGGTAGTCCACGAAGACACCGAAATTCGGCGAATCCTGCAGGGGTCCCGTCCCGCCAGCCTCGGGATTGCCGTGGTACTTGGAACACGGTATGCCACCGGCTATCTGTGTAACCTGAAAGATGGAACGCCGATGGCAGCAGCAACCGAGGATTTGTTCGATCAAGGAGCGGATGAAAAAAAACATTTTTCCGGCAAGGAATCAGGGGAGATTGCCCGAGTGATCGACCTTGTCCTGGGCCGTTGCCTCAAAGCCGTTGACGCTTCGCCCGAGGCGGTGGACGATATCGTGGTATGCGCCGGATCTGCCATGACCTATGCCCTCTGCAGTCTTCCCGAGCGTGCCCTGCGGGTTCTGTCCCATCTTCCCGTGACACTGACGCCACCGGTTTTACGTGCAGGTGATCTCGGCCTTGCCGTTCATCCGACGGTGACCGTTTTCCCCATGCCCATCGTCTCGGATCATATCGGCGGTGACACGCTGTCCGCCGTCCTGGCGGACCGGACCTTCGAAAGAGAAGAAACCACGCTGCTGGCAAATTTCGGAGAACAGCCGGCCGTGGTATTGGGAAGCAGCGCAAGGTTGTGGAGCACCGGTTGCGGTGCAAAAACATTTATGAAAGGTGAATTTGCCGAAGAAGTCAAAGGGTTGATGGAAAAAGCGGGCATCCAAAGAATTGACCGGCTCATCGTCACCGGAACAGCTTCCGATCATTCATGGAAAGAAAAGATAATTTCGACAAAGACGTTCCTGCCATCTGTTTTCGACGGAAAATTCGAACTCGATGAGGACCTGATCGCCAAAGGGACGATGATGGTCTTGCTGGACGGGAAATGGAGAAAAGAGGCGATTTCGCTTTGCCACCGAATTTCAAATCTAAAATTTGGAATTTGAAATTTATACCAGGGCCGTGCATTTAATCTCTACAAATGCCCCCTTGGGAAGGGCACTCACCTCGATGACGGCACGTGCCGGCCGGTGACTCGAAAAGTACTCGGTGTAGACTGCGTTAAAATCCATGAACCGGCTCATATCCGTGAGAAAGACATCCACGGCAGCCACCCGATCCAAGTCGCTTCCTGCTGCGATGAGAATCTGTTTCATATTCTCGAGGGCCTGCCGGGCCTGGGGTTCCAACTTTTTATCCACCAGTTCACCGGTATCCGGGTCCATTCCCAACTGGCCGCTGATAAATACGAATGGCGGGGCGACCACGGCCTGGGAATACGGACCGATGGCCGCCGGTGCGTTGTCGGTTTCAACCGTTCTCATGGTCATCGAAAAACTCCTTCCGCTTCATTTTTTTCGGAGATCGAAATGTTTTTTTACCCATCATAGCGGTTGAAAAAAAGATCACCTTACCCCCTCGATGGCATAGGTTTTTCGATAGTGTTTTCGGCGAGGCCAGAGGGAGGAAGCTGTATGCCGAATACCGCGACGACCGATAACGCTGTCGGGAAACCTATAGTTTTCCTTTTTTGATGATTGCGACAAGCAGCCAAAACCCCATCACCGCCGCGGCAACGAAACCGATGATACCAATCAGGGAGATTCCGTAAATCAAAGGAGGTGTTTTCGAGATGACGATGAGCGCCGATCCCACGATCAACGCGGCAATAATAATGGAAAAGCTGATGCGGTTGCTGATCTGGTCATGGGTGGAAAGCATCTCCTCCAGCCCCTTCATCTCCAGTTGAAAGGTGAGATTCTTTTTCCGGATGGTCCGTGTGATCTCCAATAGATCCTTGGGAAATGCCTGGATGAAGTCCATATACTGGGTGACGATGCCCAACAGGTCTCTGGTCATGCGTCCGGGAGAAAAACGGGCGAGCTTAACCCGCTTGATGAAGGGCTCGGCATGAACAATCATGTCGAAATCGGGATCCAGGGCCATCCCCACCCCTTCCACGGTACTCAACGCTTTCATCATCAAGAAAATCTCCGGTGGGAGGCGGAGCCGATGTTCGGCGCACAGTTCCAGGATGTGATTGAGCAGCTTGCCGATCTGGATATCCTTGAGGGGTTTGAACATGTGCTCACCCAAAAAATCGGCCACGTCCTTCCCTAAAAGGCGCATATCCGGAGTTTCCTCCCACAGGGTCAGATTGAGCAGCACCCGAGCGATACGCTGCTCGTCCCGATGGACCACGGCATCCACCAACTCCACGAAGCCCTCACGGGTTTTGCGGTCAATGGTCCCCATCATTCCGAAATCCAGAAGGCAGATCACGTTATTGGGCAAGACAAACAGGTTGCCCGGATGGGGATCGGCATGAAAGAAGCCGTGCTCGAAAACCTGGGTCAGAAGGATGTCGGCGCCACGTCGGGTGATGAGGCCGCGATCGTAACCCCTTGCATCCAGTTGTTCGAGATTAGAGACCTTGATGCCGTTCACGAACTCGGTCGTGAGTACGCGTTGGGTGGTAATCTCCCTGTAAACCTTTGGGATGTATACGGAATCGTCGTGAAGAAAGGATCGGGCCACCCGCTCCATACTGGTGGCTTCGAGGGTGTAATCCAACTCTTTTTCGATGGTCCGGGCGAATTCCTCGACGATGTTCACCGGTTGGTGCAGCGCCAATTCCTCGATGTGGCGCTCTGCCAACGTGGCCAGGTGGAGCATGATCTCCAGGTCCACCTCGATGGTTTTTCGGATGCCCGGACGCTGCACCTTGACGGCCACCTCGTCTCCATCGGCAAGACACGCCCGATGGACCTGGCCGATGGATGCCGAGGCCAGAGGTTCCGGGTCAAGTTCGTCGAACCACGCGTCAACGGATCGTCCCGTCTCCGTTTCGATGATTCGCCGGATGTCCGAAAAGGGAAAGGAAGGAATCTTGTCCTGAAGTTTTGCCAATTCCCGGATAAAATCCACGGGGATCAGGTCCGTACGGGTGGAAAGGATCTGGCCCATTTTAATATAGGTGGGTCCCAGTTCCTCGATGGCCATGCGGACACGAACCGCCCGAGACAGGCGCTCCACCCGTTCCCGGCGATTTCGGGAGATCATCTGCAGACCGATCTCGATATACTGATCGATCTTGAGCAGGTCCACGATATCGTCGAAACCGTACTTGAACAGCACCGCCAAAATTTGTCGGTACCGGGCCAAATTCCTATAGGTACGGCCGATAACGCCGATTTTTCGAATACTGATCATGGGCGGGGCTTACGCGTCTTCCCCGGCATCTTTAGAACTGATCAGACTTTTCAGCTCCCGAATCTCCTTTTTGAGCCCCTTTAAGTCCTCCTGGGTGACCACATCCGCCCTTTTTAAAAGCTTCTTGACGCTTTCTTCCACCCGTTCCTCCAGTTTCTGCTGTGCATCCTCATAGCGGTCTTGCATGTCCCTGACGAACTTGCGACCTTCGGCCTCGGTCGTCTTGCCCTGCTTGGCGATATCATCCACAATGTCCTCCACCTCGTCCCACGCCTTCAGTGCGAGTCCGACACCAGCGAGCATGCTCTTTCGAACCAGATCAAACATGATATTCTCCTTATGTTGGAATTCTTCGGATATAAGGGCGGACGAAGGACGGCGAAATGTCCGCGCCATGGCCACCGTAACCGTGATGGGTGTATGAATATCGAATGGGAAAAACTTAGCACAAGGGTATCACCATGGCAAGGTGTTGCTGCGGTATGCACAGGGTAACCGCATTTGTATGCTGGTGCAACCGTATTGGCAATGATGCGTTGAAATCATGGGATAATAGGCAAAAATGCAAATGGGTCAACCCAGTTTCGTGCGCCATAAGCCTTGACTGTTCGATCCAACTGACTTAATCATCTGTGGATCGAACAGCGGCACGAATGCCGCCTGCAACTGTAATTTGATCCTATTAGGGAAAAGGAGTTAAGCACCATGCCCGTATCCATTGCCATGGCCGGGAAAGGGGGTACCGGAAAGACCACCGTTGCCGGCATGCTGATCAAATACCTGATGAGCAAGGACAAAGCCCCGGTACTGGCCGTCGACGCAGATGCAAATGCCAACTTGAACGAGGTCCTGGGGCTCGAAGTCACCGACACGTTGGGAAACGCAAGGGAGGAGATGAAAAAAGGCGATGTGCCCCCGGGCATGACCAAGGATGTTTTCATGTCCATGCGGCTGGAGCAGGCCGTGATTGAGCAAAAAGGGTTCGATCTGGTGGTCATGGGACAGCCCGAAGGTGCGGGATGCTATTGTGCCGCCAACACCCTGCTGACCGGTTTTCTTGATCGGCTCGGCGATAACTACCCCTACATCGTCATGGACAACGAGGCCGGCATGGAGCACCTGAGCCGGCTTACCACCAAAAACGTGGATGTGCTGCTCATCGTCACCGACACATCCCGACGGGGGCTTCAGGCAGGACTTCGCATCCACAAACTGGCCCAGGACTTGAAGATTGGCGTGAAAAAAAGCTACATTCTGATCAATCAGGCCAAGGCCGATCCAACGGATGAAGTAATATCCATCTTACAGGAAAGCGGCCTGGAACTGGCCGGGGTGATTCCCGATGACGAAAAGGTCTACGAATTCGATATGGAAGGTATGCCAACCGTGAACCTCGATGCGGACAACCCCGCAATGAAGGCGGCATTTTCCATTTTCGATGAAATCATTCCGTAAAGGACGATACTACCCATGAAAAAGACCGGCTACTTGCATGACAACAGGTATCTGCTCCATGATACGGGTCCGTACCATCCGGAAGTGGCGGACCGGCTCATCGCGATATACGATGGCATCAAAGCGGCCGGTCTTCTCGATCATTTGACCCTCATTCCCGCGATACGCGCAGACATCAAGTGGATCGAAACCATCCACAGCACCCAATACATCCGCCGTTTCGAAGAGGTCTGTCTGTCCGGTAATCGCACCTTTGATTATCCGGACAACCAGATGTGCACCGAGACCTATGAAACCGCTTTCCTTGCGGTTGGCGGGATACTGGACACCCTGCGGCGTCTGATGGAAGGCGAAATTGACAACGCTTTTTGCGCGGTTCGGCCACCGGGGCACCATGCGGAACGGGACCAGGCCATGGGATTTTGCTATTTCAACAACGTGGCCATCGCGGCTCGTTATCTGCAGCAGGAACACGGCATCCGCCGCGTGGGTATCGTCGATTTCGATGTCCATCACGGCAACGGCACCCAACATCTGTTCGAAGACGATCCCACCGTCTTCTACTACTCTATCCACCAGCACCCCTCCTTCGCCTTTCCGGGAACCGGACGGGAATTCGAGGAGGGCAGCGAAGCGGGACGGGGATTTACGAAAAACTCCCCGGTATTGCCCGGTCAGGGAGACGATGCGTATCATAAGATGCTTATGGCTGACCTTAAGCCGAGTTTCGAACGCTTCCAGCCGGAGTTCATTCTCGTTTCCGCAGGATTCGATGGACATGAAGAGGACGACATGTCCGATATTACGATCACGACCGAAGGATATACCAGGATCATGAAAACCATCATGGAAATGGTCAACGAACATGCGGGCGGCCGGGTGGTTTCGGTTCTGGAAGGGGGGTATTGTCTGGATCGGTTAGGCGAACTGGCCGCAAACCACGTGCGGGTCCTTCTCGATGGGTAGGACGGACCTCCAGGTCCAACCGAAACCGAACCGCTACAAACAACAATTTACAGCATACGAGGAAAATATCATGTTTGTCAGTCGATCCATGGTCTCAGAAGTGATCACCATCGACAAGGAAGCGACCGTATTTACGGCCCAGGAAAAGATGACGGACAATGGTATCCGTCACCTCCCCGTGGTGGACGCACAAAATCACCTTATCGGCATCGTCACCGATCGGGACATCCGAAGTGCCCTGCCCTACCGCCTTATCAAGGAAAAACCGAACGCCGCGGAGAGGGAGGAACTGGCGAAGTTGAAGGTGGAAGATATTATGACGCGCGACCCCAAAACCATTCCTTTGATGTACACCATTCAAGATGCCCTACTGATGTTTCAAAAGGAAAAGATAGGTGCCTTTCCGGTGGTGGACGATGAAGGCAAACTCAAGGGAATCCTCTCCGTGCGGGATCTTCTTCGGGCGTTCATCAATGTCCTGGGCATCGGTCGTCCCGGCACCCTCATATGCATCGAAGCCGAGGAAAAGATCGGGCAAATGAAAAGGATCGTCGATGCCATAACCGAAGAGAACATATCATTCGGCAGTATTCTGGTGGCCCCCACCTGGGAAGAAAACAAGCGGGCCGTTTTCCCCTACCTGCTCACCAATACCGTATCCAAGGTGAAGAAGAAACTCACCGGCATGGGGTTCAAACTCATCGACCCCATGAAATGGTATATCGAGAAGGGTCCCGACAAATCATAGCGCATCTGAAACAATGACAACTGCAATCGTTACGGAAAATCCTTACAAGGATCTTTATATCTACTACTTTTCAGGGCGATTTCGTCCGGACCATCGCTTTCAACCCGCCGATTACCTCGGTTGCTGGGAGGAGGGGGAATTCTCATTCCTCTTTTTTCACCGTCCCAACCCGGGAGCGGTAGCGAGGGCAATCGGCCTTTGGCCGGATCTTGTGTTGCTGGACCAATACCAAATGTCCTACGAACAGTGGCATGGTGATGAAATCAAACCCTGCCGTATCGGTGGATTCACTGTCACCCCCCCGTGGATTGACGACCAAAGGACTTTTTCAGAGCCGACCATCATCCTCGACCCCGGCGTGGTGTTCGGTACGGGAACCCATCCCACCACCCGAGACTGTATGGAGGCGCTGGAGCTGGCCATGGCGGACCAATCCGTCACGACCGCCCTGGACTTGGGAACGGGCACCGGTCTGCTTTCCCTTGCGGCGGCTCGGCTGGGGTGCCGTAAGGTACTCGCCATGGATCTCAATCTATTGGCCGCCCGGACCACAAAAAGGAATGTGCAATTGAATCGATTGTCGGATCGGATATTGGTGGCACAAGGGGATGCCGAGAAATTTATGGACTTTACGAGCGATCTTGTGATATCGAATATCCACTATGATGTCATGAAGAACCTGATTCGTAGGAAGGGGTTTTTACTAAAAAGGCACTTTATTCTATCGGGATTGATGCGAAGTGAGGCTGCACAAATCGAATCGACACTTGCCGATCTTCCAGTGAGAATTGTTCATCGTTGGCACAGCGAAGGCACCTGGGAAGGAACCTGGCATACCATATACGGTGTTGCCGCTTGACATTTGAATCGAGGACTGACCATGGACATCACCTGTTGGGGCTCCAGAGGTTCCATTCCTGTTTCCGGGAGGGAGTACAACAAATACGGCGGTGATACCACCTGTATGGAGGTCCGTACCGACAGCGACGACATTATCATCGTCGATGCAGGTACAGGGATCCGACGACTGGGAAACCATCTGATCGAACAGGATCGATTTCGCTATAATTTTCTCCTCACCCACGGTCACTGGGACCATCTGATGGGATTTCCCTTTTTCAAACCTCTCTTTCTCAGTCGTACCGAAATTCACATGCACCGGGCTCCTTTCCACAAAAAATTCATGGAGACCATGTTCTCCAAGGTGATGGCACCGCCCAACTTTCCCGTTCGTTACTCGGATCTGAAGGCAAAAATCATCTGGGAAGAGGGTCATCCGGCGGAATTTCGCATCGGATCAACCACCGTGGTTCCCATTCCCATCAGCCATCCCAATACGGGGAAAGGTTACAAGTTTATCGAAAACGGCAGGACCTTCGTTTTCATCACCGACAACGAGCTGGGATTCGTCCATCCAGGTGGACTCCCCTTTTCAGACTATGTCGAATTTTGTAAAGGGGCCGACCTTCTGATTCATGACGGCGAGTACACCGAGAGTGAGTATCAAAAACTCATCGAATGGGGCCACTCCTCCTTCACCGACGTATTGAAACTGTCGTTTGAAGCCGGTGTCAAACGACTGGGCTTGTTCCACCTCAATCAGGAAAGAACGGACGATCAGGTGGACGAAATCGTGGATCGGTGCAAGGAAATCATTGGGAAGAAAGGCGAGACACTGGACTGCTTTGCTGTGGGCCGTGATATGAAGTTCACACTATAAAGCGTTAAGTTTTAAGTGGTTAAGTTAATGTATTCTGTCTAATTTATTTGGAATCGACTTCAATTCCTCGCCAACAAATTTATACAAATCGATCCTGATCCTTCCCTTAACACGTAAAACCTTACACCTAACGCTTCTTTTTGATTACCATGTCCGACCAGATTGAACGAGCTGCCACCATATTAGCCAAATCCAAATTCACCGTAGCTTTGACCGGTGCCGGCATTTCCGTGGAGAGTGGTATTCCGCCCTTTCGGGGAAAAGGCGGCCTGTGGGAAAGAATCGATCCCATGAAATACGCCCATATCAACGCCTTGCGGGAAGATCCGGGGACGGTGTGGCGGATGTTGATCAAAGAGATGAACATGACGCTGGGAAAAGCCCGTCCCAATCCGGCCCACATCGGCCTGATGGACCTGGAAGAGTTAGGCATCCTGCGGTCCATCATCACCCAAAACGTGGATGGCCTGCATCAAATGGCCGGAAGCACCGACGTCATCGAGTTTCATGGAACCTTTTCCTGGGTTCGCTGTTTTGCGTGTGATCGCCGGACGAGGATTACCGACATCGACCTGACCGAAATTCCACCCCGGTGCCGATGTGGCGGTATATACCGGCCCGATGCCGTCTTCTTCGGTGAAATGATCCCGCAAGAGGCGTTGTTTCGCTCCCAACGGGCATCGGGCAACTGTGATGTGATGCTGGTCATCGGCACATCGGCACTGGTCCAGCCTTCGGCCAGCATACCGTTCATCGCCAAGGACAATGGCGCCGCCATCATCGAAATCAATCCGGAACCAACACAACTCACCGACGAAATCAGCGATATATCCCTTATGGGTCCTGCCGGAAGTGTCATGCCCCGCCTGGTACGGTCCGTTCGAAGCCGAATGGCCAGCCGCTGACGACAATTCCCCTATGAGAAGACTGCTGCCATGACACCAAAAGATCAAAACCGTTGGGTCGTACCAATCACCCTGCCCCCCCCCGCCTTGGGCGACAACATCGCCGACGCCGACCGCATCGAAACGGCATTGAAAAGGATCCTCGGCACCGAAACCGTGCATATGGACATGGATCTGCTCGCGCATCTTCCTGCGCTTTTACGAAAGTGGAACTTTCAGGCCACTGCCGTCGTTTTCAAAGAAAATCCGAGTACCGGTGTTCTCATCCACCTGGCCGAACCGGGTACCAGCGTGGCCATGTGCGGCCTGGCCGTGGATCTGGGTACCACCCGTGTGGTGCTTCGCATCGTCGACCTCGCTTCAGGCGAGCACTGGGACGAGCTGGTGTTCGACAATCCACAGATTGCCGTCGGGCCGGATATATTGGCACGCATCCACCACGTGGAAAATCCGGGCGGACTGGAACGGCTCAACGAACTGATCGTTACCGGCATCAACGATCAATTGGGTGTCATGTTCGACAGATGCGGCCTTTCCGCCGATAATATCCACCTGGTCGCCGTGGCCGGAAACACGGCAATGACCCACCTTCTGCTGGGATTAAATCCCCGTTGGATGATCCGGGAGCCCTATATCCCGGTGGTGAATCGGCCGGGTTTGATCCGCGCCTCCCGACTGGGATTGTCAGTTCACGCCCATTCCCGGGTCCAGGTGTTTCCCAATGTGGGAAGCTACTTCGGCGGTGATCTGATCGCCGGCATCCTGTACTGCGACATGGACAATCGGGAGGATACGGCCATTCTGGTGGATGTCGGCACCAATGCGGAAGTGGTACTGGGAAACAGCAGTTGGATGATGGCCTGCGCCGGCGCCGCAGGACCGGCTCTGGAGGGAGGCGTCACCCGTATGGGGACCACCGCAGGCCCCGGTGTCATCGACCGCGTCGGGATCCATCCTGCAACGCGTGCGTTCATGATCCACACCATCGACGACCGGCCCGCCAGGGGTATCTGCGGGTCCGGCGTCATCGACCTGGCCGCCGCCCTGTTCCAGCTGTCCATGATCGATATCCGGGGAAAGCTCATCCCCGAACACTGCGGCGAACGCTATCGCAAAGAAAACGGCTTGGGGAAGGTGGTCATCGTTCCCGCAGATCAATCCGCCAGCGGCCGGGATCTCTGCATCACCCAGGCAGACCTGGACAGCCTGATCCGGTCCAAGGCGGCCATGTACACGATTCTGGAGACCATCACCGACAGCGTCGGAATGACGCCCAACCAGATCGAAACTTTCTTCGTCGCCGGCACCTTCGGCGCCTATATCGATCCTGCTTCGGCCATTACCATCGGCATGATCCCCGATCTTCCCCGTTCCCGCTACCGGAGTTTGGGAAACAGCAGCCTGGGCGGTGCCACGCGTGTGCTGGTGGACAGAACAAGCTACGATCGAATCGATACCATCCGCAACGGCATTACGTATATGGAATTAAATGTCAATCAGGAGTTCATGAACCGCTTCTCCGCGGCCAAGTTCCTTCCCCATACGGACACGACCCGGTTCCCTTCCGTGACGGTCCCGTCACTGTGATGGCAGCGCCTTGATCGCGTCATCCGGACAATTCCTCTTTTTCTCTTTTCTTTTTATTTCTTTTCAACGGGTTATCCCATGATTAAATAAAACCTTGAAAGCTTTTGTGCATTATGATAGTCGAAGTTCTGTTTTTTTCACCTACATATCTATCAACCCAACTCCAAGAAGGATCGAGACCACATGACGTCGAAAAGACAGTTGCTGTTTGCATACGGTCTGGCAATCCACCTGTTGCTTGTCGGTATCATCTGCTATGCGGCCTTCCCTGTCCAGGCACCCGACGAACCTTTACGGATCATGTATCAGACCAATGCCGGAAAAGTCCTTTTTGACCACCACACACACACTGCTGCATCCGGGTATGGCGTGAGTTGCTTCGACTGCCACCATCACCCCAGCGATGACGACAGCGCATTAATCGGATGTGGGGAGTGTCACCAGGCGCCGGCTGAAGAAGGGTCCCAACCAGAAGTATGCCTGGACTGCCACGATGAAACGGATATTGAAGATACCGAAATGTCATCGCGGGCAGACGCATTCCACTCCCAGTGTACGGAGTGCCATGAGCAGTTCGAGAAAGGACCGCAGTCCGGATCCGATAACTGTTCCAAATGTCACGTGCTGTAATCGAAGCGGCTTTCGTCTGGGTTCTGCTTCGGCGTTTTCAATTTTTACCGCGGCCCTAATAATAAGGTTGAGCTATGCGAAAACGATCATTCTTCGGTCTGTCCAAACCAAGTTTTCATTACGAACTGGCAACGGATACCGCCGGCACACCGGTGGCCATTGCCACTCCGAAAACCGTCACCCTTTACATCAAGAAGGAATTGAAGCGATCCAGCAGCAGCCTGAAGGTGGGTACACCGGTAAAAACCGGGCAACGACTGGTACTCGAAGATGGTGACGCCATCTATGCGATCTCATCGGTAACCGGCACCGTAACTTCCGTTTCTCCGTTTATGGCTGACTATGGGAAAAAATGGACGGCCGTCACCATCGAAACGGAAAGTGATGAGACAACGGATTCCGAGTTCTCATCTTTCTCGGAAGACCCAACGCTGGAGACCCTGAATCGTTTTCTGGTTGCCTGCCCCGGTGAACCGGAAATCAAGCCTCTCTTGGACGAACGCAATCCAGTGCAAACCATCGTCATCTATGGCGGCAATGGGGATCTTCTCATAGATACCGGTTTACATGTTCTCAAGACCAATGCAGAGAACGTCAACAAGGGTATCGAAATATTGAGAAATGCGACGGGAATCGAAGACATCGTCATCGCCGTCCCGGAAGAGAGCGTTCAGAATTACTCGGGACATTTGGACGCCCGGCTCCAGCCGTTTTCTTCTCAGTATCCATACGCCCAGCCGCTTATGGTCCTGTTCAATCTGACGGGCCGGCTACCCAGCGAACGGGGAATGGCCGCCATGGGAACTCATTTTATCCGTGTCGAAGCGGTGGCCACCATCGGCAAGGCGTTTTCCACAAAAACACTGCCAGTGGAAAAAAGCATCGCCGTCATCGACAAGAAGGGAGACAAACACCTGGCCTGTGCCCGCATCGGAACACCGGTGGGAACGTTGCTCAAAACCTTCGGCATCGAGGTCAACGATCAGGACAAGATCATCTTCGGCGGCCCCATGACCGGCAGTGCCATCTACAGTGAAGAACTGCCCATCTGTGCGGACACCGATGCCATCATGGTTCAGGACAGGAGTGTTATCCCGCTTTACAGTGATTATCCGTGCATCAACTGCGGCGACTGCGTGCAAATCTGTCCTGCCAACGTGCCGGTAAACTTGCTTGTTCGCTTCCTCGAAGCCGGCCAATATGCAGAAGGCGCGGATCTGTATGACCTTTACTCATGCATCGAGTGCGGACTGTGCAGTTACGTCTGTGTATCGCGCATCCCCATTTTTCAGTATATCAAGCTGGCAAAATACGAATTGGGTCGGATCTCATCAGCGGAGGAGATGAATGAAGAGTAAGAAAACGCTAATCGTATCCCACGCACCGTTTTGGCATGACGGCAGCGGGATTCCCGAGCGAAGTTATCACACCATCATCGCCGCCCTTCCCGCTGCGATCGTGGGAATTGCCCATTACGGCGCACCGGCTTTGGGTGTCATCAGTCTGGCCATGGCGTCGGCAATCGGGTGGGAGCTTTTGTTCAACTACGTCAGCAAACAACCTTACACCGTGGGCAACGGCAACGCCGCCATGATCGGGTTGCTGCTCGCCATGGTGCTGCCCGCATCGGCACCCTGGTGGTTGGTCATCCTGGGTACATTCTTGGCCATCGTCATCGGCATGCAGATCTTCGGCGGCATCGGCGCCAATCCGTTCAACCCGGTGGTACTTGCCGTCGCCATCCTCATGGTCTCCTACGAGACGCATCTCGACTTCGATGCCGGTCTGGTCAATTTCTCCCTCGACTTTCCCATGTCAACCTATCCATTAGGGGCTCTGAAAGCCTTCGGCCCCGGCGCCATCGAACATCTTCGGTCTACAGATCTGCTCATGGGTCTCCAGGTAGGTGGACTGGGCAGCGGTTGCGGCCTGGCCATTGTCATCGGTGGCATCTACCTGATTCTTCGGGGGATCATTCGGTGGGAAATCAGCGTCTCCTTCATCGTGGGCATCTTCGTCAGTGCCATGCTTTTCAACCTTGCCGATCCGATCCGGTATGCATCTCCGATGTTTCATCTTTTATCCGGTTACACGCTGATCGGTGCCTTTTTTCTGGCCACCGAGTCCTCATCTTCGCCGGTCAACGTCATCCCCATGTTCCTGTACGGCGCCCTGGGCGGCATCATGACCGTCCTGATCCGCAACATCGGCGTATGGGTGGACGGCGTGATCTTCGCAATTCTTCTGATCAATCTGATAAATCCGCTGGTCGACAAGATCAGACCCAAGGCGATTGGAAAGGTAGCGTAAAATGGGTGAAATGATCAAAATGGTCCTCGTTCTGACCGTCCTGAGCGTTGTATCGGGCGGCAGTCTCTCCTGGTTGAAAGACTTTACTGAACCCAAAATCGAAAATCAGGTAATGAATCTGGTCAAAGGACCCGCGATCCGAAACATGCTCTCAGAAGCGGATAACGATCCAGTGGAAGACAGATTCAAGGTCACCGACGGTGACGTGGAGCGCAACGTCTTCGTGGGCGTGTTCGGTGGCAACGCCGACACGGTGGTGATGGAGTCAGAAGCCAATGGATTTGCCGACAAGGTGGGGCTGGTTGTGGCCATCAACACGTCCAATGACACCCTGCGCGGCGTCGCTGTGACGACGAGCAAGGAGACCCCCGGTCTTGGCGCCAGGGCCAAGGACGACCCAAGCTTCGCCGCCCAGTTTGCGGGGAAAGAGATCGCCACCCCCTTCGGCGTCACCAAGGACGGCGGCCAGATCAGTGCCTTGAGCGGCGCCACGATCACCTCTCGGGCCGTCTGCACCGGAGTCAACGCGGCCATCAAGTCGTACAATCGGTTAAAACCGCAACTGGAAGAACAAATCAAAGGCATGGGCAAATAGAGGAGTTACCGCAATGGCAAAATCGTTCGTTCAGGAATTTACCAAGGGACTCTGGAAAGAGGTACCGCCGTTTCGGCTGGTCCTCGGTCTCTGTCCGACACTGGGTGTGACAACATCACTAAAAAATGGCATCGGCATGGGCCTGGCCACGACTTTCGTCTTGCTCTGTTCTAACATTCTGGTCAGCCTTTTGCGGAAGGTGATTCCCGCCAAGGTACGCATCGCCTGCTACATCATTATCATCGCCACCTTCGTCATCGTGGTCGAACAGGTGATGGCGGCCTTCGCCTATACCCTCTTTTTGGATTTGGGCGTGTTCATCCCGCTGATCGTGGTCAACTGTATCGTTTTGGGTCGCGCCGAGGCATTTGCCTCCAAAAACGGTATTTTCAAGTCTACCGCCGATGGTCTGGGCATCGGACTTGGATTCACCTGGGCCCTGGGGCTGCTGGGCGCCGTACGTGAACTCATCGGCACCGGTTCCCTCAAGGGCGACGTCTTCGGTCTGATCCACTGGAATATTCAGGACATCTTCGGCGCCGGATTCGAGCCTTTTGCATTTGCCGTGCAGGCGCCGGGTGCCTTCGTTCTTCTTGGATTGCTGCTTTGTGCCATGAACATGATCCCCAGTAAATAGCGGAAGGGAAGCAATACACATGGAATATATCGAAATCATCATCGCTACCATTTTCGTTAATAACATACTGCTGGCACAGTTTCTGGGGAACTGCCCTTTTCTGGGAACTTCCAAAAAGATGGAAACTGCGGTGGGCATGGCCATGGCCGTCATCTTCGTTCTGGTCATGGCCGGCGCGATCACCTGGCTCATCTACG
Organism: uncultured Desulfosarcina sp.; assembly: GCA_963674945.2. Lineage (GTDB taxonomy): Bacteria > Desulfobacterota > Desulfobacteria > Desulfobacterales > Desulfosarcinaceae > Desulfosarcina. Next base: position 1,328,618 of record CAXXWQ010000003.1, read on the forward strand.
CCTATCTGCTGGTACCGTTTAAACTTGTCTACCTGCGCACCATTGCCTTCATCCTGGTCATCGCAGCCCTGGTACAGTTCGTGGAGATGTTCCTGAAAAAAAGCATACCGGCCCTCTATGCCGGCCTTGGCATCTTCCTCCCCTTGATCACCACCAACTGTGCGGTCTTTGGCGTGTGTGTGCTTAACATCGACAAGGAACTCGATTTCATGCCGGCCCTGGTGACTTCCTTCGGATATGCCGCCGGTTTCGGTCTCGCCCTGATTTTCTTCGCCGGACTGCGGGAACGAATCCTCTTGGCACGGGTTCCCAAGCCGCTGCAGGACACTTCCATCGCCCTGATCACAGCCGGTATGGTGTCACTGAGTTTCTATGCCTTCCGGGGAATGGTATAAACGGGTGTCCTGGCGCCTATCGGGAGAGACGATAAACACCGAAAAAAACCGTTTGGAGCGCTTGGGTTCCAAGCGGTTTTTTTCGTTTTGATTTTGATTCAAGGAGGTTTTCCGTGACCATCGCGATTCTTGTCATGCTAGGCATCGGCGCAACCTGCGGCATCATCCTCAGCGTTGCCTCCAAGATCTTTTATGTCTATGAAGACCCGCGTATTGCCGAGGTGGAGTACTTTCTGGCCGGCGCCAATTGCGGAGGCTGCGGCTTCGCCGGATGCAGTGCAGCCGCCGTGGCCATCGTCGAGGGCAAGGCGGCCCCAAACATCTGCGTGGCCGCCGATTCCGATGCGGCCATCAACATCGCCGGCGTTATGGGTGTGGACCCGGGAACGGCCGAACCCAATAAATCCCTTAACTCCTGCTCCGGCGGCGACCGCGCCGAAGACAAATTCATCTACAACGGCGCCATGACTTGCGCCGCCATGGCCACCTTGTACGGTGGCAAGCGGGTCTGTTCCATCGGCTGCATGGGTATGGGAGATTGCATCGCGTCTTGTCAATTCGACGCCATTCACATGGGACCCCACGGATTTCCCGTGGTGGACGAGTTCAAATGCGTGGGCTGCGGTGCCTGTGAAGCGGCTTGCCCCAAGGGACTCATCTCCGTCAAAACCATGAGCCAACGGCTTCTGGTCTTCAACGAGGAAGACCAGGCCCTGGCCCCCTGCCAGCAGACATGTCCTGCGGAAATCGACATTCCCAAGTATATCCGTCTGATTAAAGAAGGCGACTATGAAGGAGCCGTGAATACGATCCGTGAACGCAATCCGCTCCTGCTCAGTTGTGGCCGGGTCTGCCCCCACCCCTGCGAGGACTACTGCCGGCGTGGAATCGAAGACGAACCGGTCTCCATCAACCAGTTAAAACGGTTCGTCGCCGACTATGAAATGAACAGCGGAAGGCGGTTTCCCATCGCCTGCGCACCGGACACGGGCAAACGGGTGGCCGTTATCGGCGGTGGTCCTGCCGGTGTGAGCTGCGCCTACTTTTTGCGCCGTCTGGGACACCATCCCACCATCTACGAAAATATGTCCAAACTCGGTGGCATCACCCGCTACGGTATCCCCGAGTATCGCCTGCCGGACAAAGTGCTGGACTGGGAAATCGAGGGTATCTTGAACCTGGGCATCGACGTTCACTACAACACCCAACTGGGAAGGGATTTTACCATTCAATCCCTCCGCGACGAGGGGTATGAGGCCATCTTCATGGGAATAGGTGCATGGAAAGACTATACCCTGGGCATCGAAGGCGAGGAACTGGACGGGGTCACACAGGGGATCAAGTTTCTCTCTTCCGTCGCCGACTCTCCCGACAAAAGGGTCCCCATCGGAAAAAGGGCGGCGGTTGTCGGCGGTGGAAACTCGGCCATCGACTGCGTTCGCACCCTCTTGCGCCTCGGCTGTGAAGAGGTCTGGATCGTCTATCGACGGACCCGTAAGGAGATGCCTGCCAACGAAGTGGAAATCGTCGCCGCCGAGCACGAAGGCATCAAGTTTCAGTTCCTGGCCGCCCCCACAAAGGTTATCGGAGACGAGAACGGAAAGGTCATCGGACTGGAATACCTGCAGATGGAGCTGGGTGAACCCGATGCCAGCGGCAGGCGCCGGCCGGTTCCCATCGAAGGCTCGGAGACGGTCCTTGACGTGGACATGGTGATCTCGGCCATCAGCCAGCAAGCAAATCTATCCTTCATGGAAAAGGAGCCGGAAAAAGAGAATATCGCCATCACCCGCTGGAACACCTTCGACAACGACCCCGAGGTTCTCCAATGCAGTGTCCCCTACCTGTTCACCGGCGGTGACGTGGCAACCGGTCCTTCCCTGGTGGTGTCAGCCATCGGCGCAGGGCGTCGGGCGGCCCGCAGCATTCACCAGTATATCGCCGGCGAGGAGGTCAAGGGTTCTCCCAAATCGCTTCACAAGCGACACATTTTCGAGTCCTTGTTCGATTCCGTCCCCGGTGTGGTCAAATCCAAGCGGACGCCCATGCCCGAACTTCCCGTAAAGGATCGCATCCACAGCATGGTCGAGGTGGACCAGGTGATCAGCGAATCCGACGCCAAACACGAGTCCGGTCGTTGTCTCAACTGCTGCCGGGTCTGTTATAACCCCGATCAAAAGGTCGCGTAAAAATCACCGGCCACACGCTCTGCGTGTGGCCGGTGATTTTTAAAAAAGAGACATCTGCCCCTTTACATCCAGCGCCATACCAAACTCGTCCTCGAAATCGTCCTGCAACTCCTGGATCTCACCGGGTGTGAGGCCGGCGATGTTGGCGGTAATCATATTGTCTTTTCCATCGGCTTCCAGGTTGTGGATACGACAGCCATCGGGCAACATGGAGCGCAGCAGCGTTCGTGGTCCGGAGGGACGCCCCCTCTTTTTTGGCGCTTCGTATATCACCGTCCGGCAGGAGACCCGCTGGATGTGCCACTTCAGATAGGCGAAGCGTTCGTTCTCCGTCTCGGGGGATCGAAAGGTGACCCTGAGCGTCGTATCATCCAAATGCAACCGGGAACCCGCCACACCCGCCTGCTTGAGGATTTTCCGAGTCTCGTCTCGGGCCTCCTTGACGCTGCATTCTCCCTCCCGCGCCTCGTAATGGAGCACCGGTTCGCCGTCCAGCCCGGCGGTCACGACCTCCGGCGGCAGGCTCATCAGAATGGATTGTACCTCTTCCAGGCAAACGGCGTCACGAATGCGCAAGAACGCATCGGGACAGGTCACCTTGATTCCGGAGAGAGACTGGGCCTGACGGAAGGGATCCGAACCACGACTCCTCCACTGTTTGGAAAGTCCTGCCATCTGGGCCGCCCCGTATTGCAGTGGATGGACGCTTCTGTCGACGATGTCGATGACGGTGCAGGCATTCTTTCCAGGGGCCGTTCGCAGCCCCCGTCCGATACACTGGGTGTAAACCAGGGGCGAAGTAGTGGGCCTTGCCATGAGGATGCACGCAACGGTGGGGTCGTCGAATCCCTCGGTGAGCACCCCGTAGTTGGTCAACACCTGGATCTCACCCTTTGTAAAACGCTTCAGGATCTCTTCCCGATTCTTGCTCTTGCCGTCGATCTTCTCGGCCCGCACCCCCAAGGTGCAGAAGTCGGCGGCAAGATCCTGGGCGTGGTCGATACCGGCACAAAAGGCGATGGTCTTCCCTCCTTCACCCCGTTCCATCCACGCCTGTAAGGTCAACGCCCGGGTCTTAGGGGTGTTCATCACCCGTGAGAGGGCGCCCACCTGGAAATCGCCGGCCGACATCTTGACCCTATCCAGCTTGAGGTTCCCACGAATTGTGAAATACCGCATGGGCACCAGATAACCGAGATCCTCCAGGTCCGGGCGGGAGATTTCGAATGCCGTTCGACCGAAGACGTCCAGGGCGGACTTGCCGTCCGTCCGCTGGGGGGTGGCCGTCATTCCGAGCAGTAACGTATCTCGATCTGCCTGGGTGTGAAAGTAGTCGATCACCTCCCCCCAACTCGGCGCCAGTGCCCGGTGGCATTCATCGCAGATGATCAAGGCGTAGGCTTTGGGATCGTAATTCTCTTTCCTGCGCACCAGAGATTGGACCGATGCCAGGACAATGGCGCCGTTGCCATGGGCCGTCCTCGTACCCTGCTCGATCTGCACCTTGATTCCCGGCAGATGCCGCCGGATGGTACGGGCGGTCTGGTCGATGATCTCCTTTCGATGGGCCACGAAGAGAACCTTGCCGAACCCTTTCGTGGTTCTAAGGGCCTTGATGATGTGGGTGGCGATCACGGTTTTCCCGGCACCGGTGGGAAGATAGAGAAGCATGCGCCGCTGGTTCTTTTCCTGGTACCGTGAAACGACGGCGGCAACTGCCTTTTTCTGATAGGGTCGAAGCCGAAATGGTTTGGTCATGGCTGTTCAATTATCGCAATGCGGCCAGTATGTCCGCGGTGGTCAGCCCCTCCTGGGGCCATCGCTCATCGTCGGCTTTTTCCAGGTACCTCTCTGCCAGTTCGTCGCCGAGCCAATGCTTTGCCAGGATCGGGTCGCGGTCTCTTTCCTGGGATCGGGCGTAGGAAACCGATAAATCCTTTTCCAAAAGCGCCCGGTAAAGGCCCTTTTCCGCTTCCATGGGCTGCATCTTTCTCTCCTCCCGGTATCCGTTGATGCGGCACGGGATGGCGATACCGGCAGGATCCAAGTCCCCGAAGTAACGGATGCCGTCTGCGGCCACCTGGAGTCGGATCTCCTCCAGGCCGTCGCTGGCGCGTTCGGCGGCACATGCCGTAAAGCCCTGACCGTAGACGACGGCGGCGTACCGATGAAGGTCATCGTTGGCCCGGAAGCAGCTCCAGTAGGTATTGGCGTTTTCCACCACCAGCAATGGTTTGCCTTGGGTCTGCCGTACATCCAGGGAGAAGGATCGAAAGGGAAGCGGTTCGGGACAATAGAAACAGTCCAGGTCTTCCAGGGTGATGCGGCCGCCGAACATGCCGGTGCGCACGTATCGATCCAGGGCCTTTTCGTCGCCGAATATCTCCAGGGCGCGTTCCCGATGGGGCACACGTATCTGCCGCTGCGGACGGTGGAGAAGGTACCGGTTTATCCGTCTGGCACGTTTCAGTTCCCGCCTGGTGCGCAGGCTATGGGCAAAGGCCACCATTCGCGTGGGTTCCCATGCCGTTTCGTTGCGAAGGTCGGCCAGTGTCTTCTGTCTTGCCTGCTGAGTTTGATCCTCGGCGGTTCTTACGGCTGTGACGTACCCGGGCAGGCCGGTCCGTCGATCCCAGATATGCCTCGCCTTGGGAAGACGAAGACGGCCCTCTTTTGCCAACGCCGTAAGGGTCTCTTTGAGCCTGTCCTGGATTTCGAAATCGGTTCGAGGGCCGACGATGAGGCGACGAACGGCGGCTTCGATCTCGCCGATGGCCACCTGTTTTTTGCGGCTGGCACCAAGCACCTGTAACACGGCATCACGCCATAACCGTTCCATCGCGCTTCTCCACGTTCAGCTCGGTAATCTCCAGCAGGTCATAGGCGACGCCGTCGATCTTTATTTTCCTCTCCCCTTTTCGGATGGCAACGCGAAGTTCGAACAGGTCCAGGGATTCGCGGTCATTGATGCCGGTAAGATAGACACACTGGATGCCCATGGCCCTGGCCACTTTCAACTGCGCATCGAGAAAGTCCGATCGATTGCAGACCCCTAATGGGTTGTCCAGCACGAGGAAGGCGGGAATTCGCCCATCGGGCTGACTGTGTCGCCTTTTTCTCATGGAAATCAGCAGCGTATAGAGCAGTACCGCCGTTGTCAAGGCTTCCCCACCCGATCCCAGATCCTTTCCCACCGGCTCGTAGTTACGACCGGTATCGTCACATTTGATCAGCCGGATACCGAAAGTTTTCTTGCCGGTGGAAGCCCCCAGCAGCTGGTAGAGCAACTCCGATCCCAGGCAGTTTCCCGCCCTGGGATTCACCTCGGGCAGGCGGTCCTGCTGGATGAGTTCGTGAAGCCAATTCTCAACCGATCTCTTGAAATCCTCTTTGTACCGGACAAAATCCAGCCTGGTTCCGGCGCGGAGGATGCTTCGGCCACCGTAGATGAACACGTCTTCGGGGATGGTGTGCTGGGCCGCCCCATGCAGCTTCTGATGATACTCCTTGGCACGGGAAAGAAGCATATCCACGAGATTGTCGACGATCTGTTGAGAAATGGCAAGATCGCTCTCGATGTTTTGGGCGATGTCCTCGCATCGCCGGATCAGTTCTTCCGCCTGGGCCCCGAGGGATTCGGGATCATGGCGCCGCAATTCATCGGTCACCGCAGGCAGGTGGCTTCGGAAGTGGTCCCCCTGAAGATCGGCCTGAAGGCGTTCGAAACCACCACCCAACCGCCGGCGGGCTGCATCCACGGCCTTTTTCTCCTCCTCCTGGGTCGTTTTCCGAAGGCGTACCTGCTCCCGCAGGGCTCTTACCGCAGCCACCGTCTCCTCCGTGTCGGATGGCGCCAACGGATCCGTCCACGGGAATCTGGGGGAGTCGCCGTCCCAGACGGGTGCAAAGGTCTCCGTCTGGACCAGACCGAGTTGCGTCTCCCGCTGCCACTTCTCGTGGACGGTGATCTGGTCCGATAGTTCCCTGCACCGCTTTGCCAGTCGCGCGCAGTTCTGTTCGTGGCGCAACGATTCACGCTGGAGGCGATGGATCATGGCGCTCGCATCCTGGCCGGCAAGTGTCTTCTCCACGATATCCGGCTGGATGCCTTTCTTTGCCAGTTCAAAAACCTGTTCTCTCAGCTTCTGGCTGTCCCGCCCTAGGTATTCGATCTCAGACTGCAGGCTGCCGGTTGCCCTCGTGCGTTTCTCAATTTCGCCGGCCAGCCACTGGCTTCGCACCTCCCGGTCGGCAGAACTCCGGGACGCCCAGCTGTCGGCCTGCTTCTCGTCGTACGCCCGTTCCCGGCGCAACGTCTCGAGCCGGGCCTCCCGTTCTGCGAGGACGATCTGCAGCTCGTCCAGCTCCTTTTGCAAAACGTCCTTTCCCAACTCGTCCGCCTTATGGCGCTGGCGCCGTAAGGCGTCCTCGAAGAGTCCCTTCAGGGTCGGAAGGTCCATGGCCATTGCCTCTTCGGCTTCCTCTTGGGAAAGTGCGGCTACTTCCGGCTTTACAACGTCGCCGGCCCGTTCATCCAGCCCTTTGAGCAGGATGGACCGCTCGCGGATGTCCCCATGAAGATCGGCAATCTCTCCTTGGATTCGTTGGCGTGTATCGCTTTCGGCGTCAATGCCATCCGCCAGCGTTTTTCTGTCGCCGATCATCTTTTCCGCTTCCTGCTGCCAGGTGGTAAGCCGGCCGTATTGTCGGAGCCAGGATTCGATCTGTTTCAACCGCTCCTCCAGGCGGGCCTCATCGGCAGTCATGGATTGGATGGCGTGATCCTGATCGGCTTTTCGCTGTCGAAAGTCTGAAAAATGCGCCTCCGTATCGGCGATTTCCGATGCCAGTTCGGTAAGAGTCCGTTCCAACTCCCTGACACGGTCGGAAAGGCCATCCACCGCGGATCTATCCGGGAACGTCTCCCGGTACACGTGAAGATCCCGGCTGTCCGCCTCCATCTCCCGCAAAGAAGCGGTTTCCTCGCCGATCTTTTGGAAAAGGGCTTTCGTCTTCTCTCGCATTCGGCCCAGCGTCTCCTCCAAATGGCGTTTGGCGTACACATCCGGATCGGCAGGATGGATCACCACCTGCTTGATGTCGGTCAACGAATCAGGCGTACACGGAGTGGAGAGAACGACGGGCCGGTGGAGCCATCGGGGTACGGGCAGTTCCATAACGGCCTCGATCACCTTTTCGGTGGCGGCCATGATTCCGGTGAACCGGCCGGGATCACTTTCCAGGAAACGGGCGATCTCCTCGGGCGCTTCATACAGCCCGGCCAGGTACTCGGGAAAGGATTTCAACTCCCCGGGAGATATTCCGCTCTCATGGTAATGGGTGATGAGTTTTCTCGTCTGGGCATCGCCGGTCAACGATTTGGCATCGGTCAATTGTTTCAGTTCCATCGAAAGGTCGGCATGCCGCTTTTCCATTTTTGCCAGGCGGTCCCGCCCGCGAACGATGGTGTCGTCCAGCTTGGATACCAGCTCCGCGGCCGTGGGTTCGAGTACCGGATTGCCGGCCACCCGCTGGAGGTGGGGGGATGCCAGAAGCCGGTTTCGCTGCCGGGCCTCGGCATTCACGCGCTCTGTTGCCCGATCCTGTTGTGCCTGAACCTCCAGCCGCTTCTTATGAAGCATTCGCCACCGCTCCTCGCCGATCTTGATCTTCTCGTCCAGGTCGACCAACCGGCCTCTCGCGATGGTGATTCGCTCCTCCACGGAACGAATCTCTTCTTTCAGGCGATTTCTAGCGTCTTCCACAGATTCGCCCGACTGCATGCAAAGGGCCGAGCGGCTCTCTTCGGCCGCACGGATGCGGGCCAGGGTTTCGGAGATCTTCTCTTCGAGCGCCTCTTTTTGTGATTCGCGTTCGATCAGACATTTTGTTGACGATGCCAGGGAGGCATCGAGGTCCGATATCCGCTTTTTTCGTTCATCGATCTCGCGTATCACACGCCGTCGTTCCCCATCGAGGCGTGCATGATATTGAAGGGCAAGCCCATCCACCCGTCGAAACATGGGTTCAAGTTCTTCGTTGGCCTGGGACAGGGCCTCCCGCTTCGTCTTCGCCTCGGCACGGCGGCGCAGGACTTGGGAAAGGACATCTGCGGCTTTCAGGGCATTTTCCTCTCTCCTGAATCCCTGGATCTCCTCTCTTGCCCGGGCGATCTCTTGTTCGGCCCGTGCAATCTGATCTTTGAGCTGAAAACCTTTCACCACCGACAAGTTGGCCTGGACGACTTCTCGCTGTGAGGATGCATCGTGGCGTTGACGCTCCGCCTCTTTCAAGCCCGGGTTGAGGATGTTCAGTTTCCTTGCCACCGTCTGATCCGCATTTTTCATCAAATGGGTCGCCTCCCCCAGGGTAACCTGGGAGGATTCCACCGCATCCTGCGCTTGTCGCCACTCCTTGGCCAGGGTCTCGAAGTCGACGATTCGCTCCTTCAGTTCTCGAATTGTGTTCAGCTGTGCGATTTTCCTGGGACGGTCCTCCATCTTTCGCAGGGACTTGCCGATGGTGTCGCGCAGGGTGACGGCCGCATCCATGTCGGCCACGCACCCGAGAAAAAAATCTAAGAAATCGTCCTCGGACCGAAATTTGAATGCATCCTTGATCCCCCCTTCGCTACGGGCGAAATCGATCTGTCGCTCCATGAGCCAGGGGTCCAGACCCAACCGCTGCAAGGTATCGGTCCACTCCTTCTGGCTGGTGGTCTGTTGAACATGGGTCCCGATGAAGTCCCGCACGGTCCGCCAGGGTTGCTCCTCGTCGAGAAGTTGTTCCCACCTGTCGCGAAACAGGTCGAAAAGGTCAAGGGCATGAGCAATGAAAAAGATGCGCTCCACCTTGTCCGCCGCGCTACGGTGACGATAGAGAAGCTGGCCGAGGACAAGGTGTTCCTCGGGCTGTGTCTCGAACAAAGTGGGCTGGCCCAAATTGGCCATGTCCAGCATCACCACGGCGGGTCGACCCGGAATCAGATATTGGTCCAGGGTTTTGTCCCCGCTGGACTGAAGGTGCTGAACAAAGCGTCGCTGGTCCGGACAAAAAACGTTGAGAAGAAAAGAGAGGACGGTGGTTTTGCAGGTACCGTTGGCGGCGAACAATACGCCGTGGTCGGCATGGCCGCTCTCTCGAACGACGGGCACGAAGGCGTTTTGCAAAAGGTTCTCCCCGGCCGTAACGTCGCTGATGAAAAATCTACAGAGTCGATACATCTTCTTCTCCCGATTCCACTACCGGTTCTTTCTCTTCCTCTTCATATTCCACCAGAATGTCCCGAAAGGCGTGAAAGGAATAAACGATCCCCTCCCGCATGGCGGTCTGATAAGCCGGTGTGGGGCGGTACTCCATGTCGCCGGGAGTCTCTTCGAAAAGGAGAAGGTAGCCAGTTTCCACCAAATGCTCCAGTACCTGACGCACCAGGTCTACCCAACTATTGCCGGCGCCGGCACGCAGACGGTCGGGGTTGTCCTCGGGCAGCTCCCGCAGGCGCCGGGCCACGGTACGAACCTGGGGATGCAGCCGATCCTCCTCTTCGGAAAGGGCGGCCTCGGCGTGTGCAAAACGGCGTAGAATATCGATCACATCCCTCAAGACGATGGCGCCCAGGTCTTCCACGGGCATGTCCAGGTCCGCCTCGGTGGGAAAAAGCGCGGTGGCGATGGCGCAGTGAACCGGAAGGACATCCGCGGCCCTCAGGTCGCTTCGGGCCAGCAGGCGGCCATAGTCGGTAAGGGTTGTGGCAAAAAATCCGTCTGCGTTTCGGGCCGACAGGCGCAGGCCGCCCTCTTCCAGGGCAAGCAGCCGAAGTTCCATGGCCCGCAGGGCCGCAATCACGGCCTGGCGAAAGGCCTCTTCCGCCTGAAACCGCTGCACCAGCTCGGTCATCTCCGTGCTGTTCTGGGTCACGATGCGCTTTCTTCCACTGCTGTAGGCCAGGCTCAAGTAGACGAGTCGACCGGCATCGTATATCGTCTCCGCGTTCATTTAGCGCTCCTGTTGGGGTCGGGATGGGACCTTACGAATCAATCGGAGTTCATGCCCCCGATACCGCCGGCCTTTGCAAAGGTCCACGGCAATCCGAGTTCCGGGGTCGGGCAATTCCACCCGAATTCGGTTCCGGACGGCCAGGCGTCGCTCCACGGTGCACTGGAACACGGCCATGGCAACGGCCACGGGAAGGAGGTCGTCGTCATCCGAGCCGGCGGATTTGCGTGACGACGCCGCCAGCAACCGGCTGAGCAGAATTTCGCCATCTTTTTGCACCGTATCGTGAAGGAGTTCGAAAGCCGTGTGCATGAGCGATTCCGTGAGATCCGACGCGAAGTGCTGGACCGGAATCGTGTCGATCTCGTGAATGGTCTGTTTTCGGTCGCCGGGAACGTTTTTGCGTTCCAGTGCCCGGTCGCATGCCTCGATCACCGAGGCCGGATCGAACAAGGTTCGCTGGGCCGGCGGGTCGATGCGGGCAATGAACTGGGTCCCCACATCCGCCGCCTCGTCCTCGCCCAGTCGGCACAAACGGCGCATCACCTCTTCCATGGGGGGAAACACGCCGAGACTTCGCCTGCGAAAAAGTTTGAAGCTGTGGTAATGGTAGTCGTCCGGAAGCTGCTGAAGCTCGCCGGAGAGCTTCAGCAATTGGTCGTTGAGTCGTTCGAGCGTCTCGGCCAGCCGGTGAAGTTTGGCATTGCGTTGCCCTTTGCCGGAGGCCATCAGGTTCTCGATGACCATATTATGCAGCCGCCGTCCCTCTTTCTGAATGGCCGTTGCCTGATGGACGCCCTCTTGTGCCAGCGCGCGCACATGTTCGAAGGCCACGGCGTGGATGTTTCGCCGGATCTGGCGGCGGGTGTTGTGAACTTCCAACGCTTTTCGGGAACACTGCTTTCGGTTCCCATCGGCAACGGAAAGGGCGTCATCCACATTTCCCCGCTCGATGAGCAGTTTGATCCGAAGATTGCCGATGGCCGCCGCGTCCAGTGCGCTGGTCTCGTGGAGCCCGAAATAGGCGGCGTATCCTTCGTCGGTTAGGGTGAAGAGGGCTTCGCGGCCTTCGCCGGTGTAAACCGTCTTGATCAGCCAGAACCGGCGAGTTTGGAAGCGGCCGATGGAACCGTCGAACCATGAGTATTGAAAGGGTAGATAGCGGTTGTTGCGGTTGACCAGATGATCGAACACCTTGTTGAGTATGTCTGTCAACCCCTCAGTGGTTGCTTCGACACCGCAGGCGGAGACTTGCGCCCGGGCCAGAGGCAGGATTTTTTCCAGAACCTCGCCGCGGGTGGCACCGGACTGATACTCGGTAAGCTCCGAAATGACATCTAAAATAGCAAAAGCGATCCACAAGGCATCCACCCCATCCCAGATGGCACCGGTGTCGTCCGGTTCGCTCTGTCCAAACCGGCGGGCCTCCAGTTCGAAGATGGGCCGCATAATGGAGGCGGAGTAAACCGCCCGGCTCACATCGGTCGTAAAACCCGGATCCGAAACGCCTCCCGGATGGATGGAACGTGTCGACGCCTGGTTGTCTTCGTCGGGTGGCGTTGGTTTTTTCAGTTTCCTGGCAAAATCGATGAGGTCGAGTTGAATGGGCATTTGTTTTTCGTCGTCTGTGCGTCGTGGCGATTTCAATGGTATGACAATGATATAGCCCAATGCCTGTTGGTTTTCAATACGAACCGCGACGGAATCGATGGTTGTGAAAATCCCGTCCAGAAAGCAGGATACGATTATCCTTGACTTTGATTGTGGCTATATTACATTGAAACAAGATTAAGATAAACGATGAAGCTTTATTCCTGCCGCGCATTTCACCTGTAACCACCGCCAACTGCAATGTGATACTGGTCCGCGTCCCGAACGAATCTGCTGTTGATGGGTGGCACATTGAAGTTTTCCGGCCTTCGGTCTTTCTGTCCGTATGCTCTCTTTCTGAATGACCGTCGCGTGTCGGACCAATACAAATTATCTTATCCCAAGCCGGCATCCTGGCCCCGGTTTGTCTTATCGAACATCGAAGTCGACGCGTCAGGTTGATCCCCGTATGTCGAGCCCGGTTGTTTCGTCAAAACTGCCATGTCAGGATACCGGCGGGATATTCCAATAGGAGCATGAACGGCGATCCAACAGTCAGTGAGGCAGCAAGACATTGGGGCTGGCCCTGTGGCGACCGGCCCGACCATAACCGGAAACGGAAACGATCCCACCTGCGATTTCCTCCCCGCGATTCAACATCAATACGAACACCACCGCACCTTTCCCTATAAGAGATGACATCTTTAATGGTGTTGTCAGTACCAAGACGTATATGGTAATCGTCTTAAAAGGTTTCTCATATTCCTGTTGGCCGATGCCGTCGGTGATGGCGTAACTTGTTGGCCGCCTCGCCCAAACGGGAATGGTTAAAAAAATCTGAAAGAAGGAGAGTATTCCATGGTCAGCAACTGGAAACGGGTGCGTTTGATGATATTGTTTGTCCTCCTGGTGGGATGTGCAACCGGGATGAAGACCGAAAGGGTCCGCCCCGATTATGAGGATAAGGTATACACAACCTTCAGCGCAACGGATTTGATCATCATCGCCCAAGAGATGACCCAATCTTTGGTGGATCATTTCAAATTTGGCGAGGAAAAACCATTGGTGCGAGTGGATGTGGTAAAAAACAAAACCGATGAGCATATCGATACAAAATCCATCACCGATTCCATCGTGACCAAACTGGTAAACAGCGGAAAAATAAGATTTTCCGTCGATTATGCGGAACGGGAAGAGTACGAGAAAAGGGCCGCAGAAGAGGCATTCGAAACCAGGATCAGTGAAGAGGACAGGCAAATGTTTCTTTCCGATCAGCAAGCACCCAAGTATCGAATATATGGTGAGTTGACAAATATGAAAACCATCACCGAAGACACCAAGGACGTCTTTTTCAAATTCACATTGAAAATGGTGGATTTCAGGACGGGTGCCCTGGAGTGGGCGGATGAAACCCAATTACGAAAGGTGGGGAAAAAAAGGATGTTTGGCTGGTAAACGACAATATTTATGGAGGCACGAGAATGTCCCGTAATATAGGAAACATACCTTTCCTGATCTTTATTTCTCTTCTTTCGGGATTCCTGTTGTTCCCCCCCCCATGTTCAATCCAACCAGAAATTCATTCACGCGTGCGGCATGGCTCCGGTGATCGACAAAAATGTTGGCAGAGCAAGGACGCAGGCCCTTTCGGAGGCCAAAAGAAATGCCGTGGAGATCGGCATCGGCACCCTCGTCAGTTCACAGACACTGGTAAACAACGCCGTTCTGGTCAGTGACCGCATCTACTCCCAGGCAGCCGGATATGTGACCGACTACAAAATCGTATCGGAGGGTGTCACGCCCAACGGCAGCACGTTTGAGCTGTGCATGAATACAACAGTTGATATCGGGAATATCGAAGATGATCTCAGGGCCATCGGGATACTCAAACGGCAAGTGGGCAATCCCAGGTTTATGACCTTGTACATTCCGGAAATCGAGGGGGGATCCGGAAATGTTGCACCTGTCGTTCAATCGATACGACGCGTCATCGATGATCTATTTATTGATAAAGGATTTATCGTTCTCGACAAGATGTTCGTCCGTGATTTTGTCAATAAGGTAAATCAAAAGAGTGCCGGTGACTTGAAAAATGTGTCCTCGATGGCGTTGAAGTATCAGGCAGACCTGATTCTGCTCTTCGATATCGACGCTACCGAACGGACCGATATTTCAAACAAGTATTTCAAGGAGGTCCATCTCGCCGTGGATATCCGTTCCGTTTCCCCTTCCACTTCCGATATCATCGCTGCCGGAGGGGAGTCAAAAACGGTGAGAACGTCAAGGAAAATGGACGGCGACTACCTCGAGAGTTCGGCGATCACGAGCGCCGCGACGAATCTTGCCGAACAGGTCGCCGAAAGCTTGTTGGGAGAAGTACTGGCCTACTTTGAAAGGCAAAGTCATGAAGGTACCCGCTACAAGTGCCGTTTCTCAGGATTCACACAGATGGAACGGTTTGCCATCGTCGAAGTCATCGAAAACATGAATGGCGTCATGGATAAAAACATGAGGCGCCAGTCCACAGATTCCATTGAACTGGACATCGACTATTTCGGAAAGCGTTTCGATTTCCAGCGGGAACTGATATCAGGTCTTACCAAAAAGGGAATTGACGTCGAAATAAAAGAATCGGAAGGCAATTCGTTTGTATTTACCAAACCATGACGGTTAACGGCTGAAATCGTCGTGGAGCACCTTCGTCGTCGAAACCGGATTGAATAAAACAATATATGTTATTTTTTCAATATTTTAGGATAGAAGCGCCCTCAAAGATAGCATTCCGGCCAGAGATCAAGGCGGAGCCACGTTTCAAGCCGCAAGCATATATTGAATATGTTGAGGATTTGAAATGTGGCCCAACAAAGATATTGGGTTGGAAGAAATTTTGGAGATCACTTCTAATTATTATACTCTTTTGGGTCATTAGTTGCGCAGCCCAGATGCATACCGAACAAATGGCCGATATCAGGGGATCTCTTGCCGAAGGGCATAACCGATTGGACTTGCTTGAAGAAAGGGTTTGCACCAATAAGGGAGAATTTCGAAGCAACGCGGATCTTATCAATCTCCTGGAATTGGGTGCCCTTTACGCAATTGTCTCCGAATTTGTGAAAAGTAATGAAGTGCTCGAAATTGCCTACCGGAAATACACGAACCGGGAGGAACGAGCAAGGATCAGCGCGCGGGATACGACGAAAAATGCCCTGGATGTCCTTTTCGGTGAAGGGTCAGGTGAATATCACATGGCCCAGTTCGAAAAAGTCTACCTCCATAATATCAAAGCCATGAATTTTCTGATGGAGGGAAGTCCGGAAGCTGCGCGAGTGGAAGCCCAGAGGGCAATCAATCGTCACCAAATGATCAGAGAATATGCGCAATTTCAAGCGGCCCAGGTCGAAAAAGGAAAGGCGGAGGTGAAACGGGAGGTGAGGAATCTATCCTCCCATTCGTCCAATGGCAAGGGCAAACATGATCGACTCGATCTCGATTCAAAAATCCGGGAACTCACGAAAAGAGCAGCATTGTCGTCGAGTCAAAAACGAGCAATTCAAAATGTAAGAAATGCATATGAAAACTGTTACACCTATCTTCTATCAGCCCTGACGTTTGATTTGAACAAAGAATTTGAAAATATCCGCCCCCAGCTAAAAAATGCATCGAAATTAACAAAAAACCGGTATGTGCGAAAGTTATATTCCGAATACCAAAACGATTCTAATGCCATGAGCACCGAGGTGAACCTCTACGTTTTTTCAGAGGAGGACTTTGCACCGACCAAAAAGAACCTGACCATCTCCTTTGTCAATCCCATTACGGAGACATTGAACCAATTCTCATTGGCACAGATCGATCCGTCGCCGCAGACGATCTCGGCCATCGAACTAATGGATTCGAAATCGAAGCAAATAGGAGAACTGGAACCATTGGCGGACCTGGACCTTTTATCCCTGAAACAATACGAGTTGGACCTTCCTGGCAATATCACGAGGGCGGCACTACGATTGGTGTCCCAAGCTCTCAGGGACAAGGCCGCCCTCGATGAAGCCCAAAATACGAATGTCTCATTTTTATATAAAATCGGACTTTCCGTATTGACGATGACCACAGCACTGGCGGATACAAGGGCGTGGACATTGGCGCCGAAAAAGATCTCCTTTTACTGCGGAGCCGTTCATGATGCCCGCATTCAATTACAAGTCAGGGGGGCTTCCGGAACGGTCATAAATCAAAAAGAGATTGAAATCGTGCCGGAAATGCTCAATATAATCTCTGTCAGATGCTGCAATAACAATACGTTCATCCGAAGTCAGCGCTTCTGAGCATCGATTCTTTTTATAAAGATTCGGGTATCGTGCAAGATGTCAGCGTCGTGACAATCGGGGAGACCGACCAAATGGGAAAGCCCGCCGCAACCGATACCGTGCGGCAGGCCTTCATCTCATGTTCAAAATCACATAGAAGACTTAAAAGGCGTAGGAGATCCCGACGCCGCCATAGGTCGTCACATCCAACGGACCGCCATCATCCACATCCACGAGTTTTTCATCATCTACGCTGTCGGTGTAGTTGATGAATGCCGATACGCCCAGCGCATCGGTGATGGCATACCCGATGCTCAATGACAGATTATAATCGTAAAATCCGGCGTCGCCGTCGGCACAATACTCTTCACCGGCGTAGGCAATGGAAGCCCCTGCTTCCAGACTCAACTGTTCACTGATGTCGTAGGCGTAGGAAACGCCGAAAACCGAATAATACTCTTCTATCTCATCGATATCATAATATACGTCCAAGGCCACGGAGAATCCTGCAGGCAGTCCCATGCCTAGACTGAGGTAGACCTCCCGGGTCCCCAGCCCAACACCCGTTTCTGTCGTGGGGAACAGATACTCGATATACCCCACCCCCACATCCACCATGCCTATTGTGCGGCCATAGGATGCGGTAAGATCGATTTCGGAAAATTCTCCCGTGTCCAGGGTATCATCATAATCATCGATGTCGAGGTTCCCCCAGACATTGATACCGAATCCCCCTTTGGTAATATCGATACTGGGCTGGGCGACCATGCCGTCATTGAAGGTCATTCCTCGCCAAACATAGGCAGAATTAAAATCCACCGCAGCCGTTACATCCGCCGCCACTGCCGGACCAGCCACACAGACCATCACCGATACGACTGCAATCAAAAGCCAAACCTGTTTCATCTCTTCACTCTCCTTGAAAAATTATATTGGTATGATCACTTCTTTGGTTTAACGACACCGTCTATCGCTTCGGCCGTCTGCATCAACTCAGCCCGATCACCTCCTTTTTTAAATTTCGGCCGGTAACGGTTCGTCGTTTGACGCTGACCGGAGAATTACAATACGCATGCCAGATTCCCTATCCTGGCAAATATTAGACTTATTATAATTATTCCGGTGTATTAGAAATTTAACAGGATGTTCCCAAGAAGTATTATCAAAATTTTTATTTCATTTATGTATTTAGAAGTCGAATTATATACATTTATGTATCTATTGAATAAAAAATCAAGATGACGCATAAAAGGAATCCGATGGGACAGGAAAAATCATACGAAAGGAAAAACGCCTTATGTCAGATAAAAATACACATCTGTTATCAATGGGTTACATTCTTTGGATCTTCGGTTTTACCGGTTCCCACAGATTCTATTTCGGGAGGCCGATATCCGGTACCGTCTTTTTCTTTACCCTCGGATTGCTGGGTATCGGCTGGTTCATCGATCTTTTCCTCATCCCCGGCATGAACCGCCAGGCAAGGATCCGGTTCCGAAGCGGTCCGGTCGATTACTCTACGAGCTGGGTGCTGCTGACGTTTTTGGGATTCTTTGGAATACACCGCATGTACATGGGAAAGTGGTTGACCGGTCTTCTCTACCTGTTGACGGGCGGTATCTTCGGCATCGGCTATCTATATGATTTCTGGACGTTGAATGACCAGATTACGGTGATCAACGGGTCGTATCGACAGTAAATATGGGAAGAGCAGGAAATCAATACATGAATGACACACTTGCCCGATGTCCGTGGCCTGGCCAGGATCCCCTGATGGTTCAATACCACGATACCGAATGGGGCGTACCGGTCCATGACGATTGCAAATGGTTCGAATTTATTGTACTGGACGCTTTTCAGGCAGGTCTATCCTGGCGTACCGTTCTTCACAAGCGCAAGGCTTTTAGAAAGGTTTTTTACGATTTCGTTCCCCGACGGGTGGCTTCCATGAACGAGTCGGCCATGGCAGATGCGATGACCAGTTCCTCCATTATTCGCAACCGGCTAAAGATTCGTGCCGCCGTCACAAACGCCCGGGCGTTCTTGCAACTACAGGAGCGGCACGGTTCCTTCGATGCTTTCATTTGGCAATTCACCGATGGCAGGACGATACAGAACCGATGGTCCACACCCGCCGCGGTCCCGGCCAAAACACCGCTGTCCGACACCGTCAGCAAAACACTCAAAGCAGAGGGATTCAGCTTCGTGGGAAGCACTATCTGCTACTCCTTTCTTCAGGCCGCCGGTGTGGTCAACGATCATTTGACGACTTGCTTTCGACATGGGCAATTGGGAGGATAGGCAATCCGAACGGACGAAATGATTTGTTGTCGTCTTGCATTTACATTTTTCGTTTCCCGCTTACTTTGGTAATGACTTCCTTTGTCCGCACGGAGCAGGGGAACGTCGAAGTCTGTCTATAAACAGGAGGTACCAATGCCGAATACCGCTTCGACGATTGATAATCTGACGAAAGTATCCCTGACCATTCACGCCGAGGGGATGGCAGATGACCGCACAAGAAAAAAAAGCTTCACTTTTATATACGGGATCGGGCCTTCGGGAATTACGCCGTTCGAGAAAGCCTTGTTCGGTAAAAAAGTGGGAGACAGTATCGTCTATGATCTATCCCCAGCCGATTTTTCTGAAACAATCGGCCACCTCGAATTTCCTTTTCGTGAACAGACCGGCATGACAGCCCCTGGTTCCCTCCGTGTCGTCGTCGAAGGCATCGTACGGGCACCGGATCGGGAAGTCGTCAAAGCCATGGCTTCCGGCGGTAGCTGCAGCGATTGCGGTTGTGGTTGCGGTGGGCATTGATCCCCATTCCCAAACAGTGACGGCTCCGCCCGAAATCTGGCTTATTACGGGTACACCATATCGGTGTCTTAATGAAAAACGCCCGGCTTGCGCATTATTTCCCGCGGTTATGTGAGTACAAACCGATCCTTTGCTTTGTCCGTACAAATATGAATTTGAAGCGATGACGCAATTCGCATCGGCAGGGCACGGTCTCGTTATATACTTGATTTGTTTTCCGGATACTACTATACATACAGGGGATTTACCATAATCCGGAGACATTTATGTATCGTGAAAATTACATTACGGCGCTTCGCACCGAATTGCTGGAGATGGTTTCCGAACAATTGACACCAGTGGCCATGCGGTATGGCTATAGCGAAGTGCCATTGGAGGCCAATATCAAATGGCGTCCCCAGGTTCTGGTGCTGGGTAACTATTCATCGGGGAAATCCACACTGATCAATGAGTTTTTGGAAGCCAGGATTCAGGGAACCGGCCAGGCGCCGACGGACGATTCTTTCACCATCATCACGCACGACGATTCGGAACCCGAGGGTGCACCCATCCGCGTAACGGATGAACGGGACGGGAAATTTCTCTTAAATGATCCCGAGTACCCATTTGAAACCCTCAAAAAACATGGGCAGCGATTCGCATCCCACTTCAAATTCAAGAAAGTCAATTCGCCATTTTTAAAGAATTTGGCCATTATCGATACGCCGGGTATGCTCGACAGCATCACCGAACGTGACAGAGGCTACAATTACCAGGATGTCATCGGTGATCTGGCACAAATTGCAGATCTTGTTCTTGTTTTGTTCGACCCACACAAGGCGGGTACGGTTCGGGAGGCCCATACCAGCTTGCGGGACACCCTGCCGGCCAAAACCTTCGAAGACCGGGTGTTGTATGTACTCAATCGGATCGATGAATGCACCTCCATGACGGATTTGCTCCGCGTCTACGGCACGCTGTGTTGGAATCTGTCCCAGATCACCGGCCGCAAAGACATTCCGATGATTCATCTTACCTACTCCAATGCCGCCGCCGAAAGATCGGGAAGCCTCAAGGATCCCCAGACCGCTTACCTTCAATATCTGGAAAATCAGAGAGAAGAGCTGAAAAAAGCCGTGCTCCAGGCACCATGTCATCGCCTTGACAATCTGGCGTCATTCGTCGAGACCCATGGTGAACGGCTCACCCATTTTCTGGAAGGCATGATCAGTTTTGGAAAAAAGGCGCGCATTTTCAAGGCAAAGTCATTCCTCGCCGGTCTGTTGACATCGGTACTGGGCGGTATCGCCGGCTGGCTGGGGATCATGACGTTCACGCCCGTAGGCGGGCTCGACCCAACGCTGCAACTGGTCGGTGTCGGCGCACTCAGTCTGATAATCTTGATTATATGGACCACTTTCATTCACAAATACCTCTATTCCCCTTTTGTGAAAAGGTGGCTAACGAAGCTGGACAAGCTGACACCATTGCCCACGCAGACACGCCGTGACAGTTGGGCGACCATTCGGGACTTGGTCCATGCCAATATAGAAAGCAGCAGTGGGCAGGTTTCACTGGGCCAGCTGTCGACAGAGTATGCCGTCGTCAAAGAGATCCACGAAAAGGGATCACGAGAAATTCGAGAGGCGTTGAAAGACCTTGCCAACCTCACGATGGACGACGATATGTCGAAGGCCGACGACCATGGCCCGATCCCATACTGGGCCAACACGGAAGCGGCTTTCGACAGATAAGCAACCATCCTTTTCCTTGACCTGCCCCTATCCTATAGTATGATTGAAGCGGGGCGCCATCAAATGTGGCGGCTCGTAAAACGCTTTTCCAGCCAAATACGGCCAGACAAACTCATACAAGAAACTCGTTGATATTTTCTTTGCCGATAGGCGAAAACGAGGAAAAAGCGTTTAAAAAAAGTCGATCCCCGATCCATAGGAACCAATACGCCATCGCATCCATAAGGGGAATCCATGGCTGAGAACACACCCCACCCGATCATTCCGGACCTGCGCGGAGACGATCTTCACCATCTCGAAGACCTGGAAAAAAGCCAGTTGAATTTATTCATGGCCGGCAATCAGTTCATGGTAATGAAAGCCTTGGTGGATCTGTTCAAAAAGCAGTACCCGGATATTCAAAACGTCTATTATCAGACCCTTCCGCCGGGACTCCAGCTCAAACAGATATTGTCCGGAGGCGCCCGGTTTCAAGGGCGCATCATCGCTGTCCGGCCGGATATCTATTCATCGGTCAACAAAACGGCCATGGATCGGCTTTGCGAAGCCGGCCTGATTGAACCCGATGGATTTCGCCTTTATCTGCACAACCGGCTGGTGCTGATGACCCCCTCCGGAAATCCGGCCGGAATCGAATCGGTGGTGGACCTTGGAAGAGATCGCGTGCGTATCTCCCAACCGGATCCCGTTCATGAGGACATCGCATACCATATCATGGATATGTATGAGCAAGCGGGGGGAGATGGGCTGCGGCGGCGTATCATGGAAGAGAAAAGAGCCGAGGGTACGACCATCATGACCGTGGTCCACCATCGGGAAACGCCACTGCGACTGGAAAAGAAAACAGTCGATGTGGGACCGGTTTGGTCCACGGAGGCCGTTTATGCCAGGTCGAAAAACATGCCCGTGGAAGTCATTGAACCCGGCGAGGATCTGGATCAGCGGGTGAAAATTAACTACTACATCAGTCAAATGACCCAATCCCCCAATGAGAAGAACGCAACGCGGTTTATGCGGTTCATTGATTCCGAACCGGCAAAGGCCATTTATGAAAAACATGGGTTTATCCCTCATGTTGGGTAAACCATGCATCGTTTCCCGCTAATTCACAAAAGGGGGCAAAATGAAACCATTTCATCCGGAACAAGCGTTGTGTGAAACCCGAAGGGAATTCGGCGAACACGGCGGTGTGACGCCATCCATATCCAGATCGTCCACCTTCACCGTTCTCGACCCTGAAATCATGCCCGAAATATTCGGAGGGATCAGAGGGCCGGAAAAAGGCGGTTGTTTTCTCTACAGCCGGCATTTCAATCCCACCGTGGACATTTTGTCCCGCTATCTGGCGGCCATGGAAGGAACCGAACATGCCGTATGCACGGCCAGCGGTATGTCCGCCATCAGCTGCACCCTGATGCAGCTATGTAAAAAAGGGGACCATATCGTGGCCAGCGATACCATGTACGGCGGGACCCATGCGCTTCTGGCCGAGTTGTTGCCGCAATTCGGCATTACCACCACCTTCGTCGACCCCACGGCGACATCTGCCTGGGAAAAGGCCATCACCGGCGACACCCGTGTACTGTTTACCGAAACTTTCGGAAACCCGACGCTGAAAGTCGCCGACATCCCCGAACTCTCCAAGCTGGCCAATGCCAGAGGACTTACCATGGTTGTGGACAACACGTTCACCCCCATGGTGGTCTCACCGGCACGTTTGGGGGCGGATGTGGTGGTTTACTCCATGACAAAATACATCAACGGCGCCAGCGACCTTGTCGCCGGTGCCATCTGTACCAACAAGGCCATGGTCCATCGGTTGATGGACCTTCATACGGGGAGGGTGATGTTGATGGGGCCGACAATGGACCCACGCATGGCCTATGACATCATCCAACGCCTGCCCCATCTGGCGATCCGCATGCGGGAGCACGGCCGCCGTGCCATGGCCGTTTGCAGCCGCCTCAAAGAGCTTGGTGTTCCGGTGGTCTATCCGGGACTGAAATCCTTTTCGCAGCACCATTTGGCCACTTCGTTGATCAATGAGGGCTATGGATACGGAGGGATGTTCACCATCGACTGCAAAACACGCGAGAAGGCCGACGACTTTCTGGACGCGCTTCAAAACCAGGAGGATTTCGGGTATATCGCCGTATCACTGGGTTATTTCGATACGTTGATGTCCTGTTCCGGTTCGACCACCTCGTCTGAAATCAGCGTCGAGGATCAACGGAAAATAGGGCTGTCACCCGGGCTCGTCCGATTTTCCATTGGATACACGGGAAACCTGGAAAAACGGATGGAGCAGATGGAACGGGCAGTCCATGCCGTCGGCCTGGCAGGGTCGCATTCGCCTTGAACGACCACAATGCCCTTGCACCCGGTGAATTCAAAACGCCGCACTGGCTTTGATCGCGGGTGAAACCGCCTTGACACGTTCTTTCCGGGAAACAGAAAACCGGACCTGAATGCCTTTTGGAGGCGATTCAAGGCCCGGTTGTGATGGTTCTTGCCGACCGGGATCCACTATGTGGACAACCGCGATTCGGATTTGCAGCCCGCCGTCGAATCGACGGACTGGATGTGCAGTGCCGCTTTGTTACGGATACGCGGTCATTTTTTCATAAGGAGCAAACCGTTACTGCCCACCTGTTTCCTCTCAGGGGGAGTTCAACTGCCGAATGGGATCGTTTTCAATGGTATTGATTCTTTCCGGAAAATGTTCCACATGGGTTTTGGCCTTGGGCAATTCTTCCGGGTAGCCTTCCAGTTCATTCCACTCGTAGGCGTCTCCTTTTCTGAATCGAACTTCGAAAAACTTACCATCTCTCTTTACGACACCCATTTTTTCGGAACGATCATAGTAGAGCACTTCCGTTTTCGGATAAGCGGCATCACCGGCATGTATGCGAACCCGGTTGCCGTTATCATTGGGTCTCTGGCCATAGGTTTTGGATCCCTGTGCCTGTGCAAGGCCAACCCAAACCAGACAGAGCAGTCCACAGATAATGGCGGATACTGAACGATAACGGTGCCTGCCATGAATAAGTATCGACATCGTAAACCTCCTACTCGTTTAATTGTAACCAGTAAAATTGGTCCACACCGCGTTTCGGATCTCTAACGTTACCCGTAAGCCCTCCGATCAACAGCTTCGGCGGCCCTGATGCCGAGATGACAATCACCGGGGACGGTGGGATCGTGAGGCTGGAGGAGCTTAACGTCAGGTGTCGATCCGCTTTTCCCAACTCTTTTTCATCGGTGTCGTTGGAAGTGGTAAAGTTGAACACGGCGGCACCGGTTTTATAATCCACGGCATACAACTTGGCCGTCCCGCCGCTTGTCGGATCTTCACAGGGATCCACACTGGTCGGACCGGAGGCATTCGCCGGCGTAAACGTCGTAAAATAGACGACACCGGCGTAGATGATGGGCGAGGAGAGGCATTTTTCACCAACCCCCTCCAGTTGGATATACCAACCCCGGTTATAATTTTTATTCAGCGTATCCTTCACCGCCTGCTTTTCGGCAGCAGTCCCGTCCTGAATATCGTCATCCGTAACATCGAGCAGCACATATTCGTTGCCATCTCCCGCAGCAGCTTCGTAGAGGGTCGACTTGCTGCTGACCTTCGTACTGGGTGAGAGACCGCCTGTTCTCCAATCATTCTTCACGCAGTAAAAATAGTTGGTCGTATCGGTTCGCAGTGGATGGGCCCGGTCCCCGGTTCCGAAGTAGACGTAATCTCCCACCACGGATTTCCATTCGCCGTCCCCTTCACTGTCCCAGTATCGTATGAATTCAGGCGTAAAATCAACTTCCTCGAAGATCTTTTTCCCGGACGAAGTTGCGGTAAAAAGGTGCAACGAACTCCAAACGCCATTGAGTTGGGCGGGATAATCCTCGTTATCGTTGTCACGGAAGGCGAACAATTGCCCCTCCAGGTCGCCGGCATAGATCTGGCTGACGATATCCTCCCCATCGTCCACCATGTCTGCCCCGGCGGCCATGACGATGGAGTTTGTCATCGCGGGAAGGTCACTGCTGTCAAACGTCTCAATCGCCGCATTCGTCTCCACATCGATCATGACAACGGAATCGCCAACCGGAGATGTGAGGCTGTCATTGTCGTCATAACCATCGTCATAACCACCGGTGAGGAGAAAAACCTGCTCCGTGCCGGATCCTGTCTTGACCGTCATGAACTCGGGCTGCTTCCATGACTGCCCCGATACGGTGCGGGTGTACAGATACTTCGGGTTGTCTATATCGGAGATGTCCAGGGCGTAGTAGTGATTGCCGCCCCGTCTTTCCCCGATCATGAGAATTGTCTTCGAGCTGCTGATCTGTGCAACCGTGGCCGATCCGTCCATAAAGTAGGAGTGATCGCCGGTGTAGGCATCCGTGATCCGACTGAACTGTTCCTTGGGAAGGAACGCCCACTTTTCCGAGCCGTTGGAATCATCGAAGCAGTGGAGCATGCCGTCATTGGATCCCACGAAAATATAGGTGCCGGAAGTATAGTTGACGACCGTCGGCTTGGAGTGGTTCAGGTCCCCCAATTGCCAGTCTTCGCCCACCATTCTGACCTTATTGATGATTTCATTTCTGGCGGTGGTGTCACCCGCCCCTAACAGCGATGGTTCCAGTTCGGTGTTACTTGTCGAGAATTCGTTGGCGGAATTCGACAGGATCGTGGTGGTGGAGCTGATGTTGGAATAGATGTGCCGGCTGGAATCATCCGTACCGATTAATACCTCGCCGGCCCCGCCGCTTCTTACCTCCTGGCCGTCGTCGCTGGTGGACCAGCAGGAACGCGCGGTCTCTTTGATTTCACCGGCACTGTCCATGATGGGATCCCCGGTGTCGCAGGATATGACATTGACGTCCGAATCCAGCTTGTATTTCTTCAGGTTGCCCGCCCACCGGCTGCTCCCGCTCAAGGGCTGAAACAGGGACATGTAAACGCTGTCCCCCGCATAGGCCTGGTTGACATCGCTGATGGGAACCACCGAAGAGGTAAAGGTGGTTTTGCGTTCGTTGATGTTGCCGATGAATGCCTCGAAGGCCTCTTCGAGACTCTGCTGGCTGGTGGCCGGAAAGTACAGCCCTTCTCCGGGGGATTCGCCCTGCCCCTTGTCCGCCGTAGTCTGCAACAGGACCGGATCGCCGCCATTAAAACCGATGGTATAGGTCACGATATTTTGATCACCGTCCAGGTTGCCGTTACAGTCGTTTTCATAGAGATATTCGGAAACATGGTACAAAAGGGCACGATTGGAGTCGCCGGGGCGGATCTGGTCCCCGTTGATGTAGGTACCGGTATAAAGCAACGGATCCGTATCGGATGTGGGTTCACCATCCGTCATCAAGATGATGTAGTTTTGCCGGCAGCGGTACTGCATGGGATAGTGATCGATATTGGCATAGTTTCCATTACCGAACCATGAATTTTTTTCGGCAAAGTAGAGGCCCGCCTCGGCAAGGGTCTCGGCAAGGGGCGTACCTCCCGATGCGGGGAGCGTGCCCACCGCATCCTGCAAAAATTGGATATAGTTTGCAATGGCCGTATCATAGGCCGCCCCGGTCAACTTATCGCCGTCGGCGTCCAGGATGTAACTGTCTTTTAACGAACAATTGACCTGCGTGCTGTTATAGGAAAGAAGATAGCCGCCGTTGGAAGAACCGTCGAATCGCATGATCCCGAAGCGCAGGCTGCCGCCGTGATCACCGATGATGTTTTGAATGGCGCTGATTGCGGTTTCATTCCGACTCTTGTGCCAGTTGATCCAGTTTCCCACGGCAAAATCGTCGCCGTTAATGGTGACCCAGCCGCCGTTGGTCAGATTGGTGAGCTGGTCCTTGAACGCGCCCAGGGTGGTCTCCCGCCAATAGCCACGACGACTGTACCCGACGGTAAGACTATCCGAGTAAGTGAAATAGGACAGCGTCAGCTGCCGCCAGGAACCGGAGTAGTAGACGTACACCTCGTCCTCGTTATCGTTGTAATCCCATATTCCGTTCTGGTTGCTGTCCTCGTTTAGGATAATATCGATATTGTCGATCCAGCCTGCGCTATCATTATAGTAATCGTATTCCCGGTAGGTCGTGCCGGGATTGTAGGTGTCGCCCCAGGTGGCGCCGCTGGGAACGATGGACTCCATACTTCCGGAGGTATCGAAAACAATCAGCACATTGGGTTCCACCGTTTGTGTGACGACGCCGAAGATCTCATTGTCGTCCGCCAGAACCGCCGCCGAGGACCAGATGAAAATGGCCATAGCAAGAAGCATGATATGGTTTGTTCTGTTTCTCATATTACCCCCTATCGGTAACTGAACTTGGTAACGGTATGTGATGCCATGAAATTATGCTAAACAATATCAGAATGTTGTACCCTTCGATGATGCCTTTTCTACCGGCACCATCGCGCGGGTTCTCACGATCCAGGCGCCGAAGCGGCTCCCGGCGTCCGACCGGCTTTGTTGAAAATCTTCCAAAGCCCCGATTCGATGGTCAGGGATGTCACGTTGTCTCTCTTGTCCACGGCTCTCGTGTGGATGCCGTAACGCCGGATCTCGAAATTTCTGGCGCTCATGCCCGTTCCGATGACCGGCGGCCCGAAGTGGGGCAAGGGGAAAAAATCCCGGGTGAGGGATTCTTCGGCCAGTTTGCTGTCGATGGTGCCGTCGGTATAGTCCTCGACGCGCGCGATATCGTACTGGGCTACACGCACCGGATTTCCATCGGCATCGTTGATGGAAGCGTCCTGATCGATTATCTCTGCATCCCCGGCGGAAATGGAAAAGAGAGGGGATGCGGCCTGCAGCCATACGTTCTGGTGATTTTCCGTTGCGATGGTGAGGCCGGATTCCGAGCGGTACAGGTTCTCCCGGTAATCCCGATTGTTTCGCATCATGGAGCTGTTCATCATGGATGTATCCATGGCCATGAACACGGTCAGGGAGAGCGCCGCCAGCATCAACAGGGCCACGATGGTGGCCGACCCCGCGTTGTTTGAAATTGGATGGGTAACGATTCGTTTCATGGGCTGATCCTCGTCGTTGAAGTTCGTTTTGACCATTAGTTGGACTGCCTCCGGTAAAACCCCTGCAGTCTGAGTTCGTTGTCGGCCGTAGCGGAATAGGCAATGGTTACAAAGTCATTCGTTCCGTCGCCATCGACATCCGTTGCATCGTAAACCCGATAATCGATAGCCGTCTTCGCCGCCTCCGGATTGGTATCGGCGCCTCCCGGCTGGTGGGCGCCATCGGAAAGGACATTCTGGTTCATGTCCAAAACGGTCAGCATCTCGACCGTCTCCTGGCCGGACATCACCGACCAGTCCGCATAAACGGTGCCCCGCGTGGTCTTGGAAGATGAGATCATGACGGCGGTAAGCGCCATGAAACCGATGCTGAAGATCGCTATCGCCACCAGGGAGTCGATGAGTGTAAAGCCCTTATCGGTAAGCAGGGTATGGGTTATCGTCCGTTTCTTCTCGTCCATTTGCATCCACCTCGAAATTTTTGGTTAGATGGTATCAACTCTTGTTGCGGCAACGAATGGTCGTGGTGAACAAGGTGTGTGAATAATCATCGTTGATCGGGTAGCGCTGGTCCCCCACAACCATGGTATATTGTTCTTTGGCGCCCCGGACCGGCTCACTGGAACGAACCACCAGCCAGACTTTGACCGCCCGTATCCTGGAGATATCCACCTGGCTGGCCATGGCCGACCCGCCCACCGTATCATCCAGATCGATATCGCCATCGTCGTCGGTGTCCAGCAGGGTATCCAAACGGCGATTATCATCGGAGTCGATGGCCCAAAGGATATTGTTGTTGGCGGACACCTCCACGTTTCCGTCGTCGTCGTCATCGTAGGCATAGGCGAACCGAATCGCCTCGATATCGTCCGCCACGTTCCCACCACCGATCACCAGACTGGTGGCGCCGTGATCCGCAAACCCGTCGCGTCCACCGCCATCGATATCGTTTGCGGCATTGAGGCCGATACTGACCGTATCGATTGCATCGCCAAAGGGCGCGACCAGATCCAGGGGATCTGACACATTGTTCCGGGAAAAGGAGAGAAATGCGCCGGTGGCGGTATCGACCAAATTGTTTGCGCTGATGTTCTTTTGGGGATTGAATCCCAACAGCCGGATATTATCCTCGATAAGGTACATGGCGCCCCTGGAGGTAGTGGCCATCACCGACCGCTGGTCGACGTTGGCGGACGATGACTGCATTTTGGTAAACACCATCACCGCAGCGCCGATGATGATCCCCGAAATAACGGTGGCAATCATGACTTCAATCAGGGTAAATCCTTTTTGATCATAATGGATTTTCATTTTCGGTATCCTGCCTTTTGTTTATAACCGTTTCGCATGGGTCTAAATGATGCTGATTCCACCGACAGAGGTAACCCGTACACCGCCAGTTAAGGCACCGTCGCGAACATATCGGATATTCACCTGCCCCGATATTCCGGTTTTCATCCCCCTGGCATTGAAGGTATAGGTGTTCGCATCGCCTGGCGGTGTCACTGAAAACACTTCAACATGATCGGAGAGAACCTGGTTTACAATCAAATTGCCATCCGCATCATTAATGGTGTAGTCGGAGGCGCCAAACACGATGGAGACGTTTTCCCCCCGCTTGACGGCTTCGGATCTTGCCGTCTGTATCCCGCCATACAGTTCCCGGGCACTTTTCTGAACCCGTCGCTCAGGCATACCGCTCAGGTAATTATAGGTAACGACGCCTGAAAGGATTCCGATAATGGCGATGGTCACCATGACTTCAATTAGACTGAATCCTGCATCCTTTCTCATGTAACAACCTCCCGTTGTGAGTCTGACGGCTAACAATACAATTTTGATGCCATATTCCGGTTGAATCTTCCCAAGATTGATCACTCACGTTACGATCTATTTAACATATTGTTTTTATATGTTTTTTTAAAATCAAAACCAATTTTTCGATGATGTCATCAAAAAATGGGAAACGCCGCCTCAAGGATTGTTTTCGCCCTACTATAAAAAAAGTTAATAGCCGGACTTAATTTTTCTTATAGTGGTGTTGAAGAACGGGTGTCGGAATAATCGTGTGGATTCGAGCCGGCAACGGAATGCCGACGTGTGGATAAGAAGATGGGCGTTTTACAGTATCATTTGGCCATTGGCAGTAAACCGGCGATCAAATCGCCCGGCTTCCGGATATTGCTCTCTTTTCGAAACTGGGGCCTATAATGATCTATCGTCATATGGCTCAGGAAAGATAGAGCTATCTGATTGCCGGTTCAATAATCAGATCCATGAATCGCCGCCGATCCGAAAGGAATTGGATGGAAACATCGATGACGATCAATTGGAGAGACCAATCGGTTTTTTCCCTGGTTTTCACGAAGTCCTTCAGGGAAGTCACTAGTATATCGGCGCTTTTTTCATGTGCCGTCTCGACAATCCGGTCCAGTTCTTTCTCGTCATAACGATGGTGATCGCCAAAGGAAAATGCCGCAACAAGATCGCACCCCGCCGATTCCAGAGAATGAAAAAACTGTTTATTGTCGGCAAGGCCGGCGAATGCGGCGATCCGTTTTCCCCGGATCATGGATGAAAGGTCTGCGCTGCCCGGTAAAAAAAAACGGCAGTCGGGGTCAATTTTTCGCAATACGGGTCGATGCGTCGTATAGAAACTGGGCAGCGATGCGGGCAGCCGCTGTAATTGGATGGGGTGCGCGGCATGGGCGCTGCGGGTAAAAATCACCGCATCGGCCCGCTCTATCGCCGACAACGGCTCCCGCAGCCGCCCCCTTGGTATGACAAACCCGTTTCCCAGGGGCGATCGATGGTCAAGCAGCAAAAGGTTGAGGTCCCGTTTCAATCGCAAGTGTTGAAATGCATCGTCCAATACGACGACATCCGGGTGAAAGCGTTCCACGGCGAGCATTCCGGCTTCATAGCGACGACGGCCCACCACCACGGGAACCCCCTGCAGCAGTCCGGCCATCAGATATGGCTCGTCCCCGGCCTGATCCGGTCCCGTGAAAATCGTCTCTCCGTCGCTGACAATTCCTCCGGAGTCCTCCATTTCACCACGATATCCGCGACTGATCACCACGACCCGGTATCCCAAGTCCCGAAGCATTTGCGCGACGAAAACCGTCATCGGTGTTTTTCCCGTGCCGCCGGCCGTGAGGTTACCGATGGATATCACGCGACATGGGAGCGAGTGGGAAGATAACATTCCGAAATCATAAAGCTTGCTTCGAAGTCGCACTATGGCGCCATAGAAGAGGGAAAAAATGAGCAGGAAGCTTTCGAGGGAGAAAAACGAAGAAGGTTCACTCCCCCCGACCGCAGATTCGATTCTACACCTGATTCGTTCAATGCATTTCTTCAAACCACACACCGATCCGATTCATCGTCAATTTCATCATCAGGCGACCCTTCGATTACCCTCATGGTTCGCGCTACCGCACCCTGATTGGCGAGAAAGACATTGTGCGCACAAAGCCCCATTTCGTGACACGTCTTTTTGTTGGAAAGCAACCTTCTTACCTGTCCGGCCAGTCCATGTGCATCGTCGACGCGCATCGCACCACCGGCCCGGACCAGTGTCCGGCAAACCCACTGGAAATCCTCGGTGTGGGGTCCGAAGAGAATCGGTTTGGAGACCGACGCAGGTTCCAGGGGATTGTGTCCGCCGGCATTGACGAGACTTCCCCCCACAAAGGCAACGGCCGCCAACGGGTACAGGTATCGCAAAATACCGATCCGATCGACCACCACCACCCTTGCCCCCTTCCCCTCACCATCCTGGACCTGACGCAAGGTTTTTGCCTGGATACCCGCCTTGATGAAAACGTCACACACCCCAGCGGCCCGGACCGGATCTCTCGGAGCAACGATAAGAAACGATTCGACACCTTGGCGGCAAAGAGATTGGTATACATCCGTCAACATCTCTTCCTCCCCTTCGTGTGTACTGCCGGCGATCCATAAGGGGTCGGAGTAAAAAAGTGTCTGCAGCGTAACGGTAATTCGGTTCGCTTCTTCACTGATGGTGTGATCCTGCGGTTGATCGAATTTCATGTTTCCCACAATCTGCAATCTCTTCTCACAAACCCCGAGGTCACGAAATCGAACCCAATCGGCATGGGTTTGCAAACATATTCTGCAAAAGACCGCCAGCGAGGGAGACATGATGAAACGCGCACGTTTGTATCCGAGAAAGGATTTTTCCGACAACCTGGCATTTACCAAAAAGACGGGGATGCGGCGTTTTCCCAAACAATCCAGAAAATTGGGCCATATATCGGTCTCCACAATCACAACCCGCCGCGGTCCGATAGTATCCAGCGCACGATTCACACAATACCGAAAATCATAGGGGAAATACCGAACCTCGTGAACATGGGGGCCGATCACATCAATGGCAGTCCCGTAACCGGTGAGTGTGGAAGCGGTAAATACCAACGCGCCCTTCCCGTGTTTTTCTTCCAACGCACATACCAATGGTTCGGCGGACAGGACTTCACCGACGGAAAGGGCATGAATCCATATGGGATTTCTTGTCTCATTGGAAGGAAGAGATTTTTTACGGTTCGCCACGGCCTCGATATACAGCCTTTTTCCTACCGTTCGGCGCCGTTTGTTTTGTAAAAGAATCAGTGGAATCCAGATGGGAGACAACAGGATGGTCCCGATCAGCATCAAATAATTATAGAAAAAAAGCATGATTCCCATTTCCGGTTCGAAAAACGATGTGCCTGTTTTTCTTAGATCCCTTCGTACGTCTTTCATAAGTTTGTGCTGAGAAGCAGGTAGCCCGATACACAAAAAAAGACAATGTTTGCCACCCATGCGGCGATTACGGGCGGTAACATCTCCGCATATCCCAGGGAAATGCAGAAACTGTGAAAAATCCAGTAGAGGAACGCAATCCCCAATCCATACGTGATGCTGACCGCCATTCCCTCCTGCAGCTTACCTCGAAGGGCGATGGCCGTTCCCAGAAGACTGAGGAAAACATATACAAACGGTGCGGCAATCTTGCCATGGTAATCCACCCGGTATCGAACAGCACCGTATCCTTCCCGCTCCACTTTTTGAATATATCGGCCCAATTCTGCAAGCCCCATCTCATCGGTTCGTTTCGCCGCCTGGGCGAGGTCATCGGGGTTCAGATCGATGTCCGCAACCAGGGTCTTTACGTAAACGAGCCGGTCTGTATTCGTATCCTGGCCAAATACCTGTTGGACGGCGTCGGACAGCTCCCACCTTCCATTGGTAAATCTTCCGGTTGTGGCATCGACACGTTCGGAAAGTCGGAATCGATCGGCGAAAGTGAATATGGTGATGCCTGAAACGCTTTTTTCTTCCGGATCATATTGAACGATGTGGATGATCTGTCGGGAGGCGCGCATCCAGATATCATTTGTCTTGGATGAAAAAATATTCTTTTTCCGGACCTCTGTAAGCCATATCTGGTTGGCACTCCCCATGAATATGGGTACGATCATCTCGGCAACCGTAAACGTGATCACACAAAAAAAAAGACCCAATACCAGGGCGGGGGTAAGCAACAAGCGCTTTCCAATCCCACAGCTTCTCAGGGCCGTCACTTCATGATTTTTGCTCATCAACCCCAAGGCCACGAGTATGGACAACAGAAAACCAACCGGCGCCACCTGTACGAAAATGAACGGTAGCTTGTAAAGAAGATATACGACACAACGGATGGCAGGAACTCCCGATTCCATAAAGTTATCTATTTTTTCGATAAAATCCACCGTCAAATAAATCGTGAGCACTGCCGATAGAACGATCAGAAAGCAAAGGAGGATTTCCCTGGTTACATAGCGGTATAGAATTTTCATTTCTTACCGACCCACTTTATCGTTTTGTCGACAACCGGCCAGAACCAATCAAATGAGAGATGTTTCTCCTTTGCAGACCGCACAAGCAGTAACACTCCGAAACCTCCGAGTGTAATATTGGGCACCCACATGGCGATCAGAGGAGGACAACTTCCATTTTCCCCCAAAGTCGTTCCAACCGTCAGCAAAATATAGTACAGCAGAAAATAAAAAAGGCAGAGTCCAATGCCGTAAGCCTTATTGGAACGGCGCGATACGATGCCCAGCGGAAGGGCCAATACCCCCATGGCCAGGCAAGCCACGGGAAGAGAAAACTTTTTATGATATTTCAATAAAGCGCTATCATATACATTCTTCCGGTCCCTTACGGTATTCAGATATTCCGTTAATTCGGTCAATGTCATCTCATTCGGGGTCTTATGGGATTCACTGACGACAGACATGACATCCTTTAGGTCGAGCCGTATGTCATAGGTTTTAAAATGAATCGTATGAGACGAACGTTTTTTTACATCCAGCTGATTGATGGTGCCGTTATACAACCGCAGATGATATATCAATTTTTCGGGTTCCCCCACCAAGACGCCTGTGCTGGCTACGACGGTATTGTGTGCGTTTGGCGTTCTCCGGTCTTCGATCAACACATTTTGCAGTGATCCGCTGTTGGGGTCGATTTTGTTTACATAGAGAATGACATCCTTGAAATTATCGTTGAATGTTCTCTCTTTGAGGCTTACGTCCAAATTGGTGGTTGCAACATCGAGAACGAGCTTTTTGAACCGTTCGGCCGACAATGGTACACCGACGATGGTGATGTAGCCGGTGATCAAGGTCCCCAGCAAGCTGAAGGCCAGTACCGGAGGCAACATTCTGTAAACGCTCAATCCGCCCGCTTTGATGGCCAGCACTTCATTATCGCCGGACATTCGCAGCAAAGCCAGCAATACCGCCATCATCACCGACATGGGGATAACATATTGAAAAAAATAGGGTGTGGTATAGGCCAGAAGCAGAAATACGTGAGCGAAGCTGACATTATGGTTGACAATCATATCGGTAATCTCGAGAAGCTGCTTCATGAGGAAGATGAAAGAGAAAAACGCCATGTTAATAAAAAACGGTGGCAGCATCTCGACAAACAGGTATCGATTCAGGATGGAAAATGGATTATTCAATTATCGTCTCTTACGCTACCGAGGAGCATATATTTCGTTTGTCCTGAGGCAAGCGGTTCGCCTTTGGCAATTGAAAAGACTTTCTTATAAAAAGCGTTTCCCATTTAATCCATCGGGAAAATAATGGAAGAATGATCTTTTTTCATAATATTATCTAACCATTTTTGGCCTGGAAAAGCTTTTTACGACGACGGTTTTGCTCGTATCGCATCTGAAGCATCTCCACCATCAGCGCAAACCCCATGGGGAGATAAATATAGGCCTTGGGGATGTGTTTGTGCAACCCCTCCATGAAAATCGTTACACCAATGGTAATCAAAAAAGACAACGCCAGGATTTTCAGCGCCGGATGACGTAAAATAAAGTCGCCAATGGGGCGGGCAAAGAAAAGTATGCCCACAAAGGAGATCACAACCGCCGTAATGATAATCCATAGGTGCTGGGTCAGTCCCACGGCCGTAATCACCGAATCGATGGAAAAGACGATGTCGAGCAAGACGATCTGGAAGACGACACTACTAAGTGAAACCTTGGATTTTTTACCGGCTTCACCGGTTTCATCGTCCAGTTCGATGGTATGGTGAATTTCACGAACCGCTTTGTATAAGAGAAAGAGCCCACCGGACAGCATGATCAGGTCCCGGATCGAAAGATTGGCGATAACCGGTCGTGTCATGCTGGCCAATGCCACGATGATTGCCAGCATGAAAATTCGTGCGACCATGGCCATGGAAAGGCCAATGATTCTGGCCTTTTGTCGCTGGTTTTCCGGAAGTCGGCCCACAAAGATGGCAATGACCAATACGTTGTCGACACCGAGTACCAGTTCCAGGCCGATTAAAAGCGCCAATAGGCCGATCGCATCCGCCATTATCTCTTCCTTTCTCCTTGGGGTAAACAAAAAACGTACGAGAATGACCAACGACCGATATGGTTGGAACACGATTGGATTAGAAATTCAATCCGTTGGTTCGCCGTTTCATCTCAGTTCAGTTTCATGGGAATTGCTGAAATGTCAACAGTTTTCGAATACGAAAAAATGCGGAAGGGGCGGCATCGAACAGCCATGAGAGCAAACGAAATAAAAAGGGGTGGGGTTCAACGATTTGGCGGATTGTCCTTTTTCGATATCATCTATTTGTTGTTAGGCTGATGTTTCAAACCAAATGAGTATTCCGAATTTAATGCAACTGCGCCGCATGGGGGCAAATTTGCTATTTTTCACCCGGCGGCGCACCGGGCAGCCAGAAACGATAGGCGCGCCTGTCAATTTTCAATGAAAGACAAATCGCTGACACAGCACCAGCTATCCGTTGCGTGTTGCAACGTCGGCGTACAAAGGCATGAGGCGATCAAACAATTCCGCTACTTCGTTGGCGACATCCTCCTTTTTACCGATGGCCACCTCTTTTTCCATTGTTTTCTCGATACGCAGATCAACAACGGCGGATTTGGCCGCATCCGATAGAAAAGACTGGATTGATTCGACATTCGTTTCATTCCCATCCGGATCGACACAGATCCATCGGTCCTCTTTTGCCATGAGGTCCCCGGTGAATCCTTTCTTGCCCAAATCACGCACGACGAGTGAGCCGGCATCCATCTGCTGGATCAGCCAAGAAATATTTTCCGGTTTTTCGAGCCAGGACATCAATCCCTGCCAATCGCTTGTCTCACCGTCGGAAACTTCGGGAGAGAGCAATTGAATGCCATAATAAAGGCTTGCTTTTTCTACACGAGCGTAAAATTTGGCCTGATCCTTCAGACTCACCTGTTTCTGCCGTTTGATGTCCATCCAACTGACCTCGGGTTTCCGAAGAACGGCCCAAGAGTTGAATTTGAAATGGCTGCTCTTCATCAATGCCGCCACTGCACCCCCAAGTTGTCCCCGACCACGCCACGTCGTCTTGGAAACACGATTGCTGAAGTCATTTTCTTCGAGACCGCAAAATTGTTTCCCGCCAGTGGAAGCAGATGCCTTTCCACCTTTCGATTGGTTCTTTTCGGCTTCCTCCAACTCCTTTTCAAAACGCATGCGTTCGATGATGCGCCTTTGCAGATCAATGGGGGTATCAATCTCTTCACCATCTTCCCAACGGATGTCCATGGAGTCTCTCCGAATGGCAATCACCTCGAAAACGCCCTTCATGTTTTCATATTTTTCGCCGACTTGAAATTTGATCTCTTCTGCCATTTGGTTCTCCTTGAAATAAAGGTTATATCAGTACCGATTTCCCCGCATGCACCAGCAAGCTCCATCCGCTACGTAAATCAAACACGTACTTTTCATCGGGTGCGGAAAATCGCTTTTTCGTCAACCTATCTGGTACCTGCGCGTTTGTCAAACGTTGCCCGAAGTTACATGAAGAGTGACGACCATTTGAGAATTTTCATGGAAGAATGAGTTACTTTGGCAATGCTGTTGGGCCATCTTTTACCTGGAAAAGCCGTTTACGCAACGGACGCATCGGTCTCACAGGTATAGGGATAGAAATGATGATAGCAAAATCCGCCCGGATCGCTGTACATCACCTCGGTTTCCGTCATGCAGTTGCCAATCATCTGTTTTGAAACTTCTGCATAATCCGGCCTGTTCTCCTCCACCTGCTTGCAAGCCAGGCAGATGGGCTGGTGATCAAACACCGATAAGATACGCTTTTGTGATGGGGATAGTTTCCCTTCACAACGACTACAGGAAATCGCACACAACAAGTTATCTTCCCACGGATCTGTCATTGGCTTACCCCTCCATATTGTTTTTATTGGAAATCCTTTCTTTACAATAACACATAAGCGGTGATTTTCAACCCTCTGCCAGGGAGGGGAAGATGCGATGAACGGACGACACATGAACAAGCAGGAGGCCGGAAGGAAACACGAATTGCGTCACGTTTTTCGATACCGGTGCGAAGGGCGTTGACTAGAGTCGCCAATAGCGGATTTCATTTTGAACGGCAGCGTCCGGGTCGAAGACACCCTTTACGTCAACGATAATGGGTCTTTTTCCGCCACAAAGGCTTGCCAGTCTGGCAAGCCCCATTTCCTTGTAGTATTGATGGCAAACGGCCAGAATCAATGCATCCACCCCTTCGATCCGTTCCAGGTCCAACAGGTCGACACCATAGTATTTTTGGGATTCCGCGGGATCCGCCAGGGGATCATGTACCAGAACATCGATGCCGTAGTCGTCTAATTCGGCGATGATGTCCACGACCCTGGTGTTTCGAAGATCCGGAACGTTCTCCTTGAAGGTAATCCCCAGTACGCCGACACGGGTGTTGTTGATCTGCTTGCCCTCTTGAATCATCAATTTCACCAACCGCTCGGCAATGTGCTTGCCCATTGCGTCGTTAATGCGACGGCCGGCCAAAATCATCTCCGGATGGTAACCGATGGATTCAGCCTTGAATGTCAGGTAATAGGGATCGACACCGATACAATGCCCTCCGACCAGACCCGGCCGGAAAGGAAGAAAATTCCATTTGGTGCCGGCGGCCTCCAGAACCGAGGTTGTATCGATTCCCATGATATCGAAAATCATGGATAATTCGTTCATCAAAGCGATGTTCAAGTCCCGCTGGGTGTTTTCAATGACCTTGGCCGCCTCTGCAACCTTGAGACTGGGTGCCACATGGATACCGGCCTTGACCACGCATCCGTAGACCTTTTCCAGCAGTCGGGACGTGGGTGCATCGGAACCGGATACGATCTTCATAATCTTGTCCACCGTGTGCACTTTGTCACCGGGATTGATCCGCTCCGGTGAATACCCCACGGTAAAATCTTTTCCGAACACGAGGCCGGACGCCTCTTCGAGGATGGGAATGCAGACCTCCTCGGTTGCTCCTGGATAAACGGTGGATTCGAAGACCACCATACTGCCGGGTGAAAGATTTCGTCCGGTTGTCCGGGATGCGCTGCGAAGGGGGGTCAGGTCCGGTATACGGTGTTTGTCGATGGGTGTGGGAACGGCAACGATGATCAATCGACAATCACCCAGGACATCGGGATCGTCCGTATACTGTATTCGGGCGTCGGCCATCTCCTCGTTGGATACCTCCATGGTCCGGTCTTTTCCGACGCGCAATTCCGTGATTCGTGAAGTCTTGCAGTCATACCCCACCACATCGAAATGCCGTGAAAGATGAACGGCAAGGGGCAGTCCCACATACCCCAGCCCCACGACGGCAATCCTCTCGTCTCTTGATAAAAGTGCTTCATAGGTCAACATCAGCGCCTCTCCTTGTATTGCGCAAAAACCGGCATTTTCCGTTTTACTCCAAAGCGAGGTCGAGCTGCGAGAGCAACCGATGCACCTCATCTTCATGCAAGTGGCGCCACGATCCTTTGGCCAGACGGCCGAGGGTAAGATCTGCCACGCGAATCCGGTGGAGCCGTCTGACACGGTTTCCCACTTTCTTTACCATCCTGCGGATCTGCCGATTTCTCCCCTCTTTCAAAACGATTCGAAAACGATTCGGAGAAAGGCGGTGAACCCGGGCGGAACGGGTCATGACGCCGGAAAGGCGTATCCCCTTCTCCATGGTTGCCAGGTCTTCGTCGGATATGGGGCGCATAACGGCCACCTCATACTCCTTTTCGTGATCAAAGGAGGGATGCGAAAGACGGTGGTGAATGCGACCGTCATTGGTGAGCAGCAAGAGCCCGCTGGAATCCCTGTCCAGGCGTCCCACGGGAAAAAGCCGTTGGGGGAGTCGGACGAGGTCGGTCACCACCGGCTCCCCGCGGTGCTTGCAGCTCGTGACGATCCCCTCGGGTTTATTGAGCATGATGTATACCCGTTTTCGGATCTGTCTTACCGGCACACCGTCGAGACAAATCAAATCTCGTCCGGGATCCACCTTGGTGCCGAGGGTGGTGACAATATTTCCATTGACGGTGACCCGACCGGCGAGAATGTGCGTTTCTCCCTTTCGTCGGGAGCAAGCCCCGGCATTGGAGAGAAACTTTTGCAGGCGGACCGATTCCATTGGCGCCACCGTGCCTTTCGTCACGAGCGGTAATCAGCGTTGATTTTGACGTAGTCCAGGGAAAAATCACAGGTGAGCATCCGGGCCGTCCCCCCTCCCAGGTTGAGGTCCAACGTCGCAGAAAACGCCGGTTTTTTCAATATGGCCGTGGCCCTCTCTTCGGCTTCGGGGCCACACCCCATTCCCTTTTCCACCATCTGCACATCATCGAAAAAAAGATCCAGGCAATCCGGGTCCAAGAAGACGCCGGCGCGGCCGGCAGCCGCAATGATACGTCCCCAATTGGCGTCTTCGCCGAAAAAAGCCGTCTTCACCAGCGGAGAATGGGCGATTGTGTCGGCAATGGCCAGGGCATCCGGATCGCTTTTGGCGCCGCGCACGATCAATTTGACGACCTTGGTCACCCCCTCACCGTCTTTCACCAACTGCCGGGCCAGGTCGATCAATAGATCATCCAGTTGTTTTCGGAAGGATTCCTTATCGCCAGGAGACTGAACCACGGCGCCGGATGCACCGTTGGCCATGATGATCGCTGTATCGTTGGTACTGGTGTCACCGTCGATGGTGATCCGATTGAAAGAAACGTTCACGGACCGTTTCAACGCCGATTGGAGATCATCCACGGCGA
Organism: uncultured Desulfosarcina sp.; assembly: GCA_963674945.2. Lineage (GTDB taxonomy): Bacteria > Desulfobacterota > Desulfobacteria > Desulfobacterales > Desulfosarcinaceae > Desulfosarcina. The sequence goes on from CAXXWQ010000003.1 coordinate 1,369,329, forward strand.
TCATGGCATCCGTTGCGATAAAACACAACATGGTGGCCATGTCCGGCCGGATCATTCCGGCGCCCTTGGCAACGGCAACAATACGATAGGCGATATCGGACGCCTTGCCTTCGCGGACGGCCATCTTGGGTACCGTATCGGTTGTCATGATGGCATTGGCCAGTTCGATCATCCCCTCCTCACGCAATCCTTTTGCCAAGAGCGGTATGGCCGAGGCAATCGTATGCGTAGGAAAGGGTTGACCGATTACGCCGGTGGAAGCCACCAGCACCTGCTCTTCGGGGATATTCAACACCCGGGCAACCTCGGCACTCATGGCCCGGGCGGCATCCATCCCCTGCCGGCCATTGGCGCAGTTGGCATTGCCTGAATTGGCGATTACGGCCCGCGCCGTTCCGGATTTCACCCTTTCCCGATCCAGTTTCACCGGAGCGGCCTGGACCAGGTTGTTGGTAAACATCGCCGCCACGTTGGCCGGACGATCGGACACCAGCATTCCTAGATCGAGATTACCGTTTTTCTTTATCCCGGCAGCCACGCCACCTGCCGTGAATCCTTTACAGGTCATTTGTCCCATGAAATTTTCCTCTTTAAACCATCTGCCACATAATAGAAAAATGAGTTCCTGATGATATCGTTGTTCGGCCAGAGTTGGTCTGGAAAAGCTTTTTACGATGCCGTCAGCATAGGGCTTTTCATTGCTCAATTACCACTCCTTGTCAATCGGGGAAATTGAATTTTTCGGTTTGGATATTGCAGCCACTTCCCGGTCGCGCCGTCGCACTCGTATGGATAGAAATTCTAAATACAGGCAAAGACAGCCATCGATATTAACAATTGGACATCTCCCTATTTTCCGCGGGAAAAGATATCATACGGGTTCACATACCGAAATGAATACCCGCTATGGATATTGAAAGGAGATGGCAATGAGTGAAGATTACCGGTCCATGTGGGCCGATTTGGGACTCGATCTGAAAGCGCACGACGCCCTGTTGGGTGTTCTGGGGCAAGCATATCAGGACATTTATCTTTCACAGAAAAACCGGCCCGAGGGAATGGGCTATTTCGATTTTGTCATGAGTGAAGTTCACGGTCTGCGTATCAAGGAATTGCTGGATGAAAAGGAGGCCGGCCGCAAAATCATCGGGTCCTATTGTGTGTTTGTCCCCGAAGAGATCGTTCTGGCCGCCAACGCCACGCTGGTCGGACTTTGCAGCGGAGCGGATTTTGCGACGGAAGATGTGGAAAAACTGCTACCGCGAAACACCTGTGCCCTGATCAAGTCGTCGTTCGGTTTCAAAATCGGTAAGGTGTGCCCCTATCTGGAAAGCGCGGACATGATCGTGGGGGAAAATACATGCGACGGAAAGAAGAAGGCCTATGAATCCTTAAATGACCTGGTTGAGAACCTTTATGTCATGGATGTGCCCCAGGTCAAGTCTGAAAACGGCAGAGCACTACTCAAGTCGGAATACAACCGTTTCAAGGATGCGGTGGAGAACCTTACCGGTGTCTCGATTACGGCCCAATCGCTGAAAGAGGCCATCCGCACTGTAAATGCCAAGCGTGCAGCCATTCATCGACTCTCATCCCTGCGAAAAGCGGATCCGGCGCCGATCTCGGGTCTGGATGCCCTGCTGGCCAACCAGGTATCTTTTTACGACAACCCGGCCCGGTTTACGGAATCCGTGAACAAGATCTGTGATGAACTGGAACAACGCATTCAAAACAAACAAGATGTTTTCCTGGAAAAAAGACCCCGCATTCTCGTGTCCGGGTGTCCACAGGCAGTGCCCAATTGGAAACTGCCAATGATCGTCGAAACCTCCGGTGCGGTCATTGTCGGCGAGGAATCATGCGTGGGCGAACGCGGCACCCGCAACCTGACCGATGAAACGGGCGAAACAGTGGATGAAATGTTGGACGCCATCGTCGATCGCTATTTTAAGGTGGACTGCGCCATTTTTACACCCAATCCCGACCGCCTGGAACACATCCAGGAAATGGTCGCCGCCTACAAGGCCGACGGTGTCATCCATTACGGCTTGCAGTTCTGCCAGCCGTATCTGATGGAGGCAATACCCGTAGAAAGGGCATTGGAGGAAAAGGACATCCCCTGCCTTCGCATCGAAACCGACTACTCCATGGAGGATGTCGGCCAGTTGAAGACGCGCGTGGAGGCCTTTATTGAACAACTCAGATAGATAGTGCCCGCCCAGAAATGACCTGTTTCTGGCCAGACACAATATAGTGATTCCCAGGTTTTACTATGCATTTTACTGGTATTGACATCGGCTCTCGCACCATTGAAGTGGTGGTGGTGGATGAGGCGGGACAGATAAAGGATCGTCTTCAGGCGGACACCGGTTTCGACCCCATGCGTGAGGCCCGGCGCATGCTTGACGGTGTGGCCCATGACGGCATCATGGCCACCGGTTACGGCAGAAATCTGTTGGAAATCGCCTTCGACGCACCCACGGTGACCGAGATTAAGGCCCATGCCCACGGCGTGCGCGCCCTGTTTCCCGATGCGCGCACGATCCTGGATATTGGGGGACAGGACAGCAAGGCCATCGCCCTTTCGGAGGCCGGCAAGGTGAAGAAGTTCGAAATGAACGATCGCTGCGCCGCCGGCACAGGAAAGTTCCTGGAGATCATGGCAAAGGCCCTGGGGTATGACATTGAAGGCTTCGGCACCGAGGCACTCGCCGCGGACAGGGAGACCACCATCTCCAGCATGTGCACTGTCTTTGCCGAGTCCGAGGTCACATCCCTGATCGCCAAGGGACAGGATCGCCGTGAGATTGCCCTCGGGCTGCACGCCAGCGTGGTCCGCCGTGTTGCCGCCATGATCCAGCGCGTGGGAACGGACGGCGATATTGTCTTCACCGGTGGCGTAGCGCAAAATCCGTGCATGAGAACGCTGCTGACACAAAAGATCGGCCGGCCGGTAGTCTATCCGGATGCCCCCCAGTTTACCGGTGCCTTGGGGGCGGCGCTGTTGGCAAAGGCTGCCCTGGAACAGGGTGAACGATGAAAGACGCAAGATAGCGGTAGAATGGTTTTATTTCACGGTCGTTTCGATCTTGAGATTGTACTTGTCGATCTTGGCGTGCAGGGTCGGTCTGGAAATGCCCAGTAGTTTCGCGGCCTGTGAGCGGTTGCCGCCGGTAATGTTCAACGCCTCTCCCACCAGGAGGCTTCCGAAATGATCCAGGCAATTCTCGAAGAGATTGTTCTGGTCCCCCTCGGAAAACCGGCTTCGAATCCATGCCCGGATGCCGACTTCACAATTGCTGTCAAGAGGGGCGCCGATCTGCTGGTCTTTGCCGATGGCCTGATTGATGTCCGCCTGGCTGAGTGGCGCTCCCCGGTTGAAAATCATCGCTTTTTGTATGGTGTTGGACAACTCGCGAATATTTCCCGGCCAGGGATTCGAGACAAGCAGAGAGACGGCACCACGGGTAATCCCGGGGTTCTCGACATTCAGTTCCGAGGAAAAACGGGCCAGGAAATAGTCTGCCAGCAAAGGTATGTCACCGGTGCGTTCCCTGAGCGGCGGCAGCCAGATGGTAATTACCTTGAGCCGGTAGTATAGGTCTTCACGAAAATGGCCGGATGCGATTAATTGTTCCAAGTCCCGATTGGTGGCGGCAATGATGCGTACGTCCACCGGAATGGTATCCCGGCCGCCCAACCGTTCGATGCTCTTCTCCTGAAGCAGGCGAAGCATCTTTGCCTGCAGATTCATGGGCATGTCGCCGATTTCATCCAAAAAGACCGTGCCGCCATGGGCCTGTTCGATTTTGCCCAGGCGCCGATGCGTGGCTCCTGTGAATGCTCCTTTTTCGTAACCGAAAAGCTCGCTTTCCAGTAATGTGTCGGGAATGGCCACACAGTTGATTACCAAAAAGGGCTTTCCTGCACGTGTACTATGCTGGTACAATGCCCTGGCTGCGAGTTCTTTACCGGAGCCGGATTCACCGCGAACGAGCACGGTGGCATCCGTAGCCGCCACCCGCCCGATGGCCTTGTACACCTCCTGCATCGCCGGGCTTTTACCGATAATCGCTTCCCCCCTGGTGTGGTTCGGTGAGACATCCATGTCCACCGGTGACCGCATGAATCGGCCGACCTCCAGGGCCTGGCGGATCGTTGTGAGCATCTGGGGAATGTCAAACGGCTTTACGACATAGTCGAAGGCACCCATTTTTGTCGCTTCGATGGCTGTTTCCGTCGTGCCGAAGGCCGTCATGATGATAACCGGCAGTTTCTGCTCGATACTGTGAATCCGTTGGAACGTTTCCAAGCCATTCATCCCGGGGAGGCGAACATCCAGAATCACCAGATCGGGAGGCGCATCGTCGACCATACGGATCCCCGCTTCACCGGAGGCGGCGGTACGAACCTGATAGCCCTCTTCGATCAGAAGCCGTTCAAAGCTCATTCGAAGCTGATCGTCATCGTCAATGATCAATACGGTACTCAAAATTTACCTCCTCTAGTCGGCAGCACAAGAGTAAATGTGGAACCATATCCCTCTTTGGATACAAGATCGATTTCGCCGCCATGTTCCCGGATAATCCGTTCGACAATGCTGAGCCCCAGACCAGTCCCTTCCTCCTTGGTGGTAAAAAAAGGATCGAAAACTTTTTTCCGCACTCCATCGGACATTCCCGGGCCGTCATCGCTGATTCGTATTACCACTTTTTGCCTGTCGGATCGATGGATCACGCTTTCATAAATATCGATACGGCCACCGTCACTCATGGCTTCACATGCATTGACGATCAAATTGACCAGAACCTCCTTGAGTTGGTCCGGGTCTGCGTCTACGGCAGGAAGAATACCGTCCCGATGGATGGTTGCATCGACATTGTAGGATTCAAGCCGGTAACGCAGCAACTGAACGGCGGTATCCACAACCGTGGATGGACTGATTGGCTGGATTTGCAACCGGGGGGGACGTGAAAATTCAAGAAAATTCTGCACGATGGTATCGATATGGTTGATCTCTTCCGAAATGACCTCGAAGTCCTCCCTTTGCGTACCGGACAGCTTGAGAGATCGACTCAGAGAGAAAAGACGCATCTTCACGGAAGTAAACGGATTCCGGACACTGTGGGCCATTCCGGCAGCCAGCTTGCCGACCATGGCCATTTTCTCTGCCTGTAGAAGATTTTCGCGGCTTTTTTTCAATTCATTCTGGGTCTGGCCCACATCCTCCATCAGGCTGTGCACGCTGCGGCTCAGCGTTTTCACATCATTTCCGGATAGTTCGATATCCTCACTCCGGCTGGTTTCCCGAATCAACAACCTGACAGGATTGAGGATCTGATTGACCAGCAGATAGGCCAGAAGCAGTACCAGAAGAATTTGCGTGACAATCACCGCCATGGCCGTGTCCCGCAACCTGGCTGCCTCGATCAGGGCATTCTGCTTGGCCTGAATGATCGATGCCGTGTGTTCTTTCTTGTAATCTTCGCACATCTGTAAAATGGAGAAAAAACGATCGCGGACATCCTGGTGCAGCTGCGATCCCAACTCCTCCTTGCCGGATCTGTAGTATTCAATCACCTGATCCTTTTCTTGAATGTATTTATCGTATTCCTGGGAAATTTTTAAAATGGTGGCATGCTGCCGGGGAGACTGGGCCAGCGCCTTGGCCTGCCCCAGCTGTTCCCTGAAAATACGGCGGAACTTTTCCAACTGGATCAGCCAATCCGAATTGTTGTCGAGGAAATAATAGGAAACGAATCCTTTCTGATTGACAAGAGCGATTTCCAACGATTCGGCGCTCTGGAAAGCCACCAGGTTCTCATCGGTGATGGTCGTGAGTACTTTCTCGATACTGTAGGAGTACCAAACCATCACCGCCGCACCGGAAAATGTCACAAGCAAAATGGCGGTCAGCAGAAAATAGAAGCGATTTTTAAGACTGATACGCATCCACATGAAATATTCCTTTACCGATCATTTTGATCTATTTTTCTCCCGCCCAAGGTGAGCAGTTAGCTGTTAGTAATTAGCTGCTTGCATGTAAGGGCTAACCGTTCAAGTCAGGTCCCTCCAACAACGCGATACGTTCCGAAAGCTGTTTTCTGTAGTGGGCCACCATCGAGGGGTTGGTCATGATCATATCCAGTTGACGGGTGTGAATGGTCAGATAGCCGAGGACCTTTAAATGCGCGACCATGGTATCGGCATCGTTTTGTTCCACGCGGGCGCGCAGGCAATCCTTGATCACTTCGGTTCGAAACCCCCTGTCATCCAATATCTCCTTCACAAACAGCACCCGTTTCAAACGCCTGTCGAAATTGGCGGCACCGCCTTTGAACTGGAAACTGATGTAGTTCTCCATGCTGCGCTCTCCCACCAGTGCCTCGGTGATGGCAAAATGAAAGCCCAGACGAGACTGCAGACTACAATAGTTTTTTGATATCATAAAATAATTCCGGTTGGCCATGCTTGTTCGCACGGTGGGCAACAATGCCTGATTCTGGGTGGCCTGAAACATGACGGACATAAATCCCTTGCCGTCAACCGGAGGCGGACCTTCCCATGGATGTGCGGTGATCCCCTCCCAAAGGGCAAGCATGGGGATCGAGACAATCTGGTCGATATCGATAAATCGGTCCGCATTGGCATCGGTCTCGAAGCCGTCATCCAGATTGAGGACCCACCACTGCATGGGGATTTTCACACGCAACTGTTTTGAGGCACGCTCGGGAAAACGGTGGGCTTTGCCGAAGCGAAACATCTCGTGAACGCTTTTCTCGTGACAAAAGCGGGTGATGTCATGCAGGGTCTTGCAGTTGGCGGCCTTGAATTGGGGACTGTCCGGGTCGATCAGGGACAATGGCGTAATATATGCGGTGGCTTTCTCGAGAAGGGCATAGACCGGCGTATCTTTCATCATCGTTTTGGATGACTGTTCCTTTTCACCGGACAAAAGCAAAGGCTGCTCGCCGTTGTATATGCTGCGGGCATCTGCATCCACGGTGATGACATCCCGGGTGGCGAGGACGTCCAGCACCCCTTCTGCACCGAAAAGGGCCGGCACATGAAATTCCCTGGCCACATTGGCCAGGTGGCCCGTAAGGCTTCCCTTTTCGCTGACAACGGCGGCAGCCCGGGGCAACAACGTGGCCCAGCGGGCCAGTGCACGATCGGTGACGAGGACCGCTCCATCGGGAAATCGCAAGGCATCGACTTCCTTGGTCACGCGGTGAATCGTGCCGGCGGCGACGCCGGGAGATGCGGTCACGCCTCCCTGGTAAAGGGCAGGCGGCAGATGATCGACGGCACCGATATCCGGCTTTTTCCCCGAATCATCAGTCTTCACCTGCAAAGGACGGCATTGCAAGAGCACGATTCGCCCTTTTCGATCGACGGCCCATTCGATGTCCTGGGCGCAGCCCGCATACCGTTCGATATCCACCGCCATGGTGGCCAGTTCAATGATCTGGTTTTCGGTTAAGGAAGCTTGGCGGCTTTCCGGCCCGGTTTCATCCAGCCGGCAAACCCCTTCGCCGGGAAAACAGACATACTTTTGTGCCTTGGCGGCGATCTGGCGGTCGACCACCGACAGGGCGGGAGACTTGGCCACGCGAAACAGGTCCGTTGCCACCGTGCCGTCTACCACCGACTTGGGCAGCCCCCAGGCACTGTTGATCAAAACGGTTTGATCCCTGATGTTCATGGGATTTACCGTATAGAGAACGCCGCCACTGACTGCATCGACCATTTCCATCATACCCACGCACATGTCAGCGTCTTCATCGGTCAATCCCCGGCTGAAACGATAGGCCATTACCGCCGGTGAATACGCGGCGGCGACGATCTGCTTGTAGGTGGCCGCCAGATGGTCGGAAGAAATATTAAGCGCACTGTGGTAGAGCCCGGCAAAGCTGACACCTTCCCGGTCCTCATTGAGGGCACTGCTGCGAACAGCCAGTCGAACCGTCTTGCCCAGACGGGCGGCAAGCGCCTCATAGGCTTCGGAAATGGCGGTTTCCAGATCATCGGGAAGCGGTGCATCTTCGATCAGCCCCCGGATTTCTGCACTGGTGATATAGAAACGTTGATATCCGTGCTCTTCCGCACGCTGAATACGCCGCCTGATTTCGGTTCTCAGCTCATTGTGATGCAAAAAACGGCGAAAGGCGCTGGCGGTAACCACGAATCCATCCGGTATCCGTATATGCAGTCGGTTTGCCATCTCCCCGAGACTGGCCATTTTCATTCCGGCTTGATCGGCATGGGATTTGTCCAAGTCTGAAAAATGGAGAATGAACGGTCCTGCATCGCCGCCCTCATGGCGGGGCGTGACCAGCGCTTCCAACTTCAGACGTATCTCCTCCAGGCGTTGCGAAAGTGCCTCGTATTTGCCGGGAGAAAGGGCATTCAGATGCTTGACAATCTGATACACCCGCGTATAGGCACCCATGGTGCGGGATCGGATGAACTTCATGCCGAACAAAGCCGTGCCCGCCAGCGCCAGTTCGAGTTCCGTCATGATCTCCAGAGCCTGATTATTGGCATTCAGGAGCATCTTGAACTGGTGGTACCGCCATTGAAACTCGAGGCGAAGGGAATCGGCATCCGGATGATCGATCTTCCTTGATTTTGGTTTCAACCAATTAAATAGGTGATGCCATCGCGCCATGGTTGGATAGGGTTTTCGGTATCAGGTTTACGGTAGTAAGGTTTTGGGCTGGGGGGAAAGGATGCCCGGTGACATTTGCCCCTTTCCCCCCAGCCCCTTCGCGATAGAAGGCGGACCGAACTAATGCTCCAGATGCAGGCCCCAGCCTTCAAACAGATACATGATTCCGAAACCATACCACAAGGTATAGACCACGTAAAAGACCAGGGAAAAAAGGACGACGCCGAGACGGTCGGTTATTTTTTGTCCTTCAATTCCATAATAATTATATGATGTCTCCACAGCCTTCTGGTTGACCAGATCGGCAACTTTGGCCACATTGAATCGTTTTTGCTTTTTCAGATCGAAATCCATGGCCTTGAGGGCGCTCCACCAATTGTAAAGAACGGCCTTTTCTGCATATCCGTATTTGTTCGACACTGCGGTACCATCGTTGTCGTACATGAGTTGGGCATCGTCCAGGCATTGGTTCAGGATGTTGATGATGTTGCCGGTAACGGCCAGCTGCGCTCCTTCCTGATCAACCTGTGCCCCGGCTTTGACGAAAAGGGGCACGGTTTGCTGGGCCTGGGCTTCGCTTTTCATGATCAGGTTGATGGTCAGATCCGGTGTTTGAATCTTCTGAACATCCTCCCGCACCGATTCTATATAGTAGGCAGATCCCTTGGATATGGAGTTATACAGATTGTCCAGATATTCCAAACCGTTTTTCCCGTTGAACAGGGGCATGAAAATGGCAACAAAGACGACGGAAAAAAGGATCATCAGTATCATTCCGAGCAGAAATTTATCTTTTTTGGCAATCATGCTTGTCCTCCCTCCCCTTTCAGTACACCGATGTTTTTCAAGAATGTGCCGATCACCCAAACGCCAAAACCGCCGATGACGATAAAAAACGCCCAAATTCCAATGGTGTCGAGAATCGCCCCCGTGCCCTTGGAAATCTTGATGATCCCCATCGCACCCAGTTTGGACGGCAGGGCAAAGAAACGGTTGACGAATCCGGCCAGAACGGCCATGGCATAAAAACCGCGGATGGTAATTCCCGGCACCACCTTGGTCACCATGGCGCCGATCTGGATACCCAGCAGCGATCCCAGCAGCATTCCCATTGCCAGGGTATAGAAGATGAACCCATATATGGCATACTGGCTGATGGATGCGTAACCGGCGGTAAAAACAATCTGAAAGATGTCGGTTCCCACCGTTGTCATGGACGACACGCCCAGCATATAAACGAAGATGGGAAAGGTGAGAAATCCACCGCCCACCCCCATGATGCCTGCTGCCAGTCCCACCAGGGCACCGGAAAGCACCAAAAATACCCAGGAAATACTTCGTCCATCGGGGGTAAAATCGAAATCGAATTTGATCATGGGCGGAATCTTTACCGCCTGGAGCTTTTTGGGCAGGCCGCCCAGGTCCGCCCCTTCGGACTTACCCCCGCCGTGGGCCGAACCTTCCGTGTCTCCTGATTTCCTGCTCTTGAGAAAATCGATCATGGCATAGAGGCCCAAAAAACCCAGCATCAGGGCATATATCGTCGTTATGAAGGCGTCCGAGAGAACCGGGTTGAGCTCGTAAAGCACCCGGTTGATCAATCCACCGGCAGTCGCCCCGATGATGGCGCCAATGAGAAATACGACCGCCAGCGGAACGGAAACATTACCCAGTTTGCGATGAATGACGCTTCCCATGATCGCTTTGGCGAAAATGTGAAACAGATCCGTTCCTACGGCCAGGATACCCTTAATCCCGGCGCTCATCAGGGCCGGGGCGATAATAAAGCCGCCTCCGGCACCGATGCAGCCGGTAATCAAGCCGGCACCCAGGCCGATGAGAATGGATACGATGAAAATACCGGTGGAATAAAATGCAGGGCTATAGGCCTTCTTTCCGCCGAGGATATCGGGAATGGCGTCCCCGAGCTGATCGGCGAAGACGAGGCCTCCCAGAATCAGCGGTACCAGGGTCAGCAGCAACAGCACCCATACCCGTTTTCGGTCTCCAAGGATATTGCTGGACATCTGTATCTCCCAGCGTGCATGGGCTTTCGCCCCTTCCATCATGAATCTGCCCCATTGTTTGAAGAAATTCATATCCTCCCTCACTTTACCATTCGAACAGTTGAAGTTGATAAACGCGAACCGGATCATTCGCCGGCTGTCCTGTTGCTTCATGCACCCTCCAAAATCGCCGGGTCAAAATGAAAATACGGTCCATGCTCGGTTTGCCATTCATTCCAACCGACGGCATTATGCCAGCCCCTTGCTCATCCGATGAATTTTATCCTCATGAATACGCTTCTTTTTAAAAGCGTCTTCTGCCTTATATAGCAACTCGTCCATATCCATGGGTTTCATCAGATAATCAAAGGCCCCCAGTTCCATCCCCTCGATGGCCACCTCCATGCTGGCATGACCGGTGAGCATGATCACTTCGGTCAGCGGATGATTCGTTTTGATGGACCGTAAGGTCTCAAGACCGTCCATGCCGGGCATGCGCACATCCAGAATGACAACATCGGCCGGATGAGTGGCCAACCACGTCAAGGCAGCCTCACCGCTGTCTACGCCATTCACATCCACGTCCCGCCGCCTCATCCGTTTAAGCAGCGTGTTGCGGAAATCCGTCTCGTCATCCACGAGTAACAGTTTCATCGGTTCCATCCATGCTCTCCCTGTGGCGGACGGCTTCGTTGATCTTATCAACCAGTTCCGCCAGCTCGTGTGGTTTGGTCAGATAGTCGAACGCACCATAGCGCAAACCTTCTTTGGATGCCTTTTCGGATCCGTGGCCGGTGAGCATGATCACCGGCATGTTCGGATCCATTTTCTTGAAGATCTTGAGAATTTCGATGCCGTCCATGTCTTCCAGTTTCAGGTCCAACACGGCAACATCAAAGTCCGATCGCCTGAGCAGTTGGATGCCCTCCGAGCCGGAATAGGCCTGGGTCACATGGATATTTCGTTTCTCCAGACGCTTGGACAGAACGTCGACAAATCCCTTTTCATCATCTACCAGAAGCAGACGGATGGGTTTATGATTATGGGGGTGTTGCCGGGTCGGATTCATTGTCTTCCTCTAGGCACGGCGCGCCGTGATCTCTTTGATGCGGGCATTGATGATCTTTTCTTCATGCTGGCGCTTCCGTGCAGCCGCTTCGGCTACCTTTTCAATCAAATGATCCATTTCACAAGGCTTGAGCAGGTAATCGAAAGCGCCCAGTTTCATGCCCTCGATGGCGGACTCTACGGTGGCATGCCCCGTCAACATGATCACTTCGACCAGGGGTACCTTGCTTTTGATTGCCTTCAGCGCGTCGATACCGTCCATACCGGGCATTTTCACATCCAGTATCACCACTTCGGTGTTGTTGTTTTTGTCGGTCAGTTGTTCGATGGCCTCCTGACCGCTGAATGCTTGCTCTACCTCAAGATCCCGCCTTTTCAGGCGCTTTGTCATTGCCTCAACAAATGGGACCTCATCGTCAACAAGCATGATGGAAGCAATTGCCATGAGTAATTCTCCTTTCCTAAAAACTAATCCTAATTACAGGATTCGGTTACTGGCTGCGTTTCGTGTTCCTTGGACTCTTCGGTTTTAATCGGAATTCGTATACTGAAAGTGGTGCCCCTATCCACAGCACTTCTCACCGTAATCTCACCTCCCATCCTGTGAATAATTCCGTAACATATACTCAGTCCCAATCCAGTTCCGCTGCCTACGGGTTTGGTGGTAAAAAACGGATCGAAGATCCGGGCCAGATTGGCCTTGGGAATCCCCGGCCCGTTATCCTTGACATTGATGATGATATTACCCGATTCCTGCTTCGCACTGACCTCCAGCTCGCCGCCGGTCTTATCCATGGCGTCCAGGGCGTTGTTGATCAAATTGAGAAAAACCTGCTGCAATTCCGAATGTGAGGCCGAAATGGCAGGAAGTTTCGGCTCCAGATCGGTTGTCAGTTCCACATTGCTGTATTTGGCGCGCTGGGCGGAAAGTGCCACGACTTCTTCGATTAACGGACCGATTTCAAAATCTTCGATGCGGGAATCTGACTTTCGGGCAAAACTAAGGAGTTTATGGGTGATTTCCTTACAACGACGGCCCTGGACCCGAATCTGATTCAGGGCCCGTTCGAATTCTTCAATGTCCTCTTTTTTTTCAAACGCGCCATCTTCCATCAGATCCTGCAGCCAGCCGGCCTCCTCGACCATGATGGCCACCGGATTGTTGATTTCGTGGGCGATGCCGGCGGCCAGTTCACCGACCGAGGCGAGCTTGCCGGTTTCGATGACCTGCTGATTCATAATCTCCTTTTCCCTGTCCGAAGAGGCGATGCGATACACCATCTTTCGGGACATCCAGACGGCCATGGTCAAAATGGCGATGCCGCCGAGAACGATGAAGATCACCGCACCAAACTGGGCGTTGTGAAGATCGGAAAAGGCGTCCCTGCTGGTCTGTTTGTAGACCAGCAACCAGTCGCCACCTTTTAGCAGCGCGGAGACGTACAGGCTCTTCACACCGACGCCGTCAAGGCGTTCCTGGATTTCCACCTCCTTGCCCATGCGCTTTAGCTCGGTGAAATACCGGTCGTAGATGTCGAGATCCGGCGTGAATTCAAATATCGGCTTGGTTTGAAACTGTCCCTGTCGATTGAGAATATAGGCGAAGCCTGTTTCTCCGATGCGCACCTTTTCAACCAGCCGGTTAAAGGAGATGAAGTCGATTGTGGCACGGATGATCCATTTTTTGCCTTGCCAGGTCTTTTGCACGGCGATGATAAAGTGTGGCGAGCCGCGCAGGCCCAAAAATACGTCACTGGTAAAATATCGATTTTCTAATGCTTTCTTGAACCAATCGGCTTCTGCATATCGTGCCTTTTCCAGTTTGAATGGCCCCGCATAGGCGACCTGCTGACCCGTTTCGTCGACGACACCCAAATCGACGAAAACCGTTCCATAGGCGCTTTGCAGGCGGGAGAGCTGATCGGTAAGACCGCCATTGTGGCCGATACCATCGAACTGCATGTTGTCGGCCAGAAAACTTACGTTGTGAATTCTCTCCGCAAGAAAACCATCGATATTCTGTTTGTGTTTGAGTACCAATTCTCCTAAATGGGCGTACACCTTTTCATGGTGGGAGGTACTGAACTTGTGCAGAATGATTCCGGTGACGATCATCATGGGGGCAAGGGAAATTACCGTCACCAGCAGCACCATGTTTCGGGCAAGGGAACGGTAGTAGTGACTCAGCATTGTTTTGTCTTGGTTCATGGCCGTCCTGAGTGGGCTAACGAGTTTTGGGTTGTGATCAAAAAACCGCCACCGTTTACTCATTATCAAGTTCAATGCCATTGCCAAGAAATTCGGAAAATTCTGCAACAACTCGTATTTATTTGTAATATTAAGACGCGCAAGAGAATTGGAGGGGTTGTAAAAGAAGCTGACTGTCAGGATTTTTTACATCATGTAAAAAATCCGAACACGGCCATCGGAAAATATGTGGCAAGGGTTTCGATCGAAATGCGAAAAATGCTCGTTTCCTGTCCAAATACTTTGCAGTTTGTAAATCAGGCTGCGATCGGTTGCGATTCCATGCGGTCGGATGAAGCCCGGTGAGACATAGAATGTTTATCGATGACACGTTGATAGAGATGACGGAAGGGCTGTGCCATGCTTCCGATATCCAATGCACGCAAGCTGTCGGTCATGATTCGCCGTACTTGTGATGAACGGAACGAAATCGGTCGACTGTAAAAGGCCAAGGCCTGGTCCATCGCCCATCGTAATCCCTCCGCGTCAAAGAATTTAAACGTAAAACCGTTACCCGTATTTGCCTCTGTATTCAAATGTGCAACGCAATCGTGAATGGCGCAGGCGTCATAGGCGATGGGCAACGTTCCATACCGCAGACCGATTTTACACGGTAGCGCACAGGGGTCGCGTCTTAGCGGCATGAGCACAAAATCTGCTCCACCAAAGGCCAACCGATACCGACCGGCGTCAAAATCGCACACGGCGACACGATCCATTGCGCCTAATTTGATGATCAGACTGCGCAGTTTCTTCTGCATATCGCCATCGGCAACGAAAACGATCTGCAGACGCTGTGGGCGATACCGTGCCAGGATGTCAGGGAGGGTCTGCATCATAAGCTCGCAGCCGAACCGGTGACTGTCCAGCCGGGTAGGCCACAGACATAGGGGAACGGTCGTGTCCATCGGTAAGTTGAACGACTCTTGTAATTGAAGCTTATTGAACAGTTTCCCCGGATGATGGTTCGCGGGACCATAGGTCCTCATGAGCGCCGGGTCCGTATTTGGATCGAATGATGGATCCGGGATCGATTCGATCGTACGAAGACCTCCGAATTTCCACTTGTTTATGAGAACCGATTTCAGTTGCGGCGATCCCACGGAATTCTCTTCATCCATCAGCGTTCGTTGATATGTCCGACTCATCGTCGTGGTCATATCGGCAGAGAAAACACCGCTGAGCAACAAATCCAGTGGGTTGTTGTCTCTGGTTTCATGGTAGTTTACGGGCATGCGCTGATAATAACAATGTTGCCAGAACGATGCCACATCAATCCCTCGTTCTTCAATGGCCGACAGCAAAAGAGTTGCCGAGTTCAGGCGATACAGGGAAAACACGCAGGGGATGTCGTATCGACGCGCCATGGCCGGAATCAACCCCGTCATCCAGTCGTAGCAGTGAATGAGATCCGGTTGGACTTCAGGGATAATGCGGTGGATGACCTCGCGTTGAAACGCCATGGAAATACGAAGGTTATCCCTGTCGGTCCTCGTAAACATCTTCGGGTGATAGTAAAAAGAACGGTCCTGGGCCAGGTGAATCCGATGTTCCGGGATCACCCGTTTCGCGCCTGCGGTGTCGATATCCGGCATTCTCTTTGCGTTACACTTGAACACATTTCGATAGTTGGGCAGGGCAAGGTGAACATCGAGGCCGGTTTTACACAAAGCATGGATTTGCGTAGCACAGATATCACCGAGTCCACCGGCTCTGGCAGAAATACATTTTACGCCGGAGCCCGTTTGATACTGGACACAAGTTACCTCGGGCGTAACGACCAGGACGCGGGGAGATGAAGGGGAGGGTGTCATGCGCGTCTCCTTTCAATTCCGTTTCCTTTCTACTTGGTGTCTATCCAGAAACAGGTATTTCCTGTATGGTCTATTTGATGTAGCGCAACCCCATGCCATACCGAACGGCGTCTTTATCACTCACCTCACACCGCCATCTGACCTGGGCCAGGCAGATGGATTTTGGACCTATCGGAACGGATGCCGTTGTCTTTCTCTCCGAATAATGGATGACCCGAATCAAGAGAGTGGTGGCAACGGGATACTTACAATGGGTTTCCATATAGAATCCATCTTCGCTAAAGTTGCTCACGTTCCCTTCCGTGCCGGATTCAGGGATATTGGAGGTAAAGGCATTGCATGAAACGATCGTCTGGGTACGATGGCGCGGATAGTATCGCCTTTTGCCCGGGGGCAAGAAACCATTCTCGTTTTCATGGCCAAGGCCGGCGGCGTCATTCATCCGTTTTCTCCTGATCGAATACGCGGCTAGGGTAACGGATCAGCTCCTGAATCTTGGCATTTCGAATTTTTGAATCATGGGCCGCTTTTTTTTCGAAGGCCTGCGCCATTTTCGTAAGAAGATCCTCGAACTTGATCGGTTTGAGCAAGTAGTCAAAAGCCCCCAGCTTCATTCCTTCTATGCTCGTCTCCACGGATGCATGACCGGTAAGCAGCAACACCTCCACCAGTGGTTGGATCCGTTTGATTTCCCGCAATGTTTCGATGCCATCCATGCCCCCGGGCATTTTGATATCCAGCAGCACGACATCGTAGAGTTCATGCTCCAACACCTCAATCGCATCCTCGCCGCTTGCCACACCGACTGCATGAAGATTTCGTTTTTTTAGACGATTGACGATGGTCTCCTGGAAATCGATTTCATCATCCACCACCAGAATCCTGAATGTATGCATTGTATCCTCCTTGGTTTCTCAAACAACAGTCCGATAATCATTTTTTCTCCGGCAGCACCACGGGCAAGCTGACGGTAAATGTGGCTCCCTCGCCCTCTTTGCTGTCCACGGTTATGTTTCCGCCCATTTTTTCGATGATACGGTAACTGATGGAAAGCCCCAGACCGGTCCCCTTTCCATTGGGTTTGGTTGTATAAAACGGATCGAAAATTTTCTTTACAACGGATTTCGGAATACCGGGGCCATTGTCATGGATCGCAATCACCAACCATTGATCGTTCCTCTTTGTCTGGATTTCAATTTTGCCATCACTGCCAATGGCGTCTATGGCGTTGTTGATCAGGTTCATGAAGACCTGCTGCAATTGGGATTCGTCACTGGCGATGACCGGCAAATGGTCGGTATACCGTTTTTTGATTTCGATATTATTAATTCGCGCATGGTTGATCAGCATTTCGATGGTTCGATCGAGCACCGTGTTGATTTCCACGTCATCCAACCGCGGTTCCATCCGCCTGGCAAATCCCAGCATGGAATGGGTAATCTTCCTGGCCCGATCCACATGTTCCGCAATTTTTTCGATGGATGCTGCAAATTCCTTGTAATTTTCACTGTCTTTAAACTCCTCATCGGCAAGAAGATCTTCCATCCACCCCGCTTTTTCACCGATCACCGCCAGCGGGTTATTGATTTCATGGGCAATTCCGGCGGCCATTTTCCCCAATGCGGCCAGTTTGTCCTGCTGAATCAGTTGGGCATTGAGTTCGGTCATCTCCTGGTCGGCCTGTTCCAAGTGCCGCACCAGTGTATGGGAAATCAATACAATCGCAGCCAGAATCACCAATCCGCCAATTGTGATGATGAGAATTTCCGTATCACGGGCTTTTCCCATCCATCCATCCTGTTGGCCTGTATCCTGGCTGATGACCAGCATCCAATCGTTGTCTTTGAGCCATGAACCGCCGATAAAGCGGATGTTGCGACCCTGTGTTTTCCTCTCGATGACCGTGGTACCGTGGCCGAATTGTTGGGTATCGATATTCGAACGGCTGAGTGCCGCCCCATCAAAACGCGGGTTGGTCTGAAACACGCCTTCCCGATTGACGATATAAGCGTCACCGGAAGTGCCCACCTGCGCGTTGCGCACCAGCCGGTTGAAGATGTCCGAGTCGATAGTGGCCCGCAGAATCCAACTGCTGCTGCCCGATTCTCCTCTTACGGCAATGATGAAATGGGGCACTTGCCGAAATCCCATATAAACATCGCTGATATATTTTCCCCTCCGCATCACTTCATCGAACCAGGGTTGTTTAAAATAGTTCAGCCCATGGAGGCTGTAGGGTCCGACATAGGCCAATTGCTGACCCGCATCGTCGATAATTCCCAGATCCACCAACCCCAGTCCCTCCGTACGTCGGTTGATTGCTCGGAAGAAATTGTTCAAATTCTCCTGGTTGCTGAGTTTTTCAAAGGACTGGGTCTCAACGATCATGGCCAGAATCGTCGTACGTTCCCGCAAAAAGACATCCACGGCATTGCTTTGTGACCGGGCCAGATGACGTATCTGATCCTCCACCTTCGACCTGTAGATGACGCCGAACTGATAGTAGATCGCAGTGGCCAGCAGGATCAGCGGCCCTATGGATACCGCCAGTGTGATGCTGATGAGTTTTATTCTGAGATTCTTATATAGCGTACGTTTCATAGCTTACACGAAGTTAGCTGTTAGCGGATAGCATTTATATAGCAGGCAGTCACAAGTATTTTAAATACCATTCTTTGGGTTACATTTAAAAGCTCAGATATTCTTTGAAATCACTCTACATATCGCTAACAGCCAAAGGTTAACCGCTGATCTTATTTTCTACCAGGCAAGAAATCGCCAATATCCGAACACGGCCCAAAACCAGAGTACGAGCCATGCAAGGATCGTGATCGGAAGTCCGAATTTAACGAAATCCATCACATCCAGCAAACGCTCTCCAGTCTCCGGATCTTTTCCCATGCCGAAACAGATGGCGTTATTGGGGGTGCCGACGACCAGAAAGTTTGCAAATGAGGAAGAAAAAGATGTGATTAATCCTACCTTCCAAACACTTACGTTGGCCAGTGTGGCCATTGGCAAAACGATGGGTCCCAAGGCGGCCACCGTTGCACCATCGCTCATGAAATTGGTCATGGTACCCGTAAGCAGGCTCACGCCGATCACCAGGCCGTCTCCTTTGGTAAGAACATCGGGCAGCACGCCGACGAAGGTTCTCGCCAACCATAAGGCCCCGCCGGAAAACTTGAGCGCAACGCCCATTGCACAGGCGGCGGCATACAGCCCGACCACATCGAAGGCCACGCCGTTTTGGATATCTTCCCAACGTAAAATTCGGCACACAAACATGGCCATGACGGCGTACAGGGTCGGACCGCCTAGCCCGGCATGCTCACCGATGATGATCCACGCCAGCACCAGCAATACGAGAATCACAGCCATCATCGCCTCCTGGCCGCCAAACTTCGGCATGTTTGCCACCTCCGCCTTTACAACCTGGCTGGGGTTGACCCCTTTGACCGCGAACTTGGGTTTCAGTCGCAGATACATGAACAGTCCGATCACCCAGGACATCAACGGTACAAAGGGAAGGCCGATTTTCATCCATTCCAAAAAACTGATGGGCATGCCGTAATCGGCAAGGTAGCCAACCATGATGGCGTTTCGACCACCGGCCGCCGGCGAACCAGGCCCGCCGTGGTTTGCCGCAAAGCAGACCCCCAAAAGAAGAAAGACGGCCAGGGCACGGTCTTTTTTTACGCCGTTCATTTTGCATGTCGCTTTATAAATTCCCATGAGAACGGGAATGAGCAGCGCCACAAGCGCATGTTCCGAGAGAAATCCGGCAGATATGGCCAATAGGGGAAGAAAAATGAAAGCGAAGGCCTTGGCACTTTTAATGCGGCTGAGCAAAATAAGCCCGATTCGTTTGTCCAAGCCGGTTTTGGCTACCCCCACGGCTACGGCCAGAATGCCGAAAATGAAAAACACGGCGTCCTTCATATATGCCTGTGAGATCTCATTAATGGGCAATATGGCAAATAAATAGAGCAGCACCCCCACGAGGATGTCCGTGGCTCCCAATGGTAAGGCTTCCGTGCCCCACAAAAAAGCGACCAAAAATAGAATACAAACGGTCAACTTGGCCATTTGCGCGACCTGATAATGGGTGAGAAGCGGTTCGGTCTCTTTGCCATGGGTTGACGTATGGCTATTTTCTTGAGCGGATTGAGAGGCGTTGAATGCCTCGGGACGCAGCTTTTTGTTGACGGCATCGGTAATGGTTTTTGCTCCCTTGGGCAACTTGTAGCCGGACGGGTGAGCCGCCTTGACCATATCCAGCATTCCCTGCGTGGGCGGAAGCATAACGGCAAACGTAAACAGGAGTGCTGCCATGATAATAAAAACGGGTTTGTATCCGGGTCTATTCTTCCACGTCCACACCCGTTTTTCGCGACTGTCAGCCAGTAACGGGTCAAAACCATGATCCACTGCGGTTTGATGTGACATTCTCCCTCCTTTATCAGTCATGATTGAGCAGGCGTCATTCTCTACGATACCTGTTTTTCAGTGATGTGCGATACTTGTGACCCCATGACGGAGCAATGGACATGCCATTGGGGTGAAGCGTGTTGTATTTTTTTAATGCATTGTAATAATAGGATAAAAACTCTGGTCCAAAGAAATCTTCACATGACTCATGCGAAACGTCTGTCAGCATCTTTTACACTTTGTAAAAGAGCTGACAGAACAGAAAACAAATCGTGCCGCCAAACTATCTTCGAAGTATATTTTTCCACATAATAACAGGTTGATATGGTATTCAAACCCTTTGGCACGCTCAATGCAGAATAGCGTCATGAAGAAGCACTGGTAACCTAGTGCGTCACAATGGATGCAGGCCGCCTGTTGAGAAATCTTCCCTAAAAGCATTGAACCGAACGGTCATGACGGAATGATTGTGGGATCTACTCATCTTCTATACTCACACAAAACAGTAGAGGTTACCTGATGGCAAACAATTTTTATGTCTTAACCGAGAGGAAAAGAAATCGTTCATTATCCATTAGACTGTCCGGCGATTTTGATGGTTCATCCGCCTGTGAACTGATCAATGTACTGAAAGCAAATGAGGCAAAACATGACAATGTGGCCATCGACACCAATGGGTTACGAACCGTCTATAACTTCGGGCTGAATGTCCTCCGCCCTCATCTTTCCAAGAGTACCAACACCCGGTTGGCCATCGAACTGACCGGTCGCTTTCGTGAGGTATTTCAGGCAGAATAGGGAATTTGTTAACATCTGTTTACGCCTTGGATGAAGTTACCACCGACCATAATTTGGTAAATGGCAAAAAGAGTTGTTTCTGTAAGACATCTTCTCAACGAAAGAACGGAGATCACCATGAAAAAAACATTGTATTCCGGTAAATATGTCCCGGGAACTTATTCTCAAAGAGTATCCAATATTGAAGAGCGCATTGAAAATTATGTTCTTGAATGGGAAAAAAAGAAATCTTCCAGAGAGGAAACACCTGAATTTTTTCCTGCCATCACATTTTCCAGAAAAATCGGTGTCGGTGCGCTAAACATCGCTGATATCGTGGGGGAAAAATTGGGTTTCCGGGTAGCCGACCGGGAAGTGATCGAAAAAATCGCCGAACAGGCCGAGGTCAGTGAAAAAGCCATCGCATTTTTCGATGAACGATTTCCAGGTTATGGGAACCGAACATTTAAATTTTTATTTGGCGAGAAATCATTTATCGACAGCGACTATTCCAGACATTTGATCACCGTCATCACGGCCATAGCGGGTTCGAATTCCACGGTTTTCGTCGGCAGGGGTGCACATCTCATTCTTCCCCGCGATCGGGTGCTGGCCGTACGGTGTATTTGTTCCGACGACTTCAGAGTGAAGCGGGTTGCCGATATCATGGGAATCGATGAGCATGAGGCCAAAAAGCAATTATCTGAAACCGACAAGGAACAGGCGGCGTTTTTCAGAAAAGTCTTCAACAAGAAAGCGGCACCACCCGATGAATTTGATATGGTGGTGAACCTGGATCATTTTGCAAGGCCGGAAGATGTAGCCGATATTGTCATGCTTGCCTTCAATAAAAAATTCGATACCGCCGGTTGATTCCTTGTATTCAAACCGGGTGCTTTGCACCCGGAACCAATCCTAACGATGAAAGCACGTAACGTGCTTTTGGATATCCGGCCTGCGGCCGAATATCCAAACCATCCGCTTTGCGGGTTGTCGTTGACGCAAATCGTATCGAGGAACTATCGGTCTAAAGTGAATGAGCGATGAGCGAAGGTTCGATTTTTCTATGGATCGCGATCATATTGGTAATGACCCGCTTGTCTGCATTCATCGAACGCATCGGTCAACCCGCAGTGATGGGGGAGCTTTTTGTGGGCATCCTCCTCGGAAATCTCTCCCTTCTCGGAATAAATGTAGTAGAGCCAATCAAACATGATCTGGTATTCAAATTCCTCTCAGAGCTTGGTGTCGTAATTCTCCTTTTTCAAGTTGGTCTGGAATCGAGAATCGAGGAAATGCGTCGATTGGGATCTCGCGTCTTTATTGTGGCATGCATAGGTGTCATTCTCCCATTTCTTCTGGGATTCTATGCTGTCACGCCTCTCTTCTTTCCCGATGCGACACCCGAAACCGCTCTTTTTCTGGGCGCAATGCTAACGGCGACATCCGTTGGTATCACGGCCAGGGTTTTTCAGGATCTTGGCAGAGTAAAAAGTGAGGAGTCCCAGATCGTCATGGGGGCTGCCGTCATAGACGATATCCTTGGATTGAGCATCCTTGCCGTTATCAAGGCAATCGTGGAGTCGGGTCGGCTTGACCTCGAAGGCGTTGCCTGGATAACGTTCAAAGCGGTGGCTTTTCTTGGCACAGCCCTGTTTTTGGGTCAGATGCTCACCCAATGGCTCGGAAAATGTTTTTCACGCATCAATCCGGGTATCGGAATGAAATTCATCCTGGCAATCAGTTTCTGCCTGATTTTCGCATTTGCTGCTGATTTCCTGGGTCTGGCACCGATTGTGGGCGCTTTCGCAGCCGG
Source organism: uncultured Desulfosarcina sp. (assembly GCA_963674945.2). GTDB lineage: Bacteria > Desulfobacterota > Desulfobacteria > Desulfobacterales > Desulfosarcinaceae > Desulfosarcina. The sequence continues at coordinate 1,392,159 of CAXXWQ010000003.1, forward strand.
ATTAATTCTCGAACCCGTCCACTTTCTTCATTTCGACAACCCGGACATCATTCGTGATGTTGAAAAGGTCATCGACGACTCTCATCCGGAAGTACAGTTGAAAGTCATTCAAGTGCTTGAAACCCATGCGGATGTTCATGTACAATCACTCATCAAACCATTGGCCTATTTTCTTGTGCCCCTTTTTTTCGTCAGGACGGGCATGGAAGTCAAACTTTTGGTCTTTCTCAATCCGGAGATTATGATATTGGCGTTGGGGATCACTGTAGCGGCTTTCGCCGGGAAGATTTTTGCCGGCATGTTTGCAGGTCCGGTAAAAAAATCCGTCGTGGGGTGGGGCCTTGTTCCCCGCGGTGAAGTGACCCTGATTTTTGCGGCAACAGGCAAAACGCTGGGTGTTCTTACGGACGCCCTTTTCTCTGCCATTATTATCATGGTCATCATCAGTACGGTGGTGGTTCCACCTGTGTTGAATCTTCTGCTGAAAAATAAAAATCCGCTTGCAGATGGCTCGGCTCCGGGTTCCCCCTGAAAGGGGAGATGCACTAGGATCACGAAAAGCCACAGGAGTCAGAGGAGTATTCAGGAGCCAGAATGAATCTGATGTCGCTTTGCTCCATCGATTGGATCATATGGATCGAGCCGAAGGCGAATACCTGATTCCGAATTCTGACTCCTGGATTCCTGTAACAATCAAACGGTAGAACCATTTATCTTTTGATCTGGCCGAGAAACCTGGTTTTCTGCACTTCTTTATGGCAGCACCCGAACCCATTCAAAAAACAGATCCTGTTCGCGAAGAACACCGACCACCGTATCATCCTTCATGACAATCATCCGGCGGCATTTATCGTTCACCAACCGGTAGGCGGCTTCCATGAGATTGGCCTGTGCGTCGATGGCCGGTGGTGCCGGCGACATGAGGTCTCCCACTCTTGTCGATGCCAGCCTTTGTGCCTCCCGAGTAAACATGCCGGTCCAAAACATGGGAGAATAATACAGGCTGTCTGCCGTGGAAGGCTTGGGCGCAGACAAGTAACCTGGAAGCACTGCTTCCAAAAGATCGATGATGGAAAGGATCCCCTCAACCTTGCCCGCCTGATCGAAAACCAGCAGGCTGCGGTGCCCTGTTTCCATGATTCGATTGGTGTGAAGCTGCGGTGAGAAGGACTTTTTCAATTCAGCGATGCCTTCGGCAACTGTTTGCTCGGTCTTCACCGTCGTGTATTCGGATAAGGGGATCATGACGTCTTCAACCGTTTTTTCTTCTTGTTTGCCACCGACATTCTTCTGTCGGCTGGCATCCATGATCCGTGATGCCAACAGATCGATGTCGCAGGGTTTGGACAGGTAATCGAAAGCCCCATGGCTAAGCGCTCTCCTGGCGCTATCATCTCCGCCGTGTCCCGTCAGCATGATCACCGGAAGGCCCGGTGACCGCTTTTGAATCTCTTCCAGGGTCTCGTTACCATCCATGTCCGGCATCCGGACGTCCAGTACGACCACATCCGGTTTGTCTGAAAGCTGCTCCAGCGCTTCACGCCCGTTTGCGGCGATCAATGTGTCAAATCCTTTTTTCTGGAACACTTTTTTCGTCGCTTCCCTGAATTTCGGTTCGTCATCGACCATCAACACTTTTATTTTTTTTGTCATCTTATGCTTCTCCTTACAAACAAGATGTAGTGTTTTTTCTCTCAAGCCTCGACCATGGAAAAAACGGTGCAGATCAACGCCGCCATGCCGATGAAGGTCAGCAGGACGACGAACACGGCCCGGATTTTCGACAATCCCAATCCGCGAACCAATCCGGTTCCGATCAACCACCATCGCCATGGCTCGGTAAGAAAAAAAGCCGCCGGTATCCACGCGAGAATCAACACCGCGCTGGCACTTAACGAGAAAATGTTCCACAAACGAAAGAAGGCATAGCGTCTGCCGGTGGTGGCAATCAGAGCCACATAGGCAACGGCGCTGCCGATCACCACCATTCCGATGGCATTGACAAATAGGAGGACGCCGTTGCGCAATAGGCCCCCCACCGGATTCACCAGGGTAGCGGTAATGGAAAAACACAGCGCCGACAATGACAAAAACCCCAGGGCTTGTCCGACCGTCACATTGTTAAAACGATCCTGAAAAAATGCGCCGGGATGTGCCATTACTGCGGTCACTGTGCTCACGTATTTTTTTGTCCAATGCAAATTCATTTAGATCACTCCCATCTTGTAAAGAATTCCCGCAACGAGCATGATCAGGGTCAGGAAGAAGTAAAATCGCCGCTCCGTGCTGGCGGAAAACCAGATCTTTCCTGACCGTCGGGCCAATACCGGCTTATGCGGCTTGGCAATGGCTCTCTCCTCATTCATCACCGATCTCCTGTTCATTTGATCATTAAAAACCGGGAAGCCCGCCAAATCCTCGGAAGATCCAGTAAACACCGGTCATTGCCAGCAACACCGCATTGGCCAGAAACCATATGGGAAGGCCCACCCGAATGTAGTCTCTGGGCTCCAGATAACCGCTGGCATAAACGATGGCATTGGGGGGCGTGCCGATGATCAGGCAATAGGCCATAGACGAAGCAATGGCCGTTGCCATGGCCATGAAGGGCAGAAATGTGGTACCCGGGTGCACCAGACCGGCCATATTCAGGGTAATGGGGCCGACGGCGGCAGCGGCGGGACCATCCGCCATGAGGTTGGTTAAAATGGCGGTCAGACCGTTGCTGGTGGCCATCAGTGGCAGACCGGCATCCATCCCCAGCGGCGCCAGTGTATCGATGACGGTGCGGGCCAACCAGTAAGCGGCTCCCGTGCTGTCCAAGGTTCGACCGAAAATGATGGCACCGGCGTATAACCAGACGACCCCCCAGTCCACTTTTTCCTGGTAATCACGCCAGTTGACGACCCCGGTGAGCAGGTAGGCCACCGCACCGGCAACGGCAATGACACCGATGCCAAGGCGGATGGGATAAATACCCAGATTGTAAAACTCCTTTTCCGTGAACCACCCGAACACCATGATCACAAAGATCACCAGGGCCGAAATCTGCTTCCGGTTCCACCCCCCCATGCGTCCGATCTCCTTTTGCAGGTGATCCATTGCCGGCGCCAGGGAGACGATGGTGGGTTTGAAACGCCAGTTGAGCATCAGCCACGTGACGGGTATCATGATGATCACATAGGGGAAACAATAGGTGATCCACTGGAAGTAACCGATGTCCAAGCCGAACATGTCCGCCAGGTAGGTCATCATGATGACATTGCGCGCTCCACCCGAAGGGGCGCCGGGTCCGCCGATGTTACAGGCCATGGCAATGGCGATCATCAGCATTTTGCCCAGTTCAGGGTCCTGGGGCACCTCCTCGGTCAGGGAGTTCTGATATAAAAGCATGCCGATGGGCAGAAACATGGCGGCCAGGGCGTGGTCTGAGATGAAGGCGGCCAACGGTGATATGATGACAAAGAAAATCAGCGTTATCCAACGCACATCGGGAACCGCCAGCTTTCTGAACATCATCAGGCAGACCCGTTTGTCCACGCCGGTCTTGACAAAGGCGGCGGCAAACATCAGGCTGCCCATGATGAACCAGCATGCGTCATCCCAGTACAGCATGGCCACCTGTTTTCGAGATATCACGCCGGTAAAGACCAGAATCAGGCCGATGCAAAAGGCAACGCCGGGCAAGGGGATACACTCGGTGAGAAAACAGAGGACGACAAAGGCTCCCATGGCGATGGCGACCTTGATATGCCAGGCGCCCTTATCGGCCTCGATCCGGTCCTTGGGGCTGAGGGTTTCATAGGTCAGCCCCGTCTTTCGCAGATCCATGGCGGCTTTCATCAATGATAGATACGCATCATCGGTGACTTGCGTATCGATGAATTCTTTCGCCCGCGCAAAATTGGTTCCATCGGCCGTGATTTTGTTGCTTTTGCACCACTTGATATCGCGCTTGAGGTAGCGGTCTCGTGTCAAGGCCCCCATGTTCATATTCTGTTCCATGATTGTGGCGGTGAGCAACTGCCACTGCTCGACATCCGCAGATGTTCTCTTGAACAACGTCTGGGTGATGTGTTCGATGACGGCTTTCGGACCGATTCGATACTCGGTCCCCACATCTTTCATGCCGTATGGTGTGGGTATTAAAAGTAACACGAAAAAGAGGACGACGGGAATGCTGAACATTTTCCAGTCTACATATTTATCGTACCCGGTCACTTTTTTCTCTTTTTTTGCCATGGTCAAACCCCTTGGTATTCGTGATTTATATCAACTCTCATTATCTTAAGTTGAGCGATTGTCGAGTTTGCCGCAACTGCAAGGAAGATGGCTTTCCGCTATAGTCGCCTATACGGAAAGGTATCTGACACCGTAGATGCTGTAAACCCGGCAATTCCGGAGGGTCTCATCTCTTGAAGGTCTGAATCGATCGTGAACTTATAAAAAACATCCCAATTCAACCCTAATGAAAAAAATGAAACGCTCAATTTAGGATTGTGTCTCCTGTAATAATTCGCGAGGCGACTTCATGATTTTCCGCATGCGGGCGACACGTATTTTCTCCTCGATATCCACCCTCCGGTCAAAAGCATCCGAAGCCTTGGCAATGATGTCTTCAAGGTCCGCCGGTTTCATCAGATAATCGACTGCACCGGATTTAAGGCCTTCGATGGCCGACTCGACCGTAGCATGACCGGTGAGCATGATTACCTCCACCATGGGAAAGTGCGTTTTGATTTCTTTTAACGTGGTGACACCGTCCATTCCCGGCATTTTTACGTCCAGGATCACCACATGGATTCGATTCGCCCGTAAGAGCTCAAGAGCCTCGGAACCACTGGATGCCGTCAAAACATCGATGTTTTTTCTCTCGAGGAGCTTTTTGGTAGTGGAGAGAAACCGCTCTTCATCATCCACCAGCATCATTTTCATTTTTTCCATTTTTTTCTCCTGTTGTGATGATCGATTGATATTCAAATTCTGGACGGACACTTCATCCCCAAAGGTGAGCGGTTAGCCTTCAGCAAACGGCGAATCGCTCAATTTATGAAACCGGAAGCACGATGGTAAAGGTCGTGCCTTTGTCCACAATGCTCTCCACTTCCATTTTTCCATTCATTTGTTGAATAATGCCGTAACAAACGGAAAGCCCAAGGCCTGTACCTTTTCCCACCGGTTTGGTAGTAAAAAACGGAGAAAATATTTTTTCCATGTTCTCCGGTGCGACACCGCTGCCATCATCACTGATCCTTATCGTTGCATCGCCGTTATCCCCTGCAGAAAGATCTACTGTTATGGTTCCACCGCCGCTGCCACGCTGTTCAGTAATGGCATCCATCGCATTGTTGAGCAGATTCAAGACCACCTGCTGGAGTTTTGACGCATCCGCGGAAATCCGGATGGGAATATCGGGCATTGCTTTATGGATTGTTATACCGTCAACCTCGGCTTTTTTCTCTATCATTGAAACGAATTCCGGGATGACTTTTGACAAATCCAGATATTCGGGTTTGGATTCGTCCTGTCGGCCGAATTTCAAAATAGCTGCCGTAATTTTTGAGCAGCGCCCGATTTGGGTCTTGATCTGATCCATGCTGTCAATTACCTGGGCATAGGAATCGCAATTTTTAAGTTCTCCCGACTCGACCATTTCCTCTTGCAGCGTTTTTATAAGGGACAACTCAGTGGTAATGATCTGCAACGGATTGTTGATCTCGTGGGCAAAACCTGCGGACATCTCGCCTAACTCCGCCAATCGGGAAGCCCCGATAAGCTGCTGGTTCAAGAGCGCCTTTTCTGAATCGGTACGCTCCATTTTTCTCACAATCGCCCCAGTCAGGCCAAAAGCAATGGCAATGATGCATGCGATTCCAATCAGACTGATTGATAGAATGGGCATCCGCGCCGACCGCAGGGCAGAAAACGCGTCTGACTCTTCCTGCCGTACGACAAGCAGCCAGTTTCCGTTCTTGATCCAAGTGGTCGCATACAGAAAGTGTTCTCCATCTGAATTTTGGTGAATAAAGGTATGAATCAGGTCGTCGTCGGGTGGGAGCGGCAATACCTCACCGGCCGTGTCCATCAAGTTGCCGCCACTGCGCCGATCCGTTTGCAGTATGCCTTGCCTGTTGACCAGGTAGGCTTCACCGGTCTTGCCAATGCGGATTTGACGCACCAGATGATTGAACCGTAGGGAGTCCACCGTTGCCCTGATGACCCAGGTCCTGCTTTCTTCCTTCTTGGCAACTGCGATGATGAAATGAGGAATATTGCGGTAACCTAAGAAGACGTCGCTGATGAAAACACCGTCCTTCACGGTTTGTTTGAACCAGTGTTCATCCCGATACACTTTTCCCGACAGGTCGTAAGGTCCATGATATGCTTTGTGGACTCCCTGGTCATCAAAAACACCCAAGTCGATATATGCGCTCGATGTCAGTTGCAGCTGCTGAAACACTGATGACAGGATGCGCGGCGTTACCAGTTCGGAAAGGGCAACGGTGTTGAAAACCAGTTCAAGATCGTGGGTACGCTCTTTCAAAAACGATTCGATCATTTGTCTGTGATCTGCAGATATTCGCTTCATGTCGGATATCGTCATATTTTCGATGGACCGTGAGAAAGAAAGGTTTCCAATCCATAAAACCAAAGAAAACGGGATCAATGTGGCAGCGATAATGCTTAAAAGAACGAATTGCCTGACTTTTCTATAAGGGGATGATTCCATTATAAAGTGCTCACTTATTATCTACGAGAATATCATGAACTGCTTTTATGAGAAGTTCGATACTATTGCCGTCCTTCTCAATGCGCACCATTTCCATTTCGTTTAATGTGGATGGATTTTCCGCGCCTCGGACGCAATATAGAATCACAGGCAGTTGGGGTGCCCGATTTGCCAGTTTTTCGTACAGATCAATATTGTCAACACCAGGGAGGTCAGGGTCCAGCACTATCAGATGAATCGGCAGTGGGCAACCGATGGTTTTGAGCAATTTTTCAGCAGTATCCGCCAAGCAGACTCTTATTCCCAATGCCGCCAATTCACGCTTTAAAAATTTTCGGACATTTGGATTTCGGTCGGCAACTACGATTTGGATTGTGTTTTCCATGGCATTTTTGCCGAAATGGGTAAAGGGATATCTATCTTTGACAAATTCAGGGTTAGCTCGAACTCGCCAGGTGCTTCTCCCCGTTTGCTTGTGAACCCCAACTTCTCTCCCAGGGCCCTCATCCCCCTGTTATCAGCCAACACCGTCCCCCAGATGATACCGAACTGCCGTTCTTTTGCAATGGCGAGGCAGGTTGCCAAAAGGTGTGCACCGATGCCCTTGCCTTGCCATGGATCGCCCACCAAAACGGCAAATTCGGCGTCTTTCAGGTTGGGCTGCAAAATGATCCGCGCGGCTCCCAGCATCTTTTCCGATGATCCTGACTCTGAAATGGCAACGAGTGCGATCTCACGGTCATAATCGATCTGCGTGAATCGAGCCAGCATGTTTTGAGACAGTTTCTTCATGGGAGAAAAAAAACGGTAGTAAATACTTTGCGGAGACAATACCTCAAACAGTTCCTCCAACAGCGGGGCGTCTTCCGGCCGTATGGGGCGTATGAACAGATCACCCACTTCCGGCAGGTTCACCCTACATTCATATTCCGTCGGGTAGGGACTCACGGCCAGATGCAAGGGGGCCTTGCAAGAGGTCGGTCTCACCACCATTCGGGCGTCTACGGCAACAGGAAGACCATTTTGAATCACCAACGGGTTGATGTCCAGTTCGGTAATCTGCGGGAAATCCGTTACGAGCTGTGCCAAACGGATCAGTACAGTTTCCAGTTCCTCCCGGTTTGCGGCAGGAATATTGCGAAAACCTTTGAGCAGCCGATCCACGCGGGTGCTTTCCATGAGACGGGATGCCAGCAGGCGGTTTAAGGGAGGCAAGGCGATGGCACGATCCTCTAAGAGTTCGGCAAGAATACCTCCCATACCGAACAGGATCACCGGACCGAAATCCGGATCCTGTTTGGCGCCGACAATAAGCTCACAGGTTGTATGATCAACCATCGCCTGAATGGTGACACCTTCGATGTGCGCTTCTGGAAATGATGCGTGGGCATTGTCCAGTATTTTTTGAAAGCCCTCTTCCACTGCCTCCGGTGTACGAAGATTGAGCAGAACGCCTCCGGCGTCACTTTTATGAACAATATCGGGAGACAGTATCTTCATCACAACCGGGTAGCCCATTTTCTCGCTAATGGACCTCGCATCCTTTCCGGTAGCCGCAGCTTCGGTCGGATTCACTGGGATGCCATAGGTTTCCATGACCGCTTTGGCCTGGAATTCGGAAAGAAGGCCGCCAGGGGCCGTTAGTCCTGTCTCGATCAGGTGACCGGCCTTTTCACGATCCACCTTGATCCGTGAAGAGAGCCGCGGCGGAATTTGCTGAAGCATTTCGATTCCGCGGGAATGCCGATGAAGATTCATGAATGCACGAATGGCACGTTCCGGTGTATCGAAGGTTGGCAGACCGGCCCGATTCAAAATTTCCCGGCCCGGATCAACATCGATACCTCCCATCCAGCAGGTAAGAAGAGGAGTGGTGGCTTGATCGAAAGTGTCCACGATCATCTCAGCGACCGCGCTTGCATCTGTCATTGCCTGCGGCGCCAGCATCACCAAAAGTGCATCAACTTCCCTGGCCTGCGACAGAAGCGAGATGGCGGTACTGTAACGCTGGGGTGTGGCATCGCCGATAATATCCACAGGGTTCCCATGACTCCAGTGTTCGGGCAGCACATTGCTTAGCGCCTGCACTGTATCGGGTGATAAGGTCACCGGTTTCATGCCGTAATCTGCCAATGCATCGGCAGCCATAACGCCGGGGCCGCCGGAATTTGTCACAACGGCCAAATTCGGTCCCTTGTAGCGGCCCTTGCGAGAAAGAATCTCGGCCGTATCGAAGAGTTCTTCAAAGGTTTTGACGCGGACGATGCCGGCACGTTGAAAAGCCGCATCGTAAACGGCATCCTCGCCGGCCATGGCACCTGTATGGGATGCTGCGGCCGTTGCACCGGCCTTTGTCCTTCCCGCCTTCAAAGCGATGATAGGTTTAATCCGGCTCACTGCCCTGGCCGCACTCATGAAGTTGCGATGACGGGTAAGACTTTCCACATACATGATAATGCTTTTAACCGAAGCGTCGGCACCAAGGTAGTCGATGATGTCTCCAAAATCCACGTCCAGCATGGACCCCAAACTGATGAAATGGCTGAACCCGATATTCTCTTTGATGGAAAAATCGAGAATCGCCGTGCAAATGGCTCCACTTTGTGAAATAAATGCCAACTTCCCGTTCAGCGGCATTCGTGCGGCAAAACTTGCATTCAGGCAGGACGAAGCGCACATGATGCCCAGGCAATTGGGACCGATAATTCTCATCTGGCTGCTCACGGCGGCATTTTTGATTTCCTCTTCCACCTGGCGGCCGGCCGCTCCGATTTCCTTACCACCGGCAGAGATAATCACGGCGCCGGAAATGCCGATGCGCGCGCAAGCGGCAATCATTTCCGGAACCGTCTTCATGGGCGTGGCGATAATAGCCAGATCTACCGGTTCTTGGATATCATCCAATCTTGCGACGGCGTCGTATCCCATGATCGATGCGTGCCGATTGTTTACCGGGTAAATGGGACCGGAGAATCCGGCCTCTGTAAGGTTACGCATCACCGCCCGTCCGATCGAACCCGTGCGATCGGAGGCACCGACTACGGCAATGGATGCAGGATGAAACAGCCTGTCGATTTGCTCAATATTCATGATCGATCCAATGTCTTGCTTTTTCGGTTCTCAGTTCTCGGTTCCCGGTTCATTGTTTTTCTCTATGATGGTGCCTGTCCAGAAATGGTAGATCATGGATCAGGCCAAGGCCGCAGCGATGTTGAAACCGGAGGCGTAGCAGCGTGCTACGTTGAGGATTTCGACGGAGCGAGAACGCCGGCATGGGCCATGAGATGCCGTTTCTGGATGCACACGAACTTAGGTGATGATCCAAACCGTATCCTTCCGTCCTGCATATACAACCTTGTTACTGACACTCCCGATAAAGTATCCCTTGATGCGAGACAAGCCACGCCGTCCTAATACGATCGTTCCCCACGCCCCTTTTTCCGCTTCTTTTACGATGGCTCCCGCGCGGCTCCGCGCACCGGTAACGGTTTTAAAGGAAATCGCCTCCTCTTCGAATCCACCGCCAATCAAAAGTTTCGCCGCTTTTTTCAAGATTGTCGCTGCGTCCTCGATGCTGGTCTTTTTGAACTCGGCAATTTTGGCCAAACCACTTCCCCGTACCGCATGGAACAGGCATATCTGGTAACCGTTTAACGGTCCGAGCGTATCCGCCACGAAGTGCAACGCCCGAGTCGCGCAGGGAGATCCGTCCACCGCCACCAGCACCCTTTTGTTGACGGGTTTTCTACCGGCAATGAGAACCGGCATAAACGCCAGTTTCTCCAATAGTTTGGCACTGACACTTCCCAGAACGACATTCGTCAATGCCGTCGTTCCCCGGCGACGAATCAGCACGGCATCATAGCCATTCTTCGCTTCTGCAATGATGTCCCGGGCGATTCCAATTTTTCGATCTTGAATCTTTATCTCCACCGCGCGTTCGTCATGCCCGGATGCCACCAACAGCTGTTTGGCCTCCTCCATGCATCTTTGCGCTTCCTTTTTCTGACTTGCTTCCCAACTGCGCACATGGCCGACGACTTTAACACTCTTCGGTTCTTTTTCCAGGTCGTAATAGGCGACGGGAATTTTGTTGAATACATGGAACAAGACAATTTTCATTCCCTTGAAAGCTTCTTCCTCTCCTGCGTATTTGGCGGTTTGCAATGCTCGCTTGGAACAGTCCACGGCCACCAGTAAACGTTTTCTCTTGTGTACCATTATTCAGTCCTCCTGATTTCAATGAAAAATAATGCGTCTATTCTCTTTGTGATCCACCAGGTAACGTAGCTTGGCCTTGTCCTTGAGGACCGAAACGAGATCATCCAGATGATCTCTGGGGACATTGGTAAAACGAAGATAGACATTCCGGTAGCCCGTCGGCGCACGGTCGTACGTAGAGAGTATACTCACCATGCGGCCGCCGAACTTGCGGATGACACTTACAACCTCCATTATGGATCCGGGCGTATCTTCCAGCACGAAACCCACGTGAACCCCCTTTTGTTTCAATCCTGTAATGTAAAGGGCGGCTTTGAACAGATCCGTTTGCGTGAAGATCCCGCACATAACATCGTCGTCGCCCACTACAGGCAAACCGGATATTTTATGGCTTAGCATGAGATCGGCGGCCTCCTCGATGGTCCAATCCGGGTGGGCCGTGATTGCTTTGGTTGTCATGATGTCGGCCACCTTGATTTTCGATATGAGATACAAAAGCTCGTGAATCTCCAAGGTGGTCGCATCCGACGCCGAAGCGTGCTTTAAGTCCCGATCGCTGATGATTCCAACCAGTTTCCCTTTTGCATTCAGCACCGGAAGCTGTCTGATGCGTTTTTCTTTCATCATGGAAATGGCTTGTTGCATGGAGTCTTTTGGGCCGATGTGAATTACCGGGTGGCTCATCCAATATCTGACTAGCATGGTTGTTCTCCTTTTTTATTGACCGGTGATGGAAGCAAACCGGATCAATCCGTTTACCGACCTCAATGCCTCAAGGCAGTTTATCGAAACCCGCCGGTATGCTCAGCAACGGTATGGGGCAGCGTCGATACAGTTGCCGGGCGGTTGATCCCACGATCACGTCGGCCAGGTTGCTTCTCCCCTTGGTGCCCACAACCACAAACTGGGGCTTTTCATTTTCAATCGTCTGCAGTATTTCTCGGAACGGGATGCCGCTTACCACGATGCATCGACAGTTGACGCCATCGGGACAATTGGCCTTGACCAGATCGTTCATTTGTGTCTCACGGGTGATTTCCTGGTCTGTCATATAGTCGGGAAAAGAAAAGCTTTCATAGCCGAGCATTGTCCGATGGATCATGTCGATGTCCCGTTGATTGATTACATTGATCATGACCACATCTGCATCCATTTTCGTGGCCAATAGCCCGGTGTAACGCACGACCGCCGCTGAGTATTCGGAAAGATCCACTGCCGCCAAAATTTTCATTTTCTTCGTCATCTTTATCTCCTCTTGTTCATACAAAGGATTCTTCGTTCTTTGAAAAGTAGTCTGAGCAACGGCCATGCCAAATCCAAGCCTAATGATATTGGTATTATATTACAGATTGTTATGATATTGTTACCGATACAGGCGAGCTATGGTGTGAAGATGAATGTCAGCTTTTTTTGCAGGATGTAAAGGTGTCAGAATTCATGGCATTGGGAAAGTTCCCGGGGTGATCGCATGTAGATTTGATACAGGGTATGGGCTTGTCCTGCTGAACACGGGAAAGGCAGGTGGACGTGCCTATCGTGCGCTAACGTGCCTTAAGTTAATGTATCCTGCCTTTTTAAGGGCGGAGTGAAACGACTCCTGAGCTTTAGGCACTTTAGTCCACTGTAGGCACTTCCATTGACTATATCATCGCAACTTGCGATTCCCCTGGAAAAACTCCCCGCCCCCCTTGCAAACCTTCGCTATTTTTCATAAACAGCCTTTGCACGACGGTGTTTTCGTGATCTCATGAAAACGCTGTCGCTTCGCACCCTGTTTGGAACAAATGAAAGGGGAACCCAATGGGATCAATAAAACCTCGCTGTGATACATACGACAGTCCGCTGAAATCAAAACGCACATGCCGGCGGAACCGACCCGCCATGACCGTTACCGTCACCTATGATCATACTCGATAACCTGTTTCCGGTGTTTGCGCTCATCGGTCTGGGCGCCCTGCTCAAACGGCTGAATTTCACCAGCGACCGTTTTCTCCAATCATCGGATCGAATCGTCTACTATATTTTCTTTCCGGTCATGCTTTTTTGGAAAATCGGCAGCGCCTCTCCGTCGGACAGTGACGCCTCCGACTTGGTCCTCGCCGCCATCCTTTCCGTTGCGGCCGTCTACGTCATAGGTGCCATCTGCAAGAAGCTATTCAAGGTGTCCGATTTTGCCGCCGGATCTTTTTCTCAAACCTGCTACCGTTTTAACACCTATGTGGGAGTGGCCGTCATCATGAATGCCATCGGTGAGGCGGGCGTCGCGCGTTTCGGCATTCTCATCGGGTTCATTATCCCCTTCATCAATGTTCTGGCGGTCTCCACCCTGATCTGGTACACCGGCCAAACGATAGCGACCCGCAAACGCATTTTACTGATGCTCCGGTCCCTGATTTCCAACCCGCTGATCATCGGTTGTCTGGCAGGAATGGCCTATTCGCACCTGTTCGAAGGATTCCCTGTTTTCCTCGACAACACCCTCCGCCTGGCCGCCATGGTGGCCTTGCCCCTTGCTCTGCTCTCCATCGGCGGGACCCTTTCCGTAAAAAATTTCGGCGTTCATATGAAAGGGGCCTTGCTGGGATCGACCATCAAGCTTGTGGTCTTGCCGGCAGTCGGATGGTATTTCTTGAAGATGTTCGACGCGTCCCCCATGTCCATGCGTGTGGGCATGTTGTTTTTCGCCCTGCCCACTTCATCGGCCATCGTCGTACTCTCCTCACAGCTGAACAGCGACACGGAGTTTGCCGCCACGGCCATCGTCATATCCACGATCTTGTCGTTTTTTTCCATGAGCGCCGTTTTACTGATTATTTTATGAACCAGGAGGAAGAATTGACGACAAAAGACAGTCAACGGACATTTAAACTCATCGTGGAGTATGACGGTTCCCGGTTCCATGGGTGGCAGCGGCAAAAATACGATCGGACCGTCCAGGAAACCATCGAAAAGGCCCTTGCCATCATGACAAAAGAGACCGTCACCCTCATCGGTTCGGGCCGAACCGACGCCGGGGTCCATGCACTGGGCCAGGTGGCCGGTTTCAAGACAAGGTCCCATCTGGATGCCCAAACTTTCTTTAACGGTCTCAACAGCTTGCTGCCCGATGATGTGGTCATCCGTGCCTGTGAACCCGCGCCCGGGGCGTTTCACGCCCGTTTCGACGTGACGTCCAAACACTACCGCTATCATATCCTCAATCTTTCCCGGCCCCGTGCCATCGGCAGGCAGTTTTTCTGGCAGATACGAAAACCGCTGAACGTCCCTGCCATGAACGATGCCGCAGCAATCTTGTTGGGCACCCACGACTTCAAGGCATTCGAGGGAACGGGCAGCCCCCGCGCGCACACCATCCGTGCCGTGACCGAATCGGTGGTGAAACGCGACGACGACGGCAAGTTGACCTATGATATCCGGGCCAATGGTTTCCTGCGGTTCATGGTGAGAAATATTATGGGCACCCTGGTGGAGGTGGGGCTGGGAAAGAGATCGGCTTCCGACGTGGAGACGATACTGCGGTCCAGGAACCGCGGCATGGCCGGTGCGACGGCCCCTGCGCGAGGGCTCTTCTTAATGGAAGTAATCTACTGACGGCTTCGTAAAAAGTTCGAGATCAAGGATTGGGAATCCCGAGGAATGAGGCGTATTTGTGATACGTCGCAGTGACGAGGGATGAAGCGTAACGAAGATATCGGACTTTTTACGAAGCCGTCAATGTTCGACGTTTAACAAATCAACGCGTGGTCAACCGCCCTGATCGGCAACCGGGCACTGGTTCGTATGCTTGCATGCATGGTCGGCGAAACCGACGCCTGCCTCTTCGTAGAGTACGTATGCTGCATCGATACCGGCCTCTCGTAATATGGAAATTTCATCTTCATGTCGAACGGAAGCGGTAATCTGCCCTCTGTATCCGCGAGACTTCAACTGATCGATGGCAAAACGGCTGGCCTTTGGATCGGGAAGGGTCAGCATCACCAGGTCGATTCGAGTGGCTGACGGGTCGATCCCCTCCCAGAAATCACTGTCCGATGCATCTCCGAAAAAAGTCCGGCGTCCCTTTTTAAGGTGACGGTCAACGGTCTCCTGGCAGAAATCGACGCCTGCCACCACATCCCCGAACCGCCGCTGCATCTCATCATACGCAGCCGCACCGAGTCTGCCCATCCCGAAGATGATGATCCGAGGATCCGTTTGATTTTCGATGAACGCATGGTCGGGAAGGCGCGTGTTGCTTTCGAACCGTTTCAACGAAACCGCCCATCGGGCATAAAGCCTATGGATCGAAGCGTTGATGGAAGCGGCCATGACAAAGGTACAGGAAAGAGCGATGGCGATAATCATCAACCATTGCTGGTCGATCCACCCTGCGCCCACGCCGATGGCGGCAACAATGAGTCCGAACTCGCTGTAATTGGCCAGACTCGCGGACGCGAGGAAGGCTGTACGCGCCCGAAGCCGAAAGCGGGACAGGACGCCGAAATACAAGGCCGCCTTCACCGGCATCACCATGGCAAGCAGCACCGCGATCCCCACGGCGGCCAGTGTCGGGGAACCGGAAATACCGATGTTCAGGAAAAACCCCACAAGAAAGAGATCTTTAAAACCGAGCAGCGCCTTGGCCAGTTCGGAGGCCTTTGGATGGGAAGCCACCAGCACGCCGAAAACCAGGGCCCCCAGGTCCCCTTTCAGTCCGACCAGTTCGAAGCTTTCGTATCCGGCAAAGGTCATGAGAATACCGAAAAGCATCAACAGTTCGCCGTGCCCGCACTTGGACATGAAGTTCAGCAGCAGCGGGCGAATCAAAATGAGTCCGGCAACGAGCGCCACGGCCCAGAGGCTCGGAATCTTTCCGGATGAGAAGGCGAGAAAGATCACTGCCACGATATCCTGCACGATGAGAATACCGATGGCAATGACGCCATGGCGCGAGGCCATCTCGTTCTTCTGTTCAAATACCTTGACGGCAAAGACCGTACTGGAAAAACTCAAGGCGAACGCGGCCAAAAATGCGGTCTGCCAGGTCAGCGAACGCAGCACCGGAAGGCCCAGGATTCCCAGCAGCACCATGCCGGTGCCGAAAATCGCCACGGTGATTCCCATGTGGACCATAGAGCCGCCCCACACCTCCGGTCTGGCAAGACTCTTGAGCCTGAGTTTCAGACCGATGGAGAACAGCAAAAGGGTTACCCCCACATCGGCGATCAGTTCCAGTTGATCTCCGGCTTCGATACCCATGCCGTTTAAAATGAACCCGGCGACCAGGTACCCGACCAGGGGGGGGAGTCCGATGTGGCTGGTAATCGCGCCAAAGATGAAGGCGGCAATGATCAGGATCGGATCCATGGAAAATTTCCTAATTCAAATTGAGCTTTATCAACGTTTCAGCCAATTCACGGGAAAAGTCGGCCAAAACCACGCTCATGGCCTGGACCACGTGGGTCGCATCACTGCCGGCGGCATTCCGGGTGATGGTCGAATATCCCTGTCGTAAGAGATGACGGTCCTCGTTGTCGACGATGCGCCAGGAGGCCTTCAGGGTCACCTGCCCCGCAGCATCCGCATCGAAACGGAGCACGTCCACGGTCACCTTCACCCGGATATCATCGGAACGTTTCCATGGGTGGGAACGAATTAGGGGAGAGCCGGTCAAGGCCGTCAGATTCTCGGCCATCACCCGGGAGACGGTAACCTGTAACGGCTCGGCCCATTGGTTGAAATCGTCTATGCGCAGTTCTTGTTCGTCCAAACGGAACACCATCTGTTGACGCTTCAGGTAGGGGGGGATGGCAATCGGTCCGACGCCAATGGGAATCGATCCCGGTCCATGTGCCGAATCCGGCTGGATTGCCGAATCCACGATGGATTCAATGAGGTAATAGCGTGTGCGTGAGGAGGTGGATGTTCCCAGGTTCACGCATGCGGCAAGGAAAATCGCTCCCCCCAAAATGACGATCCATTTGGCAATGTGCCTCTTCATTTCTCCTCCATCGCCGTATCCGGTTGTCTGCCCTGGAGCAGCGACTCGGGATGCCGTCCCAGGTATTCGGCCAGAACGGTCAGTGCCGCAGCGGCCCTTTTTAATTCGCTCATGGTTTCTCCGACGCGGTAGACGAACGAAGAATCCTCGTCCGAGAGATAGGCCAGGTTGTCCATTAACGTTTCTGCCCGTTGAAGGGCAGATACGGCGGCTGCGGTGGTCGCCTCCGTGTTGTCCATCACCGGTTGCAATCGCTGATGAAGGTCTGTAAGAATACGGCTCAAATCGGCAGCCGCATCGGTGATCCGGGTGGCCATGGGTGAAATCTCTCCGTCTGTTGTTTGAATCATTTTGCGAAGATCGGTAATCGCCGCATCGGCTGTCGTGGAAAGCTGCCCCACCCGCTGGTCCAGATTCTCGGCCAGTTGGCGGTACGCGACCAGTGTCTCGTTTACCGTTTCCATGGTCCGGTGCAGACCTTCGTCGCTTATCAGCCGTTCGATTCCCTTTGCCGAAGCCTGCAGTGATGCGGCAACCCCTTCCACATCGATTTTGTCCAGGGTTTTGGCGAGTGCATCCATGTCCGATGGCAGCGTGGGAAGCTCAACATATTCGTCGTCGAAATTCATCAGCTTCACTTCCGTTCCCGGATAGAAGTCAAAGGCCACCAGAAGCTGGCCGGTAACGATACTCTGGAGCTGCAACTTGCCGCGGAGCCCGTTTTCGATCATCTGGTGGACGGCGGTATACGATGTAAGCCGCTTCTTTTCCGGTTTTTGCTTGCTGGCCCCGCCGGTCATCATGACCGACCCTTCGGGGACTTCGAAAATCACCTGGTTCAAGAAGGAGTCGTTGTCCTTGTTGTAGACGAGATGAACCTCCTTGACATGCCCCATGGCCACACCTTTCAGCTGGACGGGAGCCCCCACGCTCAATCCCTTGACCGATCCGGTAAAATACATCACATATCTGTAGGAATGCTGGAAAAAGTTCCCACTACCCAGAAACAGGACGCCCATGGTAACGATGATGACAGCACCGATGATGAACGCACCGATGAGTGTAGGATTGACGGATTTTCCCATAATCTTATTGCTCATCTTTCCCTTCCGTCTTTCTCCCCTCGGGTCAAAAATCGTATCACGCCGGGGTTTTCCGCCTTCGCCAACATCTCTTTTGGATCACCGGTGGCAGCGGCCGTTTGTGTATCGGTGTCCAAAAACACGCCGTTGTTGGCAATGGCGAAAATGCTGGGAAGTTCATGGGTGACGATGATTACCGTAGTGCCCATGCTATGGTTGATCTCCAGGATCAGATCATCGAGGTTTTTCGCACTCACAGGGTCCAATCCCGCAGACGGCTCGTCGAAGAAGAGAACTTCGGGGTCCAGTGCCATTGCCCGGGCGAGACCGGCGCGTTTTCGCATCCCCCCGGAAATCTGGGATGGATAATAGCCGGAGAAACCGGAAAGGCCGACCAGCGACAATTTGAAGCGAACCATCTGTCGAATCTGCCGTTTTGTAAGATC
Source organism: uncultured Desulfosarcina sp. (assembly GCA_963674945.2). Lineage (GTDB taxonomy): Bacteria > Desulfobacterota > Desulfobacteria > Desulfobacterales > Desulfosarcinaceae > Desulfosarcina. The sequence continues at coordinate 1,410,618 of CAXXWQ010000003.1, forward strand.
GGTGTAGAGTTCCATGGGAAGCCCGACGTTCTCTTCCAGCGTCATGGAACTCCACAGCGCGCCACTCTGGTAAAGAATTCCGAAACGCCGCATCATACGATCACGCGCCTCGGCCGGCAAAGACCAGAAATCCTCGTCGCCGTATTTTACCCAGCCGGCATGGGGGGGCTTCAACCCCACCAGGATTCGCATCAAGGTACTCTTTCCGCACCCGCTCCCCCCCATGATGGCAAACACATCGCCCCGGTAGACGGTAAAATCCAGGTCTCTCATGAGGATCAAATCATCGTACCCCATTGTCAGTGTCCCCACCGTAATATGGGGGTTTCGATGTTTTCTGTCGTCTTCTGCCATCTTTACCAATGTTTAGCGGGAAATAGAAACATTTTTCAGCATACACGAATATGCGAAAATTGTAATCCGCGTAATCGTACGGGTCCGTGGAAAATCACCACTAGAGAGATGGTGTCTTCAGGTTGAGATAGGATACCATGGGATCAAAATCGCGATCATCATGCAGTAGCGACAATCCCTCCATGATACAAAACGTCCCGATGATCACATCGGTTGTTTTTCGAATGACAACACCTGTTTTTTTTAGGGTTCTGTAATTTCAAGCGCTTTGGACAGCGACTTCATATCCTCCGATTTGCCGGAATTGAAGCGCACCGAGCAAATCCTTGGCGGTTTCATAATCGCGATCTGTTTTGAACCCCTGAAGGACTTCTGCCATAATCAAATCCCCAATAATGATGGGAGTATTGGAAAGGTAATTGTCCAGCAGGTCCGTCTGCCAGGTTGAAAGACCGTTGAAATAACCGATCCATACGGAGGCGTCGACCAAAATCATTGATCGAGCCTCATGGCCTCTATGTCATCATCCCATTTCAGTTTTCCACGGAAGAGCCTGATCCGTTCCTGTTTTTTGATATGGACCAGAAGTCTGAGCCCTTTTTCGACTACGGCCTTTTTGGTTTTTGTTTTGCTGAGTGCCATGGCCTCATTAATCAGTTCGTCGTCGATAACGATGTTGGTTCGCATATTTCCGCCCTCTTCTGAATGTGTATCAATTTGATAATATATACACATCCAATCCGTGTCAAAAATATTGTTGTCTGATTGATTGGGCAAACGAGTGTTGGATGTAAATAATATCGTTGATTTATACGTATTTCTGCACTATTTCGCATTGTTCATAAGAAGGTTCCAATCAAATATACAGTGTAGCTAAGGTAGCAAAACAGCAGAGCACCTCCCTCGATGCGGTTGACGCGCCCGGGACCTCGAAAACCGTAGCCGATGATGAACAGGGATGTGGTCAACCCAGCCATGACCATCATGTCCCGTGAGAAAACTTCATGCCCGACAGCTATCGGATGGATTGTTCCGGCGATACCCACTACTGCCAGGGTATTGAACAGGTTCGAGCCAAGCACGTTACCGAATGCAATATCGTGTTCGCCTTTACGGGTGGCAATGACCGATGAGGCCAGTTCCGGCAGAGAAGTGCCGACGGCGACAATGGTTAGGCCGATCACCAGATCGCTGACCCCCAGGCTTTGGGCAATGATCACCGCACCCCATACCAATATCCTGGAACTGGCGATCAGGAGAATCAGACCTATCCCGAGCCATAAGACCGCTCTGTAAAGCGGTATGGAGGAGGTGGATAGATCCTGTTCGATTTCACTCCCAAAGGTATCGGGGCGCTTATGCGTCCCTTGCCGGATTGTCCAGACCATTAACGCACCGAATATAAACAGCAGGAGCAAGGATTCAACGCGGGTGATCTTTCCGTCCCAAAGCTGCCAGGAAGCCAATACCGTCACGGCGGTGAGGATTGGAAGTTCCTTGCGCAACACTTGCGAATGAACTGTGATAGGGTTGATCAAGGCCGTTATGCCAAGTATGAGCGCGATGTTCGCAATGTTCGATCCATAGGCGTTTCCCAAAGCGATACCAGGGTTACCTTGCATTGCTGCCATAGCAGAAACCGCCATTTCCGGAGTGGATGTGCCAAAACCGACGATCACCATGCCGATTAATAAAGGTGACATGCCGAAATGGTGTGCGATAGCGGAAGATCCTTCCACGAAACGGTCGGCACTCCAAATCAGCAAAACAAGACCTATTACAATCGAAAAAAGGGTAAATATCATTGTCCTTATTTATGCTCCTTTTTTAACAAAATGATAGCTTGCTTCTTTATTGAGAAAACAGTATAAGCACCGGCGCTTTCATTACATATCGAATCGTATACGTCCTTTACATTTATTTTTTGCATCGTGCAATTTTGAGGTTATTTGGTTCTAAACGCATCGAATTTTGGCAAATCAAAAACTCTAAATGACAATTTTTCCTTGGCTAAGCATGATGTTGTGGTTTTTGTCGACGCCGATGTGATTATCTCTCGAAAACCATTGACTGACGCCATTGCGCGGTTGCAACGTAAGAACGTTGGAGCTGTTAGCTGTCCTTACCGTGCCATTAATCAAGGTTTTACTCCTCTGATGCAGACGATCGAGTAAAAGTTGAATAGAGTTTTTGTCACTTTTAGCTATATCGATCGTCGGCTATCGAGGCTGGTGCAATTGGGCTGCCAACAAATCATTGTGGCTTACAATACCCACCAGCATGGAGGGATTGTCCTGTGCCACCACCAGCAGGAATGTGGCTTGCGGATGATTTTTCAGTTTGAGTATAGCCGCTTGGAGGGTATCTTCCGGGGTCACTTTCAGGTAGACATCGGTGGCGATTTCAGCCGCGACGACTAAATGTCGCAGGCCCGGATCGAAAAGGGTATCCGAAACATCTGCAAATCTCACAACCCCGACGAGCTCATCACTGTCATCGACTACCGGTACGCTATCATAGCTGGAATGGCCAAGGGTCTTTACCACTTCATCGAACGGCGCCCTGTGGGATAATACCTCCACGTTTCGACGCATGATGTGGGATACCCGGATATCACCTGGCGGATTCCGTCGCACAATTGGAGAGAGACCCAGGGATCGCAAAAATTCGCCGAAGACACGTCGCAATCCATCGCCATAGCCTACCGGACTGCGCTTACCGAGTAGATTCAGAACCGTTATCTCACCGGCATTGACCAGCGAAGTGCGGGTAAGCAGGGGGCCAACCATCTCGAACACCACCACCGACGCCAGGATCAACGTCTGTAGAGTCTTGCCCGGACCCGGCCACTCCGTCGCCAAAACATTGGATAAACCGATTACCAGGCCGGCTTGTGCCAGCATGGCTGGGCCCAGCCAGTTTCTGATGGTTATGTTCATCCCAGCCGCCCTGGCCCCTGTCCGGCATCCGATGAATTTTCCCGCGCTTCGTGCAACTATATAAACCAAACCGATGACTCCCATGTGGAAAAGGGCTTCGAGATGGAGTTCTGCTCCGGCCATGATGAAAAACAGCACATAAAATGGATAATCGATTCCCGATAGTTCTTCGAGCATTCGCGGGCCGTGGGGGGCGGTGTTCACGGCAACGACGCCGGCGACCAGGACGCTCAGCATAGCTGATAAATGGAAATACGAAGCTGCACCGGTGGCAAGGGCAACAGCTCCCAATACCAGCATTTGTCGTTCCACCTGACGGGTGAAACGCTGATCCATGACAGCGATAAAAGTTCCAGCAAGGACACCCAGTCCGAGAGGACCCAAAAGTTGGATCACCGTTTTCCAAAATGACGGGGAAGTGGATAATCCGTAATGTTTCAGCAATATGAATGCGATGATCGACAATAGATTGTTGATACCGATGAGCGGCAGAATGGTGTCGGTCAGTGATCCCCGCGATTGATATTCGCGCATTACCATTTGGGTGGCGGCCGGAGCAGTGGTGATCGCCATCACGGAAAGGAAGCCTGCTTCCAGCGGCGATACTCCCATTAACAAGGTCCCCAACCAGACAAGAAGTGCGCTCAAACCGATTTCAAATGCACTGAGACGAAATAGCCTCGATCCCATTTTCCGAATGGTTTTCAAGCGGAAGCTGCCGCCGATGGTAAATACAATCAAGCTGAGAATCATATCATGCAGCGGGGAAAGTGTGGCAAGTTGTGCCTTTGTAACGATAGCGGGCAACCCTAAAATCTCACCGGTATAAGGGCCCGTCGCCAGACCGACCAAAAGGTATCCGGTGACGCGGGGAATTCCCAAAGCGGCGCTCAGGCGGCCAACGCCGATTGCGAAAATATACAGAACACCTATGGTCAAGAGCAGGGGGAACATTTGAATTTCCACAAATTACATCGCTTGTTGAAGTTTTTTTAATCACGGTTCTCGGACGAAAGCAACCGATATGATAGAAACAAGCCCCCTCCATCCACACGTAATCTGATCAAAGAATATATCTATTTTCAGAATTATGGTATGCTGAGGGCAAGGATCTTCTTTATAACCTATAAGAATATAACAAAACTTGGTTTTGAGTTTTTTGCTGACTCCTTTCATATCTTGAGGCTGATGAATACAACCTCGGTCTGAAGTGGTTCGAGGACCATGCACCCGCTGAGACCAGACATATGGCAGAAATGATATCACATGAAAATAAGAAAAGCATCCAGTGCTGACAAAGAAAATATTTCGAGGCTACATGTTGCATCAATCAGAAGACTGTGTGCCAGCCACTATACCCCTGAACAGTTAAATGATTGGACCAGCGTTCTTACTCCTTCTGCCTATGACCAGGCTCTGAAAGAAAAGGAGTTTTTAGTTGCTTCCAATTCACAACACGCACTGCTGGGACTCGGAATCTTTGACATTAGAAACGCAGAAGTCAGCGCAATTTATATTCATCCGGATGCTGCCGGAAGGGGAATTGGGTCGAAACTTCTTAACGAACTTGAGAAGATTGCCCGAAACAGCAATATCCTTACAATCACAGTTCATTCTACACTCAATGCAAAAGGCTTCTATATTGCGCACGGATATTCAGAACAAGAATTGACGTTTCACAATTTGCCGAACGGAGTAAAGCTTGCGTGTGCCAGAATGTTTAAGATTCTACCGAAGGTTGCCGAACGGTATTGAGAGCGACGGCAAAATCCGCAACGCTACATGCCGGGCGTTCGGCGTTTAAATGAAAGAGTTATGAATCATGGAAGATAAATAATTGAAGGATTACCTTTTTTATTGATTGTTAAGGAGAGTTGAACGTGTATCATCGAATCGTAAACATATTCATTGCAACACAGAATCCTCAACTTGAAACGCTTCTTCGAGGCGCTCCACCGCTTGAAAGATTCTCATATCAATTTTTCTGTCATCCGGATGTCCATGAAGAAGACCTGAAAGGATGTACGGTCATCGTTCTCGATTTCGAAAACGACGAACCGATATCTCTGGAAAAAATTCTCGCAGCCAAAGATGAGCAGGCTGTTGTTATCGGTTGTTTTTCAGCCGGTAGCTTTCCAGCCCTGGCAGAAAATTACCAGATCTTCGACCGGATCTGGATCAAACCATTTGTTGAAGATAAGGTTCTGTCTTCTTTTTCCGGCATACTGAAGCGTATTAAAAAGCAGGAGGATTCGGCACTTACCAAAAAATATCTGGACACATTGATAGACAGTCTACCCGACTTGATTTGGTTCAAGGATGCAAGGGGGGCGCATTTGAAAGTCAACAACAGCTTCTGCCGTGCTGTAAATAAAACAAAGACCCAGATTGAAGGCCGTGGACATTACTATATCTGGGATCTTGAACCGGATGAATACGCCCAGGGGGAATATATTTGCCTGGAATCAGAAGAAATTGTTCTTAATCAGAAAAAGACCTGCCTTTTCGATGAAACCGTGAAATGCGGCGATGAACTCCGCAAGTTCAAAACCTACAAGTCACCCATCTTCGACACCGATGGCAGCGTTATTGGCACTGTGGGATTCGCCCATGATGTGACCGACCTGCAGAACCTGCTTATTGAATTGAATATCCTGATTGAGAGCCTGCCGTTTGCCGTCATGATCACGGACAAGGACAGAATGATTACCAGCGTCAATCAGAAATTCATTGACACTTTTGTGTTGGACCGCACAGAGGTGGTAGGCAAGCATGTTGATTCTCTCCTTGATGAAACCAAGACCTTCACCCGGAGCAAAAGATGGATTCTTGAGCGTGAAGAAGAAGGCACCCTGCTCCTTTCTGAACACAAGGTATTGAAAATTCACGAAGAAAAGCTTCTGGACATATTCGGCATGCTGGCTGGCTATATCCAACTCTTCATGGACATTACCCTTGCGCATCAGCAAAGAAACAAGCTGCTCATAGACGCAAACACAGACCACCTGACCAGGCTTAACAACAGACGCAGTCTGCAGGATTTCATGCGGAAAACACCTTGTAAAGCGGGTACCGTACTGTTGCTCGCGGACCTTGATAACTTTAAGGAGGTCAATGATCAGTACGGTCACGACGAAGGTGACAAGGTGTTGGTAGCCTTTTCCGATTTGCTTACACAGACATTTCCTGCTGAAAACCTGTTTCGGCTTGGGGGAGATGAGTTTGCTATAATTCTCCATAATATGGAAGGCCCCACTATTCCGAGACAATACGCCGAACAGTTTCTCGAAAGATGTAACACAAACATCACGAAACAGTTTTCCCAAACCAATATTTCTGTAAGCATCGGCATTGCTATGGACGTCGATGATGTTAGAGACTTCGGCGAATTATTCAAAAGAGCGGACATGGCCCTTTATGAATCAAAAAAAGCAGGGAAAAATACGTTTACTTTCTGGAAAAGATAGCCCGTGAAACGACATGTGAAGCTTTAAAAAGTCGGAAAATCATACGACGATGATGGAATCGAGCACATCGATGTGGTTATTTATTCATGTGTAAATAAAAAAATCTCATTTCATCAACTACTTTTATCGGATGTGCTCATAATACATTCGTCTGCCTTTGACGCCGTCACCTGCTTTCTGCAATCTTTATTTTTCCATGTACCTTCTACACAACTATTGAGGAGTAATTGACGGGGTACCACCGTATACCGGTAAAATGCACCCTGTGATATAATTGGCATCATCGGACGATAGAAAGGCCACGGCATTGGCGACATCTTCCGGTTCCCCTCGTTTCGCTAACGGGCATATACCAAGCGTAGCCTTTTCACGCTCCATGAAGTTCTGGTATTCTTCAGGATTTGTCTCACGTTTCGCTTCCATCGACAAGTATCCAGACGTCTTGATATAACCCGGGGAAACCACATTCACATTGATACCGTACTTGCCAACTTCGGCAGCCAGGGTCTTAGTGAAAGCATTAACGCCCGCTTTACCGGCAGCGTAGATGGTGACACCACTTGTAGGCAAGTCCGCTGCCATGGTTGAAATATTCACGATTTTCCCACTTCGCTGCTGGATCATACGTGTCAGAACCGCCCTGGTACAGTTCAACGTGCTACGCAATGTTATATTCAGCGTTCGGTCCCATTCCTCCGGCTTTGATTCGACAAAAAGACTGGGGAAATAAACAGGGCCTGATTCGGTCCATGCCAACCCCGCATTGTTTACTAGAATGTCCACTTTGCCAAACTCAGCCAGCACTTTCTCGACCATGGTATCGACCTGCTCCATGACGGTGACATCTGCCACAATCGACAAGGACTCCCCTCCGAAACCTTTTACCTCATCAGCGACAGTATCGGCTATCTGCTGGTGAATATCATTAATTACTACCGTTGCTCCCTTCCCTGCCAAAGTCAAAGCAATAACACGACCGATTCCCCGAGCGGCCCCGGTCACGATAGCTACCTTGCCTTCTAAATTCATAGGAATTACTCCTCTTTTCAGTGAGGTTATATCGTTGGTGATAAAAATTTTCTTTTAAAAGGAGGTGTACATATACAAACCGATACAATTTGTCAATTTTAAAGACCGAAACTTCAGTTCAGCATAGCCAAAACCGTTTTGGATTGCCGATAATGACCTCACCTGACAGCAGCATGTACGATTGCGAAAAACGGGCATGATATGCGATCTGTATCCTTGAAGTATCGGGCTTCCAATGACCGCGGACTCATATCTTTCACGTCGCGAAAGCCTCTCTTTTCAAGGAATTTCCCCACGGTACCCTCTTCTATCGAGAACTTCAGGGACTCGTCCGCCTCCGCAGCTCGTTTTCTCATCTTCTCAGCTTCTTTCATTCTGCCATCGATGGCTGACCGATAAATATAGTCAAATAAAAGTGAGCTTCCCCCACCTTCGTTGTTTGCGACGAAAGCAAGGGTTTCATCAACTGCCTCGGGTGAAATATACATCGTCACCCCCTCCCAGATGAACATGGTTTTCAAATTCTTGTCGTAACCATTGAGATACAGTTGTTCATCCAACCTTGTTTTCTCAAAATCAACCGGAACGTAGGTGACATGATCGGGAAGATTACCGAAAATCTTCATAACTCTTTCTTTTTTAACCGATTGACTGTCCGGGTGGTCGACTTCAAAGACCTTGATTCTATCCGTTAGTTCGGAAAACCGAAATGCTCTCGTGTCGTATCCGGCGCCAAGAACCACTAACTGCGCGATGCCATCTTCAATACGCTCATTAAGGCAATCGTCACCATAACGCGCTCTTAAGACAACATAATTGATGCCGCCCGGAATCATACCGGAAAGCGCCTTATACACCAGTTTATTCAATAATCTACCCGATAGTAAAAATCGAGAATTCAAAAGAACTCTTGGCAGACCGCTTAGGAAACGGAGCGTGTATGGATCATATAACACCCTTTCATTTTCCGGCTTTATTGATTCCAATGCCCTGAACACTGCCGCGGACAATGCAGAAGCGGCGGCTTGTCCCTCTTTCATATTTTTCCTCCTGAACCGATATAACACCTTATTTTTTCTGCATATCTTCATCAATGTGCAGATGTCAAGTCTCAGATGAGGCACTCGAACGAAGCGAATTCAGCAGATGGGAAAACCACGCTGCTGATTGCTGACTTTCGGTATCGTAAATTATCGATCACAGAATAGCCATGGTGAAATTTCGGGAACGTCTGTTGACATATTGGAATTTTTCTTTTCAGTTTCTGAATAATGGAAGTAAAGGAGAGGATGTTTCTCAGGCATATTTACAAGTCAGAGAAAGAGTTAGAAACAGGAATAACCACTTTTGGCAATCAACTACGAAAATTATATACGGAAGATGAGGTTAGGGGCACACCTCCCTGGGAGTTTAAAGACCGTTTGTTTGGTGTAAACTGGTTTTCGTTTTTCTTTCCCATCAATAGAGGAACATGGGTTTATCCAGAAATCGCCGGATATGCGGGCGGTACGTTTTGGCATCATAGAGTTCATCCACGTCCACCCGCTTGGCCCCGCCGGTGACGACGGTGATATCGATCGCCGTGTAACGCCCCCTTGAAAGGGCCACCAGCTTACCGAATTCCTTGCGCCGAATCAGATCCGTCGCCATGCCGGCGTAGTTGAGGGCCACCATCAGATCCAACGAATCCGGAGATCCGCTTCGCATTAGATAGAAAAGCGGCTGGAAGATAATACCGATCCCGGTGATTTTTTTTATGGCATCGGATGTGACGGCACCGATGCCTCCCAGCTTCCGATGTCCGAAGGCGTCGGCCTCCCCGGAAAGAACCATTTCGCCGCCCTCCATTACCGCCCCTTCGCTGATGGTCATCATGGCATAGCGACTGGGATTGTCCAGCCGGTCGTCCACCAAATACCGGCACAGCGTCTCGATATCGAAGGGCACTTCCGAGATGATGCACCGGTCCACACCAGCCAGATATCCCGAAACCAGGGATGTCTCTCCACAATAGCGTCCAAACAGCTCCACCACCGCGATTCGCTCGTGGGAACCGCTGGAGGTCCGCAGGGCGTGAATGAAGTTGACACTGCGGGTGACGGCCGTTGAAAATCCGATGCAGTAATCCGTACCGGTGACGTCATTGTCCATGGTCTTGGGAATCGCAATGATCGGATATCCCTCACGGTGCAGGCGCAGGGCAAATGAGAGCGTATCATCCCCGCCGATGGCCACCAGAACGTCAATACCCAATGCATTTAGATTGGCGAGCACATGGGCGGTAAAATCGCGTTTTTCTTTTTTATCTGCAAAACGGTTTTTGAGAAAATCCGGCGCATCCTTTTGGCTCACACTGGACGGGTTGGTACGCGAGGTGTGCAGAATCGTCCCGCCGGAGCGGTCGATTGTACGGACGAGGGCTGGATCGAGCGGCATGATGTTGGCTTCGCGTGAATCAGGATCATCCGGGTTGAAGGCAACCAATCCGTCCCAGCCCCGGCGAATTCCCACAACCGCCATTCCGCACTGGCAGGCACCGATGACCAGCTGCTTGATACAGGGGTTGAGGCCCGGAACATCTCCCCCGCCGGTCAAGACGCCAATGATCGTTCTGGATAATGGTTTCATGATGGTCCTCCTTGTTTATCCAAATCAGATTCGAAAGTTACGGAGAAGCAAAAAAGAGGGGATGCGAACCCGACAAAATAGCGCAACGGGAAAAATTCGCAGGTCTCAGGTAACCGAAAAACGATTGTGTACGGCCCCTCCTATATTCTACCAGCAACCCTCATGCCATAGAGCACCGTTCTTTGTTCGGAGATAACCATATGTATTTATTTAGAAATAAAAGATTTATTCCGTTTCCGGCAGGCTGCACCCGAAAGCAATTGTTCTTTATTTTTTACAGTATGCAAGATATTCTGACAGGGAGTTTTTGTGGAGGAACGCCGCTTTTGGCGCATTGGTAGAAAAAGATTGATTATCATAGATTTTTTGCAGATTTTTTGCACTATTGGCATTACTTGATTTATTATATTCGTTTTCAATCGAAAGGGGGCTTCGCAAACGCAAAATGAGACAAGGACGGATTTGTCCTCGTCAACGTTACGCAAGCGTCCGGTGAAAAAATGGGAAATCGATCCGTATGAAATATGTTCATGGATACAATCAGAGAGAAAACATACGCCTGCAGGATCAGGCCGTAACACTTGTTGATTTGCTGCATTCCGATACTTTTTACCCGGATGGCAGCCAAATTCTTGAGGCCGGTTGCGGTGTCGGTGCGCAGACCGTAACTTTGGCACAAAACAGCCCCGGAGCACAATTTACCTCGATTGATATTTCTGACGGATCGATTATGCAGGCCCGCGAGAAAATTGAGAAGGCCGGGTGCACGAATGTAAGCTTCAAAAAAGCCGATATTTTCAACCTGCCGTTTCAACCGGAATCGTTCGACCACATCTTTGTCTGCTTTGTCCTTGAACATATTGCACGACCGGTTTCGGCGCTGAACTGTCTCCGTAATTTTCTCAAGGTCGGTGGTACCATTACCGTTATCGAAGGAGATCATGGGTCCACCTATTTTTATCCCGACAATTCAGCCTCACATGAAGCGATCCAATGCCAGGTAAATTTGCAGAAGGAAGCGGGCGGCAATGCCAATATCGGCAGAGGGCTCTACCCTCTTTTGGATAGCGCGGATTTTCGCAGGATCAACGTATCGCCGCGTATGGTCTACGTTGATGCAAGCAGACCGCAACTGGTCAAAGGGTTCATTAAAAACACCTTCACGGCAATGATTGAGGGTATACGCGAGTCTTCCATCGAAAAAGGTCTGATTGATCCGAAAACCTTTGATGAGGGTATTAAAGGGTTGTATCGGACAACGGAAGCCGATGGCGTTTTCTGCTATACATTTTTTAAGGCAACTGCCCAAAAGGGCGAATTGCCGGACAGTACGTAAAAAGAGAATGATAAACACAGACTACTGGAAAAATGAGGGAGTGAAGAAGGTCTTTACCCACCCGATCCGTTCGGAATGGATCGCCACGATCGATAGGGAAAAAGCAATACTCGACCTTGGATGTGGATATGGACGTCTGACGCCGGACCTCATGGAGGAGGGGTTCTCATCAATTTACGGATATGATCCCAGTGCGCCTTTGATAGACCGGGCCGTTCAGGAAAATCCTGGAGCGCACTATACGAGTGATGAACTTTTCCTGTCGGGGAAATCCTTCGATTTGATTCTATGCTTTGCTCTTTTCACTTCCTGCCCTTCTCCTGAAGAGCAACGTGTACTGGCTGCATTGATCGATGCATCATCGAACGAAAAAACGGTTTTATACATCAGCGACTATGAAACCGTTGACAACCCAAATTATCGAAAGCGCTACGAACAGCGAAAACTCAATATTTATGGCTGTTTCTCATCCGACAATGCAATTTTTCGTCATCACGACGCCGGACACTTCGACCACCTGCTGCCCAACTGGAAATTGATGAAAGAAAGTACCCTTGCCGGCAAAACACTAAACGGAAACGAAATAACGGTTCATCAGTATCTGTACACGAAAAACCCGTGTCCGGAGGATCCGGCTTTGGGCTCCCCCTGACAGTTGGAAACGAACCTTTGCATGGCCACCGCTTTTCAGGAAAAATCCATCCCGAGAAAGAACTTGCCCCAACAACCAGAAATCCAAACGTCTGAAAGACCGTTTCGGATTGTCCCGGACGTGGTTGACATTTGGATTCAATTCGGAGAAAGATACCCGCACCCAATGCTTCAGGCCAAGTACCCCGGATCGAGACCTGCCAACATGAACATCGAGGAGAGCAGAAGAGATGAAACGAAACGGCCTGCTGATCGGACTCATCAGCGTTCTTTTTTTCCTTTTGGTAAGCGCGTCCTCGTCCCACGCGGGACGGGGGCTGAAGGTCAAGCTGAAAAAAAGCGAACAGCCGGGCGCGCCCGTGACCGAAGAGGTAACCCTGTATGGTTCAAGCTATGCGCTGGTAATCGGCATCGACGACTATCGGGCCGGATGGCCCAGGCTTTCCGGTGCTGTGAAAGACGCCCATCAGGTGGCTGCCGAGTTGGAGAAAAATGGCTTTGAGGTACGCACGGAGACGAACCTGAACGCCGGTGAACTGAAGGACACATTCAACAATTTTTTTATTTTCAAGGGGGAAAACCCGGACGCCCGGCTTTTCGTATGGTTCGCCGGGCACGGGCACACCCTCAACGGAGAGGGGTATCTGGTGCCGACCGACGCGCCGCTGCCGTCCAAGAATGAAGCACAGTTCAAGTACAAGGCGCTGTCGTTGCGACGCTTTGGAGAATACGTCCGCCAGGCTAAGTCCAAGCACGTGCTGGCCGTTTTTGATTCCTGCTTTTCCGGTACCATTTTTTCCACACAACGCAGTGCCCCTCCGGCGGCCATTACCCGCTCGGTCACACTGCCGGTCCGGCAATTCATCTCCTCGGGGGATGCGGATCAAGAGGTTTCCGACGACGGACGTTTCCGAAAACTGTTTATCAGGGCGCTTCGGGGAGAGGAACGGGCAGACGCCAATGGCGACGGGTATCTCACCGGATCGGAACTGAGCATGTTTTTGACGGATCGCGTCACCAATCTCACCAATTCCATGCAGACCCCTCGCCACGGGAAATTGCGGGACGAAAACTACGATAGAGGGGATTTCGTGTTCCAGGTGGCAGGAAGCGCCCAATCTGCAGCGACGCAGTGGCAGGAGACATCACAAAAGCCGGGAAAAAATGGATTCAGCACGGCGCCCGAGCCCGGAACACCGCAAAGGGGTTCACTCGATGTAACGGTTGCGCCGGAACATGCGCAGATCCGATTCATGAACTACCGCAAGCGCTTTTTGCAGGGAATGGACCTTTCGCCGGGTGAGTACGAGCTGGAAATCTCCGCCGACGGCTACGAGACCAGAACGCTGTGGGTCGAAATCGAGGACGGCAAGAACAAGGACCTGCGCGTCAGCCTGAAAAGGGTGCATTCAAAACAATCGGACATCGTAGACAAGCCGCAGGGTCCTTCCGCACCACCGGAGCCCGCCGGCGTTTCCGTCACGTTGGAATATGCAGGTGATCCGTACGGCTGCGTTCTGGATCTGGCGATCACGGTAGCCGGGGAAACCATCGTCCCTGAATCCAACACCCTTGTCATTCCCAATGTTCCCCGGGGAAACGTCCCCTATGCCATAAACGGAACCATCAACTGCGGATTCATGGGTACCTGCACGGTGCAGGGACAGGGGACGCTCAACGCACACGAGGGCAGCCACTACAACCTGATCTGGCAGAACACCGGTCCCGGGCAGTGCGGCGCATGGTTTATGCAATAGCCCAACGAACCGGCCGATCACAATCAACGAACAAGGAGGTACCAATGGCATTGATCGATACCGTTTCACCTGAGCAAGCAACGGGCAAAATGAAAGAGGCTTTCGATATGTTTATGGAAAATCTGGGTGTGATCCCCAAACCCTTGGTGATGATGAGTGCCAGCCCAGCCATTTTCGACCAGCAGCTTCAACGAATCCTCTATTATACCAATCATCCTACGCTTGGTTTCCCCCCTGCTGTCCCATATCCGCTACCTGGTGGCTTACGACCTGAATTACAGTTTCTGCATGGACTTTAACAGACTCATTTTGAAAAAGCAGGGTCTGGAGGATGATGACATCAAGCGAATTGAATCCGATCCGAGCAAGTCGTTATTGGAAGAGAAAGATTCGGCGATGCTGGCTTTTGTCGTCAAGTCCGTTAAGGAGCCCGGCTCTGTGAAAGCCGAGGAAATTGAGCGGCTCAAAGAGATGGGATGGGAAGACAAGGATTTGGTAGATGCCTTGGCCCATGACGTGAACATGGTCGACCATTCCATTATGATGGAAGTTTTTCAGATCGATCAAGAATGTCTTGTCAAATAAGATAATCTGGATTGCATACGGATTCTTGGATGATCGGGAAAAATCAGGATTTGGTTTTACACAGATTGCTTACGTTCACCCCCTTACACGAGAGCACACAATGGTTTTGAGCACATACGATTTCCATCAATAAGAAAAGGAGAAAAAATAATGACGAACAATGTTGTAATTGCACTTTCCTGCGGAACAAACGACACCAATCGCGCCACCCGTGCCATTCACCTCACCACAATTGCACACAAAGAGGGGAAAAACGCCTGCCTTTTTTTACTGGATGAAGGCGTTTATCTGGCAAAAGAGGGAATTATCACCCACGTTAGAGCCGCTACCGGTGATGTGGCGGATGATCTGCTCACATATCTTCAGGCACACGAAGTTCCGATTCTGGTATGCACCCCGTGTGCGAAAGCACGCCAAATCAAAGAGGAAGAGCTAATCGAAGGTGCACGCATGGCTACTGCGGCGGAATTTATAAATATTTGCTGCGATGCCGCCGTTATCAGTTTATAGAGCGGCATTCCCTTCAAGGGTCGCATCTTACTCAGGAAGATGCGACCCAGACGAATGAATCCTGCGACCCGGCCGGAAAAAGCGAAGGACAATGTTGCGTAAGAAAAAATCACACCATTTCTTTTGAGAAGACATCAAAACAAGAAAGATAAAACCAGGGTGAGGGGCGATGTTACACCCATCCCGGCGAACCGGATGTTTGATAAGCCAACCCTTCAAAGGAAGGCAAAAATGCAAACCGACATGCATTATTATGGAACCTATGCACTGGCGAAAACGGCAGGGCTGAAACCGGCAGTGTGCAAAACCATCGCAATGGCTTCACAGTTTGTGGATGACAATGCCGCCAGAATTCACATTGAATTCCAGGATGGCGGCAGAATCGATGCCCAGGCTACGGCCCACCATGTATCTAATGTCATCTCGAATCGGGATCCGGAAGATCAGCGTCAGGTCTGGGTGCCATTTCACTTTCTTCCTGGAAATGAGGGCGACAGCTTTTCCGAGCGCCTGTTATGCCGCGAAAACAGCAGGATTGCCCAAGACATGGTACAGCACCACTTAGGTTATGCGAATCAGGAAGTGGGCATCTATTTGATGGGTATCACAGCACATGTATATGCCGACACGTTTTCCCATTTCGGATTTTCCGGCGTCGGTTCCCGCCGCAACAAGGTCGATAACGACAGTTTCCGATTCGATAAAAATCTGGATCCGGACATTGCCGACTACATTGAGGGAAAGGCGAAATCGTTTTTTCAACGTTACGGCAAAGGGGGAGGATTCATTGCCAATGTCAAATCGTGGCTGGCGGAAACCGTATCGGGTGCCCTGGGACACGGAGCGGTTGCCACCTATCCTGACCGACCCTATTTGAAATGGTGTTTCGAATACGAATATCCAAAAAAAGTGCGCGTCGAACGGGATAATCCAAAGAATTTTCTCAATGGATGTCGTGCGCTGCATTCCATGTTTTCCCAGTTTGCAAAAAACAACCAGAAACATTCCGATGGAAGTGGTGTTCCGTTTGCCAAAATTGAGAAACAGGTCTTTGCCATCCTCAATTACCAGGCAAGAAAGGAAGATCGGAGTAAAAAATGGCAAACGGAAGCCAGACAGGGAAAAATCGGTAAAACGGCCTTTTCAATACCGTTGTACAAACCCGATGCATGGCTGAAACAATCCGCAGACATGAACAGTAGTGAAAATTCCAACGCCGCTTTACGATCGCATCTTTACCGTTTCTATCAGGCGGCATCCATTCACAGACAATTTGTATTGCGGGAATTATTGCCCGATAGAAAATTGATTGTCGCATAAACCTGTGCATCAACCGGAATATTGAAACAAGTGCACACATGCCATCGGTTTCAATATTCTCTTCTTCACACAACCTGCGATACCGAAAAAGTACTCGGTGCAGCTTTTGGAAATACGGGGGCGTCATGAAACTACCGCAAATCAATGACATGGTTACGACACAAGAGGCTTTGTCGCTTTGTAAGCATTTCAATCTGGATTATCTGGTGACACGCATTGAAGCCCATCCCGAAAAGTACAAATCGTGGAAATTTGACGGCTGTTCCGGCATACCGGACGAGATAATGGGTTTATTCACCGGATGCGACTGGCAGGACATCACCTATAAGTGCTGTCTGCCCCATGATCTGGCCTATGGTTATGGGGAGCCGGACAATGATATAGAGAGGAAGCGGGTGGACCTGAAATTCTATAGCGACCTGGTTACCAAGGCCGGCATGAAAAAATGGCAGGCGTCTGCCTTCCTTGCCGCTGTCCGCATCGGCGGTGCGGAAGAATTCGGTTTGTCTTTTTCATGGGGATTTGCCCACATCAAATAAGTTGTTCATTTTACCAAGCCGTCACCCGTTGGAACGGAATCGATTCATGGCCACGGCGCTGAAAAAAATCAGCAGTCCGCCCGTGAAAAAGCGCCATGATACCGGATCCCCTAAAAAAGTGATTCCCACGATGGCGGTAAATACCACTTCGCAGGACATGAAGATTCCCCCTTCCCATCCCCGGCAGTAGAAAAATCCCTGGTTCATGGAAAGCTGTGCCGCGACTGAAAACAAGACGATCCCCCCGGCCATGACCCAATCCACAGCGGTCATGGGAACGTGTGGGGAGACGGCAAACGCGGGAAGCGTTACCAGCATGCCCATGGTGCAAAAGTAAAGATATATCACCACCGGACCGTTCTTTTCCCGAAGGGTCTTGATCAGGGTGACGGTGAGACCGGCGAAAGCGCTGCCGACGATGGCCATGGTCTGGCCAAGCAGATTTCCTCCCCACGTGAAGTCGAACAACACGGCGATGCCGAGGATCACCGTGATGATGCACGAGACTTGACCGAGGGAGATTCGCTCGCCATAGATCAGGTAGGAAAAAACGGCAGAAAAGGCAGGGAACGCATAAAATATCACGAGCGCCGTGGAAAGCGGTAACAGGCGGATGGCCGTGACAAGGGAGAGAAAGGCGGCCGATCCGGTCATTCCACGAATGATCAACAGACGGTAGTCATGCCCTCGAAAGGGATTGCCGTGCCTTCCGAAAACCAGAATCAGCACAATCACACCACCGAAAAACCGGTAGAAGCCGATGTCCCAGATGGTGTAGGACGATCCCATGGATTTAATCAACAGGTTGAGCATGGTGAAGAGCAAGGCTGCGGTAAGCATGAACAGGGGGCCGGCGAGGGCCGCCTCCACTTTAATCGGCCGGGAAGGTGTAAAAGGGGACATGGGGTGACCTATTTCTCCATGGAAGGAGGGTGTGGGGTTTCAGTTGGATCTGTTTTATGATCTCTTTTATTTTGGTAATGGCGCAACGTGTTCGTTTTTCCTTTTACAATCGCGATGGATCGTTTAAAGAGCAACGGAAGAGTAACATTCTTTTTATCAAAAAGGCAAAGAACATTGAAAGTTTGCCGGATGAACCTTCGGGAGTTAAAAAGCCTATGAAAAACCCGCTATTCGAACCGATTTCGATAAACCGCATGAAAGTGAAAAACAGAATCAACATGCCGGCCATGCATCTGAACATGTGCCGGGATTTCGAGGTAACCGACCAGATGGTGGCATTTTACGCCGAACGGGCAAAAGGCGGTGCAGGAATGATTACCGTCGGGTACGCAACCGTGGATGAATACTCCGGCGCTCCGCTCTGTCTGGGTGCGCACCGCGATGCCTTTATTCCGGGGCTCACCCGACTGGCCGATGTCATCCAATCCAACGGGGCCCGTGCCATGGTTCAGATCAATCATGCCGGGCGCTATGCCCACTCCTTGATGATCGGGAACCGCCAGCCGCTGGCGCCCTCGGCGATACCTTCCCGGTTGACCCGTGAAACCCCCAGGGAAATGAAAGCGGAGGATATCGAGGCAGTCATTGAGAGCTTTGCCCAGGCCGCCCGTCGGGTGAAAACGGCTGGATTCGATGCAGTGGAAGTGTTGAGCGGAACCGGATATCTCATCAGCGAGTTTCTCTCTCCCTTGACCAACCAGCGGCAGGATGCCTACGGGGGACCACTGGAAAACCGTATGCGGTTCGGACTCGAGATCATCGCAGCCATCCGCAACATGGTGGGAAATGATTTCCCCATTGTCGTAAGGATGAATGGAAATGATTTCATGCCCGGTGGAAACGGCCGGGAAGAGCTGCAGAAGTGCGCCATCGCTCTTGCCCGGGTGGGCGTGGATGCCCTGAATATCAATGTAGGATGGCACGAGGCGCGCGTTCCCCAGATTACCACAGCGGTTCCCAGGGGCGCCTTCGCCTACCTTTCCCGCGGGATCAAGCAGGAGGTGAACATTCCGGTCATGGCCGGCCACCGTGTGCACGATACGAAAACAGCAGGACAACTGATCGCCGATGGCATGTGCGACCTGGTGTCCATGGGTCGCGCTTTGATCGCCGATCCCCGGATGCCCGAAAAAGCCTTAGCCGGCCGTGAGAAGAAGATTCGGCACTGCATCGCCTGTGGCCAGGGATGTTTCGACCGGATTCAACGCGGCAAGCCTATCGAGTGCCTCTGCAACCCTGTAGCCGGACATGAGCTGGCATGCCGGATGGAAACGACGAACGAACCCAAGAAGGTAATGGTTGTGGGCGGCGGTGCGGCCGGAATGAGTGCGGCGCTGGCCGCTTCGGAATGCGGCCATCGGGTTGTCCTGTATGAGAAGAGAGAATCACTGGGCGGCCAATTGCGCCTTGCCGCAGCACCGCCGGGACGGGAAGAGTTCCGTGTTCTGTCGGAGGATCTGGCCCGTCAGGTGATGGACAGCGATGTAAAGGTAGTATTTGGCCGAACAGTGGATCTTGCGTTGGTGCAGGACGAATCACCCGATGCGGTAATCCTCGCCACCGGCGCCACACCCATCGTTCCCCCCATTGCCGGCGTGAATCTGCCCCACGTGGTGCAGGCCTGGGATGTTCTAAGCGATAAGGTGATCACCGGCAGCAAAGTGATTGTCGTCGGTGGCGGCGCAGTGGGTGTCGAAACGGCCCTCTTTCTGGCAGAAAAGGGAACCCTTCCTGCAGATGCCTTACAGTTCCTGTTTGTCCACCAGGCGGAAGATCCCGATTTTCTCTATGAACTGGCGACAAGGGGAACCAAATCCGTCGTGCTCGTCGAAATGATTTCCAAGGTCGGAATGGATATTGGCAAAACAACCCGGTGGACCATGATCCAGGAACTGGACCGCAGGGGGGTGTTGACCCATGTGAAGACAAAAGTCCTCGAAATCACGGAAGATGGGGTCAAAGTCGAACAAGATGGAAAGGAGATCGAAATTTCCGGAGACACGGTGGTGTTGGCCGCGGGTGCAACCCCCCACAACCCGCTTCAGAAAGAACTCGAAGCGAAAGGGATTGCCTGCAGGGTCGCAGGGGATGCCGAAAAGATCGGTCTGGCCTTCGATGCCGTTCACACCGGTTTTGCCACTGGTCGTTCGTTGCATCAATAGATGGTGGTGGACAAATGCTTTCATCCGACAGAAACGGCGCGGTGCCGTTCCGTTATTTGGAGAGGGCGTTTTAAAGGCAAGATCGTCATATTGTCGGAACCTGGTTGTCGGGCCGCCCGGGATTGACATTCAATCGATTATATCGGATCATATTTGTTGTTCATCTACAGAAAATAAACGCGTTTGCCGATGCAATGTTCTTCTCATTTCCCGATATGTGACACGATCTTGCATACACCTTTGAAAGGCCCCTTCTCCGAAAGAATACAGCCGCGGGCCCCGGTCAGCGTGGTTTCTGTGAATTCCCGATCACAGCAAAAGACCTGCATAAACGCCGCAATCGGCGAAACCCAATAAAGAAACGGATTTTATGGGAACTCTTTCAACATCGGATGACACAACCCCGGAGCGGGATATCAATATCCTGATCGTTGATGATCTTCCTGAAAATCTGCGTCTGCTTTCCAATATCCTGAAAAAAAACGGCTATCTCGTGCGACCGGCGCTGAATGGGAACGCAGCCTTAAATGCCGTCCTGCACACACCCGCCGACCTCGTTCTTCTGGACATGCGTATGCCGGAAATGGACGGAATCGAGGTCTGTCGACAGTTGAAACAGAACGAATCGACCCGGAACATTCCGGTAATCTTCATCAGCGCCGCCGATGACGCCAATAAAAAGGTGGCGGGGTTTCAAGCCGGCGGTGTGGATTACATCACCAAACCGTTTCAACCGGATGAAGTCCTTGCCAGGATCGGCGTTCAGCTTGAATTGCGTCGCGCCCAAAAAGAGCTGGAACAGGCCTACCAGAATATGGAACAGAAGGTACAAGAGCGCACCGCCGAATTGACGGCCGCCTACGAAGCCTTGCGTGAAAGTGAAGAAAAATTCCGGACCTTGAACGAAAATCTTCCCCTGGGGGTTTTCCGTACAACCGTATCGGGCCGGTTGCTTTCGGCAAATCAGGCCATGCTGAATATTTTTGGATACGACACTTTTTTTGAACAATGGGATGAGCGTGTCGCCCATCAAATCTATAGAAACATTAATGATCGTGAGCATCTGTATCGCCTTCTGAAAAAGAATGGAAAGCTGAACGGATACGAAGTGAGCATGAAGCGCCGGGATGGAACCGAATTTCCTGCGGCATTTAGCGCCCGGATTGTTATCGATCCCAAAACAGGCGAAGAGTATATCGACGGCGTCCTGGAGGACATCTCGGAGAGAAAAAAAATCGAAGAACGCAACAAATCGCTCGAGAAGCAGATTCGCCAGGCCCAGAAGATGGAAGCCGTCGGTACCCTGGCGGGGGGTATCGCCCATGATTTCAACAATATTTTATCTGCCGTATTGGGATTCACCGAACTTGCCAAGCTGGACCACGCCCAGGGTATCGATATCGGCAATGCCCTCGACGAGATCCATGCGGCCGGGATACGTGCCCGGGAGCTGGTCAAGCAGATTCTGACCTTCAGCCGTCATGATGATATTCAGAGAGCCCCCGTTATCATCACGCCTTTGGTGAAGGAGGCCCTGCGGTTTTTGAAATCCTCTCTTCCAACGACCATTGAGATCCGCCAACACATTGATGACATCGACGAGACCATCCTTGCCGATCCAACGCAGATTCAACAGATCGTAATGAATCTCTGCACCAATGCGGCCCATGCAATGAACGGGAAAGGCACCCTGGATGTTCGGTTGACCAAAGTTGTGCTCGATGATCAGAGCATGCCCGATTACAAAGCCCTCTCCCCGGGCAATTATTTGCGCCTCGCCGTTTCCGACACCGGCCAGGGAATCAATCCGGGCATTATCCACCGCATCTTCGAACCTTTCTTCACGACAAAAAAGATCGGAGAAGGAACCGGCATGGGTTTGTCCGTGGTTCACGGAATTGTCAAAAACATGGAAGGAGAGATCACCGTATACAGCGAGGTCGGAAAAGGAACCGCCTTCAATGTGCTGCTGCCGGTCCATGAAGAGACGCAAAAACAGGCGGTTGAAAAAGAGACGGAAGCCGTGCCGCACGGAAGTGGAAACATCCTGATGGTCGATGATGAAGACATGATCATTCAAGCAGCCAGTGCGATTCTCCTTTCTCTCGGATATGAGGTCGAGGCCAGAACCAGCAGCAAAGATGCCCTTGTCCGTTTCAAAGCCGCACCGGACCGGTTTGACCTGGTTCTCACCGATCTCACCATGCCCGAAATGACCGGCGTGGCGTTGGCCATGGAAATTCGCAAGATTTCCCCGGATATTCCCATCGTGCTGTGCACCGGTTTCACCGCAGGGATCACCGAGCAGACCCGGGTGATGAGCGGAATCGATAAGATTCTGATGAAACCCATCCTCAGGAGTGAACTGGCAAGGACTTTGAACGATTTGCTCGGCGACAGCCGCGGAAAAACATCACGCGCCCCGTTCGACTCGGCTTCAGCGGGCTCTTCTCTGAAAGCGCCTTGATGCAATGGAATTTACTTCCCTTCCGGAGCAATCAGTGACAAAATCCGGTCGTATTGGAAATCGTCTGCCAGCCGGGTTAGCGTCTTGCCAAAGGAAGGGGCAATGGTTGTTATCCGATCAATGTGTTTTTGGATCAGGTCCGTATCGATGGCGACGATCGCCTCCTTTACACCCAAAACCCAATCATCCGAAAGCTGCGGCAGCATGTCCGGTTCCCGGGCGTCTTCCATGGAGACATGCGTTTGTGGATTCACCGGCGCTTCTTGTTCTTCGTATCGATATCGGACCCCCAGATGCTTGGCCATGATATCGAAAATCTCCGCCGGCCGGAACGGTTTTCGAACGAAATCATCGCATCCGGCAGATAGAATCCGATCACGCTCTTCTTCGAAGGCGTGGGCCGTGAGTGCGATAACTGGTGTTTTTGCACCTTTTTTCGTCGCCTTCATCCGCCGGGTGGCCTCGTAGCCATCCATTACCGGCATACGGATGTCCATCCACACCAGATCCGGCTGCCATCTTTCAAACATCTCGACGCCTTCCTCTCCGTTTACCGCCTCCGCTGTTATAAACCCCACTTTGCCCAACAATTTCCGTAAAAGGGCGCGATTCTCCTCCCGATCCTCGACGACTAGAATACGATAATCCGGCTGATCCGGCGCAAGGGCGATCACCCGGCCCCGGGGTTGCCTTCTCACGACATCCTCACCGGCCACAACCGTCACCGGAATTTCGAAACGAAAAACGGTACCCTTGCCGGGAGTGCTTTGCACTTCAATCTCGCCCCCCATCAAGGCGATGTACTGTCGACTGATGGCGAGGCCCAACCCCGTACCATTGGAGATGTTTCCTCTGGAATTTTGCGCAGACGACTGGAAAAAAGGATCGAAGATCCGCTCCAAATCTTCGGAGGCGATGCCGATACCCGTATCCTCTATTTCAAACCGGATACTTGTTGTATCGCTTATATTTTGGCTGGCTACCCGAAGGTCGATCCGGCCGGCCTCTGTAAATTTGATGGCGTTGCCCAAAAGGTTGATCAAAATCTGGCGAAGTTTCCCCTCATCCGCCCGAACATGGCGAACCAGATCCGGGGCGAGGGCCATGAAAAAGGATCGGTCCCGGGAGGTGGTTGCACTGGCGAATATTTCCGCGATGCCTTTCATAAACCAGTGCAGATCAAACTTGTTTGGGTTCAGTGATATGCGACCGGTCTCGATCTTTGCGATTTCCAGCACATCATTGATCAGGGCCAGAAGATGTTGCCCGGATCGATTGATAATCCCCACCTCCTCCTGAACATTCGCCGGCAATGAGGTGTCACGGCGCATCAAATGGGTAAAACCGAGAATGGAATTCAGCGGGGTGCGAAGTTCATGGCTCATGTTGGCCAGAAAGGTCGTCTTGGCGTGATTGGCGGATTCGGCGGCATCCTTGGCGGCCTGCAACTCCCGGTTGGTCTCTTCCAGCATGGCGCTGTGCTCCAAAATCTCCGCTTCACTTTGCCGCAGTCGCTCTTCCCGTTCCCGGACCGCCGCCACCATCGCGTTGAAGCTTCGGGTAAGCGCATCTATTTCAAGAAATGCGCCCGTGGAATTGACGGTTCGGTATTCTCCCTGGGCAATGTAAACGGACTGTGCGGTGAGCCGGATCAGGGGATTTAGAATTTTTCTCATGATGGGAAAGGAAACAACCACCGCCAGGATCATGGCAATCCCCATCCCCACGGCAGTGATGAACCCGACACGACGGACCGGGGCATAGGCAATGTCCAGGGGCTGTGAAATATGAACCACCCAGTTGACACCCGGCACCACGGTCACGCCGCCCAGGTAGGTTTTTCTCTCAAACTCGTAAGAAAACACGCCTTCCTCGCCGGCAAGCCCCCTTTCAATATTTCCATATTGGCTCAGGTTCCAGCGTGTGGTGACCAGGCGTCGGTCCGGATGGTAGATTACCGTCCCCTCATTATCGACAATGATGGCGGAACGCGCCGTACCGGTGTTGAACTTGTCGACGATGTCGCCAATCGCGGCGAGTTTAAGGTATCCGGTAATGATTCCATCTTCCTTGGGAATGCTGATACTGATGGTTGGCTCGTCGACATAGGGGGGAATAAAGGTCGGCGACCAGTAAGATTGATTCCGGGACCGGATCATATGAAAGAAATCCTTGCCGGACATATCGATGCCTTCGATATTGGCATTGAAAGGAGCCACGGCGGTTACCCGTCCTTTACCGTTGATCAGCATGATCAGTTCCATGAAAGGATAGTTACTGACAATCTCTTCCAGATAGGCAGTTCGCTCATTCGGGGAGATAAGATTCGGCCGGGCAATTATTTTCTTTACCTGTTCCAGCAGGTTCAGGGGTGGAACCAGAAATGCTTCCACCTCATTGGCCAAAGAGCGCGTCAGAAGAAGATTATTATTGGAAATATCCTGTTTCATATTGGCCGTTAGAATTAACAGAGAAATCAGCCCCACCAACAAAATGGGAAGAACTGCCAATAAGAGAGAATAGATCCGCAGTGCATTTTTAATGCTGATCGGCTTGCGGTTACTCAATTTCAACAAAAGCTCCGTTTTTTACGATGAACAGCAAAGGCTTTCTTTGATTATCACCATATCGGTCGAAGATGATGTCGCCTTGAAGGCCGTTGAAGTGTCCGGTTTGTATGAGCGTCTCTTTGAGCCGTTTCGGGTCCCCATTTATGGAAAGCGCCTGAGAGAGGATATAAACAGCCTCGTAACCAGAAGTTTCCCACATCCCGGGTGTGGAGTTATATTTTTCGAAGTACTTGTCTCGAAACGCCAAGAACGCCGGTTCCCGACTCTCTTTTTTGAAAGAATGTACCATGATCACACCGTCCACGGCGGTGCCACCGTTTTGGATCAACTCCTGATGATAGGCCCACGGACTGATGAATATGGGGCTGGTGGCATCGTGTTTCCGCAGGTGCTGACAAACCATGGCGGTATCGTAGTGATTGGCAATAATGAAATAGGCGTCCGGGCCTGATTCCACCAGTTTCGCGACCAAATTCGGAAACAAGAGGTTTGTTTCGGATCTGTACGTTATTCCCGTGACATGGCCCCCCATCGTTTCAAATGCCTCTTTAAAACCCTGAAATTTCGATTCGGAATAGGAGTCGGCCGTAAGGTCATAGAGCACCAACATTTCTTTGATACCGATGTCATATGCATACGCTGCGGTCATGATACTGGTTTTCTTTGTGGAAGGATTGATCTTGAAAAAATAGTCATCTATCCCCGACAGTTTGTCAGAAGCAGAAATGGGGCTTACCATGACCTTTTTTTCTCGGTTTATTGTAGAAAGCACTGCAAGACTCATGTTGCTTCGAACATGGCCGACGATCGCCGCAACATCTTCCCGGATCAATTCCCGGTCCACGGCAACCGCGGTCTCCGGGTCCAGCCGGTCATCTTTTTCGATCAGTTCTATTTTCCGTCCATGAATACCCCCCTCGGCATTGATATCATCTACCGCCAAAAGGGCGCCGTTTCTGATAATAACTGCCACTGCCGCCGATTTGTCTTCTGTCAGATTGCCGACGAATCCGATCTTGATCGGCGGCGGCTCTTTCCGGCAGCCGGCCGAAATTGCCAATAAGATCAAAAGGATAATCCGTACGATCCTGTCAGGAATCGCTTTTCTGTTGCTGGATTTCAACAAAGGCTCCATTTTTAACGGTTAAGAGTTTGGGCCGGCGCCGGTTATCTCCATAACGGTCAAACAGGATGTCGCCTTGCAACCCGCGGAACCGCCCGATTTCCAGAAGCGTCGCTTTGAGTCGTTTCGGATCCGGATTGCTTGCAAGTGCCTGGGAGAGGACATAAACAGCCTCGTAGCTGAAGGTTTCCCAGATTTCCGGCGTGGTTTTAAAACGCCTGAAAAAATTTTCCTTGAATTCCAAAAACGCCGGCTGCCGGCTATCCCTTTGAAAAGAGTGTACCAAGAGCAGGCCCTCCACTGCCGCGCCGCCGTTTCTCGTCAATTCCGTATGATAGGCCCATGGGCTGATAAATATGGGGCTGGTGGTATCGATCTTGCGCAGGTGCTGACAAACCATGGCGGTATCGAATGGACCGGAAATGAGAAAATAACCATCCGGGCCTGATTCTACCAGGTTCGCGGCCAAATCCGGAAAAGAGATCCCCTTGCCGGAGGTGAAGGGTTTGGCCGTGACCCGCCCCCCCCAAATCTTCGAATGCTTCTTTAAAACGAAAAAACTTGGATTCGGCATAATCCCTGGCCGCCTGGTCATAAAGAACCGTCATTTTTCTGATCCTGCGCTTATACGCATATGTGGCGGTCTCAATACTGGTATCCGAGATGGGCGGATTGATCCTGAACAAGTTATCGTCAACGCCTGTCAAATCGCTTGCGGCGGCAATGGGACTCAGCAGTACCACGTTAGACCGGTTGATAAGGGGAAGCGCCGCACGACACATGTCGCTATGGACGTGACCGACAATCGCCGCGACATCATCCTGGATCAACTCCCGATCCACTTTCACCGCGGTTTCCGGATCGAACAGGTCGTCTTTTACGATCAATTTTATTTTACGACCATGAATGCCGCCTTTGGTGTTGATGTCGTCTGCTGCCAAAAGTGCACCGTTTCTGGCACCGATCACCAATGGTGCCGTCTTGGCTTTTGTCAGGTTACCGACGAATCCGATTTTAATCGGCGGTTGCTCTTTGCGACAGCTGCCGACAACGAGGACACCAATCAGAAACAAGACAGGAACCAGCAATGTTCGGTTTCCCATCTCCCGTCCTTTCCATGACATTTTGAATCGTCCGATCTGAAAAATAAAGCCATGCCTGATCACCAAAATGTGAAATGGGTATTTCCACCGAAAAGGGCGCGATAACAGAAGGGGATCACTTTATGACACGTAGCGCTTGAACGATCAGACATTTCATCACATATAACTTTTTGCCACTATTCCCATCTAAAATACATTTCATACAAAGTCAAATACATAGAGGCTTGGAAGAAAGCATACGACACCCGGAAGTATATAAAAGAGAGAAAATAGCACAACCATGAGAGAGAACTTCCAGGGAACTTGTTCATCAATACAAATAAGAAGAAATTTTTTATAAAGAGCTTTTCCCGTTTACCCATAGACAAAATGAGAGAATGAGTTTCTTTCGTAATACTGTTTGGCCATCTTCGGTCTGGAAAAGCTTTTTAGGGACATCCCAGGCAAATTCCGATTGTGTTGTCTGCGCAAATGCATTACCGTCATCAGTGTCCATACAGAAACAGAAAATTCATATACGGGAAAGATCCAGAAGACAATGCTGAAGCTGAACGCGCCCATCGTGATCCGGGGTATGAAGTTGAAAAATCGCGTATTGATGCCTGCCATCGGTACGCTGGCCATGCGGTTTGGACTCGACGGCCCCACCCAAGCCATCACCGACTTCTATTTCAAACGCGCCGTCGGAGGCACCGGTTCCATCGTTTTCGGTGGGCTGCCGCCTTCGGCGTTGATTCCCGAAGAGGACTTGAACCAATCCGTACCCCCGGATTTGCGCCTTACGGCATTGGAGCGTTTTGTCGCAAGAATGCACGAGGGCGGAGCAAAGGTTGGCGTACAATTGTTTCACGCCAACCTGTACCCCTCCGGGGAAGTGATTTCCGCAACCTTGCAAGACTACGTCGCCCCTTCACCGCGCGTGGAACGTCACATCCCCCCCGTGGGGCAAGAAATGCGACAGTTGACCATCCAAGAAATCGAAGCAATTATTCAAAGGTTTGCCAGAGCGGCGTTTCGTGTCAGGGAATCGGGAGCCGACTTCGTTGAATTTCATCTGGCCCACGGCCACGCCCAGATCCCATACATGTTCTTTACCCCCCTTGAGAATCGACGGGATGACCGCTATGGGGGCGATGGTCCCGGCAGAATGAAGTTCGGCCTGGAATGCGTGGCCGCCATCAGAGAAGCCGTGGGATGGGACTATCCCCTCTTCGTCAGGCTTGGGGCCATTGACGAGGCATCCGGCGGCGTAACGCCGTCAGATGCGGCGAATTTTGCCGTTGAACTCGAAAAGGGCGGCGTCGATTGCCTCAGCGTATCCATGGGCATCTCCAGCACCACGGAACATATCAACCATATCGCGCCACTGAAGTCCAAGTCTCCCATGGGAGCCTACGTACACATGGCCCAGACCGTTAAAAAGCAAGTCGACATTCCGGTTGTGGCGGTTGGCCGGTTAAACACACCGACGCTGGCCGAGGATATCCTGGAAAAATCCCGGGCGGATATAGTCGCCATTTGCCGACAGCTCATCTGCGATCCGGCGTGGGTGACCAAAGCCATCGAAAACCGCACCGAGGAGATCGTCCCCTGCGATTCCTGCAATACCTTCTGTCTGTGTCAAGGGTCCGAAAAACAGCCCGCCACCCACTGTTGCCGCAAGACCAGGAGACCAGGAGAGGAATGGGAACGTTTCTTTTAGCACTCCTTTCCGAATGGTCATGAATTTTCTGACAGGGTGGTTTTGCCCCCCATTTTCCACCACTTTTTTCAGTATTAAGCCCTACGCCCCCCCGACGATACAGAATCCAACAGCACAATAGTGCATGAACCGGCAACCGGCACCGCATTCAGGACCGACTGTAACCGATGCCTGCGAAACAACCGCTGGAGGGGAAAAACGATGCAATCCCAAGAAAAAATGGATAACACCGGAAAAATCATACTGGATGGCCTTCAGGGCATCAACAGGTACCTGGCCATGATCAATAGCCGGCTTGAAATGCTGCTGCGCTCGGATCTTCCCGAGTATGTCAAGCCGGATTTGGTCAACATGATCCAGGCAGAACAGGAGGCCAGCCAGATTCTCCGCGGCCTGAGTCTATTCTGCCATAAACAATTTTGACATCATCATTCCATCAGCAAGGAGCACCAACATGAAGATCAACCTGCAATCCATCTCTTCCAAACTCATTCTCGGCGGTCTTACGGCCGTTCTGATTCCATTGATCGTGGTAGGATTTATTTCATTTTCAAAGGCAAAGACCGCACTGATGGATCTCTCCAAGCACCAGACCATTAGCATCTCAAAAGACCTGGCGAACCTGACCCGCACCGTCGTCCAGGCGGAAATGGACAAAGCCCGCGTCCTGGCCAGCCAGAAAGAGATTGTCGATTTGAGTGAAGCAGTAAACCGTTCCGGTATCGAGGCCAATCAATCCATGGTTGACACGGTGTTTGCCGATCTGGCCAAAGAATTCGGCAATATGGGCGATCACTACGAGTCAATTTTCGTCGCCGATGACAAAGGGCTCGTGATTACGGGCGTCATGGAAGATGGTGGCGAAACCAAGGGCATCAATATCGGTGACAGAGACTATTTTCAATCCGCCCGGCAGAAGGGAAAGGCAGTGGTCGGCAAAATGGTTTTGTCGAAAAAAACCAGCCGACCAATCGTTGTGGTATGTACTCCCATCGTGTCCGATCATGGGCGATTTCTTGGGGCCTTCGGCGTTATTCTTAAGGCCGAAGCGTTTACCCGGCTCATTGCCAGTCGCAAAATCGGTGAAACCGGCTACGGCTTTATGATCGATGGGGAAGGATTGGTGATGGCCCATCCGAAATCCGAATATATCCTCAAGTTGAATGCCAACAGCATTACCGAGATGGCATCCATCAACAAAAAGATGTTGGCGGGTGAAACCGGCGTGGAAGCCTACACCTTCCAGGGAGTCGACAAGATTGCCGGATTCGCCCCGGTGGGCATCAACGGCTGGTCCATCAGCGCCACCCAGGACCAGGACGAGTTCCTGGCCGCTTCCCATTCCATCCGCAACGCCAATATTATCGTCACACTCGTGGCCGGTCTGATCGTGGCCGTGATCGTTCTGTTTGCCGCACGCTCCATCGTAAGACCCATCAATGCTGCCGTGGCCGGCCTCAAGGACATCGCCCAGGGC
Source organism: uncultured Desulfosarcina sp. (assembly GCA_963674945.2). Lineage (GTDB taxonomy): Bacteria > Desulfobacterota > Desulfobacteria > Desulfobacterales > Desulfosarcinaceae > Desulfosarcina. The sequence goes on from CAXXWQ010000003.1 coordinate 1,441,300, forward strand.
GAAGGCGACCTGACCATGCGCCTTCAGGTGAACAGCCGTGACGAGGTCGGTGAACTGGCAAAATGGTTCAATACCTTCATCGAAAAGCTGCAGGGCATCATCAAGGATATTTCCGGCGGCGTCGAAACCCTCTCCGCATCGTCCACGGAACTCTCCGCCATATCCGAACAGATGACCCAGGGCATCACCAACGTCTCCGACAAGTCCAACACCGTCTCCGCCGCCGCAGAGGAGATGAGTACCAACATGAACAACGTGGCCGCCGCCATGGAACAGTCGGCAACCAATACCAACATGGTGGCCACGGCCGCCGAAGAGATGTCGGCCACCATCGGCGAGATCGCCCAGAATGCCGAAAGGGCCCGCAGCATTTCCGACGAGGCGGCCCACAAGGCCTCCAGTGCCTCTACCAACATGGACCAGCTGGGCGAGGCGGCTAACTCCATCGGCAAGGTCATCGAGACCATCACCGACATCAGCGAGCAGGTCAACCTGTTGGCCCTCAACGCCACCATCGAGGCGGCCCGGGCCGGCGAGGCAGGCAAGGGCTTTGCCGTCGTGGCCAACGAAATCAAGGAACTGGCCAAACAGACGGCCGAAGCCACCCAGGATATAAAGGATAAAATCGAAGGCATCCAGGGAACCACCAACATGACCGTGGGGCAGATCAGCGAAATCACCCGGGTCATCACCGATGTCAACGACGTGGTGGCCACCATCGCCACCGCCGTGGAAGAGCAGTCTTCCGCCACCAGGGACATCGCCACCAATGTCGCCCAGGCATCCCAGGGCATCCAGGAAGTAAATGAAAACGTCAATCAGAGCTCAACCGTATCTGCTGAAATTTCTCAGGACATCGCCACCGTCAGCGTTTCCATGAACGAGATGTCCACCAGCAGCAGCCAGGTCAACCTCAGTGCGCAGGAATTGTCCCAGCTTTCTGAAAGCCTAAAGAATATGGTTGATCAGTTCAAAATTTAAAATAGACTTTTTTTTGCCGATAAACAATTTTGATCGCTTTGGTGTATTGAAATATTACCGTAAATGACATGAGCAATGCAATACGGGATAAAATCCATCATATCGGAAAAATAAAAGGGGTATCGGCGTGAAACGACAATTTTATTATCCGCTCTTTACATCATGCATAGCAGTACTATTGCTCCTGTTCTCCGGTTGCGGTTCAGGAGGCGACAATACGGCGGATGGTTCCGGACAGAACACGGATGTCCCCATTGTCGACCCGGATGGGGGCCCTCCTTTCGGAAATCCGGATGGAAACGCCCCCATTCCGGTCGAGGGTGACATGGAAGATGTGTCTGATCCCGATCATATTATTGGAAACGGAACGCCGGAGAGTTGCAGTGCAAAAGCCTTTATCGACGCCGTGGCGGAAGGTGGAACGATTGTCTTTGACTGCGGGCCCGATCCGATTACGCTGACGCTTCCAGGACCGGCCAAGGTGTTCAATGACGCAGACAACGATATCATTATCGACGGCGGCGGACTGGTCACCGTAAGCGGTGGCGGGCAGACCCGCATCTTATACATGAACACCTGCGATTCGGATCAGGTGTGGACGACCTCCCATTGTCAGGATCAGGACCATCCCCGGCTGACGGTGCAGAACATCACATTTGCCGACGGCAATTCGAAGGGTGAAATGGAGTATGACGGGGGTGGCGCCATATGGGTGCGCGGAGGCCGTTTCAAAGCCGTCAACTGCCGTTTTTTCAACAATGTGTGTGCCGATACCGGTCCCGATGTGGGTGGTGGAGCGATCCGGGTGTTTGATCAATATCAGGATCTGCCCGTTTATATTGTCCATTGCACCTTCGGCGGTATGGAAGGCTATGGCAATGTGGGATCCAACGGTGGCGCCATCAGCAGCATCGGCGTCTCATGGACCATCATCAACAGCCTCTTCTCCCATAATCGCGCCATCGGATACGGGGCAAATCCGGCGGCGTCAGGGACGCCCGGTGGCGGCAGTGGCGGTGCGATCTATAATGACGGCAACACCATGACGCTGACCGTGCTTGGAACGCGAATCGAGTACAATGAAGTCAACGAACATGGCTCGGCCATCTTCTTTGTCACAAATGACCACTCCGGCGATATCGTCATCGACGAATCGGTGATTACCAACAACATCGGCGGGTCCTGGTACCCTGCCTACGATGGCATCTCCATGCATGGCGACACCCCGATCACGGTGACCGATTCAGTCATTGAGAATAACTCGTAAGTTATCCCATCTCCGACTCCTTGCGATTCGGACCGGCAACCGGAACCGGTCTCGGGTGTTTCCGAAACGTGTGCGTGATCGGTTGATCCGAAACGGAGCCTAAAAAATTTCCGTTCCGGATGCCGGTTTTTCATGGACCCCACGTTTGATTGACCGCTCCACTTTGAAGGGAAGGGTCGAGGCTGACGCCGACACCGAGGGCGGGTAAATCACGTTCCAGTCCTGCTTCATGTCGACAACGGTCCAGCCTTTGTCATTGGCCTCATCAAGCGCCTTGTCCAGACGACCAACATGGGACTGCCGGTCGTAGGCCCATTCCCTTTCAGAATCGGTGTGATGGACGATCAGGCCGAAGCGCGCCCCCGGCCCGTCAGTGGTCCATTGGAGCATCTGCAGGTCGCCGTCGGAGTTGCCGAATGCGGCGATTGGGCGACGTCCGATATGCAGATTGATTGCCACCGGCTTGCCTTCTTTGTCGTCGAGGAAGTTCAGCGCGGGCAGGCGCATGATCACGGGCTTGCCTTCCTTAATCTCATATTTGGTTTCGACACTGCTTCCGACGATCTGTTCGGGGGGAATACCGTACACCGATTCCGCCCACGGACGCATGAATTCGACGCCGCCGCCTGATACGATAAAGGTCTTGAAGCCATTGGCACGCAGATAGGCCAGCACTTCGAGCATCGGCTGATAGACCATTTCGGTAAACCGTTTGCCCGTTTTTGGATGCGTGGCCGTGGCCATCCAGTCCCGGACGATCTGCGCGAACGCATCCGTCGTCATGCCCCCGTGGGTCGTCATGACAATCTCGAGGATAGCCTTTTCGCCTCCTGCAAGAACCTGTTTCACGTTCCCCTGCAGCAACGAGGCAAAAGGCTCTTTGGTTTTCCATTCGGGATGCTGCGGCGCGAGTTCCCTGACCCTGTCCATGGCAAAAAACAACTGAAAGTACATCGGCTGCTCGCACCACAGCGTACCGTCATTGTCAAACACCGCGATGCGCTCTGCCGGTGGAACGAAGTCGGATGAGCCCTTGGAGGTCACGCGGGTCACGAAGTCAATGATCGACTGCTTCGCCTTTCCTTCCCGCCAGGAGGCAAGCGTATCGCCCGCATCGACCGGCGGTGTCTGGATGAAGACCGCAATGAAAACGGCCATGAGTATCATTTTAAACATATGTTTTAACTTCACGAAGACCTCCATCTTGGCGCTTTCGTAAGATTTTGATGGTCAATTAACGACGGCCGCTTCGGACCGACCTTCGGGGTCGCTGATCTGCGCGAGGATGTTCATTTGGCCTGCATTGCATTTCAGGGTGCGCCGCCGTCCGGACCGACGCATTGCCCGTTCGGGCGGCGACGGAAATAGACACACTAATGTGTCCCACCGGTTGAGTTCAATTGCTCCATGACCTTGTCCAGGCTGAAGCTAGCCGGCTTCTGGCGGGGTGGATACTCCTTGAAGGTCTTGAGGAAATTACCGACATAGGCCTGGGCCGGAACCAACAGATACGCACGGTCGAGCATCCAGTCGAAATAGGTGTTGGAGGTAATGGAGGCCCGCTCGTAGGGGTCGCGGCGCAGATTGAAGATCAGCGGCACGCGCAGGGGAACGAAGGGCTCCATCCAGACCCGAAAGGTGCCTTGATATTTCTGCTCCATGAAGATCAGCTTCCATTCCTGGTAGCGCAACGCCGTCAGGTCGCCGTCGTCGGAGAAATAAAAAATCTCCTTGCGCGGGCTGGGAGTGTTTGCCGGGTCTCTGAGGTGGTCGGTAATGTCGTAGCCGTCCAGGTGAATTTTGTATTTTCTCTTGAGCGCCTTGGAGGTGTATCCGTCGAGGAGATCTTCCTTAATATCCTTTTTACCGGCCGCGGCGAGAAAAGTGGGCAGCCAGTCCATGTGATGGACGATCCCGTTGCTGACCGAGCCGGGCTTGACCACGCCGGGCCAGCGCACGGCACAGGGCACCCGCCAGCCGCCTTCCCAGTTGGTGTTCTTCTCTCCGCGAAAAGGTGTGGACGCGGCATCCGGCCATGTGTTGTAATGCGGGCCATTGTCGGTGGAGTAGTGGACGATGGTGTTGTCGGCGATGCCCAGGCGATCCAGAGCGTCCAGGAACTGGCCGATGTGCATGTCGTGCTCGATCATGCCGGCGCTATATTCATCGGCATGGGGATATTTCTTTTTGATTTCGGCCATCTTCTCTGGGCTTACGTGGGTGCGGAAGTGCATTCGCGTCCCGCTCCACCAGACGAACCAGGGGTTGCCCGCCTCGGTCTGGCGTTCGATGAAATCGATGGCCGCTGCCACGGTCTCGTCATCCACGGTTTCCATGCGTTTCCTGGTCAGTGGTCCGGTATCCTCGATCTTCCCGTCGGCGCTGGATTTGATCACCCCGCGCGGGCCGAATTTCTTGCGAAACTCCGGATTTTTGGGGTAGTCCTCGTTTTCAGGCTCTTCCTCTGCATTGAGGTGGTAGAGATTACCGAAAAACTCGTCGAAACCGTGATTGGTGGGCAGGTGCTCGTCACGGTCACCCAGATGGTTCTTGCCGAATTGGCCGGTGGCATATCCCTGATCCTTGAGCAGACCGGCGATGGTCGGATCGGCCTCGTTCATGCCCTCCTTTGCACCGGGCAGGCCGACCTTGGACAGACCGGTTCGGAACACGCTCTGCCCCATGATGAAGGACGACCGGCCGGCGGTACAGGACTGCTCACCGTAGTAGTCGGTAAAGAGGATGCCCTCGTCGGCGATACGGTCGATGTTGGGAGTACGGTATCCCATCATCCCCCGTGAGTAGGCGCTGATGTTGGACTGGCCGACGTCATCGCCCCAGATCACGAGGATGTTGGGTTTATCCTGTGCTGGGGATAAGGAAACAAAACCAACCAAAAGCATCGCGATCATGAAAGGTATGAGTATGAATTTGCTGTCGGATCTTTTCATTCTATCCTCCTTTGCGGCCTTCCGCGTTGTAAGAAAACCTGTTAGATAATCGTAACAAATTGGGACTATTGGCGAACAATAAATCTTAGGATAGAGGTTGGCATACCCGCCTGAATATCAAGCAGAATCTCTGAGTGATGCCAAAAGCGCCCGTAGATCAGCTTCAAATTGCGAAAACAGTTCAGGATAAGATGGCTGGAAAGCAGTATGCTTGTGATCTACATTGCGCAGATGATCTTTAAAGACAAACAGATCACCATCGTCTGATACACTGGAAGTAATATTGCACTTTATTTCTATGTGTCAAAGGATTTATTTTTCAACCCGAACGCGGCGACAGTTCTTTTATCTCCGGACAGACGGCGCAGTTCTCCTTTCAAAAGCTTGTTATTCTTAATTTTTCTTTTCGTCAATCGGGGAGTCAAACGACATGGGGAAACGCCGGTCAGATCTGTGGCTATTCATAATACGTAAAGGAAATCGGCCATGTTCATCACACGATACGGAATGAAATCGAGAGATAAATGATTGGACGAGAATTATGAGAAGGAGCCGAAAGATGATCGTAACCCCTTGCCCGAACCGCTCCATACTGGAACCATGTACCCTGCCAAACCTGAATTGCCAGGTAGACCCATACATCGGTTGCGAACATGTTTGCCGATACTGTTATGTCCTTCCCCAGGCGGAAACCGACTGGAGCAAGGAGGTACGCTATCATGAGGACATCGCTACCCGGCTGGGAAAGCAGCTTTCAACGATTTCACCACAGACGACATACATGGGATGGCATACGGCCCCCTGCCAGCCATGCGAGGCGCAATTCCGCCAGACCCGCCAGGTTCTCGAGTTGTTGCTGGAAAGAGGATTGCAGCCTTGAAAAAGTTGCAGTCGGCGGGAATTCATACCGCCGCCTTGCTTTGTCCGGTCATTCCTTATATTACCGATGTAACGCCGTTAATCGATCTTGTGGACGGGTATGCCGAGAAAATTTGGATCTATGGATTGAGCATCACAGACAGCTCCGACAAAAACTGGCAGAATGTCGATCACATATTGGAAGAGCATTTTCCTGATGTAAGAAACAAAATCGAAAACGCGGTTTTCGCCAAGAGCCATGCGTACTAGGAAGGACTCAGGGTCGACCTTTCAGACCTCCACAAAAATTGCAAAGCAACTCTTCGTATACACATATAAAAGGATATCTGGCCGATTTCATACACGAGGCAGTCAAGAAAATACAGCACGCAAGCGATGAAGAGTGGACTGAAAAAGTAGAAAAATAAGAAATAGAGTCAAAGCATTGCAGTCACCGGATACCCGCATGGATTTGGATATTCCCGGAAGTTTTCCCTATGAAGCTGGCGGGGCTCGACCGATGGCGGTTTCACCCGTAACCAAAGAAGAGACATGCATCGTTTGTGGAACGTGCGCCGATGTCTGTCCGACGGCAGCCATTTCGGTCGATGGAAGCGTGGAAACAAAAGTCAAGAAATGTATTCGCTGCTGCGCTTGCATCAAAAACTGCCCGACCGGTGCGAGGTTTATGGAGGCCGGTGCGTGGAAAAATATCGCCAACTGGTTACATGAAAATTGCAGTACCCGGAAAGAACCGCAAATCTATGGGATCGATGTGTAGACGGATACGAGAATAAACATGAAAATGTTCTTATGGCCGGGAGTACCGGATACCTGGGAGGCTGCGTAGCAAAGGAGCTTCTGAAAACATCCTAATCCTACGCAATCGGAATGGTTTCTTTTCGCTATCGGGGACGAAAGGCATATTCTTTCCCTCAACATCCTGCAGGGTATAACCGAAAATTAAGGATGCCTACAGGTAATCCCGCCGTTTCAGCCAAGTCCAACTTCAGACTCATTTGACCACCAATACCGGGCAAGCCGCCGAATGAAGCACACGGTGAACCACAGAGCCCAGAACCAACCCTTGGAGTTCGGACCGGCCCCGGGATCCCATGACAATCATTTCACACTTTTCCAGTTCGGCGACCTCACAGATTCTATCCCCTGGAGGACCCTCCATGATCCTTTCCTCAAAATTGACGCCCGCTTGGGACATCAACTGCCGAAAGGGCGCCAACAGTTCCTGGGATTGGGATAAAATTTTGTCCACGGCCCGTTGATAATACGGCTCCCCTCTCAAAACCGGAAAATGTTTGTGAAAGTGTATCAGTAAAATTTCTCTGTCCATACAACGGGCCATCTTTATGGCGTATTCGGCTGCGCGGCAAGAGTGCGACGAACCGTCAACCGGAACGAATAGACGTTGGTTAGTCATGGCTCCCTCCTTTACCCTTTTGTTTCATCCGGGCCTTGCGTGTATTTGAATAACATTCTTGGACCGTAACCGGATCGTACAAGATGATTTTTAAAACGTGTGATCAATAAATCGATTTGATTTCCGCCAATACAAACGAACTGCGGGTGGCGGAAACGCCCTTGGTATTGAATACATCCTGTAGCACGACCTGGGAATAGTGCTGCATATCCCGGGCGACGATTTCCAGCACCAGGTCGACGTCGCCGGAAACGGCAAATACGCTGACGACTCCCTCGATTTTCGCCAGATTACACGCGACGTCCTCCCAGCCCACGGCTGCATCGCGGATCACACCACAATAGGCGCGAACGGAAAGGCCCAGTTTTTGCCGATCGGTAAGCGCCCGATAGCCGACAATGACACCTTCCTTTTCGAGTCGCGCGATCCGCCGCGAGCAACTGGAATGGGACAGATTGACCTGCCCGGCAATATCCATGTTGGACAGCCTTCCATTGGCTTGCAGCGCTTCAATGATCTTCCTGTCATAATCGTCGAGTTTGGTCATATGCAAAACCTTTGCGCACAGCGTCATGCAACCGGAATTTTAAGTATAAAATTAACATTAAAGACAAATCTATGCAAAATTTTTGCTTAATTAAACGCAATGCACTAAATAATTGCAATTATACGTTCACAATTGTAGGTTTGCATGCAATGGTAATGCACAACCATCAACCCGTTTACCGTCCAGGGTATTCACGCATGACATCCGATTCCATTGCAAAAGATGCCTCTCCTTTCAAAGATGGCCTGAGCGCAGGGTGGCCGATCTGCCTGGGTTACCTGCCCATCGGAATGGCCTTCGGGGTTCTGGCCCAGAAGGCGGGTCTTACACCGATTCATATCGGCCTGATGTCCATTTTGGTGTTTGCCGGCAGTTCACAATTCATCGCCGTTTCCATGATTTCCGCCGGGGCTTCGGCTGCGGCCATCATCACTACCACCTTTGTAGTTAACTTGCGCCACGTGTTAATGAGCTCCGCCCTTGCCGTTTATTTGCGGTCGGCTCACCGGGGCTTACTCGCCCTCTACGCCTATGGTGTGACCGATGAAAGCTTTGCCGTCAACCTTCCTCGCTTCAATACCCACAACTGGAGCCTTGGGCGAGCGCTGGTGGTCAACCATGCGGCCAACCTCACCTGGTTCTTCAGCACCATAGCCGGAGGCATCGGCGGTCAGTTTATCCCTGAGGGCGCCCTGGGCATCGATTATGCCCTCATCGCCATGTTTATCTGCCTGCTCATCTACCAGATCAGGAAATGGATTCACCTGCTCACCGCTGTAATCGCCGGCATTGCCGCCGTGGGCCTGGCGCTGACGATCCCGGGCAACACCTATATCGTCATCGCCTCCGTGATGGCCGCCACGGTTGGCGTTATCATCCAACGACAGACCATGGGAAGGAAAACGGACAATGGCTGAATATCTGACGCTGCTCGTGGGAATGGGCCTGGTGACTTACCTGCCCCGCTGGATGCCGCTCCATTACCTTTCCCGGCGATCCCTTCCGGATTGGTTCATCCAGTGGCTGGAACTGATCCCGGCAGCCATCTTGAGCGCACTGCTGCTGCCGACGCTGGTTCTCGGTGAAGCCCCGCGCCACATCGATCTCCTGCGGCCCGAGTTGTGGGTGGCCCTGCCCACGTTCGTCTTTGCCTGGTGGACACGGTCATTGGGTGGAACGGTGGTTGTGGGAATGCTGTTATTCTGGTTGGCAGAAAAGGTGGACCCGCTGTGGTTTGCCTGGTTGAAATGAAACAAAGACGAAACGCTTCAGGGACAATGCTTGTCAAACTGAATCGGACAAAGCCCCGCAGAAATGACAAGAGCGTTTCGTGTTTCGTAAATCAATGGAATCATAGCGGAAAAATGGACGGCGGAACGATTCCCCCGTAAGTATCGGGGCGCCATTTTGTTACGAATTGGATTCTTTTATAGGTCGCCTTCCCCCAGTTCCTTATTTATCTGTTCCATCCATGCCGGTACCGTCAGATCTTTTACTGTGAGGTAACTTTTCGAATAGGGTTTCAGATCAATGATAGGGCTGCCGTCGACGGCGTCCAGGCCTTTGACTTCGAGCACATTCCCCTTTCGGGTCATCAGACGAACGGCAGACACCAGGACAGGATTCGGTCGGGCCGGGCTGCATGTGGCGAAAATACCCTGGGAGGGCAAATCCTTGCGGCCCATGGGATGAACCCTCCTCAGCGTTCGTCGGGCCGGATCGATCAGGTGGGGCCAGTAGAGTACCAGAATATGAGAAAAGCCATCGATGCCATCAAGGAGTTCTTCCCATTTTGGATCGATAATCAACTCACTTACAGTCTCCCGTATTTTTCGGCGATTCGCTCTTGTTGTCTCCATCCGTTCCATTAGCGTCAAACCTTCTTTGTCGGCGACCATCATCGGCTCTTTGATCGAGCTATGGACAACACCGACGGCAAAAAGATTTATTGACGCATCCGTGTTCATATCCGTTTCCATTGCTGCCTCCCCAACAGTTAGAGATATTGCATTGCCATGTGGGCATCGCTGCTTTCAGCACAGAACGATTTTTATTATTCCACACAAAAATATAAGGCCGGTCAACCAGGAATCGATACATAGAATATGATCTTATAGGAAAAAAAGGAAGCCGCCGGCCTCCACAATGGGTTGTTTTCAGAGACCGGCGGCGGTGGTTGGGTTTATTTCTTGCCGAAAATCTCGGGCGGGCGCGTCGTATTTCCTGTGGCATTGGGGTACTTGGGATAGACATAGGCTTTTTTGCCGGTGGCGATCAGATGGTCGGCTTCTTCCATGAATTCGTTGAAACGTGCCTTGCATTCGTAAAAGCCATGCCACCAGGCGTAGTCCGGGGCCATCATCATGACACCCATTCGAGCCCGACGTCCCTCGTGGTGCCACAACTCATAAAACTGGAGTTCAAGATGTTCGTCAAAGAACTTGCCGTTGTCCAGCAGATTCCTGGCGTACAGATTGTCCAGCATCGCCTTGGCCGGCTTGAAGTAGACTTCGTTATACTCCTCCACAGCCTTGTCGAAGCCCTGGTAGAAATCTTCGATCCATGAATCGCCGTGACAGGCGCGGCATACGTTCTTCATTTTGTCACGCTCGACTTGCCAATCATTTCCTGCGGGAAACGGTTTGAAGTCGGCAGGACGGACGGTCAGCGGCGCCTGGGTTTCCCAGGAAATTCGTTCGGTGACATCGTGGGTACCCATGACTTTTCCGGTGCCGCTCATATGACAGGCGGCACAGGTGGGCGCCCGGTAATCGGTACCCGGCGACCAGGTACCCGCGGCGGCCTTGAAATTGAATTCATCCCCGAACGCATTGTAGATGGTTCCATGTTTTGACTCCTCGTAGATCTCGATCTGGGGGTGATCCGGCCCCAGGTGGCAGGAGTCGCAGGCCTCTGGACGCCGGGCCTCCGAAACCGCGAAACGATGCCGGCTGTGACAGGAAGTGCACGACCCCTTGCTGCCGTCCATGTTCAACCGACCTACGCCCACATTGGGCCAGGTGGTGGGATCCAGTTTGCCTTTGTCATCGATGGCCAGCACCGTTCCGTGACAGTGGTAACAGCCGGTCTTGCGCTCGTTGTCCGAATTCATGCCCTTGTTCAGCCAGGGGTCCAGCTTCCAGATGATCTCGATGGTGTTGGCATGTTTGCTCTTGCTGTATTGGGTCACTTCGTCCGGATGGCACCGGGAGCAGTCCTTTGGGGTGACGACGGTGGCGATGGGAACCTTGTATTTCTGGTCTCCATAGGGAAGATCACTGCGGCCGTAATACTTCTCGTGATCCTTGGCCACATCCTGATCCCCCGGCTGGGCCAGATGGCAGTCCAGGCAGGTGATGTTGGCGTTGGCATGGCGGCTGTTTGCCCAGTCGCAGAACAAACCGGGATTGGTTTGTTTGTGGCACTCGATGCAGGCCACGGCCTCGGGCGGCATACTGCGTTCGATGCGAAACTCCTTGACCTTGGCATAGTTTGGTTGTGCGAAGGCCGGCATTTGCAGGATGGCCAACACCAGCAACGCAATTGCCGTGCCTTCCAGGATAGACAATTTGGGTCGCCTCATGGTCCCCCCTTTCGATGGAAAAGCCTGATGAACGATTATAAATGCAGAATCCTTACAGCTTTCTCAGCCCTTTGGCCTGATATGGCACCTCCCGGTATTGCTTGTACATAACGGTTACCTGGTCGTTGTGAACCAGGTCATAATGGCAGTCTACGCATTTTTTCTCATACCCCGGTCTGGGATAGAGAACGGTTTTATGGGCAAGCATGGCACCGCGCTTGTCGGGCATTGCCAGCAGGTTGCGATGGCATTTTTGGCATTGGGCATTGTCAAAGGAGGCGTAGGCCGCTTCACGGTTTTTCTGGCGATCGTATTTTTCGATGATGAAATGTTTGATTACGTCCTTGGCGCCGTGGAACGTTTTGGCAAAGAAAAAGTCGAATGTTTTATGCGGTGCCGGCAGGTGGCAGTCCATGCAGTCTGCCACGAATCCTTGCGGATTGTTCACATGGGTTGAAGATCGCCAGGCCACCACTGCCGGCTTGATTTCATGGCATGTCGCACAAAAGCCAGGTGTTGAGGTTCTCACCATGGTGTAGTAGGTCATGCTGAACAACGGAAATGCGATGATGATGCCGACACCGATGAGTATGGCTGCAATCACGTACTTTTTCATTGTGCCCCCATCAATCACTTTTCCTCAATTTAATAATGCGAAACGATAAACGGCGCTTAAAAGATGCTCCCACCCATCTTAGTTGCCTACTAGAAAGTCTGACATGCCACCGCTCGGGAGCCGGACAATCGCTGCAGGCTGAATTATCCCCAGAAAAGAACCGGCAATGCGGTCAGCAGGTATTTCCTTAGGAGTGGAGCTCTTTTATTGAACTTCAACAGCAACATGAGGAAACATCTTGGATTATGTCACGGGAGAATCAATAGATATGAATACACATAATAAATATTCCCGTGCGTGTCAAACATATCGATTCTATTTGGTAACGCATGACAATCTCCATGATTTTCTAACAAGGTTGCTTGGACAATTGTTCAAAAATGAAGTATTTTAATGCATAAAAAGCTCGCTGTCGGTCCGAATCGTTTTGTTTTCCCTTTTCGTCAGCGGTGCAGTTCCTTAAGGGGCGGACGAATTGACGATGGGGCGGAAACGCACAATTGATGATTCGGGTTCGGCCGGTCTCATCATTTTTTGAAAAAAAAGGAATGCAATTGGACCTATCATTCATACCCATTGGCATGGAGCAGCAGAACGATTACCGCCGGCAACTGGCCCAATGCCGCCAGATTGCATCGGACTACAGCTTCACCAACCTGTTCGGGTGGGCACCGGAATACGACCTGGCGTGGGCCTGGAAAGATGATCTGGTCTGGATTCGACAATCTCACCCGTTCACGGCACTATGGGCGCCGATTGGAAACTGGGACACGGTGAACTGGCCGTCCCTATTGCCGGCACTATCTTCCGTGGCGGATCGTATCATTCGCATACCGGAGGTTTTACGGGAAATCTGGCAAGATGCGATATCCGGCGATGGCAGATTTACTGAATCCCGTGGCCAGTGGGATTATTTGTATCGGATCGAAGAGTTGGTACAATTGAAGGGCAATCGGTTTCACAAGAAAAAAAACTTGGTCAACCAGTTCAAGAAAACCTATCCATTCGAATACCTGCCGTTCGGACCGGAAATGGTTGACCAGGCACTGGCAATGCAGGAAGACTGGTGCACCTGGCGAGATTGCGAAAGCCATGACACGCTGGCGGCCGAAAACAAGTCCATCGCACGAATTCTCGGCCAGTGGCAAAATCTCAAAGGCCTCAACGGCGGCGCACTTCGCGTGGAGGATAATCTGGTCGCCTACACCATCGCCGAAAGGATGCCCGACCAGACCATCGTCATTCACTTCGAAAAAGGCAACCCCGATTACAAAGGAAGTTATCAGGCGATCAATCAATTGTTTCTGGAAAACCTTGCCCCGGGACCCGATCTGGTCAACCGGGAGCAGGATCTTGACGATCCCGGATTACGCAAGGCCAAACTTTCCTACCACCCGGTCGGCCATGTCAAAAAATACGAACTGGCATTATGATGCTGTTTTCAACCATTTATTTGTGACCAATGCATCAAAAGAAACGTAACATCTTTAAATATCATACAAATACTTCACGCTAACGCATTATCAGCCTTTGGATGTGTTTTTCCATCTTTTCGATCACGTTTCCTGTCCGGCGGACGCCCCCTCCCCTTTCGGTGCGAAGAGGATCGCCATCAATCTGCCGATGCCCAATATCCCGCCAACGACCAAGGCACCGCCGACCAGTTGAATTCCCATCCAGAGCCACGGATTGGGCGCCGGTTCCTGAACCTTTGCGGCAAGGGCGGAAATGAGAAAGTACATGAAGGCATAGTTGTTGAACAAAACGGGTAGAATTTCTCCCAATGCTACGATCAGGTAGACGAACAGGCATATGTAAACGAGTTTTGCCGTCAAAATTCCGGTCAGGGGTGCAACCGCCTTGAGAAATATTCCGATCAGCACAAGGTTGAGGATGCCGAATGTTCCTCCGATGAGAATATGCGGCGCTCGCTTGGGATTCATATGATTTTCAAAAAAGAAGATCATCACCATGAATGCCGGCCAATTGGCCATGTGCAAGTGATGCAGAACGATATCGATGGATACGATCAGGACCAACAGGAACACGCCAAAAATCAACCTCGTTTTGTCTATCTTCGCCATTGGTTTACCTCACATGTAACTATGACGGATTCGTAAAAAGCTTTTCCAGGCCAAATACGGCCAAACAATCGCATGCGAGAAACTCGTTATTATTTTCTTTGCAGACAGATGGAAACGAGGGAAAAGCTTTTTATAAAAAAGTCCTTTTTAAGTGGAATAATGAACGAGTTCCCTATAAGTCCGAAATCTGAAACAACGATTCCTCAAATTCCGGCCGATTCTCATATTTTCGCATCAATTGTGCCGGTATTTTTTCGACTTCCTGAAACAGGCGGTCTTCTGCGTCGATACCGGCCTGATGAAGCGCTTTTCGGATATCTTCCGGTTCGGGCGGACAGCCTTTCACGGGAATCATCTCCTTGATGACAGGATTTTTCCTGTGGGCCTTGTACATGCACTGGCCGATCAGTATGGTTTTGTTCATTCCGGGGGTCGGCTGCATTCTTTTGCCGGTGAGAACTTCCACCTTGTCCCAGGCTTTTCCCTTCCAGGCCGAACGGAGGGCTGCCAGGGCCAGTCCATTGACAAGCGAACAATAGGTGCACATGGTGGTGTCGTATCTTCGGTAGGAAACGCCTTTGATGCCCTGCTGCAAAAGGGGGGCGGGAAGCCAGGAGCCGTCATCTGCCTGTCCATAGGCATAATCGAATTCATGGCGAAAGGCCACGTTATCCACTTCTTCTCCTGACAATTCGATATCCGACAGATCCAATGGACGGCCCCGCTTCTGCGCGGCCAGTACCAGGTGAGGTACCGCATCCGGCGTGTGTCCCAGAACCCGCGCCCCCACCAAGTCGGCCGACAGCACATCGGACGAGGCGATCAACAGGTTTGTCCTGCGAATGCGTCCGTCCGGCCCCGGCCCCCTTTCATTGGAATAGATCCCGTCGATGAGGGTGAACATGGGAGGCATTTTATCGGCCAGTCGGGATACCCAGAAGTGAAGGTCCCTGACCGGGTCCGCGTTGTGGCACCGTTTTCTCGACCGCATGTCGATGGTTCCCTTGAGGTTCTTGATACCCAGACTGACGACGGTCTGCACGTGGGTTTTCAACACCGGCAGATTGACCACGAAATCGCTGGCCAGGATGTCGCTGTTGAAGTTCAGGCGCACATCGTCACCCAGGTCGACTTCTTCGAAGGGCCGCTCCATTATGTTGGCGATTTTTACGCCGTAGCGACGGCGCAACCGGTTGTACCCCAAAGTTTCGAAGGCGTGGGCCGGTTTTTCGTGATCCGTTGGACGGATCACCATGCCTTCGCCGATGGTGATATCGTCGATTCCACGCTCCTTGAGAAGGACCACCACGTCCTCCACCACCCGTGATGTAGTGATCACGCCCCACTTGGGAAAGGGACCGTGAACCGACCAGAAAACGATATTGGGCTTGATAAATACCCGGTCCTTGGGTTTCAGTTGGTTTAACCCGCCGCTCGAATCGACTGCATGGCGGACGGATTCGAGCGGATTTCGATACGGGACGATGGCGACGATGGGCTTGGACATGGGCGGCCTCTTTTACTACGGCTTTTGGTCTGTTAATGGATCAACCATCGATGATATACATGGCCAGAAATTCCGCCACACATGCCGGCTTGGCGGCACCCTGAATCTCTATGGTGTGCTGGGTGGTCACGAGAATTCTGCCGGCGCCCTTCTGCTTTACGTCCTTGCACACGATGACATCACGAATCGAGGAATTCACCGGAACCGGGTTAACAAAACGTACGCGATTGAGGCCGTAATTAAAAAACATCTTCGTGCCGGTGGGAACCAGGGAAAATTGGGAACCCAGATACGGGATCAGGGACAGCGTGAGAAAACCGTGGGCGATGGTGCCGCCAAAGGACTCCTTTGCCTTGACCGGATCCACGTGTATCCACTGGTAGTCCTCGGTTGCGGCGGCAAACCGATCGATGCGGTCCTGGTCGATTGTCATCCAGTCGCTTACGCCGATCTCTTCGCCGACGAGATCTTTCAGTTCGTTCAGGGATAATTGCTTTTTCATCGGTAGATCACCACCTTACTTTTTCGAATAGTCGTACCACCCTTTTCCGCTCTTCTGCCCGTACTCCCCCTTGATATACCGCGCCACCGTTTGCGGCGACGGGAAGTTGCTCGCATCACCGGTTCGCTTGAAGCGCTCCATGCCCATGATGTAAGACAGGTCGATACCGGTGAGATCTTCCAGCCGAAAGGGCCCCATGGGATGGCCGGCGCCGTAGACGCAGGCCTTGTCGATGTCCTCGAAGGAAGCGACTCCCATCTCGAGCATCCACTTGGCCTCCTTGTTGATAACCCGGAAGATGCGGTTGAGCAAAAAGCCATCCACCTCTTTTCGCACATGTACCGGCACCTTTTCCAGACGGTCGCAGAGCGCAAGGGAGATCCGGGCCGTCTCGTCGGAGACGTGGGGCCCCTGAACCACCTCCACCAATTTCATCACCAGGGCCGGGTTGAAAAAGTGAAGGTTGACCACCTTTTCGGGACGCCCGGTGACATCGGCAATACGGGAACTGACGATGGCGGAGCTGTTGGTGGCCAGGATGGCATGGGCCGGAGCGAATTTGTCCAGGTCGGCAAATACGTTGCGCTTGATATCCAATACTTCGATGGCCGCTTCGATCACGTAGTCCGCCTCTTTCACCGCATCTTCCAAATTCGACGTGAAACGGATTCTCTCCCGCGCCGCCGTTGCTTCGTCTTCGGATAATCTGCCCTTTTTTACCCGTCCTGGCAAGTACCCGTCCACAAATGATTCCGCTTTTTTCAGCACCTCTTCGCTGATATCGGTACAGGTGGTGTTGTATCCCCTGATGGCGCAAAGGGTGGAGATCTGGTGGCCCATGTTTCCCGCCCCGATCACGCAGACGTTTTTAATGTCGTCGATATTCATGTCTCGTTCCTCCGTAAAAATAGAATTAAACTTTCCATTATCGTTGCAGGTTTTCGATCACCGTGGCCACTCCCAGACCACCGCCACAGCAGGAACTGAAGAAACCGTACTGCCCGCCGCTCCGAATCAGTTCCCGCATGGCAAACATGCAGACACGGGCACCGGAAGCACCATTGGGGTGTCCGTAGGCAATTGCCCCGCCCAAGGGATTCCATTTTTCCATATCGATCTTCTCACCGGTCTGATTTTCGATCTCCTGGATAACGGCCAGGTTCTGGACGGCAAAGGCCTCGTTGCACTCCATTACCGCCATATCGCTTATTTTCAGATCGGCCATTTGAAGTGCCTTGACAACGGCATGGGCCGGCCCGATGCCCATGATTTTGGGATCCACGCCGCAGTCGGCACCGCTGATCCAGCGGGCCATGGGAGAATAGCCCAACGCTTCGGCCTTTTCCCGTGTCATCATCAAGACGAAAGCCGAACCGTCGTTTCGGCCGGAAGCATTTCCGGCGGTCACGGTGCCGCCTTTCTTGAAGACGGGTTTTAGTTTTGCCAGTCCTTCCCGTGTCGTATCCGGCCGGATATGCTCATCCTTGTCGAAAACGATTTCAGGGGTTTTACGGGTGGCCGGGATAACCACGGGGACGATTTCGCCTTCGAATTTGCCGTCTTCCCATGCCTTTGCCGCTCTCATCTGGCTGTTGCAGGCGAATTCATCGGACTGCTCCCGGGGAATGTCATACATCTCCTGCAGGTTCTCCGCCGTTACTCCCATGACGAGCTGTTCCTCTTCGACGGGCGACAATGTCATTTTAATTGGTGAGGGCGGAATCAGGCGATACGGCGGATTGGACATGGAGAACCGTGCGGGAATCTGGCTGTAGGACTCCATGCCGCCGGCAATGATGATGTCGGCCGCACCGGCGTTCAGCTTCCAGGCCGCATGGTTGATGGAATCGATGGCCGAACCGCACTGCATCTCCACATAGGTGGCGCTGGTCTCGTACCCCAGGCCTGCTTTCAGCGTTGCCCATCGGGCCGGGTTCATGGCCCTGGAGCAGTGGGCGGCGCTTCCCAGGAAGACACAGTCCACCCTGGCTTTTTCGAGAATCCTGGTTTTTTCCACCAACCCGCGGATACCGATTGCAGCCAGTTCGGATGCGCTGATATCGCGGATGGTCCCACCCATTCGGCCGAAAGCCGTTCTGACGCCATCAATAAATACGACTTCATTGCTTGACATGTGCACTCCTTTTGTTTTCCATTGGATGATTTTCCCTAATCACCAATAAAAAAGCGCTCAGGGTCGAAGAGTCGCAACAGAACCAGCTCTTCGCGGGTCGGCGGCGTGATTCGCACAAGGTCCGGCGAGACAATCAGTTCCCAACCGATATTTTCCCGGATGCCCGCCAGGCAACCGGACTCACTGGCAGCGTCGGCGGCGGGCAGGTAATGGGTCAGCGTAAACGGATGCCGGCCTCGTGGCTTTTCGAAGACACCCACATCGGTGACCAGAGTCCGTATAGGGTCTCCGGAAAACGTGACGTAGGGAACCTTTGGAAGCAATCGATCCTTTCCCGCAGTCGTCACCACGATGGACTCCCGACTGGTGGCGGCCACATCGTTGGCACCGCCGGAGCCCACCAGAAAGGTCACGCCGGGAATCAATGTCGAGTTGACGTTTCCAAACAGGTCGATCTGGCCGGCACCGAGAATGCCGAGGCAGCGGCTGGAGGGACTGCCCACCATGTATCCCAGGATGGTTTCGATGTTGGTCAAAAATGCACTGGAATGGTTGTTGTGGTAGCTGAAAGCCGTGGGATCCGATGGCCGGGGATCGTATCCCGCCATGCCGATCTCGGCCAGCATGTCGACCCTGTTCCCCTTTTCTTCCAGGCGGTGTTTCGCCAGCCAGGCGCTCAGGTTGGCCTGACCGATGCCGGCCAGCAGGCTGTCATACCCTTTGGCCAGACAACGTTCGGCAATCACCCGGCTTGCCGCCACGGTCATCTTCTCCAGGATATTCGGCGGCCGGGAAAAGTCGACATTCTGGCATTTCGTTGCGGTTTCGGCCTTCCATGAATCGGCCTGGGCCTTGCCGCGCAGGTAGAGCAAGCGTTTCGCCCCCAGTCTGGCCAGATAGTCATCGTGGTCCTTGACGCTTAAAATCCACCTGTCGATCCAGTGGTCGAAGTCTTCGTCGCGACAGGTGGCCTCCATGAGTTCGGCCTGAAAGTCATAGTCCGGGAAATTGGCGTTTTCGTAGTCGGGCAGTCCATGCCCCGTGACGCCGTATGGGTGCAGTCCGAAAGGCGCCTCGCAGACGGCCAGAACCGACCGGGCGGGAATGCGAACCATGTGGGCATGCCTCTTCACATAATCCGTGGAAACAATTTTTTCGGTACTGACGATCACGCCTTTTTTGGCGGCCCAGGCGCCGTAGGCGTCTCCGATCAACGGATAGGTGAACAGGGCGTTTCCGCTTTTGTCGGCGGCGGCGGCATGCATCAGGGCAACGTCCGGGACAAGTGGACGGACCAGACCGATCTTCTCCTTACCGCCAAAGGGCGCATCCATTGTCGTAAAATTTGACTGGTTCTCTTCTGCCATACTGCTTCCCATCAACGACCGGGTGGGCAGAAAGTCCAGCCCCAGCGCTGCCGCCAGCAGACGCTGGATGAGCGTACGGATGGTCCAGTTCTCGATTTCAATGCCACCCTTTACGAAAGCCTTCTGTACGACCCGGCAGGGTCGCGGACTCGGATAGGTATGACCGACGAAACTGGTGATGGCCTTTTTGACCAGCCCACCATGGATCATGGCGTGAAGCTGCAGGGTCACACCGGTGGTGATGATGGTGAAATCCGGCCGCTGCCCCCAGAACTGTCTGACCAGGGGGTTGAGCAGGGCCGCACCGCAGGGAACGTAAAGTTTCATCTGCGGTTCGACGTGACGCGCGATGGCCTCTTGCGGCGTGCAGCGCTTATCTTCGCCATCCGGTTTTGCATCGTCGAATTTTTGCCTGATCAATGCGGCCAGCTGTTGTTCCATTGCCGTTTCTCTTTTCAGGTTTTTCAAGATGGACGCACGCTAATCGGCGAAACAGGCCGGATCCATCTCCAGGGTAATCGGATCGGTATCCAGCAGCCGTTCGATCAATGCCCTGGTCTTGGGCAGTTCGTAGTGAAAGTAATAGCGGCCGGTGTGCCACTTGCCTTCATAAAACCGTTTTTCGGATTTGGAAAGGTTTGCCGAAAGCCTTTGGTCGGCGGCTATCATCTGGAGCAGCCACTGCCAGGCGACGGTCACCAGGGAGAAGTATTCCAGGTACAAGGTGGCATCGGCCAGGTAAACGGCCGTTCCATTCGAAGCGGCGCGCGATGTGAGTGTCTCGGTAACCTCTACCAGCCGGGTGAGGGCACGATCCAACCGGTCGACATAGGGTTCCAGGCGGTCGGTTTCACGTGCCCTGGAGAGGGCACCTCGAACCTCTTCAACGAAAAAGGTGAACGCCTTTCCGTCCGCCATTCTCACCTTTCGCCCCAAAAGGTCCATCCCTTGAATGCCGGTGGTGCCTTCGTGGATGGGATGAATGCGGGTGTCACGAAAGTACTGCTCAACGGGAAAATCTTCGCAGTAGCCGTATCCGCCCAGGCACTGGATCGCCATGCTGGTGGAAAGAACACTGGTTTCGGAAGGGTAGGATTTGGCCACGGGGGTGAGTAGATCAAGCAGCAGGGCCGCCCTTTCCTTCTCCTTTCCTTCCAGTACGTGTTCGAGGTCTGCGTACAAGCAGCACTGCATGAGAAGACAGTGGGCACCCTCCACGAAGGCACGCTGAAACAAGAGCATTCGCTTCACATCGGCGTGCCGGATGATGGGCACCTGGGGGCTGGCAAGATCTTTTTCGCCGATGACACGGCCCTGGGGGCGCTTTCGGGCATACTCCAGTGCCGCGTAGTAGGCGGCCGTGGAGATCGCCGCGGCGCCGGCGCCGACACCGATCCGGCTGCTGTTCATCATCTGGAACATGTAGGCCAACCCGTTGTTGGCCGATCCCACCAGATAACCCCGGCAATCATCCTTGTCTCCCATACTCAATTCGGTGATGGGGGTGCCCCGGTAGCCCATCTTGTGGTAAATCTGGGTGACGGTGACGTCGTTTTCTTCAAGACCGCCATCACCGGTGGGACGTTTGCGGGGAACGATGAAAAGGGAAATTCCCTTGACACCCGCCGGCGCGCCCTCGATTTTTGCCAGCATCAGGTGCACGATGTTGTCCACGCCGTCGTGATCGCCGGCGGAGATGAAGATCTTCTGGCCGCTGATATGGTAGAACCCCTTGTCGGTCGGGACGGCGGTGGTGGTGATATCGGCCAGGCTGCTGCCGGCCTGGGGTTCGGTCAAGGCCATGGTGCCCTGCCATTTGCCGCTGAGCATATGCGGCACGTAGGTTTCGATCTGCTCTGGACTTCCGAAGGAGGTGATCAGGCGGGCCGCCTTGGACGTCAGCCCCGCATAGGCGGCGGCCGCATAATTGGCCGCGCAAAAGACGAACTGGTAGCAATCGGAGATCATGTGGGGCAGCTGTTCGCCGTCGAATTTTTCATCGAATCTGGCGGCGATCCATCCTCCCTCGCCAAATGCCCGCATCAGGGACCGGACCGATGGGTGGACCTTGACGCGACCGTTCTCCATCACGGGTTGCCTGCGATCCATCTCCTCGCATACCGGATACAATAGGTCTTTGGCCATCTTGATGCCGGCGTCCAGGATCATGTCGAAGGTCTTCTTGTTGTGCTGGGAAAAATAAGGGTACCGGGTCAGCTCGACGATGTCGAAGACCTCGTAGAGCAAAAACTGCAGGTTGCGTTTGCTGACGAACTTGGATGTCATTGTATCGATACCTATGGGCGTAGGTGTACCATGAGTGAATCTGAAAATCCGTAGTAGTAGACCACTAGAATGCCGATCGAAACAGCGCCGCAACGCCATCCGGACTCACCGGTGCCGGGTTGGTGAGGGTGGCTTCATCGGCCAGTGTCAATCCCACACATTGGGCAAGATGATTCTTCGCCACACCCAGTTCCCTCAGGTGCCTGGGGTGTCCGATGCGATGGAGCAATTCGGATACGGCATCCGCACCGGCCAATGCAAGGGCTTCGTCTCCATCTTCGCGACATCCCAGCGCCCGGGCGACCCGGGACAGTTTCTCGGGACGTGCCTTGGCATTAAAACGCATCACATGGGGAAGCAGAACGCCAATGGCCGATCCGTGATGCACGTGGCAAACCGCACCCAGCGCATGGGCCATGCCGTGGGTGAGTCCCGTCCCGGCGCTGGAGAATGCATACCCCGCCATGGCGGCGGCGATCTGCATCTGGGACCGCGCCTCGGCATCTTCCGGTGATGCCACGCATTTCGGCAGATACGCGGTGATCAACCGGATGGCTTGCAGGGCCATGCCTTCTGCCACGGGATTGCCGAGTTTGCTCACTGCCGATTCGATGGCGTGGGAAAGCGCGTCCATGCCGGTGGCGGCGGTCAAACTGGCCGGCAATCCGGTCGTGGTCAACGGATCGAGAATTGCCGTTTGCGGTATTATTTTATCGTCCAGGATATACACCTTGCGACCCAGATCGGTGTTGTGAATGACCGCCACATTGGTCACTTCGCTACCGGTTCCCGCCGTTGTAGGAACGACGAGATGGGGCAGCGGTTTGCCACGCATCATGAACATTCCGATGTGATCCATGGCCAATCCGCCGGCACCGAGACATACTGCCGCGGCCTTGGCGGTGTCGATCACGCTCCCGCCTCCGATGCTCACGACGGCGTCCACACCGGCCTTGCGCCCCGCCGCGACAGCCCGGTCCACCGTTTCCATGGAGGAGTCCGGCGGCACATCGGTGAATACCGCCTGCAGAAAAGAGCCCAGTGCGCCTTTCATTCGATCCAGGAGCCCGGCGCTTTCGATACCCGGGTCACCGATCAGAAAAACGCGCCGGCCGCCCAGCCGCAGGATCTCCTCGGCCACGGCGGCGATTCGTCCGGGACCGATCAACAGTCGGGTGGGGCTGTTCCAGGCGAACAAGGTGGTATGCGGGTATGAGAGGAGCATCCGGTTTCCCAAACGGGCCACCGGTGCCCCCTCCGAGCTGACGTGGACATGTTTGACTTCGGTGTATTCCGCCAGCCCGTATGTCCCCAGTTCCCGCCCGATGCCGCTTTGTTTATAACCGCCAAAGGGCATTCGGTCGGTAAAGACATGGTAGTCGTTGATCCACAAGGTTCCCGTGCGGACCTGGGCCGCCACCTTCTCGGCGCGGCCGATATCTTTGGACCAGACACCGCCCGCCAACCCGTACATGGAATCATTGGCGATGGCGATGGCCTCCTCCTCGCTTTCGTATCGGATGACACTCAAGACAGGGCCGAAGATCTCCTCCCTGGCGATACGCATGTGGTTTTCCACATCACTGAAAATCGTCGGCGCATAGTAAAATCCACCGGGATAGCCGTCCACTTCCACCCGGCACCCGCCGGTAACCAGTGTGGCCCCCTCTTCCTGGCCAATGCGCACATACTTCTCTACAT
Organism: uncultured Desulfosarcina sp.; assembly: GCA_963674945.2. Classification (GTDB taxonomy): domain Bacteria; phylum Desulfobacterota; class Desulfobacteria; order Desulfobacterales; family Desulfosarcinaceae; genus Desulfosarcina. The sequence continues at coordinate 1,465,122 of CAXXWQ010000003.1, forward strand.
TTTCCAATTGTCTGGCACTCACCAGCGGCCCCATTTTGGTTCGCGGGTCCATCTGATAGCCCACCCGGATCTTCTCCGCCCGCGCCTTCAACCGGTCCAGGAATTCATCATGGATGGCGTCGGGAAGTAAAAGCCGTGTACCGGATTCACAGACCTGACCGGAATGGAGAAAACTGGCCAGGATCGCGCCATCCACGGCGGAATCCATATCGGCATCGTCCAGGACGATATTGGCGGACTTTCCCCCCAGTTCCAGGGTCACTTTTTTTATGCCGGCAGAGGCCATGGACATGATCCGGGCGCCCACCTGTGTGGAACCGGTAAAGGCGATCTTCTCCACCTTTGGATGGGTGCACAGCACCTGGCCCAACGCTTCTCCGGGACCGGAGATGACGTTGATGACGCCGGGAGGCACTTTTGAATCGGCAATGACGGCGGCCAGCGCCAGGGCGGAAAGCGGGGTTTCGCTGGCAGGCTTTACGACCACGCTGTTTCCCATGACGGCCGCCATGGCAATCTTCCAGACGGCCATGACAAAGGGAAAATTCCAGGGAACGATCCCCACACAGACGCCAATGGGTTCGCGCCGGACATAATGGCGGCTGGGAAACCCGGGATTGCCGGCATCCGATGCGTTTTCGACCCAGGGGAATTCATTTTTCGCGATATTGGCGAGGTTGCGGATCAACATGGCACCGGTGATCAGATCCCACAGGGTCCGTCGCAGTATACCGCCACTGTCCATGGCTTCGATCATACCGATTTCGCCGGCGGCCAGACGCAACCGATCACTCAGGTCCATCATGACCCGGGCGCGGTCGGCCGGTTGCATGTCGCGCCAGACCCCGCTTTCAAAGGACGCCGAAGCGGCCTCCACTGCATGCCGGGCATCGGATTTGTCGGCATATGCATAGGTGGCCACGACCTCTCTGGAACCGGGATCGACGCTTTCCCGGCGGCTGCCGCCGCAGGAATCGACGAGGTCGCCACCAATGAGCATTCTGTAGTGTTTCATTATCCCACGCAACTCCCTTTCATCTTCTCATCTGCTCTTCGCTTCTTTTCACGCCCTGTTCACCAGTCGGCGACAAGTTGCCGTCGGCGTATCGTTTTCGAATGGCTTTCTTGTCCATTTTGCCCACGCTGGTCTTGGGAATCTCGTCGAGGATCACGTATTTGTCCGGCACGGCGTATTTTGGAATCAATCCGTCGGATGCCGCCTTGGCCATATGTTCCTTTAATTGAGAAATCTCCAGGGCTTGTGTAAGATGCGGCTGAAGGACCACGATCATGAGCGGTCGTTCTCCCCATTTGGCATCGGGTATGCCGATGGCAGCGGATTCCATCACCGACGGATGCCGGCTCATGACATCTTCGAGATCCAGTGACGAAATCCATTCGCCGCCGCTCTTGATCACATCCTTGATGCGGTCGGTGATTTTCAGATACCCTTCATCGTCTATGTGCCCGATGTCGCCACTGTGCAACCAGCCATTGCGCCACAACTCGGCCGTTCTTTCCGGTTCCTTGTGGTAGGACATGGTAAGCCAGGGAGCACGCATCACCACCTCACCCGTCGATTTACCATCATGGGGAAGCGGATTGTCTTCCGGATCGACGACTTCAATCTCCACCAGCGGCATGGGCACACCGGTCTTGGTGAGAATATCGATGCGCCGATCCATATCCCACTCCATCATATGATCTTTGGGGCGGGCCACACTGACGACCGGACAGGTCTCCGACATCCCGTAACCGGCAACGATATCGATTCCCGCATCCACCGCCATTTTTGCCAGTCCCCTGGAAAGGGGGGCACCGCCGATGCTGACCTTCCAATGGGAAATGTCCAGTTTCTGAACGGCCGGACTGGCGAGAATCATCTGCAAAATGGTGGGCACGCAATGGGAGAAGGTGACTCTCTCGGTGAGAATCAAACGGAGCAGCATTTCGGGTTCGTACCTTCCCGGATAGACCTGTTTGGTGCCCAGCAACGTGGAAATATAAGGATAGCCCCAGGCATGGACGTGGAACATGGGGGTCAGGGGCATGTAGACGTCCCTGGAACGGAAACCGCCGACATTTTCATAGCATCCGCTGCCCACCGCGATCCCCAGGGTGTGAAGAACCAACTGCCGGTGGGTGAAATGCACCCCTTTGGGATTGCCGGTCGTGCCGGTGGTATAAAACGTGGTGGCCTTGGTGTTTTCGTCCAGATCGGGAAAGTCAAAATGCGGCGCAGCATCGGCCAGCATATTCTCATACTCGCCATCCACCGGAAGATCGGTGATGGATGGTCCCTCTTTTTCGACCAGGGCGACGACCTTTCCAACGCTCGGCACTATGTCTCTGATCGCCTGCCAGATGGGCAGAAAGTCGGAGTGGATGAACAAGACCTTGGGTTCGGCATGATTTATGGTATACAGTGCCTGATCGGCGGAAAGCCGCCAGTTGACCATCTGCAACACGGCGCCCATCATGGGTATGGCAAAGTAGGCTTCCAGGAAGCGGTGGCTGTCCCAGTCCATGAACGCCACCGTATCGCCCTGCCTTATCCCCAACCCGTTCAGGACGTTGGCCAGTCGGTGTACCCGCCGGACCATCTCCCGGTAGGTGAAACGAAACTGGTCACGGTAAAGGATCTTTTGGTCGGGCGCCACCACCATGGGCGTGGTCAGCAGCTTTTTGATGATTAACGGATAGTTGTAGCATTCTCCAGGCTGAAACGTTTTTTCACTCATGATGCCGGTCTCCTTCGCCTAGTTGCGCATCGCCGTAAAACTTCTCTTTGAATTGCATGCACGAACGGATTCCACACAATGGGTTGAACGCTGTCTCACCAGAGACATCGATCCCCGATCCTACTTCCCCTTGAACACCGGTTTTCGTTTTTCGATGAAAGCGGCGAACCCCTCTTTTCGGTCTTCCGAAGCGCCCACGATTCTGGATCCCTCTTCTTCCACCGCCAGCCCCTTCTGCATCCCCTCGTAGGTCCACGCCGAGACCGCTTTGAGGACACAGCTGACGGCGATCGGTGGTCGCGCGGCCAGACGTTCGGCAAAGGCCATGGCGTCTTCCATCAGCGAAGCGGGGGAAGAGAGCTGATTGACCAGTCCGATCTCGAGCGCCTGCCGGGCATTGATGGTTCTGCTGAACAGCATCATATCCAAAGCCTTTGCCTTGCCCACCACCTGGGTCAATCGCTGGGTCCCGCCCCACCCGGGAATGATCCCCAGATTGAGCTCCGTCAGGCCGACGAAGACATCGGGACCATCGGCCAAGATGCGAAACTGACAGGCCAGGGCCAGTTCCAGACCGCCCCCCATGGCAAAACCGTTGATGGCGGCGATCACCGGCTTGGAAAAACGGTCGATCCGCGTCCACAACTCACGTCCCTTGGTGCTGATCTCGGAGGCATTGGCCGCATCTTTGACGTCGAAGCCGGCGGAAAAGCACCTCTCTCCGCTTCCCGTGATGATCACTACCCGGACATCGTCATCCTTTTTCACCGTTTCCACGGCCTCTTCAAAGGCCTTCATGGTTGCAAGGTCCCAGGCGTTTGCCGGCGGATGGTCAATGGTAAGAATGGCGATCTGCCCTCTTTTCTCCACAAGGATGTTTTCCATCTCTCTTCCTGTCTGCTTTTATGTCGTTATTTGTATTTTCATTCCGCTTTTTCGTCTACTTCATGTAATTGCCATGGATCAGTTGTATCCAATAGAGCAATTTTGCTGCCATAGGGATTGCGCACATGGAAAAAGAGAACAATGGGTCTTGTTTTACGTGTTTGCGATGGATTCTCACTATTTGCCGGAGACGGTCAAAAATGAGTGCGAAATGTATAGCTTTATGGACATTTGGCATATTATCATGGATAACATGCTGTAAGGATATTATTTTTTATGGGATGACGAGAAACATCTACATGTATAGGTTCACCTTCATTTTCCTTCCGGTGAGGCGGCGATCGCCTACCTGCTTTCCGCCCCGCCTTTGGTAAACCGGCGTTGGAGCCGTTGCATTCCGCCGACCCAGCGATCATAGTCCGCCGTTTTTCGTTGCATGTAGGTTCGCACTTCCGGGTGCGGAAGAATCATGAACCGATTCTCGCAAAGTCCCTGAATCACGTGATCGGCCACGATCTCGGGTTCGAGCATGCCGTCCACGGCGGCGACACCGCCGCCCCGACGCGTCATGGCGGTCCGAACGGCCTGCGGGCAGATCACGGAAACCCGAATCCCGCAGTCACCATAGGTGATGGCCAGATTCTCCGCCAACCCCACCGCGGCGTGTTTCGTCACCGAGTACGGAGCCGATCCGATCTGGCTGAGCAGGCCCGCTGCCGAGGCGGTGATGATCAGCCTGCCACCGCCGCGACGGAGCATTTCCGGTACCATCGCTCTGGCTGCATAGACATGGGCCATTACATTGATTTCCCAAATCGTCTGCCATTTTTCATTGGGAACATCGATGTCCCCTTTGATCATGATGCCCGCGTTGGAACAAAAGATGTCGATGGGCCCCAAACGCGATTGTGCCTCCTGTACCAGGCGGATCATTTCGGCTTCCTTTGCAACATCGCAGCCGAACCCCGTGCCGCCGATCTCCCGGGCGACTTTTTGTGCGTCCCCTTCATCGATGTCGGCGACTGCCACCTTGGCCCCGTCCCTGGCGAATCGTCGGCACAACGCCTCCCCAATGCCGCCGCCACCGCCGGTGACCGCTACGACTTTTCCTGAAATGTTCATGCTTCTTCCTGATTCATTGGTTATGAATCTCCGATCACCTGCAGAGCAGGTGGTTTGATTCGGCCCACTCGAAGAGGATTAAAATCCAGACCGATAAACGCCGAACATCGAACGTCCATAAATAACTTCTGCCGATTGAGTGTCTCGCCGGACCGGACCGAACCTCTCCGGGTCGCTCTGGCAGAGTCCGAAGTTCAATCCGCTGTAACTTTACTTCTACGCCAGCGCGCCCCCATCACAGGTAATGGTCGTACCCGTCGTAAAACTGGCCGCATCGGAAACCAGGTAGAGAACCGCTCCGGCCATTTCCTCCGGTATGGCATGCCGCTGCATGGGAATACGGGACAGCGCACGTTGGTAGATCGACTCATTTTCGATCAGCGCTTCCGAAAATTTCGTCGCGGTCAATCCAGGCAGCAGTGCGTTCACGCGGATCTTCTTCTCCGCCAGTTCCTTGGCATAGGCCTTGGTCATGGCAATCACACCGGCCTTGGTGATGGAATAGATCCCCTGCATGGGTGCGGGACTGACGCCGTTGATGGAGGCCACGTTGACGATGCTACCACCGCCGCCGGCGGCCATCAGTTCGGATGCCTTCTGGATCAGGAAAAAAGGTCCTTTGAGATTGACATCCAGGGTTTTATTCCAGGCCGATTCGGGAGCCTTGGTCATGGGACCGAAATAGGGATTGGTCGCCGCGTTGTTGATCAGGATGTCGAGCCTCCCGTAGGTGTCTTTCACCCGCTCGACCAGTTGCTCGATGCGGGAGAGATCCCCCATATGACAGGCGAAACCGTCGGCCCTGCCGCCGCCGGCGTGGATTTTTTTCTGTACGGCTTCCAGGCCTTGTGTCTTTCGGCTAACGAGAACGCACGATGCGCCGCACCGGGCCAGCGCAACGGCAATGGCTTCTCCGATTCCTCTGCTGGCGCCGGTGATCAGGGCAATTTTCTCTTCCAGGTTGAATGAGATCATCTTCGTCCTTTCATTCAGGGTCGTTTTCTTTTGCTTCGTCTGTCGGGCAGGCATCCACCACCAGTTGGATGAAGGGCACAAGTTCTTCTACGATACAGATGTCGGCTTCGGAAAAAATGGGAGCGTGGGGGTCGGTGTTGATCGCCACCACGAATCCGGCCCCGCGCATTCCCACTCTATGCTGGGCGGCACCCGAAATGCCACAGGCAATATAGAGCGCCGGCGAAACCGTGGCACCGGTAACGCCGATCTGCCGCTCGTATCCGAGCCAATTCTGATCGCAGACCAGGCGGGTGCCGCCGACGGCCGCCTTGGGAAACAGCGCCGCCAGCCGCCTGATCCATAGGAGGTTTTCCTGTCCGCCGATTCCCATGCCGGCAGCCACGATAACCCTTGCATCGTTGAAATCGGCGGTTTGGGTCATCGGTTCCAGGTAACCGAGAAATTGTGTGGTGGCGGGCGGTTCATTGCTTTCGATTACGGTGACAGTACCGGGCAGCCCGCCATCGTTGCCCTTTGGCCGAAAGCTGCCGGGTTGTACCGTCACCAGGGTGATTCCGTCTTTCGGTCCATAGCGGCCTTTGACCTTGCCGCCGAGCAGATCCTTATACAAAGAGATGGCACCGTCGGTACAATCGACCCGATCCACACCGGTGATGCAGCCGGCACCGATGTCCACGGCAACCGACGGCACCCATTCCGCACCAAAGGCGTTATCCGCCGCAAGAACGTATGACGGCAACGCTTCCTGGATCCGCGGTCCGAGGATCCGACGATAGGCCTCGTGGGTGTAGTCGGCAAGCACCGGGTCGGATATAACGGTCACATCATAACCGCTGCCACAGGCGATCTCTCTGGCCGCGTCATTCACTTCCCATCCGAGGATCACCACCCGGACGGTGCACGGTGTTTGCTCCCGAATGCGTTCCGCCATCCCCAAAGGGGCCTCGGCTCCTGCAGCAATACGGCCGCCGACGCTTTCCATGACGATTACAATATCACAATGATTTGGCATGATCGGATAAAAACGCCTTGTCTTGTAAAATGGCAATCAACGTCTCTGCCTTTTCCTCAGCCGTTCCCTTCAGCACATTTCCCGTTCTGGATCGTTGCGGCATGAACGTTCCCATGAACGAAGGGATGGAAGCCGTGGTTGAACCGGCATTCATTGGGATCGTCTCCACTTTCTGCCGATTGGCGCGCAAGAGGTTTGAAAGGGATGGGTACCGCGGCCGGTTGATGCCGGATTGAACTGCCAGTACGGCCGGCAGCTGGAGTCTCAGTTTCATCCGGCGGCCACTTTCGATCTCCTTTTCAACGACAACGGATCCATGGGCAATGTCCAGCTCCATGCGGACCACGTGGATCGCACACGGCAAATTCAGGCAGGCCGCCACCCGCGGCCCCACCTGCCCGTTCATTCCATCCTCGGACATGCTGCCGGTCAAGATCAAATCATAGGCTTTCGACTGCGCATAACGGGCGATACCCGCTGCCACCGATTCCGGCCCCTCTTCGCCGTTTTCCGATGATCGCAGATGAATACCGTTTCGCGCTCCCATGCCGACGGCGCGACGGATAACGTCCAACGCACGGCCCGGACCCGCCGTAACCGCATCCACATGTACCTGCTGGACCGACGAGAATTCCTCCCGGATTCGAACCGCCGCTTCGACGGCAAACGCATCATACTGATTCATATGAAAGGTGGTCGCCTCGTCCACCATCGCACGCCCGTCGGCCCCTTCGGCAACGGCCAGGGCATCCAGATCCGGTACCTGCTTAACACAGACAAGAATATTCATAAGATTCCAAATGGGGTAGTATCGCCTGAATTGAGCGCTTCATCTTTCTTGAACAGGGTTTCAATTGGCAGTCTATTTTCCTGTAGGCCGTCGCCGGCAGGATGTCAATAAAAAACTAACGATCGTTCGTTATTTTGTTGACAGGGGATAGACGCCCTGCTATCAACATTTGGCAAATGAGCGGGTGTATAAGCGAACAATCCGCATACGCTTTACGATGAGTGGATAAAACGTCATGAGTGAAATCTATCTGTTCAGGCATGGCCAGGCCTGTTTCGGAACGAAAAATTACGACAGGCTGTCTCCCACCGGCGTTCGTCAGTCTGAACTTCTCGCCAAATTCCTGGAAGGTAGTGACATCCACTTCGACGCCGTATACGCCGGTCGCATGAATCGACACGAAGAGACCGCACGACCGTTCTGTGACCGGTACGGAACCCGCCATTGTCAACTGGCCCGACCGGAATTCACGGCCGCATTCGATGAATATGATTCCAGGGCCCTGCTTGTTGCCCGCAAACGCCGGCAAACCAATGGAGAAGAAGAGCGGATCCGGTTAGCCGATCTTATGCGGGATACGAAAGCCTTTCAGGCCTACTTTGCCGAGACCGTTACCCGATGGGCGGAAGGTGAATTCGATGCCATGGAAGGTATCGAACCGTACCCTTTGTTTTGCAGGCGGGTCATGGACGGCATCGATGGGATCATGGAGAGACACGGCAACGGTCAGCGGATTGCGGTCTTCACCTCCGGCGGACCGATCTCCGTCGCGGTGAAAACCGCCCTCGTGCTTTCCGATGAGAAAGCAATCGAGGTCAGCTGGCAAATCATGAACGCCTCGCTGACCTGTTTGAAATACAGCGGACAAAAATTGGCATTGTCGATTCTTAACAGCGTGACGCATCTGTGGAGGGAAAAGGATCCCAGTTTGATCACGTATCGATAAGAGCCTTCAAGGAGAAACAATGGATTTCACCATATCGGAAAAAATGCAGACGATTCTTGGGATGATGGACGAATTCGTCGCAAAGGAGTTGATCCCTTTGGAAAAGGAATTTCTGGCCGACCGGATGGACGACCTTCTGCCGGTGTTGGAAGAAAAACGGGCCATGGTCAAACAGATGGAGCTGTGGGCGCCGCTTCATCCCCCGGAGCACGGTGGCATGGGGCTGAAACTTTCCGAAAGTGCCTTGATCTTCGAAGCCCTCGGTCGAACGCCCCTGGGCCTGTATACCTTCGGATGCAACGCGCCGGACGCCGGTAACATCGAAATCCTGCACCAATTCGCAACCGGGTACCAGGTTGAACAATTTCTCGATCCACTGGTGAGAGGTGAAATCCGAAGCTGCTTTTCCATGACCGAGGTGGATATGCCCGGTTCCAACCCCGTGATGATGGAAACCACCGCCGTCAAGGACGGAGACGACTATGTCATCGACGGCCACAAGTGGTATACCACTTCGGCCGACGGGGCGGCATTCGCCATCGTCATGGCCGTCACGGACCCCGCGGCCCCTCCCCATCGGCAGGCCAGCATGATCATCGTTCCCACGGACGCCCCCGGTTTCAACCTGGTGCGCAACATCCCCGTCATGGGCCATACCGGTAAGGGGTACTTCAGCCATGCGGAAATTTTGTATCAGCACTGCCGCGTTCCACAGAAAAACCTGCTCGGCGAGGAGGGCGCCGGTTTTGCCATTGCCCAGAGCCGACTGGGGCCCGGAAGAATTCACCACTGCATGCGCTGGATCGGCATCTGCAACCGCGCCTTTGATTTACTGTGTGCCCGTGCCCTGGAGCGGACCATCGCGCCGAACCGCAAGCTGTCCAGCAAACAAATCGTCCAGGCATGGATCGCCGAAAGTGCCGCCGAAATCCAGGCGGCCCGTCTCATGGTGCTTCACGCCGCCTGGAAAATCGACCAGGTCGGGTCCAAAGCCGCACGAAAAGAGATCTCCTTGATCAAATTCGTGGTGGCCAACACCATGCAGCGGGTCGTCGATCGCGCCCTCCAGGTGTATGGGGGACTGGGAATGACCGACGATACGATTCTCGCCTACTTCTACCGTCACGAGCGGGCAGCCCGGATCTACGACGGCGCCGACGAGGTGCACAAGACGTCGGCGGCCAGGCAGATTCTGAAAACGTACGAAGGCAAAGCGGTAACCTAGTGGCAAGGTGCAAACGATGAATTTCTCAAAATTTGCCGAACAGGTCAATGAACGAAAGCAGGACCATTTTTTGGAGCTGTTTGCCGAAAACCGCCAGTCGTTCCAGATCAAGAAAGAGAAGACCATCGCCAAAAACCTGGAACGGATCTTTGCCGCCACACTGAAAATCAGCAATGAAAAGGGTTTTCATGCCATGAGCATGCGGGACCTGAGCAAAGAGACCAACCTGAGCACCGGCGCCTTGTATAACTATTTCAGCGGAAAGGAGGATCTGCTGAAAATGATGCAGGCCCAGCGGCGTGCCATCACCCACCACTTTCTGATATCACACATCGAGGCTGCGAAAACACCGGTGGAAAAACTGCGAACGGCGGTAACAACGCATCTGTATCTGAGTGAAATCATGCAGCCATGGTTTTACTTCTCCTATATGGAAGCCAAAAACCTCTATCCGGAGGAACGAAAAGCCGCCGTTCAGTCGGAACTGAACTCAGAGAAGATGTTTACGGACATTCTCGAAAAAGGTTGCCGCCAGGGTGTATTCGCGTGCGACGACTGCCAGATGACCGCCAGCCTGATCAAGGCAATGCTTCAGGACTGGTACCTGAAGCGTCCCAAATACGTCCGCCGAAAAGTCTCCGTGAGTCAGTACAGCCGTTTCGTCATTGCCTTTCTGGAAAAGAATCTGCTGACAAAGGGAAAATGATGGAATACCGTGACCAACCAAAGGCCATAAGAGAGGGAGAAACGCTCCCTGTAGATCGAATCGAAGGCTTTTTGCAGGACACCATATCGGGGCTCAACGGCAGTCTGATTTTGCAGCAGTTTCCCAGCGGCGCTTCCAACCTCACCTATCTGGCGGCATTCGAGAATCGGCAGATGGTTCTTCGTTGCCCACCCCATGGAACAAAGGCGGCATCCGCCCACGATATGGGACGGGAGTTCAAGGTGCTCTCCGCCCTTGGCGGCCACTGGCCCTATGCACCACGCCCACTCGCCTACACCGACGACGAATCGATCATCGGATGCCCTTTCTATGTCATGGAACGCATCGAAGGCATTATCCTTAGAAGGGAAATCCCGGACGGATTATACACGCATTCTTCCCAGCTGCGCACTCTTTTCGAAAAATTCGTAGAAGTATTGTACGAACTTCATTCCCTGGATTACCGGAGAATCGGCCTTGGCGATCTGGGGCGGCCCGACGGGTATGTACAGCGGCAGGTAGCCGGATGGAGCAAACGATATCGGAAGGCACGCACGCCGGATGTTCCGGATTGCGAAAGGGTCATGGCCTGGCTCGAGGAGAAGATGCCGCCGGAGACAGAATCGCCGACCATCATCCACAATGACTACAAACTCGACAACATCGTTTTGGATGCCAATGATCCATTGAAAATCATCGGTGTCCTGGACTGGGAGATGACGACAATCGGCGATCCGTTGATGGACCTGGGTGGGACCCTGGGATACTGGGTAGAAAAAGACGATCCCGCGGAGCGACACCTGTTGCGCCCCATGCCGACGCATCTCGACGGCGCGTTGCGTCGAAGGGAGTTTGTCGCGTACTATGGCCGGATGTCCGGCCGGCGGATGGACCATTTCGACTTTTATCTCTGCTTTGGCATCTTTCGGCTGATTGTAATCGTTCAACAGATCTACTACCGGTACTATCACGGACAGACGAACAATCCCCGCTTTAAAAAATATGCCGCCGGTTTGCCGGTCCTGGAGCGCGCTGCAAGGCGGATCATCGAACGATCCGATCTATAATCATCGGCTTGAGAATAAAAGAATCGCATTGTGAGAACTTACAAAATAACGGTCCCCCGGGGAACCTTCAACATTCGTGAAAACGAGAACAAAGACGGCCTGCCCTTGGTCATGCTGCACGGATGGCCGGAGAGTTCCTACTGCTGGGAGGCGGTCGCTGCATCTCTCGATCCGGCCTTTCGGGTTATCGCGCCCGACTTGCGGGGCCTGGGCGACAGCGAGCGAACCCTGGATGTCAGGGCCTACCGAAAAGTGGCGCTGGCCAGGGACATCATCAAGGTCCTGGACGCCCTTAGAATCGACACCTTCTTTCTCGCAGGACACGACTGGGGCGGGATCGTTGCCCAGGAACTGGCCCTGCTGGCACCCCAGCGGGTGAAACGACTGGCGATCATGAACATCCCCGTGCTCACCAACCCCAAAGGAACGCAAAAGGCGCGCAAGATCATATTCGACAATGGCGGCATCCCCTTCTGGTATCAATATTTCCAGCAGCAACCCGTGTTGCCCGAAGCCATGATCAAAGGCAACGAAGAGGTCTGGATCCGCTATTTTTTCGGCAGAGCCGGCCTGGAGGGAAAAATCCCGGCCGAGGCCATCGCCGAATATATCCGGTGCTACAGCATCGAAAACACCCCTGCCACCGGTGCCTCTTACTACCGCACCATGGGACGGGACAACCGACACTGGGCCACCATTGCCCAAAAGAAATTTCCCATGCCCGGCCTGTATATCCACGGCATGGAGGATATCGTTATCATCCCGGCCTTCATGGACCACATCGAAGAGGGTTTCGATTCCATCCAGGTGGCGACCATCGACGCCGGCCATTTCGTTCAGGAGGAAAAGCCCCGGGAAGTGGCGATGCTGCTGAACGATTTCTTCATGAAGGAGAAGCGTTGATAGGATTGGCACCCGACGCAACGGGGGTCCGTTCACATTGCTTTCATCGGCGGCAGAGAACAACGAAAAGCCGTTTGTCATAGGAAACCTGCTCAAATTCGAATCCGATGTCGCCTCGATCCACCAATTACAATATAAGGATCGAGCCGAAGGCGAATACCTGATTCTGGATTCTGGCTTCTGACTCCTGGATTCTTGCAACAAGCATACGACAGCACAAATATACGCTGACTGGTCCAGAGGACTCGATTTTCCATACCTCAACAAAAAACTGGAGGACAACATGGCAAAACCCGTTTTGCGTACACCCCTTTGCGACATGCTCGGCATCGAATATCCCATCCTCAGTGCTGGAATGGGACCTACGCTGATTGGCGAAAAAGCCGGTGCGCCGGTGGAACTCGTGGTGGCGGTTTCCGAAGCCGGCGGCCTGGGGGTTCTGGGCGGCAGCGGTTTCACGGTGGATGAACTTCGTGACGCCATCCGGGAAATCAAGGCCCAGACCGACAAACCCTATGGTGTCGATTTACTTCTTCCCAAATTCGTCGATACGGGCGGCACAGGCGGCCAGGTCGATGAAATACCATTAAGTGAGGTGTTGAAAACCCTGCCGCAGTCCCATCAGGACTGGATCAATAAGGTGAAGGAAGAGATGGGGCTGCCCGATGCGAAAGTGATGGTTCGCCGGAACACTACGGTAAGGCGGCCCAAGGAGTCGGTACAGGTCTGCCTGGAAGAACGTGTGCCGCTATTTTGCGCGGGCCTGGGCAACCCCGGATTCATGGTGGCCGATGCCCACGACAGGGGCATGAAAGTATTGGGCATCACCGGAAACGCAAAGAATGCCAGACGCATGGCCGACTCGGGCATTGACCTTCTCGTGGCCCAGGGGCACGAAGGCGGTGGTCACACCGGCCGCATCGGCACCATGGCCCTTCTGCCCGCGGCCATCGATGCCGCCGCACCGGTTCCCGTGCTGGCCGCCGGGGGCATCGGCGACGGCCGCGGTGTCGCGGCCTCCTTGGCCATGGGATGCATCGGCGTATGGGTCGGCACCCGTTTTCTGGCCACCGACGAGGGTGGCGCACTTCCCGTCAACAAGCAGCGCATCATCTCCTCCAATGATGAAGACACACGGGTCAGCACGGCCTATACCGGAAAAACCCTGCGTGCCAGCTACAACAAGTACCATGATCTGTGGGCCGAATCCGGCCTGGATCCCCTGCCCTTTCCCACCCAGGTGATGATCTCTTCGGCCCTGCTCGCGGCCTTTGTGGAGGCGAACAAGGACGACTACGTGGGCGGCCTGGCTGGTCAGGTATCGGGGATCATCCACGAGATCAAACCGGCGAAAACCGTAGTGGAAGAAATGGTGGCGGAGACGGTGGACATTCTCTCCCGCAAGTTGCCGGAAACAGTGAGACTTAAATCCGGCGACCCGACCCTTGACAATAGAACAATATGATGTATATGTGTGATGTATACATCTAAATCATGAGGTGCTGTATGATACGAACCCAAATCTATCTTACTGATAAGCAGCGCGCGGAACTTGCCGTAATTGCAAAAAATATGGGGAAAAAGCAAAGTGAAATCATTCGTGAAGCGATAGATCGTCTTATTGAGCAAACCGGGCAAAACCAAAAAAAAAGGGTGTTGCGAGAAGCTGCTGGAATCTGGAAAAATAGAGACGATCTTCCTGATTTCAGATCAATACGATCTGAATGGGATAGGTAGTTGGCATGTCGAACGCGATACTTGTAGATACCGACGTATTGATTGATTTTTTGCGTGGCAACGATAAAGCCATTGCTTTTATAGATGAACTTTCTCCTCATATTATCCTTTCTCCAATAGTTATCGCTGAATTGTATGCAGCTGTGAAGGGAGTCGATGAATTGTCGGTATTAGACAATTTTGTCTCCCTTTTTCCCACGGCCCCAATAAATTCTGAGATTGCAAAAGCTGGAGGGCTATACAAACGTGATTTTGGCAAATCTCATGGAGTTGGACTGGCGGATGCAATTTTAGCTGCTACAGCCGATAAAGAAAATGCGGAATTAAAGACCCTGAAGGTAAAGCATTATCCTATGATTAAGGGATTAAAGCCAGCCTATAAAAAGTGAGAAACAAAATGCAGTATTTTATGGAAGCATCTGCTTTCGTTAATTTCATAACCGTTTTGAAAATTTTCCGGTTTTTTTGCCCGGCTGGTGAAGCACACGTTCGATTCAATACACAGGAAAAGCGTTGATGAACGAAATAAAAACAATCGATTTCCCAAAACGAATACCCAGTTTTTTCATCCGATTTCTCAGCGTGCTTGGATTGATACCAAGGCAGGCGGCCGCTCCCTCCGGCCCGCTTACTCTTCCCCCGGTCTTTGACAGTATCCGGCGGATGTGCCCGGCAATGACATCATCGAGGTTGTCGGATGACGCCACGTGTCCCGCTGAGGCCGTCGCCCCCCGTACTGGACCAATACTGAAATGTGCGGGCGCCAATGGTCCTGTCGGTTTGAGGATCAGGGCGCGTTCGATTACGTTCTGGAGTTCCCGCACGTTGCCCGGCCATTCGTATTCCATCATGAAGGCGGTTGTCCCCGGCACCAGGGTCGGGACCGTTGCCAGTTTCAGCTCCCTGGCCTTGAGGTTGATAAAGTGCTGAACCAAGGTCGGTATATCGGCCAGCCGTTCCCGCAAGGGGGGGATATAGATGGGAAACACATTGAGCCGGAACAACAGATCTTTGCGAAACAGGTTGTTTTGCACCATCTCGTCAAGGTTGCGGTTGGTGGCGGCGATGATGCGAATATCCAAAGGGATGGTCTTGGCCCCGCCGACCCGCTCGATTTCCCTGGTTTGAAGAACGCGCAACAGCCGCACCTGGGCCGGTAGCGGCAGTTCCCCGATTTCATCCAGAAAAATCGTTCCCTGGTTGGCCCGTTCAAAACGGCCTCGTTTCTGGGAGAGGGCGCCGGTGAAAGCGCCCTTTTCGTGACCGAAAAGCTCGCTGTCCATGAGCGTGTCGGGGATGGCACCGCAATTGACGCCGACAAAGGGACCGCCGCTGCGGGTAGATGAGTAGTGGAGGGCATTGGCAATGACGTCTTTGCCTGTACCGGTTTCCCCCAAGAGCAATACCGGGCTGTCCAGCGAGGCGACCTTCCGCACCTTTTGCATCACCTCCCGCAGCCCGTAGTTGGCTCCGACAATCTCGTCTCCGCTCAACCGACGCAGTTCCCCGTGCAGATATTGGTTATCATCGGCCAGTAGTTCGTTTAATCTGAGTACTTCCCGGTGTTTCAGCGTATTGGACATGGCGATGACCAGCGGGTCTTTCAGCTGCAATGCCATATCGAGGTGCCCTTCATTGAAACCTTCTGCTTTTTCGGTGGTAAAAATCAGATACCCCAAGGTGTGTTTCTGGGATCTGAGCACCAGTACAATGATGGATGTGGTTTTCTGGTTGTGAAATTTGGACATTTCCTTGCTGACCGAGAACGCTTGGGGATCGTCGATCAAATAGACATCCTTCTCCGGAGGCGGATTGCCGGCCCTTTTTCTAGCCTTTTCGGACAAGGGAGTCAGGATATCCAACTTCACACATTCGGATTCATCGGCATAGGCGATTGTCCGCATGGACTCGTAATCCGTATCGTAGTACTGCAGATAAAGCTTTTCTACCGGCATGACATCCTTCAAAAGGATCAGTAGACGCTGCAAAGCCTCTTCGATCTCCAAGCTGCCGCAGATCCGCAGAATTGCCTGCCGAAAAAAATCATTGGGATCCATTGGATTTCCCTCCAGGCGGATTTTGCCATATACGGCAAACAATACAAAAGTTATCGTATTTGGCAATGAAAATTTGCCATATCCGGCAATTGTTTGCCCGCCATTTTGTTAACATTCTAATATTAATACCAATTCATTTTTGGCACGGTATTCGTAGAATGAATGACGACGGTCTAATTCAATGGATGAAATGGCAACAGAAAAATTTGTTGGGATTCATCATGAACGACTACATTCTTAAAATGATCATCAGTGAACGACATCGCCAGATTTCAAGGGAAATTCGGAATTCTTGGCAGTTACATACTTGCCCGAAACCAGATCGTAAAAACGATATAGCGGTGCTTTTACCTAAATTGTGCTTAGGTTTTATTCAAGCGCTCCTGCCTTGCCCGTGTAGCGGCGACAGGACAGCAGTCTCCATGGGAGGAGAAGAACATGCAATGGATCGAATTAATCGGGGTTCGCTCCGCAGCCGGCAATCATGAGCGACTGGAAGAAAAACTGCGGGACTTCCTCCGTAAAATGCAACGTGGCGACGTGACACGAACGATTCACATCCTTCGACGGTTGTCCGTTGAGTCGGATCTGTGTGTCTATCTGCTCCACGATTCAAAAAAGGCGGAACCCAGCGGAAGCCGACTTGGCTTGCACCTGGCCAGTGAACTGAAAGCCTTTGGTTTGGTGCACCACAGCATTTGGGAAAAAATGCAGGGCAAACGCAAGGAATCGGAATCATCCATAGAAAATCCGAAATCCGCGTTTCATTAAAAGAGGAGGTGAATCATGGGCTATCAGAAAATAGTTCCAACCTATCTGTTACTATTGATTGGAGCGATCATTGCCGTATTGACAACAGGATGTCCGCTGCAGCCAATGGTCAAACCCGCGCCGAACAGGGTGATCGTCTCACAATTGGGGTAAAAGTCCTAAAATGAATACCATGAATAGCGTAATTTTCGATCGCATTATTATCTATTTTGGAATCTTGTTACCGATACTTGTTTCCGGATGTGCGTCCCTCCCAAATCAAAAAACCGGAGTCTTTGATCATCGTCGGGTTGAATATTCATTAATCAGAAACAACGGTGGAGCCCCGATTGTTGTATTTGAGAATGGTCTCAATGAAAAAATGCATGGGTGGAATAAGATTATTCCAGAGATCTCAGGATATGCCACTACGTTTGCATATAATCGTCCGGGTTACGGGAACAGTGATCCCGTATTTACTCCCCGCGATGGGCTCCATGTTGTTGATGAATTGCGGCTGCTACTCAGAAGCAATGGATTAGAACCTCCCTATGTCCTGGTCGGCCACTCCCTTGGCGGTTTATACATGCAATACTTTGCTCGACGATATCCTGAAGAGGTGGCGGGACTTATTCTCGTTGATTCGACGCACCCAAATCAGTTCAAAGAAAAAGGAAGCGTCGAAAACTGGCCATCCTGGCTTCGTATCGCCTTTCGCTGGTACTTGTCTTCAACTGCAAGAGCAGAGTTCGATCTGATCAATGCAACGGGAGATTATGTATTGTCCCTTCCCTTTTTTACAGAAAAACCCGTGACCGTATTGAGCGCATTGCGGCCGATGCGGGAAACATCAGCGATAGCGGATGATGCAAACGAAAAACGGGAAGATATCGCTCATCTGTATCCGGGAGCTAAACAAGTCTGGGTAGACAGTGGCCACGGCATTCCCGATGAAAAACCGGAATCGGTTATAAAAGCCATTCTTGAAGTGTTGCATTTGGAAGCAACAGAGAGAGCAGTAGTGAACGTGAAAGGGTTGGAAGGGAAAAAACCATCGCCCAAGGCAATCCAGCGGAAGTCTGCCGGCCGCCGCTGATTTCATCGCTCCCGCCTTTCTAGTACGAATAGTATGGGCGGTGCAATCCTTTAGATAGAAAAGAGTCTTGTATGAGCTTATTAGAAAAGATGCTGCGTCAGTGTAAAAAACCCAGTGGGCGATTTGGTCGATTTCTCGCCAAGGGAATGAATCTTGGGCATTCCGGTCTCACAAAATGGGGTTTGGGCTTTATCGATATCGCAAGTGATATGGACATACTTGACATTGGATGTGGCGGCGGAAGGACTGTCGAACGACTTGCAGGAATCGCCACAGATGGCAAAGTCGTCGGCATTGACTATTCTTCAGATGCTGTTGTAGTGGCCAGGAAAAAGAATCGTGCGCTTATTAACGAAGGACGAGTCGAGATATTTCAGGATGCTGTCTCCTCGATGAGATTCAGCGACGGTGCTTTTGATCTCATCACGGCCTTTGAGTCTCACTATTTCTGGCCGGATTTTCGTAATGACCTCAAAGAGGTTCATCGCGTTACCAAGCAAAACGGACAACTCCTTATCGTGGGAGCCGCCTATAAGAGTAAAAAATACGACCGCAGAAACCAGCGTATTGTAGATGCCATTGAAATGACGTATCTGAGCATCGACGAGTTACGAGACGTATTGGTAGGTGTTGGGTACTCAAAATTCGATCCATTTGAGGAAAAGAAGAAGGGATGGTTTGCTATCAAATGCAAAAAACAAGCAAGAGAAACCGTTTAATTTCATTTTACTCGAACCGCAAAGGAGGTAGATATGGAAAGTGTAATTGCGCAAAACCTGCAACCTGAGTTCGCACCCGTGGCAGTGGTCTGGAGCAACACCATTCCTGATGATACGCTTCAGTTCAAGAAGGACAAGTTCGGTTGCATTCTCTACCTTTTTGCCGAGGCATCCCGGCGGGGGAAAGTCGCCGGCGGCAATCGGGAGACGATCACCTGTAATGGCGGTCGTGCTGCTTTGGGCCTGGGAATCGATTTTGATGCTTCCGATGAACTGCTCGATCGGTACGCTGCCGTATTCAGCAAAGGACTCAAATCCGCTAGCAATCAAGAAGCGTATCGCGACAGGATGGAGGCCGCTCCCAAGAGCTGGCGCTCCTTGTATGAGTACGGTGAGCGCAGGCACTGCAATGCTGAACTCGCCAAAGAGTGGATAGTAGATGGCTTGCCGCGCTACGATATTCCTTACGAGTATATACTATTCAAGCCTCTGAGCCGCACAGATTCTGATGAAAACATCCGCGCTGTGATTTTCCCGGTAAATCCTGTAGAGCTATCCGGTCTGGTCACCTTGGCAGGATCTGTAATGTCGGGTACGGATCCCGTCCAAGTTCCTCAAGGCGCAGACTGTAACAGCATCTCCTCATTTGCCTATGCACAGGCAGAATCGACGAATCCCAGAGCGGTTCTGGGCATGTTGGGTAGTGATGGCCGGGAACTGATGCGTAAACGTTTCAGAGACGATATCCTGACACTTACTTTACCAATACGGCTTTTTCAGCGCATGGAGGAGGAGGCCAACGACTGCGTGTTCCAGCTCCCTTCATGGAAGGGGTTGGTTGGACGTTGATATCAAAAGGATGACGGAATTGAAACAATTATTTTGGAGCTGCATTATTATCAGCGTAGTACTTTTCGCTCCTGCCTGCTCAAAAATGCAAGTAAAATCAGTTTTGGATGATATTTCAAGAGATACTTATGATAACAATTCGAAAAAGCAGCGTATTGAGAACTCTGGAGATCCAAACTATGAAGAACCACCTCCATATAATCAATATCAGAGGGAAAGAAAAGAGATGTTATCCGAATAATTGACAAAATCAGAAAAAATATGGTAGCGCAATACGATATTCATATCGATCGAGGTGCAATTATGCAAACAGTTGTGGTTCCTTTAAAATAGCCGCAGACCAATCTCATTCTTCAGCTAATCGTTGACAGATCACCGCGTCTGCTGAGACTTGGCGTCACTGGATTAGAACTTATAAAATTTTACGGGCCTGAACTTTCATGAAAAAGACCAGACCGATCAAGTTGTTTGGAATGAGCATTGCCTTTTTCACTGCATTCGCTCTGATGGTGGGCTGTGCCCTGATAAAAGCCAAACAAGATATCGATAAGGGGCAAGATCGTACAGTGATCATCGGCCACGTGTATGGATCGTTCCCGGGGGACGGGCCGATAATCGTTGCTGCCTGCTCAAAGACAAAACCTGCTGAAATCAACATGCATACGGTTTTGCACGATTCGGGTGAGTATGAAATCCTCGTGGACCAGGGCAAATACTATGTCTTTGCCTATTGGGATAAAAACAGCAACCTGACCTATGACGCCGGTGAACCGGCCGGGCAGTATGGCAGCCCCAAATGGGTAAAAACCACGTCCGTAGGCGTCGTTTTCGACATTAACATCCATATCCCCGAAGGGGGGCGTCGTATCGAGATCCCCCACGGAACCGTCGTCGCATCGGCAGATCCGCAAAACCTCTACAGCCGCCAGGCCGGGGTCATCACGGATCTGGATGATGAACGCTTTTCCGAAGCAAATGGCGTAAAGGGCTTCTGGGAACCTGCCGCATTTTTCAACCAATTTGGTGGATCCATCTATTTTCTGGAACAGTACGATCCCCAAAAGATACCCGTTCTTTTCATTCATGGCGCCACCGGAACGCCCAAGGGATGGCAGTATTTTGTGGATCACATGGACCGAACCCGCTTTCAGCCATGGTTCTTTTATTATGCCACGGGAAATCGCATCGACAGCATGGCCTATCTGCTGTTGTGGAAATTGATGAACCTTCAGGCCAAATATCAATTCGACGAGATGTACATTACGGCACACAGCATGGGCGGTCTGGTCGCCAGATCCTTTATCGTCAATTACGGATCACAATTTCCCTATGTAAAGCTTCTCGTTTCACTGGCAACGCCATGGGGCGGCGATCGGATGGCCGAACTCGGTACCAAACAGTCCCCCATCGTCATACCAAGTTGGATCGACATGCAGCCCGAAGGAGACTTTATCCAATCGCTGTACCGGAAAAAGCTGCCCGAATCGGTAGACTTTTATATGTTCTACGGCTACCGTGGAAGCCGAAACCCGTTTCGATCCAACAACGACGGAACCATTACCCTCTCCAGTCTTTTGGACGACAGGCCCCAATCCGAAGCAAATATGAATTATGCCTTCGATGAGGATCACGACAGCATCCTCACAAGCAAAAGAGTTATCGAGCAGTACAATGCAGTTCTCACCGCATTCGATGAGAAACAAGGGGAACCACAGCAACAATCCGGAGGCTATCTGAAAGTGGGCTTTGCCGATGACTATGATTTCAAAGGCGCCAAACCATCTCGTGTGCTCATCCTACGTCCCGACAACAAAAAAAATGGCAACACCATTATGTACTTGAACGATGACGACAACGGAAAAACACTCGGGCCGTTTCCCCCCGGCAATTATACGGCGAGCCTGGTGACGATGGCGGCAAAAACGAGAAGAACATATGTCCCCGTCTCCATCCAACGCAACCAGACCAAAACCATCAATTTTGAATTTGTCCCGGACGGGGTGATAAACGGATGCGTCACCACCGGGCTCAAACCGGAAGATAAATTTCCGGGAAGACCGGATTATCGATATCGAACCATCGATACAACAATTCACATTCAATCCATTGCCTTGAAAGGCGACAGTGTCCATCGTGTGCTGCAACCCACTGAAGGACCGGAGCCTGATGATCTTGATTATTTTATTTCACGCGATGATGGCTGCCACAATCAGTGTTTTGTTTTCTTTGGGCTGCCTGCCGGGGACTACACGCTGTCTATAGAGGCCAAGGACTACCGATCCGTCGAAAAAAAGTATTCCGTCACGCCGGGAATGCCGCAGTATTATCGGCCCACCGAATTGGTGCCGGAGTAAACCGTTATTTTCTCACATAAAAGCGCCACTACAATCCATGCAACGCCCCCACGCGGCGGCCTGGGCGCGGTCGTTTACGCCCAGACTGTTGAAAAGGCCGATGACGTGGCTTTTCACGGTGTGTTGGGAGATCGAAAGCGCCTTGCCGGGCATGCAATCCGCAAACCCGTTCGTCAAAGAGGAATTTGATGTATACCGGTTTGTAGAAAAACTGGGCATGGTCTGCAACGGCATTGACATAGGGAAACAGGGGAGACTGATCTCCGTCCCATTTGAACTGGGCGCCGGTGGAATGGCAGTTGACCTCGGCCGTTTGCCCGGCCAGGGGTATTGATTCGAAGAGCGTCAGCGTGTGAAAAATCCGCGAAAAGTCCCTTTTGGCGATGAAATCGGCTGTGATTGTCAAACCTTCCATGGGTATTGTCCCCGATTCGCGGTTAGTTTCCCGGGCTGTATTGGCAAAGGGCATTCATTCATCAATGTTTGATGACCACTTTGCTTTCCCTTTGCGCAAGCTCTTAGAAAATAAATTCGCTTGAGGCAATGTTTTTCGAAAAAAGCATCACTCCACCATTTGGGGGATTTCAGGCTGCTGGAAGAAACCAATCTAAAGGAAATGGATTTTTCAGAAGCCATCTCAAAAAAGACACAATATTTTCTGAGAATCTATCGTTAGACCCTCTTTAGAATATCTTGAAAATATGGCTGGAATGCGAAGCCGTATGAGTATTTTAATATTTCTCCTATTTAAACGACCTGATATTCAGTGATGCTGATGGATCTGATGATTCCATCATTCAAAAGCTTCTCAAAAGTTATTTGTCTCTTAGCCGTTTCGGACCGCTTTGGCCGGCGGCCGCCGCTGCTGACGTGGTCTTCTTATCGCTGGATGTTCGTGGTCCAGGCCGCTATGGCTTTCGTCTATTACAAATTATATTAAAATAGAATACAATCAAACATTATTTGAGCTATTATATGGCCCTTATTATCACATATGCATTGATTGATATATTAATTATATTGACACAAGAGTTATACAGCAATATAAATCATTTAAGTGGGTCGTGGTGTTTTTTATGATTCCAATTGGACTGGTTATTTTCAGCGACTACAGCAGGCAAACTCATGCCTAAGGCAGTTTATAGAAATGATTATTTCTATAATATAAGCAGACAATTGAAATATTGATAGCAAATCTGAGATGATCACGAAACACGACCTGCTGTTCTTCCCTGAGGCTGCCTAACGCATTCAGACAATGCCTGCTTTCGCTCCAGCCGAAAGTCCATAAATTCGGTATTTGGGGCGAATACTCGTCTAAGAACTTATTAACTCTTAGTACTATCGATTCAACCACTATGGATCTATTAGCAAATGGGTGCGATGCGCCAATTGCGAGGTATTATTGTAAATCCTTTCATTCTCTGGTCAAAGTGTCAACATGATGTACCAGAGGTTGACGAGACAAGTGATGATCTAAACCCTGAATACGTTGCCGCTATAGATGTTTCGCTTCAGACTATGTCGGATGGAAGGCCTGGGAAGAACTGGCGTAGTAGTGAAAAGCTGAACATCTACTTGATTCTGAAAGAAAATGATCGATGATTTGCGTCGAGCAAAGGTATTTCGTTGAAATCAATGTGAAAGCAGTGCTGCACTGCTGTTTCATTGGCCATGATAGGGCGAGTCGATACCATAAAGCCCGGCAGCCAATTACGTGAACTGCAGGTATGCCACAATTATTTCACTTCGACAATATAGTTATCATACCGCGAGATAAAAGGAGGAATATGATGAGTTAGAATTCAAGATGATAGACTTGCCCTGAGAAGATAAGGGAGGCGTTTTATTGTACACGCATAGCATCATTTGACGGTCGTTAGGAACTATTTTTCTTTCATTTTATTTGCCATACCTCAACCCTATAGCACTGCTGTGGGGCCATACGAAGAAGAACGGTGTTGGGTACAAGATGATCCAGAGACAAGACCATCCTTAAAAAGTTGGCACTGAATAGGAACATCAACACATAATCGAGGAGGGGCAGATGAGGTACTTGAAACTTCAAAAAACCATTTTTCTTGTGACAGCATTCATTTTCAGCGTGTTTTCATTTCTTGGATCCGCAGGTGCGGTGGGGTTCAAGTTAGGGGATGATGCCCAACTGGATTGTGACGTAACGGTAACGTACGGGATCGCAACGAGGACATCCGACCAGGACGATGAAAAGCTGGCCGATTGGTCCACGGATGACGGCAACCGGAATTTCGACCAGTGGGACCTTGTCAACAACAAGATCACCGCCATAGCGGACATCCAGTTTGAGTATAAAAATGCGGGCCTGTTTGTCCGGCCGAAGGCTTTTTATGACCACGTTTACTTTACGGATAACGCCAATGACAGCCCGGAGAGCAACAACGCCTACCGGGGCGGTCTTACTGATTCATCGGATCAATGGGCCGATGAAATCGAGGATATCCACGGCATGAATGCGGAAATCCTGGATTTTTTTGGATATTACAATGGTAGACTGTTCGACCAAGATTATAGTTTTCGCGTGGGAAGGCAGGTAATCAGCTGGGGAGAAAGCCTGATGATTACGGGGGGCATCTCTTCGGCCCAAAGCCCGATTGATGTTTCCGCCGCGCAGGCAGCGGGTACGGAGGTAAAGGAAATATATTTGCCCACCGGATCGGCTTATCTTCGGATGGGAATTACCCCGTCTTTGGGGCTTTCCGGTTATTATCAGTGGGAATGGGAAAAGAGCCGAATGATGGAGGGCGGCACCTTTTTTTCACGCGGGGATATGATCGATGAAATAAGGGCACCCATCGTGCTGGATTATCTTCCTGTTCCGATTGATAGGGGTACCGATGAGGAAGCAAAAGACTCCGGCCAGTACGGAGTCTCTCTAAAGTATATGACGCCGTGGCTTAACGCAGCGGAAGTCGGCCTTTATTTTATCAACTATCACGATAAATTCCCCCTTCTTGTTTCGGGTCCTCCCACCGCAACCAGTCCCTTGGCGACGTATCATTTAAAATTTATCGAAGACATCAAGCTTTATGGCGTTAGCTTCAGCTCTTGTATCGGAGATGCCAATGTCAGTGGCGAATTCAGCTATCGGGAGAATCTCGGAACCTTGATCGATAATGAGATTGAACTCATCGACTACTGGCAGGCACAGACATCAGTTATCTATACCGTCCCCCTCCCGTTTTTTGCCGATCAGGTTGCGATGGTCGGTGAAGTCGCATGCGGCAAGGAAGTCGATCTCGGGGAAGAAAACGAGTTTGCATGGTCATATGCAGCCACTTTTGTCTTTAGTTGGGCCCAGGTATTTCAAAAGACGGATTTTAATTTAGACCTGGCATCTTCCGGTACGCCCGAAGGCTCGACGGAGCGCACCCTTCCGTTGGGTGACGAACGCGCTTTTGCCGCCTCTATCGGCATCGGAATTACCTATGATTTTAGGCTTAAGGCAGGCCTTGTCTATGAGAACCGATTGGACAGACATGGCCTGGCGGATCGTGACACGCTCAGCTTGGAACTTTCTTATACATTTTAATCAAATATGAGGAGGCGTATAAAATGATCGGAAACATATCCAAAACGATGTTGTTCATCATATTGGCAGCTTTACTAGTATGTGTTGCAGTCCCGGTTCAGGCGAAAGTGCCGGCCGAAGAGGCAGCCAGGCTGAATAAGGATTTAACCCCGGTCGGGGCCGAGCGGGCGGGAAACAAAGAAGGCACCATACCCGCCTGGACCGGTGGACTTTCAAAAATTCCCGATAACGTGAAATATGATAGTTCATCGATGGGACAATGTTACCCGGATCCCTATGCCGATGACAAGATCCTCTTTACCATTACGGCGAAAAATGTAGATCAATACAAAGATAAATTATCAGAAGGCATGTTGAAAATGTTCGAACTGTACCCGGATACCTGGAAAATGCATGTCTACCCCACCAGAAGATCCGCCGCATATTCCGAAGAAATTTATAAAGGTAGCTATGACAATGCCCTGACGGCTGAGATTGTCGCTCCCGACGGCAGCGCTACCAATTTCTACAGAGGATTTTTGTTTCCAATTGCAAAAAACGGCCTTGAGGCCATGCAAAATTGGCAGAACAAGCCAATGGGGTATGCATTCTTACAACAAATTACCGACGAGCATGGAGGCGCGGTAGTTCAGCCGGACGGCAGTTTGCAAATACAAGGTAACGTTAAATCAATATATTATATGGCTTATGCAGTACCCAGAGAACAATTTGATCCACAAGATTTTATCATCGGTACTTTTAATGAGATGACATCGCCACCCGGCCGAAAAGGCGAATTAAATTTAAGGATGCAACGCGGAGACTATCGAAAGGCAGACCCCGGCGGCTGGAAGTACAATCCGGGGCAGCGCCGGGTTCGCCGGTCGCCCAATGTATATTACGATGCGACCGACCCCTCCGTCGCCGGTATTATCGTCGTGGACGACGCGGAGGTGTATACCAGCCCGCTCGACCGGTTTGATTGGAAATTGAACGGGAAAAAAGAGCTTTTCGTACCGTATAACACTTACAAGTTAGACTTGGCGGATTCCGAGATTCCGGTTTTGACACCCCTTCATCCAAACCCGGAATATATCCGATGGGAGCTTCACCGGGTGCATGAAACCGTCGCTACGATTCGGGAAGGCTATCGGCATTGTTACGGCAAAAGAATTTTTTATCAGGATGAAGACTCATGGTTGATTTTACTTAAGGACCAGTACGATACGCGAGGAGAGCTGTGGCGAATGACATTTGTATGTACAAAACAATGGTACGACATTCCCGTGTACCGTTATGCCGGTTACTTTAATTTCGATTTCCAGCTGGATCGCTATATGGCAGGTGGCCTCATCAACAAGAAAACTCCGCACGAAGGTCATGAAGAGATGCCGCTATCCTTTTGGACAGTTGAAAATTTGCGAAAAATGGGCTTGCGGTAAACCAATAGACGAAAGCATGTGAGGATCCAAAAAAATGAGAAGGTCGGGCTACCATTGATCTTCTCATTATTATGAAGACGCTTGTACCTGCCATGGACGATTCGGAACACGAATTTGCATAATAGGAGAGTCGTAAAAACTAAATAAGAGTTTGAAACCACTTCAAACGAAAACATAAAGGTGAAATGTAAATATGGATAATCGATACGGTGAGCATAAAAAAGGCAAAAGAAAATACCTGTTTGGAGTAGGATGCGTTTTGCTTGTCCTATGCTCAGCAATACCAACATTTGGGGGGGCCATTGACCTGTTGGTGATGCCGTCGGAAAAAGTTGAATGGGCGCCGTATTCCATCCTCATGGATGTTGAAAGGGTCGATACCCGCTTAGTGATGGTGGGTGAGAGGGGGCGCATTGTATTTGCAGATGGCGAATGCACCGACTGGACCCAGGGAGAAGTGCCGGTAAGCGTTACCCTGACAGCAGTCTATTTTCCAACCCCTGATCAAGGATGGGCCGTCGGACATGATGGTGTGGTGCTTCATACCGAAGACGGCGGATCCACCTGGGAAAAGCAGCTGGACGGCACACAGATCAATGAGATGGTCCTTGCCCAGATCAAACAGTTAATCGCCCAAAACAATTCTTTTGCGGAAAATGAAGCCGGACTGACCGAAGAAAAACAAAAGGATATGGAAGCAGAAGCGGAAAGACTACGCTATTTTCAATACGATGCGGAGTTTAGCTTGCAAGAAGGAGCAAGTCGGCCGTTGCTGGATGTTTGGTTTAAAAATGACAGAGAAGGGATTGTTGTGGGTTCCTACGGCCTCATTCTTTCGACAACAGACGGCGGAAAGACCTGGCAGCCGATTCTGGACAGGGTCGAAAAGCCGGAGGCACGTCATTTCTACGGCATAATCCGCTGCGGAGACGATCTCTTCATCGCAGGGGAGTCGGGCACTTTGTTACGGTCGGCGGATTTCGGCAAAAGCTGGCAGCGCCTGAAGTCTCCATACGATGGGACCTTTTTCAGCATTATCGGTGATCCGTCCGGCGGTTTTGTAGCGGCCTTCGGGCTGAAGGGTACCTTCTTTTACTCCCTGGACCGCGGAGAAACCTGGCTCCCTTCAAAAACCGGCCTTGCGGCAGCGATTTCCTGCGGCGCCTTTCTATCGGATGGATCTTTTGTTATTGTGAGCGTTGACGGTGTCATTTTAAGAAGCAAAGACCGGGGAAAAACCTTTACAGCGCTTCCTGCAAAAGCGCCCGGGAGTGTTGCCATTACTGATGTGAGAAGAGACGTACTGATGGCGGTAGGAATCATGGGGTTTTCCCGAATAGAAATCAACAACCAAAGCAGTGAGAAATAAAGGAAAATATATATGATGCCGAAGAACGTATCAACTGAAGTTGGTGGCTCCTATTTAGACGGTGCGCCCTTTATGGAAAGGCTGCTCTTTGCCAAACGTCCGCTCGTTATAGCGATATTTATACTCCTGACTATCTTTTTCGGCTATCATATGCTTCAGATGAAACCTGAGGCCAGCTTTTTGGAAATGATCCCCACCTATCATCCATTCATTAAAAATTATATTGAGCACAAGGATGATCTCAAGGAAATGGGCAACATTGTCCGTATCTGCGTCGAAACGACCAAGGGGAGTATTTTAAGTAAAGAATACCTGGACGTACTAAAAAAAGCAAGCGACGATGTGTTTTTTATTTCCGGTGTAAACCGGGCGGGACTGAAGTCGCTGTGGACATCGAATTGCAGATGGTTAGAGGTAACCGAAGAGGGTTTTGAAGGGGGGGAAGTCATCCCAATGGGCTACTCCGGCACCCAGAAAGACCTGGAACAGGTCCGGGCGAATATTATGAAGGCCAGTGTGATTGGCACTCTGGTGGCAAACGATTTCAAGTCCACCATCATCCTGGCGCCCCTTCATGATATTGATCCGGAAACGAGAAAACCACTTGACTATCATCAATTTGCGAAAAAGATAGAGGCGGTTCGAAGCCAGTTCCAGAATGACGATATCAAGATCCACATCACCGGATTTGCCAAAATCGTTGGGGACCTCATCGAAGGTTCCACCCGGGTTCTGCTGTTTTTTTTCATCGCCTTCGTGATTCTGCTGCTGATCCTGTGGCACAATTCACGGTGCCCGAAAAGCACGGCCATGCGGGCGATCTCCTCCTTGACGGCGGTGGTCTGGCAGTTGGGGATCATGAGACTCTTCGGGTTGGGGTTAAATCCCTATTCCATGCTGGTACCGTTTCTCATGTTTGCCCTGGGTGTCAGCCACGGCATCCAGATGTTCAACGCCATGGCCCTGGAGATGATGAACGGGGCGGATAAATTGAAAGCGGCCCGCCTGGCCTATCGCTCTGTCTACATACCGGGATTGGCCGCGCTGTTCACCGACATGATCGGGTTTGCCACCTTGATGGTGATCCAAATCGGCGTGATCCAGGACATCGCCGTTGGGGCCAGCATCGGTGTGGCCGTGGTGGCCTTTACCGACCTGATGTTTTTGCCCTTGTTGATGTCCTATTCGGGAATCAGTAACAAAACCATAGAATTGTTGAAAGGGCGTTCAGCGGGGACGAAACATCCGGTATGGTCCTTATTGACCCGATTTACAGAGCCGAAGTGGGCATACGGTGTGGTCTTGGTTGCCTGTATCGGTCTTGCGGCCGGCATTACCATGCGCCAGGATTTGAAAACCGGTGATCTGGACCCCGGCGCCCCTGAACTGCGGCAGGATTCCCGCTACAACATGGACAACGCTCATATGAACGCCCACTATTCGGCCAGCAGTGATATATTCGTTGTGATGCTCAAAACACCGAAGAACGGCCTCAGCGCTTATCGGACGGTGGTGCTCACCGATATGCTGGACGAGAAGCTGACCCACGAAGTTGAAGGCGTACAGAACGTCGTATCTCATACGGACTGGATAAAGTACATCGGTCTGGGCAATATGGAAGGCCACCTGAAATGGTTGGCCCTCCCCCGGAGCCCAAAACTCCTTGATAATTTGGTCAATTATATTCCACAGAACTTTCAGAAGCGGGAGTTAAGTTTTACGCCCATGCTGGTCTATCTGGATGACCACCGGGCGGAAACCCTGGAGCGGGTGGTGGCGACCGTCGATGAATTTGCCAAGAAGTACAATACGGACACCGTTCAGTTTGTGATGGGCGCGGGCAACGCCGGTATCGAGGCGGCCACCAATGTGGAGGTGGAAAGGGCGCTGATAAAATTGACCGTTCTGATATATGGGGTTGTATTTTTGGTGTGTCTGGTTACCTACCGAAATTTCAAGGGAGCCGTATGCGTTGTTGCTCCCCTGGTACTCACCTCCGTGCTGTGCGAGTCCCTGATGGCAAAAATGGGCATCGGTATCAAGGTGGCAACATTGCCCGTCATTGCCGTGGGGGTCGGTATCGGGGTGGACTATGGCATCTATATTTATAACAAGCTGGTTTACTACAGGGATGAGCTGGGGCACAAGCTGACGCCGGCCTACTACCGGACCCTGAACACAACAGGGAGAGCTGTCTCTTTCACCGGTATTACCCTGTCCATCGGCGTCGCCACATGGGCCTTTTCACCCATCAAATTCCAGGCGGATATGGGATTTCTATTAACCTTCATGTTCCTGTGGAACATGGTTGGCGCCATGGTGCTTTTGCCTGCCCTTGCACGAATTCTATGGAAGAAAAGGTAGTTTATTAAAGCATGCATGTAAACATTGACTCCGAGAAATAATGAACCAGAGGATGAGAAATGAGCAACCAGATTGGAAAGATCAGTGTTTTGGCCATGGTAGTAATTTTTTTAGCCGTCTGTAACTGTTATGCAGGAGCGGGCGCCAGAAATATTACATTGCCGAGCGCACAAGCATTGCTTAGCGGCCAGGGGCGATATGCGGAAACAGAAGACGCGGACACTGTTCTTAACAATCCGGCGGGCGCGGCTTACATGGATGACGGCTTGCATTTTCACTTTTCGGCGAATATCGCAAATAATCAATGGAATATCAAAAATGTGGAAACCGGTGTGGAATATGAGACCGAAACCCTCGGAATGATTCCCGCCTTTGCGTTCACTTATAAGAAAAACAACTGGGCCGTTTTTCAAACCTTTTCCTTTCCCGGCGGCAATGGATCGGGAGATTATGACAGATATCCCATGTTTGATATTGCAGCGGATATGGCGTCCGTTATGCTCGGCCAAACCGTTACGGCCGAAAATCAGAAATTTGAGTTTTCCGGCGGTAAAGGCGCCCTGTCGATTGGAGGTTCCTGGGCGATAAATGATATGTTTTCGGCAGGCTATGCCGTACGAATAGTTCATGCATCGAGTTTTATCGATGCCGAAGCGACATTGATGAACCAGGATACAGGCCAAGAACTTCGCCGTATCAGATTGGATCAGGAGAGCGAGGGGTGGGGCCTCGGGCACTCGCTTTGTATGCTTCTCAGACATGACAAGTTCAAACTCGGCCTGCGATTCGATCCCGAGGTAAAAATCCAAAAAAAAGCAGACGTAAAACCAGGCGACAATTCCGGAACCGTCAATGGGTCCAAGACACACGACGACCTGCCGGCCGCCCTGTTATCGGGTGCAAGCTATCAACTTACGCCCAAATTCAAATTCGGCGGTGGATTTGGCTATTATTTTCAAAAAGGTGTGAATGGAGACGAAGAACCGATTACGGACCATTGGAATAACGCCTGGGAAGTACAAGGATTCGTTGAATACGCGCTTACACCTGAATGGGAAATTCTCGCCGGTGTGAATTACAATGCGCCCGGTATCCCAGACGAGGCCTATACGCTGCAAAATACGTCCTACGCCAATGCGCTGCAATTCGAATTGGGTACGCAGTGGCGTCCCAATCCGCACTGGAGCTATATCGCAGGCGTCGGATATACGCATTACCCGAACAATCCAAGGACTTTGGGTGACGAAAACGGAATTTACGAAAGAAGAGTCGGCAGACCCGTAATAAATTATATCGTGGGTATCGAGTACACGAGGTAATGAATTATAATACTTTCGTAAACTAAAGAAAGCATCGGCAAGCGCGTACTTTCATCAACGGCAACGATTTGACTCTGTAATCGGTTTGTACGATGTTCGCGTAACGGCGAAGCATCCGATAGAAATGAGAACGGAGCCTGTGAAAGTTTAAAGACAGTGGAGAAAAAGGACGGAGCCTCCGATGGCTCCTTCGGAGGCTTTGAGAAGTGATTCGTAGCATTTTTTAACGCTTAGCTCGCTTCCGGTACGGAGATTGACGAACATCTATGTCCGCATTCCTGATGATGTTCATCTCCGGGGCCCAAAGAGGAGAAACAGCAGGTCGTGTGGCGCGATCATTTCAGATTGTGATAGCAAATAATTCAATTATCTGTTTATATTATAGAAATCATTATTTCTATAACCTGCCTTAGGCATGTGTTTGCCTGCTGTCGTCGCTGAAAATAACCATCCCAATTGGAATCGTAAAAACACCACGGCCCACTTAGATGATTTATGTTGCTGCAAAACTCTTATGTCAATATAACCAATGTTATTTTTAATTTTTTTGTTGTTTATACAGCCATATTTTAGCACATATATTGTATTTTTTTATTTTTTTATATTTTTTGTTACGGACGAATTAGCCCGTATCCATTTGAAAAAACCCAAGTTCGACGCGAATCATTTCGCTTGAAAAGTATCATTGCAGACAGCTTCTCCAGGCAGCTTGCGTGTAAAGAAATGTAAAACACAGATTGATTGAAACAATGAGAATCTGGTACAAGATTTTGAAAATCGCATAAGACAGGCGGCGTTATTCAAGCAATAATACAATGATGCCTATTAAGGATAAAATAGTCTTCGAATTTTGTGATATCTTATAATCGTTCAAATTATAGACCGGTGCTAAAATGGGCAAGGTTAGAGGAAGTGACCGTTTTACATTAGATGAACTGGACCTCATGTTGGCCAAGGAATTGGAACAGGATGCAAGGCAGAGCAATCGCTTTCTGTCCAAAAAGATTGGAATCAATGAAGCCACTTTGAAAAGGAGAGTAAAGAGACTCCAAGATAAAAAAGCCATCAATTATATTACGAAAACTGATCGCCACCTGCTCGGGCTGCATAATTCTGTGATCCTGGGACTAAGTGTGAGACGAGGAATGGTAGACAAGGTGGTTGAACGTCTGCGATCCAGGAAGAGAATAAGGAGTATTCTTCTGACGACGGGGCGCTATGACATTGTGATAGATGCAATGCTGCATGACAATCGAGAATTGGTCGATTTCTTCGATGAAGAATTGGGTAAGATTCCATATCTTACAAATGTTGACAAGATAATTTTTCTCGAAACCATGAAATCGTCCTTAAGACATTTGAATGCTGACACCAATCGGTATGTAAAGCCTGCGCCCGCAAATCTTGATAGCCTGGATCTTGATATAGTCAGAGAGCTGGAGCTAAACCCAAGGGAAAGTGTTATGAATTTGGCAAAAAAACTGGGCGTGAACCGATGGTTGATAGGCAACAGGTTGAAAGCTCTTCTTGCCAATCGAGTCATACAAGTATTCGGATTATTAAGCCCTTCATATCTCGGTCTCAAAGTGAGAGTTTTTATATTTGTGAACGTCCAACCTGGAAAGGTCAGATCTGTGGCAGAAAACCTCATTATTGAAAAGAGAGTCCAACAAATCCACATAATAACAGGATCGTTTGACCTGTTTTTAGTTGCAATTTTCCCTGATATGGAAGAATTATCCGATTTCCTCAAGAATCATTTGGGTAGTTACTCCGGTGTGGTCTCGCATGAGACGATGATACAGGTTTCATGTGCAAAGCATTCTCTTTCACTGTTGACCTGAGCAAACGCTGCATCTTCAAAGCCACCTGTGCTGATACCACCCATTTACATCCACCCAAAAAGGACGTGCAGCGATCAGGGAATAAAATTGACCGATTCGTAAAAAGCTTTTCCCATTTTACGCCAACGGTAAAATAATGGGAAAATGCGTTTCTTTCGTAATACGGTTCGGTTACCTTTGGTCTGGAAAAGCTTTTTACAGCTCTTCGATGGCCTCGGTCAGCTCGGGCAGGAAATCGAGGATGTCGGCTTCGATGCCCACGTCGGCCACCTGGAAAATGGGTGCCTTGACGTTCTTGTTGATGGCCACGATAAAGGGCGCTCCCTTGATGCCCCCCATGTGCTGAAAACTGCCCGAGATGCCGCAGGCAAGGTACACCTTGGGCTTGACCGTCTGGCCCGATGTTCCCACTTGGCGGGATTTCTCCAGCCACTTGGCATCCACGATGGGGCGGGAGCAGGAGACCACGGCCCCCATGGCGTCGGCCAGTTCCTGGGCGATCTCGATGTTCTCCTCGTCTTCGATACCCCGGCCGATGGAGACCAGGACGTCCGATTTGGTGATGTCCACGTCGCCCACCTCGGCTTCCACGATCTCAAGGAAGGTGCGGTTTACGGTAAGATCGCCGGCATCGCCGCTTTTGTCCTCCACCGTGCCTCCGGCAGCCTTGCTTTCATCCGCGGCAAAGGCGCCGGGGCGGATGTTCACCACCACACCCTTGGCCATATTCACGTTCACGTGGGTGCTCACCATGCCCGAATACTCCTGGCGGATCACCTTCAGGTTGTCGCCGTCCGTCCCCTCGATGTCCACGACGTCGGACACGAAGGCCGAATCCAGCTTGATGGAAAGGCCGGGGCCAAGGTCCATGCCGAAGGTGTCGTGGGGAATCAGCACGATGGCACCTTTCGGCAATCCGTTTACCAGCAGTTTTCGGACCACCTCGGCGTTGGGATAGGCCAGGAGGTCATTGTCGAATTTGAAGACCTTGGGATAGGTTGCGGCGACCGCATCGGCCACCTTGTCCAGGTCCGCGCCCGCACCGGTCACGATGGCGGTGACGGATGCATCGGCATCGATCTTCCCGGCAGCGGTGATCAGTTCCAGGGCCGCGTCGTCGGCCACACCATTTTTGTGGGGGATGTATGCAAAAATATCAGCCATTATTTCAGCCCTCCTTTGGCCTTGAGCAGTTCAATGAGCTTGGCGATGATCTCTTCGGTGCTGCCCTCGAGCATCTCGGCACCATCGCCCAGTTCCGGAACGAAGTAGTCGGCGCGCTTCACATTGGCCTCGCCCAGGTCAACGCCGAGATCCGATGCGCCCAACTGGGGAATCTCCACCGAGGCCACCTTGCGGATGCCCCGGATGCCCACGTAGCGCGGCTCGTTGATGCCCGTCTGAATGGAAAGCACGCAGGGTAAAGAAATCTCGTTCATCTCCTGGTTGCCCCCCTCGATCTCGCGGCCTACCTTGAGCTTGTCGCCGGCCACCTCGATCTTGTTCACCAAAGAGGCGTAAGGGTAATCCAGCATGGCGGCCACCATGCCCCCCACCTGGCCCGCGCCGCCGTCGGCCTGGGCACCGGTGAGGATCAAATCGTAGTTGCCCTTTTGTACCGCCGCCGCGAGGAGCGCCGCCGTCTGCCGGCCGTCGATGCCGTCAAAGGCGTCGTCGCAGAGCAAAATACCGTTGTCCGCGCCCATGGCCATCTCCCGGCGAAGTACCTCTTCGGACTCGTCGTCGCCAACGGTTACCACCGTCACCGATCCGCCGTGCGCGTCGCGCAGTTGAATCGCCTCTTCCACGGCGTAGTTGTCCCACTCGTTGACCGAATAGACCAGGTCGTCCCGTTCGATATCACTACCGTCGCCGGACACCTCGATCTCGTTCTCCGCGGTGTCGGGAACCCGTTTCACACAGACGAGTATTTCCATAGGTTACCCCCTGTTATCTTTTCATACACAGAGAATTCAGGAGCCAGAATTCAGTATTCAGAATCCACCGGAAGTCGCTTCGCTCCATCCGCTTCAATTTGATTGAGCCAAAGGCGAATTATTCTTCTGGATTCTGACTTCTGTCTCCTGGATTCTATCAATCGAATCTTCTATTTCCAATTCTTAATTGTCACCTAAAGTGGCGGGCGATCAATCGCGACAGACCGATATCCTACAACCCCCCAAACCCCTCATCCGGTAATTCTATGGCGGCCGGATCGCCGGCGGCAATGACCTCCAGTTTTCCCATGGTCACCGGTAGGATGGTGTTGATGAAAAAGGTCGCCGTCTTGACCTGGCCGATGTAAAAGGCCTTTTCTTTTTTTCGGGCACCCGCGATCTTGGGTGCTGCCACCACGGCCCGCCACAGATGCATCCACCCCATGATGACATCCCCCATGGCTTCCATGAATGGTACCGAGTGGGCGAAAGCCACTTTTGCCTTTTCGGATCGCGCACTGTGTCCGATTACCATGGTCACTTCGGCCAGACGGTTGAGACAGGCCTGAACCCGGTCTGCCAGGGAAACCAGATCGTCCATCTGGCGAGCCTGGATGGTAATCTTTTTTATCCTTTCGAAAAAACGCTTGAAAGTGGCCCCTTTCTTATGGCCCAGCTTGCGGCCCAACAGGTCCATGGCCTGGATACCGTTTGTCCCCTCGTATATGGAGGTGATTTTGCAATCCCGCGTGATGGCCTCCACCGGATAATCCTTCGTATAACCGGCACCGCCGAATACCTGTATGGCCTGATAGCAGACCTCATAACCGCGATCGGATCCGTAGGCTTTAACGACAGGCGTCAACAATTCCAGAAGGTCGGCTGCTTCATCGCGCTCTTCGGGTAAGGACGCATTGATGGAGAGATCGATCAAGTGCCATGAGTAGTAGACCAGGCTGCGCAATCCTTCCGTGTAAGCCTTCATCCAGAGAAGGTTGCGGCGGACATCCGGGTGCTGGAGGATCGGCACCGAGGCCGCTTTGTGATTGGCAAAATCCAGAAGATCCCGCCCCTGAATCCGTTGGCGTGCGTAATCCAGTGCACACAGGTAGTTGTGGGATGCGTATGCAAGGGCCTGTGCGCCCGTTGCCAGCCTGGCGCCGTTCATCATGTTGAACATGATTTTCATTCCCTGTCGCTCTTCTCCCAGCAAGAATCCGGTGCACCGCCCCTTGCTGCCCAGCGCCATGCTGCAGGTGGCGCTGCCGTGGATGCCGTGCTTCTCTTCGATGCCCGTACAGAGAATGTCGTTTCGCTCTCCCAAAGAGCCGTCCGGATTGACCAGGATTTTGGGGACGATGAAGATGGAAATCCCCTTGGTCCCAACCGGATCGCCTTCGATACGCGCCAGTACAGGGTGAATGATGTTTTCTGCCAGGTCATGCTCACCGTTGGTGATGAAAATTTTATTTCCGGTGAGTGAATAGGTTCCGTCGGGATTCTTCACCGCTGTCGTGGTCAGGGCACCGAGATCCGTTCCCGCATCCGATTCGGTTAACAGCATGGTCCCGCCCCATTTGGCGGTGTACAGATTCTCCAGATAGGTGGTTTTCTGTGCTTCGGTGCCGTACAGTGCGATCATTCGTGCCGTTCCATTGCCCATGGAAAGAAAGGACGAAAGAGGCCAATTACCCGCCATCAGGTACTCCCGGATGGCAGCGGCGATGATCTGCGGAAGACCTTGTCCGCCGTATTCTTCCGGTGCGCTGGGAGCCGTCCACTGGTTCTCACGACCCAGTTCATACACCCGCTTGAAGCTCTCCGGCATGCGGACCTCGCCATTTGCGAACCTTGGTCCGATTTTGTCTCCGTCTGCGTAGGATGGAAGCATCTCCTTGATGGCAAAGTTACGGGCCTCGGTTACGATCAGGTTGAGTATTTTCTTGTTGAGATCCTTGTATGGTTCCAGCTTGCAAAGTTCTTCCACGGCAAACATTTCATACAAGTTGAAATCCACATCCCGCCGATCAGCTAACTGCTGGGCCATCTCACCCTCCTTCTCGTTCCATTATCGATTTGCTTTTCGGTAACCGAGCTGATCGGTTGCGATGATCGACTTGCAAATGTTGGCAGAGCCTTCCACCATAACGTAGGTGGGGATGTCCCGGTAGTACCGGGCCACGGGGTACTCGGTGGAGTACCCGTAAGCGCCCAGAATCCGCATGGTGTAGCCGGCACATTTCATGGCGACCTCACCGGCAAAGTACTTGGCCTGGGCCGCTTCAAGCCCATTATTCTCATTGCCGTTGTCTTTCTGCCATGCCCCCTTGTAAACCATAAGTCGGGCTGCCTCCACCTCGGTGGCCATCTGGGCGATGAGATCCTGGTTCATCTGGAACTTGCCGATGGGCCGACCGAACTGATGCCTGTCGTTGCAATATCGTGTGGCGATGTCCAGGCATGCCTGGGAACATCCCACGGCACCGGCTGCAGCGGAAATCCGCGTGTTGTTCAATGAGGCAAAGACGATATTCGCGCCATCTCCCACGTGGCCGAGCAGGTTTTCTTTCGGTACCCGGGTATTGTCGAAAAAGATCTCGCCGGTGGGTGAGGAGTGAGAGCCAAGCTTGTCCAGGTCGGTTGTCTTGATGCCGTTGAAATTCTTCAACTCGATGACAAATGCCGAGAGCCCCCTGCTTCGCTTTTCTCGATCCGTGTAGCAATAGAGAACGATTACATCGGCCTGGTGGGCATTGGAGATCCAGGTCTTGGAACCGTTGATCACGAAATGATCGCCTTTTTCTTCTGCGATGGTCTCCATGGAGAAAATATCAGATCCGGCGTTGGGTTCGGTAATGGCAAATCCTCCGAGATATTCACCGGAACAGATTTTTGGGACATACTTCTTTTTTGCCTCTTCGGTGCCGTACTTGTAAATGGGATAGGCGCATCCGATACCGCTGAGGTTGAGTTGCACACGGAGCGAACTGGATGCGCGCGCCACCTCTTCGGTAATGATCACCGACGCCAGCCAGCCCATTTCTTCACCGCCGTAAGCTTCCGGAATCACTGCACCCAAAAACCCCAACGCTCCCATGGGGCGAAGGACCTCCTTTACCGGAAGGTAGTGGTCGGCATCCCACTGATCCGCATTCGGGGCGATCTTCTTTGTGGCAAATTCCCTGACCGCCGTTTGCAGCATTTGAAGTTCAGTTGACAGCGTAAAATCCATATCGATTGATCTCCTGTATTTGACGACTTCGTGAAAGCTTTTCCAGGCCACGCATGGCTGCACAATGGCATGAAAGAAACTCGTTTTTATTTATTTTGCCCATCGGCCAAAAATTCGGGAAAATCTTTTTGTAAAAATAGTTTATGAGAGGAAGGGACAGATTTCGTCATCGTGGCTTTCTCTCCAGGACAGCCGCGATGCCCAGGCCGCCACCACCGCAGATGCACTCCAACGCGTATCGGGTGTTGCGTCTTTTCATCTCATGCAGCAGGCTCACCAGAACCCTTGTGCCGGTGCAGGCAATGGGATGCCCGAGGGAAATTCCGGACCCGTTCACATTTACCTTGTGGTAATCATCGGGCCCCACACCCATCTGTTTCAGATCGGCCAGGACCTGGGCGGCGAATGCTTCCTGAATCTCGATGAGTTCGATCTGATCCTTGGAAACATCCGCCTGCGCAAGGGCTTTTTCAACGGCCGTAGGGACGGTCTGGTACGCCCGGCGCGGATCGTCTCCCACCAGTGCGCAGCCTAAAAGTGTGGCCAATGGTTCGAGACCCAGTTCCAATGCCTTATCGGCAGACATGACAATCACCGCAGCGGCACCGTCGTTTTCCGAAGATGAATTGCCGGCCGTACAGACGCCGCCCAAAACAGGCCTCAGTGTCGATAACTTCGTAAGGGTCGTGTCCGGCCTTGGATTCTCATCCTTGTCGAAGATGATGTCCCCTTTTTTGGGATGGCGGATGATAACAGGAACCATCTCTTCGTCGAACTTTCCCTGTGAAATTGCCTCACAGGCCTTCTGCTGACTGCCCATTGCCCATTCATCACAGGCATTTCGGGAGATATCCGCTTCCTTGGCAGCAGTTTCCGCCCAGGCCATCATGGATGGAAGAATTCCGTAGCGCGCTTCGGGCTGTGACATGACCCGCGCCCGCTGAATCCGATCGTAAAAGGGGATACCCCACATGGAAAGGTCGCCATGCCCCCGCGGCATCCCTTTTTCTCCACCGATACCCCATTTGATTTTTCCGGGCACATAGAATTCGGAATTGCTCATACTTTCCACACCACCGGCCACGACGATTTCCATTTGACCGGAAGCGATGAGGGCTGCGGCGAGGCGAACCACGTCCAGTCCGGTGCAGCACCGGCTGTCGATGGTCGTTCCTGCAACGGATTCTGGCCAGCCGGCGGTGAGAAGGCCCATTCGTGCGATATTCACATATTCGCCATTCTGGTAGGATTGCCCCATGATCACCTGGTCCACCTGCTTCGGTTCGATCCCGATGCGGGCCACGGCCTCGTTCAGGACCAATGCCGCCAGGTCATAGGCCTCGACGCTTTTCAGGGCACCCATGTAACGCCCCACCGGCGTTCGCACACCGCCGACGATGACGACCTCCCGCATGTTATTGTTCTCCCTTTTTTGACTAGAAGGAATTGTCCGGTATTTCTACTACCTCATTTCCCGTCCGCAGGCAGGTTTCGATGGTAGCCAGGGTATGTGGCAAGGTGGTATCCACAAAATAGGTGGCCTGCATAATCTTACCGCGGTAGTAATCGTTTTTCCGGCCCTTTTTGGCAGCAAAGGGCACGGCAATACGGGCCAGGTCGAGAAGCCGCCAGACCATGGTTACGTCACCAAAAGCCAGAAGCGCCGGATAGGTGCTGGAAGCCCACAAAAGCGGATCCGATTGCTGGCGGGCCAAAAGCTCTTTCGACGCATCCCAAAGGCGCTCGACAACACCTTTCAATGCCCGCACCCGATCCCCGATCTGTTCATCCATCCGGTTGTCGTCGCAGAATTGTTCGATCTCCCGCCGGAACGCACGAAAGCAAGCCCCGCCGTTGATCGCCAACTTACGCCCCATCAAGTCCATGGATTGAATTCCATTGGTACCTTCGTACAAGGACATGATCTTTGCATCCCGCAAATACTGCTCTATTGGATAATCCTTGCAGTATCCATATCCGCCAAAGCATTGCATGGCCGTTTCGCAAACGCGGAATCCCATGTCCGAGCAGTACGCCTTGATGATCGGCGTCATGAAATCCACCAGGCTGCCGTAGTACTCACGGTCCACTTCATCGGAAGACTCTGTCGCCAGGTCGGACCAATAGGCACCGGTGTAAATCATCGACCGCATTCCGTCCACCATAGCCTTCATCCACAAAAGCATCCGGCGAACGTCCGGATGGTCGATGATCGGGACATCGCCCTTTTTGCGACCGACGAGATCTCTTCCCTGACGTCGATCTTTGGCATAGGACAGGGCGTTCTGATAAGCCGTGGAGGCCATGGCCATTCCGCTGACACCGGTGTTGATGCGGGCGGAATTCATCATTTGAAACATGTGGGCAAGACCCTGGTTTTCCTCTCCGCAAAGATACCCGATGCAGGCATCCCTTCCTCCAAAGGTTAGCGCGGCCGTTGGAGAGGCGTGCAATCCCAATTTCTCCTCGATTCCAGTGCACACGACATCGTTGGGTTCTCCCAGTGAGCCGTCGGGGTTAACGAGAACTTTGGGTACCACGAAAAGGGAGATCCCCCTGACACCGGCTGGAGCACCTTCGATTCTTGCCAGAACGAGATGGACGATATTATCGGTGGCATCATGCTCACCCCAGGAGATAAAAATCTTGTTTCCTTTGATTTTGTAATGGTTGCCGCTTCGAAATGCCATGGTCTCCAACGGGGCTAAATTGGAGCCTGCGTTGGGTTCGGTGAGACACATGGTGCCGGACCAGGAACCGTCATACATTTTGGGAACATATAGATCCTTGAGTTCGTCCGTCCCAAAGGATTCGATCAGATGTGCGGCCCCGGAGGTGAGGCTGGGCCCCATGTTAAAGGACTGACAGGCACCATACATGAGATCGTTGACCACGATTCGCATCATGTGTGGAAACCCCTGCCCGCCATATTCCGTGTCGCGGGAGGCGGCCGTCCAGCCGTCCTGACCGTATTTTTTGAATGCCTCACGAAATCCGGGCGGACACACCAGTTTCCCGTCCTCCAAACGAATGCCGTATTTCTCACCCACCTCGTTCAGTGGGTCAACGACCCCTTTGGCAAAATTGATCGCCTCGTTCACCATGAGATCCAGGGCTTTCTCATTCAGATCATGGTACCGGGGAAGTGAACACAGACTCTTATATTCGAGCTGTTCTTTGAGGATGAAAAAAAGGTCTCTCTGATTGACTTTAAAGTGGCCCATAACCGGCGCTCCCATCGATGTACAAATTTACTTTCGGTTGCCATTTTCGTCGTAGGTATACCAGCCTCTGCCGATCTTTTTCCCCAGATGGCCGGCCTTTACTTTTCGTCGCAATAAAAGTGGCGGATAAAACCGGGAATCACCGGTCTCCTGATACATGGACATCATAGCGCCGTAGGTAACATCGAGACCGACCATATCGCCGGTTTCAAATATTCCCATTTTCCGACCCGAAGCCAGACGGAGTCCCATATCGATGTCATCGATAGTGGCCACACCGGATTCGACCAGATTCATCGCCTCGATGGTGGAGGGAAAATTAATGCGGTTGATGACAAATCCGG
Organism: uncultured Desulfosarcina sp.; assembly: GCA_963674945.2. Lineage (GTDB taxonomy): Bacteria > Desulfobacterota > Desulfobacteria > Desulfobacterales > Desulfosarcinaceae > Desulfosarcina. The sequence continues at coordinate 1,507,681 of CAXXWQ010000003.1, forward strand.
CAACATCCCGATTCACCATGATGGGTGATTTACCGATCTTCTTCACGAACCGCCTGCCGGCTTCTGCCGTTTCGTCGGTTGTGGCAATGCCTTTGATCACTTCCACGGCGGCCATCATCGGAACGGGACTGAAAAAATGAATGCCCAGCACCTGCTCCGGGCGTTTCGTAACGGCAGCCAGTTCGGTTATGGGAATGGCGGAGGTATTGCTGGCGAGCAACGCTTTTTGAGGGCACGTTTCGTCCAGCGTTTGAAATATGGTCTTCTTCAGATCCGTATTTTCGAATACCGCTTCGATGGCCAGGTCCACGTCGTCAACTCGATTGAAACCGGTTGTGAACGTGATCCTTTCCATTATCGTCTGCAGATCTTCTTCCAGCTTGCCCTTTTCGACAAACTTTCCCACCGACCATTCGATCCCCCGTTTTGCACGGGCCAGGGCATCCGCGGCGACATCGTTGAGAACCACCTCGATTCCTGACTGGGCGCATACCTGGCTGATACCGCTGCCCATCAGGCCGGATCCGACAATCAGTACCTTTCCGATATCCATGAATCCTCCTCACCGTCATCTTCTTACATTGATAACCAAAGGCATACGTCACCTCAGGTGGTCGCAAGATCACCTAAGGCAATAACTTTGCCAGTGTCCTTATAAAAGCGCGATCCGTTGTCACCTGCTGTGTTTCTAATGCGCAGAAGAAAAAATGGACGTCAGGAAAAATTTTCGAATACTGCCAGGCTTGTCGATAAGCCTATACAAATTTAAAAACGCCAGCCGTTAACTGATTAGAACAATAATCATTTTTCGATGAATGATGAAAATCTTCTACATGTATAGGAGGCTATTCACTTACGTGGCATTCTGAAGGGAGGACACGGGTCGAAATTTACGAGATGCCGTATTTTTTCATTTTCTGATACAGACCGGTCCGGTGAATTCCGAGTAGTTTGGCCGCTTCGACACGGTTGTTGTTCGTCTTGTTGAGGGATTGAAGGATAGCCTGCTTTTCCGTATTCTCCATCAGGTGTTTCAATGAATGGTCGGCTCCGATGGGTAGCGGGATATTCCGGAGGGGTCTGGTCTTTTCTATGGGAAGGTCTTCCCTCTCGATCCGGTCGCTTTTACACACGATCAGAGCACGTTCGGCGACGTTTCGCAGTTCCCTTACGTTACCCGGCCAATGATAGTTGACCATCATGTCGATGGCTTCATCTGAAACACTTTTCACGGTCTGCGATTTGCCGACACGAAGTTGTTCGAGGATATGCGCAAAAATGGCCGGAATATCTTCCCGTATTTCGCGCAGGGCCGGCAGATGGATATGAAAGACATTCAACCGGTAGTACAGATCCAGACGGAAATCCTTATTTTCCAGCATCTTTTTTAGATCCCGATTGGTGGCACTGATTACTCTGAAATTGATCGGTTTGGGTGTCTCCGACCCCAGGCGCTCGACTTCCCGCTCCTGAAGAACCCGCATCAATTTGACCTGCAGGGTCAGGGGCATGTCGCCGATTTCATCCAAAAAGATTGTTCCGTTGTGCGCCAGCTCGAATTTTCCGGCTTTGCCCTGTTTTCTTGCACCGGTAAATGACCCCGGCTCGTAGCCGAATAGTTCGGATTCGATAAGATCCGAGGGAATCGACGCACAGTTGACACGAACGAAATTTTGTCTATAGCGCCGGCTTGCGCGGTGAATGGCGTGGGCAAAAAGCTCCTTTCCCGTTCCGGACTCTCCGGTAATCAAAACGGATGCATCGGATTTTGCGGCCTGCCGTGCTGCGTCTTTGGCTGTTTTGATCCCTTCGGTTTCCCCGATGATGCTACTGAACGAATATCGCCCACAGTATACGTTTTTTAATGCATCTTCATAGTAGTCGATCTTCGTTTTGAGTGATTCAATATGATCATAAAGCTTCTTAAGTACTTCCGGGCTCTTGAACATCAACTTACCGGCCGCACCGATCACCTTTCCATCTTTCACGATGGGGATCCGGGAAATGACGCGGTTCCTTTTTTGTAAAATCATACTGCGACCGATTTCGGCCTTGCCGGTTTTCAATACCCGGGTCAACTTCGTTTGCGGACTGACCTCCTGGATGTGCTTTCCAATTACTTCCTTGTTGGGAACCGGGTATACGCCATCGTTTGCCCTGCTCATAAATCGAACGATTCCATCGCCGTCTACTAAAATCAGGCTTTCGTAGGGATTGTCCAGTAAACCTTCAAGAAGATCGGGGGGTATGTCGTTTCGCATTGGATTGCCGCCTTGGTTTCGATTCCCTTCTATCTGCCATTACTTGTAATGATTTCATCCATTCGCAAATGATCATAGAGTATCATATACACGTATAACATCTTCTACACAATAAATGAATTGGGCTTAATCATAGTGGGTTAGCCGAAGACAGGGATTCGCTCTGTTTATAATTCTATACAGACAACGTTTCCATCGACTCCCTTCTTGATCTGTCTACCAATTCATTTCCCAGAAAAATTACAAGTAGATAGGCCTTTTTATCAAACAAAACCGAACTGGCAGCAGTTTTGCTAATAAATTGTATTAAGTCAATAAATGATCTTAAACAAATAAAATCCATACAAAATTTTCAATTTTTCGCGAATCCGCCATTTATCTAATGGCCTGTATAGGTTGTATCTATTGTCCATAACAACTGCTTCATATCCGCCTGATCGCGGCCCGGCATGTTTGATCGCGTTCTTCTTATCAACATGTGTATCAATATGCATGCCAGGCAAGCGATATATGGCACCATTAAAAATGGCAAACACCCATTTTCCTCGGGATGTCAGACTTTTCAAATATACGATTCTTTCCAAGAGAAGTAGAAAAAAAATAGCACTCTTTCAAATACTCTTCTTTATGAAAATGTATTTTGTTCTCTTCGTGAAGATACTTACAAAAAAATATCAGAAAACCCTTTCCAGTTCCGGGATGCATCTGGTTGGCACCTTGAATCGGACTGACAGAAATACTGATAATTCTTCAACGATAGCATCGTGTTCCAAAATCGAGAGAGAAAATAAGCAGCTACAAACCGGGAGGATTTGATTCTCAACATTTTGAAAGGGGGAGAAGCAGATGAAGTACAAACAGGCGCGAAAACAATTGTTTTTCGGTACCGTTCTGGTGGTTGCCATCCTATTCCTTACCGATTCTGCAATGGCATTGAATTGGGATTTCAACAACGGAATGTCTCTGGATTGTGACATTACCATCGGCTACGCAGCCGGGGTGCGTACCGGCGACAGGGACGAAGAGCTTTTGGCTGCCAATGTGAATGGGGACGACGGAAGCCAAAACTTCGACCAATGGGACATGATCAACAACCGGTTCAGCATCATCGCCGACATGGACGTAAACTATAAGGATTCATACGGCGTATTTGTTCGACCACGTGCCTATTATGATTTCGCTTATATGGGAACCAATTCAAACGAAAGCCCCACCACGAACAACAACTATGTCGCCGGCGTCATCGATAACACGGACGATTGGCCGGAGGATGTCGAGGATGTACACGGAAACAAGGCGGAGATTTTAGACGCCTTTGCCTATGCCGGATTCGAAGTCGGCGGTGGACGTTACCTGGATCTTCGTGCTGGAAGGCAGGTGATCCAATGGGGTGAAAGCCTGTACGTTCAGGGAGGGATCGCCTCGGCCATGGCATGGCTGGATACCATTACCGCCAATGCGCCGGGAACCGAAGTGAAAGAGTTTTTGAGTCCTACGGGAGCGGTATCGGCACAGATGGATCTTACCGGATCCATTGCCGTCGGCGCTTTTTATCAGTGGGAATGGGAAAAGCACCGATTAAATGAATCCGGTTCCTTTTTCAGCGACAAGGACTTTCTGGATGAAGCGGGCAATGCCTACCTGTACGAAGCTGCACCGGGCGTCATCATTCCGGTCATGGAACGAAGAAAGGATCTGGACAAGGAGCCCGATGACCAGGGGCAGTATGGCTTCAACGTGATGTACAGGGCCAGCTGGCTGGGGGAAACGGAATTCGGCCTCTACTTCATCAACTATCACGAAAAACTTCCCGTCTTCAACACGGATCCCGCCAACGGATTATATTTCATAACCTATGCCGAAGACGTCAAGCTGTACGGTTTCAGCTTTAGCTCTCAGATAGGAACGGCAAATATCAGCGGTGAGTTCAGCTATCGCCAGGATTTCCCCGTTGCCACGACCGAAGGCATCGAGGAGGCCGATTACTGGCAGGCCCAGCTGTCCTGGCTCTACTCTATCACCTTTCCCGGAGTCGATCGATTGGCCTTCCAGGGCGAAGTCGGCTGCAACCAGGTCCAGGATTATTCCGATGAAGATCTCTCCGCGCAGGACAAACACAAATTCGCCTGGGGGTTTGTGGCGGTGCTGAGTCCGGAATGGTATCAGGTCCTTCCGGACCTGGATATCTCCGTTCCCCTTGTTTACAAAGGCAACCCGGAAGGCAACTCGGTCAATACACTCACATTCGATGAGAAGAACGACAGCGGGTCCGTCGGTGTGCAGTTCACCTATAAAAATGCGATCAAGGCCAGCTTGAAATATGTCAATTACTTCAACAGCATGGACAATTCCTTTTCAGACCGCGACTATGCCGCATTCGATATCAAATATTCCTTCTAATTGAATGAGAAGATCGAAGCCGCGTGAATATACCCATGAATAGGCAATCAACGAATATATAATCAAACGGAGTTCATAAGGGAGGGTCAACAATATGGTCGCGAAGCATACACGCTTTTTTCTTCTGGTCCTGGCAATTGGCATCCTGGCGCCGTCGCCGGCGACGTTTGCCAAGCAACCGGCCGAAAAGGCCGAACTGTTGAAAACAGATCTCACCCCTTTCGGTGCCGCGCGCGCCGGTAATGCGGAGGGGACCATCCCGGCCTGGGAAGGCGGCTTGACCGCGATTCCCGACAATGTAGACTATACACCCAAATCCGGTGATCTGAAGCCGGACCCCTTTGCCGATGATCAGATCATGTTTACGATCACGGCGCAAAACGTGGATATGTACAAAGACAAACTGAACCCGGGGCAGATCGCTCTTCTCAAAAAATATCCGGATTCCTACAAAATCCATGTGTATCCGTCCAGACGCACCGAGGCCGCGCCGCAGCGGGTTTACGACAACACATACAAAAACGCCATCAATGCCGAGCTGTCCGAAGACAAATGCAGCGCCCTGAACGCCTATGGCGGGATTCCGTTCCCACTTCCCACCGAAGGGGCCGAAGTCATGATCAATCACAATGCCAAATGGGAGGGGGGCGGCGACACGAGGGAAACGGCCGCCAACTACATCATCCAGGCCAATGGTTCCATCACCAACGGCGGAACGGCAGACTATTACTTTGACCGCCCGTATTATGAAAAAGGCGGAACGATGGAAACATGGGACGGATGGCTCGTCAACCTCCTGTTCGAGTATACCGAACCTGCCCGACGAAAAGGGGAAATCATTCTTGCAAAGACGCCGATCAATTATGACGCAATGTCCAAGGCCACCTGGCAGTATATGACCGGTCAACGGCGGGTACGGCGCGCGCCCAGCATCGATTATGACACACCGAACCCCTCCTCCGGTGGCATCTATACCTATGACGACGCCTATTCGTTTAACGGCAAGATCGATCGTTGGGACATGAAGCTATTGGGAAAGAAAGAGATGTTCATCCCTTACAACGACTACCGGTTCGACTTTCCTCCGGTCGAAGAGGTGTTGCACAAGTTCCACCCCAACCCAGAATATGTACGCTGGGAGCTTCACCGGGTCTGGGTCGTGGAAGCAACCCTGAAAGAGGGCAAGCGCCACATCTATGGCAAACGGGTCTTTCATGTTGACGAAGATACCTGGTTCAACGTTGTGGAGGACAAATACGACACACGCGGTAACTTGTGGCGGACGAGCTACTGTACCAATTATGCGAAATACGATGGCGGCGATGTCATCGGGCTGGGCCGCCGCGCAGGGATCTTTTTCGATTTCCAGGGGGACGCCTACGCCGCCGGATACATGGTCAACGGGTTGGGGAAAAACGTCCTGTCCGAAGAGCCGAACCCAAGCGAGTGGTTTGAACCGGCCTATGTACGTAAGCTAGGCAGACGATAACCGTTTGATTGATCAGCAAAAAAAGAAATAGCATATTTTTTGGCGCTGTCTCTTTCGGATGCGGGGCCACCCAAAAAGGTCACCCACATCTTCAAGGGAGGCAAGAGGAAATCAGCGGGTAAAGGAAACAATGATGTCCGCAATCGATCCCCGGGAACCAATGATTACCAGTCGCTCCATGGCAAAGTGTTCTTTGTACCTGTCGGCACTGTTTTTCTGCATTGTCGGCGCGGCGTTTCCGACGCAGCCCTCCCAGGGAAGAAAAGACAACCGTGACCCTTTGGATCTGCTGCATTCACCTGCAATGATCTCTGATGATGCGGCATCTTCCGCGCTTATGGATGTGTGCCGCATCGACAACCGCCTGATTGCCGTCGGCGAACGGGGGTATATCCTCTACTCGGACGACTCTGGAAAAGCCTGGACCCAGGCATGGGTGCCGGTGAGCGTGACCTTGACGGCCGTAACATTCCCTTTTTTCCAGGTGGGTTGGGCCGTAGGCCACGACGGCGTCATTCTTCACAGTCAAGATGGTGGCGTGACGTGGAAAAAGCAACTCGACGGCAGGGAGATCAACCTTCTGATGATGGCAAAACTGGCGCCCCTTATCCAGGAGAAGGAAAACCGCCTTGCCGATACCGATGAAAAAGAACGCGACGAAATCGAACGCAACCTGGAGAATTTGGAATATTTTCTGGATGACGTCAAGATGGCCGTCGAAGAAGGTCCGACCCGGCCGCTGATGGATGTGTGGTTCAAAAACGGACGGGAAGGTTTCGCCATCGGTTCCTTTGGCATGCTTTTGCAAACCACGGACGGTGGAGAAAACTGGGTATCCTTGCTTGACCGTATCGACAACCCGGATGGATATCACTATTACGGGATATGCCGCTCCGGTGATGCCCTGTACATCGCCGGAGAGGCGGGAATGCTGTTTCGCTCCGATGACTGGGGAGAAACGTGGATCCGCCTCGCATCCCCTTACGAAGGGTCCTTTTTCGGAATTGCAGGGTCCGACGACGGCAGTGCGGTCGCCGCTTTCGGGCTTCGGGGCAGCTTGTTTCTTTCTTACGACGGGGGAAACACCTGGGATCGGGTGGACCATGGCAAAAAGGCGTCGATTTCTGCCGGCGTCTTTATATCAGATGATACCTTGGTTCTGGTCTGTGTGGACGGATCGATTCTTCTCAGTCGGGACAAAGGAAGAACATTTACAGCGTTTGCCCAACGCTTTCCCGGCAGTACTTCGGTTGCCGAATCAAATGATCATCATATCGTAGTAACGGGGCTAAGGGGAGTGATGCGCTTTGCTCGCCAATGAAATATCGAAAAATCCCAATTGTCGCCGGGTATTGATCCGTTCCGTAAAAACGCCAAAACAAAGAGACGATAGATGTCACCTGAAGATAAAAAAAATCCCTGGATTGAAACACTGCTTTTTTCGCAACGTCCGCTTGTTCTTTGCCTGTTTTTCGTGCTTACCGTCGTGTTTGGGAACAAGATGCTGCAGCTCAAACCAGAGGCCAGCTTTTTGCGCATGATCCCAACGTATCATCCCTATATCCAGAACTATATCGCCCACCAGGACGACCTGAAAGGATTGGGGAATACACTGCGTATCGCGGTTGAGACAACCGGAAAGAATATATTTACCAAACAGTATCTCGAAACGGTCAAAAACATGACCGACGATGTATTTTTCGTTTCCGGCGTGGATCGCGCCGCACTGAAATCCCTCTGGACGCCGATTACCCGGTGGAGCGAAGTCACGGAGGACGGATTTGCCGGGGGTGCGGTGATTCCCGATACCTATGACGGAAGTCAGCAAAGTTTGGACCAGGTGCGCCTGAACGTATTGAAGTCAGGCGAGGTAGGATCACTGGTTGCCAATGATTTCAAATCCAGTGTGATTCTCGTTCCCCTTCAGGATATCGATCCGGAAACGGGGGCGCCGCTGGACTATCAACAATTCTCATCCAAACTGGAGGAGATCAGAAGCAAATACACGAGCGATACGATCAGGATTCACATTACCGGTTTTGCGAAAGTCGTGGGTGATCTCATCGATGGATCCACACGCGTTTTGCTTTTCTTTCTCATCGCATTCATCATTCTTCTGGGTATTTTATACTACAACTCCAAATGCCTGAAGAGTACCGCGATGCGAGCCGTCTCTTCCATGGTCGCCGTGATATGGCAACTGGGGATCATGAAACTATTCGGTTATGGATTGAACCCGTACTCCATGCTCGTTCCTTTTCTCATGTTTGCGTTGGGTGTAAGCCATGGGATTCAGATGTTCAATGCAATGGCCCATGAGATGGTGCGGGGAAGGGACAAGGTCACGGCAGCACGTCTCGCATTCCGGCTTCTGTACAAACCGGGCTTTGCCGCCCTGTTTACGGATTGTATCGGTTTCGCCTCATTGTTCATCATCCGCATCGGCGTAATCCAGGACATCGCCGTGGGCGCCAGCATCGGTGTCGCCGTGGTGGCATTTACCGATCTGATGCTGCTGCCGGTATTGATGTCCTATTCCGGCATTAGCGATAAAACCATCAGAACGGTCAAACACAGGGAGACCGGCAGCCGGCACCAGTTCTGGTCCCTGTTATCCCGGGCGACAGAGCCAAGGTACGCCGCCCTCGTCATTGTTCTTGCGATCCTTGGTACGGTCGGAGGGTTTTGTTTGCGGCAGGATCTGAAAATCGGCGACCTGGATCCGGGCGCACCCGAACTGCGTCAGGATTCACGCTACAACCGGGACAACGATTTCATGAACGCCCACTACTCGGCCAGCAGTGATATTTTCATCGTGATGCTCAAGACGCCGCCGGCAGGCAACAGTGACTATCGAGCGGTGGTTGCAACGGACAGACTCAAATTGCGCCTGGAAGATTTGCAGGGTGTCCAAAGAGTCAAATCCCATGTGGACTATCTGAAGCTGCTCAACGCCGCATTCAACGAGGGGAATCTGAAATGGTTCGCCATCCCCAGAAGCAAGGTCGCCTTGGACAATATGGTTCTGAAAATCCCTGAAAATGTTGTCAGTCAAAAAGGCAGCCTCACGCCCATCATTGTATTTTTGAAAGACCACAAGGCCGAGACCCTCCAACAGGTTGTTCATGCCGTGGAAGAATTTGCGGCCCAATACAACGGCGACGACTTTCAGTTCCTGTTGGCCGCGGGAAATGCCGGTATCGAGGCGGCCACCAATATCGAGGTGAAGCGCGCCATGATGACTCTGACATTACTGGTTTACGGCGTCGTTATTTTCGTGTGTGTCGTCACCTATCGATCGGTTCGCGGCGCCCTTTGCGTGTGTATCCCCTTGTGTTTGACATCGATCCTGTGCGAAGCACTGATGGCAAAGATGGGCATCGGTGTCAAGGTCGCCACCTTGCCGGTCATTGCCGTGGGCGTGGGTATCGGCGTGGATTATGGCATTTATATCTACAACAAGCTTTTTTTCTATCGCACGCAGGGCCATCCCCTAAAAGCGGCGTACTACCGAACCCTCAACACGACCGGAAGAGCCGTTTCGTTCACCGGTATTACGCTGTCCATCGGCGTTGCTACGTGGGCCTTTTCTCCCATCCGCTTTCAGGCGGACATGGGCATTTTGCTCACCTTCATGTTCTTGTGGAACATGGTGGGCGCAATGGTGCTGTTACCGGCGCTTGCCAGGTACCTGTTAAAGGATACACTGGAAATCGCCGGGGTCACCGCTGATCCCCCTGCCCGAAAAAAAGCGAAGGGGATCTCTTCCAGTCAGGAGTTTTCCACCCAACCATGACGGTTTCGTAAAAAGTCTCTTTTCATTTTTATTGATGAACGAGTTCCTTAGAAGTCCGAAATCTGACTTTTTTTAGAGTTCATCAACCATAAGACCGCCACTAAATTTTTTCGTGTCGGTTGACAGAAAAATTTTTCATACTACATTGTAGCAATGGGTGTGCTCTATCCCCTATTTCAGCAATATCAGACTTCCAGTTCTCTTGGGAATCCATAGCGTCAGCTGAAATAGGGGCAAACCAATCTTTGACGAAATCGTCATTTTCAATTTTTTGAATGAGCACGATGAATACAACACAAGAAGCAAAGACCATCCTGGTTGTCGAGGATGACGAAAACACCCGATCTCTCATTGCCTTGTACCTGGAAAGAGAGGGTTTTATTCCCGTAACCGCCGGCGACGGGGAAAACGGTTTACGCTTGGCCGAGCATCACCGCCCCGCACTGGTGATTCTCGACCTGATGATTCCCAAGGTGGATGGATGGGAGGTGTGCCGCAAACTGCATCAGGATTCATCCGTACCGGTGATCATGCTAACCGCCCGCGATGAGGAGATCGACCGGGTGGCAGGCCTCACCCTCGGTGCAGACGATTACGTGGTCAAGCCCTTCAGCCCTCGCGAACTCATGGCCCGGGTCAGGGCCGTCCTGCGCCGTACGGCACCGCAACCGGAAAGGAAAAAACGCGTGCGGTCCCACGGACCGGTGCGGCTGGATCTGGAAATGCGCAGGCTCACCGTAGACAATCGGGAAGTGGTCCTCACACCACACGAATATGCGCTGCTGGAGGCCCTCATGACCACACCCGGACGGGTATTTACCCGCGACGAATTGTTGGACCACCTCTACCCCAATAGCGAGGCAATGGTCATCGACCGGGTGGTGGATGTGCACATCGGAAAGCTGCGGCAAAAGATCGAACCCGTCCCGTCCAAACCATGCCGTATCCTCACCGTCCGGGGAATCGGCTATCGTTTTGCCGACAGCCAGGCCAATTGAAACGATGTTCAAACGCTACCTGATCGTCAAACTCCTGGCCGTTAACCTGCTGGTTGCCGGCTTCGCCGTGGCCGTCGTCTGGCTGGCCATCGATACCCTGGCCGCCGGCTACTTCGTCACCCTCATGGAGAAATACCACATCTCTCCGGAACCGGCCCATGCCCTGTTCGTGGATTCGGTTCACCGCTATCTCGTTTGGGCGCTTGCCGGTGCCATCGCCCTGGCCATCGGACTCAGTTATCTGATCAACCGGCGCGTTCTCGGGCCGCTGACCCGCATGACCGCCAACACAAGGGAGATTGCCGCCGGTGATTTCACGACACGGATTCCCGTTACCACCACCGATGAGGTGGGTCAATTGGCGAAGGCCTTCAACCGAATGGCGGAGAATCTGGAGAAAATCGAACGACTGCGCCGAACGTTGATGATCGACGTGGCCCACGAACTGCGGACACCATTGACCAACATCCGCGGGTATCTGGAAGCGCTCAACGACGGCGTGTTGCAACCGGATCCAGAGACCCTCGCCCTGCTCCAGGCGGAGACCCTGCGCCTTGCCGGCCTGGTGGAAGACGTACTGGATCTGGCGCGTGCCGATGCCGCAGGCGGCCGGCTCAACCCGCAGTCGTTAGATCTTATACAGATGATCGAAGAGGCCTTGGAGACTTTTTCCCGGAACATCGCGGAAAAGAGGCTTACCGTAAAGGTAGACCACCTCCCGACCCACAATGGTATCCAAGCCGACCCGAACGGGCTGACCCGGATACTTCGCAACCTCATGGACAACGCCGTTCGCTATGCGCCGGCCAAAACCAATGTGACGATTCGCATGGCAGAGAAAGAACGAAATATCTTTGTAGATTTCCAAAACGAAGCCGAAAATCTTTCCGTAGAAGACATCCCCTTTCTTTTCGAACGTTTCTATCGGGGGGAAAAATCCAGATCCAGAAACCACGGCGGTGCCGGCATCGGACTATCCATTGTCAAGGAGCTGGTCGCGGCACATGGGGGAACGGTCCATGCACGGTTGGAAAAAAATCGGGTTCATATCGGCTTCATGCTTCCGGCCGTTGGGGAAAACCCTTCGTCAACGAACAGAGGTTGACGATTTCGCCCCATTTTTTATCACGACTGCTTGCAGCTTTTCCATAAACTGATCATAACACCTTAGTAGAATTGGACAATATCTCCTCGAGGTGATTCTTTTGCCCTCCTTGTAAAACCTGGTCGAACAAATTTTTCGTTTTAACGCTTTTTTGAGGCTTGAATTATTTTGGTCTTTTCGTTTATTTTCCAAAAATCACACAAAGCGCCCATTGCTGTTGGACTTCGCGAAATCAGCACGTTGAAATCAGACATGAGTGCCAAACGATTGACTCCCGACGCGGGGAGACATGGAACGATGTACATTTCACATGACGGATAAAAAAATGAAATCACCATCGGCAGTCGGTCAGATGTCAAACCCCTTGCGAAATATGCGGCTGGGGGTCAAATTCGCCCTGATGGGGACGGCAGGCGTGATCATCACGGCGGCGGCACTGGTTTTTCTTGCCGTGTGGCAAAGCGGCCGGTACAACAATCTGGCCCAGGGCGAGGTGGAAGCCCTGATAAACGCCGACCTCGATCACATTGCACAAGGGGTCTATCATCTGGTTCGTACCGAAAACGAAGCGGTCCAGTCGCAGGTGGATGCCAACCTGAAGGTGGCGCGACACGTCCTGACCGCCTTGGGAACCGTGTCTCTGTCGACCGATACCATTGCCTGGATGGCGACAAACCAGTTCACCAACGAATCCATATCATTGCAACTTCCCAAGCTTCTTGTAGGAAAAACGTGGCTGGGGCAAAACAACGACCTTTCCGTTGAAACGCCCATCGTGGACGAAGTGACCCAACTGGTGGGAGAGACAACCACGATCTTTCAGCGAATGAACGACAGGGGTGACATGCTCCGCGTGGCCACTACGGTGGAGGACCGTAACGGCACGCGGGCCATCGGGACCTACATCCCGGCTGTGAATCCGGACGGAACGGACAATCCCGTCGTTTCGGCCATTCTCGAAGACAAAACCTACCACGGTCGCGCCTATGTGGTGAATGCCTGGTACCTGACGGCTTACGAACCGCTGAAAAACAGTGACGGCAGGCTTGTGGGAATGCTTTATGTCGGTGTCAGACAGAAGGCCGTGGAGGCCAGGGTGCGACACGCCATCCTGCAAACCAAGGTTGGCAGGACAGGCTATGTGTATGTCCTGGGCAGCAGCGGGGAAGACCGGGGTCGCTACATCATCTCCCAAAAGGGAGAACGGGACGGGGAAAACATCTGGATGAGCAGGGATAGTGACGGTAACCTTGTCATCCAGGACATCATCGCCAAAGCAACGGCACTGGGTCCATTGGACATGGCCACCGTTCGTTATCGCTGGCAGAATCCCGAAGACCCGACACCCCGCTGGAAAATCGCCCGACTCGTCTATTACAGGCCGTGGGACTGGGTGATCGGGACCAGCGTGTATGAAGATGAACTCCTGGCCTACCATACCCTTTTGAGCAACGGGCGGCTTCGAATGACGCGGGACATGGCGATGGCGGGCATCGTCATCACCGCCCTGGTGGGTCTGATCAGTGTGTTGCTCACTTTGAAAATTACCCGTCCCATCCGCCAGATGACGCAGGTGGCGGAAAAAATTATCGACGGCGACCTGAACCAGGTCGTTGATGTAAGATCCCACGACGAAATCGGGATTCTCGCCCACACCTTCAACCTGATGACCGGCAAGCTCAGACGGTCCATGGGAGACTTGAAAAAGAGTGAAGAAAAGTACCGGCTGATTTACGAAAACGCAATGGAAGGTCTTTTTCAGTCTTCACTGGAAGGCCGTTTCCTCAGCGTAAATCCGGCCACGGCACGTCTTCTCGCCTACGACTCGCCGGAAACGCTCATCTCAGACATCACCAACACCCGTCGGCAGATCTTCAACAATCCGGAAGATCGTGATGCGATGGTTTCCAACCTGCTGGAACGGGGAGAAGTGTCGGGCTTCGAAGTTCAAGGCTGCCGCAGGGACGGAAAGAAAATATGGGTGTCCGTCAGCGCCCGCATGAGGTACGACGAGAAGGGAAAACCCGCCTTTATCGAGGGATTCATCACGGACATCACCGATCGCAAACAGGCGGAGGAAGCCCTTGGCGAATCGAGAAATTACCTCAATGAAATTATCAATGCCGTTGCAGATCCCATGTTTGTAAAAGATCAGGAACATCGGTGGGTCCTTGTCAATGATGCGTTTTGCACCTTCGTTGGGTACGCCCGGAAAGAACTTCTGGGAAAGTCCGAATATGATTTTTTCGAAAGAGACGAGGCCGATATATTCCGATCAAATGATGAACGCATCCTGGCCACAGGGAAAGAGAATATCAACGAGGAGTTATTTACGGATGCCAGGGGAATCGTTCACACGATCGTAACCAAAAAAACCCTCTATCGGGACAAAACGAGTCAAAAATTTATCGTCGGGATCATTCGGGATGTAACAGAACAGAAAGCCGCAGAAGAAGAGAAAAAACAGCTTGAACTCCGTCTCAACCAGGCCCAGAAAATGGAGGCGATCGGCACCCTGGCGGGCGGAATCGCCCATGATTTCAATAACATCCTGTCGGCGATCATCGGCTATACCGAACTGGCCGAAGATGATGTGCGAGACCCGGACAAGAGTCGGAAGTATCTCAGGGAAGTACTCAAGGCAGGCAATCGCGCCCGGGAACTGGTCCAACAGATTTTGACTTTCAGCCGTATGACGGGAACCGAACATTCACCCCTCGCGCTTCGGCCCATTGTCAGGGATTCGCTCAGGATGCTTCGTTCGGTCATCCCATCCACCATTGAAATAAGACAGGACCTTGCCGCTTCAGGCTTGATCATGTCCGACGCCACCCAGATCCATCAGATCATTATGAACCTGTGCACCAATGCCGCCCATGCCATGGATGAGACCGGTGGTCTGCTGGAGGTGTCGCTGAGCGAGGAGACGATAATGATCCCGACGGTTTTCCACGATTTTCATCTTATTCCAGGCCCCTATCTGAAGCTCACCATTCGGGATACCGGCAAGGGAATACCTCCGGAAATCATGGACAAAATTTTTGAACCGTACTTTACCACCAAGGAACAGGGACGCGGCACCGGCCTCGGTCTTTCCGTTATTCACGGCATCATCAAAAGTCATAACGGCGCCATCACCTGCCAAAGCGCCCTGACGGAAGGAACCACCTTTAACGTTTTTCTTCCCATGATCAAATCCGAATCGGCAAAGAGAGTGACCGGCGAAAAAAATCCCATACCGGGCGGCACCGAACGCATTCTCTTCGTCGACGATGAACAGATTCTTGTGGACCTCGCCCGGAATATACTCAGCAGCAAAGGATACAAGGTAACCTGCAGAACCGGCAGTCTCGATGCCCTTGAACTGTTTCGCACTGCCCCCCGGGATTTCGACCTGGTGATCACCGACATGACCATGCCGGGAATGACTGGAGACCTTTTAGCCCTGGAACTCATCGCCATCCGCCAAGATATTCCGGTCATTCTTTGCACGGGATACAATGAACATATCTCGGAGGCCGAAGCAAAAAAAATCGGCATCAGGGAGTTCATGCTCAAGCCGCTGAACATACGGACGATCACCGAAACCGTCCGCAAGGTCCTCGACGCGAGAGCCCCCTGATACACGGAGGGAAAGCGTGGAATGTTAATCGGCTATTCCAAGAATGGCGAAGCTACTTCTTTGTGGTTCTCCGCCGGCGTGTTTTTTTCTGCTCCGTTCCAAGGCTGGTCATCATGGCGCCGATCACGGCCTCCACAGCCGCTTCGACACTCACGTTTGCCGTATTGATCACCATGTCATAATGCACCGGATTCACAATATCGGCATTGAAGGATTGCCGCACGAAAGCGCGACGACGATTCTCGCGTGTCAGCACCCGTCTCTTGGCAGTGTCCGTCGTTACACCAAACAGGCGGGCAATGTTTTGAATACGCTGTTCTAACGGTGCGACCACCCGTACGGCGAAACGATCCGAAGGTGGAATAATAAAATTGGCCCCTCGACCGACAATTACGGCACGGCCGTGCTTGCCGATGGTTCCGACCACCTTCATCAGATGGTTCAGATAAATGCCGGGATAGATATATTGGGTCTTCACCAGGGAAGCGATAAAATCCTGAACACCGGAGAGTCGTTCCTTCTCCAGTGAATCGACCAACGTGTCGCTGATGTGTGCACTTTCGGCAATCTTGTTAACAATATCTCCGTGAAAAAAATCAAAATCCAGCCGCTTGGCAATCTGCTCGGCGATAAAGCAGCCCTTGCTGCCCGGTTCCGTGCACAAAGTAACCACGGGAAACCTGACTTTTTTTTTCTTTTCGTCTTCGCTGTACAGCTTCTGCCACTTTTTAATCTGCTGATTGACGAATTCTTCTACAGAAAGATGTTCTTGTTCTGCTTTCTTCATATACCAAACCTCGTTTGCGCCGCACCCGGGCTGAAGTCAACGACCACCCGCAAAGCCGGTGGCTTGGATGGTCGGTCCATCGGCCGGATATCCCAAAGCACGTCAGTGCGTTCGTCGTTCGGGTTGGTTCCGGGTGTGCAGCCCCCTGAAGACAACGAACCAGGATTGGACCGCCTCGATCCATATTTGTAAAGTCGTTCCCGACAATCACAGGAACCTGTTTTTCGAGGACAAGTAGTAAGATCACAATAGATTGTCAAGGTAAAAAGAAGAGGATGCATTCATAAGGAGCTTGGCCGAAACAAAGGGCCAAAACCCTATTTTCTTTTCCGGTTTCATCGGTTACACTCTTACCGCAACATGGGAGGGCCTGCACTGATGGGAAATCACCCTCTTTTTTGGCGATCAAATGTGCCGCCAGCTGATGGGAAACATAAAAATTTGTTTTTATATCGGTCAATTAAATAATTGCTTGGCAGATACTGACAGCGCTGAACAGACCAGGGTTTCCGTCGTACCGGCGTTTTTGTGCAACCTGCAATGAATCCGGAACCAATGCGTGCATATCGTTTATCAAAGCAGATAGATGAAAAAAGATACAAAATGGTGTTGAACGAAAAATTTCCACAGACGCTGTTGGTACTATATTGCCTCTTTTTTGCATTTCTGGCCATCGATCCGCGCCACCGAGGATATTGGGTAGCCGCCAATATCGCTCCCATCGCGATAACACTATTTTTTGTCCTGAGCTTTAAACGTTTTCGTTTCTCCAACCTGTCCTATTTTCTTTCTGCCTTTCTTTTATTTCTTCAGACTCTTGGGGCACATTATTTTTTTTACCTGGTGCCGTTTGATTTGATTACGGATATTTTTAATTTCACACGTCATAATTTCGATCGAATGGTTCATGTGACCGTGGGATTTTTTGCCTATCCCATCGGTGAATTTGTAGTAAGGAAAAAAATTGTGGCAGCACCCTGGGCGGTATATCTATTTTCCTTTGCATTGATTATGACTGCCGCCGGACTTTATGAAATCTTTGAATGGATGTATCTACTGATGGTCAGCCCGGAATCGGGACCTGATTTTCTCGGTGCGCAGGGAGACATCTGGGATGCACAGAAGGATATGCTGGCAGATGGTGTCGGTGCAGTGTTGGTCCTGATACTGTTTTATTTCAATTTCCCTTCTCTTTCTTCCAGGAAGCTCTGAAAGCCGTAATATTTTTTTCCTCGCAATCTTTTGAGGCTTTCTCTCCTTCAAGATATAAAATTAAATCATACTGGCAGTCCCCGGAAATCAATGTACGGTCGAAATCTTTTGCAAAGTCGTTGGGACTTAGCACGGGTCGGCCATGGGATAGATGAAATCCATGATTGAGGCCGGAACCACCGGAGGAGCGATAGGCCCTGTAGATCAGCTCAGAACAGCATAAGGCATTGTCGTCAAAAAAATTAAAATCAAAATCATAGGGTTTATTCAGCTGCTCCAGAGCATAAAGGATGGCGGAAAGTTTTTTTTCTTTCGGCAATCGCGGCCTGAGTACGGCCAGGTAATCGGATTTCAGGGCCTTCTCCAGGGGCTGGACGATAACTCCCTTTGACGTACTTTCGACAACAGCACTGTGGAGCAGTCCATCGGAGACCTTACGGGCATTGAACGAATGGGAAACGTTTCGAAAAAGATATTCGCTCACCGTCGAACCCAAAGCTGATTTTGACGGCCTTTCGAAATACTGGTCCATTTCATCAAGCGATCCGCAGTACAACAGCACATGCTTCCAAAATCCGCTGATAATCCAATTGCTCAAATAGTTGTTCTTTCTCAGAAGAACAATATCCCCAGGCTCGATGAGAGATTGAATTCGCTCAATGTGTTTATCCGAGATCCGGAATTGTGTGTTACGAATTTTAATATTGGCGATTTCTTTGAATAGAATTTTATAAAGCGGAAATACTGTTGTTTTATATGCATTTTCAAGAAAAGTCATCTTACCCGATCGTGGAATGGAATCAATCGCGTCTACCTCGTCGTGTGTATGCTGGTTAAATGCACCAATTGTCGCGGACAGGGAAACAATGATGATTGTCAGGAGAATAGAAACGCCGGCACCGGCTTTTTGGGCGTAACAACACGTAAGAACATGACGAACCGTGACGTATGTCAATGTGGCACCGACGAAATACAAATGAAACGGATAAAAAAACCTGGCATACAGAAACAAACCACAGCAAAAAAATAGTATGGACAGCTTGAAAATTGCCCACATGAATCTGGTAAGCGTGCTGGTTCTGGAAAAAGAAGACAATGTTACTTTTGTTTTCATGAGCTAACGTGACCATTCATCTTTCATTCGACGAATATCATGAATGATAAATGAATGACAATGACAGAAACGGGCTTTTTGATGACAAGTATAAAGGAAGATCACAATAGATTGTCAAGGCAAAAAAGAGGCGGCGCGTTCTGATATAAACCGGACATGATAAGAAAATTGGTAACCGTTCACGGGGCATTTTAGGGCTGACATCATGGCCTTTAACCCATTGAAAACAAAGCATAAATTGTGTGCACCGTAACTGCCTGAAATAATTTAAAATAAATCTAGATTTTTTCTTTTAACTATGTTAGAGTGCTTTTCATGGCACTCAAAAGACCATTTTCAGAACTCGATTGGCAACTGACACCAGAGGCGGTGAGAAATTACATCCTATATCTGGAACAGGCGCTTCATGATATGCAAAAATGGGTTGAGACCCATGAAAAACGCATAGAGAAACTTGAAGTCCAGACCAAAATGAATTCTCGTAATTCCAGTAAACCGCCCTCATCCGATCCGCCTTTTAGCAAGCAGAAAAGAAAACAGAAAAAGAGCAAGCGATCCAAAGGCGGACAAAAAGGACACAAACCGCACCAGCAACAACTGCTCGAGCCGACAAAGCAACATTCGTTGATGCCAAAATGCTGCAGTTGTGGTCATTCGGTGTTCGATCAGGAAAAGATGAAGCCTTTTTACACCCATCAACAGATCGAACTTCCCAAAATCGAAATGGAAGTCAGCCACTATATTCTGCACAAGTGCGATTGCCCCAATTGCGGGAAGGTTGTCAAAGCCAAGCTGCCATCTGCCCTGTCGAGCGGATACGGTCCCCGATTTACCGCATTTGTTGGTGAATTAAGCGGTATTAAAGGGATGAGCCGAATGGACGTAAAGCAGTTATGCGACTCTGTGTTAGACATTCCCATTGCTACGGGGACGATCCAAAAAATCGTTGACCGCACTTCAATGGCGATTTTGCCTGTGTATGAACGTATCGGGGGTATCGCCAGAAGTTTCTGGTGCAATTATATCGATGAGACCTCCTGGTTTACAGAAAACGATCTGCACTGGCTGTGGGCCATGGTCAACGAGCGGGTTGCTTTCTATCGCATAGACCCGCATCGCTCCAAGGTGGCTTTCGAAGCACTCATCCAGGACTGGAACGGCATTCTGGTCAGCGACGGTTACGGCCTGTATCAAAAATGGGTTCACCGCCAGACGTGCCTGGCTCATCTAATCCGTAAGGCCGATTCTCTGGCGGAGAGAAAGAAGCCGGATTTACGTCGCTTCGGAGAAATCGTCGCCGCTTGGTTGAGACAACTGGTATCGTTTGCCAAAGAGCCACCCGACCCAAAGCAATGGTCGGATTTTTATACATTCTTCTTGTTTACCGTGTCCCTTTGGGAACCCGATAAAACGGATGCAGGAAAACTCGCTCGGCAGATCATCCGGGAAATGAACAACCTATGGGTGTTTATGGATCACAAGGGCGTCGATCCCACAAACAATCGTGCCGAAAGAGCGCTACGCTTTGGTGTATTGTGGCGGAAACGAAGCCTTGGCACCCAAAGCGAGAAAGGAAACCGTTGGGTTGAGCGGATATTGTCACTGAAAGAAACCTGTCGCTTACAAGCAAAGCAGACTTTTCCTTTTCTCGTGGAGTGCATTACTTCCTATTTTCGAAATTTAGAGCCAAACCTTTCCTGGATTTAATCCAATGGGTGTTACCCTGTGAATGCGTACGAAAATTGTAATTGCGGGAAAAGTTTTGGGGATTTAGGGGCTTGGAGAATATCTTGAGACTTAATGGCTGCAAATCCCTTCAGGCAGCATGGGATTTTCCGCCTTGGGATAAAAGGGACAATCGTTTTTCAGGCACTCCTTGTTCAGTGGAAAGAACTCGCATCTGACCGGTTCACCGGCATTCAGTGAAATATCGAAGTTTTCCTTTAAAAACCGTATCGCTTTTCGGATAGCCAGAAAGGAGGTACGTTTGCAGCACCGTGGCCCGCCTCTTTCGGCGATGGAGGCCAGACTTTGAGAGGTCATCAAATTGGACATGCGCCAGCCGTCGGTGGATAGCGGCGTGGAATCGGTGATCAGGCTAATAAAAATGCCGGTACCCACCCCCGCACCGCAACTGCCATGAAAACCACAGAAACCACCCAGGACCTGCCCGGCCCTTTTGAAGGCCTCTTTGAGTTTACGCTTCTTTTTCTTGAAATTCCCTTTTTTGTTGTAATAAGCGACAAGAAGCACTGCAGGTACCAGATAATGGTGTTCCGGACCGTGCATCTTCACGGAAGGATGATGCATCAGCGTTTTGGCCATTTGCATCGGATCGGTGGAATCGCTTGCGACACCGAACTCCTTGATCACTTCGAACGCTCCCATACTGTGGCATGCATCACAGATGTAATGCCCCTGAGAACAACCGACGTTTGACGGGAAGGTCTTTTTACAATAGAGACAATCCATCGGTTCGGCGGTGCTGTGGTAGACCAATTCCGAGCCGCAGACCAGACAGTTATTTTTATGTTCCGTATCCATGGCGCTTTCTCTATCACTGACGGCAGGGGATTGCCACAATTTTTTTGATGATGGCGGCGCTGCCGCTACCCGAGGGGCATCAATGCATGGGATTGATGATGGCGGGTCATCCCAAACAGGAGTATCACAGACGACCTTTGCGCAAACCGCCGGAAATCAAGTGGCAGCCGTGCTAACGATCCAACACTTCTCGGATGGAAGAAGCCAAATCATACAACAATATAGGTTTTATAAGAATTTTCTTAATCATGGTCCTGCTTTTCTCATCATCGAGTTCAGGTGGTTTAAAACCGGTGCATATCATTATGGGAATATCCGAACGATATTTCATCATTGCGCCGGCAAGTTTCAATCCGTTCATTTTCGGCATTCTCATATCTGTGATGACCAAGTCGTATCCTTTCGGATCGGCACGAAAAGCTTCTAAAGCAACGACAGGATCCGTCCGCATGTCAACTTTATAGCCCAAAGATGCCATCATTTCGCTAATGGCTTCCGCCAGCAATTGCTCATCTTCCACATATAGTATCCGCTCGTTGCCTGTCGGGATTTCAACAACAGGTGCCGTTATCGCCTCTGATCCTGCTTTGTTGCAGGGAAAGACAATCTTGACCGTTGTCCCGGCATTGAGTTCACTTTCGACCAGAATCCCACCATTATGCTCCTTAACGATGTTATGAACCGTCGACAATCCAAGACCGGTCCCCACTCCGGGATCTTTGGTCGTGAAGTAAGGATCGAAAATTTGTGTGATCGTCTTTTCATCCATACCGCAACCATTGTCCGTCACCGAAAGCAAAAGATATCTGCCCGGTTCAACGCTGCCATAATTCGCTCCACCGGTTTCATCCAATTCAACGCTTGATAACGCAACGGCGATCGTACCTTCGTCATCACCGATCGCATGAAAAGCATTCATGCACAAGTTCATGACCACTTGATGTATGGCCGTAGGATTTGCCGAAACGAGTCCCATGCCTTTTTCAACGTTGCCGCGGATTTCAATGGATGCCGGCAACGATGCCTTGAATAATCCCAATGCCTCCCTTATGGGCAAACTGATATCGCAAGGTATTCGGTCATACTCATTCGGTTTACTTAGGGCGAGTATCTGTGCGATCAGTTCTTTCGCCCGGTGACCGGCCTTCATTATCTGGCGCAGGTGTCCAGCGAGCAGAGAATCTTCGGGGGCGGCATCCTGGGCCAATTGCGTGTATCCGAACACTGCCGCCAATATATTATTGAAATCATGGGCGATACCGCCGGCCAACATACCGATCGCTTCCATTTTTTGCGCCTGAAACAGCTGTTTTTCAAGATTTTTCTTTTCCTTCTCCTCATTTTTTTTCGCTGTGATATCACGCACAATCACTAAAAAACATCTTTCCCCCTTCATTGTAACCTTAAAGTAAGTACACTCAGTGCAAATGGGGGGGATATTGTCCAATTCGAGTGTATACTCGTACTGCCCGGTGTTATCCCCTCGTAGGATATTTTCAAAAATGGATTTCGAATACGCCAAGTCAAAACTCTCCGGTGTATCCAATTCATAGAATTTCTTGCCTCTTAATTCATCACGATGCACTCCGAAAATTCTTTCTACCGCCAAGCTGCACTCCATAATCGTACCATCATCTTTCAAAATCACGTACATGTCCGGGGCGTGTTCAAACAGAAACCGGAAATGTTCTTCGCTCTCCTTCAATTCTGCTTCGACACGTTTGCGCTGTGCAATTTCGTTTCGCAACTTCTTGTTGGAGGTTTCAAGTTCCTGCGTCCGAAGGTTTACACGTTCCTCGAGTTCCTGGTTCAATTGCGTAATCTCTTTCTGAACCCGTCGGTTTACGATTTGTGTTTTCACCCGGACTACGATTTCATCATGATGTAAAGGTTTTGTAATATAATCGACACCTCCGGCATTGAACGCCCTTACCTTTTCTTCGGTTTCATGAACGGCGCTGATGAAAATCACCGGGATGTCCCGCGTCTTCTCATCTGATTTGAGAATTCGGCACAACTCGAATCCATCCATTTCCGGCATGCGAATATCAAGAAGAATAAGATCGGGCGGCTGTTTTCCAATAACCGCAAGCGCTTCTTTACCACCGGTAACCGGCCTGACATTGTAACCTTCTTTCTGAAGGGTTGCAGATATCACCCTGAGGTTATCGGGATTGTCGTCAACGATGACGATATTGCTCGAATTCATATTATGGGGCAACTCTGTAGATAGCGTCATTTCTTCACTTTGCTTACCGTGTTGATAATCTGCTTATAGTTAAAATCGTCGGCATGGCGATGGAGCAATACGGAAAGAGGGGCATTGAATCCGGAAATCTGTACAATCAATTCGGTCAATCGACCAATGTCTGCGCGACTTGCCGCATCAATCAGTTCTTTTCTTAGCTCCTCCGGCAGGTTGCCCAAATCGATCTCTGCCTCATTGATTTCTGTCATTTTACTGGGAATTATCATATCGGCATCATTTTCAGATGGCCCATAGGGCAGGTATTTCATCATCGTTTGTATCAAATCATTTTTTCTCACCGGCTTTCTCAAATAATCGGTACAGACCTTACGAATCGCATCTTCATCCTGCGCCAGGGCCGAGGCGGTTACAGCGATTACCGGAATTGTGTTCGTAACGTCTTCCTGTTTCAGCATCTCAGCTGCTTTATGGCCGTCGAGCACCGGCATCTTCATATCCAGAAGGATCAAGTCAGGGATCCAGGTCTTTGCAAGCGCCAGCACCTCCTTGCCATCTTTGGCCTCCAAAACCTCAAAATCCCAGTCATTCAAGAACCCTCGAAGCAGGTCGCGATTGTATTCGATATCATCGGCGATCAAGATGGTTGCTTTGTCAAAAACGATACCACGAATATCGGAGACCTCCTTTTCCGTCGAGATTGTATCGCCCAGAGCCGCCTTTTCGACATCTTCGATGACAACCGTAAACGTGCTTCCTTCATTTTCCCGGCTTTCCACCGTGATGCGCCCGTTCATGGCTTCCACCAGCCGTTTGCTGATGGTCAAACCGAGCCCGGTGCCTTCGGTGGTTCTCGCCGAAGCGACCACCGGTTGTTCGAATGCCTTGAAAATGGTTTCCTGCTTATCCTCGGGAATGCCGATCCCGGTATCGGCAACTGAGAAAATGAATGTATAGGCGCTGAACGCATCGGTTTCCATGGGTTCCACCCGTGCGGATACAGTAATGGTACCTGTCTCGGTGAACTTGACGGCATTTCCCAGCAGGTTCAGCAGCACCTGTCGTATTCGCCCTTCATCCAGCAAAAGGTCCTCATCCAGGCTCTCGTCAATATTCAACGCCAGGTTGAGGCTCTTTTCGGAGAGTCGATACTCGAAAATCCCGCAAATTTCTGTAAACAATCGTTTCGGATTGACAACTGTCTGCCGGATCTGCATCTTGCCGGCTTCGATCTTGGAAAGATCCAGGATGTCACCGATCAGGGACAGCAAACTCTCTCCTGCGGTTTGAATTCGCTCGATGTAACGCTTGTGCTTGGCATCCGATATCAATCTGGCCAGGATATCGGAAAACCCGATGATGGCATTCATGGGCGTTCTCAGCTCGTGGCTCATGTTGGCCAGAAATTGACTCTTCGCCTGGTTGGCCGCTTCGGCGGCTTCTTTGGCCTTTACCAGCGCCCCTTCGATCTTTTTGCGAATCTCGATCTCTTCCCGAAGTTCCCTGGTCCGCTCCTCCACGGTCTGCTCGAGCTCGTTTCGATGCCGTTCCAGCTCATGCAGGTACTCTTTTTCGGTGGTGATGTCTTCCATGGTGGACCACTGACCGATCAGCTTGTCGTTCCGAATCTGTGCATAGGTGTTAAACCTTCTCCAGGTCCTACTGCCGTCAGGATTTGTTCTTGGGATTTCCATATTTCTTACTGTGAATCGCTGCGATGCCGAATACTCGAGGTATGCTTTGTATTGTTCATAACTTTTCATATCTATTTCTTCGGACCTGCGACCGATGATTCTCTTCGTACCGGGAACGGCCTTCAGTATATCTTTTCGGACGACCTCATTCACCTCCATATAACGCGCGCCTTCGTGAAATCGTTTTGCCAGTTCTTCGAGGGGAAGTGAAAGGGATATGGGCGGTTTGAATTCCCAGTAACGTATACCGGTGGGACTCAGATCCATGTATGCCTTGTATCGCGACAATTTTTTCGACAGTTTTCGGGAGTGAAGGCTGCAAAAAATTGCATAGGCAAGAACCCCGAGAACGAAAACAAGTGCCATATAGAACAAAGATGCTGGTAGCGTCATTTTTTCTCTTTTCTTACCGTGTTGATCACCTGCTTATAGTTATACTCATCGGCGTGGTGTCGCAGCAGCGCTGAAAGAGATGGATTGAATTCGGCAATTCGTGCAATCAATTCGGTCAATCGGCCGATATCCGCGTAATTGGCCGCATCGATCAGCTCATCTTTCACCACCTTCGGCAAATTGCCAGAATCAATCTCTTTTTCATTGGCTGCAGGTCTATGAAGAATCGCCGCGTCGACAACGTTTTCACACTTTCCATGGGGCATGTATTTCATCATGGTCGTTATCAAATCCTTTTTTCTCACCGGCTTTCGCAGATAATCGGTGCAGATCCTGCGGATCGCTACTTCATCCTGAATCAGGGCTGAGGCAGTTACCGCAATCACGGGAATATCTTTCGTAGCATCATCTTGTTTAAGCAGTTTGGCGGCTTCATAGCCGTCCATCACCGGCATTTTGATATCCAAAAGAATCAAGTCCGGTTTCCGGCTTTTTGCAAGCGCCAGTACACCCATGCCATTTTCGGCTTCCAAAACCGTTAAATCCGAGCCATTTAAAAATCCTCGAAGCAGGTCGCGATTGTATTCGATATCATCGGCGATCAAGATGGTTGCTTTGTCAAAAACGATACCACGAATATCGGAGACCTCCTTTTCCGTCGAGATTGTATCGCCCAGAGCCGCCTTTTCGACATCTTCGATGACAACCGTAAACGTGCTTCCTTCATTTTCCCGGCTTTCCACCGTGATGCGCCCGTTCATGGCTTCCACCAGCCGTTTGCTGATGGTCAAACCGAGCCCGGTGCCTTCGGTGGTTCTCGCCGAAGCGACCACCGGTTGTTCGAATGCCTTGAAAATGGTTTCCTGCTTATCCTCGGGAATGCCGATCCCGGTATCGGCAACTGAGAAAATGAATGTATAGGCGCTGAACGCATCGGTTTCCATGGGTTCCACCCGTGCGGATACAGTAATGGTACCTGTCTCGGTGAACTTGACGGCATTTCCCAGCAGGTTCAGCAGCACCTGTCGTATTCGCCCTTCATCCAGCAAAAGGTCCTCATCCAGGCTCTCGTCAATATTCAACGCCAGGTTGAGGCTCTTTTCGGAGAGTCGATACTCGAAAATCCCGCAAATTTCTGTAAACAATCGTTTCGGATTGACAACTGTCTGCCGGATCTGCATCTTGCCGGCTTCGATCTTGGAAAGATCCAGGATGTCACCGATCAGGGACAGCAAACTCTCTCCTGCGGTTTGAATTCGCTCGATGTAACGCTTGTGCTTGGCATCCGATATCAATCTGGCCAGGATATCGGAAAACCCGATGATGGCATTCATGGGCGTTCTCAGCTCGTGGCTCATGTTGGCCAGAAATTGACTCTTCGCCTGGTTGGCCGCTTCGGCGGCTTCTTTGGCCTTTACCAGCGCCCCTTCGATCTTTTTGCGAATCTCGATCTCTTCCCGAAGTTCCCTGGTCCGCTCCTCCACGGTCTGCTCGAGCTCGTTTCGATGCCGTTCCAGCTTCTGCAGGTACTCTTTTTCGGTCGTGATGTCTTCAGAGGTCGACCACTGGCCGATCAGACATCCATCTTTAATCTGTGCATATGAATGAAACCTTCGCCAGACTATACTGCCGTCGGGATTTTCTCTTGGAATTTCATAATTTTTGATACTGAATTTCTGAGACGCCGTATACTCAAAAAACGATTTATACTGCTCAAATCCCTGCCCACCCAACTGGGCGCCGCTCATGCCGATAATATCTTTTTGACCGGGAAGAACTTCCATTATATATTTTCGAAAAACCTCATTCATCTCCATGTATCGTGAATCCGTAAAAAACCGCTTCGCCTGTTCTTCGATGGGAAGCGAAAGAGGAATGGGGGGATGGAATTCGAGAAAGTGAATGCCGGTGGGACTCAGATCCATATATGCCTTGTATCGTGATAATTTTTTCGACAGTTTTCGGGAGTGAAGGAAGCATAAAGCCGCGAACAGCAGAGTAACAAAAACGAAAATCAGGATCGTATGGGCCAGTAGCGCGGGTATTTTCATCCTTATTCAACCTTCTGAATGAAACACTATGATAAGAAAAGTTCTTCAATAACCCTGGCGCGAAAAGCAGGACTTGTCCGACCACCGCTGAACCGCAGCGGACATAAGTCTATAAGTTTATAGAATATCACGATTTCATCATTCCAGAAAGCAAAAATATATTGCCCACAAGACCGGTAAGACCGAATCGTATGCGTGGCCAATGGAAATAAGGATTTACGCCTATTATGGTTGAAAATCGTATAATGTGATGGGAATAAAAAATGCTGGCGGGAAATGTTTGAAAAAACAAATAGATCAATCGGTAAATCCCTTGTGTCCCCCGTCCCCGAATTCTTTTCATATCACTGCCTCCACGCCGGCAGCCTGCGCTTTTTTGCGTGCCGGGCGTGGAAATGACGCATGGAACAACTTCACACGCGGAGCGAACAGGATGATGTATGTCACGTTGCGCTGCCTGAGCCCTGAATAAGGAAGCCGCGTTGGCAATGCGTCATGCATCATTCTGTTCGCGGAAACACAAGTGCCCGAAATTGAACATTAAAATGATACTACGATCTCATCGTATGTTTTCCTCCATTTCGCGGGAACCAATTCCAGATCCGGCTTTTTGTGCCCGACGGCGATCAGCAATGGGATCCAGTAATTGTCGGGAATGTTGAACTCCTTTCTCACCGTCTCATGATCGAACCCGTCCATGGGATGCGTTTCCAGCCCCAGGCTCGTTGCCGCATACATGAGACTCATGGCAAAAAATCCGGCGTTTTTGGCGGCAAAGGCGATTTTGGCATCGGCGTTCCAGCCGTACAGGGACTTTGTTGCATTGATAAACCACTCCCGCTGTCCGGTCTGCATGCTCCCGGCCGACAGCATCTGCTCCCAGTTTTTCTCTAATATGGGATGTCCCTCCCGATAACCGTCCTTATCGGCGAGGACGGCGAAAACAACGGGTGCCTCGGTGACCTTGGGCTGATTCCAGGCCAGTTGTTTCAACTTCTCTTTCTCTTCGGGGTCCCGAAACACCATGAGATTCCAGGGCTGCAGATTGAAGCTGGAAGGTGTGTTGCTCGCCATTTCAACGATTTTCACCAGTGTTTCCTGGTCGACGTTTCGATCGGGATCGAAAAAATTGATGGCACGGCGTTTCTGTGTGATTTCTTGAAAGTTCATCGTCGTAACTCCTATTCTTTTGCGGCTCGACCCAGCTTTTTCAACAGCACGCTCAACGTGTTTTGCTCCTTTGGATCGAGTATGGAAAATGTTTCGAATGCGATTTTTGCATGATCCGGAAAGATCCTCTCGATCAACCGGTGTCCGTGTTCCGTCAACGCAACGCTCACCTTGCGACGGTCCATGGGATCTCTTTCCCGTCGAACGAGTTCTCTTTTTTCCAGATTATCAATGACCATGGTGATATTGCCGCTGGTTTTTAATATCTTCCTGCCAATATCCTTCTGACATAGCGGGCCGAGGTGATACAACGCCTCCAATACGCCGAACTGGCTGATGGAAAGACGGTGATCGTCCAAATGCCGGTGCATCATTTCGGTAACCGCGCTGGTCGCACGCATGAGCTTTGTGTACAGCCGAAGGGTGTTCGCTTGTCTGTCCGGTATCTCGTTTGCCTTCATGATCACCTCGCCGCCATTTAGTTTAACGTTAAACTAATTAACGTGAAGCGAATGTCAACCCCCTTGGCGATCTGCGGCGTCTATTTGGCTTGCAGCGCATCGAAACGATTCTTTAGTTTATCTCGAAACCTTACCAGTTCCGCAGCCAATGGGTGGTCCTTCTGCGTGATGCGAAAAATGCCGGAAAGAGAACCGTCCATTGCGGCGATGAATCGATTGCCCGTCTCAACCAGCTGGCTGCTTACGCCTTGCTTCTCCATCCGGGCGCAGATCCCGTAAAGCCCGTAGTAGGCGTCGTTGAAACGGATCAGAGTTTCTGCACACGCCGATCCGTATTCCCGGCACAAGACCCGCCACAGGGAAAGTTCGGGGTCATAGGCACCGGTATTCCAGAGGTAGTCCGCGACGGTGGCAAATTTGATTTTATACATCTCGCTGGCGGCGAAAGCGTTGATGTAGATCTGCCGATGGTCGGACAAACGGTGAAAATCAGCCGGTCTGTATGTGTCATAGGGTTCGAAAAGGTTACACATCCGGACCTTGCCGGGATAGTAGGTCGTATACCCCCCGTAGCGTTTCGTCTCGACGTTTCTCGCGTACAAGGTGTTGTCCCAGAGCATGGGCCATCTGCCGATGTGGGATCGGAATCGATGAAGGTCCGCCATATCGATGGACAGGGACCGGATGGTGGGTCCCGTCCAGATGATGGCAACATCTTCGGGGATCTGAAACGACAGCTCCCGCAAGTATTGCTCGGCCTTGCCTTCGCTTTTGTCGATGTGTTCGTTGGAATACCATGGCGGGCAAAATTCCAGGCCGGTCCCCGGGTAATTGGTGTCCAGCCATTTTTTCAGTTTGTTGATGACGTGTGCCTGTGCATTTTGAAGATTGACAAACCGTTTCTCATCCTCCGCGGTATAGAGGCTGTAGTTTTGACGGTTCGCCCCTTTGTAAGGTACGAAATCGTCGGATAGAAGCAGCACCGTTTTGGCACCGGCATCCAGGCCGATCCGCAAAACCGTCTGGAGCATCTCGAAACTCTCGGGACGCCCATGGGTCCAGGTGGTTCGCAATCTGTCGTCGAGTTCTTCCACGGAACGTTCCGTGGCAAAATGAACGTAGGGATGCACCGTCACGGCAAGTTCCAGCACGCCGGTATCACCCAGCAACCGTCCCGCCCGCGTCAGTCCGTTCCGATACATCTCGTCCGGCTGATACCACGCTGCGTTTTGCCGATCATACCCGAAATAGACCTTGTTTATCTTTTGAAGACTCATCTGCTCGACGGTATCGAGGTCGCGTTGAAGTTGTTTCTCATTGGTCCAATTCAGAAACAAATAGGGGCGGCCCAGAAAATCCGGGTAGTCGACGATGGCCACATCATGGTAAACGAAATCGTCTTTTTCGAAAAGCTGTATGGCGGTGGCGGCGGCATAGTAGGTTGCGATGGGCGTTTCACCCATCAGGAAGACCACATGCCCGTTTGTAAACCGTGTCGAATCGATGATGTATCCTTGTGGTTGATCATGAATGGCGTTCAAGGGCAGGTCCGGCCCGAGTTCGCGGTAAAGTCGATTATTTCCGATGCTCATGACAAAACCGGCCGTATCGATCTTGGAAAAAGAAAAATTGTCTTCCAGGATGTCGACACGAAAGCCGTCTTCGTTCATCTTTGTCCCGGCACGATTCAATCGGTCTTCGATTTTTTCTTTGAGAACCTTCGCTGCCAATCGCTCTGCAGGGGCGGGATTTTTGGGAAGAACGATGATCGGCAGGTGTAAAGGATCACGGGTTTTGTCATAGTAGACGATATCCCCCTTTCGCCCAAGGGATTTGGGAGTTGGCGTAATGCGTTGCGCCAGGGTAAGCCTGCGCCCGAAATAGGGGGAAAAGCGCTCCAGCGTGGTAAAATTCCATTTGGAATAACCGAAGTAGACCCGATCCAAAAATAGGGCACCGGTGCCCTTCAGTCCGAAAAAGAGACGAACGTATCTCGCCCTGTCCGGAATGTCACCTTCGGAGAAGGGATAGTTGTAGGTTCTTCCCCGCACCGTTCCCCATGGAAAATCATCGATTCGCCAATAGTTGGAAAAGGAAAATCCCTTGTCCGAATTGTCGATGGGGCCATCACCGATGGGATTTTTATACCCGGGGTCGACGGGATCCTTGTTCTCATCGAAAAACAGGACCCGGACGACGATGGCGTCGTAGAGCCGTAGCCCCAGTCGATCCCGATTGTTTTTCACGTTTTGCAGTCGGATGTCGTAGAAAAAATCGTAGTTTCCCGGAATCACGGGGATGTAATCTGTGATGAGCCCTTCGGCGGCGGCCATTTCCGATGCCCTATTCCTGACGATGGCCACGCAGCGGCTGCCCCAGGTTTCCGCCTTCATCGCTTCTTGATCCGATCCATGTTTCATCCAATGGATGTTTTGGTGGTTGTTTTCACCGACCTTCTCCCATCCGGTCAAGGCAAAGTCTTTTTCCGAACCTTCGCCGAAAACCTCCCCCTGTTCGAATGAAAAATTGGGAACGATATTTCCCCTTTTAAATTGGCGCAGCCTTGTTTCATACGGTATGGTGGACGGATCCGAAGCAGACCATGAGACCGTCTCGTCCACATTTTGCGGTGCCTGGATTCCGGCACATCCAAGGAAGAAAAGAAGCAAGCACAACAGGGGCAATAAAAGAGTCCTCATGTGGTTATCCTGTTTTTTTGTAATACTGTTGTGTCATCTCCGGCCTGGAAACGCTTTTTACCATGAACACGCAGCGCTTCCAATACGTATTCCAGGATAAAACGGCCATCCCCTTGAAAATCTTTACCGAATCTTTACTTTACCGTTACGCATGCCTTACCCGGGTATTGTACCATCTGTCCAGGAAAGCGGAAAGCCCGGACAGATCCCAAAAGCGTGTCCATCCCAAAAACCATACGGACACACAGGAGGTGCGTAATGAGAAAGACGATAATCGCAGCATTGGTTCTGGCGGCGGTGATTTTCGGATACCGGCAGGTCAGAAGCATGGACGATAAAATGGAGAAGCCCATGAACAATATGAGTGTCAACACAAAGACCGCCGTATTCGCCGGTGGCTGTTTCTGGTGCACGGAATCGGATTTCGAAAAGGTGGACGGTGTCATCGAAGCCGTATCCGGATACACCGGCGGAAAAATCGATCATCCCACCTATAAGCAGGTCTCTGCCGGAGGCACCGGTCACGTGGAAGCCATCCGGGTGGTCTACGACCCGGACAAGATCACCTACCCCGAGCTTTTGGAGGTGTTCTGGCGCCATGTGGATCCCACCGATGCCGGCGGCCAGTTCGTCGACCGGGGTAACCAATACCGCAGTGCCATCTTTTACGCCAACGAAGAGGAGCGAAAGATGGCCGAGGCCTCCAAGCGGGCACTGGCCGAATCGGGTGTGTTTGATCGCCCCATCGTGACCGAAATCCTACCCCTGGGGCCCTTCTTCGACGCCGAAGAATACCACCAGGATTATTACGAGAAGAACCCGATCCGATACAAGTGGTACCGGTCCGGTTCCGGCCGTGACCGTTTTCTCTCGAATACCTGGGAAGGTGTGGAAACGATGATCGCGATGAATTCAATGGAAAAGACAATGGCAGGCGAGGCGAAAAAGATGAACTACACCATCCCCTCCGATGAAGAGCTGAAACATCGGCTCACGGAGATGCAGTATCGCGTGACCCGGGAGAACGGCACCGAACCGCCCTTTAACAACGATTTCTGGGACAACCACGAATCGGGAATCTACGTGGACATCGTCTCCGGCGAACCACTTTTCAGCTCGGCCGACAAGTTCGATTCGGGAACCGGTTGGCCCAGTTTCACCCAGCCTTTGGAGCCGGCGAACATCGTGGAAAATACAGACCGCAGTCTCTTCATGGTCCGTATGGAGGTTCGCAGCAAACATGCCGACTCCCACCTGGGCCATGTCTTCGACGACGGCCCCGCTCCCACGGGCCTGCGCTACTGCATCAATTCGGCAGCCCTTGCATTCATCCCCGTCGCCGATCTGGAGGCGAAGGGGTATGGACGTTACCGATCACTTTTCGAGAAGTGATCGGTAACGGTTGTCGGTTCACGGTTCAAGGTTCAAGGTTCAAGGTTCTCGGTTAACTGGGAACTGAGAACTGAGAACTGAGAACCGATTTCGCCACAATCTCAATAGGATGGCAAACCGGTCGATCTCCCAGAAGATCGAGCTGCATTTCGCAGGTGGGACAATCGGTAGCGGCCATTGTCGCATCGGATCGCTCCACCAGGTCCATGAGATGGCTGCCGATGGTCCGGCTCAGGCCATCGTTTTTGGCGGCCATGCCCCAGGCGCCGGCCATGCCGCAGCAATGGCTGTTGAGCCGGTGTACCGTCAACTGCGGTATTCCTTCCAGCATGGCCGCGGAACTCATGGGATCCGTCTGCACCTTGAGGTGACAGGGCAAATGATAGGCAACGCTGCCGTTCACCGGCCCGCACGCCAACCGATCCATCAATGGACCGATCAGCCGGCTGGCGTGAATCATCTTTTCGGCCACCAGATGGATTCGGGGTTCGTCCAACAGATAACGCCACTCCTCGGCCAGGGCCAGTCCGCAGGAAGAGCAGGTCACCACGATGTGATCCACCCGATCCAATAGATACTGCCACCGCTTAAGGTTACGGCGCACCTTTTCACGGGCCTGACCGGCCATTCCCTTGGTAAGCAGGGGAAGCCCGCAGCAGTGCTGGGGAGGCAGGTGGACGGTAATATCCAATCGTCGTAAGGTTTTTATGAGCGCCTGGCCGATGGCCGGCCGCATGTAGCCGGCGTAGCAGCCGGCAAAGTAGAGAACTTGTCTTTTGCCGCCTTTGTTTTCGGGTTGCACCCTTTCGTACAAGGAACGCCGGGCCACGTTGACGGTGGGCCCCCGATGACTGAGGCCGGTTACCAGTTCCCCGGCCTTTCGGGAAAAAGAGAGATCCATCAGCGGTTGGAGCCGGCCGGACAGCCGGCCGCCGTACCGCCCTAATATCTCCACGCCGGTGACAAGACGGCTGTGCAAGGACGGACCAAAGCGCTCCACGTACCGTGCCCTTGCCTCCAGGGCCATCTTGGGGATGTCCACGTTGGAGGGACACTCGATGCGGCAACTGCCGCAGTTCACACACTGGTCCATGACCCGTTGGAATGATTTTTCATAGAGGGCCGCGTCGTTCACTGCGCCACTGATCAGAGCCCGAAGCAGGTTTGCCTTGGCTTTGGGAGCCGCTTCCTCCCTGCGGGTAAATTTGTAGATGGGACACATGCGGGTTGCCGTGGTAACCGTGGTGCATTTGGTGCATCCGTGGCACATTTCGATCTCTTCGTGCCAGCCGTCGGGCCAGCAAAGCTGCGGACGCGCCCATTCCACGGTTCGATATTCCTCGCCATACCGAAGATGGTGTGCCATCTGATCCGGCGTGGACCGGGTCTTGATTTCCGGATTCATCATGTTGTGGGCGTCGAAAAGTTCCTTTACCCTTAGAAAAAGCGGATAAAGCGTCGGATACTGACGCTCGATGTAGGTGCTGCGAAGCCGGCCGTCGCCATGTTCGCCGGAGACTACCCCGCCCAGGCCGGTTACCAGGTGGAACACATCGTCCGCGATGGGCCGCATCCGTTTCACGTCCGCCGGGTCCTTGAGGTCGAGCAGGGGGCGGCTGTGCAAAAGGCCCTTTGCGATGTGACCGTAAAGCACGAATTGGACCCCGTGCCGATGGAAAAGATCGTAAAGGCCGGAAAAGTATTCCACCAGCCGGTCCGTGGGAACAACGGCGTCCTCTACGAGGGCCAGGATTTTCTTTTTTCCCTTACGTCTATAGAGAATGGGAACGGCTGCCTTTCGAACGGCCCAGAACCGGTCCTTCTCCTTTTGAGAGACGGCCAGGTGCGCTTGTTTACACAGCCCCTTTTCAAGGAGCATGGAACGTGCCGACAGGCCTTTGGCAGTGGTCTTCTGCGTATCGTCTCCGTCGAATTCCACCATCAACACATTGTCGATCCCGTCGGGAATGTTTGCGGCGAGCAGGGGATCACTGGATCGGGCCAATGCCAGCAGGGATTTGTCCATCACCTCGATACCCGCCGGTTCCATGGGCAGTATGGATTGAACGGCCAGGGCCGCCTTTTCGATACTGTGGAAAAAGGCTACCACCAGACTGTCGGAGACCGGTCGATCCAGCAGACGAAAGGTGAGCCGGGTGGCGATGCCCAGGGTGCCCTCTGCGCCGCAGAAAAGCCTTTCCAGCCGAAGCCGACCATCATCGACCATTTTCCGCAGGTTGTAACCGGCCACATTATTCCGGACCCTGGGATAGGTGGTTTCGATGATCTCCTGGTACGCCATATATAGATCGGCCAATGCGGCAAGCCGTGCGGGCAGGCCATCCAAGGGTGTATTTCCCACCTGGCCGAAGCTGATCACCCGCCCGGTGGAGAGCACCACCCTGGCATCGATCAAATAGTCGGAGACATTTCCATATTTAACCGAATGTGCCCCCGAGGCATTGGTGGACACCATTCCGCCGAAGCTGGCATACTCCCCGCTGGAGGGGTCCGGCGGGAAGAAGAGACCGGTGCCGGAAAGGGCCTGGTCCAGTTCCCCGAGCCGGTAACCGGGGTCGCAGGTAAACGTTTTGGCGCCGATATCGAGATCGATGAGCCGGTTCATGTACCGGGTAAAATCGACGACGATCCCGGTGCCCAAAGCCGACCCGCACAGGCCGCTGCCTGCGCCGCGCGGATGAAGGGAGAGGTCGTGTTTGCCTGCAAATCGGACCGTTTCCACCACATCCGCCGTGGTTTTCGGATAGACCACGGCCACAGGTCGCCGGTAGAAAATACTGGCATCGGTCGCCAGTTGAATGCAATCCAGGTCATCTTGCATGACATCGCCGGCGATGCGGTCCGCCAGATTGTCCCAATGGATCATTCTCATATGAAGCGAGCCTCTTCTTCCCATAACGACATCGTCTTTCGCTTCCACCTATTGTTCGTCCAGAAATAGGAAAATTTGGTCGAGATCAAGGCGCACGAAAAATTTTACCACAGGCATATAGTTGATATTCCGAGGATAAAATTTTTCGCGCAACGCCGATATCGGGCAAATTGGCCATTTCTGGATGGGCACGACCCAAGATAAGCGATTCGCTTTCAGCTGTAAGCTATTAGCTTTGAGCCTTCAGCTTTCAACTTTTCTATACGCTTTTATCCGTCGCTTGTTAAGAGGCAACCCATCGGAACCTTCCGTAAAACGCTTTTCCAGGCCACACATGGCCAGTCAATCGCTTGCAAGAAACTCGTTTTATTTGCTTTGCCAATCGGCTTTAAAATTAAGGAAAAGCATTAATAAGAGTATGTTATAAATCATTTTAACAAACGCGTTTCTTGGAAGAACCGACGGGCATGGATAGCCCGAACTATTAAATGTAATAACTATAATTTCTATAATAACTATACTTATATTCATGTTTTATATTCAGTTTTTACATTTTTTATCATTTTTTCATTTTTTTATTGACAGCGATTTGCCTTCGTGATTTGGTTACATCAACAGTCAGTAGAAGCGGTGTGATTCGATCATCTTGCCACCGCCGTACCACGCCAAGCGAAACACGCATCATCTCATTGTCAAAGCTCCTGCGCGCGAACCCCGCGATCCTCTCGAATTGTATTCCGGCACCCTTTTGAATCCGCCCGGGGTCCAGGACATTTGTAAACCATACCCGATTGAAGGAGGGATTGGACAATGGAGGACACACTCACCGTATTTAAGGCAAGCAAGTACTGCAATGTCTCTTCGAAAACCATCATCAACTGGATCGAGGCCGGACACATCAAGGCCTACAAAACCGTCGGCGGGCATCGTCGCATCAAACGGGATGACATGGAGGCCTTCATGAAACGCCAGGGCATCCCCATTCCGGAAACGGAAATCGCCGATGAACGAAAGCGGATCCTGGTGGTGGACGACGATCCCATTATCGTCGAGACCATCGTGCAGGCACTGGAGGAAGATGAATTCGACTACGAAGTGATCAGCGCCTCCGATGGATTCGAAGCCGGATTGCAGGTCAATCACTTCCACCCCCACCTGATGCTTCTGGACATCATGATGCCCGACATCAAGGGGAATGAGGTGTGCAGAAAGATCAAATCCAACGAAGACACCAAGGATACGAAAATCATCGTCCTGTCCGCCTACCTGGATGAGGAGAAGTTCAAGGAGATGAAAGAACACGGCGCCGATGTATGCTTCTCCAAGCCGTTGCCCCTGCCTCAACTCAAAGATGAGGTAGCCCGACTGCTGGACCTCAAATAGGTTTTACCAAGTAAGGAGGCATAGCATGAAACTCAAGGAAGCTTTGGAAAAAAAGAAATTTGTGGTCACCTCGGAGGTCCAGGCACCCATGGGGGACGACGATCCCGAGGTGCTGGTGGATAACCTGAAACGGGTAAGGGGACGGATGGACGGGGTATCCATTGCCGAAGTGGAACTCGAGGGGATCGTGGGCGACAGCATCCGAACCTGCGAATTGCTCAACCAGAACCGATTCGACGCCATTTACCAGACCACCACCCGGGATAAAAACCGCATTCAACTGCAAAAAGATCTGACCCTTGCCCATGAGACCGGGGTGGAAAATCTGCTGGTCTTCACCGAGGACTACCGCATCTCCGGTGACAGCCTGCAAGAGACCATGTTCTTCCATGTGGATTCGGGAAAGCTGGCCTCGGTATTGGAACATCTCAAGGACGGGCGCACCGTGGACGGTAAGTCGTTGTCCCAAAATGTGGAGTTTACCATGGGCTCCGGCGTGGAATCCACGTGGGGCAACAAGGTGCCCAAACAGGGAATGCAGGAGATGGAGACGATGCGTGAGCTGGGTACCGGATACTTTCTGACCACCCCCATCTTCGACCTCGACCAGTTCCAGCGTTTCGTAAGACAGGTCAACACCTTCGGCGTTCCGGTCATCGCCGAAGTGATGCTGTTGAGAAACGCGGCCATGGCCCGGTTCATCAACCGCCATTTCAGGGCCGGTCTGGTTCCCGATTGGGTCGTCCAAAAGTTGGACAAGGCCGCCGACAAAAAAAAGGCCAGCATCGAGCTGTTTGCCGATACGATCAATGGACTACGGGACATTTGTGACGGCGTCCACATCATCACCTTAGGGGGAATCGACAAGATTCAGCCG
Organism: uncultured Desulfosarcina sp.; assembly: GCA_963674945.2. Taxonomy (GTDB): domain Bacteria; phylum Desulfobacterota; class Desulfobacteria; order Desulfobacterales; family Desulfosarcinaceae; genus Desulfosarcina. The sequence continues at coordinate 1,546,228 of CAXXWQ010000003.1, forward strand.
TATCTGGATGCGGCAAAAATTCGGTAGTGCCCATCCGGAAATGGCCAATTTGCCTATTTCCGGACGGACACTCGATAAATAAACCGGCATGCAAACCGAAAAAAACGGAGATTGATATCATGACTTCACCCATCGAACTCGATGACTTGGAGTGCGACTTCAAGCAAGCAGTGTTGGAGGATGCGCCCGATGCCTTGCTCGATCTGTGCATGACCTGTGGCACATGCACGGGCGGCTGCCCGGCGTCGGGGTTGATGGACATGGACCCGCGCAAGCTTCTGCGCATGGTCAACCTGGGCATGGACGAAGAGGTCAGAAAATCCAAGTGGGCCTGGGTGTGCACCATGTGCGCCCGTTGCATCAACGCCTGCCCCATGAAGATCAACATTCCGAAACTGGTCTACAAGGTCCGCGGGTCCGTTCCCAGGGACAAACGCCCCAAGGGCATTCGCGGTTCCTGCGACCAGCATATCCGCGCCGGCAACGCCATGGGCGTTCCCACCGACGATTTCATCTGGACCGTGGAAGACGTTGCCGATGAAATCCGGGAGACGCAGCCGCAGTTCGAGGATCTGAAGGTGACGGTGGACCGTGTCGGCGCGTATATGGCCATCAATCAGAACTCCCGGGAGCCGGTGACCGAACCCGACGAGTTGGGTCCGCTCTGGAAGGTCCTTCATATCGTCGACGCCGACTGGACCTATCCATCGGTAATGTGGGCGGGAGAGAACTACTGCCTGTTTCTGGCCGACGATGAGGGGTGGCGCTACATTTTAGAAGAGTTCGTCGATCACATCGACAACAACCTGGGTTGCAAGGTTGTCGTCAACACCGAGTGAGGGCACAGCTATTTTGCGATCCTGGAAGGATTGCGAAAATTCAACATTCCCCACAAATTCGAATTTACCAGCATCATCCGTCTCTATGCCCAGTGGATCCGGGAGGGGAAGCTTCCTGTCAATGCCGACTGGAACCGTGACCTGAAGATCAAGTTCACGGTCCAGGACCCGTGCAACATCGTGAGAAAAACCGAACGTCAGGAGATGGCCGACGATCTTCGCTTCGTGATCAAGACCGTCGTGGGCGAAGAGAACTTCGTGGACATGGTGCCGTCCGGAGTCAACAACTACTGCTGCGGCGGTGGCGGCGGTGCTCTTCAGGGTGGCTTTCGGGAAGAGCGACGGGCCTATGGGAAAATCAAATTCGACCAGGTGATGGCCACCGGCGCCAGGTACGTCATCGCCCCATGCCACAACTGCCACAGCCAGATCGAGGACATGGGCCACCACTACGGCGGCGATTACCATGTGGTCCACCTGTGGACCATCATGTGCCTGTCCATGGGAATCCTCGGCGAAAACGAGCGTACCTATTTAGGACCGGATCTGGCAAACCACGGGTTATAGCGAAGATGGAAAACCGCAAATGGTAGATTTTGGTTCAGGCCAAGGCCGCAATGACGATGAAACCGGCGGCGTAGCAGGACTACGTCGAGGATTTCATCAAAGTGAGAACGCCGGCATGGGCAAAAAGATGCCGTTTGCGTCCCTTCCTAAAGGAGGAATATCATGACTACACCTACTACCGGTGCCGTACTGGTCGTCGGAGGCGGTATCGCGGGCATTCAAGCATCTCTGGACCTGGCCGACGCCGGTTATCGCGTCGTCCTTACGGAGCAGAGTTCGGCCATCGGCGGCGTCATGGCCCAGCTGGACAAGACATTTCCCACCAACGATTGCAGCATGTGCATCATCTCCCCCAAGCTGGTGGAGGCCGGCCGCCACCTGAACATCGATCTGTTTACCACCACCGATGTACAGTCCATCAGCGGCGAAGCGGGCAATTTCACCGTCACCCTGCGCCAGCGTCCACGATTCATCGATATGGAGAAATGTACGGCCTGCGGCGAGTGCAGCAAGGTGTGCCCCATCGATGTACCCAACGAATTCGACCAGGGATTGGGCCGACGCAAGGCGGCGTTCAAACGCTATCCCCAGGCCATGCCATCGGCCTACACCATCGAGAAGAAAGGGACGGCGCCGTGCAAGGCCGCCTGCCCGGCCAATCCCAGCTTCCAGGGCTGCGTGGCGTTGATGGCCCAGGAAAAATACGAGGAGGCGTTCAGGCTGTTCCGAAGCGAACACCCCTTCCCCGGCATCTGCGGCCGCGTCTGCCATCACCCTTGCGAAACCGCCTGCACCCGCGGCCAGGTGGATGCCCCCGTATCCATCATGGCCCTGCACCGCTTTCTCGCCGACTGGGCACGGGAAAACAAGTTGTCTCCTGTGCCCGAGAAAAAGGAGGCCCGCAAAGAGAAGATTGCCGTCATCGGCAGCGGACCCGCGGGTCTTTCATGCGCCTATTTTCTGGCCATCGAGGGATTTGCCGTGACGGTCTTCGAGAAACAGGATGTGCTCGGCGGCATGCTCACGTTAGGAATTCCCGCCTACCGCCTGCCCCGGGAGATCATCGAAGAAGAGATTGCCGTGTTGCGCAAGCTTGGGATCGAATTTCGAACCGGTGTGAATTTGGGCGCCGACGTCACCATCGGCCGGCTGCGCGAAGAGGGGTACAAATCCTTTTTCATGGCCATCGGCTCCCAGGAGTGCAAGCTGTTGGGAATCGAAGGCGAAGAGTACGAAGGCGTGTGGCCGGGCGTGGATTATCTGATGCGGGCCAATCTGGGAGAGAAGATCGATCTCGGGGACAAGGTGGCGGTCATCGGCGGCGGCAACGTGGCCATGGACGCGGTCCGGACCGCCCTCCGAAGCGGTTCCAAGCAGCCTTTCATCCTCTACCGACGCGGCGAAGAGCAGATGCCGGCCAGCGCCGATGAAATCGAAGAGTGCCGGGAAGAGGGAATCGAAATCATGACCCTGACCAACCCGGTGCGGGTGGTCGCGGAAAACGGACGGGTTACCGCCATCCAATGCATCCGCATGGAACTCGGACAGCCGGAGGATTCGGGGCGACGACGCCCGGTACCCATCGAAGGTTCCGAGTTCACCATCGAAGTGGATGCGGTGATACCGGCCATCGGCCAGGAGTCGGACTGGGCCTGCCTCACCGATGAATGCGCCTGTACCCTAAGCGACTGGGGCACCATGAACGTGGACCCGGTCACCTTGCAGACGGAAGATCCGGATATCTTCGCCGGCGGCGATGCGGTCTCCGGCCCCGCCACCGTCGTGGAGGCCATCGCAGCTGGCAAGACCGCCGCAGAGAGCATTCGTCGCTATCTGAGCAATGAGGAAATGTCGGAAGGACGCGGTACCCTCTTGCCCGTCGTGGAGGATGTCGATCTGTCCGGGGCCGCACCCATTGCACGTCAGCGCATGCCCATGGCCGACCCAAAAGGTCGGATCGCCGGCTACGAAGAGGTCCAGTTGGGACTTACCCAAGCGGCGGTGCGACAAGAGGTAAAGCGCTGCCTGGCCTGCGGCATCTGCTCGGAGTGCTACCAGTGTGTGGAGGCCTGCCTGGCCAAAGCCGTCTGCCACGAGATGAAAGAGGAAATTCACGAAGTCCGGGTGGGTGCCGTGATCCTGGCACCGGGTTTCACCCCCTTCGACCCGACCATCTACGAGGCCTATAGCTACGCCAGCCATCCCAATGTGGTCACCAGTCTGGAATTCGAACGCATTCTCTCTGCATCCGGCCCCTATGCCGGACACCTGGTTCGGCCTTCGGACGACAAGCCGCCCAGGAAGATCGCCTGGCTCCAGTGCGTGGGATCACGGGACCTCAACGCCTGCGATAACGGATACTGCTCTTCGGTTTGCTGCATGTACGCCAACAAGCAGGCGGTCATCGCAAAGGAGCACAGCGACGAAGAGCTGGATACGGCAATCTTCTTCATGGACATGCGCACCTTCGGAAAGGACTTCGACAGGTATGCCACGCGGGCACAACAAGACCACGGCGTACGCCACATCCGCTCCCGCATCCACTCGGTCTTTCCGGCCGAAGAAGATCGACTGCGCATCGTCTACGCCACCGAGTCCGGCAATACCGTGGAAGAGAACTTCGATCTGGTGGTCCTCTCGGTGGGTCTCGCCCCCAACGCCGATGCCGTCGCCCTGGCCCAACGGCTGGGCGTCGACCTGAACCACTACAACCATGCCAAGACCGGTTGCCTTGCGCCGGTGAACACCAATAGGGAGGGGATATTCGTCTGTGGCGCCTTCCAGGAACCCAAGGACATCCCCGCGTCGGTCATGGAGGCCTCGGCCTCGGCGACGGCAGCCACTGGACTGCTCAGCGACGCACGCTGGACCCTGACACGAAAACGTGAGCTTCCCCCGGAACTGGATGTCTCGGACCAGGGACCGCGAATCGGGGTCTTCGTCTGCAACTGCGGCATCAACATCGGCGGTATCGCCGACGTACCGGCGGTTCGGGACTATGCGGCAAACCTTCCCCATGTGGTCCATGTGGAGGACAATCTGTTTACCTGCAGCCAGGACGCCCAGGACCACATGAAGGAAGTCATCCAGGAGAAGGGGATCAACCGGGTTGTGGTGGCATCCTGCAGCCCCCGCACCCATGAACCCCTCTTTCAGGAGACCATCCGGGATGCGGGTTTAAACAAATACCTGTTCGAAATGGCCAACATCCGCGACCAGAACACCTGGGTGCACATGAACGATCCGGAGCGGGCCACGGCCAAAGCCAAGGATCTCGTGAGAATGGCCGTAGCCAAGGCGGCTTACATCGAACCGCTGCACCAGGTGAGCCTTTCCATCGTCAAGACGGGCCTTGTGGTGGGCGGCGGCGTGGCCGGTATGGAGGCGGCGCTGGGCTTGGCCGACCAGGGGTGCGATGCCGTCCTGGTGGAGATGTCCGACCAACTGGGTGGCGTGGCCAATCAGCTCAACGCCACCTGGAAGGGCGAACCCATCGGTCCCTACCTTGCCGATACCATCGAACGGGTAAAAAACCATCCGCGCATCCGCCTGTTCATGCAGACCCGGGTGAAGAAGACCGGCGGCAGCATCGGCAACTTTTCCACGACCCTGGCATCCGTCAACGGCGATCCTTCGGAGGTGGTGATCGATCACGGTGCGACGATCATTGCCACCGGCGGTGGTGAGTACAAACCCGATCTCTACCTCTATGGCGACCACGCCAACGTACTCACCCACCTGGAAATGGACGAGGCCATGGCCAACCGGGACAAACGCCTGACGCTGGCAAAGAGCGTCGTTTTCATTCAGTGCGCAGGATCCCGGGACGAAAACCGCCCCTATTGCAGTAAGGTCTGCTGCACCCACAGCCTGAAATGCGCCCTCACGCTAAAGGAAGAGAACCCGAACCGGAAGGTGACCATTCTCTACCGGGACATCCGCAGTTACGGATTCCGTGAGGATCTCTACAAGAAGGCGCGGGAGGCGGGGGTCCTGTTCATCCGGTACGAACCGGACAAACCGCCCGAGGTCTCAGCCGACGGAGACAACCGACTGGCCGTGGATATCACCGATCATGTGCTTTGCCTGCCCGTGCGCCTGCGGCCCGACCTGCTGGTACTGGCCACCGGCGTGGTGCCCAACGCCAACCGCAATTTCTTCGAGATGTTCAAGGTGCCGGTAAACGCCGATGGATTTCTGGTGGAGGCCCATGCCAAGCTGCGTCCCGTGGATTTCTCCTCCGAGGGGATCTATCTTGCCGGCCTGGCCCACTTTCCCAAACCGCTGGAAGAGACCATCGCCCAGGCCAAGGCGGCCGCCTCACGGGCCATGACCCTTCTCGCCCGGGATGCCATCATGGTGGGCGGTGTGGTGGCAACGGTGGACAGCGGCAAGTGCGCGGCCTGCCTCACCTGTGTTCGGGCCTGTCCTTACGGCATTCCCCGTGTGGACGAACACAGCCATGCGGTCATCGATCCGGCCCAGTGCCACGGCTGCGGCACCTGTGTTTCCGAATGCCCGGGAAAGGCGATCAACCTGGCTCATTTCACCGACGACCAGTTGGTCGCAAAGATAGAAGCGTTGTTTATCGCAGCATAACGAAAAAAGATGGGCCGAAAACCTATTGAAAAGGAGGAGAGATGGGAGTAAAAAAAGATCCTCAAATTCTGGCTTTCTGTTGTAAGTACTGCTCCTATGCGGCAGCGGACCTGGCCGGTTCCATGCGCCTTTCTTACCCTGCCGCGGTCAAGGTAGTCCAGGTACCTTGTACCGGTCGGGTGGATGTGATTCACCTGCTCAAGGGCATTGAAGCCGGCGCAGACGGTATCTTCGTGGCCGGTTGAATGGACGGTGAGTGCCATTTCCTGGAAGGAAATCGAAGAACCCGCAAAAAGGTGGAATATGTGAGAAAAATCCTGGAGGAAATCGGTATCGACGGCTCCCGGGTACAGATGTTCAACCTTTCGTCGGCCATGGCGCCGGAGTTCGCCAAAATCGCCCGTGAGATGACCGAAACGGTAACCAGATCGGTATCGCCATGAGCTTTGCCAACCATTCCCACAAACTCACAGGCATCCTGGATGCCATGTCCGACGGCATCTATATCATCAACGACGACTATGTGGTCGAATTCATGAACAAGGCCATGATCCAGATTTTCGGCGATGGTGTCGGGAAAAAATGCCACGAGGTGATCAATCACACCATGGCGCCCTGCCCCTGGTGCAGGGCCAAGGAGGTGTTCGACAACAAAGAGAATCTCAATGAGGAGGTCTACGTCCCAAAGGTGGACAAAACCTACAACCTCCTGGAAATTCCGCTGGAAAACACCGATGGCAGCATTTCCAAGATGAGCATCTACCGGGACATTACCCACCGAAAAGACCAGGAGTACAGATTGCGCACCTCCCGGGAGAGCTTTAAAAGCCTCTTCGAACATGTGGCCGTGGGAGTCTACATCAGCAGCAAGGAAGGAAAGGTTCTCGATGCCAACCCGGCCCTTTTGGACATGCTGGGATATGAAGACAAAGATGTGTTTTTGGCCCTGGACTTTGCCCGGGACATCTATCGCAGAGCAAAAGAACGTGCAATTTTTCAGACGATGATCGAGAAAAGCGGCCGTGTCGTCGATTACAAAGTCGATTTTCGAAAAAAGGACGGAACACCCATCACCGTATTGCTCACCGCCCATGTGCGCTACGACGCAGTGGGAACGGTCCTGGGGTACGAGGGCATCTGTGTGGACCAATCCCAGCGGCTGAAGATGGAAAAGGAGCTGAAAGAGGCCCACGACTTTCTCAACAACATCATCCAGAGTTCTCCCAACACCATCGTTGGTACGGACATGAAAGGAAATATCATTATCTGGAATCAGGGCGCCGAGGAGACCCTGGGATACGACGCCTCCGAGGTGATCGGTGTGAAAACGGTGGAGTACCTGTATGCCGACGATATGGCCCCAAAAGTCATGCGCATGATACGCAGCGATGACTACGGAGGACCGGGAAAGCTGCGTTCCTATCCCATGACCTTCAAGGCCAGGGACGGGCGGAACGTCGAAGGCAACCTCTCCGCCAACATTATCTACGATGATGAGGGCCAAGAGATGGCAACGGTGGGCATTTTCGTGGATCTGGAAGAACAGCTAAAAATGGAGCGCAAACTCCACAGGACCCAGGAGCAGCTCCTCCAGTCGGAAAAATTGGCCGCCATGGGCCGGCTCACCTCCCAGATCGCCCACGAATTGAACAATCCGCTTTATGGCATCATGAACACCCTCGAATTGATGAAGACGGAAATCCCCGTGGGCAACCGGCGCCGCAAACTGCTGGAGATGAGTCTTTCCGAAACCGTCCGGGTAACGGACATGCTGAGAAAAATGCTCTCCTTTTCAAAACCCGACCAGGAGGAACGGGTTCCCGTGGATATCAACACGATCCTGGATGAAATTCTTCTGCTCCACGAAAAGCAGCTCTGGGAACATTCGATCAAGGTGGTTCATCGGTTCGCCGACAACCTGGCGCCGGTATACGCATCCAAAAACCAGCTTCGCCAGGTTTTCTTGAATCTGATCTCCAATGCCCGGGATGCCATGCCCGAGGGAGGCCGCCTTACGGTGACCACCGAAGGGGACGACTACTTCGTTCACATTACCGTTGACGACAACGGCGTGGGAATCAAAGAAGAGCATCTGGACCTGGTCTTCGAGACTTTTTTCACCACCAAAACGGACAGCGTCAAGGGTGTCGGCTTGGGGCTGTCCGTCTGTTACGGCTTTATCAAGGATCACAACGGCGACATCAAGGTGGCCAGTCGGGTAGGGGAAGGCACAACGTTTACCATCTCCCTGCCGGTCTATCGAAAGCGCCATCCCGACAGTTGAGAGGCAGTTCTTAACCGGTCGAAAAAGCGGTTATGTCACCTCATGGGATTCCGTTGCATCCCATAAAGCAACGACCTTCTCCCTTCCCATTAACAAAAAAAACGACATTCAATTTTTAAAACCAAAACATTTTGTGATTGTGCGGCAACAAATAGTGTGTTAGTTACCAAGGCTGTGACTGTGGTGTTTTGATACAGCGGTATAGCGGATTCAGACCCTCTGGAAACGTTCCCATGGAAGCTGCGCTGATAAATCCCTTCATCGAAGCCCCCCGTGAATCAATAGAATTCATGGTGGGCATAGAACACTTCAAACGTACCTATCCTGCGGCAGATCGCCAGGCAAAGACTTCATACGACATCTCCGCCGTGATTCATATCAACGGCGGTTTATACGGCACCGTGGTGCTCAGCTTCACGATGGCGACCGCCATAAATCATCGGGAAAGAATGGCATGACGCATGGTCAAGCATTATCTGTTTGCTCTTCGACGCTTCATCAGGCGCTGGTGGAGGCGATGGAACTGGGGTTTGAAGTTGTGGTCACGACACCGGATCAACGGATCATTCCCAATGGCCGGCTGACACAAGACGCACGCGACACTTCCCTCCTGGAATTACGGATACCATCCCAATTCACCATCGACCCTGCGACCACCATCGACTGCCTTTTCACAACCATGGAAAAACCGTTCTTTTTTCAATCCAAAATCACGGAGCAGGCAGGGAGGGATGAGGGATATCGCAGATACCGCATCGTCGTTCCGGAAACAATCGAGGAGTGCAACCGGAGATCCTACTGCCGGGTCAACCCGGCAATTGATGAACCAGTGTGGCTCCACTTCCACCATGATCGAAAAGGCCCGGTGCGGGTATTGATTGATGACATTTGTTTGGGTGGTGTCAGCATCGTCATGCCCGAAAAATTACGCATCGATAATTTTAAAAGCCCCCTGTCCTGTGAAATCCACCTGCCTGATGACGAAATCCTTGATTTGAAAATATCAGCGTGCAACAGACGCACTTTTTTCGGTGCCGTTATGATTGGCGCCGAAATTGTCTCCATCACAAAAGACAACCGCCTTCGAATCGAAGCCTATGTCAACCAGCTGATGAAGAAGAAAACAGGGAAAGATGCTGAAAATAGTCGAAGAGATGTCCGGCTTGCGGTAATCGAACATCCCGACAGCAAAACGTTGTCACCACTTCTTAAAGATCATTACATCATCAACCGGGCATGGCAGGCGCACAATCTGGCAAAACTTCGTGCCTACCTGCCGGACATCGTCGTCGTGGAGATGGATCATCCGGAAGCGATCACCTGCCTGAAAAACATCAAGAACAGTCCCGCTTTGCGTGCGCGGCCGTTGGTCATCGTGGGAGAGATGCACAGGGCAATCATGGCCTTCGGCTCCGGTATTCGGTACCTTTCCAAACCGGTCCACCAGCGTTACCTGCAACGGGCCATAGACAATTTGATAAGCACTTATCGAGTATCCCGGAGAATCGTTGGACTTCCCACCCGGTGCTGGCAAACGACGACCACTGTCATCATCCATTCGTCCGCGGGAAAAAACAATGATGCCACGGCGCAGCACCTGCGGCACAACAACATCCAAACCATCGTTATCGAAGACCAGAAACGATTCGTGCCGCAACTGTTACAGAAAGTTCCCCAGTGCATCATCCTGGATGCGGACGATGCTGCCAGCGTCGGCACCATCTGCCGCGTTCTATCTCGGAACAGGCTTCTGAAACATACGCCAGTCATCCTTTTGACGGAACACCGAGAATTGGGAGAGCAGTTTACCAAGAAAAATATGGTTACTGGATTTATAGAAAAGTCATATTCTCCCGACATTCTCGTTTCGGCCGTCTATTGTGCCATTACAATGAAACGAGCTGCTCTCGATTCTTGAGATACTCACCATGGTGGTCTCTGACACGGAAGATCTTCTGACGACGACAGGTTGTCGCCCTGCCGGCACTTCACATCGTCGGTTCCACGACCCGTACTTCTCGTTCCAGTAAAATACCGTATTTTTGTTCAACGGATTGCCTGATTTTTTCTGAAAACGACAGGATTTCCCGGCCGGTGGCCTGTCCCCGGTTGACCAATACCAGAGCCTGCCGGTCATGGACAGCGACTCGGCCCACCTGCTTTCCCTTCCAGCCGCAACGATCGATCAACCACCCGGCCGCCAGCTTGAAACGGCCATCGGAAAGGGGGTAATGGGGAAGGTCCGGATTATTTTTTACCAACCGTTCCATCTTTTGTTTTTCCACGATGGGATTTTTGAAAAAGCTGCCGGCATTGCCGATAACGGCAGGGTCGGGCAGTTTTTGTTTCCGGATGTCGATGATGGCCCTTCGAACGCTTTTCAGGCAAGGGTCGCCCAAGGCCTGCACCTTCTCTGCCACACCGGGATAATCGAGAACGAATCGGGGATTCTTTCGAAGTAGAAAAACAACCGCCGTAATGAGGAAACGATCGCAACCCTCTTTTTTAAAACGGCTGGTCCGGTACCCGAAACCGCACTCCTGACCGGAAAACACGGCCCTTTTGCCAGTGGGGACGTCGATGGTCTCGACACGTTGGATCACCGACCGGACCTCCACGCCGTAAGCTCCGATATTTTGCACGACGCTTGCCCCCACGGTCCCCGGAATGTAGGACAGATTTTCGATGCCACCCCACCGGTTGTTCACGGCAAAGGCAACCAGTTCATCCCATTTTTCTCCGGCCATTGCCTTGACCGACAGGTGCGAAGCACCTTCTTCGACGATGGAAATGCCCTTTAGTGCCGGATGAAAAACCGTACCGGGAAAGTCTCCCGTGAACAAAAAATTGCTTCCACCTCCCAGGATCAGGTACGTCGCCTCCGCCAAAGGGGGCCGGCGCAAATACTCGAAGATCTCCTTCTCGGCATCAAAACGAACATAGTGCCGGGCGGCAACATCGATTCCGAAAGTGTTCAAATTCTTCAGTGGATAACGGTCTTTTCTCTCCATTTGGTCAACTCTGTATGTGTAAAGGCCAATACATTTTTAGCAGATTGAACGGCGACTCACAACATGGTAAAAGAAAAGAATGGGTCCTGTCCGAGAAAACCCTGCTACCGGTCGCCGGTTACCGCCCTTCCACTTTTTGAATGTACCGTCGACTATCGATCCAACGCACTGCGCACCGCATTCGCAAAGTCCTCCAACTGAATCGGCTTAGAAAGGTATTCTCGAATCCCCATGGATTTGGCCTCATTTTCAGTAATTCGGGTAGTGAACCCGGAACAAAGAATAACCGGAAGATCCGGACGAATTTTAAACAATTCACGCGCCAGGGCATCGCCAGGAAGTTTCGGCATGGTCACATCCGAGATCACCAGATCGCATTGGTTCGGGTTTTCCTTGAACCGCCGGAGTGCTTCCAGGCTGTCCGATTCGACATGCACTTGATACCCCAACGTTTCGAGCATTTTCCGTTCGATGACACCAATTACCTTTTCATCGTCTACGATCAGGATTCTCTCGGTTCCCCGTGGCAGGGCAACCGAGGAGGACTGGGGTTGCTCAGGCCGTCCATCATCGTCGACTCTGGGGAAAAACAGATCGAAACGGGCTCCATAGCCGGGCTCACTTTGAACCGTGATGGCACCTTTGTAATTTCTGACGATTCCCATCACGACGGCAAGGCCGAGACCGGTACCCTCTTCCGGATTTTTGGTAGAAAAATAGGGGTCGAAAATACGTTCCATAATTTCCGGGTCCATCCCATGGCCTGTATCGCTGACGGTCAACCGCAAATAGGCACCAGGATTCAGCGTGCTGTCCATAAAAGAAGCCGTGTCATCAAGATCGACGTTTTTCAACTTCAGTTTCAATGTTCCGCCGGTATCGCGCATGGCATGGGCCGCATTCGTCGCCAGGTTCATCACGATTTGGTGGATCTGGGCAGGATCGGCCAATGTCATTCCTGCATTTTTTTCGATCTCATGAACCATGTCAATGGTTGTCGGAAGTGTTGCCCGTAACATTTTGATGACGTCTTTTACGATAAGGCTGATACGCAGCGGTCGCTTTTCCAGTTCCCCCTGGCGGCTGATGGTCAAAATCTGCTGCACCAGATCGGCGGCGCGATGGCCTGCCTCTTTGACTTGGAACATGTGTCTGGTATCCTGCTGACGCTCGGAAGCCTCCATTATGGCCAATTCGGTGCTACCGAGAATAACGCTTAGAATATTGTTGAAATCGTGGGCGATGCCAGCGGCCAGGGTGCCAATGGCCTCGATTCTTTGAACATGGCGCAACTGCTTTTCCAGCGCCTCTTTTTCAACCATCGCCGCCTTTTGGACGCTCAGGTCGAAAAAACTCAATAGCAGACACTCTTTTCCGTTGAAATGGATGCGAGTACTCGTTGTTAAGATCGGCACTTCCACTCCGCTGTGGGTTTTCAGAATATGTTCGGATGAATCCGTACCCTGATCCAAATCCAGTTCACGGCCGCCATTCGGTTTCTCAGGATCCAGAATATCATGGTATAGACAACCGTTGATCGCTTCGGCAACGACGCCAACAATTTCAGCGGTTTTGGGATTGGTATAGACAATACGCGCCGTAGCAATATCCACGATAATGATACCGGCCCGGATGTTGTCAAGAATCGATCGGAATTGCTTTTCGTTTCTCCGCAGATTTTCCGTGGTCCGATGTAATTCCGAGGTGCGTTCGGCCACCATCTGTTCCAGGTGGTCCTGGTACCGGCGGTTTTCCTCCTTCAGTCGCGCCTTCTCAAATGCCATATCCACGGAATGGGCAAGCACGGATAAATCCTTGACGGGTTTGAGAATATAGTCCCATGCCCCCTGGTGAAGGGCCTCCACTGCATCGGAAATCACACCGGTTCCGGAAACGACAATCAGCGGGGTGGCTGGACTTTTTTTCGTGATATGGGCCAACACTTCCAGACCGTCCATTTTCGGCATTCTGAGATCCACCAGCACCAGATCGGCACGTTCTCGATCGAACATGTCGACACCGACCCGGCCGTTTTCCGCCGTAAGAACCCGGTACCCCATGTCTTCCAGATAGTCGGCGAAACTTTGACGGATCGCCTCTTCATCGTCGATGATCAGAATGGTTTTTCCCTCGATGTCCACCATAGAAAACTCGCTTTGTTTTCGGTTTCATGAATGGATTTTTTCTACTGCCGGTCCTTCCAACGGCAGGCGAATGATAAATTTCGTTCCTGTACCGGGGCTTGATTCCACGGACATCTCTCCACGATGATTTTCAGTGATGATAAAATAGGAAACGCTCAGGCCGAGACCGGTGCCCACGCCAATTGGTTTGGTGGTGAAAAATGGCTCGAAGATCCGCTTACGGGTCGCCTCATCCATTCCCGGCCCGTTGTCCTCGATTTCCATGGTGGCCATATGTCGATCCGCTTCGTGCCGGGTTCGGTAAATGAAGCGAGGCGATTCGGTCCCGGCAGCCTGCATGGCCTGTGCCCCATTGCGCAGAATATTGAGAATCACCTGCTGAATTTTGGCGCCCTCGCAGGACACCCCGTGCGCGTTTTGGGCGTACTCCCGCCGAATCTCGATTTGTTTGAAGTCGTACTGCTTTTTTAAATCGTAATCCGTGGCCGCCAGCTCCGTCGTTTTGTCGAGAAGATCCTCAAGAAAATGAGAGGAGATCGTGGCATCACCCTTTCTGGCAAAGCTCAGCATGTTGTCCACGATGGCCGCCACCCGTCTGCCCGAAGCCGTGATGGCATCGAGCATTCTCGGTATTCCCCTGGCCGCCATATACGTTTCAATGGCCGCCATTGTCGTGCCGGCGGCTTCTGCGGCCTTCCGGTTGGCCGGAACATCAAAATCTTGCCCTAACCGGATGCCCATCACTTCGGCCGTCTGCATCATGCCGGCCAGGGGATTGTTGATCTCGTGGGCCATGCCGGCGGCAAGTCCACCCACGGACAGCATCTTCTCGCCCTGGATCATCATCTCTTCCAGGCGTACCTGTTCCGTGACATCGTCCACCCGGATCACGGCCCCCTCCACCCCGTTGGCCACCAGAGGGAAGATGGTAACGTCTTCGAAGCGGGTCTCCTGCTTTTTTTTTCTCGGAACTTTGGGAGAGCTGATCACCCGGCGCTCCCGGATAGCCGTTTTGATGCGTTCCATCTCATCGCCCAGGCGCGGAAATACCTCTGTCAACGGCTGGAACCGGGCCTTTTCGGGGCTCAATCCCGTCGCCTGCGCAGCCCGGTGATTCCACTGGGTCACATTGCCGTCGCGATCCACCGCAACGAGCAAAGACGGCATGGAGTCGATGATGTTGGAAAGGTAGCTGCGCAATCGGTGCAACTCCTCTTCGTTCTCCTTGCGCAGCGTGATATCGGCGAGAAAGCCGTAAAAGGCAATCCTGTCGCCGATTTTTCGCTGCAGGGACCGGCCCTCGAACCAGATCGTTTCTCCCGAGGGTCTGATGAATTGCCCTTCATAGTTCCAGGGGAGCAGCGTTTCGGCGACATCCTTTACGGAAGTGCGGAAACGCGTACGGTCTTTTTCCGGAAGACAGGCGGAAAACCGGTTGAAGAAGTCCCCCAATTCGGCGTCCAGGCCGAAGATCTCGATTATCTTCTCCCGCACGATACTGGTAAATATACCGGATTGGAGATCATTCGGCTCCGCAATGAACTGGTACACCACGCCGGGAACATTGCCGATAAGGTCTTTCAATCGCTCTTCACTTTCCAGTAAATTTCCCTGTGCTTTTTTTATTTCCTCGACATACCGAATGATATCATGCCCCAGTATGGCGCCCAATACGCTCAAAGTGCACAAAATAGCGATCAGCAGAGCCCAGCTTAAATTTCGGTTCAGTGTGTTGGCGCGGGATATTTCGGAACTGATTACCGTGGAAAACGCTTCGCAATGATTGAGCAGCTCGCCGCCGACAACCACCAGATCCTTGTTGATGAAATCCAGTTTGGAAAAATGTTGCACGATCCTTTGTTCGTATTGGACGAGTTCGGACAGCTTTTTCTCGAGCGAACCGATGACCCGATCAATATCCGGCTCATTGCCCATCAGCACATTCAGATAATGCAGTTGGGCCTTATGCTTTTCCATTGCCCCGGCAATCACTTCCTTTTTCTTCCGATATCCGGAAAGATCCCAATCCAGAAAAAGCTCGGTCAATATGAGCTGTTGTTGAATGTGAAGGGCCATCAGATCGTAAGCGGTTTCCTTGATTCGGGTTTTTATGGGATCGATGCTCCGGCCCTCGTATATTTTCAATCCCTCCTCTTTTCGATAGGGGGTGATGATGCGATCCTGAATTTCCGTGGAGAAGGACAGGCCGATACGTTGTACTCTATTTTTTTCTTTGTTCAATCCTAGAGCAGGATCATGGATACGGGAAAGGAGATGGTCATATTCTGCGATCTTTTCCGTAAGGGTTTTCAGATATTGTTTCCATTGTCCGTCGCGTGGGGGGGCATCTGCCAGGCTGCGTTGAAAAAAATCAATATGATTCGTTATTTTCTTCCAGGCATCCGGATCGCCGCTTTGGATAAAATCGCGGCGCAAAAGGCGTATATTCTCCACTTTTTCCGTCAACTGCCGAATCCCGAACAGGAGGTGTTGGTTGTCCCGGGTTTTTTGGGTAAAGTAGTGGCCGAGAAGTGAACTTAACAGGCAGGCGCCGACCCCCAGAACAACGATAAAAACCACTTTCTTATTTGTGTTCATCAATCCGCCTCTTCACTTGCTGCGCGCCAATCCATCCCGACCCGTTGTTAATCGTTACCCAATGTCGTTAACTTAACCGATCGGCTTGTACTGAGGAAAATATATGCGCGGTTTCGCTTTGTGTTTGCGCGGATATTTTCTCCCCGGCCTAATCGGTTCAACGGTTCTTTGAAAAATATATTGCAAATCGGCGATCAATCGTTTGATCATCCTTTTCGTATCGAGAAACAGCAAGACGATCACACCTTTACTTTTTGACAGCGCCTGGGTGAAATTGATCTGGTATCGGTGTTTTTTATCCACAATGTCATTGTCCATCTGGTCTTGGACAGGAAAAGCCATCATCCAGACCAGGTTTTTGGCGAAAATCTTTGCGTGAAAGTCTTGATACACAGACAGCGCAGATTGGCCAGAAAAGTTTTCCAGTTCCATCCGGCATTTGATGATTTTGTAATCCTCTTCCACTGGCCATCTTTTGTGGTAAAGATCGCTAAACAGTTCGATTGGATATGTTCCCTTGTCAATCAGCGAAGTCATTAGCACGGCAACCTTCCCATCGTTTTCAATGCGGATCAGACGAAGTTTTAAAGGGGTTGTGTCCAACCCCATCTGTTTGCATTGGGAAACGGAGGTAGGATGAACAGGCACGGTAACAATCTTTTCCGATAGCCCGGAATGAAAAAACTTACGAACGACTTTCCATTTCGTACAAGACACGCGGGCACAGAAGTTGGCCTCCATGGAAAGGATCAGGTTAAAAAGCCACCATGCCGGGTACCCCCTATCGAGAAGGATCAAATCCTTGGGCATGACGTTTAGCATGTGTTGCGCCGCCAGTTCGCGTTCACCGATACGTTTGGGCTTGATAAGGGCATCGACGGTCATTTTGTTGAGGACATCGAAAAGCTGAGAAACCCTTGCCATGGGAGATGGCGCACCCTGACGAACGTTCCAAACGCCAAAATGCTGGGCGACATCATCCGTCACCGGCAATTTTGTTGTAGAACCGTCAATGGCCAGCAACCGGAACCCGAACCACAACTTGGGACGAAAATGCTTTTCAAAATAGATGATTAACTGTAAATTCAATTCAACAAAGGCTTCATACTTGAGCTTCATTCGCGCTTTTGTTAAAGCTGCTTTCGATACGACCCGTCTTGCCACATCGAAGCGGCATAATGTCTTGAAGAATCTATCCAGTTCGTCCTGGTATGAACCTTTGACAAGGTTGATGAGAAAAACGATCAAGACATGAAACGGAAGTTTTCTATTCCGTGTGAAATCGTTCTTGTTTTTTCTGTGGCGAGCGATGAAGTCAGGAGAGGAGATAATTTCTCTTATAAATTCAATTGTTTTGGCACATACATTGAAAATCAGGTTTCGTGCCAAAGTTACCAAATTTCTCGCTAATTTTCGACATGGTATGCTCCTTTTGATTATATAACTGGCTGTTATTATTGAAAGTGAGTATACCATGTCGATCCACCTAATACAACATAATTTGCAATATATTTGATATGTTATGCCGTTTAACTGCTTCTTAAGTTAATGGCATTGAATCGTTACCTTCATAGCGTTCGGCTCGTTTACGGATGACCTCCTCTTCCGGCAGCCAAGTCTTTTCGGCCGGAATTTCGATCACCGATGCAATAATCGCCACCGGGTAATCGGGAAGATACGTCAGACGGCCGAAAAAGGAGGGGCAGTTCATCTGGCCGTCAACGGCCCGGATAACGCTTTCTCCCCGAAGCCCGGTAAAGGTCAATCCCCTGAGTGCCCCGGCAACGGCTGCCGGTTGGCCGGCAATGACTTTTTGTATAGCGGCTTCATAGTCCTTGTCGCCCAACGGATGCCAGCATTCTGCGGTCCAGGTGATGGGTGAGCCGATCTCTTCAAAATATTGTTTGAAAAATCCCATGATGCCCCTTCCCCAGGCATAATCCGGACCGATCCAGGCATAGCGTTTCCAGGGCATCAAGGAGGGGAAAATGCTGAATCCCAGGGATTCCATGCGGGAATTGGGTTCGAACAGGCATACATACGGATGGCCGTTTTCCACTACAATGGATTGGGAGTTGCCGATGGATACCAGGTAGGGGATCTTCAGCTCCTTGCAAGCTGCCGAAGCCTTTATTACACATGGACTCGATGCTCCGCCGAATACGGCGACGACGTTTTCTTCCCGTGCAAGCGCAACGACATGACGGTAATGCAGGGCCGGATCGTTAGCGCCATCCCGGTGCACGAGTTGAACCGGATTGCCGAGAACACCTCCCTGTGAATTGATTTCGTCGACTGCGAATTGTGCAACGTTGAACGCATTTTTCGTATAGGCTTGGGATACGGAAGAGAAATCGCCGACAAAACCGATTTTGATCGGACTGCCTTCACCCCAGGCCGCCGACTTCACGGAGAAAACCGCAACGAAAAGCAGTAAAAGCAAGTTCAGGGAAGTGGTATGCTGTTTCATCGGTTCACCCCTTGTTTGTTTTCTTCTATCGGCAGGTGCCGATACGGAACTTCGCCCCTGCGCCGGTCCGGGATTCCACCGTCATTTCGCCGTG
The DNA here is from genome assembly GCA_963674945.2 of uncultured Desulfosarcina sp. Lineage (GTDB taxonomy): Bacteria > Desulfobacterota > Desulfobacteria > Desulfobacterales > Desulfosarcinaceae > Desulfosarcina. Next base: position 1,564,834 of record CAXXWQ010000003.1, read on the forward strand.
ATGGTTTTCGGTGACAAAAAAGTACGACCGGTTACCAACCTCATCCCTATCTGTAATTTTTGGTCTCGGACTTCTTTTTTTCTAAAAGTCTCTTATAGTGATCCGGGTAAAATTTCTGCAAACAATCCGGACATATACCATGAGAAAATGTGGCATCCGTCCGGTCCATTATATACTTCTCGACTTCCTGCCAATAGCCGTCGTCATCCCTGACCTTCTTGCAATTGGCACAGATTGGAAGGAACCCTCTCAGTTCCTTGATCTCCGCGAGCGCTTCCTGCAATTTCGTTATCAATTTCTCCTGCTCCAGCTCCATTTGTTTCCGGTTGCTGATATCCTGGAAAGTCCCCTTGAGTTTGACCACTTTGCCGTCGACGACCTGAGGAATACATATGGAATGGATCCAAAGATTTTTTCCTTTTGCCGTGAATAGACGAAGTTCAAAATCAGACGGCTCTCCTCGTTCCAAACCACGCCGTAAGGCGTCTTTCATGATTTCTCTGTCGCTCGGATGAAAACGATCCGTCGCGTCTATATTGGGTTCATAATCAAAGGGAAGCTCGAACATCCGGTATGCCTGCCTGGTCCATTTTATCTTGCGGGTATTTGCATCCAATTCCCAACCACCGACTTTGGCCATTTTCCCCATAGCGTCAAGCAACGCCTCGCTTTCCTCCAGCGCCTTTGTCCGATCGGCCACCATCTGTTCCAGATGTTGCTGGTACCGTCGGTTTTCCCGTTTCAGCCGCGCCTTTTCCAGCGCCATGTCCACGGCATGGGCCAGCACGGACAAATCCTTGACGGGCTTTAGAATATAATCCCATGCGCCCTGGTGAAGGGCCTCCACTGCATCGGAAATCACACCGGTTCCGGAAACGACAATCAGCGGGGCGTCCGGGCTATTTTGCGAAATATGGGCCAATACTTCCAGACCGTCCATTTCCGGCATTCTAAGGTCCACCAATACCAGATCGACATTTTCTTGGCCGAACATGTCGACACCGGCCCTGCCATTTTCCGCCGTAAGAACCCGGCACCCCATGTCTTCCAGATAGTCGGTGAAACTTTGTCGGATCGTTTCTTCATCGTCGATGACCAGAATGGTTTTTTCCTCGATGCCCACCATAGCAGACTCACTTTGTTTTCAGTTTCATTAACGGGTTTTTTCTACCGCCTTCCCCTCTAGTGGCAGGCGGATGATAAATTTCGTTCCTGCACCGGGGCTTGACTCCACGGACATTTCTCCACGATGGTTTTCGGTGATGATAAAATAGGAAACGCTCAGGCCGAGACCGGTGCCCACCCCAATTGGTTTGGTGGTGAAAAAGGGTTCGAAGATCCGTTTGCGGGTCGCCTCATCCATTCCCGGCCCGTTGTCTTCGATCTCTATGACAGCCATGTCCGAATCAGCGGCAACGCTTGTTCTCAACATGAATCGGGGCGATTCGGTCTGTGCTTCCTGCATGGCCTGGGCGCCGTTTCGCAGGATGTTCAGCAGCACCTGCTGGATCTTGGCTCTCTCACAGGGCGCTAAGACAGGGGGATCCGCATACGCTTTTACAACAGCAATCCGCCTGAAATCATACTGTTTTTTCAAGTTATAATCGGTGGCGGCCAGTTCCAGGGTTTTGTCCAGAAGGATGCCAAGATCGTTGGAAGAAACCATGGATTCGCTTTTTCTTGCAAAACTGAGCATGTTTTCCACGATCGCCGCCACGCGTTGGCCCGATTCGTTGATGGTGGACAGCATCCGGGGAATTCCCCGGACCGCCATGAACCGTTCGATGGCCGCAAGGGTTGTGCCGGCGGCTTCGGCGGCTTTTTGATTGGCCGGAATATGGAGGTTGTTCACAAGGCGGTTGACCATGACTTCGGCCGTCTGCATCATGCCGGCCAAAGGGTTGTTAATCTCGTGGGCCATGCCGGCGGCAAGTCCCCCCACGGACAACATCTTCTCGCCCTGGATCATCATCTCTTCCAGGCGGACCTGTTCCGTGACATCATCCACCCGGATCACGGCCCCCTCCACCCCGTTGGCCACCAAGGGGAAAATGGTGATATTTTCAAAGCGGGTCTCCTGTGCCACCTTGTGCGAGACTTTGGAGGAACCGATCACCCGACGCTCCCGGATGGCGGTTTTGATTCGCGCCATCTCACCGGACAGGCGGGGAAACACCCGGACCAATGGCTGGGAACGGGCCTCTTCGAAACGCAATCCGGTCGTTTGCTCCGTTCGGTTGTTCCACTGGGTGATATTGCCGTCCCGGTCCACCGCAATAAGGATGGACGGCATGGAGTCGATAATATTGGAAAGGTAGTGTTGCAGGCGGCGTAACTCTTCTTCATCCTGCTTTCTTTGGGAAATATCCGTAACCACCCCGACGATGCCGACAACGCTGCCGTTTTCATCTCTAAGGGGCGAAAAACCAATCCGTAACCATTTCATTCGTCCGCTGGGCAACGGAAGCCGGAATTCCGATATTCCGGTAGATTCCCCAATCATGGTTCTTTTTATATTTTCCTTTACAGGGGTATCCTTCAGCCTTGGAAATACTTCCCATGGAATTTTCCCGAGGACCTCCTTTTTTGACATTTCGCCAATGATTTCCAAAGCGCTATTGATAATCGTATGCTCAAAATGGCTGTTGAGCACAAAAATTCCCTCACTCATTGATTCCAGAATATTCCCGAGCAATTGTTCGTTTTCACGCAGTGCTTTTTCCGCCAGTTTTCGATCGGTGATATCGGCGTGTGTGCCGATGAAGCGCGTGGGGTTTCCATCGGCGTCCCGGGAAACGATTTTCCCTTTGTCCCGGACCCACAGATAGCTTCCGTCTTTGTGCAAAAACCGGAACTCCACTTCAAAGGTTTCCAGATTCCCGGCCAGATATTGGTCGGTTACCGATGCTGTTCGCCCGGTGTCGTCCGGGTGGATGCGTTTTTCGATCTCTTCGGACCTGCCTGGAAACTCATTGGGGCTGTATCCGGCCATGGTGTAATAGCGATCGTCGAGGTACAGTATATCTTCAATCATGTCCCAGTCCCAAATGCCTTCGTTGGCCCCTTCCAACGCCAGATCCAGACGCTGCTCGCTCTCCTTTAATGCCCGTTCCGCCTGTTTGCGCTGGCTAATGTCCTCTTCGAAAACGACCATAAACTCCTGGTTCTCATATTGGGAAACATTCAGCTGGAGTTGTACCGGGAAAATTTCACCATTTTTCCGCAGATGGCGCGTCTCGATTGTCTGTGCACGTATATGGCGAAGCTTGACCATGAGATCGGCGTAACGACCGGGTGTGTAATCCGGGTCGATATCGAAAACCGTCATATGGCAAAGTTCTTCTCTCGTATAGCCGAGATTACGGCAGACCTGCTCATTGACATCCAGCAGTCGCCCCTTTTCGTCGACGCGATAAATTCCGACAGAGGCCTTGTCGAAGATAAACTGGGTCAGCCGCAGGGAAGACTCCATCTCTCTTCGCCAGGTAATATCCATGGTCACACCGTAAAAGACGACGCTGCCGTCAACCTTTCGTGGGACTGAACTGCATTCGATCCAGATCTCCTCCCCTGAAACTTTTATGAAGCGTCCCTCATAGTACCAGGGTTTGACACGCTCCACGGCATCCTTGACGGACGCCACGAAACGCGGTCGATCCTCCTCGGGCAGGCAGGCCACAAAATCATCGAAAAAATCCTCCGGTTCCGAATCCAGCCCGAGCAACGCAATGGACTTTTCCTTAATCACGCTGGTAACCGCATTGGGTTCCAGTGTAAATTGATACACGACGCCGGGAACATTGGATACCAGGTCTTTCAGACGCTCTTCACTCTCCCGTAACACCTGCTCCATTTGTTTTCGTTCACTGATGTCCTGAACGAATGCCACGTGGAGTTCCAGGCCCTCGTACCGGACCAGTTTTTCAATGACCTGAATGGGAATGACGTTGCCGTTTCTGTGCCGGTGAAAAACGTCGCTGATTTTCGTTCCCACCTCATTCAATATGGCCCTGCCCTCTGCCCAGTGAACGGGGTCGAAGCCTGGGGTGAAGTCGAAAACCATCATCCGGCGCAGTTCCTCCCTGGAGTACCCCAGGCTTTGAGAGCCCTGTTCATTCACATCCAGGATTTCGCCCTCAGGCCCCATGCGCCAGATTCCGATGGGAGCATTGTCGAAGATAAACTGGGTCAGGCGCAAGGCGTCTTCCATTTCCTTGCGGCGGGTGATGTCCCAGGCGATGCCCAGAACACCGGTCACCGCCCCGTTGTCATTGCGCACCGGGGTTTTGATGGTGTTAACCACGAAGTTTTGTCCGTTTACGAAAATGGTTTCCTCGATTTCTTCCGGCCTGCCCCCGGCAAGGATCCTGGCATCATCCTTCCTGTATTTTTCCGCAAGCTCACGGGGAAATAGATCGAAATCCGTCTTTCCGGCAATCTCGTCCTCATGGATGTTCATATTATCGACAAAGCTCCGGTTGCAGGATACGTAGACCGAATGCTTGTTTTTGAAAAAAACCCTCTGGGGAAGGTTGTCGACGAGGGTCCTGTATTTTGCTTCGCTTTCCCTCAACACCCGGTTCAGCCGGGACATCTCAGACACTTTGGTGTTGATCTCAGCCGTCATGACATTGAAGGCGTGGGCCAGTTTTCCGATTTCATCCCGGGCGCTTATCGGGGCTGTCACATCGAATCTGCCTTCCTCGACATGTTTCATGGCGTCCATCAAATGGGTGATGGGCCCCAAAATGGTCTTATTCAGGCCGAAAAAGCCAAGGATAACAACCAGAAGGGGAACGACAAAAAGAAAGATGACAACCATTGTAAGGCTGCGCCGGCTTGCCCTCTCCAGTCTTTCATCGGCGTGATCGAGATCGGATTGCACGTCCCTTACAGTTGAATCGATTTCGGTTTTTTTCACGGCCAGATCAAAATCGGCTTTTGATCGTTGGATCCGTGTTTCAAAGAGGGAAAGCGTTTTTTCCGATTCAACAATCAATGTTTCAAGGGATTCGATTTGGGCAAACAGATCGGCAAACAGATCGGCAATACCGCCGTCCGGGTCGATCAACTGCAGTTGGGAGGAAACGAATCGTCTGTTTTTCGTGACCACGCCTTTGTCCTCTTCCGAAACGCTTCGGGATATGAGGCCATTCATGGAAACCAGCGTCAATTGGTTCAGGCTTTTCAGAACATAGGGTGCCAACGCCAGATGTTCGGCGGCGTCAACCCCCAGAACCTTGTCCATCTGGGCGATTGCCAGCACAGTGGCGATTTTATCATCCAGTTTATAATAGAGGGTATTGATTTGCGTTCGGATGTCGCTATAGGCGCGATCGATTTCTGCGCGTGCCTGTTCTTTCTCGGCAATCAAACCGACAAGCCGTTGTCCGGATTTTACCAGGGTGCTCTGTTCCTTCATCTGCGATCCGGGTGGATTGCGGAACTGGTCGACGGTAAGCGGAGGAACATGGCCGGAAGCCATGATGTCCGAGATCGATCGAATCAACGCATTTTTCCACTTTACGAACTCCCGGACACCGGCCAGTTCTGCATTCACGTTATCGCGAACGCGCAAACTGAACGAAACCTCCCGATGGGTCCAGATCGTCATGGCGGCCAGAATGACAAATACAAAAAAAACCGCTGCCCCCACCGTGATAATTTTCTTTCGAATCATCTCTTCAGGAATCCTTCGGTTATTTTTCTTTCCAGAACCCGCATCCCACCCAGGCTTTTCGCCCGTCTTCGAGGACGATCCCCTTGACATACGAGATCTTCGTCTGCAAGCTTTTCGTAAACGGATTCAACCAATCATATTCGATCCATCCCTCTCCGTTCTCTTCGATCATTTGAGCGATCTCATGGAAAAGCAGCCGGCCGTTGGGAGTTCTGAGATTCCACATGTTTTTCCCGAGAAGTTCGGGACGGATTCCATGGCCGCAACATATCGCCTCCTGCCGTTCGATATCGTAACAGTGGATGAAGATATAAAGCTTCCTTTCGTGGTCGAGAAAGGCCGAATTGGTTTGAAGGGCATGTTGTACGGAGGCCATGTCGCCCGAATGTTTCAGGATATAATCGTGGGCCGCTTCGACAATCTCCTTTGTTTTCAAGGCGACGGGCTGCAGCCTCTCGGATTCACCGGCGTTTGGTTGGGTAGATGCAATGATGGACAGAAAAATAACGGCCAATACGAAATATGACGGAAATTTCATGTCTGTCTCTTCTTCCTTTTTCGTTTCTCCACCGGCAATTAGACGATGAACGTGGCCCCGGCACGGGTGGTGCGCGTTCACCTCAATAATTCGCGGTAATGCAACAATCCCATCACACTTGCTACAAATTACTTTGGATCTGAGTCTTCTGAAGTGGAATAGATGAACGGTTGGCGTATCGGAAAAGGGGATGGAACAGGGAAGTTGTGCCCTGAAATAACCAGAATCAATAAGAGACTCTCTTCAGCAAACCACATGCGGTTCGTGGTATTCCACTTGATGGACGCTATCGCTTCAAAACCAAACCGAGGTATCATGAAAAATGCTACCATCGCAAGACAATGGGCGCAATGGCCATGACAGGACCTCGGAGACACAGCTTTTACTTTTTATTTCACTTGCTATCAAAAAGATTAACAACTACATGAGTCAAAAGTCAAAGCCCAATTTCAAAACGACAGAACTTTGATTACAGGAACGAAAGCCAAACAGAAGAGTTTCGTGGAAATTGCCGGATCGGAAATGATGCCATTAAAGGCGTTCGTATTGTGCTGTTTCTAAGAAGACGAAGCGAAACAAACGCATCCTTCGACGATGGACATTCGGTGTTCGAAGTGTAAAATCACGCTTGTGAATTACTGTCAGGCAGGATAGAACGTCGTCCTGAAGTTAATGAACTGTACTGACCCGCCTGTCACCCGCCCGGATGGTTTCATGATCGCGTGCCCCATGGGGGGTATCAACGGGCACCATCGTATTTTGGGCCAGGCAATGCCGGCATTCAACGCCTTTTGTATTTTGATAATACAGAATATACGTGGTGGTCAGGCCCCCTATGATCAAACCAGGAATGACGGAAAGCACCAATACCACCATGGTGGCAATGGCCCCGAATATCGCCACCAACCCGGAAAACAACCCCAACCCGATTTGATTGGGCTCCCCGATGATCCCGCAACGGGTGCAAACCAATTCCCTTTTATTTAAAAACATCCGCCTTATCCTCAACCAAATGATAATTTTTCACATCGCAGAGAGGATATCGGCATTTTTCTTCCAAACTGAAATGAAAAGTCCTTGAACGATAGAGATTCTATTGGTCTTGCCAATTATGATGGTCTCGCAAAAAGTCGCTGTTCAGACAGATTCGTAAAAAGCCCGAGATATAGGCTTGCGAGTCCTTACGGAATGAGGTGTCCCTATCGTACGCCGCAGTAACGAAGGATGAAGCGCAGGCGCCGATATCGGGCTTTTTGCGAATCTGTCAATTATAAATCAGGCCACCGTTTATCCCATGGCCTCACCATCTCATAGCCGTGGGCCGCTTGCAAAACAAGGTCGTCACGATGCCGGGGGGCGATGATCTGAAGGCCTGCGGGCAACCTGTTCACCGTCAGACCTGCCGGAACCGATGCAGCCGGATGTCCTGAAAAGTTGAACGGGAAGGTAAACGCAACCGTCCCCAGCAACGGAATGGATATCCCATCGATTTCGGAAGGAGGCGGGCCTTTGGCCGCAAACGCCTCCGTCGGCATTGTTGGTGTGAGAAGAAGATCGTACTCGTCGAAAAGAACCTCGAGGACGGCGTTCAGCTCGGCCCTGCGCCGCTGGATGGTGGTGAGATTGGCTACCGTCATCTTGCGGGTCTGATCCAACACGGAAACCAGCGTGCGGCCGATCCGGTCTCTTTCCTTTTCCAATATTCCTTCCAGTTGCGCATAGATATCCGTAGCGACCAGAGATGACCACGCATCCCCCGTATCGGGAAGACTGCCGGACCACAGCTCCACCCGATGGCCCATCTCCGTGAAAGCCGCAACGGCTTTCTCCACGCAGGCCATGATCTCTTTATCCACGACCGCATGACCCAAACGCGGGCTGAAGGCGATTTTCAACCGCTCCGGAAAGTTGTCAAGCGTTGCCAGGTAAGACACCGCAGGCAGAGGAAGCGAATAGGGATCCGCAGGATGAGGGCCCATTGTACAGTCCATGTAAAGTGCCGCATCCCGCACGGTTCGGGTCAGGGGCCCCATGACAGTCATCAAACTGATACTGATATGGGACGACGGGCCGACGGGAATTCTTCCGAAGGAGGGCTTGAACCCGAAACACCCCGAATAGGATGCCGGAATCCGGATGGATCCGCCGGCATCGGAGCCCGTACAAAAGGGAACCATTCCACCGGAAACGGCAGCAGCCGAGCCGCCGCTCGATCCCCCTGGTGTGTGTTGCCGGTTCCAGGGGTTGCGCGTGACGCCATGAAGCCTGTTTTTTGTAAAACCGGTAAATCCGAACTCGGGTGTATTGGTTTTCCCCACAACGATGGCACCGGCCGCTTTGAGCCGGGCCACCTGAACCGAATCGATCCGCGCCATGTTGTCCTTGAAAGGAATGGATCCGAAACTGGTGACCAAACCGGCGCTGTCTTCCAGATCCTTTACCCCAAAAGGCAGGCCGGCCAGGGGGCCGCATTTTTTCCCCGCAACGATCATTTCGGTCATGGCGTCGGCTTCGGCAAGGGCCTCTTCCGGACGCAATGCCACAAAAGCATTCAAATCGGGGTTGATTCGATCGATTCGATCCAGTGTATCGCGCATCACTTCCAACGGGGAAATCTCCTTTCCGGCGATACGTCTTGCCAATTCCCAGGCAGGTTTATGGCAAAGTGACATCATGGTTGCTCCTTTTCCGATCCGCCGCAAAGCGTTTGAATGGGTGCTGTCTCAACGTGGCTGGTCAAAAACCAATACATGATGGTGGCGTACCAGTCAATTGGGTTGTTTTTCGTACGTCCTCTGTTTCCGAACGCCAACTGATTGCGTTTGGGGATGATTATCAGAATCCCAATAAAAAACGCTTGACAAATGAGGTGTGCAATACCCAAGGTGGTCGAAATGGCATGATTGTCGCGCTCATATCCGTCGGCGGTATCATGGTGGGGATTTTACAGAAACAGGACTTGTTATTTTCACATATGGCGTCGCGGCCGCGAACCTTACCAATGAGAAGTGAGCACTGCCTTTTTACGAATGCGCGCCGATACGAAACCACATTCCCGACGTCACAATCGTTGCCCCGTTCCTTCGATTCAAACAAAGCCGTAACCTTTCATATTTTTGGAGGCAGCATGAATCAATCAAAAATCCTCTGGCAGCCCAGAAAAGAAGATATTGAGAATTCGAACATGGTCCGATTCATGAAAGAAGTGAATACCCGGTACAACCTCTCTCTTTCCAGCTATCAGGAATTGTGGCAATGGTCCGTCGACAATATCCCCGAATTCTGGAGATTGTTCTGGGAGTTTGCCCACATCATTCACAGCAAACCCTATGGCCAGGTGGTGGATGACCCGGCCAGGATGCCGGGGGCCAACTGGTTTGCCGGTGCCGAGCTGAACTTTGCCGAAAACATGCTGCGGTACAGCGATGACCAGAACGCCCTGATCTTCCAGGGGGAAGGCCAACCTCTCAAGTCTTATACCTACGGCGAACTCTACGATGAGGTCAGCCGCATGGTGCAGGCACTGAAAGCGGTCGGAGTGACCAAAGGCGACCGGGTGGCCGGCTTCATGCCCAACATGCCGCAAACCATCATCGCCTTGCTGGCGGCTGTGAGTGTAGGGGCCATCTGGTCCTCCTCTTCACCGGATTTCGGTATCAAAGGTGTGCTGGATCGCTTCGGGCAGATCGAACCGAAAGTACTCATTACTGCCGACGGCTATTTTTACAACGGAAAATCCTTCGACAGCCTGGAGAAGGTTGGTGGTATCCTGAAACAACTGCCCATGGTGGAAAAGGTGGTGGTGGTCGATTATATCTCTACCGGTGCGAATCTGGCAAAGGTGCGCAATGCCGTCTCCTGGGAAGACTTCCTGGCGCCCTGTTCACCTGAAAAGATCGACTTCCTGCAAGTCCCGGCCGGACACCCCCTATACGTCATGTACAGTTCCGGCACCACGGGCAAGCCCAAGTGCATGGTGCAGAGCCATGCCGGCATTCTCATGAACCAGCTCAAAGAGCACCTCTTGCACTGCAACCTTATGCGGGAGGATGTGCTGTTTTACTTCACCACCTGCGGATGGATGATGTGGAACTGGCTGGTCTGCGGATTGGGTGCGGGCGCTACCCTGGTGCTGTTCGACGGATCGCCCTTCTACCCCGGCCCGGAAGTGTTGTGGAAGATGGCCGAACAATTGGGCATCACCATTTTCGGTACCAGTGCCAAGTATATCTCGGCATTGTCCGACGCCGGATACAAGCCGGGCAAGGAGTGCAACCTGGAAAAGCTGCGGATGATCTGCTCCACCGGTTCTCCGTTGGCGGTGTCGAGCTTCGCGTATGCCTACCGGGAAATCAAAGCCGATATGCAATTGGCTTCCATCAGTGGCGGCACGGATCTCAACGGCTGTTTCGCACTGGGCAATCCCATGGTTCCCGTCCATGCGGGAGAACTTCAGGGACCAGGATTGGGGCTCAACGTGCGCGCCTTCAACGATGCCGGAGAGGCGGTAGTGGATGAAACCGGGGAACTGGTCTGCACCGCGGCGTTTCCCAGCATGCCGGTCTATTTCTGGAATGACCCGGACGGTGAGCGATATAAAAATGCATACTTCACCAAATACCCGGGTGTGTGGACCCATGGCGACTTTATCAGCATCAACAGTCAGACCGGGGGCATCACCATTTACGGCCGCAGTGACGCCACGCTCAATCCCGGGGGCGTGCGCATCGGCACCGCGGACATCTACACCGCGCTGGAATCATTGGAATCGGTGACGGACAGTGTCGTGGTGGGACAAAAGTGGCAGGACGATGTGCGGGTCGTGCTTTTTGTCACCCTGGCCAAAGGCGTCCAACTGGATGAAGCCCTGGTGAAAGAGATCAAGACGATGATCCGGACCACCTGCAGTCCTCGCCACGTTCCGGCCAAGGTGATCCAGGTGCAGGAGATCCCTTACACGATCAACATGAAAAAAGTTGAATTGGCCGTACGCAACGTGATCCATGGAAAGCCGGTAACCAATCGCGACGCCCTTGCCAATCCGGAGTGCCTTCACCAGTACGAAAATCTGGATCAATTGAAGGAGTAGAACTGGATTGTTCTGGTGGCAGTGCGGGTATAGTTTGGGATGCAGGGGCGTATTTATATTTCTTTCCTACTCCTTTAGACGCTGCCAAAACATTGTTCTGTACTACTGAAAAGGTCAGCTACAGCGAAATATAGGAGAAGTAAGCGAAAGATGTGATTGCAGGATGGACGAAAAAGGGACTCCATTATACGCCTGATGGAGTCCCTTTTGAATCAAAAGACGAAACGTTAGACGACTGTAACGTTCGCTGCGGCAGGCCCCTTGGGCCCCTGACCAATGTCAAAAGAGACCCGGTCACCTTCTTTGAGGGATTTGAATCCGGTTGCGTTGATTGCCGAATGATGAACGAAAACATCGGGTCCATCTTCCTGCTCGATAAAACCGAAACCTTTACTGTCATTAAACCACTTTACGATACCGCTTGCCATACTAATTTTCTCCTAAAAAAAATGAATAATTGTTTCAAACGTGAGGTACCAGATTTTCGAATAGGTAAATCCCCGGTATGAAACAGGGACCGCCAACACCGGCGATCCTTTATGATCGTTACACAATATAGCATAATTCAGTAATAGCAAGTGAATAATTGCCTTTATGGAAAAACATTCATTTTTAGTAACCGTTTGTCCTTTCCACGACCGTAAAGCAATCGGCGCCCGGCGCCCCCGTAATCGTCCGGACGATCTGTAAACGCCTGTAGTGGAAAAGCCGGCACCGCGGTGGAAAAATCTTTCACTTCATCATCAGGAGGCTCAGTGCCATTACAATCATGCCCCCAACGAGGCCGAAGAGGCTATCGTGACCTTTTCCATACGCCCTGCTGGTGGGTAATAACTCATCAAGACTGATGTAAACCATTATCCCGGCGACACCGCCAAATAAAACGCCCATAAACTGGGTTGGGATAGCGTGCGTGTCGCCCCCGACAAACAGACGAAGCACAAGGTATGCGACACCGGCACCGACGGGTTCGGCCAATCCACTGAGGAATGAATAGATAAAGGCCTTCTTTCGGTTACCGGTGGCATAGAAGATGGGCACCGACACACTGATACCTTCCGGGATATTGTGAAGTGCGATCGCAATGGCAATGGCGACACCCAAAGCAGGATCTTGCAAAGCAGCCAGAAATGTGGCCAGCCCTTCCGGAAAGTTGTGGATACCGATTGCCAGCGCTGTAAACAGCCCCATTCGCAAAAGCTTTTTGTGCCGCTTTTCGTCCTCGTGTAATGTTGAAACCAGCATGCATTCATCCGCAGACACACCGGAATAACTTTCCGGCACCGGGGCGCAGGGATCGTGCAGCGGCGCCGTTTCTGCCTCAGTAGGCGTTTCATGGGGGTTTTCGGCGGCCGGAACGAAATTGTCGATCAGACCAATCAAGAACATTCCACCGAAAAAGGAAGCCGCGTTGACCCAATGCCCCCAATAATCGCCATATTGCCCGGTTAATGATTCCAGTCCTTTGAAAAATATCTCAACAAACGAGACGTACAGCATCACCCCGGCAGAAAAACCGGTGGCCACCGACAGAAATCTGTAGTTTGTCCGCTTTGCGGTAAATGCAACGATACTTCCCACACCGGTTGCCATTCCGGCAAACAGGGTGAGCCCCAATGCCATCCAGACATCATTCATCTCATGCCCCAATGATAGTTAAAATTTTGATAGTATTCTCTTACTGTACGCATTATTGTTGTTTCATAAATTCCCTGACCGTGTTCATAAAGGACTGCAAGGTTGGGGAAATCCGCTTGCCTTTATACCATATCAATATGCTGCCGGCGGAACATGTTGTCGTCTTTAAGCGCCGTTTGACCCTAACTCATTGCATATGCTATAAGATTTGGTCAATATCTTTGTAAAACCATATAAGTTCACTAGTCATATCCATAATGCAGGAGTCGCCAATGGGCCGCAAAGACGACACCGTAACTTGCAATGTAAAGGACTTCCGCCTGAAAAAGGGATGGTCTCAGCAGGAACTGGCCGATGCGATCGATGTGAGACGGCAGGCGGTTTATGATATCGAATCAGGCCGCTACCTGCCCAACACGGGGATTGCCCTGAAATTGGCGAAGGTGTTCCGTTGCCGGGTGGAAGATCTCTTCGTCGATCAATCGCCGCCGGAAATGGCGCCTGTGCATGTGGTGAATGGTGAAGGCGAACCATCAACGCGCCTGGCCCTGGGCCGTGTACGCGATCGGTTGGTCGGTCTGCCGCTGCAAGGATCGGAATCGGTTCCCTTTGGCCTGCGGTCGGCGGACGGTCTGCTCAACCCGGACAAGAAGAGCGCGTTCATCCTGTCTCCTTTCGACCGCGTGGAAAAAACGATTATCCTCATGGGGTGTGATCCGGCCTTTGAGATCCTTGGTCAGCACGTTACCCGATTGGTGCCGGAAGCACGGGTCCACTGCCGTTTCGCCTCCAGTCATCGGGCGTTGAACGGCCTGGCCGAGGGAATCACCCACGTGGCCGGCACCCATCTGCACAACACCGGTAAGACCGAGTCCAATGTGATTGTGGCCCGTCAGAAACTGGCCGGTGTGAACTGCAGCATATTGGGCTTTTCACTCCTGGAGGAGGGCCTGATGGTGGCCAGTGGAAATCCCCTGGGCATTCGCACTGTTGCCGATCTGGCCCAACCCATGGTGCGGTTTGTCAACCGGGAGCCGGGGGCCGCACTGCGTGTGCTTCTCGACGACCGGTTGAAGAGCGACGGCATAGACGGCGACGCCATCAACGGTTATCAAAACGAAGTTAAAACCCATCGCGAAGGTGCCTACCGCATCGCCTGCAATGTGGCCGATGCCGCCCTGGGGCTAAGGGCCATTGCCGAAGTGTTCAACCTGGGATTTGTCCCCATCACCGCCGCCCGCTGTGATCTGGTGATTCCCAATGACCTGACCGGTCACCCGACGGTGAAAGTCCTGCTGGATGTCCTGCAATCCGCGCCTCTGCGACGGGAGATCGATGCACTTCCCGGTTACGAGAGTTCCGTCACCGGCAATTCCATTGCTAAATTGTAATTCTGGCGGCAGGAAGAAAGACCGCGATTGCCCCCTGCAAAAAAAGGGCTTCCCGGCCTACGCCCCATCCTTTTGCGGAATGCACGGTTCCGATGGCTTCATTATCAATTTCCGGATCTTCCGCGAAATCCGCCGCCGTTGGATCATTGAGCCCGCCCTGATCAAAGCCGGTCCACGCCATCCGTGTTCCACCAGATCACCGCCCAGCGCACAACCTTTGCGTAAGGCAGCTTCCACTGGCCGTTTTCCCGTACCAATGTGCGCGAGAGGTACTTTCGCAGCCGGTCTTCTTCATCCCGCGTCATCCCCTGCAGCATCCAGCGCATGGCGTTCAGGGCATCCTCCACATCCTGATAGGTTTTTTGCATGGTGTTGCAGATAAAGGTCAGATCGGCAAAAATCCCCATTTGCCGCAGCAGGTTGACCAGCACGATGTAATCGGCGCCGGGGCTGAATTCCCGGCCGGCGGCCTCGAAGATCCTGCGGTCATGGGGGCCATCTCCCACCATGGCCGACAACACGACCCGATGGGATGCATGGCGCTGGATCTTGATAATGGCGCCTTGCAGATCATCGACGATCAGGGAACGGGAGGCGATGGCAACGTCATGCACACCGATTCCAAGGGTATCCCAGTCATCTTCCCACCGACCGTCGACAATCCGTATATTATCGATCCCTTCCTGCTTGCAGCGCGTTTGGAGCAGCTCGCGCATCCGAGCAGAGGGGTCCATGGCGGTCACACGCTTGACCCGTGGCGCCATGGGAATCGCCAGCGTACCGGCCGCACTGCCGATGTCCAGAACGCGCCACGCCGGACGGGGCTTTACGATGCTCATGAACTGACTGGCGTAATTTCCGGTTTGGGCATGCCGGGAAAACTCCGGCGCGCGTCTGTCCCAGAACCCGGGATCACGTGCCGACTTGAATCGTCGATCATGCCCTTCTCGCCATAAGGCGTTCCAGTCGATATTCGGTAAATTCATAGACCACTCATGATACAAAGATATACAGAAGGATAGATTCTTTTAACGTCAAATGTATTTTTTTGAATTATTAAAATTCGATTTGAAAGTCAATGGGCAAGCCTACCAAAACAACAATAACGCTTATTTTTATTGAGATTTGGATTATTCCTTGATTCTTGCACACAAAAAAGATAAGTGTGTTTATCACGACGTATCATACTTTTAATTTACAAAACTTTCTTCAGGACATGTGCCCCATGAAAAACCTTGCGGTTGAAAACCTGAGTTTTGACTACCATACCCGTCCGGCGCTCCGCCATATCGATTTTTCCGTTACACCCGGTACCATCTGCGGCCTGCTCGGCCCGAACGGTTCGGGCAAAAGCACATTGTTCAAGTGCATTAACGGCTTATTACGCCCCAAACAGGGCCGAGTGATGATTGGCGGAAAATGCGTCGGACAGTTGTCCCGCGGCACCATCGCCGGGATCATGGCGGTGGTGCCCCAGCAGACCACTGTGGCATTCGCTTTCTCGGCCCTTCAGATGGTTCTCATGGGGAGGGCGTCTCGGATAGGTACGATGGGCCGTCCGTCGAAAAATGATGCCCTCAATGCTGCATCCGTGTTGGCCGATCTGGGGATCGCACACCTGAAGAATCGGCCCTTCAACGCCCTTTCCGGCGGCGAACGACAGATCGTACTGATAGCCCGTGCCCTTTTTCAGTCTCCGTCGATACTGCTTCTGGATGAACCCACGGCCCACCTCGATTTTAAGAACCAGTACCATATCATGGACATGGTCCAGGACTTGACCCGTAGACACCATCTCACGACCCTGGTCACCCTCCATGATCCAAACCTGGCGGGACAGTATTGCCGACAACTGGTCATGTTGAAGCAAGGACGGATACAGCGCAAGGGGAGCACCGCGGATGTGTTCAAAGAATCGGCCATCGAGGCCCTGTACGACATGAAGGTCTTTATCCAGAATGGCCGTCGCGGACGAGTGTTTGTCATGCCGTGATTTCTCTCTTCTCTTCTCGATTCACAAAAAGGGAATGAAACGCAACCAGAACCAGAGCGAACCATGACCAGAACCAGAATAACCTTCAGCTTGGCGGTTGTTGCCCTGCTCTCCACCATTCTCACCGCTGTGGCGGTGGGGAAGTACCCGATCGGTCTGACCACCGTCGGACGGCTGATCATCGATCTGTTTGCTGCACAGAAGATCGGTGTCCATCTGGACACACCGGCGCTGGTGCTCTGGACGGTCCGTATGCCGCGTATCCTCATGGCGATTCTGACGGGTGCAGCGCTGGCCGTCGCAGGCGTGGTGTTTCAGTCCCTGTTTAAAAATCCACTGGTCTCTCCCTCCATCCTGGGGGTCACCTCCGGCGCCAATTTCGGTGCCGCGCTGGCCCTGTTATGGCTTGGCGGCGACGCCACCATGCTACAAGGATCGGCCTTTGTCTGGGGCTTGATCGCGGTGGGACTGGCCTATCAGATTGGCAAACGCGGCGACAATTCAATCACCACCCTGGTGCTGGCCGGAGTGATTGTCTCCGCGCTGTTCATGGCCGGTCTTTCCTACATCAAATGCAAGGCGGATCCGCTGGGCCAGCTCCCGGCGATTGTTTTCTGGACCATGGGAAGTTTCACCAGCGTGATCTGGAAAGATGCCGCCTGGGGCGCGGGGTTGATCCTTCCCGGACTGTTCCTGAGCTATTTTCTGCGGTGGGGCCTGAATCCGATGGCGCTGGGTGAGGAAGAGGCCCTGTCCCTTGGAATTGACGTCCCCGTGAGGCGGGCGATTCATATTCTCATCGCAACATTGATGGTGGCAGCCGCCACGGCCTCGTGCGGCAGTATCGGCTGGGTGGGGCTGGTCATTCCGCACATGGCCCGGCTGATCATCGGCGCCGACCACGATGTGCTGGTTCCTTTCGCCGCCCTTTTGGGCGGGCTCTTCATGCTGTGCATGGATACCCTGGCCAGAATCCTGCCGGGTGGAGAAATCCCTGTGGGTATTCTCACCGCCATCGTCGGCGCGCCGTGTTTCGGATATCTGCTGCTGCGCAACCGGCGCAACCCATGGGAGGAGTAACGGTTTTCACAACGACCGACAGGACGGATCTAAATGGATGTAGCAACGGCCAACAGGCAAAACAAAAGCGGATGCATGCGTCTTTTCATATTTCTTTTCGTGTTGACGTTCACTGTCGATGCCGGTTTGCTCACCGCACCTTCATACGCCGCCGATGAAGTCGACAAGCCAGACACGCGCATGATCGTGGACCGAACGGGGAGAGAGGTTCGCATCCCCGCCTATCCCCAACACATCGCCTGCCTGTTCGGTCCCAGCTATGAGAAACTCCTTGCCCTGGGCGCCGCGGATCGGGTGGCCATCGTACCCAACCTGGCCCTGCCCTGGAATTACCAGTTGAACCCCGGCCTCAAGCAAATACCGGTGATCGGCAATTACGCGGCCCCCAGCGTGGAACAACTCATGGCCCTGGGCATAGACCTGGTGATCTACCATCCCTATGCCAAACAGATCCAACGCTTGAGCGCATCCGGTCTTCCGGTGGTGGTGGCCTATGACGGGAGAAAGCGCCCCTTTACGCTCGAAGCGTTTATCGAGGACGGGTATGATCAGATTCGATTTTACGGCGATGTGCTGGGAGGCCGGGCAGTACCTGCCGCCGACGCCTACCGCCGCTATGTGGATGAACACATCCGGCATGTACTGGCCGTCACGCGCACCATCCCGGACGCCCAACGCCCCCGGGTGTTCTATATTTGCGGTCGGGTTCAAGGCATATCCAATACCCAGTCCCGATTTTCCACGGCCTTCTGGTTGGTTGAAGCCGCAGGCGGCAGGATGTTGACCCATGACGATGCGGCTTACTTTATCACGATCACCACAGAAGAGCTGATCGCCTGGGACCCGGAAGTCATCGTCGTAAGCACGGCCCCCTCCGCCGATATGATCACCAAGGATCCTCGCCTGCAGAACACCACCGCCGTGAAGACCAACAGGGTCGTTATGAGTCCGGAAGGTCAATTTTACTGGAGTCATTTCAGCAGCGAGTCGTTTCTGTGCATCCTGTTCCTGGCCAGACAATTCCATCCGGGCCGATTTGCGGCCATTGACCTGATGCAGGAGCTTAAATCTTACTATAACACCTTTTATCATTATCCGCTGTCGGATGACGAGGCCCGGCGCATACTGAATCACCTCCCGCCGGCGCCCTGAAACGTGCTGAAACCCAAAAAGGGAAACACCAAATGAGATGCACGATCTGCGAGAGAAAATGCGATATTAACGACGGCGGTATCGGCGGATGCGGAATGATGACCTGCATCGACAACGAAATTCAGGAACGCTACCCGGACCGATACCTGGTGGCCGTGGACACGGCCATCGAGTCCATGCCCATGGTCCACTTCCACCCCCGGGGCAAGTTTCTCCAGGTGTGCACGGTGGGCTGCAATTTCAATTGCAGAGGGTGCGTATCGGATATTCCATCTGTATCCTTATCGATCCACGACCAATCCCGATTGGATTCTGGGACTCATGGGCCTTGCCAACATCATTCATCCAGAGATTTTTGCCTTCGACCTGAAACAGGAGGCGGAAGAATTCTACCAACAATTCTACAACATGCCATTGGAAGAAGGACACCGACACGCGGCTGCAGCACGGCCGAAAACCGCAGGCCGAACGAATCAGCAACATAGGAGCCCATCTCATGCAAAAAAACTGGACCAAAACCGCCAATCCGACATTTGATCGCAATGCGGCATTGCGCATGAATGAAATCGCCAGGACGGTCTTTGCACCGATCTATCCGGTCATTGCGCAAAACGCCATCGCCGCCACAGGCATCCGGCAGGGCATATGCCTGGATCTTGGCAGCGGGTCGGCCATGCTGGCCATGGCCGTGGCCCATCATGCACCGCAAATGCAGGTGATCTCCTTCGATGCCTCACCTTATTCCACACAAATCGCCATGGACAACATTGCCGCGGCCGAGCTGAAAGATCGGGTCCGGTGTGAAACCGGGGATGTGCATGCGCTGCCGTTCTCCGACGGCGACGTCAGCCTGATTATCAGCCGGGGTTCCATGTTTTTCTGGGATGATCTGGAAAGTGCCTTTCGCGAGATCTACCGTGTCCTGACCCATGGTGGCGCCACCTACATCGGCGGCGGGTTTGGCAATGCGACGCTGAAAAAGCAGGTGATTGCCGAAATGCTGAGACGGGATCCCACATGGGATTGCTATGCCCGCAAGAAGACCGGTAAAGACGGCTTAAATCGTTTCAAAAAAATGTTCCAGAACATCGGCTGCCAAACCCATCGAATCATCGATGACGAGACCGGATTCTGGATTGTGATGTCCAAATCGTAAAAGCCGTCCCACGCCATCGGCCTTTTTGCCTGGCGGATAGACCGCAAGCCCTCTTCTCACAACGGGAAGAGGACTTGCGCGAGGTGGGGAAAGATGGCTTTACGCCGCCTGTTTTCCTTCCGTAATCCGTATTTCTTGTTCTTCGCCAGCCTCTTCGCCACCATCACGACCATTTTTCCGATCGTCCGCAACCTTTAAGGACAACTCCCATTTAAGACGTTTATAAATTACATTTGACTTTTTTAAAATTATTAATATATAGGTGACATATGTTTATATGTCATTATTAAACGTAAAATAACGGCATCACAAGCATTGCCATAATGGTTTATGTTGCGTGTTATATTCTTTTAAACATTTATAAATTAAGAAACGGAGAGGATGATGAAAAGTCTGGAGTGGAACTGTATTGTAATGTTAATCATACTCATCGCGATTTCCGCCATCTCCGTCGAAGCGGACGAGACCAATCCGAACGACGACGACAGCACCGGTGTATTCACACTTGGAGAAGTGACGGTCCGCGCCCAGGGGGAGCCCCAGATGGGCAGCGTGGACCGGTTGGATGAAGCGATGCTGCGAGAACTCAACCGGGACGACCTGACCGAAGCCCTGGATCTTATGCCCGGGGTGACGGTCACCCGCACCGGCGCCCGTTATGAACGCACGGTGTCCGTACGCGGCATGGATGTCAAACACGTGCCGCTGTTCATGGACGGAATTCCCGTTTATGTCATGTACGACGGCTACTCCGATTTCGGCCGTTTCACCACTTTTGATATTTCTCAGATCGAGGTATCCAAGGGTGCCGCTTCGGTACTTTATGGTTTCAACACCATGGGCGGCGCCATCAATGTTGTGACCAAACGGCCCGAAAAGCCCTTCGAGGCAAACGCCGGTGCCGGCCTGGCCAGCGGTGACACCACCAGAGCCTACGCCAATATCGGGAGCAATCTGGACAAATGGTACGTCCAGGGCGGGGCCAGTTATCTTGATCGCGATTACTACAAGCTCTCCGATGATTTTGAGCCTACGGATACCGAAGATGGAGATCAGCGCGAAAACTCTTACACAACCGACAAGAAAATCAGCTTCAAGGTCGGATTCCGGCCAACCGGTGAGGACGAGTATGCCATCAGCTACAGCAAACAGGAAGCGGAAAAGGGGAATCCGGTCTATACCGGCAACGACCCTACCCAACGCGTTCGCTACTGGCAGTGGCCCCAGTGGGACAAGGAGAGTTACTATTTCAATTCCAAAACGGGCATAGGCGATCAAAGCTATATAAAAACAAGGATCTACTACGACTGTTATGATAACTCACTCTTTTCTTTTGACGACGACACCTACTCCACCCAGAACTATCGGTCGGCATTCAAGAGCTGGTACAACGACGATACCTACGGTGGCTCCCTGGAACTTGGCACCACGCTGCTGGGCCACAACAGCCTCAAAGCCGCGTTGCACTACAAGCGGGACCGGCACAAGGAGCATGATAATGACGAGCCCAAGCGAACCTTCCGGGACGAGTATTTCTCCATCGCCGCTGAGGACACCATCGGCGTGACCGAAAAACTCACCGCCCGGCTGGGCGCCAGCTACGACTGGCAGAAGGCCCTGGAAGCCGAGGACTACGACAGTGACACCGGCATCATTTCCGATTTTCCCACAAAAAACGCCTCTGCCTTCAATCCCCAGGCCGGATTGTTCTACGATTTCACGGACAATAGCACTGCGTACCTGACCGTTGCGCGCAAAAACCGATTTGCCACTCTGAAAGACCGTTACTCCTACCGGTTCGGCACCACCCTGCCGAATCCGGATTTGGACCCTGAAATCGCCGTCAATTATGATCTCGGGTTCGAGACCAGGTCCAACCGTATCTCTTTCGGTGGCGCCTTGTTCTTCAGCAACATCGAGGATTACATCCAGTTCGCCACCATCCCGGACCCAAACGACCCCACGGCGACCATACAGCAGAACCAGAATATCGGCGAAGTTCGGATCTACGGCGCCGAAACCAGCCTGGTCGTCCGTATCACCGACAACCTGCGTGGCGGGATCAACTACACCTATACCGACTGGGACAACCGAAGCAACGATGACAAGCTCATCGGTATTCCCGAGCACAAGTTCGTGGCCTATGCCATCTGCACCCTGTTCGACCGATTGGCTCTGTCGGCGGATTCGACCACCTATTCCGGCCAGTACAGCTCTTCCAACGGTGTGCGTGAAACCGACAGCTACACCGTCGTCAATGCCAAAGGGGCGGTATCGCTGTTCAAGGGATTGGCCGTGGAAGCCGGTGTCAACAATCTGTTCGACGAAAACGATGAAATCGAAGAGGGCTACCCTGAGGAAGGCATCAACTATTTTGCCAACCTGACCTACAAGTTTTAGAAAGACATGGTCATTTCAGACGCCATCGGGATCGGGATCCGTGCCGTTCATGCTTGACGGCGGTGTATGCGGGGCGGAAAAAACCTGCGTCTGGAACGAAAGACCGGAACCAACCACACGGCAGAGGGAACGAAAGATACCCGCAGACATTAAAAAACGACGACAGGAAAGAAAATGAAAGAACAGGATGAAGCGTATTTATGGCAAAGAATAAAAAAAGAAGTGGGAGTGAATGGAAAGGGCGGGAAGAAACCACGGCAAATCATAAATGAACCTTCATTTCCAATCAATCACAAACGCGCATGGCATTTGTTGTATAAATGGTCTGGATTAGGCTGGTATGACTACGAAACAACGGTAGATCTTGGTTGGGTTACACCAAAAGGCGATGGAATTCAGTTCCAGCAGATATTTTACAAGTCGATCCAGAACGAATGTCTCCAGCGGCCGCGACGCGAAAGCTTCGATCAAGCTGCGGAACGACGAATATCGCTTTTCCGGAAAGAGACGTCAACTCACTTCGTACTTTTTCCATAGGGTGGCGATGGGTCATACGTCCCGCATCCGGTGGGGGGATAGTGGAATCGAATTAAGCATTTCAATTCCTGTGCGGTGAAGCCGTTCGGCTCGCGTTTTCCCTGATCGATCCGAATGTTCGCCGAAGCCATATTTCACCGCGGCGAACATCGGTGGCAGACATCAGATGCTGACGTACACAGCCTTGGTATTGAAATATGGCTCAATGCCCTTCCAGCCACGTTCGGCGCCCCATCCCGATTGCTTGTGGCCGCAAATCGGCATCGAGGCATCCGCGCCGAGCACGCAGTTCACCCAGATCTGTCCGGCGCGAAGGCCGTTGACGAAACGATGGGCGCGACTGAGATTTTCGGTCCAGATGGCGCCTGCCAGGCCATAATGGGTATCATTGGCGGCAGCGAGCACTTCGTCCTCATCATCGAATGGAATCACGCATCCTACCGGTCCGAAAATTTCCTCCTTGACCACCCGCATGTCCGGTGTGGTGTTGGTGAGGATGGTGGATTCGTAGAAAAAGCCGCGGCGATCCATGGGCTTGCCGCCGGTCCTGACCTCGGCGCCTTGCGCGACAGAATCGTCCACAAGTTCCTTCACTCGCTGACGCTGCTTCTCGCTGATCAACGGACCGAGAATGGTTCCCTCTTCATCAGCGCCTCCCATCGGCAGCGACTGCGCGAAAGCGACCAGTCCATCAACGACCTGCTCGTAAATGCCGCGCTGAACGTAAATGCGTGACGTGCAGCTGCAGTTCTGACCGGAGCCGGCCAGCAGGCCCATGCCGGCGCTCATGATCCCCTTTTCGAGATTGGCATCGTCGAACATGATCAGCGGCGACTTGCCACCCAGTTCAAGCGTCAAGCGCTTGAGGTTGCCGGCGGCCGCTTGAACGATCATGCGACCGACTTCGGTAGAGCCCGTGAACCCGACCTTGTCGACGCCCGGATGCGCAGCCAGCGCAGTGCCGGTGGTCGAACCATAGCCGGTAACGACGTTGAGGACGCCGTCGGGCAGGCCCGCTTCGCGAAAAATGCTTTCAAGCTGCAGCGCGCTGAGCGGCGTTTCTGAGGACGGCTTCACTACGCAACTGCAGCCGGCAGCGAGCGCCGGCGCGACTTTCAGCATCGCGATGTAGAACGGACCGTTCCATGGAACGATGGCTCCCACGACGCCGACCGGTTCGAGTTGCGTGAAGGTGTGCAGTTGTTCCGGCGCGCCGGTGAGACCGGCGGAGGAGAGTTGGCCCGATTCGCCGTGGATCTTGGTAACCCAGCCGGCGTAATACTTGAGCAGATCGAGCGACTCTCGAATGATTATGCGCGCGCCCATCATAATCATGCCGTTGTCACGTGATTCGATTGCTGCGAGTTCCTCAAGACGATTTTCGATGATCTGTGCCGCACGCCACAGAATATCGGCCCGTTCCTTGGCGGGCAGTTTGCGCCAAACGCCATTTTCAAAAGCCTCCCGCGCCCGCGCTACCACGCCGTCGAGAGTTGCCTGGTCAGAGTCGATGACCTCGGCAATCTGCTCTTCAGTCGCCGGATTGAGGACCGGGATCATTGTGCATCCTGATGTAAGGCTGTCTTTGGTTTCCATACTGCCTCCTTCGTGGTTTGAAACGCGGGTTTTTTAATTCGAACGGGAAATCCGTGTATTGCGTCGATACCATCGCGTTGATATGATCTAAAAATTATTTAGGCAAAGTTTATTCTATTATTTTGTCCAATTTCTGTTAAATATAAACTAATATGACTTAAATGGCAAACAAAATAATTTTATTATGTCAATTAAAAGTACGGATGCTCTCACAAAACAAATAAAAAGAGACCGATTTTGGGTTGTCGTTCGTGCAATGGAACCATGAGTCTGCGGGGCCGCCGTTGGCAATGCCCACGGTATGATGAATGTCCCCGTGAATATGTAGAATTACCGGAAGATTTGGGGCGATGGTGTGAATTTAGAGTGGCAACTCAGTCCTTGGGATTACCGGACACGCCCAATTGTGCTTATTCGATACTGTCCAGAAAAATGGTCCAGCCCGACATAAGGGAGATATCAGTTATCCAAAGCCTTTCTTACATGGACTGCCAAGGTTTGAAGTGAAAACGGTTTTTGAATAAAGTTGATACCCTCGTCAAGGACACCATGGGGAGCGATGACGTCGGCCGTATAACCAGACATGAATAATAATCTGAGTTCCGGGACAATGGGTGCTAACGCTTTCGCCAATTCCCGACCGTTCATCTCGGGCATGATCACATCTGTCAGGAGCAAGTGAATCCTGCCGATGTGTTTCTTCGCCAACTGAAAGGCTTCTCCCGGCGTCGAAACGTCCAATACCTGGTACCCCAAACGTTTTAGTGACGTTTTCGCCATGTTTAAAATAGCATGATCATCTTCCACCAACAGGATGGTTTCGTCTCCTTGAGCTAATTCCTGGGGCATACGGCTTTTGATTTGTGGTTCCGCAGTGTCAGCCGTGTGCCTGGGAAGATATATCTTGAAAGTGGTGCCATTTCCAAGTTCACTGTCAACGTTGATGTACCCATTGTTCTGTTTTGCAATACCGTAGATCATGGCCAACCCGAGACCGGTTCCCTCGCCTTTTTCCTTGGTGGTGAAAAAGGGCTCGAAAATTTTTCCTTGCGTCTCCATATCCATGCCATGCCCGTTGTCACTGACCGCCAGCATCACGAAGTCACCGATTGTTGTGTCCGAATGCTGCGCACAGTAAGCTTCGTCAAAGCTGACGTTACCCGTTTCGATAGCGATTCGTCCCTGGCCGTCGATTGCATCCCGGGCATTTACGCACAAATTGGCCAGTATCTGGTCAATCTGGGAACTGTCCATCTTGACCGGCCATACACCCGATCCCGGCAGCCAGGTGATATCGATGTCTTCCCCAATCAAACGTTTCAGCATATTAAGCATTCCCGCAACCGTCTCATTTAAATCGAGTACCCGGGGGGTGACGACCTGCTTCCGGGCAAAGGTCAGCAGCTGGCGAGTGATATCGGCGGAGCGTCCGGCGGCATTTCGGATCGTTTTGATTGCGTCATAAAGTGGATTGTCTTGATTCAACTGTTCCAGAGAGAGTTCGGCATGGCCGATAATCACACTCAGCATATTATTGAAGTCATGAGCCACGCCGCCTGCCAGCCGTCCCACCGATTCCATCTTCTGAGCCTGATTCAGCTGGTTCAGAAGCTTCTTCTGTTCTTCTTCTGACCGTTTGCGTTCCGTGATGTCTTGAAATGTCCCCACAAGGAAGTTTTTTTCTTGCTCTGTAATTCGTCTCAGGCCCCGTACCTCAGTCCATAAACGTTTTCCTCTTGCGGTTATGACTTCAGCTTCGATCGTAAAAGTAGACCCATTGTTCAAAGAATTCGATACCGCATCTCTGAGCTTCGGGATGTATTCTGGAAGATAAAATGTGAGTCCTTCTTCAAACCCGGGGTTGTAATCGATAGGAACTTCGATAATATGTTTAATCCCTTCCGTCCAAAGTAATAAATCAGTCTCCGGATTGGCCTTCCATCCTCCTACGCGAGCGATTCGTTCTGTATCGTTCTGGAAAAACAAGGTCTCTTTCAGCTTTTCCTCTGCCCGTTTGCGTTCCGTGATGTCCCGACCGATACCCAACACGCCAACCAAATTGCCTTCGGAATCGAACATGGGGGTTTTAATGGTATCCAGCAACGCACGGCGGCCATCGCCGGCAAAGGTGATCCACTCCTCATTGCAGATAGGTTGTCCGGCTGCCATCGCCCTGCGGTCATTTCCCCTGAAAAAGTCCGCCAACTCTCTGTCCACAAAGTCGTAATCCGTCTTGCCGACAATATCCTCTTCCTTTGCGCCGAAACAACGCTCGAACATTTTGTTGCAGGCCAAATAAACGCCATTTTCATTTTTTAACCAGACCAGATCAGGAATTGTCTGCAACAGAGTGTGGAGACGGGCTTCGTTCTCCAAAATGGATTCTTTCATCCGTTTCAGGGGTGAGATGTCCCGAACGATTTCGAGGCATGAATCCACTCTCCCTTCGTCATTTCGGATGGGTATGGCTGTGTTTAACCAGATCCGAATTTCACCTGTCGGCTCGCGAACAGTTCGTTCGGCGTCATGAGATTTTTCATCCCTGAAGGCTTCTCTGACGGGGCACCCTTTGCATGGCGCGTCACGAAATTCATAGATCCTGTAACATTTTCCAGAGGAACTACCGAACTGATTCCGCATGAAATCATTCTGAAAAAGGATATTGTAGTCCCGGTCCTGGATGGTCAGACCATATTCCAGGGAAGTCATTAGGGCCTTAAAAATACTTTTTTCTGAAATCGGAGGTGTTTTTTTCTTTTTATCCATCATCTTCTTATATGAAATTCGTATACGGCAGTATGATCGGAATCTAATTTCGTCTTCATCGTGTCAAATATCTTCTCACAATCTAACACGCTTGTTTCAAGAGCCAGTAAATTACCGGCCAATCATGAAAATAAGTTCACTCCTGAACGACATATGGGCCTTCTCAGGCACTTAAGATTCGAATTATAAATTCAGCGGGCGAGGATAACACTCAAGTTTGAGGCTGGTTGTTTCACACTTAGAGGCTCTATGTCATTCCATATAGGTCGGATCCCGGTCATATCAGAATATGCATTGCCGCATGGAGGGCCTGAAGAAAAATAACGCACTGAATTTTATAAAATTGATTATAGGAAAAGGATTGTTGAAAGGTCAAGTAATTTGAAAAAGGGTCATTTGGTTGGACAAGAACGGGCAAAGTCCTTGCTTCGCTATAGGATGTTTCACGAACCGCCCGTGCCACGCTACCGTTAACGCCGGATCATCTTACGATTTGGTTCAGATGAAGCGTTGAAGGCGCAACACAAATTGAATAGTGTTCATTTTTTATCTTGACAGACCTTGTTTGATAAATTAACCATACATCATACATATGATGTATGGTTAATTGCCCGCACGATTCAGTCGCCAGAATGCCTCAAGCTCGCCCGCAAAGCTCCCATAGTCCGGCATCGTTTCCAAGGATACAGTAAGGACGACCACCCATGAATGCCAAAAAAACGACTTCCCTGAATACCCCTGTTGGCCAGAGTTCCGTCGTAGACCTGGTTATTGAGCGTATCAAGGAAGCAATTATGGCCAGGGAACTCAAGCCTGGAGACTACCTGCCCACCGAAACGGAACTGGTCACCAATTTGGGCGTAAGCAAGACCAGTGTCCGGGAAGCCATAAAAATGCTGCAGGCCCAGGGGGTGGTCGAGGTGCGACGTGGCCGGGGTACGAAAATAAACGAGGACGTTGGCGAAGGCGTAATCGTTCCCCTGATCTATCAGTTGCTGTTGGCCAGAGGGACAATCCAGGAAATCATCGACTTCCGTATGATGTTCGAAGAGGCCTACACCATCATGGCTGTCGACCGTGCCACTTCAGATGACATTTCCCGAATCGCCACAACGGTAGAGGATTTAGAACTGGCAATCGCAGAAAACCGACAGACAGCCATTGAAGATCTCGCTTTCCACTTCGAAATGTTACGCAGCACCCATAACCCGCTGGTCATTCGGGTCGGTGAAACCATTATGGAATTATTCCGGGTGTCCATCGGTTACTCCGTCAAGCACCATCCCGAAATTGCCTTGCGCGACCATAAGGCAATATTCGAGGCATTCCTAAAAAAAGATAAGCGGCGGCTTCGGGAAGTGATCCAGGGAAGCTTTGAAGCTTGGAAACACGGTTTAGAAATGACCAAGCCGGGCATCGATATGAACTGAATGCCCGGTAACAATTTGGAAAAGGTGCGCTCAAAATAGGCTTCCAGGCAAACGATACATTACAAAGGAGAGCCGGATGAACGAACCTGAAGAAAGCATTCGCGACGAACTTTCGAATCGTGCTTTTAAAATCCGTCGCAACGCTTTGCGAATGGGCGAGGTGCAGGGCCAAGGGTACATCGGCCAGGCACTCGATATCGCCGATGTGCTATCGGTCGCCTACTTTCATGCCATGAAGTATCGGGCCGATGATCCAAATTGGGAGGGGCGCGATCGCTTTCTGTTATCAAATGGCCATTACGCCATCGGCCTGTACGCGGCACTGATGGAAGCCGGTATCGTTCCCGAGGAAGAGCTTGAAACCTATGGTAGTGATGACAGCCGCCTGCCCATGTCGGGAATGGCCAGCTACACGCCTGGCATGGAGATGTCCGGCGGATCCCTTGGCCAAGGTCTTTCCATTGCAGTGGGACGAGGGCTTGGTCTAAAGCGTAAAGGGTCGGATGCCTTTGTTTATACCTTGTTCTCGGATGGAGAACTGGATGAAGGTTCTGTCTGGGAAGCACTCATGTCCGCCGCTCATTGGAAGCTCGACAACCTTATCGCCATTGTCGACGTGAACAACCAACAGGCCGATGGTCCCTCCACTCAGGTGATGGCATTCGAGCCGCTGGTCGAAAAAATGGAAGCATTCGGTTGGTACACCCAGCGTATTGACGGGAATAACCTGGATGAAGTGATCAACGCCTTTGACGCTGCCCGCAGCCACGCAGATCCGTGTCCGCGCATGATCATTTGTGATACGCGGCTGGGCCGCGGAGTACCCTTCCTCGAAGAACGCGATAAAAACCATTTCATCCGTGTTGATGCGCACGAATGGAAACTCGCGCTCGAAGCACTTGAAGCCGGGAGGCGCGCATGAACGATACCGCCGTGAAACGACGCCTGAAGACCTCGGCGATGATCGCCTCCATTGCCGACGAAGACCAGCCTTCCAGGACCGCTCCCTTCGGCCATGCGCTCAATGAACTGGCGCGCACGAACCCGGACATCATCGGCATGACCGCCGATCTCGCCAAATACACCGACCTGCATATTTTTTCCGAGGCCTTCCCCGATCGATTTTATCAGATGGGGATGGCTGAGCAACTCCTGATGGGTGCTGCCTCCGGGTTTGCCCATGAAGGGTTTCTTCCTTTCGTGACAACCTACGCTGTTTTTGCTTCCCGACGAGCATTCGAATTTATCCACCAAACAATCGCAGAGGATAACCTCAACGTGAAGATCGCCTGCGCCCTGCCCGGTCTCACCACCGGGTACGGCCCCAGTCACCAGGCCACTGAAGATCTGGCGCTTTTTCGTACGATGCCGAACATGGTGGTAATCGATCCCTGCGACGCCCTGGAGATTGAGCAGGCGGTGCCGCAGATCGCCGGACACGACGGGCCTGTGTATATGCGCCTGCTTCGCGGCAAGGTTCCGTTGGTACTGGACGAATACAATTACCGGTTTGAACTTGGTAAGGCAAAGCTTCTCCTCGAAGGCGACGACATCCTGTTCATTTCTACCGGATTCATGACAATGCGTGTGCTGGCGGCGGCCAAAAAACTGCAAAATGAAAACATACATGCCGCGGTGCTGCACTGCCCGACCATCAAGCCGCTGGACCGTGAGGCCATCGTCCAGGCCAGCAGCAAACCGGGTCGTCTTGTGGTGGTGGCGGAAAACCACACTGTGATCGGCGGCCTTGGAGAAGCGGTAGCAGGCGAATTGCTCCGTGCCGGGGTTGCACCCAAATTCCGGCAGATCGCTTTGCCGGATGACTTCCTCGATGCAGGCGCACTCCCGACCCTTCACGACCGCTATGGCATCTCGACCGAGGCCATCGCAAACACGATTACGGAATGGTGCAAATAGCAGGAACATCCTGGCGCTTGCTGTATCTGCGAGCAACCTTTGCGATAAACCGATTTCAATCCTTTTTCTCGCTTTTGATCTTTCCAGTTATTTGACCGGTAGTGATTTGGAAGTAAACGGCGGCTCTTCGATTTACTAAGGAAGGCTTTTTCCAATCCATTTATCATCGCTGCGAAATCAACGCAGTCCAAACTTACCCGCAACCATGAGGAGGTATCTATGAAAAAGTTCATGAAAACAGTGACACTGGTTATGGTGGCAGCCGTACTGCTGGCAGCTCAGGTCCAAGCCGAGGAGATTGTATTCGCCCACGGGGCCAACCCTGGCAATCCTCGTTATGATGCCGCAAACATGTTTGCGGAACTCGTGTCGATTTACTGCCCCGATCTGACCGTCAAGGTCGCTCCGTCGGCAACCATGGGAGACGATGCTGAAATGCTCACGTCCGCCAGTGCCGGCGTGATCGAAATGACCGCCAATTCCCAGGGGCCCATGGCCCAGATCGTTCCCGAAGTGGGCATGCTCGGCCTGCCGTTTTTGTTCAGCGGCCTTCCCAATGCCTGGGCGGTTCTGGATGGCGACATCGGCAAAATCATCGACGAGAAGGCACAAAAGGCCAATCTCAAGGTGATTACTTTTTGGGACAACGGCATCCGCCACGTGACCCATGTGAGTAAATTTATTGCCACACCGGCAGACATCAAGGGAATGAAAATTCGGGCCCCGCCGGACCAGGTGACCCTGGATATATTTAAGGCGCTGGGGGCCAACCCGGCTCCCCTTGCCTGGTCGGAGTTGCCAACGGCACTAAGAGCAGGCACCTTTGACGGACAGGAAAATCCCCTGACCAACATCTATTCTGCCAAGCTTCATGAAATTACGCCGTATATCACCCTGACCGGCCACAAATATGAAGGGACGCCGATTGTTGCCGGTCTCGGTTGGTGGAAATCCTTGTCCAAAAAGCAGCAATCCTGCATCGAAACGGCCGCCAAGGAAGCCGGCTGGTATCAGCGGGGCCGCAGTCTGATGGACAATGCGAACTTGCAGAACGTGATGGAAAAAGAGGGCGCGAAGTTCAAGTCTGTCGACCAGAAGGCTTTTGCCGATGCCACGGCTTCGGTCTACACCAAGTACGAGAAGGAAATCGGGGATTTTGTCGGTAAACTGAAAAAGGCCGCCAGAGGCGGCAATTAAGCAAGGATTGTAAGACCATGTCCAAATTCTTACGTATTCTGCAATTGCTCATTACTTTCATCTATTGGACCGGGTCGGTCATCGTTGTCGCCACGATATCGTGCATGTTTCTGGCACTCTTCGTCAACGTGGTCTTGCGGTATGCGTTTGGAAGCGGCATTGCCTGGGCATACGAGATCCATAACATCCTGTTCCCCTGGCTGGTTGCCGGGGGAGCGGTGATGGCCGCCGCCAAAGGCAGTAACATTGCCGTCAGAGCAATGGTCGACGCGTTGCCATTGTTCGTACAGCGCATCGTGGCCGTCATCGTCCATGGCTTTGTCTCGGTTTTGTGTGTTGGGGTTGTCTATTCGTCGAAACCCATCGTCAAGGCCGCACAATACAGTCATCTGGCGGAGACGGGAATATCGCAGATGTATGGCTACTGGAGCCTGCTCTATGCCTTTTCGGCGATTGCATTGATTTCCGCATTTTTCATGGTTCGACTACTCATAGGGAAACAGGCGGATGTGTCTGACCCCACAGCCGCCAGTTTCAGTTAGGGGAGACCTCATTATGAGCGGTATTCTTATATGGTTGTTTCCTCTCTTGTTGCTGGTATCCGTACCGGTTGCGTTTGCGATGCTGGGTGCGTCAGGAATTATTTTAATGATCGACGGTAAGCCCTTGGCCGTTATCGCCCAGCGTCTGTACACACCGACCCAGAGTTTTCCCATGCTGGCGATCCCCTTTTTTATTCTGGCCGGCAGCTTGATGATGTCGGGACGCTTCGGTGAACATCTGGTGAATTTTGCAAAATTGATGGTCGGTCGCTTCCGGGGCGGCATGGCCCATGTCAGCATCGTCGGTTCGGTGATGTTTGGCGGTGTTTCCGGCTCGGCCGTGGCCGATGCCTCCGCACTCGGTAACGCCTTGATACCGGTGCAGGTGAAAAACGGTATCAGTGCCGGCTTCGCCGGTGCCATCAATTCCGCCTCATCCACCATTTCGGTGCTGATTCCCCCGTCGATTCCACTGATTCTTTACGGGCTCGTATCCAACGAATCCATTGTCAACCTTTTCGTCGCGGGCATTCTGCCCGGTGTCATGTTAGGCGCCGGTATGCTTTTGCTCAGTGGGCTCATCGCCAACATAAGAAAACTACCCACGGCGGAAATCGAAGGCGGCTGGAAGAGTTTCCGCAAGGAGTTGGTGCATGCAGTGCCGGCGCTGTTCATGCCGGTCCTGGTGGTCGGCACACTGCGTTTCGGAATTGCCACACCGACGGAGGTGAGTGTTATTGCCGTCGCCTATGCCATCCTTGTGGCAGCGCTGATCTACCGTGATCTTACCTTGAGAACCCTGTTGTCGGCGATCACCGAAACCGGGATCATGACCGGTGCCGTCATGCTGATCATCATGGCCTCTTCGGTCATTCAGTGGATCCTGACCCGTGAACAAATTCCTCAGCAGCTGACCGTATGGCTGACGTCATCCATAAGTCAGCCGTGGATGATCATCCTTGCGTTGAACGCCATCATGCTTCTGGTAGGGACCTTTCTCGACCTTCCGGCTGCGATCTTGCTGCTCGGCCCTCTATTCACGAATATCGCCAATGCGATTGGACTCGATTTGGTGCAGCTGGGACTGGTGATGGTGGTTAACCTGGCAATTGGTCTTTACACACCGCCAGTCGGAACCACGCTGTTCATTTCATCAACGATTGCGAGAACACCCATCGGCGCGATTGTCAAAGAACTCATTCCGTTCTACCTTCTCGCCATCGGCGTGCTGGCCCTGATCAGCTATGTTCCGGCACTGTGCCTTTACTAGTAAACCGTAGTTTATGATAACCCATTCATTCTTTTCAGAGTAAAGGAGTCTAAGATGTTTCAACTGACTGACAAAACGGCCATCATCACAGGCGCAGGCTCTCCGCGGGGCCTTGGCCGGGCTATCGCTTTAGGGATGTCTCAGCAAGGCGCCAAAGTCGCGGTGTGCGACGTCGACCTGGAGGGGGTAGAGAAGGTGGCCGCCGAAATCCGAAAAAACGGTGGTGAGGCGTATGCCTGCCGGGTGGATGTGACCCGTCCCGATGAAATCGCAAAAATGACCGAAGACCTGCTCAAGCGTTGGGGGCACATCGACATCCTGGTGAACAATGCCGGCATTACCCAACGCACAACGGTTATGGAAATGACCGAAGAAGATTGGGACCGGGTGATCGAAGTGAACTTGAAAGGGACCTTTCTGTTCACGAAAGCCGTACTCCCAGCAATGATTTCCAAAAAATATGGCCGCATCATCAACATGGGGTCCGTCTCCGGAAAACGGGGGGGCGGTGTTTTTGGCGGAGCACATTACTCCGCTGCCAAAGGCGGCGTTCATGTCTTTGCCAAAGCACTGGCAAGGGAGGTCAGCCCGCTGGGGATTACCGTGAATTCAGTGGCACCGGGACTGATGGCTACCGATATTCGGGGTGGACTGGAAAGTCCCGAGGAGCAAGTCCGCATGTCCGCCGACATCCCCTGTCGACGGATGGGAACCCCGGAAGAGGTGGCCGCGGTGTTCTGTTTTCTCGCCTCTGACGAAGCCGCCTATATCACTGGTGAGGATATCGGTATCTCCGGTGGCGCGCACATGTATTGATGGACCGATTGTCTCTAATTTTGCGCCTGGGACAGACAAAAGCCGTCGTCAGGCGATGGGAACCTATTCCGGAAAGGCATGACGGATGAACAATCCCGTGTTGATCAGCACGGCAGCCTTTGACGGCTACGATCTGGGCACAGCCATTGCGGAGATTGCCGCGGCAGGCGCAGACGGCGTGGAAGTCGCCTTTATCGAAGGCTACACCGATCCATTTACCGAAGAGACCTTCAGCCAGGCCTATGCCGATGAGATCCGCCAGCACCTGGCGGAGCATGACACCTCCTGCCGCTCCTTTTCAGCCCACATGGATCTGACCAAACCCAATGCCGTGGAGATTTTCAAGCGGCGGATGGCGTTCGCCCGTATGATCGGGGCGGATACGATTATCACCAATGCCGCCCCCATGGCCAAAAAAGAGGAATTCATGACCAACATACGGGAACTGGGCCAAATCGCCCGATCACTGGGCATTATGATCGGGCTCGAAAATCCCGGCGATGGGAAGGCCAATGTGATCGATACGGCGGAGAAGGCCGGTCCGGTCATTACTGAACTTGCTCTCGACCGGGTCGTTCTGAATTACGATTTCGGCAATTTGATCTCCCACTGCTTCGAAAAGGTCAAGCCCGAAGAGGATTATCGTCTCGCACTGCCGCAAACGGGACATTACCATATAAAAGACGTAGCACCATATGAACATGGCTGGGTATTCACAGCCATCGGAGACGGCATGATCGATTATGGGACCGTCCTCTCCGCCATTGCTCAGGATAAACGAGAATTGAGTGTATCGCTGGAAATTCCGCTGCGCCTGAAAAGGGCTTCCGATGCCCGCCCCATCCGTTCCGAGGCGCCGGTAGCGCTGGAAACCATTCGCGAGGTGCTACGACGATCCATGAAATTTGTCCGTCAGGCCATGGCCGTCTGACGAACCGCTAAAAAGGAGTTCTCATGCAAAGAATAATCAACGACCCCAATCAAGTTGTCGAGGACATGCTGAAGGGATTTGTCCAATGTCATGCCGATCTGGTCTCTCCCACCGGCAACCCGAGGGTATTGAAATACAAGAATGCGCCGGTTGCCGGAAAGGTGGGCATCGTGACCGGGGGCGGCTCCGGACACAAACCGGCGTTCATCGGATACATCGGCAAAAACATGGTCGATGCCGTTGCCGCGGGAGAGATATTTTCATCACCATCTGCAAGGGCTTTTTACGACGCCTTCAAGGCGGCCGATGCCGGCAAGGGGGTGGCTTGTTTATATGGCAACTACGCCGGGGACAACATGAACGTAAAAATGGCCATGGAGCTTGCCGAGGATGACGGAATCCGGGTCAAGACCGTTGTTGCCAACGACGATGTTCCTTCGGCCCCGAAAAATGAACGGGAAAAGCGGCGGGGCGTCGCCGGTGAAGTTCTCATGTGGAAGGTGGGTGGTGCCAAGGCGGCCCTGGGCGGTGACCTGGATGAAGTGATCGCTGCGGCGCAAAAAGCGATTGACAACACGCGTAGCATCGGCATCGGTCTGACGCCCTGTACCATTCCCGCCGTCGGTCATCCCAACTTTTCCATCGAGCCGGGAAAAATGGAGGTCGGTATCGGACATCATGGGGAACCCGGTATCGAAGTGAGGGATATCAAACGTGCGGATGAGATGGCTGCGATAATGGTGGATACGGTTCTCCCGGATTTGCCGTTTATCGAGAACGATGAAGTCGTCGTCCTCGTCTCCGGCCTCGGCGCCACACCCGTTATGGAGCTGTACATCCTGTTCAACAAAGTCGCCGAAATTCTCAAAGACAAGCGGATCAAGATTCATCGGTCCTATGTGGGGAATTATTTTACTTCTCTTGAGATGATGGGCGTCACCCTGACCGTCATGAAACTCGATGACGAACGAAAGAAACTGGTGGATATGGAAGCCGATTCCATGGGGCTCAAACAGTTCAAGGAGTAACGACGATGCAAACGTTTTCCAACCAGGATGGTAAAGCGGTCGTCGAAGCGATCATTAAGGTCATTCAGGACAATACCGCGTTTCTCAGTGAAATTGATGGTGCCATCGGTGATGGAGACCATGGTGTCAACATGAACAAAGGCGTCACCATGGCAAAAGAACAGCTGGCGGATCAGGACTTTGATTTTACCAGTGGAATCAAAGTGGTCAGCGATGTGATGATGAACGACATCGGCGGATCGATGGGGCCTTTGTACGGCATGTTTTTCCGGCAGATGTTTCGTGTTATCCGTAACCGGGAAACGATTGACGGAGAAGTATTCAAGGAGATGCTGAACCGTGCCCTCGCGTCCTTGAAAGACCTCGGCGGCGCGAAAGTGGGGGATAAAACCCTTCTGGATACCCTCGATCCGGCCGTAGCTGCATTTTCGGATCAGTTTGACAGGGGGCAGGATTTTTTCTCCGCCCTGGAAGCCATGAAGGTCGCTGCTGAAAAGGGAAAGGACTCCACGGTGGACCTGGTTGCGAAAGTCGGCCGGTCCAGCCGGCTGGGAGAACGCTCCAGAGGGGTTCTGGATGCGGGGGCCACCTCCTGCTGGCTGATTCTGGGCGCCATGGCCGATACGATCCTGTCCGTGGCGAAATAGTCGATCCTTTTTTTCGTTGGATGATTGTGCATCAACGATTTGATCCGGTGCGAGAAGAATGGAAAAGAGCACCGGCGGTAAAGGAGTCTGGTATGAAGAAAATCGCCTTGGGCAGTGACCCCAATGCTGCCGGGTTAAAGGAAATACTGAAAAAGCGGATCACCGAACTGGGATACGAGTGGGAAGACTATGGCAGTGATGATCCGATTTATGCCAATGTCGCCTTTGATGTAGCCCATGCGGTTGCATCCGGGAAGCATGAACGGGGGATCCTGATGTGCGGCACCGGTATCGGCATGTGCATCGCGGCCAACAAGGTTCCAGGGGTTCGAGCAGCATTGTGCTCTGACGTTTACTCCGCCGAGCGGGCTGTCAAAAGCAACAATGCAAACATTATGACGCTGGGCGAGCAGGTGACCGGGTCTGAGCTTGCGAAGTCCCTGGTGAAGGTTTGGCTGGAATCACGGTATGAAACAGGGACGAGGTCGGAACCAAAGGTGAATCGGATTGATGAATACGATCAGGATCGAAAATAAGGAATTGGCAATGTTGATTATTGCGGTAACAGCTTGTCCTTGGGACCGGGTGAGCAGGCGGAAAAGTCGGCGTCTATGCGGACCCTTGAAGCATTGTATAAGAAGCGGAAACGCGCTGGGGAACCAGCCCGATTCGATCAAGTAACCTGTATTATCGATGACCGCATAGCAGCAGTTCCGGCGGATTTGGATGTCGATTCCGATAAAATTGTTAACCATTTGATTAGTGAACCATCGCGCTGAACAACTTACCAAGATAATGGTCCTTATCCTCACTCATAAACAGGACATGATTATCTTCAAATTCCTGGCTGGTCAGCCCCCATTCCAGCTCTTTTTGCTTGGTCAAGGAAAGAATAAAGCTGTTCAATATAACCGTCGGATCGCCAAGGCGTTTTTCGATCTCTTTGATAGTCTTATGAAATTCGATCTTCTTGCTCCCAGGCCCTTCCTGGCGAAGACCGTGGGGCTCTATAAAAGATATGTATTGTTTCTCGTTCTCAACCATCCACAAGATAAAATCCGGATAAAAGCTGCCAGCTTCAAAAAAGCCAACACCCTTACCCCTACTTAAATTGCGCAGCAGGTAAATTTCCTGGTCTTTTTCTTTAAATTGGGTTTCTCGATCCATGCAATATTCATGAAGCGCCATGACAAATTTATACTCACTCTCATTTAGAGCCACGGGAGAGACCTTGATAGAGGATCCTTTGCTGATGTGAAAAAGAGGTTCATATAAATGGGTGTCGAATCTATGCGCATGAATATGACCAATTTTTAACGGCTTATTTTGCGGCTTTTTCAAATCATCTCGTATATTCTGAATATCCTCAATTAGCTTTCTCTCCGAAGCATCGACGATGAATTGATAACCATCGGCTTCATCCGGAAAATTGTCGTCGGTCTTATCCAACTCTCGGATTTCAAGGCGGGGTTCGATAAAAGCCCGGTGGTTCAGGTCGTAGAAGCGGTCACAATAGCGTTTCATCAGCTCTGTGGCGATTTGTTGCCATAATGGCACATTGCCATAACGAGTGGCAGCCATATTATCTGATGGAATGAGCAGCGTATACCAATCGGACGCTTTTAATAGATCGAGGATTCCGGCTTTTGATATGTTCAGGTTGTGCCTTCCCCTGAGCCGCTTGTATTGTTCCAGTTCAAAAAACAGATCGTCTGTATTCAGAAAGCTGAGGTGGGTTTGGGTCAATACGGCCGTTTCCTTTGTGCTTTCCTGCTTTTTCCCCTTTGACTGAACTGTTTGAATGCGCGGATACCAATCAGATTCCACGTTGATTCGGGCATGAAGATCTTTTTGGTCACCAAGTGTCGGCACCGATCCATCATTTTTAAAGCTGTACTCCTGACCATCATCGCGCTTTTTCTTGGGTCGGACGATCTTCAGTTTTTTGCCGACTCCATAGGTAATATTAAGCGGAACCTTGAAGATTTCCTTTCGTTCGTTGCCGGGAAGCCCTTCTTCCTTGAGAAAATCTTTGAACCGTTGCATAAAATCCGCTTTGATCCCAAAAACATTCAGGCGTTCAAGGTCATCGATGTGCGCCGGCTTTTTGAAAATTCGTACGTGACCGCTCCGTTTCAGGCTCCAGTCGTAGCCTTTGAGGCGAACGCCCCTGCCGAACAACTGAATAATCTGAGCCCCTTCGCTTTTTCCCACATGCATCAACCCCATCGTGCTCACGCGCCAACAGTCCCACCCTTCAACGAATTTTTTTGATCCGATGAGCACGTTAATGGGCGAGCTGGATTCATTGACCGTCGCGAACATCGCGCTTGAAAAATCGCTCTCGGCGATGCTGACATCAATGCGTGCTTTTTTCACATTTTTGCAAAGCCCAAGGGCATCTCCCACATTGATCAACCCAAAAGGCTCCTCGGCGGTCCCTACATACATCGCAATTTCACCACTATCGCCCTTGATGCGATCCAATCTCAGGCGTCCGCCACCCGGGCAATTAAAAAGCCGCAGCAAAATGTCACGATAGATGGTGCTGCCGGTTTCGGTGCCTGAGCTTACCTGTTCGGTCAAATAAACAAAGGAACCTGAGAAAATGTCGTTTCCGTTTTCATCAAGCAATCCCGTATCTTTCCCGGCTTGGAAGATGATGTTTTCAATGATTTGGGTAAAATCTTGGGGCTGTCCCAAAAAGTTGGACAAAAACTCAATTATTTTGGCCACATCGGAAGCAACGGTTTTCTCATCCTTGGAACCTGTGGCCTTGACCACGCTTGATCCGACAAATACCCAAAGCGGTTTTTCGATGTTAAAGGGAAGCAGTTCGGCTTTCTTTTGCTCGTAAATCCGTAGTTGCTGGTAAAACTTGAGCAGACAGGCAGTCAGATATGTAGCCTGGGCTTGTTTAAATCCTTTGCTCAGATTCAGGATATGATAGTCCTTGCCAAAGCCGTCTTCGTAAAACCAGCGGTAGGAGTAGTCAAACAGGGTACACCTGGCATAGCTGTTCTCGATCTTTTTATCTTTGGAAGCAGTCACCGACTGGGCGAAGGTGGCAGAATATTCAATGGTGAAGCCCCTTTCACACAGCATATTGCGTCGGGTGAACCAGGCCCCTTCCTCCTTGCCGCTCATTCCACGATGCCCCTCGTCAACCAAAAGCAAGTTTTCTCCACCCAGGTTGCGCGTGGCTTCGGTATTGGGGCCGGCGCTGTCCGCCAGTTTGGTAATTTCCATTACGTCGACCCGTCTGAGTCGTGTATCCGATGTCATAAAAAGGGCATCCCGACCCGGTATATAACGTTGGGCATGGATGCCGCTTTGGCGAAATTCCTTTAAATGCTGTTCACTCAGCCGCTCATTAGGGGTCAGCAGGATCACCCGGGACAGCTCGCTTTCACGTCCTGCGCGTTTGGCATAATGCCTGAACTGGAGCAGATTAACGTGCATGATCAAGGTTTTGCCGCTGCCGGTGGCATTTTGAAAGCAAAGCTTGTTCAGGTCATCCAAGGCAAAAGGCTCAATATCCTCAAACGCATCCCAATGGTCATTGAATTGCTTTAGAAATCCATTCAGATCATCCAGCAAGGCAAGTGGATCAGTAAAATAACGGTCCAGATAGATTTCGGTGAATAGCAGCGTCAGCCATTGAAAGTATTTCCAGATCACGGGTCGGCTGCGTTTTTCGTTGATGGCAAGGGTGTGGCGACCGATGTTATCCTCGTAAATCCGCAGTTGCTCCCGAGTCATTACCGGCAGGGATAAATCAAGGGCATTGGCCAGGTTGAAAAAAAATTTATGGGTATTGCTCGCGTCCATTCCCTCCAAAAGCGGGTCACGGATCGACTCGGCCAATATATGGAAGGGACGCATCTTTTTTCCGCCATCATCCTTGTACGCAACAAACGGATCGACGCCGAACAGGCTGATCAGCCACTGGTTCAGAATAAGCTTGTCTTTGAAATGATGCCGTTTGGGACCGTTTGATCGTTTTGCCATGCGTTAGGTATCCTGCGATTGAATCGCGTTTAGAACTTTTAACTTGAGCGCTTCGTTGTCTTCATCGCCGTTTATAATGGCACTGATAATTTCCTTGAGCAGCTCTTTATCAATATTTCCCGCCGCAACATGGTAGCTGATATTTTCCATTTCCCTGAGAAACTTGGTGGCAATGAACACATAGCCGTTGTGGAGCAAAAACTGGGCACCCAAGGAAAGCGCCAACCGCTTGTTGCCGTCCTGAAAGCAATGAAATTTATTGGTACTGAAAAACAGATGGGTGAGTTTATCCTCGAAACTGGGGTAATAGTCGTCATTTTGAATGTGGGCTAAAACGCTTTCCAACTTGGCGAGGTCAAGATGGCCAATAATACCGCCACCGCTGACCTCAACGGTCCGTTGATGCACGTCGATGGCCTGCTCGATGGTGAGATAGACAATCGCCATGGCTTACCGGTCCTTCAGCCGTTTCATCACATCCTGGGCGTCTTCGAGGCGTTCCTGCAACTCCTTGCTCTTTTCACCCAGGAAGCGTTCAAAATCCTCGGCCCGGATCGGTGCGATATACTCCTCAAGCTGTTTATGCAGTGCATCTCGAAAAGCCAGGTCACGGCTGGCCATTTTGTTGCGTGCGCTTTCAACCAGAGGTTTCCAGAGGGGTTGAGATTCAAATTCTTCAAACAGCGCATCGACCTCCCATGAGTTCAGCTTGCGACCTTTCTTTTCCGATTCAGATCGAAGGGCATCGGCAAAGCCGTATTCATAGGCGGCCACAAGGTCCAGGACTTCCGCGTAGAACGTGTCCCGCACCTTTTCCTTTTCCTTGAGTTTTAGTATTTTTCGGTATTCCTTGGCCTTTTCACGAAAAATGCTGATATAAATTTTATCCGTATACAGGGGGTATTTGAAATTTCCCATATCTACGTAATTCTTTAAGGCATCCGTGAATTGCCGGCGATAATTTTCGCCCTGAAACCATGCGATAAGAAATCCTTCATCGCGCTGGTTGATGTACTTTGTGCCACCACCGGTACGTTGATTGATGGTGTCGATAACGATGTCCAATATCATCTGGCGCAGCAACCGTGCTCGTTCACCCTCGGTAATCAGCATGGCCAGATTAAGGAATGCCCGAAAATCGAAAACGCCCAATTGAGGTGTTTTTATGTTAACGAAACCAATTTCGTTAACATCCTGCTCCGAAACTGCCTTTTTAAAATTTTTCAAACGGTTACCACGCAGTACCGCATAACCGTTCTGTCGCAGTTCATCTCCAAATTTTTCGATATAATTATCGATAGTCCGGGTTGTAACCTCGAAAAACGTTGCCACCTGCTCTTTGACAACCACGGTTTTTCCCTCAAAAGGGATGCCTTTGATGCGGGAAGCTTTCTCGATTTCCTGTAGGGCATAAGGATTATTGAGGATATTCTGCCGGTCCACCATCGAGTTGGTCAGGTCTTTGGCCATCTTACACGTCCTCCACGTCCCACATCCGTTGCATGAAATCTTCCTCGATGAGACGGACCTTCCAGTTTTCCCCTTCCAGGCGAAGGTTGGGCAGGTTGTTGGAACCGTTGACGTAGATGGTATCATATTCAAAATCGCGCGGATTGATGCGGATAGTCTTGAACCATTCGTCCAGCATCAGGTTGTCTTTTTCCTGGTCTTCAGTCAGTTTTCGCCAGACAACCAGGATCTTTTCGTTTTTACCGTTATCTCCCGGCACCCAACCCTCTATTTTCCGGAACCACCACGGACCGTCAGGCGTCTGCTTGCGGCCGGCCATCTTCAAACGTGTATGCTTGTCATCCGGCAGTTCAGGGTCCGGCTCTCGATAGAACTCTGCGGAAAAGGCCTGGGGCGCGTCCATGTGCTCGACACGAAGCCCTATGAGATAATTGAACGTCTCGATCAGGTCCACATTGCGGACTTCATATTCGTCCGTGCCCGGTTTCTTTACTTTGAGCTGATAGGCCGTGGGGTCGATAAAGCTATCGATATTCAGCAAACTTCGGCTCCCACGGGTTTCCGTCTCCAGCATATAGTGGAGCATGTATTCTTCGCGCAGTTCCTTGCTTTTGGCAATGGCTTTGGCGCGGGTTTCATCTTGATTGAATTCGAGGTTGTTTAGGCAGTCTTCGTAAGATTCGAGGCGCACGATCTTCAAAAGTGCACTCACACTATCCTTCGAACGAGGTATACCAGACTTCCAGTCGCTCGCATAAAAAGCTTTGAGGACTCGAGGCTTCATTAGCCAGTCGAAATAATGCCCCATTTCGACCAAAAGGAACTTACGGACTCCCCCGTCTTCACGATTAGCCTGAATGACCGCATGGGCCGAACTTCCACTGCCACCAAAAAAGTCCGAAAACCAGCTATTGGGCTTGGTGGATTGTACAATGAACTTTTTTACGAATTTGGAGCTTTTGGGGGACAAGAATAGTCCTGATTCTCCGAACATGTTTCCAAGTTCTGCCTCGCCGTCATTGTATTCATAAAAAACGCTTGTTCCAATATTGGTTTCCACTTCGTGCAGGAAACCTTTAGTCCTTGGGACCTTCTTTTCGGCCTCACCCCAAGCAATTCTATTATCTGCCTGTAGTGATTCAAATGAACGGCGATTTTCTTTTTTTGGATCGGGTTTTTCAGGAAACTTCCAACCACTCTGAGGGTGGGGGCAAGTTTTTTTTGTAACAGGATGAATTGGTTTATAATACCTATAGTTTGGGTGGTTCGGGTCCTTTGTGGTTGGTGATTGCTTGGAAGCAGGCGCACTCGTGGGGATTTCGCTCCATACCCATATATGAGCTGCATTTGCCTCTGCCTCTTCTTCGGGAACAAACCTACCATCAGAACCACGGTACTCTGCTCTATTATAGGGATAAAGACCTCGCCAAGGATCCTGGCGTTTCGCCTGGGCATCCCACTCCTTGCCGTTGATCTCTACCTTTTCCCGGTATTCCTGCTTGTGCCGCAAATACAATTCCTTGATTTCTCTTTCTATGTTAGCGATGGAGGGATAATCTGGGTTCAGTTTATTCACTAACTCCATAACTTCCGAGAATCCGGGTTTGGGTTCACGGAACATCTCTTTATCGGCTTCAACAGCAGCTCGATCCTTCGCGTAAACCTCCACATATTCGTGATTTGTTGAATAGTTTGGTAGCTGGCTATTTGCTGTAGCCTGAGTCCAGATAAGCTCTTCTATGTGGTTCTCATCTCCAAAAATCTCGTCCAGCGTATGTTCCAATAAAGTTCTTTCAGTTTTATCGATACTCACAAACAGCGCTCCGTCCTTGCGAAGAAGCGAGTAGCAGGCCCCAAGTCTGTCCCGCATCAGGGTTGCAAACGAAGAATGTTTATA
This sequence comes from uncultured Desulfosarcina sp., assembly GCA_963674945.2. GTDB lineage: Bacteria > Desulfobacterota > Desulfobacteria > Desulfobacterales > Desulfosarcinaceae > Desulfosarcina. The sequence continues at coordinate 1,609,006 of CAXXWQ010000003.1, forward strand.
GTTGTTTTTATAAGGAATAGAGCTACTGTTAGTATTATATGGAGGATCGATGTAGATAGATTTGATTTCTTCTCCGAATTGCTTCGCGGCGAGGTTGAGCGCGTGAAAATTATCGGAGTGCATCATCACGCCAGTGAGGCTACTGTCGAGGTTTTCTTGAGCAGCGAGGAGTTGTTCTTGGAAGTCACTTTGAAATAGTGATGTATCGACCGGAAGCTTCAGATTTTTTCTTAAGAAGTCGATGTTCAGAGGTTCTGAATAGCCTTCAATCTTATCGATTGACAGGAGAGAAACCCACGCACGTCGTTGTTCATCGTTTGCGGCGATAGTCGGAAAGTGCTCTTCCGGGATCCTGTCTAATGAGATGCAAAAGTGGCTATCAACAACCATCTTCTTTTTCAACCAAAGTATTTTCTGGAAGTCCTCAAGCTGGGCAAGAAAATCGATCAGCTTGCTCGCGATCCTGCGCAGCACCTTGATTTTGAAAAGATAGCTTTGGACAGCGGGTGCTTTGGCATTTTCGATATCATCAAGGCGCATCACTTCGTTTTTAATGTAAAAGTTCAGTTCCCGACTCAGGAACCCGCTGAGGTCTTTATGGATAAAATAGTCCATTGTATTGCGGGCCGTATATTGGTTCACGTACTTGGCCAGTAGAGTACGATCTTTTTGCTTGTCGGTCGGGATCGGAACGTTTAACAGCCGGGCAAATTCAGCAGCGCCTTTCATTCCATCAAGGCAATTCAAAATCTTTTTCACCGCCTCATCCATCCGTTTGCGCTGCCATACTGCGTCCTGGCCGCTTTTCTTAGAATCGGGCCGGTATTCGAAACGGATGATCAATTCACCGTTTTCCAGACTAACGGGATTGTCTTCATGGAGGATAAAATAGCGTTTTTGGCCGTTGGCGGCCTTGATATTGCCGTGCTCGCCCTCCGTGGCATCGACAATGCGAAAATGAACCCGCATGGGAGACCCCGCCTGATGGACGGATATCGGATCGATCTTTCCTTCGGCTTCCCTGGCCTTGCTCAGATCAAAGGTAAAGTCGGTGAAATATTCACTGGTCTTGATATAGTACTGATCCTTGTTGGCCCAGTGCAGATAGACCTCGCTGCCGTCATAAGGCACGGCGTAGGGGGCGGCTTTGCTGGCACTTTCCCGGGCATAGTAGCGTTTGGAGAGAAAATCGCCGTTGTCATAGTAGCGTTCGAAAAAACGATAAAGGTGATCGTAAATCTCTCCCTCGGCGGTGGCTGTGTCCATGGCCGACTCCCAGCGGGCCTTGGCTTCCTTGACCTTGGGAGCCTCCTCGGGTTTTTCCGCACCGTACTGGCGGGCGGTTTCGATCTCATCCAGATACGCCTTCTTCAGATCGGCCTGTTTTTCCGATGACGTCTCGCCGAAAGCATCGGCGATAATCTGCAGTAGGTCCTCATCCAGAAATCGGCTGACCTCATCGGCCTTGGCGTGCATGATCCGGTAAAACCCGAAATCCAAATCCGGTTGGTTTATCTGAAATAACTCTTTCAGAAGGGTCAAAAGCTTCTGGCGTTGTTGATCGACAGTGGGCATGTTTTATCTGCTTTCCTTTCGCTTACTGGACTCGCCAGCGGATGGTAAACAGGGTTTCAATTCGAGTTTTCTGCTGCATGCGCTGCTCCAGGGCATCGATCAGGCGATCTCGTTTTTCGGCGATTTCGTCTTCCACATCAAAAATTCGCTGGCGTAGGGAGCGCTTTTTTCCTTCCAATTTTCGAATCTGATCCTGAAAGGCGTACTGCTCCTGCATGGTCACCGCCATTCTGGCCTGACGGCCGGTCGCCCGGATTTGGGATTTAATGTCGTCCAGTTCCTTTTCCGCAGCCACCACCATGTCGTCGGCCCATTTTTCGAGCTGCTCTCGTGCCTCGTTGAAATGGCGGTTGTTGGTTTCCAGGGAACGGGAGATGGTGGCCCGCACATGGCGCTGGGCATCGGCATCCAGCCGTTCCTGAACCGCATGATCCGGGCTACCCGTTGGCGTTTGAGAAGCCCCACAGGCAAACAGACGTTGGCAAACCTCCTGGTCCAATGGCTGGCCATCATCCCTGAAGCCGGAAAACAATAGATACTCTTCACGGTCAAAAGAATCAATACACAGGCGTTGCAGGGTAAGCCAACCGTCACCACCCTTCAGCGCTTCCACCATGGCAATACGGGTAGGATGATTGGAAATATTGAAAGTGACTTCTGCTGTGGGCGTGGGCAGCCGAGCACCGGTACGGATGACGTGGTCCCCCAATGGATGGCTGAGCCTGTAAAGAAATGCGCCAGGAATATTGGCCTTGGATTTGGAGATCAGATGATATCGGCCCGTGTCAACCACCGGCAACGGCGAATTATGCAGGTCGAACCATAATTCTTGGTCATTGAATGCCGCGTGTGTTTCCAGCATGAAGCGGGTCAACTCCCAGAACATGCGGCCGACATGATCCAGTTGCTGCCGGGTTCCATTCAAATTGACCTTCAGGCGGGCATGGACATCCTCGTCAAAATGTTCCAGCAAAATTCGACGAGTGTCGCTTAACCGGCTCTGGATCATTTCATCCAATTCTGTTTGCAAAACAGAAAAGGCGGCATCGATGGCCTCGGGGGTCCGGCATTGTTGATAAATCGCCAGAATGCGGCGCTCGAAATCGACACCGGACTCAATCGTGCCCAGCACTTCATCCGACGCACCGAAAATTCCGGAAAACAGACTGAACTTTTCTTCCAGCAGCTCGTGAACGCGGCAATCGGCGGCGTTTCTTTGATTGAGGAAATTGATCACCACCACATCGTGTTTTTGACCGTAGCGATGACATCTGCCGATACGCTGTTCAATCCGCTGGGGGTTCCAGGGCAAATCGAAATTAATGACCAAAGAGCAGAATTGCAGGTTGATTCCTTCAGCAGCGGCTTCCGTTGCCAAAAGCACCTGGGCTGAATCGTGGAAGGTTTCAATAATGGCTGCGCGAACATCCACCGGCCGGGAACCGGAAATGCGACCCGTATTCCGGTTTTTATCCAGCCAACGGTTATAGATTTCGGTGGTATCCGGTTCGCGGTTTGTACCGTTGAAGGTAAGCACCTTACCGGCATAGCCGTTGGATTCCAAAAAATCCTTCAGATAGGATTGGGTACGGCGGGATTCGGTAAACACCACCGCTTTCCGTGAACCTCCGATCTCCGTCATATTTAAAAAGCCAATTTCCAGAGCAGAGAGCAGCGATTTGGCTTTGGTGTCCACGCCGATACTGTTCGCCCACAAAATGAAACGATCCAATTCCTCGATTTCTTCATTGAGCTTGTCGATGTCAATTTCCGTGGCTTCGTTTTCATCTACTGCTTCTTCGTTATCGACGATATCCCCAAGCTCCTCCTCATCCTCTAACAATTCGTCTAACAGATCATCGTCGATCTCCTCATCGCGAATAATCCGGTCGACGATACCGGCATTTTCCAAAAAATCGGATTTAAGCCGCCGTAACCGGTCACGCATGATTTCGAGAGTTCCCGCAACAGCCCTCGGCGACGATGCAAGGACTTTTCGGACGATGAGCGTAATCAGGTGGCGTTGCCTTCTCGGCAAAGCGTAGCTCTCATCGCGCTGAAGAAATGATGAAATCGCCAGGTATAAGTTGTGTTCGTGATCGGAGGGTTTGAAACGACGTGTAATAAGCCTTCTTTCCGTATATTTGACGTATTCCAATACCTGGCTGCGCAACGTTCGTGAGCAGAAGGCCTGCAACCGCTCTCTCAAACCTTCAAGATCCCCTCCCACATTGACGTATTGTGTCCGGAAGGATGGTAAATCGCCAAACAGGTTTTCGTCGATAATGGTGGAAAGACCAAAGAGTTCCAACAAGGAATTTTGAAGTGGCGTAGCTGTCAGGAGAATCTTGCGGCGGTTATGGAGAGCCCGTCGCAAGTTTTGACCCATCCGATTGCTTTCACGGTAAGTATTGCGAAGCTTGTGCGCTTCATCGATCACCACCAGATCCCAAGGAATGCATTGAAGCTCACTTGCCCGGCGACTGGCGTAATGGAATGAACAGATTACCAAGGCATTTGTATCAAACGGGTTGGGATTCCCATTCAAGCAGGCATTGCGGTAACTTTTTGCATCCAGCACCACAGAAGAAAGGTTGAATTTCTCCTTTATTTCCATCTCCCATTGTTTGCGCAATGAAGCAGGGCAGATGACCAGCAGCTTCCGGCGTCTTTCCGCCCAATACTGACAAAGAACCAAGCCGGCTTCGATGGTTTTTCCCAAACCCACTTCGTCAGCCAGGACAACACCTTTCGAAATAGGGGAACGCAGGGCGAACAACGCCGCTTCTATTTGATGTGGATTTAAATCCACGCAGGCATCAAACAAGGAGCGGGAAAGTCGATCGACGCCTTGACCGCCATTTCGGGATAATTCGTGCGCAAAGTATTTTGCATGATAGTCGGTTATCATTTGGCCTCGCAATATCCAAAAGCGTTTTCAAATCCCTATCGATAGATTGCCAATCCCGGTTTAAGTTGATGGTGTGGATCATCACCATATGACCATCCATGGTTTTACCATAGAGGTGCAAAAGAACAGGTAACAGTATTAAAGAAGGTTGGATTTCTCATCCCCCGAGCCAACGTTCCGATTAATTGTAATACTTGGAAAAGTGAACGAATGTGCAAAACAAAATTTAGTATACAGCATTCCGGGTGTCAATCGTTGTTTACAATCGGGCCTAACGTTAACATCTATAATTCAAAGGAAATCGTTCAGACTACCTTGGTCGTCATGTTTTCCTACACCCAGCCATATTATTTCCCTAACTCATGAATTTCCAAATTTGACAGCGCTGACTAAATCTGAGAATCACCGGTTGAGTATCGTTGTCGAGAAGACCAAATTCATCAAATTTATAGCGCGCTACACCCTTATAGTGAGATGGGGTCTATTTTTCCTCTCATTTTTTATACCCCCTACCCCCATTAGCATCGTCCTCATCGTCCAAACCATCTAATATTGCTCCATCAGTCAGTCTTGAAACAGTAATCCATACCATTCATATAATAGGTTCATTCAGTTGCTCTCCGCCTATATTCAGAGGTGATTACTCAATCGGTTGTTTAGAGGATATTTTATAGTAAATTAGTGTAACCTGCAAATTCTCGATTGTCGGGTTCTCTCGGTGGAGATATTGATAAAAGACCCATAGCACAACAATTCATAGCCTATCATACAGGGCGGCTTGTCACCACGACAGGTCGCCTTTTTCATTTCCAAACACAAGGAGACCACTATGCCAAAATCCGTAGAGATGTAATAAGATTTTTTGGATTATTTTGTCCGTCTAAACCATTTATTGAAAGGCTCAACATTATAGTCGTAAGCGGTTTATTAACCCCATCTTCACAAAATTGTTCAGGCATGGCAATGTGTTTCCCCAAAGAAAGGAGAAGATATCATGCCTGAAGACTATGATTCATTCGATTCCAAGCAAAGGCGAAAATTTTGGGAAAATCATATCGAGAAATGGAAGATCAGCAGCCTAAGCCAAAGGGCCTATTGTAAAAAAAACGATCTCATTCTCCATCGGTTTTACGATTGGAAACGGCGCATCATGCCCGTTGATAAAACCCGAGTTACTTTTTTGCCGGTTGCGCTCAACGGATCAGCGACGAGGAAACATCCATCCGTTCGTATTCATACCCCCAACGGATTTACCATCGAAGTCGATGATCAAAACGGATCGATAGAAATCAACAAGCTTGTTGCAATGGTGGCTACATTATGATGTTGCCCACCAATCCCAAAAGGGTCTTTCTGGCCGTGGGTAATACCGATATGCGCAAATCGATCAACGGGCTTTCGGTTTTGGTGGAACAGGCCATGGATTTGAATCCCTTCGAAGGGGACCTGTTCGTCTTCTGCAATCGGCGTCGGAACATGATAAAAATTTTATACTGGGATAAAAATGGATTTGCTCTCTGGCTCAAACGGCTGGAGAAGCACCGTTTCCACTGGCCAACAACCACAAAAGAAGTCGTTTCCCTTAGTGCGAAAGAACTGGAATGGCTTCTCGCCGGACTGGATTATACGAATGCTCATGTGCGTTTAAACTACCGTTATGCAAGCTGAGAACATCCACCTGGAAGTAAAATAAGTGTGTACAAATTCAATTGGTTATGCTATGTATCAGGCATGCTTTCGGAATCGAACAACCTGCCCGATGACGCCCAATCGCTTAAGGAGATTATCTCTTCTCAGCAGCAGCAAATCGACCATCTGCAAGAAATGGTACGTCTGCTGAAGAACGAGCTGTTCGGTCGCAAAAGTGAAGTTTTGCCGGCCGTCAATCCCAACCAACTCCAGTTGTTCAAACCCGACGAAACCGCAGAGCCCGTCCTTGCCGATGACGACATCACCGTCCCGGAGCACACCCGCAAAAAGCGTGGCCGCAAACCGTTGCCTGAGGATCTGCCCCGCGTCGAGGTCCTGCACGATATCCCTGAGGCCGAGAAACGGTGTGCTTGCGGAGTTGAACTGAGCCGTATCGGCGAAGAGACCTGTGAGAAGCTCGATTATATCCCGGCAAAAATCCAGGTGATCCGTCACATCCGCCCCAAATACGCCTGCAAGGCCTGCGAAGGCGTCGAGGATGACGGCCCCACCGTTAGGATCGCTCCGCCGCCAGAACAACTGATTCCCAAGAGCAACGCCACTGAGGGACTGCTGGCCCACATCGCTGTCTCAAAATTCGCCGATGCGCTTCCCCTGCATCGCCAACAAAAGATATTTGACCGTCTGGGCGTTGACATCTCACGGTCAACCATGGCCAATTGGATGATTCAGGCCGCCGGTTGCTGCCAGCCGATCGTCGAATTGATGCATCAGGAGATTCGAAGCGGTCCTGTGATCAATATCGATGAAAGTCCGTTTCAGGTGCTTCAGGAACCGGGCCGCAGCAATACAACAAAATCGTATATGTGGGTGTTTTGTGGCGGCCCGTTGGATGCCCCTGTGGTGCTTTACCAGTATCATCCCACCCGTAGTGGGAAGGTAGTGCAAGATATGATAGAAGACTATTCGGGCTATGTTCAAAGCGACGGCTACAGCGGCTATGATCAGCTGTCCCAAAAGCAAGGGATCATCCATTTAGGTTGCCTGACCCATGCCCGACGTAAATTTGTCGAGGTGAACAAAGGGCGCAAGGCGCGCGGCAAACAAAAAGCAGCCAAGGGGCTTGCCGACGAGGCGCTGGATTACATTGGCGCATTGTATGGCATAGAACGGTATGCGCGAGACAAGGATTTGTCGTATGAACAGATCCGTGACCTGCGACAGGAAAAGGCCAAGCCGATTCTGAAACAATTTAAAACCTGGCTGGACACCTACCATTGGCAAGCTCCTCCGAAAAGCCTTCTCGGCAAAGCGATCCAATATTGCCTAAACCAATGGGACAAACTGGTTGTCTATATCAATGCCGGATTTCTGAAGCCCGACAACAATGTGGCTGAAAATGTCATCCGGCCATTCGTGTTGGGTCGCAAGAACTGGCTGTTTTCCGGCGCGCCCCGGGGTGCGGAAGCCAGCGCCACCTTCTTCGGTTTGATCGAAACGGCCAAAGCCAATGGGCTGGAACCCTATGCCTATCTTCGATACCTGTTCGCCAAACTTCCGCTGGCCAGGACGCGGGAGGACCATCTGGCGCTTTTGCCAAAAAATATCGACAAACAGACGCTGGCGATCCTTCGCTATTGATTCTTCTCTTACTTTCTACCGGCCGGTTCACAATCGTCTCCCATACACATTTTCATTGCCAAGCCTATGATGTCATAATATCTGGGCTATGTGAAGATGGGGTTTATTTGACCCTTACTTATAGTCAACATCGTTTGTTTCTTTAATTAATTTGAAAACCATTACTTCAACTACTGAATTTGGAGAATTAGGATAATTTATCATCCTTGCTTTTTGGTGCAATTCTTTGCGTTCGGAATCTGTCTTATCTGCCAATTTTTCCATGGCCTTTTTAGACATGATGACAAAGAAAGTTTTGGTAGTGCATTCAATGCAATAACGATACAACCCATATTTTACATTCCTTAAGGAAGCGTCTTCACCACATAAGGGGCATTTAATCTTACTCATCGTCGTCTCTCTCACTGGATTGTTCTGTTGGATCTGGGGCTTCAACAGGTTGGACTTGATGGCAGGTTATGGGAATAGGCTTAAAAGCGCAAGGGCAGTGTGTTTTATCTGACTTCGGTAGCTTCTTTTGCGTCGGTCGGAACCGGATTACATTCATGGCCGTTCCTCCCTGTAGGTCTAAACTGCTATTTTGATACTATTTGGCGGGGTCTTCTTCTGGAGACTCCTCTCTCCAGTCAATCCCATTTTCCTGCAGATGCTTTTCCGCAGACTGTTTAATTACCGATGAGATGGTGATGAATTGTTTATCAGCCAACTTTTTAAGAGCAACCTTCATTCGCGGATCGACTTTGACAGAGATGATTGGTTGCATATCAGTTATACATCCCAAAAATCAGACCCGTCAATATCATACCCATCTATGGGGTGATCGTAACAAGGCGGCAAGAAGACTTTAGCCGAAAATCTCTTCGTATTTTTGTTCAATCGCTTGAATTTCACGGTCAGTTAGTTTTGCAAATTCCTTTTTTTGTCCGCGTTTTGAAAGCTTACCGCTATTTTGAGACAAGAAGCGAATGAGCAAGTCAACAAGATTATCAGGCATATCAATGTGGTTTTTAATGAATTCATTTAGCAGGTCATATTTTTTTATATATTCCACCTCATCAGGAAGCGTTTTATTTACAGTTTCCTCAACGCATTCAAAGAAAAACTCAGCCTGTTTTGTTGCATCAAAATATCGATATAGATCGATGGTCTCGTTTAGAACCTCAACATTATTATTCTCTGTTGGTCGCCATTCAATCAGATCGAGGCGCGGTTTTGAGAAATGCTCAAGTATTTTACGGTATTCATCTATACGTTCCAAAATGACAGCAGATACGGGAAATATTAATCCTTTTGGAACAAAGTCTTTCTCAGCCAGAACATGGTGAAATAAATAACGGTGAATCCGGCCATTTCCATCTTCAAATGGATGGATAAATACAAAACCAAAAGCGATCAGTGTCGCGATTAGGACCGCATCGAAATCATCCTTGCAAAGAAGCTCATATGTTTCGATTAACCCGGTCATGAGCGCTTTTAAATCATCCGGCCTGGCAGAAATATGATCAGGCATTGGCATGCCTGAGCTACGATCATGTTCTCCAACAAAACCGCCTTCCATGCGTATCCCTGGCTCAATAAAACGATTGTCTGCGATAACAATTCCTTGCAGATATTCCAGTTCAGGAATGTTGAGCTTACGCTGCCCGGCTTCGCCAATTATTCTTCCCCATCGTTCGATCCGGCTGTGAGGCGGGGTTTCCCCTTCAATCGTATAAGATGCCTTGGAATCCTCAAACAGCAAAAAAGCCGAAGCGCGGCTCAGTAGAACGGGATGGGTCTGGCCAATATTTTTTATGGCTGTTTCGGATAGTTTCTTGCCTATATATTGCTCAAGCTTTTTTGTTTTTCGGATCAAAGGGCAAAAATCGCGCGTTCCCGGCAAATTGTTGCGAACCCGATGGCGTTTAGACGGATATGATTTCCCTTCATATTGTAGTTTGCTGTTAACGAGAGGAACAAAATTTCCTGCCTGCGCATCTTCAATATCAAGGTGTTGCCCACGTAGCCATTCCCACAAAAACCATAATTTGCGGCTATACATTCCGGTAGGCTCTGAGCGGATGATTTTCTCAATATCTATGGCTTCAATATCTTGAAACAAGGTATTGAGGACCGCCAGGTCAATGCCCTCATACTTAAGCGCAAAGGTCAAATGCCCATATAACGTGTCTTCAGGCCTGTGGCGCGGTGTAAAGATATGCCAGCGCTCATAATCGTATTTTTTATGTTTCGTCCCAATGGCACAGAGATAGTCCGGCATCGGAACTTTCAGATCATGAGCCTGAATTAGCGCGGAATATCCAGCCAAACGGGCTCCCTCTTCCAACGCCGGGAAGCCATGAAAAACAGTTACATTCTGTGAAAATTGATTATAGATCGCCATATTTGTGAATTCCAATTTTAATTGCGTGGATTATTATCACATGAAAAATGATTATTGTCTATGAATACCGATTAAATATTATGTTTTTATATGAAAAATAGTTTTTTGCATGAGGTCTTACCGTTTGCGAAGATTGTTTTTGTGCCCACCGTTACCAGGGCAGGATTTTTATCTTGGAGCCCTCTGAGACGTGATATAGGATAAAGTTGCGTATCAGGTCGAGGAACCGTTTTTTTCAAAGATGTTGTTATAGAAGGACATCTTGAACCGTAGGTTCTGAAAATGCCGAAAACGCCGGTGTGGAGAAAAACGAAAATGGAAAAAGGTGTACCAATTTCAGGAAACTTGATTTCCTAATTGTTGCATATGGCAAGCAAAACATAATGTAAGTGGTTGAAAAACAGAAAGATAGGAGTCTGAATCCAGCAGGCCGGTAAGGTATTGCAACCGGAAAATGAACATGGCACCTTTAACCTTATTATCTTGGCGGATAAATGAAAGGAAAAGGATGCCATGCCTCAACAGATACTACCACTTATTCCTCGGGGTGCAAGACAAATCAACGGGCTTGTCAGTGTATTTCGTGACGATACGACCTGGACCTATTTTCTATCGACCGTTCCGATTTATTCTCACAGACAAGGCGATCAACGAATGTTTCGGATGATAACAGCCCAACTGGTTGAATCCGGAGCTTGCCGCCAGATCGATATCCAAAACACATTCGGCGTATCCAAGAGCAATGTCATCCGATCCGTGAACAAACTCAGGTCCGGCGGCGCCGAGGCATTTTTCGTTCAGCGGCGGGGACGACGCGGCGGCAAGGTTTTCAAACCTGAGGTGCTTGAACAAGCCCAACGTTTACTGGATCAAGGGTGCTCGAAAAAAGATGCCGCCCTGGAACTTGGCATTAAATACGATACGTTTCGCAAAGCTATAGATGATGGTCGGTTAATCGAATCAAGGATTGGTGAACCGTGTCTAACCAAATCAGATCGGGACATGGTCGACATGGCTGCTGCCGATGGTATGGGGACGGCTTGCAACCGAGTCGGGGAACGCATATTGGCATCATTGGGCAAAATGGTTGGTGCGCCGGTTCGTTTTGACAGATGCCTGGACGTTCCCAAAGCAGGCGTTCTTTGTGCGATACCGTCATTGGTGGCAAACGGGTTGTTTACCGGCGCAAAACAGTTCCTCGGCCAAGTCAAAGGCTATTACACGATCTTTCATGTCTTGTTGCTGCTTTCGTTTATGGCCTTATGCAGGATCAAGACGACAGAAAAAATACGAGGCCATGCTCCGGGAGAATTTGGTAAGTTATTGGGCTTGGATCGTGCACCGGAGGTTCGCTGTTTGCGTTACAAGATGGATGCGTTGAGCGCAGACCACGGCGCGGAAAAGTGGGCCGCATACCTCGGTAAATACTGGATGGAACAGGCGCCCGAATCGGTTGGCGCGCTTTATGTTGACGGGCATGTACGTGTTTATCATGGAAAATTGACCCGACTACCGCGCCGCTACGTGTCCCGGGAACGATTGTGCATGAGGGGCATTACCGACTATTGGGTTAACGATGCGATTGGCCGACCTTTTTTTGTCGTCGAAAAGCAGATCGATCCTGGATTATTGGCGGTTTTAAGAGACGATATCGTTCCCCGGTTGTTGCAAGACGTTCCGAATCAACCCGGTTTGCAGCAACTACAAGAGAACCCATGTTTATGCCGGTTCGTTCTTGTTTTCGACAGGGAAGGATATAGTCCCGCATTCTTCAAGGAAATGTGGGATCGCCATCGAATCGGCTGCATGACGTATCATAAGCATCCTGGTGAATCATGGCCGGAGCATTGGTTCACCGAGCATGAAGTTGCGATGCCAAACAAAGAGGTGGTGAAGATGCGGCTTTGCGAAATGGGTAGTTTGGTGGGATCTGGTAAGGGTGCAACATGGATGCGACAAGTGCGAAAACTGACCGATTCCGGACACCAGACCAGCGTAATCAGCACCGCTTTCGATTTGCCGCATACTCAATTGGCAGCACGCATGTTCAGCCGGTGGTGTCAGGAAAACTTTTTCAACTATATGATGCAACATTTTGATATCGATGTGCTTTTAGATTATGGTGTCGTTGAATTTCCTGATACCGAACGGGTAATCAACCCCGTTTGGCGGCAATTGAATCAATCCCGTAATTCGTTGCAGAACAAGCTACGATATCGTCGTGCCTGTTTTGCCGAGATGACCATTCACCCTGAAAATGAAGACAAACCGGTAAAGTTTAAGAAGTGGATAGAGAAAAAGGCCGAGCTGTTAGAAGAAATCGAAAAGATGGAGTATCAACTCAGCGAGTTGAAAGAAAAACGAAAACAGACAAGTAAACACATCACGTGGGGAGAACTTGAAGCAAAAGATAAATTTTTACGTTTACAACCGGGCAGAAAACGCCTGATGGACACGGTTCGTATGATTGCATATCGTGCAGAGACGGCAATGGTTGGGTTGCTCACGGGTCCGACGGTAAACTCGTCGGATGCACGGAGTCTTCTCCAGACACTGTTCCAGACCGAAGGCGATGTACTGCCCGATATTGAAAATCAGCAATTGAATATACGATTGCACGGCGCTTCGTTCCCAGCGGCCAATCGGGCTCTTTGCCAACTGTTTGCGCATCTGAACAGTGCGCAGGTAAAATACCCCGGTACCGAGCTGCAAATGATATTCGAACTAAATGGCTGCAGCACCTCAAATCATGCCGGAGGTGTCACATAGTTTTCCCGGAGATGCAGTGTTCTGAATTTTGTCCCACTCGACGAATACAGACGTAAAAAAGGGCTTAGGAAATGTCCTAAGCCCTTTTTTTGGTTTGGTAGCGGGGGCTGGATTCGAACCAACGACCTTCGGGTTATGAGCCCGACGAGCTACCAGACTGCTCCACCCCGCATCAATTGTAAAAAATGAATATAGGGGAAATCCCTCTTTTTGTCAAGATATGAATTAAGAATCCGACCGTTTTCTTCTTTTTCTCGTGAAATGATTGAACGGCTATTGGCCGGCCCAGGCCATGAGCTTGCCTCGGATGGCCCTGCGCTGGGCCTCATTTCCGGAACATTGCACCAACACCTGCTTGTCCCGCCCGGTGTGGCCGGATACGATGGAAATCGATGATTTGGCAACGCCCAGCCCCTTGGCCAGAAATGACTGGCAGGCCTTGTTGGCGGCATTGTCCACCGGTGGTGCCGTAAGCATGACCTTGAGCCTGTCGCCGTACACCCCCACCACCTTGTTTCTCGACGACCGGGGCTGGACACGGATCTTGAAGGTCAGTCCGCCCGGTTTTTCATTGATTTCAAAAGGCATCGGATTCTGTTTCTTCTGCCGGTCGACTCATTTTTTTAATCAACTCCCGGATGAATCCCGGCGGGCGGACCACCTTTCCCTGGTCGTTGATAAACGCATGGCGGGTGGTACCGGTGGTGTGAACCACGGTGCCATCCTCATTGGTGATGGTGTAGTCGAACTGAATGCCGGCGCGAAATCCGGTATTGACTTTCGTCTCGATGACGAGCAGGTCGTCGTATCGCGCCGGATGGACATACCTGCAGGTGACTTCGGAAACGGGGAGCATGAGCCCCTGGGCCTCGATCTTCTTGTAGGGCAGTCCCAGGTGGCGGAACAATTCGTTTCTTCCCATCTCGAACCAGCGAAGGTAGTTGGCATGGTAGACGACACCCATGGTATCCGTGTCGCCGTAGATTACCCGATAGGTCGTCCGGTGGGTCAGAGCAGGTGTATGAGAATCCATGAAAACCTGTAATTGTTTAAGAGGACAGCGCCGCGCTGAAAATATTTTTGAGTTCGTCATAGGAGGTGGTAACGGGAAACTGGGGAAATTCGTCGATCACGTTCTGGGGAGGAGAGAACAAGATGCCCTGGTCCGCCTCCTTGAGCATTTCCACGTCGTTGTAGGAATCACCCATGGCGAGGACTTTGTAATTCAGCTCCTTGAATGCCAGGACAGCCTTTTTCTTCGCGTCTTTCTGTCGCAGGTTGTAGCCGGCGATGGCGCCCTTTTCATCGATGGTGAGATCGTGACAGAGCAGCGTGGGCCATCCCAACTTCTCCATCAATGGACGGGCAAATTCCACGTAGGTGTCCGACACGACGATCACCTGGGTTCGAAAGCGCAACCAATCCAGAAACTCCCGTGCGCCGGGAAGCGGATCCATGGTGGCAATCACGTCGGTGATGTCCGAAAGTTTCAATCCGTTGGCATCCAAAATTGACAGGCGTCGCTTCATCAGCGCATCGTAGTCGGAGATGTCCCGGGTCGTGAGGCGAAGATCGTCGATCCCGGTACGCTCGGCCACGCTGATCCAGATCTCCGGAACGAAAACCCCTTCAAGGTCTGAACAGACTAGGTGCATGTCACTCCTTAAAAAGTGAGGCAATTTCAAAATGTCCCCTCGGACTCAATATCGGCGTTGGGGCGAGCTGTCCAATCCTCGAAATACTAGATGTATGTCTGCGGTTGGTCGCCTCACCCCGCCTTCGGTCTTCGCCTTTCGGCTAGGCCCCGACACGTAATCTTGAGCCCGATTGAACATCTTGAAATCACCGCAAATGATCTTGAATTTTTATCAAAACCGTCCGAAATCCGATTTTTTGGGAACTCGTTGATCAAGGCAAATAAGAGATCTTTTTTATAAAAAGCTTTTCCCCATTTTGACCATCGGTGAAAATGGGGAAAACTTTTTAGTTCATCAGTCTTGCGCCCCGTCGTCTTCGATGCGAATCAGCATGGGATCGCCGGCCACCACCTCCAAAGAGGCGATCTCGGTGAGTGCACGGGCCACAGCCGCCTCCCGGGCATGATGGGTCAGCATGACCACCGGAACGGAACCAGTGGTTTTCCTGCCCTTCTGGTGGACGGATTTCAGACTGATCTCATGCTTCCCCAGGATGCCGGAAATCGCCGCCAGGACACCGGGGCGGTCCACTGCATCGAAACGAAAATAGTAATTGGTAACGATATCGTCCATGGGCATGACGGGGATAGGCCGGATCGTGTCCGGCTGAAATCCCATCACCGGTATCCGTCCCGCCTTTCCTGTGGCCAGATTTCTGGCGATATCCGCCAGATCCGACACCACCGCGCTGGCCGTGGGCATCATTCCCGCGCCGTGGCCGTAGAGCAGGATATCCTCCACCGCATCGGCGGATACACTGATGGCGTTCAAGGTGCCGTTGACGTTGGAGAGCATGTTGTCGAAAGGAATCATGGTGGGATGCACCCGTGCCTCGACGGCCTTCCCATCGAATTTGGTGATGGCCAGAAGCTTGATCCGGTAGCCGAACTGGGCGGCAAATGCGATATCCAACGGTGTGATCTTGGAAATGCCCTCGATGTAGACATCATCGAAATTGATCTTCATACCAAAGGCCAGCGCCGATAAAATCGCAAGTTTATGGGCCGCATCATGCCCCTCCACGTCCAGGGTGGGGTCCGCTTCCGCATATCCCTTTGCCTGGGCCTCGGCCAGGGCCGTTTCAAAATCCACCCCTTCGTCGGTGATCTTGGAGAGAATATAGTTGCAGGTGCCGTTGAGAATCCCGGTCATGGAATGGATGCGGTTGCCCACCAGCGATTCCCTCACCGTCTTGATGATGGGCATGCAGCCGCCGACGCTGGCCTCATAGGCCAGGTCCACGTTCTTTTCCGTTGCCGCGGCGATGATGGCATTGCCATGCTTTGCCAAAAGCGCCTTGTTGGCGGTCACCACATGCTTTCCCCTGTCGATGGCGTCGAGGATCAACGCCTTGGCAATGCCATCGCCGCCGATGGTCTCCACGACGATATCCACGCCGGGATCGGCGATGGCCGCTTTCGCATCCGGAATCATCACGCCGGGCTTGAGAGAAAGGCCGCGATCCGTTTCCATGTCGATGTCCGCCACGTATTTCAGATTCAGTTGCAACCCGACGCGATCGCGAATAATATCTGCATTTTCCAGCAAAAGACGGGCCACACCGGTTCCCACGGTGCCGCAACCCAAAATTGCAATGTTGACCTGTTTCATGTCCGGTTCATTCCTGATATGCGTTGGTGATCGGTCATTCTCCCGATGACAAAATACCTTATTTCTTATGAGCCCGATAGTAAAGTCAATAATAAATCGGTGCGAATTGACATTGAAGATTCCGATCTCATTATATCGAAATAACCAATTGAAGGTATAGGAACATGACCGTTGATAAACCGGAACTGACATGCGCCACTTTGATATACCGGAACTTTGCCGATTATCAAAATCGCTTTCTGCACATCAGCCGCCGGGCTGCAAAACGCTTCATGGGCCGAGAGTGGACAAAACTCCAGGCAGACAACACGGAAAGGCTTCACCTATACACAACAGCGGTCGACCAAACGGTGGATGAAATTCGAAATCTGTTGAAAAATGATACCACCGACATGACCGTCTGGACGGCCGTCAAAAAAGCCTTTGCCGTTATCATCGACACGACGAAGGACCGGGCTATTGCAGAAACCTTCTTCAATTCGACCACCCGTCGCATCTTCGGGACAATCGGCGTAAATCCCAGGATCGAATTCATTCATGAAGAGCATCCGTCCGTTCTGTCACAGCCATCCGGTTCCATTTACAAATCCCATGCAGTACCGGAAAACCCTGAATCCGTTATTCGGCAAATCCTCATGGACGGTGAGGAGATCCAATTATCGACCGACGCCGGCGAAAAGGCCCTGCCACGGATCGTCAGTCGGATCAGCGCCCATCTGAAAGCGATGGGGGATGACAATCGCACGGTTCGTATCGATATGATCCGCCCTACGTTCTACCGGGGGCAGGGTGCCTATCGGATCGGGCGAATCGTGGCGGGTGACCGGATTACGCCGTTGGCAGTGGCCCTGCTCCACCCGGTCCATGGCGTGGCCGTGGATGCCCTTTTGATGGATTCGGATGCGGTAAGCATCCTCTTTTCCTACACCCGATCGGCCTTTCATGTGGACACCAAGGACCCTTGCGAACTCGTGGCGTTTCTCCAATCCATCATCCCAGGGAAACCCCAAGCCGAGATCTACTCGTCCATCGGATATTTCAAACACGGCAAGACCATCCTCTACCGGGACCTTTGCCGCCGCACGGCCGAATGCACCGATGAACGGTTTCGCATATCTCCCGGCAAAAAAGGAATGGTCATGGTGGTCTTCGACATGGCCGGTTACGAGATGGTGGTCAAGCTGATCCGGGACCGTTTCGAAAATCCCAAGAAGGTTACCCGCACCAAGGTAATGCAGCAGTACGACTTCGTCTTTCATCACTATCGCGTGGGCCGGCTCATCGAGGCCAACGGTTTCGAGCGCCTCACTTTCGAACGCTGCTGGTTCTCAGAGGATCTCATCCAGCTGCTTTCCACCGAGGCCAAAGAGACCGTTCGCGTGGAAAAGGATCGGGTGGTTCTCGAGCATGCCTACCTGGAACGAAAGGTAAGGCCCCTTGACATCTACCTGGAGGAGGAAAGCCCGGAAAATATGGACGATGCCGTGGTGGATTTCGGAAACGCCATCAAGGACCTTGCCTATGCCAACATCTTCCCCGGCGACATGCTTTTGAAGAATTTCGGCGTTACCCGCCATGGCCGTGTGGTCTTTTACGACTATGACGAAATCGTTCCATTGACCGCGTGCCGGTTCAGAAAGATCCCCCAACCTCGGTCCTTCATGGAGGAGATGGCGGACGAGCCTTGGTACACCATAGGGGAGAACGATGTCTTTCCAGAGCAATTCTCCCGGTTTCTCGGCCTCAGCCCACGGCACAAGGATCTGTTCTTGCGCCGGCACGCCGATCTTCTGCAACCGGAGTTCTGGATCGACATCCAGAAACAGATCCGCGCGGGACACATTCGGCACGTTCGCCCGTATCGATCACGGTATCGATTGGATCGGCCGTCACCGTAAAGGCCTCGACAATCGCCCATTTAGGGTTTATCTTTTAAATTACTGCTGTCGTTCTTCGGCTTTGCAGAGCGAGCAGAAATTCAGATTCCACTTATCCGTTCGCGTTCATTTCGTTTTACAAGGTCCGCGGCACCCGTTCGAATTGTCCGTTCGTTTCATTCCTTCACGATGCCATGCGAGATCCAGGTCGCGGCCGAAACCCCATGATCCATGCGTTCACGTTCCAATCCGGCTACCATGCAATGGTAGCGAAAAAAAGGAGGAATCAGATGAGCAATTTCAATTCACCCGATGGCATTCTGGTCACCGGGCCGGTCACCGTTGAATACGAACAGATACTGACACCCGATGCACTGACCTTCGTCCGCGACCTTTCCCGGACATTCGAGACGCGGCGAAGGGAACTGATGGCACGAAGGGAGGACAGACAGGCAGACATCGATGCCGGCAAGCTGCCCGATTTTTTGCCTGAGACGAAAAAAATCCGCGATGGCGACTGGAAGGTCGCACCGGTTCCACCCGACCTCATGGACCGCCGCGTGGAGATTACCGGCCCTGTGGACCGAAAGATGGTGATCAACGCGCTCAATTCCGGCGCAAAGACCTACATGGCCGATTTCGAAGACAGCCACAGCCCCACCTGGACCAACACCATGGACGGCCAGATCAACCTTCGTGATGCAGTCAACCGGGCCATCGAATTCACCAGCCCGGAAGGCAAAGTCTATCGCCTCAACGGTCGAACCGCCACCCTCATCGTTCGCCCCAGGGGCTGGCATCTCGTGGAAAAACACGTAGCCGTGGACGGACAGCCCGTATCGGGCAGCCTTTTTGACTTCGGTCTCTTCTTTTTCCACAACGCGGCAAATCTCGTCCGGCGGAAAAGCGGACCCTATTTCTACCTTCCCAAGATGGAGAGTCATCTGGAGGCGCGGCTCTGGAACGATGTCTTCGTCGCCGCACAAAAGGCCCTGGGGATTGCCACGGGTACCATCAAAGCCACGGTGCTGATCGAAACCATCATGGCCGCCTTCGAGATGGAAGAGATCCTCCATGAACTCAAGGAACACAGCGCAGGCCTGAACTGCGGACGCTGGGACTATATCTTCAGCTTCATCAAACGCTTTAAAAAGGTTCCCGGATATCTCTTTCCGGACCGGGCCCAAATCACCATGACCCGCCACTGCATGCACGCCTACTCCCTTCTGGCCATTCAGACCTGCCACCGACGCGGAGCCCATGCCATCGGCGGTATGGCCGCCCAGATTCCCATCAAGGAGGATCCGGACAAGAACCGCGAGGCCCTGGAAAAGGTCCGTGCCGACAAAACACGGGAGGCCACCGACGGTCATGACGGCACCTGGGTTGCCCATCCGGGCCTGGTACCCATCGCCATGGAGGAATTCGACAAGGCCATGCCGAACCCGAATCAGATCGATCGCCTGAGAGAAGACGTCCGCATCACCGCGGCGGATCTTTTGAAGTTGCCCGAGGGGACCATCACCGAATCGGGCATGCGCACCAACATCAGCGTGGGCGTCCAGTATATGGCAAACTGGTTGGATGGCTTGGGTTGTGTTCCCCTCTACCATCTGATGGAGGACGCCGCCACCGCGGAGATCTCACGGGCGCAGCTGTGGCAGTGGGTCCACAGCGATGATGCGGCCCTGGACGACGGAAGGACGATCACGCTGGACCTGTTTCGCACCATGCAACAGGAAGAGTTGGCGAAGATCGAACAAGAGGTGGGCAAGGCCGTTTTCGATAAAGTCCCCTATGGCCGTGCCGCAGAACTGTTCGAAGAGATCATCGCCGCCGACCAGTTGGCCGAGTTCTTGACGACAGTCGCATATGAACACCTAAAAGAACCCGTTTAAAAACGCCGCCGAAGGCCCGTTACCGGCGTTTTCAAACGGATTCTTTCCTTCAATAAAGACAAACGGGAGGAAAAATGAAAACCATCGAAGAAAAAGCCGAAGAGATTTGTGATCGACTCACATGCCATGAAGTCGTACCGGATGAAAGGGAGGGGTTGGCGGCGCACTGGGCAAATGACCCACGGTGGGAAGGAATCGTTCGCCCCTATTCGGCCGAGGACGTACTGAAACTTCGCGGCAATCTGACCGTGGAATATACCTTTGCCAGAATCGGCGCCGAACGCCTGTGGTACCTGATCAACCATGAGGACTACGTAGCGGCCCTGGGGGCACTTACGGGAAATCAGGCGGTCCAGCAGGTGGAAGCCGGCCTGCTGGCCATCTACCTGAGCGGTTGGCAGGTCGCCGCCGACGCCAATCTGGCCGGAGAGATGTATCCCGATCAGAGCCTGTATCCCTCCAACAGTGTTCCGGCCGTGGTCCGGCGCATCAACAATGCCCTTCGCCGGGCAGATCAGGTGCAGGTCCTCGATGGCAGGAAACGGGGACCTTACTGGTTCGCCCCCATCGTGGCCGATGCCGAGGCCGGATTCGGAGGCCCGCTCAACGCCTTCGAACTGATGAAGCAGATGATCGAAGCAGGCGCCGCCGGCGTTCACTTCGAGGACCAACTCTCGTCCGCGAAAAAATGCGGACACATGGGCGGCAAGGTGCTTGTCCCCACCCAGGAAGCCGTTGCCAAGCTTATCGCGGCCCGACTCGCGGCAGACGTTTGTGGCGTTCCCACCATCATCCTGGCACGCACCGACGCCGACGCGGCAAAACTGCTCACCAGTGATATCGACGAGCGGGATCGTCCGTTCATTCTCGATCAGCCACGGTCCAGCGAAGGATTCTTCTACATACAGAACGGAGTGGAGACCGCCATCGCGCGGGGTCTGGCCTACGCTCCCTATGCAGACATGATCTGGTGCGAGACATCCAAACCCGACCTGGACCAGGCAAAACGTTTCGCCGAAGGCATTCACGAAAAGTTTCCCGGAAAGCTTCTCGCCTACAATTGCTCCCCTTCGTTCAACTGGAAGGCCAATCTCGATGACACCACCATCACCAAATTCCAGCGGGAACTCGGCGCCATGGGATACAAATTCCAGTTCGTCACCCTGGCAGGATTCCATGCCCTGAATCTGGGAATGTTCGACCTGGCCTTGAACTATCGGAAGACCGGCATGTTGGCCTACTCGCGATTTCAGGAAGAGGAGTTTCGTTTCGGCAAGGAGGATGGCTATATGGCCACCACTCATCAGAAATTCGTGGGGGCCGGTTATTTCGATCGGTTAATGGATACCATCAGCAGTGGCCTGTCTTCGGTGGGGGCCATGTCAGGCAGCACGGAGGAAGATCAGTTTTAGAAGATCGTTTCATCTTTCAAACGATATAAAAAATAGAAAAGGGAAATCGTATAAACGGTTTCCCTTTTTATCTTTTTCCCTTCAAGAAACCATACAACCACATGAACATCGGTTGTTGTTCATCTGGCAAACCGAATCGTGCTCTTTGCCTTTCATGCAATCGTCGTAAAGTTTCTCGCAGTTCCTGAAACATTTTCTTTTATCCTTGTTTTCTTTACGGCTCATTGTACGCCTCCAGTATAATAAAAAGTGGTTCCGTAGAATCAAATGTGAAGACGATTCTATTACCAACTTTTTGTAAAATAATCATCGGTCGGAAAAACACCATGAGTGTATTTTTACCGTCGTAAAAAGATGGTATTTTTAAAATTAAAAAACAATATATTATAACTTGCTTTTTTATCTAAAATGCCAATAATGGTCAGTATTATCGTGTACGACAACGATTCATCATCTATTGCAAAGGAGAATTGAATGCCGGCAAAGAAAAAAGTAAACGGTGCCAAATTGATTCAAATGGTAGAAAACGGAACCCATCAACGGGAGATCATGAAAGCGTTCAAGTTTAATACAACCGCCCAACTAAAGAGCCATTTGTTGGATGCACTCACCAATGCCGGTAAGGCACCGCAAATAAAAGCCGGTAGAGGAAAGAAAGCGGCTTCCGAAACAAAAGAGGTTCTTGTCAGAAAAAGTGGTAGCGTGATCATTCCCAAGTCCATGATTGAAACCATGGAGTTTTCCCAAGGGGATAAGTTCATCGTCAGAAAAACGAAATCGGGAATCTCATTGCGGAAGGTGTAAAGAAAACTTTTTTGCTCCAACAAAGAATATAAAACGGCTTTATTTTACCGTCTTCTTTTCAAAAAGAATCAAAGAAAATCATAACATCTCCGGTGTAAATGAAACAACACGATCGATGGATGCCGAATCGGTAAAAAGCATTGCCAGTCGATCGATTCCCAGGGCATTTCCCGCCGCCGCGGGCATTTCGGAAAGTTCCCGAAGAAACGGCTCGGCGGTGGGATATTTCTTCTTTCCCGTAGCCATTCGGCGCTGGTTTTCCATCTCGAAACGATACCGCTGTTCTTCTGGGTCGGTCAACTCGCTAAAGGCGTTACACAGTTCGATGCCGGCAATGTAGAGTTCGAACCGCTCTGCAACGTTGGAATTTTCGGGTTTGCACCGTGCCAATGCGCCGCACCGGGCCGGGTAATCGTAAAGGAAAATGGGCTTTCGCAGACCGAGGGTGGGTTCGATATGGACTCCCATGATCTCGTCGAAGAGATCTTCTTGCAACGCCTTTTCCGCCGTCATCTCACCGTGGCGGACGAATGCTTCGGAAACGGTGAGTCGTTCGAAGGGGGGCGTCAGATCGATCCTGTGGCCCTGGTAGGTCAAGTATCGGCCGATCCCCAATCGATCCGCGATGAACCGAATGAGTTGTTCACACTGCACCATCATGTCCTGGTAATCAAAGCCCGCCACATACCACTCCAGCAGCGTCATCTCCGGCAGGTGAAATCTTCCACGCTCCCCTTTTCTGAAGCACCGGCAGATCTGAAAAATCTTTTCGTACCCGGAACAAAGCAGCCGTTTCATGCAAAGTTCGGGAGACGTCTGCAGAAACCATGACCCCGACTCCTGGGCATCGATATGGAGTTCGGGTGCCGGTGCGGGGATACGAATCGGTGTCTCAACCTCCAGAAATCCCTGGTCCGAGAAAAAAGCCCGAATGGTTTCGATCATCCGGGCCCTTTTCCTTAAATGAAACAGACTGGCGCTATGCGGAGAAAATCCCATGAGTCTTTGATATCAGGCAGGTCCTGCTTTCTCCTCGATGATGTCCGAGACGCGATCCTGGAGATACACCTTATGGTATTGATCCAAATCGGCCTCCTCATACCAGTTTCGTCCCTGTTCCCTGCAGGCCGGACAAGCATTTCTAGGGATGTGAACGGCTAGAATGTGCTTCATTCGCTGGGCGAAGGAATCGATCCGCAGGGCACCTCCGCATGCTTCACACACCCGGATCGTCTCCTGCTGGTGTTCACTGATGTTGTCCGTATCGTAGTAAATGTAACGATTGCGTTTCAAAAAGTCGTGACCTTTTCGGGTGAGTTCTCCCAGTTTCTGTCTCGAGTCCCATATCTCCATCACCTTCTCACAGGTCTTCTCTACAATCGACGTCACCTGCGGCGACTGGCGAATCCTGACGGGATCGTAATCCGGCTCTTTGAGATGACTGTAGTCCATTCCTGCCATGGCCAGGATAATGCCGGTATTGACATATGGAAGCGCCCCTTCTATGGCATACCCCCCCTCGAGGACTGCGATGTCGGCTTTGAGTAAGGAGGTGAGTTCCGCATATCCCTGGGCCGAGAAGTTCATGTTGGTGATGGGGTCCGAGTAGTGGTTGTCCTGCCCGGCGGAGTTGATGACGATTTCCGGTTTGAACGCATCCAAAATGGGAAGCACCGCATTTCGAATCACATGCAGAACCCCCTCTTCCGAAGTGTAAGGAGGCAATGGGATATTGATGGTGGACCCCACGGCATTGGGCCCGCCCAGTTCGTCGATCGCCCCGGAACCGGGGTACAGGGTTCGACCATCCTGGTGGATGGAGATGAACAAGGTGTCCGGATCATGCCAGTAGATGTCCTGTGTACCGTCGCCGTGATGACAGTCTGTGTCCACGATGGCGACGCGATTGACGCCGTAGGCCCTTCGAATATACTCGATCATGATGGCTTCGATATTGACGTTGCAAAACCCCCTGGCCCCGTGGACTACCCGGTTGGCGTGGTGTCCGGGGGGACGAACCAGCGCGAATCCGTGTTTTACCTGCTTGTCCATCACCGCCATGGCGATGGTTTTTGCCCCACCGGCACTGATGAAATGGGATTCCGTCATGACGGCCCAAAGGTCCGGAACGCAAAAGTGAACCCGTTGAACATCCTTTTTGGTGACCAGATCGGGTTTGTACTCCACCAGACCTTCCACGTCGAGAAGTCCCTCTTCGAATACCTGATCCTGTGTGTAGAGCAAGCGTTCTTCCCGCTCCGGATGGGTGGGGCTGATCGCCCAGTCAAAAGCGGGAAAGAAGACCAGGCCCATTTTATTCTTTGCACGCAGCATGATAATCGGCTCCGATGATTGGTTCGAGATTACACCGGATCTTCATCCATGAGCTTTTCCACGATAGTATCGTACCCATGGATCAATCCTGGTTTGACCTGTGCCTGAATACGGATATTTTTTCCCGTGGTACGAAATCCACGAACCATATTAAAAGAGAAGGCTTCGACGACCTCCAGTTCCAGGTGGTCGGGGTTCGCCCCACGGGCGATGGCCTTTTTGCGAAGAAGTTCCAACGTGGTCCGGATGGCATCGTCTTTCGTATAATTGACTGGGATGCTCGATCGAAAATTCTCTTCAGGTGCGGTGGCGATCTGTTTCTGTGTGTCGGCGAGGAAAACCACTTCGCTGGTGGTCCGCGCCAAACCGGCGCCGATGGCATTGGCCACACCCCAGCGGGGAATCACCTCCACGCGGCTGTCGCTGACACGGGAAAGCCCCTTGGCAAACCAGGGAGCCGGCCCGCCCAACACCAGGATATGACGGGGTTCCAATCGATGGCCTTCCCACACCTCGTGGACCGTATAGACGGGTTTGGCATTGACCTGATCGACCATGGATTGGGCCTCTTCCAGGATGGTCCGGCAGGTCTGGTCGAAAATCTGCTGTGCGGCATCCTGTACTCGAATCCCGAGCGCCTCGGCAACTTGTCCGATTCCCGACCGGGCCCTCTCCACATCGCCTCCTTGCCCGTCTCCCAAAACGAAGATGGCATCGGTAGGTGTCGGTACTGTTCCACCGAAAGCCATGGCATTGCCCTGTCGATCCGGGCCGATCAGAATCCTGCCGCCTTTCACCCGAACATGACTGTCGCCGCCGATACCGATGGAGACTGTCGTCAGGGCACGAATCAGCGTTTTATGGTCACCGATCTGGATTCCCATGGGATCGAGCAGGGGGACGCCGTTGACGAGGATGGCCATGTCCGTGGTGGTGCCACCGATATCCAGCACCAGGCAGGTATCCTCTTTGGGTGCGAAGGCAACGGATCCCATGACACTGGCAGCGGGTCCGGACAAAACCGTTTGGGCAGGATATTCAATGGATGCGTCGAAGCGAACGTTACCGCCATCGGGTTTGAGGATGCGAATGGGTACACTCAGTCCCTTTTGGGTCAAGGAGTCGTTTACGGCTTCGAAAAACTTCTTGTGGATCGGATAGACCGATGCGTTGAGGAAGGTGGTGGCGATTCGCCGCGGGAAATTGAGCCCGCCCGAGACCCGATGCCCCATGAAAACCTTGTTGAACCGATCCCTGATGAGGTTACAGATTGCAACCTCGTGATCGGGGTTGCGGACGGAAAATTTGGTGACCACCCCCACATGTTGAATTCCTTCGGCCTGAAACGTCTCGGCCACCTTGATCACCTCATCGGCGTCGATGGGCGAAATCTCATTGCCTCGATGGTCGATGGCCCCGGCGACCACTTGATAATGAGGCCCCGTGCGGAACAATTCAGGGTCCATTCCGGGCCCGGCTGCGACGATCATGCCCACATCCGGAATCCGCTTTTGCACGATTCGGTTGGTCGTCAGGGTGGTAGAAAGCACCGCACGTTGGATCTTTGCGGGATCCACACCATCGAGAATCTTTTCCAAACCGGACAATACGGAATGAAAAAGGTCCGCAGCATCAGTCGGCACCTTAACCTGCCGCACCAATCCGCCTTGTCCGAGAAGGATCACATCCGTATGTGTACCGCCTACGTCCAGCCCGATAATCATGGCACCGTCCTATGGGGTGGAAAGGGATTATCTTTGCACCTTATTATAGTACGAAAAAGTCGGTTCAGGGTATCCAAAATTGCAGGTTGTGTCAACAAGGCACCCGCTTGCGTGTACGACAATTCCAGTTGGATCCTGCAGTTTTCGAATTGCGGCCTATTGCCGCAATTTGGAGGTTTTAAAAGGGATGGACGAAGGATTCGTGTCGAGGGACGGTTCAGACAATCCTTATCGGCAATATAGGCGTAGCCGCCCGATACCGCGACGTCGCGAAGATGCCCCGGAGTATCAACCGATCCAATCACCCCGGACAGCATCGTAATGGAAAACGATACGAGGCTGTCACCCTCATGAACGGCCTGGATGCAGGAGAGAACCGAATCCCACCCCTGACGCAAATGGTCTTTCTGGAATAACGGATCCCATGAAGAAAGATCCCGATGATCGATCCGCCCGTCGCCGTCGATATCGGTAGAGAGCAACAAACGGGCACACCGGTCCATCTCGTCGACGATGGATTGAACCGATTGGCCAATCAGTAATCGATAGCCCACCTGGTTGTACACCAGTTCGGTAAGGACGTTGACCGTAACGTTCCCCTGCTTTAGTTCGGCACCCGTTGCCACCAGCCGGATAAGGCCGCGGTTTTCGGTTGCCGCGTCGTCGATGACCCCGTCGTCGTCGGCATCGATGTCGTCTCCTTTTATACTGGGTTTTTATAGGAACATATCGTCAGATGTCAATGACTTCAGCATAATGGTGTTGACTATCCATGGAGAACTGGGATAAAAGTGTAGGTTTTCATGAGTCGATTGCAAGCGGGGCAAATCCCGAAAAAAGGGTTCAAAAGGGATATGGCCGGAAGGTGAGTGAATGATGGGCGCGGCAAATATACAATTGATCAGGGGATTTAAGGACATCCTGCCGAACGAGACAGGATTGTGGCAGCACATCGAACGCACCGCCATCGGCATGTTCGAGGATTTCGGCTACCGGGAAATTCGTATTCCCATCATGGAAAAGACCGACCTGTTTGCCCGGAGCATCGGTGAAGACACCGACATCGTGGAAAAGGAGATGTACACCTTTGCCGACCGCAAAGGCGAGATGTTGACCCTTCGGCCCGAGGCCACCGCCTGCATCTGCCGATCCTATATCCAGCACAAAATGTATGCCCAGGACCCCATCCAGAAATTTTACACCATCGGTCCCATGTTCCGCAGAGAGCGCCCCCAGAAGGGACGCTATCGCCAGTTCTATCAAATCGATGCGGAAATTTTCGGCATCGCATCCCCTTTTGCGGATGTGGAGCTGATCTTTTTGCTGCACACCCTGTTTGACCGCCTGAAGGTCGTCGACACCACCGCACACGTCAATTCCCTGGGCTGTCCCGATTGCCGCCCCCAGTATAAAAAGGCCCTGTCGGGCCTGCTGGACGAAGCGGCACCGTCCCTTTGCAGCGATTGTGCCCGAAGAAAGGATCGAAACCCGCTTCGCGTGCTCGACTGCAAGGTACCCGGCTGCCGGGAGGCCATGGCCAACGCCCCGTCCATCATCGACCACCTGTGTCCGGCATGCAAGGCCCATTTCGACACGGTCACCCAGGGGCTGACCGATCTTGGCGTACCCTTTTCCGTAGACAAACAGCTGGTTCGCGGCCTGGACTACTACACCCGGACCGCCTTCGAGATACAGACCGGTGCCTTGGGTGCCCAGAGCGCCGTTGCAGGGGGAGGTCGATACGATGGCTTGATCCAAGTCCTCGGTGGCCCGAAGGTACCGGCCATCGGATTTGCCATCGGGTTTGACCGCCTTACGGAAATCGTTTCCCAAAGTACCACCATCGCGTCTCGAAAACCCGATCTGTTCATCGCCGCCCTGGGTGAATCGGCCCGACGAAAGGCTTTCGAATGGATGACGGCGCTGTGCCGCAATGGCATCGACACGACCTTTGAATATGAGGAAAAAAGCCTGAAGGCACAGATGAAACGGGCCAATCGCCTTGGTGTGATGCATGTACTCATCCTAGGCGAAAACGAACTGGCGGAAAAAACGGCGATTCTCCGTGACATGGTCACCCAGGACCAGCAGGAAATCCCCATGGCGGACATGATCGATACCATAACCGACCTTTTCTCCAAACCGGGCGCCGCATGAGGCGATGCCGGGAATGATCGAATTCGAAAGGAGTTTCCATTGGCTGATATTCTCGGCGACATGAGAAGAACCCATCACTTAAACACCCTGAATGCAAAAAACGTTGGCGAAACCGTCATTCTGATGGGTTGGGTCCTGCGGCGGCGGGATCATGGAGGGGTGATTTTTGTTGATTTGCGGGACCGGGAGGGAATCACCCAGGTGGTATTCAATCCGGAAGTCAACCAGGAAGTACACGCCAAAGCCCACGTTATCCGCAACGAATACGTCCTCGGCGTACGCGGCCGCGTGGCGCCTCGCCCGGAAGGGATGGTCAACCCCAAGCTTCCCACCGGCGAGATCGAGGTATTGGTGGACGAGTTGAAAATACTCAACCCGGCCACTACGCCACCTTTCATGATCGAGGACAATGTGGATGTTTCCGAGGCCATTCGGTTGAAAAACCGGCACCTGGACCTTCGTCGTCCCACCTTGCAGCGAAACATCATCATGCGGCACAAAATCGGTGCGGCGGTCCGTAATTTTCTCAATGACAATGGTTTTTTGGACATCGAGACACCGGTTCTGACCCGCAGCACGCCGGAAGGTGCGCGTGACTATCTGGTGCCCAGCCGGGTCAACGCAGGCCAGTTTTACGCCCTGCCCCAGTCACCGCAATTGTTCAAGCAACTTCTCATGGTCTCGGGTTTCGATCGCTACTACCAGATCGTCAAGTGCTTTCGGGACGAAGATCTGCGGGCCGACCGCCAGCCGGAATTCACTCAGATCGATATGGAGATGTCTTTCGTGGGCGAAGAAGACATCATGGAGATCGGCGAGAAAATGATGGCCGACCTCTTCGAAACGGTGATGGACCAGTCCCTGTCCCTCCCATTCCCCCGGCTGACCTACGCCGAGGCCATGGATCGATACGGTCTGGACAAACCGGACACCCGCTTCGGACTGGAACTTGCGGAGGTCTCGGACATCGTCGAGAAGAGCGGTTTCAAGGTGTTTGCCAGCGTAGTCAAAAAGGGCGGTATCGTAAAGGCCCTGAACGCCAAGGGCTGTATCGACTTCTCACGAAAAGAGATCGACGACCTGACCGACTTCGTTGCCGTTTACCGTGCCAAGGGTCTGGCCTGGATCAAAGTGCGTGAGGATTCCTGGCAGTCTCCCATCGCCAAATTCTTCACCGATGAGGAAAAGGAACAGTTGGCCGAGCGAATCGACATGGAACCGGGAGACCTGGTCTTCTTCGTGGCAGACCAGCCCAAAGTCACCAACGAAGCGTTGGGCCACCTGCGCAACCATCTGGGCAAAAAACTGGGGCTCATCGATGAGCGTCAATTCAACTTCGTCTGGGTGACCCATTTTCCCATGTTCGAGTACGACGAGGTGGAAAAACGGTATCAGGCACTGCACCATCCCTTCACGGCCCCATTGGAGGAAGACTACGAAAAACTGGCGTCTGATCCTGAGTCCGTTCGATCCCGCGCCTATGACATCGTGCTGAACGGATTCGAGGTTGGCGGCGGCAGCATCCGTATTCACGACATGGAGCTGCAAAAACGGGTCTTTTCCGCGCTGGGAATGGCGCCCGACACCTACCAGGAAAAATTCGGATTTCTTCTCGATGCCCTCGAATCCGGCGCCCCCCCCCATGGTGGCATCGCCTTCGGATTCGACCGGCTTGTGATGCTCCTTTGCGGCGAGCCCTCCATTCGGGACGTCATCGCCTTTCCCAAAACCCAACGGGCCGCCTGCCTGCTCACCAATGCACCATCCGAAGCGGCCAAGGAGCAGTTGGACGAACTCTCTCTTCGGCTGAAGCTGACCGTTTCCGAAACACAGGAAAAAAAGGAAGCATGAGGAAAAAATCTTCTAACGCACTTCAAGAAAACGGAGGAAACCCCATGACAAGACGCATGAAATGGATGATTGCGGCGGCCCTGTTCATCCTGACCTTCGGTGGATGCGGTTACAACGCCTTGCAGCAGATGGAGGAACAGGTATTCAAGGCCTGGTCCGATGTGGAAAGCAATTTGCAGCGCCGTGCCGACCTCATTCCCAACCTCGTTGCCACCGTCAAGGGGTATGCCTCCCATGAAAAAGAGACGCTGGAAGCGGTGGTCAATGCGAGGGCCAAAGCCACCAGTGTTCAGCTTTCCGCCAATGATCTGGGCAATGCCCAGGCCATGCAGCAGTTGGCGGATGCCCAGGGAGGGCTTTCGTCCGCCCTATCCCGCCTGATGGTGGTGGTGGAGCGCTACCCGGAACTCAAGGCCAACCAGAATTTTTTGGATCTGCAAAACCAGTTGGAAGGTACGGAGAATCGGATCAATGTGGCCCGCCAACGCTACAACCAGGCGGTTCAGGAGTTCAATGGAAAGATTCGCAGTTTTCCGTACAGCCTCACCAACAGCCTCTTGCTCAAACTGGATCGAAAAGAGTATTTCAAGGCAGAGGCAGGTGCCACCCAGGCACCAAAAATCAGTTTTGAATAGGGGCCATGGACATGGACGATCGCCTGCACATCGGTCACAAAGGACATCCTTCCCACATGGCTGCAAGGCTTCTTCTCATCGGAAACGCGAATCAAAGGGTCGCCAAACGAGCGAAAATCGTCAATATCCTTTTTATGGTTTCACTGGTGACGACGATACTTGCCGCCCCGGCATTTTCCCTGGAGGTCCCCCGGCTCACCGGCCATGTCAACGACTATGCCGGCATGCTCAGCACGGCGGCCAAACACCAGTTGGAGGCAGCGCTCAAAGATTTTGCCCAAAAGGAGTCCACCCAGATCGTCGTGCTGACCATCCCGTCGTTGAAGGGGGATGCCCTGGAGGACTTTTCCATCCGTGTGGCCGAGGCCTGGAAGATCGGACAAGAAGGGTTGGACAATGGGGCGATTTTATTGATCGCCAAAAACGACCGGAAGATACGAATCGAAGTGGGATACGGGTTGGAGGGGCGTCTAACGGACCTTCTCGCCGGTCGTATCATCCGAAACGAGATCGCGCCCTACTTCAAGCGGGGACAGTTTGATCAGGGCATCGTGGCGGGGGTTGCCGCCATGGTCGGTGCGGTCCGCGGCGAATACACTTCGGCTACGCCCGTGAAAAAGGACAAACCGAACAAGCAAGGTGTTCCCGTCTTCGCGCTCATCGGCCTCTTTTTCCTGATCAATGCATTGGGCCGCGCCAGTCGTGTGATGGGAGCTGCCACCGGGGCGGTATTGTTTCCCATTGCAGGCGCACTCTTCTTCGGCTTGAAACCGCTCCTCCTGCTGGTACTGGTTCCCGTCGGTCTGGTGGCCGGTCTTTTTATCGGCCTGATGGGTGGACCGCTGGCGGGTCGCGGCACCACAATTCGTCGCGGCGGTTACTGGGGCGGCGGTATGGGCGGTGGCGGTTCCTTTTCGGGCGGATTCGGCGGCTTTTCTGGTGGTGGCGGCGGCTTCGGTGGCGGCGGTGCCTCCGGCGGATGGTAAAAAGCTTTTCCAGGCCAAATGTGGCCTAACAGCCACATGCAGGAATCTCGTTTTTATCTGTTCGTTAACAATCGAATCCCGAAAATTGAGTTGGTGACAAAAGGGTTAATCCATGAAGCAACTGGTGGAAAAATTTCTGTCAAAGAAAGACCGGGCACGCATTGAGGCCGTCGTCTCTGAGGCCGAGAAGAAGACAGCCGGAGAAATCGTCTGCATGGTCGTCCCATCGAGCTACCATTACCCCACGGCGGACATTTTGGGGGCGTGTGCCACAACCTTGCCGCTGTCAATTGTCGGAACCTATGTTATCGGCGGCCGGCTGTGGCTCGGCACCCAGAACATGTGGCTTTTCATGGGACTTTTCGCCATCGGCTTCATATTGTTTCACTGGCTGGTCAGACGCTTGCCCGCTTTCAAACGGCAATTCGTTTCCCGACGGGAGATCGACGAGGAAGTGGAGGAAGCTGCCATCAACGGTTTCTTCCGGCAGGGCCTCTACCGGACCCGTGACGCCAACGGCGTTTTGTTGTTTATCTCCGTTTTCGAACACAAGGTTTGGCTTCTGGCGGACAAAGGAATTCATGAAAAGGTCCCTTCCAATGAATGGGACGATCTGGTCGGCCGTATCACGAAAGGTATCCGGAAGGGGAAGGGGGCCGACGCCATCTGTGATGCCATCGGCCATATCGGAGACCTCTTGCAGGCCCATTTTCCCATCAAACCCGATGATACCGACGAACTTGCCAATTTGATCATCGAGGGTGAGTGAAGACCAGAAGATGTTCGAGCGATCCACGATCACCAGATAACGGTATCGCCGGCACCCCTTCTGGAATTACAGGGACAGCGATGAGACGACCAACTCAGGTATGCGCGTCATTCCTGAACATCCTGGACCGTAATTAGTTTTTTGACCAAGTGATTGTGTATTGCCGACAGGTTGATCAGGCGCACGAACGGATCGTTGTAGATGGCCGTTGCATCCGACGGCCCGGCGCACAGCACCGTCTCCTCGATGGCTTCCATGGTTCGATGGCCGGACGCCGGTGTGGCGATTCGCGTATCCACGGTTTTTCGAATCAGATAGCGATAGCCCGTCGCCTGTCTGCCATTGGATTGGGAAATCGGGCAAAAGAAGATGAGGTATCGGCTGCCCCCCTCCCCTTGCGGGAATTCCTGCACGCCATCGACGTTCAGTTTCATGAAACCGTTTTTTTTCAACCATCCGGAAAGATCCGAAAGTACCGTTTGGCTCTCCAAAACGGATAGTTTCAAGTGGCCCACCAGATAACCGCCCAGGAAAACCGTAAACAGGTCCTTGAATGTATACTGCCGCGCGTATCCCGATTGCATGCCACCCAAGGGATCGGGGGGCAAAAAGGATCGTGACCACCGTTTCCAACGGGCCAGATTGATTCCCAGCAGATGGGAAAGTTCACGATTTGTATAGTAATGTATCATATTGACACTTCTATCAACTCATCCCCATTTTTTCAATCCTCACCCTGCCCGCAAACGCAGAGGGTGCGGCATGTTGCGCCGGTCACAGGGGCGTACCCAGCTGAATCAAGAAGACAGGCCCCGATTCATCCAAAACGTCGGGTTGACGAATGGGCCAGGCCACTCCCATGTGAAAGGAGGAGAGGTATCCCCATGCGATTTCCATGGAAGTGACAATCTCCACGCCCGCGCCCACCAGAATATCTTCATCATCAATGGAATCATCCGCGGCACCGGCGTCAACGAATGTCCCCAGCATCATACGATGGAAAAACAGGGGCAACGTCATGTATCCGGCCTGAAAATTTACCAAGGGGAAGAAGACTTCGATCCCCGAGGTGATGGCCTGATCCGCGTCCAGAATATTTGAATCAAAGCCCCGAAGCGGAAACAGGCGCGATGGACGCTGGGTAAAATAGCCCTCCAAAACGTTGCCGCCGATTCGGTAGGTGTCGTGGCCGGGAAGGATCGGCCCCCAACTCTTGCCCGCCTGCAGGTGCAACATGGTGAAAACAGACTCACCAAAAAACAATTGGCCGCCGCCGAAGATGGATCGTCTGTCACCGGAAAACCACTCCAGATTCAGCCAACCGCGGTGTCGTCCGTATTCCTTGGCCACATGAAGTGCCGCCCACTGTTCCTCATCATACTGTTGATCGGCGTCTCTATCTTGATAAATGCGATAGTTAAAGGACACCTCGACCTCTTCGTACTCCCAGGGCCGCCAGAAAGACTTGATTTCATGCCGCGATTCATCGACGGATTGGCCCAGTGCCGTACTATAGGAGAAGGGATATCGCGTATAGCGCAACCCGAATCGTTTGGCCGAGGCACCGGCCCGTATGGACCAGAATTCATCGTCGGCGGCGTACCGCACCCCGCCGTCCACGGTGTAGTCACCGGAGACATCCCGGCCGAATGTGCCAACCCCCACCTGGAGATCCGTTTCGCTGATGAACAACTCCGGTTGGAGATAATTGGGAAAGAGGCTGGAAAATGGATTGTAGCGTTCGTCGGACTGTCCATCCATTTTTTTTCTCTCTTCTTCCACCGACGGCGAATATGATTTCGCATCGGCACCCTGGATTGTGTCCTCCGTAAAATCAGGTCCCTTTTCCGCAGTTCTTTTTGCAGGAGATAGGATCGTCGGCACCCATCCTTCTCCGGACAGACACAGAAACTTGTCGTCCCTGGGCATGACGGCCTGGGTATCGCAACGGCTGCGGATGGTGCCGCCCGTATCCATGATCCGAAAACTTCCGTCCCGGTTTGATGCAAACAGGATGGTGTTTTTTTCAAACCATGGGTCGATTTCCGCAGCCGGACTGTCGGTCACTCTCTGCCAGTCGCCATCGTAAAGCCAGATATCCCAGTTTCCCATTCGATTGCCCGCCACGGCGATTCTTCCATCGGCGTCCATGACCGGCCCGGAAAGCTGGAGAATTCCTTCGGGAGCAACGATGGTGTCAAAATGGATACCGGACCAAAGATTTATGGCCTCATACTGAGTTGTCTTTTCACGGGGCAATACCGCGAGACAGGGGCGATGTCCGATCCGGGTAACGGCGACGCCGCCCGGTCCTGGATCCCAGAAGTGCTCTTCATCCATCCATACGGGTTGATCACCCCGATACCGTATCCGTTTCGATATCCCGTGCTGGTCGTATTGGGAGAGCCAGAGGCTGCCCTTTTCGTCCAAATAACCGTATCGGCCTCGGCGTCCGATTCGTTCCACGCCGGGAAAGATACCGGCCCGGTTCCAGAATAGATACGGATTGGCCCAATAGCCATGAACAGGATCTCCCGAAGAAGCTTGGCCGGGACCGGGAAGGGATTGCTGAAACTGCCGCCACAATTGGGGCCAGGTATACCCCGTGATACGCTCGGCCTTCCAGTCGATTTCAAAGGGGATGACCCCGCCGCCGTGTTCCGAAAGAAAACCAAGGAGACCGTCCCATCCATGTCGATCCACGACCCATTGAATAAAAGGACGACCGAATATCCGATAACTATGGTGCCCCGGCCAGATTTCCGGATGATTGCTCACCGCATCCAGGTCGGCGATGGGGGTGTTTTGCAAGATGGCGTCGTAGATGGGAGTGGGTGTTGGTTGATGGTTGTATCGGGAATAGAGCAGGTGGCATACGCCGTCGGTGATCCAATCGGGCAAAATGACGTTGGGCGAGACGATTTCCCCAAATCCCTTGTGCACCAGGGCGGGAATCCCGGATCGCATGCCGTAGAT
Organism: uncultured Desulfosarcina sp.; assembly: GCA_963674945.2. Classification (GTDB taxonomy): domain Bacteria; phylum Desulfobacterota; class Desulfobacteria; order Desulfobacterales; family Desulfosarcinaceae; genus Desulfosarcina. The sequence continues at coordinate 1,644,666 of CAXXWQ010000003.1, forward strand.
TGCCTGAAGGCAAAGCCCTTTGAACAGATAATATCGCCATGGATCGGCCTCAAGCCAGCCATCCTCGAAAACACCGGGAGCCTTCAAGCCGAGACGGATCTCCCGGTGGGGAATCACGTGGACTTGGGGTCCGGGTGTGTCCAGGTTCTCATCCAGAATTACGTGAACCGGCTTCTTGACCGATAGCCCATACTCTTCGAGAAATTGGCAAATGCGCGGGGCCGCGGCGGCCAGTCGCCGGGCAATCTGCCGCTCACCCGGTGAATAGTAGATTTCACTTCCATTGCCCGTGAGTTGAAAAAGCGGCGCGGCATGAGCCGGTTCGATGCCAATCAACACAACGAAATGAAAGGCGAAAATCAGGCAAAAGGAAAAACGGCGTTGCATCGCGGTGAAAAAGGGCAGGAACATCAGCATCCGTTTCTTGAGAACATTTTTTTCAAAAAAAAATATAGCGGGACGTCCATTTCTGTCAATATGGCATCTTACCGTTCAGGCGATACACAAACACCAGCACCTCGGCAACGGCACGATAGAGTTCGGCAGGAATCTGAGCCTCCAGTTCCAATGCTTCGAGGACATTGACCAGGTTGGGATCCTCGACCAGAGGGACACCACTTTTCCGAGCCACCGCAATGATTTTTTCGGCAATATGCCCCCTTCCCTTTGCCACCAGCCGGGGGGCCATATCCCTGGCTTCATCGTATCGCAGGGCGGCGGCCCGCTTCATGGGTTTGTCGCTCATACGGTCACGTCCAACTGTCGATGGTCGGTCCGTTTCAAATCCTCTCCCTCGAACGCGGCGATTTTTTTCTCACTGATGACAACGCCGACGGAAACGGTGGTAAACGTATTGGCCAATACCCCGCCGATACGCTTTTGTTCATTTTCGACGGCCCGCTTTGCCTTTTCATCCTGGACATAAAACGTGATATTGAGGTTCCCCTCTGCCATCCACAAATCGGCACGGACAGTTCCCATTCGGTCCATCTCGAGGAGCAGGGAGATCCGGGGCTGTGTATCATGGGTCGCAGGCCGCCCCTTTTTGGCATAATAGACCTTCAACCGGGCGTCCCGGTTTTCACCGGTCAGGACCATCATGTGCGTAAACGCCTGTAACAGTTCCGGTTTGCCCGGCCTTTGGATGGCTGATTGCTGTTGCTGTTCCATATGGTCCAGCATTTTCGAGACCACCCTCTTCATGGTTTCCAGCGGTTGTTCCTTGATAGATGGCACATTTTGATCGGATTTATCCAGAAACTGCTTCAGGATCAATAGGTTGGGTTTTACATCCGTTGCCATGAGATGGCGAATTCCAGGTTGTCTGACCAGGTCTTCCGTCTTCATGGATTCCGGTAACTGGCCGGATGACGTTTCAATTGCCTTCTCCAGCCGTTTTTCGAAATAGAGTCCGCAATTTTCAACGAGAACCTTAATCCGCCCTGCCAATTTGGTCGTGTCGCCCTCCGGCAACAACGGATCGAGGGCCTGGCGCAGATTGTAAATTGCTGCTTTTACGTCGGGTGGAATCTCGTTGTCACCTTCATCGGCACCACCGTCGCCTGTGTCCGAAAGGCTTTTCAACTGCTTTCGCAAAACCGCCAAGTCCCTCACCTTCGGCAGTGAAACGGGAGCAGGCGGCGTTCCTGATTCTCTATTTTCAATGCCTGTGGACGCATCCTTCATGGGAGCCGATGGATCTTGCCTTTTGGCAGGAGCGGCGGGCACGATCCTTTTGCTTTTGACGGTTCCGATTTGTTTGGAAAACGAAAGTAGACGCTTGATGTCCATGGTTCCCACCGCCCAATATCTCATGCAGACCGGTAAAAGGGAATGTTCCCGGTCTCCACAACAATATCGAACCGTTTTCGCAAAACGTTAAGAATCGGAACGACGAACGTTCGCGCGCAGACAAACCCTGAAGAAGCGACGTATCCCCTGGGAATTGGCAGGCTGAAAAATGGAAATGATAAAAAAGGATGGTAATGCTTCATACAGAACAGTACATGGTAATGTTCCCGGTCTCCACGACAATATCGAACCGTTCGCGCAAAACGGGAAGATATGGACTCTCGGGCGCGTCGATTCCGTTGATGGTCTCCACTGTGATAGAAGGGAGGGGATCGACCCGGCGGATCAGCAGGTGGTCGAACACCTGCAGGCAGTCGGCCAAACGTTCGTGGTCCACCGGCAAATGGATCGTCACCCGTTTTCCCTTTGCCTCGGAGACCAGGGCCAGCCGGCGGCCCGCATAGACCAGATGGGAGCCCGCCAGCCGCCGGGGCACCCCCCCTTTCAACGCCTTGATGCCCAAACCGCAAACCGAGGCCGGATCCTGGGCACAGAGCCAGAAAACCGCCGTTTCGGGCAAGGTTTCTTTGATCAGCCGGAGCATTTTTCTGGAGGCGAACTGCGGGCCGGGGATATCGGTGAAAAAGCAGCCGGACACGACTTCACCGGACAACTCCATGAGCCGTAAGGATCGAAACAGGGCCGGCCATTGCAGCACGGGCTCTTCTCTGGCCAGTCGTTGACGAAACAAGATACCGTAGCGATCCAGAAGCAGCCGGACACGGTCTTTGGCCAGTTCCTCTTTTTCCATCAACCCCTCGGGCGGCTTCACGGATGCGATGAGGCGCCAGTTCCCCGCCGACGAAAACACTGTATTCGTAGCGCCTTTGCGCCTGTAGCGACGAGACCGTATCTTCAAGGATGCGGCCGCGGGAATATGCGTTCTTTCACCTTTGTCGGCCAAGGCGCCCTTGGCCAAATGCTCTCGCAGGGCCGCCATCGTGTCGTTGGTGACGGCTCCCGCCCATACGCCGTCCCACAACCGCTTGCGAACCTCGATAGACGGCAGCGGTGGATCGCCCAGCAAGGCAACGAGGGGATATCTTCCCCGGTGGTCGGGAAACAGGCGCGCCGGCGCTTCCGATGCTTCAACACCGCCGTTTGCCTCCCCGTCCGTATTTTCCGGATCATCATGGAACAGGTCCAGGTCCTCTTCATGACAAAAAATGAGCCGTTTGCCGGGCCTTCCCACCCACATGAGACCGGAGGTCTGCATCAATTCATCCATCCACCGGGGATCGTAGCCGGCAAGACGCGCCGGAAAGATTTCCGTCTCCCACAACGCAGCCGGCAGGGAGAGGCCCAACAGCGGCTGCAGACAATCTGCCAGCCCTTGGGATTTATCCATTGTGCCTGTCAGCCCCTGGAATCGGGCCAGGACCGGGGCCAAATCCTCGATGGGCCGGGGCGGAATGGTCGCCATCTGCCGACTTCTTGCCATGCGCAGCAGGGTTTCGAAAGTTTCGAGATGACAGATCCGCTCCTCTCCACTTCCTCGAACCAGGGAACCGGAAACGATGACGCCGGTCTCCAGAAGGTCTGACAGAAGATCAGAAAGGATGGACCGGTCCAGGGCCAAAGTCTGCCGGATGAAGTCGACCGTAACCGGGCCGTAGAACCGAAGCCATTGATCCAGCAGATCCATGGCGGTGGGAAAAGGATCCTCTTTTCCGAAAGAGGGCGCTTCCGGCAAGAAAGATACTTCCTTCTCCCCTTTCGCTTGGACCCATCGAATGTCCTTTCGCCCCGGATAAAGGGCGCGGGCGATGGCAGGGGCATTTTCGGACGCCACCACCAGAGAATGGGAGTCGCCTGTCTGTGTCGTCACCACCATATGCCACAATTTTTTCCGGATGGGCTCGGTCAGCGTCTCTTTTTCCCCGCCACTGTCGGCCACGGCACGCGTCAGGAGTATTTCCCATTCGGTTTCGGAAATGAGAAGACGCTCCTTGACCCACTCCAGAAGCTCCAAAGGGGTATCCGGCGCATAGCCCGGATGGTTGCGATGGCGTTTTTCCTCGAATTCGGCCACCCACCGGGTATCCACGGCCGGGCGAAGCTGGGGATTGGCGATCACCTGTTCCAGCAGGTCCCGGGAAAGTTCTGTTTTCACCACACCCGTCTGTCGGTCATCGGCGTACATATGATGATTGATCCATTGCCAGGAGCCGGACAGGGCCAGGGGGCTGGGCGAGCGGGAGTGGGACGCGGACCAGGTGATCTCACCGCGTTCCAGTTCCCTGAGCACCCGCGTCAGGGCCGCCATGTCGAAATCGTCCTGCAGACAGCTGCGCCAGGCTTCCAGCAGGATGGGAAAATCGTCATAGCGTCCCACGGCGTCGAGAAGTCGTTGGGCGTTTTGCCGGGTCAGCCAAAGGGGCATGCGATGGTTGAACCGGCGGCGTGGCAAGAGCAGGGCCCGGGCCGCGCATTCCCGGAAGCGGGCACCGAAGACACCGGACCCTTCGAGACGCTGCCGGACGAGGGATTCCGCATTTTCCGGCGTTACCAGGGACATCATATCGGCCGTGTCCACCTCTCGGGAAAGCAGCAGGTACAGGGCGTCGTTGGTGGGAAAAACCGATGGCACACCGCCGTATCGATTCTCCCAGGCCGCCGACAGGGCCAGAGCAAAGGGGCGGTTGACCCGGCCGCCCCAGAAGGTGTGCCAGATCACCTGAAAGGACCCCGCCCCCGCCTTCTCCCACGGCAGCCATTCCACCACCACATGATGGCGATGGGGCAGCGCGCATGCGGTTTTTTCGCGCTGCCGCCGCAAGAAATTCGTCAGGAACCGGACGCTCCGTTGTTCCATGAAATACTCATGGGATAACATATCGGTGAAACCGGGATCATCCAGTCGATCGTCGGCCATCTTAAGAAATGCGCCGATTCTTTCGGAAAGATGAAAGTCCCGGTCCACTCCTTCCGCCCGCCAGAACGGAGGTGCGGGGGTTTTGGGGGATGCCGCACTGACGATGACATCGTTGTGGGTGATCCGATGGATTCGCCAATTCTGGGTGCCCAGGGTAAAGGTCTGGCCCCTTTTTGCCTCCCAGACGAATTCTTCGTCCAGTTCCCCGATACGGACGCCGGAGTCTTTGTGACGCAGACCGAAATATCCGCGATCGGGGATGACACCCCCCGATGTATACAGATCGAGCAGTGCCCCTTTGCGCGCCGTTACCGTGTTGTCCAGCCGGTCGATGGCAATCTTGGGTTTCAGAAAGGAGATGCGTGTGGATTCGTATCGACCGGCAAGCATCTCCAGAACCAGATCATAGACACGGCGATCCAACGTACGAAAGGGATAGCTGGCGCGAACGCTGTGAAATAGCAGATCCCGATCCCACGAGGAAACGCCCGTCATGGAGACCAGCACCTGTGCCAGCACGTCCACGGGACACTGGACGGGCCGTATCGGCTCGATGTTTCTCTCCATGACCATTCGGGCCAGGACGGCGGCATTGACACAGTCGACGCCGTGGGTGGGCACGATGGTCGCCGTGCTGGCCTGGTGCACGCCATGTCCGGATCGGCCGATGCGCTGCAGTGCCGCACCGGCCGAAGGGGGGGACTGGACCAGCATCACATGATCCAAAACGCCGATATCGATGCCCAACTCCAGGGATGAGGTCGCCACGATCGCCTTGAGTTCGCCCTGTTTCAGCCGCCGCTCCACTTCCAGCCGAAGCTCTTTGGACAAGGAACCGTGATGGGCATAGGCAATGGGCACAGGCCCATCGGCATTGATGAGAAAGGTCAATTTTTCGCACAACCGACGGGAATTGACAAAAATGAGGATGGATCGATATTGCCGGATTCGGCGTTTTATCTTCCGGGTCACCGCCTTCCAGATTCCGTCGGAATCCGCCGAATCGTCGCCCTCTTCGGCAGCCTCCACCGTTAGGACAGTGGACCGCTGCCGATCCGAGCAAAGGACCGACACATGGCGCGGAATGAAGTCGGGATCTGCCGGATCACCTGCGATGGAGAATCCGCCGACGAACCGGGCCACAACATCCATGGGGTTTACCGTGGCGGACAACGCGATGCGCTGAAACTCGCCGCACAGGAGAACGAGCCGGTCCACGGCGGACATGAGCAGCGTTCCCCGTTTTCCGCCTGCGACGGCGTGAATTTCGTCCAGGATCACCGTCTCGATCCGGCCCAGCACGGATCGTCCCCCATGGGAGGAGAGCATCAGATGGAGGCTTTCCGGCGTGGTGATCAGGATCTCCGGCGGTCTTCGGATCATCTGCCGGCGGCGGTGGGAGGGGGTATCGCCGCTTCGTGTGGCCACCCGGATCCCGGGAAAGGATTCATGGTTTTGATCGAACAGGCGGCGAATCTGTGCCAAGGGTGTCAGAAGGTTCTTTTTTACATCGTTGTTCAGGGCCTTTAAGGGAGAGACATAGAGGATCCGGGTCTCCTCGATTTTTCCGCCACGTTGGATCAGGCGATCCAGTGCCCATAAAAAGGCCGCCAGGGTCTTGCCGCTTCCCGTTGGTGCCGTGATAAGCACATGATCACCCCGGGAAATGTGCTGCCATGCCCGGGTTTGGATATCGGTCGGATCTCCGATCCGGCTCTCGAACCAGCGAAGAACGATCGGATGAAAGGGTATCGTGGGAGTAGTCTGGGCAGCCATTTTTTATTTGTATCACGAATCGGCTGTGATTCGGAAACCGGTCCGAATATTTTTCTGCTTTTTTCCTGTGACAACCCAAAGATCGGTTTTTCCGAAATTGCCCGTCATCTCAGATTGTGTTACAAAAAACCAGTTTTTCTTTTGGTGAAACGTAATTTCATCGACAACCCCGCAAAAAAAGAGCATCATGGTTTCCGGTCTACAAGAAATTCTGATGATTCTGCTCATCCTGCTATGGCTATTTTTTCTTCCCCGCATGATGAACAACCGCAAGACGCCGCCCAAGGTCGTATTTCGGAAAAAACCGTTGAGACTCTCGTGGATGCATCGACTCGCCATCGTTCTCTCCGTCTTGTGGCCGCTTGCCTGCACAGCCTATTTGAGGCCGTGGCAAGGCGATGCAGTTGCCTTTACCGTGGTGGCCCTGGGTCCGGTTATCGTGGGGTGGTGCATTTATTGGGTCATGGTTGGAAAGGACAAAAAATGACACACGAAGACGCCGGCCATTACGCGGCCAAACATCCGGATGGCACCGTGGATCCAAAAATCGCCGAACAGATCGGAAAGAGGGAAAAAGAGGGGCGGGTGAGTTGTACGGCGGCCCATGAGATCGCCCGGCAATTGGGCTGTCCGCCAAAGCAGGTTGGAATGAATATCGATCTGTTGGAAAAACGCATCAGCCGATGCCAACTGGGCCTGTTCGGATATGGTCAGGCAACGGCAAAGGCAGTGAAACCCGCATCGGCGGTGAGCCAGGACCTTGCAGCGGCCATCGAGGCGGAAGCGGTCGACGAACGGATCAGTTGTTTTTCGGTATGGAAATTGGCCGACCGGATGAACATGACGCGACTGGATGTGGCATGCGCATGCGAGTCCATGGGGATTAAGATCAAACAGTGCCAACTTGGCGCCTTCTAACGAGCGCACATCCAGAAATGGCCGATTTGCCCAATATCGGCGTTGCGCGAAAAATTTTATCCTCGGAATATCAACCCATATACCTCCGGTACAATTTTTTGCGCGCCTTGATCTTGACCAAATCTTCCTATTTCTGGATGCACACTCACCAACTATCCAAGATATATGATCCGGGCGCTTCGTCAATCTCGGTGCGTCATCGCATTTACGGACAGGATCACTTGGCCTGAACCGAAACCTACCATTTGTAGAGTGCTGTCATCCAAATTTATGACTGGTGGTCGGACAACTCTTTCAAGTAGCGAAACAGGTTCCGGGCCGACCTTTTGGTCGCATTCTTTTCCCTTGCCTTCCGTGCGCTTCTCACCAAATGGCCCAGGCGCTGGCGATCGGCCCGGACAAAGGCGGTCAGAATCTCTTCCATGGCTTCATCGTCTCCCGCCACCAGTCGATCCCGCCAATCTTCCAATCGATGAAATGCCCTGGCCTGTTTGTATGCACCCTGCTCGATCTCCAGCAGTGCACGCTCGATGGGTGCCACATCCACCGCCCGCATCAAGGCACCGATGTACTGCGTCTGGCGGCGCCTGGCCCCGTGGGACGACATGGGCCGAAGATCCCGGATGGCCGCCATCAGTTCCACCGACAGATCCATGGTTTTCAATTGCTCGTCATTCAACGCGGCCAGTTTCTCGCCCATTTTCTGAAGGGCCGTCGCCTCTTTTTTCCGCTGGGTACGGCTGATCTCCCGATCTTCCGTCATTTTCATCTCCGTTTGACCATACGGGCCACCGATTCGATGTGATGGGTGTGGGGAAACATGTCCACCGGCTGCACTTCACGGATCTCATACACCTCTTTCAGTGCCACCATATCCCGGGCCATGGTGGCCGGGTTGCAGGAGACGTAGACGATTCTTTCCGGTGCCATCTGGCAGACCGTTTTGAGGACGTCCTTGTGCATGCCGGCGCGGGGCGGATCGATCACCAGCAGATCGGGCACCATGTCCAGTGTCTCCAGTGTGTCCTTGACGTCTCCCGAGATGAACCGGCAATTCTCGATACCGTTTGCCTCGCAATTGCGCCGGGCATCGGCCACGGCACTCTCCACCAGTTCAATGCCGATCACGTTCCTTGCGCGTTCGGCCAACCAGATGGCGATGGTACCGGTGCCGCAATAAAGGTCCAGCACCGTTTCATCTCCTCCGAGCCGTGCATATCGGCCCACGGTCTCGTACAATTTCTGGGCGCCCTTCGTATTGGTCTGGAAAAAGGAGTTGGCCGAAATCTCGAATGCGAAGGGACCGATGCGATCGGTCAATACCGATGTGCCGGCCAGATGGATTTCCCGTTCACCGATGGCCACGCCACTGCGCCTGGCCGTGATGTTGTTGACCACGCAAGCCACGTCGGGAAAATGGTCACGAAGCGTTTCCGCCAGGGGCGTGACCGCTTTTCGGTCTTCACATGAGGTGACGATGTTGACCATCCACCGGTCTTCTGCCGCCGAATGGCGCAGCATGAGAAAACGCCAAAATCCTTCGTGGCTGCGAAGGCCGTAGACCGGCCGGTCCGACGCGCGAATGAAATCGCGAACGGTGTTCAAAATGTCGTTTCCCCGTTCCGGCTGAAGCAGACAGGCCCGGGTATCCAGCACCTTGTGAAAGGTACCGGGCACGTGAAGTCCCAGGGCAAAATCCACATCCGTGACCGTTCCCAACTCGTGGGGCATGAGCCATCGGCGATCGGAACAGGAAAACTCCATCTTGTTTCGATACCCAAAAATCGATTCCGACGGCAATGTGGCATGCACGGTGGTGCCGTGAATCAGTGCGATATGTTCCAACGCTTCGGCCACATGTCGACGTTTCAATTCCAATTGGAAGGCGTAGTCGACAAACTGCCACTTGCAACCACCGCAATAACCGCTGTAGGGGCATGGCGGGTCCACACGATGGGGGGAGGGTGCAAGGCGCTGCTGGACCACGGCTTCGGCCCAAGTTTTCTTTTTTCGAACGATGCGGGCGGCCACCCGGTCGCCGGTGACGCTCTGATCCACGAAAACGGCGAAACCATCGATTTTGGCCAGGCCCTTGCCGCCAAAGGCCACATCGAGGATATCGCATTCGACGATCTGTTTTTTCTTAACGGTCATAAAAAGCCCACTTCGCCTTGATTAAAAAAATAACGCATGACATGTGGCATGCTGCTCTTTTTGTCAAGCCCAAGCTTCACGTATCTGAATTGAGCTGTGCGCTGTCGGCTGATAGCTGCAATTAGAGAGTGTTGGGAAACAAGTGTTAAGGAAAGGATGAAATCATTCATTAAAACAGATAGAATGCATTGACTTAACGCTTAAAACCTTAAACTATTCCCCCAAATCATCCCCCTGTCCCTGCAGCGCAGCCAGACGCTCACGAATCAACACCGGATACTGATCTGCCTTTTTTTCTTGCCCAATTCTTCATTTTTCATTAGTGTAATAAAATCCAAGGGATGAACCGCATATTATTTCACTCTGAGTTGAGCTTCGACTATCCGCCCTTTTGTTCGATCGACTGTTTCAAAACCCCGCAAAGCCCATACAAAGGACGCCACCATGAAGAACACGGATCATTTGAAAACGCTTACCGTCGGTGAAAAGGACTATGCCTTTTTCGATTTCAACCGATATGCCGCCGATACCAAGGTTTCGGTAAAAAAACTGCCCTTTTCCATCAAAATCCTGGTGGAGAATCTGCTGCGCAAACTCGACGGCCGGGTAGTGACGGAGACGGATCTTGCCAACATCGCCAAATGGAAAAAAACCTACGATTCGCCGGTGGAGATCCCTTATCACCCGGCACGTGTGCTCATGCAGGATTTCACCGGTGTTCCGGCAGTGGTGGACCTGGCCGCCATGCGCGATGCGGTCAAGGTCCTGGGCAAGGATCCCGAACGGGTCAATCCCCTGGTCCCCACCGAACTGGTAGTGGATCACTCCATCCAGGTGGATTGTTATGGCACCAACGATGCCCTGGAAAAGAACGTGGCCCTCGAATACCAACGCAACGGTGAGCGCTACGAACTGCTCAAATGGGCGCAAAAGAGTTTTGCCAATTTCAAGGTGGTTCCGCCCAACTCGGGCATCTGCCACCAGGTAAACCTGGAAAACCTCGGCCGGGTGGTGATCACCCAATCTGCAGACGACAATACCGTCGTGTTCCCGGACACGGTGGTCGGGACCGACTCCCACACGCCCATGATCAACGGCATCGGTGTAATGGGATGGGGCGTGGGCGGTATCGAAGCCGAGGCAGTCATGCTGGGTCAACCCTATTACATGTCAATCCCCGAGGTAATCGGGGTCAAACTCACCGGTACCCTTACAGAAGGGGTGACGGCTACGGATCTCGTGCTGACCATCACCGAGATGCTGAGGAAGGTCAACGTGGTGGAAAAATTCGTCGAATATTTCGGCCCCGGTATGAAGAGTCTGTCGGTGACGGACCGCGCCACCATCGCCAATATGACCCCTGAATATGGCGCCACCCTGGGTTTCTTTCCGGTGGATGAGAAAACCCTGGCCTATCTGAACCTCACCGGAAGGAGGGACCAGGCACGTCTGGTGGAGGCCTATGCCAAGGCCACCGGGATGTTCTACACCGGCGACGTGGATCCGGAATTCACCCAGGTGGTGGAGCTGGATCTGTCCACCGTCGCCCCCTGTCTGGCCGGCCCGTCCCGTCCCCAGGACCGCATCCCACTTTCCCATATGAAACAGGCATTCGCCGACATCCTCGGCTGCGACTACAGCCGGGACACCGAGCTTGAGAACATTTCCAAATTCCACGACGAATCGGGATCCGGGACCGCTCGCGCCAGACGCTGCCGCCCGCTCTCCCAGCGTCAGTTCGACCTGGAGCTAAACGGCCAGCCCGTAAAAATCGGCGACGGCAACGTCGTGATCGCCGCCATCACCTCCTGTACCAATACCTCCAATCCCCACGTGCTCATGGGGGCCGGGCTCATCGCCAAGAATGCCGTGGCAAGGGGCCTTCGCGTTCCACCCTTCGTCAAGACCTCCCTCGCACCGGGCTCCAAGGTGGTGGTGAACTACCTCTCAGCCGCCGGACTGGTCCCCTATTTCGATGCCCTGGGCTTTCACCTGGCTGCCTTCGGCTGCACCACCTGTATCGGGAACAGCGGCCCCTTGCGCCCGGAGATCGAGGAGGTGATCACAGGCAACGATTTAAACGTGGCCGCCGTTCTCTCCGGCAACCGCAACTTCGAGGCCCGCATCCACCAGAGCATCAAGTCCAATTTTCTGGCATCCCCCATGCTGGTGGTGCTTTTCGCCCTTACCGGCCGGGTGGATATCGATCTGACCATGGAGCCGGTGGGTATCGATCCCAATGGCGCACCGGTCTACATGTCGGATCTCTGGCCCTCTTCCGATCAAATCGATGATCTGGTGCGATCCCACGTGAAGCAGGAATTCTACGAAAAGGAGTATGCACGCATTTTCGACGGTGATCGTTTCTGGAGAGCCCTGGATATCGAAGAGAGCACCACCTTCGCCTGGAAACAAGACTCCACCTACATCAAAAATCCTCCCTACTTCGAAGGATTCTCCCTGACACCCCAGCCTCCTGGGGAGATCACCGACGCCCGCGCCTTTTTGGTGCTGGGGGACACGGTTACCACGGATCACATATCGCCGGCAGGTGCCATACCGGAGGATTATCCGGCCGGCCGGTATCTCATCGAAAACGGCGTGGCCAGAGAGCAATTCAACTCCTACGGATCACGCCGGGGCAATCACGAGGTGATGATGCGGGGAACCTTCGGCAACATCCGTATCAAAAACCGGCTGGTGGACCCCAAACAGGGAAGTTTCACCCTCAAATTTCCCGAAAAAAAAGAGATGTACAACTACGATGCCGCCATGGCCTACAACGCCGAGGATACGCCACTGGTTGTGCTGGGAGGGAAGGAATACGGCACTGGTTCATCCCGGGACTGGGCCGCCAAGGGCACCAACTTGCTGGGTATCGAGGCGGTCATCGCCCAGTCCTACGAGCGCATCCATCGGAACAACCTGGTGGGCATGGGGGTTCTGCCACTGGTCTTCGCCGATGGTGAAAATGCCCAGAGCCTGGGACTGGATGGATCGGAGACCTTCACCATTTCGGGCATCGACAATATGATGCCGAGAAAGTCACTTACCGTCACGGCCACGAAAGAAGACGGAATAAAAATTACATTTTCCGTGACCTCACGGCTCGATACGGAGGTGGACGTCGCCTATTTCGAGCATGGCGGGATTCTTCCCTACGTGATTCGAAAAATGATGGCGGATTAATGCAAATCAAAGACGGCATATAAAAATTGGAATATAAAAACCGATATCCTTCCAATGGAAATACAAAAAAGGAAGGTACAGTGAGAACCGGAAAAAAAATTCTGGTGGTCGAAGACAGTAAGATGTTCGGCCACGCCATTACCGAAAAAATCATCACGGAACTTGGCTATACCACATCTCTTGCCACGACGTACGGGGACGCCCAGCAAGTATTGCATGACAATAACGATGGTTTTTTCGCCGCCGTTCTCGATTTGATCTTGCCGGATGCCCCCAACGGCGAAGTGGTCGACTACGTGCTGGAAAAAGAGATCCCCACCATCGTCCTGACGTCCACCTTCAGTTATGCCATGCGGGAAGAGTGCGTCTCGAAAAACATCGTCGACTACATCGTGAAAGAAGGGCCCCACAGCCTGGACAATCTCATCAAGACCCTGCGCCGATTGGAAGCCAACACATCCACAAAGATCCTGGTCGTGGATGATTCTAAGCTTTCCCGGAAAACCATCACGGATCTTCTGCTTCGCCACCGATTCATCACGTTTGAGGCGCCCGACGGGAAGACCGCCCTTACGATACTATCCAAGCATCCGGACATCCGGGCGGTCATCACCGATTACGAGATGCCCAACATGGATGGTTTTACGTTGATTGAAAAAATGCGACAAACCCATTCCATGGATCAAATGGCCATCATCGGTGTTTCCGGAAGCGGCGGGTCGATCATGTCCGCCAAGTTTTTAAAAAAAGGGGCCAATGATTTCATCGTCAAACCCTTTTGTAACGAAGAGTTTTTCCTTCGGATCAATCAGAACCTGCAAATGCTCGATTACCTGGAAACCATCCGCGAGACCGCTGTCAGGGATCACCTCACCGGACTCTATAACCGCAGGTACTTTTTCGAAATTGGACAAACGCTCTTTAAAAACGCGTTGCGAAAAAGTTTTAACATCGTGTTGGCCATGATCGACATCGATTTTTTCAAGAACGTCAACGATACCTTTGGGCATGGCGCCGGCGATGAAGTTCTTTCGCAAGTGGCGACCATTTTGGCCGATCATTTTCGTTCATCCGACGTGGTTGCACGGTTGGGAGGCGAGGAGTTCTGTGTGATGGCGCCGAATATGGCACAGGATCACGCGTTCAGGATTTTCGACGAACTCCGATCGACCATTGAAGCCCAACCCTTTTCGACCAAAGCCGGCCAAATCAAGGCTACCGTCTCCATCGGACTCACGCTACAAACCGGAGAGTCCTTGGAGGATGCCCTCGCCAAGGCCGATCAACTGCTCTATCAGGCCAAAGAGCAAGGCAGAAATCAGGTAATCGCCGCCTGATTTCTGCCTTTCCTGTAAAAAGTATCTTTCAATTTGTATTGCCGAACGAATTCCTCAGAAGGTTCAATGCGCCCTAAAGGTCTCTCGTATTCGGTCAGATCGGATTCAAGACGGTGATTTTGGCAAGACTATAGAAAGGAAGCTGTATCTGTTATACCGCGACGACCGATAACGCAGTCCAGAATCATCGTCTTGGGCCCGATATCAGCCCGGCCTTTTTCTTTACGCTCAATAATCCCGGACTGAAATTCAGGTGCATCAATGTCGACCGGTACCCCATGGCAAGAAACACCGTTTCCAGTTGATCGAACAGCACCGGCCGGTCCGGCCATTTGAACCGCATCTCTTCCCTGCGAAAGGATTCCCACCTTCGTTTTGCATCGCAATTTTCTTTGAACACCTGGCTCATTGCCCGGTCGCACAGAAACATGGCGCAGACCACCGGCCGAACGGCCCATGCACATCCATCTGGCCTCAGATAGACGCAACGGTGCCCCTGATTCACCTTTCGCAACATCGCTTCCAGGTCGTCCAATTGAGATGGCGCACTGAAGAGGGCATTGATCACCGTATCGGCAAAAAAGGTGATGATCCCATCCTTGCTACAGCATGCGCTGATATGGCTCTGGTAGCAGGTTTCGATGCAGATCTTACCGAAGTGATGGTGTAAGAAGTCATCCACCGACTTGCGAAATGCGATATAGTCCTTTGCCCTGGCAACGAGTGCCGATCGGTCCGCTTTGCTCATTCGGTTCAATCCTTGTCGAACCTTCATCAATGCGTCGAGTTGTTCCTTTTGATAGTCGTTCAAGTGTTCATCCTCTTTTTTTGTTATGAAGATGCCCTTAGGCGACGCACGATGGTTTTGTCAACGATCGAGTAAAGACCATTTTATTCTTGACGATTTTTTCCATTTTTCGGATAAACAAAATCCCCTTATCAAAGATTGGAAAATCCTCATAATGCGAGACGGCATGTCAGAAAACAGAGAAATTCGTTCCCTTTCTCTCCCTTTGGACCAGATTGCCGCACCAGCCTTTTTCGTGGACAAGAAACTGTCCCTGTGCTGGACGGCACCGGCCGGCAGGGATCCGTTCTCACAAAAGCTGGTCCGGCAACTGGAGTCATCCTCCACGCGCAATGTCTTTGATATCCTGCTCAGGGATGAAATCAAGGTTGCCGTCCCCCAGTGGCAGGATTTCTTCTCCTTTGTTTATACATTATTGAAACACTCGGTTTCCCAGGACATCTTCGATACGGCGACGATATTCGTTCCCAGAGCGAACGTTCCCGTGAATCATGTCAACCGATCTTCACCGTTGGAGTTCGGACTTTTCCAGGCGGAAAGCCGCCTGCTTTCCAACGGGTTCGATCCGAAACATCCACCCTTGCGATTATTTGGACTGCAATTCGGCGCCGGAACCTTGTTCTTTTTGCGCAATGACGCATGGCAGTTTCTGGAAAAAAACGATAACGGTGGTGAACCGGCTCATACCCAACAGCAGCAAGGCGATCAAAAGAAAATCATTGCCATCTTGTCTGCACGACTCAATGATTCCCACCGAATCGCGGAGACCATGCTTCCGGAACTCTATTTGGAATTGACGGACCATCTGTGGCAGGAGACCGATGACGCCGTCAGATCCCTTGGCGGCAAGCGTGTTTTATTTGATGGCGGAGAAATCCAATATCGCTTTACCGACTGCATCGGACGGAACCCCGTCTTCAGCGCCATCTGCTGTGCCACACGATTTAACGGACAGATGCAAAAATTGGCAGGAAAGTTAGCGGAAAAGGGTGGATGGGTGGATGAAATTCGGTTGAACATGGGGATCAGTCACGGCAATGACGATCACGAGATGACGAACACGGCTGACCCCATGGAACTGATGATTCCCGGCGGCGCATCCGATCAGGCTTCGGTTTTGTCCGGTATCTCCGGAAAAGGAGAGATTTGGATCACAAAAAACGCCGTCACCCAACTTCCCAAAAACTTGTTGAATCGGGTCGTTTTGGGCATAAATCGAAATGGCCGCTTTTTTCGCAACTTCTTTACCCGGTTTTCTGACCTTTCGCCAAGGGTCGGTCAAACGGTCATCAAATCCGATTTGGTCGGCCTGGCCATCGCCCGGATCGATAAACTGGAAAGGAAGGGTTCCTGATGCCACAAGAAAGCCCAACGGTCAAGGTTCACGTGAATATCGAATTGTCCGCATCCGCTATTCAGGCCGTGGTCGCCAACGTGAAAAAAAAGACGGGCCCCGACGACCAGGGGCGATACCGGGTGGATACGGCCGATGCCTTGGGCGACCTGATCTCCGTGTTTCTTCGGGAGAAAAATTTCGACGAATTTGCCAAGGACGAAGAGAACTATTGATTCTTACGTGGGACCGCTGCCTTGTACAGTGTAAGGTCTCCGGTCACACAATAGGATTGGAGGCTGGCAGGTATCAGAAAGCTATCCCCTTTCTTCACGGCAAGGGATCGCTTTCGGTCATCTTCGATCCTTCCGTTTCCCGACGTACACAATAGCATCTCCACGCTTCGTTTCGAAGGTGATCGGTACGGTCTGTCCCCATGGGCATGGATGACACCGAGGACGAATTCCGAAGCCGGACATTGGTAAATGGATTCACCGTTTCTGATGACGTTGGCGTGAAGAACATCGATCCGGGTCGTTTCAAACCGGACCACACATAGCAGCTGTTCAACGTCAACATGTTTCGGCGTCAATCCCCCCCGTAGCACATTGTCCGAATTCGCCATCAATTCGATGCCGACCCCATCCAGATAAGCATGAAGCTGGCCTGCGGGAAGGTACATGGCCTGGCCGGGGTCGAGGCAGATCAGGTTCAGCAGCGCCGGACTCAGCGCCCCCATATCCGCCGGATAGGCTTGGGAAAGCACCACTATCCAGCGGTAAACGGGTGACGCCTCGGCCATTGGTGCGGCCTTTGTCCGAAGCTCTGTGGCAGCGCGTTCGCATTGGGCAGGGGAAAGCGTCATCATGGCGGCAAAAAAGGATTGCAACCCATCCGGTTGATTTCTCAAATGCCCCAAGGCGTCTCTCAGGATCGCCGGGCAAACCGGTTCGATCAACTCGGCGGCATCCTCGGGCGATCGGAATCCATTCAGCCCCCAAAACGGGGTTACTGCGCAGATGATTTCCGGCTTGTGGTTGTCATCCCGGTAGTTGCGGTTCGGCGCATCGCGGGGTACACCCTTTTCCTCTTCCGCTGAAAATCCCGCCTCGGCCTGTTTTTTGTTTGGATGTGCCTGAATGGAAAGCGGACGTTCTGCAGCCAGAACCTTGAACAGATACGGCAGGGTATTGTCGAATCGGTCGGCCACATTCGCTCCCAGAATTTCCACGGGCCGCTGTTCGATCAGCTGTTTCAAAGAGATTCGCACCCCATCTGCCACCGCCAGGGACGGCCCCTTGGGATGGATCCCCATCCACATTTCCGCCTGGGGGGTGTGCGACGGGCTGGGAAGACCGAGCAACTGGGCAATGGCGGTTCGTGATCCCCAGGCATAAGGTTGGATGACGTTTTCCAGACGATAAATGGGCATGGGGTACCTTCATGATCACACTGCGATCAGTTTACTATTTAACCGAATATTTGTTATATATTGGCAATGGATACCATAAACCTGGTCGTAAATGAAATATTTTATAGCATCCAAGGCGAGTCCGTTCATGCAGGTCTCCCCTGCACTTTCGTTCGGTTGACCGGGTGCAACCTGCGTTGCCGGTATTGCGATACGACCTATGCATTTTTCCATGGCACCACCATGGCGGTGGATGACATCGTCAGACGAATAGACGGTCTCGGCTGCGACCTGGTGGAAATCACCGGCGGAGAGCCGTTGACACAGGATGGGACGCCTCCTCTGGTCGAACGGCTGCTGGAAGACGGATACCGTGTCCTGGTGGAAACCAATGGTTCTCTGGATATCGACCTTCTGGACAGGCGGTGCAGTCGCATCATGGACATCAAATGCCCCTCCAGCGGGGAGCATGAGAAAAACGATCTTGCCAACCTGCACCGTCTGACCGCCCACGACCAGGTCAAGTTCGTCATCGGCGATCATGACGATTTTCGCTTTGCCGTCGAGATGTCACAACGGCTGCCACAGGCGATGCCCACGGATCGGATCCTCTTCTCCCCCGTGGTGGACCGGTTGGCACCGGTGAAGTTGGCCCAATGGATGTTGGAGAATCATATCCGGGCCAGGTTTCAGGTACAATTGCATAAGGTGATCGGACTAAAATGAAAAAAGCAGTGGTGTTGACAAGCGGTGGGCTGGACTCCACCACGGTACTGGCCATGGCGAAACATCGGGGATACGTCCTGTACAGCCTGAGCTTCGACTACGGCCAGCGCCACGAAACCGAACTTCGCGCCGCCGAAAAAGTGGCCGCGGCCATGGGCGTCGAGCGCCATCTGGTGACACGGGTGGATCTGAAACCGGTGGGCGGATCCGCCCTGACCGACGACATCGCCGTTCCCAAAAAACGCTCGGAGACGCAGATGAGCGCGTCGATTCCCGTCACCTATGTCCCGGCGCGAAATACCATCTTTCTCTCTTATGCCTTGGCCTGGGCCGAGGTGCTGGGCGCCTGGGATATTTTCATCGGCGTGAATGCCGTGGACTACAGCGGCTACCCCGACTGCAGGCCGGCCTATATCGCGGCCTTCCAATCCATGGCAAACCTGGCGATAAAATCCGCCGTGGAGGGAAAGGGACGGATTCGGATTCATACGCCGCTGATGGATATGACGAAGGCCCAGATTATCGAGGCAGGCACGAAGCTGAAAGTGGATTATTCCATGACCCACAGCTGTTACGACCCGGATCCACAGGGCCTGGCCTGCGGAAGCTGTGATTCGTGTATCCTGCGAAGAAACGGGTTTACAGCGGCCGGCGTGCCTGATCCCACACGGTATGTTAGTGATCAGTGATCGGTGATGGGTATACCACGAAAACGGATGAACTGGTTCATTCATAAACATTAAAAAGGATTTTCTATAAAAAGCTTTTCCCATTTGGCCCATCGGCAAAATAATGGATGAATGAGTTTCTATAGCAATACCAATTGGCCATCATTGGCCTGGAAAAGCTTTTTACGAAGTCGTCAAACTTACCAATTCACCGGCAGCCGTACGACCTGCCTGGCCTTGTTGGAAAACAGCAGATACCGGTTCTTTTTTCCGAATCGGTACAAATCCCTGGTGATGGCCACATCCGATCGGCAATATTCCAGTATCTTTGCCATCTTACCCTCTTTCCACCATCGCAGTGCATCCAGACCATCCGCCGTTTTTCCGGCGTTCAAGGTCACAGATGCCAGATGATCCAGGCTGAGGCGATACCCCAATCGATCCTTGACCTTCTCCAGAAGATCCAGGGTTGGTATCTTTCCGAAATCCACATCTGAATAGGCACTCAGCACCCGGTAATCGAAGCGTTTGATGTTGAATCCCACCACCAGGTCCAGTTGCCGAAGATGTTCAAGCAGCATGGGAACCTGGCCCTCGACGAACTCGAAGAAACTGTTTGCACGAGAGTCGTAAAGGACGGCGCAACTGACCCCCATTCTTTCTGCCCGATGCCATCCCCCCACCTCCTGGGCGGAGCGCTGCGTCTCGATGTCCAGCACGCCATAGTGCAGATCTGCAGTTGCCGGTGCAGCGCTTCGCGTCAATGAATCCGCCGGGTCATCCGAAGGTTCAGGGGCCTGGGGATCAGCAAAGGGTGCAGACACGACAAGACTTTTGTCTGTCATCAGGCAGTGGAGCAGGAATATGGCCGCAGCCTTGTCGATGGGCCGGTTGCCGGATCCGCATTTGGGCGAATGGACGCAGCTGGGACATCCGGTTTCACATGGGCATCCGGATATGGCCGAATGGGTTGCCGAAAACAGCTCTCGTGCCTTTGAAAACGCCTGGGCGCAGAGTCCGGCGCCGCCGGGAATCCCGTCGTAGATGAAGATGGCGGCACCCGCCAATTGGGGATGAAAGGGGGTCGAAATTCCCCCCAGATCGTTGCGATCCGCCAGCACCAGCAACGGAAACACGCCGATCGCACCGTGCTCCACGGCGTGGAGCCCCCCCATCACGTGGAGCTGTCGTTGACGGGCCAGGGCACAGGCCTCTTCGGGAACCGAAAACCAGATCCCCTGGGTTTCGAAGACCATGGGTGGCAAGTCCAGCTGCGTCCTGCCGATCACCTTTCCGGTTCGGGTCTCGATGCGGTCGAAGCCGGTCACCTGCTCGGTCACCCGAAGTCGTCCCACGGCCATACGGGTTCGGAAAACCTCTTTTTGGTCCGTCACCGCGAGAATCTCGGTGTTTTTGTGAGACCGTACCCGGGTATGATAATGGACCCGAGACGGCGACACGTATGCCTTTTTCGTCTCCGGCGCCAGTCGGCTGACCCAAAATGTCCTGCCCCGGTGCAGGTAGATGGCACCGGGATGGACTTCACGAAAAGCGCGAAAACCGTCGATCTCCCCAAGCCTCCGGTCGTCGGTTTCATCAAGGATGGCAAACCGGGTGCCGGTCCCCCGAAGATCCACATGTCGATGGGGATTTTTCAACGGGGAGACGAATGTGGTGCCATCGGCAGTTAAAAACAGTTCTCCCGACGCCACCAGATGATTGATTTGCTCGATAACGGGTTTCGATGCGAAGATGGGATCGGTGACGGCAAGTGGCAGTTCCGCTGCGGCACAAACCAGGTGCCGGGACATGACATTCGGGTTATACGGATTGATCACGGCCGCCTCTGGTGGCCGCTGAACCAGCTGTTCCGGATTCTTGATAAAATACTGATCCAGGGCATCTTCACCGGCAACCATCACCACCGCCGATTCCTGACCGTTTCGCCCCACCCGCCCGCTCCGCTGCAAGGTGGCGACGATGGATCCCGGATACCCGACCAGCAGGCACAAGTCCAGACTACCGATGTCGATGCCCAGTTCCAGTGCGCTGGTGGTGATCACGGCCAGCAGTTCGCCGGAGGCCAGTTTGGATTCGATCTCCCTTCGCTCTTCGGGCAAAAAACCGGCCCGGTATGCACTGATCCGAGACGCAAATTCACCTGCCCGGTTCTTGGCCCAGATTGCCAGAAGCTCGGTCAACTTGCGTGACTGCGTGTAAACGATGGTGCGAAGTCTCCTATGCAGGGCGGCCTTTAGCAGGGTCACCGTTGCCCGGAGGGCTCCGTCCACAGGCTCCAACAGGACCCAATGACGCCGTCCCGCGCCTGCGGTGCTCCGGTCGACCGTCTCCACCGAAAGGCCGGTCAGTTGGTGTGCCAATTGGTCCGGGTTGGCCACGGTGGCCGAAGTAAAGACGAAGGTGGGCGTGGCGCCATAGTGGCGGCACATTCTAAGGAGCCGACGAAAGACCTGGGCCATGTGTGATCCCAGGATGCCGCGGTAGCTGTGTACCTCGTCCACGACCACATACCGGAGACGGCCCAAAAAATCGGCCCAGCGTTCGTGATGAGGCAAGATGGAAAGATGAATCATCTCCGGATTGGTCATCAATATATTGGGCGGATTGTCCCGAATTTTTTTTCGACGATAGGAACTGGTGTCGCCATCGTATATCTCGGCCGTCGGTTCGATGTGGGGAAGATGGGCCGCCAAACGCAAAATGGTTTTCCGTTGGTCCTGGGCCAGGGCTTTCAGCGGATAGATCAGCAAGGCACAGGCCGATGGGTTGTCGATGATCGATTCAAATACCGGTAATGCATAGGTTAAGGTCTTGCCCGAAGCGGTTTGGGTGGCGACGACGGTGTGGGAGCCGGTACGAATCCGGTCCAAGGCCCGCACCTGGTGTTCATACAACCGGCCGATCCCGACAGCGTCCAACAAAAGCTGCAATGCCGGCGACCATGGTTTGCGGGGTACGCCGAATGTGGCAGCACCCGATTCGAGCACCCGGTGATCGACCACCTGCCCGCCCAACCCCCTGTCGGATGTGAGGGCGGCGATATATTCATTGACATTTTGTTCGTCGTTCATGAACGCAAATCCAGACTGTCGCCGGCATGCTGCGCTTTTATGCGCAGTTTCACTTGAAAAAATGAAAAAATAAGCTATAGTTAGCTTGTTTAACTGCCAATAAACAATTTATACGGAACCGATAGACAGGAGTGGGAAATAACACTCGCTGAAATTACCCCCGTCCGTTTTCGCCCGGGGACACTATCGCATGACACCATTTCCCAATTCAAGAGGAAGGCAAACGAGTTGGACGACCCTTTTTTAGCCGGCCACGGGTCCGGACCAATGGGTAATCATACCCGTACTCGAAGGTTACACTATACATTTTGGCAAAGTATCCATCATTACCGCTGCCGCAAACGCCCTTTTTCAATCGATTGTATCCCAACTGACGACACACCAATTGAAAACACGATAGATCGGGGAGTGGCGGGATGATGACGAATCAAATTGTCCTTCTGCTCATCCTTCTCTTTCTGTCCGGTTTTTTTTCATCGGCGGAAACGGCCCTCTTTTCCATCAGTCAGACCCGAGCAAGACATCTGGCAAAAGAAAAAATCCGGTCGCACCAATTGATCAAACGGATGAAAGACGATCCCCACAAACTTCTGACAACTATCCTGATCGGAAACAATGTCGTCAACGTGGCCGCATCGGCCATCGCCACCTCCTTGACCATCCAATGGTCGGCCAGTTACGCGGTCGGTGTTTCGACGGGCATCATGACATTTCTGATTCTCGTCTTCGGTGAAGTCATCCCCAAGTCCTTTGCCACCCGGAACAACATCCTCATGGCAAAACTGACGATTTTTCCTATCTATTGGCTGTCCATCATTTTCTACCCGATCATCCTGTTTCTCAACTTCATTCCCCGAATTACCGGAAGAATGAGCAAGACGCCTTCTGCCACCGAGGAAGAGCTGATCACCTTCGTTGAAGTGGTGGAGGAGCAGGGAGAGATCAAGGAAGAAGAAAGGGAGATGATCCACAATGTCTTCGAACTGGACGATACCAGCGCATCGGAGATCCTGACCCCAAGGGCCGACATGTTCGCGGTGGATGCCGATGCCCCCCTGAATTTGAAGGCCATCGCCGAATCCGGTTTCACCCGAATTCCCGTCATAGAAGGTGACATGGATCACATCGTGGGGATTTTGAACATCAAAGACATCTTCATGCATCAGGCCAAATCAGATAAGCCGGTGGATGTTCGTGCCATCATGCGCCCGCCCTACTTCGTTCCGGAAAACAAAAAACTGGACAGCCTTCTTCATCAGTTCAAGGCGCGAAAGGACCACATCGCCATTGTGGTGGATGAACATGGAGGGGTCTCCGGACTAATCACCATGGAGGATGCCTTGGAGGAACTGGTGGGCGATATCCGGGATGAGACGGACAAGGAAGAGCCCCACATCATCGCCCGAAAACCCAAGGAGTGGTTGGTACTCGGCAAGTCGGATATCGAAGAGGTAAATGAAAAAATCGGGATGAAAATTCCCGAGTCCAAAGAGTACGATACCTTCTCCGGATTCATCCTGGATCGAATCGGCAGGATTCCCGAAGAGGACGAAACCTTCACCATCGACGGCCACAAGGTCGTCGTCATGGAGATGGACGGGAATCGGATCAAGCGATATCTGGTGCAGGCGATTACCACCCCATAGAATATATCTTTTCCGCGGGCATTTTTTAGAATCCTATCTCAAAGATAGGATTCCGGTTCAAAATCAAGGCGGATCCGCGTTTCAAACCGCAAGCATAGTTAAAGTATGTTGAAGATTTGAAACGCGGATCCAACACAGATATTGGACTGGAAGACATTTTTGAGATGGATTCTACTTGACGCGCTCTACATATTGCCCCGTGCGCGTGTCAATACGGATCTTTTCTCCTTGGTTGACAAAAGGCGGCACCTGAACCACATGGCCGGTTTCCAGAGTGGCGGGTTTGGTGGAGCCGGCGGCAGTATCCCCCTTTGCCCAGGGCTCGGCTTCGGTGATGGTGAGTTCCACGAAGTTGGGAAGGGAAACGCCCAGGGCTCTTTTTTCAAACATCAAGACGTTGCAGACGGTATTCTCCTTGAGAAAGGCCTTGGCATCCCCGAGTTGCTCTTCGGTTAAAAATTCCTGCTCATAGTTAGAGGAGTTCATGAAACAATAGGCGTCACCATCGAAGTAGAGATACTCCATTTCAATCTCTTCCATGTTGGCTTCTTTGAATTTCTCACCGGACCGATAGGTTTTATCGAACTGTGCGCCGGATATCATGTTTTTCAGGCGGCATTTGTAAAGCGCCTGTCCCTTTCCGGGTTTGACGAACTCGAACTGAACGATCACATACGGATCGCCGTCGATCTCTATTTTCAGGCCTTTGCGTAAATCACTACTCTCATACATGGGACGTCTCCTTATGTTGACGGCTTCGTAAAAAGCTTTTCCAGGCCAAATACGGCCAAACAATCGCATGCAAGATACTCGTTATTATTTTCTTTGCCGATAGACGGAAACGAGGGAAAAACTTTTTATAAGAAAGTCCTTAATTATTTGTAATCATTTTCCATCGGCCAGGCGGGCTTGCTTCACCAACGCCTTTACCCGGGCAAGGTCTTTTTTAAAGCGTATGGGGCGACCATTGTCATCGACTGCGTTTGTCAATGTGCAACTGTCTACCCCGAAGGGGCGAACCCGTCGAATCCCATCGCCGACATTTTCCGGTGAAATGCCACCAGCCAGAATCACCGGGATCCGGCTTTGGCCGACCAATCCGGCGGCGACCTGCCAATCGCATGTAACCCCCGTGATGCCGACAAATCCAGTTACCGGTTGGTCGGCATCTTTCTTCTCCGATTGCCCCCTTATAATCGTATCCGTCAAAAAGAAATCGGATACCGGCTCCAGCTGGCGCGCCAATTCCAGAACAGTGTCGCCGTTTTCATCGGGAGCCTGTCCGATCGGAATCGAACGCATGATTTGAATGTCTGGAAAATGGCTTCTCACCGATTCCTGCAACGAGAGTGCCGCATCGATCCCAAGGCCGTTTCCGTCTTGTAATGTGTCGCAAAAATGTACGATATGGGGGCGATAATAGTCCAATGTGTCGAATATGGCGTCCAGATCCGTATAAAGGGGAATCAGGCTGCTGACGGCACCCAACCGATGCACGGTCGAAATGGTTTCCCGGATGATCGGGTCATGCCGATGATCCAACGCCGCAATAACACTGCCGATGTGCTTCACACCAAGTGAAATCAGAGCCTTGGCTTCCGTTGGCGTCTGAATTTCATATATCTGAACGATGGTCTTGGACATTTTCCTCTTGTCCCTCGTCAACAGCCGTTCGCGATTGCATTATCTCCTAAAAAGCTTTTCCAGGTCATTGATGGCCAAACAGTATTGCGAAAAAAGCGCATTCCTTCATTATTATGTCGATAGGCTAAAATGGGAAAAGCTCTTTGTACCGGTGGCCGTGTCTATCACATTCACGACCTTTATGACAAGGCCCCTTTTCCATAAATACCGTACAATTGGATCGGATCAGGGGATCTTCTCCAGGCCTTCCGGGTGTACACACAAGGTTCGAAGATAAATTGGAAACCGGAAAAACCGCCTCGATCAACAAGGAACCGTTTCGTCCCCTTGACCACATCGTTGTCTTGGAGTAAACCACTTCCTTGACGGTTTCGTAAAAAGGTCATGCGATTCTACGGGAAACGGACGGATATACCATGATTATCGAAGTAAATGGGAAAAGACCGAAAATCGGCCGGGATGTCTACGTCGCACCAACCGCCGTTATCATCGGTGACGTTGTCATCGAAGACAATGCCAGCGTCTGGTTCGGTGCCGTGATCCGCGGAGACGAAGGCAGGATCGTCATCGGAGCGCGCACCAACGTGCAGGACAACACGGTCATCCACGTGAATTCAAAATACGATACACTTATCGAAAGCGATGTGACCATCGGCCATGGCGTGGTCATGGAGGGATGTTATATTGAAAAGGGGGTTCTGATCGGCATGAATGCAACGGTGTTGACGGGTTCGAACATCGGGGAGGGTGCATTTATCGCGGCGGGATCCGTCATCCGGGAAAAGCAGGAGATTCCGTCCCACCATCTGGCGGCCGGCGTGCCGGCAAAAGTGATTCGACCGATTTCCGAATCGCTTCGTTCGAAGCTGGTCCATGCGCCCGAGGCCTATATGAAATACAACAGGGCGTATGCCGGCAGCGCCATAATCATATCACAGTAGCAGAACGAATAATTTTCGTGTCTCTCATCCGTTATGCTTTAGGTGAAGAAATTTACTTCTCTAACGATTTTTATTAGTTTACACTTCGCCTTTTGATATCTTTGTTACCATATAGTTCTACAAGCCCATTTGGAGATTCATATATCAGGTCATAGCCATCTTCCAATTGTTTATAAATCATTATGAGGTTTTTGTCGTTTTGTTGGGTTCTTTTGCCAAGCCACATGGATACATAATCAACAGTCCCTCCGGTACGATCGAAATAATCGATGAAATTTGCGGGTGGTGGTTCTGTCTCACATTCAAGAAGTCCTATATGCAGGTATGGATTTTTTTCGGGTCGAAACACAAAAGGGAAATACCCAATGCCTGCTTCGTAATTTCGAAAAGCCATTGCACCGGAGATCTCTGCTACGTAGTTTGAAACATGGAGAAAAGGTTTTACCCTGTTTTTGTAAGACATTTCCCATTCACCACCACAACTATCCAAAGAAAGTAACGTTGTATTGGGTTCGATATAATTCGAAACAGATAAGTACTCGTCAATATATAAGTTTATTTTATTATAAGCTGAGACATTTGTAAAAATTAGAAAAACAGAAACGACAACCGCTGCAAAATGAACAACGTTCTTCATCACCTTGGAAAAGGCCTGGGATCCGAACCATAAAAAAGCCATAAAAAACACATAATAGCTTACTCTCATATCCATAAATCCACCGCCAGACAATCCATTTTCACTTACCATAACGGGTTCCGGTACGATCAAATAGAAAACAAAACATACGAAGGAAGCCAATAATAAAGAATCGGTCCGATCTATCTTATTTTTTTCCAATTTCTTGAATAGGAAAAAAAAGGATGCGCCAAAGATAGAAAATAGATAGAACGATTCTATCCACAGCTCCTTCCAGCTATATGATACCATCGGCATCATATGAATTAAATTATACAATCGAACATAGAAATCGTTCCCGGACTGACTTTCAGTTTCACGAGATAAAAGAAAAAAGGCGGCAATTAATATGGATGGAAGAAACGCTATAAACGTTCGAAATAAATTGTGGCAAAAAAAATGTTTTATTTTTTCTATAAGATCTCGCCCTTTACTGCCTTGATTAAAGATTTCGATAACACTGCTGCCGATTAGAGTCGTCCCAATTGCTAAGGTTACGACACCTAACGAAACAACATGATTAAAATAAAGAAGGGTGGTAAGGATGCTTAATACAACTATCCTTTTTATTCTCAAGTCTTCATAGTAGCGTATCCAATATCCAAAAACAAATAGTCCAATAGACAGGCTAAGTGAAAAAGAATAAAATCCCATGTGTAACAAATAATTGTAAACAAATGGAAAGAAAAGAACCGCCATGCATTTTGATTCTGTCTTTATTCCACCAAGCGCATATCTTGCACTGATAGGCAACAATATTACGTAAATACCTACCAGTATCTTCTCGGCAATGATCGCAGGAAAAACTAACATTAAAATTGCCAAAACGATATGGCCAAACCATGTTGGATCAAATTTTGTATTTATTTTGAGATATTCAGGAAAAATACTGTGAGAAGAATCATGAAATGAAAGAATAAGACTTGAGTTGTACGCATGGGCCGGACCATCTTGAGATGGAAAGTATTTGAAATTAAATAAAGGAAATAAAAAAAATAAAATCAGTGAATAGAAGATAATTTGTTCTTTGTGAATCCATAGTCTTTCAAAATGGGGTATTTTCATATATTTCAGCAATAAATAGGCATGATTTTCCGGAAGGAAAAAAGTATGAAAAAAATGGTGAAACTAATGATGAATTGAAAGTGCTTTATCTCAATTACAGGATCATCGGCATTTCATATTTAAACTCAACCCAGATGCTATTTCTTTTACGCACGTCCTCACTATCGAAAACATCTTCAGAACTATGTTGATATCTATAGCGCAAATACATGCTAAAATTTTCCGTCAACCGATAAAACACGAAAGGTTGAATTTCGAAATAACGGGAGTTATCGACCTTGTCTTCTCTGTCGAAGGGGTCATAACTTATGACAATCCGGCCATCTATGCCTGCGCCGAACAGTTTGGTGATAAGATAATTATAATTTAAATACAAATTATCTACATTGATATTCTCGCCGTCCGCAGTAGTTGAAAGATCGTGTGAATAAAGAAGTTGAAGTGTAGAAACAAGCCCTTGGTGCGTCAGGCTCAGGTGCCCTCTGGCTCCCCACGTGCCATCTTTGTCTCCGTTTTTCTCCTCTACGTGCGTATACCGTGCACCAATGGCTGCAAGGGATTTGGTAATATCACTCCATCGTCGTTCCCATCCCAAATCGAATGAATAAGAATCGGCATCGTTGAGATCGTTTTTTCTATAGTAGTAGGCAGGACCAAGTGAAAGCACGTCCCGTTGGGTCTTCAGGTGATGCTGGTAGTACAGGTGTACCCAATGGCTGGAAGTAACGGGATACAGATCATCTTCATAAGTTGAACGATTGTATTGATATTCCGTATCGATGTATGAGACTGTTGATATTGCATACGTGAGACCGCCTTTGGCATCGAAATAATCCCGGTCTAGTCTATCAATAACCCGACCTGTTTCCTCCAGGTAGGTGTTTAGTGTCGTGTCTTTGATATAACGAATATCTGCCCGTGTATTCCAGCGTTGCCCCAAATCATGATTACCGACCAGCCAATAATCATGATCTACCCGATCCAAATCATCCTCATCCAAATAATGCAGAAAATCCCAGTTGGCGGTCACATTAAGTTCGGTTAACGGCGATTCGTAACGATATTCCAACCCCGGTTCCACGTCGATAAGGTAGGAGTCCAACTTATTTGGATCATCCTCTGGAGTATATAACAGGTTGTCGTCGTACCCTCCGTACAACCCGATCTTTGGTATTATCCACTGCTCTGCTGCGAGTGAATTGGCCGGGAAAGGAATGACCAGTAAAACAAAAATGGCGAAAGTAAAAATCTGTTTGGCACAAAATTGTATTGATATCTTCTCAAAAAAACAAAAAGAATCAATTAAAGAGTATTGTTCATATAGTTTTATATTGCAACTGCTCTGTTGACCATCCTTAGGAGTTATCCTATTCATTATTGGTTGCATCCTTTGGCCGCTAACTTTTTTAATGTGCCATTTACATTTATCTTTAAATCGAATTTCCTGAACCAAGGCAGAAAATTTGTGGACTATCCCCTGTTCTTATTTAAAACAACACCCAAAACATTGACTTCTTGTAAATATTCCATCATCTTCTTGACCTGTTCAGAGGATGTTTTCTCTGATTCGATTACTGGTATAACACCATCAACATAACGATACAATATCATTGCGTCGGGGTAGCGCAGAATCGCTGGCCCATCCAAAATCACCAACCGATCTGATGGATAACGGCTTTTAATCTCATCCATCATATTTTCCATTCTGACTGAATTCAAAAGCTCCGGAGAGTTGTCTACAGGAACACCGCCAGGTATTAAAGTAAGTTTATCGATTCCCGGGTTGATCAGGATTTCTTCAATTTCGGCATCACCTTCCAAATAATCAGTCAGCCCTTTATCTACATCTAAGGAAAAAAATTCAGTTGCAAAATCTGTGTGTTCTTTTAATGGGCGACGAATGTCAGCATCGATAATCAATACAGTTCTATCAAACTCTTTAGCGATACTGATACCAAGATTAATACTGGTAAATGTCTTTCCTTCACAAGGATTCGCACTGGTAACAAGAATGCTATTTCCACCGATTTTCTTTAATTTTCTCAGAACTTGTGTTCGAAGTATTTTGAACTGATTCGTCGTTTCCATATCTTCAAAGATGGAAACGACCCTATTATTTCTCAGATTTTCGGGATCATTGGTTTGAATTTTTGTTTTCGAATAGCTAAAGTTAACCCTCTTTTTCGTACTATTGGTATGTGAAGATTTTACGGTATCATTGCGTGTGAAACGTTGAGATTCTGTGCTTTGATCCGTCACCTGCGATGCTTGACCGCCTCCTGATGATGAAAAACGATCAATTTCACCATCACTTTTTTCTTTTTTACCACCTACGACCTGATATTTCTGATTTGACTCCATGACTCTATTTGAAATCCTGTCATTGAATTGTTCAATATCAGTTCCCATTTTGATCTTCTGGTCAGTAACCTGCTGTCCTTCCGATGTTTTCTGTTGAAGTTTTTTATTGTTGTCTGCTTTTTGAAGTGCTTTAAAAATCTTTCCCATTTTATCGTCCCATTAAGATGTGGTTCAATCTTTAGTTATAGTAATTGAGTGGATTGTTATCATCTTTCGCCTTCTTAATCGGCACTCCAACTTCAATTAACCTCTCTTCAAATTTTGCCCATAGCTCTCCGATGGGCATAACATACCAATTAATAACGAGAGTTAATGCTAATATAAAAAATACTGCATTGGCAGCGATCATCAGGCGTTTTATTTTTCTTTCACGTTTTTGTTTTGGCGAATCATAAAAAGAAACGGATGCAAGCACAGGTACACCGGCAATTGTTTCCAACTCATTGGTTTGTTTAACGGATGTATCCAACCCTTCCAGTAACGCAGAAATTAAGATACCACACCCGATGCTTAAAACAAATCCCATCATTATAATAATTAATCTCTTTGGCTTGTTCGGCTTGTCGGGCAGAGTTGCACGGGAATCGATACGAAACCGTTCACCTCTTTCCGACGTATCCATTTCCTGAGCAATCTTTGCCGAATGCAGCTTATTGGAAACTTCATTGAATTTTTGTTTGGCGTTTTGATAATCCAATGTCAGGGCGTTAAATTCTTCATCTATGAATGGAGCTCTTTCCAGTTTCTTCTGGTAATCTTCCAATTTCCTCTTGACCTTGATTCGTTCTTCCCGCAATGCATTCATCTCAGATTCGGCAACGATGATCTGAGCTTTTATGTTCATATACCCTGGATTATCTGCGTTTTCTTCGTCGATATCCTTATCGATTCGTGCATCACTGATTTGCTGCCTCAGCAGTGCAGCTTCTCTTTTAAGCCGAATGACATCCGGGTGTTTATCTCCATAGGCACCTCGTTTTTCTGCGAGCTCTTTTTCCACAATGCTGAGACGGTTTATTTTCTCAGAAGTGCTGCTCTTTTGTCCAATTTGCTCCTCTAGCTCCTTTATTTCACTTTTAATTCTGATGATATCAGGATGCCTATCCGACAAATTTGCCTGCATACGAATCAACTGCAGTCTGAGATATTTTAATCGGTTATTCGGGTTATTGGCAACCTCTCCCTCTTCTGTTAAAATAGGGATCATAGGGTCAATGTTTGAAATCTGGCTTTTTAGATAGATTATCTTTTCTTGATTTGTTCGAATCTGCGCTTCAATTTTATCCAGGTCCTGTTCCAATCGAAAAATCGTTTGATTGAAAACTGATGTGGATCCAGGCAATTGTTCAATATTTCTTGCTTTAAAGTTGCTTATTTTCTCTTCATAAAATGTAACCAGCCGCCTTAGCTCCTCAAGTTCCTTTTGGAGAAACAAAGTGGTCGTAGTTGCTTGTTCGAGTCGACTCTTTTGGTCTTCCTCTACATACAAATTTGCCAGGACATCAGTTATCCTTTTTGCCATTTTGGCGTTTTTGTGCTCATAAGACAAAGTAAATGCGATTGTTGCAGACCCAACACTGGTTGATTTTCTGTTTCGCAAGGCAACATCGACCGTTTTAAGCTCGATGTCTTTTTTCATCCTTTCGACCATTTCTAAGTCAGTATCAAGATCTGGATATAGATTATATTCTTTAATGATCTCTAACAACTTCTGATAACTAAGTAACTTTTTGGTCAGCAGTTCCAATCTCTCACTTACATAGGTTGTTATGGTGGATTTAACGTACTCTTCAGGTATTTCCTGATTTTCAACGACAATCATTATTTCTGATTTATATATAGGTGGAAGTACAAGGGCGATGATAAAAACGGTAATGAATATAAATGCGGATGACAAAAAAAATATTTTTTTCCGGCGACGTATGATTCCCTTAACTTCTAGTTTTCCAATTTCAACAGACATTCAGTTGTTCCTCTTATTTCAAATTCTTAAGGACCATTTTCTTCTGGTCACATCATTAACTTTTATGGCGATTGAATAGCTTCCAAAATTTTTAATCAATATTCTTGTTTCAAGATTACTATCGTCATGGTACGACAATAACATCTCCACTCCGAATCAAGATATCTTGATTCAAGTTATTTCCCTTTAAGACTTCTTTATAATCAAATCCAATCTTTTCAATTTTATTTTTTCCATATCGCAGGATATGAATATCACGCTCTGCAGCGAAAGGGGTCAATCCCTTCGCCATCGCAAGCATCTGCATTACATGCGTTTCCAGCGTAATGGGAAAACCACCAGGATTATTGACTTGCCCGATGACATAGGCATTTAAACTGTTTATTTCTTTTACCATCACTGCAACAGATACATCAGGTATGAATTCGGTGAGCTTCGTTGTAATTACATACCGAATCTCTGACACGGACATGTTGTTTACATTAATGTCCCCAATTAGAGGGTACGATAAAATTCCATCGGGTGTGATCACCAGTTCGCGACTGAGGTTTTCATCTCGCCACACGGAAACTTCAAGAACATCTCCCGGTCCCACTTTGAATGATTCGGCGCATACATCAGAATTCACGGCGAAAATGGCTATCATCGTGGCGATGAACAACAAAACCAAATTTTTCATTTTTGTTTCCTCCGACGGTTCTCGGTCGACGGACCGCATTGCGAATGAGGGTGAGTCGGCGTTAACGACCGCATTAATTGGCGGATCGTGTAAATTATGGTTTACATCCAAAACGACAATTCTGAAGATAATACCATCCGGCTTCCGTTATCGTATATGGTTAAATTCCCAAAAAATAGCTTTTGATTCCAATTACGAAAATTGCGATGGAAAAAGGCAAACCAAGCCTCTTTTTTCGGGTCTCACCCACCAAGACTTCATAGCTATAGTACAAAATGACTGCCTTCACGGCAACCAATCCCAAATGATACCCTTTGATGGCGGCACCGGGAAGATTTGGAATCAAAAGAATCACGAAAATGACGAGAAAATCTAACGTCGAACTTTTAAAACCATTTGCCCGGCGCGTCAGCCGCATCGTGAAAAAGACCGCTACCAGAAGCACTAGATAAAGCAGGTTATAGGTAATAATAAATGTGGGGTCCACATACATGTATAGCCCTTGATCGCAATGGTAAATAATAAAAGGCGTTAGCAGATAGAGCCCCAATTTAATCAATCGATCCAAGAAAGGCTTTTTCAGAAACCATTCGATCGCCAGCAATGCCAAAAAGAAAATTGAATAGATGAAATAATATCGCCCGCCCGGTGATGGAAACAGCGCGTTGAACAACAAGAGAGATGGCACCCCATATTTTACGATTCCGAAGGCGATCTTTATGGCCTGCCCACGATCCTTTAAGGGTTGCAACCTGGCTTTGATTTTATTTAGGAACAGATCACGGTTGACGCGATAGCCCGTTTTTTCGAAAAAATGGGACGACACCAATACCGTAATTGAAAAACATAGATAAAAGGATAAAATCAGCCAGTCGTTGAGTTGATGATAGACGATGGCGAACGTTATCAGCAGGGATTGCGCTACATAAATTACGAGAACCGCTTCGGTATGAAAAAATCCGATCTCTATCAGTTGATGGTGAAAGTGGGTCCGATCTGCAGCAAAAGGGGACCGCCCCTTTGCCAATCTCTTTATCATCACCGTGAGTGTGTCCAATATAGGCAAACCAATGATGATTAAGGGTAACAGGACACTGAGCCTGTCTGATTGTTGCGTCAGCTTTATGGACAACATAATAGCTACGAACCCAAGCAGCTGACTGCCTGCATCACCCATAAACAACTGTGCTGGATGGCTATTGAACCGTAAAAAACCAAAAACTGCACCGCCGATGGCAATGCACGCCATCGTCACATACCAATCTTTTTCGATCGCACCCAAATACCCGATGCAAAGAAAAATCAGAAGTGCTATGCCACCGGCCAATCCGTCGAGTCCGTCAGACAGATTGGTAGCATTGGTCACGCCAATGATGACGACGATAGTCAGGGGAATGACCAACCATTGGGGCATCGCGAAACCAGCGGGCAAGAGGTTTCCAAAATCAGCGATCCGAATCCCCCCAACAAAGATAGCGACGATGGCGGCCAAGAACTGGCCAAGCAGTTTCATATAGGGACTCAGGTCTTTAATATCATCGGCAATACCAAATAATACGATGATCAATGTACCGATTAACAGCGACTTGTTGAAATCTGTCATCGGCGCCCACAACACCAGAGGGGTCATGGCACCGACAGCCATGGCCATTCCCCCACACTTGGGCATTTCCTGTTCATGAATTTTGCGCTGGTTCGGCCTGTCAACAGCCTGTAGCCGACAGGCCAATTCTCGCGTGTAGGGCATCAGCGCAATGGTGACGACGATTGAAATTAGTAATGTAGTTAAAAATAGCATGAAAAAAATCTTAGTTCTAAGAATTTGTATCCCTAAGTAAGTATCACAATGCCTTTTGCAAATCTGCTTCTGACCACAGCAATTATTATACCAGCGTGACGGCCTATAAATAATGGAACGAAAAAATTAATTTGGTCGTAATTATATATAGATATAGATGAATTATGCAACATTCTTTGTAAAAACAATTGGTGCCATCAGGACTACCTATGTACTGTATTACACATTTTTAGAGAAAATCATTCGCTTATTGAAAAAAAACCATCGAAAAAATAGTAAAATTTCCTGGTTTCTTACTTTTCACCTGTTTCCGTGGCACAAAACCTGATTAAAACACTATAACCAATTGATAAAACATATATATTATGGTAATATTAGGGCACTAAACGCTCACTTCGGAGGTGAAATCAATGCGGCGTCCGATCACCATAAAACACGAGATGGAAAAACTTGCCAGTCATAGCGGATTGATCAATATCGGCGCATTACTTGATGCGATAAATTTCAGGTTCCGTTTCGAAAAGATCAACGGCGTCCATTGTGTAGACCCGAAAATTTCTCATGGTGACATTTTAGCTTCGATGATTGCTCTCATGAGTATTGGTAAACCTGATTACGATGCGATCGAGATTTTTCGTGAGAAGCAAGAATTTTTCAACAAGGCCATTGGCAATCGTGCATGCCCGTCAAGCCCGACATTGCGTCAGCGAATCGATTTGATCGGCAACCAAGCCGATAAGCTGATTAAGGATGCAGGCGTTGATTTGGTTCGATCCTGCGCTCCGGCGATTTCACCCATCCAAACCAGTGCGGGTGATTTCCTTCCTTTGGATATGGATGTGAGTCCGTTTGACAACTCAAAGACTCAAAAGGAAGGCGTTTCCAGAACCTACAAAGGCACGGATGGCTTCGCTCCGATCTTTGCCTACCTGGGCACCGAGGGGTATCTGGTGAATCTTGAGTTCAGAGAAGGAAAACAACACTGCCAGAAAAACACCCCCGAATTTATCAACGCCACCTTGGATTATGCCAGGCAAATTACCGATCAGCCTATTTTGATGAGGTTGGATTCAGGAAACGACAGTCAAGACAACTTTCCTGACGATTCACGAAAGAATGTCCACTTTATCATCAAACGCAATTTGCGTAGAGAATCTGTTCAAAAGTGGGTTGATCTGGCAAAAAAATCCGGCAAGCAACAGCATTGCCGCTCAGGAAAATGTGTATGGATCGGAAAGACGATTGAAGACATCAACGGCAATCCATTGCGCTACCCAATCATCTTTGAGGTTACCGAAAGGCATACCAAAAAGGGCCAAGTACTGCTGTTCCCCGAGTATCAGATCGATACCTATTGGTGCAGCCTCGCACAGTTGCCACCGGATGAGGTGATTCGACTTTATCACGATCACGGTACCAGCGAGCAGTTTCACTCCGAACTCAAATCCGACATGGGCCTGGAGCGCTTGCCGAGCGGTCATTTTTCCACCAATAGCTTGATTCTTCATTTGGCGATGCTGACGTACAACATGCTACGGATTATCGGACAAATCAGCATCGAAGAGAGTGATCCGACTGAATTGCCCGGTATACGCCGGAAGAAAGTTACCCGGCGTCGAATCCGGACAGTCATGCAGGACTTGATGTATATGGCCGGTCGATTAGTAACCAGAAGTAGAAAATGGTACATATCCTTTGGCCAACTCAATCCATTTTCCAAACTGATGGATCGGATTTATCTTCGTCTGAATTTGCTTTCCGCTATGAAGTAGCTATAATTTTTAAAAGAACAATTTTACAGGCATTTGCTTGGTGATTTGCTATGGCTAAAGAATGAGAAACAGGAGCAAAATTCCTTCGAAATTTGAAAATAGTGAGAAAAATTATCAACAAATGATGGTGTGTGAGGCAATCGCCCCGCGCCAATCCTAACAGCAAAAATTAGGCCACTGATTCAGGTTTTCAATGATAGAAAATACTTTACGCCAATATTTAGATTTTTGATATAAGAATCAATCGTGTACTTTTTAACATAAATTTCTCTACCAGCATTGCCCATCTTTTTCCTTAACTTCGAATCATTGATCAACAATAAAACTCGTTCTGTTAATTCTTCAATATCCCCGGGTTCAACAATAAAACCATTGATACCATTTAATACTACCTCAGGTATACTGCCTTCATTTGTAGAAACAATCGGAACTCCAGCGCGCATTGCTTCAAGGTTGACCAGTCCAAAAGCCTCGTCTTTGGTTGGAAAAACAAATATGTCATTTTTCGCGAATAAGGTTTCTTTTTCATGTCCATAAATAGGCCCTGTCATTGTTATGAAATCATTCAGTCGTTCATTTTTTATAAATTCGGTAAGTTCTCTAAAATGCAAATCAGACATTTTCGGACCCGCCAAATAAAAATGGATGTTTTTATTGACAGAAACAATTCTCTTGGCTGCTATTAAAAATTCCATGGGACCTTTCGATGGCATAAGGTTAGACAAGAATAAAATATTTACCGGTTGGTCCACTGTATTAATATCAGAATTTTTTATAAACGCTGTATCGGAAACAGCATTGGGAAGAACAAACAAATTCTCATCAGGAATCAAATGATTCAAATCAGTTTTTAATCTTTCACCTAAAACAAAAGCACCCAATGATCGTGAGATCTCATTCTCAACTATAGTAAGTAAAGGACATGGTATAAAATTACCAAGATCTTTGACTCCTTTTGCATGCATATATAAAACATATTTTATATGAAAAAGTCTTAAAAGAAAAAGGAAAAACGTGTCAATGTAAATAGAGGGCGGTTTTTTGGATAAAAAATAAAAACAAAGATCATATTTATTTTCAAATAGTTTTTTTATGAATATTGCGGTAATTATCGGTATTTTTAATATTTTGGAGATTGTAAGCCTTCGAACATCCTCGATTTTTTTTGAAAATGTTTTCTCAATAACAACAATATCGCATCCATTTTTTTTAAGAGAGTGAACGAACATTTCCGTCATTAAGTTAGAGCCATGATGTGGAGGTGGCAGTTGCCCTACGACTAAAATGCGAGGTTTCAATTTGATGCCTTTTTATTGTACCAGATACCGATCTATTGAATTAGTAATGAAAAATTGGAGCGTTGCACAGATGGTATAAGCCTTTAATGAGGATGGCGTATCGCCTTTTTATATCACTCGCCGTAGATAGGGAATCTTATATATTACCCATGAAGTCAATAAAGATATACAAAACACAATTATTGCAATTGACGGAATTGATACTGCGGGGTTATATTTCAACGGATTTAATCCAACGTACTGAATTGCCTCTAAGAAGATTGGATGGATTAAATAAACACCCAGAGTCAACGATGATAATGAAACAGTAACTTTTTTCGTATATATCGGGTTATTCCATTTTTTAAGTAGATACATAATGCTGACAGACATGGGGATAACGGAAATGCTCAAATTGTCATAGAAATACAATCCAGCATGTAAATCTTCTTTAATTGCAAAGACAAAGCATCCAATCGCAGTTATGAAAAATGCTGATATAAATATGCACCATAAAACAAATTTCGATGCATTTTGGTCATAATTCATTATTAGATGACCTAGAAAGAAATATGGGATATAGGAAAGAAATCGGAAGAAAAAAATCTCAGATCCTATGAAAAATATATTTTTATATATTGCATAAATAATCGAAATTGAAATTGTCAGTACTACTAATACCTTTAATTCTCTCCCATTCGAACATTCAGCAATTTTCCGAAAAAAGGGTGTAAATAAATATAATGCAGATATCATATATAAAAACCACATATGATAATATGGTTCACCCTTAATCAGTTTATTGAATACTTCTGACATTGACGGAATTTCAAATTTGCTACATATCACTATTTCCTTTATAACACTCCATATGATAAAAAAAATTGACCAAAATAAAATAGGTATTAGAATTCTTGAAAGCCTTTTTTTATAAAAAAAAATAAAATCCTCTTTGCTTTTATTTGAATCGAGTAAAAGTGCGCCACTGATCATAATAAAAACAGGAACACACCATCTAAAAAATGAATTAAATATGTTTCCAATCCACCAATTTCCAGATTCAATATTGCTGTTAACTACTACATTCGCTGCCGTATGCACGATTATTACAGCAATGGTTGCCAATACTCTCGAATTATATAACCAAATCATCTTTGCGAGTTATCCGCTTCACTGAAGAAAAATAATTTACCACCTTCATTTGACGATACTATCTCTTACGTTAGGATAAATTCTTTTTTATTCATGTATTTGATTGAATCAAATTCAATTCACCACAGATTCGCTTTTAACACTAATTTTTTTTGGAATTGGTTAATTTTCAGTTCCCAAGCAACATTCTATGACACCGGTGACCAGAGAGTCCCCAAATCAGTTGCAAGGGTCTTCAAAGAATAGCGTGACGCAATTTCTAAGCTGACTTTTTCACTTTTTTCCAGTTCGAGTGCCCTGATAAGAGCATTTGCAAATAAAACAGGATCTCTTTCTTTAACAATGAAGCCATTTTCACCAGAACGGATCATCTCATCGGCGCCACTCACATCTGTTGAAACGAGCACCTTACCACAGGCTAACATTTCAAGCATCGCAAGAGACCAACCTTCCTTAAAGGATGCAACAGCGCAAACATCCGCAGCATACAGATAACTATAAACCATATTATTCGGAACGAATCCTGTTATAATAATGTTATTTTCAATGTTTAACGCTCTCGCTCTCATTTGTATTTTCGATCTATCTTCACCATCGCCAACAAAAATCAGCAACCACCTGTTATCATAAGCAATCAAATGAGACAACGAATCAAGTAAAAAGCACCAGCCTTTCACCCAAGAGAGCCTGCCACAAGATACAATTATTTTTTTGTCGTTATCTAAATGTAATGATCCTCGACTATCTGATTTTGAAGCTCTTTTAATATTCTCAATATCCACTCTGGTTGGAAAATGATGAACGATACCCTTGCCTATTTTTCCCTTGCTACGCAAAACCATTTCGTTTATCGCTTTGTTATCGGCAGCAGCGAGTATTGTTTCAGCATTACTTATATTTAAATCTGAGAACAATTTCATTTCAAAAATCGACCCAAACGCTCTAGCCCATTTATATCTTGAATTCTCAACCGGATTGCTTACTCCGGAAAAGCAATAACATAAACTATTCCATTTGTATTTTGAAGCAGCAAAAAGCACTTCAGGAGATTCTATGAATATATTTCTAACACAAGAAGAATATAATTTAGGCATTGCTATTCTGGCATAAATATAAACAATGAGCCTCAATGGTATGAGAGGTTTTTTAAAATCGGACTGCCTTATCCGACCCATATTAAAAAATTTTATTGTTTTACCATTAAAAGGACGATCAATCCATTTTCGTAAAGGAAGTCTTTCTCTCGTAACCCCGGCAACGGCAAGCCTTTCCCCAAACGCATGCAACATTTGTTGGGCGAATCTTGCCTGCCCTCCCTTAGGCTCATCCCAAGGATCCATGCACACACAAAAAAGAGCATCAATTGACATGGCAATTTTCTTTCGAATTAAAAAATAACTCAAATATAAAAAACCGGA
This sequence comes from uncultured Desulfosarcina sp., assembly GCA_963674945.2. Lineage (GTDB taxonomy): Bacteria > Desulfobacterota > Desulfobacteria > Desulfobacterales > Desulfosarcinaceae > Desulfosarcina. The sequence continues at coordinate 1,685,196 of CAXXWQ010000003.1, forward strand.
TAGGACCGAATGATTATATTTTTTTCTTTGCCTCGATGGATAGTCGATGAAGAAATTTAGGTGATGAAATGAAATTCCTGCTCCAAAGTCTTCTTGGCTCGCAGATTAATCGTGGCAACCACTCAAGGCCTAAACTTTGAAAAAACGGATTTGAACGTTTCACCCTTCCGGAATAAAAATCGAACACCGCACCTACTGCCCCTGCAAATTTAATATTTAGGTTTCTTCGGTTTTTGAAAAGCCACTTTTCCTGCTTTGGGGCCGTCATGCCAACCCACAATACGTCGGGGGCAGCTTTATTCACGGCATTTATCATTTCTCTGTCATCCTGCGCAGAAAATGAATTCTTAAATGGCGGTGAATATGCGCCAGCTATTGTCAGGCCAGGCCAGTCAATACGAATTTTATTACAGATTTCCATCAGATTGGTCTCTGTTGAACCCAAAAAAAATATCTTTGCGCCAGTACGATTTAGTCTTTCATGGAGACCGTAAAATATATCGCTACCAGTTATTCGTTTATTTATCCGGCCCCCAAGAATTCGTGAGGCCAATACAATTCCTGCTCCATCAGGAATAAGCCAGTCAGAATCATATAGCGACTTTGAAAATTCACAATCATCGATAGAAACCACATAGGAGTGGGGATTAATGCATGATAGAATCCTGCAGCCCTTTCCTCCTTCTATCCAACGCACAATATTATCTAATACATTTTGAAGGTCTGAAGCTACCACATGATAGCCCATTATGTCTTCAGTCAAGAAAGTGTTCAATTTTTGAGCTCTCTATGTATATGTTTTCATCAACATTCTAATTTGTTTGGTTTGTACCGAATACAATATGATCTTTTGAAAGATGACTATTTTTAATGGCAACATTTTTTTTCTCGCCTTCAAAACTGTCCATCAAACCAATGATCATCCAGAAGAATTGGGCCGTGGGAAGGGAATAAGTTATAACACCGGTAACGAAATTCATAAAAACAATTGAAACTATCATTCCTGCATAGAAAAATTTCATCTTAATTTCAATATTCGCCGTAAACACACTCTTGATAACTGCGAAATGAATCAACAAATAAATGGAAAGCCCGATTACACCTGTTTGCATCAACAAATGAAGGTAGTCATTATGGGAGGACCAAATCTCCCAGTCCTGCCCAAAAACATGGTTTGAACCAACTCCAAGCCCCCGACCTAACATTTTTTCATAAAAACTATATCTTAGAAAAAGTCCGATGTTATGCGCCCAAATTGTGGATCTGCCACTCGAAGCAGTTTTAATTTGAATTTCATTGGTTTTAAAAAGAAGTTGCTGCAGAAAATCAATATTCAAAATTAATACGATAAGCGAAACGAATAAAAACAGAAAAAAATACTTTTTATTCAACCCTAAGAGACAAAAGGACCACAAGAGAAAGGTGCCAATTAAGATACTTCTTGCGTATGACTTAAAGATACAATAAAAAGAAACAAGCAACATCAAGAAAAGAGCGTACTGAGCATACCTCTTCGTAACACCTATAGTTATCGCTTTTATGTAGTAAAATGCTGTAAAAAAGAAGAGTGCACCTGCCATTATATGGATTTTAGAGAACAGCCCGGAATATCTCTCTAAGCCCGTTATATAGTCAACTTGGCTGACGGATACACCTCTGAGAATCTCGTAGAAACTCCCAAAAACGGGAATTAGGTAAGAAACAATCAAAATTGTTACCATTAAGTTAACTTCTTTTTGATTCGTAACGAATATTCGCGTTGAAAAATAAATCACGAATGGCAAAACAATTTGGGAAACTACACGCACCTGCGAACCCCATAAGACACTAAAAACACAATATGTACAAAATAATATTATTAATAATGAAGTTAAATCGTATTTTAATTTACCTATATTAAATAAAACAAAAATCATCAACAAATATGATATCGTTATTGCGAATAGCTCTAAAATGCTAAAACCGACAATTCCAAAATCCATTTTTATTAATGTTATTGGCCTAAGAGCACAAAAAAACAATAAAATAAAAACACCAATTTTAAAGGTTGCGGTATTTAGTATTCTTTGATTTTTCTGCATATTTTCTTCTATCAGACTATCCTAATTTAATTTATTTTTAATTTAAAACTTGGTAAAAATCGGAAACAACAAAATATTGATTATGAGACAGATGGTACGTAATACGATCTTGTTCAACCAACAAGCGAAAGTGTCATCATTGCCGGTTTATGGCATTGAGAATATATGGCAACACTTTCGTGTGTAAGAATTTGTTATACAGAAAAGAGCTCCATGAAAAAGAAAAAAGTTCAAACGGAACGAAGAGATATTCCCGCTGCCTGTCGAGTTTTGACAGACAGCGGGGGAAATGGACGCCGTCGCTTGGACAGCCTTGCGGACGGGATATATTACGTAAAATTATTGAATAATACTGATTTGCACGCCGTTAGGAGGAACCAAAGCATTTAGCTTATTCGAACCCCAGTTCGAAAAATATTGACTGACATGTACGGTAGGGTCGCTTTGCAATATTTTAACATTCGCTCCTGTAGCAACAACGCCCTTGCTGTTATTGCTTACATATACATGGCAGTTGTTCAACGTCAGGCCGTAGGACAGCGTATTATTATAGTAGGCGTTGTTACGGTTGATAAACGGCCATGGGGTTCGCCCGGAATGCACCGCTGACTTATCGTATACCATCTCGATTAAACCATAACAGCTGTTTCCTCTGATGATGTTGAACGCAGAGAGAGTGTTGCCATAGGTTTGGGTAATACTTCCTGAGGATTGATTAAGGGAGTGAAGAGACCGAGTAGTGACACTCAGCCCGGGTGAATAGGCTATTGCATCCATTGAGTTGTTTTCTATTAGGTTCTCAAGTGTCACACCCTCAAACAGGATGGCATCTGTAGCAAAACCGACATATCCACTGCCGGCATAGGTATTGTGATGTATCCAATTATGTCTTAGTACAAGAGAAATGATGATATAGTCACCAGGATCCAACCCGGGAAATAGCGTTGATACATTATCCGCAAACGTAAACGTTGCGTTGTCTTGTGATCGTATCATCGCATGCCTTCCAAAGGAGCCGTCTTCATCGTCCACGGATATCATATAAAAGCCGGAATACCTGTTTCCCGCCGCAGCCCAACCGGAATGTGATAATGTGAGTTTGTTTCCGCTTATACTGGCTACCGTGTCACGCTCGACTGTTGGGATTGCTTCAGGCTCATGACCGGGATCCGATGTTATTCCCTCCTCACACCGTCTTACGATATGGTTGTAGGCGATTTCATTGTTTTCCATGTTTCCGTCGGGATCAATGGCATATGCCCCTGACGATGGGATATCCACCTTACCATCCACATTCCAATCCCTTTTATGGATCAGAATAGGCCCTGTAAAACCACCATCTATAGAGTTAGAATTAATTTTATTTCTAGAACCTGCATGCATGGCGAAGAATCGACTCCGTCCATAGCATGGCACACTTGCATCCCAATTGGCATGATAACTCTTAAACCAGTTCCCAACCACTTCTGAATCACAAACAAAACCAAAATACACGGACGGACTATCAACATAAAAGGATCCGTAAAAAGCATTCCGCTTTATCTCCAGGCCGGTTATTTTTTTGTGAGACGGCGACGTAGGGGCCGCATGAATTGTATACGGGGCAGCCACATACCTTCCATCTCCGCCATCATACCCGAACCGCCCATCATATATTTTAACATTATTAACCCATGCGTTAATTCTCGTATTTCTAAATACCGGTTCGATCGTCTTATCGCCGTTAACAGGATCAAAATCGCCATTCTCATAGAAATCCAGCGTGATTCCCATTACGGGAGTCAGATTATACGCTTCGCTGCTCCAAATTCCTTTTGGATAAACCACATCATCAGGGTCTAGTTTACTGGCACTGTCGGAGGTCGACCAGTTACCCGGGTCGTTAAAATTACTGGCAGACATGGCGTTTGCAACGGTTGTCGGCACAGTATTCCATGTACCTGTATCTCCTGAATTACTTCCAGCACCGGTAGGGCTTAAATAGTAGTATTGCGTCGTTGCGAATGCAGAGGATGCAGAAAACAGACATAAAATCAGTAGAAAAATTTTTTTGATCATTTTTTTGTACCTTGTTAGAACAATAATTTTATCACAATTTGTGCACATTTATGATAATTCGTATGCAAGTTTTTGCATTTTTTTAAATGCTGGAATCTTATTTTTTGAATTCAATACAGAATCCAATTTAGCGTAATTGTAGCTCATGATTAAAACCTTCATATCGTTAATTTGTTGTATTCGGTCACAACATTAAGCATGATTGATGCCAAAAACCATAAGAAACAATCAATCAGGGATTAGTTTGATAGATCCTTATGGATGAACCAGGCTCCTTTTCCTTTTTGACGGTACGCAGTCCTTCATTTCCGGATTGAAAGTTAATGAAAGACATTCGAAAAGAGAGAACCTTGTCCTTTCGCCAGCCTGTATAAGATCGTTTTTGCATCCGGATCTTCCAAACAGGCGAATATAATCGCGCGCATTACATTGTTATAGTGACTTATCGATCGCCCTGTTTTAAACTTGAGGCCTTTGCACAACCACGATAGAATTTACACGCAGGCTGATTGCTGGCCGAGGATGTGTTCCCACTGAAAAATTCACAAGGGCGGGAACCTGAATGGTTTCTGGATGTATGATCGCAATTAAAGGGGATGCCGTTTTAATCGTTGCATAAAAGCAAAAAACCGCCATTTGGCCAGTCGTAACAGATCAAAAATGATTGATGGGATGTAGCTTAGCAGCATCCAAAATCTTTTTTCGGTTGCGGATCCGTTGCTCATGACCTTTGCCAACACTCGTCTTCCTTCCTCGGGCTTCCCTGATGTAATAAATAGCTTTGCATACCCGATCTTCCGTTTCGCGACATATTCGATCAGATCATTGCGCAAATGGTCTGGAACAACGCGAGACTTCAGCGCCAACTCGGCTCTTTTCAAATATGGCAATTTTTCCACGTACACGGTCACGGCATCGGTCCGGTTGACAGCATCCTGGTGATAGACCGCCAAGGGATAATTGCTGTAGGCAATCGGGAATCGAAGCGCGATCCTGAGCCACATGTCCAAGTCCTCCCCAAGATTCTGGCCGACCTGAAATCCACCGATGACATGAAAGACATATTTCGGGATGGCCACGGCCGATGTGTGCAGGACGTGCATGCCGAATGAAGCCCTAAAGTAACTCGGCAAAATCCCCTCCCAACCCTTGGGAATCCCGGCGTATGAAGGAAAATATGTTTTTCCGCTACGGACCGGCGTTTCGTATGAAGTACCGAACGCGCCAGCATGTGGGAAACGATTGCGAAGATATATAATTTTCTCAAGGAATCCGGGTTTCCATTCATCGTCAGCATCCAGAAAGGCAATCAGATCTGATCTGGACTTACGAATTCCATAATTACGGGCTGCGGATACGCCCTGATTTTCTTGACTTATAACTTCAATGCGTCGATCCGGTATCGCCGAAACGATCGCTTTTCCGTTGTCCGTTGAACCGTCATCGATCACTATTATTTCAATATGTTGGATATTTTGCGCCAATACCGAAGAAATTGTGCGCTCGATATGAGGTTCCTTGTTATAAAGGGGAACGACCACCGATATTTCCGGTTGAGGATGAGGCATGATTTTCGTCAATAATGGAAATAAATGTTTTTTGTTATCAGTGCATTACAACGATGCGGAAAAAGATGACCGACTGGGATAGTATGATACCGTATCAGGCACTCGTAATCTTTCTAAATCCTCTCATCAGGCCAATCATTGGATTTATGTTTTTTTCCTTAATTGTCCAATACAAACCGATGAACAAGACTCCCACGTTACTCCACAAATAAAAGAGCCAATCCAAATTGGATTTTTTTATTAGTTTCTTGAAAACATAATTATGGTTAAGGACCGTCATCTCAAAATATCTTTTTAAGTTAATCCTTTGTGATGGGGAGTGATGGTGTACCAACTTGGCATCTGAAACATACATCAGCTTGTACTTCTGGCTAATTCGATATGAAAATTCAGCGTCCTCCATTAGACTATATCCTTCGAAATATTCATCAAATAAAAAGTCTTCAAAAACGTTTTTCCGATAAAACATATTGCATCCCGATAATATTCGAGTAAATCGGTTCCTATTTGATGCTTGGCCGCTAATGAAGTTTGGGAATCCGGCTTTCGTTATAGACCCGACATTGCTATTACGATTGAACATAAATATTTTGTAATAAAGACTTTCGCTCGTTTTTCTTTTTGGCAAGTTTAAAATATTTCCTGTAGCACCATAAATTGAACTATAATCTTCAAAACATGATGCAATTTCATATAAGTACATCTTCTCTAAGATGACATCATCATCAAGAAACCCAATTATATCTCCTGTGGCTTTTGCGATACCAATATTTCTTTGTCGCGTAAGGCCTGGATTTGTTTTAATATATTGAACATTGAACGGGTTATTGGTTATATAATTACGAACGATCTCTTTGGAAGAGTTGTCATGGCTTGCATCAACGATAATTACTTCATGCGGAAAATAATTTTGATTTTCAATCGAGCGTAAACATTCCTTCAAATCGTTTGGACGATTCATTGTGCATACAACGATAGAAATGGTAACACATTTTTTCGTATTTCTGTATTCCATGATTTCTTCTTTTTCAATCGGCTGATCTTTTTCTACAAACATAATACCCTTTAGTTATTCTATAAATACCACTTCTTTTACCGCATCTAAGAATTCGTAACCATACTTTAAGTCCGGTTCAAGATAATTACCTTCTGCCCACTCGTTCCACGATTTTATAAAGACGATTTTTTTTTCATTTTCCAGGTGACCTATCTGTTTAATAGCCGTCTGAAGATGTTTTCTGAAAAGAACAGGTGTGGCATTTCGAAAAACGATTCCATTGTAACCGCTTCGTGGTGTATTATCCCAATTGGGCATTACACTCGGGAAATGATTTACTTCACCGCTTAACCTCGGAAAACCAGCATGAACGAAATCCCTATAGGAATAAATAAAGGGCTTACGTAGAAACTTTAGCTGAGGAAGTTCTGCAAGATGTCGAATCGCCTTCTTTGTAAAAATTTTTCCGGTTTTAGCCAATCCATTGCCGTTCTTTGCGATTTTACTTAGTGCAAGTGGTAAAATATCCATGAAGGTCCCATCAAAACCATCCTTTACAGGTGACCATGGGCGGGAATCTATCTTTCCGACAAAGTACAATCCTTTTAAACCGGCCTTTACAGCCAGTTCGCGCCAATGATCTGTAAATTCTCTTCTCGGTACAGGGATTTCCAAAGGGTTGTACACAACGAACAAGGGTTTTCCGTCAACCTTGATATAGCGCTCGTCTCCGAAAGCATCCAAAAGAGCATAAAAGTGCGTCTCGTAATCCTGTTTTCCCGGATAGGTCTGTTCCATAAGAATTCGATTCGGTGCGCCATGCCAAATACCCGTCCAGGTCTGATTGGCCCACGCCAAACAAAAGGGAAAGTCCGGCTGCCCTGAATTCAACACCTCATTGAAGGGTCTTTCCAGTAGCCGCTTTCCCGCAAACCAATAGTGCCAATAACAAAACCCCTCGACACCGTATTTTCTTGCCATTTCCGCCTGGGCAAGCCGTGTTTCCGGAACCCGTAAGTCGTAAAACCCGAGATCCGCCGGCACATGGGGCTGATAGTGGCCCGAAAACAATGGTCTGGCCTTGGCCACGTTCGTCCATTCGGTAAACCCTGTTCCCCACCAACGATCATTTTCTGGGATGGGGTGAAATTGTGGAAGATAAAATGCGATCAACCTCGCTTTGGTTTGTTCTTTTTCCATTTGGTTCGATTCAACTCCTGACTTTCCTAAAATTTCTCCGTCCTACATCGATCAGAAAATTCCAAAATGAAGCCCGTGCCACGATTGCCGGTTCAAACTGAAAGGCAGTCATAAGAAAGTTAAGGCCTTGCTTTGGGCGTCCCTGATGCAAATGCCAAATCCCCTTGCCCAATGCCCGCACGGAAAATGCCGTTTTCACTGATTTTTTCAACGTTCTGCAGTCGGGAATCCGATCTTTGTGTTGGTCAAGAATCATTTTGGAACCGATGTAATGTTCCTTTAAACCGGGAAGATTCAGCCCCTCCTCATCGTTAATGGCAGTGCTCGTCATCAGGCTGTGCAACCGATACTTCACCAGTCGCTCGCCAATGCAAGCCACATCATGGTGCAACATCATACGCATCCACATTTCGCTGTCATTGACATTAACAAATTCTGGATTAAATCCACCCAATTCGCGGTAGCAATCTCGCCGAGCCATGACCGCACCGATAAAAACCGATGCGCCGATGGGCATCTTGAGTATGTATTCTTCGAAAAACCGGCTGCCCTTTACGATATAGTCTCTATCTGCATCGAATTTCGTCAGTTCGAGCGGGGCACCGTCTTGGTCAATGAATCCGACATCGGAATGGACAAAGCCGACAGATGGATTTTCGTCCAGGATGCGGACCTTTTTTTCCAAATTTTCCGGGAGCATGATGTCATCGTGGTGTAAGATGTTCACATATTGTCCATCGGCAAGTTCCAAACTGCGATTGGCGTTTCCCACCAATCCCAAATTTTTTTCGTTGCAATGGTACGTTATTCTTGGATCATCGAAACTGCGGACGACGTCAGCAGTATTGTCGGTGGAACAATTATCACACACAATAAGATTAAAGTTGGTATATGTCTGCGATAATACGGATCGAATTGATTGAGCGATCAAACTAGCGCCATTATAGACAGGCATACAGACACTAACCTTCGATGTGCCGTCACTGGGCATGAAACAGTACTCCTTTCGGTGGACTGAACGGATTAGAAATTATTGGATTTCACTGCGCAATTTAACGCCACGGGCGGGGGCACCCAAAGCGATCGTACCATCGGGAATATCGGATGAGACGATGGAACCCGCACCGACGACTGCCCCCTTACCGATTCGTACACCGTCCAGGACAATCACTCCGAAACCCAACCAGGCATCATCCTCGATCACGATACTTCCACGTGACGTCAAAGGCTGTTCCTGGATCAGTCGGTCCGGTGCCACGCCGTGATTATAGGGGTAAAAGGCGCAATTGGGCGCAATTTGCACCTCGTCGCCGATGATGATGTCAGACTTGTAGGCTGACAATTGACACCGGGGATGGATGTGAGAGTTGCATCCGATGGAAATGGATCCGCCGGACCCGGTTTGAATATAATTATTATCATAAATATGAGCGCGTTCTTTTAGCCTCACTTCGCCGCCGCCCGGCGACTGAAAAATGACAACACCATCACCGATAAAAATATTGGGTCCCAATCGCAGATTCCGGTGATAAATTGTGGCGCTGGGAGAAATATAGCCCTTTGGGTTGTATTGGGCCAGGTATGCTCGTCCGTAATACGGAGCGGCGAACCAACAGGCCATGCGTGTTGAGAATCGACCAAAGATTCCCCTGCCTGCGAACTGCATCCAGAAACGTATCCAATAATGGGAAAGCTTATTTTTTGTTATCATATTATCGGTAAAAGCGGTGCGCCGATCGGACGACCCGAAAACTCAATGGTTGCCATTGGCAGCCATTCGACTTCTTTTATCCGGGATTAGCTCATTTACAACGGCCTCGGCAACGTTCTGATAGACTTTCTTGTACTTTTCACGCGAATGGAAGGTGCGTGCATAATGCCATGCACTTTTTGCTCGTCGGTAAAGATCTTCCGAACTGCTGCATGCAATTCGTTTGACGGTATCCTTGATCTCGTCCATGGAGCTTTCCAGCAACATAAAACCGAAATCCTGAACCTGAAATCCACTTTCACGACTGATGGCCGGGATTAAACCCGCCTGCATGCACGTGGCAACGGCACCGGCCTGACCTTCTGCGCAGGAAGGGTAAACCAAGGATGCACATTGGTTCGTGGTTTTTACAAACTGGTCACTGGCGACATCAACCCATCCAAGGGTAGTTATATTATCCAACTGGTAAAGCTCGTGACGATAGAGGGTCTTAAAGTCTTGCTCATTTTCTATGGGGCCACAGACATATAATTTCAAATCGGGAAGCGAGGCAAAAACTTCCAATACCAAATCCAATCCTTTATTTACGAAGCCATCGCTTCCCATCCATAAAAAATTTGTACGAGCCATGTCAAAGTTCTTATCTTCCGGGAAAGGATAAGTTTTGCAGGTGGGAACAGGAAGTTGAAAAATGGTCTTACCCCCGTACTGATAAGTAGTGCTGGTCCATTCATTGCCGAGCAGCGTGGCGCAATCTGCAGACTCTATCGCCCAGTTTTGGTCGAGTACCTTTCTCATTTTAATTGTTGCCTTGCGCCTCTTCTGCAAGGATAGGTAACGGGTATAGGCGGCCTGGTTGTTAAACATCCAGTGTGACGTATCAAGATGGACCACTTTGTAACAATCGTCGTTCAATCGATTGGCAATGATTTGAAAATTGGATCTTGCAGAAACAAAAAGGTCATATTTTCGCCTTGGCATGAAGGCATCATTGCGATAATCGATAACATCCACAATGAATCCAAGGTCCCGATATGTTTGTCCGATGTGGTACGATTCCCAGAAATGGGTGTGTGAATTCAGGCTTTCACGTTTATCGGAAAGAAACGGTTCGATTATATAAGCCAATAACACTCGCCCTCTTGGTCTTTCTGTGGGCTTTAATGATACAGACTTGAAGACGTTGGGGTGCAACGGTCGATTTCTGCGAACTTCGTAACCAAAATGCCTGAATGCGTTAAGAATGATCCTTTTGATCGACTTCATAAGGCCATCCCCCGATACTCTTTCAGGATGGCATCACATCAGGGTAAGAAATAGTCCCCTATTTTTCCACTCTTCTGGTAAAAGGCACACGAATTTTGAAAACCCATTGACTTGCTGCCTCGGTCCTGTTCAGCACGACACCATCGATACATCCAAACCACTGGTTCTCCCCGACCTGATGCAAATCCAGTTGATGGAACCCATCGGCACGCCAAGCAGGTGTTGCGCTTGTTTCTTCGGCACCTTCAACCTCGATTAACGGCATGCCTTCTAACTCATGCTCATCATAATCCGTTCTGGTTAGTGTATCAATCTGAAATATCCGTACACGGTTTCCATAGGTCGGCCAATCATCCTGTGAAACCCGAAACAACACGTTTTTATACACCAAAATCTTTCCCGCCGGCCGCGCTATGTTTGCATCACCCTGAATAATTGGGGAAGAAGGGTGTTCAGACCATGGACCACGCAGTTCTTTTGCATGATACAAGCGCAAAGTGCTCATACCTTGAGGATCCGTCGTTGTGAATATCCACCAATGGTCCTTGTATTTTAGTATTGTGGAATCCGCAAATGGCCTTCCACGTATGAGTGTCGAATCATGGTGCCAGGAAAAAGGAAAATCAGTCGATTTATACAGCCGGATCTCGTTGACCACATTGGTTTCCGGAATCATGTAGTATTGCTCGTCAGCGACAAACACGTGGGGATAGGATAAATGAAAGGCCTCATCCAAAACGATTTTTTGGTATTCCCAATCAATCCCGTCCGCACTTTTTGCTAGACCAATGTCACCCTGCCCGGATTGTTTGTTGAATACTTCAAAAAACATATACCAGCTGTTATTCTCATGAATCATAAACGGATCGGCAACGAAAAGGGCGTCTACGTCATCAATATCCCCTGCGTCCAAAACCGGGTTTTTCGTCTGCTGTTTTTCATAGAGCCGCAGCGGTTGCTTTCCCCACACGGTTCCAATCGAATAGGAATAACTTATTTTCGAAGGTTCCAGTTCTCTGGAAAACTCAACCAACGGAACGTCAATACCAAGAATTCTTATGGAAAAAAAGATGGATAAAAGAATCAAGAGTACAGACAACCCAATCATTGTAAGCTTTTTCTTCGACATTTGTTATCCTATTCACGACACGTTTCATTCTCTATATTTTCGACAACCTGTTGATATACCCTGGCGAATTGATCCCGTGTATGGTTCTTGCGGGCAAAATTCCATGCATTTACCCCCATCTTTTTTAATTGGACTTCGGGCATCTGGGAAATCAGTTTAACCGATCGTTTAATTTCTTCCACGGATAATTCAGTTAGTACGACACCAAAGTCTTCAGTATCAACACTGGATTCATAGCTAACGATGGGGATCAAACCGGCATGCATACAATTTACCACACTGCCCCCCCCGCCTTCTGCACAGGAGGGATACACCATCGCCACACACTTATTAACGATCGCAGCAAAGTCCGCTCCGGATACATCGACCCACCCGATGGTATGAATGTTGGGTTGATTATAAAGGGCATCGTGATATGCATTCACAAAATCGACTTCCTTATCCAGCGGCCCCAGCACGTACAAATGATGTTCGGGCATCTCAACAAAGGCATCGAGAACCAAATCCAGTCCTTTGTGAACCAAACCGTGGCTCCCCATCCATAGAAAATTGCTGCGACAGGCATTGAAATCTTTGCGGACGGGAGTGGGAAACGTTGAACACGTAGAAATCGGTATCCGAAAGATGGGCTTTTTTGCATAACGATATGTGTCGATGGTAAAATCGTTGCCCAAAATGGTTACATAATCGGCGTGTTCGATGGCCCAGTTGATCTCCTGGAACTTGACGTTGCTCGCTGTCACTCCGGTTTTTTTTTGGAAATCAGACAACCGCTTGTAGGCGGCAAGATTATTGAACAGCCAGTGCGCCATGTCCAAATGAGCGATTTTAATACAATCCGCGTTGATCAGCGATGAGATCCTTTGAAATTCTGTTCGTGCGCCAACAAAAAAAGCATACTTTTTTTTGGGCACAAACCTGGAATTACGATAGTCAATGACATCAACCCGGTAACCGAGGTTTAAGAATGTTTGGGCAATCTGGTAAGATTCCCAATAATGTGTATGTGCGTTGAGGCAATCTGGCTTTTGGGTCAAAAAGGACTCGATCACGTAAGAAAGCAGCACCCGACCTTTTGGGGGGCCCGATGGTTCAATAGTTACACGTTTGTAAAGATGCGGTGTATCTGACCTGAAATTCGTCAGATCATACCCAAAATGATGAATGATGGGCAATACAATTCGTTTTAGAATGTCCAATGACGCTTCCAATCATTTCCGCACTGCAATCCAGTTTACGCCAACAACTGCAATCAATAGTAAATCAAAGAAAAGAGATCGTTATTCTGCTGGATTGTAAATAGTCGTCCATTTTAACAAAGGCCTTACCGCCCCCATCATGTCGCGACCATAATCCCCCCTGGCCGAATCACCTTCGTCGGTGTCAACGACTGTAAAAGATACCGCACTGCGTTCAAGGAACTCCAGGGTATCCGGGCTGAGTGTAATTAGACAGCAATTCACATAATGGACCCCTTCGGCCAGTAAGTTACCGGGAACATGTGCGATACTCGTATAGCGGCCCTTCGGTCGCGGCCGCTTGCGCCATTCCGGATCGAGATCAACAGTAAGGAAAACCAACGTGCCTTCTTCATTCTGCAATCCGAAATGGGGTAACAGCATGACTCCGGATTTATTCAAATCGAAGGTCATTTCGATCGTGAAAGGTCTTCGAATATCAATGGCATCGGAGACCTCGCCATTATCCGATTTCACCTTGACTGCGCATAGTCGCGAAACCTCACCAGCCGGAGCCCTCTGGGGATCCTTCCATTCGCGGGAGGCTGATGTACCGCTCCCGGAAGTCATATAAGCGCCGACGACTTTGTGGGAAGGCCCGTCGTCAATGATCCGTCCCTCCTCCAACAAGATGGCTCGCTGGCAAAGCCGAGTGATGGCGGCCATATTATGGGAAACGAAGAGAACCGTTCGCCCCTGCTGTCCGACATCTTCCATCTTATCCAGGCATTTTCGCTGAAAATCAGCATCACCGACGGCCAGGACTTCATCGACAACCAGTACTTCTGGTTCCAGGTGGGCGGCAACTGAAAAGGCAAGTCTGACCTGCATGCCGCTTGAGAACCTTTTGACCGGTGTATCGATGAATTTTTCAACACCCGAGAAAGCAACGATTTTGTCGAATTTGGCTCTCACCTCCCCACGTTTCATCCCTAAAATTGTGCCATTGAGATAAACATTCTCCCTGCCGGTCAACTCGGGGTGGAATCCGGTACCGACTTCAAGAAGGCTTGATATTTTACCTCGTACGGTTGCCCGCCCTCTTGTCGGATGAGTAATACGGCAGAGAATCTTTAACAGTGTTGATTTCCCTGCACCATTATTTCCTATGATCCCGATGGTTTCACCTTTCTGAGCGCTGAAGGAAACATCCCGCACCGCCCAGAGCAAATTTGAATGGTTCTCACCATCGGGTGACTCACCCGATAATTCATAATCCTTGAAATGATAAAGTGATCGGTACTTCTGATAATTATTTATGGGGTTTTTTAAAAACTCAAAGAAAGTACGCGCAAAATTGTCGTGAAGTTCTTCTTTTTTCCCTAATCGATATACCTTGCTAATATTATCGACATGGATGGCAGGTTGATTATTCGACATGGTATTTCATCTCTTAGAATTCTTTCAATTACCGGTCAATTCGCTATTTGCCGGCCAACAATCCTATTCGGTTCTGAAGGATTAATTTAAATCACATCAACGAAGACTCTTTCCATTCGTTTAAAGTAATATGCGCCAAAGAAAAGAAGTACGATTGCGGTCAATATCCCCGGGACGATAAAGGGCCATGGAATCGGCAATCCAAGCAAACAGGCCCGAAAGCCCTCAATCGTACCCACAATCGGATTTATTGAATAAATCAAACGCCATTTTTCAGGAATTTCGGAAGCAGAATAGACGATTGGAGCGGAGTACATCAGCATTTGAAGCGCATATCCCATCGCATATCTGACATCGCGATAACGGATCGCCATCGCTGACATCAGCATACCGACGCCGGCGGCGACACAGATCATTTGCAATGTGAAAAACGGCAGAAGCAGCAGGCTCCATGTGGGCATCACTCTATAGTATAAAATAGCAGAAATAATAATCAATAGAGCGATCCCAAAATCGACGAGCTTTGCAAAAACTGCAGTTAAGGGAAAAATTAAACGCGGAAAATAGACCTTTCCCAGAACATTCTGTCCTGTCACCAGACTTTGGCTGGATAGGTTCATGGCCTGGGACATAAATGTCCACGGAACAACGGCAACAGTGGTAAACAGAAAATAGGGAATGCCCTCCGTTTCGATTTTCGCGACATTTCCGAAGATGACTGTAAAAATTACAATTTGCGTTAATGGCTGAACGATTGCCCACAGAAAACCTAGTATCGTCTGCGCATACAGCACCTTAATATCACGCCAGACCAGAAAGAAAATTAAATCCTTATACTCAAGCAACTCTCTGAAATTAATCAGTTGCCATCCGCTGCCGGGCTCGATGGTGGTGACATTATCTTCATTAAAACGCAACTTTTCATTGTTTTGACTCTGGCGCAACATAGTAAATTACTCTCCGACGTCATGCTCCGACGAGATCTTAATCGGAAATGAATGAATTGTTAACCCAACACCGGTTCAAGTTTTGCCATGGTTCGGATTCACCATAATGTCATTGGGATAAAAAAGTCATAAACAATTATGATTGCCCTAACGTTTCGCCCATCAGCGTTCCATCATTCGGTTCTGTGGACAGGTAGCATGATTTCCGCTATTCGCCCCAAAATCCCAACCATTGAAAAAGTCACTCAATTTGCGTCAAACCAGACCGATTGATCGTATCTTTTCCATGTCCACAGGTGTTCCGATATCCACGAAGTGATTGTCAGGGAACAACACGGTGTCTGTAGCCATACCCTGGTCAATGGCAGCCTGAATGACATCGCCCATGGTCAATTCCCCGATGTCATGTCCATCGGAAACCGATCCCTTGGACTGGGCCATCGGTTTCACCGTTTCGACATACTTATGTAGAAACGAAGTGAATGCCGGTGTCCACAAGGCAATCACCCATGTATATTGCAAATCGGTTTGTACGGGCCGGATACAGACGCCTCGAAGATTTCCATGGGAATCAAGGTCAAGCATATCGACTTTGTGAGACTCCGGAGCCGGCAGTATTCCGAGAACCAGGTCGGCGTCGGTTTTCTCCTGTCTGGCGACCAACTGGATAAATGCGTCATCCGGTTGAAAAACGATATCCGGAAATCCGAATGCCACCATTGTCTGACGAACGAATGGATAGGCTTGATCAACGGAATAGGGAACGCCGAAAGGCAGATCCATGAGAAGATATGCCAACTGCATGTTGACCAGACCGCCATGTTTGTAATAGGCCGGAATATCCCATTTCCCATCTCTGATAACGATGAAGGCCTTGTGTATATTGGCATAACGCATTTTTTCCAATAGGAAATGACTGACCACCTTGGGGCGCCTTCCGAGATCGTGGGACGGTGGATGAAATCCAATTGGAAATATTTCCTTGCTGCACGGCAATGGCGAAATGCGTCTGGCCTTACCGGCCGCAGGAATCAAACCGACGACTTCCATTGGCAACTTCCTTTTCCCGCATCAGCCGTAACGCGATCGGTACCAGTCAATGGTCCGCTGCAGCCCTACTTCCAATGAGGTGCTGGCTTCCCACCCGGTTTTAACCTTAGTGTCCGCAATATCGGCCAGCCGCACCTGCTCCATAGGTCTGTCGGGAATGCTCCCGAAACTGGGTTGAACCTCAGCCGACATCAGTGAAAAAATTCGCTGCACGATATCCTGGATTGAGGAAGCCCTTCCGGACCCCAGATCGATCGTGTGGCCGTCGATATTTGAAGCATTCGCGATAGCTAAAAAGCCATCAATTACGTCCTTTACAAAAATCCAGTCGACCAACCGATGGCCACTGGACAGCTTTGGGACTTCACCTCTCAACAGGGAAAGGATAACATATGGTATCAATTTGCTCAGATCGCTTTGTCCGGGCCCATATACCATGAATAAGCGTGCAATCGTTACAGGTGTTCCATAAAGTGCATGAAACATCCGTCCATAGGCACTTGCCGCAAATTTTGCGGCTGCATACGGAGAAGATGGGACTGCGAATCGGTCACCGATCTCCGGTTCTTCCAAAGAGCCTGTCAACACCAGTTTTTGACAACCGACGTGGGCTGCCGCACGCAAGATATTAACACTCGAAGCCAAATTGTCTTCAAATGTGGGAACGACCCGTTCCAAGTCCCGCGCACCAACGACATGGCTGGCGAGATGAAAGATCATGTCGGGCTTTACGGATTCAAGGCCTTGCATAACAGCCTTGCTATCTTTTAAATCTAGTTTCATCCACAAGGAACACGTATCATTTTTCTTTTGCTCTTTCCTCGATATACCGACAACTTCATTTCCCATTTGAAGTAAACGGCGGCACAGATGCGATCCGATAAACCCACTGGCACCGGTTACCAGAATTTTCCTTCCGGACATGTTACTATCCATCAACAGCCACCCTTCATTTATTGCCATCGATCAGAGCACTGAATGATTTCAGCATTTTTCAAGCAAATGATGTTCCACCAGGATATCAGAGATCTCTCTTAATGTTGAGAAATCGATTCCCGATCTTTCGGACATATTCAAGAGTGAATGGTTTCCATCGGCAAGGTTGAGGACCCAAAGCATGGCCAATTGATCTTTCTGACTGCTGCTACGGGCACCGATTTTATCGTAGAGGCCCCGCGTGCCCAATTGGGGCTCACAAAAAGGATCTGTCCGTACATAGGTTTGATTGTTTTCAATTATGTCGATAACGTCAAGATAGACGGAAAACGACTCAGAGAGAAACGATGGTTTCACGATTGAAAAATTATCTGCACTGGTGTGGTACTCTGGATAGCGACCATGGGTTGAGCGGGAAAGACACCCGACCGGCAGATTAAATCCTGGTGAGCAGAACTGCCGTTCATCATACCCATAGGGAAAAAAATCTATGATTTCATGATCGTATTCGCAATTTTCCAAAACATGGACGACGGCCCGATCGATTTCTGCGTCCGCCTGTCTCGAGCGCTTATAAATAAACTTACCCGCATCACCAACACAATTTACAATCAAACCATATTTAATGTTAGAACAATGCTCTTTGTTAAGTGAAAGCCAGCAGATAGATCCAATCGTTCCAGGAATAAATAAAAAACGATAGGAGTAGCGTAACGACAAATGACTTATATGTTCGGCCAAATAGGAAGACAGGGCAATCCCGGATAAATTGTCATTGCACAGTGATGGATGACAAATATGACACGACAGTAAGAATTCTTTCTCAGATTCCCCTTTGATCAGCATTTCACCGAAGGTTAGTGATCCCTCTTCGAGTGAAGAATCAATAAAAACCTCATACATTTCTTCATTCAGACTCTGATATTGTTCGTGGGCCATACAAAAGCCCCAGTTTTCATCGTAGTATGTAGTTCGGTAAGGGATCCATCGAGGTTTTTCTGGAATCGTATAAAGATGTCTTGTCAATTCTTCTCTTGTTACTTTTTTCTCAACCGGGATACTATAGTTTAATACGTGCAGATTATTCTTTTGAAAATCTACTATTTTCTCACCTTTAGAATTTTTTATGTATGCATCGCGTATATTCCACTCTTTTGGTATCGTCCAGTCAAACACTTTTGTGCCAGTTGGGACTTCAAATATCTCTATCGGGATGATTTTTCCAATAATATTGAGTGTCTCCCGAATACCATTTCCCGTGATACTCCTGCAGATCGGATATAAATCAGTAATTAACTGAATCATATCCTGACTGATTCCATTGAAATCAGTTGAAGATTTTTCTATCATCGTACAACCTTAAAAAACCGCTTAGAAAAGACTGTTTTTTTTAATGAAAATAAAAAACGCAAATAAAAATCCCTGATATTCGGCTATGGCGTTTGACGACTATGAATTTCCAACAATTATTAGATCATCGAGGATCTACTTATATAGTTGCATAGTTGTTCATCTTTTTCAGAAATAGTTATTTCTTTGATGGGCCATTCTATTTTGAAAGTTGGGTCATTATGATGGATACCACGAGCACATTCCGGATGATAAAACTCATTCATTTGATAGTAAACGATAGCATCTTCAGATATTGATTGAAAACCGTGTGCACACCCTTTTGGGATGTAAACGGATCTGTTGTTATCGTCACTCAGTTCAACTGATATCCACTTGGTTCGCGTTGGGGAATCTGGCCTTATATCAACAATCACATCATATATTTTCCCCATAGTACATCTGACAATTTTTGCTTCTTCGTAGGGTTCACATTGATAATGCAAACCTCTCAGTGTACCCTCTTTCTTATTGTATGAAATGCTGCACTGAACAATGTTAAAGTCTATACCAAATTTAGCAAATTCATTAATACAAAACGTTCTTGAAAAAAAGCCACGTTCATCATTGTTTGGATCAATATCGATAATTATTACACCCTGAATACTAGTTTCTAAAAAAATCATTGGAAAATCCTAACTTCAGGTATAAAAACAACAAATTTACCTCCCCAATCTCGAATATGTGACATCTGTGACATGATTTCCTCTTTGAGATTCCAGGGAAGAATAACCAAATAATCGGGCTTGTCGTTCTCTACTTTGTCGGTAGCATGAATAGGAATACGGGTCCCAGGCAAAAATAAACCCTGTTTGTGAGGACTTCTATCTACCGTAAATGAAATGAAATCATTTCGGACTCCGCAATAATTCAAAAGAGTGTTCCCCTTGGCGGGCGCACCATAACAGGCAATTGATTTTCCTTCGTTATCGGCTCTGATAAAAAAATCCAAGATATCCTTTTTTATTTTCTTTACCTTTTTATTGAATGACAAATAGATGTCCAACTCCTCGAAACCAGCATCTGATTCCTTCTTTAAAAGCATTCCGACGCGACTGTTGATCTCTTTCGATTTGTCGCCGGCATGGCACGCATAAATCCTAAGCGATCCGCCATGTGTCGAAATTTCATCGACATCAAATATCATAAGACCGTGTTTTAAAAATACCTTATTTACCGTATGGAAAGAAAAATAGGAAAAATGCTCATGATAAATTGTATCGAACTGGTTTTCTGCCATTAAACACAGTAAGTGAGGGAATTCCATCGTAATAATTCCGTTTGTGTTTAGGATCTTTTTCATTCCCTTTACGAAATCATTGAGGTTCGGAACGTGCGCAAGAACATTATTACCAATCAAAAGGTCTGCTTGTCGGTTATTTTCTGCCAAAACCGAGGCGGTCTCTTCACCGAAAAATTTACATATCGTTGGAATGCCAATTTTTTCTGCCGCTTCAGCCACATTTCGGGCAGGCTCGATACCCAATACAGGTATTCCATATTCCTTAAAGTATTGAAGAAGGTAGCCATCGTTGCTGGCAATTTCCACCACATGACTATTGGCATCAAAGCCAAATCGTTGAACCATGGCTTTACAATATTCTTTCGCATGACTGAGCCATGAATCCGAATAAGAAGAGAAATAAGCATAATCACTAAATATTTTATCTGGATTCTCCCATTCTGGTAACTGGACAAGCTTGCATTCTTCACAAACGTATACATGCAGCGGGAAAAATGCCTCCATGGCGTGAAGTTTCGTCTCAGTTAGATAGGAGTTTGCAAGGGGTGACCCCCCCAGGTCAACGAAAGTATGTTTTAATGTACTATTACAAAATCGACAGCAATTTTTCATGGTTGTCATGAGTATATCGCCTTATCTATTAAGATTAATCCATTGAAGTTTATCGTTGATTAGCCCTTGCAATTGTAAATCGGTCAAGACCTTCAATCTCATAAATCGTGATTGACGGAAATTGGTATCCTTAAATCTCATCGATTCTAAACCATCTTTCAATTCTTTTATGGTTGTGATGATATCAAATTGTGGTTGATGAGATGGCGCGAGCCTCTTAAACAGATCGAAATTGACACGATATGAGCGTTTATCTGGTTGGGCTTTCTCGTTTATTGAAATCTTCACGTCTGGAATTACCTTGGCAACCGCCTCTGCCAGATCTCTAACCTGGTAGTTCCATTCAGCGCAGCCCACATTTACCGCCAAAAACGTTCCACCGTTTGATATATCCCGCGATGCAGCCCAATCAATTGCTCTGGCCATATCCTTAACGTTTATCAAAGGTCTCCATGGACTCCCATCACTTAAAATCGTAATCTGTTTTGAGGCGACGGCACCAGCAACAAAATCGTTTAACACAAGATCCAGACGCAATCGTTCACTCATTCCACATGCCGTCGAAAATCTGAGACAAGTTATTTTGAATGACTCGTCTGCAAGTCCTGCCAATGCTTTTTCACTGTTCACTTTTGATTTTGCATAGGCCGTCAAAGGGTTAAGTTGTGAGGACTCATCTTTGGCACTCTCTTCTGCACTGCCATACATGCTGCAGCTAGATGCATAGACAAAAGCCTTAGCCCCCGACTCCTTTGCTTTTTTTGCCAAATTGATACTTGAATTGTAATTAATGTCAAAGGTGACATCTTCAAATTTATTTCCCATGGGATCATTTGAGATTGCGGCAAGATGAATTACAGCATCAATGCCTTCAAATATCTCATTTGGCAGGTTTCGCATGTCCGCGAAATATTGGATATCTAACTTGCATTCCGGAAGGGTTGTCTCATTTGTTAAGCAATTAGCAAAATACCCCATATCAAGCCCTACTAAAACAGCATTCGGATAAAGTGCCCTGAGATGTTTTACCAAATAAGGTCCAACATACCCCATATTTCCTGTGATTAGGTATTTCATCGGTTTACCCCATTTATATAATGTCAATTTTTAACGAAAACTTTTTCATAAAGTTTGAATATAAAATAAATGATTCTATTTCTTCCATATTTTCCAGGCAGGCTTCGGAGACGCCCACAATTCCTCTAGATACATTTTATCCCTTAAAGAATCCATGTTTTGCCAAAATCCGTAATGTCGATAGGCTGTAAGTTTGCCATCCCTTGCCAACCGTTCCATTGGCTCTTGCTCCCAAACGGAAAGGTCACCTTCGATGTAATTCATTATTTCGGGTTCTAGGACAAAAAATCCACCATTTATCCACGCTCCATCTCCTTTTGGCTTTTCCTTGAATGCTGTTATCTTGTCTTGATCTTTGTCCAGTTTAAACGCACCAAATCGCCCGGGAGATTGGACGGCGGTTAAGGTAGCAAGTGAGTTTTGTTTTCTATGAAAAGAAATTAGGTCATTGATATTTAGATCTGTTACGCCATCACCGTATGTAAGGCAAAATGTATTGTTTCCGATATAATCCTTGACACGTTTTATTCTACCACCGGTCATAGAATTTTTCCCCGTATCCACCAATGTGATTTTCCAAGGTTCTGTCTCACTTTTATGAACATGCATCTCATTATTTCGCAAATCAAATGTGATATCAGAACAATGGAGTGCATACCGAGAAAAGAACTCCTTTATGATATGCCCTTTATACCCGAGACAAATAATGAATTCGTTCAGTCCATAGGTTGAGTAGATTTTCATTATGTGCCACAGGATCGGTTTATCGCCAATTTCCACCATCGGCTTTGGCCTTACCCCTGTTTCCTCAGCAAGCCTAGTACCATAACCTCCTGCTAAAATAACCGTTTTCACAATACACCTCACTTATCAATTGTATTATCCGTCTTATATAGCTCCGCCTTCTCAGTTACAGAAAACAAAGTATGGATAAAAAAAATGGTATTGGACGCATGGTTTTTCTGTCCTCCAACACCGATGACAGACATAATGCCTTATCGTGCCCTTCTGTTATCCATGGCATGGATCCGATAAAGACAAGAATGTTATTTATTTACAACAGATTAAATATTGATCACATATAGAACTAACACCCCTAATTAAAATAAAACTAATATAACTGTTTATAAATTATGTATCAATGTTTTTAGCCTGTGACCATTAAACATTATTGATCTTTGTGTTTCTAACCGCCCCACGGTTACTATCGGCCCTAAAAACCAAAACAAAAGGCCAATGTTTTTTTTTTGGCCATTCCATTACTGGTAGTTTTATGATCCGGTTAAAAGAGCGATTTCGGAATGATCGTTCCTGGCAAAGGGGGACCGAATGCTGCTACACATAACTGTCTTAGAAAAAACATCGGATAATGTCTTATTCCATCGAAGAGGGTAATGATTTGAAAATTTGTATTTTATTGAAGGACTATAAAGAAAAGGGGCGGTTTCGTGCCACCGCCCCTTGTTTACATCATTTGAATTTTTCAGGTAAGAAATTTTATCGTATTTCGTTTTCCATCAGAATATCGTGCTAATGAAACAAGAGCCGTCGTCATCGTCGCCGGCAGGGGCAACAACGTTCGTAACGGTAATCACGACGGTATCGATGTCGGAGTCACCGTTTGCATCGGTAACGGTTAATTGAAAGGTCAGATCGACGGTTTCATCCACCTGCGGCGCGGTGAAGGAAGGCGTTGCCGTGTCCTCGCCGGTAAGGTCATCCGGTGTCACACCCGTGGAGTCCGTCTGTACCCAAGCATAGGTGGCGATAGCGGCAGTCCCTGCAGTTGATCCGCTGCCATCGAGATTCACGGTGTCGCCTTCGTTTACCGTGAGGTCATCACCGGCATCGGCAACCGGGCCGATGGTGGCGTCGGTAACGGCAACGCTGACGGTATCGGTGCTCGACTGACCATCGCTGGCTGTGACGGTCAGGCGGAAGGTCAGCGTCTCACCCGCAGCATCGACGTCCGGTGCGGCGAATGTGGGCTGGGCCGCAGTTGCGTCACTCAGCGTTACGGTTGTGCCGACCGTCTGTTCCCACAGATAGGTGATGGTGGTGCCCGTGTACCCGGGTGCGGATGCGCTGCCGTCCAGGGTCACCGTGCTGCCCTCGGCGATGTCGGGCTGATCGGTACCGGCGTCGGCGGTGGGTGCGGGGCGCAATGTCTGCACGCCACCGCCACTTGAACCGGCGGTGTAGTGAGAACTGATCTCAGTTGCCTCGAGCGCCCGATCGTACAGTGCAACCTCGTCTACCGAACCGGCGAATCGGAAAAAGGGTGACCGCGCGAGATAACCGATGTTCAAACTCGCAGATGCCGAGTCGAACCCGACCGGAAAAGACTCATTCACGCTGCTGCCCTGCACTGCGCCATCGACATAAAGCGTGTTGTCATCCGTTGCGGCATCCCGAACCGCCACGACATGGTGCCAGTTTCCGTCACTCAGGCTCGCGCCGACACCAACCAGATTGGCAACACGGCCATAGGGATCTTGCAGGTAAAATGATGCGTTGCCGCTGGAGGACGCCAGCCCAACCCACCACTGCATACCGGAAAGGGCATCATCCCGGCCGATGATCACCTGCTCGCTGGCGGGTGAAACGGCGCCATCGGTTTTCACCCAGCATTCGATGGAAAAGCTTTTGAATCCAAGCCATCCGAAAGCACTGCTCGCAGTAACGTCGATCCCCTGGTCCGTTCCATTGAAAGATTGGGCTCCGTTGACCCTGCCGGAGACAACCGGCGAAGGATCGGCACTTCCGGTACCGTCGTGATCCCCGATGTGGTCTACATAGGTCGAACCGCCTGCTTCGTCAAGATGCCACAATGCAACGGTGTCATCCGGATAAGGCGCATAGCTGTAAGTTATACCACCACAATAGTCGGTACCTGCCAATCCGGCGGTGTATTGACTCTGAATCTCGGTTTGTGGAAGCGCCCTTCCATAGAGGGCAACCTCGTCCACTATCCCGGCAAAGTGATAATAGGGCGATCGATCGAGATAGCCAACGTTTATGGAAGAAGTCAGAGAACCGAAGCCGGCCGAAAACGCCTGGGTCACGCTGCTGCCTTGGACGGCCCCGTCGACGTAGAGCATGTTTTCGTCTGTGGAGGCGTCTCGAACCGCCATGACATAATGCCAATCACCATCGCTCAGACTCGCGCCGACACCAACCAGATTGGCGACGTTGCCGTCTGCGTCTTGAAGATAAAAAGAGGCATTGCCACTGCTAGATTGAAGACCGATCCACCATTGCATACCGGTGGAAATATCATCTCTGCCGATGACCACCTGCTCACTGGAAGGCGAAACCGCACCGTTCGTTTTTACCCAAAATCCAATAGAAAAACTCTCGGTGCCGAACCAATTGTATGCGTGATGTGGGGGGATATCGATTTTTGTTGTTGACCCATCGAAACCCGCGGCATTTTTAATTATCCCGGTTTCGGTCGTCAGGCTGCCATCACCGACACCAGTACTCCCTTTGATATCGTCTTTGTATCCACCACCGGGATTTGGTTTATCCAGCTTCCAATAACCAATGATGTTTTCCGGGCAAGCTGCCAACCCCATGCCCGTTCCCATTACGGTAAAGCCTAAAACTGTCATGACAACAAGAGCAAGCATAAACGTTTTTGATTTCTTCATTACCAAAAATCCCTTTTTTTTAGGTTTTAGCCACGATCTGTGACTGATAATAGATAAACAGAAACGTTCCTCTGCTTCTTACACCAACAACATCTCCCAAACATACCCAAACATTAAATCGTTAACCTACTTTTATCGAAATATTACAAAATTTCAGATTGGTGTCAACAATGATGTCGGAACGAGACTGACTAATATTAAAGTTAATTTGACGATTTCATCATCTACTTGAAAAACAGATATTTCATTTGGCGATGCGGCTGAACTTCTCCAGTGCAAGAGTATTAATTGACCTTGGATTCAATCCTGGTTAGGTTGCTGTGGTCATCTGGACCTCAACGGGATTACATCGTATCGAGTAGATGGAAACCCTGTAACAATTGGCATGCAAGTGATCTATATAAAATTTTCACCAACCTTGCCTGAAAATGAGTATCTATTTACACATTTGCTTTGGAATGAAGCATTCTCACCACCCAACCATGCAAAAACAACATCCCATGGCGATGCACCCGGATCATACCACACGCCCCATCGGTCAATGGCGGGCCGTTTCAGGGAACTATCTAATTATATGATTAATAGTTTATTTTCTTCATCCTGCTGGCCTCGAGCGGAAGTTCAGCTTTGGCAAACATTTTTAATTAGTCTTCCGGCGAATCCTCTGATATTGGCCTGATCCTTGCTGTACAGTCAGGCAGTCAACGGGATCGCTTTCACCGGTTGGCAGGTGTCAGCGAACAATCGGTGTTTTATCAACGGCGGGGGATGATATCACGGACAGAGCCGGATCAAACATCCCAAGCATGGGCATGGATGAAAAAAACGGAACCAAAGCCAATTTGATTACGATTCCCTGCCGTTTGCCGCACTCGTATCTTGACAGGTGTTGTTTTTACAATTATCTAGTCGAGTATCTATCATATGATAAAGATGCAGCAACCTTTTTTGGCCCACAGCAATCGCCGATTATCTAAAAAAGCTGGGGTTAAGGTTAAACCTCGCTAGGCGCATCGAGAAGGGAACAAAAGTGAAACGTCATCGTACTTTCCAGATCGCCATATGGATTTCGTTTTTTGCCATGATCTTATATGGTTGTGGAGGAGGTGGAGGCTCTACAACCAGTAATCCGGAAAACATCAAACCGATCGCCGATGCAGGCGAATCAAAGATCGTTCAGCCCGGAACAGAAGTCATCCTGGATGGATCACTAAGCCACGACGATGATGGTGAGATTGTTTCCTACAAATGGGTACAAACAAACGGCTCCGCTGTCACCCTGATCGATGCGGATCAAGCGTCGGCCCGGTTCGTTGCACCCGAAACCCAAATCAGGGAAAGTTTGGATTTTGAACTCACCGTTAAGGACAATGCCGGTGCACTCGCCAAAGATATTGTACCGATCACCGTGAACCTGACACCCATTGTCGACGCCGGCACGGATCAGTCACTGAATATCTCGACACCCAACGTCGCCAATATCGTTCTGAACGGTTCCGCCATGGATAACGACGGCACCATTGAAGCTCACGAATGGGTCCAGATCGCAGGCGATACGGTAACCTTAATGGGCGCCGACACGCCAAGGGCCTCGTTTAGCGTTCCTGCGGTGACGCAGGCCTATACTTTCAGCTATACGGCGACTGACGATGATGGTGTGCAAGCGACCGATACGGTGTCCGTCTATATCACCCAAATCCTTGTTTCGGATTCATTTACAGACACTTCGGGTTGGGGTGCCGTATGGACGATAAAAAATGATACGGCGTACTGGACGGTAGATGGAGGACAGCTGTTTCAACGCAACTATGTGGATGGCGTACAACTGTCATATCAAACCGGGACGTATGCGGTTTTGGCGTATCCCCCTGTTGCCTTGCCCTCTTCCTACCGTTTCAGCGTCGATATCACGCCGATTCCCAACAACGGTTATGGTGATACGGAAGGCAACGATGTCGGCATCATGTTTCAATATGTGGATGCAAACAACTACTATCGTGTATCGATGAATGCCAGGAACGGTTTCACACGATTCGAAAAACGCAGATACGGCAGTTTCCAGACGTTGGCTGTGAATTCAATCGGTTATATAGAGAACCAGACCATTACCATGACGGTGGATGTCAGCGGCAACAAGATTTTCGTCTTGATCGATGGAGACCCGATCTTTTCGATGGTGGATCCCGATCCACTCACCGGTACCGTCGCCCTTTATTGTCAAGACGGCACCAGATTCGATAACGTGTTAATCACCGACAGTTCGCTTGCACCGATGGCGGCAATTTCAACCCCCCTTGCCTATTCCATCGCCCTCACGCCTGATGCAGGAAACACGCTCGATGTCGAAGCCGTCGTAATGAACAAACCCTCCGGTGCCGATGTCTATTTTGATTTGGATGGCGGCAGCGAAATCGTGGCGGCCGAGACGGGAGGCTATTACACGGCCCGGTTTTCCGACGTAACCGACGGGAATCATGATGTAACCGTCATCATGAGAGATGCGAGCGGCAAAGAGATCAGTGCCGATGTAAATTCAACGGTCGGCGTCGGTGGTGACTATTATGTCACGCTGGGAGACAGTATTACCAACGGCGAGGGAGACGGTTTTTCAGGCAACAACGATTCCGCCGACGGGAGAATCGTCGCCAGGCAAGGATATCAGGCTGTTCTGGCCGATGAACTGACGTCCGCAACCGGCCGGCCGCACATCGTTTTCAACGAAGGTCTCGGCGGAGACACCGCAGCCGGATTGCAAAGCAGAATCATCTCCATCCTGGAGCGCCACCCAAAAGCCAACAAGATTCTCATGATGATTGGAACCAACGATTCCAGTGCGGGAATTACCGCCGATAATTATGAAACCAGTGTTCGAGCCGTTGCCAATACCATTGCCAATGTTTACGGCAAGCAGTTGTGGATCGCAAAACCGCCACCCACCCACATATACGGAAGTACCACGGTCTTTGACTATTCCAGAAACGCAGTCATCGAACTGTACAACCAAAGAATTAACGAGATCGCAACCGATGGGATTTACCCCGATACGCAACTGGGACCGAACTTCTATACGTTATTGACCGCTTCCTATTATTTCAATGATTATCTACACCCCAATGATACCGGTTATCAGAAGATGGCATATGAATGGAGCCTGCGCCTGCCGTAAAATCCTTATTTTCATATTGAATTGAACTCTACCGGTTTTTTATTGCACGCTAACATGGATGAATCGGACGGATTCGTAAAAAAACCGAGATCAAGGATTGCGAATCCGTCAAAATTCGTTAATGGCATCCACCAACTGCCGGAGCCGCCCAAAATCACGGTTGTTGAAATCGATAACGAGGCGTGACAATTGGTCCAATTCCGGTTCGTCCGCCTCCTCCGCAAATGGACCGGTCTGCCGCATGTCTCCTCCCGGGACGAGGATGTCGGAAAAATCCTTCCGAAGCATCGCTATTTGCTCCGGTTCGAGTCGGCCGGATATCCGAATGACCAGTCGGCCGTTTACGTATCGTAGACTATGGTACCGCGCGTAAAACCTTCGTATGACATCAATGGCGTCGTCAGGGTTGTCCACCCGATCAATGAATCCGAAATCGTCATGGGATATGTAACCGTGGCTGGACAACTCATTTTCCAAAAACTGCAGTAGCCGATCCCAATAGGTGCCATCAGGCATATCAACGAGAATCAGGGGAAGCGGATAACGCTTTCCCGTCTGAAGAAGCGTAATGGATTCCATGGTCTCATCCAGCGTTCCGAAACCGCCGGGAAACAATACCACCGCGTCCGCCTCCTTTAGAAAAGCAACTTTGCGGTTGAAAAAGTATTTATAGGAGATATAGCGCGGATTTCCCACCAGGATGGGATTGGGTTTCTGCTCGAACGGGAGACGGATATTGACACCAAAGGAGTGGTCCGGCCCCGCACCTTCGTTGGTCGCCTGCATAATTCCCGGGCCTCCCCCTGTGATCACCATGAAACCGGCATCGGCCAACTTCTCCCCCAAAGACCGGGCCAGACGATACAAGGGATCGTCCTTTCGTATACGGGCTGATCCGAATATGGTCACCTTGCGAACGGTCCGATAGGGTCCGAAGACTTTGGCCGTAAAACGCATCTCCTTCATGGACGAATTCATCAGCTTGAGATCCGCACGGCCTTGGTTTTCCTGTCCGGCCTTAAGTCCGGCCAGAATGATTTCACGTACGATATCCTTGTGAAGGATCCCCCCTGCCCTGGCCATCAGATCGTCGATCAGATCGTCCACGGGTCCGTTGGTATGGGTAAAGCGCAGTTTTACCGTTTTTTGAATCCCGTCGTTGCCACTTTTCGCCATTATCACCGCCCTCTGGTTTGTTCCCATGTCAACTGGCCAGTGCGACAGCCGGTAATGCTTTTTTCCTTCATGGCGCCTTGGCCTTTGTCTGCAATCAATTTACCCGAATCCGTATAGTAACCGTTTTTCCCGATTTCGCAAGAAATTACAACCACCTGTTTTATTTTCTCACCTGTTTTATTTTCACGAAAAATGGTTATTTTTTACCTGGTTAGAGTCTTGTACATGGGAAAGGAGGTGTAAGATGCGGCTTTCCCGATTTACCATTGCCGGCAACCTGTTGACACTTGAAATCCACTCTGACATACGAAAAAAACGTTTTGAGGCAATATGCAAGGATATGGAAAAGGCCATTGCCGCCATGGGAAGAGTTCGTCTCGTTCTCGTGATGCGGCACTACCCTTCGTTCAACAGTGCAGAGGATTTTTATGATGATTTGCGATTTTTACGCCTTTACGACCATGCCATTGAAAAAGTCGCCGTTGTATGCGACCGGTTTTGGAAAGACACCTGGGTCGGAATCTTCAGTTTGTTCAGCGGCATCCCGATGGAATTTTTTGAATTAACGCAGCTTGACGAGGTCTCCCGGTGGATTCAAGACAAAAATTGAGATTCGAAGACATCTTCTTTCAAAACGTCAACGGTGAAAAACTCTCGGGTCGGTTGAGCCTGCCGGATGGCGAAACACCCCGGGCCTATGCCATCTTTGCCCACTGCTTCACCTGCAGCAAGTTGACAAAGACCGTCGCCAAGGTGAGCCGTGCCCTAACGAAAAAAGGCATCGCCGTTCTCCGCTTCGACTTTACCGGGCTGGGTGATAGTGAGGGTGATTTTTCGGAGACATCTTTCTCATCCAATGTGAGAGATCTTGAGACGGCCGCAGATTACCTCGGAGCGCATTATTCGGCGCCAAAAATTCTAATCGGTCACTCCTTCGGCGGTACCGCTTGCCTGAAGGCAAGCAACCGCATTGCTTCTGTCAAGGCGGTCGCAACCATCGGTTCTCCCTTTTCGCCGGACCATGTCCAGCATTTATTCGGAGACGCGAAAAAGACGATTCTTGACAAAGGAGAGGCAAAAGTGGCGTTGGCGGGCCGATCCTTTCGAATCAAGCGGCAATTTCTTGAAGACATGGATGGTACGGACATGGTTACCACGCTGAACCAGCTGAACCGCGCCCTGTTGGTGATGCATTCACCCCTGGACGACGTGGTGGGAATCGAAAATGCGGCACAAATCTTTACAGCGGCAAGGCATCCCAAGAGTTTCATCTCCCTGGACACCGCCGACCACATGCTCAGTCGATCGGCGGATGCCGATTACGCGGGAGAGCTGATCGCCATCTGGGCTGCCAGATATGTTTGATGATTCACTACCTGAATCCGTAGTGAAACATTTCATAATGCGTCTTCCCGCCCAGTAAGCTATCGATATTCCCCTGGATTTCCTGTCGTTCCTTGTTTAACAGCCAATCTTCCCAATGGGCCGCAGATTCCCAGGTACTGATGACAAGAAAAACATCCGGTCGATCATTGCTCTTCAAGGTTTCTCCCGTTATATAGCCAGGCTGTGACATGGCAAGCGCCCGCATCTTCCGAAAAAGCTGAAGCATCTCCATACCCTTTTCCTCGGGGACCGTCCGTGTAATCAAGACCTTGATACTCATGGAATCCTCCTTTTGTTGTGGGTGAGGGCGTCTGCGGTTCTCGTCCCTTGACGGGATGTCAATCGCGATTTTTTCCGGCACACGAAGGGGAATACGAAGCGATGGGAAACGATGCACGATGCGGTTGATGCCGGCGGCAACGATGTATAATGCAATTAAAGAACGATATGGATAAATTGTCAAACGGATATTACGAGGGTTCTTTTACCGTGCGGTATCGAGCCGGCGGGTTCATCCATTCAGGTCGACCACAACCCGGCCCCTAAGCTTGCCCTTGCGGATGCGGTCGATATTCTCGCTCAGTTCATTTAAAGGGATGGTCCTGCAAAGGGTCGACAGACTGTCGATCCGCCAGGCATCTGCAAGATTTTTCCACACCTTTCGACGGATATCCATGGGACAATTCTGGGAGTCGACGCCAACCAACCGAACGCCACGCAAAATAAAGGGAAACACTGTCAAGGGCAAGTCGGGTGATGCGACGTTTCCGCAACAGGTAACAATGCCTAAAGGATGGGTGGATTTGATGGCCGTTGCAAGGATTTCTCCCCCAACGGTGTCAATAACTCCGGCCCATCTGCTTTTGAGCAGGGGGCGTCCACTGGTTTCCGTAGCATCCGCCCGTTCCAGGACGTCGGATGCACCGATCCTTTTTAAAAAAGAGACTTCATCCATCTTCCCGGTGACGGCCGTCACCCGGTACCCCAGTTTGGCCAACAGGGAGACGGATACACTACCCACCCCTCCGGTAGCACCGGTGACCAGCACGGTACCATCTTCCGGCCTTACGCCCTCGGTCAGAAACAGAACGCTCATTGCTGCGGTGAAACCGGCCGTTCCGTAAATCATACTCTCTTTGGCGGAAAGGCCATGGGGAATCGGCACCACCCAGCTCGCCGGAACCCGAACGAACTGACCGAAGCCGCCGGCAGTATTCATCCCCAGATCGTACCCGGTCACCAGCACCCGGTCACCGACGGCAAACTGCTCGACCTGACTGTGGGCTACAGTTCCGGCCGCATCGATTCCCGGTGTATGGGGGTACTTACGGGTCACGCCCTTGTTGCCGGTGGCCGAAAGGGCATCCTTGTAGTTCAATGATGAATAGGCCACGTTGATGAGGACATCTCCTTGGGGCAGATCGTCGACGGTTCTCTCTTCTACACGGCAAATGTAGTTCTTTTCTCCATCCTCCCTTACCACCAGAGCTGAAAATTTCTCTTTTGTCATAATGGTCCTCCACGTAAGTATTGTTTCCACCCAATAATGATGACCTGGTAAAAATAGACTTCAAGGGAACTCATTCATTGGTAAGAACCAAAATGGACTTTTTGCGCAGCCATCAATTTATTAGGCCCGGGGCGTATAATGGCGCGTCAGCCAGGAAGCCAGTCCATCCAGTCCCGGAAACAGTGTTCGCTCGGTAATGTTCGCCTGGTCCAGTTTGTCCCGGATCTCCCACTTGAGTTCCCTGGGTATGATGATCCTGCCGTAGATATCTGGATTTCTCGCCAGCCATCGGTCCAGCCGCGCGGTGGAACTGGACATTACGGAAAAGAAGGCGAACTGGTTGACGATGCGCCCGTCGATGGAGGGGGGCTCAAAAAAGAGGGCCAGATCGTCTCCGAGGTCATCGAATCCCTTGATATTTACCAGTGCGTGTTCGAGCATCTCCAGGGTGAAGGCGTTGGCGCCGTGGAAAATGAGTTCGTCGGACAACTGACTGGGAAGCATCTTGTTGATCTTCACATAGTCGGCAAACCAGATGGCGCCGTCGCGGTCGAACCGATCCGTATCCGCCGTGGCGAAATGGGCGGCAACAAAGGGCGAGTAGGTCCAATCCAGAAGACGTGTGGGAAGTCCGTGGTGCTGGGCTATTGTTAACCAGCGCCAATCCGAAGCATTGTTCCCGGTCCAGGGCACCTCTGCATATTTGCTGAAATTTCGAAGCAAATGATACTCGAGATGACCATAACCGCCGCAACGCCTCGAAAAGCTGGTTTTCAGATCATACGCTTCATCGGACAGGCCCCGGTACGCGTAGTTGGAGCGAAACCGCATCAGGTCATTCTGCCAGGAATCTTCGTATAATCGTTCGCACAACTCGCACCAGCTGTTCACCCGGATATCGTGATGGGATAGGGAATTGGACATCTTTCTGACACCGTAAGTCCCTTCGTGGAATGGAAAACAATGGCTCCCTCAAAGAAAAAACCCGCCAGGGGCATGTACCCAATCGCCGATCATCCGATCGAATACGCCCCTTAGCCCACCGACCAATTGATGATTCGCAAAAATCCTTTCCACCAGTTCCCCGATCTTTTGGATTCTGCATTCGTCAAATCCAACGGTGGTCCAAAGTCGAACGTAGTCCGGCAACCGGACAGGCGCCTCTTTTCCGTATGTACTCTGAATAACATCATAAAAGGCCACAACGGCCGTGGGATCTTCACCGTTTGGTGTCCTCTGGTCTGTGAGCAGACACAGGTTTTCAAAGACACGGCCCTCGATGGCATCGTTCATGTCTTGGATGGTCTTGGCCGCCGAAAACAGCAACCAGCGATCGTCAGAAGAAAGACCGGAAAGGTCCCCCAACAATTGTTGAAAGATCTCCCCCTGGTTGTGATCGCACCGGCAGTGGACATGCCAGCCCATGGTAAAATCGTCAGAAGGGAACGTGGGATCGAGGAATCGGTGGTCGTGGGTCTTTCTGCGATCGATGCCGGTCATCCAACGGCTATCCGGGTAAATCGTACCGGAAAGGTAGGCCCCCAAGTCCTGGATACCTAAACGTTGCGCAAGGGTCGCGGCAAAACGGATGTGGGTGGCGGGCATGGCCATGATGAGACGCCTTACTTGTTGATGAACTCGTAAAAAGTTGGATTTCGGACGGCTTCGTAAAAAAGCCCGAGATCAAGGATTGCGAATCCTGAGGAATGAGGCGTATTACCGATACGTCGCAGTGACGAGGGATGAAGCGTAACGCAGATATCGGACTTTTTTACGAAGCCGTCACTTTTTACGACCGGAGCTTGATGATCTTCACCGCTTCATCCACCCACTCCGATATGAGCCCACACTGGTCTTGATGGGCCTTGGTCTTTTTCAAACGTGCGAAGACCTCCTCGCGATTCTTCACCGCCTCCAATGCCGGAATGTTCTCCATCTTTCCAATGTTTGCCAGGCCGCGAACAGCGATGCGCAGATTTTGGATCAGCTGGGACATAAACCGCTGGCTTTCATTGAGGAAGTAAATGTCGGATTCCGGGCTTCCGTATTCATTCACGGCGCTTCGCATGATCGCCAATCCCACGGTGGTTTCGGCCATGGACAAGAAGATATAGAGTTCCCTTTCCAATGCCAGAAGATCCTTGGCCGAAAGGCGATGTTTGCGTGTCATTCCCAAATCCAGGGCTTCGCACAGGGCCTCATGGATAACCCGGACCTTTTCGAAAAAGGCATCCTGCTCCCGGTCCATCAACCAAGTGGCAGATCCAGCCACCTCCTTGTCCAGGCCGTGCCGGCTAAAAAGAATATCTTCCGGAGTGATTTCGATATCCGTGAGGCTTTTGTCATATTCGTGAAGTATAAGATTGGCCAACATCAGGGCCTTGGCGTCGGAGAATCGAATATCGGCCGGATTATAGAGAAAATCTCCGACCAGAATCTCGAATGCACGTTTGGGCTGGTTCATCTGAACGGTAAGCACCTGCAGGGAATTGAGAAAGGCCGTACGATCTTCCGATGACACGACATCTTTCAGATGCCGCCACAAAAACTCAAAGATCTTCTTTTCATAACGTGTGAAAAGGGACATATGCTGGGAAAAAACCGACTTGAGGAAACGACCTTTTTCGTCGAAGCACTGGTTCAGGATTTCGACCAATCGGCGGGCTTCATCCAAATCAATACCGAAATCAAGCGCCAGGATTTCATAATCTTTCTGCTCGAAAGAAATAGCCCCGTGAACCATGGCGGTCATTTTTTTCCGCGTGGCAGAGCGTCCCTTGAAAAAGGAGGCCATCTTGAACAACCGACGATGCAACACCCCGAAAAAGTTCTTCTTCCCTTTGGCCTCCTCTTCCTTGGAACGGGTAAGATACAAGTTGTCGAATACCTCGTCTCTCACGGTATCCAATCGTTTTTGTACACTCTTAAGCACCTCTTGTCTGGCATCCTCACTCTTGGCCTTGCTTTCGATGGTCTCCAAAAGATCGGATGACAACCCCAGACGCTCTTTCAGGTGGTTCACATTGATTTTCGGGTAATCATCACCGTAAACACTCTTTATCACCTTGGCCACTTTTTCGGGTGACCCCTTGATACTGGCGATAATCCGTGCGACCTTTGCCTTCTCACCGGTAAAGTGCTTCTCGCTGTTCTCTTTTATCAGCCAATCCAGGTTGTTGATTTCCACGAAAGGTGCAACCAGTTGGGAACGAATCTTGGGGAGACCGAAAATCGCATTGTAGATGCTGGTGAAGGGACAACCCTTTTCCGACTCCTCTCTTTTCTGCATCCAGTCGCCGACCCTGGCAATGAGATTGCGCATGGCGTCGGCTTTCACTCCATTTACACCGGCCAGAAGGGTCAAATTGGGATTTTGTTCCCCTTTTTCATCGACCACCAAAGGAACGATGTGAAACGGCTCTTTATCAAGAACGATTTCACGCTGCCCCTCTTTCGCATGGTACATCAGTGTAACAATCTTCAGACACATCCGCAGTGGTTCCAAAAATTTCGAGCCCGGTTCGGGAATTTTCAGACTCAAATTGTTGATACCCCTGTCCGAAAAGACCCCGAAGGCTTCCAATAATTGGCTCATCAGGTGGGATAGAACCTGGCCGTGGCGTTTGATCATTGCCGGCAAAAGGTCCAAGTCCACCAGCATGTTTCCGAAAAGGATCTCATAGTCCAGCTTTTCGGATACCGTCGACTCCGAGGTGCGTCCTCGATAGCGGATCAGTATCCGCTCGGCGCCATGCGATTTCCGAGAAAGCTTGGATAGGTCGTTTACCAGCTGTTCGAAAGTCTGGGACTCCTGGTTTTCAGCGATGTTTGCGTTTCTCGGATGTAAATAAAACGCGATGTGTTGGACGATCTCACATAGCAGAATCCGCCACACATCCTGCTGTTTCTGTTCCTCGGCCAAACTGGCGGCCATCATCTGCGCCGCAGATTGCCCCTTTCGATGGGCTTCAATCCCTTCGATCTGAGAAAAAAGCTGCTGTGCCGCATCATCCAGATGAATTTCTTTTTTGGCCATGGACGTAAACCATCATATCAGAAAAGTGGATATGCCTTTTCACCTCTTCTCTCCGTAATCCGGGAGAAACAATTTGAGTTTGATCCGGCATAAAGCTGACGGTCGAATCATCAAAGACGGCAAATTGACCCAACCCTATGATTCCTGTGCATATTTGATCAATACCACAAATTGACGGTAACGTGAATGAAAAACCGACGGCAATCCGTTGATACCAAATAAATTTCGCCGCTCTCAGTGGTTATCACCGACCAAAGCGAGTTGTCTATGATGGAGACCTGTTGAAATCGTTCAATCCCTCTGGTAGGTTGAACCCACATGTGAAAAAACCAACGGGAGATGATCAACGATGACCGGGATCAAGTCCAAAGCCCTTGAAGCAAATCTGGCAACAACCCAAGTTGATGTCGCCATCGATCCGAAGTTCGAATGTATTCAGGCAGTCATGTCCCGCTACTACGGGTTGATGGAAGGTGTGAACATCTTTTTACAGGAGTTGAGCCATCCCTACCGCAATTGGCAATTCATCGTGAATGAGGCGCGCACCTATGCCCTGGATTATTTTCACCTGTTTCAACCGCACCCTCGTGGCGTGGAAGCAACTGAAATCATGGTGGATATCTTTATCGAAGTTATCGCGGCGGATGTGGAAAATGGTGTGTGTACCGATGCCGTGGACAACCTGCTCCTTTATCTTCGACAGGTCATCGATGCGTCCCGGGAAAGGCTGCCGGACTTCTTACCGGTGATCATCGGGGCCTTCGATAAAATCGGCAGTTGTCCGGACGATCGTTTTTTTCTTTTTACCAGCAGCTTCTATCCCATCAAACGCATTATTCGATTGTTTGGAGATCGTGGCAGCGAATTCATCACCGACTATTCGGTGCTTAACGCACTCTTGATCCGGACATTTGCCACCACCTACGATTTCTGGAGCGGTATCAAAGATCCCTGGGAGAGTTTCGAATCCTCGGCAGGCCAGATCAACAATCCCGACCGGGTACAAAAATGTTTTTCAAGCATCTCCCACAAAGTGCTTGACGACTGGAAAAACCGTCTCGACCAAATGGCACGGCTATCAGATCAAAGCAGCCGAACCTTGTTCGATCAATTGCTTACCCTGGAGGATTTCTCGGCCATCGTCGAAAAATACCGAAAACTGCCCCAGATTCTATTGGAGACCGGTGCAAACGAAGGGAAGGGCAATCAATGGAAGGTGATTTTCCTTTTCCACATCCTTGGGATTTCAGGATTGAAATCGATTCACGAAGAGGCCCTTCGGGACATCAATCGAACGGTGGGTTGGTTAATCGAAAATGAAAGCTATCGAAACGTCGGTGATTTGATCGAAAAGACCTTTTCGATTCTCAAGACCCAGACGGAACAATTTCCCGCAACGACCCTCACCTGTGTCCTCAACATGGGCCAAGCCGTCTTTCAGACGGACGAGATCGACCTTGTAAACTACTTCATCGACCAGGTGGTGGACCTGGGATTTCAGGCCCCCATGCTGGGTGGTGTGGGCAACGACTGGCAGATTCAGGTCAATGCGACCCATCTGCAAAATGTACGCACCTGGCTGGAACTGATCGAGTGCAAGCCCAAATGGTCCTCCCGCCTGCTCTCCAATCTGATCATCAAATTATCTCTCTCGGGAATCTTTATCAAGGACACGGACCTGTTCCCCAGAGATATCACTCGTCTTCTCAACAGCGACATCGGCCCCGTATACAACCTGGTCAAACAGTTGTCGAGACTCTTTCCCGCCTATTTCAACGATATTGGCGCCGAGGGAATTTTACGCGACATCTCGACGAAATTGGATGAGATCACCCATCGCCGGGACAAGCTCATCCATTTTTTGCGAAAACAGAGCCACGTACAAAGTTCCAACCGCATCATCCGTTTCATGGAAGCGGTTTTGCACTTCTGGCAGACACGGGACAAAAGACCGCTTTCCCCCTTCGTCCCTCCCGACATCTATGACCAGATCGAGATTCACGGCAAGTATATCGACGGCGTCAATGCCCTCTTCGCCCATCTGGCAAGCAAAGGTTTGAGCCTCCCCGATGAATTGTTGATCGAAACCGATGAACGAATTCAGACCCTGCTTTCCGACAAAACCGATGCCGATCCTGTGGACATCGAACGCGTGGTTCTCATTGCCACCTTCTATAAACTGCTCGACCACAAATACCAGGTGGACCACAAATCCCTTCGGCACCACGTTGATCAATTGGACAAGGAGTCCTTTTCCAATATCGGGCGTCTGAAACAGGCGCTGGATGAGCCGGAACTCAAGCAGCGACTCTTTTCACTGATGGATTATCTGGAGCGTCTCCAAAGAGTGATTCTCTCTACGGAAACTTTTGAAATTCGTTCGGATATTTACAAAAAACGTCACATCACCATCGATATCCCCTCCATGTACGGCAGCTACCACGAACGTAAATTCGACTCTTTGGGCCTTACCTTTCGCATCGAGTCGCTGGTCAACGTGCTCTTCGAGGAGTTGGTGGATCGAATCAACCTGGGACTCATTACCCGGGCTACCTTTCATGAAATTTATGAACGACTTACCCTGTTTCACAAAGCACTCCTTCTCGACGGCATCCATTCGGTTGAGTTTGAGCAGCAGTTGGACCTTCTGGCCCATGCACTGGAAGTAAGGGGGTTTACATTTACCCAATATTTGGACATTTTTAAGGGTTTTGCCGTTGCCGTAAAAAACATCATCAACGACTATTTCAACAACATTCACGGCCAGAACCTGACGCGTATTCTCTCCAACATGCCCACCGATCAAATCCTCGACAAATTCCTCGGACAAGAGAGAATCGTCGATTCGGAAAAGGTCAAACACCGTATTTCGGAAATCTTTTTTCGCGACCGGATTGCCGCCTCCCTGGGGCTGCAGCAGTTGGATCTGTTCTTGACCCGCATCCTGAATACCCTGTTTCACCAGTCCAACATGCTGCCCGAGGACAAGCTCCACCTGCTGTTGGACTACGATCCCCAGCGGATCATCACCGGCCTGACGAAGACCAACAACAAGGCCATCGGCATCATTTACATGGGCAACAAGGGACTGAACCTGCTCAAACTGAGAAGCCTTGGGTATCCGGTGCCACCTGGCTTCATCGTCACCACTGAGGCATTTCGATGCAGGGAACTGATCGATGATTTCGAACCGGTACGAAAAAATCTGGAGCACCAGGTAGCAGAGTATTTACAACTGCTCCAGAAATTTAGTGGCAAACGGTATGGTGACCCGGGCAATCCCTTACTCCTGTCGGTACGAAGCGGTGCATCCATTTCCCAACCCGGAATGATGGAAACCTTTTTGGATGTGGGCATCAATGAAACCATTGCCGAGGGCCTGGCCCATAAGATGGATAACTCCTGGTTTGCCTGGGACAACTACCGGCGTTTTATGCAATGCTACGGCATGGCCTTCGGGCTGGAACGTGATGTCTTCGACGCCATCATGGCCGACTTTAAAACAAGGCTGGGCATCCCATTGAAAAAGGGCTTCACCGGAGAGCAGATGAAAATGGTGGCCCGGGCATACCGGGCCCGAATCCAGGATGAAGGGGTAACGGTATTGGACGACCCCATGGAACAATTGTTTATGACCATCAAGGCGGTCTTCTCCTCCTGGGACTCTCCCAGGGCCAAGACCTACCGCAAAATCATGGGGATCTCCAACGACTGGGGGACCGCCGTTACGGTGCAACAGATGGTCTTCGGCAACATCTCCAGCCAGGCAGGATCCGGTGTCTTGTTCACCCACAATCCACGTTGGTCGGCGGATACGTTGAGCCTGTGGGGGGATTTCACCGTCGGGAACCAGGGGGAGGACGTGGTCGCAGGACTGGTGAGAACCCTTCCCATCTCGGTCCAACAGCAAGAGACCGAAATGCGGGATACGGACATTACCTTGGAGACCCACTATCCCGGCATTTATCAGGCCATTCGCAAGTGGGCCGCGGAACTGATTTACAAGCGGGGATGGAGTCCCCAGGAGATGGAGTTCACCTTCGAAGGGCCGTCGGCTGACGATATCTATCTCCTCCAGACACGCGACATGGCCATTAGAGAAAGAAAGACGGTGCTCGCCTTCGACGTGGACGCCAAGCACGATGATCGATATCTGGGTCACGGCATCGGCGTCGCAGGCGGTGCGATGTCGGGCAGAGCCGTTTTTTCCCTGGCCGAAATCGATCACTGGCGAAAAACCGAATCGGACTGTGCCCTCATCCTCATTCGGGGCGACACGGTTCCCGACGATATTAAAGAGATC
This sequence comes from uncultured Desulfosarcina sp., assembly GCA_963674945.2. Classification (GTDB taxonomy): domain Bacteria; phylum Desulfobacterota; class Desulfobacteria; order Desulfobacterales; family Desulfosarcinaceae; genus Desulfosarcina. The sequence continues at coordinate 1,726,308 of CAXXWQ010000003.1, forward strand.
TATGCCAGTGACGGCCTTCTCACGGCCAGGGGCGGTGTGACCAGCCATGCGTCGGTGGTCGCCCACCGTTTGGGAAAAACCTGTGTGGTGGGGTGCGGTTCTTTGGTGTGTGATGAGAAAGAGAAAATTGCCCGGTTCGATACCGATGTCATTCGATCGGGGGACCACATTAGCATTGACGGTCGCGGAGGATCGGTCTATCAAGGGGTGATAAAGATCCGTGAAACCTAACCCGATACCATTGTTGTTTGGGTTCATAGCAACACAATAACAGGAGGATCGTGGTATGAATGAAGGAGAGATGAAGATCGGCATAAATGGACTCGGCCGAATTGGAAAACTCACCGCCTGGCACCATGTGGGTAGGCGCTACTTCAATGAAATCGTAGTCAACATCGGCAGACAGGCGGGAACCGGCCTCGCCGATATCGCCCACTACCTGGAACGGGATTCGACATACGGCGCATTGCATACCTTTTTGCACGGCCAATCTGCTGAACCGGTGATCACAGATGTAGACGAAGCGTCGGGAACCATGGTTGTGGATGGTATCACCGTCCGTTTTCTGCGAAGCGCCCGATCTCCGAAGGATATTGACTGGAAATCCCATGGCGTGAGACTCGTTGTGGAAACCACAGGACAGTTTTTGGATCCGACCTTGCCAGCGGATCACGCCAAAGGCTCGGTTCGCGGGCATCTGGAGGCCGGTGCCGAAAAGGTGGTGGTCTCCGCCCCCTTCAAGATAAAGCAGGATGGCGCCCCCATACCCGAAGATGCCATCACCACGGTCATGGGTATCAATGCAAACGACTACGACCCGCGCCGTCACCGAATCATCTCCAATGCGTCGTGCACGACCACCTGTCTGGCCCACATGATGAAGCCCCTGATAAACGCCTTCGGCGCCAATCGAATCTTGTCGGCCTCCATGACGACGGTACATGCGGCCACCGGTTCCCAGCAGGTATTGGACCGCCTTCCCAAATCGGGAAAAACCGATTTGAGGAAAAACCGTTCAATTCTGAACAATATTATTCTCACCTCCACCGGTGCGGCAAAGGCCCTACGGTTGGTCATTCCCGAGATGGAGCAAATCGGGTTCATTGCCGAATCGGTAAGGGTGCCCGTCAGTTCGGGATCTCTGATCATCCTTGTTCTCAGCATCCAGGAAAGCCCATCGGAAGCGCCCATTCGCAAGGATGTGATCAACAGCGTGTACGAACAGGCCGCACAGCTGGACCCCAAAAAATACCTCCAATATTCTCATAAGCAGAATGTATCCGGAGATATCCTGGGCACCCCACGGGCCGCCACCGTCATCGAAGGGAAAGAAACCCATACCAGAACGGCGGACCTGAGTCTGGACCTGGCCAGTATTCCCGGTTTTTCCCAAACCGTGCTCGACAGTCTCAAGGAGACAATGGTACACGCACCCGTGACCCAGGCCGTCATCTATGGCTGGTATGACAACGAGATGGGCAGCTATGTGAACATGCTCGGAGACCGAACGGTCACCGTCGCCGAAAACCTGTGAGCTTTTATGTCGGGAAAATTTTCGTAAAAATGTAAAACGCCCGGTTTCGGAACTTGACGATATCCCAGGTGGGAACCTATACTGATGGCAACATATGGAAGGTTAACGGTGCCGGGCCGAATTGCCCGTGCGAGGGCGAAAACATGAAGGATCTCCCCGACACAACACACGACGAATGCATCTGCGCAGATATCCCCAAGGCATTGTACAACCGCGTTTCGGATTACTGCCGCGCCACCGGCATTACACCCAAAGAATTCATTATCGATGCCATCAGTGAAAAACTGTCGTCCATCCACAGGGAACGGCGACGCAAGCCCAGGCTATAAAAACGGGTCGCCACCATATTTTCACCAGGACGCACCTTTTGTATCCCGCGACGTACCGAAATCGAATCATGATCGGTATCCAATCGAAAGCACCAGGATCGGTCGAGATCTCTTCGCGTCTTGGCGTTGCAGCAGCCGCCGCCTCAAGATGAATTGGATCGTTTGCCTTGTGGTCGTCCTTTTTACTGGTGGTTGCAGCAGCACCCAGCTGGCCAATTTTCAGCGGCATGCGGCAAGGGAAGATTTCCAATGGATCGCGGACCAACCCATCTCCTGCGACAACGTCGGTAACATTTGCGGACGTCTCTACCTGATCCGGGGCGATGCATGCTTTCACCTGGCGAAAGCCAGCCAAGATCCCTTTGAATACCACGATTGTGCGGCTGATGCCTATTACCGGGGATTGTCATTGATGCCTGTCATGACCGATAAAAAACTTCACAGGAGGTATCTGGAAAACCTGTGCGAATCCCTGTCTCATCTTAAAGACACGGCGCTTGACGGCAAAAAAACCGACTGTGCGGCCCGACTCATGGAGACGGCCGAGCATCTCTATCAATTGGCACCGGAGGCTGCATCGGGGCATTACTACCTTTTCAAGGGCCGGCTCCTTTCAATGGGATCAACAATCCAGGCAGGCCATATCGCCAACCGTTCCATGGTCTGTATCCGGCTCCAACGAAACCTTCTCGGTGTTTTGTCGATGATGGAAACGGCAAAAAATCAACCACCACCGGACTGGGATCGGTTTTCCCAAAAATTTGAACGGCTCGCTTTTGATCTGGGAAATGTTCTGAAGGAAGCCGGATGCAACTGAGATTTGCCGTTCTTCAGACTTGATCCGCAACAAAAAACAGGGTATTTGCATCAACAATCTCCTATATTTCCCCTGCCTTTTCGGCGGGGAAGATACAAAAAATTGGTTTTTCTGATCAGACCCCATTACAAGTGGGAGGACACACCCTACCCGGTTTTTGAAAGGATGCACATGAACGCCCCCAATGAAACGATCTCCTGCAGTGATGATACCCAACAGATCACCATCCACCTCCCCTGCCGACTCGCCGAACGAATCGAGAAATATGCCGGAAAAAACGAAAATACGGTCACCGGCGTCATCATCGAGGCATTGGACACCTTCCTGCGCAATCGAAAATCGGAATAATCCGTTTTCACGAAACTCTCCGACATATGTACAATCGTATGATCCATAGCCAAGGCAAGCGGTTCGCCTTTAGCCATTCGCTGTTAGCGCTTATCTGTTGCGCATCAATCGATAGCTCGATTGCAACACATTCAGAACACTGCATCTCCGGGAAAACTATGTGACACCTCCGGCATGATTTGAGGTGCTGCAGCCATTTAGTTCGAATATCATTTGCAGCTCGGTACCGGGGTATTTTACCTGCGCACTGTTCAGATGCGCAAACAGTTGGCAAAGAGCCCGATTGGCCGCTGGGAACGAAGCGCCGTGCAATCGTATATTCAATTGCTGATTTTCAATATCGGGCAGTACATCGCCTTCGGTCTGGAACAGTGTCTGGAGAAGACTCCGTGCATCCGACGAGTTTACCGTCGGACCCGTGAGCAACCCAACCATTGCCGTCTCTGCACGATATGCAATCATACGAACCGTGTCCATCAGGCGTTTTCTGCCCGGTTGTAAACGTAAAAATTTATCTTTTGCTTCAAGTTCTCCCCACGTGATGTGTTTACTTGTCTGTTTTCGTTTTTCTTTCAACTCGCTGAGTTGATACTCCATCTTTTCGATTTCTTCTAACAGCTCGGCCTTTTTCTCTATCCACTTCTTAAACTTTACCGGTTTGTCTTCATTTTCAGGGTGAATGGTCATCTCGGCAAAACAGGCACGACGATATCGTAGCTTGTTCTGCAACGAATTACGGGATTGATTCAATTGCCGCCAAACGGGGTTGATTACCCGTTCGGTATCAGGAAATTCAACGACACCATAATCTAAAAGCACATCGATATCAAAATGTTGCATCATATAGTTGAAAAAGTTTTCCTGACACCACCGGCTGAACATGCGTGCTGCCAATTGAGTATGCGGCAAATCGAAAGCGGTGCTGATTACGCTGGTCTGGTGTCCGGAATCGGTCAGTTTTCGCACTTGTCGCATCCATGTTGCACCCTTACCAGATCCCACCAAACTACCCATTTCGCAAAGCCGCATCTTCACCACCTCTTTGTTTGGCATCGCAACTTCATACTCGGTGAACCAATGCTCCGGCCATGATTCACCAGGATGCTTATGATACGTCATGCAGCCGATTCGATGGCGATCCCACATTTCCTTGAAGAATGCGGGACTATATCCTTCCCTGTCGAAAACAAGAACGAACCGGCATAAACATGGGTTCTCTTGTAGTTGCTGCAAACCGGGTTGATTCGGAACGTCTTGCAACAACCGGGGAACGATATCGTCTCTTAAAACCGCCAATAATCCAGGATCGATCTGCTTTTCGACGACAAAAAAAGGTCGGCCAATCGCATCGTTAACCCAATAGTCGGTAATGCCCCTCATGCACAATCGTTCCCGGGACACGTAGCGGCGCGGTAGTCGGGTCAATTTTCCATGATAAACACGTACATGCCCGTCAACATAAAGCGCGCCAACCGATTCGGGCGCCTGTTCCATCCAGTATTTACCGAGGTATGCGGCCCACTTTTCCGCGCCGTGGTCTGCGCTCAACGCATCCATCTTGTAACGCAAACAGCGAACCTCCGGTGCACGATCCAAGCCCAATAACTTACCAAATTCTCCCGGAGCATGGCCTCGTATTTTTTCTGTCGTCTTGATCCTGCATAAGGCCATAAACGAAAGCAGCAACAAGACATGAAAGATCGTGTAATAGCCTTTGACTTGGCCGAGGAACTGTTTTGCGCCGGTAAACAACCCGTTTGCCACCAATGACGGTATCGCACAAAGAACGCCTGCTTTGGGAACGTCCAGGCATCTGTCAAAACGAACCGGCGCACCAACCATTTTGCCCAATGATGCCAATATGCGTTCCCCGACTCGGTTGCAAGCCGTCCCCATACCATCGGCAGCAGCCATGTCGACCATGTCCCGATCTGATTTGGTTAGACACGGTTCACCAATCCTTGATTCGATTAACCGACCATCATCTATAGCTTTGCGAAACGTATCGTATTTAATGCCAAGTTCCAGGGCGGCATCTTTTTTCGAGCACCCTTGATCCAGTAAACGTTGGGCTTGTTCAAGCACCTCAGGTTTGAAAACCTTGCCGCCGCGTCGTCCCCGCCGCTGAACGAAAAATGCCTCGGCGCCGCCGGACCTGAGTTTGTTCACGAATCGGATGACATTGCTCTTGGATACGCCGAATGTGTTTTGGATATCGATCTGGCGGCAAGCTCCGGATTCAACCAGTTGGGCTGTTATCATCCGAAACATTCGTTGATCGCCTTGTCTGTGAGAATAAATCGGAACGGTCGATAGAAAATAGGTCCAGGTCGTATCGTCACGAAATACACTGACAAGCCCGTTGATTTGTCTTGCACCGCGAGGAATAAGTGGTAGTATCTGTTGAGGCATGGCATCCTTTTCCTTTCATTTATCCGCCAAGATAATAAGGTTAAAGGTGCCATGTTCATTTTCCGGTTGCAATACCTTACCGGCCTGCTGGATTCAGACTCCTATCTTTCTGTTTTTCAACCACTTACATTATGTTTTGCTTGCCATATGCAACAATTAGGAAATCAAGTTTCCTGACATTGGGATAAATGAAAATAATCGGTCTATTCTTTGAAATTTTGCCGCCAATGGCTGACAGCTAACGGCGAATCGCTCAATGTATGTAGTGATTTGAAAGACCTGCGTTCTTTACGTCGAAGGGCAGGCGAGTGGATCGGATAGTTCCAGTGTAAAGGCTTGTTCGAATTCAAATCGATCCTTTAAAACCCCGCTCAAGATTTCGAAAAATGAAACGAACGAAGCCTTTTGGCAGAAAAATGGAAGGTTATACCAGGTAAAACGAAACAACCGCTTGTTCTCCCTGTAAATCTCAAACGCATTGCCAATGCTTCCCACACGCCCCCATTTCACAAACATGTCCCGCAATACGGCAATTTCCCAGTCGTCGATTTGGAAAAACAGTTTGTGACCATAGCGGTAAAGGATGAAAGTATGTCCGCGCCCTGACGAAAACGCGCCTTGGACAGGCATCTCGTCATCGACGGAATATTGCTTGCCCGTAAGTGATGCCTTCAATGGATCGAACTCAATGGTCCCTTTCCCTTTGTCCACATCCTTCAGGTACACGGCATGGAGGACACCCGGACGGCGATGCGCAAATGAGGCGAACACCACTTTGATCTCAGGCAAAATCCGCATCGTAAAACGGAAACAGTATGAAAAAACCAAAAGTGTGGGAAGCAATACCGCCATGCAAGCCATTGCCCAATGCCAGATTGGTGGAAAGAGAATTCGGACGGCGGCGGCGGCCAAAAGGTTCGTGGGAAGGGCGAAACCGAGGATCTTTCCTACCATCCCCCTGGACAGGTAGAGATAACGTGTGATGCCGAAAATACGACACAATGCCGAAACGACCATCGCAGCCGAAAATCCGATTACGGTGAGCATTGGGGGAAAAATGAGAAGATCCCTTCCGAGCACCATCTCCATCAGTTTCGCCCGTTCGGGGAAATAGACCATATAGTATCGGCCGACCGGACTGGCAATGTAAGCGTACCAGGCGACTTTGCAGAGCAGAAACACAATCGTAACCACCACTGAGACCACACACAGCAGGACAACGGCCTCGAGAAAGGTCCGAACCACGGATCGAAGATAGGCCAGTCCGGCAGCCTTGAAGGAAGTGACAGGGGAAAAGGTCGCTCTTTTCGTTCTGGTAAACGATTCCGTATCGATACGGACGCCGTTTTGGCGGATTTGCCGCATCAACGAAACCCCGAGGATCCCCGAAAGAAGCGACGCCACCATAAGAAGCCACAATCGAAAATCCATGGACCATGCATTTATCGGAATCTGCAGCGCCTGATCCAGTTTGTGGGAGATTTCACGCAATGCGCTGCCGTCGATTCTCGAAAAAAGGATTCGCAGCGGTTCTTCCACCGTTATGGTGACCATTTCCATGAGTTCGTTTAAAGGGGCTGGTGTCTGCATGGGTGGCAATACCGATTTTCCAGTCCATTGCGGCTGTGGTAAAAAAATGCTTAAAATCCGATCACCTTGTCAACGTTTTTCGCGCGATCCAGGTTGAGGGCGTTTTCGAGATTTGCATTGGAAAAATTGGCGTGTTCCAGATCGGCATTTCGAAAATTGGCTCCGCGCAGTATGGAGTGTTGGAAATTGGCATTGTTCAACTTGGCATCGGTAAAGGTGCAACCGACAAGATTCAAACGTGAAAAGTTTGAACCGGACAGATCACAACCGGAGAAATTCGTTCCGTACAGGGCAACCTTTCGTAAATTCAAATTGGACAACTGGGAACCGGCAAGGTTGGTGTTGTTCATGTTGACATTGTTGATGTTCGCCATGCGCAGGTCGACTCCCTGCAAATCGCATTCCCCCAGGTTGACGTTTTTGATGAAGGCGCCGGAAAGATTTGCACCACGAAAATTGGTCGTCTGCGTTTTGGCGCTGTCGATTGTCGCTTTGGAGAGATCGGCGCCGGACAGATTCGCCTTAATCAGTGTCGCTTGACGCAAGCTGGCGCCGGAAAGGTTCGCCTTTTCCAAATCGGCATAGGAGAGGTTGGTGCGGAAAAAATTGCAGTTGGACAGATTGGAACTGACGAATTTGTAGCCTCTCAGATACATTCCGGAAAAATCTACCCCGGTGAGATCCATATTGGCGAGGTCAACCCCTGTCAGGTCGGTTGTTTTCAACAATGCCCCGGACATGTCCGAATGTTCTACGATGGCATTTTTCAAGTTGGCCCCACGGAAGTCGCAGTTGGATAGATTGCTGTGAACCATGAATGCATTTTCGAAGTTTACGCCGGTAAAATTTCTCCCGGACAGGTCGATTCCACTCAAATTTTTCCCGTAGAAATTTTTCGTGGTTTTTAAAATTCTATCGATGTCCTTTCCATCCAGGGGCTCATTGGCCATTCGATCACTGAGACGATTCTCCTTTTTGTATTGGGAGGCCCAAGTGAATTTTTCGATGGTGATATGCGTAAAATCCGACAGATCATTTCCATAGCTGTCTTTTACCGTTGCCGTAATGGTGTGCGCCCCCTCGGACAATTGGGCGTAGTTGAACATTGCTTCGGATCCGATGACACCATCGATATTGGAATTCCACTTCACCGCCTGGCCGATAACGTTGCCCGTATCGTCAACCGCCTTGAAATGGATCTCTTCCCCATGATAATGGGATTGTCCATTTACCGGACTCTCCACGACGATAACGATGGGCCCATCGTCAACCGAGACCGAAGTCGTGACCGGTTCCTCGCTCTGCCAGCATCCGGCAACAGCAAAAAGTAGAAAAACACTGATAAATTCAAATATCCGTTTTGCGTGATGAATTTTTCGTAACAATGCTTCCAACCCCTTTTCAATGATTGATGAACGTGTTTTCAATCAAGGTTCGGTGATGACGGGAAGATCGCGTAAAATTCAGAGGCCATTTTCAGTAAAAAGTGGAGACGCGATCACAGCGTCAAACGCTTTTACGATTATATTGGCCGATCCTCAAAAACCTTTAGACGCATTCGTAATAATGAATATGTCTCATTGCCATTGGCCGAACAAACGCGTGATCTCATCAACCTCGAATCGGGGCCAGACGACCGGTCGGCCATCCTCCGTGGCCTGAACCCCCGGCGTATTTTCCGTCACTTCACCCACGTCGGCGACTTCGATACCGCCCTCTTTCAATCGGTGAATCAACCGGGGAACTGCCTTGGGGCGGCAGCAGATCAAAAGGCTGCCGGAACCGATAAGCCCCAACGGATCGATACCCAATATGGATGTCAGGTGCCGTGTCAACGGATATATCGGCACCCGGTCGACATGGATGGAAATCCCCTTCCCTCCCGCTCGGCTCAGCTCCTCCAGAGCGGTGGCGATGCCCCCCTCGGTGACGTCGTGCAGGGCGGATACACCCTCTATCGTCCAGGCGATGCGCGCCTCGGGTAGAATACTGACCATGGTTTGAAAGCGGGTACAGCGGTCTATCTCATCTTGGGTCATGCCCTTTTCCAAAAGCAGTGTCGCAAATTCGGACGCGATGATGGCAGTTCCCTCCACGGCGACGCCTTTGGTCACCAGCACGTGGTCTTTTGGTGCCATGCGCGATTTTCGGATCAGATCCTTCCGGGCGACGGTTCCAGCCATCATACCGGTAACGATGGGGCGGCTGACGGCATCGGTGATCTCCGTGTGGCCGCCGCACAGGGACATTTTCTCATGGGCACAGGCGTCATGAAGGTCCTGGAAAAGAAAACGGACCTGGGACCGGGAAAAGCCCGTTGGGAGCAAAACGGTGGCCAGCATCCACTTCGCCGCCACGCCTGCCGTGGCCATGTCGTTGGCATTGATCAGAACGGCGTATCGTCCAATGGACGCGGTGGCGAAGGTGATCGGATCGGTCTTGAGCACAAGTACGGATTGGCCACGGATGTCGACGGCGGCGGTATCCTCGCCCACTGATGGCCCTACGATGACGGAAGGATCGTCGATGGGATAGGCCTTCAATAATACATCGAGAAAAGCGTTCGGCAATTTGCCGGCCGGAAGGGAGATTCCCTGCTCCAATACAGGTTCCAGTTCCAAAAGGGTGTCGATGAGAAACCGGCACCGAATATCCGAAGGGACCGGCGCCTCATTGGTCAGATAGGCGGTCAGGGCACCGGCCGACTGTCCCGCCTCCATGTCGAACCGAAAATCCCCCACCACTAACAGATGCGCCGGTTTGATCCCCAATCGCCGGGCCGCCAGCAGAACCCCTTCGGCAGAGGGCTTGATCCGGACCGGGTCTTCCCGGGTGACGATAGCATCGAAATCGACCATATCCAGATGGGCGAAATTGGAAAAGGCCGTTTCGAGAGAGGTCCGACTGTTTCGGGTTAATATACCGACGGGCAAACCGGCCGCCTTTGTTTTTGCGACGATCTCTTCGGCGCCTTCGTTGGGTTGTGATATTTCGGCACCTGCACGCTCGAAGCGGTCCAATATGCGGACCATCTCCTTGCGTCGCACCGGGTCATGGACCTGTTCCATATATTCGAGCACCGGCGTTTGGGAGGGACATCCGATCTTCTTTTTCACGACGGAAAAATCCAGGGCGCCGGGCCGGGTCAAGGTCCCGTCGAAATCAAACAGGACCCCGTCGATTCGATAAGCAGCGGTGGTATTGGAAAGAGATGGATTATTTTTTTTGATCAGGTTCAAGATGAAGGCTCCCTGCATTTGTGTTGTCAAACAGTAATATGGTAGTCTTTCGTTTATGCATACCACCCAAAAACGTGTAACATCTTTCATGGCACGGGCGGAAGATGTTTTCCATCATTTATCAAACCGAACCATGGCAAATTGGCCCCGCAACCGCCCCAGCGCCCATCGCCTCAAACGGTGCCGGATCGTCTCCCACCGTGGCGAGCACGACAATCGTCTTCGGCTGGAAAACACCCTGCCCGCCTTCGATGCCGCAGCGGATGCCGGCGTGTGGGGTATTGAATTGGATGTGCGCTGGACAAAAGACCTGCTGCCGGTGGTCTTCCACGACCCCGATACCCGGCGTCTGTTCAGCCAAGAAGACCGGATCGGCCAAATGTCCCTTTCCACCTTGAAAAAAAGGCATCCAATGGTTCCCACCCTGGAGGAGGTGGTCAAACGATATGGCAAACGGATGCACCTGATGATGGAAATCAAAAAGGAGCCTTACCCGACGCCCTCCCTTCAGTCCGAGCGGATGAAAAAAGTGATCGAAAAACTCTCTCCTGTCCAGGATTTCCATCTGATGAGTCTGGATCCGGATATGTTCACTCACTTCGAATTTCTTCCACCGGCAACCTTCATCCCCATCGCCCGTGTCCGAATCGACCGTGTGAGCCGGCAGTCCATGGCATGCGGCTGGGGTGGTCTCGCCGGCCACTACCTGATGGCGACCAACGATATGATTTTCCGCCATCGCCGTTTAAACCAAGGCATTGGCACCGGTTTTGCCGATTCCCGGCGGTGCCTGTATCGGGAAGCGGCCCGGGGCGTAGATTGGATTTTCTCCAATCGTGCGGCCCGGATGCAGGCGATCTGTGATCGTGCCTGAAAAAGGTATAGAGGCTCTTTACAGCAAGGCCGCCCTTTCCTTACCCTTCTCCTCATCCACGAAGTGAAGCAAAATGCCACCGGCGGCAAATAGAATCAGCACCGACCCGAGGCTCCAGCGCGCCGCCAGGGCACCGACGGCTGCCATTTCTGCTGCTGTCGGGTCGACCGGCATGAGTATTCTTCGCATAATCACCCCCACGACGCCCATCAGTACAGGTCCGACGATGGCGGCGAATTTCCCCAGCATATTGTAAAAGCCAAAAAACTCTGCCGGTTTGTCCGCGGGAATCAACCGCGTGAAATAGGACCGGGAAAGCGCCTGGATACCTCCCTGGACCAGCCCGATCATGGCTGCCAGCACGAAAAATTCGTATTTGTGATTCATGGTGATGCCCCAAAAGGTGGCGACCACGTAAAACCCGATGGCGATGTAGATGCCCTTTTTCGGCCCGATGTGCTGCCCCAACCGGCCAAAAGCCAGGGCAGCCGGGAACCCGATAAACTGCGTGACCAACAGGGCCAACAAGAGGTCGTCCGAGGAAAACCCCAGGCTCATGCCGTAATCCACCGCCATGCGAATAATGGTATCCACGCCGTCGATGTAAAGCCAGTAGGCGCATAGAAACAAAAAGACGGTCCGCATGTGCCGAATTCGACCCAACGTGTGCCCAAGCTGGGCAAAACCACCGGCCCACATCCCCCCGGTCGATGCGCGTCCCGGCGCGACGGGTCTCTCGGGGACCCAAAAGAGGGTGAACAAAGAAAATCCGCCCCACCACACTGCGACGGTGATAAAACCGAGCCGCACGGCCTGTCCGGCATCGGAAAGCCCGAAACGGTGCGGCATGACCACCATCAACACATTCACGAGAAAGAGCAGTCCGCCACCCAAATACCCCATGGAGAAACCGAATCCCGAAACGAAATCCACATTTCCGGCTTCGGAAACGGCCGGGAGCATGGCGTCATAAAAAACATTGGCACCGGAAAAGCCGATCACACCCAAAACGTATATCACCAGGGCCAGGACCCATTGCCCCTGGCCCACGACATAGAGTGCGGCCGTCATCAGCACCCCCATATAGGCGAAAATGACCAGAAACCGCTTCCGAAAGGTTCCCCTGTCCGCCACGGCGCCCAGAACGGGGGCAAAGACCGCCACGGCCAAACCCGCCAGTGCATTTCCCACGCCCAACCGTGCCGTGCTCAAATTGACGTCGGCGCCGATACTCCAGAATTGCTTGAAAAAGACAGGAAAAAAACCGGCCATTACCGTCGTTGCGAAACTGGAGTTTGCCCAGTCGTACATGGCCCAGCCCCAGACGGATTTTTTTGGAAACTTCATGATGACGATGCCCCCTGATCTCTCGATACCGCTTTTCGCTTGTCACAAAGTCTAAGGACGACCATAATCTATATCAGTGCCCATCCAGAAACGGTTATTTTGCCCGATATCTTCGTTATACGAAAAATTTTATCCTCGGAATATCGACTATATGCCTCCGGTAAAATTTTTCGCAAGCCTTGATCTCGACCAAAATCCCTCGTTTCTGAATAGACACTAGTTAGACACCAAGATTTATGAGGAGGGAAATACATGGAGGAAAAGCGCCTATCCCCGTCGGCTTCCTTTCAGGATGAGGATTTTGACACTCACTTTAAGGTATTCCATGAGTTGATGTCAAACAAGGTGTTTGAAATCCTTCTGGTTGCCAGCCTGTACGACGCCTACATCCTGGAAGAGGATGGCAGCCTGGCATCAAAAATCATCAACGAGTACCAGGGGCTCAACCTGAGCCGGCCGCCCCGCATCACCCAGGCCACCAATGCCACCCAGGCAATGGAGATGCTCGCTAAAAAATCCTTTCACCTGGTTCTGGCCATGCCCCATTTGGACGACATGGATGTTTTCGATCTGGGCAGCCGGATTAAACGCATCCATCCCCAACTACCGGTAGTATTGCTCGCCCACAGTGTCCAGGGGATTTATCCGCCACCGCCGGGAAAGGATATGTCCGCCATCGATCAGGTGTTCATCTGGACCGGAGACGCGGAACTTTTACTGGCTATCATCAAGAGCATGGAAGACCGGCTAAACGTCGCCGCCGACACGAAAAAGGCCATGGTCCGCGTGTTGATCCTGGTGGAAGATTCCCCTTTGTACACGTCCTACTTTCTGCCATTCATATACAAAGAGGTGGTCCACCAGACACAGGAAGTTCTCGAGGAAAGTCTGAATCATGAGCATCGATTGCTCAAAATGCGGGCGAGGCCCAAGATTCTCGTTGCCGAAAACTTCGAACAGGCCATGGACCTGTATCGACAGTTCGGAGCGTATCTCTTCGGCATCATCTCGGACACCCGCTATCCAAAAGGTGGCACGCTCACCGATGACGCCGGTTTCACATTCCTTTGTGAAGTTCGAAAGACCATTCCCGATCTTCCCCTGCTCCTCATGAGCAATGAACCACAAAACGAATCCTTGGCCAACAGAGTTCCGGCGGTCTTTTTGGACAAAAACAGTGACGATCTGCAAAACGAGATCCACCGTTTCTTTCTCAATTCTTTGGGCTTTGGCGATTTCATTTTCCGGCAACCCGACGGAAGTGAAATCGCCTGCGCCGCAAATCTGAGGGAACTGGAGGAGATACTACCAGATATTCCCGGCGAGTCCTTGCTCTATCATGCCACCCGAAACCGCTTTTCCAACTGGATCATGGCCCGTAGCGAGATCGCCCTGGCATCCCGATTGAGAAAAGCCAGGGCGGCCGACTTTTCCGGTGCGGAAGAGATTCGACAATTTATCATCGAACACATTCATGCACTTCGCAAATGGCGCCAAAAAGGGGTCGTGATTCACTTCAACTCCAAGGATTACGATCCACAGATCTCCGATTTCGTGAAGATCGGCAGCGGATCATTGGGAGGGAAGGCCAGGGGGCTCGCCTTCGTTGCCAATTTGCTGCGAAACTCTCCAAAATTGCAGGAGCGCTATCCGGCCGTCACCATTCAGATCCCCCAGACCCTTGTGATTACCACCGAAGGTTTTGATTCATTCGTATCCCATAACGGCCTGGACCCTTCGAACATGACCGGGTATACGGACGATGAAATCGCCAACCGATTCCTGAAAGCCCAGATGCCAATGTGGCTCACCGAGCAGTTGTGCCAATATCTTTCGGCCATCCATACACCACTTTCCATCCGCAGTTCGGGACTATTGGAAGACGCTCACAATCATCCCATTGCAGGGCTGTACAAAACCTACATGGTTCCCAACAACCATCCGGATTTCACCGTGCGGTGCAACCAGCTGATCACCGCCGTCAAGTTGGTGTATGCCTCCACGTGGTGTAAGGAACCGCTGCGATTTTTGCAAGGCACCGCCTATCGAATCCGAAGGGATCAGATGGCGGTAATCGTTCAGCGCCTGGTGGGAAGCCGCCACACTACATTCTTCTACCCGGATATTTCCGGAATCGCACAGTCTCACAATGACTATCCGGTGGCGCCAATGAAAACGGAAGACGGGGTCGCCAATATCGTACTGGGTTTCGGCCGAGGGATTCCCGAAGGGGAACCATCTCTCCGGTTTTCTCCGGCATATCCCAAGGTACTGCCACAATTTTCAAAAATCGAGGATATTCTGGCAAATGCCCAGAATCAGTTCTGGGCACTGGCCATGGAGGGGTTGCCGGACGACCTTTTTTTTGGCCGGGGCGTCAATGTGGAAAAACGTCACGTGGCCGATGCCGAAGGTGAAGGCCCGATTCGCCGACTTGCCTCCACGTTCATACCCGAAGAGAGCCGCATCAGAGATACCGCTGCCGTCGCCGGAAACCGAATCATTACCTTCGCATCCGTTTTGAAATACGATGGTTTTCCCCTGCCCGGCCTTCTCAAGGATTTGCTGGAACTGGGCCGGAAAGGCCTTGGTTGCGCCGTTGAATTTGAATTTTCCGTAAACATGACCGGTGATGGAAGCGACGGGGGCTCCTTCAATATTCTGCAGATGCGTCCCATGGTCGGTGGTAATACGATCCATGACGTAACGGTCACCGAATCAGATCGTCGTGACGCACTGTGCTACACGACCGAGGTCTTGGGGCACGGCTTTTTTCAAACCATTGCCGATATCGTTTTTGTCAGGCCTGACACCTTCGATCCCAAACATACCGTGGCCATCGCCCAGTACATCACCGCCATCAACCACGAACTCGTCCGGGAAAAACGTCCCTACCTGTTAATGGGCCATGGGCGATGGGGATCTTTCGATCCATGGTTGGGCATTCCGGTAAAATGGAAGGACATCAATGGCGTAGGGGCAATGGTGGAAATTCGCAGTCGTTTGCTCAAAGCCGACCCTTCCCATGGCTCCCACTTTTTCCACAACATCACCGCAAACGGGATCCCCTACATGACCGTTACCGAGGATAAAGACGGCTTTATTGCATGGGACCGACTGCTCGCATTGCCCATGTTCCATCTGGGCGACCATGTCGGACATATCCGACTGAACCATCCCCTGATCATCAAATGCGATATCCGCCAGTCGCAAGCGATCATTCGAATGAAAAAGCCCTGAAATGGACAAACAAACAAAATGCGCGGTACCTTTTTCCCTGTTCCCCCACGGCCATTTTGTTGAACGACATCGAAGAAAAAACCAAAACAGACCCCGTTTCCCGTCTAAAGAAAAAATCAAAAATGGCGATACCGGATTCATCGATCCACGATGATCGGTAGCCAATTGTAAACGAATCCAGATCATCCTGTGAGTGCTATCGGAAACCATAGAGGAGCGTTGGATATGGAGAACAAAAAAGAAATCGTCTTTTTCGAGGAATTGGGTTTTGGATGGCTCTTCGAGGGCGATCCGATCCGAAAAATTCGCGAAAGAGACTCCATCGAACAGATCCTGATCCAACGCTCCTTGGCCGAACTCTTCAAGAAAGGCAGGCTTACCTGATGCTCCTATTTCCTATGGGTAGAAGACGCGGTTGCTGCGGATTCGCCGGGAAAGCACCCCGATGCATCACTTTTTCCTTTCCATTCAGATAGTTAAAAAGAACTTGGCAATTCCGCAACGCCTCCGTCAACCGCCATGCCGCCCCATTGTTCCATATTTTCTTGACAAATCGACGAAGTCCTGACATCAAGTTTACTATGAGGGTATCGATTATCTGTTACAATTTAAATAGTTATCACCATTGATGGCCCGATCGCAGCGCGTCAATGACATCATTGACGTACCGATGACAAAGGAAACGGAATAGGACAGGCAGAATGAGTCTCACGAAAGCGCAAATCATCGAAAACATCCAGAATCAGACGGAAATTACAAAGCTCAAGGCGAACGACACCGTCGAAACCCTACTCGAAATCATGAAATCGACCCTTTCGGCCGGGGAAGATGTCCTGGTCAGCGGATTCGGCAAGTTCTGTGTAAAGGAAAAACGGAAACGCAAGGGCCGGAATCCGGCGACGGGCGAGGAGATGATGTTGGGAAAACGCCGCATCGTCACCTTTAAGTGTTCTGGAAAATTGCGGGAAAAAATCAACACATAACGATCTATCCATCACGCGGCAGCCTGTTCCCGTAAGCATCTTTTTGCAAGGAGAGGCCGGATATCGGTCTTGCATCGGCGGCCTGAAAGTGACAAAAATGGCTCCGACACGATCTGCACGGGGGTATATCGGCGCCGAGGCCTATTTATCAGACGGATAGGGCTTTCCGCACTCGTTACAACGGCCGTTCGGTCCCACTATACCGATACATCCCTCATCGACGCAAAGGATTCGATCTTCCCATTCATCATGGGATTCGTCGACCTCTTCTTCGGCCACTTCCACATCTTCCTTGCGCACCGTCTCCGTCTCTTCAGAGGGCAGGGAATCCCATGGCACATCCGATGGAAATGTTTCCAGGGTACCTTCATATTTCAGGCCGCATACTTTGCAACGGCCATCATCACCGACAACACCGATACAATTACCGTCGCTGCACAAAACACGTCGTTCCCAATCACTGTCCGAGTTGGGCATATCCGCACCTCGTTCTTGAAAAATCCTTCGTCCATCCGCGTCAACGACCACCCGCCACGCAGGTGGTTTGGATATCCGGTCCATCGGCCGGATGCCGTTATACCAATGAAGTTGAGGGTATCTATATCACATGCGATGATGCTTCTCAAATGAATGAAAATGGTGGAGGAACGATTCAGACAGGCAGGCATGGATTTCAGTGAACTGATGGGAAAACCAAACCTTTTTTATTGACAGCAAGTACATATGAACTAATTGTAGAACATGGCGCACAATAAGGCGAAAGGATCGCACGAAAAAACAAATCGAGGAATGTGGGAGTGAAAAACAGAAACGACACAGGAAAAATCAGCCGCAATGCCCCGTGTCCCTGCGGCAGCGGGAAAAAATACAAACGTTGCTGCCTGGGCAAGTCCGCGTCGAAACCAAGCGCAGATCCATCCTATGCAAAAAGGAATCGACTTCCCATTAAAACAGCCCAGCAGATAGAAGGAATACGAATGGCCGGAAGGCTGGTCATCGACACCCTGGATATGGTAGCCCCTCACATCCGCCCCGGTGTGACCACCGATGAGATCAACACCCTTGTCCATGACTTCACGATTCAAAACGGTGCCACCCCGGCACCATTGAATTATCGGGGCTATCCGAAAAGTGTCTGCCTGAGCGTCAACGAGGTGATCTGCCATGGCATTCCCGGGGATCGGGTGATAGAAGACGGTGACATCATCAATGTGGATGTAACTTCGATTCTGAATCATTACTACGCGGACGCCAGCAAGACTTTTTTCGTGGGTACACCGGACGATGGTGCCCGAAAAATCGTGGAGACGGCCCGGCAATGCCTGGCCAAGGGAATGGCGGCCGTCAAGCCGGGAAACACCATCGGAGACATCGGTTCTGCGATCCAGTCCCATGCCGAAGGACAGGGTTGTTCTGTTGTTCGCGAGTTTGTCGGCCATGGTGTCGGCATCGAATTTCATGAAGCCCCACAGATCCCACACTACGGAACACCCGGATCCGGCTATCTGCTGGTTCCGGGTATGGTTTTTACCATCGAACCCATGATCAACCTGGGAAAAAAGGAGCTGGTCATCCTCGACGACGGGTGGACTGCGGTCACCAAGGACGGCTCCCTGTCGGCACAGTTCGAACAGACGATCCTGGTCACCGAAACGGGTTTCGAGAGCCTTACGCCCTACTCCCTTTCTTGATGGCGCCATCACCGTTTCGCCCCCCAGACCCAGGCCAGAATCGGCAAGAATGCGGTGACGATGCCGCATAACAATTGTATACCGCCTTTAAAAGGGCTGCTTTTCCAAAAACCATACACGCCCCCCAAACCAATCCCCACGAGGAAGCCGAACAGATGGGCCCCCATGTCACTGCGCGCACTTGTGCCCAAAAACGCCAGAAGCGCGATGCCGCCACCCAAAGCCAAAACAACATCTTTCCACCCATGACCGGTTCTTGCCGCATTCACTGCACGAATCGCACATAACATTCCCACGGCGCCGAATACGCTCGTCGAGGCACCAATGGAAAGGTGTCCGGTCTCATGGAACGCCGCATTGATCAGGTTGCCGAGGGTACCGCAGACAAGGATCATCATCCACGTAACGCCGACGCCGGCAATCTGGCAAAGGACGTCGCCGAATAGTACCAATGCCACCATGTTTCCCGCCAGATGGGCCCCATCGGCGTGGAGAAGCAAGGCGGTAACACACCGGTAGGCTTCACCGCCCATGATCCTGCGCGCATTTGCGCCGAATTGCGTGATGTAGTCACCCGGAGCGCTGCTGGTGACAACGGCGGCGTGGACCGTGAAAAGAAGGAGAGAGACAAAAAGTCCCGAGAGGCTTATTGCATGGAAGCCTCTCTTTGCAGACGGCAGTGGGGGCGCTGTGGTTGGATTTTCGACCCGATATCGCCAGACGGCCTCTATGGCCGCGGTAAAATCGCTTTCATCCACCGTCACGGTAAACGCGTTGTTTTTTCGGTGAACATTGTTTGGGATGCCCATGGAATACAAGACCAGGCTGTACGTATCGGCCTGTTTCTCGTCGAGATGGTCGAAAACGGGAACCATCCGATCGGTTTTCATCCCATCTCGTCGTCGTCGGCATCGTCATCGAAATCGTCGTCATCGTCGTCGGATTCATCCTCCATCGCTGCCAGGTGTGCCTCTGCTGCGCGGATCAAAGCCTCTTCCCGTGCTTTTTTCCTTCTCTCCGCCACCTCCAGTTGGAGTGTCAGTTTGGCCGACTCCACCGCTTGGCGCGCAAGCTTCTCCCCTCCGAGTTGTAGGTAGTCCACGACGGTTTTGATAAGATTTTCATCTTTTTTCAGTTCCACGGGAATCCGCCGCATGATGCGCTTGAAAGACCCCACGAGTTCGTTGGGAATATCGATATCAGAATACATGAACATCTCCTTGCCTTGCGATTTTGTTCGATGACGATTAGGGTATTATAGTTCCTATGGAGAGAAAGGCAAGCGGTAGACCATGGCGTTGATGTTCATCCCTGCCCCGACGGAAACGAAAACAATAATGTCGCCGGGGGCAAGGCGATGGTCCCCCAGCTTATTTCTCATCAGCAGATCCAGGACGGTCGGAATGGTGGCGACCGAACTATTGCCGCACCAATGAATAATCATGGGCAAAATATCTTCCGGAATGGTTTCTTCACCATACCGCTTGAACAAGCGGTTTAAGATGGCATCGTCCATCTTGGCATTGGCCTGATGCATCACGATTTTTTTTACCTGACCGAGTCCGACGCCTGCCTTGTTCATGGCCTTTTCCACCACGATCGGTACCGTTTTCAAGGCGTATTTGTAGATACCGTGGCCATCCATCTTGATGAAAAGCGTATCGTCGGTATAATCCGGATTGTAGGATTTCCCCATCTTGAGCAGCATCGCATTTTCCAGGGCATCCGTACGGGAGACATGGGATAGAATGCCACCTTCGGCTTCCGATGCGGCCACAACGGTAGCCCCCGCACCGTCGGCGAAGATCATGCAATCCACGTCATGGGGATCGCTGACCCGGGACAGAATTTCGGCGCCGATCACCAATACCCGGCTGGCATCCCCCGACCGGATGTAATAGTCGGCCATGATCATTCCCTGAAGCCAACCCGGGCAACCGAAAGGTATGTCATAGGCAACGCAATAGGGATTTTTGATTCTGAGCCGTTGTTTTACGCGTGAGGCGATTGAGGGCACAATGTCCGTTCGCGGATTTTCGGCACGAACATCGCCGAAATTCTGGGCGACAACAATGTAGTCCAGTTCCTCCCTGTCGATGCCGTCCAATGCTTTTTCCGCAGCGGCGGAGGCGATGTCGGTAATTGTGAGATCGTCCGTGACATACCGGCGTTCTTCAACACCGGTTATGTTTTGCAGCGTTTCTATGATCTTCGGGTTGGGTTTTTCCAGCACGACGCCATTTTCATCATAGAAAGAATGGGAAAGAAAGTGAGCGTTGGGTATCTTCCTGGAAGGAATGTAGCATCCGGTAGACACGATGATCGAATTCGGCATTTTTCCCCCGTATTATAGTTTCTTAGGAACGGGGTATTAAAGTAAAAACGATCAATGTTCAAGTACTCCCTGTGTAAAGGAATTGTAAAATTAAGACATCGAGGATGATAACACCCCGATTTCTTGATTTAAATTATGGATTCGGCATTTATTTGGGGCAATCTGCGGAATCGGCAAGAAGAATCGGTTCCCTTCCCACGCTGATGTATGAAAACCCCATATCCTCCATGAGAGATGGCGAGAAGAGATTTCTGCCGTCGAAAATAACGGGTCGGGCCAGCATCTTCTTGATCCGGTGAAAATCCGGATTTCGGAACTGATTCCAGTCGGTGATCACGGCAAGGGCATCGGCGCCATCGATGGGTTCGTACTGATGATCGATCACCGTCACCGCCGGGTTGTCCCTTAAAAGCGCCCTGGCATTTTGGGTGGCGACCGGATCATAGGCCTTGATCTTCATGCCGGCATCGGTAAGCAGTCGAATGGTATCCAATGCCGCCGATTCACGCATGTCGTCGGTATTGGCCTTGAACGATAGCCCCCATATGGCAAGGGTTTTGCCCGCCACGGTGCCCTTATCTTCGAAGTACCGGATGATTTTTCTGGCCAACATCTCCTTTTGCCGGTTGTTCACCGAATCCACCGATGCGACGAGATCGGGCTCACAGCCGTACTCTTTGGCCGTATGGATCAGTGCCCGCACGTCCTTTGGAAAACATGACCCACCATATCCCACGCCGGGATAGATGAAGTGATATCCGATTCGTCGGTCCGATCCGATTCCCGTCCTGACCTCCCGGACATCGGCACCCACGCTCTCGCAGATATTGGCCACCTCGTTCATGAACGAAATTTTCGTGGCCAGCATACAATTGGCGGCGTACTTGGTCATCTCCGCACTGCGAATTCCCATGACGATCATCTTGTCGCGGCTGCGGGCAAATGGGGCGTAAAGGGCTTCCAAAAGCTTGGCAGTTCGCACGTTGTCGGTCCCGACGATCACCCTGTCGGGCTTCAGAAAATCGTTTACCGCACCGCCCTCCTTGAGAAATTCCGGGTTGGAAACGACGTCGAATTCCACGAATGTGCCTCTTTTTTCCAGCTGTTTTTCGATGATCCCCCTTACCCGGTCGGCCGTTCCCACCGGAACCGTCGATTTGTTGACGACCACCTTGTATTCGGTGATCACCTCTCCGATCTGGCGGGCGACCTTGTCGATATAGCTAAGATCGCATGAACCGTCCGGATTGGACGGGGTTCCCACACAGCTGAAGACGAACAAGGCATCCTCTATGCCCTTTGCCAGATCCGTGCTGAAAGTGAGCCGCCCCTCGGCGGCGTTTCTTTGGACCAGCGGCTCCAGTCCGGGCTCGAAAATATGGACTTTCCCTTCGTTGAGTCGGTCGATGATCTCGGCATTCACGTCGATGCAGACCACATCGTTTCCCATTTCCGCAAGGCAAGCGGCGGCGACGAGCCCAACGTACCCGGTTCCGATGATACAAACGTTCATGGTATCCCTATTCCCTTGTCTCGGTTATTCTTTTTATTCTGGCTTTTTGCCTGCTTTGTTAGGCATCCCATCTCACTTTTGAACGCAATGTACCAATATCACGGAAAAAACTCAAGAAAATCTAATGGATGGATTGACTCCTTCCATATCAGCACAACGTATATCCCGCCCGAACGGCGATCATTTCGCCGACGATACTCACGGCGATTTCCTCCGGGGTTTCGGCGCCGATGGCAATACCGATGGGCGAATGCACCCGATCGATATCCGCCTGGGTGAAACCTTCATCCAGCAGCATGCCATAGATGGCTTTGCGTTTCTTCCGGCTGCCGATCATGCCGATGTAGCCGGCACCGGTCGCAAGGGCCTGGGCCAGGACGATCTTGTCGGAAAGATGTCCCCGTGTGAGAATGACTGCGAAGTCGTCCGATCCCAGATTCTTCTCGGGCATACAGTGTTCGAAATTGTCCAGGACCCGAATTTCGTCTGCCTCGGGGAACTGCTGTGCGTTGGCGTGAGACTCCCTGTCATCGGACACGCTCACCCGGAAACCGACCAGAGCCGCCATGTGGGCGGTCCATCGGGAGACGTGCCCCGCACCGAAAAAATAGGCCGTACAGATTCGTTTGGCCGGCTCCACCAGGACGAGGTCGCCATCGATGAAGAAGGTGTGGATATCCGTTGATGCGGCGGCCGCGGTCACTTGGGCCATCTGATCGGCCGTGAGCGTGATCGAACCGGCCTCGATCTCCCCATGGACGTTGACCAGGGCATGGTCGACATGGACGATGTCACTGTCACCGGCCGTGGTCGTGACACGGGTGAGAAAGCACCCTTTCTCTCCGGCAGCCACCATCTTCGTCCATGCACGAAACACCGTCCGGTTCTCCGGCGTGACCGCTATATGGTCGAGCAGCACATCGGCCGTACCGCCGCATATCATCTCCTTGTTCGAAACCGCGGGCACGTCGATATTGTAAGAGATAAGGGACGAATCGCGGCGACGGATCACCTCGACGGCCCGCGACATGACCCCGGCCTCCAGTTGTCCGCCACCGATGGTGCCGATGCCCCTGCCGTCCGGGGTAACGATCATCTTGCTGCCCGATGAGCGTGGCGTGGACCCTTCACTTCTGACGATGGTCGCCAGAACAAAGGGCGTTTTTTCTTCCAGCAAGGAACAGGCCTCTTTAAAAATGGTACCCATGTGCTCAAATCCTTTCCCGTTGGTCATTCATCTACCGTTCGATCCTGCCGGTGAAAACGCCGGTCAGTGGGATGTCAGTTATCGATCTTTACCGAAAAATCCAGGATGATTTCAAGAGATGAGATGCTCAAGTTAGATATTTCAAGACCCTCTCGAAACAATATGGAAAAACTGTATTTTTGATCTTTGCGGCGTTTATAATTTTTACAGGAAAATGTTCAATATCGTTGTCGCAAGTAGTGAAGAACAACGTATCGGGAGGCTTTCTGAAGTTTCTGAAACTGTAAACAGATATTATCCCAATGAAAAAGTGGCAGAACCAGGGAATCTAGCGCGACGGCAAAAATCCACCACGCCTTATGCCCGCCGTAAGACAGGAGTGTATCCATGGAATACAAGGTTGCATTTATTGATGGTTGCTTTCATGGTAAAGAGATAAGGTGCCGTCATGGTTGTTCTCTGTCTAAAAGCAACCGTTAGGCCAGTATCTGGATCCCCCCACATATACCGATCATCTGTCCGTTCATGTAATGAGACTGTTCGCTGGCCATAAAAGCGAGTATGGGGCTGCAGTCCGCATAGGCCTCTCCGAAATATCCCACCGGGCTCATCTTTACAATCATCTCTGCCGCAGCCTTGCCCTCGGGGCTGGCATCGAAGTTGGCACCCTTGATTACCGGTAAAAAGCAATTGACGGTGATGCCGAATCGTCCCAATTCCTTGGCCGCAAAGCGGGTCAGGGACATGATCGCCCCCTTGGCCATGGCGTAACTGGCAAAACCGGGTGTTCCCGAAACCGCGGATCCGGAGGCGCAGGTGATAATACGACCATACTGCTGCGCCTTCATGTAGGGGAAGCATTGTTGCATCAAGAGCATGGAGTAAAGCGGGCCGGTGACATAACTTTCGAGGGCCAGTTCCGGTGTGGCGTCGAGAAGAGTGGTCGGATGCGCCATCCCCCCCTGGGCAATGCAGGCCAAAATCTCAATCCTGCCGAATTCCGAGACGGCCCTTTGCACCACTTTGTTCAGGTCGTCCTCTTTGGCCACATCACAGGTCATCGTAACGATTTTGCCATCCATGCCCACCGCTTGTTCGGATAGCTTCTCCAACCCGTCCGAACGGATGTCGCAGGCCAGCACATCGGCGCCTTCCTCGGCAAAACGCAACGCACAACCATACCCGATACCGGAGTTGGCCCCGACAACGATCGCCGTTCTACTTTTCAAAATCGCCATCGGTTTTCCTCCGTTTCTGATTCACAGCGATCATCCCAGAGGCTGCTTTCTATAATATTGAAACGATTCTTCGATCATTGGCAGCAGGACACCCCTTTGATATCCAAGCAACCGCGTCTCTTCCTCCGGCGGCTCGTAGTTCGGCACGATACCGTCGAGGTAGTTCAGCACTTCCATGGGAAGAAGAGGATGCTCATCCGTTCGCACTTCGAGTTCGCGGGGACGTCCTGCCGCTTTGAACCATGCCTCGAAAAATTCTTTCCAGCTCAGATTTACATCGCCCAACAAATAATCCTTACCGGGTTCGCCGCGAAGGAGGCCGCCTTCCATGGCTTCCGCCACAGATTGGCAGGTCAAATAATTCGCTCCTCCCGGCGGTGCGAATTCGTCGAAGCCCGGAATTTGCCCCATGGCGTATTTGGCAAACGCCGTCCAATGAACGACATTGAATCCGGGAAAATACCCCACGATCCAGGGAAGCCCCAAACTGCATACAGCAAAAGAAGGAGAACTGAGCGCCCTTGCACCTCTATCCGCCAGCAGACGAGACCGAACATACGGGTCGGAGCTTTCTGGATTGACCATGGGATAAAAACTGCTCATATATACCGCACGCGAAATTCCCGCACGCTTTGCCGCTTCGAAAAATTTCGGGATGCCGATGGTATTGCATTTTTCAAAAAATGCAGCTTTTCCAACCGATCCGTCATCGGGATAATACATGAGATCGATTCCCGCACAGAACATAAGTCCATCATACCCTTCAAGGCGGCCATCATCGACGTCATCTTCGACGTAATTCCCCTGAACGAAAGGCAGGTCATTCAGCTTCGAGGTGCCTTTGGGTTTTGATCGTGACATGATCGTCACATCGTAACCTTTGCCTTGTAGATAAAGGGAAGTGTACCCGCCCACATATCCTGTTCCACCGACAACGAGTATTTTCATAACAATCCAAGGCCCCCTTCGAAGTACGTCCTGAGTGCTTGCTACGATTGGTCTTCCTTCCGTCACTAAAATTCCGTTTTGTACCAATAAATATATTTTCTATTCCATTATGTCAATATTATGCTAAAATTAATATTTATTCTGCTGTTTTTTGGAGCTATTGCGAAACATATTGGAACAATGCTATTCATATGCCAATGCCGAAATCGATTCACCAATGGGAATCATCTACAAAAAGGACGATGGCGATTTCGAAGGCAGAAAAGTTGACATTATTGCCTGAACCAGGCAATTGTCGAATCCAGCTGAAACAAAGGAAATATCGATGTTGCTCGACAAGGTTGATCAGGCCATCCTCGACGAACTGGAGGCAGATGGCAGGCAAACGATTCAGGCGCTTGCGCGTAAGTTAGACATGAGCAGGACAGCCGTTCGTCACCGTTTGCACAGACTTCGGGATACGGGAGTTCTGACGATCACCTGCGTGGTCGATTCCGACCTCCTCGGATATCAGTTTCTGGTCGTGATCGGGATCAACGTCGTTCCAGGCACGACCGATGCTGTGGCAAATCAACTGGCCTCTTTGACGGCCGTCAGGATCGTCAGTCTGAGTACCGGCCGATATACGATCGTGGCATGGGCACTTCTTAAGGACCGGTTGGCGCTTTCGGATTTCGTATCCGGGGACATGGCAGGGATAATCGGTATATCCGCCACCGAGGTAATGCACTCTTTCCAGTGGGTGAAAAACGCCTGGGGATATTTCAAACCCCAAATGAATCCATTCAGTGTTCACCAGCGAAATCAACTGAGTGACCTCGATCTGTCCGTAATCAATGCCCTGCAGCAAGCCCCCAGGCAACCTATAACGGAACTGGCGAAAACGGTTGGCTGCGGCAGGCCCATGGCAAAGGCGAGCTTGCAGAAACTTCTCAATGACGGTGTCATCCGATTTGTCAATATTATTGATCCCAAGGCGCTTGGATACGGACTTTCCGTGGTAATCCTGATCAAGGCCAAACCGGACAGCGTGCATGCCGTAACCAATGCGTTATCTGCACAGGATCGGGTAATGAACGTAAGTTTGATTACCGGTCAATGGCAGGTATTGGTCGGCGCATTGTTGGAGGACCGAGAAAAAATGAACGAATTTTTATTGGAGACATTGCCCCTTATTCCCGGCATTGACGAGTTTGAGGTCATTCAGCTGGTAAAGAATGTGAAGTATTCCACGAGTCTTGTTGGCCTGGCATGACCGTCACCCAATAATCTTGTTCAGGAGAGAAAAGCGCCCAAATGATACCGAGTCAGAAGAATAATCGAGAATCACAAGCCTCCTCAAAAACCATGCTCCGCAGGTTGCCGGTCGGTATCTGGGGGCTGGGATTCGTCTCCATGTTCATGGACATTTCGTCGGAACTCGTCCACGGCCTGTTGCCCATATTCATGTCTACGGTGTTGGGTACATCCATGGTGACCATCGGCATTATCGAAGGATTGGCTGAGGGTGCCGCCGCAATTACGAAGGTATTTTCAGGCGCCATCAGCGACTATTTTGGCAAGCGCAAGTTTCTTGCCGTAGCCGGCTACGGACTCAGTGCCATTATCAAACCCATATTTCCGCTGGCAACAACCATCGGATGGGTGTTCGGAGCACGATTTGCGGATCGAATCGGCAAAGGCATTCGAGGTGCGCCACGTGACGCGCTGGTGGCCGATATTACACCAGATCATCTTCGGGGTGCAGCCTACGGTTTACGTCAATCACTCGATTCGGTCGGGGCATTTATCGGGCCGCTTTTGGCCGTGCTCTTCATGATTCTTTTTGCGAATGACATTCGATCCGTTTTGTGGATGGCTGTCGTACCGGCATTCATAGCGGTGTTTGTGCTGATCATTGCGGTGCGGGAACCCGCGTCTGTGAAACGTACTGAGCAAACTCGAAATCGTCTGGCCTTGGCGGATACAAAACGCCTTCCCATTCGATACTGGCTTGTCGTTGCGCTGGGCGCCGTCTTTACTCTTGCCCGCTTCAGTGAGGCGTTTCTGATTCTCCGCGCCGAAGATGTCGGCCTATCCATCGGCTATGTACCGATGATCATGATCGTGATGAACATTTTTTACTCCTTCTTTGCCTATCCGGCCGGTGCAATGGCGGACCGGCTTTCAGCGAGAACGCTTCTCATGTCCGGCCTTGTGCTTCTGGCCGTCGCGGATATCGTATTGGCCGTGGCAACATCGCCATGGATCACCTTCGTCGGGGCGGCCTTCTGGGGATTGCACATGGCCTTCACCCAGGGGCTGCTATCGAAACTCGTGGCAGACACCGCCCCGGTTGATCTTCGCGGCACCGCCTTCGGGGTTTTTAATCTTATCAGCGGGACGACGCTTTTTCTGGCAAGCGTCATTGCAGGGGCATTATGGAGTGCGTTCGGTGCTCCGGCCACATTTCTTGCCGGAGCAGGGTTCGCCATCCTTGCGGCAACAGGACTTCTCCTCTACCGTCCCAAAAAGGAAGCATCGTCGGCCGGCGGGAGATAATCGCCAATCTTATTTCTTCGTAATGATGAATTGGCCATTTCCGGATGGGCACTATCGATCCGATTCAAACAGCTGCCGTAGCTGTTCGGGCATCCCGTTGGATTGGAAGGTGGTACTGTTCTCTTCACACGGAAGACGAATGGACAGAATGTGGGCATGCAGCGCCAGCCTTTCGAATTCATGGTGCCTGTACAGGTAGGCCAAGGATCGGCGTGAACCGTAACGGCGGTCTCCCACGACCGGGTGGCCGGCCAGCTTGGCATGCCGCCGGATCTGGTGTTTGCGGCCGGTAAGCGGCTCGCATTCGATAAGGGAATAGTGTGAACTGTGGGAAACGAGCCGGGCTCGCGTGGTACAGGGTATCCGATTGCCTCTGCCCATGGGATCGTTTCGGCCTGCGGCCGATGCGGTCAGGGGCCATGTCCAGTCGATCCAGGCCCCCTTTCCGTCCACCCCCATAAAATGGCCGTGAACCAGGGCCAGATATCGCTTGCCGACGGCCTTTTCGGCAAACTGCCGGCCAAAGAATGCCAGGGTTTCGGGATCGCAGGCCAAAAGCACGATGCCGCTGGTCTCTTTGTCGATGCGATGGACGGCATGGAGGGTGTGAATACCACGGTCAACATTCGACAGGCACCCGGCACGCGCCATGGCCAGAACCGCAGCGCACAGATCGCCGCCCGGATCGTTGTGAATGCTCATCCCACAGGGTTTTTCCACCACCACCCATCGGGCATCGCTTGCAATAACGGTGATCGGGTCCGCCGGGCCGTAATCTTCAATCTTCGGACCGGTCTCAGACACCTTTCCCCTCCCTTTCCGCTGCATTTAAAAAACCATCAAATTTCAATTGTGTAGAACCGCCACAACGCAACGCAGGCCAGGGCGACCGTGAAAATCAACACATTGGCAAATACATAGATCGGCGCCATGGCTTCGAAAGCCCGGTTCGCAATCAACGTGGCTGCGAAGTCCTGAAGCATATAGACTTTGGGAAAAACGATCCGCCACAAAGAGGTATCGCCTTCACCGGCCATCATCTGCCGGATCATCTCGCTTTGCATGATTCGGTAGGCGCCGTCGGATACGAAGCTGACCCCGATGACGATCAGGGTGAAAAGCGCTGCAACAACATTGGGGAAAAACAGCGATAAGACGCAGGTGAGAACAATGGCAAACAGCAGGTTGACGGCGCACAGGAGAGACGCGGTAAGGTAACCTGGAATCAACGTTCCCGTGTTGGCAAAGCCGATCAAGGCGATGGTCAGATGGAGAATGAACATGAAAAGGGTCGAAAGCACCCAAGTGCCGGCCACTCTGCCGAGCATGTACTGCCACCGGTCCACGTCGCGGGAGAGAAACATCACCGCGCTGCCGTCATCACGGTCCCGTGAAAAAATGCCCATGGAAAGCAAGGTGGTCATCAAAAACATGCCGCCGGCGACAACGTGAAAGGCTATCAGAGATGCGTGAAAGGCCAGGGCCATCTGATCCATGGGTTGGCCGTTGACCGTATAATTGCCATGATAGCAACTTCTGAGAAGCAAAATGAAAATGACGGCGACGGCCAGCAGGATATAAAAGCTCTTCTGGCGCACCAGGTCGTGCAGCGTGATGACAGTTATCCGGATCAGGTTATTCATCTTTTCTTTTGTACATCCTCCACATGGCGCATAAACACCTCTTCCAGCGTTTCATTCTCACCGACGATCTGCCCAAGGTCGCCCTTGGCGACAATCCCGCCGTTGTTCATGATCGCAACCGAATCACAGAGCCGTTCCACCTCCGAGAGTAGATGAGAATTTAAAATGATGGTTCCTCCGCTCTTTTTGAACGCTTCGAGAATCACACGAACATCGCGCATGCCAAGCGGATCCAGGCCCGATACCGGCTCATCCAGGACCAGCAGCTCGGGATCGCCCAGAAGGGCCGCCCCGAGCCCGATGCGCTGTGTCATCCCCTTTGAGTAACCGGCAGCCTTCTTTTTTTCCTGGCCGTCCATACCGACCCGTTTCAGTACGCCGTTTATCGCCGCCCTGGCGCGAGCGCCGCTCATACCGCAGAAGGCGGCATGGCGCAGCAGGTATTCCCGGCCGGACAGATGGGGGGGAATGCGGTGTATCTCCGCCAAGTAGCCCAGTTTCCTTCGCGATTGGGGCCTGCCTGCCGCCAAGCCTCCGATGATGATCCTTCCTTTCGTACAACGCGAAAAACCAAGCATCAGACGCACAAGGGTTGTCTTGCCGGCTCCGTTGGGGCCCAAAAGGGCAAAGGCCTCCCCTTTGCGGACAGAATAGGAAACCCGGTCCACCGCCACGAACGTTCCGAATCGTTTTGTCACATTTTCAAATGAAATCATGTGTTGACCTGTTCTACCCACCCAAATATAGGATCACAGCAATGATTGAAAGAGGATAAGAATACGATTCAAATGAATCCCTTCTATTTCTCCATTCGACGGTATGAAAGCCGTTGTATCAGTTTGTTTCCGCCATTTACAGGGAAAAAGGCAAAATGCATCATTTTCACCGAATCCCCTTACCGTGATGGACAACGATACGGCTTTTGTTCAACTGCAACAAAACGAAACGGAAGGTGAGGGCTACACGATTCTATATCGTGATATTTCTTCCGAAATTTCTATAATGGCGCCAGACGGGGAGGAATCGAACCCGGAACCATTGATATGGCAGATGAGCTTGCAGGTTGCGAATATAGATTCCAAGGATGAAGACGGTAATATTGTATCAGCTTGTCAAGGCACTAAGAGAATCTTGATGAGCTGTAAAACAAAGGGTATACTTGGCTTATTTTCCAGTGTCAACGAGGCAGAACGGGGGGATCAAGATGGAGGTCGGAAATGCCATACGAAATAACCTATCTTGATGAAGTAGGAGGTATAATAACAACGTATTGGGGGACGATAGAAGACAGCGACATCATAAAAAGTGGGCAAGAAAAGTTGTTGTCGCTGGAAAGGTTAAGATCTTTTCGTTATTCGATTACGGACTTAAGCCGGGTTGAAAATTTCAATTTGACCTCGGAAGGCATCCAACACAATGTGGATATTACCGCTGAGATAATCAAGGGGAACGATGGTATCATTGTGGCATTTGTTCTACCTTCCGATGTTGAATACGGTATGGGTCGAATGTGGCAGTCATATGGGGATACATACGGCATAAGCTCTTATGTCTGCAGGTCTCGGACGGAAGCGGAAGCGTGGATCAGAAAAAACGTAAAACAGCAGGCATAGCAAACAGCAAAGGTGCGATCCGGGTCTGTCCGGGTCGCCAGAACGGTCAAGACACGCGTCCATACGTGGAACATTATCGACACCTGGAATAGAAAACGTCGAATGAAAGCCAAAATCCGCAAAACCTTCCAATTTGGATTCAATTGCCTGATGGCTGTCATGATTGCCGGCTGCGCCGTTGGTGGATTCAACCCTTCATCGATGAATGAAATCAATTTCCGCGATCGCGCGGTATCTGAATACGATGAAGATGTTCGTGTGACCGTTGCCGTTCCCAACGAATCTGAGGCAAGGGCGCTGTTCGGTGCGGATCTGGCCACCAAGGAGATTCAACCGATCTGGGTCAAGGTAGAGAACCACAGCAATCGAACATACTACCTCATTACCACGGCTGTTGATCAGAACTATTTTTCTCCCATGGAGGCGGCTTACGCCACTCATTCCGGTTTACGTCGATCCGCCAAAAGCGCCATGGACAGATATTTCCGATTAATGAGCTTTAGAAACCCCGTAATGCCAAACACGGCGGTTTCGGGATTCATTTTTACCAACCTCGACCAGGGCGAAAAGATCGTACAGGTCGACATGATTGCCAATCAACAGATTAAATTCTATACTTTTTTTGTTCAAATACCAGGCATGCGAATTGATTACCGGTCAGTTGATTTTAACAATCTTTATCCGGATGTTGAAAGAAAAGATCTAGATCTGGAGGAGCTAAGAACGGCGCTTGAGAAATTGCCGTGCTGCACCACCGACCAGGAGCAACTGCATTTGGGGGACCCCCTCAACCTCGCAATCGTCGGAGACTTTACCAATATTGCCGCTGCGTTTGTCCGCAGGGGTTGGCTTCCGGCAGAAGAGACCTACTCGACGGCTGTTTGGAAAACAATCAAATCGTTTCTCTTCGGCGGGCAATACAGATATTCTCCAGTGAGTTCACTCTATCATGACGGTCGCCATCAGGACCTTGCACGACAAAAACCGCGGCACGACATCCACGAACGCAATCATCTGCGCCTTTGGTACACGCCGATGCGATTCGATGGCAAACCCGTTTTTATCGGACAGGTCAGCCGTGATATTGGCGTCCGCTTCACATCGAAAACCTAGCCTCCCGTCACTCACAAAATAGATCCGGATATCGACGAGGCGCGAAATGCACTTATCGAGGATCTTTTGTTCTCACAAGCGCTTGCCCGGATTGGTTTTGTAAATGGTGTCGGCGCAGCCAAGCCGTCTAAACCAAGAAAGAATCTGACCGGCGACCCCTACTACACCGATGGATTGAGGGCAGTACTCTTTTTTGCGCCGGGCCCCATTTCCCTGGAGCAGATTCGTACGATTGATGCCTGGGTGCAACCACCGCTGATCAGTTTCGATTCTTTTACCTTAAAATAACGACAGGACGGTCGAATGAAGATACGTATTTTTATTGTGATCGTTATTGCCTGCCTGATTTTCAGACCCGGCCCTGTTGGAAGTCAGACCAAACCCCGCTTCGTGACCATTGGATCGGGCGATGCCACCGGGGTCTATTTTCCCATTGGACTGGCCATTGCAAAAATGATGAACGATAAGCGCCAGGAATATGGAATCCGGGCGACCGTCGAATGTACACAGGGTTCGGTCTACAACATTGATGCGATTACAGCCGGAAACCTGGAGTTCGGTCTGGTGCAATCGGACAAACAATATCAGGCCGTCAATGGGATGGCGGAATGGCGCAACAGGGGCCCCCAGCCGGGACTGCATTCCGTGTTCAGTCTCCACCATGAATTCATCACCCTGGTGGCCGCAGCCGACGCTGAGATACAGACCCTGGCCGACCTTGAAGGCAAACGGGTCAACCTCGGCAATCAAGGTTCAGGCCAGCACAAAAATGCGATCGATGCCTTATCAGCTGCTGGACTATCGCCCGCGAAAGATATTATTGCGACGAAAGTGAATACCCCCGAGGCCCTTGATTTGCTTCAGGCGAACCGTATCGACGCTTTTTTCTGCACCTTGGGGCAGCCTAGCGAAATTCTTATTGCAGCAACCACCGGCAAGCGCCCGGTACGTTTCGTTCCCGTGTCCGGCCCAGGCATCGATCGGTTGGTCCGCGATAAAAATTACTATGTAAAAGATCGCATATTGGCAGAAAAATTTTACCCGGGTGCCGTAGGTCCGAAGGAAGTGCAGACCATCAGCGTCGTCGCGACCCTGTGTACTTCTTCAAAGGTTTCGGATGAAGTCGTTTATTCAATTGTCAAAGAGGT
Source organism: uncultured Desulfosarcina sp. (assembly GCA_963674945.2). Lineage (GTDB taxonomy): Bacteria > Desulfobacterota > Desulfobacteria > Desulfobacterales > Desulfosarcinaceae > Desulfosarcina. The sequence continues at coordinate 1,760,011 of CAXXWQ010000003.1, forward strand.
GATAACTAATTTCGAGGACCTAAGAAATACGCATCCGGCTCTATCGAATTGGTCCTTAAAAGGGTTGCTTACAGGACTCAGCGCTCCGATTCATCCCGGTGCGAAAAAGTTTTTTATGGAAGTTGAATAAAACCGGCGATGCTAAGACCTGTTTTTACTTCGATCAAGGACGATTCTTACCGTTATCGCCAATTTTTCAAGTGTGAATGGCTTATAAACAAACTCTTCGATACCGATCTCATCCGCTTTCTCCTTGCATATCCGATCGCTGTAGCCGGTACACAAAATAATCGGGATATCCGGTCGTATTTTCATGAGCTCCATGGCCAGCTTATCGCCGCTGATTTTCGGCATCGTCATGTCCGTGATGACCAGATCGAAATAGGCAGGGTTGGATTTGAACTGCTCCAGCGCCTGCCGGCCGTCAATTTTTGTGGCCACCTCGTAACCCAACTTTTCCAACTGCGCCTTCCCCAGTTCAACAAGAATTGTTTCATCGTCGACAAACAGAAGCCGTTCGTTACCGGTGGGTAGATTTTGTCTCTTTTCAACGTTTTCTTTTTTGTTTGTATGTTCAATTCTCGGAAAATAGACGGTAAACACACTCCCTTCATTTACTGTACTTTCCACCATGACCGCCCCAAAGTGACTTCTTACGATCCCATGAACGACGGAAAGCCCGAGCCCCGTACCTTCGCCTTTTTCTTTTGTGGTATAATAGGGTTCGAAGATCCGTTCTACCACAGACTCTTTGATGCCGTGCCCGGTATCGGCCACGACAAGCTTCATCGCGGGGCCTGCATTCAGCTCTGCATGCGACAGTGCCATTTGTTCATCCACATCGACGGCGAAAAGGGATATGGTAAGAACCCCTCCATCCGCGCGCATGGAATGGTACGCATTGGTGCAAAGGTTCATGACCACCTGATGGATCTGGGTCGGATCTCCCATAATGATACCATTTTCCAGGTGCTCTTTTATTTCGATCGACGATGGTATGGATGAACGCAGCAAACCCAATGCTTCCATGACCACTGTTTTAAGATCGATCGGAATGAACTCTGATTCGGAGCGCCGACTGAAAGCAAGTATCCGCCGAACGAGATCTGCGGCCCTAGTACTGGCTTTGAGCACTTCCAAGAGTCCTATTTCCGCTTCGCTTCCTTTGAGTACCGAAGTTCTCGCCAATTCAGAGTAACCGATAATGGCGGAAAGGATGTTATTAAAATCGTGTGCAATCCCTCCGGCAAGATTTCCCAAAGATTCAAGTTTTTGCGCCTGACGCAGTTGGTTTGTCAGATCTTTTTCTAATTTTTCCGACGCTATCTTTTGGGTGATATCTTCCGATAGCCCCAGCAGAAACAAAGGAGTGCCTTCTTCGTTCAGAATCGGTATTTTCTTTGTATGCAGTATCCGCACCCCTTTCGTTTTTGTCTTGATCGTCTCCACTGGTATCTCTAAAAGTTGTCGTGTAACAAGGGTATCCCGGTCTGTGGCCGTAAAAAAGTCGGCCTCCTCTTCGGTGAAAAGATCATGATCGGATTTGCCGATCAACGCTTCCCTGGAGATTCCCAACAACTCCTCGACTGCCTTGTTGATCCGTACAAAATGTAAATTTTTAGCATCTTTGATAAAGATCATATGAGGAATGTTCTCGATGATTGCCGTGAGAAACTCTTCCCTTTCCTTGAGAAGGTTTAGGTTCTGGATACGTTCACGCCGGATCTTTGCTTCTCGCAATTCCCGGTTGACGGCGGGGATCAAACGTTCCAGCTTGTCTTTCATCAGGTAATCATGAGCGCCTTCTTTCATGGCCTCGACGGCGACATCTTCTCCAACGGTTCCGGAGACAATGATAAAAGGGATTTCCAGGGCGTATCGCTTATAGATCTCAAGGGCCTGTAAACCAGTAAAACTTGGCATGGAATAATCGGAGAGAATCAGATCCCATTGTTTTTCATTGAGCGCTTGAATCATGACGTCCGCATTTTGAACCCGCTCCCAGGTCAAATCAAAACCGCCCTTTCTCAGTTTTCGGATCAGGAAAACGGCGTCTTCTTCCGAGTCCTCCACCAGCAGAACGTTCAATGTCGGCTTCATCGTTTTATCTCCAGATGATCCGGCGTTTCATTCAATATCAGCCAGTAAAGCCCGAGCTTCCCGACGGTATCGATGAATTGCCCGAAATCCACCGGCTTTTGAATGAAGCTGTTTGCACCCAGACGATAACTTTTGACAATATCGATTTCTTCCTTTGATGTGGTCAATACCACCACAGGCAAAATGGCGGTTCGCTGATTGGCCCGGATCTCCCGTAACACCTCATGACCGTCCAGTTTTGGCAATTTGAGATCGAGCAGAACAAGCTGGGGAAGATCGGGAAGGCCGCTGCCTTCAAATTCGCCACGGCCGAATAGGATATCCAAGGCCTCCACACCGTCCCTGGCCACCACGATATGGTTGCCGATCTTATTCTTCTTGAGCGCTCTAATGGTCAGCGCTTCATCATTGGGATCATCTTCAACCAATAGAATCGTCTTTTCCTTCAACATCTTTCCCCCCTTGGAGATCGAACGGAATATGGTAAATGATTATTCAATGATAATATAAAATGTGGCTCCTTTATCGATTTCACTTTCCGCCCATATGGTTCCGCCATGTCTGTTGACGATACGTTGCACGGTCGCAAGCCCGATCCCGGTTCCTTCGAATTCATCCTTGCCATGCAAACGCTGGAAGGCGCCGAATAGTTTATCCGCGTAGGCCATGTCGAACCCGGTACCGTTATCTTTGACAAAGAACACGGTTTTTCCCTTATGCCCCAATTTTTCAGCCGATACCGGGTCTACACAGTTGATCTCAATTTCCGCTCGATTACGAATACGGCTGAACTTCCAAGCATTTCTCATGAGATTGTCCAGAACGATATGCAACAACCGCTGATCTGCCCGGACAAAAAGGTCGGGTGCGATGGTGAATATCACGTGGCGTTCCGGTTCGCCCTGGGTCAGATCGTCCGCGATTTCCCGGGCCATCATGGTCACGTCAACCGTGGTACGACGAAGTTCCCGGCGGCCGATTCTGGAGAGCATGAGTATATCATCGATAAGACGGCCCATCAGCGAGCAGGCATTCCTGATCCGTTCGAGGTATGATTTGGCATCTGGATCCAATTGATCTTGGTAATCTTCCGCCAGAGCAAGACTGAATCCGTCGATGTGCCGTAAGGGAGCCCTGAGGTCATGGGATACGGAATAGGAGAAGGCTTCGAGTTCCTTGTTGGCATTTTCCAGTTGTGAAGTTCGTTGGCGGACACGCTGTTCCAGCTCTTCGTTCAGTTTTTGTATTTTTTCCTGGGCCTGTTTGTATTCGGTAATATCTTGAAAGATTGCAACCCTGCCGTAGAACTCGTGATTTTTTCCAATCATGGGACTGGAGTATCGTTGAAATGTCCGACCGTCCTTGAGACTGATCTGGTCACGGATCGTCATACTGGAACTTGGGCGAAGTTTCTTCAGTTGCGCAGGGGAAACTTCCGTTGTAGCCATTTTGTCGTTTAGGGATTGCATATATTGTTCGCCTGACTTTGAGGCAACCACGTCGGCTGGTATCTCCCACATCTCGATAAAACGCCGGTTGACGGAAAGGATATTGTACCATTTGTCCAGCACGATAATGCCGTCAGGGGAAGTTTCCTGTTGGGTTTGAAGCCTGACATTCAACTCCATCAGCCCTTTGGTGTAATCATGGATTCGCATGAAAAGATCGTCCATTGCCGTTTTCACCGACCCGACCTCGCTGCTGATCCAGCCTTTGAGCACCGGCAATACCGCAATATCACCCGCCTCTTTATCGCGTAACGCTGTTGCCAATTGATGTAACGGTCGTAACAGATGGATCAGAAGGCACCAGCAGATAAACAACATGACCATGATGGCTGCCGTAGCCATAAAAAAGCTGTTCATGACATCCGATTTTAATTGTTGATAAAAAGCCTTGCTTCCATAAAATTTGGCGATACCCAACAGCTCCTTGGAGGATCTATGGTACAAGGGGATTTCAACATCCAAATGACGATCTTCTCCATAACCATCCCCGGATATTTGCCAACGAGCCACATCGAGCGAGCCTTTTTCCACCCGAAGGACGTCATAGTCGATGAAAAGCTCCACCCCTCGTAAGAGATGAGATTGCGTGGCAGGATCGGTAAGCAGCAATACATCATCTATCATATGGATGATCGCACTGCGCTGAACGGTCGTTTCAGACAGTGCATTTGCAAGGCTCAGGGAGTGGGCCTGGGCCAGGGAATTAAGGTCGGACACCATTTCCATTTCAAGGCGCGGAGAGAGCACCATCAGCCAGAAAGAGACAAACACACCTTCAACAAGAAAGGCGGATAACACAAACATCAGTGTGATCCGGCCCCTCAGAGAGGAAAGGTTTTTATTCTCACTCTTCTTCATGGCGCATCGAAACTCTTAAAAAGAAAGATTTAATCTGAATATTGGCCGCTTTCAGCGCAGAAATATTCAGATAGGGTAGAACCCTGTCACTGATGTGCATGCCCCCCGAAACACCCCGTTCCACATCCCCCTCAAAAGGCGAAAACAAGATGCATCGATGCTCCCTGGCAAAAGCAATAATGGAATTGAGCCTATGGGACAACGGTTGCGTCAGAAAGATACCGGCGATCGTCTGGTCCTTGTAATATTGATCAAAAGACTGTTCGACTGCGATATCCACGCGTATGGGCAGTCCACGGATTCGTCCCACGGATGTAAGATGCGCAGCGAATTCTTTTGCCTTCTCCGGATTGTTCGCATGCAACAGAAGCAGGCACAGCTTGCCGTCCCGGCCTGTCTTATTCCGGATGTTCAAGTCTGCCGCCAATAGGCTGGGAAACAGGTCCAGCCCGGCCCTGCAACGCACCGCTTCACGTTCCGCACCATGGGAAAAATCACCGAACGGATGAAGGGTAAGAATGGACGCCAACAAAAGGAGAATGGCAAACGACAATCTGTCATTTCGGGTTTGAACGCGCATCCTGTTCACCTTCTCAATTCCTGCATTTTCGGTCTCAAGGTTCAAAAATCATATGAAAGCTCGGCCCACCATGTTCTTCCCGGTTGGGGATAGTCCTCCGGATATGTGTTTATCGGCGCAGCATACCGTACGTCTTCATTAAACACGTTCTGTATGCCGGCTCTCAGTGCAAGTTTTTTTATAAAAAGATTGAATACGCTGCCGGTCACATCAATCGTATGGGATGCATCCGCTTTGCCTCTGGCGTCCTGCGGGTCCCTGTTCTGCTTTCCCACATATCGATAGTGTGCATTGAGAATCAGATTTCTGTGGGCCTGATAGGAAAGGCCAAGGTTGGCCAACCAGTTAGCCGTTCTCGGTATGGGTTCATCCGTGTCCTCGTCTTCGGTGTGTGAATAGGAAACATTGCCGTCCAGCTTCAGTGTGGAAAGAAGCGATTGTTCAAGTTCCAGTTCGGCGCCGGTTAGCCGGGCTCCGCCGGAATTAACCCAAATGTCACCCTCACGGACGATCACATCGTTCAGATTTGAATGAAAAAGAGTAATTCGGCCCATGGTTGCAGTTCTGCGGTAGATATAGCCCAGTTCGAAATTCTCGCTGGTTTGTGGTTTGAGTTGCGTGTTGCCAAAATTGAAAACAGATCCGAGTTGATGATACAACTGCTGGAAGGATGGCGGCATGTAGGCCTGGGCGTATTGCACCTTGAAGATATGTGCGTCGGAGAGTCGCCATACCCCGGCCAGCCTGGGGCTGAGGCTGTCGTCCGTATCGTTGTAGCCGTCGAATCTCAAGCCGGCGGTGATATCAAAGGTGTCGGTTGCGGAAAACTCCTCCTGAACGACAATGCTGTTAATGCGTCTTTCCCGGTCCTTTCCGATCAGGGCGCCGTCAAAATGTTGCATGCTGTTTGTCGGGCTTGGTTCGGTGGTGTCGATATCGAAATTGGCCTCCCGCCAGGTGTCGTCACCCTGGTATGTCTGGGAGATGGACCACTCGGCAAAAATTCTGTGCCGATTCCATCCCTCCCATGTCATGTTGATGGCCCCTTGATACCGATCCTCATCGTAGCTGAATGCCAAATCCATGCCGTTCGGGTAGGTGAAAGCCGGTGTCGTAAAACCGGGTGGATACAAGGTGACCCGATCTGCGCTACTCTGATCATAGGACATATAGCCCAGCTTTGCATTGAACCATAGTGCGGAGCTGACGTTGACACGCTGATTGAGTTCAAGAATCCAGTATTTGCTTTCAAAAGCAATGCTATCTCTGTCCGGCGGCAAGGCATTGTCCCCACCGAAATAATCCCCATGGCCTGCATTCAGATACTGCGCGATGAACGAGAAATTCTTAAAAGCCAGATCCATGATGGCAGCGTTCGTAAAACGGTCTTCATTGGCCGGACCGGGTGCGTTGGAGATATCTCCCTGGCCGATACAATACAATTTGTCCGTCCCGGACTGGGTGTCGGCGCCATCGGTGTCCCTGCCGCTCAGGTTCAGGCTCGCCCGAAAATCCTTGTCCGGCTTCGACCAGGAGGCAATCCCGCCCGCCCCATAGGTTTCATATCTTCCCGCCTCACCGTAAATGGAATTGCCTTCGGTTCGCGTAACGACATTGATTACACCGGTATTGGCATAACCACCATGCACCGCAGACCCCGGCCCGCGGATTACCTCGATGCGCTCCACCTGCGCGATGGGAATACCGAGAAATGGGTAGAAGTTACCAGAAAATACATTGTTGACCAGAACACCATTGAGCATGAACTGGTTGCTGGCATATCCAAAGGTCTCCGAAAGGCCTCTCACACTCACGGATATGGCGCCGTGACCTCCCGTGGTCACCGCTATGCCCGGCACCAGGGATAGCGCTTGGGCCACATCCCTCATACCGCGGGTCAACAAATCCCTTCCCTCAAGCACGGTGACCATGCCGGGGACGTAATCCGCGTTTAACTTTGATTTGGTGGCGATCTCGGTGTGTTTGTCCAGAACGGAAAGCAAACGGGCCAATTCGGCCTCGTCCTCCGAATTGTCAACCTGGGCTCGGTGCAAATTGGTATTATCTGCCAAGGCGGGTATAATGGAGAAAAACAAGATCAGCAGGACAAGGGATGACCGATGAAAAACATATCGTATTGATCTATTTATCATTTTTTTGCTTACCAAGCCTTGTTTTCTGTTTTTGGATAAATATTGCCGGCGAGCATGAAGATTGGACCGTACAAGAGCAAAAGGGCAGGAAGAGAAGGCGCGGTTGCCGAATTAGAAAAACCAAATTGCGCAGGAACAAGAAAAGCAGCCTGCCGGTAATTTGTGCAATGCGAGACGATTACAATGTTAAATCGGTAAAATATCGTACCATACTTCCGTTGTGATGTTAACAGCAATGATGTATGTTGGGGTTCGTCACCGAATTTTTTCTGCTGTGACAGATCACGGCCGTCTTATGTAACGGGGCTTGTCCATTTTTCGTCGACAAATTAACTCTTGACTCTTTTTTCCATATGGTGATATTTGCCTTAGTTTTTATCGATCCATTTGGTTGGACCACTTGGGATCCACTATCCTTGCTCCGGCCGACGGTCGGGGCTATGAAGCCACAAGGAGGAATCATGAAGCGGTACGAAACAATTGTCATTATCGACCCTGACCTGTCCAAGGAGGCCGAAGCACCGATCCTTGAGCGGGTCAACGATTTGATCCCCCAGTACCAGGGAGTTCTCATCGAAACGGATGATTGGGGAACCAAGAAACTGGCCTACGACATTAAGAAAAAAAATCGGGGGCATTATGTCAGACTGGATTTTTGTGGTGATGGTGCACTGATCCAGGAGATGGAACGTTTTTTTCGGATCGACGATAAAATCATGAAATTCATGACGGTCCTTCTGGATGAAGATGCGGATATCGAGGCGATCCAGGCCGAGGTAGCCCAAAAAGAGGCCGAAGCGGTAACTTTGCCGGCCCAGGAAACGGAAGAAACCGTCGAGACCCAAGAGGACGCAGCGGCCAAGGAGGCCGACACCCAATCCCGGGAGACGGAAAAGGCCCCAGAGAAAGAGACATCCGTAGCGTCGACCGAAGAAGACACCCCCAACCGAGCCGATAAAGAGGAGTAAGACATGGCTATTACCAATAACCGTCCCCGAAAACGCAAAAGAAGAGTCTTCCACCGGCGTAAAGTATGCCGATTCTGTGCAGACCAAAGCCTCGCCATCGATTACAAAGATCCCAAAACCCTCAAGTACTTCATCACGGAGAGGGGAAAAATCATCCCGCGGAGAATTTCGGGAACCTGCGCCAAACATCAGCGGGCCTTGACCCATGCCATCAAACGGGCACGAACCATTGCCCTTTTGCCCTATGTCGGGACCCATGACCTATAAGCCTTTTAGGTACTGCGGGCAAAGTCGTGCGCCCCATCGTTAGGAGAGACGGATGGTACCGTTGCCATTACAAAGTCGAGTATCGAAAGATATCGCTACGGGCGTAATGGCCACGTTGGCCATCTATTCCATGTCGATCTTCATGCCGGTAGTAGGCTTTTTCTTCGCCATCTTCACGCCCCTGCCCGTTCTTTTTTACCGAACCAAGCTGGGCAGGCGCCATGGCATGATCGTTCCAATTCTGGCCATCGCAGCAATGGGCCTTTTATTGGGTGGCGTCACGGTGGATATGCTCTTTTTTTCCGGGCTCATGTTCCTGGGATTTGCCATGAGCGAGATGTTTGAAAAGGAGCTCTCCATAGAGTTTACCATTGCGGGTGCGTGTGCAATCGTTATCGGTGTCGGCCTGCTTGGCATTGTGCTGTACAGTATGATCAACCAAAAGGGGCTGTTCTCTCTGGTCTCCACCTACGTTGCAAACAATTTGGCGTTATCCCTGGAACTGTACAAGGAGATCGGTATGCCCCGGGAGACCATCGACGCCATATCCAATTCCCTGGATCGAATTCAATACGTTCTGGTCCGGATAATGCCCTCGATGGTGGTGGCATCCTTGCTCTTCGTCGCATGGACCAACCTGATCGCTGCAAAGCCGATTATGCGGCGAAGAGGATTATCTTACCCGTCCTTCGGCCGTCTCAATCACTGGCGGGCACCGGAGTCGCTGGTGTGGGGCGTGATTGGCTGTGGCGTGATCCTGCTTTTGCCCGTAACGGGCATCCGGCTGCTCGGCGTCAACGGACTGCTGGTGCTCCTCACCGTCTACTTCATCCAGGGCATTACCATCGTCTCCTTTTTTTTTGAAAAAAAAAAGGTACCGACCGTCGTTCGGGTGATACTGTACATGATCATCGCATTCCAGCAACTCATCCTGCTTGCCATCATATGCATGGGACTTTTCGACATGTGGATTAATTTCAGAAAAATCAACGTCGATAAAAAAAAACCGGACCTGCCGTCATAATTTCCGGCGGGCCTTTGGGAGGATACACATGAAAGTGATTTTAAAGGAAACCATCAGTTCGTTGGGCATCATCGGAAGCGAAGTCAACGTGGCCAACGGGTATGCGCGCAACTACCTGCTCCCCCAGGGGAAGGCCGTTCCGGCCACGCCCCAGCAGCGAAAAATTCTCGAACAGGAAAAGGCGAAATTCGAGTTGCAGATCGCAAAGGAGAAAGAGTTTGCCCAAGAAATGGCCAACCGCCTGGAGGCGGTTACGGTCTCCATCGCATCCAAGGTACATGAGGCGGACAAACTCTACGGTTCCGTAACCGTGCGAGACATCATCGATGCGCTCGGCAAACAGGACGTCGAAATCGAAAAAAGAATGGTCCTTTTGAAAGAACCCATCAAGACCATCGGTACATTCAAGGTCCCCATCCGTGTGTATCAGGGCGTCGAGCCGGAAATTACCGTCGACGTGGTACCCGAAGAAGCGTAATCTTTCCGATCACGTTGCAATAACTTTCTTTGCCGGGAGTACACCGGCTATATAGTGTCCGTCCGGAAATAGGCAAATTTGGTCGAGATCGAGGCGCACGAAAAATTTTACCGGAGGTGCCCGAAGGAAATGCCCTTGGGGTGCATATAGTTGATATTCCGAGGATAAAATTTTTCGCGCAACGAAAATATCGGGCAAATCTGACATTTCCGGATGGGCACTCAGTGTGTCCTCCCGGTTCATTAGGTGTAGCATATGCCCGAGCCCCCATTTCCGGCATCCGAGGGCCCCACGTATCACAGGATTCCGCCCCAAAACATCGAAGCGGAAGAATCGATCTTAAGCGCCATTTTAATCGACAACAGCTCCATCGTGGACATCCTCGAAGTTCTCAGCTCCGAAGATTTTTACAAAACGGCACATAAATCGATCTTCACGGCCATCGAAACCCTCTATGGGAAAAGTGAACCCATTGATCTGGTGACGCTCAGCAACGCGTTACGGGAAAATGGCGAACTGGAAAAAATCGGCGGTGCCGCCTATCTGGCCCGGTTGGTGGACACCGTACCACTGGCCGTGAATGCCCACCACTACGCGCGCATCATAAAGGACAAGTCGATCTTGCGCCACCTGATCGAACACGCCAACGCCATCTCCAACCGTTGCTTCGAAGACCGTGGTGAAGTGGAACGGGTCATTGAATTTGCCCAGAGCGCCATTTTCGAAATCTCCCAGGGCAAAAGCAACAAGGCATTTTCACCTTTAAGCCAGATCATCGAATCCAACATCGATACCCTGGAAGAACGCCAGGGGAACCGTGCGTTGGTCACCGGGGTAACCACCGGCTTTTCGCAGCTGGACAAACTCACCTCCGGTTGGCAAAATTCAGACCTCATCATCCTGGCGGCCCGTCCGGCCATGGGAAAGACTGCCCTGGCCCTGAACATGGCCCGAAACGCAGCCGTCGATGCAGATGTGCCGGTGGCCATATTTTCCCTGGAAATGTCCAAGGAGCAACTCTCCCTGCGCATGCTCTGCGCCGAAGCACGCGTTGACTCGTCCCGCATTCGAAGCGGTTTTTTAAACCAGGAGGATTGGAACCGCATCACCGATGCGGCCGACCGGCTCACCAATGCCCCTTTGTTTATCGACGACTCGCCGGACATCTCCACCACCACCATCCGGACCAAATCCATGCGCCTGAAAATGGAAAAGGGCCTTGGCTTGATCATCATCGACTACCTCCAGCTCATGCGGGGAAATGCCAACATCGAAAGGCGAGACCTGGAAATCTCGGAAATTTCGCGATCGCTGAAGATTCTTGCCAAAGAGCTGAACGTGCCGGTGATCGCCCTTTCCCAGCTCAATCGGAAACTGGAGGAACGGAGCGACAAGCGTCCCCAGTTATCTGACCTACGGGAATCCGGTGCCCTGGAGCAGGATGCCGACCTCGTGGCATTCATCTACAGGGATGAGGTGTACCACCGGGAAGAAAACAATCCGAACAGCGGAACGGCTGAAATCATCCTGGCGAAACAACGAAACGGCCCCACGGGAATGGTCCCCATGGCCTTTTTGAAAGCCTATACCCGATTCGAGAATCTTGCCATCGAATGAAAGAGATTTTCGGCAACCTGTTGGGCCTCAAATCCAGCCAGATCAAGAGGTTGGAAAATCTCGGTCGGCGGCGCGTTCCCCCACAGGCCATCATCTCCTATGAACTTTGCCGGGATTTATGCCGATTGTCAGCTGAAATCGGCCGGCAAATCGGGCTCCTCATCGAACGCAGCGGAAAAATCGCAAGGGTATTGGCCGGAGAGGTGGATCGGATCGTCATACCCGATCTTCGGGAATATCGTCTTGCCCCTGACCGTCTCCGCGGACTTCGGTGCGTTCACACCCACCTGACCGATACCCCCCTCACCCAGGACGACCTGACGGACCTCTCCCTGCTTCGGCTCGACCTCATGGCGGTCGTTACAATGGAGGCATCCGGAATACCGGACAAGATCCACTGGGCCCATATTCTTCCCGGTGAAAAAGAGGGATTGCCCTATCAAATCATGACACCGGTTCCCCCCTTTCGACCGGAAGTGGGCTGTGCGGATCTGATTCAGGCACTGGAAGCCGAATTAACCCGCAAGAAAAGAGACGACAAAAGCACCGCCGCCGAACGTGCGCTTCTGGTTTCCGTCTTTACCGGAACCCGGAAAGATGCCATGGAATCGTTGGATGAATTGAAAGAGCTGGCGCGAACCGCCGATATTCACACCATCGATACGATTTTGCAAAAACGGAAAAAACCCGATCCTCGATTTCTCATGGGCCGTGGGAAACTGGACGAGCTGGCCATCTCGGCGCTCCATCAAGGAGCCAGTCTTATCGTCTTCGACCAGGAGCTGAACCCATCCCAAATTCGCTCCATCGCCGATCGAATCGAAATCAAGGTAATTGACCGAACCCAGTTGATCCTGGACATTTTCGCGCTTCGGGCCAAAAGCCGCGAGGGAAAACTGCAGGTGGAGCTGGCACAGCTCAAATACATCCTTCCCCGACTGGTTACCAAGGACACGGCCCTGTCCCGACTCACCGGTGGAATCGGCGGCCGCGGTCCGGGGGAAACGAAGCTGGAGATCAATCGCAGGCGCGCCAGGGACCGCATCCGGCAGTTGGAAAAGGCCGTGGCCATCGTCCAGAAAAACAGGGGCCAACAAAGAAGCCGGCGAAACAAGAAGGGCCTTCCCGTCATCTCCATCATCGGTTATACCAACGCCGGCAAATCGACCCTTCTCAACCAGTTGACCCAAAGTCGCGTGTTGGCGGAAGACAAACTGTTTGCCACCTTGGATCCATCAAGCCGAAGACTTCGGTTTCCACAGGACGTAGAAGTAATCATCACTGATACGGTTGGATTTATCCGTAATCTGCCCGCGGCACTCATGGCCGCCTTCAAGGCCACGCTGGAGGAGCTGGAAAGTGCCGACCTCTTGTTGCACGTCATCGATATCAGCAATCCCCGTCATCCGGAGCAGATCCGTGCCGTGGAAAATATTCTCGATGAACTCAACTTATCTTCCATTCCGACCATCCGCGTACTCAATAAAATGGACCGTATCGATCCGCCAGGCCGGGAAATACTGGTCCGCCGCTTAAACGGCGTTGCCATCAGTGCATTGAACCGTCCCTCGTTGAAACCCTTGTCCCGGCAAATGCAGGATGCCGTAGCGGATTTTTTGTAGTCCGAAACAGACGACGTATCTTCAGATAAAACAATGAGAACTTGATGAAGGTGTAACATGCATCATCTACAAATGCGGTCACCCTGGGATTCGAGGGCAGCAGTTTTGGCTGAACGGGGTTCATCCCAGTTTTTGTGTGTTTGCTAGCGTATCGAAAATAAAATTTCGCGAAGCCAAACCCCCGCAAAATACGTAACAACTTGTTATAATTAGAGATATTAAATCTAGACGCGTGCCGTTTTTATTGCTATAGATAACAGTAGGTTATACATGGCTATGAGGACGGCATGCACATCAAAAAACATCTGAGCTTCAGCACGATGAGAAAAGCCCTTTCGGCGATTTTCGAAAAGATCGATGATCCCCGGCAAAAGGGCAAGGTCGACTATTCGCTGCATGACTGTTTGATGAGTGCCCTGGCGATGATGTTTTTTCAAGACCCTTCCGTTCTCTCTTTTCAGCGGCGCATGCACGATCGCATGCAAGACAGTAATCTGAAAGCCATGTTTGCGGTTAAAGACATCCCCAGCGACAGTGCTTTGCGCCAGACGTTGGATAATATTCCAACCGAAGCGATTCATCCGGCATTTCCCTTTTTGCTACAATGCTTGCAGCGGGGCAAGTACCTGGATGCCTACAAGTTGGAAAGCGGGCACCATTTGATTGCATTGGACGGCTCACAGTATTTTTCTTCCGAAAAGATTCACTGTCCCAGTTGCCTGACTCATAAAGGCGCAAAAGGATCGACCCGTTACTCACATCAGATCTTACAGGCCGTTATGCTCAACCCGTACATGCGCCAGGTTTTGCCCCTGGCCCCGGAGCCCGTTGCCAATACCGACGGCACCACCAAGCAGGATTGCGAGATCAATGCGGGAAAACGGATCGTCGACAAAATCCGCCGTACTCACCCAAAACTGAAGATGATCATTACCGCCGATGGGCTATACTCCAAACAGCCCTTTATCGATGTGTTGAAAGATGCCCGCATGTCCTTTATCCTGGTGGCCAAACCCACCGATCACAAGTTGCTGTTCCAGTGGGTTGACGAAATCGATGGGCTCGGACAATGCGGTCACCTACAATTCACCGACGATAAAGGGCGCCGCCACGTTTATCGTTGGGTTAACCAGGTGCCTCTCAACGGTAGCCGCAATGCCGATCCGGTGAACTTTTTCGAGTATTGGCTGCACGTGGGGCAAAAGGCCACCTACCACAACAGCTGGGTCACCGACCGTAAGGTGAGCAAGGCCAATGTCGTCGAATTGGTACGCGCCGGTCGGGCGCGCTGGAAAATCGAAAACGAAACGTTCAACACTTTGAAGAATCAAGGCTACCATATCGAACACAACTTCGGTCACGGCCAACGTTATTTGTCGAACACCTTTTTTATTCTGAACCTGTTGGCTTTCTTCATCCATCAAATCCTGGAACTGTGTGATCGTGGTTATCAGTATTGCCGGTCTAAATTCAGTTCCCGAAAAGAGTATTGGAACAACCTGCGTACTGGTATCCGGTTGATGCTCTTTCGTGACTTCGAACATCTTTTGCGCAATGTGGCCGACCCACCCGAAATCCGAGCACCGTAGCCATCTGTTCGCCCATTTGTCACCACGGTTACCCACCACTGATCCCCAAACTTAGGCGGATAATGCCGACCTGTTGCCTTTTGGTAAATGGACTACCGCTATAACTCTGAGATAGTACCAATTTGTTGGAAAGCTATCCCAAAACCGCCTAAATAATGATAAGTCACAACCTGAAAAACCTACGAACCTGATCAAATGACTGTTCACACAGAATTACTGATTCGAGGGCTGGAACCTTGACACACCACATCAAATAGGATAACTGATTTGGTTTGCGATTTTGTCCTGATTCCGGCGAAGCAGACGCAAACGACTGGAACGGATATATGAAACGTTTTTAGATAGTTGCGTCGCTTATGGACTGCAGCGACGTTGCGAAATGAATGCGAAGGGAACAAAAGCGGTGTCAACATGGACAATGCCAAAGACGTGCTAAGCAAGCGGAAAGAAAAAGCGGACGGGCTGAAAGCCAGTGGTGTCAACCTGTTTCCCAATGGCGTTACCGTCAGCCACACGATCAAAGATATTGACGATTATATTCGAAACCTGCCGGAAACACAAAAGGAGGATTCGACAGAATTCACCGTGGCGGGACGGATAATGGCCATCAACAGCTTTGGCAAATCGGCCTTTATTCGGTTCAAGGATCGCACGGGCATTGTTCAGGCCTACGTGCGAATGGATAAGGTCGGTGATCGCAGCTATAATCTTTTCAAACGGTTTGATGTGGGTGATTTTATCTGCGTTTCCGGTACCTTATTTCGAACCCGGACCGGTGAATGGACGATCCTCAGCACCCATATCGAATTGGTCTGCAAATCCACGAGGCCTCTTCCGGAAAAGTTCCATGGACTAAAAGACCCGGAAAAACGCTACCGGCAGCGTTACATTGACCTGATCATGAATTCGGAGGTGAAGGAGATCTTCATCAAGCGAAGCCAGATCATCCAGGCCATGCGCGCCTTTTTTCTGGCCCGGGATTTTCTCGAGGTGGAAACGCCCATGATGCAGCCGATTCCCGGTGGCGCGGAAGCGACCCCTTTCAAGACCCACCACAATGCGTTAAACATGGAGTTATATCTCCGTATCGCACCGGAACTTTATTTGAAACGCCTGGTCGTGGGAGGACTGGAACGGGTCTTCGAAATCAACCGAAACTTTCGAAACGAGGGCATCTCCACACAGCACAACCCTGAATTCACCATGGTAGAATTTTACATGGCCTACGCCACCTATGTAGACCTGATGAACCTGACCGAACAGATGTTCGCCGAGATTGCCAAATCGGTCACCGGCGGCACCATCGTCAACTACCAGGGCAATGAAATCGATCTGGGGGGAACCTGGAAACGAATTCCTCTTTACGAGGCACTGGAAACCATTGGGGGAATCGATCCGGATTTGCTTTCCCATAAGGACCGCCTGCTGGAATTCGCCAGCGCCAAAGGGATTACCGTCACGAAAACCGGTCGATTGGGAAAGATCATCACCAAATTGTTCGACGTCCTCGTGGAGCCCAAGCTGATTCAGCCCACCTTTATCACCGAGTACCCGGCAGAAGTATCACCGTTGTCGAGAAGAAGCGACACCCATCCGGACCTGACCGAAAGGTTCGAACTGTTCATTGCCGGACGGGAGATTGCAAACGGTTTCTCCGAACTCAACGACCCGGAAGATCAACGTGGCAGATTCATGCAGCAGGTGGAAGACCGAAATGCCGGTGACGATGAAGCACACTTTATGGATGACGACTACATCGAGGCGCTGGAATACGGAATGCCACCAACCGCTGGCCAGGGGATCGGTATCGATCGTTTGGTAATGCTGCTCACCGATGCGGCGTCCATTCGAGAGGTCATCTTGTTCCCGCATATGAAACCAAAGGCATAGCGGCCGAGGAAAATCCCGAATTCCTTTCTCATGGTACCAATGGGACCGTTGCATGAAGGCAGGACGTGTGGCGAAAAGATCGGCAAAATAGGACATAACCGTAACAAATACCGGCGAGATCATGTCATTTGTCACCTTTGTATCGGGTCGTTACTTGAAAACGCGTCAAAAAAGAGCGTTTATCTCGCTGATTACCGGATTGTCCATCGCCGGGGTCACCGTTGGTGTAATGGCACTCATCGTCGTCATCGCCGTCATGGCAGGATTTGAAACGGACCTGAAATCCCGGATCATGGGAATTCGACCGCATCTGCTGATCAACAAAAATAAGGGCACCTATCCCGATTACGAAAAGACGCTAAAGCGATTGAAGACCATTGACGGAATCGAGTCCGCCTCTGCTTATATCACCTCCCAGGTCGTACTTCGGACGACCCTTCGCGCGACCGGGGCAATACTAAAGGGTGTTGATGCCAATATAGAAAAAAACGGAATACAAGGCGTACATATCGATCGCCTGACGGCAGGCAAGGACGGAAAAAGAGCACCTGAGACCGGTCAGCACCTGCCCGGTATTATCTTGGGCAAGGCATTGGCGGCAAACCTTGGCGTTATTACAGGAGATACGATATACATGATCTCGCCTCGGGGGATGCTTTCACCGATCGGCCACATGCCGGCCATGATCAAATTTCGGGTCGTCGATCTCTTTGCATCGGGCATGTATGAATTTGATGGCACCCTTGCATTCATCGATCTTTCTCAGGCCCAGAAAATGCTTCGAATGGACCATTGTGTCACCGGTATCGAAATCCGTCTTACGGACATGGATCGGGCAAAAATGGTCATGGCGGCCGTTAAAAGGGTGTTGCCGCCGGACGATCGGGTAAAGGACTGGAAACAGATCAATAAGAACCTGTTTTCCGCACTCCGGCTGGAAAAAACAGTCATGTTCATCATCCTGACCTTGATCATTCTGGTCGCGACTTTCAATATCGCCGGTTCCCTTGTCATGATGGTCATGGAAAAAAAGAAGGACATCGCCATTTTAAAGACCATGGGGGCAACCTCGAATACCATCGGCAAGATTTTCATTATCAAGGGATTGATCATCGGTCTGGTGGGAACAATGATTGGGACATTGGCAGGATTGGTATTGTGTAACCTATTGGAACGGTATCGATTCATTCACCTTCCGGCCGATGTGTTCACCATCACCACGCTTCCCGTGAATCCAAAAGCGGCAGATGTCTTGATCATCACCACGAGCGCATTGCTGATCTGTTTTTTGGCCACCATTTATCCCGCTCGAAAGGCAGCGGCAATCGATCCGGTGGAGGCCATCCGGCATGGATAACGGTGAAAACAAGGACGTCATGGGATCAAGCCCTTCAAAGGCGGCCGGTCAACACGGGGACATACTCGTCACGGCTTCCGACATCAAAAAGGTCTATCGGCACAACGGCGGGAGCATCGTCGTTTTGGATCGGCTTTCATTTCGCCTCCATTTTGGAGAGACAGTGGGAATCGTCGGTGCCTCCGGCATCGGCAAATCAACCCTCCTACACGTTCTGGGAACACTGGACAGGCCCGATTCGGGCGTCTTGGAATATTCCGGAAAGAACGTGCTGCAATGGGATGACAATCGTTTGGCCCGATTCAGGAACCAAACCATCGGTTTCGTATTTCAATTCCACCACCTGCTGCCGGAGTTTTCGGCATTGGAGAACACCATGATGCCTGCATTGATTGCAGGCGTGGAGAAAAAACAGGCCCTTCGTTCGGCGAAATCCGTGCTGGTCCGGGTGGGACTGGAAAACCGGCTTACCCATCGGGCCAGGGAATTATCGGGTGGAGAACAACAGCGTGTCGCCCTGGCGCGCGCCCTGGTACAGCGGCCGGCGATCCTGTTGGCCGATGAACCGACGGGCAACCTGGATCGAAAAAACAGCGATCACATTCACGAACTGTTGATGGATTTGAATCGAGAATTGCACATGGCAATGGTAATTGTGACGCACAACATGGAACTTGCCGCGCTGGTTTCCCGGCGCGCCACGATTGTAAATGGCGTTGCGCAAGAACTCAACCAGTGATGAATCCATTTGAGAAAAAGCCCTTGTCGGTTTGGGAGATATGATCTTGAGGCGATACTTTGCGTTCCTGCTTCTTTTGTTTTTTGTTGTCCCGTCCAATACACTGGCCATTGAAACGGTTCGCGTATTGATATTTCCATTTGAGATTCATGCCAGCCAAAACCTCTCTTATCTCGGTAAGGACATCCCACAGGCCATTCGAACCTATCTGGAGACAGAAGGGGCCGTGTTCATCGAATTGGATGATCCTGCTGCCGTCGGTTCGTCGGCCGCGGCAACGGCGATAGATGAATTGCGGCAAATCGGTCTTCGGGCCGGTGCCGACAATGTGATCTGGGGCAGCCTGACGCGAATTGGCGACCAAATGAGCCTGGATGTCCATATTCTGGAAACGGTGGGAGACAAGCCTGTTGTTACCATCTATCAGGCGGGTTCGGGGATGGAAAACTTGAGAGCCATCGCAAATGAGACGGCAGAAAAAATTGCCAATCAATTGTTTCAAAGAAAAATCATAACCCAGGTCCGCATAACCGGAAACAAACGCATCGAATCGGACGCCATCGAAAGAGTGATCCGGGTGAAAGCCGGTGATGTGTTGCGCGCCGGTGATCTGGCAAGAGATATGAAAAATATCTATAAAATGGGATATTTCGAAGATATCCGAGTGGAAGCGGAAGAGAGGGACGGTGGAAAAGCGGTGATTTTTCACGTTCAGGAAAAGCCGACCATCCGGAAAATCTCCTTTTCGGGCAACCATGTTGTCAAAGATGAAAAACTTCGTGAAAATTTGAATATCAGTACCGGTTCGATATTGAATATATTCACGATCAAATCCAATATCGAACAACTCGAAGCCATGTACAAGGAGAAGAACTATCACAATGTCAAAATCGATTATACCGTAGAAGAAAAAGAAAACAATCAGGGCGACATTCAATTTGTCATCGAAGAAGGGAAAAAGATCAAAATCAAAACGATCACCTTCCAGGGCAATACGAACTTTACGGACAAACAATTAAAGAAAGTGATCAGCACATCGGAAAAGGGTTTTTGGTCCTGGCTGACCTCTTCGGGAGAGTTGAACCGCGAGGACCTGAGCCAGGACGTCGCCCGCCTCATGGGCAACTATCACACCAAGGGATTCATTCACGCCAAGGTCGCCGATCCTGTCGTCGAATTCAAGGACGACTGGATCTATATCACCTTTAAAATCGAAGAGGGCGAGCGATTCAAAGTGGGCACCATCGACGTCGCCGGAGATCTCATACGACCCAAGGCAGAATTGATGCCCAGACTCCAAATCTTCACGGAACCCTATTTCAACAGAGAGACCGTTAGAAAGGACGTCCTTTCTCTGACCGATGTCTATGCCGACGAAGGGTATGCCTATGTGGAGATCTATCCGCTCACGAAAGAGGACACGGTAAACCATCTGGTGGATATCACCTACTCCATCGACAAAAAAGAGAAGGTCTATTTCGAGAACATCGAGATTTCCGGAAATACAAAAACCCGTGACAAGGTAATTCGCCGGGAGCTTAGGATCTATGAACAGGAACTCTACAGCAGCAGTCGGCTCAAACGAAGTGTCCGAAATCTCCATCGCCTTGATTTTTTCGAAGATGTGAAAGTGGATACGCCCAAGGGAAGTGCCGAAGACAAGATGAATGTCAATATCGATGTCGTGGAAAAACCCACGGGCAGTTTCACCTTTGGAGCCGGTTACAGCACGGTGGATGATTTTTTTATCACCGGTTCGGTCTCCCAGAGGAATCTCTTCGGCAGAGGGCAAATCCTGAAGTTTGGCGGGCAGATCGGGAGTGAATCGGATTATTACAGCCTGAGTTTTACAGAGCCATGGCTCTTCGACATCCCCCTTTCCGGAACCGCCAGTATCTATCGGAGCGGCCGTGAATATGACACATACGACAGGACCAGTATGGGGGGAGGCGTCGGCGGCAGCTACCCCATCTTTGATTACACCCGACTCTCTCTGTCCTATCGATACGATATTACCGACGTCTTCAATATCCAGTCTGACGCCTCCGACAATGTCAAGGATCTGGAAGGAAAAAACACGACGAGCAGCATCACCACGGCCGTCACCTATGATTCCCGAGACCGCGCATTCAATACGACGGAGGGTCAGCGACATCGGATCAGCTATACCTATGCGGGAATCGGCGGTGATATCGGATTCAATAAGATTGTAGGGGAACTCGGCTGGTACATCCCCGTTTTTAAAGGGCTGGTGACCTTTTTGCACGGCGAGTCCGGATATGTACGCGAAAAAAAGGGATATAAGCTACCGGACTATGAGAAGTTCTACTTGGGCGGTATGAACTCCATGCGGGGCTTCGACTACCAGGGAATCAACATTCGGGGGACTTCCACCAGGATCGAAATTAATGATGACGGCGATGAAGAAGTTGTCGAGTATGTTACCGAGGAGGGTGGTGAAAAGTATGTTTTGTTCAATGTGGAACTCACCTACCCGCTGTTAGAGGAGGTGGGAATCGTCGGCGTACTGTTTTACGACACCGGAAATGTTTATGACAGCGATGAGGACATCGATTTTGGCAGCTTACGACAAAGCGCCGGATATGGTATAAGGTGGTATTCGCCCATCGGCCCCATCCGCATCGAAGGGGGACACATTTTGGATCCCAGGGGAGAGCTGGGAGAAGATTATGGCGTCAACTGGGAATTTTCCATGGGGGGTACATTCTAACCATTTGATCAAGGATACCGTTAGGTGATATGCTTGAGAACTTTAATTCAACGATAGTGACAAAAAAGGAGGACACACATGCGAACGGCAACCAAATGGACGATTTTGACGATCCTTGTGGTCTTTGGCAGCGTGGAAATTGGTTTTTGCGCAGACGTTGCAAAAGTAGGCGTCGTCGAATTCCAGCGTCTGTTTGAAAATTCGGAAGCAGGAAAAGATATCAAGGAGGAAATTACCGCCCAGGGAAAGAAGATGGAGGCGGAACTCAAGGAAAAGGGCGCTGAAATCGAGGAACTGAAAAAACGTTTGGAACGGGAAGCGCTCGTGATGAGCAAGGAGATGCGAGAGGAAAAAGAGCGCGAGTTCAGAATTAAAGTAAATGATATCAAAACATTACAAAAAAAATACGAGGCTGAATTACAGGGCATGCAAAGAAAACTCATGGCCGGGATTCAGTCGGAGACCCTGGCGATCGTCGAAGAGATCGGAAAAGCGGGAGGATATCTTTTGATCATGGACAAACGCGGTGTTCTCTACTCACCAAGCACCATCGACATCACCGATGAGGTAATAAAAAAATACAATGCCCAGTACGTGAAGAACAAGAAAGACAAATAGGGGAAATTGACGACCGTGCCCAATGAATACACCCTGAAAATCATTGCCGACACCCTCCATGGCGAACTCGCCGGAGATGAAACCAAGATTATCAGCGGGGTCGCTCCTTTCGAAACCGCAGGTTCGAACCAAATCACGTTTGCCGGCGGCAAGAAATATTTGAAACGGATCGAAGCGTCGAAAGCCGGTGCCATCCTCGTCCCCCGGGAATTTGATGCCCCCGGAAAAAACCTGATCCACGTGGACAACCCCCAGCTTTCGTTCATTGATGTCGTGAGGCTGTTTCACCCCATTGCGAATCCTTTGCCGGGTGTCGATGAACGCGCTTTCTTGGCAGACGATGCGTGCATCAAAGAAAGGGTCTTTGTCGGCGCGTTTGTAACCATTGGCAAACGCACCACCATCGGTTCCGGATCGATCATTCAAAACGGCGCCTATATTGGCGACGATGTGGTCATCGGTGAAGAGGTGGTCATCTTTCCCAATGTGACCATACTGGACGGGTGTTGCATCGGCAACCGTGTTACGATTCATTCCGGTTCCGTGATCGGCAGCGATGGGTATGGATTCGTACAAGACGGCGGAAGCCATCATAAGATACCACAGATTGGCATCGTCCAGATCGATGACGACGTCGAGATTGGCGCCTGCAACACCATCGATCGGGCAACCTTCGGTCGGACATGGATTCAGCAAGGCGTCAAGACCGACAATTTGGTCCATATCGCCCACAATGTGGTCGTCGGTGAATACTCCTTGCTCGTCGCCCAGGTGGGCATTGCCGGCAGCACAACGGTCGGCCACCATGCCATCATCGCCGGACAAGCGGGTGTATCCGGTCACTTGAATATTGGTAACCATGTAATCATCGGCCCACAGACCGGCGTGGCAAAATCCATATCGGACGGAAACGTGGTCTCGTCGGGATCTCCGGCCATGCCCCACAAGACATGGTTGCGGGTTCAGCGCGTCGTTCCGGATCTTCCGGATAGGATGCGAAAGATCACCGAACTGGAGCAACGGGTTTGTGAACTGGAAGAAAAAGACAAGGCACGTTGAATTTATCGGAGGTCTACCATGGAAATTGATATTGCATCGATCCTTACGCGTCTTCCCCACCGCTATCCGTTTTTGCTGGTGGATCGGGTGATCGAAGTGATTAAAGGCGAAAAAATCGTCGCGCTGAAAAATGTCACGATCAACGAGCCATTTTTTCAAGGGCACTTTCCCGGAAAACCGATCATGCCTGGCGTTCTCATCGTCGAAGCAATGGGACAGGCAGGAGGGCTGCTCGTTTACCAATCGCTTGCACCGGAAAGTCAAAACCGATTGTTCTATTTCATGGGATTTGACAAGGTTCGATTTCGAAAGCCGGTTGTCCCGGGAGATCAGCTGATATTGGAAATAGAGATGCTGCGAATGCGATCCAATGCAATAAAAATGGCCGGCGTTGCCAAGGTCGACAAAAATATCGTTGCCGAAGGGCAGTTCATGGCCGCATATGGAGAATAAAATGATTCATCCCACCGCAATTGTCAGTCCCGATGCAAGTATCGGTGAAAATGTGGAAATCGGTGCATACACCGTTATTGGAGACGATGTAACCATCGGCGACGGCACAACAATCGGGCCCCATGTGGTCATCGACCCCCACGCCATCATTGGTCCGGAATGTCGCATCTTCCAGTATGCCGCCATTGGCGCCATCCCCCAGGACCTGAAATTCGGAGGAGAGAAAAGTTACGTCAAGATCGGCAAAAAAGTCACCATCAGGGAATTTGTCACCATCCACCGCGGAACAAAGCCCGGTGGCGGAATCACACAAGTGGGAGACGAATCTTTTTTAATGGCCTATACCCATATTGCCCACGATTGCAAGGTGGGAACCAACGTGGTCCTTGCCAACAACAGCACTCTTGCCGGCCACATCTCCATCGGCAACTTCGCAACCGTGGGCGGTCTGGTTGCCATTCATCAGTTCGTCCGCGTGGGAGATTATGCCTTCATCGGAGGAAAATCGGCAGTGGTAAAGGATGTACCGCCGTATGTCATCGCCGCCGGAGATCGTGCGACGCTCCACGGACTCAATCGTGTCGGCCTGAAACGTCGTGGATTCACAGACGAATCCTTGAGTGCCCTGAAAAAAACCTATCGCATCCTGTTTCGATACGGACTCACACTCAATGAGGCCATCGAACGCGTGAATGCACAGGTGGAGATGGTCCCGGAGGTGGTAACCTTCATCGATTTTATCAAAGCCTCATCGCGGGGTGTTACCCGGTGATGCTCCTCTTTCAGCATTCGTTCGCTGATAGGTAAGCTGCAGAAAAGACGCAATTCAATGGAAGAAAAAATCGGCCTGATTGCTGGAAACGGTCAATTCCCCATTCTTTTCTCCAAAACCGCGGCCCGGAAAGGATTGCGGGTCTACACGGCCGCTTATGTCAATGAAGCGGAAAAGGCCCTCGATCACTTGTCGGAAGAGATCATATGGCTTCATCTGGGACAGGTGAAACGCCTTATTAACTTTTTTAAGCGACATCAAATCCAGCGGGCCGTGATGTTGGGTGGCGTTCGCAAGACACGATTGTTCACCGATGTAAAACCCGACATGAAGGCCATTTCGATTATTGCGGGGATGCGGAACACACACGATGACGCCATCATGCGTGCCTTTGCCGACAGTTTGGAAAAAGAAGGCATCAAAGTCGAGGAGTCTACGTTTCTTCTGCCGGAACTGCTTGCAGCCGAGGGTATCTGGACAAATCGAAAACCGTCGAAATCGGAAAAAAAAGATATCGCATTGGGCCTTTCCGTCGCCCGTGAGATTGGCCGTCTGGACATCGGTCAGAGTGTCGTCGTCGGAGGCGGCTGCATCCTCGCCGTCGAGGCCATCGACGGTACGGACGCCACCATTGAAAGGGGGGGAAAGTTGGGAAAAGGGCAGGCGGTTGTGGTAAAGGTTTGCAAGCCCAACCAGGACTTTCGGTTCGATGTCCCTTCGGTGGGTCTGAAAACAATCGAGACCATGATCCAGTCCGATGTTCGCGTACTGGCAATCGAAGCGGAAAGGACCGTTGCCTTCGATCGCAAAGAAATGATACGCATGGCCAACGCGAACAACATTGCCATCGTCAGCGTAAAATGATCGCCATCGAATAGGTGAAAAGGACAATGGAGAAAATCAGAGTCGGTGTCGTGGGTGTTGGATACCTGGGAAAGTTTCATGCCCAAAAGTACCACCATATGCCGGATGTGGAATTGGTGGGAATCGTCGATACAAATCCGGAACAGGGGAAAAAGATCGCCAAAGAGACAGAAACGATGTACTATGGCGATTACCAATCTTTGTATGGCAAGGTCGATGCCATCAGCATCGCCGCACCCACGCCCGTTCATCACACAATCGCAAAGAATTTTTTAACACATGACATCGATGTGCTGATCGAAAAACCGATCACCAGCGACCTTGCGGATGCAGATGAATTGATCAAAATCGCAGCGTCCAGGAATTTGATCATTCAGGTTGGGCATTTGGAACGGTTTAACCCTGCAGTGGTCGCTTTGGAAGGGAAAATCGATCAACCGCGATTCATTGAGTCCCACCGTCTTTCCATCTACCAAGGACGCTGCATAGACGTCAGCGTGGTCCTCGACCTGATGATCCATGACATCGATCTGATTTTAAACCTCGTGCGGTCTGAAATAAAAACCGTCAATGCTGCCGGCATTTCCGTTATTTCGGAGAATGTGGACATTGCCAATGCCCGGCTGGAGTTTGAAAACGGAGCGGTGGCCAATGTAACGGCAAGTCGTATCTCCGCAAAAAATGAGCGAAAATTGCGGTTTTTCCAGCAAGAGGCCTATATCTCCATCGATTTCGCCAACCATAAGATCACGCTCGTACATCCGGATGAAAACGAATCGGAAGGCATCATTCCCGGAATGAAAATCGAAGAAATGCGCTTTGAAAAGGGTGACGCCCTGGACGACGAATTAAAATCATTCGTGCATGCCGTCAAGAACCGGCAGGCGCCTCTGGTAACCGGCCAGATGGGACGGGATGCATTGAAAACGGCACTCATCATCATGTCCCAAATCCAAGAAACGAGCAAACATCTCCTGTGTTAGTCCGAGGTATCGAATGTAAATGTCTATGAAACGCATAATGATTATCGCCGGTGAGGCGTCGGGCGACATGCATGGTGCCCATCTGGCCCGTGCAATAAAACAGCGTGACGATAAAACGTTTCTCTTCGGCGTCGGTGGAAAGGCCATGGCCCGTGAGGGGGTATCGCTGCTCGTCGACGCAGACACACTCTCCGTAGTGGGAATAACAGAAGTATTGACCCGGCTAAAGACCATCTACGGCGCCATGTCCACCGTAAAAAAGGCCATCGCCCGGCTTTCCCCGGACTTGTTGATCTGCATCGATTTTCCCGATTTCAACTTCCATGTCGCGGCGGCTGCGAAACGGCGCAACATTCCCGTACTATACTATATCAGCCCGCAAATCTGGGCGTGGCGCCAAAACCGGGTAAAAAAAATCAAGCGACTGGTCGACCACATGGCGGTCATTTTCCCATTTGAAGCAAAGTTTTACGAAGAACACCATGTTCCGGTCACCTTCGTCGGCCATCCCTTCCTGGATATCATCTCCCCGCCAACCGACGAGACGCCTGGAACCGATGAAACGGCGATAACCATTGGCCTGGTTCCCGGATCAAGGGAAAAAGAGGTGACGACGCTGCTTCCCGTGATGCTGAAGGCGGCAAAAATCATAAATCGGATGGGACCGGCTGTTCGGTTCGTTGTTTCCTGCGCCCAATCCGTTGACGAAACCTTGGTGTCGGACATCGTCACTTCTTTTAACACAGAACTCCCCATTGAGGTCATCAACGGTCCAGTGACAGGCGTCTTTAAAAAGTGTCGGCTGGTCGTTGCCGCTTCCGGCACCGTCACTTTGGAAGCAGCACTGCATGGCGTGGTTCCGGTGATCGTCTATAAGGTTTCGCCCATGAGCTACTGGTTGGGAAAACGGCTCATCAAAGTAAGACACATCGGCATTGTCAACCTTATCGTCCAAAGAGAATTGCTTCCCGAATTGATCCAAGACGAGGCGTCACCTGAAAAGATCGCCGATACGGTCCATTCCGTCATCAGCGATCCACAGCGATTACAAGAGACGAGAAAGGAGATGCTGCGTATCAGAGAACTTCTCGGTGGTCCGGGCGCATCGGATCGGGTGGCCCGAATCGCATTGCATTTGTGTAAGGGAAAGGATGCCGGCCAGGATCGGAATAAAAAAAATGCCCCTGATGGCTACATCAGAGGCATTTTGGCAAGGGCTTTTAAAAAAGGATAACCTGACTATTTTTTCAGTCGAACGCGCTGAGGGATAAGTGCCGTCAAAAGAAGAAACATTGCCAATGTGGCCAGCATGATGATGATGGATTTGGCCGAAAAGCAAGAGGAGACACGAACCCCATCGGTGCCTGCATTGATAAAACACCCTCCGCCACCGGCTGCACCAACGTCACCCGTTGATATCATATCTGAAGAGGAGGAAATGGCTTCGATACCCGTGGGATCTACAATCACGCCGTTTTGCACGCCGTCGTCGTCGCCCCGGCCACCGTCCTCAAGATCTATTGTGACACTCTTTCCGTCGGGTGAGAAAACCGCATTTGTAAACTCCTCCCAACCGGTATCGGTGAAGTATTTGTAAAGCTTTCCATCGCCATCGATCGCATCGGAGAAATGGATGGTTACGCTCGCAGACGTGACCCCCTCATCGAGGAATAGTTTGAAACCAACCAGGCCAAATCCCATTGTCACCGACTGATCCGAAAGATTTGCCGTTGGAATGGACGCAACGGCCATCAAGGTAGCTCCCTCGGATACGGTTTCAACACCGACGATGGCCTCTCCTTCCACCGAATGCAACGTCAGGATGTCGTCTTCCAATGAATCCGGTGTACCGTCTTCGTTAATATCCACGGAGTCATCCACCTCAAGGGCGTCCGGAATACCGTTGACATCCACATCAGCCGAAAGCTCTGCCGGAATCGTGGTAAAAGATCCGACTTCGGACCAATCCGATGCACCACCGCGGGAATCGATATACCGTACCCGCCAGTAATACTGCGTATCGACATCGAGGAACAGTTCACCAACGGCGTAGCTTGTCAGTTGTACTCCGCAGGTATTATCCAGCGTCAGCAGTGAAAAGTCCGATTCGGTGCTGATCTGCCAGCGGCTGTAGGCATGCTCGTCGCCATCGATATCGGAGAAGATGCCTGAAATAAGAACGGGTGTCAGCGATACCGGATCGACCGGAACGATCGTTTCGATTACCGGAGCATCCGGGACCTGATTGTCAGGACTGTTCATTGGATCGGTATGATGTTCATACTCTTCCAGGTTCGTCATGCCATCGCCGTCTGAATCCATGTCGGCGTCGTCGACAAAAGGATCGAGGCCGTATTCAATTTCCCAGGCATCGGGCATGCCATCATTGTCATCGTCTTGGTCCAGATCATCGGAGATTCCGTCACCGTCATTATCCGCGATGGCGCTCTCGGGGGTGTAGGAAACTTCAGCTGAATCTGCACTTTCCAGATCACCCTCAAAGGCGCGAACGACAAAATGATAGGTTACGCCCACCACGAGGCCCGATAATGAACACGTGGTGACGCTGTCTTCCCAAATGGGATGGTCATAGTCGTAATCTTGGCTGTTCTCCCGAACGAAGACCCGATATCCGTCGGGGGTGGGATCGTTGGCATCCCAGCGAAGCGATACGGAAGCACCGTATGCGTGTGTCACACCGATCATGATGATCGTGATGAAAATGAAAAAAAACCGAAAACTCTTTGTACCAAACTGTGTCATAATGCATCTCCCTTGTTCTCTACCGTGCGACCAGCAGCGAATTTGAGAGATGCTGTGTTCGCTCGGCAACCCTGCCGCCATTTCCGGAGATACCGGAGGAAGGCCGTTGGCTTTGCGTCACACCCTTTCGGATGCTTTGCCCTTTTCAAGCGTTAAAGATTTCAAAAAACGTCAACCAACTGTTAAGCATAATACATGCCATAATTAGAAAAACTGTCGTACAACCGATGCAAGGCAGAACGCTAAACATATCAGGCAGTTTGGTTAAGTAGCGCTATTGTATCGGATCAATCGGAGTGATCGGTTCGTTTGCTGGATGCAAAAGTGAAAATGGATTGGTCCCGCGTGTGCATTAAAATGAACAGCTATTGGGGAAGGATTGGTTAAAAAAAACAGACAATTCGGCTGAACAAAAAACTTCATGAACTCGTTAAAAAGTCGGATCACTCGTCTTGAAATAGATGGTGAAGGTACTTCCCGTTCCGGGTTTGCTTTTTACGTCCAGGCGGGCGTCATAGGTCTCCAAGATTCGATAAACGATGGAAAGGCCGAGTCCACTTCCCTTTGCCTTTGTAGTGAAAAAAGGATTGAAAATCGTCGCCATCGTTTTTTCATCCATGCCGCACCCATTGTCTGCGACTTCGACCCTAACACGATCCCCTTTTCCTTTTTTCACTGAGATCATTATTTTCCCACGATTCTCTATGGATTCGACGCTATTCACCAACAGGTTCCAGATCACTTGATGCAGCTGCCATGGATCGATCTCGATGAAAGCGCTGGAATTGACGTCCAACGCGATGTCGATGCGTTGACGAACGGCTTCGTCCTTGACGAACAAAGTAACAATCTCGGTCAATGACTTTGCCAAATCCACACAGCTCACCTGCCCGACCGTGGGCCTGGCGAAAGAGAGAAAATTGTTGACGAGACTGCTCAACCGGTTCGTTTCCCGCAAAACGATGTGCATCAAACGCCCCTCGTCGGAATCCTTTTCAATTTCTCCGTTTAAAATCTGAACGGCGCCGGAAATGGATGCAAGGGGATTCTTGATTTCGTGGGCCAGCCCCGCAGCCATCTCACCGATCTGTGCCAGGTTTTGCACCCTGTTCAGATGCGCTTCCATGGCAACCAGTTCCGACTTTGACTTCCGTTCCTGATCGGCGAGATGACCACTTAAAAATGCGACCGAAAAACATGCAACGGATAGGGTCGAACCCTTCTGGAGAATCTGCATCGTGGTGATGGAAGAACCGCCAAGCGTTCCGACAAACGCATATGAAGAAAAAGCGCCATATTTTTCCAGAATCAACAGCAAAATAAACTGCAGGCTGCACAAAAATGCCATCCATAGGCTTCCCCGTTTATACACAAACACACTCGAATAAATGATGACAACGAGGAAAAGAAAAGGAAAAACACTCGCGTAGCCTCCGGTTACAAGTACAAACAGCGTAGCAAAGAAAGTATCAAGTATGATTTGACCATAAAGGTACAATAGCTGGAACCGCTGTGCGACGGAAAGCAGGACACCATAGACCAACGATAGGAGAACGAGTGTGAAGGAAACGGTGTATAAGAAAAAGATGGGTGGGGTTACCGCGTAGATTTGGTTTCCCATCTGATATAAAATGGTTGAGCCCATCAGCAGCAAAGCAAAAAGCAACCGGATGAGAATCAACCATTTTAGCCTATGGACGTTCATCTCTTCCCTGGCAGATTCCGGGAGTTACAATTTCAAATTCATACTTTCATTTCGATTAGAGATTTCCAGCCATCGTGAAAATCGGAAGATACATGGCAATGACGAGTCCGCCGATGACCACCCCCAAAAACATCATCATGAAAGGCTCGATAAGCGTCGTCAAGTTTTCCACGGCCTGATCCACTTCCTCCTCATAAAAATCGGCGATCTTTTGCAGCATGGCGTCCAACGCACCGGTAGATTCACCAACGGAAATCATCTGGCACACCATTGCCGGAAAAACGCCCGTTTCCATCAGCGGATCCGCCATCGTTCGCCCTTCGGCAATTCCGCTTCTTACCGTGTAGATGGACCGTTCCACGATTTTGTTCCCAGATGTTTTCGCCACGATATCCAATGCTTCCAAGATGGCCACCCCACTGGCCAGCATGGTTCCCATGGTTTGGGTAAAATTGGCAACGGACACCTTGCGGACCAAAATCCCGAAAACCGGCAACTTGAGAATGGTTGCATCGACGGTAAGACGTCCTTTTTCCGTACTATAATACTTCTTAAAGGCAAACACGAAAAGGATGAGGCCAATGATGACCCAATGAATATTGCCTTTCGCGAAATCACTCATCGCGACAACGATTTGCGTCGGCGCCGGCAGGGAACCTCCCATATCTGCAAACATCTCTTGGAATACGGGGATGACAAAAACCAGTATAACACCGACACAGAGTCCTGCGATGGCCAAGGTTACGGCCGGGTAAGTCATGGCCCCTTTGACCTGACTTTTCAGTTTGCTTGCTTTCTCCATATGGGCGGACAGCCTTCTTAAAATCGCGTCCAGGATACCGCCCGCCTCGCCGGCAGCAACCATGTTTACGAAAAGATCATCGAAATGTTTCGGGTACTTTTTCAATGCATCCGCCAGGGTCGATCCGCTCTCCACCTGCTCTTTTATGGTCTTGAGCATCTTTTTGAAGGTCGCATTTTCCTGTTGCGCATGCAAGATATCCATGCATTGAATGATGGGCAGACCCGCATCGATCATCGTGGAAAACTGCCTGTTAAAAAGGATGATATCTTTTTGTGTCACCTTTGGCTGAAGAAATGATACGTTTTCAAAAAGATCTTTCGGTTTTTTCTTGACCTTGGTCGGTATAATACGGAGCCGGTTGAGATTGGCGCGCACCACATCTTCACTGGATGCTTCCATCTCCCCTTTCTGAACAATGTTATTCCGGTTCTTCCCTTCCCATATATAGATCGGCATGAAATCCCCCTTGAGCCGTAAGTCGATAAGTACCGTAGATGGCTGTGCAGTATCTCCGTTTTCACCGTAACGGATTTATATTTGACAATTTCGGCACATATAAGAAAATCTGAAATAATTTTCACGGAATCATTAATGAACCGCACCAGCTTTTCTTGCAATATTGAAACCAACATCATAGTATCCAATTTCATATTCTGTCGTTTTATGGAGCACACATCCGCAGTCCATCGTTGCACGGGAGCAAATTCACAGAAAAATGAAAGATAAAAAAAAAGAACCCCTTACCATTATTACCAGCCATGTAAATTCAGACTTTGATGCCATGGCGTCCATGCTTGCCGCTCAGAAGCTTTACCCCAATTCCCAGGTGGTATTTCCCGGCTCCCAGGAAAAGAACCTGAAAAATTTTTTTATTCAGTCCATGGTTTACCTCTATAATATCGTCGAACCGGGGGAAATCGATCATTTGACCGTGGATCGACTGGTGCTCGTGGACACAAAACGCCGAAACCGTATCGGTGATCTGAGTCGCCTTTTGGAAGACCCCGATTTGGAAATCCACATTTACGACCATCATCCGAAAAAAGAGGACGACATCCAGGCGGATAAAGAATATCATATGCTCACAGGCGCTACGGTAACAATCCTGACGAAAATCCTCCGAAAAAAAAGGATCCCCATTACACCGGAAGAGGCCACGATCATGTGCCTTGGCATCTATGAGGACACCGGCTCCTTTTCTTTTCCGTCCACGACCGAACATGACTTTATGGCCGCTGCCTACCTTCTGTCAAAAGGTGCCAATCTGAATGTGATCGCCAGCATGATCGCAAGGGAGTTCAGCCCTGAACAGATCAGCCTTCTAAACGACATGATTGAAGCTTCTCGGCGCTATACCATCAACGGCATCGATCTGGCCATCACCGGCGTGGCAACGGACAACTACTTTCCCGACTTTTCCTTTCTGGTGCAGAAGATGGCAAAAATGGAGAACATCGATGCGCTCTTTGCATTGGCATTGATGGAAAACAAGGTGTACGTGATTGCCAGAAGCCGAACGGACGATGTGGACGTGGGAGACGTGCTGGACGCTTTGGGAGGAGGAGGTCATCCCTCGGCGGCGGCGGCCACCGTGAGGGGAAAAACCATTGCACAAACAGAACAGATGCTGATCAAAGCCCTGTACGCAAAAATCAACCCCAGGCGTCAGGCTCGGCATTTGATGTCGTCACCGGCGATCATGATCTCAGAAGAGACCACGTTCGAAAAGGCAAAAGAGCTTTTACATCGGTACAATGTAAATGCACTACTCGTTAAAAATGACGATACGGCAGGGTCCAGCGTCACCGGCTACATAACACGTCAGGTCATTGAAAAGGCATTGTTCCACGACCTGCACGAAATCGAGGTCCGTGAATACATGAGTTCCGAACTCTCCCATGTTCGCCCGGATGCTGATATTGTCGAAATTCAGGACAAAATCATCGAAAACAAACAACGGATCCTGCCGGTGATTGAAAACAATCGTGTGCTGGGTGTAATTACGCGCACCGACCTGCTTACCATACTGGTGCAGCAACAAAGGCCGGCGAACGATGCGTCACCGACGCTCGAAGGCAAGTCTTTCACCAAACGCTCACGCAACATATTGAATTTAATGAAAGAACGACTCTCCCACAACATCATGGGAACCCTCGCCCAATTGGGAGAGACCGCAAGCCATTTGGGCTGCAATGCATATGTTGTGGGAGGCTTTGTCCGGGATCTTTTTTTGTACCGGAACAATGAAGATATCGATGTGGTCATCGAAGGCAGTGGGATTGAATTTGCGAAAAAATTCGCACGATTACGTGACGCGAGGGTTCACACACATCAGAAATTCGGAACAGCCGTCATTATTTTCCCCGACGGTTTCAAAATCGATGTGGCATCGGCCCGAATGGAATATTATCAGTTTCCCGCGTCACTTCCCGTGGTCGAAATGAGTTCCATTAAGATGGACATGTATCGCAGGGATTTCACGATCAACACCTTGGCCGTTCAACTCAATCCGGGAAAATTAGGACGATTGATCGATTTTTTCTCCGGACAGAAGGATCTGAAAGATAAAGTCTTACGGGTACTTCACAACTTGAGTTTCGTGGAAGACCCGACCAGGGTCTTCCGTGCCCTTCGTTTCGAACAGCGATTCGGATTCACGATCGGCAAACTCACCTCCAGCCTGATTGACAATGCCGTGAGAATGGATTTCTTTGCGCGTCTGGCCGGAAAACGGATTTTCACCGAGCTCAAATTGATCCTCAAGGAAGAAAATCCTGTACCCATCCTGCTGAGACTGAAAAGCTATAACCTTCTGACGGTCATACACCCGGAAATTAAAATCGAAGGAGACTTTATCAATTTACTGGATACCGCGAAAAAGGTAACCAACTGGCATGATCTGCTTTTTTTCGATCAGACATACGAACGGTGGGTGGTCTACTTTATGACGATAATCCGCCATTGCAATCTCGAGACGACGCGGAAAATGTGTGAACATCTGAATATAGCGCCGAAATATGAATCGATGTTCGCAGAGACGCGTTGCAGTGTAGAGAGACCGCTGATGCAATTGGAAAAGGACGCCCCCATGACCAATGCCCAGGTGTACAACACCCTCAAAGTCTATCAGACGGAAATAATCCTTTACATGATGATCTGTACGACATCGAAAAGAGCGAAAAAACGGATTTCCAACTATCATACACAAATGCGCAACGTGACCATCTCCATCAGCGGCAAAGATCTTATGTCAATGGGTCTTCCCCCCGGACCCGTCTATGGCAAAATACTCCAGGCGACTTTGGAGGCGAAACTAAACGGAAAAGTCAAAACACGGGAAGATGAGTTTGCTTTTGCGACACAATTTATCAAAGAGGCTCGGAAAAGAGAATAATTCCAACCGAATCATGAAGATTTTCAATGCCATGGCCCTTTCCAAAACCGTAAGCTGCAAAATGGGTCCAGGTGAGGTCACACAGATTGACAAAAGGGACTTCGAGATAATATGGTTGCCGCAAAAACATCAACTCCGATTATCGAGGCAACCTAGAATAGGCCCTGGTATGCATCCATATCTTAAATGAAAGCATGATAATAAAAAGATGGACAGAAAGACAATCGAGGAAAAGGACAAACATCTCTTAAAAACGATACGAAGGATCGTTCGAACCAACCAGGGAAAGAAAAAGATCGCCAAACCCTTTTGGCAGATCCCCATTTTCTGGATGGCGGTCTTTTTTTTCGTAATCATAGGAATCGGTCTGACTGCTTTCAGGCAAAATCCGATAACGATGGCTTCCAAAGATGAATCGTGCCCATCGGATATCTGTGTCCAGGAAGCGCCCTCCTCCACCGATAGAGTTTCTGCCAAACAATCTGATGCCACGGGTGTCGGATTCCAAACCCAGTTTGCCCGGAAAACGGAAAAAGAAGAGAACGTCGCAGCAGCACCACAAGATGAGGCGGTCGAGAAT
Organism: uncultured Desulfosarcina sp.; assembly: GCA_963674945.2. Classification (GTDB taxonomy): domain Bacteria; phylum Desulfobacterota; class Desulfobacteria; order Desulfobacterales; family Desulfosarcinaceae; genus Desulfosarcina. Next base: position 1,795,488 of record CAXXWQ010000003.1, read on the forward strand.
CCGCCCTCGCCCGTCAGGCCCGAAAAGGAACCGGCGACACCGCGAATAAGAAAAAAAACTGATACGGACACCCCGATACAAGCAGGGCAGCTTGCGACCACCCCACAATCTTACGCCATTCGAATTAGAAAGATTGTAATCTGCACGGACGTTCATGAAAAGCAATACCTCCTGGAGAAATCCACTTTCTCATTGGCAGAAAAGGTGAAACCAACGGTCTGGATGTCGGTACGGTCCGACACCCAACCCTTTACACTGATCCACGCCTATTTTCTCAACGATCAACCATATTGTGAAGTTCCCCTGGAAATACGGTATCCACGAATGCGAACATGGAGCAATGTGACGCTATCCGACGAAAAACATTTGGGCCATTGGCGCGTCGAAGTGCTCACCGAGGATGGAGACCGGCTCACCCAGGTTGAATTTTCGGTTGTGCCGTAAAAAAATGGGCCAATTGAAGATACTACATACCCAATTTGGACAACATCTTCATTATTGCGCTATCTTGAAGTGCCTTTCACGGCCCGTTTAAGGGCACCGGTAATTTTTTTCGCAGGCCAGGCCGAAACGGACCAGCCGATGGCCATAATCATGAGCCATACCATTGCCTCGCCTCCATGGCTCAGTCCACGCCCCTTGGTGACCATGGGGCCGAAAAAGACGGCGCAGACAAAACCGACGGCAATTCGCCAGGTGTCATCGGAAAGGAGTAGGTAGAAAAATAGATACGTCGGTGAAAGGCTGGATCTTCGCATAACGACTCCTGAAGAAACAAAATGAGTGGCAATAAACATTGCCCAACGTCAAATTGGGTAATATAGTTCAGATACGATGAATGAAAATTCGTACTGAACATATCCGATTCATGTGTAAAGATGGCATCTTTCTGAAAAAGCAAGATATAAGACAAACCGTTCCTTGTTGAACGGGAAATAGGTAATGGGTTTTCCAAACCGAGTCAAGCTTCCGGATTGTTGCCCAGTAATTCTGTGTGAACAGTCATTTGATCAGGTTCGTAGGTTTTTCAGGTTGTGACTTATCATTATTTAGGCGGTTTTGGGATAGCTTTCCAACAAATTGGTACTATCTCAGAGTTATAGCGGTAGTCCATTTACCAAAAGGCAACAGGTCGGCATTATCCGCCTAAGTTTGGGGATCAGTGGTGGGTAACCGTGGTGACAAATGGGCGAACAGATGGCTACGGTGCTCGGATTTCGGGTGGGTCGGCCACATTGCGCAAAAGATGTTCGAAGTCACGAAAGAGCATCAACCGGATACCAGTACGCAGGTTGTTCCAATACTCTTTTCGGGAACTGAATTTAGACCGGCAATACTGATAACCACGATCACACAGTTCCAGGATTTGATGGATGAAGAAAGCCAACAGGTTCAGAATAAAAAAGGTGTTCGACAAATAACGTTGGCCGTGACCGAAGTTGTGTTCGATATGGTAGCCTTGATTCTTCAAAGTGTTGAACGTTTCGTTTTCGATTTTCCAGCGCGCCCGACCGGCGCGTACCAATTCGACGACATTGGCCTTGCTCACCTTACGGTCGGTGACCCAGCTGTTGTGGTAGGTGGCCTTTTGCCCCACGTGCAGCCAATACTCGAAAAAGTTCACCGGATCGGCATTGCGGCTACCGTTGAGAGGCACCTGGTTAACCCAACGATAAACGTGGCGGCGCCCTTTATCGTCGGTGAATTGTAGGTGACCGCATTGTCCGAGCCCATCGATTTCGTCAACCCACTGGAACAGCAACTTGTGATCGGTGGGTTTGGCCACCAGGATAAAGGACATGCGGGCATCTTTCAACACATCGATAAAGGGCTGTTTGGAGTATAGCCCATCGGCGGTAATGATCATCTTCAGTTTTGGGTGAGTACGGCGGATTTTGTCGACGATCCGTTTTCCCGCATTGATCTCGCAATCCTGCTTGGTGGTGCCGTCGGTATTGGCAACGGGCTCCGGGGCCAGGGGCAAAACCTGGCGCATGTACGGGTTGAGCATAACGGCCTGTAAGATCTGATGTGAGTAACGGGTCGATCCTTTTGCGCCTTTATGAGTCAGGCAACTGGGACAGTGAATCTTTTCGGAAGAAAAATACTGTGAGCCGTCCAATGCAATCAAATGGTGCCCGCTTTCCAACTTGTAGGCATCCAGGTACTTGCCCCGCTGCAAGCATTGTAGCAAAAAGGGAAATGCCGGATGAATCGCTTCGGTTGGAATATTATCCAACGTCTGGCGCAAAGCACTGTCGCTGGGGATGTCTTTAACCGCAAACATGGCTTTCAGATTACTGTCTTGCATGCGATCGTGCATGCGCCGCTGAAAAGAGAGAACGGAAGGGTCTTGAAAAAACATCATCGCCAGGGCACTCATCAAACAGTCATGCAGCGAATAGTCGACCTTGCCCTTTTGCCGGGGATCATCGATCTTTTCGAAAATCGCCGAAAGGGCTTTTCTCATCGTGCTGAAGCTCAGATGTTTTTTGATGTGCATGCCGTCCTCATAGCCATGTATAACCTACTGTTATCTATAGCAATAAAAACGGCACGCGTCTAGATTTAATATCTCTAATTATAACAAGTTGTTACGTATTTTGCGGGGGTTTGGCTTCGCGAAATTTTATTTTCGATACGCTAGCAAACACACAAAAACTGGGATGAACCCCGTTCAGCCAAAACTGCTGATTGTTGCCGACGTTTCTATTTCCGATTGGGCAAACCTTTTTAAAATTACCAAACGGTGGCAACCATGGATATCAACACCTGTTTTACGCTTCTGGATTTAGATCCGAATGCGACGATGACGGAGGCGAAACTCGCATACAAAGCCCAGGTCCGTCGCTGGCATCCCGATCAGTTTCCCGCAGGTTCCGTCACGCAAATGGGGGCACAAGAGCAATTAAAACGGATAAACATTGCCTACGACCGCATCAAGGCTCACATAACGAGCCGTCCACATCGCCCAACGGCTCCACAGAAACAGTCTTCCTCCCGGAATCGGGGCAGCGCAACCGGATCCCAGGACCAGCGAGCCCATTCGCGAGAAACAAAAAAACGTGGTTGGATCGATACCCTGTTCGACATGCTCAACACTTTTTCCGAAAATCATACCGCCTCTTCCACCCCGTCAACGCAGGAAAAAGCGAACAGAAAAAAGCGGAAACGCTTCGACCAGATCCTCGGCGAAATGACCGGTGACACCATCTCAAAAGATGCGCGTTCCGGCAAGAACGCGTTCGTCAGAAGTCCCATGCCAAATCGACACAGGAAAGGCCGTGGCAGCACCATTGGATCTGTGGAGGGGATAAAAAGTCCAGACCCCATAAGGCCGATCGGCCGGGTCAGGGGAATCGGAAGAAGCCGATAGCCTATGGACGGTTTCGTAAAACGCTTTTCCCTCGTTTCCGTCTATCTGCAAAGAAAATAATAACGAGTTACTTGCATGCGATTGTTTGGCCATAGTTGGCCTGGAAAAACGTTTTATGAAACCGTCATCTTTTCTTTCCCAAAAGAAGCCAACAAGGCTACCATCAATCGCCATACCTTCGCTATGGACGGTACATGAAGACGTTCCGCCGGTGAATGGGGATTTTCAATTGTGGGTCCAAGGGAGATCATGTCCATATTCGGGAAACGATTTCGGATCACCGCGCACTCAAGGCCTGCATGCATGATATGGGCAGTGGGCTCGGCATCGAACAGTTCCCGGTAAAGGCTGACGCAACGATCGAGCAGCATGGAGTTTCGGCTCCTGGGCCACGGGGGATAGCCGGTATCGGTAGTGACCGCAGCACCGGCAAGACGCCCCACCGCCTCCACCACCTGACAAATGGCATCGAGTCGGGAATTTGCCGAACTGCGCTGGCTGGAGGTGATCGTCAGTCCATTTGCACCCTTTTCCACCATGGCCAAATTGACCGAGGTCTGCACCACGGAGGGGTCTTCCTCGGTCATTTCGACCAAACCACTGGGAAGCGCTTCCAGCAGATCCACGATCTTTTCCGTCTCCCTCTCTTCGATCCAAATGGTATCCGACGTCGAAACGCCCTTGTCCGTAAGTTCGATGGTCAATTCAGGGTCGGAGTTTCGGTACTCTTGCCGGATCGTATCGGCAGCACGGCGCATGGCGGCTTTCAATTGTGGTGTGCTGTTCAAATGGCATGCAACGAGCCCTTTCCCGGTACGCGGTATCACATTCTGGGCGGTCCCCCCTTCCAAGTCAATGATTCCGAATGGCACTTCGTTCATACCGGCCCTTAAAATCCGGGCCAGTACCTTTATTGCATTGGCACGATGTTTGGCGATGTCCACACCGCTGTGCCCGCCTTTTGCCCCTCCGACCGAAAGGGAAATGAGGCCAAACCCGTCGCCCATGGGTGAAGCGTTCACCGAAAGCGCCAACAGGGTCTTGCGCCCCCCGGCGCATCCGACGACAAACACGCCTTCATCCTCGGAATCGAGGTTAATCAGCAGGTTTCCGGTCAAAAAAGAGGCATCCATATTCTCCGCTCCGGTAAGGCCGGTCTCCTCTTCTGTGGTGAAAAACAATTCCAAAGGAGGATGGGACACCATTGGATCATCCACCAGGGCGAGGGACAAAGCGATGGCAATCCCGTTGTCCGCCCCCAGTGTTGTTTCCTTAGCGATAAGCCATGGATCTTCATAAACCATGGAGATCGGATCCTTGGAAAAGTCGTGCCGGGAGTCAGTATGTTTTTCACATACCATGTCCATATGACCTTGAAGGATAATGACGGGCGTGGTGGCGAATCCGTCGGTCGCCGGGACGCGGACAACCAGATTGCCGGCCGGATCGGTTTTGGTCGTCAGGCTCCGATCCTTCGCCCAATCCATGATCCATTGTCGAATGCGCTGTTCCCTTCCGGAACATCGTGGAATCCGATTGATCTGTTCAAAAATATCGAGAACGGTTCGACTATTCTTGTCCATCTATCCATTTCCGTGTATGGGACGGCCGTGACGCTTCATGATCGGTGTAAAGATATGGAGAAAATCGCCGATAAGAAGGTGTATTCGACAACATTCGCATTCGGACGCACCATGAGCACCAAATTGCTTCTTACCATCGCAATCTTGTTTTTTATCTCCTGGCAAAAGACCACCGATGGTTTCCTTTTGTTCTGTGCCCTTTTTGCCTCGGGTCTTTTTGTCTGCGTCTTCCTGCACCGAATGGAAAACCCTCGTTCCATCGTCGACAAGGATGACGCGTAGTATCCTTTCACCCCGCTCGTCCGTTTCCTCGATCACATTACGGGCGTTTTTCCAGCGTGTCTAATACAGCCTTGCACTGACCGGGCGCGCTAACCAATAGATGCTCTTCGATTCGCTCACCGTTTAAGTGTTCATTCAGGTAAAAACGCTCTCCACTTGTCTTATAGAGTCGCCCGCCGGCCGATTCGACGATCATTCGGGTGGCAGCCAGATCCTGGAATGATTCGTTGGCTGTGATGGCAGCATCCGCCCGCCCCATGGCCACGAAACACAGATGCGCCCCTGTACAACCAAGATTTCTGACCTTACCGGGAAATCGCGAAAGATAATATTGGTGAAACCTCGAAAAAGTGAACAGAAGGCTTTCATCGTCGATGGTTCCGTCGGAGGGCATATGAATCCGTTTTTCCCCCCAATATGCGTCCCCACCTGCCCGTGCGTGAAACAGATCGCCGGTAGCCGGCATGTAATAGGCTCCAAACACCGGCCAGAAATTTTCTAAAAGCGCCAAAGACATACCCCAGATCGGAATTCCAGCCTGATAGTTGTCCACCCCATCGATGGGATCAAAAATCCAAAGATATCGTCTGCTGTCGTGGGTGTAGTCGGTGTCGATTGTTCTGTTGGTAAATATCAAATGATCGGGATACCGGCTGTCCACTGCATCGCTGAACCGCTCACTGATCTGAAGTTCCGCACGCGTCACCAGCCCTTCGTCGAATTTTACGGCCACCTTCCCCTTGCCGAAATGATCCATCGCCACTTTCCCGACACTTCGAATGGATTGGATGGCAAAGGTCACCAAGGTTTCGATACCATGGTTTGGATCCTGAGACATACTACCTCCTGGTCGTCGGTTGTCGTTTTTTCAATGTGGGGTCGAAACGAAAAGACCGGCTCATCCCGCACTGGGATGACCGGTCTTACTTTATTCGGCGGATAAGGGACGCCTCGTAAAGCGAAACGATGATGAGTTCGGCAACGATTTCTACCCTACCGCAACAAAATTGGCAACGAAGGAATCATAATACTGATGAATGGCAGCCGACCTATTTTTTTGACGATGAATATCCATCGGCGTACCACCCGCCACCTTTTAGTTCAAACGTACAGGTCGAAAGAATCTTCTTGGCTATTTTTTTACACTTGGGACACTCGATCTCCTTGGTATCCATCCGTACCAACTCTTCCGTAACATGTCCGCATTTGCACTCGAATTCGTAAACCGGCATTCCAATCTTCCTTTCTGGAAATAACAAATCTGAACGAAGACAATTCCCCTATATCCTAACCGGGCCCGTCCAATTTTTCCCTACAGTAGTGCCAACACGCTGCCATGTCAACCCTGACAATTTGTGTGGGAAATGCGAGACACGCCGCACATGGGCAGATTCGGCACAACATCCGCCGAATCTGCCACATCTGCAACACATAGAAGGCGAAGATTATCGTTCGATGGTAACGACCAGGTATCCGGCATTTCGACGTTTGATCAAGAACCGAAGGATCTTTTCGTCTTTGTTCTTACTAATTAGCTTTGCAAATTCTTTTCGATCCGTAACGGCTGTCCGGTTGATCTCCTTGATAATATCACCGGGGCGGATATCGGCCTTCTGGGCGTCACTTTCGTCGCTCACATCCGTAACCAGGACGCCGTCTTCCTTCCCGTCAATGCCGAAACGTCGGGCAATATCCGAATCCAAATCCGTCACTTCAATGCCCAATTCATTGCTGCCTCTCTTTTCGGTGGCGACGATTTTTTCATCATCATCCCGTTTGGCCAAGGTTACCGTAACGGTTTTTCTCTTGCCATCTCGAATCAAAAGAATCTGGGTCTTGTGCCCCACGGGTGTATTGGCAATCATGGAAGAAAGTTCCCGCCCCGTAGAGACGCTTTTGTCGTCGACGGATAAAATAATGTCGTTGACCTGAATACCCGCCTTATCCGCCGGATCACCCTCGAAAACCTGGGTCACGAGGACGCCTTTTTCGACGCTAAGACCGTAATATTCAGCCAGTTCCGGCGTCAGGTCTTGGATTCCCACCCCTAACCAACCACGGGTGACCTCTCCTTTGTCCTTGAGTTGATCGATGATTCCCTTGGCAAGGTTGATGGGAATGGCAAAACCGATCCCCTGGCCACTGGCAATGATGGCGGTATTGATTCCCACCACTTCACCATCCATGTTGAGAAGCGGTCCACCTGAATTTCCAGGGTTGATGGATGCGTCCGTCTGAATGAAATCATCGTAAGGACCCGAGCCGATGATTCTTCCTTTGGCACTGACGATACCGGCGGTAACGGTCTGTTCGAGTCCGAAGGGACTGCCAATGGCCACGACCCAGGTTCCCACCTTCAGTTTATCCGAATCGCCAATTTTCAGTGGGCGTATGTTTTCGGCACCCTTGATTTTGATCAAGGCCAGGTCCGTTTTGGGGTCACGCCCAATCAACTCGCCGTCAAACTCTTTGTCATCTGCAAGAATCACTTTTATTTGGTCGGCGTCTTCGATTACATGGTTATTGGTAACGATATACCCTTGTTCATCGATCAAAAATCCGGAGCCCAAACTTCGCTGTTTGAAATCCCGCTGGGGACCGTTTCCTTGAAATGGACCAAAAAATTCGTCGAAGGGGTTTTGGTTCCCCCCAAACGGATTACCAAAAAAATGGCGGAAGACCGGACTGCCGCCTTTAATGATTTTCACCGTTCGAATGTTCACGACCCCCGGCTTTACCTCCTCGGCCAGTTCGGAAAAACTCTTTGGCGCCTCAAATGCATGTGAAATGCCGCCGGCAAACGGTATCCCACCTGCCATAAGGGTAACGGTAAAAACGATGATGGCTGCAAATATACCGCCACCACTTTTGTGAAACCTGAACATATGCATCCTCCTTGAACTGATAAGTCATAATCACTCTAATCATTTTTCATTTTTGTCTACCATATATCCCTATTGTGACGGTAATATTACACGAAAATTATCAAATGGTAATGTTCGAAACACGAACGGCGATTAATTTTGCACGCCGATCAGAACATCAACAGACTCTCTGGCTAGTTGTTCCCGCACCGCCATTCCGATCTGCTCCATTCGATACGGTTTTTTGATATATCTTCCAGCACCCAGTTTTTGCGCCTCGACGACCCGTTGGGATTCCGAGAAACCGCTTGTGATAATCGCCTTTTGTCCCGGAGCAATGGTCAAAATCTGTCGATAGGTCTCGAGGCCATCCATCTCCGGGGTCATGATCATATCCAGAATCAGGATATCCACGGCGTTCTTCCGTACGAATTCAACTGCCTCCATGCCGTTGGATACTGTCGAAACCTGGTAGTTCAAGCGCCTGAGCATGAATGCGGCCAAGTCACACTGTTCTTTGATGTCATCGACGACGAGCACCTTCTCACCAGCACCCCGGTATTGGTCCAAGGGTATTTCTTCGATTTCTTTCTCAGCCTTCTGCCGCGTGATGGGAAAGAAAAGATCAAAAACAGTACCCTTTTCTTCGATACTTCGAACATCGATGAAGCCATGGTGGTCTTTCACGGTTCCCCACACCACAGCCATTCCCAGACCGGTACCGCTTCTTCCCATCTTTTTTTTCGTGTAAAAGGGCTCAAATATCTTTTCCAGGTCCGAAGAGGGGATACCGATACCGGTGTCTGCCACTCGTAATCGGACATATTCCCCCTCCGGTATCGTCTCGAAGCCCTGGATCGGACCGTCGAGGTAACGATTTTTCGTGCTTATGGTAACGGTTCCCCCACCGGGCATGGCTTCGGCCGCGTTGGTCGCCAGATTCATGAGGGTCTTGCTCAAATGTATGGGAGAACCGACGATGTTAAACACGGATGACGTCAAATCAATCGCAAAGGAAATATCCGGATGATTGGATTTGAGATTGGCAAGTTCCGGGCTATTGAGATAATCCTGAACGATCTGGTTCAATCCGACGATGTCTGTAACGGCTACCCCCCGGCGCGCCAGCGTAAGCATGTCCTGAACAATGGCGGCGGCTTTTTCACCGGATCGTTTTATGGTTTCGATGACGGTATATGTCTGGCTGCCTTCGGGTACGTCCATCAGCAGAAGTTCCGGATATCCCACCAAGCCGGAAAGAATATTGTTCAGGTCGTGCGCCACACCACCGGCAAGCGTTCCGATGGCCTCCATTTTTTCAGCCCGCTGAAGCCGGGCTTCCATCTGTTTCATGGCAGTAATGTCTTTCGCCACCTGAAGTTGCACCAGGCGGCCGTCCTCCCACGAGATGGCGCGGGCATAAATAATATACCATCTGTCATTAATCGGGTTCTTCTCTTCCCAGGAATGGCCTTTCCCTGGATTTCCGTTTTCATCCAACAGCAGTTTCAGCTTACATGAACGGCAAGGGGTTGAGAACCCAAAAATCGCATCGTGACACTTTTTCCCCACGAGATACTCTCCGTAGGTCTCTTTCATATGATGATTTGCCAATAAAATTACACGGGTGTTGATATCTGTCACATAAATATCCGCATCGATGCTATCCAAAATGTGTGCAAGCTTTTCATGGCTGCTTCGAACTCTCGATTCGGCCTGCTTTCTTTCCAATATCTCTTTGTTCAGATCCCGGTTGATTCGCTGTAAGGCCGCCGTGCGTGCCTCCACCCGCTTTTCCAGATTTCGATTAATGTCGTCGGTTTTTTTCTTCTCCTCTTCTAAAAGGTGGTTTAAAAAGAAGTTCTTTCGCTGTTGCTTTTCAATGGAATAGCAGATGATCATCCCCAAGACATTGATTCCAATAAGATGGGAACCCAGAATCAGCTGCACTACAGCTGAGGTCTCCCCGAGCAGAATTACGGCGACCTGGTAGCCGATAATGACAACACTGCCGGCAATTGATGCGGTGAGAAAACGTGCGTGCACGAAGGTATAGCCGAAAAATATACAAAAAATTGTGCCAAGGCAGTAAAAATAGGATTCGGGGGCGGGAGTGATCATGACCATTACCACGTACGCCAAGCCGGTGACCATGATATACAGGGCATTGACCGGCTGCCAGATGTAACGGTACATCGGGGTGTAGGAGACAAATAGCCCAATGATGAAGACGGGACACACGACGACATATCGGATAAACCACAACTGCAATTTATGATTGGGAAACACCGCTGCATCGAGGATGCCGAAGATACTGAAAAAGAGAATGGCATATATTTTACAACGTCTTACATGCTCCAACGAATTCGAAAAAAAGGTATCTTGAAACGGTTTTTCCAGCGGCTTGTCGTTTCCCGAAAAGCCCAATGTAAAAGGATTGAGATGAACCCTCAACAGGCTGTACGGAATTGCCACATCGGCTTTATTTTTCGTTGGCGTCATGGCGCGTCTCTTACTTCATCCGAAATATCGAAGAGGTCCGAGAAGAGAGGATACAGATTCAGAGGGTGTTTTCGGAATGATTTACCAATTCATCGCTGGATCGCATGAGGGGCAATGTGAGGGTGAAAGTACTTCCTACTCCCGGCTTGCTTTCGACACGAAGCGTACCACCATGGGCATGAACCACGGATCTTACCAGACTCAAACCGAGGCCTGAGCCCTCGGTCGCACGACTTTGGTCGCATCGAAAAAAACGGGTGAAAATTTTTGGTAGATCCTCGTCGCTGATACCGATACCGTTATCTGTGATCGATATATTAACTTTATGATCAAAATTATCACAATATGCACAAATGTCAATCTTTCCAGAAGCCGATGTATACTTGATGGCATTGTCGACGATGTTGGAAATAGCCCTTTGAAGAAGCTTGAGGTCTCCTCGAATGATTAACGGATCTGAAATGTTGCATTGAAATTGGATGCCCTTGTCTTCGGCCAGGGGTGCGAACAGTGCCACTGCGTTTTTCACCTCGGCAGCCAAGTTCACCGGTTCCATCGCAAGGTCCTGGACACCGGCATCGGTTTTTGAGATCATCAGCATGGTATTGATCATCTCCAACAACCGATCACACTCTTCGATTGTCCTGCCCGCCAATGTCATATCTTCATCGGCATCTTCAGGCTCTACGGTGAGGCTGATTTCGGCCATTCCGCGGATCCGGGCCACCGGGCTTTTTAAATCATGTGCAATATTATCACCCATTTCACGAACACCGGCAACCAATTTTTCGATGCGGTCCAACATCTGATTGAACGTCACGGCCAACCGATCGATCTCTTCGTGCCGTGCCATGACCGGTACGCGCCGACTTAGGTCTGATTCGGAAATCTGGCGGGCGGTACGGGTCACCGCTTCGACACCGGAAAGTGCCCTCTTTGCCATAAACCAGCCGACGAGGCCGGCGGTTGCGATCAGGGCGATCATTGTAATGATAAAGATTTTTTTCAGGATGCGAATATAAGCGGAATCGTTTTCCATTGAGTAGCCCAGCTGCAACAGGACGCCTCTCCCGATTTTTCCATAGGCGATTCGAATCCGGTCCGGTCGCCCAGGAATGGAAAGGGTTTCGTACACTCGGGATCGGCCTTCCATCAACTGGCCGACTGCCTCGCGGTTCAGCCCGATCTCACGCCAATAGGACATGTTGGAAGATGAAAACGCAACGCCGCTGGCGTAAAGCAGACGGAAAAAAACCTTTTTCTCGCCGGCGGCCTGGGATTCCGTCAGCGCGGCGGTTTTCACCTCTTCTATTCCTTGAAGATTGTAGATCGCCTCGAATTCGGATATCTTTTCGGACAGGTGGTCGTCCAGACGCTGTCTCAAATCAGTAGTAATCAATACATAGAAAAAGACGAATGCCAGGCACGACAACAAGGAAAAGACGAGGCCATACCATAACGACAGTCGGAAAGAGAGTGTTCGTGAGAACCTACGCACCTTGTCGAAGGACATACCCAACTCCGCGAACCGTATGGATCAGCTTCTTGTCAAATCCCTTGTCCACCTTGTCTCGAAGCCTGCAAATCCTGGCCTCTACAACGTTTGTCTGCGGATCGAAATGGTAATCCCAAACATGCTCCATGATCATCGTTTTGGATACCACCCGTTCCGCATTGCGCATCAGATACGCCAGCAAGGCGTATTCCAATGGCTGCAGATCGATCTTGGTTCCATCGCGGTGGACCTCTCGTGCCAGCATATCGATGGTCAAGCCGCCGTAGGAGAGACGGGTCGGTTCTTTTGCTCCGCTCGCCCTTCGGATCAACGCTTGAACACGTGCCAGCAATTCGGAAAAGGCAAAGGGTTTGCTTAGGTAATCGTCTCCGCCTGTATGAAGCCCCTTCACGCGGTCATCGATGGAACCTTTCGCGCTGAGAATGATGACAGGCGTCATTATGTTTTCCCGGCGCATCCGGCCGATAATTGAAAAACCGTCAAGCCCCGGCAGCATGATATCCACGATGGCGGCATCGTATGGTTCGGCAAATGCCATGTCCAAGCCGCTTAGGCCATCGGCTGCGTGATCCACGGCAAACCCTTCCGCCTTAAAACCTTTTTTGATGAAGGAGGCGATCTTTTCATCGTCTTCAATTAACAATAATCGCATGGCTGTCGTATACCTTTTTGGATAGAGTCAGCTTGTAAAATAGGAAACATTTCCCTCGATATCAAGGCTTGCGATTTTTTCGAAAAAAGGTAAATAACGTCGTTGACGACCAGACAAGAAATCAGGCCGATTTTTTTCCCCCAAAGGCAGCACCGGAGGAGCCGATGAAGCAGAATCTCAGCCTTACCTGGAAGGGGATCTTTTTTGAGTTATGTATGGCACGCGTCCAGCCGGGACACAAAGATCTGCTCCAAGTGCATGTTACTGCTGCCGATGCCGATCATAAACAAATATGGTACGAAAATGCTCCATTTTTACAATCCCATTTCAATACAAAAAACTGGTGGGCCATCGATGACTTGGATCACGTAATGGGGCTGGTTTTCGAAGACCGATTGACCCTCGAAGAAAATTTGTCGTCAATCTCCTTTGCGATCGACGGCCGTTCGGTTACCGTCGACCCCAAGGCGTTGCAGATGCATTTTTATGCGCCGGAGGCCCATCCCCCCTTGAAGGATGATGAGTGGATCCTTCGCCATGGTACCAGTTGCCGGGCAGAACTTACCCTGAAAACGGAAATTAGGCCGCCTTTTGACCCTGAATTGCTGACGTTCTCTCTTATTCAATACCCGGATATGGGGTATGTGTTAATCGACCTCGATTACGACGGACACGATGAACTACAATTTACCTGGGGAGAAAAGACCTATCTACCACCCCGTATTACTGGAAAGGAAAATCTTCATGGTACTTCAAACACAACTCAAGAAGGACCTGCAACTGGCCATGAAGGCCAAAGATGAAGTAAAAAGGGATACACTTCGCGTTGTCATGGGGGAGATGGCACGGTCAGAGAAAAAGCAATTCACCGACGATGAAATCATTTCCATACTTAAAAAACTGATCAAATCGGAAAAGGAGATGCTGGAAAAAAGCGGCCAGGGAACGTCATCCGCTTTTATCGATATCATTTCGGCCTACTTGCCCGCATTGGCAACGGAAGACGAAATTCGCCACTGGATTTCCTCCAACGTCGATTTCTCAAAATACAAAAACAAGATGCAGGCCATGGGACTCATCATGGGACATTTCAAAGCCTCTGCAGATGGCAGTATGGTTAAGAGAGTGTTGGAAGCGTATAACCCGTAACATCGATTCCCGAAAAAGGACTTATTTCATATGGACAGTAAGGAGTCCCACAATCGAACCGGTCATACAGGTAGCCAGGGTTCCCGCAACGATCGACCGTAATCCCAAAGAGACGACCTCATTGCGGCGATCCGGTGCCATGGTCCCCAGGCCGCCGATCATGATCCCCAGGCTGCCTGGATTGGCAAATCCACACATGGCGTAGGTCATGATCAGCATGCTTCGATGACCCAAGGTCCCAGGTGGCAGGCCGGATAGTTCCAGGTATGCCATGAGTTCGTTGAGGACGGTCTTTATGCCCATGAGGCTTCCGGCAGCCGGCGCCTCGGACCAGGGAACGCCCATCAGCCACACCAACGGTGCCATTACCCAACCCAAAAGCCGCTGGAGAGTGATCGGACGTCCTCCTGCATCGAAAAACAGCCCGAGCACCGTATTGGCAAGAGACACGAGCGCCACCAGCACAATGAGCATGGCAATGATATTGATTAAAAGCTCAACACCCTGTAATGTGCCCCGGGTGATGGCATCCATACTCGTACCATCTTGTCCCTCAACATCCAGTTTTCCCTCAGTGGTGGTATCCGTTTCGGGGACCATCACCTTTGCCACGGTTACCGCTGCCGGGACGCTGATGATCGAGGCCGTCAGGATATGGCCCATCACTCCGGGAATGGCCCCTTCCAGAATACTGGCATACAAAACCATTACCGTTCCTGCTATTGTGGCCATTCCGGCGGTCATGACGGTAAACAGTTCGCTACGGGTCATTTTCGACAGATACGGACGAATGAACAATGGGGACTCCACCATCCCCACGAAGACGTTGGCTGAGACGCCGAGACCTTCGACACCGCCCAACCCCATGGTTTTTCGCAGCACCCATGTAAACCCGCTGACCACCAAAGGCAGGATGCGCCAGTGAAATAACAGCGCTGACAGGGCACTCATCACCAAGACAAGCGGAAGCGATCGAAATGCCAAAATGAACGTGGTGCCGGGATGGGTTTCCGCAAAGGGCAGTTGTGCCCCGCCGAGGTAGCCAAAAACGAGGGATGTACCGGCCGTCGTGGCCTTTTCCAATGCCATGACGACATCGTTTAGAAGCAAAAAAAACTCCCTGAAAACCGGCACTCGCAATAAAATGAGACCGAGGATCAATTGCGTGATGATTCCCGCCGTAACCAGTTTTACGGAAACATGCCTGCGATTTTCTCCCATCAACCAGGCCAGTACAAGAAACACGAACAATCCGACCACTCCCCGCAGGACCATTGATTTTACCCCTTATTTTTTCAACTGCTCATTTTCCCGATTCAACCGCCATCTCTGATCAGGACCGTTGCGACCTTGATGTCGTATGCCCGCTTGGGATCGAAGCCACTTCGGTTCTCGTAGAGAACCTGGGCTTGTTGAATTGCGCTGTAGGGAACCCAGCCGTGGTCATTCCAAATGCCGGGATCATCCTGATTTCTCATTCTGAATTCCACCTCTCCATCTTTCTCCCTTACATACATGCGAACCCGTTTATTCTCAGGAAAAGGGTAGTAGTAAATTCCGACTTTGTCCTTCATGCTCTTTGTTCCTTTGCACCGAAAAAAGATCATTCTCCATATCAAACCTGACGTTGGTCTCTGGCTCTGATGCATAGACAGACACGAACGTTCTTGGGGGCTGTCTGGGAAAGCGCGTGCTGTTTTTTCCATCATCACATTTATCGAGTCGTCATCAGCGACAATCATATCTCTACCGAAAAATTTTTTATTTTCAAAGATTTTTCTTTTCAGATCAATGGATCTAAGATAAATTCCCCGGTTAATCGGCCAACCACAATATTATCGAAGGTCCAATATTTCGGGGATTGTCTGAATGAAAAACCGAAATCGACTAAAATATCTCGCCACGCCGGCCAAGGAGTGCCCATTCGAAGATTCCCAGCGTTACTTTTTCGAAACTGTCACAGACAGCCATCGAAGCCCAAAGGATGTCTTGAAGGAACGGGATTTTCAATTGTCTGCGATCATACAGGCATTCGACGGTTTCGTCTATGTATGCGACCAGGACTACCACCTGGAATTCATGAACAACAAGTTGATCGAACGAACCGGCTTCGACGGCACAGGACAAAACTGCTACAATGTGATTTATGGTCGAAACGCGGTCTGTGACTGGTGTCGAAATGACCGCGTCTTTAAAGGAGAGACCGTACACGGGGAAATGATGAATCCAATAGACCGGAAATGGTATTATTTCATCGACATCCCGATTTTTCACACAGACGGCACCATCTCCAAATCCGGTATTATCTTCGACATTCACAGACGAAAAGAAAACGAAAAAAAGAAGGAGAGCCACCGGCGTAAACTGGAAAGACGAGTCCGCGCCCGGACCCGGGAACTCACCCTCATCAACAAGTATTTGCTAAACGAAATCGAAGAACGAAAAAAGATCGAAAAATCCCTTCGGGAAAGTCAGGATCGCCATCGTATCATCTTCGATGGTTCCCGGGATGCCATTTTCATCACCGGCGCCAACGGATCCCTTCTGATTTTCAATCGAAGTGCCTGCCAGCTGACGGGATACGATTCGGATGAATTGAAAAATCTCAAACTCTCCGATCTATACATCAATATGGACGAGGATCAACATCACGATTACTATCACCGCATCTGTTCCGGCCAGGCCATTTCCGGCGAAGCGGAGATCCTTCGGAAAGATGGCAAGACCGTTTTCATCGAATTCAGCAGTCGAAAAATCGTCATCACGGGTGAAACCTGCACCCACACGATTGCAAGGGACGTCACGGCCCGGAAAAAATCCGAGGATGCGCTTCGCAGGAGTGTGGCAAAATACCGTGAACTGGTTCAAAACACCAATAGCATCATTATTCGCTATGATCCATTGGGCCACATTACATTTTTCAATGAATACGCCCGAAAATTCTTTGGATTCTCCGAAAAGGAGATTCTCGGACTCAACATTTTGGGTAGCATCATACCTTGGCGGTCCTCTTCGGGAAGGGATTACCGCTCTCTGATGCGAGATTTTTTAAAACATCCGGAGCAATACCCCACATATGAGATCGAAAACATACGGCGCGACGGGACACGCACCTGGGTCGCATGGACCAATAAAACGGTGTGGGATAACAGACACCGGATCGTCGAAATCATGAGCGTCGGCGTCGATGTTACCCAGCGAAAACAGGCGCAGGATCAAGTTCAATTTCTAACCCACCAGCTGATCAAGGCCCAGGAAAACGAAAGACTGAAGATATCGCGGGACCTGCACGACCACATCGCCCAGGACCTTTCCACCTTGAAAATTGGACTGGAAACCCTTTTCAAGGATCAATCCAATGACGTGAAACGAAAGTTGGATGGACTCTCCGATATCTTACAGCGATCCATTGCGGCGGTCAGAGACATGGCATACGATTTACGCCCACCAGGCCTGGATCAACTGGGACTTGTCAAGACCCTTTATCTGTATTGTGAAGATTTTTCCAAATCCGGTGGCGTGGAAATCGATTTTGCCGCTGCCGGTGTGGATGAGCTCCCAATGGAATATGAGATGGAGATCAACATCTACCGGCTGATCCAGGAGGCCCTGAACAACATCAAGCGCCACGCCGGTGCCAGCCATGTGATGATTCGCTTGGTGGCGTCGTCACCGGATATCGTGATTCGAATCAAAGACGACGGTAAGGGGTTTAATGTGAAAGCCCGTCGAAAGCAGGCATTGGAAGAAAAACGGATGGGACTGCAGAGCATGGTGGAGCGTGTCCGCCTGTTGGACGGAAAGATTCAGTTCCAGTCAAAGCCCAACATGGGAACCTATATTCGAATTGAAATTCCCTTAAAGGAGAGAGCCAGTGGCTTCCAAAAAGAGTATCCTGATCATCGATGATCACCCGCTATTCAGAGAAGGACTCAAGTCCATCATTGCCGCAGATCGGCAATTCGTAGTCGAAGGTGAGGCGGGAAATGCTCGAGAAGGCCTCAAAACGGCGCAGCATATCAAGCCCGACGTGGCCCTTGTGGACATCTCCTTGCCCGATGAAAGCGGAATGCAACTCACCCGGCGGATCCGGGAGGCATTACCGAATACCCGCGTCATGATTATCAGCATGCATTCCAAAATAGACTATATCGTAGAGGCGTTCCAAGCCGGTGCCACGGGATATGTGGTAAAGGATTCCGCGGCAGGGAGGTTGATCCAGGGACTACATGCCGTCGTCGAAGGCGAATATTTTTTAGACAGCTCGATCAGCCACGAAGTCGTTTCACGCCTCATGAAATCACCGGTTCGGGATGCACGCGTCAGCGATGCGGAATACGGACGCCTCACACCGAGGGAACAAGAAATCATGCGGATGCTGGCAGAGGGGCAGCAAAAATCGACAATTGCCGAACGCCTGTGTATCAGCATCAAGACTGTCGAGAATCACCGATCGAATATCATGCGAAAACTCGATTTGCACAGTGCCATGGATTTGGTGCGCTACGCCGCCAAGTTGGGGCTGATCGACATCGATCTGTGGAAGGAATAACTTTTCTCTCGTTCCCTTTTACGGGGCGCAACTCTTATTTGCCATAAAAAATCGAACGAGATTGGGGTCTGGTTCGGGCGGCCTATTATTAATCGTTTTTCCAATGAGTTATCTCTTTATTCTCATCTCCTTTCTTCCGTATTGATCCAATACCCGGGATTTTCTCCCGGGTATTGGTAATAAATCCTAAAAAAATGAACCCCTTGCCCTATAGACATTTTTTTTTATCTCGATATGATGAGACCATAAAAAATATTTGATGGTTGTGTGGAACACTTAAAAATCGTGCAACGAAGACTGAGAAAGGAGAAAACCATGATTTCTTCTCCATGCAAAACCTGTGAAAGACGATACGATCCGAAGGATGAATGTCTCAAAGATTGCAAAATTCTGCACGATGTTCAAGAGTTTCATCTCATGACGGCAAAAGGTACAACTTACAGCGCCATTGACTGCACAGAGGAAAGTCGCTACCATATCAAGACACCATCCGCAGCCATGGTGAGCTGCTACTAACAATCTGTTTTACCCAAAGATCCAGTATCCCCAAGCCTGTTGTGCAGGGGGAAACCTTGCGATGTGCCCGCCTATCGCTTTTCTTCGCTGTTTGGTTGCCAAACGGCGAGAGGTGGTAGTTGTGGCCGTCGTTTTCTTGTTTCGTCTGTATCGTCAAATTACCGAAGTTGCAAGAGTGCAAAGCCATTGTTGGGTTTATCGATGAACTCGTAAAAAATCGTCAAAATGCGATTTATGCAATTTGCCAATGAATCGTTTCGAATGGTTTCAGCGTCGGGAAGCACGAAGTTACATTTTTACGAGACTATCATATTTCATCAACCCCAAAAAGGTTCACCGAAAAATGGGTCCACAAACACCTACCCTCACCGATAACCAGTCGACGTATCGATCCGCAAGCCAAACCGACAAGCCGATCGATAAAGGTTACAGCAAAAAAGAGAGCCCATCCGTACATCTGGATATCATTGCCATGGTCCGAAGCCTGCAAAGAACAGCAGGGGTAATGGACTGCTTCAGAAGGGGCAACGCAGACTGCGACAGCATCGAATGTGACTGGCGTATCTATTGCCTTGGATCCCAAAACGATAAAAAGGATGGTTCGACACCCGAAAAATAGATAATCCGCCGATCGTTTTCACCTTTTAAACCTTCAGGTAAGCGGTGTCACCTCCCAGCCTTTCAACGGCATGGTTGTCCTTTAACAGCAGACCAAAAGCGGTTCACCCGACGATGCACCTCCTTCTTTGAATGGACAAAAAACACGGGCCAGTGTTTCGGCAGGAGTTCTTTGTAGTCGTTCCTTCCAAATCGCTGGTCCACGAGCAGTACCGTGCCACGATCTTGGTCCGTTCGAATCACCCGGCCGACAGCCTGAAGAACCCGAATGATTCCAGGGAACTTGTAGGCAAAATCGAAACCCGTCCCTCGTTTATCGAAATAGCTTCGGATCAACTCCCTTTCAGGATCAATTGCCGGCAGTCCGACTCCGACGATGATGGCACCGCTCAGTCTGTCACCAACCAGATCGATCCCCTCACCAAAAATTCCCCCCATAACGGCGAACCCGACGATGGCATGCCGATTCTGTTCCGAAAAGTGGGATAGAAACGTCAAGCGCGCTTCTTCATCCATGCCGGGTGTCTGCACGACGGTTTGGACCCGTGGAACCTTGTCTTGGAAGCGCTCGGCCACCATGGTCATGTATGCGTAGGAAGGAAAAAAAGTCAGGTAGTTTCCCCTTTTTCCATGGATAAACGCATGCACCAATTCGACAATCGGCGCCACACTCGTTTCCCGCTGTGCATAATACGTGGAAATCTTGTGGGCGATGAGCACTTGCAAGTGCTTTTGGGGAAAAGGAGAAGGAATGGCGATTTTCATCGCGGTCGGTTCACATCCAAATACATCCTGGAAGTAGTGCGCCGGCATCATGGTGGCCGAAAAAAAGACGGTGGCGCGAGAGCGCTCCAAGGCCGATTTTATGTGTCGGGATGGATCCAGGCAGAACAATTTGACTGTGTAGTCTTTTTCAGAGTTCCGGTAGCAAGTCACATAGTGATCGTCGAATCGTTCCCATGCACGCAAGAAGCCTGCGGTTTCGAAATAGACTGTCAGTACGATCTCCCGGTACGATGCCGGCTCGTTCTTGGACAACCACCGTCCTGCCACGCGAAGAAAATCGAATAACAAGTGTTCCAGACCTTCGGGTTTTTCGGTATTGGAAGCAAAGTCCCCATACCCGGCCGAACCGGAAGCGGTGGATCTACGGACCTTGTTCATCCATGCGTTGATCTTACCGGATGTACGATAGACAGATGGCAGGTGCGACTTGACAGCTTTTCGTAACGACAAAAATGAGCTTTTTTTCAGTCGGGCGGAAAACATCTCGCGGGAGCGATCCACCAGATTGTGGGCCTCGTCCACCAAAAATGCGTATTCTCCATTCTCCTCGTCGAAAAACCGCCGCAGGTACACTCTGGGATCGAAGGCATAATTGTAATCACAAACAATACAATCTGACCACTGGGCAAGTGCCAGGGACATTTCAAAGGGGCAGACGTCGTATGCGCGGGCCACGGTGGTGATGGTGTTTCGATCCAGATTGTCCCGGGCAAAGGCGACCTCCATGGCCGCCGGCAATCGATCGAAATGCCCCTTTGCATAGGGACACACATCGGGATTGCAAGTCGCCTCTGTGCAAAAGCAGATTTTTTCCTTTGCGGTCAGGGCGAGACGCTTTGTCCGCAGTCCCTTCTCCTCCAGAAAATTCAAGGTATCCAGGACGGCAAACTTTCCCGTATCCCTGGCCGTAAGAAAAAAGATTCGATCGACGCTGCCCCGGGCCATCGCTTTGAGTGCCGGGAAAAGGACCGCAACGGTCTTCCCGATCCCCGTAGAGGCCTGGATGAGTGCCTGCCGCCTGTCACGCAGGGCACGGTATACGGCAACGGCCATCTCCCGTTGACCCGTCCGATATCGGGCAAAGGGAAAGTCAAGGGAGTCAATGGATTCATCACGAAGGAGGTGCCATCGGGCGATTTTCGATATCCACGCCACATACCGTTGGATCAAGCCTTTAAAAAAGGTTTGTAATTCGTCGACGGTAAACCTCTCGACGAGCTCCAACACCTTTGCCGTATCCAATTGATAGTAGGTGAGTCGAACGGAGAGCTCGGGTACACGGCGGTCGCACGCAAGCAGGTATGCATAGACCTTGGCCTGCCCCCAATGACATGGATGAGGCGTCGATGCAAACCGGCTCAGATCACCCGTCGTGGTCTTGATCTCTTCGATTACGATGGTACCATCGGTTTCGAAAACACCGTCGATACGCCCCCCCACAAGCAAGTTGACTTCCGCGGTCTCCACCTCCATGGAAACTGGAACTTCCGCCTCATACCCTTCCGGCCGATTTTTTTGGATTTGTCGATGGGCACGAATGCCCTCCACGGAACGCCCCGGCAAGGTGAACCGCACATCCAGGTCCCCGGCCCGCAAAACGGCCTCGACCAATGTCCGGACGGCAATTCGAAGTCGCTTTTTCACCCAACCCCCTCCTTTTTCCCGTTTCGCCTTGCCTTTGGTGCAAACGCGCACTACTGTAATGGTCTACATTTTTTTGGTCAAGCAACCAATTCACCCCATGGGCAGACAATAGGAGTTGTGATGAAATCGACGGTATTGGGAACAACAGACATCCATCTTTCGACAATCATCATGGGAACCTGGCAGACGGGAAAATCCATGTGGACAGGAATCGATGATCGGCAAAGTGAAGATGCCATCCGGGCAGCCTTGGATTGCGGAATCACCACCTTCGATACCGCCGAGGCATATGGGAACGGCCACTCGGAAAGAATACTGGGACGGGCCATCGGTAGTCGCCGTGACGAGGCAAGGATCTTATCGAAGGTCTTTCCGAATCATTTGCAGTATGACCAGGTGATCAAGGCCTGCAACCGTTCATTGAAAAACTTGGGTACCGATTATCTTGACCTGTACCAGATTCACTGGCCACCGGGTTCATTCGGTTCGAAGAAGGTCCCCATGGAAGAAGCCATGGATGCGATGGTGTCGTTAAAAAACCAAGGTAAGATCGCCGCCATCGGCGTGTCCAACTTTTCCTTCGACCAGCTTGTCGCCGTATCCCGCATCGGTCCTGTCGAGAGCGTTCAACCGCCCTATTCCCTCCTATGGCGACAGGCGAGTGACAAGATACTACCATGGTGCAGGGAAAACCAGGTTTCTGTTCTGGCCTATTCCCCCATGGCCCAGGGCCTTCTCACCGGAAAATTCGGTCCTGCGCACCAGTTTGAAAAGGGAGACCATCGAAGCAAAAATCGGTTGTTTCAACCGGATCTGTACCCCCATGTACAGCGTGTCCTCCATGCGCTTCGCCCCATGGCCGAAGAGAAAGGCATCTCCATGGCGCAGCTCGCCTTGGCCTGGGTAATTGCACAAAAAGGCGTTTGCGCCATTGCCGGAGCCCGAAATGAAAGTCAGGTAAAAGACAATGCAAAAGCTGCGGATGTCTGCCTTACCGAAACAGAAATCGGAGAAATGGATCGTATCAGCAGGTGGGTCACCGAAAAAATCGACGACAATCCGGTGCAATGGTCCTGGTAGACAGCGGACCAATATCACAAAGGCTATTGATTTTTTGATCCGTGCATACTACATCTTGTGCGTCAGGGTTGAATCGGAATCGTCAAGAGGAGGAAATGATGGCAAAGGCGCCGCTGAAATACCAATTGATCAATCCGGTAAAAATCAGAACCGACGAATCGGACCTGGATTTCATGACCGCGCGAAGCATGGCCAACAAGAAAGTGAAATCCTTATGTCCGGATCCCAAATTGATCTCCTGGTACAATGCCACCACAGGTGAATCCTATCCTGGAAAAAAGTGCGGCTGTGCCGGCAAACCAGTATGGCTCAACCATGCGAAATCCTGCAAGTGTGATTTGACGGTCGATATCAATGACGAGCAATTTGTCTTCATCTACCTGACACAACCATAAGTTCAATCGATAGCTTACATGTTCAGCCTAGAGCAATTTCATCAAACCTACGATACGGTCACGACGCCAGTTACCATCGGCGATCGAGCCATTCAGCTTTTTACCCCTGCATCCATTGACCGCTTCATCGATGCCGATGACGTGATGAACAACTTTCCCTTATGGGCCAAAATTTGGGAGGCATCAGGTGTTTTGGCCAGCTACCTGACCCGTCTCCCGCCGGATACGAACAAGAAAATGCTCGAAATCGGATGCGGGTTGGGTATGGTGGGCATCGCGGGTGCCAAGGCGGGCCACCGTGTCACCATGACCGAAATCAATGGCGACGCATTGAACTTCGCCCGGGCAAACGCTCTCGCCAATGATTGCCCGACGCTTACCATCGAAAGGTTGGACTGGAATGCGCCCCACCTCTCCGGTCGATTCGACTATATCATCGGATCCGAAACCGTTTACAAAGCAGATGACATCGACGGCCTAAAAAAGCTTTTCGATCGTTATCTCCACCCCGACGGGATTATCCTATTGGCGGAAGGGGTTCGCCGTACCGGCGTCGAATTTTGGGCGCGCATGAAAGATCGTTACGATGTCCAGGCCCGTCGCCACACCCTTCGATCAGGCACTGAGGAAAAACATGTGGTGTTGTTTCGATTGCGGCCAAAAGACATACATCCAATACAGGCAGACAAAAATTAGTTAGTGTTCGTCCGGAAATAGGCAAATTTGGTCGAGATCAAGGCGCACGAAAAATTTTACCGGAGGTATATGGTTGATATTCCGAGGATACAATTTTTCGCGCAACGCCGATATCGGGCAAATTGGCCATTTCTGGATGTATAGTTAGGCAGACCCTCCCATGACCATATCATCCAAGTTGCCCGATGTGGGCACCACCATCTTTACCATAATGTCCACACTTTCCGCTCAGCACGATGCCATCAACCTCTCCCAGGGCTTTCCCGATTTCGACACCCCCCGGGCCTTGATCGACCGTGTCGCCTTTCATATGCGAAAGGGACGCAATCAATATGCACCCATGCAGGGCGTTGGGGCACTCAGGGAAAAGATCTCCTCGAAGGTGGCGAATCTTTACCAGAATCCGGTGGATCCGGACAGGGAAATCACCGTCACATCGGGCGCCACAGAAGCCCTCTATGCCGCCATCACGGCCGTCGTACGTCCCGGCGACGAAGTCATCGTTTTCGAACCGGCTTTTGATTCCTATGCACCGGCCATCCGCCTCAATGGCGGGCGTCCGGTTTATCTCTCCATGAAGTTTCCCGACTATTGCATTGACTGGGACGAGGTGGCGGACACCGTCTGCGAAAAGACGCGTCTGATCATCCTCAATTCGCCCCACAATCCCACGGGCACGGTACTGTCGGAATCGGACATGGCAGCCATACGACAGATCGTATCCGGTCGGGATCTGTTTATCATCTCAGACGAAGTGTATGAACATATCATCTTCGACGATCTCACCCACCAAAGTGTATTGCGGGACCCGGCGCTGTATGCGAAAAGCTTCGTCATCAGTTCATTCGGGAAGACCTACCACACCACGGGGTGGAAAATTGGATACTGCATCGCGCCACCGGACCTCACCCGTGAATTTCAACGGGTGCATCAGTTTCTCACCTTCGCCTCCAACACCCCCATTCAGTGGGCATATGCCGACATCATGGATGATCCTGCACGCTACCTTGGGTTATCGACCTTTTATCAAGAAAAAAGGGACCGATTTACAGGTCTGCTCGAAGAATCCCGGTTCAAACCACTTGCCTGCCGCGGGACCTACTTCCAGATGATGGATTATTCGGCCATCAGCGATATGGATGATGTCTCTTTTGCCAAAATGATGACGACGAGATATAAAGTGGCGGCAATCCCACCATCGGTTTTTTACCATGATGGACAAGACAACCGGGTATTGCGGTTCTGTTTCGCCAAAAGGAACGACACCCTGACAAAGGCGGCGAAGATCCTATGCAAGATCTGAAGATCGCACTGATACAGGCAGACCTTGCCTGGGAAGCCGATGATGCCAATTGTGATCGGTTCCGGGAAAAAATCGACCGTGTCCCTTCCGGAACCCATTTAATCGTTTTGCCCGAAATGTTTTCCACCGGTTTTTCCATGGATGCCCGTCGTCTGGCCCAACCCATGGATGGAACGACGGTATCGTGGATGAAGGCTTGTTCCCGCCAAACCCAAGCTGATGTGGTGGGAAGCGTGATCATTTGCGATGAAGATCGCTACTACAACCGACTGATCTGGGCAAAACCCGATGATACGCTGCATGTCTACGACAAAAAGCATCTTTTTCGCTATGCGGGAGAAGATGCCGTCTACTCACCGGGAATACGGCATTTACAGGTGAAATGCAACGGATGGCGCATTCGTCCCTTTATCTGTTACGATTTACGATTTCCCGTCTGGACGAGAAATATGGGTAACGTCTACGATGCTGCGATCTTTATTGCGAATTGGCCGCAGCGGCGCGCCGAACATTGGCGGACCTTGTTGCGGGCGAGGGCCATAGAGAATCAATGCTACGTGGCCGGCGTGAATCGGGTGGGCGTGGACGGAAACGGGTATCGGTATTGCGGGGACACATCGATTGTCGATCCCATGGGACAGGTAATAAAGAGCGTGAGGGACGAGGAAGCAATCATCAACGGCACGTTTCGCGCGACCACACTCAATGAATACCGAAGTAAATTTCCAGCCTTAATGGACGCCGATGAAGGGATGATTTCCATGTAGTCGGCAACAGCAAGGCAATGAACCCTGCTGGCAGAATTGCCAGCGGCCTCATCCGATCTGCGTTACCGCAACAGATACTGGCCGAGTTTCCCGTACCGGTCGGTGGAAGTGAACTCCAGTCCCACCATGTTCGATTCGATTCGCCGAACGACACCCTCTTCCCGCACCTTGGAGCGATCCGTGTCATCCAGGGATAATTCTATGGTTAAAAGGTCACCGACTTCAAAATGGGGGGGGGAATTCACCGAGAAACAGACACCCGACTGGGAGACGTTCCGCACCGTGATAATCCCTTTCAGCGGGGATTGGTCGTTCCCGCGATGTTGGATGTACATCCCGATCAGATTTACATCTTTCCGAAAATATTGGCGTCTTTCCACCAAAACGCGGTAACTATGTCCACACGAACATTTGCATCGGATGCGCACAGCAGACGTGGACCGTGCAATTTCACTCAGATCTTTGATGACGCCCTTTTTGCAGGCAGGACAAATAAAACTCCCTTTGCCCTGATTGTTGAGAAAGACCCGCATTACTTTATCATCGGATGCCGGTATCTCCCCGTGATCGGATGGAAGATGATCTTTTTTCGTTTTCGCCATGGTACAATGCCTTATCGTTTCACCAATTTCACCAATTGATGAAATCGTGAAAAGTCGAACTTTGGACGGCTTTGTAAAGAGTTCGAGATCAAGGCTTGCGAATCCCGAGGAATGAGGCGTATGTACGAGTACGTCGCGGCAACGAGGGATGAAGCGTAACGCAGATATCGGACTTTTTACAAAGCCGTCACCAATTGGTTCTACAAAGGAATTATCGCCATGTAATAATAGTACTTTAGAAAAAATCAGATTCATACCCCGCATCCGGCGGCAATGAACCTTTGGAGGCGGCACGGGTCGCCAGTTGGTCGCATCTTTCGTTTCCGTGGTTGCCCGCATGCCCCTTCACCCAGACAAAGGCAACGTCGTGCAAGTCACACAACCGTAGAAGACGTTCCCATAAATCGATGTTCAGGGCCTTCTCCCCATTGCTTTTTTTCCAACCACGGCGCCGCCAATTCCTCGCCCATCCTTTGGTGATGCCATCGACGACATACCGTGAATCGCTGTAAAGGGAAACACGCGAAGGTGACGAAAGGTACTCCAAACCGACGATGCAGGCCAATAGCTCCATGCGATTGTTTGTCGTTTTTCGAAATCCGCCGGACAATTCAACGGGACCGGCGGGTCTGGCAATCACCACGCCGTAGCCACCGGGCCCCGGGTTTCCCAGACTGGAGCCGTCGGTGTAGATGATCTCCCGATTCGCAAAAGGCCTTATGGACTCGTCGTCTGGTTTGGTCTTGGATCTTCCACCCGCCGATGGAGACGACCCTTGCGGTTTTGTTTGTTCCTTCCCATTACCCCGAACAAAGGTTTCGGCTTCCTTTCGCGTGGCAAATCCCTTGTACCGCGCACCCGGATATCCTTTTACCTGGACGTGGGCGCCTGCCTCGCCGAACCACTGGGTGTAGACCCCCGGCCGTCGGCCAACGGCAACACCGTAATATTTCTTACTGGCCATAATGCGCGTACCCCTTTCGGATCGTGGCCATCTTACCGGAAATCACCGACCACCCGCAAGTCGTGTGATTTCGGAATGTTATCCATCGGCCGCATATCCCGAAAGCACATCAGTGGCGTATCGACCGGGTTATCGCCGGGTGCAAAGCACCCGGTCTGGATACAAGGAATCAATGGGGAACGCGGATGTCTTTAAAGGGTATATCTTCAGAACGCCAACTGTAGGTGCGGATAATGGAACGGGTGCCCACCGACGGAAGTAGATTCAGACGAGAGATGAGGGTGTTGGCCGGTAACGCTGCGTTGAATATCAGTTCCACGACTACAGTATCTCCAGGGTTCACAGGCACACCGCGATAGGCGTCGGCGGAAGCGGTTTTTTTCCTTCCCTGCCAGAAGTTGACACGGTAGACCTCACTGGTGGCAATGGCCGAACCGCTGATGGTTGACTTCCCATAGCCGCTCGTCTGATCAAAAAAAGCCAGATATTTCACATGTTGCGCCCGGTTGGTGGCCTTGACGAGAAAGGTGAGCGTTTTCGCACTCGTCACCACCTTGTCCAGTTCGAAGTGAAAGTCCAATGCACTGCCGGTCATCACAGGCTTGTCCGTGGTGGAGGGGGCACTCTTTTGCTGTACGGCGGCGATGGTCGCAGACGGTGTTTTCACACTCGTTTTGGGTTGGTCTTTCCTTTTTACCACCTCGGTGGAAGGTTCTGCTTTTTTCTTTTCCGGTTGGGGAGCCACGATCGCCGGCTTCTGTTCTGGCGGTTCGACACGAGCCATCATCTGATCATCATTCGTGTCCAAAACGGTTTTTACCCGAAAGGCGATCTTCACACGAATACTCTCTCCCTCGTTGATGAAAGCCAGGGGGCGAACTGCGATGATCTTTGCTTCGCTGATGGCATGGCGCTTTGACTCATCGATGAGGCTACCGTTCAGAACATCGGTGGTCGAAGAGTAATGCTGCATCCGGGCGTCGTTCAAGACGTCCTTCAACTCTTCCAGCACCGCCTCCGCAGAAGCCTCGGCCGGTGTTTCGGACCGTTTCACCGTTACCAGACTCGTCTTGATAATGATCGACTCATGGACCCGCTTCTTATCCAGCAGGATTGTCTGGGCATTCTGGAAAGCAGATGCCGCAGACTCTTTCCGGAGTCGAATCACCTCGAGTTCGGAAGCCATCTTCTCCAGCTGTTCTGACTTGGCATTTAGCAAAGGGAGGAGCGATGCCTTGTCGTTTCGGGCACTTTCGATCTTCTTCTCCAAATAGGTGATGCGCTCTTGAAAGGAGATCAATTGTTCCCTCTGGTTGGCTTCCGCCTGCCGGTTGGCCAGCGCGATATCGCGAATCATTCCAGACACACGACTCAGGTCATATTGATCCGGCGAATAGCCGTTCTGTTTGAGCATGGCGGTAAGATCCTCTTGGGACTCGATGATCTTTGCACCGATATTTCCATCGTCCCCATTGGCCTTCATCTGCTTGGCGTCCGGGGCCTGGAATGGATAGAGTTCATAGCGCTTGACCCGAAGATACGTCGTACCCTGAGACCCCTTGGTCAGGGCGATGCGAACCGGTTCCTCGCGGTTCCATTTCGCGGTTCCCTCTTCGACGGCACGGATGAAATCTCCGGTTAGCACGTTGTTGACGACTTTGCTGAAAGATTGAATATATGTGCCCATGTGCTCGGCCATGAGGGGTGCAGAAGCCTGGTCGGCGAGGCGCTCCAATTTATGTGCCGAATCCATGAACCCCCGGGTATAGATCACCGCAACGAGGGTTTCCCCCTGCTTGGTGGTCTTCAGCCATTTTTTCAGCGCCTCCCGCTGACTTCGAATATCCTCTTGGTACCGGGCAATAGAGTTGTCCATGTTATCGATACCGGCCTTCATGGTATCGTGATTTTTTTTGGTCTCTTCAAAATCGTAGGAAGCCGTCTGAAATTGTGCCGAAAGATCATCCAACCGCTTTTTGGTCCGTTTAAAATCGGCGCTGGCAGCATCGATTTGGGCCATATACGCCGAACGTTCCTTATCCCGCTCTCTCTCCACCATATCCGTGTTGCGACGGGCCTCTTCCGGGGTGGTAAAACCGCGACGGCGCTCTATATCGGACTGGATGATGTGTCGGAGCCGTTCTTTGGAGTCTGCGTCAAGCTGAAGCCATTTGCTCGATTCGGCATAGGCCGTCAGGGGGCCGGTCAAGAGTAGGAGAAGGGAGATGGCAATCCAGGATGGTACAGCAATTTTCATAATTTCGCTCCATTTTCCACACAAGGATGATCGGTTGCAGTCAATTTTTTATTTGCCATCATGGCCCGCATCCACCATCTGCACCTGAAGGGGGCTGATCGAATCCAAATGGACGTCTTGTTGGGGAAAGGCAATAACGATCTCATTTTCGTTCAGCAATTCGTTGATATGGTAGCGAAGCTCGCTGGAAATTCGTTTCTTCTCCACGACACCTCGAACATAAGCCCAGAAATAGATAACGAAAACCAAGGCGCTGTCGCCAAAATCATCAAATATGACAAATGGTTTGGGTTCTTTGAGAACCTTTTCGGTCTGATCCGCCGCCTGCAACAGCAACTCGGTCACCTTCTTGACGGGTGACCCGTAAGCCACGCCCACAGCCACCTGAACACGAAGCTTTTGATCGGAAAAGGTCCAGTTTGTGATGTTGTTCTCCAAAAAACTGCTGTTGGGCACCAGAATGTGAACATTGTCTCCGGTCTTGACCCGCGTACAGCGGGCACCGATCTCCTCTACGCGTGCCGCTCTTCCTTCCAGTTCGATGAGGTCGCCGATGCGGATGGGGCGTTCGACCATGATGATGAATCCGCTGATGAAATTGTTGATCAGGTTCTGGGCACCGAAGCCGATTCCGATAGCGATCGCGCCACCGAAAAATGTGAATGCCGTTAGGGGAATGTTGACCATTCGCAAAGCGAAAAGAACGATCAAGACCAGCCCGATATAAAAAAGCAGCTTCTCCACAACGGAAACGACACCCGCTTCCATCTTGGTTCGTCTCATTCTCGATGATAACAGTCGGATCAGCTGTTTGAGGAGGAAAAGGCCGAGTACCAAAAGGACGAAGGCCGTGACGACTTTGCGCACCGTAACCCCATTGTCGTCGATGGCCCACAGTTCGAAATTCCACACCTCTTCAAATTTAGATCCGACGGCCTTTGCCTTTTCCCACAATGGCAGCTGCTTTTTCCTTGCACCGATCTCATCGATCAAGCGTCCGGCAAGCTGACCCGTCGTAAGGAGAGTGGAAAAGTACTCACCACCGAATTCCGCCATTTTGTTCAAGGCGTTCAATCTGTATGTAACATATTTTTCTTGCACCGCATCCAATCTCTCCGCTTTCTTTGCAAGGGCGGAGATACGGGACTGCAGATTCACCTGCCAGTTCTGATACAAGGAGATGGACTGCTGCGTCTGTTCTCGAATCGCTTTCGCCTCTTTCTCCCATTGTTCCATCTCTTTGGAAGATGCCTCCCCTTTCACCAAGGCGTAGCGGGACCTCCAGAGCGAGGCCTGGTTATTGATCAGGTGTGCCATCTCTTCTGTCTGGGGCAGTACCTTTTCGTAGGCATCCCGCCATGCCTCCATTGCTGCCATGGCGCTCTCGGTGGCGTTACTGCCTGCCTTCGTGCGATCCTTTTGCCATTGCGCATCGATTCTTTTCTGTTGATCGAGGATGAGTTGGAGTCGTTCGCTCAACTGATCCCGTTGCGCCTCGAGACGGATGATTTCCGTGTTCAACGCCTCGGGATCGAAGGAGAGGTCCTTTCTGATAATCGTCAGCTTCTGCTGTGCGGCTTTCAGCTTGCCTTCGATGAGACGGGACTCCTGCTCGAACCCTTCCATCCGCGCCTGTTGGAGCAAAACGGATGCAACAGCGGCTTCCCGCTCCAGTTGGGCCTTGACGTATTGCAGGCTTTCTTCATCCAAACCGCCCGTTGTTGTCGTCAGTTCTTCCTTGACCCGTCGGAAGGTTTGTTCGCTGCGCTCCTGCGCTGCTTTATACTCGTCGAGTTTGCTTTCACTGGTAGCCATGGAGGTGGAAAGGACCTCTTTTTCCTGTTGAAAGGCCACGACCTGGTCCAGGAGTTTGTCGTAATAAGACAGAGAGTAGGGCTTTTGCTCTGCCAGGGCATAGGCCTCGCCGCTTTCCATGGCAGTCTTCAGTCCGGCGACTTCACCGGCAACAGAGATGTTCTTTTTAACTGCGTTGAGCAGGCGTTGATAGACGAGTTTGATCTCCTGGAGCCGGGTCACATTCCGATTTCGTTCTGCCTGTTCCGCCAACGGCCCCTGTTCGGCGAGCATTCTTTCCCTGTCGATTCGCCGGTTGATGCTTGCCATCTTCTCCTGGGTCGCCATGATATGCTGGACGAAATCGGAGCCCTCCGATTTGACATCGG
Source organism: uncultured Desulfosarcina sp. (assembly GCA_963674945.2). Taxonomy (GTDB): domain Bacteria; phylum Desulfobacterota; class Desulfobacteria; order Desulfobacterales; family Desulfosarcinaceae; genus Desulfosarcina. The sequence goes on from CAXXWQ010000003.1 coordinate 1,827,775, forward strand.
TGGCACACAAGGCCATGTCCACCGATGCCAGATGGCCGGCACAAACCAATAGCATCAGGAGCAGCCACCCCTGCAAACACCACAATATGGACGTCTTCTTGCTACCGAATGCCGCATCTTTCTTACCTATCTGTTTGACATCCACTCCGGCTCGTTTCATTTTTCTCTCTCTCCAATGCCCAGGGTTGACGAGGCGTTTGCCCTTACCACAGTTTCACCTTTTTCGCATCTCCGTAATAAAACGATAAAATCTTGTCATAGGTTTCTTTTTTGCCCAAATATGCCGATCCCCACTGGGAGTAGCCGACGCCATGGCCCCACCCATGACCTTTAAAGATAAAATTGTCACCGTCTCGACGAATCTCGTGAAGGATCTCTGGAAGATCCAATGCCCTTCGCAACGTCGTACGGTTTCGCAGCACCTTGCTCTTGCCACCGGCCATGACCAACCGAATCTTGACGATACGACCGGAAGGGCCGGTCTCGGCCGATTCGATGGCGGAAAGACCCTTTGCGTCAATATTGATCCGGGAAAGGGCCGATACCACTTCTGTGACGGTAAAGGTTCGCGTCCAGTTGGCCATTCCACCGTGCAGGCTGGCCGGATCATTCTGGGCTACCAAATAGGGCTTGCGCAGGTCAAAAATCGCCTCGGAATCGGCGGTGTGGCCACCGCTATTGGCACTGAACATGGCCAGTATCGGCTTTCCCTCGTAGGTCAGCACCTCACCGGTCGTCTCCTTGACGGCCTTCGTGCTGCGAGGATGCTCCTTTTCCATGCCACCATAGGCCTGGTCACCGGCATAATCCACCAGATCGTAGGCCCAGTTCTTTCGATGCTCACGCTGATAATAGGCATAGGTTCTGGCTGCCACGGCTTGGGCTTTCAATGTCTCCAATGGCCAGCTTGCGGGATTTTCCGATGGCACGACGCTCATCAGATATGCCTCGATGTCCACCAGGTTGATGACCATCAACTTGCCTTTGGCGATCTTCGCATTGAGTTTTCCCCTCACCCGTTTCTTGGACTCGCCACATAAGACGGTCATGGGAGAGGAACTCGTAAATACCATCGATTTTTCTTCGGCCACCTTACCGCCGACCCGAATCTTACCGTCGGCAAAAAACAATTCGAAACGATCCATGCAACCGAATCCATCGGTACAAACGCGACTTCCCGCGATTGTGGCAGACTTCGTGGTTTGGCACATGCGGACGCGCAACTCCGGATGCGCAGGCACCACATCGGGTGGGGGGGGAACCGGCGGCTCCGGCGGTGGTGTGACTGCCCTGGCAAGCTCTCGCAGCAACGCCTCGGCTTGGTAATAAAAACGCCCTTTGGGGTATTGTTGAAGGTATCCTTCCAATGTCTTTTTGGCCGCGTCGGAGCGTTTGAGTTCGAAAAGCAGGATCCCTTCACGATAATGAGCAATTTCCGCGGCTTCCGGAAATTCTGTACGTACCTTTCGGTACACGTTCAGGGCATCTTCCGGTGCATCCAAAAATGAGGAGAGGAGTGCGGCCTTGGCCAGCATGGCATCCACTTTGGTCTTGGAAATGCCCGTCGTCTCTTGGGCTGCATTGTAACTTTCCAGTGCTTCGAGATATTTTCCCACATCGATCAGATAGCTTGCGTAATTGATGTAGTATCTGGCCAAATGCTCCTTTTCCAAGGTCTCCTTGCTGATATCTGCCTGCACCAAACCCGCGAAACCGAGACAAAGGATGAATATACCGCCCATGCGCAAATAGAATCGATTCATTTGATTTTCCCTGCGAAATCCATATATTTCAGGATAGAACCGGTGCTGAGCAAATCCCATTGGAACACTTTGTCAACCCGGCTTTCGATACGTCACTCCCCCATTGCTTCCACATATTGTTTCATGAAAACCAGATTTTGATCCTCGGGATTCATTTTCATGGCCTTTCCCAGAAGTGCCAGCGCTTTCTCTTTTTGTCCGTTTGCGGCAAGGTACTTGATATAAATCTGATACAGTCGCACTTCATAGGGAAAGTCGGTGATCCCGCGCTCCAGCGTCTCGACCATGTTCTCTTCCTCCCCCAGGCTGCTTTGGGTATAGGCCAGGTAAAGATAGACATCCTTGTCTGCTTTTACGGCAAGGGCCTGGGTCAGGGATTGATGGGCATCACCGTACCTCCTTTGGTTGAAAGCCTCGACGCCTTTGGTTTTCAACTGTTCGAATCGCTCGTCCAACGCTTCGGCAGTGATATCCGTATCGTCCACAAGAACGACCAGCCGCCCATGGGGAAAAGGAGAATCCAACAGGCTTTTTACCAGCACATCGCCTTCGATTTGAAGGTTCCTGATATTCGTGGTACCAAAATAGTTGCCCTCGAGCACCACCTTGGTTTCGGAACGAAAATTTGTTCGATGATTGTCGAACAGATTGCAGTCTTGTAACGAAAGATCACCCTCTACCAAGTCCAGTCCAACCTCGTTCCCCGTTACCGTACTCGCTTCGATGCTTCCTTTTCCACCTGCCATCGCGATACCCCGGGAAAAGCCGCTGACGCGTCCCTTTTCTATAGCCAGGACACCATCTTTGTCGACAACGACGCCGTCGCCGGTCTCACCTTCGATGGAAACGGCTGCCATCCGAACACTACCGCCGCGCACTGTGGCGCATGGATTACATCCTCGAATGATGGCATCGGTCAGATTGGCCTGGCCGTTTTCCCCAACGACGATTCCCTTCCATCCTTCTCCTTCAAAGATAACGGGTCGCTCTTCGGAACCATTGACATTCAATATGCCGCTGACGGAAATGGCTGCATCCGGTCCCAACTTCACCTTTGACCCCGCCCCGATGTCCAACACATTTCCATGGGAAATCATTGCCGTCTCATTTATCCGGTAAACCCCGGATACCAGATTACCTGTCAGATCGCCGCTAAGGACCACCTCGTGGAAATAAGGCATGGTCACCCGGATGGTTTGCAGGGATGGGGAAGTATTACCTGCCAGATCAACGGATCGAATCCGGTAATAATAGACATTGCCCTGACTTACATCCGCATCCAGATAGGTCAGGTCCTTGGACATCGCCGCGGTCTGGAAATCACCGACGGCCGATTTGCTTTTTTCTACGGCAAAGGTGGACAGCTCTTCGCCTTTTGGCAAATCCCAGGAAAGGCGAATCCCTTCTCGGCTGGCCTGGGCCTTGGTTCGTTCCACGGCAGGCGGCAAGACGCCGTCCATGGAAACCGTACCACCTGCTTCGAGCCATATACGCTCCACGCCGTTGGAACGCGAGAGACGAATCTGCAAGGGTTGGTTGGATACCTCATCACCCGCCTGGACCACGTAAAATCCCTTATACGTACCCTGGCCATCGTGGGCCAGAGGCAGATTCTTTTTGAAATCTCCGAGATCAAAGCTGCAGGTTAAATCCTTTTCGGCGACCACTTCGACGGATACCCGATCGCCCAGTGCAAAAATCTTCTTGTCGATATTCGAGTCCACGTAAACGACATCGGGCAAACGCTTTCCAAGGGGATTGTCAGGCATGAACTGACATACCTTCCATCCCCAGTCGTAAATCACCAGCCGCATCTGTTTCCTGGCCGACTCGTCGAGCAGGGCTCCGGCGATGGTCGACGCAATCCCAACGGGACTCGTGGGGATGGCGATTTTCCGTTTGGAAGACCCATCGCTCCATCGTCCCAGTTCCTCATTCGTCTTGCTGACCAGTTTGATTGTTGCCTCGATCTTGAAAAGATCGTATGCAACGGCCGTCACCATGGTTGCAGTACCGATTTCGACATAGACGAGCCCATCCACAGAAAGGGTTTCGCATAGCTTTTCGGCCGATTGCTCCTGCCAATCTTCATCCGGCAGTGTCTGGTCCACCGCCCCCATGATCCGCATGTCGTATCCCTTGCCGGCGAGCTGGTTGTGGATCACACTGCGCGCCAATTCGGCGATGAACTTCCCCTTTTCACTGGTCCCATCCAGGGGAAACTCCCCCGGTGTTTCGGCGGGCAAGGAAAGATACGTCGCCGGCAAGACAGCGAGTTTCGCCGGAATCATCGTCTCCTCGACGTAGGAGACCTCCGGAGGCTTTTCAAATTTCGCGCAGGATGTCGCGACGACGGTAAAAGCGAAGAATCCCAACAAAATCCTTCCAATTGCGAATATGCGATTGCGATCCCATGCCATCAGGTCTCCCCTCCCTTTCGCAGAATGCGGTTTACATCCAAACGACTCGTCGTTCCCATCACCGTCTTGACTTCACCGGAAAGCGTCAGATGTTTATCCGCAAGGATAAATCGCCCGCTCCCCCTGGCAGTGAACAGTGGCCCCACCAACGTAAAGCGGTCCACTTCAAGGCGTCCCGCCTGAAACCTGGAATCTACAACCCCGCGACGAAGGGTGAGGGAATCGTCCGATTCCGAGGTGATGCCACCGGCCTCGAGGATATCCAGGATGAATCCCAGTCGAGGGTCCAGGCCGGAGACCCGGCTTACCTTGGCCCGGGTTACCGTCAACATCAACTCCCCTTCGGCTCCGTCGATAACTTCTTTCGGTGTATCTCCCTGTGCCGAGAAACTGCCGGAGACGAAAAGTCTTCCCGCCAGGTAAACCGGAAGCGTCTTGGAAAAACAGGCAACCAGGGAGTTCAGATCCACGTCGGTTCCATGGGTCTCCACACCGGCGATCAACCGGCCCGGTGGCATGAGATAGGCATCCAGCTTCAGGTTCATTCCACACATGCGAACCGATGAATTGAGCAAAGCCTGCTTTTCTTTCACCACCAATAGAAGATTCACGTCATTGAATCGTGTTAGACCATCGAGTTGGAATGTCTTGACACGGGCCTTTGCAGAAAAATCCTTGCCGGGAATCAAATCGGCGTCGAATGGTCGATCGAAAAAATTTTGATTGTTATTTAGATGTTCCGGTGCCTTTGATACCATGCGCAGGACTTTCAGGTGGGAAAGCCAAACCTCAACATCGGTCTTTTCAGATCCGGGAACAACCACCAGGCCGTCGGCGGATATGTCGAGGGAGGGACTGCGGTACGTCAGGTCCACGGGCACTTTTGAGGTGCCGTTTTTTTCCATATGCAGATCAAGCGTGGAATCGAAAATTCTCAATTCGTCGATGGCGCAACGGACGATGGCATCTTTCATCTCCAATGGCAATTGAAACGCACCGGAAATCTCTCCCGCCCCTCCTTTGGAGGAATCGAAGGAGAGCTGTTGCACCTGGATGGATGGGACGCCGTTGACGATTGTTACCGTCGATTCGAGTCGAGTGATCGTGAGCCGCTGCTCTTGATCGGTTTGGGAAACGAGATCCAACACAAGGTCCTCGGCGGAAATCTGCATTTTCCCGTCTGCAATGCCGCCCATGCCCCCCGATTCGGACAAGGGATCTTCTCCCTTCAACGAAAGGGACGAGATACGAATTGTACCGGAAGGAACCACACGCTTGAATTTTCCCCTGGCGAGCAGGTCGTCCATCGCCCTCTTTGCATCGACGTTCTGGGCGATCCAATCCAGAGCCGATTTCACATCCACGACACCTTCGGTACAATGTGCATCCACCAAACGGCCTTGGAATAACTTGGCATCCAGGCCGCGGAGGCGAACCTGATCGAGATTCAGCGTTTCGGCCGAAAAACCGATCTCTTTTGCCTGTTTGTCGATGGTAATCTGAAAGGTCTCGGCATCCATGACCTGAATGTCGGGAAGGCGGGCGGCCGCATCCTCCGTCAGATATTGGAAATCAAGAAGAAATTGTTTTACTGCGGCAGGCTTGAACGTCCCTTTGGCGGCATCGACCGAAAATCGCAGGGGATCAAGGGCAAGGATATCGATCGTGCCGACGAATTGAAGCCCGATCTCCTCGATATTCGCCTGCGTCAACTGGACTAAGATTCGTTTCTCCGTTTTTTCGGCCTGTGCCGTCAGGGTAACAGGCAGACGAGTCCCCTGTTCGCCTTCAAGAACGAATTGCCCGCGGTTGACGACCACCTTGGTCTGGGGAATGGTATCGAAGGAAATGGTTTGTTTTTCATCGTTTCCCTCTTTCCCAAACCCCCTGGCGTGCACGACAGGATCATCGAGAATGGTTTTTTTTACATTGATTTCTCCACGCAGAATATGACGGAAGTCAGGAAAAAGTTCTATCTTCGGTACGTTGAGAAGGTGCGGCCCTCTTTTCACTTGAAGATCGGTAAGTACGATGGCGGGCAGGGGAAAGTAGCGGACATCGAAACCGGCGAATTGAATGTCCATGCCGGTGAGTCTGCTGGCGATGACATCGCTCTGGCTTTTCAGCCAGAAGGATGTACCGACCAGCAGGATGACGATGATCAAAAAAGATGCACCGACGATCAATCCCAGCTTTTTCATATTGACCTCCCCTTCTCTGGCCGATCCGGGAAAGGCATAGGAGGTGAAATGGCCCGCACCCCATCGCTTCGAAGGGGGACGGGCCATTCGGGGGTGTTCCTTGGGGATCGACCTATTTTAGAATGAAAACCACGCGCGCCTGGGACAGGATGTTGGTGTTTTTATCATGAACGTAAATCGCCGCCGCATCGTCTTCGGAGATTTTGGCATCGGTTAATTTTCGCACGTCCGTGCTTTTGACGAGCATGGGATTTTTACTTCCCCAGCTATCGAGAAGTGCCTTTGCCTTTCCGTCATCGGTTGTAAATCCGCCACATCCGCGCTCGACCAAAACATTGCTCAAGATCTTGGAAGGTTCGAAAACCACTTCCTCCTTGTCGGTAAGCACCCGATTGACCAGTGCGGGACGGAACTGAAAGTCACGTACATCGATGATCAGGCCGTCGTGGGGATTTGTCAATTGAGAAGGTGCTTTCACCTCGGCTCCTTTTCCGGTGTCTTCAGTCGTTGTCTGGGCACCGGTCACCTTGGTTACGGCAGCGGCGGAAGGTTGGAATTCCGGCTGTTTCTCGGGGATGATCTTATCATCCTGAATAATGGGCAACAGGATTTCATACAGCCCTCCCTGGCCCCGGATGTTCATCCGCATGCACACCTCGGCATATCCCTTATTCTCATGGTATTTCTGACCACATTTGGTGGCACCGCGCAAGAAGCCCTCTACGCTGGTTTTGATTTCATCACTCATGAGCATTCCGTCTTTGACCGACGTGTTCCCGTATAGACTCAACCCTTGCAGAATTTCCACCATGTCACGCTGGGCGACGACCTGGGCAGCCCGCAAGGCCTTATACCGTGATTGTCCCTCCTCCGAAAACCCAATGACCTGCAGATACCCCTCTCCGAAAACCTTGACCGGATCGGTCACGGCCTGCATGTTGTCCTGCGCCCAGGCGCTTGAAAACAAACACACGATAAGAAGAAAAGCGCTTACACCCAGTTTCCTATTCATCGTAATCCCCCTCTTTCAATTAGTATATGTTCATTGCGTCACGTAACCGTAAAACCGCCAGCAAAAGTTCCGCGCCATCCACCGTTGCGTCCGGTCGAAAGGCCCCGGAAAGCCCGGACTCCATTAGATTTCGGCTGACGGCATTCATCACGGCATTGAACCAAGGTGAATTCGGCGATACATCCGGAAACGGCGATTTTTTCTGCCCGAAAAAAGCCGTGGGAATGGTCTCATCTCCCGTAATTTTTGTGAGTACGTCTTCGAGGATGAATGCCAGCTCTTTGCGTTTGATGTTACCATCCGGAACGAAAAGATAGGCACGCGTGGTTTCATCATAAGCAGGTTCCAAGCCCCGCAAATTCCACTTCAGGACGGTCATGACCTCGGACTGGAAAGGATGATTGACCACGTCGGCTGGTGTGAAATCGGCCTTGGGATCTGTGCCGGGTACGGGAATGCGACCCGCCATCAGACGGTCCAGGTGAATTTCGTCAACCAAAAGGGCCGCCACATCCGATCGAACCACTTCATCCTTGATGGCAATCTTCCCGGCCACGTCCGTCAGTGTGTAGTTTGCCATGGCCCGGACGATCTTATGGACCTTCTTGAAAAGTGCAGCGGCCGGCTGATGCCATCTCCCCGGAGGTGCCTTCGTGACATTGGACAAAAGATCCTCGGCATCCCTGAAATGCAATGCCCGAAAGGCAGCCAATCCCATGAAGTAGTCTTTCGCCTCTTCGCCGCGATAATAGAGGAGCTCTCCCCGATCCACATGTTTCAATCGTGAAGTACGATCATAAAGGTCCTGGGCCTCCTCGATCCAATCTTTGGGTTTCCCATGGGTGAAAACCCGGATTCCCGTCACCCAGACCGAAAACTTTTCACTGTCGCTGTCCGCGAACCCCTTCGCGTCGTCAAAAAATTCCATGGCCCGTTCCCATTCCACGGACCGATGGTTCCCATCGTCATAGCCCTCTGCCTTCATGGCGGAAACGAGAGCCATGCCGGCGTGGGCTTGCGGATATTCGGGATCCAGCTGGATGGCGCGTTTGAAATGCGATTCTGCCTGGCCGATATCACCCTTGTCCAAAAGGTCCATCCCCTGCAGGAAATGATGAGGCGGATTGTCTTCTGCGGACATGGGGATTATGCCCTTGGTCGCACATCCGGAAATTGCCAAAACCAATGTAATAAAAGAAAAAAATATCAGAAACCGTTTCATTCTTCCTCCCTTGTCTCCTTTTGTTCGTTTATCGCGGTTCGTGATCGAACATCCATGGTACGAAAAACCGATTTTGGCCTTCTCAAAAGCCCCGCCGCTGGTGAAAGGGGACTCTGTGTCGAGAATCTTTGAAGAAAGAACATCCTGATTTTAAATTGTAAACTGTACGACCATTTGCTGCCTGAATGAGAAAGGATCCCGCGTCCCGAAACGTTTTCAAATATCGAAAACGCTGCTTATACGGTAGCACGGCAGGACCGGTTTACACAAAATGAGAGTATGACAAGAATGGACCTTCATGTCAATTACTCTTTCTCTGGTCCGAGGTGGTTGCATTGTGGTTTTATGAATTTGAAAGAATGGATGATCAGGCTAAAAGTGAGAAAATGATCAATGGCAGTGCGTTGTAGTTGAATTTCACGATCGTTACGCCTGCAAGAAGATAAAAGGCCTTTTTCATGTGCTTGTCGTTCACCCGCTGCCAGATCGTCTCGACTGCCCTGCCGGCACGAAGCCTGATCACATTTTTGCTGTAACGGACATTTTTTTCAAACAAATCCGGACAGTTGGTTATGCTATGTTTCAGCTTCGTGCCATTTGACTGGATTTTTTTCAGCAACTTGGTCTCGGCCCCCATCACCTTGGTATCTTTGCGACGCAAGGCATCCAGGAAGGCCGTTCGGCTGGAAGCGCAGGCGGAATAGGTCACCGCACTTCCCATCTGTTGAACCTTGTGACCGTCGCTTCCACCGGTGACGCAGCGATCGAGATTGAACCCCAAAAGGGCACTTTTCATATTCCAGCGCTTTAGATTCTCCGAATTGATCACCTCTACGCCGTCGGCCATATGCAGAAGCCGGTGGAGGCGTGAAGGAGAAAAGCTATGGTTGCAAACCCCTGTAAATGCCGCCGAATAGGGATGCGGGAAAATTACCACGCCGTCGTATTTTCTGGCACATTGAACAATGGACATCACATCCAGACCGATTGAAGACATTACCGTTGGCCCCATATGCGGCTGGATTTCCTGGACAAAAAAGGCTTTCAGGTCGTCTATCCGGCAAAAATAGACCAGCACGTGGGTCCCTTCCCGTGAGGTCACCTCGATTCCGGGAATGCTGAGAATGTCCTTGTAACCGTCGATTTCGACGGCACCAGCGATGGCGTTGTGGTCGGTAATGGCGATACCGATTCCCAACTCCCGGGCACGATCCGCGATCTGGGGTATGGTATCGGCACCATCGGAATAGTGTGAATGAAAGTGCAGGTCGACTACGGTGTGGCGGTTTTTCAGGCTTTCCAGATTCGGAGTTTCAAATTGAATGCGGTTGGAATTGTCCATGCTTTTCCTTTACAGGGCAGCAGCGTGAATACAGGTGCGGTTCAAATCGTAAATTGTAAGCAACCTGCCCCATGTGTCAACTCTTTTTTTTCCGGGATGCGGTAGGATATCGTTTTTACCTTCGTATAATATCGGCACCAAGATCATTTTCTTTACAAAATTCGTTTCCGTAAGAAATCAATGGCCGGAAGGCGCCTGTCAAAGGCCTTGTCCCCTGTTTGGATCAGGCTTGAATTTGATAATGGAGGTGCTTATACTGAATCATGATGAACGAATACAATGAAAAAATACCCGACCCCAAGGAACTCGAAAAAGAACTCGGCGATTTTCTGGCAAAGAAATTTGGCGGCAGCGTTAAGTTGGCGACACCCATCGTCATGCCCCAACCAGCCAAAACCGACGAAGCTGATTCACCAAAAAAGAAGCAAAAAACCATCAATTTCGATTTAAAGCCCAAGGACCTGATCTCATACCTGGATCAATACATCGTCAAGCAAACACAGGCCAAGGACATACTGGCGACGAAGGTCTGTACCCATTTTAATCGCATCAAACACATCCAAAGCACTTTCGACGATTTCACCGACATGGTCGGTGTCATCAAAAACAACGTGCTGATGCTGGGTCCCACCGGCGTGGGAAAGACCTACATGGTGCGCCTGATCGCAAAAAAAATCGGTGTCCCGTTTGTCAAGGGCGATGCAACCAAGTTCAGCGAGACAGGCTATGTGGGTGGCGATGTCGAAGACCTGGTCCGTGATCTCGTCAAAGAGGCAGGTGGAGACATCGAGTTGGCCCAGTATGGAATCATTTACATTGACGAGATCGATAAGATCGCCTCCAGCCAGAACCTTATCGGGGCGGATGTCTCCCGGACCGGTGTCCAGCGGGCGTTGCTCAAACCCATGGAAGAAACCGATGTGGACCTGAAAGTTCCCCACGACCCGGTTTCCATGCTCCAGGAAATCGACCGATTCAGAAAAACCGGGAAAAAAGAGAAAAGCAGTATCAACACGAAACATATTCTGTTTATCATGAGCGGTGCCTTTTCCGGACTGGAAAAAATCATCTCTCGTCGCATTGCCGACCAGAAAATCGGCTTCGGCGCTTCGATCTCCACACCAACCGAAAAGATCGACATGCTCACGAAGGTAAAATCGGAGGATCTCGTGTCCTTCGGATTCGAATCGGAGTTTGTCGGCCGCCTCCCCGTTCGCACCGTATTCGAACACCTCACGGAAAAAGACCTTTTCGACATCTTACAGAATCCGAACAACCCGATTGTGTTGGGGAAAAAGCTCGATTTTGCCGCCTACGGCATTGACGTCAAATTTCAAACCGAAGCATTGGAACTGATAGCCCTTCGTGCCCATGGCGAAAACACCGGTGCACGGGGTTTGGTCAGTGCCGTTGAAGGGGCGCTGCTGCCATTTGAAAAGGCACTGCCCTCCAGCACGGTGACAAACTTTGCCGTGACCCGGCAGGTGATCGAAAGCCCCGATGCGCATCTGAATCATTTGTTGGCAAATCCTGACGCCGCGGAATTCCGGCAAATCTTCGATGAACTTTCCAAGCAGGAGTCAGAGCGAATCGTCAACTATGTTTCTGCGAATCGAATTACCTTTGGCGAAAAATACGGTATTCAATTAACGGATTCGAGAATCCAGCTTGCCGCCAAAACCTATAGTCTGCAGATCACGGACATGGATCGGGTGATGCAAAAGCTCAAAGCCCATTATGAAGAAACGAAAACCATAGAACTTTACTTTATCAAGAATCATGGTATTAACATCGTCCTGGAGGAAGATGCCATCGACCATATTATCGAAAAATGCCTGACCCACCGACAGACGCCGGAAGGGTACTATCGTAACTTGAAGGCGGATTTTGAATACGGCTTGAAATTGGTTCGGGAAAAGACGGGTCGAACCCGTTTCTTTATCACGAAAAACGCGCTGGAAAATCCAGAGCACTTCATCGCCGATCTCCTTCAGCAAAATGAGGGTGGCCTCCATCTGCTCCCAGACAACCAAAACCTTCCAAAAGGCTAAAATCCCTATGATTGGCATATCAAAGCTGTACTGCGGAACCGTGGAACCTTCGGATGCACTCCGTTACGGTCGTCACTCGTCTACGTTGCCATCTCACCTTCTGCAATTTTCCAAGGACAAACGACCCGTGGTGGTATGGAACGTGACACAAAAATGTAACCTGCGTTGCGTTCACTGTTATGCCCAAGCCACGGAAGATTGTGTGACAAACGAACTTTCCACCGAAGAAGGCAAGCGGTTGATCGATGATCTGGCACAGTTTGGAGCGCCGGTAATGCTCTTTTCCGGCGGTGAACCCCTGGCAAGGCGTGATCTTCCCGAATTGGCCGCCTACGCCGTCGAGAAGGGCATGCGGGCGGTGATCTCAACCAACGGAACATTAATCACCGCCGATCTGGCCAGAACGCTCAAATCCATCGGACTGTCTTACGTCGGCATCAGTTTGGATGGCATGAGGGAGATCAACGACCGGTTCCGGGGGGTATCCGGTGCCTTCGACAAAGCCATGACGGGCATTGAAAATTGTCAAACCGCCGGTATAAAGGTGGGACTGCGCTTCACCATCAACAAATTCAACGTAGATGAAATTCCGGCAATTTTCGATCTCTTGGAAGAGCGGGACATTCCCCGGGTCTGTTTCTATCACCTGGTCTATGCAGGAAGAGGGTCCAAGATGGTGGAAGAGGATTTGAGTCTGGCGGGAACCCGCAAAGCCGTGGATCTGATCATCGACCGGACCAAGACACTTTGCGACAAGGGTATATTCAAGGAAGTGCTGACCGTGGACAACCATGCCGACGGCCCCTATCTCTACCTGCGACTGTTGAAGGAAAATCCGGAACGTGCGGATCAAGTCCTCGAGCTGCTCAAAATGAACGAGGGAAACAACTCCGGCCGAGGCATCGGTTGCGTTAGCTGGGATGGCGAAGTCTATGCCGACCAGTTCTGGCGCCACCATAGTTTTGGAAACGTTCGCAAAAGGCCGTTTTCCCAAATCTGGACCCGGCCGGAAGACGATCTTTTGCTAAAGCTCAAGGAAAAAAAGGCCCATGTGAAAGGTCGCTGTGCCTCATGCAGGTGGCTGGATGTGTGTGGCGGAAACTTCCGCGTTCGCGCAGAAGCGGTTACCGGAGACGTATGGGCCCCGGATCCGGCCTGCTATCTATCCGATGAAGAGATCTCCCAGACGCTGTAGACAAGAAAGCCAGGAGTGAATATATGTTGTTTCCCGACTATCGCCCCAGACGACTACGACGAAATGAAACCATACGAAAGATGGTCCGAGAGACGGTGCTAACCGTCAACGACTTGGTTCTCCCGCTGTTTGCCATTGATGGCAAGGACGTGAAAAATCCCATCGACTCCATGCCCGGCAACTATCAGCTCTCTGTCGACAATCTTGAAAAAGTGGCCAAACAGGCCTTCGACATGGGAATTCCCGGCGTGATTCTGTTCGGCATCCCATCCAAAAAAGATCCTTTGGGCACCCAGGCCTATGCGAAGAACGGAATCGTGCAAAAAACGGTCCGCGCCCTGAAGGACAAAATTCCGGAGTTGGTGATCATCACCGACGTCTGCCTGTGTGAATATACCGATCACGGTCATTGCGGCTTCGTCGACAATGGACACGTGGACAACGACGCCACGTTGGACCTGCTGGCCAAAACCGCCTTGTCCCACGCCCAGGCCGGAGCGGATATGGTGGCTCCGTCGGACATGATGGATGGACGAGTGGCGGAGATTCGGTCGGTACTGGATGAAAACGACTTTTCACAGATTCCCATCATGTCCTACGCGGCCAAATACTGCTCCGCATTCTACGGTCCATTTCGCGAGGCTGCGGAAAGTGCCCCGAAATTCGGCGACCGCCGAACCTATCAGATGGATCCGGCCAATGCCAGGGAGGCCATCCGGGAAGTGACCATGGACGTGGAGGAAGGCGCCGATATTATTATGGTAAAACCAGCCCTGGCCTATCTTGACATTATCAGTCGGGTCCGCGACGAAGTGGACCTTCCCGTTGCCGCTTATAATGTCAGCGGTGAGTTTTCCATGATCAAGGCGGCTGAAAAAATGGGCTGGATCGATGGTCCCAAGGTGATGATGGAAACGCTCACTGCCATCAAGAGAGCCGGCGCCGATATTATATTGACCTATTTTGCCATGGAAGCTGCGGCCCTGATCAGCGACTGACAGTAAAAGGTAAAAACCATGTCCCCACATCCCCATACAGACAAACCTGCCGGGCCACACGCTCCCGGAAAGAAAAACACCTTGCGACTCGTGGCCTGGGAGACCACGAGAAACTGCAATCTCTCTTGCATTCATTGCCGTGCCTCCGCCACCAACGGCCCCTATACGGGAGAATTATCGACGGATCAGGCCTTTCGCCTGTTGGACCAGATCGCCGAAGTGGCAAAACCGATCATCATTCTCACCGGTGGTGAACCGCTATTGCGAAATGATATCTTCGACATTGCCGAATATGGCGATGGATTGGGGCTTCGAATGGTCATGGCGCCAAACGGGACCTTGATCACCCGAGAAGTTGCCCATCGGATGGCGGCTTCCGGTATCCAGCGCATCAGCGCCAGTATTGACGGGGCGACAAAAGCGGTCCACGACCGATTCCGCGGCGTTGACGGTGCATTCGATGCCGCCATCAAGGGAATCGAGCATGTGAAGGCTGCGGGGATCGAATTTCAGATCAACACCACCATCACCAAATCCAATCTGGAACAGATTCCCAAGATTCTCGAATTGGCCGAAGAGTTGGGTGCAGTGGCACATCATATTTTCTTGTTGGTTCCCACGGGAAGGGGAAAGTACATCGTCGATCAGGCCATCGATGCGAAGGCATACGAAGAGACGCTAAATTGGTTTTACGACCAACGGGAAAAGACCACTTTGCAGCTAAAGGCCACGTGTGCCCCCCATTATTACCGTATTCTCCGTCAACGGGCCAAGGCGGAAGGAAAAACCATTTCTTTTCAAAGCCATGGACTCGATGCCGTCACGAGGGGTTGTCTTGCCGGTACGGGATTCTGTTTCATTTCCCACACCGGCATCGTGCAGCCGTGCGGGTACACGGATGTGGCGTGTGGCGATATCACCAAGACCGACTTTGCAGCGGTGTGGAACCACGCCCCTGTTTTTCAGAGGCTTCGCGATTTTCGGCAATTAGAGGGAAAATGCGGACGTTGCGAATACCGTGCCGTCTGCGGCGGATGCCGCGCACGGGCATTCGAGGCAACTGGCAATTACATGGCCGAAGAACCTTTGTGCGCCTATCAACCGGAAAAAGCCGCACCATCCATTGCATGACGGCTCCGTAAAAAGTCCTTTTAACTTGTGTTAATGAACGAGTCCCTTAGAAGTCCGATTAATAGGCACGCAGTTGGAAGCTGATTTGCCGGTGAAGGCGATTGATTAGATCTTTCATGATTTCAGATTGATAATCGGTAATCGACATAAACTGCACCCCAACGCCATCTTCCTCTTGGCGAACAACGCACCCTTTCAATTTCAAGGACAGATGATCGTCTGTGATGGTGAAACAGATGGAGAGACGCTGCCCCGTGTCGAAGCGCTCGAAACTTTCCACGAACATGCCCCCGACACTGATATCCATGGCGAAACAGTTGATGGCCCTTCCATTGGTCACCAGGTCCAAGGTAATTTGGCAGGGAACCCGTGGGTACTGCCGGAGCATGGCGAACTGTTTCTCTTCGTACCGTTTCATGAAATGAATCAGGTCCTGTTCCGACAATTGATGTATCAATAAAAATATGCGGGCAACGAGCAGTTGTCGATCTTTCATGTCTACACGATTACCCTTTCGAAATTTTGGTATCTGCAGCAATTCAGACTTTTCACGAACGCCCAGGTCCGAAAAAAGGGGAAGCACCGACACCAATTGTTCATCCGTCATTTTGTAGATAGCGATGGAAAGACGGGTGACAAGCTTTTTCAGATTCGCCTGTCCGATGGTATCTTTCATCGATACGATCTCCATATATGGGTACAAAAACGAAAAAGATTTTATCTCCAATGCAAGAAAAAGATCAAGTATCAATGAAATGATACGATATAGAACTAAACGAGCTTACGATGGGATCGAAAATCCGTTTCCATAGATGTAGCGTTTTGGCCGAAGGTTTCGAACCCAAATGATCATTTAAAAAAAACGGATTGCCGATGAAAGCGTTATTGAAACAGGCATTAGAAATAATAAAAAGCTTGAAAAATCAATAACAAAAAGGGTATTAGAGATAATTACACCTTTTATGACCTTCCCACATCGATATGATTCGTTTTTGTAACGGCAAGAGGCGAAACCAATCGCCCGGGGGAAAGAATCGTAAGTTACAATGGTGGCGAGACAAGCCTCCAAACCAATACAGATACCGGTGAGGGCTTGGATGAGGCGGTCACTTTCAAGACAGAATTGAACTAGCAAGGAGGAAGAGACTTTGTCGTATATCCTTGATCAAGAGCAACTGGACGGTTTGGAAGAAGCGTTGACTTCCGATTTGATGACGCTGGGTCTGCAATCCGTTATCCTCATTGACATGGCCGGCAATGTCATCGTTAACCTTGATGATGGCAATGTGCACCATGATGTCTATTCCTTGGCGGCATTGGCGGCCGGAAATTTTGGTGCCGTGAACGCGATGGCTTCCATCATCGGTGAAGAAGAGTTCTCCCTTCTCTTTCATAAAGGAAAGAGCGAGAACATAAACTTCACGAAAATCATGGATGATTTTCTTCTGGTGTCAATTTTCGGAAACGATGTTTCATTGGGGTATTTAAGGCTTAAAATCGATGAGGTGATAAAGAAAATCAAGGAGCTGATTAATCGGGCGTAGCATGAAAGCCCCATCACGTAATTGAATCGGCCCTTTTTTCGCCGGGCTGTACTACCCGAATCCAATCAAATACGGGACGAAAGCATGGCGTTCATCAATACAAAGACGAAGGAAGTTCAGGTAAAAATTGTCTATGTAGGTCCCGGAAGGGGAGGCAAAACGACCAATCTGGAGTATATCTTCAGCAAGATTCGTCATCGCATCGAATCGGATATGGTCAGTATCAAAACCCAGGGAGACCGGACCTTATTCTTCGATTTTTTGCCCTTTGAATTAGGTGTTATCAAAGATTACTACGTGAAAACACAGTTGTATACGGTTCCTGGCCAAATCAAGTACAATGCAACCCGAAAACTCGTATTGAAAGGCGTGGACGGAATTGTTTTCGTTGCAGACTCCTTGGTTGAACGACGGGAAAACAATATTCATTCTCTGGAAAATTTGGAAAGTAATTTACAATTTCACGAACTCGACATCAATACGATTCCAATTGTTTTTCAATATAACAAACGCGACATGGCAAAACAGGGCATTCCGATTCTCGATGTTGAGACCATGGAGAAAGACCTCAACGAAAAACTAAAGGCGCCAAGTTTCACTGCCAGTGCCCTGACGGGAGAAAATGTCGTTCATACTGCGAAAGCCGCTATCTCGCGGACAATTGTGGCGGTCCGGGATAAACTTCTTTAGGAGGTGCCGAAGTGGACAATAATGCAAAGGATACATTCGCCTTTGATCTGGAAAATCGTCTCGATGATTTCTTTAGTGATTCCGAGCCTCCCCCGGATGCGGCACCGGAACTCGAAGATGACTTTATTCTAAAGGATTTGAAGTCGGCGGTGCTGGCCATCGACTGGGAAATCACCGATGATGCACTCGATGATTTCATCACACAGCTCCACAACCTGGAGGAACCATTTGAGAAAGACAAGGTAAACCAGACGTTCCTCAAAATACAGATCGCACTGGCGAAATATCTTCGTCTCCACAAGTCGAAGGCACATCCAGATGCCATAAAATGTGTGATGGCCGTCTATTCGGCCCTGGAAAAAGCGGTTACCGAAACGGAACTGAGCCAGGGTGAAAAGGAGGAGATGCTGGCGGAGCAGGTGAAACGATTCAAACAGTTAAAGGCGATGATTTTCCAGTCTAAATCTGCAACATCCAAGGCAAGCGACGAAGGCCCGTCGTCGAAAAAGCTGCCGGACATGGACAAACTGATCGACGCCATTGCTGATCTCAAATCAACGGTTTTGCAGGAGATTGCAGCCATTCGAAAGGAGATCGAACAGCTGCAAAAATAGGTTTTCGATCCCACCCACCGACAGCACCAGGAAATCCAAACGCACGGGCGCACTTTCCGGCTCAAGGCCGAAGGATCGTATCAATGCCTTGGACGTTATCTGTTGATGCCCCCAGGGCCAGACGATCATCCACCAGACCGGTTATATCTGCATTTTCAATCAATTGGTATCGGACCATGAGATCGGCGATTTCCTGAAGTCCCGATTCTTTCGGGACGAACCGATCGTATATGATCCTGCCTTTCGGAACGCGCAGAGCATACCCAACGACATCGATGGTTTGGTTCCAGTAACCGGAAACAATCCGCGCCGCTTCGTCAGGATTTCGGCTGGCCCACAGGCCTGCACGAATCGCCGATTCGACGAGTTTCTTCGCTTCCACCGGGTTGTCGTCGAGCCATTGTTTTTTCACCAATACGAGGTTGCATATGAAATTGGGCCACATGGATTCCGCATGGGCGATCACATCCGCCCTGCCCCCATATACCGTTTGGGCGGCAAAGGGTTCACCGACAAAATAGGCGTCCAGAGTTCCGGCGGTCAGGGCCGCAGCCATATCCGGCGGGTTCATCTCCACGACCCGAATCGTCCCGGTAAGCCCCTTTTCCTCAATCTCTCGCTGCAATGCGAGATTATGTCCCGAGTAGCGCATGGGCACGGCGATCGTGCTTCCCGAAAGGGATGTAAGGCCTCTTGCGTTAAGTGTCTTTCTGGCCACAAGTGTACTTTCGTTGCGGTTGCCGATTAAAACCACTTTCACGTCAGCACCCTGCTGGCGAAGCACCACGGCCAACGGCGCGATGATAAACGCCACTTGGATGCTGTCATTTCGCAAGGCCTCTGCCATTTCTGCGAATGACGCAAATTTAATGGATTCAAAACGAATTTCCCCGCCGTCCTTCGTCACGTGATCCAAAATCGGGGCAGCCAGATTGGTGACTACAGGCATATATCCCATTCGAATCAACTTCTGCGCCCTTTCGTCATCGTTCAGGCGATGGTGAAGCCAGGAGATGAAGAGCAGCCAGACCAGAAAGCACAGAAACAATCGAAGTGAAAGTGGCCACCTAAAAAATGTAGATAGACCGTTTTCCCTATACGGCATAATTCACTCCCATCAACAGAAACAACTCGTCTCTCAATCGATGCAGGGCATCGGATTTTTCAAAATGCCTGGGACGTGGAAAGTCGAGTCTGCGATCCATTACCACACTTGTAGGGGATTTTCCTAAAATTACAATACGATCGCCCATGATCAGGGAGTCGTCGATGTTATGTGTGACCAACAAAATGGTGCTATTGATAAATGTGTGCATGTTTACCACTTCCTCTCGCATTTTCATATGCGTGAGGAAATCGAGACCGCTAAAAGGTTCGTCCATGATCATGATGTCAGGATTTACAGCCAGTGCCCGTGCAAGTTCGGCCCGGCGCTGCATACCACCCGAAAGCTGTCTGGGATAGTGCTGCTCGAATCCTTCCAATTCAACCATTTCGATGTATTCCATCACCCGCTCCTGCTTCTCCCTTTCGTTTTTCAAGCGACGAAGCCCCAAACTGACATTTTCGGCCACGGTCAGCCAAGGGAACAGACCACTGTGCTGGAATACGAAAATATGATCCGCCGAAGGCCCTTTTACTGTTTTACCATCGATTTTTACGCTACCCTTCGTGGGTGATTCGAATCCGGCGATAATTTTGAGCAATGTCGATTTTCCACAACCGGACGGGCCTAAGATACAAACCATCTCTCCATCGGTAATTCGAATGTCGATATCCGATAATACGGAAATGAAATCTCCTTGCCGCTGGTCTGAATCACCTTCACACCGAGGGATCCTGCGGCGATTCACATATGACTTGCTCAGTTTTTCAATGGAAATATTACCCATTCCTCTCCCTTATTCCATCGTCACACGCCAATTTATGGATTCCAATTTCCCTAGTTTGTGCATGAAAAAATCCAGTGCCAGGCCGACCAGTCCGATGACGATCATGCCATCGATCACATAGTCCATGCGCAATGCATTTCTCGCATCCAGGATCAAAAAACCGAGTCCCGACTGAACGGCAATCATCTCCGCAGCCACAACCACCAACCATGAGATGGTCACGGTCATCCGCAAAGCCGTGATCACGTCGGGAATGATTGCGGGAATCACGAGGCGAAACACGGTTTCGATCCGGGAAAAATTGAAGTTGGATGCCACATAAAAATAGGTGGGGTTGATATTGTCCACGGCGATCGTAGTGGAGACGGCCATGGGAAAAAAACTGGATAGAAATATCAGGAAGACCGCCGGAGGATCACCGATACCGAACCACAACATGGCCAAGGGAATCCATGCCAGGGGAGATACCGGACGTAAAAATTGAATCAATGGATTGATGATTGATCGAAAGCTTTTCGTCATGCCGACGGCAATCCCCACGGGGATCCCCACGATTGCCGCCAGATAGAAACCCAGTGTGACACGATACAAACTGGCAACGGTGTGCCTGAGAAGTCTTCCGTCGACGATCAGTTCAACCAAACTCTTCAGCACCAGGACAGGTCCTGGGAATACTCGGCTGTTCCAACCACTGTAACGACTGAGCAACTCCCAAAGGAGAAAAAGCACGGCAAAACCGAAAAAAGGCAATATATGTGCAAGAAATTTTTTTTCGGTCTCTTTTTTCTCTCCAATCATGATTGAATTTTCAAGATTGGTCATATTGAACCAAAAGGATATCAGTAACTGTTATAAATCAAATGAATTCCGATGAGCGTGAGAAGAAAAATGAAGACTTCCTTGAGTATTCTCTCATTAATCTTCTCGGCAAGCCGAGGGCCAACCTGACCGCCGATAATAACACCCGGGACGGCCCAAGCAAGCGCCCACAACTCCGCTTTTGCACCGAAGGCCAGATGAATGATGGCGGCAACGACGCATGTACCGAAAATCGCCACAATACTGGTGGAAATGGCCGTTCGCATTTGCAGGTTCAATCGTCCCCGCATAAAGGGAACCAGCCACTCGCCGATGCTCACGCTGAGCATCCCGCTTGCGATGGCCATGGTCGAGACGATCCAGCCATATCGCCATGCCTGCTTCACCGGCACACGAAGCAAACCGGTATCGCTATATTTCTGATTGAACGATACGAAGATAAAGGCCGTCGTCAATGTCAAGATCCCCAATGCCAATTCCAGGTTGGCCGACGAAAGCGACCGGGTAAGCAATGCCCCGAAACCGAGACCGGGTAGGGTCACCACCAAAAAAAATCCGGCCAGATGAAGGTCCGGTGTTTTCCGTTTGATATAAGCGATGCTTCCCGATCCCATGCCGGCCGTTTGCACAAGCAGGGAAGTGACGATCGCCGTTTCGGCGGGCAGTTTCAGGAAAATGAGAAAAAAAGGCATCCATAGGATACCACCGCCGATGCCGACCGTCGAAACCAGGCCGGCGATGATCACACCCACTGGCAGAGCCCATGGCGTAAGGCCCATCATGGCATGCCATCCACAGAATAGAGTTTGAAAAGATCGATGACGCTGCCCAGAGTGGTCAATTCCGCTTCCAGACGAAAGAGTTTATTGTTGAGAAGTTCTCTTCCCTCCGGCATCACACTACTGTCTGCTTGCTGTTTCTTTGCAATGTCCACCACCTTTTTGGAAGACTCACATACACTGCGGGACAGCATGATGATCTCCTGCAGATTGGTGGACATGTCGTCGATGGCGGCTGACAACTGAGACAGTTCGTTTTTCATCCTCACCCCTGAAGTCTTGCTCAGATCGCCTCCGCAGATTGCCTGGGACACCACCACCATATGCTGCAGTGGTTCGGTTATCGTTTTAATGAACATGGTCAGCACGATAACAACAACGGCGAGGATTACACCGACCATCATCATCGCTTTGGTTCGGATTCGCTGCAGTGAATCGACGGCGTATGACTGCACGGTCTCTTTGTCATCGATACCATCCCAATCCGCCTTGAGCGCATGGTTCCACTTCCCCGAATGGGTTTCCATGACAAATTCTGCGGCCACCATCAAAGAGGCAAATCCGATTAAGAGAAAATATACGATCATGGTACGTTGGAGCGAATAAGTATTAGATGGTTTCATAGTGCCGTATCATTACCGGTTTTCACTACCGTCTTTACGAGGTCGTCAGGGATCACTTCCACATCTGCAAGACCGCTTTCCACCACACGGTCCAGAGGCTCTGAAACCATGCTGGATTCACGCTTGCGCAAAATGATCCGACCGCCACTGTTTTTCACTGCCTGCAATCCGGACTGGTCCCCGGCGTATGCGCCGGATAGCAAGACGATCGTCAAGCGATCTTTGAAGATTTCGGCGGCCCTGGACAAGAAATGATCGACGGGAACCCTCTGGTCTTCAGGTAAAAAGGGGTCCGGTTCGATAACGAAAGCGTCATCGCCGCTGTTCACCGAAAGGGGACAACCCACAATTCCCACATATGTGCGCCGGACCAGAAGCGGAGTCCTTCGGTCGATGGATGTTGCATGAATCCCCAATCGATTCTGGAGATATTCGGCAAAGGCGGTGCTAAACGTCGGGGGCAGACTCTCCAGGGCAACAACGGCTGCCGCCATGGAATCCAACGAGGGGATCAGGCCGGACAAAAGGCCAATCTGATCTGAAAAACCGCCGGCACCACTAATTACGACGACCAAGCTTCGACACGGAAGTTCGGGCGGGGCGACGTATTCCGATTTGGACAGACGTACGATCCTGAAATTCTCAACTCTCGCCGTGGCGGCGAGTCGAATTCGCTCGTGTATTTTTTCTTGTTGAACCAGGATATCCTGACTTCTGGTGGGCTTGCTCATGAAATCCACGGCGCCCAATTCCAAAAACTTGAAGATTGACCGAAAGGCTCCCTCTCCCGGACTTGACATGATGACCACCGGACAAGGTTTTTTGATCATGATATGTTTGATGGTGCTGGTACCGTCCATCACAGGCATGTTCACATCCAGTATCACCAGATCCGGTGAAAGCTCGTCGATCAGTGCAATCGCCTCCCGGCCATCGCCAGCCATTCCGACCACTTTGACCCAGTCCCGCGAGGTTAAAAGATTGGCGAGAATTTTTCTCATCATGGGCGAGTCATCGACGATGAGAACCCGCATGCGGGCCTGGTCATTGCTCGCGTCGGCATCGCAGGTTTCCGAGGCGAGTTTCGATTCGGACTTGTATTTTTCGTCGAAACGCCGTGCGGCCTCCATGATCAACATGTTGTAATTTTGCGAAATTGTTTTTTCGAAGGGTTTGGATACCGAATCGGTTTCGAAGCGCCCGGTCTGCCAACCCAGCATATGGTAAAAGGCTGCCTCACCGACAAGCCCCTGGCAGACTGCATGAACGATCTCCCCCTCAACAAAAACGATGGAGCCGGCTTGATCGGCATTTTCAACTTGCAGGCAAAGGCTGGAAGCCGACAAGCAGAACATCTGGATCAAGTCCACCAAATAGACGTCTTTCAATTTTCCGGTAAAGCCACCTACTTTATCCGGAGAAGCGTCAGTTATATCGGAGCACTTGATTTCCATTGCCTTTTTGTCCTAACTTACCAACAGGGAACGATGGCCCCGGGTTCTCAAAACACGGTGGCCGATATTTTTTTTTCCGTGAGCCATTCCTTTGCCATGGTTACCAATTCGTCCACGTTGAGAATCAACGAGATGCCACCGTCTCCCAAAATGGTTGCCCCCGAGATCCCGCTTTTTTCCTGCAGGTAGTCATCCAAGGGCTTGACGACCACTTCCTGCCGTCCCAACAGCGTGTTGACGATGAATCCGGCCCGTCCTGTGGCTGCATTGACGACGACGACACAAAGGCGGCCTGTATCGCTTACCGGTGAAAATGTTTTCATATGCAGGATATCGGTCAGACGGATCAGCGGCAGTGGCTCATCGTGCAGATGGATGACTTCGCTGCCGTCTACGAAAAAGATCTCACCCTTATCGACGTGCAATGTCTCTGCCACCGTACTCAACGGGATCGTGAAGTGAGCGCCTTCGCAATGAACCATCAAGGCGGGAATGATGGCCAGCGTCAGTGGTATCGTAATGCGGATTCGCGTTCCCACATCCTGCCGGGTATCGATCATCATGGTTCCGTTGATTTTTTCGATGTTGCGTTTGACCACATCCATCCCGACGCCTCGCCCGGAAGTGTGCGTGATCTTACTTGCGGTGGAAAAACCCGGCAGCATGATCAGGTCCACCAACTCCCTTTGATTTATGTCGGCCAAAGTCGCCGGATCGACAAGGTTTCTCTCCACGGCCTTTTGCCGAACGCGGGACAGATCGATCCCTTTTCCATCATCGGTGATATCGATGACGACGTTGCTCCCCTCCTGGTAGGCGGCAAGGACCAGAACACCCGTTTCGGGTTTGCCCTTGCGTTTTCGTTCCTCCCGGGTCTCGATACCATGATCCACGGCGTTGCGAATAATATGGATCATCGGATCGGCCAGTTGTTCGATCACCATTCGATCCAGTTCGGTCTCCTCACCCTGGAACTGCAGTTGAACCTTTTTATCGGTATCCTTGACCAAATCGTGGATTAATCTGGGATACCGATTGAAAAGCTGTGCGATGGGCAACATCCGAACCTTCATTACCTGTTCCTGGAGTTCTCCGCTTACCCGTCCTAAAACCGACGTGGCATCATTGATACGGGCGGCCAGACTGTTCACCATGCGAAGATCCGCCTTGTCCATGTCAAACCGCTGGTTGAGATATTGGATCAAATCTCGCATCTGATGGAAAATCTGGGAAAAGGAGGAACGGTTAACCACCAGTTCACCAACCTGGTTCATCAAACTATCGATTTTTTCTGCATCGACGCGGATGCTCTTTCGAATCATCTTTCGCGCCTTGAACGCTTCGGTCGATTCCGGCGGTAAAGTCGATCTTTCTCCAGTTACCTTCTCTTCGGTCGAAGGTATTGAGAAATCGAATGAAGGTGCGACGACAGATTCTTCTTCGGCGGAATCATCGCGGCCCACTGCGGGTATCGGCTTTGCCATGGGCCACAATTCCACGAAATCGTCCGAAGTCTCTTCGAGTTGCTCGCGCGTCTCTTGGGCAAAATCCGATAGGAGAGAAGCGTCTGCAGCCGGGGCCGTCGATGACTCCGAGGACAACGGTTCCTGTTGAGGCTCCTCATCCGGGTCCGGGGACAATTCCAACTCGTGCTCATCTTCTTCCTGGTGAAGGCTGTGGTCCAATTCCTCCTCATCGAGAAGTTGATCTTCGTCAAGGTCTTTTTCCGCGATCGTCTCCGTCGGGCTCGCCATGGACGAAACATCCATATCCGCAAGCGTCTGAAACTCGGGAAAAAGCGCCTGGATACGCCGGACGGATGGAACCAGGTGGGATTCAACGAACGATGCTGCCGCGTCGGCATCCGGATTTCCGGCGGGATCGCAAAGGGGCGACAGGGCCGCCGTAAGATCGTCGTAGATCCGGTTGATGGCATCGAATCCCATGTAGTTGGCCGTTGCGGACATCCGGTCCACCTGGTCGGCCAGCTTTCCCACCGCGGTCTCAAGATCGCTTCCTTCCATGATCCGCCGCGCCGTCGCCATCAACGCCTCGATCCCGGCGATCAGTTGTTCCATGAAAATCGTCAGCAGTTCCGCATCCGTCTCCTTGTCAGCATCCAGGGACCCATCTTCGGCCGTCTCTTCTCCGGACGGTGTCGATTCTTCGGAAAGCGCCGTCACACGAGAAAGCAGATCGTCGATCTCGCTGCCCTCTTCGCCCGACGATTCGATCTCGGTCACCAACGCCTCCATACGGTCCCGGGCATCGATGAAAAGGTCCACGGCGATCTTGTCGCAGGATCGCGTGCCGCTTCGATACAGGTCCAACAGATTCTCCAGACGGTGGGACAAATCGGCGATTCGATCGAATCCTAAGTACTCGGAGGCACCCTTGATCGTGTGAATCGAACGGAAACTGTCATTCAACAGATCCGGATCCGAAGGGTTCAAAGCCATCTGTAACAGCGAGCTTTCCAATGCGTCGAGATGCTCGCGCGTCTCTTGGGCAAAATCCGCTACCAGGGATGGGTCTGCTGCCGGAGGCATCGATGCCTCCGGTGAAGACGGTTCCGGTTGGGGCTCCTCGTCCAGGTCCAGGGATAATTCCAACTCGGGTTCATCCTCTTCCTCCTGGCCAAGGCTGTCGTCCAGCACTTCCTCATCAAGGAGCAGACCTTCGTCAAGATCAGTTTCCGTGATCGTCTCTGTCGGGCTCGCCATGGACGAAACATCCATATCCGCAAGCGTCTGAAACTCGGGAAAAAGCGCCTGGATACGCCGGACGGATGGAACCAGGTGGGATTCAACGAACGATGCTGCCGCGTCGGCAACCGGATTTCCGGCGGGATCGCAAAGGGGCGACAGGGCCGCCGTAAGATCGTCGTAGATCCGGTTGATGGCATCGAATCCCATGTAGTTGGCCGTTGCGGACATCCGGTCCACCTGGTCGGCCAGCTTTCCCACCGCGGTCTCAAGATCGCTTCCTTCCATGATCCGCCGCGCCGTCGCCATCAACTCCTCGATCCCGGCGATCAGTTGTTCCATGAAAATCGTCAGCAGTTCCGCATCCGTCTCCTTGTCAGCATCCAGGGACCCATCTTCGGCCGTCTCTTCTCCGGACGGTGTCGATTCTTCGGAAAGCGCCGTCACACGAGAAAGCAGATCGTCGATCTCGCTGCCCTCTTCGCCCGACGATTCGATCTCGGTCACCAACGCCTCCATACGGTCCCGGGCATCGATGAAAAGGTCCACGGCGATCTTGTCGCAGGATCGCGTGCCGCTTCGATACAGGTCCAACAGATTCTCCAGACGGTGGGACAAATCGGCGATTCGATCGAATCCTAAGTACTCGGAGGCACCCTTGATCGTGTGAATCGAACGGAAACTGTCATTCAACAGATCCGGATCCGAAGGGTTCAAAGCCATCTGTAACAGCGAGCTTTCCAATGCGTCGAGATGCTCGCGCGTCTCTTGGGCAAAATCCGCTACCAGGGATGGGTCTGCTGCCGGAGGCATCGATGCCTCCGGTGAAGACGGTTCCGGTTGGGGCTCCTCGTCCAGGTCCAGGGATAATTCCAACTCGGGTTCATCCTCTTCCTCCTGGCCAAGGCTGTCGTCCAGCACTTCCTCATCAAGGAGCAGACCTTCGTCAAGATCAGTTTCCGTGATCGTCTCTGTCGGGCTCGCCATGGACGAAACATCCATATCCGCAAGCGTCTGAAACTCGGGAAAAAGCGCCTGGATACGCCGGACGGATGGAACCAGGTGGGATTCAACGAACGATGCTGCCGCGTCGGCAACCGGATTTCCGGCGGGATCGCAAAGGGGCGACAGGGCCGCCGTAAGATCGTCGTAGATCCGGTTGATGGCATCGAATCCCATGTAGTTGGCCGTTGCGGACATCCGGTCCACCTGGTCGGCCAGCTTTCCCACCGCGGTCTCAAGATCGCTTCCTTCCATGATCCGCCGCGCCGTCGCCATCAACTCCTCGATCCCGGCGATCAGTTGTTCCATGAAAATCGTCAGCAGTTCCGCATCCGTCTCCTTGTCAGCATCCAGGGACCCATCTTCGGCCGTCTCTTCTCCGGACGGTGTCGGTTCTTCGGAAAGCGCATCCACACGTGAAAGCAGATCGTCGATCTCGCTGCCCTCTTCGCCCGACGATTCGATCTCGGTCAACAGCGCCTCCATACGGTCCCGGGCATCGATGAAAAGATCCACGGCGATCTTGTCATAGAATCGCGTGCCGCTTCGATACAGGTCCAGAATATTCTCCAGACGGTGTGACAACCTGGCGATTCGATCGAATCCCAGGTATTCGGAAGCACCCTTGATCGTGTGAATCGAACGGAAACTGTCATTCAACGGCTCCGGTTCCGAAGGGTTCAAAGCCATCTGTAACAAGGCGCTTTCCAATGCTTCAAGATGTTCGCGCGTCTCTTGTGCAAATTCCTCTATCAGAGATGGGTCTGTCATGGAGTACTCCTTCTTTCCATCGGACAGATGTCTATTCGCCACCCGATCCGATCGGTTCGGAGTTTACAACCGTTCGATCAAATCCAGTATCTCGGTTGTTTTATGTTTTTTAATGTATGCTTTTGCCCCGATCTGAGCTGCTTCTTGACCAAACCGGTTTTCATCCAAATTTGACAGCATGATGATGTTGGCGTCCATGTCCAGCGATAGAATCGCCTTGGCCGCTGCAACACCATCGGTGCCGCGCATGGTAATATCCATGGTCACGATATCAGGGCTGAGTTCTTGGTATAAAGCGATGGCGTCATCTCCGTTGTTGGCTTCTCCGATGACTGTATGGCCGGCGCCAATCAGCGTCTGCTTGATCATTTTGCGCATGATTGACGAATCGTCTACGACCAGAATTCTCTTTCCCATTTACCTTTTCCTTTTATGCATGTACCGGTATCTTTGGTCGCTTCATGGCCTTTAATTTCTTGATCTCTTCAACCATGAGGATTCTGTTAAAATCGAGAAGTATCAAAAGCCGTTTGTCCAGTTTGCAAACTCCTCGCACATACTGACTCTTAAGGCCGGCCACGACAATATCCGGTGGCGGCTTGATACTTTCCACCGGCACATTCAGGATCTTGGTCACACGATCAACGATGAATCCGGTCACCCTTTCTTCGACGACGAGAACGATGACCCAGTAATTGGGATTCAGCTTTTCATCTTTCACCAGGTTCAACCGCTTTCGAAGATCGATTACCGGAATGATGTTGCCGCGCAGATTGATCACGCCCTCGATGAATTCGGGTGTGTTTGGAATCGGTGTAACAGTTGTGGTTCGAAGAATCTCCTGGACACTGAGTATATCAACACCGATAAGTTCTTCTCCGATCGCAATACCAACCAGTTGCATAAACTGATCACGATTGCTTCGGTCGGCATCCATTTTTCCGTATGAATCATCCATGTTTCTTATCTCCTTGATCGAAAGGAACGCAACGTTCGGTCTTTGCGGGAAGACTGCCGACGGAGGGAGGCAAGAGCACCCCGTCTCCCTTCCGTTTATCGGCAACTTGTTGTTTCAACAACGCAGTCTCACGCATCGACCTGCTGGGATGATTGTTGGAAACCCATATCTTCCTCGATTTTAAACTGGGCAACCTGCTTTGTCAGCTCGTTGGAGAGACTCCGTAATTTTTCGGTGGTTCCCACGACGACGCCGGCACCCTCCATGGTCTGGGTGGCGGCCAAGGAGGATTCGTCCGTGATTTCCATGAGTTTGGCAGATCGTTTCGCCTGATCGCCGGTCATCTTTTTCATTTGCTGCGTACGTTTCACAACGCTCTGCATCTGACCACCAATATCGGTCATGCCCTGGTTGGCATCGGTGATCAGCTTGGAGATGGCATTGGATTTTTCCACCAGCGCGGCCAGCGCGGACTGGGCGGCGGACCGCCGTTCGCCCTGTTGTCCGGCCATTTCGGCGATCTGGCTTGCCAGTTCATTGAGGTCTTTCATCAATTGGTCTACCTCCTAGGTCCCGGCGGCGATGTTCTCTGCTTTTTGAGCGATCTCCTGGATGGCCTTCAGGTTGGCGCCACCACCGGAGGCAATCTTCTCCAGCACCTCACGAGAACGATTGGATAGCTGGGTACCCTCCGTTACACGAGAAGAAGAATCCTTGATCAGCTGTGTAATTTCCTTGGCCGCTTCGGAGGAACGTTGGGCCAGTTTTCCCACTTCATCGGCGACCACGGCAAAGCCTTTTCCGTGAACCCCGGCGCGCGCGGCCTCGATGGCGGCGTTCAGGGACAACAGGTTGGTCTGTTCGGCAATATCGGTAATAACGGTGATGATTTCGGATATTTGCTCAGAAGATTCGGCAATTGCCTTCATACCTTCAACCGTCGCGCCGACCGATTCGGTACCTTCCTCGACCGCCCGAAGCGCATCGTTGGCAAAGTCCATTGCACTGGTCGTGGCGTTCGACAGTTCTTTCACCGCCAGACCCATCCGGCTCACCGCCTGGGTAACGGCGACCACCTGGGCTCCCTGGCGTTGGGCATTTTGCACGACCTTGGCCCCCGTGTCACCCATGGCCTGCACACGCCCGGTGGCTGCGTTGGCCTCTTCCACCTGGCTACCGGAGGCTGCGGAGACGGTCTTCATGCCCTCCAACAGACGGACAACGTTTCCACTGGAATGCTCGGCCGCCTCTCTCTGGGCCTCTGATGCACCGGAAACTTCGGCGGCCGTTTTTCGCATATCCTTCACGGTTTGGGTCATGAACTTCATCTGCTGCACCTGATTCTCGGCACGCTCCCTGTTGGCCGTTGCCCGCTGGGCCACGTCGCCGGCATGGCTCTGCACTTCTCTTGCGGCGCCGGTAACCACTCGAAAGGACTCCCTGAGCAGTTTCATCATGCGGTTGAATTCGGAGGCCATGACACCCACCTCGTCTTTACCTTCGACGGGCACCTGGACCGTCAGATCCCGATCCCTGGCAACTTTGTTAACGGCCTGGACGATGTTGAGGACGGGGCCTGCAATGGCCCTGGCCACAACGATTCCCAAGAAGCCGAAAAGGATAATGGCGCCGAAGGTTATACCAAACTCGAAAACCAGGCTGCGCTGGGCCAGATCCTCAATCCGGTTGGCGGCATCCAAAAACTCATCTTCGTACGATCCGGCACCGATGACCCAGTCCCAAGGCTCGAAATACATGATTCGGGCAACCTTCATTCTCGGTTCGGGTTCTCCGGGGTTCTGCCAGGTGTAACGGGTCTGGCCGACGCCGCCTTTGTCGAGGGCCAGCGCTTGTGCAACGATATCTTGAACAAACAGATTGCCATCACTATCTTTTGACTGGGATATATCCTGCCCGTCACGTTTTCCCTTTTCGGAAATCACATAGTGTCCCTGGCTGTCCAATACGAAAAGATAGCCGGTTTTACCGATTTTGATGTTGTAAATCGCCTGCCGGAGGCTTTTTACACTTTCCTGGGGAATTCCCACGGAGAGCATGCCCGTGACATTTTTATTTGCATCGTAAATGGGCTCATATACGGTCAGATACCATCGGTCCACGACGAAGGCGCGCCCTTGATACGTCTTGCCGGAAAATACACTGGTCAGAACCGGATTCTCCTTTCCGTCGAGATTAAACCGCGGGATATAGGTTCCCAACGCCCGTGCGCCATCGGCTTCGACCACGTTGGTGGCGGCACGGATCATGTCACCCTTTTCATTCATTCGTTGGAAAATCGTACAGGAGACATCTTCCGCGAGATTTCCGATCTGATCGACCACGGGCACGGGTGTGGCGGTGTCGCGTACCTGCCCGAACGGGGAAGCTCCCACCATCATCTTCGGAAGCCTCACCGACCGACTCTCTTTGGTGATCTGGTTCACTGCATCCCAGGCGACCGTGTCCTTCGCAAATGAGATCCCCCCCAGATCCGAAGTCATTTTGCGAACGACGTTAAGGTAGTTTCTCAACGATTTGGTCAGCACATCGTTCTGTGTCTGACACATTCGGTATACGCCGTCCGCGATGTGATCCAGGTCTGTCGTGGCCAGTTTGATACTTTCCTCAGTGGAAACATTCCGCATTTTAGTATTCTCATAAGATGAGAAGATGGAGACAATCAATACCGGCACCATCGTTGCCGATACTGCAAGCAAAATGATTTTCGTCCTGAGCTTAAGATCTTTAAACATAATGGATTCTCCCTGGTTGATGTATGATTCTAAATCTTTGTTTTGTCATCCATATGAATTTGCGATGCTTTTCTTCGTTGTTTTGAAAGGAAAACGTCATTATCAAGCGCCGGCCAGACAATGGGAACGAACCGTCTCTGCCATATCGCGCCCGGGCAGGAAAATGGGTAACCCGTATCGTTGGACGGCCGCCGCCGTCGTATCCTTGCACAGGCATGTCTTCGGATCCTGGACGATGGCGTTTCCGCCACCATCCAGGATGCGTCCGACACCGGCGACACCATCGTCTCCGATACCGGATAATAAAATTGCAGAGGCCTGGGCCCGCAATGCTTCTGATAATGAAGTCATCAGGTGGTCGGAGGCCTGTTTTGGATCCGTTCCGTTTCTTTCTTTCAGCCGGAAGGACAGGACGTCGGAATCTTTGGTTAAGGCAATCTCTTCGAAGGCCGAGGCCAGGTAACAATGGCCGGCAGCAAGGGGCATGCCGTCCTGTGCACGGCAAACCGTCAGCCGGCTATACTGCCCCAGATACCGGGAAAAGGCGTCGACATGGGAGGGTGTCGCATACAATACAGAAACGAAGGCGGCCGGAAGATCAGGGTCGATTACCGGGATCAGACCCAGAAGAGCGCCGTAGCTACCGTACGTGCTTCCGATGGCGAAAACCCGTCGACACACCCTGTTGTCATCGGTTATCTTGCCATCGTTCACCTTTGCCGGTCGCAGATATCGGATGGTATCGATACCTGCACGGGCAGCATTCTTCACGCGGCTGATGATCAGTTCGTGTTGACTCTTCAGATCTTCTTTTTGCAGCCTGGAGGGTTTCTGTAGAAAATCGACGGCACCGTACCGCAGTGCCTCGAAGGTCTCTGTGGCACCCTGCCCCGTGAGCGTGCTGAACATGACCACCGGTGTGGGACACTTTACCATGATGTGTTTGATGGCGGTCAGGCCGTCCATCACCGGCATGTTCACATCCAGTGTCACCACATCCGGTCGCAGGGCCGGAATCAATTCCAGCGCCTTCTTGCCGTTTTCGGCCTCGCCGACCACTTGCAGTTGCTCGTCACCGGCGAACAGTTCTTTGATCATTCTTCGCAATAGGGTCGAATCATCGACGATCAGGACGGTAATGGGACGCCTCTGATCGGACGCTGACGCCAGGATGTGCGAGAAGGTATTGATACGCCCATTATCCGTTGTGGGCTTGGAAATCATCAGCACTTCACTGCATTGACAGCACTCGAATGAGTGCATCTGAACATCGATATTCTCTACATTCAGTTCGTTTCTGGCACCACACTCCTCACAAAAAATGACCATATTCCCTTCTCCGGTGGAAAGCTACAGCAATTTCAAGAAACAGTTGATGTTTTGTGGCTAAGGGCTCGCGCAAAAATAAATTCACATTTTCATGGTGAGATCGAATAGTTCCAATTTGGCCGTTGAGTATATCGTCTCAAGTTTATTTGATGCATTTGTTGGTCGGAGACCTTTTTACCTTTACGGTAATTCTTGTTGTTAAGAAAAACGCGGATTTTCAACCCTGTCGCGGTTTTGGTCGAACGAATGAATTTCAACACAGTTTCGTAATCAAGCAAGGGTTGTGCTGCCCAGTTGTTGCTAATGAAAGAAAACATACGGTGTTCGATGGGATTCCACTTGGAGGAACCGGGTGGATAATGACATACTTTGACCTTCAGGCCGAAGCGGCTGCAAAGACGGATCTGCAGCTGCTGTTTCCAAAGCCGGATTCTGTAGCCATTGCTTCCACCACAATCGGCCAGAATGAGCAGACGATCGGCATCAGGATAGTGGCGAGAACCAACTTTTTGCCACCATGTACGGATAGAATCTACGGCAAACTCGGAAGTATCGCGACTGGTGCCAACACATACAAAGCCCTTGTTTTGAATAATGTCATAGATACCGTATGGGATCGCAACACCATTGGCGTCAGAGGGGAAATCATGATCCAAGACTTTTATCGGTGCTTGGCTCCATCGACGCCCGGCCTGATGGAACGGTCCTATTAGTTCTCGGCTTTTGGTATCAACACTGATCACGGGCATTCCGTCGGCTTTATAGCAGCGTATCTGGCTGCGAAGATAGCGAAACTGTAAATCACGCTGGTGGGGATCGGGTGGTTTACTCTGCCCGGATTCAAGACATTTAAGATTCAAGCGTAGGGAATAGTTCATTTGCTTTAACAATCTACCCACTGTTTTGGCCGATACCCGGATGCCGGCACGTTTCAATTGTTGGGCGATTTTTCCTGTGGTCTTGCGTGTCCACTTACACCCACTTACCGGATCACCAGCGGTCTCGTGCTCCATGATGACGGCGATGGCGTCTATGATTTCGGGCGTTTTTTTTCTTGCAGAAGGCGCCCGCCTCCTGCTGCCCGAACTTTTTGGGTACTCAAATCGCCGCTGATCAGTTCTTGTCGACCACGTGCTACGGTATGAGGATCCATGCCAAGCAGCGATGCGATGTAGGCGTCACCGCCGTGGCCCAACTTTAACGATTCAAGCCCGGCGTATAGCCGGCGTTGGCGTTCATCGAGCATACTGCAAAAAAGAACAATTATGGCCTTGGCCTCTTCTGCGGCCAAGTCGGGATTGGTTACGATAACAGAAGCCAAGGACTTTTTTAAACGGGATTTGCGAACTTTCTCCTGTCTGCGAGCAACAACGTTTTCAGGAGACAGATAAATGTAGACAGCCTCGAATTTTTTACGCTGAAGCCGGTTGTCGCGTACCAGTTGGGTCAACGCATGTTTGGTCTTGACGTGCAAAATATCTTTTAGTTCGGCGGCGCTGTACCCCGCCTCTGATCGGGCAACAAGGGTCTCGGCTGTTTGAAGCAAATTACCGAAACGTGAAAACCAAACATATTTGCAAGACCAAAGGCCAAGTTTAGAAAATCGCGCAATGCATAAAAGAGTATAAAATTTACCTCGATGCGAATAACTGCTCAGATACTTCAGCTGCGCCAATTTTCGAAACAGCGTTGCTCGAGCCGGATTTCCAAGCGCCTCTTGAAGTTGATTAAAAGTGGCGATTTTGTGAACACCAAAGAAATCCTTTATGTCTTGGAGATGGTATTTTGTCTTATTCATAATGATACAATTAGCCCTACAGGTCGATTCTGTCAAGGCCAATGATCTCATTATGAGCAACAGGACAATATATTGCTATTTAGCCAATTATACGGATTTGTTGCAAACAACCATAGGATAGTTAATGAGACTATTAGCCTCATAATATGTTAAATTATTTTTGCGCGAGCCCTAAGTATATCGGTCTGTGCAAAATAAACTTAAAGAAAATTAGCCGGTAAACCAAATTCAGTTGCTGATACAAATTCGGCTTGTGAGAATGATGTTTTATTGCGGAGTGGTAATGGTTTGGTGACGGTTCTTCGGATGTGAAGAGAATGGATACGGAATCGGTCGAACAGGGATTGTCAAGCCATACAGCGGTGATCCGACAAGGAAGCGGCAAACAGACGATTCGGATCGTCAGGACGAATGTGTCTTTGAGAGTAAGGCCTTCTTTCGAATCACGTTGTCTTATCTTTGGACGACCGGTAGATGCGTACCCTGGCCTTTTCCACGGTGACGATCCCCTCGGCAATGACGGGATCGATGGTCTGGATAAACGTTTCGATTTTCTCGGGAGTGTCGATGATTTCCACAATCACGGGCAAGTCCTGAGACAGTCGTAAGATCTTGGTTGTATGAATCAAGCTGTTGGCGCCGAATCCTTGAATCCCCCGAATCACGGTGGCGCCGGCCATTTTCTCGGCCCTGGCCGTTCGAACGATCCATTCGTAGAGCGGAATGCGTCCGTGCCGGCTCGATTCTCCGATGAAGATACGCAGCAACAGCCCTGCTTCCTTAAATACGATCATACAAGCACCTCCTCGGCGCCCTCTGCGGTTCAACCGATGTTCTTCGCCTTGCAATACGTTTCGCTCACAGTAATCGGGATAGCATGTGGCCGGCCAAGACGGCACTGAATCCAATGAACAGACTGCCCCCCACATTTCCCATGGCGGTCAGCCATTGCCCCGCTTTGACAAGGTTGAAGGTCTCCAGGCCGAAGGTGGAAAAAGTCGTGAAACTGCCCAAAATTCCCACGAATAAAAAAGCTCTCAGTTCCGCCGAAAAAAGCTGGTGGCTCTCCATAAGCCCGCCACCGAATCCGATGAGCCAACAACCGATGACATTTACCGTCATTGTACCGATGGGAAAAGATTCGAATCGGGTAAGGGAGTGCACACCACCTGCAACCAGATATCGCAAGATCGCTCCCAAAAAACCACCAAAGCCGACATAAACGATATTCGGCATCATCAACTCCCATAATTTTCAGTCAATGATTAGATCCAACGCAATGGTATCCATATCAACTATCCGTCGGGATGTCTTCATCCTTTTTCTTGAAACGATAAACATATCCCCATCACGCAATCGGATTCCGAATGTATTTTATTCTTGACATAATGCTTTTCTGTGAATATTTCTTGGTTAAAAAAGGTTTTTATCAGCATGATTGACGAAATTAGCTTAAAAATCCTGAAGATTCTTCAAAAGAAGGCGCGGATCCCCAATGTGGAAGTGGCCCGACAGGTGGGAATGGCCCCATCGGCCGTTCTCGAGCGCATTCGGAAACTGGAACGAACGGGACTCATCGACGGCTATGAAGTGCGTCTCAACCCGGAACGGTTCGGGAAAAGCCAGGTCGCCTTCATCCAGGTCCGAACCGATGGGAAAAACGATGAAAGAAAACTGGTGGAAGCATTATCCGGTCTGGACCAGGTCCAGGAGATCCATTATGTCGCAGGCACGGATGGCTATCTGTTAAAAGTCCGGGAGACTGACACCAAGTCCTTGGGGGCATTGGTGAGAACGAAAATCGTTACCATCAAAGGTGTCATTTCCACGAAATCCATCATCGTCATGAACACTTTCAAGGAAACCGCAAGAATCCCCATTGACGATCAGGATCCTGTATGACAACCCTTGACGGCTTGTTACGAGTTTATAAAAAATTTATCAGAATGAAAAAAGAGGCATCGTATGATTCGAATCAATGAAAATTATCTGAAGTTAAAAGCATCCTACCTCTTCTCCGATATCGCCAAACGGGTGGCGAAATATCAGCAGGATCATCCGGAGGCCGAAGTGATTCGACTGGGCATCGGCGACGTCACCCGTGCCCTTCCCAACGCGTGCATCGACGCCTTTCATTCGGCTGTGGACGAAATGGCAGACGATGCCAGTTTCCGGGGATACGGACCGGAACAGGGCTATGAATTTTTACGAGATGCCATCTCAAAAAACGATTTTTCATCTCGCGGAGCGGATATCCATGCCGATGAGATTTTCATTAGCGACGGCGCCAAATGCGACACCGGCAACATTCAAGAGATCTTCGATGAAAATGCAGTTGTCGCTATCCCCGACCCGGTGTACCCGGTATACCTGGATACCAACGTCATGGCCGGTCGCACGGGTGCTTACAAAAACGGACGTTACGAAAGAATCGTTTATCTCGACGGCAATGCCGAAAATGGCTTCATTCCCGAGCTTCCCCGTCAGACGGTGGATTTGATATACCTTTGCTTTCCCAACAATCCCACCGGTGCTACGATCACCAAGGACCAGCTGGCGACCTGGGTGGACTATGCCAGGGACAATCGCGCCATCATCTTATTCGATGCCGCCTATGAGGCCTTTATCCAAGACGCCACCATTCCCCGCTCCATTTATGAAATCGAGGGAGCAAAAGAGGTCGCCATCGAGTTCAGGAGCTTCTCCAAGACCGCAGGGTTTACCGGCACCCGATGCGCCTACACCGTGATTCCCAAAAGCTTGATGGCCTACAGTGCCAAGCACGAGGCCCATTCGGTTCATGGTTTATGGAATCGACGGCACAGCACGAAATTCAACGGTGTATCCTACCCGGTACAGCGCGCGGCGGCGGCGATTTACGAGGAGGATGGCAAGAGGCAGGTGAGGACCCTTATCGATTACTACATGACCAATGCCCGATTGATACGGGAATCGATGCAGGAGCTGGGCTATGATTGTATCGGCGGTGAGAACTCCCCGTATATCTGGATATCGACCCAGACCGACTCATGGTCCTTTTTCGATATGCTGCTTGACAAAGCCGGTGTAGTTTGCACGCCGGGAGCCGGATTCGGAAGCTGTGGTGAAGGCTATATCCGAATCAGCGCCTTCAACAGCCGTGAAAATGTTACCACCGCAATGTCCCGTATCGCTCGTGCGCTTTCCGATTCTTGATCATAGGAGTGTCTCCCATGCCCATGTCAACCGACTTTGAGAACCGACTCTACCCGCAGATAAATGAGATTGCCAAGCACTTCGGCACGCCGTTTCACATCTACGACGAAGTGGGGATTCGCGAAACCGGAGAACGTCTGAAGCATGTCTTTTCGGCTATCCCCGGCTTCCGCGAGTACTTTGCGGTAAAAGCCCTCCCCAACCCTGCCGTACTTTCCATCATGGCCGATATGGGATTCGGTTTTGATTGCAGCTCTCTTGCAGAACTATCCCTTGCGCGGCGGGTGGGTGCCTGCGGCGACGACCTGATGTTCACCTCCAACAATACAACCCGAGAAGAATTTTCCATGGCCATGGAAAGTGGCGGCAGCATCATTAACCTGGACGACATCTCCCTGGTGGAAAAACTTCCCGCTATACCGGAGATGATCTGCTTCCGATACAACCCGGGGCAGCGCCGGACTGGAAACTTTATCATCGGAAGTCCCATGGAAGCCAAGTACGGCGTCAGCCACGACCAATTGGTCCAGGCATACCGACTCGCAATGGATCGGGGCGCCGAACGATTCGGTCTTCATACCATGCTTGCCTCCAATGAACGGGACTACACATACATGGTCGAAACGGCCAAGATGTTGTTGGACCAGGCAAAGCGAATCACCGATGCCTTGGGCATCGATTTCGATTTCATCAACATCGGCGGTGGATTGGGGATTCCCTACCATCCGGAGGACGAACCGTTGGATCTTGCTGCCATGGCCCGTGACATAACGGCCGTCATCGACACCTTCGGGAAACGACACGGCCGCCAACCGAAGCTTTTTATGGAGAGCGGTCGCTATATGACCGGACCTCATGGGGTCCTCGTGGCAAGGGCCATCAACCGGAAAGAGATCTACCGCACCTATGTGGGCCTGGACGCGTGCATGTCCTCTTTAATGCGACCGGCCATTTACAATGCCTATCACCACATTACCATTCCCGGAAAGGTACCGGGGATCAATGAAGTTGTCGATGTGGTGGGCTCCCTTTGTGAAAACAACGACAAATTCGCCATACAGCGCTCCCTTCCTCCCATTGATGATGGGGACCTGGTCGTCATTCACGATACGGGTGCTCACGGCCACGCCATGGGTTTTAACTATAACGGTAAACTTCGCCCGAAGGAACTACTGCTCAAGGAGGATAAAACGGTGGAACTGATCCGCCGTGAGGAGCAACTGGATGATTATTTCGCCACCCTTTCCTTCACACCGGACGTCTTTTCTTCCCAACTGAATAATTCTGCTCGACAATTGGCCAATTAATTGCGAAAATAAGTACCGGATGTCGAGATGATCCCTCGATATCCGGTCGACACTTTTATAGCGAATCCGCCTGCATCCAGCAAATAGCAGAATGTTCAGTCGTCTATATCCGTAATTTGGCTAAAGTTATACCTTTGCCCGGCCGATATGACAAAGGTATGGTCGTGTCGCGGACGTGGTGACTCTCAGCCGGTTTCAGCCATGACGGTAGTGCCCTCTTCCAGGTTTTTACCCAACTTGGCAATTCATCGTTGACTATTTTCACGGGTACTGATTAATAACGGAACTTAAAAAGGAGAACCCATGGATGATTTTTTGCATAATTTGAGAAGTGGAAAGCTCAAACAAGCGGATCGAAATCGGCGAGACTACACGGAATACAAGGGCCCACAACGTCGCGCAGGAAATGAACGACGGCGACCGGATTATTATACCAAGGTCACCAACGAGAATTTTGCGCTCGTTAGAGACAGCCTTGATGTTCTGGCAAATTGCCAAAAACGCATTGAAGACAAGTTATCCGAATTGAACGAAACCGGCCTTCGAATTGCGAATGCCTTGGAAACATTGGCAGGTTTCGGAAATAACCATTCTCATCCATCGACCATTTCACATTTACCGGAGTCAGCCGCCACGGAGCCCATAGAAAAAAACGAAAGAAATGATGTACAAGACGTCTCGCCCGAAAAGCAAAAATGGAACTTCGCAAAGGAAAAGCTAGAAGAGGCGGATAGACCCGGGTTGCTGGACATCATTTCAACGATGCGAAAAGAGGGAAAAAGCTGGGAAAAAATCGCCGGGCACATGGACGAAGTCAATATTCCCACCATATCAGGCAAGGGAAAATGGCGTGGCGCATCCGTTAAAAAATTCTGGGATACGTATTCATAGGCAAACAGTATGTGAGAGCCGACCACGACCCGCCATCGTTATTTCTTACGTACATCTCATACCATCACAAATGCTCTGTTACGATCGACCTCAATGACGTTGATGATCCGGCAGGAGTAAACACTTTATTTCGCATTGCGGTACCATGCGAGTGTCGTTCGTAATCCCTGCCGAAGCTCTGTTTCCGGTCGAAACCCAAGCATACGCCGTATATTGTCGATATCGGAAACAGACTCCCGAATGTCTCCCTGGCGTGCGGGGGCGAAGACGGGATCGATCTTTACATCTGAAAGTTCGCCAATCATTGTCCACAGTTCGTCGATACGTGTGGACGCGCCGGTTCCCACATTGAAAACCTGTCCGGCCGCTGCTTTTTCGGTGGCCGCCAGCCAGTTAGCGCGGACCACATCCCCGACATAGACAAAATCACGGAATTGTCCACCGTCCCCATAAATCGTGGGAGAA
The DNA here is from genome assembly GCA_963674945.2 of uncultured Desulfosarcina sp. Classification (GTDB taxonomy): domain Bacteria; phylum Desulfobacterota; class Desulfobacteria; order Desulfobacterales; family Desulfosarcinaceae; genus Desulfosarcina. The sequence continues at coordinate 1,868,699 of CAXXWQ010000003.1, forward strand.
AGGCCCCCGGTGGCGTTGGACATAAAGATGGATATCACTCCGGAATAGGGAGAAGATGGATCCTGGCGGGGACCGAATACGTTAAAGTATCGAAGGCACACGGTCTCCACCCCGTATAGTCCGGTAAAAACCGATGCATAAAGTTCACCGGTAAGTTTATTCACCGCATAGGGGCTCAAAGGTTTCGGTGTCATATCCTCGGTTTTGGGTAGATGGGGGTCGTCGCCATAAACCGCACTGGAACTGGCCATGACCACGCGCCGTATACCGTTTCTCCGTGCCGCATCCAATACGTGAACCGTACCCAGATCATTCACCGCACAGGAAAAGCTGGGATCCTGAACGGAAAGCGAAACCGATACCACCGCTGCCTGGTGAAAGACGACATCACATCCCTGACTGATCCGATTGACCAGTGGGGCATCTCGGATATCCCCTTCGACAAATTCGATTCGGTCTCCCAAATGTTTGATATTTCGACGATGTCCGGTGGAAAGGTTGTCCAGTACGATCACGCGGCACCCTTCGGCCACGAGGGCATCCACCAGATGGGATCCGATAAAGCCGGCGCCGCCGGTCACCAGTGCCTGTTCCACCTTCTCCACGCTGCTACCCCTTTCATTGTGAATAACAAAAAAAAGAAACTTGATACCAGTTGCGCTATGGGCTACAAATTTCTTAGTTGCACCGAACCGAGAGCCGATAGACAGCCGCCATGACACCCAAAAAGACCGTCGTCTGCCGAAAGTGTAAATTTTACTATATCACATGGGACACACGCCAACCCCATGGTTGCAAAGCCATGAACTTCAAGAGCAAGCGCCCCCCCAGCCTCGTCGTCCGAGAGCAATCGGGCAAAGAGTGCCTTCGGTACACACCGAAGTAGGGGATGATATTATAATTTTGTAATGATGCCACAAGATAACATGACACCATCTGTAATTCAACTAAAGCTGTTCGCCGGGCTGACCCCTTTTTCACCGGAGAATGCCGATCGATATCCAATCGAACCGGGTACGTCGGTGAAAACGCTGTTGGCAACGCTCAATGTGCCGATTGCCAAAGCCCATCTGATTTTCATCAACGGCGTCAAAGGATCACTCGACACACCACTTTCCGGAGGGGAACGCGTCGGCATCTTTCCTCCCGTTGCCGGAGGATAATCATGGCTCGATCCTTTTCGGACCAACTGGATGCACATGCAAAAAATGCATCCCTGGCCGACGGCACCCCCTGCCGCGTCATACCGGCTACGGCGATTCGGTGCCTTAGCGAAGAGAGTGGCATGGCAGGGCGTTTGGTGGAGATTACGGCACTGAATCGAAGCATCATTCCCGAACGATATATACGAAATCGGAAAACCTTGAGTGAGAAAGATCAGCGCCGACTCCTCGAATCGGCCGTCTGCATCGTGGGATTGGGCGGACTGGGAGGAGGCGTTGCCGAAACCCTTGCCCGCATGGGGGTCGGACAACTTCATCTCGTTGACGGGGACACCTTTGAGGCCCACAATCTGAACCGTCAGATTTTCAGCACCGAAGACGGTATCGGCACGTATAAGGTGGACGCCGCCGCCTTTCGATTGAAGCAGACCAATCCGAGCGTTGAAGTTTTCACCCACCGCCTCCATCTGACGGCCGATAATGCCGATTCGTTGATCGACCAATGCCACCTGGTAGTGGACTGCCTGGATAACCTTCCTTCTCGGTTCATCGTCCAGGCGGCTGCAAGACGCATTGGCATTCCCATGGTTTCTGCGGCCGTCGCCGGTATCTGCGGTCATGTAACAACGATTTTCCCCGAAGATCAGGGACTGGAATCCTTCTATGGTCCCGAATCGCAGTTGTCGGGGGACAAGGGCGTCGAAACCGAACTTGGATGCCTTGCACCGGGTGTCAATCTTATCGCGTCTCTGGAGTGCTCGGAGGTGTGCAAGGTGCTTTTGGGAAAGGCAGAGCCATTACGCAGACGGTTGCTGCTAGTGGACCTGACCGATTATACCTTCGAGACGCTTTCGCTTACCCCGATGGGATGAAAAACACATGGATTGGATGCATAGCAAGAAAGGGGCCTAATCGTCCATGTTACTTTCGGCGAGAGCCCGTGCAAAGATCAAATCATCGGGTGTGGTAATCTTGATGTTTATCTTATCTCCGATAACGGTGGCCACTCGTCCACCGGCAAATTCGACCATGGAGGCATCATCGGTGGCAAAAAATCCTTTTTCTATAGCCAACCGATGGGCTTTACGAATCAGGGGGATGGAGAAAGTCTGCGGCGTCTGGGCCGTGTAAATCCTTCGGCGATCCAATGTCTCCACCACCATTCCTTGTCGATCCACCCGCTTGAGAGTATCCGTTGCCGGCAGTACAGGAATGCATGCGCCGGTTGTTTTTACACCGGCAATACAGGCGTCCATGAGAGAAGTTGATATGAAAGGCCTCACCCCGTCGTGGATCATCACAATTCCATCCGACGCGCCCAACACTTGCAAACCGTTTGCAACCGATTCCTGGCGCCTTTTTCCACCCGCCACGACTTGAATGTGATGACGCCAGGAAAACGGCCCCAGAACATTTTCCGTAACATCATTTTTGTCTTCTTCGGGTATCACCACGATAATTTTTTCCATTTTGGGGTATGCATCGAAAGCCATCAAGGTACGGGCCAAAACGGGTACGCCGGCTAAAGCCAAATACTGCTTCTTACCAGACATCTGCATGCGGGAACCGCTTCCGCCCGCGGCGATGATCGCACAAATCATCTCAGATAGCTCAGCTCTGGGGGTAGGGGAACGCCCTTTCCCATCGTATCTTCGCCATAATTGACACTGGCAAGAACTTCTATGTCGGAAAGCGCGCGAACGTCTCCTTCAAAGTCCACCTCGGTGATTTGTTCTTTCTGGATTTTTCCACCGGCCCACTGGATATCCAAAACACTGCTGGCATCGAAACGGTCATTTCCTACGACGAGTTCGACCTGGCCACCAAAATGCTGAACGATCTTGGCAACCAGAAGACTGGGACGGCTGTGAAATCCCAATTTCACCGGAATCCCAACCGTTATTCTGGAACGTTCGATATTCTCGTTGAGAATTTCCCGTGCCAGCTTCTTTCCGGAATTGAGGTAATGGCAGGCGTAATAAAGGCCGAAGTTAATGGTTCGGTCCAGAAGCTTCACCGGATCCACCAAAGACGCTAATTTCTCCTGAACCCGTTTATAGGTATTCTTGTAGCCCGCTTCATAGAGATGACGCTCGTAAAAATGGAGAAGACGTCCCATCATCTGGAGAAGGTGAAAGACGATGGAAAAGAAGCTTCTGAGAGATTTCAACTTCCGGTCACCAAATCGGTACCCGCCATGAATCACATAAGTATCAAAGGAAGATTGCAGATTGTGCACGAGCATTTCGAAGCGACGGATCTCAACCTCGTTGACTTTTTCAGGGACCAGCGCAAACATCTCCTCTTCTTTATATGGCTCATAAAACCCCATTGGATCAAAGCTGTTGGCGATAAAGAGAAATTCGTTAGCGATCTTGACGATATTCCGTTTCTGGACATCCTTGGCATCGTCGTCGATATCGTATTTGAGCATTTCACCAGTTGTGATTCCGGGAAAGTCCTCCGGTCCGAAGCGTTCTTCGGGAATGGCAATATTAAGACGCTTGGCCTCATCGATAATGACGGGTGCCAGTTTCCGAAGTGCGTCATTCAAGAAATTGAGTGTGTGCTCCCCCTGTTCACGAAACACTTCGGTATCGGGAATATCATAGAAGATCAAACGGTTTAAGATGTGTTTCTGGCAGTACGTGCCGAGGCTCAGGTGCCGGATCGTGGCGCATAATTCCCTGTACAGGTACCAGTCTTCACTGTTCTTTGCGCCGTGAAAGTCCAGAAAATCTTCCAGTACTTGGGAGGTACCAATCAATTTGGAATAGAGCTTTTTGGTAAACACATAGCTTGGCGTTTGTGGATCCGAAATATAGGTGCAACATTTTAGATAATCCGAGGAGAAAATTCTTACCTTTTCGGAATAGGAAATTTCACAGTACGGATCTTTCACGGCAAGTTCCTTTGCATCACACGATATCAGCGGATTCGATATGTGGTACTCTCAAAACAGCGCCTATCCAGAAATAGCGGCCGGAGCAACCCATAAGCCGAATTCTGTTCCTCAGACCGGTTACCCGAATCCAAGGCGACGGTCATTCATCTGGGATGCCGGTTGCCCGACACCTCAAGCGACCTACCCGGAAGCTCGGACGGGCAGCCCTCGAACGCTTCTCTATTTGGTCTTGCACCGGATGGGGTTTACCTAGCTTCCCCGGTCACCCGGAGAACTGGTGCGCTCTTACCGCACCGTTTCACCCTTACCCTGCCGAAAATTGGCAAGGCGGTATACTTTCTGTTGCACTTGCCTTCACGTCACCGTGACTCCACGTTATGGAGCACCCTGCCCTGTGGTGTTCGGACTTTCCTCCAGCCCCTTTCACGGGGCCAGCGACCATCTGTTTTACTCCGACCGCTATTTTGGATCACTCCCTTTCCAATACACGATTCGATGACAATGGGGGCAAAACCGAAGTTCGTCGAAACGCTGGAGTTCATTGTACAGCTGTGCCGGAATGTTCATGTTGCATCCCGAACAGACGGCACCGCTGACGGCCACCACCGCTTGCCCCCGTGTCTTTTTCTTTACCTCTTCCAGGGTGGCCAGCACCTTCGGATCGGCAGTTGCGCCGATCTTTTGTCTTTTTTCACACAATCGATCGACCACCTCTTGATCCGAAGCTGCCTTTTCGGCAAGTTCGACCTTCTTTTCCTCGCAGGATTTTACAAAAGTGGCCAAATGAGCTTCGATTTCGGCAAGTTCTTTTTCTGCCAACTCGATCCGATCCAGCTCTTCGATCATTCGATCCTCCAACGCAGAATTTCTTTTCTGCATCTCCTCGATCTCCTTGAGCATGGACTGATATTCCTTATTTGTTTTGACAGATCGAAGCTTTTCATTGCTTTTTTCGATCAATTGGCTGTTGTCCCTGGACTCGGATTCGAGAACACGATACGCTTTTTTACTCTCGTCCAAGGCCTGTCGTGCATTGTTGACATTGTCCTTACGTTCGGCTAACTGCCGGTCCAAAGCAGTCGCTTCGTCATGGTGCACCCTTACTTGACGGTTGGCTGTGAGAATGCTCATCTCGACTTCTTGCACTTCGATGAGGATTTTGATCTGCTCGGCAATATTACTCATTACACCCCTTCTCTCCTCCGGTCCTCCTTCGATCAGATATATCGAAACGGATCCGTTTCCAAGTCGATGGCTGTAACAGCGGCTGTCAAAGCCGACGATTCCATTGCATCTTTTAGTTTTTTTGCCAAGACGCCTGCAATCAGATGCTCCGACGCAAAATGGCCGATGTCAACGAGCCCGATACCTTCCTGCTGTGCATCCCTGGCGGTGTGATATCCCAAATCCCCGGTAACGTAAACCTGCGCTCCTGAGGAGACGGCTGCCGTCATGAGACTGGATCCGCTTCCTGAACAGACCGCCACCGTCTCCACGACCATGTTGGGGTTTCCCACCATCTTCACCCTTTTCAGATCGAATTCAGATTTGATCTGCTTTGCAAAAGCGACAAGGGATAAGGGGCTTTTCAGCTTCCCTATGCGCCCCAGTCCCGTTCGTGGATCGCTGGCGATAACAGGATAAACGTCATAGGCCATCGTTTCGTAAGGATGCGCCGTTTTTAACGATTCAATTACCGGCCCCAACCGATCCTTGGGAACGATGGTTTCGAGCCGACTCTCTTGTACCTCGTTGCGCAACCCCTTCTCCCCCAAGGCCGGATTGGCCTTTTCCTCCGGCAAGAACGTTCCGATCCCTTCAGCCCGAAAGGTACAGCACCGGTAGTTACCGATCCGCCCAACATCCAGGGCGTTTACCGTGGAAAGCATCGATGCGACATGATCCGACGGAACAAAAACGACCAGCTTGCAAAGATTGGCATCCGAACCATTGCCCAGCACGCGAAGGTCTTCGATTCCAATTCGATGGGCCAGTGCATCGTTCACCCCGCCCATCACCTTGTCAAGGTTGGTATGTGCGCAAAAGATGGCCAACCGACGTGTCAAGGCCAACGCGATGATTCTTCCCAGGGGGGATTCGCCGTCGACGTTCCGGATAGGTGCAAAAAAGAGCGGATGGTGTGTCACCAATAGATCTGCACCGTGATCACAGGCCCATGTGACCACCTCGAGGCTTGGATCCAGGGCCGTGCAGACCTTTTTTACCGTCCAGGAGGGGCTCCCAATTTGAAGACCGACGTTATCCCAGGACTCCGCGAGCCGTACAGGCGCCAATTGTTCCAGTATACGAATGTATTGTTCAACACGTCCTGTCATATTCCATCACCAGATGACGCGTTTTGATACCATCAGATAAAAAAAGGCGTGGTCACTGCATCACACCACGCCAAATCGCATTGTTTTTTTCACCCAGTCCCGAAACTCCAGGCGTCTTGCAGTGACGGATGGCACTGGAATGAAAGTAAGTGGGCCCACCTGGGATCGAACCAGGGACCGACCGGTTATGAGCCGGTGGCTCTGCCAGCTGAGCTATGGGCCCATATCAGGGCGACAGCGAACGCTGTTCTACAGCCCGTACCAACTTCTTGTCAAGTAAATCCAACCTTTATTTTAATGCCCCCCGACTTTCCGATGTCCAAAGGGTCGCCGATTCTCTTTGTAACCCCATCAATTGTCGATGAAACTCTTGAGTTTTCGACTTCGGGTCGGATGGCGCAGTTTCCTGAGCGCTTTTGCCTCGATCTGCCGAATCCGCTCACGGGTGACGGTGAAATCCTGCCCGACTTCTTCCAAGGTATGGTCCGCCTTTTCGCCAATGCCGAAGCGCATTCGGAGCACTTTCTCTTCCCGTGGGGTCAAGGTGGCCAGCACTTTACGGGTTTGCTCGGCCAAATTCATGCTGACGGCCGCTTCGGATGGCAGCATGAATTTCTTATCTTCGATAAAATCCCCCAGATGGCTATCCTCCTCTTCACCGATGGGAGTCTCCAAAGATATGGGTTCACGGGCAATTTTCAACACCTTTCGAACCTTGTCGATGGGAATCTCCATCTTCTCCGCGATCTCTTCCGGTCGGGGTTCCCGCCCGAACTCTTGGACCAGGTATCGGGAAGTTCGGATCAGTTTGTTAATGGTTTCGATCATATGAACCGGGATTCGAATCGTCCTCGCCTGGTCGGCGATAGCCCGGGTAATGGCCTGCCGGATCCACCAAGTTGCGTAGGTGCTGAATTTATATCCGCGGCGGTATTCAAACTTATCCACCGCCTTCATCAGCCCGATATTGCCCTCTTGGATGAGATCCAGGAATTGCAGACCGCGGTTGGTATACTTTTTTGCGATACTGACGACCAATCGCAAGTTGGCACGGATCAACTCACTCTTGGCATATTTTGCCCGCAAACGCCCTTCGTCCACACTGGCCATGACCCGCTTGAGGTTCCTGTTGTTGGCCTTAAAGTCGTTCTCCTTTTCGGCCAAAAGGGTTTGTACCGATTGCAGATGGTCGTAAATTCGCCCCAACTGGACTTCGTCCAGCGTGGTCTTATCACTGGCCCAGGATATGAAACCCGCTTTGCTTTCCTGATTTTCCCGAAACTCTCGAATTGTCACCCCAAGGGATTCGGCCGTGAAAGACACCAGCTTGTTCTGTGTGTCAAACCATTCAATGAGTCGACGAATGTGCTCCTCGATCCGGTCAATGACGCCGCCTTCCAATCGCCAGCTTTTGAGCAGATCGAAAATCTTGTTATTCCGACGCATAATGCAACGTCGAATCCGGCGGGCTTCATCGGGCTCCAATTGTTCGGTAAAGAGGCGCTTGCGATATTCGCGATTCTCGTCATTTACCTTGCGAATAGCGGAAATGGTATCGAGAAAATTGTCGATCTGAACCTTTTCATCCACATAGGCGTCCCCTTCGTCCACGTCCCGCAGAACATGTTTGGGGCGAAGGGCGCCCTTTTCGATCAGGTCGCCGAACTCGAGAATATATTTCACTCCCAGGGAGGTCTCCAAGAGCGCCTTGAGGACATTTTGCTCTCCTTCTTCGATTTTTTTGGCAATCTCCACCTCCCCTTCACGGCTTAAGAGGGTGACCATTCCCATTTCTCGAAGATACATTTTGACCGGATCGGTGACGGAACCTATATCGGCAACCGTTACCGCCTTGTTATGATCCTCTTTTTTTCCACTGGAATTCTCCTTGCCCGAAGGACCGTTATCCTTTTCGATGATCTCGATATCCATATCATCAAACATCATCAATGTATCGTCGATCATCTCCGAAGACATCATTTCATTGGGAAGTGCCTCGTTGATCTCTTCGTAGGTGAGTGACCCCTTGGCCTTTCCCTTTCTTATCAGTGCCTTAAGTGCAGTCTGATCGCTTTTCTTGATTGTCATTTTCCCGTTTTCCGGTGTGGTTGCATCTGATGAGTTACCGGCAGATTTTTTGCCGACTGCTTCGGCTTTCTTCGCGGCAGACATCCCCTTTGCTTTTGTTGTCGCCCCGTTGCGCTTCTTTTCATTTTTTTTGGTCATGCCTTTTGCCTCCTGGAACCAAACAGGATTGTCGTTGCAACCTATCGGTAGTTCGATCTTGTATGTACCCATTTCGTTTATGCGCCGGTCACTGCAGGTCAAATATCGTCGGACGTCGACACCAATCGTGTATCGGCACCACCATGCCGATGTGTCACCCTTTGGGCCTGGTGCTGTTTCTCTTGCAACAAGGAAGCAAGCAGCTCTACGTCACCACTTTTTTCTGCCGCCTCGATTCGCTGTAACAACGACTTATCCCTGCGGCGGATGCTTTGGTGAAACTGGTTTATCAGATTCATACAGCCATCTTTGTCCCATTGCTCGTCGGTCAAGGAGAGCCGTGCGACCATGGCTTTCGTCTCCACATCCGTCCACCTCGACACCAACCCGGCCACATCGCTGCCGGATTGGGCAAAGTGGTCGATGATTCCTTTTCCGATTTTCTCCAGCAGCGGATCCGCGAATTGGGTCACATACCGGTGTTTCGCTATATAAGGAATCATTTCTGGATATTGCAGCATCATTGCCACCATCTGGCGTTCCAACCGGTAGGTCTCTCCCTTTGGTTTTGAAACACAACGGTGTTCCTTTGGATTCGTATCCGGTCGTCCCGTCATCCATTGCCTTTTTGCAGGTACGGGGCCGCCCTGTCGAACTTTTTGTAAGAGAATCGATTCCTCGACTCCCATTCGTTCCGATAACTGCTTTACCCGAAGAGCCCTTTCCACCGGATCGCCGATTGCCAGGATAGCATCTTTCAGATCATTTATTATGCGGACCTTGCCTTCTATGGTTAGGCCGTATTTGGCAATGGCCGACGCCACCATGAAGTCCATCATTCCCTTTGCATCCTTTGCAATCTGCAAGAAGGCGCCCGCACCGTTTTTCATGATGAACGAATCTGGATCCTGGTCCTTGGGAAGAACCAAAACCCGGGCCGCGAGCAAACCCTTTTGAAACACCGCAACGCTACGCTGGGCCGCCTTTACGCCGGCCTGGTCCGAATCGAAAACCAAAATCGCCTCTCCCTTTTGTCCGACCAATCCCTTTAGGATCTGCACGTGTTCCAGGGTCAGGGAGGTACCCAGTGTCGCCACGGTGTTTGAGATCCCAAACTGGTGCATGGTAAGAAGATCGAAATATCCTTCCACCACATAGACCGCTTCCGACTGGCGGCTCTGCTGACGTGCCCGGTTCAGCCCGTACAGGGATCTACGCTTGTTGTACACCGGTGTTTCCGGACTGTTGAGATATTTGGGCAGTGCATCATCCATCACGCGGCCGCCGAAACCCACCGGTTGGCTCTGTGCGTTGAATATGGGGAAAATAATGCGATTTCGAAACCGATCGTAGTAGCTCTGCCCCTTCTCTTGTGGCCCCTGCACTGGGGAACCCTTCTTCCGTGGAATGATCAGCCCGGCCAACGCCGCCATGGTCACGGATCTCTTTTTCTTTCCCAAGAAACGCGTCAGATGATCCCATCCATCCGGAGCGAATCCGATATCGAAATCGTCAATGGTCTCTTTTCGCATCCCCCTTTCGCGCAAATAGTCCATCGCCCGCTGGCCATGGTTCTTCGAAAAAAGGCAATCACGATAAAATTTCAGTGCATCGCCATTAAGCGTTACTATCGATTCGCGCTCCGTCAACTTTTTTTTATCAGCCGGAGACATTTTTCTTGTGGGGAGGCGGATACCATACCGGTTGGCAAGACTTCTGACTGCCTCTGGAAAGGTAAGCCCCTGGTGTTTCATCAAGAAGCTGAATACGTTGCCACCGGCACCACATCCAAAGCAATAGAAAATCTGTTTGTCCGGACTCACCGTAAACGAAGGGGTTTTTTCTGCGTGAAAAGGACACGATCCCAAAAAGTTACGCCCTGCGCGACGCAAGGAGACGAACTCCGATACGATCGCTACAATATCAGACGCGTTCTTTATTTCGGTAATTTTATCTTCGGGAATGTATGCCGCCAAAAAAAGCCGCCTCCATTGCAAATGGATTCGGGTTTATTCGTGCTCCGGTAGGACCTGGGCCATTCATCACTAAACAGGTATGCTCAGGGAACGGATTGGCGTTGAAACGGGCGCATTGCCGCCATGGTCGTGATAGAACTCTCTCTGCGCATAAGATCTACCTTCTTTAAATTTTCTAATTTAGATCATCGACTACTGCTTGTCAACCAAAAGCGATATTTTTTCACAAGACGCCTTTTGAAGTCCGGGCACCCGGACGATTGGGATCAACGGTAACCGCCTGCTTCAGGGCGCGTCCGACGGATTTGAAAATGGATTCCAGCACGTGGTGTTCATTTTCACCATATGGGACATTGATGTGGAGGTTCATTCCTCCTTTGACGGAAAAGGCCCTGAAAAACTCCTTGGCCAACCCGCGATCCAGCGGACCGGCCGACTCCAACTGGGATGGTAGGTTGAAAACCAAGAAGGGTCGATTGGACAGATCGATGGCAACCTCCGCCAGTGCCTCGTCCATGGGGGTAACGGCAAAACCGTAGCGGAAAATACCGCTGCGGTCGGCAAGGGCATTGGAGATACATGCGCCCAGGACCAAACCGACATCTTCGACGGTGTGGTGGTAATCCACTTCCAGATCGCCGCGTGCATCGAGGAAAATATCGAATCCACCGTGGAAACAGAACAGGTTCAACATATGATCGAAAAAGGCGATGCCGGTGCTGATCTTCGCCTTTGCCGCACCGTCGAGATTGAGTTCGGCGGTAATTTGTGTTTCCGTTGTATTTCGGTCGATCCGACTCTTGCGGTCCATGTTGCATCTCCTCGTGGTTTTGAATTCCCACCTTTCCGGTGGCCAAATGAACATCCACTGTCAATATTGACACGTGACGACACCGTTTCGTAAAGTACCGCGTCCACTGCCGCAACATCGATAAAATGTGTTCACGGAAAAATAACCCGTTTCGCCTTTGGAAGCAAGGGATTCGGTCACACCGCCGCATTTGGCATTGGACACATTGTGGTAGGTGTGCCTATATAGACGTTTTCTATCTGTTCGACCAGCCAAGGAGATGAAATGAAACATGCCCGTCCCATCGAATTGAAAGACGCCTTCAAACAGGCAACCGATGACCAGGACAAAATCATACCGCCGGAAAAGACGGTGTCACGGGTGAAAAAGCAGATGCAGGCCATGGATTCGAAAATCCTGGACCAAACCGTTCGAATCGACAACGGTCGTCTGGACATTCCCGTTTTTTTCAGCACCTGCGGTCACGATGCGTTAAAAGTCATCGGCACAAAAAAGCAGATGGGCAAGGGGGCAACACCGGCACAGGCCGAGGCCAGCGCAGTCATGGAACTGGCCGAGCGATTCAGTTTTTTCAGTTTCTATCAAAATGACGCGAACACTTGTTTGGGCACGTATGGACAATTCGCCCGTGAAGCCATCCCCTTCGAACAAATTGCCAAATCGGTTCACGACGAATCCGACGAACTTGCGATCTCCCGAAAGATTTTCGAAGGACTGCCCTTGCGGTGGACCGGTGCCTGGAGCCTGACCAGGGAGAAAGCGGTCTTCGTGCCCCTGGACTGGTTCTATGCCATTAATGCCTTCAATGGCCCGTCTGCCGGCAACTGTGTGGAAGAGGCACTTTGTCAGGGAATCTGTGAAATCGTCGAGCGCCACGTATCATCCATCATCAGCCGCCAAAAGATTGCCACCATGCGGATCGATCAAGCTTCGGCAACGGATCTGTGCGTACGCCAGATGCTGGACAAATACGCACGTGCCGGCATTCGTTTGGCCATCACCGATTTCACCCTGGACATGGGCATTCCTTCGGTGGGTGTCTTGGCATACGATCCTTCCACCTTCCCGAATAAGAGCGAAATCGTATGGACCGCCGGCACCACCCCCGGTCCGGAAAAGGCCCTGAGCCGGGCGCTTACGGAAGTCGCCCAACTCGCCGGGGATTTTAGCACCGGATCCAATTACGTGGCCTCGGGCCTACCCAAATTTTCGCGTCTGGAAGATGCCGCCTACGTGATCAATGCCCCGGGCAACAGACGACTGGACGAATTGCCGGACATTTCCCACCCGAACATCCGCCATGAGGTGCAGGCTTGCATCCAGGCGCTGGCCCAGCGGGACTTCGAGGTACTGGCGGTGGATACCACCCATCCGAAACTGGCCGTTCCCGCTTTCTACACCATCGTGCCGGGCGCCCATTTCCGGGAACGCGCTGCCGGTACCAGCGTGGCCATGTTCGCCGCCAAGCTGACCATGGAACGCTTCGCACCCGACGAGGCCATCGGCCGCCTTCTGGATATGGATCGGCTTTTGCCCGGCAAGTACTTCATCCAGTTTTATTTGGGCAATTGCCATTTGGAAAAAAACGATCCGAGAAAGGCCCTAACCCATTTCGAAAAAGCCCTGGACCTGTCGCCGACGGGCCAGGACATTGTCAGCATCTACTCGTACATGGGTGTGTGCCACAAAGAGATGGGCCAGTATGACAAGGCCCTGACCGTGCTGGCCAAGGGCGAAAAACGGGATGACCAGCGAACAGACATCCACAACCTCATGGGATTTTGCCACTTCATGCAAAAAAATCACGAAGCGGCCATCCGAAGCTTCGAAAAGGTAATCGCCTTGGATCCCAGTTCAGCCATCGACTATGCCAACATCGCTTCCAACTACCGGGACATGGGGAAAAAGGACGATGCCATTCGCTACTATCGCCTGGCCCTGGAACTGGACCCGACCATCGCGTTCGCCCGGGAGAACCTCACGCGGCTCATTGGCAACGGGTCGAATTGAAAGGATACCAGCAGCCGTCTTCAATGTCCAACCCCTCTTCGAATCCCGATTCGACTCGTTCGGTAATTGTTTCAACCACCACAAGAAAAATTGATATAGCATCCGCATTTCAGATATGGTAAAGTAACATATGCTTAAAATCCAATGGGGAATGCAGCATTATTCGCGAATGCTGCATTCGCACCGGCAAAGACGATACGATCGTCAGCTGCAATGTCGGGAACAAGTCAATCCGCCAACTTCATCGGGGGTGGTATGGGTTTGGCCCCCGGGAAGAAGGCATTGGGCAAAAACAAAGAAAGGGGAAGAAAATGGATCGAGTAGCAGTTATCGGATGCGGCGCCTACATGGACAGCGGGTACGGATGTCCGGGTGAGTGGCGGTGCCTGAAAGCGGCAGCCCTGGGTGAGGGGAAATTCGAGAGTCCGGCCCAAGTGGTCTCCTTTGTCAAATGCGAGTGTCCGGGAAGAGCCGTACTGCCAACCGTTGGCATGGCGGCCAAACTTTCACAGATCAAACCGGATAAGATTTATCTCAGTTCCTGTCTTGTAAATGCCAAACCAGGCTGCCCCTATATGTCGGCCGACGAACTGGCAACGATGCTGGAAGGCAAGTTCGAGGTGCCGGTTGTTAAAGGGACCCACGACTACCACTAAATAATGCTCATCCAGAAACGGCATCTCATGGCCCATGCCGGCGTTTTCACTCCGTCGAAATCCTCAACGTAGCGCTGCTACGCCTCCGGTTTCAACGTCGTTGCGGCCTTGGCCGTAAGCCATGATCTACCATTTCTGGACGGACACTGATCGCTATCATTACATTCGATTACGGATCAAAGAGCCAAAAGCAGGAAGGGTGGATCTGCTTTTGGCTCTTTTTTGTCTCATAGCTGTGTCAAAGGGAAATCACCGACAACCCGCTGAGTGAGCGGTTTGATGTTCGACGTTTAAAAATCGACTTTCGGACTTATTGAGCCCCGGATCGGTCCGAATCTTTTTAGGTCGCTCGGGCTTTGCCCGAGGTTAATGAACTGCAATTAATTCCCTTCCAGCCATCTTTTCAACCACATGATCCGGATCGGATGGTCCGATGCGAGGGCAAGTGCTTTTTCCTTATGATCATCAAAACGATGAAGAAAGGCGCCTTTGCCGGGATTTGCCGCCGAGGCGTCTAAATACCGCCGCGCATAGGTGTAGGTCAGGTAGACATGCGCGTAGCAGTTGTCCGGATCGATGGCCAAGGCCCGTTCAAAGGCTTTGGTTGCGCCCCGATCGTCTTTTTGCCGGTAACGGATATACCCTGATAAATTGTGGCCGATGGGGTCGTCATCGACGCAATCGACGTACGCGTCGATGTGGGTTTTCGCCGTACGATACTGATAGTGTGCATCCACGTGGGCCATGGCCAGGTATTTTCGCACGAGAATCAAATCAGGATCCAGCCGAAGGGCTTTGTTTAATATGGGAATCGCCTTTGCGCTCATTGCCGTAATCGTGTAAAGGCGGCCCAATTCCAGCAACTGATTGGGGTTGTCCGGATCATGGTCGACGCGTTCTTCAACGGCCAACATCCGATTTGCGATTTCCCCGTCTCGATCGATGGTATACCGGTCGTTTTCGGACAGAGGAAAGTCCTGACCCTGAAAAGAAAAAGCATCTATAAGGAGCTTCATATGGGGGTAGTCGGAGAATTCGACACCCCAGTGCGGCGATTTCCCCATGCGGATGAATCGACGCTGGTGGACGATGTCGAATTGCCATCCCGCATTGGTGCGACACAGCAGAAAAGGGGCATTGTCCCATCCCGTCTTCCGGCCGAAGTAAATCACGGCCCATTCACCGTCTTGCCTTACCGTGTACGGTTTTGATTTGTAGGTGGCGTATTCCCTTTCCAGGCTGGCATCGGGACGATTGGCGAAATCGCGGTACGAAAGCCGGGTGACCGCCGTGTATACGCCCAGGTACGGGTCCTTAACCTTTTCCTTCCAGCTCCGGATCATGGTCTGCCACGCCTGGTCAGGTGTATCCCCCGACGGATAGTCATTATTTACGGGAAGACGGGCTCCTATCGACCGACTGCCATTTTCCGGTCGGCGAAGCGTCAAACGGTGTCCGGCACCGGCGCCCTGGGAGAGGAAATCGAGGTCCAAACCGGCGATGGTGGAGGGGGTATAGTCTCCCGTGTACTTGACCTGGGCTCGGGCTTCGATGGCTTCTATTACGGCAATCAACCCGATGGACAGTTGATCGGCCGCGAAGCGTGTCTGAAGCAGGAGATCCTGGACACGGCCGGTGAAGGCGTCGGTGAAGACATCCTCGAGGTCGTAGCTGACTTCGATTTTCACCTCTTTTTCATCATCCACCAATAAAAACAGCAGACCTCGCCCATCAAAGTCCTTTCCGATTTTCCAATTGGTAAAAATCTCGACGGCGGCACTCGTGGCGGTGTATCTGTTTCCCAACGAAGGCAAGGTAACGATCAGCATTTCGATGCCATATTGTTCCCGAATGTTCGCAAGATGGCGATTGGTCGCGTCGCGTGCATCGTCCATCAGTCCAACATGGTCGAATAGCGCTTCTTTGTTGCGCGGCCGTTGTTTAATGACATCTTCTATGCTGAAGTCTTCCCCTTGACTGCAGGCAAAAAGCAGAAAGGACAAGAATATATAAAAAACGTGCTTGATCATGGTAACAATATCGAACCGTTTCAACTGACGTTTCATTTCATCTGCCAATGGCGGGGAACAAAATTGCCCAGCCGATCATTCTGTCACCTATTATCGCGATAATTTCCCATGACTTGAATTTCTTTACGCCATTCATCCAGCAACTTGCTTCACGCACGCTTAAAAAAAATCGGAGTAACTTTTGGGATCCATCCCAAACAAAACGAATGGGATGAGGTATGTTGCTGTATATACGCGATCATGCAACCATCCATTTAAGTTTTTGGCCAATTCGACGATATTTACTGGGAAAAAGGCAGTAAATTATCGTAAAGTTGACTCATTTTCAATTTTCGGGTAAGTAATTGGAAATTGTGAGACACAACCGCTTCAGGAAAGAACATGCCCAACCGTATCGGACACATCGATATTGCAAAAGGAATTTCGATTATTCTTGTGGCACTCTTTCACAGCAATTTGTCATCTTATTTCCCCCAAATAATAGGCCCCATGGCGCTATTTCGACTGCCGCTTTTCTTCTTTCTTTCAGGTGTCTTCTTCAAATCCACCATGGCGCCGAATGTCTTTTTCTGGAAAAAATTTGATGCATTGCTCAAACCCTATTTCGCAACATTAATCGTTGTATCAATCATTTCTACCCTTTATGGCGGAGGGGTTTATCTTGGGCAATTGAAAGGATTGGTATACGGAAATGGGTCTACCATCAATTGGCTATGGCTCCCCATGTGGTTTCTCCCCCATCTTTTTGCGGTTTATTGTTTCGTCTATCTGATTTTCAGATATACACCATTTCAAAACAGTTCTTCGATCATCCGGTATGGCGTCCTTTTTGTTATGATAACGGTCGGCTCCTATTTTATCGATCTATTCTGGCAACTCGACATCACTTTATTTGGAAAAACGAGGCAGTTGCCGGGGCTCCCTTTCAGTACCGACATTATTTTTATCAGTTCGTTCTTTTTTGCCATGGGCGCATTGATGAAACAGAAGGTTGTTTCCTTTCGTCCCAATCCATATTGGTTGATGTTCTCTTTGGTGCTCTTTTTTTTCATTGCATCGGAAACGGAAGCGTACATCGACCTGAACGCCAGATATTACAACCTGCCCATTATTGCTACGATTGGCGCTGCCTGTGGGATATACATGATCCTTACCATCTCTTTTCACATCGACAGCCTTCCCAAGTTGTTTCCGATAAAAAAAGCCCTTTTGGCGTTTGGAAGTTCAAGCTTATTCATACTCATCTTTCATTTTTATATCTATTACAATATCTATGAAGTACTTTATCGACTCGGTGGCAGTGAGCCAAATTTTATTCTCACAATACTGGCATTCCTTACGAGCATCACAGCACCACTGATGATAAGGGGCCTCATATCCAAAAGTGAAATACTCTCTCTATTCTATTTTCCTATGCAATCCAATTCATTGGCCAAACGGATGCTGCAAAACATGCCATTGTGTCTCAGCAGGCAGGTAAGCAAATAAAAGACCCTTTGTTCAATTTTCAAACCGATGGTTAACTGGTCACGCTGTTCGTTTCAATCGATGCCATGGGCTATTAAGGGCAACATCCTTTCATCGGGAAAGCATCCGTAAAAAAACGGACAACGGCTATCGATACCCGATTCATCCGAACCAGAGAAATACCTCTTGACTCCATTGGATGTTTTTCAGAATATCGTAATCATCGCAAGGCCTGATATTTGATGGCCTTATCGATTTTTTGCTTTTTCCTTGATGTGATAGCATTCCTTTTTCACAGAAGTTTTGATGCGGTCTTTTGAAAGACCGGTAGTTACGACTACCTATAGCGCGATGCGGAGGTTCGGCCGTGACCCCTCGTAAAAACGGAACTATTGTGAGCGCCCTTCTTTTCCTGGCTTTCTTATTGATTTCGGCGCCTGCTTTAACGGCATCATCAAAAGAAGACAGTCAGTGTGTCCTCTGCCACACCAACCTGAAGAGCCTGATCCGGTTGTGCTGGAAAGTGGAAAAAATAAAACCGAAACCCAAACAATCCAGCGAGACTGCGGGTGAGGGGTGAGGCGGCCCCTTGGCTCCGTTGGAGCTGTATCAGAAAATATATGTGGATCCGGGTTTCCTTGAAACCAACCATGGCCAAATTCCTTGTAATAACTGCCACGGCGGCAACCCCGACGATTCCAACTGGCTAACGGCCCATGATTCGATGATAAAAGATCCCACAACGAGTAAAGCCCTGGCCATTTGCGGAGAGTGCCACGAAGAGATCGCCGCCAAAGCGGTAAGCAGTCTGCACTATACGCTGGCACCTTTTTCGCGCGCCATTGCAGCCAGAATGGGCGATGTACGCAAAGACGCCCGAAAACTTGTCGATCACGCCATGGACATCCATTGCAATACCTGCCATGCCAGTTGCGGACAATGTCATGTCAGCAGACCGGATTACGTTGGCGGTGGATTTTTGGCAAAGCACCATTTCAAGAGAACACCGGACATGGATACGACGTGTGCCAGTTGTCACGGTGGTCGTGTCTACGGAGAGTATACGGCGGCAAACGAAGACAACGAAGCCGATGTCCACTTCGACGACGAAGAAATGACTTGCATGCAATGCCACAAATCACCCGAAATGCATGCGTGTGCAACGGATGTCACCAGCCGTTTCGAACTTCCGGAACGACCGAGATGTCTGCAATGCCACGAGGACGTTGTCGCTGAGAAGCCGAAGACGCAATCACACAAAATTCACGGAAACAAGGTGGCCTGCCAGGTATGTCACGCCCAAGCCACGAAAAATTGTTACAGTTGCCACGTGGGCACCGACAAAAAGGGGCTTCCCTATTTCAAGTGCCGCAAAACCGCGTTTGACTTGAAAATCGGACTGAATCCCAGAAAAACCAAAGACAGACCCTATGACTGGGTCGTCTTGCGGCATCCGGCTGCAGATCCGAAGATTTTCGATCACTATGTAAAAAACAGCCTGCCCGATTTCAACGCCCTTCCTACCTGGAAACTGGATACCCCGCACAGCATCCGACGTTCGACGGCACAAAACAAGGAGTGCAATAATTGCCATGGCAAAAAGGAGTTGTTTTTGACCCGAGATGACGTTGCTGATGGAGAAGTCGAAGCAAACCGTAGCGTGATCGTTCCGGAATCTAAAATTCCCGAACCTGTTACATCCAAACCATAAAGGAGGTTGACCATGAAAAGTGTCAGAAGAGAAATTTCTTTGGCATCGGTGTTTGTCTTTCTTTTTGTCTCCATCGTTTCGGCCGGCTACCAGTATACGGCCAACAAGGATCATCTCGGGGGGGATCTGACACCTGAAGATGCCTATAAAATGATGGAGAAAGATCCGGAGCACGTTTTTCTCGTGGACTGCAGAACGCGCGCGGAATATCAATTTGTGGGTCATCCCGAGGGGTCGTACAACATTCCACTCCGGTTTCTGACAAACAACGTCGGCAAAAAGGGGTACACCGAAGAGATGAATCCCAATTTCGGCAAAGATCTGCTCGCCCGATTCAACCCGGAAACCGATACCCTCATTATCCTGTGCCGAAGCGGCAATCGGAGTTGTACAGCATGCAACGAAGCCATCAAGGCCGGCTTTGCCGAAAACAAGGTGTTTAATATGATGGGAGGATTTGAAGGGGGAAAGAACGAAAACAAGAACAGCACCTACTATGGCAAACGATGGGCCGGTGGATGGAAACTGGAAGGTCTTCCCTGGACGTATAAAATGGACCAAAAGCTGATGTATCAACCCGATATGAAGGGGTAGGCAGCGTCAGGTATCATCGATGTAACCCAAAGAGAGAAAAGATTCACTGTCCGGCACCGGATGCCATCACGCCATATCCTGTCGGGCATGAAGACGGAAAGCTGGTCGTGACCATCACCGAGTAACCATTTGTCCATGGTACCAGCAAAAAATGAAGCCGGGTCGACACTGGTCGGCCCGGCTTTCGCAAGGAGGGGGGATGAAAACGAAGGGTTCCCTGGTCCCATGGACGGTCAGCGGAATCCCCGTCGTTTCGTTATACCTTACCCGAGTATCCTTACGCCAACATTACATCAACATTACCGATTGGTAACCTTTGCGTGCTCACATCGGTCCCACGGCTGCCGAAAGGAGCAACGCCAATGAACTCATAAAAAACCGAACAATCGCCCGGCATTGTCCGTCACCGCAGCCGTCACCTCCTCTACGGAGATCCCTTTGATTTCGGCAATGGCACGAATGGAAAAAGTGAGGTTGGCGGGTTGGTTCCGCTCGTTGGGAACCGGTCCCAATACGGGGCTGTCCGTTTCCGCCAGCAGACAGGAGAGTGGCAGTTGTTTGACCAATTTTTGTTTCTGCCGCGATCGTATCGCGGATGGTGGAATGGAGAAGAAGTAACCCGCTTCCACAGCCGGCTGTGCCGCCCCTGATTTTCCGTCGAAGGCATGCATCTGGACCCGCCTGGCATTGTTTGCCAGCAGCAGGTCGATGGCGTGTCTACCGGCGGACCGGGAATGAACATTGAGCGGAAGATCCAACTCTTCGGACAATTGGATAAACCGCTCGAAAATCTCTTTTTGCAACTCCTTCTTCGCAGTCTCTTTCACTACCCAGAAGTCGAGGCCCACCTCGCCGATGGCGACCAGTCTCCGGTGGTGCCGGTGGATGAAGGCGATCATCTCCTCGGCCATGTCCAGATCCACAATGGCCGGATAGAGTCCCGCGGCAGGCCGGATCATGGGATAGATTTCGGCCAGGGAGAGATTCTTTCGGGCATCGGCAAGATTTTCGCCAACGGCGATGAGAGCCCCCACCCCCGCCTTCCCTGCACGGTCAATCACTTCGTCCCGGTCGGAATCGAAAGTGGAATCACAGATGTGAACATGGGTGTCCACCAGCACTGCCGTGTCACTATGCATTTTCCATGTCACCATTTTTTTGTGCCCATTGTTTACATCCGATGGCGCCATCGTATACGATTAAAACAAGCACTTGAACCTCTCATTGAATTGATCCAGAAGAGATAGCAGATCTGCCGGCAATTTTTCCCGGACCTGCTGCACCGTCTTCGGCGGAACCACCTTATAGTAGGCTTGGGCAATACCGCCCGCAATGCATGCCATGGTGTCGGCATCGCCGCCGAAAGAAACGGCGTTCTTTATGGCGGTTTCATAATCCTTGGCATCGAGAAAGGCGATGATAGACTGGGGAACGGATCCCTGGCAGCTGACATCGAAGGTGTACCCATCCCG
Organism: uncultured Desulfosarcina sp.; assembly: GCA_963674945.2. GTDB lineage: Bacteria > Desulfobacterota > Desulfobacteria > Desulfobacterales > Desulfosarcinaceae > Desulfosarcina. Next base: position 1,890,056 of record CAXXWQ010000003.1, read on the forward strand.
AAGTTCCTCCACACAGAAGCCAAGGTCATAGGAAAACCGCCTTTCGATCTCGCTGCGAATGGTCGCCTTGTCCTCCTCTTTCCGGGCGAGGAAAACGGCGAGGGCCGTTGCTTGTGCACCCTTGATCCCCTCGGGATGGTTATGTGTGACGACGGCGGATCGCCTTGCGTGGTCCATGACCATTTCGATGGACTCGAAGGCAAATCCCACCGGCGATACCCGCATGGCGGAACCGTTTCCAAAGCTGTAGTAAGGCGTGCTGCATGGATCCCAGATCCAGTGCCAGAAAGAACCGCCGTAGGGCAGATTTGGATATCGCTGGGCAAAGATTTTAATGGCACACCCGTAATCCGTATGGGACAAAACTGCGTGGGCGACTGCGAAGGTCAAAACCGTATCATCCGTAAAATCCGCTACATCCATTGGAAATGCCATCGTCTTGATAGGTCGGCTCTCGTAGGGTGAGCCGATCATATCGCCGGCAATTGCACCGATCATCTTTCCCCTCCCTTTGATCGATGAATTCGTGTTCGTCCAAAAACAGGAAAAATTGGTCGAAGTCCCAAAGAAAGAAAACCGCAATTTTTCAGGCAACGCAAAAACAGCGAAAAACAAAGGGCGAAGTCACACGGACAGGTACTTCAGCGTGGTGTTGAAAAATACGTTACAATGCGATTTGCGATGGTCATGCAATGCTAAATATAATAGGCCAAACGAATTGTAACGGCAAGTCGAATCTACGAAGGATCGGAGCCTTCGGCCGATTTCACGATCAATCCAATCGGAAATGACGGCATCACGAACTGAAAATGCCGGTTCGCAGCCAAAGGGGTATGTACTCTTTGTTTCCAAGATGATACCAATACCTCTTTGCGGCGGTTGAAATATCGGCGGGCATACCTGTACTTTCGGCGATGCCGACGATCCTGTTTGGTAAAACACCGAGGGACGAAAACCGAACCACAATGAATCGTGACGACAACATCGACATCGGTGAGATCCACCGATTTTCCGACATGGCCGACGCCTGGTGGGATGAAAAAGGCGATTTCCAGGCCCTGCACGAAATCAATCCGGTACGACTGGCCTATGTGCGTGACCGATGCGGTCTGATGGGGAAAGAAGTGTTGGACGTGGGGTGCGGCGGCGGTTTGCTCTCCGAAGCCCTTGCATCGTGTGGCGGTCGCGTCACGGGCATCGACATGGCCGAGGCCTCACTGTCCGTGGCCCGTACCCACATGGCAGAAAAAGGCCTTGTTATCGATTATCAACGGATTACCGCCGAAGCACTGGCCAACGAGCAGCCGGGGCGCTACGATGTCGTCGTGTGTATGGAACTTTTGGAGCATGTGCCACGGCCCTTTTCCATCATCGATGCCTGCGCGCGTCTGGCACGGCCCGGTGGTGATCTCTTCTTTGCCACGGTCAATCGCACATGGCTATCCTGGCTGCTGGTGATCTTCGCATCGGAACGGGTTTTTGGTATCGTTCGTAAGGGAACCCACGAATACGGAAAACTGGTCAAACCCGCGGAATTAAAAAAATGGGGCATGGATGCCGGCCTGGCATTTTGCCATTTGTCCGGGCTGCGCTATATTCCCTTCGTCGGCTACGCCGCCCTTTGTTCCAACGCCCTGATGAACTATATGATCCATTTCGCAAAGAGATAGAAAGGACAACATATGGCGCTTTGGGAAAACCCACGCTGGTTCGACGCCAACAAACGAAAAGAGCTGTTGGACGAACACGTCCGTTCCTCCGGATCGGCCCGTTTCGGCATTCGAAAGTATGGGGAGAAGGATAAAAAGGATGCGGTTCGACGCCATTTCGAACGCGTGGCCCCCAAATACGACTTCATGAACTCTTTGCTCAGCTTCGGGATCCAACACGCCTGGAAGCGGGCCGCCATTCGCATGCTCGGTGTACGGAAAAATGACAAGGTGCTCGATGTCTGCGGTGGGACCGGAGATTTGGCGATCCTTGCGGCCCGGTGCACCGGTCCTTTGGGCCAGGTTACCATTTATGACATCAACGCGGCCATGATCCGCGCCGGCAGACACAAGATCGACACCGACCCTTCTTTCTCCCACATCGGATACGTCCAGGGTGATGCCGAACAGATCGCCTTTCCCGACGACACCTTCGACTGCGCCATGGTCGGCTTCGGTATCCGAAATGTGACTCATCTGAAAAAAGGATTCTCCGAAATGGTCCGGGTGCTCAAGCCCGGCGGGCGGTTATTGTGCCTGGAATTCTCCCAACCCACCAATCCACTGTTTCGCGCCCTCTATGATTTTTACTCCTTCAATATCATGCCGGCGCTGGGCCAGTTGCTGGCGGGTTCCGCCGAATCCTACGCCTGTCTGCCCGAAACCATCCGAATGTTTCCCCTGCCCGAAGAATTATCGGAAATACTGACTCGCATCGGCTTGCGCAACGTTCGATGGACCACCATGACCAACGGCATCTGTGCGGCCCATGTGGGGATCAAAGGGTAATGCGTCGGTTCTGTGTTCATGTGAAACAGCGTTGATTCAATGGTTTGACGGCCTTTACGAAGCTTTGCCCGAAGGAAATTTTCGGCAGATGACCTCACGGTCATCTATCCCACGATTGACAGGATCCTTCGTCACAAGGTATTCATACGGTACGGGTAATCCCAAATTCACCGATGCAAGGATTATTTGTGACACGACGATAGGCTGAATGCACCGAAACCATCGTTGCCGAGATCTCCAGTGAAACCCCTTTCTGTCAGAGATTGCTGATATTGACATCCCGTTCTGGCGAAACCTTCCCGAACCCCGGTGCAACATACCAATACCAGTTCCGTGATTGGAGTGGCGTCATGATGCGCTGGTATCGGGTTTCACCAGGTAAGGCCTTGGCATTCATAAACATTCGTTTATGCAAATCGCATTCATTTACCGACCTGTTAAATCATGGCACGAGAGACTCCCGAAAAAAATACGAAAGCAAGTCAAGGCATACCTTCGGATATGGCATTTTTGATCCATCCATCGGCGAGTAAAATGCTGTTGGAAAACAGAAATTTTCTTGTCGACCTGATTGAAAACAGCGGAACGCTCATCGTCATAAAAGATCGTGAGGGCAGATACCTTCTGGTCAATCGCAAGTGGGAGGAGGTCACAGGATTCAAACGCGAATTCGCATTGGGCAAAACCGATGCGATGTTGTTTCCACCCGAGACAGTCCGAAGATTTCGGGAAAATGATCTGTATGTCATCGAAACCGGTTCCTTCATCGAGAGGGAAGAGCGCTTGGAAACACCGTCGGGAACACGGTATTTTATTTCCAGTAAGTTCCCTTTGTTCGATAAAGACAATACGGTAACAGGTATTTACGGCGTCATTACCGAAATCACCGAACGCAAACGAGTGGAAAAAGAGCTCCAACGGAGCCAAAAAAAATACCATTCACTGTTTAACAGAGCACAGGCTTCGCTCTTCAGGACAAGCATCGATGGCAAACTGTTGGAGGTCAGCCAACGATATGCGGAAAAGGCCGGCTACGCAAGTGTCGAACAATGCATGGCGGAGTTCGTTCCCGGCAAATCCTGGGCGGATCAGAGCGAAAGACAAGAACTGGTGCGCATCCTGCGGGAAAAAGGGTCGGTAAGCGATTACGAAGCGGAAATCATCCGTAGGGATGGAAAACGTATCTGGATCTTGTTCTCGGCAACGCTCTACCCGGAGCAAGGGTATATTGAAGGATCCATCGTTGAAATCACCGACCGGAAACAGGCAGAGATGGCGTTACGGAAAAGTGAAGCCTTTCAGCGCAAAATGGTCGCCAATATCGGCGATGTCATCGTCATCATCGATCAATACGGCCGCAACCGATTCAAGAGCCCAAATGTTGAAAAAATGTTTGGCTGGAAACCGGCGGATCTCGTGGGTGCCAGTGTTTGGGACAACGTGCATCCTGAGGATTTGGCGTCTGCAAAAAAACTCTTTGATTCGCTGTTGCGCGAGCCCGACAACGTCGGAACGATCGAATTGCGATACAAATGCAAGGACGGCACCTATAAATGGATCGAGTTCACGGGAAGCAACCTTCTGAATGATCCGGATATCCAGGGCATTTTGGGCAACTACCATGACATCATGGAGCGCAAGAGAGCCGAACAGGCGTTGCGAGACAGCGAGGCACGGTTCAAGGCACTTCACAATGCCTCCTTTGGCGGTATCGTGATTCACGACAAAGGAATCATTTTGGAATGCAACCAGGGTATATCTGATATTACAGGCTATTCCGTGGACGAATTGGTGGGGATGGATGGACTGCTGCTCATTGCCGAAAAATCGAGAGAGACGGTGATGAAGAATATTTTATCCGGATACGAGAAACCCTATGAAGCGGTGGGATTGCGCAAGGACGGCACAGAATTTCCCATTCGTCTGGAGGCCCGAAACATACCTTACAAGGGAAAATTGGCAAGGACGACTGAATTCAGGGATATTTCCGAAAACAAGCGTGCCGAGGTAGAACGAAAGAGACTCCAGGATCAGTTGGCCCAGGCCCAGAAGATGGAATCCGTGGGACGGCTGGCGGGCGGGGTGGCCCACGATTATAACAACATGCTGAGCGTGATTCTCGGCTACACGGAACTGGCGTTGGACAAGGTTCCATCCACGGAGCCACTGCACTCCGACCTTCAAGAAATTTATACGGCCGCGAAACGATCTTCTGAAATCACACAGCAGTTACTGGCCTTTGCCCGCAAGCAGGCCGTTTCCCCAAAAGCACTCGATATCAACGCCGTTATTGAAAGGATTCTCAATATGTTGCGCCGCCTCATCGGCGAGGACATCGACGTCGTCTGGCAACCTGGAAGACGACTGTCGCCTGTAAAAATCGATCCATCACAGCTGGAACAAATTCTGGCCAATTTGTGTGTCAACGCCCGGGATGCCATTTCCGGCGTTGGAAAAATTATCATTAAAACGCAAATGGTATCCCCTGGCAAAACAAATCGGAGTGTAACTTCCCGTGATACACGCAACGATTCTGTCATGTTGTCCGTCAGCGACGATGGATGCGGCATGAAAAAGGATACGTTGGACAATATCTTCGAACCGTTTTTTACGACAAAAGAGGCCTGTCAAGGTACTGGCCTGGGGTTGGCTACGGTCTACGGAATTGTCAAGCAGAACAACGGCGTCATCGAAGTGCACAGCAAACCGGGGCATGGTACCACATTCCATATTTACCTGCCGCGATATGTCGGTGGCATAGAGGAATTACCACCGGACGAAGCGTCTGACACACCTTTGGGAGAGGGGGAAACGGTGCTTCTCGTCGAGGACGACCCGGCGATCAGGGAGATGTGTCAGGTCATACTCGATAAGTTGCGTTATCGGGTATTGTCCGCAGATACACCAGAAAAGGCGTTGGAAATTGCCGACGAACACGGAAGTGAAATTGATCTGCTGGTCACGGATGTCGTCATGCCCGGCATGAATGGACGGGAGTTGGCCCAAAAACTGAAGGTGTTCTATCCCGGCATAAAAACGCTTTACATGTCCGGCTATACGGCCGATGTAATCGCGAATCGGGGCATCTTGGAAAAGGAGGTGCAGTTCATTCAAAAGCCGTTTTCCGTGAAAAATATGGGAAAAAAAGTCAAAGCGGTGCTGAAGAATGGATAAAACCGGGACGTTGTTTACTAATCACACTAACTTTTTCTTCGCAATATCTGAGCGACGCCGGATGTGGTCAATCCCAGCTGACGGCCCGTCTCTGCCAACGAAAGTCCCAGTTCATTGACCAACTTGAGGGCCAATTGCCGGCGGACCGCGGATACCGCCCGCCGCCGGCTACCGCTTAGTAGCGCAGCAACGGTAACATTGCGTTCGGCGCAGCACAGTTGAATCTCGTTTTGCACTGCTTTTATAAAATCATCTCCCGTTATGTTGCCCCTGACGTTTCGTTCCGTCTCATCCACCACTTTCTGCACGAATTCACCGGAACCCAAGATACGCGCATCCCCCTTTTCGGAAAATCCTTTTTTTCCCGGGGACGTTGCAATCGACGAACCACCCACGGAACGGATGAGACCGCCACCGGTCAGTTCCGGTCTTCTGTCCTGACCGATTCCGTTTTCCACAAACGCACGATAAACCGTTCTCGCCAGAGCGACTCTTTTTCCGAACCGTTTCAGCACATCATCGCGATGATGCCATAAATGGTCGTATGTTCCCATTACAACGGCATGACCGCACCACGGATAATGATCCAACTTGGCCAACGTATCCACGATACCGGCGCGCAGTGGATTGAGATGAATGTATCGCACCAATTCCAAAAAATAGGGTTCTTCTTCGCAGATAATGGATTTGTAGCGATTCTGGAATAAATGGCCCTGACGATGATGCCGTCGATTGTAGGAAATGGCATGGCCGGTAAGCAGTCGCCGCATGAAGGTGGAAACGCCGCCTGCACCGCTGCGAAGGAGCAAATGCGCATGGTTGCGCATCAACGCCCAGGCGTATATCGCCGTTTTCGTCTCGAGGGCGATTTTTCCAAGACGATTGATAAAATTTTCACGGTCCAGGTAGTCATCGACGATATTTCTTCCCTCGATTCCACGGATAATAACGTGGTGTAACGCACCTGGAGCATCTAATCTGGCGCCGCGCGGCATGGCAACGTTCCCGGTTTTCCTGTTGTCCCGACACACTACCCCGTAAGCGATTTCTGACAAGTATATCAATTTTTGTTTATTTTGTAAACAACGTCCCTAAAAATTTCCCGGAACCTTTGATATCTTGGAGAAAGTTGTAGCGTTTTCGTGGAAACATGAACATTTGGAAATTGATGAATGGTTAACGGTATGTTTCGCTCTCACGTTTGCTTTACTGCTTTTTTGGATACGGCGCTGGAAAAACCTGAAGAGAGCGTATTCGGAAATAAAGCAGCTGAGAGGAATCATCCCCATTTGTTCGTCATGCAAAAAAATCAGAGACGATCAGGGATATTGGCACCAGGTGGAAGAATATATCAGTAATCATTCCGATGCGTTGTTCAGCCATGGTATCTGTCCGGAATGCGCAAAGAAATTGTATCCGGATTTCATTAAGGAACAGGGATGAGATCCAACGATTCAGCGAAAGCACATCAAAAAGTGGTCATTTCGCCCGACATCGGCGTTGCACGAACAATCGTCTAAAAAAGAAGAAGCCGGAACAAGACCACACCCAGCACACTCAAGGGAAAATGGCTGGCCTTGTTGAAAAGATCCATTGCGTGCTGGCGGCTGTTACTTTCCACCAGGTGTAGCACCGGAACGAGGATCAATCCAAGTCCCAGACCCGCTATAGCCAAAAGATGAAAAAACCCGAATGTGAGGGGCGAACGAAACAACACCAAAAATGTCAGCACATAGGCAATCACAAGGCAGAGGAGGCTGAGGAGCCCTGCGCGGGCAAGGCCCAATCGAACGGGAACGGTGCGGGCCGCAAAACGCCGATCCTCCTCGAAATCGGTCCAGTCATTGGGAATATTCTGCCCCCCGATCTCCCAGAAAAAAATCCATAGAAACAAAAGCCCCAGAAACAAGAAAGACGGATTCGTATCCACGGCGAACACGGCGGCCACAGCGCCCAATGTCTTGACGATGCCATTGATCAGCACGCGCAGTGGCGTTACCCTGAGCAACAGGCAATAGACTGCCTCAAGCAAACCGCCGGTCAAAAAAATGAACAGGCAGACCGGGTTGAGCATCCAGGCGCCGACCATGGTCACCAGTGCCCACCCTCCGGTCCATAACAGCGCCTCGGAAAGCGTCAACACGCCCCTGGCCAGCGGGTGGCGCACCAGAACGCTGTCCAAATCCGGCAGTTCATTGCCGCCATCAAAGGCTCCGGTGCGAATCTTCTCTTTGTCCACCCGAAAGTCCACCAGATCGTTCAGGGCGTATACGGTTGTGTATCCGGCAAAGACGGTAATCAATCCGAGCAACAGTGTCGGCAGCGGTGGAAAATGCCCCAGGCAAAGCAGGGCGGCAAGGGCCGGTGTTGCCATGTCGATGATCCCATGGGGGGTACGGGACAGGGCGAAAAAATATTTCAATCGCGGATTCGTCAGGATATGTTCTGAAATCATTGAATTCTTCAGCGTCGGTGATATGGGTTGCCGGATCGGAGCAATTTGTCAGAATCGCAAGGATTTGTCAATTTCAAGGTGCTATCGTCGTAGGGTACCCCTATAGCAAAAGCATCCACGGCGACGGCCTTCAACTAATGATGTCTGTTCATAAATGGCAGGTTCCGGTCCAGGTCAAGGCCGCAGCGATGTCGAAACCGGAGGCGTAGCAGCGCTACGTCGAGGATTTCGAGGGAGGGAGAACGCCGACCTGGGCCGGAAGATGCCGTTTAGGGACAGGCATCAAGATGCATAGATGGAACACTTGCGCACATTCAAGGCCGCCTCCTGCAATGCCTCGGAAAATGTGGGGTGGCCATGGATTGTACGGGAGATGTCCTCGCTGCTGGCGCCGAATTCCAAAGCGAGCACACATTCGGCAATCATGTCGGCTGCCCGGGGACCGATGATGTGAACGCCCAGGATCCGGTCGGTCTTGCCGTGGGAGATGAGTTTGACGAAGCCGTCGGTCTCCCCCATGCAGCGGGCCCGGCCTGCACCGGAAAAGGGAAAACTCCCCACGCAGTAAGGTATGTCTCTTTTGCGCACCTGCTCCTCGGTGAGTCCCACACTGGCCACCTCGGGCCAGGTGTACACCACCGCCGGGATGGTGTCGTAGTTCACCTCGCCGGCCCGGCCGGCCATACACTCCACCGCGGCGGTGCCTTCGGCGGAGGCCTTGTGAGCCAGCATGGGACCGGGCACCAGGTCGCCGATGGCAAAGACGCCCTTTACATTGGTGCGATAGGTCTCGTCCACGATGATGTGGCCGGTTTTCGTATCCATCTCAACCCCCAATTTCCCGAGGCCCAGCCCTCGGGTCAGGGGGCGGCGACCGATGGAGACCAGAAGCCGGTCGAAGGTCATTTCCTCTTTCTGGTCACCGCTCTCCAACACGGCTTCGAGCTTGTTGCGCGCCACCTTGGCCGAAGCCACCCGTGTGTTGAGCTTGAACGCCATGCCCTGTCGCTTTAAAATCCGGTCCAGGGTACGCCCCACCTGGCCATCCAGGGTTGTTGCGATCTTGGGAAGCATCTCGATGACGGTCACCTCGGACCCCAGACGGTTCCATACCGATCCCAGTTCCAGGCCGATGTATCCCCCTCCCACGATGCCAAGACGTTTGGGAACGCTGTCAAAGGTAAGCGCTTGGCTGGAACTGACGATATGCTTGCCGTCGAATTCCAGACCTTTTACTTCGATAGGCTCGGAACCTGTGGCGAGAAGGATGTTCGTCGCCCCGAGAAAGATGGATTTTCTCCCTTCTGTCTTCACTTCTACCACGGCCGGCTCCGGAATCGTCGCGGTGCCGTGAAATATTTCGATGCTGTTTCCTTCCAGAAGCTTTCGGACATTTTCGGTGAGATCTTCCACCACCTTGTCCTTTCGTGCCTGCATGGCGGGAAGATCCAGGGATACCTTTCCCGTTTGGATGCCGTATTCGGCGAAGCGATCCTTGGCCAGATGGTAGTATTCGGAGGCATCCAGAAGCGCCTTGCTGGGGATGCACCCCACGTTCAGGCAAACCCCTCCCAGGCGAGACGCCTTTTCCACCACGGCGGTCTTCATGCCCAGTTGGGCCGCGCGTACCGCCGCCACGTAACCGCCGGGACCGGAACCGATGATCACCAGATCGAACCGTTCTTTCTCTGCCATCTCTACACCTCCAATGCCATGCGTTCCGGGTTCTCGACAAACTCCTTGACCCTTTTCAGGAAGGTCACCGCCCCCTTGCCGTCGACGATCCGATGATCGTAACTCAACGCCACATACATCATGGGCCGAATGACGATCTCGTCGTCGATGACCACCGGCCGCTTCTCGATCTTGTGCATGCCCAGGATACCGCTTTGGGGGCTGTTTAAGATGGGCGTGGAGAGAAGGCTCCCATAGACCCCGCCGTTGCTCACCGTGAAGGTCCCCCCCTCCAGATCGGCCAGTTCCAGCCGATTCTCCTTGATCTTGGTCACATAGTCCACGATGGCCTGTTCCACCTGGGCAAAACTCATGCGCTCCACATGGCGGATTACCGGCACCACCAGCCCTCGCTCGGTTCCCACGGCGACCCCGATGTGCTGGTAGTTGTGATAGACGATGTCACCGCCGTCGATAAAAGCGTTGATCTCCGGAATCTCCTGCAGCGCCGCCACACAGGCCTTGATGAAAAAGGACATGAACCCCAGCGAGACCCCGTGACGCTTGTTGAACGCCTCCTTGTACAATGACCGGAGTTCCATGGCGCGGGACATGTCGATCTCGTTGAAGGTGGTGAGCATGGCCGTGTTCTGTTTGGCGGCCAACAGCCTCTCTGCGATCCGCTTGCGGATGGGCGTCATGGGCATTCGCTCTTCCGGATCCTTTGTTGCGGTTTCATCCGCCCTCCCGGGCGGTTCTTCAGGAATGCCGGCCGGGGCATTTTCCAGGTAGAGCAGCACGTCTCCCTTGCTGATGCGCCCGCCGGGGCCGGTGCCGGTAATCCTGGACGCGTCCAGGTTTTTTTCGGCGATCAGCCTGCGAACCGACGGCGCCAGGGGAATGCGGTCGCCATGGGCGGCGGGAAGCGACGACGCTTCTGTTTTTCGTGGCTCGGGGGAAGACTGCTTGGCCGCGGGTTCGGGCACCGGCTTGGTTTTGGGGGCTCCGGCGGCTGCCGGCTTCTCTTCCTTGCCCTTTTCGGATTCGGACCGGGTGGCGGCACCGGATGGATCAATGGATCCCACCACGGTACCGATGGCGACGGTCTGTCCGGCTTCCACCAGTATCGAAAGCATCCCATCGGCCTCGGCCGCCACCTCCAGGGTCACCTTATCCGTTTCGATGACAAACAACGGCTCGTCCTTTTGTACGGCCTCCCCGTCCTTTTTGAACCATTCGGCCAGAACCGCTTCCTGGACCGATTCACCGACACTGGGGATCTTGATTTCCATGGACATAAAAACTCCTAAGTGATGAGTAATCAGTGATGGATGATGAGTGATCGGTCATCTGTGACCAGAAACCGAAAACCGTGAACTAATCGGTTCCGATGGCCCGATCCACGATGCCGTCCTGCTCCATCTTGTATATCTTCGGGAAACCCGTAGCCGGACTGGCCGAAGCATCCCGCCCGATGTAGTGGGGTTCCTTTTTCAAAAGCCGTGATAGCATCGGCCGCGTGTACTGCCAGGCACCCATGTTTTCCGGCTCCTCCTGCACCCATGTCCAGGTCACGGCCTTTTTATACTTGCCGATGACCGATACCAGGGCCGTTTCGGGAAAAGGATAGAGAAGTTCGACCCGTACGATGGCCGTATCGTTTGCGTTGATCTGCTGCCGCCGGGCAATCAACTGGTAGTAAATCTTGCCGCTGCAGAAGATCACCTTCTTCGCCGATGCCGGCGCATCGGCATCGTCCAGAACGGCTGAGAATCCTCCTTCTGCCAGCTCCTTCGTTTCTGAAACGGCCATGGGATGACGCAGGAGACTCTTGGGGGTCATGAGCACCAGGGGTTTGCGATAGGGTGCGTGGATCTGCCTGCGCAACAGGTGAAAGTACTGGGCCGGTGTCGTCGGATTGGCCACCTGAAAATTATCGCCCGCGCAAAGCTGGAGAAATCGTTCCAATCGGGCACTGGAATGCTCGGGTCCCAACCCTTCCCATCCATGGGGCAAAAGAAGGGTAAGACCGCTAAGCTGTTGCCACTTGTCCTGACCACTGGCGATGAACAGATCGATGACACACTGGGCATTGTTGACGAAATCACCGAATTGGGCTTCCCAGAGGGTCAGGACGCGGGGCCGACATACCGAATACCCGTATTCGAAACCCAGGACCCCTGCCTCGGACAAGAGGCTGTTGTGGACGTGAAATGCCGCTTGATCGGCTGTAAGGTGATTGAGGGGAATGTGGGAGGCGCCTGTCTCATAGTCCCAAAGCACGCTGTGCCGCTGGCTGAAAGTGCCGCGCCCCACGTCCTGTCCGCTGAGTCGAACTGGATACCCCTCGGTGAGCAAGGTGGCAAATGCCAATGCCTCGGCGCCTGCCCAGTCGATTCCGGTACCACCGGTAACCGTCTCGCGCCGCTTGTCCAGGACCCCCTTGAGCCGCGGATGGACGGCAAAACCGTCCGGCATGGTGGCCAGGCGGGTGGCGAGGGTGGCGAGTTTCTCTTCACCCACTGCCGTCTCGACGGGAGCCGGATCGAAAATTCCACTTACGCCCTCCCATTCGGGGAAACATTTTGGTTCTGGAAAGGTGCAGGTGGATCCGTGAATTTCCTCATAGGCCGCATCCAGTTCGTCGGTGACGGCCTGGGCCATCTCTTCCACCTGTCTTTTCTCGACCACCTTTCCGGCGGTGAGTTGGTCCGCATAAACCTGGCTTACCGGCGGCCGTTGCCGGATCCGCTGGTACATGGTCGGCTGGGTGAAATAGGGTTCATCCCCTTCGTTGTGGCCATACCGGCGATAACAGACCAGGTCGATGACCACGTCCTTATGGAAAGCAAACCGGTACTCCGTGGCAAGGCGCGCCACATGAACCACGGCTTCCGGGTCTTCTCCGTGCACATGGAAGATGGGTACCATGAGCATCTTGGCGACATCTGTGGAATAGCGGGTGGAACGGGCATCTTCGGGCAACGTGGTATACCCGATCTGGTTGTTGATGACCACATGAATGGTACCGCCGGTACGGTACCCTGATAGTTGGGACATGTTCAGGGTCTCGGCCACCACCCCCTGTCCGGCAAACGCCGCATCTCCGTGGAGTAAGACCGGCATCACGGATTTCTCTCCGTCTGTCCCGAATCGATCCTGGCGCGCCCGGGCCACCCCCTCCACCACCGGATTCACCGCCTCCAGGTGGCTGGGATTGCTTACCATGTACAGGGTCAGCTCCCGTCCCTCTTCCATCATTCGCTGGGTCAGGTAACCATTGTGGTATTTTACATCGCCGGAGCCAATGAGATCCTGGGGATCATAACAGCTTTCAAACTCCGAAAAGATCTCCTCGGCCGGTTTGTCCATGATGTTGCGCAGCACGTTAAGCCTTCCCCGGTGCGCCATCCCCAGGATGATCTCCCGGCAGCCGGCGGAAACGGAGCGCGTGCAGCATTCGTCCAGCAGTGGAATCAACGCTTCACCGCCTTCCAGGGAAAAACGGGTAACGCCCACGTATTTTTTATTGAGAAAGGCCTCGAACAGATTGGCCGCCATGAGCTTTTCCAGCACACCGGTTTGCTCGGCGGCGGTGAATTGGGAACTGTTTCTCGTCGGCTCCATCCGTTCTTGCAGCCAGCGGCGCTCGTCAGGATCCTGGATGTGCATGTACTCCACACCGATACTGTGACAGTAGGTCTGTTTCAGTTTTCCCAGGATCTCCTTCAGGGGCGCCGACGTCTGGAGCCCCAGATCCGGCGCGGCGAAACTTCGATCCAGGTCGGATTCGACCAGACCGAAAGCCCCAAGGTCCAGCAGCGGATGGGCCGTTGGACACGCGGCCAGCGGATCCATACAGGCCAGCAGGTGGCCGATGTCACGGTACCGGTGGATCAGGGCACCGACCCGGGCCTGACGGAATGCCTGTTCGGCGTCGGCGTCCCCCGGACCCACCGGCCCGGCCATCTCGAACCCCCTGAAAAACATTTTCCAATCTTCGGAAAGGGTCGATGGATCGGTTTTCCACTTTTTGTACTGGGAGTCGATGAAATCGGCGCTTAGGGTTTCCGACAGATTCATCTTGGAAAATCTCCTTATCCCTCGTTTCTGGACGGGTGCTGTAAAAAACGGCTTCCATGGAGTCTTATCGGGAAACGGTTCAATCGTAAGTTGAAACGACAAGTATCGGGGTCAATGATCATATTACCTTAACAATAACCATACCACAACCGGCAAGACAAAAAACCGATCTGGTGAAGAAAGCTCAAAAACAAATGTAAGAACCTGTATTTTTTATTTTTCTACCAACATATCGACATCGTTGCCATTACAAAACATGTATCATTTGAGACAGGATGTCTCGAGACGAAAGTACCAACCATGCCAATCACCCCCATGATCACGATTCTCCCCTGATGCGTTTGATGATGAAAGGAATGAAAAATGAAAAAAGAAAAAGGGAAATGGAGAACAGGACCTTGAAGGAAATCAGCTCACCCCATTCACCCGATACCCACACCTGCTTTAGCGTACCGATGAAGAAGGTGAAGATGAAGGTACCGACGATGATCCCCAAACCTGTACCCGCCAGGTAGTCCGTCATCTTGACCCGGGTGAGACCCATGCCGAAATTCATCACAGTGAAGGGAAAGTAGATCAGACGCAGGTACAGGACCGTTGCGAAACCATTTTGCTCAATGGCGTCGTCATATCTTTTCATTCGGTCCCCCACGAGGGATGCGGCAAAATCCCGTCCCAGGGACCGTCCAATGACAAAGGCGCAAAAAGCGCCGATCATTGCGCCGATCCACACCCATAAAAACCCCCAATAGGGACCGAAGATGGCCGCCCCCAAACCCGTGAGCAGGGTACCGGGGACAAAGATGCAGACACCTGCCGCATAGACGATGATAAAAACGATTGGCGCCCACAGGCCCGCCATTTCCAGCAGTGAACCCAGTGCCTCGGCCGTCAGATAGTCCTTTATCGGTGAAAAGCGTACCAAAAAAACGGCACCGACAATGAAAAGAACGAGGACAGCCGCCTTTTTTTTACCACTGGTGTTGGTATTGGGTTTATCCACGGTCTCCATTGTCGCAATCTCCGCAGGATGCCGGTGTACAGGCCCGCCCCTTGAGGTTGAAGAAAAATTTGAGCGTTTTCTGAACCTTGTCCGAGAAGATTTTTGGTGAGAAGACGTTACCGGCAACGCGCTTTCCGATCTCTCCCAGCGTCGGATACGGAAAGATGGCCGACGCCAAGGTGGATAGCTTCACGCCGCCGTTTACACAAGCCACCCACTGCCCGATCAAATCCCCTGCGCGGGGGCCGAATATCTGAATCCCCAGCGGTTTCTCCTTCTTGTCGAGAATCAGTTTGATCTTCCCTTCGATATCCCCTTCGGCCAGGGCACGGTCGTTGTCCCGGAAGGACTCGGTCCAGACCGCGTATTCGATCCCCGCCTGCTTTGCCGCTTTCTCGTTCATGCCGATGCTGGCCAGTTCCGGGGCCGTGTAGGTACACCAGGGAAGCCAGGTGTAATTCACCTTTCGCGGCAGGTGAAACACGGCATTGCTCACCACGATGCCGCCTTCGTAACCGGCCGCATGGGTAAACTGGAACCCACCGCTCACGTCTCCGGCGGCAAAGATGTTCTTTTGGCTGGTGCGAAGCCGACTGTCCACCTGGATCCCGGCGTATTCATGTGTTACGCCGGCGGCGTCCAAATGCAACTCCTGAACGTTTGCCCGTCGGCCCATGGCCACCAGGACCGCATCGGCCTTCAATTCCACGCTGGCTGCACCGTTTCGCGAAACGACTACCGTTTTTCTCTCACCACGTTGGGACACCCTTTCCACGGACGAATTCAGGTGAAATGCGACGCCTTCGCGTGTCAGAACGTCTCGTACGGCAGCCGCCATGTCCGGATCCTCCTTGAGGAGGATCTGATCCGCCCGGTCCACAACCGTTACATCGGTTCCCATACGGTTGAATGCCTGTGCCATTTCGATACCGATGGGACCGCCCCCCAGGACGATCATGCTTTGGGGAAGGGCTTCGAGAGAGAAGATCTCACGGTTGGTGATGAAATCGATCTCTCTAAGGCCGGGTATGGGGGGAACCATCGCCGATGATCCGGTGGCAACGACCCAGTTCCTGGCACTGATGGTCTGACCGTTCACGGAAACGGCATGGTCATCCTGAAAACCGGCGCTTCCGAACACCACCTTGGCGCCCAACGCGCAGAATCGCTCGGCCGAATCGTGTTTCTGGAGGACGGCAATCACATCGGCGATCCTCCGGGCAATGGATGAAAAATCCACCGGCGGTACGTCCAATGTCGGCAGACCGAACCGATGAGCATGTTTCATCTCATGGTAGACGTGGGCCGACCGGATGAGTGTTTTGGAAGGCACGCAGCCATAGTGAAGACAGTCTCCACCCAGATCGTGTTCTTTTTCGATGAGCAGTGTTCTGGCACCCAGCTGCGCGGCTCCCGATGCCACGGTGAGCCCGGCCGCGCCGCCGCCGATAATTCCTATATCGTAATCGAAATCAGCCATGGTACCCTCCTTGGACATCGTTTAGGGACCAATCGTAATCCAGATATCTGACCTTGATTTTTTTCCGATCGCCCATCAGCCGGTCCCGCAAAGGCCCACGGGCGTATTTGGCAACATATCCGATCACATCATCGCCGAAATCCTCAGAAAACCATCGAAAGATCTTGCTCACCCATAAGGTGTTTCCATCCAGGCGATTGAAACGGGTGTCGTTGATGAAGTCCCGTGCGGCCCGGTCCAGTTGCATGTCCAGCTGTCTGCCGGTAAACGGCTCTTTCCGGAGTGGCGGGCACCCCATGGAAGCACAATTGATGGCGAAATGCACCCGTGGATCATTGAATCGTTTTCTCAGGATCTCATGCTCAATCTGGTCGAGGGTGAGCAGTTCTCCATGGATTCGGGCAAGCTTCTTTTTCCACGGCGATGAGAAAAAGGAGCCCAGATCCTTGATGGAATCGACGTCCGGATACCGAGACAAGATGAGCTTGATGGTCCAGGCGTTGTATGCATTGACATAAAAGGCGAACTGTTCGCTTCGCGGCAAAGATTCTGGATCCACGACCGACAACTTCTCCAGATATTGATCCAACATCGCCTCGTCCGCCGTAATCCCTCGATAATCCAATAGTCCATCCGCGAGATGTCGGCGGAGCAACTGGGCGAAAAGCCCATGGTCCACCGTCTCGGCATTGGCAGGAAAGACGCTCGCCCAACAGATGACCATCGCGATGGCCAAATGTAAGGTTGCAGGCTTCATGAGAGAGACGCTACTCTTTGTTGGGCCAAACTACGCCGGTCCGCTCCTCCATGAAATAACAGAAGCGATTCCATTCAAACTCCCGGAGACTGATCGGACAGCGCAGCTTGACCTTGCGGTCGGTAACCGCCACCACTTCCCAATCCCCCTTTCGGGGGCCGGTCTGGATATTGATCTTTTGCCCGACCCGGAACGGATAAGGTGCGAACACGGTTACATCGTGGGTTTCCATTGTCGCTATCCTTTTTCGATTTTCCTAGTATTCGTCCAGAAATAGGAGAATTTGGTCGAGATCAAGGTGCGTGACCAATTTTAGCCCGGGTTTTGCCACGGGTGCCCGAAGGAAATTCCTTTGGGGTGCATATGGTTGATATCCCGCGGATAAAATTTTGAGCGCAACGCCGATATCGGCCAAAGCGAAAGTTGGCTTGGCCATTTCTGGATATGCACTATCTGATATTTTCAAACTTGTCATGCCAAGCACAGTCATTGCAATAGGTTTCTGTATTGTCATCCACAGGCGGGCATTCATCGGGTTCCGTCTCCTCGGAAAACCGGACCTCCCCGTCCCTGCACTCGAACTCGTGAACGTCGTATTCGTCTTCGTGATTCTTCACATAAAAGGTCTTGCAGCCGCAGACCGGGCATTTGGATTGGCGCATGGCGATACCTCCAAAATTGACGGATTCGTAAAAGGCCCGATATCGGCGTTACGCTTCATCTCTCGTCACTGCGGCGTACTCTATGTAGGCCTCATTCCTTAAGGACTCGCAATCCTTGATCTCGAACTTTTTTACGAAGCCGTCCGAAATCAGTTTTTTAGTAGTTCATCAAAATTATCCTTTAAATGATAGCGAACATTCTTTCCCGTCATTTTGTTGGGAGAGGAGATCTCACGACGGAGCCGAATCATCGCAAAGCAACTGCCGAAGACGTTCGCTCATGAAAATGATGGACTCGATGTCCAGGTGATCGGTGATGGTTTCGTCAAAGAGGAGTTTGGCGGTGGCGCCGAATCCCTCTTCCCGATCTTCATCCCAAAAGAGAAGCATGACCGGTACACGGGGAAGCACCCGGAAAAAAAATGCCGCATCCGCACTATTGTCGGCATCGGTCCGCAGCTTACCACCAATGCGTGTGGCAGCCTCGGTCAATGCTGCGACACGGCCGTGAAAGAAGTCGGCCAGTGGGGTCTCCACATGCCCCGCCATGGTTTTCACCTTGGATATGGTGTTGGGGAATTCCTCGAATCCTTTCCACTTTCCCGTGGGCATTCGTGTTCCGCCCTGGGCCATATGGTTATATAAGAAAACTTTTTCCCAGCGTGTCATCGTCTCGCCGTCGGATCTTCGGATATCTTCGGTGTCGATGAGAACATGACCCGAGAAATACGGCAGCTTCAAGGTCGGACCGGCATCCGTTTCGATCCGCACACCACCGATCCGCTGGGGCAGGTCCGCCACATCCATGGAAGCCGATCGCTCCTTTGCCCACTTCAGGGCGTCTTCGGCCATGTCCCGCTTCGTCCATTTGCCTTGGGCGTACTGGGCCGACAACTCTTTGCCCAATCGTTTGACGACATCGGGTGCAAGATGGGGACAACCCACGAGGGGATGCTTTTGAGAAACCACCATTCCCGCAAAGGCGAGACAGGTGGAAAAACCGCAATCCCCGCAATTGGTCTTGGGCAGCACGTCCCGGTACAGATCGACGACGGACAGCGCCATGGTTTACCACACCTCAGGGTAACCGATGTCCGTGAAAGCGGTTTCCATCTTCAACTTGTGATCCCGCTCCATTGCCGCCAAATCCAAAAAGACCTGCCGTTTCTCCGAATCATCACACATCTCGGCCATGGCGGTGTACTGCTTCATCGCCGCCTCCTCCTTTTTCATGGCCAGGGCAAAGGCGTCCGCCGGCGTCATCTCCATGGAAAGCGAAGGTTCCTCCATGGTTTCGGCCACCTTGTAATCCCGGGTCTCGCTGAAATAGCGGTCAACGGTGTCGCTGTTGTAGATTTTGGTCAAAATATCCCGATGTTTCTTCTCCTCATCGGCAAGAGAGGAAAACAACTTCTTCAGATA
Source organism: uncultured Desulfosarcina sp. (assembly GCA_963674945.2). Taxonomy (GTDB): domain Bacteria; phylum Desulfobacterota; class Desulfobacteria; order Desulfobacterales; family Desulfosarcinaceae; genus Desulfosarcina. The sequence goes on from CAXXWQ010000003.1 coordinate 1,909,264, forward strand.
GGGGTCTTTCAGGGTGTTGGCCGCATCTTCGTAAAATTTCTTTGCCTCCACCTCGTTGGCAATGGCCTCCTTGATGATCTCCTTGTAGGTCTTCAAATCCATGTACATATCTCCTTGGGGAAAGGTAAGTAAGATGGATTCCATGGCGGGCACACAACATTTGGAACGTTCTTCCCATCCATGGAGACGATAACCACAGTACAGCTACGGCACCCATGCGGACATAAATAGCAATCTTTGTGCCACTCAAAAAGCCATGGCTGGTCCATAAAAAATCGTGTATAGTAGTGTGACCTTTCATTGCATATCACTAAATTCTTTACATGGAGGACCCGATGAAATGGCGACAATTTCTGACACCGGTGAAGTCCATTGACACGGACCAGGCCAAGGCCTACCTCGCCGATAAAAGTGTCGACGCGGTGACTGTTCTGGACGTACGCCAACCCAAAGAATACGAGGCAGGCCACATCCCGGGGGCCGTTCTCGCCCCGTTGCCCCAGCTTGCCGACCACCTGGATCGTCTGGATGGAAGCAAGCCGATCCTGGTCTACTGCGCTTCCGGAGGCCGCAGCCGGGTGGCGGCACAGCTGCTCTCGGGCAAGGGGTTTGCGGAAATCATCAACGTCGCCGGCGGTTTCAATGCCTGGACCAGCGAAGCGGCATTTATGGGAGAGGAGAAAGGACTGGCGCTATTCGAGGGCGTCACCTCCGTGGAACGCGCATTGACCGTGGCCTACGCGTTGGAAGCCGGCCTGAAGGATTTTTACGATTCCATGGCGGAAAAGGTCGAGAGTGAACCGGCGAGACAACTGTTTCACCAACTGTCTCAAATTGAGGTGAAACATCAAGATCGAATTCTGGAACAGTTCGAAACGCTGACCGGAACACCCGCCTCACGGGAACGCTTCGAAACCGAACGACTCCCCGAAGTGCTCGAAGGCGGCCTGACCACCGAGGAGTACGCCAGTCTCCTCATGCCCAGCTACGATACGGTCACCGACATCATCGAACTGGCCATGTCAATTGAAGCCCAGGCACTCGATCTCTACCTCCGGGCATCGGAAAAGGCGGAGAACGAGACCGGGAAAAAGGCGCTGATACAGATCGCCAACGAGGAGAAGATCCATCTGGAACGGTTGGGCCAGCTGATGGAGGAAGTGATTTCATGAAAAAACGCCTGGTCCTCATCGGCGGCGGCCATGCCCATATGGTCACCCTTTCCAAATTGTCTACCCTTGTCGAAAAGGGTCATTCGGTCACCGTTATCGGGCCGTCCGATCACCATTACTATTCCGGAATGGGACCAGGCATGCTATCGGGCACCTACCGACCGGACGAGATCCGCTTCGCCACCAAAAAGGTCGTAGAGAAACAAGGCGGCATCTTCATCCAAGGAAAGGCGGTCCGAATCGATCCGGAAAAAAAGGTCGTCATGTTAGAAAGCCAGGAGACCGTCCCCTACGACGTGCTCTCCTGCAATGCGGGCAGCCACGTTCCCAGGCCGGACATCCAGCAAGATGCGGCCGATGACATCTTCACCGTAAAACCCATCGAGCGTCTCATGGAGGCAAAAAAGCGCCTGGCAGACCATTTCGGCCGTCACAGGCCGGCGGTGGTCATCATCGGCGGAGGTCCTTCGGCGGCCGAGGTCGCGGGAAACGTCTGGCAGCTTGGGAAAACCACCGGAGGGCACATGCCGCGCATCACCATCGTTGCGGGAAAGACATTCATGTCCCGGTTTCCCGTGTCGGTACGCCGCCGGATCGTTCGCACCCTGGACCGCAGGGGAATCGAGATCCGGGAAGGCGCCTATGCCCGAGGTGCGTCTTCCTCAGGAATCGACCTGGACAATGGTGAGACACTGCCCGCGGATTTCATATTTTTGGCCCTGGGCGTCCGTCCATCTCCCATATTCGCCGACTCCGGTATCGAAACGGGTCCCGATGGCGGCATGAAGGTCAATCGTTTTTTGCAAAGTACACAATATCCGGAAATCTTCGGCGGCGGCGACTGTATTTATTTCCAGGATACCCCCCTGGATAAGGTAGGCGTTTATGCCGTGCGGGAAAACCCGGTACTCTTCGCCAACATCGAAGCCCGATTAAATGGTGGTGAATTGATGCCCTTCGATCCGGGGGGGGACTACCTGCTGATTTTCAACCTGGGTGGGGGCGTGGGCGTTTTGAAGAAAAGATGGTTGGAATTCGGGGGGCGGGCCGCCTTCATGATCAAGGATTATATCGATCGCAGGTTCATGAAAGAGTTCCAGGCCATAGAGTGAAAGGCGTCATGGAAACCCATACCGCTGCACCTTCCGACTCCATCGGGCCGGAAGAACGGGCAACGTTCGCCATTGCCCTTCTCACCAACCTGCCCTATGCCGCTGCATCGCTCACCGGTATTGGCGGGGACATCAAGGCGGATCCGTCTCATTTCGTGGTCCAGGAAAAACTGCCTTACGAACCATGTGGCGAGGGGGAACACATCTACGTCACCTTCCGCAGAAGCGGATGGAACACGGCCGACGCCGCGCGAACCATCCAGAAACGGTTGCACCTGAAGCCATCGGACGTGGGATGGGGCGGCCGCAAGGACAAAACTGCCGTTGTGGAACAGACCCTCTCCTTTCGATGCGGCGTCAAACGTCCGTTGTCGGACATCGAGGAGGTATTTGCCGACCTGCCTTTCGAGCTGATGGATGTCCGTCGACACGGCAACAAGATCAAGACCGGCCACGTGGCCGCCAATCGGTTTTCCATCATCGTCAGTGATCCCGTCCCCGATGCCCTGGAAAAAGCGAAAAAGATCGAAAAGCGACTGAAGCATACCGGCGTGCCCAATTTTTACGGGCCACAGCGTTTCGGCTACGGGATGCGAAACGTCCAAAAGGGTTTTTCTCTATTCTCCGCCACAAAAAGGGGGAAAAAGGATTCGTTCATGGTCTCTGTGATCCAGTCGGCATTGTTCAACATCTGGCTTGAACGACGAATGGAATCGGGGCAATTCAGCACGCTGCTATCCGGTGATATCGTCAAGAAGACCGATACGGGGGGCATGTTCACCGTGGAAGATCTCACGGCCGAGGCCCTTCGTTTCAACGCCGGTGAGATCGTCTACACCGGCCCCATGTTCGGATTCAAAATGAAACCGGCCCGGGACACGGCCGGTGAAAGGGAGGTGGAAGTGCTGGATCTGTTTCATCTTACCCCCCAGGATTTTCGCCCCTTTCGCGCACCGGGTTCCCGTCGGGAGGCCGTTTTACACCTATCGGATCTTGCGATCACAGCGGTTGAAAAAGGATTGCAGTTCTCCTTCACGCTGCCCGCCGGTGCTTATGCCACCACGGTGTTGCGTGAGTTCACCCGTGAGACGTAAAATGGAATTGCCCATACAAATCCGAATATACCCCGGTCGTCGATTGTTTTGCATCCTCGCCCTCGTCTTGCTATTCGCAGCAACCGGTTCATCGACAACGCTATTCGATGGAATGCGAAAAGAGATGGTGCAGCATCAGCTTCGCGCCCGGGACATCACGTCTGTTGCGGTACTGGCCGCCATGGGGGAAGTCCCCCGCCATCGGTTCGTTCCGGAAAATCTTCGCCATATGGCCTATCAGGACACCCCCCTTCCCATCGGCCATGGACAAACCATATCGCAGCCTTATATTGTGGCCTTGATGACGCAGGTTCTGGACGTGACACCCGGCAAACGAATTTTGGAGATCGGCACCGGCTCCGGATATCAGGCCGCGATACTGGCGCATCTCGGCGCGACGGTCTTCAGTATAGAGATCGTACCCGAACTGGGAAGGCGGGCCGAAAAAATCCTGAAGGAGAATGGATACGGCACGGTGAAGGTGAAAATCGGAGACGGGTACAAAGGATGGCCCGAACACGCCCCCTTCGATGCCATCATCGTCACCTGTGCGCCAGAGAAGATTCCACAACCATTAAAAAGACAGCTCGCCGAGGGCGGCCGCATGGTCATCCCCGTGGGGGAGAAATATCATCAACAGCTCGTGCTGCTGACCAAACAAGCGGGAGAACTCCGGAAGCAAAGAATCGTGGACGTACGATTCGTTCCCATGGTAGACGAGAAGGGGAAGACCTATTGATATGGATCTGGGATTGATTTTACTGCAAGTGGCGGCACTGTTCATGGCCCTGACCTTCCACGAATTCGCCCATGGCTGGGTGGCCAGAAGGCTGGGCGATCACACGGCCGAGGCACAGGGGCGTCTGACCTTGAATCCAAAGGATCACATCGATCCATTCGGCACGGTCCTCTTGCCGGCCATGCTGATCCTGATAAAATCGCCGGTGGTTTTCGGATGGGCCAAGCCGGTGCCCATCAACCCGAGAAATTTCAAGGATCCGAGACGGGGCATGATGTGGTCGGCCCTGGGCGGCCCTCTGATCAATCTCTTTCTGGCAGCCGTACTGACGTTTCTTCTCAAGGCGATGATGGGCCTTGGCCTTTTCGTCCACGGTCTCTTTCTCTTTCTGATCATCGCCATTCAGCTGAATGTTTTTCTGGCGATCTTCAACCTCATCCCCATTCCCCCCCTGGATGGCGGCCGTGTACTGGTGGGGCTTTTGCCGGCCCGTCAGGCCATGGCCCTGAGCCGCATCGAACCCTATGGATTTTTAATCGTTCTGGCCTTGATGTATTTTCACGTGCTGGATCGTTTCGTTTTTTATCCCATCCAGATGCTGTTGCGAATGCTGGGCGTTGCCTGACACCTGCTGAAAAGGAAAACGCATCGCCCCGCAGCCCCCGTGTCATCTCAAGGAAGTTGTCCATCGATCACGCTTCGCACCAGTTTTGCCATTTTCGATCTTACGATCGGTTTGAGCAAAAACCCCTTGACCCCCATCTCCGACGCTTTCTTCCGGTCGATTCGCTCACTGAACCCGGTACAGATGATAATCGGAATATCGAACCGAATCAGGATCAATTGTCTGGCCAGTTCTTCGCCCGTCATGTTGGGCATGGACATGTCCGTGATGACCAGATCGAACTCGTTGGGATGGTCCTGGAAGGCGGCCAGGGCCTCGACACCGTTGACCCGCGACGTAATCCGGTATCCAAGGCGCGTAAGCATCTCCGTCTCATACCGGAGGATGGATGGCTCGTCGTCGATGAGCAAGATGTGCTCCGTGCCACCCGGATAGACAGTCGCATCCTCCATCGCCTGTGCATCGAATGCCCGTCGCATGAGCGGAAAAAATACGCGAAAGGTCGTTCCTTCTCCCACACGACTTTCGACCTGGATATCACCGCCGTAATCATTCACGATTCCATACACCACGGCCAATCCGAGACCGGTTCCCTTGCCCTGGGGTTTGGTGGTAAAATAGGGCTCGAATATTTTGTCCATGACCTCTTTTTCCATGCCACTGCCGTCATCGGACACCGTTAGAACCACGTATTGCCCCGGAGTGAGGCCATTGTGATCCGCATCGTCCCGGGCAACATGGGTCTGCTGCAACCGAACGGTGATCTTGCCACCTGTCTTTTGCACGGCATGGTAGGCATTGGTGATCAGGTTCATCGCAACCTGATGGACCTGCGTCGGATCGGCCATGACCAGGCCGCAGTCGCCTTGAATCCGTTGGTGAATCTCGATATCCGCCGGGATCGTCGAGCGACTCAGCTTCAATACCTCGGCGAGAACCTGCTGGACCCGTATGGGTTTTTTCTGGTTCTCGTTCTGGCGGCTGAATGCCAGGATCTGCTTCACCAGGTCACGGCCTCTTTTTCCCGCCTTGAAGATTTCCTGTGCGTTTTCATGCTCCATGCTTCCGGCAGGAAGATCTTCCATGAGCAATTCCGAAAGCCCCATGATGGGAAACAGGATGTTGTTGAAATCGTGGGCAATGCCACCGGCCAGATTGCCGATGGATTCCATCTTCTGTGCCTGCTGCAGACGGGCTTCCGTTAATAGCTGCTTTTTTTGCAGTTCCTTCAGTTCGGTAATATCGGTGGCGATTTGCAGATGAACAATCTGCCCATCGGACCATTGAATCGCCCGGTCGTAGTAAACGGACCAGCGTTTGGTGATCGGGTTTTCCCCCTCCCAGACGATAACACCCGTCGGCTTGTTGGATTCGTCCAGCAATTTTTCTTTCTTGCAATCGGCGCATGGTTCCGAACAATTGCGGAAGGCCTGGAAGCAAGCCTTTCCGGAAAAATCTCCCCCGAATGCATCGATCATTTTCTGGTTCATGAAACGAATCTCGTGTGTCTCCATGTCCGACACGGATACGGTGGCATCGATACTGTTCAGTATCGTCAAGAGACTGTCGTGGGCGATTCGGCGCTGCTCTTCGGCCCGTTGCCGGATATGAAAAACCCTTACGATGACGCTCCCCAACACCACGAACAAGAAGATAACCATCAGGCGGGACACCACCTGGTAGGGCGGAACGCGCAGCAGGAAGGTATCGACCCAGGATACCGGTTCACTGAAAATCAGGCTTTTCAGATTGGTTTCGAAGGAGATATAGGATAATACGCTGTCCAGAACCCAATAGGCGACACAGACCAAAACGATGAGAAGATATCCGGCTCGTTGCATGGGCTACTCGTCGTAAATTTCAGTTGCGATCTTCAAGATACTGCCGGGGATTACGAAGCCGATCTGTTTCGCGGTTTTTCGATTCACCGCAACGTCCAGCGGGTCTTCAAACAGCTGGGGCAGCGACGACGGCTTCGCGCCATTTAAAATCTTCCCAAATTTGTCTGCATTGTACGCGCCCAATTCTGCATATCCGGAATCACTGGAGATACTCAACATGATTCCCCGCCGGACGAATTGGGACCCGGTCATGGCAAATGAAGGGATTTTGGCTGAGATGAAAATCTCGGCGATCTTTTCGGGAATTCGATCCATGCAGGTCAACGCGGTAACATAGACGGCATCTGCGGTATCCGCCAATTGGCGATAACAGTCCACACAGGTTCGGTCGGATTCTTCGAGTTCTGTTGTCGTGTCGATAACATTGCAGGAGACGACGTTAAAATTCCGCTCATGGGCAACCTTGTAAATTTGGTCAACCGCACCGTAGACACGCCCGTCCGGCGTATCTTCGAAGGCCACGCCGAGGGTTTCGAATCCGACGATACGGTGAAACATTCGGACCTGTCGCAAATAGCGATTGGGATCGACTCTGGCGGTCACATGGTCGTATCCGGATGACGATACACTTTTGATGATCCCCGCACGCAGTGGATCGGAGGTGGAAAGAACCAGCGTGGGAACGTGGTGCCTATCGTTGGCGAGATCCTGCCCCGCCCAGGTACCCATTGCGATGACAAGGTCCAATTTTCCGGCCCGCAGTTTTTCCATCATTGCTTTTCGTATCTGTTCTCTCTGTTCCTCGTCCCAATTGGCGCTGTAACCATCATCGATACTGAAAAAGAGAAAGTCCGTATCGCATTGTGTCAGCCATTGCCAATAGGGCTTGGGAATTTCACCATGCAGTTTCGGCGGCTTGTGCTTTTCGATCCACCCCAATGTCATCAGGCCGTCGATGAGTGTCCGCATTGTCTCCGTATAGTCTGAATAGGGCCCCCCTTCATAATAGCCGATTCGCCATGGCTTTCCATTGTTGCGCCGCGGCATGTTGTCCTGCGCGATTCCACCCGCGGCAAATACCCACAAAAGCAATACCAGCATGGCCACAACCACATCGATAAATCGCCGAATTCTCACTTTCTCTCCTCTCTCTTGTCGGTGGTCCCTGAAATGCAGTCCTCCTTGAAGATCCGGAAACATCATCCATCCATGGGTGTTTTGGGGCGCAACCAGACAGGTATCAACGTATTTCGAAGCAAAAGGAGATTTGCACAGGTGATAAGGATCTTGGACCTGCGACATGATCGAGGTAGCCCCGGAAAATCAATATTTTCATTTGTTTCTTTATATGCGAACAATAACCGGCAGGTCAAAGCCTTTTCATCCAAAGAAATTGACAACCCCGAATCCATTTTGCTAACGTTAAGCGAGCTTCATTCAGATCAACAAAACCTCGATTATCATCAACAGCAGCAAGCCGCAGCGATATCGGCAGTAGGGTAGTTTCTTCCCAAAATGGACCAACCATGCCACCGGCATGGGAAACCTGTCACGAACGGGCGTAACGCATGAATCGCAGAACCTTTCTCAAGATTGCATCCATGGGTAGCGTGGCCTTTGCCGCCGGCTGCTCGGCCAAAACCGAAGACAATCTGTTCACAATGGTCCAGGCCACCGAAGATATGGTCACAGGCAAGGAGACCTGGTACGCCACCACCTGCCGCGAATGCCCCGCCGGCTGCGGCGTGCTGGCGAAAAACCGCGAAGGACGGGTGATCAAGCTGGAGGGCAATCCCTTGCACCCGGTCAACCGGGGGGCACTCTGCATACGGGGCCAGGCGGCCCTCCAGGGCGTGTACAACCCCGACCGGCTGATCCAGCCGATGCTGAAAACCGACGACGGTTGGCAGCCCATCCCGTTTTACGAAGCCGAAGACCTGATCCGTAAACGGGCCGTCGCCGCCGCCAGAAACGGTGCCAACGGCATCACCATGGTCACGGAAGCCGTCGGTCAGACCCAATTGGACCTTTTCACCAGCGTATTGGCCCATTTCGACAGCCCGCCGCCGGTGGTGTTCGAACCCATGGCACACGAGGCCCTGCGATTCGCCCACCTGGAGATATTCGGTACGGACACCCTTCCCACATTGCGGATGGAACAGGCCGATCTGCTGGTCGGTTTCGGCGCCGACTTTCTGGAAACGTGGCTATCACCCGTTCAGTACGCCCGTAAGTTTAAACAGATGCATGGGTTCGAGGCGGATCGAAAGGGAATGTTCATCCAGGTGAGCCCCTTCCAATCCCTCACCGGCGCCAATGCCGACCATTGGTTCGGTTGCCGGCCGGGAAGCGAGGCCGCCGTAATCATGGGATTGATTCACATGGTAATGGCAAACACGGACAACCGGAAAATGACAGGGAGAATCCGGAAGGCCCTTGCCAAGGCAACCGAATCCTATTCCCCGAAAACGGTGTCCCGGATCTCGGGCATCACCGAAGAGGATCAGGCCCGCATCGGCAGGCAATTGCTCCTGGCCCGCCGGCCTCTGGTAATCGGTTGCGGCTGCGGCAACGACGGAAAACAGGCGGTGGCCGCGGAGATGGCCGCCCTCTTCCTCAACCTGGCGCTGGATCCCGATCTGTCACGATTCGACTTTACCAACAGCCACCGGGTGGCGGTGGCCCACAGGCGGTCAACGGTGCTCAACACCTTTTTGACCATGGAGCAGCAACCGGCGGACCTGGTTCTTCTCAACAATGTCAATCCGGTCTTCGCCATCCCAAAAGGAAAGCGTATCGCAGATGTGCTGGCCGATGACAAACCCTTCGTCGTCTCCTTTTCCAACTTCATGGACGAGACATCGGCGGTCGCCGATCTCGTTGTGCCGGTTCAAATGGCGCTGGAAACCTGGGACGCCTACGAAAGCGACGGCAATACCCTTTCCACCCTTCAGCCGGCCATGGGAAAGATCACCCAAGCCCCGGCATTGGGCGACCTCTTCCTCAAATTGCTGCCCGAAGATGTCCGTCCTGCCACCGACTATCGAACATTGGTCTCGCAAACCGTCCTGACCGGCGAACGCAATCCCTCTGTCACCGAATGGCTGGAAATCGCACAACAGGGAGGCCGTTTCTCAGACGAGGAAAATACCGGCAAAGGCCCGAAGGCCAGGTCCAAGGCCGTGGCTGCCCTCGAAACCTATCTGGCATCCCTGCCCGAACCAGAGGCCGGCCCGACACTGGTCGTACCGCCGTCCATCCGGTTCTTCGACGGCCGCGGCGCCAATCGCCCATGGCTCATCGAGACGCCGGATACCCTCTCCCAGATTTCCTGGCAGACCGCGGCCCTGGTCCATCCGGACACCTTGGCCGCCGCCGGTGCCAAAGATGGCGATGAACTCGTTTTGGGAACCGAAGCCGGAGAAATCTCGATTCCGGCCTTTTCCTATGCCGGAACCGTCCCGGAAGCCGTGGTCATCTCCAAGGGGCAGGGCCACACCGACTTCGGCCGATGGGCCACCGGACAGGGAGTCGATCCCGTCGCCCTGCTGGCGTCATCGGTGGAAGAGGCCAGCGGCACACCCGTATCCGGGGCAACCCTGATCGCAATGAAAAAAAACGGACGGTCGGTTGCGCTGGCCATTACTTCGGGAAGCCGGGTGGCCATGCACCGTAAGATCGTCCCCACGGTGGAGAAGGAAAAAATCGGCCATGGCAACGGTCACGGCAAGCCAGGCCTGACCATGAACGATTTCCCCCTCACGCCACCGATACCGGAGGGCTATGACCCGAAACGGGATATCTATCCCCCCCATGATCATGCGGATTATCGTTGGGCCATGGTGGTGGACCTGGACAGGTGTATCGGCTGCAGCGCATGCGTGGCGGCCTGCTATGCCGAAAACAACATCGGCATCGTCGGCGAAAAGCGAATCATCGAAGGTCGGGAGATGGCCTGGCTGCAGATCCAGCGGTACCATGACCCGGCGAATAGGGCACGGATGACGTTTCTGCCCATGATGTGCCAGCACTGCGATAACGCCCCTTGCGAGGCGGTCTGCCCGGTCTATGCCCCCCACCACTCCAAGGAGGGGCTCAACAACCAGATCTACAACCGCTGCATCGGTACCCGCTTCTGTGCCCAAAATTGCCCGTATAAGGTGCGGCGTTTCAACTGGTTCGACTGGAAGTGGCCAAAACCATTGGATATGCAGCTCAATCCCTGGGTCACCGTACGGAGCAAGGGCGTCATGGAGAAGTGCTCCTTTTGCATCCAGCGCATCAAACAGGCCCACAATATGGCCAAGAATGAAAAACGGGCCATCCGCGACGGTGAGATGGTACCGGCCTGCGCCCAGACCTGTCCCACCGGCGCCATTGCCTTCGGCAGTCTCATGGACCCGGAAAGCCGGGTGAGCCGGATGATACAGGACCCGCGGGCCTATCAGGTGATGGGGTATCTGAACACCAAGCCGGCGGTAATATACCTAAAAAAAGTAACGCAAGAGGTATAGGCATGAGGAAAACGTTTCTGGACTGCGTTATCGGTCGTCGCGGTATAACCGCATACAGCTTCCTCCCTATAGCCTTGCCAGAAACGCTTTCCTCCCGCCTATGAATACAGTTTTCGGTGGAAAGCGAAGAGAGGATTCCGACAACCAACAACGGAATGAACAAGGAATGGAGCAAATACTCACTTACCAGACCATCGACGATACGGTTCTCGACACGTTGACGCCACCCAGGCGCAGCTACTGGCTGCTCGTCTCCCTGCTCTTCGCCGGAGTCCTCATGGGCGCTGCCTGCTGGATATATCAGATCCTGGTGGGCATCGGCGTGGGGGGCCAGAACAACCCGGTTCACTGGGGAACCTATCTGATCAATTTCGTATTCTGGGTGGGAATCGCCCATTCCGGAACATTGATCTCCGCCATCCTGCATCTGTTCAGGGCCGGCTGGCGTAATCCCATTGCCCGGGCTGCGGAGACCATGACGGTGTTCGCCGTATGCACCGCCGGTCTGTTTCCCTTCATCCACCTGGGACGGGTATGGATGGTCTTTTACATGCTGCCCTTTCCCAATCAGCGCACCCTCTGGCCCAACTTTCAGAGTCCGCTCATGTTCGACGTGGTTGCCATCTCCACCTACCTGACGGTGAGCAGCCTCTTCTGGTACACCGGCATGCTTCCGGATCTTGCCATCATACGCGATCGGGCAGTGGGTGTGCGACGTAAGATCTTCACCGTCCTTTCCCTGGGATGGACCGCCGATTTCGAAATCTGGCGCCACTACGCACGCGGCTATCTTTTCTTCGCCGCCCTGGCCACCCCACTGGTCATCTCGGTACACAGCGTGGTCTCATGGGACTTCGCACTGGGGGTCGTCCCCGGATGGCACACCACCATCTTCGCACCGTACTTCGTGGCCGGCGCCATCCATTCGGGACTGGCCATGGTGCTCACTTTGATGATCCCGCTGCGAATCGTCTTCCACTACGAGGCGATCATCACCGACCGGGTCCTGGAGAGCGTCGCCAAAACAATCATCTTCACCGGCCTCATCGTCGGTTTTGCCTATGGGACCGAGCTGTTCATCGCCTGGTACAGCCACAATCCAGTGGAAATGGAGGCCTTCCGCTATCGGGCCTTCGGAGACTACGCTCTGGAATACTATATCATGGTCGGCTGCAACGTGGTCGTTCCGCTTCTGCTCTTCTTCAAGCGCATCCGCACCAACATCCGCCTGCTTTTCATCATCTCTTTGTTGGTCAACGTAGGCATGTGGTACGAGCGCTTCGTGATCATCATCGGTTCCGTGGCCCATGACTTTCTGCCCCATGCCTGGGGGCTCTACTCACCGAGCCTGATTGAATACGGCATCATGATCGGCAGCTTCTGCCTGTTTTTTTTCCTCTTCGTGCTCTTCGTCAAGCACATGCCGTCGGTCTCCATGACCGAGATGAAAGAAACGCTTCACCAAGGAGACACCCATGCCGTCTGACACGGTTTCCATCATGGGAATATTTTCCAATGAACACCATACCGCCGACGCCATCGACGGCCTGCGTGAAACCCGGTGGGAAATCCAGCGTGTGCACAGCCCCATCCCCAGCCACACCATCGAGCAGGCCCTGGAACCACCCAGGAGCCGCGTCGGCTGGTTCACCCTGGCCGGCGGCATCATCGGATTCTTCACCGGCTTTGGATTGGCGGCGTTCACGGCCACGCGATGGTCCCTCATCGTCGGCGGGAAGCCGGTGGTGGCCCTGGTCCCCTTTTTCATCGTGGGATTCGAATTCACGATTCTCTTCGCCGTTTTCGGCAACGTTCTGGGTCTGATCTCCCAGGCCCGGCTACCGCGATTCAAGACGCCCCCAGGGTACGACGCGTGTTTCACAGGGGATCGTTTTGGCGTGCTGGCCCGCTGCTTATCCGATGAAAAAGAAGAACTGACACGATTTTTCAAGGAAAACGGCGCCGAAACAAAGGTCGTCGTCGACGGACAATCGCATCATGGATGGGAAGAAAACCATGTCTGAGAACAATCAACGCCCCCTGGCATCGATGAAAATCTTTACCGGCCTTATAGCGGCCGGCGCACTGATTTTTATCGCCAGTGCCAGTGTCGGCGATCCGGCACGGGCCTGGCAGGCGTACCTGCTCAATTTTCTCTTTTTCTCGGCCATCGCCCAGGGCGCAGTCGTTTTCTCGGCTCTGATGCACACGGTCAAAGCGCGCTGGAGCGGCCCCCTGGCCGACGTGGCCGAATCCTTCGCCGCCTTTTTCCCTGTTTCTCTGGTGCTCTTCTTGATTCTTTTTCTGGGGCGCCAATACGTTTTCCCCTGGCTGCATGAAGATCTTCACGGCAAAGAAGTCTGGCTCAACCTGCCCTTTCTTTTCGGCCGCGACCTGATCGCCCTGTGTCTTCTCTACGGTCTGGGACTGGCTTTTCTCTACCACCGGCTCTACTTTTCCCTGAAGGCGAAGGGAGCAACCGGTACATTGGGCCGGCGCCTTTTACAACGGTGGGAGAAAAAAGCGGTGGATGAACAGAAAATGACCGACCGCACCACGGTTTTCGCCATTCTCTACCTGCTGGCCTTTACCCTGGTTCTCTCCCTGATCGGCTACGACCTGGTGATGGCCGCCGACCCACACTGGTACTCGACCCTTTTCGGCGCCTACTGCTTCGTAAAATCCGTGTACATCGGCTTCGGCGCCCTGATCGTTCTCAGCGCGCTTTTACATATCAATGAAAAGAACGGTTATCACCTGGAGGAGAACCAGTTTCATGACATCGGCAAACTCTTTTTTGCCTTCTGCCTGGTGTGGGCCGATTTTTTCTATGCCCAGTTCGTGGTGATCTGGTATGGCAACATTCCCGAGGAAACCGCATACATCATCAAACGGACGATGATGGCCCCTTGGAATGCTCTGGCCTGGACGGTATTCATCGGCTGCTTCGTAGCCCCCTTTCTGATTCTGATCAATCGGCGGATCAAAACCCGGCCCAAAGCAATGACGGTGATCTGCCTTTTCGTCATGACCGGCATCTGGCTGGAGCACTGCCTGCTGCTGGGCCCGGCGTTTCACCACCATGCCGAACACCTGCCCCTGGGCTGGGTGGAAGTGGCCGTTGGGATCGGTTTCTTCGGACTGCTGGCCGCCTCCGTGACCGCTTATCTGAAACGTTTCCCGGAAATACTCGACGGCAGGCAAAAAGAGAATACGCTGGCCGTCGAGGCCGGTTAGGGAAAAAATGGAATGATGTAACATAAGGATTTGGATCGAGGGGGTAGCGGATCTGAAAGGGTTTTTCCCTTCAGCCTCTAACCTAGTGTCTATCCAGAAATAGGAAAATTTGGTCGAGATCAAGGCGTGCGAAAAAATGTACCGGAGACATATGGTTGATATTTCGAGGATACAATTTTTCGCGCAACGCCGACATCGGGCAAATTGGCCATTTCTGGATGGGGAATAACCTAACAACCTATACGCCTGAGCCCGTATTATGGAAATTCTGATTACCTCCTTTTCGCTGCTTACCCTCACGGTGATCGTGATTCTCATCGTCACCCGGGGGCGGCCCATGCGATTTATCACCGCCTTCGGCGAAACCCTCGCGCACGTCTGGGAAAACCGTGGCCCGATGGTCTGGATCGTGGCATGCGCCCTTCTGGCACTGGGATTTCTCTTCTTTTTCTATGCCTCTCCGGCCACCCGAATCGGGGCGGCGCAACCGATTCCCTTCAGCCATCGGCTCCATGCCGGACACAAGGCCATCGACTGCCGGTTTTGTCACTCCTATGTGGATAAATCGATCCATCCGGGAATGCCGGCCGTGGAAAAATGCCTGTTTTGCCATAATTACATCATCGCCAATCATCCACAGATTCAAAAGGAGCACGACTATTTCAACAGCGACACACCCACACCGTGGGTCAAGGTCTTTACACTGGCCGAACACGTTATCTTCAACCACGAACGTCACATCAAAAAGGAGATCGCCTGTGAATCATGTCATGGCGAGGTGCGCGACATGGATCGTCTTAAAGGGACCCGATTCAAGATGGGATTTTGTATTGAGTGCCACCGGTCTCTGGAGGTCAATGTGGGGTGCTGGCTAGCATGTCATAATTGATTGGTGTGTAAAATTCTTTGATAACGAATGGTTGAAGAAACAGAATAATATGAGTGTAGTGTTAAGTATTAAGTTTTACGTGTTAAGGGAATGTATTCTGTCGATTCAATACTAAAATCGACCCGATCCACAACTTAACACGTAAAACTTAACACTTAACACTTTTCAAGGAGCAACATTTGTCCGCTGTAACTGAAAACATAGAAACAACCAACACAACCGCCAAGGGATTCGCCCTGACATCCGCCTTCTGGATGATGGTGGCCACCTTTTACGGGCTTCTGGGCGCCACCGAACTGGTCGCACCGGATCTGACCGCCAACATGGGCCCCATCGTCTTCGGACGCGTAAGGCCCACCCACGTCAACCTGGTGCTTTTCGGGTTCGTCACCCCGGGCCTGCTCTCGGCGGCCTTCTATTTTATTCCCCGGCTGCTACGAACCCGCCTCTATAGTGAGCGGCTGGGCGTGGTGACGGTCATCGCCTGGAACCTGGCCCTGATCGGCGCCGTGGCCAGCCTGGCCGCCGGCATGACCCAGGGTCGCGAATATGCCGAGTTGATCTGGCACCTGGATGTGATGATTGTGGCCGCCTTCGGCCTCGTGTTCATCAACTTCATCATGACCGTCAAAAACCGCCAGGAACCGATCCTCTATGTTTCAGTGTGGTACGTACTTGCCGGCGTAATCCTCACCTTCAGCACCTTTGCCCTGGGAAACGTGATCTGGAAACCGAACAGCGGCGCCCTGATAGGCATCCCGGACGCCATCCTGCTGTGGTTTTACGGTCATAACGTCTTCGGCCTGCTCTTGACGCCGCTTTCGGCGGCCGTGGCCTACTACGTGATTCCCCGCGCATGCAGGACCCCCCTTTACAGCCATACACTTTCCTTGTTGGGGTTCTGGGCCCTCATCGTAGTGTACACGCACATCGGCACCCATCACCTGCTGCAGGTGCCGGTACCCACCTGGCTCAAGGTCGTGGCCATCGTGGACAGCGTGGCCATGGTCATTCCGGTCATGGCCTTTCTCATCAACATCTGGTACACGGCCAAAGGCCGCCTGGGAGAAATCCACGCCGACATCGGTGCCAAATTCGTGTTCACCGGTACAATCATGTATTTTTTCGTCAGCATTCAGGGATCACTCATGGCCTTGCCCGACGTCCAGCGGGTCACCCACTTCAACAACTGGGTCGTGGCCCACGCCCATATCGGCGTACTCGGCTTTGCCGGCATGATCGCATTGGGGGGGCTTTACTACACCGTTCCCAAAATATCGGGAAAGCCCCTGTTCAGCCGTTTTCTGGCCGATTTCCAGTATTGGATGGTATTGATCGGCATGGTCGGTTTCACCGTGGTGCTGACCATTGCCGGCCTGATCCAGGGGAACGCCTGGCTCAACGGTGAAACCGTCTACCGCGTCCTGCCGGAAATCCACGTCTACTATGTGGTGCGCGCTGGCCTGGGACTGATGATCTTCTCCAGTGCCGTGCTGGGGTTTTATAATATCGTTCGCTCATTGTTCGGAAAAACCGGAGCGTCATCATGAAAATGACACCCCTTTCCGTGGTCATTGGCTCGCTTTTGATCCTGGCCACCATCGTCTTCGTCGTCGTCCTGTTGCCCTATGTGCACACCAATCAGACGACGCCATCGGAAATCTTCCGCCAGCGATCCGACGAGGAAGCTGCGGGACGGAAACTTTACATCGCGAACGGATGCGTCTATTGCCACAGCCAGTCCATTCGTACCATCGACTGGGGACTGGGGGCCGAACGCATTGCCCAGGCAGGCGATTACGTGGCGGATCATCCGATTCTGCTCGGTTCCCAGCGCACCGGCCCGGATCTCTCCCAGGATGGCGGCGAGCATCCCGACGACTGGCACGTGGCCCACTTCGTCAACCCCCGCTACACGCGGCCGCTTTCGATCATGCCGCCCTTCGAATTCCTCGGCAACGAGGGCATGAACCAGTTGATCCGTTACGTCCAGGGCCTGGGCATGAAAAATGCCGACCACCGCATGGAGCGCCAGGCTTTCTGGAAAGCGCAAGCCAGCGCGGCCTACGAGGCCGGACCGGATGCCAATGTGGCCTGGTTGAACGAGAACATACCCAAAGGATGGCGGGACGTGCCCAATCCCTACCCCACCAGCGAGGCGGGATTGGCGCGGGGCCATAAGATCTACCAGGATTTCTGTCTGGGGTGCCACGGCCCGGTGGGCGACGGCATGGGACCGGCCCAGCCATACATCTACCCGCCGCCGCTCAATTTCACGATCCTGAAAAACCGAGAAATCAGCGGCGGGATTCTCTACTACCAGATCATGAACGGCATTACCGGTACGGCCATGCCCTACTTCAAGCGGGAACTGGAATCGGAGAAGATCTGGGACGTAGGCAATTATGTGGCAGTCTACTTTATCAACGACAGTGACGCCAATATGGAACCGAAGGGGATCGATGCCGCTTATGAGCCATAAGGCCAAGGAAGGTTGATAGGCTGAAGGCGTTTAGACTGAAGACAGACATGAACCGTGTTAGTATAATGATAATACGCGATTTCCACTTCAGCATTGCAGCACCTTCAGCCTTCTGCCTAAAACGTTAGACACCTAACCTCATGCGTGATCACAAAAAAACTACGGGCATTTGAATCTGATCCGTTCTGTAAAAGCGAAACGCAAAGGAGAATAGACTGAGGGAAGACAACTGTGCTCAAGTGGGCAACAACCTGCCCCTTCAGCCTTCAACCTTCAGCCCAACAACCTAACCATGTACTATCCTTACTTCATCGCTTATATTGGAATCGGCCTGACCATCAGTCTGGCGGTCTTCTACTGGGCGTTTCGGACAGGTCAGTTCGGCGATCAGCAGCGGGCGCGCTATCTGCCGCTTAGAGACGATCACGATTCACCGCCGGTAAAGGCAACCCGGTTCAACCGGATCGAGATCTACGGCCTTTTCATCCTGGCGATGGCAGGCGTGGGGGCAACGGCGGCGTTGTTGGCGTTCGCCCTATACTTTAGCAAACAATGAGGAAAAACCATGCGTTTTTTTGAACTGCTCAATTTTCAGCATACCATGGCCTGGGTCTTTCCCACGCTGATTTTCATGGTGGTGTTCGGAGTGGGGTTGGCGTTTGCCCATCTTCACGGAAGGGACAGCGAAGAAAGACAAAAGCACATCACGGGTCGTTTTGCCGATGGCATCGAGGAGCGTGACGCACCGTACCCGTTAATAATGATTTTGATCATCGCCGGTATATTCATTTGGGGCTTTTTTTACATCGTCATGCACGGTGTATTGGGAGTAAAGATATAACATGAATGAACAACACAATCACGATTCGCTTTTCAGAACCTGGGTCTGGCTCGGCATCATGCTTGGCATCATTTTGTTCAAAGGCTTTCTCGCCTTTACCGTGATTTCGGACATGGGGCAGCCGACCTGGGCGTATCGCCCGGTGAAAGATGTCCCGGCCGAATCGCCCTACGCCGTCTACCAGAGATTGCCCAATCCGCAACATATTCGAGGCGCCGGAGGAGAATAATGGTCCGCATACTGTCCGTTTTCCTGGTTGCCTGCACCGTGGGCCTTGCCGCGTGGGGATTGATCACCACCTATGACGAGCTGATGCCCGTTGGCCGTATGTGGTGGACACCGGCCATCAAACCCCATGAAAACCCCATTCCGGTGATGGCGGCCGGCAGCGTGCCGGTCTCCGGTGGCGAGGCCTTGTTTCGTGCCGTAACGGTCGAAGATCTGAAACCGCCCTTTGATATGGCAGAACCCGCGGTGATCGATGCGGGAAAGACCGCCTACGGGTACTATTGTGTCCACTGTCATGGAAAAAATTTCGATGGCTATGGCACGGTGGGTCAAAGCTTCGCACCAAAACCCCGTGACCTGCGTGATGCCAAGGTGCAGGCCATGGCCGAAGGAAAATTGTTCAAGGAGATCAGTTTCGGTCTTCCGGATGGCCGTCAGCCAACGCTGGCCACCACGATCGCCCCGAATGATCGGTGGCGGGTCATTGCATATGTAAAGAGTCTCGGCCAGCGCGAATAATGACGGCTTCGTAAAAAGTCCGATATCGGCGTTACACTTCGCCCCCTCGTCACTGCGACGTGTCCAACCATACGCCTCATTCCTCAAAGGCTCGCAAGCCTTGATCTCGAACTTTTTACGAAGCCGTCTGAAATCCGTAATATTCGGAGTTCAGGAATCTTCCCAAGCGGAGCGGACAGGATGATTTGATGACACTTTGCGCTGTTTGAGCCACTTAGGAGGCCGAAAATCGGCGCCTGGGATAGAGTGATGTTGGCGATGAAGCCATCGGAAACGATATTGTTTCGGTAGACGTTTGGAATGCGCCGATGTCAGGCATCCTTAGGGGCGAGTTCGCAAAGCGTCAGCAAATTATTCTGTTCGCGTAAACACGGATCCCGAAAATTAAAATATTATTCATCGTAACTCCAACAACGAATAATTGGATTGTGCATTTGTCCTCTATCATTTCACATTTTCAGTCTGGCACAATAGCTCACACACACGATTCGATTCCATGACACCCACCAGCTGTGATCTATGCGGACTGCCCCTTCGCTACGGTGCGATCCCCCACACCGTCCAAAATACGAAGCTTCTTTTCTGCTGTCAGGGATGCCGGATGGTCTACACCATGCTGCTGGAATCGGCCGAGGTGAGTGATCCCTCCCGATTCCGAGAAAGTGACCTGTTTAAACAGTGCGTGGCAGCCGGGGTAATTCCGGCCGACGAAGCGGATCTGAAACGCCTGCAGGATGACAAGCCGGCCGCCGAGCAAGCCGGTCAACCGGAAACGGCGTCCCACAATCCCGAACCCGAGGGACAACTTCGCGTTGACCTGACGGTGGATGGCATGTGGTGCCCGGCATGCGCATGGGTGATCGAAACGGCGCTCTCCCGGCTGGAAGGGGTCAGCCGTGCAAACTGCCATTTTTCCACCGATCGGTTGCGCTGCCACTACCGTCCCGAGCGCACCGACCCTCATCAGATTCGCCTGGTCATCCAACGATTGGGGTATACGGTCCGAGATCCGGACACCAACAGCGCCGGTCAGTCGAATCTGCGCAGTGAACTCGTACGGTTAGCGATCACCGGACTTCTCTCGGCCAATGTGATGATGCTCTCCTGGGCACTCTATGCTGGTTTCTTTACCGATCTTTCCGGCGATGCCGTGTTCAAAATCTCTCTGCCCATCTTTCTCATGGCCACGGTGGCGGTCGTTTACGGCGGCGGTCCGATGTTTCGAAAAGCATGGTTCGGCATAATACATCTGGCACCGGGAATGGAGACACTGGTGGGGTTGGCCGCTGGCTGTGCCTATGGTTACAGCCTGATCAACTGGCTGCGCGGCAGTATCCACCTTTACTTCGACACCGCATGCATGCTGATCACCCTGGTGTTGTTGGGCAAACTGCTCGAGGGGCAGGCCCGCAGCCGCGTACGCAGTGACCTGGATCATTTTTTCGCCATGCAACCGGCCAAGGCCCGCGTCCTCGCCCCCAATTGGCCATCGGGCCGCTGGGTGGCCATCGACCTGATCGCCGCCGGGGACCGGATTGTTGTCAAAAAGGATGAAATCGTGCCGGTGGACGGCCGGGTGGCATCCGGCCGCGCATCCATCGATGAATCCGCGCTGACCGGAGAAGCGCGCCCAAAAACTGTGCGTGCCGGCGAACCGATCAAGAGCGGCACCCGGATCGTAGACGGTCGGGTGGTGGCCATCGTCGACGCCATCGGCACGGCCACCGTTCTCGGCCAGATGATCACGATCATGACAAACAGCCTTGCGCAAAAAAGCGAATTCGAAGGCCGCACGGATCGCATGCTACGCTGGTTCGTTCCCGTGATCGTCGTGCTGGCCATGGGCACAGGTCTGGCTTGGATCCTGGTAGGACTTCACCTGGATCAGGCCCTGGTGCGCGCGGTGACCGTATTGGTCATCTCTTGCCCTTGCGCCCTTGGCGTGGCCATCCCCATGGCGCGGCTGGCCGGCGTTTCCATGGCCGGACGCAGGGGCATCCTGGTTCGCGAAATCGAGGCCTTTGAACGGGCGGGCAGCGTGGACACCATTGTCTTCGATAAGACCGGCACCCTCACCAACGGCCGCTGGGAAGTGATGGGTGTCGATGTCACGCAGGGAATCGATCCGGAAACGGCCATCGGCTGGGCCGCCGGTCTGGAGAAAGAAGCGGATCATGAAGTCGCACGGGCCATCATCGCCCATGCAAAACACTGGAAAATCCCCATTCCAGCGGCAACCGATGTTCGCGTCCATTCCAACGGTATCATCGGCCGCGTGGACAATCGCAGGATGGCCATCGGCGGTGACCGGTTCATCGGGGAAAAAACAGATGCGGCACCCGGCCCGGTGGGTGAAGAAATCGAAGGGCCGACCTCATCTGTTTTTCTGGAAGTCGACGGCCGGCAAATCGCGACGTTCTATTTTGGCGACACGATCCGTTCGACAGTTCCGGAACTGATCCAAAGGTTGAAGAAGGAATACAAAAAGATCGCCATCGTATCCGGTGATGGTGAAACCGCGACCCGGCAATTGGCCCGAATCATCGATATTGCGGACGCAAAGGGAAATTTGCTGCCTTCGGACAAGGCCGATTACATCGATGCGCTTACCCGAAAAGGCCGTTGGCCGGCCATGGTGGGAGACGGGATCAACGATGCCGCGGCCATGGCGCGCGCGCACCTTTCCGTCGCCGTACACAGCGGTCAGGCACTGGCCGCCGAGGTTGCCCACCTCACACTCATGCGCGGGAACCCGGCCCAGCTTACGGATTTTTTCCGCCTATCCCGGAACGTCAACCGAAAGGTGATGCAGAACCTGTGGTGCGCCTGGATCTATAATCTCATCGGCATTCCGGTGGCTGCAAGCGGATTGTTGACCCCTCTTTGGGCCGCCACGGCAATGCTTCTCTCCAGCTTGACGGTCATCGGAAATACCCTGCTGCTGGTCCGGCGAAACCGGCCTTGACAAACCTGAAAAAAGGAACCATTTATATTTCCTTATGCACGTTATCTCGTAAGTCGGATACCGGATAACGGCGGAAACCCACAGAAAGAGGTAAAACATGGCCCAGAACATCATCATCGTCGGTGGCGTCGCCCTTGGCTCCAAGGCCGCATGCCGATTCAAACGACTGGAACCCCAATCCAAGGTCACCATCGTGGACCAAGACCGATTCGTCTCCTATGGGGGATGTGGTATACCATTCTATGTCTCCGGCGATGTCAGTGACGTCGATGATTTGCGCAAAACCAGCTTTCACATGCTGCGCGACGAGGCATTTTTTAAAAATTGCAAAGATATCGAGGTTCGCACACAAACCCGTGCACTTCGCATCGACAGGGAAAACAAGCAACTTCACATTCAAGGACCAGACGGCCGGCAGGAGGCGCTGGATTACGACCAACTGGTACTGGGAACCGGAAGCCGCCCCCGACGCCTGCCGATACCGGGTACAGAACTTCCCATGGTTCATACCTGTACCAACCTCAACGACGCCCAGGCCATTAAGGATCTGGTCACCAATGGTCAGGTGGAACGGGCCGTCATCGTCGGCGGAGGCTTCATCGGTATCGAGATGGCCGAGGCCCTGGCCGACATGTGGGAGGTGGAAACCACCGTCATCGAATACTTCGACCAGATCATGCCCGGTTTCGTGAGCCCCCAGTTCGCCCGAATGGCCCAGAGCGAGATGGAGAAAAACGGCGTTCACTTCCTGGTCGGTGAAGAGGTGAAGGCCATCGAAGGCAAAGAGAGCGTCGAAGCCGTGGTGACGAACAAACGCCGATTGGAGACGGACCTGGTGATCATGGCCATCGGTGCCGTCCCCAATGTAGACCTGGCGAAAGAAGCGGGTCTGCGCATCGGAACCACCGGTGCCATCGTCGTGGATGAACACATGCGCACCTCCGACCCCGTGATCTATGCCGGGGGGGATTGTGCCGAAATTCCCAACCTGGTCACCGGAAAGCCGGGATATTATCCTCTGGGCTCCATGGCCAACCGCCAGGGCCGTGTGATCGGAACCAATCTGGCAGGTGGAAATGCCGTGTTCAAGGGCGCGGTCGGCTCATTCGTGATCAAAACCTTCGAGGCGGCCCTGGCCGGCACCGGCTTGAGCCTGGAAATGGCGAAAAGAGGGGATTTCGATGCGGTGAGTGTCCAGGTGGCGCAGCTGGATCGGGCCCATTTTTATCCCGGCAAGGCCATGATGCACCTGGAACTGGTCGTGGAGAGAAAATCCCGGCGCATTCTCGGCATCCAGGGATTTGGAGATGACGGGAATTCCGTCGTGGGACGCATCAACATGGTGGCCGCCATCCTGGAAGACCACCCCACCATCGATCGCCTCAGCAACCTGGAACTGGCCTACTCGCCGCCATTTTCATCGGCCATGGACGTTCTCAATGCTCTGGCGAACACCGCCGAGAACATGCTGGACGGCCTTTACCGGCCCATCGATGCGAAGGGTTTTTCCGAAAAATGGGCCAATGGAGACGGCAATCTGCTGATCCTCGACTGCCGTGCCAGGCAGGACGGTGAGGCCTATGCCAATAAATATCCGGAACGTTGGATCAACATCCCCCAGGATGAGCTGCGGCGACGCATCTCCGAGATCCCCCCGGACAAGGACCTGATCCTTATCTGCAATACCGGTGTCCGGTCCTACGAGGCCCAACTCAACCTGAAGGAGATGGGGTGCGGCGATGCGGTCAGCGTGCAAGGGGGAATTGTGACGCTGAACAAGTGCGGCCTGGATTTATAATCTATTTCATTTTCATCCGTGCGGGTACTCCGACGAGTGCCCGCACCGGCCTATCTTCTCTGCTCTTTCGTTTAACGGCCCCGATCGGACCGCAACCCAGCGGAAAACACGAGCCTTGTATGTTGCGCTGCGACCACCGTTCGCACCCGAGCGCCGGATGACACAGAAAACATGACTTGCCAAATGGCCGAAAATGAACGATAATTCGGTAATTTTCGTTCCATGATGACGATTTCAAATTTTTTCTAAGAGGAGAAAGAGATGAAAAGACACCTGTTTCTGATCGTCTGTTCAGCGATTCTGATCACCGCTTGTGCCGCCCCACAGCAGGCAAACATTCCGACGGGCAATCCTGCGGAGCTGGTCAGTCAGTTGGAAACCAACCTGGCCGAGGCTCGTGCCAATCAGGTGGATGTACTGGCACCGGGATTGTTCAACGATGCCCAAAGCAATTTTAACAAGGCAACGCAGGGGCTGTCGCAGGGTACCAAATTGTCAAAAATCAATGAATATGTAGCCCAAGGCAATGCTAGTCTGGAAAAAGCATTGGAGATCGCCCAAGTATCCCGAACGATACTGGCAGAGACAAACAAAGCCAGAGACAAAGCCCTGAAGGTCGGTGCGGACAAACTCGGAAAACCTTACGAGGACGTGCAAAAGCAGTACATGAAATTGACCCAGGCAATCGAGTCCGACAATTTGAGTTATGCACAAAAAAATGCCGGCAACGTACAGACGGCATTTCGGGAACTCGAAATCATGGCCATCGAACAGGATGCGCTGGGAAGTGCCCGGGACATCCTCGCAGATGCACAGGAGAACAAAATCCCGAAGATCGCTCCGTCCGCATATGATGATGCCACCGGTGCCATAAGCCAGGCGGAAACCTATATTCGGCAAAATCCCTACGAAAGCGAGAAGATCAGCCAGAAAGGGGCCAATGCGAAATTTCTCGCACAACGGACCATGGTCATTGGAGAAAGTAGCGAGAAATTCAAGGAGATGTCTCCGGAACAAACCGCTCTTTATCTTGAAAAATTGATGACACAACTGGGCGAGACATTGAAAATCGGAGATATCCGTGACAAGGATGTCGAGGCCCAGCTTAGTGCATTGACGGGTGCAATCGAGAACATTGACCATAAAAATCAGGCGCTCGAAAAAGAAAATCAACAATACCAGGACCAGATTGCCGATCTGAACAAACAACTGGAAGGGATTCAAGGATATGCCAGTGCGCAAGAGGCGGCCAAACGCCGATTGGCCGCAGAACGAGCATTCAACGAACGCTTCAATGAAGTACAGCACTTTTTCCGGCCCGAGGAGGCGGAAGTGTACAAGCAGGGCGGCCAACTGGTCATCCGATTGAAGGGAATCAAATTCCCGGTGGGACAGGCAACCTTGACGCCGGATAATTATACCCTGCTCAGCAAAGTGCAGCAGGCCATTCAAACCTTCGAAAAACCGACCGTCACCGTAGAGGGACACACGGACAGTACCGGTTCGACAATGACAAACATGGCACTTTCCCAGCAGCGCGCAGAGGCAGTGATGACCTACTTGATCGCCAACAACACTTTGCCCGAAAACCGAATCAAGGCAACCGGTTATGGTCCAGACCGGCCACTGGCACCCAACACCACACCCGAAGGAAGGGCCATCAACCGGCGCATCGACGTCTTGATTTCTCCCTCCCAGACGCCATAACCTTGTATTTCCGGATCTTTCGTTTTCGAAAAAAACGCACGGCAAACCGACCAGGAGGTTCCATCCCCTGGTCGGTTTCTCTTTTTCAGTTGGGGAAAACAGGAAAAGAATGAAATTTTTTTCATGATCATTGGGTAATTTACTACCCAAAAGAACGACCCGATATCTGTACACCATCATAACCATCCGATTTTACTAAGGAGTTTAAATGGAATGGATTTTGCTGTTCCAGGGAATGTGGCGTGACCGGCCGGCCATGGGCAAAGTGTAAATCGGAGTGTGAAAAGCCTTCAACTGTAAATGACATTGGAGGAGAGGAGCGAAAACGGATGGCGGATTATTCGGGTTTGGAGAGACGATGTGGAAAAGATCGCCGCATACAGAATCTACCGATCACAAAGAGGTTGTTTTTCAAGGGATCAAGAACATCCGGCCGACGCCGCGAAGACCGCACCCAGGTCGTCCTGTTGGATCGGTATAAGCCATCCCTGGTCATGATCACAGCCTTGATTTTAGGGCTGAGCCTGTTGGACGCCATTCTCACCCTTACACTCATCTCCAAGGGCGCCCATGAAGTCAACCCCTTCATGCGGTATTGTCTGGGACACGGCGCACACGCTTTTTTACTCGTCAAATACAGTCTGACCGCCCTCTCGGCGCTGATTATTGTCATCTGCCATGAAGCCATCGTCACGCGCTATCGGCTGGCATCCGGCATCCTGCCTTTTTTCGCCACGGCATTCGGTTGCGTGGTGGTCTGGGAGTTCTATCTGTTGTCGATCGCGGGTTGCAGGTAGTTTTTGTTCACAATGTGTCCGCTAAATGACGAACGGCTGGACTCTATGGCGAGGGAACCGAGTCCATAGCAGCCCATTGGTTAACCGCCAATTATTTCATTCAAACCGTCAATAATAAGAGCCAATTCTTCATCAGATGCTTTTGCCACTTTCTTGCCGATCCGTTTTGTAGAAAGGATTCGAATTTGACTGATTTTTACCCAAGAATTTTTGGGTAGCTTGGTATCCGATAGTTCTATGGTCAACGGATAGCCGGCCCTTTGTGGCTGACTGGTGATCGCCACAGCAATGACAGTCCCTGATCTGTCGTTGAACACATTGTGGCTTAAAATAAGAACAGGGCGAAACCCGCCCTGTTCACTACCAATTACTGGATTTAAATCTGCCCAGTATATATCACCCCTTAGTATTCTGGCCATTCTTCCAACTCCGACGAGAAGCCCTCCTCTGCTAGGGATTGTTCGAATTCTGGATCTAACTTAGCGCACTCCTTGGCAAGACGGCTTTTCTCAATACGCATTAATTTTTCGGTAACAGCCTCCTGAATAGCTTTGCTGCGATTCGGAAAAAATTTCGATTTGACAAGAATATCTAAACGTTTAAGTGTGTTGTCATCAATTGTAATTGCAATTTTAGATGCTGCCATTTTAGTCACCTCCGGTATGACAATATATCATACCATGGCGCTTTGCAAGCTTAATTTGCCTGGCGGTTAATGCCGAACGCCATGCTCACTGGAGAGGGCCGCTTTTTGGCCTGAATCCAGTGAAGCAAAAGGTTATGTTTTTCTTCTTAAGTTTGCTAATACAGACCCGACTTCCGACAGGAATAGCATGAGTTTAACCGCAGTGACTTTACAGCGGAATGTAATATTTCCCCAGGACTCATTCCAAAAGGTAAAATTCATATTTTCATCGATTTCGTAATTGGCGTGAGCGACTGAATTGCGAAGTTTGTGCAATAAATTGTATTTGAAGTCAGAGTCGAAATCCGGATCTTTCCGAGACTGGATCTGGAATGACTCTCGAAGTTTTCTTTCATCGATCTTGGTGAGAACTGGATGCGCTTTGTCTTTTTCAATCCATATTTCTTTGGGAACTATTAAAAGGCAATATAATAGTGACGCTACATGCGCCTGATTCATATAATCGTATCCATTTAATTCATAGAGCGCACATATGGAATTGACAGCTTCGACCCAATCGCCGGTCCTCTGAGCCTCTTGTACAATTTGTGCATTTATGAATGCCCGCTGAGGGATCTCTTCGGTAAGTTTCATTTCCTTCCATCATCACTGACCATAACAAAGGTTCATGTTGCTTGGGACGGTGATGGTGGCGTGGAATGAAATTCCCCAACTCTGTTTCATTTAGCTACAGGAAACCGCTATATCAATGAAATAAAAGGAATTTCATTCGGATTCTTCCGGCGAAACAATATTCAGGTCGGAACGCTCCTCCTCCGGTTCATTTGTTCCGCTTCCGGAATCATCCTGGTCAACGGATTCGTTCGGTTCGACATTACCCTCTTCAAGCCCCTGTATATCCATCGACCTGTCGCCAGGACTGGGTATCGGTTCGGGTTGTGGCGGCTGTGAAAAGGAAATCGCGTTTGTCGAGCTGCCTTTCTCGCTTTTTCCGAACACTTTGATGACGATGGTGTGATCCGATTCCCAGATGATGGTGTGATTAAGACTCTTGAGCAGACGTTTGAGCCCCTTTTCCAACGGCAAGTTGATAATCGTGGCACTCACCGGGTGGGACTGCCACGCCGGGCTGAGATGAAATTGGTAGCCGGTTTCTTCTGAAATGGTATCGAGGACATCGGCCAACGGTTCGTCCTTGACCGTCAGGCTGATCACGGGGTCCGCCTCTTTCTCCTGGGCCATGGCCCGCACCATTGCACCATTTCCCAAATGGAAAAAAAGCACCAGAAAAATGATCAAAGGCAATTTTTTTTTCATTGGCATATTCCGGTAATCGGGTCTTGCCGGCCAAGGCGAGGGTAACTATATCGCCATTGGAAAGAGTGTGATATTCATATTCCATTCTTTCGAATTTCTCAATGCTTCAATGGGGTGTTTCGAAAGAATCGATAGGAAATGGATCGACTGCTGTCACACACATAGGAATGGTCCGACGTGCCAAAAGATATAAGGGATATCCAATACATCACACCGGCTTCTATACAAAAGCTGAATTTCGTCCGTTCATCACCGTCGTACACGTTGCGGCGGCACTACCGGCAAGGACTTCGCTCCCATATTCTGGAAATCCTCGACCCATCCGATGTCGCGTTGGAAAAAAATGGCGTGGAACTCGACGGTATCCGTTGGTTTCCACGGGCAAAGCCGAAAATGATGTTTCGTATCTTTCGAACCCGGCTGAAATCACTGGAAGATGGCCTGGAAGAGATCGAGAGGGTGAGAATCGTGGAGCGGTACCTGGCGCCGAATTTCATGGCAGTTTCCACCGAATGCATCGTGGACTACCGGAAGCCTGTGGGAAGGGAACTTTTGCTGTGCGGTTTCCAGGAGTTCATGGAGGGGGTGGTTCTGGATCCGTGGACTGTTCTGGAAACGGACGAACTGCTCTCTTCCCTCTACGAGGCATGCAGAACCGGAAACGATGCGAACCTTCTTCCGCGAAAGGCGTGGTTTGCAGCGATCAAAAAAAACGGCAACCGATTCGTCGGAAACATTAAGCGGATGATCACCCAAACCGGTCATATTCCCGATCTCGCAGGTGTCGGAAACCTGATCCTTACCCCCATGGGTGGCATTCGCCTGGTGGATATCAACAATATCTCTCCCATTGCCTTTGCGAATTCGATCCCCACAGACGAAAAAGGCTACCCCGTGTGCGACAAATCGGTGGAGGCCCTTTCCCTTATCGAGAGGAAAATCGTGGGGCACCCCGTAGACATGAACGAAAAACTATACGAATGGTTTCTCGCCCCCGGAAGGCGGGAAGCGGTCAAGGAGAAAGAGGCACGATTCTGGCGGATGAAGGCAGGTGACCGTCCGGATTGATACACGCCGACATTGCAACGATGGGGTAAAGGTTCACAAGGCTTCCCGTGCACGGTCGATGTTGTCGACGTCTCCCATGACGATCAGGGTCATTCCCGCCTCGATGACATAGGAACTGGGCGGCCGGAATTCAAATTTTCCATCTCGTCTCTGGACACCAAGCAAGAGGAGATTGAACTGGTCGCGAA
Organism: uncultured Desulfosarcina sp.; assembly: GCA_963674945.2. Taxonomy (GTDB): domain Bacteria; phylum Desulfobacterota; class Desulfobacteria; order Desulfobacterales; family Desulfosarcinaceae; genus Desulfosarcina. The sequence continues at coordinate 1,939,043 of CAXXWQ010000003.1, forward strand.
GCCCCGATTTTATGATGGGCTTTCCCGCCAGGGAGGAGTGTTCGTCCACATGGATCTGGTTGATACGCAGGGCGCCACGCTCGCTTCGCACCAGGTTGTCCATGAATTCGACGGCAGCCGGCCGGATCATCTCCGAAGCCATACGAATGGCACCGATGGCGTTGGGGGAGACAACCGATGTGGCACCGGCCTTGAGCAGTTTGGGCTTCAGCCGGCTGTTGGTCATGCGGGTAATGATCCGCGCCGTGGTATTGAGCATGCGGGCGGTCATGGTGATGTAGAGATTGTCGTTGTCCGACGGCAGACAGATGGTGATTCCCGTTGCCCGTTCGATTCCGGCGGCAATGAGGTTCTTGTCGTCGGTGGCATCGCCGAGAATAGAGTAGAGCCCCTTGTATTGGCGCGATTGTTCTATGACATTTTTATCCTGCTCGATCAGCACCACCTTGGCCTTGCTGGCGACCAGCTCCACGGCCAGGGGGAAACCGGTTTCCCCGCCCCCGCAGACGATGTAGTGGTCGGACAGGGCCTTGATCTTGTTCTCCATCTTTCTCCTCCTGAGCATGCCGGTCAGATCGCCTTCGATGAACATGGCCGTCACCGTAGAGATGCTGTACAGGATGATACCCATGCCCGATGTGATGAGCAGCATGGTAAAAATCTGGGCCGAGGGATTCCCCGTAACCCCCAGCACCTCACCGTATCCGACGGTCGTAAGGGTGATCACGGTCATGTAGAGGCAGTCCAGAAAGCTGGACGTGCCGTCGAAAAGGATATAGTAGCCCACGCTTCCCACCAATAGGGTCGCAATGAGAATGACCACCGCGAAAATGAGACGGCTTCGGATTTCCATGATTATTTCGAACTCGAACGGACACCGCAGACGTGAGCCAGGGCCGCGGCGGCCGCAGTTGGATTAGGAACGCGGGTGATACAACTGATCACGGCGAGTCCCGCCGCACCGCATTGGAAACACGCGGCACCGTTTTCCGGCCCGATTCCGCCGATGGCCACAACGGGAACCGGAGAATGGTGGACGATCTCCCTGAGACCTGCCAGCCCGCCAACGGGCTTGGCATCGGTCTTGGTATCGGTCGGAAAGGTGGGCCCCGTTCCGATGTAATCGCAATGGGATAGATCGGTTCGTTTCAATTCGGCCATGGTGGAAACCGACACGCCCACGATGGCGTCCGGCCCTAAGACCTGCCTTGCCAACACCGGTGCGTCGTCATCCTGTCCCACGTGAACCCCATCGGCACCAACGGCCTTGGCCAGCAAAACGTTATCGTTCACGATAAAAGGAATACCGGCATCTTTGCACACCCGGCGAATGGAAACGACCTCGTCGAATCGGTCCAGGGCGAAGGACTTGTTGCGATACTGGATCATGGTGGCACCGGCGGCCATGACCAGGCACACCTGATCCAATGGGAAAAAGCCTTCGACCTTTTCATCGGTGATGAAGTAAAACCTGACGGCGTCTCGGATTCTTTTCGGGTGCATGGCAAAATAACCGAATTCAACTTTTCACTGCTTCTCAATAAGACCCAATATGGTTACTGCGGGGACCGGGTCAGCGCATGGTGCAGTTCCATAAAACGTTTCGCCTCTTCCGGCCCATACCTGGCCAGTCCCGCCGTGATCTCCTCGGTGGACTTTTCACGGCCACCATTTTTTCCCTTGGAAAAAAACTTGTCCGCATAGCAGACGATACGTTCCTCAACGGTAGAGGGCACCATATCCCGGACGGGCAAGGGCAACCGGCGTCGCAGGACCTGTTCCGCCCTGATTCCCACGCCCACATGGCTCTCGCAGACCCGACCGTGGGCAGTCAGCCCCACGTCGCCTAACATCCGCTTTCCTTCGACGCCATGACAAAGGTAAGGAAGTTCCCCCGTGCACCCCAACTCCGGGCACCGGGTACGGCCGATACCGATATCGTGGAGCATGGCCGCCTCGAGCACGAAGACGCGGTCCGGCTTCAGCCATTGGGCATGGTCCATCACATCCAGGGCTTTTTGGGCCACCTGTTCCCCGTGACGGAGCAATAGATCCCGTATACGGCTGCCCGCCGGATAGATCTCGGTAATGACCGCTTCGGCGTCGACGGTACCCGATGGTCTCATCAGCGTTTTCCGTTCGCCTTGCCCGACAGCAACACGCCCTCGATGAAAATATCGATGTCGCCATCCAAGACGCCGTTTATATTTCCCACGTCCAGGCCGATGCGGTGATCCTTGACCATCTGGTAGGGATGCAGGACGTAGGAACGGATCTGACTTCCCCATGCGATGTCGTCCTTGCCATCGTGGATCTGCTGCATCTTCTCATCCTGTTTGCGTTTTTCCGCCTCGTACAACCTGGACTTGAGAACCTTCATGGCCATGTCCTTGTTCCGGTGTTGGGATTTCTCCTGCTGGCACTGGACGACGATGCCCGTGGGAAGATGGGTAATGCGAACGGCGCTGGACGTTTTGTTGACGTGCTGCCCGCCCGCACCACTGGCCCGGAACACGTCGATACGAAGATCCTTTTCCGCAACGTCGATCTCGATGGTGTTGTCCAGTTCAGGATAGACAAATACGGAAGCAAACGAGGTGTGGCGTTTGCCGCTGGCGTTAAAAGGAGAAATTCTCACGAGTCGATGCACGCCGGTCTCGGACTTGAGATACCCGTAGGCGTATTGTCCCGTGGCGGTAAATGTGACACCTTTGATACCCGCCTCCTCCCCGGGTTGAAAATCGATGATGGTCGTTTTGAATCCCTTTGCGTCGACCCATCTTGCGTACATGCGAAACAGCATTTCCGCCCAGTCCTGGGCTTCCGTGCCGCCTGCGCCGGCATTGATGGAGATGATGGCATTGTTCTGGTCGTCGGGGCCGTCCAGCATTAAATTCAGCGAAAATCTGTGAATCCGCTTCTCCAGTTCACCGATTTGATCCGACACTTCCGACAGGGTATCCGTATCGGACTCTTCGATGGCCAATTCCATGAGGATTGCCGTATCCTCCAGGTCCTTTTCCAATTCGTTGAACGCGTCGATCCGCTGACCGAGCAGTGTTCGTTCTTTTAGGATCGTGGTGGTGGCGTCGGGATCATCCCAGAAACCGTTTCGGGCGATCTCCGCTTCGATCTCCTGGAGTCTTTTTTTCTGGCTGCCCAGGTCAAAGATACTCCTTTAGCTGTTCAAGCTTTTCTTTGTGCTCTTTCAATGTCTGTTTGGCTTCGGAACTCATGGTTTATCTCCTTTTTCCAGCCAATCGGCCGACGATTTGTTGTAAACGGTGGGGAAGCCGAAGGCCAGATAAGACGCTTGCCTCCCGTCTGCGCTGGATTACGTCCCTTGCAAGGAAAATGCAAAGGAACAACAGGCTCGCCTGGGGCATCAGATCGCCGATACTGGTATAGATGGTACGATCGGCAAGAATGGGGACACGTTCAGACACCACGGCATCTTCGAACAGGGCTGTCTGCGCAGCGATTCGTCCCGTTGGATCCACGAATCCGCTGATTCCCGTGTTGGCGCATCGTACAAGACTCCTGCGATTTTCCACGGCGCGAAACACCGTCATGGAAAAATGCTGATAGGCGGCGGCGCTTTTTCCGAACCAGGCGTCGTTTGTCAAATTGACAAGCACACCGGCACCATTTTTCGCCAGGGAACGGGAAAGTCCGGGAAAAATGATTTCAAAACAGATCTGGACGCCGATCTTGGTCTTTTCATCTATCCAATTGAGCGTTCTCCCCTTCTCTCCGGCCGAAAAATCCCCAACCTGGGCCACCATCTTGCCCGCGAAGAAAAGAAGGCGCTTTAACGGCACATATTCACCGAAGGGAACCAGATGCACCTTGTCGTAGCGTTGGTCGATCTTTCCTTGCGGTGTAACCATGTACGCACTGTTATAGTAATTCCGTTCATCGGCCGTCCGTTGCATGCGGGGACTTCCCACCAGAAGATAAGCACCTGTCTTCTTGGCGGCATCGGTGACCAGCCGCGTGAGTTTGGGACTCGCCCCCAGGTAAAAGGGGGTCGCCGTCTCGGGCCAGACCACGAGTTTCGGATCATGTTCGGATGCAGCTATGGTCATGTCCACATATTTTTTCGTGGTGCTGATCTGAAATGCCGGGTGCCATTTGATCGCCTGTTCGATATTTCCCTGAACAAGGGCGACACCGTAGGATTTCACCTCGGTCATTTCGGCTTTTACCGCATCCAGTCGCCTGGTTCCATAGGAAACCACGAAAACCATCAAAATCAGGCATATGGCAACATTTTGAACCAGCAGCCACCTGTCCATCGATTGTCCCTGCCATTTTTTCCCGGCAACGTGCCCCACCATGACATAAACGGCTGCATTGACGGCCACCACGACAAAAGAGACGCCATATACACCAAATATATCGGCTATCTGAATAACATGCAACCAATGGGACTGGGAGTACCCGACGAGCCCCCAGGGAAACCCCGAAAACATAAATCCCCTGGCATACTCCAGCGCCACCCAGAACACGGGAGCCAACAGTACGAGGTACGCGGGCTTCCGGCAGAAACGGACCAGCACCATGGCAAAAAGGCCGGTGTAGAGGGAAAGATAGGTGGCCAGAAGCAGCAAAAGTGTGAAACACAGCCACCACGGTAAAAAACCATAGTGATGCATGGTGTAAATCACCCAGTACAACAGGGAGAGGAAATGGGCCAGACCGGCGACCATGCCGATTCGGAATGCACTTTTGGGAGAGACATCCCTCAAAGCGAAAAACAGCGGCACCAGGGCGAACCAGGCCAGGACGGAGAGTCCCAGTTTGGGGAAGGCCGTCGTCAGGATCAACCCACTCACCGTGGCAAGCCGCCATTTTGATTTCACCGAAATGAGCATGATATCAACGTTGTCCGATTGACTCGTTCAGGTACTGCCGAACCGCGGAAATGGTATGGGAAAACATCTTGGAACCCGCCAAAATGGCCAGAGCATCGTCACGCCCACCGCAATGTTCGGCAAATGCCGGACCGATCGCCATGGCCGGTTCCTGGATTTGCCCGGCCGCATCCAGTTCATGGATATATCCATTGAGGCGTTGCCTGAGAAGGTCGAAATAGTCGATATCCGTACCCACGGTCAAGGATGCCGATACAGACAAGGTCGCGGAAAAATTTCGGACATGCTCCCAGTAATTTTCTCCCAAGGGGTTTTTCAGATCATCTTCCGCCAGGAAAAAGGCGATGGCCCAACCAACCGAGACGATCCGAAGAAGTTGGATCTCGTATTCAAGGATCGCGCGCCGTTCCGGCTCCGTTACGGGAAGGGTGCGCAAGATGGCGTTCATGTCGCCACGATCGATGGCGAATTGAAACAGCTGCTCACCGGCACGCTCAATCCATGCATTTATCTCATCGAGGGAGGGCATCGAACCTTCCACCCAAATTGAGCGATTAGCTGTTAGCCAATTGCTAAAGGCTAACCGCTCACCTTGGGAATAACAATATGTTATTGGCACACCAAGCGCCAATCCCCTACTCTTTGGCCAGAATAATGTTGAGCATCCGCCGCAACGGTTCGGCAGCCCCCCACAGAAGCTGGTCGCCGACGGTAAAAGCGGTCAGGTAGTGCGGGCCCAAGATCATCTTTCGAATTCGTCCCACGGCAACGGTCAACGTGCCCGACACCGCCGCCGGACTCAAATGCGCCAACGTGGCCGACTTTTCGTTCGGCACCACCGCTACCCACCGGTTGGCCGAGGCGATGGCGTTTTCAATCTCTTCCAGGGCAATGTCATCGGTAAGCTTGATGGTCACCGCCTGGCTGTGACAACGCATCGCCCCCACACGAACGCATTGGCCGTCGATGACGAAGGGATTTTCCGTACGACCCAAAATCTTGTTGGTCTCCACCATTCCCTTCCACTCCTCCCGGGTCTGGCCATTGTCCATGGCCCGGTCGATCCAGGGAATGAGACTGGCAGCCAGGGGCGCACCGAAGTACTCAATGGGAAAATCCGTTTGCGCCAAGGTTTGGGAAATCTGCCGGTCAATCTCCAAAATGGAGGTCGCCGGATCTGCCATCATTTCCTTGGCACTGTCACCCAGCCGACCCATTTGCGCGACCAGCTCCCGCATGTTGTTGGCACCCGCACCCGATGCGCTCTGGTACGTCATGGTGCTTATCCACTCGACCCAGCCTTTTTCGAACAGACCCCCCAATGCCATGAGCATCAAGGAAACAGTGCAATTGCCGCCGATATAATCCTTGATGCCGCGCTCCAGGGCCGCGTCGATCACGTGACGGTTGACCGGATCCAGGACGATGACGCTGTCTTCTGCCATCCGCAGGGTGGATGCGGCATCGATCCAATATCCACCCCACCCCGCTTGGCGCAATCTTGGATGAATCTCTTGCGTATACCCACCACCCTGACAGGAAACGATGATCTTCATCTCGGCCAATTTGCCAATATCCTTTGCATCCATCACCGGCTGGGCCCCTTTACCGACGTCCGGTCCGGGTTTGCCGGCTTGGGAGGTGGAGAAAAAAAACGGATCGAAACCGGAAAAGTCCTTTTCCATTCTCATCCGATCCATCAGGACCGATCCTACCATCCCCCGCCATCCGACGATACCGACACTGACCATTTTTTCGACTCCTTTTTCTCTTAAGATGAAACTTTTTAGATAAGTCGCAGGTACGTCACTTGTCAAGGTCAATCCATCTTTGGGTCAGGACAACCGCATTTTTATCTAAGGCAACCATAGGGGAAAAAATGGACGCCATCGGATGAGTTGAAAGACCGGAATCATCGGATAGAATGCAAATACAGCAGATTCACCGGGAAAGGCCGGTCCACTGCCCCACATGGGAAAACAGGCCGATTGCCCAACATCCTCTTGAAATTTCGTCGTCCAACCGATAAGACGCCAACGTTCTGGATTCGTTTCAGGCGAAAGAGTTCATTGCCATTCATGATGGTTTCAGAAAAAATAATGAGTTGACCTGATCGAAAACCATGAAAATAATGTCCCTTGATTTCAACGATAGAAAGGCACCCTAGTTATCGGCTAACATAACTGCGTCAGACTGGTCCATCGCCACAATCAGCAAAACACCCAAAGAATATGGAAACAGCATTCTTATAGAAATGATTCGGGAAGAAGGAGTATCTGTGATGACCACCAAATTTTACTGCAACAGCGCGACATGCACCCACAGGGAAAAGGGACCATTCGTTTTCGAATTGGCCCAAGAGGCGGTAATGGATGGAAATAACCTGGCCACGATCTTCTGCCCACGGTGCCGTAAACCCATGCGACCGCTGATAACGGATCCTGACCAAAGTGGGGGCAACAATCGGTTCTTCTGTCACAACGACAAATGCAGCAGCGACCAGCGGGGCCTGTTCTTCATCGATCTGCCCGAAGAAGCGGTAATGGACCAGAACAACCTGGCCACGATCTTTTGCCCGAAGTGCGGCCGAAAGATGACGCCTTGCGGGAAAAAAGCCCCCAAAGCCGTTAATTTTTAATGGCATTTGACAATCCGGACGAGGACTGGCAATATCGATTTGAAAAAAGTGGTGACTTGCATGAAAAACAATTAACATACAAGGTTTGGGCACATTCCCTCTCCGGTGAAATCACGATTCCGATTTCTATTTGCTCTCTTTTTCCTGTATGCGTTGTCGACTGCCTCCGATGCCGACGCCATGCAACGCATCGTTGTCGGCATTACCGAAAATCCACCGTTTGCTTTCATGGACCCGGATGGCGAGGCGAACGGCCTGTGTGTGGAAATCATCAATCACGTCGCCGCCGAGACCGGGTGGAAGATCGTGTACCAACCTTGCTCCGGCGCCCAGTGCATACAACGTCTGAAAAAGGGTTCCATCGACCTGTTACCGGGGATTCCCGCAGCCTTCGCTTCGAAAGAGACCTGTCTGGTCGGCAAGGAAGTGATTGCCACCGACTGGGGCCAACTGGTTGTCCACCGGGATCACACCTCTTTTGATATCCTCGATCTGAACGGCAGGAAGGTGGCCGCGGTACGATCCGACCCCTATTTTCATTCCCTGCAGACCATTTTGCGCGGCTTCGACATCCGCCCCGAATTCGTCTGGTTGGATGATTACCCAAAGGTGCTGGACTGCGTCCAGAAGAAAGAGGCGGATGCGGGAATCGTATCCCACCTTTTCGGTCGGCGTTCCGCTAAACAAATGGCCATGGGCACCCCCCCCATCCGATTCGGCCCCACACCATACTATTTCGCCGTCGCCAAAAAAAAACGTAATATTTCGGTGCTCACGACGCTGGACAGTCATTTACGGTCGCTTCGGTCGGATCCCGGATCCTTTTATTATCATGCTTTGCGCCGCTGGACCGAACCCGAAGGAGATGGATCGTCTTTTCTCGGCCCCAAGACCTTGCGAAACATTGGAATTATTGCCGGCATCATGGTTCTGCTGGGTATCGGCGGCACAATGGCGAGGAAAAAGCGCAAACATCGAATCATCGCCCTGGAAAATACCATCGCCGCCCAGGAGAAAATTGAAAGTGAATTGGCTGTCGCCCGGGAAATCCAGCTTCAACTGATACCGGACAATTTTATGTCGTCCCGGAGAAAAGAGATCGACATTTTCGCCTGCATCGAACCGGCGCGGGACGTCGGCGGCGATTTTTACGACTATTTTTTCATCGACAGGGATTCCTTTTGCGTCGTCATCGGGGACGTTTCCGGCAAGGGCGTACCCGCGGCACTGTTCATGGCAATGACCAAAACCATGATCAAATCCACGACGCGCCTGTTGATGGCACCCGAATATATCCTTGCCGAAGTAAACAGGGAAATATCCACAAACAACCCTTCGTCGACATTCGTTACGGTATTTTTGGCAATCCTGGACCTGAACTCCGGGGACATGGCCTACGCCAGTGCCGGACACAATCCGCCCCTGTTCATCGGCGAGAAGGGAAACACGGTTCTTCTCGGCGAGGCGCAATGTCCGGCCATCGGCCTGGATGAAAATTCCTCATACCGGCAAGCCTCGATTCACCTGCGTCACAAGGAAGGCCTTTTGCTTTACACCGACGGCGTCACCGAGGCCCAGGATGAAAAGGGCCGACTGTTCACCCAAGAATCGCTGATGAATACCGTCTCCTTGACGGCAAATCTGTCATCCAAGGATCGAATCGGTGCAATCATGAAGCGGATTCGAGAATTTTCAAACGATCGCCCCCTGGAAGACGACCTCACCTTGCTGGCCTTGACCTACTTTTCCCCGGATCTCGTCGGAGACACCGTCAAGACCATCGTGGTGAAAAACGATATCACGGAGATGGACAGAATCGTCGAGGCGATCAACCAGGTCGCCAAAGCGGTGGAATGCCCACCGGTGGTGGTCCATGACGTCACCTTGGCCATGGAGGAGATATTCTCCAATATCGTCTTCTATGGGTTCGGTGATGAACTTCGCCACGACATCACCCTGGTCCTGTGTATCGAAGAAGAGATGCTGACCCTGACCCTTCAGGACGAAGGCATCCCCTTCAACCCCCTCAATGTCCAGACCGGATCCCAGGATACTCCCTTCGAGGACCGGGACAAGGGGGGCATGGGAATCATCCTGGCAAAAAAACTCATGGACCGTATCGAATACCGCCGGGAACGCGGCAGAAACATCTTACGAATGGAAAAGCATTTTCGATAAGGAGAGAAATGGCCCTACAAGTAACATCCAGGCAGAAAATGGACGGGGTATACATCCTTGCGCCTTCGGGCCGGCTGGATACCAATACCTATGTGCTGCTGGAAGAACGCGTATCGACTGTTCTCGCACAGAACCCACACACGCTGGTATTCGACATGGAGATGGTGGACTATATCTCCAGCATGGGCGTTCGCGTGATCGCCAAGGCACAAAAGACCATGAAAGGTTACGGGGGAAAGGTTGTGCTGGTAAACATGCAACCCCAGATTCAAAAAGTGTTCGACATCATCAAGGCGCTGCCGTCCCGACAGATATTCACCAGCATGGAAGAGCTGGATGATTATCTGGATCGGATGCAACGTAAGATTACCGGCGCCTGATCCCGGGGGAGCCGCATTTGGGATCTTACTGGTCATATGGTAAACCGACAGCGTAAGAGAAACGTGCCGCAATACGAAACCAGAGAGGTCTGAATGCGACCACCCAGTGAATACCACGGTGTCACCTTGACACATCACATCGATGGGGGATACAACCTGCACCGGTACAAGCCCAACCATCCACGGAACGCCGTTGGGTAGAACAATGAAAATCCTCGGCGAACAAAGGGGAAAAGGACATGACAACTGATCCCGCTACCTGGTTGTATGTGGTGATCCAGAAGGACGGCATGGAGGAACGGATCGTCGGGCAGACCGACGCCGAACATGACATCTCCTACATTCCCGCTTTCAGGAAAAAGGAGGAGGCCCAGCAAGCCATGCTCCATCTCCATCTGGAAAGAAAAAGCAAATACGAAGTCCAGGCCATGATCTACGAAGATCTGATCGACCACGCGGTGAAAGAAGGATTTGTCATCTTCGTGCTCGACGAAGAAGGCAAGGTGTTGGAGCGCCTCCCGTCCCAATGAGTGAGGCAAAAATTGACGGACCGTTGACATGATCCACTGCGATGCGATCACCTACCGGTATCCGGGCGCCGATGCCCCGCTTTTCAATGGACTCGAAATCACGGTTGAAGAGCCTGGCTTCCACGCCCTGTTCGGACCTTCCGGCGTCGGAAAAACCACCTTGGCCAGAATCATTTCCGGGGAACTCACCGGTTTCTCCGGAGAGGTAAAGAGAAACGGCCATTATCCCTGCCTTTATACATACAACGGAGAACGCCTTCCCGGTTGGTCATCGGTGGGACGCCATCTGGAGCGTACGACGCCGCAGGGCCGTGAAGCGCTCCGGGAAGAGTTGGTGGTGCATTTCGGCCTGTCGGACCTCATGGACATGCGATTTTCCCAACTCTCCATGGGACAATGCAATCGGGTCAACCTGCTTCGATACCTGCTCCAGGAGTTCAGTGTACTCATCATGGATGAAAGTCTGGCCAATGTGGATGAGCCGACCCGCCAGACCATTCTTTATAAGATCAAATCGCTTTTTCCACAGGCCTTCTTTCTTTATATCTCTCACAACCTCGTGGAGGTGGTTCGTTTTTGCGATCAAATCGTCGTATTTCTCGGCGTCCAACAACATTGCCAGGTTCGGCAGATGCGAGGATTGGATCACCAAAAGGATCAAAGGCTGGACAGAAGTCGCATGGAGACCAGCATGCTGGAGATCATGAATGCTCATTAGACGCATTTACCAGTTTCTCATCGTCTATTTTCTATTTATTGGCCTTCTCTTTGGCACCAAACTGGTCATGAATCTTTCCGACTACGTCATCCCTTCGCCAATGATTGTCTGGCACACGGGAAAGGCGGAGTTCATCCGCTACCTCGGTGACGTGCTGGACACCTTTTCCGTGGCCGTACTCGGCCAGGTAATATCGGTCTTCGTTGCCTTGGCAGTAGGGATCGCAGGGCGCAGCGCCACCTGGTTCGGTTCGTTCATCAAGGTGGCGGTCTATAACATTCAGGCCTATCCCATCGTAGCCATCGCCCCGATTCTCTTCATTCTCCTGGGAGACGGATTTGTAACCCGGCTGGTAATTGCCGCGATGATCTGTTATTTCCCATTGTTGTTGTCCATCATCGGTATCATGGGTGAACCGGTAGCCGATATCGAACACTTCTATCGGGTGACGGGTCGCTTGCGCTGGCAACTTGAAGTGAAAATTCGCGCCTTCGAGAACCTTACCAAACTCACTACGGTAATTTCGGGCAGTGCCACATTGGCCATGGCCGGTACCATCGTGGCGGAATTCATCGCAGCCAATGCAGGGATCGGATACAGCATCCGCATCGCTTTGTATCAAAGCGATCTTTCAAAGATTCTCGTTGCCCTGTTCATCATCGGCATCACACTTTCTTTGTACCAGGGAATCTTGGAATTGGTGGGAACGGGTGTCAAAAATCAGTGGGCGCGCGGATAGGGTTGCCACGGCACCCATCCGGAAATGGCCAACGCTATCTTCGAAAATCGAACTTTCGTAAAACGCTTTTCCATGCCAAATATGACCAAACAAATACACACAAGAAACTCGTTGGTATTTTCCTTGCCGACAGGCGAAAACGAGGGAAAAGCTTTTTATAAAAACGTCTTTTTTAATTCGTATTAATGAACAAGCGCCTTGGAAGCATTACGAGGGTAAGATGATTTTCCAAAATACCATGGAAAGGTGTTCCATGTGCCGTCTGCTCGTGGTGACACTCGTTTTTTGGCTTTTCGCCGCAGAAACAGAGGCGAACGGAGAGATTGCCTATCGACTCAAATGGCTGATCAATGCCAGTACGGTTGGGGACGTCTATGCACTGGATCAGGGGTTTTTCGATAGGGAAAACCTTGCGGTAGTCGTCAAATCCGGTGGGCCGGAGCGGGATGCCATCCGGGAATTGGAGTTGGGATACGCCCAATTTGGTGTTGCATCGGCGGATCAGGTGATGCGGGCGCTGGACAAAGGCGCTCCCGTTGTGGTTCTGGCGCAGTTGTTCCAGATCAATCCCCTCCAGTGGATTTACCGGGCCGGAGACTTTACCCTGGCAACGATCCAGGACCTGGTGGGAAAAAAGGTTGGGATTACTTACGGCGGCAATGATGAAACCATCATGCGAGCCCTTCTGGCCAGTGCCGGTTTGAATGAAAAGCAGGTTCACCTGACCGGCGTACGCTACGATTATACGCCTTTTTTACGGAACAGGGTTCCCATCTGGCCGGTCTACCGAAACACCCAAGGGATCTTTTTAATGGATAAGCTGAACGCAGACGGCGAACATGCAGCCTTTTTCGACCCTTCGACCCATGGTATCCGATTCGTGGCCAACAGCCTGGTCACCTCCCGCAACATGGTGAAACAACATGAACAAACCGTCAATCGCTTCACCCGGGCACTGTTGGCCGGTTGGCGGGCCGCCATGAAGCCGGAGAACGAACCGGTGGCGATTCGCATCCTTGCCACCTACGATCGGGATACGTCAAAAGAGGTGATCGGCCGCCAACTGGCAATCACACGCCAAATGGTACGGCCCGAAACCGGCTTTCCCATTGGCCGTATCGACAGAAAAGCATGGATGCAGACGGAACGGATCATGCTTCGTCAGAGGTTGATTTCCAGGCCGGTGAACGTCCATCAACGGTTCTGGACCGAAACCGCTCTGGTGAATACCATGCCTTCCTCCAACGATTGAAGGACTCGAATCATCGATATGAACAGGCGGGTTAGCGGATACGTTGAGCATGGGGAATGAAACCTGGAAGAATCGTACCGTTTCTCGCGAGAAAAGAAGTTTACTGTTCTGGATATTGCTCCTTGACCTTTTCGTGCAACCGGCGAGACCGCATCCATAAAAAACCCGTGTCCGAATCGTAATCATAGGAGAGCAGGCGATCGGTGTTTTCGTCTATCCAGTGAAATTTTTCTATATCCTTTCGATTCTGGATTCCCTTTCCAAAACGCCGGAATGCCTCCTCCTTGAGGTTTTTGTAATCTAAGAAATTAGACGTCCATACGGTCAGCGAGTATAGGGACCCTTGCCAGAAACCGTAGACGATGCTGTCCACACCGGCCCGGCCGAAGTGTTGCGTTGCTTTTTTTGGGGTAAACAGCGCAACACCACCATATGCCGGGTCCGTTCCCGCGGGTGTCAGATCGTCAAGCTGTGACAATTGTACGCCCCATTTCAAGCCGAGGTATCCGATCCCACCTTCGTCGGCGACTAAATCGCCGGATTCACGTCCGGGGACGGGGAAAAGATTATCTGGAGGCGGCGCTGCATCCTTTTCTGCCGGAGACGAGGGCTGTTGGCCGTCGTCCGGTGGCGCCGAAAGGATCATTCGCTCCACCTCCTCTTCGTCGATTCGAACGACCTGCCCGTTTTTATAGAACATGACGCTGCCGTCTTCCTTCCAGGCACGTCGTGTGTGATACATCTCCCCGGACTTGAGGATGATCATATCGGCTTCGACGACACATTGTCCCACCGACAAAAGCAGGACCACACCCCAAAGGATTATTCGACCGCTGCGCAATTTCGTTTCCATAAAACGTTTTGCCATTAGAATTACAAGGCAACTTTATCTGCCTTGGATGTGCCATGTCAATTCCCAACTTTTTCCGAGTCCATCATATTTGACAACGCTGCAATGGTTGTGAAATAGAGCGAACAGGAGGATTTTGTGAAAAAGAAAAAGGAAAATCAATACGATCCCATCCCCCCACCGTGTGTGTGGACATATACGCTAACGGATGGATACCGGGTGTTGGCAGGGAAAACAGATACGGATAACGACCGCCTCAGCCTGAAGCTGGCCGGTCCCAACGATTGGTGGTTTCATGTACGCGGCATGCCGGGCAGCCATGTGGTTCTTTTTGTTGGAGAAGGCGGGGTGCCGGACAAACAGACCTTGCTTCAGGCAGCTGCCATCGCCGCATATCATAGCAAGGCAAAAGAGGGCGGGATCGTCTCTGTGTCCGGCACCCTTGCCCGGTACGTAACCAAGCCCAAAGGAGCCAAAGCCGGTAGTGTGACGATTCGCAAGGAACGAATTTTCAAGGTGCGTCCATCACTGCCCTAACCCGAGTTGAGGGGTACCCCCATTCTCGAACCGGTCCAAATGGGGATGTAATCCATGGGACGCAATCAGTCCATCCATGGCCTCGACAGTCGCCTGCGATGGTCTCCGATGAAAATCAGGTTTCCCCACTGACCGTTCTGGCTGGAGAGGCTGCGGAAGAGCACTGTCCGCCCGAAGGGGTGGACCGACTTCAAGCCATTGGTGTTGATAAAAACCTGGTCCACATCCGATGCGTGGGATTTTATCGCATTGATCAGTTCATGGGCGGAAGTACCATCGAAATCTCCCACCAGGTTAATATGGACACTGTCCTTACATCGTAGCTGGGATATTTTGAAATTTATGGCCATTGGTCGCCTCCTATCCTGTGATCATTCGTCGGCACCGTTCATTCGATTTCACATACTGTCCGGTGACAGCTCAAATAGCAATTTAAAGGCCACTTTTTGTCCTTTTGAAAAAAATTATTTTTTTCTATTATATAAGATAGTTGCAAAACAACCACAGGCAAAGGGGAGTGGGAGGTTGTTTGGATTGTGAAATCAATTTCCCATCTGTCCCCCATCCATGAGAAAAATGGAAAAATAATTTTCCACCATTTGCCGAATGCCATTTAGAAAATTTAAGTTTTTTTAATAGAAAACCGATGCTATCCTTATTCGAATATCATACCTGTGTAGGCGCTACGTACTTCACTCTTTCACCTGGACGGCGGCGATAGGGAATTATTTCATGGCGAACGGGACAGACAAGCAAAACGGTTTCGGCCAGACGGCACTGGAGATGAATTACATCGACCGGGAGCAACTGAAAAAGGCGAGAGTGGTTCAGGCGCGCATTTTCGAAAGGACGCAAGTCAAACCACCGATTAGTGATATTTTGATCGAAATGGGTGCCATAACAATCGACCAAAGGGATGAAATCCGAAAGAACCAGGACGAATCCTCGGAAATCGGAACCACCGGAACAAAATCAGGCGCACCCTCCCCAAAGAAAGAGACGTCCGAAAATAACCACAACAATCTGGATATCGAGGTATCCAGTGATAAGTTGACGGCAACAATCCTCATCCATAAAAATGCACAGGCCAAAGAATATGGTGTAAACGATGTCAAGCTGGAACTCCACTCACGGGGAATCGTCAGCGGTATTGCAGAGGACAAACTCATTGCCGCATTTTTACAAAACAAATTCAGTGTAGGCAAACCGTGGACGATTGCAACAGGCACCGAGGCCGTTCCGGAAAGTCCCCCTGAAATCGAATACCAATTCGATACGGATCCCATAAAAATCGGCACCATGACCGAAAATGGATTTATGGATTGGAAGAATCGCGGCCAATTGCCCCAGGTCAAGGAAGGTGACCTGCTTGCACAAAAAAAACCCGGTCAACCAGGAAAACCGGGGATGGATGTATATGGCAAGATCATCCCCATTCCCAAACCCGAGAAGCAAAAGTTCATCTGCGGAAAGGGCGCCCGCAGGTCGGAAGACGGGTTACAGGTGCATGCCACCTTATCCGGCATTCCCAAGCTTTCCCTCAATAACGAAATATCGGTAATGCAAACCTTATTCATCGAAGGGGATGTCTCCATCGAGACCGGACACGTGGAATTTGACGGACATATCGAAGTATCCGGGGCCATCGAGAAAGGATACCGGGTAAAGGGAGGAAGCCTGCGCGCCAAAGAGATCAGAAATGCACAGATCGAAGTCGACGGGGACATAACCGCATTAAACGGTATTTTTGGTGCCACCATCAAGGCCAATGGCAATATGAAAGCAGGTCACGTCCATAATGCAAATATCACACTGGCAGGCGACCTGGCCGTGGAAAAGGAGATCATCGACGCCGCTATCGAAATCAATGGACGCTGCCTGATCAACGATGGCATCATTCTATCGTCCACCATTGCGGCGAAGATGGGCATCGTGGCGATGGATATCGGAAACCAGGCCGCCAGGGCCAGCGAGTTGGTCGTAGGCATCGACAAGCAACTGGAACGGGAAGAAAATTCCGTAAAAACGGAGATGCAGGGGGTCCAGAAAGAGCAGGAAGAACGTTTCCAAAAAATCAAAGAGCTGAAACGACAATCGGACGAAATCAATACCACCCTTGGAGAAGTGGCCCAGAAGCAGGATAAATGCATGGTCCAACACCGAAGCCTTCAGGAAAGGCTTGAAGCCGGCCTCCTGGCACACCAGGGAGCCGCAGTGGAAAAAATCCAGGAAACCATCCGAGCATTGAAGGCAAAGCAGGACGCCTACGATCAGGAGGTAAACCGGCTCATGGATGAAGATGAAGCGATTGGTAAAAAGATCGCCGGTATTCAAAAGGAAATTTCTGAGACCAAAGTGGAGATTGAGAGCCTTACCGACCGCCTTCTCGTGATCACGGAAGCGCGGAAAACGAATCTGGGCATCGCCTTGGTCAAGGTGGGCGGGACAATCTGTTCGGGGACCAGGATCACCGGCCCCAACGCCGTACTCGTCCTCGATAAGGATCTCAAACGACTTTCCATCATGGAAACGAACAAAGCCGGACATGACGGAACGAAAAATTGGCATTTTGAATTGGGGACGTACCGATAAGGTTTAATGTCTTGACGGAGGAAGGAATTACGGATATAAATCATGAATTTGATGGTATTTTTCCTTACCCTTTCAATGGAGGCATAATCGACAATGAATAAAGGTGATCTAATCAACGAGGTGGCCAAAATCGTCGCAACGAAAAAACAAGCCCAGGAAGTGGTTGACTGTGTTTTTTCGTCAGTCATTGATAACCTGAAGAAAAACGAAGCCGTCCAGATCGCCGGTTTTGGTACCTTTAAAACCGCCAAACGGGAAGCGCGCACCGGCCGCAATCCACAAACGGGTGAAGAAATGAAAATCGAAGCCAGGATGGTTCCGAAATTCGTTCCGGCAAAGGCGTTGAAAGAGGCGGTTAAGTAGAACACACCTGAACGTTCGTCTCGGTAAAAGGCAGGGCAACTGTGCTCTGCCTTTTTTTGTGGGACGTTTCGGCCAGCGGCAAAACGGCTTCGCGTTGACTTTCACCAATGGGGTTGTTACTACGTATTTATGGAATCAGGTGAAATTGTAGAATATATTGATGATCAGAAGATCATTTGCGCAGTCGTACTGGAAAGCGGTAATCATCATCTGCGTCTATTGACAGAGCAAAACAAAGAAATCAACGTCGCTGTCCAACGATTGTCATATCGCGGGAAATCCCGTTTGGACCCATCGATGGATAGAATCCGTCTGGTCGAGTCACTCAGACGTTTGTCTTCAACGCGAAACGCCATTGCCGGTGAAGTCGAAATCAAAAATCTCTGGGAGATCCTCAATCAGGAAAAAGAGTGGATTGACCTGAAATTGATGACCGGTCTCTGTTTTCCCAACGAAATCGATGAAGATCATGAAGCCGGCGTTATCCGGGCAATTTTCAATGGACGCCGCTACTTTCGGTTCAAGCCCGACAGATTCCTTGCACTCAGTGAAGCTGAAATTGATGAAATTATTGAAAGAGAAAAAAAAATCGCCCATCAGGCCCAGTTGATCCAAGATGGTGCAAAATGGCTCTTATCAGCGCAACCCAATTCGAAAGATGAATTGCCGGAATGCCATGAAGAGATCATGGAGGCGTTCACATCCTACTACCTGAAAGAGAAGGACAGCCCCCAATACCAAATGGTCCGCGCGATGATGAAAGAGGCGGGCCTCACGGCAAATGAGGACATCTTTCAACATCTGGTAAAAATGGGAAAATGGACACCGGATGAAAACATCGACCTTCTGCGGTTCAACATTTCCATAGAGTTTCCCCAACCGGTGCTCAACCTCGCCCAATCACTATCTTTTACATCCATAGCGGGTGATCGTGTAGATCTCACCCACTTGGATACCATCACCATCGACGGGCAGGCCACCTTGGATTTCGACGATGCCCTGAGCATCGAAACCCGAAAAGATCATTTTCTCGTGGGGATCCACATCTCCGATGTCGCCGAATATGTCAGAAAAAATGACCGTCTGGACAAGGAGGCGCGATCCCGCGGCAGCTCAATTTACATGCCGGACAACCGAATCTCCATGACCCCCCCGATCCTTGCAGAAAATCGATTCAGCCTGAAAAAGGACCATGTACGACCGACGATCAGTACGATGGTAAAAATCAGTCGGACCGGGGACATTATCAGCTACGATGTTTTCCCCTCTCTGATCCGTGTCAATCAACAGCTCAGTTATTTCGAGGCCAATGTTGGCGCGGAAGAGGGACAACCCATCTCCGTTTTGTTCGACATCGCATCAAGATTCAGAAAAATGCGCCTGGGACAGGGTGCCATCCAGATCACCCTTCCCGAAATCAACATTTGGCTGGATGAGACCGGCACGCCCATCGTCAGCCGGGTCAATCGTGAGAGCCCCGGCAGGATGTTGGTTGCCGAAATGATGATCCTTGCCAACTGGCTCTGTGCCCGATTATTGGCGGAAAACGATACCCCGGCAATTTTCAGATCGCAGCCAAAACCCAAAGCACGAATACTAAAAAATGGTACGGGAACGCTTTTTCAAAATTGGATGCAGCGCAAACTGCTCAACCGCTTCGTTTTGCGAGCAAAACCGGCAAAACACTGTGGGCTGGGCCTCGATGCCTATGTCACCGCGACGTCACCCATCCGAAAATACTTCGATTTGGTCACCCAGCGCCAAATCCGATCCGTGTTGGGTTTAGAAAAGGCGTATACCGAACAGGAAATCGAAGAGATTATCGGACAACTGGCCCAACCCATGGCCGATGTGGGACGGATTCAATTTCGGAGGAACCGCTACTGGTTGCTCAAACACCTGGAGGGACGAATCGGTAAGAAAGAAGAGGCCATCGTTCTTCGGCGGCGGAACAATGCATATTCCGTATTGCTGACGGCGTATATGCTGGAGTGTGCACTTCCCCAATCCAGCGGAATCGAATTGAAACCCGAAGATTTGGTGCAAGTCACCATTCAGCACGTGAACGCGCGCAACAACACCCTATCTGTCTTCATGGGATGAAAGGTTAATGGCATCGAAATGGTTGGACTTTCTCAGCAACTGTGTATAAATAAAATGATTGACTTTCATATATTATGATCTATTTTAGTCTATTTGTTGAGAGTACTTCCTCTACTGACATTTCGGACAACACATGGAGAACCATTAGAGAGGGTGATGCAACGGCTATAGGTCCCCCAGAGAAGACGCGAAGCGCTAACCAAATAGTAAAATCAATCATATTCAGGACGAATGAAGATATGGGTATTCGAGAACGAAAAGAAAGAGAGAAGGAACGACGTCGACAACAGATCATCGTTGCAGCAAAACGGGTATTTTCGGAAAAGGGATTCAACAAGGCTACAATGGAGGACATTGCCAAAGAGGCTGAGTTGAGTCCGGGGACGCTCTACTTATATTTCAAGAACAAAGAAGAACTTTACGCATCGCTGTCCATACGAATTCTCCAGTACCTTCACATCCGCGTATCCCATGTAAACAAAGACACGACCATGGATACCGATAAAAAATTAAAGGCTCTGGTAGAGGCAATGTACGATGTCTATGATTTTGATCCGTTGATCATCATCAACCTGTTCCACCTTCAATCCAGCGAGACCCTGAAAAACCTGTCTGACGCCATGCTGGAGGAGATCAAGCAACTCTCCAAAAAATCCATCGGGGCCATGGCCGAGATTTTTGAAGAGGGGATGAAAAACGGCATCTACATCGAACATCATCCAATGGCCTTGGCCGACATCTTCTGGTCCATGTTTTCCGGTGTCGTGCTATGGGAAGCAAGCAAGAAGATTATCAATTCGGATAAGGACTATATGAAGACAACGCTCGCCACGGCTTTCGAGCTCTTTGAACAGGGCATTCGAAAACATGAAGTTGCCAAGTCAAAATAGCACCATCATCCACGTCCTCGGACTCACCGAAATCAAAAAAACAAAGCCCCTGTGTTGCGCAGGGGCTTTTCATTTTTTTACCTACAGACGACGGATTCATTCATCGTGCCTGTCCGGAGACAGGCCACATTATGGATGGGCACTGCCTACTGCTTGGGGTGACACTCGATACAACCCGTGGGACCGGTAACCGGGACCGGCTTATCCATCGCCACAAGGGTTTTCGCGCTTTTTTCGATCTCCATTTTCATGGCCTTGTGGCACCCGATACATTGACCGTGGTAGGCGTTTTTGTAGTATCGATGGGCATTTTCCCTGTCGACGGTGTCGGAATCGTCTTTCTTTGGCAGGGTATCAAGATCATGGCAGCCACCGGTCATGCAGCCGGTAATGGGCTCCTCGACATTCCAGGTATGATGGCATTTGTTGCAGGCGATCACGAAATGGCGATTATGCTGAAACTCCACGGCGGCCCGTTTTGCCTCCACCGATTCCGGTGGTCCCAAGGAAATGGTTCCCATGGGAACACACATCTCTTTCTCTTCGGCAATGGCGACTCCCAACGTGGAAAAGGCAATCACACCAAGCAGCAACACCACTCCCATACACGATAGGCTACGCATACGTTTCATCCTCCTCGATTTTTTCTTGGGCCTTGGTAATTAAAAAAACGAAGCAGATATAAACCTAATTGAAAAATTTTTCAATGAATAAATGTCCGGGACCGAAAGCGGACGCACGTAAAACGATCGGCTTTTTTTTGCCAATACGAATCGTATGATTGCAAACGAAGGAGGATGGATGCGGGACGGGGACGATCCAAGCGTTCTATTATCCCTCTTTCATCGTCCTTACGTCTCTTCACGTGGCCTTCTATCGGCGCACGGCACGAACGGAGCCACAGCTCTCCACACTTTGGGACATTCTCGTGAAAACGGTTTCCGGCACGGATGTTACCACATCCACCACCTGGTGGAATCCGCGGGCAAAAGAGTCGGAGGTCCAGTACCATTTTGCACCGGACCCCGGGAAAAAGGGCCTGTTCTTGTAGATGGTCGCCAGTTCACCGGCGGTGGGCAAGGACCAGTCCGCGTGTCCCCCGGTGTTCAGACTTTGGACATAGGTGTTGGCAACGTCATAGGGGATACACCGTCCCAGCACCAGATAGGAATCGAGAATACACCAGGTCAATCCGGTGAGTCGATCGGTAACCGTACCATCCCCATTATCGACGAAGCGGCTCGACAGCGGCTTGATCTGTTTGGACACTTGCTTTTGCAGGGATAAAATCCGCTGGTTTTCCCTTTCCCGATGCTCCCGTTCGGCTTGCTGCTGCGCCAGCTCATTGCGCCGCGCGGCTTCTTCCCGTTGGGTACGGATGGCATCTTGCAGTTCCGACTCGAGCCGATCTCGCAGATTGGTGGCGGACAATGCATAGGGACCGCCGCCATGGTTCCGGATGTATTCATCCAGACGCCTGACGCGCAGGACAATATCCTTGGCGGGATCGGATGCATAGGCCTTTGTCTCTTTCCATCGTTGATTCTGGGCCAGATCGGCATTCAATCGATCGATGCGCTGGCCAATCGCCTCCCTTTGGGTGGTATCCGGTCGCCTTGCAAGATAATCGGAATAGATACCCCTGGCACGGACTAAGTCGTCTCCGGCGAGAATCACCTTCTCCGTGAGTTCCGCCAAATCCTTTTTATCCTGCAGCTGGGCACGCAACCCCTTGATCTTGTCCATGAGATCGCCATTGGAGAGGTCCCCATTGGAAAAGGCGGCCAGAAATCGATCACAATATTCGATGCAGGGTTCCCATTTTTTGCTGAGATCACAATTTGAAATTTTCTTTTCTATTGTGCCGAGGTACTCTTTGGCAAGGTCCTGGACCATCCGTTCCACCACCTGCCGCTCCTCACCCTGGGGAAACTGCTCGAGATAGGATTGGTAGGCGGCATACCGGGACAGAAAATCGGTGGCGGCGAGTTTTTTCAGGCTCTCGAAATAGGCCGTTCCCAACAACAGGCCGATTCCCTGGATGGATTCGTCGATTTGTTTTTTGTAGGTGCTTTCGGGATATTTGGTGAGAAAAGCCGTATAGAGGGAAAGGGCCTTCTTCTCAAACTTATCATCGATGGGCAGTCTGCTTACATCGGCAAGGGTTCTTTCATAATCTTGTTTTTCGATCTCCACATTGACATCCGCCAGTCGACGTTCCAGCTCCGCTCGATGGGAATCTTCAGGATGCGCCTTGATATACCGCATCATCAATACGATCTGTTCATCCAGGGCTTCACTGGCTGCGATCCGCTCCTCCAGCGTTTCGTACCGGAGTCTTGCCTCTCTGATTTTCATCAGTTTGCCACCGACTGCGACCGCGATGGCAAGAACGATCACCGCTGCCAGCGCAATGAGCAGTTTTGTTTGCCTGCTCATCTGTTTCTGTTTTTCCATGGATTGGTCCACGGGGAGCCCCACCGGTTCGGCAATCTCCGGCTCGGGTAAAGTGACGGCGGACTGCGGTTCCATGGGCGCCTGGGCAGACGGCGCGCGTGATTCCATGGCAAGTGCGTCGACAGAAAAATCGTTTATCTCCTGCCGCAAGGTTTCGGAAGACTCCTGGTCAATGGCAGGCGGTGGGGACGAGGACGTTGCGGGAGAGACCCGTGCAGGTGGCGGTATACTGGCACCTTCCTCGTCTTTGATCTTCAGGCTCTCCATCATCACGTGCATGAGGGGCTCGTGAATTTCTCTGACCCGCTCGGGATCGGCCGCTTCGATCTGAATCGCCGCGTTGTCCCAGCTGATGATCCGGTAGGCAGCCTCATTGCCCGTCACGTCACCGTACTGGGCCGCAATCAGTTCGCCACCCTTGATATACAAGAGACCGGATCGACGCTGACTGCTCACCTTCAGTGTATATGTCGCCTCTTCCATCTCCGACATCTGAAGAAAAGAGGGTAGGCTGATGCCATGAATCTGTCCGCCGATTCCGGGAACCGCCTCCATCTTTTTCTGGCTCAGAAACTTTTTCACCAGCGCATCCAGTTGGCTGTAATCTTCTTTGCTCATGTTGGATGAGCAATACCCCAACAGGATTTCGACCTTATCCGTCTCCCGTTCCCAAGGCCAGAGGGCACCGTAGAAGGAGCCGGTTTTCATTTTTTTCAGAAAGAGAGCCTGGTCCTTGCGAATGCCGCCGATAAACTTCACGGTGGGTTCGAAGCGCATGGAGACCCGCAGGTTTTTACCGGATGCCTTGGCTGGCGGTCCGAAGTAATCGGCCATGATCCCAGTCAGCTCCTCCATGGAGTACCCTGGTGCGGTCACCTGATACATGCTTCTTGGCCGCTCGTAGAAACGGGAGGCCACCCCCGGCAGATCGTCCACCCCTTTTACCAGGGTCAGGAATCCGATCAAGGCGGCTTCGTTTTTCACCAGGTCCCGGATTTCTTTGCTGTCACCGGTCAACAATTCTCGGATCAGCGCTGAAACCATTGATTACCATATCCTCTTGTTGTCTATCGGAATTGACTTCATCCCGATTTTCAATTTTTTCCAATAATCTATAGCAGATGGCAATAGTTCTTGTCAAAATCCGATCTCGTTCAACAAGCCTTCCCGCCATCAACGCACAATTAGATACAATATCGCCCATTTCCCTGCATCCCTTAAACGAAATGGGTGCCCCCCATGATATTTCCCACACCGTGGTACGTTTCATTGACAGCCACAACCGCTTTTTGAGTGAAAATCGCTATCCGGTGGGTACATCGGTCACGGCTGCGGCGGGGCATCCAACATATGGCCCTTTTGCCCGATGGAGAAGTACACGCCTGCAGAAAATTTCCATCGTTGATGGAAAAGCGTGCATGACAATTCCCTCTATGACATCTGCCAGAGTGATTTGGCCAACGATACCGTGCCGGTCGGCTCGGTTTTCGCGAAGCGTCTCTTCGAAGCCGTATGTTGGAGGTGTATGGCTTTCGTCCAGAGCAAGGGCCTGAATCCTTTTTCGGACAAGGACCCTTTCTGATTCGCCCAATCGGCAACGACGCTAGGGCGATGACGAGATCTTCCTTGATGACGATAAACTTCACAGGGTCTGTGCCTATTAATGTATTCCCTTTTTTATTTTCTTACGGCAGTTCGGGCATCGGCAGATAACTGCGATCAACAATCTTCTCAATGGGGACCTTCTTTGCCAACTTTCCGATATTGATCATGATTTCCTGTTGTTTGTAAATCTGCCCTTCCGGTTCCCTTCCATCTGCGGAGCAACTTCGCTTAGAATGCATCAGTTCCACCGGGTAAGCCCGCGATTACGTAACGGTAAGGTCGCCGGTGAAAAAGAAACAATCTCGCGGCGCCTGTATGTGCATGTTTACTATTCTCCGGACAACGAAACCAAAAAAGAATTCACCTTCCATAAGGACTTGCTTGAACTGAAAGCGCAAATTGAGGAAGGAAAAACCGAGTTCACGAAGTCAGCGCAAAAGAAAACAGACAAGTACTTGACCTGTTCAAGAAAGGGGTGCGGGGGACAGCTGAAAGTGGGATTCAACGATAAATCCATTACTGAAGCGAAGAAGTACTTCGGCTATTTCGCCCTCGTCAGCAATCAGACGATGGAAACATTTACCGCACTTGAAAACTATCGGATGCGAGAAAAAATCGAAGAACTTTTTACCGTGCAAAAGGGGAGGTTCGCCGGTGCGCGACCGCGCACATGGTACCCATACAATCTGCGCGGAAGGCAATTTGTACAATTTATCTTGCTGGACCATCAGTGTTTCCTGACGAAAAGAATAAAGCACGTGCAAGCCAAGCCCAAGAAGAGAGAACCCAAAAAACTAAATCACTTATCAATGTGGATGACGCCGATCGGGAAAGAAATTACACCGGTCCGGTCCTATACCTTAAATCGTCCCACCATTTCATTTAACTGTTCCGCAAGTTTTGAAAGCTCTTCGGCACTCAGGCGAACCTGTGAACTGCTATTGGCCATTTCGCCGGCGGCGTGGTTTACCTCGCTGATTGACTGTGTGATTTCACCGGCCACGCTTGAACTCTGGGCCACATTTTCATTGACTTCGGATAACCCATTGGAGACCTGGAAGATGTTTTCGGCGATTTCCTTGGTAGAGGCGGATTGTTCCTCCACTGCGGTGGCGATGGTGGCAACGATTTGGTTGACGTCGTCGATTACCTTGCCGATCTGCTCGATCGCATCGATGGTACAACCGGTGGAGTTCTGGATACCGTCGATTTGCTGTTTGATGTCCAGGGTAGCTTCGGCCGTCTGCTTGGCCAGGTCCTTGATTTCGTTGGCCACCACAGCGAATCCTTTGCCGGCTTCTCCGGCCCGGGCCGCCTCAATGGTCGCATTGAGAGCCAGCAAGTTGGTCTGTTCCGAAATCTCGGTGATGGTCTCCGTTACCTTTCCGATGTTTTGGGCAGCCTTGCCCAGGGTCGCCATCTGTTCTCCGGCGTCCGTGGTTTGGGTAACCGCCTGATCAGAAATGGACCTGGCTTTTTCTGCATTCTTAGCGATTTCATCGATGGTGGCAGTCATCTCTTCCGCAGCCGAAGCGACCATGCCGGTATTGGTATTGGATTGCTCCATGGCGGCAGAAACCGAGGTCATATTAGCACTCATCTCCTCTGCTGCCCCAGCGACGGTGTCGGACTTTCCCGATGTCTGCTCGGCGCTGGCCGACATTTGTGTAACGCGGCACCTGGTTTGAAACCATTTTGCACCTGGTTTGAAACCGCGTAAATTGCCCTTAAATCCCCTTTAAAAATTCGTAATCAGCAACTCATTCCCAACCGTCTGCTTGCCAGTCGAAACTGTATATTTAAGCGAAACGGGTTTGATCTCGAATGCTTTAAATACCTTCCTTATATCGGGATGGTCGTTGATACTGAGTAAGAATTTTCCATTAATGCCGGCCAAAACATCGGCCATCTGTTCATAGTCAGATATCGTCATGTTGTGTTTGTAAACCGGGCTCTTATAATAAGGTGGATCACAATAAAACAAGGTCCCAGCCCGATCGTATTTCGAAATAAAATCATCCCAGGACAGATGCTCAATCGTAACACCAATAAGCCGCAGATGGACGGAAGAGAGTTCCTCCTCCATCCGGACCAGGTTGATTCTCGGTTGGCTCATCGGTGCTGTTCCATAAACCCTGCCTCTTACCCTCCCTCCAAAACATAGCCGCTGCAGATAGTAATATCTGGCCGCGCGTTGGATATCCGTAAGCCCTCCAGCATCCTGTTGCCGCTTCCAGTCCTCGAACCACTCCCTGGATGCCAATAGCCACTTGAACTGCTTTAAAAATTCCTCCAGATGATTCTGCAGCACCCTGTAGAATGCGACCAGATCGCCATCCAGGTCATTGATCACCTCGTATTTGGATTGCTCCTTCCTGAAAAACACCCATGCAGCACCGGCGAACACTTCGCAATAGGATCTATGCTTGGGCATCATTTCAATGATGGTATTTGAGAGTTTCGATTTTCCGCCGATATAAGCCAATGGACTGTTCACGGTAATCTCCAAACGTATTTTGGCCACAAGGGCCGTCTGTTTTCAGATGTTTGGTTGTCCACTGGCAGCCATTCGCCCTGGGGATGTCGCCACATCCACCAGGGCGGCCCTTTTCGTTTCTACGGTGTTGCGTTGGTAACCGTCTTGAACCCGGTCACGATCATATCGTCACCGTCTGTGGCATCGACGATCGTCCCCCTGGCCGGGTAATTGATATGCACCGTCTGGCCGTTGGTCGCGGCCGTGGCTGCGGTAAATGTCCTCGTCGCGCCGGAGCCGCTGGGAGAAGACAGATTGATCGGCGTATCGATATCCCAATCGTAGTAAAGGAAAAGATCGCCGGTGTTATATGATGTCGTGTCGACCGATTGGGACCACGTGACCGATACGCTCGATCCATTGATCGAAACCGCTGTGATATAAGGCCAGTCAACGCCGAAAGAGGCATTGTTCGTTGCTGCCCATCCTTCGACTATCCCGCCGCCGGCTGAATTGTCGTGCGCATAATAATTGACATTATCAACGTAGATGCGATCCGAGACGGTGTTGCTGTAAAACTCGATTTTATGCATCAACGTCACACCATAGGAATCGGAGCAATTCCCAGGGTTGTACACAAAGGCATTCAGATCATTTATGGAGTTGTTGTTATAAAACAGCCCGTTATACGGCACACCGAATGAACAGTTACCTGTCACTGAGTAATCCGACGGGTAGCCGGTAAATGCATGTTGCATCGTCATGGAACCGGCACCGAGAGTAGTATTACCCTCGAACATCACCCTGTAAGCTGAACCGAACACAAGCGGGCAGGAATTCCACGTATGGGTAATCGTGTTAAACCCGAAATATAAATTTATCGCCGGGGCGCAGATTGCTACCTCGTCGCCCGCCGATGCGGCCGAAACATTTTCAGTAAAAGTAAAATCGTCATATGCATGGGCCTGGATCTCATATGTTTCACCGATCAGCGACCCGGTCAGAAACACCATGTAGTAACCAGAAAAATCAGTCGATGTGCTATCCCAATTTGCATGGGCTAATTCTATTGTGTTTGTACCAACTGCAGAGATCACATCCCGGTCAAAGGTCGTAACGTCTGGCGTGCTGTTATAGACAGCATCATAGGATGCCCCCTCTTCCCTCGGGTATGTGATCGTATTGCAGACAACGATATTATTTTCGAGCACGGAACCGTTGCCGGTGATCCCACCGCCGCCAACTGTGGCCCCGGATTTCAGGATCAGACCGACGAAACCGCCGTCAATCGTGTTTCGCACGATCCGGTTGTTTTTCCCGGCCCGTATTTCAATGTTATGGCCGACTCCGGACGTATTGTCCGAATCGATATTGTTGTAGTAAATGAGCGCATCGTTCGCGTATGGCAGATATATGCTGCCAAGCGTCGATCGATGTAATTCGCATCGTCGGACCTCTATCCCGTCCACCGGGACCGCGTTGGTGCTTTGGATCGCCCTTGTATAGTTGGCGGCCCATCGCAAATCCTGTATGCGGATATGGTCGTTCCCGCCGATATTGAGCAACGTTGCCCCCATGTATGCGGAGGATGAGCAGGTCGACACAACCGGTTCGCACGTTCCGCCCGACCAACCGTCAAGGGTTACCGGGTTTCCGCTCGTACCGTATATGTTCACATCGAGGCTGTCCTCGGTGATAGTTCCTGTAAAATAAAAGATATCTCCGCTGTAATCACCTGTCAGGGCTTCAAATTGTGCGGTCGAATATGGAGAGCTTTCAGATCCGTCTCCATCCAACCCATCAGCAACATAATATGTATTCGCTGAAGCGCTTGTTCCCACCGATACGGTCCATCCCAATGTGGTTGTAAGGGCGGTGTAGGCTGCATCCGATGAGGATGTCCGGTTCGCGTTCCCGGTCAGATTGATGTTGCCGCCGGTGGCGCCATGGGCGGCAAGGTCGATCAGGATATTGTCCACCTCCGTTGCATCCAAACCGAGATTGTCGAACGTGAGGATTGCCCCGTTTCCGGTGTTGAACGGCCACGAACCGCCGGTATAGTCGTCAATACCGCAGCCGGAGAGAAAGATGCTGGTTGCCAGGGACGCAGGCAGATCCGCAATGTCCCCTGTAATGGCAGTCCCTTCCAGGTTGAGCACGCTGGTCGGAGATATAGAAAAATCAGATGCCGCCCCGGTAACGCTCGTATCTTTTAAATTTACAAATGAAACGAGACCGCTCGGTAAACCCGTCACACTGCCGCCTATGTTGGTTGAATTGATCGCCAGTCCGCCGGTAAGGCTACGCGGTAGGTCTGCCAGAGTCGAGCCGCCTGTGAATGTCACGCCGACCAATCCCAATAAATCGGTTAGACCGGATGGAAGATCTCCGGCATCAAGTGACAGTCCGGTCTCGCCATTTGCAGCCAGGTATGTGACGGAATGCCAGTCTCCCGTTATAGTTCCACTGTACGTCGTCGCCGTCGAATAGGTGTGCTCGTAAAGGGTTTCGGTGACAGGGCCGGTCACGGTCGTACTGGTAGAATCACCCCAATCGATCTCAATTTCGCTCCCGGACGGCAGTGAAACGGTAAAACCGAGCGTAAGATCAACGGAACCATCCTGAGTAAACGCCATCTCCTGCGTTGGCTCTCCGATTGTCCAGCCCAGCACATAGGCAAGGTTTCCATACGCCGTATCGGAATCTGTTGTCCTGCTATCGTTGCCGGTCAGATCAAGAGTCCCGCCGGTTATCGAATTTGCATCCGCATAGGTGTTCAGATCTATCAGAATATTGTTAACTTCCGTGGCATCCAGACCAAGATCTGCGAATGAAATTGTTTTCCCCGATGCCGTCTGCATCGGCCACGTCCCGGATGTATACGTGTTGACGGACGTATTGCTGATATCGACGTTTCCTGTAATGGTGGAGGGAAGGTCCGCGATGTCACCGCCAATTGCGGTATTCGATGCAAGAAAACTTCCGGCAAGCCCACTCCACAGATCTCCGATATCGCCCGTTACCTGCGTTCCCTCAATATCAAGGACAGAGACGACATGCGGCAGGGCTGCCAGCGATCCGCTTGCGGCGGTGTTCCTGAGATGAAGGTCGGTGATGTTCTGGGAAAGCGCCGTGGCATCCCCATAGGCCAGCGTATTGTCAAGGTTGAGAATGCCGTTGAGTCCGGATGGCAATTCGGCCAGATTGATCGTAAGGCCGGTCTCGTTGGCCGCATGAAAATAGGTGATATCGTCCAGGTCATACCGGATCATGCCGTTATATGTATTGCTCGTGGGGTAGGTATGCGCAAAGTTCTGCGACGATACCGGGCCGTTGACGGTCGTTATATCCCCGTCACCCCAGACGATCTCCACTGAACTTGCGGCCGGTAAAGAGAGCGTGAAATCGAGATTTGCATCTCCGATCTGCGAAAACGGCATGTAATCGTAATTGAGTTCCGGGATTCGATACGTGACCATCAGCGTATAGCTGTCGGTTTCAGGAACAGGTGTATTATCAACGTCGAAGCACAGACCTTCTCCGGTGGCGAGCGTATTCGCGCCAGTTACCGAGTAGATCCTTGTCTGCTCCGTGCCAGTGCTCGCCTCGATAACGGAATGGTTCATCGCCGTCCCGCCCCTGTCTTCCAGGGAGATCTCGGCGGTGGTCGTGCAGGTACCGGAACAGTGAACCCCGAAGGACTCGATGGTCATCGGCAGGTTGGCGATGAAAAACTCGTAATCGTCGTCTGCTGCGGCCAAATTATCTTTTCGGTATGTATATGTATTAACAACAACCTGATTTGCGATGGAATCATTAAGCGTCTCGATATCATCGGCGAGGTCGGATATCTCATCTTCATGATTCGTAACGGTGTCACTGAGCGCTTCAATCTCGTCGGAAAGCCCCGACACATCCGGAAGTTCGCTATCCCGCGCGATGGATTGCGGGATGTCGCTGTCCTCGAGCAACTCCAGGATCGATGAATACGGCACCCTGGTTATGTTCCAGGTCCCGTCCGGATTATTGATCGCCAGGGCCTCGTCGTCACGATCCGGAGATGCGTCCTGGGGGTAGCTGGTGGCCGGGGCCTCCGTGTCTTTGGACATCTCCATGTATTTATCTGAAGCTACCGGATCACTTCCCGTCGAGGCGCAGCCGGTAACCAGTGCGATCATGAGACAAACGAGGATATAGGTCTTTTTCATTTCAACCTCACATTTCTACAAAGTAGACAAAATTCTCATCGTTTTCATCCATACTCACGTCTGGGATCCATATCTGGCAGGTTTGCGGCTCGTACAGGCGAACAACACCATCGTCTGGTATGAGGAAAATCAGATCATGGCTGATGCCCCGCTTAACGTGCGGAAAGTTCATCCCTTTGGCGCGACCGAAGGCCCAGGAAAGGGAAAGATCTATCGGAACGGCGCCACCGGACTGCCTTTTCGCATTGGCCTCGTCGACCAGCAAACGAGTGAGCGCCCCTTGGAACATCCGCGCAAACTCTTCGCACTCGAGATATCCTTTCCGAGGCTTCAATTTATGAATGCCAAGGGATACGGCACGCGTCGAAAACTCATTCACGCCAGGCGACCAGGTCCGCCTGTCCGATAGCCATCGGTGATATAAGTTTGGCCATATGCCAAGCAGCCGCTGTTCGATCTGCTCTGCCGTAATGATCATGATGCCCGCCTTTTATATATATTCGAGAACGACATAGCCCCGGTTCATCGTGTCGTCGCTGAATGCCGCATTATCGAAGAGCCCGCCGGACGACCTGTTGAGTCGGATTTTTATTGCGCCGTACAGATCTTCGCCGACACTGAACCAACCGTCCGCGACATCATTGCTCTGGCTGCTGTTGTCTAACGGAAAAGAACCGTAGGTTGTCCCTTCATCCGTGAAAATATGTACGGCCCGGATCCCGAGAATCGCGCTCTGTTCGACACCAGGATCGATGTCCCAGTTTTGGCTGTCGCTCTGCATGTCCCACGGTCCGATCGGCACCAACTTCTGCTTTACGGCCATCAGTTTGCCGATCGCCTCGAGCACCTGGGCGTCGTTGGCATCGTCCAGCGTTATGCCGGCGGCCGCACAAATGGCAACCAGCTCACGCTGCATCATGTTGAGCCACTTGGACCAGACCTCCGTTGCCAGAATTCCGCTGGCCGAATCGCCGTCGGTAAACTCATTTTCTCCGGTGGCGCTGGGTGAATCGATCTTGTGCATCAGGTACCTCCATATCCGAATAAAACGGTAAGATGGGCCGGGTTGACGGAGAGAATCGCGCACTCCAGCGCATCGTTGCCCCAGGTACGGATCCGGTCGCCGGCTCGCATCTGCCCAGCACGCGCCCAGCGCACGCTGGTTTCCGGCGCATTGACGCGCCAAACCGTCGGATTGCCGCCCACGTTTTCGTCGATGGTGATCGTGTAGCCCAGCGAGTCTGCAAGGCGAATGAAGAATCCGGGCGACTGTCCTCCCACCGCCGTCACTCTGGCCAGCAGCGCCGCCCTGCGCTCTCCGAGCGTATCCAGATCTCCGGTGCATGGATCAGGCAGGCCCCAGACCGTCTCCCACTCGGTGAGCAGCTCGATCGCGCGGGACGGGTCCATCTCCAGTAAAAGATCCTCCACGCGCTCGCCGATCCGCGCGAACTCCACGGCCATACCCTCTATAAAGCGGCTCATGTTCGATCCGGGATCGCGCGTCCATGCGCTTCCCGGCGGGAGCAACGCCTTAATTTGGCTGGTGTAATCATCGATCAGGGCCATGTTATCGTTCCCAAGGTTGGTATTTCGTCGTCATCGCATGTCACATCCGCTACCGGCGATGACAGCACGTGGCTTACCTCTCCCTTTGCGAACGAAATTGCTTCATTGATGCGGGACAGCGGGATCGTACCGCCGGGCTCGCCTTCCTGACTGAGCAATGCGGAAAGCTCTGCCTCGATGGCCGTGCGGACAGACGTTGTGTTCGGCGTCGGCGTGATGGTGAAATTGATCGCCTTTTCCGTCGGCGCAGCGACCGTCATGGTTACGTTCACGGCACGCCCCACCGTAACGCCGGTATTGGGATCGACGTGTTCTTCGATGTAATCGGCAACCGCCGCGATCTTGGATGAATCAGGAAAAATAGGATCGATGTCGTCACATACGAACAGCAAGGTGACCGATCCTGGTGCCGGCGAGTTCTCATAGACCCACGCCCGCGTGACGCCCGACACTTCCAGCGCCCATTGGCGATAGACGGCGGCATTGGCGCCGGTGAAATAGGATGCGGTGCGCCGGAGCACACGCCGGCGGTATGCGGCAATCGTCTCAACGTCCAGCCCGCCGGCCAGGCCGTCCTCGTCGACGATAGCGGAAGAGTTGACGCCGGCGATGGGAGAAACCAGATCGATCGTCTCTCCGGATGCGGTATTCCAATCGGCGCCGATCTCCTCTGCCTTCAACGTCACTGTGGCCGAGCCACTGGCGATGACGGCAGAGGACTGTGTGACGAACACCACGCCATCCGCTCGCTGCCACAGGCTGCCCGTTTCGATCACGGATCCGTTCGTGCCCGTCGCCGTAACATTTCCTCGCGCATAGTCGCCCGCAATTCGGCTGACACCGTGGACCGCGCCGAATCGCAAGAGGATATCCTCATCCTGGGTGTCCGGCAGGATCTGGCGCGATACCCACTCCATATTTCCATACAGCCCGTGGGCCATGCCGGCCAGCACGCGCGCGAACGCCTTCGTTGCCTTTCTGCGCATCACATTGCCAGCTTCCAGGAAACGGCTGTTGATGTCCGTTACGGTTCTGATAATCAGTGTTTGCATCTCTGGTCTGTCAAACGGCACGAGTTTCCTCCTATCTTCCGCTCACACCGCCACCGGTCCGATCGGTGATGGCGAATCCGTTCTCATCCAGAATTACCTGGCTGTCGTCCACGTACACAACGGCGCCCGGCGGTCCGTTGTAAACGGCATAGGCATACTCCCGGCCATCTTCTGATTGCAGCTTGATGGACAGCGCCAGCACACCTTGCCGCACGCTGCTTGCGGATACCTCCACCGTTTTGGCGACGGAATCCTCGATCATCCATGCCAGCCCCTCCCTGGCGTAAGTTTCCGCGAGCCGCAACCGAGACGGCAGATCCTTTTCCCGATCCAGCAGCCACAACCTGCATCCGATCAGATCTCCCTCTACGTCCGGATAAATGTCACCCCACCATCCGCGCCGGTCATCCGTGCCGTCAGGAATCGCATCGGATGCGCTTGCCCGGCGGTCCGTAAACAGGCTGATGATCACGGCGGTGCGAAGTCCCTCGTCGATGGCCGTCCCGCCTTCGCCAAGGTCCAGATCGATGATTCCGTTTTTGTATGTGAGTGCCAGATCGCCCATTACATCTCCTGGTTCGGCGTACCCGTTGTGCCGCCGGAATCGCCCGGATGATCGTGTTCGTTGTATGTGGATCGGATGCCCGCCATGCTGCCGTCGCCGTCGGATACGTCGCCCGGCGTGCTGATGTTCCCGGTTCCGGCAGCTCCGGTCATGATCAGCCCGCCGCCGAACTGGCCACTGTTAGCGACCGCCACATCGCCGGCGAATGTCGCGTTGCCTGTAAACTCTACCAATGGCGTGTCGAACGTAACCTTGCTCGATGCCGTGACGGTCACCAAGGGGCAAACCACTTCGGTTTCCACGGCCACGTCGGCGGCCAGGCGATCGCAGCCGTATACGTGGATCGTCTTGTCCCGTTTGAGGTGGACTACCTGGCCCTGGTCGTCGTAAAAGGCGACTTCTCCCTGGGCAAGGCCCCTGATCCGGTACCGCCGGTCGCCCACCTTGACAACGGCGCCGTGATCCGTGTTGCCACCCAGTGCCAGAACCAGTGCCTCCGCCCCTGGGATCGGATGAGAAGAAAACCCGTAGTCCTCCCACCGTTCCACCCGGTCGCGCACCTCGCCGGAAAAGATCGCAAGCTGCAATTCCTGCATTTTCGGATCGTCGTACACCAGCTTGACCACCGCACGCCGGGCCATCAGCCGGACGCGCCGGGAAAGGGGCGCCACCAATCGCGAAACCGTCCGGGCTACCATGGCGCGCCCCCGTCGTCCTCCGGTACCGGCAGCAAATCGAACGCCGTTGGCGGGCACAGCTCGATATCGGTTGTGGTGCCGGCGTCCTTGTCCAGCCGGTAGGCCACGGCCACGATCAGCATGTCGGCGTCCAAATGCAGGTACGGGCAATCGAGCCGCACTCTTTTATTGGGCGCCCACAGCCCGGAGGCGTGATGCCAGCCCTGCACGGTCACAAGGGGCCTTGCGCTTCTTCCCATGCGCACCGCCGCCTCCCACACGGCCCGGTCGTCCAGTGCGGCCGCATCGCCGATGTCCTCGGCAACGATAATGAGCGGCCGGTACCGCGAAACACTCCCGTCCGTGGCCTCGCCTTTCGGCCCGGCGTTCTGGTCCGGCGTGTCGGTGTCGAACCCGACATTCTGCCCCTTGCAGACATACCGGCTGTACCGGTCCCGCATGGAAAAGGTGCCCCGTGCGGCCTTGACGTTTTTTCCCTGGATCAGGTCCGTGCCCACGCGTTCGGTCCCGGCGCGGGTGATCGCCAGGCCGCCCTGGGCATCGGAGATCATCAACAAACCGCGCATGCGGGCCGCCCGTTCCAGCGCCTCCCAGGCTGTCTCGCCTTCCTGGAGAGCGGCCGATGTGAATGCCTTGCCCACGGATGTCTCTGCCCGGACAGTAATCCCGAACGGCTTGCAGATATCCGATGCCACCTGGAGGATATTGCGGCCCCGCCATTCGCCGCTGGCCGCGATGGCGCTGCAGTCCACCAGGTCCCCGGTCGCATCCCGGCCCACCACGGTCATGCCGTGCCGTTTGACGTCGAAGAAGGGCAGCACGTCATCGACATACCCGGTGATAGCCGTATCGCCGTCAACGGAAACCGTGCAGGCGTCCCCGATCCGGATCGGCAGGGCCTGGTCCCGGCCGGCCCAGCGATCGGACACTGTCAGTTCGAAGGTACCGGCCACCTGTTCGATGCCGCGCCGGATCTCGATCTCCTCCCATCCACCGTATTGCCGCCCGTTGATTTCGAGAATGACATCAGCCATCGATCAGCACCTCCAGCTCTTCTCCGCCCGGCACGAATCCGGGATGGGCGATGCGGTTTCGTGCCACGATGTTTTCCGCTTGCGTGGCGTCGCCATACAGTCGATGAGCCAGCACCAGGGCCGGAATCGTGGCCCCCGGCGTAATTTTTCTCACCCTCGCCAGGTTGGCACCGCGCTTCGTTATGTCGGCAACCATGGCCGCACGAAGATCCATTAGCGCGACATAGCTTTCATCGCCTGCGGTTTCCGCCTCTGCGTCCATCTGATCGGCCAGCTCCTCCATCCGGGCCTTGGCGTCATCGTAACTGTCGAACGCCACGCTTGCCGTGGCCCGGACCGCCTCGACGACGGCAGCACGGCGCACCAACGCGTTGAACGCCCGCGTGTTGTTTGTCTTGCGGACAATGCTTTTCGCCGTACCCGCCGGCAGTGCGGCGCTTTCATCGGTAAACAGATCCCACAACTGACGGTATGCGTCGAAAGCACGATCGATCCGGTCCGGCAGCAGCACGATATCGGCCACCAGACCGTAGATGTCTGTTGCAAGGTCTGCCGGAGCGCGGATCAGCTCCTCCGCCGATGCAGCCAGGCCCTGGAGATCAGAAACGAAATCGCTCACCATATCCGGGACATTGGGGAATCTGCGGCGCACGGCATCGATTTGATCCGATACCCGATGAACGAGAGACTTTGCGTGGTCGACCACGAATTGCGGGCTGTCGGCCACAAACGTATCGGAGAACGCTGACTGCACAGCCGCCGATGCCGTGTCTGCTGCAGATTCGGTATTTTTTGCGGTGTCCGCCGTCGCCCTTGGGAAAACCGCCTCCCCGGATTCGACAAAGGTGACGGCAAATCGCGCCATTCCGCCCTCGCGAGTACTCTCTCGTGGACCACGCGCTTCGATTACCGTTGCGGTCATTTCGCCGAGGTAGGGGTGGACCAGTTTCCCAGGCCCTGGTTCCTCCAGTGCTGCGATCAACGCATCCCTGGCTGCCATGTAGTCAGCACCGAGAACAAAGAGGTTCATCCGGAACCGTCGCGCCTTTTTGCCCAGGTCCTCGGCATATGGTTTGTCACGGAGGGGAAATTCGTGCAGGGCCACGTTGCGGCCGATCTCACCGTCGGCCGATTCGATGACAAAGGGCACGTTTCTAAACGACCCTGGCAGTAGTGTTTCTTTCCAGCTCATCAGTGGGCCACCATCATCCTTCCGGCGTCCATGTCGATGTCAAATCCGCGACTGGATTTGAGTTGATTTACTCGAACCGGCGCATCACTTTCGATGGAAATGGCCAGCTCGCCGGAAAAGCGTTTTTCAAGTTCTGCCACTTCGCGGCGGTCCAGTTCGTCCCAAATGGTTTTGTATGCAGCAGAGCCCGGACCGGCACCCTGGACTTCCATTCTTCTCATCATCTCCCGTAGCGTATTGGTATCGGTCATTGCGGCCTGACTTTCGGCAATCTTCTTGCCGATGGCGTTACTGGCCGCCGCAATGGCACCGGTGGCCGCCGCAGGCGTTAAAGAAAGGGCGCCAACTGCCATGCCACCGACTCCTCCGCCGGCCGCTGCGCCTGTTGCGGCCCCGGAAGCGCCTTTATCCCATAACGATGCAGGTCCATTTACGACATAGACCGGTATCGCATCACCGAATTTTCCTGCCTGGCCAATTGCACCAGTCAATCCTTTCTTCTTACCGAATATCTCTCTTCCCCACCGGGCCATATTCATCCCCGCACCAGTCAATTTGTAGGCGGCGATAAGGCCGCCTCCGACCAGCGTCACATTCTTGCCCATCTCGAGCCACCGCTCGACCGTTCCTGGCTTGAGACCGTCCAGGTATTCAGTGACCTTTTTGATTGGTTCGGTAAGCTGGTTGTCGGAAAGCTGTTCCCATACTGTGTATAGTGCCCGTAATGAGGAATTGAGGGTCTTCGACGCACGGATTGAGTCCTCGACGGTTGTTTTTCCGTCCGCATGCACATCGTAAAATTTTTTAAGGCTTTCGACCTTGCCGGTCCGCTGGAACTCACTGGCAGCGGCATTGAAAGCTCTGATTGCTTCGGCATCGAACACCTTGGAGAGCGCCAGCTTGCTTCCTTTTGTTTTTTCGATGATCTCGGTCATGATCTCGGGAAGAGAACGCATTTGCGTTGTTGACCCTTTTTCGAAAATTCTGATTCCACCCTTTCGGAGCAACTTGACCTTGTCTGCATCGCCCAGTGTGCGCAAAACAGCTTCGAAGGCAGTGGTCGCCTGTTCGCGGTTGCCGGTACCTTGCTGGATCACTTGCAGTGCCGCTCCCATTTCTCGGATGGCCTTTACACCCGTGCGTCCCATTGAAGTATATGCAGTAACAACACGCGGTCCCATTGCGGCCAGGTCTTGAAGGGTGAAAGCGCCCTCTTTGCCCTGAACACTGAGGATATCCAGCGCCTCGAACGCCTCCTTGGCCCCGATCCCCATTTTTTGGAACTCTGCTAAGATGCCGCCGATGGAAATGCCATCTCCGCCTGTCGCCGAAATTGCCAGGCCGATGTTGCGGATGTTCTCCTCGGCAAACTTGAGGTCGCCGGTCTTTTCGATGATCTCCTCTACGGCGGACGTGATCTGGCCTGGGTAAACACGGATATCCGGCGCCTTGGCCACTTCAAAGATCCTCTTTTTAAGACCATTGATCTCTTCGTCGCTACGGTTCGCCTGAATACCGATACGGACGAACCGCTCCTCCAGGTTTCCCACCTGCCGGATCGCGCCGATGCCGGCCGCACCCGTGAGAAACGCCGTGTACCGGTTACCCAGACGATCGATACCCCTCCCGGCCAGGGCCACACCACGACTTAAAAGCCGCATGCTGGACGCCCCTTTTCGGCCGAACCGGTTCAGGGAGTTGGTGTACTGCTTCGCCTTGGACTGGAGATTGCCGGAAAGATCGACGATGATGGATGTTCTCAGGTCGCTCATTTAATCGCGCTTTAAAAAGGGTTGCATGGTGTTTAAAAACTCCCGAAAGGGAAGGTTGACGATTTCGGACCGGGTAAATCCGGTCCTGGCAGCCAATATCAGCAGGCCGGGCGCCACCATGTCACTCACCGCCTGCTGAATCGCGCCCCCGGTCGCGCACCTTATCCAGGGTTGCCGCCTCCAATACTTCAGCGCCTTCCTGCAACAGCGAAAGATCGGGAGCGCTGAGTTTCTTCAGTTCGGAAAGGGAAAGTGGCCCTTCATACTCACCGACCTTCACGATCTGTCGGCGCAACGTATTGAGCGCTACCATGGTAGGGCTGGCGATTAACTGAAACCCTTCCTCGGTCCGGATCACCTTTTCGCTTTCGTCGGTTGCGTCGATCAGATCGGCGGCGGTTGCCTCGCGGATCATGGCATGCCTGTGAACCTTCTCTCCGATTGTAAGCCCATTGATCAGTTCAATTTCATGTGTTGCCATCAAATCATCTCCTCTGCCGGGCTTCCCTCGAATGTCAGGGGAACGCTCCCGCCTTCGCTGGCGGTCATCTCCGGGGTGTTCGTCAGCCACCAGCCTTGCCCAACGTACTGCTGGCCGGTATCGCACTCGAACGAAATGGTAACGTCATCCCATCCGCGCATCTCTGCCAGCTTCGTCTCCTTGCCAACCGAGATTTCGCATTCAAGCTTTCCCTGTTTCGGCGTCTCGAAAAAACCCTGCACATCGTTGGCCCCGACGACCGTGGTGCGTTCATCTCCGCCGATATCCAGCTTCGCCCCTGGTTTGGACTCAAGGACTTTGCCATCCACCTTGATAACCGCTTTGCCTAATTTTTTTTTGGACATCGTATGTCCTCCGTTTTGCTAAGTTGTCCTACAAAATGAACTGCAGCTTGGCCGCGAAGATCCTGAGCTGGTTGACCAGGTCGGGTGGTATGAGAAAGTCCGCCCGGTTGCGGTCGCTCACGTTTCTCTCGGCGACCAAGTCCTGTTTGAACTGGTCGAGATTTTCCACCCGGCCGTCCCGCTCCCACTCCAGCGCCAGGGCGATCAGTTCGGCGCGCAATGTGGATGGTGTGACGACGGCCTGTCCTGGATCGAATTTGGTGCCATCGTCGGTCAACTTGTGGCGGGGGAACTTATTGGTAATCCTGGCCCGTAGGCTGTACCGAAGGTAGCTCAACGTCGCCTGGGTGGTGATGTCCAGATAACTCGGGTCGTCTACGCCGTATGCATTGGTCTGGTACATGCTGATTTCCCGCTCGATCCGCACCTGGCCGCCATCGTCCACCATGTGGGTTGCGATACCGTCATAAAGCAGCAGGTTCCGCTCTTCCTGTGTCCACCGGACCTCCTCTACCGCTGGAAGGATTCCTGGCAGTACGAGCGTCTGCAGCGGCCTGGCCGGATCGTTCAATAGCGCCGCTGCCGCCTGCCCGGCATAGGCTGACGCCCATAAGTACGGCGGCATCGGGCTGATGCCAGTCCCCATGCAGGTAACGTGGGGAGAATTTCTGCCACTGCCGTAAGTCGCCGTCGCGCTGTAGTCCCCACGAAAGGCGGTATAGGCGATGCCGTCGATCTGCCGGGTGCCGGAAATCCGGCTGGCCAGCTCCGTCTCCAGAAGCGTCATGTTGGCGGCATCCGTGTACGGCATCACGATCGCCTGGTACCACTCGTCTCCCATGGCGGCGATGGCGCTGGTGATGTCCGGGTTGCCGGCGCCGGACGACATGGCCACGACGGTCGCGGACAAGCCGGACGGCAACGTCTCTCCCTGGTAGTAGTTTACCCGGACGTCGATGCCGTTTCCGCACTCTCCGGCATTTCTCGCGGTCAGGGTAACGACGCCGGCCGATGCCGATGCCGTCACGGGCAGGCTCGTGTTTGCGTTGATGGCCGCCGCCAGATCCGTCGCGATATCGGCGATGGCGTCCCCGGATGCGATCGCGAGGCGAACCCGTGTGCCGGCGATGTAACAGTACACCATGCCGGATTCTGTGGGCGCACCGGCAAAGGTGATGGTCCCGGTGGCGTCATCCGCCTCGCCATCGTCGGCCAGCGGCAGCCCCCAGCTCTCGGTGAACCGGTTCCCGGCCTTGAGCACGGCGAACATGGACGCGAGCATGGAGCCGCGCCCGAACAGCTTTTCCGCCTGGTCCGC
The DNA here is from genome assembly GCA_963674945.2 of uncultured Desulfosarcina sp. GTDB lineage: Bacteria > Desulfobacterota > Desulfobacteria > Desulfobacterales > Desulfosarcinaceae > Desulfosarcina. The sequence goes on from CAXXWQ010000003.1 coordinate 1,980,482, forward strand.
GCTGGTGATGCGCACCGGCGTTCCGGCTGCGGCCGTGCCGGCTGCCAGCATCTGCCCGAGCACGAGGATCTTGTACGGCATGTCCGGCGTGGCCAGGATCGCCCGCGTACTGTCGAACTCGATGTATGCAAGGGGCACGCGAAGGTTTGACGGGATCGATTCGAATGAAACACTCATGATTTATCGCCTCCTGTTTTTTTTGCCGGCGTGGTGGATACGGCCGTCTCGACCGATCCATCGCGCAGCCGTCTCAGCCAGTACTGGGTCATCGGAACCTCCTGCCCCTTTTCGGACAGAAATTTCTCCGGCCTGCCCGGCATGCGGATTTTCAGCCCCTTGGCCGGTTTGACGAAAAACTTATTTGCCATCATGAACCTCCTTCGAGTTCTATGGTGTCGACCGGTGTTGGTTCACCGTCTGATTCCGGATCCATATCCCATTCGGCCACGACCGTGAGAAGATCGTCCAACGTCGACGGGTCGTCAACGAATTCGGTATCGAACCAGGTTGAAAACACGATTTGCCAGACGCAAATCCCCTTATCGAGTAGATCCGCATCCGTAATGTTGAAAACCCGCTCCGGCTTTATCGGGCCGATATCAAGCCCAAGGTCACGGCCGGATATGAGCGTCACCACGTTTTCCACGATGGCAACAGCACCATGGCGCCGGCTTCGATCGTTGGACCAGTCCTTGAATGCAACGGCGACCAGAATGGCCGGCCGCCATCGATACGTCGTTCCTTCCGAAACGGTTTCAAAAGATCCCGATTCGATAGCGACGAACGCTGCCGGCAACTTGCTTCTCTTGGCAGCCTCGTTGCGCGTCTTTGTACCGTCGGAGCCGAACAGGTCTACGTCGCGGACGGTAATTCCTCCGGATTTCAAAAGAGTGACGATACCGTTTTCTATTTCTGCAAGCATTTAACGATCCCTTAAATGGTCTTTTACCAGTTCCGAAAATTCGCGGCGGTCATCCGCGTTGACGCCCAGATAGGGCCGGGCCGGTATCCGGATCCGCGCACGCCTGCTGACGATGGAAAAGTCCGCCCCCTCCTGGTGGACACGGCCGTACACCTTGTTTGTGCCGATCGCCACCCAGTTCCGGCCCGTTTTGTAGACAATGCTTCCGCGCAGATGGCCGCTGTCGGTAAGGATTTTCCGCCTGGTGACGTAGGTGGAGAAACGCTTGGTCAACTGCCCTTTCTTGGTGTACTTCTTTCCCCGGTGGGCGCCGTAGATGGTTCTCAGTTTGAGCGGCACCCAGGGATTTCCGTCCGGATCACGCTCTTCGGTAAAACGTTTGTCGGTCTCCACCAGCATGTATTCGCCAAAGGCCGTGAGAACCGGTTGCAGGTCGATCGACTTGCGCACATACTTGCGCATCAGGGCGATGGCCTCTTCGTCGTTGATGGTGATTTTGGCAGCGATACCGGCCATTAATATTTCTCCATGGTCGACGGTGAAAAAATCTGGGGCCGCGCGTTCGACTTGATCGCGGTGGCCGATGCTTCCTCGGGTGTATCCGGTTCCGGCTGCACGCCGATTCCCGCATCCCCGGACAGCACCTTGCTTAACCAGGAGATGGTGTCCTTGTAATCGGTCCTACGATCCTCCGGAGCGCCGTGCTTGCCCTGAAACAGGTTGTAAATGGCGATGGCCACGGCGGACTTTCGGATCATGGGCGGAACGGTGGTAAACGGCACCTTGTAACGATTCAAGCAGTAGCTGTCGATCTCTGCGCCTGCGTCGGAAATGGCCCGGTTTACCCGCCCCGTATCAACGACGCCCGCATCGTCATCGTCCGTGATGTCGATCAGCTCCTGTTCGCTGATCTTCTCCAGCATGTCGGCAAGTGAGCAGTAGGGCATCGCTTACGCCTCCGGCGGCTCTGCTGTGTGTTCGTTTACAAGGGCCACCAGGTCATCTTTCCTTGCATCACTGGCATATGGCACTTCCAGTTTGGCGAGCAGCTCCTTCAATTTCGGAACGGTCATCTCCTCGGGCGGTTTCGTTTTGGCGATCACGCCGTCATCCTCATCTGCCACCGGCATTGCCTTGCCGATGGAGATGAGCCGGTCGACTTCATTTTTGGGAAGGCCGGAAATTTTATCCCCCGACAAATACTGTTTTTTCTCGAAGATGATACAGTTTCCAGGGCTGACGATAATATCCACGCTATTCTCCTTTTGCTTCGCCCCGTCCGGCGATCGGCCGGGGCGTCAGTTCACTGCACCAATGGCCTATTGCACGGTGGCCACAACGACCGCACCGGGCCGCTTGAGAACGGGCAGGGGCCTGCTTTCCGCCTTGACCCAACGTCCGGATGGATCTTTTTCCGGCCACGATTTGGAAAAGAACATCACACCGCGACCGCCTTCGCCGATATTCCCGACGCCTCCGGGCGCATCGTCGTCAACGACCGGAGCATACGGCACGTCGACCAGTTCGTCGCACAGACCGACGAGAATGAACTCGTTGCTGGCAATATATCGCTGGCGGGTACCGCTGGCATCGATGTAGGATCCGTTGTATTCGACCAGTTCAACCTCGACCAGCTTGGTGATCCGGCCGCTTTCCGCGATCTGGGATCCCTTGTCGGTTTTGAGCAGTTCGCGAACGGAATTGTTGACAAGCAGGGAATCGCCGACGCCGGAGCCATGGAATGCCACCCACCCGGTGATTGCGGCGCCGCTGTCATCCTCGATCAACTGCTTCCAGGTCCGGATGTTGGCAATGGGGTTGGAATCGTCCAGATCACTCCACCGGTCCGTCGTCGTCAGCACCGTTTTATGCGTGTCGTCGACGTTGTAGTTGACCAGCACAGTTGACAGGTCGCTGTCGTAAACAATGCCTTTCAGTGCATTGACCGCCCAGAATTCCAGGGTTCGATCATGCTTGCCGCGCATGTCCTTTTGCTCGCGGGCGATCCTGTCCTTCATCATTTCGACACCCGCTTTGCCGAACGCCCGCACCGCATTGAGTTCGGCCGTGGCGATGAAACGCTTGTTGGCGATTCGCGGGGCGGTCAGAGTGATGGTCTTGCGGGTTGTCTTGTCATCCACCGTGGCAGGGGCGAAAATCGATATGTTGGACAGCAATTTCTCGCTTCCGGAAATAACGTCGAACGCCAGCCGGTCGGACGGCTGCATGTTCTCCTGCCCGGCAAAAAGCCTGTTGTAGACAAGGCGGGAAGGGGCCTGGATTGCGTTGACCGCTGCGGTCAGTGTGCGGACCTTAAACAGGTTGTCCATGAGATTTCCTCCGTTGTGATTTCAAATTTTAAATCTGAGATTTCAAATTGGTTACGACCATTCCGTGTCCACGGATATGCCCCGGTCCTGCATGGCCATGTATGCGGCCTGTTTCTGGGCGGCGGTGATGCCGGTCGGCCAGCCCAGATCGGCGCTTCGGAATTTTCCGAGAACATACGCCTGGGCCTCCGCATCCTCGCTGGATGCATCCGCGTCCTCGGCGAGGATCGCGCGGGGCGTAGCCAGGCCGTTGACCGCCGAAGGAGCAAGCTCCTTGCATTTATACCGCTCGTCAACGGTGGTGGTGATCTCGGCGCTCGCACTGGACGTTCCGCCGGTGATGGTCTCTTCGGCGGCGAAGGTGCCGGTCACGGTCTTGACTTCGATGCTGCCGGAATTGACCTGGACGACAACGCCGGTTGCGCCGGACGTCCCGCCGGTCACGGTTTCGGCTGCCTGAAAGGGACCGTCGGAGACCGTTCCGTGATTGATTTTAAGCTCCGACTCACTGATCATGCCCAGCACGGCGCCGCGCGCCAATGCCGCCTGGCCCGCAGCGAGCGTAACCGGTTTCAACTCATGCACATCGCCGGCAACAAGTTGGCTGACAACCTCGGTGTCCAAGTTTTCCGTCATGACTTCCTCCTTACGATTTCAAATTTCAAATTTGATATTTCAAATTCCTTCAGCTATCGGTTGGCCCGCTCGCCGATGTCTTTTCCCAGGGCGAATTCCGCATCGGCATCCTTTTGCTTGGCGGACGCACCGGATTTCGTGGCGATCTCCGAGAAGAGGGGATTCTCTCCATCCTCTTTGAACAGTCCCTTGAACCAGTCCAGAGGGCTTTGTTTTTCCTCACCCTCGGCAAATTCGATGGCATCGTCGGCAAGACCCTGCATGAAGGCCACCAGGCCGCTGTCGCGCAGCGCCGGCGAGATGGCGCCGTCGGTTACCTTCCCGTCCACCCACGAGACGATCTCGGCATCCCTCTGCTTCTTGCCGGCCTTTCGCTGCTTCTCGGCGAACTCGGCTTCGGCATCGGCCTTGGCCTTGGCGGCGGCCTCTTCCTTGGCCTTCTTGATGTCCGTCTCGGAAAACTGTCCGCCGGGTGCGGATGGCATCACATCGATGGACGCATCCGGGTCCTTTTCAAACTTCTTCCAGATCTTGAACGCTTCGAAAAACTCGGAAAACTTCATGGATTCATCCTCCTGTGGTTTGGGTTCGGCGGCCCTTCGCTCCTCGTCGCTGATCTCCCGGATATCCCATTCCGGTATGATCGCGTCCGCGCGCTCGGCCCCCTCCGTTTCGATAAAATACTCCCGCATCCGGCGGAACACCTCGGCAATGGCGCCCCACGTCCAGGGGCGCGGTTCCGAGAATTCGAACTCGGCATCCGCTTCGCCGGAAGCAAAGGTCATGTTTTTCAAACCCTTTACCGCCGGCGGCATGGCGCCCAAAAAACCAACGTGGCGCAGCCTTCCGTCGTTGTAGAAGGCGGCGCTTCGCTTTGGGAAACGGCCTTTTTTGACCATGTCCGCAAAGGTCGGCTCGACGTCCTTGAACCTGGCCAAAAGAACCTTTCGACCTCCGGATGTGTCGACCTTCAACGCATTGACAAGACCATACGCCGGATCATTCTCCTCCGGGTGTCCTACCACCGCCGGCGGCTCGTGGAATGCGGGATCAAATGTGGATACGGCTTTATCGATCAGGTCATCACCATCGAAAATCTTGCCGCTGCTGGATTTTTGCGTTCCTCCCGCAAAAATCTCCACCCAATCGTCGAATCCTTTGCGTTTATTTGCCATTTACGAATCCTTTGCGTTTATTGGTTTGGGCCAAACAAAAAGGGGCACGTGTGAGAGTGTGGCCCCACACGGCCCCTTTTTGCTTCGCTATTGCGTCCGGGGGTGATCAGCCCCCATCGGCCCAAATTTTAAATACGATTAAAGGTTACGCACATCCTATCGTTAACGAAGGTGCCGAAACGTTGCCATCGCCATCGATACAGGTCCTGTTCGCAGGACAATTGGCAAGATCGGCAACCCGCAATACAGGCGACGGCGTTGGCTTTTTCTCGGCATGCGTTGCCGGCACGGCGAGGAAAAAGATGCAAAGAAATATCGTGATCGCTTTTCTCATTATTGCCCCCTACTTGCTGAAGACAAGGATGACCGTATAATTCGCCGATGCCGTTGCCTGTCCGACGACTCGTAAGGACAATGATCCGGATACCGGTTCATAAATGGGCATGGCCGGACCGATTGCCCTTGCCTCGGTTGGGTGAATCAAGTTTGCTCCGGCGCCGAGCAAGACATCCCTCGGCGTCGATGGCGCGATATCGACCGTCTCCGATATTGCGAGACTGGATTCCAGGACCTGTACGTCGGCCGTTTCCGGATCGGTTCCGCCCGCCGTCGTCAGCGTTTTGACATCGACGAGGTAATAATTGTTCTTCCTGAGTACCTCCAACCAGGTGGAGGGGATTGCCGTGTCAGGCACGCTGCCGTCCGATGCGTCGCCGGTGCAGGCGAAAACGATATGGATATTGTCGCGGCCGACCTTGACGCCGTTGACATCGACGCTGCCCGCAGCGAACGCCTGGCCGGCAATGAGCAAACAGATCAACATGGTGGCGAAACAAACGAGTTTTTTCATACTTGCACCTTTTTGCATCGTGTTATAGATTGGCTTTGCAGGCATCGGCCGGGCCGCGCACCATAGGCCGTTTGCCGGGCGCTACGGACCGCGCGGGGTCCGGGAGCTTCCAACCTCAGACGAATCACATCACATCCGCTTGTCGCAACCGCATTAAAACCGTCTTTAAATCCCTCGATATCGCCCGATCGGCCTCTCTCGCGGGTACTGACACGCGATAAACCGAGATCGTCCAGTTTTGGGGCTCTCCGTGCGTCGTTGCTACCGGCCATAAATCAAGTGTCCTTTTCGCAAATTTGCCGCCCCGGTCAGAGAGCCCCGGAAAAAATCCTTGCTCACCAGTTGGCCGTTCATGGTTTCCGCCCACAATCCGAGAACCTTGTTCTTTCCGATCCGAACGGCCTTGACGTATTTCCTTCGGATGCCGACGCGACCGGAGACGGCGCTCTTGGCAAACGATACCCAGATCTCGTATGGCTCCTCGATCAGCTCGCGGATCAGCGGAAAGTATGCGTCCCTTCCGTCCCACCTGGTGTCCGGCTTTTCGACGATGTGATCGACGATGGCCTGGGTGACCATCACGTTTCCGCCGGCCGGGTCGGTCATCATGACCTCATCGCCGCCGATGGCCTTGCGCAATGCCGAACGAAGCCCTTCCTCATTTCCTTTTTTCACTGGCTTTCCGAGGCTCGCCTTTGCCACGTCGACGGACTCTCCGATCGGTGCGCGCCCATAGTTCTCCGGATGCTTCGGATTCATGTCGATCCACGGTCCTTTATCTTCCGCCAGACGCTTGGCCTGGTCCCGGCCCCATGCCGCTTCACCCACGTTGTAATCAAAGCCCGGATCGATGCCGTTGGGGATCGTATGCGTCTTGCCCTGCTTGTCGGTCCACTGATAGGTTCCATCGTCCGGGGCAGTGTCCGGAGTGCTTTTTCCCATCTTCTCCATATAGCGTCTGCCAACGGCGAACTTCTTGCACTTGCATCCCCAGCCGTTCATTGGTGTGTGGGTCTGCCACCACGGATCGTCCGACGGCAGCACGAGGCCATCCCAGGATAGATGCGTTTCGCGCGGGTGAATGCTGTCTCCATGCCGGTAAAGGCTGTACGGATTGAGTTTTTTCAGGGCCGGATCGTTGATCTGTTTTTCCCGCCCGGCGTTGTATGCCTGGCGAAGGTTGGTGTCGTAGATCACCCGTGTGCGCCACCCACGGCCGCCCTTGTATGACCATCCGTGTTTTTGCACCAGCGCATCGAAGTCTTTGCGGAAATCTGCGATTGTCGTTCCCTTGGAGATGGCCTTGTCTACGGATGTGCGAAGATCGCAGAGAAGTTCATCCTTCATGGCGCCGGCGATCATGAACCCGCGCGCGTGCATGCCCTGCCATAAGTCGTTCCAGTGTCGCGTCGGGATATTGACCTTGCCGCGAAAAAACGCGATCGCCTCGTCAAAGGGAAGGCTGGCATATTGCATTTGGGAAGTTACGGTCACAGATCAATCCCCTGGGTGATTTCGTGGCGGCCGGCCAGATCGGCGGCGGTCAGGGCCTTTTCCATGATGTTGCCGATGGCGTCCGGCTGCATGTCAGGATACAATTCGATTAGCCCGTCACGGAACGCCTCCATGGTATCTACGGAATCAAGCAAGTCCCGCACTGGAGAGAGAAGAGAATCCATCGCCGCAGCGCTTTCTTTATCGGCACGCGCGGCATACCGGTCGGCCGCATCGTCATCCGTCTCGGCGAACGCTCCGCCATTTTCCGGCGTTGCCGTATCGTCGACCGGATCCGGCGCCGCTGTTACGGTAAAATCGTCCGGCTCGAGGTTATAGGTCCGCTGGTAGTAAACCGGTGTGAAGCGAACGCCCTGGGCTTTCAACTGGGTGTCGCGCTCGGCGCGATCGCTCTGGACATCGTCTTCTTCGTACCAGGCGAACTCCGGCGGTATGGCGTTGGGAACGTTGAGTACGGAGATCCATCCGAACAACTGGGTGAATGCGCTTTTCACCATCCGCTTGTCCTTGTCCACGATATCCGCACGCACCTCCAGGTGTCCCTGGGTGGCGGCGTAGGATCCGCCCTTGTCCAGCTCCGTGGACAGGGTCTGGCCCAACACGGCCTTGGACACCTCCCGGTTGCATGCGGAGATAAGGTTCTCGTAAATATCTGCGGAAGCGGACTTCGAACTGAATTCCAATGCGGTGATCGATTCATCATCGTTGATCACGGCCACGGCGTCCTGGACCATCTGGGAAAGAGAGGAGAGCAATCGCCCCCGGTCCCCGTCGTTGGTCGACCGTGGAACCTTCCCGATCATCCATGGCATCCCGAATTTCTCGGTGAAGACAGCCCAGAACTGGAATCCACCCTTCTTGAAGGCAACCGGCCAGAAACAGCGTGACAGCACCTTTTCCCCATACGGGTTTAGGTATGTGGCATGATGGCGGGGAAGAATAAACTTGCCCGCCGGCAGGATTTCGCCATCGGTTTGGTTCTCCATGGACAAAAACCGGAGGTCGTTCTCCTCTCCGAACACGAACCACTCGGGCGGTTTGCCCTCCACCTTTTTCGGCAGCCAGTACTTTCCATCGGCGCCCCACGTCACCTCGATGGGGCTCATGCCGAAAAACGGCGCGTCGAGCATTTCAACGATGACCTGGTAGGCATCGATGCCGTCCATGAACGCTTCGCAAAGTTCGGCCGCTGCCTTGTCCGCCTTCGAATCGCCTCCGGGCCGCACTTCCCATTCGCATGACAGCACGCCGGACTTCCGGCTGTCATAGCAGCTCCACACATGGGCATCGGCCAGCAGCTCGCGATATACCGATACGTCCTGTCCCAGCTTTTCCAGCACCGGGTCCGGATCGGGAAGGTAGCCGAACATGCCCCACCAGTCCATCGACCGGCTGCGGATGGCGATCTCGGACGACATAACGTCGCGGCCCTTATCGATCTCGATGTATTCGGTTGGAGATGTCCAGAGTTTCAAAGAATGCTCCTAATATGCCGTCAACGGGGGACGGCTGTCGATATAGGGCCGGGCTCTTCCCGTCATCACGCGTCTGGCGCCGGTGATCACCTGCGGCATCGATGCGACCTGGTTGAGTGCTGCATACTCTCCAAGGGCAAGAGCGATGGCAAAATCTCCATGCCGGTATAGATCCGGATCCTTCAAGTCCTTGCGTTGCACTTTCGGCACCATGGGAATGCCGTCGATGGATTCGACGGCGCGCAAATCCGATTCGATGGAAACGTCCCTGGGAAGGTCATAAATGCCGTCCTCGAAACCTTTTGTCATCTTTGGCATCCACTCCCCGTACCATTTCCGGGACAGGTCGACCTGGTGAACCATGCTCCATCCGAACTCGTCTGCGGTCAGCTCGGCAAGGCCCAGACCTGGGCCTGTAGCGTCGATGGCAACACCACGGAAATTTGGCAAGGCCCTTAATAGCGACCAAAGGATTTGAATCTGCTGTCCCAGTGGGACATTCTGCATTTCGATGACGAACGGAACCCGGCGCATGAGCTGGGAAGTTATGGCGATCGGGGCGATTACTGAAAAATGCCGATGGCGGGCAAAGTCCATTCCGGCCACGTATCTGACCTGTTGATCAAGCGGTCCGAATAACGGATCCAGGTTGGCCCTGATCCACACTTTACCCCACTTCGTTCGTTCGGCTGCGGAAAGATGCTCGAAGTCATCGTCGCACACCAATCGTTGCACTGGCCTTACTTGCGGCATCGCCCGCTCAATCCAAACACCGGGAATGCACATCCCGCCAGAATCGCGCGGAATTGCGTCAAGCTCCTCGCGCATGGCGGCCTTTCTCGGGCCATATGCGTTGCGGATCCGGTTGTACCAGCGCTTTTTCCCTTCTTCCGTGGCAGCCTGGCCCTTCATTAAACAAACCCGCTCATACAGACCATTTGCCACAGCGTCATCGAAAGTCACCTTGTAAACAACCGCCTCGGTCTTGTCGCCGTACATACCGTTGTTGATGTCCCGGATGAGCTGATTAAATGGATTGTCTATCCCATTGTGGGTGGATATGATGCGGATCTTGCCGCCCCAGATCAAAAGGGCTGTTGCCGCGTCAAGGACGCCTTGCACATCGGCATGGAAGGCCGCCTCGTCGATGACAACGATACCTTGCAGGCCGCGTATGTTTGACGGTCGTGAGGAAAGGGCCACGATCTGGAATCCGGATGCGAACCGGATCCGGTAGGCGGCGATGTGCTTGGTGTTTCCCTTTTCGTCCTGGTCCTCGAAGAGAAACGCCTCGATATCGGAAATCCCTTGTCCCTGGGCCTCCATGATGACGCGGGCGAACTTGGCGCAGTAACCGATGAACTCAAGCCCTTTTTCCTTTGTGTCGCCGATATAATACACATTGTCGCCGCCGGCTTCCTTTCGGGTACCGGCCGTGATGGTATCGTCCAGGGCCTCGCAAAAGGTGATCCCGGTGCGCCGGCCTTTTTCTCCAGCCTTGACGGGGCATTTTATTTTGATCCACTCCGCCTGGTGTTTCATCAACACGCCTTCGGAAAGCGGATCAAACCCTTCCGGAATATTGCGCACCTTGGCCGGAAGCTCCTCCCAGTCAATCGTGCGCTGCGTGTCTTTCAGCGGTGCCAGGGCTGCCATTTAAACCACTCCCAGAACTTTCTCCCGCCAGAACCGGGCCTGATCCTCATCCATGCCTTGCGCCCTTGCCGCTTCGCCCACGCGATCGGCAGCCTCTTCCAGAACCATCTTGCGAACGTCATTTTTCCATTTTGCCATTTGTATATGTGCGCTCTGAAGCTTGGCCACATCGGAAATGAGACGGGAATTCTCGGTGATGTCAGCCGTTCCGTCCACGAGTGCCGCCATTACTTTCTGGAGAAGCAACTTGCCGACGGCCTCTTCCATCGGCATCCCCTCCTCAACTCCGCTTGTTATTGCTTTGGCCTGGTCCTCGAATTGCTTGATGTTCTTGTATGCTTCGAGAAATCGTTTCCCATACCGGCCAATGGATGATCTACTGATGTCGTACCCTTTTGATTTAACAAAGGCCGCAACGTCATCATACGTTGTGCCTGGCTCCAGGAGCAGGCGATTGACTGCTTGACGAATCTCTATGGGAAGATCGGTTTCAACCCGGCTGTTTGTTTTGACCGTAGCCATTTATGCCAGCTCCAGCTCTGTGGTTCGAATTTTCTCTAAGATGCCGGACAGCTCTTTTTTTTGCCGCGCTGCTTCCCGCAAGTTGACAAGGGCGGAGTCAACATCAATTTCGGAAAGAGGACGGATGTTGGCGCCGGCCAAAAAATTCTGCGTTGCGCGGATATTGGCTGAAATAGAAGTCTCCAGCTCCATTTTTTTCATTTTAAACTCTGAAAGATGACCCATCAAAATGGCTCTCTCAATGTTCATTCGACCGCCCCCTTCTCCCTAACGGCAGGGCAAAACATGTTTTTTTCGATTTTCTCAACCAATTTGGTCTGGGCCTGTGTGTTCAGGGAAATGACCGACAAGGTTTCGCTGTAAAGGTTCTCAAGGCGGACGTATGTTTTTTCATATGTTTTGACCAACTCGACATTGTTCTCGTACAGATTTTTAATGGCGGAAACATCTTCCTTGTATTGAGTCAATGTGGCATTGACAGCACGATCTCTGGATTCGTCTTTTCTTTGATCCCTCTTATAATCGAAGAACCAAATGATGAAAATCACGCCCGGCAACCCAAGAAGATTTACTACCCATTGCACCAGAGGGGAGCTAATCGTTTCCAATTATGCCATCCTTTCAAATTCGGTTTGACAGATGGTGCACCGCGTGCATCCCGGATATGCATCCCGCCGTGCTTTCGGTATTTCTTCTCCGCAATCCTCGCAGTACATGAGTTGCCCTATCCCGACAGGTCGTAGTTTGTGGTTTTCCATCGCGGCCTGAAAGAGCATGTCGGTCACCTTCAGGCCGCGATCGCCATCGTCCATGATTATTCCGCTTCTTCGGCCTACACGCCCAACTTGGCGTTCAGTTGTTCTCTCCGGCTCTTCCGTTCGACAATATACCTCCCGATGGTTTCCGGCGTCAGCTCTATGCCCTGGTACTTTTTCACGCGATCGATGATGTCATAGATGAGATTCAGGGCGATGGCGGTTTCTACAATCGGCAAATCTTTTGTTTCAGGCATGGCCTGTCCTTTCGTTTATCGTTATTGCTCAGCGGCTTTTGCAATACTGATCGTAATCTGCCGCAGGTAATCACGAAACAACACCTTGTCCTCCGCCGGTATCTCTCCAAAGGCAGCCCAGTCATCCAGGATCTTATTTGCCTTGCGAAAATAACCGACGATTTGATGGTTGAGATCCGGATTGGTTTCGATCAGGGTCTGTTGGTAAGGGAGATATAACTCCTGGGCCTCGATATATGCGTCCTGGGCGTCGGCATAAACCGCAACCGCGATGGTGCCCGGATCGTTGGTTTGCGATTTTATCTGCTCTGTGGCGCTTTGGCCGGCACATCCCTGCATAAACACCATCAATGGACAGATGGACAGAGCGCAGATTATGATTAGAACGCCAACAGACGCCCGCCCGCTCTGTCCGTTGGTCTGGCTGCCCAGTGAGACTGCGCCTTTTGTAACGAACCGAAGAATAATGTTGAGTATGGGGACGGCGGCCAGCATCGCCTGATAGAACCCGTCCGGCAAATCCACACCTAACGCAGCCATAATCGAAATGGCGGCGAGCACGATGGCATTGAAATTGATTGTTTTAGATTTGATCGCGGACTTTGTTTCCATAAGAGAATCCTCCCTAAAATTGCTCGTAAATTGTCAGATGGGCCGAGTCGTTTTCTCCCATCACATCCATGAATGCCTGAAACGCGCGCCCGGAATTGAGCACGGCGCGGACAGCTTTGAGCGTGCCGAAGTGCTGTGCCAGCAGGATACATCCCTCGGTGTCGTCGATTTCGTTGCCGGGGTGGAACCTGATAAAATCGCGACCGGGGACATCGCACACTTCGAACGTCTCGCCGAATCGTTCTGAAAAAACCCGTTTCAATCTGTATTGCTGCGCCGGAATGGAGGATCGGCCCCTTGCGTTCTCAAGGTCAGCCGGTTCCAGCGTCACGCAGAACACCTGCTTGTTGATCCGGAGCACGCCGAACGTACCGAAATCTGCGTTTTCCTCCAGGCGAATTAGCTCAATGATAGGCGTCATGGACTCGGCTTCCAAAATTTCCAGCCGGCTTTGCTGTTCGCCGGCGTCGATGATGGAAAGATCTCATGCAGTCGTGTGAACACACAAGTGAACTACTTCACTATTTCACTTCCCTTTTTGGGTTTTTTAGTTGGGAGGGTGGTCAAAACAAAGAGAGTTGGATTTGTCCGGAGGATTGCTTTTTGCCAATACATCCTCCTTTGGCGAGTATTATCCTGACCCATCGAACTGTCAATCCATATTTCACGGCGAGTTCGCGGTAATTCTTGCCGTTAAATTCGGAACAGATGGCTCTGTTGCGCGCGTTTTTTGCGATGCTGCCGATGGTGGGCAGGTTCAGCGGGCTGCCGCCGAACCCTCCTATCAATCGCAACAGAGCCTCCATCCCGATAAGATCGGCCACATATCGAAGTTCGTCCGGCAGGTCATCGTGTTTTATTTTGTGGCGGTATTCTGTCATCGGTCGACTAAATGAGCTTTTTTAACGTCCTGTTTTTCAATATTTTCGGTGGATTCAACCCTCTGAATTGTCCATCAACGACACGCACTTCCTCCATTTCCCATCCAGATTGACTCGATTTTCCGGCGGCAATGAAGAAACGCAACGCATTCGGCGACAACAGAACATCTCCTGTTGCATAAATAACATTATCTGCATTCCCACGAATCCTGAAATGATGGACTTTTAAGTATCGCTTTGCCAGAAATAAAGACAACCTTTGCATCAATGTCATCGTCCGAACTCCATGTAATTACAGATCAGACCGATACCCATGAGGAGCTGGCTCACCATAAACCTTGGTCATTAATTCGTCGCTCCAATAAGTTTCGTGTTCCAAATGCGATTCCCTCAATTCTTTTACGGTTTTTAGCTCTACGTTTGCCGATTTGGCCCCTGTACACATAAATTCACCATACCAGCAGGCCGCCGTTCCGCACTCGCTACAAACCTCAATAATTTTGTTTTCAAAATTTGGCATTCAAGCTCCTTTTGTTCGTGAGTATCCTGGGTTAAGTGGCAACATCATCAAGATGAAACGTGCCAACAACTACCGTCGATTCATTCACTTGTGAAACAGCCTCGAAAAGGAAAAAGTCACCATGCGGGTATTTTTTCTTCAAGCGAATGATCTCCTCTTCGGCCGGCTCCCGTTCGTCATAGAAACAAGTTGGCCCGAAGTGCGATGGCTGGCGAAATGATACGCCGATAATCTCGTCATCGTTAAGGTGTTCCAGGTTGATGACACACCAAAGTTTCATGCATTCTCTCCAAAATTAAATTCATTCATACAATTCGCGCACCTGATTTTCGCAATAAAGAGGAAACCTTGATCATCAACATCAAAAAATACCTTCCAGTTGTCATATCCGCAAAGCAGGCAAATGAACGGCTTTACTGTTCGAATATTGATGATCTTTCCCATCAGGTGTAACTCGGAACGTACACGTTGTACTGTGACACCAACTGCCTATCGTTGCTTGTTATATAGTCCATTGTGGTTGAAAGGTTCGCGTGACCAAGCATTCTTTGAACAGTGATCGGGCTGGCACCCCTGAGAATCATGTTTGTCGCAAGGGAATGCCGGAATTTGTGTGGGTGAACTCGTTTCGTAATGGTTGTTCTTTTTTTTACGGTATTGACCAACAGCCGCAGCGCCCATGGCGAGTATTGCCTGTTTCCATGGAGTGTCGTGAAGAGATAGCTGTCAGCTTCGCGTGGATACTCTGCAAGATATTGCTCTACGTGTTCATGGATCGGCCGCTGTGTTCCGATTGCGCATGTCATTTTTCGTATGATCTTCTCGCGATTGTAGATCGTATTGTGTTTTAATCCATCGCGGATAAGCATCTCCCGGCAAAATGATTTCACCAGATCGACATCTTCAACATCATTTTCAACTGCAAGCGTCAGCATCTTTCTCTCCTGTTTCCTTTCTTTTTCTCCCATTGCCCATGCATTTCTTCAGGTGTAAGTATGCGGCTAAAGCCGTCCTCAGGAGACCTGTTTTCTGCAAATTCCGTTCGCATCGTTCCATCACGCTCCGCCTGATTCTGGCGAACCTCCCGTGCGCGATCCGCGTCGTCGGCCAGGTCGTAAGCGATCGATTTCAGGTAGCCGTGAGATTCGACCGGTAGACGCCGAGGCGGGACATTCACCATCCGCTCCATTGCCATCCCCCATAATCCAGCATCGATGGGCCGGGACGGTTTCCCTTTCCACTCAATTTGCGGTTCTGTAATAAGGGTAGCAACCTCGCCGGCAAGGCGTAACGCCCGGCCCCAGACAAGGCCGCGATATCCCTTTGATCCGTTATATGGCGGACGGAAAAGAGAAAGATACGGCAAGATGTTCCGCGAAACGCTCGTCGGCATAACGGCAACTGTTTTAAGGCACTGCCGCGCATCCGCGTTTCCGGTCCACGCCTCAGCGCTCGCAACAGCTCCACAGGAAGGGCATATCAACTTCATCTTTCTCCTTTCACGAAAAACCGGTCACACGTCCGTTCGCCTGGTGTAGGTTTGTCAGGATCATCCTCGGCCCATTTTTCCCACTGTGTGCAATAAGTCCATAGCCCGGTTTCCCTCCGCCGAAACGAGTATGCACCACAGAATCTGCATACACTTTCAACTTTTCGATGGATATCCATGCCGCTCCATCCGGTATTCATACCGCCCCCGGCCTACGCACCGGGTGGAGATATCGAAGCCGTTGGCCCTGAGTTCGGCGATTACTGTATTGACGGCACACACGTCCGCCTGCATCATGATTTCGCGCGTTCCGCGCCACATGCCGTCCACCAGCAGGTTATGTACCCGCCGCAGCCTGTCACTTTCCTCAATCATCGCATAATGGATTGCCATTTTTAGATCTCCCCCGATAGATCCCACCCCTCACGTTTCGCCTGATAGCGAAGGGCGGTGATTATTTTGTACAGCAGGTGATCCGGAACCCATTCGATTCTGTCCGTCTTGCAGATCCTCTTGGCCAGCGCATGTGCATAATTCCAGGGTTTTCCGCCAACGGTGAGAAGTGCCTCGATCTTCTTTAGCTGTGCGGCCCTGTTTCCACGGCTCATGTTCTTCGGCCGCCCAGGATAACCACGCCGACTGCGTCCGTACTTGAAACCGGACTGGCCAAGGTGCGCCAGTACTTTACGCCGTCCTTTTACAGTAAGGGCTCGCGCAAAAATAATTTAACATATTATGAGGCTAATAGTCTCATTAACTATCCTATGGTTGTTTGCAACAAATCCGTATAATTGGCTAAATAGCAATATATTGTCCTGTTGCTCATAATGAGATCATTGGCCTTGACAGAATCGACCTGTAGGGCTAATTGTATCATTATGAATAAGACAAAATACCATCTCCAAGACATAAAGGATTTCTTTGGTGTTCACAAAATCGCCACTTTTAATCAACTTCAAGAGGCGCTTGGAAATCCGGCTCGAGCAACGCTGTTTCGAAAATTGGCGCAGCTGAAGTATCTGAGCAGTTATTCGCATCGAGGTAAATTTTATACTCTTTTATGCATTGCGCGATTTTCTAAACTTGGCCTTTGGTCTTGCAAATATGTTTGGTTTTCACGTTTCGGTAATTTGCTTCAAACAGCCGAGACCCTTGTTGCCCGATCAGAGGCGGGGTACAGCGCCGCCGAACTAAAAGATATTTTGCACGTCAAGACCAAACATGCGTTGACCCAACTGGTACGCGACAACCGGCTTCAGCGTAAAAAATTCGAGGCTGTCTACATTTATCTGTCTCCTGAAAACGTTGTTGCTCGCAGACAGGAGAAAGTTCGCAAATCCCGTTTAAAAAAGTCCTTGGCTTCTGTTATCGTAACCAATCCCGACTTGGCCGCAGAAGAGGCCAAGGCCATAATTGTTCTTTTTTGCAGTATGCTCGATGAACGCCAACGCCGGCTATACGCCGGGCTTGAATCGTTAAAGTTGGGCCACGGCGGTGACGCCTACATCGCATCGCTGCTTGGCATGGATCCTCATACCGTAGCACGTGGTCGACAAGAACTGATCAGCGGCGATTTGAGTACCCAAAAAGTTCGGGCAGCAGGAGGCGGGCGCCTTCTGCAAGAAAAAAAACGCCCGAAATCATAGACGCCATCGCCGTCATCATGGAGCACGAGACCGCTGGTGATCCGGTAAGTGGGTGTAAGTGGACACGCAAGACCACAGGAAAAATCGCCCAACAATTGAAACGTGCCGGCATCCGGGTATCGGCCAAAACAGTGGGTAGATTGTTAAAGCAAATGAACTATTCCCTACGCTTGAATCTTAAATGTCTTGAATCCGGGCAGAGTAAACCACCCGATCCCCACCAGCGTGATTTACAGTTTCGCTATCTTCGCAGCCAGATACGCTGCTATAAAGCCGACGGAATGCCCGTGATCAGTGTTGATACCAAAAGCCGAGAACTAATAGGACCGTTCCATCAGGCCGGGCGTCGATGGAGCCAAGCACCGATAAAAGTCTTGGATCATGATTTCCCCTCTGACGCCAATGGTGTTGCGATCCCATACGGTATCTATGACATTATTCAAAACAAGGGCTTTGTATGTGTTGGCACCAGTCGCGATACTTCCGAGTTTGCCGTAGATTCTATCCGTACATGGTGGCAAAAAGTTGGTTCTCGCCACTATCCTGATGCCGATCGTCTGCTCATTCTGGCCGATTGTGGTGGAAGCAATGGCTACAGAATCCGGCTTTGGAAACAGCAGCTGCAGATCCGTCTTTGCAGCCGCTTCGGCCTGAAGGTCAAAGTATGTCATTATCCACCCGGTTCCTCCAAGTGGAATCCCATCGAACACCGTATGTTTTCTTTCATTAGCAACAACTGGGCAGCACAACCCTTGCTTGATTACGAAACTGTGTTGAAATTCATTCGTTCGACCAAAACCGCGACAGGGTTGAAAATCCGCGTTTTTCTTAACAACAAGAATTACCGTAAAGGTAAAAAGGTCTCCGACCAACAAATGCATCAAATAAACTTGAGACGATATACTCAACGGCCAAATTGGAACTATTCGATCTCACCATGAAAATGTGAATTTATTTTTGCGCGAGCCCTAAGGTCCGCCGCGCTCGACACCCCGGCCACATTCATCAACATATCCCGATAGACGACGTCATCCATGCCCAACTGCTTCTTGGCGATATGGATCTTCGCAAGATCAATATTTCGTTGGTTTTTAATGGTCTGTTTTCTCACCGATCATCTCCTATGAGCTATGAGCTATGAGCTAAATTCGGCTGCTCATCAGGCCGCCCGCGCCACCGGACGACGATCCCGCCAAAAGCGGGATTTCGCACTACAACGCCGCAAGATCCATTGACACCTGCCGCCACTTATCCTCTGGGAATTTTCGTTCGTAGAATCTGATGTAGCTCTTCGATCCGACCACCTGGATGCTGTCGCCGATGGCCTCCATGGCCCTTAACCATTTTTCGTCGTCGATTTCGTACCGCCGCAGGCCGATGATTTGCCGGACGTTTAGACGCCCCTCTTTGTCCACCTGGAACGCATCCATAACGATCACCTTGATCTCGTCGCGCCCTTCCTCTGTCCAGTCGGTGAGACACTCGTCGATCAGCGCCTTTGCCGCTTTCAAACGCTCATCAAGCGAAATATGTTCGCTGATCGCCACTTGGATTTTCTTTGTCCCGTCATAGGAAATAAGGCTCACGTTCCCCTTGTTCCCGCCGAGATGAACTCCGTACTTCTCGGCCGACAAATCGATGAACGCGGAAACGTCCCCCATGCTCCTGACTTTAAATTCCTTCATGTTTTTTTGAAGTGTTTCTGCCGCCGTAAAAAGTTCTCTGACCAGTGAATCGCGCTCCTGGTCGATTTCATCCACCATGCTCTTCGGGACAAGGCGCCCCTTGGCATCCTCCATAAAGTCGTCTTTGTTCAGCTCCGCCATTGGTTCCTCCTTGATGTAAAGTCGATCCGTAACGCCCCGGCTCATGCTGCACTCCGATCCAATTGCCGATGAGCCATGCCGTTGGCGTCCATTATCTTTCGCATCCGGATCAGCGTAACGAGCGCCTTTTGCTTGGCTTCACGACTCTTCTCGTCGATTACCGAGATGTCATGTAGGTCCATATAAATATCGTTCAACCCTTCGTGTATCTGATCGATCTGCGCCTGTTTTTCCATCATCTCTTTCCTCCTTTTCCTACAGCCTATCTCACATTGCACCTCTGGCAAGCCAGGTAAAGCCGCGCCCGTTGGGGACTGGTCGCCCCAAACGGCTTCCTCCGCTCTTCCGCGCAGCGCGACAGCGGGATCTCTCCCATCACCGGGCATATCACCGTCTCGTTTCCGTACTCCTCGGCCACCCGCTGCATCATATTCTCCAGGCTTCCGGCATAGGTCCCTTTCAGCGCCTGGTTGACGGCGGAAGGGGAATACCCCAACCGACGGGCGACGGCTGCCTGTCCGCCTTCTGCAACCGCCTTGCGCAGCAACGCCATATTATCTGTCATCGCTCGTCTCCTTCCTCCCTACACTTTTTCCCTAACGGGTTTCCGCACCGTTCGCACCTCATTGGGTACTCCGGCCCAACATCACGCACCAACCGATACGCATGGTACGATCCGGCGTGGCCGGAAAGGTTGTCGCTGATTTTAGCCACATATCCATGTTTCAAGAGGCCAAGGACGAATTTTCTCACATTATTGGTCTTTGCTCCGGATGTTCTGCAAAGATCTGGTACGGAAAACCGGCGCAGGATGCGCATGCTCTGCCACACCTTCCGCCGCGATGTGTTTTTTCTAGGCGATGATGCAACCATTCCCTTGATTCCAGCCATTAACGCCGCCTCCCGAACGTGGGTTGATCAAAGAAAAGCGGACGGTCTCCCCATTCGGCAAGGGAAACCGACTCCAGCCCATTGATCTTGGCCAGTTGCTCAATCCGCGACAGGCCGGTGGTCATGCGCCCGATGTTGGCTCTGGCCGCCTCGTGCAGCCTCTCCAGCAGGTCATGTTCCACACCCACCTCGCACACGGTTTCGGCAAGCGTCCGCGCGTCGGCAATGGTGATGCCGCGAAACTCCACCCACTGGGTGACGCGCCTGGCAAATCGACCGTTGTTTTGCAGCTTCCTGGCCATCTCCTCCATTCCGATGAGCACGACCGGCGACCCGGTGTTGTCGTAGATGTCCCGTAACACGTCGATCATGTCGGTCTGGCGAAGTAGATAATCCGCCTCGTCGACGAAGATCGGCCTCGGTCTTTCCATCAAGCAGCGCACCGAAGCGTCCACCATTGGCGCCCGGAATCGACCTGTCGGCTGGCCCAGTTCAACCATCAGGGCACTGAGCATGCTGGTCACCGTCCAGCAGGCATTGGCCCGAAGGAAGATGCCGTCCAGCGTGTTGGTGGCGAAGGCGACCGTTGTGCTTTTTCCTTCTCCTGGATGGCCCCATAAAAGCCCCATCCCCTCAACACCCATGGGACGGTCGGTCAGTTCGCGAACCGCCGCCAGAAACCGGCGGACATTCGCCGTCATTGCCATTTCGTGCTTCATGTGGTAACCTCCTTTTTGTCTTACGCTTTACCAAAAGGCCGGTGTTGCCCGCACCGGCCGACCTTTTACCCTGCCAAACGTGGAAATTTTTCACCGAGCCCATAATCTGCGACCATCTTTTTGGCCGATTGGTACAATGTGCCAAGGTTCACAGCGTGGCGATTGGCCTCGATTTCTAAGTCCCTCCGCTTCCGTTTGATGTTTGTTTTACTGGCCTCTTCCATTATTTCTTGATGTTTTCTCGCGTGGCCGGATGCCCGGCGCAGACGATGCCGGATAATGGTTTCTACGATAGCCTCCTCCGAAAACTCAATATTGAGGTGTTTTATAAGGTCAACCAGCACCTCCTTCGGCAAGTCTTTCATTCCGAGTTTTCGATTGCTCTTTTGGTATTGTTTCTTCATCTTTGCCCTTTTTTTGGCCATCTCTCCCTCTCTTCCCTCAGTCATCACTCGTTACAACTTGCCATTTTCCCTGTTTGCAGAAAGTGCTCATACCGTTTCATCCAAGCCAAATCTGCATCTGGAAGGTATTTTCCATCGGCCAGGTCCTGGGTGAGATACTCGTATTTTTCCCATTGAGTAGACGGCATCCTGTTTGCCTGCTTGTCCGCCAGCCGGATCACGTCCTTTGCGCGCTCCTCCTCATCTTCGCTGATGGCGATGGGAGAAGGGCCAAGTTCCTTTCGCCGCATGTCCTCTACCGCCATCGCCGCCTCATCCAACGCGCCGGTGCTGTATTCTTCGCTTTGTTTTGGATGGTCCACGATGTTTGCAATCTTTGATTCCCTATAGCCGAGGATCTCATCGTGGATAAACCGAGTTTTTGCCTCTCGCGCGACCTTCTTCAGCTCCCGGCTGCCCTCGCGCATCACCTTCTTTTGGATGTCCTTCGCTTTATCTGCGATCTCTTTTCGGTTATGGCCAGTACGGTCAGGATTGACAGCGGTGCATATATACGTCCCATCCTCTCCGAACACGTAAATTGTGCCGTAATCAGTACGGTCCAACAGAACCCTTACGCGTCCTTCGTGCCCGGCCAGCTCTGGTGTGATAAACCATGCGTTTTCAACCCTGATACCCTTTCTTCGGATATCCCGGAAACCGCCGTCCGACGGCGCAGGTGAAAGAAGAATATCCAACGCCCGCTCGTTGCTGATGCGCCGCACTGGTCCGGTCCAATCCCTTGCCACCTGTGCCGGCGTCATGCCGTCGAGTCCGTCATGGGAGTTGTGATGGTAGATGGCATCCACCCACCGGTCACAGATTTCCTGGAATTCGTCGGATGAAATTTTGATATCCACCGGATCCGATCCCTGCTTCATCATTCGCTGTGCAAATGTGCGTCTTGACTCTATGGCTTTTCTGTCCGCAACGCTGTGGCCGATGTAGCCTGGTAACAGTTCGACGATGGAGTGGGAAAAGGTTTTGAATGCACGTTCGATATGCGGCTTCTTCTCTGGAGAGAAAGGCGGGCAAAGCACCTGTTCGACTTCAAGGTCTGAAAATATTCGCACCATATGCCGCGACACATAGTCGGCGCCATTATCGGTCTTTGCTGATTCTGGCACACCCCAGTCAAGCAAGGCACGCCTGGTGAGTGCCGCCACCGATTCCGCCTTTGATGTCGGAGACACCAGCAGCTTGATCCGCCTTGAATAGACATCGATCACGCCTATTATCGTGTGCCGGCCATCGGTGAGCATCACGTCTCCCGGCGTAGAGTCGTATTCCCATAACTGATTCAGTCTGAAGACCTGCTCGGATGCGTCGCCGAAGGCGAACATTTTCCTATTTTTCCACTCATCAGGATTCTTCAGGTATAGGAGGAGACTCTCGTTTTCATCCTTCCATTTGGAAACGTATCGCCTTATCGCATGCGCGCTCGGTATTTCCTGGCCGTCGAATCTTGCTTTTATGGACATGCGTATCCCTGGGATCGATACATGAGGGTGATCGACGATCATTGCCTGGATGAACTTCTGCATGTGCTCAGGCACCGACGTCTTTGACATGCTGACGTAGTTCCTTGCCAGCCCAGCCGGTCCATTCTCCTTGTACTCAGTCTCCCATCGGTAAAAAGTGGACCAAGAAAGGACGATTTTTCCTTTTCGTTTTTTCATTGCGCTGGTTACGTTGGGTGGAAATTTTATCGTCCCCGCCTTCACCTCTTTTATAAATAGGAGCGTTCCCTTCTTTTTGGGCAGCTTCGTTGCGGCCAGAAACCCATCACGCGCCTTCAGGATCTCCTCGTTCGCGTACGCCTCGTCTTTTTGCTCGTCTGTGAGTGCGTTATATGCCGCAAGTTTCGCCTCCACTTCATCCTGTTTTGCGATTTTCGCGGCCATCGCCTCTGCGTTCACGCCAAGGCCCCGTATGAATCCTGAGGATTCACCTCCGTATAACGTTGAGAATACTGCCGCCCGAACATCGTCCGGCAGTAGTGACGTCGGAAATAATTTCCTTGGCCCACCTCGAACGCGCTGGCCTACGGTTGGCCATCTCTCGTTTTGGGCTCGTATTCGCACCATCCGAGGCGAAAGACCGATACATTCAGAAATTGAATTGACAGTCAGACAATGCTCCATGCCGCCCTCTACAATGGTTGGGATATCGCCTGTAAAATACCTTCTATGTGCCGCTGCGCCTCGGTCGGATCGGTATCTTTCCAGTCCTTGAGACGCTCCTCGTTGATGGCGTCCAAGAATTCGTTGAACGCCTTGCGAAACCGGTCGCTCATCTTTACCGCCGGCACATTGGTTTTTCTCTTGGCCCTGTCAACGGTCGTTTTCACTTTTTCGCCGTGGATCTTCCTGGCCGTCTGTTTTATGTGCGCCGCCGTTATCCGGCCGTCCGCCGTTTCCACGGCCTTCCTCCAGATCTCGATCTGTTTTTCCTCTGGGTATTTGACGAGGGCTCTTGCCTGTGCTTCGTTTTGTGGAATTGGTTTTTCGTCTTGTCTCCAATTGGAGACATTCTTAATTTGTTCCGCGTATGGCAGAAGACGATCTACAATGTCAGCAGCATCGATCATACGATACGCATGCGCCCGCTGTATATCCCATAAATCTTTTGCATAACCTGCAAAAGTGGAATGCGTGGACCGGTAGAGCATGGATGTATTAATCTCCCTCAATGCGCATCCTACCTCGTAAAACGCCTTGAAATTCCTGGTGACCACATCCTCCAGCTCCGCCAGGCGTTTCTTCTCCCGGACCGACATGGGCGGCATGCCTGGGAAGGACTCGTTCAGCGGAACGATGCTGTCGTCGTCAATGTCCAAGACGTCCGGTTCGACGGGTGCGTTGGATGTCTTTCGAAACAATGGATTCTCGCTTTTTGACATGGTTACCCCTTTCTTATTTCGTCATCTCTTCGAGAAACATTTCACGCTTCCTGACTTCCGACCTGGCCTCGCTCAGCTTCTCCTTCCATCTCTGGATCTCGGACCGAAGTGCGTCCGGTCCAGGCATGGAAAACATGCCGACTGTGTCGTTTAAAATTTCGATCGGGTCGTTGGATCCGGTTGCCCGGCAGAAGGCTGGAAGGTACTCGGCTGGGATGCGATAGTTGTCCTTGCTTTCGGCCGTCCACGCATCGATGACGGCCTTGGTGATCTCGACACCCAATAGATGGCTCATCTCCCCGGCGATCTGGTGCCGGGAAAGGCTACATTCCTTGATCGCCCGATTTAGCGCCCGCCGCAAACGGTCACGGACGTTCATCGTGCCCTCGCTGCCCGCAGCGGCCCGCTTCTCTTCGGTTAACCGGGTTAGATGGTCGAACAAACTGAGCTGCGCCGTATCTATTTGATTGCGTTTCTTAGGCATTGACGTGAAATGGGTATATTGATAGATCTATTAATTAGCAGAAGAAGACTTGCGAGGACGACGGCCGTCCCAGTTGTAATAATCAGCGAATGCGACTTTCGGGTCCAATCCGATTTCTTTCGAAATGGCACGGAATAAACGGTCGGAGATCAGCTTTTGGTGGATGACACGGGATATGGTCATTTCGGAAACACCGTGCTTTTCCGCAAGAGCCTTCTGCGTTACCCCTTTCCGCTTGAGCATGTATTGAATATCCATGGCGGTGATTGGCTCAGAAAATGTCATGAGAAGCTCCTTGGATAAATAAAAGGATTGAATATGTCGGCCAAGCTTGCATTAAAGTTCTTTAATAAAATACTCGGCTCTATCGATAATGTGCAGCCTGAGATTGTTGGGGGTGGAAAACTGGCTGAAATATTATGGCCATTAAACGATATATTCAGGTCACGCATGGACCGTATTTTATCGATAAGGTACGATCCAAAGTTCGAGGATGAGGCGGATAAGGCCATAGAAAGGTTTGCATCAAATCCGATTCCGTCTTCATGGGAAGATATATCGCCAGGCGCATGGCGGGTCCTGTTTGAACGCCACCGGCAATTGATCATTGTGGCCATGATCAACGAAAAGACTGGGAATGCATTCACGACAATTCCCTCAGGTCTTCCGGAAAGCGCAATTTTACCTGGTATAATGCTGCTTCTGCTTCATGAAATGAAGCTTCCGTTTTCAGTAGGTGATCAAAAAGATCTCGGAGTTTGGCAAGGTCTTCCTCCTGAATCGATGAAGCGACACTAAAGGCTTTTCTTTGATTGAATAAGCACATTGTAAGTCTCTTCTTGTACGGAATTGAACCAATCGGAGGAAATTTGCGCTACTAAGATTCTTTTCTTTCCGATTAGATTTTTGAGTTTTTTTATGATCCTTTTGAAAAACACGTTTTCTCCATGTCTATTTTTAATTCGGATATAGATATGGTTTTATATGCCAAGTGGATGATAAGTCAAGGTTTAAAATAGGCCGAATGGATAATTTGCCAGAAATAATACGCCGATTAAAAGAAATGGAGGATTTAAAAAGCGATAAAGAGATCGCTGAACTATTCGATTTAACGCCACAAGAGTTTAGCAGAAGAAAAAAACGTGGAACATTACTTGCAAAAATTATAGATTGGGGAATATGCCAATCGGCAGATTTAAATTGGCTTTTAACTGGTGAAGGCTCGCCTTATGTCGGCCAACAGAGGCACTCCTCGAACGTCCTCGATATTAAACACAATTGTGTCATTCAGGAATTCGATGACAAGGAATTCGCTATCGAGGTCAATGAGGCGCTGGTGGCCCTGGAAAAGGCATCGACAAAAAATTTTTATGAGATCGGCGGATACATAAAAAGGGCTGCCCAGGAGGCGAAGCAAAAACATTCCGTCGACGATGAAACTCGTTTGACAGGGACGGAAGATACAGCAAAAAAATAAAGGCTGACGGGCACCAGAGAATGAAACAGAGTTCTATTGAGCCGCCCCGTCGTGATCAGCGCGTCAGCGATAGAAAATTTCACGATGGGTATTTGGAGATGGTTGTCCATCTATCAGGCTATATTGGGCATGTCACAACCTATGGCAACTTCCCGAAAACCGTGGGAATCAAATATCTGGCTGGTTGTTATTTACATGATTTTACTGATATTGACAGGCCGAAAAAAATACTCGATGCGGTATGCAAGACAATAGATACAAGACTCATATCCACTTTGCATTTTAAATTTGAAGGTTTGCTCCGCGTCGGGATTATATATCCGTTCGATCACCGATGCGCCCTCGTCAGGATTTTCGCTCCAAGGAATGAACCCGAAACCTGTTTTGGTATTTGAGCAGTGTATTTAAAATGAAGGAATTTTCTGATGAATAAAATTATTTTCTCAATATTGTCTTTATTAATGTTGGCAGGATGCTCTAATGATTATTCGAACGAACAGAAAGCAAAACCCCTTGAAAGAACAGTTCACATAAAAATGAATACAGCTATAAACAAGGGAGAACAAGAAATTCTGCGCATAGCCGTTTTTGAATTTTTTATGACGTGCCAACCATTAAAACAAAAATATCTCGATGATATTGAATATATTGAATATGTTTCAAAAATGTCATGCGACAAGGATTCATATTATGATTATCGCTGTGAAAAATATGGTTGGTCAAATGTGCTTTATTTAAAAATGAAAATAAAAGATGACGCCAAGTTGATTCCTTCTGATTTGCGTGCTTGGGGTCATATCGAACACATCTACATCGGCGGTCCATCAACCCCTGGATTTACTATGTCCAAATTTCCACTGCTTTGCGGCGCACAACAGTATGACGGAGAAGATGTATTTATTCCATCCCAAGGAATGGCCAAACTTTTTTGAGGATGTATAAAAAAGAGGGGAAGGCTTAAATGAAAAAAACAATATTTATGCTTCTTTTAATATTATTTCCGACGTGCGTTTTTTGTGGCGAGTGGTACGAGGGCGGAACATTATTTGAAGCGAATGCACTTGAATGGCAAAAGGCCACCTATGCAAATAAAATGGCGACATGTGCTAATTTTCTTGCCGCATATGCTAAAGCAGGATTATTAAATGACGACTTGACATCAAGGTTTAATGAGCCTGATGATTACAAGCCGTATGCCATAGAATTAGCAAATTCGCTCGATAAGGTTTTTAAGAGGGACCCTGATGACGGTAAAAATATCATGCTGTTTTCAAACCAAGAAGTTAAAACGTTTGCCGCCATGATCGTTATTGGTAGCGGATGGGCAAAGCCGGAATACTCCAACGGCAATTAGGTTACCAAAAATACGTCAAACTCATTTCCGACTTTCAAAAATCTGCTGTTTTTATTACCAACCGAAATAATTAATAAAATCTATTTTTATATAATTTTTTACCCATTTCCGTTCATTTCCGACTTTTTTCATTTTACTGTTTCTGAAAACAACTTTTAAATCTGGCTTAAATCATTAATCAACGCGCCTTCATATCTATTTCAAACACCTGTCGTAGATATCACATGGTTTTAAACCAGCCGTCAAATCCACCCGAAATTTCCATTTTGGTTTCAAACCGACTGTAACGCCGTTATCCGATCCAGTCCAATCACAACCAACCAAAATCACGACACATCCCACCACATCACATCAAATCCCGGCCAATCCCATTGGTTTCATACCAGGTGATAGGGCACAGGACTCGTAGTCGGAAACAGTAGGAATATTGATTACGGACAAGGTAGGAAGGGGAGGGCATTTTGATCACCGCTGTCTGTCATTTTGTGTAAGACTTTTGTGTAACAGCCGGAATTGATCAAAATTGTAGGTATCTCTAGAAAAATCAATGGCCTACCGCGTAAACAGTAGGCCATTTGATGGTGGTGCCGAGGGACAGAATCGAACTGCCGACACGGGGATTTTCAGACTTCGTGCCTGGTTTTTCAAACCCCCTTGCCTGACAGTAACTTGCAGAAATAACATTAAAAACGCCATAAACCATTTTACCCTAATTTCCTCTGTTTTCCGCATTCTAAATAATTTTCTTTAGCCATTCTTTAGCCAAAAAACCGGTTTAAGCTCCTCTAAAAAAGCCTTTAAATAAGGCCGTACAAATTGGATTTCTATAGGGCCTTTGTATAGGCAAGGCCGACTTTTTACGCTAATTAGCGTGAAAATTGTTTGCCACCCCTGTCGTCCGCTCTGCTCCCGACTATCTTCCTTTTCCGAACGGCTCCGCTAACGCTCCGGGCCGGCTTAACATCTCGAGCCAAAAGGAAGATAGTCGGGAGCACCACGATTTTGTATCCATCCAGCCAAACCGTCTTGAATGAGCTTTGCCTGGACGGACAAAATCGGGGCTCCGACAGGGGCGGCACTAATGGCTTCCAAAGCCAACTGTTTTTTTATAACTAATTGTTTCCATAACTAATTTCAGCTTAGGAGAAAAATATCAATCCATTTTTAATAAAGCCTTGCTAAGATGTAAACACTAAAAATTAACGAAAAACCTATGGCTAAAAAAGAAATCCAGACGCGGAAATCCCGCTTTGACCGCGTTCCGGATCAGCGCATTCTGCAAATCCAACCGCGCGATATTGAAATACTGGTTGCTTTGGCTCGCTATCGCTTTCTGACTTCACGCCAATTAATCGCCTTAACCGGCGGAGGGGAACAAGGGGTTTTGCGGCGCTTGCACCGGCTCTTTCACAATGGCTTTATTAATCGCCCCCGAGTGCAGATAAAAACCAGGACAATCGGCACCGAGCCCATGGCCTACGCCTTAAGTCGAAAAGGAGCCGACTGGCTCTGTGAGCAAGGCAAAATCACCGGCCGGAAACAAAACCAAATTAGAAGGGACCAGTGGGTCAGGGATGTCTTCCTGGATCACGCCTTATTGGTATCAAACTTCATGGTAACCATGGAGCTGGCTTGCCAGGCCGTAAGCAATTTAGAACTTTTAAGACAGGAGGATATGGTCAGGCATATCGAAAGATTAAACCTTAAAACAAAAATGAGAGACAGGATAAATCCTCTCTGCGGCCGGTTTCTATCCGACTATGTGCTTGATAGAGATGGGCAAAAAATAAAATTGTCTATTGTGCCGGACCAGCTATTCGGTCTGTATTTCCCGGACGAGCCGGACGGCAAAAACGAAATTTTCTTTGCTCTGGAAGCAGACCGCTCCACCATGCCCATTATCCGGTCTGATTTTAAAAGCTCCTCCTATTTAAAAAAGATGCTGGGCTACTGGGAAGGCTATCACCAGAATGTCTATGAAAAATTATACGGCATAAAGGGCTTGCAGGTTTTGACCATTACCACCACTAAGGAGCGGATAAACAATATGATTGAGGCCGGCAAATTAATTGATCAAAGAAAAAAAGGCTCCCGCATGTTCCTGTTTGCTTGCTCAAGCGACATAGACATCGAACGCCCCACCTATATTCTGGAACAAATCTGGCGAAACGGGCGGGACAAGGAGCTTGTGAGCATGATTGAGTAAATAGCTTGGCGCGGCCAGTATGTCGAAATTTTTCCATAATCCTTTAATTTTATGGTGATAAAATAATATATCAACCTGGTTCCATCCAGGGGCTCAAGTGAAGATCTGCTCGCTTGTTAGAAAAACATTCAGAGCAGACTCAGGTGCCTTTTCTTGGAGAGTAACCTTGTTTCTCGGATGTTATCGGGCAAGGTTAGGTCGCTCTTTTGTTTCCGAGGCAAAGACAGGCGGTTGAACCAGGTTGATTTTTTTCTATATTTAAATTTCTCACCGTTCAATTAACTTTCTAATTTAATGTTTATATAACTATCTTAAATAATATGCAAAAAGAACATTTTTCCTATTGACAAGATCTTGTTTGGAAATTATTTTTTATGTGAGAAATATATACTTTTGGCCATACGAAAATAGAAAAGGAAAATCGTTATGGCACAAAAAAAAGATTGGCTTCTAATATGTTTGACCAGTTTTATCATTTATCCAGTCTTTTCTGCCGAAAGCGCTAATCGAATCGAACCAACCTCTTTGATTCAAGTAAAATGTGATTATCGGGTAGGCAGTAATGAAACTCTTTTAAACGCGCGCCAGGCCTGTTTTCGAGAAGCCAGGCGGCGGGCCACGGAAAAAGCCGGTGTTTATCTGCGTAGCTATACCAAACTTCACTATCAAGCCGGTAAAACCTTCCCCATATTGGAAGAAAAAATCGAAACTTTTACTGCCGGTTTTATAAAGGCAGATATTTTAAAAGAAGAAATCCGTTTAGAACATGACCAGCTTATTATCAGTCTGACCGTAGGCGCGAGAGTCCGCTTGGATGACCTGAAAAAAAGGTTTTATGAGTATACCCTATCAAATGAGCCTGTCCGAAAAGCGTTGATAGCCAAGCCTCAAGTAATATATGAAAAAACATTTAGAAAGAAAGATCAGGATAAAGACGGCAATATTCGCGCGTTTACCTGGAATAAAGAGATAAAAATCGGTGATATTATCGAAGTAATCAGCCTGGCACCGAAGCAATCCAATATTTATATTTATCGCGGGAAACAGTTCGAGCCCAGTTGGAAATTAGCTCAAAACGGCTACCACCAGGGACGGATCGAACACGTACCTGTAGGCAAGAGCTATTACCTTTGGACTGAATCTAAGGACGATTTCGAAATCAAAGTAAAGATCACCCGCCGGAGTGGAATATAAATCTCCATATTTTCTTAATATGACTTATAATTCCAAGCCAGTCAAAAGCATGGGGTTTTTACAGTAAGCTCCTTATTGCGAAGGCCGGAACATAGTTTTTGAAAAATAAAAAGTCTTATTAGGAGCAGCATTTCATTACTATACCTAAATACCATACGTAGTACAAATATTTAACTGCCTATATAAATCTTCAAATCCGCCGACAAAATGACGCAATTTGGAGAGACATGACATTTTTTGACAGTTGGTGGCGCAATATAATATAATAATAACAGTGGTATACTGTTGTGCATGATTTTTGCAATTTAAATCGTTCATTAAAAAAATAAAGGAGAATGATTATAATCTGAAATTAAAAGGCTTAATTAACGAAAATTTTTCTTGACAAATTGAAACATTAAAAAATAGACATATTATGGAGGCTCCCCTCATGAAGAATAAATCCATTTCTATTTCAGATTTACAAAAACAACTGCCATCTTTAGTCGTTGGATTAAATAAGTCCGGTATTATAATCACAGACGGAAAAGCCGAGGTTGCTGTGCTATTAAGTATTCGGGAATATCGATCAATGAAAGCAATGATAAAATTAGCAGGCGATCCAGAAAAACTACTTTCTTATTATAAAAATGTAAAAAAGGTTCAAGACGGGGATCTTGCTGATTACAAAAATGTGACAAAGTTAATTTCTGGTAGCAATAAATAAATCGAGGTTATTACAATGTCGGAAGTATTTGACGAACTTTTTTATGATGAAAAAGTTTATGATTATCTCGACCCACTTTCTAAAAACACCCCTACATATAAAGAACGTGATTGTATAGAGGAACTTTTCAAGAAAGTATGTAAGGGCATAGATCCGCTATATCCCATTCCAAATCAGCCTGGTGCCTACCAACCGATTGAGGATTGTAATCACGAAATTTTGTTTGCAAAAAGGAAAAAAAAGCTAGTTGCCATTAATATTCGACGAGTAAAAAATCCTTAAAGTATATTTCATGAAAACGTTATATACAATTCTTCAGCTAATTGGCTTGATTTTAGAAATCATTGGTGTTGTATGTATGGCTAATATGTACGTAAAAATCCACCCAAAATGGAAAATAATCAAACAATTAGGCAGTGCGTTAGTTGGAGGAAAATTGTTTCGAGGGGCAACGAGTGGGGGAACTTACCTTACAGAAAATATTGGCGTGTCTTTTCGTGGACTATCTCTTGTTGGTTTAGGATTTTGCGTTCAAGCAATTGGTGTGATTTTATCCTTTTTTATGTAACATTTATATCTGTCTTTTTTTAACACAAACTCAAACCGCCTTTAAAAGGCGGTTTTTTCAATTCAAAATTATCTGCCTCAATTTATAAATTAATTCACATTACACATAAATGTTTCTCTATTCTGAACGCAAACATGCCAAGTATATTTTCCTTCTACCGAATCGAAATGATAAATTTGTATAGTTGGATACGCGTTAGGCTGATATTCCGTTCCCAATTTAAAAACAGTAGAGGCCTGAGCCGCTATAAATAAATGAACTTTTTCGATTTGGGCATAACCATCCTTTCCGCGCAAATTCCGTATCAAATCATGAATCTTTTTTAATATTCTATTAAGCTTTTCACTGCTACTCATGGCGTCAGTACGAGGACCGTCACCGCTTAAATGAATCCATATAGTTTTATCCGATAAATCATTAGGAATCTGCGATTTTGGAATATCAATGGTGAAGGGCAATGCAATTGCGATTTCAGTACCAGAAAAATTTATCGGAAAAGTGATATCTATATCTTCTAAATCATCCATATCATCCAGTGTGTGCCACTTTAGCTTAAATCTATTGTAATCCATAGTAATAAGATTTGCTCGGTTAGCGATTTCCACCCCTGCGGCATATAAAAGCGGGACAGGAGCAAGACCGGCAAATACTAAAAATGGAGTATCAGTACCAGTATCAATATATCTTTCGTTTAAAATTCTGCTGAATATCTGAATTTCAGCAAGCGCCTTTTCAGGAGAAATAGATGCCGTGTTTATGGTCAATGAATTCACATTCCCGTAACGGTATTTCGGGGGCATATCTTTGATTGGAGGCGAATCATGCATGCCCGGCAATCCTCGGAAATATATCAGGCAGGATTTACGGTGCTTATTAACCTGTCTTAGCCCCCATATTCCAATTATTACCCCTAAGAGCGCCAGGATTAATCCCGTATACGTAACGGTATCTGGTCCGATACTAACAGAAAAAGATGCTGGTAGACCCTCCGGTTTAATTTCAAAAACAACCAGCAGCCACCATATCCCGCCGGGTGCCATTAGGCCGACACCTAAAGTCAAAAGAAACCGTGCAAAGCTGGTTATTGGATCAACAGACCTGAATTTCAGCCATTGGTTCCAGAACTGCCAACATAGATTCACTACCTTATCAAACATTTTCATTCACCTCCGGAATTACCACTGTAGCTAACTCTACAAATTGAGCCGACCGGTTTCCCCGCCATACACGGATATTTCTGGTCCCGATGATCAAAAAAAATAAAAATTCACCAAAGAATTCTCCCCGTCTCAGAGTATTTTTCCAATCTTTAAAATCAACCCTTGAAGGATGCGGTGTGGGTTCAGGGTGGGTATGCCAGAGCCCGACAAGAGTTTGGGTTTTGTCTGATAATTTCCATTTCTGATAAACTAATTTGTTATGATGGGCTGATCGGAAGAAAAAGGTATAACGTCGTTTATCCCGGCGTGTCGGCTCAGTAATACTATCTACAACAATGTGATCGCCTACCAGTAAATGCCGCCCGATTAATAATCCGCCCGCTTCCTTTCTTCGTTTGTCAATTTGTCGATAAGATATTAATCTGTCGACAACACTTTCAAGCACAATAAGTTTGCGTTTATTTTCTATTGGACAAGAAAGCCGCATTAAGTAGTTTTCCCGCAAACCGGACAAGACGGTTTGGCATAATCATTGGAATTAATTTCCGGCGGCATGGATGCCGCTTTATTGTACCAGTCGCTAAGCTCCAACTTTTCCCTTAAAGCTTCGGAACTGTCTCCGACCCAAAATTTATAGCAGGCCGACTTATTGTTAACGATATAATTTAAAGCCAGTTCGCTTGTCATAGTGGCCGTTTTAATAGCGTCCAATGCTGAAAAAGGCGTAAAACCACCCCCACAGCCGGTAAGGTCTTTGCCGACCATCTGGTACGGCTTTAAGAATGATGATCTAAAATACGGTCCTTGTGGGCCTTTCTCTATTAAGCATTCTAAACAGCCGTTTGAATTGTGATCGATAAGTATCGCGTGACCGCCAATTCCGCAAGCTTCCAACCAACAGCAAATTAACGGTGGCGGAGATTTAATTTTATAAAACTCTTTGTTCATCTCGCGCAAACCAGTCAAGTCAGCAGTCGCGTCAATTATGATATCAACCTCTTGCAAGCCATTTTTCTCTAACCATTTTTCCCTTTTAATCGGTTCAGGGATCACCTTGATATACGGGAGCCTCTGGCTAAGATTTTGATAAATAGCCTCGGCTTTTCGATTTCCAATGTCTTCACCCCCCAATAAATGGCGGTGAATGTTATCCGCGGACAAAATATCGTCGTCAATTACAACCAATTTACCGATACCGCTAAGCGCCAGTTGTTCCGCAATTCTTGAACCGACCGCGCCGCCTCCGATTATAGCCACCGAAATATCATATATCGATTTATTTGCTCCCCCCCGTTCTACAAGGTACTCTCGATTCTGTCTTAAAATGTTAATTGGTGAGACATTCCAGTTTTGTATATCCTTGCTGAGAAAAAAAGGATATTTTGAGCGGCCCGAAATAGTGACGCCGAACATGGCCTTATGCCGGGATGGCCGGATTTGTGAAAAAATAAAGAACTCAGTCCGATCCTTTTCTTTCCGGTTTTTAGTTTTTTCAGCTTTTCTTAGTAGTTGGGTGAACTTATCACGGTCTGACGGTTTAATACTGTTATATAATTTTTTAACATAATTGGGGGTCAGGCCGGCGTCCATATCAGGTGGGAAGCCAGGAATATGGAGCGGAATATAATATCCTTTTTTAATTTGATTTTTTTTAAATCTTTCCGTGTATCCGTAGTTTTCTGGTAAAGTCGAATTATAGCATAAGTTCGGAGTTGTTTTTCTCCTAAAAGTCTTTTTCTTAGAGGAAGAGGAACTGATTTTAAAATTAATTTTACTTACTTTATCACCAGGCTCAAAAAAACAATGGATAGTCGTAATTTCCGGAAGCGATTGCCAATATCCTTCAAACTCTTCAAATAGTTCGGTAAGATCCCTGTGGTAACTGCCTTTAAGGACTTTGATGACCTGATCGATAGATTGATATAGTACGGCTTTCGGATTATCCGCATTAATAAAAATACTCGCAGACTTATCAATAAAGCAGATATCACCGTTAAAATTGACATGATTATGAAAATCGTGTGTTTCTGGCGAAGATAAAAAGAAATAAGGAAGAGCGTTAGGAAAATTTATGGGTTCACAAATTAAAAGTTCATATTCAATTTTGCCAGCTTGAACCAGGCATGAAAAGGCTTTTGAAAGTTTCTTTTTGTAACCATCAATTCTTTTCGGAAGGCTCTCGATCTCTACGGCTTCGACGAAAATTATTTTAGCATGATCCCGCAATAAAATTTCAAAATCATACAAAACTATGCGCTTTCTCCAGCCGGGACAAAACCGGCCACAGTTGCTTTCTTAGCGGTATCTTTAGATTCCGGAACCGGAAAGTCATCACCGAATTGTTTCCTCAATATTTTACAGGCCTCCTCTTCTAAATCCTCATCCCGTGCTTCCTTCAAAGCGTCTCGCAGGGTTTCAAGCTTTTCGTTAAATGCGTCCATCTGGCTTTGCGTCATCTTGGCATTAAGATCACCGTATGGCTGAACCGGCAGGGAGATTGTTAGCCAATCATTATTATCAAAATTATTTAACATCATATCACATAAGGAAATCAGGGCGTTAATATCCTCATATTCACCAGAAAACAAATCCTTATATGGGGAGAACCATTTTACGGCCGCAATTGTAAGGGCAATACTGAACGGTTTGCCTGAATATAGCTTTTGGTCCCGCCACTTTTTAAGATAGCGGATACAGCGGCGCATTTGCGCTTTGTCATTGGCGTCGGTGAATCGGTTGTTAACTTCATTGATCAAACCCTTGGGGTCGGATATTTCCCAAAATTTTTTTTCGGAGTCTGAAAATTCTTTACCCATGGCAATATCAAGGAGCGATTCATACTGGCGTTTAACATAAATTGCCAAGTCAACATGATAATCTACTTCACCATTTTTTAGATATTCCACGGTAACGCATGGCCGCCTTATCGCGACACTGCGGTTGCCTTTGTTTAACGCGGTCTTTACAATTTTCTTTAATTCGACCGGATCTTCATAATCATCTTTATGGCAATCAAATATGATCCCCTCATCAATGTCATAATTGCCATCCTTGGGATTAATTCCGGTAAACATAGCATAGCTGCCCTGGTCAAAATTTTCAAAAGCGGGAGCGTCATCAGGTAAGCCGGCTTTCAGGTCATCAATCAACAATTTCCTTTTTTCGCGCAGGGTTTGATTCTCATTGAAGTTGTCGAGTTTTATTTTATTATGGAACTCAATAAATCGGTTCTGCACCTTAGGCATGTTAAATCTCCTTTTACATCGATAGTATTTCTTTAATAAATAATAGATCTAAAACATTATAATCCTTTATGATACCTCTGTTCTTAAATACGAATAATTTACCATAACGCAGCTTATTTGTTTGTCAATACCATATATTGTGCGATATCATCGCAATGGATACAATATAGAGTGCCACAAAGTGGTATGCTACTTTCTTGTTTAAAAATGTCAGTCAAATTATCCGATTCATTCAATACCATTTTTAATAATAATAAGAGGCACATCCACTAAAGAATAATAATTCCTATTTTTTGATTTTTATAGTTTCAACGACAGCGGTTCTTTTACGTCTTTCCGCTTCTTTCACCGGGATAAATTTACCGGTCCCGGCGTCTCTTCCAATCTTTCTGGTATTTGTTCTTTTCTTTCCCATTTCGAAATCCTTTCTTAATTGACCGTATAGTATTTCCACGGAATTGCATTCATCGGAACTTGAGATAAAAAGCGCACAATATCCCGACGCCCATAATAAGTGGGAGTGCCTCTATGGTTTTGTGCCATTAGAACAACCGGCATATGGAAATAGACTGGCAAAGCTACGAATCGCTTCATTCGCTTGGCAAGAGCTTTGGGTGACTTGGTGTTTTACCACTACAATGGCAAAAGTTACGTTTTGTTCTTTTATGACCGCTCCTTGAATTCTCATTCTATCCTTTCCCTTTCATATATAATACGATGACGGGTTACAGGTTTTATGATATGGAAGATACATTTCCATCTTCTAATATAATATACGACATGGGGTTACAGAGGAGGGGATATGGATAAACCAAGATACGGCTATGCCAGGCAACTAGCCAGAAAAGTAATAAAAGATTGTTGTGGTGCTTGCCCGCCGGTTGATTTAAAATCAATCTTAGCTCAAAAAGGTTTTGAGTATATTGAGGTAGATAACTTTCTTGATGATATCGATGCTTTATTTTTACGTAATGAAAACGACGGAAAAACCTATGCCGCCGTGAATAAGAACCATCATGTCCATCGACAGCGATTCTCTCTGGCTCATGAATTTGGGCATATTTTGATGAACCATGATCTTAATTACTATCGGCCCTACATTACTATTGACGATCCCCCTACAGAGAAAACCCATACCGATGCTGAAGCGGCCTCTGAAAAAGAGGCTAATGCCTTTGCTGGTGAACTCTTAGTGCCGTTAGAAATGCTAAAGAAGGAATTCGAAAAGACTCCTCCTGATATAAAGCAATTATCAAAGATATTCTGGGTGAGCCCGCAGGTAGCAAGTATCGCTGTGAGCAACCATATGAGCGCATTATATAAGTAAGTCTTTAGCGTCTCTTTTAAGTAATTCCTGTTTTAGGGAATCTATGTAAGCGGATTCGATTTTTTCCGTTTCCACTCGGCCATGACCCTTCTTTTTTTCAATCGCCGCTTGAAGGGCATCCATGGCGTGTGCTATTCGAGCGCTTTTGTCTCCGGCGTCTGACTTGATCGATGACCTTGCCATTCCGCTTATTCTTTGCCGTTTAGCCGCATTAGTAGCCAAAAATGCATTCAAAGTAGTAACAATATCAGTGATGGTCAGTCTGAACAATTGCATAATATCCGCCATATCTTTAGCCATCAGTTTCAACGGATTGATCTGGCCATTTTCTAATCTCTCAACAAACGAGGATTCTTTATTTAAGGAATGAGCAACCTGGGAATGTGATAATCCGCTCCTATCTCTGATCAGTTGGAGAAAGCGTCCCAAGGGTAGGCTTGAAATATGTGTTTTAGCGCGAGCTTCCACAATTGCGTTTTCTGAAGAAGCTTTGGCTACTATATTATAAAAAGTGTCTTTTTCAGTGATTTTCAATTCTGTCGGCTCTATCTGATTAAATAGCCTCTCAAGATTATCTTCCATGGCGCTGTCAAAAGCACCATTCTCGGCCATGGCCCGCAATTCTGCATCAAACCTCGTCAAATCCAATTTTTTGATTTTATCAATTTGATGTTTTTTCATTACTGGCCTCAATCCCGAATCTTTTTTTTATTTTTATAGAAACGCATTGATCTTCGTAAGAATCTAAAATGATTAAAATTTTATCTCTCAATTTATTTTTTGCTCGATGATAGGCTGTTTTTACAGCTCCGACGGTTTTGTTTAAAGATTTTGCAATTTCTTTTTGCGGGATGTCACAAGCGCAACATCTTAGAATTTCTTGATCAGTTTCACTTAGGCATTCAATAGCTTGGCACAAAATCGTTTGGGGTAGGTTTTGCTCTGAGTTTGCAGGTTCCTTCCAAAATGTTTCAGAATCCTGAATCCCTTTCGCGGTCCGTTCATCTAAACTTTGTGATATCGAAGGATCTTTAATTTGCTTTATTTTATCTTTGGCGGTGTTGATGGCTATACGTACCACCCAAGCGTTAAAGCTACTGCCTCTATTTAAATCAATCTGGGGTATGCACTTGACTCCAGTGGCCACAACATATAGTGTACCAGTCTATGGAGGAAGATTACCCCAGAACGTTGATAGAATTTGAAAAACGATTTAGCTCTGAAGCTGGATGCACTGACTATTTGATGGCTCTTAGATGGCCCGAAGGCTTCCGTTGCCCTCATTGCGGTTCTGCATCCTCGTGGAGAACTAAACGATCCCAGTTTCATTGTACTGATTGTGGAAATCAATCTACGATAACTTCCGGTACAATTTTTCACGGCACCAGAAAGCCCTTGTCTCTTTGGTTTCGGGCTATGTGGCACATTACAGGTCAGAAGTACGGAGCTAATGCACTTGGGCTTCAGAGAGTACTTAACCTTGGGAGTTATAATACCGCCTGGCAATGGCTCCATAAACTTCGAAGAGCAATGGTTCGTCCAGGACGTGACCGATTGTCCGGGATTGTTGAAGTTGATGAAACCTATGTCGGTGGGAAAAAGTCTGGAAAACGCGGTCGGGGTGCTGAAGGTAAAGCTTTGGTCGGTATTGCCGTGGAGGATAAAGGCCGAAAAGGAATTGGGCGAATTAGACTCTGGCACCTCGAAGACGCATCGGGAGATAGTCTGACTCAATTTGTACAAGAAATCGCCCAGCCAGGCAGCACCATCAGGACGGATGATTGGCCCGGCTATAGCAGCCTTGGCGATAAAGGATTTAAGCATATTGCGATTCCATCGCATGACTTGAAGATTGTACATTTGGTAGCGTCGCTCATGAAACGATGGTTACTTGGTACTTATCAAGGGGCGGTCAGACCGTCTCATTTGATGTACTATTTGGATGAATTCACATTCAGGTTCAACCGTAGAACATCAGTGTCTCGCGGAAAACTATTTTACAGGCTGGTCCAACAGGCCGTGATGGTGGACCCTGCCCCAGCTAGTACTCTTAAAGGTGCATCGTTACCGTTTTTGGAAGGGGCAGCAAATTTAAATCTCGATCCAATTGACGATGACCTGGGCCACAACATATAGTATGTGCTGGATTTAAGTGCATACCCCAGTTAAATCAAATTTACCAATATTTTTAACAACTTTGTAAAGGCTGTCATTTACCACTTCCAGGCTATCTTGGTGTGATAATCCGTATGATTTGGTCAAAGATAATAACTTGCCGGAATATCTATCAACCAATAACTTCAGGCAGATAGGATCATTTGCCCTAATACCAAGAACAAGGTCAGAGTCTTTTGTTTGCGCATCCATCTTTATCCGCATTTGCTTTCATTCTTTTTTATACAATACGAAAGTTGGTTACACAACGAGCAACCATAGCCACGCCGCCACAAATCCCGGCAAGAGGTATTGAAGCAGAGAAACAAAATCTTTGGCAAATGTCTCCATCAGTGCCTC
Source organism: uncultured Desulfosarcina sp. (assembly GCA_963674945.2). GTDB lineage: Bacteria > Desulfobacterota > Desulfobacteria > Desulfobacterales > Desulfosarcinaceae > Desulfosarcina. The sequence goes on from CAXXWQ010000003.1 coordinate 2,020,739, forward strand.
TAAAAAATTATAAAGCCAAAAGCTTCAGAAGAGAGGGCACTTTTGATGCGACCTTTACCGCTACCTCACCAAGCTGTTCAATTTGGCGCTTTAGCTCCGCTTGACTCGTATTATTGGCAGAGGCGGCTTTAACAACCACCATCAATTCATCATATTTTTGCAGATCAGTAATTCCCGGGGTGATTTTATCAATTTGGTCGCGGGATAACCCGGCCAGTTCGTTGAGATGATCTTTGTATTTTCCCATGAAAGCTTTTTTGCTTTCCTTCAATGTCTCTTGTAGATCCGAACTGAAACCCTCTAAATCAAATTCAAAATCATCTGACATTGCATTATATCCTTTCTTTAAATATTAAGTTTGGCTTTAAGCTCTTCAATCGTATCCTTAATGTCTTTAACCTTTTCGGTTATATCATCAATTTTATCGCCATAACCTTCAGCCGAATCAACAATTTCACCCACCTTGGCTGATGCCTCTGCCAAACTCTGGCTTACTTCTGTCCTCAAATCCCTTTCCACTCCAACTTCTGCCAATATTTCCGATTGAGCGTCATGTACCTTTTTAATCGAAGCCAAATGGCCAGTAACGACCGCATTTGCATACTGTAGTTGGGTGTAGGCCCTGTCAATCGATCCAATAACTTCTTTTTTCTGAGTACGGATTGGTTCGAGCAATTCTGATCTAGTATTTTCGATATCAGTTTGAATGGCTCTCACCATTATTTCCATTCCGGCGAGGACTTTCCTTTGCAATTCAGGCGAGCCTTGGTCGCTAAAGGCTTTGTTAATGGCTATCAGCAAAGATTTGTTGCGTTGAGTTTGGTCCGGGCTGTCTGCCAGTTCCTTTTGCCGAGCCATGGCCGCGTTAATTTGGTGAGGAGCATATACATCGTCAATAAAGCGGTTAATATCCTTTTCCATGCGTTCAAACATAATTCCCGCCAACTGCCGATGAGCCTCATGAGCAACAACCAAATCCCTGCCGACCGTAGCTGATAATTCAACTGACTCTTTTGGAACCGACGCACAGGAAAATAAAAAAACCGCAATAATAAGGCCTATTAAAAATCTAATCTTCATTCCTCCTCCTTTAGGCAAAACTTTCCAAATCCAAAATCAGAAAGATCTCACCCGAACAAAGGTCTCCTTTATAATGTTGATTAAGGATTCGGTCAGCATGAGAATCTCTTTTAGTGGACCAAAACCTCAATAATAGTTTGTTCCACTATCATCTGTTTAGTGAAAGCTATCCGCATTGCGTCTGTCATTTTCATGGTATATAGTAATTGGGCATTCAAAGTTCGCAAAAAATTCATTACAAGTCAACATTTTACTCATTTTTCCACCTATCATTTATTCCTTTTATTCGCCGTCCTCTACCAGCCTCGCACCCAAAAGGAAGGCATCAAACCGTCCGTCAAGTTCATTGCGCTTTCCACCGGCCAATTAGAGTGAGCCACTCGCCCAAATACCTCTTGACACTAAATTACAGCCATAATACCTACAAGATATAGGTTATTTCCAATTAACCTAAAGTTCCTCTCGTAGAAAAATATTTCTAATCGATAAGAAGTTTTACCATTTTTAAAGACAAGCAAAATTGTTTTTCAAAATTTACAGAGGTCCAGAATGGAATCCAATATACAATTCAAATACGAGGTAGCGCTGACATTCGCCGGCGAAGACCGCGCCTTTGCCGAAGCCGTGGCCACAGGCCTAAAATCTGCCGGCGTAAACGTTTTTTACGACGATTTCTATATCGAGGACTTATGGGGACAGGATTTAAGCGTCAAACTGAGGGACGTTTACCGCCGGTCAAGCCAATTCTGTATCATGATCATCTCAGAAAACTATGTCCGCAAAATGTGGCCCAGCCATGAGCGCCAGCAGGCCATTGAACGAATGATACAGGATCATGGCAAAACATACATCCTGCCCGTCCGGCTTAATGGCTTTAAAGGGGAAGTTCCGGGCTTTTCTGACTCAATCAGCTACCTGGCCGTGAATAGTAACGACCCGCAAATTGTCGTGGACGCCTTTCTTAGAAAAATCGGCCGAAAACCCGATTCTCCTAAAAAAACCAAAACAAGACAGGAAATGCCTAAAATCCGTCTTCCCAAAATGAAAAAGTCCTATACGGATAGAGAAAAAAACCAATTCCTAAAAGCCTCATTTACCGAAATAGTCAATATTATTGACAGCTTTGCCAGCGGCACCAAAGACGAATATCCTCATTTTGATTACGAGATGGAAAAGATAACCTCCCGGAAAGTACTGTTCACTCTTTATAATAATGACCAGCAAGTAACCCAGTTCAAAATCTGGATTGGCGGCATCTCAGGGGGGAATTCCATTGCTTTTTCCCACGGGCGAAATGTCAACGTAGATAATGACAATACCATGAATGAGTCAATATCCATAGAAGAGCACGAAGGCGAACTCAAATTAAAACCAATGGGATTTGGCCTGTTCGGCAATAATGCTGACAAACCAATGTCGCCCCGACAGTCAGCGGATTACCTTTGGGAAGTTGTTACCAAACATCTGCAATAAGGATAAAACCATGGAAGAGGAGATTAGTACTTTTGAGGAGTATTTATATGTTTATCAGAATCTGCACACCACCGCTCAAGAATTGTTTGATAAAGTAAAAAGAGTGGTAACTGCGGATAAAGAAGCTTTTACTATTATTAAAGAAAAATCAGAAGACACCTTGTCGATAACGATTAAGATGTGTGGCTTTAAAATCAAAAGTGTCCTTGTTATCAATTCCTCAAGGGAGATCGGCCATATCAATTGGTATCATCTGTATTTTGACGAAAATGAACAGAAAGACCGGGGAGAGCTTGTATGTGAACAGTTTTTTGATACTAAGGGTTTGATATATAAAGACGAATTAAAGCAACATCCCTTATTATTCCAAATGCGGGGACGCTTCGACTCCTATTTAAAAAAAACCTTTTTCCAAATTTTCCAGGCTATAGACAACAAAGGCAACACTGGACGCAATTGATTTCCTCTGATCATTAAAGGAGCATATATACCTCTAAAAAAGGCATAGGAGGCCAAATCATGTCAATCGCTTTCAAAAGCCCTTCTCCCAAGCACGCCTTCGCGGCCGCAGATGAGATCAAAGCCATCAATAAGCACTTTACCAAGCGCCAGGTACCAAAATCAAAAAATAACAATCTACTCTTGGCTTCCTGGAATATAGCCAACTTTGGAGCTCAAGACCGGACCGATGAGGCCTTAAAGGTCATAGCGCATATCCTCAAACGCTTTGACCTCATTGCCGTTCAGGAGGTTAACGACCAGTTCAGAACTTTCGAAAAAGTAATCTCTTTAATGGGAAAATCTTTCAACTACGTTATGACTGACACGGCCGGTAATGCCGAGCGCCTGGCTTTTGCATACCGCCATAGCCTGGTTTCACCCTCCCATCTTTTCGGTGAGTTGTCGCTAAGGCCGCGCCAATATCCCAAAAGGACGGTCCGCGTGCGCTGGACAGACAAAAACGGTAAGGCTCAAGTTGATGTTTTCAAAAACCACCGCTTTGAACCCTTTGACCGCAACCCTTACATCGGCTCTTTCATTTCTGGAAATATCGAATTCACTCTGGCCAATGTGCATCTCTATTTTGGAGAATTCCAGGACTCAAAAACCAGAGAACAGCGCGAAAAATACGCCCGGCGCGTTTTAGAAATTTATACCTTAAGCAAATGGGCCGGGGGGCGCATCAAAAAACATACTACCTATGACCCGGATATCGTCTTGCTGGGAGATATGAATGTGCCCTCGATGGAACCAAATGAAAGCACCTATAAGGCCCTTATAAAATTCGGCTGGCAGCCCGTAAATTTCGTGACCAAAACCGGCGGTTCCAACCTGGGCAACGATAAAACCTACGACCAAATGGCTTTTGCGCCTGGTAGCATTGGCAACCGCATCAAAGATTTTGGTGTTTTCGATTTTGACAAGGCCGTTTTCCAGCCCCTATGGAAAGATTTAATTTCCGAAATGTATAAAAGCAGGGCAATTGGCTTATTCAACCGCCACGTTAGACACCATTTTTCCGATCATCGTCCTTTATGGGTTCAGTTAGATACCGTTTAACTGGAAAAAAAACCTTGAAAACGTAATTTACCTATCATGATTTAAACCGGTATAGAGCTATATACGCGATTCCGTCAAATTTCTATAAGAATTCATACCAATTCACTTCATCAAAAAGGCCACCTATCAAGGCGGCCTTTTTGTTATTCTTATAATATTTATAAATCTATTTCACGATAGTTATTTTCATATTTGGCGGACTTTCAAGAGTAGAACCATCACAATAAATATAACCAATAATTTTAAACTTTGAAACATCAATGTCATGTTCTCCGACAGTATAAAGTTTTATCCAGTTCGAATCTCGGATAGTGATAGTATTATCGTTAATTGCTTTAACAATGCCGACATGACCGACACCTAAACCTATTTTTGAAGGGTCCTTGTCAAAAACGATGATCGCGCCTACGCGAGGCTCTTGTCCTACCGCATAGCCTGCCTGTTGAGCCTTATCATAACATGTCCAGGCTTCGCCGTTACATCCACGGTAGGAAATCTCTGTCTCATGGCGAACATATTTAACACATTGACCATTATCCTTTTCTTTATTTAAGTCAATTACATCTTTAAAGGCTGTCGAACGACAAATAAAATTTTGATAAGCATATGTATCGCTAACGCCTAAAAAGAAAAATGCCAGTAAAATTAAACTTGATTTTTTCATTATCGCACCTCTTCTAAGAGCAATAATATATTGATATTATCCTGGTTGCTTATAAAAAATTTGCAAACTACTATAAAAATATCAATGATCCTATCATTTTTTCTATAATTTCAATTTCCTCTTGTTGGTTTTCTTTGCCATTTCCAACACTATGGGCAAAGTCATAGTAGTATTTTTCGTTAGAAATTAAGGCACCAGCCACTGGCAAAGTCATGTCCCAGGTACCATCCCTTTCCTTGTTTTTTTCAGAAATACTATATAAATAAACTATTTGTCCATTTCTTAAAGTTATAATTTTAAATTCTTTGCTAAGATTTTTAAAGGAATTAAAATATTCTACAACCGTATTATTTTCTATATTATAAATACAAATCGAAATTTCTTTTGGTTGCACAGCCACGGGCTCACCTGTTTCAGGAAACTTGCCATTATCGGAAAAATCTATATACACCCGGCCAAATTTATTTTTAAACGATTCATCAACCCTGACAAACCAATTATTCGGATAATTAATCTCAAAACCATATTCCTCATTCCTGTAAATTTGCCAATCAAAAGTATCAATTTCCTTCTTAGTAGAACTTGATACCATTTCCGATTCATTGCTTAAAATAACCTTTGTACTTACATTATCTTTATTGGCGGGTTTCCAAAAAAAGATAAAGCATATTAATGATAGAAAGATAATACAAATATAAATATATATTTTCTTCATACGTTTAACGATTAATAATATATAATCGGCTAATTCTTATTAAAATTGAGCGATAAGGATATATAGTCGATTATTAATCTAAATTTTATAATAGCAGTGATTTTTTTGATTATGTTTAGACAAAATAGTATTGTTTTTAAAAATTTTAAAAATAAAGTTGATATATAAATAATATCATAGAAAGAAAATATGTCCAATAGCCTGGATAGCTTGGATTTCTAACTATAGGCCTTCCAACAAAAAGATAGGAGTGTTCCAATAATTTGGGTATAAATGGGTGCATAGCACCCGGTTCAAAAACAAACAATCAATATGTTCCGGCAGTGTTAATAGTTCATGGGCGGCCTTGTTTAGATAAAATAGTGAAATTTTTGTTACTAACTGAAATTGTATTTTTCAAAATTTTTCACAATTACAATCAAAATCTACATTTCTCCTTTTTTCTCATAAAAATAACCACCTAAAAGAATTAGCCATTCCTAACATCATGGTATTGGCATATAAATTGCTATTTTATTCCTGTTGGCTCTTTGACAACTAAAGACGTAACTTGCTAAAATAATAGAATAAAATAAGAATTAACTATATTATTACATTATGAAAAAATTTAAACTAATTGGAATAAGCATTATTCCAATCATTTTATTATCTGCCTGCGTCCAGAAAGCGCAAGATAGCCAAAAAACAGGTGATGCAGAGCAAATAGATAATTCTCAACAAGAAGTGGCCGAAGATACCAATACCAAAATCGGGCCAGAGATTTTGGAAACCGATATTGATACCAGCGACTGGCAAACTTATCGAAATGATGAATATGGGTTTGAAATCAAACATCCAGACGATCTTTATACAGTTAAAGATGATGGTCTAATATGGGGAGATAGTAGCTCCATTAAAGGCGCAATAAAATTAATTGAGAGTAAGCCATATCAAAAGAGTTTTGCTACTAATACCCTTTTTTGGATAATCTTTGTAACAAAGGAAGATATTGATAGATTCGAAGAAAAATTAAATAGTCTTGTTAAAATAGACACTGAATTTGATTACTCAAAGGTAATTCTGAATAACTCAAACGGAATTCAATATTTAAAATACGAATTTTGTAGCTATCAGGAACAAATTAATTGTCAGGAAAAAAATTCAAAATTCTATTTTTGGGTTAATAATGAATTTTATATTAGTTTTCAAGGTGATGGATGGTATTCTACAAATAACTCTGAAGAGATACTTCATGAAATAATTGATAGTTTTATCTTTACAAAATAATAGTTTGAGGTGAGGAATTATTATTGATAGTGGCCGAAAAAGAATTATAGGAGGGTTAATGAAAAACCGAAAAATATTATTTATGGTGACTGTTTGGTTTTTACTATTAATTTACCGGCCTTGTTTTGCAGATATAGATGATGTTCTAAAACAAATTGTTCCAAAAATGACTGGCTTAGGATACACCCATTTACAATATAACCCCTCCAAAGTTCCAGGTCATACTCATTTGGGGGTAGATATTATGGCTCCATGTGGATCTTTGATTTATCCATTTGCTGACGGAATTGTTACGAAGATATTCAATAATACAAACGGTCTCGGTTACGCTATTATGATTCGTCATCCTGGATTAGGTAGCCTCGGAAAGGATCTTTATACAATATATCTACATATGCAAAGCGAACCAAATATTAATGGCAAAATATTATCTACTGGCGATAATGTTTTTATTGATAAGCCGATAGGCGAAATAGGCGAATCAGGATTTGCATCTGGTTGTCATACTCACTATGAAATTCGTAATTTTTATCATGAGAATGCACCTGGTGGTGGTTGGTATCATAAAGATTCAAAAAATTGCGATGGAACACAAAACATTTATGCTTGTGGTGATTTGAGCGATGTTGATTGGGCTATAAATGATTGGGAAAATCCACAAACATTTAAAGTTTCTGGGGTATGCACTTGACTCCAGTGGCCACAACATATAGTGTACCAGTCTATGGAGGAAGATTACCCCAGAACGTTGATAGAATTTGAAAAACGATTTAGCTCTGAAGCTGGATGCACTGACTATTTGATGGCTCTTAGATGGCCCGAAGGCTTCCGTTGCCCTCATTGCGGTTCTGCATCCTCGTGGAGAACTAAACGATCCCAGTTTCATTGTACTGATTGTGGAAATCAATCTACGATAACTTCCGGTACAATTTTTCACGGCACCAGAAAGCCCTTGTCTCTTTGGTTTCGGGCTATGTGGCACATTACAGGTCAGAAGTACGGAGCTAATGCACTTGGGCTTCAGAGAGTACTTAACCTTGGGAGTTATAATACCGCCTGGCAATGGCTCCATAAACTTCGAAGAGCAATGGTTCGTCCAGGACGTGACCGATTGTCCGGGATTGTTGAAGTTGATGAAACCTATGTCGGTGGGAAAAAGTCTGGAAAACGCGGTCGGGGTGCTGAAGGTAAAGCTTTGGTCGGTATTGCCGTGGAGGATAAAGGCCGAAAAGGAATTGGGCGAATTAGACTCTGGCACCTCGAAGACGCATCGGGAGATAGTCTGACTCAATTTGTACAAGAAATCGCCCAGCCAGGCAGCACCATCAGGACGGATGATTGGCCCGGCTATAGCAGCCTTGGCGATAAAGGATTTAAGCATATTGCGATTCCATCGCATGACTTGAAGATTGTACATTTGGTAGCGTCGCTCATGAAACGATGGTTACTTGGTACTTATCAAGGGGCGGTCAGACCGTCTCATTTGATGTACTATTTGGATGAATTCACATTCAGGTTCAACCGTAGAACATCAGTGTCTCGCGGAAAACTATTTTACAGGCTGGTCCAACAGGCCGTGATGGTGGACCCTGCCCCAGCTAGTACTCTTAAAGGTGCATCGTTACCGTTTTTGGAAGGGGCAGCAAATTTAAATCTCGATCCAATTGACGATGACCTGGGCCACAACATATAGTATGTGCTGGATTTAAGTGCATACCCCAGTAAAGTTTTTTGTCCAAATTTGGTTCCTTTGAGTAAGGACACAAAAATACCAGGTCCTTCTGGAATAATAATTGACATAAGAAAATAAAAAAAAGAAAAGCTGATTACTTTAAAGTGGTCAGCTTTTCTATTTCAAAGTGGATAGGATAAATCCAGGCTCCACCAAACCACCCCAATTAGTTTGGTGCCTTTATCATCCACCGCCAATAATAGCCAAATCTCTAAAGCTATACCACTCCGCCAACTCCCTCAAAAACCGCAAAACCAGTTTGGTCAAAAACCTCCCCAAATAGTTTGCTTGCACGTCCTCTGGCGTGAAGGTCTCATTCAAAAATCCTTGATTTACCTTTTCTAATCAGTTATTTATATGCAAAAATAATCTTCCCATATAAAATCAGAGATAATAATGCCAAATATAACTATAGGCCGTGAAAACTTTCGCTCAATTTTTCTCGTTATATCTTTCTTTCTTCTTTCTATACTCCTTTTTGAAGCAGTCGCTACCCCCCAGACACAGGAGGACGTATCAAAATTAATTAAACAACTCAAAAACGAATCGAATGTAAACATTCGCCGGAAGGCTGCATCCGCCTTGGGAAGGATAGGACCGGCTGCCAAAGACGCTGCGCCCGCACTAATTCACGCCATGGAAAACGATCCAGAAAAATCTGTTCGCTATAATTCAGTAGTGGCCCTGGGCAGAATCGGAGCGGCTTCCAAAGAAACTGTACCCGCACTCATAAATATTTTCGAAAACAATAAAGAAAAAAATGTCCGTCAGAACGCTATATCCGCCTTGGGAAGGATAGGACCGGCTGCCAAAGACGCTGTGCCAGCACTAGTTCACGCCATGGAAAACGATCCAGAAAAATCTGTTCGCTATAGTTCAGCAGAGGCCCTGGGCAAAATCGGACCAAATGCCAAAGAAGCCGTCCCCGCCCTGATCAAAATACTGGAAAACGATTTGGATGCAAACAATCGTCAGAACGCGGCATCCGCCATAGGAGGAATCGGAGCGGCTGCCAAAGAAGCCGTCCCCACACTCATAAATATTTTCGAAAACGATACAGAAGAGAGAGTCCGCCAGAGCGCGGCATCCGCCTTGGGAAGGATCGGACCGGCTGCCAAAGAAGCCGTCCCCACCTTGATCAAAATACTGGAAAACGATTTGGATGCAAACAATCGCCGGTACGCAGCATCCGCCCTGGGAGGGATCGGGCCGGAAACCAAAAACGTCATCCCTGCGCTCATAACCGCCCTGAAAAACGATGCGGACAAATATGTCCGCCAGAGCGCGGCATCCGCCCTGGGAAGGATCGGGCCGGAAGCCAGAGACGCCGTACATGCACTCATACACGCTATGGAAAACGATACGAATGAAGACGTTCGCTGGAGCGCGGCAGAGGCCCTGGGAGGGATCGGCCCGGCTGCCAAAGAGGCTGTCCCATCGCTCATCCATGCCTTGAAAAAGGATCCGTCTGGATTATGGATCCGTGAGAACGCGGCATCCGCCTTGGGAAAGATCAGCCCGGAAGACAAAGAGGTCATCACTGCGCTCGTCCATGCTTTGGAAAACGAGAAGGATGAAGATATTCTCAGAAGCGTGGCAGGGGCCCTGGGAGGGATCGGCCCGGCCGCCAAGGATGCCGTAACTGCGTTCATATACACCATAGAAAAAAACAATACGAATAAAGGGGTGAGCCAGAGAGCAGCGGGGATTCTAAAGAGACTGGCTATAGATCTATCAGAAGCTAAAGCCGTAGATATGATTGAGCCGCTCAAACGCGCTTATAAAATCCTTTTAGCATCACGATACAAAGAGGAGGCTAGTATCGTCGAACTTGCTATAATAAATCTTGAACATGAAAGAGATAGATTCCCCTGGTGGCAAGCTTTCGCTGAATGGATAATAAATCACCTTTGGGTAAGCACTCTTATATCTCTCTACCTTTTGTGGGCAATTCTTTGGCTCAGCATTTTCTTTATAAATCCCCTCAAAATCATCCCCATAAATGAGAAACTGAAAAACCTGGAGTTCAAACCCAAATGGGCCGGTGGCATAGCCATCTCCCTACGCCATCTTTTGTTTGTCGGCTTTTTCTACTATAGTCCCCGCGTGTTAGATTCCTGGGTTAAAGCACATATCGAAACCGTGCGCTCTGAGTTCGAAGAGAAAGACACAGTAAAAGACCGTGCTATCCACATTCCAATTCCGGTTGAAATAGACAAAAAGCCTATCTCTGATCTAAACCCAGCAGACCTCAAACCCGGTTTTAAACACCCCTTAGTCTGTCTCCTAATTTATGGTGAAGGTGGTGCTGGCAAAACCAGCTTGTCCTGCCAAATCGCCAAATGGACCATGTCTGAGAATGTTGACAACCGTCCGGCTGCCCACCTCATGCTTCCGGTTTTAATTGAAGACGAAATAGACAATGGTGTAGACCAAGCGTTTATGGACGTCATTAAAAGACAACTCCAAATCCTAACCAAAGAACCTGACCCTATCTCAGACGATTTTTTAAACCACCTGCTCAGACGGCAGCGAGTTTTGGTAATTGTCGATCATCTATCCGAAATGAGTGAGGCCACGCGCTCCCAGATTAAACCCGGTCGCGCCGATTTTCCGGCTAACGCCTTAATTGTAACCTCACGACTAAGAGAAAAGGAAATATTAGGCAATTTAACACAAAGCACGATCAAGCCAATGCGAGTCCAAGGCAACCAGCTTTCTAATTTCATGGAGGCCTATCTCCGGCAAAAAGGAAAGCGCAAACTATTTGGGCATAGCGAATACTTTGCCGCCTGCCAAAGACTTTCGGAAATGGTTGCTGATCGCGATATCACTGTCCTCCTGGCCAAGCTTTATGCCGACCAAATGATTGCCCAAAAAGAGTCTGAGGCTGGAGAGAGGCTACCGGACAACATCCCCGACCTAATGATAAAATATCTAAATACAGTCAACCAGGTGATAAAAGAAGACCGTCTAAAAGACAGAGACGTGCACTGCGCGGTGAAACCTTTGGCCTGGGAATGCCTTAAAGAAGCTTTAAAGCCCGGATACGTTAAAATAAGAACCGCAATAGAGGTATTAACCTTATCCGGACTTACTGAGGAAGATGTAGAGGCGCGGCTTCACTATCTGGAAAATCGCCTACGTTTAATCCAATTGCTCGAGCCTATAAAAGACCGTTACCGTTTCGTTCTTGACCCCTTATCCGAATATCTGGCTGCTCTTCATTTGCTTGATGAATCTTCCCAAAAAGAAGATACCGAGGTTTTTTGGCAGGAATTTCTAATTGATGCTGACGCAATGGAGGGTCAGCCAGAAGAAAAAAAAGGCTTTTTCCTAGCTTTAAGGGATTGTGCAATAGCTAAAAAGTCTGAATTCAAAATCCCAGACTTTTTAGAAGATGAGCTCGATAAGAGAGCCGGCCTTGATCCTGAAGCCATTGAGCAATATCGTATAGAACAACGCATTTAAAATTCATCAACCGTTTAAACGATTCTAAAACCAATGACCGAGGAAACGCCGCTAGTGAGCTTGGGCAACTTGGTGTGAGAGCTAAAGAAGCCGTACCTGCCCTGATTAGGGTGCTTGAATCAGACGTGCGTAGATTGGTTCGCTGGCACACGATAAATGCCTTGGGTCAAATCGGTCCGGCTGCCCAAGCGGCTGTACCCGTACTGGTTACAGTGCTGGAAACAGATGAGGATATAAAGGCTAAGAAATTTGCAATAAATGCCTTGGGTCAAATCGGCCCAGCGACCGAAGCGGTTGTAAAATCACTGGTTAAGTCGCTTGAGACAGATGAGAGTGTATCAATTCGTATGCAAGCGGCAGTTTTCCTCGCTAAAATTGGCCCCATGACTAAAGCTGTTATACCCGCGCTGTTCAAAGTGATGAAGCATGAAAGAGACGAAAGAGTACGAAAAGATATTCAAAGAACCCTTGATAAAATCCAATCCCAAAACCCAAGCTTAAAAAAATAACCCCGCTCCTCGCGGGGTCTACCCATTCATTAACCCCACCAAACCACCCCATTTAGTTTGGTGTTTCCTGAACTATCCGCCAATAATAGCCAAATCTCTAAAGCTATACCACTCCGCCAACTCTCTCAAAAACCGCAAAACCAGTTTGGTCAAAAACATACCCAAATAGTTTGCCTGCCGTTCTCTGGCGTGGCTGGCCTTATTCCAAAATCTCAATAGATTAAGAACTCATAAACACAAATGAGCATTATAAAAACGGCCATCCGGCAGCTCTCGCTTCCTCGCCAGCTCGTTGTAAAGGAATTTCAATGTTTTCATTAATGTCAGGCAAATTAAAATACATTGAAATTCAACCTTGCTCATTCGCATGTCCCGCATTCGTTGTGCGGGTGCGCGAAGCGCATAACTTGGTCGCGGGGTCTGTATTGCCCTTTGGGTTCCCTCGCCCGGCTTCAAACAGCCTCGCTTTCGCTCGCTCGCCGTTCTCGGCAATATTCCCTCTCTGGCCTTTTCACTCTCGGAGCCTCTTGCCGTGCCAGCCCGACTTCCTCCCAGGGTGAAATTTTATAATGTTTCCCTCTTTTAAAAATATACGCCTCATGTCCATCTTTCCCAATCTTAACAGCACCTCTTGCTCTGTCAAAGTGCTTGCCTTTAGGCACTCCACTTTTGACAGAACCGAGGTCACCGCTGTTGTCTCAGGGCCAGACGGTCATTAAGGCGGTAGGGCTGATCTTTAACATTAACAAACACCGCCAGGAAAAAATTTATGAATAACCAGTTCATAGCCGGCGTTTCCGCTAACTTAAGGAAACAGGGCCTTGACTCCAAAGTCATCCGCTACGTTGTCGGGAAACTCAAGTATTCCTTCAAAACCGGCGTTTGGGTCGGCGAGCAAAAAAGTCAGGTCAAATAAACGGGCACAAGCCAAAAGGCGAAGTAGTTTAAAACTACTTCGCCTTTTTTGCGGTTCAATGGACTTTTAAAATTATTTCTTCCAGTCCAAAAGAGGTAAATAACTAAGCCCTGGTAGGAATTTTCAACTCCAATCCCTTATTCTCCAATTTCTCAACCCTCTCCTCAAACCGATCATGCGCCGCCTGATTAGATAAATGCTCAGTTTTATGATCCTCATATTCCTTGGCAATTGTATCAACTACTGTCAGAACTTTGCCAATTTCCATTTTAATTTCCTCCTTCGCGTCTTCCAACCCGCGTTTGAATTCATCCTTCGTAACCAATAGATTAAATTGTTCTGGTGTTAATGTCATAAAGCAAAAAGATAATATAATTATAGCTATTTATAGTATAAATTACACCGCCATATCTGTCAAACTGGACGGACAAATCAAATCCATTATCAAATGAGCGGTGCGGTACCCAACCCGGAAAATAATTATTGATCGTTACATGGTGTGTCGCTCGCGCGGATCAGGTCTGTTTCTATTGAGAGCCTCGAAGAATCGTTTTCTTCGACGTGGACGCAAATACAATTAGCGCCATTTTTATCGGCACATGGCCATTTTTCATGGCTTGGGATTCGGTCTGCGAGACTTTCGGTTTCTCCGATATAAATAAAGTCGTGAGAGCCTTTTCCGTCACTGACGGTTCGTTTGGAGAATATGTATACAGCACCAATATCTTTCCAAGAAGTATCGGTGGAGTACACACCGAACTTGTATTTTGCGCCAGAGCTTCCTTCAAATTCGGCGTCAGATATTTTTCCCATATATCCCCCTTTTGGGGGGTCAGGCACCGCACCATCATAGTGCTATTACACAACAAGGTTCGATCAATCAAGGACGGACTATGTTCTTCAATAGATTATTTAGGAAATTACCAATTTAGGTGGTTTCGTTTTTAGAAAATTACATAATTTCAAAAAAAAGGAGGAACTCTTTCAATTGCCCCGGCCCCGCCAGTCTTTTACTAAGACAGTTTCCGGGAAAACCACGTTCGTTCCCTCCTTGTCTTTGATTTTATTAAATCGAGGCCTTTAACTGTCAAGGTAGTGCTTCGCTTCGCTCAGCCTCCACCTTGACAGTCAGGCCTATCGATTTGAGTCGAAATAAACAAAGGAGGGAACTTGAAGCCTTTTCAAGGTCGAAAAAGTGTTAAGTCGAGAACACTTTTCAAGGCTTTTTAATAAATTAAAGAATAAAATCTATGGAAATCAAAAACCATTTAATCACTATCGTTGAAAAGCGATATGGCACTCTTTTTGTCCAGGCCGAAAATGAAGAGAGGGCAATAGAGGAAGCAAAAAATCGGCTTTCCCGCGAAAACCGATTTGAGGTTGAAGATATCGATTTGCGCTTCGAATATCTCACACCTTGCTAACTAATAAATATTATAGCACAAAAAATATGCCTGTCCAATATAGGAAAAACCACAATTTTCTTCATGACGTTTTCACTGAGATTAACAATATCGTTACTGCCTACACTGATGGCCACATCCCAAATCCCTATGAGTTAAAAAAGAATCTCTATGAATCAGTAGCCATTCATATCAAACAATCCTTCCTAAACGGTATGAGGGTAGGAAAACGCCAAAAATCAAAATAAAAACAAAAAGCCTTCAAAAGTACCCCCCTTGTTCATAAGGGGGGTACTGGCGGGGCGCACCCACCCACCCCTCAAATGCAGAAATTTTCTCACCCGAAAATTTCCAAAAAAGTAAGGTAAAAGCAATAAGAAAGAGGGCCTCTTTCTTATTGCCAATCCAGGTTCACTAACTTCCGGGACTCCCCCTTCCGGGTTTTCCCACCATGCCACACACCCAAATCGCCCCAATCAGTTTGGTAGCCTCCAGCTTTTTCCCAAAAACCCTGTCAAACGATGTAAAAAGGTAACCGAAAGCTACTTCGTTGAATGATTTAAAAATGTAACTTTGGTATCAACCTTTAAATCTAATGATTTGTTAATAATAGTTTGATTAATTTTATTTAATTTTTTTAGTTTGGTTTCAATATTTCGTTTTAATTCAGCGGGATTAAGTTTATCATATTGACGTTTAAGCTGAGTTTTTATTTTCTCATCTACATGGTCACATTCAAGCACTCTCATATAGGGAGTTTTTGCTTTGTCATAAATTTTTTTAATTTTTTCACCATGCTTGCCGGTTCGTTTTTTATCAATTAATTTTACATTGGGCATAAAGAAATTTTTGTATAATCTGAGTTCGTTTTCATATAGATCATTCATAGCATTTAACTCAGCTTCAGTTTCCCGTCTTTTGTAGCCAAATACTTTTCTAACATGAGTCCAGTTTTTCTGTTCAATATGGGCATTATCATTTTTCTGATATGGTCTACCTCTGGTAAATTCAACATCATTGTCATAACAGTATTTAAACAATTGCCAGTTAATGAATTCAGAGCCATTATCAGGATCAATAGCTGTTAAATCAAATGGTAATCTATTTTTCATGCTGTCTAATGCACTAATAACTCTATTTTGAGCCCTGCCCATAATAGCCTGAGTTTCTGTCCAACCCGTTAAAATATCAGTTAAATCAATACTACAAATGAATTCACCTGACGCATTATCACCGCAATGAACAACAGTATCTAGTTCACAACAACCAATGCGTTGTTCATCCCAACTAATAGTTCTAATTGGTATTTGTTTTTTTAACAGACTTCCCGGTTTAGTTGTAGAATTAATTTTTCTTTTAGCCTCTATTTTGAATGGACGCAATCTATCATCAATCGTAGATGATCCAATATACATGAGTTTTTCCTGAGCTATCTCAGGAATGTTTAACTCCTTGAAATGAACTAATTTAGAAATCATTTCTGGCATCATTGGAGCCATTCTTTGCCCGCACGGATAATCCATAATTTCCCAAATTTTTTTTAACCAATATATATCCTCATTAGTGTAAGTATAATGTCGTTTACGGTTAATACTTTTTTCTATATAGCTATGAACAGGAGCTAATATTCTAATAGCGTATTTCTCGTTATATCCTGTATTTTTCACAAACTCCGATAACATTGATGATTTTTCTTTTTTACTTGCCTTTAAATAGCGTCTTTTTACCTGTTTAAGGTAATCTTTCCTTGATTTTATACTCATTTTCTTTGTAACCATAGTTTAAAAGTTAATTTTTATGGTTACATTTTACTATCGTTTATCGTATATGCCCATGGTTACATTTTGCATCATTTAATTCGAAAAACTAGACAAAATCCCGGCACCATGCTATACTGCCAAAACCACCAAAAACCGCAAAACCAGTTTGGTCAAAAACCTCCCCAAACAGTTTGGCGGCATCGTTATAACTTCTATGTCAACATCCCACCAACTCCAAACAATCCGTCCCCATTTCAACCTGTTCTGGGGACGCCATAAACCCCAAAAGCCTGTCATCGACAAGACACTGGACCGCTGTCCCTATTGCCAGAGCAAAAACATCATCAAGCACGGCCGTAAACAAAACAAGTTCCAGATTCTCCAGTATTACCGCTGTCATTCCTGCCGAAAAATGTTTACTCCGCAGGTTGTAAAACACAAACAATACCCACTCCGGATAATTCTGGACGGAATCAGTTTTTACAACCTGGGATACTCCAAAACCAATTCCTGCCGCCTGCTCAAAGAAAAATACGGCCTCAATATCAAACCAAATACTCTCAGTACTTGGTTAAATGAAATAAGCCCTCTTTGCAGATATGAGCGCCTGCGGGAGCAGGGGAGACGATTATACCCGCCAACTCAGATAATCCAATCTGCTGTTTTAAATCATAAGCAGGTTTACAATTTCCGCTTCCACCAGTCCAAGCTGGAGTTTCTCTGCCAGCACCGGCCTTTTACTGCCGCGCACCACCAGAAGATAAAAACTTACTGGGGTATGCACTTAAATCCAGCACATACTATATGTTGTGGCCCAGGTCATCGTCAATTGGATCGAGATTTAAATTTGCTGCCCCTTCCAAAAACGGTAACGATGCACCTTTAAGAGTACTAGCTGGGGCAGGGTCCACCATCACGGCCTGTTGGACCAGCCTGTAAAATAGTTTTCCGCGAGACACTGATGTTCTACGGTTGAACCTGAATGTGAATTCATCCAAATAGTACATCAAATGAGACGGTCTGACCGCCCCTTGATAAGTACCAAGTAACCATCGTTTCATGAGCGACGCTACCAAATGTACAATCTTCAAGTCATGCGATGGAATCGCAATATGCTTAAATCCTTTATCGCCAAGGCTGCTATAGCCGGGCCAATCATCCGTCCTGATGGTGCTGCCTGGCTGGGCGATTTCTTGTACAAATTGAGTCAGACTATCTCCCGATGCGTCTTCGAGGTGCCAGAGTCTAATTCGCCCAATTCCTTTTCGGCCTTTATCCTCCACGGCAATACCGACCAAAGCTTTACCTTCAGCACCCCGACCGCGTTTTCCAGACTTTTTCCCACCGACATAGGTTTCATCAACTTCAACAATCCCGGACAATCGGTCACGTCCTGGACGAACCATTGCTCTTCGAAGTTTATGGAGCCATTGCCAGGCGGTATTATAACTCCCAAGGTTAAGTACTCTCTGAAGCCCAAGTGCATTAGCTCCGTACTTCTGACCTGTAATGTGCCACATAGCCCGAAACCAAAGAGACAAGGGCTTTCTGGTGCCGTGAAAAATTGTACCGGAAGTTATCGTAGATTGATTTCCACAATCAGTACAATGAAACTGGGATCGTTTAGTTCTCCACGAGGATGCAGAACCGCAATGAGGGCAACGGAAGCCTTCGGGCCATCTAAGAGCCATCAAATAGTCAGTGCATCCAGCTTCAGAGCTAAATCGTTTTTCAAATTCTATCAACGTTCTGGGGTAATCTTCCTCCATAGACTGGTACACTATATGTTGTGGCCACTGGAGTCAAGTGCATACCCCAGAAAACTTATTTCGATGCCGTCATCCAAGAATACCCGCACCATTATTTTCAGACAGACCAGCGATCTTCTCAGGCAAAAATCACTTTCGATTTTAACCAAGCCCACATCTTAACCAAACAAAATCACGCCACCCGTCTGGCTCAGCTCCTTTTACAGGCCGTAACCGACAACCGTATGCGCCATGAGACTCTCCAACAATTCATGCTGGTTAATGATTCCGTTACCGTGGCCATGGAAGTACCAATTTTCCTCACTCCGGAGGATATCCATAAATACAAACATAAGTTCGGCTTCCAGATACCAATAGAATTAAAAGACGTACTCACTGGCCATATTGACCTTCTTCAGATCAGGAATGGCTATATTCATATCCTTGATTACAAGCCCAATGCCAAACGGGAAAAACCATATGCTCAATTGACACTCTATGCCTTGGCGCTTTCCCGACTGACAGATCTTCGCCTTATGGATTTCAAATGCGCTTGGTTTGATGAAAACCATTATTACGAATTTTTTCCTTTGCAACTGGTACACAAAAAACACACCCGCCGGAAAAATATTCCCTCCAAAAAGACCACCCCAAAGGGTGGCCGAAATGGAGGTCCTTAATATTGCTCGATGAATTATTAAAGCACGCTGATTGTTGACCGCCTGTTGCCCAAAAATTATATATTGATGGGATTATTGGGAATATTGAATAAATTTGGGACTTCAAATTATTTGCTAAAATTAAAGAAAATACCTTTGATTAGCAATTTTTCGAAAATACTAAAAGAGGTTTCGATTCCCTGCCTCCGAGCATCAAGAGAATGACAGGTTTATGCCTGTTTTTTCTTTTACATTAGGCAAATTTATTTTCGCATTGTCTGTGGAAAACTTATATTTCTGGGAGGCTGTTGACCGCCTGTTGCCCAAAATTTTGACTATTTGGCTCTAAGACACTGATCGCTGATTGTAAATTTGATGGTCCCAAGTGGGCATATCTAAGGGTAGTCTGAATGTCTACGTGTCCCATTAACTCTTGAACTGCTTTTGTTGGTGCATTTTTTTGAAAAAGATGAGAAGCAAATGTGTGTCGAAGCGTATGCCAACCTATATTTCTCAAACCTGCTTTTTCGCATATTTTTTTCATATTCAGATTGCAAAAACTATCGCTTAAATGATGATCTGGCCGCGTTTGAAAGACATAACCTTTTTGTTTTTTGTTTTTCCATAGCATTAAAAACACTTCATTAATCAAAGGGATGTTTCTTGTTTTATTTCCTTTTGGAGAACCTTCTACATTTCTTACAATAGCGCGCTGTACTGTAAGCGTGGCATTGTTAAAATTGATATCTTCCCATCTTAATCCAATTAGCTCTCCTCTTCTCAGTCCTGTTCTCGCAGCCAAAAGTATCATGTCACGCCAGACATCCTTGGCATGGTTTAATAGAATTTGCAGTTCATCTTCAGTTAAAAAATCCGATTTGCCCGAAAAAACCTTATATCTTTTAATTTTAATATTCTTTGTTGTTTTACCCCACTCATGAGCCATGTTTAATGATGTTCCCAAGATAGCCAAATGATTATTTATGGTTTTTTTACTTAACCCTGACATCCTTTTTCGCTTTTTATATTTTTCAATTTCAAATCCATTAATTTCATTAATATTCATGTTTCCAAAAAATGGAATTAGGTGTTTTTTAAGTATCCTTTTTTTTGTTTCGACTTCTGATGGTTTATTGTTATCCTCTACATACATACAAAACCATTCCCAGGCAAAGTCACCAAACTTGGGATTTGCTTCTTTTGTTTCCTCTTTTTTATCTATAGATTTGTCCTCTGATAATCTTTTCCTTAAAGTTAATTCATACGCCATAGCTCCAGCCCTGCTGTTATCCGGGCTTCTTTTTCGGTATCGTTTGCGGTTATAACGAAAGTCAACCCACCACGAACCATGAATTTTTCTTACTGCCATATTAATTGAATCCGAGCGGCTCCACTCGATTGTTTTGGAGATAATCCAATACATCCTGCCGGTCAAAGCGCAAAGCACCGCCTACCTTGTAAAAGGGCAGGGCGCGCTTTTCCACCAGGCGGTATACCCCGGTTTTAGAAATTTGGAGAATTGTCCTTAATTCACCCGGTGTAATTAGGTTTGGCAAGGAGTGTGAACCGTTCGGCATATTGTTAATGAGCAATAATAGGACCCTGTCAAAACAATACAGCGTACTATATCACTCTACCATATTTATGAAATACTAGCAAAAATTACAGGGTGTTAGAAAATATATTCGTTCACTCGTTACAACTAACTATTCAATTATATAGTTTAGCAAGAAAAATTAAAAAATAGATTGAAAAAATCGGACCAGGGTATATATAGCAAGAAAAGACAAACAATCCGAATCTAAGCAGCGCCAGATTTTATCCTCTCCGCAGTCAGATTTCCATATTTTGATCCGACCACACTTATTCCGCCAGAATCGATTATATTCAGTGTCAGGAAGTCTATGGTAAGCTCATTTCTGTTGGAATATTATTTTAAAGGTCAATGTATGGTTGTTATACAAATGGATTAAATCATCAATATTTTAAAGACACTCTATTATCTTGATGTTCTGCCTTAAGGCTAAAACATCTGCACTAACAGTATTGCGTTATCCTGTCTTTGGTTGGGTAATAGACATTCGTTGGTTTGTTCATATTAAACTCCGCTTGAATGTCGCTTTATGCGACGTACCAGTATACTGATAATGGTATAAAAACGGCAGTACTATATTCATATTAAGAGAAAAAAAACGGACTACGTACCTCGCATAATGCAGACATTAAGCAAAGTTTTTGGGTGGGTAATTCACGTAAATTATCTAACCGCTTTGGGTGGTAGGTTAAGCACCCGCGAACACAGTTTGCGTGCTTACCATATCGATCCCGCGGGTGCATTATGTAATTAAAAACGAATTATTAAAAAATAGTATATAACAATCTGAAATAACAGGAAAACTTGACAAATAATAATATATATGCTATAATAACAATAAGTTAAAACTACTACAAGTTTCTTTTAAAATAATCACCAATATTAGCTTAAAGCCTACTTGGATTAGTGTCTTGGTTGTTTTCTACTAAAAACTAAAAAGAACAACTAAATATCACTAATTCAGGGAGGCAAAAATGATCTTTACATCAAGCTTTACCGTACCAAATAGCCGGTGTGTTTATGGCGGAATGTTCTTCGGTATCTATCGAAATGAAAGTGAAACCATCATCCAAATTCGTGGTCGTAAGTGGCGACAAGAGCGTGAAGAAGACTTTCAGTCAATTCATGGATGCACGTACGAAAAGTGTCAGCAATATCAAAAAGAATTCGGTCACAAAGGTTGCCCCATGGAAAACTGCCAGATCAAACAGCGTTACCGGAAAGAAGGCTATATATAGTATTGGTACGATGACCAACTTAGGCCAGGGAAAAAACTCCCTGGCCTTTATAATTTGAAAAAATAAAACAAAAACAACTTAAGCACAAGGCAGGGTAAAAAAGAGATGGTGGGGTATAAATGAGATCGTAACAATTATGTAAACAACTGATAAAATTATAATAATAAATATTTTCCTGGTAAGATATCAAAAATGAAAATTACGGGTAATTCGTAAAAACTTACGGCTTTTTTACGGGCGTAAAATTTATGAAAGAGGAGCTAAAAGATATAAAAAAAGGAGCCACCTGGCAAAATATTTATGAAACCTTGTGGCACATTGCTACTGTCCGGTATTGCACTCAGGAACAATTAAAAACTGCCTTTCCCAAGAATGTCTGGCGCCGCAAATGCGCTACTCCTAAAAAGATAAAAATCATGGTTGAAGCCGGCTATCTTAAACAAAGCGAAACAGA
The DNA here is from genome assembly GCA_963674945.2 of uncultured Desulfosarcina sp. Lineage (GTDB taxonomy): Bacteria > Desulfobacterota > Desulfobacteria > Desulfobacterales > Desulfosarcinaceae > Desulfosarcina. Next base: position 2,042,981 of record CAXXWQ010000003.1, read on the forward strand.
CGTAATAACTGCAACTCACAAGACCATTAATCTCTTAAAAACATATTCTGACTATAATACTGACATCATCAAATTGGGAAAAGGTGAGGGTGGAAAAGATACTTTATTTAACACCGAAATTTTCTTTCAATTAATGGAGCTTCCTAATTTCTTTGCCATATTCTATCCAGAATTCTACGAACACCCAGGTGACCAGCATGTCTGGTTAGTTCCGGATGCTTGTTTATTACTTAAAGATAGTGATCAAATTAAAATGCAATTCATTGAAATTGAGCGGCCAAAACCAGACTGGGAAAAGCATCTTTGGGGTAAAAAACTAAAATATGAAAAAATAGCCCAGGATATTAATACCTGGAATGAATGGTGGCGCTACTGGAGTAAGGTATTAAAGATAAATTTATGTCCAATAGAAGATTTTGGTTTTTCGATTTGGTGTGTCGGCAGTGATAGCTTTGGCTGGCCAGGTTGGAAGTTTTCAAATTTATAGACTACATTTTATTCCCATTATTATTTCAATTAAATTGCCATGAAATATATACCCAAGAATATTCTTCGAGATACTTTTTGGTCTCCTCATAACAGATGGATGATCGGAATGGCAGTTGCTTGTACATATGGCGGAGCTTTATTATTTATAATAACTTTGATTCTAAAATTATTAGGCATAGGTTTTATCGTAGAGATATTCCACATTCCTGTATATATATTATCGAAATACGGAGACCATAGAATATTTTTTATTATGTATTATTTCACGATTGGTGGCCTAATATTTTACCCATCTTATAGGAAAAGAATTAAAGTCATATTTATCGGAAAATACGATATATGCCCAAATTGTAATCAAAGTATTCGTATTTATGAAAAATGGCGGTGTAACTTTTGTAACCGATTACAGGATGAGGAAAGATATATTTTCGAGAAATGCAAACATTGTCATAGACGCGTTGACGTTTTTCTATGCGAACATTGTCATGAAGAGATAATAATGCCTAAATAAAAACATTAAAATATTGGTCATATAATAATAGCTACAAGGTTAAATTTCTATGAAACAAACAAGAAGCTTAAATCTGCGCAAGAAATATTTAATATCGAAAATTTTAATGATCTTGAGTATATTTATTTTTTCCTGTTACTTTTATATTATCTTTTTTACTGACGCTCCGTATAGTCCGTCTTTGAATCTTGCTACATTCTTAATTTTGCTTTTTATAATTTTGTATGTAAGTCCAACTTATAAAAAATACTTTCCATGTCCCTATTGCGATAAAAGTATTTTAATAAAAGAAAATTGGCAATGCGAGTACTGCAATAAATTTCAAAATAAAAATCGTTTCATATATCAAGAATGTATTCATTGCCACCGTCAACTTAAATCTGTATTTTGCGAGCATTGCCATCAGGAAATCTCGTTATGAATAGTGATAAAGATATCTTAAAGCTTGACATTAAACAAAAAAGCAATCGAGATTTGTTTCGGTTTTATTTTGTAATTTGCCTACCTGCCGCCATTGCCGTATTGCTCTATATTATTGGCATTTATAGCCAAAATATATTACTTGTCGGAATCGTTTGCATTTTAGCATTTCCAACATCAATTCTATTTTATAATCAAATTTTACAGGATGAGATGTGGATTGTTTTACATATTTTTTTATTGTTCGTTTTTATTAATTACAGGATTTATAAGAAAAGAGAGAATCTTTGGTTAAGTAAGTTTAGCGTTTGTCCATATTGCAATAAAAGCATTTTAGTTTATGAAAAATGGCAATGTGATCATTGTTATAATTTTCAAAAAAAGGAAAGGTATATATTTGATAAATGCCAAATTTGCGGAAGGTTCGTAGATATTTTTTGCTGTGAACATTGCCACAAGGAAATAAGGATCAGATAAATGGTTTACACGAAAGCCACCAAAGAAGGCAGACTCCCTGTTTCAAGAAAACCGACCCGGCAGGAAATAGAAATATTAAAACAAAGCCAAAGCGGACAGTATCAGGTTGACCTAAACAGCCTTGGTGTTCACTCGCTGGTCAATGAATTGATTCTTAAATACAATCAAAATAACGATGTTGGCGTAATCAGGAGTTGGCTTAAAAGGCGGAAAGTGGAAGCGCAAAACCAGCAACTAAGCTCTTTGTTTGGCCTGGTTACTAACATAAGAGAAAATGCCAGTGATCTGGTAGAGTTTAAAGCTCAGCTTATGAGTCAACAGATGGTGATGGGAAGCCGGATTACGGCAATTATTGAAGAAGCCAAATTCGCGGTAGACAGGCAAAGACAAGAACAAAAAACCTTCATAATTCGCCAGGCAGCTGAACGTGAACAAGCCAATTTAATGTTGGAAAGACTTAAACATGAAAATGAAGCGGCCCGGTGGCAGGCCGAAGCGGCTCGGTTCGAAGCCGAAGACTTAAAGCAAAAAGCCCGCATAACCGAATTAAGGGGGGATTTGATTGCCAAGATCATCCGGGAACTCTCATTTGCTGAAATTAATATGAAACAGGTCTTTGTCCTGATTGAAATGGTCAAAGACGCGTCCAGCCGGGACGATTTATTTACCGCTGATGCCCGCTGGGAACAGCTAAAAGCCGAAGCCGATAAGACCCAGGCCTTGGCTGACCAGGAAAAAACTAAAGCCGACCATGAGCGTTGGAAATTTGAGCAGGATAAGAAAGAGCCCGGCTAATGTATGATTTTAAATTCGGCCGTTTAGAAAATTTAGAGCACGAAATAGCGCGCGTTAGGGATATAAGCGTCCGTTATCAGCATACCTATATTCTGGGTACGACCGGAACCGGCAAAACCAGCCTCATGCTCCGCATGGCTCTTTATGACATCAATTACGGCTGCGCCTGCATTTTTATCGATCCTAAAGGGGATCACGCCCGCGCCCTTTATAACCTTATCCCGGATAAAGACCGGGTCGTCTATTTTTCCTATAATCATCCCAGCTTAACCATTAATCCACTGCGCAAGAGCGGATATCATCCCCTTGATATTTCCGATGAGTTCACTGAGGTTTTAGATATTGTTATCAAACAGGCATCGGCCACTAATCCTCCGGCCAGTGAGAATATGAAAGAGATTATTACCCAGACAATATTGGCTCTGGCTGAAGAAGATAGAAACATAGATTTCCTGTATGATTTTCTAACCTATAAAAATGTGAGAAATAATTATTTTCAAAAAAGTCGGCCGGATTATTGGCGGCATTTCGACCAGGTGCGAAAGGGCAGGGTAGCCGACGAGGTTTTAACGGCCAGAAGAATCGCCGTCCGCTTAAGTAAGTTTATTATGGATGAGAGGTTTAAAAAAATTATTTCGGGAAAAAATGAACTGGATATCGCTGACATCGCCCGAAATAAAAAAGTAATAATCGTGGATACCTCCGGCATGTCGCTTGATAAACGGATATACATTACCGCCCTTTTCTCATTTGCCGTTAAATCATATTGCGAATTTCAAAAGCAGGAAAAATATTACCCGCTAATGTTTTACCTGGATGAATGCTGGATGGGCGTTAATGACAGTTTTGAATATTTACTGTCTTTTGCCCGTTCCTTCAAAGTCGGCTTGACTCTGGCGCATCAAAACCTTCATCAATTTTCAGATTACAAGACTGTTAAGAGAATCATTAGTATTTGTAACACCAAAGTGGCCTACTTCCCGGCCGGCAATGAAGAAGCGCGCCTGCTCGCGGAAATTTTCGGTTTGACCCTTGACGATTTTCGTAAATTAGGGACCTTTCAAGCCTGGGTAAGGATCGGCAATAAAAATACTTTGGTCAAAACCTATCCGCCGCCTGAGCCAGAGACTTTGGATGTCCCGGAGCTTGAACCGGAAAAACAAGCCATCTCCGATCGAACTAAATTGCCGGAAGAAACGAAAAATGTAAATTTCCTTCGTGATTGTTGGTTTCCTTGCTAAAAAAGTTATTTCTTTAGGTTGGATTTGAGGAATGGGCTTATTCACACAAACCTCCGCCCCTGGGCGAACCGCAAGGGCGGAGAAAAGGTTAGGTCAGCCCATGCTTGTCCGGGCAAGTACGAGCCGGCCTTTTAGCAGGTTTGGAAGCAAGCTCCTTAAGGTTTGATTGCAGGATGTCACGGTCAAAAAAGATCGCTCCGGCCAGTTTAAATCGCCCGGGAATTTGGGCTTGCCTGGCATACACCCATTTAGGGGATTTTTTTAAAAAGGAAGCTACTTCTTTGACCGTGAGGTAGGGACTGTCCATAACAAACCTCCGTTATGTATCCCTATTTCCTCACAATTCAATATCACCTTTTAACTTTTTAAAGTAAGAGCAAAACCGCCTCCATCTTTGAACCTACTATTGCCTTTAAGGAAAGGATAAAATGCTTATTTTGAAAAAGCAATTGATTATCTTCGGAGGGCAAGAAATCAGGACGAAAAATCCATGGGACAGTACAAACGAAAAATAAAAAAGGGTGTGCGCTGGTATTATTCCGGCCAATACCTAACGACTAAATACCATTCTAAGGCTATTTATTTGACCAAGGGCGAATGCGCCAAGGCCGAGCGGGAAGAATTAAAAGAACTGGACAAAGAGGCCAGAAATCCAAGCAATGATATTAAACTTAAGGCCTTGATGGAGAACCGGCTGGATGAGATCGAAGCCAGGAAGTCAAAAGACTATTACCGGGAGAACCGCCGCTATTTCAAAAGTGCCCTGGCCGAATTCGGGGATGTCATGGCCAGCGAGGTCACCAAATCAATGGCCAATGACCTGCTTATCAAGGAAGCGCAGCGGCTAAGAAAAGAAAAAAAATCCAATTTCAAAGTTAATTCAATGCTCCGGTCTCTGAAGGCTCTATTCAATTACGGCAATAAAATCTATGACCTTGACCTGAAAAATCCCTTTAACCTGGATTTCTATCCTATAGACATTAACCTTAAATACATTCCGCCAGAAGGCCATATTGTAGCGGTTAAAGCCGAATGCAACGAAATCCAGAGCTTGTTGATAGATTTTGTGGACCAAACCGCCTGCCGGATCATGGAAGCATGCCGGTTCAAATATTCTGATGTTGACGGTGACATAATTACCTTATGGACCCGAAAAAGCCGAAACAGCAATCTAACCCCGCGCCGGATACCGGTGCCAAACTGCATTGACGGACTTAAGGGAAAAGGGAAAGTTTTCCCTTATTCGGTTCTACCTCGATATTTGGAAAGAAAAATAACCAAGTTGAAATTGCCGGTATTCTCGTGGCACAACTTAAGGCACCGCCGCGCCTCTTTATGGGCTAATAGCGGTATGAGCCTGTTCGAGATATCCCACCGCCTGGGTCATTCCAACCTGAAAACGACCCAAGGGTATCTCCAATTACTCGGATTTACCAAATTTTAAATTTTTTTCTTTAGCCATTCTTTAGCGGGAAGAAATAAAAAAGGGTACTAAGCTCAAAGCTAAGTACCCGATTTTATTTAAAGTGCCGAGGGACAGAATCGAACTGCCGACACGGGGATTTTCAGTCCCCTGCTCTACCGACTGAGCTACCTCGGCGGGCTTTTCCGAAACGGTGGAACGTTGTTTCGAGAAAGGCAGCTTATATACCGTTATCGGGAATCAAGTCAAGGGCTTTTTTGTTCATCGACCGTTAAAAACCATAGATCAGCGGGGACAGGGTAATCGTCATGATGGCGACGATGAGGGTCAAGACGGAGCCGATCTTGGCAAAATCGGTGAACTTGTATTCGCCCGGTCCCCATATCATTAAATTGGTCTGATACCCGGTGGGGGTGATGAAGGCGCAGGAGGCCGATATCATCAGGGTGATGGCAAAGGGCATGAAGTTGACCTCCAATTGCGATGCCGTGGAAAGGGCGATGGGAAACATGAAGGCCGCTGCGGCGTTGTTGGTGATCATGTTGGTCATGACGGAACAGCCCACGAAGATCACAAGCAGCGCCAGGTGCGGATTGTCTCCGCCCAGGGTTTTGAGCAACCCGGCGATCTGGTCCGCCAGACCGCTTCGGGTCACCGCCGATTCCAGGCCGATGGCGCAGGCGATGACCACCAGCGTTCCCCAATCGATACTTCGGGCTGCGGTGCGGAAGGTCAGACAGCCGGTGAGGAGCATGAGGCCGGTGGCCAGCAGACTGGCGTTGAGCATGCTCATCCAGCCCATTGCCACGACGAAGACCATTGCCAGGGTGATGAGGGTGGATTCCACGGCCCGGTCCGTGCGCTGGAGGTGAAAGCCGTCCAGGGCCTTGGTCATTGCGAAATGGTGATCGATCTGGCAGGCATAGAAAAAGTCGTCGTTGACCTCCAAAACGGCGTTGTCGCCGGCTTCGATGGTCACTTCCTCCAGAGGACCTTCCAGGGGCTTTCCATCCCGGGAAAGGGCGACGAATTTGTATTGGCAGGCATCCACATCCCTGTCAAGGTCGGGGATTTTTTTCCCCACGGAAGAACTTTGCCGTGAGACGACGGCCTTGACCAAGTGGTGGGTGTGCCGCTGGGTTTCCATGGGATTCAGGGTCAGGTGGGGCACTAGGTCATTGGTTCGCCACAATTCGACCATGGCGGTGTCGTCGGTGGAAAAGGAGATGAGGTCGCCAGCCTGCAACCGTTCGTGCATCAGGTCGTTGGTGAGGATCTTTCCGTCCCGCTGGATATAGAGCACCTGGACGTTGTCGCCGTTGGCGACTCCGGTCTCCTCCAGTGTTCGGCCGTCGATGCGGGAGCCCTGGCGGACCTCGAATTCCGCCGTATAGTGACGCAAGGCCGCGTCGGTATCCCGGTCCTCTTTGTTTCCGGTTAGAAAAAATCGACCTGCCAGGATCATGAAACCGATGCCTACCACGGCGATAGGAATGGCCAACAGCGCAGGATCGAACATGTGCAGGGCACGGATTCCGGAAACATAGGTTCCATTGGAGATGGCCTCCATGACCAGGCCCGCGACGACCAGGTTGGTGGAGGTGCCGATGATCGTACACATGCCGCCCATGATCGATGCGAAGCTGAGGGGCATGTACAGTTGCTTGGCCGGTAGCCTGCCTGACCGGGAGATGTCACGGATCACCGGAATCATCATGGCCACCAGGGGCGTGTTGTTGAGAAACGCGCTTCCGAAGGCGACGGGGGGCAGGATTTTGATCTGGGCTCCTGCGACGGTGCGGGGCAGCCCGATGAGTTTGGCCATGATCATGGTGATGGCGCCTGTGGCATACATGCCGGCGGCTACCATGAAGAGAACGGCGACGGTGAGCATTCCCTGGTTGCTGAATCCCTTGAGCAGTTCATGGGCAGGCGCGAGCCGCAGTGTCAATGCGACGGTGAGTGCGCCGAGAAATATGGCCGGCGCCGGTATCTTCGTCTTGATGAGCAAGATGAAGAGCGCCAGCAGCAGAGCGAGGGTAATGTAGGCTGCCAGGGTCATATGGTCTCAACCAGTTATGAGTGATGCGTAATGAGTGATCAGTAACCAGCAATCAGTGATGCGTAATGAGTGATCGGTGAACCGAGAACTGTAAACAGTGAATTTAATAATTGGCGTCGGCAAATTCAAGCCAGCCACCGGCGGCTACCAGATCCGAATCGAATTTGGATATGGTGAAGGTGACGGTTTTCGATGTTTTACCTGTGGATAAGGTAATGGTGCCGGCCGTAAAATCGGTTTCGGCTACCGTATCGCGGCCTGCGAAGGTGGTGAACAACTCGTCGATGACATTCGGCGGCAGTTCCACGGCCATCATTCCGCAGTTGAACATATTCTGGCGAAAAATCCGGGCGAAGCTTTCCCCCACCACGATGTTGATGCCGTTGACCTCGAGTGCCCATGGGGCATGCTCCCGGGATGAGCCGCAGCCGAAATTGCCCCTCGTGACGATCACTCCCTTTCCTTTGATGTCGGAGGCCGAGTCGAACTCCTCTAAGTTGAGATCTTCCAGAAGGTAGGGAGCAAGTGCCTCGCGGGAGATTTCCGTCAGGTACTTGGCAGGAATGATTTCGTCGGTGTTGATATCCGATCGGTCGAGAAAGAGCACGTTGCCGTTAAACGTTTTCATCAAAGTCTCCATATTCTTCAGTCCAGAAAGCTCTGACTTTTGTACCGGGTTAGAGATGAATGGCTCATCAGTAAGATTGTCACGAGAATCCAGGAGTCAGAATTCAGGGCCGCCGCCGACCTTTGGCCGGTTTGAACGACAACTGAAACTATGCCATTTGGGCGTAGTTTCATACGAGAATTCAGAACCCAGAATCATCCATTCGCCTTCGGTTCGATCCATTTGATCCAATCGGCGGAGCGAAGCGACTTCAAATTTCTTCCGGCCCCTGAATACAGGATTCAAGCTCCTGCGGTCATGGCAAATCCTTTACCAGGAAAACGCGAAACCGGGTCCATTGGAACACGAATTCTACTCACTACAGCCGTGATGCCTCGGCGATGGACCCGGCGATGGCCGTTGCCGCGGCGGTAGCCGGGCTCATCAGGTGGACCATTCCCCCCTTGCCCATGCGGCCGTTAAAGTTACGATTGGTGGTGGATGCACATACTTCGCCTTCGGCCAAGACCCCGTTGCTCATGCCCAGGCAGGCACCGCATGTGGGGTTGGTCACGCAAAATCCGGCATCCAGGAAAATCTGGATGATCCCCTCGGCAAGGGCCTGGTTGAACACTTTCGGTGTGGCGGGACTGACGATGGCCCGAACATGTTCGCTGATGCGTTTTCCTCGGAGCACCCTGGCGGCGGCGCGAAGATCGCTGATGCGACCGTTGGTGCACGAACCGATGTAGACCTGGTCCACCTTTGTTCCGGCCATCTCGGAAACCGGTTTAACGTTGTCCGGCTTGTATCCGAAAGTGACCACGGGCGTTAGATGGGAGACGTCGTGGTCGATGGTTTGGACGTAATCGGCATCGGAGTCAGGCAAATACTTCCCGTAGGTTTCAAGCGCCGCCTCGATACTGTCGAACTCATCCCCGATAAACGGCCAAAGGTATTCCACCGTGACCCGATCCGGTTCGCAGATCCCGCAGGTGCCTCCCGCCTCGATGGCCATGTTGCAAAGGGTCATGCGCGATTCCATGTCCATGGCCGTAACCATGGGACCGGCAAACTCGATCACCTTGTTCGTTGCGCCGTTGACGCCGATCCGGCCGATGACCGACAGGATGACGTCCTTGGCGTAAACGCCGTCCGGCAAGGTGCCCGTGATGTTGATGCGAATGGTTTCGGGGGTCTTGAATGCACAGACACCTTTTAAAATACCCACCTCCAGGTCCGTGGTGCCCACACCGGCGGCGAAGGCGCCGAAGGCGCCATGGGTGCAGGTGTGAGAATCGCCCATGATCACCGTATAGCCGGGGCGGACGTAACCCTTTTCCGGAAAGAGGGCATGACAGACCCCGTTGGCGCCGACATCGAAGAAGTCGACGATATCGTGTCGCCTGGCCCAGTCCCGCAGGATCTTGCCCTGCATGGCGGTCTTGGAATCCTTGGCCGGTGTCACATGGTCGATGACCACCTTGATTTTCGAAGGATCGAAGACCCGGTCCTTTCCTCGATGCATCAGGTCCACGATGGCCGGTGGTGTCGTGATTTCGTGACAGAAGACGGCATCTAAGGCAAGTACGTGAATTCCCGTATCCGGCGAACCCAGTCGATGATCGTCAAATATTTTTTGTGCAATGGTACGGCCCATATTGTTATTCCTTCTCTTCGTCTATAACGTCTGATTCTCTGGAATAGGTCAGCGATAGATGGCCCTTGCGCAAGATTGTTAAAAGAATCCAGGAGTCGGAATTCAGCGCCGCAGACCTTTGGCCGGTTTGAAAGACAACTGAAACTATGCCATTTTGGCGTAGTTTCATACGAGAATCCGGAATCAGGTTTTCGGCTTCGGCTCAATCCCAATCATATCAAATCGACGGAGCGAAGCGACATCCAAGTCATTCTGACTCCTGAATGCTGTCTCCTGACTCCTGTGTTTCCCACGATCTTTGTGTATTTCCCTTCCAGTGGTCATCCAAAACCCGGAGCTTCCTGAACCCGTATTTTCACTCCGAGTCGGTCTTTAACACTGCGAGAAAAGCGGACTGGGGCAGCATCACCTGTCCCACCATCTTCATTCGCTTCTTTCCTTTTTTCTGTTTTTCCAGCAATTTTCGTTTGCGGGTGATGTCGCCGCCGTAGCATTTTGCCGTCACGTCCTTGCGGAAGGCCGATACGGTGGAGCGTGAGATGATCTTTCCGCCGATGGCGCCCTGAATGGCGATTTTGAACATCTGACGGGGGATTTCATCTTTCAGTTTGTCGCAGGCAACGCGTGCGCGTGACACGGCGTTCTCCCTGTGGATCAGCATGGAAAGCGCATCCACCCGTTCTCCGTTGATGAGAAAATCCAGCTTGACCAGATCGGTTTTTCGATACTCGATCAACTCGTAGTCGAATGAGCCATACCCTTGTGTGATCGACTTGAGTTTGTCGTAAAAGTCGTAGATCACTTCGGCCAGGGGAAGTTCGAAAATCATCTCCAGTCGGTCGTTGGTCAGGTACTGGTAGTTCTTGTTGATGCCACGCCGTTCCAGGCAGAGCTTCATCACCGCGCCCATATAGCGGTCCGGAACCATGATGGATGCCTTAATGTAAGGCTCCATGGCATACTCGATGCTCGTGGGGTCGGGATAGATGGCCGGGTTGTCGATCACCAGCTCTTCCCCGTCATTCATAATCAGCCGGTATCGCACCGAAGGGGCGGTGAGAATCAAGGAGAGGTCGTATTCCCGTTCCAGCCGCTCCTGGACCACTTCCAGGTGGAGCAATCCGAGAAAACCGCATCGAAACCCGAATCCCAGTGCGGCACTGCTGTCCTTTTCGTAGATCAGCGAGGCGTCATTGAGTTTGAGCTTCTCCATGGCCACGGATAGGTCTTCGTAAGCATCGGAGGCCACCGGATAAATAGACGAGAAAACCACTGGTTTGGCTTCTTTAAAACCAGGCAGTGGCGCATCACAGGGGTGTTTGTGAAGGGTCACCGTATCGCCGCAACGGGTATCGCTCACTGTCTTGATGCCGGCGATCATGTAGCCCACTTCTCCGGCCGAAAGTTCTTTTCTCGGAACCCGAACGATCTGGAAGATGCCTACCTCCTCGACCCTGTATGTGGCGTCGTTGGAAATGAACCGTATTCGATCACCTGCCCGCAGCGTCCCCTCCTTGATGCGCAGATGGACGATGGTTCCACGGAAAGAATCATAATGGGAGTCGAATATCAGCCCCTGAAGCGGCTTTTCCGGGTCCCCAATCGGTGGCGGGAGCCTGTTGACCACCGCTTCCATGATGTCCTGGATACCGATGCCCTCTTTTGCAGACGCCAGGATGGCCGTTTCCGACTCCAATCCCAGATCTTCCTCGATCTGGCCCTTGACCCGGTCGATGTCGGCGGATGGCAGGTCGATCTTGTTGATCACCGGTATGATTTCCAGGTTGTGTTCCAGAGCGAGGTACAGGTTGGCCAGGGTCTGGGCCTCCACTCCCTGACTGGCATCGATCAGTAAAAGGGCGCCTTCGCACGAGGCCAGGGCCCGGGAAACCTCGTAGGTGAAATCCACATGTCCCGGCGTATCGATAAGGTTCAGGTCGTAGGTTTTGCCGTCTTTGGCCTTGTAAGGCAGGCAAACGGTCTGGCTCTTGATGGTGATGCCCCTTTCTCTTTCGATGTCCATGGAGTCCAGAATCTGGTCCTTGAAATCCCTGTCCGAAATGATCTTGCTGGATTCGATCAGACGGTCCGAGAGGGTGGATTTGCCGTGGTCGATATGGGCGATGATGCTGAAGTTTCGTATGTTTTTCATTTTGCTATAGGATTCGTTGTAAACAAACCGAACGATGAAAGCACTATCGTGCTGTTGAATATCCGGCCGACGGAACGAATAGCCAAGCCCACCGCTTTGCCGATGGTCGTTGACTGGCCAATGTTGTTCCCATCTGCCGGTTGACACTAGAATTCAACATGGGTATAATTCATTTATTTCTTAAAAATTTTTATTAATATCAGATCGTTTTCGCACATGTCAACCCGTATCCCGACATGGTCTTTGGGTAGGTGAAATGGCCTATATGACGCCTCACATCCTTATCGTTGACGACGACCGTGACATTCGGGATTCCATGCACGAATACATCGAAATTTCCGGATTCGGGGCATCCGTGGCTTCCTGTGCGGAAGAGGCGCTCCATGTTTTGTCCACAAACAACGTCGAGGTTGTCATTACCGATATCATGCTGCCCGGCATGGACGGACTGACGCTGACCGATCACATAAAACGCCTCCATGAGGTGGATGTGATCGTCATGACCAGCTACAGCACGGAATATTCCTACGAGGAGGCGATCAACAAAGGGGCAAGCGACTTCATTTTCAAGCCCGTTCGACTCGAGGAACTGGTATTACGACTCAAGCGGGTGCTCAAGGAACGGCAACTGAACCAAGAACGATTCCACATGTTGGAAAAGCTGAAAGAGCTTTCCATTACGGACGGGTTGACCAAGCTGTATAATTCCCGGCATTTCTATGATCAGGTCAAGGGAGAAATAGAGCGCTTTAACCGATACGGCCACCAATTGAGCCTGCTTTTGCTGGATATCGACAACTTCAAGGATTTCAACGATACTCACGGCCACTTGGAAGGAGACAAGGTTCTCGTTCGCATCGCAAAGATCATTCGGTCCTGTCTTCGAAAGATGGACACCGCCTATCGTTACGGCGGCGAGGAGTTTACGATCATATTGCCGGGTACCCACGGCGAAGAAGCCCGGACAGTTGCCGAACGACTTCGATCTGCGGTGGCGGCCGAGGACTTCGGCCCGGATCCTGCTTCGCGGCTGAAGATCACCATCAGTATCGGTGTGACGCAATATTGCCAATCCGAAGAGATATCCAGTTTCGTTCAGCGCGCAGACAAAGCCATGTATAAGTCCAAACAGGCCGGTAGAAACCTGGTCTCATGTCTTTTTGACCCAGCTGGATGATAGCATCACAGACTGTCCGCACAGTGGCGTGGGTATTGTAAGGCCCTCTCCAATGGAGGATTGCCGTCTTCAATATTTAACATCCCACCGGCAAGAAAAACATAAGAATTTGAACATAGAAGATCCAATATCGACGTTGAATAGTAAATTCTATCCTATATGAACGATGAAGCGAAGCGATCGAATTTTTCGAAAGTTGATGTTTACCGATAGTAAAAAATGGCTTTCTGAAATTTTTGCCAATCAGGTTCGTCCCGAATCTCTTTGGTTTGTTTGGTTATCGTAACCTGCAAAGGAAGAAATGGGGGTGCATTCATGGAACTACAGGGAAAAAAGATCGTTATCCTGGTGGAGACATTATACAACGAATTCGAATTCTGGTATCCTTTCTATCGCCTCAAGGAAGCCGGCGCTCAGGTCATCGTTGTGGGGTCCGGAAGTTCCGATACCTACGCCAGCAAGGCAGGACTATCGGTGACGGTGGATACCACGGCGGACCAGGTTGCGGTTGAAACGTACGATGGCGTGATCATACCCGGTGGATATGCACCGGACCACATGCGTCGTTATCCGGCAATGGTGAACCTGGTCAAAGAATTCTTTCAAACGGGAAAGCTGGTCGCCGCCATCTGCCATGCCGGATGGATGCTTGTTTCCGCAGATGTTCTGCAAGGAAAGAAGGTGACCTCCTATTTTTCCATTCGGGACGACATGGTCAACGCCGGTGGAAATTGGGTTGACGAACCGGTGGTGATCGACGGACATCTGGTGACCAGCCGCATGCCCGACGACCTCCCTTTTTTCATGCAGGCCATCATACAAATTTTGGGGCCGGTATGAGTCGATTGTTGACGTCGAACGTTGAACGTCGGCGCGTCCAACCTCGGCAGATGCAATCGCTTCGCTCCACTACTGAAGAAGAAGTCCCAATCACCAAACGCCATATCACAATGAAAAAGCGTTGAAATCCCGCATTTTCATAAAATTCTAACTTTCTCCTAACATGTTTCTAACAATTCGCGGATAGATTGGAGCCACTTTGGCGTTGAGATTCGATGAAAATAAAACAAGTTAACATGATGCTAATCGAATCTTAACAAAAAACTAACAAACGGCACCTCGCCTTTAGAAAGAAACAAACGGAGGAAATCAGAAGATGAAGAAACTAATTTTCACGATCGTGACCGTCATCGCAGCCGCGACGTTGAGTGTCGCCTCGGCAACGGCCGGTAACCTTGTCATTAAAGGATCGACCACGGTGCTGCCCATCTCCCAATTGGCTGTCGAAGCCTACATGAAAGCACACCCGGATGTGAACATCTCCCTTTCCGGTGGCGGCTCCAGCAATGGCATCAAGGCCATCATCGACGGGTCCACCGACATCGCCAATGCCTCCCGCTTCATCAAGGACAAAGAGGTTGCCCTGGCCCAGGAAAAAGGGGTGTACCCGGTACCGTTCGCCGTTGCATACGACTCCATCATTCCGGTGGTTCATCCCAGCAACAACCTGACGGCCATCACTTCCGCCCAGCTCAAGGACATCTACATGGGCAAGATCACCAATTTCAAAGAGATCGGCGGTCCGGATCTCAAAATCGTCATCTGCTCCCGGGACACCTCTTCGGGCACCTATGAAACCTGGGAAGGGAAAATCATGAAAAAGGAGCGGGTCACCCCCCGTGCCCAGGTAATGGCCTCCAACGGTGCCATCGTCCAGGCCGTTTCCAACAACAAACACGCCATCGGCTACATCGGCATCGGCTACGTAAGCGATGCCGTCAAGGCCCTGAAGGTGGACGGCGTCGAAGGCACCAAGGAGAGCACGTTGAACGGAACTTTTCCCATCAGCCGGCCGTTGTTCATGTTCACCAACGGATGGCCCAAGGGTGACACCTTGAACTTCGTCAACTACATGCTTCACCCTGAAAAAGGTCAAAAACACGTGGAGAAGAGTGGATACGTACCGCTGTACTAATCACATTTTTAACCTTGGGTTTATACCCGAGCGATTCGAAGAGTTTCTGACCAATCCTGTTAGGAGCTATATCGGCAAACGTTTTTAACATCGAACATTGAACGTCGAACGCCCAACGTCGAATGAGGAGATGCTTTGCTCCGTCGATTGATATAAAAACGACAGAATTCCTTATTCGATGTTCGAAGTTGGACGTTCCGTGTTCGATATTCGTCGCTCTGGTTTCTGGTCATCTTCGAGAGGACTTCATTAGACCATCCATAGGAAGTGCCATGGCCAACCGCCGCCAAACCACAGAAAAATCCATGCAGGCGATGTTTTTCATCATCGCCACGGCATCCATCACCATCTTGTTTCTGATCATGGTCTTCCTCTTCAAGGAGGGATTGCCCATCTTCAAGACGGTGTCCGTTACCGATTTTCTATTGGGAAAGTATTGGTATCCCACTTCCGAACCGCCCGATTTCGGCATCTTTCCCCTGATCGTCGCCTCGGTATTGGTGACTGCTGTGTCGGGTGTGATCTCCATCCCATTGGGCGTCATGACGGCCATCTACCTGTCTGAAATCGCAAGACCGAGGGTCGGCGAAATTGTCAAGCCCATTGTTGAACTTCTTGCCGCACTGCCTTCGGTGGTCATCGGATTTTTCGGCATGGTGCTGGTTGCGCCTTTTCTCCAGCGGGTTTTCGGCATTCCCACCGGGCTGAACCTGTTTAACGCCTCCTTGATGCTGGCGTTCATGTCCATTCCCACCATCTGCAGCATTTCCGAGGATGCCATTCACAGCGTACCGAATGCCCTGCGCGAGGCTTCCGTGGCGTTGGGGGCCACGCAACTGCAAACCATCGTACGGGTGGTGGTGCCCGCATCCTTGTCGGGGATCAGCACGGCCGTCATCCTCGGCCTCTCCCGGGCAGTGGGCGAGACCATGGTGGTGCTCATGGTTGCCGGTGGTGCCGCCATGCTCCCGTTATCCATCTTCGATCCGGTTCGGCCCATGCCTGCCAGCATTGCCGCCGAGATGGCCGAAGCCCCTGTGGGCGGTGAACACTACTACGCCCTGTTCGCCACCGGCATCGTTCTTTTCGTCTTTACACTGATTTTCAACATCATTGCGGATACCATTGCCCACCGCTACGCCCAGGTGGGGGAGGCGTCATTGTAATGAACGAATTGTTCGTATCCGACAGTCCGGCTGAACGTGATCCGGATGGATCCATTGACGCCACATCGACACCAAGCCGACAAGGGGATCAGACCATGTCCAACCATGCAACCCCGTTTCCCGAGTCAAACGCGGCATACGATAGGCGCCGTCGATGGAAACAGGCCATATTTTTCTCCTTGTTTCGTGGTGCCGCCGCTCTCAATGGCATTGCCCTTGTCGTGATCATCTATTTCATGGTGGCCAACGGATGGCGTGCCATCAGTTGGGAATTTCTTACCCAGCCCCCCATGGAATCCATGACCAAAGGGGGAATATTACCCTGCATCGTCGGAACGTTTGCCTTGAGTTTCGGCGCCATCATCGTTGCGTTGCCCATCGGGATCGCCTCGGCGATTTATCTGAACGAGTATGCGCGTTCCGGGAAGGTGGTTCGTTTCATCCGTTTGGGTATCAATAACCTGGCCGGCGTGCCGTCCGTGGTATTCGGACTCTTCGGCCTGGCATTTTTCGTGGTCATCCTCAAAATGGGGGTGAGCATCGCAGCCGGCGCATTGACGCTGGGTGCCATGAGCCTGCCGGTGATCATCGGTGCCACGGAAGAAGCACTCAAATCCGTGCCGGACACCTACCGGGAGGCTTCCCTGGGTCTTGGGGCCACCAAATGGCAAACCATTTGGCGCGTCGTGTTGCCGTCGGCCATGCCGGGTATCCTGACAGGCGCCATTTTGGGTATCAGTCGTGCAGCCGGTGAGACGGCGCCCATCATGTTCACCGGTGCCGTCTTTTTTACCCCCAAGCTGCCCTCATCCATTTTCAATGAGGTGATGGCGCTTCCTTACCATATTTACGTCCTGGCTACCGCCGGAACACAGATCGAAAAGACGCGTCATCTGCAATATGGTACGGCAATCGTATTGATCGCCCTGGTTCTGGGAATGAATCTTTTGGCCATCATATGGCGAACCCGCCTTCGGAATCGGCTGAAATAAGTGATGGCAAATATTACCATAAAAACTTACAATCACTTTCTTTAGGGAACATCGCACGTAGGATGCACTCTTTGTGAGTAAGGTTGCATAACAGGATTTACCAATGGAAACAGCCTATAAAATGTCTTCGGAGGACCTTGATTTCTACTATGGCAGCTTCAAGGCGCTGCACGGCGTTACCCTGGATTTCAAACCGCGCGAGGTGACAGCCCTCATCGGTCCATCCGGCTGCGGAAAGAGCACCTTTTTGCGCTGCCTAAACCGAATGAACGATTTGATTCCCATCAGCCGTGTGGACGGTAAAATCAATCTCGATGGCGAAGACATCTACGCACCATCAGTGGATGTGGTGATGCTCCGCAGAAAGGTGGGCATGGTATTTCAAAAGCCCAATCCCTTCCCAAAGTCCATCTTCGATAATGTGGCCTACGGCCTTTGGGTCAATGGGATCAAAAACAAGGCATATGTCCATGATCGGGTGGTGGAAAGCCTGAAGCAGGCCGCCATATGGGAAGAGGTGAAGGATCGGCTGGCAGATACCGCACTGGGTCTTTCCGGCGGTCAGCAGCAACGATTGTGCATCGCCCGGGCACTGGCGGTGAAGCCGGAGGTACTTCTCATGGACGAGCCGGCTTCCGCGCTTGATCCCATCGCCACCCAGAAAATCGAAGAGTTGATTCACCAGCTCAAGGAGACCTACACGATTATCATCGTTACCCACAACATGCAGCAGGCGGCGCGTGTGTCCGACGTGACAGCCTTTTTTTACATGGGGAAGCTCATCGAAGTGGGGGAGACGGATACGATTTTTACACGGCCAAAGAAAAAGCAGACTGAAGACTATATAACGGGTCGATTCGGGTAATAGGTGCCCATCCAGGAATGGCCAATTTGCACAGTATCGTTGTTGAAAAAAATTTATCCTCAAAATATCACTCATATACACCCCAAGGGCATTTCCTTCGGGGCACCTCCGGTAAACCCGAGATTAAATTGGTCGCGCGCTTCGATATCGACCCAATTTTCTCATTTCTGGACGGAAACTGAATTCACAGGGAACGGTACAACATGAAACACTTTCAAAGAGAACTCGATAAGATCAAGAAGATGATTTTATCCTTGGGGGCACTGGTTGAACAAAGGGTAGCCCGCATCAAGGATGCCATAGAGGAAAGGGATGCCGCGCTGGCAAAAGAGATCATCCATCTGGACCATGAAATCGATGAAATGGAGGTGGAGATCGAAGAGGAGTGTCTCAAGGTCATCGCCCTTCATCAGCCGGTGGCCGCAGATCTTCGCTTCCTCGTCGCCGTCATAAAGATCAATAATGATTTGGAACGGATCGGCGATCAGGTGGTCAACATCGCCGAACGGGTCGTGCGGGTCGCAAAGCGCCCCGTGGCGCCTTTCGAATTCGACTATTCGGTCATGGCGGACAAGGCGGAGTCCATGCTTCGAATGAGCCTCGACAGTCTTGTTAACCAGGACATCGACCTGGCCATCAAGGTCCTGCAACTGGATGACGAAGTGGACAAAATCAAAAGCGATGCATATGACCGCATTAAAGAGGCGATGACGAACGAGGTAACCAAGGATGTCGGGTACATGTTCAATCTGCTTCTGATTTCCCGTCATATCGAGCGTCTTGCGGATCATGCCA
Organism: uncultured Desulfosarcina sp.; assembly: GCA_963674945.2. GTDB lineage: Bacteria > Desulfobacterota > Desulfobacteria > Desulfobacterales > Desulfosarcinaceae > Desulfosarcina. The sequence goes on from CAXXWQ010000003.1 coordinate 2,061,788, forward strand.
CCAATATCGCGGAAGAAGTCATCTACATGATCGAAGGTGAGATTGTCCGGCACGGCAGACTGGAATGACAGAGTTTTTACACTACCAACGAAATAGTCAGGTCTCACAATGAAAAAAGATAAGATCCTGGTCGTAGACGATGAGGAGGATATCCTCGAACTGGTGCGCTATAATCTTGCACGCGATGGATTCGCCGTGATCTGTGCTTCCTCAGGAGAGGAGGCGCTGAAACTGGCTTCATCGGATTCGGTGGATCTTGTCATACTGGATCTTATGCTTCCGGGAATTGACGGACTTCAGGTGGCACGAAGGCTCAAAGAGAATCCAAGTACCAAAGACACTCCCATCGTGATGCTGACTGCCAAGGGTGAAGAGGCGGATATTGTTACCGGACTGGAGCTGGGGGCGGATGACTATGTGACCAAGCCCTTTTCTCCACGAATTCTCATCGCCAGAGTAAAAGCGGTCATCCGAAGACGCAGCGGTGATGCGGAACCGAACGGCGAGGTGTTGAACATCCGCGAATTGTCCATTCATACGGGACGCCGGCATGTGACGGCAAACGGTAAATCACTGGATCTGACCTACACGGAATTTCAGGTCCTCTATTTTTTGGCACGTCGTCCGGGATGGGTGTTCACGCGATCCCAGATCGTGGATGCCGTGCGCGGTGATGACTATCCGGTCACCGATCGAAGTGTGGACGTTCAGATCGTTGGATTGAGAAAAAAGCTGGGGCACCTGGGAAGTTATATTGAAACCGTCCGGGGGGTAGGCTACAGGTTCATCGAAACATGAAGAATAAAAAACGGCTGATCACACAGTTATTTCCATCATACCTGCTTATCACCCTCTTGTCGTTGTTCGCCGTAAGCTGGTATGTTTTAAGCTTCACACGCCAGTTTTATCTGGAACGCACCCAGGTCGACCTGGAGATTAACGGACGATTGCTGGAAAAGCAGGTGGCCCGGTTGCTATCTCCCCTGAAGGCCGATGCCATCGACCGGCTTTGCAAGGATGCCGCAGGCGAAACCATCACCCGGGTCACCGTCATCCTGCCGGATGGGAAGGTCGTGGGGGACAGCGAAGAGGATCCGGCCAACATGGTAAGCCATCTGGATCGGGAAGAGATCAGCACTGCGTTTCACGGAAAAGTGGGGATGAGCATCCGCAACAGCGAAACTCTTGACCTGGAGATGATGTACGTGGCCGTCCCGATTTTCTCGGGATCCTCTTTGCTCGGTGTGCTTCGCACGTCCATTCCCATAACAGCCATTCAGGAGCGTCTGTCGACCATCCGTTCACGCATCGCCGTCGGTGTTTTCCTCGTGGCACTTTTGGCATCAGGGGTGAGCTGGTATGTCTCCAAAAGAATCACCATTCCCATCGAACGCTTAAAAAACGGTGCACAGCGTTTTGCCGCAGGCGACCTGCAGCACCGACTGCTGCCCCATGACAATTATGAATTCTCCGCATTGGCCGACTCCATGAATCAGATGGCCCAGCAGCTTGAACTGCGCCTGGAAGAGATTGTCAGCCAGCGTCGAAAGAGCGAAGCGGTTCTTTCCAGCATGCACGAAGGGGTTATCGCCACGGACATGGAGCAGCGGGTGATCAGCATCAATCCCGCCGCTGCCGGGATGTTTGCCGTACGAACGGAAACGATCATCGGTCGAAGTGTTCTGGAGGTCATCCGCAACCTGGATTTCCAGGAGTTGGTGACCCGAAGCCTTTCCTCGGGAGAAACCCTGGAATCCGATTTCGTATACCACATCGATTCGGAACGGATCTTCAATGTCCATTGCACGCCACTTTTAGACAACATGAAAAAGCGTTTGGGGGGGCTTCTCGTCATCAGTGACGTCACCCAATTGCGTCGTCTGGAAAACATGCGCCGTGATTTTGCCGCATCCGTCTCCCACGAAATCAAGACACCGCTCACCGCCATCAAGGGATTTGTCGAGACATTGGTCACGGGTGAAATGGACGAGCCGGAACAGACACGGCGGTTTCTCATCATCATCGAAAAACACGTAAACCGGCTCACCAATATCATCGAAGACCTGATGCAATTATCCCGCATCGAACGGGACGACGAATTTCAGCAGATCGGATTCGCAGAATGCCGGATCGAAAATGTTCTCAAGACGGCCATCGGCATTTTGGAAGAGAGTATCCAGGAGAAGGGAATCGATGTACAATTAACTTGTGATCCGAAGCTGACGGGGCGTTTCGATGCCACCTTGCTGGAACAGGCGGCCGTCAACCTTCTGGATAACGCCGTCAAATACAGCCCGGCAAAGAGCGCCGTCCAGATCAATGCCAAAACCGAAGGGGACGAGATTCATATCCAATTCACCGACCAGGGGATGGGAATTGCCCAAAAGCACCTTCACCGTTTGTTCGAGCGTTTCTACCGCGTCGATAAAGCCCGTAGCCGGAGACTCGGTGGTACAGGCCTGGGGCTCGCCATCGTCAAGCACATCTTACAGGCTCACGGCGGTAGTGTTACCGTGGAAAGTGAACTGGAGAAGGGCAGCACGTTCACTCTTCGCCTACCCGTCAACACGGCCTCCTGATCTCCGAGCCCAAGTCATCCATTGCCGCCACATCCAGTGGCGGCGGATTGTTACGAGGGGATGCGGCAAATTGTCGCTGCCCCTTGTTTCATTCCGTGGCCTTGGTAAAAAACACTACGTTCAACATGCCGTGGAAAACATACTGGAATCGTACGATATTCCCTATTCGTTGTTCAAGCGAGGGAGGGCGGTGTGTAAGTCCTGGGTGTGGTCGAAGAGAGACGTCAGTCTTGGGAAGTAGGCCAAATTACCGTGCGAAGCCAAGTCCGCAGACGATTATCCCGATATAAGAATCGGCTCATGGTATTTAATTGTTTTATGAGGTCGTCGATTTCCGTGAAGACGGCCCCACGCGTTATCATTCTCTTCTCGGTGTCAATTTCTTTTAAAACGACAGCGGGATTGCCTCCGGCGATCACGTTGGGTGGGATGCTGCGGGTAACCACCGCGCCGGCGCCCACAACGGAATTTTCGCCAATCGTAACCCCTTTCAAAATCTTCGCTCCGTGCCCCACCCAGACATTATCCTTCAGTTCAATGGGTTTGCTGCGTCCGTATGCACTGTTCCGATTGTAAATCCCGTGCCAATCGCAGTCACTGACATAGCATTCTCCGCCGAACATGCAGTCATGTCCAATGGTTATATCGGTTGCGGAATACATGGTCATCCCCGGTGAAACAAGGCAACAATTGCCGATATTGATGTGTCCGTTCATACCTTCGACACTTGAAGTGGCCAACTCAATTGGATGAAATGGACTGTTGGCAAGATGAACATAGTCGCCGACCCGAATGTTTTTGCCGTGAATCCTCATGAAACGAGGATTTAGAACCACCGGGTCCTTTCCAAGGTGGTCGAACCGCGGTCTCACAAAATGCCGGGTGTATGCCCGGTCGAGGTTACGCCGCAGGGTCATCATCCAAGAAGGGCGATGTTCTCGTCTCAACGTACCCCCCTTGTTACGTTTGAGGACTCATCAAAGGAGGAAACATAATGTCGAGCAACAGTATATATCCACGTATCGGATCCTGTGGCGATGGCTTCATCAAAATGTTCCATCGCTTTCGGATGGTCGTTCTCCCTGACGGAGATCAAAGCCAGAAAGTAATGAACAATCGCTTTATGTTGTGTCGACTTGGCAATGAACATTGCATATTCAAAGGACAACTTGCTTTTTTGGATCTCTTCATTGTGATAGTCCAACGCGCCGATTGTGATGACTACTGCAACCGTCAGATCATGGTGCGGGATAAAATAGGAAAGGGACACTAAGTGCCCGGAATACAAACGGTTGGCAGCCTCGATCTCACCGATCATCAGTTTGCTGATGAGCAGGTTGTTGTAGTACAGTGTCCTGAAATTTACAGGCATTGCTGAAGGATCGATGGATTCGAGCAGTGAAATTGCCGAAACCCACTGTCCCTTGTAGAACAAACCGGTGGTTTTATTGATTTGCAGGAATCTCACATGTTCTTCCGCTGTTACCTGCGCGAGATCGACGTCGATTTCGGAGATGAATCCATCGACGTCATTTTGATCCGTGAACATCCGAACGGATTCGAACCGCTGTTTATGTCGTATTTTTCTCCGAATGACAAAGACGGTCCGGAGAGCGAAAACGACGACGGCTGTTATGATGGTTACCGCAACATAAGTCATACTTTATTGCCCGACCCGCAAGTGGCACCAAACTCCATACGGTGAGCCACACTGATCTGATTTTTGGATTCATTTGGATTTTATTCAATTATTTTTTCAAGAACGACAATATGCCAAAGATCCGATATGTTGTCAATGTATACAATCGGATCGAAATCTTGTTGCTGTCGAGAAATAGAACAGCGGATTCACAAATGTCTTTCTGCAGCGAAAGAGAAATAATTGGATCTCCAATTCATTTGCGAAATCCTCGGCAGAATCATATCATACTTCCCATAATACTACTTTTAAATCCTGACTGAATTTCAGCAAAATCGCTTCTGGTGGGATAAAACAAATGAAGGTGAACTACTTGACAAGAAAAAACCATATCGAACGAAATCTTCTGCTTTATGGCTGGAAGTAATTATCGTACGGGATTAAAACAGGTGTCCCCGCAACCTTATCGGTACGGGGATTTTTTGGGGGAAGCAAGAAATGAAACGTAGCGAAGGTCGGAAGGCTGTTGTTACACGTTTATGCGTCGACGGCCACCAGAGAAACACCCAGTTTGTTTTCCACCTCCTGGATCTTCTTTAGTTCGTCCGCGCTCAGGCTCGAGGCCTTCAGGTCATGACAGCTGAAGGCCAACAGGGTTTTGCCCAAATCTTTTTCCAGGTCGTTGATGGTTTGTAAATTGGTCCCCTCTACCTTGTTTGCCAGTGAACAGATCATCGTTACACTCCTTTTTGATGGTTGGCGGATTGATTACACTATAGGTACAGAACACTGCATCTCCGGGAAAACTATGTGACACCTCCGGCATGATTTGAGGTGCTGCAGCCATTTAGTTCGAATATCATTTGCAGCTCGGTACCGGGGTATTTTACCTGCGCACTGTTCAGATGCGCAAACAGTTGGCAAAGAGCCCGATTGGCCGCTGGGAACGAAGCGCCGTGCAATCGTATATTCAATTGCTGATTTTCAATATCGGGCAGTACATCGCCTTCGGTCTGGAACAGTGTCTGGAGAAGACTCCGTGCATCCGACGAGTTTACCGTCGGACCCGTGAGCAACCCAACCATTGCCGTCTCTGCACGATATGCAATCATACGAACCGTGTCCATCAGGCGTTTTCTGCCCGGTTGTAAACGTAAAAATTTATCTTTTGCTTCAAGTTCTCCCCACGTGATGTGTTTACTTGTCTGTTTTCGTTTTTCTTTCAACTCGCTGAGTTGATACTCCATCTTTTCGATTTCTTCTAACAGCTCGGCCTTTTTCTCTATCCACTTCTTAAACTTTACCGGTTTGTCTTCATTTTCAGGGTGAATGGTCATCTCGGCAAAACAGGCACGACGATATCGTAGCTTGTTCTGCAACGAATTACGGGATTGATTCAATTGCCGCCAAACGGGGTTGATTACCCGTTCGGTATCAGGAAATTCAACGACACCATAATCTAAAAGCACATCGATATCAAAATGTTGCATCATATAGTTGAAAAAGTTTTCCTGACACCACCGGCTGAACATGCGTGCTGCCAATTGAGTATGCGGCAAATCGAAAGCGGTGCTGATTACGCTGGTCTGGTGTCCGGAATCGGTCAGTTTTCGCACTTGTCGCATCCATGTTGCACCCTTACCAGATCCCACCAAACTACCCATTTCGCAAAGCCGCATCTTCACCACCTCTTTGTTTGGCATCGCAACTTCATGCTCGGTGAACCAATGCTCCGGCCATGATTCACCAGGATGCTTATGATACGTCATGCAGCCGATTCGATGGCGATCCCACATTTCCTTGAAGAATGCGGGACTATATCCTTCCCTGTCGAAAACAAGAACGAACCGGCATAAACATGGGTTCTCTTGTAGTTGCTGCAAACCGGGTTGATTCGGAACGTCTTGCAACAACCGGGGAACGATATCGTCTCTTAAAACCGCCAATAATCCAGGATCGATCTGCTTTTCGACGACAAAAAAAGGTCGGCCAATCGCATCGTTAACCCAATAGTCGGTAATGCCCCTCATGCACAATCGTTCCCGGGACACGTAGCGGCGCGGTAGTCGGGTCAATTTTCCATGATAAACACGTACATGCCCGTCAACATAAAGCGCGCCAACCGATTCGGGCGCCTGTTCCATCCAGTATTTACCGAGGTATGCGGCCCACTTTTCCGCGCCGTGGTCTGCGCTCAACGCATCCATCTTGTAACGCAAACAGCGAACCTCCGGTGCACGATCCAAGCCCAATAACTTACCAAATTCTCCCGGAGCATGGCCTCGTATTTTTTCTGTCGTCTTGATCCTGCATAAGGCCATAAACGAAAGCAGCAACAAGACATGAAAGATCGTGTAATAGCCTTTGACTTGGCCGAGGAACTGTTTTGCGCCGGTAAACAACCCGTTTGCCACCAATGACGGTATCGCACAAAGAACGCCTGCTTTGGGAACGTCCAGGCATCTGTCAAAACGAACCGGCGCACCAACCATTTTGCCCAATGATGCCAATATGCGTTCCCCGACTCGGTTGCAAGCCGTCCCCATACCATCGGCAGCAGCCATGTCGACCATGTCCCGATCTGATTTGGTTAGACACGGTTCACCAATCCTTGATTCGATTAACCGACCATCATCTATAGCTTTGCGAAACGTATCGTATTTAATGCCAAGTTCCAGGGCGGCATCTTTTTTCGAGCACCCTTGATCCAGTAAACGTTGGGCTTGTTCAAGCACCTCAGGTTTGAAAACCTTGCCGCCGCGTCGTCCCCGCCGCTGAACGAAAAATGCCTCGGCGCCGCCGGACCTGAGTTTGTTCACGGATCGGATGACATTGCTCTTGGATACGCCGAATGTGTTTTGGATATCGATCTGGCGGCAAGCTCCGGATTCAACCAGTTGGGCTGTTATCATCCGAAACATTCGTTGATCGCCTTGTCTGTGAGAATAAATCGGAACGGTCGATAGAAAATAGGTCCAGGTCGTATCGTCACGAAATACACTGACAAGCCCGTTGATTTGTCTTGCACCGCGAGGAATAAGTGGTAGTATCTGTTGAGGCATGGCATCCTTTTCCTTTCATTTATCCGCCAAGATAATAAGGTTAAAGGTGCCATGTTCATTTTCCGGTTGCAATACCTTACCGGCCTGCTGGATTCAGACTCCTATCTTTCTGTTTTTCAACCACTTACATTATGTTTTGCTTGCCATATGCAACAATTAGGAAATCAAGTTTCCTGAGGTAAGATCAAAGGTTGTCACAATACCGGAAACCTGACGGTTTAGTGACGGGCAAAAACCGTCATTCCATGACGACTCCGTAAAAAGTCCGATATCCGCGTTACGCTTCATCCCTCGTCACTGCGACGTATCCATCCATACGCCTCGTTCCTCGGGACTCGCAAGCCTTGATCTCGGTCTTTTTACGAAGCCGTCCGAAATTCGACTTCTAAGGAGCCCGTTCATTAATCCAATTAAAAAAGACTTTTTACGGGTTCATCATTCCATGAGGCCCATCAAAAAGGTTCGCAAATTGGTAGCGGTGTTGTTCAAATTGAATTTTCGACGCAGGTTTCGCCGATGGAAGTTGACCGTGGTGATGGAAAGGTTCAAATGGGCGGCAATCTCCTTGGTGCTTCTTCCTTCCCGGATCAAAGCGGCCACTTCAATCTCCTGGGGGGTGAGTATGGTCTTCATGTTGGACAGACGTCTGAAGAAAGGAGCGGTCAATTTCAAAATTCGCTGGTCCAAACTGGCGATCAAGGCGTTTGCCTGTTTCGGCAAATTCAAGCCGGCCAGACGATGCAGTACGGGACGGATAAAGCGATGGACATTGTCGAGTACGTCGGCTTCCAAGTCCCGCTGGTTGGCTTGGTTTTGTTTCAACAGGACCTTTAGTGCCGTATTGGCCTCTTCCAGTTTTCTTTTCTCTGAAAGTAACGCATCCTTGCTCTTTAAAAGACGGTTTTCCGCTTCCCGCAGTGCCGTGATATTTTCATGACTCACGACGATGCGTTGGGGCACGGACCCGGCAGCCCGGGTAACGCGCATGTAAAACCAGCGGTTCTTTTCAGGAGAGTGGCACGGATAATCCAGCACGAACTCTTCCAGTCGGCCGGCAATGACATCCCTTATTTTGCCCGCCACGTAGGAGCCTTCGTCTTCTTCTTCGGCCGATCCCGTACTTTCGCAGATTTCGAGGTAGTTCACCTTGGTTGATTGCGGGCGTATCTGCAAATCGTTTTCCCGGGCAAATCGTTTCCACGCCCGATTGGTCGCCAGGATGAACCCGTTTTCGTCCAGAATGGCCACGTGGGCGGTTAGCGAATCGAGGATCGTTTGCGCCAACGGATTGTCAACTTGGCCTGTCGGATTATTTTGACATTGTCTTTTGGTCTTTTTTGTTCGATTCATTGTTGCTGCCGATACGGGCGGTTTTTTCCCATTGTGTCGCTATCATCCATCAACGCAACAGTTTTCGACTGCAACAGTATATGAAATTTTTAAGACAATTGTAAATACCATCGTCATTGCGCATCAGGGTGGTCGCATGTAGATCTGATACAGGGGCATGGGCTTGTCCTCCTGAACACGGGGAAGGCACTTTGGTTCACTATATCATCGCTACATGCGATTGCCCTGCATTACGCATTGGTGTCACCGGATTTGGACATAGACGATCCGATTCACTGAAAACACGAATTTCGAAAGTGGCGTGGGGATACGATATGATGTGACCATGGTTTGTTTATATGCCGCCGAGCATCTTGTTTTGGTGGCCCATGCTGCGATGAAATTGCCCAAATTCATCGATTTTTCCGGCCATCAGGATCCCGCCATATTGTTTGGCGATATTTCGTCCGCCCAGGATGCACTTTTCTCTCAATTTCTCATCGTTACAGTTGGCGATGGTAAACTTGACTTTTTCTCCGTTGTTGAATGAGGCATACCCATGGCAGCGGTAGTTTCCATCCGGGTTTTGATAAATGATGGAAATATAGTAGATCTCTTTGGTTTTAATGCAGAACGCCTCGGCATCATATACGAAAAATGGGCCTTCTTTTCTACCTGCTTTGGCTCTAAAAGAGATGATATTGTCCTTTCTACACGTTGTCTCGTTGTCACTCTTGTCTGCCATATAACTTCTCCGTTACATTTTGATTGTACATTTTGTTCTTTCCTGAAACCACTTTGGCACGGAAGAATAAAAAAACCCCAATCCTTTTGAAGGGTTGGGGATGCCGTTTTTCATCCATTATTTTCATGTGGGCGAAAACGCTTCGTTTCCACGAGAAACTATTTTTCGCAAACAATCTGTTTCAGCAGGTCTTCTGACTTCCGGATCGTTCTACCGGCTGCGCCTTCCCGGCAGTTCGGCCAGTGGCATTTTGCAGCTTTCGTCCCCAGTCACAGCGGCGGGCCCGTCCCCGAGTTTCACGGAGTTCCCTGTAATGCACGATTGCGTTTTAAAAGCATTCGCGCTTTCTGAAAAGCGTTTTATATTTTAATATAAGTTTGCAAAAAGTCAAGCAAAAAAAAATAGTTATGTCCATATAGAAAATTAAAAATCGTTGGGAACGGGCTAATGATCGAACGCAGAAAGGGAGGCAATAAAGAAAATGATACCAAAAAAAGAGATAGCGGCACCCGAAAATAGGCCTAGCCATTTCTCGACGGTTTGGTTTTGATTGATAAGAGGAATTTGTAAGATTCCCCCCTTGCCGAAGATCACGGTGACGACAACCAAACAAATCGTTGTTCCCATCCCCAAGACGACACAAATGGATGTACACAGTCCGAGAATCATTGCATCCATTGATAAGCAAAACAGCATGACCATGACGACGGCAGGGCAAGGCACCAAACCGACGGCAGCCGCCCACGGAAGGAGGCTACCGACTGTTTTCATTGGGGATGGATTCTCAATTCTTGAAGCCGATTTTATAAATAATGAATAACAATGTTTAAAAAAGATTCCCAGGCCCAAAATGGAGATCAATCCGAAACTGACGGCCTGTGTAACCGTTGTAATCGATGTCAGGGTGTCATTGAAGCCTCTTTCGATGAAATACCGTAGACCGATAACGCCCACAATGCCGGAAGAACCGTGGATAAGAGCGATAAGCAGTCCGAAGAGGACGCCACCGATTGGTGATGGTTTATGGGAAAGGACATAAGACGCGGCAACGGCCTTGCCGTGTCCGGGGCCGGCCGCATGAATGGCGCCGTATCCGAATGCCACCCCCATGAGAAGAAGCAGTGGCCGAACATCACCATCATTTCGTATATCCTGGATCAAGTCCGACATTTTTTGCTTGAGTCGGTACTGCCACACTACGGTTTTTGCGATAAATGTACTCTTGACAACAGGCTCCGGAGCAGGTTTGCGGGCTTCGGTTTTGGAGGTAAATGGATTTTGTGAAAATGTTATACCTGTCCAGACAAACAAAGCCAAAAATACAACTGCAAGTGAAAGAATATTTTTCATCTCTTTTTACGAAACTCCAGAAAGAGCGTCCATGGATGGATCATGTCAAAATAGATCTTCGTGTCCGGATTTTCTCGGATCGCCGTCTTCAATTCGAAAGGATCTTCCAAGATGAGCTTGACCGGTGATTTGTCGGCAAAGAAGATGGCCGTGTAATAGGTGGGGTCGTAACTTCCCACACTGACTTTTTTAAATTGATTCGTTGCCGTCACATGGCAGGGGATGAAGAATTCATACGTCAGTCGTCGGTCTTTCAAATCAGCGTTGAAATCCGTTATGAATTTCACCGGAAAAGATGTGCCGTCGATCGTAATATAGGTAAAATAATTGAACTCTGAAATAAAGCTGAACGCATTCTCTTTGACCGCCAGCACCTCTTTTTCTTCCAATCGACCATTTTTGTTCAGATCGTGGTCCTGGGTGATCATGCTTGCAAACATGTCGTCCATAATCCAAATGACTTTTATGCCGGCGAGCCCTTTTTCGTCAAAAACGATGTTGAGTCGCTGCACGATGAACATATGGGGATGGGAGAGCGCCGTAACGGGGAAAATGACGGTTTGCCATAAGATAAGGCACGTTGAGATGATTAGAAAAAATGGAGCGATTCTCTTCATGCAAGTTCTCTTCATGCAATAGGATTGAATTGCCACGATAACTATAGCTCTGGCCAAATGAATTGATGCAATTTTTCATACTCTTGCTCTATTCTTTCGATCAAAGGATTTAGAGCACGAGCAAGAATACGTATCAAGCCATTTGACCGGTACTATAATCGACGATAATGAAAATTATAGCAGAGAATATGATATGGATCAAAAAAAACATGTTGTGTGGGGCATCATCAATGCGTTTCAAAAATTCAATCTCAGTGCCTTACGCGCTTCACCCTTCACATCCTTTGATCGTCCGGTACAACATACATACCAGCGTCGCATCCATCAGTCGGTTGTAGTGCAACCGGCTGGGACAATCCCCCGGACAAGACCGGGCCAGGTCGCAATCTGAACAGGGTGCTGCCGGAGGGAGCGTTTCCCAAAGGCATCTGAGGCGATGGTATTTTGGATTCTCTACGGTGCCGGCGAAAAATTCCGGATCCCCCATGGTCTGCCCGCAAGGAAAAAGACGTCCACGGGGATCCACGGCCAGGCTCTGACCCAGACAGGCGTGGCAAAAGACCTGTTGTCGTGCCTCGGTACCCGTGACCAGATCCCGTTCACGAAATCGAATGGGAATGCCGCGCCGTTTGTTGATGGATTTCAAGACGAACACCATCCGGCGAACGCCACGTTCCAGGGAAACCGGATCCGCCGGACCGACTGCGTTGCCTTCGGCGGCACGGCCCTTATGAATCAACAGGTCCAGCCCCACACCACGTGCACATGAAAAGGCAGCCAGGGTCAATATCAGTTGGTCCAGGAATAGAACATTGGTTTTTGTAACTACGGTCGTTACCCGAAAGGGAATACCTGCATCCTCAAGCATCCGCAGTCCACGAAACGTCTCGGCGGCCATGCCCCGCTGCTTCTGATGGATCTCGGGGGAGCCGTCCAGGCTTACGCCGACCTGGAAACCATACCTTTTGAACAACGCCATCACGTCCGTTGTGAGTACGGTTCCGTTGGTCTGGATGCCCATGGAGCGGCAAAGGCCGGTTTCACTGGCCAATATCGCCGCTTTTTCTATGGATGCCGGTACCAGCGTTGGCTCTCCGCCTGTCAGTTGCAGATGAAAAGGGTGACCATCTTCTGCCGCTATCCCGATGGCCTGCCGAATCATCGGTCCCGGCATATCCACGACTGCGTCTGTCCGGCCGTTATAGCAATAGGTACAACTGAGGTTACAGCGGTTGGTCAGAGCGAGTATGAGGTAGCGAATGGATGGTTTCATCTATCTTTTAACTTCATGGATCAATTCAGATTTACGCCGAACACCTCGGACGGAAATAATCCTTCTGCCATGACCAGGGCGGTCAAATTCTTTTTTACCCATCGTCGCAGACATCGGATCAGCGCCGGATCGCTAAAATGGATGACTTCTCCCAAACAATCCAGATCGTTTTGGATCCACCAGTAGAGATGCATATTTTCTCCTAAAATTCGATGCATTTTTGCGCCCGAATGCCGGACTTCATAACTTCTTTTTGTGTGTTGAAAAGAGTTTTAAGTGTAAAGTGTTACAGAAAAGATGAGAAATTATAAAAAGGCATAATACAATAACTTAACACTTCACAGGTCTCCACCCTTGGTAACGATTTCGTCCACCGTGCTCCAGCGGAACTCGGCCACGGCCTTTCTTTCCATGATGGTTTCCAAAATTTTTGTACCCGAGGCCGGTGCATCCCCCACGTCGTAACCGGCATCGGCAAGGTGTCGTAGAAGGAGGGCATGCCCGGCAGCCCCCCCCGGGGGATCTTCCCGCCACTGGTCGGGCGTCTGGCCGTGGGCGCGCAGAAGCTGGATGATGGGAACATCCAGTTTCTGGAGCAGATCAATCTGGTCGGTTTGCCTGAGCAGGCGGCCGGCCATGAAGCTGAGCAGCATATCGATCTCGCCTTGAGAATCAGCCAGAACTTCTGCGGCGCCCATCTGATCGGAAAGAAGCAGTTCGATGCCGTTACCGGCCAGGCGATGGGCCAAACGACTCCAGGTTCGGTGGTGGAACATGAGGCTGTGGATGTAAAGAATACGCATGGAATCCTCGTGTTATCGGCATTTGCCCCAAATATCATCGGTTTGGGGCAAATGCCGTCCTACTTTTTTTTTACAAGCCGTTCAAATCAATGTCTTTCCAGAAATAGGTCATTTCTGGATGGGCACTCGTTAGAAGTTATAGGTCACGCCTACCCGATAGCTGCGTTCGGCCATCAGGTAACCGCGCGCCCATTCCACGCGGTCGTCGAACAGGTTGAGAACACTGCCCCGCACCTCCCAATGGTCCATGAACCGATAGCGCATGGTCAGGTCCCAAAACTCGAAGCTGAGCTTCTTCTCCACAACGGTGGGGGAAACATCCCAGTTTTCGACCATTTGCGGCCCGACGCGCACATAGCTCAGTTGGGAGGAAAAGCCCGCATAGCCGAAATTGAGCCCACTTTTTACCTCGTAGTTGGAGACATACAAGAGATCTTCTCCGGTCTCCTTATCCTCTTTGGTCGTGTTAAATGTGGTATTGGCGTAGAGGGACAGGCTGTAGTTCCAATCGAACATCCGATCGATCCACCATTCCAGGTTGATGTCGAAACCAGCCAACTCGGCATCTCCCATATTGTCATATGTTTGGGCGTTTTCACCATCGATTTCCGTGTATACCCTGACAATCTTATCTTCGTAGTCGGTATGAAAGTAGCCGGTCTGAAGGGTGAAGAAATCGTGGAACACGTCCAGACCGACGTCATAGGTCAGGTTGGTCTCGGGTTCCAGGTCCGGGTTGCCCACAATACGGGTGTCATATTTATTCACATAGTCTGCGGAGAGTTGATCGGCCGAAGGCGATTTGAATCCTTCGCCTACGTTGGCCCTAAACCGCAGCAGTTCATCCATGAATTTGACACCGATGCCCAGCTTCGGCGATACATGGTCATAGGTCTCACTTTTTTCGTTGAAGACGGGGAGGTATCCTGTCTTGGGCCGTAAGGTCGTGACATCGAACCGGTCATAGCGGACGGCGGCGATGATGTTGATGCGATTGTCCCACAAATCCAGAGAGTCCTGCACGAACAGGGCGGTCGTATCGTACTCCATGCCGGGTGTATACGGTACTGTGGGTTCGCCGTCGGAAACGCCCTCTGCCTCTTTTTCCAACCATTCCAGCGTGAAGCCGGCGAGCAGTTTGTTCCAGGGAACCATGTCCCACACGAACTGATGGTCGGTTCCAAATGTCTCATCGGTGTATTTGGTTTGATCCAGTTCGGCCACGGGATCGCCGGTGTTCCAGTGGTTGATGTCGTGCAAGAAGTAGGCGAGACCACGCCAATGCACCTGGCCGTCGAAATAGTCGCCGTTGTACTCCAGGTCTGCGTATCCGTGGCTCTTGTCGTTGTGCTGGCAAGCATCTTCCCGATAGGCAGTGTACGCGTCATCTTCCCAATCGGGCGATTCGCTGGTCAGGTCGGCATAGTTGCCGCCCAATCGCAGTTCATGAAGATCGTTGATGGCAAACACCAGGTTGCCGCCGAAGTTTGTCTTCGTGACGCCGCTGTTGTAAACGGTACCGAAGATCGGATCGTCATAGTCGTCCATGTCCTCGTAAGAAGTTGCCGCAAAGAAGCGGAATCGTTCGTTGACCTCACCGCCGCCGGACAGCAGGCCTTTGTAGTAATCAAAACTGCCCACGTCGCCGCCGATGGAAGCGGTGAGCGGGCCGTCGCCTTTTTTCGTAATCATATTGATCACACCGCCAAGAGCAGCCGATCCGTATAGGGCCGATGCCGGTCCTTTGGTGATTTCCACTCGCTCGATGCGGTCCAGATTGATTTTCGCCGCGTTGCCCGTTCCGACACGGTGGCCGTCCACGAGAATCAAAATAGACCCTTTGATGTCGTCTCCATGGGATTCGGTCCGAAAACCCCGCATCCCAACGGGACTGAGCAACCCATTGTACTTGTGAAAATGACCGGTGACATATTTCCCGACAAGATCACCGATGTCCAGTGCGCCTGACATCTCGATCATTTTCCGGTCGATCACCTGGGTCGAAACCGGTACATCGATGGTCCGTTCCTGGGTTCGGGTACCGGTGACCACCAGATCATCCATGGATTGTGTGTCCGTTTTCTCTTCTTGCGCAAATGACGGTGTGCAGAGTGCAACCAGCAGGGGCAGGGTCAGGAAAACTCGTTTCAACTCAATTCGATCGCGTTTCATCTTCTCTCTCCTCGTTGTTCTTTGATATGTTTCGTAATCATTGGATCGACGAGGAGGAAGCCTTTCGTTGCAAGAGGAGCCATGTGGGCGCCCTTTGGCGATTATGCGTTTGACCGAATCCTCGTCAGTCCATTTCACTCATTTTGCAGGCGGCAGGTCTTCTGGCTTCGCCGTTCAATGGACGACCTTCCCATCCCCATTTATCTTTATGGGAACAGTGGTTCTCTTTCAGTCCATCGATTGCTTTTTCCCATGGGAAATTGCGGCGTTACAGCGTCGGGTACGCTCCCGATTTTCACGGGATTCCCTATTATCGCCCTTATGAGGCGGCCGGCTGCACGGGGGAGTTATTTTGTGGGGTTCACCTCCTTTTCTTTCTGATTCTCAGTTCAACGTTCACGGTTTTCAGTTTTTGGTTCTCGGTTCAAGGTTCTCGGTACTTAAGTAAAATGGCAGAATTCCGATTAACCTTTAGCATTCAGCCTGTTTCTTCCTCTCTTTCCCACTTATCGGCAAATCCCAAGGCCATGGCCCGGCAGGCCAGATCGACGAAATCGTCGTTGCGACTTTCCGAGCAAGGCGGCGCCAAATGCTTCCGAAAATCGGATAGCGGTTCGTACTTCCCGCTGACGGCGCAAGCCACCTGGGCCGCATAGGCGCCCATCACCTCGCTCCAGCAACTGACCGGTAATACGCCCCAGGCGAATTTGTCCTTGAGATGGACCATTGCGGCCACGGCGGCAACGGTGACTGGATCACGCTCGATTTCAGAAAAATTTTCGCGAAACAATCGCCCCTGTCGGTCGCTCAGATGGCGGCAGATCTTATCTTGCAGGACGGAACGATTCACACCGAATCGTTCCAGGTGGATTTTTGCCGAGCACTGGCCGGCCGGGGTCAGACGGTTCTGGTTGGCCAGGGTCTGCTTGACAGCCGAAAATACCGCTCTGCCGATCAGCTCGCCCAGTTTGGCATGCTTGCCGGCACTGGTCAGCGGCACATCGTCGGTGCTCATGGCGGCCACGGTGATCTGATCGGTTCCGGTTCCGGTGGCCAGGCGTTCCGAATACCTGGAATTGACGGCCAGTTCCTGAAGTACCGCGCTCTTGGCCTCGGTGGCGGTCATGATCGTTCGCACCATGGCACCGGGAATCAACGGCTTGTTGATGAGTACCATGGTATTGATGGTGCCGGGACCCGGATCGGACGCCGATGGAGCAAGTGTCTCGAAGCCGTCGGGGGTCTCGAATACCGATGCCGGGTCGCCGGCACGGCCGGCATTGGCCTCCACGCCGCCGGTGACGACCGCCACTACCATGAGGTCCCGGAACTCTTCGGCGATAAAGGCGGCGTTGTTCATGTTGGCGGCGGTTCCCATGGTAGCGCAGGTTTCGGCGGGAAGCCCGCAGGGTTCACAGGTCCGCTTCCGGTAGGCATCGGGATCACGCCATAATTTCGCCGCCATCCGATGGCTGTGACCGGCCGGCTCGCAGCTCTGGTGGTTATAGATGTGAGACAGTCCTTCCTGCAAGCCGCCGGCGGCCCGACAGGTGGAGATCACCCGATGGGGGTGTATGAATTTGGCATAGATGATCTTTTCTTCCCGATGAATCTCTACGCCGTCGTAGTAGGTTTGGATCAACATCTGGTCCTCAGTTCTCAGTTCACGGTTCTCAGTTCACTGTTCTCAGTTCACGGTTCTCAGTTCACGGTTCACAGTTCACGGTTCATGGTTCTCGATTCACAGTTCTCGGTTCATGGTTCTCGGTTCTCCGTTTTGAACTGTGAACTTTGAACCGAGACTCATCATTTCAATCCCTCGCCTGGTTCACACACTTCAATGCGAGAACGAAAAAGAGCGCACCGACCACGATCAGAAGGCCGTAGGCCGAAAGGTCCGGCCGCTGCCCGAAGGCCGAGGCGCGAATGGCATCCGATGCGTGGGTGAGCGGCAGGACGGACAACGCCTTTTGTGCCCAGAGGGGCAGGCGGTCCAAAGGGAAAAAAGTGCCGCCCAGAAAGGCCATGGGGGTGATGATAAAGCTGGTCAACAGACTCTGGTCGGCGTGGGATTTGACCAGCATGGCCAACGCCACGGCAAGGGATGCGAACACGAAGCTGTTGAGCAGCACCGCCAACCAGAGCATTGGACCATACTGCAGCCGCACACCGAAAAATAGGCTGAGGATCAGGATGACACCGATGGCCAGGATGGCCCTGGTCATGCCTGCCAGCACTTCTCCGGTCACATAGGCGATGTTGCGGATGGGGGCCGCCTGGAACTCCTCGAAAATGTACCAGTAAAAACGTGCGACGTTAATGTCCGTGGCGATGCCGAAGCTCTGGGTCATACTGCTCATGGCGATCAGGCCGGGGATGAGAAATTCCAGATAGGTATGTCCGTCGACGCGCACCGCGTCTCCCATGGCGTAACCGAAGGCGATGAGGTAGAGAAGTGGAGACACGGCCATGCCGGCCAACTGGCGATACAGCCGTCGCCTGAGGATCAACAATTCACGTAGATAAACGGCAATGAACCCTTGCATAGTAAAACCTTTTTTTCGTAAAATTCTCAACGAAGCCAACAGTAAAGAAAAAAATAAACCCAATCGCTATTTGAAAAAGTGTTACGTTTGAAGTGTTAAGTGTCAAGGGAAGGATCGGGTCTAATTTTAAAATCGATAGAATACCTTTACTTAACACTCACTCACAAGATTTAGTGCGCACCATGCCCACCACCCCCATGAGCGCTATGTCCCTTCCCGTGATTGCCATGGGCATTTTTTCCATGAATACGCTTCTCGCTACTACCGACGGCATCTACTTTTTTCCCGGTAAGATGTAAAAAAGCATCTTCCAGGTTCACCCGGCGCAGGGTAAACCCGTTGGTGCCTGCGGCACCCGATTCCTGGGCCGCCTCCCGGCTTGGAAAATAGGCCGACTCCATTCCTTCCTCCGTCACCCAGTCGATGGCCCAATGGCCGACCTGGGCCATCAAGGTCGTGGGGGCATCCACCGCAACGATTCGGCCGCTGTCCAGAAACGCTACACGATCTGCCAAAAATTCGGCCTCTTCGATGTAGTGGGTGGTGAGAAAAATCGTCGTCCCGTTCTTTTGAATCTTCTTGATCAACGACCAGATGCGCCGACGGATATTGGCGTCCAGCCCCACGGTAGGCTCGTCCAGGAAAAGAATGCGAGGATCGTGAAGCAGCGCACGGGCGATCATGACACGGCGTTTCATTCCACCGGACAACTGCTTGACCAGACCGTCGCTGCGATCGCTGAGTTCGATATAGGCGAGCAGGGTTTCGATGCGGTCTTTACGAGCCGACGCCGACATGCCGAACAGGCGCCCGTGGATGTCCAAGTTCTCTTTAACGGTGAGTTCACTGTCCAGATTGATATGCTGGGGCACGAGTCCGCATTGGCGCTTGGCATCCATGGGGCGGTGCTGGATGTCGTGGCCGTTTAACGACGCACTCCCTTGGGTCAGTTTCGTCAGCCCGGTAAGGATCCGGATGGTCGTCGTCTTGCCGGCCCCGTTGGGTCCCAGGTAGGCGAACAGCTCGCCTTCGGGAACATTCAGGTCGATGCCGGATAAAGCCGTTGTGGTAGCGTAGCTTTTTTGGAGGTTTTGTATTTTTATCATATTTTTCTTTTTCCCACAGATCAATGATCACTGATTACTGCTCAACGCCCACCGGCAACTGCTTTTTTCTTTAATGCTTGAACATTATCCGCAATCTCCATCAAAGGTTGCCTGCGTACCCGATGGGGCAGGGCCAGTTCGGCGGCGGCCTGAATGTCCTCTGAGATCACTTCGCTACGGCCGTCATAAGCGGCCAGGGTCTTGGCGGTCTTGAGGATAATGATGTCTCCCCTGTGCCCGTCCACCCCCACGTCCAGGCAATATTCGGCGATTTCGTATAACCGCTCTTTGGCCACCGTCACTTGGGGGTAGAGGGTTTTTGCGGCGAGAATACGGTCGGTCAGGGTTTTTCCCTCGGATTCCCACTGTTTGGAGAACTCTTCCGGATGTTCGTCGAAGGCGGCCCGCCGCTCCATGACCGTCACCCGGTCGTCGGCCGTGGTGATGCCTTCGATGTTGACACAGAGTCCGAACCGGTCCAGCAATTGGGGACGAAGTTCCCCCTCTTCGGGGTTCATGGTGCCCACCAGAGTAAAACGGGCCGGATGGGAGAAGGAGACCCCCTCCCGCTCGATGCTGTTGACGCCCATGGCCGCCGAATCCAGCAGCACATCCACCACGTGATCGTCCAGCAGGTTGACTTCATCCACGTAGAGGATACCCCGGTGGGCGGCGGCGAGCAGTCCGGGTTCCACCCGTTTTTCTCCATTTTTCAGGGCGTGCTCCAGATCCATGGTGCCCACCACCCGGTCTTCGGTGGCGCCCACGGGCAATTCCGTTACCCGGACCTTGCGGGTCGTGGTCGAAGGAAGGCCCTCTCCGGGCAGGTCCAACATACGGGCGACTTCCAGATAGACCCCATCCTCCTCGCCGGGCGCAAGCTGGAACGGGTCGTCGGTGAAGACTTCGATCTGGGGAAGGATGTCGGCCAGTGCCCTCACGGCGGTGGATTTGGCCGTCCCTTTCTCCCCACGGATGAGTACCCCGGAAAGGCCGGGATTGACGACGTTGAGGATCAGGGCCAATTTCATTTTTTCCTGTCCGACGATGGCGGCAAATGGGTAGATGGGGGCTTTGTTCACGGCAGTTGTCCTTTCACGATATTGACCAGGCTCCGGGCCTTGAGGTCGTCGATTTTAAAGTATTGGGCATCCAATGCGGCGGCCAGCCGACGGGCCAGACCGAAGGTGACCAGGCCCGCCTCTTCGGTGTCCACCACGATGTGACGGATGCGATCGTCTTTGGCCATGGCCGATGCCAGGCGCGTCACCTCGTCCAGGGGCTTTCCGTCGCCCAGGGCGACATTGCTCTTGCCGTCGGTGATCAGAATCACGATGGGCCGGGCCGAAGGATCCTTTAGCAAAACGTTGCGTACCTGTTCGAACGTCTTGGCCAGTCCCGCCGAAAGCGGCGTGCGCCCGCCAACGGGCAGTTCGGCCAGCAGCTTGCCTGCAAGGTCTACGGATGTGGTGGGAGGAAGGTTGACCACGGCTTCGCTTCTCCGAAAGGAGATCATGGCCACACGATCCCGTTTCTGGTAGGCGTCCAGAAGAAGCGACATCACGGCTCCCTTGGAAGCGGCCATGCGGCCCCTGGCACCCATGGAGCCGCTGGCGTCCACGGCGAAAAAGAGAAAATTGCCGATGCGCTTTTCCCGGATTTTTCCGCGGATGTCCGCATCGCTCAGGGTAACGCAAAAGCCATTACCGTTACCGCGCGACTTCTGATACGGGGCAGCGGCCCGCAAGGTGGCGTCCAGGGCAATATCTCCATTTCGTTGGTTCATACAGCTTTTAACGTACCGTCCTTGCTTCTGGGAGACCCGGGTACGCGACCTGCGCCCAGAACCCCTTCTGAAGATTCGATCCTTGGGTACCGAAAGTGGTTTCACCTTGAAGGTGCTGCCGATCTCGAAGATGCGATCTTCTCCGGATTCAGGACGTGGTGGTTCCTGATCGGGTTCGGTCTGATTCTCACCGTGTGAGTGATCCGGTTGTGACGCCTGGGGCGGATCGTTTTCCTGCTCCTTTTGTTTTTCCTCCGGTTGCGCATCGTCCGGTGGCGGATCTTCCCGGGGCGGATCGTTCTCTTCATTATCTTGGGAGTTATCCGGTGGTGGCGGTGGAGGCGGCGGTGGTGGTTGGGCCTCTCGTCTACGATGCACCAGCACCATGGGCGCCACCTGGTGGATGTGGTCCACGGTCACCTCGGATGCCGATGACATGGCCGCGACGGCTCGGGCGGCTTGCTCCATCACGAGGTCGGCCCGGTGGCCGGCTACGTTGTTCTCGGTGCACAATTCACCGATGAAGCCGCGCAGATGGCGCGGCATGCGCACCCCGCAAAGATTGGCGCGACCGGTTTCGATCCGGCGGGCGATTGTCCGGTTCTGTTCGAAAGCCGCCTTCATGAAGGCGACCGGATCATTGTCGAACGCCTCGCGCCGCAGCATGAGCGTCACACGATCGTCGGCCGAATCGGCACCGGCGGTCTCGACACACAGGCCGAATCGGTCGAGCAACTGGGGTCGTAATTCTCCCTCCTCGGGGTTCATGGTGCCCACCAGGATAAACCGTGATGGATGCCAAAAGGAGATGCCCTCCCGTTCGATGATGTTTTCACCCGATGCCGCGGCGTCCAGAACGATGTCTACGATGTGATCGTCCAGCAGGTTGACCTCATCCACATAGAGGATTCCCCGGTGGGCCGCTGCCAGTAATCCAGGCTGCAGGGTACGCCGACCTTTTCTGATGGCCAACGAAAAATCGATCCCCCCGACAACCCGGTCCTCGGTTGCATTCAAGGGCAGATTAACCACACGGACCCTTCGTTTGGCCGGTTTTACCTTGCTTCCCAAAGAGCGGCAACCATCGCAATAGGCATCGGGTCGATCCGGCCGGCATGAATAGGCACACCCTGCGACCACATCGATATGGGGTAAGATGGCCGCCAGTGCTCGCACCGCAGTGGATTTGGCCGTTCCTTTCTCCCCACGGATCAGCACGCCACCGATGGCCGGATTGACGGCGTTAAGCAGAAGACTCTTCTTGAGATCGTCCTGGCCGATGATTGCGGCGAAAGGAAAAACAGACTGGTGATGCGTGATGGGTGATGCGTGTCCAGTGCCCAAGACTTGGTTATCGGTCGCTGACTTTGAAATCTGATTTTTCTCGATCTGCATGCTGCTTGTTACCATATTCACCTTGCATTCATTTCCGTTTTTTATTCATCGCTTACCGTGAACCGTGAACCGTGAACCGTGAACCGTGAACCGATTTCCGTTACATTCGCCAATTCACCCCAACGATCCAGGTAAACGGCGGTGCCAGAAGTCCGTCGGAATAGTAGTACGTTTTATCGAAGAGGTTTTCCATCTCGGTAAAAACGGTCCATCGTTTGAGGGCGTATTCCGCCTTGAGGCTGGCGATGGCATATTCCGGAACGGTTTTCGTGTTGGCCTTGTTGCGAAAGACTTCGGAGACATACTTTCCGGTTGCCACGATGGAAAACGGTCCTGCCGGTTGCCAGAACAGATCCAGCCTGGCTTTGTGCTTCGCCTTGGCCGGCAAGGTAAGATCCGTCTCTTCGTCGATGGCTTCCAGGTATGTGTAATTGCCCTTGAGTTTTAACCGATCGCGAATTTGCCAGTCCAGGGATAGATCCCCTCCCGCATAGGTGACCAGCCCGAAATTCTGGTATTGCCCGATACCTTCGTCGCCGGTCAGGTAGGTGATCCGGTCGGAAAGGCGATTGTAGAAAAAGGTCACGCTTGTACTGATTTTCTCCTTTGGCTTTACAAACAGGGCCAGGCTGTAATTGTCCGCCGTCTCCATGGTCAGGTCTGGGTTGGGCAGGGTCGAGCTGGTCTGGTTGTACCGTTGCCGAAAGGACGGCGTGTTGTTGGTCCGGCCATAGGCGGCGGTTACGCGCCACTTCTTTCGTTTGTATGCCAGCTTCAGTTCGGGGTTGACGGCATCGTCAAAGTCCGAATTGACGTTGGCCCGGAGTCCTGCGGTCAACGTGAGACGTTGGTCGAACCACTGCAGCGAATCGGATGCAAACAAAGACCAGGTCGTCTCCCGCTGGTCGTCGAAATTGCTGCCGCCGGCACGGCCCAATCGGAACGCGGCACCGAAGTTTACATTTCCCCAGTCGCCCAGGTCCCTGGTGGTCGACAGGTCTTCCCCCAACTCACTGACGCGGAAGATCTGGTCGATGTTCCGACTGGGATCGGTGTTGTGGGTTCGACCCTCGTTGAAAAAGGTGGTACTGGCCATCGGATCCCAGTTTGCCGTGAGGGACAGTCCGAGGTTGTCGGAGGATTTCCGTGAAAGGGGGGTAGGGTATTCTGGCAGACCGGCGAGACCCCTCTCATCTTCGAGATAATCGGCCGTAAGAGAGACGCTTCTTCCTTCATTGCGGCTGTAGGTTAGCCGGCCACCGCCCTGCCACCGTTCCCTGTCGCCGTTACTCTTGTATCCATCGGTTGCTTCGAAACCGCCGGTCACGCCGGCGGACCAGTGGCCGGCGGTTGTTTGCAGGTTGGTGTATCCGTATCCGGTACCGTAATTGCCTCCGTAGGCCTTGACGTTTCCGGTCAACCGCTGGATCCGTTTGGTGGTGATGAGGATGACACCGCCCGACGCGTCCTGGCCGTACCGCAGGCCGCCCTTGCCACGCAGGATCTCGATACGCTCAACCTCGTGGGGGGATACCAGGTCCCATTTGATGGTGCCGTGACTGGAGGTGGGATCGTTGATGGGGCGGCCGTCCACGAACACCTTGACCTTGTACACGCCATGGATTCCCACGGAGGTATCGCTGGCGGTCACACCGGGTACATGGTTGAGCACGTCGGCCATTTTGTGGGCCTGCATGTCACGAATCTCCTCGGCGGTGATGACGATGGTGTCACCGTTGTCAGTGATCGGTGATCGGTCGTCGGTCATCGGTGGCTGCTGTTCAGCGAAAACAGGGCAAGTTACTTCCATCAGCACGATAAGTAGCGTCAAACTCAAAAGTCGCATTTTCAGGTTACGGTTCACGGATTTCAGTTCACAGTTCTCGGTTCAAGGTTCTCGGTTCAAAGTTTACGGTTCTCAGTTCTCAGTTCTCAGTTCGTGGTTCATCGTTCACCGATCTCCGATCACCTGGTCACTGGTCACAGGTTTCCGATCGCTCCACTCTTCGATCTCGCCTTCCATCTCCAGGTAGGCGTCGCGAAGCTTCTCCTCCATCTCGTCATCGGCGTCCCACATGCCCCGGTTGATGGCCTCGAGGAGTTTGTCGAGGATATTTTGCAGGGCAAAGGGGTTGACCTGTTTCATCCACTCCTGCATCTCGGGGTCAAGGGCATAGGCGTTGGCGATCTTTTCGTACATCCAGTCGTCGATTACCTCGGCAGTGGCATCCCATCCCAGCACCACGTCCATCATGTGCGAGATGTCACCGGCACCCTTGTAACCGTGACGCTTCATTCCCTCCAGCCATTTGGGATTGACCAGCCGGCTGCGCAGCACGTGCTTGGCCTCCTCGAAGGTGGTGCGCATCTTGACCCGCTTGGGGTCGGCGCTGTCGCCCATCACGGAAAAGGGCAGGTGGTCGCGCACGGTCTTGACGGCAACGATCATGCCGCCGTAGTAGTTGTAATAGTCCGTGCACGACATCATGTCGTACTCCCGGGAGTCCTCGTTTTTCACGGTTACGTCCATGCGCGACAGGTTTTTCCGGTAGGCGTCGGGTTTTTGTTTGCCATAGCTGCCCTGGCCGTAGGCGTGGGAGGAGTAGCGGATGTAGTTGTTGCCCAGGTCCTCCTGGGTCTTCCAGTTTTTGGACTCCACCAGTTCTGCCACGCCTGCGCCGTAGGTACCCGGAGGGCAGCCGAAGACCCTGAAGGTGGCTTCGCGATAGGCCTCCTGTTCATCCATGCCCATCTGTCGGTATTCCTCGAGGTCCTTATACACGTTGCGACGGACGAAATTGGATTCCGGCGGCTCCGTAAGGGCCGCCACCATCTGGACGGCCTCGTCGATGCGTGCCACCAGGTTGGGAAACGAGTCCCGGAAGAAGCCCGAAATGCGCGGCGTCACATCCAGGCGGGGGCGTTTCAGTTCGCTTGCCGGGATCACCTCCAGACCGGTCACGTTGCCGCTGCCCTTGGCCCATACCGGGCGAACGCCCATCAGGTAGTAGATCTCGGCGATGTCGTCTCCCCGGGTGCGCATGGTGCTGGTGCCGTAGACCAGGATGCCGATATTGTCCGGATACCGTCCCGATTCCTCCAGATAACGCTCGATGAGTGCGTCGCCCAGTCGAATGCCGACCTTCCAGGCCGCCGGGGTGGGAATTTTATTTGGATCTACACTGTAGAAGTTGCGGCCGGTGGGCAGAATGTCGGCCTGGCCCCGGGTGGGCGCGCCTGAGGGACCCGGTGGAACGAAACCGCCGTTGAATCCCGTGAAGCTGTGGTCGATCTCATCCGTGCAGCGTCGGATATTGGGTACCAGGGTATCGGCAATATAGGCGAGTACTTCATCTGCATCCGGCGATGGGCTGTCCAGCAGGTCGGCGGTTACCGCTGCCACGCGATCGGGCCGGTAGTCCGTGGCGGCCAGTCCGTGGGCCAGGGAAAGGGCCTTTTCGTGGGCCTTACGGATGATCTCGGCGCCGCTCAGGCCACCGAAGCGATCCGGGCGTTTGCCGCGATTTTCCAGCACATCGTCATAATCGAAGCCCATGTCACGGACCATGGCTTCGCGCAAGGAGGGCACGCTGCCGTTGGCAAGGCGGGTGAGCTGGACCACGAACTCCTCCAGCCGCGCCGCTTCCGGGGCCATCCCCATGACGTGCAGGCCGTCGTTGATCATGGTGTCGGATAGTTCTTCGATGTAGGCGTGCAATTTTTCCAAAAAGCCGTCGAAATCGCCAAAAGCGGTTTCCCGGCTAAGCTCCAGATCCTTGTCCAGATCGGCGGCTTCCACCGCCTCCCAGATCATGGGCCGCAGAATTTCCATTTTTGCCGGATCCTCGGCAACGGCCATCGCATAGTCGGTCACCAGCCCCTGCACCTTGCCCAGATCGTCGTACAGGTCGGCATTGGTGTAAGCCGGTGTCAGGTGGTCGATGATGCAGGCGTAGCTTCTCCGCTTGGCCTGGGTTCCCTCACCGGGGTCGTTGATGATGTAGGGGTATACGTTGGGAAGATCCATGATGGCCAGGTCCGGATAACAGGTCTCGGAGAGTCCCAGGGATTTTCCCGGCAGCCACTCCAGGCTGCCGTGCTTGCCCACATGAACCACCACGTCGGCCTTGAACACGTCTCTGATCCATCGGTAGTGGGCCAGGTAGTGGTGGGGCGGCGACAGATACATGTCGTGGTAGATCGCATCGATGTTCTCAAGGTACCCCCGTGGCGGCTGGATCGTCATGAAGACGTTGCCGTTGACGATACCGGCAAAATGCATCTCGTCTTCGTGGACGAACAAATCGCCGGGAATTTTTCCCCAGTCGGCGGTCATTTTTTCACGAATCGGTACGGGACGGGCGTCGTGCCAGGCGGTGAACCATTTACGGTCGGCATGGGCCTCGGCCCGTTCGGCCAACTGGTCCGGCGTCAGCCATCGCCGGTCGCAGGTCATCCGGCTGAGCATGTCGTGGGCCAGCTCGTCGCCGTCCGTGTAGGTGCGTTCGATCCGGTATCCGTCCGCCTGCATCCGGTCCAGCAGGTGCTTGACACTGGAGAAACTGTCCAATCCGGCCGCGCATCCGATGCGATCGTTTCGCGGTGGGTAGTGATGAAAGACGATGGCCACCTTTCGTTCGGTATTGGTCTTTACCGACAATCGTCCCCAGTTGAGTGCCAGCCGAACCATCTTGTCCACCCGCTCGGTGATGGGCATATATTTGGACAAGAGTGCACCGGTGACGGGATCGGTTGTCTCCTGCTCCCGCGTGGCCACCGGCACGGTAATCAGGGCGCCGTCGAACTCGGGCTGGGCAGCCGAGTAGGAGACGTCCATGGTGTGCATTCCCTGGATACTCTCCTTCCACTGGGCATACGGATCCATGGAAACCATGGCCTGGATGCAGGGCACGTTGAGCCGGGGCAAAAGATCCTTGTATTCCGGGGCGGCCAGTGTGAGAGAAAACATCATCGGGTTGATCAACACCTGGATGCGGGGGCGGTAACCATCCATGAAGTAGTGCTCGACGATATGATCGGCCCCGCGATTACCGCGATCGGCATCCTTGTACCGATGATGGAAAACAGGAATCACATTGGCACCGTGGGCCTCTACGGACCGGACGATGGCGTCGATGAAGGCGATATTGTTATTCAGCCAATAGATCTGGTAAAACCACAATCCCACGGTGGGTTTGGTCCGATCGACCTTTTGGTCCAGATAGTCGGCGAGATCGGGAATCCCGGGCAGGTCCGGATGGTAGATGCCCTCGTGGGGCAGGGTGATTGCCGGCTGGAAGGACTCATTTTCGTCGAATAGGCGATTGTAGAGATAGACGAGCAATTGAGTGAAATTCACATGACCGCCATGAAGCAGATAGTGGTTCATGTCATCCCAGACGGGTGTGCCGAAATCCGGGCTATTCGCACGGGCCGCCTCCACCGTATCCTCGTAACCGCCCGTTGGCTGGATGTGCAGGTAGGGTCGTCGGCCTTCGGGCAGGTCGGCCAGTGCCTCCATCAGCATATCGAAGGCGGGAAAGGATGGTTTTCCGCCGTGAAGGGTGACGACGATGGCATCGGCCTTGATCGCATGATCCACGAAGGCCTGCTGCCGCGCCTGGTCGAACAACTGAGCCTGGGTGCGGGCATGGACGCGGATGTCGCCACCGGCATCGATGAATTGACGCACGCCTTCGCTTAAGGAGGGAAGTTCCATGGCCGTGGCCGAATAGTAGCATAGGGTATAAGGTCGCATCATATTTTCTTACACAGCCTCCAAAGTGCAGGTTTTCGAAGTCTTGTTCCCGTCGATTGCGGGAAAGCGCTTTTCGATGAGATCCAGCAAGTGGGTGACATCATCGCATCTTGACATATTCTCCTGATCATCTTCCGGCAACAGACACGAACCATTGTCTTTCCGAATGGTGAAGACCGGCTTCCCCCCGTGGATGGCCGCTTGCAGCAGCACCATGTTGCCCATGTTCATTTGATGGATGGGAAATCCACAGTCGATCACCATGTCGCATTTATCGATTCGGCTTTGGGCCTGGCCCAAAAGGTCCCCAGTGATGCATTCCAGGGCCTCTTGTGTCAGGCAGCTGGCACCGAGGGAGCGGGCCACGAAGTAGTCCAAGTCGTTGGTGTGGAGCACCCCGGTTGCGATGGCAAACCCACGCTTGGCCAACATGCGGTACACCAGGGCACCGCTGCCCATGCCGGCCACCACGAATGCCCGGCCCCGATTGCCACTGCCGCGCAGTTCGATGCTGCCCAGTTGATGATCGAAATCGGCGCCGTCGAAGTCATAGAGGGCCGCCACGGCGTGGTTTTTCAATACGGATTCGGGGGGGCCCCAGGCCGTTACTTTTCCCGACTTGATCAGGGCCACCTGATCGGCCACTTTGGCCGCCACGTCCACGTCGTGCAGGGACGCCACGACGGTGATGCCCTCGCTGCGGCACAGGTTGCGCAAAATTCCCATCACCTCCACCCGGTGTTTGAGATCCAGGTGCAAGGTGGGTTCATCCAGCAAAAGAAGTCGCGGTTGCTGGGCCAATGCCCGGGCCACCAGGGCTTTCTGGCGTTCACCATCGGAAAGGTCGCTGAAGATTCGCGTCACCAGATTGTCGGCATGGACGGCGGAAAGTGCGTGGAGAACCACCTGTTTGTCCGCTTCGCTCAACCGCCCGAGAAAATCGGTGTGGGGGTAGCGGCCCAGGGCAACGAATTCATACACCGTGAAAAGTGGCGGCGAGATTTTTTCGGTGAGCACGACGGCCATGAATTTCGCAAGATCAAGGGAGTTCATTGTTGACAGGGGGCTTCCCCGAAGCGTTATGCCGCCCCACAATGGCGCCAGGTGACCGGACAGGGTACGAAGCAACGTTGTCTTTCCGGCGCCGTTGGGGCCCAGCAGGGCGATGAACTGCCCGGCTGTGAATTCCAGGTTCAGGCCGCTTAAAACGACCTTGTCCTTGTAGCCGACGCTCAGGTCGCGGCAGGATAGGATCGGTGATGCGTGATGGGTGATGGGTGATGGGTGATCAGTGAACGGTGACAGGTTATTTGAAGAATCATGATGTCTTATTTTTTTTGGTATCATGTTTGAAGACTCCATATTTTGCGTTATCGTAAACAACTTACTCATCACCCATTACTGATCACTCACCACTGAAGTAAGTTACATCTTCACCCGACGCTTGAGCAAAAGCCCGATCACCACCGGCGCGCCGAAAAAAGCGGTGATGGCCGAAAGTGGCAATTCCACGGGCGAGAGCAGCATACGGGCGATCAGATCACACAGACTGACGACCAGGGAGCCCAACAGGCAGGCGCCGGGAATCAGAATGCGGTTGTCCGACGTCTGGAAAATCAAACGCGCCATGTGAGGAACGGCCAGTCCCACGAAGGCCACCGGACCGGCCATGGCGGTGATCATACCGGCCAGGGCGCAGGCACAGAGCAAAATCAATACACGGAAACGGCGGATATTGACCCCCATGGAGGCGGCATAGGTCTCACCGAGAAGAAATGCGTTGAGCGGCTTACTTAAAAAATAGACAAAGGCAAGGATCAGGCCGCCGACGAGCACCAGCACACCGATTTCGCTCCATTTGAAGCCGGAAAAGCTGCCCAGCTGCCATAAAACAAAGCCCTTGATCTTCTCTTTTTCCGCCAGGGCCGTGAGGACGCTGGTTATCGCGTGGCACAAATACCCCATCATCAGTCCCACGATCAGCAAGGTGATGCCGTTTTTCACCTTCGATGCCACGGCAATGACGATCACCATTACCCCATAGGCGCCGATGAAGGCGGCGAGGGTGGTCATAAATGGCGAGAGCACCGTCATGCCCACCGTGAGGGTGGTGAGCATGACGACGGAGACCATCACCGTGGCGCCATGGGAGATGCCCAGAATAAAGGGACCAACGATGGGATTGCGGAAATAGACCTGCAAGAGAAGTCCCGAGGTGGCCAAAAAGGCTCCGCTAAAAATGGCGGCAATGGCCCGGGGAATACGAATTTTCCATACGATGGATCCGGCGGTGGCGTCGATATGGGGATGGACGATTGCCTGCCATACTTCAGCTGGAGAAAAAAAGACCGATCCGATACCGATGTTGAGGAGCATCAGGACGAGGGTCAATGTTCCTATAAGGGCAAAGACGACCGATGGTCTGCGTAAAAAGATGAAATTGAACGTGGGAACGGTTTGCCGGGCAGTGCTCATGAATGTTCTCCATTTTCCACTGGATCTGTGTCGGGCAGTTCAATGAAATATCGGCGCTTGAAATCGGGATAGACCTCGGGGTGAAGAATCGCTGCGATTTCGGTGAGAATCTCGTCCAGATGATCGCCGGATTGGACGTAGTGGGGCAATGGCGAATAAACCTTTCCCGACCTGATGGGCCGGATATCGGAAAGCAACGGGTTCAGGCGTGCCAGTGCCGCCTTGGAGGTCACGCCGTTCTCTTTGGTACGGTAGGTGAAATAAATATCGGCATCCTGGCCGCTGTAGAGAAAACGTTCCACGGCGATTTCGATACAGGATGTGCCGTAGACATCGTCGAAGAGGTAATCGCTTTCGGCAAGGCCGACCAGTTCTCCCACCCAGGCGTTGCCCGGTTCCACCAACACCCGCTTTTCATAGATATCGCCCCACATCACCTTGGGGGGCGGTCCGGCGCCCGCCGTCCGTTCCCGGATGTCGATCAGGGCCTGGTTCACCCGGTTGAAAAAGGCATCGGCTTCCTTCTCCCGTTGGAAGAAAGGTGCAAGGAACTGGACGAATCGCATGCGCGCGTTGAGACACATGGCCGTCGGTGTGGAAGTGATGGCACATGGGATCGAAAGCTCGTCAAGCATGGGGATGACGGCATGATCCCAGGTGAGCACTATCTCCGGTTTCTGCTGCTGTAGTCGTTCGAAATCAATGCTGCTGGCGTCCCCCAGAAAGGCGATTTTTCCGGATGCCATGCCTTGTTTCACCTCTTCGATGTACCATTTGTTCTCCGGTGCCGTGACCCCCACCAGTACATCCTCGAGGACACCCAGTGCGCGCAGGGTGGCCACATCGAAATAGCCGTAAGCGACGATTCGTTTCACAGGCGTTCTTACCAGTCGCGAAGGCGTCACATCCACGGGCGCCGAAACATCCCGTGGAACCAGAACAAGTGTTCTTCCTGCGCCGTCGCGCACCTCGGTTCGCTGGGGAGAAATGCGGTTGACGGTGAATTCGCCAACTTGAATGAACGACCCCATCTTTTCACTACTTTTGGAGGTGCAGGCGCAAATGAGCACGGTAGTCAAGAAAATCACGATGTGTAGCATTATTTTGGATTGTTGATGCATGGTTCCTCTTCCTTCACCGGATGCAGTTCATGGTTCACGGTTCACAGTTCGAGGTTCATAATTTACAGGTTGAAGTTCATTGTTTACCGTGTCAATGTATAATGAAATCTTACGATTATCCGGTTTTCGATAAATCGCCCATTCGGTCAGGTACATGACCAGACCGATGGTAAACAAAAGCAGCCCGGCCAGATAGAGTCCCACCCCCGGGTCCTTGCGGACGATCAGGTCGACGCGCTCCCGGCGATTCATGCCGCCCTCTTTCATTTTCGGCTCGAAATCCTTGAGAAAGATCCCATATCCCTTGCACCGCAGCGGTCGCATACACCCCAAAACGACGGATCTTCGATGCTCGCCATCTGATATCAACAACTTCGCCCGGGGTCGCAATACCCGCTTTTCGAATGCGGGCAGGCGGTCTGTTTGGTAGTATACAGAATCCAATTGGATGAGTGTTATCCTGGTGTTCGTGCCGGGAAGTGCAAAAGGGACGCCGGGAATCAACGTTCGGGTGTCGAGCACCTGTGCGAAGAGATAGCTGCACAGGTAGCCGACCAAGATGACGATCATGGCGTAATGCATGATGTGGGGGGCAAATTTGAAGATCAGCCGCCGGCGGCTAAAGTTCGCCCGTTTGGCCATGAGAGAAACAACACGATCCGTGGTGCAAATGAAAGTGTTGATGCAAAGCAGGGCCAAAAGGATCAACAATATGAAAAACCATAAGGTGTGGGCCAGGTTGCTTACACCATAGGTTTTAATCCATGGTCCAAGACCGATGTCGTTCAATGGGGAAAAAAGGAAAGTGCGGCGATTCAGGCAGATGTACCCAACGGTCAAATCGGCTGTGAGCAACAGGCAAAGTACCACCGTAAGATGGATGCTGCCGAGTTTATGCCATACAAACGAGAAAAATTTCATGATTTTCAATTTACAGTGGCCAACGCAACGGCCCCAGCTCCGGAACACAGTTCAACCCCAGGACCACAAGCGCACCGGCGGCGGCATACAGGCTTCGCGCGCGGGTGGACCAGGTCCCGGTCAGATGAAGGTGAAGCAGACAAATATAAAAAAACCACGTGGCCATTGTCGTGGTAATGGCCGGGTCATCCCAAACCACCGGTGTCCCCCATCCCAGGTAGGACCACAACTCTCCGGCGAACATGGAAAGCGTTAAAAAGGCAAAGCCCCAGATGGCCCAGTGCATGGTGCGAGAAGAGGGGGAGGAGGCGTTCGATGGACGATGGACGAGGGATGAGGGACGATTCGTGGGCCGTCGGTTTCGTCCCTCATCCCTCGTCTTTCTTCCTTCGTTTTCGCTTTTCTCTATCAATCCTGCCATGGCCCAGGCGGCGGAAAAAAGAAAACACCCCCTGCCTGCCACGCCAAACCGGAAGAAAAGATGAGCCCAGACGGTTTGTGATTTGATGAACGGAATGTAGTAGTTCTTGGGGAACAGCACTCCAGCAAGGGCAATGACGACAATCCACGTCAAGATGATACGCAGCGGACACGAACCATTTTTACATGGATACCCGATCGCGAAGGCCACTGTCCCCATGAAAACTGGCAGTGCCTGGACACCCGCGTACATGGGCAGCATGGGCCAGGCGATCCAATATCGCCCGATTAGGGCAGTTGCGTTGGCCAAGAGGGCGAAAACGAGAAAAAAGAGAAGCGTCCGCGGACGCCGGGAAAACCAGATGGCGGACACAAGGCTCAGTATATAGAGTCCTGTGGCGATTTTGAAAAGCTGCTGTGTGTCGGTCAAGGTCATCGCTCTTTTCCCATTTTTCTCAAAAAAAAGCCCCTGACAGGGGCTTGGCAGCATCACGATGGTGGGAAGTGGGCAAGGCAGTCGTTTGCGCTACCATGACCGGTTCATCGAGTGCGACCGAATCCTCGTCAGTCTCACCTAAGTTGAGCGATTCAGCACTTTGAGAAAATTTGAAACGCTCAGTTTAGGTCTCATTCACTCCTCATGCATTCGGCAGGTCTTCTGGCTTCGCCGCTTCCTTGGACAGCCTTCCCATCCCAAGATCATCGGGACAGTGGCAATGTTGCCCTGGAAAAACTCCTCTTCATTTATGAAAAGGCGGCGTTACAGCGTCGGGTACGCTCCCGATTCTCACGGGATTCCCTATTATCACCAAGTATTACAGGTCTTGGCGGCCGAGCGCATTGGGGGATATTTTGTTATTTTGCTCCTTGTTTTTTAGTTCACGGTTCTCAGTTCTCGGTTCAAAGTTCTCGGTTCACTGTTATCCGGTTACGGTATTGAACTGTGAACTGAGAACCGTGAACTTTTACTGATTACCGATGTTTCCCACTGTTGCTTGGGATAACATCGCCAATTGCTTAAGGGCCGTATTGGCAGCCTCACGCTGGCGTTGATGGCAGGCCGCCTCGGTAAAAGCTTTTTTACTGGTTGTGAGATCATTCATCTGCCAGGCGGCATATCCGGCCATGAGCCAGGCCCTGCCGACGTGACGGCCTTTTTTTCGGGCGGCTTTTTCATAGGCGTCGACCGCCTGGCCGTATTGTTTCAGGCTGTAATACAGCTCTCCCTTGAGCAGCATGATGTCAGCATCGTCAGCTTCCGGCTCCATTTCATCAATTGCCGCAAGGGCCGTCTCGGGCTTGCCCAGTTGCCGATAGGCCATGGCCAGTTGCTCCAGGATCTGCTTGTCGTGATTTTCCCGAAGACAGTTTTCATACAGGGGTGCGGCTTTTACGGGGACGTTGAGCTGCAGATTGAGATCGGCCAGGAGTCTTTTCTCATCCAATGAAAGTGGGGTGATAAATGCATAGATGGTCATTGCCATCAATGCGTCCTCATACCGTTCGGCGTTCAACTGGATGTGGGTCAGTGCTTTCCACCATTTGGCAAAAGTGGGGGTTTGCCGGGTCAACGTATGCGCCAGATCCAGGGCCTTGTCCTGCATGTTCAACTGCATGTATTGCTGAAGCAGTATCTCCTGCCATTGGATCTGTTTGTCACCCGTGTAGGCCTGTGCGAGTTCCTGGACGAAGGGCAGGGCACGCCGGGGTTGGTCCGCTGCGAGCAAGGCATGGACCATGTGCTCCTTCCATTCCAATTTGACGGCATCCGGATGAAGGGCAAACAAATTTTCGAAGATGTCGATGGCCCTGAGATTGTCTTCTGCCATCAGATAGGCGGCCGCGCTGTAGTAGAGATACTCCGGATTTTTCTCCGTCGATGTTTCATACCCTTTTCCGAAACATCGACCGGCTTCGGTAAAGTGATCCAATTCATAGTGCGCTTTGGCTAGGTTCAGCCAGGCATAGCTGTGGGTGTTATCACGCTTGACGGCGTTTTCATACGCCGCTATGGCCGGTTCGTGCTGCTCTTGGAGAAGGTAGCAGTTGCCCATGCAAAAATAGATCTCCGCGTGTTGGTATCCCTTGGGGTCGGCCTTGCCGGGATCCAGGGAGGAGCCGCTACGGGCCGAAAACGCCTGAAGCGTATCGATGGCCTTTTGATACTCCCTGTTTTGCATCATGGGACCGACCTTGGCGAGAACCACCTGTACGGGCAGGGGAAGGCTCTTGCTAGTAAAGCTTTTCCCCGCGAACCCATTTGTCGGGGTAAGAAACAATATCAGCATAAAGCCGATCAGCAGCCTATAAATTCGAATTGTTGCCATGGCTACTCCAATTCAAAACGAATTACGGTTTCCACCTGGGTCTTGACCGGGGTGCCGCCGACGGTTCCGGGTTTAAAGCGCCAGGCGCGAACACACCGATCGACGCTCCTGTCGAACAGGTTCTCCGGATCGGCTTCCAGGATGGAAACATTTCCCACTTCGCCGTTTTCGTCCACGATAAAAGAGACTTTGACCCATCCTTCGATGCCGCGACGGCGGGCCTGAATGGGGTACACCGGTGGAATGCGCGTCAGGGTCGTCAGGGGGCCGTCCAAATCTCCCATGGAAAACGCGCCTTGCAATGCCGTCATGTCTACCATGGGGGCGCTTTCCAGCGGTGGCAGCACCAGGCTGTTGGGACCTGTCGGAAGGCGCGGATTGACCTTGAAGGGCAGTGTCAGCTTCTTTTGCAGTGGTTGATTCGGTGCCGCCTTGGGCCGGTGGACCGGTTTCTTCTCTGGCGGTTTCGGCGGCTTGGGCGGCTTTCGCCGAACATCCGAATCCGGCCGCTTCATGCGAATGACATTCACCTGGGGAACGAGGGTCTCCACGATGGGTCGGGAGGGTTCCTGATCCACGAGTCGGGGCATCACCCAGAACAACGCCAGGTTCAACGTGGCGGCCACCAGCGCCGACCACAGCCAGGTGGTCCAGGTGCGCCGGGACAAAGCGTTGAAGTAATTGTCGGGTGTCGATGATGACGTCATTGTTTTCTCATCATTCCTGTGGCACGCTGGCCGCCAGGGAGACGTTGTTCGCACCTGCCATGCGGCAACCATCCATTACCTGGATGGCCGTGCCGGTACTGCTGGCCTTGTCGGCCACCACCACCACGGCGCCTTCCGGGTTCTCGGCCAGGGCGCGTTCCACGTTGGCCCGAACGGCCCTGGGGTCGATCTCCCGGTGGTCCATGAAGATCCGGTCATTCCCATCGATGGCGATGAGGATCGTAGCCTTGTTTTGCACCACCGCCGTCGATGCCGTGGGTCGACTCACATCGATGCCGGTCTCCTTTACGAAACTGGTGTTGACCAGAAAGAAAATCAGCAGGATGAAGACCATGTCGATAAGCGGGGCGATATTGAGTTCCGTTGTCCCGCGATTCTTTCGTCGCGCAGCGGATATATTTAACATGGTTCTCCGTTCTCCGTTCTTGGTTTTCGGTTCTCCGTTTTGAACTGTGAACTGTGAACCGAGAACCGTGAACTTTTATTAAATCTGTCTTCTCAAATAATACCCCGCCCTGGCTACCCGCTGCATAAGGTTTCGTGCGCGCCGATCCAAAAACCCCTTCATGTACAGGCCGGGAATGGCAACCAAGAGGCCGGTCTGGGTGGTGATCAGGGCTTCGCTGATGCCACCGGCCATGCCTTTGGCGTTTCCCGTGCCGAATACGGACAGGATGTCGAAGGTGCCGATCATGCCCGTGACCGTACCCAGAAGGCCCAGCAGCGGGGCAACGGCGGCCAGTACGCCGATCACGGCCAGATGGTCGGAGAGTGAACGGTTGATGGTTAATACGGTCTCGTCCAGGATGAATCGATTCAGTTTTGGATCGCTGCTTCGCCGCTGGAGAAAACGGGCCACCAGCAAAGAGACGACGCCGCGATATTGATCCGGGTCCGGCAGCCGGTTGTCCCGAACGTGGGACAGGGCCTCTTTCAAAGGCATGTTTTTGCGATGCAGCCGCCTGAAAAACAAGGCGCGTTCCACGATCAGCAGCCACATGGCAAGGCTCACCAGCACCAGCGGCACCATGGCCACGCCGCCGGCGGCAATATACGCCTCGAGGCGCAAGTAGGATGAGGACATCAGGTCGATCACGACGCCTCCCGGGACTTGTGAA
Organism: uncultured Desulfosarcina sp.; assembly: GCA_963674945.2. Taxonomy (GTDB): domain Bacteria; phylum Desulfobacterota; class Desulfobacteria; order Desulfobacterales; family Desulfosarcinaceae; genus Desulfosarcina. Next base: position 2,099,058 of record CAXXWQ010000003.1, read on the forward strand.
TGATGTTGACCAGGGCTACGGCCTTTTCCTCCATGTCTCCGATCTTCTTGTCCACGGCACGGCTTAAGAGGGTCTGGGAGAGCATCAGCGGAATGGCCACGGAAAGACCCAGCATGGTGGTGACCAGTGCTTCGCTGATGCCTCCGGACATCAATCTTGGATCACCGGTGCCGTGCAGGGTGATCACGTGAAAGGTGTCGATCATGCCGGTGACCGTTCCCAAGAGGCCCAACAAGGGCGCGATGGCGGCAAGCATCCCCAGGGTGGACAGAAACCGTTCCATGGGCGGAATTTCTCTTAGTATGGCCTCTTGCAAGGCGTTTTCCATCTCTTCGCGCTGCATGTGGAAACATCGCAATCCGGCATCGACCACACGTGCCACCGGTTTTGTCGGATAACAGCGGCACGCTTCTTGGCACGCGTCCCAGTCGTTATCGGCGCAAAGACCTTCGATTTTTCGCATAAGGCTGTCGCTGTCCAGTTTTTTTCGTACCAGAAAGAAAACTCGTTCCAGAACGATCAGGATGCCGACGGCGAAAATTCCGAGAATGGGCCAGACGATGGGGCCTCCGTGGGGAATCTGCTCCCAAAGTTTTAACTCATGTGTCAGCTGGCGCAGTGCCCCACCCCGGGATATGTCCATGGGAACGACATCCGTCTGACCTTCCATGTACCGGGCCAATTGTTTTTGCATCCGATTTGATGGTAGCCGGGAGAGGGCATAGAGTTTTTTTCCGCTCGTGGAATAATTGCAAAACCCCAATTCCCGGGAACTGCGATAGACAACCGTAAACGGTCCGACGAGAAGAAGATCGGCGTTCACTTCACGCCCGGTACGATCGACCATGGGGCCATTTTGAATTTGTACCTGTCCGGTGATATCGATCTGAGCCAACAGGCCCTGGGCAAGATTCCGGACATCGTCCATGCCGGGGAAACGGGTGTTCTGAGCAATCGATTCCGAAAAATCGACGGAAGTCGCTGAAATTGCGGTCTGTGGGTTCTGAGAGATCAAGGCGTCCACATCTTTCGCATTGACCCGGATGGCCCCCACCAGTTCGTCGATCATGCGGTCGGTCTGCTGGAGTGTTTCGGTGAGTTGCTTTTCGTGTTCCTCCAACTTCCGGCGCTCTTCGGCCAGTTGGTCTGCCTCTTTCTTCAACCGGTCGTTGGCCGTTTCAAGGTCGGCAATGGCACGTTCCAACGTTTCTCTGGCCTGTATGATCCGGGAGCGACTCTCGGCCGCGGCTTCTTCGGCGGCCTTTTGTTCTTCGGCGGCCTTTTGGATCAACGCTTCTTTTTCTTTTTGTGCCTGCATCTGAACCGCTCGCATGTCGTTGGACCATGCGGGCAAAACTGCTCCCATGTGAAACAACAGCAAAGGCATCAACAGTAAAAAAAGGCATTTCGGTGAAAATTTCATGGAATCACCAGCTTTCCGACGGGCAGGTCGAGCAGTTCTACCGGTTTTCGCTTGGCTGCCATTTCGATGGCAGAATGGATCGGTTGGTTGTGTTTCTGAGACAGAAGTTGCCACTCATTTTCTGCAACGTTGAAAAGGCCACACTTCTTTTGATCGAGGGACTGGAAGAATAGGTTGATTCGTCCAAGCCGAAAAATATCGACAAGTAGGGGCTGGCCGTCAATTTCGATGGTTTCCTGGTAGGTTTCGATGGTAAAACCGTACTCGGCTTCCACCAACAGCGCCTCCATGGCTTTTCGATACTTCTCGCTGATAGGGACTTCGGGATCATCCGCCAGGCGGGTCAAATTTTCGACGCGCCGCTCTCTTTCTTTCATCAGAAAAGGAGGGCCTTCGATAATCAGGGCCTCGAGGCGATCGATCAGTTCATGGACAAAGGGGCCGATCTGGTCGGAGATCTGTTCGATGTCCGCCAGTTGTTTCTCCTTGGTGGCGATGCGGGACCGGGTCGCGGCCACTTGCTCTTTGAGTTCATCGGTCTGTTGGGTGAGCCGTTTCTTTTCAGCTTCAAGCTCTTCATACCGGGCCATCAACTTCTCCTGGTCCAACCGCCATTGAAATTCGGCCTCTTGGGTGGCCTGGCGGGTGTCGATGGCTTTTTGTACCGGCTTTTCGATGCGCCGTCGGGTTTCGCTGCCCGTAGCGGGAAGTACGGAAAAACATAAAAGGAAAATGAGTATAGGAGAAAACCTGGACTTTTTTCTGTGCATGAACCGATCTCCTGTGAAGCGAGTATATATGAGAACCAAAATCCCGACACAATTAGGGCGTTTGGGGAAAAGATACTCCTTGTCGAAAATAGAAAACCCGGACCGTCAAACGATCCGGGATATCCCTTTTTTACCCACAGATAGAGTACTGCAAACGATGCCGTCCACGCAATCGTTTCTTTTTTCATTCAGGCAGGTCTTCTGACTTTCGGATCATCCTGCACGTTGCGCCTTCCCAACCCGTTGGCCAGTGGCAAATGCAACGTTCGTCCCCGATCACAGCGGCGGGCCCATCCCCGATTTCCACGGGGTTCCCTATTCAGCTCAAAATGAGCACCTGAACTTTCGCAGATTGAAATTTTTGCCAATATTAAAAAAAAAAACGAAATAGTCAAGTAAAAATAATCTCGATGATTACCAACGGCGCAGCCGGTGTCCGTTTCCTATATTCATCACCTTTTCGCTGCATTTTATCGTTTCCATCCGAGGTGTTGTGAGGAATTGAAAATCGATTTGTTATGATTTTTGACTCGAAAAAAAAACTTGACAAAAATCTTGTTACGGTATTTTCTTGCGCAAAATATTCTGGGTGCTTCCAAGATTGCCTGACCGTTGAGGCGAAGATATTTTTGGAGCGAAAATAGGGAACTCCGTGGAAATCGGAGACGGGCCCGCCGCTGTAAACGGGGACGAAAGCCGCATAACCACCACTGACGAGCAGCACTCGTCGGGAAGGTGTGGCCGGTAGGTTGATCCGTAAGTCAGAAGACCTGCCCAGAGGAAAACGAGATCTGAACGCACGGATGGTTGTGCTCGACTCGACATAGATCACTGTGGAGAAAAAGGGACATCCCTGGATCGTAAAGAAATAGACGGTTCAGGGATTTTGCTTTTTGGGGGAGAGAGAGGAATGAAAATTCGGCTCGTGTCTTTGATTATGGTGTCCATTTTGATCGCCTTCGTTCAAAACGGGGGTGCTCAGGAGGAGCGAGACCCGGCGATGATGCTGGATGCCGTAGTGGTCACTTCGACAAGGGTCGATGATGATTTTCGAACCGGCGATGTGGACCAAGAGACCACGACGGTGATGACCACCACCATCGAACGAGCGCAATTCGAGGGAAAGATTGAAAACATCGCCGAGGTTATCGAGAAGGAGGTGGGGGTTCAGGTGCGACAGTCCGGTGGACTCGGCTCCTTCTCATCCGTATCCCTGCGCGGTTCATCCAGCGATCAGGTGATGGTTTTCATGGACGGCATCCCATTAAACGACGCCTCCGGAGGCGGGGTAGACCTGAGTACTATCTCCCTGTCCGACGTGGCCGCCATCGAAATCTACCGGGGTGCCACCCCCATCAATTTTGGCAGTTCCAGTATCGGCGGCGTCGTTAACATTCGTACCTTGCGATCGCAAAAGGGATTGAATACAAGCCTTTCTGGAGGATATGGCTATTTCAATACATGGAAAGCCAACGGATTTATCAACCACAAGCCCGGCCGATTCGATTATCTCGTTTCCGCCGATTACCTTTCCTCGGATAACGATTTCGACATTTTAAACGACAATGGAACCGAGTGGAATCCGGACGACGATCGCTGGGAGAAACGAAACAATGCCCAGGTCGATCAGGCTAACGTGCTGGCAAAAGCCGGTTATGACCTTTCGGAGAATCTGCGGCTGGATCTGATGAATCAGACCTTCAGCAAGGAGCAGGGACTACCCAGCTGGAACAACAGCCCTTCTACCCAATCCACGCTGGATACATTCCGAAACATCACCACATTGCGAATTACGGCAGACGATCTCACCGCTGCCCGTATCAACACGGGGACACAACTGGCGTATTCCATCAAAGAAGAGGAGTACGACGACCGGGGTGGACACATCGGTCTGGCGGAACAGCACACCACTTATACCACCAACCGGTATAACCTCGATCTTTTTGCCCAGTGGACGGGAGCGTGGCAGGACCTCATCGGCACCATCAACCTGCTTCATGAAGACTACGAAGCAGAAGATCACCTGGAGAAATCGAATCCGGGGGATAGTCAAAGGGACTCTCTTTCCTTCGGCCTGCAGGACTGTTTTTTCTTCTTCAACGATTCAATGATTGTTACGCCGGCTGCCCGCTATACATGGATCGAAGATGAACTCGGTGCAGATGTCAGCACCTGGGGGACCACCCTGGATGAGCAAAGCCGGAGCGATACCAACTTCACGCCCCAGATCGGAGTCGTTTACGGTCCCTTTACGTGGCTCAAGTTCAAATCCAACCTGGCCAAGTATGTCCGTCAACCCTCCTTTTACGAATTGTTCGGGGATAGAGGGCTGTTTTTGGGGAATCCGGACCTGAAAGAAGAAAAAGGGGTCAATTTCGATTTCGGTGCCGAGTGCCAGTGGCGCTCTCCTGAAAAATGGCTTCAACGCCTTCGTTTGGGTGCCGCTTATTTCTGTACCGATGCAGATGACCTGATCACTCGAAGTTATGATGCGCGTGGGGTAGGAAAATCCGTTAACATTTCCGGTGCCCTAATCCAAGGGATCGAACTCAATGGCACTGTAGAATTTCTGGATCACTTTCGTGCAGTTGCCAATTTTACCTACCAGGATCCCGAAAATCAAAGTGAAGTCAAGGCATTCGATGGAAAACGACTCTCAGGTCGTTTCGAGACTGCCTTTCTCGGACGCCTGGAGGCATTCTACGCCGGCTTTCGCATTTACGGCGAGTATACCGGAGAGACCGGCATATACTACGATACGGCCAACCTCTTGCCTGCCCCCGACAAAGAAGAGATCAACGCCGGCATTTCCTATTCGGTGGGCACATGGCAGTTTCAATTGGAAGGCAGGAACCTGACCGATGAACTGTACGAGGATTTCAACGGTTATCCACTTCCCGGAAGATCTTTTTATGCATCCGTCAAATACAATTTTTCAACCCAAGAAGCGGAAAAGTGAAGGAGGGGATTATGTTTTCGAAATGGAATAGCGTTGCAGCGTCATGTGGGCGAGTTGGAATGTTGGTCTTGATGCTCAGTCTTTGTATTCCCGCATCGGCTTTGTCTCAAGTGGCAATCGTGGCCACGTCGGCTTCGGACTATACAAGTGGGGCACACGCCCTTGTAACCGTTGATCCTGTGGGTGGGCCGAGAACGATTCAGGACAATCTTCTTCCTACCATTTCAGACATCGGGGTAGCCGCCTATGAAAATTACTTCTATCGCATCGAACGCTTCCAGGCTGACAACATCACCAAGTTTGATGTTGCCGCTCCGAGCACGCCAATTTATCAATACAGTGTTCTTGACAGCGGAGATACGGTTACCGCAAATCCCCATGCCATGATTTTTGTGAATGATCAGAAGGCATACGTGCTACGTTATGGCAAGACCAAGGCCTGGATTGTGAATCCCTCGGCAGCGTCTGCGGCAGACTTCAAGACCGGTGAACTGGATCTGAGCGCCTATGCCGATTCGGACGGTATCCCGGAGATGGACAACGGAGTCATCGTCGATGGGGTATTGTACATTACCTTGCAGCGGTTGGATCGAAACGATAACTATGCGCCTTCCAACACCGCCTATGTAGCCTTGTTCGATACTGCCACCGATGCGGAGATCGATACCGGCATAACCAATACGGACGGAGTCATAGGGATTCCCCTGCCCGTGAAAAATACCAGTGCCATCCAGTATTTGGCGGAAAACGATACCATCTATGTGCAAGGAGTGGGCGATTACGGCAGCTCTTGGAGCAGCCGGGATCCAGAATATTCGGGGGGTATCGTAACCATCGATCCGGCCACATACGCCACCGCGCTTCTGGTGGATGACGGTGACGACACCGATCACCCCTATGGAAATATATCTGGCATGATCATCGTGAGTGCCGACAAGGGGTATTTCATCGGGTATGACGGATGGGGAGACAATACCCTCTACGGCTTTTCGCCCACGACGGGAACCGTCGCCGGCAGCGTCAGCAGCGATCTGACCGGGAAAAACATCGCCGGCATGCAATCGGGTGCCTATCTGGATGAAAACGACATGCTCTGGGTGTGCAACCAGACCGATTCGCAGCTCATTATTCTCAACACTGCCGACGACACTATTGATGAGACCATCTCCACAAACCTCAACCCGCTGATGGTTGCATTTGCCAGCGAAAGCGATGATGACGACGAGGATGATGATGACAGTGATGATGGAAATAATAGCGGCAGCGTTGCTGACGACGATGATGACGGCACCTGTTTCATCGATACTATGGGATTCTCTCCATTCATCAATGATTAAAACGAAATGCGGTTTCGCGAAAGCGGTACCAGTTTTCTCTTGACCGCCAATAAAAAATTCTCTATCCAGATAAAGTTTTACGTCAATTTATTCGGTGCTCGTTTGAGCTTAAAAGGGAACTCCGTTCGAATCGGAGACAGGCCCGCTGCTGTGATCGGGGACGAAATCCGCAACTTGCCACTGTCAACGTAGTAAAGGTTGCCTCTACAGAAATAGGAAAATTGGTTCGAGATCGAGACAAAGATATCGGGCAAATTGGCCATTTCTGTACGGGCATCTGACGGGAAGGCGCAGAGAGTAGGTAGAACCGAAAGTCAGAAGACCTGCCGAATATGAAGTACGTCTCCTTCGTGGACGGAAGGTGAGTATACAAAGATTTTGAGGATAATAAGGGATATCCCCGGATCGAGCGAAAGATCGGTCCGGGGATTTTTTTTGTGGATACGACAAAAACCCGAAAAAAGATGTTCTTCGAGTACATTGACTATGATCTCTTGCTCACAAATGATGATGAATCTGCAAATGCCGTCCCGTGACCGGTTTATCCCGAACCGTTTGTTTATCCGGATCAGACGATGGGCTCGGTGCCTTTTCTTCTCGTCCATCGTCCTTCTTCTGTTTTCTTACAATCCATCTTTCGCCCTGGCTGGGAAGGTGAGCATCCTGGAGATCGACATCAACAGCTACCAGGTTGCCAAGGCCATGGGACGACTGGATCTGCCGAAAGCCATCGAAACCCGATTTTTCACCATTTCCGACCTGACGGACAATCCATCGGCGAAGGCGTTTCTTGCCGACTCGAAGATCATCTTCGTTAATGTGATGCATCCGGAACTGGCCAATTATCCGGTGGATGCGGGACTCATGGATGGACGGTACGTATACGCCCTCAATCCGGCGGGTGATCCCGAGGCCCTCGGGAAAAAGGGGTACCGGTTCGATGACGAGGTCATGGCCTATTATCGTCACCGCAGTGTCACCAACATGGTAAACATGGTGCGCATGGTCGTGGCCCGGCATATGGATCCTTCGCTACCCTATGGCTCTTTGGAAAAGACACCCGAGGTGTGCATTCACCACCCGGATGCAAAACAACTTTTCACCCGACCGTCCGACTATTGGCAGTGGAACGCCAAACGCGACGGGTTTGATCCGGATCAACCGAGGGTGGGCATCCTTTGTTATTCCGCGATGCTCAAGGAGGGGCAGGTGGAGGCGGCCGATGATTTGATCCGCCAACTGGAGGCGGCGGGTTTCGCCGTGCTGCCCTGTTTCGGATCGGCCCGGAAGATCATATCCACGTTTCTTCGCCCGGAGAACGGCCGGTCTCCGGTTGACATGGTCCTGGCCTTTTCCCTGAAATTCTCTTCGGCCATCGACGATGAGCTTCGAAAATCCCTGGTTGAACTGGATGCGCCGGTCTTCGACGTGATCCGTCCCTTCGGGGAAACCATCGATGAGTGGAAAAAGAGCGAGGTGGGCCTGGGGCCCATGGAGACGGTCTGGGCCGTTGCCACGCCCGAGTTTTCCGGTTCCATCGAACCGAGCGTGATCATGGGGAAGAAGCGGGTTGTGGATCCTGTTACCGGCCGGCCATTGTTCATCTACGAGACGATTCAGGAGACGGTGGGTTTTCTCATTCCCCGCCTGAAAAAGTGGGCGCAGCTGCAGAAAATGGCCAATGGGGACAAGAAGGTCGCCATCTTCTACTATAATCACAGCCAGGGAAAACAGAACATCGCCGCCGCCTACCTCAACGTATTTCGAAGCCTGGAGTCGATTTTAGGCCGCCTCGTTGCCGAAGGGTACACGGTGGACACGACCGTTCGTCTCACCGAAGAACGGCTCCAGAAAATGGTTCTGGCAGGGGGACGCAACATCGGTTCATGGGCGCCCGGAGAACTGGATGCCATGATGGCCGAAGGAGAGGTGGAGACCGTCGACCTTGCCACCTACAAGGCCTGGTTCGACCAGCTTCCCGAGGCGTTCACCAAACCGGTCCTGGCCCAATGGGGGCCGCCGGAAGATTGCGCCATCATGACCCGGGATAATCGGATGGTGTTTCCCATGGTCAAACTGGGAAGTATTGTGATCTTGCCTGAGCCGGCCCGGGGCTGGACCGATGATCCCATGAAACTATACCATGACAAGACCCTTTTCCCCCATCATCAATATATCGCGGCCTATCTCTGGCTTTCCCGGGTCTTTCATGCCGATGCCATGATTCATCTGGGCACCCACGCCACATATGAATGGCTGCCGGGCAAACAGGTGGGGCTGGCGCCATGGGATCCGCCCGAAATCATGACCGGTGCCATCCCCAACATCTATCCCTACATCGTGGACGACGTGGGGGAAGGAATTCAGGCCAAACGAAGGGGTCGTGGAGTGGTCATCGACCATCTGACACCCCCCATGAAAAAAGCGGATCTGTACCACGAATACGCCAAGCTGCATGACCTGTATCACAAATACGAAATCTCTGTTGCCAACGGCAGCGAAACGGCATCCGCCTATATGGAGAAGGTACAGGCCCTCGTTCGGGAGATGGGAATCGCCAACGACCTGGGACTCGACCGGTTGGACGAGGAAGCCATGGAGAAGGTTCATCTCTATCTTCACGAAATCGACAACAATTCCCTGCCATACGGTCTTCACACCTTCGGCAGGGCCTATGATGAAGCGGCGGCATCGGAGACCGTGGACCTGATCATCGAGCAGAATCCCGATGCGGACCCCGAAAATGTAAAAGCGGATCTTTCCCGCAGCGCAAAAGACGAGATGGACAACCTGATCCGAGGCTTGAACGGACGGTATGTGCCGGCAGGGGAGGGCAATGATCCGCTGCGGAATCTGGCGGCCCTTCCCACGGGGAGGAATTTTTACGGGTTCTCTCCTGCCAAGGTTCCTTCCAAGGCAGCCTGGACCATCGGAAAACGGGCCGCCGAACAGATGATCCAGGAGAAGTTGGCCAAGACGGGCGACTATCCCCAAAAGGTCGGCATCGTCCTGTGGGCCACGGAAACCACCCGAAACGAGGGCGTCAACGAGAGCACGATCCTGTACCTGATGGGTATCGAGCCGGTATGGGATGCCACGGAGAGGGTAACGGGCAGCCGGGTGATTCCCGGTGCCGTTCTCCGCCGGCCCCGCATCGACGTGCTGATCAATCCTTCCGGACTGTACCGGGACATGTTTCCCGACAAGCTGGTTTTTCTGGACGAGGCGGTCGAAAAGGCCATGGCCCAGACCGACATCGAAAACCTCCTGGCCAAGCACAATGCCGCCATCGAAAAACGGCTCATGGATGCCGGCATGGATGAAGCCGAGGCCAAATCCCAGAGCCGGTTTCGCATCTTCACCGAACAGGTCGGTTCCTACGGCAACGGGGTCGCGGAAATGGCCAGTGCCTCCGGGCTATGGGAGGAAGACGATGCCGTCAGCGACGTCTATCTCAACCGGGTGCAGTTTGCCGTCGGACAGGGCAAATGGGGGGTGCCGGTGCGCGCCGCCTTCACCGAGAATCTTCGCGACGTGGACGTGGCGGTCCATTCCAGGTCCACCAACGTCATCGGTATCATCGATACGGATGATTTCTTCATGTACCTGGGGGGAATGTCCCTGGCTGTCAAGAATCTTTCGGGAAAGGCCCCGGACACCATGGTGACCCTGCACCGTCGAAAGGATGAAATCCGGGTGGAGGATGTGGAAAAGACCATCGGCCGTGAGATGCGAACCCGCTATCTCAATCCCCAGTGGATCGAGGGGATGAAAAAGGACAACTACGGCGGCGCCCGACAGATGGCCGATTTTGCCGAGAACCTGTGGGGGTGGCAGGTGACGGTCCCCACAGCCGTGGATGCGGACAAGTGGGAACAGGTCTACGAGGTCTACGTGAAGGACAAGTATGACCAGGATCTGGCCGCCTTCTTCGACAAACACAACCCATGGGCCTACCAGTCCATGACCGCCCGCATGCTGGAGACGGTGAGAAAAGGGTACTGGCAGGCCGACGATGAAATTCGACAGAAACTTGCCGTGGAGTATGCCGTGAACGTGGTGGAAAAGGGGGTGGCATGCTGCGACCACACCTGCAACAACCCCATGCTCAACCAGATGGTGGTCAACATCATCTCATTGCCCGGCGTCATGTCTCCGGAAATGGTGGAGAAGTTCAAACTGGCCATCGAGAAGATGGCGGCCCGGTCCCTGGAAGACCAGGCCAAAATGCGCCGGGAACTTTTAGAAAAATTGAAAGCGGCCCCCGGCCAAAAGGAATCGGCTAACGATCCGCCCAAGGCCGAAGATGCCGATCGCGCTTCACAGGATGTTGGTGCCGCTGACGCCGAACAGGTCGAAGGATACAAGATGGAGGATATCGACACCAATGATACCTCGACCGATCTTACATCATCGGGGGTTCAATGGATTGCCTCCCTGTTCGTGATTTTCGTTATCGGGGCGTTTGTGTGGGGAACCAAACGAAAATAAAATTCACAGTTCGAAACCGAGAACGGAGAACAGTGAACCGAGAACGGAGAACAGTGAACCGAGAACGGAGAACCGAGAACCGAGAAAGGTGAGCCATGTTACTTAAGAGTCTCATATTCGGTATTGCCTTCAGCATGGGCATTTTTGCCATAAAAAGCGGCGTGGGGGCAGCCTATGTGGTGGGGCGGCATAGAAAAAAAACGAAGATCGCCTTAGACATTTTCCTTTTTGTACTCGTTTACGGGATCGTATTTGCAGCAGCATCAATCGTGCTCTCCCGAGTGGATCCGGTGGCCCACTTGGCCGCTTTTCAGGGATTTTTTCGTTCGGGAACCCTCGTTCATCTGCTTTTGGCCGCCTTGATGGCCGCCTGGGGGGTGGCGCTGCTTCGACGGAACCCGAAAACGGCATCGAAAAGTCGGGGTTGGCTAATGTTGGTGGTGCCCTGCCCGCTATGTGTGGCGGTCATCCTTTTGTCAATGGGGTTTTTACTGGCAGGCTTTCCCGATCATCCTCGAATGGTCGTGTCGCTGTTCTTCATTGCCTTCGTGATGATCGCCCTGGCCGCTCTCGGTGTGGCGCGCCGGTATGGTCGCAACCACCCGGAAATCTCTCCCGAATCCTTTCTGGGAAGTGCCATGTTGCTCATTGCCGCCTATTTTCTCGTATCCATGACCGTCATGCCACTGTTTGGCGAACTGAATGAGGTGTATCGCCTGGCCCGTTATCGCGGACCGAATGCGGTGCAATCCTACGTTCCCATGATTTCCCTTGCCATTTGCATCGTCACGGCTTTTTCCGTTGGTTTTGTGGCGTCCGATAGAAAAATAAGGAGAACGATATGATCGATCCGGGTGCACTGCTCAAGACCATTATTTACCTCATCTCCTCTTCACTGCTCTATCCGGTTTTATTGCTGCTCGTATTGTTGGCCCTGTTTATCGTGGTGTATGCGGGGTCCTTCTTTGCCGAATGGCTGGGACGCATTCGGCTTTCTCCCTGTGACCCGACAAAACTGCCGGCCATCTTGAAAAAGGGGCAGCCGGCGCCGGTGGTCTCCCATCGTGTCAATGGTTATGTCCAGGATTTGCATAAGATGCGCGGTGCGAACCAGACAGACGAGGTCATCGTCGAGAACCTGCTACAGGAGAGGTCTTTGTCCCTATGGAAGTCCATGGACCGGCTGCGCATCCTGGTCCGCGTCGCGCCCGCCCTGGGGCTGATCGGCACCCTGATTCCCATGGGCACGGGGTTGGCCGCCTTGGGCCAGGGGGACATGACGAGACTGACCACGGATCTGGTCATCGCCTTTACCACCACAGTGGTGGGACTGGCCATCGGCACCCTGGCGTTTTTCTTCTACACCATCAGACGGCGCTGGATCGAGCAGGATGTGAAAAATATGGAACTGGCCACGGAGGTATTCATGGATGACAACGAACGGAGCGTATATGAAATACGTAACGCAGCGTCGAATGCGTAAGGCCGGCCGTGGTTTTGGAGACACGGCGTTCCGGGACGATGATCCCATGACCGGCGTCGCCAATCTCTTCGATATCGGACTGGTCTTCATCGTGGGGCTGTTGTTGACGCTGTTTTCCGCCTATCGACTCCAGGATCTGTTCGACGAGAATTCAAATATGACCATCATGAAACAAAAGGAAAGCGGCGAGATGGAAATCATCACCAAGAAGGGAAAGAAAATCAAGGCCACCCGGGTGACACGGGAAACCGCCCAGGGCGAGGGCAGTCGGTTGGGCGTGGCGTATCGGTTGGCGGATGGGACCATGGTATATGTCCCAGATGAATCAATGACGTCTCCGTAAAAAGCTCGATATCGGCGTTACGCGTATCCCTCGTCACTGCGGAGTATTTTCTGTATACAGCCTCATTCCTCGGGAACCGCAAGCCTTGATCTCGAGCTTTTTACGAAGCCGTTCAGAACCTGCTTTTTCTGCAAATTGATATAAATTTTAATAGTAGGCGTGAGGGAAGATGGGCTTCACTCGAACCCTTGAATCATTGAACCCTCATTTCACCTTGAACCGGAGAACTTCAAAATGAAACCTGTCTTGCGACGAATCGGTTGGCTGCAGGTGATTGGCCTCTGGCTTTTCCTCAGCGTTTCCGCCTGGGCCACGCCCATGGATATTACCGACGATGCCGGCAACACCCTGCATTTTTACAAGCCACCGAAGAGGGTGGTCAGCCTGGTGCCATCGGCGACGGAGATCATTTTCGCCATCGATGCCCAGGACGCATTGGTGGGCATCACACATCACAGCAGCGCCCTGCGCGGTGCCGCCAAAAAGACCATCGTGGGTGGGTACACTTCTCCCTCCATACCCCATATCATGGCCCTGGAACCCGATCTGGTGATCGCCTCCGATTTTCAGGATGAGATGATTGGCCATATTCGTGAAACGGTGCCTGTCATGGTGATCAACATGAACCGGATGGACGATGCATTTCGGCATATGGAATTGATGGGAAGACTGTTGGGCCATGGAAAAGCGGCATCGGCCCTTGCGGAACAAAATAGAATACAACTGGAGTTGATCGCCCGCAAAGTGGCCACAATACCTCCGGAACGGAGAAAACGGGTGATGCGCATCATGGGGCTGAAGCATCCCATGACGCCGGGCTCCGATTCTTTCCAAAACGAAATGATCCGGGCCGCCGGCGCCATTGCCCCCGATCTCGGTATGCCGGGCGCCGTAATCCCGATGACGAAAGAACAATGGCGCGACTTCAATCCCCAGTTGCTCTACGGATGCGGCGGCATCGACAGGGCCAGGGACGCCTTTTTCTTAAAGGAGGGTTGGAACGCGGTGGATGCCGTCACAAATCAAAATATCCGGGATTTCCCCTGTGCGTTGACCTGCAGGGCCGGTGCCCATTTGGGGTATTTTGTCAGCTGGCTATCTTCGGTGATCTATCCGGAGGAATTCGCCAAACCCGAAAATGAAATGCTGCCGAGAAAGGTGGTCGACACCCGGCCGGTGCCCGTCGATTTGGACTATGTGGCCGATGCCGCCGTCGCCACGAGTATTATTCAGGATTTTGCCCACAAGAGCCTGATCGTGGATTTTACATCACCTCGGACCATCGTTTCCACCCTGGAAGGACAGCGCAGCGGCATTCAAACCGTGGGTAACCACTACTCCTCGCCGCCCTGCTGGGCCCTGATGGGGATGTCCGGCTTGGATCCCCTATACCGGTTGATCTATCCGGTGATCGGAAAAGAAGCATCCACCACGGCCTTTCTCTTCACCGGTGCCAACATGGACCATCTTGCGGTAAAGAAAGAGAAATTCAAGGAGATGGTCGTCTATGGTCTGGTCACCGCCGGAGTCAGGGGCAATGCCGTGAGAATGGGGACGGATGTAGGCGCATACTACGAGCCAGGCACCATCAACATGATTTTTCTCACCAACATGCGCCTTACCCCACGTGCCTTGACCCGGGCCATCATATCGGCCACCGAGGGCAAGACGGCAGCCCTTCAGGACCTGGATATTCGCAGCAGTTACCTCTCCCTGACCGCAGCCGCCACCGGCACCGGTACCGACAACATCATCGTGGTGCAAGGGGACGGGCCGGTCGTGGAAAATGCCGGTGGACATTCGAAGCTGGGGGAACTGATCGCCCGCTGTGCCTATGCCGGTGTCCGGGAGGCGATCGCCCGGCAAAACGGCATCGTGGGGCCACGAAACATCTTTGAACGGCTCCGGGACCGTCACACCAGTGTCTATCAATTGGCCAGTGAAAGCCAATGCGAGTGCATGGCGAATAAAGGAAAATTGGCCGGCCGGGTGGAAACGCTGCTTCTCGATCCTGCCTATGCCGGGTTTCTGGAGGCCGCCATGGACATAAGCGATGGTACCAACAGGAAGATGGTCCAAGATCTTTCCGGATTCGAGAACTGGTGCCTGGACGTGGCCGGCAGGATCGCCGGGCGGGAGGTGGATCGACTGGATATTCATGTCGCGGACGAAAAATTCCCGCGACCGCTGGCCATGGCCTTCGATGCACTGTTTACAGGTGTTTCCAAACGTAACGAATAGAGAGTGCCGATTCA
This sequence comes from uncultured Desulfosarcina sp., assembly GCA_963674945.2. Classification (GTDB taxonomy): domain Bacteria; phylum Desulfobacterota; class Desulfobacteria; order Desulfobacterales; family Desulfosarcinaceae; genus Desulfosarcina. The sequence goes on from CAXXWQ010000003.1 coordinate 2,114,119, forward strand.
GAAATGACCAATTTGCCTATTTCTGGACAGATCATATGTAAGGAACGCTATATGTTCAGCAATCATAGATGTAAATTTCAACGTCTAAATCGCCATTTTCATCCTCGCCGGGGTCGATCCAATTGGATCGCTTTTCTGGCATTTATTGGATTCTTGCTGATGATTCCGCCCGTCCCATGGGCACAGGAAAAACACGGTCACGGCCGGTCGGCCCCCCAACCCATGGCCATGGACGACGTCGTCGTTACCGCAGAACGGATCGATGCCTATGTGAACAATAATCCTGCACAGGTGGTGATCCTGGGACTGGAAGAGATCCGGGAGCGCAACCTGCTCAGTGTCGAGGAGGCGCTGAACACCATGCCCGGTGTGGATGTGAAGAAGAGTTCTGGCATCGGATCCCGCATCTCCATCCGCGGTTCGGGAAAGTCCGGCGGGGTATTGGTGCTGATCAACGGCAGACCGTTAAACAGCAGCCAGTACGGTGGGGCCGATCTTTCCACAATTCCCATCGATATCGTCAAATCCATCACCGTGTTCAAACCTCCGGTTCCCGTATGGCTCGGGGCTGGTGCCAGTGAAGGTGCCATCGTTATCACCACCCGCGACATGGCGGACGGGAAAAAAGAGGAGAAAACGCATGTGACCCGGTTTCGGGGTGCCGGCGGTTCCTATGGCCTTGCCGAGGCTACGGCAAGCCAGCGTGTCAGCCTTGCATCGGGAGGCATCATGGCCACGGCAACGGGCACGCACAGGGACGGCAAACGGACCAACAGCGACAGGGACAGCGGGAACTTCTCCCTGCACTGGGACCGGGAACTGACCGGGACCCATCGGGTGGAGGTGGACGGGCGCTATTACCTGTCGGAGTACGGCAGTGCCGGTCCTTTAGACAACCCAACCCCGGATGCCCGGCAGCGGTATGAGAAGGGTGCATTGGACGGCCGACTCAGCGGAACCATCGGTTCCACGGGCGACTATACGTTGAACCTGTACGGTGATATGGTCGATCTGACGGATGAAAGCCAGTCGGGTTTCGTGTCCACTCTGGACAACGATAAGTATGGGCTCAAGGGGGAGAACAACTGGACCGACGAAGCGGGGAAATGGGGACTGCAGATGAGCGGTATCGTGGAACGTGACGATGTGGATCACACCCTTTCGGGCACCCACCACCGAACCACAGCCGGAATGGGCGCCCAGGCGGACAGAAGCTGGCAGACCCTCACGGCCACATTGGGGGTGCGGGGAGACTACACCAGCGATTTCGACATCAACCCCGGTCTTTCCAGTGGCGTCCGCTATCGGCTGACCGATAACTGGTCCTTATTGGCCAACGCCGGATACATGGTGAAGATTCCCACATTCGGACAGCTCTACCAGCCCAGCCACGGCAGCATCGATCAGGTGCGCGGGAATCCGGATCTGGACGAAGAGAAGATCTGGTCCTATGATGCCGCCGCGGAGTATCGCTGGAAAAAGATCCACCACTTTCAATTCTCTGTTTTCCGGTCCGATACCCGTGATCCCATCGTCTATCGGCGGGGCGCGGACCTGATCTTCCAGCCGGAAAACGCCGACCGAAGCTGGCGCCACGGCATCGAAGCCACGTGGAAATACCGGTTTGCCGCTGGGGTCACCGCAGATGCCAATGCCATCGCACAGGATTCGAAGATCGATGAGACCGGCAACGAACTGCCCTACACGCCGCGAGTGAAGCTCACGCTCACGCTGCTCTACACGATTGAGGGACCCGGCACCCACCTGGAAACGACGGCGCGGTATCGGAGCCGGCAGTACTCGGAGGCGGAAAACCGGGAATCGGAGCGACTCGACGAATACATTACCTTAGACTTCAAAGCCATACAACCCTTTACGATAAAATCAATGGCCGCCGAATTTTTCATCTCGTTGGAAAATCTCTTCGATACCGATTTTGAAATTCATTATGGATATCCCGACGACGGGTTTCGGTTCGTTTCGGGATTGAATTTGACATTCTAAAGGAAAACTCATGATCGAAAAGACACCCATCGTGCTGGCCGCCTTCGGCACGACGTCGGCGGCAATGGACACCTATAGCGATATCGACAGGATCGTAAAAGCGACCTTTACCGGACATCCGGTGAGATGGGCCTATACTTCCCGTATGGTCCGGTCCCACATGAACACCAAGCGTCGGGCAAGCATGAAAAATCCTGAACAAGTGCTGGCCGATCTATACGATCAGGGGCATCGGTGGGCCGTGGTACAAAGCATGCACCTGATATGGGGACACGAATTTTACCGGCTGGTGGAAGAGGTCCGGGAAAGTGGTGTCCGCATCAGCATGGGCCTGCCGCTGCTGACCGATCCCAAGGATTACAATGACACTGCCATGGCCCTTCTTAGCTCGAATGGCAAGGGTAACAATCATGCGACGGTACTGGTGGGGCACGGAACCGATCATCCGGCCTGGACCGCCTATCCGGCTTTGGAACGTGTCCTGTGTACCTGCGGAAACAACGTTCATGTGGCCACCATAGAGGGGGAGAGCGACATGGCGGAAACGGTGGATGCCGTTGTTCGGTCGGGCGCTCGAGCCGTCAGACTCGTTCCCCTGATGCTGGTTGCGGGCGTTCATGTGAGAGAAGATATCGCCGGTGAAGAGGATTCCTGGCGAACGGCGTTTCAGGCGGCCGGCCTGTCCGTTTCGGTCGATGATCGGGGAATGGGAAAACATCCCGCCATCGTCGATATTTTCATTCGACATATCCGGGAGGCGTTGGACGTGATACCCACCGGATGATCGATGAGAGGCAATTTATCATTATAAATGATACCGTTGTCCCGCGACATGCAAAGGTGTCTCTGGCTCAGATGGATTACAACAGCTCCTGTTGTACGCGACACCGATACTTGGATAACCGCCGGCAGTTTTCACCGATTAAAAATGTACATTAAAACCTACGGCAATTCCATGCGTATTCGAACTAAGTCTCTGTGTGGATCCAATCGGGCTTTCATGGTTTACGACTTCATGGTTCCAACTGTATAGATATGCGAAAGTTACATCGAGTGTTGGTTTGAAATAGTATGTTGCACCGAGACCATACGTTATTGCGTCAATTTTGGCGCTTATGTCGGATTGTAATTCGTCAGGAAGTCCTTTTTTCGAGTACAGATAGCCGATGCCCGCAAGCAATTTGTCCGGAATTACTGCGTACTCGAGTCCAACACCAGCTTCCCATCCATTCTCGATATTCGGCCCCCTCTCATCCGACCAGTCGGTTCCTTCGTTATAGTAGAAGATGAAACTCGTCTCGACTCTCCACCTCGGCGTAATATCATAAGACACACCAAACGCAATATCCTGAGGAATTGTATTATCCGCTTTTTGTCCATCACGCTCCGCAAACTGACCATAAAGATCCTTGCCGTCATGAATCTTTTGTTCCAACTCCATTTTCGTATAGTACGAATAGCGAAGACCGATATTCAGGGCTTGCGTTGGCATGATATTCGCTCCGAAAATAACACCAAGGCAGTCACCGGACAGGCTCATATCCAGTTCTTCGGTAGGCTGCGCCATACCATTGAGAAATGGTGTTATCGTGGCGGTATTACCGCCGGTGGTGTAGACATACCGCAGTTGACCGGCAATGGAAAAGATGTCGTTTACAGCATACGCCGCACCGATGGAAAGGCCGGCACCAACAAAATAGCCGCTAAATTCCGATGTAACGTCTAAACTTTCGATTGGAATTCCCTGCTCCGATGCCGGCAGGTACGCCCCAAGCATGGTTCCCGCAAAATCGGAAAATGGTATTCCATCGTCGTGTGTTCCGGCACCGCCACCGGTCATGATATCGAAACCGAACATATAAGCCATGTTCTCTTTTTTCTGGACGACATGAAAATTGGGAAACACCGGTGACAATACGTATGAATTAAAATCTTCACGCGGTAACAACGGATTGTCATCGTTAAAGTTATAATATTTGAAAAACGCCTGATTGCTGAATCCGATATGGGTGCCGTCCGCCAACTTCGCCGTCCCTGCAGGATTGAAAAATACGGCATCGGCATCGGTCGACGCATACCTGTTCAATGTTCTAACCCATTCGGCACTTTGGTTATTGTTGGAAACGATACCGCCGGCGCCAGAAGCAAAAAGGTCTGTCGTGAAGAGTATTGTTGTCATCATTGCTGCAATTACTATAAATCTTCTCAGTAGCATACGACTTCTCCTCAATCATCTATTCCAGTTCCAGATACAATACAGTGGAGGCCCTTGCAGGACGATTGCTATATATCCAACGTATTTCAACAAACAGAGGGAAGCACTGTCTGTTTCAACATGCCAATGAATTGATTACGTCAATGTTGCACGGCTGCTGGCGATGGGGGGATTCATTATTTTCAAGAACATGAATGCCATGCGTTGCATATTGGGAAGTCCTTCCAGAAGCATCCCGGCAATTTCCGTCAACTGCTCCTTTGCGGCCAAAAAAAGCTCTAATCCGCTGTCCGTCAGGCGCGTGTTTGTTATTCGTTTGTCCTGCTCATCCAAAAATCTGGCAGCATAGCCGTTTTCTACCATCCGCCGTACGATCCGGGTGATGGTGGCGTGAGGGATCGATGTCGTCTGGCTCAGTTGCCCCATCGTCATGATCCCGTTCCGATACAGAATCCCGGCGACGCACATGAACATGAGAAAGTTTGTAGTTAGCTCGGCATTCTCACCGGATCTGCCATATCGACGTTGCAGACCATCCCCGATTGTTCCCATTTGCTCGGGCAGCATTTTGTCGATTAAACACCAGACGTCATAAAAGTCCTTGGATATGAATTGTTTTCCCATATTACCCGCTCCTAATCGTTCAAAGTTATCCCTCATGGATACGTTCCCCCTTATCATCACGTATTTCATGTGCTTCGGTTGGAAGTTGGATTGAAAACAACATCGTTTCTGAATCGGTTGAAAGATGACGAAAATATCTCGGCACCAGACGGGAAGGGGGGTAGGATTAAGGTAACGTGCCGGGACCAAAGCGAAAGAGAACTTCAAATGAATTCCCTTTCAACTTCCAGGAAGGGTGCAGCAGTAACCGACAATAAAAAAGCCCTTCATGCATTTGTTCGCATGAAGGGCTGCACCCAGCTTACTTGGCCCTTTACGGTTGCCATCCACCCAACCCATCGTGGGCATGGCCAATCTTCAAGGCAGGTCTTCTGACTCCCGGATCATCCTACTCTCCGCGCCTTCCCACCATATATTTCCTGGCAGTGGCCTTGCGAATTTCGTCCCCGGATACAGCGGCGGGACCGTTCCCGATTCTCACGGGATTCCCTATTAAGCCTTTCGGCACCTTCAAAATCTACTCATAGCAGATAAAAAGAAAATGTCAAACTATTTTGTAAGAGAGATCGAAAACCCCGTATAAAAAAAGGAGCCTTCCATGAAATGGAAGGCATCGGTTGCAACATCAATGGTTTGGCGGTATATAGTAAACTGGAAGATTCGTTAAGATTTATATGTGGCAGGATCGTCGGCTTTCCACCTTGATGCCGATTATTTGAGGAGTCCGACCATGTCTGTGTTACCGAAACACCCCAAACACACGGAGGAAAAGGACCTTTTTACCTGTGACGAGCAGTCAAAAGAATCTGACGCAACCATCATCAGTGAAGCCCAACTGATTCTGGCGGAGAAAAGAACATCCCTGGCCGCCATGCGTACCGGAATCGCCGTCTTTGCCCTGCCGCTCTCGGTACTTGGACTGTTGATCGCCACATCCCGCTATTATGACGTCCTTCATGTGCTGCACCTGATCATTCCCCTGGGTGTCCTGCTTATCGCCCTGATCGTTTTGGGTGGCTACCTGGTCATCCGTGCGCTGCGCAACATTCACCGCTACGACCGGCTGATGCACCAGCTGAAAACCTGCCATAGCAAACTGTCAAGGTTTCTGGATTGAACGTCAACCGGATATCACAATATTACCAGTACTTTTTTTATATTCAATTTCTGAGTTGCGGGACAGCATTTTTTGATAAGCTGTACTTCTGGGCCGAACGGCCAGCCACAAGACATGGGATTGAATGATGTTCGTCCTGAAATCCGGAGACTGGCAAGAACGCACATGAATCGGTCGGGGACAGTTTTGTGGGATAGCCATAACGTACTTGTTTTGTTTAAATGTTGCTCCGAAGAGCATCTATCCCAATATTTGACAATGATGCGATCCAAAAGTTACTCTCAATCAACCTGTCGTTTGGGTTACAACCGGATAACCATTGGAGAAAGAACATGGCCATGAAACCGATTACCTCTGACCAGAATCACGTACCTTCACATTGGCGCAGGATCCAGCCGGCCTATGTGAAAAAGGACAAAATTGTTTCTGCGGATGAGGCCGTTCGCATCATTCAAAACGGGGATACGGTAGTATTCGGCGGCTTTGTCGGTGCCGGTGCTTCGGAAGAGATCGCCCGGGAACTGGAACGGCGATACCTGGAATCCGGCAAACCCAAGGACCTCACCCTGATGTTTACCGTGGCCACCGGCGTGGGGGACAAAACCAACTGCGGACTCAACCACCTCGCCCATGAAGGCCTTCTTAAACGAATCATTGGCGGACACTGGGGATGGCGCCCCTGATTCAGGAACTGGCAGTAAAAAACAAAGTGATCTCGTACAATTTACCCCAAGGCGTCATCAGCCATTTATACCGTAATATCGCCGCCGGTAAGCCGGGGCTTATCTCCCAGGTGGGGTTGGGAACCTTCGTCGATCCGCGCAATGGCGGCGGAAAGCTAAACGCCAGAACTACGGAAGATATCGTCCGGTGTATTGACATTGAGGACGAAGAATATCTCTTTTATAAAGCACTTCCTATCAACGTTGCCGTCGTCAGGGGCACGACGGCCGATACCGAAGGCAACATCAGTATGGAAAGAGAGGCGTTGACGCTGGATTCACTTGCCATCGCCATGGCTGCCAGAAATTCCGGAGGACTCGTCATCGTTCAGGTGGAACGCGTCGCAAAGGCCGGTACATTGAATTCGCACCAGGTAAAAATCCCGGGTATTCTGGTGGACTGTGTTGTGGTGGCAAAGCCGGAGAACCATTGGCAGACATTTGTGGAACCGTACAACCCATCTTTCAGTGGCGTAATCAAAATTCCATTGGAGACCCTTCCACCCATGCAATTGAACCCTCGAAAAGTCATCGCCCGTCGGGCGGCCTTCGAACTCAAGCCCAACTGCGTGGTGAATCTGGGCATCGGTATACCGGAAGGGGTATCCAACGTGGCCAATGAGGAAAAAGTCATCGATTTTATGACGCTGACGACGGAACCGGGGGTTATCGGCGGGTTTCCGGCCGGCGGTGTCAATTTCGGCGCCGGTTTGAACGCATCTGCCATTATCGACCAGCCCTACCAGTTCGATTTTTACAACGGCGGCGGGGTGGATGTGGCATTCCTTGGAATGGCGGAGACCGACGGTACGGGAAATGTCAACGTAAGCTGGTTCGGTTCGAAGCTTGCCGGTGCCGGGGGATTCATCAACATCAGCCAAAACTCTAAAAAAGTGGTGTTTATGGGATCGTTTACGGCCGGGGGTGCGCAAATCGATATCCAGGACGGCATCCTGCGAATCGACAGGGAAGGGGCGTTCAGAAAATTCGTGCAGCGCGTCCAGCACATCACCTTCAGTGGCCGTTACGGTGCAAAATCCGGTCGCCAGATTCTCTACATAACCGAACGATGCGTTTTTTCCCTTTGCGAACGGGGGGTGAAACTCATCGAAATCGCGCCCGGTGTCGATCTTCAAAAGGATGTTCTGGACTTCATGGATTTCGAACCGATCATTTCGAAACAACCGAGACTTATGGATGCGAGAATCTTCTGCTCCGAACCCATGGGATTGAAAGACGATCTACTGAGTATTTCCCTGGAAGACCGGATCACTTACGACGCGAAAAAGAATATGCTGTTTGCGAATCTTGCCGGCTATTCGGTGAAAACGTTGGAGGATGTTCTGTCCATCCGGACGATCACCGAAAACCTCCTCAAACCCTTGGGAAAAAGAGTCGATGCAATCGGCAATCTGGATAAATCGTTCATCGATCCCGACCTGATCGATGCGTTCTCGGAAATGCAGCAATACCTCACGGAAAAATATTACAGACGCGTCAGCCGCTATACGACAAGTGCCTTTTTGCGTATGAAACTTGGCAATGCAATGCAAAAGCGGGGGCTGCCGCCCCACATCTATGAAAGCGCAAAAGAGGCCCAGGCTTTTCTCAAGGAAGGATATTGAAATGGGAACCCCGATCTTTGACGCGACGCTGATCTTCATCTTCCTGTTGAGCATGATCGCATGTATAACTGCTTGTGGAGATAAGGACCGATTTCCGGTAAGACCCAAATACGGTCAGACATCGATCCGCCGGCGTTGGTTCGTGATGAATATGGAAATGTACGAGGCGGCATCCGCACGCCCTACGTCGATGTACCGATCGCCACTCTTTCCTGTGAGGGACAGTCCGGTGATACAATGTGCTTTCTCTATGGGGTAACCGAGTTGTTCGACAATGCAACGCTAAAAACGTTATACTCGGATCACGCCGCTTACGTCACCGAAGTTGAATTGGCAACGGATGAAGCGGTGCAGGCCGGATTTTTACTCTACAAAGACGGGTAACTGATAAAAGCGGCCGCCGAAGCATCGGATATCGGCAATTCGTGACGTCACGATCTCTATATACCTGAGCGACCCGAAAAGGTTCGGACCGTTCCGGCGAGACACTCAATCTGCATTCGACATTCAAGTCCTTATCACATCTTCTTCCACCACGAGCATTTTTTCCCATTTGCTTTGCCTGTAGCGGAGGGAAGTTACAATAAACAGAGAGGTGATGAACAGTAAGACACACATCCAGGCATAGGTAATACCCTGCTGAAATACTTCGATGCCGATATAAATGGGAAGAATCATGACGAACAGGGTAACAAAGCCGATGCTCCACATGATAAAATGCGTATCCCCGGCACCCTTCAATACGCCCGAAAATGTCATATAAAGCGCATCCATAAAGACGGAAACCGCCACAATGCGCAAAAGAACGATGCCTGTATCCATGATAACAGCATACTCTGACGCTTGACCTTCTGGTATGAAAAGGGACAGCAGCAGTTTTGGAGCGAAGAGAAAAAGAAAATCGATGATGAATGTATAGGCAAGAAGGATGTGAATGGCACTCCACACCGCAAGTTTTGCTTCCACGGGTTGTCGTCGTCCAAGGGCCTGCCCCACCAGGGCACTGACACCGAAGGAAAATCCCATTGCCGGCATGAACGCCAGAGAATCGATGGACATGACAATGTTGCTGACGGCGAGTTCCGTTTTTCCGATCCGGCCCACCATGAAAGCGAAAAATGTAAATGCAAAAACATCTATGGTGAATTGTAAGGCACCGGGAACGCCGAATCGCATGAGGCGGAAGAAAATACCCGCGTCATAGCGTCCATGGCGGGTCAAAAACAACTTGTGGTTCTCACGGTTGAAGATCATCAGACAAAACAAAAGGGTGATAAGACCCCAGGATGCCACCGTTGCAATGGCCGCGCCGGTGATGCCGAGTTCGGGAAATATCCAGATGCCGTTGATCAATGCATAGTCGAGGGGGATGTTGAATGCCATGCCGATTGTATTGATGACCATGACCGGTCTGGTGATGCCCCTTCCGGCGAAAAAGCCGGAAAGGGTCTGATTGGCGATATGGAAAATCGATCCCCATCCGAGTATTTTGAAGTAAATTACCTCAAGCCTTTGAACCTCGGCGGCATGGCCGGCCAAAGCAAAGAGCGGTTCGGCAATCAGCGTCACGGCAAAGGCGGTAAGAATACCGGAAAACAGACTGAAGTAGAGCCCCTGCCACAAAGCGGTGCCGACTCTTTGATGGGCATTCGCCCCGCAATATTGAGCGATGAATACGCTGGAGTAACCTGCCACGCCGCCAAAGAAAGCAACGATGAGAATTATTGCAATGCCGGCCGGAGCGACAGCCGAAATGGCCTCCAAACTGTAATTGGACAGAAACGCCCGATCGGTAAATTCCATGACGGTGACCGCCGCCATGCTCATCACCAAGGGGAAACAAACCCTTGCCACTTCACGGTAGCGCTGCTTTATTTTCCATTCTTTCCAGAGACGTTGCATCGTATTGAAAGTGAAATCGATTTGTCGTTGGATATTGTTGCTGCAATATTCGCAGTCGGCAAAATTACTCGAATCAATCGACGATTACGATGAAAAAGTCAACTTGCGAATCTCGAACGTTGTATTCGATCATGCCAGCGCTCCATTGAATTTTTTCGGGTTTGATGCGATGTTTGGTATATATGAGACCAATTCAATATACACGTATGTTGTTTTTCCTTTTTATTTGGGTTGTACACCTGGAAATTGGCACCATTGCCTTTGCCGGTGTCTCACATGACCTGATTGTCCGCCTCGAACCGGAAATGCAGCTGCTTTCGGGGATCGATCGCATCACTCTGTCGGGTGAATCCACGCACCGGGTCGAATTTTTCCTCTCGCTCCAGGCCAGAATTCGAAGCCTTCTCGTGGACGGAAAGGAAGCCGATTTTCGAGTTTCTCACGGGCAGGTGACGATTGTACCAACAAGGGAACATGGTGATGTCCACGCGACAGAGCTTCTGGTCGACTACGAGGCCGTGTTCGACGATCCCTTTCCCGAAGCGCCGGCCAACACCGATAACCCAGGGTACGGGATAACCGGCATCATCGGGAGAAAGGGAACCTTCCTGCTTTCCGGAGCAGGTTGGTACCCCGTGTTTCCCGATCCTCCTTCGCACCTATCCCTTATGGTGGATGCCCCAAAAGGCATGATTGCCGTCACGGCAGGAAGGTCGGGTGGACGAAAAACAAACGGCGAGCGTACCCGATCCTTCTGGGAGGTGGACCACCCCGCCGGTGACCTTTCCCTTAGCGCGGGTCCTTACATCGTGACTGAAATCGATTCCGGTAACGTGCAACTGGCGACCTATTTTTTACCGGAGACCCAGCCCCTCTCCGACCGCTATCTCGCCGCGGTCAAAAGATATCTGGAACTGTACACGGAACTGTTCGGACCATACCCCTTCGAGAAGTTCGCCGTGGTGGAAAATTTTTTTCCCACAGGATACGGATTCCCCTCCTACACCCTCATGGGCGGCACTGTTTTGCGTCTGCCCTTTATCATCGATGTCAGCCTCGGCCATGAAATCGCCCATTGCTGGTGGGGAAACGGGGTCCTCGTCGATGCCGCATCGGGCAACTGGTGCGAGGGGCTCACCACATACGTGGCGGACTACCGATTCAAGGAAATGGTCTCGGCCGTCGAGGCCGGCGCGTATCGAATTCAGTGGCTTCGCAACTATGCGACGTTGGTGAATGACGAAAACGACTTTCCGCTGTCCCAATTTTTCAGTCGAAAGGATCGCGTAACCAAGGTGATTGGCTATGACAAGGCGGCCATGGTCTTTCACATGATTCGGGAGTTGGTCGGAGAATCTGTATTTTGGGGTGCGCTTCGCGATCTTTTCGAGGATAAGTGCTTTCAACGCGTCTCATGGGGGGATCTGCGTATCGCGCTGGAAAGACGTTCGGGGCACGGTCCGTGCTGCACCCTGGAAGAATTCTTCACCCAGTGGATTGAAAGGCCCGGCGCACCGAAACTGGCACTGACGGATGTTCGCCGTTGGGAAACCAAAGAAGGCTGGAAGATCTCCGGCGTTGTCGTCCAACACCAGGACGAACTCTTTACCGTTCCCGTGACAATGACGATCGAAACCGGCAAAGGCCCCCTAATGCAAATGATTTCAATCCACGATCGGAAGACACCGTTTTCCCTGCGCATATCATCGCGGCCAACCGCGCTTGCCTTGGATCCGGATGCGAGCCTGTTCCGGCGCCTTTTCCCGGAAGAGATTCCGGCCTCTATCAACACGTTGAAAGGCGCGGATTCGGTATCGGTTGTCGTCTCCGAGGCAGCAGGCAATGTGGGAATGGAAACGGCGCGGATGCTGGTCCGGTCCCTTGGCCTGTCCCGGGCCGAAATATACCAGGAGACCGATGTTCGCCCCCGGAGCATTGAAGGAAACAGCCAGATATACATCGGGTTTCCCACGGATCCAACCCTTTTCCCACGAAAAAGGGGAGCAGTGACAATCGATGCAGATCGCTTTTCCGTGGCAGGCCAGACCTTTTCTACCGATACCGACACATTTTTCTGCGTCATTGAGGATCCGAAGGACAGGGAAAACGTCGTGGGGATTTTATACCCGTTGCATCCGCAATATGGCCCGCTGGTGGCCCGGAAGGCGACCCACTATGGGAAATACAGTTACCTCGCATTTTCCAAGGGACAGAATCGGGCAAAGGGAATATGGCCGGTGACGGACTCTCCGCTGGTTGTCCGTTGGGAGCCGGCCGGTGTCGAAAAATGATGAATTTACCGATTGGCCTTTCGATATCCAAGCTGATCCATGGCGATGATCCATTTACAGATGTTGGTGGAGCCTTCCACCATAAAATAGGTCGGGGCATCCCGGTAGATGCGGGCTACCGGATATTCGGTTGAATAGCCATAGGCACCCAGCACACGCATGGCGTAATTGGCACACTTGTTTGCCGTTTCGCCGGCAAAAAACTTGGCCTTGGCCACATCCAGTCCATTGTTGTGCCGACCCTGGTCCTTGACCCAGGCGGCCTTGTAGACCAAAAGGCGTGCGGCATCGATCTCGGTTGCCATCTGTGCCACCATGTCCTGGTTCATCTGAAACTGGCCGATGGGTTTTCCAAACTGCTTTCGGTCGTTGCAATACCCGGTCACCACATCCATGCAGGCCTGGGACACCCCAACCGCACCGGCGGCGGCCGACAGGCGGGTCTGGTTCAAAGACCCGAATACGATTTTGGTCCCCATGCCCGGCTTTCCCAGTATGTTCTCCTTGGGAACCTTGGTGTTGTCGCAAAACACCTCGCCGGTGGGCGAGCAAAAGGATCCCATCTTGTCCAATCGGGTGGTTTTCACGCCGGTGAAATTCTTGGGTTCGATAACGAAAGCAGACAAACCCCTGGATCCTGCGTTGATGTCGGTGTACGCATAGTAGATCAGCACGTCTGCCACATCGGCGTTGGAGATCCAGGTCTTGGCGCCATTGAGAAGCCAATGATCTCCCTTGTCTTCTGCGGTGGAAGAAATGGCCATCACATCCGACCCGGCATCCGGTTCGGTGATGGCGAAGCCGCCGATCAGATCAGCGCTGCACAAGCCTGGAATATATTTTTTCTTCAGCGCCTCACTGCCATAGGTAAATATTGTGTATGCGCAACCCAGCACCTGCATGTTGACCTGCACCCTCAGGGAACTGCAGACACGGGCAATCTCTTCCGTGACGATCATGGCAGCCAGCCACCCCATGTCTTCGCCGCCATACGCCTCTGGAATCACCGTTCCCCAGAAACCCAGATCGCCCATTGGCTTGATGGCCTCTTCATAGGGGAAATAGTGTGCCGCGTCCCACTGATCCACGTGGGGGGCAATTTTCTTGGTTGCAAACTCGCGGACGGCTTTACGCAACATCTCGAGTTCTTTGGAAAGGAAAAAGTCCATTTTCAAACACTCCTTACGTGCATTACGGGCTTCGTTCATACCCGGGGTTAGCGTTTTGCTTGTGAAGGTATGCTGCGAATTGCTTCATTCAGGCCACATATTATTGTTTATGCTTTTTTTCCGCAGTGGGCAAGTCGTCATACATCATTCTGTCCGCTCTGTTTCCCCTGGATCTTGAAAGCAGTCTTATTCGGGTTGGTAGGCAGCTTTTCCCGTTCATTTTCAGTGGCGGTCTGATTCCTCCTATTCAAAGCGGATGATTTGCACCCAAAACCAACCCGAACGATACCGCACTGACGTGCTTTTGAAAATGCGGCCCATGGACCGGATATTTGTTCCACCCGCTTTGCGGGTGGTCGTTGACTCACAAGGTCGAATATGCAAAATTTTATGGATGAGGATGATAAGAACGAAAACAACAAAACTTTCAAAGGAGATGCAGCATGAGTGAAGTCTCATTTTCGGATATTGCAATCGTTTCCTGTGGAACGATGAGCCTTGAGATGAATTATCTGAAAAAGGAAGGTTTTCTCGATGTCCACAGCCTGTATTACACGACACCCGGGCTGCATCAGGATATACCGGAACTCGAGCGGCAGCTTGTTGACCGAATAAAAAAGGCAAAAGAAAAGGTAGAAAAGGTTATTGTGATCTACGGCGGTAAATTCTGTTATGTGAATGTTGACGAACCCACCCGTACCATGAAGAACATCATAGACGAACAGGGGCCAAATGTGGTGAGAATCCAGGCCACACACTGCATGGACATGATCGCCAGCGAAGCCGAACGGGAAGAAATCGCACGGGAAATGGCAGGCGGCGAAAGCGTATGGTGGATGACACCGGGCTGGATTAAATTTCGTAAGGAAGTTTTTAAAGGCTGGGACAAAGGACTCGCCAATGAAAATTTTCCAAAGCATACAGGGGGCGCCATCGTTCTGGACGGCGTCGGCTATCTCGACAGATACATGGCTGAAAAACCGGAAGAGTTCCTTGAATATTCCGACTGGATGGGCATTCCAATACAGCCATATCCCATCAGCCTGGAAAGATTTACATCCCTGCTTGTGGAACAGGCAGAGCAATTGAACGCATAATTTGCGGGAGATGTCTATATGAGTGATACATCAAACTGCGCGATCCAGTGTAGAAATTGCGCTGGGTGCTCATCGAGGTTCTCCGACGATTATCGGGCCGCCGGAGATGGGCGCCGGGCACCCAGCGCAACACGCATCGGGGGGGCGTTGCGTGAATCTGTATTCTCCCATTCATGTACTTTGAAGATAATTGGCTGACATGTGGCCAATTATTTCGGCACCAAATGGGATAAGGGGTTGGCGTCGGGTCAAACACCGGGTCATAAGCGAAGGAGAATTCCTGCCCGAATCCTCCTTCGCTTTGTGAAACGGGTGCGGCATTAACCGGTAATAAAAAAAGCCCTTCATGCTTCTGCCTGCATGAAGGGCTGCACCCTGCTTACTTGACCCTTTATGGTTGCCATCCACCCAACCCATCGTGGGCATGGCCGATATCCAAGGCAGGTCTTCTGACTATCGGTTCATCCTACTCTCCGCGCCTTCCCACCTCTTGCTCAGTGGCAGTGGCCGTTGCGGATTTCATCCCCGAATACAGCGGCGGGACCGTTCCCGATTCTCACGGGATTCCCTTTTAAGCCCTATGGCACCTTAATAGTTTACTCATAGCAGATGGAAAAGAAATGTCAACCTTTTTTTGGGATCGAGCAGAAGAGAAATAATGAATTTCTTATGGAGAATAGATGTTGATGTTAACTTTTCAGCAGACTTACCCGCGGCCAATTTCCGGCAGGGCTCCGGTCCACCATGACCCGGCAGCCGTATGCGTCACCCAGGATCTCCTCTCGGACAACCTGATCCGGTGGCCCGCAGGCAACCTTTTCGCCGTCGACGATTAAAAGCAATCGATCCGCATACATCGCGGCCAGATTGATGTCGTGGGAGACCATTACCACTGTGGTGTTTCGTTCTCGCTTCAGGTTCGTCATCAGATCCATGGTTCGGACCTGGTGGGCCAGGTCCAGGGCCGCCGTGGGTTCATCCAGAAGTATCAGTTCCGGTTCTTGGCAGATGGCCCGGGCGATTTGGGCGCGCTGACGCTCGCCACCGCTGAGGCACCCCATGGGCCGATCGGCCAGATGCTGTACTCCGGTAAAGGACATGGCCTGCCGGGCAATCTCGATGTCATTGGGGCCTTCGATGCCGAGGATGCCCAGATAGGGCGCGCGTCCCATGAGCACCGTTTCCTGAATGGTGAACGGCGTCTCGTCGGTGATCGTTTGGGCCACGTACGCCACTTTCCGGGCGAGCGCTCTGGGTTTGAACCGGGAAAGGGGGCGATCCTGAATGTGGATATCGCCGCCGGATGGAGAGAGAAGTCCGGCCAAGGCCTTGATCAGGGTGCTCTTACCCGAACCATTGGGGCCGATGATGATGAAGAATTCATTGTTGGCCACCTCGAACGAGATCGCGCGCAGCACCGTTTTATCCGGATAGGTGCATGTGAGTCCTTGCACACGAACGGCGGCACTCATCGTCTCGTCCTTCTGAGCAAAATGATAAACAGCGGTGCACCGATCATGGCCGTGATCACACCGCCCGGCATTTCGCCCTGTGCCGGAAGTGTTCTCGCCAACAGATCGCAGATCACCATGTACGCCCCGCCGCCGAGGATGCAAGCCGGTACCAATACCCGGTGATCCGGCCCGATGATCAGGCGCAGCAGGTGGGGGATAACCAGGCCGACAAATCCGATGAGACCACACTGGCTGACGGTGACGCTGACCATCAGTGAGGTGGTGACCAGCAGGATCAAAGTGATCTGGCGTACGGAGATGCCCATGGAGGCGGCGATGTCACCTCCCAGTTGCAGCAGATTCATGCGATTGGAGTAGGCGAAGATCAGGATGAAGCAGGGCAGCAAAATGGCTCCGAGCAGTCCGACGTGGTGGATCTGGGAAGCGGACAGGTCTCCCATGAGCCAGAAGATGATGTTGTGCAGTTCGGCACTTTGGGTAATGGAGAGCAAAAACATGATTACCGCCGTGCAAAAGGCGTTGACCATGACGCCCGAAAGCAACAGGGCGTCCTTGACCATTGCCGTCCGGCCCGAAGAGATCACGATGATGAGCACCAAGGTGGCAAGACTGCCGAGAAAGGCGGTCATGCTGACACCCGGTATGGGGGAGAGCCCCAGCAGGATGCCGAAGATGGCACCGATGGCGGCACCCCCGGAAATGCCCAGGATGTATGGTTCGGCGAGTGGGTTTTTCAAAAGAGCCTGAAAGACCAGGCCGCCCAGGGAAAGGGCAGCGCCCACCATGGTCGCCAACAGTACCCGTGGCAGACGGAGGCGCCAGATGATGGCAGACTGCATGGCGTCTGCATCGCCGTGTTGAAAGATCGCCGCCCAAAGGGCCTTTAATCCGTGTCCTGACGATCCCATGCCCAGGCCGAATACAAGGGCCACCGCCAGTACCAGTGCCAATACCAGCGCGGTTGTCGCCATTTTCACAAGGAGTTTGGTGTTCTGATGGATCATGGTTGAGCCCCGACGGCGGTGCCTTCGAAACGTTTCGGATGGATCAACCGGGCCAGAAGCTCCAGTCCGTCCACCAGCCGCGGCGTTGCCCGGTCCAGCACGTTGGAGTCCACCAGATGGATGCGGTCGTTCTTTGCCGCCGGCATTTCCGGCCATTTTTGCCACTCGGCCTTTACCTGGTCGAAAATCACTTTCCGGGCCATGGAAGTGATGATGATGACCTCCGGATCCATGCCGATCACCTGTTCCTTGGAAAATCGTGGATACGGGATCGGGCCTTGGGCGAGATTGAGGCCGCCGGCCATCACGATCAGCTCATGGATAAAGGTGTTGGTGCCAATGGATACGATGGGGGTGATACCGATCTGTAAAAAAACGGATGGTCTGTGCGGGATATCGGATAGGCGCTGCCGGACCAACTGCACGCGCCGGGCCATGTCGTCGACGAGCAATCTGGACTTGTCCTCGACATCCAATAGCCGTCCCAGTTCCAACACCGTTTCCATGACCGATTCGATGTTTCGCGGATCAACGGCATAGACCGGAATGCCCATGGATTCCAATTTGCCAACCACTGAGATGGGATTGCCGTCCTTTACGGCAATGCACAGATCCGGTTTCAACGCAACGATACGTTCCACGTCCAGGTGAATGTACGATCCCACCTTGGGAATGGCGGCGGCGGCCGGGGGGTAATCGCTGAACTGGGAAGCGCCGACGAGGCGGTCTCCCAACTCCAGGTAGAACACGATTTCGGTGATACTGGGCGCCAAGGCAACGATGCGTGTCGGCGTAGCGGTGAGCCGAACGGGCCGTCCCAGCTGGTCGGTAACGGTCCTGTGCGTGGCATGGGCAGGCGCAACGGTAAATAGGAAAAGCGTGATAGAGAGAAAAATACACGCAGGGATATAAGAGAGGTGAAATAAACCAATGATGGGGTGATTTGTTTTTATTGGAGCCATCGGCATAGGCGCATCCATGTCCTGCATTGCAAAAACCAAAGCATCGCGCCATTGGTAAATCAAGGCGAGGCAATGGTTCGTTCAATGCCGATATGTTCATGGGTGCCATCCGTCGATGGCCGATTCGCCAACATATCGGGGCGGCACCAAACAGCCTTGACCGCGAAGGCGCGTTCGGTTTTCGAATTGTGGTCGTTTTTCGATACTGAATCCGGTGAGGTTTCCTGGCTTGTGGATCGTCCTACCGGCCGCCTCTTCCCACCCGCTTGTGGCGGGCAGTGAGATGGTGCGGCTTTCGTCCCCACATACAGTGGCGGGTCCGCAGCGGATTTGCACCGCTTTCCCATCGACTTCCGGACTCGACGATCAATAAACCCGAAAGAGTGTGAAAAGTCAACGGGTTTCCTCATCATTGTCTTCGGCAAGAGAATCCTTGAACAATTTCCACACCTCCGGGTCATGCTGGGTGGTGAATTCCGTGCCGCAAACCCACCCCGTCTGAAAGTAAAGGCGACTTTCAGAGGCGTGAAATTGGGAAACGTGACGGGCGACACCCGTCATACGGATGGGATGGTTGTTGAAAGAGATGATCGGTTCAATGGTTTTACCAATTTTAATTTCCTGTGGCCGATGGATTAAAAAGCCTACTCCGTATTCATTGATATTGAAAATCTGATATTTTTTCCCGTTGATTGACAATGTACGTTTTTTTGCAAAAAGACGTCGCTTTTTTCTGTTTTCATGAAAACGTTTCATCGCTTCCCTCCTTTTGCAACATGGAATGGGTGTTCCCACCTTCCGATCCATCCCGTTGCAAATCCAGGAATCAGGGTAAAAGGGTTGTGAACGAAGTATTCTTGGGCGTTGAACGATGATGATTTCAGAATGTCACAATCGCGCGTGTGGTGGTGCCGTGGCTTATGTCCTGGGAAGAACGGGCGATAATACCGTCATGAGGTCAGCGCAGGGTAAGTTCGACGATTTCACCGAAAAAGGTTCAGTGAAATATACAATAACACAATGGGCGGTGTTTGATAAGGGAGAATCGATCGTTTTTTTTATGGATGCAGATCTCTGATTGTGGATCCGATCTCCTTTCCGGCCGATATGCCGGAGTGAAGGCACAAAATGGTGGAGACAGTAGTGGAGATAATGCCGATTATGGATCGGCTGGGCATTTTCGATTCGTTTACCGCCGACGAAAAACGACAAATGGTGTCCGAAGATGCCCATTTCAAGGTTTACCAACCCGAAGATCGGCTTATCCAGCAGGGAAGTCACGATCAAAGTCTATTCATTATCCTCACCGGCACGGTAAGCATCCGGCAGCGGATGGGCAGCACCACGTTGGCGGTCTTGGGCGAGGGAGATATCTTCGGCGAGATGGCTTTCTTTGCCGATGTACCGCGTACTGCAGACGTTATCGCCAACGATTCGGTCATCGCCTTGAAACTGGACCGTGTTCTTTTTGACCAACTTCCCACCCGGATCCGCGAAAAGTTCAAGGATAAAATCATCGAAAAGCTGGTGGGGCGACTGGATTGGGCCAACCGGGAACTGGCACGGCGCAAGGCTTTGTCCGGCAACGAGAACTTTGCCGGTGGGGGATCCGGGGACGGTCTATCGCGGAAAGCTGAATCGGAATCCGTCACACCGGTATTTCGAAGCGGCCGAAAGCTCATACGAAAGATTCTGTCCGACACGAAATCATTGCCTGCAATGCCCGGGGTGATGGTCAAGGTTCAGCGGATGGTCAAACATCCGAGGACCAGTCCCGCACAACTGGCCAAGGTCATTCAGACCGATCCTGCCATCGTCGCCGGTATTCTGAAGGTTGCCAACAGTGCTTATTACGGATTTCGGGGAAAGGTATCCACCATCCAGCATGCATCGGCATTGTTTGGAACACGTCGGCTCACCGAATTGATCACTGCCATGAGTGCCGGAAACATGATGAAACAGGCCATGGCGGGATACGGCCTGAAGACAGGCGACATGTGGCGTCATTCGGTGGCTGTCGCCTGTACGGCCGGTGAGATTTCGGCCGTCGCTGCACCCGATGTGGCCGAAAGTGCCTATATGGCAGGGCTCCTCCACGATGTCGGCAAGCTCATCCTGGACCCATATGTGCAGGAACGAAAGATCCTTTTCGACCAATATTGGAAGAAACACAAAAATACCACCATTCAATCGGCGGAACGGGATATTTTAGGGTTCGATCACGCCGTTATCGCAGCCATTGTTTGTGAAAACTGGAATCTGCCCCGGGCCATCTCCTTCGGTATCCGTCACCACCACGATCCTTCCAAAGCGGGGGACCACCCATTGACCCACATCGTCCATCTTGCCGACTATATCGTCAATCAGGCGGGGATGGTAGGGGACAGTCGATCATCCAAGCGGGAACTCGAAGCAGGCAGCCTGTCCATCGTCCGTCTGGATGAAGAGGCCCTGCAGAATACGGCGGAAAAGGCGCGACAGTACATGGAGAGTCTGACTGGCGGCGCCTAGTGCCAATATCGCAACAGATCGAAACAAAGGATCCGAATCGGTCGCCTTCTTCAGTCCTGTGGCACTTCCTTTCTTTACCCTTGAAATCAAAGTCGTTGGTATAATATATAGAACATCATTTATGATTGATCTATGGTGGCAATCGATTTTGGACCCTTTGCAGTACGGGTTTCAAAAGTCTTACGAAGCTTTCACGGGATCCACCGCATTTTCGCCGTTGGAGGGAAGTCTCTATGTTTCCCGGCTTTGAAAAAATCATCGAATCTCGAATCAAGAAGGCCCAGGAGCAGGGTGCTTTCGACAATCTTCCGGGAAGTGGAGAGCCCCTTCGACTCGAAGACGACCGGCATATTCCCGAAGACCTCCGACTGGCGCACAAGGTATTGAAAAATGCCGATTGTTTGCCGCCGGAGGTGCAGCTTCGAAAGGAGATTCAGACCACCGAGGATCTATTGTCCGGTATGACCGATACGACCCAAAAGTACCGGGTACTGAAAAAATTGAATTATTTGATTTTACGGCTCAATACCATGAGGGACGCCAACGCGGCCTTTGATATACCCCAGCGATATTACGGAGAACTCGTGGATCGCCTCGAACCGAGAAAACCGTGAAGGCCGATTGCCTGGTGCGAATCATTCCAACTTTAATTTTTACTCTGGTGCAACGATGTTTGAGAAAAAGGGGGGCGGAGACGGCGTTTTTAAGAGTGTGCTGCTCGCCTACTTCATATTGACGTTTCATGTCCTGCTGATCGCAGGAATGGCGGTTCTGGTACTATTTTTCCGGGGTGTGGTCAATTACTTGGTTTGGATCCTTTTGGGAGGCATCGCGCTGATCGGTTTCTCCGCATTCTATATGATCCGACGCATGCGGGCCGAGGGAAAATCCCTTCGCGAGATATTGCGAAACCCCGTGTTTGAAGGTCGATCGGTGGAAGTAAGTCTCCTCGGAGGAATGGCCACGCTGAAACTGGGTAAGTCGCAAACGACTCCGCTTATCGGACACGACACTTCCATTGACATTCCGCGACTCGAAGATTCGGATTCTTCTGAAAATCGGGAAATTTCCGAACTCACGGAGCTTGCCCGACTCTTGGAAAAAGACCTGATCACGATAGAAGAGTTCAACAAGGCCAAGCAACAATTGCTAAACGGCTAAACCATGGCGTCTGTCCGGCGCCAGGACAGTTTGCTCAAGTCATCTTTCCCGTGTGGGGCAACTCACGCATCATGGGAAGTCGGACTACCACATTCATTCGTCCTTAGGGCCATTACCGTATCACGGATTCAACGCCTTTGGTCGCGAACGCCGGGACGATTCAACTTCGAACGTTTTTTGGGTTTTACTGGAGAGGCATGATCATGGAAAAGAAAACCATTGCCTTGATATTCGGGGGAATCTCTTCGGAAAGAGACGTGTCGCTCAATAGCGGCCAGCAGGTGTACGATGCTTTGGACAAAGACCGTTACGACATTTTGATCTACGACCCAAAGAAGGACATCCCACGGCTGGTCAACGATGCCCAGAGAATCGATTGTGCCTTGATCATCCTGCATGGGCCATATGGGGAAGATGGTACGGTGCAAGGCCTTTTGGATCTGCTTGATATCCCGTACCAGGGTGCCGGTGTGCTGGGGAGTGCGGTGGCGATGAACAAACTGTTGTCCAAGCATCTGTACCAGGGGGCCGGGCTCACCGTTCCGCCTTACGCGCTGGTTCGACGGGGCGAACCGGTGGAAAAGGATGCCATCGTCTCCAGATTGGGATTGCCGGTTGTGGTGAAACCGGTGGAAACCGGATCCAGCGTCGGGATGTCCATCGTCAGAAACGATGCTGACCTGGAAGTGGCCGTGGAAAAAGCGCTTTCCTTCGGTCCCACCGCCATGATCGAGGCGTACATTCAGGGAACGGAGATTACCTGTGGTGTGCTGGGCAATGAAACCGTGGAGGCACTGCCCCTGATCGAGATCATTCCGGGGGAACAATACGAGTTTTTCGACTACGAAGCGAAATACCAGCCCGGTGCCACCCGGGAGGTCTGTCCGGCACGCATCGACGACGACCTGACCCGAAAGGCCCAGGTTTGTGCCGTAACCGCCCACAAGGCCCTCTATCTCCAAGGGTACAGCCGGACCGATATGATCTTGCGTGACGGGGTTTTCTATGTGCTGGAAACCAATACCATCCCCGGCATGACCGCCACCAGCCTCTACCCGCAGTCGGCAAGGGCGGCGGGCCTTTCTTTCGGAGAACTTTTGGACCGGCTAATCGAGTTGGGAATCGCTGCCCGGCGTCGTCAATCAACAATAGGATGAGGGTAAACGGCCTTATGCGATGTTCCATGTGACAACGCCCCGAATTTTGATGCACTCATAAAAAGTCAGATTTCGGACGGCTTCGTAAAAAGTCCGAGATCAAGGCTTGCGAATCCCGAGGAATGAGTCGTATTTATGATTATGATACGTCGCAGTGACGAGGGATGAAGCGTAACGCCGATATCGGACT
Source organism: uncultured Desulfosarcina sp. (assembly GCA_963674945.2). GTDB lineage: Bacteria > Desulfobacterota > Desulfobacteria > Desulfobacterales > Desulfosarcinaceae > Desulfosarcina. Next base: position 2,137,345 of record CAXXWQ010000003.1, read on the forward strand.
TTTTACGAAGCCGTCAATTTGGGGCATCAACGAAAAGGAGGAGCAATATGAAGGTGTTGGTGATCGGTGGTGGCGGAAGAGAGCACGCCCTGGTTTGGAAGATCGCTCAGAGTCCGCGTGTGAAAAAGATTTTTTGCGCACCGGGAAATGCTGGTATCGCAAAGCTGGCCACCTGCGTTGCCATCGATGCCACGGATATCGACGGTCTTCTCACCTTTGCCGGTGATGAGAAGATTGATCTGACCATCGTAGGACCGGAAGATCCCTTGGCCGGTGGCATCGTCGATCGGTTCGAGTCAAAGGGGCTGCGGATATTCGGTGCCAGCCGAAAGGCAGCGCGCATCGAATCGAGCAAATCCTTTGCCAAGGCGATCATGGAAAAGTACGGCGTCCCCACGGCCATCGGTGAGACCTTTACCCGATACGCACAGGCCCAGGCCTACGTAAAGAAAATCGGGGCACCGGTGGTGGTCAAGGCAGACGGTCTGGCCGCGGGCAAGGGAGTCATCGTCTGTACCACAGAAAAGATGGCCATGGATGCGCTCAAGCAGATCATGGTGGACCGCGATTTCGGTGAAGCCGGCGATCAGGTGGTTGTCGAAGAGTGCCTGGTGGGAGAAGAGGCCTCCTTTCTGGCCTTCACGGACGGAAAGACCGTTCTGCCGCTACCTTCCTCCCAGGACCACAAACCCGTCTACGATGGCGACAAGGGGCTCAACACCGGGGGTATGGGGGCCTATTCTCCGGCACCGGTGGTGGATCAATACCTTCACAGACGAATCGTGGATGAAGTGATGACTCCCATGGTGCGGGGTATGGCCGCCGAGGGGTGTCCATACAAAGGAGTTCTCTATGCCGGGTTGATGATCGACGGTGATCGGATCAAGGTACTTGAATTCAACGGCCGATTCGGTGATCCGGAGGCCCAGCCGCTTCTGGTGCGTCTTGAAAATGATATCATTCCCATCATGGAAGCCGTCATCGACGAACGTCTGGACACCTGCACGCTTGACATCGATCCCAGGGCATCGGTTTGCGTGGTCATGGCTGCCGGAGGATATCCGAAAAGCTATAAAAAGGGCCATGAGATCAAGGGAATCGATGCGGCCAATCGCATGCGCGACGTGGTGGTTTTTCACGCCGGAACAAGGGCGGAGGGGAAGAAGATTCTATCCCATGGGGGGCGTGTACTTGGGGTCACCGCCCTGGGCGACACGGTCGAATCGGCCATCAAGAAGGCGTATCAGGCCGTGGCAAAGATCAAATGGAGCAAAGTCCATTTTCGAACGGATATCGGAAAGAAGGCCCTGGTACGAATGCAGGCGGTGCCGCGGGTGGGCATCGTCATGGGGAGTGATTCGGACCTGAAGGTAATGGAAGGCGCCTTGGGCGTTTTCAAGAGATTCGGCATCCCCATTGAAATGACCGTTGCGTCGGCCCACCGCAGCCCTCGGCGAGCTGCGGAATATGCCGCCTCCGCAAAACAGCGGGGCCTGAAGGTGATCATCGCCGGCGCCGGCCATGCGGCTCACCTGGCCGGCGTGATGGCCGCACACACAACCTTGCCGGTGATCGGCGTGCCCATCGATTCCTCCTGTCTCGACGGTATGGATTCCCTCCTCTCCACAGTACAGATGCCGCCTGGAATTCCGGTGGCAACGGTCTCCATTGGAAAGCCAGGAGCAAAAAACGCGGCGATCCTGGCGACACAGATCATGGCCGTGGATGACGAAACGCTGTCCGCCAAGTTGGCGGCATTCAAAGACGAAATGGCCGAACAGGTTGACCAGAAGGCGGAAAAACTCGCGGGATACCGATAAGATCCTTCACGTCGATCCTCGACGTCCCAAGAGAGAGGATATCCTGGCGGCGGTGCGGATCCTCGAGCGACAGGGGATCGTGGTGATTCCCACAGCGGGATTGTATGGATTGGCTGCCGATGCCTCCAGTGCCGAGGCCGTACGAAGAATCTTTGCCATCAAGCGACGGCCACCCCAAAAACCCTTGCCGGTCTTGCTGTCCGACCCGATGCAGATTTCTCTTGTGGTGCGGACGGTGCCTGATCATGCAAAGCCCCTCATGGGGTTATGGCCCGGAGGCATCACACTGATCTTCGAAGCGATCGACGGTCTTCCGGATGAATTGACCGGGAGAACAGGAAAAATTGGCGTGCGGATACTGGGCCATCCGGTGGCAAGGGCAGTTGCCACCCGGTTTGGGGGACCCATTACCGGGACCAGTGCCAACCTTTCCGGCGAACCGGCCGTTGCCGACGCAGCCAACCTGGAACCCGAGATTCAATCCGGTGTGGATCTGGTGCTGGATGTCGGCAGGCTTTCCGGCAAAGGCGGTTCCACCATCGTGGATGTGACCCGCTGGCCCATTCGTTTGCTTCGAGAGGGACGCGTTCCGCTAAGGGTTATCGAATCAGTTCTGAAAGATGGTCCATAACGAATTGGCTGTTAAACTCATTGACAATCCTTTGCTTATTGCTTATATAACGCACCCACGCCGGGGTGGTGAAATTGGTAGACGCACTGGACTCAAAATCCAGCGGACCTTGCGTCCGTGAGGGTTCGATTCCCTCCCCCGGCACCAAATGACATTCCAATTCTTGAAAGGCCCTGAGAAATCGGGGCTTTTTTTTTCGTTTTGATGTTCGGAAATTGGCTGAAAAAATCCGTTGACAACCCCTGATTTTTGGGCCTATATCTACAGGTCTATCAAAAAATATGGAAACGATAAAAACTAAATGTTATTCGTTTTAAGATTTATTTCTTAACTGTTTCAGTATCTTAAAATCTGGTCAGTCCATAGAAGATATCAATCGGCCGTCGATAACAGATTCGCCGGTTGTTTTTTGCTCTTTGACATAACGACTCGATCGATCTCACGATCGCAGTCTTTTCGGCGCGGTTTCTCCTGAAAACGCAAAATTATGGTAGTACTCTTTCTGAGTAACCGGTTCAATTATTACGTCAAGCTGATTTTATCACGAATATACTTGGATATGAACGAAAATGCAGTATTCAATCCAGGTTTTCAAAGCGCTAGATGAAAGTTCTTCACTGGAAAATTGTTGATCTGTCTATGTAGCGAACTAAATATGCAAACTCATGGAGGAAAAATATGACCATGGAAAAGAGTTTTTGTTCCGAGCGAGAACCGTATGTCGATGTTGCGTTGGTTGCCGATTACATCCGCTCGGTCCAGAATGATTCTGGAGAGATTCCCTGGTCGAAAGGAGGACAAACCGATAATTGGGATCACGTCGAATGTGCCATGGCATTGACGGTTTGCGGCTATGAGAAGGAAGCTCGTGATGCCTATCGCTGGTCCGCCAATGTTCAGATGGAAGACGGAAGCTGGTGGTCCAATTACGACAACGGGAAGCCACGCAAAGATTCCCACAAGGACCCGAATATGTCCGCTTACATTGCCGTTGGGCTTTTTCATTACTACGTCGTAACCAAGGACAAGGCTTTCCTTCACTCCATGTGGAAAACGATTTCCCGCACAATGAATTTCATTTTGGAGATGCAAGGGGATGGGGGGCAGATTTATTGGAACAAGAGCAAAACGGGTATAATCGAGAAAAAGGCCCTGTTAACCGGATCATGTTCCATCTATCTGAGTGTCAGCTGTGCGTTGGCCATCGCATCGGTATTGGGAATCAACAAACCGGAATGGAAAATCGCCCGGGAAAAGCTCAGGAATGCGATTTCGGACAAACCACACCTGTTCGACAAAACCAAATCCCGATACTCCATGGACTGGTACTATCCCGTGCTCAGCGGCGTTTATCGGGGAGAAAGAGCCCAAGAGCGCATCGAAAGAATGTGGGACTTGTTTGTCGTAAAGGACTGGGGGGTTCTTTGTGTGTCTGACAGTCCCTGGGTGACCATCGGTGAGTCCTCGGAACTTTGCCTCAGCCTCTGCGCATATGGCAATCGAAGCCTTGCGGAAACCGTGTTTGGGTGGATTTATGAAAAAAGATACGAGGATGGAGCGTATTGGACCGGCATCACGGTCCCCGACGAGGTTATATACACAGAAGAAAAGACGACCTGGAGCGGTGCTGGTGTTATCCTCGCGGCCGATTCCATCTATTCGATCAGCAGTGCCGATCGGTTTTTCCATCACGGTTTCATCGATTCCTATATCGATCAATCCCTGATACGAATTTCATGACATTGTTTTCGTAAATTTCCCTGTCGAGGATTGATTTGAAGAAGTTTTACTTTGAAAAAAGGAGCATCCGGTTATATGCGCGTCGCAATTATCAACCCGCCATACCCCCTAGAAGAGTTCCCATCCCCACCGCTGGGTGTGTGCTATGTGGCAGCCGCCTTTGAAAAAGCCGGTGCAGATGTTCGAATCTTCGACTTTGTCGTTTCCGAATATAGTCCTCAAAAGTTGAGGCGTTGGTTGGAAAATTTTTCTCCTGACGTCGTCGGAACAACCTCCGTTACAATGAGTTTCAATGACGCTGCAGAAATTTTATCTGCTGCGAAAGAGATAAAACCCTCCATCGTGAGTATCATGGGGGGGCCACACGTGTCTTTTTCTGCGCAACAGACCATGGAACAGTATCCTGGTATCGACATGATCGTCATCGGTGAGGGGGAAGAGACGATCGCGGAGATCGCGCCTCGGATTTTCGACAAGAAGGCCTGGTTCGAAGTACCGGGGATTGCCTTCCGTGACGAGAACGAATTCTTCTTCACGCAAAAGAGGCAATTCATTCAGGATCTGGATTCCATCCCCTTTCCTGCGCGTCACCTATTGCCCATTTCCAAATACAGGGCGTTGACGTTTCCCGTATCGATCATTACCAGCCGCGGGTGTCCCAATCGATGCATCTTCTGTGTCGGCCACCGGATGGTGGGACACAAGGTCCGGTATCGGAGTATCGATCGGGTATTGGACGAGGTGGAGCATCTGATTGCCCTCGGATTTAACCGGATCAACATTGCCGATGATCTGTTCACATCGAACAAGAAGCGTGTTTCCGCCTTCTGCGAAGGGATAAAAAGCAGGGGACTCGACATTTCATGGACCGCCTTTTCCAGGGTGAACACCATCGACGAAGAGACCGTCCGCCAGATGAAATCCGCTGGATGCGACACGATCAGTTTCGGTATCGAAACGGGAAATAAAGAGATGCTGAAACGGATTCGAAAGGGAATTACCCTCGAACAGGCACGTCGTGCCGCAGCAATTTGTAAAAAGGTTGGCGTTTTGGCCCATTCCTCTTTTATCGTCGGACTGCCTGGGGAAACTGCGGAAACACTGGCGGAAACGGATCGTTTCACGAAGGAATTCGGTATGGTTTTCGGCTACCATTTTCTGGCACCGTTTCCGGGAACCACCGTCTACGAAAACATCGAGGAGTATGATCTGGAACTGCTCACGACCGACTGGCGGTTGTACGATGCCAATCGTCCCGTGGTACGAACGTCGAGTGTAAGCGCCGACGATGCGAACGACTTCGTTGACCGCTACATGGATATCATCAATATGGAATGGGACCGTATCGAAAAGGGATACGTAGAAGGAACCAATACATCCGAGGAGAATTTGAAGGTAGAAGGACGCCAAAGCATGAGCATCATCTACGATATCATCTCCAAGGGGTTGATTGAAGAATATGGCAGAATCGAAGAAAAGATCGACGGCAACACGGAAACCGCACTTACAATTTTAATTAAAAGAGTCGCTGATGCCACGAAAACAACCCATGAGATTACGAACCGGGTGATCCGTAATTTCCACAAGTGGGGAAACATTCAGATTCGAGATGAAGAGGAAATGTCCGTATGGGAATGGACGCCGAATCCTGAATATGCGAATTATGCGAAATGGTTACGGTTATCCGCCGAAGGCGCAGAAGTTACAATGAAAAATCACCCGGAGAGAAAATATGCGTCTTGAACCAAGCGCAGCAGCAATGAACGGCGGTCCACTTAAAATTTGTATGTTGGGATATCGAAGCAACCCCCACTGCGGCGGTCAAGGCGTCTACATCAAAAATCTGAGCAGGGCCTTACAGGACTTGGGGCATCGGGTAACCGTCCTTTCCGGTCCTCCGTATCCGGACTTGGATGATGATGTAACGCTTTTTACGCTTCCGAGTATGGACATGTACCATCCGGATCGGTTTCTTCGTTTATGGAATCCCCTTTTGCTGGCAAATCCCTTTAACTTCATCGAATGGTTGGGAATAACGAGTATGGGGTTTTCCGAACCATTGGCATTCGGAATGCGCGCCCATCAATTTATCAGGTCCCGGGCCGCCGATTTTGATATCGTTCACGACAACCAGAGTCTCTCCTATGGTTTGTGGTCCATCAGTCAATATCTGCCTACCACCGCTACGATCCACCATCCTATCAGCATCGACCGAACCATTGCGATCAACTCGGCACGGTCGGCTCTGAAAAAGGTGATGGAATGGCGATGGTATTCATTTGTCGGCATGCAGCAAAAAATTGCCCGGACGCTTTCCAGAATTTTGACGGTATCCCAAAATTCCCGCAGAAATACCAGTCGAGAATTCAAGATTCCGTCCTCCCGATTTCGTGTTGTGCCCAACGGTATCGATTTGCACAGATTTCATCGTCTGCCGGGGGTTAAGCGTGAGGCAAATCGGATCATGGTGACCAACAGCGCGGATGAACCCTTAAAAGGATTGGCCTACCTTCTGAAAGCCGTTGCACGGGTGTCAAGGAAAAGAGAGGTTCGTCTGATCGTCATTGGAACGCCAAAGAAAAACGGCCATACCGTGAAACTGGTCCGTAAACTCGGCATCGGTCATCTGGTTACCTTTACGGGGCGCGTGGACCATACCGAGTTCGTTCGGCAGTATGCACGGGCCGGTATGGCGGTTGTACCCTCATTGTATGAAGGATTCGGACTTCCCGCAGGAGAGGCCATGGCCTGTGGTGTGCCGGTTATCAGCACTTCCGCCGGTGCTCTGCCGGAAGTTGTGGGAAATGATGGTATTATCGTCCCGCCTGCAGATCACAGAGCGCTGGCAGTCGCAATCGAAACACTTCTGCAAAACCCGGAAAAAGCCAAAGCATTGGGAAGTGCAGGCTATCAGCGGGTTCACAGCCTGTTTACGTGGCGAAGCGCCGCGGAGAAAACCGTTGATGTCTACAAGGAGGTCATCCGTGATCACCATGAACTTCGCGCGGCTTGAGATCCGTCCGGGGGTCCGAATTCTAGACATCGGGTGCGGCCCGGGAAGACATACATGCGCTGCGGCATGTCTTGAGGGAACCACCGTGATCGGAGCGGATCTCATGTTCGACGACATCGCGGAAGCCAGGGATCGCCTGGTTCAGTTAGATGAAGAGGGTGTGTGTCCCGGACATTGGGAACTGCTCTGCACCAATATTCTCAATCTGCCCTTCGAAGATTGTGCTTTCGACGTGGTGATCTGCGCGGAAGTGCTGGAGCACATAACGAAACAGCGTTCGGCAATGGCGGAGATCGTACGGGTATTAAAACCGGGAGGACAGTTGGCAGTCAGTGTTCCGAGATTTTTTCCCGAATGGATCTGCTGGAAACTCTCACGCGAGTACACCGATACTGACCTGGGCCATGTGCGCATTTACAAAAAGAAGCAATTGATAAACCTGCTAGAGAAAAATAATGTTCATCTTCTGGCGTATCACTATGCCCATAGCCTGCATTCACCCTTCTGGTGGCTCAAATGCCTGGTGGGACCCAAACGTCAGGATTCGCTCCTCGTGAACCTGTATCACCGGCTTCTGGTATGGGACCTGATGGAAAAACCCAAAATAACCCGCATGTTGGAGCACCTGCTCAATCCAATCTTGGGAAAGAGCCTTGTGCTTTACCTCAAAAAAGGCAGCTAATTTCCACTTCCAAGGAACTCGTTCATTATTCCAATTAAGAAGGACTTTTTGATAAAAAGCGTTTCCCTCGTTTCCGTCTATCTGCAAAAAAAATAATAACGAGTTTCCTGCACGAGATTGTTTGGCCATATTTGGCCTGGAAACGCTTTTTACGGTTTTATCACTTGTAATAAGGCAACTTTCAATCAGCTCTTGCCGGGCCTTTTTCTTCAATGAATCAAGTAACAGTGCAACATCTGAAAGTTTGTATGTGACGAATATTTCATGAGGTTTTCCTTGTTTGTGTGCCCGGGTGTGGTTATCGTAAATGTGATAATACGATTGACACCGCGTTCCAATCATACTGACAAATGACCGAATGATCGATCATCTACGGAGGATTTTCATGAAACAGATATATACATTGACTCTTTTGTTCGTTTTCACAAGCGCATCCTTGGCTGCGCAGGGACTGCCGGTACGATACCAGGTGGACGGCCAGGATTTTGAAGGATATTACATTTCCCCTTCGGCAGAGTCCCCTTTCATTTTGCTCATTCATGACTGGGATGGGCTTACCAATTATGAGGTGCAACGTGCCGGGATGCTGGCCGATATGGGGTATTCGGTCTTTGCAGCAGATCTTTTCGGCGCCGGTGTGCGGCCTACGGAGGTAGAAGATAAGAGACAGCATACCGGTGAACTTTACAAGGACCGGGCGCGTATGCGAATGATTTTGACAGGTGCCTTGCATGCAGCGCGTGGCAAAGGTGCCAATGTGGACAACGGCGTGGCCATGGGGTATTGTTTCGGTGGTGCCGCCGTGTTGGAACTGGCCCGCTCGGGAGCGGATCTCAAGGGATTTGTTACCTTTCATGGCGGTCTGGGAACGCCTGCAGGGCAGGATTACAGCAGAGTCAGAGGAACCGTCCTGGTCTTTCACGGCACGGCGGACACGGCCATCACCATGGACGATTTTGCCGATCTGGCCAAGCGGTTGGAGTCCAACAAAATTTCACACGAAATGATTACTTACAGCGGTGCGCCGCACGCCTTTACCGTATTCGGAACAGATCGCTACCATAAGGATGCGGATGGAAAATCGTGGCGCCGGTTTGGTGAATTTCTCGAGACTATTTTAAAGTAAACGTTCGTTGGGTAGATGTCCACTTCATGCTTCGCGAAATGTATTGGAAATCTCGAAACACCAGGAGTCGAATGACACCATGGGACGAGTGAGAAAAAAAGGTTATCGGGTCGGATCAAGGTCAATTGAGATTAGGTAAAATCCCTTATAAAACAGAAATATGGGGCTGACGGAAAATGAAACGGACAATGCTGCTGGCGATACTTTTTATCTGCGGATGTTCTGCGCCGCACTATATCTGGCCCCAGAAGGACATGAGCGTGTATGAGATCAATCGGGCCACGGACGAAAAAAGAGTCCTGATCGCCTCCCGGGACAGCGATTTCAAGCGCGCGCTCGTAGAAGAGATTGTATCGGCATATGAGAGCAAACCCGTATACGTGAAGATCATCGGCATCGAAGCACTGGAAAACGAGGATGCGAATGGGTATTCCGCCGTGTTGTTGATCAACACCTGCATGGGGTGGACGGTGGATGTGGAAGTCAGCCGTTTCCTTGACCACCACGGTGCCGTAGAATCCATTATCGTAGTAACGACCTCTGCCGGTGGTGACGTGCCTCCGGAGAACGAAAATTGGGCCATCGATGCCATTTCATCGGCATCGGCATTGGACCGGGTTCACCCGCTGGCAAATGAACTGATCGGAAAAATCGACCGGCTGATCGAATAGGACCAACCAAGGGGGTTTGTTTGCCGGAAACGGTATCTACCCGGAGAGCATCGCCGCCGATCTTTCTCCTGGCGACCTGTCCAAATATTTTGTCCGACGTGACGATTCTTACCAGATATCCAGAAACATTGGTGAAATGGTGATTTTTGCCCAGCACAACCTGATCAAGGATCCACCCTTTACCAACATTTCGTTGATCAGTTGCCGGAATCTTCTCATTTCCCATCTCCACCGGGCTTCAGAAAGCGTTTTCAACAAATGGGGTGGTTCGATACACCAATATCCGGATAGATACTTTCAACGACTTTGTCCTCGGCATGCTGTCCACGGATCAAAACGCATGATAAACGGCCGATTCCAAATGAAATGATTGATACACGACTGTGTTTTGTTTTTCTGGACGATGGGAGAATTCTATCCAACCACTTTACGGTCGGTTTTTGAATAGGAATTAGTAGGAAAACGAAGAATTTCGAAGAAAATAGCAGTTTTTATTTTTGTCGACAGTTTGTTAAAAACTTTCTAACGGACTGGTAACACAACCTAAAATCACGTTTGTGATAACTTCCTGAATTCTAAACAATTATTCTGTTCTTGATTGAAAAATCGTATAAAAACAGAGAAATAAAAATTGTGCAGAATCATTTCCGCCATGGTGGGCTAATCCTCCTCTATCCGCGTTGACAATCGGACCTGATTCAGACAATCTGTGCCAGAAATATGAACGCACCTTTTCATGGTTGATCGCAGATTTCTCCGCTACCGCGGCATTACTCAACCTAAATCGAACTATCGGATTATCAATGTCAGGGGTGCCTTGTTCATGGTGAGTCGCTAAAGGTTCTCAACCAACTTTTTTTGTTGAGAAAGGTGAACGATGAGTCGAATTCTGGTCATTGACGATGAGGTCAGCATCTCCGAATTGATCCGTGAAGTCTTGATGGGGCATGGCTACAGTGTGGAAACGGCTGCCAATGGCAAGGAGGGAATGCGGCTTATATCGGAATTCAAATTCGATCTGATCGTGACCGACATGTGCATGCCGGATATGAATGGATCCAGTATTGTTTCGCATGTTCGCAACTCCAACCGTCACCGAACACCTATCATCGGAATTTCCGGAACACCTTGGATGTTGGAGGGCGTTGCGTGTGATGAGGTTCTTACCAAACCGTTTTCTTTGAAAGTGCTGGCCGAAACCGTCCGGTGCTTGACTCAAGAACATGCAGAGGAAAGGACGATGTCCGTCACCCCCGATGCCTCTGTGTATCGCCAGCCGTTCCATTCCCAAAGCGCTTTATAGTGTCTAATACACGCACAATTCGCAGGTGTTGGTTACAAGATCCAACCTACGTAAATTTGCATCGCAGAAACGGTTATTGTATCGTGATGTTCGATAATTGCACAAAATAGGGGAGAAAAAATATTATTTTTTTCTCCCCTTCTTTTTTCTCTCTAATTTTGGAAAAAAGGTTAATGTAAATCGTTATCGCTTACGGAAATGAAAAATTCCCCAGGCGAGATGTCCACTTTTGCCGCCATCCACCCAGTGCTTCAATCCTTTTTTCATGTTCTCCATATAGTGCTGGCTGACCGCATTGGCAAGATCCTGCTCACGTCGTTGCGTTTCCTTGAGGATTCGCCAATAATGGGTCGTTAACTGGTCCGTATGATCTTCAAATCCCATCTCCTCCATACCGTATTGCCTTGTCGTTTCACGATAGAAACGTGGCGATCCCAAGGTTTCCAGATGGATGCGATCAAGAATCGGCTGCAGCACATCTTTGGGGCAATTGTCCGCCATCATGGGATCGGTGAAGACGAAGTGGCCACCGGGTTTGAGAAGGCGGGTTACCTCCTCGATAACGGTCTTCCGGTCTCCGCTGTGCAAAATGGCATCCTGTGACCAGACGATGTCGAAGGTGCTGTCGGGAAGGGGCGCATCCTCGAATGAACCATCGATGACATCGATCAGGTGGTCGACACCTTGCACCTTGTTCATTTCCCGGTTCCGTCGGTTCTCCACTTCACTCAGGTTAAGGGCCGTCACATGGCAGCCGTAGGTCTTGGCGAGAAAACGCGCCGCTCCGCCAAACCCGGAACCAAAATCGATGACGCGGGTGTTGGAAGTGATGTCCAGACGAGAGGCGATCTTCTCCACCGTCCGTCGACTGGCGATAAAAATGGAATCCTCGTCGTTATCGTACAATCCAATGTGGATGTCCTCGCCCCCCCAGATGGTGAAATAGAAGTTGTCGGCATCGCTGCTGTTGTAATATTGCTGGGCGACCGTTACCGGTTCGGAATAATTCAGCCGGGTTTTCGACGGATCCCGTTGCCCGGGCTGATAGACCTTTTCGACCACATGGGTCAAAAAGTCCGGCGTATCGTCTGTGAAGTCGTCCTGGTAGTCGCCATAGGTGTCGATGTGCTGGAATCCCACCTCGCGCATGAGTCCGCGCAAATATTTTTTTCGGAGGGGGAACATATTGAGGTGGTAGGTACTGCCGTCCGAAAATACATACTTGAATCGCGCCAGTCCTTCATCCACAAATTCCGGTTCGGCCGTAACGGTTTCACCACAATAGTGGTATTTGTGTTTGCAGGAAAAACCACAATCGACAATGGTGTCATAATTGCGCTGGTCCAGAATCAACACCCCGTCGTGTTTGAGCACGGCGTAGAACTCGGCCAGGGCTTTTCGTCGGTCTCGTTCGGAGAAGAGGTGGGTAAAGGAGTTCCCCAGGCAGATAACGGCGTCAAAGCGCTCCTTGATGTCCCGGCTCAGCCAACGCCAGTCGGCGTTGACCGTGTGGAGAATACAGTCGTGGCGGCGGGCGTTGTCAAAGGCCTTGGTCAACATCTCAGGGCTTCCGTCACAACTGGTCACATCGAAGCCGGCCTTAAGCAGGCGGACCGAATGAAACCCCGTGCCGGTGGCCACATCCAGCACTTTTTTCGTCCCATATTCTCTTAACTTATCGATGAAGAAACTGCCTTCCCCCTCCGCGCGTTTTTCCCAATCGATCAATTCATCCCATTTATCCACGAAGGGAGTGACGTATTCTTCGACGTAATGGTTGGTGTCACGTACTTCAGTGGGCTCCTCACCGAACGTTTGCTCATATTTGGTTGCGATATCTCGTCTCATGAATTTCTCCTTACTGCATATTGAACGTTTCGGTTAATATCTGTAGTGTTCCGGTTTATACGGTCCCTCTACGGGAACGCCGATGTAATCGGCCTGATCCTGTGTCATCTCGGTCAGCCTCGCGCCGAGTTTGGAAAGGTGAAGTCTTGCCACCTCTTCGTCGCGTTTTTTATCGAGGCAGTACACCCCGATTTCCCTGCTTTCCCGATTCGCCCACAGATCCATCTGGGCCAGCACCTGGTTGGTAAAACTGTTCGACATGACAAAACTCGGATGTCCGGTTGCGCATCCCAGGTTGACGAGCCTTCCTTCGGCCAGCAGATAAATGCTGTGGCCGTCTTCGAAGGTGTACCTGTCCACCTGGGGCTTGATCGTGGTTTTTTGAACGCCGGGCCAGTCGTTGAGGCGATCCACCTGAATTTCATTGTCGAAATGACCGATGTTGCAGACGATGGCCTGGTCCTTCATTCGACTCATGTGCTCTGCGGTGATGATGTCCCTGTTTCCCGTCGTCGTGACGAAGATATCCGCTTCGGACAGGGCATCTTCCACCGTGCATACGATGTGGCCGGCCATGCAGGCCTGCAGGGCGCAGATGGGGTCCACTTCGGAGACCAGGATTCGACACTTTTGGCTGGCCAGGGACTCCGCCGATCCCTTGCCCACGTCGCCAAAGCCGCATATCATGGCTGTTTTGCCGGCCAGCATCACGTCCATGGCCCGGCAAATGCCGTCCACCAGGGAATGGCGGCAGCCATAGACGTTATCGAACTTGGATTTTGTCACTGAATCGTTGACGTTGATGGCGGGTGCCAGAAGTGAAGTGTCCTTTTGCATATGATAGAGCCGGTGAACGCCGGTGGTGGTCTCCTCGCTTACCCCTTTCCATACTTCTGCAGCCCTGTGCCAAAACGAGCTGTCGGCATTGTTGACCGCCTGAAGGAGTCGCTGGATGACCTGAAGTTCTTTGTTGTCGGTGAGTGCTGATAATAGGGCCGGATTCTCTTCCGCCGCATACCCCTTGTGGATTAAAAGAGTCGCGTCGCCGCCGTCGTCGACGATCAGTTGGGGAGTGCCGCCGTCCGGCCATGTCATGGCCTTCAGGGTACACCACCAATACTCCTCCAGGGTCTCCCCCTTCCAGGCGAATACCGGTGTGCCCGTCGCAGCGATGGCCGCCGCTGCGTGATCCTGGGTGGAAAAGATGTTGCAGCTTGCCCAACGCACATCGGCGCCCAATGTTTTCAGGGTTTCGATTAAAACGGCGGTCTGTACGGTCATGTGGAGGCTTCCCATGATCCTGACATCCTTAAGAGGCTTTTGGGGACCATATTTTTCGCGGGTGGCCATCAGGCCCGGCATCTCTTTCTCGGCGATTTCGATCTCCCGCCGCCCCCATGGGGCCAAGTCGATGTCGGCTACCCTGTAATCGTTTTCCACCGGTGTGGTTGCACCCGCGATAATTTCGGAAATCTCGGTAATGACACTATTGTTGGTATCGGCGGCCTGTGCCGTCTTCGTTTGCATGGTTTCTCCTCGATTGGCATTTGGTTGTAATTGTGTAAGGGGGTCTGTCATGGGATGGGCTATGGGATTGGACGGTGAAACGGGCGGCCCAATGGTGCCCGTTTCACCGTATGGGTCATGCGACTTGTCGTGCTTTGATGCCAAGGGCGCCGGCGAGCGCTTCGGCCTTGTCGGTTTTCTCCCATGGAAAGATGTCCCGACCGAAGTGACCGGTAACCGAAGTATCCCGGTACGACCATCCTTTGGGGGTTGTTAGCTTCAGGTCTTCGATAATGGCGGCCGGCCGGAAATCGAAGATATCCCCGGATTCGAGTTCCGCCTGGATCTTCGTTTCCGCCACGTTGCCGGTGCCGAAGGTATCCACGTTGATGCTCAGCGGCTTGGCGACGCCAATGGCATATGCCACCTGGATTTCGCATTTTTCGGCAAGACCTGCGGCCACAACATTTTTCGCTGCATACCGGGCATAGTAAGCGGCCGAGCGATCCACCTTGGATGGATCCTTCCCGCTGAAAGCGCCGCCGCCATGGCAACCGACGCCGCCGTAGGAATCCACGATGATTTTGCGGCCCGTCAGGCCGGCATCGCCATGGGGACCGCCGATGACGAATTTGCCGGTGGGGTTGATGTAGTACTCGGTGTCGTCGTCAAGCAGGCCCGTATCTCCCAGGGTGTCTCGTGCCACGCCGATCAAATCCTTTCGAATTTGAGACAAAGAAACCTCATCGGTCTGATGGGAGATCACGACGTTGGTGATGCGTTCGGGAACTCCGTTTACATGAAGAACGGAGACCTGCGTTTTTGCATCGGGTCGCAGGTAGTCGATCTCACCGCGTTTGCGGATTCGTTGGAGGTTTTCCAGCAACCGATGGCTGTAATGGATGGGGGCCGGCATCAAAGAGGGCGTTGCGCGGGTCGCGTATCCGAACATCATCCCCTGGTCCCCGGCGCCCTGTTCCTTGAACAGTCCTTCACCTTCGCAGACCCCCTGGGAAATGTCACAGGATTGGGGGTGGATGTGACAAAGATATTCGAAGCTGTTGTGGCAAAACAGAAGTTCGTCTCTGTCGTAGCCGATCTCCTGGACCACCTTTCGTGCGATGGCTTCGGGATCGATCTGATCCCATCCGCTGCAGGTAATTTCGCCGATGTTGACGAGGAAATTGGTTGTCACCGCCGTCTCGCAGGCGACCCTGCTGGTCGGATCCTGGCCCAAACATGCATCGAGGATGGCATCGGAGACCTGGTCGCAGATCTTGTCCGGGTGCCCCTCGCTTACGGATTCGCTGGTAAATACATGATCGTTCTGAAGCTTGCTCATGGATATCCTTTCAAGGTGTGGTGATTGTCGGTCGCGTATTACAATTGCCAAATCAAAAATTCATATCGGTCAGCAATACATGTGCCAACAAACAAATGCCAAAGTGGCTTTTGGATAAATCCGATGAAATATGTGAAAATGGAGTAGTTTGCAGCAATCCGGCAAGATGGTGATATGCCGCACACGGGGGAGGGAAGGGGAATTTGACGATGGGTAATGTGAGCCGTCGGGCAAAATATTGCCGCTGCCAAGTAGCTCATCGTATGGTATGGGCAAAAAATACCCAATCAGTAACGGAGTAAATGTCAATATATAGGAGATGCTTCTTGTGAGAAAATTCCGAGTATTTTAACTGAAAGCTTGCATCATACCAATAATTCCGGTAAGTAGGGCCAACACAGACCCGATAATCGCCAAAGCACAGACAATATCATAATAGTGTAAAAAAATTGCTCGCGTAGCGTTTCTGCGCCATAGGCGGCATGTATTTGCGAGATAAAAAATGAGCAAAGAGGAAAAAGAAAAAATAAAAATCATTTGTGTCGACAGGGGAATTGGATTGGCACACCAGGTAAAGAATATCTTCGCCGACGATGATATCACCCTGGCATATGAAAGAGTCCTGGATGCCGTGGTCGATCGCTTCGAGCGGGAGGTTTTCGACCTGATGCTGTTTTCCAGCTCGATGACCCATACGAAGCCGGATAATGCGTTGGAGATCCTCGAACTGATATCGGCAAAATGTCCGGGAACCCAGATCCTATTCTTCACGCATCCGGGACGGCTAAAGATTGCCCATCGCGCTTTACGATCCGGTGTTTTTCATTACTCCTTGCTTCCCGTCAGTGACGAAGAACTGAAACTTCTCATCGAGACGGCCATGGCGACCAAGTCAAACCTGGGGATCAACATGCTCCTGCGTTCGGAATTGGAGAAAAACACCTTTGAAAGCATGGTGGGCCGTTCCACGTCCATGCACCAGGTCTACCGCCAGATCCGTCAGGCCGCCGCCACGGATATTCCGGTTTTATTGTCCGGTGAAACCGGCACGGGAAAGGAACTTGCCGCCAAGGCCATCCACGAATTGAGCGGGCGGTCAAATGCACCATGCGTACCCGTTCATATCGGTTCACTACCTCCAGATCTGGTGGCCAGCGAATTATTCGGCCATGAGGCCGGGGCCTTTACCGGCGCCACACGTCTGCGCAAAGGATGTTTCGAAGCTGCCAATGGCGGGACTGTCTTTTTGGACGAGATCGCGACCATCGACGAGAAAATGCAGATCAGTCTGCTTCGCCTTCTCGAAACAAACGAATTTTGTCGCATCGGAAGCCAGGATAGCATCCGTGTGGACGTTCGCGTGATCGCTGCATCCAACGCCAATCTTGTCGATGAAATTCGCCAGGGTAGATTCAGGGAGGATCTCTTCTTTCGACTCGAGGTGCTGCACATAACGATGCCGCCGATTCGCGAACGCCACGGTGATATCAATCTGCTGGTCGACCATTTCATCAAAAACGCCTGCGATGATTTTCAAAAGCCGTTGCGTGGCATCTCTTCCGATTTTATCAGCTGTCTCGAAGCCTACCCGTGGCCCGGAAACGTCAGAGAATTGAAAAACGTCATCCAGCGGGCCGTTATATCTTCCACCGGCGATATTCTGGATGTTTCTCAGCTTCCCCAGCGTATCCGACAATTCAAAAACGAAGATTCCACCTTGACCATCCGCGTGGGAACGAGTATCGAGAAGGTGGAGCGGGAGTTGATCAGCAGAACGCTTAGCTATACACGACAGAATCGTACACGGGCCAGCGAAATCCTGGGGATTTCCCGTCGGTCGCTGTACAACAAGATTCGACGCTACGATCTTCAGGATGGTTGATTTGACCCACGAATCTTTTAGAAACGATCCTTTTTTTTTGCATTGCCTTCCTATCTGATTGAAATGGTGGTTGACTATTAAAGGAAAATCATTATTATTTAGCAATTAGAAGCTTCAATCGGCAAAACATGAAATAATCTGAATTGTTGCCAATGACGATGATATTCGTGTAATAATGGATGAATTGGACGATTCCAAAGTTAGAAACCTTTTGGGATTGCCTATCTTATCGAGGATATGACAGTCATATCGTTTCTTCAATAAACGGCGACAGTAACAGACCATCTCCCTTTTTTGCATACGACAATCTCGATAGCGACACGCGTTTGGCGTCCACAGGACCATCGATGATTGTTCCATGGTTGCATGGCATCAAAAAAAGATGTTTGCCGGATTTCATACAAGCAAACCAGACAATGGAAGGAGGCAACGCGATGAATGAAGCAAGCAAATGCCCGGTAACGGGTGCAGTGAAAAAACCCATTTCCGGTGGTGGTACCTCAAATCAGGACTGGTGGCCCAACCAGTTAAACCTCAAGATTCTCCATCAACATTCGAACCTGAGCAATCCCATGGGTGGGGAATTCAACTATGCAGAGGAATTTAAGAAACTCGACCTGCAGGCTGTGAAAAATGATCTTTATGCGCTGATGACCGACTCCCAGGATTGGTGGCCGGCCGATTGGGGTCACTATGGAGGTCTCTTCATCCGAATGGCGTGGCACAGCGCGGGAACCTATCGCATGGGCGACGGCCGTGGGGGAGGGGGGACCGGAAACCAGCGCTTTGCACCGCTGAACAGCTGGCCGGACAATGTGAACCTGGACAAGGCGCGCCGTCTCCTCTGGCCGATCAAGAAGAAATACGGCCGTAAAATCTCCTGGGCCGACCTGATGATCCTCACCGGTAACTGCGCACTTGAGTCCATGGGATTCAAGACCTTCGGCTTTGGCGGCGGGCGAGAGGATATATGGGAGCCGGAGGAGGATGTCTACTGGGGTTCCGAAGAAGAGTGGCTGGCGACGAGTGACAAACCAAAAAGCCGTTACAGCGGTGACCGGGACTTGGAAAACCCGCTGGCGGCCGTGCAGATGGGCCTGATCTACGTGAACCCGGAAGGGCCGGACGGAAATCCGGACCCGGTCGCTTCCGGCCGCGATGTTCGAGAGACCTTTGCACGAATGGCCATGAACGACGAAGAGACCGTCGCCCTGGTTGCCGGTGGCCATACCTTCGGCAAATGCCATGGCGCGGGGGATGCGGCGCTTGTCGGCCCCGAGCCCGAAGCCGCCGGCATCGCGGAACAGGGACTCGGCTGGAAGAGCAGTTTCGGCAGCGGCAAGGGTGGCGACACCATCAGCAGTGGAATCGAGGGCGCCTGGAAACCGAACCCGACCAAATGGGACATGGGGTACCTGAAGGTATTGTTCAAATACGATTGGGAACTGGTCAAAAGCCCTGCCGGCGCCAATCAATGGCTGGCAAAGGACGTGGACGAAGAGGACATGATCATTGATGCGCACGATCCATCGAAGAAACATCGGCCGATGATGACCACGGCGGATCTCTCCTTGAAGTTCGACAAGATCTACGAACCCATCGCCCGGCGTTACCTGGAGAATCCCGAGGAGTTCGCAGACGCTTTTGCCAGGGCCTGGTTCAAGCTGACACACCGTGACATGGGGCCACGTTCGCGCTATCTCGGCCCGGAAGTGCCGGCAGAGGAATTGATCTGGCAAGACCCGGTTCCCCCGGTCGATCATGAACTGATTGACGATACGGACATTGCCGATCTGAAAGTGAAGATTCTCGCCTCGGGCCTCTCCATCTCCCAGCTTGTCTCCACCGCCTGGGCTTCGGCTTCCACCTTCCGTGGCTCTGACATGCGCGGCGGCGCAAACGGCGCACGAATTCGGCTCGAACCGCAGAAAAATTGGGATGTCAACGAACCGACCCGGCTCAACGGCGTTCTGGAGACCCTCGAGGGCATCCAAAAGGATTTTAACGGCGCACAGTCCGGCGGTAAAAAAGCATCTCTCGCCGACCTGATCATCCTGGGGGGGTGCGCAGGTGTCGAAAAAGCAGCCAGAAATGCCGGCTACAGTGTGACGGTTCCCTTCTCACCGGGGCGAACGGATGCGTCGCCGGAACAAACCGACGCCGTGTCCTTTTCTGTACTCGAACCGAAAGCCGACGG
This sequence comes from uncultured Desulfosarcina sp., assembly GCA_963674945.2. GTDB lineage: Bacteria > Desulfobacterota > Desulfobacteria > Desulfobacterales > Desulfosarcinaceae > Desulfosarcina. The sequence continues at coordinate 2,157,106 of CAXXWQ010000003.1, forward strand.
GTTTCGTAACTACCAAAAAGCCAAATACGCCGTATCGGCTGAAGAATTGCTTGTCGATCGGGCGCAACTTCTCACACTCACAGCACCTGAGATGACCGTTCTTGTCGGAGGCATGCGTGTGCTGAATGCCAACTTCGGACAATCTTCCCATGGTGTCTTCACAAAGCGGCCGGAGACGCTCACCAATGACTTCTTCGTGAACCTGCTCGACATGGGCACCGAATGGAAGCCCACCTCGAATGACGCTGACGTGTTCGAAGGCCGTGATCGAAAGAGCGGTGAAGTAAAGTGGACCGGTACTCGTGTCGATCTCGTATTTGGTTCGAACTCCCAACTTCGTGCTTTGGCGGAGGTCTATGGGTGTGAGGATTCTCAAGAGAAGTTTGTGAACGACTTCACCGCTGCGTGGAACAAGGTCATGAATCTTGACCGGTTCGATCTTGACTGATCGATCGTATTCGCATCGCATAAAGGCGGCGTTTCAGATCAGGTTGAAACGCCGCCTTTCATTTGGCCAACTTCAGGTAAATCTCCTTGACCTTTGCAAAGACTCCTGTCCACGTATAGGCATCCAGCGTATCTTTCATTACGGATAGATTGATCGAGTCTCCTTTGACTGCGGCGTCCATTTGCTTCCTGAGGGCCTTTGTCAGGTTTTGCTCAAAGGATAACTCATCTTCTTCGTAAGGTTGATCGATGTTTTTCAGTCTTGGTGTGGGGACAAGAGAAATATAATCTGCGTCAGCATTGCCGAATATCTCTTTGGTCCCAGGCAGATCCGTGGCTACCACCCTGCAACCACTGGCAAGGCCCTCCAAAAGAACGAGAGGCAACCCTTCAAAGAAGGATGGCAATACGAGAATGTGTGATTTTTGGAATATCTCTGCCAGCTGGCTCTGGGGAATCGCACCGTGAATACAAACCGTTTGCCCAAGTTTCTTCGCAATTTCAAGACAATGCTCTTTTTCAACGCCACTTCCGCCTCCCACGAGGTGCAAATGCCATTGCGGGGATTGAATGGCGCCCAGGGCACGCAAAAACCAGGGAACGCCTTTGGCATTGCTCAGCTTTCCCGCATATACCAGTTGCACCGGATCAGGGTCCGGTTTTATGCCTCGATGAAACAGACCGTCGTTATATCCGGCACCGGTGATGGCAATTCTGTCGGGATCAAAACCGTATAATCGAGAGATTTCATTTTTTTGGGTCTGGTTTAACGCCATTACCAGTTCGATGTCCCGGCATCCGCGAAAAACCATATCTTGCAGGTGACTACAATTTTGAAGTTGCCGCAACCCCGTACCATGGCAGGTCGTAGCCATGGGGATGGTCGGAAAGAGTTGGCGGGTCAGTGAACTTACAATCCACAGATGGTGACTGTGAATGACATCCGGTTTGAATTCATCGACTGCTCTTGTAAGAACCCTGGAAAAAGCATCCACATAATCGCGCAGGTCTTTTTCGGAAAGATCACAGTACCTGCTGCTCTCATAGGGCATCACGTCACTCATGCCGGGAATGCGAAAGGAGAGATCGGCACGATAAAAATTTACGAACAAGGATCTGTCCTGCGGGATGCAGATCCTGTCATTACAACCATCGGAGCTGAGCCCTGCAACCAGAAAATTATCGAATCCGCATTTTTCGGACTCTCTGATCATTGCCTGGATATAGATACCGCTACCGGTTGAATCCGGCCTTTGGCTCAGCACATGGAGAATCTTCAATTGATTCGACATCTTTCAGGGCACCTCCTTCCAGCGTCATCACCCGGTCAGCGATTCGCCGTACCTGGTCCATATAATGGGATACGACCAAAAGCGTGCATTGCTCCTTGAGACTGACGAGAAGGTCTTCAATGACGCCGCTCGCCTTCGGATCCAGCGAACTGGTGGGTTCGTCGCATAAGAGTATTTCCGGATCGAGAATCAGAGCGCGAGCGATGCATAGCCGCTGTTTTTGTCCCCCGGAAAGTTCCATGGCGCTTTTCTTCAGTCTGTCTTTTACCTCTTCCCACAAAAAAGCCTGTTTCAGCGCGTTTTGAATTTTTGCCGCGACAACGACTTTATCGTTCATACCGGATAGTGTAAGGGGAAATGCCATGTTTTTTTCGATGCTCATGGGTAGCGGATTGGGTTCCTGAAAAATCATGGCCACTTTACGGCGCAACAGTGAAAGTTGAATTTCTTTTGTCAGCGGTGATACCCAGTTATCGTCTAAGCGTAAACGGATCTCTCCTGTGCATCGACCTCCGGGAATTTCATGCCACAAGCCATTGAATAGACAAAGTAGCGTCGATTTGCCCTGACCGGAAGGCCCGGTGATGGCCGTGATGGTGTGGGCGGTAAATGCTTGGCTCAAGTTGTCCAATACACGATTGCGGCCATAAAAGAAGCTGACCTTCGACATGATAATTTTCTTTTTTGGCGCCATCGTACGGATGCTCCCATCATGCGCGGTAAAATGCCCGATTGGAGAGACTTTTTTTAATGCCATAGGCGATGACAAATAAAACGGTACAGATGCCCAGTAAGATCAGACAGGCGCCATACCCTCTCGCCAATTCGGCCTGATTCGTATATTGGCTAGATATGTAATAAATGTAAAAGGGCAGGGCTTCATATTGGGACAGCAGAGAGCTGGGTACCCCTGCCGTGGCAACGACTCCCGTCAGCATTATGACCGCGGTATCTTCAGCACACCTGCCGATCGCCAAAATAATACCCGAAGTAATACCGGAAAGTGCGCCCGGTAGCAACACATAGACGATGTTTTGCAATTTTCCGGCGCCGAGGGAAAGGGCGGTCAGACGGGTACTCACCGGCAGTGCCTCCAGTGATGTCTGGGTGCTTCGAACGATATAGGGCAGGACCAGTATGGCCAACGAAAGGGCGCTTACGAGGAGACAGGGGCCAAATTCATTGAAAAAATGGTTGTGGAGAAAGATTGATAGGCTGAAACCGAACAGGCCGACCACAATGGACGGGATACCGGCCAGTATGTCGAAGAAAAAGCCAAAGAATTTTTTTACTTCCGGTTTGGCGAACTCCGCCAGGTAAATGCCGGAACAGACACCGGCAGGAACGGATAGCACGGTGGACAACAGGACCAGGAAAAGGGTTCCTACGATCGCAGGAAACAGTCCGTCAAACACGCGGGCACGGCCTAACATCGCCTCCACCGGGTCGGCATCACCGAAAATCAACTCGATTCCGATGATCGTCCCCCCCCTGTATAGCAGGTGTCCGAGAAGGATCGTCACGGACAGCACGAGGATGCCTGCCATGACCCAGGCAATCACCGCCACCGTCTTTTCCATGAGATTGGTTATCACGGTACGGCCCGCCGGTGGTTCTCGAGAACTCTCACCGCGACAACAGCGGCGGTGGTTAAGATGTACAGGGCGATGCCACAGGCAAAGATGGAACGAAATTCCAAACTGTTGAAATCGCCAGCCTTTACCAGGGCAATGTGTGCAGTCAGCGTTCGGGCCGGATCCAGAAGGTTCTGGGGCGATCGCACGGCGTTACCGGCAAGCATCAAAGCGACAAGGGTGTCTCCCAGAGCTCTGCCAAGCGCCAGCACCAATCCGGAGGCCATGCCGCGTAACGCTCCGGGTAAGGTTACATACAAAAGCTGTTGTATACGATTGGCTCCCAACGCCCTTGCCGCTTGTACATAGGACATGGGCACCGCAGACAGGCTGTCTACGAAAAAAAGAATCATGGTGGGGCTGATCAATACGGCCAGAATCGTGCTCGCTGCCAGAACACTCATCCCGGCACCGCCGATCGTCTCCCGGATGAAGGGAACCAGTAAAAAAATGCCGAAGAAACCATAGATCACCGTGGGGATACCCGTCATAAAGCGAACCAAGGCATTGAGCAGCCTTTTCAGGCGGGAACCGGCCAGACCGGCGACCACAAAAGCGGTCCCCATGGAAAGCGGCAGGCTCAACAAGGTGCCGAAAAGGGCGATCCAGATGGTTCCGGCAATCATCGGCCGAATCCCGTACAATCCTTCATGGGGGGACCAGGGGCCTGTCCAGACTGAAATAAAGGCATTCTCCAGAAAAACAGGCAGGCCCAGAATGATCATGAACACAAAGATGGACAGAACTACAATGGCGCTAAGAACGGTGCTGGATAAAAGAACACACTTTGCGATGGCTTCCTTGGATATGCTCATTTCACCGGAATAAATCCTTTTTCCGCGGCAATTTGCTGTCCTTCCGGTGAAAAAAGATAATCGATGAACAAGAGCGCCAGGCCTTGCGGGTCTCCCTTGGTGTTGCTGTAAAGGCCACGGGCGACCTTGTATGTGCCGCTTTTAACGGTTTCCAGATTCGGTACGATGCCATCCAAAGCGACCGGTGAAACACTTTCGTCCATATGGCCGACGGAAACATACCCAATGGCGTAGGGGTCTTTGGCTACGGCGGTTTTCATGGCCCCGTTGGATGGCACAAAAAGGGCCTTCGTGGAGATGTCGCCTTTGTTCAGCGCTTTTTTCCAGAACACGTCTCGGGTTCCGCTGGACTCATCCCTTGTGTACAACGTGATGGTGTGATCGTCACCGCCCAAAGCCTTCCAGTTATCGATTTTACCGGCGAAGATATCTTTTAACTGGGCCTGGGTCAGGGACGTGACACGATTTTTCGGATGGACAACAACGCCGACGCCGTCGACAGCCCATTTGAACATTTTCAGGCCGTATCGATCAATCTCATCCTGTTTGGCTTTTCGGCCCGAGTTGCCAATGTCCACCAGTCCTTCCCCCACCTGTTTGATGCCGAGGCCGGATCCGCCGCCGGCAACGGTGATCGTGATGTCGCGATATTTGGTCATAATCCGTTTGGCGGCCTCTTTCATTACAGGGATGTGGGCAGTACCGCCGGCTATCTTCAGCGTGCCCTTCTGGCCATCGAAGGCATCCAAGGCGCCTGCCATGCAGGGACCGGCAGTCATAAAAAGTGCCATCAGTAATACAATTTTCCGTACGATTGCTGCCATCGTCCTATCTCCTTTCTCAATGCTGCACACAACGATAGTTACGTGAGACCAACTCTTTTTGATAATATGACGTTGTTGGATAAGTAAAATAGAAAATATCAATGCATAACGTAATGCCAATTGAAAAAATAAATAGAGCGTGTTGTAATTCATTTCTGCGCCCTAATTTGTACCTTATCATCTTCCTTTCCACTCCACTGCGTGTTGATTTGCGTCGTTGTTTGTACCTGTTTCATTTCTTGCCGTATAGACCTGTAAACATAACACAAAAGATCTATGTGTCGGGAATTTGAGTTGACAGGTAGGTTCTGTTTGTATATTTTTTCGAAAATTTTTTTACCACGTTACCGACAGATCTATAGCGAAAAGGGGACAAGCATGGGCAGCCGAAGAGATGTATATGTGATTACCGGAGGCGGAGGAGGAATGGGTATTGCTGCGGCAAAGCGGTTAAGCAAGAAAGGTATTCTGTTACTGACCGATATCGTATCCGATGGAATGGAAAGAGTGGCTGCGGAACTCGGTTCACAAGGTGTAACAGTGGAAACGGCGATCAGTGATGTCACCGACAAGGGCTCCATACAATCGCTTGCAGATACTGTTTCTTCATTGGGACGGCTGGCTGGTCTCGTTCATACGGCCGGGATTTCACCGACCATGTCGAATTGGAAGAAAATGTTCGAGGTAGATCTTATCGGCACTGCCTTGCTCCTGGAAGGATTTCTTCCTTTGGCAGAAGATGGCACTGCAGCAGTATGTGTGGCATCGATGTCGGCCCATATGGTACCCGCTGATCCGGAAGTAGATCTCATATTATCCGACCCCATGTCCCCAGATTTATTAGAGAAAATGGAGCCGCACCTCCCTGCCGAGAACACTGCCGGCTATGCCTATGCCCTGGCAAAACGGGGCGTTATCCTTTTATGTAAGAATATGGCTCCCGCATGGGGGGCGCGCGGTGCGCGTGTCGTTTCGATTTCTCCTGGAATTATCGATACACCGATGGGCAGGAAGGAATTGGAAGAGAACGCCATGATGAAATATCTGTTGGAACAATCACCGTTGAAGCGTATGGGGAAACCGGAGGATATCGCTTCCGCAGTCGCGTTTCTGCTAAGCGAAAATGCATCTTTTATGACAGGTACGGATATGTTGGTTGACGGGGGTGTTGTCGCAGCGATAATGCGCGCCAAATAATTGTCTTTGATACCCCGTCCACCTGCGACGGGGACATTCATTCCACTCGGAGGATTTTGTCCTATCCGTTATGCAACGCCCCGGTGAGAAACGTTGTGACCGACTCGACAACGCTTTCGCTAAAATCAGATTCAAATATGCAGAATTGGGATTCTCGAACAAATTTCTTCATCTGGTTCGGACTGTAGTATACCTGCCATAATCCGAATATGAGGGCAAAGATCTGTAAATGAACCTTGACCCAGTGTTCCATGCTCAGGTCTGCAAATAGCCTGCAACTCAACCTGCCTTGTACACCCACTAATTCGGCAAGTTGCGTCTTGAAATCCATAAACATTTTTTCGTCTGTGTTTCCGTCAAAAAAGCCGTTAACAATACCCCACATTTGAAGCATCAGGGGATTATTGATAATGTATCGCGTCGTCAGTTTGGCATAATCGGAAACGGTGATTCCCTCTTTTTGGTTTTCCAACGCCTTGGCGACGGAATCATGCCATAGCCTGATCTGATTCGTGTAAAGAGAAAGGAAAATTTCATTCTTCGTTTTAAAGTACAGGTACACACTACCCTTTGCCAGACCTGCTTTCTGGGCGATCTCTGAAATCGTTGGGAGCGTGCCGTCATTTTTTTCAAAAAGCTCGCGAGCGATTTTAAGAATTTTTTCCTTGCGCTTTAGTTTGTCTTTTTCACTGATAGCTCTTTTCAGTACCGCCATATATTCGGCTACCTTTTCAATTTGCGGGTAAACGTTATTATTTTCTCTGTATCAAATCAGCGGTTTTTACACAATAAAAAAACTGACTGACGGTCATTAAATACAAAAAGGGGAGGATCATGAAGAAAGGGGCAGGTTTGCCCATAGCTCATTATTGTCTGACGGATTCAATCCATCATGGTCTTATTTTCGCGTTTTTTGACAAGCTCAAACCAAGTGATAACGCCTTGTTGGATTCACTTTGTTGAAAGAAATGGAAGTTGCCGAAAGAAAAAACTTAAATTGATGCTTTCATAAAGGCAAGATTAAGTTTTATAATAACATGTAATATCTATTAATTTGGTGACGCAAGAACATATCCATCCATGGGTTTTCTGAATGTTGTACATTAGCCCACACCGACTGCGCGCTTTACATGTTGAACGATGAGGTCGTACATCTCGTGTGTCAATGTCTCGGACTCGTTAAGAATATCGTATCCGTGCTTGGCACCCGGAATGTCGCGATATTCGACCAAACTTCCGGAGGCTGCGAGTTTTTTGGCATATTCGGCCGCGCCTTTCCTGAGCGGATCATTTTCGGCGGAGATGACCAACGCCGGCGCGATGCCCTGGATATGGTCTCCGTTGGATCCGTATGCAGGGGAGGCAAGCCGATCTTTCCGATGATTCGGATCGGGAATATAGGCAGTAATGAAAACCTCTTCCATCCAGGGCGGCACGATTGGCTTTCCAGTTGGGTTCGGACGACCTTTTAAGGAGGAATCGAGGTCTATGGCCGGATAGTGCAGCACCTGAAGTGCGATTTTCGGGCCACCCTTCTCAAGAGCGAGGCGAGCGGCACCGGCGGCGATGGCACCACCGGCGCTCTGCCCGCCTATGCAAATCCTGGTGCCGTCCCATTTCCTCTCGTCGGATGATGCCCACCGCAGCACGTCGTAGAGCTGTTCAATGGCGACCGGGAATCGACCCCGCGGAGCAGTTGTGTAATCGACGTTTATCACCAATACACCGGCCCGGGCCGCCAAATATCGACATAGCGGATCGTCCTGCTCGGGATATCGAATGACAAATCCGCCACCGTGAACGTTCACATATACGGGAGGGGTTGTGGATGACACGGTCGGGCGAAAGACGGTGCACTTGACTTTTCCATGCCGGGTCTGCACAGCAATGGTATAGGTGTCTCTCGGAATTTCCGGAAATCGCCTGCTTTGCTTCGGGGCCAGATTGCTCATCACCCCTAAAAGCCGTGCCACCGTGTCGCCAATGAACTGTATGGAAAGGATGGACATACTGTTCCTCATATAATGCGGGTGGTCGTTGACTCAGAAATCCTTCCCCGTCCGGTCGTATCGTTCACGGGGGATGCCGCGCTCTTCCATGTGATTCTGTCATCGCTCTGCTATTTCTCGAATTTCGTCATTCATCTTTGACGTCGTTCTTATTGAACCTGCTGTTACTGCTTCATTCTTTTCAATTCCTCAAACCCTTCTGCACACCCTGAATCAGTTACGCCGCAACCCCAAACACATATCGACGGCATTTGTGCGAAATTCTCTTGTATTCGACGCTTTAGGTCTCCCACCGTGATTTCATCTCCGATACGTAAATCCAGTTGGTTGAGAATCTCTAAATCAATCCTGTTCCCACCTGGTCTAAAATCATAAAGCTGACACAGATCTTCAATCATCTGAGGACAAAAAGCACAAGTATCGCAACAATGCGGAACGATCTTGATTGTTAGATCGGGGTTTTCCATCATCTGCTTGTATTTCAAGATGTTTTCCCAGAATTTCGGTCCCCACAATGTCCAATTTTTCATGACGGTTATGCAGAAAAGATGATGACCTCGCATGCTGATTGTACTTGGGTTTTCGGTGGTCATTGATCATACCTCCTCTTACTGCCATCGATTAAATTATTCGTTATGAACAGCACTTTTTCATAAATGGACATTTTTTCCTTCGGAAGTGGTGTAGTGTGCCGCCGCAAAGTCCGGTGAAAGTGTCATAAACGAAAAAAACACGTAATTCACACCAACATTGGGTTTTTCAAGACCATCGGCTCCAAAAGAGTCTGCCCATAGACCCATCATCCACAACAGGACAACCGTTGTGAGAAACAGCTTGGAAGAGTGATAAATCCGTTTCAAATCAATATCCTCGATCTGGCCTGTGACCGGGGAGGCGCGATGGTCGTCGTTTTCGAACTTCTTTGTCCGTGTGGGCATTGATAACGGAAGTACGGTAAAAGTTAATTCTTCTTTCCTTCCCTTACATACTGATCGTCATCGAGTGTTAGCGGTTCTTTTGTTTCCCAAGCAGATGCAGGTGGGTATCGATTATTATATCACAGGCAGAATTGATATCCGGCCCTATTGCCACATATCCGTGATTCTTCAAATTCTATAATCCCTAAATTAGCACCGGAAGCTGAAATGATAAAGCCATCTTCATACCGTATACTCAGGTTACCACCATTTTCAGGTGTCATGTTATGCGTTTTGAGGCGATCACAGTTTTGTTTGAACTGAATATAATAATCATTCGCGCTGACTGGAAGCTTTTTTGAACGTTGAAGTGATTTGAATTTTACCCCAACATAACCATCCATGAGCCTTTTTTCTTTTTTTTTGTCATTCATCGTCTGTGTCTTGCCCGGGTTGCTTGTTTTGCCCATCATCACACTGTGACCACCGAAGGCAAATGTGTCCAGGGCGGTCAAATCGTTCACCAATCTTGTGCGCAATGGATGTAAGTGAATATAGCGCACCAGTTCCAATAAGTATCAATCGTACCGACACAATATGGATTTATAATGATCTAATAAAAAACTCGTAAATGAGTCAAGGGCAGACTACCTATTTCACATATTCATTAGCATGGTCCGGTTTATCGAGAATTTAGTACTTCAGTTTAGCAGAAAAAAACCGATATTACCAATGGTGATAAATTAGATTTTGCGCAATGAGATATTTTTTCAATATAACTCACAAACGGTCTAACATTCTGAATTATAAATCATAAAACACATAAAACAGGATATGTTTCCTCAGAACTGACATAAAATCATTTTCTGAGAACTGAGTGAAACGCGATACATATTTTTTACAGGCAGTGCGGATGATTCATTCGACCGGTGAAAACGATGTATTGATTACTCTAATAAAGTGGAGGCAGTATGACTCAGTACAAAAAAAAGATGTATCATGCTGTAATTATTTGTGTTCTGATGATAACCTTGGCAGGGTGCAATTCGGGATCATCAGGAGGAACGCCTGGCGCCGGAGGAACGGTTGACATCCCCGACGGGGCAACCCTTATATCGAATGAAGAGTATAATGATCTGATTGCCCAGGGAAAGCTTGAAGAAATTTCCGATGACGATCAGCGGGAACAGGCCGACGCTTTCGAATCTCAGTACAAAGAGGACACCAGAACCATCGATGATTTCATTACGGATACGGGAGCCAGAGACCCCAGGCCCGGTGAACCCAATGACGACCAGGATTCGGTGAACATCCTGCCGGACGGGAACGTGCGTCATACCATTACCATGAAGGACGGACGCACACGTGACGTAATAACCATGGGCCGAAAACAGAGTATCCATAGCATCGCCCAAGGTATTCGCGTTTATCCCACCCGTGATAACCAGTTGGGAATGTACCGGCGTTTGTTCGAGCTGATTCCCTCTGATATCAAAAGAGAACTCGAACTTGTCGATCCGGATGCTGTGGCGGCACATCCTGAAGAATATGATGTGGAGTATATCCAGAATAAAAATAATTTCATTACGGGCCTGCATGAAGCCATCATTAATTCAATCGGGGATCTTACTGTTGTTCCGGTGGAACCCTATGACTGCGGCAACGACATGGGCGCAGGGGAGGGCAGTGACCGCGTCGGCTGCGACGATTCCATCTGCGGTTTTGATAATACGGGGATTTTCATGAATTTTACATGGAATCACAAAGAGGACTTGAGTTGCGTCAAGGACCAGGCCGGAAGGGGGAGTTGTTGCGCCTTTGCCGTGGTGTCCGCCACGGAGTATTGGGTCAAACGCAAGCTCGAATACCGTGTGAATCTTTCCGAGCAGGCTTTGTACAACCGTATGAAGTTGAACTGGGTCCGGGATGATGACAACGACGGCTACTACATTTCCGATGCGCTGGACAACGCGATCATTGAAGGTTATCTGATTCCTTTTGAACAGCAGTGGAACTACAACCCTTCCTTGAATCGGGTTGAATTTGATGGAGGCGGATTTTCTCATTCCTGCGACAACTACACGGATACCTGTTCAAACTCCTCGCACCAGAGCGACATCGTGTGCAATGGGTCCGGTGACTGTTCATACTATGTACCTGAAAAAAATCCCAATTATTATGGTTTCAGGCTGAAAAAAGGTCATGTGATCTGGGATTGGCACGACAGGGACATGTCTTTCTGTAGGGTCCTCATTTATCTGGCCCTCGGAGATCCCGTGCTGATCCAGGTTCCGGTCCTGGATCAGTTTGACGAGGCTCATGAAACAGGCAATGGCTATATCACCTATGTGGCAGGAGATGTCGACAATCCGGCCACGGGTGAAAAATCCACCAACCGCGGAAACCACATCATGCACGCCGTGAGCCTTATCGACAATGCAAGACTCAATGAGATTCTGCCGGATGCCCCGGAAGGAGCAGGCGGCGGGTATGTGATCGTGAAGAACTCCTGGTCCAACTGCTGGGGCGACGGTGGATATGTGTATATACCTTACAGTTATATTCAGGAATATACCCAGTACGCCAGCGTCCTAACAGCCATCTACGAGGAATAGGCCGGATCGTCGAAGCCGGTTTCGTGAAAAATACGGGGCTCTGGAACTATGGACTGCTAGATGCATATGAACGCAGTTCTGTTCCGACACAAGCCTGTGTTGGTTTTGGCCTGATCCGTGATCAACGGAAAAGGGAATGGCAGCATATTCGACCCTTCCGGCGATATTTGGGCTGTTACTGATATTGCCTTCTTTGGATTAGATCTCTTTTCTCAATCATAATTTAACTGAAAAACTGTCCCTGCTATGAAAATCAGCCGCGGCTTCACGGTGAGTCAGCGCCCAATAACTCAGTTCACTGTTTTTATGTTTGATAACAGAGCAAATAGCAATTTCCAGTGGATCCTCCTTATCAATAATTTTATTTACATCACATTCAAGGGTCAGTTTGAATGATTCTGCTTGAGTCTGGACTTCGAAAGGAAGTGCGTTAAAATTTAATTCTTCTTTCCGTCCCTCACGATAATCTTTAAAGTAATACCTGAATCAGTGGCCTAATTTTTGCTGTTAGGATTGGCGCGGGGCGATTGCCTCACACACCATCATTTGTTGATAATTTTTCTCACTATTTTCAAATTTCGAAGGAATTTTGCTCCTGTTTCTCATTCTTTAGCCATAGCAAATCACCAAGCAAATGCCTGTAAAATTGTTCTTTTAAAAATTATAGCTACTTCATAGCGGAAAGCAAATTCAGACGAAGATAAATCCGATCCATCAGTTTGGAAAATGGATTGAGTTGGCCAAAGGATATGTACCATTTTCTACTTCTGGTTACTAATCGACCGGCCATATACATCAAGTCCTGCATGACTGTCCGGATTCGACGCCGGGTAACTTTCTTCCGGCGTATACCGGGCAATTCAGTCGGATCACTCTCTTCGATGCTGATTTGTCCGATAATCCGTAGCATGTTGTACGTCAGCATCGCCAAATGAAGAATCAAGCTATTGGTGGAAAAATGACCGCTCGGCAAGCGCTCCAGGCCCATGTCGGATTTGAGTTCGGAGTGAAACTGCTCGCTGGTACCGTGATCGTGATAAAGTCGAATCACCTCATCCGGTGGCAACTGTGCGAGGCTGCACCAATAGGTATCGATCTGATACTCGGGGAACAGCAGTACTTGGCCCTTTTTGGTATGCCTTTCGGTAACCTCAAAGATGATTGGGTAGCGCAATGGATTGCCGTTGATGTCTTCAATCGTCTTTCCGATCCATACACATTTTCCTGAGCGGCAATGCTGTTGCTTGCCGGATTTTTTTGCCAGATCAACCCACTTTTGAACAGATTCTCTACGCAAATTGCGTTTGATGATAAAGTGGACATTCTTTCGTGAATCGTCAGGAAAGTTGTCTTGACTGTCGTTTCCTGAATCCAACCTCATCAAAATAGGCTGATCGGTAATTTGCCTGGCATAATCCAAGGTGGCGTTGATAAATTCGGGGGTGTTTTTCTGGCAGTGTTGTTTTCCTTCTCTGAACTCAAGATTCACCAGATACCCCTCGGTGCCCAGGTAGGCAAAGATCGGAGCGAAGCCATCCGTGCCTTTGTAGGTTCTGGAAACGCCTTCCTTTTGAGTCTTTGAGTTGTCAAACGGACTCACATCCATATCCAAAGGAAGGAAATCACCCGCACTGGTTTGGATGGGTGAAATCGCCGGAGCGCAGGATCGAACCAAATCAACGCCTGCATCCTTAATCAGCTTATCGGCTTGGTTGCCGATCAAATCGATTCGCTGACGCAATGTCGGGCTTGACGGGCATGCACGATTGCCAATGGCCTTGTTGAAAAATTCTTGCTTCTCACGAAAAATCTCGATCGCATCGTAATCAGGTTTACCAATACTCATGAGAGCAATCATCGAAGCTAAAATGTCACCATGAGAAATTTTCGGGTCTACACAATGGACGCCGTTGATCTTTTCGAAACGGAACCTGAAATTTATCGCATCAAGTAATGCGCCGATATTGATCAATCCGCTATGACTGGCAAGTTTTTCCATCTCGTGTTTTATGGTGATCGGACGCCGCATTGATTTCACCTCCGAAGTGAGCGTTTAGTGCCCTAATATTACCATAATATATATGTTTTATCAATTGGTTATAGTGTTTTAATCAGGTTTTGTGCCACGGAAACAGGTAATAGATATTCCAGTTTCCCGTTGGAGAAAGATTAAATTCCCAGTACTGAGGCAAATCTCTTGTGGCAATAAAAAACTCAAAACATGTACCTTCCCAAAGATTATTCTTTCTGGCTGGTATTGTTGATTCTTGTGGAAATATGATATCGGACAATTTCCCGACAACTTCGTAATCAATGAAAAGCGAAGTGGAATGCCTGTCAACAACACCATCTATCGTTACACCATCTGTCAAATCATTTTTTTGAAAAGGCACTAATGTAAAACGATTTCTCATTTGAATGTTAGCCTTCCAAAAACGCCGTAGTCCCTACCGAACCGGCAATCAAACACTGTGCGGCAAAATACGTGGTCAAATTCAAGAGGCGGGCCGGCTTGAAAGCACCTCGGAAGCGATTGATCGCCAGGATTGTGTCCGAAATGACGAACAAAACAGCACCGATGGTCGCCAAAAGCGCCCCGCTCTGATGCGTTTGGCTCCACCTTTCCCAGGCTATCCAGGTCATAATCAGGATGACCACGATATAGACGAGGACAGGTGGTTTTAGTTTGCCGAGACAGGGCGCGAGAATGATATAAATGACAACTCCATAGATGCCAAGGGGGATCAATGGCCACCATATTAGAGTACTTATCTCCGACATAAAAGCCACGGTGTAAAGAATGTGTGCAACGAGAAATGCAACCAGTCCGGCCACGAACCGATCAGAGGGCAGCATCAGGAAAACGTCCCCCGCCATGGAAAAAACGAGACCGGCAATAATCGTATACTTATAGAACGGCAGCGTGGGCTGCCCCAAGATGGCGATCAACCAGATGAAAGCCATCGTCATCGGCTTGAAGACGTAAACATTTCGCAGCGGGCCGCGATATTCCGCCCGGATGTGGATGGAGGCGGCGAGTATGACCAACAGCACGAGTATGGATATTCGCATCTCTTCTCACCTCTCAAAAGTCTAATGAGTCAGGGATTTGACCTCCATTTTCCCAAAAGCAGCCGTCTAAGACGGTTGCAGAGGATATGTTTTGCTATTTATCCTATTATGTCAATTGGTTGATTTGACTTTCCTTTTTTTACTACACAAGTCCCCCGGAGGTCAATATGATAAAAGTAACCAGCAGCGGATTAATTACGCCGGCCATAGACAGCTTCAAAATGAGGTGAACGGCACTGATATTTTTAAACCCCTGCCTTTAGCCGTCTGAGTTAACTGCTTTGTACGGCCTTGGTTTATCAACAAGACTGCCGTGAACATAGCGATGAAGGATACTTGCCATTGGTGTTTGGCAGGGAATTCCATTCTCCGCGGCAAGGGCCTGGATCTTTTTTCGCAGAACCGCATTGACTTTGTGAAAGAAACCAATTAGTGTTTTATAACTAATTAAAATAACGGAGTTTTACGAATGTGATCAACTTAACTGCCAATGAACTCTGCAAACAAGCCGGGATAAAACCCAAGTTCTAATTCCTATCCGAATCTAAAATCTTCAATTTCAACATGAGGTAACCATGCAGGTCGACTTTCTCTTTGCACCTTTTCATCATCCCAAACTGGAACTCAAAAACCGCGTCGTCATGGCGCCCATGACACGGAGTTTTTCCCCCAATGGTATTCCCGGTGACAGCGTTGCAGACTATTATCGTCGTCGCGCGGAAGGGGGCACGGGACTCATTATCTCGGAGGGTACCTTGATCGACCATCCCGCTGCCACCGATACCACGGATAATCCGAAATTTCATGGAGAGGCGGCACTGGCGGGTTGGAAAAAAGTGGTGGATGCCGTGCATGCCGCCGGCAGCAAGATGATCCCTCAAATCTGGCATATCGGCTCGGTTCGTCGTGCCGGAACAGGATTTGTTCCGGATGCTGTCAGTGCCGCGCCATCCGGCCTGGTGGCGCCGGGCAAAAAAATATTACCGGAATTGAGTAACGCTGAAATTGAACGTCTGGTCGAGGCCTATGGCCAGGCCGCACTGGCTGCGAAAAAACTTGGTTTTGACGGTGTGGAGGTTCACGGGGCGCACGGCTATCTCGTGGATCAGTTTTTCTGGGAGGGGACCAATGTTCGATCGGATAAATACGGTGGCAGCATAGAGGCCCGCACCACGTTTGCCGTTGAAATCATTCGCCTGATCCGGCAGCTATGTGGCGACGAGTTCCCCATCATTCTACGGATTTCCCAATGGAAGCAACAAGATTTTGATGCCAAACTGGTGCGAACACCCGAAGCGTTGCGACGCTTTCTGGAGCCACTCGTTGCCGCCGGTGTGGACTTGTTTCATTGCAGCACCCGCCGTTTCTGGAAACCGGAATTCGACGGCTCCGACCTGAACCTTGCCGGTTGGGTGAAACGAATCACCGGCTTGCCGACCATCAGTGTGGGCAGTGTTGGATTGGATGAAGAATTTGTTACGACCTTTGCAGGTGGAACTGCCGGAGTGGTCGGTATTGACAATTTACTCAAACGCATGGAAAGGGAAGAGTTCGATCTCATCGCCGTTGGTCGGGCTCTAATCAGTAATCCTGACTGGGTGAAACTGGTTGGTGACGGTAGATTCGACAAACTCAAACCATATAGTAAAGACTTGTTGGATGAGTTGTATTGATCTGGTCTGACAAAGACCTTTCGTATTTTACATACATCGAATGTGATGAGTCTATTTTAGATTCCGTTGCGATCGCTCGGAGTAACCCATTAAACGGGTAAATGGGTCGTACCTCATGCTGTATTTCAAAGATGAAGATCACACAACCAGGTATTTTGCAAAGATTCGACAAGATCGAGAATATAGGTTTTTGATAGCTCAGGCGAAATGTAATCAGCACCGAGTTGATCGGCATGTTATATGTCTCTGTCTCTCGACCAGTCAACATTTTTACTGACTATTTTCGCAGGATTTCCTGCTACAACAGTGTTTGCAGGTACATCTCTCGTGACTACTGCCTCGGCACCAATGATCGATCCATCACCTACGGTGATGCCCTTCAGTAAAAGGGCATTCGCTCCAATCCAAACATGATCTTTCACAATTACATCACTCGCATGGTTTATTCGACGACCAGTATCTCTATCGATGATCGAGTGATAATCGCTTGTGAAAATGGTTATCCCGACAGAAAGCATGCAGTCTTTTCCAATTAGTATTTTCCGGTCTGATTCAACTGCTTGCAAGGAAGCCTGAGAAACGGTCGTTCCTTCACCTATATGTATGAGGCAGTTATTTCCCATAATCCGAAACCAACCTGTGAACTCCACACCTTTTTCGACAATCAGCCTGTTATTGTTTCCTCGAATGAATAAACTCGTTTGTACCACATTACATCCTGATGCAAATGTCACATCATTATTATTGCCTATTATATTCGTTTTAAGGTCGAATATGACGCCTTGTTTTTTAATGGTATTCCCTTTGCCGCGTATGTAGTTCCGTTTTTTTTGATTTCTGACGTTAATGAATGCTTTAAGATATTGTGCCATGCGAGTTCGTTTGGCTTTTCTCAGAGACAATTTTAGTCGATTTAGCATGATTCTATTCCTTGGGCACCTAACGCTGCAAATACCGGTACAAATGTAGCGCAGTGGAATTTGCATTCGAGTTAATTTGACTTGTCTGTGCCTGGCATGGCACGTATTTTTAAGAGCGCGATGAGTCCAGCATACCCTTTGTTGCACGGCTCATCAAGTCCCAAACCCGTTTTAGATTTCTCCGAATAGCACGATATCAAATTGAAAATTATAATTGAAAATAGAATATAAAATTTAATTTCTGAGATTGGAATTTGTTTTAGCATCGAACTTCAATTAACTGCTCGCGCAATAGGCTAGTTTGCGAGAGTCCTAATTGACGCGTTTGTTAAATTGTTTTCTATGAAATATTCGCAATAAGGGTCCAAAATAAGCCCATATGCTACCAATTATTTTATTCTTATTATTAAGAATTGGCTTTTCAATTTTATGCCAAGATAGATATGCAAATAAGATAACTATTGCACTGGATAGCATTGTATTCGAGTATGGGGTTCCGTTTGGTGTCAAATGTGCAATAACTTGCTGTATAGGAAAAGCATATATATAGACACCATAAGAAATATCGCCAAATTTATCATCAATCGATATGTGTTTTGTAGGTAAGGGTCAAATAAACCCCATCTTCACATAGCCCAGATATTATGACATCATAGGCTTGGCAATGAAAATGTGTATGGGAGACGATTGTGAACCGGCCGGTAGAAAGTAAGAGAAGAATCAATAGCGAAGGATCGCCAGCGTCTGTTTGTCGATATTTTTTGGCAAAAGCGCCAGATGGTCCTCCCGCGTCCTGGCCAGCGGAAGTTTGGCGAACAGGTATCGAAGATAGGCATAGGGTTCCAGCCCATTGGCTTTGGCCGTTTCGATCAAACCGAAGAAGGTGGCGCTGGCTTCCGCACCCCGGGGCGCGCCGGAAAACAGCCAGTTCTTGCGACCCAACACGAATGGCCGGATGACATTTTCAGCCACATTGTTGTCGGGCTTCAGAAATCCGGCATTGATATAGACAACCAGTTTGTCCCATTGGTTTAGGCAATATTGGATCGCTTTGCCGAGAAGGCTTTTCGGAGGAGCTTGCCAATGGTAGGTGTCCAGCCAGGTTTTAAATTGTTTCAGAATCGGCTTGGCCTTTTCCTGTCGCAGGTCACGGATCTGTTCATACGACAAATCCTTGTCTCGCGCATACCGTTCTATGCCATACAATGCGCCAATGTAATCCAGCGCCTCGTCGGCAAGCCCCTTGGCTGCTTTTTGTTTGCCGCGCGCCTTGCGCCCTTTGTTCACCTCGACAAATTTACGTCGGGCATGGGTCAGGCAACCTAAATGGATGATCCCTTGCTTTTGGGACAGCTGATCATAGCCGCTGTAGCCGTCGCTTTGAACATAGCCCGAATAGTCTTCTATCATATCTTGCACTACCTTCCCACTACGGGTGGGATGATACTGGTAAAGCACCACAGGGGCATCCAACGGGCCGCCACAAAACACCCACATATACGATTTTGTTGTATTGCTGCGGCCCGGTTCCTGAAGCACCTGAAACGGACTTTCATCGATATTGATCACAGGACCGCTTCGAATCTCCTGATGCATCAATTCGACGATCGGCTGGCAGCAACCGGCGGCCTGAATCATCCAATTGGCCATGGTTGACCGTGAGATGTCAACGCCCAGACGGTCAAATATCTTTTGTTGGCGATGCAGGGGAAGCGCATCGGCGAATTTTGAGACAGCGATGTGGGCCAGCAGTCCCTCAGTGGCGTTGCTCTTGGGAATCAGTTGTTCTGGCGGCGGAGCGATCCTAACGGTGGGGCCGTCATCCTCGACGCCTTCGCAGGCCTTGCAGGCGTATTTGGGGCGGATGTGACGGATCACCTGGATTTTTGCCGGGATATAATCGAGCTTCTCACAGGTCTCTTCGCCGATACGGCTCAGTTCAACTCCGCAAGCACACCGTTTCTCGGCCTCAGGGATATCGTGCAGGACCTCGACGCGGGGCAGATCCTCAGGCAACGGTTTGCGGCCACGCTTTTTGCGGGTGTGCTCCGGGACGGTGATGTCGTCATCGGCAAGGACGGGCTCTGCGGTTTCGTCGGGTTTGAACAACTGGAGTTGGTTGGGATTGACGGCCGGCAAAACTTCACTTTTGCGACCGAACAGCTCGTTCTTCAGCAGACGTACCATTTCTTGCAGATGGTCGATTTGCTGCTGCTGAGAAGAGATAATCTCCTTAAGCGATTGGGCGTCATCGGGCAGGTTGTTCGATTCCGAAAGCATGCCTGATACATAGCATAACCAATTGAATTTGTACACACTTATTTTACTTCCAGGTGGATGTTCTCAGCTTGCATAACGGTAGTTTAAACGCACATGAGCATTCGTATAATCCAGTCCGGCGAGAAGCCATTCCAGTTCTTTCGCACTAAGGGAAACGACTTCTTTTGTGGTTGTTGGCCAGTGGAAACGGTGCTTCTCCAGCCGTTTGAGCCAGAGAGCAAATCCATTTTTATCCCAGTATAAAATTTTTATCATGTTCCGACGCCGATTGCAGAAGACGAACAGGTCCCCTTCGAAGGGATTCAAATCCATGGCCTGTTCCACCAAAACCGAAAGCCCGTTGATCGATTTGCGCATATCGGTATTACCCACGGCCAGAAAGACCCTTTTGGGATTGGTGGGCAACATCATAATGTAGCCACCATTGCAACAAGCTTGTTGATTTCTATCGATCCGTTTTGATCATCGACTTCGATGGTAAATCCGTTGGGGGTATGAATACGAACGGATGGATGTTTCCTCGTCGCTGATCCGTTGAGCGCAACCGGCAAAAAAGTAACTCGGGTTTTATCAACGGGCATGATGCGCCGTTTCCAATCGTAAAACCGATGGAGAATGAGATCGTTTTTTTTACAATAGGCCCTTTGGCTTAGGCTGCTGATCTTCCATTTCTCGATATGATTTTCCCAAAATTTTCGCCTTTGCTTGGAATCGAATGAATCATAGTCTTCAGGCATGATATCTTCTCCTTTCTTTGGGGAAACACATTGCCATGCCTGAACAATTTTGTGAAGATGGGGTTAATAAACCGCTTACTTTGTAGCGTAAGCAATATAAAAAATAAGATATACAAAGCAGATAGGAAATACAAAGGAAAACCATTTTTGACCAAAGGAGCAAGCAGCAACGATTGACGCAAATAATGCGAGCTTTCCATCAAGGAATACGTTACTTCTATTAATATAGAAAAACACGCCTATCAAAAAATATAGAGATGGTCTCGACCATTTCAAATTTTGACCAAGTAAAGGTATGTCCGAATAATAAAAATAACCGAATAACAGAAGTGACAGTATAAGGCAATTTGCTATCGCTTTGTGTCGTAGTAGCCCGAAAGAGCCAACTATCCCTAAAAATAAATAACACCTAACTTCAACGGTCAAAGTCCACAATGACCCATTAATTGCAGCCTTAATATTTTGCTCAAATACCCCAGGCAAGATCCATTGCATACGTTTGAAGGCTATAGCATTACTAAGGTAACTATACGTTTTAGGGTTAGAAAAATATGCAAGTCCCTCTGTATTTGTCATTATTGGCCCAAGAATGAATACTGAAGCAAAGATGCAAACGATGAGAGCTGGGTATATGCGAAGTGCTCTTGAAACTGAATAATCAAAAAAACCTCTATTCATAAAGCTCGCGGTAACCAAAAAACCGCTAATTGAAAAAAAACCATTAACAGCTAGTGCGCCAGTCCAAATCGATCCCTGAAATATTAGATTCAAAGGGTTTTTTATTCCTGGGACCGTTTGTATCGCATAGCTGTGCCCGTATAGAACCAGCTATGCAAAAGTAATCCTGATGAGAGTAAAGTTATTGTTACGATTTCCATCAAAATCAACAAGTGATATCTTTGCAGAGTCTTTCACAAGTTTCCTTAAGTTGTAGGTTTAAATTTAACACTGCGCTGTGGGGCCGCCAGTAATCCACAGCAGTTTGCAGAACCAAAGACGCTCGAATTCTATTCAAAATCTATACGTTCCAAGTAGTCCCACTGAATCCCTTCATACCAATCCTTACCTTTTCCGATGACACCGGAAAGTCCTACTATATGATTGTCTATTTCAAAACTTTTTTTATCTCCGGTTTTTAATTGAACGTCGCACAAAACCGAACTGCGGCTGCCATCTTCTATTTCTATTGTCTTAATATTTTTTGTTGGCACCGTTATTGTTGATTCATTATGTGTCAAAATAAATTCGGTGGGTCTGAAATCAGTGAGTTGCCTTTTAGTCCCATCGTTTAATGTTACAATTGCAGTTAATGATGATTTCGCCTTAATGTCGATGTTTTGAAAATCGGGAATAATAACTGAATCTCCAAAACGACCAATTTCTGCCTTGAATTCTCCGGAGCCGAATGCGCCTAAATCTTCTTCACCGGAAATTTTAATTGGATACTTGTACGCGAATATTGGTTCGCGTTTGTCTTTGAAAAAAATTTTAGCGATGTCACTATTTTTGAAAATTATTTCAGAAATATCGTGTGCGGGAATAAATACTTTGAAACGACCTTTACACAATGAATGACAATAATAACGACTTTTATCTCGCTTATAATCATAACCAGGGGTCAGTATTTTTGAATCCAAGGCAAAAGTCAGACAACCGTCCAAATCTATTTCGAATTTTTCATATAGATAATTATAATTAGCGCCCATTTTCGCTGAGTTCAAAGAATGCTTTTTCCCATCTTTCGTAACAACTAAATTCTTTTGGAATGATAAAAAATAATCTCTATAGGAACTTCTCGGTACATAAACAATCTGGCCGGCTTCCAATGCCGAAACGAAAATTGCAGACAGAAATAGAACGCATGTTAAAAAAATACGCATTTGTATTTCCTCCTCAGTAAAAAGCAAATCCTTCTTGTCGAATATTTTGTCTTTATCTGTACATGCTGCTTAAAACAGACACTTCGGGGAGTACCCCCCCATCAGCTGCACAGATTATTGATCAAATGTGAGCAGCATCATCCCACACTCTTTTATGATATCAGTGAGAATTTTTTCACTAGTGATCTTAGTTATAAGAAATTCGCGTTTTTTTACGATGATTTCCAAAAAACGTTTTTCGCGATTTGTAAAATCATAATAGAGTTTTTCGATCAATTTCTCATCTGCAATTTTCGAGACACAATATTTAAATGAATCCATTGGACCGACGATTCTGGCAATATCAAATCGTAATTCCTCATTATCAATTGAATCTATGACTGCTTTAAATGTACTGTGATTCTTCACACACAAAGCCAGATTTAATAAACGTACTTGGTCCTTTATTCCTTTAAAAGCTACGACCAACGATTGATGATCTTGGGTGGCGACTTTAATATCATTAATTTCCAGTATGATCGTTTCGCTTGAAATATTTTTCATCGCCCAAAATCTGTTTAAGTTATCTGTGTCGTTTCTTGCTATCCACTCTAATTTTTTTGGTCATTCAGAGATTTAATAGCCTCCAGTCGAACAAAACTGCAGCTATGCTTCCACTTTGGTCGTAAAAAGACTCGCTTTTTTGAAATAGCGGAATTTTTTCCGGCCAAATTTGAATCACATAAGTTGAATTCGGTGTTGGACCCTGTTTACCAAGTTCAATTGTGAAATTGTCATTTGGGTTTTTCAATATCCATCCTGGCTCATTAAACGGAGTAAAGTCATGACACACGAGCGCAGCGGAATTTGCATCCGAGTTAATTTGCTTGGTTCGCTTCCGTTACATATAATACAAAAGAAACCGGTTTCCCTTCCATCTGGAAATTTTCAGCGATGAATTCAATTTTTTTCAATAACGTAAATCCATTTTCTTTTATTAAATCCAAGATATAAAACTGACTATGTTTATACGTAATGAGGCCGTTTTTACCACGCGGTTTTTCTATGATTTTCGGTTTAGACGGGTCAATATTTTCTTCGATAATAAATGCCCATATCCCTTTATCTTTGATTATTCTGGATATTTCTTCAAAGAGATTATCTACTCTTTCAATAAAGTATAATATGGCATTTGCGCTGATATGATCAAAAAAATCAGTAGGGTATGGCCATGGTGTATCATTCAAGTCTAACTGTTTTAAGTCTACCGTGATATCTTTTTGCCTGCAAACCTCTAACATCTCATTGGAATAGTCAAGACCATATACATCTAAACCCAAAGTATAAAAACCGGTTGCACTCAACCCTGTTCCTATGCCGATGTCTAAAATTTGTACGCATTCACAGGGTAACACCCATTGGATTAAATCCAGGAAAGGTTTGGCTCTAAATTTCGAAAATAGGAAGTAATGCACTCCACGAGAAAAGGAAAAGTCTGCTTTGCTTGTAAGCGACAGGTTTCTTTCAGTGACAATATCCGCTCAACCCAACGGTTTCCTTTCTCGCTTTGGGTGCCAAGGCTTCGTTTCCGCCACAATACACCAAAGCGTAGCGCTCTTTCGGCACGATTGTTTGTGGGATCGACGCCCTTGTGATCCATAAACACCCATAGGTTGTTCATTTCCCGGATGATCTGCCGAGCGAGTTTTCCTGCATCCGTTTTATCGGGTTCCCAAAGGGACACGGTAAACAAGAAGAATGTATAAAAATCCGACCATTGCTTTGGGTCGGGTGGCTCTTTGGCAAACGATACCAGTTGTCTCAACCAAGCGGCGACGATTTCTCCGAAGCGACGTAAATCCGGCTTCTTTCTCTCCGCCAGAGAATCGGCCTTACGGATTAGATGAGCCAGGCACGTCTGGCGGTGAACCCATTTTTGATACAGGCCGTAACCGTCGCTGACCAGAATGCCGTTCCAGTCCTGGATGAGTGCTTCGAAAGCCACCTTGGAGCGATGCGGGTCTATGCGATAGAAAGCAACCCGCTCGTTGACCATGGCCCACAGCCAGTGCAGATCGTTTTCTGTAAACCAGGAGGTCTCATCGATATAATTGCACCAGAAACTTCTGGCGATACCCCCGATACGTTCATACACAGGCAAAATCGCCATTGAAGTGCGGTCAACGATTTTTTGGATCGTCCCCGTAGCAATGGGAATGTCTAACACAGAGTCGCATAACTGCTTTACGTCCATTCGGCTCATCCCTTTAATACCGCTTAATTCACCAACAAATGCGGTAAATCGGGGACCGTATCCGCTCGACAGGGCAGATGGCAGCTTGGCTTTGACAACCTTCCCGCAATTGGGGCAATCGCACTTGTGCAGAATATAGTGGCTGACTTCCATTTCGATTTTGGGAAGTTCGATCTGTTGATGGGTGTAAAAAGGCTTCATCTTTTCCTGATCGAACACCGAATGACCACAACTGCAGCATTTTGGCATCAACGAATGTTGCTTTGTCGGCTCGAGCAGTTGTTGCTGGTGCGGTTTGTGTCCTTTTTGTCCGCCTTTGGATCGCTTGCTCTTTTTCTGTTTTCTTTTCTGCTTGCTAAAAGGCGGATCGGATGAGGGCGGTTTACTGGAATTACGAGAATTCATTTTGGTCTGGACTTCAAGTTTCTCTATGCGTTTTTCATGGGTCTCAACCCATTTTTGCATATCATGAAGCGCCTGTTCCAGATATAGGATGTAATTTCTCACCGCCTCTGGTGTCAGTTGCCAATCGAGTTCTGAAAATGGTCTTTTGAGTGCCATGAAAAGCACTCTAACATAGTTAAAAGAAAAAATCTAGATTTATTTTAAATTATTTCAGGCAGTTACGGTGCACACAATTTATGCTTTGTTTTCAATGGGTTAAAGGCCATGATGTCAGCCCTAAAATGCCCCGTGAACGGTTACTAAAATTTTATCTTTCGTTTTCAAATACTCAAATATCATTCCAAGCAAAATTTCAGATCCGTACCAATTTTGTTTTCCCACTAAATCATCATACCTTAAAGCGAATTCATTATTAAAAAACAGATTACTTTCTTTTTTCATTGCAATTCCATTACATTCATAGCAAGCTAAAGCCAGCATCACCAGCCGGTGTGGAGCGGCAGCGTAACACCGGTCTGAGTGAATGCAGTCGCTTCTTGGACTTTCGTTTAGATACTTTTAAACTGAATTTCAATTAAAAAACCACTCTAACGCCGACAATATTAAGTAAAAGGTCATCCGTTCCAAAAAATTGAGACCAATATGCATCAACTTGTATGTTTTTCCTGTTTCCGTGGCACAAAACCTGATTAAAACACTATAACCAATTGATAAAACATATATATTATGGTAATATTAGGGCACTAAACGCTCACTTCGGAGGTGAAATCAATGCGGCGTCCGATCACCATAAAACACGAGATGGAAAAACTTGCCAGTCATAGCGGATTGATCAATATCGGCGCATTACTTGATGCGATAAATTTCAGGTTCCGTTTCGAAAAGATCAACGGCGTCCATTGTGTAGACCCGAAAATTTCTCATGGTGACATTTTAGCTTCGATGATTGCTCTCATGAGTATTGGTAAACCTGATTACGATGCGATCGAGATTTTTCGTGAGAAGCAAGAATTTTTCAACAAGGCCATTGGCAATCGTGCATGCCCGTCAAGCCCGACATTGCGTCAGCGAATCGATTTGATCGGCAACCAAGCCGATAAGCTGATTAAGGATGCAGGCGTTGATTTGGTTCGATCCTGCGCTCCGGCGATTTCACCCATCCAAACCAGTGCGGGTGATTTCCTTCCTTTGGATATGGATGTGAGTCCGTTTGACAACTCAAAGACTCAAAAGGAAGGCGTTTCCAGAACCTACAAAGGCACGGATGGCTTCGCTCCGATCTTTGCCTACCTGGGCACCGAGGGGTATCTGGTGAATCTTGAGTTCAGAGAAGGAAAACAACACTGCCAGAAAAACACCCCCGAATTTATCAACGCCACCTTGGATTATGCCAGGCAAATTACCGATCAGCCTATTTTGATGAGGTTGGATTCAGGAAACGACAGTCAAGACAACTTTCCTGACGATTCACGAAAGAATGTCCACTTTATCATCAAACGCAATTTGCGTAGAGAATCTGTTCAAAAGTGGGTTGATCTGGCAAAAAAATCCGGCAAGCAACAGCATTGCCGCTCAGGAAAATGTGTATGGATCGGAAAGACGATTGAAGACATCAACGGCAATCCATTGCGCTACCCAATCATCTTTGAGGTTACCGAAAGGCATACCAAAAAGGGCCAAGTACTGCTGTTCCCCGAGTATCAGATCGATACCTATTGGTGCAGCCTCGCACAGTTGCCACCGGATGAGGTGATTCGACTTTATCACGATCACGGTACCAGCGAGCAGTTTCACTCCGAACTCAAATCCGACATGGGCCTGGAGCGCTTGCCGAGCGGTCATTTTTCCACCAATAGCTTGATTCTTCATTTGGCGATGCTGACGTACAACATGCTACGGATTATCGGACAAATCAGCATCGAAGAGAGTGATCCGACTGAATTGCCCGGTATACGCCGGAAGAAAGTTACCCGGCGTCGAATCCGGACAGTCATGCAGGACTTGATGTATATGGCCGGTCGATTAGTAACCAGAAGTAGAAAATGGTACATATCCTTTGGCCAACTCAATCCATTTTCCAAACTGATGGATCGGATTTATCTTCGTCTGAATTTGCTTTCCGCTATGAAGTAGCTATAATTTTTAAAAGAACAATTTTACAGGCATTTGCTTGGTGATTTGCTATGGCTAAAGAATGAGAAACAGGAGCAAAATTCCTTCGAAATTTGAAAATAGTGAGAAAAATTATCAACAAATGATGGTGTGTGAGGCAATCGCCCCGCGCCAATCCTAACAGCAAAAATTAGGCCACTGATTCAGGTTTTTGCTAAATTCCATTGTTGTTCCGATCTGATACGCTGCTCCAAATGACCGAACAGTAGTGGACACCGTTGCGTAGTAAGCGTAAGATCCGCCACCGTCATTTCCGCTTATCCACGCATTATCAAGATATTTAAATGCACCAGCTGATATACCAGCGGATAAGTATGGATTAAGTTTGCGCTTTGGGCGGATATTATATTTCACATATCCGTCTCCTTTAATTCCTTCAGCATTGTCATTCTCTGAAACAGAAAAGCCGGCGTTTAGACCGTAGGAAAAATAATTTCCGAAAGTATATTCGGTTCCTAATGAATATAGACCGACAAACGTATCTCCATCGATTCCCTTACTAAGCACGACTGCGTCTATGCCAATCAAAACGCGAAATTGCCCTGCATGTGCTACTGAAGCAATAAAAATAAGAAAAAAAACTGAAATTAGATATTTCATGCTTGCGATAGACTTTCATTTTTAAAGCGAACGGTTGAGTTGAGACGCGCGCGTTTTTTGCGTGTCGATTCTCAAACGATTTGTGTGTGCCGGGCACGGCACGTGTTCTTAAGGGTGCGATGGGCCAAGCATACCCTTTGTTCTATGGCTCATCAAGTCCCAAATCCAGGTCATCGCCAATAAAGGCGCCTCCGGTGTCGATGGCATGACCACCAAGCAACTTAAGGGATACCTTAAGCGATACTGGTCCAAAATCAAGCAGGACCTGATAGATGGGACCTACCGTCCCTTACCGTGAAGCTCAAGCTCAAGGTAAACGAAGAGAAAAGTGCAGTGAGTCGGCCGTGGCTACGCAAATTCCTGGGATTTACCTTCATCAGTATGTGCGGCCAGACCAAGATCCGGATTCACCAAAAGACCATATCACGCTTCAAGGACCGAGTCCGGGAATTGACTGACCGCAATTGCGGGAAAAGTCTGGACCAGATCATAAAGGGGCTGAATCAGTATCTCATCGGATGGTGGAATTATTATCGCCTGACGGAAGCGAGGTACATATTCAAATCCCTGAAAGTCTGGATCATCCGTAGATTGCGGTGCACCGTCTGGAAACAATGGAAAAACCGGAGGACCAGGGTCCGAAATCTGGAAAAACTTGGAATTTCTCATCGGAATGCCATGCTATGCGGGAACGCCCGTAAAAAGTACTGGCGCATGAGTAAGGTCAAGTGGGTGGTATTTGCTCTATCCGATCGCTACTTCTTCGAACGAGGACTGTTCCTGCCTGCTCAATAAACTTCCTGATCAGCCGAACCGCCTTGGTACGCGATCCGTATGCCGGGTGGTCTGGGAGGGGGTAGCCGTGAGGCTACTCCCTATCCCGATTGAGATATCTCTGCTATTAACCCTTTAATATTGAAACCTTGCTGCGTTTTGCAGCTGCCAATAAATTTTTATCAAGCGTGGCAATGGGCAATCCTTTTCTCATAGAGAGGTCCAAATATGAAGCATCGTAGCTTGACAGGTTATGCTGACGAGCTAATGCAAAAATTTCTTTAATCATCCTTTCTGGCGATTCTTGCTCTACAATTATTGGAAGTTCAGTAAGCAGGGCGATGAAACGTGTGCTATCCGCCTCACCTATTCGTTTTTTTCGCTCAGCCACTAATAATACATTGGTAACTTCTAAAGGCCAAATAGATGGGACGAACGCGGTGGCGCTTTCAAGCCTATCTAGTATTAAATCAGTGTATTGACTGTCTTCATCCTTAAAACACCACGTCATAACCACTGAATTGTCAACAACGAAATCATCGCTCATTTATCGCCTTCCTTCTTCAATCATTTCGCGAATTGAAAGCCCTTTAAGGGTATGTTTATCACGAAATTTTCGTATTTCAGCGATAACCTTGCTTGGTTCAGTCCTTTTTGAAGACATAGGTGGCTGCAGAACAGCAACTGGCACACCATGTTTTGTAATTGTTATCCGTTCGCCTTTGATTACACGCTCAAGCAATTTGGGTAAATGCGTTTTGGCTTCGTATGCACCAATGGTTTCCATAATCAATCTCCTTATATCAAAAGACTAGTTTTAGACCAGTCTAAAACAGACCATTCAACATGTCAAGTTTCGCCTTTATTCTATCGGAGCTATTTGATGTGGTGCCGAACGCTTCATTTCACCCGGGCGCAGGTATGGAATTTTAAGAGTTTTGAGATGGAAAAAGCATCAATGAAACTACGATTTTTAGAAATGCCACGCCCCCTGCGCTCGGGTGAAATTGTTTGTTGAACGAAGCCGCTAACGCGGCGGAAAAAAACTTCAAATCCTGTATACTTTCCGTAACCGTCCAATTTCGGACGATTATAACACGAAGGGAGTATACCATGGACAAGAAAGAAACCAAACGATTCGACAAACTGTATCAGCGTCATTTGCAAATGCTCAATCTCCAGGGCAAGAGCGAAAAGACCCGGGAGGCATACGCAAGATCCGTCCGGCGGTTGCGGGATCATTTCGATTGCTGCCCGGACAAGCTCACTCCCAAGCAATTGGAATCCTATTTCGCCCAACTTGTGGAAACCCATTCCTGGAGCACGGTTAAACTCGATTGCTATGGGTTCAAATTCTTTTGGAAGTTCGTGCTCGAAAAAGACATGCAATGGATCAATATCGTTCATCCGAAATTATTGTTTCCAAACGTAAGCGGCCCCATTGATCGAATCAAATATGCAAAAAATCATATGGATATGGGCGGCACGCAAAAGGCCATGAAAGTGGTTGTACAGGAATGCGGCATTAAAAAAAGCCTCCATCCATTCGCTTCGCCACAGCTATGCCACCCATCTTCTGGAACGTGGCCTGAGCCTGCGTCATATCCAGCTCCTTTTGGGCCATGCCAACTCGAACACCACCGAACGATACACCCAACTCACCGAGATTTCCGAAAAAGATAGCATGTCCACCATCAATTCCCTGGTCAACTCCATACATGTTGATTTCAAGAAGGTGTGATCATGGAACTGGCCAAGATTTTCCATCAATACCGGCAACCCTTCATGCGTAAGTATGGAGACTTTCTTTCACACGATCAGGTCAAAGCCTTCAACAATATTTTGGAATGCAGGACCGTCGAATCCGGTGAAGTAGCGGTATCGTGTTCCAGTTGTTCTCACATCGAATGGAAGCCCTTGTCATGCGGAAATCGCAACTGCCCCAAATGTCAGAACCATAACGCATCCCAATGGATCGACCGTCAGATGAACATACTATTGCCGGTGCGTTACTTCATGATCACATTTACCTTACCGTTTAAGTTTCAGGCATTGGCAGGGCGTTTGCCTAAACAAATCTACTCCTTGTTCTTTTTATGCGTTGCCGGCGTTCTCAAGGATTTCGCATCGAACCCCAAACACCTGGGGGCTGAAATCGGGATGACCATGGTGCTGCACACCAACAGTCGCAGTTTAGATTACCATCCCCATATTCATGTGATCGTACCAGGCGGCGGCATCGTTCGTTCCAGAAAGCAGTGGAAAAAGAAAAAGGGGAAATATCTGTTTAAACAGGATAACCTCGCCAATGTCTTTCGCGCTCGCTTTTTGACGGAGCTGAGAAAATGCGGTTTTTCCATTCCAACGGCCCCTTTCGAATGGATCGTCGACTGTCGGCAGGTCGGGAAAGGCGCCGGTGCCGTCAAATACCTTTCCAAGTATTTGTAAAAAGGCGTGATCAGCGAAAAGAACATCGTTGCAAACGAAAACGGCAAGGTCACTTTTCGGTATATCGAAAGTGAGACCAAAACCGAAAAATACCGTGCTCTGCCCGGCGAGGATTTCATTTACCTGATTATACAGCATGTCCTCCCCAAGGGCTTTCGCAGAGTGCGAGATTACTGTTTCCTGCACGGCAATGCAAAAAAGCTCCTGTCGCTGGTCCAGCTGGTTTTGCATGTGGTTATTCAGGAAATTGGGCTTCGCGCTCGTCCGTCGTTCAAATGCTCCCGGTGCAAATCGCCGATGGTAGTCATCGGGTTTCGGTTAAGACCGGGATAACCGCCACATCGGCAAAGAACTGCCGTTCATGGTAAATACAGGAGGACTTGCCGACCTTATGGAAAACATGGTTGACCATTATGCCTGTGCAAGGCAGTCGCACAAGTACGCCCAAAAAAAGCTTCGATTTTCAAAGAGCCGTATCTCCTACCTTCTCCCGAAATAGATATTTCCTTTATAAATAGATCATCCTTTAATATCGGGCTTGTTCAACAACCGGATAAGATCGTGGCTCGCTTCGCTCTCACGATCTATCCTTATTCGTTATGTTCTTTTGTTTACCAATAAACGGGGTCATTGAATTCCTTAACGCACCCGGGTCGTTCATTAATAGTTGGAATTGGCTCTCCCGTTAAAGATTGGCCAAGCCAGCCAAAAGGCATTGAAAGCTTTAACGGAGCCTGAATTACATTTTCTGAAAGTACCTGAAATCCCACCTTTGAATAAAAGGATGGATCTCCATATGTGACAGCAACATTAACAGAGCGCTTTTTGAGCTCATTAAGCCCGTAATTGATTAGCGCCTGTCCGATGCCTTTTCCCTGATATTCAGCGCTTACTGCAACTGGGGCAAGCATGTAAACCTGCGTAGGCTTACTAAACTGAAGGCGAGTGAAGAAAATAGAACTGATGAACGTTTCATTTTCATATACGCCGAAACAGATTATTTCCTGATCGTCGATGTTTGACGCCAACTGTGAAGAAAGGTTGCCAATCAATTTTCCTTCCTTTTCACCCTCCGATGAAGTGAATACAGAAGTGAATAGATCTTCTACTTCTTTTTGTTTTGATTTGTCCAGAATTCGGTGAATCATGCCTTACCTTTCAAGATTACTGCGCTTATCGCATCGAGGTAGGATGGCCAGTTACCCGAACGCCCCCTCACAGATCCCTGCGTGCGGTTTTCCCGCACAAGGCTCTTCAGTATTGTTCGCTTCGTACGAAAGCAAGGTTAATCCCAGTATCCGATAATTCGGGGCTGCGGTATCAGGAACTGCTTTAGCAATTCTGAAAACCCGCTCCAATTTAGGCTTTTTCTCTGGCTTCGGCGATTGAGCCATTTAAAGACGATATTGATGGTATGATGATAGAAGGATTTTAGCATTTCCATATTGCCGGATACCCCGTAATAATTGAAATGGCCCTGCAATTTGCAGCGCAATGCCTCCATTATCTCCGTCGTACCGTCAAACCTATCTTTCTTCATCCACGCCTTGATTGACGACAATGCCTGCCGAAACTTCTTTTTCGATGTTCGCATCTTCACCAGTGGCTTGCCTGTGCGGCTTCGACCCCAACGATATTCGAATCCGAGAAAGGTGAATGATTCACTATTTTCGGTTACAAAACGAGTAAATTTTATGGTTCGTGTCTTGTCCTGGGAAAGTTGTAAGTTGAACTTTCCCAGGCGACCGTCGATGGAGCTTCGAACCTTCTGCAAGTCCCTGTGATACTGAAAACAACAGACGTAATCATCGGCAAACCGAATCAGCATAGCATCACCGTCACTGTTTGGCTTGACAACCTTTTCAAACCACAGATCCAGTGCATAGTGAAGATAAATATTGGCCAGTACCGCCGATACTACACCTCCCTGAGGTGTGCCGGTTACCGGAACGAATTGTAGAACGAAGGAGCATGTTAAGAGCAATGAACCAGGTCATTGCCAACAAAGGCGCCGCCGGTGTCGATGGCATGACCACCAAGCAACTTAAGGGATACCTTAAGCGACACTGGCCCAAAGTCAAGCAGGAGCTGATAGATGGGATCTATCGTCCCAATATACCTTTCTTGTCAACGACAAAACCAGCCCCCCAGGTATTATTTTCGCCTTCAACCTCGGCTATAGCCATCCTTATTGTTGGTAAAAGATCGCTGAATTTATCAACGCGCTTATCGATGTCCTTTTGAACTTGGACTGGGGGTAGTTCATCTTCGGCTGCGGGTGGTAGAAGACGAACTGAACCCCAAGGTGTCGGTATTTCAGCTTCACGCTTTTTTAATGATAAAATTAGCTCACGGATAGGGCGCAAATATAATAGAAATATTACCAAGACTACAAAAGGTCATGAAACAATGATTTTCAAAAATTCTAAGATCGTTTTTATGATATCATTCATTGTTCACTCTTAATCTGGATGCCCAACGCCGAATTCACTTGCTGGTGTGGAGCGGCAGCGGAACACCAGTCAGAGTGAAATGAGCGGTTATACGAAATTTTGTCTTGTTGACGAATCGCCCGGTGGTGTGTATTATTACACATCATGGATAGTCGAGCTATTATCAAAATGCTAAAACAAAACGGCTGGTATAAAGTCGCAACATCCGGTTCCCACACACAATTTCGGCATCCTGAAAGAAAAGGGCGTGTAACGGTTCCACATCCTAAGAAGGACATCCCCATTGGCACTTTGAAAAGTATCGAGCGTCAATCGGGAATCAAGTTTAGTTGAGGTTTTAATAATGTCTAACTATATAGCCACCATTCACAAAAATGAAAAAAGCGATTTTGGTGTATCGTTTCCCGATTTTCCTGGATGTATCACTGCAGGGAAAACCATCGATGAGGCCAAGGACATGGCTCACGAGGCCCTTACCTTCCATATCCAGGGTATGATCGAAGATGGTGAAAAGTTACCCAATCCCTCCAAACTAGAAAAAATTATGAGTGACCCGGACTACTCTGGAACCGTTGCATTTCTTGTTGTTTCAATTCCTGATTTAAAGTCCCGAACAGTTCGCGTAAATATCACATTGCCGGAACTAACACTCAAGCAGATCGATGCTGCTGCGAAGAAAAAAGGTATGTCCAGATCATCGTTTCTTGCCCGCGTAGCAAAAGATGCCATTCAACCCAATGCTTCTGGAGCTTCTGTATAGTCCCATTTGCGTATAACGGCCCGAGTCGAGCGGCAAGCCGCCCGACTCGGGCCGGTGGCGCCGCACGCAGCGGGGCGCCACCGCCGCAGTCACAGGCCGCGAGGTACGAAAGGTCCATTGTGAAACCGCAGATTATCCTGCAGTTTACTTTATTTCAGTGACTTTAAGACCAAAGAACCGGTCTGAAGTAATAAATCTTTTGATTTCGTTTTCTTTACAGTATTCCATACACTTTTCAGTATTTTCTTTGAAATTATGAAACATCGCGGATATCAGCAATAGATTCTCAATGTTACCCTGTTCGATAATTCTCCGATATTTCGCGTCATTTAGAAATTTGAATTCATAGCAAATAATTATCAGCGTCCGACCGATAGATAAGTCTAATGATTTCTTCTTTTCCTCGCCGGAAGTGATGAATTTATGTTCATCATTATGTACATGAATCTTTCTGATATTATGTGTTTTATCTCCATCAATAACCAAACATGAACTATAATTTTTGCTATCTTCTCTTTCAATGTAACCGGAAATGAGGACATCAAATCCAAATTTTTTATACCACCGAAGGATATCTTGAGACTCTTCCCTTGATAATGGCGCCTGAGGAGGAAAGTCGGTTAAGTGGTACTCTGGAAAAATGAGTATGTTTTTACCATTGATATTCATTTTTTAACTTCAGGTTGTGAAGGACAACGCCAAGCTGTGGGGCGGCATGGTCCTCGCCGTCCCACACCAGCGAGTTGTGTGTGCCGGGCACGGCACGTATTCTTAAGGGTGCGATGAGCCCAGCATACCCTTTGTTTCACGGCTCATCAAGTCCCAAACCCAGCCCGATGGAGGCGAAGGGTATAGCGGTAGCGCAACCGGGTATCCGGCGACGGTGCCTGGGAAGGAGGCCGCCCTGCTACGGTAGGGTACCGCGAACGCATGGGGCGATGTACAAGAATCGAGTTGGAGGCGATTTTTGGTGGGACGAGCCTGCACAACAAGGCAAAGTCCTCTATCCATCTCAGGCCAAAGGCGTAAACTCGGCGTTCATGTGCGGAAAGATGCGTGTTCACCCCGGGAGATCTGCCATGATGTCCAGTAAGGACTGACCGAACCGCAAGGGGAGGCGACCTCGTGGCAGAAGTCAGCAGAGGGCATAGTAGTCGGTGGAAACGAGCCGGGCCTCCCGAATAAGGGAGAAGGATACCCGGAGGCCTCACCCCGATGAAGGCCCGAACGGTGCCCGGACCGAGTGGTACGGGTAAATGAAAAGACCAGTAGGAGACGTGTACTTATGAACATAAAGCCTCAGCAGACGGAAATGTTTGTAGCGTCACGGATCGCCGAACGTCTGGGAGCAAACGAGCGGTTACTGGAACGAATTGTAGAACGAAGGAGCATGTTAAGAGCAATGAACCAGGTCATCGCCAACAAAGGCGCCGCCGGCGTCGATGGCATGACCACCAAGCAACTTAAGGGATACCTTAAGAGACACTGGCCCAAAATCAAACAGGACCTGATAGATGGGATCTATCGTCCCAAGACGGTCAGAAGGAAAGAGATCGATAAGCTGGATGGCGGTGTCCGCCTGCTTGGTATTCCCACGGTATTGGACCGGATGATCCAACAGGCGATCGCTCAGTTGGTGGAACAGATCTGGGACCCGACCTTTTCCGAATATAGCTTTGGATTCAGGCCTGGAAAATCCGCCCATGACGCTGTCTTAACCGCCAAGAGCCATCTGCTTGACGGGTACACCCATGTGGTTGACATGGATCTGTCCAAGTTTTTCGATAGAGTCAATCACGACCGGCTGATGAGCCGACTCGCAACCAGGATTCGGGATAATACGACGGTAGAAAAAATAACATCAAATGAATAAGATAGGCGAAACTCGTTAATGTCAGCAACAAAGACCTTGATTGACACATTTTCCTTTTCGGCAAGGCGTTTAGCCTTTTCTATGCCAATTGGTGAAGCATCGAAAGCTGTTACTGAGTAGCCCTTTCCTGCAAAGAAGACAGCAGCATCACGACCTTCGCCACACCCAACATCAAGCAGTGTAACATGACGATCAGGAGGCATGAGTTCCAACACCCTGGCACAGTTGGACGATGGCTTTAACCCCCAGTAATAGTCATCTTGATCGTATCGTTTGTCGTATAAATTTCTCATGATTTATCAAGCCAACGCCCGGCATAAGGCGCGGCGGCTGTTTGCCGTCGTTTCTTAATGCCATGGTTCGATCTTTATCCTATAAGAGTTTTTAATTTTCATTGTTCAATTGATGATCATTAAAAAACAACAACCCACCAATTCCTCGCTGGGTCTCTTTCAAATTTAACTGGATTGGCATATTTCTTCCCATTCTTTATCGTTGTGAATTTATACTCAACTTCACAATATTCTCGCTCACAACCCCAAACTTTTACGAACCTTAAATTTTTAGCTGAAGATATATCGTTGGCAAGTTTAGAAATATTTGATTTACTGATGCCTTTATATGCGGACCTCGTTTTTGGGGATATATATCTCAAGGCACAATCTATATCTTCATTGGTTAGGCATTTAACCATATCATTCCAAATAGTTTTTAACTCGGTATCGACAGAATCGCCCTGGGTAATCTCTAAATATTCATTTTCAGAATGATTATGATAAACATCTGGCCTGTCAAAGGTGGATGTGTTTATTGTCATTTGCTTGTATTCATTTGAAGATTTCGTAGGGGTGGTGCAAGTAGGCTGCTTTTCAAAATCAGAAATTGCTTCTGGTTCGGAGGGGAGTGAATCAGAAAAGTGTACAACTCCATTACCATCTATCCATTTATACATTTCTGCATACGCTAAACTGCCCAATATTATAAATGCAAAAATCATATATCCAATTTTTCGAAATATAATCATTAATTCATTCCTTCTGAATAGATCGCTCAATTGCTATCGAACGCGCGTGTCACCTGGCCGGGAGGGAAAAAGAAAGTCTTTTATACACCGGCTGGTGAGAAACCGTTTAAACTCGTTTATAATAAAATCGCTGGACCCTCCCGGTCAGAGTGAACACGGTGGTTATGGCTAAATATCCTTATTTGCTTTGATTATAAAAATCTATTCGCCTTTATTGACGGTAGATTTCCTGTATATAATGAAATCAAAAACTGCATAACAGATCAGCGCTATGCCTAATAGTATCATCAATAAACATGCATTTCCGCTAAAGGACGCCCCAATGTCAGCTTTAGAGTTAAGTACAAAGCCCACGCCTTTCCATCGCATGAAAAAAAATGGTATCAAGGCGATACCGGTGATTAAAAATGCAATGTCAATGAGTATGAATAGTGTATTCTTCATTTAGATATGTTTTGAACATTTGCTTAACCTGCGACGACCTACTGGTCGGAGTCAGGTTGAAGCGGTTGTTATATGTCTTCCTCTGTATTATCGCCGGTGACGGTTGCCGTGAAATCTTCGCCGTTCTCACCGACCCCTTCGCAGAATCCACCATACCGCGCCTCATTCCACGCGACCTGCGCCATGACCTCGTTTATATCAGCCGTTTCGCTTATGCACTCGCGGTAATCTTTTACGGCCTTTTCAATCTTGTCGTCGGGTATTTCAACATCGACGAAAATCTCAACGGTAAAGCTCTTTTTCATCTTCTTTCCTCCTGCACTGCGTCCAGAAACGATTTATTGTTTCTGGCGAAAGTGTCCGTATAACGTACTGCTAAGGGGGCGGGAGCCTTAGCGAAAAATTTTCTTGAAACAAATAACTGCCCCAACGATATTTTTAAAAATGCCCAAGCTTACCCGCTCCCGCTTGAGCAGATTGTTAACTATTTTCCACATTCACATGTCCCTGTAACGATACCGGCACCCCCCATGGACATAGCAACAAAGGGTTTAATGGCCCCTTGCTGGAATATTTGAATTTCCAGTAATTGAAGAGATGCAGTACTTACAGCATCTTCCGATCCATTTGATAATGGTTTATTGACCGCATCAAACTCAGCAACAGACTTGAATGAGTACGATTCATTTCCTTTATTTATAACCTTTGTTGAGTTCGCCATTAGGGTAGGGAGAACTTTGCCGACAATTTCACCTGAAATACGGGACACCGAAAATTCACTGCCTTTAAATTCTTTTTCCATGTTCGAATTTTTAAGCGAGCCGTCATCATTCAGAACATAAACATTTTTTACTATACATTTGTACATAAGATCATCAGCAGACAAAAAAGAGCACATTGTCATTACAATAAAAATGGATAATACTCCTATGTATAGCCTTTTCATTGTTTTACTCCTATAGTTAACGTTTTAATAACGGGCGCAACGCTTTACCGCGTCCCGTTGATTTAGATGTTAGCGAGGGTTTTCTAAAAAGACAAACTTCTCCAAAATTCTGGAAACAATTCCTTACAAGTTACATTTGCCATGTTTGAATGAATAACAGAATCGAACAATTCAGATATCTGAGCATTAATTACTTCTTTATCACTTTTTGAAATACCAAGTGTGGTGGCAAAACATTTGATTTTAGAAAAATCCACACGTTCTATTTTAGATGGTTTTAGAAGCCCCATGTTCAATTTGTGAAATGCAAAACCTAAAAAAACCAAACGATTTGCATTAGAAATTTTTTCTCTGATTGCGACAATATCACTGGATTCAGGGTTGGTCCCTTCTGTGAATGTTTTTATACCATCAGTAAGTTTTAATAATCTTTGAGCATCGGGTTCCTCTCCAAAATCGGTTGCCCTGTCTCTATTTTGCCATGGCAGATGCCCAACTTTGCCATAAGGATGAAATATATTTATAAATTTGGTTAGTTCCGCTGATTCTTCTGGAGAAATCCTATAATAGTTAATAAATGCATGGAATAAGAAGTGTTCTATACAACGATCATAATTGAAAACTATAATTGAAATTTTTTTAAGCCTTTCTTCAAGATCTTCCTTGGTGCAATTTTCAGTAATTATCTGAAAGAAAGGTAAAAACCATGTGTTTTGAAGAGAACTAAATTTTATTTTTGAGTCATGTCTATTTTTTTCAAAGTAAAGCGATGAATTTGACTCAGCTTTCAAAATTGACCTTACAATTGCTAATTTGCCACACAAGGCTAATGACTCATTGCCCCTTTGAGAATCAATAAAATTATCGATGGATAAAGCTTGAGGAAGTGCATCTCTAATGTGCCAAGCTTCATGCACATATGGATTAATATCACCCCTATTTCCCTCGGGGGTTTTTACATGTTCCCTTAGGGCATATGCAATTAAATGGTCGCCAGATACCATTTTATGGATATCCCAACGCAAGTCAAGGAGATCTGCGATAATACGTTTTAGTTCATAACCCGTCGGTAGGTTTACTTCCTTACTTGCGCCTGCTCCGATTATAAAGACTGTATCATTCATTGTCGTTCAATTCATATCATCGTTTTTCGCTAACGCTTTAATAACGGGCGCAACGTTTTACCGCGTCCCGTTGATTTAGATGTTAGCCTTTATCAACTCTTCTAACAAATTTTTTTCAGGTACAATTTCAATTGTTTTTCCGACTGATGTATGAACTTGTAGTCTTAATGTCTTTAAATTATTTTCACTGCAGTCTTCAACAAAATCATTTGAGAATGAATTTATCCAACTTGACTCAATATCTAACGGAATTAAGAAGGTGCCAGATTCACCATAAGATAAGATTAGAGGACATTGAGAACTCTCGTTAGATCTAAATGGTTGTATACAATGTTTCTTTTTTTTCTTTTTGCCAACAGTCCAGCCAACACTATTTATTGTTACAATTCTGTCGGCAATGTTAGTGACTGTAATGCCTACATAGTTCCTTTGAGGGCTTCCATCACCATCAAAGATGACCCTCATTCCCACATAAACCTTAAGTTTGATTTTTTCTGAACGTTTTGCCAAATGGAGCGACAGAATTACTGCTAAAAATGTTGCTATGGCCGCGAACCAAACGCCAATTGAGTTTATTATTTGAATTTTTTGATCAAATGTCATTGGATTCTCATGGCTAACGGCTGGCTGAGGGGTGCGGCGCGATTTTTGCCGCATCCCTCTCCAGCCAAGGGTTATGCAGTGTTGTTATCTTTTTTATGATCATTTGTATAACAAAAACGTACTCCAAATCCAGCTAATAGCCCGATAAGGGCACCACTTACAATTCCTCCCAAAATGCCTTTCAACTCGAAAACCTTTTCTATTAACTCAAATGACATTATCGAAGCCAACAATATCAATGGTAGTACAATAAAAGCCATTTTCATTGAAATTTTTAATGGAAACACTTTTTCGCAGTTTGGGCATCTCGCACCAGGAGATTTATGCCAATTATTGAAAACCCATCTTGATGGTTTAACGAAAAATGGAAACGGCTTTCTACAGTTTGGGCATATTACTTTATTAATATTCATCTCTATCTTGTGTGCATAACGCTAAGCTCACAGCGGGAAGGGTAAAAGGAATATCGTAAATACTCTTGCCGGTGAGAGCTTACAAAATATCGTTTAGGTTAAAGCCGCTGGACCCTTCCGGTTATGTGCAGCAGAAGGTTATACACCGCCATCATCAGCTTCATCTTGCTGATCTAATGCACCAATGTTCATGAAAGATGGTGAAATTGGCACCTTCGGTTTACTCTTAATTTTATCTATGAGATGGCATACTGTATCCCTCGATTTTTTCCAGGCGACAGCAAAGGCTATTCCAAGAAATATCCCAACAATCCCTATAACTAAATT
Organism: uncultured Desulfosarcina sp.; assembly: GCA_963674945.2. Taxonomy (GTDB): domain Bacteria; phylum Desulfobacterota; class Desulfobacteria; order Desulfobacterales; family Desulfosarcinaceae; genus Desulfosarcina. The sequence continues at coordinate 2,198,017 of CAXXWQ010000003.1, forward strand.
TATATTAAATGAGAGAGTTGGAAGGAATGTAGTTTGTTTGTTTACCTCTACAACAGCATTTATTGTGTCCTTTCGGCAACGGTGCGTAAGCAGATTTTTCTCAAGGCGGGGCTACGGTGCTGACAGAATGGCTACGTAGGCAGGGTGATAAGCCCCTGCCCACGGTTAGGAGTTGATTTCAGAGGTCTGCCGTTCATAATTCCACGGCATCCATTGATCCGGGCGGGCTTTCACCTGCTCTGAGTGTTCCCGGATGGCAACCAGATAGTCAAAAGGATTTGCAGTGCATAGTTCGCAGGTGTGGATCAGGCTCATAAACAGGTCACCGACTCGGGCACCACGTTCAGTCTTGTAGAACAAGGCGTTTTTCCGATTCAAAATCGCTTTTTTCAAGGCGCGTTCACAAACATTATTGTCTAACGGGGCACCCGGCTGACGTAAAAACAGGGTCAGTTTCTCCCAGTGGTTGCACATATACTTGATGGCCTGGCCAAGCCCGGAGTTGGGCTCCACATTTTTTTCCTCGAACTGCTCATCAAACCAGTCTCTAAGATCCTTCATCAACGAACCGCTATGGTTCCGATGGTATTCGAGGCGCTGATCGTCAGAAAGGTTTTGCTCCCTGGCATCGGCATCGTTTTTATACACCTTGCCCAACACGTTGAGTACATGAGTGCATTCGTCCGGGAAGTTATCGTATACATCCACGAAGCGCCGCCTTCCATGTGAGATGCAGTTGGCCAAAAGGGTTTCAAAATCCTTGGGCACATTTCTCGACAGCGCGTCGCACATCTGGATCGGCGGACCCAGATCGGCCTGGCGCTTGGTAAGTAGATCCGCCAGGTTTTCTCCGGCATGGTTGTTTCCGGTAAAAAACAGCCCGATTTTGTGATCGTCCGACACCGCCACCATGCCGCTGGTAAAAATGCCCTTTCTTTTGGCATCTTGTGTTTCGTTGACCAAAGAAAGAATTTTCATGGTGGTGTCGTCATTATGGATCAGCTTTGCGCCAGCCGCTTGCCGGATCAGTTCATCAAAGGCCGGGTAGGCGTGCCAATAAAAATCCCTGACAATATCCCATTGGGTCGATGCAGGCAGCGGTATGCCGATACTGTCCTGCAGATTTTGAAGCCGGTAGAAAGGAAAGCCGTTGCCATATTTTAAAAGAGCAATCATTGCTCCGGCGGATGCATCGTATTTTTCCTCGCCGACATCCCGTGGGGCATCGGCCGTAAAAATCTCTCCACACAGATTACAGCGCAATTTTTCCAGCTCGTATATCGACGCTGTTAACGGCGAGGTGCCGGTGACACGGATGAGGGTTTTGGGCTGTTTATATACATAGACCTTGCCCTTGGGACAAAGCGGGCACGGATCTTTATGTTTAAGCTCACCATGAGACACCGTGATCTTCTCGGCACCGGTGTAATCATCAGCCCCATTTCGGCCATGGCCTTTTTTCTTGGCCTTGGGCGTTTTATCAGCGCTCTTCGGTTTTCGTTTTTTGACAATGGTATCGGTTTTTTCCGTGGATGCGCCGAAGATCATTTTCAGCAAGCGTTTGATGGATGCGGCTTTTTCATCCACACTGTGACTCAACACGTTGATCGTCTCGCCCATGGCCGCAATAGTTGCATAATCCTTATCCAAAAGGCTGCGAGATTTGACCCGATCGATCAGTGCGTTAAGCTCCTCGGCCGAAAGTTCGATGGGCGGCGGTGTCATGCGCTTTTTCCTGCGGTAAGACGAGATCTGAACATCTTGACCAGCGGATATCCCCAAACCGCTTTGATGGATCGGTTCGGCCGGTGGGTTTGGTCATTCTTCCCACGGCCGGTGGTATCTCCCAGGTAAATCCAGTTGGCGGCGTTGTAACAGGTGCCGGCAAACCGGTCCTTGTCCACGAAGGTTTCCAGATAATAAATGGGATGATTGTATATCGCTTGCCAATCCGTTGGCAGGATACGACGCATCCGCCCCAGAATATGAGAGGCCAGGTGTGATACGCGAACCCAGGGCAATATCAAAAAGCGGCTGTTGTATGCCATCAAATGCAGGTTCGCCATTCGCCGATGCTGGGACCAACCGATGAACCGGTCACGGCATCCGATATGCCTGGCGGCCGATGACCAGGACAGGCACGCGATGGGCCGCTTTTGAGAATAAACGATGTATTTCAGGTGTTCACCGACCGGCTGGGTGTAGCCCAAATAATGGTACTGTTCCAACAAGCTGTTGAACAACGGTTCGGCATCGGTTCGGCGAACCTGTCGGAATGTAAGGGGGGTAATGGCTGACAGCTTGCTTTCTATCGGGCATCGCTCAATGGTGATGTTCTCAGGCTCTTTTCGTCTGGCCAAAGGATTGTTCGGGGTCATTTTTTTGGCCGGCAATCGAATGTGCCCGGCCCGGTGAAGAGCGAGCATCAAGCCCCGGCAGACCATATCCCGAAAGGCGCCGTTGGCTTGGCGCCAATCCCAGGCTTGGCAAAGTTTGACGGAAAGGCGTCTTCGGCTGTCGCTCGGGTTTCGGTCGATCAGCTGCTGGATAAACGCCGCATCCTGAACTGTTACGGTTTTGCCGCGGTAGGTGAGAATCGTTTCCATGGTCGGCATTCATAGCACACTCGTTACTGGAACGCAAGCCCCTATGCATGAATCTTTTTCCAATGCGGGGCGACCTCGATGGTGGCAAGGTCTCCGTTCCAAATCAGCGATTGCAGTTGATACGCATTGAGCCGACGCAAGACATCATCCGTGCCATTGGGCCACCAGGTAAACCGCCCTTTCGACAGCCGCTTTTGACAAAGCCAGAATCCCTGGCCGTCGTATACAATAATTTTCAATGCCGTGGCCCGTTTGTTGCGAAAAACAAATACGGCACCGGAAAATGGGTCCGCCTTGAGATGGTCACGGCAAAGCTTGGCTAATCCGTCGATGCCTTTTCGAAAATCAGCCGGCTCCACTGCAACAAAAATCCGCATGTGTGGCGTGATGGCAATCATGAAGCCATAGCCAAAAATGCTTTTCCCAGTTCCACCAGATCGGAACAGGTGGCTCCTTTTACATTCATTCTCATGACCGAACCGTTCGTTTTGATCATTTCGATGGTGGATTCAGGTAGAAGGGGTGCCGGAGCCGGCAATTCTATAAAGGGTGTGGAGAAAATCTCGCACGGGTGTTCTTCCGGCAAGTGAGTACCGGCAACTTTTTTCTTTAACGTCGTGTAGTTTACACGCAGGGCCTTTGACAGGTGGTAGATGGAGTACTCTTCTGATAGCGCGACCGCTGCCTGCCAAAGGTTTTGGGGAATTCGGGTGCGTTTCTTTCGCAGCTTTCGCCAGGATTCAAACCGCTGTTGAACTTGCTCAAGGCTGGGAGCGATTATAGAAACATCTTGGATATCGTCATTCATCGGCGGGCCTCCTTATTATTGGGGTCAACCGATAATATCCCATCTCTCAGCGGATTTCATGCACGCTTGCCGAAAACACACCATTTATTGTGCAAGGAATTCCAACTGCGAAACAGAAGATGCAGAAATCTTTCCAACTATTCTGCCCAGCATTGGCTAAATTTTGTAATTCTTCTTCCGAAAGAGAATAATCAATCCGATTAGGATCATAATGAATATAGGACTGAGATGCTTGTTCTGTCACTCCGCACCCCCTTCCTTTTTATCACGAAGTCCTAAAACAGCTAATGCGAATAGACGTACATTACCACAATTGTTGCATACTAATGCCGCTGTTGGAATGTTTGGAGGAGGTAGAGAAATGCCTCCTTCTAGATTTGAAACCAACAATGTTACCGCCTGATCAGCTACAGACCAACTATTTTGGCCGCACACCTCACAATTAGCATTGATTTTCTTTTTATTTATCGCTTCTATTACTTTTTGCTGATAATTTCAGGAAACTTGATTTCCTAATTGTTGCATATGGCAAGCAAAACATAATGTAAGTGGTTGAAAAACAGAAAGATAGGAGTCTGAATCCAGCAGGCCGGTAAGGTATTGCAACCGGAAAATGAACATGGCACCTTTAACCTTATTATCTTGGCGGATAAATGAAAGGAAAAGGATGCCATGCCTCAACAGATACTACCACTTATTCCTCGCGGTGCAAGACAAATCAACGGGCTTGTCAGTGTATTTCGTGACGATACGACCTGGACCTATTTTCTATCGACCGTTCCGATTTATTCTCACAGACAAGGCGATCAACGAATGTTTCGGATGATAACAGCCCAACTGGTTGAATCCGGAGCTTGCCGCCAGATCGATATCCAAAACACATTCGGCGTATCCAAGAGCAATGTCATCCGATCCGTGAACAAACTCAGGTCCGGCGGCGCCGAGGCATTTTTCGTTCAGCGGCGGGGACGACGCGGCGGCAAGGTTTTCAAACCTGAGGTGCTTGAACAAGCCCAACGTTTACTGGATCAAGGGTGCTCGAAAAAAGATGCCGCCCTGGAACTTGGCATTAAATACGATACGTTTCGCAAAGCTATAGATGATGGTCGGTTAATCGAATCAAGGATTGGTGAACCGTGTCTAACCAAATCAGATCGGGACATGGTCGACATGGCTGCTGCCGATAGTATGGGGACGGCTTGCAACCGAGTCGGGGAACGCATATTGGCATCATTGGGCAAAATGGTTGGTGCGCCGGTTCGTTTTGACAGATGCCTGGACGTTCCCAAAGCAGGCGTTCTTTGTGCGATACCGTCATTGGTGGCAAACGGGTTGTTTACCGGCGCAAAACAGTTCCTCGGCCAAGTCAAAGGCTATTACACGATCTTTCATGTCTTGTTGCTGCTTTCGTTTATGGCCTTATGCAGGATCAAGACGACAGAAAAAATACGAGGCCATGCTCCGGGAGAATTTGGTAAGTTATTGGGCTTGGATCGTGCACCGGAGGTTCGCTGTTTGCGTTACAAGATGGATGCGTTGAGCGCAGACCACGGCGCGGAAAAGTGGGCCGCATACCTCGGTAAATACTGGATGGAACAGGCGCCCGAATCGGTTGGCGCGCTTTATGTTGACGGGCATGTACGTGTTTATCATGGAAAATTGACCCGACTACCGCGCCGCTACGTGTCCCGGGAACGATTGTGCATGAGGGGCATTACCGACTATTGGGTTAACGATGCGATTGGCCGACCTTTTTTTGTCGTCGAAAAGCAGATCGATCCTGGATTATTGGCGGTTTTAAGAGACGATATCGTTCCCCGGTTGTTGCAAGACGTTCCGAATCAACCCGGTTTGCAGCAACTACAAGAGAACCCATGTTTATGCCGGTTCGTTCTTGTTTTCGACAGGGAAGGATATAGTCCCGCATTCTTCAAGGAAATGTGGGATCGCCATCGAATCGGCTGCATGACGTATCATAAGCATCCTGGTGAATCATGGCCGGAGCATTGGTTCACCGAGTATGAAGTTGCGATGCCAAACAAAGAGGTGGTGAAGATGCGGCTTTGCGAAATGGGTAGTTTGGTGGGATCTGGTAAGGGTGCAACATGGATGCGACAAGTGCGAAAACTGACCGATTCCGGACACCAGACCAGCGTAATCAGCACCGCTTTCGATTTGCCGCATACTCAATTGGCAGCACGCATGTTCAGCCGGTGGTGTCAGGAAAACTTTTTCAACTATATGATGCAACATTTTGATATCGATGTGCTTTTAGATTATGGTGTCGTTGAATTTCCTGATACCGAACGGGTAATCAACCCCGTTTGGCGGCAATTGAATCAATCCCGTAATTCGTTGCAGAACAAGCTACGATATCGTCGTGCCTGTTTTGCCGAGATGACCATTCACCCTGAAAATGAAGACAAACCGGTAAAGTTTAAGAAGTGGATAGAGAAAAAGGCCGAGCTGTTAGAAGAAATCGAAAAGATGGAGTATCAACTCAGCGAGTTGAAAGAAAAACGAAAACAGACAAGTAAACACATCACGTGGGGAGAACTTGAAGCAAAAGATAAATTTTTACGTTTACAACCGGGCAGAAAACGCCTGATGGACACGGTTCGTATGATTGCATATCGTGCAGAGACGGCAATGGTTGGGTTGCTCACGGGTCCGACGGTAAACTCGTCGGATGCACGGAGTCTTCTCCAGACACTGTTCCAGACCGAAGGCGATGTACTGCCCGATATTGAAAATCAGCAATTGAATATACGATTGCACGGCGCTTCGTTCCCAGCGGCCAATCGGGCTCTTTGCCAACTGTTTGCGCATCTGAACAGTGCGCAGGTAAAATACCCCGGTACCGAGCTGCAAATGATATTCGAACTAAATGGCTGCAGCACCTCAAATCATGCCGGAGGTGTCACATAGTTTTCCCGGAGATGCAGTGTTCTGAATTTGGGGGTAAAGCCATAGATCTATCCTTCTTCAATTGTTGTATAACGCCCTGCATGACCGGACGGGAAAACAAAACCGGACTATGCAAAAGGCACTTTTAATGATGACTGCGAAAAAGTTAAAACGGCAGCGTTTTCCCGGTCCGCTGTCTATGCAGTTGTTAGGTGATTTTACAGCAAAGTACTCTGAATACTAAAGGAGCCTTCTTTTGATCTGTATTCATCTTTTAACACTTCAAGAAACATTTCAGGTGATTCAAGCGCATCGTTAACAATGCCCAAATTTCTAAGCGATACATATAAAGCAGCAGAGTATGCTTGGCAATTTATAGATTTTTTGGGATTAAATTCGATATCCGTAAACCCCTGATAGGAAATAATTTGATCAGCCAATTCTTCATTCTGATGCAATGCGTTAATATACAGCCAGTCATAAAAAAATGTTCTTGGTTTTAATGGAAATTCTTTGGAGAAAAACAAAAACTTTATTAGATTTCCGGATTCCTTAAGGCGCATATCCTTTTTGGCTTGAATAGAAGTTCCTTCTAATAAATCAATATAAGGTCCACCTTTATCAAATACCTTACTGCTTTGAAAAGCTGTTTCAACAGAGAAGGATTTTTGCTTTTTCTTTGTGGTTATCAATAAATTAAATGCGCTTAATTGAACGCCTATCTCAAATTCTGATTTGCTGGATATTTCAAGCACCGGGGATATATTTAAAATGTTTAAGGCTTCATGAAGTGATGAAATTGATTTTTGCTTCTGGGATTTAGACATCCCAGGAAACCACTTAAACTCAATATACTTAACAATAACTCCAGATGCGTCGGTCTTTGTTTTTGGAATGTAAACTGGACGTTTAGCCATTATAAAACCTTATCATATATCACGATTTATATAATCTGACATAATCGCGTGAACTAAAATAATTTTTGTTTAATATCGCTTTGATATTAGGATATTTAACTTTAAAATCACTCAGTAGTTTTTTATTTTCAAAAGCAATCCCTATTATTTTATCTATAGGAATTATGTCGAAAACAAGTATCTCCGCCTGAGAATCAGTTGGATCAAAAGTTTTCAACTTTTTTTCAGTCCTTGTTTTTGGCTTATTTTCAATGCCTAAAACTTCTATTAAAAAATCATCTTGTTCAAATTCTGCAAACATACTCTTAAAAGCGGATAGGGATTTCAAATCATCTTTTTGAATGCATGACATTCTTGAATCCGCTGCATTATATTTGCAAAAAGCACATTCATATTCCCATAAAACACTCGAATGAATTGCCAGAACAGCCCATCCATCCGCTTTAGAGTTTATTCTATATCTGTAAAACATCTTGTAATTTGGAAATGCTATTGATAGAGAAACTGAATCCTGATGACCGTCCAGTCGTAATTCATCATTTATTGAAACTTCAAACGGCAAATCCTCGATCAGTATTTTTGGCAAAAGGCCATATTGGATTATACCCTCAATGTTTTCCCACCGAGTGAAATGAACAAGGTAAGGAATTTTTATTTCTTCTGAAAACTCTTTAATGCTCATACCTCATTCTTCCATCACCTAACCTAGTTTCGACTGCCGAATAGACGCATTATTTTACGTCTAATTGGAGGCCTAAATGATATTATTGGTCTCATCAGGCCAATAATATCCTGAATTTCGATTGTTATTGGCCTAAATCGTCCAATAACAAGTTGACAATTATTTTACGATCTCGTAGTATGTGAACAAACGTTCATGTAGCATGGAACGAAAACGGCGGAAAGGATTGATTTTTTCCCCTCTATTCGTTTAGCGACAGATGGACGTTATGTCAATGAAATAAATAGTTTTTGAAAGTTCCAACGATGGAGAGTGTTATGTTTACCAACACCGATTTACCCGATGGGCCTATGGGCGCAACAAATGGAAAACAAACTACGAACAATCCACGTTTGCTCGATCGTGTACGAAACGTAATACGCTGTAAACACTATAGTATTCGCACAGAGCACAGCTACATCGAGTGGATCAAACGTTACATTTTTTTTCACGACAAACAGCACCCGGAAAATTTGAACGAAACGCACATCAGCGCATTTCTAACTCATCTGGCCGTCGAAAAAAAGGTTGCCAGTTCGACCCAAAATCAGGCGCTTTGTGCGCTTGTGTTCCTGTATCGCCAAGTACTGAACAAGGAGATGGGTGATTTCGAAAACCTTATTCGCGCCAAACGCCCTGCGAAATTGCCCGTCGTATTCACCCGGGATGAAGTCAGGAAGGTGTTGCTCCAGTTGGATGGGGTAAATTGGCTGATGGGTCAGATTCTTTACGGGGCTGGGCTCCGCGTCATGGAATGCGTTCGGTTGCGGGTGAAGGATATCGATTTCGGATACCGTCAAATTATCGTGCGTAACGGCAAGGGGAATAAGGACAGGATTACGATGCTGCCGGATATTATTTCAGAGCAACTCCAACGTCACATGCAAAAAATCAAGATCATTCACGAAACTGACCTGAAAGCGGGTTTCGGATCGGTCTATCTTCCCTTTGCCTTGGAAAGAAAATACAAAAATGCCGACCGGAATTGGTCGTGGCAATATGTTTTCCCGGCTTCCCGTCGCTCAATCGATCCTCGGTCTGGCGCTGAACGTCGTCATCATATCTCAGAATCCGTTCCCCAGCGTGCCATCAAAAAGGCCATCCGAAAAAGCGGAATCAGTAAGGCGGGAAGTTGTCACTCCCTTCGCCACAGCTTTGCGACACATCTTCTCGAATCGGGCTACGATATCAGAACGGTGCAGGATCTGTTGGGCCACAAGGACGTGTCCACCACCATGATCTACACCCATGTTCTCAACAGGGGAGGAAAGGGGGTGCAGAGCCCGGGGGATACATTATTTGCGTAGTTTTATTGGGGTAAAAAACAGATAGTCCTTCAGACGAGATAAGAGTTCATTGGCTCTTTCGTATAATTGCTATAAGAATCCAGGAGTCAGAATTCAGAATCAGGTGTTCGCCTTCGGCTCGATCCATTTTGTCCAATCGACGGAGCGAAGCGACAACATCGCACTTCTCGTATGAAACTATACCAAAATGGGATAGTTTCAGTCAAAGTTCAAACCGACCAAAGGTCGGCGGCGGCGCTGACTTCTGACTCCTGTGATCTTTATGTGATCACAATACGGTACGATACATATGAATGTAGGCGCAACATTACATAGAATTCTTTTTGAGCAAAAGGATATGTCATGACCTCAGACCTCACTCCCCGCCAGCAGAGCGTGCTTGCCTATGTCATCGAACACCAGCGGCGGCATCTCATGGCGCCGACAGTGCGGGAGATCGCCGCCCATCTGGGGCTCAGTTCTCCGGCCGGCGTTCACCGTCTTCTCAATGTGCTCACGGACAAAGGGTACCTGAAGTCGGAACCGGGAAAGAAGCGGTCCTGGCGGTATAGGGAGGAGGTGGCCGCAGATCGCATCCCCATGATCGGCGATATTGCCGCAGGAAAACCCATGGAGGCAGTCGAATCGTTCGGCGATGCGCTTCCGGTATCACCCGGACTGTTCGGCTGTGAAAGCTGCTTCTGCCTGCGGATCCGCGGCGACTCCATGGTCGATGCCCATATCCTGGATGGGGACATGGCCATCATCCGCCCGCAGCCCAATGTGGAAAATGGGGAGATTGCCGCCGTAATCGTTGCGGACATGCTGACCGAGGCGACATTGAAACGCGTGCACAGGGACCGGTATTCCATTACCCTGGCGCCGGAAAATCGTTCCCATTCGCCCCTCATCATCAAAGGCCCAAAACGGGCGAACGTGAAGATTATCGGAAAGCTGGTGGGCATCATACGCCGGGAGAGAACATGAAGGAAATCGTCCAGGTCACCGCGGCCGTACTGGAAAAAGACGGCAAATATTTTATCGCCCAACGCAAACTATTTCTGGACGGACGCAAACGGGAAGATCCCCTCTCGGGAAAGTGGGAGTTTCCCGGCGGAAAGATCGAACCCGGAGAAACGCCGGAAGAATGCCTGGCACGAGAACTCAAGGAGGAGTTGGGCATCGAGGTGACCGTGCACGAGTACCTGGGCTCTACTGTTCACCATTACGATCACATCTCCATCGAACTGATGGCCTACCGGGCCACCTGGGTCGGCGGAGCCATCACCGTGAAGGATCACCACGACTATCGATGGGTGTCGGCCGATGAACTGGACCGGTTTGAATTCTTGCCGGCGGATATCCCGTTCGTTGAGATGCTGAAAAGTTAACCTTTTTTTCGGTTAAAAAACAAGTCCTCTTTGGCTTGCTATAAGATGATTGGCGCTACTGCTGGATTGTTACAAGAATTCAGGAGCCAGGAGTCAGAATTCAGAATCAGGTATTCGCCTTCGGCTCGATCCATATTATCCAATCGACGGAGCGAAGCGACATCAGATTCATTCTGGCTCCTGAATTCTGTCTTCTGACTCCTGTGTTTCGATGAGATGCAAGTGTTTTCCCCTGCCAGTTCATAAGGAAAGTAGCTGAAAACCAATAAAATGAGGTCTTACCATGAAAAAGCCGGAGAAAAACCAAGGCCGGGTCATCGTTCTGGCAACCGGGGGAACCATTGCCGGAACCGCCGAAACGAAAACCCGTTCCGGATACGTTTCCGGCATGATGACCGTGGATGAAATGATCGACGCCGTTCCCGACATTCGAGAGCTGTCACCGATAAAAGGGGAGCAGATCGCCAACGTCGGCTCCCAGGACATGACATTTGCGATCATGATCACCCTGGCCAACCGGATCAATCATCACCTGAAAGACGACGCCGTAAAAGGGGTGGTGGTCACCCACGGCACCGACACCATGGAGGAGACGGCCTATTTTCTCAACCTTACCGTACACAGCGACAAGCCGGTGGTACTCACCGGCGCCATGCGACCGGCCACGGCGTTGAGTGCCGACGGACCGCTTAACCTGTACAATGCCGTTGCCGTCGCCGCGGACACCAAAGCCAAGGGGCGCGGCGTCCTGGTGGTGATGAACGACCGGATTCACGGCGCCCACTCCTTGAGCAAGACCAACACGACCGCAGTGGAGACGTTTCTCTCACCCGTGAGCGGACTTATCGGCACCGTGAACTACGGGGAGATGGAGTATTTCAGGCGACCGTTTCGCCGCCATACCCGAAAAAGCGATTTTTCCGTGGCCGGCTTGACCACCTTGCCGCGGGTGGATATTCTCTATGCATGTGCGGATATGCCGGCCGATCTGATCGACTGCTCCGTTTCCCGTGGGGCCCGGGGGATCGTCATCGCCGGAGACGGCAACGGCAACATGAACCAGTCGACCATACAACGCGCCTTGTGGGCCGTCCAGCAGGGCGTGATTGTCGTCCGCAGTTCCCGGGTGCCAACGGGAAGGGTCGGCCGAAACGTGGAGATCGATGACGATGGCATGGGGTTCGTCGCATCGGACGAACTCAACCCTGCCAAGGCCCGCATCCTGTTGATGCTGGCTCTTGTGAAGGAGCGCAGCATAGATGAGATCCAGCAGTTGTTTTTCGAATATTGACGGCTCCGTATAAAGGCCGATATCGGCGTTACGCTTCATCCTTCGTCACTGTGGCGTATCCAACCATACGCCTCGTTCCTCGTGTCTCGCAAGCCTTGCTCTCGAACTTCTAAGGAACCCGTCCATTAATCGAAGTAAAAAGTTTTTTTATAAAAAGCTTTCACCCCGCGTTAGACCATCGGCAAAATAACTGAGGAATGAGTTTTTTTCTCAATACTGATTGATCATCTTTGGCATGGAAAAGCTTTTTACGTTGCATTTAGATCCGACGATGCGATAATGCAATACGTGGATAGTACCGATATTCGTGTTTTATCGAATCATTCATCAATGCTGTTGTTGATACGGGGTATAGTGAGGTTTGAAATGAGATCAATTACGGTTTTCTTCTGGGTTGCCGTGTTGAGCTTCGGCCTTTGGATGCCATATCCTGCCAACCCGATCGCCCATGCTGCCGAAAGTGACAGCGCTGGCCCGGACGCCACCGATTTTACCAAATTTTCGTTGGAGGAGCTAAAAAATGTGGTGATCATCTCGGTTTCCAAAAAACCCGAGATGGTATCGGACGTGGCGGCAGCGGTCTACGTGATCACCCAGGAGGAGATACGACGTTCCGGTGTCACGAGCATCCCCGAAGCACTGCGACTGGCGCCCGGTGTCCACGTGGCCCGTATCAGCGCAACGGACTGGGCCATTAACATCCGTGGACTGAACGGCCAGTTCGCCCAAAACCTGCTCGTGATGATCGATGGCAGAAAGGTTTACACACACGTTTTTTCGGGTGTTTTCTGGGATATTCAGGACACGGTGATCGAAGATATCGACCGCATCGAAGTGATCCGCGGGCCGGGTGCGGCACTTTGGGGGTCCAACGCGGTAAACGGTGTGATCAACATCATCACCAAACCGGCGAAAAAGACGCTGGGGGGACAGGTCGCGGTTCTGGGCGGGAACGAGGAGCAGAGTGCAAGCTTTCGATACGGCGGCACCTTGAACAACGGCACGCAGTATCGCGGCTATGGAAAGGTCTTCAACCGGGGGGATCTCGAAGATGTCGACCTGAAACTGGAAACCTCCCAGGCCGACGTCAACGATGCACAATCCACCGACAACTGGCGATCCGGCCGGGGTGGTTTCAGAGTCGATATGGAGCCGGGATACGGCCTGCCGGTGGGGAATAAAAACTCCTTTACCGCACAAGGGGAGGCTTACACCAACAGCTATGACAAGGAATTTGAACGCCGTTCCATCATCTTTCCTTCAGCGGTTACCCACCAGGACGGCGAGAGCGATACCTCCAAGGCGACCGGTTGTCATCTGCTCGGTCGTTGGCAGCACAGCCTATCCGATGATTCCGATACCATTTTGCAGGTTTACTACGACTTTACCCAGAAGGATTACGATCCGGGCAGCGGCGAGGTTCACACCACCGACCTGGATTTTCAACATCGGTTGCCCCTCGGCACACGAAACGAGGTGGTGTGGGGCCTGGAATACACCTTCATATCCGATGATTTCGACGACAGTGCCAGCGTACAGATGGATCCCTCCCTTCTGCGGCAAAACCTCTGGAGTGCCTTTGTCCAGGATGAGATGCAGGTCATCGAGGACCGGTTGAGTCTCATCGCAGGGTCCAAGTTCGAATACAATGAAGTTACCGGTATGGAGATTCAGCCCAGTGTTCGCGGAATTTACGATCCCATCGAATGGTTTTCCGTCTGGGCGGCCATATCCCGTGCCGTGCGCGTACCCTCGCGCATCGAAATGGACGGCCGGACAATCGACGCCATCGCCTTGCCTTCGGATCCGGAAACGCAGGTGGCGGTGGTGACCCAGGGCAACGACGACCTCGATGCCGAATATCTGACCGCCTACGAACTGGGCTTCCGATGGATGCCCAAACCATACCTTTGGCTGGATACCACTTTGTTCTTTAACGACTATCAGGACCTGATCGGCCTGGAATTGATCGACATTGATGCGGGCACCGGTCGCTATCTGCTCGGTTATGCCAACAACCAGGCCGGGGAGGCTTACGGACTGGAGATGGTGGCGGATTGGAAGGCCACCGCGAACTGGCTGCTGGGCGCCTCCTACTCGTATTTGCATACCCAGATCGACGAGAACATGATCTCGGACCCCGACATCGACAGGCTGCTCTCACAGGACAGCAATCCACGCCATCTGTTTTCCATCCGATCCAATCTGGATGTCACGCCGAAGATCGACTTCGATCTGTGGTTTCGATTCGTGGGCAGTCTTCCCGAAAGGAATATTTCGAGCTATACGGTGCTGGATGCACGACTCGCCTGGCGGCCCCTTACCAGCCTTGAACTCTCCGTGGTCGGGCAAAACCTCTTGGAAGAGGGGCATTCGGAATTCTCAACGTTGGAAGTCGAACGCAGTATTTATTTTAAACTCGATTGGAAATTTTAATCCCTGCGATTTATGGATATCCCTATCATACCCAATAGATGGGCCGATTTGTGCACAAGCCGGATGATTGTCATCTGTCTGCTCGGCATCTTGTTATTGTCGCCGGCGACTGCGGCCGGTGAGACGATCATGGGACAGGAGTACGACGTCAAGATCGGTTTTATTTACAATTTCATCAATTTCGTGACCTGGCCCAAGGGGGTTTTTTCCGAAGACTCGGAACCGCTGATCCTCTGTCTCGTGTCGGATAACCAGGAGAGCGAAACGATCTTCAAATTGGACAAAACACCCATCAAGGGACGAACCATCAAGGTGGTTTCCTATCAGGAAGGGGGGTGCGTAACCCGAAGCCATGTCATCTTCTTCGCCACACAGAACAAGAGTGTCATCCGGTCGACACTGAATCAATCCAAGGGGCTGAGCATTTTGACCATCGGTGAAGTCGACGGTTTTACCGGCATGGGAGGCATCATCAATTTTTTTGAGGAGAGCAATCGCCTCCGATTTGAAGTCAACATGGAAGCCGTCCGTATCGAAGGATTGAAAATGAGTGCGCAACTGCTCGGATCCGCCCAGATCGTTAAACAGGAGTCCGAGTAACATGAGACCGTTTCGTGACCTGAGCATCAAGCGGAAACTGACGATGATCATCATGCTGACCAGTGGCATCGCCCTGGTGTTTGCATCCGGTGCACTCATGTACAGCAATATCAAAACTTCCGAGAAAATTCTCAGAAATGATCTTTCCAGCCTGGCCAGCGTGATCGGCGCAAACAGCGTGGGCGCGATTGTTTTCGATGACCAGCAGACGGCGGAGCAGAATCTTGCCGGCCTGCATGCAAAGCCGGATGTCGCACTGGCCTGTATCTACGATCGCAATGGCAAAATTTTTGCCACCTACATGCAAAAGGGGGCCGGTGAGGTGGTGCAGGTTCCCCAGTTGCGTGATCCGGGTCAATATTATGAGGGCAACTATCTATTGGTATACAGTCCGATCCTGCAATGGACAAGTACCATCGGTACTGTCTGCATCCAATTCGATTTGCGCAGGACACAAAAAGAGACTTTACGTTCTGCGGCGATATTCGGCATCATTTTGTTTTTTGCCTTTGTTATCATCTGGGTGCTTTCCTTTCACCTGCAGAAAGTCGTTTCCCGTCCGATCATGCGTCTTACGGAAATTGCACGGGTGGTTTCCGAAAAGAAGGACTTTTCGGTCCGGGCCGAAAAGTTCGCCGATGATGAAATCGGTGTGCTGATCGATGTGTTCAATGGCATGCTGGCGCAGATTCAATCCCGGGATGAGAAGCTTCGGGAGTATCGGGAACATCTGGAGGAGCAGGTGGCCAGTAGGACCATCGAGCTTCGCCAGGCAAACAAGATGCTCCAGTCGGCAAAGGACGCTGCCGAATCGGCAAACCGCGCCAAAAGCGAGTTTTTGGCAAACATGTCCCACGAAATCCGGACTCCCTTGAACACGGTATTGGGATTTTCGGATCTGCTGCGGTCGCTGATCACCGACGAGAGTCAAAAAAGCTACCTGGCGGCAATCATTTCCAGCGGCAAAGGGCTGCTCTCTTTAATCAACGGAATCCTGGACCTGTCCAAGATCGAAGCGGGAAAGATGGATCTTCAGTACGAAGCGGTCAATCCCCATGCGATCTTCGAGGAGGTCCGGAATATCTTCGCCTTGCAGGCCTTTGAGAAAAAGATCGATTTCAGCGTCGTTCTCGATTCGGAGATTCCCGACTGTCTGATGCTCGACGAGGTGCGTCTCAAGCAGATCCTGTTCAACCTCATCGGCAACGCCGTCAAATTCACCGAACAAGGTTATGTCCGCATCACCGTGAAAAAAGGGGAGGAGACCGAAGACCCCAGCGACATTCCACTCACGATTTCCGTGGAAGACACGGGGATCGGCATCCCGGAACAATTCCACGATGAGATCTTCGAGGCCTTTCGTCAAAAGGACGGTCAGAGCACCAAACAGTTTGGTGGGACCGGCTTAGGGTTGTCCATCACCAAGCGGCTTGTGGAGATGATGGGGGGAACCATCAGCGTCCATAGCGAAAACAACCGGGGAAGCCGGTTTGACATTTTCATTCCTCACGTGAAGGTGACCGAAGCCGAACATCCGGCGGAATTCGGTGACACCTTCGATCCCGAAACGATCCGATTCAATGAGGCCACGGTTTTAATCGCGGACACCATTGCCTCCAATCGTTCCCTGATCAAGGCCTTTTTGCATCAGACCCCATTGGTTCTGATAGAGGCCAACAACGGCGAAACCGCCACAAACATGGCCCGAGAGTGCAAACCGGATGTGATTCTCATGGACCGCAGGATTTCAGGGGAAATCGGCCCCGATGCTACGGCAAACATCTGTTTGATCGACGAAGCCTGCCGGATCCCCATCATTGCAATGACGGCAGCCGGTGCAAAAGGGGAAAAGGAGGCATTGACTGCCAAGGGGTTTTCCGGATATCTGACAAAACCGCTTCAAAAAGCCGCCCTGTTCAAGGAACTGAGTCGATTTCTCCCCCACCATACACTTCAGCGAGGAGATGCAGGCCAGGCATTGACGGCGTCGCCCGTGAATCCCGATCGGCTGCCCATGGTGATCGAGCGGTTGGAAAAGGAGTACCGACAGACATGGGAGACGGTTCGGAAAAATCAATTTTTTAATGAAATTGAAGATTTTGGAACAATCATCGCCAAACTTGGGGAGGAGAATGCCATCGGGGGCCTTACAACCTACGGACAGGATTTGAGTGCATATGCGGCGCGTTTTGACGTGGAGAAGATGAATACGACCCTGGATGCCTATCCGCAATTGATACAAAACATCAAGGCGATATCTGCATCAATGGTAAAGGAAGAGGCAAATGGATCCGAAAAATGAAGGGCAATTCAATATTCTGATCGTCGACGATGTCCCCAAGAACATTCAGGTGGCGGCGAATATTCTGCAAAAGAGCGGATATCGCATGGCTTTCGCACAGGACGGTCCCGCGGCCATCGCCCAGAGCGAAGCCAACCGTTTCGATCTGATCCTGCTGGACATCATGATGCCCCAGATGGACGGGTTTGAGGTGTGTCGACGTATTCGGAGCAATCTGGACAACAGGGAGATTCCCATCATCTTCCTGACAGCCAAAAACGATACGGACAGCATCGTAAAGGGATTCGAACTGGGCGCCGTGGATTACCTGACCAAACCGTTTAACGGTGCCGAATTACAGGTCCGGGTCAAAACACACTTGGATCTGCATCGGTCGAAAAGAGAGATCATCGCCACCAACAAGCGCCTCACCGAGGAGATCGCGGAGCGCATAAAAGCGGAAAAAGCCCTGGAGGAGAGCAAAGAGGACTACCGCAAATTGTCCATCCACGACAGTCTCACCGGTTTATACAATACCCGCTATCTCTACAGCACGATGGAATCCCTGGTCGATGAAAGTCGGCGCACGAAATTACCCTTTTCCCTTATTTTTCTGGATATCGATAATTTCAAAATGGTGGTCGACACCCATGGACATCTTTTGGGCAGCCAGGCCCTTGCCGAAGTTGCGCAGACCATTTTGCACTGTATTGCCGAGCCTGCCTTCGGCGTGGCCTATGGCGGCGACGAATTCGTCGTCGTGTTGCCAGGCCATGACCACGGCCAGGTGTTGGAAAAAGCCAGGCAGATCCGGGCCACCATGTTGGATACGCGCTACCTGCCCGAGGTGAAAAACGGGGTTCGGTTGCAGGCCAGTTTCGGTATTGCCACCTACCCGGATGATGCCTCCGACATCAAGACGATTCTTGCCAAGGCGGACCAGGCCATGTTCCAGGTAAAGACACGGGGGAAGAACGCGGTGGGGGATGTGCGTCGCATCATGGAATAAGAACCTATACAAGGTCCGTCGAGTTGGTAATCTGATTGAAATATTCGGTCACCTGGTTCTTGTTTTCCGATTCCATGTGGGCCATGGCAGTACGGGGATGCTGGTTCAGCACGCCGGTCACCATGTAGGGAATGAAGTAGCCCCAGTCGATTTTTTCCCGCCATGGAAAGATGTGGGATTCGATCACTTCAATGAGAGGCTTCACCCTGAATTTGGGATTCTTCAAAAAGGAGACCAGAAGTTCCAACGGACAATTGCCCGCACCCCGCCCGATACCGTAAAGGCTGCCGTCCAGGTAGTTTGCACCGTTGATGATGGCGGCAATGGTGTTGGCGAAGGCCAACTGCTGGTTGTTGTGGGTGTGAATGCCGATGGTCTTGTCCGGCAGGGCCGCCATGTACTTCTGGGTCAGCGTATCGATATCCTCCGAATAGAACGCACCGAAGCTGTCGACCAGATAGATGACCGGCACCCGGCATTTGGACAGATCGTCCAGTGCCTCCTCCAGGTCCCTGGGACCGACGGTGGATACGGCCATGAGGTTGATGGTGGCCTCATATCCCTTGTCCATGCAGTGATGGGCCAGGGCAATGGCCGCATCGATCTGATGGACGTAACAGGCCACACGAACCATGTCCAAGGAGCTCTCCGCACATGGGGGGATGTCTTCATACTCGATCCGACCGATATCCGCCATGGCGGACAGCTTGATCTTCCTGTCTCCGTTGTGGCCGACGATGCGTCGGAGATCCTCTTCGGCGCAGAATTTCCACGGGCCGAATTCATTCCGGGAGAATGCCGATTCGGAACTCAGATAACCGATCTCCATATAGTCGATACCGGCCTTGACATTGGCCAGGTAGACCTGTTCCACGAAGTCGTCTTCGAACTGCCATTTATTCATCAATCCGCCGTCGCGAACCGTACAATCCAATACCTTGATTTGGGGACGATACATCTCATTCTCCGTATTCTGCGGTAATCATTTTCCCTGACATCTTTCCAATCCATTTTTCTCCATGGAGGGCAATTTCATCCGGATGAAACCCGTGAATCAACGTCCATAGCCCAACCCTCGCATCAATGTCAAGCTTGTTCTTATACATAGAAACAAAAACGGAAAATTATTTTTCTCCCGTACCCTAAAGCCCGTAAAAATAATGCCGAGATAATAAGTGATCGGCGTTCATTCCAAATGCGACAACCAGCGATCCTGGACATGGAACACCGCGGGCACACACCACCTCACGAAAAAGGCGAAGGATCGGAAACATGGGATCCAAAGACGATAAAATAGAATCTTGCCAGTCGTTCACGACCACGTCGGTAACAGCACAATGCGCTGGAATCGCAGCGGACATTCATCCGGATGACAGTTTGCCTTTCCTTGAACCGCCGGTTTTTACAAACCTGGGCAGCGAACCGGAATGCGGCGTCGAAATACCGGACAACAAACGGATCGCCCGGTTGTTCATCGGTTTTGGCGGTATTGCCGCTTCGACGATGTTTGTCATGGCAGGCTTCGAACGGGCGTCATCGGTCTTTATCCCTTCCATCACATTGCTCAGCGTTTTCGCCGGTGCCGGATTCGTGTACCTCTTCGTAAAGGCCATCCTGGCCGCCGAATACGATTTTGAGTTGTAGAACCGAACCGATCGCCTACCTGGTCGGTTCATCGTCTTTCCACTCTCCTGTCTTGAAATGCATGCGAATTCGGGTATAATTTGGGCCTAACCATTAATCGTGTTCGCCGAGAAATAGGAGATTCTGTGATGGCTCGAATCATTTCGCTGGTTTGGTTGACAGGTGTTCTTGTTCTGGGGGCGGTCAGCTCCGCAGGGGCCGTTGGTGCTGAAATTGCGTTTGGCGGTTGGATGCAGTGCCCCAGCGGCATAATCGGATATCAACCTTCCGGTGAAACCGATCTGCTGGATCTGGAAGAGAACCTGATGTATGACGACGAAACACGAGCCTATGCACGTATGTATGTCGACATGCCCTTTTATGTCCCCAACGTTTACTTGATGGCCGCACCAATGGAATTCGATTCCGACGGCCTAGTGGAAAACGGATTCAATTTCGGTGGTTCCGCGTTTGAGGCGGGTTCTTTTTATTCGGAAATGGAGTGGAAGAATATCGATATCGGCCTGTATTACGGGGTCCCTTTTTTTGAAAAGAAAAATAAATATGTGTTCAACATCGATTTCGGGCTGAACCTAAGACTGATCGATTACGAACTGATAATACGCCAGCCGGAAAATCGGTTAACCAAAAAAACATCCGATATCATTTACCTTCCCCTGCTATTTCTTGCAGTTCAGTTTCGTCCCATGGAACGGTTGTCCGTGGAAGTGGAAGGCAGGGGAATCTCTTACGACGAAAACGAAATTCTCAGTTTGATTGGCCGGGTTGAAGTGAAAATCGCAGGCCCCGTTTTTTTGGCGGGTGGATATCGGTATGAGAAATCCAAGCTGGATGAGGATGACATTCAAGCGGATATGGAGTTCAGCGGTCCATTTCTGGAATTGGGCTTATCCCTGTAAAACCCTTTTGACATAGTTCTGAAAACCGTCCGCCACAGACCGCCATTTACTCGTTTCATTGTTTTCGATTCCGTGTCCGCTCATATCCAACGAATAAGGAGGACGTTATGGCATTGTATCTAGTCCAACATGGGAAGAGCAATCCAAAAACAATAGACCCCGAAAAGGGACTGTCCGAAGAAAGTATGGAAGAAGTTACGCGGATCGCGCAAGTTGCGGCCGGGTATGGCTGTAAGGTTGGCAAAATATTTCACAGTGGAAAGAAACGCGCCGAAGAGACGGCTGCCATCTTTGCATCTCATCTGAAACCGGATGGTGGGGTCGAACAAATGGATGGCATCGATCCACTGGATGATGTCGTTCCCTTTTCACACACCCTATCGGCTGAAGACGACGCGATGGTGGTGGGCCACCTGCCGTTCATGGAGAGGCTGACATCCTACCTGATTATCGGCTCGGTGGAGCCACCTGTGTTTCAGTTTCAGAACGGCGGGATCGTCTGTCTGGACAAGGGACCGGGTACACAGAACTGGATCGTGAAGTGGGCATTGATGCCGAATATTGGATAGAAACCGATCCATCTACACGGTCTTTTCCGGCGGTTGGCGCTTTCCGTTTTCCGGTGCAAACGGCAATGAAAAATAAAAGGTGGCGCCTTTCCCGGGCGTACTCGTGACGCCGAGTTTTCCCCCGTGGTGCTCGATGATCTGGCGTGTGATGGACAACCCCAGGCCGGTTCCCGGCGGGCGACCTCTTTTTGAGTCGACGACCTGCTGAAATTTATCGAAGATATGCTCCTGGTCCGCCTCGCTGATGCCGATACCGTTATCCGATACATACACTACCAACGCATCGATTTCGTAAGCCACTCGTATTTCGATCCGTCCGTTCTCAGAATCGCAAAATTTTACGGCATTGGAAATCAGATTCACCATGGCCTGAATCAACTGGTCCTGGTCTCCCTGGATGGGCTGGGACCAGTCGGGCATGGTAATCTCCATCCGAATATTTTTCTCATCCACCAATTGCCTCGTGGTACTCACCGCATCCGTTACCACATCTTTCACGTCCACGGTCGTAATGTTCCAGGTCGTACGGCCGGACTCCAGCTTTTGAAAATCGAGGACCTGGGTGATGAGCCGGGTGAGTCTTCGTGTCTCCCGGATGATGATGCCGGCAAACTCTTTCTGTCGGTCGGCGGGCGTGTCGGTGTAATCGTGAAGAATTTCGGCAAGGGATCGGATGGCGGTGAGCGGTGTCCGCAGCTCATGGGAAACGGTGGAGATGAATTCGTCCTTCATCCGATCCAGTTCCCTGAGGCGCTGGTTGGCTGCCTTGAGTTCCGCGGTCGCCCGTTCCAGTTCATGGCTGTAGATGATGGCTTGCCGGGTTTCGTTCAAGATGTCCATCACCTCGTCGATGCCCAGAGGCTCTTCCTTGACAACCGATGCGACCATGACCCGGGCCGATGCCGACCCGATGGCACCGGCCAAAAGTTTCTCGATGTGATTGACCAGACCGGGGTCTCTGGTAAGTGCCTGGTCCCTGTCGATGCCATAGGCCATGACATAACTGTCCAACGCCGCATCGGTCCGTTTTCTTCCCAGAAAACGCTGCAACATGGAAACGAGGTCCGGAAGGTAGGCGGTCCCCCGCCAGATGGAAGGGTCATGAACCCTGCCCACATACCGGTAGACATCCACGAACATGCTGGCCTGGCTATGTTCCATGGCAGATGGACGGCTGAAGAGGGAACCGGCCAGGTAGCATCCCAAATTGGCCAGCATGCTCCAGAACACCGCATGGGTGATATGATCGAATACATCGAGTCCGAACAATTCGAACGGTTTGAGAAAGGAGATGCCAAAGGGACCGTGTTCCAGGTAGTCCTGAGGCATCAAGCCCGCACCGGCAAGGGAAGGGAGAAAAAGGGTATAGCCCCAGACGGAAAAACCGGCGATCAGGCCCAACAGTGCGCCGGTGCGCGTCCCTCCTTTCCAGAAAATGCCCAGCAGCAGCGCCGGTGCGAACTGCGCCACGGCCGTAAAGGAGACCAGTCCGATGGAGACCAGTGTATAGTGCTCGCCGGCATAGTGGAAGTAGGCGTAGCCCAGCATCAAGACCAGGATGATGGAAAGTCGTCGAATGGACATCAATATGCTGCTCAAATCCTCCCGCTGGGCCAGCTTAAAGGTGCGCATGTGAAGGAGCAGCGGCATTACCAGATCATTACAGATCATGGTGGAAAGAGCAACGGTCTCCATGATGACCATTCCCGTTGCCGCGGACATGCCGCCGATGAATACCAGGACCGCCAGAAACAATTGTTCATTGGCCATAGGGAGGGTGAGAACGTACATGTCCGCGTCCAGTGCGCTGGCCCCGAAACAAAGCTTGCCGGCAAATGCCACCGGTAAAACGAAGATGTTGATGGCCACGAGATACAAAGGAAAGAGCCAGATGGCCTTGTTCAGGTGTTTTTCGTTGACATTCTCCACTACCAGTACCTGGAATTGGCGCGGAAGAAAGACGATGGCCATCATGGACAAGAAGATATGCGCCAGCCAGCTGTAGAAGGCGTCGGTATTGGTGGGAAGGGTCATCAGTTTCCGCAGTTCGTCCGATGCGATTGCCCGCTGGCCGAGATCGGCGAAACCATCGTAGAGGATGAAGGTGACGAAGATGCCGGCGGCCAGAAATGCCACGAGTTTGACGATGGACTCCAAGGCGATGGCCGCCACCAAACCCTCATGGCGTTCTGTGGCCTCCAGGCTGCGGGTGCCGAAAATCGTCGCAAACAGCGCCAGGAACAGGGCCACGTAAAAGGTGGTGTCACTCCAGATACCGATCACCTCCGGAGAGGGCAGGGGGGCCAGGGAGGGATATTGATGGATCAGGAGAAAGCTTGTGGAGATGGCTTTCAGCTGCAGTGAGATATAGGGAATGATTCCCAGCACGGCGATGACGGTCACCACACCCGCCAGCGTCATGCTCTTGCCGTAACGGGAGCCGATGAAATCGGCAATGGAGGTGATCCGGTGAATTTTGGAAATCCGGATGATCTTTTTCAGCACCAGAAACCCCAAGGTGGCCATCAAGGTGGGACCCAGATAGGTGGTGAGATACCCCGGTCCTGCCGATGCGGCCCGACCGACGCTACCATAGAAAGTCCAGGCGGTACAATAAACGGCCAGGGAAAGGGCGTAGATGTAGGGGTTGCTGATGATGCTCCTTCCCACATCGGCGCGTTTGTCACCAAAGTAGGCGACGCCGAACAGGATGCCGATGTAGCAAAGGGAAAAGAAGATGACGGTTTCCGTTGCCAGCATAGCAGTATCCGTTACTCGTCATGTTCGGAAGATCGAATCGACGGCTTGGATTGACTGACCAGGAAGGTCAGAAAAATGATAAACATCCAGGAACCGAAAAGGTACAAAAACATGATGGGAATGCCAAACACCAGCACCGGACGATCGAAGAGGAGGAGAAACGGGTAGTTGAACAAGACCAGGCTGATAAAGAAAATTCCCACCAGGCGTATGCTTCTTATTTTGTCGCGGGTCATGGGGCGGCTCCCTGAACCTGACGGCTTCGTAAAAAGCCCGATATCGGTGTTACGCTTCGTCCCTCGTCATAAATACGCCTCATTCCTCGGGTCTTGCAAGCCTTGATCTCGAACTTCTGAGGAACTCGTTCATTAACCCGACTTTTTACGTGTTCATCAATATTGCGTTGTGCCCCTATGGATATGGAAAGGCGGGTCTACTCGATTTCAACCTCCGCGGGGGCGATGATGTTCGGATTCTCTCTATCGGACAGTGCAGGCATGGAGATGGTTTTCAACTGCCAGCCACGATGTCGCAAAACCCCGGTAAAAGGTGGCTGGCCGACCACATTGCCCACCAGTTTGATGGCGCTTTGATCGAATCCCTGGTCAATCTGCACACGCTCCCCTTCGGCTTCTTTCATCACGGGCGCCAAAGCCAGGTAGCGGTCCACGGTCTTCCGGCAATTTTCGTGAATGCTGCGTACGGCTGCCCCAATCTGTGCATCCTGATACAAGGTAAGATCCTCCTGCAAGAAATCCATGAGACGACCCTGGCGCTGGAGAACCGAAAAGAGATGGACAAACAACCGTTTTTCCTTGTTCTCCCGCTTGTCCCGTTGTGTTTCGGTTTCCTGTAAGGTTGCAGACTTTTTCTCAGGTTTGGCCACCTTGGACGGGGGCGGTTCCCTGTTGGCGACGAGAAGTTTGGTCAAGGTGTTTCTTTGAAACATCCAAACGAGGATACCATACAAAAAAAGAAATGCGAACATACAGATGTAAATGACCGGGTCCATCGGCGTCCCCGGTTTCTGGGCCTGCCAGTAGAAGCCGGCAACGACGGCGAACAGGATCGTCGAGAAAAAACAGGATAGAAAAAAGGTGCGCAGGGAAAAAGACTTCAGTAACATATGAGGTTTCATCGATATTTGGCCTGTTGGGTTTTTTATTGAAAAAGACGTCATACCTATTTTCTAGGGTCTATAATGAAAACTCTCGTGTTCTGTCAATACAATCGATGCCAGGAATTGCCTTGTGAAGGGTGTATGGTTGTGATAATCACGTTACAATTGACGGGTTCGCAAAAAGTCCGATATCGGCGTTACGCTTCATCCTTCGTCACTGCGGCGTACGATCAGTACGCCTCATTCCTCAAGGACTCGCAAGTCTTGATCTCGGGCTTTTTACGAATCCGTCCGAACAGCGACCTTTTACGAGTTCATCAAAATTGGGAGCAGGAATGAGCCGGTTCACGTATCACATTCGATGTTCGCTTTCAACCGCGTGAGAACCATTATCATGGCAAACAATTTCAGACATCGTTTCGATTTTGATATCGGTTATTTGATAAAAAGTCCATGCAAAGAGTGTGTGGATCGTTATCTGTTTCCTGATTGCATAGACGACTGCATGCCGCTGGATCGAATCCGTACGGTATTGGCCAACTCCGTATCCTGCTCCAGGGTCCATTCATCCATGGAATCCAGCGCCATTTTTAATGACACTACGGAAAAGAAACAGTAAAGACGCCGTTTTCGAACCTACCCGCCCAAAACCCGTTGTCAACAGCGACCTCCGGTTGCCGAAAACAAACCGAAGAGGCAAATCAATTCTGACATCATCCAACATCTTTTTCAAATGCGCGTGATGTCATGGCGGCTCAAGATCAGGAGGGACCATGGGGAGTTATCGCTTTCATCATCAGCCACAGTATGAACGCCTGGCGGCGCATGCCAAAACCATGGAAGGCGACGCGTATCACCTCCGTGAACTGGTTCGTGCCCGTAACCGGTTAGCGGATTTCAGTGTCAGTGGCGGTGGCATCTTCTTCGATTTTTCCCGACAGCGGGTGGTCAGCGAAACCATGGCAATGCTTTTCGATCTGGCCGAAAACGCCGATGTGCGCACCCGGTTCTCTGACATGACCCGTGGGAAAAAGGTCAATCGAACCGAAAATCGAGCCGCCCTTCACACGGCAACACGGGATTTTTCCGGTTCGCCGGTTGTGTTGGACGGACGGGATATTCAGCCGGAACTCGCCGCCGTGCGAAGGAAAATCGAAGTATTCAGCCAAAGTGTGCACCGGGGGGACGTTGCCGGTTCAACGGGCAAAGCATTCCGCCATGTTGTCGTGGTGGGCATCGGTGGCAGCTACCTGGGTACCGAATTTGTCGCCAAAGCCCTGGAGGCCTATGCCGACAGGCAGATGACACTGGATTTTGTCGCCAATGTGGACATTCACAATTTCGGGGCCGTCTGGATGCGGCGGTCGCCGGAAAAGACCCTGTGGATCATCATATCCAAGAGCTACACCACCGTCGAGACCATGGCCAACGAGGCGCTGATCCGACGCCACATGGATGCCGCCAATCTGGACCCATCCAAGCATATCGTTACGGTTACCAGCAAGGGAAGCCCCGGCGATCAGGGCGGCACACAAAACCTGGCCTCATTTCATATGTTTGATTTCATCGGCGGGCGATACAGCGTGACCTCCGCCGTTGGCGGTGTGCCTTTGAGCCTCTATTTTGGCTACGATCGTTTCGAGCGGTTTTTAAAAGGTGCGCAGGAGATGGACATCCACGCAGTGAACGCCGCACCCGAAAAGAACATTCCCCTCCTGGCCGCCCTGATCTCAATATGGAATACCAGTTTTCTCCGGTATCCCAACAACGCCATCATCCCCTACGCATCACCGCTATGCAGATTGACACCACACGTCCAGCAGCTGAACATGGAGAGCAATGGGAAGTCCGTCGATACACAGGGACGATTTCTGCGGGAGCCCGCCGGTACCGTCATTTTCGGAGAGCCGGGCACCAATGCCCAGCACTCCTTTTTTCAACTGGCGCACCAGGGAAAGGCCTTTCCCATTGATTTTATCGGTGTTTTGCACCCGCAGTACCGAATCGACGAAGGACGCTTCAAAGGGGTGGGACATCAGCAGGAGTTGTGGGCAAATATGCTGGCCCAGGCCACGGCACTGGCAAACGGTCGGGAAAGCGAGGATCCGGCGAGGTTCTTTTCGGGGAACCGGCCCTCATCGATTATCGTTCTGGAAAACTTGGAACCGGAAAACGTCGGCCGGTTGCTATCGTTTTACGAAGCCAAGACCGTATTCGAGGCTTTCATCTGGGGGATCAATCCCTTTGACCAGTTTGGCGTGGAACTTGGAAAGGTGACCGCCGGGACCTTGCGAAGCGAGATTGCATTCCGAAACGATGATTCGAACCACGACTTTGCCGGCATCGATCCCATTAACCGCGCCTATCTGCAGATGATGTCCGACGGCCGGATTCCGAAGTAGGTCCTTTCGGCGGACTATTTATCCGGTTATTTTATTCAATCGACAAAGTCGAGAACGCCGGCATGGGCCATGAGATGCCCTTTGTGTGAGGACACTACACGGGGAACCGGTAAAGGACAGCCCCCCACGTAACCCCCGCACCCAGTCCGAGAAACATGACCGTGCTGCCCGGTCCCACGATCTTTTTTTCCACGGCTTCGTCCAGGGCGATGGGAATACTCGCCGCCGTCGTGTTTCCGTATTTCTGGATGTTGTTGAATACCTTGGATTCCGGAAGATCCAATGCCTTGGCAAAGGCTTGGTTAATTCGCAGATTGGCCTGGTGGGGGATGAACAGGTCCACTTCGGAAAGTGGGACATCCGCTGCCGACAAGGCTTCTTTCGCCACTTCGGGAAGCCGCCGCACCGCGTGTTTGAATATGTTCCTGCCATCCATATGGGGATAGTGTTTGCCCTCTGCCAACATCGTTTCATCGATTCTGGGATTTTCCCTTGATGCCGGTGCGTAAACCATCAGGCTTTCTGCCAGGGAACCGTCGGCATGAAGACACGAGGCGAGAACGCCGGCATTCACATCTGTTTCCATTCGTTCCAGACAAACGGCAGCCGCGCCATCACCAAAAATCACCGCAACATCCCTTCCGTTCGTGCTGACGTCGAGGCCTGTGCTGTGAACCTCGGCGCCGACCAAAAGCACGCGCTCGGCCATGCCGCTTCGAATGTATGCATCGGCGGTGGCCATGCCGTACAGAAAACCGGTACATTGCTGACGGATGTCCAGGGCAGGCGTCGTTGTCAGGCCCAGTTTATGGGCCAGCAGGCATCCGGAGCCGGGGAAAAAATAGTCCGGGCTCAGTGTGGCGAAAACAATGAGGTCGATCTCATTCGGTTCCCAACCGGCACGTTCCAAGGCGATTTTCGAAGCTTCAAATCCCAGATCGGCTACACCAACGCCGCCCTCTTCCGGAATCCAATGACGCTTTTGAATGCCGGTACGTTGGACAATCCATTCATCGGATGTATCCATTTTCTGCGCAAGGTCCTCATTGGTAACGATTCGCGGCGGAAGGTATCGGCCGGTACTCCTTAAAACAGTTCGTTTCATGATCGCGCACTCCTTGATGGGGAATCCATTTTATGGGAAAGGCCGGTATCGTTGACGCGTAACCGGAATTTTATCGGTTTCGATATCCAACATATACGTTTAGATCAAAAAATGATCAACCATTTTGCCGTAATCCGATCACGATGGGAAAGTCTTAAAGGCAGATGCACGACTTTTGCAGCAAAAAACATTTCATGGATCGATTATAGATAAAATTCTTAAGTTTGCCGGTTCTGTCGTCGATATCTTTACTGAATTAAACTCGTGACCGGGGCTATTTACTCTGTGACCGTGACCAATTCAGCGTGTGTGCACGGACCTGTGAGATCACTTGTCGGCAAGTCGCTTTCCAGAAAAGCATTTTTTTTATGCCGACAACGGCGTTGAGGTAAGCGAAGCGGTGATGGCAAAAGACGAAGAAGAAATACTGGACGAAGACCAGCAAAAGGCTTTCGATAGCATCATGGCCCAGATTCAGGGTGGTGATGGGGTTGCGGACGCGGTCGAGAAGCCGGCACCGGAGGGATCAACTGCGGTCGATGATGAGGTTGCTTTTGCCGCCGAACTCGAAAACGCTGCCCAGGAGGCGTCTGCCGGAAAAGCCGCTTCATCCTCTTCCGACGGAGCTACGAAGGACGATGAAGATGGCCTGGATGATGAGCAACAGAAGGCCTTGGATAGCATCATGGCCCAGATCGGGGGCGGTGATGGGAGTGCAAAAGAAGTCGAAGAGAAGGCCCGGGAGGAAGGGGCGGCGGTCGACGATGAGGTCGATTTTGCCGCCGAGCTTGAAAAAGTCGTCCAGGAGGCGTCCGCAGGGGAAATTGTATCATCTTCTTCCAACGAAGTTTCGATTGACGAAGAAGACTTGGACGAAGACCAGCAAAAGGCCTTCGATAGCATCATGGCCCAGATCGGGGGCGGTGATGGGGATGCGGAAAAGGTCGAAAATCCTGCCAGGGAGGAATCGGAAGCGGTCGACGATGATATCGATTTTGCCGCCGAGCTTGAAAAAGTCGTCCAGGAGGCATCCGCAGGGAAGGCCGGACCATCCTCATCCGAGGAAAGTTCGGATGACGGTGAAGTGACTCTGGATGATGAGCAGCAGAAGGCCTTGGACAGCATCATGGCACAGATCGAGGGCGGTGATGGGGATGCGGAAACGCTCGAAGATTCTGCCCGGGAGGAAGGAGCCGCGGTCGATGATGAGGTCGATTTTGCCGCCGCGTTAGAAAAAGTGGCCCAGGAGGCATCTGCAGAAACGAACGCCTCATCCACTGCCGAGGAAGATTCGGATGACGATGAGGTGGGGCTGGATGATGAGCAGCAGAAGGCCTTCGAGAGCATCATGGCACAGATCAATGAAGGCAATAATGATACCGACGACAACGTCGACGAACCGGATGCCGACGCGGAGGATTCGCAAAGATCTGTGGAAATCGCCGATGAATCGAACGATTCGGAACCTCCGAGCGCCGTCGAATCAGAACAGGAGACACCGGCCGAAGAAGAAGTGCCAATCGAAGATATTTCCGATGAGATCGACGATATATTGGCGGAAGTCCGTGATGAGGAGGATGAGCCGGAAGAAGCCGATGATACGGGGGAAAAAGAGGATATTGTCGTCGCAGCCTTGAATGGTGGCACTTTGCCTCCGGAAGCCGGTAAAGATCAAAAGGATGAATCCGGCAAAGGGAAAAAGAGGACAACCACGAATCAGGAAAAATCGTCTGGCGAAAAAAAACAATCCAAATCAAAGAAAAAAGACGACACCCCATCTCCTGTTGCATCCAAGGGAACGAAGAGGGTCGAACCGTTGCGTGAGGCGGCCCCGACAAAGGCAAAGAGGAAGAATAAGAAGCGGGTCGTATTACTCTCGACGGGGTTTGTGATCCTGCTCTCCTTTGCAGGCTATTTCTTTTGGACGCAGAAAATCCAACGCGGATCCGAAAATACGACGGTACCAATCGCCGAAGCCGTGGTTCACAAAGTCCCGGAAGAAGTACACCCTGCTTCTTCCGACCCTGTGGAACAGGCCTTCGTTGAAGATTCTTCCGATGTATCCAGGTTGAAAATGACTGCCGAGGCGTTGATGCGGCTGCGGGAAAGAGTGATGGAAAAGCAAACCGAGATTGATGAGCTGCAAGGCTACTACCAAACGGGAATCGAGGCCGAGGTCAACGCCATCATGAAAATCGTGCAAGATGCCAAAATGGAGGAACGATCCCATGAGGCAGCCATGAAAGATCCTCGGATTCGGCTTGGATTGACGGCCATTCAACGGCGAGATTCCTACATCCAAAAGCTCAAAGAACCGGCAAAACAGCTTTTGGATAATGGTGAAGAGCTTTTGTTTTTATCGCGAAAAGCCGAGTTACTGGCCCTGATGGCTGAAAAGACAAGCGATCTGGAAATCGACGGATTCATCCGGACAGCCGAGGAGATTGCCGCTTCCCATGGGGCTCACCTGGAAAATCTCAATATCGATGCCGATTCGGCCACGTCGGCTTCCACCCAATCCATTTGGCGGGACATCATCGGACGGTTACCGAAAAAACAGGCAATTGCCTCCGTTGGAAACGTCGAGGCCGCAAAAACGGATAATTCGCAGATATGGAAACAAATCTGCGACGGAGACCTTTCCCAGCGCCATCGTCTGACCCAATTAAATCCATCGGCCGCCAAGTGTCTGGCCGCATGGGATGGCAAGGACCTGTATCTTAACAATCTGACGGAACTGTCGCCAGAGGTGGCCGCACAATTGGCGCAATGGGACGGTGATTGGCTGGGCTTGAACGGCCTTACGGAACTCTCCCCGGAGGCGGCGAGTCATCTGGCTCGCTGGAAAGGAAAAAAACTTTCATTAAACGGACTCACGCGACTTTCACCCAGAGTCGTTGCAATCTTGTCCGAATGGAGGGGGGAGCAAATCGAACTCATCAACGTAAAACACATGGCGCATTGGGAGAATCAAAACACCCGGCTCTTCCTCTCGGAGGACTTGCAACGAAAACGCCTTGTCAAAGGAGACTAACGCATGAGAAGTTCCAATATCTTCGGGCGGATTTTTTCGTTGGCGGTGCTTTTGTTTTTTTCCATACACCCCGCATTCGCAAAGACTGAAGACGATGGCGAGCAACTGCTAAAGACCATGGCCGAAATTTCATTGCTCAACAACCAAATGGCGCAGAGAAAGGTGGATGCCGAAAATATTCGGGATGCATTGATCAAACAATTGAAGTCGATCCAGTCGGAGACACGAGATGAGCTGAAAAAGAAGAAGATCGGCAGTGAAAACAAAGCCAAAAAAGACCCGAGGATCCGGCACAATATGATGCTCATTGCCGAGATCAGCGCCTATATCGACAGATACACGCAAAAGATTCGATACTATCGCGTGGCCTGCGACCGTCTTACGTATCTTTATCAGAAGGCCGACGATGATCTGAAGATCGTCAGTACGCTCTCCGGGTTGAAGATCGATGCCTTGATCGACCAGGCGAATCGACTCATCGACGATTACATGCCCCAGGCCCAGACCATACTCCTTTCTCCCCAAACGATCACCATTAAAGAGCCGGATCAGTATCTAAAAGGATTCGCGCTGAAATAGGGGATAGACACCAGGCATCGGGCGTGATAATTCAGCCTACATTGAGCGTTTCATCTTTCTCAGGTTTGGGTAAAAGGAGAAATATGGCTGAAAGCAAGCAACCCGGATACGTAAAATCGGAAACTGTGATCTGGCTCGTCGTGGCATCCCTTTTGGTTGGATTCGTTGGCGGCGTCGCCTTCGGGATTTACAAAAGCGGGACCGTTCGCGGGCTTCAACCAACCAGTGCCGAGGATTCGCAACGAAAGGCCGCCATCGAAGCACTTCAGGCCAGAATCCGTCAGGATTCCCAGGACCTGGATGCATGGATTCAATTGGGCCATCACTATTTCGACGCGGGATTGACCAAAAACGCCGTCGATGCCTATGAGAAAGCCTTGGCCATCGATCCGAATGATGCCAATATCTGGACGGATTTAGGGGTAATGTACCGAAGAAACGGTGATCCAAGAAAAGCGGTGGAAGCCTTCGACAAGGCCATCGCAGTGGACCCCGCCCATGAAATCTCCCGATTCAACAAAGGAATCGTTCTCTTTCACGACTTGCAAGACGAGGATGGCGCCCTAAAGGCATGGGAATCTCTGTTGGCCATCAATCCCGACGCCAAGACACCGGGCGGTCAAACCGTCCGGGAACTGGTGGACCATATAAAAAGCAACCATGGAAAAAACAAATGAAAAAAGCGGTTTGCAACCGGTCCGCCCTGATCTGTAAAGGACGTGTGTTTGATCTTTATTCCGAAAACATCACTCTTCCCAACGGCGTTACCTTCGAAATGGAGATCATCCGGCACCCCGGTGCCGCCGCCATCGTTCCCGTCATGAAGGACGGGCTCGTATTGCTTCTACAACAATACCGTCATGCGGTTGGCGGTTACATATGGGAAATACCCGCAGGAACACTGGAAGCCGGGGAGGATCCCCGTCAATGCGCACAGCGGGAACTCATCGAAGAGACCGGCTACAGCGCCGGGTCCTTCGAAAAGCTTACGGAACTTACGCCCCTTCCCGCATATTCGGATGAGAGAATCCACATTTACCTGGCGACCGATCTTTCCCGCGCCACGCAACGATTGGACGACGACGAAATTCTTTCCGTTCATCCGTTTGGTTTTAACGAGGCATTGGAAATGATCTCCAACGGCAAGATTCAGGATGCCAAAACCATCGCCGGTTTGCATCTTGCCGCCGGGCGTCCAAAAGACGTGTGCAACCGATTACGGTGAATCACCGGCATTCGGGCGGCGTTCGTGTACAATGGGTGCTCTGGAGGCGCTCGGTGTATTTCGCCCAAAATCCCTTCTTTGTTTTGGTATCCGCCGAATCGTATTTTCGCCGACAGGCGTCTGAACAAAAATAGTGGATCCCTTTGTCATCCTTGGAGGTAAAATGGATTTCACGCGGGTCGAAGGTTTTCCCGCACACGGGATCGACTACAGTTTCCGGGTTTGTGCTGGTTTGTGTCATGTTTGCCCCCTTTCTGTTACCAAATACGATGCCTATTCGCTTCGTAGAATATAATACCGTTTCGTCAATTCGCACGTTCATTTTTTCATGCCGGTATCCTGTCCTCTTGCTGTTCTACGAAAAAATGGAAATCTGTTGGCCTGGTTGCGTGGTCAGTTTATCGTCAGGACTCCTCAAGCGTGAACAGGGAAGAAGAAAGGGGATTTCGGATAGACGTAATGTGAAGATCGTAAGCGCGCCGAAGGAGGTTTGGCTTTTTTGATCAGCGATCATGCCTGTTTCAGGCAGATAAACGGTTTTTCTGCTGACAAACGAAACCATGTCAGATTTTTTTACAAAATAGAAAATTTTGCCAACAGTTCACATTCTCTTGTGAAGATGTCAAGTTGGCATTTACCTGGTTGTCTGAAGAAAATCAATCAATGGCAGCTTTTTCGTTATGGTACTGAACTTGCTTGAATATTGCGTAGCTCGATGGACGCGGCGATTGATCCAATAGACAGGGGAATAGACAAAGGACTGAACATGCTTGATGATAACAGGCAATTGCCTGCTTCCCAGAACCAGCCTGCATCGGAATCGGTGAAAAAGCTTGTCGCCCGATGGATGCCTCAGCACTGGAAAAGCGATACCCTCCGTGTGCATACGGATACCACAGATTTTTTTTCCATTGAATACGGAGATGTAGTGCTTTTGGAGGGTCATCCCTACCTGATTCGCAACAATGCCCGGGAAGGCCGGTTCGGACTGGAGGATGACGTCAAACACTGGGTCAAGCGATCCATCGATTTGGTCAGCGGAGAGATGTGCATCATCAAGCTGGTTTTTTACGAAAAGTTTACGACGCGTATCGGCGGAATCGAATTTGAATGTTTTCGCAGTCCACGAAAGGAGGCCCGTATTCTGGATCTGGTGAAAACCCATCCCAATTTCATGCACGGCATCTCAACGATTGATGCAAAAGAAAACACCGTCCGTATTTTGCAGCATATTCGCGGCCCATCTCTTTCCAATTATATTGCCGACATTGTGCAAAACCATGAAAGATATTTTTATGAAACCTTCCCAAAGATTTTAACAAATTTCATCACATGTGTGGCCGCCATTGGATTTTTGCACGACCATAGAGAAAAACACGGAGACATCCGAAGGGATCATATCCTCGTGGACAAACAGACCGGCCAATACCGATGGATCGATTTTGACTACAATTTTCGGCACCGGGAAAATATGTTTGGGTACGATCTGTTCGGACTGGGCAATATTCTTATGTACATTGTGGGCAAAGGCGACGTGTATGTGGGGGACCTCGCACGAACCGATCCTGCGATGATTTCCCGACTGACCGATGCGGATTTGAATATCGTGTTTCATAACCGTGTGGCCAATCTGAAAAAAGTGTATCCCTATATTCCCGAATCCTTGAATCTGGTACTGTTGCATTTTTCCAACGGTGCCAACTGGTTTTACGAAAACACCGAACAATTATTGCATGATCTTGGATCCGCCATGTGCGACATGCAATAAAAAGGAGGTGTCATGAAAAAAGCGCAAACCGTACAGAAGAACAAAAAATTTCTGGTTGCCGTCGATGATTCCGCAAACTCTCGTCGCGCCGTTGAATATGTCGGTTACATTATAGGCGGTATTGACGGTATTCATGTGACGCTGCTTCATGTGATTCCCGAACCGGAGGATGATTATTTTCAGGAAGAAAGACTAAAGGCGCAATGGGTAAGAAAATATCAAGAAAAGATGACCTCGGTTCTGGAGGACTATCATGGTATATTAACTGCCGCTGGTATTCCCGAAGGTGCCATCGAAACCCGAATGCCCATGCGCCATTGCCCTTCCATGGCCGAATGCATCCTTTCGGAAAAGGATGACCGCAACTTCGGCACCATTGTTGTAGGACGCCATGGATTGTCCAGACAGGAAGAATTCCTTTTCGGCAGCATTTCCAGCAAAATTATCAATCACGCCCGCCATTGCACGGTATGGGTGGTGGAGTGAAATCGTTGATCCAACGAGACCAGATGTCTGCCCTTGCAGTTGACCGGCCGTAACGGGTCCTATAATGGCGCTGTCGTCGCAGCTGTGCACTGCGCCGAGACCGCCTCAAAAATCGAACATTGTGTTCAAACGAGACGAAACGTCCCTCCTGCATTGCGTTCAGACGCTTTTTCCAGCCGGCTGGTAAAAAGGCTCACTTCAGTTGATAAGGATTGATCGAGAGCACCGGTATTGGTGATTTCTTAACCACCTTTTCCGCCACGCTGCCAAAAATCACGTGCTCCAATCCCTTTCTGCCGTGGGTTCCCATAATCAGCAGATCGATGTCCTCGGATTCAATGACATTCAGAATTTCCTCGGCTGTATCCCCGGCGACGACAATCTTTTGAAAATTGGGACAGCTTTGCAATTGATCATCGCATACGGATTGCAGTGTCTTCTTGGCAGCTTCGATGGCCTCGTCTTGGAATTTGTCCATGGAAGGATGGGGCACATAAAGTTTTCCCCATCTGTTCAGATCCTGCACCACATGGAGCAGATAGACGATACTGTCATATTTCTCGGCAAGGGATAAGACATACGGCAGCAGTTTCGATGAATTTTCCGTTAAGTCAACGGGGAAGAGTATCCTATTGATGATGACCGTTTTTTTAATCGTCCCGGACTCTTTGTCCATTGGTGGCCTCCCGTTTTGTGGTTGTTTCGGAAACGGTTTAATTCATGCCCCCCTTTGCTGTGGATGAACCGGATGGTAAACCATTCCATAGAATACTGAAGCAAAAACAGCGCCAATCGAATCGTTGGATGTTGCATGATAAACAATGGATCTCATCGGCGGGCAGATGTTGACAAAAAACTTCGCGGGTACCGCACAAATTGACGCATCTCCAATTTGCGTGGGATCTTTGGTGCCGATGATATTCCGACCGTGGCATTTACTTCCACTGCACATGTTAGTGTTACGGTTTCGCAACGGTAGCGCCACCCGGGGTTAGGGGTAAGGGACGTTGTTTACAAAACATACAAAAATGGTCTGGTCGACATTTTGGACTTCTCGAGATAAAATTAGAAAGCAGCGTTCCTGATTTTTGGGTAACGATGTTACGAAATATTTTTTATCCGCATGGTTGCAGTGGCCATGGATATGATATAAAAGAATAGTTTCATTGTTCTGATGCCGTGGAATCGTTGATTATTTCCCAATTGCTGCCCATCGCTCGACCTTCTCACTCCTGAATCGCTTCTTTGTTCCGTGATTTCGACCAAGTGTGACAAAATTAAAAAACCCTAAAGAAGTATTCGGAAAATGTCGATTACTCTGATTACTCTATGGTGTGTTATTGATCATATTTCTCATTTCACTCTGGATAGTCGATGAAACTGACCATCGCAAAAAAGATCTGGATCAGCCTGGGCATATTGATACTAGGCTATTTTTTTTCCATGGTTCTGGGGTTCGTCACAGGATGGAACACCGAAAATCAATTGACTTCGGTCCTTACCAATCTTTTTCCCGCCACCAAGCACAGTCTCCTCGCCGAGACGACCTTCAAGGAACAGATCCGGCTGTATAGCGATGCCATCCTTATTGGAGACGCGACCAATATAGACAAAGCCAACCAGAAGGCGCGCCAGGTGCAAGAGGCGCTCTATCGAATCATCGGTCTATCGGGCCTGCCCCATGAAAAAAAGGAAGCCACTCGGCTGCTCAGGGAACGACTGAAGGATTTCAGCCGATCCGCCCAAACCACCTACACGGCCCTGGTCAGTGAGTTTGAACACCAGAACCTGGGATCCTTTTCGTCCCAGGAAGCCGAACAACTCGCCCAGGAGACCGAGGACCTGAAAAAAGGATTGGCAGACCTGAACCAGTCTTTTTCCGAGGCATTGGAAACCGAACTGACCCAGATCAATCAAAGGACGTATCAACAGCGTCACATCAACATGGCCCTTTTTGCAATCATCCTCCTATGCCTGGGTGTGGGGGTCTTTTTCATGACCACCCGAACGATCACCAACCCCTTGAAAAAGATCATGGAGACCGCCGAGGCCATCTCCCAAGGCGATTTCAGCAAGGAGATCCAGATTCAACAAGAGGATGAAATCGGCCAACTGGCAACGACTTTCTCCAAAATGAAGCAAATCATCAACGAGGTTTTGGAGAGCATGGACAGGCTGATCAAGGCCATCAGGGAAGGCCGGCTTGACCATCGGGGTGATCCGGGTGCCTTTTCCGGAAACTGGCGCAATCTCATTTCCGGTACCAACGACCTCATCGAGGCGTTCACTGACCCCATCAACACATCTGCCATTGCCCTCGAGAAAATGTCGGCCGGTGAGATTCCCGAGACCATTGCCACCACATACCGGGGGGATTTCAACAAGACGAAGAACAACCTCAACGATCTCATCCGCAACCTCGATCGAACCGTCGAAATCGCCAAGAAGATCGCCGACGGTGATTTGTCGACCGAGGTGATTCCCCTGTCGGCAAAGGACAGCCTGGGGAAATCGCTGGCCACCATGACGCGCAGCCTGAAAAAGATGACCGACGATTCCAGTCGCGAGGACTGGCTCAAAAGCGGACTCAACGAGATCAACAAGGGGATTCACGGCGAGATGGATGCGGTCACCATCACGCGCAACGTGATTACCTTCCTGGCCGGATACCTCGATGCACAGGTGGGTGCCTTTTACCTGGCGGACCATTCGGATTCGGGGAAACCGATAAAATTTAAATTGGTCAGCAGTTACGCCTACAAGGTGCGCCGAAGCAATACCAGTGAATTCCAATTGGGCGAGGGTCTCATCGGCCAGGCGGCACTGGAGAGAAAAGGAATTTTATTCACCAACGTGCCGGATGACCATGCGGTCTACACCATCGACTCAGGCGTGGGCGAGTCGTCTCCCCGCCACATCTACGTGATGCCCATGATCTTTTCCGATCAGGTACTGGGCGTCCTGGCCCTGGGGGCCGGCAAGGAATTCGGCCAAACGGAAATCGAACTCATCGATCGAAGTTCCGAGAGCATCGCCATCGGTCTGAGCGCCGCCCAATCCCGCTTTCAGATGGCGGACCTGCTCAAAAAGACCCAGAACCAGGCGGAGAAACTGCAGACCCAACAAGAAGAGCTGAAGGCAGCCAATGAAGAACTGGAAGAGCAGACCCAACTGCTCAAACAGTCCGAGGAGGAACTGAAAACCCAGAGTGAAGAACTTCAGGTGACCAACGAGGAACTGAAGGAAAAATCCAAAATCCTGGAGGCACGCCAGAAAGAGATCGATCGGTCCAGAAGGGAGATCCAGCGTCGTGCCAGGGACCTGGAACTGGCCAGCAAATACAAATCGGAATTTCTGGCCAACATGTCCCACGAACTGCGAACCCCCTTAAACTCCATGCTTTTGTTGTCCAAAATGCTGAAGGACAACGAGGAAAACAACCTTACCCAGGGACAAATTGAATCTTTGCAGGTGGTGCACAGTTCGGGCAAGGATCTGCTCAACCTGATCAACGACATCCTGGATCTTTCCAAGATAGAAGCCGGAAAGATGGATATGAACTTCGAAGAGGTGAACATTGAAGAAATTGCCAAGTATCTGAACGACCAATTTTTGCCGGTGGCAAAGGACAAGGGCGTGTCCTTCCGCAGCCGGGTAGCCGAAGGTCTTCCGGAAATCTTGATCAGTGACGGCCCCCGGGTGGAGCAGATCTTGCGGAACCTGATTTCCAATGCCATCAAATTCACCGAAAAAGGCAGTATCTCCGTGACCATTGACCGTCCCGATGAAAACACGGTGCTTGGAATAACGGGAATGGACCCTGAATCGGCCATCGCTTTTTCCGTATCGGATACGGGCATCGGTATTGCCGAAGATAAGCAGGCGGTCATATTCGAGGCCTTTCAACAGGCCGACGGTACCACCAGCCGGCGGTTCGGTGGCACCGGTCTGGGGCTGACCATCTCCCTGGAACTGAGCAAGAAACTGGGGGGAATGATCCTCATGGACAGCAAAGAGGGAGAAGGCAGCACCTTCACCCTGGTGCTGCCCCAACAGGGAGTGGATGGCGAGGCGAAATCAAAACCGGCGGATCTGCCCGACATCATTTCCCGTGGGACAATTGAAAAAGAAACACCGGTTGTGCCCTCGATGAAAGCCACCGAAGAACCGGACCGGGAGGAGGGCAAAACAGCCACCTTACCAGATGACCGTGCACTGATTGAAAAGGGCGATAAATCGATTTTGGTCATCGAAGACGACCTTCGCTTTTCCAACATCTTGAAGGACTTCATCCATAAACGGGGATACAAATACCTGGCCAGCGAAAGGGGAAAAAGCGGCCTGGAACTGGCCATCCGATACCAGCCCACATCCATCATTCTGGACATCCACCTGCCCGATATGGACGGCCTGATGGTTTTGGACATGCTGAAAAAAAATCTTGCGACCCGCCACATCCCGGTCCACATCATCTCTGTCCGGGAAGCCAATTCGGAAGCCATGAAGAAAGGGGCCATCGGTTGGAACAAGAAGCCCACGACCGCCAAGGAGATCGAATCTGTTTTATCCAAATTCGAACAGGTTTTGAAAAAGTCATTGAAGGAAGTGTTGATCGTCGAGGACGACGAGGCCAACCAGGTGGCGTTGACCCAGCTGATCAAGAGTCAGGGAGTGAACATCACGGTCGCCGGGGATGGCCGGCAGGCCCTGGATTCGATCACGGCCAACAAGCCCGATTGTGTCATCTTGGACTTGGGATTACCGGACATATCCGGGTTTGATCTGCTCGAAAAACTGGAATCCGAAATGTCCGAATCCGGTGAATCACTGCCACCGTTTATCATCTATACGGGAAAGGAGCTGTCGGAAGAAGAGTACCGGAATCTAAACAAATATGCCAAAAGCATCGTCATAAAAGGGGCCAACTCCCCCGATCGTCTATTGGACGAAGTGTCACTGTTTCTGCACAGCGTGGAAAGCCAACTTCCCGAAGAGCAACGAACCGTCTTGCGTATGCTCCATGATCCCACCAAGGTACTGGAAAATCGAACCGTTTTATTGGTTGACGACGATCTTCGCAACACCTTTGCCCTCTCAAAGATACTGGGAAACTATGGTATCAAGGTAATTCTTGCCGATAACGGGCAAATGGCCATTGAAAAGCTGGAGAGCGAGACGGCGATCGATCTGGTCCTCATGGACATCATGATGCCGGTCATGGATGGATTCGAGGCGATTCGGCGAATCAGGAAACAACCCAGGTTCGAGAAGTTGCCCATCATCGCACTGACCGCAAAGGCCATGAGCACGGATCGGGACAAATGCATCGATGCCGGTGCCAATGACTATCTGGTAAAACCGTTGGACGAGGAAAAGTTGGTCTCGATGCTTAAGATATGGCTTTTCAAATGACGAACATCGAATCCATAGAGATGGATCTGTTGCTCGAAGGCATCTATCGACACTACGGATACGATTTCAGAAATTACAGTCGTGCCTCGTTGAAACGGCGGCTGACCCAGCACATGAAACGTTCCGGGCAGACGCGTCTTTCGGAGTTGATTCCACGGGTGCTCCACGACCAGGCGTTTTTCAATGCTCTTCTCAAGGAGATGTCCATCACTGTTACGGAGATGTTCAGGGACCCCGCTTTTTATAAAGTGTTGCGTAAAAAAGTGATTCCCGTACTCAAGACCTATCCTTTCGTCAAGATATGGCACGCCGGGTGCGCTACGGGCGAGGAGGTCTACTCCATGGCCATCGTACTTACCGAGGAGGGCTACTACGATAAGTGTCATATTTACGCGACCGATTTCAACACTCACGCCCTCGACACGGCCAAAGAGGGGATCTACCCCTTGGAACGCATACGGGAGTACATGGAAAACTACAATCAGAGCGGCCGCAGGTCCTCTTTTTCCGAATACTTCACCGCGGCCTACCAGTCGGCGAAGATGATCAATTCCCTGAAAAAACAGATAACCTTTACCCATCACAACCTGGCCACCGATACATCCTTCGGTGAGATGAATATGATCGTTTGCCGAAACGTTTTGATCTATTTCAACAAGACACTCCAAGACAGAGCTCTTTCCCTTTTCCACGAAAGCCTCTGCCATGGCGGTTTTTTGTGTCTGGGGAAGAAAGAAACCATTACTTTTTCCAGTGTGAAAAGGGGATTTCAAACCGTGTCCGATGAGGAATGCATTTTCAAGAAAACCATCGCCTGGTCCGACGGATAACGGTCCATGAGCGAATCTTACCAATCATTCGAAGCCGTGGTAATGGGGCTTTCCATGGGTGGTTTGGATGCACTGACCGTCATGATTCCGCGATTTCCAAAGAATTTCGGGATGCCGGTGATCGTCGTTCAACATCGGCGATCCGACCCGGACAGTTTTCTCTCCCTCTATCTGGACACGTTGGGAGAGATATCGGTGAAAGAGGCAGAGGATAAAGAGACGATCCGGCCCGGCATCGTGTACATCGCTCCGGCCGACTATCATCTGATGGTGGAAGAGGACCGGACATTTTCCCTATCCGTGGACGCCCCCGTTCAGTATGCCAGGCCTTCCATAGATATCCTTTTCGAGACCGCCGCGGAGGCATACCTGGACAGACTCGTCGGCGTGATCATGACCGGTGCCAATGCCGACGGCAGGGACGGTCTGGCAAAAATCAAGGCCCTGGGCGGACGGTGCATCGTCCAGGATCCCAGTACGGCAACCTCCGACACCATGCCGCGATCGGCAATGGAGGCGATACAACCCGATCATGTGGTGCCATTGGAAAAGATCGTCGATCTGCTAATCGACATCGACCACCTTGGTACGGGACGAACAAACAGAAACCATAAACAAATTTCTTAGGATAGACAGGCAACACTTCAATTTTAGGAGCCGAATTTGGAAAACATCACGAATGCACTGTCCTCCAAAATCCTTATTGTCGACGACAAGCCTGCGAATCTGTTTGCCTTATCCGCCGCACTGAAAAAGCTGGAAGCTGAAATCATCACCGCCACCTCCGGAAACGAAGCCTTGTCGTTATTACTCAGACACCGGTTCGCCATGGTCATCCTTGACGTCAACATGCCGGGCATGAGCGGTTTGGAAGTAGCCGAGTTGATGCGTGACAACGAGGCTACCCGGGACATTCCCATTTTGTTCATCACCGCCTTTAGCAAGGACGATTGGCAGATCTTCAAAGGGTATCATGTCGGTGGTGCGGACTATCTGTTAAAGCCGATCCAGGAGCCCATCCTCATCCAAAAAGTCCGGGTATTTCTCAAGCTGAATCAACAGAAGATGCTCCTGGAACAGACCTCACGGGAACTGGCCCGGTCCAATCGCGCACTCGAAAAGGCCAGGAGCGATCTGGAACGACGGGTGGAGGAACGCACCGCCGATCTGAAGCGCGCCAATGAGCATCTCGTATCGGAAATCCACGAGCGGCAAAGGACCGAAGAACGCATTCAGCGTCTTCAGACTTTTTTGGAGAGTGTCATCAATTCCATGCCGAGCGCACTGATCGGTATCGATCTCGATGGACGGATCACGCAATGGAATCCTGTCGCCGAGACCTTGATTGGAAAAGGAGCAGAGGTGACCAGGGGGAAGTCTGTTTACCGGGTCTGCCCCTTTCTCGAGGATAAGCAAAAGATCATCCAGCGGATCATGGAAACGGCTGATCCCTATACCGAAGAGACGATCGTCCATTGGGAAGAAAACAGGGATCGATTCTGGAACATGACCATCTACCCGTTGGTCCGAAACGGTGTGGAAGGCGCGGTGATTCGAATCGACGATGTCACCGACCGCGTCTTGGCCGCGAAAAAACAGGAGCAATTCGAAGACAACCTTCGCAAGGTCCAAAAAATGGAGGCCATCGGCAATCTGGCCGGCGGCATTGCCCATGATTTCAACAACATCTTGTCCGCCATCATCGGATATTCGGAATTGCTTGAAATTGCAGTAAGCGGCAGCCTTCAATCCGAACGATACGTTAAACAGATCCTGACGGCATCCAACCGGGCGAAGAATCTGATACAGCAAATCCTGACGTTCAGCCGCAAGGCGGAGAGCAGCCTCCAACAGATAGAGATCCGACCCGTCGTTGCCGAAGCCATGAAACTGCTGCGCGCCTCCCTGCCCGCCACCATCGAAATCCATGAACACATCGCCCCGGAGGTAAGGATGGTTATGGCAAATCCCACCCAGATTCACCAGATTCTGATGAATCTGTGTACCAATGCCAGTCATGCCATGGACGAGGACGGGGGGCGGCTGGATGTGGTCTTGGAGGGCGTCGTGTTGCGTGAGGACGACTCCGAACGGATCGGTGATCTGACCGCCGGAGAGTACCTGCGGATCACGGTTTCCGATACGGGAAAGGGCATACCGACGGAAATCATCGAGCGAATCTACGAACCCTATTTCACTACCAAGGGGCCGGACAAGGGAACGGGACTCGGGCTTTCCGTGGTCC
Source organism: uncultured Desulfosarcina sp. (assembly GCA_963674945.2). Lineage (GTDB taxonomy): Bacteria > Desulfobacterota > Desulfobacteria > Desulfobacterales > Desulfosarcinaceae > Desulfosarcina. The sequence continues at coordinate 2,242,348 of CAXXWQ010000003.1, forward strand.
ACGGGATTGTCCAGAATCACGGTGGGCATATCACCGTTGACAGCCAATTGGAAAAGGGCACGCGATTTTGCATATTTCTTCCCATGCTCGATACCCCCTTTTTCGAGGATGTGACAATGGAAGCGATGGAGGATATCGACTTGAAAGGAAGCGAACGCATCCTTCTGGTGGATGATGAGGCCTCCATCGTCGAAATCCAGCAACAGATGCTGGAAAAGTTAGGCTATCGCGTGACCACGACCACCAAGGGACTCCACGCGTTAGCGTTGTTTACTTCCCATCCGGAATCCTACGACATGCTCATCACCGACATGACCATGCCCCATGTCACCGGACTCAAACTCGCCATCCAGATAAAAAAGATAAAACCGAGCATCCCGGTTATTTTGTGTACCGGATACAGCGAAGCCATCACCAAAGAACAGGCCCTGGCCATGGGCATCGAGGGGTTTATCATGAAACCCTTCGATAAGGATAGCCTGGCACTGACCATAAGAAAGATTTTCGAAGAGAGGCGGGCAAAGGAATAGTGCCTGGTCGTACAAATGGGAGGACCACATGCGTTCTCGGAGAACGTGCCGCCTGTGGGAGGTCTCAATGACCCGTGTTGCCATGGCGTTGCTGATGGTGTTCATGCTGGGCGCGTGGACAGATGCCCGGGCGCAGGAACAAACGCTCAGGTTTGATCGGGTCATCAGTACGGGGTCCATGTTAATTCCCGGTCCCATCATCCAGGACCGGGACGGGTTTCTTTGGATTGGGGCACAGGGCAGCGGCCTTATCAAGTTTGATGGCTATGATATCAAACGGTATATCGCCGGTCCCGATTCGATTCTGGATGACAATGTCACCGCATTGGTTCAGGACAGGGAAGGAATCATCTGGATTGGCACGCTGGGCGGACTCAGCAGTTATGACAAGGCCACAGACAGCTTTACATCTTATCTGCATATTCCTGACACAACAGACAGCATCAGCAGCAACCGGATCAGTACATCGACACATGCGCTTTTGGAAGGCAAGGAGGGAAAGATCTGGGTCGCCACCGCCAACGGGCTCAATGCATTGGACAAGAGCACCGGAACGTTTACCCGTTATCCGCATGTGCCCGAACGAACCGATCGCCTGGATAGCAGCAACGTCCTGTCCATTTATGAAGATAACGAAGACACTCTCTGGATTTTCACGGAAACCGGACAGAGCAAATTAGATAAGGACCGCGGGACCTTCATCCATTACCCGGGTCTCCATCATTAATCCGCGGACGCAGGAGAAGGAACCGTTCATGCCGTCCTCGAAGATAGGGATGGAATTTTGTGGATCGGAACCGATTCCGGTTTGAAATCATTCGATAAAACGACGGGTACCTTCACCTTCCATCGATTCGACCCCGACAAGCCCCAGGGGCTGCCCTGCGATCTGATTTACGCCATCCACGAGGATGAAAACGGTAATTTGTGGATGGGGCACGGCAACGAATTAAAAGGGCTGACCATCTTCGATAAAGAAAAAGGCATCTTCACGAACTTCAGACATGATCCCAAGAACCCTTTTTCCATCAGCAGTGACTCGGTGGTGGGGATCCTTGAAGATAATCAGGGAATCATTTGGCTGGCGCATTTAAACGGATCTCTGGACAAATACGACAAACAGAATCAAAAATTCAACATATATCCGAGTGATTCGGATGATCCGCATACCATCAGTGACACGTTGATCAATACATCCTATGAGGACAGCGCAGGAACGATTTGGTTCGGCGCAGGAAACGGGCTCAACAAGTATGACAGAAAAACCGGTCGATTCACTCGTTATCTGAGTAATACGGATGACCCCAAAAGCATACCGGGTGGTTTCATCTGTGGGCCTTTGGAAGACAGTCATGGCAATTTCTGGGTATTGTCATCGGACAATTATATCTCGCTGTTTGACCGGAAAAAGGGTGTGGTGTCAAAGATCTACAACACGGTGAGTTTTCCGGTTACGGTCATCGAGGATCGTTTTCATCCTGATCATCTCTGGATTGTCTCCTGGGGCGAAGGTCTGGGCAGATTTGACAAAAACAGCCACGAAACAACGGTTTTCACTCATGACCCAGATGATTCGGAAAGCATCGGCCACAATAACATGGCGCAACTGTATCAGGATACAGATGGATTTATCTGGTTGCCGACAATGGGAGGGGGGCTGAACAAATTCGACCCTAAAACCGAAAAAGTGGTCAAGCAGTACAGGCATAACCCGGACAATCCGACGAGTATCGGCAGTGACACCGTCGCCCATATCTTCGAGGATTCCGCCGGCAACTTCTGGGCAGGCACCTATGGCGGAGGGTTGAATAAATTCAACAAAGAGAACGAAACCTTTACACGGTATACGGTGGAAACCGGATTTCCCACGAACACCGTTACGAATGTTCTCGAAGATGACCAGGGCATCTTGTGGTTGGGATCAAAAGTCGGGTACATCCGGTTTGATCCCCATACCGGAACCGCGAGAGTCTACACCAAGGAAGACGGCCTAGCCGGCAATGAGTTCCAGGAAGCCGCCATGTGCAAGGCCAAAGACGGCAGCATATGGATCGGTACGATAACCGGGGCAAACAGCTTTTCCCCCCAAAATCTTATGGATAACTCTTATATTCCGCCAGTTCATTTTACCGCCATCAAACAGGGGGGAGAAGAGGTCCATCTGGCAAAAGCACCGGAAAGGATAACGGACCTTGCGCTGGATTGGCAGAACAATTTTTTCGAGTTCGAGTTTGCGGCGTTGAGCTACACGAATCCCAAGAGAAATCAACACGCCTATATGCTGCAGGGGGTGGATCAGGATTGGTACGTTTCGGGTGCCAGACGCTTCGGGCGCTATACCGGGTTGTCGCCCGGTGAATACACCTTGCGAATCAAGGGATCCAACAATGACGGGGTCTGGAACGAACAGGGCGGCGCCATTACCATCAGAATTCTTCCTCCCTGGTGGCAGTCCTCCTGGTTCAGGATGCTTGCCGTGATGATATTTGCCGGGGGGGGATTTGGGATTTTCTGGTGGCGCGTGAGGACGATTGTAAACCAGAGAAAACGACTCGAACGCCAAGTCACCGAAAGAACCCAGGAGCTGCAAATTGCCAAAGACGCCGCCGAATCGGCCAACAGGGCCAAGAGCGACTTTCTGGCCAATATGAGCCACGAACTGCGGACGCCCTTGAACGCGATTTTGGGATATTCGCAACTGATGCAAAGGGATCCCGCACTTTTTTCGGAACACCGGAAGAACCTGGAAATCATCAATCGCAGCGGCGAACATTTGCTGGCATTGATCAACGATGTACTGGAAATATCGAAAATCGAAGCGAGGCAGGTTCATTTGGAACTTGTTACCTTTAATTTGTACGCCTTGCTTGACGATCTGGAACTCATGTACCGTACAAGGGCGCAAGCAAAAGGGATACGGTTTGAGATACAGGGGAAAGCGGGTGTTTTGCAATACGTGAAAACCGATCGGAACAGACTGCTCCAGATACTGATCAATCTTTTGGATAACGCCCTTAAGTTTACTGAGAAAGGCGAGGTTACACTGTCTATGGGGACCGGGGAATTGGAAGCGGCTTCGGCTCCGGTCCGGCGGGCACCAACAGGCACGTTCGCGCAACCGATTGGGGACACACAGATCATCTTTGCGGTAGCGGATACCGGCGTCGGTATTGCCGCGGATGAACTGGACAAGGTGTTTGCGTATTTTGAACAGACTGAAAGTGGCAAGAATCTTAAAAGCGGCACCGGTTTGGGACTTGCCATCAGCCGGGAATATGCCATTGCCATGGGTGGTGATATCACCGTAACCAGCCAAGTGGGCAAAGGCAGCAGGTTTTGTCTTGCTATATCCGTCGAGAAAGGCCGTGCGTCGGATATCAAAAATCTGGTTACGGGAAGGCGTGTTCTTGGTCTTGCACCGAGCAGCGAAAATCAAGAGGTTCCACGCATCCTGGTGGCAGACGACGTCGAGGAGAGCCGCGCCTTTCTGGTGAAAATGTTGAAAACCGTGGGATTTCAGGTTCGAGAGGCCGCCAACGGAAAAAAGGCCCTGGATATTTTTCAAAAATGGTGCCCTCATTTTATCTGGATGGACATCCGTATGCCGGTGATGGACGGCCTGGAGGCCACCCGACGTATCAAGGAAACCGACGCTGGAAAATCAACGGTCGTGGCAGCGCTCACCGCCCATGCCCTCGAGGAAGAGAGAGAAGAGATCTTGGAAAAAGGTTGCGACGACTTTGTGCGCAAACCCTTTCGCGAGAACGAAATTTTCGATACGATGGCAAGACATCTGAACCTCAGGTATAGATATGAAGACGAACCGGAGCCGGTTGGTCCTGTAAACCAAAATATCGATGAATATCCCAGACGATTGGATGATTTGCCCGAAGAATTGGTCGGCCAATTGTATCGGGCGGTTGTCGAATTGGATATGGACGGAACCATGGCGCTGATCGAGAAGATTTCCGAGCATGATGCATCGGTCGGTGGTGTGTTGAAATTCCAGGCGGAAAAGCTCAATTATCGTTGCCTGCTAAGCTGGCTCGGGAAAGAGAATGGCGATTCTGGAGTAACATCATGAACGACCCTCGAAGAAAAAAGCAGGATCATAGAGAAATTCTTATCGTTGAAGATACGCCGACAAGTCTACAATATTTAACGAAAATTCTCACGGGCCACGGTTACCGTGTACGTCCCGCAACGGACGGCCCCCTTGCGCTTCAATCCGTGGCGGCCAGGGTGCCGGACATGATTTTGTTGGATGTAAAAATGCCGGACATGGACGGCTATGAAGTGTGCCGCCGGCTAAAGACAAACGAACGGAGTCGAAGGATTCCGGTCATCTTTATCAGCGCATTGAACGATCTTTCGGAAAAAGTAAAAGGGTTCAAGGCCGGGGGTGTCGATTACATCACCAAGCCCTTTGAGGCGGAGGAAGTACTGGCGAGAGTGCGGACGCACCTGAATATGAAGGAATTAACCGAGGATCTGGAACGAAACGTAAGCGAGCGTACCGAAAGATTGACTCTCGTCAACGAGCAACTCCAGCAGGAGATTGCTGAACGAAAACGAGTCGAGAAAGAACTGCGTAAAAATGACTACACCCTAAGGGCGATATTTAACCAGACATTCCAGTTCATCGGTCTTCTGGAGCCTGATGGAACGCTATTGAAGGCCAACAAAACCTCTCTGGACTTTCGAGGCATCGAAGAAAAAGACGTAATCGGCAAACCGTTCTGGGAAACAATCTGGTGGCAACATTCAAGGGATTTACAAGAACGAATACGAATCGCCGTGCATCGGGCAGCGAGGGGCGAATTCATCCGTTTCGAAACCTTTCATCCGCTACCGGACGGCAGCCCTCATTTTATCGATTTTTCCCTTAAACCGGTAAGAGACGACGCCGGCAACGTTACTTTTCTGATTTCAGAAGGTTGGGACATCACGGAGCGAAAACTGGCCGAGGATGAGAAGAAAGAGCTTGAATCCCGACTCCGCCAGGCCATGAAAATGGAGGCCATTGGAACACTGGCAGGAGGCATCGCCCACGACTTCAACAATATCCTCAGTGCGATCATGGGGTATACGGAACTCAGCCTGTTTGAGGCACCCGAGGGTAGTGTCCTCGAAGCCCACCTTCATGAGGTCTTCAATGCAACAGGCCGTGCAAAAGACCTCGTCCAGCAGATCCTGATGTTCAGCCGCCAGACCGAGCAACAACTCAAACCAACAAAAATCGGGCTTATCGTTAAAGAGGCATTGAAACTTCTCAGGGCCTCCTTGCCTTCGACGATCGATATTCACCAAGACATAAAAAGCAGTGGCCTCGTGATGGCGGACCCGACACAGATTCACCAGGTGGTGATGAATCTTTGTACCAATGCAGGCCATGCCATGGAGGAAAAGGGTGGTGTGTTGGAAGTGCGTTTGGTTGACCTGGAACTTGACGCCAGCATGGCGACCCGACATCCCGACATGAAGCCCGGTCCCCATCTGGAGTTGACGGTGAGCGACACCGGACACGGAATGACGTCAGGGGTGCTGAGCCGGATCTTCGATCCTTTTTTCAGCACCAAGGGAAAGGGGCAGGGGACAGGCCTCGGGCTTTCGGTTGTCCATGGCATCGTAAAGAGCCATGGTGGGACCATTCATGCGAATAGCGTTCCTGAAAAAGGTACAAGTATTAAACCTGAATCAGTGGCCTAATTTTTGCTGTTAGGATTGGCGCGGGGCGATTGCCTCACACACCATCATTTGTTGATAATTTTTCTCACTATTTTCAAATTTCGAAGGAATTTTGCTCCTGTTTCTCATTCTTTAGCCATAGCAAATCACCAAGCAAATGCCTGTAAAATTGTTCTTTTAAAAATTATAGCTACTTCATAGCGGAAAGCAAATTCAGACGAAGATAAATCCGATCCATCAGTTTGGAAAATGGATTGAGTTGGCCAAAGGATATGTACCATTTTCTACTTCTGGTTACTAATCGACCGGCCATATACATCAAGTCCTGCATGACTGTCCGGATTCGACGCCGGGTAACTTTCTTCCGGCGTATACCGGGCAATTCAGTCGGATCACTCTCTTCGATGCTGATTTGTCCGATAATCCGTAGCATGTTGTACGTCAGCATCGCCAAATGAAGAATCAAGCTATTGGTGGAAAAATGACCGCTCGGCAAGCGCTCCAGGCCCATGTCGGATTTGAGTTCGGAGTGAAACTGCTCGCTGGTACCGTGATCGTGATAAAGTCGAATCACCTCATCCGGTGGCAACTGTGCGAGGCTGCACCAATAGGTATCGATCTGATACTCGGGGAACAGCAGTACTTGGCCCTTTTTGGTATGCCTTTCGGTAACCTCAAAGATGATTGGGTAGCGCAATGGATTGCCGTTGATGTCTTCAATCGTCTTTCCGATCCATACACATTTTCCTGAGCGGCAATGCTGTTGCTTGCCGGATTTTTTTGCCAGATCAACCCACTTTTGAACAGATTCTCTACGCAAATTGCGTTTGATGATAAAGTGGACATTCTTTCGTGAATCGTCAGGAAAGTTGTCTTGACTGTCGTTTCCTGAATCCAACCTCATCAAAATAGGCTGATCGGTAATTTGCCTGGCATAATCCAAGGTGGCGTTGATAAATTCGGGGGTGTTTTTCTGGCAGTGTTGTTTTCCTTCTCTGAACTCAAGATTCACCAGATACCCCTCGGTGCCCAGGTAGGCAAAGATCGGAGCGAAGCCATCCGTGCCTTTGTAGGTTCTGGAAACGCCTTCCTTTTGAGTCTTTGAGTTGTCAAACGGACTCACATCCATATCCAAAGGAAGGAAATCACCCGCACTGGTTTGGATGGGTGAAATCGCCGGAGCGCAGGATCGAACCAAATCAACGCCTGCATCCTTAATCAGCTTATCGGCTTGGTTGCCGATCAAATCGATTCGCTGACGCAATGTCGGGCTTGACGGGCATGCACGATTGCCAATGGCCTTGTTGAAAAATTCTTGCTTCTCACGAAAAATCTCGATCGCATCGTAATCAGGTTTACCAATACTCATGAGAGCAATCATCGAAGCTAAAATGTCACCATGAGAAATTTTCGGGTCTACACAATGGACGCCGTTGATCTTTTCGAAACGGAACCTGAAATTTATCGCATCAAGTAATGCGCCGATATTGATCAATCCGCTATGACTGGCAAGTTTTTCCATCTCGTGTTTTATGGTGATCGGACGCCGCATTGATTTCACCTCCGAAGTGAGCGTTTAGTGCCCTAATATTACCATAATATATATGTTTTATCAATTGGTTATAGTGTTTTAATCAGGTTTTGTGCCACGGAAACAGGTTAAAGTATATCTGCCTGCCATCGAGAGACGGGCGGAGATCGATACGAGAGAGGAGAAGAGACTGCCGACAGGAGGATCGGAGCGCGTCCTTTTTATAGACGATGAGCAGGTCCTGGTGGAGGTTGGAAGTAAAATTTTGGAGACTTTGGGATATCATGTGACAACGAAGAACAGCAGTGCGGAAGCGTTGGCACTTTTCAGATCTAAGCCCGACAATTTTGATTTGGTGATCACCGATCAGACCATGCCGAATATGACGGGAGATGAACTGGCCAGAGAACTCATCTTATTGAGGCCCGATATTCCCGTCATCATATGTACCGGTTTCAGCACAAAGATGAATGAAGAGAAGGCCTGTGAAATGGGAATAAAAGCCTTCGTCATGAAACCGCTTCTTATGCATGATATGGCCAAAACGATACGAAAAGTTCTGGATACCGAATAAGATGAACTCGTAAAAGTCTTTTTTATTGATGAACGAGTTCCTTGGAAGTCCGATATCGGCGTTACGTCTCATCCTTCGTCGCTGTGGAGTACGATAGGCTCGCCTCATTCTTTTTTTGTCCTGTCGGTCCCTCGGTTTTAATTGATACCAAAATCTTTCAGCTTCAACTGTAACGTTCTGCGGCTGATTCCCAGTATCTTTGCCGTCTGTGTCCGATTCCCGCCCATGTCTTCGAGAGTTTTCAGTATCATCTCCTTCTCCACATCCTTCAACGAGCGGCCCGAGGAAAGTACGGATGATCTCCCGGAGGGCTCACTTTCATGATTGACGATGGTGCTTGGAAAATTGTCGGGGCCGATCTGCTCTCCCCGCGCCATGATGACTGCCCGTTCGATAACATTTTCCAGTTCCCGAACGTTGCCCGGCCATGGATAGCGAATGAGCAGGTCCATTGCCGGGGGGGTAAAACCCTTGAACGTCCTGTGGTTTTTGGCCGCATATCGGTCGAGAAAGTGTTTCGCCAGAAGTGGAATGTCCGGCGATCGGTCCCGCAGCGGAGGAACCGTTATGGTGACGACATTGAGCCGGTAGTAGAGATCCTCCCGGAAACGACTCGACGTGATCTCATCTTCCAGATTGCGATTGGTGGCGGATATGATGCGCGTATCGACCCTGATTGTTCGTGTCCCCCCGACGGGTTCGAATTCGCGCTCCTGAAGCACGCGAAGAATCTTTGCCTGGGTGGCCGGCGTCATCTCGGCGATTTCATCCAGAAACAGGGTGCCGCTATCGGCCATTTGAAAGCGTCCCCGCTTGGGGCCGGTGGCACCGGTAAATGCACCTTTTTCGTGCCCGAAGAGTTCGTTTTCTAGCAGCGTTTCCGGCAGTGCCGCACAGTTGACCTTGACAAATGGCATGTTTTTTCGCGGACTGTTGTGATGAATGGCGTTTGCCACAAGCTCCTTGCCGGTTCCGCTTTCCCCTTGGATCAACACGGTGGCCTCGGAGGGGGCCACCAGCGTCAGGGTCTCGATCAACTCTCTCATGGACGGACTGTTGCCGATGATATTTCCCAGATCGAACGCCCGGCCCAGTCGTTCCTTGAGGTTGCGGTTTTCCACCGACAATTGGTTCTGTCGCAGCGTTTTATCCACCAGGATTTTTAATTCGTCGACGTCGATGGGTTTTGTCAGGTAATTTTCGGCCCCTGACTTGAGCGCCTCAACCGCCGAACGAACCGACCCGAAGGCGGTCATGATGACCACCGGGGTATCGGGGCTGATGCGCGCCATTTTCTTCTGGGCGGCGTCTCCGTCCATTCGTTTCATGCGAAGATCCATGAGTACCAGATCGAAAAAATTTCTTTCCACCAAATTGCAGGCGGTGTCGCCGTCGTCGGCCTCTTGAATTTCATAGCCCTCGACGGAAAGTACGGCCTTGAGCATCGTCCGGTGAGAAGCATCGTCGTCGACGACAAGTATCTTGGCGGTTTCGGTGGTATTCATTTTTCGACATCCTTGAGAAGGAGGGTGAAGCGGGTGCCCCATGGCTTTCCCGGCGGCGGGCTCTCTAATCGGACGCTTCCGTTATGGTTTTCCGCGATTTTTCTCACCATGGCCAGGCCCAGACCGGTACCCCTTTCGCGGGTGGTGTAAAAGGGTTCGAATACCTTGTCATGAAGGTCCGGTGCGATGCCCGGGCCGTCGTCTTCCACGAAAACGGCTACCCCGTTTTCCGGATGGGCCTTGCCGGCCCTTATTTCGATTGTGCCGCCTTCATCCAAGGCGTGGATGGCGTTGAGCATCAGGTTCAGGATCGCCTGGGTGAGCTGGTTGGGATCTGCGAACAACCGGGGGCAATTCGGATCGATCTCGATCCGGACACGGATGCATTGGGCGCTCGTATCGGCGGATACCAGGGAGACCACATGATCGATGATATCCAAAAGGCAAATATCTTCCGGTTCCAATGCCATGGGCCGGGCAAAGTTGAGCAGGTCCGTGACGACATGGTTGATCCGATCGATCTCGCGCACCATCAAATCTGCATACTCACGCTCGGGAGATTTTTTATCATGACCTTTTCCCAGAAGGTAGGCAAATCCACGGATGGAGCTCAACGGATTGCGGATTTCATGCGCCACACCTGCTGCTAGGCGACCGATCGCCGCCAGTCTTTCCGTTCGTCGCACTTGCTTTTCCAGGGCTTTTATGGCGCTCATGTCCCGGATCACAACGACTGCGCCCTTTCGACCGCCGGTTTCGTCTTTTATGGGCGTCGCAGTGAGCATCAACGGAAGGGTGTCTCCGGACCTTCGCGAAAACCATATTTCATGCCCCATTTCGGAGATGCCCGGATCGAGTGTCCGGGCGATGCCGGAATTTTCGAAATCGAATATTTCACGCAAATCGAGGCCATCGATATCGGATTCCGGAATATCCAGCAGGGAGAGGACCTGACGATTGTAAGAGACCACGTGGCCGGCAGCGTCGATGCTCAGCACGCCGTAGGCCATACTGGCGATCACCTGCCGGGTATAATCCCGGGCTTCCTGCAGTGTCCTGTTGAGCAGATAGTAGCTTCGCAGCACGATGAAAAAATAGATCACGCCGCCTCCCAAAACCAGTACGATTCCTCCCATGATGAAGGCATGCTGCAGATCAGACCGACGGGCCGTTTCATAGGTCTGCATGCTCATGGCCAGATAGACCGTTGCCCTCTGATGGAACGGCACCTGAACTTCCTTCGTCGAGGACTTCTCCGCCGGAACGTTTGCCTCTTTACCGATGCCCATCGGGTCGAAAGGTTTGGCCACCTCGTACACCCGGCTCCCGTCTTCCAAACGCCTCAGCCGTGTGTGAACCTCGTCAACATGGTGGAATCGTGGAATCCACAAGGCGCGTGTGCCCTCCAGTGACGGAATGGAGTGGTGCACCACAATCCCGTCGGCGTTCACCAGAAAGAGGTATTGGATTCCTTCCGAATGGCCGATTTCGTGAACCAGATTGCCGATGGCGTCCTCCCCTTTCGCCTGCATCGTCATTGATGCACGGGCACCAGCTTCGAGCGCATGAATAAGGGTCAATGCCTGGCGATGAACGACCTGTCTTTCGGCGTTTCTCTCCCGATTCAGATTGGCAATGGTGGAGATGCTGATGAAGACGAGAAGTATCAGAACGACGAACAAGATAAAAATCGCAGTCAGATAGAGTTGACGACGGGGTACGACGTTCATCGCTGACGACTCCTTATCCGAAATTATCCGAAAGATCCTCGATTTACAATAATGCGCAAGCAGGGTCGGTGCAAATTTTTTTCGCACCTGAGCGATTTGCATTTCTACTTGAAAAAACGGTCAGAGTGCATACCGTCAAGAATATCTCATAGCCCTATAACGACACAGGTTATGCGCATCCGCGTATTTTTTTCGCACTTGTTCCGTTCATTGTCGAAGCCGGATCTTTTTTTCGCGCCTTTTCTATTCCACGGCTTCTTGGTCATTAATAAATAACCCATTTATTCAGCACGTTATTCCTATGGCACGTTATTTGAGTAAGTCGTTTGCATAAGACTTCGCAATGGAAATGAAAACAGCACATTTTCAATTCCATTTATCAATCAACTCCTGGAGAAAAGAATGGAAAATCTCATTTCGAAGTCGGGTTCTCGAAAAAAGTTTCCGATGAAAAACGGCCGGTTGATATACGATTTCACCATCGTCTTAATCACCATGGTGATTTCACTTCAGTCACCTATCGCCGCCAATGCCGATGATGTGGAATCAACCCTGCCCGATGAGAATGCGATTACCGGAGACGCGGTTCGACTGTCGGACCTGGTTCGACTCGCCTACGCGAAAAACCCATCCATCGCCCAGGCCCGGGAAAATTGGCGGGTTACCATAGAAAACTATCGGGTCGCCGCAGGTTACCCTGACCCCCAGCTCATGTTCACCTGGTTCCCCGAACCCATCGAAACCCGCCTGGGACCACAGGACTGGAACGCCCAAATATCCCAGATGATCCCATTCCCAGGTAAGTTGTCCAAGGCCGGCGAATTGGTGGCGCAGGATGCCCGCATCGCCCGCCTGAAACTGGACAAGACCGTCAAGGAAACGATTCTGGCGGTCAAATCGTCCTATTACGAATTGTGGTACATCCGCCAGGCTCAAACCATTACTCATCATAATGCAAAGCTTTTGGATCATCTGCGAAAGATTGGCGAGACGGCCCACGCGCAAGACCGGGCAACGCTCACCGACGTGGTCAAGGCTCAATCTACGACCGGCCAGCTTCAATATGACGCGCTTCTCCTGGAAGAATTGGAACAGACGGAAATCACCCGGTTGAACGGGCTGTTGAACCGCCCCCCGGATTCGATTGTCGGTGCGCTGGAATCTCCTGTTATCGCTCCGATCACCGTCGATGGACAGTCAATTTACCAATTGGCGGAGGTAAACCAGGAAGAGATTCAAATGGCCCAGGTCGGGGTCGACAAGGGTGACGCCAAAGTCTCACTGGCTCGCTTTCAGAACATGCCGGACTTCAAGGTCGGCCTGTTTTATGCGGGGATCGGTGAACCGGACGTGGCCATGCCCCCAGAAGATGCCGGACGGGATGCCATCGGTCTACAGGCTGGCATCTCCATCCCTTTGTGGTTTGGAAAAAACAACAGCCGCGTGGACAAGGCCCTGGCTGAAAAATCCAGTGCCCGCGCGGAAAAGCAAGCTAAAATCAACAACGTCCGCACCCAGATCCGCACCCTTTTTTTCAAGGCCCGTAACGCCCAACGCATCATATCCCTCTACCAAACCGACCTGTTGCCCCAGGCTGCCCGGTCCATGGAACTGGCCGAAGTCTGGTATCGGGAGGGCGAGGCATCTTTTTCCGATTTCATCGAGACCCAATCGGTCTGGTACAATTTTCAACTGGCGTTGTCCCGTGCAACTGCAGACTACGGGATTTATCTGGCGAAGCTCGAACGGTTGGCCGGAACCACCTTGACCGGCGATGTCAATCCGCCGACGCCAGCGTCAGGACCCGCGGCAGGAAGGGAAGAGCCATGAAAATCTTCTTTCCCATTATTATTGCCATTTTGTCGATCATTATTGCCGGCGACACATATGCCGGATATCGCGACATGCGGCAGGAGATGGAAGCGTATACCCCGCCGGACATGCTTCATCCCGCCACATCCGTTGTTCCGGCAAGCTCTATGGAACCGGATGCCTTTACGGTGGAGAAGCAAACCATCGAGGAGGCACGGAACCGGTGGGAGCGACTGGTCTCGAGATCACCCTCTTGGATTCCGACAATGGATCTTTCCCCTGTGGTGACGCAAAGTGCCGACGATGACGAAAAAACCCTTGCCGTACTCCGCGATCCCTTTCCTCTCGAAACCCTTCAAACCCTCATTTGGCTTCGCAATCCGTCCATCAAAGGGGCCACGGCCCGTTTCAGGGCCGCTCTTGAGGGGTTCGACCAGGTGGCCCAGCTGGACGAAATCTTGCGCCAGTATTCGGCATTCACGGCAAGCGTCATGACCGGGGTTGGACCCATGACCGGCATGGGCGACAGAATAGAAATGAAATTTCCCTATCCCGGGGTGACGGCACTCAAAGGCCAGGTAGCGGAAAAAGACGTCGAGATGGAAAAGAGGTCTTTGGATATGGTTCGGCGGGACGCATTGGCGCGCGGTGGAAAGGCCTATTGGAATCTCGTTTACAACCATCGAGCGCTGAAGATCACGCGCGATACTCTCGATCAGCTGAATCATCTGGAGTCGGTCGCCACCACGCGATACGGAGCCGGCAAGACAAGTTACCAGGACGTGGTCAAGATTCGCATCGGCCGGGAAAAATTGGAAGAGCAGTTTGATACGTTACAAAAGCAGCGGATCAACCTGGAGACCGAACTGCTCAGCCTGGTGGACCTGCCTCCGGGAACGCTTCTTGGCTGGCCCAGGACCACTACGCCGGACCTGACCGTACCCCGATTGGAAACCCTCTATTCCCTGGCTCTGGAAAAACGTCAGGAACTGAACCGCATGCGGGCCATGGTGGCCAGGATGGAGCGGATGGTGGAGATGGCCGAGACCATGATTCAACCGGATTTTTCCCAATACTATTCCCTTTACGCCGATCAGGAGGTCTTGCAGGTGGGCAGCAGCCGGATGAAACCCACTTTCGCAACAACTGTCTCCACGACCCGGGGCAGGGGACTGCCGAAAAACGCCTGGTTCGGTACGAAGGACGCCTATCTTGCAGAGACACGGGAAAAACTCAAAGGACTTCGCGCGGACCTCGCCGATGCCGAATCCCAAACCCGGCTCATGGTGCGAACGGGCTGGTTCGAGCTGGACCGGGCCCGCCGGGAACGTTCCCTTTACAAAGACCGGCTGCTGGAGCTTTCTCAGACCTCACTGGATGTATCTACGAAGGGTTACGAAACCGGAAACGTTTCCTTTGCCGACGTCATCGCATCGTACACCGGATGGCTTGATGTGAACCTGGCAAGCGAGCGTAGAAACAGCGACGTGGGGATCGCCCGAATCGAACTCGCACGTCGCGTCGGAGCCCCGCTTCCCGGCAGATGAAATGGGATGACATGAAAGGAGATCCAATGATTGCCAAATCCATACGTATTGCACTTGCTGCCCTATTGTTCGGTGGACTATTGAATATGCACGGTTTCCCGCCCTTGGGCCGTTTGTCAGGACTCGACACCATGGGACCGGCGGCCGCGGCAGCCGAAGAGGCGCTAAAGGCCGGCATGGTGGATCCCAAAACCGGAAAGAAGATCAAATACTGGGTTGCGCCCATGGATCCCACATACATTCGCAACGAACCGGGCAAGTCACCCATGGGTATGGATCTGGTACCCGTCTATGAAGAAGAAGGCGGTGAGAAGGAGCCCTCTTCCACCATTCGCATCGATCCGGTGACCCGGCAGAACATGGGCATCCGGCTGGGAAGAGTCGAAAAAAAACACCTCGCCAAAACCATCCGCACCTTCGGAACCATCACCTACGACGAGACGGGACTGTATTCGGTCAATACCAAATTCAACGGATGGATAGAGACACTTCACGTGGATTTTTTAGGCGAACGGGTGGAAAAGGGCCAGCCCCTGTTTGATATTTACAGCCCCGATCTGCTCACAGCCCAGCAGGAATATATCATTGCCGTTAAGCAGCAGAGCGCGAAGAAGAGAAATGATTCTGCCGAAAATGACCGTCTGCTGACCGCCTCCCGTACCCGCCTGGCCTACTGGGACCTGACCGATGAACAGATCGCCCAATTGGAAACCTCCGGAAAAATCCAGAAAAACATCACCATTTACTCACCGGCAAACGGTGTGGTGATCAAGAAAAGTGCCCTTAAGGGACACTACGTCAAGGCCGGCGAACATCAGTACGAGATCGCTGATCTCTCCACGGTGTGGGTGGATGTGGACGTTTACGAATACGAGCTTCCCTGGGTCCACAAAGGCATGTCTGCACAGATGGAACTGGCCTACATCCCGGGAAAGCGTTACACGGGTGAAGTTCTCTTTGTCTATCCGTATCTGGACCCAAAGACCCGGACGGCCCGGCTGCGCCTTTCCTTTCCCAATCCCGACGATCGACTCAAACCTGGCATGTACGCCAATGTCTACCTGAAAAGCGCCCTGCCGGATAATAGGCTGGTCATACCTCAGGAAGCGGTTATCGACAGCGGGGTGAGAAAAAGGGTCTTTGTCTCCAAAGGGAAAGGTAAATTCGAGGCCCGTGAAGTAATCCTTGGGGTCGAGGGTAACGATTACATGTTCGAGGTAAAAAGCGGCCTTTCCGAGGGAGAAAGAATCGTCCTCTCCGGCCAGTTCATGCTGGATTCGGAGAGCAGGCTCAAAGAGGCCATCGAGAAAATGTTGGAAGCAAAAAGCACAGGCGAAAGCACCGGTGCCGACGATCTTACCATGGACAATATGACTATGGACGACATGGATATGCGCGATATGACCATGGATGATGCAAAACCGTTGGCAGAGCCAGCGAAGCAGGAGCCGAAGCCATGATCGGAAAAATCATCGAGCTGTCCGTAAAGAACAAGTTCCTGGTGATCCTGGCCACCGTGTTTGTCATCGCCGCCGGAATTTATGCCATCATCCATACCCCCTTGGATGCCATTCCCGACCTGTCCGACGTTCAGGTGATTATTTTCACCGAGTACCCGGGGCAAGCCCCTCAGGTGGTGGAGGATCAGGTCACCTATCCGCTTACCACGGCCATGCTGTCGGTGCCCTTTGCCAAGGTGGTGCGGGGGTACTCTTTCTTCGGCATATCCTTCGTCTACATCATCTTTGAAGACGGCACGGATCTATACTGGGCCCGCAGTCGGGTGTTGGAGTATCTGAATTTCGTGGCCGGCCGTCTGCCCCAGGGCGTGACTCCTTCTCTCGGCCCCGATGCAACCGGTGTCGGGTGGGTCTACGAGTATATCTTGGAGAGTGACAATCATGACCTGGCCCAGCTTCGGTCCATCCAGGACTGGTTCCTCCGCTACGAGCTGGCCAGCGTGCCGGGCGTATCCGAAGTGGCTTCCATCGGCGGTTTCGTCAAACAGTACCAGGTGGTCGTAGACCCCAACAAGCTCAGGGCCTATAACATCCCCATCCAGAAGATCCGCATGGCCATCAAGAGAAGCAATTCCGATGTGGGTGGCCGTCTGGTGGAAATGGGGGAGACCGAGTTCATGGTCCGGGGACTTGGCTATATAAAGAGCATCGAGGATCTAAACGCGATCCCTTTGGGAGTGAACGACAGGGGGATTCCCATCCTGCTGCGAAACGTGGCAACGGTAAGGTTGGGGCCTGAGTTGAGGCGGGGCATCGCCGAATACAATGGGCAGGGTGAAGTCGTCGGCGGCATTATCGTCATGCGCTATGGCGAAAACGCCCTGAAGGTCATCAATAACGTCAAGAAACGCCTTGGGGAACTGCAATCCGGATTGCCCGAAGGGGTTCGCATCAGGGCGGTGTACGACCGGTCCGGACTCATCTTGCGGGCCGTCGAAAACCTCAGACATACGCTGTTGGAAGAGAGCGTGATCGTGGCCATCGTCTGTATTGTGTTTCTCTTTCACTTCCGCAGCGCCCTGGTAGGGATCTTCACGCTCCCCGTGGGCGTGTTGATCAGCTTTATCATCATGCACGGCCAGGGGATCAACGCCAATATCATGAGCCTGGGGGGCATTGCCATCGCCATCGGCGCCATGGTGGACGGTGCCATCGTCATGATCGAAAACGCACACAAACACATCGAACACGATGGCGGGAAAAAGCCCCACTGGCAGCTGATCACCGATGCCGCCAAGGAGGTGGGGCCGGCCCTGTTCTTTTCGCTTCTGATCATCGCCGTGAGTTTTATACCGGTATTCACCCTGGAGGCACAGGAGGGCCGGCTCTTCAAGCCCCTTGCCTTCACCAAGACCTACGCCATGATGGGGGCAGCCTTGCTGGCGATTACCATCGTTCCCATTCTCATGGGCTACCTGATCCGGGGAAAAATCAAGCCCGAAAGCGAAAATCCCATAAACCGTTTTCTCATCTGGGTATACCACCCCATCATCAAGGTCGTGCTCAGAAAGAAAGCCCTTGTGGTTGTAGCGGCCGTGGTCATCCTTGCCGTCACCTGGATCCCAATCAAGAATATGGGGTCCGAATTCATGCCGCCGATCAATGAAGGAGATCTGCTTTATATGCCCACCACCTTGCCGGGTATCTCCATCACCAAGGCCAAGGAGCTGTTACAGCAGACCGATCGCATCATCGCATCGTTTCCGGAAGTGGACCACACCTTCGGCAAGATCGGCCGTGCGGAAACGGCCACCGATCCGGCACCGCTTTCCATGATCGAAACCACCATCACATTAAAACCGGAATCCCAGTGGCGGGACGGCATGACCATGGAAAAACTGGTGGATGAACTGGACAAGGCCATCCAGTTCCCCGGACTGACCAACGCCTGGACAATGCCCATCAAGACCCGCATCGATATGCTCTCCACGGGTATCAAGACACCGGTTGGGATCAAGATTATGGGAGAAGATCTTACCGTACTGAACGATATTGGTGAGGAGGTGGAAGCCATCATCCGAAACGTGCCGGGCACCCTGAGTGTGTACGCGGAACGGGTAACCGGCGGCAATTTCCTCGACTACGAGATCCGTCGGGACGAAGCCTCCCGCTACGGGCTCACGGTGGGAGATGTTCAGGACATCATCATGACCGCAGTGGGCGGCATGAACATCACCCAGACGGTGGAAGGATTGGAGCGTTATCCCGTCAACCTGCGATATGGCAGTGAGCTGCGCGACACACCGGAAAAACTGCGACGGATTCTGGTCCCCACACCAACCGGTACCCAGGTGCCCATCGGCCAATTGGCCGATATCCGCATCGTCAAGGGGCCGCCGGTGGTAAAAAGCGAGAACGCCCGCAACAGCGCCTATGTCTATGTAGATCTTACCGGCATCGACGTGGGGACTTACGTCAAGACGGCCCAACAAACCATCAAGGAGAAATTACGTCTGCCGCCGGGCTACAGCCTGGTGTGGAGCGGCCAGTACGAGTACATGGTCAGGGCGCAAAAACGTTTGATGGTCGTGGTTCCCATGACCCTGCTGATCATTTTCCTGCTGCTCTATTTCAACTTCAAGAACATGTCCGAAAGTCTGCTGGTGATGCTCAGCGTGCCTTTTTCGCTGACCGGTGGTTTCTGGCTCATGTACCTGTTGGGATACAACATGAGCGTCGCCGTGGGCGTGGGGTTCATCGCCCTGGCCGGTGTGGCGGCGGAAACCGGCGTGGTCATGCTGATCTACCTCGATATTTCCTATCGAAAATTCAAGGAGAGATTTGGGGAAAGGTTCAATCGCCGCCATCTCTACGAGGCCATCGAAGAGGGAGCGGCGCTTCGGGTGCGTCCCAAGATGATGACGGTGGTCGCGATCATGGCGGGCCTTATGCCGATCATGTGGAGCCACGGGGCCGGATCCCAGGTGATGAAGCGCATTGCCGCCCCCATGATCGGCGGCATGGTCAGCGCCACCATTCTCACCCTGATCGTGGTGCCGGTCATTTACGCCCTGTGGAAAGGATGGGGACTGCCGGAAGGAACGGATGAGTAAAAAACAATCGGAATGTTCATTCATAAAACGCCGCCCAAATAGCGGTACGCTTTACATCCTAGGAGGGAAAAACCATGAAGAGACAAATCATTTTCATCATAGCGGCTATTTTCATCCTGACAGCGACGTCGGCCATCGCCATGCAGGAACATGGCAGCCATGGAACGGCAGGACAACAAGACATGAAATCCGGTGGGCAGATGGATCACGCCGCCCATGGCAAGGAGATGGATCATTCAAAAATGGGCGGAACCTTTAAATACGCAGCTACCCAGGGTGGTATCGACGCGGAGTTCCAGGTGATGAGTCTTGCCAGTATGAACATGAAGTCAGATAACGGGGATACCCATCATATTATGGTCAACCTGAAAGAGGCCGACGGGGGAGCCCCCATAAAGGAAGCCATCGGCAAGATCAAGGTGATCGCCCCGGACGAATCCGAACAGATCAGTCCCCTGAAGAACTACAACGGAATCCTTGCGGCCAACTTCACGTTCAAGGAACCGGGCAAGTATGGGGTGATCTGTCTGTTGAAAAACAAGGACAAGAAGGAAGTATTCAAGTTCTGGTATCACCACATGCAATAAAGAGATCCCCATGCATCTCGGCAAGGTAAAAACAGGCGTCATCATCTTATTGCTGGCGGCGGTGGCGGTGATTCACCATCTGCCCATCCATGGTTTCCTGGGAAAGCACATCCTTCACCGGGAGCTGTTTTTCTTTCCCATCGTGTTGGCCGGTCTCTGGTTCGGGCTCAGGGCCTGTCTTCTCACCGCTGTCGCCGCGAGCATCCTCTACGCACAGTTTTTTTATCATAACGCAGATGCCGGAACCGTGACCATCCCTGTCTTAATGCTTCAGGTGACCGGATTTTATCTCATGGCGCTGCTCACCGGTGCCATGGTGGACTTGCAGCGACGCCAGCGTCGGGAACGTGATTTTCTCAGCGAGACCTTTGGTAGATATGTTTCCAAGGAAGTTCGCGACGAAATTCTGGCCGGTCGCATCTCCTTGAAAGGGGAGATAAAGGATGTGACGGTCTTGTTTGCAGACCTGCGGGATTTTACAAGGCTCGCCGAAACCATACCGCCGCGTGAGGTTGTGATGATCATCAATACATACTTCGAAGCAATGTCCGAGGCGATAACGGCACACAACGGACTGGTTCGGATTAGTCCGAAAAACGGTTTGCCAGAATCAGATCGATTTGATGCTGATCGAAGGCATATTCGGAGTTGCAGTGGTGGCACCGGATCTTTACGGGAAAAGGGCCTTTTTCCTGGATATCCTTTAATTCGTCTAAGGGAAGCATGGTCAGTACGTTGCGGATATACTCCCGGTCACAGTGGCAGGAGAAGGCAACCTTGCGCCGATCCATGAATTTCGGTCCATAGCCGTTGAAGTACTGGTGAATCAACATGCGCGGGGTGTTCCCTTCGGCAAGAAACCCACCGATGGAGGGAAGGGTGACGATACGCTGCTCGAGTCCGTCGATAACCGTTTCGTCCGCATCGGGCATGGCCTGGAGAAACAGGCCGCCGGCGGCGCGCATACGGCCCTGTCGATCGAATTGAACGCTGAGGCCAAAGGATGTGGGGATCTGCTCGGAAGTAAGATAGTAGTGGGCCAGATCCTTTGCCAGGGTGCCGTTTTCCATCATTACCTGTCCGGTAAAGGGTCTTTTCGAACCGGTGAGGAAGCGGGTTACCGACAGGAATCCGGCACCGAAAAATGGAGAAAGGTTGAAATCTTCAAGTGGTTCGTCCACGGGAATGGGCACGTTCTTCAAAAAGCCGCGCACCTCTCCGGCGGCATTGGCCTCGACCGAAAAACCCTTGATGGGGCCGGAGCAATCCACCTTCAAGGACAACCTGTCCTTACCTTTGAGACCGGCACTCATCAGGCAGGCACCGAGATACGCCTGGCCCAGCACCAGGGTCTCGAGGATTCCCAACTCGTGATTCGACCGCATCTGGTTGACCATGAGACTGCCATCGACAATTGCCCCACGGATGGTGCCCCCTGCCATCATGAAGCCGTGCAGTGCATCTTCCTCTGCATGGGACGGAACATAGCCGTCTGCGGGTTGTTTGATCTCCATCTATTTCAATCTCAATTTTTCTTGCACGCGATCAATTCGATCCTGGATCTGCCTGACGTCTGTCATCTTGTTCAAATGGGTGAGCAGGCCCGACGCTTCGGCCGGGGATTCCCCGCGGCTGTCCAAAAACAGCCGATACCAGTAGGGAATTCTTTCATTGTAACAGGTCGTGAGATCCATGGCGAACCGGCGTGCTTTTTTGATGGAAGCATCTTCCCCCGATTTCCATTGCACCCTGCCCCGTCCATCGCCAAGAACCTCCAGCAGGATACCGCATTGGGAAAGCGCACGGCCGATTTTACGCTTGGTGATATTGTATTGAACCATGGGTTTGATCCAGAGCCTGGCGATAATGTATCCCGTCAATCCGGCGATGAAGCTGGCGCCGGCGGCGATGAGCAGTGATGAATCCATCTTCCTTCCTTACCGACCCGAACACTTTGTAAGATAGCCCTGGTATTCGACCATATGGGCCAAGGCCTTTATCGCCTGTTCCGGTGTGTCGTAGAAAAGCGCCTTTCGTTCATGCCCATCGACGCGATATACAGTGGCGTCCTTCTCCTCGGTGACCACACTGACGCCAAGGATTGGCTTGTCGTATTGTTCCATCAGATGAATGACGCTGGAAATATAGGTTTGTTCAAAGTTCGCCATCTCCTTGATCCTGGCATCGAGAATATCCCGGGTGTACAGGGGATCGGCACCGGCCAGCGACTTTGCCAGCCTTCGCACCAACACCCTGCGCCCGAAAATCCCGAGATTGATCACCGCGTCACAACCTTCCCACGCCAACAGTCTTTCCATGACGGGCAATGGAATGGAAAGGTCGTTTTCGCCGACGATATCTACTGGGTTGGCACGGCTCCAAAAGGGTGGAAGGATCCGGTCGATGCTTTCGACGATCGCGGGGGGGAGTTGTGGCACGTCGAGACCGAACTGACTGCACAGATCGGCGGTAACCACGCCCCAGCCCCCACCAAGGGTCATGATGGCGACACGGTTGCCCCGGGGAAAGGGAAGGGCAGAGAAAGCTGCCGCCAGGTCTAACAACTCCATGGGTTGGTCCACCTTGATGATCCCCGCCTGGCGGCAGGCCGCATCGAAGATTCGTTTGTCAGAGGCCATGGCGCCGGTGTGACTGGCAGCCGCCCGGTAGCCCGCTCGGGTCTGGCCGCCCTTGAGCAGAACGATGGGTTTTTTCCGGCTCACCCGGCTGGCGCTTTCGAAGAAACGGCGGCCTTGCCGGACATTTTCCAGGTAGATCAGCACTGTCCGTGTCGTGTCGTCGACCTCGAATCCCTCCAGGAAATCCTCCACGGCGATCATGGCCTCGTTTCCGGAACCGCAAAAGCCGCGAATGCCGATTCCCTGGGCCTCTGCAAAGGCGAGCAGTTGCATGCCCATGTTACCGGACTGTGCCACCATGGCCGTGGAACCAGGCAGGGGCCGGACCGCCACGCCCGTGCAATAAAAGGAAATATGGGGATTGTTGATGCCCATGGTGTTGGGGCCAATCATGGTGATTCCCGCTTCCCGAAGCTGCGCCACCAGTTCCTGCTCAAGACGTTTGCCTGCCGTCCCGGTCTCACCGAATCCGGAGGTAACCAGCAACATGTACCGGATACCCTTGGCCTTGAGCTGGGGGATCAGCTCCAAAATATATTTCGCCGGTATGGTCACCACGGCAAGGTCCACATCGTCGGGAATGTCGGCAACCGTTTTACATGCGGGTTGGCCGGCGATGGTCCCGCCATTTGGATTGACGGCGAATATTTTTCCCCGGTAACCGCCACTGATGGTGTTGCAGATGAGCATGTTTCCCCATTTTCCAATGGTGGCGGAAGCGCCCACGAAAGCCAGGGACCGGGGATAGAAGAGGCTGGCGATGGCTTCGGGCGGCACGGGGTGACGGTCCGTCTCCTCGCGTTGGGGATGGGCCAGCGTGACCAGGGCGTCCACCGCCAGGATCTCGCCCGTTTTTGTGGCGATGAGGGGATTGATGTCGACTTCGGCGATCTCGGGTATCGCGGTGGCCATGGCCGACAGCCCCAGCAGGGTCTTTTCGATTAATGCCATGTCCACCTCATCCTCGCCACGAAAGGGGCCGAGGAGTGATCGGGAACGGATCTGTTGAATCATCTCCCCTACATCCGCGGTATCGATGGGTGCCAGTCGAAAGGCGATATCGGACAGGGCTTCGGTAAGGACGCCGCCCACGCCGAAGGAGATCGCCGGGCCGAAGTGGGGATCGCGAAAAAGGCCCGCCATGAATTCGCGGCTGCCGCGGATGTAAGGTTGAATAAGGAACCTGGCACCCGGGGCGCACTCCTTGATTTTTTCCACGGCGGATACCAGGGTGGCATCGTCCGACAGACCGAGATGAACCAGTCCTTTTTCCGTCTTGTGGTGCAAGCCTTCGGCGATACCCTTCAAGACGATGGGGTATCCATAGCCCACGGCGGCATCCAGGGCCTCGGTGGTCGTATCGGCCATGGTTTCCGGCACCGTGGGAATGCCGTAATGGCTCAATAGGATTTTGGATTCGGCCTCGTCCAGGGATCGCCGCCCCGCGTCCAATGCTTTTTTTACCTCTTGAGAGAGATCCAATTCATTTCTCCACATGCGTGCTTATCTATGTAAATAGCCAATTCACCTGAGTTGGCAGGGTCAGGTATCGGCGACTTCGAATTCGATAACCTACCAGATCACGAAGGGAAATTAAAACTGAAAATGGGTGCCACCTTTATTTTCATCTTCTACGACTTACTTTACGACCCATACCAACTATGGTATATATTTCAATTTTATTTTACCGTAATTGCTGGGAAGTTATACCACAATGACACGGATTGGACTGGGATACGACATTCATCGGCTGGTGCCAGGCCGAAAACTGGTACTCGGAGGGATTACCATACCCTTCGAAAAGGGACTGCTGGGACACTCGGACGCAGATGTACTGGTCCATGCCGCCTGTGACGCCTTGCTCGGCGCCGTGGGAATGGGGGATATCGGCGAACATTTTCCAGACACCGATCCGATTTACAAGGATGCCTGTAGCATCGATTTTCTGATGAAGGTGTACAGAGACGTCAAAATGGCGGGATATGCCCTGGTCAACATGGATGCCACGATCTTTGCACAGGCCCCGAAGCTTTCCCGTCACAAGTCCAAAATGGCCGAGAGAATGGCCGAGAGCATCTCGGTCTCTTCGCGTCTTATCAATATCAAGGCCACGACGACCGAAAGGTTGGGCACCATCGGAACCGGTGAGGCCATGGCCGCCATGTGTGTGGTGTTGCTTCAGTCCAGGACCACCCGCAAAGCGGGTGACTCGTTTAATCGGCCATAGGCCGGATATCCAAAGGCGCGCCAGTGCTGAATCGTTCAGGTTGGTTCCGGGTGCAAGTCACCCGGTTTGAATACAACGAATCCACCGGGTCAACAATTGGCCGATAACGCATCCGCAAGAGGTTTCGCATCAATGGCAATACGCATCTACAACACCCTGACGAAATCAAAGGAAACCTTCGAACCGCTGGTTCCCGGCCACATCAAGATGTACGTATGCGGTCCCACCGTGTATGACGATTGTCACGTGGGACATGCACGATCCGTTGTGGTTTTCGATGTCGTGGTCCGCTACCTGCGGGCCCAAGGGTATGAGGTGACCTACATTCGCAATTTCACCGATGTGGATGACAAGATCATCAAAAGAGCAAACGAGGTTGGTGTCGATGCCGGGGAACTGGCCGAAAAATACATCCAGGCGTTCTACCGGGACATGGATGCACTGAACGTGATGCGCGCGGACCAGGAACCAAAAGTCACCGAACACATCGACGATATCATTCAGATCGTCGAGACACTCGTAAGCAATGGGTCCGCCTACCTGGCCGATGGCGACGTCTTTTTCTCCGTGGAGTCATTCGCCGATTACGGGAAGCTTTCCGGTCGAAAGCTATCGGACATGGTGGCCGGCAGTCGGGTGGAGATCAACGAGAGCAAGAAAAATCCGTTCGACTTCGTACTGTGGAAGGCCGCCAAGCCAGGCGAACCCGCCTGGCCGAGTCCCTGGGGCCAGGGAAGGCCGGGTTGGCACATCGAATGTTCGGCCATGAGCAATCGATACCTCGGCGAGACATTCGATATCCACGGTGGCGGCAAGGATCTCATTTTTCCTCACCATGAAAACGAGATCGCCCAGTCCGAGGCCGTTCACGGGAAACCCTTTGCCCGATATTGGATGCACAATGGTTTCGTGAATATCGATAATGAAAAGATGTCCAAATCCTTGAACAATTTTCTGATGATCAAGGATATCCTGGCGACCTGCCATCCCGAGACCGTGCGTCTATTCCTGCTTTCCAATCACTATCGCAGTCCCATCGATTTCTCCGACCAGAACCTGAAGGAATCGGAGAAGGCGCTGGACAAGATCTACGGCCTGGCAAAACGTCTCGACGAATCGGGCCATTGTGCGGTGCCCGGACCGGATGCCCTCGGCGGCAGTCACTGGCAGTCCTTTTGCAAGGCGATGGATGACGATTTCAACACGGCAAAGGGAATCGGCATCCTCTTCAACCTGGTCAAAGAGGCCAACCGGTTGCTGGATGACGACAATGGTGACGAAACGCTCGCGGCCACCTTCGGCGCCGACATGATCCGCATGGGAGGTATTCTGGGCATTCTCCAACTCGATTGGCGGGATTATTTCGACCAGAGAACCCATAGCCAACTGGAAGCCGTGGCGTTTTCAACCCAGGAAATCGATGATCTGGTGGCCGAACGAACGGCCGCCAGAAATCGAAAGGACTGGAAACGGGCCGACGAGATTCGAAATCGACTGGAGCAATCCGGTATCGTCCTGGAAGATGGTGCACAAGGTACTACGTGGAAGGTCTCCAAATAAAAAGCGTTTCCAGTCCAAAAATGGCCGAACCGTATTTCGAAAGAAACTCTTTTTTCCATTATTTTGCCGATGGACGAAATGGGAAACGCTTTTTATTAATCCGGTTTTCCCCGCGATCCAGTTTTCTTCTCTGTTGTCGAGTAACGAAAAAATGACAGCCTTTTGCCTATCATCGGAATTTACCCCATGCGGTGATCAGCCACAGGCCATTGATGCCCTCACGAAGGGCATCCGCAGCGGAACCAAGAGCCAGGTGCTTTTGGGCGTCACCGGTTCGGGCAAGACCTTCACCATGGCCAATGTCATTGCCCGGGTCAACCGGCCGGCGCTGATCTTAGCTCCAAACAAGACGCTGGCGGCCCAGCTTTACCATGAGTTTCGCCAGCTTTTTCCGGAAAACGCCGTCGAGTATTTCGTCAGCTATTACGACTACTATCAGCCCGAAGCCTACATCCCCACGACGGACACCTACATTCAAAAGGATTCCTCCATCAACGAGATGATCGACAAGATGCGTCATTCGGCCACCCGCAATGTCCTGTCACGAACCGATGTGGTGGTGGTGGCCAGTGTTTCATGCATCTTCGGCCTCGGGGCACCGGAAGATTACCTCTCCATGCGCATCGACATCGAATCCGGCATGGATATTCCCCGGGAGCGGCTGCTCTATCAGCTGGTGGCCATTCATTATCAACGAAACGACATGGATTTTCACCGGGGTGTCTTTCGGGTGCGCGGCGATCGGGTGGAGATCTTTCCCGCATACGAAGAGGACACGGCGGTTCGAATCGACTATTTCGGCGACGAGATTGAACAGATCAGCGAATTCGACCCGTTGAAGGGGACTACCCTCCGAGAGCTTACGAAGGTGACCCTCTTTCCGGCCAGCCATTACGTGACCCGCAAACAGACTCTGGAACGGGCCACGCGAACCATCGTGCAGGAGCTGAAAGAAAGGGTGGCATTTTTTCAAAAGGAAAACCGGCTCGTCGAAGCCCAGAGAATCGAGGATCGAACCCTTTTCGACCTGGAGATGATCCAGGAGATCGGTTACTGCAATGGTATCGAGAATTACAGCCGCCATCTGACCGGCCGTGTTGCCGGTCAACCGCCACCGACACTGCTGGACTACTTTCCGGAGGATTTTTTGATATTCGTCGACGAAAGCCATATCGCCGTTCCCCAGATTCGTGCCATGTACAAGGGGGATCGGTCCCGAAAATCGACGCTGGTCCAATACGGATTTCGACTTCCCTCGGCCCTGGACAACCGCCCCCTGCAATTCGAGGAGTGGTCAAAGCGGATTCGCCAGATTGTCTACGTGTCGGCCACGCCGGCCGACTATGAACGAAAGGCCGCCAAGACACACGTGGTGGAACAGATCGTTCGCCCCACGGGACTGGTGGATCCGAAAGTCGAGGTGCGTGGTGCGACGAACCAGGTGGATGACCTGTACGAAGAAATTCGAGTCCGGCAAACGCGGGGAGAGCGCATTTTGGTTACCACATTGACCAAGCGATTGGCAGAGGATCTTACGGAATACTATACCGATATGGGCCTTGCCGTACGCTACCTTCATTCGGATATCTCCACCATGGCGCGAATGGATCTCATCCGCGAGTTGCGTGAGGGGAAATTCGACACTCTCATCGGAATCAACCTGCTTCGGGAAGGATTGGACATTCCCGAAGTCTCCCTGGTGGCCATCCTGGATGCGGACAAAGAGGGCTTTTTGCGATCCACCCGTTCGCTGATCCAGACCTTCGGCAGGGCAGCCCGAAACGTCAACGGGACGGTGGTTCTCTATGCCGATCAGGTAACACCATCCATGACCCAGGCCATCGAGGAGACAAATCGGCGCCGGGAAATTCAGAAGTCCTATAACGAAGCCCACAATATCATTCCCCAAACGATTCGAAAGAACATCACCGACATCTTCGATGCGGCCTATGAAACGGCAGTGCGGGAGATACCGAACGTGGCCGAGGAGGCGACGGGCTTTTCACCGGAAAAAGATGTCGAATCGGCCATCCTGGAACTGGAGGCCGAAATGCATGCGGCCGCAAAGGAACTGGCCTTCGAGAGGGCCGCTTCGATCCGGGATCGAATTGGGGCGTTGCGGAAGAAGTTGCTATTTGAATCATAGAGAATATGATTGAAGAGAGCACCATCAAAGGAATCAGCCAGAATCCCGGCGTCTATCTGATGAAGGACGAGAAGGGAAAGATCATCTACGTGGGCAAGGCCATTAATTTGCAAAAGCGGGTGGCCTCCTACTTTCAGCGGAAAGAGGCCCTTGGTCCGAAGACCGCATTGATGGTCAGCCGCATCGCCGACATCGAAACCGTGGTGACGGCATCGGAAAAAGAGGCACTGATTCTGGAGTCCAATCTGATCAAACGGCATCGCCCCCGGTTTAACGTGGTGCTAAAGGACGACAAACGATACCCTTCCATTCGCATCGACACCCGGGCGATCTATCCCAGGATCGAAATCGTGAGAAAAACCCCGAAGGACGGCACCATCTATTTCGGTCCGTTCACCTCCGCGCTTGCCATGCGGCAGACCGTCAAGATAATAAACAAGAACTTTCCTTTGCGTAAGTGCGGCGACCGGACCATGTCAAGCCGCAGCAGACCGTGTATCCACCACCAGATCGGGCAATGCCTTGCCCCCTGCTGTCTGGCCGTGGATCCGGCTGTTTACAAAGAGGTGGTCAAGGAGGTGATCCTTTTCCTGAAGGGCCGGACACCCGAACTCATTCGGCGCATTCGCTCCCAGATGATGGGCGCTTCCGATCTTCAGGAATTCGAAACGGCGGCGGTGCTGCGGGATCGAATGCTGGCGTTGGAAAAGACCGTGGAACGGCAGGTTACGGTGACCACCGATTTTCTGGACAGGGATGTGATCGGCATGCATGGAAACAACGAGTTCAAAATTCTCACGATCATGAATCTTCGCCACGGTTTTCTCCAGGGCATACGCCATTTCGAATTGACCCAGGCCGCACCAGAGCAAGGTGAACTGATATCTCAGTTCTTGGGTCAGTATTATTTGGACGTCCACAAGATTCCCCAGGAGATTCTGGTGCCGTACCTGCCGGAAAACAAGTCCGTTGTCGAAGATGCCCTTTCCGAGCGGCGGGGGAGGCGGGTTCGGATTCACCGGCCACGGCGTGGTGAGAAATACCGACTATTGGAAATGGCCGATGCCAACGCCGAGAATACCCTTCGCGAACACATCCAGAAGGCGACCGGTGATATGGAACTGCTCGAGGCGTTACAGCGGCGCCTTCACATGGCCCGGCCACCGGTGCGTATCGAGTGCTTCGACAATTCCAATCTGGCGGGAACGAATCCGGTCTCGGCCATGGTGGTCTTCGTCAATGGCCGGCCGCACAAGGCCGGATACCGGAGGTATTCCATTCGAAGCGTCACGGTACCCGACGATTATGCAAGCATGGCCGAGGTGTTATCCCGACGATACGCCAAGATCGACCAGGCCAATCCCGAACCGGACCTTTTATTGGTGGATGGGGGCAGAGGGCAGTTGGGCATCGCCGTCTCGGTATTGGACGAGTTGGGGATTGCCGGTCGATTTGCCGTCGCCGGTATCGCCAAACCGAACCGGCAAAAGAGGGAAATCGACGACAAGATCTACCTGCCCGACAGGGTCAATCCCGTTTCCATGGGATCGGATGGCCGCCTTCTGTTGCTGCTCGGGCAGATCCGGGACGAGGCCCACCGCTTCGCCATCGTCTATCAGCGAAAACGGCGGACGCGAAAAACGATGCGTTCCGCCCTCGATCAGGTGACGGGGATCGGCCCAAAACGAAAGGCCACGCTGCTCAAACACTTCGGCAGCATAAAAAACATCCGGGCAGCCACTGTCGATGAAATCAGCGAACTGCCCGGAATGAACCTGACCGTGGCCGAAGCCGTCAAACGGTCATTGTCTTGAATTCGTTTGCGGATTAGCCCAGTTTGGCGAGTGTATCCTTCAACCCCTGCACCGCGGCTGCCGATTTTTTCAATGCGGCATCTTCCGCTTCGGTCAAGGTGATCTCGATGATGTCCTCGATGCCGTTTTTGCCGAGTTTGACAGGCACACCGATGAACAGGTCGTTGACGCCGTATTCACCCTGGAGATAGGCTGCGCAGGGAAGAATTTTCTTTTTGTCCTTAATGATGGATTCGGCCATCTCCACGGCGGCGGAGGCCGGTGCGTAGTAGGCACTGCCGGTCTTGAGCAGGCCGACGATTTCCGCGCCGCCATTGGCCGTGCGATCGACCAGTGCATCGATGCGTTCCTTGGACATCAGCTCGGTGATGGGAATACCGGCTACGGTGGAGTAGCGGGGGAGAGGAACCATGGTGTCGCCGTGGCCGCCCAGTACGAAAGCGTGGGTATTTTCCACGGATACATTCAATTCCATTGCGATGAAAGCACGGAAACGGGCCGAATCGAGTACGCCGGCCATTCCGATGACGCGGTTCTTCGGGAAGCCCGAGGCATCGTAGGCCACGTGGCACATGGCATCCAAGGGGTTACTGACGATGATCAGGATACAATCCGGTGAATGTTTGACGATCTGCTCGGTTACACTTTTGATGATTCCGGCATTGGTGCTGATCAGGTCGTCACGGCTCATACCGGGCTTTCTGGGAATTCCGGCGGTGATGATCACGATATCCGACCCGGCGGTCTCTTCATACCCGTTGGTACCGGTCACCTTGGCATCGTGTTTTTCGACAGGCGCCGCTTCGGTGAGATCCAGCGATTTGCCCTGGGGAACACCTTCGACGATGTCCACCAGCACAACGTCACATAGCTCTTTTTCTGCCAGCCGCTGGGCAGCGGTGGCACCAACATTTCCGGCGCCGACAACTGTAACTTTTTTGTCCATGTCATTCTCCTTTAAGGATTATTGGGTAATGTGCCGATAAGGATTTTATGTCGAGGGTAACAAGGGACTTTTGATAGCACACCCAAATCCAATGTCAATAAGTTTGTGCCACAACAATTGACCCTGAATCATTGACAAAAAAAGGGCAAACAATATAAAAAGAATGTTACGGCAATAGGTTAGGTTCATTTGGAATTATCGTAGCATTCACATTCAATCACAGGATAGTAGATGGACATCCGCCTGCAAATCAAATCTTTGCTGAATGAAGCTGAACTATATCGGTCCCAAGGGTTAAACATGGACGCGAAAGTGAAATATGAATCCGCGGCGGCCCTGATTAATGGAATCGATAAGTTAAAGAATAAAGATAGCTTGCTGGAAACCATTACGTCTAAGATCAAATCCTTGGAGGAAAAGGAGGAGAAGGCGCAAACGGGTCCCGTATCACCCGAATTGTCTGAAAAAGGGCAGGACCTGATAAAAAACCTTTTCGGAGAAGATGATCTGGAAAAGGCCATTGCGCTGATTAAGTTCGGTCAGTTCGAACGGGCCATTGTCGAATTGACCCCCATGCTCAAGGACGATGAACACCGCGTGGAGGTTGCCAAGCACATCCTCCAGTGCAAATTCGCATTGGATTCCACAGACGATGCCATCGAACAATATAAAAAATGGTATTCCGAAGATCTTTTCTCCACCGAACAAATCGCCGCACTCTATCGCCATCTTCGAAAGGTGTTGGATCAAAAAGGGGTCTCAACCCCCATTCCCGGTCCCGTCATCGAGGAATCCGATGGGACACCGACCATCGATCCGGGCGACATCGACCTTCTCGGCTCCGATTCCGCGGAGGAGATCCTGGATGTCACCTCCATCGGCATTACCTTTACCACCGGCGCCCAAAAGGGGAAGATGGTTGAATTCGATGTCAATTTCCAGTCCGGTGACATGTTGAGCCTGATTATTTCCAAGAAAGACAAAGGATTGATCGAAGAGTTAAAGGATGGAGACAAATTGGACGATATTCAATTTTATTCACCCATTGCCATGTTCAAGGGGACAGCCGTCATCGCAAACAAGACCCAGATCGATGCGGGGCCGAAACAAGGCGACTTTTGCCTTGATTTAAAGGTGACGAGCACTTGAGGGCAATCAAACCATTCATTACTGAAAGTGAAAACCTGAGCGTTCACCCTTACCAGTGAAGGATAGTTAAATGGCCATTTTTAACCTGAAGAAGAAGCAAATCGAGTGCAAGATCGTCTATTATGGGCCAGGACGGTGCGGAAAGACAACCAATCTCGAATACATCTTCAAATCCTACAAAAAGCAAGTGACCGCCGAAATGGTGTCCATCAATACAGAAGGGGACCGGACCTTGTTTTTTGATTTTCTGCCCATGGGGATCGGGAAGATAAAGGGTTGTGACGTTCGTGTGCAATTGTATACGGTGCCGGGGCAGGTCAAGTACAGTTCCACTCGAAAGCTGGTGCTCCGCGGTGTCGACGGGATAATTTTTGTGGCGGACTCTCTGGAAGTGCGTCGGGAAAAAAATATGACGTCCTTAAAAGACCTTCAGGCAAACCTCAAGGAGTACGGAAAAAGCATTTTCAAGATTCCTTTGATCATCCAATACAACAAAAGAGACCTGGGGGAAGAGGGCATTCCACTGATGTCTGTCGAACAGATGGAACGGGATTTAAACCGACAGCTCAAAGTACCCTCGTTTCCTGCAAGTGCCGTCAAGGGCGTGGGTGTTGGTGTGACACTCAAAGCCGGTCTAACGGAAACCTTGAAATCTCTTCAAAAAGAGTTCAAGTTCGCACAGTAAGGGCCTGTTTGACGGATGAATAATAACGTTACGCTGTCGGGAAGACTGCGTTTTCTACCCTTCGGAGATTTGATTCAGCTGTTGGGTTCCAATGGCAGTACGGGAGTTTTGCGTCTGGTCAGCCAGTGGGCGGATGATCCGGGATTCGTCTATTTTGCCGATGGGAATCCGGTGAATGCCCAAAACGGAAACAAAGAAGGACTCGATGCCCTTTACTCCATGTTCGGCTGGGTCGACGGCGATTTTGAATTCGTATCCGAGCCGATTATC
Organism: uncultured Desulfosarcina sp.; assembly: GCA_963674945.2. Classification (GTDB taxonomy): domain Bacteria; phylum Desulfobacterota; class Desulfobacteria; order Desulfobacterales; family Desulfosarcinaceae; genus Desulfosarcina. The sequence goes on from CAXXWQ010000003.1 coordinate 2,275,861, forward strand.
GCGGACAAGACGATCACCAAAAGCCGAATGGGAATCATCCTGGAGGGGATGAAGCTTTTGGATGACGGCCACATCGAAAAACTGGACGCGCCGCCCCAACCGGGAACGGTGGCGCCCGATGTTTCATCCCCTTCGTCTTCGGCCCCTGAAAGCCGTATCGTCAAAGGCCCCCTTGTTGATTACATGTACGTGGTCGATGAAGAAGACTTCTTCGATGGTGAACATATCGTGGAAGAGGGTAAGCATGGCAGTTGGATGTGGGTCATTCTAGAAGGAATCGTGGACATCCAGAAAGAGGGGCCTTCGGGAAGAATCCCTATTATCCGGATCGGAGACGGTTCGTTTATCGGGAGCATGGCGTCCTTCCTGCTGCAGGGGCACATCCGTACGGCATCTGCCATTGCCGTGGGAAATGTTCAGCTGGGAGTCCTCGATTCCCAGCGTCTGGCACAGGAATACGCAAGCTTGTCCTATCCTTTCCGGATGTTCTTGACCAGTTTGGATAAACGTCTGAAACATCTCACCGAGCGTTCGATTCAGCACTATTTGAATGACAAGAGAGCCGACAATCTGCTAAAGGATCAAAAGTTGCTGGTCAAGCAGGGAAAGACCAAGGATGAGCAGATTTTTATTATTAAACAGGGAAGGGCCTCCGTCGTCCGGAACACCCCTTCCGGTCCCGTCGTTTTGTGCCAACTGGGGAAGGGTGATTTTTTCGGCAATATCCCCTTTCTTCACATGGGGCAGGAGCCGGAACAAAGTGCCATCTATGGTTCGGAAGATATCAAGATCTCAAAAACCGAGGTCGCATCGCTATCCGACGAATTCAATGGACTTTCGGTGACATTTAAGAATATCGTGAACAATATGGCCACATGCATGACCTTCACGGCCGACTCCATCTGTGAAGCCCGGCGTTCAAAACAAGAATCGATTGCCGCGGACACGAATGCTCGCCAAAAACAATAAGCGGATTTTGTAGTTATCGACAACCATTACCGTCTAACCAAAGGTGACCCCCAATGAACGAAAAAAGAAAGCATGAAAGGGTGGACTCGATTTATCTACTCAATTACGTGCACCTGGGAGAAAATGAAAAGAAACTGATGCAGGGCATGGGGCGAACGATGAATGTGTCCGAGACAGGAATCATGTTGGAAACCCATGTTCCCTTTTCCCAGGACGATGACATGGATGTCGTGGTTGGGCTGAAAGATGATATGGTCACCATTCGTGGGAAGGTGATCTTCTCGCGAACCATCGAAAAGGGAAAACACCAGGCCGGCATCCAATTCGTTTCCATTGACGAAGTGTCGCTTGCAACCTTGCGCCGCTATATAGAAGCGTTCAATAAACTCAGTTCTGCCACATAACCCATCCCTTCTATTTGCCGCTGCCATGGAGATCGGCATGTGGGGTTCGATATTTCGGGGATCGTAAGGAAAATTTTTATGACAAACGTCGTTCGTGAAACCACATTTCCCAATTTGAAACTGTTACAGCGCGGAAAAGTACGAGACATGTACGATCTGGGCGATGCATTTTTAATGGTCACAACGGACCGCATGTCCGCATTCGACGTCATCCTGCCGGACCCCATCCCGGACAAGGGGATCGTCCTCACCCAGATCTCCCTTTTCTGGTTCGATATCATGGCCCCTTTGGTGAACAATCACGTCATCACGGCCGACGTCTCCCAGTATCCGGAATCGTGTCGGCCCCATGCCAGGGAACTTGCGGGCCGCAGCATGCTCGTCAAGAAGGCCGAACCCCTTCCGGTGGAGTGCGTCGTCAGGGGATACATCACCGGTTCCGGTTGGAAATCCTACCAAGAGGACGGCACGGTGTGTGGAATCGAGCTTCCCGTCGGACTGGTGGAATCAGAACAACTCCCGGCGCCGATATTCACGCCTTCGACCAAGGAAGCTGTCGGAAAGCACGACATCAATATCGATTTTCCTGAGATGGCCCGACGGATCGGGGCACCCGTCGCGGAAAAGGTCAGGGATCTCTCCCTTGCCATTTATAAGAAAGGTGCACAGATCGCCGCGCAAAGAGGTATTCTGATCGCCGATACCAAATTCGAATTCGGCCTCGTGGACAACGATATCATCCTCATTGATGAGGTGTTGACGCCGGATTCATCGCGTTTCTGGCCGCAAGCCACCTATACGCCGGGTGGAAGCCAGGAAAGTTTCGACAAGCAATATCTGCGGGATTACCTGCTCTCCCTTGACTGGGACAAGACGCCTCCCGGCCCCAAACTGCCCCAAGCGGTGATCGACAATACACGGGCCAAATATGTGGAGGCGCTGACACTTCTATCCGGCGACAGCCATGGACTTTGAGCACGCCACCGTTTCCATCCATGGGATCGAAACACAAGATTGCACGTTTCAAATAACGACCAACACCGACATCGAAAAACTCACGGGATCGATTCAAAATATTGGTCTTATCCAGCCGCCGGTACTCCTTCCGAGAGAAGGAGGGCACGTGGTGGTGAGTGGTTTCCGTCGCATCGCGGCATGCGAAGCGTTGGATAAAAAAAAAATTCTTGCTCGAATCCTGCCATCCGGCGCACCCGATCGCCAATGCGCGCAAATCGCCATTTCGGAAAACGCTCATCAACGGACGTTGAATATCGTTGAACAAGCCCGATCGTATGCGTTGGTCCTTCGATTTTCCCATGGTATCGACGATGGATTACAGATGGCCGAAGCCTGCGGATTGCCCGCCAGTCGTGCGGCGCTGGATCGAATATTGCCAGTCACCAAGATGACGACGTGCCTGCAAGAGGGCATACTTCAAGAGAAAATTGCATTGCCCGTCGCCGCTACCATCAGCCAATTTCATTCTGACGACGCCGAAGCGATGTGCAACCTGTTGCGCACGATCAACACGAATTTGAATATACAGCGCGAAATCGTAGATACGATTTTTGATATTTCCAAGCGGGATGGGCGATCCATCTCACAAGTCATACACCAAGACGCCGTATCTTCACTGTTGGAAAACATGAAACAGCCGTTACCCCAAAGAGTCCGGCAGCTCAGGAAGTTGCTGAAAAGAATCCGGTACCCGGAACTGTGCAACGCCGAAGAGCGATATGGACGGGAAGTAACGTCTTTGGGGTTGGACCCGTGCATCCAGTTTCACCATCCCCCTTATTTCGAAGGCGGGGCCTATCGATTGACCATGACCTTTTCGTCACGGTTTCAGTTGAAGCACCTGCTTTCCGAATCGGCCAAACTGGCCGATCACCCCGTCCTTCTTCCAAAATAGCGTCCCATACCCCGGCTCTTTACGCATCGATCAATATCATTGTTCGGTCCACATCTTTTTTGCCGTCTGCCTTCATCGGCTCCCTGTTCACCGTTTCCTCCATGACAAAATTAAAAGAGATAGAAAATCTATTTGCCGGTAGAAAAAATGAATTAATTGCACTTGACAAATCGAATGTAAAAGACTTTATAATGTTTTAAGAAATAAATGGGATTCATTTTTTATGGGGATCAGGGAAAGAAAAGAGCGGGAGCGTGAACGACGACGGCAGCAGATCATGGTTGCCGCCAAACGAATCTTTAGCATTAAAGGCTTCAGTCGCGCAACGATGGAGGACATCGCCAACGAAGCGGAACTGAGTCCGGGTACCTTGTACCTCTACTTTAAAAACAAGGATGAACTTTACGCCTCTCTCTCGATTCGTATCCTGCAATACCTGCTCATCCGTCTGGAGCACTTGAACGCCGAATCCATCACGGATTCGGAACAACTATTGGTTGCCTTGAAAGAGGCGATGATCGATGTGTATGATTTTGATCCGCTCATTCTGATCAATATGTTTCACATGCAATCCAGCGACACATTGCGCAATCTCTCACCTGACCTTCTTCAACAAATCGAAACGCTGAGCCGGGACGCCTTGAAAGTGATGGCTGATATTTTCGAAGATGGGATTCGAAAAAAAAGATTCATCGATCATCAGCCGGCAGCAATTGCCGACTTCGTCTGGTCGCTCTTTACGGGAATTGTGCTGTGGGAAAGCGGCAAGATGGCCATCGAAGGGAAAAAAGATGGTTTGCGGGAAACGTTCGATATGGCGTTCGACATCTTTTCAAGGGGAATTATCGCAAACTGAACCCAAAAGGTATGCCGTTTCCCGGCGCACAATTTGGTTCCGGAACATTATTGCAGCGCAATATTCAAATGTAATTGGATTTCGAACCTCAGCAACAATACAAATCAGATGAAAGGGGGGATGTGCATGTAGGGGAGGGCGCCTTCTTCTCAATTCGTATCCTCCGGCAATGGGTGATATGCGTTGACGAGAAGCCATTCGTAAAATGATCCGACTGTTTTTACTACCCTCAACAGGTAAGGAGAGTGATTATGGCAGAAAAAGAAGTCGTCGAAACTTCGGAGGCACAAATCGCCGTTCATTGGCAGGAGGAAGGATACTACTACCCGTCAATGGAGTTCATTGCACAGGCAAACATGACGGACAAGGGGATATATGAACGGTTCAGCCTGGACAATTTTCCAAACTGCTACAAAGAATATGCGGATCTTCTGGACTGGTACGAATACTGGGATACGATCCTGGACACGTCCGATGCACCTTGTTTCAAATGGTTCAAGGGCGGGAAAATCAATGCCAGCTACAACTGCATCGACCGCCACCTGAAAGACAATAAAAACAAAACCGCCATTCACTTCGTCCCCGAACCTTTGGAAGAGAAATACGAGCACATCACGTACCAGGAGTTGTATGTGCGAGTGAACGAATTCGCCGCGCTGCTCAGAGATTTCGCCGGATTGAAACGTGGCGATCGGGTGACGCTGCACATGCCCATGGTTCCCGAACTTCCCATCACCATGCTCGCCTGTGCACGGCTGGGCGTTATCCATTCACAGGTCTTCGGTGGTTTCAGCGGCACCGCCTGCGCCGATCGGATCGTGGACTCGGGCAGCCGGGTGCTTATCACGATGGATTCTTATTATCGTAGCGGAACCCTTCTGGATCACAAGCAAAACGCCGATGTCGCGGTGAAACATGCCGAAAAGGATGGCCAGAAGGTGGACAAGGTGCTCGTCTGGCAACGATACAACGGCAAGTACAGCGCCAAGACCCCCATGGTGGAAGGGCGCGATTATTTTGTAAACGACGTGTTGAAGGATTACTACGGTGCACGGGTGGAGCCGGAACGGATGAATTCCGAGGATCCTTTGTTTCTGATGTACACCAGCGGTACGACCGGAAAGCCGAAGGGATGCCAGCACGGTACGGGCGGCTACCTGGCCTATGTTACCGGCACCTCGAAATACGTCCAGGACATTCATCCCGAGGACGTCTACTGGTGCATGGCCGACATCGGATGGATTACCGGACACTCTTACATCGTCTATGGTCCCCTCGCCAACTGCGCGTCATCCGTCATCTACGAGGGCGTTCCCACCTACCCGGATGCCGGTCGCTCCTGGCGCATCGCCCAGGATCTGGACGTGAACATCTTCCATACCGCCCCCACCGCCATTCGCGCCCTTCGCAAAATCGGTCCCGACGAACCGGCCAAATACAACTACCACTTCAAACACATGACCACGGTGGGCGAGCCCATCGAACCGGAAGTATGGAAGTGGTACCACAAGGAGGTCGGAAAGGGGGAAGCCATTATCGTCGACACCTGGTGGCAGACGGAAACCGGTGGGTTCCTGTGCAGCACCCTGCCGGCCATCACTCCCATGAAACCGGGAAGTGCCGGACCCGGAATGCCGGGCATCCATCCCATCATCTACGATGACGAGGGCAACGAGGTTCCCAGGGGATCCGGAAAGGCTGGCAACATCTGCATTCAAAACCCATGGCCCGGAATGTTTCAGACCATATGGGGCGACCGGGATCGTTTCGTGGACACCTATTTTACCCGCTATTGCAAGAATACCGAAAGCACCGACTGGCGCGACTGGCCATACCTGACCGGCGATGCCGCAGTGGAAGCCGAGGACGGATACTTTCGAATCCTGGGACGCATCGACGACGTGATCAACGTTTCCGGCCATCGCCTGGGAACGAAGGAGATCGAATCCGCAGCACTGGTGGTGGAAGAGGTGGCCGAAGCGGCCGTTGTTCCGGTGGCCCACGAGATCAAGGGAAAGGAACCGGATCTTTACATCTCCCTGAAACCCGGTTTCGAAGCCTCCGACGAGCTGGCCAAAAAAATCTCCGATGCCGTGTGCGAGGAGATTGGCAAAATCGCCAAGCCACGCAAGGTGTGGATCGTCAAGGATATGCCCAAGACCCGTTCCGGCAAGATCATGCGCCGTGTGCTCGGTGCCATCTCCAACCGGTCGGATGTTGGAAACGTGATGACGCTGGCAAACCCGGAAATTGTCGAAGAGATCACAGCAATGGTTCAAAAATAACGGATAACGATCGGGCCGGATCGAAGACGATATCGGTTCGGCCCCCAGAAAGTGTAGAAAGGAGGTGATAGATGCGCCTGGGCGACCGGGTCATTCGACTACCTTTCGGCGGCCGGTCAATGATATTTACACAAAGGCACAGGAGGAAACGTTATGGGGCATACCACTTGGGTTTACATCATGTTGGGGATATACATCATTTACTGCTTTTATTGGGGGCTTAAAGGGTATTTTACGGAAAAGACCTCCTCCGGTTACGCCATCGCCGGACGGTCCATTCCCTTCTTTGCCTTCCTCTTGGCAGCAACGGCAGCATCTTTTTCCGGATGGACCTTCATCGGCCACCCGGGATTGATCTGGCGGGATGGTCTTGCGTATGCGTTTGCATCCTTTTACGTGTTGACCATTCCCATCACCGGCACCTTCTTTTCCAAACGGACCTGGCTGATGGGCAAACGGTACGGTTTCATCACGCCGGGTGACATGTACGCGTATTACTACAACAGCGAGGCGATTCGCTTTCTGGTGGTGCTCACCGCCGTGCTGTACTCCATCTTCTACTCGGCGGTACAGCTTATGGCGTCTGCCGCCTTGTTCAACATCATCGCCGGCGTGCCGGTGACTTTCGGTGCCATCTTCATGGCATTCATCGTCTGGTTTTACGTGTGCACCGGCGGCCTGAAGGCAAGCACCTGGGTGGGGGTCATCCAGTTCATCCTGCTGGTGGGCGGTATCATCATCCTGGGACTCTTCGTCGTCACCGCGCCCCAGTTCGGTGGCTGGTCCGGCTTTTCGGCGGCGGTCAACAACCTGGACGCCAAATTCCTGGAAGTGCCCCGGGTGATCAACACCGTTGACTATCTTGGCGGTGCCCCGGGTGAAACCGGATGGACGGCGGTCATGGTCCTTACCTATATGTTCGCGCTGATGGGCATCCAGAGTTCGCCGGCCTTTACCATGTGGACCTTTGGGATCAAGTCTCCCAAACCCCTTGCCTGGCAGCAGGCGTTCATGTCCACCTTCGTGGTTGGCTTTGCACTTTTCTTTTTCACCGCCTTTCAGGGCATGGGTGCCAAGGTACTCGAACTGCAGGGCATCGCGGCATTCCAGGACCTGAACAACGCAACGGTCGTACCGACCCTGATGGTGGAGTTTTTACCCCCCTTCATGCTGGGGATCGTCTTCATGGGTGCCATCGCGGCCATTCACTCCACGGCGGCCCCGTATATCGGCACCGGCGGCTCCATTCTGCTGCGCGATATCTACTGGCGCTACATCCGGAAACAGGAAGCCAGCCATGCCGAGCAGATCTGGATGAACCGTGTCTTCGCAACCCTTCTCACCATCCTCGCACTGGTCGTTGGCATGACCTCCAAGGCGGCCCTGGTCATCCTCGGGGCACTGGCCACCGCTTTCGGGTTCGTCATGTACGTGTTGCTACTGGGCGTCATCTGGGGATTCAAGTTCCCGCGGGTGGGCGCCGTACTGGGTGTGCTCGTCGGCATGATTGCCGTGTTCCTTACATATAAAATCTGGCCCAGCCCACTTTCCATGCACTGCGCGTTCTGGGGCACCTTCAGCGGACTCGTGGTGGCCTACATCTGCAGGGGACTGGGGATCAAGGACGATGAAGAGACGGCCAAGCGTCAGGCGGAGGTGAGAACCTTCCTCGACGATATCGACGAACCCAGTGAGTCGGGAAAACAGTGGCGCAGCGTAATGAAAATCGCCACCCCCGTCTGGTATTTCTTTGCCATCGGTCCGGCTTGTATCCTGGGCAACAAGGCATTCTCCTTCTCCGGCTTCACACCGCTTTGGTCCTGGCAGATCGCCTGGTGGATTCTTGGCATTGTCATGATGTGGGCCCTGTGCTTCAAGGCGGAGATGGCCACCACCAATGAGGTCCAGATCGACCGCGCCGAGAAGGAAACCAACATCGTCATCAAAGAAGCCTAAGCGATAACGATTGCAAAGGAGGTATCGATTATGAAATCAGAAGACCTGTGGATGATCGGATTGGTTCTGTTCTCCATCCTCTGGACTATGTCCTTTGGTTGGGGCTTGTTCGGATAATGGATACGTTGGGTCTGAACCCTGGTGCATGGCACCCGGTCTGACAACAACCAATCAAGGCAGGGGAAATGAATCCGGACACCGTCCACCAAGACAGGACGATGTCCGGATCTGCCCCAATGCAAGAAGGTGCAGGCATATCGGCTTTCGTATTTCGCCGAACAAAGCCGCGTTATCGAAAATAATGACAGACAGAGGATATGAAAATGTCTTTAAAACCGAAAAAAGTTACCTGCCAGTGCGGTAACACCATCGTCACTACACGCGATCGCACTTGGTGCGAACGGTGTGCCAATCCCGTGTACTATCACTCGAAGGATAAAAACAAAAATAAGTGGAATCATGTTTACGTCACGGGTGTCCTCGTCGCCGTGATCGGCTTTTTAACCTATGTATTCATGGAACTTATTGCATCACCGCTTCTCTCTTTGTAAAAAGTTTTTTCAGACCAAGCGTGATCAAAACCAGAAAAAATGGATCTAATTTTTCCATTTTTCAATGGTCTGAAATTAAAAAGAGAAAAACTTTTTATAGAATCTCTTAAATTGCTTTGGTTGAGCAGTTTCGAAAAAGATTGGGTCTTGCCTTCCATGGCCTATAAAATCCTCATTGTCGATGATGAACCGAGTATTACCATACCATTGAAGTTTCTCATGGAGAAGAATCAATTTGAGGTGATGGTCGTTCACAACGGAGAAGATGCCCTTTCTACGATCGATTGTTTTCAGCCGGACCTGATATTGCTCGATGTCATGCTCCCATCCCTGGATGGATTCCAGGTCTGCCAAAACCTGAAGTCCGATCCAAAACGAAAATCCATCAAGGTGATTTTTCTTTCCGCCCTGACGCGTGATCTGGACATGGCCAAGGGAAATACGCTGGGTGCGGATGCCTATATCACCAAGCCTTTTTCCAATGCCGACGTCGTCCGGCAGGTGAAAGAACTTCTTTCGGGATGAGATGGAACAATAAATTCTGGCTTTTCGTCCTCGTCTGTACCCTGTTTACAACCGGAATTGCCGCTACCCTGGCAATTCTATTCTGGAGACAACTCACTTTCCTGGAGCAGCAGACCCTGATCGGGCTGTTCAAGGCCCAATTCTGGTACTTTTTCAGCACATGCGTTTTTCTTTTCGCCGCTTTCGGCTTTACCCTCGACTGGTTCTTTCGTTTCTACATCCTTCCCCTGAATCAAATGATCGAAGAGACCCGCGTGATGAAATCGGTCAATGCGGCCCATCGTCTGCAAATCGACGGCAGCCGGGAGATCAAAATGCTTTCGGAGCTGATCAATTGTTTTGCCGACCAGTACGAAGCGGCCAAACACGACATCGACCAGACCATCGAGAACGAAAAAGCCAAAACCGAAGCAGAAAAGAACATCCTGGCGACGATCATGGCCGAACTCACCCAGGGGGTGATGATCTGCGATACGGTGGGGAGAATTTTGCTTTACAACCATCGGGCGCAACGGCTCTTGAACCGGGATCGTGCCCAGACGCTGACGGAAACACCGGAAGAGGAAGAAAAGGCGATACCCGATGGTTTCGTAGGGCTGCGGCGAAGTGTGTACGCCCTGATAGACAAGGATCTGGTTCGGCATGCCCTTAAGGAGATTCAAAGAAAGCTGGAGACAAAAAAGGAGAATGTATCCTCGCAATTTGTCATGGTAAATGCGCAGCGTCGGCAATTGCACGTGGAGGTGCTTCCGATACTCGATGCCGATCAGCGATTTGCGGGATTTGTGTTGATCTTTTCGGATATCACCCATGAACTGGAGGATGCGATCCAGTTAGACCGACGGCTCAGTGAAATGGCCATGGCACTTCGTTCCTCCATCGCGGCCATTCGTTCGGCCGTGGACCTGCTGATTCAATTCCCCGAAATGAAGGCTCAGGAGAAAGAGGCCTTCTTTACGATTATTTCGGATGAGACCCAATCCTTGAGCCAGAATTTGGGGTCGAAGTTCAGCGACACCAACCAGTATACTAGATCCCGGTGGCCGCTGGTTCCCATCATCGTGATCGATTTCATATCCACCTTGAAAAGCGAATCGGCCGACATTGCGAATATTGCCGTCGATGCGGACGAGTGGGATGCACGATGCATGATCAAGGTGGACAATTACTCTATGGTTCTGGCCATACACTTCGTCATCTCCTGTTTGATGGAGGAGTGCAATGCCGCCTTGGAACGGATTCGCTTGAGCGCACCCGGAAATCTGGTACAGATGGATCTCATCTGGAGGGGACAGCCGGTCAAGATTGAAACCTTGCGACGATGGAACGAACGGCCATTGGCCATATACAGAAGCGGATACACATTGACATTGAAAGAGGTGCTCACCCATCACCATGCCGAGCTATGGCCGCACACCGAAAATGCCGATGGTGAGGAAAACTGCTTACGGCTGTTCATTCCCATGATCCAGTCCAAAACACACGCGGAAGATGTGCGAAAGGTCACCTTTCTGCCCAAGGGGCGTCCCGAATTTTACGATTTCGATCTCTTTAGCCAGGCCGGCCGGACACCCGAGCTGGAAAATCGGCTTCTGGGGGAGCTGACCTATACGGTTTTCGATACGGAAACAACGGGCCTGGATCCCAGAGGCGGAGACGAAATCATCTCCATCGGCGCCATCCGCTTGGTCAACGGTCGGCTGTTGTATACGGAAAGCATCAGCCAATTGGTCGATCCCGGTCGTCCGATTCCGGCTGAGTCATTCAAATATCACGGTATCGACGACGAAATGCTCAAGGGCAAACCTTCCATCGATCAGGCGCTGGCCTTTTTCCACCGTTTTGCGAAAAATACGGTACTGGTGGGTCACAATGCCGCCTTCGATATGCGGATGCTCCAAATGAAGGAGAAGGAGACCAACATTCGATTCATCAACCCGGTGCTGGATACCATGCATCTTTCCGCCATCGTCCATCCCTCCCACAGCGACCATTCCCTGGACAGCATCTCCATAAGACTCGGCGTAGACGTGGTCAAGCGACACGACGCCTTGGAAGATGCCATTGCCACAGGCAAGGTCTTTTTGAAGATGATTCCCCTGCTCAACGAGAAAAAGATCTTTACCCTCAAAGATGCACTTGTTGCTTCGCAGCGGACATACTATGCTCGGCTCAAGTATTGACGTACAAACCCAATAATGGCAAATTTGTCCCATGAAGCTGAAAAAGTTATTTGTTGATGCCGCCATTGAATCCCATCCCCAGACCAGACGCATTTCAGAGAAAATCGGCCTTTCGGCCCAGGTCGTCCATGACCCGTCGGATCTGTTCAGAAGGGTTAACCAATCCCCCGACCCGGTTGGTCGCGGCAAGGAGATGCTGTATCTGACGCGTAACAAGGGGAATTTCGTTAAATCCTGTCCTGGAACGCGTGAATACACCTGCTGTGACTACAAGATCCTGCACGTGGCCTGTTTTTGTACCATGGATTGCGCCTATTGCATCCTGCAGAGTTATTTCCATCCCCCCCTTCTTCAATTTTTCGTCAACCGGGAGGACATGGATAACGAACTCGACAGGCTTTTCGAGAATCGTGAGACTGCCCGTGTAGGTACAGGCGAGTTCACCGACAGCCTCATCTGGGAAAACTGGACGGATCTCACCGACCACCTGGTTGCCCGCTTTGCCGCCCAGGACAGCGCTGTTTTGGAATTGAAAACAAAGACCGTCAATATTCATCGGCTCGAGGGGTTGAATCACCGGAAACGGACGATTCTGGCCTGGTCATTGAACACGCCGGCCGTCATCCAGTCCGAAGAACGGAGAACCGCATCCTTGGAAGCACGCCTGAAAGCCGCAAGAAGATGCCAGGACTGGGGATATCCCCTGGCCTTTCATTTCGATCCGATGATTCTCTACCCTGGATGCGAGGCTGCATATGAAAAGGTCGTTCACCAACTCTTCTCGTGGATTCGACCCGAGAATATCGTGTGGATCAGTTTGGGGACATTCCGTTACATGCCATCACTGAAACCAATCGTCGAAAAGCGGTTTCCGGAGTCCAAAATCGTCTATGGGGAATTTATCACGGGACTGGACAACAAGATGCGCTATTTCAAACCCCTTCGCATCGACTTGTATCGAAAGATGGCGAAATGGATAAGGGCTCTCGCTCCGGACGTGACCCTCTATTTCTGCATGGAGGACGATGAAGTGTGGAATGGCGCCCTTGGCTTCTCGCCACCTGCAGATGGCGGCCTTAAAAGAATGTTGGATGCGTCTGCCGTCAGGATATGCGGACTGAATCCATGAAACGAACAGCAGGCCGTTTTATTGGGAGACCGGTTGTTGCTCTTCATGTACTATTGGTCATTATCCATCTCGGCTTTACCCCATCCTGTGAAGCCGGCCAACGCTGGGTCCGCGTGAAGTGGGTGGTCGATGGGGATACGATCATCCTGAAAGATGGTCGACATATACGTTATATCGGCATGGATACGCCCGAAATCGATCACGAGCACGACCGGGCCGAACCCATGGGGTACGAAGCAAAAATCGCCAACCGTCGACTGGTGGAAGGCTGGAAACTGCGACTGGAATTTGATCGGGAAAGGCATGATCGGTATGACAGGATTCTTGCCTATGTGTATCGAAGCGACGGGCTTTTCGTAAATGGTGAGCTTCTCGAACAAGGTTTTGCCCACCTGCTTATCCACTTTCCCAACACCGCCAAAGAGAAGACCCTGCGAAACGCCCAGCGAGCGGCCATGCAAGCGGGCAGGGGAGTATGGAAAACCATCGACAAAAATGCCCGCCCTTCCCATGGTTATCTTGGAAATCGGCGGTCCAAACGATTTCACGCTCACGATTGCCCAAGGGGCAACAAAATGTCTCCCAAAAATCGAATCCGGTTCAAAAACCTTTGGGAGGCGTTTTGGAACGGGTATGCACCGGACAAGGCGTGCATCGCTTTTCCATAAAAAAAGGAGGGCCAACGCCCTCCTTTCTTATCGACTCGAAATCCTAAGGCGACTACTATTCCTGTTCGGCTTTTATCTGCTCGATCACCTTGGTGGCGATCTGGGCGGGCACCTCGTCGTATCGTAAAAATTCCATGGAGTACATCCCACGACCACCGGTCATGGACCGCAGATCCGGTGCATAGGTCTGGAATTCGGCCAGAGGCACTTCCGCGTTGATTACCTGGTTCTTGCCGGCGGAATCCATTCCGAGTACTCTTCCTCTGCGGCTGTTCAGATCGCCCATAATGTCTCCCATATACTCGTCCGGAGTGGTGACGGTCACCTTCATGATGGGCTCCAGAAGAACCGGATTGGCATCCTCGCAGGCCTTTTTGTAGGCAAGAGAACCGGCCACCTTGAAAGCCATTTCCGATGAGTCCACGGCGTGATAACTGCCGAAATCACAGGTTGCACGAAAATCCACACATGGGGCTCCGATCAGCGGCCCCTTCTGGCAGGCTTCCACGATGCCCTTTTCCACTGCCGGAATGTATTGTTTGGGAATCACGCCGCCCACGATGGCGTCCACAAATTCGAAACCGGCACCGCGGGGCAGGGGCTCCATGGCAATCCAGCAGTCCCCGTACTGACCGTGACCGCCGGATTGTTTCTTGTGTTTGCCCTGAACGCGCACTTTCTTTTTAATCGTTTCCCGATAGGGAATCTTCGGCGTCTTTAACAGGACCTCTACGTTGTATTTTCGTTTCAATTTCTCGATGGTGCTTTCGATGTGCACCTGCCCGGAACCGGAGAGCAGGATCTCTTTGGTTTCCGGGTTCCGTTCCAGCTTCAGGGCGATGTCTTCCTCCAGGAGTTTGGTCAACGAGATGTAGATTTTGTCCTCGTCACCGGTGGCTTTGGATTCAAGGGCGAAGGAGATTAATGTGGGCAAGGGCTCGGCACAGGTGTATCGGATCTTATTGCCGTCGTCGCAAAGGGTGTCGCCGGTTTTTGTCTCCTTGAGCTTGGCAACCGCGACGATAGAGCCGGGTCCGGCCTCCTTGGCGGGTTTCTGCTCTTTTCCTGCGACGGTCAACAGCTGGTTGAACCGCTCTTTGGTTTCCTTCGTCGAGTTGTAAAAGTTGCCATCGCTGCCCAGCTTTCCCGATACCACCTTGAAGATGGTCAAGCGGCCGGCATAGGGATCGGCAACCGTCTTGAATACGAAGGCGGAGAAGGGGGCACTTTCATCGAAGGCCCGTTCGATCTCCTCGTCGTTTGCCGGGTTCACGCCTTTCATGGGAGGATTGTCCAGGGGGGAGGGCAGACAGCTGGTCATGAAATCCATTAACAGATCGACACCGATATTGCGCGTGGCAGAACCGCACAGCACCGGTGCGAACGCTCTGTCGAGGATCCCTTTTTTCAATGTTTTCCTAAGTTCATCGTTTGTGATCTCCTCGCCTTCCAGATAGCGCTCGATGAGGGCATCATCCGCCTCGGCCACATTTTCGATGAGGGTTTCCCGTTCGGTCTCCACGGTGTCCTGCATATCGCCGGGAATATCGATCTCGGTTGCATTACCGCTTTCGTCATAGGAGTAGGCTTTCATTCCGATAAGGTCGACGACGCCGGAAAAGTCCGCCTCGCTGCCGATGGGAAGCTGAAGGATAATGGGTTTTGGAGAAAGGCATTGGACCGCATCTTCGACGGTGCGGGAAAAATCGGCGCGCTCTCTGTCCAATTTGTTGATGAAGATCGCGCAGGGGAGGTTGAATTCCGATGCAAATTCACAAACCTGCTCTGTCTGCACCTTGACGCCGTCCACGGCATCCACGAGGATGAGGGCTGTATCGGCAGCCTGCATGCACAATTTGGAATCGGAGATGAAATTCTGATCTCCAGGGGTGTCGATAAGACTGATGGTATGCTTTTTCCAGGGCAGCTGAAAAAAACCACTGGAAATACTGGCTTGCCGCTTGAGCTCTTCCGGCTCGAAATCCATCACCGTATTGCCGTCTTCCACCCTTCCGATGCGGGTCGTCATGCCGGCCTTGTTAATCATGACCTCTGCAAGTGATGTCTTTCCAGATCCACCATGGGCAACTAGTGCCACATTTCGTAAGGTTTCATTCATTTGGCCCTCTCAAGCTCCTCTCTCCATTGAATTTTCTGCTTGCGGCAGATTTTTATTAAAGCCTTATTTAATAGATCGGAAACATAAAAAAATCAAGTTCAAAAACGTATCATCAGGTGTGTGCCGACGGTCGCAAGAGGATGATGAACTCCTGGTTTCCTTTCGGCCCCAATATGGGCGAGGGGACCACGGGACCACAAACAAGGGAAAGCGTCGAGAAGAATCGGCGAAGGTCTTCGATAATCTTCTCGTGCTGGGAAGGATCCTTTACCACGCCGCCTTTCCCCACCCTTCCCTTGCCGGCTTCGAATTGTGGCTTGACAAGGGCCAGAACAATGCCATCGCGTGCAAGAAAGGGAAGTACGGCAGGAACGACGAGTTTTAAGGAGATAAAGGATGTGTCGATGGTGATCAAATCCACGGGGCAAAAGATGAGGGAGGGATCGATCTTGCGGATGTTGGTGCGTTCGATGACGACCACGCGATCATCCTGCCGAAGGGACCAGGCAAGCTGGCCGTATCCCACGTCCACGGCGAATACACGTGCGGCACCGTGCTGTAAAAGACAGTCGGTGAATCCGCCGGTGGATGCACCCACATCCATGCAGATCTTGTCGGTGCAGTCGATTCGGTTTTTGATCAGCGCCGCCTCCAGCTTTCGTCCGCCGCGGCTTACATAGCCAATGTCATCGCCTTTGATGGAGATATCGACGTCTTCGGAAAATCGGATGCCGGGTTTGTCGCAGCGGTCCTGATCGACCAGAACGCGACCGGCCATGATCAGTGCCTTTGCACGCTGTCGGCTCTGACAGAGATTTCTTTCAACGAGAAGGGTGTCGATTCGTTTTTTATTGGCCATTTACGGATATGTACCGGGCTATCCCACATGAATCCCCGTGATTTTATGATCCAGGGCTTGGATCATCTCACAGGCGGTCTCTACAATCGCCGTGGCATCAAGCCGGTATTTGCGACGAAGAAAATCCTGGGGACCGTGCTCGACGAAAAGATCGTCGATCCCGAGTCTTCGTACGTTGCTGTGCTGGATGCCATGATCGTTGAGAAGTTCCAAAACCGCACTTCCGAATCCCCCTACGATGGTATTTTCCTCGATGGTAATGATATGGTGGAAGCTTTGCACCTGGGAAATGATCAGCGCCTCATCCAGCGGTTTAACGAACCGGGCATTTACCACCGTGGCATGAATGTTGTGATTTTGGGATAAAATGGCGGCGGCACACACCGCCTCGTGAACCAGATGGCCGACGGCGAGAATCAGCAGATCCTTTCCCTGGTTCACGATTTCGGCTTTTCCCACGGCAATCGTCTGAACAGCGTCGTCCAACTCCACGCCGGTACCGCGGCCCCGGGGGTAACGAATGGCGATGGGGCCGTCGTGGGACACGGCAGTTGCCAGCATGTGGCGCAACTCGTTTTCGTCTTTGGGCGCCATGATCACCATGTTGGGGATGGTCCGCAAAAAGGAGATGTCGAACAGGCCGTGGTGGGTGGGGCCGTCTTCGCCGACGATGCCGCCCCGGTCCATTGCAAAGACGACGGGAAGATTTTCGATGCAAACGTCGTGAATAATCTGATCGAAGGCGCGTTGAAGGAAGGTGGAGTAGATGGCGACCACCGGGCGAAATCCCTCCGTAGCCATACCGGCGGCAAAGGTGACACCGTGCTGTTCGGCAATGCCCACATCGAAAAATCGTTCCGGGTAGGCCTCTGCAAAAGGCGCCAGTCCGGTCCCTTCGGGCATGGCGGCGGTGACGGCGATAATCTTATCATTGGATCTGGCAAGTTCCACCAGGGTCTTGCCGAATACGTCGGTGTAGGTGGGCACGTCTCCGGATTTTTTCCGGCAGACGCCCGTGTCCACGTCGAAGGAACCGACACCGTGAAAGTAAACGGGATTTTTCTCCGCCTGTGGGTATCCCTTTCCTTTTTTGGTGATCACGTGAAGGAAAATCGGATCGTCTAACTTTTTGATGTTTTGCAGGATGTCGATCAAATGGTCGAGATTGTGGCCGTCGATGGGGCCGAAATAGTCGAAATTGAAGGCCTCGAACAGCATCCCCGGTGTTACGAACGTTTTAAATGATTCCTCGCTGCGCTTGGCAAAACTGTAGACATTCTCTCCGATGCGCGGCAGCGATTTTAAAAATTCACCCAACTTGCTTCGCATCATCTGGAGTTTGGAGGCCGAAAAGGTCCGGCTGAGCAAAGAGGAGAGGGCGCCGACATTGTGAGAGATGGACATCTCGTTGTCGTTCAGGATAACGATCAGATCTTTGTCATTGTGTGTATCACCCGTTTGGTTCAATCCTTCGTATGCAAGACCGGCGGTAAGTGATCCGTCGCCGATGACGGATACCACCTTGGCGGGGTCCTGGTTGAGCCGTTTCGCACAGGCGATGCCGAGGCCGGCACTGATGGAGGTGCTGCTGTGACCGGTGGTAAAGGCGTCGAAGGGACTTTCGCTTCGTCTGGTAAAACCGGAAAGTCCGCCATGACGCCGCAGGGTGGGAAACTGGGTCCTGCGACCGGTGAGGAGCTTATGGGCGTAGGACTGATGCCCGACGTCCCACAGGATTTTATCCTTGGGTGTATCGAAAACATAGTGAAGGGCAATGCTTAGCTCTACCGCCCCAAGGCTGGATGCCAGATGGCCACCGGAGGTGGAAACCACGTCGACGATGGTTCGGCGAATCTCTTTTGCCAGTTTTGGAAGCTGAGACCGGGGTATTTTCTTCAAATCGACGGGAGAGTCGATGCTATTTAGAAGATGCAGGTCTTCAGACAAGGTTTCATCTCCTGGTGATTATCGATTTCGTTCAATAACATAACG
This sequence comes from uncultured Desulfosarcina sp., assembly GCA_963674945.2. Lineage (GTDB taxonomy): Bacteria > Desulfobacterota > Desulfobacteria > Desulfobacterales > Desulfosarcinaceae > Desulfosarcina. The sequence goes on from CAXXWQ010000003.1 coordinate 2,294,269, forward strand.
CGCGATGGCGCGAAGGGGCTCGGCCCTTTTATCAAAGCCGTCCAATCTCTTCAAGGCATTGTTGATCAGGGTTTCGGCCATGGCTTCGGCCCCATCCAATCCCAGAAGGTCGGGATAAGTGTTCTTTCCCCGGAGTTTATCGGTACCGGTTGCCTTTCCCATTACAGTAGGGTCACCCTTTACATTCAAAATATCGTCGGTTACCTGAAAGGCAAGGCCGATATTTTCCGCATAACCCAAAAGCGACTGGATCTGTTTATCGGAAGCCCCTGCAATCATGGCACCGGATTCTACCGATACTTCGATCATCTTTCCGGTTTTCAGGCGGTGCAACGCCTCCAGTCGGGCAGCGGAGATGGAAGATCCTTCGAGCATCATGTCCTGCATCTGTCCTCCGAGCATCCCCTGGTACCCGGAGGCGGCGGCGACCTTAGCCATGACATGCAACCAGCGTTCGGTAATCTGCGAGTGCGATCGTCGGCTACCGGCCAGGGCCAGAATTTCGAAAGCGAAGGTCAATAAGGCGTCACCGGCCAATATGGCCGTGGGTTCATCGAATTTGACGTGACAGGTCGGATTGCCACGACGCATATCATCGTCATCCATTGCAGGAAGGTCGTCATGGATCAGCGAATAGGTGTGGATCATCTCCAGAGCACAGGCAAGGGGCATCACCAGTTCGTCGTCCCCGCCGACACTCTGTGCGGCGGCGATGCAAAGAACGGGACGAAGTCGTTTCCCGCCGGCCATGACCGAATAGGACATGGCGCGCAGGATTTTCGGGTCCGTATCCGAGTCACCCAGATACCCTCGCAGCCACCGGTCCACCCGACTGCGAACAGCCATCAAATACGATTTCAGATCAAATGCGGGATCATCGGTCATGAGGATTCTTCCTCGAAAGGTTCTTGCCGTACTTGACCGGTATCGTCAATCATCAGTAGATTGACCCGCTTTTCGGCTTCATCCAGGATATTGGTGCAATGCTTCGATAGCTTCATGCCGGCTTCGAATTTTTCCAGGGCCTTTTCCAGTGGAAGATCGCCGGACTCCAGCTGATCGACGATTTTCTCCAGATCCTTGATCGCTTTTTCGAAGGAAGGGGCGGTTTTGGCTGCCATATATGTCGGGTTCTCCTTAATTGCTGGATCGTTCTGTTTCAAAATCAAGGTCCCGTTGATCGACGGTGACCGTCAGCTTGCCTTTGCCGAGAAGAACTTCCAGGTGTTGTCCCGTCTCCACCTTTTTCGCGTTTCGAACGATCGCGGCATCGGAAATGGTTCGCGTGATACTGTACCCTCGCTGTAAGATGGCCAAGGGATTCAGGGCGTCGAGCATGGCAAAACAGGTGGCATTTGCAGCCCGTTTTTCTTTTATCGCGCGATTTGTATGGGAAACCAGCAGGCGTTGCAATGAGATCCTGCGATCGCGAAGCACTCCGATGGTACGGGATGGTGACAGGGCCGTTAACGCCTTTTGACCATAGGAGAGACGCTCCCGGTTTCGGGATAATAATCCGGCCATCGTCGATTCGAGCCCCATGACCGTATCGTCCAGGCGAAGGCGCATCTCCTGTAGCCGCTTTCGCGGATGAACCAATCGTACAGAAAAATTGGAAAGCTCTATTTTCTTTATATACAAATCTTTATCGACAAAACGATAGAGTCTTTGTTTAAGGTTCTCGATCCTTTTGATTCGTTCTTCTTTTAATGGGATAGCAATCTCGGCAGCCGCAGATGGTGTGGGTGCGCGAAGATCGGCGACGAAATCGGCGATGGTAAAATCCGTTTCGTGTCCCACTGCAGATACTACTGGAATCTGGGATGCATGTATGGCTCGCGCGACGCCCTCGTCGTTAAAGGCCCAGAGGTCTTCCAGGGATCCGCCGCCGCGGGCCAAAACGATGAGATCGGCATTTGCCAATCGATTGATGATGGCAATGGCGCGAATGATTTCGTCTGGGGAACGATCACCCTGTACGCGAACGGGAACCACGTCGATGGAAATATTGGGGTAACGCCGGTGGGCAACGTTGATGAAGTCATGTACGGCGGCACCGGTCGGTGATGTCACGATAACCACAGTTTGTGGCAGGTCGGGCAACGGTCGCTTGTGTTTTTCATCGAACAATCCTTCCTCGTACAGACGACGTTTCAGTTTTTCAAAGGCGATCTGTAAAAGACCGGCACCTTTCGGCTCCAGGTGTTCGAAAATGATTTGATATGTCCCGCGAGGCTCGTACACACTGATACGCCCGAGGCCGACGATGGAAAGACCGTCTTCCATTCGAAACTTCAATCCATTCACCTGGCGGCGAAACATGACGGCGCCGATCTGGGCGACATCATCCCTAAGGGTGAAATAACAATGTCCCGAGGAAGGAATTCTTAAGTTTGATATTTCTCCTGATATCCATATGAAAGGAAATGTTTTTTCGAGTATCGCTTTAATTTTTTGCGTCAGCTCCGAAACCCCATAGATGTGACCGTTGTTTACCGGGTTCGATTCGCTGTGCAAGTTTTTGGGGGCGACAATTTTCATTTTCGGAAGCGGCGTTTGTGGAAGAACGGATGACATAACTGCAACGTCCGATAAGATATATTATGTTAAATTATAGATCGTGCTGCGTCTGCTCTGGACCTTTTTTATCCCGGGTTTCGTATCTTTTTATCAGGTCACGTACCGCAGGTACCACATAATGGCCTTCGTGTGGCAAGTGGCAGATGGAACGCGCCAGGACATCCGTCTTTTTTCGGACGGGAATCTTTTTATCGATGATGCAATGCATCTTCCCCTTGACCCGACAGAAGCCACTTTTCACGGGTATGCCCGCAGCGGTAAAGCTCTGCTCGCTGACGGTTACGCCGAGTTTTTCCGCCAAATCCTTCAGTTCCTGGTAAATCTGCTCCGGCTTCATGCAAACCACCTCGAAATAATGAATCATGCATACCAGCTTTGCCCTTGAAAATAAAGAAGCTTGTGTTATATTTCAAATGTTTACCAACGTAATCGAAATTAATTCTAACCATTGCCATATGGAGGTTTTCGATGCAGTCCATTTCCATGGAAAGAACCACCACACAGGTGCAGGTCAACACATTCGTGCGTAGCGTCTACAACTGGATGTTTATCGGTCTGTCGCTTACCGGATTCGTGGCCTGGTTCGTGGCCAGCAATCCGACAATACTGAATTTTGTTTACAAAGCCATCTGGCTCTTCATCATCGGAGAGCTTGCCCTGGTGTTCATGCTTGCCGGCCGTGTTCATAAAATGAAGGCATCCACGGCAACGGGCATGTTTTTGTTCTACGCAGCCCTCAACGGTGCCACCTTGTCGTTCATATTCCTTGCCTATACCATGTCATCCATCGCATCCACGTTTTTCATCTGTGCCGGTACATTTGCCGCCTGCAGCATGTTCGGCTGGGTTACCAAACGGGATCTGACGGGTCTTGGCGGTTTTATGTTCATGGGGCTCATCGGCATCCTCATTGCCTCGGTGGTCAACATCTTTCTCAAGAGTCCGGGAATGCAGATGATTATCAGCTACATCGGCGTTCTGGTGTTTACCGGGCTCACCGCCTATGATACCCAGAAACTCAAGGTCATGGCCGCTTCCCAGCCCGCGGGATTGGATGGGGCGGTTGTAAGAAAAGGCGCAATCCTCGGTGCGCTGACGTTGTACCTGGATTTTATCCTGATGTTTCAATATCTTCTGATGATTTTTGGTGGAAGTCGGGATTAATTTCCTCCCCGATACGCCCAATCTACCTGATATCAGATAAAAAAACCTGGATGAAGATCGACTTCATCCAGGTTTTTCGTCTTGCGAACGGTATTGTTTGTTCGACTACCCCAAACTGTTTCTGACCGCCGATGCGATCCGTTGGCAAAGGGAATGGGTCATCTCTTTCGTCGGGCCTTCCACCATCACGCGACATTGGGGTTGGGTACCGGAGTACCGCACCAGGACGCGTCCCCTGCTTCCCAGTTCGCCTTCCACCCGGTCGATGGCGCTTCGTATGGCATCCACGGTGTCAAGTTCCGGTTTCGAACGGACGTTTACATTCACCAGACACTGGGGAAATACTTCCATCACCCTGGACAGCTCGGATAATGGACGTTTTTCACTATCCATCGCCGTTGCCAAATTCAGTGCGGCCAGCATTCCGTCGCCCGTGGTGTGACGGTCCAAAAAGATCATGTGGCCGGAGTCTTCCCCACCCAGCACGGCGCCGGCTTGCATCATCTCCTGCATTACGTACCGGTCTCCCACGCCTGCCTTGATGTGTTTGATTCCCATCTTCTCCAGGGCGATGCCCAGGCCCATGTTGCTCATGATTGTCGTGACGACAACGGAATTGGTCAGCGTTTTTTTCGTCTTCATGTACCTGGCGCAGATGGCGATGACCTGGTCGCCGGTAAGCACCTTTCCCGTTTCGTCCACGGCGATCAACCGATCGGCGTCACCGTCGAATGCAAGGCCAAGCTTCGCCTTCTCGGCAATTACCGTCTTTGCCAGCGTTTCCGGATGCTGGGAACCGCATCCTTCGTTGATATTGAGGCCGTCGGGCTGGCAAAAAATGGGGATGACCGTCGCACCAAGGTCGGTGAAAAGTGCCGGTGCGATTCGGCTGGCGGCACCATTGGAGCCATCGATCACGATTTTTACGCCATTCAACGAAAGACCGCTCGAAACTGCGGTGGCTTTCAAAAAATCGGTGTATTGGGGTTCTGCATCCTTTACACGGTGCACCTGCCCCACACGCTGAATGGTTTCCCCTTTGGCGTTTCGAGGCGCGGTGGATTCGATTTTCTTTTCGATTTCGGCTTCATCGGCATCGGAAAGTTTGAACCCTTCACCGTTAAACAACTTGATGCCGTTGTCCGCAAAGGGGTTGTGGGAAGCGGAAATCATGATGCCGGCATCGAATCCGCCTTTTCGGGTCAATGAGGCAACCGCCGGCGTAGGAATGACACCGGCCGTGTGAACCGACTTTCCCATGGAGCAGATTCCCGCACAAATGGCGCTGACCAGCATATCTCCGGAAATGCGTGTGTCCTGTGCAATGATGAATCGTCCGGTGGAATCATCGCCGTCAAAGAAAGCGGCGATGGCCCGGCCAACGTGAATGGCCGTCTCACAATCCAGGGGATGGGCGTTGGCCTCTCCCCTGATGCCGTCGGTTCCGAAATACTTGTTGGCCATTGGCCTTATTCCTCCTGTCGTTTCTTGATGGCAACGGTGTGAAAAAAGTCTGATGCTTGGCCGGTTTACCGACACGCCGGAAAAAGTCGCAGCAACCGATCGCAAACGTCGTCCACGATTCCTTGAAGCCATTTGGTGCCTTCGGCTGCTTCGTCTGTGCCAAGCCCCCGTATGGTTTCGACGTAATCGGAGTCCGGCGTGCCGATCTTGGTCTGTATGATGGATGAAAACGTCCGGTTTTCCAGCCGGTCCATGTGATCCAGGCAATGCAGGATCACATCCCTTACCGCCAGTCGGTTTTCGAAGAGTTCTTCCTTTTGTGAAACGAGGGACGAGGAGGCGGCCTCTTTCAACTGATCCTGATACATTCGTTTGGATTCTTCCAGTTTTTCACAAAACGCGACGAATCGTTTGATGCGTTCGTCGATGGCAAGGCGCATGGTGAAAAGCAATCCATCGTATAAGGCGCGGGGGAAGCGATCGCCGATGAAAAGCGATCGAACATGGTGGTACCACGCCATCAAGGAGACAAGATTTGCCATGTATACGATGTTGTTGACCGCCTGTCGCTTCACACTGCCGTAAACGCCCGTGGTGTAAGGAAGGCTGCCGCCCCGGCCTCCACCGGCAAAGACAAGACGGTCCGGCTTTCGCTGGTCCTTTCGATATACCGATCCGGCGGCGATGATGGTTCCATAGGCGATGCGGCAGGGGCCGACCATTCCCCCCTGCCCTCCCAGGAAAATCGGTTTCTGGTTGATCATGACCCCCTTTGGGACGTCGCCGATCAAAGAAGCCGTGGCCTTGTCCTGATTGGGGGTGTAATTGAAGTGGATGTAGGAGCTGCCCACTTCACTGTGATTCTTTTTGCCGGTGCCACCGGCCATCAAACAATCACAAAAATTGATCAGACTCCCCAACGTCACGAAGGGAAATAAGATGGTCTGTTTGAGTCCCACGGTGTGGGCGATGCTGGCATGCTCTTCCAGGATGGTTCCGGCACGGACATGGGCGCCGGATCCGGCCTCGGCACCTTCCAGAAAGACCGACGTTTCAAAATAACCGCCCTTTAGCTTGACATTGGGACCGACAAAGCAATCTTTGATCGTAACCGGCCCTTCGTATCCCAATTCGGCGCCTTTGCATATCAGGGTTTTGCTCCCGATGATTCTGCATCCGGGATGAATGGTGGCATCGTCGGCAATACGATCCGCGTCTACCTCCTTACCGATGATACTGCCGTACCGCTCCTCGCCATTATCTTTCATCGTTTTCTTCTTTATTCGGTAATGGATTCCAATTGAACGACGAATTTTTTCAAAAACAAGCCGTTTTCCCGGCAAAACGCCTCAGCCGACCGGCAAGCCGCCGCATTCATTTTGCCGTTGAAGGAGAGAAGAAGCCCGGATATGTCGTGCTTTTCCTTGAGCAGGGACAGTTTTTGAAAATCTCCCAGAATGGGAAATCCCTGGACACGCTTTCCCAACTTCAACGGATCATCATCGATGAAACCCACGGGGTTGATGTGAAGGCGCGGATTGTTCAAAATTTCCCGAAGCAGAAGTTCGCCTCCCCTTCCCGCACCATAGATAATGACCCGGTCTCCAGACAGGGTTTTTCGTTTGATCGTCTCGGTGAACAGCCGAAACGATCCCCGGGTCCCCAAAAGGAACAGAGTGGTCAAGACCCAATCGATCAGGAAAACGCCTTTGGAAAAACCGGTGAATCGAAAAAGAAAGGTGACCAGGGTGATGGAAAGTATCGTCGCCAGAATCGTTCCCCGCACATAAAAATAGATGTCTCGGGTACTGATATATTGCCAGAAACCGGCGTAAATTCCGGAAAAGTAGAAGACGATCAGTTTTGCGGCGATGATGATGGGCAGTGACTTTAAGAATATATTGAAATAATAAACGAAATCGGCTCCATCGAACCGGAGTCGATAGGCCAGATAGTAAGAAAAGGCCACTAGGCCGAAGTCCAGGATCACCATCATGATCTGCCGCCGATGGGTCAGTTCGATGAGTACCGGCGTAAACTTGTGGCCCCGGAGGACAGAGAACTCTTTTTCCGGATATACGCGCAATTGTGCCAGATAGACACCCATGAGAATCATGGACAGGACAACGGGAATGATGACCGCGGGCGATGTCATGGAGTCGCTTTGGTGGACAACGACGGCTGCCAGCCCCGATACGGCGCCTACACCATAGAGAAAGAGAACGGCCCCTTTTTCAGTGAACCCCATCAAGACGAGGCGATGAGATGTGTGGTCCCTGCCTCCTGTGGATGCCTTCCGTCCGCTGAGCAGTCGAATGATGGTAACCAGGCTGGTATCCAAAAGGGGAACCATGAGGATCAGCAGGGGCACGGAAATGGTGCCGATATGACCTTGGGGGGAAAAATTTCCATAATGAAGACCCAACACCGCCAGGGAAAAACCGATGATGAGGCTACCGCAGTCTCCCATGAAGATGGATGCCGGATTGAAGTTGTAGACCAAAAAAGCACCACAGGATCCGGCCACGATCAAGGCGACACGAAGTGCCGTGGCATCGATTTCCAGGTACAACACCGATAGCGTCAAGGCGGCAATGGTTGCGACGCCGGCACACAGTCCGTCCATGTTGTCCAGCAGATTGAAGGCGTTGGTGATCCCGACGATCCACACCAGGGTCACCATGGCGTCCAGGGTCATGGATTCGAACCAGTTGAGTCGAAACCCCAGGTAGACCACGACGCTGGCGACGATGATCTGTCCGATCAGTTTGTTTTGCGGCTTGAGACTGAAAAAATCGTCGGCCAATCCAAGGATGAAGAGAAATGTCGCGCCACACCAGATTACGGCGGCAATGGAGGGTGATGAACCGGAAACACCGTTGGCAGCGATCAATCGACTCCAGAGAAGACGAAAATCCCCGATCCACAACAAGGGAAAAAGCAGGCCTGAATAGATAGCGATGCCACCGAATAACGCGGTCGTTTTCTTGTGCCATCGATCCGCCCGTGGTTTTGCCACCCACTCTCTGGAAATGGCGACCTTGCGTACGACAGGTGTCATGACCAGGCAGATCAAAAAAGCTGCAATACAGGGTATGAAATTCATCTGTACGTTCGATTACCTGCTTCTAAGGAACTCGTTTGCCAATACAAATAAATAATTACGATAAAAAGCGTTTCCCATTTCTGCCCATCGTCAAAATAATGGAGGAATGCGTTTTTTGTCATACTGTTCAGCTATCTATGGCCGGGAAAAGGTTTTTACGTATTCGATGACCGACTGCAAAATAAAATCCAGGCTCTTGTCCGGTGCGAATCCGATGACACCGGCCAGCTTTTCGGTTCCGGGGACCCGACGCTGCATGTCCTCGAAATCCTTGCCAAAAGCCTCTTCATAGGGGATAAGCTGAATCTTCGATGAGGAGCCGGTCATGTGGATGATCTTCCGGGCCAGTTCCCACATGGAGATCTCTTCCACGCCGCCCACGTTGAACACCTCCCCGAGGGCCTGGTCTGCATCCATCAGCTTCATCAGTGAAGCCACCACGTCCTTGACGTAAGTGAAGGTTCTCGTCTGTGTACCGTCGCCGTATACGGTGATGGGCTCGTTTTTCAACGCCTGGGCGACAAAGCGGGGAATGACCATGCCATAGGCGCCGGTTTGCCTTGGCCCCACCGTGTTGAAGAGCCTTGCGATGATTACTTCGAGATTGTTTTTTCTCCGATAGGCCAGAGCGGTGAATTCGTCCATCAGTTTTGAGGCGGCATAGCTCCAGCGAAATTTACTGGAGGGGCCATAGATGATGTTGTCGGTCTCCACCAGCGGCGCATGGAGGTGTTTTCCGTACACCTCGGATGTGGAGGCGATGAGAACCCGTTTCTTGAATTTATTGCACATCTCCAGCACTTTTTCGGTGCCCTGGATGTTGGTGATGATGGATTCCAGGGGTTTTTCCAGGATGGTCTGGACGCCGACGGCGGCGGCCAGATGATAGACCACGTCGCAGATACCGGTCAGTTCCAGCATCAGATCGTGGTTCAGGATGGTATTGATATGGACGAAGAGTCTGTTCCCATAGGTCGGATTTTTCTGGAGAAAGCGGATGTTATCCATGGATCCAGTGGAAAGATCGTCGATGATGTATACTTCGTCGCCGTTTTCCAGACAGGTTTCTGCCAAATGGGAGCCGATGAAACCGGCGCCGCCGGTGATGAGAATTCGCATGAGGCTGTATCCAGTGTTTGAGATGTTGTCGATTGTTTTGGAATGTATTCAATTAACCGAAAATGAAGGCGTTGACAATGACGATCTGAACAAATGTGAACCCGGTGTATTCGTTACCCTTTCCTATCCCATTTGCCATCTGTCCCGCCACATTTCCCACATGAGAAGGGACCATAGCCTGTGGTGGTGGTCTTTTGTTCCCTGCTGGTGCTCTTTCAGGATTTGCCGGACGACATCGGCGTCGAGCCTTCCTTCGGCTTTGAGTCGATCCGTGGAAAGATAGTCATGCAACAGTTCCTGCAACTCATTTCTGAACCATTGGGCGATGGGTACGCCGAACCCCATCTTGGGCCGCTCAACCAGATGCCGTGGAACATACCGGGTCAAAAGTTCCATCAACAGGTATTTTCCCTTCCCGCTTCTGTATTTCAATGAGACCGGCAGGCGGGATGTGAATTCGACTACACGGTGGTCGAGCAATGGCACCCTCACCTCGAGGCTGGCAGCCATACTGGCACGATCGACCTTCGTTAACATGGCGTCGGGCAAGTAGGTTTGCCGATCCACCATCATGAGTCGATCCATGACGCATCGATGGGAAGGTGCCATGAACGCGTTCTCGAATGTGCCGGACGGCACGGGTCGTCCCGTCAGTTGCAATACCGCTTCTTTGGACCAGATCGAAACGGTCATCCGATACAAGTCGGATAAATCGGCATATCCCAATTGATTGATCAGTTTTTCCCATTTGTCGGGAAAGTTTGCGACCTGGAACCGCCGGGGCAACAGGTGGCGAATTCTGTCGTAATAACGGGCCGTTTTTGACGCGGGAATCATCCCAAGGACCTGTTTGACAAACTTTCTGGTGCCGGTGGGAATCCAATTCATCGTTCTTGTCATTGTATCGGTCATCCAGTAGCGAACGTACCCGGCAAATTGTTCGTCACCACCATCTCCCGAGAGGGCCACGGTCACCTGATCCCGTGTCAATTTGCTGACGAGGAAAGTTGGAACCGCAGATGAATCGGCAAAGGGTTCGTCATATATTTCTGCCAACCGGTCGATCGTATGCAATGCATCCTGCGGGGACACATACAGCTCGGTGTGCGCCGTTCCTAAGTGGTCGGCTACCTTGCGGGCCCAAGGTGCCTCGTTGAAGCCCTGCTCTGTAAAGCCGATGCTGAAGGTTCTTACAGGGCTGTCACTGACTTTCTGCATCATGGCCACGACGATGGACGAGTCCACGCCGCCACTGAGCAGGGCACCCAAGGGAACGTCGCTGATCAGATGATCGGAAACCACCCGTGTCAATAGGCTGTCCAATCGGCGCAATGCGTCTTCTTTGTCGATGGTCTCAACGGGGTCGTTTGCTGGACGATTTTCGGTTGGTGTCCACCACCGTTTTTTTGACACCTGATTGCCGTCGTAAAGCAGAAAATGACCGGGTTCCAATTTAAAGGTATCGAAAAAGATCGTTCGCGGGGCAGGAATATATTGATAATGAAGGTACAAGGAGAAGGCATCCGGGTCGATGCGTCGCGCAAAGCCGTTCATGGCCATCAAGGCTTTGAGCTCGGACCCAAAAAGCAATCCTTTTTCTGTAAAGCTGTAATACAGCGGCTTGATTCCCAGGCGATCCCGGGCGAGGAACAGATGCCCTTTTCTTCGGTCCCAGATGGCAAGGGAAAACATCCCGTTGAACCGTTCAAGACAGTCTTCTCCCCATTGGGCATAGGCGGCCAGGACCACTTCCGTATCGCTGGTTCCCATGAAGGCGTGGCCCAGCCGAACCAAATCGCGCCTGATATCGAGGAAGTTATAGACCTCCCCATTGAAAACGATAACGAGATTGCCATCGTTGCTTTCCATGGGCTGGCTGCCGGTCGGCGACAGATCGATGATGGAGAGCCGCCGGTGGCCCAACCCCACGCCATGAAGGTCGTCAAAGAAGATACCGGCATCGTCCGGTCCCCGGTGGCGCAGCGAATCCGTTGCCGCTTTCAGGCTTGCCGCGAAGTGATGAAAATCCTGCGTGATACGAAACCCCACGAAACCGCACATGTTTAATCTACGCTTTCAATCGTGAATATGTGAAATGATTTCTTGTGGAAAGAAAGAATGTTCGGTAAAACAACGGTCACAAAACCGACAACCCAAACAGACACATTGAATTTCTTCGATGCAACCCTATCGCCAACTGACCCGATCTCCCGTGCTCGCGAAAAACACCCTGTTCAACCTTGTGGGATACGGTTTCCCATTGATCGTCGCCCTGTACTGCATTCCCAAAATCGTGGTTGGATTGGGTACGGATCGCTTCGGAGTTCTAACCCTTGCCTGGGTATTGATCGGATACTTCGGACTGTTGGATCTGGGGCTGGGCAGGGCATTAACCCAGGTTGTCGCCGAGAGGCTGGGCACGGACCAGACCGATGAAATCCCGGCGACCATCTGGACGGCCCTGTTGGGCATGCTGGTATTGTCCCTCTTTTTGAGTACGATTCTTTTTTTCTGCAGCAATTTTCTGGTGCTTCGTTTCTTGAACATTCCCCCGGAACTAGTAGAAGAAACCGTTGGCGCATTTCACTGGGTAGCGATTTCGGTGCCCGTTGTGATCATCAGTGTCGGCCTTCGGGGGATTCTGGAGGCCTACCAGCGATTTGACCTGGTCAATGCCGTTCGTATTCCATTGGGTATTTTTTCCTTTGCCGCACCGCTGGCCGTGATCCCTTTTACCGTGAAGTTGCAATGGGTGATCATGGCACTTTTTCTGGGTCGTCTGTTTGCGGCTGGCGGCCAATTTCTGTTTTGCCGTCAGATCATTCCCGGCCTAATCTCCCGTTTTTCCATGGATACGAAAGGATTCTGGATTTTAATGCGATTCGGTGGCTGGATGACGGTGACCAATATCATCAACCCCTTGCTCGTGCATGTGGATCGATTTTTCATCGCGTCTCTCCTGTCGACCACTGCGGTTGCCTACTATGCGACACCATCCGAAATGATCATGAAAATCGCCCTTCTTTCGGGTGCCTTGATGAGCGTTCTGTTTCCGGCCATATCCACGAGCTTCAAGATCGACCGGCAACGAAGTGCCTTTTTGTTGGAGAGGGGATTGATTTATGTTTTTCTGGGCATCTTCCCTCTATTGGTGATCCTTTTTTCCCTTGCTCCGGAGGGGCTCGCCATTTGGCTGGATGAAGAATTCATGAGAAACAGTTCGTCGGTGACGCGGATCCTGCTGGCTGGTGTTCTCTTTTATTGTATGGGCCAAATTCCCTATGCGTTCATCCAAGGCGCCGGTCGACCGGATCTGACCGGCAAGCTTCACCTGATCGAGCTTCCTCTGTACATATTTTTTGTAATCCTGGGAATCCATTGGGCCGGTATCGCCGGTGCGGCGATAATCTGGGCGCTTCGGTTCATCGGGGATACGACCTGTATGCTCCTGATGGCAAAAAAACTGCTCGGCAACCATGATTTTCAGATAAAGCCCGTCATGGTTGCCGTTTCCATGTCCTTTCCGGCGATGGGCATGCTTGCCCTGCCGGTACCACTTTCATGGCGCATGATGGGCTGCATACTGGTCCTTGTGGCCTTCTTGTGTTTGGCGTGGCGATATCTATTATCCGCCGGCGAAAAAGATATGATCAACCATGTTCTTCGCACGGCGTCGCATTGGAGGGGAATTCATCGTGGTTGATCATGTCCAGATCCCGGATCCCATTCGGAACAAGCTTGAATCAGGAGATCGAATCGATCTCGAGTTGGGTTGCGGAAACCGCAAACGCCATTTCCATGCCATCGGCATCGATCGACTGCCCTACGAAGGGGTCGATATTGTGGGCGATATCGAATCGGTTATCGAACAATTTCCCATCGGCCGCGTCGACCATGTTTACGCGTATCATTGTTTTGAACACTTGCCGAATCTTGAAAGAATCATGGATCGTTTGGCGCGGATCATGAAATTATCCGGCAAACTGTTTGTCGAGGTACCGCATTTTTCGAATCCTTATTACTACTCAGATTCGACCCATCGGCAGCCCTTTGGATTGTATACCTTTTCCTATATAACCCGCGAAGCGCTATTTCAACGACGTTGCCCGACATATCAGCGCCGGATCGATTTCGAGTTGAAAAACGTCAAGCTGGTCTTTAAATCGCCCCCCCCTTTTTACGGACGCTATGGCATGAAGAAAATCGTCCAGTCCATTGTCAACCTGAGCCGGTACATGCAGGAATTCTACGAGGAAAATGTATGCTGGATGGTGCCCTGTTATGAAATCCACTACGAACTGGAACGGTGCTGATGCGGATACTGCTCCTTAGCCGCTACACGCGATTGGGTGCCAGCAGCCGCATGCGCTGTTTTCAGTACATTCCCCTGCTGTCCCGGTGCGGTATCCATGTCGATATTCAGTCTTTGTTCGATGACAGATACCTGGTCGATCTGTATGGCACCAACCGTCGCCATTGGCGAAATATCGTCGCCAACTATCTTCGGCGCGTACCGGCACTTCTTACCCTTGGCCGGTATGATCTCTTATGGATCGAGCAGGAGCTGTTTCCGTGGTTGCCGCCGCTGGCAGAACGGCTGCTGTACGGATGCAAGGTGCCCTGTATCGTCGACTATGACGACGCCATTTTTCATCGGTACGACCTGCATCGGAAGCAATTGGTTCGGCAAGTTCTGGGTCGAAAGATCGATTTCATCATGAATCGTGCCGAAGCGGTGGTCGTGGGCAACCGATACCTTGCCGAGAGGGCTATCAACGCCGGCGCCAATCGGGTTGCCATGATTCCCACGGTCATCGATTTGGAACGCTACGTGCCGAAACCCGATTATGAACGCATACAGGTGACCATTGGCTGGATCGGCAGCCCCGCGACCTATCCATTTTTCGAATCCATTGCACCGATACTGACAGATCTAATGAAACGGCTTCCCATTCGGGTCGAAGTCGTGGGCGGGCCGGAAATAGGCGAACGAGGGATGTGGCCCTTTACCTATCATCGGTGGTGTGAAGCGTCGGAAGTCGATCGTCTGAACCACTTTGACATCGGGATCATGCCGTTGCCCGATACACCCTGGACGCGGGGAAAATGCGGCTACAAATTAATCCAATATATGGCTTGCGGCATCCCCGTCGTCGCATCCCGTGTGGGCACGAACCTGGATATTGTGGAGCCGGAAAAAAGTGGATTTTTGGTATCGACCGCGAAGGAGTGGATTGATGCCATCGAACGCCTCGTTACAGACGCTGCGCTGAGAAGAACCATGGGACGACAGGGGCGCCGGCTTGTGGAAGCGCACTACCATCTGGGTAAAACGTTGCCGGTTCTGGTCCGGTGTATGGTTCAATCACAAAGGTAATGTTGGTCGGATACGGCATCGGCCAGGTTTTGATGTTAGATGTCGTTGTTTTCGACCGCTTTTAGGAATGCATCAATATTTGAGCTCAGCAAAAGTGGAATCGCCTTGTCGATTCGATTTGCATCCCAATCCCACCATTTTATTTCCAAGAGTCTTTCGATGACCCGATCACCGAATCGTTTTCCGATTTCGTGGGCCGGATTTCCGGCGACAATGGCATAGGGCTGCACCGTTTTGGTAACCAACGCCCGGGCACCAACCACGGCACCATCACCAATCTTGACGCCTGACAGAATCATGGCCTCTTTGCCGATCCACACATCGTTACCAATGACGACGCTCCCTTTGGTACGGGGATGTCCAACGATATGGGATGCAGATTTCCGCAGCACACTAAAAGGATAGGTAGTGACCCAATCAATGTTGTGCTCCCCGCCAAGATATATTTGAACGCCATCAGCGATCGAACAATAGGCACCAATGGATAGGGTTGAACCTTCATTCCAGGAATGAATTTTTAGCCCACTGGCATAGGTTCCTCGACCGAATCGATAACCCGGATATCGTCGATCCAATTGAAACGATCTTCGCAAGAGATAGGCACGCGCGATCTTTTTGAGCAGTTCGACCATTATTGTTGGCCTTCCTAATCGGCGATCATCATCAATCGATTGTACAATCCTTCAATATCCTCAACGAGACGGGCAATGGAGTAGTTCTCGACAACATAGCGTTTGGCTTTGTCAAAACGTTTCCGGTCATTCAGATAACCACTTTCAATCATATACATCAGTGCATTGCAGAAGGTTACGGCGTCATCTTTCGGGCACATGATGCCCCTTTTGCAGATGCGGAAAGCAGACCGGACAGGTTGATCCGGTTGGTGAACTCCCAATAGATCCTTGATTCCGCCGACATCCGTCGTAACCACCGGAACACTCGCTGCCATGGCTTCGATGATGGAAACCGGTGTGCCTTCATTTAAGGAAGTCAATGCGAGGATATCGAGGTCCGCATAAATCATGGGGATATTCTTTTCCCACCCGTAAAAAATAACGTGGTCGGCCAAATCGTTTTCGATCGCATATTTTTCCAGCGATTGTCGAAGTTCACCGTCTCCAATGATAAGAAAGTGGATTTTTCTGTCTTTGGTTTTTTTCAGTAATAAACTTGCCGAATCAAGGAACATTTTGTGGTTCTTGATTGGAACGAGCCGGCCCACGATTCCGATGAGGATGGTATCGTCTGAAACCCCTATTCTTTTCCTGAGAATATATTTACGTTCGTAACATTGCAAAAATGGCTGCAAATCGAAACCGAGTTTTATCGTAACGATTTTCTCCGGTCGACTGATTCTGTATAGATTCAACAGCTCCCATTTTTGTGACTCACTGATGGCAATGATCCGATCCGTATATTTACCCAACATTCGTTCAATCAGATTGAACAGATAAGTTGAGAATATATTGAAATAACTATCCAGGATATGGCCATGGAATGTATGTATGCTTATGATTTTTTCCTTTTTTCCGAAATTACATAAGATAACTGCTATACGGGCAATCGTTCCTGCCTTGGAAGTATGCGAGTGGACAATATCGGGTTTGAAAGATCGAATTGTTTTTATCACTTTTTTGAGCGAGATCAATTCCTTTAACGGTTCGATCTCTCTTTGAAGTTCCGGGATATGAATCAGCGTATCCTCGTTTACGTTGACGATGTAGCTCATATCGCCTTCATGTGAGGATATGGAACCGGTAATTAATTTTGTATCGAATTTACTCTTGTCCAAACATTCTGTAAGATTTTTTACATGAATTGCCGGGCCACCGATATTCATTCTTGAAACAAGCCGTAGAACCTTTATCTGTCTACCTGCTGATTTTCCAATATGCGGTCTTGCTTGGCGATCCTTGACTATCGGCTTCCTTGTGATTTCCTGATATAATTGAAGTGTACGTTCAACCATAGTATCATTGGAAAACAGATCTTTGACCCTCTTGTAACCGGACTCACCGTAAGATTTTCTCTTGCCTGGATTATCAATGAGAAATTGAATTGCATTGGACAGGGATTCATCATCGGCGGGTCTTATCACGATTCCCGTTTTCTGATCGAGGTTGACGAAACTGGTACCTGTCCCCAACTTCGTGCTGATGACTGGTTTTTTACAACACATGGCTTCGAGTTGGACGATGCCAAATGCCTCGCTTCGAAGATGGGATGGCAAAACAAAAATATCGCATGCCTGATAGTAGGCGTTGACATCGTCATCCGGTAATTCACCCAAAAAATGGATTTTTTCACCAAGATGGTTTCTGTCAACAAATCGTCGCAGCTTTGATTCTTCCGGCCCCGCACCAATTAACAAGAGAACGGCATTAATCCTTCGCATCGCCGACAACAGATAGTGCAATCCCTTATAATAACGAAAACACCCAACAAACAGAACTATCGGATGCGTTCCGTACCGGCGTTTAATCTCGTTAATTTGAAAGCGATCTTCGTATGACCTGAATCTTTCGATATCGATCCCAAGCGGAATCACAGTGCATTTATCTTTATACTTATTTAAAACAGCTGAAGATTCAATGTAGTTGGGTGAAGTGGAAATGATCCTGTCGGCTTTATCAAGAAAAACTTTTCTGAAAGGTGAATAGATTTTTCCCAACTTATCCTGTCTGATGATGTCGCTGTGATATGTGACGACAAGTTTTTTATGGAGATTGGTTAAGAAATACGAAAATTCTGCAGTCGGGTTTGGATAATG
Source organism: uncultured Desulfosarcina sp. (assembly GCA_963674945.2). Lineage (GTDB taxonomy): Bacteria > Desulfobacterota > Desulfobacteria > Desulfobacterales > Desulfosarcinaceae > Desulfosarcina. Next base: position 2,311,849 of record CAXXWQ010000003.1, read on the forward strand.
GAAGTGAATAATGTCGGCGCTCTCTCCAAATCGTTTCAGATAACGATAGAAGGTCGGCGTCAAGGGTGCAGAAGAAAATCTTCCAAGCTGTGGCGCCTTATGAATATTTATGCCGTTGTACGTCTCCTTTTCATACCTATTGATGGTGTTGGAAACGAGAACTTCGACATCTATTCCGCGACGCATCAGTCCAGTGGACAACAAGTTGATATGACTTTCGATTCCTCCTTTCACGGGAGGATAAAAATCCTTGTAGACATGTAGAACTTTCATCTTGGAGATGTTTCGCGAAACTCTCGTTTTGTCAGTAGAAATTTTTGTTTTGACGATATGTTTGGAATCGGCTTCCGTAGCCCGCTCAACGACCAATCGCAAGAAACTGAACAAAACAGAAATCAGGAACCGGAGCATCAGTGCAACGCCGGCAAAGGGAGATAACAGGGAATAGGGCCATGTTGCATATTTTTCGAAAAGACGATAACCGCTTTTGTGAAAATGAAATTTAGAGAAGATGGGCTTGGTGCTGCTGCTCATTCCAACAATATGGGTTGCCTTGGCAAAGGGAAAGTAGACAACCTTCCAGCCTTTATTTCTCACCCTTCGGCACAAATCGGTATCTTCCCAGTAGAGAAAAAAATGTTCATCGAATCCATTAATATTTTCAATGGCATTGCGTCGGATGACCATACACGCACCCGAAACCCAGTCCACTTCCCTTGGACTTTCATTATCATCCGCCCACGTCAATATATTCGATTTGGTGATGGAGTTGTTGGGAAATATTCTTGTCAGAGGAGATTTGCGACCGAACAAAGATGTAAGAGGTGTTGGAAAAGACCGCGCCGATCCTTGGACGCTGCCATCTTCATCCATGATCTTTGGCCCGATAATTCCAATGCTCTCATTTTTTTCCATGAAACCGATGGCGATTTCGAAAAAATTCTTGGAAATAAAACAATCCGGATTGATGAGTGTTACGTATTTCGAGTCGCAATATCGAAGTGCCCTATTGATCGCGGCACCAAAGCCGATGTTCTTTTTGTACGTAAACAGTTTGATTTCCGGGAAACGAGCTTTGGCTCGGGTTACGTCGTCCGTTGATGCATTGTCGACGACGATGATGTTGAGACGGTGATCACGGCTTATATTTCCAAGGAGGCATTCGATAGAACGAATGAGGCAGTCCGTACTATTGAAATTTACATAGATGATATCCGATAATATCACGTATCACTTCCTTTTTTATTGGGCACGAGATTTTTGTCCAATGCATCCCAGATTGTTTTTGCCCCGACACTGCGATTTCTTTGTATATTTGTTCGTTTCTTCATCACCTCCGGTAATCCCCGTATGGCATCCATCTTGGACCGGAGAATCACGCCACCCTGTCCCCTGTTCAAAAAATAGAAGATTGTAACGATATTCAAAATCAGATGTATTGGCAGAAGGAGCCATAACAAGCTGCCAGGCATGTTCTTGAAAAATGTCCAAACCAGATTGCGGTGGCCATAATAAACGGTAAAATCACTATGTCTGCCACCGGTTGTTGCCGAACCGGCATGATAAACAACCGCGTCCGGAACATATTTTGCCGAATAACCCATAAGGCGGAGCCGAAAGCCCAAATCGATATCCTCGGAATAACAGAAATACATCTCATCGAAACCGCCTATGGAACGAATTGCATCGCGTCGATACATGGCGGCAGCGGCACATGGTGAAAAAATCTCACGTTCTTCGATATCACCGGGGGTCTGATGCTGGCCATGCCGATGGCGCCACACGAGGCCGGTCAGATGGTAGCAATCTCCGATTCCATCGATTGTATTTTTGTTGTCATAAGACAACTGCCTGGAGCCAAAGGCTGCTGTGGTGGGATATTTCTCGGCGGCCCGCAGCATATTTTCAATCCAATGGGGTTCTGCGAATGCATCGGGATTGATAAGGGCAACGAATGTCGAATCGCATTTGGAAAGTGCATGGTTGTTGGCGCCGGCAAATCCAATATTGGTTTTCAATTTTAAAATGGAAATTCGGTCCGATGCGATGCCGATTTCCAAAGAATGATCAGAACTGTTGTTATCGACGACAATAATTCTTTCAGGTAAACGGGTTTGCATCAATAAATGTTGAATGCATTTATGCAGCAGATCTCCACTATTCCAATTAACAATGATAATGTTGATGGACATACTGTAGTATCATGACAGAAAAATTATCGCCGAATCGCTGAGCTGTTAATTTTTCCTTTTACCATATTGTAAAGTATTCCAAGTGATAAAAATGATATCCATGCAATTGGATGCAAATATCGAATGCTTGTCAACTGAGAAAACATCGCGATAATCATCAGTTGAGCAAGATGCAGAAAAAAGATGAAATATATGAAAAAATTTTGGGGACGCATAATAATTACTCCCAAAAAAAGAATTATGGGAAAAACTAGAAGAAACTGGTACCATAGTATCGCTTTTTGAAAGTAAGCTCCGGTAATCGAGGATTTGTTGGGGTAAGGATCCAAAGACAGACAATATGCCTCTGAGATTTTGTTCAATGTCTTTTCGTTGAGAGGTATGTTTAAACCACGATGTCTCACTGCCGCTTTGTTGAGCGACGAATTTTTTAAATAATCCAAATAAGTAGCTGCGCCGATTTTAATTATTCCAACAGGATCGTGGAGTAACAGATATTTTGCAGCTCTCATGGAAAATTGGTTGGCTTCATCCCTGTTTTCAAATTTTTTAATCAACGACTTAATTAAACATCCGGGCAACCAGCGTTGTGAATTGCGAGCTTGTATATTACCTATCTCGCATTTTGAGTTGTTGATTATTTCTCTTAAATCAGGACCAAAAGGGATCGTGTTCGTTTCTAACAAGGGCGCCCAAGCAGATAGTAAGGCAAAACCTGTTGCGGAATAATTTGGAAGTTTGCCATATCTGGTTTGGATTGTCTTGGCAGTGGAAAATAGAAAAGGAATTGTAAAAAATACAACAAACCAAAAGGAAAATATTTTGAGCAAACGATGTAGCCTATTCGCTTGAATTTGACTATTTTTGTGTGTTCGAATTATTGTTGCTGTTACGTGAATTGATGCCAAGAATAATCCGAGCAAATATATTGGAATGAACACCATCCTTAGTTTAATCATTAAAAAACCACTGATAATCGATAAAACCAGATGGCTCAGCTTAACCGTAGAAACATAATGAAGTAAAAAATATACAAAAAGCACAAAAAACAAAAGTGAGAAGGTTTCAGTCATGACATTGCGTTCGTAAAAAAGCTGTATCGGTTCAATTGAACAAAGAACTGCAATGAATCCGTATTCCCAAAAATTCAATTCAAAATACCTTTTTAGAATAGCCGATAACACGATGCAGGTGCTTGCACTTGCTAAAACCTGGAGAAATAGAAGGGGTATGAGAGAATGGCCAAAAAAAGTAACGGCAGCTATGAGTATCCCATAGAAATACGAACGATCTGGAGGCGCCGATCCAGTGAGAGCCGTATGAATGTAGCTCAAAGAGTCTCCTTGAAACAACATCACGTTCGGGTCAATTATGAAAAAGAAAAACTTTATGGAAAAAATAAAAAAAACAAGTATTCCCCAATATTTATTGTCGTTACACGGAAGCAATCGCAGATCCTATAATTTGGATGTTTATTGTTTCTCGGAGAAATTAAAGATATTTCTAAAAACAAAAAACCTTGCCATAGTAGTAATGCTGAGGATAATAAAAAGAGATAAAATATAATATACGCCGAGGACTCGAAACATAAGGAGAAAACCGAGATAGTCAATCAACCGGAAGAGACCGTTCGTTAATAAAAACCTGACATATTCTTTTAATAGCGGGCCGCTGCTCCGAAAAACGAAACAGCGGACGTTGAAAAAATTTACATGGAAAACGACGATAAAAACCAAAGCAACCGCAATTTCTTCTTTAACGTGCAGTCCATCAACGAAGATAATAGGCAGCCCCATAGATAACAATGCACTGATACCGCTCGTGAAAACAAAACGAGTGGCAGAATTCTTTTTTATTGCTTTGAATAGTCCGGTGGCAAAGTGCATGTATCATCTATGAAACATCATATAAAAACAGATATTCATCCTGCTTTTATCCATGTCTGTAACACTTTTATTTTCCACGAAGCCAGGTTGTTGTCAGTACATAAAAAAAACGAAAAGCGTAAAGAAGTTCATGCCCTTTTTTACTCTTGCCACTGATGCGCCGTCTAAAGACAATCGGTCTTTCGTCGATCTTTAATTTTTTCTTTGCTGATAATATCAGAAACTCTGAGGTATGATATTGATCCTGAAAAAGGCGCAGGCTTTTCAATGATTCAGTTCTGATGGCTCTGTATCCACTGGAACAATCCGTTATTTTCGTGCCCATCAGCAGGTTTATCAATCGACTGAACAAGATGACACCAAGATGGCGCCACCAGTGAGTGATTTCATGTTTTCCTAAAATTCTTGAGCCAATGATGACATCTGCCTCATTTTCTATCACTGGTTGTACTAGGTCCGGTACAACTTCGGGGTCGTTTTGGCCATCAGCGTCAATGGTTACGACAACAGCAGATTCAGTGATAACTGCAATATCAAAGCCAGTGCGCAAGGCAGCACCGCCACCCCGGTTAACAGGCACCTTGGCCAGCAGACATCCGGCCGCCTTTACAACCAATGACGTATTATCGGTGCTTCCATCATCAACAACAAGAACATTTATTGGAACTCCATTGGCATCTTTGGGAAATCTACGCAAAACCTTTTTTAAGTTATATTCTTCATTAAGTGCAGGGATAATGCAAAGTATCGTATTCTTTAAATTGGACGTGTTGTGTTCTAAAAACTCACTGACGACCGAATTTCTGATGTATCGGTCAAACTGACGATTTAATTTTGTTATTCTGTTAAAGAGAATTATGATAAGAACCCAGAAAATGATGAAACCGATCATCAAGAGAGCTATAAGTCTGCTACCAGTGAATTTACCTATGGCGAGAATGTCGCTTAATATTTGCGCAATGTTTGGAAAAATGGCGACAAGTCCAATGATAAAGCCTGTAAAGAGAATACTCAGAGGAAAAAGGGATTCTTCACGCTCTATTCTGAGCGAGCGGCCGCCGACGATAAAAAAAGCAAGCGAAACAAAAATACCAACAAATTGTAGTTGAGACATAATGTCAATCCTAAGAAAACAATCGATTGTTATATATAATACCTGAATTTTGCACCAACAATTTAACCAAGTCTGGATACCACCTGGGAACCCTTGCTACAATGGGGGTTACGACACCAACCCATAAAAGCAGGAGGTACCCAGATGGTAAAATCCAAGAAATCAAATTTCCGGAAAAACCGCAACCCTAAAGGATTTAGAAAAAACGGCGCCAAGGCCAAGAAAATCAACGCTTCAACCGCTTACGATACCTGTAGCGAGCAATTGAGCCCATTTGGCGGGCTTTTACCGCTGATCAAATTTTTGGACTTGGTCGAATTTCAGAAATTATTTGACTTCGCATATAAACCGCCCACGCGTAAACCTAAGCTGGGCCACTATTCAATGGTGGTCGGCTTGCTGATGCTACTGTTTATAGGGTTTAACCGAATCTGGCACTTTTCCTATCTGCGCCTGGACGCCATGCTGTGCGGATTTTTCAAACTCACGCGTCTGCCGGTGGCCAGCACCTTCTGGCGCTATGTCGATAGCCTGGGCATCAACCAGGCCCATGCGCTGCTGCATTTGATGGCCCTGTTGCGCAATCGGGTCTGGCAGCTTTGCGATATCTCCTATTACCGCATCTGCCTGGATATCGATACTACGGTGGAGACCGTGTTTGGCAATCAACAAGGTGCGCTAAAGGGTCACAACCCACGCAATCGGGGTAAAAAAGGATACCGGCCGGTGTTATGTTTCATCGAACAAAGCCGCGAGTATTTGCTGGGCAAGCTTCGCAGGGGCGAAACCATCAGCGGCAAACAAACCGCAGCGTTCATCGCTAAAATAAAAAGATACCTTCCCGATTGCGTTAACCAGGTGTTGATTCGCGCAGATGCGGAATTTCAAAGCTGGCATAGCATTCATGAATGTCTCAAGGCTGGTTACAATTTTATCATCGCCAACAAGAAATGTGAGCCGCCATTTGATCCCAACGGGTGGTACCGGCCGCATCGGCGAAAACCCTATGAATTCAACAGCTGTATCTACCAGCCGACGGGGTGGCTGCAGCCCGTTCGGTTTGTGGCCATGCGAATCCCCAAGCAAGATAAGGTTGTCAAAGACCAATACGTGCAGTGTGAACTGTTTGAAGTCGACCGTTATGAATACCGCATCTTTTGTACCAATCTTGGCCGTAAGGCCCATAAGGTCATCGCCGAGTATGACAAACGAGCCGATGTTGAAAACCTCGTGGGGGAGGCCAAACGCGAAGGCCTGGATGCGATTCCGTCATCGCGCTTTAAAAACAACTATGCTTATTTTCAAATCGTCATGCTGGCCTACAATATCTGGCGCTATTTGAAGATGATCGCCGAGTTGAGTGCTAAAACTGAACCGCCGGTAGAAAAAAGCGAGCAGCGCCATGGCTTCTCAGGTATTGAAACCAATACGGTGCGCATAGCGCGGCTGCGCCTGTTGATCATTGCAGCCAAAGTAGTAATGTCATCAAATAAAGACAAAGTTCGTTACTCGATCCAGGACAGCCGAACGCCAGCATTGATGTCTTTTCTAAAATACCTGGATAAAAAAAGATCGCAGCCCAAACCATGGGCCGGTAGCATACTCCAGACTGCTATCGGTTAGCCATGCAGTTGATGCAAAAAATTTCTTGCATAAAAATATCATGATTGATCTTAAATACATACTGTATAAGTTGCCAAGGCGTTTTACTGCAACATGTTCTCAGCGCCACCATTGACTGTAGCCTCGGAAATTGGGAGCGAATCTAAAAAAATCGCGGACATTGGCCGCTATGGCCGTATGCGTGCAAAATTCAGGTAATAACTATAGGTTATATAAGAGCCTTCTTGGATATATTAATTCGTTTGCCCTCAATTCACTGGAGATGCTGATCCAATGAAATCAACGGACATGTCAGACCTCCAGGTAGATGTGCATATTACTTTTTTGAGATCGCAGCGTTCTTTATATTTTTTTGCAATATCCATTACTTCAGTCAATAATCCGTCATCAAGGGTGATAGGGTTCAAACCCAGATTAAGAAAACTATCCTTGTTAAACCGAAGTTCATTTTCTGCATCTTCATTCCTTGGGTTTTTATAATATCGAATTTTGGCACCCGTGATCTTGGCGATTTTCGATGATAGTTCTTTGATATTATGGCATTCGGTTGTTTGATTAAATATTTTTACGCGCTGGCTTTTTTCCGGAGGATTTTCTACGGCAAGCTTTATACAATTAACAGTATCTTTTATGTGAATAAAGGCTCTGGTTTGTCCTCCTGTTCCATGAATCGTTAACGGATGGCCGACAGCGGCTTGCATGAGAAAGCGGTTAAGGACAGTCCCATAATCACCATCATAGTCAAAACGGTTGATTAATCTTTCGTCAAGCAAGGTTTCCGAGGTGTTTGTACCCCAGACAATTCCCTGATGGAGGTCCGTAATGCGAACTTGGTCGTTTTTGTTGTAGTAATAGAAAAAAAGCGCATCCTGGGTTTTGGTCATATGGTAAATGCTTCCTGGGTTCGCGGGATACATTATTTCGAGCTCAGTTTCCTTGCCATCCACATCAACCTTAACCCTGAGGTATCCTTCGGGTATTTCCATCCCGGCGGTTCCATATCCATAAACCCCGGTTGTGCCAAGATGAATCATGTGAATATCCAGTCCAGATTCGACAATGGCACAAAGAATATTGTGGGTCGCACTTAAATTGTTATTGACGGTGTATCTCTTATGATAGGCGGATTTCATGGAGTAAGGCGCAGCGCGCTGTTCTGCGAAATGAATCACCGCCATTGGCTTTATTTCTTTGAATAAGGTTAAAATTCGATGATAATGTTCCGACACATCAATGAATTTAAAATGTATTTTTTTTCCGGTTATTTCTTCCCAGCACTGAAGGCGTTTGCTGATCGGCTGAATTGGGGTCAATGAACTGCATTCAAGCTCAATATCAATCTTACGCCTTACGAGATTATCGACAATCGTCACATCATATCCATTCTTGGATAGATACAGGGCCGTCGGCCAACCACAAAATCCGTCACCACCAAAGACAATCACGCTTTTTTTCATTTTATCTCCAAATTTTTCGAGCCGTTTTCTTGATCAGGCGTTAATGTGCTGAAATAAGATACCCTTTATGCAACAACATGAAAAAAACAGTTGACAATATTGTTGTCGTACTAACCTGCGGAAAGGCGTACACACCGATTCCTAAATTCTTTCAATTCTTTTTCTAAATCATCAAACACGCGTAACCTATGAAGAAATTTTTTTCTTGCATAGTCATACAATTTTAAATCAAGTCTATTTCTTTCCGAAAGGAGTGCAAAAATTTTATTTCCAACATCGTTTTTCATTTTTTCAATGCGGATCTCCAAGGGTTCTGTATTGGTCTGGCCGATGTTTTGTTTTACATAGGAAAGATCCATAAAAGGGAAATATTCGCGTAACGTTTTCTCGAAGAGAATCATGCTTTCATCAAAAAACTCGACGAATCCGAATAGCGCCGTGCCATCTATATAAGCCTTGGATCGGGACAGGTTCTTTTCATCCATCTCTCTTCGCCAGTCAACTGATGGCGATTGGCTTTTAAAAACGTGGAAATTGCGGATTGATGGCGGAACATCATGCTTCATCCGCCATTCCACATATTCACAAAGGGAGTGATCCCGTGCAAAACGGGCGCCCAGCGTGTCAGATTCGGTCTGCCGTCTTTCAAATCGATAGACCGAGCGTACCCGCTCGAGGGGGTGCCGAAACATCATGATCGTATAAAAGCCGACATCGTCTATCGTTGGTAACGGGAGTCGAAGATGATGGGAAGACAGCGCTGCGATTTCTGGGTTCTCTGTCAGGTAAGGCCCCAAATAGTCAGCACCTCGCATCATCTTTTCATCGTCGCGGTGATCGATGAACTTTTCTTGGAAATTTTTCGCCAGTGCCCAGTCGATGGTCGTTCCCGCATTCTTGAACAGGTGATTGTGGATGATTACCTTTCTATTATCACTTCGCGGCAAAGACGTGGAGCTACCCATGGTCTTAAGCTTTTGTATCAATGATCGCCAGCCCATTATATCGCATCCTCGTTTGCATCGTATATGCGATAATAGGTCTCTACGATTTCGAGGCCGCCGAACCTTTTGTTTTTGCCGGTTTCGGTACCTTCTTTATCAATCTTGACGACTTCCACCCCGCACCAACTGTCCGCCACAGGGGGATCCAGGCCGAGTTCATGGACCACCCACGGGTTTACCGGGGGGCAAAATTGTCCCAGCGGTTCGAAGTCATCGGAAGAATGGTTCCGGTCATTTGGTATCCTGGCCCAATGCAGCAGATTTTTGGCTGTTTCTGATAATAGTTCGGCCACCGGGTGGTTAAAGGTAAAGAATAACCTTCGATCACTTTGATTTTTCGCGATATAATCTGCAATTTCGATATCGCAATCCGATTCCCGCATTCGCAACTCTGACAAAGAGGCTTCCGGAATCTTACCATATTGCTCGCGGTTGTATTCGATGTCCAAGTGGCGCCGCAAGGCCTCTGCCGGCTTGATTCCTTCTTTCCACCCTTCGAGAATGGTCTGATTGTGATAATCGCCCAAAGGCCCCCGTAAGGGGGATCGATTTGCATTCCTGATATAAGTCAGCTCCGGATTGTATCCCCTGAAGAAGATGTTGGGCCAGACGACGACCTTGTTGCCCCAGTTTGCTTTCAGTTCCTTGCTGCGAACGAAGGTGCATGGGTAGTTGTCCATTACTCGTTGTGCGAAAATCCAGTCGGCACTGAGAAAATGCTTTGCGTAGGTGTCTGTCTCCTCATTTTTCAATAAATGAACAATTCCTATGGCCGTAACCTTGACTCTTCCTGAGATAGCGGTCAGTTTCTGAGCAAGTGGACGCGCCTGGCAATTTCCGATGACCACCACATTGATTTTGTTTTTTTTCTTCCAGAAACGGAACACTCTCGAATTTCCCGTCCTTATCCAAGCAGTTCATTGGTCAATTGATATAGTTTCTCATTGACCGCTTCAATGGAAATTTCCCGTTGGCAAAACTGAATGCCCGCAGATGAAAGGGATTGCCAACGCTCCTGGTTACCATAGAGGTCCTGAATCAAAGACGCCATATCGTCGGCATCCTTTGCCACGAGAATGTTCTCATCATGGCAAAGTCCCGTTCCTTCAACGGCGATCTCCGTGGCAACGCAAGGGATGCCATAGCTTAAGCTTGTAACGACCTTCCCTTTCATGCCTGCCCCGTAGCGCAGTGGCGCCACAGAAAGCCGACACGCCCCGAAGAGTTCTGACAAATCCGGCACATATCCCCGGATGATGACGTTATCCTCAGATAGCGCTTCAATCTCGCTTGGCATATCGCTTCCCGCGACAATGAATTTGCCTGAAAATCCCTGTCGGCGGAGAATGGGCCATACATCGGAGATGAAGTAGACAACGGCGTCGATATTGGGCGGATGACTGAATCCACCGATGAATACGATGTCTTTCAATTCATCCCACGGTCTTCTCGTGGGCTCCGGAAGATCGCGGGCCACGGGTATATGGTATGTCCTGGCATGTGGCAAAATGTCGTTGATTACCTGAATTTCATAGTAACTGCGGCACATTGTTGCATCGGCCTTTTTTATCACATCGAGTTCATCTTCCCGCGTTTTCGCAGCCTTCTCATCCATTCGTGGAGAAAGGCACAAAGCTGCCTGCCGAGACTCCCGAAGAAAGTGAAGATCCACGGTATCGAATACGATTTTTGCCTTACCGGCATGCTTTTTTACGATATCGATTAACGGGGCTGCCACCTGCACGCGACATAAGATAATCAAATCGGCCTTCGGACCATATTGGCGTATGGCTTCTTGTGTGGATTCAATCCAGGGGAGGTGGACACACTCAACTCCCAGTCGCTGCAAATCCGTTGTATAGCCCTCGAAGGCAGTGACGTCCAATGTTACAAACGTAATATGGAATCCGAGATTTTTAAAAATCTTCATGTAATTGACGGCATCGATGGAACCCGAATCTTTATTCGGCCTGGGTGTCGTCGCGTCGATGAACAGGATTCGTCCCTTGATTCCACGAAGATAGGGAAGTGTGGGGGGGTTGCAAGAGCCATGGGATGACAGCTCCTGTCTCCATTTTTCTAAGAATTGATACCGATTCACCACTTGATATCGTTTTACGCCTTCGTTCTCCCGGGTACCACAGGTAGTACCCTCGAAGTGAACCAGCTGTGATTTGGGCTGATAGACAACACGCCGATGGGCCGCACGCACCTGAAAAGAGAGATCGGTATCTTCGTAGTAGGCCGGAGAATATCTTTCGTCAAACCCACCTATCAATTTCCACAGCGCAGCGGGAATTGCAATGGATGCACCCGAACAATAGTCTACATCGCGAGCATGATCGTACATGGGCTCAAACGGATCTTCAAAACGTCCGAAGTTCCACCCGCTGCCGTCTTCAAAAACGATTCCACCGGCTTCCTGGAGTCGGCCTTCCGGATAGATCAACTTCGATCCCACTAGGCCGATCTCGGGATCATTTTCCAATGTCCGTATGAGTTCTGTTAACCACCCACTCAGTACGATGGTGTCATTATTTAAAAACACCAAGTAGTTCCCTTTAGCTATCGTGGCGGCCTCGTTGCAATTTCTCAAAAATCCCAAATTCTTCTTATTTCGCCGATAGATGACATTGGCAAACGGTTCGGTAAAGACATCTTGTGTTGCATCTGTCGACCGATCGTCCGATACGATGATTTCATAATCGATTCCATCTTGACCATCCAGATAAATGGAGTGGATGCAGGCAAGCGTGTATCGGATTTGATTGTATACGGGAATGATGATGGAGATATTTGGTTCTTGGGTTTGTTTAATCGTCTGTGCAACTTTTTTTAGGCCATTTTTCCAGCAGACGATTTCATTTTGGCGGGGTAACGGTGGTCGCTTTGAATGGGAAAATCGTGGCAAATCGTAAAGATCAATCAAAGAAATGGCCGGATCATGAATTGTACCAAATGGTTGGTTGGGGTCGCGAAAATGAACCTCCTCACATCGATTGGCAAACAATGCCAAATTTCCTTTACTCATCAACAAAAAGTCGAGCGTACGACGAATTCTTCCCGGATTGATCAACCCGAGTGCCTGATTTGGATTCATCAGGAACAGGCGGAAAATACGAAGCAGGAGTTCAACGTCGCTTTTTTGAATTCGTCTGCCATGGTAGCGATGTTCAGGAGGAACCAGAAGGCAATCGATACGTTTGAGTTCTGCGTGAATACCGGACTGCCCCAATCCCAGAAAGCGTGTCAATTTTGCTATGACTCTCACGATACGGGAATGGGATATCGCATTCAATCGTGTTTTATATTCGTTATGCTCCGATGTGATGCCGTTGAACTTTTTCCAAAGCTCTTCATGGTGTCCTTCCAATTGATGCAACTCATCTTGAAGTCTGCCGCGCTCCCCTCGCAGCCGCTGGGTCTCTTTGGTAAGACGGTTGTTTTCCTTAAAGAGGTCGTCATTTCTTCTTGCCAGTTCTTGGGCTTCTTTTTCAATCCGACGATTTTCCTCCTCAAGCGTTTTGCTCTTTGACTCAAGGTCCGCCAATCTGCGCATTGAAGTTGAGAACCGTTCCACCTTGGGTATTTTTATTACCCATTTGCCGTTTTTTTGTAACTGCCGCATTTGTTGCGCGAGGACCTTCATCCGGGATGCATCGTTTGGGACCGGTTGCCCTGCACAGAGTGCATCAAATAGTGAAGTGACCGGCCCGTCGGTCTGCAAAGCCCTGTCCTCGGCGTCATGGTGACAAAGTTTCGGATCTACGAATGCCTCGATCTCATTTCGGCTTGGCGATTGCAAACCGTTGACACCGTTGTCGGTCAACCAACGGTGGACATCTTTGGTCGTTTCGTAGGGTCTTTTGAGAATCGATTCATATCGAACGGAAAGATAGTGAATACCTACCAAATGGACGCATAAAGCGCGCATGTAATATTCCCATAATGCAAGGCCGTACTTCATCGGGATGCCGTTGCGCTCCTCCAGCGATTTTGCAGCCGAAAACGGAGATCGCAGCACAAGGATAAAAACGGCTTTTTCCAAATGGTGACACCAGAAAGGCAGCGTAAGACATAAACGAGGATCTTTTATGAACCAGGGACGGTGAGAATCCAATCGGAAAATGATATCTCTGATTTCGGTATCGATCAGACTCCGATCGGCTTCGGATATTTTTTGAATATCGAGGTCGTAAACTTCCCACCAATTCCCGCCGGCAACGTCTAAAATGAGATCGTTTGCCGCCATCACGTCCTTTCGCTCCCAGAACCCCTTCGGATTATCGGGAGCCGTTACCATGGAGGCTTCTTCACTTCCATAATAGCAGCCCATTAGATTCACAATTCTGGCCAGAGCGGATGTGCCGGAACGGTGCATACCCAACACGATGATCTGCATCTATACGCTATCCTCCTGATAATGCATCGAAGGTATTGAGATTTTCCAAGACCGTTGCTGTTTTTGGTGACAGGCGCATCCAGTGTCCTTTATCGGGAGGAAAAACATTATCGCGTCACTCGAAATATTGACAAACCATTGTCAAGATGGCCGAAGTTTTCCGAGGCGTACACTTCGATGAACGCGCGTGAGAACCCCGCCGCCTGAAAAGAGTGAATGACATCCCAGCCAAAATCCGTGAAGACCAGCGCTCCCGATGAACTGATTGGGTTGCCATGAAATACCGGAGGCCGTTGGTAAACGGCTCCACGGGAACCCTGGCGCGCCCGTTTGATAGAATTTTCCAGACGATTGTGGAAAGGAAATGTGGCCAGCAGCACCCCTCCGGACCGAAGCACGCGGGCGCATTCCGTAAAAGCGCGATATGGATCCGGAACGTGTTCGAAAACATCATTGCTGACGATCAAATCAAGACTGCCGCTAGCGAAACTCAACTGTGTTGCATCCTCGTGTCGAATTCCACCCATCCGAAAGATATGATATGTCAATTTCATTTGGTTTCGAATCCATCGAAAAAGATATGGATGAATCGGCGTGATGTACTGCCATGCCTTGACGATGGATCCGCTTTTAAATTTTTTGCCAAAGTATTCGCTGCCGATAATGGTATGCCCCTTCAGATGCCCGGCGAGGTATCGGTAAAACGACGTCATCTTTTCCATCAAATAGACCCGCTGCCCCGCCCTGCCCTGCAGTTGATGCTTCACAACCGCGGCCATCAGCCGCTGCCGGCTTGACATCATACAACCTGGACAAATCAGCCCCTCACGCCAATTCAATGCGAGTCGCTCATTTTTCTGTCCTTTACTTCTTCTGCCATCTAATACAAAGGAGACCTTCTCATTGCATGGCAAGCAGTAGCCTTTAACGAAACGTGTGCCGGGTGATGTGGCAATTGTGTACCGGACGTTTTGCAGCCGTTTGAATATCTTGTTTTCCATGCCACACGCAAAGTTCCTCCGCGTCGATGCGATAAATACCGGCGAGATATTGGGGCTTGTAACTGTCATGAAGGGATTCTCATTGTGCGTCGGGCAGATATGCCAACCGTGTGGCTCACCCGCTCCGTTTCGGGGATATGCTTTCCAAATAAGCCGTCAACACCTCATCGACAATACCCTGGGCACGGGTCCTGCCATCCTCGATCCAGACCAAACGATTGCAGACTTCTTTGAGTAATGATGCATTGTGAGATACCAATACGACTGTCTTTTCCGATTGTATCTGTTTTTTCATCGCTTCGGTGGATTTATTCCGAAAGGCCTCATCGCCAACGCCCAGAACTTCGTCGAGCAAGATCACATCCGGATTTACGTGGTACGCTACCGAAAATCCCAGCCGTGCACGCATACCCGTCGAGTAGGTATTGACCGGTTCCTCGAAAAAACTGTTTAGCTCGGAAAAAGAGATGATCTCATCCATTTTCGAAAGTATCTCTTTTTTCGTTGCTCCCAATAACATTCCGTTAAGTATTGCGTTTTCTCGACCACTTAAGTAGGGTACGAATCCGGCCTGTAATGATATCAGGGATATTCGAAGTCCAGGTCGATGGATCTTCAGTTTCCCGGTATCTGGAGCGATGATGCCGGCCAAAACCCGAAGGAGTGTGCTCTTACCGACACCATTTTTACCAATAATCCCCAAGGTTTCTCCAGCATATAGATCAAAAGATACGTCCTTTAGAGCCCAGAAAAAGGAGCGTTTTAGGAACCGTTGCCGGCGGCTGTAATACACTCCGACATTCCGCATACTCAGGATCTTGTTCTCTGAATACGATGGGTTTTCTGTATACATAGTTCGGATCAGTGAATGATTTTTGGATATACGCGGTCAAACCGACAATAAATCCATATGGAAAACAGCAATAAAACAAACGAAAGCAAAAGGATAAAAAACAGACTGTGCCAGTCCGGAGAGGCGCCATCAAGGATAATCCTTCGGTACATGACAATCAGGGATGCCATGGGATTAAGCAAGAGGAACCGCTGAACGGACACAGGAAGGCTGGCAACGTCGAAAAAGATACCGGAAAGAAATAAAAACATCATGAGTACGTTGTCCAGAATCATCCGGAAATCCGGGAAAAACGGCATAAGGGCGGCAATCAGACTCGTAATTGCAATGGTCAGCAACAATTGGGTCATGATCAGTGCCGGTAAGAATACCCATGCCAATGAAGCTTTTGTAGACATAAATTGCAAGAAAATGAGAAAAAGAGTCAGAACGATGAGAAATTTGAAGGTATTGATTACGGTTGCCGTCAGGGGAAAGATGATTTTGGGCAGGTAAACCTGGTTCATGAGGCTGGCATTGGCCAGAAGACTGTTCGAGCCGGTAGTGATTGTTGCATGGAACCATTTCCATGCGATCAAACCCGTAAGTAGGAAGAGAATGAAATTTTCATCCCCTCGGTGAAAAAGATGGACGAACACGACGTAAAAGACGCTCATATACATCAACGGTTCAATGATCCACCACAGTACGCCCAAATAGCCCCTCGATGCCTCTGCGCGAAGCCCGGCTTTGGCATTTTGAAACACCAGATCAGTGAAATTCGTTACTGCTTCTATCTTTGAAGGGAGAATAGGATTGTTTTTCATTTCAAACACGGGCCAATATGGATGCGATAGATTCCTGCGCTCCTTCGTCGAGATAGGGGTGCATGGGTAAACTAAAGATCCTTTCACTGCAATCTTCGCTTACGGGAAAATCGCCAGGCTTGTATCCCAAAGATTTGAATACACCCTGCAAATGCAGTGGTATGGGATAATAAATCGCCGTCGGAACACCGGCATTTGTGAGTGCCGCCTGGCAGGCGTTCCGGCGTTCTTTGCTTTCAGCAAGCAGCGAGTACTGGGCCCATACCGATCCATACCCTTCACCCACGGTGGGGATGGTCAATGAATCAATGCCCGCAAGCAGTGTACCGTAACGCCTGGCCACTTCATCTCTAAGCCGGACCTCCTCGGGAAAAATATCGAACTTGGCCAGCAGAATGGCAGCCTGCAGGGTATCCAAACGACCGTTTATTCCGATACGAATATTGTCATATTTATCCATTCCTTTGCCATGGATGCGGATGGACCGCAATACGTCGGCAGCCCTCTCATCATTGGTAAAACACATCCCGCCATCGCCGTACCCTCCCAATGGTTTGGCGGGAAAGAAGGAGGTACAGCCGACATCGCCCAATGAACACGCCATTTTCCCTTTGTACCGGGCGCCGAAGGATTGGGCAGCATCTTCGATGACAAACAATTGATGTGCAGAGGCGCAGGCGACGATGGCCTCATAATCGGCCGGCAACCCGAACAGATCCACGGCAATGATGCCTTTTGGGGTCAGGGGAACGTCGGTATTGTCCGGCAGTGGCAGCAGCGTCCGATCGTTGTCTTCGATGGCCTTGATCGTCGTTTCCAGATATTGGGGATCCATATTGAAGCATGCAGGATCGATATCCACGAAAACCGGCGTCGCGCCCAACATTCGAATTACTTCTGCCGTGGCGATAAAGGTGAACGGGGAGGTGATGATTGCATCCCCCGGGCCGACATCATAGGCCATCAAAGCCATCAACAGGGCATCGGTTCCCGAGGCGCATCCAATGGCATGGTCGACGTTGCAGTGGTCCGCCAAACGGGCTTCGAGTTCATCGATTTCCGGTCCCATAATATATTGGCCATGATCCAGAACCGCCTCGATGCGGGCGTTAACCTCTTTCCTTATTCTTTTCTGTTGCGATTTCAAATCGATAAATTGCATGGTCTTCCACTTCGCTTCCGTAAAAAGTCCTTTTTAATTGGAATAATGAACGAGTTCCTTAGAGGCCTATTTTATTTGTAGGGTTAACGGGTTCCTAAGAAAGAGCCAAGCGATCCCCGCATATTCGCAAAACAGCGTCCAACGGTTAGAACAAGAGTATTTTGTCGGGTGGTACACCAACACGTTTCAAGGTGGCGACAGCCGCTTCATGGTCCGTTTCGACTGCAATCAGAACCACATCGAAATCGACTCGCTTGAGTCGTGAGACTGCCTTGACGACCATCTGCTCGAATATCTCCCCTTCCCTATCCGAATCGACGACATCAAGCAATTGTAAACCGGTCCCGATAAGTGACAGATAGGCAATTTCAGCCAGTTCACCGGAACCGTAGAAAATGAGTCTTGAAAGTCCCTGTTCGCTCAGCTGTTTGTATACATCATGGACCCGGCATCTGGCAGATTTGAAGTATTGGTATGAACTTAAAATATACGCATAGGTTAAACGAGTCTTTTCCATCGCACCCGCAGGCGTGAGGATGTACCTGGCCCGCTTTTTGGGCACGGTGGTGACCTTGCAGTATCCTTTTTTTACCAATCGCTTGATAAAAGAATTGATCATTCCTAGCGAGATCTGCAATGCATCGGACAGGTCTCGTTGGGACATTGGCTTGTCCTCGGCGATGGCCTCCAAAATTTGGAGTGTTTTAAGACTCTTGGCATCCATATGGAGATTAATCGGGCGTAGCTCCGCCGTTTCGATTACATGCTTGTCTGCATTTGGCATCGAGCAGGAGTATGCACGGCAGTTGGAAAAACGATGAAGTGTTCAACTATTGAACACAAAATAGGCGGGGTGTCAATGCAAAAAAATACAGGATATTGTGTTCAGGGGAAAAAGGCGGGACAAGGAGCAGGTGCCCATCCAACCACGACTGTTTTCTTTTATCGGGAATATGGCAAAAGGTTGTCCATGCAGGTTCCAATGGACCATTAAAAAATCCCGTAAACAAATCGTCGGGTTTGGATGGGCACAATTTTAGACGGCTGTGACCTTATATCACGATACGGTCTTTATTGGCCTCCCAAGTCTTTTTTCCGATACCCTTTACGTTCATGATCTCTTCCGGTTTCTGGAAATCACCTTTTTCTTCACGATATTCGACGATCCGTTTCGCATATTTCGCGCCAACCCGGTCCAATTGCATCAATTGTTCGATGGATGCCGTATTGATATTGACCTTTTCCGTGGCGTTTGCATAACATGTACTTGCGACAAAGATAGCCATCGTGAGAAAGAGAACGTAAATAACTTGTTTTTGAATTTTCGCCATGTGAATCCCTCCTAGTTATAATGTTAGTATAGCTGCCATGCCCGTCATGGCAAAATCGTTGTTTTGTTGATCGAACGAAAGGATTAGGATGTATAATGACAGATCAGATGAAAAGGAGAGTTCAAGACAGCGGCAATAACAATGGACGATCGATACTGAATATTGCCGAACAAGAAAAGCAGATTCGATGCCAATATGTATCGACCCCAGTCACGGTTTCATGCATTTGATTTTTTTGTTTACGATAAGAAAAGGTTACGGACCATGCATATAATTGACATGCAGGCTGGATGGTCTTCGGAGTCTCTTTTCACTGCACAGACCTCGCTTTCCATGGTCTTTTGTGTTTACATTTTTAGCCATGCCCACAAAACAATTTATGAAAAATTATAAAATTCTCTTCATCGATGACGATCGACAAATTCTGAACATCGTCGAACGATATATAGGGAGGTTCGGATTTACTGTCATTACCGAATCAAACGGTTTGCGGGCCATCGAAATGGTTCGAAACGATTTTTTTGCCATTGTCATTACCGACCTGATCATGCCCGAGATCGGTGGCATGGAGGTACTGAAAAAAATTAAAGCGTCGTCTCCGGAAACGGAGGTCATCGTGGCTTCCGGCTACGGCACCATCGAAACCGCCATCGAGGCGATGAAGTTGGGAAGCTATGATTTTTTGCAAAAACCCATCAATTTCGACCGATTCAGGATCCTGATCGAACGCATCATCGAGAAAAAACAACTGGAGGATGAGAACCGATCCATTCGCAATCGTCTGAAGGAGCGCTATAAGTATGATGAACTCGTCGGGATGTCACCTCCGATGCAAAACATCTATGAAACCATCGATAAAATCAGTTCGAGCAGCCCGACGGTCTTGATTGAAGGAGAAAGCGGAACGGGAAAAGAGCTGACGGCCAACGTCATCCATAACAACAGCGATCGAAAAAACGGTCCTTTTATCCCCGTTAATTGTGGAGCGATTTCCGAGGGAATTTTGGAAAGGGAACTGTTCGGCCATGTGAAAGGGGCGTTCACGGGTGCATTGCAAGATTCCATCGGATTGTTCAAAGCCGCCGATGGAGGAACCATTTTTTTAGATGAAATCGGAGAGGTCTCACCGTCCGTTCAGGTCAGTCTTTTGCGCGTGCTGCAGGAAAAAAAGGTCCGACCTGTCGGCGACACGCGGGAAACAATAATCGATGTACGGATTATCGCAGCGACAAACAAGAAATTGGATGAGGCCATAAAACAAAACACGTTTCGGTCGGATCTTTACTATCGGCTCAACGTTATTTCCATCAAGATGCCGCCGCTACGTGATATCAAGGAGGATATTCCCTTATTAATCCGGCATTTTATCAAAAAGCACAAGCCGGCGGGAATCGACAGTGATCCCGAAGTGAGCCCTGCGGCAAATGCCATTTTGATGGGATATTCATGGCCGGGCAATGTCCGGCAACTGGAAAATGTGATCCAAAGAGCTTTCGCATTGGGTATGAAAAACGGTATTCTGGATATCGACGACCTGCCCGGTGAGATTGCGAAAAAGGCTAACAGAAAAACCACAGATGATATGATGTATAATCTGAAGGTCATTGAGGAACGCACCATCCGACGCGCCCTTCAGAGAACGGGGGGTAACAAGGCCGAAGCCGCCAAATTGCTGGGTATCAACTTGACGACGGTATACCGCAAGATGGCTCGGTACGACATCATTGATTAGCCGTATTCAATCCGGGTGTTTTGCATCCGGAACCAGCCCGGACGATACTGTGCTGACGTGCTTTTGATTCGTGACAAGCTTCGATTCGACATGTATAATAGCGTAAGTTTTGCTTTTTGATTTCTAAACCGTAGAATGATGGAGGGCAAAAATGTCTGATGGATTGGATGTGATTATTGTCGATGACGATCCAATCGTATGTGAACTTATATCTACGACCATAGATCGGTTCTACACGTGGGGAAACGTTTTCTCTTTCACGGATCCGGAGGAAGCAATCACCTATTGCCGGAATAGAGACATCGGTGTCGCTATTTTCGTGGTGGACGTTTTTTTGGGCGGTGCAAGCGGTTTCTTCTTTTTAGACGCCATCGAGGAAAAGTTTCCCACTGCGCATTCCGACGCCGTCATCATTACGGGAAATGCCAGTGATGACATCGTAAACATGTGTGTGGCTTCCAATGTAAACCACCTTTTGGAAAAGCCGGTCAAACCCTATGCCCTTCAACTGGCGGTCAGGGCAATCGCCGAGAAATACTTGAAATTTGCCAAACGGATATTTCAAGATCCCGATTTCGCCAAAAGCATATCCAATTTGTAACGCAAACCTTATAAACAGGCTTTACGCAAGTGATTTTGGCAATGCCAGAGGGAGGAATCCGTATAACGATACCGCGACGACCGGTAACGCGGCCCAAAAGCATTTTCATAAGGCTTACAGCAGACCGCGATAATTACCACCATCCACCAAAAGGTTCTGCCCTGTGATATAACGAGCCTGCCGACTGGCAAGAAAGGCTGCAGCAGCGCCGAAGTCGGATGGATCGCCGATGGTGTTGGTGGGATTTGCCGACATCATCTCTTCAATGATATTTTTGGCATCTTTGCCCTCCTGGGTGGCGCGGTGGGCCGCCAGCTGTTCGATTCGCGATGTTCTGTGAATTCCTGGGAGCAAGGCGTTTACGGTTATACCATGTGGGGCAAGTTCCGTGGCGATGGTCTTTAAAAAACCCGTCAATCCGGTTCGTGCCATATTGGAGAGAAGCAGGTTGTCGATGGGCTGTTTGACAGAAATGGAGGTGATGGCGATGATTCGCCCCCACCTTCTGGCTTTCATGGCTGGTGTTACACCCTGGATCAGATGAACGGCACTCATCAGATTCAGATCCAGGGCTTTCTGGTATTCCTCGATCGGTGTGCTCGCATAGGTCCCCGGGGCGGGTCCCCCGGCATTTGTCAGCAGGATTTCCGGATCTCCCAACTTCTCTCTCACCTCTTCCAATAGCCTATGGATATCTTCTTTCTTACTCAAGTCTGCAAAAAACCCGGTAACCTTTGCGCCTGTTTGGGCGGAGATTTCTCCCGCAGCGGATTTCACCGAGTCAATGTTCCGGGAACAGATTGCCACCTGGCACCCCTCGGCGGCCAATTGCTGCGCACACCCTCTTCCCAGTCCTCGACTGGAAGCCGTCACCAACGCAATCTTTCCTGCAATGCCGAAATCCATAACGATTCCTCCATGAGATGTATTGTATTGTGCGACTCGCCGATTGAATCGCAGGGTTCAACATGGTAATGGGGACGCCAAGCGCCATGGGACCATGTGGAAGAAAATAACAACATATAGTTGATTGTCGAGCCGACAGCCATGTTCCGGCAATACCCAAGAAGCATACAGAAGAAAATCCTGCAGATGACCATACCAATGCGTCAATCCGTTGTTACTGCCAAGGAGCATCGCTGGATGGCAAGGACGGTGGTACTCCTCCTGTGCCTCGTTTTCGCGACCGCTGCCCGCGGGCAGGATTTCTTTATCTCCTTGACCAAAGATCGCTGGACGGCCGGTCAACGGATCGAGTTTTTACTGTTTCCGGCAAACAGCGAAATGAGCGAAGATGGCGCTGCACCACCGGATCAGCTGACGTGCATCCTGTCAGACAACGGGCGGACTTATTCCGT
Organism: uncultured Desulfosarcina sp.; assembly: GCA_963674945.2. Lineage (GTDB taxonomy): Bacteria > Desulfobacterota > Desulfobacteria > Desulfobacterales > Desulfosarcinaceae > Desulfosarcina. The sequence goes on from CAXXWQ010000003.1 coordinate 2,334,371, forward strand.
TCAGGCCAACAGGGTTGAACCGAAAAACATGGACACGATTGATGCGACAAAGACGAAATCCCCATCCCGCTATGCCTTTGATTCACCGGATCGCATCTTTGGGACGGTTCGAATGAAGATTGCCGGAATCGATTGTCCGCCGATCCTGTTCGATATTGCTGCACAAAAAGAAAGTTCCGCTGCAGAGGCCGACTATACCTCCCTCGACGCATTCTTTGCGCTTTACCAACCCTACCTGAAAAACATCGACGCTTATGAACCCATGTACTTTTTGATTGGAACAGAACCGGAGAAAAGCAAATTTCAGATCAGTTTCAAATATCGTTTTTTCAACCCCGAGTCGGATTTTTCAGTCCGCCATCCCTGGATCAATGGATTGCATTTGGGCTATACGCAGACCTCGTTCTGGGACCTGAATTCCAGTTCCGCTCCGTTTGAAGACACCAGTTACAAACCGGAACTCTTTTGGTTGTCGAAAAATTTTGTGACAGGTGAAGCGAGCCTAAAAGGCCTGTTTCTCCAGACCGGCGGGCAGCACGAATCCAATGGTCTCGGCGGGGAAGAGTCCCGGAGCACCAATTATCTTTACGTCAGGCCGGTCTTTATTTTCTATTGGAAACCCTTTCAAAGCGGACTCCAAGTGGCGCCAAAAGTGTGGGCCTATGTGGGAAATGACAACGAAACCAATGCGGACTTGGATGAATATCAAGGCTATTTTGATCTGGAAGTCACAGTGGGAAAACAAAATGGCTTTGTCTTGGCGTCTTCTTTCCGTTGGGCCAAAGAAGGTGCTTCCATATGCCTGGATCTCACCTATCCGTTGCATCGGCTTTTTTTCAAATCACTGGAAATGTACTTGCATGCGCAATACGCAAATGCGCTGGCAGAACGGTTGATCGCATATGACGAGCGGTCTCACGCCTTCCGTCTGGGTTTTTCCATCGTGCGCTGAGCCGTTTCAATAATTGTCGGGAAAAACACCTGTCTGTATCGGTAGCATTTGATCAATTCGGGCTTATTTGTCTCCACGTATCAGATGGTACCTCCTATCGTCGCTTGTACGGGGCAGAAGTACAGTAACAGCAATTAGATTGACTGGAATATCGCATTATGCAATTCTAGTTTCGATGTTCTTTTGCATATTGCACGATTCACTTCGTACCGCAAAAACCGATTCCATGGCACCTGAAAAAAAAGACGATGCGCGAGATGTCATTCTCGATTCAATCAACGAGGGGGTCTTTACCATCGATATGGATTGGCGCATCACGACATTTAACCGCGCCGCGGAAAGGGCCACTGGAATACCACGCGAAAAGGCTTTGTACCGTCCCTGCCGTGAGATCTTTCAGGCCAATATCTGCAAAGAAGACTGCGCACTCAATCGAACCTTTACAACCGGAAAGCCGATCGTCAACACCAACGCGTTTATCACAAATTGCCATGGCCAGCGCGTCCCCATCCGTGTTTCCACCGCCATCATTAAAAACGAAGCAGGGAAGATCGTCGGTGGTGTGGAAACCTTTCAGGATCTCAGCCAGCTCGAGCTGCTCCAGAAACAACTTCGCAGCATTTATACCTTTGAGGACATTATCGGCCATAGCTCGGAGATGCGACAGTTGTTCGAAATTCTTCCACAGATTTCCAAAAGCAGCAGCAATGTACTGATCGAAGGTGCCAGCGGCACCGGAAAAGAGCTGTTTGCCCGCGCGATCCACAATCTGTCTCCACGAAGGTCGCACCGTTTCGTTCCGGTCAATTGCGCGGCGCTACCGGACACGCTGCTGGAGAGCGAGCTGTTCGGCCATCGCGCCGGCGCCTTTACCGATGCGAAACGAGATAAGGTGGGCCGTTTTCAGCTGGCCCACAAGGGCACATTGTTTCTCGATGAAATCGGCGACATCTCTCATGCCATGCAGGTCCGCTTGTTGCGGGTATTGGAGGACGGCCTCATCGAACCGTTGGGCGCTGAAGAGCCGGTAGCCATCGATGTGCGTGTCGTGGTGGCGACGAACAAACCCCTTTACGATCTGGTGAAGCACGGAACATTTCGTGACGATCTGTACTATCGTATCCGCGTCGTTCATTTGAGACTTCCTGAGTTGCGCCATCGCCGCGAAGACATTCCGTTGTTGATCCAGCATATGATAGACAAGTTTAACCGCCTTCAAGAAAAAAATATCGCCGGCGTGTCCACCGAAGTCCTGACCCTTTTAATGAAGCATGATTATCCCGGCAATGTTCGTGAACTGGAGAATATCATCGAGCAGGCATTCGTACTCTGCCGGGAGATGGTGATTGATTTGAAACATCTTCCTCCTGAATTGCGTACGTCCACGACGGCGGAAGCTGCAACCTTGGATCATGTGAGCCTCAAGGATATGGAGAAGGCCGTGATCACGGAAGTTCTAAGACGACATCGTGGCAATCGGAAAGCAGCGGCCGAAGATCTCGGCATTCATCCCAGCACACTCTACAGAAAAATTCAGGGGTACCGTATACCGTTGCCGACAACCGACGGTCGTTATAAACAGAAGTAATCGCGCATTTTGCAATTCTACGATGATCCCTCCCTTTTTTTTGTTCTTGGTAACACCAACTAACTTTCTGTTATTATAGATGTATTATGCCATAAGATAGTTTCTTTTATACAATGGTATGATTTTTGCTTTCATTACCAATGAATCAAGTTCATAAGTTGTATGTCCATCATGCATTATTTATTCAAAATGAGGGCAATGAAATGAAAGCAGAAACGCGATATGGAAACCAGCCAACGAAAGATGCCATCCTGTCCATGATAGAAAAAAGGCCTTGTTCAGTGCAACGAATTACGCATGCATTCAGTGCCAGAAGCTATGAAGTCGTCAGACTCATCTCCGAAATGGTGCGCGATGGCCAGGTTATGATCAAGTCCACCAATGAGCGTCCTTTCGTGGTCAGAAATATCGGGATGAACCATTAGCTGCTGCAAGCACCGCCTTTTCGCATGGCAGTACCGTCTGATCATAATTGATGCTTTTAACGATCGAGATGATCTTTAAGGAGCTTGCTATGCACTACTATAGTCAACACACCTGTTTTATCCTCATTTCTCTGGTGTTGTTTTTTTACCCAACCAGTTTTGCCCAGGAGGTAAGTCACGAAGAATGCTTTTATTTAAAGAGTCTGCACTATACGGCCGACGGAATGGAATACTGGTACAGCCGTGATAGAGGCGGACTCGAAACATTGACCGGCATTCCTTATCATCAACTGGGCTGCAAAAACTGCCACGCACCTGGATGCGATCGCTGCCATAAAGCCGAAAGCAAATCCGGTGATTGCGAATATGCATATTATTCCATAGTGGAGGCGTCCAACCAATCCTTGTGTCTGACCTGCCACGGCCGTGAGAAAGCGATGATTCGTGTGGATCACAAGGCCGGCCATGAGGATATTCATGTTCAGCAGGAAATGATCTGTACCGACTGCCATTCCCAAAGGGAAATGCACGGTGACGGCACATCCTATCTTTCCCTGAAACAGTCCGGAGCAATGGATACGGCCTGTGAAAACTGTCATGACGACATAAAACCGACCGAGGCCCACACCGTGCACAACGGCCGCTTGGATTGCAAGGCCTGCCATATCCGCCACGTTGTCAGCTGTACCAACTGCCATTTTGACACGCTGGTGGAAAAAGGGGTGCGCAAGGCGATCCCCGTATCCGGATGGATGTTTCTCATGAATTATGAAAACAAGGTGACATCTGCAAGCATGCAGACTTTCGTCACCGGCGGTAACAAAACCTTTCTCATGTTCGCTCCACACATGAGCCACTCGGTTATGCGGCAAGGTCATTCCTGCGAGGTTTGCCATGCCAGTGAAAATGCCAAAAAGGTAAAAAGCGGACGAATCAGTCTCACCTGGCTGGAGAACAAGCAGGTGGAGAACCGTAAAGGCGTGATTCCGGTGGTGGATGGCGTGGACTATGTCTGCGTGTATCAAAATTTCGTCGATGGTCAATGGATTCCCGTTAAAAAGCCACTGCAGCCGATGGTTCAATATGCCGCTTTTGGAAAACCGCTGACAACCGAACAGCTGGATAAATTGGTGACAAAGCAGTCTGCACCGGGTTTAAAAATGAGATAACACCATACGTATCTACTATTTTCGCCCAACAAGATAAATCAAGACGTCACAAGATATCCACGCAGTTGATTTGCGGCATTATCGATACGCCCCAACGAATCACCAGCCTTCCCAGACACATCTTTGTGACCTAATTTCAGAACACTGCATCTCCGGGAAAACTATGTGACACCTCCGGCATGATTTGAGGTGCTGCAGCCATTTAGTTCGAATATCATTTGCAGCTCGGTACCGGGGTATTTTACCTGCGCACTGTTCAGATGCGCAAACAGTTGGCAAAGAGCCCGATTGGCCGCTGGGAACGAAGCGCCGTGCAATCGTATATTCAATTGCTGATTTTCAATATCGGGCAGTACATCGCCTTCGGTCTGGAACAGTGTCTGGAGAAGACTCCGTGCATCCGACGAGTTTACCGTCGGACCCGTGAGCAACCCAACCATTGCCGTCTCTGCACGATATGCAATCATACGAACCGTGTCCATCAGGCGTTTTCTGCCCGGTTGTAAACGTAAAAATTTATCTTTTGCTTCAAGTTCTCCCCACGTGATGTGTTTACTTGTCTGTTTTCGTTTTTCTTTCAACTCGCTGAGTTGATACTCCATCTTTTCGATTTCTTCTAACAGCTCGGCCTTTTTCTCTATCCACTTCTTAAACTTTACCGGTTTGTCTTCATTTTCAGGGTGAATGGTCATCTCGGCAAAACAGGCACGACGATATCGTAGCTTGTTCTGCAACGAATTACGGGATTGATTCAATTGCCGCCAAACGGGGTTGATTACCCGTTCGGTATCAGGAAATTCAACGACACCATAATCTAAAAGCACATCGATATCAAAATGTTGCATCATATAGTTGAAAAAGTTTTCCTGACACCACCGGCTGAACATGCGTGCTGCCAATTGAGTATGCGGCAAATCGAAAGCGGTGCTGATTACGCTGGTCTGGTGTCCGGAATCGGTCAGTTTTCGCACTTGTCGCATCCATGTTGCACCCTTACCAGATCCCACCAAACTACCCATTTCGCAAAGCCGCATCTTCACCACCTCTTTGTTTGGCATCGCAACTTCATACTCGGTGAACCAATGCTCCGGCCATGATTCACCAGGATGCTTATGATACGTCATGCAGCCGATTCGATGGCGATCCCACATTTCCTTGAAGAATGCGGGACTATATCCTTCCCTGTCGAAAACAAGAACGAACCGGCATAAACATGGGTTCTCTTGTAGTTGCTGCAAACCGGGTTGATTCGGAACGTCTTGCAACAACCGGGGAACGATATCGTCTCTTAAAACCGCCAATAATCCAGGATCGATCTGCTTTTCGACGACAAAAAAAGGTCGGCCAATCGCATCGTTAACCCAATAGTCGGTAATGCCCCTCATGCACAATCGTTCCCGGGACACGTAGCGGCGCGGTAGTCGGGTCAATTTTCCATGATAAACACGTACATGCCCGTCAACATAAAGCGCGCCAACCGATTCGGGCGCCTGTTCCATCCAGTATTTACCGAGGTATGCGGCCCACTTTTCCGCGCCGTGGTCTGCGCTCAACGCATCCATCTTGTAACGCAAACAGCGAACCTCCGGTGCACGATCCAAGCCCAATAACTTACCAAATTCTCCCGGAGCATGGCCTCGTATTTTTTCTGTCGTCTTGATCCTGCATAAGGCCATAAACGAAAGCAGCAACAAGACATGAAAGATCGTGTAATAGCCTTTGACTTGGCCGAGGAACTGTTTTGCGCCGGTAAACAACCCGTTTGCCACCAATGACGGTATCGCACAAAGAACGCCTGCTTTGGGAACGTCCAGGCATCTGTCAAAACGAACCGGCGCACCAACCATTTTGCCCAATGATGCCAATATGCGTTCCCCGACTCGGTTGCAAGCCGTCCCCATACCATCGGCAGCAGCCATGTCGACCATGTCCCGATCTGATTTGGTTAGACACGGTTCACCAATCCTTGATTCGATTAACCGACCATCATCTATAGCTTTGCGAAACGTATCGTATTTAATGCCAAGTTCCAGGGCGGCATCTTTTTTCGAGCACCCTTGATCCAGTAAACGTTGGGCTTGTTCAAGCACCTCAGGTTTGAAAACCTTGCCGCCGCGTCGTCCCCGCCGCTGAACGAAAAATGCCTCGGCGCCGCCGGACCTGAGTTTGTTCACGGATCGGATGACATTGCTCTTGGATACGCCGAATGTGTTTTGGATATCGATCTGGCGGCAAGCTCCGGATTCAACCAGTTGGGCTGTTATCATCCGAAACATTCGTTGATCGCCTTGTCTGTGAGAATAAATCGGAACGGTCGATAGAAAATAGGTCCAGGTCGTATCGTCACGAAATACACTGACAAGCCCGTTGATTTGTCTTGCACCGCGAGGAATAAGTGGTAGTATCTGTTGAGGCATGGCATCCTTTTCCTTTCATTTATCCGCCAAGATAATAAGGTTAAAGGTGCCATGTTCATTTTCCGGTTGCAATACCTTACCGGCCTGCTGGATTCAGACTCCTATCTTTCTGTTTTTCAACCACTTACATTATGTTTTGCTTGCCATATGCAACAATTAGGAAATCAAGTTTCCTGAATTTTACAAAATTCGAACATGCCCGGTTACATTGGAATCTGCGACCAGCAGGGCCGTCGTCAGGTGACAGGAGCCGTTACGGAGCATTCGGATATTGACAGTTTTTACCCTGCGGGATAGGGTACTTTCGTCCGGTAATTTGTAAAGCAGCCGACAAAGCGAGTAGAAAGCTGTCAAGGAAACAAGCCTGAATACCTCTGGCGGCATCATCACCGCCAGCGCCTATGGTACGGATTGGGAAGATGGAAAACCATGATCTTCCGTAAGCCAGAGGTCGTTATCTTCAGGATTTTACGTACTACATCGATCAAATAGATCCAATCATCACCACGATCCAAAAAGCCACCAAGGAATTTCTCGAAACTCGGTTTTTTTGAGTGGAAAGGGATTCCTATCGTCGGCCTTGTCGTGCCGGTAAATGACAGATTCGTCGTCCTGCGATTACATGCGCCACGTGAAAAGCTGGAAGACACGAACTTCTGAATTTGATGAAGCAGGAGGGTAGCGCCATGAATGTTTTTAGTATGTAACCAATCGTATTTCCATGGGATATCTCCAACGCACCTTTAATCCCACATTTCCAGATACAAACTGCGTTCCAAAACAATCGTAGACTGAAATCGTCTATTTTTGTCCCTATTGGATGTCGCCAAGACGTCCATATGGCATTTTCATATGGGATTTAAAATAGACGCATAGATAACTCTATCGAGTTATCGCAATGTTAACATTGTTTTACACCAATAGAGAACACACCCTTGGTGAAAATATAGCGGTGAGTAAAGATTATGTGCATAAATACAAAAAAAATAGCATTTATTCTCATTGTACTTTTCTCGGCTTGTTCAAATGATAAAAACACTGAAATTTCTTTTCATAAGCCACTCACGGCAATATATATCGGTGATTCACTGTGTTCTGAACCCTTCTTGGGATTCGATAACGCGGCAACCATGGCAGGCATCGATAGTGACTGTAAATTTGGAAGAGCGTCCATAGACTATGGTGGCCTTCCTGACTACGATATTGTTTTCTATGCACTTGGATAAAAATAGCGGATACATATCATTGAAAGGGGGCTACTCCGTTCTTGATGAATATAGAGATTGTGGGTTGAATTTGCTCTCAATAGTCTTTAAATAGTGCAAGGTGAAATTGTCTAATCTTGTTCCTATTTGGGATTTTGAGTCTAAAGCCAAAGATGTCCAGAAAAGATGGAAGATGAAAAAGGTCTGCGCTTGGTGTGGGAAAAATCTAGGTAGTGTCGCTTCGAAAAAAGGTTTCGAACATGGCGTCACGCATGGTATTTGCGGCAACTGTAAAGACAATCTGTTATTTCAGATGGGTGTTGGAAATAATCTTGGCGTGTTCCTTAACAACCTGAAGCGACCGATCCTTGCGGTTAATCGAGAAGGAACAATTGTCTCCGCAAACAATCAAGTTAAGACGTTGCTTCAACATGGATTATCAGGGATTGAAGGGAACAATGGTTGCGAACTGTTTGAATGTATATATGCGCGACTTCCCGAGGGACATGGGAATACGATATATTGTTCCGGCTGCGACATCCGGAGGACGGTAATGGAGACACATGCGACAGGAAGGAGTTATCTGAAAATTCCAGTCTCACTCAGCAGAAACACTCCGGAAGGTCCGGAAAAACTCAACTTGTTGATCTCCACCGCAAAAAATAATGATCTGGTTTTTTTGCGGATCGATCATATAAAAGACGTCCTTCAGAAAAATACCAATTAAAAGCCTACGCTAATACCGATCATATTAATCGAAAGGCTATTCGTTCCAGATTGAGAAACATTTTTTCATACTGTCAGCGAATGGTGAAGTAAGGGGCGACCGAACGAACTACAAGAAAAAATGCAGAGAATTACAGCGGACCCTCCACAGACTGATTGGCACCTTACTGATCTCGATGCTTTTGGATAAGCAGCGTTACGGTTAAGCTATGCTGCCCGGCCGCTTTTTGGCCTGGTCAGCACCGGAGAATCGTTGAGTTCTAGTTAATGTAGTAACCTGAAACTCGCCAGTTTCCGTCTATTTCCAACATAGGAGTTACGGTTTCAATTGCTGATTTCTTTTTTTCGAACGATGTTTTGAATTGAATGATGACATATTGTCCGTCAGGAGCACCGGGAAGGGAAGTCTCATATGTTTTACTCTTAACCTCTCTAAAAATCAATTTTCCGAGTGGTTCCCGTTCGGCCTGAAGAGACTGCTCCCATCGGTCCTTCTTTACTGCATTTTTAAATAATGAAGCTGTTTCATTCCAACTATCTGCATATCGCCCCTCATCAATTGCCTTCAACCACTTTAGTGCTACAGTTTCGGCAACTTTTTCTTTTTCAGAATCCGCCATCGCTCCTGACACAGAAAGTAGTACCATGCTTACAATTATAATATATGCTATTTTCTTAACCATTGTCTCTCCTCCTCTATTGCACAGACCCAACATTAGTTAGTATGTGGCAGACTTCTTTTTGTCTGAAAAACGGCTTTCAGGTCATTTTATCCAAATCCCGCTGTTTTTCAACAAAATTAACATATCATTGATATAATAAGAAAAAGTTAGTTTTCAGAACATTTCGATAAACGTCGAATGACAGCTTTTTGTTACAATTATCACACCCATGACCGAATGCGTGTGCCCTAAGTGCGGCAGGCGCCATCGGATACAGATCTATTTTACCGGCCGGGGCATTCCTCGTAAGTTTTGTGATTATTGTCGGTTTCACACCGCTTCGTTACGGACAACCGAAGAGACTGTCTACGATGTGAATCATACCCCTGACCTGGTGGCATAAGTGTTGACGTTTTTTTCGGATCCATAAAAATAGACAAGGCCCCCACCATTGAGGGCCTTGTCCGAGGGGCTAAGCAAAAATTTCCCAAACTAATGTATCCGTTTTCTAATTTTCGTTTTGAGAATCATTCTTGGAAAATATTCTGCTTTTTCATAAGTTAGCAATATTTATGAAATCAATTTCATATTGTGTAATTGGTGATATAGCAAATAACAGTATGATTTATTTTTAAAATTTTAAAATCAATCCCGAACCATCTAAATTATTTAGAATTTTTGCTTTTTATTTTAAATATGGGTATTTTGCACATTATTTGCTTCAATCTCTGGACGTTCCTATATAAATTTCCAGTCTAAGTTCCATTTTTAACAATTCAGAAGAAGCAGATCCTATTGTGAGATAGGTGCGGAAACCTACGTGTTTCAGGTGGCATGTGAATTTTGTCTATCCTGTTAGGACATTTATACTTCGGTATTGTGGATAAACAGATTTTGTTTAACGGAGGGAGACAATGACACCACAAAATGAAATACTTAAAAAAGAAGCTGCGTATCATGATGCAATTGCAGAAAAAAATGTTGTCGATAGGGGCGCTGCAGAATGGCACTACGCACAAGATTCGCCAGCATCATATATAGCCGATGAACTACCGAGATTGAAAAAAAAGCTTCTACAAACCCTTGGTGATGTTAGCAGGAGAAGAGTTCTCGTTTTAGGTTGTGGTGAGTAAGGGTCAAATAAACCCCATCTTCACATAGCCCAGATATTATGACATCATAGGCTTGGCAATGAAAATCCTGAATCAGTGGCCTAATTTTTGCTGTTAGGATTGGCGCGGGGCGATTGCCTCACACACCATCATTTGTTGATAATTTTTCTCACTATTTTCAAATTTCGAAGGAATTTTGCTCCTGTTTCTCATTCTTTAGCCATAGCAAATCACCAAGCAAATGCCTGTAAAATTGTTCTTTTAAAAATTATAGCTACTTCATAGCGGAAAGCAAATTCAGACGAAGATAAATCCGATCCATCAGTTTGGAAAATGGATTGAGTTGGCCAAAGGATATGTACCATTTTCTACTTCTGGTTACTAATCGACCGGCCATATACATCAAGTCCTGCATGACTGTCCGGATTCGACGCCGGGTAACTTTCTTCCGGCGTATACCGGGCAATTCAGTCGGATCACTCTCTTCGATGCTGATTTGTCCGATAATCCGTAGCATGTTGTACGTCAGCATCGCCAAATGAAGAATCAAGCTATTGGTGGAAAAATGACCGCTCGGCAAGCGCTCCAGGCCCATGTCGGATTTGAGTTCGGAGTGAAACTGCTCGCTGGTACCGTGATCGTGATAAAGTCGAATCACCTCATCCGGTGGCAACTGTGCGAGGCTGCACCAATAGGTATCGATCTGATACTCGGGGAACAGCAGTACTTGGCCCTTTTTGGTATGCCTTTCGGTAACCTCAAAGATGATTGGGTAGCGCAATGGATTGCCGTTGATGTCTTCAATCGTCTTTCCGATCCATACACATTTTCCTGAGCGGCAATGCTGTTGCTTGCCGGATTTTTTTGCCAGATCAACCCACTTTTGAACAGATTCTCTACGCAAATTGCGTTTGATGATAAAGTGGACATTCTTTCGTGAATCGTCAGGAAAGTTGTCTTGACTGTCGTTTCCTGAATCCAACCTCATCAAAATAGGCTGATCGGTAATTTGCCTGGCATAATCCAAGGTGGCGTTGATAAATTCGGGGGTGTTTTTCTGGCAGTGTTGTTTTCCTTCTCTGAACTCAAGATTCACCAGATACCCCTCGGTGCCCAGGTAGGCAAAGATCGGAGCGAAGCCATCCGTGCCTTTGTAGGTTCTGGAAACGCCTTCCTTTTGAGTCTTTGAGTTGTCAAACGGACTCACATCCATATCCAAAGGAAGGAAATCACCCGCACTGGTTTGGATGGGTGAAATCGCCGGAGCGCAGGATCGAACCAAATCAACGCCTGCATCCTTAATCAGCTTATCGGCTTGGTTGCCGATCAAATCGATTCGCTGACGCAATGTCGGGCTTGACGGGCATGCACGATTGCCAATGGCCTTGTTGAAAAATTCTTGCTTCTCACGAAAAATCTCGATCGCATCGTAATCAGGTTTACCAATACTCATGAGAGCAATCATCGAAGCTAAAATGTCACCATGAGAAATTTTCGGGTCTACACAATGGACGCCGTTGATCTTTTCGAAACGGAACCTGAAATTTATCGCATCAAGTAATGCGCCGATATTGATCAATCCGCTATGACTGGCAAGTTTTTCCATCTCGTGTTTTATGGTGATCGGACGCCGCATTGATTTCACCTCCGAAGTGAGCGTTTAGTGCCCTAATATTACCATAATATATATGTTTTATCAATTGGTTATAGTGTTTTAATCAGGTTTTGTGCCACGGAAACAGGAAAATGTGTATGGGAGACGATTGTGAACCGGCCGGTAGAAAGTAAGAGAAGAATCAATAGCGAAGGATCGCCAGCGTCTGTTTGTCGATATTTTTTGGCAAAAGCGCCAGATGGTCCTCCCGCGTCCTGGCCAGCGGAAGTTTGGCGAACAGGTATCGAAGATAGGCATAGGGTTCCAGCCCATTGGCTTTGGCCGTTTCGATCAAACCGAAGAAGGTGGCGCTGGCTTCCGCACCCCGGGGCGCGCCGGAAAACAGCCAGTTCTTGCGACCCAACACGAATGGCCGGATGACATTTTCAGCCACATTGTTGTCGGGCTTCAGAAATCCGGCATTGATATAGACAACCAGTTTGTCCCATTGGTTTAGGCAATATTGGATCGCTTTGCCGAGAAGGCTTTTCGGAGGAGCTTGCCAATGGTAGGTGTCCAGCCAGGTTTTAAATTGTTTCAGAATCGGCTTGGCCTTTTCCTGTCGCAGGTCACGGATCTGTTCATACGACAAATCCTTGTCTCGCGCATACCGTTCTATGCCATACAATGCGCCAATGTAATCCAGCGCCTCGTCGGCAAGCCCCTTGGCTGCTTTTTGTTTGCCGCGCGCCTTGCGCCCTTTGTTCACCTCGACAAATTTACGTCGGGCATGGGTCAGGCAACCTAAATGGATGATCCCTTGCTTTTGGGACAGCTGATCATAGCCGCTGTAGCCGTCGCTTTGAACATAGCCCGAATAGTCTTCTATCATATCTTGCACTACCTTCCCACTACGGGTGGGATGATACTGGTAAAGCACCACAGGGGCATCCAACGGGCCGCCACAAAACACCCACATATACGATTTTGTTGTATTGCTGCGGCCCGGTTCCTGAAGCACCTGAAACGGACTTTCATCGATATTGATCACAGGACCGCTTCGAATCTCCTGATGCATCAATTCGACGATCGGCTGGCAGCAACCGGCGGCCTGAATCATCCAATTGGCCATGGTTGACCGTGAGATGTCAACGCCCAGACGGTCAAATATCTTTTGTTGGCGATGCAGGGGAAGCGCATCGGCGAATTTTGAGACAGCGATGTGGGCCAGCAGTCCCTCAGTGGCGTTGCTCTTGGGAATCAGTTGTTCTGGCGGCGGAGCGATCCTAACGGTGGGGCCGTCATCCTCGACGCCTTCGCAGGCCTTGCAGGCGTATTTGGGGCGGATGTGACGGATCACCTGGATTTTTGCCGGGATATAATCGAGCTTCTCACAGGTCTCTTCGCCGATACGGCTCAGTTCAACTCCGCAAGCACACCGTTTCTCGGCCTCAGGGATATCGTGCAGGACCTCGACGCGGGGCAGATCCTCAGGCAACGGTTTGCGGCCACGCTTTTTGCGGGTGTGCTCCGGGACGGTGATGTCGTCATCGGCAAGGACGGGCTCTGCGGTTTCGTCGGGTTTGAACAACTGGAGTTGGTTGGGATTGACGGCCGGCAAAACTTCACTTTTGCGACCGAACAGCTCGTTCTTCAGCAGACGTACCATTTCTTGCAGATGGTCGATTTGCTGCTGCTGAGAAGAGATAATCTCCTTAAGCGATTGGGCGTCATCGGGCAGGTTGTTCGATTCCGAAAGCATGCCTGATACATAGCATAACCAATTGAATTTGTACACACTTATTTTACTTCCAGGTGGATGTTCTCAGCTTGCATAACGGTAGTTTAAACGCACATGAGCATTCGTATAATCCAGTCCGGCGAGAAGCCATTCCAGTTCTTTCGCACTAAGGGAAACGACTTCTTTTGTGGTTGTTGGCCAGTGGAAACGGTGCTTCTCCAGCCGTTTGAGCCAGAGAGCAAATCCATTTTTATCCCAGTATAAAATTTTTATCATGTTCCGACGCCGATTGCAGAAGACGAACAGGTCCCCTTCGAAGGGATTCAAATCCATGGCCTGTTCCACCAAAACCGAAAGCCCGTTGATCGATTTGCGCATATCGGTATTACCCACGGCCAGAAAGACCCTTTTGGGATTGGTGGGCAACATCATAATGTAGCCACCATTGCAACAAGCTTGTTGATTTCTATCGATCCGTTTTGATCATCGACTTCGATGGTAAATCCGTTGGGGGTATGAATACGAACGGATGGATGTTTCCTCGTCGCTGATCCGTTGAGCGCAACCGGCAAAAAAGTAACTCGGGTTTTATCAACGGGCATGATGCGCCGTTTCCAATCGTAAAACCGATGGAGAATGAGATCGTTTTTTTTACAATAGGCCCTTTGGCTTAGGCTGCTGATCTTCCATTTCTCGATATGATTTTCCCAAAATTTTCGCCTTTGCTTGGAATCGAATGAATCATAGTCTTCAGGCATGATATCTTCTCCTTTCTTTGGGGAAACACATTGCCATGCCTGAACAATTTTGTGAAGATGGGGTTAATAAACCGCTTACTGTGGTGATGACAGTGCAGCCGTGTGGTTTAGCAAATCGGGGGCTGATGTCGATGCAATAGATATATCGCCAAAATCAATTGAGAACCAGAAAATAATTGCAGAATTATTGAGATTAAATATTTCTTGTTTTGTCATGGATGCAAATAATCTGGATTTTCCCGACGATGAGTATGATATTGTTTACGGGAATGCAATTTTACACCATTTAGATGTAAAAGAATGTTGTGAGGAAATATATAGAGATGTGATGGACGGGAATGCTTTTTTAAAACTCTTTCGCTTAGCCACTCCCTTTTGGAGAACTGAGGATGAGCACCCTTTAACGAAAAATGACTTTGCATTCTTTAAACAAAGATTTTCAGATTGTAATAATACACAATTTATACTTTCTGGTCTACCTTACTTTTTCTTTGTCAGAATAATGAATAATGTAATCCTTAAAAAATTAAAGATAAAATTAAAAATCCCATTGAATAATTCTATTTATTCTTTTTTTGACAAAGTTGATGATTTTTTATTTTGGCTTTTCCCATTCACGAAAAGTCGGGCATGGTTATGTTTGGTTGAATTACAAAAATAGCTTGAAGCAATAACCACTCATAATTACATCGACGCTTCAATTTTTTCATTGTTCGAATTTGCTTACAAAACCTAAATACAAAAAAGGGGGTGCAGAACTAAGTCTGTAACCCCCAATTGATTTTATGGCGCGCCCGGCAGGATTCGAACCTGCGACCTACGGATTCGTAGACAGGGCCTTTGAGCTTCCTACATTCCTTATTTTTCAACAACTTATTGAAATAAATACATCTTCCAATACCACGCTTTTTCCCATTTTGACCTGTTTTGGGTAGTTTTGGAAAAAAAGTCTCACACAGATTCTCACACGGAAATCATGGTGTATAGACACCATTGCACCCATAATTGCCCTCCAAAATTATTCCGGCCATCACCGACCTCAAACAACAAGCCGAAGTGTGTGTCACCGGCACCCCATCCCCCAAATTTACGATCTGCCATCAGGTTACGATCTACGAAACATGATGATCCCCTACCCTATTTTTATTTATGCGCGAACATGATGCAGACCTGTGTCCATTGTCATTTTACTTTCTATGCCAGATTGTTTTCGACCCCGTTTCAGTTTCCCGCCCATGTAAATAGTTGCACTGGTTTTTCTGACTGCATAATCTATTGTAAATACAGATTGATTTGGCTGTTTATTATCATATTCAACCAAAATTTACTTAAGAAATTTACGTAATATACGAATATAACAGCATCACGTATCAAGCAGATATCATTGAAAACCCGTTCCACGAGCATGGAGCTGTGCCATGACAACGAGACCGGATCAACTTGCAGCAGTTCCTTCTACGAACTCATCCCCTTGGACTGAGGGCGATATCCCTCGTCGTCAGGGGACATGCAATGTCATGTTGATTGCGCCTCATGGGCATCCTAATAACGATGGCAGAACATACTCGATTACCAGACTGGCGTCTGACGTGCTCGATTCATATGCTATCGTCAACAAAACTTACCAGAAACCACCTTTCAAAAGAAATAAAGACAGCAGCTATGTTATTGTGAATGGCAAAAAAGTTCGGCATGACCCAGATAAATTAAAGAAGTGGATCAACCTGAATCGGAAAAATCAGGTCGAGCAACATCTTGGAACAGAGTTCAAAGTTCCACTCCGCAATTTCGTCAACGAGATCATTCAAAAATACGGTAATGCCATCGTTATCTGGATTCATGGCATTGATGATGACAATCTAACCCCTAAAAATACATATGGTAGCCGTCCAGGTATGGACGCGCTGATTGGTATCGGTCAAGGTGAACCTGACAGCCTAACGGCCAGCAATAAAACCGTCGCCAAATTGATTAAATATCTTTCATCTAACTCAGCCAAACCCATAGCGGCCTCTCTTGCAAAGAAGGGTTCGGATTATTGTGGCTGGCACCAAAACGTCATGAATCAATTTTTTGTGAAGCAATACGGGCTGGACAAGGTCGAGTCCATCCAAATTGAGATCAAGAAAAAGGGGTTTCGAGAATCTGGTAATTACAAAATCACAGCTCAAGCCATTGCCAAATCCATTATGGAGATGACCTTGCAAAAGCCTAAAAAAGACACAGAGAGCGCCTCAGTGGACAGCGCTGACCAAAATGGCACCATCCAGCAAATCAAGGCTGGCGATATTGACCTCGACAATGATCAATTCAAAGCAAGGATCGATGAAATCGATTCCGACTCGATTGAATTCAAACGGCTGGTGGAATCAGTAGGAAAAGACGGGGTATTGAATAACATTATCGTCAGACTGTGTTGCGGTGACGGTGATGAAAAACCGTATCAATTGATTTCTGGTTTCCGAAGGATGACAGCCCTGAAGGCATCCAAAAATGGGTTAGCTGGTTTCAAAGATGAACCAGTTTGGGCTAGGGTGCTGGATGCCAATGTATCAAACGATGATGCCTACCGAATCAGCTTCACGGAAAACTTGGCCCGGAAAGATTTGTCCTTGTGGGAAATTGCTCAGGCATGTGCCGAAATAAAGAAGAAAATGGAAGTACCCGGTAAGATTAAGGGTGATATTGACGATTATATTGCCAGCTTGATCCAAAAAGATAAAAGGACTGTAAGACGTTATCTGAAGCTGGCATCAATTCAGAATAATAAAACTGGGGTATGCACTTGACTCCAGTGGCCACAACATATAGTGTACCAGTCTATGGAGGAAGATTACCCCAGAACGTTGATAGAATTTGAAAAACGATTTAGCTCTGAAGCTGGATGCACTGACTATTTGATGGCTCTTAGATGGCCCGAAGGCTTCCGTTGCCCTCATTGCGGTTCTGCATCCTCGTGGAGAACTAAACGATCCCAGTTTCATTGTACTGATTGTGGAAATCAATCTACGATAACTTCCGGTACAATTTTTCACGGCACCAGAAAGCCCTTGTCTCTTTGGTTTCGGGCTATGTGGCACATTACAGGTCAGAAGTACGGAGCTAATGCACTTGGGCTTCAGAGAGTACTTAACCTTGGGAGTTATAATACCGCCTGGCAATGGCTCCATAAACTTCGAAGAGCAATGGTTCGTCCAGGACGTGACCGATTGTCCGGGATTGTTGAAGTTGATGAAACCTATGTCGGTGGGAAAAAGTCTGGAAAACGCGGTCGGGGTGCTGAAGGTAAAGCTTTGGTCGGTATTGCCGTGGAGGATAAAGGCCGAAAAGGAATTGGGCGAATTAGACTCTGGCACCTCGAAGACGCATCGGGAGATAGTCTGACTCAATTTGTACAAGAAATCGCCCAGCCAGGCAGCACCATCAGGACGGATGATTGGCCCGGCTATAGCAGCCTTGGCGATAAAGGATTTAAGCATATTGCGATTCCATCGCATGACTTGAAGATTGTACATTTGGTAGCGTCGCTCATGAAACGATGGTTACTTGGTACTTATCAAGGGGCGGTCAGACCGTCTCATTTGATGTACTATTTGGATGAATTCACATTCAGGTTCAACCGTAGAACATCAGTGTCTCGCGGAAAACTATTTTACAGGCTGGTCCAACAGGCCGTGATGGTGGACCCTGCCCCAGCTAGTACTCTTAAAGGTGCATCGTTACCGTTTTTGGAAGGGGCAGCAAATTTAAATCTCGATCCAATTGACGATGACCTGGGCCACAACATATAGTATGTGCTGGATTTAAGTGCATACCCCAGTAATAAAATTAAAGAAGCGGTCCATTCCGGTAACATTTCACCAACTATGGCCCTTGAAATAGGCAAAAAAGATTTGGTGAAAGACGATCCTGATAATATTTCAGCATTGTTGAATTATCTTGTTACACACCCCAAAACAACAAGGGAATTTGAAAAAGTTTATAGAAATCTTGAATATTGTTGCGAATGCTCAAAGATGTCAATGGCTGCCGTACTGGAATGCAAAAACGCGGATGATTTCCTTTCCTTGCCAGACGATGAGCTTGGTGCTCGAATAGAAAACTTACACAGCAAGACGCATAAAGATTATCCAGAAATCCTCAAAGGCAGGGCCGGATCGTTGATTAAAGAAGCTGGTGAAATCGATTCTGGATTGAAAAAAAAGGATGCCACTGCTGAATTCAAAAAGAACAATAAAGACATCGTCGATAAAGTCCACGAAGCCTTCCATAAATCAGATATCGATGGAAAGTTCAAAATAATACCAGCTCCGGGCTCCGATGTAAATAAAGTCACGGTAACTATTACGGTTCCTAAAGATCAGATGTGGCAAGCTTTTGATGCTATCTCGGGAGAAAATAATTCCCATGCTGAAAAGGTCATTCGAAAAAAGAAAACGAAGCCTTTAAAAGTCGTTTCGGCATTATCTAATAATGTCGAAAATTCTGAGTCTACCGTCAAAGGTGAATCAAAAACCGTATATAGAGGTAGTTTCAAGAAATGAATGCTCAGGAATTGATTGACGAGCTGAAAGCCCAAGGCATAACCCTTCAATGGGATGGCGCCAGCATAAATTGGGAGGCCCCTTTTGACTTCGTACCTCCGGAAGAAATCGTCGAGTTGGTCAAGAAAAACTGGGATGAAATAATAAAGCGTATAAATGGCCCACCACCGGAATGGTTGCTTAGTGGAACGAATATCGTAAGATTAACCCAAGGTGATTGTCTCGGGGTAATGGGAATGTATCCAGACAACCTTGTGGATCTAATCGTAACCGATCCGCCATATGGGTACCAGTTCATGGGAAAGGATTGGGATAAGGCGGTTCCCTCGGTTGAAATATGGAAGGAATGTTTGCGAGTGCTCAAACCGGGAGGGTTTGCCTTTATCATGTCTGCCCCTCGTCAAGACGTCTTGGCTCGGATGATCATAAATCTTGAGGATGCTGGATTCAGAACAGGGTTTACCTCGCTATACTGGACTTATGCGAGTGGATTTCCAAAAGCCCATAACATCAGTAGATCAATAGATAACCGTGATGGTTATAAAGGGAAAATAGTTGGCTATAAAAAAGGAGTCGGTGGCGAAAATATAAACGATATTGTCAGAGGAAAAAAAGTCAGGAATACTACAGAATCAGGAGCTAAGGGCGTCGGAGCCTATGGATGCGGTGCTAAACAGGTGAGCGTAAACGTTCCTATCAGGGAACCCTCAGAAAAAGCAAAACAATTCAATGGATCCTATGGTGGATACCAACCTAAACCAGCTGTCGAAGTCATCATAATCGCTCAGAAACCATTGTCAGAAAAAACATTTGTTGACCAAGCGCTTTCGAACAAAAAAGGAATTACTTGGTTGGACGATTGTAGAATTCCATACGGTAATGAATCTGTCTGGTCGGCAGAAGGAGGGGTTCAATGGTCTCCGGAGAAAAAGTGGAATAAAATAGAAAAAAGAAGTGGCAATGAATCAGGCCGATTCCCTGCCAACCTATTGATTAGCGATAATGTACTTGACGATGGATTAGACCATACCAGCCACCCCATGGATTGTGTCGCAAAAAATGATGGTGGCGTGTGCTATGGAAAATATTCACCTCACAGGGCATTCAATCCAGGTGACACTGGAGGCTATTCTCGTTTCTTCTCATTGGATGCTTGGATACAAAAAAATCAGCAAGAGGGTTTGAACTTCAATAACCTTGAGGAGATTGTACAGCACAACCTCCCTTTTATGATTATTCCAAAGGCCTCAAAAAATGAAAAAAATTTTGGATGTGATGAATTAGATGAGAAACCAAGTGCTTCCTCAGAATTCAGACCGAACCATACGAAAAAGGCAAAGAAAGGTGAGAATGGCAATCCGTATGGTCGCTGGAAAAAGCTAATAAATAATCACCCTACGGTAAAGCCCATCCTGCTGATGTCCTACCTCATCACCATGGGAAGCCGTGAGGGTGACATAGTCCTCGACCCTTTTTGTGGTTCTGGGACAACCTGTTTGGCCGCGCGTCTCTTGAAACGGCCGTGCATAGGCATTGAAAAAGACCCTGGATATGCAAAAATCGCTGCCGCAAGAATACGGGAGTTGACTCTGCTGTCTTATATCAAGCAGGGACAACAGAAAAGAACCAATACAAAATCTAAGGGAAGGGATCACAATCCTGTAAAAAGGACGAGTGCTGGTAAGACAGTCATCTTCCACGACAAATCTGGTATCGCCCTTACAAAACAGACTAAAATCGACAGCCATAATTTCCCGTTCACTTTGAATACAGGCATCGGCTGTCATTTTGGTTGCCGGTATTGCTATCTCCAAGGGTATCCGTTCAATCGGCACGCCAAATTCCCCGTTGAGGCCAAAGTCAAGCTCTGGATTGCCGACAAATTGGACAAGGAACTCGGAAAATACAAGCACCTTCCTCAACATCTGAAACGAGTACAGGTAAACGTTGCCGCAGAAGGATACCTGCCGTTAGTGATGTCAAAAGTGAAAAAAGAAAAAAACCGAGACATCATGGCCGAGGTGCTTCAAGTTTTCAGAAAGCACTGGGAAAAAGGCAACCATTGGATGGTGCACCTGATTACTAAAAGCCACATGGTCCTCAAACATCTCGACATCATCAGCGCCATGAAAGATCAGGTCCAGCTTGAATTAACCATCACCACTCTTGATGAAAATCGCAGACGAAAGATGGAGGGATTGGCACCATCGGTCGCGAAACGCTTGCAAGTGATAAGAAGATTTTCCTCCGCCGGCGTTTTCGTTCGCGCCATGTGCATGCCGCTGATCGGTGACCGAAAAGATGCCGAGACTATCAAGGCTGCCTGTTTTGAAAATGGCGCACGGGCCTTCAAACACAAGGGCGTCAACTATTGGGATGAAAAAGCCTTGCTGAATGGTGAAACTACGAAAGCTACCGGTCGGCATGACGATGTTTTCGAAGACCTTTTGGTAAAAAGCTGCGAACCATACCGGGTCGATAGTGAAATCCAGAAAATGACAGTCAAGATGCCGGTTATCGTGAATTCTGGGAAGACGAAACGTTGGAAGGGTTACAAAGAAGAGAACCTTGAAGATCGTGAAATGACTATGGAGGTATCTGGATATTCGGAGATCAATGACATTGATTGGGGATATGTAAAATAATTGATTTTAAGCCAAGCTAAAGTCTAATCGGGTATCTTAGATCGCACTAAAATAAAATCAAAATATTAACTCCAAATTAAGGGGACTATACCATGGACATTTTTCCATTTGAAGACGAGACA
Source organism: uncultured Desulfosarcina sp. (assembly GCA_963674945.2). Lineage (GTDB taxonomy): Bacteria > Desulfobacterota > Desulfobacteria > Desulfobacterales > Desulfosarcinaceae > Desulfosarcina. The sequence goes on from CAXXWQ010000003.1 coordinate 2,356,031, forward strand.
GAATACAGATACGAGATACCATATAACATATTTGGAGGCGGACCTATCGAAACTGCACGAAGAAATGACTATATAAATGCACTTAGAAGAGGAGCTTTGAAAAGAAATGGTAATTTTACGATTCTCCGGCATATAGGAGAACATTTTTTAACGGATACAAATGATGTCCCAAATGAAGACATACTGATTATAAAAACTTACGGAAAGATACCATTGCCAGAAAAAGCTTTGAAGCTTTTCGTTGATTATTTATCCCAAGAATCTCTTTATGTGGGAGAAGGGGACCAATGGAAAAAATATCTACATAATGAGCAACCAAGATCTTTGACTGAGGATGATGTCAATGGGATTGAACATGGACATGGTTCCTATTCCGTTTACGAGATCAAACATAATGACGATGGAATGATCTATTTAAAAGCTGATCATTTTGGCTATGAAGGATCTTCAAAAGAAAGCATAGAACTGAAAAAAAATGATATTAATACAATCATATCATTGGGTGATGAAGCATTAAAAAAACTCCAAGATACATACACAGATATTGTTGGTCGTGCTTAATAACCTGTATAATAAACTCGCAAAATGAAAAAATGAAATCGAGATACCAGATGGTCCTCGGTTCAAACTTTAAATTCTTACGAGAAGATCAACACATTTATTAACGTTTTCATTATCTCCAGGATATGATTTTCGGAGGATCATATGCCCATCTATGAAAAAAGCACTAATCAACTGCTGACGGAATATATCACCGAAAATTGCAAACCAGGAGAGACTATCAACAAGGAAGAAATTGTTGACTGGTTTTCACGAAACTATCCTAGAATCAAATCAAACACAGTCGGATGCCATATCATTAAATTTACCACCAACCATCGGACAAGGATTCACTACGGTGCAAATCCCAGGTGTGACATGCTGTTTCAGCTCCCAGATAAAAGATTGCGCTTGTACATTCCACCAGATAGAACCAGGGCTACAACTCTATCGTGATGAAGAGGACAATACGATTACTGGTGTCGAATTCGATGCCGGTGGCAGACGTATTGATATTCTTGCTGCTGATAAAGAAAACAATCCAGTTATTATCGAATTGAAGGTTTCAAGAGGTTACGAGCGGACGGTGGGCCAATTGCTCCGATACAAGGCTTGGGTCAGGGAAAATATAGCGGAAGGCCACAAGGTTCGAGGCGTAATCATAGCGAAATCTATCAGCCCCGACCTGAAAATGGCGGTGAGTGAAATCCAGGATATCGATATTTTTGAATACGAACTAAAACTCGAACTCAAAAAGATTTAGTGGTTTTTGCCTTTTTTTTCTCGGGCCACCGCATCACTTCATCAATGACTGGTTCCGGTAACGGGCGGGGCAAGATGATCGTACCCAGACCGTCCCTGCCCCCGACTTCAGTTCCCCTGCCCTCTTCGAATTCCCTCATAGTTGCAGCAGCCACCCACGCATCCAGCATGTCCTTGGGACCGGGTGAGCAGGCAGAAAAATCGGCGTCTATGCGGACATCCTTGTTGCCTTGAAGCAGAGTATAAGAAGCTGTGGGGAAAACTTCATGGACTGTCGCAAGACCATTATCAAGGGCTTCGTAAAGCCTGAAACCCAGTTGCATCCATTCGGGAGCTTCATCTTCCAAGGGTGTCCATTGAGGATTAGCGATTCGGTGTGCGCTGATGACAACTTCACAGTGCCGGCCGTAGCCTCTTTGGGCATTCCGTTTTTCCCATCGCTGATGGTTTCCGTTCCAATACCAATTGCGAGGCAAAACGAGTGGCATTCGGGGAGCATCGATACCAACAACGACTTGGCCTGATCCAGATATTCTCTTTACCAGATCGACTGCATCGGCTTCAGCTTTGGAGAACCAGCCAGATTCGATCAAAGTGCCGGTATTGTCGATGACGGCGTAGCTGCAGTTTCGACGGATTTGGATGTCTATTCCAATAAAGAAACGACAACTTGCCTGGTCTGTAGGTTGAATCATTTCCTAATATTCACATCCATACTTTTCGACGAAACGATCAACAACCTCCCCAAGATCGGGTGTCAATTTCTTCAAAGCTTCTAAAACAATCATTTCAGGGACTTTCTCATAAAAAGCCTGAACTATACCACCAGCAATCCAGGCCATTGTATCCTTTAGAACAGGCCTTACTCGTCCCCCCCAGCTTCACTTGCAATGGCACCTATAAGGCCGCTTTTGCCTTTGGAGTACATAAAGTCCACAATTCCCTGAATGAGCCCGTCAATCTGGGCCAAAATGTTAGGCTGATCCCGTACGATAGCCCTGGCTTTTTTCAGGCAATTCTCCACTTCCTTAAACAGGCTTACATCTCTGGGGTTTTCCGGGTCCATGAACTCAGGCTCCTTGATCCTAAACCTGAGCAGTGCAAGAAAGAGTAAAGCCCCTTGAAAAAAGATTTGCGCGATCGTCCTATTATTCACTTGCTTACGTATGGCTTCAGCCGCCCGCTTGGCGAAATGCACTGCCATATCACTTTCCAGTGCATCATAGGCATCTTCTCGATAAGCCAATACCCGTGCCAAAGCTTTTGAGGATTGTAGAGTAAACGGGTTATTTACGCCACTTATGGATCTCCGGTAAATAGCATCAAATAAAGCTGCAAAATGTTGCTTGCTATTGAAGCATCTGCTTGCCGCTTCAGCAAAATAGCGCCAAGTATTACCATAATTATTTCCCTCATAGGTCAAAAAATAATGCATTAAATAATCTGATATTGCTTCGGGGGTTTTACCCCAAAGCCATGTTGCCCTCACAACGTATTTTATCGCTTCAGAAGGTGGATTTCGGCTATGAAGAAACTCGTTTGCTCTGGATTCTATTTTGGAGGCAATCGCCGTCACTAATGTGTCACCATATTCAGATCCGGAGATTCCATTCTCATCTATTCTCTTTCTCGTTTCAAATATGTTTGTTTCCTGATCAAAAAAAGAAGAACATAATACCCTCTTCATTTCGTCCAATTTTTCTATAAAATAGCTTCGTGAAACATCCTCCGAAAGTGCAATGAACCCTTTGAACCTGGTATCCGTAAAGGCATCCTTGCTCGTGGCAACCTCGTAGTGCAAAGTCTCTGGCCATCGTAGCTCTGGTTCTGGCAGGTCCTTTTCCTCCACCTTGATCATATTAGAATAATCGAAAACCCTTGCTCTGCCTTGGAATGTTTCCTCCTTTTCGGGAACGATGACAACGCGGGCCAGTCCACTGGCAGGGCGCATCTCCACTTCAATTGTCAATTTGACGTCTCTGGCTGGAATGGAAGGGAATTTCACCTCGCCGTAGCGGTACGGCGACTCGGTCCCTGTTTCCTGAGCGTCCTTGCGCATATAGACATGCAAGGCATCGGTATGTTTTTTCAGGAAAAAACGGTTCGGAATGCTGCGGGTGTAGGTTTTACCTCCGGCGCACTCCTTGGCTTCCACAATATCCATCCACTCCAACCCACCCCCAACTTTTTCCGCATACAATGCCAGCCTTGGCAAGGTGTCCAAGTATGTGGGAAGCCCCGCAGCCAGGCGCCGGCCGAAGAGCCTTGCACCCGTTGCGACAGGGTCCTCTTCTGCACTTGCCAGCCAAATTGTATCTGGGCAAGCGTCTGGCCGGCATGGAAGGTTTATGAGTGCTTCTTGAATCCATGCCTGAGTAGTTACAGGGCAAAGCGGCCCGCAGATCACCGCCCCGCGCAGGCGGCCATTGCGCTGCAACAAGGCTCGGCTCAGCGAGGCAGTTAAGTGCTGTCCCCAGGTTTCCTCCTTAATTTCGCGCTTGCGAGGGAGAATAGAACTGGATGTCTTGACCAAATCCAGCAGCAGGTCGCCGCCATCGGTGACGCAGCAGACAGACTCTGCAAACAGTTTCTTTGGAGGGTGCCAGTACCTCCACCCGTCAGCAGTGGACCAGGCTCGCGGAAGCTCGTGTTTTTTCCATGGTCTGCCAGCAATGGCGGCCCATAGTTCGGGAAAGTTGGTGAAAGTTTGCCAAAACGCCCCATGATCTATCGAGCATATTGGGTCCGCCTTGGCGGATAGGGCGCAAGCCCACTGCCAGCCAGCAGGACCGGGCGAGTGCCGGGGACGATTGCGTACGGGTAATATGAAGCGGTTGCCGCCGAAGACCTCTTCACGCAGTTCGAATGTCATGAAATCCATTCCGTCTGGCCCGATGTATACCACCAGCATCCAATCGCCAGTTTCCAAATCCTCGGGCATGGCCTTGTCCAGCCACTCCATGGCAGCGGCCACGGTGCGCCAGACCATTGAGATCCTGTGCCTGACGCCGCCAAATGCCCGGAGCAGCGTTTCCTGATGGTATTCGTCTAAATGGTCGGGAATGGCTACTACCGCCCGGTTATCATTCTTAGCGTCAAAACCGCTGCCATGCAACAGGTCCTTCAGGTGGGCTGCCATGATGGAAGCGAGCGGAATCGAGACACCGCCTCCCACGTTCCAGCGGACCGGAACTGTAGTGTCTCCCGCGTCCACCAGCAGTGACCAGGCCACGGGAATAGGCACTCGCCGTAGCGGTTCGCCGGGCTTAACCCTCGCCTCGGGGGGCCAGTATAAACCGGAATGCACGCGCTCCTGCTCGGCCTCATCGCCGGTTCGGATCTGGCCAAGAGCGCGCTTGGGCAACACTGCGTCCGCCACGTAAAAACCGCTTGTCTTGAGCACGCCATCCAGATCAGCAACACAGTCGTTCAAGCCGAAAGCAGATACACCATACACGCTGGTCATACCAGTTCTCCCAGTACTTCTTCGATGACAAGGGCAATCCACTCCACAGACTCAGCCCATAGCTGCTGTTTGGTTGGGATCTCAACAAGATGTACACGTCCCTCCCTTGAAGGGATCAAATCAGGCTTCAATACCTCCATGTCACTGGCAACCACGAAAGCACGCAGATCAGGGAATCCCTGTGCCCGATCGCTTAGAAACATACTGTGTCTGTTGAGTGCGACCGCTGCAGAATCTGCAATAGTCTGCCATGAAGGACGAATAGAAGGGGTACAGGCAGCGGTATGTACTGCCCACACGACAACAACTGTTTGCTTTGAACCGTCCAGTGGGCTGAACACTAAGTAGAGGTGGCCGCCCATTCGCCCAAAATGCCTCGTCACCTTGTGCTCTTTGGCCAGGTCGGGATGAACGACTTCCAGGGCTACGGCCCTGCCTGCCATCCCATTCGGAGGACGGACGAGGAAAGGCCCCGGTTCAGAGCCACGCTCGATGCGCGTTCCCAGCCGCTGCTCGGGTAGAATTTCGAATACTGAAGCCAGTGTTTCCTCGAATCGATACCCTACCTGTCCAGATGTCTCGCCCCGCAAGGCCATGAGTGCGGCGTTCACCAGCATGCGGCTAATGTCGGCCCAAGTACGGGCCTGCCAGTCCCACAAGCGGTCCTCCTCGTCCTCCTGACGCAGCAGCTTGAGGTAAAAATCCCATATTCGCTTGTAGCGGACGTCGTTCTGCAGCACATAATTTGGTTTCGGAACGGAGGGAGGTCTGGTGATGTTTGCCAACTGTGGTAATTGCCTGAGCTCAGCGCAGATGTTGCCGAAGGAATTAACTTTGTTGCCACGCTCTGAATACATGCGCTGCTCCGGGGTGCAGTCAAAGTTTAGATAACGGCGAGACTCCAGGCGGCAGCGGACCAGGAAGTCCTTGAGCACCTTGTTTTCCAGAGTATCCAACGACTCTCGGCGCGAAACGCCCATAAGTTGATGCCGGTTAGTAGCTGCCTTTTCTGTAGATGTGGTGCCAGGCTGTCGCATGTACCATTGCAGGCAAGTGGCGTCGGTCTCGGCAACGCGCGGTGCTGGCATCATCTTTCGTTCGCGTACCAGGATACGCCTTGCGGCATGCACAACGCCGGGCAACTGCTGGCGCATAGCGTCCGCGATATGCACGATGAGCGCCATACGCGGCTCATTTTCACTCTGGGCGAGCTTTTTTATGTAATCTACAATGTTTGACCATGGCAGCTTGCCTTCGCGATGGGTTTCCTTGGACTCCAGAATACACTCGTCAAAAAAATTGGACCAAGCCAGGATGGTGCGGTAAAGTGGGCTTTCGTCCCATTTGCCATTAATATTTTCTGCGCTCGGTACTGCGTATGAGGTGGAAAGATATACCTCACGAGCGCCCTCTTTACTATGGATGGCCAGGGCCGTCTTTATGGAGCTATCATCGTTTCTGTTTGGTGTTTTAAGTTTTTGCGACACGGCCTTCTTGGCAACGACGCCATGTGGCGTCTGGTAGAGCCGATATGCGCCGTCTGCCGCCTTAAACCTTGGCCCAAAGGGCTGAAAACGTTCGTAACGCCTGGTCAGTAGTACAGTGGTGTTTTCGGATACCGAGAGTACCGGGCTGCCGTAAAATGGCACGGTGACCGGCCCGTAGATGAGGTTAACGGTTTCGTCCCCGTTGCCTACGGACCATGGCCACAGATGCAGTTGGACGTCCACGGCACCGTTCATGGTCTATTCATTCTCCAAAGACCTGGTGACACCTCGCCAGGTGAACATGCCTATGTTCTTGCTTTCATCGATGGCCGATGCTATGGCTGAGGATAGTTCTGCATCTCCAAGCGAGTCGATGACGCTGGCAACCTCCTGGAGGCAGCCCAGAGTCTTTGGCTCGGCCACGTCCAGCCCACGCAACTTGGGAATGATCTTCTGCTCTACCTGGTCTGCAAAAGCCAGTTTGTACCGGTTGTCCTGGCCGGCATCTGGGTAGTTGGCCAGGTACAACGCAATGGCGTCTTGAGCACGGTAGCCGAAGGGGCGTCCAACTTTCTCTAATGCGTTGTTCAAACAACGGATCCACTCTCTCATCTTGGGTTGCCATTCATCACTGCCATCAACTGGTTTGCACCAACTGCTCCACTGGTCCCGCGTAAGAAAGGGGCGAGTCATTCTTTCCTGCCCACCGTTATCATTATGCTGACGCCGATCGTCAGGCTTGCCAAATCGCAGCAAATTGGAACGGTCCAGCACCTTGTCGGAGAGTGTTTGGGTGGTTTCGTCCTCGTTCATAGTGCCCACGAACAAAACGTTCTCCGGCACCCAAATACGGAAGCTGCGATTGCTGCCCGGACCGGTATCCAGTTCGATCTCGGCCTTCTCGCGATGTGCCGGGTTTGAAGGGTTCTCTACGAGCCGACGCAGTTCCAATTTTGAGAGAAACTCGCTAAAGTAATATTCGGTACGAGCCAAGTTCATTTCGTCCAGTAACACCATAATCATGCGTTCTCTTGGCCAGTCGTAATCCAGGCCGGGGAACTCGCTGGGATCGTAGTTGTAGGGGTCCATGCGTACCAGGGCGCGGGATAGTTCTGTTGCTTTATAACTTTTTTCCAGATAGTTATAGAAGCCAAAGAGGTCCTGTGGTGAGTCCCAACGCGGCTGCACTGGAATAACCAAGGAATGGAGACCCATGTGTTCGGCATACTTCACTGGCAGCAGGGTCTTGCCCGTGCCAGATACACCTGCAAGCACGGTCAGTGGGTTGATGCTCTGGCATTTTAGCGAAGTGTGAAAGGCATCGATGACCCTGGAAGGAAAGTAGAGATTGCTCTCCCGCAACTCTTTTTTAAATTGCTCCAAGGCCAGGTATTCACCTTTAGTACCTGTGGTGGGGGCAAACTCGGTTTTCTTGAAACAAACCGCATTTCGCTTTAGCAGGTCCTCATAGGCTTTGTGCACTTCCTCTGTTTCTTTGCCGGACATTTGCCCTTGGAGCTTTTCGACACTTTGTTTTAACAATGTCTTGCGAGCCACAAATTCTTCAACTTGCTCCTGTTCCCGTTGTCTTTTATTTTTCAGGGACTTTAGCTCATCAAGTAATTCTATCACCTCTTTCTTTGCGCTATTGTATTTTACGATTGTATCTTTCGTCTGTCTTAATTCGTTTGTTAATAATTCTTTCTGTGTAACAAGAACATTTACCAGAGCACCAAGCTCCGCCTTCTCCTTACGTATAATTGATAACTCAGCCTTGGATTTATCAGCTTCGTGGGATGTCTCTACAACCTCATTTTTTTTAGTTTTTAGCTCTTCGCTCGCCTTCTCTAAGGCCATCCGCAGCTTACCCACTTTTTCTACAAAATTATCATGTTCTTTTCTCAAATAATCCAGACGAGATTCCAGTTCATTTTTATTCCCCATCAGTTTATTAACAATAGCTTCAGCCTCAGCTTGCTCCCTATTAATTTCAGCAAATTTCATTTTGCTTTGTTCTAATTCATGAGAGACCTTTTGAGCATCCAAACGTTTTAATTCGGTCTCCTTGGCTGTAATGTCTCCTAAAGCGCGAATCTCAGCCACTTGATTTTCAAGTGTTACCTGCTCTGCCTTAAAAACCACAAGCTTCGCCTCAACGTTCGCGAAACTTTCGATTGTTTTTTGAGAGTCGTCTATTTTCTTTTGTAGTTGCTTCAATTCTTCACTAAGTGAAGCAGCCTCACCACGTTTGGCCTCTAAATTGCCAACTTCTTGATTGAGTTTCTCAAGTGTTTGAGTTACAAAGTGGCGTTGATTTTCCAGTTCTCCCACCTCTTTACGTAAAATCTCGTTTTTTTGATCCTGAATTGCACCTTTTTGAGCAAGGTCATCAAGAAGTGCTCGCAGCCGTTCTTGTTCTTCACGTTCGGCCTTTACTCGATTTAGTTCATCGCGCTGGATATCTAACCAATTTCTAAGTTCTTTCACATCAGCTTGAAGATTTTCCTTCTTTGCTGCAAGTTCTGCTGCACTTATGCCATCTTCAACCAAAGCTTTCATACGCCGTTGATAATAAAGATAATGTGTTAATGACAAAAGGACGAGAATTATCGCTAAAGCTGCAGCGAATATCCAGATTGTGGTAGGGAGAAACGGAATTGTTATACCGTCCATGTTGACCTCTCAATTGCGTTAGTATATTTCATCGGACTATTGAACTTCGGTTGGTTCAATAGATTCCTTTAATTGACTCTCCAAAGTCTTAATTTTGTCATCAACCTGCGAAAGTTGCTGCATCATACCATCTGAAAGATGCTTTATTTCTTGGAGTTTTTGTGAAATTAGACTTGATTCGGAACCAAAATTATTATGCACCTTGGAAATGATATCTATCAACTCCTTTGATTGATTGTTAAGGGTGGATTGTGTTGATTCAAGCCCGTTTGCTGTTCTTGCCATATGAAGGTTAAATTCATCAAACTTGGTCACATCCTTTTGAATGTCATCCAAATATCCTTTTAGTGTTTTTGCTCTGCTATCGAATTCCGTTATTTGCTCTGTGAAGCTGGTTAAATTGCCATTAAGTTGCTTAATGTGATCATCCAAGTTTGTATTTTGCGAACTGAGCGTTATTACCATTCGATTGATAGAATTAATTGGTACCTCAATGGTTTGAGCCAACTGCTTAGCCTGGGTATCTACATTTTCTGATGCGACTTCAATGCCTCCTATAGTAGCTCTCAACTTTTCGACAGTCTTATCTACTGTTCCTGAAGCGGTATCGATTGTTTTTGAGCTGACTGAGATAGACTGAGAAGTTTTACTCAATGATTCACAAGAGGTTCCAACACGTTTAGTTTCACCAGATAGATTTTCCACTTGGTCATGGATGGTCGCAATAGCCTCCTTTAATTTTGCAGCTTGGCCATGCAATTCGTTGATACTTGCATCTGTTTTCTGATTCGTGGCTTCAATCTTATCAGCTATAAAATTGAACCGATTTCCAAGTTTAGCCAATTCGGATCTATCTTCCGACATTTCCGAGAGTACTTGCTTAAGATAATCCTTCTGTTTTTCAAGACCTGCAAGATCTTCCGAAAGCTTTCGTTCTTGAATTTGGTACGCTTTAATTTTATCTTTGTGATCCCTGCTTTGTACTTGTAATTGGGCAACCTCGTCCTTTAACTCTTCCGCATTATTGCTTGATACCTTAATATCATTTTGCAATTGCGCGTAAGCCCTTCTTGCGACCTCTTTGTCCGAAATTACCTGATTTCGTTCTGCGATGGCCCTATCCAACATTTCTTGAGCCGATTTAACCTGGGTAGTTAGACTTTCAAACTTTGCTTGCCTTGCCTGTAACTCACCTTTTATTTTGTCCCCAAGGGCTTTGAGGTTATCGTTTTCATCCTTGAGTGATGGCAATTCCTTTAATATGGTGGCATGTGATTGAAGATTGATCTCCAATTGTTCACGATCTTTTTCTAATCGTACTCGTTCCACCGCCACGCTTTGACGCTCTGCTTCGACATTGACAATTTTCCAACCAGAAAGAATCATGAGGATAATTATCAGTATCACAGCTGCGGATAGAAGCCAGACATGCGGAAAGGCCATATCAAGCTGGCTTGATTTCTTTCCTTGGTGGTTTTTCGAACCACTCTTAATATTGTTTAAATCATTCATTTTCGCTCCATGCTTTTTGTATTTTGCTTACACAACCCTTCATATCCTCGCGTAACTGGTACGTCCAAAACCGGAGAACTTTCCATCCCATCGCCTGCAATTGAATATCTCGCCACGTGTCATCAGTTTTACGTGATCCATCTGAATTGCGATGACAAGCACCATCTACCTCGATATCTATCTTTAAAGGTGGCTCCCCTTTTTTTATTAGGGCAATATCCAGCCGTCTACTAGCAACCGGAAATTGTGGTCTGGGTTCAAGGCCTACAGCTATTAACGCATCAAAAAGCATTTTTTCAAATGGTGAGTCATGCGGATGCCATGGCCCCCTTGGGGAAAAGTAGTCAGCTTTTTGGGGGGCAGCTGTGAGTCGCTCTATGTGTCTTATTTTGGAATTTCGTGCCCATTTTCGGTTTCCTACAATATGAAGCACGGCCCTTGCGCGGCTGGCCGCCACATTAAAAAGATTTGCGTTCTCTCTTAAAAATCCCTTGGAACCGACAGGCATCTCTGATCCGGCACATAAACTAAAGATGATGACATCTCGTTCGTCTCCCTGAAATCCATGTGCTGTATCGATGTGAGTCTGAGAGGCTTCCAACCAATAATAGAGATTACTATCAGATTCATATAACGCATCGCGAATGCGATTTGCCTGCTTTCGAAATGGCGTAACAATCCCCAGAGATCCACGAAACTTATTTTTAACTAGCATTTCCCTTACAATGTTTAGGATGGTGTCAACTTCTTCCTGGCAAAAGCAACCGCTCCCTCCTCCACTTTTTACGTCACCTTCAACCTCTGTCCAATGGATGCCTGGAGGAACCCCATGAGGGGCTTTTAGATGTGTCAAATCTGTGGCCACTCTTAGTCGGCCACTATAGAAAATATCGTTTGAATACCCAGCGATTTCGGTGGCGCTGCGGTAAGTTTCACTCAGAAACACTGGTTCGGCATCGTTCGTACCTGCCAACAAATCATAGAGAGAATGATCGGAATAGGAAAAACGGGTGTCTTCAATACGCGTAATGCCAATTTCTCGCTGTAAGAGTGTATCCTTTGCTGTGGATAATTTCGAGCAGTGAGTTAACTGAAATGGGTCCCCTACCACACCAACACGTTTGGCCCGGAAAAGCAGTGGAATAGCAGATGGGATATCAGACTGACTGGCTTCATCTACAATGACCAGATCAAATAACCCAGGCATAAGAGGTAGGCGAGATCCTGCTGACAGATTGGTTACCGCCCAACATGGAAAGCTGTGAAGAACATGAGGTGCCCGTTCTTTGAGTATCGAAATTGCTTCCGCTCGAATCTTTCCTTCATCAAGACCTGTCCGCATAGCCCTTAGCGTGGTCTTTAGCCCATCCATCTTTTCTCTGCTAACACCCTCTGGTAATCCTTTCCTATCATTTAGGTCAAGAGAAATGGCTCTTTGAACAATTTCTTCAAGCCGTTGCGTTATTTCTGATATCGAAGTGGTCAGTACCTCCAATGGTGGATGAATACGAGCCTCGTCCTCCAATGGCCTACACTTAATACGCGTTTTGGAATACTGTGCTGCTTTCTCTAATAGGATGAAATCGCCATATAATTTATGTAATTCTTTTGGTGTGAGCCATAGTCGCAAACCTGGAGTTCCAGGAATTACCTTCAACTTCCTTCTAGCAAGCCAATATAAAGGCGTAAGCATAGCACATCGCCAGAAGCGAACCACGGTTTGGAAAATTGTGAGGTGTGTAGTGGTTTGGGCAAAGGATTTCGAAATGAGAGATATGTGGCTTATGGATTTGTAAGGAAAAGATGATGGTCTGACATCAAGATATGGGGCCATGCCATGAGGCAAATCTCTGCTAAGGTGTGCCATTTTTTCTTCAAGGCGACCAATTTCAGATCTGAGGTATGCCACTTTTTTGATGATAAGGGCAGTTTCACCACGTTGACGCAGTAACTGAGAAATCTCCTCTTTAACAAATGATAGTTGTCGAGATGCACCTGGATTTAATTGGTGAAGCAGCATCTCCCCTATTGCATGGGAGAAAGTGAAGTTGAGATTGGGATCCTCCTTTGAATTCGTACGTACCATCAAGGTCTGCCCATCATCATCAACAAGACGATTGTATACGGCATCGATCGCTTTGTGGTTCCGACTGGCGAAAAGGAGGGATTGGTTTTGAAGCCTGGCATTGGTTGCCGTCGCCGATACAACTTGGCTTTTACCAGTCCCGGGAGGGCCAGTTACAATGGTTAGCGGCCGTTTGAGAAGTGACGCGACAGCAAGGCGCTGTTCTGCGTTTAGCAATGTCGTATCAATAACGGTTTCTTCATGGATCAAATCATCCAATGGTTGCTTAGTATGCTCTTCTTGGGCGAAAACCATCCGCAAAGCTGTCTGATCTAAGATCCTATCCGACGCCCTTTCGATAGCGGCCAATTCTTTCAACAATGTAACTGTAAAACGGGTTTTTTTAGCTACCATTAAAACAGCACGGTTGTATATTCCTGTATCGAAGGGTGTCTTCAAGGGCGTATCAGGGATCGCGTCAATTTTCAGTGCTTCGATGATCTTGCTTGGCATGAATGCTTTGAGCGCAGATGTGAGACCTTCAATATTCGGTGAGGATTCACCGCGTTCAATTCCAGGGGCCTCGTCATTTGGTCGGGATCGATTGATGAATCCACATGCGGTCAGAAAACTACTTTGATTATTTCCCCGCCTATTAAATGCGAACTCCAACCAATCGAAATTGACCTCTATTTGAGGATTATCATTTTTTAAAAAGAGCCCCGCGCTTGCTATGGAGTATTCGACTGGAAAATGAAAAACAGGACGTATTATTGATATCGGAGGTTCCCCACTACGCTCTTTAAATAGGGCTTGAATTGGATAACCCACCACGAGAGTGTCTTCATCGGTTGGTCCCGGCAAATTGTTTACTAAACCAGAAAGATGCTCTCCAAGCGGAATTATGGTTTGCCAAGGTGTGCCATGTCGAGGATACCAAAACCCAACCTTTCTGAGATAGATGAATCTTTCATAGAGCTCATTTTGAAAGGCAACCGCTTTAGCTCCCTCTTCATTACGGATGCATTGACGATAATAGGCGACAAGGCGCCTGAAGAAACCCCATCTGCCAATCAAGTCCGCTCTCACATCAGCAGGTTTGCGCTGTTGCGACCCAGTTATGCCTAAGCAAGGAGATTCAATTGCCGATGTTTGACTGCCAATTCGTTTTGTTGTTTCCGGGGATAAATTTGGGAATGTGAAGGGCAGGCCTTTAAAAAAGTTTACTGATTGCCTTTGTGAATGTCGTACAGATGCCGAATGCCACCTATTACCTTCAATAGTTACCTCATCATTGCTGAGGAGCTCCCTAAGTTCGGATATGATTTGGTAATTTGTAAGCCGAATATTCTCAAAGCGTAAACGAACTCCTATGTCTCTGGTGGATAGCGGTCTACCAGCTTCATCTAAAATCTGGAGAAGGCGATCATGTATGACTTGACTACCTTTTCTTATTTTCTCCATCTCGGTGATGTTATTCATCGATATATCTAACCTGATCTATGAAGATTGAATATCAACTTTGGTTTTTTGGCTTGCTTGCGAATTCAATTGAAAGCTTATTATTATAATCAAAACAGGTGTTTTGCCTGCAAGTTCAGCCAACACATCCATGTCGATATTGTCCGTTTATCGACGAATCATAGTTTTCGAAGTCTATTTTCTTGTTTAAGAGAGCATTTTTACAAAACTCAATACTTCCTTTTTCTACGCCATCTAAATTATCAATTTCTGCTATCTGTTGGCGCATAAGCCCAAGTAACAATGCAATCAATATATTTGATGTAGTTTCGATATCCACTAAAATGAATTCACCCGATTCCATGCCTTTTTCGAGGATTTTTCTCAGAACAATTTTCAACTTCGATCTGACTTCTCGATAAATCTTGCTGCATGTGCCTTCTGGATCATCCAAACGCGCAGGGCAGGTCCTCAAAAGAATACTCATGAATTCGGCTTCTTCGGTCACGACAGTAAAATGGAGGTGAATCAATGATTCCAAGGATTCAAATGCTGTCTTTCCATCCAACAGTAACACATCAATACGATCAAAATAGGCTTTTGCAGCTGCTTCGAGAATAGTGGAAAAAAAAGCGTTCTTGCTCTGGAAATGATAAAAAACTGCGGGTTCTGTGACACCGACTTCCTTGGCAATCTGGAGTGTAGTCGTCGCATCATATCCCTGAGACGCAAATAAGCTTACAGCCGTTTTGAAGATGGATGTTTTTCTGTTCACCATCTACACCGAGTCAACATACCGATTCAAATATTAATAAGGAAATAATGAATGCCCGTTCAAAAATTAACTTAGTATATGCTAAACTAAGTGTCAAACAGTTGTTTCCAATCTGGCATGACGCTAAGGCCCAGAAACAAAAGGAAATCAATCACCATATCGTTGTCGTACCGTTTTCCATACCCCACCATATTGTTCCCCAACCTCTCAGATTGCCAAATTGGACAGCGCTGTCCAAATCTGATGGTCGCCAACTGGTGATCGTGGTCGAGTCGAATAAGCGACCATATTGATAGTGGCCGGCAGGATAGATATATGACAAAGGTTATTCAGCCTGTCACGTTTTATAGCCGCCACGCCCCCTTTCCATCGTCCATACCGTCCAATCGTCCACACGCCTCCCTTGGATAGTTTAGCAACAGTGGATTTATTCAATCAGCATCATGTGTTCGTTTGCTCTCAGCCAGCACCCAACGGCGGTTATTTAAAGGGCAGAAATGTCAAGGATAGGGTAAATATACCATAGAATGTAGGATGGTTATAGCGTGTCCAAAGGAGGAGTAGTGTAACCTGCGAATTCCCGATTGTCGGGTTCTGCCCGTAGGATATTGCTGAAGGCCCCACAATACAACAATTCATGACCCAGCATCCAAGGCGGCTTGTCACCAAGACAGGTCGCCTTTTTCATTTCCAAACACAAGGAGACCACTATGCAAAAATCAGTAGAGATTTGCCAACTCGTCGCCCGTGCTATCGACCATACCACATGGAATGTCCCGCGCATCCGTGATGGTGATCGCTGGCGCAACATTGAAAACGCTCACCTGGTCGAGAATCCATCCCGCATCAACGGTCATGATCATTATGAGGAAGCCATCTTTCGAGTCAAGCGAATCATGGAGGAACGTGGATGGAAAGTTGAAATCACCGACACCAAGGAAGAGTGCCATGAGCACTTGTATTACCAGCATTACCGATTGAAGTGCTGGAAACGTTCATAATTCAACTCAATCAAGCATGAGGGGCAGTTGCTGGTCTTTTCCGCCGGCGGTTGCCCTTTTTTGCGTTTATGGAGGTTCACCCATGAAAATCTATAATCCTAATCGCACTACAAAACCCTATATACAGCAGGAATTATTCCCTGCAGCATCGGACCTATCTTTCAAGAAATCTATTTCCATTTACCGTGTATCCTTGGTCAAGGATGAATCCGTATCCTTTGGCAACGTCCGCCTTTTCAACTCACAGCAGGCCCAGGCCCTGATCCAGAACCTTATCCTAATGAAAGGGCAACCGGACCGGGAACAATTCGTTGTGGTTCTGCTCAATGCCAAGAACGAAATGATCGGGTTGAACATCGTATCCGTTGGTGGGCTCTCATCGGCCGCTGTCCATCCACGCGAGGTTCTAAAGCCGGCTATTCTGGCCAATTCTGCAGCAATGATTCTATCTCACAATCACCCCTCCAACGATCTCGAACCCTCTCATGATGACATTGCCATCACTCGAAAAATCATCCGGGCGGCAGAAATTGTTGGCATCAAAATCCATGAACACCTGATCATCAACACGGAGGACGACCGGTATTTCAGTTTCGCTGATCAAGGCATCATCAGCCGGATGTTTTCCGAGCTCGCCTAAATCCTCTCCTCTAATACCGTCCTCGCAGATTATATGGATCGGTACTATCCACCAGCTTGGTGGTAAATCTTCTCCCTACCCGCTCGATCTTTGGTATCACGTCGTCTATAGTGAGCCTCTGACTCTCGCTCAGGACTCCGCCATGATGAAGCTTGGGCTTTTGGCCGTTCGGCCATTTCTTTTTTCGTTTTCTCATCATTCAATCCCCCTTTTCGTAACGTTTTCGCATTACTGGAGCCCGGTGCCCTAATCTTAATAGCCTGACGGGTTCTCCTACCTACTCAACGGTCAGATAAACGGGAGCCATCTATCATCCGGTGGGTGGCTCCCTGTTTTTTCTGACTGGCTCAGGTATCGAGGTACCTGGCGCATAGCGGCGATTACTTAAAGGGTAAATGTATGTGTGAAAACGTTATTATATTTATTTATATTAGGTGTTTATTCCGATTTTCTGGTGAAAATAGTGGGAAATGCGAAATTGAAGTGAAGAGGCAATAATGGGCTTTGTTAATTGATGTGCTATAGCCACCTTCGCATAGCAATAATCAGATAGATCGGCCAGGAATGAGCGAATCACAGCAAAAATTAGAGGATATCCAATATATCTTAGAGAGTCCAGTTGCCAACCAACCTTTTGGTCCTGCGTTCGACGAGACGCTGCTGGTTCTTTGTCAGGTTATCCGGCGTGACGATTGGGACAATAGCGGTTCTACCGAGCTCATCGATGATGATCTTGATGGATTGGTTACGCTTTTTTGTGGATATCACCCTGGACCGCTCCTTGTCGCCATAGACAAGATACTCATGCGAATTTTCCGGTTTGGAATAGAAACTGTAATAGGTTCCGTCATCCTGGGCGCGGGCAGACACGATATAGATGTAGGGAATACCTGTGTAATCCAGCATATCGGAATTGCATCCGGACTTCCTGCCGTGATGCGACGCCACAAAGAAATCCGTCCCGTCAAGGATATCCCGCATGTATGACGAATTGAACGCCTTTTCCCAGCCTTCGGTTTCGATATCTCCAGGGAACAGTATCTTTCTGCCGGCGTACTCGATACCGATGATGTAGCTGCGGTTGTTGATGATCTTGTCACGGTCCTTAGAGATGACCTCAGCATCTGAGTTCGAGATCTGGCTGTACTTGTATTGATCAAAGCCCCAGTCGACCGGCGTATCAACATCTACGGTATAGCTCGACTGAAATTTCTTGAATTGTTTCAGGATTTGCTGCTGCGAGCTTCCATCCTCCTCTTCGCTAATCTTTTCATCTATGAACTTCATCGTCTGCTTGTCCCGCAGCAGGATCTTCGGCTGATCCTCCTGCTTGACGAAACTGCCGATATCGGAGAAATGGTCTACGTGAAGATGGGTAATGATCATCTCGGCGATACGCCGTCCTTCATGATACTTGATGTTGCCATTACCATAATTGTAGTTTTGCCTGACCCATCTGATCGGTGAAAAATATTCCCTACCGCCGCAGTCGATCATCAGTCCATAATCGTTCGGGGACTTGATGAAAGCGCAAAACCCATGTTCGACGTTGAAGATGATGCATTCGAGCTGTTTCATGGTACTGTTCAGATCCTTTCCTGTTTAGGTTATCGCTTCCGCGAAAACGTTCTCCACAAGCCTTTTCCCATAACTTTGCGCTGACAGGCAGATAAGGGCAGCGACAACTGTAAGAACGAGCACGTGGTATCCGATTGTAGCGGCAGGCGTCTGCCAGAACAGGTGAGCAACAACGCAGAACGGAATCAATACCACTGTCAATGCGGCAAGGTCTCTCGTCAGCAGGAAAAACCGGTGCGCATCGTTCACTATCATTTTATCTTCATACTGCTTGTACAACTTGTACCAGGCAGCGTTTTGCTCTTTTGGATCTGATGGAAGGCCATCCGGGTAAATTTTTTTGATAGCAGCCATGTCGATTCTTGGATCGTTGGGAGCGATTTTAGAGAATGCGCGGCACCCGGGCAAAGGGTTCCTGATCCGCCAGAACACGAGCACGGCCTTGCGGTTGCTGTGGATCAACCCTTCAAGTACGACAGATAGCGGGAATATTATTAGGGGGATGAGACCGCTTGGGCTTTTGAGTTTTGCCAGTAAGGAACTGATATCGTCGAAGGTAGGATTGACGACTGCGGCAGCTATTGCAAAGATAACAAAATGAAGGAACATGTACGATATCAGCCACTTGCGATTGCTGTTTTTCAGGTTTTTTGTCTTGGTCAAAGGTCGGGTTTTCACCTCCAATAGTTTATTTCGCCGAAAATAATCAGCATTCGCTCGTTGTCAAGGGCATCCATACCAGATATTGTTGTCCCTCCTGAACCACCCACTACATATATTGTTGCCCAATGGGCTTGGTGTACAATAACATTTCCTGCGGCAGTAAAATTATAATATAATCGCGGGACCTAAATCGGCGGACTCAACTCGGTTCCACCTTTTTTATTGCTCCACCATCACATTTCACTATTCGCTTCATATGCATGATTTTCCAATTTGCAGTTAATTACACCCATACAATATCGCTGACATTACTCTACCTAAATAATATTCAATACAGTCCATACCCTCAGGCAACCACGTCCCCACGACAGGGCCGCCTTTTTTACGTCCGTCGAAAGGAGGACCGCCTATGGCCTATACACCCGAACTATCCCTCAAATCGTCCTGCACCCTGCGCCGTATTGCTTGGGCTCTTGGCGTTCCTATGACACAGGCAATTGAGAGAGTATTCGAGCACTTGCCCAGCATCCTGGACCGAAACAAGGTCTGTATAGCCTGCCGGGACCCAACCAAATGCTCGCAGTGCGCCTTTTTCAACAGCAACCATTCACCTGTAGAAAGGAGGTGATGCCCACCATCTGAATCAGTACCGTGTACCCTGGTGACCCACGTCACCATTCTACTGACAGGCTCAGTCAATAGTTGGCTGGGCCTTTTTATTTACCTTGAAAGGAGAAAAACATGAACAGAGAAGTCCTCGAAAAAGAATTTGGCCCGGAGCAGATCAAACAACGTGAAGGCAACTTCGGCAAGATATTGGATTACATCGAAGGTCATTCCGTAATTCAACGACTCAACGATGCCTTTGACGCCGACTGGTCTTTTTCCATCATTCACCACGAAATCTTGAAGGAAACCGACGAGGTTATCGTAATCGGAGAGTTGAAAGCCGGCAATGTGGTTAAAACCCAATTCGGTTCCAGCCGGATCACTCGTGCCAAAGAAACCGGCGACATCATCTCTCTTGCGGATGATCTTAAAGCCGCTGCTACGGATGCCTTGAAGAAGGCCGCCACGTTACTCGGAGTTGGCTTGCATCTGTATCGTAACGATCGGTCTCAAGGGGCATACGGTCAGCCGAATCAGAATTGTAACGCCGGTACCGGTAATAACGGCGGAAACGGCAATGGAAACGGTCGCCCCAACCGGTCAAATGGTAATGGCGGAAACGGGAACGGAAATGGCCGACTTACCAACAACCAGTACAAGTACATGCTCAAGCTGAATCAGGAAAAGGGTCGTTCCAAACCTGACCTTGATCAGCAGTGTCTGCAAATGTTCGGCGCCGCATCTGAGTACCTGTCCAAGACCGATGCCTCGGCAGTCATCGAGCACTTGTTGGCCAACTAAGATCAAAATTCAAACGTCTACGATTGCGAAAGGGGTTGCGCCAGTCCATCTGGCCGGCCCCTTTTGCGTTCTACCCCGGAAAGGAGATTGTCATGCCCAGAAACCAAGCACTTACGAGTTTCAGTCAGGATCTTTATATCAGTCACAACCAGATCTTCATTTACCTCAACTGCTCCCTCAACTACCGCTATCGTTACGTCGAAAAACGCAAACCGGAACGCATCAGCATCGCCCTTCCTTTTGGCAAAGCCATGCATGCTGCCGAGGAGTTTTTTTATAGGTCCATACAGACCAATCGCAACAAAGTGTCTTTGAATGAACTGCTTGAGAAATTTGAAGCTTCTCTGATCCAGGGGCTGGAAAAGATCGACGACACCCCAGTGGTCTGGAAAAAGAACATGCCCGACCAGGCCGGGGCCATCGCCATGGGCAGGGCCATGCTCACAGCCTTTTACGACACCATCGATCTGTCGAGTCATGCCGTCGTCGAGGTGGAAATGCCACTGTCGGCCAGACTTTACACCGATGACGGTTTTCCAACGGAGTTCATGCTGGTTGGCATCATCGACCTATTGCTGATGAACGAAAACAACGAGGCCGTCGTCGTGGATAACAAGACCGCAGTTCAGCCCATGGCCCAGGCCGATGCAGACGGGAACATGCAAATGTCCAGCTATGCCTATCTGCTCGCCAGCAACAAATATGTGCTCCCGATCTCCCCAGTCAGATGCCGATTTGACGTGCTTCGCAAATTGAAAACGCCCAAGTTCGAACAGGTTCACACCATCCGTACCGCCCAGGATCGGAAACGCTTCGCCAAAATTGCCAGTGCGGTACTCAAGGGTATCGATGCCGGCATTTACATGCCCCAGCCCAGTTGGATGTGCTCAGATTGCAGCTATGCTGATGCCTGCAAATCCTGGTAATCTTTCTCGCCACAACTCCCCTCCCCCATTATTTAAAATTATCCGCATTTTCATCGTCCAATCGCCCAATACGCGCCAGACGTGCATTCGAAGGCTCTGGTCGGTTGGACGGTGTTTTTCACAACAGGACGAATAAAAGCGTCATTCACAAGAATCAAATTTGCTGAAATCAATCCTATCGCCTCTGGCGGGCTCAAAGAGCCTATCAGGGGCGTTTTTGTTTGAGGAGAAAATCCCATGCTTTTGAAACGAGTTTGCAGCTGGTGTGGATGCTCGCTGCCACCCAAAGAATGTGAGTGTCTGCCAGATGAAAATATCGAGGAACAAATTACCCACACGATTTGCCCCAAGTGCCTTGAGAAAGCTTTGGAGGAGATCGCTTCATTCCCCAACCAATCCAATAAAATCAACAAATAATCGAAAGGAAGTTAATCATGGCTAACACAGCAACTCTCGAAACCGTAATCAATGAAGTCCATGAGCAATCCATCCATCATTACGACCAGATCGTACCGTTACAGGAAATGGAATTCGACAATCTCACTAAAATGTGGGTTTCTGGCAAACAGGTCGAAGTGGCCCCCACTGCCCAACGACTCTTGGCCAATCGTTTGCGTGTACCCTACTCCTACCTCTCCCGATGCCCGGAGGATCTCCAAGCCAAGAATCTCAATTACTGGATAGAGCAGGAGCGCAAGCAACGGGAGACGTTCTTCTGCCGGTTCGATGCCAATCGGCTTCGAGCGGTGTTCACCGAGCGCTACCGACCATTGGACAACATGGAAATCCTGTCCCAGTTGCTCCAGCACGGTTTCGATCCTACCACGCAAATACAATATGCCATCGATGACGGAATGTTCCTGGTCAAGGTACCCGAGTATGCCAGGGCTTTCGGCGTCAATCCAGGCTACGGTCAGTTGGATGAAATCGTTCCCGGCGTGTCTTTCGCCAATAGTGAGGTGGGTCTTTTGGCTTTCAGCATCGAGGCTTTCTTTTACAGGCTGGTCTGCACCAACGGGCTCATCGCCAAGACCTCATCGACCTTGTCACGGTTCAAACATATCAGCAATCGGGGGCTGGAGAATTTCCCTGAGACGCTTGCCGGTGTAATCGAGGATTCCATGCGCAAGCAGGAACAATTCAAAATATCTCGTCTGTCAACCGTGAAGGACCCCATACAATCCATTGAGATCTTCAGCCAGCGGTTCGGTCTGTCTCAGGCAGAGACGGAGGTGGTCAGGCAATCCTATTACCTGGAACAAGGCGGAACGATGTTTCATATCATCAATGCTTTCACGCGGGCGGCCCAAGATGCCAACCTGGACACCCTCCAGGCATATCGTCTGGAATCGACCGGTGGACAGATTTTGAGCCTGGTCCGGTCTTAAAAATTCATATTCAACCCAATGAAGGCCCTGTCATCGCAAGGTGATGGGGCTTTCTATTTTTATGGAGGCAAACCATGACCAAAGAGGAAAAAGAACGCTACAACGAGCCTGAATTGTTGGGAGACATACTGAAACGAGTACTGGACGGAAAGAAATTTCGACTGGAGTGCGGCCATTATGTGACCTTTGGCCACCATCTGGGAAACGATGTGACCATTCGCAACGGGAAAAAATACAAGATCATATGCAGCCAGTGTGGATATTAATCCGCCAGCAAGAAAGGAGATTGTTATGGATGATTTTTTTGACGACTATGACGGTGAAGGATTGGAGTGGCAAGATTGGATGATCATTGGACCTCTCTCTGAGGACATCGCTCGTGAAAAGCGAGACATAGAGAGAACCCGAAGGGAATGGGATGATGAGGAGGACGATGATTATTGGGGCATCATTAACAGGCGTTGGTAACAATGAACTGACAGCCGAATCAGAAAGGCATAAGCATGACATCGACTGCAATTGAAAGGATCATATGCCCGGCATGCGGTTTCCGTCAGGAATTCCAATTTTATGAATCCATCAACGCCCTTGAAGATCCCGGTATGGTGGAAAAACTGTTCGCCGGCGAAATAAATTTATTCATCTGCGCCAGTTGCGGCCACAAGGTCATAGTTGAGGTTCCACTTCTTTACAACGACATAAGGATGGGACTGAAGATTCAATATTTTCCATCCGTCTGGCTTGAGGAAAAACCAGAAAGGGTGTGCAAACAGTATATTGAGATGCTATCCACACTGAAAGCCTTCCGGGATGATTTCGGCTTCATGACCGAATCGATGAGGAATCAAACCATCCACGTCGTCTCTTCAATGGAAGAGATGGTCGCTCAAATCAAGTTCCGAACACACCTCCATAAACAAAGCGGTTGAACAATCGATTGGACAGCGCTGTCCAAAATGGCGGTCCGTCCAAAGCATCGTCCGGCTCAACTTATTGGATATTATGCCGATAGTTGAGACTGGACGGTTGGACTGTTATAGCCACAAACATCTTACCGTTGCGAAACGGCAATATGAATTGTTATCCGTCGTCCCTTTTATAGCGCCCCCTGGTGACACATAGAAAACAGATTCAACGAGGATTATTCAAATGAATCAAACTCACTTCAACAAAGATGTATTTTTCAAGTGTAACCATTGTGGAATTACTATGAAGGAGTCCGATTTTTCAATAAGTTTGTTTCTGTACGGTGGCATATTCCTTCATGGAAAGGATGACGGCTATTTGGGCATTACATGTGCCAATCCAGAATGCAAAAAGACCGTTTTAAAACCGATAGATATCTGGGCTCTCAACAACCTGAAAGAGTCTTTGTTTATCGATGAATTGAGATATGATGCTGACAAAAACCCAAGATTTAAATATCGCGCTTTTCCTTACTTCATAAAACCTTTTGGTGAAGCTAAAGAATGGCTGGCTGATTCTAAGAGATATAACTTGAAAGATGTTGTAAATTGTATCGATCATGATGAGCACTTGTCTGCCGAAATTCCGTCCGGGTATTATTCCAGCATCTCCCACAGTGATTTTGCCCTTGGTCCCGCCATCGCCTTATATTGGTATGAGCGTAAACATTTAAATCAACTCCTACAGCTCGAAAATGAATCCAATATCAGAGTATTCCCGCGCTTCGTTATTGACGACCCGTTAATCCAGTCCATTGATGATTTGTGTTGGGACTATGAACTGGCAATGGATTTCTATATGGAAATGAAGCTTCTTATTCCCATCTATGACGTTCGAGAATCCATTTCGAAGCAGAGGATTACAAAAAATTTTGATTTCTTAAATATATTGGATATGCGGCATAACAGGGATATCTATGCCACCTTGCCAGAATCTGGAGGTTTTACGGTCTTTAATTGGGGGCCTGTATCAAATATCGCCAGGCAGTCGGATGGTGCACCCCATCATGCCATCGAAAACCAAGCGCCGAATCCTAAACTGCCACCTCATGATCTGATGTGTTCAACTCTTTGGGAAAACTATGAAAAGCAATACATTCAAGATCTGTTGGATAAGATGTCGACTGACTTCATCATAAAATACATCAAAATAAATAAGGAACCCAATTTTACCTATAATGACGCCTGGTCTTTGAAACAAGAATATCTTAAGGAGATTTATGATTATATCATTTCCAGGAAGAAACGACCCGCAATCAAGGATAGGTTATCGAAATCGACACAAGAATCAATGAACAAGATTGATCAACAATGCCCAGCATTCAAGAGCATCGTATCAGTAGACAAAGAAATATATGAAATCAAAAAGAAATTTATCAAACTTTCCAGTAGCAGTAGCATAGATCGAGCCTTCGATATACTTCTGTTGGGCGAAAGCGGTACTGGGAAGGAGTTATTTGCCCATGCATATCATGAGCAAACTCGACCTGGAAAACCCTTCGTACCAGTGAACTGTGGTTCCATTTCCCATGACCTTTTTGAATCCTTGTTTTTCGGACATTCAAAGGGTTCATTCACAGGCGCTAAAACAGACAAAGCCGGACATTTCCAGGAGGCCGATGGTGGCACTCTTTTTCTTGATGAAATCGGTGAACTTGAATTGAGCCATCAACCTCGGTTTTTAAGGGTTTTAGAAACGAGAGAAATACAGCCAGTTGGAGGAAATTTAAAGAAATTAGATTTTCAGATTGTTTTTGCTACAAACCGGGATCTATACAAACGAGTACAGAAGAATGAATTCCGAGAAGATCTCTATCATCGGATCAATCGTTTTCCTTTTACAATACCGCCGTTGAGACAGCGAAGACGCGACATTCCATTGCTAATTGATTATTTTGTTAAAGGCTTTTACAACGGAAAGTCAAAGGATGTTAGTATATTGTCAATTTTTACAGATGAATTTCTGGATGTCTTGTCCAATTACGATTGGCCTGGCAACGTCCGGGAATTGAAAAATGAAATCGAAAGGATTTTGGTTCTTCGACCTGATGATGACAAGCCTATCGACGTTTCCAACCTATCCGATATTATACGAAATCCACCAGATCGTGGAAAAAGGATCATTAAACCAAAAGGTCGTAAAAGACATCCTGGTAAGGAGGTCCTGCTTCAAATGAAAAGGGATGGCCTCACACACCAAGAAGTTGCCAACGAGTTCGGAGTGGCCAGAGAAACAGTGACGCGATGGTATTCTGCCATGAAGACCAATTGATATAGTTTA
Source organism: uncultured Desulfosarcina sp. (assembly GCA_963674945.2). GTDB lineage: Bacteria > Desulfobacterota > Desulfobacteria > Desulfobacterales > Desulfosarcinaceae > Desulfosarcina. The sequence continues at coordinate 2,381,624 of CAXXWQ010000003.1, forward strand.
AAGTCAGATCCCTACTATATTTTACCTTCAACATCTACTCTCCTCACTTTTCAATCAACACCATTCAAGTAAGCTAAGATTACATCCAAGAAGTATAAACGTGATGTGATGTTAATGTGATGATCACATGATGTTTGCGTGAAGATCACATCACTTGATGCTAGTAAAAAATATTATAATTAAGTTTTATCAATTAGATATGAATTTATGAATCGTTTCCATGATCATTGGTACAGTCAGTGCTCTACTACCTGCATGTTTCGCGAATCTCAGCGTTAAAGGAGGATAAAGATAGGCCGCTTAGCGAAACGACTAACACTTTAACTTAGGAGGTAGATCATGGAACCTATGGTATTCGGAATTCTTTTTATTCTTTGGATGGAAACGACGCTATCCTATTTTTATAGGATCGTCACAGGTAGTCCCGTTCCAACACTTCTCAGATATCGTATCTCTTTTATGGTTGTCTGGGTTGCATTGGTTTGGAGTGGGAGCCAAGCGGACCCTACCCCCGATAATCCTACCATTTATAAATTCACTTTCGAGACCTCCAGGCCATGCGTCTGCACTCCGCAATTAAAAAGGAGAATTATTATGCAAGACGTATCACAGATTGGAACCACCCAGGCAATCAATCACAATGGCAATGGCAATGGCTTTACAGAAGCCCAGAATAACAACCATGACCTCTTGTCCACTGGAGCCGATGCGAGTGAACAGCTACTTCTCCCGGCGCCGGAGCGATTATCTCCTTCGAGAGATGATGACCAGGCAGATATTCCGCCTGAGATGATGGGGGCAGGAAAGTCTCATGATGAACCGGAGCAGAACGAAGCGGAACAGTCTTCAACCACAGGTCCCTCGTTGACGCGGGTGGATGCTCCAGTCGAGATAGCAGCTGATATTCCTCATGAGCCTGATCAAACTGGTCAACATAACGGAAAGGAACCTTTGCTGGCCGTAAAAAGAAATAAAGCCGAGATCGCCATAGTTTTAATGAACAGAAAAGCTTCCTTCTTCCAAACCCCAGAAGGCGATACTTATGCAGAAATCCGATTGGAAGATCATCACGAAGTATGGTCGACCAGGAGCAAGGAATTCGAATTGTTTCTTAGGTACGAATTCTATCAGGCAACGCAGGCGGCTTTGAAGAAAACTGATCTTATGCTGACCATTTTGCACGCCGAAACCGTGGCAATGTTCGATGGTCTGAAACAGGAAGTCGGTCTGAGGATTACCAGACATGGTAACGCGATCTATATCGACCTTTGCAACCCTAAATGGCAGCAGATCGAAATTACCCCTGTCCGCTGGAGGGTCATTGAAATGAAGGCTTCTCCAGTCAGGTTCAGGCGCTCCAAGGGAATGCTTGCCCTGCCCCACCCCGAGCGCAATGGCGATCTCAATCACATTAGGAACCTGTTGAACCTTGACAACGACAGCAACTTTATCCTGGTCGCCTCCTATCTGATCGGTGCAATGAATCCATCTGGACCGTTTCCGATCCTCATTATTCAAGGCGAACAGGGTTCCGGTAAATCCACCCTTACCAATTGCATTCGGAATTTGCTCGATCCTTCGAGCGTACCATCCCGGACATTGCCTAGAACGGAACGAGACTTGGCGATCTCAGCCGAGGCTTCACGGTTGCTTTGCTACGACAACGTTTCCGGCATCAAAGATACCATGTCAGATGCCTTCTGCCGCATAGCAACGGGTGGTGGTTTTGGCACTCGTACCCTTTACAAGGATAAGTCCGAGGAGTTGTTCAACTCCACCCGGCCGATGCTCTTCAACGGGATCTCGGACCTGGTCGTAAAGCATGACTTCGCCGACCGGGCGTTGGTCGTAACGCTTCCGCTGATTAAAGCAGATAATCGACGCTCCATGGCCGAAATTAAAAGGGATTGGCACTCCATCAAACCTTATGCATTAGGTGCAATCTGCGATGCCGTCAAGGAGGCGTTGAGTAATCATGAGGATGTGCGCTTGGACCGATCTCCCCGAATGGCCGACTTTACCAAGTGGGTCGTGGCGGCCGAACCGGTCCTACCTTGGGAACGGGGTCGATTCATGGCGGAATATGAGAAAAATCGTTTCGAACTGATCGAAGTCGCCATCGAATCCGACCCGATATCCCTGGCGATTGTGGAGATGATGGACCGACTGGATGTCAAAAAGTGGGTCGGTACACCTACACAACTGCTCAAGGACCTCGCTGGTTATGTCCCCAACAACGGTGCCAACAAAAAGGGCTGGCCACAGGCACCGAACATTTTTACCAACCGCCTCCGTCGTGTTCAGACCTTTCTGCGGGCCATGGGAATCGAGGTCGAGCATACCAAATCCGGTAAGCGCCTCATCCGCCTGTGGAAGCGGGACGCAGAGAACAGTGAGCCCGCTGAACGCGAAAAGCTACATCTCGCGGCTGGATGATGGAGGCATAGGATGAACTCGCTATGTCTTCACACTAAGATGATGAATTTTGAATTCATCATCGCTTTGTCGAAAGCCCTGCCGGTGCAATCCGGCGGGGCTCTACTTTTTTCCATTGGATTCACGCTTGATTCGCGATCCTCTCAATTACCCAAAAGGAGAATTCTATGAAGACTGAACAGATTTCCGTTTTTCCGATTGTTGAAGATAGCCAAGAATCCTGCAGTCAACCTCGCGAGCCGAAAGGTCTGAGCCAGATCAATCCCAAAGGTCGAAGCTCGCTGATCATCAACAACGATGCCGGCGAGGTGTGCGCAGCCACTTCCTCGCTAATTGTTTCCGCCAGCCGCAAGACGGATCTTCCGGCGCATCACAGCGACTGGTTCATGGAGCGACTGAGGCGGGGACACCTGATGGTCAATTTCCCGGCCAAAAGGTACATCTCATTTGCCCGGACTCGCCTATTCGTGTTCTGGACCAAGAACCCGCAGCCCCTGATGCAGCACCTGGATGAGATTGATGCCATGGGTATCAACTACTACTTCCAGTTCACTCTCAACGATTATGAGCAGGAAGGCCTGGAGCCCAATGTACCGCCCCTGGCTAAACGCATCGATACGTTCAAGAGGCTTTCGGACCGGATCGGCAGGGAGAAGGTCATCTGGCGCTTCGACCCTTTGGTACTAACCGATACCATCGACAGGCATCGTCTCATCGAAAAGGTCGGATCGCTAATGCAGTCCCTGGCAGGTTATACCGAGAAAATGGTCTTCAGCTTTCTTAATCCGGCCGCACACAAAAAGGCTGAACGCAAGCTCAGGAAGGCCGGTATTAACGCCAAAGGCTTTTCGGATGACGAGAAAGCCTATTTGGCCTGGCACATCGCGGAGATGGCCGCAGAAAACGGTATTCAAGCTGCCGCCTGTGCCGAGGGAATGGATTTGTCACCCTTTGGTATAGCCCGGAACAAATGTATCGATGACGGGCTTATCCGGCGGCTTTTCAGCCACAATCAGGTGCCAATGGTGAAAAATGATGTTTGTACCGCCAGCGGCATCCTGATCTCTCTCTGACCCCGCATCGTCCATAATAACCGTCCGACTCAACGTGTTGGAAATTCAGCCAATAGTTGGGCCTGGACGGTTGGACGATGGTTTGCAGCCACTTTTTTTCAATCCCACCGGAAAACTCGTTTCCAACGATAAACTTCCATCAGAACGGATAAGTTATTTTGATCATTGACACAATTGCTGACCAACGATTATCCTACACGAAACTTCCCACCCTATATTTCGCAAGAGAAATGATTGCCAGGAGCGCAGAACGCATGAACAAGATTGAATTGATCCAAGCCTTGAAAGACGCCAATGGTCTGTCCAGAATTGAGGCCGAATCGGTCGTGAATCTTTTCTTCAACACAATATCAGATGCATTGGCCAAAGGTGACCGTGTCGAAATCCGTGGTCTCTGTTCCATGTTTGTGAAGGATTACAAGTCTTATACCGGGCGTAATCCCAAAACCGGTGAACGAGTCAAAATCAAACCGAAGAAGCTGCCTTTTTTTAAGGCCGGGAAGGAACTGAAGGAGCGGGTGGATCGGTAAGCAGCAATGGCTTTTTTTTTAATGAAAGGACTGGCGATTACTCAATCTATTTGCATTTCTACAAAATTTGGGTCTAGGTATTGATATCAGTAAGTGTGTATAAGATCCTGACGCTTGGGATAGATCGACAAACATGCAATAATCAGCGAAAAAGGGCTGGCACAATATATTGTGTATGACCGTCGTTTTCTATCGGTTTAACCGATTCCAGCGATAAAATGGAAATCTCAAGTTTTATTAACCCTTATTTTAAGGAAACAATCTGCCCCGTACATCTGTCATCTTAAAGTATGTTTAATGCTGTGCGAGCTACTTTTTCTATAGTATTAGTGCCCGAAGGCTATCTTGCCATAATTTCTGCTATGCATATTTCATTGCATACCCAGGAATCGTCCCGGGCCGGGCCGTTTCAATGGCCTTAGCTGTCCCTTTGGCACTGGCCTCAATGGCTTTTTCTATCGGCATGCTGTTAAGGGCGTTGACGATTGCGTTGTTTGTTTCTCCAGGGACAAGTAGTGGCTGCTTGCCAAGCGCCTCCAACGCCAGCCGTGTCACCTCTTCCGGACTCATCAAGTTATCGAGGAACTGCTCACGCTTTAATCCGGCCGTAGTGATCGCATCTGTATCCGTGGCGCCAGGAGCCAATACCAGCAGGTCGACGCCGGTGCCTTCCAGTTCGCCATAGAGAGCAAAGCCGAGATGGTGCACGAAGGCCTTGCTCGCTCCGTAGACGGCAGACCACGGAGCTGGTATCTCACCTTCCATGGATCCCACAAGAATGATTCCGCCATGGCCACGCTTCTTTAGACGTGGTAGCAGTTTGTACATCAGCAACAATGGCACTCGGGTAACGACGTAGAAGGCAGCCATCACCCGATCGAGGGGGAATGACTCGAATTCGCCCTTGAGGCCCCATCCAGCGTTGCTGATGACAAGACCCAAATCCTTATCGCCAATGGCGGAGATGGTCCGATCAACCGCATCTTCCTGAGCCAGATCGACCTGTACGAGTTCGATCTCGATCTTGTGCTGGATAACCAACTCGTCGCGTAGTTTCTCCATCGGCGCCAAATTGATATCCACCATGATTAAGTTGAATCCGTCGGCGGCAAGATGGTGGGCGTAGCATACCCCCTGGCCGCCAGCAGCTCCCGTGACCAATGCCCATGGGCCATACGTAGCAATGTCAATCGCCATGGCTTTCATACCTCCGTGTTGATTGTATCCTCTGTGATCTTACCTGGCAAAGTCTTACCCGTCGAGTTCGGCAAGCATGCGTCGAGTGGTTTCAACTGCGGGAACCATATGATCATAAGGCGATATTCCGGCTTCGGCCTTGGACACGCTAGGTATCTCCAGACCGATGACAATATCGCGTGGTAGCGCAGAAAGAATTTCACTCAAGGGAAACTCTCCCAAGCCAGGCAGCAACCGCTCTGAACTTGCCTCTAATAAATAGTTCTCCATAGCAGGGACAATTGTCGCATCGCAGAAGTGCGCATACCCGATCATCTTGGGATCGAGGGCTGCCAAATCGGCCGCTCCACTTCCACTACGAACCAGATGCATCATGTCGATTAACAGACGGCAACTGGGTCGCCCTACATATTGTACTGCAGCGACAGCACTGGCAAGGTCGGGAAGCGCCGTCACCGGTGCGAATTCGACAACCACTTCGAGGCCAATAGCATCGGCCATATCTACAAGCTTGGACAGCTGATCGAAAGTACGGTCACGATCTGGCTCGAAGCTCACAATATTTAGGATAGGGTCGCCGAGTTCCTTGGCAATTTCGAGGTCACCAGAAAGGCTCTCCACATCGACTCCTGGCCGAAGGACCAGGAAGCCATCAATCAGCGAGGCGGAGATGCCCTTATCGCGCATCATAGTGATCATATCTTGCCTGAGGGAGGCGTCGTCTCTGAGCGAGCTTTGCGGGTAGTTGTATGGATTGATGGGCCCTGGCGAGTTTAACCAGATACTGATGTGCTGGCACCCGAGCTTAGCTACCAGATCGACCGCCTGAAGCGGTGGCATCCCCAAATGACTGTTAGGTTCGATTGCGATTCTTTCCAATAGACGAATCCTCCATAAAATGACTTTCCCATTGTTGGATCGAAAAGTGAAGTTGGTTAATTCAAAGATGTCGGGTGCAAATAATTAATTAATCCAATGGCTTTTTGACAGCAATCGTCAATCCATCTTCGAATGGGAGAATCAAGATGTCTGCTCTATGATCTTTACTAATTTTCTCATTGAACTCACGGGTATGCGTTCCAAACTTGACCATGGTATCAAGCATCTGTTCCGGCCAGATTCTCGCTAACTTTTCTCGCATTGCTTCTTCACCTTTTACCGCAACCGAACCGGAGAAGAGGGTATTATCATAGATGAGCATTCCCCCTGGACGAGCCAGTTTCATTCCCAAATCCCAATAATTCGGATAGCCGGGTTTATCAGCGTCGATAAACAGGAGGTCGAAGGTCTCGCCATGTCCCTCATCCAGTAAGGATTGCATGGTTTCGGCTGCCGGACCGACACGCATGTCCGTCCTATCACTCACTCCGGCCTTTTCCCAATACTTACGCGCTATCTTGGCATTGTTTTCATCGATTTCCATACCGACAAGCCATCCATCCTTCGGTATTGCCAGCGCCATACACAGAGCGCTGTATCCGGTGAAAGACCCCACGTCCAAAACTCGTTTTGCTTTTGTTGCCTTTACCATAAGCTGCAAAAATAGTCCCTGCCGGTGGGTCACCTGACAAATGGCATATGGATGATCAAGCGTCTCCTGGCGAAGCTCGGCCAGCACTTTGGGCTCGGGTGAAGAAAATGAATCAACGTATGCAAGAAGATTCTCATCAAAACCCAAAAAGTTACGACTCGTACCTAATTCCATATCTTATCCTCCTTTAATCTGATATTGCTTTTTACCGGTATCATCTGATCCAACTTAGCAAAGGTCCTCCATCTGCCTATCTCGCTTTCAAGCAAGTTCATCTTCGCTATCGTCAAACCAATCCACTGGGCTATTTTCAAACCTTAACAGGAGTTTTTCCAATAGCAAATTTAATAGAACAACCTCTGCAAAGGTGAATTCAGCAAAATAAGACTGCATTCTCCTGACGGCGATTTTATCTGTGATTTCATGAAATTTTTTACCATGATCGGTCATTCTCACCAGAACGACGCGCTTATCGTTGGGATCAGATAATCGTTCAGCTAAGTCATTGTCGACCCACCAGGCGACCAGACGATTGGTGGTTGCGGGCGGTAGTAAAAGCTCCTTCGTCAAATCTCCCATGCTGATGTTTGGCCGGTTAAATAGAATCTTGCCTATCGCATAAAAGGCGAGACTGCCTGCAATCAGACCAGGATTATTGCCCTTGATGAAAAATTTTTCCAACATCCTTTTTGCCCCCTCACTCTTTTGAATCCCTGAGTTGGCAAGGTGAAACTCCACCTTCCTGAAGTTACCAATAAAACGGGCAGTCCATTCTGGAGATGATATTTCTTGCAGATTGTTTTTTATCATTTTGTCCCTTTTTATTTCCATTTGGAAACATTAGTAGCCTCTATAAAATTAAATGTCAATTCTTGATTTCGTTTAAACAAGAAAAAAATGCATTAATTCGAAATGGTTTAAAGGATATTGGCCAGATAAATTGCTAAAATATCTCTTATCGGTAAACCACAGAAGAACTTTCCATATGGATATTTTTACTTTTTTCACCCTGGTTGTGAATCAGAACATTAAAAATGTAAGGACAAAACTGTTTTTTCAAGACAGATGAAGAACGAATTCAGAAAGTAGTGTACGGAACTAGTGCAGTGGACCCGAAAGGCTGGATAGTTGGCCAGCCGAGAATAGAACCATTGAAAAATCTGGTGCGCTATTTGGAAGTACGCTTTCGCCAGATTTCTTGATTTCAAGGCGACAATTACCCATACCATATCTTGTGGTCTGCCATTATTCCCCGAGGTACAGATTATAAAAATAATCTGAACCGAATCTCAAAAATTGATTTTTTCATATATGTACAGGATATATGGTCAATTCTTGTGGCTAAAAAACTTGTATTTTCAAGTATCTACAAAAATGTCGGATTGTGTGGATTCTTGGGACGAATCACCATCGACCCCCAATGGGGGTTCGGTATTGCTATCTGAAATTTCTGGCGGGTTGAAAATCTGCAGATTTGCTTTGGTAACCTGATGTTTTTAAGCCGAATATTTCTTTGTGATAAACATTTCAAATCTTCAAAGTCAAACATTTCGGCCAAAATAGGCGGGAACGTTTATCACAACTGGTACGTTTCCAAAACAACCGATGCCCCGACAGAAATCGATCCCATCGTACCCTCAGACCTAAAAGGCTCTGAAACGATTCTCATTGTAGAAGACAACGCACAGGTCAGAGACATTTCTCGCGAGATTCTTAAGCGGCGGGGCTATACGGTCCTTATTGCCGAGAACGGAAAGGAGGCTTTGACGATTCTGAAGCAACAGAAGGAGCCCGTCGATTTAATCCTTTCAGATGTTGTCATGCCGGAGATGGACGGCAAGAACCTGTTGGATCGGATGGCCGTTTATTATCCTGGTGTGAAGGTCCTTTTTATGTCCGGCTATACCGACGATGTGATCGCCCATCGCGGGGTACTGTACGAAGACGCGAACTTTATTCAGAAACCTTTTACGGCTTATGCTTTGTCCATCAAGGTCCGAGAAATATTAGAAGACCAAAATTGATCTGAACTGCCTGTTATTAATAGAAGAAAGAAAGTGTAAAAAGAAAAGGTGATGGAAGTGCCACGTATATCTTACAAAAAAAGGAAAATAATTTTTTTTCTGACAGTTTTTTTCCAGATCCTTTCATTTCCTGTATATGCGCAGCCGGGATTCTCGAACGTAATTTGCACATCGGCAGCCTCATGTAAAGAGAAGTATTTCAGGGGAGCCGGCCTAGACAGGACCGTCTCCCCCATACTCAACTTCGTTTATGCCACGGTTGCTGACTGATAGCCTCCCTTTAAACCTTATTAAGATCGGGTTTTGTTGACGAAATTTTCCTCCGAGATACTGAAATTTATATTCTTCGATTGCACGAAAACGGCACTTCCACAATTCCATTTAGCCAATAAGTCTTCTAATTTCAACCCGGATTATGTTTTCAACATATAGCGTTCACTCACTTTTTTGGGGACGACACCTTTCAACATCATAATGAGTTGAAGGCGGTCGATTCTGCCATGGGGAGCCAAAATATGAGGCGGTCTGAAAGTCCCCTTTTCAAGACGTTTATACAGCTATTTATGGCGCGCAAGTCATTCGATCGTCTATTCAGACATCATGTGAGCCAACGCTTTTAAGCTTGCCGCCGTATCGGCCTCGGTCATATTGTTGAGATTGGAAATGGTAAATTCATCTTCTTTGAAACAGGCACCGATGTTTCCAAAACCTGAGATTCGACCGGAATGCCCCCAAGCTTCGCCGACACCTGTTACATTATATTTAAACAATCCCAAGCCTAAACCTTCAGTTGAACCATCGCTGAACGTTTCCTCGGCCCATTGTTGTGATTGCCATGTCAGCGTTTGCATTTTGTTACGTTGTTCCTCTCCCAGCAGATCACCGGCAACCAGCGCATGGAACCAGATGGCCATATCTTTTGCAGTGGATATAATCCCACCGGTTGACCAGGAAAATGTTGCATCAGCGCCGGGAGTTACTTCACAAACAGTCTTTTGGCTGCAAGTCGTTTCCGTCGCGCCGTCCTGATCGGCACAGCAAACGGAGTAACCCGTTATGGGTTCAGGACCACCTTCATAGCCGTAGAGGTAGGTGCTGGTCATCTGTAAGGGTTCCAGGAAACGTTCACGAATCTGCTCATGCCACGGGATGCCTTCTACCTGTTCCGCGATCAATCCAAGCATCAGATACCCGGTATTGCTATAAGCGAATCTGGTGCCTGGTTCGAAATCGGACAGGTTGGAATCGGCGCACATTTGTATTAGCTGCTCGGGTTCGGGAAAGGGATACTCTTCGACAAGCTGGTCCAGGTCGGATCTTAATCTTTCATCTGTGATTGAAACCACTCCACTGGTATGTCCAAGCAGATGGCGAATGGTGATCCCATCTCCCCCTGGGTAGTCGAGATAGTTTGAAATTGCGTCATTGATCGAGAGTTTTTCTTCTTGTTCAAGCTGAAAAATAAGCGCAGCAGCGAACGTTTTTGTCTGGCTGCCAATTCGAAAGAGACTATCCTCGTGAAGCGGTTGCAGGTTTTCGATATTGGCAAGGCCATCAGCGGCGACTATGGGTTCATTGTAGGTTGGCCGATAAAAACCCGCCGCGCTTCCTGGAACTTCAATGCCAGAGTTGGAGACATCCGCAGTCCGAAAATTGTAGAGCGTATGCTTCAAGGTCCTGTACAACTCGAAATAATCCCCAGTGGACGAGTCGCAACCGGATAGTGTAACGATGTATATCATTGCAAACAATACAAAAAATGGGTTCCAATGTCTCATGGACAACTCTCCTTTCTACGACTTTACAAATATTATCTCCAGCCTTAAATAGATACAACGGAAAGAGCACTCACGCAGTGTAATGGTGTCGGGTGATCTTTTGGTGTACGCCCGGCACGGGCGTGAACTTGTGGGGTGCAAGTCCCCTGTGTGTGAATCCTGTTAATGTGTTTAAATCATTTTTTTCGTTGTAAACAGTTTTTCTTACCGGGTTCACCACGCTATGAGATTGAGCACGATTTTCTCTCCCGGTTCGCCGCAAAGCACCAGATAAACGGCGTCACCGTTGAGAGAAAAGTCGCCGTATGCATCTCCGGAGTCGATTCTCGTCACTTCCCTATCGTAAATACCCCAGAAGTCGGAACCGTCAATGGTGAGCGAACCGGTGGACGGGAGACGGAACCATTCGGCGAACCCGTCATTTCCAATGGAAATCGTTGTCGCCCCTTCGTCCAGAAGGGGAACCCCGGAAAGAGGACGGTAGAGGTAGCTGCCAACCCGCAGCCATTCCTGATTATTCCACGTCTCAATCGCTACGTCTTCCATGCCTCTAACACCGTCGGGCACTATCAGGAACTTGCCGTCCAGCCTGTCGTCGTCGGCAGGCGCCATGTCGGCCAGGATTTTGTTTCCGAGCAGGTAACCGGTCAGGCTGGAAACGGTTCTCAGTTGGAAACCGGGTTCTATTTTGTCCACCGGGAAATCCGAGTCCAGTTCTTCATTGACAGGCAGCCAGGTCTCGTTAAGCCTCGTCTCCCAAACCCCGGATAGGGGCGGTCTGTCTTCGAGGCCCTGGCCCATCATGGCAGAGTAACTGTAGTGATCGGAAGCTCCCTTCTGCCTGAGTGCGAAATAGTGCCGTCCCGACCGGGTCAGAAGACGCAGTGCGGTTGTCGGATCATTGTCCGCTGCATACCAGCCGTCGTTACGAAGCTTGAAGTTTTCATATAGGGAAGTCCAGTCGCTGTCAAACATCTCCAGGCTCAGGGAATCATCCGCCCCAAAGTGCAAGCGGCAGATGCCGGAAGATGAGGCATAGACCCCCGAGTAGGTGCTTTTCTCCTCCCAGGTCACGGTTTCATACGGCAGGGGGTCACTTGACAGCGGTTCCGGCATTCCGGAAATCCGGCCACGCTCGACAAGGGCGCGTAGCAAAATCCGGTTCGCGATCTTTGTTGCATGGTAGGATCCGAACGAGGTGGCGGCGGCACCGGAAGCCCCCAAAACCACGACACCCAACTTTTCCTCCGGCACGACCACCATCACAGAACCGTACATTCCGGCAAGATCACCGTTTTTCTGCCAGGCCGTAACCCCGGTCGCTCCCAGTCCCGGCTGGGTTACGGTATCCCATCCCAAACCGTAGCGATACTCCTCACAGGGCACGGGATTGAAGGAACCAGCCCTCTGGTCCCGTGCCATGGCTGATACGGACTCGGCAGAAAGGATCCGGTCCGCACCATACATCCCCCCGTTCATGAGCATCATGGCCATGCGCGCCATTTCCTCAGAGGTCGAGTACAGCCCCCCCGAGGCATAGACATTGAGTGAATAAATTGGCCGCAGGTTTTCGCCTTTGTATGCCCTGGCGCATGATCCGTCGGGAAGGGACACATCCTGAAAGCGGCTTGTGCCCATGCCCAGTGGTTCGAGTATCCTTTGGCGGACAAACTCGGTGTAATCTTCTCCGGTCACCGCCTTGACCAAATTCTCGAGCATGGTGAAGCCCTCATTGTTGTATGAGCTGATGGCTCCCGGCTCATAGAGCAGACGCTGCAACGTCAATCCGTCCAGCATTCGGGCAGCGTATTCGGGAAATGGAGACAATGTGACATTCTTTATGTCGTATCCAGGCAACCCGGAGGAATGATTCAACAGCATTCTCACGGTGATATACCTGTATCGCTCATCGAGGGGCATGTAAAAATCCGGGACATACTTCGTGACGGGCTCATCCAATGATACATCCTCCTGATCCACCAGAATCATGACGGCCACCGCGGCTATTATCTTGCTAATCGAGCAGACGGGGAAAAGCGTATCAACCGTCGCATCCCAATCCGCTTCCCGATCCGCAACACCGAAGGCCTCGGACCATATCACCCGTTCACCGTTTACAAGGGCAACGGAAACCGAGGCGGCACCGGTTTGTTCCATGACCTCTTGAACGGCGGTCCACCCTTCGTCAATGGTGGCGGAGTAGTTACAATCGTTTCCGGATTGACTGTCGCATCCTGTCAACAGAAGGAGACAGGACAGAAGAGACAAAAGCCCTGCATGCTTAATCACACCAGCAAATGGTTTCCTTGAAATTGTAGTCATTTTCTCCATTCCTTTCGAGCTGCACCCAATTCTCATACCGGTATTGCCGGGTTTTTCAATCCATCATTTACATGCCTTCAAATCCAGTCCCTTATCCCCGTATACGGGACACCAATGCAACCCTTTTGTCCCGGGAATATCGGCAATAATTTCAAAAAATTGCCCGGATAGGGTTTCGCCGCTTATTACATCGTCGATACGATCTCCAGCCTGAATATCGGCATCACTGCGGGTTACGACCTCAAGGGTTCCGTCCAATTTGACATTACCGTTTACTTCAAGCCGTCCATATCTTCCGATATCCCGGACATCAATAATTAGTGTGCCGTCGCTGCTTTGCGTATAGTGGGTGACTTCCGAAGCCGTACCCAGGTTCAAAGTACCGCCAGCCCGATTCTCTCCGGGTCGCACCGTTCCCCGGCGGTTGAATATGCCGCCTCGGCCGTCACTTCCTTTTGGGGCAATCAGGGTTCCGTTGCCATAAAGCATTCCACCGGCAACTTCGACGCGCATACCGCGTCTGTAAAACAGTGTTTCCGTAACACTGGAAAAATCCGGATCCAGCCGGCTCACCGTGATGCTGTCGGCGTTGCGAAGAACACCTGTTACTTCGAGTCTACCGGCATTCAACTGGACATCACCCGCGCAATGCACGGTTTGTAATTCGGGAATCAACAGATGCGATTGCGCTTGATTCTGGCTAAGGCCGAGGATCGCACGCCTGGAAAATACATCCATGCGTTGCGTTCCTTCATAAACCAGTTCGCCCATATGAAGGACAATACCCCATTCAAGCCAGTTCGCCTCGTGTGTTCCGGCAGGCGAGGAAACCGTTACAGACCATATGCCATTTGGATTCTCGCCCCAGAAAGCATTTGAGAGGAAAAAATGGTCTATCCCACCGGCTGGATCATTGTCATCAAAAAGCGGATTGTTTCCGATTCCATTTGTGTGTGCCAGAAGCCTGCTGCTGGTTTCCTCCCTGTCCACAACAACTTGTATTTCCCGACGGTCTTCTCCTTCGATCTTGAGATAGACCTCCACGCTTTCCAGATTCTGCCTGAGTTCATCGGGAACGGTAATACCGATACTCTGGGTAACGCCGGCGGTATCACCCCCTATAATCTTCCCCATAGGGGCAGAAACCGTCCGGAGTCCCGTGTGGTAAATGCTTTCGTCGGTTACATATGCCGTTTGCAGTAAGGCACCTGTCAATTCTTTCATATCGGGCAGGCCGAAGCCATAGTTCGGATTGAACGCAAAACCCGCCTCATTGATCTGCCAGCCGGAGTAACTGCGTCCGGTACTATCCAGCCAGGTTGCGCTTGCCGACCGATCATCCGGATCAACGACACAACTGGTGGCCGCCAGCAGATGCTTTGTCATACGCAGGTTGAGATTCGGGTTGGCCTGTCTGGCCACCGCCAGCATGCCCGCAAGGCTTGGTGCCGCCGCTGAAGTGCCATCGAACTGGCCCGTGTAATCCATATTATCAATGTCAGGAAGAAAGACGGAATATAAGTTGCTTTCATAATTGATTCCCAATGTCCCGAACCGGTCCGTCGTCGAAACACCCAATCCGTTGGCATATGCAGCAGTATCGCTGTCCGTGACGTTCCACCATGCGCTTTCGCTCAGCGTCGTCACAAAAATCGAGGCGCCGAAATTGCTATAGAGGGCATACTGCCCGTTGCTCCCCAGAGCTGCCACACCGATTATATACGGGCAGGTCAATTCCATGCTGATGTTGGCGTCCTGTTGTTCTGTGCCGCGGCTATTGCCTGCGGCCTGAGTGTATAACATGCCATTGGCGGCGGTGCGCGCAAATGCGCTGTAGGTATCGATAAAATCATCCGGATAGGAGAAAAGAGCCGTTTTTGAACTTGAATTTTTGACCTGGATGACCGGTGCAAATCTGATTTCCGTAAGCATTGAAAGCGCCTGGCTGTCCATCTGGTCTTTCCACCCCAATCCTGCCTGCCAATAGACTGCCGGCGGGTGCATGCAATAGTCGGCCAATGTAGTGAAATTGTTTACGGCCACCGATGCAATTCGGGCATGTGGCGCCAGTCCGCAGACCCCGATTCCGTTTCCTCCAATGGCGGCGGCCATTCCCCCGACATTGGTTCCGTGAAACTCGGTGTCTTTCTGGTGCCCCCCCGTCTGACCAACAACGATGCCTTTGGCATCCATTCCGGTGCTTAGCTCAGGGATGATGTCCAGATCGGGATGCGCCAGCTCGATGCCATCGTCAAGAATGCCTATAGTGACACCACGACCTGTGTAACCGGCTTCCCATACCGGAATGATATTTGCGTCCAGTCCTGCATTACTGATCGTGGCTTCGGTTGTCTCGTGACCGTTCGGTGCGACGCCGGCAGGATAATGGATGGTGTCAGGGGCCTGATTATCGAGATTCCACTGTCCGGGATGAAGCGGTGTATCGGGATCGTAGAAAAAATACGGGTCATCGGGGGAAAATGGCTCCCCTGCAAAAACATTACGGGGTAAGCGGTTTATTAACCCCATCTTCACAAAATTGTTCAGGCATGGCAATGTGTTTCCCCAAAGAAAGGAGAAGATATCATGCCTGAAGACTATGATTCATTCGATTCCAAGCAAAGGCGAAAATTTTGGGAAAATCATATCGAGAAATGGAAGATCAGCAGCCTAAGCCAAAGGGCCTATTGTAAAAAAAACGATCTCATTCTCCATCGGTTTTACGATTGGAAACGGCGCATCATGCCCGTTGATAAAACCCGAGTTACTTTTTTGCCGGTTGCGCTCAACGGATCAGCGACGAGGAAACATCCATCCGTTCGTATTCATACCCCCAACGGATTTACCATCGAAGTCGATGATCAAAACGGATCGATAGAAATCAACAAGCTTGTTGCAATGGTGGCTACATTATGATGTTGCCCACCAATCCCAAAAGGGTCTTTCTGGCCGTGGGTAATACCGATATGCGCAAATCGATCAACGGGCTTTCGGTTTTGGTGGAACAGGCCATGGATTTGAATCCCTTCGAAGGGGACCTGTTCGTCTTCTGCAATCGGCGTCGGAACATGATAAAAATTTTATACTGGGATAAAAATGGATTTGCTCTCTGGCTCAAACGGCTGGAGAAGCACCGTTTCCACTGGCCAACAACCACAAAAGAAGTCGTTTCCCTTAGTGCGAAAGAACTGGAATGGCTTCTCGCCGGACTGGATTATACGAATGCTCATGTGCGTTTAAACTACCGTTATGCAAGCTGAGAACATCCACCTGGAAGTAAAATAAGTGTGTACAAATTCAATTGGTTATGCTATGTATCAGGCATGCTTTCGGAATCGAACAACCTGCCCGATGACGCCCAATCGCTTAAGGAGATTATCTCTTCTCAGCAGCAGCAAATCGACCATCTGCAAGAAATGGTACGTCTGCTGAAGAACGAGCTGTTCGGTCGCAAAAGTGAAGTTTTGCCGGCCGTCAATCCCAACCAACTCCAGTTGTTCAAACCCGACGAAACCGCAGAGCCCGTCCTTGCCGATGACGACATCACCGTCCCGGAGCACACCCGCAAAAAGCGTGGCCGCAAACCGTTGCCTGAGGATCTGCCCCGCGTCGAGGTCCTGCACGATATCCCTGAGGCCGAGAAACGGTGTGCTTGCGGAGTTGAACTGAGCCGTATCGGCGAAGAGACCTGTGAGAAGCTCGATTATATCCCGGCAAAAATCCAGGTGATCCGTCACATCCGCCCCAAATACGCCTGCAAGGCCTGCGAAGGCGTCGAGGATGACGGCCCCACCGTTAGGATCGCTCCGCCGCCAGAACAACTGATTCCCAAGAGCAACGCCACTGAGGGACTGCTGGCCCACATCGCTGTCTCAAAATTCGCCGATGCGCTTCCCCTGCATCGCCAACAAAAGATATTTGACCGTCTGGGCGTTGACATCTCACGGTCAACCATGGCCAATTGGATGATTCAGGCCGCCGGTTGCTGCCAGCCGATCGTCGAATTGATGCATCAGGAGATTCGAAGCGGTCCTGTGATCAATATCGATGAAAGTCCGTTTCAGGTGCTTCAGGAACCGGGCCGCAGCAATACAACAAAATCGTATATGTGGGTGTTTTGTGGCGGCCCGTTGGATGCCCCTGTGGTGCTTTACCAGTATCATCCCACCCGTAGTGGGAAGGTAGTGCAAGATATGATAGAAGACTATTCGGGCTATGTTCAAAGCGACGGCTACAGCGGCTATGATCAGCTGTCCCAAAAGCAAGGGATCATCCATTTAGGTTGCCTGACCCATGCCCGACGTAAATTTGTCGAGGTGAACAAAGGGCGCAAGGCGCGCGGCAAACAAAAAGCAGCCAAGGGGCTTGCCGACGAGGCGCTGGATTACATTGGCGCATTGTATGGCATAGAACGGTATGCGCGAGACAAGGATTTGTCGTATGAACAGATCCGTGACCTGCGACAGGAAAAGGCCAAGCCGATTCTGAAACAATTTAAAACCTGGCTGGACACCTACCATTGGCAAGCTCCTCCGAAAAGCCTTCTCGGCAAAGCGATCCAATATTGCCTAAACCAATGGGACAAACTGGTTGTCTATATCAATGCCGGATTTCTGAAGCCCGACAACAATGTGGCTGAAAATGTCATCCGGCCATTCGTGTTGGGTCGCAAGAACTGGCTGTTTTCCGGCGCGCCCCGGGGTGCGGAAGCCAGCGCCACCTTCTTCGGTTTGATCGAAACGGCCAAAGCCAATGGGCTGGAACCCTATGCCTATCTTCGATACCTGTTCGCCAAACTTCCGCTGGCCAGGACGCGGGAGGACCATCTGGCGCTTTTGCCAAAAAATATCGACAAACAGACGCTGGCGATCCTTCGCTATTGATTCTTCTCTTACTTTCTACCGGCCGGTTCACAATCGTCTCCCATACACATTTTCATTGCCAAGCCTATGATGTCATAATATCTGGGCTATGTGAAGATGGGGTTTATTTGACCCTTACATTACGGGGAATATCGCCGGAGCCTTTCCCGGCGGCGATTTCGGTATCCCCTTTGCAGCCCAGCAAGCCAAACAGAAAGCCACAGACTATAACAAATGAAAATGTTGACAGACGGTGAATTTTTAACATGAAAAATTAGCTCCTTTCTCAGGTACATGACCTTTTTTAAAGAATCGTCATTTGTAGATTTGCCATTGAGTGGTTGACTGGAGTTGACCATGTTATAAAGTAATATGGAGTTTTATGTATCCATATTCTCTTATGGCGATAAGTAACCCTAACAAGCCTTCATCTCAAACAAATATCGGCTTGTCTTAATAACTCTTTATAGATAATTGCCTGAATGTCAGTGGCGACGAGAAAATGTGAGATTTGCGGCTTTTTAAAATGAAGCATGTTAATCGCGAGAAGTATGGGTGCCGAAGCCTGTTATTTCGGTCACCGGCAACCATTTCAGAATGGCTTCGAACTTCGATTTGCTCTTTCATGCGGTAACTCTTCCCCTCAATCAAAATGGTTTTGGTGTGATGCACCAACCCGTCCAGGATAGCGGATGTAAGCGTACTGTCGTTGTTAAAGATTTCCGGCCAGTCTTTAAACGCCCTGTTGGTTATAGGGTCAAGTTTGCCCTTGACTCATTCTCGTGAAATGGGGTCATGCAAAACACTTTGAAATCAATGGATTGTGTTTAAAATAGGGGCCGTTTTTAGGCCTTAAATCGATATTTTTTGGGCCATTTAGGACGGTTTAAGGGATCATCAGGTAAAAGACCGGAAGTTGGAAATATGGTCGGCGGTTGAGGAACGCATTTTCTCTCTTAACCGCTGTTTCCTTTTTCGGGGTGGTAGGCGGGAATAGATATCCGAGATTAGACTCCGCCGCCGTCAACGGCCCTGACAAAACCCTGGTGCGGTCGCCATGCCTTCACCCCAGTCTTTATCTTGTACAGATACATCAAATTCACTTCCCTCAATTTTTCGTTCTGCTCTGCAGATTAAAAATCGTATCTTCAATTAGCCCGGACTCCAGATACATGGCTGATAATCACACGTTTACCAGAGGTGGTGCTTATGTACAGGTACTTCAAATAAAACGAAGGGAGCTAAAACGTTGGATATCTTAAATAATCTGCACTTGTATTTCCGAACATCCACGATCTAATCCGGTCCCCAACCACTTCAAATCTCCAACCTGCGCCTATCCTTTTTTTGACATAGTAGTACCGTATCGGTTCCATTACCTCCCTGCATCCTATTTTATCCGTCATCTTTCCATACCAGGAATAATGTATCCTTTTGTATACATAGATGGCATATGTTTTTTCATCGCCATCAAATTCACTACATGGAGGATATTATCATGACAATTCCAAGTAAAACCACATTCAGTATTGGAGATACCTCTAAGGCTACAGGGGCTTCTAAAAAACAAATCCGCCACTGGGAGGCCAAGGGATACATTCCCAAAGCCCCACGAGTTGTGTCCGGTGATCGGGCTTATCGTCGATTCACATTGGGTCAGGTCGAGACCATCGGCAAGATCAAGAGCTACCTTGACGATGGGTTCACCCTTTCAACCGCCGCGCAAAAAGTCAATGGTGTGACCATTTCAAACAAGGAGGGCAAACGAAATGCATAATCTTACCGATAAAACGTGCCCGTTGATGGGCAATACCTGCCAGCTGAAAGGCTGTACCTTTTTCAACGAGCGACTGGACGGCTGTGAGATTAGCATCCTGAACTACAATCTGTACCAGGTCAAGGAGCACATCAAGGCATGGCTCAATCAGGCGGATGGTGGAACAGATTTTGGGCCGGCCGGAAACACAGTAAATCCGAACGGCCCCAGATTCCCAAGACCAACGCGTTAATTTTAAAACGGGTGTGGGTTAGGGATAGAAACGCGATCCATCCTGAAAAAGGTGCCTCTCCACCTCCACTCATACCCGATTTCACTCAGAGGAAAATTGAATTCAAGGAGGACTTATGACAAATGAACGATTGCAAGTGCAACATCGTTGCTGAAAAATCTTTAGCCGCCGCCGAAAAATCCGCATCCAAAAATCTTCACCAAAGAAAGGAATCCAGACCGGACGGTAATGGTCAATGAAACAGGAAACCCGGCTTCTGATCGAATCCTTTCGCCTCATTACCCGAAACATCCATCAAGGCGGCAAAATTTGGATGAATCAGTCCATCCAGAGACGGGTAAAGTGGCTGTTTCGCGAGTACGGCATCACTCGCAAGGAAATCATCGAAAACCTGAAATGGGAATTCGAGAAGCGAAAAATGCATAAACGTCACAACCCAGAAAAATCCTGTTTGGAAACCTACGTGCTCACTTTTTGCTATTACGGTGTCCTGTCGATGGTAAAGAAGTGCAAAAAATACCTTGGCACAACATCATCAGTTCCACAGGATCAAAACAAAGATGGAGATAAAATAGAGGCTCGTTCGGGCGCATCCTACGAACCTTATGAAGAAAATGGTATCAAAGAGTTGCTCGATTCACATACGCCGGAGGATCTGTTGATCGGAAAGGAACTGATGCAGATGGCACTGGAATATTTCGGCCAGGAAGATCTGGAAGTCCTTCTTGGGGCCAAGGATCGCGATGCTGTCGCAATGAAACTGGGAATCGAATACAACACTTACCAGAAGCGACTGGAGCGGAAGCGCCAGCGCTTCAAAATCATCCTTCAGCAAGCCGGCTACATCGATTGATAAAGCGATCCTACCAAATGGGCTCGGGCCGGGCGGGAGATACACCATCCTGTTCCAGTCGAGCCCTCTTCTTTTTCAATCCACGTCTCTAATCCTGACGGAAAACATTAGCAATCGCATCTTCCTGTTAAAGCCAACCGCAACTTTCCCGGATGAAAGTTGAGCGAATGTACCGTTCATCCTGAAAAAGCCTCTGGCTTTATCAACACCATCGCCCTGATTCAGGGCAGACCTCCATGGTGTACTGAAGCTTCGGGAAACAGCTTTCCTGGCCTATGCGGCCAGACCGCAACATCCGCCTTGGCCCCACGTCGACTCATGGTGGTTGTGGGCCAAGTCGGGTGTTAAGAGACTTTTCTAACAGACCGGAATTCAAACTCAGCGGAGCTAGTCGAACGGTTTTTCAAGCAGTCGGTCTATCTGGACTGGAAACTAGTGTAACCCGTCATGCCTGAGTGATACCGCTATCATTCCGGGCTTACTTGTCGGGTCAAGCAATCCGGCTGTCTTATCTCATGCGAAGCCAAAAGAACGACATCCGGCTTACTTAACCCTCTACTATACATATCGCATAGCAAATCGAAAAATCGGACAAATTATTTTCAAAAAAATGAAGTTTTTTTCGACCTCCAGCTAACCCATTGTTTTTCTATATTATCCTCCATTAGAAAATTTCAACTTTTTTTTGCTTTTATTGCTCACTGATCTGCTGCTACAGTAAATTTGAAGAACCTGAACTAAGGATTCGGGCAAGATATTTCCCTCACTATCCCGGCAAAAGAGAAAAACAACTCGATCCATACCTAACCATATAGTTTGAATTAGATGCCCGTAAATCGTCTCTCAGGCGGCCTGAGACACCTTTTTGAAGAAGCACTCACACCGGGCAATCACTATTCTGACTTATTCATCATTGTCCTACTTTACGGCAGCCACCCAGTGTGTAGTTGCGGAACCTATTTTTTGGACAGCGCTGTCCAAAAGCGTCTTATTTATTTTAATCGACCGTCAAGACGGCGCCTTCGCCCAATACCGTTGCCATCGTCCTACTCTTATTGTGACCAACCATATATAATTTAATGGAATTTTTCTGCAAAATGTGGCATTGGACGATCCGGACGATGATTTTCAACCTGATTCTAATTTTTCATCTTTGTTGTAAGGAAACCAATGAGAGACCGATCTGTAACTATCGAGTGCACTGATGACAGCCAGCATATTACAATTCACCTGCCCTGCAGACTGGTTGAACGTGTTGATAAGTATGCCACTGAGAACGGCACCATCATTACCAATGTTGTAATTGAAGCTCTGGATTCGTTTCTAAGTGGGCAGACGATGGCAACAAAACGAGGGTGAAGACTTGGCAACAATCCTCAAGGGACTACCCCATTAAAATTGCACCGTCCTTCCATTCTTTTGTATCTATAAATTGGCATGCATATTTCTCAGTGACATTTAATTGATCTATTTTTTCTTCTCATCCATTGACAAATGGTATATTAATGATAATTACTCTCTCATGGAAGTATTTTTTTGTATTTTTTTTTTTTTTTTACTTTTCTTCTCTTGACAAATGAGTATTTGTGCATTATACTGGGCCAGAAGTGATGAGAGAAGATATTTCTCGTGAGGTTGAAATAGCACCTCAGGTAGTAAAATCCAAAAGAATCATAAAACGCCTTTTCCAAGGCATAAGCAACACACGCAATAGAGCGTGAAACTCGGTGAGTTCGATTAGCCAGTTGCTTGGTTTTGGGAGAGGTGTTTTTTTATGTCCAAACATTCCTTGAAAACAACAAATCGCATTGAGAGCCATCTCGTAAACTGGCCGGGGGTTTACTCCTTCCCTCACAAGTTGTGCATCAGCATTGATGAATCATAAAATAAGGAGAATCAAATGATCAAATCAATTGAAAGTTTGGACAGGGACGGAAGAAAGTTGACGAGGGAAGTAATGAAAACAGTAACCAACAATATCAGCCTGACATTTCTATGTGGGATTTCGAAAAAGAAGGAACAGATGGAGGTTGTCCAGGATGCCAGAAAAATTTTGGCGGGCGCAAATGGCGACCTTCTGGAAATCGCCAGCGTCCTGAGTGGAGTAAGGGAAAAATACAGGCACCTCGGATGCGTTGGTTACTGTTTGACGAAAACAGGGGGTGAATCATGAAATCTTGCGACAGATTTGATCAATGCGATGCTCCGCTTTGCCCTCTAGATGAAAACCTGGACAAGCGCTGTTGGTATAGCGATGAAGCAGTGTGCTTGTCCCGCAAACACGGAAAAAGCAGATGGGTCAAGAAACAGAAAAGCATCGTACAACGGCAGACGAAAAGTTGGCTGGACAGACCGGTGACCTATCGGGAGTTGTTCGATGCGTCCAGGCCCAGAAAGATTTCCAGAGTTCAGAAGAACCGGTTGGTGGAAATGGGAATGGAGCACCGTTACGGAATGGGCAATTAGAGCAAAGTATTTCGATTCCTGCCCCGCGTGAAAAAGCAGAGATGAGGAAGTAATAGTAAGGTATAGGATTTTAATTTATTTAGCTGCGGGAGACCGCGAAGGAGAAAGAAAAATGAAAGAATATAGAGCAGAAATAGTTATGACCGTTAACTTTTATGTGTCAGAAGAGATGATAGAAAACTACACAGAGATGTGCGGTGATAAGGAAGAAGCATTGAAGCAGTTAGCATTGGAGCATTTAGATACGGAAGGATCATATCCAAGAGGTTTCAACTTTTTGGTATGTCTGGATACTGATGAAGAGTATGAAGTTAATGAGTAAGCAAACTAAACTATATAACAGGAACTCACTGGGTTTGTGAGATGGCCTGGTAAGCTCGAAGGAGATCAATAACTATGAACACAGAAGCACTAAAACTTTATGGCGAGAACGATGGATTTTTCCGGGCGGTAAATACGACATGCAGCTTCATTGAGGAAGTGGAACCAGAACTTTACGAAACTGAGGAAGAGCTATTCGATATCGCCCTCGAAAGGACCTATGACGATTACTTGGAATCCCTGGATGAGGAACGCAAATATTTCAAACGATACAAGGTGTCCGTCGAAGTTCAGATTGACCGAACCCTTGATCCGGCCAAATTCTTCGAGATCGTTTTCACGGATTCAAATGGCACCCAGCATTCGTTGCGCGAGGTCCTGGAAGTCGAAGAGATTCCGTTTTAGGTGTTTACATCCCCTACCCGCCTTGGTGCTTTCCTTGGCACCGGGGCACAGGTTATACCGGCAATAGAGCTGGTACACAGCATCATGCTCCAAAACGCCTGCCCCTCCTGCAGGCACAAGGACCTTCAATAGAGAAGGCCAAATTTAAAAATAGGAGGAATTTTTTATGAAAGTTTTAAATTTGTACGCCGGTGTCGGCGGGAACAGAAAGTTGTGGAAAGATGTAGAAGTAACGGCAGTAGATAGTAGTAAAGAAATAGCTGATGTTTATAGCGAGTTTTATCCTGATGATATCGTTGTTGTTGACGATTCCGTGGACTTCCTAATGAAACATTACAAGGAGTTTGATTTTATTTGGGCGTCACCACCATGCCAAAGTCATTCAACAGTAAGATACATTGGCTTAAGTAGAACCAAAGGTCCTTACGATCCCGTTCTTCCTGATATTACGCTATATGCACTTGTGATTTGGTTTCAGCATCACTTCAATCACAAGCTTTGGTGCGTTGAGAATGTAATCCCTTACTACGAACCTCTTTTGCCACCGACGGCCAAGCTTGATAGGCATCTATTTTGGTCGAATTTCCCCATCTCTGAAAAGAAGTTTGAAAAGCCTTCAGTTAGACATAACGATGTTAGAGGAAACACTGTTAGGTATGGAATAGATTTAAGAGATAAGAAATTTAAAGATACACAAAAGGCTGTCGTGGTTAAGAACTGTGTTAATCCAGATATAGGGGACTACATACTGAATGTTGCGAAAAAATATATTAGTCTAAACTAAGATTAATGGATCATCGGAAGGTTTGTCAGAGTTGAAGCATTAAAATGGGCAGAAACCATGTATAAAATAGTCGGGGGTCGGTAACGGCCCCCAAAGGAGTCCCTCACATCGGGCTCCAAAAGGTCGCCAATCCAATTAGCGCGACTGGGCACACCATGGGCGGCGTAATCGCTGTCTTCCGGAACCGACCGGCACAGGGCCTGCCATACCGAATTTAAAACGAGGTGAAGACAGATGAACATCAATAGAAAGGAGCAAAGTTACAAAGAAAACCAGGACGTAATCGATGGATTGAATTTATCGGCTGGTCAGTCTGTTGTTTCAGCAGATACACCATTATCTTCGGGAGATCTAAACAATGGATTGACATTAACCGACCAGAAGAAGATTATGACCCCCAAGGAAACAGCCCAGTATTTAGGAAAAAGCCTTTCATGGGTTTACAAGAATGTAGCCCTACTGGGCGGTAGGAAGCTCGGAGGTTCTCTGTTTTTCCCTGCGAAGGAGGATCTCTATGAGCACTTATTTGGTAAAGGAGAAGGGGTGGAGGTACGACTTCACTCTGGAAGGGACCAGACACACCAAAGGATGGTTCCAAAGAAAACGAGACGCCGTCAAGGCGGAAATGGAAAGAAAGGAGGAGCTAAAGAATCCGGCACCACCGCTCGAAGAGGTGGAGACGCCAACAGACATGGCCTTTTTGGATCTGGTTAATTGTCGCCTGGACTACGTAAAAGCATATAATTCAGATCGGCACTATACAGATCATCTTTACCTGGCTAAGCGTTGGGTCAAAGAATGGGGAAAACGAAATTGTAGTGATATTGCCCCTACAATGATCCAAAACTATCTCATAAAGCGTTTTCGGCAGACATCAGGATACACGGCAAATAAAGAACTGCGCTACCTTCGTGCCCTATTCAACTT
This sequence comes from uncultured Desulfosarcina sp., assembly GCA_963674945.2. Taxonomy (GTDB): domain Bacteria; phylum Desulfobacterota; class Desulfobacteria; order Desulfobacterales; family Desulfosarcinaceae; genus Desulfosarcina. The sequence continues at coordinate 2,407,142 of CAXXWQ010000003.1, forward strand.
TGCCATGCATCCGACGAGGAACTGGATGGATTTCAACCCGACCCGCGGCATAGAATTTTTTCCGGTGGAAAAACGTATCAAATACGTCCCGCCCAAAAAAGACGTGCTCCAGGTCATCTTGGCTGCCGATCCGGAAACCCAGGATTACCTCTGGACCATTGCATTGACAATGGGACGCATGGGGGAAATCAACCGTCTTACATGGCGAGATGTAAATTTTGAAGCTCGCTGTGTGACTCTTTATACAAGGAAGAAAAAGGGCGGACATTTAACCCCCCGCAGTGTTCCGATGACCGGCAAGCTTTTCGAGGTGCTGGTCCGGCGATTTGAGATGCGGGATAAAGACAAACCCTGGGTATTTTGGCATCGCTATTGGAGCCGGAAACATAACCGCTGGATCGAGGGACCATACATCGAGCGGAAAAAAATCATGACGACGCTCTGTAAAAAAGCAGGGGTCAAGTATTTTCGCTACCATGCGTTGAGGCATTTTGGAGCTTCGATGCTGGACTCTGCAAAAGTCCCGATTGGATCGATTCAGCGTATTCTTGGGCACGAAAATCGGACGACAACCGAGATTTATTTACACTCCGTAGGCGAGGGTGAGCGCCATGCAATGGACATTCTGGATGAGGGTTTTTGCGAATTTTCTCACACAGATTCTCACACAGAAAAAAAGGGATTACAGAACTGAGTCTGTAACCCCTTGATTTTACTGGCGCGCCCGGCAGGATTCGAACCTGCGACCTACGGATTCGTAGTCCGCACAACTACGAGAAAAACAACAAATTGATTTAGATTGATCGAAATTGATATATAATCGTATTTACCATACTTTACAATAGGTTAAACCTTAATTAATTCCTCTTTTTTAAATTTTCAAGCTGTTTTATGTTGACTTGTATTGATGAAAATTGATTACATAGTGCTTACACGGAGGTTTTTCAGGTTGATGTAATCAAGGGGGAACAATGGCAAGACAAAAACTGACGGCGGGACGGGTGCAAGATTTCAAGGTGGCGAAAGGGTCAAAACAGTCCTTTTTGTGGGATTCGGAGGTGCCCGGGCTGGGTGTCAGGGCCACAAGAACCGCCAAAGTATATGTTTTTCAGGGCCGCCTCCTTTCCGGGGCGACGATCCGGCTTAAAATTGGCGATTGCCGGACATGGGCAATAGATTCAAATGATTCAGAAGTTCCAGGGGCACGTCAGGAGGCTCGACGGTTACGGGCAATGCTTGATAAGGGCATCGATCCCCGAGAGGAAAAATTGAAAATCCTGGCCGAGATCGTGGCGAAGATGGATGAAACCGAAAGACAAGAGGTTACCGTCTCCGAAGCGTGGGCGGATTATCTCAAAGCCCGTCGGCCAAAATGGAGTGATCGCCATTACCGTGACCATGAGTCGCTGGCGGATCCGGGTGGCCGTAAAGCCAAGCGAGGAAAAAAGAAGATCAAGGCTGGTCCCTTGGCCTCCCTGATGGACGTAAAGCTCATCGACTTGACACAAGAGAAAGTTATGGAATGGGCCACCCATGAAGCAAAGGAACGGGCCGCACGCACCCGGCTTGCCTTTTCTCTCCTTCGTGCCTTCATCAATTGGTGCGGTGATCAGCACCAATATAAGGGATTGTGCCCGCCCGATGCTTGCTCGAGTCAAATAAAGCGGGACATACTTCCGAAGCAACAACCGAAAACCGACTGTCTCCAAAAAGAGCAGCTTAAAGCTTGGTTTGAAGCGGTCCGCGGATATCAAAACGCAGTCATATCGAGCTACCTCCAAACTCTCCTCCTTGTCGGCGCCAGGCGTGAGGAGCTGTCACATTTGAGATGGGATGATGTGGATTTTAGATGGAAATCCATAGTCATCCATGACAAGGTGGAGGGCGAACGCACCATTCCCCTGCCCCCTTATGTCGCCAGCTTGTTGGCTGGCATTCCGAAGCGCAATGAATGGATATTCTCAAGCCCATCGGCGGAATCAGGCCGGATCCAAGAGCCCCGTCATGCCCATAATAAATGTCTTGTCAATGCCGGTATTGAGGGATTGACACTCCATGGCCTACGCCGATCATTCGGCACTCTGTCTGAATGGGTCGAGGTCCCGGTGGGTGTGGTGGCACAGATCATGGGACATAAGCCATCCGCCATCGCCGAGAAACATTACCGGCGCCGGCCCCTTGATCTTTTGAGGAAGTGGCATGTGAAAATTGAAAAATGGATCTTAAAGCAGGCCGGCATTGAGCAGCCCGCCGAAGGTGCCGAGCCCGGCAAAATACAAGTGGTCAAATAGATGGCTCTCGTTGACAATATACCAAAAAGTGGTATAAGGTGACACATGGCATGGACAGTGAAGGGTAAGCGGTCATTAAACAAACGGATCGAAAAGCTACCGGCAAATGTTCATGCTCGTCTCATGGCGCTGATGCGGGACATGGAAGTGAACGGGCCTGTCCGTGGAAACTGGCCAAACTATGGGAAGCTATCAAACACCCGGCATCATTGCCACTTGAAAAAAGGACAGCCAACATACGTTGCAGTATGGGAAGTCGTCAACCAGGAAATAAGGCTTATCGAGGTGATATATGCAGGCACACACGAAAAAGCGCCGTACTGAAGCCATAGAACTTAAATTCATCGGCCCTGTATCTAATTTGAACCGAGCCCTTGAGGCAATGAAATCTTTAGGGTTTGTGGATGCGTCCGATTATGTGCCGTGGCGCGAGGCCTTCCCCAAGTTCGCCGGAAATGAGGTCGGATCGGTTTTGAGGGGCGCACGTCTCAAGGAGGAATTGACCCAAGTCCAACTTTCCGAGCGTGTTGGGATTCCACAGCGGCATATCTCCGAAATGGAAAACGGGAAGCGTCCGATCGGAAAGGAGATGGCAAAACGCCTCGGGGCTGCTTTAAATATCGGATACAAAGTCTTTCTTTGAAAGCCACCTTATGGATCAAGTTGCTTTTGCCGCCGATGAGGTTTTTCCAGACAGTCACCCGGGGCAAATTTTGAGAGGTCTAAGGATACGCGAAGGGCTCACGCAAGTGCAGCTCTCTGAAAAAACCGGTTTGGCCGCTCGCCATCTTTCTGAAATGAAAAATGGCGAGCGGCCGATTGGCAAGGCCATGGCCAAGTGTTTGGCAAAGGCCTTGAAAGCAGATTACCGGATGCTTTTATAAACTGATTATCGGGGATGGGGACTGCAGTCTGAAGAGCAGGTGCCCTGGCCGGCCTGCCCCGATTTTATTACTAGGTGCTGTTACGGGAGATGGTTGTGGATTTGGATACGTGGATATCTGGTGATGGATCGGTTGATTCTGAGTTGGTACAACATAAGGCAGTTTTGATTGCTCGTGCCGTTGCCGTTTGCGCTACTGCCGTTTTACAAACGACTTTTGCCAAGCAAGAAAAAAAACAGACCGGTTACAAAGAGTTGGCCGACGAGGTACTGTCTGGTCAAAAAGTCACACCTTCCTTATTAGATGAAATTCTGCCAAAAGAACATCATTTTACGTCTGACTCACCATCTATGGCTTATCTCCGGGAGATACTCTCATCAAGAGACAATGATACTTATGCCCTATTTGCTTTGCAGGAAATGGCCGGATTAAATTTCGAATGTGTTTTTAATGATCCTACACCAGATGGCTATTGGCGGCATTTTGAGGTCGTGTTGTCATGCTTGAATGTTCTTCTACGACTTTTCTCAGAAATTATTCCCAAGAAAAATTATCAAGACGTTAACGTACAGAGACTGCAACTCCTCGACCTTTCTATGAACAAACTTTTTTTTGAGGCGGGACAGGTAGCTGCCGTTTCAGTTGATGAAACGATTCGTCATGATGGAATCCGTAACATGAAAATGGGTGAAACCGCTATAGCATTGGAGCGCCGGAAACTTACTATAGGTTTTTATGAAGAGCTCGGGGATAGAGCCAAAAACATGAAAATCACACCAATTTCAAATCTTATTAGAAACAAATACATCAAGAAATTTGGTAAGAGAAAAGCTCGTTCGGCAAAACAGATCCGAGCGGATTTGAAAGCCGCTGGTATTTTCTAGAGACGGACTTAAAGCCCCGCCTCCACCCTACCCACCAAAATCTCACTCACTGATTTTGGGAAAAACGGCCTGTTTTTCCCAGTTTTTTCCTGTCAATACAGTTGCTTGTAGACGACTCAAACAGTGGGTCATATTGTGCCCCCATCGATTTATTTAAACACAATTAAATCCAATGGGAGGCCGTAATGTCTATCACATCTACCGATCAGCCGGTCAATTACCTCAGCACCGAGGAACTCGCCCAAAAATACTTAGTCAAGGCTGCCTCAGTCCGCAGCGCTTACTGCCGTCAAGGTCATTACTGTGGCCACATCCCAGAAAAGCTTGCAAATGGTCGGCTCAGGTGGCCTGACCACCCCACCCAAAACTAAGGGATAGGCGGCGGAGAAGTCATGATGAAAATGGGACAAGTCCAATTATCAAAGAATTCAGGAAAAATTTTCCATTGTTTCAAGGGCCGTAGTCGTCAATTGGTGGCGGACATCATCACCATTATCGATGAGATGGAAAAATATCATCCGTTGACGGTCCGTCAGATCTATTACCAATTGGTAGCAAGGGAAATCATTGCGAACAACCGAAAAGAGTATCAGAACATCAGCCGACTTCTTACCCGGATGCGTGAGGAACACCTTGTACCGTGGAGTGCAATTGTCGATCGTTCCCGGCGTATGGTTGAGAAGCGCGGAACATCCTCCATCGAAGACCACATCCGAGAGAATGCGGCCTATCTTTTCGATGGATACAATCGGTGCCTCGTTCAGAACCAGGAAAATTACGTCGAGGTATGGACTGAGAAGGATGCACTATCATCCATCTTCGAAGATGCCGTATGGAAATACTGTTGCCGGATCGTCGTCTGCAGGGGGCAGATTTCAGCGACCTTCCTAAATGAATACGCGGAACGAGCGGAAGCAGCAATTAAGCGAGGCCAGGAGCCGGTTATTCTATATTACGGTGACCTTGACCCCACAGGGATGCGGATACCTGAGATAATCGGGAACAAGCTAATCGACCGGTACGGTTTAGTTGTCAATATCGATAGGATTGCATTATGGCCGGAAGACGTTGACCGGCACAACCTTCCCTTCAATCCAGACGCCACTAAAAAAGCAGACCCGAATCATGCTTGGTATTGCTCACGTGGATACGGTGATTATTCGGTCGAACTTGATGCACTGCACCCTGAAACACTCATAAATATAATCGACGATGCCTTGCGTGACCACCTCGATATTGATGACATGATTTGTCAGCAGGACATTCAGGAAGACGAACGGCTCCTTCTCAAGCGACTAAAGTTGAAATTTTTCGACATATGTCGGGACGAAAATTTACACGTATAGGGGCGATAGCACCATTATTTTCCAAAAGCCAGGCGGGGGCCATGTGAAGGACACAATATTATCCCATTTTGCAAATAATTTTGAGCAATTTTTCCGAAAATATCTTCCAGAGATTGAAAAAATTGGTGGTGACGAGTGGAAAGCAATTTGTCCGTTCCATGAGGATATGGATCCAAGCCTCAACTTTGACGCTACTACCGGCCAATGGTTTTGCCATGGCTGTGGGGCCAAAGGAGACATTTTCCATTTTTTTGGGAATCTTAAAGGACTGCAAAGCGGTCAAGATTTTGGAAAAATACTCAATGGTATTGGAGATGATTTTGGAATTTCCCGGCCTTCGAAAGATAAGGGCAGGATAACAGCCACCTACGACTATCTTGATGCCTATGGCAATTTCGTTTTTCAGGTGGTTCGTTTCGAGCCTGGAAAGAACGGGAAAAAAAAAGATTTCAGGCAGCGGCGCCGTGGAAAGGACGGGAAGTGGGTCTGGAACCTGAAGGGGATTGACTTGGTGCTTTATGGATTACCAGAGGTCATCAAGTCGACTTCAATCATATATGTGGAGGGAGAAAAAGACGTAAATAAAGTTCGGGAGGTGGGGTTTACTGCTACAACAAACCCAATGGGCGCAGGTAAATGGCGTGATCATTATGCTCAGTTCCTCAAAGGCAAACAGGTTATCTTGATCCCAGATAATGATGAGCCTGGAAAAAAACACATGGCTAAAATTGCGACGTCACTATTGGGGATTGCTGCCGATATAAAATTGCTTTGCCTACCCGGCCTGAATGAAAAAGGTGATGTTACAGATTTTATTGAATCATTTGACGATCAAACCGAAGCCGCCGAACGGCTATCGATTATGATCGATAACTGCCCTCCATATATCCAACAGACGAAGACCGCCATATCCAATGATTCGATCAACATCCTTGATGACTTAGCCAGTCTCCAGGTGGAAAAGGATTACACGGAAATGCTTGGAAACGAGGAATGGTTTTTCCCAAACTTGGTCATTAAAAATCAAATCTTAATCATTATTGCCAAAGCAGGCGGTGGAAAAACAACGATAATTTTTGAGTTTGTGGCACCATGGATGATCGGCCATCACGGCGTCGAGGTGTATTATTTTGACTGCGACAGTCCCGCATCGGACCACAAGCGCATGTTTGATCGAGCAATAGATATCGGTCCTAATTTCAGATGGATTAACCCGTTGACCCATGGAAGAGGCCCGGATGACATCATTAAGATGCTCGAAAAAGGAGTTGTTGGCAAACAGCGGTTCGATAATGCAGTCCTCATCTTCGATACTGCGAAAAAGTTTTTCAATGTGATGGACAAGCGCTCCGTGAAGCCGTTTTTTAGTTTGCTGCGACAGCTCGTATCTCTTGGCGCCACCATTATCATTTTGGGTCATGCAAATAAATACCGCTCAGTGGACGGCAATCTTGTCTTCGAAGGAGTCGGTGACATCCAAAGTGACGCCGATGCACTGATATTTTTTGAGGCGATACATACGCCAGACGGAACTGACGTCACCACCATTGTCGACCCAGACAGGGGGGCCAAAGTCCGAGGCCTTTACGAGCAGATATCGTTCCGTATCGAGCGAGGTACTCGAGTTGTTACTCAGCACAAGGAGGTTGTCGACGTTCCGGATTGGACTCCGGGTGGCAATGGCAAGCTTACCGATGAAGAAATAGAGGAGATGGTTCGGGATTTTTTGCTGGAACAAACGGGCCACACCAAACAAGCCGATATAATCGAGGCATTAAAGGTACAACCTGGAGTCTCTTACCATGGGATCCGGAGGGTACTCACCGCCTGTGCAGTACACAAGAAAGAGGCTGTGCAGTCAGGACAAATCTTCTATTCGGTGGGTTTTCACAATACTAAATCATACAGCGTGGTAGATTAAAACATGAGACACATGAGACGTTATTCAGTTATTCAGATGAAAAACCAGTACCGAAAAACAGTTATTCACAGTTTTCCAATACGGTCTTGCAGTGAAACTGAGTAACTGAATAACTGAAAAACTGAATAACAGTTATATTACAGTCGGTTATTGTTTGAGAGACATGCGAGACGTTTTTCAGTTATTCAGTTATTCAGGATACCCCACAACCAAAAATGAAAAACTAAAATTTTCCCACCACCCCCGCCGGTGGGAAAACGGTCACCCCTCGGAACGCCCAACCGGGGGGTGACCAACCAAAAAAGAATTATGAAAATACTCATCAAAAACAAAACACACATCACCAATGCCCTGGCCTCAATCGACCGCCAGATCCGGAGCCGGCTGACCCTTTTCAACCCCAAGTGGATCGAAAATGAACGCCTGGGACGTTGGAACGGCGACACACCCCAGAAGTTACGGTTCTATGAAACCGATGGCGCTGGCGGTCTGATCGTCCCAGGGGCCTTACCGGTCAGTTGGTGGCCATGGCCCAAAAGGACGGCATCAATTTTCATCTTGTCGACGAGACCCAGGCACTACCAACCGTTGAGATCGATTTTCAAGGCGAACTGAGGCCGTTTCAGGCCAGCGCAGTGAATGAAATGCTCATCAAGCGTTTTGGTTCACTGTCGGCCCCCACGGGCAGTGGCAAGACGGTCATGGGGCTTTACCTCATTGCCAAAAGAAAGCAACCGGCATTGGTAGTTGTCCACACCAAAGAATTGCTCAACCAATGGATCGCCCGGGCCGAAACCTTCCTTGGGATCCCCATCGATGAGATTGGCGTTATTGGATCCGGCAAGAAACGAATCGGTGAACGCCTCACCGTTGCCACGGTCCAATCTCTCGTGAAACGCGCAGATGAGGTCGCGCCCTATATCGGTCACCTCATCGTGGATGAATGCCATCGGACTCCCAGCAAGACTTTCACCGAGGTGGTCACCGCCTTTGATTGCAGGTACATGACCGGGCTCTCTGCCACCCCCTGGCGCCGGGACAAACTTTCCAAGCTGATCTTTTGGCATTTGGGAGACCTTCAGCACCAAGTCGACAAAGTCGCCTTGGAAAATGCCGGGCATATCCTCAAAGCCCAGGTCATCACCCGGAAAACGTCATTCAGGTCAAGCGTCGATCCGTCAACTGAATATTCTCAGATGCTCAAGGAACTGACCGAGGATCCCGATCGGAACCGGCTGATTGCCTCCGACGTCGCCGGTCAGATTGGCCATGGTGGTGTTGCCTTGGTATTGAGTGATCGCAAGAGCCATTGTCTCGACCTGCAGGAAATGCTCAAGAATCAATTTGGCATCAATGCCGAAGTTCTGACCGGGGACGTGCCCACACACCAACGCGAAGAGATCGTATCCAGGATCAATGCCGGCAAGGTCCCTGTGCTGGTGGCCACCGGCCAGCTGATTGGCGAGGGGTTCGACTGCAAGCATTTATCCACATTGTTTTTGGCTACCCCGATCCGGTTCAGTGGGCGCCTGCTTCAGTATGTTGGACGTATCCTCCGGCCCGGGCCAGGTAAAGAAATCCCCAAGGTTTTTGATTACGTTGACGGGCACGTCGGCCCCTTGGCTGCTGCGGCAAAAGCCCGGCAACGTGTTTACAGCAACGCAGCATGATAAGGAGAGTTTCAAATGGAAAATCCCAAAATAGAAGATTTCACCGAAGAACAAATCCTTCAGGCTTCAGTATCCCTCTTCCTCGAGGCCCTGGATGCCGCCGAAAATTTCATGGTCGATCCGACCGGCATGGCAGAGGGGACCGGCCACAGCGAAATTTCCCACCGGATTGCGCACGTGGTGGAGCTGTCCTTACCGGCAGTCTCTGCCGTGAGTTTCCTGCCATCAAAATTGTTACGGAAGTATCAATATTTCTTGGAGTTAACAGCCATCAAACTATCTGAAGAAATTGCCAAGGTTGAAACCACCGAAAAGATGATGGCGAATTAAAAGGAGAGATTCAATGGAAATTCGAGTTTTAAACTACCGCCCCACCGACCGGCCAAACGTCGTTGGATATTTCGCCCTTGCCTATGGCGGCCTTGCGATCGACGGATGCAAGTTAATGGTTGGACGTGGCCAGGATGGAGCATGGGTCGCCTTGCCAAGTCGAAGGATCCAACGGGATGGCAAAACCGAATTCCGTCCATTTTTATTTTTTTCAAGAATCGAAATGTCTCACATACGCCGCACTGTAGTAGCGGAAGCGAAAAGACAAGGCTATCTGGCTGAAAACATGAAATAACAGGGAGATAGAGAGATGACGAGCGAACTTAATAAAAGAACAAACGAACTACTGGAAGAAATTAAGCTCCGCAAGGAACGCCAGCAAAAAATCGAAATGATACTGGAAAAAGCCGAACCGCTCGTACGGAGGAACGAACGTCGCGTTTACTGGCGAGACCTATATGGCAATGATGAAAAAGTTCTCAAGGAATACCGAAGCGATCTAGACAAATTTTTGTACGAACAAATTTTTTTGACGGACGAATTAGATAAAAAGATCGATAAGTTGTACGAATTTTTCGGGCGGCTGGATGCCGAGGAACCAGAGCAGGTAGAGGAAAAGAATCGGATTCCAGTACTCGATGGACCTATATACAATTTTTCAACTCCGGAAGCCCCAAAGGGACCAGTGATCCTCGAACCAAACATTTTTGACATAGGGAGAGACTAAAATGAGCGAGCAAGTACAAGTTATGGAAATGTTAGAGGCGATTAACAATCGGCTAACAATAGTCGAACGGGACTGCAATGCAATCGCCCGTCGTGTCGGGTATAGCCGGCCAGCCCCCGGACCAGAGCCGGTAAAGATCGATACATCGGACTCCCTGAAAAGGCTCGCAAAACAAAATGCCGAAGAGGCGGAACGTGAGCGGTTGAGAAACCTTCCTCCCATGCCTTCAATCGACACCGATATCGAGCCGGAAAAGTCGCCGGGCCAACGCCTCATGGAAGAACGGAAAGAGCGACATAGACAAAAGTTATCTGCCCTTGCCGGCAACAATCCCCGCAACAGGCGGATTGCTGAAGAGATTGCTGGCCGTGTTGGCGATGGGTTGGTACTGGTGTTAACCGAGTTGGGCAGCCATTGCCACGAATTACATACAGTACTGAAACGGCATCAACGGATCAAGGCCGCAGTTGTGACACACGATGATAACTCACGCAAACGAGAGGGCGTCCTACGGCAAGTCGGCGCCGGTGAAATCGGTGTGCTTGTGATTACCAGCAGATCCCTCTCCCAAAAGCCCTTGGGATTAAAACCGGCGGCAATCATCCTTGCGTCTCCGGTAAAATCCACACCTGCTTTGGTCGATGAACTATGCAGGTTGCTCTTGCCCAGCGACCAAGCCGAGCGTCAATGGCTGATCGGTGATACGTTGTCGGGGTTAAAAGGTCTGGACGGATCAATACGGACCCGGTTGAGAGATTTGTTTAAGGTCAGTGCCGTTGGCAACGAGAATTTCGGATCGGGGTTACGCAACTGGGAATAACACTATCCGGCATGCTGCCCCCATGGCGGCGGCGTGCCGGTAAATAATAAGGAGGCATGATGCCAAGGACAAAGATCGACTATCAACAAGAGGTCCAAGTTTATTCAAAGCTGAGGACCAAAGGCGAGAAAATTAGCCAAGTGAAATACTGTGAAGCGAGGTCCAAAGAACTTGGATCCGAAATATCAGTACCATACTTTCGAAAGGTACTGGCAAAACTCAAAAAGAAACCGCCAAAAAAAACAGCAAGCAAACCTCAAACAACACTCAAGGATATGCAATACGATTTCGATGTCCTCAAGGCTGAGTTTGTGGCTGGGCCGTATAAGTCGGTCTCGGATTTTTGCCGTCAACGCAAGATAAAACCAAGCGGGTATTTCCGAACAAAGACCAAGGGATGGACAGCGGAAAAGAAGAAAATTCAATCACATACAGAGTTAAAAACTGTAGAAAATATGATCGCCGATAATGCGGCGGAAGCTACACGCGATTTGTACTCAACGGTATTATCCATACAATTCCAGTTGTTCGAATTACTCAAGATGGTTGCACAATCGCACACCCGATGGAAAGAGGTAAAATCCCCCTACACGGCTCGGGAAGCAGCCAACTTCGTGATTGATATGGAACGGGCGATTGAAAGGATCGTGCCGGCCATCCGCGGCCTGGAAAAAATGAGCGAGGTGAATAAGATTTTTGACCGGCTGGCAGATGGGACGATGGACGTCACCAAGGCTTCTTTCAAACTGCTCATGTTGGGTGTCAAAGTGCCAAAGGCCTTGGAGCTCATGCTGGCCAAACACCAGATCGAGGAGCCCGAGCTCGATGATAACGATGTGATTTCCGATGAGGCTATCCTTGCCAAGCGTGAGCAACTCTTGAAGGCGGTGGAAAAAGAACGGATCGAGCTTGTCGCCGAGCGGACCAAGTACGTTTCTGACCTCAAAAAAAAGATGAAGGGTAAGGATTCGTTTGTGGCCCAGGCAAAGGTTGAAGGCGGTGAATAAAACCGGATGATACGGGTGCAAGCCTTCGTGAGATTGACCGCCAGGTCGCTGCCGAGGTCGAAAAGTATTTTGAGACTAAGATGAATCCGACCACGATCTTTACAAAAGCGTGGCGAATGCAAGCCGGGTCAGATGACCCACAAGAAGAAACCTCAACGAAATCAGGTTATAATGCAGAAATCAAAGAAATCAAACGTGCAAAAGACGGAACACTTCACGGCGGTGCTCGCCCAGGCGCCGGCCATAGACCCAAACCGAATCCCCGGAGAGAAACCATCCAGCAAAATACTACACCATCGCCATAATTAATGGTATCGCTAAATATGACGGTGGTAGTACTCTCCATAACCCGCTCAATGGCTTGGTAATTATGACAAGAGATCTGTTCTTTGTGGGGATATGGATAAGCAGTCCGGATCCTTTGGTGTGGAAGGGGTAGCCACGTGGCTACTCCCCATCCCGATTGAGCTTTTCTATGTAATGTTACTCATCTCAATTTGGATACCTGTGAGAAGTCCATCCAACATACACTGCTGCAATATGAAATAGCAGTCACGAACTTCGCTTGGTTTCTTGCTTTCAAGGTCCTGCTTGAGATATGCCAACAGATCAGCAGACGCCCCAGAGGTGAGGACGAGGTGCACGCTTTCGTGCCGGTATATCTTAACCCTATGCAACGCGTGCCATAATCCCGGATATGCAGATTTGATCTCTGTCCAGTAGTATTGCCTATTGCCTATTGATGCTCCATAGTTCTCGATTGATTCAACAAAGCACTGGTTGCAAATATTGGTGAATAATTTGAACTCGCGTTCTGTGTTGACGACATCGGTATTGTAAAATTCGTCAGCCCTTGGAAAGGAGTTCGGGCCGAATACGCTTGGCATATTAGCCTGTTTTATAGCACACTCAAGAAGTCGAAAATCTGATGTTACTGTTTTTATACGCTTGTTCACCCAGGTGTGTCGATCCGATGGAGGAACCACTCTGAAGAGCGTCTGTCTCCCTTCTTTTCTCGCTAGCTCCATGCCCACATATCGGCCGACAACAGGAATCGTAATAGCAGGCCTATGGTATCTATCCTTTCCAAGCAGGCCATAAGAGCGGAGATGCTTTGTGTACTCAGGATACGCGGCTAACTCCACGAAATCGTGTATTTGCCCCGATGCAAGCAGCTCAAGCATTTCATATTCGTCAGGATAGAATTGTTTTAGTTCGGAGACAACATGGCGACAGTAGAACATGAGCTCAGAGTCACGTTCAACTTCGTATGCTTCCAAGGAATCTCGTGTGAATTGAATTGGGCGCTCGCCTCCACGTTGTGTCACAAGTTGCCCCTCAGTGCTACACGCCATTCGCGTTAACAAAGGGTGGCCACCATAGCGGCTATAGATGTATTTAACAGCGGTATGATCGAACTTCAAACCCATTCGCTTGCCGAGAGTGCGGATCATGTTCCGTGTTTCATCCTGTGTTAACCCTGTCAGGAACTGGTAAGACACGATACCGAATAAAGGATTCTGAATGCCATCTACTGAGTCCATTTCAACAGCAGACGGATTAACGCCTGCGATCATGGCACAAAGCGACCGGTGCCTACTTTGACAAGCCCAGAATGTTTGCCAAAACGCAACAAAATCTTTACGCCAGTGCGGATCGTCCTGTGCGATTGGGGAAATGTACTCGATTTCATCGAAAATCAGAAGGACCGGTTTGGGAAGTAATGCAGCCAATTGGTAAAGCACATCGGATGCGTGACGCTCATCGCAATTTCCTATATTTGGTAGGCCAAAGCTTTGAGACAATTGCTCGCAAATGTTCTGAATAAGCTCATACCACCTGAGCTTCCGAATGGATGGTAGCTTACAGTCGAAATATAAGACCTCCGCAAGTCCGGCCTTATTGAGCATTCTTTCGAGTTTGAAAAGTAATGATGTCTTGCCGGTTTTACGCAGCCCAAAGATTCCTCTGTTCTCAGCACGTTTTATCGAATCGAAAAGATTGACGGCAAGTTCTGATCGACCGAAAAAGTAGGTATCATACTCAAGCGGAAGGCGATAGTCGAAAAGGTCGCGACCGTAAAGCAATCTGCTTGTTTTATTACGAATGTACCATGCGTCGGCAGCGTGTGATCTGACCTCGCCTGCCGATAGTGGTATAATCAAACGGGACTCTTGGTTCATAGAGATATAGGATTGGATCCATTGTTCTGTATCCGTCGCTTCTGATACGAAATAATATGTAAGCTTTTCAACACGCCCACGTGCGGGATCATCGCCCATAAATGACTCCGCCGCTTGAATTGAGCGAGGCTCAATGCGTGGGTACTTAGAATACACAAGCATCACTTCTTGATCGAACCCATAGGCTTCAGACATGAAGGGCTCTGGGCTTAAAATATATACCGACAAATCGGTGTTGTAGGCGCGTCGATGCCGTGCCCACGTAACAAAAAAGGCGGGCAAGAAAGCCTTGAGGAAGTCCTCCTCATCGGGATAACGGTTAAGATGTTGCTCTCTAACTTCTGTTCGTATGGCACCCATTTTTTAATCTCCACATCCAGCCCAAACAGTTATTCAAAAGATCTGTATAACATCACCTCTGTAGTGTATTACAGAAACTCACCTCTTATTTCGGAACATTTTGATACTACCCCCAAAAATAAGGAAGTGTCAAAAAGATTTCAAAAAAAGGCACCAGATAGCTTTTGACTGACGTTCCGGTGCAAAAACTTCACTTGACACAGCCCCATCATTATGGGAAATGAGAAGAACAACGGCAAACTCCGTTGCCCGGTTTGGCGACCGGAAATAGTACCGAGGCTGATAAGCGCCCCCCATACTGTACAAGGCGTTTTTTTGTTGTATAGTAAGAGCGGGCCATACGCGGAGACCTTCGGGTCTGCCGGTTTCCTCGGTAACCGGTTCGCCAACCGCGTGTGGCCCGCCTTTTTGTTTGGCGACAATAAGGCGGACTCTTTAAATTTTAACCGAGGAGATCCGCAATGCAAAACACCAGTCCCAAATCCACGCCCGCACCACCGACCGTCCAATTAACCGAAACAATCCAAACAGCCCATGACTGCAGTAGCCACGCGAAAGCTCTCTTAGACCAACTAAATCTCTTACTAAACAAATCCCCCGAGAACAAAGAAGATGGATTCGCGCAAAACGTCCTGGCATTCGCCGGCGTCAACCAGGCACTGGGCTTCATATGCGACACTGTCGACGACCTTGAGAAGGCCATATCCCTTCTGGAAGGAGGTGCCTCATGACAGTACAAGCCATGGTATGCACCACCCCCAAACCATCCACCACCGATCGGCTCAAAGAGATCATCGACGAGGCCCAATATTTCGGCGCCCATGCCAAGGCGATGGTCAGGCAGTTAAGGGCCGCCATGAGAGAGACACCGCTCACCGTAGACGATCTGTACGCTCAAAGTGTCCTCGTTTACCACGGCATTGATTGGATAGAGGAAAATGTTGACAGTATCGTCAACGATCTGGACCGAGCCCTCAATCTTCTGAAAGGGGGTGCCATATGACGATGACAGCTGATCAAGCCATGGTCACCATCAGCCGCGGCGGCCAAGCCCTGGGCTTCCTTGACGCCCTGGATGCCCTCTCGAAGCTTTCCCCGGCAACAGGCCACCCGGTGGAGACCGAAACCCTGAAACGGATCTATAACGAGCTGCAGCAACGATACGTCGAGCGATACCGGCCGAAAGGAGGTGCCGCATGCAAATAGCTGACAGAATCGAAAACTGTGCCCTCAGGCTGTATGTCGCTATGAGGATGGTCGACGACGATGACGATGAGATGATGGCTGAAGCGGTAACCAATCTATGCCTGATCATAGACGATGTGTTGGAACGGCTCAACGACATGGCCATGGAGATCAGGAAGGAAAGGAGGGCCACCGAATGAAACAAGACATTCCCGACTTAACCGTCGAATTTTCGGAAGTCATGTCACGAATCGCATGCGTTCAAGAGATCCTTTTGCTCTCCAAAGAAAACGATTTAAGGGAAGGTATGCTTGACGCTGCTGCTGTGGTTCTCGGCGACGCGATGAGCGGCTTGGAGGCCATCGAAGCGGGGTTGTATAAGCCCACCGAAACAGTCGGTTTGAAAGGGGGTGACGAATGATCAGAAACCTCCACGAAAGCATAAACGCGCTGAAGGCTATATGCTCCCTCTTGCTAAGTGTCGGTGCTGAAGACGGCGCCGAAATAGACCACGACGAAATGACCGGTGCAGGCCTCATCTTGGAAAATATCATCGACGATCTTAAGGCATATGCAGAAAGGAGCACGGCACAATGAGACCAAGGGACCTTTATGAGAATATCAAAGCATTGAGAGCTGTAAGCCTCCTGTTGTTATGTGCCGGCAGTGACGAAAGTTTGCAGCTGCAACACGAAGAGCTCACGGGGATCAGCTATCTGGTTGATGACATCATTGATAACATCGTTGCCGATATCGAAGAATCTGGTGCACCGGGATTTGGTGCGCCGGGAGATGATCAATAGATCCAGCACCACCATGGCCCCTGGCGGCGGATCCCAGGGGCCATGCCACCAAGACCAAGCCAAGCCGTAGGGGGCGAGGATGGCAAGAAAACACGACAACGGGTATGGCAAGGGAACATTCATCGATACCAAAATGTTCCTGTCTGAGGCATTCTTAAGCCTTGGACAGCCTGGAACTTCGCCGGCCATATCAAGCGTTTCCACGCAGGTCTTGATCATGATCCTTGGCAAGCGTCAATTCAGTAATGCCAAAGACCGGAAAGGCCTGAAAACCAAGCAGCGGACCGACGACAATAGATTTGCCCTTACTTACAAAGAACTTTTATCCTATGGTGCCAGGTTGGATAGAAATGGCAATAGGGTTAAGGGATGCATGACGATACCCAAAATCACAAGGGCGATTGATGAATTGTTGGCAAAAGGCTTCATTGAAGTCGTCGAGTATGGTGGCGCGTATGAAAAGCACAAATCGATTTATGCGCTCGTTGACGATTGGGCAACATGGAAGGTGGGTGATCCACCAATAAGAATAAGATCAAATGATGTCAAACGTGGGTATCAGGGCAAGCCCTTGGGGGCTGTTAAAAAACAATTTTCGCGCACACGAACGTAGGCACCCACACGCACACCAACGTAGGCACCCCATCAAGGGGACACGCACATGAACGTAGGTACCCCAAAATAAGGGAAAATCGGTCTCATCCCCATGGTGGTGGGCGTTTGCGGTAATTTTTGCCTTTTCAGGGGTGCCTACGTCTGTGTGCGCGTTAACATGTATTACCATGGAGGGGGAAAACATGAAAAAAGGGGTCCGAAGCGCGGTCGCCTGGATCTCGGCAGAAACGACCGGTCAATATTGTCAACGAGACTTCAAAAAAGGCTAAGCCAATCACGAAAGGATAATGATGCAGAAATTTGAGAGAACAGCCTACCATGAAGCTGGCCACGCAGTTATTGCTTATCGATTCAACGTCTATATAAAAGAGGTTGATGTGATTCCCAACAGCGAAAGAAATGGCGTTGCTAAATGTTTTTTTTCTGATCGCAATCCAGAGGATAATATCGTCATACTGTTCGCCGGCCATGAGGCCCAGATCGTCTTTGACCCAGATGATAAAAGCGATCCATCCATAGTGGACTATCGCGAGATATGGGATATTTGCGATCGTGTTGGTATAGGCAACGGGGCACCTTACCGAGAATTGAAAAACAGGGCCAAACAAATGGTACTGGATAACTGGATAGAAATACAAACGGTCGCAAAGGCGCTTCTTCGGTTCGAACGCATAACTGGCACTTTGGTTAAGGAAATTGTGGAGGATCTTGACCGAGGGAAGGATTATACAGCTGGATGGGAATGGCAGTGGCATCAGGGGACATTGTGAATGGTGAAAATGGACTGACCATTGGTAGACTCCCTCTTCCTGATGGTTAGTCGGGCCACGGACCAGGCCCGCCAGGTGACAGCGACCATCGATGGACAATGGAGATACTGACTAAGTTTTTCTTAGGCAGTTGGAATACCGTCGCCATTACCGACTGTATTCCCGGCCGGCAATCCAGCCCCGGCCCATCCACAATCCACCAGGACGTCAAAAAAGTGTGAGGGCCTGGCAATACCGACCGATGTTTGGCAGGCAGGATGAAAGGGCGTCCATAGTAATGACGCGCCTGATGGCATCGGGTCAGCTCCACCAAGTGACAATGAAAGATGCCTCATTAGTAATGAGGCATTACGGGCGAATGACGAAATAAACATCATCAACGAGCCTGGCCTCTACTCCCTGATCATCCGGTCCCGCAAACCCGAGGCCAAGGCCTTCAATCGCCGTTAAAAGGAATTATAACCGCCCGAAAATACTTAAACCGAACGAAACGATCGGTTTAGAGTTTGGTCCCCGTGGCAAGTTGCCACCACCCTGCATTTAACGCAGGGTGTACACCCGGCCCAATCCAAATACGGCGAATCACCGTGTTTGACCTACTTATCCGTGTTGTCAAAGTAATACATCAGAGTTGCTGAGGTTTTAATCGGCCACCCCATCAAGTTGTCGGACATCTTCGTAACCTGGTGGCCTCACTAAAAATGTCGATGGTGGGAATGAAGAGGCAACCAGATAAGGACTTTCGCCAGTTCCGATGGCCATCAATATCCCCGGCCCGATAAATTCTCGGGTCAGGCACACCAGGTGACAGCGAATGTCGATGGGCCGTGGAAGCACTAACTACGTTTTTCTTTGGCAGCCAGGAAACAAACCGTCATTACTAATGACACTTTGACAAGCACCCGAAATTATTAAAAGGCGTTGAATCAGCGGGTTTGACAAAAAGCCCTCGTGGCTGGCACAATCATTATCACCGAATCCGATCCAACTTGCCGACAGGCAGCCCCCATCACCGGCATGAAGTGGCCAATGAAAAACATCAGAATTTCCATCAACTTGACGGGTATCTAAAAGTAGCGAATCGCTACTTTTGGGATCCCCCGGCAAGCGCCGATCCCCGGCCCCGTCCAAAAGTGGTGAATCGCCACTTTTAGAAATCCATCCCAGCCGGCCGAAAATCTGAAATCGGTGAGACATTTCACATTGAGCCGAAAAATCGATAAAAATGATAGGTTTTTCCTATCATTGAGACACTAAAAATCGACATGATAAATTTATTATTATTAGAGATAATTCAAATGGATAAATCGATTTATGGAGTGTAATTTGACATAAATATAGGTATCGGACGTTGTTGTATATATTTGATTTGATTGGAAATAAAATTGCTAAAGTTGGTGGGCGTTATCAATTTTATCTTGACACACAGGCGATTTGCCGGTTTTTATGTGAGACACATGGGGCATTTTACCGTATGCAAGGTTTCCGGAACAGCACTGACCACCAATTTTACGGGTAGTGGGCAGCATCGCCGGCTGTCTCCAGGACAAACGTCAATGGATACAAAACGGGCGCGCGATCCCCAAAAAGGAACGGCGGCGGTTAGAGAAGAAAACGAATCGCCTCAACCACCGTCCGGTATTTCCCCCGATTAAATAGCCGTTGTTAAGGATAAAAGTGTCACCTTAAAACCGTTTCGAGGGTCAGTTCGCTATTCGACGACTCTCGTCAGGATGGATACCCTTTGTTTACCAACGGCACCACAACCGCCGCCGCCATAGAGCACGATTTCATCTTTCTTCATAGAGATCAACAGGGGGATTACCGAATTAATGACACCGCCGTTTAAGTGTGTAAAAGTCGCCAGCGAATCGGTATGAAATTCATAGGTCTGGCTGTCCTCCACGTGTGTGCACAGTCCGCTCGATCCCTCACCAATTGCGGCGAAAGATCCTTCAATCAGATCGAAGGTGCCATCGTCATAAATTTCAACCAGTCCTGTCCCTGCGTGGGACACCTCATGATAGTTGAGATTGACGATACTCCATTTCCCTACGATGACATCTGAAAATATCAGAGAAATTTCCTCAAGGGCGTCCTGGACATTATCCGACTCGATTTTAGAATTCGGTGCGTTTTCGAAAATAACGTCTTTCGCCATGATTTGAGTCTCAGTGTCGACGTTATCGGCCTGGGCGAATGCTTTCTGCACCAGGTTGAAATCAAAGGGATTGGAGTCACTTGACGATTTGATCGTCGAAGCACCATTTGTTTCGAACACAATGTTTTTCGCCAGGTATTTGGTGGGATTGTTGGATACGTTTTTTGCTGGCGTGCCATCTCCACCACCACATGAAATCAGACCGACCATAAGCAGAAGATTCAGTGAGCAAACGATTATTCTCATAGTCATTTCTGTATTCTCCTCATTTCTTTGTGTGAAAGTCGCGTTATTTCTTAAACCGTCCTTTGGGGCCAAAAGTAGCTTTTTTGAGGCCTGTTTTAATTCTTTTGCTTTCACATCAGGGAATTGGTTTGGTCTGACCCTTGCTCAGACAGAGTTCTGCACTACAAGGCCGTCATGCTTTGCGCACCAATACATATTGAGCCGTTATCGTACAGAATTTTGTCTATTTGACGGCCTCCGGCAGGGCCGCAAAAATGCCGTCCGATAACGCGGCAATATGTCTCCCGCACAAAGCTCGCCCGCCCCTTGGCGCTTTCTGCGGTTTTTGCGGGGACTGGACTTTTGCTTTTTCTATGGCCCTGAAGGATCGGATCGATTTTGAGAAAAAAACGGCGGTTAAAGAGAAAATAGATTCTCTTAACCGCCGTTTGGCAAAATCAGATTGAATAGGATTTATTGAGATATTCAGAGGTGGTCGGATTTTCCCCCATCTACTGATCACTTTTTCTTCGGATAAAAAAATCTACTTCACCATATTTTTTTTCAAAAGTTGGATCTGGATTATCAATTGAAACGATAGCGCTAACAGGCCTTCCAAAAGGGATATTATCTGGTACTTTATAATAACCCAAAATTACGCCGGATTCTTGTTTGTCCGGCCCCCCAAAACGGCTTGTCCACCTTGCAAATTTTTCTTCAAACACCGATTGATCATTTTCCATGACAGTCAGGCTTAAAACAGCACTACTTTCGATGGGAGTACCGAAAGGGGGTGGTCTTTTGATGTATACACCAATAAGGTAAGTGCCAACATAATTGTGGGTCAGTTGTAGGTTTTGAGAGCTACTCTTTCCATCTATTGTGATTTGTTGTTTTACAATCGGGCTATACAGATCTGATGGCGGCATTACTGCTAATAGAAATTTGCTATGGGGTCTAAGCCAGTAAAATACAATTACTGCCACAATCATTATTATAACTATAAAGGAGATTCTTTTTGTCATATCAATTTCCTTATTACGGTGTAGGTAAAGTTACAGTACCGCCTAACCGGAAATACTCTTGTCTCAGAGCATCAGAGAAATCTTGGCAGTTATTTTCTGTTGCAACATTGTAATTGCTCCTATCCCAACGGCCTTCAAGGTTTCTTAACGCTCTTCGCATAATATCATCATCGTATATCGGCCCTCGGAATGTGTAATCACCCCTCGTATGGCCAGTATCTTCTCTTACTCTCCCTGGCTTATTCCACATTCCATTATCTCCGAAAAAACCTATATTGGTACGCAAGTTTGGATTCCTTGCAGCATCGTCAAACCAAAGCTGTTCATGCACCCATTCGGTATTGTGTTGATCGTCGAAAACATTAACACCGTCGGGATCATTAACACCGTAGGGAGGGATGAAACCCAGCTTATCGAGAGGTCTATAACCAAATTGTGCAAGTCCCCATGGATCAATATAGTTGATGGGGTTGTTCGATGTGTATGAATAGAGGTTAATGCCCCCAGCCAACCCAATCGGATCAGCCGTTAGGTATCTCCCAGTGGCCGGATCGTAGTAGCGATGGTAATTATAATGCAGGCCGGTTTCCTCATCGTAGTATTGGCCCGGCAACCGCAAGTTATTCTCAATAGTATTGACCGTAATACCACCATTCGGAGCAAGTGGCATAGTCCAACCCACCTGACCAAACGGTTTGTAATCCGCAGCCCAAACCACCGTGCCGCTGCTATCGGTCATCTTTTGCGGGGTTCCCAGATGGTCAGTGTGGTAAATGTAAATATCTTCATTTGTACCATTGATTTTAACGTTTGCAAAGGGAACTCCATTGAGATAGATGTATAATTGCGTTAGATTTCCCAGAGCGTCGCTTTCTCCGATCAGACGGCCGTCTTTGTCATAATGATAATTGGTCGTCAACCCCCCGTGGATTTTCTTTATTCTTTGTCCCATTGGGTTGTAAACATATTCCGTAGGCGTGGCCGTCACAGAAACCGCCGTCTCTGCCGCCGATGAAACCAAGTTTCCATCATCGTCGTAGCTGTGAATTACTGTTTTCCCTGGTGTTAATGATTCAGTTACATCCAGTTTATTGCTGTCGGGGTCATAACTGTAATCTCTTAACTCCATCGTCCATTCGACATTATTTTTCAGCACTTTTCTGTCATACCACTCTCGGTTGCCATTTGGCTCATAACCGGTGAAATCAACCGATCCATAAACTCCCGTGAAATAATCGATGCGGTATAAATTATCATAGTTGAAATGTTGGTCACGGGTGCTGTCTGCTGTGTTTGAAATATCGGTGATGTTGCCGACATCATCAGGTATGAATTCAAGCCCCTGGATCGTAACGCCGCCATTGATGGTACTATCATTGATTGTATCGATCCCATAGCTTAAATCGTAAGTTCTCACCGAGACGCTGTTGTTGGACCATGCATAAAGTGTCCTCATCGGTCCGAAGGGCTGGTAGTAAATGCCGTTGGCAAGAATTTGCAATGGTGAGGCATCGCTTTGTTTGTAATCCACCCCCGAAACTTGACCGGCACTATCTCGATTATAGGATACGATTTGTCCCCCAGGCATAATCATCTTGTCGAGCAAGTTCCCTGAATCATAGACATATTCGGTTACGTAAGAAATGCCGTCTACTATCTTGGTGACTTTGTTAAGATTCCCATTCGCATCGTATCCGTAACTATAGCTGCTGAAACCGTCGATCATTCCGGTCAAACGGCCGATACCATAATTGATCCCGCTTTCGTAGGCATCATAGGTATAGATAACATCATGCTTGTCATAAGCATAATCCTCAAATTTCAGTCGGTTGAGGGCATCATAACTGTATGCAACGGTTATTCCGCTATTTTTTACCATGGTTTCAAGGGCACCAACCTCATTGTAGGCATATCGGGTTGTCCCGGTATCAGGGGAATTCCGTTTAACCATGCGGCTCATATCATCAAAAACGAAAATTGTTTCCAGTTCTTTCGCGTCTTTCACCGAAGAAAGGTTGCCATGCCTGTCGTAACCATAAATGACAACTTGATTTTCCGGCTGAGTTATCGTAACCGGCCTGTTAAAGGAATCATAAAGGATGGTGCTCTCATTGAGTAGAGCATCGGTTATACTGTCTGTGTTGCCTGCGGCATCATAACCGTAAAGAGTCTCCAAATCCGAGGTATCCTCATGGTTTCTCCAGATGATTTTCCAAAGTTTTCCCGGACTGTCCGGTGACTGGTAATCAAAACGTTGCCAAAACTTCCGTTCACCAGTTGACCTATGAAAAGATACATCGTTTATATTTCCCTGGTTATCGTAGTCGTATAGCTGGTAATTGCTAAGACCGTCTGTGATGGTTTTGAGAAGGCCATTTTTAAGGACGCCATTTGTAGAGTCATAATAGCCAAATCCTATCGATCTTCCCGCGCCGTCGGTTTCGCTGACAATATTTCCGGAAATGTCATACCTTATAGATTGAGTAATACTATCGGTGGTCCAACCCAGCAATCGGTTGCGACCGTCATATTGATCAAAGGTCGTTAGCACATTGTTCCGGTCGACAACGTTACCGGGATTGCCGGCGGCATCGTAGCCTCCAAATGTTGTTGTTCCTACTATCGGTCGGGTAATGGTTTCCAGGTCGCCTGTCAGTGGATAATATGTAAACGCTGTTGTGTCATCCGCACCAGAAAGCGGTCCATCGACACTTTCAATTTGCCCTTCTGGATTGTAATAATATGCTGTTACATATTCATAGGCAATGACTTCCCCATTTTCATCATAGGTAAACCCCTTTTCGATTAACCGGCTCAATCGTGGCGTGGGATTTTCATTTGGAATTGTATTGCCGTCATCGTCATAATCCCAGATGGTTTCTTTCAGGCGAGATCCGTCACCCGTATCCAACGTGCTGATTTCAGTACGGCTAAGCAGCAGTCTCAAGTATGGAAAGCTTGTTTCATCGTAGGTGAAATGGATAACACGTTCATCAACAGCCCCAGAAGCAAGCCTCACGGTCGTTGCATTATCCTGGCTGTCATAGTCTTCAAAACTATCAATTCTTCCATTGGCGTACTCTTTTTCCATAATTCTGCCGCTGGTATCATAGTCAATCCGAACTACATCTTCATTGCAGGTTGAACATCCAACCGTTCCCTGAGCCTGGATAATACGTTTGCGGGCATCAATTGACGAATCAATCGTGTACGAGCGGGTAAAATCGTAAGCGTCCGTTACATCTACCTGAGTTTCACTCACGAAAAGGATGGTGACTCCTGTTCCTTCTCTGTTTATGTTCTTATAAGCTTTGTCATTGTATCCATAGAACCATGTTGCTAAAGTGTTTGACTGCTTATCACTTTTTTGGGTCAGATTGTGATCATCGTTTGGATCCTCATACTTATAATCAAATCCAGACCCATCAGCATAAGTGACTGAATCCAAATTGTTATTGGTGTCGTATCCAAAAGAAACCCAGATGCCATTGGGAATGCTTTGGGTGACTGGCCCGACAATATGGTCAAGATTGTTATTCGCATTATAATAAAATGTCAGGCTACGGTTGCTGGATTGATCAAGAATCGTTTCCAAGCGGTTGTAGCTATTATATGAGAGTGATAGCTGGTTGCCATTTCGATCCTCAATTCTTATCAAAACGCCGTACTCATCAAAGAAATAAAGCAGGCTGTCGTTACGCTTCCACACATATTCGTTATTTTCCAACACGACTGAACTCTTTTCATTGTAAAGACCAATGAAGTTGATATTGTCTGTTGTTGAAAAAAACACGCCTCGTCCGGACTCATCTTTGATTTTAATCATACTGGAATCGGAGTAGTTAGTGGTCAGTACGGCACTGAAACTATGAGACCATCCGTATCCGAGGGCTCCGCTCTGAGTGGACTGGCTGTTATAGAATCGTTTGAAAACCAAACCATTATGAAATGGTGATGGGAGTGAGATATCTCTCTCTCTTTCCACCAAGTTGCCGCTTAAAATGTTTATCGGGTCACCTTTTTTTTCACATATCCGATATGGGGGGAGATTGATTTCGTTTCCCAAGTAAAGTTCGGTCTCCCAGTCGCAGGCATCGCCCACACCGTCACCATCATGATCCAGCTGACCTGGGTTAAACTCCTCTATACAGTTGTCTGTGCAGTCGCCTACCCCATCTCCGTCAAAATCGTTTCCCTCGCAGCAATCAAAGTCTCCATCGCCGTCAGAATCCGGTAGCCAAAAATAAGCGTACAGGACGTCGTCAAACATTTGTGTTTCCGAATTATATGTACTATCCTTGTGGCAGATAGCAGATGGATTAGCAGTCCCTGAGTACATATGGGGCATGTATACAGATTCGAGAACATAACTAATAGGGTTTGTCGGGTGGTTTGACTGAATTGCAGCAAAAGCTTCGTTGTAGCTATCGTAAACTCCCATTGCATGACCAATAAAATTAATACTTCCGTCTGTCCATACAGCATCGTGAAAAGAACCACAATCAGGGCTTAGCTCAGCCCCAAAGACATCGTGGCTGAATAGCAGAGGAAAGTGAAATCCAAAGAGGGTAACGATTATGGTTATGGTAATTGATTTAACCGACATCAATTTCGACTTAAAGTGATAAGCCTTGATAAAAAAAGCAGAAATTCGCCTCATCATTCTCTCCCTTATCGCTCTGCTTATGCTTGAATGGAAAATGTAAGTTCAGCATTAATGGGGTTGAATCCGTATGTAAATTCACAGTTGAAAGACCAGACAAATGATGAATCAAATGAGGAAGAGGTATCGATCATCTTGGTTGTACCTTGATAAAATGGGTCATCCTTCCTCTTGCATCGTAAATATAATAATCGCCTGGATTCAAAGTATCATTTTCGTGCGACAGGTCACCGCCTAAGTTATTGACTTCCCACCAGTCGGGAATGCTATCGCCATCGGAGTCCATGACGCCGTCGGAGGGGTCCAGTCCAAGATTATATTCATCCATGTTGTTTAACCCGTCACCGTCATAATCATCGGTCGGTCCTTGCGATAGGTCAGGAAAATACTGAAGCTCCCAGTTGTTGGGAAGACCGTCGTCGAAAGAGACGATAGTGAGCGTGCCTCCGGATTTGATCACAGTGGTGGGTCTCAGTTTGACGGTCGCCTCCGTCGCCAATGTCACATCCACGCCATCGTCCACCGTGCAGCTGTTTTGGGTGATGATATTACCCGTGGAAGTATATGTGTCGCTGGTGAGACCCCCTTCCAGGTAGAGGTCGGCGGCAGCGGCAACGGATACCGCCAAAGGAATTGCCGTCAATATCCAAATCAAACAGGTAATGAATCTGTTCATCTTTTTTTCCTCGTGAGGTATTGTGGTGGAGGCAGGTCATGAGCGGTTACCAAAGAGCACTCTTCGATAATCGACTGGCATCAAGATTTTTCCTCCAGTTTCGCCAGCCGGTCCAATACCTCATCCAAGGTCTTCTGGATGGCTTCGTTTTCCACTTTTAATTCATCGCTTACTGCCTTAAGCGCTTCGTTATCGGATTTTAGTTCTTCAACGGCAATCTGAAGCTCTTCGACAATATCCATGCTTGACGTCTGTTCCTTCAGTGTATCGATTTCAGTGCTCAGTTCCTTGACGGCTTCTACGATCGGCGGAAGTAATCGTGTGTATGCGATTGACTTGTAACCATCAGCGCCAGTCAGTACTAATTCCGGATATATCTCTTCTACTTCCTGGGCTATAAAGCCGAATTGATATTTTTGATCCTTATCCGGCTTTTTCATTTTTGTGTGATATTTTACGCTGCGTAATTTCTTGATTTGGTCCAGTGAATCCCCAAGCTCCTCAATATCTTCCTTGATTCTTTCGTCCGAGGACTCACTAAAAATTCCATCTTCCCTAAAGAGGAAATACCCATTATCGTTCACCATAAGTTCTAAATAGGACACGCCATAATAACCTCCAAAGAAGTTAGCCTTCATTGGTGTGCTCCAGTCGGTCATTAAATTCTGGACGATCAACCCGCCGGCCTTCGAACCTGCGACGGTCGTAGCGTCGCCTTTAACATGCAACATCGCACTCGGCGATGTCGTATTGATACCGACATTCCCAAATCTATTCTGAAACAATCCCAGATTCCATGGGATTGTCGAGCCGTTTGTACCGGAACCTGCGGATTCTAACCGGAAATTTCCGTTCTCATCCATCCGAAGCTTAATTGCGCCATTGCATGCACCGCAGTATTTATCATTGTTGTCCGCACCCGTCTTGATCTGCCAATTCCCGTATCCATCGTGTGTAGTTATACGAATTTGGCCACTGTCAAACCATATGTTGTCCTCACCTGTAAGATAAATGGCAGGAGTTTCGTTCGCTCCCGGGACATGAAGCTTTCCCAGAGGATTCGTTACACCAACCCCGACTCTACCCTGCTCCGTTACAATCAAGCTCTCGGTATCTTGGGAAAAAACAAAGGTAGGAGAAAAAAAGGTGAGAATAAACGCAATAATGATGGGCAATACGCATTGAACCGCTTTCATGGTCATCCCTCCGCATGGTCGTTAATGGCTATCGTTTCTTTTACAAGATCCAGGCTATTTATCAGAATCGCGTAGTTCGAAATCGCGCTTTAGCTACAACATTCACTCACATCTCAGCATATATCACTCACAACGTCGCATGGCAGAGGATCAACGTTCGGCCAAACGAATGGATGACCGTATTGTCGAATTTCTCAACAAACGGCAGCGTATTTTAGAAGATTGTATTGATAGAGAATTTTATAAATCAGAAGAGTCGAAGTGTCAACACTATATATAAATGTACTCATTTCGCGTAAATTATAAGTAGTGAAAAAAATCTCATATACTGAAATTGAAATAATGAGGATTGGGGGCAGGTAAGTGAGGAAATAAGTATAGTGAGCATCAATTAACGAGACGAGTGAAAAAGTACCAATCTTGATTGTTGCTTATCTTCCTTATTAATTTGCGAAATCATAATCCGAGTATAATGGCGATGAGGTCATGCCGAGATGGTAGAAGGAAGAAATCGTGCTTATCCCAAATTGCTTATCAGTTTTGTCGGACAACAAAAAGGATTCGGGAATCGTATTCTTGTTCCCCAAAATGGCCAAGGCCCCACCATTGAGGGCCTTAAAAATAGGTTGCAGTTAACTATTTTATCGGCTGGTTTGGGAAAAACGTGAGCCGACTATTTCCGGCACGGACCGTCAATTTCACTCGTAACGGCCGGTTTGGTGACGCAGCTAATGACCTGGTGCCCTCGATAAAGACAGCGATGAGGTTCTGATACGGCTCTCGGGGAACCTGATACCGTTTCCATTAACGAGGAGAGCATGGCATGTATGATGAACTTGACACATACGGAGTAAGAAACGATGAAAAAGACTCCCATCGACAAAGACGAAGCCCTCAGGATCGCCCAAAAGCAATGCCCCCCATCGATAGAGTCGTTTGAGATTTATGAACAAAGGCCGGAAAATTGGAATATCTATGTTGCGCCGGCGGTTAGCGGGGAATGTTGGTATATCCAGGCGCCAGGCACAGGCGCCGGCCCGTAAATCTCTCGTGCCATAATCATTTCCAAGGAAAACGGCGAGGTAATCTATGATGGATCCGCAAACGATGAAGGATAAAACGGTCCTCCGGCGTTCCCTATGTTATTGAAGCCCCAAAATATGCAGGGGGATCACAAGTTTCCCGCATCGCATTTTGTATAAGACTGCCTTTCCGAGATTTTCCGGTGCAAGTTTTGTTTGACATTTCTTCCTTCAGAGGAGAATATCAATTTATAGCAACAGTACGACCTTAGCTCCTAATTTCTACACCGTTCCTACCCGCCAGTTCATTCATGTTTGTTGCTTGATAATCCGGGTAACAATTTAAATTCATTAAATTAGTGCCCATTTTTCTGCGGACACATCTTGGGCAATCGCGCGGATCTTCCTGGATAGTGCTTGGGAGAAACCGTCTCGGTTAGTTATACAAAGTAGGTTTCAGATGGCAAGCTTTCTTGAAAAACGAAAATCCACTCGTCACGATGCCAAGGGATCAATTACACTGTATTCATCCATCGTGCCTACCATGAATATACATGCAAGTATACTTGATGTCAGCCATGAAGGAATCAGTTTTTCGGCAAACAAACGATTGGCTCCTGGAACAACAATTCTGTATAAAGCCTCAATGGACAGCTGCTTGTGCCCGAACAAGGAAGGGGCCTGCCAATTGCATTCAATCAGCTTTGTGACGGTTAAATGGTGCAATGGGGGTATTACACATGAGGATCGCACCATTTATACGATGGGTGCGACTTATTTGATCCCTTAGTGATGAGGGAATGCAATCAATTGAATATAGGCGTATCACCAAAAAACCGGATTCCCCGGCAGCGGTCTAATATAACCATAACAAACTGGCCATAGAATATTTCGCAAGCTTCCCGTGCTTCATCTTCACACGGCTGGATCATCCCCTCCCCCGATGGTCCGGCTTCCTTTTGTGCAATCATAACCAAAACCGGTCCGGCCCATTCGAATTGATCAAATTTGCTTACATAGTGCTTACACGGGCCTAAAAACACGAAAGGAGCTACAAATTTTAAATTTGTAACCCCTTGAAATTTCTGGCGCGCCCGGCAGGATTCGAACCTGCGACCTACGGATTCGTAGTCCGGCACTCTATCCAGCTGAGCTACGGGCGCTAAAGATGGACTGCTTTTTAAGCCAAACCGCAGTCCATGTCAATGGGTTCTTGAAATAATTATTGATCAAAGCCGACAAAGACTATAATTGCCGAGCATGTGCCTCAGTCACGAACATTTTATGGAAATGGCGGTCGAACAGGCGATCCGCGCAGGCCGAATGGACGAAGTTCCCATCGGTGCGGTCATGGTGGATGCGCATCAAAATGTTATCGCCCGGGATCACAATCGAACCATCAGCCGATGTGATCCCTCGGCCCATGCCGAGATGAATGTGATACGTGCGGCAGCCGCCAGGATACATAATTATCGTTTGTTAAACACGACGCTATATGTTACCGTCGAACCTTGTGCCATGTGCATGGGGACGATTTTGCATGCCAGGATCAAGACCCTTGTTTACGGAGCGCCGGATCCCAAATGGGGGGCCGCAGAAAGCCTTTACCAGTTGGGCAATGATACGCGACTCAATCACCAGGTGGAGATCGTTCATGGAATCTGTTCACACCGATGCAGTTCCGTGATTCAGGAATTTTTCCGCCACCTGCGGGAAACGAAGAGTAAAGCCTGATACGTTTTTATGAAGGAGTATTTCAGTGGCAAACATCGTAATTGTCGGGACACAGTGGGGAGACGAGGGAAAAGGAAAAGTAGTGGATCTGTTGGCCGCAGAAGCAGATGTGGTGGTTCGGTTTCAAGGTGGCAACAATGCCGGACACACCATGGTTGTGGAGGGAGAGCAATTCATCAGTCATCTGATTCCATCGGGCATCCTCCAGAAAAAAACCTGCGTAATTGGAAACGGCCTCGTCGTCGATCCCGAGGTGTTGATCCACGAGATCGAATATCTGGAGTCCAAGGATATTGCCGTCGGTCCCGACATGCTGCTGATCAGTGATCGCGCCCACGTGATCATGCCATACCACAAATTGATCGATCATGGGCGAGAGGCAATGAAAGGCGACAAAAAGATCGGCACCACCGGTCGGGGAATCGGACCGTGCTATGAAGACAAGGCCACGCGGCACGGCGTTCGATTCTCGGATTTGATCGACCCCAAATCCTTTCGGGAACGATTGAAATCCATCATTCCCGAAAAAAAATTCTATCTGGAAAAGTTTTTGGGCACCGAGGGCGTTGATCTTGAAACGATCTACAACCAGTACACGCAATTTGCCGATCGATTGAAATCTTATGTCACCAATGTCTCCGTGGCACTGCAAAACGCCAAGGGGGCCGACAAGCAGATTCTCTTCGAAGGTGCCCAGGGAACGCATCTGGACATCGACCACGGCACCTATCCCTTCGTCACCTCCTCGAATACCGTGGCCGGCAACGCCTGCTGTGGCAGCGGCATCGGTCCCAAAGATATCGATGGCGTCATCGGCATCGTCAAGGCGTACACCACGCGCGTGGGAGCAGGCCCCTTCCCTACTGAATTGTTCGACGAAATCGGGGACAAAATTCAGGAAACAGGCGCGGAATTTGGCGCCACGACAGGACGTCGCCGCCGTTGCGGCTGGCTCGATACGATGATTTTGAACAATGCGGTGCGACTCAACGGCCTCACCGGTCTGGCGATCACCAAACTCGACGTTCTTAGTGAACTGGAGGAACTCAAGATCTGCACCGGTTATTCTCTGGATGGCAAGGTGACCGATGTCGTACCTGCCAATCTCGATCAAATGGCCGCTTGTGAGCCGGTGTATGAGACACTTCCCGGATGGCGGGAAAACATCAGCAACGTCCGGCAATTTGACGACCTTCCCGAACTTGCCCGTAATTATCTGGCCCGGATCGAAGCTTTGACGGGAGTGCCGATCCAAATCGTTTCGGTCGGTCCAGGGAGAAACGAAACCATCGTGTTGAACAATCCTTTCACATCATAAAAAATGAGGTGGAAACACGGTTGCGACTATTGACATTTCCCATGCCTTGAAATACAAGGACCTTCCATCGGGACATGGCTCAGTCTGGTAGAGCACAGCGTTCGGGACGCTGGGGTCGCAGGTTCAAATCCTGCTGTCCCGACCAATAATAAAATCAAAGGGGTTGCGAACGATTCGCGACCCCTTATTTTTTTCAAATGGAAGTTTCTTGGCAAATCGTTTCGTGTCTATTCGTGACCGCGCAGACAACACTCTTCCACAACCCCCGAGTCCCTCACAGACATTGCCAGCGAATAACATAAAGGAAATGCCGGCGGATTATATGAGAGGTGGTGGAACGTTTTGAAAAGATCACCTCTTTTGCCTTGACCACTCCCGTATTTTCCGAACTTCATTTTTTCTGATTACCGGCACGCAGTACGGATTTTGTTGATTTCATCGGATGGAATCCCAAGCCAGGTCAAAAAGTCCTTATGACCTTCAGGATTGCGTGTTTCAAACAGGCGGTGCCACTTCATCATCGTCTCATCTGACATTCCCATATCCCGGAACATGGCAACCCAATCTTCTTTGTTAACTGTCTTTGACATTGTCATTCTCCCTCTATTGTTGGTTTTTGTTACTGCCACGGCCATGACAATGTATCGTATAAACTGTGAACCAATAGACAGGTCAACCGCTAAAAACCATTTTTTTCAAGCGCCAATACTCCCTCTATAGCCACACTGCCCAGTCGCCGTAGTCAAATATTCCGCTGCCGTGATTCAATTTGCCCTGTTCCTGCAACTGCCGAAAAGCGTCACGCATTCTGCATAAAATCTCAGGCTGAATATTCAATGTGTGATGCGCAGGGAACACGTGCTTTGCCGGCAGGGCCGAAACCCGCTCCAGAGAGTTGAGGTACGCCTTCGGGTCGGTTGACGGGAAATAGGCAAACAGTGTGTCTTTATAAACCAGATCACCGGTAAAAAGATAACCGCGTTCCTTTTCCCAAAAACACATATGCCCTGGCGAATGGCCGGGTGTATGCAGAATTTGAACAAAACGGTCTCCGATGGGAATCACTTCATTACCCTTCAACACCCTTGTCGGATCGCCCTGGAAGAATTCATATGTATTTACGTCATACCCTTCCGGCAAGTCACAGCGGTCCACAACCATGCCTTTCATCTGCTCCATTGTCAGGGGGAATTCTCCGTTTAGCCAGTTTATTTCAGCCTCATGGGCGTAAAAGTCCGGGAAGAATTTATGACCGCCGATGTGATCCCAATGAATGTGCGTGGCGATGGCAGTAACCGGCTTGTTCGTCAGCCGGATGACTTCCTCATAGATATTACAGATGCCAAGCCCGGTATCAATCAGCAGACTGTGGTCAGAGCCATTCAAGAGATAACAATGCGTTTCTTCCCAGTGGCGATATTCGCTTATGATATAAGTTTCCCTGTCGATTTGATCTATTGTAAACCAATTGTTCATTTGATAAATCCTTAATCCATTTAATATTTCCTGTTTCCGTGGCACAAAACCTGATTAAAACACTATAACCAATTGATAAAACATATATATTATGGTAATATTAGGGCACTAAACGCTCACTTCGGAGGTGAAATCAATGCGGCGTCCGATCACCATAAAACACGAGATGGAAAAACTTGCCAGTCATAGCGGATTGATCAATATCGGCGCATTACTTGATGCGATAAATTTCAGGTTCCGTTTCGAAAAGATCAACGGCGTCCATTGTGTAGACCCGAAAATTTCTCATGGTGACATTTTAGCTTCGATGATTGCTCTCATGAGTATTGGTAAACCTGATTACGATGCGATCGAGATTTTTCGTGAGAAGCAAGAATTTTTCAACAAGGCCATTGGCAATCGTGCATGCCCGTCAAGCCCGACATTGCGTCAGCGAATCGATTTGATCGGCAACCAAGCCGATAAGCTGATTAAGGATGCAGGCGTTGATTTGGTTCGATCCTGCGCTCCGGCGATTTCACCCATCCAAACCAGTGCGGGTGATTTCCTTCCTTTGGATATGGATGTGAGTCCGTTTGACAACTCAAAGACTCAAAAGGAAGGCGTTTCCAGAACCTACAAAGGCACGGATGGCTTCGCTCCGATCTTTGCCTACCTGGGCACCGAGGGGTATCTGGTGAATCTTGAGTTCAGAGAAGGAAAACAACACTGCCAGAAAAACACCCCCGAATTTATCAACGCCACCTTGGATTATGCCAGGCAAATTACCGATCAGCCTATTTTGATGAGGTTGGATTCAGGAAACGACAGTCAAGACAACTTTCCTGACGATTCACGAAAGAATGTCCACTTTATCATCAAACGCAATTTGCGTAGAGAATCTGTTCAAAAGTGGGTTGATCTGGCAAAAAAATCCGGCAAGCAACAGCATTGCCGCTCAGGAAAATGTGTATGGATCGGAAAGACGATTGAAGACATCAACGGCAATCCATTGCGCTACCCAATCATCTTTGAGGTTACCGAAAGGCATACCAAAAAGGGCCAAGTACTGCTGTTCCCCGAGTATCAGATCGATACCTATTGGTGCAGCCTCGCACAGTTGCCACCGGATGAGGTGATTCGACTTTATCACGATCACGGTACCAGCGAGCAGTTTCACTCCGAACTCAAATCCGACATGGGCCT
Source organism: uncultured Desulfosarcina sp. (assembly GCA_963674945.2). Lineage (GTDB taxonomy): Bacteria > Desulfobacterota > Desulfobacteria > Desulfobacterales > Desulfosarcinaceae > Desulfosarcina. The sequence goes on from CAXXWQ010000003.1 coordinate 2,441,619, forward strand.
GGAGCGCTTGCCGAGCGGTCATTTTTCCACCAATAGCTTGATTCTTCATTTGGCGATGCTGACGTACAACATGCTACGGATTATCGGACAAATCAGCATCGAAGAGAGTGATCCGACTGAATTGCCCGGTATACGCCGGAAGAAAGTTACCCGGCGTCGAATCCGGACAGTCATGCAGGACTTGATGTATATGGCCGGTCGATTAGTAACCAGAAGTAGAAAATGGTACATATCCTTTGGCCAACTCAATCCATTTTCCAAACTGATGGATCGGATTTATCTTCGTCTGAATTTGCTTTCCGCTATGAAGTAGCTATAATTTTTAAAAGAACAATTTTACAGGCATTTGCTTGGTGATTTGCTATGGCTAAAGAATGAGAAACAGGAGCAAAATTCCTTCGAAATTTGAAAATAGTGAGAAAAATTATCAACAAATGATGGTGTGTGAGGCAATCGCCCCGCGCCAATCCTAACAGCAAAAATTAGGCCACTGATTCAGGTATTTTCCTTTATGGAATATCTGACATAACCGATAATGCAAGAAAAGATTCAAATCTCGTCATCCGTTCCATGGTTTTCCAAATGTAAGTAATAATGAATATCGATAGTAAGAAAACTGCGAACAGTTTTTAAAAAAGTTTTTCATCTGAGGGAAATGTTGGCCGTGCAGTGTTGCGGATCTCTTTAAAGCTCAAGTTGTTGGTTGAAACGGTGGCGCCGGGTTGATGAATCTGATAATTTCATCGATGCCTGTAAAATGCTGATCTTCCAGTTGTAGCTGATACCTCTAATGCGAATTGCGTTCAACTTGGGCTTTGAAGAGATCCGCAATATTTTGCTGCTATTTTCATTTTCGAGACGATCGTCCGAACGTTCCGATTTAACTTGAAGGCTTGATTTACCGATGCAAACTATGCATCATAGCAGAATATCGCTGATTTTGAGTCTCCAACTGAAACGCCATCTGAATTCAAGCTGCCGAGATTATGGATTTGACCGTTGAAAAAATCATCCTTCAGTCCGCCGGTTCATTGTCCGTTGCCATCATAGCTTTTTTATTGATGGTCCTCCAACTTGTCTTTTTTTTTCGGAAACCAAGATTTCCTCTTTATTCCTGGAGTGTCGGTATCTCCTTTTCGGCCATGCTCTATGCTGTTGGAGTATTTTTTGAATATAATTTCCCACCAGGAGGGATAAACCAATTTGCCGGAAGGCTTGAATGGACAGCCATTGTTCTTTTGATTCATATTTTATACGGATTTACGTTTTCTTACTTTACCATTGACGGAAAACGCTATCACTTGTTTGCGGGTATTTTTCACCTCATTGTTATTATATTCATCTGGTCCACTGATTTCATTGTATCGGATCAATTTGTATCACGCCATTTCATAGGCCTGGCAAATCCTTTTATCGAACCGGATTTGGGCCCGTTGGGACCCGGTTTTGTCTTGTACGGTTTCCTGGCATGCCTGATTGCGATTGCCATCTGGTTTCGACGGAAAGACTCCGGCGATCGATTTAAAAATCTCTTCCTTTTGGGTATTGTTTTTTGGACACTTCTTGGTATCCATGACGGCTTGGCAGCCCTTGGAATGAGAACCTGTCAGTACCTCATGGAGTATGGATTTCTTGTTCTCTCATTTTTGGTTATTTGGATCGTTTTCAGCAGATTTTATGAAATGTTGTCCGAAGATAAATATCGCATGATTACCGAATTTATTAATGATGGTATTCTTGTCGTTCAGGACGGGGTCGTCGTTTTTGAAAATCCGGCCTGCCGTGCACTTAACGGCCAATCCGTTGTAGGTTGGACGGCCGATAACCTCTCATTAATTTTTTCAGAAGCAGATAAAGAGCAGATTTGCAAATATTACGACGCTTTGCTTCATTCCGAAGATCAAATTGACGCCATCGTGGTGAATATCAGAAAGGGCGGCAATGAAGAATCAATTGTTGAAATCAAAGCAAACGTAATTCAGTATAACTCTTCGATCGCCGTTCTGGCTGTCTTGAGAGATATAACAGAACGTATTCGCAAGGAGGAGGAACTCAAAAACAAAGAGGAAAAATTAATACGCCTGAAAAAAATGGAAGCCCTTGGATTGCTCGCGGGAGGCGTCGCACACGATCTGAACAATGTGCTTTCGGGAATTGTCAGCTATCCGGAATTAATTTTAATGGACCTTCCTGAAGACAGCGAAATAAGGCAGATGATTTTTACGATTCAAGACTCCGGTAAGCGCGCCGCGGCCATTGTCAACGAGTTGCTGATGATCGCCAGAGGCGCATCCATTAAGAAAAAGGTGATGAATCTCAATGCTGTTATAAGCGCGTATATAAGATCTCCAGAGCATAGCAAACTACTGATGTTTCATCCACGGGTGAAAGTAGAGACGAACCTTGAGAGACAACTGCTGAATATCGAAGGCTCCTTGATGCATTTCGACAAAATCGTCATGAATCTGGTATCCAACGCTGCGGAGGCCATCGAAGGCGATGGCAAGGTCATCATCTCAACTGCCAATCGGTACTTGGATCAAGCGTTGCACGGGTACAGCGAAATTCCCAAAGGGGAATATGCGGTCCTGACTGTCGAAGACGATGGCCCGGGAATCGATCAGGAGGATCTATATCGGATTTTCGAACCGTTTTACACAAAAAAGGTAATGGGTAGAAGCGGTACAGGATTGGGGCTCACGTTGGTATGGAATGTTGTTCAGGACCATGGATTTCATATTGACATGATCAGTAACAAAAACGGCACCCGCTTTGATATTTATTGCAACACTACGCGCGACAGGCCTGTGGACGAAACAAGCCCGCTTCAATTGACACACATCAGTGGCCACGGAGAACGCATACTGGTGGTTGATGATGTTAAGAGCCAGCGGGAAATCACCTGCGCCGTATTGGACAGACTCGGCTATACTTCCGAGTCAGTCTCCTGTGGTGAGGAGGCGGTTTCCTATATCGAAAAGAATGGCGGCGTCGATCTGTTACTTATCGATATGATCATGGATCCTGGAATGAACGGACGGGAAACTTATGAGCAGATAATAAAAATCCAACCAGCCCAAAAAGCGATTATTGCGAGCGGTTTTGCCGAAACCGATGATGTCAGGCAGGTACTTGCGGCAGGAGCCGCCAAATTTATCAGGAAGCCCATCATTATCCAAGAACTGGGAAAGGCTGTGAAGGAGACGTTATATAGCAACGAATGAAATCGTTGTACTGCAAGTGACAGACTCCCTTCCAAAATCAAACTTGAGGCTACGTATGAACAGTTGTTTCAGTAATTCCATCAGAGGACGATTCAACGCTTGGATTTTGCATGTCTCAGAGGATATGGACCATAAGACGTTCGGAAAATGGAAGCAGAAAATATTCGAAGACATTCCGGATTCGATCGTGGAGTTGGGACCTGGTACCGGTTCGAATTTTCGGTATTATCCAGGCGGATCCGTTCTGACGGCCATAGAGCCGAATCAAATGATGCTCGACCGTCTGCAAAAAAGTGCAAAACAACATGAAATTACCCTTGATCTCCGACAATCCAGGGCAGAAAAACTTGACATCGCCGATGGAAGCGCCCGAGCTGTGGTCAGTACGCAGGTATTGTGTACGGTCGATGATCTGCATCAGGCACTAAAAGAGGTTTATCGGATTCTTAAACCCGGCGGTCGTTTCTTGTTCATCGAGCATATCGCTGCACCAAAGGGGACCGTTTTGCGACGCGTGCAGGAACAAAAGCTGATTCGTCAAACCTGGCAATGGTGCATGGAAGGATGCAGGATAAACTGTGAGACAAATTCTGCATTGGCGTCAGTTGGTTTTTCGAAGATGCAAATACAAAATTTTGAAATAAAATCAATACTTCCTATTCCGATCCGGCACTATATCGCGGGAATTGCAACCAAGTGATTCATCCGTTTGCGAGGGGACACCGAAAAGGTGTTGTTCCCGAAAACCACAAAAGGGTATTCGTGAGCAAAAAGCCCTTTCCTGCCAACTGTCAAACCCTATGGCAAAAAAGGTGAGGTTCGTGAAATATCTCTGGCTTTCCGTATTTTTTGTCGTTTTCATATGGTCGGCGGTCCATCCTGCTGATTATTTCACATGGTTCCTTGAAGTCGTTCCGGCATTGGCGGGGCTTTTGGCCCTGGCGCTGACATATCGAAAATTTCAGTTCACAACCCTTGCTTACACATTGATCCTCATCCACTGCATCATTCTGATGATCGGCGGGCATTATACCTACGCGGAGGTGCCATTTTTTAACTGGCTGAAAGACTCTTTTGATCTTGCCCGTAACAATTACGATAAAGTGGGACATTTCGCGCAAGGGTTTATCCCTGCAATCATATCCCGGGAAATCTTTGTCCGAAGAGATGTGATCAATGGTCGCGGGTGGCTTGCTTTTTTCGTCATCTGTTTTTGTTTGGCGTTTAGTGCATTTTACGAACTCATCGAGTGGTGGGTTGCGGTTTTTACGGGAGAATCGGCTGAGGCATTTTTAGGCACCCAGGGGTATATTTGGGATACGCAATCTGATATGGCATTGGCATTCGTCGGCGCAATATGTGCGTTGATCTTTCTTGGCAACCTGCATGACAAACAAATGCAAAGATTGTAAATCTCATTTGTTCGGAGACGATGGCAACGAAAAAGAACAATTTAAAAACAGGCCTGCATGTTCCCGCCCATCGCGTCTTTGCCCCCACGACAGTGAGTCCGGAGGCCCGGTCAATTCTATCGAAGCGACATGCGCCGGACGGGCCAAAACAACCTTCAGGAATAGAAGACAAGGATGCCTGGCGCGCCTACATCAAAAAAAGAAATCGTTTCCTTCGACCTCAGATGGCCATGGCCGCGCGGTTTTTCCCAGCAGAAATCATTACCCACCAACTCTCACGGACACCCCTTTACGAAATTATCCCCCGGAATCTTTCGCCGGCATATGAAGACTGTGTGATCATCTATATTCATGGCGGCGCATTCATTCTCGGGGCGGGGTTGGCCGGTGCCTATATGGGATTTCCCCTTGCCGGTGCCGCCCAAATGCGATCCTATGCCGTCGACTATCGCATGCCGCCGGACCATCCGTTTCCCGCAGGACTCGATGACACCATTGATGCCTACCGTATCGTACTTGAGAAATTCAATCCTGAAAAAATTGTGGTTGTCGGCAATTCGGCGGGAGGCGGCCTGGCGGCATCTTTCGTTTTGAAAGCGCGCGATATCGGTTTGCCGCTTCCCGGTCTTTGCGTGCTGGACAGTCCCGAGGCCGATCTCACGGAGTCGGGGGACACGTTCGAGACGAATATCTTCGTCGACGTCGCATTGACAGAGCGACTTACGGACAGCATCATGCTTTACGCAAATGGACATGACCTTCGGGATCCCTACCTGTCACCCTTATTCGGCGATTTTTCCAAAGGCTTTTCGCCCACCATGTTGATCTCCGGCACTCGCGATCTTTTCCTTTCGAACACGGTGATGATGCATCGCGCGCTGCTTCGTGCAGGAATCGAGGCCGAACTGCATGTTTGGGAAGCCATGCCCCATGGAGGCTTTTGGGGGGCGCCGGAGGATCGGGAGGTTCTTTGTGAGCAGGTTCGCTTCATTCAAAGACGACTGAAAAAGTAATCGGCAACGGTAGGACTGCCCCTGGGTGAGCGCCACCCGCCCCTTACGCTATTCTTATGAACACAGTACAACGCCATCAAAACATTGAGAATGTGATACACATCAAACATTCTGGGCGGTAAGGAGGAAAAAATGATCAGACAACGTATCGGTTGGATCGGAACCGGTGTCATGGGCCAATCCATGTGTGGACATCTTTTGGATGCCGGACACCGATTGACTGTATTCAACAGGACCCGGAAAAAAGCCGGCGTTCTTTTGGACAAGGGCGCGATCTGGGCCGACTCCCCGGACAAAGTCGCCAAGGCGTCCGACATCGTCTTTACAATGGTTGGTTTTCCCGAAGACGTACAGGACGTGATTTTAGGGGAAAATGGTGTTCTTTCCGGAATGAAAACGGGTGGAGCGGTGGTGGATATGACCACCTCCTGCCCGGATCTGGCAAAAATCGTCCACGAACGATGCGCCGAAAAGGGTGTTGGTGCATTGGATGCGCCTGTATCCGGCGGTGACGTGGGAGCGCGGGAGGCGACGCTGGCCATCATGGTGGGCGGCGAAGTTGCGGTTTTCGAGGCCATCGAACCGCTATTCACCCTTTTCGGCAAAACCATCTCGCTGATGGGAGGTCCGGGTGCCGGCCAGCATACAAAGATGACCAACCAGATCCTGATTGCCGGCACCATGATCGGCGTTGTGGAATCCCTTTTGTATGCCGAGCGTGCCGGCATGGATCCTCACCGGATCATCGATATCATTGGAAAAGGGGCGGCAAGCTCGTGGTCCATCAACACGCTGGGGCGACGCATCGCAGATGACGATTTCTCTCCGGGATTCTATATCAAGCATTTTGTCAAGGACATGAAGATCGCCTTGGAGGCCGCCCAACGCATGCGTCTATCGCTGCCCGGGCTGGCATTGGTGAACCAGCTCTATATATCCGCCATGGCCCTGGGGTGGGAGAATCTGGGCACACAGGGGTTGTACCGGGTCCTCAAAAAGATGAATCAATCCCATTCATAGTTGGACTTACGGATTCGATGCGGAAAGAACCCGATAGCGAACGCACACGGTGTCGTCATCCAGCTGCCATGTTTTTTTAAGGGAAAGATTCAGGTCTACGGCATCGCTGAAGATCGACAACCCCGTACCGAAGGCGTACGGAGCAATGGTAAGGATCAGTTCGTCGATCAATCCTTCCCGGGCAAACAGATAGTTGATCGTTGCCCCGCCTACCACCACCGCCTCTTTGTACCCTTGGGCTGCCAATTCTTCGATAATCCGTTCAGGAGGCGCCTTTGTAAAAACCAAATCGTCCCGGTCGGAGCGGCGGTCGGGGTTACGGGTCATCACGACGGTTTTTCGTCCGGGCAACACTCTTCCGATGGTATCGAAGGTCCTCGATCCCATAATCATTACGCCGGCTTTGCGTGTCACTTCCACGTAAAGCTTCTTGTCGGCTTTTCCGGTCCAGTCGGGATAGTGATCTGAATCTTTGGCAATTTTTCCATCGGCGGTAATGGCAACCATCAAACTCACATGCATGGCAATGTTTCCCGTATTGGTTTGAATAACAGTGTCTGCATGAACCCCATATCATACCCCCCGTGGCGGGAAATCAAAGGAAGGTTATGACGATAATTTCCATTTATGGATGCAGGTTCATCTACCGATACATTAAATTTGATTCTGGTCAAATGGTATCGAAACGGATATAATAAAAATTTGTTTTGTAACACGTAAGTAACCATAGGTTTATTTGAGAAAGGTTTTTCATGAAAGTTGAGTGTGAAAATTGTAGCAAATCTTTTCAACTCCCGGATGACCGCCTTCCCACCGGGAAGAAGGTCTCATTTCCATGCCCTGCGTGCAAGTCAAAAATCACATTGGATTTGCGAGAAAAACCCGCCCCGGCCGAAACGGCATTGGAAGAAAAACCCGATTCTGCCGAAGGAAAGGTTGTCTATACCCCAATCACCGAGAAAGCATCCAAAGAACTGGAAGGAACCGATCTAAAACGGAAGATATTGAACACCATCAAGGATCTTCCCCCGATGCCGAAGATTATTCAGAAGGCACGGGAGGTCATGGCAAACCCCAAGTCCGGCTTCAAGGAAATCGCCGAAGTGATCGAAACGGACCAGGCCATCGCCGCCAAGGTCCTACAGGTTTCCAACTCCGCTTATTATGGACTGTCCGGCATGGTCTCTTCCATCCACCAAGCAGCCGTTGTCCTCGGCCATAAAACGCTTGAACAACTCATCACCATGGTGTCGGCAACCAGCCTTTTGGGAAGCCGCCTCAAAGGATACCGAATGGGGTCCGGCGCCCTATGGCAACATTCCTTGGCCGTCGCCCTATGTTCGCGGCAAATCGCCAGTGATCGCGCACCGGCCATGGAAAACGACGCATTTTCCGTGGGGTTGATCCACGATGCAGGGAAATTGGCATTGGACCGCTATATCCTTGAACGTGAAGCGATGGTGGATCAGGTACTGAAGGAGAATGTCACCTTTCTCGAAGTGGAAAGACAGGTGCTTGGATTCGACCACACGGAGCTGGCCTCGGACTTGTGCACAAAATGGAAATTGCCGGAAAATCATGTCAATGCAATGAGATACCATCATGAACCAAGCCTTTCGGACGGCAATCAGCTGGCTTTTATCGTTCACACGGCCAACTATATCGCCCAGCAATGCAATATCGGCACAATAAAAGCCGCCCTTCCCTATGAACTCGATCCAAAGGCCCTGGATTTTCTGGCTTTGGATGAAGAGGATCTGGAAAATTATATCCAGTCGACGACCGAAGCCGTAGACCAGATCAGCCAGAGTATGGCCTAAACCATCGAATACAAGGATTTTTCGTAAATCAAAGGATATGTTTGCATGACCGATATGGAAAAAACGCTGACAACAGGAGAATTTTCTGAGAAAACAGGCATTTCTACATCGACCATCACACAGATGCTCCGCGACGGTCGGATACGGGGAGAAAAACGAAGTGGGAAGTGGGCCATCCATGCCGGTGCGCTCGAAATCGTTTTGACATCATCCAAAGAAAAGACCGCGACGGCGCCAGAAAAACCGGAAGCGGTTCCCTTCCCTTCACACATTTCAAAGGGGCACTACGATGTAAAGACCTTTGCCGAAATTACCTATTTGACCGAGAAAGGTGTACGCCAATGGCTTGCATGCGGTCGTCTTTCCGGCTCAATCGACGCCGATGGCAACCAGACGGTGGACGCCGAAAATCTGGAACGTCCTGAGTTGAGACACCTGATCCGGGATTGATACGTCACTGACGCCAAAAACAGAAAAGCCCCCATGTCGTACAGTAACCATGGGGGCTTGAAATAAAGTATCGGACTACAGAAGCGGACTCTCACCCACGGGTTGCGGCGAAATCTTTTCCTTTGTGTGAGATTGCAGCTTTTCCTTGTTTTTGATCAGTTGTTTCTTGGCCTTATCCACCACCAGGTCGATGGCCTCGTTCCACGCGCTGCTCTCTTCTTTGGCATGGACTTCATATCCCTTTCCTTTTAGATTCACATCCACGATCTTTCTGAGCTTTTCCTCCTGGAACACAACATCGGCGGTTCCGGGATGAGGCATGATTTTTTCCAGGCGTACGAGTTTTTCTTCAAGGTAGGATTTGAGGTAGTCTGAGGAGTCAACATTCTTAAAGGTAACCAGGATTTGCATAGTATTTGCCTCCTTTCGCGGTCGTCCGGTCGTATGACCGCAAATGATGCATACCCCTTGCCACAATAGACCGAAGGGGAGTTGTATGTTTGGTTACTGTCAATTGTATCACCCGCCGATGGCTGAAACAATTAATTCCTTCGCTTTTTTCAGTAGATTTTTTTTAAATTGTATTTTCAGGTACAGGTCTCCGGAAGGACCGCCATTTTTCCCTTCCATACCCATTTTGGAAAGACGAATTTGTTGTCCTTCCCGTGTCCCGGAAGGAATGGTTACCACAAGTTTTTTAGACCGTTTTCGATGGCGGTACGCATACGGCCCGCCGGCAGCGGCAAACTCGGGTGTAAGATGGATGGTGTCGTGAATATCCTCTCCTCTATGGGGAAGGCTGTGGCCGATCACTTTGTTAAACAGGTATTTTGCGAAATTTCCCATCCCGGCTTGCGGACCTTGTGAAATGGACTTCTCCCCAAAATTTTCAAAGATGCCGCCTCCCATTTTACGACGACCTTTCCCGCCACGGCCCAATTTACTTCGCCCGGGTCCGCCATGCCCAAGTCCACCGCGCCCAAATCCACCACGATAGACAAACCCCTTCCCGTGGAGGCCATTGGACTTGAAGGCAAAATGTTTGTATCCTTTTCCATAAAAATCTCCGAAGATGGCGTCTACTCCCCTGAGTCCGAATGAGCGTGCCATCTCTTCGAAAATCTGATGCACATCCGATCCTTTGAAAATATCCTGCTCCGTATACGTGTCCCGGAACTGACCATATGCGTTTTCTCCGAATCGACTTCGCATTTCGTCGTAGTCTCTTCTTTTGTTTTCATCGGAAAGCACGGCATAGGCCTCGTTGACCTGTTTCATCATCTCGGCAGAGGATGGGTCCTTCTCGTTGCGGTCCGGATGATAACGGAAGGCCAATGCGCGATATGCCTCTTTGATCGTCTTTGCATCCGCCGTTCGATCCACACCCAGTACATGATAGTAATCCTGTTGTGTCATCTGGTTCCAATTTCCTTTGCATTCTTGATTTTGCCACCCCAAAATGATTTGCTTTGTATAGCGAATATAGTCATTGTGCAGGGGTTTGGCGATCAAAAAAATCAGAAAGGTATCAACCCATCGCCCGGAATTTTCATTCGAAACGGGGCCTATCTTTCCCATCTCTTTCGTCAAGCCACCGTTTCAACTGCCGATAATAAACAACGGATCGCATTGATTTTGCAGGTGCTAACCTCATGGCAAGGATTGAAAATTGAATGCAAACAGAATAACGCTAATTTGCAGCATCTTTCTCTTTTCGTTCACCCTGTGGGCAAAGTTGATTCTGCCCGGTACGCTTTCCGCCCATGATCGCTATTATCTGACGGCCATATTGACCATCTCGGGCCTTTTGATCGTTATCACATTGTTTCGAATGATTCGACCAACCGGAATATCGGTCGGCAGAAAAGAAAGAAAAACATCCAGCGGACATGAGCAAAAACGTTCATTTTATCGCATTCGTTTCGAACCGGATGAACAACCCCTGTTTGTTCAACGGCACGATCCCGCCCATACGGCATCGGATGTCACCGTTCCCGTCAGTGACATCTCGGAAACAGGTATCGGACTCGTCTGCTCCGACGGTTACCGTTTAGGGGAAACGGTGATGGGTGAGGTAATGTTTCAAGATGGCGCTACGGCAGCCGTCAATGGAATCGTTATCCGCCAATCGGAGGGCCTGACCGTACTTCAACTTCACTGCACTATCGATCCCGCCCTCATAATGAAAGTCCAGCGCCATCAGATTGAGAAGAGAAAGAAAATCGGGCCGCGCCCCCCAGTGGACCAAACCCTGCTGGATCAGAATGGCAACTCGCTTCCAAGCCATCGGCCCAAGGGTGTCTGCCGAATGAAACGGTCCTGATACGAGTCAAGGATTTTGGTCTTTTTTGGTCATCCGCCTTGTATTGTCCGGCCGGATGGCTATTTTTGCATCTGTCTGGATGTTACCCCTATGAAGTGAGCACGTATGCCTGAAACACAAGCAGTCGAAAAGATACGGAATATCGCCATCATCGCCCACGTCGATCACGGAAAGACCACCCTGGTGGATGCCATGTTTCGGCAAAGCGGTCTTTTTCGCCAAGGCCAACAGGTGGATGACAGGGTCATGGATCGCATGGACTTGGAACGCGAACGGGGAATCACCATCGCCGCGAAGAACTGTTCCGTTCAGCACCGCGGGATTAAGATCAATATCGTGGATACGCCGGGGCATGCCGACTTCGGTGGTGAAGTGGAGCGGGCGCTCTCCATGGTTGACGGTGCCATCTTGCTGGTAGACGCCTCCGAAGGTCCCCTGCCCCAAACCCGTTTCGTTCTGCAAAAGGCCCTTCTGGCAAAATTGAAAATCATCGTGGTAATCAACAAGGTGGATCGCAAGGATGCCCGTCCCGATGCCGTACTGGACCAGATATACGATCTGCTCATCGACCTCGATGCCGACGAGGACCAGTTGGAATTTCCCCTCTTGTATGCCATCGGCAGGGACGGGACGGCCGGTCTCGCTCCGAATCGATTGTCCGACGATCTTACGCTGCTCATGGACACCATCGTCGACGAAATCCCTGCCCCCCGATTCGCAAAGGATGCGCCGTTTCAAATGCTGGTTTCCGATCTGGGATACTCGGACTACCTGGGCCGCCTGGCGGTGGGAAGGGTGGTTGGCGGAAAGGTGGAATCCAGGAACCGACTCATTCGAATCGATGCCGACGGCGAACAACACCCCTTGAAGGTTACGCGTCTACAGATCTACGAAGGGATGGATATCCAACCTGTTTCTTCCGTGGAAGCCGGAGAGATTGTGGTTTTATCCGGTATCGACGAGGTAACCATCGGCGATACCATTTGTACCGATGCCGAACCAACGGCCCTGCCCCGCATATCCGTGGACCCGCCGACGGTTGCCATGCGTTTTTCGATCAACGACGGCCCCATGGCCGGGAAAGAGGGCAAATATGTGCAATCGGCCCGGATTCGCGAGCGTCTTTACAAGGAGACACTACTCAACGTGGCCATTCAGGTGGAACCGGCCGGCGAGGCGGATGCCTCTATCGTGAAGGGTCGAGGCGAGTTCCAATTGGCCATTCTCATCGAGACCATGCGAAGGGAGGGGTATGAGTTTTGCGTGGGGCGGCCGGAGGTGATCCTCAAACAGGTGGACGGCATGCCCCACGAACCCATGGAGCGACTTTTTGTGGATTGCGACGAGACCTTCATGGGCGTTGTGACGGAAAAACTGTCGGTGCGAAAAGGGAAAATGATGAATATGGTCAACTCCGGCAGCGGACGGGTTCGGATCGAGTTTTCAATCCCCTCCCGCGCCCTGATCGGATATCGGGATGAATTTCTCACCGATACCCGGGGAACCGGCATCATGAATTCCTACTTTCAAGGTTATGAGCCGTATCGTGGCGATTTTCCCACCCGTTTCACCGGTTCCATCGTTTCGGACAGAAAAGGCCGCGCCGTCCCCTACGCCCTCTATAACCTTGAGCCGAGGGGCCGGTTGTTTATCCTGCCCGGCGATCCGGTATATGAGGGAATGATCATCGGTGAACACAATCGAGACAAAGACATCAACGTCAACCCCGCCAAGGAGAAAAAACTGACCAATATCCGAGCCGCGGGAAAAGACGACAGCGTCGTTCTGGCACCCATCCGGCCCATGACCCTGGAGCAGGCCATCAACTTCATCGGTGAGGACGAACAGGTGGAAGTGACGCCAAAATCAATCCGGCTGCGCAAGGAAACCTTGGGCGTAAAAGCACGCTATGTGCAGCGAGGCAAAAAGAAAATTTCCGGCTGACGGTAATTTTCGAAAAATTTTGCGTCAACACAATCGAATCGTTTTTTTGACTTTTCACATCCTCATTATTATGGTAGCGCAAGAGAAATCAAGGAGAAGCACCATGCCCATATTCGAGTATCAATGTAAGGCTTGTTGTCATCAGTTCGAGCGACTCGTTTTTGCCTCTGATGACGAGCCGACGACCTGTCCGTCCTGCAATTGTGCCGATATTCAAAAATTGATGTCTGCCGGTGCGGTCCGGCCCAATGGTATCCCAACCGGATCCGGAGGCTTCCAGCCACCTGCCTGCAGTCCGACGGGCGGGGGCTGATCGATCTGATTTCTCGTTTCTAGGTTGGAAACGGATACAAGATCGAAGCCTTGTCGGGACCTTGGAATCCGATCAGGCGTCAAGTCGTACCATCGCCGTTGATATCCGGGATGGCGATTCCCATGGTGAAAAGCTCCGATTCGATCCGTGCCTGCCAACCTCGGTTGGCCGCCGGGTTGGCGGGAGAGGGGTGGGTGATCCTGCCTGTCTTGATTCCCATCTTTCCTGCTGCTGCGCCGACACGTTGTTCGGCGAATCCTCCGATCCCCACCACCCATGAAGGCCGTAATAACTCCAGGGTCTGCATAAGCGCCCGGTCGCAAACGGCAAACAGTTTTTTCCGCTCATAGGCCGAAAGTTTGTTCGGTGTTCGATTCCGACCACTTTTCTCCATGAAGACCAGCGGACAATAGTTCAGCACGAAGAACCGCCGGAAGAAGGCATCGGGTGCCCCGAAACGGGACTCTGCCCATCCCCACAATCGGCTGCCGCTAACCTCTTTGCGCAGACAGGAAAATCCCGTGACGGGGCGCTTTGGATGAGGATTTGCCGGCTGTCCCACGGTTTCGCAGATGCCCAGCCATTCTTTTACTTTGGCAACGTCCCCGAACGGTACGCCGGTCTGGGCCATGCCATAGGGACCGGGGTTCATGCCCACCAGCAATACCGGCTTTGTCGTATTGCCATAGAGATGAACGTACCGGTCATATCCCTTTCTGGCATAGATCAACGGATTATAGACATGTGTAACGGGATTGGAGAAGGTAAGCCGTTCCACCGTTGTTACGAGTTCATCGGTCAGTTTCCGTATAGCGGAACCAAGATCATTTGTTGGACGCAAAACATTCATAAAAAGTACGCGTGACCGAAAATCGTTTGGGACATGGCGACGATTTTCTCGACTCGGTTGCTGATGATTTATCGCTGCGGTTATGGGCACTGTCGGCAATGCCGATCGGAGCCTACCGCAAATCGTATCGAAAAACAACACGTTGGGATTCGAAACAGGGACTACACCATCACACTGAAAACACCTAAGAACAAATAGGTATTTTCAATACATATCGGATCAGGTCACTCGTGGAAAAATTATGTAACATGCACAATATTATTGACTTTTCTATCAGATGATGATCATCTATAAATATACTTACAAACAATTAAAAAATCTATAGAATAGACAGGACCTTTTTATGGCAAGACCCAAAAAAAGAGCGCCCCAGTCCCCTATCGCTGCGACCAAAACCCTAAACGCGAAAAGACTCGAATCCGAAAACAGAAAACTTCGGAAAAACAACGAATCGTTAACCGATAAAAATGCCGAACTGGAGATCATCAGCCAATCCTTTATCGCCATCAATTCCAGTCTGGATCTGGACAATGTGCTGTCCAAAATACTGGAGTCCATACGAAAACTGTTTGGCGTCGTCGGAAGTTCCATATGGCTCAAGGATCCGGAATCGGGAGAGGTCGTATGTCGACAAGCCGCCGGACTGCAAAAAAATATCGTCAAAGGCTGGCACCTGGCCCCGAAAGAGGGGATCGCCGGGTGGGTAAGCTCATATGGCGAGAGTGTCGTTATACCGGACACCCGGGAAGACTTGCGCCATTTTCGCAAAGTGGCTGACAAGATGAATGTGGAACTCAGATCCATCATTAGCGTTCCCATGCGGGTGAAGGGCGTGATTATTGGTGCCCTGCAACTGGTGGATAAGAAGGTCGGCCGTTTTGACGAATCCCACGGGGCATTGTTAGAGACACTTGCCGAAGCTTCGGCCATCGCCATCGAAAATGCCCAACTCTATGAGCAGGCCAACCGTGAGATCGCCGAACGAAAGAAGGCCCAAAAAAAACTCAAGAAACATCAAATGGAGTTGAAGGAGAAAAGCGTCGCCCTCGAAGAAGTCAATACCGCGTTGAATGTGCTCTTGGAGAACCGGAAGGAAGATCAAAACAAAATGGAAGAGGTCATCGTGTCAAATGTCAAGGACATGGTTTTGCCTTTCGTGAATAAACTCCTTGAAAGTCCTTTGGATGAGAAGCAGGCTACATACGTGGAAATTATTCACGCAAACCTCTCCAATATCGTGGCTCCCTTCCTTCGTCAGATCCCAACCCAATATTTCGATCTGACTCCGACCGAAATTCAGATCGCCGACCTGGTCCGTAAAAACAAATCCACGAAAGAAATTGCCCAGATCCTGAACGCTTCATCGAAGACCATCGAGGCCCACCGGAATCGTCTCCGGAAAAAATTGGGGCTGACCAACCGGCGAGTTCAGCTTCGTGACTACCTGATGACCTTGGTTTGATCTGTCATGGGGCTTTTGGTCCGATCAGCGCACGGATTTTATCAATCAATTGGACGTTGGAGAAAGGTTTCGTGATATAGGCATCTGCTCCCATGGCGAGGCCTTTTGCCATATCCGTTTCCTGGTTTTTTGCAGTGAGAAATACGATTCGAATGGATCGCCAATGCTCTTTTTGTCGAATCATGTGATAAATCTCGTAACCGTCCAGATCGGGTAGCATAATGTCCAGCAGCACCAAATTCGGTTGAAATTCCTCGATTTTCTCGATTGCCTCCTTGCCGCTTTGGGCCAATTTCGTATCGTATCCCTCCTTTTCCAACAGGTACTGAAGCGGAACCAGGATACTCAACTCGTCATCCACGATCAAAATTCTTTTCCGATGCATTCCTTTGCCCCCGACCTTGCCAGCGACGTCGCAATACAAAATGCGTATTGGCGTTGCTTCTTGGGTTCCGAACAGCGACTTCTAAGGAACTCGTTTATTATTCCAATGAAAAAGGATTTTTTGCGAGATCATCAACGCTTACTTCATTCCATATACCGGTAGTATAGTGGAATTATCAAAACACCACAATCCGTTATGATTCGAAAAACACGGAAGGCCAATGTTTCGGCCGTTCCATCGCATACGAAACGGCATCGTTGTAGATCGCCAGGGTATTCGCTTTGCGGATTTTCTTTAATATGCGCCGTCGATCCGTCATCTGCAGGGCAAAATAGCCCCAAAACCCCTTCATCCGATCCAGCACGTGGGTGGGACCCGAAAACCGCCGCAGATAGCCATCCACCAGGTCCCGGTGAAATCGATAAAAGCGATTCCTGCCATCATGGGATTTTGGACGACCATCTTTGATCCACTCGGGTAAAAATACGTTTGCCAGAACTCCTCTTCCGATCATCCAACCCGAGGTATCGGGAAATCTTTTGGAAAGGGTGTCATAAATATCGATGCCGTTGATATCCCCGTTGTATACAACCGGATGACGAATCTCTTTAAGGCACAATTCGAAGGAGGAAAGATCGACTTGCCCCGTATACATCTGCACGCCGGTCCGGGGATGAACGATCACCCGTTGGAGGGGGTAACGATTGAAAATGGGAATGAGTTGTTTTATCTCGTCGGCAGAAAACCGACCCAGCCGCGTTTTTATAGACAGACGACCACTTATTTTTTTTTGAATGTTCTCGAGCATTTGATCGATGATGTCGGGGTACGGCAGCAGACCAGCGCCTCTCATTTTATTGGCTACCATTGGAAACGGACATCCCAGGTTCCAATTGATTTCACAAAATCCCATTTGGAATAATGTATCGGCAAGACGGATGAAATCATCCGGGTTGTTGCTCAAGATCTGTGGAACCACCGGCACTCCTGAATCGTTGTTGCATGGCTCCAGATCAAAAAGATGTGATGGGTTCATCCGCCGGCCTCTGCCTGTCGGGACAAAAGGGGCGACGGCCTCATCAATGCCGCCGAAATGGCGATGGTACACGTTCCGGAAGGTTACATCGGTAAAGCCGTGCAAGGGGGCGAGAATGAGGCGTTCTTTTACAATTTCGGTTCGAGGTGTGACGGCTTCAAACTCCGAGAACCCCTTGTCATCGCGCTTGTCATGCATTTTGATTTTTTTTAGATTTCATGAATTGTTGACGATCCCTTTCTTTTTCCTTGAAACCGGAAGCGCACTTACCATAAAACTGCTGTGATAACGAGTCATATTGTTTTTTTGTGAATGATGCGAACGAATATTGCAACCTTACTGCGGCTTCAAAACGGATCAGAAGAAAAATGAAAATGAAGATCTCCATTCGCTGGGCACTCATCGCAGGATTTTTAGGATTGATCTGGGGAACACACATTGTCACGACCACCTCTTCCTACCTCACCTCCCAGGAAGTGCTGCGTCGACACGCGACGGATATCATGAAGAACATCGCCGAACTGGCGATGGAACAATCCCAGCGGCATTTGCTTCATGCCCATGGTGCAGCGGCATTGACCAGACGCTTGTTGGCATCCAAGGTCGTCAGCAGCAAATCCGACCAGACCAATGCCCTGGAGCGCTATTTACACGAGCAACTCTTAATCAACCCGCATTTTGCCGGAATCTATTTGGGGATGCCCAATGGCGACTTTTACGATGTACGCCGTTTCGATGCCAAAATAAAAGACGGCTTTCGCACCAAGGTAATTTTGCATTCCGAATCAGGCAGGAATGTAAACTTGATTTATCGTGATTCGAATTTCACCTTCTTGTCCGGAGAGAGCGATGACCAAGATACCTATGATCCCCGCGTCCGGCCCTGGTATCGAAAGGCCATCGACAAAAAACAAATCGTTTGGACCGAGCCCTACATCTTTTTCACCTCTCAAAAACCGGGGATCACCATTGCGGGCCCATTCTTCGATTCCAATGGAAAACTTCAGGGCGTCGTCGGGGTCGACATCGAAATCGATCAACTGTCGGTATTTATCGGGAATCTGAAAATTGGCAAGAACGGGAAGGCATTTATGCTGAACCACAATGCCGATGTCGTCGCATTCGGCGAGATGGAAAAGCTGAAGATCAGCGATGCAAAACAAAATAACGCCTTGCGTCTGGTAAAGATACAGGAACTGGATGACGCTTATAGCCGAAAGGCGTTTGAAGCGGCTGCCATCGAAACGGATGAGGAAGGGATGCTGCTTTTGGCAAAGCCCCGTTTCTCTCGTTTTACGCACCAGGGCCATGTATATCATGCCATGTTTACCCCCTTTTCCACACACCAATGGCCCTGGATTATCGGTGTCTATCTTCCGGAAGATGACTACCTCGGTGCCATCAAGGCCAATCGATTTCACAACATCATCGTGACCTTCGCCATCTCCTTGTTCGCTGCCGTCATGGGATTTTTCCTGGCCCGAGGCATGGTTCGTCCCATCGAGATAATGGGAAAGACCGCAAAATCCATGAAAAAGGGCAAAGCCCCACCACTACCCCTCGTTCATTCCCGTTACAAGGAAATTCAGGAGACGGCGAATGCATTTTCTGAAATGAAAATCGCCGTCGAAAAAAGCAATCGTAAGTATCAAGGAATCTTTCACAATATCCAGGACGTTTATTTCGAGACCTCCCCCAAAGGGATACTGATCGAAATCAGCCCTTCCGTGGAACGATACTCCCGGTATCGGCGAGAGGAACTGATCGGCAAAGAGGTAGGAGGATTCTATGTGGATCCAGAAGAAAGAGACCGTTTTTTCAGGGAATTATTGGAAAAAGGACGCATCCATGACACCGAATTGTCGGTAAAGGAAAAAGACGGCACACCCATCTATTGCTCCCTGACCGCATCGGTTCTTCGCACACCCTCCGGCAAACCCTATCGCATCATCGGTTCCTTGCGAAACATCCACGACCGAAAGATCGCCGAACAAAAACTCTTAGAATACAAAAACCATCTGGAATCCCTCGTCGATGAACGAACCCGGGAACTGAAGAGCGCCAATGTGGACCTAATCAAACAGATGGAGCGCCGCCGCGTAACGGAAAAACGTCTTCGCATCAGTGAAGAAAAATACAGGACAATTTTGGACACCATCGAAGAGGCGTACTTCGAGATGAACCTTTCGGGAATGATTACATTCGTTAACGATGCGGCTTGTCGAATCATGGGATACACTGCCGATGAATTGTCCGGCATGCACTTCAGGCATTTTTCCGCTCACCAGCCCACGCGGACCATCATCAAAACCTTTCGCAAGGTGGTAAAGACCGGCAAGCCTTCCGGTGTCATCACCTACCCCGTCCTCACCAAGGACAAAAACACCAAAATGATGGAACTGCGTGTCGCACTGACAACGGACACCCAGGGAACGACAACCGGCTTTAGAGGATTGGCCCGGGATGTAACGGTTAAGATCATGGCGCGAAAGGAAAAGGAAAAACTCCAGGCCCAGCTTCACCATTCCCAGCGAATGGAGGCGGTGGGTACACTTGCAGGTGGGATTGCACACGATTTCAATAACTTGTTAATGGGAATTGCGGGGAATGTGTCGCTGATTGAATCGGGTATCGAACCCAATCACCAATTGTCCGAAAGTATCCAAGCCATCGAGCAGTGTGTGGAAAGCGGCGCCTCCCTCACCCGCCAACTGCTGGGATACGCCCGGGGGGGGAAATATCAGGTAACGGCCATCGATCTCAACGAAACGGTCCGCCGGACCGCCGAAATGTTCGGTCGAACCCAACGACAGATTCGTATCGAGACCCGATTTGAAAGCAAAATCTGGACGGTAAGGGCCGATCAGGGACAGATCGACCAGGTGTTGATGAATCTGTATGTAAACGCCTGGCAAGCCATGACCGACGATAAAACGCTCTCTTTGACGACAGAGAATGTGGTTTTGGACAAGGACTACGTTACACCATTCGGTGTGAAGCCCGGGAAATATGTATGTATCAGGATTCAGGACCGAGGCTGCGGAATTGAGCCAAGTAACATCAAGCGGATCTTCGAGCCATTTTTTACGACGAAAAAAATCGGAAGGGGAACCGGTCTGGGATTGGCATCCGCTTTCGGAATCGTGAAAAACCACGGGGGAATTATCGATGTAGAAAGCCTGGTTGGGAAAGGAACCACCTTTACCATCAATCTTCCCGCCGTCGAAGACGTTTTGGAAAACCTGCAGCATCCACAGTTTGTCAAAACGGGTAAGACAACCGGCAGGTTATTGATCGTGGATGACGAGCCGTATATCTTGAAGGCCCTGTCAAATGGCCTCAAACGATTCGGATACGAGGTCGTCGCCGCCGACAATGGAAAAGATGCCATTTCGCTGTTCGAAAAACAAAAAGATCTGTTTGATGCCGTGATCCTGGATATCATCATGCCCGATATGGGGGGCGACCAGGTGCTGACCGCATTGAAGCGAATCAGTCCCACGATCAAGATCATCCTTTCCAGCGGTTATAGTTTGGACGGATTGAATAAAAATAAAAAAGAATCGCGTGGTGACGGTTTTATTCAGAAACCGTATCAAATTGATCGACTGGCAACTCTTCTCAGCAAGCTGATCAATACGGGTGAAAAAGATGAATGAATCGTCTCTTTGCCTTGGGTGTTTACCGGGGAACCATCTCCACCGTGAGGGGAACCACATGCATGGATCGATTAATTTCCCGCGTTCTGCCAAGGGTCCATGCACCGCATTGTTTACCGTTTGACAATCGGGAATCGATCTTTCGTATGATGCTGGTGATATCGATGATCGGGTGACGCTTGAAAACCTCTGGCAGACCATGTGTCAGATTGCAGGCCAAACACTTTCCGGGACGTTGTTTCAGCCGGAATTCGAAATGAAGGCGGTCATCTGCCCCTCCGCCGTAGGCGAGAGCGATGTCATAGGCACCTTCCGATGCATCGCCAAACAAGGCTTCGAAGAACTGATCTGCGCGATCCGGGGGGAATATTTCATCGAGTACCTGCTGTGGGAAACATTTGTCTATTTCGGGTGCGCTCATTACTGGATTTCCTCAATAGATAAAATTTTGTCTGTTCGACCGAAACATCGATTGTACAATGCCGTTTCTTCATATAAAGCTTATCTTCTCTACATCACTGGTCCAACAAAATCAACCACCCATGCCATTGCCTTCCCTTCGTCTTTATTGATTTTTGGATAACGGTTCGCCTTCCAGATAGTGTCGATCGATCCGGCGATGAATGACCGGAAGGGATTTGGGATCGGGCGGGACGAAATCGAAAATGGCTCGCAAGAAACTCACGGTGATCCGGTAGGTGGCGCCCCATAGCAGTTCGTTCTGGTCATGGTCGCGATGGATGAAACATGGAAACTCCCTTTGGGACATTTTCAACGGCTCGCGGTTCATTACTCGTCCGGACATGACAATTCGTCCGTAATGCTGGGCGCACAGGAGATCCGCCAAGGGGATTCGAATGATTTTGTCCACCTCCCAATTCGGGAAGAAACGCTGCTGGCGGTCGATCCATACAGCCAATGGATAGATGAACCGCTCGAATAAAACCAGTTGCTGAACCGGCATCGGTCCTAAAAAGGTAACGCCGAAGGGGTTGAGCCGCATCTCTTCCAGCCCCTCCCGAAGCGCCGTTGTCAAGAGAATGGACAATTTGGCATAGTCATCGCTTCGATACCGACGCCACCATTTTCGATGGGGCCATCGGAAAAGAGGTGTCGCCGGCAAATCGAGCCATTTGGCGAGAAAAAGATCCAGTTTCGGTGAAATGCCGCCACCGGGACAACACAGATCCCCGGCCTGGCGAACGTGGGGGGATCGCCTGTTCAATATCAATTCAGGGGTGCCGTCGGGGGCAGTGCCAAGAAGAAACAGGACCGCGGAAATGGTGTGCAAATCACCGTTGGCTGTAAACCCGAAGGAAGCCGGCCAGTGGTATTGGAGACGTTTTTGAACAAGCCGAAGGAAAGCGGACCGAGATGAAGCAGAATCCACTCCGATGGTACCTGGAGATTGCATCGGGATCATTTGTCTGCCTCTCCCCTTTTCCTTTCCGGTACCTGCTCCTTTTGTGGCGTTCCTGGGTAGATCACCAATGGTTGACCGGGATGAATCACGCTGTCCACACCCAAACGGTTCCAGATTAACAAGGCGGCCAAAGGAACGTCAAATTTGGCGGCAATCACGGATAGGCTGTCACCCGGATTGACCGTGTAGATGCTCTGTTTCCGTATCTTGGCATCGGCTTCGATACCCTCCTGTAGCCTGTATGAGAATCCCTTTTCTCCTTCAGCAGGGATATTGACCTTTCGGATGCCCGTTGCAAGGTAATATCCTCGTATCTCCGGGTTTAAATACTTGATGACCGTAAAATCGGTTCTCGCAGCACCCGCAATGAGACGCAATGGGATCTGTTCGAATGCATTGATGGAAACAGTTGAAAATTGCACCGGCGCATAAAAATCGTCCTGAGAAAGTGAAAAGCCATATTTTTCAGGAGCTTGAAATATCTTTTGAACGGAGAGGATACGAAGAACGAATCGTTGGGTCTCCAATGGGAGATAGAGACGGTAGTAGTCGTCAGTCCCCTGTTCCAGAATCTGTGCGTGTAGCCCCTCCTCTCCCATGTTGTAGGCTGCCAAGGCCAGACTCCAAGATTCGAATTGACGTTTCAGATCCGTTAAATAGCGCAGCGCCGCAGTGGTACTCAGATACGGGTTGCGCCGTTCATCGAAATCATCGTTGACCAACAATCCATATTTTTTCGCCGTTTGGGGCATCAGTTGCCACATGCCCATGGCGCCCTTGGGAGAACCGACATGGACCCGCAGTGCACTTTCCGCGACGGCCAGATACTTGATATCCTCGGGCAGCTTGTTTTTCGAAAGCGCCTCTTCGATGAATGGAAAGTATCGCGTGCTGCGTTTCAGCCATAGAATCACCTGGGCGCGATTGTCCAGACAGATCAACATCTCCTTTTCGAAGCGCTCCTTCACCTGATGGTCATGCATGGGAACAGGTTCACCACAAAAGCTGACCGGATCTTCCAATGCCAGGGCCGACAGCATTGGATCGGTTGTGATTTCGATCGCTGTGGCAGAAATAAAGTGACACGAAATGAAAAATAAAAGTGTCGTGTAGCAACAAATGACGATCTGATTTGATATCTTCGAAAACATATTTGTCCAAGTCGCCTTTTTATCAGACCAATTGAATGGAACCGACACCGACTATAAGGAGTTATTCAATGAAAACAATAAAGACTTTTTATAAAAAGCCGTTTCCATTTGGATCATTCGGTACAAACTATCTGCCAACAGCACGATTGTTCGGCCATACTTGTACCGGAAAAGCTTTCGCGAGTTTTTCAAGGAAGATACAGATGTATTTTCCCATCATCGACAAGACGTATTGCCGTTGAGAGGAGAGGCAAGGGTTGTGGGCCAACCACTATTTGATGTTCAACCAACTGCACATCATTTGTTTGACGTCGGCATTTTGGAGTTTTTCGTCGGTGATGGAAATCAACCCAAGACGAATGGAAATACGCTCATCGTCTCCCCAGGGCCACCAGGCCGCAAATAGAACCACGCCCTGGACCGGATCATGGGTAAACAGCTTCTGTCCGGGGACGACACCGAATCCGGTCTGGAAATAATCCCTTACGGCCACATCCGCGTCCTCAATGGTGGAAAAGTCCCATCTGTGTGAAAATTCGAGACCCAGCGGAAGTTCAACCATAATTTCATCTTTACGGCTGATCACCGTATGCGCAAGATTGAATTCTTTATCCCATCGCCATGGACAATTTTCGGGGATGTTCAGGCTGATTCGTTGGCAGATACCTTCCAGGGGGTGCAACTGGTCGAATGGCATTGGTTTCCTTATTGAAAAGATTTACTGATGCGTCCAGCTTCCCGATTCTGGAAGATCAACTCCTTGGGAATGATCGAATCATCGTAAGTGATCTTTCCATGGGAAAGGCTTCCGGGTTCCAGGACACTATCCAGACTGTCGCTGATCTCACAGGACATTGGTTCGTCGTCACCATCCAGCAGGGTGAAATAGTCAGGATGAGTAGTGATAATCTGGTTGCTGACATTTTTCACCCATACATATAACGATCCGTCACCCATATCGTGAACGGCCATTTTCGCGATACCGTTCCCCGTATATTGGCGTAGCCGTTCATTGCGATCCGGCCTGCTTTCTTCCCAGGCTTTCCGTAATTTTTCCTTTTCCGCTTTGGCGGCCCGGGCCTCCCGTCGTTCATTCTGTTCAACGAGACGCGCCTCGTAATACGAAACCTTCTTCTGGTATTTTGGATTTTCTGGATCCAGTTGTAATAATTGGCGATACAGTTTCAGGTTGGAAGCGACATTATACGCCGGGATCGGGGCAACCGCTTTCTCCAACTCTTCGATTTTATTCCGGCGCTCGGCGGCTTGTCGTTCGCGGGCCAACGTCGCCTCTTTTTCCGCCTGCCGGCGCGCCTCTTCAATTTTCATCCGCCGAAGGCGTTCCTCTTCCTCCCTGACCCACCGGTCTCTGATATCACCACCGACGGCAGCCACCAGGCCGTTTTCGAACGCGACGGGGGTGCACAGCGCCTTGACCACGGGTGTCTCGGGGGATGGCTTTTTTTTCGTCTGGTAATATGCGACAAACCGTTGCTTTGATATTTCCTCCATAATGTCCGGAGAACCCATCTGGTCATCGACCATCTTTTTTGTGTCTCCGATCTGAACCAATTTGAGCGCTTTAACGTTTTTCTGCGCCTCTGTGTGGGAGCAACCGCAAAGTAACACGGCCGTGACGAATAGAATCGCCCATGATCGCATAGTGCCAATCTCCTTGTTCCATGGTGGGCCAGACATGGTTACCGTTCATCTCTTTTTCGCCCGGCAATGGGCTCTGCGAATCGAATTTCCGAATCCCAGGGAAACAAAATCCATGTGTCTTGACTGACTTCGGTCATAAACGTGTCGACCAGTGGACGGCCGGCGGGTTTTGCATAGATGGTGGCAAAATGGGCTTTGGGGACCAGTTCCCGCACCGATTTCGCAGTCTTGCCGGTATCGACCAGGTCATCCACAAGCAGCCAACCCTCTCCGTTTTCCAGTGTGGACTTGAGTATCTGGACAGCTCCCCGATGTTTTCCGTCGTAGCTGGCGATGCAGATGGTATCGATCAACCGTATCGCCAATTCCCGGGCGATGATGGCCGTCGGAACGAGTCCGCCACGGGTGATGGCGATGATACCGGACCACGGGCCCTTTTCCATCAGTCTCCAAGAAAGGGCGCGTGCATCGCGATGCAGTTGTTCCCACGAAACCGGATAGGTGCGCTGATAGGGGGTTGCGTCACCGAAAGTCATGATATACCAAGTCGCCTTCCATGCCAAATATGCGTAAATACCAATAAAGAGTATCGGCACTTTTACAGCCAAGGTTTAGCATTGTACCAAAACGAGTTGACAGGAAAATGCCCACGGAAGGTTCAAACCTGCCGGATCTGCGGCCATGTTCATATCATTGAAAGCACCTTACTCACCAGCTTTTCGATGCCGACCGCCACATCCTTGATGCCCGGACCCAGCATGTACGCCGGGGTCGTGACGATTCGATTGTTATCGTCCACACAGATGTCGGAAACCTTGCAATCCTTATGCGTTCCGCCCATTGTGCCGATGGCCGCAGCGGTGCCGACGTCGTTTCCGATGGTCACCCGAGGCTTTCGATCGGACAGGGCGCAAACGAGGGTTGCAGGAGCGATGCATATTGCGCCGACGGGCTTTTCTAACTGGACCATCTCTCCCAGCAGCCGTTTCACCTGCGGATGAACCGTAGCGGACGGGCCATTGACAGCAAAATCACTGAGATTTTTGGCGGCTCCGAATCCTCCGGGAATGATCAATGCATCGATATCGCCCCCCTTTACCGACGCCACATCCTCGATTTCGCCCCTGGCGATCCTTGCCGATTCCACCAGCACGTTTCTTTTCTCCGCGACGGTCTGCTGGCTGAGGTGGTCGATCACGTGCAGTTGCTCCATATCCGGCGCCATACATCGTATCGTCGCGCCTGCCTGGTCCAAAAATAATAATGTCAAGACGGCTTCGTGAATTTCACTGCCGTCGAAAACACCGCAACCTGAAAGTAATACACCAATTTTTTTGCTCATTTGATTACCTTTTCGTCTAAATTTACATCAACACATGTTTGTCCAATACGAAACAGGTGAACATTCCTTGGAAGACCTCATCACCATTTTTCGTCACACTCACGGATACCCAATATTTCTTTCCCTTGATTTCCTGGACCTTGGCTGTCGCCAGGACTTTCTCTCCCACGCGCACCGGTTTGAGGAACTTCACATCCGAGGCGCCAAGAACGACATGGGGGTGGTTTACCGCGATCATGGCCGCATAGTCCGCAGCACCAAAGATAAAGCCGCCATGCACCAGGCCCATGCGGTCGGCCGCCATTCGCTTCGTCGTGGTGAGTTCCACCTTGCTATGCCCGCGTTCCAATAAGATCGGCGTACCACACAAATCCTGATCGATTTTACCGTGGGTTTCAATCTTCATCTTTCTCTCCACAGATTTCATTGGATGGGGTTTTTTCTTATCTCGTATAATTTTCTATTTGGTCAAAATCTTGTAGCGGTGGCTTGAAAAGAGTTTTCAATCATAATAAAAAGTGCATGATACTGTCAATCCATCGTAAAGCATCATAAAAAAGAGAGGGAAACGTGAACGATATCCACCAGGAACGAATCGCACGCGTCAGACAGAAATTGGCAGACGAGGGCCTGGATGCAATGATGGTCTCTGTACAGGAAAATCGCTACTATCTCAGCGGGTTTTCCGGAGAAGACACCCAATTCGATGAATCGGCCGGTTCACTTATTATCTCCTGTGATAAATTGGTACTGGCCACGGATGGCCGCTACGAAGAGCAGGCGCGAAACGAAGCCATTGGATTCGACATCGTCTGCTACAAAAAAGGCGTCGAGCAGGTTCTGCCGGAGATTGCAGGCTCGTTGGGTGTGAAGCGAATCGGTTTTGAAAGCGTTCGCATTTCCCACAAGAACCACGCCGCCATGAACTCGGCCATTGCCACCATGGATCCCCTTACAGCCTTGATTCCCACTGAAAATATCGTGGAATCGCTGCGTCAAATCAAAAGCGAGGAGGAAATTCAGCACACGATCGATGCCCTGCGCCTGGCCGAAGGGGCGTTCTCGCGCGTGCTTGCCATGGTTGAACCGGAGATGACCGAAAAGGCGGTGGCCTGGGAAATGGAAAAGGCGATGCGGGAAGCCGGCGCGCAATCGCTCTCGTTTCCCGTCATCGTGGCTTCCGGGCCCAATAGCGCCCTGCCCCATGCCGTGCCCACCGACCGCAAACTAAAAAGAGGAGAGCCCATTCTCATCGACTGGGGCGCAAGACTGAACGCATATTGTTCGGATACCACCCGGACCTTTGTTTTGGGAACACCCGACGATCGATTCAAGAAAGTCTACGACACTGTGGTAACGGCCAGAGAACTGGCCATCGGGGCGATAAAGGAGGGAGAAACCGGAAATCGGATCGACAGAATCGCCAGGGAACACATCAGGAAAAATGGCTTTGCCGGTAAATTCGGTCATGGTCTCGGGCACGGCACGGGACTGGCCGTCCATGAAAGCCCCCGATTGAGCCCCATGAGAGAGGATCGGCTGGAAGCGGGGATGATCGTCACGGTGGAACCGGGGGTTTACCTTCCGGGTTGGGGCGGAATTCGCATGGAAAACCAAGTTGTAGTGAAAACATCAGGCGCCCGGGTACTCAATGATCCAGCCCCCTTCGATCCTGTCGTAGGCGCATAGCTCATGGAACCGGTAACGAAATTCGATGGTGATCTTGATCAATACCGCACGTTCCTGTTGATGGAAAAGGGCCTGAGTGAAAAGACCATCGAAGCATACGCCTCGGACCTGATACGATTCGGTAAATTTATATCATCTCACGGCATAACAAAGCCGGGTGATATCGACTCGGGATCGATCCTTTCCTATCTGATTCATCTTCGCGAGAAGGGATTGAATGCGAGGTCCAGGGCCCGTCATCTGGTAAGTTTGCGCGGATTTTTCAATTTCCTGTCCCACGAAAAGCGCATCGAAACGAATCCCGCCAAAGCCATCGATCTACCCAAAATCGGCATGCATCTTCCCGATGTGTTGAGTGTTGCGGACGTGGAGGCACTGATTGCGGCTCCCGATCGTAAAAAACCGGAGGGGATTCGGGATGCCGCCATGCTCGAATTGTTGTACGGTGCCGGCCTGCGGGTCTCGGAATTAATTCACCTGAGACAAAACGGCATCAACCTGGAGGCCGGATTCGTTCGGGTATTGGGAAAAGGCGACAAGGAACGTGTCATTCCCATCGGTAAAATGGCCTCGGACGCCGTCGGCGATTATCTTGCAAGATCCCGCGCTGCACTTTTAAAGAATCGGACCAGCAGCTTTCTGTTCGTCACGCGCAGGGGAAGTGCCATGACAAGGCAAAGTTTTTGGCATCTGATTCGTCGTTACGGCAATCAGGCCCGGCTTGCCAAGAAAATCACCCCCCACAGCCTGCGCCACTCTTTCGCGACCCATTTGTTAGAGGGAGGTGCGGACCTTCGCGCCGTTCAGATCATGCTGGGGCATGCGGATATCTCCACCACCCAGATTTACACCCATGTGGCCCAAAATCAGTTGATTGTGGCCCACAGGAAATATCATCCACGTGGATAATGAATCGATCTTGAAAAACCGTACATCATTTCTCGTATCACCGTTTATCCGTCAAAAAAGGAGGCGCAGTAGTGAAAAGGGATATGCCGATTACGCCCATTGGTTTCTGGCGGCCGGAACAAAATCAACCCAAAAGCGGTGCGGATGCCGTTTGGAATGCCGTTGGCAACTTGTCCCGGCCCATTTACCTGCTGAATATGGACGGCCACATCGGTGCGGTACAAGATGGCCGAATCACCATCGGCGCCAGGAAGACAAATGGCACACAAGGCCAAGATCTTTTGGCATGGGCGCCGGCGTTGCCACTTACTTCCCTTGGAGACCCTGAATTTCTTGCAGCCCACGGATTGCGGTATGCTTACGTATGTGGCGCCATGGCCAATGGCATCACCTCCACCGCCATGGTGGAGGCGGCGGGAAAAGCCGGTATGATCGGTTTTTTCGGTGCTGGTGGGCTATCGATCCGGCAGATTGAGGCAGCCATCGATCGCCTGCAACAAAACCTTGGTAACGTTCCTTACGGTTTCAACCTGATTCACAGTCCCAATGACATGGCATTGGAGCAAAATACCGTCGATCTATACATCCAAAAAGGAATTACGCTGGTTTCGGCATCGGCCTATCTGGATTTGACGACCCCGTTGGTGCAGTATCGGATTCATGGTATTCATCGTGACGATGGGGGAGAAATCGTTTGTCCCAACCGCATCATCGCAAAGGTTTCCAGGGAAGAGGTGGCCCGTAAGTTTTTCTCTCCACCGGAAGAAAAGCATCTTCGTAAGCTGGTAAATCAGGGGAAAATCACCGATGTCCAAGCCGAAATGGCCAGTCGCATTCCCATGGCCCAGGACCTGACGGCAGAAGCCGACTCCGGCGGACACACGGACAACCGCCCGGCGCTATGCCTTTTTCCAACCATGGTCGCCCTGCGGAACGAGATGACCGCCCTGCATAACTATGATGTCCCTTTGCGGGTGGGACTGGCCGGGGGAATCGCGACACCCGAATCTGCCGCCGCCGCCTTTTCCATGGGCGCCGCCTACATTCTCACCGGTTCCATCAACCAGTCCTGCGTCGAAGCCGACACGTCGGACCTTGTCAAGAAGATGCTTTCCGAGGCGCGCCAGGCGGATATCATCATGGCACCTGCTGCGGACATGTTCGAGATGGGGGTGAAGGTTCAGGTGCTCAAGCGGGGAACAATGTTCTCCATGCGTGGTACCAAGTTGTACGATATCTACCGTACCTACGAGCGTTTCGAAGATGTGCCGGAAAGCATTCGCAGACAGGTGGAGGGAAGTTTTCTGAAATGTAGTTTTCATCAGGAATGGGAAAACACCCGAACCTTTTTCCTGAACCGGGACATAGCTCAGGTCGAACGAGCGGAAAGGGATCCCAAACATAAAATGGCCCTTGTATTTCGTTCCTATCTGGGACGGGCGTCGCTCTGGGCAAAAAAGGGGATCCCAGAGCGTGCCATCGATTATCAGATTTGGTGCGGTCCGGCCATGGGTGCCTTCAACGAATGGGTGAAAGGATCCTTTCTCGAACGTCCGGACAACCGGGATATCGTTACCATCGCCATGAACCTGTTGTATGGTGCCGCTGTTATTGCGCGTCGAAACAGCTTGCTGGCACAATGCGGCCAACTCCCCTTTTCCCGGCAGCCCATATCACCGGTCAGACTGGATTTGATTCGATCACAAATTTGAGACGATCCATTCAAACGAGACTATTATATTGTGCATTTATTTTGAATACGGCTGTATAAGTTATGTTGCTGTTATATCTGCATAACAACCAATGGGACATCTCTTCTTCCTTGTATTTTGTAGAATGATGAATTATAGTAATGCCTTGAGTTTTCCAAAAAGAAGACGATCTAAATGAATCGGATATTGTCGTTACACTACCCAGTGAAGTAAAAAATGGATTCGTGAACGAAAATAGATATCTGAAATAATCGTTTATTCAAATACTACATAACGCAAGACACCGATAACCAAATGACCACACAATCACGCAGCAGCCAGCCACCGGTGGCGATCATCGGAATGGGTGCCCTGTTCGCCAACTCGAAAAATCTGAAATCATACTGGCGGATTTTGCGCAACGGGATAGACTGCATTACCGATCCTCCTGAATCCCACAGCCAGTTGCAGGATATCCACGACGTCGATCCGAAAAAACCGGATCACATTTATTGTAACAGAGGTGGCTTTTTGCCTCCCCTGCCCTTCGATCCCACCGAATTTGGGATTCCGCCGACAGCGCTGGAAGCCACGGACACGTCTCAACTGCTGGGTCTCGTGGCCGCAAAGATGGCGCTGTCCGATGCCGGATACGGAGATGGGCGGGAATTTGATCGGGATCGAACTTCCGTGATCCTCGGCGTCACCGGCACCCAGGAACTCGTCATCTCGTTGGGTTCCCGGTTGGGGCATCCTTTCTGGCGCAAGGCACTTGACGGCAAAGGACTCGACGATCGACAGATAAAGTCTATCATCGATGATATTTCAGACAGTTATGTCTCGTGGCAGGAAAACTCCTTCCCTGGCCTTTTGGGCAACGTCGTCGCCGGTCGGATTTGCAACCGCCTCAATTTGGGCGGAACCAACTGCGTGGTGGATGCCGCCTGTGCCAGCAGCCTCAGTGCAATCCACCTGGCGATTCTGGAGCTTACATCTGGAAAGAGCAACATGGTCGTCACCGGCGGGGTGGATACCATCAACGATCCCTTCATGCACATGTGCTTCGCCAAGACAGGTGTTCTTTCCCACACGGGGAATGCCCGTCCCTTTTCCGCCGATGCCGATGGTACCGTGCTCGGGGAAGGAATCGGCATCGTCGTGTTGCGGCGACTGGAAGATGCCGAAAGGGATAGAGATCGGATATATGCCGTGATCCGCGGCATCGGATCATCCAGCGACGGCAAATCACAGAGCATTTACGCGCCACGGGCAGATGGTCAGGCACGGGCCCTGCGAGAAGCGTACCGAAATGCTGGTATTCCGATAGAAACGGTGAACGCCATCGAGGCCCACGGCACCGGAACCCGTGTGGGGGATGAGGTGGAATTTTCCGCCCTGAAAAGCGTTTTCGGCGAAGTGCGTCCCAACGGCAACCGTTGCGCCTTAGGTTCCGTCAAATCCATGATCGGCCATACGAAAGCGGCCGCTGGAGCGGCGGGTCTGATAAAGTCGGCGTTGTCATTGTACAACAAGGTGCTGCTTCCCACCCTCAAGGCAACGGTGCCCGACCCGAAACTGGAAATTGAATCCAGCCCATTTTACCTGAATAACCGATCCCGCCCCTGGTTCAAACCGAAGGATCATCCCCGCAGAAGTGGTGTGAGCGCATTCGGCTTCGGTGGCAGCAATTTTCATGTGGTTCTCGAAGAGTATCGACAGGAAAATCATGAGATTGGCTGGGACGGCTCCGTGGAGATCCTCGCCTTTTCGGCAGAGGACCCACAATCCATTATCGACGAAATTGACCGTCTCCGCGATGCCTTGCGGGAAGACACAAGACCGTTTTCCCTAGAACACGCTGCAAGCCGTCTTCGCGGTGTATTTTCGACGGATCATCCGTTTCGACTGGTTCTTGTCGTGGAAACCGATCTTTTCCAGCGCAAGATCGAAGATCACCTTTTCACCGCACGCGAAATCGTCACGAACGGCAAGGATACGTTTTCGGCTACGCAGGGCATCTATTTCGGTTCACCGGATCGAAGCCCGGGTGAGATTGCATTCCTGTTCCCAGGCCAGGGAAGCCAATATATCGACATGGGCAGGGACCTGGCCTGTTGTTTCCCAGAAGCCATGGCAGCCATCGAATCCTTTGACAGCCGATTCGAGCATGAAACGGCGCTGGGTGAACTGATTTTTCCCCGTCCGGCCCTCTCTGACGAACAGAAGCAACAGTACATCGCCGCCATTGGTAAAACCAACGTGGCCCAACCGGCCATCGGTGCCATCAGCCTGGCCATGTTTTCGGTGCTATCGTATTTCGGCATACGGCCTCATTGCACCTGCGGCCACAGCTACGGTGAAATTCCCGCCCTATATGCCGCAGGCTGGATTGACAAGGATACTTTGGTGAATCTGAGCGCCATACGCGGCCGTCTCATGGCAGCGGCGGGAAAAGACCGGGATGCGGGCACCATGATGGCGGTCATGGCACCCATACAAGAGATCGGATCCATCGCAGCGGAACACAAAGGCTTGGTACTGGCCAACATCAATAGTCCGCAGCAAGGCGTACTGTCCGGTACAACCCAGAGCATTGAGGCCGCCAGGGACGCCTGTGCAGAGAAAGGATATTCCGCCGTCATGCTTCCCGTGGCGGCCGCCTTTCACAGCCCCTTGGTCCAGGAGGCGCAAATTCCCTTCTCAGAAGCGCTGGCAAAGGTCCGTATCACCCCTTCGGCCGTCCCGGTATATGCAAATGTCACCGCATCCTGCTACCCCGAAGATGCCGAAGCGGCAGTCGACCTTCTTGGTCGGCAGCTCACCGCACCGGTACGTTTTATGGAGATGGTGGAAAATTTATACAAACATGGCGTGCGTACCTTCGTCGAAGTGGGCCCGAAGCGGGTGCTATCCGGGCTGGTTCGATCGACCTTGCACAGAGACGACGTCACTGCCATCGCCGTGGACCGATCTGCCGGGAAAAACGCCGGTATTTTGGATTTGGCCCATGTCATCGGCCATTTGGCCGCGTTGGGCGTCCCAGTGGAACTCAACCGCTGGGAGGAGCAACCCACAAAGGGACGATTGCCCAAGATGGTCGTGCCACTGTCGGGCGCCAACTACCGTGTTCCCCGTAAAAAGCGGGCGAACCCTCCGCCGCAAAAAGCGGCGGATGTTCACCAACCCCATCCGCAACGCACCGGGGTCGTTATAACGACGGGCGAGAACGCACCGAAACCAAAACTACAGCATAACGATGAAATGAAACCCAACGAATCCAAACACCAATCGCCAAATGGTATGACGCGACAAAATTCAGACGAAAAGCCCTCGCGCACGGAGATGAATCAAGCGTTGGCCTTGATTCAAAAGGGCCTGGAATCGATTCAGGCGATCCAGCAGCAGACGGCCAAGGCCCACCAATTGTTTCTGGAAAGCCAATCCCAGGCAAGCCGAACCCTCCAGGCGATGATGGCAAGTTCCCGCGCATTGATGGGAAACGCCTTGGACATTGCCCAACCGGAGGTTTTTAACAGTCAGCTGTCACACGTTTCGAATCCATCGTTGGCGCCGTCCCAGGCTGCGGCCTTTTCCGATGAACGACCCTCTTCTCCGCAGAAAACACCTGCGGGCCATCTCGCGACGGTTGCTGTGGCAAAGCCGTCCATTCCAATCAATACGAATAGGGTCTCTTTGCCATTACAGCCTCCTACCGACCAGCCACCCTCTGCGGTGTCACGCCCAACCGACGATGAAGACGTACGGGCCGCGTTGCTATCCGTGGTCTCCGAGCTGACCGGCTATCCGGAGGAGATGCTGGGAATGGAGATGGACATCGAGGCGGATCTGGGCATCGACTCCATCAAGCGGGTGGAGATTCTTTCGGCCGTGGAGGCACAAATGCCCCATCTGCCCCAAGTGACCCCGGAAATGGTGGGCACCTTGAAAACCCTGGGACAGATCTGTGCGTTCCTATCGTCCGAGAACTTCGGAACGAAATCAGACGGCGCTGTATCTTCCGGCGAACCTTCGGTCACAACCCAAGGACAAGACGTGCAATCCACCTTGCTATCCGTGGTCTCCGAGCTGACCGGCTATCCGGAGGAGATGCTGGGAATGGAGATGGACATCGAGGCGGATCTGGGCATCGACTCCATCAAGCGGGTGGAGATTCTTTCGGCCGTGGAGGCACAAATGCCCCATCTGCCCCAAGTGACCCCGGAAATGGTGGGCACCTTGAAAACCCTGGGACAGATCTGTGCGTTCCTATCGTCCGAGAACTTCGGAACGAAATCAGACGGCGCTGTATCTTCCGGCGAACCTTCGGTCACAACCCAAGGACAAGACGTGCAATCCACCTTGCTATCCGTGGTCTCCGAGCTGACCGGCTATCCGGAGGAGATGCTGGGAATGGAGATGGACATCGAGGCGGATCTGGGCATCGACTCCATCAAGCGGGTGGAGATTCTTTCGGCCGTGGAGGCACAAATGCCCCATCTGCCCCAGGTGACCCCGGAAATGGTGGGCACCTTGAAAACCCTGGGACAGATCTGTGCGTTCCTCTCATCGGGAAATGCACCCGATTCTGTTAATCCGAAGACCGATATCGAGGAGGCCGACAAAGAGCTGGTCTCCCGCCGTATCGTCAATATGATCGAATCGGTGAAACCATCGGGCCGTCCCTTTGCGATGAATTCAGGCCGGTGGCTGGGTGTAATGGGAGAAGCGGAACCATTTGCCCGATCCCTGGTCGTCGAACTTCAAAAAAGAGGGCTTGAAACGAGGCTCATCCCTTTGGATCGCGTCGAAAATCCGGATTCTTTTATCGGTGCGGCAGGCCTTGTGATTCCTGGCACGGTTTCACCGGAGACTGCGTTTCTCGCAGCCAAACATTGTGGTCCGGAACTGATTGTGGCGACCCAAAAAGGCGACGCCCTCTTCGCCACGCTAACGATGATGGATGGGGCCTTCGGTTTCGCGGGAAATCGTTTCGACAATCCAGAGCAGGGTGCATTGGCTGGCCTGGCCAAAACGGCTTCTCTGGAGTGGGAATCGGTAACCTGCCGTGCCGTTGACCTGTCGCCGGAAATTTCCGATCCCGAAACCATGGCCAAGCAGGTGGCTGATGAATTGTTGGCTGTCACAGACCAAGGTCCCATTGAAGTCGGCTTGTTTCCGGATCGTCGCGTTACCCTGACATCGGTGCCCGCCCAAACCGTAGAAGGCCGCCTTGGCCTTGGGCCGGATGACGTCGTGGTCATTACCGGTGGTGCACGAGGGGTGACGGCGCATTGTGCTCTCGCATTGGCTCGTGCCACGGGTTCACAAATCGCCTTGATCGGACGATCACCAGCGCCCTTTGACACGCCCGGCTGGCTCGTGGGCATGGAAACGGAAGCGGCCATGAAAAAGGCGATTCTCGCCAATCATTTCACCGGCACCGCACCCTCGCCCAAACAGCTGGAGTTTGAATTTCATAAGCAAATGAGCAACATCGCCATTTGCAGAACCATCGATCGCATCCGGGAAACGGGTGTGAACGCTCGTTATTTCAGTGCCGACGTGACAAAGAAAGATGAATTGGACAAGGTTATCCATTGCATACGCGAAGAGATGGGCGTCATTACCACCCTGATCCACGGCGCCGGAATACTCCGTGACAAACGAATCATGGACAAGACGCTCGACCAGTTCCGCCTGGTGTATCGTACCAAGGTGCAGGGATTCGCGAACCTCATGTCGGCAACCCAAGCCGATCCGCTTCGTTACCTGGTCCTCTTCTCTTCGGTCAGCGCACGAACGGGAAACACCGGACAATGCGACTATGCAATGGCCAATGAAGCTCTCAACAAATTGGCCAGAATGGAATCGTTTACACGGAAGGGATGTCAAGTCTCGGCCATCAACTGGGGCCCCTGGGATGGTGGGATGGTTTCCCCTGCGCTGAAAAAGGTTTTTGTCGATAATCATGTCGCCCTGATTCCTCTGGAGGCCGGTGCCAGGATGATGGTGGCGGAGATGCAAAATGCCGACACCAATCCCGTCGAGGTGATCATCGGCAGTATGCTGGACACCGAAGACCAAGAGAACGCACAATTGGCCGAACAGATGAAAATATTGGAGCGACGCGAATTGGATCTGGAGCGTTATCCGGTTTTGCGTTCCCACGTCATCGGAGGAAAACCTGTAGTTCCGTTTGCCCTCATGGGCGAATGGATGGGACATGGGGCACTCAAGGGAAACCCTGGATTTTCTCTGCACGGCATCGACGATTTCCGACTGCTCAGCGGTATTCGAATCGGAAAAGAGGGAAAACTGGTACGGCTCATGGCCGGCCAACCCAGAAAGAACGGTGATGATTGGCATGTGAATGTGGAGCTGAGAAATGGCGTCAAGAATGGAAAAGACGTGATTCATTCCCGTGCCCGTGCCCTCCTCGTGAATCGATTCCCCGCGGCCCCTCCCTATACGGGCAATGGAAAAAACGGTGGTCGGGCCTTTCCCTGGGGCCTGGACGACGTTTACGGCGAAATTCTGTTCCATGGTCAGCAACTTCGGGCAATTCAATCCATCGAAGAATACTCGGACCACGGCATGACGGCGAAACTGACCGCAGCACCCAAGCCGGAACTGTGGATGGATGATCCCATTCGCGAACGATGGACTGCCGATCCCATGGTGCTGGACGGCGCCTTTCAAATGGCCACGGTGTGGTGCTTCGAGGCGAAAAAAGCGGTCTGCTTGCCCAGTTACACCCGTTCCTATCGGCAGTACCGGAGAAATTTCCCGGAAATCGGCGTTACCGCAGTGATGTCGGTGGTCGATGCCAACCATCGGAAGATGGTTGCCGACTTTGTCTTTCTGGATGATGAGAAGCAGGTGGTGGCAACC
The DNA here is from genome assembly GCA_963674945.2 of uncultured Desulfosarcina sp. Lineage (GTDB taxonomy): Bacteria > Desulfobacterota > Desulfobacteria > Desulfobacterales > Desulfosarcinaceae > Desulfosarcina. The sequence continues at coordinate 2,479,288 of CAXXWQ010000003.1, forward strand.
TTGCATGGCTACGAAGCCATTGTGGACGAATCCCTAATCCATCACTTTAAGAACAATCGATTACAATCAGCTATTATTGAAAATATTCAATGATTGAACTTCCAATAAAAGGGCATCCAGAGACCGTAACTATCGCCCCCACAAAACTCATCGCACTGGGTCTGAACTACAGGGAACACATTGCGGAGAGTACATCGGTCAAGGTCAAGGGATTCACCGACGAGATACCCGACGAACCCATCCTTTTTCCCAAGACACCCAATGTCCTGATCGGGCCGAATCAACCCATCGTCATCCCCAAATTCATCGGCCAATACGGATTCGAAGAATTGCGCACAGACTATGAGGCCGAGTTGGCATTGATCATCGCAGACCGTTGCAAGGACGTTCCCATTGAAGACGCCATGGATCATATTTTCGGCTACACATGCATGAATGACATCAGTCAGCGGAACATTCAAAACAATGACCGATCCGGATGGTTCCGCGGCAAATCCCTGGATACCTTCGGGCCCATCGGTCCCCGGGTGGTCCTGGCCAACGACCTGCCCGATCCCCAGAATCTTTCCATTTGCTGCAGGCGAAACGGTCAAACGGTCCAGGACGGCAACACATCCCAGATGATCTTTACTATTGCTGAGATCGTCTCGTTTATTTCTAAAAATTTTACTTTGATGCCCGGAGACATCATCCTCACCGGAACCCCATCGGGTGTCGGTCCCCTTTGCCATGGCGACATCGTCGAGGTGGAGATCGAACAGATTGGCATCTTGGAAAACCCGGTGATCGACCAGACAATGGAATAGGCGTTCGAAAAAAACACTTCGGATACCACAAACAAAAAAAGGATGGGATCATTTCCCATCCTTTTCCTATTTCTGGAAGGGCACTATTTACAATTCCAGCGGTGTTACCGTGTCGACCATTTCCGATGCGAGCAGCTTTTCGATGACATCGGGTGGCACCTGTGTGTCGGTTTGCAGAAAAATAACGTTGCGATCACCATCTTTTTCCTGCCCTACGTGCATCCGACCGATATTGATGTCGTGTTTGCCCAAGGTTGTGCCGATCCCACCGATGGCGCCCGGGCGGTCCTTGTTGAATATCAACAGGATGTGGCCTTCGGGGACCAGCTCCAGGCGAAAGTTGTTGATCTTGACCACCTTGATGGCACTTCGGCCAAAGCGTGTTCCGGCGACCACATTTTCTCCCGCAGCCGTTTTGACGCGAAGGGTGATCAGCTGGGTGTAATCTTCGGCAACCGATGTGGTGGACTCGGTCACCTGAATCCCCATCTCCTTTGCCACCGATGGCGCGTTGACGGAATTGACTGCATCTTTGACCATGGGAGTGAGCAGTCCCTTTAAGATTGCGGTGGAAACCGGAGCCAGATCCATTCCTTGAAAATCTCCGGCGTATTCGATGGTAACCGATTTTACCGGGCCGTCAGCCAGCTGTGCCTGGAGACACCCCATACGATCACCGATGGCCATGTACGGTCCGATCTTTTTAATCTGTTCCCCTTCCACTGAGGGAACGTTGACGGCGTTAACGATGGTGCCGTTCAGCAGATAATCGATGATCTGTTGCGCCACGGCGACGGCTACGTTGGTTTGTGCCTCCTGTGTGGAGGCTCCGAGGTGGGGGGTGCAGACGAATCGATCGGATTCAAACAAACGGCACTCGCCCGGTGGTTCGGTGGTAAACACATCCAGTGCCGCGCCGGCGACTTTGTCTGACGCCATGGCATCCCGGAGGTCGTCTTCATCGACGATCCCTCCCCTTGCACAGTTGATAATCATCACGCCGTCCTTCATTTTGTCGAACGCCGATTTGTTCAGTAAACCAACGGTCTCTTCGATTTTCGGAACATGAACCGAAATATAGTCGGAACATGCATATAGCTCGTCCAGGGATACGCTGGTAAAACCGGATTTTTCGATCTGTTCCGGTGCGACAAACGGATCATAGATCACAACCTTCATCCGAAGCCCCTTGGCACGATCCGCCACAATGGAACCGATCTTACCGAAGCCGATAACGCCAAGCGTCTTGTTGAACACCTCCCGTCCCTGTAACTTTTTCTTGTCCCATCGGCCGGACTTGAGAGAGAGGGTGCCCTGGGGGATATTTCGTGTTAACGCCATCATCATGGCAATGGCGTGTTCTGCCGTCGTTACCACGTTTCCCGTTGGGGTGTTCATGACCACCACGCCACGACGGGTGGCGGCAGGAATGTCAACATTGTCCAGCCCGATACCCGCCCGCCCGACCACTTTCAACCGGGATCCTGCCGTAAGGATCTTTTCCGTTACCTTTGTTGCACTCCGGATAACGAGACCGTCGTAATCTTTGATGATCCCCTCGAGTTCCTGGGGGGAGAGAGCGGTCTTTACATCGACTTCGATGCCTTCGGTTTCACGAAACAACTGAATGCCAGCTTCGCCGAGGACGTCACTGACCAGCACCTTGAACATTTTGCGCCTCCTTCTTCTTCATTATTCTGCACGATTTCTTTTCGCGAACCATCAAGGCCCTCTCTTTCCCCCCTTTAGGCGCCTGTTTGCCCCATTGTGGTAAAGGTGTTGGGCGTTGGAGTCCGGACACAACCCAATATTCATATAAGGATTTGTAAATATATTACTTTTTATTTTTCTATGGGTTGTCTCGACCTCTCTGGCACACCCCAATCGAGGTCGAAAGCGGAGCATATACTGCATCAAGATTTATTGGAAAGTCAAGGTGCAAGACGGGATCTGCGCTTTTCATAAGAATATTTTTTCTATTGTTTACAGTATTTTAACTATAATTCAGACGTTAAAAAAATAAAAATTTGAACTTTTCATCATATCTTTCCAACCTCGGATCGAAAACACGACGAATCGTACCATCCTTCCTTCCTTTTGGTTCTTATTGACAGGCGCAGCCGTAGTTGTTTATTTTCCGTATTCTTCCAAAAGAAAAGGAGTCTTTTCACTTGCAAACCGAACACTGCATTCATTTTGGCGATGCGAAGAAGATGAACGCCCTGTCTTCGGAAAGCGTTCATCTGGTAGTAACCTCCCCCCCCTACCCCATGATCGAAATGTGGGACACACTGTTTCGTAGGCATCGGGAAATCGACGACGCGTGTAAACGCCAACATGGACGAGAAGCCTTTGAAGCCATGCATCGCCGATTGGATCCGGTTTGGGACGAACTCTTCCGGATTCTGGTTCCAGGCGGCATCGTTTGTATCAATATCGGAGACGCCACAAGGACCGTGAACGGCGAGTTTGCCCTTTACTCCAACCACAGTCGCATCCTGTCCTACATGCTCGGTCTCGGATTTCACAACATGCCGAATATCTTGTGGCGCAAACAGACAAATGCCCCAAACAAATTCATGGGGTCCGGTATGATGCCCCCCGGTGCGTATGTGACCCTGGAACATGAATATATCCTCATCTTTCGAAAGGGGGACAAGCGGCTATTCAAGTCAGCGGAGGAAAAATCCCTTCGTCGGCAAAGCGCCTTTTTTTGGGAGGAGCGCAATCAATGGTTTTCAGACGTGTGGATGGACCTTAAAGGAACACGCCAGAAGACCGGTGACAGGAAATTGAGATTGCGCAGCGGTGCCTTTCCCTTCGAACTGGCCTATCGTTTGATTTGTATGTTTTCCGTGATGGGGGATATGGTGGTCGATCCCTTCCTGGGCACCGGCACGACCCTGGCCGCTGCGGTGGCAACCGGTCGAAATTCTGCGGGTTACGAGTTGGACAATGCCTTCGGTCCGCTTATTCAGGAGCGATGCCAGGAAGCCGTTCAGGAAGGGCGCCTTCGCATCGCCGACCGTCTGGACGAACACCTTGCCTTCGTCCGGGAGCGGGAAGCGACTGGGAAAATCATCAAGCATAAAAGCCGCGTGTATGGATTTCCGGTGGTCACCCGTCAGGAGACGGAATTGACCCTCTGCCCTCCCCGAACCATCGAAACGGTTGCCGAAACCAGGTTCCGCGTCTCCTACGAACACCCCGGCAGCCCATCCTCCATCGGGGAGGCAAAACGTGAGTCGAAGAAAAGGTCTTCAGAAAAAAAAGGGCAGCTTCAATTGTTCAATTGACCAATCGGCCGACTTACGTTTCGGCTGGCATCCATCGTTGTTGGAGAAAAAGACCGCACGGCGTTTGCATTCCCTCATATTTCGGCATAAATTTTCTGGGCTCTTTCCAGGGCAACGGCGTCATCGACCCCCATGGTTTCGGATTCGTCTTCGACGACATGATATCCTACCCGTTTTCCGTCCCGAACCATGTATTCGATCAGGTCCGTAAAAAAATACTCCTCGATGTCCATCAACGTTCCATCGACCTCTTTTTGTACAATCTGCGGATTGGAAGCCAAAATGGGCAGGTAATGTTCCAATGCCGATCGGTGAACCGCATATAGCCCGGAGTTGCAGACCGTCAATTGCGCCTGTCGCGCAATCGGATAGGACTTCCAGTATTTCCATTCGGTTATCTTTTGTACGCGGCCATCTTCGATCTCGAGGACCCCATATTGTTTTTTGTCGGCCGGAGAAAAGCCCAAGATCATCAGGTCGTGGTTGTCCAAGCCGGCCACCAGGTTTTCATACGTCGATCTTTTCACGAAGGGCACGTCCCCCATGGTGATGATCACGCGTTGGGCGTCCTGGGCGAAGATAAACGCTTTGGCGGCAAGAATGGCACCGCCGGTGCCGTTTAGCATGGGTTGTTCGCAATACACAGCACCGGTTTCCTGGGTGACGGCCTTGACCTTCTCTTTGCAATGGTTGACGACCAATGCTTTCGGCCCAGGGGGAAGGTTGCCCATGAGGTGTAAGACAATGGGTTTGTGTCCCGTGAAAATGTTTTTTTCGGGCGCAAGTGGCAACAGGGTTTTGTTTCCATCATACCCCTTCATCCGGCTTCCCCTGCCTGCCGCCATGATAATCGAAGCAATCGTCGAAGTAACTTCCGAGGTATTCATAATTTCTCGTTTCCTTTATTACCCGTAAACAGGTTGACATCCGTTCTTCATGAAAGCATTTCTTTTATTATCTGCCCCAACTGCTGGATTGTATAGGGTTTTTTCAGGTATTTTCCCGCGCCCAGTCCCTGGGCTTCACTGACGGCCGCCGTTTCGGAAAAACCGCTGACGATGATTGCCTTCTGGTCCGGATGAATCTTGCTGACCTGTCTGTAGGTTTCCAATCCGTTCATGTTTGGGTCCATGATCATGTCCAGCAGTAACAAATCCACACGATGATCCGTCAGGTAGGCCACTGCCTCTTCTCCGCTTGCTGCCGAGTGGGGCGTATATCCCAATCGTCGCAGCATATCGGCGGCAATTTCCCGCTGTATCGCCACGTCGTCGACAACGAGAACCGTCTCCCCGTTTCCCTGGATGTCCGAGATATCTGATTGGGGTGGATTTTCGATGATATCATGACGTGTCGCCGGCAGATAGATTTCGATGGTCGTGCCCTTATCCACGGCGCTCTGAATTTCGATGTAACCGTTATGATCTTTCACCGTTCCCCAAACGACTGCCATTCCCAATCCGGTTCCACTTCTTCCCATTTTTTTCTTTGTATAAAAGGGCTCGAAAATCCGTTCCAGGTCTTCCTCTTCGATCCCGGAACCGGTATCGGTAATTCGAAGAACCGTGTAATCTCCCTCTTGCACCTCTTCATATCCTTTTATGGGGAGATCCACGTATCGGTTCGTAGTGGCCAGACGGACCTCTCCGCCACCGGGCATTGCCTCAACCGCATTGGCCAGCAGATTCATGATCATCTTGGAGAGGTGGACGGGAGAACCGTTGCAATTCAGCAGCGTTTTGCAAAGGGAAATTTCGATCCGAACATCCGGGTGGGTTTGCATCATCTGTTGGTATTCGGGAGACCGGAGGAACTGATCGATCGCATCATTCAAGTTGACCGGTTCCATCACCGCCACGCCGCGCCGGGCCAGCGTCAGCAGGTCCTGAACGATGGCGGTTGCCCGCAGCCCGGAGTCTCGAATGGTTTCCACCGGTCTTCGAAGAGGATGATCGGCCGGCATGTCCAGCAGCAAGAGGTCGGGATATCCGACTATGCCACCGAGTACATTGTTGAGGTCGTGTGCCACACCACCGGCCAGGGTGCCCAGGGCTTCCATCTTTTCGGCACGTCTGATGCGGGCCATTAAGCGCTGTTTTTCTTGTGCGGCCTCCTTTTGCTCGGTTATGTCGATGGCCATCTCGTAGCGAACCATTTGTCCATCGGGCCATTGAATGGCCTTGTCGATGCAGCGTGCCCACATGCCGTTTATCGGATTGTGGTACTCCCAGATATGTGCCCGGCCCATCTTTTCGCCAAAAATAATGGAATTCGTGCAAAAAGAACAGGGTTCTTCCAGATTTTGAATTACCTCGTAGCATTTTTTCCCCAAAGCGTCGGGCCAATATTTTTTAAAGGCCTCGTTGACATACAGTAGTTCGTAATTGTCCGGGGAACTGATATAGATGATTTCATCGATACTGTCGAAGACGGAGAGAAGTTGCTGCCGCTCGAAATCAAGCGCCTGTTCCGCACGCTTTCTCCTGGCAATGTCTTCTTGCAGTCGCCGGTTGGCCCGGGCCAACGCCTGTGTTCTCTCTTCGACGGTTTTTTCCAGTAAATTTCTATGCTCGGCGAGTTGTTCCTTGGCCTTTCTTGTAGATGCTTCTGCGGCATTGGCATGCCGGACCTGTGCCTCGAGGTCGTCATGGAGCGTCTTCAGGTCTTGCGACATGGATTGAAAACCGTTTGAGAGTTCATCCAGTTCAATTACGGTGCTGCCTTCCATCCGGGTTTGATATGTACCAGTGGCAAGGCCTTGGATGGCACGGGCCAACCCGCCGATAGGCCTGGCGATTTTTTCGGACATCTTTCGGGTATTGTTCGCCAGGTACAGGAAAAAAAGGATATAAAAAAGAAACATGAACCCGACTGCGGCGTATCCCGCCTGACGGACACGGTGCTCCAATCGGGAAATGGGCCGCAAAATGTTTGTCCGGTCCGCAATGACCATCAGCTTCCAACCGGTTTTCAGCACCGTATTCTGGCAAAGGACGTATCGGTGCCCATCGAGAGAAAACGTGATGGAACCGCTATTTTGCCCCATCAATTCGGACAGGGAGATATGGACGGATGATAGAACCGATGCCAGCAGGTTGAATGACGTTGGTTTATGGGTATCCTGCTGAACCTTGTCCAGGTATTTGAATTCGTCGAGTTCATCGATACCAAAAATATGCTCCACACTGGGCGGCATGGCCATGATCGTTCCCTCTTCATCCACCAGAAACGCATGGGATTGCCATGGAAGATCAAGGGATAGAAGGTTGCCGATAAAATTCTTAACGGTGATGTCGATTCCGGCGACACCTTCGAGAAAATCGTTCCTGTATATGGGGACCAGGCATGACATCATCCATCCCATGCCCATGGGGTCGAGATACGCCGCCGTCCAGACCGGGCCCGCCTCCGGGTTATGTTCCTTGTCTGCCATGTAGTAAAAATTATATTCGGGGATATTCATGTCCGGTGGAAGCTGTTCATGAACATCTTCGAAAAAGGGATAATAGCGTGACATGGAATCGAAGGTGTTGAGATAGACGGCAACGATATTCCTATTCGTCTCGTATAGCCCCTTATAGAATGGATCCAGCGCCTCGCTCCGTTGCGCCTTCTCCTTTTCCTTCGGACCGATGCTGTTTCGATTGGAATAAAAGAGGCTGCACCCCCCGTCGTTGTCACGTTTGTAATAGACACCCTCGGGTGAAAATTCGAATCGGGGAATGGTATGGACGGTGGGGAACGTATCCGGTTGCTGAAAAAAACGAGTCGTCGTCGACTGCAGGACCTTGGAAAGGTCAGCCACAGAACGAAGCTGTTCATCGATGATTCTCGCCTGACTTTCGGTGATGCCCATCAGGTGGGACAGCCGGTCATGGCCAAGGGTTTCGATGGACCGATCCAATAGATAGGCATTCATCAGGAAATAAAGGGCCAGTAGGGTGACCTCGATAATCAGTAAGGGGAGAAGCGCGGCCTTGAAAAATTCCCGGGAAATGAATTTTCGTAACGGAATTTTCCTTTTCGAACTCATACCATTCGTATGGACAGTGGCAACCTTCCCATTGGAAGCGGAGATTTCACGGCGATTTGGCATAAATTCGATTCGAGTCGTTTACAGGTGGTGATGGTGCGAGTTCACATAGGATATGATGTACCGTTCGACTTTATTTATCAAGTCTAACGTCTTTTGTAAACGAAGTTATATCCCTCGCAAAATTCAGGTGGTAATGAATCCTTGTTTACCCTTTCCGCTTCCTGTTGTAAATGTGTACATGTATCCATTACAAAGATGCACCAGTTCCAGCACGCAACGGCGTTCGATCCCCTTTCCCATCTGACAGGAGGTTGCCATGGCACCGAAACACCCGGCTAACTACGACGCGCTTGACCGTCCGGAGGTCTTGCGGGTTCTGTTTCATCCACGAAAAGTATTCGGTATCCCGGTTCAACAAGATGGATGCGAAGACATTCGGATTCCCGTCGAGGACGATATTCATGTTGGGGCACGCTTTCATGTACCCCATACGGATGCGCCATTGATTCTCTTTTTTCATGGAAATGGTGAAATCGCGCACGACTATGATGATATTGGCCCCTTGTTCAATAAAATGAATATCAATTTCATCGTAGCCGATTATCGCGGATACGGCATCTCCGATGGAAGCCCCTCTGTTTCGGCCATGATGACCGATTGCCACCGCATCCTGTCGTTTGTTGAAAAATGGAGGAAAGAGAGAGGTGGGACCGGCGCGCTCATCGTCATGGGACGATCCTTGGGAAGCGCACCGGCATTGACGTTGGCCGCCACCCATGAAGATCGGATTGACGGCCTGATCATTGAGAGTGGCTTTGCCTGGGCAAAACCCCTGCTGAAATTGTTGGGAGTGCCCACGAGAAGCATCGATTTTGAAGAGGAGAAAGGATTCTCAAACCTCGAAAAGATACGCAACGTTTCCAAACCGACACTCATCATACATGCGGAATATGACCATATCATTCCCTTTGACGACGGCAAGGCGCTATTCGATGCCAGCAATGCCGAGAAAAAACGTATGCTGCCGATTTTCGGTGCCAACCACAACGATATCTTTGTTCGTGGTCTTGAAAGCTATATGGAAGCGATTGGGAACTTGGCCGATCTGTGCAGCGGTCTCACATAGTTGGATCCGGTGTTTCGTTTCTGATTTGCTCAGGGCACCCACTCCCGTCTGACCTGGCATGAATGATCATTACTCTGCGATTGTCTCTTTTACCTGAAGGCCTTCCAAACGAAGTTTTGCCGCTTCGCAAACGGTTGGTTCTTCATCTTTGTCGGCGATCTGTTGCAGCAATTTGATATCTTTAATTCTCTCCACCGCCCGCATGCGGACATTCGGATTGGAATTTTGCCAACGGGGAACGAAAATATCGGAAAATTTCATTTTACCCCTCCTTTGTAAAAAACATGAAGTCGCATCATGGAAAAACTTGACGAATGTATGGATAGGGGACATCTTTCGGTCGCTCCCGGAACGCCTTGCGGTCTCCGGGAGCCGGACGGGCACATTTTCATGGTATTCTTCATGATCGAAAACCTATTTTGCCTGAAAGAAAAGCATGATCGTTACGGCATCAGGCGAAATTCAATGAAGAAATGCGTATTGGCAGAAAAGGAACCAACAAAAGTCTGGTGAGCACAGTTTGTGTTATTAATACATTACCTTAAAAATATTTTCAACCTCTGTCAAGGCATGTTTTCATTCGTCGTTTTCAATCTTTGACCAACAAGGAAGGGAGGAGGAAATTTTCCTCCTGTCGGCTCTCCCGGTACAGTATTCGAGTGTGTGTTTGAAGATCATGTGGGTTTTTTCGTAGATTAAAGTTCTTGCGCCCAAACCCGAAAAGTGGTTAATAGTCGAATAATACCAAGGATTCTTATAGTATAGCCAAGCGATGACGCCTCCCAACTCATCCTCGTCCATGGTCACTGAAGACCGCCTTCCTGCCCTGGCAAGAGCAAGCTGTATCATCTTGCTCTTGGACAAAGAGGGGCGTGTGGTGTTCGTGAATCCCTTTGCAATCAAATACTTCGGATACAACGCGGTGGAGTTGGTCGGCCGACATGCCGTTGAAACGATTTTCGAAGCAACCCAGGGAGGTGAAACCGATCCGGCATCGATGATCGACGAATTGTTGCAACAGTCCGATGACGTTTCCCATCGCATCGTCGAAAATCGATTGAAAAATGGAAAGCGTGTGTGCGTACTGTGGTTCAGCCAGGTCTTTCGCAACAATTCCGATCTGATCGATCATATCTTTTGTATCGGCAATGATATCACCTTTTTCAAATCCACCGAAAAACTCCGGTTTGTGGCAAAGGAACAATTGGCGGAAAAGATACAGGAACAGAACACCTCGTTGAAAAAGGCCAGGCATTTACTTCAAAAAGAAGTCGAGAAGAGGCAAAAAGCACAGCAGGCGTTAGAAGAGACCGATGATCGATACCGACTTTACAGACAGGCATGCACAGAAGGAATCCTGTTCCACCATAACGGAACCATTATCGAAGCCAACAACGCTTTTGCCCAACTGGTGGAATGTCCCCTTCATGAGCTTATGGGGACGAACATCTTCGACCGGTTTTTCGTGGAAGACGACTTCGGACAAGCCCGAAAAAACTTGCTTTCCGAAACCAAGACAATGGGTGAAATCACCATGCGCACAACTTCCGGTCGAACCTTTCTCGCGGAATTTCAAACCCACCCGGGACGAATGGGCAAGCGTTCCTACGTCATGGTAACCATACAGGACATCACGCATCGAAAAAAATCGGAACAAAAGTTGATTCAATCGCAAAAGATGGAGGCGATTGGCACATTGGCCGGAGGCATCACCCATGATTTCAATAATATGCTTGCCGGGATTTTGGGAAACGTAGATATTCTTCGCCATCAGCTTTCTCCCGACAGCCAGCATAACAAATACCTGACCATCATCGAAGGGATCATTGAACGCGGTTCGAAGCTTTGCAACCAGATTTTGGGGTATGCACGGGGAGGAAAATCGGAGAGTACGGAAATCTACCTCGATGCGCTGATAAAAGAGTCTCTCGAGATGCTCTCCCATGCACACCGCAAGATTCACATCGAGACCTGTTTCCAACCCGACACCCCTTCGGTAAAGGGAGATCGAACCCAGATCGAACAAGTCTTGCTGAACCTGATCATCAACGCCGTGCATGCCATGCCTTCCGGTGGTCGACTTCATATCGAAACCCGGGCCACAGAACTAACCGACAAAGTGATACGGCCGTATGAAATCATCCCCGGTCATTACGCCGCGCTGTCGATACAAGACACCGGACACGGAATGGACAAAGAGACCCAAAAAATGATCTTCGAGCCCTTTTTCACCACAAAGCCCCAGGGCCAAGGCACCGGCCTCGGCCTTGCGTCCACCTATGGCATCATAAAAAATCATAAGGGGTATATCGAAGTCGAAAGCAGACCCGGTAAGGGAACTCGGTTCGACGTGCTATTGCCGGCATGGGCTGACGAGATGCATGACACGGATGCCGGCGTATCTTCTGTGATGGGGCGTTAATGTGGGTTGCGATGTGCTACGAACCATGAAGATTCGGATCCTTTTATGGATGATGCGCCATGAAGATCCATGATATTGGTGGTGAGTTTGCGCTGATCCGCCATCTGTCGGAAAAGGCTCCCACTTCCCATTCGGATTTGACGATGGGAATCGGAGACGATGCCGCCGTCATCGCCGGCTGTTTTCCCAATGGTGATTCTCTTCTGGTTACGACGGACATGTTGATGGAAGGCAGCCATTTTCGCTGCGACTGGTCCTCTGCTTTTCAGATCGGCATCAAGTCTGCAATCTGTAACCTCAGCGACATCGCCGCCATGGGGGGGTGGCCCACATTCATCTTCGTATCCATTTCCTTGCCCCCCGATACCGAAGTCTCCTGGGTTCAGGACCTTTACGATGGAATATTTGATGCCTCTCGTCGCTACGACGTTGTTCTCGCGGGAGGAGATACGACACATGGAGATCGGATCACTATCAGTATCACGCTCTTGGGAAGGGTATCACCGGGCCAATTGTGTCTGCGGAGCCAAGCAAGACCGGGCGACCTATTATGCGTCACCGGTCATCTGGGTGGTGCGGCGGCGGGATTGGCCATGTTGATGAAAGGGATGGATGTCCCGGCATACCTTTTAAAAAAGCATCGAACACCCCAGTGTCGCTTGGATGTCTCTCCCACGATTGCCACGGTGGCCCATGCCATGATCGACATCAGCGACGGACTGGCCGCCGAGGTGCTGCATATCTGCGAGCAAAGCCGGACCGGCGCAGAAGTCATTGCCGCCGACATCCCCATCCATCCCCACGTCGAAGAGGCGGCAAGACATACCGGAAGAGACCCCATGGATTTTGCATTGACAGGAGGAGAGGATTTCGAGCTCCTTTTTTCCCTCCCGCCCGAAAAACTGCCATTCCTGAAAGAAAAAGGGATTCAGGTCGTTGTCGTCGGGTGCATCACCGAAGCCGATGCAGGACGAGACCTCGTTCTTTCCGATGGAAACCGCAGGGCCCTTTCCGGTGGGTACAACCATTTTCAATAAAAAGCTTTCCCCACTTCAGACCAGCGACAAAATAATGGAAGAACGAGCTTCTTTCGTAATACTGGCTTGGCCATTTTTGGCCTGGAAAACCTTTTTGCGAAGCCGTCAGGACTGGGCCCGGGCGTCCAGCTCCTCCCATCGGTCAAACGCATCTTCAAGCTCCCGTTCCACCTGTGCCAGTTCGTCCTTCACCGTTGCGATGCGATCCTTGTCCTGCTTATAGAAATCCGGATCTGACATGAATGCAAAAAGTTCGTTTTGCCGGGTTTCCAGGCATTCGATTTTTTCGGGAAGCCCGGCAAGTTCCCGTTTTTCCATATACCCGAGCCGTTTTGGCCTGTCGTTTGCGGGTGCTTTTTTGGATCGTTTCGTGGTGCTTCGCTTGGTGATCGCCTGCGGAGCGACTGTGCGCTGGGCAATCCAGTCATCGTATCCGCCGGCATATCCTTCAACCTGTCCCGGACCTTCGAAAACCAGTGTGCTGGTCACCACATTGTTGATAAACGAACGATCGTGGCTGACCAGGATCACCGTGCCATGAAAGTCCAGCAGTCGTTCCTCGAGAAGTTCCAATGTTTCCACGTCCAAATCGTTGGTGGGTTCGTCAAGGACCAGAACATTGGCCGGTCGGGTGAAAAGCCTGGCAAGAAGCAATCGATTCTTCTCTCCGCCGGAAAGGACCCAGGCAGGGTTCCTCGAGCGTTGGGGGGAAAAGAGAAAATCCTTGAGATATCCGATCACGTGACGTTGCCTTCCTCCGACATCGATCATATCACCGTTTACCGCAATGTTTTCCTGAACGGTCTTGGCTTCATCCAATTGGTCGCGCATTTGATCGAAATAGACGATCTTGAGGTTTGTTCCCCGCTTGATCTCTCCGTCCTGGGGCGATAATTCCCCCAGCAAGAGTCGGATCAGTGTCGATTTGCCCGCTCCGTTGGGGCCGATGATACCGACTCTGTCTCCCCGCAGAATCGTGCAGGAAAAATCCTTTACGATGATTCGATCGTCGTATCCAAAGGTCAGTTTTTCTGCCTCAACAACCTTTTTACCGCTTCGATCGGCTTCATCCAATGCCATTTTGACCCGACCGGTGCGATCCCTGCGATTTTTCCGTATCTCGCGCATCTTCTGCAACGCTCGCACCCGCCCTTCATTCCGGGTGCGACGGGCTTTGATTCCCTTCCGGATCCACTCTTCCTCGGCCGATAGCTTTTTGTCGAAGCGCCGATGGTCCTTCTCTTCGGCATCCAGACGATTCTGGCTTCGAATCAGATAGGTGTCGTAATCACATTGCCAGGAATGCAACTGACCCCGATCAATCTCGACGATCCGGGTGGCCAGACGGCGAATCATCGTTCGGTCGTGGGTAATCAGAATCAGGGTTTTGTTCCAGGAAAGCAAAAATGCTTCCAACCATTCGATGGCAGACAGATCGAGGTGGTTGGTGGGTTCATCCAACAGCAAGAGATCCGGTTCTCTTGCCAGGGCCATGGCCAGTAAAACGCGGCGCTTCATTCCGGCGGAAAATGTATCGACACAGGCATCTTTCGGCAAGTGCATCCGGGACAGAATACGTTCCACGCGTTGTTGATTCTGCCATCCATCCTCACTATCGATGGTCTGCTGAAGGGTCGTCAATGCTTTCGTCGTTTCGAAGCTTGATTTTCCATCGGAGGCGCTTTCTTCTGACCATCGACGGAACTCGGCAAGCCGCTGTCCTCCCGGTCCCAACGATCGGCAGACGGCATCGAATACCGTTCCGGAAAGATCGTCGGGAACTTCCTGGGGCAGGCCGCCGACCACGAGACCCTGGGGTCGAATGACCTCGCCTTCGTCGGGAAGCTTGGTGCCGCCAATGATGTTCATCAGCGTTGTCTTCCCTGCGCCGTTTCTTCCCAGCAGGCAAACCCGTTCTCCGGAAGCAACCGTCAGGCTGACTCGATCCAAAAGCGGTTGGCCACCAAAATGCAATCCGACGTCGCGAAGGGTGATCAAGGCCATGGAATCATCGTTTCAATAGAGTTCATATTTCACCAGCCGGCCGTCCAGTCCACCGTTTCGCAGCGGCTTTTTCCAGGATGGTTTCAGTCCGATGTGCTTGATCATCTCGCGATTGCCGAAATAGACATATGCCTGCGATCCTTTGCATCGCCTTTTAAAAAAATCGCCCAGTTGCCGATACATATCCGTTATGTCCCCTTTGGCTTTCATGCGCACGCCATATGGCGGGTTACATAGAATGACCCGGTTTTCCAGATGATCGATATCCCTGAAATCCAACCTCAAAATGTTGGTCCGTTTACCATCGGGGATCATCTTGCAGTTGTTCCTGGCGGCCGAAACAGCATCCGGATCGATGTCACTTCCGTATATGCAGCCGTCAGGTAACTTTCGAATCCGGCTGTCCGCCTGCTCCTTGACGATTTTCCATGTCTTTTCCGAATAGTCGGGAAGACGCTGAAAACCGAAACGAGGTCGAAGATACCCTGCAGGGATCCGGCAATGGAACATGGCCGCTTCGATGATGAGGGTACCGGCACCACACATGGGATCGACCAGCGGCACGCTGCCGTTCCACTCGGAAAAGCGCACCATTGCGGCGGCCAGGGTTTCTTGCATTGGCGCCTTTACGCCGGAGACCCGATACCCCCGGCGATGCAGACTCCCGCCGGACGTATCGACGGCAATGGTCCCCTTGCCTTTTCCAATGTGCAGATTCAACCACAGATCGGGCTCACGTGTGTCGACGTCCGGTCGCCTGCCGTATCGATCACGAAACTGGTCTGCCACGGCATCCTTTAGTTTCAATGCGGCATACTTCGAATGGGACACGGTACTCGAAGCAGTATTTGCAAAGACGGCGAAGGTTTGATCCGTGCGGATGAAGCGGTCCCAGGGTACCGTGCGTGCGAACCGGTAGATATCCTCCGCATCCATGCAGGCAAATGATGTTACAGGGGCAAGAATCCGGCTGCACAGCCGACTGCAATAGTTGATTCGGTAGAGCGTTGCCGGATCGGACTGGAAATAGATACCACGTCTACTGATCTTTATGTTGACAGCACCCAATTCGCCGAGTTCCTCTGCACCGAGCGATTCCAGGCCCTCCAGAATCTGTGCGAAATAGGTTCCGTCTTTCTGATATGCGAACAAACTATCTGGTTTCCGGACCGATGGGGTCGGTCATCTGAGTTGAAACGGTGTTAATAGAAGTCATGGTGCAGGGTTTCGCCTGGGTTTTCCACTTTCCTGACGCTGGGGACGTTTGCCCTTTTGTCGATATCTGCGATGCTGATGGCCCGATGGCCGGTCGCCCCGTCGATTTTTTCTGCCTCTGGAAGCACCTTTGGATTGGGAGGGAGACGAAGGCGTCTTGGGTTTTCGTTTCGGGGGCGGTGGTGGCAGAATCAGGTAATCCTCTTCCGGCGGTATGCACCGCAATGGCCGGCCGATGAACTCCTCTATGGCCGGTAGATAGAAGGAGTCCTCCTCACAGGCAAAACTGATGGAAGTCCCTGCCGAACCGGCGCGACCCGTCCGCCCGATGCGATGGACATAGTCTTCGGGATCACGGGGCAAGGTGAAATTGATGACATAATCCATGTCGTCGATATGAATGCCACGTCCCGCCACATCCGTTGCGACCAGAACGCGAATCTTTCCTTCCTTGAATTGTTCCAGGGTGCGAATCCGTTTTTTCTGGGGGATTTCACCGGAAAGAACGGAACAATCGATTCGATACCGGTCCAGCATGCCGGCCAGTCGCCGCGTCTCATCCCTTCGGTTGCAAAAGACCAATACTCTTTTCAGGTCCTTACGCGTAATGATGTTATAGGTCAGGGTGAACTTTTCATCCGTGGTGACGATGTACACCAGTTGCTCCACCGTATCTACGGCAACCTGCTCCGGTTCGATTTCGACGGAAACCGGGTTCCGTGTCCAGCTGGCACTCAAACGGTTTACGTCCGGTGTCAGTGTGGCGCTGAAAAACAGGGTCTGGCGTTTGTCTTTGTGCGGCGTGCTGTATACGATTTGGCGTACATCGGGAATGAACCCCATATCGAGCATACGATCCGCCTCATCGATGACCAGAATCTCTACCCGTTTCAGATCCAAGTCCCGGCGACGCTTGAAGTCCAGCAAGCGACCCGGCGTGGCGACGACGATATCCACTTCTTTTCCGGTCAGTTGCCGGCGCTGTTTCTCATAGTCCATGCCGCCGAAAACACTTACGATGGAGAGCCGGCAATATTTGGATAGGAGCACGGCTTCGTCTGCAATTTGTAGGACCAGTTCCCGTGTGGGGGCGATGATCAGAACCCTCGGGGTTCCGACGGGTCTCTTTTTCGTTGGACGATGTTCGAGCAGCCGTGTGAGAATCGCAACCAGAAAGGCGGCCGTTTTCCCTGTTCCTGTCTGGGCTTGCCCGAAAGCGTCTCTCCCTTTTAATGTGGTAGGAAGGATCTCCGCCTGGATGGGCGTGCAGTATTGAAATTGGGCATCTGCGATGGCGTGCAAGATGGGATCGGGAAGGTTCAAATCATGAAACCGGGTCGTTCCCTCTTTTTCGGGAACCACAAACAGTCCCGGATGCCAGGAGGGCTGTTGCGAAGCCTTCGTTGGCCTCCTATGGGGCGAATCCTTGCCGGTTTCGGCAAGGCGTCCCTCCCCTTCAGGAGTTCGGCCCGTCCTATTTTTCTCCCCGACACCATGGGATGAACCCGCCTTTAACTTTGATTCTTCTTTCTCGGTCTCTTTCGCGGGGCCGACACTCTTTGCTCGATCGCTCGGTAATAGCCTTTTGCGTATGGCGTTTAACAGTTTTTTTATCAAAACCCGGTTAACCTGATATTCCTTTCCGTTGAATATTTCATAGTACTATCCCAACATTATCGGGGCAGACACCAAAAGAGAGGGTCTTTGGATTGTCAAGGTGGTCAATATATGAAGATCCACCGTAAATTGCAAGGGTTATCCGACTGCTTCACGGTGACCGCATTCGTCCTGTGCTGTTTTTTTCGTATGTATCGCCCAATTCCAGGTCTCTTGGCAGGTTTGAAAAGAATGGGCGGAACGTCACCACCTGCATCATCAAGAGGCTCATATCTCAGATATTTTCAGATGTATCGAACAGATCGGATATGGTGTTGAGGCTGAATTCCATCTCCCCGGACAGGAATTGGGAGATGGAGTGAAGTGTGATGATGGCATTTTTATCCGCATCCATGTTTCCCAGACTGTGAATCCGTTCCAGGAGTCCTTCGTTCACCTTTTGCACCTTTGCATAGCGTTTTTCGAGCCTGTCGAAGTCGAATTCCTTTACGAGGCCTTTTTTGAAGTCAAAATATTGA
Source organism: uncultured Desulfosarcina sp. (assembly GCA_963674945.2). Taxonomy (GTDB): domain Bacteria; phylum Desulfobacterota; class Desulfobacteria; order Desulfobacterales; family Desulfosarcinaceae; genus Desulfosarcina. The sequence goes on from CAXXWQ010000003.1 coordinate 2,497,365, forward strand.
CTCAGCAGGAAAAACGAAGTCGTCCGAACCGTTGTTTCTTCGACGGAAGCAAACGGAAGGTGAAAACGGGCCATGGGCTTGAGAAAGTTCATGACCGGACAGTTGCTTGTGGCCATCACGATACCGAATACGGAGGTGAGCGCCTCCATGGCAGATGTCTTTTTAAAATAGGTTCGGTCAATGGTTTCGCATTTTACCGTACAGTTTTTATGGGAGAGGATGTTTTTGAAGCCATTGACAAGATCTGTGATATTCACTGCGACGGGACAATATTTGGTGGTATCCGATGAGAGCGGACAGCACGCGCATTGTTTATATGAAAGTTCGGTCCACGCCGGATAGGGTGCCGTAGAGGCCGTTTCCATGGTCAACGTGACCGGATCCAAAGCAATATGAAAATGACTGCTTTGTCCATCTTCCAATTCGATGTGATAGTCGAACCAGTATGCTTTTTCGTCCATGTTCTTCTCTTTTCCATCACGCGCCGCCATTCTTTTGTGGCAACGAACGGCAGCAAATCACGCACGCAATTTAAGTACACATTGTATGGTTTCACCATTTCTTCAATGATCAAAAGTTAAGCAAAAATCATACCAACAAAATAGTACGAAACGGTTGTTCGCACTTTTGGAAAAAGAGAGAATCGATTTCATCGTTTGTTAAGATCATCCATAGGCAATGCCATCCACCGGATCCAATGAGGATGCATTGGCTGCAGGGTACAAGGTGGCAATGAAACAGATCCCCAAGGTGGATAATCCGATGATCATCAAATCAGTGAAATGCAGACTCACAGGCAGTGTGGTTAAAAAATATACGTCACCGGGCAATTTTATGAAGGGGTAATGTTGTAAAATTATGCACAGTAAGATTCCCAAAAAACCGCCGATGGCGGTCCCTATGAATCCGATTACCAGGCCTTTGAAAACAAAAATTCGCCGGATGAGGTGATTGTTGGCCCCCATGGCCTTCAAGATGGCAATATCGCGCGTTTTTTCCATAACCATCATGATAAGGGCGCTTGCAATGTTAAAGGTGGCAACCAAAACGATGAGGGCGAAAATGATGTAAAAGACTGTCTTTTGAAGCCGCAGCATGGAGAAAAGATTTCGGTTCATCTGCATCCAGTCCCGTGCCCAATAAGGAAACCCCATGTGGTGGACGATGGATTCGGCTATGTTTGCGGCCAGGTAAATATCCATCACCCGCACCTCGAAACCGGTTGCCTCACCCGGCATCTCCAACAGTTTTTGGGCGACATCCAGCCGTGTAAAAGACATGGCGCCATCGTATTCGTTCATACCCGTCTCGAAAATTCCGGCAACGGTAAACCGCATCACCGTGGGCATTCGGTTTGCGCCAGCCCCCTTGCCCAGGGGCGATATGAGAAAGATCGGGTCTCCTACACCGACTTCCAGTTTTTCTGCCGTAACCCGGCCGATGATGATTCCCGGAGCAAGACCCGATGATGGTTCGGCTTTTGTTTTGCCCAGCGCATCACACAAGGCAACCTTCCCATCAACGGTGACGGGTGGACACGGTCGCAACGGGTCGATGGCTTTTAATACCGATCCACTCAATCCATTGGCACTTCTCAGCATTACCTGGGTATAAATAAAAGGTGACGCCGATTCGATTCCGTCCAATTTCTCGAGGATCTTGACCGTTTCATCGATTTCGGACACCGTCTCTCCGTACCGCATCACCAGAATGTGGGATTCCATACCAAGGATTCGATTTTGAAGTTCTGTTTCAAAACCGGTCATTACGGCAATTACAATGATTAGCACCATCACCCCCAGGGCGATCCCGATGGTGGCCAAGAGAGTGATCAATGAAATAAACGTCTCTTTTTGCCGGGAACGAATGTAGCGAGAGGCAACGAACCATGTAAAGGACATCCGACACTCCTGGTATGTTATCGTACTTTTTGGGCAAGTATTCTGTTCATGCTACCGGAAACATACCCCTCCAGATCCACGCAGGTGTATAAGAATCCCAGGTATTTCATTTCATGAACAATGCGGCTCCGCATGGGTTCGGACAAAAGTTTCGGTAGCTGCGGTATCGGCACTTCGATTCGGGCAATATCTCCATGATGTCGCACCCGACATCCCATGAATCCACGATCGACAAGTATTTTTTCAGCCGTCTTCACCTGCTCTATTTTTTCATCGCTGATCGGCGAACCATACGGAAAACGTGTGGCAATACATGCCATTGCCGGCTTGTCCCATACAAAAAGTCCCCTTTTTCTTGCCAATCGTCGGATATCGGTTTTGGTCAACCCCGCTTTTTCGAGTGGCGCAACGACTCCTAACTCCCGGGCGGCTTGCAGTCCGGGGCGATAATCAGTGATATCATCCGCATTGGATCCATGGGCCAGGACCGAAAATCCCTTTTCCTTTACCAACGACTGCATTTTTCCAAAGAGGCGCTTTTTGCATATGTAGCATCGCTGTGGTGTATTTTCAAGAAATTCAGGAATCTCCATTTCATCGGAATCGACGATCAGATGGGTCACACCCAAAATGGTCGCAACCTTTGCTGCATCGGCAACTTCTCCGTCCCAATGAATGGGGGATCGTGCCGTCACCGCAATCATCGTCTCACCGATCACGTCGCGTGCCGAGGCCAGTAGAAATGCACTGTCCACACCTCCGGAAAGTGCCACGGCAAGACGATCATAGGATGAAAGAAGCGCTTCGAGTCGTCTTTTTTTATCCCCCAAAATCGATTCCATGTTCCATTCTTTCCGTCAATATGGGATGGGAAGAAGCTGGCCATTTGCCAAAAAAACATTTACAATCAATACGTAATCCATTATAAAAACTCGTCGTCACACCTTTTTACCATAGCCATTTTCAATACAAATTCAAAGGGGTTTTTCATGGGGAAAAAGAGCCTGATCAAGTCCACTTCCAAAAAAAAGCCAGCTGCAAAAAAAGCCGCTGCAAAAACCACCAAAAAGAAAAAAACTCCGGCGAAAAAGGTAGCCCAGAAATCAACGTCGAAATCCAAAACAAAGAAAAAAGCCGTTGCGAAAAAGATCTCACCCAAGTTAAAAGCAATCTCGAAAAAAGATCTGCTTACGAAAAAATTTGACACCCAATCGGCCAAAATCCTCTACACCATTCCTGAAGAGTTGAAGGAAAAATCCACATTTACGGCACCGGAATTTCTCGCAGGCGTCAGCACCGATGATGCCAAACGCATCAAGGGACTATTGGCAAATACATACAGCTCCGCGGAATTGAAAGCAGTCGCCAGAGCGCCTGTCCCAAAAGCCAAACCGGTGTCCGTAGAAGAGCTGTTGAGAAAGAAATTTGATATCGTAAAGCCCGAAGTCCTCTACACCGTTCCCGAAGAGTTTTCCGAGAAATCCACATTTACGGCGCCGGAATTTCTCACAAGCGTCAGCACCGATGATGTCAAACGCATCAAAGGACTACTGGCAAATACTTACAGCGAAGGGGATCTAAAGGCTGCCGCGGAAAAGGCTGCCGCGGAAAAGGCTGCCGCGGAAAAGGCCGCCGCGGAAAAGGCCGCCGCGGAAAAGGCTGCCGCGGAAAAGGCTGCCGCGGAAAAGGCCGCCGCGGAAAAGGCTGCCGCGGAAAAGGCTGCCGCGGAAAAGGCTGCCGCGGAAAAGGCCGCCGCGGAAAAGGCTGCCGCGGAAAAGGCTGCCGCGGAAAAGGCTGCCGCGGAAAAGGCCGCCGTGGAAAAGGCTGCCGCGGAAAAGGCTGCCGCGGAAAAGGCTGCCGCGGAAAAGGCCGCCGTGGAAAAGGCTGCCGCGGAAAAGGCTGCCGCGGAAAAGGCTGCCGCGGAAAAGGCCGCCGCGGAAAAGGCCGCCGCGGAAAAGCCGCCTTCGGATCCCATTGACACCAGTATCAAACTCTTCGCCGCAGGCCTCGCCTTTCTTCTTTTGCTTGTGGTCTGGGCAAGTACGTCCAACTCACTTAAATATTATGCCATAGAAAAAGACGGCGCTCTTGAAATATGGAAGGGAAAGTTCGCCCCCCTCGGCAAAAAGATTGTCGTCGTGCTTCCCGGATACCAGCCCTCCGGGGAGATCAAAGAGACCTACCGCTCCCACGAAGTCTTATCGATGGCGTTCGAATACTATGTCGACAAGGCCGATGTTCTTATGGATGTCCCCGGAATTCCGGACTTCGAGGAAATCAAGGCAAATCTCAAAATCGCCCTCTCCTATGCACCAAACCGGGAAAAGCGAAGTGCCGTATACGACCGCCTTGATAATATCGATCGTTTGATTCTCATGTACAAGGCGGAAACTGCCGCTATCCGGGGAACCACTTCAGGCCTCACCGCCGCCATCGGCTTTCTGAAAGAGGCCCGGAAACTGTCTGCGGACAAGGCACAGAAAGAGTCCATTGCCCTGACAATTGAAGGGTATGAGGCGGCACTGGCCGCCCTGGAAAAGGAAAAAGAGGCCGCTGGCCAAGAACAAGCCACTACGGACACTGCTGCACAGCAAGCAGAAAAAACCGAAGTAGAGGAAGAAACGGTCACGCACGAAGCGAATCCCGATAATGCGGTGCCCCCAGAAGAAGCCCCTGCCTCGAATGCAGAACATCAATGATTGGATAATTCATGCATCATCAGAGGGGGAGTTGCACGACCGATTCGTGAGGCTCCCCCTTTGTTTTTCCGAAATCCGACTTTTTATGAGTTCATTATTGATGGTTTGACAACCGGAAAGGAGTACCCCTTGAACGAAGAAGTCGCAGCTGAACTGGAAACATTTATCGAAGAATGGCAAGAAACAGAGGAAAATAACAAAGCCGTTTTTCTGGATTTGAAATCTTTTATTGAAAAAAAATCCGGCGTGGAATTGGATTTTATACCCAGGTCTGGCGTCACTTACTCTTTGCGGGTAGGCCATGAAAACCAAAAAGACAAGTCCCTGTTTGCCATGATCGATGTGATTGAGGACGCCCCTCGCTGGCTTTCGGTCTGTTTTTATGGTGAGATGATCTCCGATCCGGATGAAAATGGGGACTTCGTACCCGAGGGTCTTCTTGGCGAGGACGCCATCTGTTTCGATCTGGAATCCAAGGACGAAGAACTGACGGAATATGTGAAAGCGCGCCTCGAAGAGGCGTATACGTCCGCAAAACAGGGATAGCCCCACCGACGATTGTCCGATTCCCGTTTCCTCCTAACATTTCAGGGACGCGGGAATCTCACAAACGGGTATGGGAAGCATTTTGTGGCGATTGCTTTGATTGAATGTTCGATAAATCCCCAACACCTTTTTTTGCCTTTCAGTCAACGCTCCCTCATCGCCTGTATCGGCTTCAAAAGCCATGGCCCATTCCAATTCGTTGTAGGTTGCACCGATCTGACTCTCGTCGGAACGATTATCTTGCCACAGGCCATCTGTTGGGGGGGCCTGTATGATCTCGTCAATGATGCCCATGTCCCCGGCCAGGGCATAGACCTCCGATTTCATCAGGTCTGCAATGGGGGAAAGATCCACACCGCCGTCTCCGTATTTGGTGTAAAAACCAACGCCAAAATCCTCCACCTTGTTTCCCGTGCCTGCCACAAGCAACCGATGATGGGTAGAAAATGCGTATAGCGTCAGCATGCGCAGACGGCTTCTGGTATTGGCCATGGTCAAATCATCCTGGATCGATTCGGGCAAGGCGTTTTCGATGGATTGAAACGCAGAAGTGAGATCGATTTTTACACCTTGGACGTTCCCGTAGCCGGACTCGAGCCAGCGGATGTGTTTGGCGGAACGGCTGATCTGGTCAGGTGCCTGATGAATCGGCATGTTCAATGCGTAAACCTGTGCCCCTGTGCGTGCGCACAATGTGGAGGTGACCGCAGAATCGATACCGCCCGACACGCCAATCACGAATCCCTTCATCTTCGATTTCTCCAAATAATTGGAAAGCCAGCTGACGATATAATCGATGATCCCTTCAACCTGCATAGTCATTCCTTTCTACAATTTCATACGACGGATGAAAAAAAAGACACATTTTCCGCATTAAGGAGATTCCCGTCGATCCAGTTTCAATCCGGCAACAGATCGTAGAAATAGACCATGGCATCGGAGCGGGTCAGGATTCCGATGATCTGGCCATCGGACGAAACCACGGGAAGTCGTCCGATATCATGGCGAATCATGAGTCGCGCCGCCTGAAGCGGACTTCTCCCCGGCGCTATCGTATGTACGAGAGTGCTCATGAATGCCTTTACCGGTGCATCGAGCTGATCCTCCCTGCGGATCTTTTTGAAATCGCGCCGTGAAATGATCCCCACCAAAGTTCCATCGTCCACCACGGGAAGGCCGGTGCATTCCCTCTCGCGTAGCTCCCGTGCCGCCTCGGACATGGTGGTTTCCGAAGAGACGGAAAAAACGGGAAATGACATGATGTCACTAACCTGCACCGAAGATTGTTGGTTTCCGGCGATGAGATCGTAAATCATCTCCTGGGCCACATCGGGATTGACACCCTTTAACATTGCACTGCCGGCACCGGGATGTCCGCCGCCCCCCAGGCTCTTCATCAGCGTGCCAACATCCAGCGAATCATTGTCACTGCGACCGATGACGATACATTTTGTTTTCCCTTTTTTTTCTTGGCTTACGAACATGCCAAAGGCCACGTCGACGTTTACGATGTCCCGATACATTCGAACCACCAACGCCAGATTGGAAACGTGTCCTTCGACGGAAATCCGGCTGAGACTCACGGAGTATCCGTTTATTTTCTGGCGTTTGCTGTTTTTCAGCATCTCGAACAAGATGTCCTTCTGCTTTTGTCCGTAGGCGGGCCGCAGGAATTTGTTGATCAGGGAAAGATCCGCCTTCTGATCCAGCAACCAACCTGCTGCATATGCATCCTCGGGCGTCACCGACGGGAAGGATAGATTGCCCGTGTCCTCGTATAGGCCGGTGAGAAAAAGGGTGGCCTGAATGGGAGAGATCGATTTTTCCATATCCTTGAGCCGATCGATCAGCAAGGTAATGGTAGCACCCTTACGCTCCTGGCATTTCCATGTCCCGCGGATCGTCCCCGGCCTGTGGTGATCCCAGACGAACACCTTTAAATCCCTTCGATCCCGTAACCGGGACAAGGGGCCCAGGCGTTTCCAATCATCCGTGTCAACGACCACCAGCTCACGGACTCGGTCGATGGGGACTTCGTGGCGGTCCATGTAATCGAATAGATCCTTGTGCATGGAGATGAACGCACGAACATTGGGATTTACATTTTTGGGGATGGCGGCGGTGGCATCGGGGTAAATAAGTGTTGCCGCCGCCATGGAGGCGAATGCATCAAAATCGACGTTCGTATGGGTGGTGATGATTTTCATCAAAAATTTTCAGTTAGATTTTTGCTTTCTTTGAAACGCAATTGTCATTTGGTCTGCTTCCATTCCAAAGCGCTGCGACCCCTTTCTTCCTCGGAAGGGTCCGATAATGATAAGAGGGGCTCGTTTTTCGATCTGTATGCCAGCTCGAGGCGATGCTTTTCGATTTCGGTGCGACTTTCGATGCTTTTTTTGGCCAGCAGATACCGCAGGTAGACAATCCACAGACCCGTTGCCACGACGACGATGCCAATTGAGACAAACACCCACTTGAATCGAATGACCGTTTCAATACTGGTGCGGCCGAAGCTGGCGATCATATTGGGAATGATCCAATACGAGACCACACCGATGAAGATCAGAAAACCGATAATAAAGATATTCATCCGGCTGATACGGTGAAGAACGGACTCCAAACGGGTCTCATACGCCACGTTGCAGGTGTCCGGCGCATTTTCCACGGACAACGCGCCACCGTGGAAGACGGCCAGATAAGCCTTGACCACGAATCCAAAAAGCAGCATTGCCCCAACCGGAATGCCGATGGCCGCTACGAACCATGCCCGAAACGGGAAGGGAATGTCTCGTGTTTGCAAGCGAACGGTGTAGTTTTCAAAGGGGCCGAAGGTTTTTTCGAAGTAGTACTTGTTGAATTCGCTCAAATTCTTACCGCTTGTCTCGTGGATGACATTTCCGTTGGTATCGATCACCTGAAGCCAGGATTTCCGTCCCGACTTCATGGCTGCCAGGGCGAAGATTTCCAGTTCCAACAAGAACAACCCCACGATGATGATAATGAAGAGCGTCTTATGCTCGTTGATCAAATTGCTGATTTGCGTCGCATTCACGGCTGATCGTCCCGTCCGTATCTACGAAAAATCCGAAATCTTGGTATGCTACATCGAATCACTACCTACCACAGTGCCCTTTTTCTATACAATATTTTTTCCCCTTACAAAAGGTCTTGCAATCTTCGGGCATTAGGATAATGCAGGAAAAGATCACGCGAACAAAACACACGCTTCGTACCCGATGGCGAAGTTTGGTTCCTGAAAAGAGGGGGTTATGAAGAAAACGATTATTTCGGTTCTGGGAAAGGATCGACCCGGCATCATCGCAGCCGTCACCGGCATCTTATTCCAACAGGACTGCAACATCGAAAACGTCAGCCAGACCATTTTGCAAGATGAATTTTCGGGCATTTTTATCGTTGCGCTCCCTGAATTCCTTACTGATAAAGAGCTTGCGCACCATTTGGACGCAGGTCTCTCGGAAATGGCGTTGCATGTCACTGTAAAACCGATCTTTCCACCGGATGCGGCAGTTGCCCCCATTGATGGCGAACCTTTCGTGGTGACCACGAGAGGACCGGATCGCAAGGGGCTCGTCGCGGCAATCACCGCCGTCATGGCTGTCCACGGTGTCAACGTAACCAATTTACAGGCCGTCTTCAAAGGCGGCGCAGATCCCGACGTCAATGTCATGATCTACGAAGTGGATATTCCGGCCGAAACGGACCAAACGCTGCTACGGCGGGAACTGAAGGAAAAGGCACGACAATTGTCTTTGGACATATCCATTCAACACAAAAGAATCTTCGAAGCGATCAATCGCTTATAAGGCGTATACAGGAGAGTCAATAATGTTTACCGATATGGAAATTCTATCCGTCGTGGAGATGCTGAAAAATGAACACCTGGACGTTCGAACCGTAACCTTGGGTATCAACCTGCTGGAGTGCGCCAGCGACGATATCGAACGTTTCGTCGGCAACATCTATGGCCGCATCTCGAAAACGGCCCAGAATCTGGTTCAGATCTGCGACGAAGTGGGAGACAAGTACGGGATACCGGTGGTGAACAAACGCATATCGGTCAGTCCCATCGCGGTGGTCGCAGCACCGTTTGATGCGGGTGGCATGCTGCGGGTCGCCCGGGCCATGAACGATGCGGCAATGGCTGCAAAAGTGGATTTTATCGGTGGCTTTTCGGCTCTCGTGGAAAAAGGCATCGCCAGGGGCGATCGGGCATTGATCGAGGCGCTCCCGCAGGCGCTGACCGATACCCAATGCGTCTGTGCATCCATCAATGTCGCATCCACCCGGGCCGGTATCAACATGGATGGGGTCCTGCTCATGGGAAAAACCCTAAAAGAGGCAGCCCGTCTCTCTGCGGATCGAGGGGGGCTTTCCTGTGCAAAGCTTTGCGTGTTTGCAAACATTCCCCAGGACATCCCCTTCATGGCCGGCGCTTATCTCGGGGTCGGCGAAGCCGACGCGGTAATCAATGTGGGGGTCAGCGGCCCCGGGGTGGTGAAAAAGGCCATCGACCGTGCGTTGTCTGCAAAACCAGAGCTCAACCTGGGAGAACTCAGTGAAATTATCAAACGCACCGCCTACAAGGTCACCCGCATCGGCGAACTGATCGGTCGTGAAGTAGCCCAGCAGTTGGGCATCGGTTTTGGAGTGGTGGATCTATCCCTGGCCCCGACCCCCAATGTGGGTGACAGTGTGGGAGAAATCTTTCAGAGTCTGGGCTTATCCGATATCGGAGTGCCGGGAAGTACTGCTGCCCTCGCCCTTTTGAATGATGCCGTCAAAAAAGGAGGTGCATTTGCCAGTTCCAAGGTGGGCGGGCTGAGCGGTGCCTTTATCCCGGTCAGTGAAGATCTCAACATCTCCCAGGCAGTGGCCGATGGGCGGCTCTCCATAGAAAAACTGGAGGCCATGACAAGCGTCTGTTCGGTCGGTCTGGACATGGTGGCGATTCCAGGTGATACCAGTGCCGAGACGCTTTCCGCCATCATCGCCGACGAAATGGCCATTGGCGTCATCAATAAGAAAACCACCGCCGCCCGCCTGATCCCCGTTCCCGGAAAAAAAGCCGGCGAACGCGTCTATTTCGGAGGATTGTTGGGCGAATCTGTTATTATGCCGGTGAACAACGGCGAGGGCGAAAACCGGCTCATTCGTCGCGGCGGTATTGTTCCATCGCCCATTCACAGCCTTGTCAACTGATCCTGCATGGACTCGTTCGTCGGAAATATGACAAGTTACCCACGTATTTCCACGACTTTCTTGTACCCCATCTCCATGTCCAGGGTATCTTGAGTCCGATCTGCGATCCGTGGTATAAAATCCCTATCGGCATCTGAAACGATCATCAACGCGCCCTTCTCATCATCCGCAGAGAGGATGGATGCAGCGAATACAGACACGTACCAAACCCATCGCTGCACCAATTGCGAAAAACGCCTTTTGCCCTTCTTTACACCCGTGAATCGCCCATCGCCGTCTCCTGTTCTCCAACTGCGAAGGAGCATCTATGCATCAACAAAAAATCAGCTCGCCGACGGGCCATCGAAAAAATCCGGCGGTTCGGGTGGGAGAGATCCTCGTCGCCGAAGGGCTGGTCAGCCAGGAACAAGTGGACCAGGCAGTGGCGATCCAAAAAAAAGATCGCAGCAAGAAAATCGGCACGTTGTTGATCGAACAAGGGCTGGTCACAGAGTCGCAGATTCTTTCGGCACTCTCCACAAAGTTTCGCATGATTTTTTTGGAGCGCAACGACCTCGTTCCTGAAAAACAGGCCCTCACCGCCTTGCCGACGGATCTGGTACATCGCCTTGAGATACTGCCGCTGCGCATTCGAAACGATCGTATCGTCGTCGTGACATCCAAGCCCACCGATCATTCGATCAACGACATCTTGCGGTTTTCCACGAATCGCCAAATTGAGCTTGCAGTCGCTACGTCCAGAGACATCTCGTGGGCCATTCAAAAATTCCTTCCGTCTGATTTTGATCACCTATCCAAAATTATCGATCAGATGGGGGAAGACGACGTCTCCGTCAAGGAAGAGCATGAAGTCGAAGAGACACGTTATGATGAAACCGATTCCAACATTATTATGCTGGTCAATAAAATTCTCATCGAGGGATATCAAAAAGGCGCCTCGGACATCCACTTTGAACCCGGTATCCAACGGCGTCCACTCATCATCCGGTACCGGATCGACGGTATCTGCAGCGAGGTTCATCGGATTCCGGTAGGATACAAAAACGCCGTCGTGAGTCGGATTAAAATTCTTTCCAACCTGGATATTGCCGAACACCGACGTCCCCAAAGCGGAAAAATATTTTTAAAATACAAAAAACAGGACATCGAATATCGGGTGGAAATAACACCCACCGTTGGCGGCAATGAGGATGCCGTCCTTCGGGTACTCTCCTCGGCCCGACCGATTCCTTTGACGGAAATGGGATTTTCACCCGAGAATCTGTCTCAATTTTCAAGCCTTTTGACCAAACCCCATGGTATTATCTTATGCGTGGGCCCAACCGGATCGGGAAAAACGACGACCTTGCACTCCGGACTTCGACGGATCAATACCAAGGAGAGAAAGATCTGGACCGTTGAAGATCCGGTGGAGATTACCCAAGAAGGACTTCGTCAGGTACAGGTGCAGCCGAAAATCGGATTTACCTTTCAAGAGGCGCTGCGCTCGTTTTTGAGAGCCGATCCGGACGTGATCATGGTGGGGGAAATGCGAGATACGGAAACGGCCAAGATTGCCGTGAACGCAGCCCTCACCGGGCATCTGGTCCTTAGCACCCTACATACCAATTCCGCCCCCGAAACCGTCATTCGACTCATGGAAATGGAGGTCGATCCCCTGCATTTTTCCGATGCCCTTCTGGGTGTACTGGCCCAACGGTTGACCTTGCGTCTTTGTGACGCGTGCAAAACCGCCTATACGCCCGATACGGATGAATATCTCAATTTTGTTCGAAGCTATGGGGAGTCCTACTTCAAACTGGATAAACTCCCTGAATTGACATCGAATCTGACGCTCATGAAAAGCGTGGGGTGCAAACGATGCAACTACAGCGGATATAAGGGACGCATTGCCATCCATGAGTTGCTGCTCGGAACGAAGACCATCAAACTGGCCGTCAAAGAAAGGCGCAGTGTCGAAGAACTCACTGCCCTGGCTTTGGATGAGGGGATGCGAACCCTTAAAATGGACGGGATCAAGAAGATATTTCAGGGGATTACCGATTTCGATCAGATTCTGAAGGTTTGCCAATGATACGAAGACCCTGAATCTTATTTGCTCCAGGAAAAAAGTATCGCCCCAACCGTTAAAAAGACGATCGTCATCAGACAGACAATGGTCATTTCCGGCATGACCGCGAGGATCCCCTGTCCTTCGTTCATCACTTTGCGTGCCGCGGAGAGAATGTGGGTAAGGGGAAGCGCCTGGGCCATGGCCCGTAGCCAAACCGGCGCACCTTCAATGGAAAACCAGACCTCGGACAGAAACATCATGGGCCAGCAGATGAAGTTGAGCACCCCGTTGGCAAACTCTTCGCTGGTTCCTCTGGAGGCAATCACCAGGCCAAGGGCCGTCATGCAGATGCTGCCAACGAAAAAAACGAAAAACAGACTGACGAGACTTCCATACACCGTAAAATCGATGATCAGATCGCACCCCACCCAGACCAGAACCAGAGTGAACATGAGGAGGAAGATCCGGGAGAGCAGTTGGGCGGTGAGGTACTCGAATGCGGTCAAAGGTGTGGCCTTGAGCCGTTTCAAGACACCGTTTTTACGGTAACGGACCACGACCCAACCCACGCCGTAAAGGGCGCTGAACATCATGTTCATGCCCAAAATACCGGGGAAAAGCCAGTCGATGTACCGGATCGGCGCCCCCCTGATATTCATTTTCTCGAATTTGCTGCCGACGCCCTTTGTTGCCAGGGCTCCGGTCAACAGCCGTTCGACGATGGCCCCCTGGGGTGAGGAATCGCTCACCCAATATCGTACCGGCCGGCTGCCCGCCTCGATGAGCAAGTCGATCTTGTGGTGTTTGAGTTTTATCATTGCCGCGTCCTGATTTTCAAACCCCAAAAAAGTGATGGCGCCAAAGCCGGAAAACGTATCGGGCAAGTCCTCGATGGACTGGTTCACCGGTATGGGTGGCGATACGGGAAAGACTCCGACCTTGAACTTGGATTGAAAGTCGCCTTTGAAGATCACGGCGAATCCGAGAATCAGCAAAAAAGGAAAGAGAAAATTCCAACCGAATGCCGCCCGATCCCGGAAGAACTCATGGTTTCTCGCCGTGAAAATCGCCCACATTCTCGTAACTCGCATGAATGCCTCCCGATCACTCCCGCAGGCTTCGCCCTGTCAGCTGTAAAAACACATCCTCCAGGGTGGGTGTCTTCACGTTCATACCGTGCATGTCCACACCATGGGACAAGAGTTTTTCGATAACCCCGTTTACATCCCGGGTTTGAAATTCCACTTGCCCGTCTCTTTCTTTAACGTTGCCGTGAAAGCCTTCGAGCCCATCGGGCAGATCTTTCCTCGGAACCGACAATGTGGCCAGTTTGCAATGAGTGGATATCAGTTCTTTGGGAGAGCCGCGGGCGATGATCCTTCCTTTGTCCATGATGGCGATGTCGTCGCACAGTTTTTCCGCCTCTTCCATGTAATGGGTGGTGAGCACGATGGTGCGTCCCTGGGACTTGACGTCCTTGATGATCCCCCAAAGATTTTGCCTGGCCTGTGGGTCCAGACCGGTGGACGGTTCGTCGAGAAAAACAAGTTCCGGTCGGTTTAACAGCGCCAGTGCCAACAGAAGCCGTTGCTTCTGTCCCCCGGATATTTTATCGTTGGCCCGTTTTTTTACCTCACCCAAGTGGCATAATCGAATCAAATGCTGAACTTCATCGACATGTTCGTAAAGCCGGGAGAACGTTTTCAACGTCTCCTCTACGGTTAAAAAGGAGAGAAGGGCCGTTTGCTGGAACATGATGCCCACTTCCTGGCGGAATCTGGACGCACGCGGTGCACCCTTGTATCGGATCGACCCTGCAGACGGTTGGATGATGTCCTCGATGATTTCGATCAATGTGGTTTTGCCTGCACCATTTGGCCCCAGCAAGCCGAAACAGGTCCCTTTGCCTATGGAAAGACTGACGCCGTCCACCGCATGGACCTGTTTGTAGCGTTTATGGACGTCCATGACCTCGATGAGCGGATCGCAGTTACCCCCAGAATGCATGGTGTTCTTTCCGGTATTTTGTTTTATTCAGAATATCAATAATAAAAAGGAGTTGTCACTTCTTGACGGTTGACAGTACAAGAAGGGTCTTTTATAGTCTCAAAGTCGATCCAAGTCAACGACTGCCCGTAAAACCGGCTGGCAGCCGCATTTGGACTTGGCTGTGTCAGAATTGAGGTCTATTTTTATTACTCTGCAGGGTTGAAAATGATGGACGAAGGATGCCGAAAAAGGGACGATGAGAAACCATTCCTCTTTTCATCCCCCTTCCATCGTCCTTCGTCCCTCACTTGGCCCCTATGAATAGCAGATCCGAAATGCGATTACCCTGGCAAGATGGGTGGCCCGGGCATCCAATGACGTGACAATATCCGATCAATTTTTCCTGCGGGCCGCGAAACGACCATGGAACGAAAAACCCAGTTGTTATTATCCATCCTTCTCTCCATCGTATTGGGATTGGTCGGCACGGTCGGTTACATGCTCATCGAGGGATGGGCGTTTGGCGATGCATTGTACATGACCATTATCACTCTGGCCACCGTCGGATACGGTGAGGTTCACCAGGTCAGCGCCGGGGGCCGGATCTTCACCATCGCCCTCATCGTTTCGGGGGTCGGTTGTTTCATGTACGTGGCTGTTCTCATCGTACAATTTGTGGTGGAAGATCGAATACGAACGATTCTCGGGAGAAGAAAATTGGACAAACAGATCTCCAAGCTACGGTCCCATTACATCATCTGCGGATATGGACGAATCGGCCGTGTGTTGGCCCGTTATCTTACGGAACGGTACCTGGATGTCGTAATCATCGAAAAAAATCCTGACCGTCGGGAAACCATGGATGAAGATGGCGTACTCTACCTCGTCGGGGAAGCAACAGATGAGAACCTTTTGATCAAGGCCGGTATCGAGAGGGCAAAGGGACTGGTCACCGCAGTGGCCTCAGATGCGGACAATGTCTTTTTGACATTGATCGCCAAACAGCTCAATTCCGATCTGTTCATCGTTGCCCGGGCCATTCAGAACACCGCCAAACGAACCCTTCAGGCGGCAGGCGCCGGAAAAGTCATCTCTCCCTACGACCTGGGAGCCCGCCGCATGGCACATGCCATATTGCGCCCCACCGTAATCAAGTTTCTCGAACTTGCCTTCACCGACGAGAGCACGGATATCGTGATGGAGGAACTGACGGCTCGTTCCACCTCCTCCTTGATCGGCGTTCCACTAAAGGAATCGGGTATCCGCCAGAATCTGGACCTGATCATCCTGACGATTCAAAAGGCGGATAATACCCTTCTCTTCAATCCCAAAGCCGACACCCGCATCGAACTCAACGACACCCTGGTGGTTGTCGGTCAGGCCAAAAGCGTCCTTCGACTGGAACGAATGTTACGCCAATAAATATCGGAGGTAGAAATGACAAATCACCGTCCCGCATATATCGGTGCGTTGAAAGACGGGACACTGAAAAAGAGAGTGGCGCAGGCCCTGTCATCCCTGGATCATTGCACGTTATGCCCCAGAAAATGCGGTGTCGATCGAAATGCGGATGAGACCGGGGTGTGCAACACCGGTCGACTGGCCCTGGTAGCCTCCCATGGCCCTCACTTCGGAGAGGAACAGCCCCTTGTGGGCAAAAGCGGTTCCGGGACCATCTTCTTCACCCATTGCAATCTGCGTTGTCTTTTCTGCCAGAACTATTCCATCAGCCACCAGGGTGAGGGTCTGGAAGTTGACGACGAGCAGTTGGCGTCGATCATGCTCGACCTTGCGAAGAAAGGTTGCCACAACATCAATTTTGTCACCCCCAGTCACGTGGTCCCGCAGATTCTCTCAGCCCTTTATCTGGCCGCACAAAAAGGGCTGTCCGTTCCCCTAGTGTATAACAGCGGCGGGTATGATGACGTGGACACCCTTTGTCTGCTGGACGGAATCGTGGACATTTACATGCCCGACTTCAAGTTTTGGGATGGCAACGTGGCCCAGGACACTTGCGATGCGCCCGACTACCCGGAAGTGGCGAAAAAAGCCATCGCGGAAATGCATCGCCAGGTGGGCGACTTGATCATCGATGAGAAGAGTCAGTTAGCAATAAAAGGGCTTTTGGTCCGCCATCTCGTACTTCCCGGTGGACTTTCCGGAACCGCCGCCATCATGAGGTTCCTCGCCGAATCGATTTCCAAAGGCACCTATGTGAATGTGATGGCACAATATCGTCCCTGCGGCAGGGCAAAGGAGATCTCGGCGCTCGCCAACGCACTGTCACCTGCAGAATACGACCTTGCCGTTGGGCAAGCCCGGGCGGCAGGTCTCACTCGTCTGGACAAACCGCGACGTGTATTTGCCTTGTGGTAACGGTTTCCGACCAGGAAAAGGAATTTTTGCAAATGCATCGAAGAATTGGTCAATTTTACTTATGAAAGCGAGGTTCATGATGAAAAAATGGGTATCCGTGGTGGCTATCGTACTTCTGACATTACCGTGCGCAGTGTTGGCCGGCGAAAAAATGCCCATGGTAAAGCTTATTACAACCAAAGGCGATATCGTATTGTCCTTAGACAGCGTAAATGCCCCGAAAACAGTGGAGAACTTTTTCCGTTATGTCAAAGACGGTCATTATGACGGTACCATTTTCCATCGGGTCATTGCAGGGTTCATGATTCAAGGGGGCGGATTCGACGAACAGATGAACCACAAACCCACCCGGCCGCCCATCGCCAACGAGGCGGACAATGGCCTTACCAATGAAGTGGGAACCATCGCCATGGCCCGCACCAACGACCCCCATTCCGCCAGTGCCCAATTCTTCATTAACGTGAAGAAAAACGAATTTCTGAATCACCGTGCCAAAAGCATGAAGGGATGGGGATACTGCGTGTTCGGCAAAGTGGTTTCCGGCATGAATGTGGTACGCGCCATTGAGAACGAACCCACTACGATTAAAAATGGCATGCGCGATGTTCCCGTAACCCCCGTCGTGATTAAAAAGGCGGAAGTGGTCGACGCAAAGTAAGGTAGAATCGCGACCCAGAAAGCCAGGCTTTATGATCCGCTGGAAGTGGGTTCAAAGTGATCGTGGAAAACCATAAAAGTCAGAATCCAAAATTCAGGAGTCAGAATGAATCTGATGTCGCTTCGCTCCATCGATTAAATAAGATGAATCGAGCCAAAGGCGAAGACCTTATTATTCTGAATTCTGACTCCTGGATTCTTATAATAATCTTACGGCAGAGCCAATTATCTGGTTCTGAAGACCATGTTTTCTAAGCAAATTCTGATGTGGCGCGCTACTTACCGTATACCCGCTGCCTGGCCTTGGCCGCCGCGACAAGCGGCGGCACCTGCTCGTCAACATAGTCATAGACCCGTGCCCGGTCCTTGCCCCTTGCCGGCCGCAGGATTCGTCCGAGATACTGCATGACCCGACCGCTGAACCGAATGGGAGTGGCAAGAAACAAGGTGGTGAGATCGGGACAGTCGAACCCTTCGCCGATCAACTGGCCGGTTGCGATCAGTACCTTTATCTTCCCTTTTTCGAGGCGTGCCAATACGGCTTTTCGTTCGTCGTTGCCAAGGTCTCCCGTGAGAAGCGCGGCTTCCACGTTGAATTTGTATCGCAGTATGCCGCGAAGGGTTTCGCAGTGTTTTTTCCGGTCCGAAAGCACCAGACACACGCCATGATCCGACTGAACCGCATCGCGTATGTCCGAAGCGATGAGCCGATTGCGATCGTCATCGGCAGTGAGTTCAGACAACATTCGCGAATAGTCGTGAACCGGATCGAAAAAGGGGGCGAAGCGGGTTGTACGAAAAATCACATCCGCCTTCACGATATGCCCATTTTCTTCCAGACGTCCTTTGTCCACCTCGTGGTGAACATCTCCGAGATACCAGAAGATGAGTTTGGAGAGATTGTCCCGCCGCCATGGTGTGGCCGATAGCCCCAGCATGTAATGACAGTCAAACGCCGTCACCGCCTCGGTGAAGGTGCGACTCGGTGTGCGGTGACATTCATCAACGATGATATGCCCCACATGGGGGACGATCAAGTCCGTTGAACGGTAAAGGGATTGAACCAGGGCAACGGTGATGTGCTGACCGACTTTCTTCTTTCCTGCGCCGATCATTCCCACTTCGTCGGCGGCAATGCCGAGAAAACGTTCGATGCGTGAGACCCACTGAAAGGCCAGGTCCTTGGTATGCACCACGACCACGGCCGGCTGTCGCCGCATTGCAATCAGATGCAGAGCCATGACCGTTTTGCCACTTCCCGTCGGGGCGCTGAGCGTTCCGAATTCTTTTTTGGCCATGTCCGTCACGGCATCGGTCTGAAAGGACTTGAGCGAACCGGAAAAAGAGAAATCGACCTGGGGCATCAACCGTCGCCGGTCGGTAATTTGATGAGAGATATTCTCCCGTTTGAGATAGAGCAGCAATTGACGGGCATATCCCCTGGGAAGGGAGAGGCCGTCTTTCCCAAAACGCCGGTAAAATCGAAGGTTTTTTTTCGTCTTTCGGTTCCATCGTCCCATGCGTTCGTTTTCGATCCACTTGGGATTGATCATTTGAAACCGGTTTACCAGCATCTCCAGCAGGGCGGACGGCGTGTTCCGAAGCCGCAAATTTCGGTCGATGACAATGTTTAGTTCGCCGTTATCCATATTTCACCAAAAGATGCCAGCGATACGGAGACTAATGGAAAAACCGAAGATAAACGGGGATCATGAGGGTGATGATGATCAAAATGCCGGGGACTGTCAGGTAGGGGGCGTACCAGGGTTTTTTCGATGCTTTTGCCTTCTTGACTTCGGAAAGAAACCAGTTTCCCAGAAAAAACGCTGCCAGGAGAATCGGAATGGCTTTGATGATGGTCATGATCGATAAAAACTCCTTTCATCGCATTCGTCTTTGGGCGGTTACTATAGGTAATCATCTGCGGCGTGTCAAAAGATAAATGATGGGGATTGACGGCTTCGTAAAAAGCGTTTCCATGCCAACCATGGCCAAAAAATCGTATGCAAAAAAACTCGTTAGTATTTTCTTTGCAGATGGACGGAAACGAGGAAAAAGCTTTTTACGAAGCCGTCCGAAATCCGACTCTTCATGGGTTTATCACGGATGGGGAAAGCAAAAAATATAAGTCCAGGGGGTTGATTTTCTCTACAGCGTCACGTTTCCGTTACAATGATTCGACTGGAAATCAGACCGTGAAAATAGCGGCCATCGGCGCTGGAAAAACGCCAGCCCATATGAACGTGGCAGTTGGCGCATACCGCGATTCGCCAGACATATCCCCTAAACCAGGTGAATTCGGGTGATGCCGGTCCGATGTAACCGCATCCCCATGCCTCCCGGTAGCAGACGATTTCGAAGACGATTCCATCCGGGTTGGCAAAGGTGTGTGCGTAGGAACCATCGATGAATTTTTGCTGCTCAGGAGAGGTAATCACATGGAGGCATTGGCGGCATAGTACGAGACCGTGATGCGCCGACGAAGTCTTTTCAGCGGGACCGGTTCGAGGCTTTCCCTGGTTCGATTTCGAATTGGGCCGAAAGAAAAACGTCGGTCCCTGTCGTGCTTGTAAGGGGGAACAAAAGGTCTTTGACCCTATCAGGATAGCATCCATGTTTTACAGGGGTGGTTTCGTCCGGTCGTCGGCACCATTTTCTTGGACCCGAAAGTGGAGTGGCTGTAGGATTCGTATGATCATGGGCAGATGCGGCAACCGGTTTCCGGAAAGACACGATACGTAGGTTGTGCTTATCAGCCGTTGAGTCGGTCCACCCGTTCCTTCAACTCTTTTCCGCACCTGAAGAAAGGCAGACGTTTTGCCTTGACCATTACCGATTCACCCGTTTTGGGATTTCTTCCCTTGTACGCACCGTATTCCTTGACGAAAATGCTGCCAAATCCGCGTATTTCGACCCGATCGCCGTTTGCCAGTGCGTTTGTCATTTCCCCGAAAAATAGATCGATCACCCGCTCGGCTTTTTCCCGAGAAAACCCGTTCTTTCGTTTCAATGCCTCGATCAAATCTCCCTTGTTCATGCGCCCCCCATTGTATCGTGAATTATATCAGTATCGTAAAAGTAAAATTGTGGATTGTCAACGACCTGATCCCCATGGGAACCATTTTTTCCGATTACAAAACCGTCAGACCAAGGATCATCCTGACAGATACCCCATCGTCCATGAACCATGGGATGTCACTTGCCTGTGTAATATCCGTTGTTGAATTTGGCGATTTCCGTCGATGTCAGCAAAATGCATTGGTCGACGATATTCGTCAGCACATCCTGCGCTGCCATATCTTTCGATGAGAAACGCAAAGATTCAGTCTGAGAACCCATCTTTTCCACCAATGGCCAGATATCTTTCAACGTATTGGATTCAGACGATAGTTTTTGCTGATACACGTCCAGGGTATCGATCAACTGCGACACCTCTTCCACGATAGAGGAAGATGCTGTCTTCGTATCGTTAAGAAATTGGACTGGACGGATCTGTGAAGCGACATTCACCGATTGTGATTGGTTGTCATTTTTTTTCGTCTCTTGAACGGTATCATGCAAGATCCTGTCAAACTGGCAATTTTTATCCGTTTTCGGCCCTGCCTTGTTCACAGTTGCCGGAATATTGAAAATCGGCTTGTCAGCGTCGATGGTTCCCATAGAGTTCTCCTGTTTCCTAATCATTCCTTTTTTGCCCGGCGCATCACATCGACGCGCATTTTCAACCTGTTAAAAAAATCTTAGCAATAATCATGCAAAAACGACATTTTTTTTCTATTTGATTTCTATACACATTATCGCCCCTCCTCCTCAAAACGTAATGGTTTACGGTGAAAAATTTTCTTCTATCCCCGGTAAATTCTTCCCCGCGCAACATGTCTGCACGGCATATGAAAAACCGGTACACTGTACTCAATATTGTCATCAATTTTCCGAAAAATGAATCAAATATGCACAGATAAATTGTTTTTACCAATTAAAACTGCTGGTTATATTTAGGTATAGTTCTTGCGTAATGTCAAGTAGGCGGATAACCAGGGAAAGGACAAGTCATGATCACACAACTGAGTGCAGGGGTTTCGGCGCTAACGGCATTCTCAAAAAAAATGCGTGTCACGGCCAATAACGTTGCAAATGTCAATTCAGACGGTTTTAAAAAGAGCCGAACCACCCTCGAGGAGGGACCGTCAGGCGATGGCGTCCGTGCAAGGGTGAATGTCGTAAATACACCCGGGTATATGAAACAAGTTGAAAAAGACGGTGTATTGCAGGAAGTGGAGACTTCCAATGTAGACCTTGCCGAAGAAATTCCAGGCTTGATCGCAACACAAGCGGGATACAAAGCCAACCTTGCGACGATCCGAACCTTGGACGAGATGATCGGATCGTTGTTAGATACGATTGGCTGATGGAGACATATGCACTATTTAATGCCTCGGGCGTTCTTGATCTGTTCCCACGCTTCCTGGATTTCTCGGAATTTATCCTGGGCGAAACGGGTGAATTCATCGGGAAGTCCCTTTGCGGCAATTTTATCGGGATGATACTCCTGAACACGTTGCCGGTAGCAGCGCTTGACCTGTTCATCGGAATCTTCCGGCCGGCAACCCAAAACCGCATAGGCACTGTCCGCCGTTTGAATGTATTTTGATTTAAGCTGCTGATACCGGGAGGCGCTAAAATTGAACATTTTAACTGCCGATAGGATCATCGACTCTTCCGCATCGGTCATTTTGCCGTCGGATACCGCCACCCGCAATAGAATGTCGACCATCAATTCGATCAATTGGGGCTGGCCGTGAAAATTACCGTAAAACTGACCGGCAAAATCGGCAAATGTCCCCGGCGCATTCAGGGCCGTCCGAAAAATGTTTTCGGCTGCATGCCGCCCCTGAGGATCCAACCGCAGATCCTTTTCCATGAACGATTCGATACTATCGATCTCCGCTTGGGTGACCCGGCCATCCGCCTGGGTGAGCTTTGCCAGCATGGAAAAGGCCGCGACGAAAAATGTCAATTGATGTTTTTCGACGGAGCTCAGTTGTGGGCGTCCACTGGCCGTGTCCAGTTCCACACCCGTATCGAAGGCATGTCCGAAAGTCGCCCCAAGTATGGCGCCAAGCGGCCCACCGAGTGCGAATCCGATGGTTCCGCCTACCAATTTCCCAGTCCACCCCATGGGGCATTCCTCCTATCTTCGTCCATAGTCATGGGTAAAGAGGTGAAAAATGAATATCTCGTACCATAATTCCGTTGGGTTGCCAACAAAAGGGTGGATCTGTAACAAAAGCATTGGATGATTAGAAATGTATTGAACTTTGGATATCTTATTCGTAATATTAAAAGTTAATAATTCGCCATGCACTTACTCCCATTTCATGCCACGAAAGGTTGTCACTTATGTTGTCATGGTGGACCAATATGGAATCCGTCGCTGCGGCTAACGATTGGCTCTTAACGGCTACGATTTTATCTGCACTCCTGACAGGCATCCTCATCTTTGTGAAGGCCGGAAAACAGAAACATGACGTCGAAAGCCTCTCCAGTGCCCTCCGATCTTCCCGCAGACAGGTTAAGGCATTGGAAAAAGCGGCCGAGGAGATCCGGAAAGAGTTGCTTGAGATCCAACAGCATCAGGACATCAATCAGATCAAACTGCAAAGCAACCAATCTTCCACGCAGGAGTTGCAAAACGCCCTTGCCGAAGCGCAACATCGGTTGAAGATCACCGAAGCGGCTTTGAATGAAAGGAAGATCGCAGAAGCCGCCCTGAAGAAAAAGAGAACGGCAACCACGACAAAAGGCCGTTCGACCGGGTTATCCCAGGAATTGGAAACCGTTGAGGACCTTATGATTGATGTGCAACCTGCCATCGGCCTCAGCGATGACCAGCAAGAACAATTGATCGGCCTTCTCGATCCGGGACCAAAAGGAAACGTCGACATCTTTTGTATTGTGGATGATGAAAATTCTGAAACGACGGCCAGACAACTGGAATCGATTCTCAGCTCCGACGGATGGAAAACCAATGGTGTCGCAAAAAGTGCGTTCACCAAACCGCCCAAGGGGGTGGTTTTGGCGGTAAACAGCAAGGATACGGCCCCTTCTTATGCCTCGTTTCTGCAGCGGGTCTTCTCGACGATCGGGATGATTGTTTCCCCGAAGATAGACAAGAAATACCGGGAATGGTCACTGACCATTATTGTCGGTGATATTGAGAATTGATTGACCCAAAAATGAAACTTCAGCTATGGAAAAACACCCATGACAGCAAATATTGCCTCTCAAGCAAGCGATCCCCAGAACAACCCGATGCTTTCCCGATTGACCTTGACAGCCGCCGGTCTAACGATTTTTTTGGCTGTACTCTCTCTGATTTTTAGCAACCGACTGGAAACGCTGCGCGTTGAATACCAAGATACGATCCGCAAGGGGGTCGCAACAGAGGCAAATGCAGAGCTGAATTCCGTCACGGCAGAGTTAGATGCCATGAAACAATCCATGGAAGCCGAAAAAACGACGAACGACAAGCTCAAGAAAAAGATTGCCGTCA
Organism: uncultured Desulfosarcina sp.; assembly: GCA_963674945.2. Lineage (GTDB taxonomy): Bacteria > Desulfobacterota > Desulfobacteria > Desulfobacterales > Desulfosarcinaceae > Desulfosarcina. The sequence goes on from CAXXWQ010000003.1 coordinate 2,521,359, forward strand.
TCACGAAAGAGTCGGAGAAGATAAAATCGGAATTGGCGCTGGCACAAAAAACCATTAAAGAGCTCCGCTCGGCCGAAACGTCTGCCGAAACCATGGAATCGTTGCCTTTTTCCGATTCCCCCATATCCGATGGGTTGCCAATGGAAACGCCCCCCAACCCGGATACGGAGTCGAAAGATCTTTTACCCGAATCACAAGTGCAACCTTCCGTTTCATCCCATTCTGCAAAAGAGCCGCAAAACACTTCTTTGACCGAAGAATCGGTGGCGCCCGCTGCTTTGCCAGTTGAACCGGCGGCCCCATCCATTTCCGAGTCAATCCGGCCGGAACCTTCCGCGCCGGAGGAAAATGAGATTGCGTCCGATTCGAACCAAACGCAGTAAACGCTAAACCTTCTATATCATTCCACGCTGCACGAAGATACTTGTCCTCGTCACCGTTCGCGCCGCTTCAAAGGCCGGGCATCATCGTCGAATACAGTAGCTTATCGAATCCGTGCTTCGCCGTTTGAGAGTTCCTCATGATCTTTTCCTGTTTGCCGATATTGGTTTATAGTAAACCTTAGCGGAAAGGGAGATCGTTTCGATGAAAGGTGACAATCTGGTATTTCTTGAAAATTTAGAGTGGTTCGACGAAAGCGGTCAGGAACTGGTACACCGTCTGCCGGAAAAAGGATCCGGTGAGATCAAATGGGGAGCCCAGCTGACACTACGGGAAAGCCAGGCAGGTGTATTCTACTATAAAGGTAAGGCAGTGGAGGCCTTCGGTCCCGGCCGTCATACGCTTACGACAGGTAACATCCCCTTACTGACAAAGATCGCCAGCCTGCCCTGGGGAATGAGCAGTCCACTAAGAGCGGAAGTCTATTTCGTCAACATGAAGGTCTTTACCAACCTTAAATGGGGAACAAGGGATCCGGTGGCCTTTAAGGATACGGAATTGGGACTGATCCGTCTGCGGGCATTCGGTGTATTCAATCTGCGGGTACTTCAACCGATACTGTTCATCAACACCATGGTGGGCACCCAGGGCATGTTTACCACCGAAAGCATTGAAGAGTACTTGAATCGCGTCATCGTCTCCCGCTTTAACGATTATATGGGAGAAACCATCGACTCCATCCTTTCCCTGCCCGCCCAATACGATGAACTGTCCCAAGGGCTTTCCAAGCGTCTGGAATCGGATTTTAAAAATTTCGGGTTGGGGCTCACCCACCTTTACATGAATGCCATCACACCTCCGCAGGAGGTTCAGAAGGCCATCGACGATCGAAGTCGAATGGGCGTCTTCGACGATATGAACAAGCTGATGCAGGTGAAGGCGGCCATGGCCATGGAGAAAGCCGCCGAGAAAGAGGGCGAAGGCGGCATGGGCATGGGAACGAGCCTGGGTTTGATGATGCCGGCCATGTTTGCCAACTATTTCAACGCTTCGAAACAAGGCAACGGCCATGGGGATTCGATGCCGGCATCTTACGAATCCACCACTTGCCAAGAGTGCCGATGCACCATTCCGGCCAATGCTAGATTTTGTCCCATGTGCGGTCATCAGCAGATCGTTTTTGACCAGTGCAGTCACTGCGGTAAAAATTTAGTTCCCAATGCACGATTCTGCTCCCGTTGCGGCCACCCGACCGAAGAAAAACCCGTTCCCATTTTTTGTGCATCCTGCGGGGCCGAAAATGTAGCCGGATCCAAATTTTGCACCAATTGCGGAGAAAAGCATTAATTTTCTCATCGAACATCAATGCCCCCAATGCGGGGCACCGGCGACACTCGGCGAGACCGACCGATTGTTTCGCTGCGAATTTTGCAAGGTTACGTCATGCCTCGTGCCCCAAGGATTCTTCCGGTATCTGCTACCTAACCGTGCACCCTACGATAAAGATCTGCTGTACGTTCCCTACTGGCGGTTCAAGGGCATGCTTTTTTCCTGTCTTTCCACCGGGATCGAAAACCGATTCATGGATGTCAGCCATCTGGCGGTCCCGTCACCATTCTTTCCGGCCACCGTTGGACTTCGTAGTCAGGCCCTGAAATTGTCTTTTGTGGATCCAAAGGTGAAAGGTTGGTTTCTTCGCCCTACCCTTTTTTTTCATCAGGCAATGGAGATGTTCACACACCGTTTTAACCGTCATCATTCCGAAGATATTTTTCACCAGGCCCATATCGGTGAATCCGTAAGTATTTTGTATGCGCCATTTTATCTCGATGACGGTCTCGTCGATGGGGTGCTCAACCAGCCAATCCCGAAAGAGCCGGATACGATCTTCGATATCAACCAATTCACTGGGGGGCCGGCCGATTGGCGGGTCCGCTTCATTCCCACCTTATGTCCCGACTGCGGATGGGACATGAAGGGCGGTCACAAGGACGCCCTGGTCCTTTTTTGTAAAAACTGCGATACCCATTGGCAGGCGACCAAAAATGGCTTGGTCCGTGTCGAGGCAGCGCACATGCCGGGCAACGATGCCCAAGAGACCATCTACCTCCCCTTCTGGCGAGTCCGCGCAACCGTAACGGGGATTGATCTCTCCTCTTATGCGGATCTCGTGAAAACCGCCAATCTGGCAAAAGCCGTCCAACCCGGTTGGGAAAAGCGACCCTTTTCCTTTTGGGGTCCTGCATTCAAAGTACGACCCAAAAGTTTTCTGCGTCTGACCCACCAGATCACCATGGTTCAACCGCGAGAAGAGTTGGTGGCCAGCGGCCCCAGAGGGAACGTCCACCCTGTAAATCTTCCCGTTTCCGAATCCATTGAGACCATGAAGGTGAACCTGGCCGGTATCATTCGGCAACAAAAGCACTTTGCAAAAATCATCGAAGCGATTCAGGTCACTCCGAAAAGCTACCTTCTGGTCTATTTCCCCTTTTCCGTACGTCACCACGATCTGGTTCAGCCGACCCTCAACATCGCCGTGAACCGTAATCAACTCGCCCTGGCCGGTAATCTATAGTGTTTCTGTATTCGAATATGCTACGGCCCGGCGTGGTTTTTCCTTGAAAGCACGAAATTTTCGTGGTTGAATTCGGTAAGTGGAAACTGCCTGCCGAGCCCCTTGAAAAGTGTTGAATCGGGGCATATCCGTTGTCGCTTCCTTTTGGCGCAATGGACACCGACCCGTGCCGGATGGAACATCTCCAATTTATCCTGCAACCAAAGGAGCGAATATGGCCCAACCCCTTTCCAGTCAACTGCTTCGACGGTCCTTCGTTAAGACCGTCCTTCGTCGTATCATTGCATTCCTTACGTTGGTGGGGCTCGCATATGGTTTGATCGCCATCATCTACGCCACAAAAACCATCTTCAAGGTCAAAATGAATTACGCCGTGGTGCTGGAAGGGTTCGGCGGCGTCAGACAAGCGGTGACCGAAGTGGGCTGGCATGCCCGCCTTCCCTATTTCACACGGATCGAACAGGAAGTGCCGTTGATGAATCAGACCATGCAACTGGGTGGCACACCTGCCCCCATGCGCATCATCTCAAGGGGAAACGTGGCACTGTGGACATCAGGAGTGCTGACATACCGAATCCGTGACCTTCACACCTGGGCCATCGAAAATCTGAACCCGCTGGATTTACTGCAAGGCGACTACGACGGAATCGTCAAGGACAACCTGCAGGCCCAGGAAGTAGACCGATTGATCAGCGACCGGGAGACTATCAAGGAGGCGATCTTCACCGCCTTAAAGTCAAGACCCATCAACATCGGAGGTCCCACCATAGAAGAAAAATACGGAGTGGAAGTGGTCAGTTTCGTTCTCAAGGAGACTCGGTTCGGAGATAAACTCGTAGAGGCGTCGGAAGAGAAAAAGCGTCGGGAATTGATTGCCGAAGCCGAAAACTATGCCGCCGACCAGGAGGCAAGCCGGATACGAAAGCTCTATTCCGCCTATCTCGACGGCATTCAAAATCTGCAAGAGGCCTTGGGACGAAAGGATGCGAGCACCGATACCGCGCTTCTTCAATTTTTGACACAACAAAAATGGGCTACGGCCTACGAGAAGCAACAATTGGGGCAAAACACAGTGGTCATTCAAAATACACAGGGCACCGCACCGCCGATCGTCCTTCCCGCTTTCAGTACCACCGAGAAATTGGAGGGAGAAAAAGATGGCCAGACGGCTGACTAAAGAGATCACCTACGTCCAATTGCCGGAGGGCCGGATCCGGGAGATCAACGAATTGGTGTCCGCGTGGCCCCAGGAAACCAAAGCCTTCATGCGCGCCAGGCTCAATCAGTACCGTCCTCCAAGGGGTCTTTTCAACAGCGCTTTGGAAACGATCCTTTCTTTTTTCATGGATGCGCCGGAAAAACATTTCAACGTGTTAAAGGATCCCGATATTCTGACGGACTGGCAAAAACGATTTGAAATTTCCGGACATACCAACCCGCAGGAGGCATGGAATAAAATCCTGGAGAAAGAGGTGTCTGCAAAAGACTACCGCTATCTGCTCTACTTACTGGACAAGGAACTGCAGGACGTTCACGTTCCCGTCGAACTGAAAGATCTGTTCGAAAAAGTATATCGCGCCCACTTGCGAAAGGAGTACATCTCCGATTCGAATGTCCCCAAGTCTTCCCTTTTGCTTTTCATCGGACCGTCCGGCAGTGGAAAGACCTCCACCGTCACCCATGCCATCGATCGTATCATTTTCGGAAACGAGGTGTTACCGGAAGTCGACCTGCACCAGAAGAAGGAAGCGGCGCTGGCCGGCGAGCATTTCTGGAAGACCATCGAAGAGATCGACCCGACACTGGCCGTGGAGATTTCCCAAAGAAAAAAACTGAATTTCTACAAGCGCATATCTACGATTCCCGTGCTACGCTTACTTCTGAAGAAGAGAATCGGAAAGAACCTGTCAAAACTCCAGGAACAGGGCGTCTGGGTGGATTATGCCATGGTCACCCCCAACGATTTTCAGACCGCGCTGGCGGGGGAACCCGGCAATTACTTCAAAAAGGCCCTGGGTGACCCCAGAAAGATGGCCATCCGGCATGTGGAAGAGGCCCACAGTGCCTTCGGAAGGGCCACAGGGCGTGATTCCGGGGTAGCACGACAACAAAGAACCCTGGTGGATACATCGAATATCGTCCTGGATGAGATCATCAACGGTAGTCGAGACTGCCTTCTCATCGCCACAACGGATCAACCCGAGAGATTTGATTCCGCCATCTACCGCCGTTTCGTGGAAAAGGGACGTATCATCAATATTTCCGATTATTGGACGAATCCTGAGAATCTACAGGAAGTGGTTCGACTGGAATTGATGCGAAACGATATTTCGGTCCTTTCCGAGGAAGACCATCCTTCTGCCGCCAGATCAAAATCAATCACGCGTCAGGACCTTTCCACGACGGTGGACAAGCTCTATTCCATTTTCAAGGAACGAACCTTGAAAGTGATCCCCTCTTATGTACGAAAACTGATCCACTCCATCATTCAGATCAAAGGTGATTTTTCCGTCTCCTATCTCAACGATGCCATGCTGGTTCGCAAGGCCTTCGAGTTGGTGGCGCAAAACTCCTATGGCGATCTTTATAAGAAGGTCGTCGGCCGCATGGACCGAGATGTCAAGTGGGAGGCCTATGTGGGAAGTATTAAGGATATCTTCTCGGAGATGACCAACAACTGTCTCTTTTACAATGTCAGCGAAGAAAAGGGCGTTGTGCTCAATGGACCACCGGGAAGCGGCAAGACGTTTTTGGCACGAACCTGGCTCAGTGAAAACACGGATGTCCACGATATCGCCACCAGTGCAAGCGCCCTGCAGGATCCGTCAAACCCCGTGGATGGTGCCGTGGACAACCTGGAAAAAATTTATGACATCGCCAAGATGATTGCACCGACGGTGGTCTTTTTCGACGAGGGGGATGCCCTTGCCCCAAAACGAAGTGGCACCGGTGGAAATCCATCGGACAAACTGACCAACAAATTCTTAAACCTGATCGATGGCGAGACCCCCCTTCACAAGGTGTTTACCGTTCTCACCACCAATCGACTGGATATCCTCGACCCTGCCCTTATCCGCTCCAAGCGACTTAAGGTTCTGGAGATCAAGGGGCTATTACAAAAAGACGACATCCTTCAGATTGTGGACAATGCACTGGAAGGTGTTCCCTTGTCGGCGGATCTTACTACGGGTAAGATCGTCGATGCGGCAAAAGGCGTATGCAACACCCCTGCTGATTATGCCGCCTTCGTGGAAAAGGCACGGTCTTTGCGCAATACGGAGTACGAGGTGATCCTGCGCCTTCGGCAGATTCGCAATGACTCCGAAGAAAGTCGTAAGAATTTCATCAAGTTTAATTTCAAGACCCTGATCGGTATTTTGGATGCCTTTGATAAGGACAATCAGCTGAAGAAAACCGTCAAGGGGAATGCGGATCGTTTTTTGGAGCAGTACGAAGAGATCCTGAAATTGCTGGAACCGGTCCAAGATCCAAATGACTATCCCATGGTATCCAGCCATCTCAAATCGGCCCGTCAGGAAATCTCGGAAAGTCCCACCAAGAAGGGAAAGGTGGTCCTGGACGAATTTTTAGAGGCGGAGTTGAGCCAGGAGCCCCAGGTTGGCTTTATCATCGGCGTGGGCGCGAACGAGGTAACCGGCGTTCTTTTGCCTATCGCCACGAGCCTTACCTACCGCCTTTCTTCGGAAAAGGTTATGGTTACAGGTGCCGTCTCTTCCTCCTCGTCAGCCGGTGCGCAGATGGAAATGGCAGTGCAAATGACCCAGCAAAGCGCCCATGAAGCCCTTACCATGGTAAAAAATTACCTGCAGGAATTGAATCCCAAGGTAAATGCGGCGAGACTGCTTGGTGAATTTCTGGACAAGTACACCATTCACCATCAACTTCTTAGTGCATCCTACAACGTGGGAGGCCCTTCGGCAGGATATGCGCTGGCCATCAACACGCTGTCCGCGCTGATGCACATTCCGGTCTATCATGACTTTGGCATCACCGGTGCTCCCTGGACCAAAGGGGTCAAACGGGGTGAGGTGGGCGGCTCCGTCATCATCGGCGGCCAGCGTAAGAAATCAGAAAAGGTTCTCATGTATCTTCGCCGAATGTATATGCCGCTAAAGAATTACATGGATTTGGAGAAGGAGTTTCTCGTTAACTACTGGCTCCAGGACAAGGATATTTTAGGGGTAACCCATTTCGGCGACCTGGTTCCGGAAGTAATCTGTCTGGATCCGGAATATGAGCAGATTCTTCAGGATCTCATCGAAGCCCGCATCCGATACAAAGTAGATAAATACCAGGGGCAGGGATCCGATGAAATGGTGAAAGAGGAGATCCTCAGGAAAAAGGAAATTTTGAGAATTCGTGTTGAAAAAGAGATCAAGGGCCGGCTCAGCTCCCTGCGCCGTTATCTGAGGAGTCCGGCCAGAGATCCGCATCTCAGCATAGAAGAAATTTTTCGAAGACCGGAATCTCCGATGATCCATTTGACCGATCCCTTCAAGCGTCTCATGCGAAAAGTACGTTCCCAGAACAAAATACGGATGAACACAAAACGATAAGGGCGGTTTATCCGTTGGTGACGTGAATTCTCTTCCCCCCGGCGACATGGCAGACGATGTTGTCGAGTGCTTCGGGGACTTTTTCCACCGGTGCCCGCACGGCCAGAAAATCCGCCCGCATTCCAGGGGCGATCCGTCCTCGATTGGTCAATCCCATGAGAATGGCGCCGTTGCGGCTGGCACAACGTATGGCGCCTTCGACGCTGAAACCCGCTGCAACGAAGAGCTGAATTTCCGTTTGGACGGCTTTCCCATGGTGAACGCCCGTGCTACCGGCATCGGTGCCCACGGCCATGGTCACGCCCATTTCCATGGCCTGCCTCATTTGCGCCAATTGGTGCTGCAAGTTCTTTTCGGGCACCTCGGCAAAAGCTGCATCCTCTCGGCGTCCCTGGTGCGTTAGAAAATCCATGTACGCCTTCATGGTCACGGCTGTGGGAACCCAAACGACGCCGCTGTCGGCCATACGACGCATATTTTCCCGCCCCATGAAAAAACCATGTTCGATACTCTGGCATCCAGCATCGACGGCCAGCTTCACCGGAAGACGACCGTTCGCATGGACCATCGTTGGTTGGCCGTGTCTCTTGGCGGCCGCAATGCCCTCCGCTAGTTGCGTTTCGTCGAATTGCGGTGACGTTTGTACCCCGAACCGTGTCAGGCTGTTGAGCCCGGAATTGACGATTTTCAAGTGATCCCGTCGGCTCTTTTCCCGGAATGCACTTTCCGTCAGACTTTCGCCCGCTTTCACGGGAATGCCGATCAGTTTTCCGTATCGACCCGAAGCAAAGCGCGCGCGCCCCGGTGTGGCAAGGGTGACCCGATGTTCTGTCTCTCCTTGTTGATCGTATTTAAACCGAAGGGTATCGCCATTGTGGTCCCCTCCGTCGCGGATGGCAAACACACCAGAGGCAAGGTGCTGCCGAAGATGTTGCAGGATCGTTTTTTTACTTTGGTGATAGGTGCTCTTCAGCTGTTCTTTTCGCTTCTTCGCGTCTGTTGTGCCGGACATGACAAGGTGCACATGACTGTCTACGAGTGCCGGTATCACAGTACAATCGGTTAAGTCGACAACGGGTGCTCCGGGTTCCGGATACAGGTTGGCATCGTTGACGTGGCGAATCCGGTCACCTTCGACCACAAGAAGCCGATTGGCAAGGGCCGGTTTCCCGCTTCCATCCACCAACCACCCCGCGTGATATGCCACTTTCGTTTCCATCGTATTCGATCACACTTGTTTGCAAGAAAAGTGTATCATTTACCGCAGCAAAAAACTTTTTGTCCAGTTTTTTAAAAAAAAAGAAGACTTCCGGCATTTACAACGGACGGGAAAAATTTGTATCTTGATCTGAAGAGATCGAAACGATATAAGTATCAGATTTTCTATTTTAAACAGGAGCCGCCATGCAACCGGTATGTGTTCGTTTCCCCCCCAGTCCAACAGGTTATCTGCATATCGGCGGTGCACGTACTGCATTGTTCAACTGGCTTTTCGCCAGAAAGCACGGGGGAAAACTGATTCTACGCATCGAAGACACCGATGCACAACGGTCGACCCAGGCATCCATCGAGGGAATCATCGACGGCCTTCAATGGCTCGGGTTGGACTGGGACGAGGGTCCTTACTTTCAAACCCAGTTTGCCGATGAACACGCAAAAGCCGCCAAATTCCTGTTGGAAAGCGGTCAAGCCTACAAATGCTTTTGTACCAAACAGACGCTGGACGCCAAAAGGGAAAAAGCCCTGGCCGAAAAGAAGCCACTGGGCTATGACGGCACCTGCCGGAACCTCACCGAAGCCGAGGTTCGCGAGCACGAACGCCGCGGGATTCCTTCGGTAATCCGGTTCAAGGTTCCCAGGAAATCGGGGGTCGTCGGTTTTGATGACCACGTCCTTGGCAGTATTCGACGCCCCTTGGCGGATGTGGAGGATTTCGTCATTGTCCGTTCGAACGGAGAGCCCCTTTATCTGCTTTGCAACGTGGTGGATGACATCCGCGATCACATCACCCACGTGATTCGAGGCCAGGATCACATGACGAATACCACCCGCCAGATTCTCTTGTACGAGGCCTTGGGGGCGTCGACGCCGATCTTCGCGCACATGCCCCTTACCCTGGACAGGAAAAAACGCAAGATTTCCAAGCGTCATCACGGAGAGGTGGTCTCGGTCCAGTTCTATCGAGAAAAAGGAATCCTGCCCTGGGCCCTGTGCAATTTTTTGGTGCTTCTCGGTTGGAATCCGGGCGACAATCAGGAAATTTTCTCCCGGGAATCGCTCATCGAGGCCTTTTCACTGGAAAGAATCGGAAAGGTCAACTCGGTTTTCAACTACCAGGCCGGTGACCCGAAGTTCTTCACCGATCCCAAACTCATGTCCATTAACGAGCACTATCTTCGTTCCATGGATATCGAAGCATTGGGACGCTTGGTAAAAAACGAGCTGGTTGCCGAGGGGCTGTGGATGGATGCCTATGAGAAAGAACGCAAAGAGTGGTATCTTTCGACCATTGCGATGATCCGCGCCCGATTCCATACGCTGAAAGATTTCACCAGCACAGGAAGGGCCTATTTCGGTGAAGATTATGTCATCGAAGAAAAGCCGAAGAAGAAAAACCTGGACAAGCATCCGCAATTGGAACAGTGGTTGCCGGAACTGGCCAGGCGGTATTCCGCCCTTTCCCGATTTGACGAAACGACCACGGAGAAAGCGACGAGAGAAATGGCTTCAGCGCTTTCCATCAAACCCGGCATCCTGATTAACGGCCTGCGCACCGTGCTCACCGGCCAACTGGCGGGGCCGGGCATGTTCGACATCCTCGTAACCCTGGGCCGAAAGACCGTGGTAAAGCGGCTCGATGAAGCAGGCCGCTTCTTTGCCTAAAACATGATCGGATTCGTTTCTGTTCGGGTAAACCTGAGGATTCTCGCGTTGCCCATGGAAAGATATTGTCATCTCAACACGACAGGAAGCAACGATGCATAAACTACTTACTGACAGCCCCGGAAAGAAGATGTTGCTGCTCGGCAACGAAGCCATCGCCCGAGGTGCCATCGAAGCGGGTGTCGCTTTCGCCACCACCTACCCGGGAACACCTTCGTCGGAAATATCCTTGAACCTGTTTCAGGTTTCACAGCAAAGTGATCTCTACTTTGAATACAGCACCAATGAGAAAGTCGCCCTGGAAGTAGCCGCAGCAGCAGCAAACAGCGGGGTGCGAACCTTTTGCATGATGAAGCACGTGGGTCTTAACGTGGCGGCCGACCCTTTGATGACCCTGGCGTATGTGGGCGTAAAGGCCGGTCTGGTGATTCTAAGCGCCGATGATCCTTTCATGTTCTCCAGCCAGAACGAGCAGGACAACCGCTATTACGGAAAACTCTCCGGGCTGCCCTTGCTCGAACCGTCATCGGTGGCCGAAGCCCGCCAGATGACAGCCGATGCATTCGATCTTTCCGAAAAACTGGGAGAACCGGTGATCTTACGGACCACTACCCGGGTGAACCATTCCAGCGCCTTCGTGGAACTGGGATCGGTAAAGCCTTGCAAGCCAAAGGGAGAATTCACCAAGGATCCGTTTCATCTGGTTACCGTACCGGCAGTTTCCCGAAACCTGCATGTTCGACTGCTGGAGAATTGGGACAAGGCCCAGACCCTTGCCGAAGTTTCGATGTATAACTTCCTGACTGGCGATGGCCCGCTGGGCATCATCTGCAACGGTGTCAGTTACAACTACGTCAGTGATGCGGTGGACGATTTGAACTTGGGTGAAAAAGCGAAAATTTTACGCCTCGGATTCTCCCACCCTGCCCCTTCCGCGCTGATTGAAAGATTCTTGAAGAGTTGCCAAAAGGTCCTGGTGGTCGAAGAAGGGGAACCGTTTTTGGAAGAAACCGTAAAGACCGTCGCCCAGACTGCGGGTCTCACGGTAAGGATCGCCGGAAAGGGTGAAGCGCTGTTCTCCCGCCTTTACGAGTTCGATCCTGCCATGGTTCGTCGGACAATGGCCTCCTATTTCGATATCCCCTGCGCTGAGAGCCAAGCCATAGATCTCTCCGATGTACCGCAGATCCCCCAGCGGCCTCCCAACCTTTGTGCCGGCTGCTCTCACCGGGCCACTTACTATGCGGTCAAAAAGGCCGCCGAAGGAATGGATACCGTCTTCCCCACGGACATCGGCTGTTATACGTTAGGGTTCCTTCCCCCCCTTGCCATGGGTGATTTTTTAATCTGCATGGGCTCCTCCGTAAGCACGGCCTGCGGATTTTCCAAGGCCACGGATAAAAAAGTGATCGCCTTTATCGGGGACTCCACCTTCTTTCACTCAGGCATGACAGGCCTCGTAAATGCCATTTTCAACAACCACGATCTGACCCTGGTCATTCTCGACAACGGTACTACCGCCATGACCGGACACCAGCCCCATCCGGGTGTGGATATGTCAAACTTCAATCTGTCCGGCTATGGACGCATCTCCATCGAAGCCGTCGTTCGTGCCATGGGTGTCGAGCATGTCAGCGTCATCAAACCCTACAAGGTAAAAAAGAGTGTCGAATCGGTGAAGGCCGCGTTGGACCACAAAGGTGTATCGGTGATTATCTCCCAGGAGATGTGTACCCTATACGCCCGCAGCTTGAAAAAACTCAACGTTCGTCCCTTCACGGTGACAGACAAATGCAGGAATCATCGGGACTGCATCAACGAAATCGGCTGTCCTGCCTTTTTTCTGGATGGCGAAAGGGTTCGGATCGACCCGAACACATGCGTGGGATGTGCGGTCTGCGCACAAATCTGCCCGGAAAATGCCATCGTTCCGGCAAAGAAAATAACGGCGGACGAAATCCGATAGCGTAACGACAAACCATCGGCTGCATCGTAACCATTTTCGACAGGAGCGCTGGTTCGACCACCTTTCGCAAAAAGCAGCCCGAAATCGAGTAGGAAGACGATATGGAAACAACGAGACTGATTATCGTGGCAGTTGGCGGTCAGGGAAATCTGCTTGCATCCAGGGTGCTGGGAGAAGCGGCCCTGCTTTCTGGTGTTCCGGTTCACATGAGCGAAATCCACGGCATGGCACAGCGAGGCGGTGTGGTCGAATCGGCAATCGTGTTCGGTGACGCGAAGAGCACCATCATATCCGACGGGGAGGCGGACCTTCTGGTAGGATTCGAGCCTTCGGAAACCCTTCGTGCACTGAAAAAATGCAATCCGCAAAGCACCGTCATCACCAATCTGGCCACCTTACCGCCCTTTACCGTGGCCATCGGTCGGGGTACCTATCCGGACCTTTCGATCCTTCAGGAGCGAATCCGAAAAAAAACCAAGCGACTGATCGCCCTCGACGCCGTAGCGCTGGCATCTCGCGCCGGAAATGTGATGTCCGTCAATATCGTCTTGCTCGGTGCATTGATTTATACGAAAATCCTGCCCATCACCCGAAAAGATGTGATGACGGCCATTGAGACAAAGACGAAACAACGTTTCATCGACATAAACCTAAAGGCCTTCCAGCTTGGTTACGAAGCCGCGGATAAAGCCTGAAGGACATGACCGTCCCCATTGGAAAAGGTGACGAAGACGCCATCGGGAAAAAAATATTTTTTCATAGCAATTTTTTCTACGATAGATTGACTTAATATGAATTTCGGCAGATTATAGAAAAAGATGATCTACACCTTCGATTGGGAACTGGAACACCTTATATGTGCGACGAGTTCTTGGCAGAGCGCAATAACGTAATCCGGGGAGAGATAATATGAAGCATCTGGTTGAGGAAATCGCAAAAGCCCTTGTGGATATGCCCGAGGAAGTATCGGTTCACGACATTGAAAGTCAGCAGAGCATCGTCATTGAGCTGTCGGTGGCCAAGCAAGATTTGGGCAAAATCATCGGTCGTAAAGGGCAAAATGTTCAGGCAATCCGAACCATCTTGAATGCCGCATCAGGCAAGAGCAAGAAACGGATCATCCTGGAGCTGATCGAATAGGAACGAACGATTCACATGTTTCGCAGGATCGGGTTATGAAGGAAGGATCTTTTTTTCCCTCTCGGAACATGTGGATCGCCAGTATCCGAAGGGTGGATCGCCTTGCTCAGCTGTTCCAGAAAAACCTTTCTCGGAATTTCCCGCGCACCGAACCGGATGAGGTGGTCTGTTTTCACCTGGCAATCGATGAGAAGGACATCGTTCTGCTTGAGCGCATTCACAAGTGCCACGAATGCCACCTTGGAAGCGTTGCTCACACGACTGAACATGGACTCCCCGAAAAAGGCACGGCCCAACCAGACACCGTAGAGACCTCCGACGAGTTCACCGTCCTGCCATGACTCCACCGAATGTGCGAATCCATACCGGTGAAGTTCACAATAGGCATATCTCATTTCATCGGTAATCCAGGTTCCCTCTCCGTAAGATCGCTTGGCCTCGGCGCATCCTTGTATCACACTGGTAAACGCCCGATCGAAAGTGACCTGAAATTGTCCCCGTTTGATTATTTTATGAAGGGATCTGGAAACTCTCACTTCATCAGGATATAGGACGAGCCGGGGATCGGGAGACCACCAGAGAATTGGTTCGCCTTTGCAATACCAGGGGAAGATTCCATTTCGATAGGCAAGAAGCAGGCGATCGACGGTAAGGTCTCCACCGACGGCAAGAAGACCTTCATCGATGGCCAGGTGGGCCGGTGGAAAAGATAACCGACTTGTCAGTGTGAATACGGGCATGGTTTAAACAAAAGGGACATACCTCAGCCGGGTCCAAAGGTGCTGCGATTGGGCCGACACGTTTTCGAATCGTTACACAACCGGTGTTTACTCGTATTGGAATGTAACCGCGTCTTGTTCCATCTCCAATTTCACCATGCCACCTTTTTGCAGACGTCCAAAGAGAATTTCATGGGCCAGCATGTCCTTGATTTCGGATTGGATGACTCTCGCCAGAGGCCTCGCACCGTTTTGGGGATCGTACCCTTTTTTTGCCAGATAATTCCTTACGGCATCCGAATATGCCAGGGACACTCTCTTTCCGGCCAATTGGTCGGAAAATTCCTTCATGAACTTGTCGACAATCTTTCCCATGATAGTGGAATCAAGAGAGTTAAAGGTGATGATGCCATCGAGGCGGTTTCGAAATTCCGGGCTGAACAGCTTTTCAATGGCTTTTTTCCCCTTACCGGTACTATCGCTTTTTGGGTCTCCGAATCCGATGGTGGCGCTGCTCATCTCGCGGGAACCGGCATTGGAGGTCATCATGACGATGACATTGCGAAAATCAGCCTTCTTTCCGTTGTTGTCCGTCAAGGTGGCATGATCGAGCACCTGGAGCAGGATGTTGAAAAGGTCTTCGTGCGCCTTTTCAATCTCATCCAACAGAAGGACACTGTAGGGGTGCTTTCGGATGCCATCGGTGAGCAATCCGCCCTGATCGAAACCAATGTAACCGGGGGGGGCACCGATAAGCCTTGCAACGGCATGCTTTTCCATATATTCGCTCATGTCGTACCGCATGAACTCGACATCCAATTGTTGGGCCACTTGACGCGCTACCTCAGTCTTTCCAACACCCGTGGGACCGGTAAAAAGGAATGATCCGACAGGTTTTTCCGGTTGCCCGAGTCCTGCCCGGGATCGTTTGATGGCGGTTACAAGTGCGTCGATGGCATCGTCCTGGCCAAAGACCACCTGGCGCAGCTGATCGCCGAGATTCTCCAGCTTGGTCTTGTCCGGTGTGGAAACATTGACGGCGGGAATCCGTGCAATTTTGGCGACGATCTTTTCGATATCCGACGGATGGATCTTTTTCCGGTTGGCGGGACCGGAGAGGCGAATGGCCGCACCGGCTTCATCGATGACGTCGATGGCTTTGTCCGGAAGGTACCGGTCGTTTATGTATTTTGCCGACAACTCGCATGCCGCCTTGAGCGCGCCTTCGGTGTATTCGATCTCATGATGTTCCTCGTATCTGGATCGAAGCCCCTTCAGGATTTTGACGGATTCTTTGATGGGAGGTTCGAGGATATCGATCTTTTCGAACCTTCTGGACAGAGCACGATCCTTTTCGAAATGATTTTTGTACTCCTCGTAGGTGGTGGAGCCGATGCAACGAAGCTCACCGGTGGAGAGAAACGGTTTGAGGATATTGCTGGCATCCATGGATCCGCTGCTGGTGGCACCCGCACCGACGATGGTGTGAATCTCGTCGATGAACAAGATGGCATTTTTCCGCTTCTTCAACTCTTCCACGACCCCTTTGAGGCGCTGTTCGAAATCCCCCCTGAACTTTGAACCGGCCAACATGCCACCTAAATCCAGGGAAAAGATCCGGACCTCCTTCAACAGTTCGGGGACCTCACCATCCCATATCTTTTGTGCCAGTCCCTCGGCCATGGCGGTCTTGCCAACTCCTGGATCGCCGACAAAAATCGGGTTGTTCTTCCGGCGACGACAAAGCACCTGCATCGTTCTCGTCATCTCCAATTCGCGACCGATCAACGGGTCCAACTTCCCCTTTGCGGCCCTATCGATGAGATTGATGGTGTATGCCTCGAGTGGATTCGCCTTTTTCTTGTCGCTCTTTTTTTCGGTACCTTTTTCGGTCTCCGGCATCTCTTCAGGCGGATTCCCATGTACTTCATGGGAAATGACCCGCAACACGTCGAATCGGGTTATTCCCTCCTCATTCAGAAAGTATACGGCATGGCTGTCCTTCTCCATGAAGAGGGAGGCCAGAATATCGCTTACCGCCACTTCCTTCTTTTCCGCGGAACGGACATGATTCACGGCGCGCTGGATGACCCGTTGGAACCCGATGGTCTGCTGAAGGACATACTCGCTCTCTTCGGGGATCATCTCCATGTCGTTTTCGAAAAAGGTCTCCAGGCTGGCCTTGATCTTTTCCACGTCGCCACCGCATTTTTCCAAGATCTCCAGCCCCGTGCTATCATGCAGGATGGCGAACAATACATGTTCTACGCTGACATATTCGTGTCGTCGTTTCTTGGCTTCTCGAACGGCAAAGCCCAAAGTGGCACTGAGTTCCTTACTGATCATTTTCTATTCCTGTTCCATACTGCAACGTAGCGGAAAGCCGCTTTCACGTGCAAGATTGTGGACCGTATCGACCTTGGTCTCGGCAACTTCGTGGGTATACACCCCACAAACACCGATCCCTTTCCTGTGAACGTTCATCATGATCTTCACCGCCGCCTCCGGAGATTTGTTGAACACATACATCAGCACCTCAACGACGAATTCCATGGTGGTATAATCGTCATTGTGCAAAAGCACCCGGTACATGGGCGGTTTATCGGTTATTTCCCTGGTCTGGGAATCCGATTGTGATTCTGTCTGATATCGAGACATCTTCGAGCGTTTTTATCATGCTTGCTGCGGGTTCATATGAAAATGGAAAGTCACATGAACTGTTTCGGCATCTTTTTGTTCCCTTGAACCTGGTTTTTCGTGCTCCATTTTGATTTGAATCGCCCGCATTCATCATATCGGCAATCGGTGGATCCACTTAACTTAGAATTCCAGTCTGCATAGAAATATAATCACCGCCTGTACGGATTGTAAAGAGTCTTTCTCCGTATCGTCCAGCCTTCTAACTAACTTCCTTTTTTTATGAGATTTTTTATCATGTCAACGGAACCGGTGGTCGATTTTATTCAAACATCCATTTCTATGATCCGGGGTATCGCCGTACCGTTTTTCACTTCGACCAGTGCCACGCTAACGGGGTAGTCGAAGCGTCGATGACCGGCACTTCCCGGATTGAGGTAGATCACACCGTCCTCTTTCCAGATTTTGGGACGATGGGTATGGCCATTGACCACCACATGGATCCCGGCGACTGTCGGCAACAGGTCAAGGTGATGCAGGTCGTGGAGAATATAGAAGAATACCCCCTCGATGGTTACCATTTCCACGCCGGGCAATCGGTTGGACCAGGAGCCATGGTCCATGTTTCCCCGTACAGCCGTAACCGGCGCAATTCGTGCCAGATCTTCCAAAACATCTGCACCACCCACATCGCCGGCATGCAGGATTTGATCACATCCGGCAAAAATCGATTTCACCTGTGGACGCAGGATGCCATGGGTATCCGAGATGACGCCGATGATTCTTTCCGTATTATCCGTTTTCGTCTTCATGCGCCGCAGCATTTTTTGTATTTTTTCCCGCTGCCGCAGGGACACGGTGAATTTCTACCGATCTTGTCCGCTTTTCGCTTGACCGGCTTTTTGACCGCAGCCTGATCCTGACTTCCGGAAAAGATCAGTTCCTGCTCTTTGGGTTTGCTAAAATCCTCGACCTGTTCCGGCTCGGCCAGTTGGATCCGGAACAAGATACCAAGGGTCTCATTCTTGATCCGCTCGATGGTCTCCTGGAACATTTCGAAACCCTCTTTTTTATATACCAAAAGCGGGTTTTGCTGTGCGTATCCACGAAGCCCGATCCCCTCTTTCAGATGATCCATGGAAAGCAGATGATCCTTCCACAAATTATCGACGGTCTGAAGCATGACCATGCGCTCCAGTTGCCGAAAGTCATCCTCTGCGCCGAGCATGGAAGCCTTCCTTTCGTAAACGGAATGGGCCTGTTCATAAATCAGCTGTGACAATCCTTCGTCGTTGAGCCCATCCAATGTGTTTTCGTCAGGCCTTTCCAGCCTGAAGTTGAACTGCTGGAATACGGCATCGGAAATGGCATTCCAATCCCATTCCTCGGGAAGCGCCCTTTCATCTGCAAACTGCCCGGCGATTGTTTCGGCCGCCTCGAGCATGATGTCTTCGATGGTGGACTTTAAGTCCACCCCGGTGAGAAGATCGCGACGCTGCTTGTAGATCACCTCCCGCTGCTGGTTCATCACATCGTCGTATTCCAGAAGGTGTTTTCTTATGTCGAAATTGTGGCCTTCCACCTTGGACTGGGCGTTTTCGATGGCACGGCTGATGAGGTTGTGTTCGATGGGCTCCCCTTCATCCATGCCCAGTCGTTCCATGATTCCGGTGATTCGTTCGCCACCGAAGATTCGCAGCAAATCGTCCTCCAGCGCCAGATAAAAACGGGATGAACCGGGATCCCCCTGGCGTCCGGACCGACCACGCAACTGATTGTCGATGCGCCGGCTTTCGTGGCGTTCGGTCCCTAAAATGTGCAGGCCGCCCAGTTCGGTCACCCCCTCGCCCAAGACGATGTCGGTACCCCTGCCCGCCATGTTGGTACTGATGGTGACGGCATTTTTCTGGCCCGCCATGGAGATGATCTCCGCCTCCTTTTCGTGGTTTTTCGCGTTGAGCACCTCGTGGGGAATACCGTGTTTCTTCAGTTTCTTGGCAACTTGTTCGGAAATATCGATGGATACCGTTCCCACCAGGACCGGTTGCCCCTTTTTGTGAAGCTCCTTGATCTCGTTGATAGCGGCATCGAACTTTTCCTTTCGGGTCTTGTAGATCACATCGGGAAAGTCCTTTCGAATCATCGGTTTGTTTGTGGGAATGACCGATACATCCAGGTTGTAAATCTTCTTGAATTCCGCCGCCTCGGTATCCGCCGTTCCGGTCATGCCCGCCAGTTTGTCGTACATGCGGAAATAGTTCTGAAAAGTGATGGTGGCAAGGGTCTGGTTTTCGTTGGCGATCTTTACGTTCTCTTTCGCTTCCAGGGCCTGATGAAGACCTTCGCTGTATCGCCGACCGGGCATGAGACGGCCGGTGAACTCGTCGACGATGATCACCTCGCCCTCCTTGACGATGTAATCCACGTCACGCTTGAACAGGGTGTGGGCCTTGAGCGCCTGATTGGTATGGTGAAGCAATTCGATGTTACCCGGGTCATAAAGATTTTCCACGCCCAACATCGTTTCGGCGTGTGCCACGCCTTCCTCGGTGAGGGTTACGCTGCGGGCTTTTTCATCGATCTTGTAATCCACTTCGGCCTTGAACTTGGGAACAACGGCGTTGACCTGATAGTACAACTGCGTGGATTTTTCCGCGGGACCGGAGATGATCAAGGGAGTTCTCGCCTCGTCGACGAGGATACTGTCCACTTCATCCACAATGGCATAGTGAAGATCCCGTTGGACCAGGGCATTGCCATCGAATTTCATGTTGTCCCGCAAATAGTCGAACCCGAATTCGTTGTTGGTCCCGTAAGTGATGTCTGCGCCATACGACTCTTTCCGTTGATCGTCGGTAAGACCGTGTTGAATCGTTCCCACGGTCATCCCCAAAAATTGGTAGATTTGTCCCATCCATTCCGTGTCGCGGCGGGCGAGGTAGTCGTTGACCGTGATCACGTGCACGCCGCGGCCGGTCAGGGCATTGAGATAAGCCGGGAGGGTGGCCACCAGGGTTTTTCCCTCACCGGTTTTCATTTCGGCAATTTTTCCCTTATGGAGGACCATTCCACCAATGAGCTGGACATCGTAATGGCGCATTTTCAGCGCCCGTACGGAGGCCTCCCGGACGGTGGCAAAGGCTTCGGGAAGCAACTGATCCAATGGTTCTTCGTTGGAAAGGCGTTCCTTGAACCGTTGGGTTTGGCCTTTTAACTGCTGGTCGTCCATGGCTTGTATTTTCGGCTCCAATTCATTGATGGCCGCAACGAGGGGTTGAAGTTTTTTCAACTCCCGTTCATTCTTGCTGCCGAAAATTTTCGTTAGGAGTGTGCTGATCATCGATTCATCTCCAATCTGTCAACCGGATGGGTATCGCCTCGAATGGTGTAGGGAGAATACCGTATATTCTCAACATCGTCGGATAACGATCCTAAACCATTTTTCTGGGTCACTCAAGCGCAAAGGAGGAATTGATTCGTCCTGTCCGACGGTATGGGGTTGATTCGGCGGGTCGGATCCGGCTGGATTACAATGGCGAAAAGTACGATCCGGTCAATTCAGAATATAGTTGGCGGGATTTACGGCAACGCCGTTGAGGTGAACTTCATAGTGAAGATGTGGTCCGGTACTTCGCCCACTGTTTCCCATCTGGGCAATGATGTCACCTCGTGTGACGCGCTCTCCTCGTTTTTTCAATGTCTTTTCCAGATGGGCATACCGAGTGATCATGCCGTGTCCGTGGTCGATCACGAGAACACGCCCCATCCCCCCCTTTTTGCCTGTAAACGATACAACGCCGTCTGCCGTGGCGACGATGGCGGTGCCTTTCCGATTGGCAATGTCGATTCCCTTGTGGAACTCCCTGTGTCCGGTGAACGGTGACGAACGGTATCCGAATCGGGAGGTCATCCATCCCTGGGTGGGTCGAATGGCCGGGGTGGAGGAAAGCAGGTTACGATGTCCCTGTACCTGGTCGAGGACGAGATCGAAACGTGACTTCTGCTCGGCGACGGCAGACGTCATGGCATTTACTTGCTGGTGCATCTGACGAAGGAGATCCGAATGCCCCTGGTTCAGTTCCACACGAGGATTCAGATCTTCCGGTGCTGCGCCGCCGACACCGAAAACGCTGCCGTCGTCTTCAACCGGATCCAGGTTGGCAATGATCCGAATCTTCTCCTCAAAATGGCCAAGCGCAACAAGTTCATCCTTGAGTGCATTGATCTCTTCGGCAAACGTCTGTATCTGCTGCCGTTGCTGGACGATCTCGTCCCGTTGTTCCATGACGGTACCGGCCATTTCGCCATTGGCGATGATGGATTGTTGCAGACTTTGGAAACCATATACAAAAAGCCCGCACACGCCAACCACACCAATACACATCAGAGCCATGAGCGAAAGAAGCGTCGGAGAAAAGCTGATTCGCCGCACGCGTCCGCCCGCTTCGCTCACGACAATGAAGGATATCTTTTTGGATTTCATCTCAATGCACCAGATTCTAAAAGATCAAAATTTACAAATAGTTATAAAAAACAGAACATCGCTGCCACGACATCGGGCACATGCCATGGCAGTGTTTATGTCCTGGAACCTACCACTTGCGTTTCGAAAACGTCACCGCCGCATTCAACGATGGTGGTGAGGTACCGGTCTTATGCGATTCCGAGTTTGAATTTCAACGACTTCAAGGTGTTGAGCATGAGCATGGTGATGGTCATGGGGCCGACACCACCGGGCACCGGGGTAATATAACCGGCGATCTCCTTGGCCGCATCGAAATCCACGTCACCCTTTAGTATGGCGATTTTCTTTCCTGTCTTTTCGCTGACTTTCTCACCAACGCGATTCACACCGACATCGATGACACAGGCACCGGGTTTGATCCATTCGGGTTTTACGAGGTCCGGTACGCCAGCGGCGACGATGAGGATATCGGCACGCTTGCAATGGGCGGCCAGGTCTTTCGTCCGGGTGTGGACGACGGTTACCGTGCTGTTGGCACCGGGACCTTTTTGAACCATCATGTTGGCGATGGGTTTTCCAACGATGTTGGACCGTCCCACGACGACCACCTCGGCGCCACTGGTCTCCACACCGGCGCGGACGATCATCTCCTGGATTCCCGCCGGCGTACAGGGTGGAAACTTGACTTCGTCGCCGCCGATCATCAGTCGGCCGACGTTGACCGGATGAAAGCCGTCCACATCCTTGTCCGGATCGATGGCATTGAGAACTTTCTTCTCATCGACATGTTTTGGAAGTGGCAATTGGACCAGGATGCCGTTGATGCTGTCGTCTTTATTGTACTTGTCAATCAGAGCAAGCAGATCCGCTTCGGAGATGTCAACCGACTGGCTGTCCTGAATTTCCTTGAAACCGACACGGTGCGCCGTCTTGATCTTTAAGGTCACATAGGAAATGGATGCCGGGTTTTCCCCCACCAAAATGGTAACCAATCCGGGAACCACGCCGTGTTTTTCCTTGATCTCCTTTACCTCGGCGGTGATCTCTTCGAGAATCTGTTCCCTGATTTCGGTACCTTTGATAAGCGTTGCTGTCATCTCCAATCTCCTTTCACATTCATGGTTTCCGAAAGGGTCGTCCCACAATACGACGCCCTCGGCGAAAAAATAATGATGGTGGCTTGTTGTACGGATGCGAGTGCCTGAAAAACGTCAGGCGCGGTTAGGACCATCCCTGCCTTAGTCTAAATCGACACGGATGTCAATAAAACGATAATAATCTCAAAAAGGCAATCCCATTTAAAGGGTCGGCCACGACATCATAGGGGAAATGGCACGGCATCCAAACCAGCGGTTTCGGAACGTTCATACATCAGGTTCATGTTCTGCACGGCCTGGCCTGCGGCGCCCTTTACCAGGTTGTCGATGACCGACATGAGGATCAGGCGGCCCGAGCCAGGATCGATTTTCCAGCCGATATCGCAGAAATTGGTCCCCCGAACACAATAGGTATCCGGAAACCTTCCGTCTGGGAGCAGTCGAATGAAGGGCTTTTCGGCGTAATACGCTTCAAGACATTTGCGGATCGTATCATCGTCGACCCCTTCCGATGGTTTCAGGTACATGGTGCTTTCCATTCCCCGGGTAATGGGCAGCAAGTGTGGGACGAAGGTGATCTTCACTGGTTTGCCGGCCGCCTTGGAAATATTCTCCTCCATCTCCGGCGCATGACGATGGCTTGCCACCTTGTAGGCCTTAAAAGATTCGTTGACATGGCAAAAGTGGGTGGTCGCGGTAGCACCTCGGCCGGCGCCGCTCACGCCTGACTTGCAGTCGGCGACAACCGAGGAGGAATCCACCAGTCCCTCTTTTACCAGCGGAAGCAAGGGCAGCAGTACGCAGGTGGGATAACATCCGGGATTACCGATGAGATTGGCCTTCGGGATCTCTTTCGGGTACCACTCACAAAGTCCATAGACCGCCTGATCCAGAAGATGGGCACAACGATGGGGCTGATAATGGGCCTCGTATGCCGTTTGATCCGAAAATCGAAAGTCAGCGGACAGGTCCACCACCCGTTTTCCAGCGGCAAGAAGATCGGGCACCATGGACATGGAGACCTTGTGTGGCAGGGCGAGAAAGACCACATCGCTTCGGTCACAAATGATCTTGGGATCGTTCTCTTCATATGAGAGCTGGACCAATCCGTTCAAGGCCGGATAGATGGTCGAAAACGCTTTCCCCGCAAACTGGCGGGAGGTGACGAGGGTGAGGGAGACGTCGGGGTGGCCGGAGAGGATACGAACCAGTTCGGCACCGGCATAGCCCGAAGAGCCGACAACGGCTGCACGGATCATGTGGACTCCTGTTATTCTTGGGTATTTCTTTGTTCTCCGTCTCTATCAACGGAGGATTGGTTTCTTCGACTTATAAAGGAAAGGATTCGGGGGGTCAAGGGTTCGAGCCTATGGTAACCGCATTTCATATCATTGTTTCTAATGAATACGGTCTGTTTCCATCTTCGATGGGGCATTCATGATGGACGAAGGACGCGGGACGAAGTACGAGAAAGGCCATATCGGTTCCTCCTTCGTCCTTCCTTTTTTGCCTATCATCCCCCCAAATAGGCCTTCTTCACCTCCGGATCGTTGATCAAGGTTTCGCTGTCGCCTTCGAGCACAAGGTTGCCGTTTTCCAGCACATACCCTTTCTGTGAGAATTTCAAGGCCAATCGGGCATTTTGCTCCACCAGCAGGATGGCGGTCCCCTCCTGCCGGTTGATCTCCTTTAGCGCCTGGAACACATTCATCATGAGAAGGGGAGACAATCCCATGGAGGGTTCGTCCAGCAGCATCAGTCGTCGACCGCTCATGAATGCCCTGCCGATGGCGAGCATCTGCTGTTCCCCACCGCTCATGGTCCCCGATGCCTGGGATTTGCGCTCTTCGAGTCTGGGAAAAATCTCGAACACCCGGCGAATGTCTTTTTTCACCTGGTCGCGATCCTTTCTGGCAAAGGTGGCCAATTGGAGGTTCTCCATCACCGTGAGATTGCCGAACAGACGGCGACCCTCGGGAACATGCGTGATCCCCAGTTGGCTGACCACCTTGTCCGCGGCAAAAGTAAGCAGATCCTTTCCCATACAGGTCATGGCAGATCCCGCCTCCACCGGTACCATTCGGGAAACTGCGCGCAGTGTGGTGCTTTTCCCGGCACCATTGGCGCCGATGATGGTGACGATTTCACCGGCGTCGATGTTGAAGCTGATCCCGTGCAGGGCTTTGATCTTTCCGTAGGAGACCCTGAGGTTTTCCACTGTGAGAAGCATCAGAATTCCACCTCCTGTTCGCCGATGTACGCCTCGATGACCTTGGGATGATTCTGGACCTCTTCGGGTATTCCCTCCACGAGCACCTGTCCGAAGACCAGGGCCTGAACATGCTGGCACAACTCGTGAACCACCTTCAACCGATGTTCGATGAGAAAGATGGCAAGATTGAACCGTTCGTGGGCTTTTCTGACCACTTCGATCATGGCCATCATTTCGTCCGGCGTCATTCCAACGGTGGGTTCGTCCAGCAGCAGCACCTTGGGCTCGATGACCAGGGCGCGGGCCATCTCCACCCGCCGCTGGGCACCGTAGGGCAGATTGATCACCAGTTGGTCGGCGAACTGATCAACGGCAAACATCCTCATGTATTCCATGGCCATCTGCGTCGCATGACGCTCCTGTTGACGACGTTTGGGGGTGTCGAAAAAGGCGCCGCGCAGGCCATAGGAGAACTTGGAATAGCGGGCCATTTTGATGTGTTCCAAAACCGTCATGTGGCGCCACAGCTTCATCTCCTGGAATGTGCGGGCCAGTCCCATCGCCGCCGTTTCATTGGGTTTTTTCCCGACGAGCGGCTGGCCGTCGAATACCACCGATCCTTTTGTGGGACGATGGATACCGGTAATCAGGTTGAAGATGGTGGTTTTTCCGGCGCCGTTGGGGCCG
The DNA here is from genome assembly GCA_963674945.2 of uncultured Desulfosarcina sp. Classification (GTDB taxonomy): domain Bacteria; phylum Desulfobacterota; class Desulfobacteria; order Desulfobacterales; family Desulfosarcinaceae; genus Desulfosarcina. Next base: position 2,546,698 of record CAXXWQ010000003.1, read on the forward strand.
ATGAGGCCGATGATCTGTCCGGGGTCCAGACTGAGATCGTAGTTGGATACGGCCTGCAGGCCGCCGAAGTTGTGGCTCATGTCGGAAACTTGCAAAAGCGGCATATCAATCCACCTCCTTGGGGCCGAAAACTTTCCTGACATCGAACTCCTTGAAGGCGATCAATCCGGTAGGCCGGTAGATCATCACCAGTATGAGCAGAAGCGGAATCACGATCCATTTCAGAATTTCCAGGGGACGCAACGCTTCGCCCAGCAGGCTGATGGAGACGGCCCCCACGATGGACCCGTACACGGAGTTGAGGCCGCCGAAATAGACCATGGCGAGCACTTCCGCCAGTTTTTGTACGCTGAACATGGCCGGATTGATATATCGAATCACATGTGCCAGCAATCCGCCGGCCACACCGGCCCAGAACGCACCGAACATGAAGGCGGTCATCTTCGTTTTTCGGGTATTTACGGTCATGGCAGCGGCAGCGGTTTCGTCGTCGCGAACGGCGTTCAATGCCTTGCCCAGAGTGGATGTGACGAAATTGTTGATGGTCCACACGCCAAAGGCCATGGTGATGAAAATCACGGGCAAAGAGGCCCAATCCGGTTGCCCGGCGATTCCCCGGCTACCGCCCAGAGCCTGTACGTTTTCAAACAGGCTCTTGACGATGAACAAAAAGGCCAGACTGATGATGGCCAGGTAGTCTCCCCGGGTTTTGAACGAGGGAATGGCGATGATCAGCGCGCCAATGGCCGCCATGATGCCGCCGAAGAGAAGGGCCAGGGGAAATGTGACAAAGGCGCCGGAAAAGGTGAACACCGCATCCCCCAGCACCTTATCGTTGGTGAAAAGTCCCACGGTAAACAGGCTGGACATATATGCGCCGATGGCCATGAAACCGGGATGGGAACAGGAAAATTCTCCCATGTATCCGTTGATGATGTTCAAGCTCAAGGTGAACAGGACGGCGATCAGCGTCAGTTTGAGGGTGATCAGGCGATAGTCGCTCATCTCGGCCCAGATGTGAAGAACCGCGTACATCACCCCCAATTGAACCATTGCGGTGATCACGAGGGGGAACCGCTGCAGGTATCGGCACAATCCATTGGCCGGCTTGGCAACCGCCCGTGAGACGAGTACCAGGGGTATCAGGTAGATGACGATGAAGTAAGCCAGGGCACCTGGAATATGGAATAGCGTAGCCCAATCAAACACCTCTCCCTTTAGCAGTAAATTGATGATTCCGGCAAAGACCTTGAACGTGGTGAGAAGACCGAAAAGCACCGGCATCTTGGGCAGACCCAGAATCGAAGCCAGGTCTTCGCCCACCAATTGTTCCCAAAAGGCGCAGGCCAAAAAACCGATTAAAAATCCCAACAGGGGTACCGGCGTAAAAAACAGGCCAATCCGATCGAAGATATTGTTCGGTTTGGGGGCAAGGGCATTTTCCATCATGTTCTATCCTTGGAAAGCTACAGAAGTCAGAAGCCAGTATTCAGGAGCCAGAATGAATCTGATGTCGCTTCGCTCCGTCGATTGGATAACATGGATCGAGCCAAAGGCGAATACCTGATTCTGGATTCTGAGTTCTGACTCCTGGATTCTTTTAACAATAATACCTAAGAGCCAATGAACGCTGACCTTTTCCAGAAGACCGAGTTTTCTACACCTCAATAAATTCCAAATCATGATCGAGCGTTATCGACGAATCAAAGCCGCAGCTTCGCACTGTATTCCTGGCCGAAGAGGCCGTGCGGCCGAAAGATCAAAATGATCAGGACGATGGAATAGGCGATAAGGTCACGCAGGTTGGAGCCGATGTTCAGGGCAAAGAGCCGGTTGACGATCTGGATGGCCGGTACGGTCATGATTTCGATGAACCCCAGCATGAAACCGGCGACACAGGCACCCATGATAGACCCTCTTCCGCCGAGGATGGCCGCCACGAAGGCCTTCCACCCGAAGCTCACCCCCATGTAGGGGTCCAGCACCGGATATGCCAGGCCGAAGAGAATGCCGGCGGCGGCGGCAAGGGCCGAACCGATGGCAAAGGTCAGGGCGGCAATGGTGTTCAGGGGCACGCCCACAAGGGGTACGACCACATAATCATAGGCCATGGCACGCATGGCCATGCCCCATCGGGTACGGTTGATCAACTGGTGAAGCGCCAGCATCAGGGTAAGAGAAACCAGCACGATCATGATTTTCTTGTTGGTCACATAGACACCACCGATGTTGTAGGTGACCGATTGGATCAATTGTGGAAATTTCAACCGCTGGCCCCCCAAAAAAAGGATATTGCCGGTTTCCAGGATGATGCCGATCATCAATCCGGTAATGGCGGCCGATGCCCGCGGCGCCTCCCGCAAAGGCCGGTATCCGACCCGTTCGACGATGATTCCAACGAACGCGGTGAGAAACATGGAGATGAGGATGGTCAGCACCAAAAGAATCCATCCGGGTAGGATGGCAGACGCCCCTGCGCCGAACAATGCCAGGAGGCCCAGCGAAACACCCAATCCGATATAGGCGCCGACCATGAAGATATCGCCATGGGCGAAATTAAACAGCATCAAAATGCTGTACACCATGGAGTAGCCGAGGGCGATCAGGGCATAGAAACTGCCCCATTGCAGGGCGTTGATCAAATTCTGCATGAAAAAATTGAACGTCATGGAAGGCGGCTCCCGTCGTCGGATAAAAAAGGTAGGCCCGTAGCGGTGCCGGCCGCCTCTCCCAATGGGCAGAAGCGGCCGGTGAATCATGATCCATAGATTCGCTTCGGGGATATGAGGATACTATACTATTTCGGGCAGACCGATTTATAAAACGCGAATTTGCCCTCTTCGTTGATCTTGACCACGACGGCACATTTTTTCGGATCCCCTTCGGGGGTGAAGGTCATCCCGCCGGTGATGCCGGGATAGTTTTTCACAGCGGCCAGGGCATCTTTCACCTTGGTACGATCGGCCTTGATGTCTCCGGAAAGGCCACCGGTATTCTTGATGGCCTGGATCATCAGGCCCAGGGCGTCCCAGGTCAGTGCAGCCACGTCGTCCGGGGTTTTTCCATACTCGGCGGTGTAGGCATCGATAAAGGCCTTGGTTTCCCCCTTGGCACCGGCCGCGGCATAGTGGGTGGAGAAGTAATAGCCCTTGCAGTCGTCGCCGCACAGTCCCATCAGATCGCCACTGCCCCAGCTGTCGGAACCGAGAATGGGTTTGTTCCATCCCATCTCCTTGGCGGCACGAACGATCAGGGGCACTTCGCTGTAGTACTGGGGCGTAAACAAAATGTCGGCACCGCTCATCATGATGTTGGTCATCTGGGCCGAAAAGTCCTTGTCACCGGTAGTAAAGGTCTCGAAAGCCACGACGGAGCCGGGACCATGAATCTTCTCGAAGGCCTCTTTGAAAAATTCGGCAAGCCCCTTGGGATAGTCCGCTGCGATGTCGTATAGCACGGCGGCCTTTTTCGCCCCCAGTTCGTCCGTTGCGAAATTGGCGACCACCGGTCCCTGGAAGGGATCCAAAAAGCACCCGCGGAACACATAGGGACGATCCAGGGTCGTGTTCGGGTTGGTGGACCAGGGACTGATCATGGGGGTGGCGAAATTGTTGGCCACCTCACCGGCCGGAACGGCCTGGCTTGAGCTTTGGGGGCCGATGATGCCAAGAACATTCTCCTCAGTGATCAGCTTGGTGCTCACCTTCACGGCGGATTCAGCCTTGTATTCGTTGTCATCATAGATGAACTGCAAAGTGTAGGACTTCCCCCCCACTTTGATCTCAGGGGTTTTTGCATGGAACATTTCGGCGGCATTCTTTGACGATGCGCCCACATCCGGGTTGTCCCCGGTCAAAGGAATGTTAAAACCGATCTTGATAGTCTCTTTCGCATCCGCATTGGCCGCCGGAAACGCGAAAACCAGAACAGCGATGAACAGTACTAAGAAAGATAAAAAACCGTTTCGCATGTGATTCCTCCTTGATTCTGCCGTTTGGGTGGGTAGGTGGGTGAAAATTGGTTCGGGGTTGACAATCATCTTTTTTATCACGGGAATAGTGGTTTTTCAACGCCATTTTCCGGTGTATTTACGATCGCCGTTTGGTTTTTTCACTTCCGGAAGATATCTGCGGCCATCTCCTTTAAAATGGAAAGAACGTTTCCGCCACGTTCACGGGCGATGCGATGGGCGTCGTCCACCAGTTTTTCTGCTTGTCTTTGCAAAAAAGCCTGATTCGGTCGTTCCGATTCGTTCTTTTCATACTGCCATGAAAGCAGACGAACGGCGGCCTTTATCTGCTGATTTCTAAAAAACCCCATGAACGCTATTCTTCCCTCTTCAATGCTTCCTCTTCTTCCGACTTCATGGTGATTTCAACGTCGGCCCTGTTACCCGTCTTCTTTCGCCCTTTTACTACCTTGTCGGCGGAAACGCTGAACCCATGGGGGCTGCCGATTGCCGGCAAAAACCCAACAGGAAGTTTTCCAGCAACATCAGTGGGTCCTGTCCGGTGGATTTCATCCGGCGGTCGATTTCACCGAGATGTACCATGGCTGAAATCAACGTTTCCCGGGAGAAGTAATCGGCTTTTTTCAACGCCTGGAAGACCGGAAACGGGCTCTTTGGATTTCTTGCCAGAACCAGGTCGCTGGCGGGCTTCTTTTTTCTTGCCGTCCCGTTGCCAACCGGTTGCAGCAACCCCTCCCACGATTCGAGCAGGTTCCCAAACAGGCCATCGTCTTTTTGTATTTTTGGGAAAATTCCGGTTTTGAACTGGGGAAAAGAGATCTGCGGGGACCAATGGAGATCCGGGTTTCGAAGTAAAAAATCCTTGGCAACAATCAGCCTTCGGATCTGATTGGCCACTGCCGACAAAAGCTGGAGGGGGTGCATTCCGTCACCTGTCAGGCTCTTCAGAAAAAAGAGGCAGGCCGACAGGTCCCGATCCCCGACGGCGTTGGTAAATTCGAAGATGGGGTCCTTTCTTGTCCTGCTCAGCAAAAAAGTGACGTCGTCGTCGGAAATGGTCTTTCGGTCTCCGACATACTGGATCAGCTTGTCCATATTACCGGAAAGGGTTCGCAGATCGAAGCCGGTCCAGGACATGATCCGACGACGGGCATCGGCGGACAGACGCTTGTCGGCCTTTTTCAATGCACCGTCGATGGTCGCATTCATGACCGCATCCCGGGCCATTCGGTCAGACCGCGTCTCGCCCGCGGGAACGCTGCAGTCCACCACCACACCCGTCTGGCCGATGGCCTTGAACAGGGCCTTTCGTCGATCCACGATATCGGTGACGATCAGCAGGCGATGTCCTTGGGGAAAACCCTTTTCCATGGCGCTTGTTACCAGGCTTGCATCGTCCCCCCCCACCGGAACCGTCAGCCTGTTTTCCCGGCAGTAGTCCAACAGTTCGGAAAACCAGCTTGGCGGCTCTTCCTCCACATCCTCGACCACCTTGCCGCGTCCCGCCGGGCTATCCATGTCTTCCAGGCGCAGACCGCAAATGGCCAGTAGACTCAAGAACGGACGGGCCGCCTTTTTCATCTCACCACCAGAGGCCGCCTTCTCCATTTTTTCACGCAAGCCCTGCTGGGCCCGGCTGGAATAGAAAATTCGGGCGTCTTGTAGTACCACCAGTTTTTTGGGGGACAAAAGGGCATAAGTGGCGAGACTCGCCAGTGCATCGGCGATGTTGTCCTGACTTCCGTCGAAGGTTTCGACGCCGACGGATCGGTCCGCCTCATCCACCAGGAGATGAATCGCCTGATCCCTGGCTGTTTTGCACAGCATCTCTTCTCCGAAAATCAGCGTGACGGCAGGCCAGGTGTCGACTTTGGCGCCTTTCAGAAAATCGGGCAGGTTATCGTAGGTAACGGTGGGCATTCGGGTTCTCTGTTTTCAGTTCACGGTTCTCAGTTCTCAGTTCATGGAACCGCCTACGGATCGCACAGGTCTTTCGTTAAGCTTCCACCAAGACAAAAACGACCCGGAATCACGAACCGCGAACCGTGAACTGTGAACCGTTTGTTCGTTATTCCGGCATTTTCCCCAAGACCAGGTGGGCGATAAAAATCGCAATCCCGATGGTAATGGCACTGTCGGCTGCGTTGAAGGACGGCCAATGGTAACTGCCCAGGTACAAGTCGAGAAAATCCACCACCTCCCCGAAACGGAGCCGGTCGATGAGGTTTCCCACCGCACCGCCGAAGATCATGGCCATGGCCGCCGCCAGGCTCCGATGAGTCCTTGGTGTGATACGATAAAAATAGACGATCAAACCCAAGGCGACGACAGATACCCCGATGAACAAAAGGTTCCGGATCCCCTGGCTTCCGGTGGCCATAAATCCGAAGGCACCGCCGGGATTGCGGATGTGCGTGATGTTGAAAAATCCCGGAATAACGGACATGACATCGTACAGGGGCATCCGGGTCAAGATAAGGTGTTTGGTGATTTGATCGATCACCACCACCGACACGGCGATGAGCACAAAAGCTTTTGCACCCATGGAAGCCGGCAACGACGCGCCGGCCTGCATTTCTCCGCTTTTTGGGGATTGGCTCCCGGTTTCCGTGGTTTCAGACGTCATGATCCTCCTATTGGTCGGGGGTTTGCGCTGCGGGACCGACATTCATCTCCACAAGGGACTGGCCGCATCTTTCGCAAATGGTTGGGTGATCCGCATCCTTGCCGACGCTGTCGTCATAGACCCAGCAGCGTTGGCATTTCTCACCGCCGGCAGGGGCCACGGCCACCCAGACCCCTTCCATCTCCCGGCTGGTATAGGCACCGTCGATTTCACCCTTTACCATCTTCGCCTCGGAGACGATGAGAATGGATCGAAGATCTTCGGCAAAATCCGCCAGGACGGCATAAAGATCGTTCCCGAGACCCAAAGTGACCGCCGAATCGAGGCTGTGGCCGATCACCTTGTCGACGCGGGCCTGCTCCAGCGCTTTGGTCACTTCGGCCCGCACATCGATGAGGGTCTCCCATTTCTTGGCCAGCGCCACATCCTGCAGTTTGTCATCCGCCTGTGGAAACAAGACGAGGTGGATACTCTCGGCCTTGTCGGCATAGGATGGCATGTGTTTCCAGATCTCCTCTGCGGTAAAGGGCATGATGGGGGCCATGATCCGTACGATGGCGTCCAGGATGGTATACATGGCCGTCTGGGCACTTCGGCGTTTTCGGGAGGCCGGCGGACTGGTATAGAGACGGTCCTTTAAAATATCGAGATAGAACGAACTCAGGTCCACGGTGCAGTAGTTATACAGCCGATGGTAGATCACATGGAACTCGTAGGTATCGTATGCCTCCAGCGCCCTTTTGATCAGGTCCTGGAGCTTGTGCAGGGCGAATCGATCGATCTCCAGCAGTTCATCGTAGGGCAGCGCATCGGTCAGCGGAGAAAAATCGGAAAGGTTGCCAAGCAGAAACCGGCTGGTATTGCGAATCCGGCGATAGGCGTCGGAAAGCTGTTTTAGGATACCGTCGGAAATTCTCACATCGTCCCGATAGTCCGAGGCCGATACCCACATACGCAGGATCTCCGCCCCGTATTTGTTGATCACTTCCTTGGGTGCCACCACATTGCCCAGTGACTTGGACATTTTCTTGCCCTTGGCATCCACCACGAAGCCGTGGGTCAGTACGCTCTGGTAGGGGGCCGCCCCCCGTGTTCCCACCGCGGTCAACAGGGCACTGTGAAACCATCCCCGGTGCTGGTCCGACCCTTCCAGGTAAAGATCCGCAGGCCACTTCAGATAGTCCCGATCTTCCAGAACCGCGGCATGGCTTACGCCGGAATCGAACCAGACATCGAGAATGTCGGTCTCCTTGACAAAGCCGTCGTGGCCGCAGCTTTCACAGACCGAGCCCGGGGGAAGCAGGTCTGCGGTATCCTTTTCGAACCAGACGTCGGCGCCGTGTGCTTCGAACTGCTTGAAAATGTGATCCATGACCGCCTCGTTCATGTGGACCGCATCACATTTTTCGCAGATGAAAACCGTGATGGGAACGCCCCAGGCCCGTTGTCTGGATACGCACCAGTCCGGACGGTTTTCGATCATTCCGTAGATGCGCTCCCGGCCCCAGTGGGGAATCCACGTAACCCTTTCGATCTCTTCGAGGGATTTCTTTCGCAGACCAGTCTTCTCCATGGATATGAACCATTGGGGCGTGGCCCGGAAGATGACCGGACGTTTGCAGCGCCAGCAGTGGGGATAGCTGTGGGCGATGTCTGTCCTGGCCAGCAGCACCCCTTTTTCCTCTAAAGTCTGGTTGATGGCGTCGTTTGCCTTGAACACGAACTGTCCGGCAAACGGGCCGACTTCGTCTGTGAAGACGCCGTTGTCGTCCACCGGTGAATAGGCGTCCAAACCGTACGCCAGCGCCACGTCGTAGTCCTCCCGGCCATGCCCTGGTGCGGTATGCACACAACCGGTTCCGGCTTCCAGGGTGACGTGATCGCCCAGGATAATCAGGGAATCCCGGTCGTAGAAAGGATGACGACAACGTTTGTTCTCCAGTTCCCGGGCCGACAGGTCGGCGATGATCGCAAAATCGTCGATACCGAAGATCTTCATGCAGTCGTCCACCAGTTCCCGGGCCATGACGAGCACCTCGTTACTGCCGGTCTCAACCGCAACGTATTCGAAATCCGGATGAAGGGCCACGGCCAGGTTTGCCGGAAGGGTCCAGGGAGTGGTGGTCCAGATCACCACGAAGACCTCTTTTCCGGCCAATTCGGAAGAGATCGCCGCCGGGTCGTCTTTTAACGGAAACTTGACGAAGACCGATGGCGATGTCTCGTCCTTGTATTCAATCTCCGCCTCGGCCAGGGCCGTCTTACAGCTGCAGCACCAGTGAATGGGTTTCTTGCTGCGAAACAGGCTGCCGTTCATGGCGAATTTGCAGAGCTCCTTGGCGATGATCGCCTCGTAGCGGTAGTTCATGGTCAGATAGGGGTTGTCCCACTCGCCCATGACACCCAGTCGCTTGAACTCGTCCCGCTGGATATCGATGAATTTCTCGGCATAGGCGCGACAGCGACGCCGGACCTGGGCTTGGGTCATCGTAAGTTTCTTTTTTCCCAGTTCCTTGTCCACATTGTGCTCGATGGGAAGGCCGTGGCAATCCCACCCGGGCACGTACACGGCGTCGAAACCGGACATCTGGCGGCTGCGAACGATGATGTCCTTTAAGATTTTGTTCAGAGCCGTTCCGATATGGATATGACCGTTGGCATAGGGCGGGCCGTCGTGCAGGATATACGTGGGCTTCCCTTTGGATGCCTCCCGGATGCGACCGTACAACCCCTCGTCGTACCAGGCTTCCAGTTGGTTGGGTTCACGACCGGCAAGATTCGCTTTCATGGGGAAACCGGTCTTGGGAAGGTTCAGGGTCTTTTTATAATCCATCGATGCCTCCGTATCGTCATTTCATGGTAAACGAGAATTTTTACGTTGAACGCCCATTTATGTCAAGGTATATAGTCGCTTCGCTCCGTCAATTGGATCATATGGATCGAGCAAAAAGGCGAATACCTGAGTGCGGAGAGCCAGGTTTGTTGACCGTACAAAGCGGCTAACGGGTTGGACCCGGCCTGTGAGTATGGTATCTATAGCAGAAAAAAGCGGAATGACTCAACATTATCGTTATTGGTTTTTCGCTTAAAACGTAACACTTTGTATTTATATGGAAACGTCTTGAACTGGCATCACTACCCCATCGGCGACGGCTGTCTCTGCTGGCAGTTGGGAGACGAAATCTCGCTGGATGTCTCCAACCGTGCGATCTGCCTGTACCGCATGGCGAAATCCAAGTTGGTCGGCTGTGATCCCCATATCTTCGATGTGGTGCCATCGTATAATTCGGTGGCCATCCATTTCGATTCGGCTCTCGTGGACCCGGAATCCATCACCGGGCATATGGAAGATCTGATTCGAGCCCTACCGGGGAAGGTCACCACCGGAAAGGGCAGGCAGCACACATTGCCCGTAGCATACACCGGTCCGGACCTGCACCTGGTAGCCTTTTACTGCGGTCTGAAAGAAGCGGAAGTGGTGCGTATCCACACATCGGTGACCTATCATGTGGCCATGGTCGGATTCAAACCCCACTTCCCCTATCTGATCGGTCTGGACCCCCTTTTGGCAACTCCGCGCCAGGAGACTCCCAGAACCCGGGTGCCGGCTGGTGCCGTTGCCATCGGTGGCGCCCAGACCGGTGTCTATCCCTGTGATTCGCCGGGCGGATGGAATATTATCGGTATGACCGATCCGGACCTGCTCATCCCGGTGGTACCGGGTGATACGGTCTGTTTTTCACGAGCGTAAGGAACGAAGAAAATGATTCCCGTTAACTGTGACTTGGGCGAACGCGGACCGGAACATCCGGTGGACATCCGGTTGATGAAACATATTCAGATCGCCAACATCGCCTGCGGCGGTCACGCGGGCGACGAAGAATCCATTGCGGCCTTCCGAAAACTGGCCGGGGACAACGGTGTGATGGTATCGGCCCACCTCTCCTACCCTGACCGGAAAAACTTCGGGCGGCGCAGCATCGCCCTGGATGAAGCGGCGTTGCGAAAAAGCCTGGATGAACAACGGGCCCTGATGCCCGACGTGACGACGGTCAAGTTTCATGGCGCACTTTACAACGACAGCGTGAAAGATCCTGTTCTGGCTGAACGATTGGGACAATGGGCAAAAGAGAACAACATCGAGACGATGATCGCGCCGGCTGATGCCGAGATGGCCCGGGTCTGCCGCAAACTCGGGATCCGCCTCATGGCCGAGGCCTTTGCCGAGCGGCGCTACACCGTGGATCCGATAAGCGGGCGGCTCGTGCTGACCAGCCGGAAAAAGGCGTATGCCTGCATCCACGACTGCGCTGCTGCCGTGGCCCAGGCACAGACCATCGCCAACGACAAACGGGTGCAGGCGATCATGGAGGATGAGAACGGCCGTCTCGATTATCGGGCGGTGGCCATTGATGCGGCCACGATCTGCATTCATTCCGATTCATCCATAGCACTGGAACTGGCGCAGGCACTTGCGGAAAAACAATAAGGCACTTTATGGAGGATAATGTTGGGCAAACACATTAAAAGTCGAATTTCGGACGGTTTCGAAAAAAGTTCGAGATCAAGGCTTGCGAGCCCCGAGGAATGAATCGTATGGTTGGAACCGCCGCAGTGACGAGGGACGAAGCGTAACGCAGATATCGGGCTTCTAAGGAACTCGTTCATTTTCCCAATTAAAAAGGATTTTTTTATAAAAAGCGTTTCCCTCTTTTCCGTCTATCGGCGGAGAAAATAATAACGAGTTTCTTTCATGCGATTGTTGGGCCATATTTGGCCTGGAAAAGCTTTTTACGAAACCGTCATGTTTAAAGCTGTAAGCCAAGGCATATTTCAGATTGTGGGGCCACCGGAATACGGACACCAGGATGTCGGCATCTCCCCTGCCGGCTGCATGGACCGTTTCTCCTATGAAACGGGAAATCTTCTGCTGGGAAACCCGGAAGACAGCCCGGCCATGGAGATCATCCTCGCCCCGATACTCCAAGCGCAATCGTCCCTCTACTTCGTTCTAACCGGCGCAGGTCACGAACCGGTAACCCTTGCAACCGGGAACAAAGGGAATACATCCGGTATGACTGTCGAACACGGTCGCGTGACCTTTGCGCCCGAAGGCAGCCGATTGATTTTCGGCAGCAAATCCTATGGATTCCGCACCTATCTGTGCTGGCGTGAGGCAGACGCGGATGCGGATTTATATTCCAAAGAGGACATCCGCCGCGGAACCTTCGAAGAGATTGCCCATTGGCCGGATCCCGACGGAATGATACGGGTGCTGAAAGGTCCTGAATACCGGTTCGTACCAAACCCGGAAGGATTCACCGGACAGGGTTGGGAGATCGCCGGCGACTCCAATCAGATGGGGCTCAGGCTGATGCATACCCGCACACCCTTGACAATCCATATGGGAAGTATGATATCGGCGCCGGTCAGCGACGGCACCGTCCAATTGACGCCCAAGGGCCCCATCGTCCTTTTACGGCACCGCCAGACCATCGGCGGCTATCCACGGATATTCAACGTGATCGGCGCCGATGTGGACCTTCTGGCCCAGTATATGCCCGGACAAATCGTTCGATTCAAAATTGTGGATATGGATACCGCATTGGCGGCGGCCGGACAAAAACGCAACGACTTGATGTCACTAAAAAGCTTTTCCGAGCCACAGGCGGCCAGACATTAGTTCAAAAGAAACTCATTTTTCCTATCGTTTATGGATCGCCGAAAATGGGAAAAGCTTTTTTGATAAAAAATTTTTTGATAGTTCTTGACGAACGCGTTTCCAAGTAGTGTTCAACCAGAACTAGGGAAATTTGGCCATTTCAGTATGAGCACTAAGTAGCGATGAGAAATGAAAGGACACAAATAATGGACACATATTATATCGACGGAGAGTACGTTTTGGAAGAAGATGCGAAGATCTCCGTAAAAGACATGAGTATTTTACGGGGATACGGGGTTTTCGATTTCCTGCGGACCTATAACCGTCGGCCCTTTTATCTCGACACTCACATCGGACGACTGGCCCGTTCGGCCCGCCTCATCAATCTGGCCATGCCTTTGGGAAATGAGCAGATCGAGAAGATCGTCATGGAAACCATGGCGAAAAACCCCCACCATGACGAAGCCAACATCCGTCTCGTGGTCACCGGCGGCGTCAGCCCCGACTCCATTACGCCGGCGGACAACCCAAAACTGATGGTCATGGTCACCGGACTGCATGCCTGCCCTGCCGAATGGTACGACGAGGGCGTGGCCATCATCACCACCCATGCCGAAAGATATATGCCCGGCGCCAAGAGCATCAACTATATCCCGGCCATATTGGCCTTGAGCCGCGCGAGACAGCAAGACGCCATCGAATCCATTTACGTCGATCACCTCGGACGTCTGCTGGAAGGCACGACCACGAACTTCTTCGCCTTTATCGGCGATACGCTGGTGACGCCGTCCGTATCGATCCTGCCAGGCGTTACCCGCCAGGTGATCATCTCCCTGGTCGAAAAGGAGTTCGATCTTCAGATCCGAGACGTTCACAAGGATGAAATCCGCTTGATGGACGAGGCGTTTCTCACCGCATCCAACAAGGAGGTGGTCCCGGTTGTCAGGATGGACGACTACCGGTTCGGCGACGGAAACCCGGGCGAGCGCACCCTCCGCATCATGGCGCTCTTTTCGGAATTTACCCGTAAATATGGAGAAGAGAGGGTGTGATTGCCGGATTGCATCAAATCTTAGGGACTTGAACGTCGAACTTCCAACATTGAACATTGGATTCTATCTTTTTTGAAAACGATGGAGCGAAGCGATTGCCTCATGGGACGTTGGACGTTCGACGTTCAAAGCGGTTATCCTAGTGGTTTGTCAGATACCAATGGACATCGCCCAACGGTTTGTATATATTCGGCCCTCATCAGGGGCAATTTGAAAACGTCCCCTCTGACTCAATATCGGCGTTGGGGCGAGTTGCCCAATCCTCGAAATACGACATCGGATTAGCAGGAAAGGAACACACGACATGGCGCGAGAAGATGTGAACAAGGGATTTGCGGAGATGTTTAAAAACGGTGTGATCATGGACGTGACCAACGCCGACCAGGCGCGCATCGCGGAAGATGCCGGCGCATGTTCGGTCATGGCCCTGGAACGTGTTCCTTCGGACATTCGAAGCGACGGACAGGTGGCCCGCATGAGTGATCCGGCCATGATCCAGCAGATCATGGAGGCCGTGAGCATACCGGTCATGGCCAAGGTGCGCATCGGACACTTCATGGAGGCCCGCATCCTGCAGGCCATGGGCGTGGATTTCGTGGACGAGAGCGAGGTCCTGACGCCGGCAGACGAGAAACGCCACGTGGACAAACGGGATTTCGAGGTCCCCTTTGTCTGCGGCGCCCGTAATCTGGGAGAGGCCCTTCGGCGCATCGACGAAGGCGCTGCCATGATTCGAACCAAGGGGGAAGCCGGCACGGGAAATATCGTCAATGCGGTAACGCACATGCGCGCCATCAACGAAGAGATCGAAGCGCTTTTGGGCCTGGATGATTTCAAGATGACCCACGCCGCCGGCCAGATGCGCGTGCCGGTGGAACTGGTCCGCCAAACCCGCGAACTGGGCCGGTTGCCTGTCGTCAACTTCGCCGCCGGAGGGATCGCCACCCCCGCCGATGCCGCCCTGATGATGGCCCTGGGATCCGACGGCGTCTTCGTCGGGTCGGGAATCTTCAAATCGGAGAATCCGCCGAAGATGGCCCACGCCATCGTCCAATCGGTGATTCACTACCAGGACCCGGCAAAACTGGTGGAGATCTCCAAGGGACTGGGGACCGCCATGATCGGCCTGGAGAACGATTCGTTGGACGTCAAGATGGCCGAACGGGGCGTGTAGCATGCGCGTCGGCTTGCTCGGCCTGCAAGGCGCCTTTCTCGATCATCTCCCTCACCTCTCCCGCTGCGGTGTGGGCACGACCATTGTCCGCACCGCCGAGGCCCTGGAAGAGATCGACCGTCTGATCATCCCCGGCGGTGAGAGCACGGTGATGGCAAAGTTCCTGGACGAATTCGCCATGACGTCTCCCCTCACCCGGCGTATTGAAGCGGGTATGCCGGTATGGGGGATCTGTGCCGGAAGTATCTTACTGGCAGACCGAGTGGACGGCAGGCCCGGCCATTTGCGAGTTCTCCCGGCGTCCGTGACCCGCAATGCCTACGGCCGCCAGATCGCCAGCCTGGAATTTCCCATCGATGTCCCCATTCTCGGAATCAAAGACTACAACGCCATCTTCATCCGCTCCCCGCGATTCGAGCGGGTGGATGAATCCGTTCAGGTGTATGCCTATCGTGACACAGATCCCGTCTTCCTACGCCATAACAATATCATGGCCACTACGTTTCATCCGGAATTGAATGAGGATGATCTGTTCCATCGTTACTTTTTGTCGCTGTAAATTTCATTTCTTTGTTGAAAATCTATTATCTTTTCGTTACTTATCTAAGTATTTTCTTGTTTCACCATTTCCAAAAAAATAAAGTTACATCGGATGTCTATTTGACCCGTTAGCTGCTTATCTTTTTTATTCAGCTCATGGTCGAAGGAGTAAGATAATGATGTGGCTGTGTTTCTTGACCGTGTCTGACTTTGATTGAACGATTTTCGTGCATACTGCAAGTTCAACTTGATAGAAGCTCGTGATGATTCTGGCGCAAGCGACAGCGAAACTGCAGAGCCCGCAGGTATCCAACGTCTATTATCGCAAACACTTGTTTGCATGGTTGAATCAAGCTCGTAAGCAGCCGGCAGTTTGGATTTCCGCAGGAGCGGGTTCCGGTAAAACAACATTGGTGGCCAGCTATTTAAAGGAAAGTGGTCATCCCACCATCTGGTACCAGGTGGACAGTGGCGATGAGGATATCGCCTCTTTCTTTTTTAATCTTGGCCTTGCAGGCAAAAAGGCTGGGCCGAAAAAAAGGAAATCTCTTCCCCTGTTCACCCCCGAATACGCTCAAAATCTCTCCACCTTTACGCGCAATTTCTTTCGTGCCTTCTATGGCAGACTGCCGCAAAATTCCGTTATTGTGCTGGATAACTATGAATCCGTTTCCGAAAATTCGGACCTACATGAAATCCTGCGCATCGGGTTGGAGGAAATTCTTCAAGATCTCAATGTGTTCGTGATCAGCCGACAGGACCCGCCACCCGTCTTTGCACGGTTGAGAGCCTGCGGCAACCTACCGATGCTGCACTGGGCAGACCTCCATTTGTCCAGAAAAGAGTGTGCCGCCATCATCCGACTCAAGACAGATAGAAAATTGTCTGAGAAAGAGTTACAGACGCTGTATGATCGAACCAATGGTTGGGTGGCGGGATTAGTCTTGGCTATTGAAGAGCTCTCACAAAAAGGTCATTCCTGCTCGCCGATGGACTTTTCCAACCATTCGCTTTTTTACGACTATTTCGACAAAGAGATTTTCAGGAACATTGACCCCGCTTGTCAAGAGTTCATGCTGAAAACGGCCATATTCCCCCAGATGACGATTCGCATGGCAAAGGATCTGAGCGGAATTGACGATACAGAGAAAATCCTCAATTTTCTAGTAAAGAAGAATTTTTTTACGGTTTTCAAGCCTGATGCGTCTCCTTCGTATGTCTACCACGATCTTTTTCGCTCATTTCTCAACGCCAAGGCAGCCGACGTATTTAATAAACCTCACTATAAAAAAGTCGTTCAAAAAGCTGCGTCCCTCTTGAAGGAAACGGGTCAGGACGAATACGCCGTAGAACTGTATCATCGATCAGAGGATTGGCAGTCGTTGTTGGAACTGGTTATCAACAATGCACAAGCATTGCTGGAAAAAGGCAAGGTGCATACCCTGGAAAAATGGATCGGTCTGCTTCCCGAACCATACCGGCAGAGCCATCCCTGGATCCTCCACTGGATGGGAGCATGCCGTATATCCTTGGATCCATTGAATTCAAGAAAATGCTACGAAAAAGCATTCCATCTGTTTCGCAATAAAAAGGATCCAATTGGAACATGTCAATCATGGGCTGGAATTATCGAGTCCTATATCTTTTTCCTGGATAATTTAAAGGATTTGGGTAAAAGGGTGAAAGAATTCATGACATTTATCCAGGAGTTCCCCGAATTTCCCGATCCTGAAATCGAAGTTCGCGTGGTCAACTGCATGATCAGTGCACTGGTGTATTGCAACACACACCACGAAGAGCTCACAAAATGGGCAATTCGGGCAAAAGAGATCATCAAGGCATCATCCGGTTCCGATATCGCGATCAAGTTGAACGGCCTACTCATCCCCTATTGCGGATGGATCGGCAAATTCCCGTTGTACAGGTTTGTTGTTGATCTGCAGCGGGATGTATTAAAGAAAACGAAATCATTATACCTATCCCAACTGAAATTTTATATCGCCGAGGCCCACTTGGGGTGGCTGACCGCCGAATGGGAGGTTTGTGACAGCGCAGTTACAAAAGGCAAAAATTTATCCAAACAGACCGGTATTAGATTGTTGGACAACGAATTCATCTCTGCTGAAATCTACCGTCATGCGTCTTCCACATTCGATATCCAACGCTTGGACAGATTGCTGGTCCAAATGGAGTCATATACTGACTCGACCCCTTCCATCATGAGGGCAAATATCTACTTTCTAAAAGGGTGGATCGCCTTTGTGAAAAAAGATATGGACCAGGCCTTTCATAATGTTGACAAGGCAATGAAAACAGTAGAGGTGAACTGCGGCCCTCCGTTTAATTATGCCCTTAGCCATCTGGCAATGGTTTATGTTCAGCTCGTATATGATAACAATGAAAAGGTGGAAGAGAGTTTACATATAGCCCTCACAATCGGCAACCACATTGGAGCCGACAATCTGTTGTACCACGGGTATTGTTTGCAGGCATACCAAAAGTTTAAAAATGGTAGTGACCAAAAAGGACTGGCATCCTTGAAAAAGGCGATGGCTGTGGGCAGCAATGCAAAGATCTACAACTTTCCCTGGTGGAGTCCCAAAATCATGACCTTCTTATGTCAGAAAGCCTTGGAAAATGGGATCGAACCGTCATTCGTCAGCTACCTGATTCAAAAACGTGATCTATTTCCCAAGACCCCACCTTTACATATTTACAACTGGCCCTGGCCTGTTAAGATCTATACTTTGGGAAAATTCAGCATCTTTAAAAAAGACGAGGAAATCCGCTTTTCTGGAAAGGCCCAGAAAAAGCCCATTGACCTTCTCAAGTCACTGCTCGCCTTCGGCAGCATTGATGTCCCGGTGAACCGATTGGCCGACGCCCTATGGCCGGACTCGGAAGGGGACGCGGCCTATCAATCCTTTACCATGGCGTTGAAGCGGCTTCGAAAGCTTCTCGGCGGAAAGGATACGATCATTCTCAGCGAGGGTCTGGTCTCTTTGAATCCGAGAATATGCTGGACGGACATCCGAGCATTTGAGTTTGCCCTCGAAAAAAACACCGCCGAAAAAGATCGTCTAAGTAAAGCCGTTGACCTATACAAAGGACCATTTCTCGCCGAAGATACTGATTCGTTTTGGGCGGCCCCCATGCAGATCCGTCAGAATCATAAATATCTTGCGGCGATCAAAGCACTTGCAAAGATCCACGAAAAATCGGGAGACTGGGACAACGTCATCGACTGCTATGAAAAAGGGCTCGATGCCGATGATTTGTCAGAACCACTGTATCGTGAATTAATGAGTTGCTACGAACGACTCGGTCAGATGTCTCAAGTTGTCGGCATCTTCGATCGCTGTAAAAAAATTCTGAGAGCCAAGTGCGATATCGAACCATCCAGAGAAACGATCGATCTATATCGTAAATTAATAAAGCCAAACTAAATTTTAATTATTTTTCCCATCCGTTAGTCATCCGTTAGTTTCGATCGGTTATTGCCTCTTTGTCGATGAATTCCAGATGTATTTTTAGGTGGGAGCACCTCAAGACTTCTTTATTTTAAATTCAAAAGTAAGAAGTATACGAGGTTATAAATTATAACGACTTTGATCTTATTGATATTTATCTCATTTCGCGACCAAGAAAAGTGAGGTGGAATTATGAATCGATTCGGGAATGTATCTTTTTTTTGCGGTGTTGTAATGGTTCTATTTTTTCTTTCCTGCGGCGGTGGTGAGGACGATGCTAATGACGATGTTGTCATCGACCCAGTCGAATATGAAGGGGAAATAAAAGGATATGTATTTTTTCCAGCATATATCTCATATTCTGATTGGAAAGAAAATATGAGAAGGTGCGCCCTTCAAGTGACGGGCCAATGTGATGGAAGGGGGTATGCACGTTCCGTAGATTACACAATTTCAGATTTACTTCTCTGTGATGAAGGCTATTGCGAATATACATATGGGTCTTCTCGATGGGACAAAGATCCCGAATATTCCGGAGACCAAAATGAAAGCATACTCGTTACACTCTATGATAGTAGTTATGAATTCGTTGATGACATATTAACATCCAGTGATGGCTATTACAATTTCAGCAAACTTCCAGATGGTTACTATTTTTTAAATGCATATTGCGAACGGTTAAGTGAATCAGATCCTGATGAAACTATCGACACATTCGAAGCTTGGTCAGTTATAATCGAAGTTAGTGAGGAAGGGCCAGAAGGTTTATTCCCACTGAAAGATTTGTATCAAGTGTATATAACGTCGATCCCAAAATCTGAAGGGATCATGAATGAGGTGTTTTGGTAAAACACACAATAATTCGGTGATAGATTAACATCTAAATTCTATATGTTTGTTTACAAAATAAAACTTAATTGTTTCGAATTTGATGTAAAATAAATATTAGCAGGAGTAATTTAGTATCAACTTAGGCAAAATTATGAATTTTAAGTATCTTTTTATTACATTAAAAATAACACTATATCTTTTTACTGTCTTCTTAATTTTATCTTTAACAAAAGATCCGATATTGTTAGCTGAGAATTATAAAGGATTAAAAGTTGTAAAAACTATAAATGGAAAAAATGTTATACTTTATAAAGAAAGCCATGCATTGATTATTGGGATCAGTAATTATATAGCAGGATGGCCAAGGTTGGAAAGCGTAACATCTGAAATTCAAAAAGTTGATTTAATGTTAAATAAAATTGGATTTAATACAACATTGATATCGAATCCTAATAGTGAACAACTCTACACTGCATTTAAATCTTTTATAAATAGATATGGACTGGATAGTGAGAATAGATTGTTGATCTTTTATTCTGGTCATGGACATTCTAGAAATAATGGGAAAAAAGGTTATATTGTACCTATAGATGCCCCAGTCCCACAGGAGAATGAAAAAGAATTTGTTAGGAAAGCCATAAGTATGGATCAAATTATAACATGGTCAAAAAGAATAGAAGCCAAACATGCTTTATTTGTTTTTGATAGTTGTTTCTCAGGTACGATCTTCAAGACTAAATCGTTACCTGAGCATCCACCACACATCTCAGATAAAACATCAAGACCGGTTAGACAGTACATAACAGCTGGGAGTTCTGGAGAAGTGGTTCCTGCAAGAAGTGTTTTTACTCCTTCGTTCATTCGGGCATTATCTGGTGAGGGTGATATGGATAATGATGGATATGTTACTGGGACAGAACTTGGCTTATATCTTCATAAAAAAGTAATGTCTTATTCTGTTGGTCAACATCCACAGTATGGTAAAATCAAAGATCCTGATTTAGATGAAGGCGATTTTGTTTTCATAATTAAAAGTCGTAAAGATGACATAAATATAGATACTCTGGTTGATAGCAAATTTGATGATCCCTTATATTCACAAAAAGATATTAATCTAAAATTAACTATCCTTCCAGATAATAATAATACTGTATTAAGAATTAATGGAAGAGAATACGATAATAGAGAAATCAAATTTTCCCATCAAAATAAAATTAGTTTGTCAATAATCAATAAAGAGACGATTTGGGATCCTTACCAAAAAAAAGATGTTAACAAATGGAAAAATTTTGATAAACTTATCATGATCGATCCGAATCATAACTACAATATTTATGTTAAGTTAGACGAATGGAAACCTGGTATTAAAAAAGTCATTGACTTTCCAGTCATAACTAAAACCCAATCTGTATATCTTCCAGCAAAAGACTTATTTTTTATTAAAAGAGGGGAAGGATATGTATCTAAAACCATAATTGATCGAGATGAAATGTCTCATATTCTAATTGATAAGTATGGCTTGAGTCCGATTGAGGCTGATAAAATCGTAAATAAAGCAAAAAAATCATCGGATTACCTAACTGTCAAGATTGAACAACCTGGTAAATGGTTAATCGGACAGTTCTCTATAAATTAACCACAATTAACTCGCCAACAACTTAACAGATATCAGATCGAAAGAGAAAATATAACAAGTAGTTATAATAGT
Organism: uncultured Desulfosarcina sp.; assembly: GCA_963674945.2. Classification (GTDB taxonomy): domain Bacteria; phylum Desulfobacterota; class Desulfobacteria; order Desulfobacterales; family Desulfosarcinaceae; genus Desulfosarcina. The sequence goes on from CAXXWQ010000003.1 coordinate 2,567,731, forward strand.
TATCAACCTGCTATATTAAGGTCAAAAATAAAATTCGAATTGACTTGATATTTACGAAAATTTCTTACTCTTAAAAAAATGTGACCGATTAAGTTCTGGCTGTTATTCCAGCTTCAAATCCGATTTTAAATGATAGAAACAATAATTATAATATTTTTAAATAAAAATTGGAGGTAAATATGAAAAAGCTAAAGGTTTGCGGAATTGGTTTGATTCTTTCATTCTTATCTTTGTTTAATATTTTAATACCTAACGTCCTTAGAGCAGAACTATTTGAGTCTAAAATACAAACAGAAAAAAGTATTAAAACGGTTTTGGAAACTCTTAAAACAAGTCTTGTTAAGGAAGAAATAATTAAATACGGATTGGATGAAAGTGAGGCACAGCGACTGATAAATGCTTTTACTGATATTGAATTCATTGATTCATTATCGAAAATTGAAAATATACTACTAAACAAAAGACTTGATAAGGCAAAAAAACATTCAATAAATATGCTAATGAAGCAACTAAAACTTACTTTTGATAAGCATGCTGACGACGACTTAAAAATCAAACTTACAAATTTCCATGAGCAAGCTCATCTGTATCAAAATATTATAACTTCAGAATTGAGTGACGGTAGATCATCTAATAAACTAAATATATACACTTTGCAAAGAGAAATAACACTTGATAAACTTGTCACTATGGGAACTAATGAAGCAAACGCATTCAACATAGTTGATAAGCTAAGCAAAATTGATCTTGATAGGATTTTTGATAAGGATATTCACATAGAATATGCCGCTGGTTACAAAATGGGCAAGGGGTTAGCTTGGGGATTAATAATTGCTGGATCTGCGTTAATTGCATCTGCCATGGGAAGCGAGGGTAGCTTTTGGGCCTTAACGGCAGGAGGTTTTGCATGCATTTTAGTTGCTTTTTGGGGTCTCGGAGTATTGGATAATATATAGGAGAGGGATCTAAGCTATAAATCATGGATTTTCTATTCGCATATGTTTTCCCATATCTTTTCGATAATTAAATAGGCTTCTATCAATGAACATGGTGAGATACCTTACATTTTGTTTGTCACTTAATATTCTTTTCATATTTAACGGATGCACGTATTCATGCCCGAAAATTGATTTTTCTAAGCACACATCTGAAAAAATATCAGATTTTGGGGTTGTTTACGAGGAAGCGAATAAAATTAATGATGCGGCCGTTTTATATAAAAAAGCAATTGAAAAAAATCCATGTAATTATGTTGCTTTAACTAATTTAGGCAATATTCTATACAAAAAAGGTATGATAGAAGATTCTGTTCTGAAATATGAGTCAGCGTTAAAACATAACCCTGATTATATCCCAGCGTTAAATAATTTGGGTAACTTACTAATGCTACAAAAGGATTATGAAAATGCAGAGATTAAGCTAAAGTTAGCTTATAGTATTTCAAATGAGAAACGTGAACAAAAAGCGATTTCTAATAGTCTTGGTGTGTTATATATACAACAAGGTAATGAAATAGAAGCTGAAAAATGGTTTAATATGTCAAATAATATTAAATTAGAATATATAATTGATGATGTTCCATTTTTCCAACAAATAGAAAACGGATGTGGCCCATCTGCTCTAGCATCAATATACAATTTTTTAGGTATTAAACAATCTCCAGCACAAATTTCTGAGAGAATTTATAATAAAAATAAACGAGGAACTTTAAATTTAAGAATACTTATAGACGCTAGAGAACAAGGATTAGAGGCGTCAATTTACAGTGGTTCAATTGAAGATATTAAAGCATCAATTGATTACGGAATTCCTATAATATTAATGATAAATTCAGGATATTCATGCTATCATTATATTATAGTGATAGGTTATAAGGGCATAGATATGTCTTCCTTAGTAGTTCACGATGGATATAATAGAAATAAAATATACAGCAAAGAATTCCTATTAAAATCGTGGGAATTGACGAATTATTGCACAATTTCTATACAAAAAGCATTTTCACAAACCTTTCGCCATAGTTCCAATTGATGAGGATAAATGCCGTTTCGTCCACAGTATTCGGCTGTCTTATATTAGTTCCGGGACAAGCTTTCTACTACGGCAGCAAACTTGTCTCGCTCATTCCAGATCTCTTGTTTGCTATCGCTGTCTGAAATCGAAATCCTATTTTTCACGATTCCTATCATCAATTATATATGGCAGCAACACCGCTCTCTTTTCTCTGGTTAATATCGTATGTATAAACCTGCTGTCCCTTTTATAATTCTTCAAGCCTCTTACTTTATTGGAGATCATTACTGAATTGAGAAACTTCATTCTTGAAGGTGAGAAAAATATGATGAAGAGAAGGAAACCTGATTCTTTAAGGTTTTTTACCGTGTATGTCATTTTTATTCTTTCTTCGGTATCAGTAATCTGCAGTGCAGATAGTAGAGACAATCAGAGTTTGCCCATTATAGAGACTGACGTTGGATTTAGAACCACCTCAAGGGATATGTCCGAAATGGACGAGGGGATGCCAAGAAATATATCCCGTTTTCCAGAAGATCATGAAATCTATATCCCCTTACCACTGCCTATTTCCCAAAATCAATCTTCCTTATTTCTTGATCACAGCAATGCAGGGAACAAAGCGATATCATATGACTTAATTGCCAAGGAGGAGACAGAACATAATGCGCTATCCACACCAATGCCCGACCAGGTATGCTCTTTGATTAAAGGATATGAGTTTGGAATAGATCCTAACCATATCTGGAACCAGGACGAAAACGATTTCATTGAAAATGATGAAATAGAACCCAAAACATTTTCAAGTCTCTCAAAGGTTGCCAATATAAAAGATTTTCCATGGAGGGCTAATGTAAAGCTGTATATGACTTTTAATAGTGGCCGAAAAGCCTCTTGTTCTGGTGTTATGATCGATTCGATGCACGTACTGACAGCAGGCCACTGCGTACACGAAATCCTTAGAGGAGGAACATGGGCCAGTTCCATTGTTGTTGTACCTGCATACGATACCGGCGACCGCCCGTACGGAGATGCATCGGCAGTTGAATTGCATTCGTGGACTGGATGGACGCAAAGATCTGAATTTGATCATGATGTCGGAGTCATTGATCTTGACAGACCCGTAGGGGCACTTACTGGATGGTTTGGCTATGGGTATCATAATAATCCTGATTTTTATACTGGCAATGTATTTAATAGCGCAGGTTATCCAGGAGAATATCCATATGACGGTAAGTCCATGTATTATTGGTCCGGTAATTTTGATTCAACTGAGTCAATCTCAGGTCTGTGGTATGGCAATGAGGTTCATTTTAATAATAGATCCTATGGCGGCCAGAGTGGAAGTGGAATGTATTCTTTCGATGGCAAGTCCAGTAGAATTGTGTATGCAGTTCTATCCAACGGTGTTGATCAACCAGGTGGCCCCACGGGTTGTCCCCGATTAACCTCTGATAAGTTCATGGATGTCAGAGATAATATCATTGGAGATGACATACCTTCAAGCGTTGATCTCATTCCCTTGAATGTGGCCGCTTTTCCATCGAGCATTGCTGCTGGAAGTTCACTGTCGTTGATGACCTATCAAGTCCACAACTACTCCTCAGCCACATGGACTGGCACGGTCGATGTTGATGTTTACCTGTCAACCGATAATAATATCTCTACATGTGACACCATTATTCAAAGCCATAGTTTTACTTCGAGTATTGGCCCGAAATCTTCGGTTATTCTCAACGTATCTACAAAGCCAATTATTCCCGAATCTACTCCGAGCGGAGAATATTTTTTGGGTGTGATTCTGAACCAACCGGACTGGGATGACACCAATAACGAATCGGATGGGCAGGATTCATTTCAACTTTCCGTTTTTGACAATACGCCTCCACCTGCTCCAATTATTTCCAGCTCGACCCATCCCGATGAAAATACGTGGTATTATAGCAGCAATCCTTCGTTTACATGGACAACCCCGCCCGATACATCAGGAATTGCCGGGTATAGTTATTTAATAGACAATTCATCGAATACCACCCCAGACACAATTATGGATACCTCCGGAAACGCTGCATCGGGTTCTAACCTTGCCGCCGGAGAATGGTATCTGCATGTAAGGGCTCTGGATAATGCCGACAATTGGGGCGTTGCCGACCATTTCAGAGTTAGAATCAAAGCAAACAGTTCACCAGTTCTCGATCCCGTCGGAGATCAATCTGTCATTGAAGGCAATCTGCTACAATTCACTATTACCGCATCTGATCCTGATGGTGACAATCTAAGTTTGAATGCAGGCAACATCCCAAACGATGCCGTGTTTACAGATATGGGTGATGGTACCGCCGGTTTTCGCTGGCAGACCGGCACAGGTGATGAAGGCACCTATAAAAATATTGTTTTCACTGTAACAGATGATGGTGCCAAACCCTTAAGTGATTCAATAAATATCAACATTACAGTCGAAAGCACTAGTAGTAGCGGTGACGAGGGTGGAGGTAGTGGATGTTTTATAAACACAACAGACTCGGACATCATGGGAAAACCACAGGTTCATGGAAAATTTCATTTACATTCCAATGGTTTATTGGATAACTTGTGGGATGTATACTCTGCAATTTTGGTCTGGGGGTCGGTCGGGTAAAAAGCTGAAAAACCCGGGGATGAAATTAAGCGATTCCATAAAGGGTGGTCACAAAACCAGTTCATCCTGGGGAAATTTTACATAAGGAATTTCTTGAACCAATGGGTTCGAGCCAGAATAAACTGGCTTTAGCCCTCCATGTTCCTGCACGGAGGATTAACCAAATCGTATTGGGCAAACGACGGGTTACCGCTGACACAGCACTACGTCTTGCGCGATATTTTGGCACGTCCGCACAGTTTTGGCTTGGTCTTCAAATGGACTATGAGATAGATGTTGCGGAGGTTGTTTCGTTTAACAATGCCATAAACCGTTACCACTCAAAATCCTGTACCCTGCCCTATCTTCTTTGTTGTAAAAAACGGATCAAAGATGTGCGACATGGTCTTTTTATCCATTCCGCAGCCATTGTCAGTTATGGTAAGCTGGACATATTCCCCTTGTGTCATATCGACATTTTTACGGCTATCCTTGTCAAGGATGAAAACCATATTTTCGTGTTGAAGGAATTTCAAATATTGGGGCCGCAAAGGATCGAATAGTTATTGACGGGATTTGCGTTTATTGGTTAGGAAAGATCATGTTGATTCGTGATACAATTGTTACATTTTTACCCAAATTGAACGTTTCACGCAAAAAGGAAAAACAATGAAAGCTGAAATATGGGCTTTTCTTACCGCAATTTGCTGGGGAACCGGATCGCTGCTTGAGAAAAAGGGAGTCAAACTTGGAGCGCTTGCCCCGGTCATGGGCACCGCGATCAGAACAACGTTTTCTCTCCTGTTTTTGTTGGCCGTTTCTTTTCCTTTCTGGGGGCAGGTGAAAATGGCCGGTATCAGGTCAGTTTCACTGATCGCTTTCGGCGGCGGCATACTTGCCGGTGGGCTGGGAATCGTTTTTCTGTACACTGGACTAAAAGCGGGCAATCTCTCAACGGTGATGACCATCGCATTTTGTCTGGCCCCGGTTATCGGCACAATCCTCGGATACTTGGTCCTTCATGAAAGGTTGACGCCTGTGCAGATTGTGGGAATCGCTCTCTGCGTGACAGGGGCCGCCCTGGTTACATATTTTAAACAGACATGAAATTGGACGTTACCCAGAAACAACTTTCATTTTTTCAATACCACACGCATGGTCCGGGCCAAATCTCTCATCACGAACGGTTTCATCAAGAGCGCTTTGCTTCCGATCTGTCTGGCTTTTTTTTCGGTAATGGTATTGCTGAATCCGGTGCAGAGGACAACGGGCAATTCCGGACGGATCGCTAACAGCTTCTGGGTTAGTTTGTCTCCGGACAGTCCCGGCATAGTGATATCAGTGATTACCAGGTCAAAATCCTGCGGCCGCTCCTCGAAGGTCTGTAATGCAGACAAACCTTCCCGGCAAACGGTTACATTGTATCCCAGTTCCTTGAGAAACTCTGTGACGATTTCAACAAGGGCCGGTTCATCATCCACAAGAAGAACATTCTCAGAACCTCTTTCCGGCAAGTCAACACAGGAGCCATCCAGGGCATCTTCAGATTCAATAACCGGAAAAAACACCTGAAACGTCGTTCCTTGGGATGGATTGCTTTGAACGGTAATCAAACCACCAATCTGTTTGATGATGCCGTGAACCACGGAAAGCCCCAAGCCGGTTCCCTCGCCCATTTGTTTCGTTGAAAAATAGGGTTCGAAAATACGCGGTAGTAACTCTTGTGGTATTCCCACCCCGTCATCGCGCACTTCCAGTTTCAGGTATGAACCCGGTGTAACGTCGCAGTGAGAAACGCAAAAATCGTCATCGAGTTCCACATCGGTCATATTGATTGCAATGGCACCACCCTCATCTGTCGCATGCACGGCATTGGTGCAGAGGTTCATCAGTACTTGAAGTATTTGGGTGGGGCTGGCCATCACCAGGGCGTCACTCTCCAGATTGGTGTAAATATTGATTTGCTTTGGCAGAGACGGCTGCATCAACGTAAGCGCTTCTTCTACAATGGCTTTGATTTGGATGGGTTTACCGGTGATATCTTTTTGTCGACTGAAGGTCAAAATCTGATTGACCAACTCTTTCGCGCGATCGCATGCCTTGAGTACCTCTTGAAGGTGCTTCTCGCTGGCTCCGCCATTTCGGCTGTGAATCAGTGCGATTTCCGTATAACCCGTGATTGCCATCAAAAAATTATTGAAGTCATGGGCAATTCCGCTGGCCAGATTGCCGATGGCCTCCATTTTCTGGGATTGAAGGAGCTGTTTTTCAAGGCTGGACAATTTGTTCTCTGTGGCTCTATGCTCCTTGATCTCATTTTCAAGGGCCTTGTTGGTGTTCTCCAATTGGAGCAGTTTTTCTTCCAGTTTATGGATAAGTGTTTCGTTATATCTCCTAAGATAGACATCTTCCGACGGGACAGCCATATCGGCGGGGGATGATGTTTCAGATTGAGAATGGTCCAACAATTCTCGAACGGCATCTGTTAAAACGTCCGGCGGTACCGGTTTGACGATGAAGCGTTCGGCGCCCAGACTCAAGCCGAACGCTTCATCGTCCGCATCCGTGTATGTGGCGGTGTAAAAAATGAAGGGAATCGATTTGAGGCGGTTATTCAGCTTCCATTGACGACATAATGCATAGCCGTCCATGACAGGCATGAGGATGTCTGCAATGATCAGGTCCGGTGGCTCATTTAAGGCCGCCTCCAGCGCTTCGGCGCCGTTGGTGGCAGTCTCCACCTGGTATCCATTGCCGGTGAGAAGCACTTTTGCCATATAGCGGTTCTGGTCGTTATCATCCACAACAAGAATTTTGGTCATGCGCTACCCCCTGATTTTAATTGCATTGCCGACCTTCACTCACATTTTGCATATTGACAGATCTCATCTATGAAGGTCGCAGGATTGATCGGTTTTTCGATATACCCGGTGCAACCGGCAATCAATGCTTTCTCACGATCTCCCACCATGGCGTAGGAGGTTACGGCGATGATGGGAATGCTCTTGACTTCGTCGATTGTTCGTAACTTGCGTGCCACCTCATAGCCGTTCATTACGGGCAACTGAATATCCAGCAAAATAAGCTCGGGAAGCTGTCGGCAGGCCATGTCGATGCCGTCTGGACCATTGCGCGCTTCGAGCACGGCAAAACCGGCCTTCTTTAATATAAAAGTGATCAGGTAAAGATTCTGATCGTTATCTTCTATGACAAGAACTGTTGTTTTCATCCCTGATGTTCTCCTGTCGGTAAGGAAAATGAAAACGTGGCACCTTTGCCAAGGCCCTCGCTATGCGCCTGAATTTTTCCCCCCAGCAATTCCACCAGTCGTTTACAGATGGAAAGGCCCAGGCCGGTGCCCTCATATCGGCGGGAAAGTCCGGTCTCAATTTGATGAAATGCGCTGAACAGTTTGGGCATGTCTGCCGGTGCGATACCGATACCGGTATCCGCTACCGTGGCGGTTACCCACTTTGAATCGGCCTCACATGTCAATTGCACTCGTCCTCGATCGGTGAACTTGACGGCATTGTTCATCAGATTGAGCAGAATCTGTTCGACGCGCCGTCGATCACTGGTAAGGATGATGGCGTCGGAGGGCATCTTTACGGATATTTCCACTTTCTTTTGCTGCGCCATGGGAGAAATCGTCTGCTCCACCTTATTGACACAAGCCTGCATCGCAAAGGATTCCGAAGCAACCGCCAATTGTCCTGCTTCAATTTTGGAAATATCCAACACGTCATTAATCAGACCCAACAAGTGATGGGCGCTGTTTTGCACCATGGTCAGCTGTTTGGACTGTTCGTGATTTAACGGTCCCACCAATTCTTGAAGGATAATCCCGGTAAACCCGATGATGGAGTTCAAGGGGGTGCGCAATTCGTGTGACATGGAGGCCAGGAATGCGGATTTGAGCCTGTCAGACTCCTCTGCTCTCTCTTTCGCCACTGCCAGTTCGGCGGTACGACGGGCAACTTTGCGTTCCAGCAAGTCATGGGCATGTTGCAAAGCGTCCTGGGCCCGTTTGCGCTCGGTAATATCCCGGATAATGACCATGTCGGCCGGTTTCCCCTGATAAGTGATTCGGCCGGCATTCACTTCGGCGTAAATCTTTCTCCCATCCTTTCGGACGAAAATGGTCTCGTAGATTCTGTCCGGCACATCTTCGGCCATGCGTTGTTCATATAATCGTGCGACCTTTTCTTTCTCCTCCGGATGAAGATAGACGGTAAAGGGTTGATCGATTACTTCAGTGGCGGCCTGACCGGACATTGCAAGCAAGCTGGGATTGGCAAACCGGATCAACCCATTCTGGATGATGATGATGCCGTCATTGGCTCGTTCCACTAAATTCCGGTATTGGTTTTCACTGGCACGCAGTGCCTTCTCCGCCTCCAATCGCTCATCGATCTCCTTTTGGATCCGCATCACCTGCCGGGCATTGGCCATCGCCAGGCCAACTGTTTTGCCGATGGACAACAAGGTCTTTTTTTCAGATGCGGAAATCGCGTATTGGCCTTTGTAGATCATGTTCATGGCGCCCAAGACCTGGTCCCGGGCAAGCAGGGGGATCGACAGAACACTTTTCAGACTTTGCTCCGAAAGTGCCTTTCGCACCTCCGGCACCAACCGCATATCCGTGCCCAAATCCACGGTGGACACCACCTGCTTTTCTCGTACGGCGATGCCGGTCAAAGATCCCTCCAGCGGCAATACCGCTGACACATCCAGTGTCTGCCGATCGAATCCTTGGGCGTGAATCAGTTCCAACTGTTGTAATGACGCATTGAGACTGAAAACCGCCACTGCCGGAGATTGGCTGTACTCCATCATCGCCTGGACCGCGTGGCGAGCAACGGTTTGCGTGTCAAGGGAGCGATAGACTGCATCGGCGATCGTGTTAACGGCCGTTAACTGCCCCTGTTTGATTTTGAAATTGCCCAGCATGCGATTGAAAGAATCGGCCAACCGACCGATTTCATCTTTGCTTTCATACGTCAGGGATAGGTCACGTTCCCCGTTGTCGGCCAGTTTCTTTGCCTGATCGGCCAGGACACGGATGGGCGCGCTGATCAGCCTGGCCGTGATCAAAGCCATGGCGGAACCAATACACACCACCAGCAGTGCGACGATGACGACACGTCGTTTATACAGCACCATCTGCCCCCTTTCCTGATCAAGGGAGAATCCGATATACAGAAAACCGAAACTCTTGTCTTCGATGGTAAGGGGAGCAGACGCCGCATAACAATTCTCTGTTATGGCATGAATCTGCCTGGATCGCCCTTTCGCAGCGGACGGTTCGACCGACATGGGCGCAGGCAAACTGTCCGTGGATTTACCATCCATACGGTGGTCGTTGTGGGCCAGTATTCGACGTTTTCCGCTGTCTACCACCATTGCATAGTTTACGTTGTGCATACGGCCCAGCGCGTCGACAAAATGATCCAGAAATTGTTTATTGTTGACGTCAAGGGCGTTGGACAATGACAAGCCAATCGAACCGGTCAGTGCATCGGCCGTTCCTACGGCCTCTGTGATGATGGCCCTTTCAACCGCCGCCATCACCGGAAAGACAATGACGGCTGCGGCAATCACCGCCGGAAGCACCGTCAGTAAGGTGAGTTTGAACCAAATGCTTCGATCTTTAAAGACAAGCCTGACTAGTTGCATCCGTATTTCCCATCAAGATAAACATTGCACATTGCGAACATTGTGGATTGCCAGGACGTGTAATTGTATCACCCGTTTCCTCGGGCCGTACCATCCATGTTTTTCTGCAATCCCGTTAGTGTTAGGAAATTGTGCTCCAGGCAATGCTGAATGTGACGTTAGGGGCAGACCAAGTTGTTCAAATAGAATATCGACCTGGCGCCTCCTTGTCAATTTGATATTGAGGATGGTGCATAGAGGATTAAAATACCAGTAATAAGAACTTCTTGAGTATTTCTTACCTTATGGATCGAAAAGTACTTTCCGATCGACGTCCAGTGCCGGACCGACTTTTTTTCAGCGGTTACATAATTTTTCTCGTTGCCCTGTAGACTCGAACGGATCCATGAAAACATGCAAGAATTTGATACGACCGGTTCGCATCATTTGCTGGATTGCGGTTTTGAATCATTTCTCCAACGCCTGTTTTACGGCGAGTCCAATTTTCTCCATGGTAAAAGGCTTCTTAACAAATTTTCCCGCACCTAACATTTCGGCCTTTTCACCTCCTCTGTTTCGGCGTATCCACTGACGATAACGGCCTTTTGATTCGGATGAATCGATCACCAGTTTCAAGGCCTGAAACTTGGACATTTCCCGAGCGGATCGATATGTGGTCAGAAAATTGGTGAGATTGAACAAGGGCTTTAACTCGATGGTGGCCTGAATACGACCATGTCTGATTTCCGTTCGTACCGAACCGATGTTGTCGTATCCCGTAACGATGATTTTCTTTTTCGGTCCGATCCGGTTAATTGCCTGGATAGCGCCTAACGCCATGGAATCATTTGCGCAGATGATGGCATCGACATCGGGGTTTTTGGACAGCAACCTGGCTGTAAGGGAAAAGGATTCGTCCGTGTGCCAGTTGGCACTTTCCGATGCACCAATTTCAATGGAACTTCCCGCCGTGAGAGCTCTGATGAACCCTTTTTTTCGCGAATCTGAATTCTCCACGCCCCATATGCCTTCTATCACGAGGACGCGACCCGAACCATTGCGTCTTGCCTTGACATAATTCCCAATCAGTTGCGATCCGGCAAAATTGTCGGAACCGATAAAAGGAATGGAGATACCGACCATGTTCATGGTCGGTGTGTGCAACGGATTGTCTATATTGATGACGACGATGTTTCGATCCAGTGCCTTTTTGCATAGGGGGACAAGTTTTTTTGCCATCTCATATTCGATGCCCTCTCTGGCATGAAAAACAATAGGCTGATGGAATGACTGGCGTATTCTGGGAGTACGCTTGCCTGCTGGAAGGATTCGCACCATCAGCATGAAGAATTAGCACAAAGAAATCAATGGGAATGGTCCGTTTTTTCTTGGCAATTTCGTTCAGAAACGATAAAATGTCCAAAATACAAAGCGGCATGGCTATTTTCCGTTTTATTTAAAAGATAAATTTGTACCAAGTCAAATAGCACATGCCTCCCCCCTTTTATCTCTCAAAACGGGGGAAGGATACAAGACATAGCAAGGTTCCCGCGGCTGCTGTCGGCTGAACAGTTTCGTTTGGATTGGTTATCTGTGGTGATTAAGTACGTCTTGATTGAAAAGCGCGTTGGCGGTCTGTCATTTCTTCGCATCTCAATAGCGGATGCCTGTATTCTTTCCTTATCGCAGAAGCAATCTACCTTTTTCTTTTCTCATGCCGGACAAAGAGACACTTTACAACGTCGCTATATGTCAAATGATACGACACAATGAAAAACCGGGTAAACTATGAAGAAAATTTGTATTATTCTGACCTTATTTTTCACCAACCTTGCCCATGCAGAAGTCGTCCTGAACAAAACCGACGGTCGCGTTTTCATAGGGAACCAACTGGAATATCATGAAGATACAGACAACTTGAGTTTTGAGGAGATTGCAAGTCTGAAATCAGGCTGGCAAACCAGCGCTTACAAAAGCATCGGCCTGGGATTTACAAAATCAGTCTGCTGGATACGCTTCGACCTTACAAATAAAACAGATCGGGAACTGTTTTTGACGTTCAATGCAATCAACACGGATTCGATCAACCTCTATATATTGAATAATGATGGAAGTTATACTGAAAAAACAGGCGGCAGCATCTATCCATTTCAACATAGGGAGGTCTACGATAAAGATATTTTTTTTGTGATTCCCGAACACTCCGGGCACAGGACGCTATATGCCAGGATCATGTCGAATTATATACTTGAAATAACACCGGAAATTGTGCCAAGCAACAAAATGCCGGAAAGGGCTGTGAAAACATACCTGCCCATTGCCCTGTATCATGGAATATTACTGGCGTTGATTGTCTACCATCTTTTTATCTTTTTTTCGTCGAAAGAGAAAACTTATTTTGTTCTTGTCCTTCTCATAACAGGCTTCTGTCTTTATGATCTTGCACACGATGGCCTGGGGTTCATGTTTTTGTGGCCGAAATCAATTTATTTCGAAAGTATTGTCATCCCCCTTTCAGTGACTATCGTTCAGATAACAAGCGGAATTTATATTCAATTGTCCGTCGGACGCATGCGAGCGTTCAGGACTGTCTACCGGTTAATCAATTCATATGTGATTGCGGGTTTCGTTCAACTTCTACTGCTATTTTTTGCAGCAAAGTACATTAATACGGCAATCACAATCGTATTCTCCCTATATGCAACCCTGGTAAGTTTATCGTGCCTGTTTTATATGGGAGTTGTCAAAAGAAACCGAACCGCTTTCTTTCTTTTCCTTGGTTTCTTTCTATTTGAAATAGGCAGTATTATTGCAATTGCGACAACGAATTCCACATTAATCCGATTCATTCCCTTCTTAGCGAATTATCTGCTTGTTTTGCTCATTATGAAATTTACAAAAATTTGGTTTGTTTTAATATTCTCATTCACTCTGGCCGACAAGATAAATATAATGAGAAGAAATCTCGAGATAAGCGAGGAAACGTACAAATCAATATTTAACGGGACAAACGAAGCGTTTGCAATTCTGGACAATGAATCATATGCGCTTGTGGACTGCAACGAACGTTTGCTCAACATGCTTACTATAGAACGTTCCGATATTATAAACAAATCACTTGATGCAACCGGGGCGGTCGAAGACAGTTATACAAAAGAAAAAGCGATAGGAATCATCGGCAAGATGAAAGGCAAGGATTCGGTCCTGTTTGACTGGCGATTCAAAAAACCGAATGGTGACAAGCTATGGGCGGAAGTGGCACTCAGCAATGTTATACTAGGTGGAAAGAAAAGAATACTGGGTGTCATCCGCGATATCAGCGACCGTAAAAAAAATGAGGATGAACGCAAACAATTGATGGAGCAGCTTGCACAGTCCCAGAAAATGGAAGCAGTTGGTTCACTTGCAGGCGGTCTTGCACATGACTTTAACAATATTCTGACAGGAATAATGGGTAGCAGCAGCATGCTTGAATTGGAGATAAAGGAAAAGGAAATCAATATATCCAAGATTGAAAAATACATTGCCATTATTCTCGAGTCATCGCAAAAAGCAGCAGCAATTGTAAGGCGTTTGCTTACGATGACAAAAAAGTCGGAATTGATCTTCAATCCCGTTGACCTCAACCGGTCTCTGACGAATGTGATCGAAATATGTTTGAACAGTTTTCCCAAATCGGTAATGATACAGACAAAATATTACGACAAACCCGCCATCATCAAAGCCGATACAACCGGACTCGAGCAGGCATTGCTGAACATACTTGTCAATGCATCCCATGCGCTCACCATCATGCGCCGGCATTCCAAATCCCAGGGAGGTATAATTGCAGTCAAGATCGACAAGCAACTGGCAGACGAAACATTCTGCAAGACGAACCTGGATGCGAAAGAGAATACGACTTACTTTTCAGTCTCAGTAAAGGATAATGGCTGCGGCATTGATAAAAATACAATCGATAAAATTTTCGATCCTTTTTTTACCACAAAAAGCGAGCAGAATGGCAGCGGCCTTGGATTATCAATGGTTTTCAACATTGTCAAACTGCACAACGGTTTTATCAACGTACATTCGGAAAAAAATGCGGGAACGACTTTCATTGTTTATCTTCCTGAAGACAATACCGGCAAACTTCCGGAACAGACAGACAGCGATACCGTTGTTCAATGGCATGGCCGGATTCTTGTCATCGATGATGAGATGTTTATCAGAACAATCGCGACGGACATGCTGTCAGACTGCGGATATGAAGTTCTTACGGCGTCCGACGGCAATGAGGGCATCGAAATATTCAAAAAAGACACCGGCGGTGTTGATGCAATATTGCTTGACACGTCAATGCCTGGGCTCTCAGGACTTGAAACATTCAAAAAATTAAGAAAGATCGATCCTTCCATAAAAATTATCATGTCTTCCGGATTCAGCATGGATAAGAGGGTGCAAAAAGCGCTTGACCTTGGCGCTGATTCGTTTATTCAAAAACCCTACACCAACATTCAGCTTTCAAGGGTGGTTTACGATGTGATTTCGTAAAAATGATCTTTGCGTTTTCCCTATGAACCGAAAACATGTCGTCTTCTGTTGCAGTAGAGCCCAACAGACTGCAGTCTGAGAGATACTGTGGAACCGAAAAGCAAAATGATATCGCTCAGGAGCACGACCGGGTGGTTGCCTGCCGCAATTCAGGATCACTTTTCGTTAGCAATCACTCATTTGTCATCATCGTGGGGTTTCAGACCTCTTTAATGATCTCCTCCTCCCACGCCTCCTGCCGCCCCAATTCGGCAATGAGGTCCAGAATCGTATAGCGACTGCGGATCCAGCGGCCGAAGCGGTAACCAAACGCCACTTCTTTTTCCGATATCCCCAGATCCGCGGCCCGGACAATGGCGCCGGCTTCGGTAAGATACGATCGGGATGCGGCGGCGGAGATGACGACATCCGCCACGGCTTTGCGTATGGCCGGCCAACGGGCCTGGATGAGACGTCGCCGCTTTTGCAAGGACGGGAGATCGAGGTATTTTTGAAGGGCAAAGGGCATCACTGCCGGGGCGATATCACCAAACGCAGCATTGATTCTCTCTTCGAACCGTTCCTTTCCCTCAACGCTGGCGTCGGCCCGGCAAAGGTGTTCGATGGCGGTATCGTCCAGAGCCAGCAGCTTTTCATAGAGTTTCAGGCTGATCAGGGTGGTAACGCCGGTCTGCTGGCCGTGCAGCGCCGGGGTTCGGTCTACCCAGTGGGCGGTCATGTCCCACAGGTGGCTGATCAGATGCTCGCCTCCCGAGGCCGGACTGCTGGAACCGGCAAGCACCATGGAGATGCCCGATCGAACCAGGGCTTCTGCCAGTACTGCCATCCCGTCGGGCGCGTTTTTCCGGATTTCTTCAGCCGCGGCGATGCATCGTTTTACCGCGTCATCGGCGACGGCGGCGGCAAAGCCGCAGTAGTATTCGTCAAACAGATGGTGGCCCAACAGCCAATCGGCGGTGGAGGCGTTTTTGGAGAGCAGGTCGCCGAACCCGGCTGCAGTCATGGCAGCCGGGGCCGTGGCCAGGATGTGCGGGTCGGCGATGATGGCCACCGGTGGCCGGCATGGTTCCGTAACTTTCACACCGTTGACGGTCAAGGCCGCAATGGCCGAAGGGTAACCGTTCATGCTGGCAGCGGTCGCCACGGTGATCTGCGGGCATCCCGACGCCGTGGCCGCGCTCTTTGCGATATCGTTGATGGTGCCGGATCCCACGGCCAAAAGGCCGGTGGCCTTGCTGCCGTGAATTGCTTCGGCAAGGGCTTGTACCGCGTGGCCGTCTGCGTGTACGATCGGAGAAGATGAATCGACCATGTACAGCGCCACCTTCCGACCGGCATCTTGCAGCAAGGCCACGGCGGTTTCCCCCCCGATGGTCCATGTATTGGCATCCGCCACGCAGAGAATCGTGCCTGCGGGCAAACGGCGTTCAACCAGTGTCGGCAGCTGGTGCAGTGCACCTGGATGCAACAGTACCTCCCGGATTGGAATGTGGTGTTCCTTGCCGCAGACACAGCCGCTGCGCCGCGTCGCGAGCAATTCGTCCAGCGGCGCGTTGGCCCGCTCAAAGAAGACCGTTTCGCCAGCGCTCATGGTATATCTCCCGATTTGATTAAAGCAGTATTTTGCATTTTTGCGGATTCAAATGAAGATAGAGTTCCTGTCCCTCTTCCCGGGACAGATGATGGGGCACCTGCACGCGGATCGTTTCGTCATTGACGTTAACGAAGAAGTAGAGAAAATTCCCCAGGTAGGCCCGATGATGGATGATCCCCTTGAAGACGTTTACGTTGTCTGCCGGAGCATCGGTAAACACCGCCACGTCCTCGGGACGGATGGAGGCGAAGACCTTGGCGCCCACATCGATGTGCTGCATGGGCGGATGGCATAGAAGATGTTCGGAAAACGCGGTACGTACGCTGGTCGTATTGGTTGACGAATCCGTTGGCCCCATGGTCGCGGGGATAAAATTCATGGTGCCGATGAAGTCGGCCACGAAGGAATCGGCCGGTTCGGCGTATATCTGCTGCGGTGTGTCGATTTGAACGATGTTCCCGGACTTCATTACGGCAATGCGGTCGGAAATGACCATGGCCTCGGCCTGATCATGGGTGACATACACCGATGTGATGCCCATCCGCCGTGTGAGGCTTTTGATCTCAAAACGCATTTTTTCCCTGAGCTTGGCATCCAGGTTACTTAACGGTTCGTCCAGCAGCAGAACTTTGGGATTGCCGATCAGGGCCCGCGCCAGGGCCACCCGTTGCTGCTGGCCGCCGCTCAATTGGCCCGGATATCGCTCTTCCATGCCCCCCAGTCCCACCATTTCCAATACTTCCATGGTCTTGGTGCGGATCTCGGACTTTGGTCTCTTTCTGAGCTTCAGGCCATAGGCCACGTTGCTGAACACCTTCATGTGGGGCCAGACCGCATAGTTTTGGAATACCATGCCGATACCGCGTTTGGACGGCGGCACGAAGCCTTTTTCGATCATGGGCTGACCGTCGATGACGATCTCTCCCCCCTGGGGCGTTTCCAATCCGGCGATGCAGCGCAAGGTGGTGGTCTTGCCGCATCCGCTGGGTCCCAGGAGGGTGAGCATTTCGCCTTTTTCGACAAGAAGATCGATGCGGTTGACGGCGATGGTCTTGCGGTAGGTTTTAAGGAGCTGCTGAATTTCGATAAATGCCATGTACCGGACTCCTTTGCATGCAACTGTGCTAAAAAAAATGCTGTTACGCTTTCCTCTCCCCCCCCCCCCACTGTACCCCGATTTTAGTTAGTGTCTATCCAGAAATAGGAAAATTTGGTCGAGATCAAGGCGCACGAAAAATTTTACCGCAGGTTGCCGAAGGAAATACCCTTGGGGTGCATATGGTTGATATTTCGAGGATAAAATTTTTCGCGCAACGCCGATATCGGGCAAATTGGTCATTTTCTGGATGGTCTAGTTACCTTCTCCCGGTCCCCATGCAGCCTTGAGGATATTGCCGCCGATCCTGGAGATGATCAGCAAAAGGACAAAGGTGATGACGATCATCAAAAAGGCCATGGCAGCGGCGATGCCGAACTCCATGCCGCGGTGCCAGTTCAGGTAGATACCGATGGGCAAGGTCTCCCATCCGCCCCGGTAGAGGAAAATGGCGGTGGATATCTCCTGGAAGGCCATGATGAAAAACATGATCACGCCCACCAGCACGCCCTTTAACAGAAGCGGCAGGGAAATGTAGACGAATGTCCTGAATTTGCCCGCGCCCGACACTTCCGAGGCCTCTTCCAGGCTGCTGTCCAGTTGCAGGTAGGATGAGTGGGCCATGCGCAAAAAGTAGGGCAACCGGCGGGCAAACAGGGCAAGGGGCATGATGATCCAATGGGTCGCCAGGGGGATCCCCTTCCAGAAGGCCAGCAGATAGCTCACCCCCACGGCCATGCCCGGAAAGGCCAGCATGAGGGTGATGACAAAGTCGAGGGCATCTTTGCCCGGCGCGCGTGTTCGCACCACCAGGTAGGCCGTGGGCAGGCCGAAGGCGATTCCGAAGAGAAGGGCCAGTCCGCTGAAGAGAAAGGAATTTTTAATCAGCAGGGGCGTTTCCAGTATGATGGCCCTGAAGTTGTCCAGGGTCCAATAAGTGGGAAATGGTTCAAACACCCACCTTCTGGAAAAGGCCGCAAGGCCGAGCACTACGGGAATCAGCAGCACGAGGATGGCGATGAAGATCATATATCCGTAGGCACTGGTTTTTAGCAGCGGCCCCGGCTCCAAAACCCGACCTTCGGAGGTCGTCCCCTTGGACAACCCGGTGTACTTTCGTTTTTCCACGGCCCAGCGGGCGAGCAGAAAGAGGCTGATGCAAACCAGTGACGACACTACCACCGCCACGATGCCCATGTACTTTCGGTGCATATCCGTGAAGTGATAGGCGATGTTGATATAGGCCACGGACGGCAGAAAGTCCACCTGGCCCAGAATCAGCGGCGTCAACCAATCCGTAAAGGGCCATAGAAAGACGATGACGGCGCCGGCCAGGTAATTGGGGGTGCAAAGTGGCAGGCTGATGGTCATAAACCGCCTGAAATTGCTGGCGCCCTCCACCTCCGCGGCTTCTTCGAAAGAGGGATCGATGTTGGTGAACCCGGCGGTCAGGCTCAGAACGATAAAGGGTAGCATGTGCAGCGCCTGGACGAACACCACCCCGTGCAGGCCGTAAATGAAATTGATGGGCTGTTGGATCAGCCCGAAATCCATCAGCAGCAGATTGAGGGTACCGTATTTTCCGAAGAAGATGATGAAGGCAAATACGCCCGCATAGGCCGGCAGCACGATGGGAAGCAGAATCAGGGCCGTAAAGACGGTCTTTCCATACTGGCGGTAACGCGCAAGAATGTAGGCCAAGGGAATGCCGAACACCGTGGTCGTGATCAGCACCAGCAAACTCAAGAGAAGGGTATTGCCGAAGGTTTTCAGGTAGTAGCCGTCTTTGAAGAATCCCAGATAGTTGGATATGCCCCAGCCGCCGGTTTCGGCGATCTTGAAGCTCTCGAGCACCAGAAAGGAGAGCGGATAGATCACGAGAAAGGCCACCACCGACCAGAGGATGAGCGAAAGGGTAAAGTTGTTTCTGGGCATCACGAATCCTTCGACCGTGTTCAAAGTCAAGGCGGGGCGAGATGGCCAACCGCAGGAATACTACTGGTATTTTGAGGATTGGCCTGCTCGCCCCAACGCTGGATTTGGGCGCGAGGGGAGGTTTTTGAAACGACTTCTATGGTTTGGCCAGCAAGTTGCGGGCCTGCGTGGCCGTCAGACGGGCAGCCGCATAGTTTCCGTCCACTTCGAAAAGCTTGCGTGCCTCATTGATCTTGGCCTCTGCCTTGCCCGCCTTCATCTTCATGGCCTTGGCCGCATCGACTTCGCCCTCTACTTCTTCGATAAGGCGCAGGCTGTTCTTGAGTTCGTTCCACTTGCGGTAGATTTCGTATTCAAAGGTGCGGTTGACATCGTCCCAGCGTTTTGTGGCCAGATCCAGATCGTATTCGATGAATCCGACATCCAGATCCCAGAAGGAGTCGACGCCCAGGGCGCCTTTGGCATGTTTGGCCATGCCTACACCCTCTTTTTCCCATTGGGAAAACTTGATGTCCGTACGGGCGGCAAAGTATCCGCCTTCCAGGACGTACTTCTGGCCTTCCATGCTGAAGAGCCAGTCCAGAAAAATCTTTCCGATTTTGGCATTGGGAGCGTTTTTCAACAGCGCCACCGCCTCGGGTACCAGGATGGTCTTGTCCGGCAGCAGGTCGCTGACCGGATAACCGTCCCGGCGCGCAACCATTGCGTTCATCTGCGGCTGTGCCAGTCCGATGGGCGATTCCCCACGGTTGACGATCTGGGTGGTGTCGGTACTACCGGTTGAAAATCGGTCCAACTGGGCTGCCAACAAACGGAGATATGCCCATCCCTCCTTCTCTCCCATGCTCTGCAGGATGATTTCCACGGTTTCGTGCATGGTACCCGAGGCATAGGGCAGGGTCGTGACGATGTTGCCCCGATAGATGGGGTTGAGCAACTCCTTCCAGGTTTTGGGCGGAGGCAGCTTCAGGGCTTTGAGGACCTTCTGGTTGTAGAGGTTGGTAACAATCCAGGGGGCAAAGCATGTCCAGTAATCATCCTTGTCCTTCACCTTCATGCCGTGCCAGTCCAGCGGAACCTTGTCCCAGTCCTTGGGCCGGTAAGGCACAATGAGTCCTTCCTGCTTAAGGACTTCATGGGCCGGCGCGCCGGCTCCGAGGAAGATATCCGCATCCGGCTTGTCCCCCCATGTTCGTACCTTATCCAGACAGACCGGCCAGCCGCCGGGCCGCACGAAGGTGATTTCTACTTCTTTTCCGTACGTCTCTTTGTAATATGCACTGAATCCCCGGGTGAGACTGTCGGAGAGTTCTTTATACACAGGTCCCACCCATCCGATCTTGTCAGCTGCCATGGTTTGCGTTGAAAATGACGGCACGATCAACAGCGCCGCCAGAACCCCTGTCAAAAAAGCAGAGACCACAAGTCGCCTTTTCATCTTGCCCCCTTTGTTGTGTGTGTTTCTATAGGGTGGAGAATTTTCGGAAAGCGGGGCAGAAAAGCCCCTTTTACAGTCGGATGCAACAAGTATGTCAGTAGTGCCGACTCGTGTCAATATTGAAGGTATGCTGCCGCAGGCGAACCGAATCTGGATCGATTTTATAATTTCTTAATCTTCTTGACAATATTTAGTTTATTGAATAAACTTTTTGGTATATTCAGTAAACTAAATTATTGATGTAACCGTTATTTTTCGCAGCCAAAATCTGCTCGATGCTATTCTGATTTATAACTTTTCACATTGTCAGACTTTTTACGGTTACTGCCGGATACCGTTTCATTTGATCGCAAGTACGTAATTGGAGGGTACCGAAGATGAGACCAGTCAGGAGATTACAGGCTGATGTGATTATCGCAGGGGGAGGGCCTGGGGGGTGTGTCCTTGCCAAAGATCTGACCCGGCGGGGGAAAAAGGTCATCCTCGTGGAAAAGGGAAGAAATGACATGAAGGGTTACGGCAGTTTGTGGGGCCCGATCATGGGAAAACATGTAGAGTCCGGTCCGGGACTGGATCCGAGAAAGAGAACCATCGAGGGCGACACAATTATCTGCGGAACGGGTGTTGGGGGAGGATCAAAAATATATGTAGGCGCGGCCTTTACACCCGATGAAGCCGCATGGAAAGATGCGGGCGTCGATCTCGGTCCCTTTGTCCATGCCGCCATGGCAGAATCATGGGTAAACGAGGTTCCCGATGAGTTTTACGGCCCTGTAAATCGCCGTCTTACCGAAACGGCAAACCTGCTCGGCCATCCCTGGAAACGGTTCACCAAGCATATCGATTACAACAAATGTGACCCAAATTGCCAAAAATGTTTCCTTGGATGCACCAGGGGTGCCAAATGGGGGGGGCAGTATCCTGCGAATGAGGCGGAAAAAGAGGGAGCCACCATACTTACCGGACTCACCGTGAGAGATGTCATCTCGGAAAACGGCGTAGCCGTCGGAATACGAGGACGGCATCGAAACGGAGAACCGTACGAAATCCATGGCGAGATCGTCATCCTGGCAGCCGGCGGGATCGGCACCGCCAACATATTGCAGCGGTCGGGCGTATATAATGCCGGAATGTTGCTTGCCGGCGACCCGTCGCTCATGATGTGCGGCTTTCTTGATAAGGAACCGGGCCATTATAATGAGCATCCGATGGTAAATGGACATATGGATGATGAGCGTGGCGTTATTATTGCCGGCGGTTTTCCAGGCCCTCGCACTTTATGGCTATTCACATTTTCGGAATACGAGGGAATATGGAAAACGATCAGAAAGATCGGCCGCTATAAAACGGTGGTCGGCGCATGGACCAAAACACACGATGATGGACTGGGGCGAGTCAGCCTCGATGGCAGTATTTCAAAAACCTTCACTACACCTGACTGGAAGAAACTGGATTATTCCAGATCGGTCATAGAAAGCATTCTCATCAAGATGGGGTGCGACCCCTACAATATCCTTCAGGGAAAAATCATCATCGGTCATCCAAGCGGAACCGCTCCGATTGGCAAGGTCGTGGACACGAATCTACAGACGCCGATCAAGAACCTGTATTGCTGTGACACCAGCGTCTCACCGGGAGCACCCGGCAGGCCACCTACCCTCACAATCGTCACCCTTGCCAAACGTCTGGCGGCACATCTGGAGAATAAAATTTAAAATTCACATATATTGCCAAAAAAGAATGAGAATGAATGCATTGAAAATAACGGAGGTTGAGAGATGAGCGCACTGCAAGAACTGATTGACATAAGCAAAAGTGTTTCCAATCCAGCTATCGAGCAGTGGAAAACGGAAGGAAAGAAGATCGTCGGATTCTTCTGCCCCTATATCCCGGAGGAGGTTCTCTACGCAGCGGATGTACTGCCTTACAGACTGAGAACTCCGGGATGTACCGAGACAACCTCGGCAGACGTCTACATGAGCAACATCAACTGCAGCCTCGTCCGTTCCTGTTTGCAGTATATTCTTGAAGGCAAATACGATCTTCCCGATGCGTCGCCAAGCGTTCAGGCCGTTTCCAAATTACTGCAAAAAATAGCCTTATGATATCTTACTCTTATAGAGTAATATGGAGGAAATACGCCCAAATGCGAGCCATCAGTCGATTTTCAACGCAATACCCGAAAACAATACTATTTCTCGTTTTTGTCATAACCGCTGTATCTATTTATCAGATTTATTCCAAGGCCTATGTTGAGACGGACATGACCAAATTTGTCCCCACTGATTTGCAGTCTGTCAAAGCCAATGACTATTATAGAAAGAATTTCAACTACAAAGAATCATTAATCATCGGTTTGGAAGCGAAAAACGGTCGCATCATGGAGCCGGATATACTCCGCGCCAATGAGAGTATTGTTCGGGATATCAAATCATTGAAAAAACGCAAAACCATAAAGAGCAAAATTACCGGTAAAACAGAAATCATAGCGTTGCCCATCGGAATCGATGGTGAAAATATCAGCAGTATATCCGGATTGGAGGATGGGATACTGGATAGGGAAACAGGGGCTGTGATTACAGGAAGTGTAATCGCCAAATTAAAAAAAGAGGCTGGAATTCCCTATACGAAAGAGAATGCTGAATTACTTCCTGAATCGGATGAAGATCTTAAGAAGATCATTCCGAGATTGGAACAATATATTCTCAATGATCGCCTTTTCAAAGGCAATATTCTTTCGGAGGACGGAAAAGCCACTTCCATTGTTGTACCCATGGTGAACAAATGGCAATATATGCAGCTTTATACACAAAGAGAGCTGACAGCTGCCATGGACCCTGATGCTTTGAGAGCGAGGTTTCAGGGAAAAACATCTGTTTTTCCTTTTGACGTCTTTGGAAAAACCATCGATAACGTTATTTATGATGATACTTTCATCTCTAAACATTCAGCGAAAGTAGCGAAAAAGCTGAAGGAATATCTTGAAAAAGAATTGAAGCCTTCATTTGAAAACCACCCCAATTTAAAGGAATTGATGTCCGGAAACATCACGCCCGAAAAGTATAATGAGATTATTCGAACTACCCAGGATAAGAACTTTTTTATGAACCCAGACCTGGCCACCTGGGATAGTTATACCATCAAATTGTATGAATTCATGCTGGAAGTTATCGATCCTTTGAGTCGTGAAAACCTGCAATTTCAGTTGCCGGATGTGTATGGGATATATAATTTTTTATATGTCTATGAACGAATTCAAAAAATCCTGGAAAAACATCAAAACGTCGGTATTAAAACCTATGTTGCGGGGCATCCTGTTGTTTCCGCCGTGATATCGCAGGTGATTAAAAAAGATATGTCGGTATTAATGCCCATCGGCTTTTTCTTAATACTCGTTACGCTGGCAATCAGTTTTAGAAATGTCATGGGAGTTGTGATACCGTTAACCACAGTTGTATTGTCTGTCATCTGGTCTCTGGGCCTGTTTGTGTCGACAGGAACGCCAATCACCGCCGCAACCTCAATGGTTCCGATCATTTTATTGGCTGTTGGAAGCGCCTATGGTATCCATTTTCTCAATCGGTATCAGGAAGATGCGAAAGATTCATCTGATCGCAGACTGGTGTTGCGTCGAACCATAGAAGGAGTCGGAGCCGCCATCATCATGGCAGGACTGACGACGTTTGCCGGATTTATATCCCTTTCTTCGTCTTCGGTGTTAACCGTCCGGCATTTTTCTCTGGCAACCGCCTTTGGTATTTTGGTCGCCCTTTTGTTAACGCTTACACTGACACCCGCCATTCTCTGTTATTGGAAATCACCCCACAAAACGATGAAAGAAAGCCAGGGCATTCATCAAACGGCAAGGTTTGATACCATATTGTCGCGTTGGTCAAAATGGCTGCTACATTCCCCTAAGAAGATTTTGGTGATTTTTGTCATTCTATCGATTTTTAACCTGATCTTGATGCAAAATCTGAGATTCGAAGGCAGTATCATGGAAGGGTTTAAGAAAGATACCCAGATCCGGATGAGTGATGATTTTATCAATCGTTTCTTGTCAGGAACGGGGGAGATTAGCTTGCTTTTCAAGTTCAGAGATAATGTAAATCTTGATAATTCTTGGGTTAGAAGCGAGTTGCGTACCCGAAGCCTTGATTTCAATCGTAGTTGGAAACTTCTGATACAAAAGGACGCCACGCTGGAACAATCCCGGATCAATGAAGTTGAACAGCGTATTGTTCGGTTTTCCGAAAACCCTGAAAAGGACGGAAATGAACTGGCTACATCAATCGCTCTCTTTAATGATATTCTCAATGAAGAATACATGGTTGAAATCGATCAGGAGAAAACCGTATCCGCGCAAACGCCAAAATCTGAAATCAATGCTCTGTCATCCAACGAAGGGGCTGAAGTCGGAGCTGATGAAAGCGGTCTTGGGGGGCTTGCGGATCTGGCGGAAACAAAGGAAAACGTTTTATCGAATGAAACCTCCGGGCCTTTTGCCGCCTATTCGTCAGGGCAGGTGAATGGAATTAAAAAAATAAACGAAAGACTTGGTTTGGCTGAATCAGCCTGGAAGGAAACGGGAAAAACGATTCTGGCGTTACGAGATTTCAAATCAACCGCCGATGGCAAGAAAATGATCCAGCGCTGGAACCTCCTGCAAGACCTGTTTGCGGCGGATATCAAACAACCGTATGTCCTGCGTAAACTAGAATCGATCAGAGAGGCGTTGATTAACGTAAATGAGCCGCGCATAATGATTAACGGGGTGACTGTGCGGCCTACGGGCTCTGTGTTTGGCCCTGTCGATATGATACGAAAAACCTATAGCGTTTTTTATCATGACGAAAATCCTGCATTCCAGAAAATTCCCGACGTCGAAAAAGATAATCTGGGAGACCCGACATTAACCGACAGGAGTGTGATCGGGGTCGTTCTAAATCAGGTACAAAACGCCAGCCGGGACAGGTTTGAATCCATGATCAGTCCAAATCGTAAGGAGTTTCAATTTTCCGTTATGCTTCGAAGCAGTTTGACTTCGCATGCGGCCCCATATTTGAATGAAGTCAAAAATATTCTATCGCGGGAATTTCCCAAAGATGATCCCTATATTGCATCAGTCTCGGTTGGCGGACATTTGCCTGTCATAATGGAGATGAGTTATATCGTCTCAAAATCCCAAGTGAGCAGTATTGCCCAGGCAATGCTTTTTGTATTAATCATCACCTTTTTTATTTTTCGTTCTATCAGGGGAGGACTCTACTCATTAATTCCATTGGTTTTTACACTTCTTGCCAATTTTGGAATGATGATAGCGCTTGGTTGGACAATCAATACAGCCACTGTAATGGTGGCTTCCATTTCCATTGGAATCGGCATTGACTATACGATTCACTTTCTGGAACGCTTTAAATCGCATTTAAGAACCGGTGATGATTTTCACGATGCTTATTTCAATACCATTCGATCGGTCGGAAAAGCCATCCTTATTAACGCCGTTTCCGTATCCGCCGGATTTTTACTGCTTCTGACCTCAGATATTGGTGGCAACCGCTCTTTGGGATTGCTGATGGCCGGATCCATGGGATTCAGTTCTCTGGCAGCGCTGACGCTTTTACCGGCCCTAATTTTTGTCACCAAACCGAAATTTCTGGCCAACATCGTTGATAGGGCCCAAACAAACATTTGGAATTGAAAAGCTGATTTTCTCGACCCGACATGATGGACGTAAAAACATCCCGGCACATAACTTAATTGAAGGATCTCGAAAATGAGCCAAATCCAAAAAATGGAAACAGAGGTGGCAATCGCAGGTGCTGGCCCAACGTCCTGTGTTCTGGCAAAAGAGCTGGCCCAAAAGGGCAAGAATGTAGTCGTCCTGGAGCAAGGAGACGATTCAAGGTTATTCATAGGCAGAATAATGGCCATGGCTTGTGGAAAACATACCATGAACACGTTTCCAAAGTCGATGTATGGGGTTTTAACGGAAGACGGAGATGAAGTGGTCATCGGCAAGGGTATCGGCGGCGGAACAAAACTCTACGGAGGATTGGTCGGCCCGGTTGATTTTGACATGTGGAACAAATATGGTATCGACCTTGAACCTTACCATGAATCGGCCATGAAGGAGACGTGGGTAACGGAAGAGCCTTACGATTTCACCGGCCTTCAGGGCAAGCGCCTGGACGCGGCTTATGCGCGGCATGGTATCCACATGAAAACAATGAAAAAACATATGAACTACAAATATTGTAAGATAGGCTGTAATCTGTGTACTTTCGGCTGTAAGCGAGGGGCAAAGTGGGAAGGAAGATACGCCCTCAAAGATGCCGAGGCATACGGTGCCAAGATACTGATCAATACAAAAGTCGAGCGTGCCATCATTGAAAATGGAAGGGCTGTGGGCTTCAGGGCTAGGAGAAAAAACGCCACGATCGAGGTACGTGCAGATGTGGTGGTATGCAGTTGCGGTGGATGGGGCAGTGTCCCCATCGCCAAAAGAGCCGGGCTGGAAAAAGCCGGCACCTGGTTCACAGGAGATCCATGTGTCTATCAATTCGGTTTCACAAAAAAAAGGGGAGTAAAAGACAAAAGGTCAAGCATGGGATCTACTTATTTTAACGATCTGGACCGTGGTTGTTTGTTTCTAGGTGGAGAACCGCCTAGTTTTCTCTTGTGGATGGTGATGTATCTCCAGCAGGAAGGTATCGGCGCCGTTAAAGACGCTTGGCGTCATAATAAGCTGTTGGCCACGGGTTTTAAGATCCACGATGACGACAAGGGTTACATAAAAGAGGACGGCTCAATGAAAAAAATCTATACAACACAAGATAAAGAACGCCTGGAGTACGTCTCAAATACCTGCCGGGATATATTGATCTCGGCAGGTTGCGACCCCAACGATATTCACACTTCAAACATTCTATTAGGGCACCCGAGTGGAACGATTCCCATCGGGAAACTTCTTACTGAATATTGCGAGTCAATGGACATCCCGAACCTATATTTTTGTGACGCCAGCGTCTTGCCGGAAGCACCGGGGGTACCCCCCACCCTAAATCTGGTATGTCTTGCCAAATATTTTGCCAACCATTTGTTGACAAAGGTCCTGTGAAAGAAAGACCAACGAAATAACTTGACGAGAGTGTAAATTTGCTGTGAAGAAGGAAGAGAGAATATAACCGAACAATCCGTATTAATGCTATGAATCAGGAATGCACAAATATGGTTAAAGAATCACCGGCGCCAATGGATCGGGTAATCGCTGCAATACTTCGCTTCCCTCCGATATTTCGTAAAATGCACAGGGAGATATTTGCCAGGGGACAACAAAAAGTGGGCATTGCCATAGCTAGTCACCACGTCATGATTATGAAGATATTACACGAAGCCGGCATTCTTAGCAGCACCGAAATTGGGGAGGTATTGTGCGTCTCCAAATCTCAGATGACACACTCCACAGAAAAATTGATGAAGATGGGGTTGATCGAGAAAATACCGGACATCATTGACCGCAGAAAGGTCAATATCGCTCTTACGCCAAAGGGAAAGGCAGCGACTCAGGAAATTGACAATGTTTTGCTGGATATAATCCACGAGCGTCTATCGAGTTTTTCAGATGAGGATCTGGAAAAACTGGCCGAATCCTTTGACAATATTGTCGAGGTATTTTCAAAATGAAATAGATGGTTAGCTTATACCTGAATTTTGCACGCAATTAGCTTTAATTGGCCACGGTGGCCAATTTTTTCAAAATGACGAAGAGTTCGTTTTCTACTCTAACACATGATCGTTGCCTTTAGTGTGAAGTATACGGTTTGCACGTGTTTCGTTTAACTGCCCATATACAAAGGAAATTGTCGTGAAAAAAAATTCTTGCATGATATTTTCCCGAGTTACGCAGACGTTCAACATGCCACTTGTCTCCACGGCTTCGGTTTCAATCGCGCTTGATCCAGGAAGTCGAGAAAATGGATCATCGCGGGCGTTCTCGCATCGTGTACGGAGAACTTGACCTTGTCACGGTTTTGATCTTTGACAACTTTTGCGGCAATGAAAAGCAGCTTCAACCTGGCGATCCGGATTGTATTGGATGCCACCGTTTTTAAATGCGGCATCTTTTTTCTGTCCTGGCTCATGGCGGCAAGCATCTTGATGTAACGCCAAATGTTATACGACAGCACTACAAGTTGAAAGAACGCATAATTGTTTTTGAACTTTGCTGATGGGATGGCCTCAAGCCCTTCACGTTTGGCCTCACCCACCAGGTTTTCAACGTCAGCGCGTTTATCATACTTGCTGACCACCTCATGGGCCGGCCCTGAAAGGTTCGTGCAGAATATCCGGTATGTATAGTTGTCGTCTTCAAAGAGTAGGCATTGCACTTGCTGGTTTGAAGTTGATTTGGCTTTCGGTATACGCATGGCCACAAACCGGCACGGGGTATCCCAACCAAGGGGCTGATAGACGCAGCTGTTATACTCAACATCCTTGCGTTTCCAGGGCCGATACCAACCTCTCGGATCAAAGGGCGGGTCGCATCTCTTGTTGGCGATGATGAAGTCATAGCCGCAGTGTCTTGCAGTCTGGACACTTTCCCAGCTCAGGAACTCTCCATCGGCCCGCAGCAGGACTTGGCGAACACAACCGGGTAAATGGGATTTTGTCTGGAGGATAAAGGCAGCGGTCTGTTTGCCACTGAGTGTTTCACCTTTTCGAAGCTTTCCGATAAGACACTCCCGGGTCTGCTCAATGAAGCACAGCACCGGACGGTAACCTTTCTTTCCCCGGTTTTTGGTGTTATGGCCTTTCCTGCCTCCTTGCTGATTGCCGTACAGCGTCTCGACGGTGGTGTCGATATCGATGCATATCCGGTAATAATTGAAACCCAGTTGTTGCCACACCCGTTCTCGCAGAATGCTCATGAGCTTCTGAAGGGACTGGGCTTGGTTAATTCCCAAGCTGTCAAGGTATCGCCAGAAGGTGCTCGACACCGGCAACTTTGTCAGTCGGAAAAATCCACACAGCATGGCATCGAGTCGGATGTAGGTAAAATGCCAGATTCTGTTAAAGCCTATAAACAGTAGCATCAGAAGTCCTGCCACCATCGAATAGTGGCCCAGCTTTGGCTGCCGGACAGGCGCATGATAGGTGGAGTTAAATATTTGTTTGAAATCGATCAAATCGAAAAATTTGATCATCGCTAAAAGCCCGCCAAATGGACTTAGTTGCTCGCTGCATGTCTCATGCGGCGTAGAAGCGTTGATTTTTCTGGCCTTGGCAGCGTTTTTCTTAAACCCTTTGTTCTTGCGGTTTTTACGGCTTTTTGATTTACTTGATTTTACCATCTGGGTACCTCCTGTTTTTATTGTGGAAGCATGTCACCTCCCTTTATAACAGGATTCCCAGATGGTTTCTTCCTTATTTATGATTCGTCGTGCAAAATTTAGGTTATACTTTTTTGGCTGTTCCTGCACTTTCACGATTTTTTAAAACAGCAGCCGCCTGCAAGTTCGATAGCCGGGCATTTGCCATTTTTTCGCAAATACCCGGCTACGATCCGTTTAGAGATCTTCTTCGGCGATGATTTCGACCACCTTCTCCGCCGTCTTGCCCGTAACAACTTTGCATTTATCATGAAGACCCGCCGCCGCCTTCCGCAACCCATCTATGTCGGACATCAACTGAGTAAAAAATTCTTCAGGAATCGTATCAGCAGGGGCGTCCATCCCCATCTGGATTTTTCGGCAGACAGTGGTGCCGAATTCCTTCTCGAACCATGTCAATAGCTTGTAGGCCGGCATAATGCCCTTAACGATACCGGGTATTTCCTCTTTTATATCCTCACGGCCACGACGAAGTCCCAGTATCATAAGTCCCGCTGCGAGCGCGCCACAGAACTTGCCGTTAAATGCCATCCCGCCACAAAGGTTGCTCGCCGACAGAAACACCTTTTCGTCCTCCATCCCCAGCGTTTCCTGCAGGGCGAGAAGGGTCGCCTGCGCACAACCACCATACTCGAATTCGTATCGCGCCGCCTTTTCCCTTGCCTCCTCCTTGCGTTTTTCGACTTCTTTTTTATCCACGTATTATCTCCTTGTCCAATATTCTCATAGAAGTTGCTGCCAACCAACTGCAACTTTAAAAGTCTCTTTCGATTTATGCTTCCGCCTCCAGGCCAAAAACGTTCGATATCGTATTGATGTAGTTGAAATAGGCCGTTATCGCAATAGCCTCAAGAATCTGGCTATCCGTATATCCCGCCTCTTTGACTGCGTCGATATCCGATTTCAGAATTTTGTAGGAATCCTTCCGGGAAGCACGCAGGCAAAATCTGAGCAAGACTTTCTCCGTGTCCTCACATTCAATCTTATCAATGCCATCCATGGCCTCCTGAACCTGTTCCTCACTCATGCCAAGCTGTTTTGCCAGCTTCCTATGTGTGTCGACACATATTTTGCAGCTGTTTTCCATGGAAACCAGTATGGCAATACGTTCTTTGGTGGGAAAAGGGAGTTCTGTGTTGGAAAAAAGATAGGAAGTGGCCATGTTCGTGGTGGAAAAAAAGACATCTTCTCGCAATGCAAGCAACCGGGCGGTTTCACCGAGCGTTCCTTTTTCTTCAAATCCCGGTTTTAAAAGTTCCTGCATTTTTGGCGACAGTTGGCCAAACTCCGGAAGTGTGATATTTGCCATATTCTATTTGTCCTTGTCTATTCTCCAGGCAGCTTTTTCCCGTCGGTTTCAACCAACTCCCAGTGGTATCCGAAGAGTTCTTCACTATCGAGATAGGCAATGCCGAATGGATACTCAAATCCGGCGATGCTGGCTTCAAGGTTGTTTCCTCTCGCCTTCAATCGGGTAAGCTCGGCATCTACATTTGCCACACGGCATCCGATGTGTTGTATCCGCATAACGTTACGCTTTTTCACAAATTCGCCGTAGACACTCTCACCTTTTGTCGGCTCCATAAATTCAAAGCGGATCGGACCGGCTTTATAGTATGCCAATGCCTGCGTGCCGTCCACTTGTCTGCCGCGGATGTAGTGGTACGGCAGGGGATAGTCCCTTGTCGTGGAATAGTCTTCCGCAGGGGGCAATGTCATGTACGGCTTCCATCCGAAAACCTTATCGACCGTCTCCATGGCCTTGATTATGTCGGGTACGGCCACGGTGATCTCGAATACATGAGGACCACTGTTCACAAACTGGTAGTCCCGGCTGGTTTCCGGAACGGGATCATTCGGGGTCGTTCCCGGCATGGGGCCGTTGGCTTCAACCAGTTCAAAGTGGAAGCCGAACAGCTCCTCCGTATCCAGATAGGCAATACTGAAAGGATATTCATGTCCGCAAAGGGTCGCCTGCACGTTGATGCCCCTTTCTTTCAGCGCGGCAAGTTCGGCCTCCAGATTTGACACGCGACATCCCACGTGTTGGATGCGCATCGCGTTATGCCTTTTGGCAAATTCGCCGTAGATGCTCTCTCCGTCTGTCCCCTCCGTGAATTCAAACCGGATCGGACCGGCTTTGTAGTAAGCAAGCGCATTGGTGCCTTTCACTTCCTTTCCTTTAAATACATGATGCGGAAGAGGATAGCTTCGGGTCGTTTCATAATCTTCCACCGGTGGCATCGTACTGTACGGGACCCACCCATACTGCTTCTCCACCGTCTCCATGGCCTTTGGAAGATCGGGGACGGCCACGGTGATCTCAAATACGTGGGGTCCGGATCCTACAAATTTGTATTCCTGTTCTCCATAATGCTTCGTAAAATCAACCATTTTCTACCCCTCCTTTTGTAAATCGAAGTATAAATTTGTACCCCCAATAATGTTCACATTGATTGTCGTGGTAATTTCACCCCCGATTTCTGATCTGCCATCATTTCCTCCTTTTTTCGTCACCAACGCTGTTTTCAATATCCTATGCAAGCTGATCCAAAAATTTTGATACCGCGATCTGGCATAGCTTTCGTTTTGAAAACAATTTCCCCACGAATTGCCATTTGTCAAAAAAATTCGATGCATCACCTTTCTGGAACGCTCACACAGCGACATGAGGTGGTTCTGTTTCCAGAACGACGGATGGAATTGCCAAAACAATCAGTATATCAAATCATTTTCTTTTTATATGAAAGAAATTGTAGCTCGTTTTTTTGAAAAAGATCATAACTCAAAACATTTGTCAACAGGTTATTGCAAAGGGAACCAACCCCTTGTTGATTATTATTTAATTATAGTTTTTTCAGGTATATATAAATATTTCGGGCTATGTTTCGGAGTATGTTTGATAATACTCCATCGAATCAAATAAAAGGTGTTGACAACCGTTTTGGAGCATGACATTTTTTTTCATATGAAAATACGAAGGAGTGTATATGCCCAATTTCAGAATTCAAACCCATTTTTTACAAAAGAAAGAAATAAAAGGTGACAGATGACGTCTGAACAGAAATTCGAGAGGCTCTTTGCGCCTGGTCGTATTGGTGAAATGGAGCTGAAGAACCGGATCGTGATGCTTCCGGCCGGAACGAATTTCGCCACCCAGGATGGCGGTTACGTGACCGAACGGATGAAGGCGTACTATGAGGCACGGGCCAAGGGCGGGGCCGGATTGATCACCATCGAAATCTCTTGTGTGGATTACCCGGCAGGCAAGTGTCTGGCTGCCATGCATAGCGTTGCCGATGACGATCACATTCCCGGCCTGAGTGAATTGGCCATGTCGATTCAAAAACATGGGGCCAAGGCCGTTGTGCAGATCGGTGCTTCGGGACAGGTAGCGCTTCCAGCCATTACGGGGCTTCCACCTGCAGGCCCCACCGGATACCCCGAGGGAAATGAAAACCTTCCTTTCGAATGCGCCGCAGCTCCCCGAGAGTTGTCAATCAGTGAGATTGAAACCATCGTTACCCGCTTTGCCCAGGGCGCCAAACGGGTAAAGAATGCCGGGTTCGATGGTGTGGAGATCCATGCGGCCCATTTATATCTGGTGGCGCAGTTCTTATCAGCCCTCTGGAATAAGCGCCGGGACGCCTACGGCGGGAGCCTGGAGAATAGAGCAAGGCTGTTGCTTGAGATAATCGGGGCAGTCAAGCAAGCGGTTGGCCCGGACTTCCCAGTCTGGTGCCGCATCAACGGGCACCATTCGTTCCTTGGGAATGACGGCATTACCATAGAGGAGGCACAGCAGATTGCCAGGATGACCGAAGAAGCAGGCGCTGCTGCGATCAGCGTCTCAGGCTTCGGGTCAACCTACCGCATTTTCTCCGATGTTCCAGGCCACCTGCTTCCATTGGCCGAGGCGGTGAAGAGCGTTGTCACCGTACCGGTGATCGCTGCCGGCAGACTCACTCCTGAAGTGGGGGAGGCAGCCCTTCGTGAAAACAAGACAGATTTTATCGGTATGATGCGGGCACTGATCGCCGATCCCGAACTTCCCAACAAAGTGTTGTCGGGAAGTCTGGAAGATATCAGGCCCTGCATCTCCTGTCAGAACTGCACAGACAGTGTCGCACCGGGTCTGTCTTGCAAGCCCCTTCAATGTTCCGTAAATCCTACCGCCGGGAACGAGTGGGAATGCGAGATCAAGCCTGCGTAAAATACGAAGGGATAACCGAAACAAGGAGGGGAAGAAGGACACGATCGAAGCCGATACCGTAGTGATTGCCGCCGGCGCGAGGCCAAATCCCAGGCTTTACGAAGCGTTTACAGGACAGGTGGCTGAGATGTATGCCACAGGCGATTGCATCGAACCCGGCAAGATACCAACCGCTGTTGGTGACGGATCTCGCATTTCTCGTTCGCTATAAAGATGTGAAACAAAGGTGGTTGCCTATGATTTCCGTAGAAGATGCGCTTACCAAGGTTCTGAGTCATTTTCGCATTTTGGAACCGGAACGAAAACCCATTTTGGATTGTTTGGGGCAAGTGCTGGCCGAGGATGTCGTCTCAAAAATCAATATTCCTCCATATAATAGCTCAGCCATGGACGGTTACGCCGTTCGATACGATGACATCAAAAATGCCAGCGAATTCAATCCTACCGTCGTTCGCATGATAGGAAGGGTGGCCGCCGGATATCCGCCCACCGAAAACGTAGTCCCCGGCACCGCAATTCGCATCATGACAGGCGCTTCGATTCCCAAGGGCGCCGATACAGTGGTACAATTCGAACACACCCATGAAGCGATTCACCGTAAAGGTGGCGGGCTTTCCAGTGAAATAGGAATACTTCGTTCCACCACAAAAGGCAAAAATGTTCGCAAGGTAGGTGAATATGCGAAAAAAGGAGATCGGATATTTCAAAAAGGAACGGTTTTGCAGCCACGAGAGATTGGCGTACTTGCATCTTTGGGGCTTGATCGCGTGGCGGTAGTCCGTCGTCCGGTGATCGCAATTTTAGCCACCGGTGACGAATTGGTTGAGGTGGGACAACCCTTGATGGATGGGAAGATTTACAACGCCAATGCTTATTCCGAGGCGGCACAGGTGATCTGCCATGGGGGTGTCCCAAAGATGATAGGCGTCGCCTGTGACAACCGTGAGGACTTATCTTCCAAGATCGCTCTTGCAATGGATTGTGACTTGCTCATCACATCAGGAGGCGTATCGATGGGTGATTACGATATTGTCAAGGAGATACTGTCGGAAAATTGCGCCATTGGATTTTGGGCGATGAAAATAAAGCCAGGCAGGCGGCTGGCTTTTGGTGTGTTGTACAACAATGGCAGGGAGGTGCCTTGCTTAGGATTTTCTGGCAATCCGGTGAGTTCTATTCTTTCCTTCGAGCAGTTTGCCCGTCCGGCCATCCTGAAAATGCAGGGAAAAATGAATTTTACAAAGAACGATAGAGGGGGTATTCGCCGAAGGCGATATGAGAATATAGATAGTCGCCGGTTCAGCGCTGATGGCTCGATGATAAAAGAGAACAGTCAGTACGATGCCATCTCTTTTGTACCAAAAGAAACAAGCACGTTACACTAGATGTCCGGAACTAACGCTCAGGTCATCGTACTCATGAATACCGATGCCGGGCTTTTGTCGAAGGAGATAATTGATCCATCACACAGATCAAGAAAAGATATTGATTACGATGGTAGACAAAGAAAACATATGCAGCTATTGCAAGGTCAAGGCATGTATCCATGGCAACATGAATGATGCTCCTAAATTCTGCCCAACTATTTCTTATGCTGAACTGCTCGAAGAAGCCAAGCACAAACTAAAGGAAAACGAAAATCTGCGCACTGCTCAGAACGTGGCGCGTACATGGCAAAACCTTGGAAAACGATCGCGAATCGAGATGCTCATCCTCTTCGCCAAGTTTGAGGGTTTTCGCAAATTGGGGCTGGCCTTCTGTGCATCTCTGGGCGAAGAAGCAAGGTTCTTCACAAACTTACTTCTCAATGAAGGCTTCGAGGTGGCTTCGGTGTGCTGTATGTGCGGTGCCCTCAGTAGTGAAGATGTAGAATTACCAGAGAAGGATAAGTATCTCGGCAACCTTGTAGGCTCCCGCCAGCCGCAGTGCAATCCCATAGGCCAGGCTATGTTGCTCAATGCACAAAAATGTGATCTGAACATTTTGCTCGGTCACTGCGTGGGCGACGACACGCTCTTCATAAAGCACAGCCATGCCCCTGTCACCGTATTGGCAGTTAAAGACCTGGCGCTGGCTCACAACCCTCTTAAGGCGCTGGACACAACGACGGAAATCGGAAAACGCTTGAACTTCAGCAAACCATAGATGCCCGCGGGCAAGCACTGTCCACAGGTATGAAGCGGTGAATACTTACTAAGAACCAGGAGGTTTACCATGTCAAAGACAGCGATGTTTCAAGAAAAACAGCGCTCTGGACGAGTAAACCGGTTGAAACGTGAGTGGCACGAAACTCCTCCAAGGCTGTCCATGGAATGGCTACGATTCATGAAGGACACTTACAGGGAGAATGCAACAGAACCGCCCACCATGGTCCGTGCCAGATTGCTGGAAAATGTCCTCGCCAATTTGACCATATTCATCGACGCTAATCCGATCGTGGGTTCTACCGTGGAGCACCGGAGGGGTGCCATTCCCCACCCGGAATGGTCCTGCGGATGGTCAAAGGAAAATACCCACAGCCATACTCACATTGATGAACTGTTCATAGCGGATGAAGACCTGCCGCTTTTGGAAGAGGCCGTGGCGTTCTGGAGGGGAAGGTGCACGGAGGACAAGACAAACGCACTATTTGAACAGATGCATCCCGATGCCCCGAGCTGTGCACAGCTCGGCCAATGCGGCGTGCTGCTCCTTGTGACGACTCCCATAATTCAAACGGTGGTGAACTGGAAAAAAGTACTGACTTTAGGCTTAACCGGCATTATCCGAGAGGCGGAAGACAATCTACGGCTCTTGCCGGTTGGGGATAGTGTATCCCGAAACAAGCGAAATTTTTTGCGAGCCGCCATTATAACGCTTAGGGCAACTATTGCTTTTGCTCACCGATATTCCGGACTGGCCAGTGATCTCGCGGCAAAGGAAATGAATTCTCAACGAAAAACAGAACTGGAGAAAATTGCCGATACTTGCCGGTGGGTGCCGGAGAATCCACCCAGAACATTTTATGAAGCAATCCAATCGTGGTGGTTTGTATTTGTTGTTAACTGGATGGAGTCAGACACCGGTACCGGTATGGGAAGAATTACCGATGATTTCTATCCTTTTTATGCGGAAGACAAGAAAAAGGGAAGAATTACACAGGAGCAGGCGATTGAGCTTCTTCAGTTGCTTTTCCTAAAGGTTTCGGAATGTGGGAAAGCAATATTTACGGGTCAGTGATCTTTGGTGTATGGATGGCAGAATTTAGGTGCCCAAATAGGCATTGGAGGGGTAGATGCAAGAGGAGATGACGCTACCAACGAGTTGGATTTTCTAGTGCTGGAAGCGCAGCGGCGTGCTCAGTTACCGGAGATTACGTTGGGACTGCTGTACCACGATAAGATGGATGAAGAATTTCTGACGGATTGCGTTGACCTTATTCGAACGGGTATCGGTCAACCGGCTTTTTACAATAACGATGTTTTCGTTCAGCGCGCTCTGTTCGACTATCCGGGAATATCCTTGGAACAGGCCCGATACGTCACTCCCATAGGATGTCTTCAGCAGGGCTTGTGCGGTCCGATGTTTTACGCAGGTCTCGGATTCATGAACTCTGCCAAAATGCTGGAACTGGCCCTGAACAATGGTAAGGATCCCCTTAAAGGGATTCAACTTGGCCCGCTCACAGGAGATGCCAGGACATTCAAGTCCTATCAAGAGCTTCATGACGCCGTCAGACGGCAGTTCAAATTCTTCGTTCCGCTTTGGCTGGAACGGATGCGCATCCATTTTGATAATCTTTCCGAGATTACACCGATGGTCTTTCAGTCGGCATTGGTGGATGGTTGTCTGGAGAATGGGAAAGATATCTTTAGCGGAGGCGCAAGGTACAATCAGTCCGGCGGAGACTTTGTGGCAACCGTGGACCTTGCCAATTCGCTGGCGGCTATAAAGAAACTTGTCTTTGATGACAAGCGGATAACCATGGCAGCGCTTATCGACGCATTGCAGGCAAATTTTGAGGGAGAAGAAGGTGCGAAGATTCAGCGAATGTGTCTCAATTCTCCGAAGTATGGCAACGAAGATCCATACGCGGGCGATATCGTTAAAGAGTGGTACGAGATATTGTACCAGGAACACCGGAAAGCAAGCAGGCCTTATCCCACGGAAAATTCTGCAATCGTACCGCAAGCATACTCGAACGCAATGCATTTCGGGATGGGCCTCCATATGGGGGCACTGCCCAATGGCAGAAAAGCAAGGGTGGCTTTGACCGATGCCAGTGTATCGGCCATGCCGGGTACAGATACCGAAGGCCCGACTGCCCTTATGAATTCCGCTGCTTCGGCAATTGACTGTGTCAAGTATGGGTCGAATCACCTGAATATGAAATTTCATCCTGCCATGCTCAAGAGGCCGGAGGGAGCCCTAAAACTACTTGCACTCATCAAGACCTATATGGACCGAGGCGGTCATCATGTGCAGTTCAATTGCGTCAGCGCGGAGACACTACTGGATGCCCAGGCCCACCCGGAAGAACATAAGAACCTGGTAGTACGGGTTGCTGGTTTCAGTGCCTATTTTATCCATCTGCCCACAGGGGTCCAGGACGAGATCATAAAAAGGACAGAGCTGGGCTTCGATTAACCGATGGAAGCCATGCTATAGTTCCCTTACAGTTATTAGGATTAAATACTCGCTCCAACGGCTCACTTTCCCATTTTTTCGTTCCATTACGCCTACTACGGACAATTCAAGATAAAAATTCTATCCTGCGGTTTGTTTCGTGCAACATACACCCGAGCCATTCAGGCCCGCTTCCAGACAGCTGCCGTCGGAAAGACATCCGGATTTTCCCAAATCGCCTCGTTTCCACCGTTGAATCAGATTGGGTTCTCGAATAAATGGTCGGCATAAGGAAATGTAATCCGCCACATGCTCACTGAGCAGCTTGTTCGCAACCGTATATGATCGAATGCCTCCCACGAGGATGATGGGAATATTCAACGCCGCCTTGAAGGATTTTGCCTCGTTTTGAAAGTACGCCTCATCTTTTATTGACACGATTCCGGTTCTTGAAGATTTCAAGTGTCCCGATGCACGGGTCCCCCCACTGACTTCGATTGCGTCCAGCCCCAATTTTTCAAGCCGTTTTCCTGCATCCACGGAATCGGCAAGAGAGAGTCCCCCCTCAAAAAAGTCCTGTGAGTTGATTTTGACCAGCAGCGGATAATCATCTCCCACCGTCTTTCGGATTCGGTAAAGGATCTCACAAAGGATTCGGCACCGGTTCTCGATGACACCCCCGTATTCGTCTTCACGACGGTTAAAACCCGGTGACAGAAACTGGTTCAACAAATACCCATGGGCGATATGGAGTTGGATACCGTCGAAACCGGCGGTCTTGGCCCGATGCGCCGCTTGAACGAAGGCGTCTACCACCTCTTCGATCTCTTTGGATGACAATTTCCGGGCAGGGTGGGAAACGAACCCTTCTCCGGTCGACGGTCCGACCGGAGTTTCGCAGATGAGTTTTGGATCGGCATACATACCGGCATGGGCCAGCTGGACGATGACCTTTCCACCGCAATCGTGGATTGCCGTAGTCAGCCGTTCAAGTCCGGCGATCTGTTCGTCACAATATATTCCCAGCTGGCGCGGACCGGCCTGCCCCCTTTTTTCCACATAGGCATGACCGGTGATGATCAGTCCCACGCCGCCTTCGGCAAGTTCTGTCAATCTCTCCGTCAGCTGTGGGGTGCAGGCACCATCCTCCCGGGCCAATCCCATCCATGTGGCCGATCGGATAAAGCGGTTTTTCAGTGCCATTTGGTTGAGATGGGTGGTTTCAAAGAGTTCGGGCATTTTTTTCTCCACTGGATATTGATCCGATCGCTTCTTGGCGATCAACCCTCAAAAAACCAAGGGGCGATCGCAAATATAGGTTGTCCTATAGCGGCATTATCGGAGCAATTATACAATCCTGACGTGCTTTTTAAGGCGATGACCATGGCAGCGACGATTCCATGCTTTGCCATGGGCAAAATAATTGAAGAATGAGTTTCTTTCACAATATTGTTTGGCCATCTTTGGCCTGGAAACGTTTTTTAGGGATAACTCTTTCTAATGGACTGCAAAAGTTCCGCCTCGCTCAATCCGTATCCGAGCAAAACCAGAGGAGTCTGCCCGCTTTCCGGATCCCGGGTAAAGTTGGGATGGGCCATGATTTGTCGGGTCCGATATATCATCTCGTCGGCGTTCATCTTGCCGGGAAGCGTCGATGCCTTCACGTTTTTCCGGTCGGTGTAGTAAAAGTAAATCAACGAATCGAAAATTCGGCATAGCCGAAACGAATCCTTGAATTCCTCCCGGGTCTCGCTGGGAAAACCATAGATCACATGG
Source organism: uncultured Desulfosarcina sp. (assembly GCA_963674945.2). Taxonomy (GTDB): domain Bacteria; phylum Desulfobacterota; class Desulfobacteria; order Desulfobacterales; family Desulfosarcinaceae; genus Desulfosarcina. The sequence continues at coordinate 2,608,598 of CAXXWQ010000003.1, forward strand.
GTTTCCAAGAAGGTGTCCGGGGATGCCTCCTTGATGGATCTCACCATCTCGATGATGCGTGAAATTTCATAGTGTCGGTTCATCAGTCCCAGGACACGTTTTGCGGTCGACTGCACGGGGATATTCATGAAATCGATCTGTCGAAAGACCCTCTCATCGATCTTCGGGAACAATTCACAAAATCCCCGTGGCTCCAGATAGTTGATGTTGAGCCGAATGTCATCGTGGGAAAGGGTGTTGAGCAGTTGGGCCAGATCGGTTTCCAGGTCCTTGCCGTAGCTGGCGCAATCATCGGCCAGAAGCATGAACCGCCGGTATCCTTGTTCCCGCGCCGCCTCCACCTCGCCGACGATCTGTGCGATGGGTTTGCTGGTCACCATGCCCTTGGCTTTTTTGATCCCGCAATAACTGCAGTTGTTGACACAACCCTGACAGAGTTGAATGTAAAAGGAATCGACGAATCCGTATTGGGGGTCGATGAACCGCTGATCGAGTATACTGCCCGACACCTGATCGATGGGTACGGAAGCATTGAATATCTCGTTGAAACGGCCGAGCTCCTTGGGACCGATCAACACCACTTGAGAAAAATTGAATCGATCAGGACTGATCTTGGGGAGACATCCGCAGATGATAATCCGTTTGTCCGACCCATAATTTTGCATGTGAGAATCGATCACCGACATGGAAATATCTTCCCGTTCCTGATCGAATCCACATGTGCTGATCACGATGGCCTCGGCCCGGGCGGGATGATCCACCAAAGCGTGTCCGTTCTGTGCGAAAAAGTTTCGGATCTGTGTGCTCAAATAGCCGTTATTGTCGCACAGCTTGAATGTGGTGGTGAAGAATATGGGCTCTTTCATTTCCCTTGATACGATCGAATTCTTCCGGCGTGTTGACGTTGAGCAAGGCTCTTTTCCAGTCCCACCGATGTTCTTCCATATCGATATAGTTTACACGGACATCGGGATAAAAGTCATATATGCGATATTCGCCTCGATCGAGCATTCGTTGCATGGCAGTCAGACAGTTTTTGTTGTAACAGGCAAATAGCGGTTCCAAACCATTGGCAGTTTGTGGAACGACGATATCGAATCCCCGGCTGACGGAAATCATGTACCGCACGAGATCTTCGTCGGGAAAAGGGATGTCGCAGGAGGATACGAAAATCATTTCATTCCTGGCCATCAGCAGTCCCGTATAGACCCCGCCCAACGCACTGCCGGGGTGCCGGTCCGGATAACTGGGGACATCGGGTCGTTCCAGATCCGGCCGATCTCCTGCGATGATCACCCGGGCGAACAGACGGCGCATGATGCCCAGCAGATTGTCGAAGAAGGTAACGCCGCCGATCTTCAGGCCGGCCTTGTCCCTTCCCATGCGACGGCTCTTTCCACCGGCCAGGATGACGCCGGTGATGTGCTCCATTTTATGCGCACTGTCCATTAAGATGGTTTTCCTTTTTTTCCCTATCCGCCAATCATGTGCATCCGGCCCAGCCCGCCGCAAACGCGAGAATCCGTCAACAGGTGCTGAGACGGTTTGTTTTTCACTGATTTGACAAAAATCGCGGCCAACTCGTGGTCCATGGCCCCGCTTCGCAAAGGTCCCTTGATATCCTCCTGGATGTTGTTGAGCAGACAGGAGCGCAGCTGACCGTCAGCTGTCAAGCGGAGCCGGTTGCAGCTTTCACAAAAGTGGTTGGTCATGCTGCTGATAAAACCGATCTCCCCCGGAGCCCCTTGGAAACGAAAGCGCAATGCCGGTCCGTCGTTTTTTCCTTTTTCCACCGGAACCAATTTTCCGAATCGTTCAAGCCGCTGTTTGATCTGCGATGCAGGGACGGTTCTGTTTTGCGCTGTCCCGTTTTCGACGCCGATGGGCATATATTCGATAAACCGGATGTGTAACGGCCTGGTCGTGGAGATCATGGCCATGTCAACCACCTCATCGTCATTGACACCGTTGATGACGACCATATTGATTTTAATGGGAGAAAAGTTCATTTCCGCGGCCATATCGATGGCCTCCCATACCTCATCGAACCGGTCGGCGCCGGTGATGTTCCGGAAGCGATCCCGCTGCACGGTATCCATGCTGATGTTCAAGCGCCGGATCCCGCCGTCATGAATCCGCTGCAGATTTTCTTTCAATCCGGCACCGTTGGTCGTCAGGGAAATATCATCCAGCCCCGGGATGCTCGCCAATCTGGGGATGAAATCCACCAGTCCATTGCGGACCAGGGGTTCACCGCCGGTAAGGCGGACTTTTCCGATCCCCAGACCCACGGCAATCCGAATCAACCGGTATATCTCTTCATAGGAAAGGATGTCGATATGGCGCATGGTGGTGAAACGGCCCGGCGGTCTGCAGTAGAAGCAATTAAAATTGCAACGATCCGTTACGGACACACGAAGATAAGAGATGGTCCGTCCGAATTGATCGACCAGCGTGGGCCGAGCTCCTTCGTTTTTATTGATGCAACGCAGCATTTGGTATTCCTTTCTACACCGATTTACCGAAGGCGCAATCGGGAAACCGACAGCGCTTGCACTGCAGGCAATAACCGCCGTGCCCCAATCGGGCGATGTCCCTGCGAGTGATCCGCTCGCCGGCCAAGATGCGGGGGTAGATCAGATCCAGCACCGTAGCCTTGGCGTACATGCCGCAGGCCGGTATTCCCAGAAACGGAACCCCCTCCAATACGCCGGTCATGAACATGGCGCCGGGCAATACGGCCGAACCATAAAGAATATCCTTTCCCCCGGCCTGCTCGATGGCCGGACGGGTTACATCGTCCGCATCCACGGACATGCCGCCTGTGGTGAAAAGGATGTCGACGCCACGATTCACCAGTTCCAGGGCTTCTTTGGCAATCCGATCCTTATCGTCAGGCAAAAAGACGACATCCAGGATTCTCCCACCAAATGCTTCCACCTTCTTTCGAATAATGGGTTCGAACCGATCCTTGATACGTCCTTCATAGACCTCGGTACCGACGATCAAAGCGCCCACATTGACCGATTTGATGGGAAGGACCTTTAACACGCCGTCGCTTTCACCGCACACCTCTACGGCCCGTTTCACGCGGTCTTTGGCGATGAGCAGGGGAATGGAACGAGTCGCTCCGATCTTTTGGCCCTTTCGTACATAGGAGTTGGTGTGGCGGGTGGCACACATTACATCACCGATCTCGTTGAACCGGGTGAGAGCGTCCACATCCACTTTGAACAATCCGTCATATTGTGCTTTGAGTGTAATCTTTCCCTCCCTGGGCGGATTATCCCATCCCACCCCATCTCCGCAAAGGGCCGTTGCAATGGCTTCGGCGGCATCGTCCTCATGCATTTCATAGGCTTCGGGACGCAATACATAGAGATGGTTTTTCCCCAGACGGCGAAGATGTTCCACTTCTTCGGGTTGAAGGATATGTCCCCGATGAAAGGCGGCGCCTTTGAATTCCCCGGGTCTGATTTCCGTAATGTCGTGTGCGAGGGGAAGCCCTATCGCCTTGTCCACAGCAATAATTTCGATCATGACAGCGTCTCCTTAGCTAAATGATGATCCAATTCGGATGAATCCGGTGATGAATTGTCTTCAAACCGGGTGCTTTTCACCTGGTAACAATCCGAACGATACAGCACTACTGTAATTTTTTTTTTCGGCGTAAGGCCAAAAATAAGTTCCACCTGCCTCACGGGTCGTCGATGCCTCCGATACCCAAGGTTTAGCGTAGCCTTTGCCGGCACAGTGCCGACAAAGAACGGCATTGCCGTATGAAACCTCTCGATGATCCCGGATCACCTGACCGCATTGCTCACATGTGGCATAATGGCTCGCCTTTCCGGGCATTTCCCATTCGGGGATGGTGATGCGCACCCGCTGCACGTCAAAAAGGACGTCGTCGGGCATCCGGGTATAGCCGGCAAGCTGCTGTTTTCTGCGGTTGGTTTCTTCCGGGGCGTAATTGGCCGCTTCGTCACGGGATTTTTCCGTGGAAACGATCCGATAGGCCACCTGGGTTGAAAGGTTCCAGAATGTGGCAGCGTTAATCCCGAAATCCTTGAATTTCATCGTCCGTTTTCCCAACCGGCAGCCCGTGACGCTCTGGATGGCATCCGTGGCGCAGCGGTCTATCTCGACGAAGACCATGATCTTCTTTCGCCATTTCTCGGATCGCGGATTCTCGATCCCGATCAACCGGCACCCCAGCATGGCCATTCGGACACCGATCACCTGTCCGGCACACAAGTGTCCATGTTCGGCTACGGATGCTTCCAGCAACGCTTCGAATGTTCTCATTTCTCTTCTCCTCGCACAGGCATATAGTCCGATATCTTACCGAAAATTTCATTAAAGGTTTTGTCCACCTTCTCCGAGATGCCTTCCTGTTGGTTCTCGAAGAGTTCGATCAGGGCTTTTGCCGATTCGGTGATTCGCGCGGTAGCGCCCTCTTTGCCTCCCCTTCTGGTTTCCACCAGCGTTTCTCCCACAGCCTTTTCCATGTCGCGAATGGCACCGCGAACCCTGCGATAGGAGATCCGTGTCTCCTGGGCTGCCTTGAGGATGGATCCATGGCGATCGATGGCCCGAAGAACGGCAAGACGACCTTCTCCGATAAACGGTTTCTCATCCAGTTCCAGCCATACCTTTGATCTGACGGTCAGTTTTTTCCTGTTCAGTTTCAACATCGCTCGCCCTTTTTCGAGTACGAGAGTTTGATGAATTCGTAAAAAGCTTTTCCTTGCCAAATACGGCCAAACATTCGCATGAAAGAAACTCGCTATGATTTCCTTCGCAGATAGACGGAAACGAGGGAATTAAAATCGATTTTAATCCTTACGGCGAACATTTATATTCAATCCCGAGGAATGAGGCGTACATAAAGTACGCCGCAGTAACGAGGGACGAAGCGTAACGCCGATATCGGGCTTTTTACGAAGCCGTCGACTTCTCATATCATCGGTGGTAGATATATCTTCGCCCTTGCATCGGGAATTGCCTTTTTCCCAAGATAATCCAGCCCTTCCATCACAGTCTCCAGCTTGGAAAAGGGAATTCCCATGAACATGATCTCCTCGCCGATATCGGAAATCGCACGGCAGCCGTAACATCCCAACGAGGTGTTCATTTCCCCCGTAGTATAGGGAAAAAGGGTACTCTCCACACACTGGGCATTGTAAGAACTCATCTGGAAACTCATTCGTTTTCCCGTATAGTACGTGGAGGACATGCACAGCCACATCATGGTTTCCGGCGGCGCCATGACCACCACCACATCGGGCCTCATCACCGGACGATCCAACGGCACGATCAATGTGGCCCGCATGGAGTTTTCCGGTAGCATGGGACGTTCCGAGACCATCTGGGCGGCCGCCGCCTTGTCCGCCAGTTTGCCCAACTGAACGTAGATTTCGCCGGAGGCCAGCTTGGGGGGTACCCTGGAAAGCCCCAGGATGGATGTCCCATCCGGACAGGCGTGGGACCATCGGGGCATGAGCATGCTGTGGCCCCGACGGGCCATGATCAGTGCCTGGCAATAGCGCAGCCGTTTTCGCGGCACCTTGACGTGGGGCACCGGATCGTTCTTGGCGATCAGGTTGACGGCCACCGGTTTACTCCTAAGCCCGAGTACCTCTTTCATCTTGCGGGCAAAAGCTTTGCAGGTGTCCGCATCATCTTCACCGATGGGGACGAAGGGCCGGGTGTTGGCATCGTCGATATACGGTTTCTCGGGATCCTGCTGGCTGATGGTGATGGCGCGTGACGGACACTTTCCCGCGCAGGTCATGCAGGCCCAGCAATCCTGGGGACGGGCCGGACTCGGGTGAGACTTGCCATTGGATTGAACAAGATCAAAAACCGACATGGGGCACAGCTCGGCACATTGCCCGCATTGGATACATTTTTCACTCTCTATCTCTATCTTAACCATCGATCTTGGTCCTTGGGTCAAAGGAAGTGTTGGGTGGCGTGCTGGTGTAAAGCCCCACTTTTTCGATGAAATCCACTGTCCGCTGCGGTACTACCACGTCTGGCTGAAACCGCGCCGTGTAGGCCATGGCATTGACCACGGTGATCATGTGGGCCAGGTCTTCCATTAAATCCACATCCGAAAGCGCCTCGAAAAGGGCGGTAGGCAGTTCTTTTCCCCGGGCGATGGCGATGAGGGCGTCCAGTGCGGAAACCCCTTCCGGATTATAAAAAACACCGGAAAAATCCATGTTGGCGGTCCGGGTAACGCCTACCAGGGATACACCGCCTGCCTGGCAGGGGGCCAGCACCATGGCACCCCTGTCCGACTCTTTTTCAAGGGTCTCCAGCCAGTCAAAGGCCCGAACAAGAAGATCGGGGGTGATCGCCGGCATGTCGCCACCGATACAAACCACGCTGTCGTAGTCCTTTTCGAAAAGCTGCCGGTAGCAGTCGTTGAAATGCTCATCGAAGTTGGCACCGCGGTCGATCACGTATTGAAACGTCTGTTCGGGGACCTCTTCATCGAACATGGCCCTGACCTGATTCATAATACTTTCCGGCGACGAGGAGATGAAAAAGTCAAAAGCTGCATCCGATCCGTTATTCCGGCACGTTTCAAGAGCATGGCACCCCACCGTGGCAGTATCGAGCACCATTGCCTTATAGAGTTCTGCCGCCTCCTCGGGAGTTAAGGTTCCACCGTTTTCTTCCATCAACCGGGTTTTGGTGACGCCTGGCTGCGGATACTTCGTGAAAAGGGTCAAAGCGTGCTTTCTTGTTTTCATTTCGTGCCTTCCTTACGCATTATCGTGTTCTTACTATTGCGCATCATGGGTTGCGGCTTACAGGCGGATCGATCCGGGCATCGACAACATTCTTCCTGTTGGTTTTCCGGCAGTACAATCCACTTCGTTTCGATAAATCCCAAGGTCCGGTAAAAGGAAACAGCTTCTCCGCGGGCAGCAACGGCGATGGGTTTCGTCCCCGATGAAATACTTTCAATCAGGCGTCGGCCGACGCCTTTTTGCCTGTGTTGTTGGGCGACCACCACAGGCCGAATCATCTGCAAATTCTCATGATCTTCCAGCCGCAAGCAGCCAAGAAGATCACTCCCATCCAGGGCCAGTCGATAGTCGCTTATAGGTTCGGCATGCTCCATTTCGCTCTCCCACAACAGACGGATCAGGGCATCACGGTCCCTTTCCACGGCGTACCGGATGGAAATGGGATTCTCTTTTGCTTTTACCTTGTAAACCTTGCAGCACAGGTCTCGTGTCCCCCATTGACCGAGAATTGGATCGCACCGGTCCGTATGGGCCGAGGTCAAGACATTTGCATTGGATTCCCATACGCCTCCGAGTTCAGGCGCTGCCGATGATCGTTCCGGAAACCACCACCCGTATTCGATGCTTACGGTGTCCGGTCGCATGTCGGCAATTTTGAGTCTTTGCCGGATACGCCCCTTATGGGTCTCGATCCACACCCAATCCCCCTGGGCCAGACCCAGTGCACTCGCCGTTGATGCCGACATCTCTGCAACGGGTTCGAGGCGCCTGCGCCGGAGAGAGGCTACCTGCCGGTGCTGGGAAGAGTAGTACGGCTGCCGTCTGACACCGCTCATCAGGGTCAAGGGGTATGTGTCATCGTCTCTCTCCACTGCGGTGTATGCCGGCAAAGGGTCGTGTCCCAGGTCTTTCAGGATCCTTGAAGAAAGTTCGATCTTACCGCTGGGCGTCGCGAATCCCTGCGCAATGTACTTGTGGTACACAGGCTCCGGGGCGTACAGACCTGTTTTGCAGAACTGGTCCCAAGTGAGCCCGCAGGGAGAAAAGATAGTGTCCAGAGCCTCCTCCAGGCTCTTCCAGGGCCAATGTTCGGTTTGGCCGCATCGCCGGCCCAAGTCGCACCAGAAATCAAAACCCGTCCGCCGTTCATGGCGGGGAGAGATGGCCGCCGGTCCGCCATAGGCGATGTTGGCTGTGCCTCCGTTGGTCTGAACCATGGACTGCTCCAGACTGCCGGCCATGGGCAGCACGTAGTCGGCCAGCATTGCCGTTGGTGTCAGAAAGTGCTCCAGGCAGACCAACAGATCCAAATTGCACAATGCCCCGTATATCCTGCGGGTGTCGGACTGACACAAAAGCGGGTTGCTGGCAAAGGTGATGAGCCCGCGGATCGGGTACGGTTGGCCGGTAATCATGGCCTGCCACGCCAGATGGGGATGCGCAGCGGTCAGGTATCGCGTTGGCAGAACCTTGCCATGCCGCCGGGTATATTCATCGAGTCTTTCCAGACCTTCGTATCGCTGGAGGCCGAATAATCCCCTACCCAGCTTTTTCTTCCGTTGTTCGGGCGATAGCAGGTGCCCCAATTCCATGGCCACTTCCGGCATGAAATCCGGGTAATCATGAAGACAATTGGCACCCGGCGTGTCAAAATTTCCCGTAACGGCGCGAAGAATGGAAATGGCTCGAAGCGTTTGGGTGCAGTTTGCCCCACCCATGTCGATGCCCAGCCCCGTCAGTATGGATGCGGGTGGAGAGGTGGCGTAGACGCGGGCTGCTTCGGTGATGGATGAAGGTGCAAGACCTGTTATGGCAGCTACCGTTTCCAACGGATAATCGTCGATGCGACGCGTCAAATCGTCGAAACCGGAACACCAGGTATGGACGAATCGTTCGTCAACCAACTTCTCTTTGACGATGACATGGAGCATGCCCAGGGCCAGGGCGCCGTCTGTTCCCGGTCGGATGGAGAGCCATTGTCCGGCCATGCGGGATGTACTGGTTTGCCGTGGATCCACGGTGATGAGGGTGCCACCGGAATCGATATAATCTCGCACCGTTTTCCAAAACAGTGAGTTGTCCGATTCGGCAGGATTGACACCCCAAAGGATGGCACATCGCGTCTTGTTGGGGAGTATCTCATCTTCGATGGGCCATCCGAAGGTCAGACTGTTCACCCATATCCTCGGATTCCAGCAGGATATTCCGATGCCGATATTGTTGGGGCTTCCCCAGACGTTCATGAACCGGTGAAGGGGCCAATAAATTGCGTGCGGTGCGCTGATGCTGGTGGCCAGAGATTCGGGACCGTATTGATCTCTCATGTTCTTCACGCCATCGGCAATACTTTCCATGGCCTCATCCCAACAGATGCGCTGCCACTTTCCCTCTCCCCTCTTCCCGATCCGTTTCAAGGGGTGGTTGATGCGATCCGGATGGTCGAGATACTCTCCAAGCGCCGAAAAACGCCGGCATCGGTTCACGATTTTCTTGTCATAGGGGTAGCGGGTCGGGTCGGGCGTGATGTTGTGAATCCTCTCCCTTTCATCGACATGCACTTCGACACCGCACAGATAGCCGCAGTGATGGCAGTTGGATTTTTTCACCTCAACCATCCGTCCTCCTGCCTCCGTGAGGATAAAGTCTCCGGCCGTCGGTATCCGTCAGATGGTAGGTACAAAATGGAATGGAATTTCCATCGGCCGTGGTCACCGCAAGGTTGCACCCCCGGGCCCTTTCCAGGTCCAGGGTCCAGGCATCCATGTACTCCATGATGAGGATGGGAAGCCCCGTGGGCAATTCTTCCGATGGGAAGGACTTGGCAACGATATCCGCAAACACCGCGCCCTGGGGACTGTCCTTTTCAAGCATCTCCCGATAGGTCTTTTCATCCAGATACCTTGTAAACGGCTCGTAGTCATCTTTTTCTCCAATCAAATAGGTTGAGCCGTAACAAAGAGGGTGGCTGCTACCCACGGGCCAGAAATCACGCGCATGGATTCTCCCGTCCGACTGTTCGGAAATCAGTCGCGCCACATCTCCTATGGAAAGATGTTTCTGTTTTTCTACTTCGAACCTTCCGGAGACAAACGCCGGTTGCAGCGCCAGGCCGTAAATAACGTCCATATTGTGCATGGCATAACGCAGAATGTTGCCCTGTTCATGGTCGTTGACGCCTTTTACGATCGTAACCGAAAGGATTACCGGTATCTGTTCCTGCCGGCAATTTTGAATCGCCATTTGTTTGTCTGCCAGCACATGTCTTCCCCGCAGTGTTTTGGTCGTTTCCGGATCCATTCCGTCAAATTGAAGATAAATATTGGTGAGACCGGCTTTTTTGAGGGACCTCACATATTCAATGTCCCTTCCGATCATAAGACCGTTGGTATTGAGTTTCCACGGCCGTGAAGCCAAGTTCTCTAGCGGCTGCGATAATCCTGGGCAAATCATGCCTGACCGTTGGCTCGCCCCCTGTGATCTGTATGGGAAGTCCGGGGCCATCAAAGTCCCGAATCGACTCCAACATGTGGATGATCTCTTCGAATGAGGGATCGGGCGGGACCCCGCCATCGGACATGAAACAAACCGGACAGGACAAATTACACCGCCAGGTGACTTCGATCTCGGGGAGTGTAATCCGTCGTTGATGCATTGCACACAAGCCGCAGTCATGGGGGCATCCCTTTTGCCCTTTTCTTTGGGGGGTACGGGAGGAACGGGGAAACGCAAATGCCGCATGCCACTTGTAATGATCCGCATCCGGCCAGAGGTAGACGTCAAAGGCGCCGTGGTCCGGGCAGGTTTTCTGCATGTAGACTTGGCCATCTTTATCGTACACCCGCGCAGGCAACGTTTTCAGGCAATGGGGGCAGACGCTTTTCGTGGTTCGTATCGTATTCACTGGTGGATGATTCACTCTTTTTTAAGACGCAAATTCCCATGCATAAAAAGAAAGCGGCAGATTCTGCCATTCTCAAATAAAAAATAACAAACGATTAATTTTATTTGCCGTAATTCCGGATTCGATTAATTGGAAAAGGCCTTTAATTCGGAAGTTTGCAGCCTGAAAAAATTCTCATCGCCATTTTCTTCTTCCCACATGAGGGCTGACTTTTCGTCATATTCCTCATGGTCTACCGGGCATTCAAACAGCAACTCCAGGATGTGTCGAATTTCTTGACCCTGCCGGCCGGTCAACCGATGTGCGCAGGACATACAGTAGGTCACACAAAGGTTGGCGCCGGTCTCCGCCATCTCTTCCAGTCGTTTTTCCGCACGTCGCTCACATACTGTTGGATCGATGATGGAGACGATCCCACCGGATCCACAACAGATCGTCTCGGCCCCGTGGTGGGTCATCTCCCTGATCTTGCAGTTACCCAAGAGTTTACGATATGCTGTCCGATCTCACCGGAACGATCGGTACAGGAATCATGAACCGTCACCGTTTTGTCTTCTATTGCCGGTGCGCTGAATCCGGATTCCGCCATGATTTGAAACAGGGAGACGACCTCGATGTCGCCGTCGGGATCCAAGGCGGCCAACTGCGCCTGACAGGTGGGGCAGGCGGTGATGATTCGTCTCGCCCCGGTCGTCGCAAGGCTGTGCCACAATTCTTTTCCATAGGCGTCTTCTCTTTCGACCATGCCGATTTGGCCCAACGGTGCGCCGCAACACTCCACCGAAACGCCAATGGTTTTTCCACGGCGCCCGAGCCAATCCAACACCGATGTAACAAGAGAAGGCCCTTCGTTGGCCAGCATGCATCCGGGGAAAAAGAGGTCTTCGCAGTTCTTTTTGGCCAACGTCTGGTAAAATTCTTCAAGCCCATGATTGTGCCGAAAAAGACGAAACGCATTCCAATCGTGGTCGACCCATAACGGCCGATATGCATCAGCATCTATGGCAACGGTGTTGATCAAAGACCGACGGGCCTCACGGATCATCCGGGGAAAATCCAGTTTCTCGGGACAAATTTCACGACACAATCCACATAGGGAGCATTTGATAACAAAGGACACAACCGAATCGTCGACGCGGTTCTCCAAAAATGCCCTCGCGACCTCTTCTGGAATCATTTCATGAGACTGCAGATACTCGCATGCTTCGACGCAAAGTTTACATTGGCTGCATTTTCCTGCAATTGTTTGAAATACATTCCCGGACGTTGATTTCATCTTCCGACTCACATCTTTTGGTTTGTTCGTGTGTTTTGATATACCGTTGGTTTGAAAGCCGTGAGATTTTCCTTCTCGTACCTCACCAGAATGTAGTAACCGATGATGGCGGCAGAGGCGATCGCGGTCAAAACCACCAGTGAAAAAGAGAGTGATCCGACTTCGAGGTAAAGCGTGGAGGCGTATGCCAAATATAACTGGAACCCGCACGACAGTGCCAAATAAACGTATTTGATGACTTTATTGGTGTTCATGGCAATGCCTCCTCGCTGATTTATTGTCGTTTCCGGATCGCATACCGGTTATGGTAAGCGCCTGAAATATGGCAATGATTCGAATGCCATATGTTGCATATTCGATAGAATTGCCGTCGCATTCATTTTTAATGATCA
>CAXXWQ010000004.1:0-3326454 GCA_963674945.2 uncultured Desulfosarcina sp.
GAAAGAGGTAATCATCGGTGCCACCTGCACTTTGACCGGTGACGGCGGCGAGTTCTCGGCCAAGACCGACAATTTCGGTGACTTCTGGTTGCGGGGCCTGCCGGAGGCGGACTTCACCTTGACAATCGCGGCGGACGGCAAGACCAAAACAATGGCACTCAGTACGAAAGAAAAAGATGTTGGATTAGGGGATATCGCTTTGGGATAAACAAGATTCAATTCCCCGATAAGGGAGGGCATTTCATAAAATTCGCCCTCCCTTATCTGTAGACATGCAAAGAGGTAAAAGGATTTATTTGCTTCAGGCCTGCAGGCCTAACAGTAAATAGGTATTTCATATGCTGTTTGGTTGATTAACAATAGACGATCATTTTTAGAGAAGGCTTCTAATAAGAGTTAGGGAGAAAAAAATGTGTTTCAGACCCGGTAGGGCAGTAAAAAAAAGACAGGTTATGTGCCCCAAATGCAAGACGATGAATCCGTTGCCACTTTCTGTTGAATCAGCCTTGTCGGAAATTATGGAAAATGAGGACGGCAAGGCAATCCTGGAAAAGCATGTCGCAGTTATGTTAGCCGATCCCCGGTTCCCGAAGGTTAAGAGTATGAACCTGAAGATGGTCAAACCCTTTTCAGGGGGGAAAATCACCCAGAAAATGGTCAATCTGGTTGCAGAAGAACTGTCTCAACTCCCTTGGGATAATGTCTGTACGTCCTGCGGTGAGACTCTTCCTGAAGTCAAGCGATGAGAGTTTATCCATTTTTGCATAACAGGATCGATCATTGAAAGGCTTCACATGGATCTTGTTTTTTTAGGCACAGGAGCCGGCGGCGGAGTTCCGGTATTTTATTGCGGGTGCAAGGTTTGCCGGGAGGCGATGGAGGATTCGAGATATTGCCGAACGCGATGTGCAGTAGTGGTATCCGGTGATGAAAATCTGTTATTTGACTGTCCGCCGGAAATTTCCGCACAACTGTCAAGAGAAAAGATATCGACGATCGATCATCTGTTTCTGACCCATACCCATCATGATCATACGGCCGGATTGGGAGATCTGGCAATATATGTGCGGTTTTTCAAGGGAGGGCGGCTGCCGGCTGTGATGAGCGCAGACACCCTGACGGAGCTGAAAGGACAAATCGGTGAAGTGGAGGATTGGCTTGAAGTCAAATGCATCTCACCCGGAGAGAGTGTTAAAGTAAATGAAATGATGGTAACGGCTCTTGCTGTTTCGCATTGTCCCGGGGCGCTTGGATATCTCATCGACGTGAAAGGTGCAAAGACGGCCTATATTCCTGACACCGGCCCCTTACCGGTAGAGACCAGACAGTGTTTGAACGGGATCGATCGGCTGATATTGGACAGCACATTTTTTGGAGAAAACTGGTATCCTGAGGAGCATTTGAGTATTTCAGAAGCGATCGCCACAGGCCGTGATCTGGACGTTGGAAAACTCTACCTCACTCATCTTTCAATGCACTACAGCAAACCGATGACCAACAAAGAACTATATGCGTATTTAGAGAATTTTGCCGGAGCGACGGCAATCGCTTATGATGGACTGCGAATCAATGTGTCGGAAATCGAGGGTAGAAAGGCCTTGGAAAAGTGGTGTCTCACAGGTAACCTATTGGAAAAAGCTATTTAAAACGCTTTAGAGAGCAGAAAATGGATCCAATCACATCAAGCGACTTGATCAACAAAGCACGGGGAACACAATCCTTTCCCGGTGTCTGCATCATCTGCCCCTGGCATTGCGCGACTGAGGTCTTCGTCAAAGACAACAAGGTGGTCTACGTCCGGGGAAATGAGAACTCGGCCAACGGTAGCACCCGTTGCGTCAAGGGGGTCGCCAGCATTCATCTGAGCCGCGATCCCGACCGGCTTCTTCACCCTTTAAAGAAAAACAGTCAAGGTACATTCGAATCCATCAGTTGGGACCAGGCCTTTGCTGAAATCGCCGAAAAGCTTGCGGTCATCAAGGAAAAATATGGTCCCGAAGCAGTGTTCTATCTTTTCCACCTCGACTCCAACGAAATGTTCTCCCACCAGTTGTTTACCCAACTGTATGGTACACCCAACTGGTCCGGCCATGGCGCGGCCTGTGACCAGGACCGTCGGGTTGCTGCCATGAGTACCTTCGGGCACCCCTTGCCCACAAAGGATTTTGCCAACAGCCGGTTCGTCATGCTGTGGGGCTGCGATCCGTTCGGCCCCAACGAAGCGTTGCACGAAAACCGGGAACTGGTGGAAGCAATGAAAAAGGGGTGCAAATTGGTTGTCGTCGATCCCAACCGCAGCCGAACGGCGGAAAAAGCCGATGTCTGGGTCCCCATCAAACCGGGCACCGACGGCGCCATGGCGCTTGCTATGGCCCACCGTATCGTCGAGACCGAGGCCTATGACAGGCAATTTTGCGAACAGTGGGTATACGGGTGGAAAAGATTCTGCACGCATGTGGTGGACAAGGGCTATACCCCTGAATGGGCCGAGTCCATCACCGGTGTTCCCAAAGAGACCATCATCGGTCTCGCAGACGAATTCGCGACCACCAAACCGGGCATCATGGACGGACTCAAGGGACTGGTCAATTACACCAACGGCCTGGATGCCTTCCGGACCATCTATGCACTCAATGCCATCACAGGCAATGTAGACGGACCGGGCAATTTGATTTTAAAGGAAATCGCGCCGCTGGAACTTCCCATCGAAATCCCCGAAGAGGACGAAGTCGAACCGGAGGCCTTAACCCTGGGCCAGGAAGGCGGGTATCCCATGTCACCGGACATGCCTACCCAGCTTTTGCCCAAAGCCGTCCTGGAAGATGACCCGTATCCCGTCAGAGGTGGATTCTTTCACATCTGCAATCCGGCCATGAGCGACCCGAACCCCAAAGCCTTCGCAGAGATGATGGCGGGGCTGGATCTGTCCGTCACCATCGACATGTACCTGAGCGAAACGGCCCAATTGTCGGACTACGTTCTTCCCGAATGTTCCATGTTCGAACGTGCCGAAATTCGCGAAGGCCTGTGGTCCGGCCCACAGGCAGTCGTTGCCGTACCGGCCATAAAACCTTTGGGCAACTCCAGACCATTATACGACATCATGGCCGGTTTGGCGGAAAAGATGGGTTACGGCCAATATTATCATTGGGATTCGTGGGAAGACTGGGCAAACAGGGTGCTCGCCAAGATCCCGGCCAAATTGGAAGACCTGAAAAAATCGGGTATCTGGCAGGGAGAATTGCGGTATCACAAATTCAAGTCAGAGCCCCTTGCGACCATGTCGGAGAAAATCGAGGTATTCTCGGACATGTTCGAGTTCGCCGAGCTTAATCCAATGCCGGAGTATTCTGAAGAGAGTCGGATCAAGCCTGATGAGGAGTATCCCTTTCAGCTGGTAAATGCCAAAATGCAGTATCACTGCAACCTCCACACACAGAACAATCCTTATCTGATGGGAATCGAAAATGAGAATTGGGTGGAACTCAATCCATCCGATGCCGAGCGTTTGGGCATTGAAGACGAAGATCGGGTAGAGGTCTCCTCCCCCCTCGACAGGGTCAATATCAAGGCAAGAGTGCGCGACGGCGTACAACCAGGCGTGCTCAAAGTGATCCACGGACATGGGTTCGGCCGCACAGTGGGAAATATCGCCCGGGGAAAAGGAACCCATGTCAACGTGATTTTCGACACCCGGATCAACCCGGCATCCGGCGGAAACAGCTATAACGAGCATAAAGTCAATGTGCGCAAATTGTAAGGGGACATGATCGATGTCACAATACGGTTTTTATTTTGACAAGGAAAAATGTGTCGGCTGCCGCGCCTGCGAAATCGCCTGCCAGGTCTGGAATGAATCGGTTCAAACGGTAAAGTGGCGCAATGTGGCGATGACCTATGAGGGGCGTTACCCGGAGATAAAAAGCGTCAATGTCTCGCTTGCCTGCATGCACTGCGCCGATGCACCCTGCAAGAAAGCCTGTCCCCGGGCGGCCATCACCAAGGATGATGAAACCGGCAGGGTGACCGTTGACCAGGAGCGCTGCGTGGGCTGCATGCTCTGCCTGTGGGCCTGCCCCTTTGGCGCCCCTCAGTTGGGTGTCTTCGGCCGCATGGAAAAATGCACCTTCTGCGAAGAACGGCCCATGGGCATCAAACGCGCCTGTGAGGAGATCTGCCCCACCCAGGCCATCGTGTCGGGTAAGATCGACGAATTGTCCAGATTCTCCAAGCAAAACACCAGTGGACGACTTCTGTATGATAAGCAGGCAGGTATCGTTCTGGGCCACGAGGATACCTAATCATGGATAAATTCACCTACTTCTGGATCCTGATCATCGTGGGGATGACCTTCTTCTTTATCGGCGTATACAAGAACTTTGTCGCCAAGATCGGTTATATTCTCTGGGTCAATGACAAAACCCGCGCGGGTGAGGACAAACCCTTATGGTGGGAGACCCTCAGGGGCAGGTGGCCGCGCCGTCAAACCATTATCGACGAGGCCCTTTTGCAACGCCGCATCAAGCAGCGGTCGGAATTTTTATGGACACGACATTTTTTGATTTTCTTCGGATTCATCACAATTTTCGCCCTCGACCTGTTTCTTACCTTTGCCGGCCACTATGTCCATCACTACTTTCACATCGATTACTTCATGACAGGACCCGGCAAAGCATTTTTAAAAATCGGAATGGAGTTTTCCGGTTTACTCCTTTTTGTCGGTTTGACCTTAGGATTGCTGCACCGTGCCATATATACCAAGGATGAAAAGAAATTCGTGGACATCAGACTCCTCTGGCTTTTGTGGGTGGTGACATTGACCGGTTTTTGTACCGAAGCGTTTCGTCTGGCAGCCACACCAAACGATCCATTGATTGCCTTTTCGTTTATCGGCGGGCCGATAGCGAAACAGCTCAGGGTAATTCCAAAGGATTGGGCCTTATTGGCCGATTGGATGTGGATTTTCCATGCAACAATCACCGTATTCTTTTTTGCCTACCTGCCCTTCAGTAAATTTATCCATGTGCTATCCGCTCCTGTGGGCAGGTGCATCACACAAAACGGTGAGTATGCCGTTCAAAAACGTCAAAGAATCAGTGAAGGGCTCTTATCGTGATGCAGAAAATCTTCAACGAGAATTAAAACATGAAAGAGAAGCGTGAAATGAAATTGAGAGGGAAACGAATCATTGTGACCGGTGTATCGCAGGGGATTGGCGCATCGACAGTTCGTGCCTATGTGCGGGAAGGCGCCACTGTCTCCGCTGTCGATATTCTGGACGAAGCGGGCCAGCAGACAGTCCGGGATGCCAATGCGAAAGGGAGCGGCAAAGCGACGTATCACCACTGTGACATTGCCAACTCCGATGAAGTTTTCAGCGTTTTCGAAAATGCCGAAAAAGAAATGGGTGGCCTCGATGTTCTGGCGCAAGTCGCCGGTATCGAAAATCATAAGCCCGCGGAAGATTTCACGGCAGATGAAATGCACCACATGTGGAGCATAAATATCAATGGCACAATCGCGACCAACCAGGCCGCGTGTAAGCTCATGCAAAAACAGAAAAAAGGCGCCATTATCAATTTTGCATCGGATGTCGGGTTGATGGGTATGCCCTACGGCGGACTTTACGCAGCTTCCAAAGGCGCGGTGTTGTCCTGGACGCGCACAATCGCCTATGAATGGGCGATGAATTACAATATCCGGTGCAATTGCGTGAATCCAACGATTAAGACCCCCATGTTTGAACAATACCTGGCCAGACTTTCACCCGAAGAGCTGGAAGCGTTTCTTGCCGCAGAAAAACAGCGGGTTCCGCTCGGTGGGCAAATGGGCGATGCCGACCGCGATATGGCTCCCGTCATGGTGTTTTTGGCATCTGATGACGCCGGGTACATCAATGGTCAAGTCATTTGTGCCAATGGCGGCAGAGTGATGGTGCGTTGATGACATTGGCCTATCATTTTCGTTTTCGCTCTACCAGATCCTTTTCTCGACTGACACGGGCAAGCTACAAGCCATCTCAAAAAAAACGAAGTAGTATTTTGATACAACCAAGTTGGACCATAGCCAGGAAATTCTCTACATGGTATTCGTAGCGTACAATCAACCTCCTGAAGTTCTGAAGCCATGCAAACAGGCGTTCTACCTTCCATCTGCGTCGATAACGCCTCAGTTTCCTGCCGTCTTGGGTTTTTGGCTTTTTCCGGCCTTTACGATGCGGGGCGATCATTTCAACACCACGATCGTCAAGGAGTTGGTCATCAAGTTTATCGCTGTCGTAGGCCTTGTCGCCAACCAACTTGTCGGGTGCATACTCGGTAAAACTGGCGTCTATGGTATCCTCAACAAGCTTTACCTCGTGGGGCGAAGCGCTTTCCACGTGAGCGGCGACAGGAAGACCAGCAGCGTCTGCGATTGCCATGATCTTGGTGCCTTTGCCACGCTTTGTCTTGCCGACAGCAAGACCCCTTTTTTTGCCGGAGCGAAGCTGCCATCTATAAACGCCTCTCGAATATCGATCTTGCCGCGTTCATTGAGGTCTTCGACCAGCTCAATGGCAATGCGTCGGAACACCCCTTGCCGAACCCATTGCTGGAACCGCCGATGGCATGTCTGGTACGGCGGGTACCGCTGGGGCAAATCTTTCCAGGGTGCACCCGTTCGCATGATCCACAAAATCCCATTGAGAACATCGCGTGGATTCCTTGCCGGTCGTCCTCTGGGATCTTTGGATGGGGTTGACGCTTCTATAATAGGCTCTATCCGCTTCCATTGTTCTTTTGTGAGTTCCATCCTGATTATATTGCATATTCAGGATGTTATGTCTAGATTTATTTTCAATTTTTTCAAACACTTACAGGCTGTCATCCGTATTTCATATAACTTCAGCCGGTTACGTTGCGATTTATCATCGGCGAAATACTACTTTTTTTGAGATGGCTTGTATCAATTGACTGACCGTCTTCAATGAGTTGATGCTTACCGCAGTCATATCGCTTCACATCCTTGAAAGCTTTTGCTCGGTTTTCAACGGTGGGTTCGGCAGTAAAATTTTTCTGATGATTTTATAGGCGGAGACACCGCCTTGGGCAATTTATTTCTCAGCTCCGACATGGTATCCTTATAAGTTTCGTGTATTGTTCTTTTTTGCATGGTGACGCCGCCGTTCACTGTAAATGTCAACGTCGGCGCCCAAATTTTTTGAATTATTTAATGAACAGAAATCATTGGTTGGGAATGATTAGACTCCGTCAATCAGATTCTGAACTTGAGCAGTTGTTTAGCGAATCAATTGTATCAGGAATACCCCCCGGGCTTTGCAAGGGGACTCACAAAGATTAATTTACTCTCTGTAACCACAAAAGAGAGTTTACCCCTCGATTGATAACCTCTCCTCCATCAATCGAGGGGATTCTTGCAATTATAGTGTAGAATCATTTTACAATATAAACTCGAAGCAGCTTCCATTCGCTATCATACTAATGGTAACGGGGCAGTACGTGCACCATTGCGGCATGTCCACAATCGTATGTCATGAAGATAAAATGAAGAAAGAGAAATAACCGCTATGATCCGGTTCCAAAGAGTTGTGTTTTGGTATCGGAAGTATTCTATCAATCACAAGCTTAATATTTTTTGCGAAGGGAGGAAGAAAAATATCTTTAGGTACAAGAGCGCACATGAGGAATATCAATACAGAAAAGGGGAGGAGCAGATGAGGTGCTTGAAAATTCAAAAAACCATTTTTCTGGTGACAGTATTCATTTTCAGCCTGTTTTCATTTGTTGGATCCGCAGGTGCTGTGGGGTTCAAGTTAGGGGATGATGCCCAACTGGATTGTGACGTAACGGTAACGTACGGGGTCGCAATGAGGACGTCCGACCAGGACGATGAAAAACTGGCCGATTGGTCCACGGATGACGGCAACCGGAATTTCGACCAGTGGGACCTTGTCAACAACAAGGTTACCGCGATAGCGGACATCCAATTGGAGTATAAGGATGTCGGCCTGTTTGTCCGGCCGAAGGCTTTTTATGACCACGTTTACTTCACGGATAACGCCAATGACAGCCCGGAAAGCAACAACGCCTATCAGGGCGGTCTCATTGATTCATCGGATCAATGGGCCGATAAAATTGAGGATATCCACGGCATGAATGCGGAAATCCTGGATCTTTTCGGATATTACACGGGCAGACTGTTCGATCAGGAGTATAGTATTCGCGTGGGAAAACAGGTAATCAGCTGGGGAGAGAGCCTGATGATTACGGGGGGCATTTCTTCGGCCCAAAGCCCGATTGATGTTTCCGCCGCGCAGGCAGCGGGTACGGAGGTCAAGGAAATCTATCTGCCCACGGGATCGGCTTATCTTCGGATGGGAATTACCCCGTCTTTGGGGCTTGCCGGTTATTACCAGTGGGAATGGGAAAAGAGCCGAATGATGGAGGGCGGCACCTTTTTTTCACGCGGGGATATGATTGATGAAATAAAGGCGCCCCTCGTGTTGGATTATCTTCCTCTGCCGATTCAAAGGGGTATCGATGAGAAAGCAAAAGACGACGGCCAGTACGGAGTCTCTTTAAAGTGGATGACGCCGTGGCTTAACTCAACGGAAGTCGGCCTTTATTTTATCAACTATCACGATAAATTCCCCCTTCTTGTTTCGGGCCCTCCCACCCCAGCCAGTCCCCTGGCGACGTATCATTTAGAATATACCGAAGACATCAAGCTCTACGGTGTCAGCTTCAGCTCTTGTATCGGAGATGCCAATGTAAGCGGCGAATTCAGCTATCGGGAGGATCTCGGAATCCTGCCCGCCAGGGAGGTTGAACTCATCGACTACTGGCAGGCACAGACTTCGGCGATCTGGACCGTCCCCCTCCCTGTCTTTGCCGATCAGCTTGCCTTGGTCGGCGAATTCGCATGCGGCAAGGAAGTCCATCGCGGGGAAGGAAACGAGTTTGCATGGGCATATGCGGCCACTTTTGCCTTTAGTTGGGCCCAGGTATTTCAAAAGACCGATTTGTACCTGAACCTGGCATCTACCGGTACGCCCGAAGGCTCGGCGGATCGCACCCTTCCGCTGGGTGACGAACGTTCTTTTGCCGCCTCGATCGGCATCGAACTTGTCTATGATTTTAATCTTACGGCCGGCCTTGTCTATGAGGACCGATTCGACAGACATGGCCTGGCGGATCGTGACACGCTCAGCTTGGAACTTTCATATACATTTTAATCAAATATGAGGAGGCGTATAAAATGATCGGAAACATATCCAAAACGATGTTGTTCATCATATTGGCAGCTTTACTAGTATGTGTTGCAGTCCCGGTTCAGGCGAAAGTGACGGCCGAAGAGGCAGCCAGGCTGAATAAGGATTTAACCCCGGTCGGGGCCGAGCGGGCGGGAAACGAAGAAGGCACCATACCCGCCTGGACCGGTGGACTTTCAAAAATTCCCGACAACATAAAATATGATAGCGCATCAATGGGACAATGTTACCCGGATCCCTATGCCGATGACAAGATTCTCTTTACCATTACGGCGAAAAATGTTGATCAATACAAAGATAAATTATCCGATGGTATGTTGAGAATGTTCAAACGATTCCCGGATACCTGGAAGATGCATGTCTACCCCACCAGAAGATCCGCCGCATATTCCGAAGAAATATATAAACGTACATACGACAATGCCCTGACGGCTGAGATTGTCGCTCCCGACGGCAGCGCTACCAATTTCTACAGAGGATTTTTGTTTCCAATTGCTAAAAACGGTTCTGAGGCCATATTAAATTGGACTCACAAGCCAATGGGGTATGCATTTATACAACAAACTACCGACGAGCATGTAGGCGCAGTAGTTCAGCCGGACGGCAGTTTGCAAGTACAAGGTAACGAAAAATCAATATTTTATGCGGCTTATGCAGTACCCAAAGAACAATTTGATCCACAAGATTTTATCATCGGTACTTTTAATGAGATGACATCGCCACCCGGCCGAAAAGGCGAATTAAATTTAAGGATGCAACGCGGAGACTATCGAAAGGCAGACCCCGGCGGCTGGAAGTACAATCCGGGGCAGCGCCGGGTTCGCCGGTCGCCCAATGTATATTACGATGCGACCGACCCCTCTGTCGCCGGCCTTATCGTCGTGGACGACGCGGAGGTGTATTGCAGCCCGATCGACCGGTTTGATTGGAAATTGAACGGGAAAAAAGAGCTTTTCGTACCGTATAACACGTACAAATTAGACTTACAGGATTCCAAGGATCAGATTTTGACACCCCTTCATCCAAACCCGGATCTTATCCGATGGGAGCTTCACCGGGTGTATGTAACCGTCGCCACGATTCGGGAAGGCTATCGGCATTGTTACGGCAAAAGAATTTTTTATCAGGATGAAGACTCATGGTTGATTTTACTTAAGGACCAGTACGATACGCGAGGAGAGCTGTGGCGAATGACATTTGTATGTACAAAACAATGGTACGACGTTCCCGTGTTCCGTTATTCCGATTACTTTAATTTCGATTTCCAGCTGGATCGCTATTTTGGGGCCGGCCTCATCAACAAAAAAACTCCGCACGAAGGTCATGAAGAGATGCCGCTATCCTTTTGGACAGTTGAAAATTTGCGAAAAATGGGCTTGCGGTAAACCAATAGACGAAAGCATGTGAGAATCCAAGGAAATGAGAAGGTCAGGCTACCATTGACCTTCTCATTTTTCTAAAGACGCTTGCACCTATTCAAACGAAAACATAAAGGCGAAATGTAAATATGGATAATCGATACGGTGAGCCTAAAAACGGCAAAAGAAAATACTTGTTTGTGGTAGGATGCGTTTTGCTTGTCCTATGCTCAGCAATACCAACATTTGGCGGGGCCATTGACCTGTTGGTGATGCCGTCGGAAAAAGTTGAATGGGCGCCGTATTCCATCCTCATGGATGTGGAAAGGGTCGATACCCGCTTAGTGATGGTGGGGGAAAAGGGGCGCATTCTATTTTCGGACGGCGAATGCGCCGACTGGACCCAGGCAGAAGTGCCGGTAAGCGTTACCCTGACGGCAGTCTATTTTCCAACCCCTGATCAAGGATGGGCCGTCGGACATGATGGTGTGGTGCTTCATACCGAAGACGGCGGATCCACCTGGAAAAAGCAGCTGGACGGCACACAGATCAATGAGATGGTCCTTGCCCAGATCAAACAGTTAATCGCCCAAAACGATTCTTTTGCGGAAAATGAAGCCGGACTGACCGAAGAAAAACAAGAGGATATGGAAGCAGAAGCGGAAAGACTACGCTATTTTCAATACGATGCGGAATTTAGCTTGCAAGAAGGAGCGAGTCGGCCGTTGCTGGATGTCTGGTTTAAAAATGACAAAGAAGGGATTGTTGTGGGTTCCTACGGCTATATTCTTTCGACAACAGACGGCGGAAAGACCTGGCAGCCGATTCTGGACAGGGTCGAAAAGCCGGAGGCACGTCATTACTACGGCATGATCCGCTGCGGAGACGATCTCTTCATCGCAGGGGAATCGGGCACTTTGTTACGGTCGGCGGATTTCGGCAAAAGCTGGCAGCGCTTGACGTCTCCATACGATGGGACCTTTTTCAGTATTATCGGTGATCCGTCCGGCGGTTTTGTAGCGGCCTTCGGGCTGAGGGGTGCCTTCTTTTACTCCCTGGACTGCGGAGAAACCTGGCTCCCTTCAAAAACCGGCCTGGCGGCAGCGGTTTCCTGCGGCGCCTTTTTATCGGATGGATCTTTTGTCATTGTGAGCGTTGACGGTGTCATTTTAAGAAGCAAAGACCGGGGAAAAACCTTTACAGCGCTTCCTGCAAGAGCGCCCATGGGTGCCGCCATTACCGAGATGAGAAGAGACGTGCTGGCGGCGGTGGGGGTCATGGGGTTTTCTCGAATAGAAATCAACAAACAAAGCAGTGAGAAATAAAGGATAATATACATGATGCCGAAGAACGTATCAACTGAAGCTGGTAGCTCTTATTTAGACGGTGCACCCTTCATGGAAAGGCTGCTCTTTTCCAGACGTCCGCTCGTTATAGCGATATTTATACTCCTAACTATCTTTTTCGGCTATCATATGCTTCAGATGAAGCCTGAGGGCAGCTTTTTGGAAATGATCCCCACCTATCATCCATTCATTAAAAATTATATCGAATACAAGGATGATCTCAAGGAAATGGGCAACATTGTCCGTATCTGCGTCGAAACGACCAAGGGGAGTATTTTAACGAAAGAATACATGGACGTACTAAAAAAAGCAAGCGACGAGGTGTTCTTTATTTCCGGTGTAAACCGGGCGGGACTGAAGTCGCTGTGGACATCGAATTGCAGATGGCTAGAGATCACCGAAGAGGGTTTTGAAGATGGGGAAGTCATCCCGATGGGCTACTCCGGCACGCTGAAAGACCTGGCCCAGGTCCGGGCGAATATTATGAAGGCCGGTGTGATTGGCACTCTGGTGGCAAACGATTTCAAGTCCACCATCATCCTGGCGCCCCTTCATGATATTGATCCGGAGACGAGAAAACCGCTTGACTATCATCAATTTGCGAAAAAAATAGAAGCGGTTCGAAGCCAGTTCCAGAATGACGATATCAAGATCCACATCACCGGATTTGCCAAAAAAGTGGGGGACCTCATCGAAGGTTCCACCCGGGTTCTGCTGTTTTTTTTCATCGCCTTCGTGATCCTGCTGTCTATACTGTTTTTCAATTCGAGGTGCATAAAAACTACAGCCATGCGTGCCATCGCGTCCATAACAGCAGTGATCTGGCAACTGGGGATCATGAAACTCTGCGGGTACGGGCTAAATCCATACTCCATGCTGGTACCTTTTCTCATGTTCGCCTTGGGTGTCAGCCACGGCATCCAGATGTGGAACGCAATGGCATTGGAGTTGATGAACGGGGCGGAAAAATTAAAAGCGGCCCGTCTGGCCTATCGTCAGATCATATTGCCGGGAATGGCTGCGCTGTTTACCGATTTTATCGGATTTGCCACATTGCTGGTGATTCGAATCGGCGTGATCCAGGACATCGCCGTCGGGGCCAGTATCGGTGTTGCCGTTGTGGCCATCGTCGACTTGTCGGTATTTACGTTGTTGTTGTCATATTCCGGAATCAGTAAAAAAACAATATTATTGGTGAAACGGCGTTCGGCCGGAACCAAGCATGCCTTATGGTCTTTCTTGACCAGATTCAGCGAGCCGAAATGGGCATATGGTGCGATTGCATTATTCATCATCGGTCTGGCGGCCGGCATTACCATGCGCCAGGATTTAAAAACAGGTGATCTGGACCCCGGCGCCCCTGAACTGCGGCCGGATTCCCGCTACAACATGGACAACGCTTATATGAACGCCCACTATTCGGCCAGCAGCGATATATTCGTCGTGATGCTCAAAACACCGAAGAACGGCCTCAGCACTTATCGGACGGTGTTGCTCACCGATATGCTGGACGAGAAACTGACCCACGAAGTCGAAGGCGTACAGAACGTCGAATCTCATACGGACTATATAAAGCGCGGATGTTTCGGCAATATGGAAGGCCACCCGAAATGGTGGGCCCCAACCCGGAGCCCAAAACTCCTTGATAATTTGGTCAATTATATTCCGCAGAACTTTCAGAAGCGGGAGTTAAGTTTTACGCCCATGCTGGTCTATCTGGATGACCACAAGGCGGAAACCCTGGAGCGGGTGGTGGCGACCGTCGATGAATTTGCCAAGAAGCACAATACGGACACCGTTCAGTTCGTGATGGGCGCCGGCAACGCGGGTATCGAGGCGGCCACCAATGTCGAGGTGGAAAAGGCACTGATGAAATTGACCGTTCTGATATATGTGGTGGTTTTTCTGGTGTGTCTGGTTACCTACCGAAATTTCAAGGGAGCCGTATGCGTTGTTGCGCCCCTTGTCCTCACCTCCGTGCTGTGCGAGGCACTGATGGCAAAAATGGGCATTGGCATCAAAGTCGCCACCTTGCCCGTCATTGCCGTGGGTGTCGGTATCGGGGTGGACTATGGCATCTATATTTATAGCAAGCTGGTTTACTACAGGGATGAGCTGGGCCACAAGCTGACGCCGGCCTACTACCGGACCTTGAATACAACGGGCAGAGCAGTCTCTTTCACCGGTATTACCCTTTCCATCGGCGTCGCCACATGGGCCTTTTCGCCCATCAAATTCCAGGCGGATATGGGATTTTTGTTAACCTTCATGTTCCTGTGGAACATGGTTGGCGCCATGGTGCTTCTGCCTGCCATTGCAAGAATCCTGTGGAAGAAAAGGTAGTGTTTTAGGATTTCTCTGATGTACAGTTACGATCCTACCATAATCGTTGCGTTGCAAAAAAACCAAAATGAAATCGGGCCGAAGGAGGCTTGACATGTTGGATTTTAAAAAGATCCTATTCCCTGTTGATATGACCGAAATAGGCACCACCATCATTTCCCATTTGAAAACATTTGCCGACGAATTCAAAGCAGAAGTCCGGCTGATGTACGTTGCCAAAGTGAATGAATATCATGTAGAGGGTGAGAAACCGGGCGTCGGCATCGAGAAAGAAGTTGAAGCATTTAAAAACGAACATTTTAAAGATATCACAAATATTGAGGTTGTTGTCGCGGACGGAGAACCCGCAGATGAAATATTAGCATATGTCGATGCCGAGAACATCGATCTGGTCATCATTCCCACACGGGGGCGATCAGCCTTGGACAAGGCCCTTTTCGGATCAGTAGCCGCTAAGATAGCAAGAGTCGCACCCGTGCCGGTACTTCTGGTCAATCCCTTTAAGGATAAATTTATCCGTCCGGAAATGCGTGATTTCTGTCTTCAGAGCGATGAAAAAAAATGTAGGGGCTTCGATAAAAAGTAATTCAAGCCAATGAAAAAAATTTCCATATCCACCCGAACAAAAAAATAGGAGGAAGTGCAGCAGAATCTGACGAACATCGACACCAAAAACGAGGTTATCATTATACGAAAAATGTAAATCATTACCGACCGCCTTCGCATGGGAATCCAGTTCTTCAGCCGGGATATCGGGGATGCCAGCAACAACAAAGTAACGGTAGACTGGGCCTACGGCGACTACCGCTTCAAGGACTGGCTGGGCGTTCGGGCCGGCAGGATCAAACTGCCCATGGGCCTGTACAACGAGATCCGGGACGTGGACATGCTGCGCACCAGCATCGTCCTGCCCCAGGGGATCTACAACGACATGCTCCGGGATACCCTCATCGCCGTTAACGGTGCGGGCATTTATGGTAACGTAAATGTGGGGGCCATCGGCGGATTGGAATATCAGGCCCTCACCGGAGCCGTCTATTCAGATCCCGATAGCGGCGCCAACAAGGTATTTGATGATAGTATTAATGAAAAAATGACAGGCGCAGCAACTATCGGTACTACCGAAAACGGTAACTGCTATGCCGCTGCCATACGTTGGGAAACGCCGCTGCCTGGCCTTCGGATGGGATACTCCTATTTTAAGTCGAATCCAGAAAATGAAATTGGAATCGGCGGCACGCCTATGGCACTCATGGAGGGTACGTCACAGTTTCACATCGGCTCCGCTGAATTCGTGTGGAACGATCTGACAGTGGTGGGTGAATACTATGCGCGAAATTCCGAATCTACCATTATTTCCGCCGCGTGGCGAACTGACACATCGAAACAAAGACGGAAAGCTATTACCTGATGGCCTCGTACGTGTTTACCGACTGGTTCACCCTGGGCGCCTACTATTCCGTATATTCAGAACACTGCATCTCCGGGAAAACTATGTGACACCTCCGGCATGATTTGAGGTGCTGCAGCCATTTAGTTCGAATATCATTTGCAGCTCGGTACCGGGGTATTTTACCTGCGCACTGTTCAGATGCGCAAACAGTTGGCAAAGAGCCCGATTGGCCGCTGGGAACGAAGCGCCGTGCAATCGTATATTCAATTGCTGATTTTCAATATCGGGCAGTACATCGCCTTCGGTCTGGAACAGTGTCTGGAGAAGACTCCGTGCATCCGACGAGTTTACCGTCGGACCCGTGAGCAACCCAACCATTGCCGTCTCTGCACGATATGCAATCATACGAACCGTGTCCATCAGGCGTTTTCTGCCCGGTTGTAAACGTAAAAATTTATCTTTTGCTTCAAGTTCTCCCCACGTGATGTGTTTACTTGTCTGTTTTCGTTTTTCTTTCAACTCGCTGAGTTGATACTCCATCTTTTCGATTTCTTCTAACAGCTCGGCCTTTTTCTCTATCCACTTCTTAAACTTTACCGGTTTGTCTTCATTTTCAGGGTGAATGGTCATCTCGGCAAAACAGGCACGACGATATCGTAGCTTGTTCTGCAACGAATTACGGGATTGATTCAATTGCCGCCAAACGGGGTTGATTACCCGTTCGGTATCAGGAAATTCAACGACACCATAATCTAAAAGCACATCGATATCAAAATGTTGCATCATATAGTTGAAAAAGTTTTCCTGACACCACCGGCTGAACATGCGTGCTGCCAATTGAGTATGCGGCAAATCGAAAGCGGTGCTGATTACGCTGGTCTGGTGTCCGGAATCGGTCAGTTTTCGCACTTGTCGCATCCATGTTGCACCCTTACCAGATCCCACCAAACTACCCATTTCGCAAAGCCGCATCTTCACCACCTCTTTGTTTGGCATCGCAACTTCATGCTCGGTGAACCAATGCTCCGGCCATGATTCACCAGGATGCTTATGATACGTCATGCAGCCGATTCGATGGCGATCCCACATTTCCTTGAAGAATGCGGGACTATATCCTTCCCTGTCGAAAACAAGAACGAACCGGCATAAACATGGGTTCTCTTGTAGTTGCTGCAAACCGGGTTGATTCGGAACGTCTTGCAACAACCGGGGAACGATATCGTCTCTTAAAACCGCCAATAATCCAGGATCGATCTGCTTTTCGACGACAAAAAAAGGTCGGCCAATCGCATCGTTAACCCAATAGTCGGTAATGCCCCTCATGCACAATCGTTCCCGGGACACGTAGCGGCGCGGTAGTCGGGTCAATTTTCCATGATAAACACGTACATGCCCGTCAACATAAAGCGCGCCAACCGATTCGGGCGCCTGTTCCATCCAGTATTTACCGAGGTATGCGGCCCACTTTTCCGCGCCGTGGTCTGCGCTCAACGCATCCATCTTGTAACGCAAACAGCGAACCTCCGGTGCACGATCCAAGCCCAATAACTTACCAAATTCTCCCGGAGCATGGCCTCGTATTTTTTCTGTCGTCTTGATCCTGCATAAGGCCATAAACGAAAGCAGCAACAAGACATGAAAGATCGTGTAATAGCCTTTGACTTGGCCGAGGAACTGTTTTGCGCCGGTAAACAACCCGTTTGCCACCAATGACGGTATCGCACAAAGAACGCCTGCTTTGGGAACGTCCAGGCATCTGTCAAAACGAACCGGCGCACCAACCATTTTGCCCAATGATGCCAATATGCGTTCCCCGACTCGGTTGCAAGCCGTCCCCATACCATCGGCAGCAGCCATGTCGACCATGTCCCGATCTGATTTGGTTAGACACGGTTCACCAATCCTTGATTCGATTAACCGACCATCATCTATAGCTTTGCGAAACGTATCGTATTTAATGCCAAGTTCCAGGGCGGCATCTTTTTTCGAGCACCCTTGATCCAGTAAACGTTGGGCTTGTTCAAGCACCTCAGGTTTGAAAACCTTGCCGCCGCGTCGTCCCCGCCGCTGAACGAAAAATGCCTCGGCGCCGCCGGACCTGAGTTTGTTCACGGATCGGATGACATTGCTCTTGGATACGCCGAATGTGTTTTGGATATCGATCTGGCGGCAAGCTCCGGATTCAACCAGTTGGGCTGTTATCATCCGAAACATTCGTTGATCGCCTTGTCTGTGAGAATAAATCGGAACGGTCGATAGAAAATAGGTCCAGGTCGTATCGTCACGAAATACACTGACAAGCCCGTTGATTTGTCTTGCACCGCGAGGAATAAGTGGTAGTATCTGTTGAGGCATGGCATCCTTTTCCTTTCATTTATCCGCCAAGATAATAAGGTTAAAGGTGCCATGTTCATTTTCCGGTTGCAATACCTTACCGGCCTGCTGGATTCAGACTCCTATCTTTCTGTTTTTCAACCACTTACATTATGTTTTGCTTGCCATATGCAACAATTAGGAAATCAAGTTTCCTGATATTACCCGGACAAGGACGACAAGGATGGCGACGAGCAGCCAATCGGCAAGGACCACAAAGCCTGGGAGAAAGACCTATCCGTGACACTGCGTTTCGATATCAACCCATACTGGGTTTTCAAACTCGAAGGACATGTCGTGGACGGCACGGCCAATGTAGTGTGGTAACGACGGGATTTGCATCCACAATTGCAAAGGTCAACGTGGCATCTGTTGAACGTATTTCACAATTCTCAGCCAGTGGTTCAATTTTCTGAAGCTGATAGAAGTTTTTCCAACAGCAGATTGACAATTATCTGCTCCTCTGGATTCAACCGGCTCAAAAATTCACCGATTCTTTTGTGGGCGATTTCCACTGCGATTTCATGGACCACCCGTCCCTCCTCAGTTATCTTTACCCGAACAAGGCGCTTGTCACTGGAATCAGGCAATCGTTCAGCCAGGCCATTTTTAACCCACCAGTCAACCACACGGGTTGCGGTCGCAGGTGATACAAAAATTTCATTTGAGATTTCCCCCATCGTTACACTCGCGTTTTGGTAAATGGAATGGCAAAATGTAAAAAAGGTGACGGGTCCCATGATCTTGCCGGGATTGCGACCTTTCAGATGTTTCATCAGTCGTTTCTCCGCTTCAGTGGCAACTTCATCGGATTTGCGTGTGGTTGATGTAACAACCAATTTTCTGACGAGCTGAAGAAACGTCTCGGCCCGTTCAAATTCTGATGCATTCTGTGTGCTTTGATTGGACATACCGACTCCAATTTATTTTCATATTAAAATATTTTCCACGCGCCGAATCGATTGTTAACCTCTTTTTACCACATTTGATAGATTATCCGCAAGTATTTGCACCTGCCGGCCCAACAACGTCGAAATGAACTATTCCAGCAGCTTCCAAGCACTCAGGCCCAACCGGATTGCCAATCCAACCGCCATTCGACAAATGGTTTTAATGAAAAGGCTTTTCTGTCAATACACGCGAATCTTTTTATATATGAAAATAAATTTCACTCCATCAATGATTGTGGCATCGTCCCTCCATCTCATTTGTCATCCGAATATCTCCTCATTCATGTCCGTAACGGATCGAAAAGCCCTCCCCTACCCCTTCAATTCGTTTTTACTCTGCGATGCAATATAACTAGTTAATTTTTTTATGATATACACTGGTGTATGCACCAGGTAAATCATTTTTGTAAAGTTTTTACTGTTTATCGTTGACTTTATAACCTTTTTATTTTATTTTTTTTGTATAATTAGTAAAGATTCAATTTGCTTAAGTTTCCTTTTTAAGATGTTGCATAATTTGAAATTTGTGGATATGTTAAAATAAATTTCAACATATGCTCAATCATGCAGCATATGCAACGGATGGTCCGAACACTGGAAACCAAACCGTTTTAACGCGAAGACACTTCGCCGATGGAACAATTCGTAAGTTTTTTACCAGCTAATCTTTGTTATAGATACGATCTATCATTTCATAAAACAAAACAAACGTTTTTAGCAGTATTTGGTTGACATAAAAGATTTTTTCGATGTACATGGTTCATGTAGTTTTTTCTGGTACAGACCTTTTTTTATAGTTAGAAAATGAATCATATTTAAATTTTCTTTGAATCCCAAACAATTATTTGCTACTCACTAGGAAAGCGCCCTGCACAAAAAAAATCGTAATTAAAAAAGGTAGAGCAGTTTCATTGCAAAGAAGAAAGTGGCACTCACAATCTTGGTCAACAGCCCTGATTCCGGAAGGCGCGAAGAGTTTGAAAGAATGGTTCATTCACTTACTCTCAAGTTCCACTTAAGAGAGTTATCCCCTCGATTGATCAACTCTCCTCCATCAATCGAGGGGATTTTCACAATTATGGCACATAGCAACTTTATCAGGATGCGCAATATTGCGACAAACCGGAAATCACATGTAACGAGAAGACATGGAGGAAGAGAGATGGTCGCTACAATTTGATCTGAAAGCGTTGCGTTCAGGCCATGGAAATACATTTATCAAACCACCGGTAACTTTTGAAAGGGGGTATCAAAAACATATTGTAATAGATCTCTCATCGGGAAAATCAACACACAGAAGAGGGGGAGCAGATGAGGTACTTGAAAAATCAAAAATGCATTTTGTTAACAGCGGTATTGGTCTTTGGTGTGTTTTCGTTTCTTGGATCTGCAGGTGCAATGAATTGGATGCTGGGGTCTGACACGGAACTACTGGTGGACGTAGCCCTCACGTACGGGCTTGGTATACGGATGGCCGATCAGGACGACGAGTTGCTGGCCGATGTCAACGGCGATGACGGTGACCGGAATTTCGATCAGTACAGCATATACAACAACAAATTCACCGTGTTGGCGGACGTTGAATTATCGTATAAGAATGTTGGCGCGTTTGTGCGACCGAAGGCGTTTTATGACTTTGCCTACATGGGGGACAACGATAATGACAGCCCGGGTACTAACAATTCCCTGGCCGCCGGCCTTATCGACGAAACGAATGAATTTACCGAATACGCCAAGGATATCCACGGCAGCAATGCGGAGATCCTGGATTATTTTGTATATGGCTCCTGGTTTTTTGGTGAAGTACCGTTCGATATACGCGCGGGAAGCCAGGTCATCTCCTGGGGAGAGAGCAGCCTGATACCGGGCCTTAGTGCAGCGCAGGCCCCCGTGGATGTTTCCGCCGCGACCGCGGTGGGTACGGAGACAAAGGAAATATTCATGCCCACGGGAGCGGTGTATGTTCAGACGGGATTCAGGGATTTGGGACTGCGCGGTTATTATCAGTATGAATGGAAAGGAAACAGATTATATGAGTCCGGCTCCTACTGGGCGACGTCGGATTTTCTCAATGAAACGCCCGCCACTTTTTATACGACGATTCCCAGAATTGAGAAAAAGGACGCAAAGGACGACGGCCAGTACGGCGTCGCGGCAACGTACCTGTTGCCGTGGAATTCAACGGAAGTCGGGCTTTATTATCTCAAATATCACACGAAAAATCCCTATTTGGATGTCACGGGGTCCGGATATACGGTATTCTATCACGAAGACATCGATCTGTATGGCTTCAGCGCCAGTACGGTGCTTGCAGACGTCCAGCTCGGCTTCGAAACCGCCTATCATGACGATTTCCTCTTCCAATCCCGCGAGCTCGGAGGGAATCAAGAAGGCGGTTTCCTGCAGACACAGCTCAATTTCACCTATCTCTTCAGCCCGAAAATCTTGATGGATAGAGTAATACTGTCCGGTGAAGCGGCATACGGCACGACGACCGAGCTCTCCCATGACGAAGACGGATGGAAGTATGTGGGCAGGATCTTTTTGGATTGGTACCAGGCATTTCCAAAAGGGGATATGGGCCTGAACTTCGCAGTTGGCGATACGCCCAAAGGCAATGGGGCCAGCGGCACGCTCGCCGCGTTCGATTTCAGGGAGGATTTCTCGGCCGCCTCCGTCCAGGTCGATTGTGAATATGATGCCGTATGGAAGGCGTCGATTACGTATGAGATACGATGGCAGGACCATAACCAGGCAGATCGCGACTTTCTTGCCCTGAAAATATCCCGTTATTTCTAAGACAGAGATGAACATATTCATTTGATATCAAACTTGAGGAGGAGTACTTCATGAACCATACCATAGGCAAAACCATATTTTCCGTGATGCTGGCGATCCTGTTGATGTGTACCGCAACGCCTGCCCTGGCGAAGGTGACTGCCGAAGAGGCCGCGAAACTGAAAACGGAGCTAAATCCCATGGGAGGCGTGCGGGCCGGAAACGCGGAGGGGACCATACCGGAATGGACCGGCGGACTTGCCAAAGTTCCCGAAGGCATCGATTTTGTCCCCAAGTCCGGATTGCCCCAGCCGGATCCCTATGCCGATGACAAGATCCTGTTTACCATTACGGCACAAAATGTCGATCAGTATAAAGACAAACTGTCTCCGGCGCAGGTGAGAATGTTCAAAACCAACCCTGGCTGGAAGATGAACATCTATCCCACCAGAAGGTCTGCCGCATTTTCCAAAGAAATCTATGAGGGGACATATGATAATGCCATGCATGCAGAGGCGATTGATGAGTATGGCAGTGCAATCAACTTCGGTCAGGGGTATCCGTTTCCGATTCCCAAAACCGGCATCGAGGCCATGCTGAATTATCTTTACATGCCCCATGGCGCAAGAAATATCATCGTTTCCTTCGGTGGCGGGGTTATGTCGGGAGATGCCATATCTACGGCCAATGAAGCAACGAATTATTATTTATTTGCGGCGGAAGGCAAGAAAAGAGGAGAATTCGATCCAAATGACTATATCTTTGGAAAAATCGTTGAAATGACCACGGCCGGCCGCCAGGGCGAAATTTATTTGATGATGGACCCGGGAAGCTTTGAAAAGAATGACGCGCTCGGCTGGTCCTATATACCAGGGACACGAAGGGTGCGCCGGAACCCCAACTTTTTTTACGACGGCGTCGATTCCACCGGTGGCGGTATCTCGGTCAGTGACGACCAGTTTATGTGGAAGGGCAAGCTCGACCGGTTTGATTGGAAATTGAACGGGAAGAAAGAGATGTACGTGCCGTACAATACATACATGATCGACCGGCTTCCCGACTTTCATCCGATACTGCAACCCGGTTTTCCCAAACCGGAATATTTCCGTTGGGAACTCCACCGGGTATGGGAAGTCGAAGCGACCCTCAAGGAAGGTGCCCGTCACATATACTCCAAACGGTTTTTTTGGTTGGATGAGGACTCATGGAATATCTGCGTCAAGGACCAGTACGATAAGCGGGGGAACTTGTGGCGATGGCAATTTTCAAATTCGAAACAATATTATGACCTTCCTGCATATCGTCAGACCCAGTACGCATGTTTTGATTTCCAGGTGCCCATCTGGGTTATACAGAAGTTTGTCAACGGGTTTCCACCCGAAAGCTACCCCGACCTTCCGGATGCCTTCTTCACAATTCAAAATTTGCGAAAAATGGGCAGGAGATAAATGCAGACGGTCGTAGGGTAAAAGAAATGATGTGAGACGCCAGGAAAATGAGAGGGTCGGTATATCGCCGGCCTTCTCATTTTCCGAAGCCACTTGTACTTTTCCCAATAGGGAAGTCGCACATAAAATTGCCATGGCAAAATTTTTTTCTTACGAAACAATAAAGGTGAAATGGAAGATATGGAGAATCGATTCGGCAAGCACAAGAAATACAAAAGAAAATACCTGTTGGCAATCGGTTTCGTTTTGCTTTTGCTGTGTTCTGCAATACCGACATTTGGCGAGACCGTAGACCTGTTGGAGATACCGTCGAAAAAAGCGGACTGGGCGCCGCATTCAATGCTCATGGACATCGCGAAGGTGGATAACCGCATCGTTGTGGTGGGTGAGCGGGGGTTTATCCTCTATTCGGATGACGAATGCAGCGGCTGGATCCAGGCGGAAGTGCCGGCGAGCGTTACCCTTCTATCGGTTCGTTTTCCGACCTACGATAAAGGATGGGCCATCGGACACGACGGCGTGGTGCTTCATACCGAAGACGGCGGATCCACCTGGAAAAAGCAGTTGGACGGTACGCAGATTGGCGAAATGGTGGCGGACCAGGTGAAACAGATGGCTGAAGCCAAACACGATCTTCTCGCAGACCCGGAGGCCGGGCTGACCGAAGAAGAGAGGGAGAAGCTGGAATTCGAGGCGGAAGATCTGGATATGTTTCTCAGCGACGCGGAGTTTTTCAAGGAACAAGGCCCCATCCAGCCGTTGATGGATATGTGGTTTAAAAATGAGATGGAAGGCATCGTTGTGGGTGGGTTTGGCACCATCCTTTCGACAAAAGATGGTGGCGCGACATGGCAGCCCATTTTGGACCGCATCGATAATCTGGGAAAAAGTCTGCACGCCATCACCCGCTGCGGCGACGACCTGTTCATTGCCGGAGAGACCGGCAGATTGTTCCGGTCAGAGGATTTCGGACAAAGCTGGCAGCGCCTGGAGTCTCCCTACGTCGGGAGTTTCTTCGGCATTCTCGGAGATCCGGCGGGCGGTTTTATCACGGCCTTCGGATTGAAGGGGAATATCTATACCTCTTTGGACCGGGGAGAAACCTGGCAACGGTCGAACACCGGCCGGGAGGTATCTCTTTACGGAGGCGCCTTCCTGTCGGATGGATCTTTTTGCCTCGTGGGCGGTGACGGTGCCATTTTGAGATCCAATGACCGGGGAAAAACATTCACAGCCCTTCCAGTACGTTACCGCGGGCCAGCCGCGTCCTTGGCCGAGGTCCGAAAGGACGTGTTGACGGTGGTGGGGCTCGCAGGGGTTTCCCGGATAGAAATCAACAATCCAAGCAACTAGAATAGAGGAAAATCAAGATGGCCCAGAAGAACGTTTCAACTGAAAGTGAAAGCTCATATGTAGATGGCGCGCCGTTTATGGAAAGGATGCTCTTCTCCAAACGCCCCCTCATTATAGCGATATTTATACTCTTAACCATTTTTTTCGGCTATCACATGCTCCAGATGAAGCCCGAGGCCAGCTTCCTGGAAATGATTCCCACGTATCATCCGTACATTAAAAATTATATCAAATACAAGGATGATCTCAAGGAATTGGGCAACGTTTTGCGCATCAGCGTGGAAACCACGAAGGGAACCATTATTAGCAAAGAATACCTGGAGACGCTTCAAAAAATTTCCGATGACGTCTTTTTTACTCCCGGTGTCAACCGGGGGGCGATGAAGTCCATGTGGACATCGAATTTTCGATATATCGAGGTTACCGAGGAAGGATACAAAGGGGATGTCGTCATCCCCGTCGATTTTTCCGGCACGCCGGAAGACCTGGAACGGGTAAGGCTGAATATCCTCAAATCCGGTGAGGTGGGCAGTAATGTGGCAAACGATTTCAAGTCCTCTATCATTTTGGCGCCCCTTTACGATCTTGATCCGGAAACGCGGGAACCCCTTGACTATCACAAGCTTACGTTACGGATGGAGGAGATTCGAAACAAGTACCAGAATGACGACATTAAAATCCACATCACCGGATTTGCCAAAATTGTCGGGGACCTCATCGAAGGTTCCACCCGGGTTCTGCTGTTTTTTTTCATCGCTTTCGTGATTCTGCTGCTGATCCTGTGGTTCAATTCGCGGTGCCCGAAAAGTACGGCCATGCGGGCGATCTCCTCCTTGACGGCGGTGGTCTGGCAGTTGGGGATCATGAGACTCTTCGGGTTGGGGTTAAATCCCTATTCCATGCTGGTACCGTTTCTCATGTTTGCCCTGGGTGTCAGCCACGGCATCCAGATGTTCAACGCCATGGCCCTGGAGATGATGAACGGGGCGGATAAATTGAAAGCGGCCCGCCTGGCCTATCGCTCTGTCTACATACCGGGATTGGCCGCGCTGTTCACCGACATGATCGGGTTTGCCACCTTGATGGTGATTCAGATCGGCGTGATCCAGGACATCGCCGTCGGGGCCAGCATCGGTGTGGCCGTGGTGGCCTTCACCGACCTGATGTTTTTGCCCCTGTTGATGTCGTATTCCGGAATCAGTAACAAAACCATCGAATTGGTGAGAAAGCGTGCGGAAGGGACGAAACATCCCGGATGGTCCTTGCTGAGCAGATTCACCGAGCCGAAATGGGCATACGGTGCTGTTCTGGTGGCCGCCATCGGTCTTGCGGCCGGCCTTTACCTGCGCCAGGATTTGAAAACCGGTGATCTGGACCCCGGCGCCCCTGAATTACGGCCGGATTCCCGCTACAACCTGGACAACGCTTACATGAACGAACATTATTCGGCCAGCAGTGACGTATTCGTGGTGATGTTGGAAACCCCGAAAGGCGGCGCCGTAAAATATCCGGTGGTGGTGCTCACCGATATGCTGGACGCGAAGCTGACCCATGATGTTGAAGGCGTACAGAACGTTGTCAGCCATCCGGACTATATCAAGGGGCTCAATGCCGGTTTCATGGAAGGGTTCATCAAATGGCTGGCCATACCCCGAAGCCAGGTGCAACTGAACTATTTACCGACGTATATCAATGAATCCATCATTAAACGGGAGGGTGCGTTTACGATCCTCCTGGTCTATCTGGATGACCACAAGGCGGAAACCCTGGAGCGGGTCGTGGCGGCCGTCGATGAATTTGCAAAGGAGCACAATACGGATACCATGAAGTTTCTGATGGCCGCCGGCAACGCGGGTATCGAGGCGGCCACCAACGTCGAGGTGGAAAGGGCGCTTTTAAAATTGACCCTGCTGGTATATGCGGTCGTTTTTTTCGTTTGCCTGGTCACCTACCGAAACTTCAAGGCAGCCGTATGCGTCGTCACGCCCCTGGTACTCACCTCCGTGCTGTGCGAGGCCCTGATGGCAAAAATGGGCATCGGTATCAAGGTGGCAACATTGCCCGTCATTGCCGTGGGAGTCGGCATTGGGGTGGACTACGGCATTTATATCTACAACAAGCTCGTCTATTACCGGGAAGAGCTGGGCCATAAGTTGACGTCTGCATATTACCGGACCCTGAACACAACCGGAAGAGCGGTCTCTTTTACCGGCATTACCCTGTCCATCGGCGTTGCCACATGGGCCTTTTCACCCATCAAATTCCAGGCGGACATGGGATTTTTGTTAACCTTCATGTTCCTGTGGAACATGATCGGCGCCATGGTGCTGCTGCCTGCCATCGCAAGAATTTTATGGAAGCAAAAATAGTGATTGAGCCTAAGGAGGACTGGCATGTTGGAATTCAAAAAGATCTTATTCCCTACTGATCTTACCGAAATCGGCACCACAATTATTCCTCATCTGAAAACAATCGTGGAAAAATTCGGAGCCGAAGTCCGGCTGATGTACGTTGCCAAGGTGAATGAGTATCATGTGGAGGGTGAGGCAGCAGGGGAAAGCATCAAGAAGAAGGTTGAAGAATTCAAGAACGAACATTTCAAAAATATTTCCGATATTCAGGTTGCCGTCGCGGACGGAGATCCTGCGGATGAAATTTTAAGCTATGCCGAAACCGAGGGTATGGATTTTATAATGATTCCCACACGGGGGCGGTCAGCGTTGGATAAGGCCCTTTTCGGATCCGTGGCAGCCAAGATCGCAAGAGTCGCACCCGTTCCGGTGCTTTTGGTCAATCCCTTTAATGACAAATTTATCCGTCCTGAAATGCGTGATTTTTGTCTTGAGAGCGATGAGAAAAAATGCCGGGACTTCGATAAGAAGTAATACCGCAAATAGAATCCAGTAGTCGGATCATCTCTTCGCGTATCGTTTGATGAGCATGGGTTCTTCCTTTACGTGTCTTTGGTTCGGTAAGATTTTGAAAACAAAGCCACAATTACGTGGAAGAACTCATGCTTTCTTGTTTACAAGGCCATCTGGCTTCATTCATTAGTGCGACGATCCGAAAACAAAAAATCATTGTTGAACAATTGGCGAATAGATGGAGTATTCATGGAAACGATAGAAGAGATGTTCGATCTTAAGGGAAAAGTTGCAGTCGTGACCGGGGGAAGTCGTGGAATCGGGGAGAGGATCTCCTTGCGATTGGCAGAGGCGGGAGCTGCGGTTATGATTGTCGATAAACAGGCCGCTGACGATACCGTAAATCAGATCAGGAACAATGGTGGCACGGCACATGCCAGGCTTACCGACCTGAGCCGCTGTGTTGAGATCGAAGAGGCAATTGAAGCTACCATTGCAGTCTTGGGCGATATCCATATTCTCGTCAACAATGCCGGAATATGGCCAATGACGCCGTTTCTCGAACTGACGGAAGAAACCTGGGACATAACACAGACTGTGAATCTAAAAGCATCCGCTTTCTGCTCTCAGGCTGCCGCCAAAGCGATGATCAAAGCTGGGCACGGTGGCACGATTATCAACATCGGGTCCGAATCCGCCATCCGACCACCGTTGGGCAAACTTGCCCACTATGTGGCTGCCAAAGGCGGACTTGTATCACTGACCAAAGCCATCGCCAGGGAACTACTACCCCACGGCATCAGGGTCAATATGGTCTCTCCAGCCTCAATCATCAACGTAGACGTTTCAAAGCTCACACCGGATCAACGCAAACGAATGGAACACCGCACCCGAAACCTCCCTCTGGGCCGACTGGGAACGCCTGATGATATTGCCAGGGTTGTATTATTCATGGCCAGCAGCGCTTCAGATTATATCATAGGCCACAACATCATCGCCGATGGCGGCGTCCTCTGGCTTGCCAAACTGGAAGCAGAATCGTGATGATACACCGCCCCATCAATACCGGCAGGTGAGAACAATGGCGAGTATGCAGGATTCGGAAACCAGGCTGACGGCAAGAGGATCTCACTGGTCGCATTTACGCTAATTTCCGAGACACCTCGAAAATATAATCGTATATGGACATCAGGAGGTGTTCCATTGTCAAGGATAATAAGAAAAAGCTACAGCCGGGAGTTTAAAAAGGAAACCGTCGCGATGATTATCGAAAAAGGGTACAGCATCGCCGAAGCGTCCCGAAACCTTGGTATCGAATACAGCGTTCTGCGGCGCTGGAAAATACAGCTGGATGAAGATCCGCAAAACGCCTTTCCCGGAAGAGGCAGACGCCGCCCTGCCGAGGAGAAGTTTCGCAAACTCCAAAAGGAACTGGATCGGGTAAAAGAGGAGCGTGACATCTTAAAAAAAGCGCTGACCTACCTGGCAAAGGATCGGAAATAAAATTTAAATTCGTTGCTGCCCCCAGGGAACGATTCAATTCGTGATCATCCCCATGGGTCCTTACAAATTTTTAGAAAGATGGAAGTCTCTGCCTCGTCTATATCCGATATCTTTCCGAGATCGACCCTGATAAAATTTGTAAGCTCTTGAATGTTCGAAAAATGTACGTTCAGAATGATGTTATAGCGTCCTAAAGATATGGCCACAAAGTGAACTGAATTAAATGATGCGAGTTTGTTCGCTACTTTGACTACCTTTCCGGTCAACACCTTGATGCCAATCATCGCTACAATTTCATACCCGATGGCCCCTGGTTCAGCAACGGCGATTACA
Source organism: uncultured Desulfosarcina sp. (assembly GCA_963674945.2). Lineage (GTDB taxonomy): Bacteria > Desulfobacterota > Desulfobacteria > Desulfobacterales > Desulfosarcinaceae > Desulfosarcina. The sequence continues at coordinate 29,314 of CAXXWQ010000004.1, forward strand.
TGTATGACGTGCTCGGAAATAAGCCGTTGCAACCTTTTTGAAGTACTTAGCCGACTGACACCGATGCTTTTCGCCATCTCTATCACCGGCATCCTGCCGTTTTTTAGAAGTTCTTTAATGATTGACATATCCAGCTCATCTGGAATGTATCTCTTTTTGCCCTCTTTCTTTTGAAGCGGGTACTGAATGGCTTCGGTTTCAGGATACGTCATTGCGTTTTGTTTAACCAACTCCAAATATATCAGCGTTTCATTACCGGTTATTCCAGAGATTTTACCGATTTGATGCTTGAGAAAAACTGCGAGTTCCTCAAGCCCGCTGAATGCAGCCCAAGTCATTATATCATATGGACCGCTGGTAGTCGCTATTACATAAATATTCGAATATGATGCAAGTCTCTTAACAACGGCATGAATATCGCATTCTGGCTTTACGGAAAAACCCATGGATATGCGCAGATCATCCATGGATGAAAACACTTCCGGCACGGCAACCACTTTTATTACGTTGCTATCAATGATTCTCTGCAATCGGCTGCTGGCTGTACGCTGATTGATACCGATTTTGGTTGCCAGGCTGCGAATCGGCATTCGTCCATCTTTGTTCAGTTCCTGAATGATCCGCAGATCCATCTCATCAAGCTCAAGCCTGGGGTTTTTCAGCATATTGCCTCCTTTTGTACGAGCTTGACGGCCTTCCATCCCCACCGCTGATATAAAGTCCGAAATCTGTCATTATTTTTAGCATATACGCAAAGCATTTTTTAATCGAAAAATAAACGGACAAAAGAAAGCTTCATATATCCTTTGAGATACTTACGCAAGCAAGTTATGAAATATAACCCGTCAGAAACAGCGTGCAGGACCGGCACTGTAATAAAAGTCAGATGGAAACCCTATGACTCTGAGAAAGTATGAATGTGAGTTTTTCGGCGGAACCGTTTCGTGTAAGATAACGAACAGGCCATTCGCCTTCATTGATATGCCGGCGTGTACAAAACTTGTACCCACTGGCAAGGATGTAATCGATCGTCCTCCGTAAAGGATGACCCGAAACATCGTTATGGCCGACTGCTGGGATTCTTCTGAGGCACCAATAGTGTGACTGATGCGATACATTGATCCGAACTACCACAATACTGCGCTTGGTTGCTCAGTCCGTGTTTTGGTGCTCACGAATCATTCCGACCAGCATAAGGGTCAGCAGAAGCAGGACGCCACATCCCATATAGGCCCCGTAGTAGCTTCCAGTCTTGTCCGAGACAAGCCCGAACAGGGGCGGTGCCACAAGATTGAAGGGTGTCAGCAGCAGGCTCATCATGCCCATGGAACTGCCGACCCGGTCCGGCCCATAGAGTCGTGCCATTATCACGCTCCACAACGGCACGATCCCTCCCTGTGAGAGGCCAAGTACTGCGCTCGCGATGACGAAGAGCCAGTACACACCAAGTTGCGCAAAGGAGAACACGGCCGCGGTAAACAGCACAATGATAAGGCTGAGCAGCAGCCGGGGGTTGAACTTGTCTGCCAGGGCCCCGGCGCCCAGCTTCCCGACAAAGTTCGCGCCAGCAAAGATGGACAGCAGGAATGCGCCTCTCGCGGCGTCGATGCCGTGCTCAGCCGTAAATTGAAGCAGGTTCGAGGTAATCCCCATCGAACTCGCAAAAAGCACACCGAGGGCAATGCCGAGCAGCCAGAAATTGCGATCCTTGAGATAAAACGCGAGCCCGGGATTGTCGACCGCATGCATGGGTTGCGCAGGCGCCTTGTCGGCACCATCCGGAAACTGGCCGATATCGGAAGGACGGTCAATTACGAACAATGCGGCAACGGTCAGGGTCACAATTAGCAGTCCTACGCCATACATCAGCAGCGCCTGGCGCCATGCAAACGATTCGATGAGCAACTGCAGTAGAGGGGGGGCGATAAGTCCGCCAACGGCTGCACCGGCGGCGGAGAGAGACATCGCGAGCCCGCGGCGTTTGGTGAACCAGCGCGCGAGCAGTGCGGAACCGGCAATCGGGCCGGTCAGAACGGAAGCAGCAGACATGCAGACGAGGTAGATAACCAATATCTGGTACATGGACTGGGTGCGGGAAACCAGCAGAAAGCCCACGCCCAGTGCGGTTGATCCGATCAACATCAGCCTTCGCAGTGAAGTACGTTCCATCGCACGCCCGAGTAGCGGACTGAGGATACCGGATCCGATAATTACCGCTGTGATTGCCATCATCAAAAGCATCCGGCTGGGTTGAAATTCCGGCTGCAACGATGCTGCAATCACGCTGTATGAGATGAAAATGCTGCCCGACGAAGCCGCCTGAAGCACCATCGTCGCAGCGATCTGCTGCCACCCCTTGAAACCTGCCATATGAATTTCCTTGTTGATGTTATTCTGTACCCGGTCGTGAATGGACGCGGTCAGACCTGTCCCTCGCACAAAAAATGCCGGACAGGCAACGACACAACAGCTGATTTGTTTACATTGTTTTGGAATAAATTTACTTTATATGTATTTTTAATAGTATTAAGAAAGATATGTGTCAACAAATACTACAATTTTTGAAACATTTTTGCCAATCGGCTCAGGATCTGTAGGCTCTGAAAAGGCCGGGCTCAAACAAAAATGGTTCGTCATGGATGAAAAGTTTTTATATTCTTGGTTTAGAAGTTTTCATCAATTTAGAAAAACACCACTACCCCCGCGACGATTTACAGATGAAATCTGTACTCCGTACCCAAGCACAAAAAAAATAGTATCTATTGACAAGAATTGGCAAATATATTTATTTTGTAAAAAAGCTTTCATATAAAAACAAACAACTGAAATCGCACTCCCCGAATCAGAGGGCCTATGATGATAAGAACGTGCTTTTCAATTCATTGATTCCTTTAGTAAAATGATCGTAAGCGGTTTGCCCGTCGGCAGTGAATAAAGAGGATGCCTTGTAATTAAGGCACAGATACCTGTCGAAATACCCGGCAGGCACCCAGATCCAGACCCAAATTGTGTATTTCACCTAATCGATAAAGCGCTGCATCAAGAACAATTGAGGATAAGGAGAGAATAAATGCCAAACTGTATTCACGATATATACCAAGACCAAATCCTTTCATGTGAAAATAAAAACAGATAAAAATGGTGTCGCCAGAACAGGATGATGGAAAAGAAGAACGTGCTTTGGTGATCTTTCTGTGAAACGCGAGCGGAACACGTAAAAATGACAGGATTCAAAACAATCGAGGGCGTTCAAAATACAGTGAAATGGGGAAATTGTTACGGATTTTTGTCCTATGCGCATAGTGTACTGCCAACGAGCGAATTCATTGATGAAATGTCCAATGAGGCCAATTATGGGATATTCTACTCCTTGATTCGTGATGAAACGGTTTCATCGCAGATCCGTTACGAAATTGAATGCGGATTACAGTCTATAAAGGACTTCAACAAAAGAGATCATCGCAGACAAAATTTCCCGTCAATGAGGATTCAAACATTGGCTATCGAGCGGTCCCGCCTGTATCATGGGGTGACACCGACCTATGGGCCACTCCCACCGTATGAATCTGTTTACAGAGGACAACCCGTAATGGGAAGTATTGCATTAGAAGTCAAAAGCCTTTATGAGGAATTTGATTACCACTTACCGGGAATTAACATAGAGCCGCCGGACTCGCTTGGTTCCGAGTTAGGATTCATGAACCATCTTTTTATGGGGAAAGCGAAAGCCATGCGGGAAGGTGATCAAAGGCGAATCATATATTATTTGGATGCAGAAAGCTGTTTTCTGAGTGAACATTTACTTCTTTGGGCGCCTGCGTTTTGTTCTGAGGTAATATATTGTTCCAATTTAAACCTTTACCAAGGGATATCTAAGCTTACAAAAGCGATTATCTTAATTCACGCAGAATTGCTTGAGATATGACATATTTTGGATAATGAGATAAGGTGAATGGAGTAGGCGCTGGTGGAAAAAACCGGATTCAATAATGACAACCACTTCCGGGATCATTTTCCCTCCTTCAAGTTCAAAGGTCAATTTGTACGCATCTTTCGAACGTGGTTCACAACTCTCATCCAGCGGCGTCATTTTCGTCGGCTGACAAAAGTTTTTCCAGCAGCAGATTGATAATTATCTGCTCCTCTGGATTCAACCTGCCCAAAAAATCACCGATTCTCTTGTGCGTAATTTCTTTGGCCATTTCATGGAATGCCTTTCCCTCCTCAGTTATCCTTACCCGAACAAGGCGTTTGTCACTGGTATCAGGCAATCGTTCAGCCAGACCATTCTTGATCCACCAGTTTACCAGGCGGGTTACGGTCGCTGGTGATACAAAAAGTTCACTTGAGATTTCCCCCATCGTTACACTCGATTTTTGATATATATTATTGCAAAATATAAAGAAAGTGACGGGCCCCATGATCTTGCCAGGATTACGACCCTTCAGATGCTTTTTTAGCCTGTTTTCCGCTTCAATGGTATCTTCGGGTTTGTGAGTAGTTGTTTTAACAACCAATTTTCTGACAAGATGAAGGAACTTCTCGGCCCGTTCAAATTCTGACGAATCCTGCGTGATGTGATTGGCCATACCTACTCCATAGTATTTTCTTGTATGAAAAAATTCACGATCCAATGCGATTGGAAACCTCTACAGGCGCCATATCTCTGTCGGAGTCACGTATCTCCCCCCCAAGTGGTCCACACTGCTTCTCTTTTGTCTTGAATATTTCGAGTTCGTCACATACATTCCGATCCAGTGATTGTAAATACAGTCTTTACCTGTCGACCTCGGCGAGAAGGCGTCGGGTGGCGTCCACAGCGGTGGCAAGGTGCTCCGATGGTGTTATCCCTGCCTCGGCTTTCGATACACTGGGAATTTCCAGGCCTAAAATGACATCACGAGGCAACACAGATAGAATCTCTTTTAAGGGAAACTCCCCCTCTCCCGGTATCAACCGTTCAGAAGTTGCTTCCAAGAGGTAGTTTGGCATGGCGGGAGCAACTGTGGCATCACACAGGTGGACATAGCCGATCATGTTCGGATCGAGGGCTGCGATATCGGCTGCGGTGCCCCCGCTACGAACCAGATGCATCATATCGATGAGCAGGCGACAATTAGAACGCCCGACATAGTTTACGGCGGCGACTGCACTGGCAAGGTTGGGAAGTGCTGTTTCGGGGGCGAATTCGACGACAGTATCGATGCCGACGGCACCGGCCATATCAACCAGTCTGGCAAGTTGGTCGAAAGCACGCTCTTGGTCGAACTCGAAACTAGCGGTGTTGATGTTGGTCACACCGAGTTCTTTGGCAATTTCGAAGTCCTCGGCAAGATTTTCGACATCAGCCCCCGGTCTAAAGATCATGAAGCCGTCAATCAATGAAATAGACAGATCTTTCTCCCTCATCGCTGCAATCATTTCTTTCCTGAGGGGGGCGTCTCTGAGCGATGTTTGCGGGTAGTTGTAAACGTTAATGGGGCCCGGTGAATTCATCCAGACGCTGACGTGGCGGCATCCCAGGTCAGCGACAAGATCGACCAACTGAAGCGGCGGTAACCCAAAGTGGCTGACAGGTTCAATCGCCATTCTTTCCATTAGACGTTGCCTCCTTCAAATGACTCCTTTTGGCGCGTCGGAAGTAAAATACGTTGTCTCGAGAATATTTGGTACAATTGACAAGTCAATCCCGCTACTTCTTGACTGCAACCGTCAAACCGTCTTCAAATGGGAGAATCAAGATGTCTGCCCGAGAATCTTTGCTAATTTTCTCATTGAACTCATGGGTGTGCGTTCCAAACATGACCATGGTATCCAGCATCTCTTCCGGCCAGATTCTTGCCAACCTCTCGCGCATTGCATCTTCACCCTTGGCCGCAACCGAACCTGAAAAGAGGGTATTATCATAGATGAGCATTCCCCCTGGCCGAGCCAGTTTCATCCCCAGTTCCCAATATGTCGGATAACTGGGTTTATCAGCGTCGATAAATATAAGATCAAATGTCTCGCCATGCCCTTCATCAACCAGGGCCTGCATGGTTTCGGCTGCCAGGCCGATACGCAATTCCATCCTGTCACTGAGTCCGGCCTTTTCCCAATACGTACGTGCTATCTTGGCATTGTTTTCATCGATTTCCATACCGACAAGCCATCCATCTTCCGGTATCGCCAGCGCCATGATCAGCGCGCTATATCCGGTGAAAGTCCCCACATCCAACACCCGCTTCGCTTTCGTTGCCTTTACCATAAGCTGCAAAAAGAGCCCTTGCCGGTGTGTCACCTGACAGATGGCAAATGGATGATCCAGCGTTTCCTGGCGAAGTTCGGCCAGGATTTCAGGCTCAGAAGTAGAAAAAGAATCAACGTATGCAAGGAGATCCTCATCAAAGCCCAAGAAATTACGATCCGTACCAAGTTTCATATCTTATCTCCTTCTTAATCTGAGTATGAAAGATTGCACTTCTTCAAAATGCCAGTCAACAAAACCATACGGCTATTTCTTCTTGTTCAATCCTATCAACTCAATCACGTACAACGAGCCCTATATGATGGATTGGTGGCAACAGAAAGCTGCTTTCTTTTTTTAACATCTTGAATTCCTCTTTCGATAAGAGATATTACGAATGTTATCAATTCTCCTATGTTGCGTTCGTACTAATGAATATTAGCAGGTATCACTTGATGAAAATTCCTCAAATAGCTTATCTCGCTTTCAACGGAGCATGTCTTCGTTGTCGTCAAACCAATCCACTGGACCATTTTCAAACCTTAGCGTAAGCTTTTCCATAAGCATGTTTAGTAAAACAATCTCTGCAGAAGTGAATTCAGCAAAATAGGACCGGATTCTTCTGATAGCGATTTTTTCGGTGATCTCATGAAATTTCCTGCCACGGTCGCTCATTCTCACCAGAACGACGCGTTTGTCGTTGGGATCAGATATCCGCTCGGCCAAATCATTATCAACCCACCAGGAGACCAAGCGATTGGTTGTTGTTGGGGGGAGCAGAAGTTCCTTCGTCAGTTCTCCCATACTGATGGTTTCCCGGTTATAGAGAATTTTCCCTATTGCATAAAAAGAAAGGTCACCTGCGATACGACCTGGATTACTGTCATTGATAAAATATTCTTCCAACATCCTTTTCGCCCCGGTGCTCTTCTGCGCTCCGGAGTTGGCAAGATGATGAGCCACCTTTCTGAAATTACCAAGAAAACGTGCGATCCATTCTGGAGATACTATTTCTTGCAGACTGATAGTCGACATTTTTTCCGTATTTATTTCCATATGGTTATTTATATTTCTTTTGAATGACGATTGTCAACCCATTGGCATCCTTTTGCACAAAAAATCATATATCCATTTATTTCTTTATATTAAGACATTTATTTTGTTTATAGGCTAAATAGATCAATTTCCATCTCTTTTCGCTTTTGGATAAAATATTTCATACTTCGTTCCGTTCGGATCTATTTATCCATTTTCCGTCTGAATTTTTTCCAATCGAAATCTGTTTGATAATTAAATCAAATTGACGTAAAGATGATAAGATGTGTTCTAGATTCCCTTCCTTACTTCTCCTGTTATCTACCGGATTCGAAGGCCTATGACACGTCAACAAAAGGCATATGCATATGCCTTGGGTGCAGTCTTAATCTGGTCTACCGTGGCTTCCGCATTTAAGATTTCCCTACGGCACATGGACCCGATCCAGCTTTTGCTTTGGGCCGACCTCTTTTCCATTTTTTGCCTGTTGGGTGTTTTGGCCGTCCAAAGGAAACTGCCTTTGCTAAAATCCCTTCCACGTCCCGCTCTCTGGCGGTGTTTGGCACTGGGCGGATTGAACCCCTTTCTTTATTACATCGTGTTATTTGCGGCCTATGACCGCCTGCCGGCCCAGGAGGCCCAACCCCTCAACTATACTTGGGCGATTACACTGACCGTGTTGTCCTGGCCCCTGCTTGGTCAACGGATCGGCCTTCGGGAAGCCGCAGCCATCGCAATCAGTTATACCGGCGTCGTAATGATTTCCACTCACGGGGATCCTTTTTCCCTGACTTTTTCCAACGGTCCAGGTGTGGTCCTTGCACTTGGCAGCACCATCATCTGGGCATTATTCTGGATCTTCAACGCAAAAGACAGTACGGACCCGGCAATCGGCCTGTTCTTGAATTTTTCAGCCGGCTTCCCATTGATTCTCGCGGTTTGCCTGTTTTTTTCATCTCCATGGCCAAAAATGTGGCAGGGTTTTGCCGGCGCTGCCTACGTGGGTGTTTTTGAAATGGGCATTACCTTCGTTCTATGGCTGAAGGCATTGCGTCTGACTTCCAGCACGGCAAAAATTTCCACGATGATCTTCTTCTCACCTTTTCTTTCCTTATTATTTATTCGTCTTTTTGTGGGAGAAGAGATACTGCTGTCCACAATGATCGGATTAGGCTTTATCATTGCTGGAAATACGCTCCAGCAAACCGGCAGCAAAACTGGCTGATGGGTATCCATCTTTATTTCAAAAACAGTGTCGGGCAGGCTTGTCGTTCTTTATATCCCATTATCAGTGTGTTGAAATTCGGGTTGACGCATGGCGCTGGATAGGGGTATCAATAACTTTCATATGCGGTTTTCCCACCCCCACCCCCTCTTTTTTAGAAAGGAGTTCGGAATGAAAAAAAATCTGTTTCTGATTGCGGCACTGGTCTTTGTCATTGCAGCACCGAGCCTTGCGGCGGACACCATTAAAATCGGCCTTACGGCTCCCATTACCGGTTCCTGGGCCGCCGAAGGTCAGGATATGAAGCAGATCTGTGAGCTGTTGGCGGATCAGGTCAACGCCGATGGCGGCCTTCTGGGTAAAAACGTCGAGGTGGTCGTGGCAGATGACGGCGGTAACGAACAAACCGCCGCGCTGGCAGCGCAACGGTTGGTGACCAAAGGAATCGTTGCCGTGGTCGGAACCTACGGATCATCCGTGACCGAGGCTTCCCAGGGCATCTACAACGCGGCAAAAATTCCCCAGATCGCCAACGGCTCCACGGCGGTTCGCCTGACCGAAAAAGGCCTGAAGTACTTTTTCCGCACCAGCCCCCGTGATGACGAACAGGGCCGTGTCGCTGCCAAGACCCTTGTTCGCATGGGCTACAAAAAAATCGCCATTTTGCATGACAACACGACCTACGCCAAGGGTCTGGCCGAAGAAACAAAGGCAATCTTGGATAAACAGCCGGTCGACATCGTTTTTTTTGACGCGCTGACCCCCAACGAACAGGATTACACCACCATTTTGACCACACTCAAAACCAAGGATGCAGAAGTGGTTTTCTTTACCGGTTACTACCCTGAAGCCGGCCTGATGCTGCGCCAGAAAAAGGAAATGGGCTATGACGTTCCCTTTATCGGCGGCGACGCGACGAACAACCCGGACCTCGTCAAGATTGCCGGAAAGGATGCAGCCGAAGGGTTTTACTTTGTCTCTCCACCGGTTCCACAGGACCTGCCTGCAAAGGAAGCCAAAGACTTTCTGGCCGCCTACACCAAGAAATACGGCGCTGCTCCCGGATCCATCTGGGCGGTTCTTTCCGGTGACGGTTTCCGCGTCATGGTGGAGGCCATCAAGCAAACCAAATCCACCGACCCCGATAAAATTGCCGACTACCTGCACAATGACATGAAAGACTTTCCCGGACTCACCGGACTCATTTCCTTCGACGGCAAAGGCGACCGGGTCGGCGATGTATACCGGGTTTACAAAGTGGATGCAAAAGGCCGGTTCATCCTCCAGTAGTGCACACTAGCAGCGTTTATTTTCGACATTACATTCTGATTTTGTTCAGTCCAGAAAGCCTGGTCCTCTGGGCCAGGCTTTGTACTTTCCCGTACCGCAGAAACCCATCTGCCCGTTTTTTCTATTTAGGGGCACCGCAAAACCTGTAAAGGCAGATAACCCATGGAACAATTTTTCCAGCAACTGACCAACGGGCTGGCCATTGGAGGCATCTACGCCCTCATCGCATTGGGCTATACCCTGGTATATGGGGTATTAAAGCTGATCAATTTTGCCCACGGCGACCTGTTCACCATCGGGGCCTTTCTGGGCCTTTCCCTTCTGGCATCTTTTTCCCTGACGGACAGACTCGGCTTTGCGCTGGGTGTCGGCACCCTGCTGTTTATCATTGTCTGTCTGGTGGGGCTCGTGGGCATCCTTTTGGATCAAGTGGCCTATAAACCGCTGCGCACCTCCCCTCGCCTGTCGGCGGTGGTCTCGGCACTTGGTATGTCCATCGTATTTTCCAACGCGATCATGCTGGTTTTCGGTCCCAACCCCCAGGTGTACCCCCATGGTATCCTGCCCTCGCACGTGCTGAGCATCTTCGGATTGCCCTTTCCGGTAAAACGGCTGCTTCTTTTGGGCGCATCGGTCATCCTCATGGTTGCGCTGTATGCATTCATCCAAAAGACCACCATTGGCGCTGCGATTCGCGCCGCAGCCATCGACCAGGATGCCGCGCGGCTCATGGGTATCAATGTAAACCAGGTGATCATGTTGATTTTCTTCATCGGCCCGGCTTTAGGCGGTGCAGCCGGTGTCATGGTCGGTCTGTATTACGGTCAGATCAAATGGACCATGGGATGGCTCTATGGCCTTAAAGCCTTTACCGCAGCAATATTGGGAGGCATCGGTAACATCCCGGGTGCCATGGTCGGCGGGTTATTGCTGGGAGTCATCGAATCTTTGGGCGCGGCCTATATCTCCATGGCCTGGAAGGACGCCATCACTTTCGCGGTACTGATTGCAATCCTGATTGTCCGTCCCACGGGCTTGTTGGGGGAAAGGGTGGCGGAGAAGATATGAGCAACGCACCACGCTTTTCCAGACGGCAAATTATATATACCCTGGTAACCCTTGCCTGGATCATCTCTCCCATTTTCCTGGACAACTACCAGACCGACGTTCTGAACACCGTTGGGCTTTACGCCATCCTGGCCTTGTCTCTGAATGTGATTTTGGGCTATGGGGGCATGTTTCATATGGGGCATGCCGCTTTTTATGCCATCGGCGCTTACACAACGGCCATTTTATCCGTCCAGTTCCATATGCCCACCTTGTGGACGATGCCGTTGGCGGGGTTTACGGCAGGATTTTTCGCCCTGGTCGTGGCCCGACCCATTATCCATCTGCGGGGTGATTATTTGTTGATCGTGACCATCGGCATGGTGGAAATCGTGCGCATCGCGATTATCAATGATGCGGTCTCCAGCGTGGCCAAATGGCTTAACAGCGGTTTTGTTATGGTGGGAATGCAGGACTGGGCACTGTGCAAGAAAATCACCATGGCCTCAACCGGCGGACCCAATGGTATTTTTGGGGTGGCACCGCCGTCAATCTTCGGTTTTACGATCAACGGCATTGTAAACACCACCCACTACTTTTTCCTGATCACCGCTTTTTTGGCCGTTACCATCCTTCTTTTTTATCTGCTGGAACGTTCCCGGTACGGTCGTGCCTTACGCTATTTATGCTCTGACGAGATCGCCGCAGAAGGAAGCGGCGTGAATACCGCCGGGTACAAGCTGAGCGCCTTTGTCATCGGTGCAATCTGGGCTGGTATGGCCGGGACGCTGTTTGCCGGTAAAATCACCTTTATTTCGCCGAGCAGTTTTACTTTCAGTGAATCGGTAACCCTTTTCATGATCGTGATTCTGGGCGGCTCCGGTTACATTCCAGGGGTACTTTTGGGGGCTCTCCTTGTTGCCGGTCTTCCTGAAATTTTTCAGGATTTTCAGAAATACCGAATGCTTGTATTCGGAATCGTGCTGGTGATAATGATGGTATTAAAACCCCAGGGGATTTTGCCGCCCAAGCCCCCCAAATATCCCATTCATAAAATCGATGACGAGGAGGTGACCCTATGAGCCTCCTTGCACTGGATAACGTGACCAAAACATTCGGGGGCCTTACGGCCGTCGACGATGTCTCCTTCCAAGTGCCCCAGGGGGCCATCTTTGGTTTGATCGGCCCCAATGGTGCGGGCAAGACCACGGTGTTCAACCTCATCACCGGAAATTACAAGCCGGACCAGGGAAGCATTGTTTTTGATCGACAAAACATTACAGGCAAGATTACCCACAAAATCGTTGCGCTGGGGATCGCCCGGACATTTCAGACCATTCGGCTTTTCCAGAACATGTCTGTGCTGGAAAATGTACTGGCAGGTTGCCATTGCCGCATGACCGCAGGTCCCATATCCGCGATGTTTCGACTTCCCAAAGCGACACAGGAAGAGAAAAATAAATTGGGCAAGGCCCTGGCTGAATTGCGTTTCACGGGTCTGGAGGCCCAGGCGGAAAATCTGGCGAAAAATCTTTCCTATGGCAACCAGCGGCTTCTGGAAATCGCACGGGCCCTGGCCACGGATCCGCAACTGGTTATCCTTGACGAGCCTGCCGGCGGCATGAATGAACAGGAAACGGCAGCCCTCGTGAAATTGATTTTCCAGATTCAACAGCGCGGCATCACCGTGCTCTTGATCGAACATGACATGAGCCTGGTAATGAAGGCGTGTGAGTATCTCGTGGTCCTGGAATACGGGAAAAAAATCGCCGAAGGGACTCCGGATGAAGTCAAAAAAGACCCCCAGGTCATTGAAGCCTACCTGGGAAGCGATGAAAACGATTTTTAACGACTATGAAAAATTTGAAACGCAGTTTCGGTTGTAGGGAGCACGCATGCTTTTGGACATTCAAAACCTGCACGTAAAATACGGAAACGTAGAGGCCCTGCACGGCGTCGACATCCAAGTGGAAGAAGGTGAGATCGTAACCCTGCTCGGTGCCAATGGTGCTGGGAAAACAACCACCCTGAATGCGATTTCCGGATTGGTCAAGGTTTCTCAAGGAGAAATTCGATTCAATGACGAGGCGCTTACCAAGCTGCCGGCCCATAAAGTGGTAACCCGAAAGATCACCCAGTCGCCCGAAGGGCGCCGTGTTTTCGGGACCCTGACCGTGCGGGAGAATCTGAATCTGGGCGCATTTACCGCAAAAAATCCGGAGCGGGTGGCAAAAAGCCTGGAGTGGATTTTTTCACTTTTCCCTCGTCTTGCCGAACGCAGGACGCAGCTGGCCGGCACCCTCTCCGGCGGCGAGCAGCAGATGCTTGCCATCGGCAGGGCGCTCATGTCAAATCCCAAACTCCTCTTGCTGGACGAGCCAAGCCTGGGCCTTGCACCTGTATTGGTAAACCAGATTTTTAGAACTGTTCGCCAAATCAATCAGGCTGGAGTGACGGTCATGCTGGTGGAGCAAAACGCCCGCATGGCGCTGAAGCTGGCTCATCGAGGGTACGTCATGGAGGTTGGAAACATCGTCGTGTCCGACACGTCCGATGCATTGTTGAAAAACCCTGATGTACTCCAAGCCTATTTGGGAGGATCCGAATGATCTGAGAGCCTTGCTTGAAAACTCCGTCTAAGACCCGCTAACGGTGTTGGGAAACGTCTCAAAATACTCACATATTAACTTATTTGCCGTCTCCCGCCTTGTTATCGAACCTGGTCCAGACCTTTCAAACAGGCTCTTATGGGTTGTCCGAAAGGAGAGAAACATGGTCGACATAGACGACGGGAAAATTAGGCAGGCCGCTGTGGACTTGGCAAAAAAATGGCAAGACCGGGCAAACCAACTTCTGACGCGTGAGGAAAAGGCCATTCAGGAGCAGATGCTTAAATTGCTGACCCACCCGGTTGACAAGGTGGTCCTCACGAAGATGATCGACCAGTCTTTTCGGTCTCACGATAACGACCGCGTGGCCGACCAGGTCAACCATATCCTTCGGGATTTCGGTGTACCCGGTTTCTTTTCCAGGGTGGAAAAACTTCTCATCCAGATGTTCATGGGTCTGGGCAGGCACTTTACGGACGTAAGTGTTCCGCAAATGGTCAAACAGATGCGTCAATCCTCATCCCGCGCCATCATTCCCGGTGAAACCGGCCCTTTGCACAAACACCTGGAAAGACGAAAAAACCAGGGTGTGCGCATGAACATCAACCATCTGGGCGAAGCGGTTCTCGGGGAAGAGGAAGCCCATCACCGGCTGACGACCTATATCCAGGATATGGCCGATCCACATGTTGAGTATATCTCGGTCAAAATCTCCACCCTCTACTCTCAAATTTCTTCGCTGGCGTTCGAGCACACCGTAGAAATCCTGGTGGACCGTCTTTCCAAACTGTTCGCAAAGGCAAAACAGAACACATTCACCCGGCATGATGGGACCATCGTGCCCAAGGTCGTGCACATGGACATGGAGGAGTATCGGGACCTTGCCATTACCTACGAGGCCTTTGTTCGCACCCTGGACAATCAGGCGTTCAAAGATTACTCGGCCGGTATCGTGCTTCAGGCGTACATCCCGGATTCCTGGCCCATGCAGCAGCGGTTGACCAAATGGGCAAAAAAAAGGGTGGCCGAAGGCGGCGCACCGATCAACCTGCGCATCGTCAAGGGCGCCAATATGGAAATGGAGATGATCGAGGCGCACCATTTCAATTGGCCCCTGGCACCCTATGACAACAAGCGCGATGTGGACGCCAACTACAAGCGCATGGTTCGGTTTGCCATGCAGCCGGGAAACATCGCCGCCGTACGTCTGGGCGTGGCATCCCACAACCTGTTCGAACTGGCCTACGCCCACGAAACAGGCAAGGCCCTTGGTGTAACCGGCCGGTACTGGTTCGAAATGCTGGAAGGCATGGCCGATCATGTGCGAAGGGCCATTTGCGAAATGTCCGGCGACGTTCTTTTATATGCCCCGGTGGCCACCAAGGAGCAGTTCATCAACGCCATTGCCTATCTCATCCGCAGGCTGGACGAAAATACGGCACCGGAAAATTTTCTCCGGTATTCCCCGTCGCTGAAAACCGATTCGGAGGCCTGGAGATTTTTACGAGAGCAATTCCTTTTCTCCTGTGATCATATTGACATGGCACCGGCAGGCCCGAACCGCATCCAAGACAGGACCTCGGAAAACTTTGCCAGGGACATCGGCACCTGCCATACGAAACGATTTACCAACGAGCCGGATACGGACTGGTCCCTTCCTGCCAATGTCAACTGGGCGGAATCCATACGCGACAAATGGAAATTTACCCAAGGAAACGAACCGGCAATGATTCCCGTTGTGGTGGCGGGAAAGGAAATCGTTGACCGGGATCAAAGAGAGGTCATCGACGCGGCCCGGTACGATGAGAAAATCAACCAACGTATTGTATTCTCAAAATTTTGCATGGCGACGGAACAGGATGTGGACAAAGCGGTGGAAACCGCCCAAGAAGACCCGGACGGCTGGCGTACCAAAAGTCTGGGAGAACGCCACGCGATCCTGGACCGGGTCGCCCATGAGTTGCGAAAGGCCAGAGGAGATCTCATCGGCGCGGCTGCGGCAAACACGGGGAAGGTCTTTACCGAAGCGGACCCCGAAGTTACCGAAGCAATCGATTTCACTGAATTCTATCCGCATTCTGCCAAAGCATTCGAGAATATGGCCGGCGTCAAAGCATCGCCCAGAGGTGTGGGCCTGGTGGTAACGCCATGGAATTTTCCCATCGCCATCCCTTGCGGGGGCATGGTGGCGGCCCTTACTGCGGGAAACACGGTCATCTTCAAGCCGGCTTCCGACGCCGTTGTTACGGCATGGGAGCTGGTCCAGTGTTTTTATCGGGCCGGGGTTTCCAAAAACGTCTTGCAGTTTTTGCCCTGTTCCGGCGAAGCGGTTGGCTCCAGACTGGTCAACCATCGCGGAGTGGATTTCGTAATTCTTACCGGCGGAACAGACACGGGCATGAATATGATTAAAAATCGGCCCGATTTGTTTCTTGCCGCAGAAACGGGGGGCAAAAACGCAACCGTTGTCACGGCCATGTCGGATCGGGAACAGGCCATTAAAAATATCCTTCACTCGGCATTTTCCAATTGCGGTCAGAAATGCAGTGCGACCTCTTTGGTCATCCTGGAAAAGGAAGTCTACGAAGATGAACTGTTCCGCAAACAACTGATGGACGCCGCCAAGAGCTATAAAGTGGGCTCGTGTTGGGAATTTCAAAATAAAGTCGGCCCCTTGATCCATCCTCCGGGCAAAGACCTGAAGAGGGCACTCACCACCCTTGAACCCGGTGAAACGTGGCTGCTTACGCCGAAGCAAGTGGGGTCCAATCCGTACCTTTGGACGCCGGGTATCAAATGGGGGGTCACACCGGATTCATACACGCACATGACCGAATTTTTCGGCCCGCTCATCGGTGTCATGGAAGCCAAAACCCTGGACCACGCCATCGAACTGGTCAATCAAACCGGATACGGCCTTACCTCGGGGTTGGAGAGCCTGGATCATCGGGAGCAGGTAAAATGGAAAGAGGCCATCAAGGCCGGAAACCTGTACATCAATCGGGGTACCACCGGCGCAATCGTCCTTCGCCAGCCTTTCGGCGGCATGGGAAAATCCGCCCTGGGTGCGGGCATCAAGGCAGGAAGTCCCAATTATGTCTATCAATTTATGAATTTTACGGAGGTGGACTGGCCGAAAGCAGGACCCATCGCCGAAGAATCCTTCCTGCTGCGCATTGCGCAAAACTGGGAGATTGATTTGAAGTGGGGTCGCTTTCCCGAAGATATTGCCGGTGACGTATGGAAAACCGTTCGGGCGGTCAAGAGCTACCTGTATTGGTTCGAACAGGAATTTGGCCGGGAACACGACTACTTCAATCTTCGCGGCCAGGACAACCTGTTCCGATACCTGCCCAAAGGAAGGGTCGTCATTCGGCTAACGCCCGAAGATACCCTGTTTGAAACCCTGGGCCGCATCGCAGGGGCCATTACCACCCGATGCATCCCCATGCTCAGCATCCCACCGGGCCTTATTAATCCGGTGACCGCGTTTCTGGATACCCGACGAGGGAGAAAGTTTTGCAAGGATGTGGCCATCGCCCGACAGACCGACGAGGAATTGTGCGAATTCATACCCAAAGTGCAGCGGATCCGGTATGCCGGGGCCGACCGCGTTCCCATGATGGTGTTTTCCGAAGCCGCCAAAACCGGTTTTTATATCGCGCGCACACCGGTCAGCATGGAAGGCCGAATCGAACTGCTCCAATATATCCAGGAGCAGTCAATCAGCATCAATTACCACCGCTACGGCAACCTGGCCGACCGTGCGGTGGAGTAATGCAGACCAATCAACATTACGCTAACAACCTGTAATCAAATATCAATATTGGATTTTGTATTCGTTTGGGATTTGATTGCTGTAATTTAAGTTTGAATGCAATTCGGGATTTGAATTTGAGGGGATACCTGTTCATCATGGCAGCCGCGGTCTTGTGGGGCATCATCGGACCATTTTCACGTTTGGCGTTTTCCGAAGGCCTCGGTCCCATGGAAGTCGCCTTCTGGCGTGCGTCCCTGGCATGGATTTTTTTCGGAATCCATGCCGTGCTGACCAAAAGCTTCAGAATTTCCGTGAGAGATATGCCGGTGGTCGTGCTCTTTGCTCTGACGGGAATCACGCTCTTCTATAGTGTTTATCAGCTTGCCATCCGCACCGGCGGTGCCGCCATGGCATCGGTCCTGCTCTATACCGCACCTGCATGGGTGGTGGTTATCGCCCGTTTTACGTTCAAGGAAATGCTCACCCCAATAAAATTAACGGCTCTGATACTGACATTGGCCGGCGTAGTCTGTGTGGCGAGCGGTGGTGGCAGCATTACCGTATCAGGCATGGCCGTATTTTACGGTCTGGCTTCGGGATTGAGCTATTCGTTGTACTTTATTTTCGGCAAATATTTTTCGAGCAGATATTCATCACCGAATCTTTTTTTCTATCTTCTGCCCATCGGTGCAATGACACTGCTCCCCTGGGTCGAATTCAGCCCCAAAAGCCCTACGGCCTGGACGGCGTTGATTTGTATTGCCATTTTGTCTACCTATGGCGGCTATTTCCTGTACTATATCGGTCTCAAGCACCTTGAGGCCTCCAAGGCGGCGATCATCGCCACCATCGAACCTGTCATAGCC
This sequence comes from uncultured Desulfosarcina sp., assembly GCA_963674945.2. Taxonomy (GTDB): domain Bacteria; phylum Desulfobacterota; class Desulfobacteria; order Desulfobacterales; family Desulfosarcinaceae; genus Desulfosarcina. Next base: position 47,372 of record CAXXWQ010000004.1, read on the forward strand.
TCGGTTGTCGCTTTCTTCTGGTGGCATGAATCCTTCGGCCTGCTGGGGTATGTGGGCAGCGCAGCAGTACTCACTGCCGTTATCATAATGGTTCAAGAGAGCCGCCGCATCAACTCCCGATAAAATAAACGGAATATCTGCCGGCCATCTTTTTAAAGAATTGGATGATGACCAGGCTTAGTACGACCGCCGCCGTCCAACTCATAACGGTGGACAGGAAAAGATAGCTCACCGAATAAGCGGCAAGGGAGGCTTGAGCAGATTTTACAATTGGAAAATGAACAAGATAGATGCCAAATGTATTGTCGCTGAAATATCTGACGACGGCCGTAGACTTGGAAATCTTGATGCCGACACAAAAAAACAGACAGATCTTCAGGTAGATCGTTGTTTGGTCGATTACGGGAAATTCTCTCAAACCTTCGCCAAATACATTCGAACAAAGATGAAATATAACAATGAAAGAAGCTGAGATGAAGATTGCCAAGATCGCGTTCGCATCCACAAACGTGCAGATATTCTTATAATAGAGCGAAATCATCCAGCCGGTCATATACGGAAAAAACCAATAGAAGGGGTGCCTCATGAGAAAACCAAATATGTTGTCGGGAATAATGTAGTTGAGCCCCAAGCTTGGAATATATATCCTCTCAACGAAAAGCCACAAACACAATAATGAAATCAACCATACTGCCCAGACCCATTTGACGGGAAGTTTTCTGAAGACCAGCGAAAATGCATAAAGGTAAAAAAGAACAAAAATGAAATAATATATGCCGATTGTATTGCCCGCCACCAAATTGAGGGCGAACTGCTTCATTGACAACTGCCCGAGCGGTATACTCGTTTTCGGCAGATCGAGGAACTGAATACAAACGGAGCAGAAAAGATAAGGCGGCAGGATACGCCATAGCTTCTTCTTGATGATTTGCCATGTTGTCCGGTTTCCTTTATCAAAAAGAAACCCTGATGTGAAAAACAGAGCGGGCACCGCGAATCTTCCCATATCCCTGGCCAGGGATATGTACCAGACCTTCGATGGCGCAAACGATGTCGTAACGGCATGTGCGTAAACGACGAGCAAAATGGATATGCACTTTAACAAATCAATTTCATGATAACGGTGTTTTGGCATCGATTATGTTCGTCCTTTACCTGTCATCACTTCAATTGGGTGTTGCTTTTTGTAAAGCGTACTCTTTTATCAAAGCAATCCATCTTTCAAAATTTTTCACTCATTTGAAGCGGTAGCCGCCTTATGGGTAAAAAGGGGTTGCGAGACCAAACACGTAACAAGAAAAAACGGCTGTTTTATTTGACACAATACCCGAAAATCTCTCTAAAGTCATTAAGATCCATGAGAATCGGATTCAACGGCAATTGGGAAAGCCGGTTCGTGGAAAGAAGGAAAAAAGTTGGACGTGTTGTTATTTTGTGTTGAAAGGACCAGTTATACAATGCCGTCCGTTATGATGCGGAGGGGACAGAAGCTGGGCGCGGCGGATGAACACATTCTTCCGTTGTTTCAGGGCCTGTCGAATTGCGATGCGAAAGACGGTGGGAGGGCAAAATAAAGCGGCTTCTTGCACGCGTTGGGCGCGCCAGAAGCCGCTGGCGTGTATCCTGTGATTTTGGATCCACCGCATCACCCCGTTTTCCGGTGTGGTGCGATTTACACCGTTAGTCGGTAGGCCATGGCACTGCGTCTGGATCTGTGGGTGCCTTGTACTGCTCCAACATGGCCTCACCCCAGACACGCTTTCCTTCAAGGGTTCCGACGACATCGGCACCGCCCTCCCAAAGACCGTTGATGGCGATGGTCGCTTTATACACCTCCTGGTCTTCGGCCCGGGCCGTGATGACGAGATCCGCACCGCGCGAAGGAGCGGTCAGACGTACCTTGGTGGCAAACTCAATCCCGGTGCGAGGCGAAGTCCAGAATTCCAATGGCTCCAACGTCCAGTCCTCTTGTTCTGTGAGAGTGAAGTCTGCGCAATAAGGTGGCGGTCCCACTTCACTCCAGTAGTGTTGCGGGTGGCCGCTGATGTTGTAGAAGTTATCCCACGCATTAATGGTCGTTGTCGTTAGATTGCACGGAATCTTTCTGCCGCGTTTGTCGAGACAGCCCTTGATCTGGATGGCCGTCCAGTGCCAACGCTGGTTATGCAGCAGTGCCGGTTTGTCAAAAAGCCATTCACGATCGTCCCATGCGCTGCCATATACATCGTATGTGGTACCTTTGTATGTCACCGTTCCCCACGAGGCGAGATAGGAGCGCGCCCAGTAGTACTTCAGGACATCATCGTAGCCGTCAATGCCGGGATAGTTCGGCCGTTTGAGCGACTCTTCCTGGGTGTGAATTTCGATCTGCCCATCCGTCGAAACGAAGTCGGTGGACATATTCGTTCCGCCGGCACCCACGGTTTTGCCGATGAACGGAAGGTTCGGCGCGTAAAAAAATTCTCTGCCACCATCAACAATCTCGACAATGTATGGTGATTGTTCTTCGGATCCGCCCAAACCGAGATCGTAACAATTTTCGCACGGGCTAAACTCTCCGGGAGCGGCGTAAAAGTAATGGAGATAGTCGTTATCCGGCCCCAGGATTGAAACCCACAGCATTTTATTCCAACCCCCGCCATCTTCCTGAATGGCGGCATATGTCTGGAATCCGTCGATCCGAACCGGTTTGCACCGGCCCTTTCCTTTGCCGAGAGGAATGGCCGTCCAGTGCCACACTTTGTAGGTCGATTCCTGGCCGTTCCCGCGTGAATTCAAGTTCACCTTGTCGGGGTCGCCGGTCCACTGACCGGGATAGTGGTAGGCATCGTCGGTGGGCAACGAGATATTTGCCGACTCTGGGTTGCGATTGAATATGCACATATTGAATTCATCCGAGGCATATCCTGACACCGCCAACAAGATGCTCACTGCCACCAAGGACACGATCCTGCTGTAATGCTTACTTCCCATAATATCCTCCTTTATATGAAAGTAATAAAAACCAGACCACGAGTTGCTGCTTGGAATCTGGGCTGGCTGGTATCACAAAGTTATGTTTTGCAGATTTCGTTCTTTTTCCACTGCAAGGCTGTTAACGTCTGTACGGATTTTTCGAACATCCAGACTATGTATCGGGCCATATTACAACAAAAAAGTACTTTCGCGACAGTACGAACCCGCATCTCAGTTTGAAATCCTCATACTTTCACATAAAAGAACACGAGCATTCGGCCAAATCAAAAATAACCAAATTATCTCACTACTCTTGAAACACTAGCGTATTTTTTAAGAATTCTTAAATCAGATAGGTTTAAGTGTCAATATTAAAAAAGCGCAATTCTATGAGAGGACAATGCTTATGAGCAAATCCTTATTCTGTATAACCAATTGTTAATTAAGTGTATTTTTAGAAAAAAACAATTACCAAATCATCTCACTGTTAGAAAGAGAAAAAAATAACAAAGTTATGAGATTTTTGGATGGAGTATGAGCATCTCGATATATAACAGACTCGTTATAATCGTAACATATTTGAATTGTAATAGAAAACTGCCTGAGATTTTACCCGCAACCTTTCTATTTCTCAAAAAAATCTTGTTGGTTCCACGATCAACCATCGCACTATCACATGAGTCACGAACGGGTATCACCACATAAACATGTTCGCCTGCAATCCCTCGGTCCGCACCCGATCCTCCAGGGATTCAGCATGTACGACTCAACTGTCGGAATTCGTATCGATTATACTGATCTGCGAATGATAGTGCTGTAAAGAGCGAACCTTCGGAGCTCCCTCGCGCCGTGCGGCAATCCCTTTGGCAGCGGCAATGGCCGCTGCCGTCGTCGTGATGTACGGAATTTTATACTTGATGGCCGCTTTCCGGATGTTCAGGCTGTCCTGGCTGCTTTTGCCTCCGCTGGGCGTGTTGACGAGCAACTGGATATCGCCACACTTGATCACATCCAAAAGATTGGGCCGGCCCAGGTCGATTTTGGAAACGGCAACCGTGTCGATACCGCGCTCTTTCAGGAAACGGTGGGTGCCTTCGGTGGCCATGATCCGGAACCCCAGTTCCCGAAACCGGCGTACGGGCTCCAGGGCGGCGTTTTTATCCCGGTCCGCCACGGTAAACAGCACGGTTCCTTCCAGGGGCAGGGTGGCCTGGGTGGCTTCCTGGGCCTTGAAAAACGCCCGGCCGAAGGTTTGGGATAACCCCAGGACCTCACCGGTGGAACGCATCTCGGGTCCCAGCACCGGGTCGACTTCGGGAAACATATTAAAGGGAAACACCGCCTCTTTAACGCCGTAATGGTGGATCCGACGGTCTTTGATTGCGAGTTCCGCGAGGGTTTGCCCCAGCACCACCTGGGTGGCCACGCGCGCCATGGACAGTCCGCATACTTTCGAAACGATGGGCACGGTGCGTGATGCCCGCGGGTTGGCTTCCAACACATAAACCGTATTTTCATATATGGCGTACTGCATGTTCATCAGACCGACTACATTCAATGCCGTGGCAATGCGGCGGGTATATTCCCGGATCGTGTCGATATGCTTGGGAGCCAGGCTGATGGGCGGAATGACGCAGGCGGAGTCTCCGGAGTGAATGCCGGCCAGCTCGATATGTTCCATCACCGCCGGCACGAAAGCATCACGGCCATCGGCGATGGCATCGGCTTCCGCTTCGATGGCGTTATCCAAAAATTTGTCGATGAGAATCGGCCGTTCGGGAGACAGCTCCACGGCAGCGTTGACATAACGTTCCAGCATGGCTTCGTCATGAACCACTTCCATGCCGCGACCGCCCAGGACGTAGGAGGGGCGCACCATCAACGGATAACCAATTCGCGCGGCGATATCGCGGGCCTCGGCGAGACTGGCGGCCATTCCCGATTCGGGCTGGGGGATTCCCAGGTCCTGCATGATTTTACGGAAGCGGTCCCGGTCCTCGGCCAGGTCGATGGTATCCGGTGAGGTGCCCAAAATAGGAACTCCGGCCTCGGCCAGCTCACGCGCGATATTGAGTGGCGTCTGTCCGCCGAACTGGATGATCACGCCCTCGGGCTTCTCTTTCTCGTAGATACTCAGCACATCTTCCACGGTGAGGGGTTCGAAGTAGAGTTTGTCGGACGTATCGTAATCCGTCGACACGGTTTCCGGATTGCAGTTGACCATGATCGACTCGTATCCGGCATCACGGATGGCCAGAGCCGCATGGACACAGCAATAATCGAACTCGATGCCCTGGCCGATGCGGTTGGGTCCACCTCCCAAAACCATGATCTTGGGACGATCGCTGACCGTTACCTGATCCGGGGCGTTGTAAGTGGAAAAGTAATAGGCGGCGTTCTCTACCCCGCTCACCGGCACCGGCTCCCAGGTTTCCACTACCCCCATGGCCTGGCGCTGCTCTCGGATGGCTGCCTCCGAGACATCCAGCAAATGCGCCAGATAGCGATCGGCAAAACCGTCCTGCTTGGCGCGTTTCAACAGGTCGTCTGGCAGCGCTTTGCCCTTCCAGGCCAGGATCTCTTCTTCGCGTTGCACCAACTCACGCATCTGTTCAATAAACCAGGGCTTGATGTGTGTCGCAGCAAACAGCGCATCGGTTTCGGCGCCTTTTCGCAAGGCCTCATACATGAGGAATTGACGCTCGCTGGTCGCTACGGCGAGCTTTTTCATCAAGGTTTCCAGCGACAGGGTGTGAAAATCTTTTGCAAACCCCAATCCGTAGCGATTGATTTCCAGGCTGCGGATGGATTTCTGAAAAGCTTCCTTGTATGTTTTGCCGATGCTCATCACCTCACCCACGGCCCGCATCTGGGTTCCGAGCCGGTCGTCGATACCCTCGAACTTCTCAAAGGCCCAGCGCGGAAATTTCACCACCACGTAGTCACCCGAAGGCGTGTATTTCTCCAGGGTGCCGTCGCGCCAGTAGGGAATTTCGTCCATGGCCAAACCGCCGGCCAGCAGGGAGGAAACCCGCGCGATGGGAAACCCGGTAGCCTTGGAGGCCAGGGCCGACGACCGCGATGTGCGGGGGTTGATTTCGATTACCACCACCCTTCCCGTGGCAGGATCATGGGCAAACTGCACATTGGTGCCGCCGATAACCTCGATGGCCTCGACAATGGCGTAGGAATAATCTTGAAGCCGCTTTTGCAGTTCCGGATCGATGGTCAGCATGGGTGCCGTGCAATAACTATCGCCCGTGTGGATGCCCATGGCGTCGACATTTTCGATAAAACAGACCGTGATCATCTGGTTTTTGGCATCCCGGACCACCTCCAGCTCCAGTTCTTCCCACCCCAGGACCGATTCCTCTATCAAAACCTGGCCGATCAGGCTGGCCGCGAGTCCTCGAGCCGCAACGATTTGCAACTCCTCCACGTTAAACACCATACCGCCACCGGTACCACCCATGGTGTATGCCGGACGGATCACCACCGGATAGCCCAGTTCGCGTGCCACGCGTTCGGCATCCTCCACGCTTCCAACCGCCTCGCTGCGTGGCATCTCGATACCCAAACGGTTCATGGTCTCCTTGAAGGCTGTTCGGTCCTCACCTCGTTCGATGGCCTCTAAGCTGACGCCGATGACCTGAATCCCGAACTCTTCCAGAACGCCTTGGCGGTGCAACTCCGCAGTGAGGTTCAAGGCCGATTGCCCGCCCAGATTCGGCAGGACGGCATCCGGTCGCTCGGCGGCGATGATCTCGGTGAGCACCTTGGCGTTGAGAGGCTCCACATAGGTCACATCGGCCATCCCCGGATCGGTCATGATCGTGGCGGGATTCGAGTTGACCAGAACGATTTGGTAACCCAATCCTCTGAGGGCTTTGCAAGCCTGCGTTCCCGAGTAGTCAAACTCACAAGCCTGGCCGATGACGATGGGACCTGATCCGATAATCAGTATTTTGTGGATATCCTCGCGTTTGGGCATTTTCCCTCCTGGTAAGGTCGTTGGCGACGATGGTCTCTATGCTGTAGGATGTCACTGAAAGATAAATTTTGTTAGATAAATTAAGTTAAAATGAAAAACAAGCCCAAAATTTAAATCCACCTGCATAACAGATGAAACCTGTCATGTATCTGGAAGATGAATCGTTCATACAATCCAATTCCTGGAGACGCTTTTTTTTCAATTCAATTCTGTTCATTCTTGACGTGAAGATCTGCCCGATCGTGACGAACCGGCTATCCTCCATGACCTGCGCCCCACATTCCATGTGTGGAAGCCTTGCGCAAAGTTTTTTTCTACGCTATTCATTTTATCATATCATCGATTGGAAAGGCGACCCCTTCGTACTTTGATGTTACAATCAACGTACGGTGAGCAGACGAATACCCCATGGGGGCAACAAACCTTTCCCAAAAGCAAAACCGGACAGAAAAAATGAAGGCCCAACTCCGATTATCTGCATTGAAGTCATGGTTTAACGATTATGTCAGCCACTTTATTTCCGAAGATCCGGTCGTTCAGGAAAATTTCGATCTGAAGGCGGAGCACACCCGCAGGGTTTGTGAGATCACAAGAGACATCGGGAACAGTCTGAACTTATCCGCTGAAGATATCTGCCTGGCCGAGATGAATGCCCTGTTACACGACATCGGCCGTTTTGAGCAATACCGTCAATACCGGACTTTTTTTGATTACCGCTCTGAAAATCATGCATCCCTTGGCGTAAAAATCCTCCGGGACGAACGCCCTTTGGAGAAAATTGCACCAGACCTCGCCGAAATGATTCTGAAGGTAGTGGGATACCATAATCGGGTGGATCTTCCATCGGGAGAAGATGAGCGCTGCCTCTTCTTCCTCAAGCTTCTCAGAGATGCGGACAAGGTTGATATCTGGCATGTCGTCACGGAATATTACCAGAAATCCGACAAAAACCGTAACCCGGGCATTGAGCTTGATCTGCCCGATGAGGACCGTATCTCGGATTCGGTCCATGACGCTTTGATGAACGGGAAATTGGTCCGGTCCTCCGAGCTTACTACCTTAAATGATTTTAAATTACTACAGCTCGGATGGATCTATGATCTGAATTTTCCCCGGACATTTCAGATCGTCCGGGAGCGAAGGTACCTGGAAAAAATCCGAAAGGCCCTCCCCCGAAACGCCCGACGTGTGTCGGAGGTCTATGACCGGGTCAGTAAATACCTGACGGCTTCGTAAAAAGTCTGATATCCGCGTTACGCTTCTCCCTCGTCACTGCGGCGTGCTCTATGTACGCCTCATTCCTCGAAACTCGCAAGCCTCGATCTCGAACTTTTTACGAAGCCGTCCCACCCATCTGACGGTTTTTCAGTAGGATCCTTTTTGCGTCAATATCTCTAAAAAGGCATCTACTTTGTTGTTGATATCCGATTCAGAGTACAGTCTCTGGTCGCAACTGTCGCCTTCGAGAACGGTCGCCGGTATCCCCCTCTTTTTCTTGACAGCGCGTATCATGTCTTCTTGCCCCATATTGGACGCATGGCAAAATCGCGTTCTTTGCATCAGCATTCCATCCAGCGCGTATTCCTCTGCAAGTCCGTTCAACCATTCTGTTTTCCACCGCAGGCTTCGGTTTCCCGGAATAAAGAACATACTCTCGACAATGGTTTCCAGGGGTCTTTCGGGATCCAGTTCCGGATATCCACGGTTGAAGAAAGCCCCGGAAATCACCGGAACCACCCCCTCGGCGGCAAGCCGATCGGCCACCGCCGCAAAAGGAGCATTGTCCCAGTACAGTCGGTATTTTTCTTCGGCGATCGCTCCAATTTTACGATCTATCCTGTCGCTGAGTTCATCCTTCAACGCCTGATAATAGGCCGCGGATTCGTGAGATCCTCTGTCCAGATAGAAAGGATAAATTTGTGAGATTCCATCGAAGGCGGACATGGGAGTGGGAATGTTCCGGCACATCTCCACTGCATCCCGCCAGAGTTGTGAGACCTTTTTTTCGAGAGCGATGTTTTCCTGGAGTCGTTCATAGTTGAAGGGCCTTCCGGTGAATTTCTCCAGAAAAACAATTATTTCTTGCAGTTCTTCAACACCCCCCTGAACCAGATATCCGATCTCGTCACCTTCGAGTTCGTCGTGGTATCGCGGTTTCTCCATGACCAGCATGGGGGCATCGTAATAGCGGCTCATCCGGTCGTATGCATTCACGATGGAAGGACAAGAAGGCATAGTAAAGACAATATCCGGTTTGGGCAGGCCGCCCATGGGAAGCCCATCGGGAACGGAATCTCCAAAGACGATCCCCAGTGAGCCTTTGAGCGTGGAACAAAGGTCCAAGGAATAACCACAGGATTCAGCCTGTTTGCATAACTCCGTGCCAAAGCCCATGCCGCCACACACGGCCCCATATGATTCGACAAAAAAGGTTTCCATGTCCATGGCTTTGAAGATTGCGGAAGGCGCCAGCGAGGAACACCAGACAACCGGTTTTCCTTCCTTGCGCTCCTCAAGGACACGCTGAATATAGTTGATCATAAACTCAGGCAGTTTCGCATTCATCTGTAGTGCTTGCGTTGTCATTCCTACCCCCTCAGCATTTCAAGAAACGCCTCGATTCTGGTTCTCACCTGCCCGGTTATACCGGTATAATCCGTTTCGATAACGAGATGCGCAATACCTTTTTCCGAAAGCAGGCAGGTCAGGTCGGGAAGCATCATGTTCTGGTGATGACACCATTTCATCGCTACGATGATCACACCCTCGGCGTTGGCAGTCTCCGCGAGGGTTGAAACATACATGGCCCAATTGTTCTTTGCGGAGTATTTGGTCGGGCACGGGATATCGGTCAAGTACCGCTCAACCAGAGCGTTCATCGGGCTGAGGCTTTCGTCGACAGGTGTCGAAAAATATCTTTTTCCGACATATAAATCGTCATCGATCACCTCCGCTCCGGCATCTTCCAACAGGTCCAGAAGGTCTTTTTCCGGAATATCACAGAAATATCCGGACATGATCAGCCTGGATTTATCGTTCGGCGAAGAAGGAATCGCTTCTAGACGATCGATAAACTGTGACAAAAGCCGGCAGTGTTCTTCCTTGGGCATCAACATGCCTGCGGCGACGATTGTAGCGACATCCCATGCCCGCAGGTGTTGTGGCTTCGTCTTTCTGAGCTCATAGAGCCTGTGGAGCAATTTCCGATGAATGTTGTAAAGTGATATGCTCTTTTGCAGCGATTCGTCATCGATATCCCGGCCGGCCAGTCTTTCCAGTGCCGATTTGAGTCGATCGAACCCATGGGAGAGGTATTTCCTGGCGTTGACACCGTCCATGTTCGTAGGCACCAGAAAATGGTGATGTGAGCCCGAGGGTTCGTTCAATGACCATGAGTCGGATACCGCATCCCACGTATAGCAACAGTCCGAGAAGACGAGCAGGTCCATGAAATCGAATCTGCCCTGAAGGCCCATATCGAAATTGCTACGCGTCGAATGGCAAAAGTAGGGGTGATTGTGTTTGTCGGCCTGAAGAATATCTTCGTTGCCGCCCAAAAGCACGACCGGTAACATACCGGCCGCGTCGATGATCTCCTCAGGCACATACATCGGCGTACAACCGACCACCTTTTTACCGGTCTTTTTCTTCCACTCGGCCAAATGTACATAAGGGTTTTCAACGATCGACGCAAACTGATGCAGTATTTTTTGCATACTCCTCCTTACCATGACAGAATGCTTGAAAAAACTGAGAAAAAATCATTTTGCCGCATTCACTCTATCCCTGGCGAGAAATGCCGCTCCAAGGGCCGCCGTGATTTGAGATGCTTCCGGTACAGACAGTTGAAAGCCCAACCGATCTTCAACACTTTTTACCAGACCGATATCCTTCGCCACACCGCCGGTAATGACAAACTCCGGCTCTTTGCCGACCCTGTCTACGAGATTGAGCACTTTTGCCGCTATGGCCGCATGAACACCTGCCAGTATATCCTCTTTTCGCTCACCTTCGGCAATTCGGGAAATCACTTCCGACTCCGTAAAGACCGCACAACCCGTGGTGAATTGGACAACTTTGTTCGACCGCAGCGAATGCGGGCCCAATTCCGAAAAGGGTAGATCCAGCACCCGCGCGATGATCTGCAGAAACCTGCCGCTACCCGCAGCGCACCGTTCGCTGACCGCAAAATCGCAAACGATTCCTTTTGCATCCAGTTTCGTTACATTGGTCGATTGACCACCCATATCGATTATCGTTCGGACGCAAGGAAAGAGATGACGTACACCCCTTGCCTGACAGGTGATTTCAGTTACAGGTTTTGAGGCGCCCGATACATTTTCGGCCCCGCAACCGGTTGGCAGTATCAGAGAAATATCCTGCCTCGTAAGACCGGACTTTTGAAGGGTTTCATTCAATACCGTCTTTGCGGTATCCCGATAATTTTTTCCCGAAGGCATGATCGCATAGGAGATAACGGTATCTCCGAGGATCAGGGCTTTGGAAAACACGGATCCGATATCTATCCCGATCACATAATTCATTCGTTTTCTCGAAGAATGTTCTGAAATCAGTTGTATATTACATGAAAAAGGTCACCTCTTCTAAACGTCGCTCACTCGATTCAAGCGGTTTTCCCTTCTCAATTGCTCTTTGCACCAGTTCACGCCCCAAAAGAGCAGCACCAACGGCTCCTGTCAGCAGTGGTTCGGAAGGTATCAGCGGTTGAACGCCCAACCTATCCGCGAAGGCTTTGGCCAGGCCTTTGCTTTTTGCGCCACCACCGGTGAGTACGATGTCTTTCTCAATCCGAAGCCTCTCGGCCATTCCCATGATCCGGTTGGCGCTGGCTTCGAATATCCCGGAAGCGACATCTTCGATGGCCGCGCCCCTTGTAAGATGGGTGACGATCTCCTGCTCGGCGAACACGGTGCAAACGCTGCTGACACGGACCTTACTGGTTGACTTCATCGCCAGTTCCGACATCTCATCAATGCTCAATTCGAGTGTGTCCGCAATGACCTCCAGGAACCGGCCGGTACCGGCAGCACACTTATCGTTCATAACGAAGTCGATCACCTTTCCATTGGCCAGCTTCATTGCCTTTGCGTCTTGGCCCCCCACTTCGATGATCGTGCGGACCGAAGGAAAAAGGCTGTACACCCCACGGCTATGGCAGGTGATCTCTGTTATCTGTTTATCCGCAAACGGCACATTGATGCGACCATATCCGGTGGCAACCACATAAGCCACCTCCTTAAAGGATATCTTTGCCTGATCCAGAGCCTTCTTCATCACCACATTGGCAAGACGACGATGCTCCGCTCCGGTAGGGCCGATAACATAAGTCATGACGGCATCATCCATGAGAACAACTTTGGTCATGGTTGATCCGATATCCACACCTGCAGTGATGTGTTTCATTCTACTGCATGTCCATGCTTTTGCTTTTCATAATTTTTAAATAGGCAAGCCGTCATGCGTTCCCACGAATCCCGAATTTTTAATATCAAATCTAAATATTGCAATCAACCCACTCCCGTCACAGTAATTAGGAAACATATCACATCGAAGCAATTGTTTACCGAACCATTCATCATCCGCGAGCATGGCTCGGGAACCCTTACATCCATTCGGATGGGCATTTCCGAAAATTGAAATTATCTATAGTGTTTTTTTTGATTCATCCAAATTACAAATTGGACTTTTTATATATTCCGTGAAATATGAAATGATACTCATTATTATATCATGTCACCCAAGGAGAGTAGAAGGAACCAACCAATTTCCCTGGGCGGTGCTGGTCTTTCATTACTTGTAACCGGACGCGGATTGGCATAAACGTGTTCTGTTTGCCATCGAAAGGCCTATATCGATTACAAACCCAAAAAAGGAGAGGAAAAATGGAAGAGACAAAAAATAGTCTGCCATTGCTTGGAGACAAATTTCCTGATTTGAAGGTTCAAACAACCCATGGGCCGATGAATATTCCCGGCGACCTAAAAGGCAAGTGGTTTGTGTTTTTCAGCCACCCCGCTGACTTTACGCCGGTTTGCACCACGGAATTTGTCGCCTTTCAAAAACGGTACGAGCAGTTTGAAGCGCTCGGTTGCCAGTTGATTGGAATGTCCATCGATCAGGTATTTTCGCACATCAAATGGGTCCAATGGATTAAAGCGGAACTGGACATAGAGATAAAATTTCCCATTGTCGCCGCTAACGATGCTGTGGCCATGAAGCTCGGAATGCTGCATCCCGGTAAAGGTACGAACACTGTACGGGCCGTATTCATCGGAGACCCGGCAGGGAAAATTCGTTTGATCATGTACTATCCACAGGAAATCGGACGCAACATGGATGAAATTGTCCGCGTGGTCAAAGCGCTTCAAATCGCGGACAAACAGGGCGCTGTGGCGGCAGGATGGCCGAATAACGAGCTCATCGGAGACCGGATCATTGTGCCTCCACCAACCAATGAGGCGGATGCCGCAAAACGATCGGGTCAATACGAGTGCTATGACTGGTGGTTTTGCCACAAGCCGCTGGAAAAATAAGGATGGGACATTCCTTACGAAACAAGGTGTTTCCCATCAATGCGCTCCCCTCTTTTCAAATGGTTGAGGCCGGGATCGACGACATTTCCTGGAATGCCGATATCAAATTTGAGGCCGTAAAAAAGTATTATCAGCAGGTGGATGCCGATATCCTGTTCTACTTCAGCGATATCGCCATTCAGGCGGAGGCCATGGGTGCGAAGGTGTGTTTTTCACCCGATGCCATGCCGTCCGTGGAGATGCCCGGCAGTTCCGTTAATGTTGTCCCACCTGCAACGGTTCCCAGGATGGCGGTCAATGCCCAGGTCCTGAAGCGTATGGCAAAGGAGTTTCCGGACAGGACCCTGTCCACCATGGTGTACGGCCCCTTCACCGTGGCCGGGCAATTGGCCGGGGAACAGGAACTTCTTCGGGGAATTGTGGAAAGGCCGGGAGAAGTCCTTGATCTGATGGAAAAATGCCTGGCCTGCGCCCGGGATTACGGCCGCTATCTTCTGGACGCGGGGGCCGAGGTCTTCTGGATTTCAGACCCCCTGGCGGCCCTGCTGCCGCCCGACAGCTTCTGGCGGTTTGCAGGAGAATTTTTGGCCCGTCTTTATGACATCCATCCAACGGAACCCACGGTCCTTCATATCTGTGGGGACACCTCACAGATCCTCAAGGACATGGTCAAGACCGGAGTCCGGGCCATCAGTTTTGATCAGTGTATGGACCTTCTGGCCTATGAAGACATTGTTCCGGAATCGGTGGGCATTGTCGGCAATATCGATCCAGTGGAGATCATCGAACTGGCCCCGCCCGAAGAGGTGGCGGCAAGTACGAAGGACCTGGTGGCCACCATGGGCGTAAAGGATAATTTTATCTTGAGCACCGGTTGTGCCCTTCCGCCGGGAACCCCCATTGCAAATGTAGTGCGTTTCATTGAGACGGGCAAAAGGGCCTTGTCCGAACTTACGCCCCATGCCCAAACCCTTTCCCGGCTGTCCGACGCGGTCCACCGGGGAAAACGCGAAACCGTGTCGGCGTTGGTCTCAACGTCCCTGAAAGAAGAGACAGACCCTCTCATGATCGTCAATTCAGCCCTGATGCGGGCGGTGCGCAAAGGCAGTGCCTGTTATGAGTCACGGCAGTCCTTCCTGCCGGAGATTCTTTTGATGGTGGATGCCTTTTACCAGGGATTCCGCACATTGGAACCGCACCTGGGCGCCGCGGGAGACCGGCCGCCCCAGGTGATTCTCGGAACGGTCAAGGGGGATTTCCACGAGATCGGCAAGAATCTGGTCAGGATCATTCTGGAAACCAATGGTGTAAAGGTGCTTGACCTGGGCGTCAATGTCCCGGCCGGGGACTTTCTTGCGGCCGTCAACACTTATGAGGCACCTGTGGTAGGATTATCCGCTTTTATCACCGGCGCCCGCAAGCAATTGGTCGAGATTGTCAACAACTTCAACCGGTCCGATGTCCGTCCGGTTTCCATTATTGTGGGCGGGGCAGCGGTCAACCCGCAGATCGCCGCTTCCATCGGAACGCAGGGGTATGCCCGCGATGCCGTGGGGGCCGTAAAACTGGTCAAGGACATCTTGGGAAAAACCAACGGGTAAGAGGGCGTCATGGCAGGAGAGATACCGCGACTCACGGAAAAAGTCCTGAAATATCTTCAGATTGAAAAGGACTCTCTCGCCATGGAACAGACCGCACGACTCTGGAACGAGGCCCATCAGCTGCTGGATGTGCGGCGTTGGCGCCATCTGCTTCCCGTGAATGAATTTTTTCTCCTTTTTCATTCACACGCCCGGCAAAACAAGGCCATTACCCGGCTGCTGGCCGAGGCCCATCAGGTTTGGCTCATGGCCGTGAGCCTGGGGGATGACCTGGAACGACGTTCCCGGGATTATTTTGCACAAAACGAGACGTTCTCCGGGTACATTCTGGACCGCATGGGAAGCTATCTCGTGGAAGGGGAGATGATGTAAGATACATGGACGGAGGATGCGAGAAGTTCGTGGCAGGCGGATTTGACGGTGAAACGACGGCGAACGACCCGACAGCTGCCACTATGGATTATGTTGCTGCTCACTATACAGAGTATATCTCCTGTATTATAGTGAACAAATGAGAATCGGGGTGGAAATTATTGTTATTCTTTACCTTCTTTTTTTCATCATCTGATCCCACTCTTCCGTGCCGCCTTCAAAATTTTTGACAACGCCCAATCCTGCAAGTTCGTGGACCATCCAGGTGAATCCCGACCTGATGCCGCCGGTACAATAATATACCACCGGTTTGGTAAGATCCACTCCCTTATCGCGTAGCATCGTTCTCAATGCATCTGCAGAAAGAAACTGCCGATGATCACCGTAGTAAAATTTCTCCCATGGAATATGGACGGCGCCGGGAAGATGCCCGGGCAACCATTCCGTGAAATAATTTCGGGTGTCTACCAGGTTGATGGTGTCACCGGCTTTGGCAATCTCAACGGCACTGATATGTTGATCCGGCTGTAGATCGATTCGGTAATTTTTGGCCGGAACGTCGAATTTGTCATTTTTTTCTACCGGATATCCCTTTGACCGCCATAATGAAATCCCTCCGTCCAAAGCATATACCGGTCCACGATGCCCCAGCCAGGCAAATACCCAGGCAACCCAGCCTTCCCCGCCCCAACTGGTGTCCGCATCCCCATAAACGACCAAGGCATCGGTATGGCTGATCCCCATTTTGCCCAGCGCGTCGACCAATTCCTCTGGAGGAAATGTCCGGTATTTAACGCCGCCGGTATCCTCACGGGTGTAGGACTCCCAGGAAAAGGAACGGGCAGTTGGAATATGGCCCTTTTGCCAGATGGCGACGGGGCGGGCATCCATAAATATCAATCGATCCATATCCGCGGCCGCATCATCAACCCTTATTTTCTTGAGTTCAATACCTGTTGCCGGCGTGCACAATAGTAAAACGCCGATCAATGATACAATCGCCAACCGTATCGATAAGGTAAATGGCAGATGACTCACTGTTGAAAGGATGGAGTGTTCAGGATTCAATGATTTTCTTTCAACTGACGATGCGAAAAGACAGTAAACAGGATTGTTATATCAATCCACGCTATTTGCCGTGCTGAAATGAAATTGCAATCGTCCAGGTGGTGCCTTTTGCCGTATTTTCTCCCCATACGGCCGGCGTACAGCCCAGTTCAAGACCCAGGGCGGTGGTTAGCCGGAAACCCAGCGTCATGTCGAGCTTGGCCAGGTCATATTCTAGCGTACTTGTCGGATTTCCGAATGCATCTGTTTGATTATCCGCATTGTCCATGCTCACCAGGGCGTCGAGTTTGGCCCGGACATAAAACTTTTTTCCCAGATCCGAACCAATCTCCACCAGATACCGGAATTCATCACTCGGGTCTTTATCGCGCCAGCGATACCCCGCTTCCAGATTCATATAGCCCGGAATCAAAGGCCACAGGGACCGACCGTACATCAGACGCAGTTCATAATCATACTGGCCGTTTCCCAGGGGCATGGCATCTTCGTCATCATAGAACTCAGGTATTTTGATCAATCCCTGCAAGGAAAAAACGCCTGGTTTTCCTGAGTATAACTGATACCGAAGACCAAGATCCATGTCTCCGATACCAGTTGTCTGGTAATTCCAGTAATCGTCATCCCGCTCGATATCCTTGTAATAAAAAGAACCGAAAACGGTCAAGGTATTCAGGATGCCGTACTCGCCGTAATAATTTATGCTGTATTCGGTGAATTCCCCGTTATCCGCCATGGACTGACTGTCTCCGTCAGTGTTGAACTCTTTATCGGCAAAATAATAATTCCCCGCCAATCGATGATAACTCTTACCCTGCTCCTGGGTCCATGCACCCGCAGACACAATTTCTGCACCCCAAAATACCATGCATACGGTAATCAAAATCCCGATGAACCATTTTATTTTCATTTTTTGCTCCCACGTTCGGTGATAAAAAGTACGTCTTTGAATCCACCTATTTTGACAAACCGAGTTCGTTTTCCCCTCCACGCTTCAACTTGCGCATGAGGAGAGGAATCATCGAAACCAAAGCGATCAGCAGCACACCAATGAGAAATGCAGGAGATACTTTCCCCTTGAACAGATCCATCAGGGAACTCGAAAATACGATGAATGCGATACAAGCCGGCAGCATACAGATAAAGGACGTAACCGCATAAGGCAAAAACCGGATGGGGGTCAGGCCAAAGGCATAGTTCAGCAGATTAAACGGAAACAGTGGGACAAGACGGGTAAAAGCGACGATTTTCCAGCCGTTTTTCGCAACGCTTTCGTCCAGTTGTTTCCAGCGAGGACCGGTAAGTTTCGTGGCAACCCAGTCCCGCGCAATATAACGTGACACGAAAAATGAAAGGCTGGCCCCGGCAGTGGCACCGACAATGCTGTATACGACACCCCAAAAGGGGCCGAACAAAATACCACCTGCAATTGTCAGGGGAAGGCCCGGCAGAAATAAGGCAGGGGTGATTGTATATAGCAAGACAAACGCCAGTGGTGCCAACGGGCCGAGAGATGCAACCCATTGCTGCAAGGTCTCGGAATCAAAGTTTCCAACGATTCCTGAATAACGAAGTCCCACAATGGCAGCAATGATAATGAGCAAAACGATGAGTTTTGCTTTTCCTGCCTTGGCGGGTGCGCCGTTGACCGTCTCTTTTGTATCGAAAAGATAGGTCCGTTCCCTGAAAACAGGGGCTGGATGATGCTTCTGCAGATACCGTTTCAATCGGATTCGGTTGAAATAGGTCAAGGGGGCTTTTGCGAACTTTCGTTTCCCTGCGGCAACGTCCTGGGGGAAGAAGACTGCATCCAGAATGTGATCCGTGGGCGTTTTTCTGTTTAAGAAACCCGCGCAACCCGCACAATAGGTGAGCAAGCGGTAACTTCCCGCCTCTTTTTTACGCCGTTCACTCCATTTGTCGGAAAATTCAGGCGCAACGAATCCCACCGCCCCCCCCTCACCGCAACACATGGCTTTTTTGCGGCTGTGTGGCATTTCGTCAATAACGTAGACACTGTTTGCAGCAAGTTTCCGTACCGCATCCTGGATCCCCTTCTCATTTCTCAGGACACAGGGATCATGGATGGCCATGATCGGAGTGTTGCTTGCGGTATTCGGGCGAACGGCACGATCGTCCTGGGTTTCTGTCGTGTCATCAACGGAAAGGAGTTCGTATGCCGAAATTACGTGAAGGGTCTGGCCGTATGTTTTAAATACTTTATAACAATTGGGACAGACCACGATGACGGTTGTAACGCCATTATATGTCAGATAACCGCGCATTTCCGTGAACATGTCCTGGAAAAAATCTGTGCACCCCAGATCGTGAGATGACTTGCAGCAGCAGTCCAGAACAATGCCCAGTTTCGGTCGTGATTGTTTTAAATGCTCATAGAGGGCAATGGTTGTATCCATACGGGTTCCGGCAAATGTACAACCGGGAAACAGCACCGTGTCGCATCCGTCCGGCAAACTATACCACGAGTATTTTTTGGATACCCCACGTTGTTCATAGGCCATGATCCCCTTATGATTCGGTAGCGGTGCGATCCCACGTGCCACCGCTTCCCGACGCATTTCAAGAAACATCTCCTCCGGAGATAGGCCCACAGGACAGGATGCACTGCAAAGACCGCACAGGCTGCAGTCGAAGGCCATCATCAGCCATGATGGATTGTCAGGGTCGAAATTCTCGGCAATACATCCAGGAGACCCATTTTTTTGTAAAAAAGCACATTCCGCCGTACATTTTGGACATTTCACGCATTTTTCCGCGACGAGCGAAACCTGTGCGCTAAGGCGGTTGTGGGAAAAATTCTGCTGATCTGCAAGCCCATTCTCCATGCATTTTGCCGTAGAACTGGATTGAGTGTTCATAAGAAGATTCCTGGATGATTTTCGACAGTAATTTGCAAATGCTCTAAAAATGGTTTTGATTATGAAGATATCGTCGATTTGTCAAATTGATTGTTTCGATCCATCGTTGGTCAACAATTGAAAAAGCCCATCTGGAAAGAAAGCAGCCCAATGAGCGAAGCGCTTTTGCGGATATCTGACATTGGTAATTTCGATTGTTTTGATTTTCTATATATATCCTGAATCAGTGGCCTAATTTTTGCTGTTAGGATTGGCGCGGGGCGATTGCCTCACACACCATCATTTGTTGATAATTTTTCTCACTATTTTCAAATTTCGAAGGAATTTTGCTCCTGTTTCTCATTCTTTAGCCATAGCAAATCACCAAGCAAATGCCTGTAAAATTGTTCTTTTAAAAATTATAGCTACTTCATAGCGGAAAGCAAATTCAGACGAAGATAAATCCGATCCATCAGTTTGGAAAATGGATTGAGTTGGCCAAAGGATATGTACCATTTTCTACTTCTGGTTACTAATCGACCGGCCATATACATCAAGTCCTGCATGACTGTCCGGATTCGACGCCGGGTAACTTTCTTCCGGCGTATACCGGGCAATTCAGTCGGATCACTCTCTTCGATGCTGATTTGTCCGATAATCCGTAGCATGTTGTACGTCAGCATCGCCAAATGAAGAATCAAGCTATTGGTGGAAAAATGACCGCTCGGCAAGCGCTCCAGGCCCATGTCGGATTTGAGTTCGGAGTGAAACTGCTCGCTGGTACCGTGATCGTGATAAAGTCGAATCACCTCATCCGGTGGCAACTGTGCGAGGCTGCACCAATAGGTATCGATCTGATACTCGGGGAACAGCAGTACTTGGCCCTTTTTGGTATGCCTTTCGGTAACCTCAAAGATGATTGGGTAGCGCAATGGATTGCCGTTGATGTCTTCAATCGTCTTTCCGATCCATACACATTTTCCTGAGCGGCAATGCTGTTGCTTGCCGGATTTTTTTGCCAGATCAACCCACTTTTGAACAGATTCTCTACGCAAATTGCGTTTGATGATAAAGTGGACATTCTTTCGTGAATCGTCAGGAAAGTTGTCTTGACTGTCGTTTCCTGAATCCAACCTCATCAAAATAGGCTGATCGGTAATTTGCCTGGCATAATCCAAGGTGGCGTTGATAAATTCGGGGGTGTTTTTCTGGCAGTGTTGTTTTCCTTCTCTGAACTCAAGATTCACCAGATACCCCTCGGTGCCCAGGTAGGCAAAGATCGGAGCGAAGCCATCCGTGCCTTTGTAGGTTCTGGAAACGCCTTCCTTTTGAGTCTTTGAGTTGTCAAACGGACTCACATCCATATCCAAAGGAAGGAAATCACCCGCACTGGTTTGGATGGGTGAAATCGCCGGAGCGCAGGATCGAACCAAATCAACGCCTGCATCCTTAATCAGCTTATCGGCTTGGTTGCCGATCAAATCGATTCGCTGACGCAATGTCGGGCTTGACGGGCATGCACGATTGCCAATGGCCTTGTTGAAAAATTCTTGCTTCTCACGAAAAATCTCGATCGCATCGTAATCAGGTTTACCAATACTCATGAGAGCAATCATCGAAGCTAAAATGTCACCATGAGAAATTTTCGGGTCTACACAATGGACGCCGTTGATCTTTTCGAAACGGAACCTGAAATTTATCGCATCAAGTAATGCGCCGATATTGATCAATCCGCTATGACTGGCAAGTTTTTCCATCTCGTGTTTTATGGTGATCGGACGCCGCATTGATTTCACCTCCGAAGTGAGCGTTTAGTGCCCTAATATTACCATAATATATATGTTTTATCAATTGGTTATAGTGTTTTAATCAGGTTTTGTGCCACGGAAACAGGTATATATTAACGATTGGACTTTCTGGAACCTGCATCCTATAAATTTTGCCTTGTATTTTATAAGGAGGATTGCGCCGCAACCGCACTCTCCGATGATTCCGTCGCATTGACGGGAACCCACAGATGCACAGTGATCTTTGTTGCGGATGAAACGCATGAAACCGAACGAATTTCACCCGGTGGCGACGGAGACATCCTGTGGGGCCGTTAAAGAAAATAGAAATGCCCCTACCCCGAACATATCGTGAGATTATTCGGAGATCGTAGTGGGTCGAAAATCGAGTCCATCGCCAGAGATGGTGGGACAAAATGTGTTTGACGAAAAAATTTCGCTAATCATGCATAGGTTCTTCCTCCCTTGTGCCGTTAAGAGGCTTTTCTGGAGGAAGAACCTTTTTTATTACTCGCAGAAAGATATGGATTTATTATAAAATTAGAGATTTTTACATTTATTTGTATTTTTGCTGTTTTCCTTATGAGGATTGAATTTTTTGATATGGGACTCGCTAAGGCAAAAGGAGGAATCGATGCCTTTCTTTCGGGAGAACCTTTCCCAAAAGGTTGCCCATACACAGGGTTAATGCAAGCATTCCTTGGTCATTGAGAATATCACCCTGATGCCAGAGGCAAGATCAAAACCTTGTTCTAAGAAATTGAAGTTGTAAAACAGGTGTGGTAAGGCTTCACTCATGCATAAGCAAATTCTCATTTTCTTTACTGTGGTTCACTTTGTGTCCATGGCGGGATTAGCGGCGTACGGTCTTCATCGGCTCTGGATGATGTGGTGCCGGTTCCGGATCTCACCGGCTTCGCCCCCGGTTTTGAATCTGCCGCAAGCTACGAGTCCCCTTGTTACGGTTCAGATTCCGCTATACAATGAGCCAAGAGTGGCGAGACGTATCATCGATGCGGTAGCAGCCCTGGACTGGCCCGAAGAGAAACTTCAGATCCAGGTACTGGATGATTCCAATGATGAGACACGTACCATCACAAGGCAACGAGCAGCGTTTTGGCGGCGAAAAGGAAAATGTATATCCGTAATTTGCCGGCACCATCGCATCGGATATAAGGCCGGTGCCCTTTCCGAAGGATTGAAACGGGCATCCGGTGAGTTTATTGCGGTCTTTGACGCGGATTTTGTACCGACGCCGGATTTTTTAAAAAAAACGATCCCTTACTTTGAGCGATCGAATATCGGGATGGTACAGGCCCGGTGGGCGTTTCTCAATGCGAACTACTCCTGGCTCACCCGACTCCAGGCCCTTTTGTTGTCGGCCCATTTTGGTATCGAACATCGTGTTCGCTGCCATCGCAGGCTATTTTTCAATTTCAACGGCACTGCGGGAATCTGGCGAAAAAGAGCCATTGAATCCGCCGGCGGTTGGCAGTCGGATACCGTCACCGAAGATCTTGATCTGAGTTATCGGGCACAACTCATGGGATGGCGGTTTGTGTATGTCCATGATGTTCTTGTTCCTTCGGAACTTCCGGTAACTTTGGCGGATTTTCGCAGCCAGCAGGAAAGATGGAGCAAGGGGGCCATACAAACCGCAAGAAAACTCTTGCCCCGGGTGCTGTCCGCTTCCCTTCCCTTATCCGTTAAGTTGGAGGCGGTTGCCCATCTTCTGGCAAATTGTTGCTGGATATTCGGCTTCTCCGCCACGTTGACGCTTTACCCGGTACTGCTTCACCGCATCGGCATCGGCGTGCATCAGGTGTTGTGGATTGATCTCCCCTTATTTGCATTTACGGGCGGTGTGGTACTATTTTATTATCTGGCGTATGGCCTAAAATCCGGGTTGCGGTCATCCCTTTTTGCCCTGCCGTTGTTACCGGCAGCCAGTATCGGCCTGGCCCCTTTTTTCTCACTCGCTGTGATAAAGGGAGTGATCCAAAAAGGCGGTGTGTTCACTCGCACCCCAAAGTTCGGAATTGTAGAAAACACGAACAGGCGATCATTTTATTTTTCCGGCCCCGAAAAATCTTTTTCCCATCTTCTTACGAATCTTTCCCTATTTACCTACATGCTGGCCCCGGTCTTTTTTTCATTTAACCGGGGGACCTGGCCGGCGGTGCCTTTTTTGTGCCTGTTTCCGGCCGGATTTCTTTTGATGATCGTTTGTGATCTTCAGGAATATGTTTCCGGGCGGCGAAAAAGAGTGAGCACCGGTTTATTAGATTAGAATGATAGCTTATTCACTATTTGTAACAAACTGGTAAAAAAATAACATCTTCTAAAGTATATGCCAAAAGATATTGATTCAACTTTCGCAAAACGTTTTCGCCAGCATGCTGTGCAGCTTATCTGTAATCGATGAAATTACCCGATAATCTGAAAAATATTTCTCCGGGACTTCCCGTTTGGGCGCAAATAATGGCAAGATTTTTGTTCTCGTTGCTCTATGTCTATGAACGATGCCGATCACGATTGCATTCCGGAGAGATGAAGAAAACCTTCTCTTCCCTGTCTGTGTCGGTGATCATACCGACCCTCAACGAAGAGAAAAATATCATCAAATGCATCCGCTCGGTTTCCGGCAACGGGCATGTTCTCGAAATCATCGTGGTGGATGCCGGCTCAAAGGATCAGACCCGCTTGTTTTCACGTGAGGCCGGCGCCCGTGTAATGATTCATGATCACCCCATCGAAAACGGCGGTGGCCGGGGCGGGCAGATCAAAGCCGGAATACATTCCGCCAGAGGCGATGTGGTGGTGATCCTGCATGCCGATGCCATATTGCCGGATGCGGAAATCAATCGAATAATACAAAATCTCAACGAACATCCTTCCGTGATCGGCGGATCGGTAGGGTGTCGATTTACCTCGTCCAAACCTCAATTTCGACTCATCGAGTTGGCCAATGATTTTAGGGCCGCCTTTCTTAAAATCAGTTTTGGCGATCAGGTACAGTTCTTTCGCAGACAGCCCGTGGTCGACCATGATCTTTTTCCGGTAATTCCGTTAATGGAAGATGTCGAATTTTCCATAAGACTTCATCGTCTGGGACGGCAACTGCATCTGTTTGGCAATGTGATGGTTTCGAACAGGCGGTGGGAGAATGTCGGATTTAAAAACGCGCGGTGGATTTTTATGCAGGTTCTCAAATATCTGATAACGCGTCTGTGGTCAGTGCCGGACACGGCAAACCTGTATAAAAAATATTATAATACCGAACCATCTAAATCCTGATCCGTTTTACCCGGTCTGCGAACGGCCATTCCAACCGAAACTGATCGTTTCAAATTTTCTTGTACCTGCGGCAAGCTCGACAATCGCTCAACGCAGGTCCAATGATGGTGCCGATGGCAAGGGCACTGGCCGGTGCGATGACAACCAGAAGCGGGACCAGGTCGTCTTCCATCCATTGCCCTGTCAGGCCGTATAAAATTACCACACGGTAGGCAAGAAAGATGGACCAGGAAAAGACGATTCCGGCAGGTCCGGCGGCAAACGGGAGAAATGCGACCATATATAAGACATACCAGGGATGAAGCGTCGGCGTCAAAAATAGAAATGCCATGGCAGACAGGTAAAAACACTTAGATATCTCTTGCATTCGGAAAAGAGAAGACGAATGGTCTGTTTTACAATGACGAACATAAATGATGACCAACGCGGTAACAAAGACGACGACAATGACAAGGCGTGCCGCAACGCCCGATCCTGTCGCCACCCTCAGCCATCGGAAGAGGAACCCTGAAAACTCCCAGTTGGCAGCATATATGAATAAGGTATGAAAAGATGTTCGCACTTCCGGCCAGAAAAGGACGAACATTGCTGTTGAACTGATCAGAAATCCGAACACCATGTGCTTCCTGCTGCCTGAACCGGTTATCAGCAGAATTCCCGGCAAAAAAATCAGAGGGATCCATTTGGTTAACACCGCCAGGGAAAGAAAGATTCCCGCGGCACACCCCGGTAGCCACGCCCAATTGGATACAAAAATACCCCATGGTTTCCTTTTCGACCGATATACGGTGGGTTGGCTGGGTGCTTCATTGGAGAGCAGAATAAGAAGGGTCACGAGTAAAAAGAAAATTGCCGCCGCGTCGACATGGCCGGATGCGGCAACTTCAATAACCGGCAGGGGATGCCAGGCATAAAGGATGGCGTTGGCGCGTGGCAGGCGAATCTTGTCGAGTATCCCGATAATAACAACACAACTGGATAGGTCAACCATGACAAGGCATAATTTCATTCCGGTAACATTGCCGATGAATGCACCAACGGCAAACACGAACTGTGCCGCAGGAGGATAAATGGTAAAAAGTTCCGCGTGATTGATCCGGCTGATGAGCAAAGCCATTGCCCGATTGTCGGTCAGCATTTCAGCGGGAGGGGCCGCATAGGGGTTGTGACCATCGAGAAACATCAGGCCGTCGAACAGATAGCGGTATATATCATCGGACAGCTCCGGTGCGCGAAATAAGAACAGGAAGCGCACGGTGGCGGCGATAAGAAGAATAAAACCGGCGGACCATTCAATTTGAATCCGCTGGCTGAGAAACAACGCCAGCGAAATAAGAATGATAATGACGGCGCTCACGGCAACAAGCTCCGGCACAAAATTTCGCAGATCAGGCAGTAACGCCAACAGTAGATATAAAAGGAAAATAACGAGGGGGAGGCTTTTAATAACGAGTTGATTCCGGAATCGAAGGAAATTCGTCATTGTCAATCTTAATTTGCATAAAAATTCTTTACGCCATGTAGAACATGATAATTGATGGCTTGCCTGGGGCACCGGTCGACACATAGCCCGCAATTATCGCATAATGCCCAATTAAATTCTGATGGATTGCTTTTTAGTAAACTCGGATCAAGCCCCACGGGGCATATTTTTGCACATTCTCTGCATTGAATGCATTTTTCGTTTTCAAGACCGATTCTTACGATGCGCCCCCTTCCAAGAAGGGAAAGACCTCCCCCGGAAGGACAGAAATACCTGCACCATCCGCGTCGAAGCGCAAATAGATCCAGTAACAATACGAGTGTTAATAATCCTGCACCCGCAATGCTGAGGCGATGATGACTAAACAGGTTGATCAATTCACGTCCCAAGGCATGAGGAGGATCGAAGACAGAAATTAAAGCCATTTTCCCAAAAAAACCGACGGCCAGAAGCCCCCCTAAGGCGATAAAACGAAAATCCTTTATTTCCAAGGCCTTTTTCCAGACAGCACCTCTCCACCGATCGGGTATCTTCATCAGCAGTTCGAGCAAAAATCCCATGGGACAAAGCCATGAACAGAACACGCGGCCAAACAAAATCGTAATTCCCAGAGGAAGCAATGCCGCTATGAAAAAAGGCATAATCACTCTTCTATATGACGACACGGATTCTATAAAGGCAATTGGATGACAAATAAAAAACCCATTGATGGATAAACACCATGTGTCGCCACTTATCGGGAAAATTGTTGGTGGCGGCAGATGTCCCATGACGATGGACGACGGTGACCAATCAGAAGGATTTTGAGAGAAAAAAGGAACAGCGATAATCGTCAGCAGCATCAGAAGCTGAGTCGTTCGCCTGATATGCGTTATTGTGAGGCCTTTCTTTTTCCTTCTATTTTTCACTTTTGTTGTTTTCTTTTTATGACGGCAACCGCTGGAAGTGTGGATGTAACAGATCGTTTGTCGAGGAGTTTTTTGACAAATCCGCCATATCGTTTCTCGTAATAGCCGGATCCGTCTTCTAATGCCGCCGTATCTTCTCTTACGGGACAGATGAAGGTACAAACCCCGCATCCGATACAATAGGAAGCATCAATATATGGCGCAAGGTCCCCAATCCCTCCTTCCGGCGGATTTCTCAATAATGCCTTGTCTTTCATGGGGCAATTAAAGTAGCATTCACCGCAGAATCCAAACTGCCAAGCCACGCATATTTTGCTGTCCAGATCAGCTACCCCGATTTTCAGGTCGTCGGAAAGATTTTCGAGTGTTTCTCTATCGTTTCTGATCAGCTTCAGTGCGCCGGTGGGACATGCTTCGCCGCAGCGAAGAAAACGCCCCAGTGTTTTGTTCTCACCATCTTTCGATACTTCCCGGCATAGGTAGCAGGGTGTCTGCAACGGATCAATAAAAGGCGTATGCACGAGAGCACCGTGTGTTATGTCCAACAAGCGAATGCTGTCAAAAGGACAAGCCTCGACACACTTGCCGCACCGTATGCATCTTTCCAAAAAGTCGTGGCTCGCTCCGGGAGGTCGTAACACTTCGCAAGCCCCTTTTTTCGGAATGAAAGCAGCAAACCCGATGATGCCGGTCTGAATCAAAAAGGTTCTCCTGCTTATCACGGGGCGCTTCATCATTTGTACTTCACTTACTTTCCGGGCGTTGCGAAACATCGTCATGGGGTATATTCCGAATTCACCGCTGATCCAATGCGGTGAATTCGGAATTAGGGGATGGGACCAGTTAGAAAGTGTATTTTATCTGAGCCCCGATCGTCTGTTTGGGCATGGGATACCCGTACACTTCCTGGTAGTTTTCACCAAAGAGGTTGTTAACATAAACCAAAAGTTTGGCCTTGTCTGATAAAAACGTATATTGCATCCCGACATCGGTAATAAAATAGCTATCCATGTCGTACCCGCCTTCACTCTTTCGGACACCAACATAACGCATATCACATGTCGCCATGAGATCTTTCATCAAGTCGTACCGAACACCGAGATTTGCCTTGTGTTTCGGTGGGACATCCACCCAAAACGAATCCGGCAGATCGGTTTCATCGACTTTGTTTTCAAGATAGGTGTAGTTGCCGAAGATATTGATTGTATCAAACCTTGCGTCAAACTCAAACTCCATGCCATAAAAACCAACGCTATCGATATTATAGGCAAACGCATTTGGATTATAGGCACTCGGCCTGTCGAGGGCGACATAATCGGAGACGTCCGAGTAGTAGACCACAAATCGAACATCGATGTTTTCCCTGATACGATGATACACCCCAGTGTCATAATGCCAGCTTGACTCATATTCCAATTTTTGCTGCAGCGCACCCGTGCGCATGTAGTAAGCCTCATCTCAACATCCCGGAACATGATAGTCCCTGTTTACCGATATGAATACGCTTGTCGCGGGCTGTAACTGGTGTGTCATGGTCACCTTCGGCAACCAAAATGTGTCGGTATAATGGTGCCTGTATTTAGGCACATCGGGATCGAGGGTATAGGGATAGGTTCGCTGATCGATCACGGACATCCGCAACCCGGTTTTCAGCGTCCACTTGGGTAAAAACGCCCACACATCTTCGAAATATCCCGAGTTTATTTCGAATATTTTCGGCATCTCCTCCGCCCCGGTTTTTTTGTAGGAATATCCGACATCCAATGAATTGTTTTCCCAAAGATCGGCGTTCAGCTCAATGCCGCCGCCGATATGCTTTTCGATATACCCATCTCCACCACTAAAACTTTGTTCCTTGTTGCCGTCGTCGTCTAAGGTAATGTACCAACTGTTCTCCTCTCCCTCGGTATTGTAAAAATGCAACTTTAATAGAAATTTTTTAATTTGCTGCTCATAGGCGACATCGTAATGGTCCGCACTCTTTTCCTTATAATTCTTTTGCCCCGGGTCTTCGGGATAGGAAATGGAAGCCATTTTCAAGGTGTCCGCGTCTTTGGTCACCGTCGGATAATCGGGATCGTAATCGTCACGCGATGGATCGTTTACAACCGGATTATCCCGGGTAAACTCGGATCCTTTGTAGGACAGTGTAAGAAGGCCCTCAAAAGGAAACCGATAGCTCAACCTGGCAGAATAATTGTCTGAATCCCATTCGTTGTTTCTGAGGTAGCCGTCCGACTCCTGATGTCCGTATGATAAAAAATAGGTCAGGTCGCCGACACCGCCGTTCATCGTCGCATTTCCGGAAAAGGCCTGGGGATTATCATACTCGGGGATGATGGTATAATCTCCTCGAACCGTGATCTTTGGTTTTAAAGTATCTTGTTTCTCCCCTTTTTTCATGATGATGTTAATGACGCCGCCTGCTGAATTCTCATACTTGGCTGAGGCGCCGCCCCGTATTATTTCTATTTTCTCGATGTCCGACAGGTTCAAACTCGACCAATCGATGGGCGTCATCGCCTTTCCGGACGAGCCGGTCACCGGCCTACCGTCGATGGCAACCGTATAACGACTGTCCTCGAAACCGCGAAACATAATCACCTGTTGTGGATCGGGAATCGTTGAGCTGCGCATGACATCGATTCCCGCCATGTTCATCAGAATGTCCTCAACGCGATCGACAGAGCCGCTTTTCACATATTTATCGACGTCAACGATTGTGCTTGTGGGCGTGAATTTGATGGCGCCGCCATGGAAGGCGTGCACAAAGACATCCCCTAATTCGACAGGTTCTTCATCTTCCACCAGATCTACCGGTTCCTCAACTTCCGGCGGGCATGTCGGGCAGTCAGCATTACCACTATTCGAGGTCTGGGACAACGCGACATTCGGTAGTAGCAGCAGTTTCACACAGCATCCGACCAGAAACAACTTCAACGTCCTTTTCAAAAACATCCTTCTTTTCCTTTCTTCACCATGGTTGTTCTGTTACAAATCACACTTTTTCAATATTGCACAAAAATCCCCTGTAAGCGGGAAATGCGCTGATGGGATCCAATACCCCATCGTCTGTCAGTTCATTGGCACTGCTTTTATCCCAGCCGTGGGTCATCGCCACTTGGCCTTTGCCTAATCCTTTGATCAAGATCGCCTTTGCTGTTATGCTGCCCCTTGGAGAAATAATTCTCACCGCATCCCCATTTGAAATTCCTTTCGACGCAGCATCCTCCGGATTGATTTCGACCATCGGCTCAGGAGATTTTTTTAGAAGCGACGGGATATTATGATATTGAGAATGGTAAAAATATTTAATTCTACCACCGGTGTTCATTATGAAGGGATATGCTGACTGCAATTCTTTGTTCCCGTAATTCTCATATGGATTCACGTAGACAGGCAGCGGGTCATACCCGAATTTTTTGAGTGTCGGGGATGAGAATTCTATTTTTTTCGAAGGCGTGTCAAGGCCTCTTTTTTCATATTTTCTGTATTGCGTAGTCTCGGATGGATGAACACCATTGAAGTTTTTCCTCAATTGGGCCGCAGTCAGATTCACCGGTTTTAAATGCTCGTCGATCGCTTCATCGAGATTTTGCCATGGAAATTCTTTCGTGTATCCCATTGTTTTTGCCAATTCGAACCAGAATTTCCATGTGGGCCATGCTTTTCCCTGCTCCGGTATGACTTTGGGGGTCATAAAAATACTGTTTCGCGCCTTAAAGCCGTCACACTCCATAAATGTCGCCGCCGGCAACACGATATCGGCCATTTTTGCTGTCTCGGTCATAAAAAGATCCATGACGACCATGAGATCAAGCTTTTTAAAAGCTTCTCGCTGATGGGACACATTGGGCCCGGTCGAAAGGGGATTGCCGCCGACCACCAAAAGTGCTTTGATCGGATAAGGCTTGCCGGTCAAGATCGTCTCCGGCAATTTGTTTGCGCTTACCATATCATGGTATTTCCACAAGAGTGGATAGCTCTCTTCCGTGATTCCGGGAACAGCCCTGTTTCTTATTTCTTTCAGATCCATGGGGGCAAGCTCGGTTTTTCGTTCCGACATCATGTTGCCCCCCTTAATATCGATATTGCCCGTAAGCGCCTGCAGAAGCTGTATGGAACGAATGGTCTGTACACCGTTTAGATGGAGTTCAAGGGCATTTCCCGTTGAAATACAGGCAGGACCGCTAGTGGCATATTCTACCGCAAATTTTTGAATATCGTCGGCCGGAATGCCTGTAATGGCCGCCGCTTTTTCGACCGGATACGCAGAAGCGAGTTTTTTGTATTCATCAAACCCGAGTCCATAGCTTTTCACGAACTTTTCGGCATACAGTTTCTTTTGGATAATGATATTTGCCACGGCAAGGGCAAGTGCCCCGTCCGTTCCGGGTTTCGGACTGAGGTGACGATCCGCGACTCTGGTCATGGCGCCGGGTCGTGGATCGATGCATACGAGTTTTGCACCCGATTCTTTCGCAGGAAGAACCCGGTTTAACCACGTCGGAATACTCGAGGTGGCAGGATTACAACCCCACTGGACGATATAGCGGGAATTCTCATAATCCGACCATAGGGAGCCGATACTATACTTTTTGGCAACGGCACCTGCGACATGACACTGGCTGCCGCATCCCGTGAAATTGGGGGAGCCATACACATCGCAAAAACGCCTTATAAAGTTCCTGTAGAAACCATCTCGCACCTGACTCACACCATAATGGAATACGACGGATTCAGGTCCCGGGGATGATTTGTATTCACCGAGCTTTTCTGCAATCTCTGCGAGAGCTTCATCCCAGCCGATCTCGACAAATTTGCCACCCTTTCTTTTCAGAGGACTCAATATCCTGTCCGGTGCATGGACAATCTCCGGGGTCGCAAGCCCCATATCACATAAAAATCCTTTGGATATCGGATCCTCTTCCCATGGCCCAACCGCCTTGATGATGTTATCCTTAACATACGCCTTCATACCGCAGTCTTTGCCGCAAAGACCGCATCTTGTTATAATTTCTTTGGTTCCCGCCAATTGATTCTTGCTATTCTGACTCGCGGAAAGAACGCCTGCTCCACTAAACGCTACAGAAATGCCCGCAATTTCGAGAAACTTTAAAAATTCCCGCCGTGTGTATCCATTTGATGCCGTTTTCGGAACGATGATTTTCTTTTGCAATGCTGTGTCTCCTCATCTTATATGTTTTTCTCAGTGGCAAGGCAGAGTCTCCCGGCGCCGGCCGCCTTGGCCAGATCCATTACGCGAACCACCTTGTTTAAAACGGTGCCACGATCGGCCTTGATGACGACAAGCCTGTCAGGGTCTGTGCCGATCTGCCCTTTGAGCTCTGTAAACAGTTTGTCCAGGGAGATTTCCGTATCGGCCAGATAGGCCCGTCCCTCGCGGTCCACGTATACGGTAATCTCCTGTTGGGTCTGGGGTGCGGCTGCCTTGGCTTGGGGAAGCTTGATCTTAATTCCCTCATCGACCATGAAATTGGTGGTCAATAAAAAGTAGATCAGCAGCATGAATACAATGTCGATCAGAGAAGTCAGGGGTGCCTGAATCTGATACCGGTCTTTTTTTTTTCTCTCGGTGAACATAAAAAGTTCCTATATACATGATTATACGGGTTGATTCTTGTTGATGGCCTTCATGAAAGACACGGCCCCACCTTGCAATCTGGCCTCATATTTATCCACTCTGGCAATCAGATAACTGTGCGCCACCATGGTGGGCAACGCAACCGCCAAACCAAACGCCGTCGTCAGCATGGCTTCCCATATACCGCCGGCGAGAACGGCTGCGTTCACCTTGCCGCCCATCTGCTGAATGACCATGAAGGCCTTGATCATTCCCACAACGGTTCCCAGAAGTCCCAGCAAAGGGGCAATATTTCCGATGGTGGCCAGTGTCTGGAGGTAGGACGACAGGTTCCTGACCTCTTCTTCCGTTGCGTGGACCAATACGGTTTCAATGGTTTCGCGGTCCTGGTCCCTCACATCGATTGCCTGGGCCAACACCCGGCCCATGGGTGAATTGCTTTCGGAAGCTAGCTGCAGCGCCTCTTTCTCTTTTCCCTCTTTAAGAAATGAAACAGTCTTTTTCGCCAGACCGGCGCCGCGACTTCGCATCCGGCTGAACCGAATCAACCGTTCCACAAAAATTGCCAGTGCAAAAACAGAACAAAGCAGTATGGGAACGACGAGAACGCCCCCTTTGGATAAAAATTCGAGCATTGTTTTTTCCTTACGTTATGATTTACTCTGGTTCGGACGTTCAGATGTTTGTTGATTTTGCGGTTCTTCCACAATATCCGCGATACCATCGAAGTCCATATCCCTTGACCGCTTGATTAATGCCTCGGCATCATCATAATATTCCCACAGATCGGTTTTGCCGTCCGCGTTGGTATCCTCTTCCAGCTTATTCAACATGCCTTGGCGATAAAAATACCAGATGTCGGGCCGACCATCGCCGTTCTTGTCATGCTCGGCATGGGTGGCTTTTTCATTTGTGTCGTAATACCAAGTGATATTCAGTCGACCGGTGTCGCCTTCATCCGCCTGGCTTTTAATCAGTTTGCCGGCGTCGCTGTAATACTCTCTTTGATCGATCGCGCCGTTACTGTCCTCGTCTATCTCTTTGACGACAAGGGCTTTGTTCTTATAGAAGGATCGAAGCTCTGGGTTCTCATCCTGATCCGTGTCGATTTCCATCACCATGGACCACTCCGGCTTGTCGAACCACTGGGTCGTTTCGAAATGCGAATCAAAATCCGCATCTTTTATGATCCTTTGTTTCTTGCCCCCGACATAGTAGATTTTCAGATCGATGGCGCCGTCGTTGTTTTCATCTCTCTCCGATCGTACCAACAGGTCTTTTGCATAGTAATGAAAGGTATCGAAGGTTTCATTAAAATCCGTATCGCTTTCGGCCTTTTCGCGTTGTTCCTTGCCATTGAAATAGATGATGGTATCGATCTTTTTATCGCCGTTGTCATCTTTGGTCTGGCGGATCATCTTGTTTTTTTCAAACCAGGAAACTGTTTCAAGATAGGTATCGTTGTTTTCATCAAAGGAGACTTTGACCGGCTCACCATTTTTAAAAATGCGGATTCGATCGATGCTGCCGTCAAACTTGGAGTCCTCTTTGATCAGCGAAGGATTTTGATCGTTGTCAAATGTGACAAAATAATCCGGTTCATCATCGTAATTGGTATCTTTTTCCTGGGTAACGGGTTTGCCGTCTGCAAATTTGGTAAACACATCGAACCGGCCGTCCAGGTTGGTGTCCTTCTCCTGTCGTTTTGGCAGCTCTTTTTCGAAAAAGGTCACGGTATCGAACCGGCCGTCCAGGTCCACATCTTTGCGCTGTTCTTTGATGGTACCGGCTTCATACAAACAGAAGGTTTCCATCTTTCCATCTTTGTCGTGATCGTGGTCGCTCTCTTTGGGCCTGGCCTGATCATCGAACCGTACAAATCTCTCCAGCCGTCCATCCCCGTCATCGTCTACCCTTCTTTCAACGGGCATATCGTTTTTATAGGTCGTCCAGATGTTCACCTCGCCGTCGCCGTCCGTATCTTTGGTACTGGAGAGAACAACGCCTTCCTTGTAATTGAACACCGTGTCAAACCGCTGATCGGATGTGGTGTCCTTTTTGACAACCAGGGGCCTTTCCATGGCATCGAAAGTGATCATTTGGGTCATATGCCCCTGTGGATCGAACCGTTCATGGCGAATGCGCTTTTCCTTTTCAAAATAGTCTTTGGTATCGATGTGGCGATCATGATCCAGATCCCGCTCAACCCGCGTCAGCACTTCATTTTCATAATACTGAAAACTATCCATCACCTCATCGCCATTGCTGTCGATTTCCAGTTTCTCTACCATCCGCTTGCTGTTGAAATGAATGATCCGATCGATTTTCCCGTCCTCATCCATGTCTTTTTCGATCCTGCTCGAATCTGCCGATAACGGACCGGGTAGCCACATCGAAAGGACCATGAGAAAGGCAATAACCACCAAAGAGATAATCTTTGGATGCGATTTTTTGTTTTCAATAGACTTCATTACATCCACCTTGCTTTCCGAAAGCTTCAGGTTGTCTCGAAAATAATATTCAATTCCATGGGGATATCTTTTTTAAAAAATCGGTGCGGAGGTCTTGGAAACGGGGCCGCTCCCTTTACCGCCTCGATGGCGGCCTGGTTGAGTATGGCATGGGGACACGATTGAACGACCTGAACGTTGCGCACCCCTCCCTGGCGGGTCACCACAAACCGCACGGTGATACGCCCCTCTTGTTGCATACTCTTGGCCGATTCCGGATATTTTTTGCTCGATTCGATTTTGAGTATCACCATCTCATAGTAGCTTTTTGCAGTGGTGAATGCAGCCGATGTGTCCAGGATTTCGCCGATCTGGTAATTACTCCGGCCGGCATTCAAATCGGACGGCAGGTCCGGAACGGAAATCTGGGCCATTAGATTCTTGGAAACGGAGTTGTCAACCGGGTCGATTTTCATGGGCTGGATACGCGGAACACGCATGCGTTTCACACGGACCTGTTTGACATCTTCGGGTTGCTCGAGCTGTTTGGGACGCATCACCGGTCGCGGAATGGTCCTTGCAAAAGATTTTGAAAGATCTTGCATGGAAAGCTCGATATAGCTGATGGCCTGGGATTGGTAGATACCCGCCACATGCAGCAATATGAAAATATGAAGTACAATGGATACCATAATCAGGTATCGCAGTAGCTTATTGGGACCTTGATTCGGGTGTTGTAATGCTTCCATAGTAAAAATCGTCCGGGCGGTTATAATGTTACGTAATCACTAACGCCGGCAACCGGCCGGCCCCACTTACCTGTTCTCGACCCTTTTGCTAGAAAAGAATCACTTGTGAAAATCTCTCACATCCACTGTTGTGAAAGCATCCAAGATGCAACCGTGTCCCCTGTCTATGTATTCCCTCTTCTATTTTCTTCCGGCGACTCGTGTACCGGCAAATAATTGTAATCAACAATCTTTTCGATGGGGACACTTTTAGGCAACTTACCGATATTGATCATGATTTCCTGCTGTTTGTAAATTTGCCGTTCCGGTTCCCTTCCATCTTCAAATTCTCGGAGCGCGGACTTCATCGCCACTTTCATCTCCACTCCGGTGTATTTGGGAATCCATCTTCTCGCACTCATTTCATTATGTTTGATATAGTCAAAAGCCTTGACCAGCCCACGAAGAAAAGCCCTGACTTTTTGCGGATGCTCTTTCAAGTACTTGTCCGTAAAGAACAGTCCGCTGAATATGTATCCTGGAATCGCATCGTTGAACGATACCAACAGTCGGCTCGCACCATGCATCTCCAGCATGGTCGCGGTTGGATCTCATGCCAGAATGACATCAACTCCCTTGGACTTTAAGGCCGCCTCATGTTTCATGGAGTCATCCAGCTTGATCCCTTTAATGGCCCGTATGTCGTCCTTTGTCAGCCCGGCCATTTTCAATGTCTCCGACAGAATCATGGCCGTTGTAATGGACCCGGATTCAGCCACCCGGCTCCCCCTTAAATCGTTTACCGAATGGATCTCGCTTTTTTGATCCACGTGCAGTCCGCACCGTGTACCGGTGTGGGCATGCCCCAGCCAGGCCACTATCTTTATGGGGATATTTCTAAGACCCGCATGAAAGACCCCGCCCAGATCGAGTTGGCCGGCATCGATATCCCCATGAAGGGCGGTGGCAATGATATTGTGCTCACCCACCAGGCGGATCAGGTGTACATCCAACCCTTCCTGCTTCCAAAGGCCCTGCTCCAGGCCGACGTACAGTGGCAGATCGTCAATACTGCGGCTGTACGTGATGGTCATTTCCTCCAAGGCTGGTTCCGCGGCTGTGCCATGGTTCACCATAAAAAAGGAAAGAGCGGTTACGGTTGTCAATACGGTTAACACGATCCGTCTGTTCATAATGTCTCTTTTTTAGTGTCCGTCCGGAAATCGGCAAATTTGGTCGAGATCAAGGCGCGTGAAAATTTTTCCGCAGGCATATGGTTGATATTCCGAGGATAAAATTTTGAGCGCAACGCCGATATCGGGCAAATTGGCCATTTCTGGATGGACACTTTTTAGTTGCCTCCGGCCAGGGATGTCTCTGTATGCCATACGAGAATATGCCCCTGGATAAAGCGTGCCAGACGATCCAGTGAGAACCCCATGAGAGAAATCACGAGGATCCCGGCAAACATTCTGTCCGTCGCAAATGTCCGTTGGGCATCGATCACCAGGAAACCGATTCCGGAATCCGCCGCCAGCATTTCAACGCCGACGATGGCCAGCATGGACATGGCCGTTGAAATACGCATGCCGGTGATAATCATCGGAAGCGCCGAAGGAATGAGAACCTTTGTCCACATCTGCAAACCGTCGGCCCCCAGTGCCCGCGCCGCCTGAATCAAACGGACATCGACGCCTTTGATGCCGGCAATCGTATTGAGCACGATGGGGAAAAAGCATGCCTTGACAATGATGGCGATCTTCGAGCCGTTTCCGATACCGAACCACACAAACATCACCGGAACGAGGGCAAAGGTTGAAATGGGACGAATCAGCTCAATCAACGGATCGAAAATATTTTCGAATAGTCTCGACCAGGCCACCAGAATACCGATACTCAGTCCCATCGCCGCAGCAATCAGATATCCGGCCACAGCCCGCAAAATGCTGACCCCGATATGGGGAAACACTTCTCCGGATATGGTCATGTCATAAAGCGCTGCCAGTATGGAACTGGGGGCCGGGAAAAAAAATGGATCGATCAGGCCGCTTTGACCGATCACTTCGCACACGATCAGAATGAAAAGTGGCGAAATCATTTTTTTCCAGCTGCCCTCCATTATTCCTGCGAATCCTGTATCTCTTCCCAAATCATTCCCCGCAGAGCCTGTTCATACATGACGAATTGCGGTGTCGTCAGGTCGGCTCTTGTTCGCGGCCTCGGGATATCGATGGTCAGTGTGGCCATGATCCGGCCCGGCCGCCTGCTCATCACGACGACGCGATCGGAAAGATAAATCGCTTCACCGATACTGTGGGTGACAAACAACACCGTACATTTCGTCTCTTGCCATATCCGCAACAGCTCTTGCTGAAGCAATTCCCGCGTCAGGGCGTCCAGCGCCCCGAAGGGTTCATCCATGAGCATCACTTTGGGCTCATTGGCCAGGGCCCTGGCAATGGCGACCCGCTGTTTCATCCCACCGCTGAGTTCATGGGGATAACGGTTTTCAAACTTGTTCAATCCTACCAGATCGATATATTTTGCGCTGATGTCGCGCCGTTTTGTTTTCGCGACCCCGCGTACTTCCGGGCCGAACTCCACATTGCCTCTCACCGTTTTCCAGGGGAACAAAAGGTACTCCTGAAAAACGATGGCCCTTTTGGGGTCGGGACCGTTGACTGAATGACCGTCAATCATGATCCTGCCCCTCGTCGCCTTCTCAAGCCCGGCCACTAGGAGCAAGAAGGTTGATTTGCCGCATCCGCTGGGACCCAGTATGGAGACAAACTCCTTTTCCCGGACCTGCAGGTTGAACTCATCGATGGCCACAACCTGCCTGTTTTTACAATCAGAGAAAACCTTGCATACGCCTTGGGCCCGGACCATTTACCTTGTCGATCCGGCCATGATCTGTTCAATAAATCCCTCGATGCGGACTCTGAGCTGCCCCACATCCGAATGGGAGTAATCCGTCACCACATGTAGGTAAGGAAGGCCATGTTTTTCTTTCACTACTTCTCCCACACGGTAGGACTCGATATTGAACGCATGGCAGGACTGCCAGGTCAGGTCGATGACACCCTGGATGTTGTATTCGGTGATCAGTCGGTCGATCTGTTCGAATCGCGTGTCGTTGGGTGTCATACAGGCGCAGGTTACCTTTAAATAGCGCCGCGCGATGCCTTCAATGGGATCATCACCCGGATCGATCCGATCATCCAGCCGCGTGACCCCACCGCACCCTTCCTGACACACCACTACGCCACCGCTCTCTTCCACCAGGCGCAGCACCTTGTCACACCCCAGCGAGTTTCCAAGGCCGGTCCATAAGATTCGCGGCCTGTTTTCGCTGCAGGCGAACTGCTTTTTACGGATCCTGTCTTGAAGCGTTTCCAGCATTGATTCCAATTTTCTAAGGTATTGTTTGCGGTCTACGGTGTACGACATGCCTGTGGAAAGGGCCACCAGATCCAGACCCATAATGGGCACTGGATTGGACTTCCTGCATTGATGGATCCGTTTCAATAATGCTCTCTCCACGTTTCCCTGTTCGATGGCATCCATCAATGCATCGTCCGTAATCCGGGTATCCAATTGGTCTTCAAGAAAGGATTTGAGCTTTCTCACCTCATCGATCCAGTAAACCAGTGCCCCCGCATTTTCCGGCTTTTGCGGCAGATCCATCACATGCATGGGTTTTTCACGGCCCAACAGCTCGTACATTTTCTTGCGGCCGTCGCATGTGGTCTCGCCAACGAGACAATCAGCAAGAGGAAAAATCGGGCAGGTATTGTTGATGGCCCGTCCATAGGTGGCTTTCACCATGGGGCACTGGTCGACCGGAAGTACTCGTTCCGCCGCATCGATGGGTCCTGGTGTCGTTCCGCAAAGCCCGACGGTGATGGCCCCGGCGGCCCATGCCACCTCTCGCGGAAAATAGGAGCACAGGCAACCCACCACTTTTCTCCCCTCGTCTTTCGCCATCTCCAGGTCCAGTGCGAAGGAGGTTTTTACTTCATCGATTTTTTTGGTGTTTCTCAAATCCACGACATCTATCCTCGAGCACCTAACGGCATTTCAG
The DNA here is from genome assembly GCA_963674945.2 of uncultured Desulfosarcina sp. Classification (GTDB taxonomy): domain Bacteria; phylum Desulfobacterota; class Desulfobacteria; order Desulfobacterales; family Desulfosarcinaceae; genus Desulfosarcina. The sequence continues at coordinate 87,110 of CAXXWQ010000004.1, forward strand.
ATACACTTGCTCTTTTGCAAAGACCGCAGCCCCCAAGGCCCCGGTGATCTGCGCATCCGCGTTAATGGGGATGAATCCGAACCCAAAGTATTTTTCCAGGGCCAAGCGCAAACCCTGGTTTTTGGCACCCCCCCCTACAAAAGCAACATTTCTAAATGGATTTAAACGTTTGGCCATATTTCCAACTCGCCGGGCAATACTTTGGTGTAAGCCGGCGGCAATATCGTTTTTCGTGTTGCCCGCGGCCAGCAGGGAAATCACTTCCGATTCCGCAAACACGATGCACGTGCTGTTGATTTGGCAAGGCGTACCGGTTTCCATGGACATATGGCTGAAATGATCCATTGGTACTTCCAGTGAACGCGCCATCATTTCCAGAAACCGTCCGGTTCCGGCTGCACATCGGTCATTCATGACAAAATCGGCGACACTTCCATCCTTGTTCAATGTGATGGCCTTAGCGTCCTGACCGCCGATGTCGATCAGTGCTTCCACATCGGGATTCAGATAATGCACCCCCTTGGCATGGCATGAAATCTCCGTAAGGGCTTTATCCGCAAAAGGAAGAGAAATCCTACCATAACCTGTTGCCACGATACGTTTCACATCCTTTTGTTTGCGATTGGCATGATCCAGCACCTTTTGGAAAACAGTTTCACCGGCCTTTTGCGGTTCTGCACCAGTTCGCAAGATTTGTGCGGCGACAATTCCCGCATCGTCGATGACAACCGATTTTGCCGTCAAAGAGCCGACATCAACCCCGGCATACAGTCCATTTTCTACCGTCATCGTTCACATTCCCAAAAAGACCTGATACTTGCCGGATGCTTCATTTTAGTAAAAACCGGCTCAAATGGTGAGAAAAGACGCACCGCACCATCCGTAAAACCTGATGAGCCAATGAGACGTTGGATCACCAAGTCGCCGAGGAAGAATGCTTGTGAAAGTTACTGGGATAGAAAGGTGAAATACCTAACAATCGGAGGTCCCGTCACAACAGCTATTCCAATGGCAACCACCCGGGCAGCCAGCACCGAGTCTCTCATGTAAATCCTGCATGACGGTAAAGTGCGAACATAAGTGATATTGAATATCATATTTCCGTTAAAAAGTGGCTTCTCATAGTATAAAGGGCGAAAAAATACAATGAGATTTTACCTATACGTCCGACAACTGAGATTGAATATCCAAATACCACTATGAGAACAAAAATCCTCAAGGAATTATGCAACAATTTTTATTATACAGTTGTATAATACTATTTTTATTGATAAATTCTACCTATCAGCAATACATGACAAACGATAAGATCATTCTGTTTTCACCATGTTGGCAGCGTTCTCACTTTCCCCCATATCATTTACCTAGAGGGCAGACGGGAAAATTGCAGGTCGTACAGTTCAGGCACAATCCGCCGTGACCGAGCATCGCGATTTCCCTTCTTGTGATTTTTTCGCCGGCCAGTACACGGGGGAGAATCAAATCCAATATGGTGCGCGCCGCATACATCCCGCATGCCGGTATTCCAAGGACCGGGATTTCATTCAGATAGGCCACCATAAACATGGCACCGGGCAGTACGGGAGAGCCATAGACCATGTCTATGACCCCCGCCTTTTCAAGGGCATGGCGGCTTCGGTCATCCGGGTCGACGGACATGCCCCCCGTGCTGATGAGCAGGTTGATCCCTTTGCCCGCCAATTCTTTTGCGGCACCGGCAATCTTATCATCCTCGTCCGGAAGGAAAATCACATCCACGATCTCTCCATCCATTTCTGCGATCTTTTTCCGAACGATCGATTCAAATTTGTCCTTGATACGGCCATAATACACCTCGTTCCCGGTGATCATGACGCCGGCCTTGGCCTTTTTCATGGGAACGACGGAAAGTACCCCCGATGTTGCGGTGTTGGCGGCGTTCACGGCACAAGAAACGATGTGTCGGGGCACCAGCAGCGGGATGGCCCGCGTTGCGGCAACCTGCTGGCCCTTTCGTACGATGGTGTTTGTGTGGCGGGTGGCGCACATCACCTCTCCGAACATGTTGAACCGGAAAAGGGCTTCTACATCCACTTTCAACAACCCGTCGCAGGTGGCATGCAAGCTGAGTTTCCCCTCCCGGGGGGCATCCTTCCAGCCGACGCCGCTGCCGCACAAGGCACTGGCGAGTTCAACGGCGGCTTCGTCCTCATGCATTTCGTCGATTTCCGGCTTGATTATGTAAAGATGCTGTTTTCCCAGGCGGCGCAGATGATCCAAATCCTTGTCTTTCAGAATATATCCTTTTAGGAAGGCAGGGCCTTTGAACTCGCCGGGCCTGATCTCCGTTATGTCATGAGCCAGTGGATGACCGATAGCCTCTTCGATTTCAACGACTTGGATCATGTTCTCTCTTCCTTACTCTCTAAATTTCAATGAGCGCTTTCTCAATCTGCAGCCGATGATACTCTCGATACTATCGGTGGATCCTTATTATGTGCTACTTGTTAACGGCTATTCAGGAATTCCTATTTCCCTGTCATTCGCGTCATTCGTGGACCAAAGGAACCATCCTCCCTCGTAGTTTGCGGCAGGCCATCCCATCATGTACGCATAGAAGGTATACATGGCCGACCGCGCGCCGCCGCCGCAATAAAAATACATCTTCTTATCGGATGTAAACCCTTTCTGGGTCCAATTGTAATTTGCCTGATCAAAGGAAATAAAGTATTGGTGATCCTGACTTGCAATATCAACCCAGTCTCCGATCCATCGTGCCGTGGGGATACGGCCATATTCTTCAAACCACCAATAGTATGAATTCGATTCGCCGGTGAACTCTGTCCACTCACGGTCATCGACGATGACGGAATCAGGATCAATGCCATCGATGACATCCTGAACATCTTCGGTAGTGGCAATATACTCCGGGTGCCCGGAGGATTCGCCAAAACTATCCACGGGGGTCCATGAGGTTGGACCCGTCTCCACGGAGTATCCGGCTTCCGTCCATGCTTGATAGCCCCCATTAAGGATACGGACATCGTTGACCCCTGCATAGAGTAACGCCCAGGCGATACGCCCTGCTGTCATCATGGAGATATCATCATTGGCGTATACGATTACCGTTTTATTCATGGTGATTCCCATGCTTGCAAAAAATGCCTGCAGGACGGGAAGATCCTTGACATAGGAGTGGCTCGGACTCTCATACCCCTCATATTCTGAAGTCGGACCGGTCTCTACCGAATAGGTATCCAGAAATATGGCACCGGGTACGTGCCCTTCTGTCGCAAAAGGAGTTCCGTCCCCCGTAGTGGAGATCTCATTTGTCTCCCATCGGGGCCACCAGGATGTAAATACAATTACGTATCCATTGCCGGGATAGGTTTCGGGATTGTTGCCGTCAATCAGATCTTTGACCCATTCGGCAGACACCAACGCCTCAGGATGTGGGGTGAGTGAACCGTCATCGTCATCCGTGATGGTATTACCAGTATTATTGGAGCTGTCGCTGCACCCGGTCAAAAGCAAGATACACAGTATCGAAAAAATGAAACAGGATTTTATAGTTCTTCCTAACATATGTCTCCTCCGTTGATAATTTTTCTACCGTTTGCAGTATCCATCCTCAGCCTCAGCCATTTACATGAAAGAAATGTCTATCCGTCATCAATTCTTTTCATGCGATATAACTTCTCGATACTGATATTTTTTATCAATACCGTAGGTTGGCAATAAGTAGAACCGTTCGCAGGAGAAAGTCAAATTCATAATACCTATCTATCAATGCATTATTATTTAAAAAGAAAATCAACATGTGGGGGTGGGAAAAAGGTATCGGTTTACCGAGGGAATACAACCGGGTGACATGGGTCTTCATACCAACGGACATGGCAATAAAGATCCAATAGGAGAAACAGACAGCCTCTCTTCTCCGTCACTCCACTGGTTGTCATAAAATGCAGTCGTGAAACAGCTTATCCAAAGGCGTCGGGGTGATATGCTGTCCGATGACAATGATAAAATGTTCTTCTTCCCAATTTTCTCCCGCCGATTCGCTGAATTCGGAGATTTCGTAACGGCCGGACACATATTGGACCACCATGGGGGTGGCGTGGTCGGTGAAAGTGATGATACCTTTGATGCGAAAAATCGCAGGTGGCAGGCGTTCTTCAAGGGTTTGGATGAATCGGGAACGATTCAGCGGCCCGGTGAACACGATTTTGTGGCTCTGGATATTGTCGTGGGTGTGGTTGTGGTGGCCGTTTTGACCCCTTGGTATGATGTTCGGGGTATGTGGCGTATCCCTCGGATCGGGACTGTAGAGCAGGGACGGGTTGACCTCACCCCGGGTGGCGGCGATGATGGGGGCGCGCGGATTCCATTGGCGCAGGTGGGCCATGGCCGCTTCCTTTTGCCGGTCGGTCATGAGGTCCACCTTGTTGAGCATCAGGATATCGGCGGCTTTGATCTGGTCCACGGCAATGTGGGAGGCCTTGCAGGCATCCAGGTACATGGGACCGTCCACCATTGTGGTGACGGAATCCAGGCGCACAAGGTCGTCCAGGGTCTCCAGTTCTTCCACGAAATTCATGGGATTGGCCAAGCCGGTGGTCTCCAGGACCACGAAATCGGGCTGGAACCGGGTGCAAAGCTGGTGCAGTGCCGGTTTGAGGTGCCCGCTCAGGGTGCAGCAGACACACCCTTCATCGATCTCGGTGACCACCAGGTTGTCGCTGCCCAGCAGTTTGCCGTCCAGGCCGGTCTGGCCGATCTCGTTCTGCACCACGGCAACGAAGCGGTCCCGCTGAATCTGATAGGCCACGAAGTTTTGCAGAAAAGAGGTTTTGCCCGAACCCAGAAAACCGGTAAGGACGATCATGGCGGGCCGGTCGTCGATGCCCAGCAACTTCTTATCCAGACTCTTGAAATCGCCGATCTTGTGGGACTGCCACCACAGGGCCTTTTCCCATGTGTCGGGAATGGGCAGACCGGGCCGCCAACGGATGGCGTCCGCCTCGTTGACGCCGGCTGGCGAAGAAGTTGGATTCGGTATTTCACCGCCGAATACCAGGCGACAGAGATGTCGCTGCGTCTTCTCGTCCGGTTCTTGTAATTGTTTTCCATCGGACCAGTAGCGGGTGATATGACCCGGGCTTTGTCGGTGCGTAAAAGCGGACGGAGGCAGTTCGAGACTGAATCCCGCCGAAGCGCCGATCACTTCGTAAATGGCCCGGGCGATGGCAAAGGCCGGCAGGTGCTGATCCCATCCGCCGGGCGGCACAAGTGTGACCGGACCATCGGGGGTGTCCACCCGCACGCCGTCCGCTGCCCTGCTGGCCAGCCAGTTGTCGGCCAGCAGGGTAAGCGCAACGGTGCCATGGTCCAGATCGATGGTCAACTCCAGATCCCCGATGTAAAAGAGCGAACACAGATCGGCGTGTCGGGAGAACTGCCGAAGGCACGAGAGATATTGATCCTGCTGGGTCCATGCCGCTGCCGGCAGTGAAAACTGTTCCACCGTCTCCTCGTCCGGCGAGGGAAAGTAGTTGAGTTGAAAGCGACCCGCAAGTTGTCGTCCCGACCGTCCGGCTCCCATCCAGACCCAGGCGAATACTCCTGGCCAGCCGGCGATCTTGACGGTCCATGCCTCGGTATCGGTGGCGCATTGGTTTACCCCCCGCCACCCCAGGTGATGACGCACCGCCGGTACGAAATTGGCGCGCACCACCATGGCGCGCAAAATGCCCGGCAGGGCCGTTTCCGGGGAAGCCTCGATGTCGCCGGGGTAGAGTTTGCGCAGCGATTGAAGACAAGATGCCATGCGTCGATGTTCTCTCCTTTTCATGGGGTGCGGCCGGGCCACAATTACGACCCGGCCGCTTGCTCGGGGTCCGGGGGGTCAGACGCCGAAGCTGATGGTATCGCCGTTGCCAAGATAGGCCGGATCCTTGGAGCGGTGGCGGGCCGTTCCCTTGATGACCGGATAGCCCGCGGCAATGAATTTCTTGGCGCACACAATGCCGGTGCAGTGGTTGCAGCCAATTTTCTCAAAGCCGTATTTTCCCAGGGAGATCACCAGGTCGTCATACTTGGGGTCCCAGTCGTCAAAGGGGGAGATGTGCAGCCCCCCGTAGATGCCGTGGAAGTTGTCGCCATCGTATTTGATCTCCCGGTAGGCGGTCTCGGCGAACTGGATGATGCTCTGGTGGCAGCATCCGGTCACGCTTACCAGTCCCTTGTCCTTGACGTTGAAGTAAAGGGATTGCTCGCCGTAGACACGGCAGATGATGGGAATGGCGAAAACGAACCCGGCCATGCCCGGAACCACCTTGTTCAGGCCTGCTTTGACCACGTGCAACGGGCCCTTGTGGCCGGCGTCCTTGATGTACTGCAGTCCTTCCTCGTAAAACCCTTCGGGAATGTAGATGGGGATGGTCGGGTCGTACTTCAACGTAACCGGCAGTCCCCAGAAGTGATCGAAATGCTCGTGGGAGATAAACAGGGCCTTGATTTCCCGGTTTCGCAGCATCTGGTCGATGCCTTCGCGACGGAAGCACTCGTCCGTCCACTGGTAGGACCACCCGCTGTCCAGAAGGTATTTGGTTTTTTGGCCGTCCAGTGCCTCCACCTCCACTAATGCCGCATACCCGCCGGCATTTTCCGGATGCACCGAGAGCTTTTCCGTGATCGCCCACGCCTCGTCAATGCGGTCGGGCAGCAGGTGCTTGATTTTGGCGATGCCATTGGCATAGGACCCTTTTCCCAAACCGGTACCATCGCCGAAGGGCGGCCAGTTATAGTCGTACTGGTTTACCAGCAGGCCGCCGGCACCCTTGATGTCGCTCATCAGGTCGGCATTTTTGAACCAGCTGGTTTCGGTAATATTGGTAATTTTGACGCTCTTGCAGGCACCGATATCGGTCAGCTTGCGCTTTACTTCGGCAAATTGGCGTTTTCGCCAGGGCGAGTAGGAATAAATGCCCATGGATGCCAGCATTCCACCCATGACGCCCACGGCCGCCCCCTTGAAAAAATCGCGCCGGCTGATATTTGATTTTTCCGACATGATCGACTCCTTTTCTAAATGGCTTGTGCGTTACTTGATAATATCGATGGCACGATAAAACGCCGGCAGCAAAGCAACGGAGATAAAGTAGATGGCCACACCGGCCAGCACTCCGCCGCCCAGGCCCCATCCGAACGATGTTCCCCATCGCACTTCGGCGATGGCCTGTTGCCGGGCCTGGTGGTCCGCTGCGATCTCTTCCGCGGTTTTGGGCACCGCCTTCCACGCCGGCCAGTTGTCCATGAACCAGTGATGCACCAGCCAGATATCGATCAGCCAGATGGTGGGGATCATGGGAAACTGCTGGGGATGAGAAAAACCCTTCTGGGTCCCTAAGAAAAGATGGGAGATGCGGTAGTAGAAGATGTAGAGCAGCACGGCCGCCACGATGGTCACGGTGGTGCGGATCAGGACATTGACCGGCATGCTGAACTTTTTGGGCCAGTTGCCGCAGTAGAAGGTGACGAACAGCGCCGGTACCAGGAAGAACACCGCCATTTCACCCACATGCAGCCAGCGCCAGTCGGGCGCGAAATCCCGCCGCGTGCCGCGGATGGCCGGCCCGTACGTCAGTTCCTGAACGAAGTAGAGAAAAAAGTGCATGGCAAAGGCGATGGCGATGATTCCGAAAAAGGCAACCACCCGGCGGCGCCAGGGTGTGCGGATCATATTGAAGGGAAACCGTTCCCAGATGGTCTCCACCAACCAGACGGTGACCGTACAGCACATGATCCAGGAGACGTGGAAGTTTCCTGAAACCGTATCGGCGAATTTTTCCCAGTACGGGGGCGTGATTCCGGTAAAGGCCTGCCAGGGATCGTACAGAATCGCCATGTGTGAATGCATGGTCGTAAAATAGACAAGGGTACTCAGGAAAAAGGTCATGATCAACATGCTGAAACCTTTGGCCGGCTGTTTCAGTCCCTGCCAGGGGGCCTCTTCACAGGCAACCACCCAGGCCGGGCTCAGCCAGGATGCGATGGCGGCGAACATCAAACATGCCAGGGAGGCATATTCGATGGCAAAAAACTCGGTGATGCCGGGCAGCCGGGTCAGGCGCTCGGGATTGAAATAGGCGAGACCGAAGTTGCCCAGAATGCCTTCGAAAAAGCCTTTGATCAAAATCAGCAGGATACCCACCGATACGGCGGTAAGAATGATCCCCTTCACCAGCGGGTGGGTTTCGCGAACCCATTTCTGGCTGAAGGGCCAGTAATTGAAGAGGTAAACCATCCAGATGAGCACAATCAGCCACCAGCGGGTATACATATAACCCACATAGGGCGTGTACATGCGCATTATCCCCCGGGGATCCTGAAAGATCCACCATGTCAGATAGAATACCGCCACGGTCAAGACCAGACTGACCAGGGCCGGAATGGGGCCCTTCCAGCGCTTTTCCAACCGGCGGCTCTCCAGGTAATTCATGGATTGCCCTTCCATAATGTCACTCCTTTGTTAAACAGTCCTTAGTGTAAGCCAGCAGATAAAATGTTGCCCGATAGAATCGTTGAAACGAGGCCACCTCCTTTCCATCATGGATTTCCTTGGATCTATATCGACGGTGCGATGGTTTATGGATTTGCGTATCTTTTGATGGTTGATAGAGAGAGCTGAGATGGGTCGGTTACCCGGCTGAAGGCGTGTGGGCGGATCCTGAAGCGATCTCTCTTTTGGGAGCATTGACCGGCAACAGCCGGGCTTTATGGACCCGAGACGCCTCTTCGCCCTGAAATCGTGATATGGGGAAGGTGGTTTGGTACCTTGGGTCTTACACGATGAAATTGTCAGGCGGTCCGTCATCTTTCGGACTCCTGTCCAGGTGCTGCAATGCCTCCACAACAGTTGGAGACATCTCCACGCCTTTTTGAGCGATCAGTAAACGACACTGGCGCAGAATATAATGTTGAATGCCCAGATGCGCCTGCGCCTGGTTACGGTTTTGAACTGCGTTAAAGACACCCACAAGGTCGGCAAACAGCGACGCCTTTTCACCGGCGTTCAGAGGATGGCCGAAAATCGACTCCTCCCGGTGGGCTGCAATTTGCCGGTGAATTGCAATCATCAGCGGATTGCCGGTGCTTTGCGCCAATTGTCTGTGAAAATTGACATCTTCGACCATGAGCTGATCGTATTGATTGTCGATGCTGGCACGGCTCAGTTGCGTCAGGCAGCCCTCCAGGCGATCGACATCCTCACCGGTGGCGGTACGTGCCGCCTGGGCTGCGATCACCGGTTCCACCAGGTAACGTGTTTCCATTACCTCCGCCAGCGAAGGCCGGCTTTTTCCTTCCGAAATCAAAGACGGCAAAAAGGAAGGCGTCTCTTTGCTCAAAATGTAGTTGCCGCTTCCCGGGCGGATATCCACCACACCGTGGGCCTGCAAAAGACGCATGGCGCCCCGCAATGTATTACGGCTGGCATCTAACATTCCGGCCAGTTCCCTTTCCGACGGCAATCGTGCACCCACCTTCCGGGCATCGTCCTGAATCAGTTGCATCAGTTTGCGGGAGACTTCCTGTTCCTTATTTGCAGTGTGTTGTTTCACGGGCCACCCCTTTTATTGGTATTACCAAATTTTTATATTTAATCAATATTTTTCTAATAAATTTATTTTTAGTAACCATTAACATATAAAAGGCTATTTTGGTAGTACCAATTTATCGACAAAAAAACCCCTCGCCTTCTCCTGCTTCACGCAGAAAAGTCCGTCGATTGGGTAAAATTGCGTTACCTGCCGCGGAATCGTATCAAAAAATACAAATCGACAAGGGGATTAACCGCAGACGATGATACAGGAAGCCATGGGGACACATTTCAGAAAACCGCCGCAATGGGGAACGTCAACGCTTCTTTCGGGCGGTACGCCAATTTTTGAGTGCTTTGAGAAACGGTGTGTCGTAAACGGCATAGTCGTTTAGATGGGCGGATGAAAAATGGTTGCTGCGTTCCGAACAAAGGATGAGAACACTGCGCATCACGCGACGCTCATAAAAGGGCTTGGCAAAATAAGACCGGATACCGTGGGGAATGAACAGGGCCCAATCGATGGCCTTGATGCTGGCAAAGGTGTTTTCAACAATCAGATGATCCAACTGGAACCGGCTGATATTTTCGGCAATGGTTCCCTCATAAGCAAAGACCTCGCCCTGGGGAAGGGCCTGGAACGGCCGGCCGGCATAGTAAACCACGACCCGGTTTTTTTTGGCGTAGATATCCGAATACATGATGGCATCAAAGTGCTGGTCACCGAACTGGTGTTCCAGCAGTACCTGGAGGGCCTTGGTGATGCTCTTGACGGGCTTGATTTTGCTGGTCAGCATGCGGCTGTGCTGGTGTCTGGCATCCTGCACCGGTCCGCTATCCGGATAACCGCCGTCGACACCCATTGCGGCCGATGCATCCACCCGGATATTGTGGATCGACGCCCGGTACAGTCTGCGCCCTTTCAAGAGCAACAATCGCATGGTGACGTCTCCTGCAAAGATCGAGTGATCCTTGCGTTTGAACACCAGGCGGCCTTCCCATTTTTTATCGAAAATCAGATCCTCGTAAACACGCTGGAGAAGCGGATCCACACTGGGGTGCAACAGCTCCGATACGTTAATCCCGTTCAACTCGTTGGATCGATATTGAAAGGTGTCCCGAACGGCCGCATTATGAGCCGCAATGGTCCTGTCCCCCGGGTCGATGAGCATTGCCGGGGTCTCCGTCAATTCAACCATCGCCTCCATCTCCGCATCGCTTTCGGCGATGGATTGTACGATATTTGCGGTAAGAGAGACATCAAGCATGTAACCGATATAAAGGTGGGGCGTTTTCGGATTCGGAACGCCGGTCACCTTGATCCATCGGACCGGAGCGTCCCCTGTTTTCAGTCTGAACAGTGTCGCCGCCGTTTCTCCCCTGCGAACGGTCTGCATGAACTCCTCGAGCAGATAGATATCATCTTCAAACACCGTCTTTTTCCGGAATTCACTGTTTTGCAACAAGAGACCGGAGTTGGCGCCAAGCCCTTCGATGCGATAGGCATTGAGGTATTCTATTTTGTTCTTAATCAGATCGATGCGCCACAACAATGCGGGGAATGCATTGATGAAGTCGAGTAACTCTTCGGTGCCAAGCCGTCCGATGGGAACGGTTTCCGGTTTATTCGCCATGAAAATGTCTCATATCATTCTACCCTGTGAAAATGTTCCTGTCTCAATGAATCAAAAAAGGCCGTCATTGGGTAGATCGTTCAACAATTGTTTTCGTTGGCCTTGACCCGCCGAGGATCCGCCTTCCTGGCATGCCATTTTCTATAGCTGATATGCGAAGGTGGATAGAATGTCAACGTCTCTCAATGTTTCCATGAAATGACCGATGCCTATCGATCGTGGTAGGACTCGTATTTCCTGTTACAAACTTGCAATTATCGGACAACATTGACCTGGAGAAGGAAATTTTTTATATTACACAGAATCTGAAAACCTGATTGTTGTCTCATACCCGCAATCGATGAACCGTTGAAAAATCGGAACCGCCATGATTGAAAAAATCGGTAAGCGCCGCAGTTTCGATACCAACGGAAAAAACGGAGTTCTTTCCGGAAACACCGCATTCGTAACAATGGCCTCTATTATCGTACTTACTACCAATACTCTTTCAGCTGCAGTGGCTCCCAAATCTGTTTATGGCATCTAATCTTCAGGAGATGATTATGGACAAAAAAATCGGTATTATTGGTGGATCGGGCATGGATGACCCGGAGTTGATGAAAAATATCCGGGAAAAAAAAGTGACAACACCTTACGGCGAACCGTCTTCCAGCCTGGTGACCGGAAACATTACGGATGTGGATGTCGTATTGCTGGCAAGGCATGGCAAAAATCACACGATCTATCCGACAGGTGTCAACAACCGGGCCAATCTCTATGCCCTGAAGGAGGAAGGTTGCACCCATATACTGGCCACCACGGCTGTTGGGTCCTTGAGGGAAGAGATCCGGCCGGAGGATTTTGTTTTTACCGATCAATTCATCGATTTCACCAAGCACCGGGATCTCACCTTTCACGCGGACAAAGTGGTTCATACCGCCATGGCCGAGCCGTTTTGCCGTCAACTGCGCGCCATACTGGTGGATACGGCCAGAGCGCTTGACCTGCGCCATCACGAAAAGGGGACGGTGGTCACCATCGAGGGACCCCGATTTTCAACCAAGGCTGAATCCCACATGTTTCGTCTGTTGGGTGCAGATGTCATCAATATGTCCACTGCTCCCGAAGCCATCCTTGCCCGTGAACTGGGCATCTGTTATCAAGCCATTGCCATGTCGACGGACTACGATTGCTGGCGTGAAGGGGAAGAACCGGTTACCTGGGATATGATCGTGTCGGTCATGAAAAAAAATGTGGATAACGTCATCAGACTGATCTTGCACGCCATTCCCAAAATCAACCACAACGAATGCGAATGTAGAGGATAGGAGATCGATTATGATTAAAGAGCTCATCAGAACCGTTCCCGATTACCCCAAAAAAAATGTCATGTTCAGGGATATCACCACGTTGATCAAAGATCCTGTCGGCTTCCGGCTCGTCATCGATGAATTTACACGGCGGTACATCAAAGGCGATATTCAATTTGATATCATCGTTGGGATCGAATCCCGTGGCTTTATTATCGGCGGTGCTCTTTCCTATGCCCTCGGCAAAGGATTCATTCCCATTCGAAAGAAAGGAAAGCTGCCGGCCAAGACCGTTCAGCAGGAATATGAACTGGAATATGGCACTGACATCATCGAAATGCATGAAGACTCATTGACATCAGGAAGCCGGGTATTGCTCATCGACGACCTGCTCGCCACCGGTGGAACCGCCATCGCCTCGGCCAAGCTCATCGAAGGTCTTGGAGCAAAAATTGAAGAGATGGCATTCATCGTAAACCTGCCGGATATCGGCGGACAAGCGAAGCTTGAAGAAATGGGGTATCATGTTTTTGCACTGACGGAATTTGAAGGCGAATAGATCGCATAAACACGGATGCAGAAGCGAAACGCCGGATCACTTCCATACGTCTGGAAGTTGATCCGGCGTTTGCGTCATCAACGGAAAGATTATCTGTTCACAACAATGCATTTCGCCGCCTGATCGTGGAGACATTGGTTTTTTTCTGTAAATAACGCCATGATGTATCCAATACCGAAAAACATGCTCGAAAAAATTCTGGCAAAACCATGTCCTATCGCCCTTCCGACGCCAATTCGATTGCCATCCAGATCCGTCACTTTTATCTTCATCAGTATTTTTCCGATGGACCCTTGTGCGGGTGAACCTTCCATCGCCGAATAATAAATCCACAACGTAAAAATAAACATTCCCCTCACGGCATCCTGCAGTCCAGGATCTCCACGATTTGCAGCGGCGAATATCAGTGTGACGATAAATACGAGGGTCATATCGATGACAAAACCAACGAATCGTTTCCCCAAGGAGGCGTAATTTATCGCAGAAGGCGAATAACCTTGTACATTGTTTATATTATTCACGTCAGGTTCTCCACAGTGTGGACAACTTATCGCATTCTTAGAAATTTCCTTTTTGCACGCCCTGCATGTTGTCAGCAGATCGATATTATCGGAGACGTTCCTTTCTTCTGTTTTCTTGTATTTACTGAAAACGATTCCGCAATGTTGACAGTCTACACTGTCGATAGGATTCTCTTTTCCGCATTTGGGACATTCAGGCATGTTTTGGCCATTCATATTTTTCTCCTTGTACGAAGCACTTAAAAAAACCGACACCGAAACAGATCAAATCGGAAACGAAACAATTTTTAATTTCTGTCAAAATGATGGAACTAGAGAACACTACTGTTATTCTCGGAAGATAAACAAAAAAATAAAGTACTTTTACGAATAAAACGAAGATTCGTTGAATTCGGTGAAAAAAATATTCCCGGGACGCAACAAGGTTCCAAATTCCGAATGTATCGCTCGACAGGTAAGATGTTCCTTAGCCGCCTTTTTTTTCGGAATGCAACCTACTTGATTTCTTACCAAAAACAAGCCAGAGAAGCAGAATCGCCATACCACTGCCCATTCCCAGCACACTGATAATACGGATTTTGTCCGGCCAATCCAGGGAGATGAACCACATGGCAAAGGCGCCAAGCATGAAATAGATAAAGATCATCAGAGAAGAGGCGGACCCGGCATGCCGGTCCACCTGTTCCAGGACCAGGTTGTTGCTGGGCGGACGACTGAGTCCGAATGCGAAGGAGATCACCGCCATAGGCAGGGCAATGGCCCAGGGGCCGGGAAGACAGCGGGAGAACATGAGGATGCTGCCGGCCGGGACAATGATGAAGCAAATGGTAAGCAGCACATCGGAGCGTATCCGGCGCAGCAACCGGGTGCAGGCAAACGATCCGGCCATGATGGAAAGGGCGTTAAAGGCAAAAAAGTACCCAAACGTCTGCTCCGAGAGTCCGAACCCGGTAATGTAGATATCCGCCGAACCGGCGATAAAGGAAAAGTGGGGCAGCACGACCAGGGACATCATCAGGGCGAAGCCCAGGTAACGACGGTTTCTTAAAAGTTGCATGTAGATACCTGCCGTTTGCAGGATGCCGGTGTTGGTAAACATTTCCAAAGGCTCACCCATTCGATAGACGCCGATCCAGCTCACGGCGCCCAAAGCTGCCTGGACCACGAATATCCAGCGCCATGAAAACCACACCAGCAGCCAGCTTCCGAAAACCGGGGAAAGCATGGGCGCCAGGGCCATGATGACCCCGATATAGGCCAGAATCCGCTCCCGTTCGCCGCCTTCGTACACATCCTTGCTGATGGCCAGGGCCAGGGACGAACCCGAAGCCGCCCCGGCAGCCTGGAGCACCCGGAAGACGATCAGGGTACCTACCTGGTTGGAAAAAGCGCACAACAAACTTCCCGCAATAAAAAGCCCGATGCCGGCCAGCAGCGGCGGTCGGCGGCCGAAGCGGTCTGAAACAGGTCCGTAAAACAGAAGGGAGACACAATAGACCACAAAAAAGGCGACCAGGGTCAGATTGATCACGGCCAGGGGCTGTTGCCAGGTTTTCTGAAGCAGGGGTATGGCCGGCAGATACATGTCCGTTGACAGTGGTGGAAAGGCGGACAGCAGCGCCAGCAGCAGGAAAGGACGTTTTTGTTTCAAATCGGCACTCCCAAATTACCAACCAATGTGCGTGTTGCATATCGTTTAGCCGTTTCGATCCCTTGTGCGACCGGCAGAATGCACGCAGCAGATCGGCTTTGGTGCGCCGCAGGGTATCGTGGGCGGATAATTAGTCGGCACCAGGACGGTTGTCAATATCGTTTGTTTCGCCGAAATTTTGCACAGACAGCTAACGCCAGGAAAGAAGAATGTGAAGCTACGCCCCAACCAACCGTACAAGGAGAAAAGACTCGGCATTAATTTTATGATGTTTGCTTTTACTGCAGGCGTTTTGCACCGGCAATGCAGCGGACAGCTCTGTCATTAATGCTGACAGAACTTGCCAGCGCATGTCAGAGTGTCTACAAAGGACATATTGCCTCTGATAAAACCTCATGAATATTCGAGTTTTTTACTCATTATTTCCCCTTTAGTAGATAGTTCGCCTATACCGAGTCAGCAAGACTGGTGGAGAATTTAAGAATTTTTCCCATGTGGAGGACCTCAAATTCCATGACACCGGCAATTAACGGTAGCTTGTTGGATAAAAAATCATATAAATCGCCATTATCTTGAAACATCGTCCTGAAGTAGATATGCCAATGCCCCGTAATCAGACTCACATACATCGCCATATTTTGTTCTAATAACTCATTGGCCGCGGCGTGGATTGCGTCTGGCCTGGACTTTATCAATACGGCCACCCCAGTTTTATATCCCAGTTCAGTTTGATCAATGGAAGTAAAAAGCTTGATGACCCCGTCGTCCAACAATTTTTCTAAATTTGCTTTTGCCGTTGCATTGCTGCAGCCAACGGTTTGAGCCAGTTTCGTTATGGGTTGTCTGGGGTCACGCTGCATTGCCTTGATGATTGATGAATCGAGCTTGCTGGGAACATATCTTGTATTTTCGCTGGTAGCTATCGGTTTGGGTGTTGAGTACTTCTGGGACTTTGCTACCCACTGATAGCAGTGCATGATTTCGACATCCGTAATGTCGGGAATATTCGCCAAGCCATCCGAGATGAAGTTTCCCAGGGCTAAAGAATTCTTAAGGTATGCCCATGCAAGAATGTTAAATCGACCTGCGGACAGAAAAACAGACTTGATTTCCTGCAAATATGTCAATTGTTTCGCGACAACTTCAGCCTCTCCCGGGGTAACCTTGATTCCCATCAAAAGCGGGAAATGATTGCCCCGATGGCCCTCGTCACTCACACAGTATATCTTCAGAATGCCGTTGTCGATGAGGCGCTTCATGCGGTAACGGGTTGCCGATCTTGTCATTCCGAGTCTTCGGGCAAGCGCTCGAACCGGTTGCCGGGCATCCTTATTGAGTTCCTCAATAAGTCTCAGATCCGTCTCATTGAGTGACATCGATTATTCCTCCTGTTCATTTTATGAGAAATGGATTCAAAAAAACCTCGGTAAACCCAAACCAACGGCAAAAAAAGATAGGCAATCGGCAATGCAGCCTTACGATTTCTTAGGGTACTGACTTTGCCTAAAAACGAATATTGAAACCAATGGCAAATGTCTGACTATTTGATTTAATTTTTTGGGTGGATCCATTCTTGCTGTCATAGTTTACGACTTCATCATCCCCGCTGTAAACATAGGCGAATGTCGCATCGAGTGTCGGCTTGAAATAATATGTGGCACCCATTCCGTATGAGAATGCATCAAGTTTATTGCTTACGTCATACTGCAATTCATCCGGAAGTCCTTTTTTTGAATACAGATATCCAATGCTTGCCAGCAATTTATCCGGCAGCACCGCATACTCGACGCTAACGCCGGCCTCCCAGCCATTCTCAATATTCGGCCCCCTCTCATCCGACCAGTCTGTTCCCTCATTATAGTAAAAGATGAAACTACTCTCCACTCTCCACCGCGGCGTGATATGATAAGAGACCCCGAGTGCGATATCTTGTGGAATTGTGCTGTCCGATTCCGTTCCATCCACTTCCGTAAAAGTACCATACAGATCCTTGCCATCGTTAATTTCTTGCAGTAATTCCATCTTTGTATAATACGAATATCGAATACCGATATTCAGCGCTTCCGTTGGTGCGATGTTCGCACCGACAATGAACCCATAACTGTTGCCGGATAGACTCATATCCAACTCTTCGGTAGGCTGCTCCACTCCATTGAGAAATGGCGTTACGGTGGCAGTATTGCTGCCAAAAGTGTAGATATACCGCAATTGACCTGCAACGGATAGCACGTCGTTTATGGCATAGGCCGCACCGATGGAAAAGCCGGCACCGGCAAAAGAGCCGCCGAATTCGGATTTTGCACTTGCGCCTTCTTGTCCCCCCAACCCATCCACAACGCCAATGTAATCGGAAAAGGGGAGTCCATCTTCATGTGTTCCGGCACCGCCACCGGTCATTATATCAAAACCGAACATATAGGCGATGCCATCTTTCTTATGAGCAACATGCAAATTCGGAAATACAGATGATAATACGTATGATGTATATTCATCGCGGGGAAGCACGGGCGAGTCATCGTTGAACCAAGATTTTTTGTAACTAGACTGATTGCTGAACCCGATATGTGTACCATCTTCCAGCTTCACCGCCCCCGCAGGATTGAAAAAGACAGCATCGACACCGGTCGAGGCATATCTGTTCAATGTCCTGATCCATTCAGGGCTTTGGTTCGGATTTGAAACGATGCCACCGGGCCCCGAAGCAAAAAGTTCTGCTGCAATAAATACGATCGTGGCCACAATGGCTGGTGGTAACAAGAACCTGATTTTCATATGATCTTTCCTTTGAATGAACTTCATTGCCGATTTTCCCGGTCTCGAAAGGCTACAGTCCCTTCCTGCCTGTGCCCTGCCCATGGTGAATAAATGGGCTTGTACGAAGTAACCCCGAAAATTACGCATCGCTCCAAGCGAGCCTTCTTCCAAAACGTCATATAGGTTGTGTTATACCAATTTGTCAACCTATATGAATACATAATCACCCCATTTTTATATTATATCGGCTGCTAACTGACAAACATTGAGACAATTATCATAAAAATGTCGAGCATGGAAGCCGATAAATCCCGCACCCCCAGAGTGGATCCCATTGTGACGTGATTTGGATGGCAAAAACGGCTGACGCCGGACAATGTGTTCATCGACCGCAATGCACCGGGACGCATAGAATGTAAGGAAGCGCTTCGAGGAAGAATGACGGAATTTCGTAGAGAGAAATTGCCAACGTAAACCGGATGTTGTGCTCATGGATATTCAAACGAAGGATACTGGCAGCAGATCGAACAGTATATTCAGAACACTGCATCTCCGGGAAAACTATGTGACACCTCCGGCATGATTTGAGGTGCTGCAGCCATTTAGTTCGAATATCATTTGCAGCTCGGTACCGGGGTATTTTACCTGCGCACTGTTCAGATGCGCAAACAGTTGGCAAAGAGCCCGATTGGCCGCTGGGAACGAAGCGCCGTGCAATCGTATATTCAATTGCTGATTTTCAATATCGGGCAGTACATCGCCTTCGGTCTGGAACAGTGTCTGGAGAAGACTCCGTGCATCCGACGAGTTTACCGTCGGACCCGTGAGCAACCCAACCATTGCCGTCTCTGCACGATATGCAATCATACGAACCGTGTCCATCAGGCGTTTTCTGCCCGGTTGTAAACGTAAAAATTTATCTTTTGCTTCAAGTTCTCCCCACGTGATGTGTTTACTTGTCTGTTTTCGTTTTTCTTTCAACTCGCTGAGTTGATACTCCATCTTTTCGATTTCTTCTAACAGCTCGGCCTTTTTCTCTATCCACTTCTTAAACTTTACCGGTTTGTCTTCATTTTCAGGGTGAATGGTCATCTCGGCAAAACAGGCACGACGATATCGTAGCTTGTTCTGCAACGAATTACGGGATTGATTCAATTGCCGCCAAACGGGGTTGATTACCCGTTCGGTATCAGGAAATTCAACGACACCATAATCTAAAAGCACATCGATATCAAAATGTTGCATCATATAGTTGAAAAAGTTTTCCTGACACCACCGGCTGAACATGCGTGCTGCCAATTGAGTATGCGGCAAATCGAAAGCGGTGCTGATTACGCTGGTCTGGTGTCCGGAATCGGTCAGTTTTCGCACTTGTCGCATCCATGTTGCACCCTTACCAGATCCCACCAAACTACCCATTTCGCAAAGCCGCATCTTCACCACCTCTTTGTTTGGCATCGCAACTTCATACTCGGTGAACCAATGCTCCGGCCATGATTCACCAGGATGCTTATGATACGTCATGCAGCCGATTCGATGGCGATCCCACATTTCCTTGAAGAATGCGGGACTATATCCTTCCCTGTCGAAAACAAGAACGAACCGGCATAAACATGGGTTCTCTTGTAGTTGCTGCAAACCGGGTTGATTCGGAACGTCTTGCAACAACCGGGGAACGATATCGTCTCTTAAAACCGCCAATAATCCAGGATCGATCTGCTTTTCGACGACAAAAAAAGGTCGGCCAATCGCATCGTTAACCCAATAGTCGGTAATGCCCCTCATGCACAATCGTTCCCGGGACACGTAGCGGCGCGGTAGTCGGGTCAATTTTCCATGATAAACACGTACATGCCCGTCAACATAAAGCGCGCCAACCGATTCGGGCGCCTGTTCCATCCAGTATTTACCGAGGTATGCGGCCCACTTTTCCGCGCCGTGGTCTGCGCTCAACGCATCCATCTTGTAACGCAAACAGCGAACCTCCGGTGCACGATCCAAGCCCAATAACTTACCAAATTCTCCCGGAGCATGGCCTCGTATTTTTTCTGTCGTCTTGATCCTGCATAAGGCCATAAACGAAAGCAGCAACAAGACATGAAAGATCGTGTAATAGCCTTTGACTTGGCCGAGGAACTGTTTTGCGCCGGTAAACAACCCGTTTGCCACCAATGACGGTATCGCACAAAGAACGCCTGCTTTGGGAACGTCCAGGCATCTGTCAAAACGAACCGGCGCACCAACCATTTTGCCCAATGATGCCAATATGCGTTCCCCGACTCGGTTGCAAGCCGTCCCCATACCATCGGCAGCAGCCATGTCGACCATGTCCCGATCTGATTTGGTTAGACACGGTTCACCAATCCTTGATTCGATTAACCGACCATCATCTATAGCTTTGCGAAACGTATCGTATTTAATGCCAAGTTCCAGGGCGGCATCTTTTTTCGAGCACCCTTGATCCAGTAAACGTTGGGCTTGTTCAAGCACCTCAGGTTTGAAAACCTTGCCGCCGCGTCGTCCCCGCCGCTGAACGAAAAATGCCTCGGCGCCGCCGGACCTGAGTTTGTTCACGGATCGGATGACATTGCTCTTGGATACGCCGAATGTGTTTTGGATATCGATCTGGCGGCAAGCTCCGGATTCAACCAGTTGGGCTGTTATCATCCGAAACATTCGTTGATCGCCTTGTCTGTGAGAATAAATCGGAACGGTCGATAGAAAATAGGTCCAGGTCGTATCGTCACGAAATACACTGACAAGCCCGTTGATTTGTCTTGCACCGCGAGGAATAAGTGGTAGTATCTGTTGAGGCATGGCATCCTTTTCCTTTCATTTATCCGCCAAGATAATAAGGTTAAAGGTGCCATGTTCATTTTCCGGTTGCAATACCTTACCGGCCTGCTGGATTCAGACTCCTATCTTTCTGTTTTTCAACCACTTACATTATGTTTTGCTTGCCATATGCAACAATTAGGAAATCAAGTTTCCTGATATTCAGGAGAGATCGGATGCAGCATTTTCCCATGGTATCTGTCCGGAGTGCATGCAGGCGGATTATCCGGAAATTGCGAAAGAAATATTGAATCGAAAAAAAGTGACCGGGGCGGGACTGATTTTCGTTATCCATGAAGAGGCAAGAATAGACGTATCCTTTTCATTCAGCAATCAGGATCAAACCAGCCACCCAACGCAGATCATCTGAACCGGACGTTTTTTGGACCGGCCACCCGGAGGCCTTCATCAACCGGACAACATCGATCCCAAACCCCGACATGGAAGGCCGCGCCTCATCTTTGTGGCGGCACGGTTGCTGATCTTCCACCACACAGCATGTTTCATACTCACCGCAGAACAAAGGCTTGCAGGATCCACCCGCAAATGCTTTGGATTTTGTGAACCCCAGGCGAACCGCTTTTTTTTCGACTCCTGCCACCACCGTGTGCAGCAGTCGCATCACATCTTTTCTTTCATCAGAAAAGAAAATAGAGGACGGCAGTTCAATCTTCACGGTAATTGCATACCGGCTCTTCTCCTGCCATCTTCTGAAACATCCGGGCCCTTTCACATGAGGCGGACAACTGGCGGCGAGGCCGTAACTGGGACAGACATATTCTCCATTGCATAACGCAGCCAGTTCCTCAACTGCACGGATATCCATCGACGTGATAACGGCAGCGCCTGTTGCGCCCAGTTGAAGCGCCTCCTGTTGTAATCGTGCCAGATTTTCTTTTAACATCTCAGACTCTGTTTCAGACAGCATGGTTTGTATTATGTATATGATTTTTTATGGTTATAAACGACTACATTTTCAACTACTTCTCTGGTAATGACTTCGTTGCTGACGCAGACAATGGTTAATTTCTCTTGATTGGCAACTGGCATCACCGATCTCTATCCCTTGTTACCACTTTGCTTGTAACAAGGAAATAAATAAAAAGGTTTCCACCAACTAAATAGTGCATCACTTTATTTATATATGTGACAACAAAGCTTATGACAGTGAAGAGAAAATATTGATTGCATTTCTTTTTTCAATAGAAAAAAACGAATTGACAAGGTAAAAATGCATATAATAAGAGAGTCAACAAATTCATGTGAGAGGGGGTGATCGATATGCTGCAACGCAAATGAAATCATAGTAGACAGGAAGCGTGTCTTCTCGTCGATTTGAAAGCAGCATTTGAGAATGGGTTTGACATAGCTGTTGCGCAGAGGCAGTCGATCACCCCTATGATCTTGCATCGGCAAGGGTAATCCGCAGAACTTCCCGGCCATTGGGTTCTTCTAAGCCACGCATGCTTCCGCCCTCGGCTTCAATCGTCTCAAATTACGATAACTATTGGTAAATAGAAATCGTCCATGTAACCTCCCATTCCATCAGGTTGGACTGCTGCGGCCCGGTGTCTACTGATTGTGTTTCGGTATTTTCATGAACTGGATCATCTTCTTAAGGTGCGGTGCTTTGTCCATCTTTGTTCGATAATCGGTGATTCGGTTCAGGTGATACAGCTGATTAATTCTCGGCACAAAGGCTCATTGCCGGCGTCCGAGTCCATGTCAAAATAATAAATCTGTCGTGCATGATAGAACTCATTGTGAGGTGGGGCAAGTAAATTCTCAACGCAAAAGGGAGGGTAACAGATCATGTTCAAAGGAAGACAACCGCTTGAAAATGCGCCTTATTGGTACAACACGCCGCTCGAGAAGTTAGATTTCGAATGGTCTCCCGAAGAGACGCGGGAGATAGAACGTATTTGTGAAAAGATCCACAAGAACATCGAGGAAGAGGGGGGCATGACCCCGTACGAGCGGTGGCATGCCGCCATGTGGGGAGAGGACAAGGACCGTATGTTTATGGGGATACCGCACAACAATCCATATGCGGTGAAAGTCCTGGATTCCGCAGCCGATGCCTACAAGCCCATCGACATCTACCAGTTCCCCAAGCAGTATGTAAAGGCGCACCTGATGATGATGGCCCGGTTCAAGCTCGATTACAGCTGCATGCACAACACGAATTACGGCGAGGACATGTGGGGCGGACTGTCGGCGATGATTGAATACGGCAACCCGATCATCAAGGGCGAGCCTCCCATAAAGTGCCTGGAAGATCTGGAGGGCATGCCGATACCCGATGCCAGGAAGGACGGTTTGTATCCGGGTTACATCTGGGCCGTCAGGGAGTACAGGCGGATTGTGGAGAAATACAAGCTGCCCATTGTGGTATGGCCTTCTATTTGCCCCAGTCCGGCCCTGTTGGCAATGATGGGCATGATGGGCTGGACGGAGTACAGCATCGCCCTGCGCAAGAACCCGGAACTGGCCAAGGCATGCACCGAAATCGGCACGCAATTCCTTTGCGGCTTTGGCAAGGCCCTGGTTGACGAGGCGCAGGTGGACGCACTCACCATGTGCGCCCAGGATGGCGGTTTCCCGTGCACAAACGAAAAGAACCTGTGGATCGCCGATCACTATCGAAGAGTCGGTGAAACCATCTGTCAATATTCAAAAGACAAGGCGGGCAAAGAGCTCTACATGGGCTGGGGATTAGCCTTCATGGGCAAGTCGCAGGAATTTTTTGAAACAACGTACGAGCACGGCGGGCAGGGACCGGTGGGGACGACCTTTAATGGCGGGACCGGGGGGCAAGGCGCCTGTGACCTGGATAAACTGGCGGATTGGTGTCATGAACGTGAACTATATTTAAGCTTCACCATCGAGGATCACACCATCGAGTTTGGCACGCCATCTGAGATAGAGGAAGCGATAAAGCAGCAAATCATGCGCCACAAAGACAAACCCAAGTTCGGTCCGTCATTTAAACCGACATACTTCACGAGTTTTGAAAACGTCGAAATCGGGGTTGCCGCACTCAAGAAATACGGCAGATACGAATAAAGGAGTCTGATCAAATGGCAAACGAAGAAATACTCGAAAAATTGAAAGAGGCGATTATCGATCTCGATGACGATTTGGTCGCCAATTTGGTCGAAGAATGCGTGGCTGCCGATATTCCGCCAATAGATGTGATTGTTAACGGTTTAAGTCCCGGATTGACCATCATCGGCGACGAGTACGAGGCCAATGACCGGTTCATGAGCGATCTGATGATCTCAGGCCAGATCATGAACGATGCCATGGAACGGTTGCTTCCGACAGCGGCTGTGGAAGCCTCCATTTTGAATCGGAAGCCGGAGGATAAGGTGATGATCATCGGAACGGTAGAAGGCGATCTCCACAACGTGGGCAAAAGGATCGTCTCCGCCTTTTTTTCCGGTGCGGGCATCAAGGCCATCGACATCGGAGAGAACGTGTCGGCCGATGGGTTCGTTACGGCAATAAAGAAGTACAAGCCCGATATCGTGGGCGCCTCGGCCATCATCGGGCCTGTGACACCGTATTGCGGGGTCATCCACAAGGCCATGGTGGAAGCCGGCGTCAGAGACGACGTGATCTTTATCACCGGCGGCTGGGGCATGACGCCCGAGTGGTGTGACGAGGTCGGCGCCGATACCTTTGGTGAGTCCGCCTTCGATGCACTGGACAAGGTCAAAGCGATTTTTGACGGCAAAATGGCCCGGTGGATCGAGAGAAATAAGTAGGAAGGCTTCAGGACACGATCGAATTTTTTGACCGCCGCGGCCCTATGGCCGCGGCGGTTACAACGACGCTGTTGGCGTTCGTAGAGCAAAAGTCCGTAAACAGCCAATGGTTTATCATCTCACCCTGATCGCGCTTTGTGGTGAGTCGGCGCGATGGAATTTGCGGACTGCGCCAGCTCAAGATACTTCACAATGGCTCAGATGGAGAAACGAAAAAAGGTTCCAGGATAAAGCAAAAGAAGTCGTGCCGTTAATGGAAGACGTTGAAGATGATGACTATTTTATGTGGATAAGCATATAGATAGACTTCTCACTTCGAGCTATAGCTACGAACATGAAACCAATTGATGGAAGAAAATTAAGTTCCGAGGCAATGGCGGATATACGCATCAAGGCAGTGCAACGGGTACAAGAAGGAGAAAGTCCGGAACAAGTTATCAGAACACTTGGTTTTGCCCGCGCTTGTATTTATAACTGGCTTGACAGATACCGCAATGGCGGGTGGCACGCTTTGCGCGTTGGCCCCCCCAGTGGGCGTCCGAAAAAACTTAACGAATCGCAAATAATATGGCTATACAAGACAATACGAGATAAAGACCCCGACAGTTTAAATTTGAATTCGCCTTGTGGACACGTTCCATGATCGCAAAATTGATCGTAAAACAGTTTCGCATCAAACTCAGCTTGACATCCGTAGGCCGATTGTTGGCACAGCTTGGATTTACCTGTCAAAAACCACTTTCTCGAGCATACCAAATGGATCTGGAAGCGGTTCAACAGTGGAAAGAAGAAATCTTTCCACAAATTCAGAAACAGGCGAAAAAAGAGGGAGCCGTCATCTTTTTCCAAGATGAATCAGAGGTTCGATCAGACTTTTATTCGGGAAATACCAGTGTGTTGAAAGGCGAAACACCGATTGTTGAAACAGAAGGTGCAAAATTCGGCCTTACTATCCTGGGAGCGATCTCCCCCAGAGGAGAAATGAACTTCATGATCATTCATGGCTCGTCCCGTTCAAGAGAGACTTGTGAGTTTCTGAATCGTTTGATGAGAGGACGCAATCAAAAAGTTTTCTTGATTTGGGATAGGCACCAAACCCATAAATCAAAAATGGTAAAAGAGTGCACGGCCTCATTTGACGGTCGTTTAAGAACATTCTCACTTCCCTTATATCTTCCTGATCTCAACCCTATGGGGCAGCAGTCGAACCACCTCCAATAACAATCAGTCCTTAATTGGAAAACCCGAGCCACTCAAACACACCCTTTCAGAATATTGGTCACGCCGAATCAATGACGAACATCGGTTCACATGTAAAGTATCAGACGATGCAATCCACATTGCACAGCTTCGATACCATTATTAAATGGATCAAATACGTCAGGTGCTACTATACCTCTGGCAATCTCGAAAATCGCTCAGTATAGTAAAATTTTGTCGAAATGATGGAACAAGCGAATGCTCAGTAATATTCTCGGAAAATCACCGAAAAAATCAAGGATTATTTGAGAAAAAGGAACACAAACTGAATTCGGTGGGGAAATAATCGGATTCAAATGGTTTGGCTTTGAGGGTCGCCCACAGGAACCAGGAGTCAGAATGAATGTGTGTCGCTATGCTCCGTCGGTTTAAAAAGATGGATCGAGCCGAAGGCGAGTGCCTCATTCTGGATTCTGAATTCCGACGCCTGGATTCTCGTTCCCATCCCACGCAACCCATCTGAAAAAAATTTCATTCCTCATTCTTGCAATTGCTTGTTTTTCCGATAAACCATTCCGGTAAATCTTGCCACGACCTCATCCTCTCCATTCGTTACCAGTACATCATAAGCTCCGAGCCTTCCCGGTTCCGTGACTTCGGTCGCAACGGAATAGAGGATTCCGCCGGTTGCGGCTTTCAGGAAAAAAATATTGGCATTAATGGCAAGGGCCAGTTGACCGTGGCTGTTGGAAGCGACGGCAAAAGCCGAATCGGCAAGGGTGAAAATCGCTCCCCCCTGGACCACATTGGCTGCATTCAGATGCTTGTCTTCAATGGTCAGACGGGCCTTGCAATATCCGACGCTCGCCTCAACGATTTCGACTCCCGTCAATGCAGCATATCGATCCGCTGCAAAAAAGTTTTTCGCTTCCTCAGTATTCATGAAACTCACCCTAAAAAGCTTTTCCAGATCGAGTATGGTCCAACAAATTTTGTATTGATTAACGGCTGCCTTAAAGTTCATTCAAATGATTTGGGGCATTTTTGCCCATTACAACCCGGAAACATGGTTCCAACGCGATGGACATATATACACGCTGGAACAGTCTTGGCAAGAGCACACGACACCATTTACCCAAATCACCTCCCCTGTTTTGAAGATTGTAATCTTCACGGATAGCGGCTAAACAAAAAAGAGGAATTTTCCGAAGCTGACATTCACGGGTCGGCGCGCCCCTTCGGGTTCAGTTGACATTTAACGGAGGTCTCATGAATCACATGGAAGGCAATTTCAAGGCCGGACGGGGGCTCGGCATCTATTTTCAGGCCTGGCTCCCCGAAGAAAAAACCAAAGCCGCATTGCTCATGGTCCACGGGCTTGGCGAACACAGCGGACGGTACATGAACGTGGTCAACCGTTTCGTACCGCTGGGGTATTCCGTCTTCGGTTTGGATCATATGGGCCACGGCAAGTCAGAAGGCCGACGTGCCCACGTGGAAAGGTTCACGGACTTCACCGAAACCCTGGGCATTTTTTCGACCATGGTGAAAGAACGCAACCCGGCCACGCCCGTATTTATCGTTGGACATAGTATGGGAGGACTGATTACCGCGCTCTATCTGCTGGATCATTCCGATGAATTTTCCGGTGCGGTGATCTCCGCACCCAGCATCATACCTTCTGTAAAGGTGTCGGGCTTCACGGTTCTCATGGGAAAAATCCTTTCCGTGCTGTTTCCCAAAACAGGCATTTTGAAATTGGACGCAACAGCCATTTCCCGGGATCCGGAAGTCGTCAAGGCCTATGTGGAGGATCCTTTGGTCTTCAATGGAAAGATCTCGGCACGCCTGGCCGCAGAAATGGTGAACACGATGGAACGCCTCGCCGTTAAAGCGAATCAAATCACCCTTCCGTTGCTGATCGTCCAGGGAACCGAAGACAAGTTGGTGGATCCTTCCGGCGCCCGGCTCCTGCATGAAAGGGCCGGGGCCGCGGACAAAACCATCAAAACCTACGAGGGTCTGTATCATGAACTCTTCAACGAACCGGAGCGAGAAGAAGTACTAAATGACGTTGGAGAGTGGTTGGAGGCTCATATCAAGAGCAAACAGTAAACTTGTCGCTTCCAATAATCTCGGCAACCCTTACGGCAACCCGGGTCTCATTATAACCACGCCGCTGGAGTTCATAGCGTCACGCAAATCATTGATTGGCTCCGGATAAAAACGAAACGTGCCTGGCTCTAAATTCTGACTCCTGTTCAACAGCATTCTGATCTGGAAGCATACTTTCAACATTGAAATTTCGGATTGACACTCCGATATTTCAATGAAGCGCCCAAAATAACCAAATCGATGCAGGTGGCGTTGAACGATATAGACCTTTCGCATCTGTGGGTGGTCTACCCGGGCCAGGAGACCTATCCGGTTACTTCTAAAATCACGGTTCTTCCCTTAAGCAGCGTAGAAGAAACAGTGAAAAGCAGATTTGTTCAAAGCGAAAAAAATAACTGGAAGGATAATTTGAAACGACTCCTCGTCACCGGCGCAAGCGGTTTTCTCGGATGGAATATCATCCAGACCGCCATGGACCAATGGGAGGTGTACGGCACCTATCTGAACCATGCCGTCACCGTATCCGGTGCGAAGCTTTTCCGTACGGATCTCACCCGGTATCAGGATCTGAAACAAACCTTTCTCCACATCATGCCCGATGCGGTCATCCATGCGGCTGCGGTGTCCGAGACCAACGTCTGTGGGCAACATCCACATCAGCCCCGGACGATCAACACGGACGCATCCCGGGACAGCAGCCGGGCCAATGCCATGGGATTTTGTCCCGGATCGATCAAAGAGGAATTGCGGTTTCTCAATACTCGTTTGGTTGAATAAAGAATCTTATCTTTCCGTACCGGATTTCACGAAACGATGGGGTGAGATATTCAGTTCCGGCTCGCTTTTCGTCCTCTCGGAGCAATTCTCCCAGCAAGGACCCGTATCATCGGCAACCAACGACGTGCCACAGGGATCCATGTGTATCAGAACACTGGCATTGCCTTTAAAATGGTCCGAAACAAGCCGTTCGAGGGCCTTTGCATGGGCATGGGCGGTTTCGAGCCGTTGATCACGGGGCAAGACGAGGTGAAGGTCGATATGCACCAAATTTCCGCTTCGCCAGGCCCGAAGCCGGTGGATGTCAACCCAGTTCACCTCACGGTTGTCCTCCAGCAGGCGAGTGAGTTCCTCGAGCAGGGCAGGATCGGATGCGTCCATTAATCCGGATATGCTCTGCGCTACCAACCGGGCACCGGTGAACAGGATATGTATGCCCACGAGGCAGGCAATGGCGCCGTCAAGCCAGAGCCAATTTGTCCACTGCACCAGAAAGAGTCCCACCACCACACCCACGCTGGTGATCACGTCCGTAAGCACGTGACGCCCGTCTGCAATCAGGGTCAACGACTGCAATCGTTTTCCCACGCGCACCAGGCCCAATCCGAGCAGCAGGTTGACTCCGGAGGCGACCACGAGAATAAACAACCCGGATTGCAGGTTGACGAGTGTCCTGGGCTCGAATACATGGGAGATACCGTTTTTGAAGATGCCGACGGAAGCAAAAATGATCAAGGCCCCTTCGAATCCGGCGGAAAAATATTCGATCTTGCCATGGCCGTAGGGATGGCTTTCGTCCGGAGGCTGGGCGGCCATCCATATGCTGACAACGGCGAAGGCGGCGGCAACGACATTGATGATGGACTCCAGCGCGTCTGACAATACCGCGGCAGATCGGGTTAAATGGTAGGTGTAAAATTTGACGGAAACCAGAACGATGGAGACCAGAAGCGAAATGCCAATGGCCGTAATGGCCATTCTACTGCTTTTTCCATTGGGAGGGTGAAGGGTTTTTCCGCTTTTCATATTAGGGAACACTATACGATTCCACAAACTTTCCGGCAACCCCTTTTTCATAAACACCGTGACACAGGATGGAAAATCGGTTACGGTGGCGGACACTTATAAAAACGCAACCGATCGGAGATGATGAATGTCACAACAAGAAAGAATCGATTTTGGTGTGGACAGTAACAATCTTTACAGGGAAGACGGAATCACGGATCTGAAGGTCGCCTCCATTCGCCGCATGATACCGGTCACCGCAGACGGCAAGGACGACACCAGCCGATCGACGATCTATTTTGGCCACACCCAGATCATCACACCACAAGGTCCCCTTCCCCTTCAGGCCAGATTGATGGCCAACAACGTGACCGAAGCCATCGCGGCATTTCCCGCCGCCATGGAGCAGGAAATGAACAAAATGATCGCACAAATCCAGAAGATGCAAGAGGAAGAACAGAGAAAACAGCAAAACGACTCCCGGATCATCGTCCCCGGCCGGTAAGACCATGGAGATTCGGGTCGATTGTTACGCCGGCTACCGTGGCGAAGAGACCCCCAGGCGGTTGATTCTTGGCAAACGCAGAATCACCGTCGCAACGATATTGGATCGTTGGCTGGCGCCGGATCACCGATACTTTAAAATCATGGGAGGCGATGGCGGGTGTTACATTATCCGCCACGCCCCCTATGAGCAGACATGGCAGCTCATCAGCTTTCGTGACGGTTCGAATTCGTCTTTTTATCCCTTTTCGGATTTTCCAACCGATCCATCCGCCCCTTGCTGACTCCCAAGTTGAGCGTTTCATCTTTTTCGGGTGGAGATAAATTGGATCGATTGCATTATTAATATCGAACCCCTTACGATTCTCCATCCAAAAGAGGAAGAGGAATGATACGGATTCACATCGGAAGCATCCTCGAAAATGGGCTTGACCTTGTACAGACCATTGCGGCGGACCGACTGCCGTTGCTCAATGAGATCCCCGGAGAGGACCGGGTCGTTTTTAACCGTCCGATTCAAGCGCGTATTCATGCGACCCGTTTCGGCGATACCGTGAGCATCCGGGGAACCCTTTCCGCCCAGGCAAGAATCTCATGTTGCCGATGCCTGAAACCCTTTGATCTGCCAATCGAAACGGAATTTACCGCAACGGCAATCCCACGAAAGGAGACCCCTTCGGGCACCGAAGAAAAAGAAGAGATCGAGCTTACACCGGAGGAGATGGATGTAATCCACTACAGTGGAGACCACATCGAACTCGGTGAGGAGGTGGCCCAGCAAATCATCATGGACATTCCCATCAAACCGCTGTGTCGAGAAACCTGCAAAGGCCTTTGCAGTCGATGTGGTACGGACCTCAACATATCGACCTGCCAGTGCGATCAGAAACGCAAAGACAGTCCCTTTGCGGCACTCAGGACCTTTTCTTTCCCCAATAAACCAAAATAGCCGCTGGAAATCAGACGCAGCCGGGTTGACAACTTACCTGTAAGAACGTATTTCATTTTCGTCCGGCCCATAGAAGCTTCGGGCACCGAACCAAACCCCCATATGCCATCAGGAGAGCCCATGGATTTTAAGTATCATATCGAAACTGCCTGGAAACTGACCCTTGGCAATATCGTCTCCCTACTTCTCATGACACTGGTAATGTTTGCTTTAAGCATCATCACATTTGGCATCATGGGTCCGGTGACCATGGCTGGTTTCACCCAGAGCCTCCTGTTACTGATCCGAAACGGAAGGGAACCCAAAGTACAAGATCTCTTTTCATATATGAACTTGTTTCTGCCGCTGCTGGGATTCGGGGTCGCGGTGTTTTTCATGACCACCATCGGATTCTCCATCTACTTTCTGCCCGGCGTTATTATCTCCGTGGCCATCACATTTTGTTGTGCCTATGCAGTACCGCTGATAACAGACAATAATCTTTCGATCATCGATGCGGTGAAAGAGAGCTATGCAATGGCCATGAGGGGTGAATTGGTGGATCACGTGGTGACGGTAACCATCTTTCTGGCAATTTCCATGATCGGCACATTGGTGTTCATCGGTGTTCTCTTCACCCAACCCTTCGCCACGTTGTTTTTACTCTCCACATACGAAGAAAAGTGTAAAACGGCTGCACCGCCCACGCCGCCGAGAGCATGACTCGTTTTTTATTCCGTAATGAAAGACTGGTCCACTGGCAGGGGCTATAGAGAAACAGCTCTTCCGTAGGCTTGTTGTAAAAATCCAGGAGTCAGAATTCAGAATCCAGAATCAGGTATTCGCCTTCTGCTCGATCCATCTTATCCGATCGATGAAGCGAAGCGACATCAACCTCATTCTGTCTCCTTAATTCTGGCTTCTGACTCCTACAATCCCTTAGGAGAGAGCCCCCCACCCAAAAGCCGTTCTCTTGGCAACTGGATTTACTGACCGCTGTACCTACATCCTGGCCTTTCTCCTACGCAATTTATCATACGCCGCGCGCAACTTCAGAAAGGTTTCCGGGTCACCACCTCTGTCCGGATGGTGGTGCAATGCACGTTTCCGGTATTGTCGGGCCAGCGCCCGGCAATCCATTTTTTTCAGTTGGTCCACACTCACGCCAAACAGCCGGGCGGAAGCCTCCAGGCTGACCTGAACGCTTTTCGGCGGCCGGTATTCCCGGTGGCGATTTCGAAAATCCTCCATAAATTGTAGAAACGGATCGCGAACGGGAAAACTGTGGTCGAAATACATGATCGCATAGCGGACCAGGTGCTGTCGCAGTCCCGACTCCGGCTCGCTTCCCTGCCAGAAAGTGTCGTCGGCATTGAGCCCGCACAGGGCTTTTATGAAAAATCGATCCATTTGATAGCGATCCAGCCCCTCGGGATGGCTGCGGGAAAAGGATTCGGTGAAGTATGCATTCAACTGGAAGATTTCATAGGTGTAGCGGGCCTTTTCCGTAGGCTTGAGGATACGTTCCGCCCTGATAAAATCGTGTTCGATTTCGTCCCGGGATTTGTGTTGCAGGTTCCGATAGAATCGATCCGGCACGCATCCAGGATTCGTGTCGTTCACCTTGCCCATTTTAAGAAAATGAAGACGAAATCGATCGAATCGGTGAAAGGCATCGGCCGGCATGCAGTCGCCGGAGGAGGCACCGCCGGTTTTGCTTGTACGATCGAACCCGTCGATGACACGGCGGATATGCAGCGGCAGAAAGGGAAGGAAGATGGGTTCCAGGTCCGACTGATCGACCGGGACCCCCTTTGCACAGATGTCATCTTCCACCGCCGTATCGATGTAGAAGCCGTTTCCACCGGGATAGACGATGAACTGTGACGGATCACTGCCCAGGTCGAATACATCCCTGCTTCGATAACATTGTCCATCATAGTAGGAGTGCCGGATGATGTATCGAAAATTCGATCCGTTTTCCCTTTTCCAGGCGAGGTACATGGGATTTTCTCCCTTTGCGTTTCAAATTTTCTAAAATTATAAAAAACTTTTCCCATTTTCAACCAATGTCAACCCCCCCCAAAAAAATAAGATCCTTTCATGTGGCCATATTGCATGGCTTGCGCAAAAAAAGCTTTTTCTGGTATAGGCGCTCTTCATGAAACCGAACACCAAATCCGCACATGCCGAAGAAACCACCGCAACCACCCCATTCGACCTTTTCGGCGTAGTGGCGGTTTCCATCGGTCACTTCATCCATGACATCTATTCCAGTTTCCTTTCGCCGCTTCTGCCGCTGCTCATCGAAAAATTGTCCATGTCCTTGACCCAGGCGGGTCTGCTCTCCACGGTGATGCAGCTCCCCGCCCTGCTCAACCCCTGGATCGGAACCTTGGCGGACCGGATCAGCGTGCGGTGGTTCCTTGTGTTGGCGCCAACGCTGACGGCTGTTCCCATGAGCCTGATTGGTATCGCCCCGTCCTATGCCATCTTGCTGGTACTGATGGTCTTCGCCGGCATCGGCGTGTCGGTTTTCCACGTTCCCGCACCGGTGGTCGTGGCCCGTATGTCCGGGAATCGGAAAGGAATGGGCATGTCTTTCTTCATGGTGGGAGGAGAGGCGGCCCGAGCGGCCGGCCCCATGGTCGCCGTGGGCCTGGTCGCCCTGATGGGAATCGAAGGCTTCTACCCGGTAATGGGCGTAGGGGTCGTCTTCTCGGCCCTTTTGTTTCTTGCGACGAAAAATCTGCCGGTGACCCACTCCTCCAAAAAGCCGACGCCCTTGCTCGGTACCTGGAGAGAATTGAAAGGATTTTTCATTCCCATCACGGGTATTTTGGTGGCCAGGGGGTTCATGCATGGATGTATGGCAACTTTTTTGCCCACCTTTATCACAATGAACACGGGCAATTTATGGCTGGCGGGTGCGGGCCTGACCATCTTCGAGACAGCCGGTGTGGGGGGCGTGATCGTGGCCGGCACATTGAGCGATTATCTCGGCCGCAGACGCATGTTGACCCTGTCCCTGCTCACGGCACCCATCGCCATTTTGGCCTTCGTGTGGTCCGACGGATGGATCGCCTATGTGCTGCTGGGATTTTGCGGCTTTACCTTGCTCTCCACGACCCCTGTGATGCTGGCACTGATTCAGGAAAACGCGGCAACAAGTCCGGCCGCCGCCAACGGTCTTTTCATGATGATCTCTTTTTTATCCCGATCGGCGGTGGTTGTGATCGTCGGGCTGTTCGGAGATTGGATCGGACTCAAGGCCACATATATCCTCTTTGCACTGGTTGGATTTCTGGGACTGCCGTTTGTGTTGCGGCTACCAGTTGACGACAAATGATTTTATAAAAAGCTTTTCCAGGCCATGCATGGCCTGGAAAAGCTTTTTAGGGTGGACAGACAGACAGCACCGGACAAGAGACATTTCGAATCACCCGGTCGGTGGTGGACCCTAACAGCAAGGTCTCCACGAGGGATTGGCCGCGAACACCGAGCACGATCAGATCGATTCCATTGGCATCGGCATAGGATTTCAATACCTGAAACGGCTTTCCCGACTCGCACGACGTTTTGATCGTGCACCAGTTTCGCGCGTCTTCCGGCACAAGGGCTTCCAGCCGCTCCTGGCAATCGCCGCTTACCGCAAAGGACGATTCCGACTGACTGGATGTCGTCAGCATGGTATCCCTGTAAACGAAAGGCTCGACGACGTGCACGAGGTGAATGACGGCCTCGAACTCCTGGGCCAGGCTCAAACCAAAGGACACGGCATGATCCGAAGCGGTCGAGAAATCACAGCCCACGAGTATCTGTGAAAAACCGAATCCCTTGAACTGCTTTTCAGGCGGCCCCGCTTTTTCTGACGGTGTCACGACCAGAAGAGGCGTGGAAATGGTCCGAAGAAGCCTTTCCGTCACCGATCCCAGAAACAATCGTTTCAGACCGGTATGGCCATGGGTGGAGACGATGACCAGATCCGCCGCTTTTTCCCCGGCCAACCGACAAAGGGTGCTGGAGATGGGGCCGACTTCGACGAATGCGTGCCAATCCAAATCATGGTCTGCCACCAGAGACTTGATCTGATTGAGGGCACCGGTCTTCATCTCTTCGATCTGATCTTCCTGATAGACGAAAGCAACACCATGCATGGTTACCAGAGGAAGATCGATGATGTGACAGATGTAAAGGGTTGCCCCGAATTCCTTTGCCATGCCAATGGCCTGAACGATGGCCTGGTTTGAAAAATCGGAAAGGTCGGTTGCACAGAGAATGCGATGAAAATTGATTTTCATGATTCACCTCCTTTTAATCAAAGGCAAGAAAAAGCGCCCAGCAGGCTGACGCCGCCACAAAACGGGGTACCGGAAAAAATATCCTGCATGGTGGGTTGACGCTTCTTTCACCATAACCGCCCCCATCTGCGCTGTCAAAACAAAACCGCTTTTAACCCCCATTGATTCTTGCGAAATCATCATCGAAAGAGTATAAAGATTATTTCGTTCGACGAATGAGACACCGACATGTCGTCGATCATTTCAGTGATAGTGCCCACCCGGAAACAGGATACCTGTTTTCCGGATGGGTACGAAATAATTTTCATGATTGGTCCCATGACAAACAAACCAACCCCCATCGCGGTCGTCGGGATGGATGGCATTTTTCCCGGTGCACAGAACCTCGATGCATACTGGCATAACATCGTAAACGGCATCGACTGCTCTGTCCCGGTTCCCGAAAACAGGTGGATTGCCTCCCCTTCGGATCGGCTGCGCACATCGTTGACCCCGGATCATCCCTACTCCCGGCATGCATGCCTCATCGAAGACATTTTTTTCGATCCACAGGCGTTTTCCCTGGACCCTGTGTTGACCCGTCGCTTGGACCCGGTCCATCACCTGACCCTCATGGCGGGCAAACGGGCGGTTTCCAATTGTCGGACATCCCAGTTGGATGCAAGCCGCATTCACACCATCATCGCCGCCATCGCCCTTCCCACGGACGGGGCCTGCGCTTTCACCCGCAAAGTGATGGGAATGGCCATCGAAAAGGCTCTTTTCCCCCACGGGGTCAAACCGGCCGCGCCGGTGACCAGGGCCGAAGCGCTGGCCAGTCGGGCAGACGGCCTTGCCGCAGCATTGTTGGCCGCGGAAATGGGATTCGGTGGCGACAATTTTACCCTGGACGCGGCCTGCGCCTCCTCCCTGTACGCCATCAAGCTATCCTGCGATGCCCTGTGGGCGAACCGTGCCGACATGGTTGTGACCGGCGGGGTCTGTCGCCCCGAATGCCTTTACACCCAGACCGGTTTCAGTCAGCTTCAGGCGCTCTCTCCATCGGGACGGTGCGCCCCCTTCGACCACCGAGCGGACGGACTGGTGGTGGGAGAAGGCGTCGGGATCATCGTCCTGAAGCGCCTTTCCGACGCCATCGATCAAAAAGACACCATCCACGCGGTAATCCGGGGCATCGGCCTTTCCAACGACATGCGCGGCAACCTGCTGGCACCGGAAGTAAGCGGCCAGGTCCGCGCCATGGTGCAGGCCTACCAGATGGCCGGCTGGGACCCCTGGGATGTGGATCTCATCGAATGCCACGGCACCGGCACCCATGCCGGCGATACCTCGGAAATCCAGAGCCTGACGCAGATGTGGGAGAAGGCGCCGTCCACGGCACAGCGGTGCGCCATCGGATCGGTCAAATCCATGATCGGCCATCTGCTCACCGCCGCCGGTGCGGCCGGCATCATCAAGACCCTTCTGGCCATGGGGCACCGAACCCTGCCGCCTTCCATCAATTTCGAACGGCCACCGGCCGACAGTCCCCTTGCTGACAGCCCGTTTCGGGTGCAGACCAGCCCTGAAAGCTGGCGCCGCCGCAATCCGGACTGTCCCAGGCGTGCGGCGGTAAGTGCCTTCGGCTTCGGTGGCATCAATGGCCACATCCTGTTTGAACAATGGAACCAAACCGCCGTTTCGGCTGCCAACACACAAAAAGAGCCCATAACCGTCGAAAAGTCCGGCAGCCCAAAGAGATTTGCGCCCATTGCCATCGTGGGGATGGACATATCCGCGGGAACCGCTTCCCACCTGAAATCATTCGAACGGGCCGTTTTCGAAGGCCAAAGCGCAATCGGTGGAAGAGCCGCGGGCCGATGGAAGAACGCCGACGCCGCCATCGTCCATCAGTTGCGCGGCACCGATCCCCACGGCGCCTATGTAAAGGAACTTTTCGTCGGTCTCGGAGAGTTTCAGATTCCCCCGAAGGAACTCGATGACATCCTGCCCCAACAGCTGATGGCACTCATGGTAGGTGCCGGCGCCCTGGCCGATGCAGGCTTTGCCCTTCGCCAGCCAAGAGAGCGCATGGGTGTCGTCGTGGGCATCGATTTCGATTTCGAGGCGACCAACTTCCACCTGCGCTGGCAATTGCACGGCGCCGTACGAAGATGGAACCGGCAATACGATCTGGGACTGGACGAAACCGAGCTGGATCGATGGCTCGAAGATTTGCGGGATCAATGCGGACCGCCCCTCACCCCTTCACGGGTCGTCGGGGCCTTGGGTGGTATCGTGGCCAGCCGCATGGCCAGGGAGTTTCGGTTCGGCGGTCCCAGCTTCGTCGTCAGCGCGGACGCCGCATCGGGCATCAAGGCGCTGCAAGTGGCCGCCGATCAGCTGGGACAAGGCTTCGTTGACGCAATGGTCGTTGGAGCGGTGGATCTGGCCGGAGAGGGACGAAGCGTGATTCGCATGGATCGCACATTTCCCGTCAGTCCGACCAATCGATTGCGGCCCTATGACGGTACGGCCGACGGAACACTTCCCGGCGATGGTGCCGCGGCCCTGGTGCTCAAGTCACTGGACCGGGCACGCGCCGACGGCGACCGCATCCATGCCGTGATTCGGGGAGTGGGCAGTGCCGGTGGAGACGATTTTACGAGCGGTTCGCTGACGGAAGCCACATACAGGCGATCCCTGGACCAATGCATTTCCATCTCCGGTGTGGGTGCTGCATCCATCTCGTTGTTTGAAGGCTGCGGAATCGGCGTTCCCGAACTGGATCGACTGGAGTTGGACACCCTTTCCAACCATTTTGCGCCGGTCGTCGGGGACGATCCTTCGGCGGCCATCGCCCTGGGCGCCACGACGCCCGTCATCGGCCATACGGGAGCCGCCAGTGGCCTGGCATCGGTGGTAAAAACCGCATTGTGCCTTTCCCGGCGCCGCCTCGCGCCCCTGGTTGGATACGAAAGCCCCCCAAATTCCACGATGGATCTCGCCGGATTTCACGTCCCCGTGACTGCCCAGCCCTGGTTCCGGGACCGGCAGCAAGGTCCGCGAACCGCCTGCGTCGCCGCCATGACCAAGGACGGCGGGTGTGCCCACGTCCTTTTGCAGGAAGAGGAAACGGATCAATGTCAAACGACGGACCATCACTATTTGACGTCCGTCCTCCGATCACCCGGCCTCTTCGTAATTACCGGCGACGATGGAAAACAGATACAAGAAGGCGTGTCCCGTCTGGAAAAAGCGCTGACCGGTGATGCCGGCACTGTCTCCATGGAAGTGAAGGCGGCCCGCTTCCTGGCAGACCATCCGCCGAACAATGATCACGAATTGGCGATGGCGTTGATCCTGAAAAACGACGATGACCCCGCCGCCGCCATGGATCATGCACGAAAAGCCATCGATGCCGGCCAATCCGAGGCGAGGGCCAAACGGATTTTCTTCAAACACCGCCCATTGGGCAAAACAACGCGCATCGCCCTGGTCTATCCAGGTTCGGGAAACCACTACCTGGGCATGGGACGGCACCTGGCACTCCGCTTCCCCGATGTGGTCTCCCGGATGGACCGGGAAACCCATCGATTGAAAAGCCAGTTCCGGCCCTGGCATCTGATGCCGTGGCGCCGATCATGGGACGCTTCCTGGAAGGAATCGGCGGTCTCCCGGCTCAAAGACGATCCGGTGAACATGATCTCCGGCCAGGTGGTGTTCGGTGGTCTCATGACCCAGATCCTTCGGCGCCTCGCCATCAGACCCGATGCCCTCATCGGCTACAGTTTGGGCGAATCGGCGGCCCTTTTCGCCAACGGCATCTGGGCGGACCGGGGGGAAATGCTGGACCGAATGGAAGAAACGGACCTTTTTACCACCCGGTTGGCCGGCCCCTGCACGGCCCTTCGGCAGAGTTGGCACCTGGCGGACCACGAAACGGTGGACTGGCGGGTGGCCGTCGTCAACCGTCCCGCCGACATCGTTTCAAATACCCTGTCCGAAATGGATCATGTACGCCTGTTGATCGTCAATACGCCGGATGAATGTGTCATCGGCGGCCTTGCACCGGCTCTGGCGGCGGCCATCTCGGCATTGCACTGCCAGGCCGTCTACCTCGACGGGGTGGTGACCGTTCACTGTGATGCGGCCCTTCCCGCCGCCGATGCCTACAGGCGCCTCCACCTGTTTCCCAGCTCGCCCAAATCGGATCTGACCGTTTACAGCTGCAGCTGGGCCGCCCCCTATGCGGTTACCTCGGATCGAATTGCGGATTCAATTGTAAAACAGGCAGTTGATGGCTTTGACTTCAACAAAAGCATTAAGCGTGCTGCCGACGACGGGATCGGCATCTTCATCGAGGCCGGTCCCGGCGCATCGTGCAGCCGGATGATCCGCCGGATCCTGCACGATCGCCCCCACCTTGCCGTCTCGGCCAGTGCGGCGGGAGAAAACGAAATGGAACCCCTGTTGCAATGCCTGGCCCAATTGGCCGTCGAACGGGTTCCCATGGATGCAGGGGCCCTTTATCCGGATTCACGTCCCACCATAACATCCGCCGGCCGGAAAAAAGTGGTGCCGGTGGCTGTGGGCGGACAATCTTTTCGGCCCACGCTTCCTGTTTCTCTTCGAAAGAAAAAAACCGACGAGGAAAAACACCGAAAGCCCGAAACGGACCGCCGGGAATTGGAAGCACTGGCCGACAGCCATCAAAACGACCATAGGGAAAAGATCGTCGTGCAGGAAGACACCATCGTCCAGAATCCATGGTCCCAATTGATGAACGCGGCCCGACAGAATATGGAGGCGACAGCCGAGGCCCACAATCGGTTTCTTCAACTGTCCCAAGAGCTGACCGAGGCCTATGCCGACACCTTCGACTTTCAAAACCGTCTTTTGGAGCGAGGTGCCCTGCCCACGCAAACCAGCGACCAGGATCCGGAGCCGGTTGCACCCGAACCTTCAGCGCTGTCCCCTGCCATGCCGGAAAAAACGGTCGCCTTCGACCGAAATCAGTGCATGAAATTCGCCATCGGCCGCGTGGGCGAAGTGCTGGGCCCGGCCTTCGACGTTGTCGACACCCATCGCGTGCGGGTGCGACTGCCCGACGAACCGCTGATGCTGGTGGATCGCATCCTCTCGGTGGAGGGGGAGATGCTCTCCATGGAAAGCGGGCGTCTGGTCACCGAACACGACGTTCTGCCGGGTGCCTGGTACCTGGACGGCGACCGCGCACCGGTCTGTATCAGCGTGGAAGCCGGCCAGGCAGACCTTTTTCTGTGTTCCTATCTCGGTATCGATCACCAGGTGAAAGGCGAGCGGGCCTATCGTCTGCTCGACGCCACGGTGACCTTTCACCGGGGACTGCCCCGCCCTGGTGATACCATTCGGTACGAGATCGCCATCGATCGTTTCGTGCGCCAGGGAGAGACCTGGATGTTCTTCTTCCGTTTCGAAGGGTTTATCGGAAACGACCACCTGATCTCCATGCGCGACGGCTGTGCGGGTTTTTTCACCGAAGAAGAGGTGGCCAACTCCGGGGGCATCATCCTCACCGAAGAGGAGCGCCGGCCCGCTTCGGGGAAAACCCCGGCCGGGTGGCGGACACCGGTGCCCATGGCCGAGGAATCCTTTTCGACGACCCAGCTGGATGCCCTTCGCCGGGGAGACCTCGCCGGATGTTTCGGTACCCCCTTCGAAGGCATCTCCCTTGCCGACGGCCTCTGCCTGCCCGACGGCCGCATGCGGTTGATTCACCGGATCGTCCGTCTGGAACCCGACGGTGGACGATACGGCATCGGCCTCATCCGGGCGGAAGCGGACATCCACCCCGATGACTGGTTTCTCACCTGTCACTTCGTGGATGACATGGTCATGCCCGGTACCTTGATGTACGAATGCTGCGCCCACACCCTGCGGGTCTTTCTCTTACGGATGGGATGGGTGACGGACCGGCCGGGGGCATGCCTGGAACCGGTGATCGGCAACGGGGCGCGTCTCAAATGCCGGGGACCGGTCACTCCTTTAACGAAACACGTGCACTACGAAATCCAGATCAGCGAAATCGGCTACGGACCGGAACCCTATGTGATTGCGGACGCCCACATGTTTGCAGACGACCACCCCATCGTCTTTTTCAAGAACATGTCCATGAAGATGACCGGTGTGGACCAACAGGAGATCGCCCGGGTATGGCAACGCCGAAAAGCCAATGACCGTTCCCGGCGACCCGATACGGCAAAACCATTGTTCGATAAGGCTGCCATCCTGGCCTTTGCCGTGGGAAATCCCTCCGACGCCTTTGGAGAGCCCTACCGCGTCTTCGATGAGAATCGATTCATCGCCCGGTTGCCCGGCCCCCCCTATAGTTTCATGGACCGGGTAATCCACGCACAACCCGAACCATGGGTGCTGAAACCCGGTGGCTGGGCCACGGCCCAATACGAAGTCCCAAAAACCGCCTGGTATTTTTCCGCCGACAGCAGCGGTGTCATGCCTATCTGCGTGCTTTTGGAAACCGCCCTGCAGCCCTGCGGCTGGCTGGCGGCCTATGCCGGATCATCTCTTCGAAGCGAGAAGGATCTGAAATTTCGCAATTTGGGGGGAAGCGCCGTTTTGCACCGGCAGGTAACGCCGGAATCGGGAACCTTGACCATGCGCAGCCGCATGACGAAGGTGAGCGAGGCCATGGACATGATTATCCAGAATTTCGACTTCGAAGTATTGGCCGGCGATGAACCGGTCTACACCGGCGACGCCTATTTCGGTTTCTTCTCCAAAGAGGCCTTGGATCAGCAAAGCGGCCTGGGTCACCAGGATTCACTGGTTCAGGCCATGGCGCCCTTTGAAGATGGCACGAAAAACGGTCGGGAACTGGAAAAAACCACCCCGATGACGCCCGATGCGGCAGAAGGCATGGATCCGTTCGTCGACCGGCTGCTTCTGCCCGCCAAAGCCCTGCTCATGATCGACGCCATCGAGGCACATATTCAGGTTCCGGACGATCCCGCGTCGGACTACATCCGTGGCGTGAAACGGGTGGACCCCGGCGAGTGGTTTTTCAAGGCGCACTTTTATCAGGATCCGGTCTGTCCCGGTTCGCTGGGGATCGAATCCTTCATCCAATTGATGAAAGTCGTGGCAATGGAAAAATGGCCGCATTTTTGCGGTTCCCATCGATTCCGCCTGGTTGAAAAACGCCGGCACCAATGGACCTATCGCGGTCAGATCATCCCTGAAAACAAAACCGTCCGGGTGGTTGCCCGGGTCGTCTGTGTACGGGAAGAGCCACAACCGATCCTGCGGGCAGAAGGCCTGCTCGAGGTGGACGGCCTGACCATCTACAAGATGGAAAACTTCGAACTGGCATTGGTGCCGGGATTGATGAAAGGTTGATCATGCCCCCTTCCGGCAACCTCGTAAAACCTGCCGATTACCGCCCCCTCTATCCCTTCCGATCCGCTTTTCTGGATCGAAACGGACTCAAGTACCACTACATCG
Organism: uncultured Desulfosarcina sp.; assembly: GCA_963674945.2. Lineage (GTDB taxonomy): Bacteria > Desulfobacterota > Desulfobacteria > Desulfobacterales > Desulfosarcinaceae > Desulfosarcina. Next base: position 130,012 of record CAXXWQ010000004.1, read on the forward strand.
ACCAGGGAAAAGGAGAACCGATCGTGATGGTTCACGGCAACCCCACCTGGTCCTTTTTCTTTCGAAGACTCATCGAAGAATTCTCCGGCCGATACCGAACCGTGGTGCCGGACCACATGGGGTGCGGGCTTTCCGACAAACCGGGCGAAAGCCAGTATGGATTTGGTCTGCAAGACCGACTGGACGACTTTTCCGCCCTGATGGATCACCTGGTCCTGGACCGTGTCACCCTGCTGGTTCACGACTGGGGCGGCATGATCGGCATGGCATGGGCGCTGGCACACCCGAAACGCGTGGCACGGTTGATCATCACCAACACGGCCGGCTTCTTCCCGCCGGGAAACAAGCGGATCCCCTGGCGTCTCTGGATCATCCGCAATTTCGCCTTTTTTGCACGCCCGGCGGTATTGCGGGCAAACCTGTTCGCCCGTTCGGCCATCTATGTGGCGCCCAAAAAATCCCTTTCTCCACAGGTTCGAAGGGGCCTGTTGGCGCCATACAACAGTCCGGTGAACCGACTGGCCACCTTGCGGTTCGTCCAGGATATTCCCCTGGCGCCGGGAGATCCCGGCTTTACCATCGTAGACCGGGTGGATCGAAACCTCGGTTCGCTATCCCATCTTCCCATGCTGATCCTTTGGGGAAGGCACGATTTCGTGTTCGATGTGGATTACTACCGGGAATGGTGCCGGCGTTTTCCCGGTGCGACGCACCATCTGTTCGACGACGCCGGCCACTATTTGATGGAGGACGTGCCGCAACAGATCATCGCCAGGGTGCGTGTCTTTCTGAAACAGAACCCCATAGCCTGAAACGGGACGACCAATGGAAAACAATCCGGAAACATCTACTTCCGATACCGTGAACGTTGCCACCCACCTTCGCAGGATGGCCCTCATTCAGCCCTACAAGCGAGCCGTGGTATGCTCTGCCGGCAAGGATCGGCTGGGCCGCGTTGCCTACACCCACCTCACCTTTCGACAACTGGACACGGAATCGGATCGCATGGCCATAGGACTGGACCAGGCGGGCGTCGGCCGCGGGGTCCGGACCATTCTCATGGTCAAGCCCAGCCTGGATTTCTTCGCACTTGTCTTCGCATTGTTCAAAGTAGGTGCCGTACCCGTGGTGGTGGATCCGGGCATGGGGGTGCGTCGCATGTTGGACTGCCTTGCCGAAAGCCGGGCCCGCGCCCTGATCGGAATCCCCCCGGCACACGTCCTTCGGACCCTGGCGCCGTCTGCCTTTAAAACAGTCAAAACCTTTATCACCGTCGGACGCCGATGGTTCTGGGGCGGGCCGACGCTGGATCGGGTAAGAGAAAAGCCATGGGCCCCTTTTCCCATGGCCGACACGACGGCAGACGAGATCGCCGCCATTCTCTTTACCACGGGAAGCACCGGACCGGCCAAAGGAGTGATTTATACCCATGGCGTATTCGATGCCCAGGTAACCAACATCCGTGCCCAATTCGGCATAACACCGGACGACATCGATCTGCCCACCTTTCCCCTCTTCGCCCTGTTCGATCCGGCCCTTGGCATGACCGCCGTCATTCCGGACATGGACCCCACGAAACCGGCCCGGGTCGATCCAGAAAAAATCGTCGAAGCCATCGTCAATCACGGGGTAACCAACATGTTCGGCTCCCCTGCCCTGCTCGACCGGATGGGGCGCCATGGCGAGGCAAAAAAACTCACCCTTCCCTCCTTGAAACGTGTGATCAGCGCCGGTGCCCCCATCGCACCGTCCAATATCGAACGATTCGCAAATCTTCTCGAAGAAGGTGGCCTTTTGCACACCGGGTACGGCGCCACCGAAGCCATGCCGGTCAGTTCCTTCGATAGTGATCAGATCTTGAACGAAACACGAAAACGCAGCGAGAAGGGATACGGTGTCTGCGTGGGAAGGCCCATTACCGGCATCGATGTTTGCATCATCCGCATCATCGACGGCCACATCAACCAGTTGCAAGAGGATATGATACTGCCCATGGGCGATATCGGCGAGATCACCGTTCGGGGCCGCCAGGTAACCCGTGGTTATTTCGACCAACCCGAAGAGGACATGTTGTCCAAAATTCTCGACGGTGATACATTCTGGCACCGCATGGGCGACCTTGGCTGGCTGGACACCAAGGGTCGCATCTGGTTCTGTGGTCGCAAGAGCCATCGGGTGGTGGGTGAGAAAAAGGTCTTTTACACCATCCCCTGTGAGGCCATTTTCAACAATCATCCGGATGTGTTTCGAAGTGCATTGGTGGGTGTGGGAAAAAAGGGGCAGCAGCGCCCTGTGATCTGTATCGAAAGGGAACACGGACGCCGGACCAAGAGGAAGAAAGCATTAAAAAAGGAACTGCTGGACCTTGCCAAATCCAGCCCCATCACCGAGGAGATCGATACGATTCTCTTTCACCCTGCTTTTCCCGTGGATATCCGCCACAATTCGAAAATATTCAGGGAAAAACTGGCGGTTTGGGCGAATAAAAAGACAAAATAGTGTTAAGCGATTAAGTTTTAAGTGTGAAGTTAATGTATTCTATCTATCTAAAATAGATCCTCATCCTTTCCTTAAAACTTAACCACTTAACACTTAAAACTTTCTTTTATTATGGAAACAAAAAAACCAAAAAACATATTAGTTACCGGCGGTGGCGGATTTTTAGGCAAAGCGATTATTGTACAGCTGAAGGAAAAGGGCCATACGATCACCAGCTTTTCCAGAAACCACTATCCGGCATTGGCGGATTTGGGGGTCGAACAGATCTCCGGCGACATCACAGATGCCGAGGCTGTAAAAAGAGCCGCAGTTGGACGGGACGTCGTATTTCATACGGCCGCCAGAGCCGGTGTGTGGGGTCCTGATGCCGAGTATTACGCAACCAACGTTACGGGGACCCAGAACGTCATTGCCGCCTGTAAGACGGGCCATGTTCCCACGCTGATTCATACCAGCAGTCCCAGCGTGATTTTTGACGGCGGTGACATGGAGGGGGTGGACGAATCGTTTCCCTATCCGAAGCGTTACCATGCCCCCTATCCGGAAACCAAAGCCGCGGCCGAACGATTGGTCATGGCGGCGACAGATGAAAAGCTTGCGACCATCCTGCTCCGCCCCCACCTGATCTGGGGACCGGAGGACCCGCATCTGGCCCCTCGCCTTCTGAAAAGGGCCAAAAGCCTGAAAAGGGTTGGCAGCGGCGCCAATCGGGTGGATACGACCTATATCGATAACGCGGCCAGGGCACACGTATTGGCCATGGAAGCCCTCGATCGAAATCCGGTGCTTTCCGGCAGGGTCTATTTCATCAGCGACGACGATCCCATCGAACTCTGGACCATGATCGATCGAATCCTGGCCGCCGGCGGCAAACCGCCGGTAACCGGCCGTGTGTCACCCAAGGTAGCCTATTTCCTCGGTGTCGTTTTGGAGTGGGTGTTTGGTACATTGCACATTTCAAAAGAACCGAAGATGACCCGTTTCCTCGCAGGGGAACTGGCGACCTCCCATTGGTTCGACATCACCGCGGCCAAACGGGATTTGGGTTATTCCGCCGCCATTTCCATCGATGAAGGGATGAAGCGACTGGCCGACTGGCTCACAAAAACAGAGATGGCCAGCGTTGATGCAATGAGCATTTCAAACAAAAATGACAACGGACGGCAAAAAGGAGAGTGATCGTGGAATTGACAGAACTGCTTCCCCTGGAAAAATGGATGGAACTGGAAAAAGAGATTCAGGCCCGATCAGGCCTGGCGTCCAACGTGTTCGACACCGAAGGGATCCGCATCACCGGCAACAAGGTCTGGGCCAACAATTTGTGCTCGGCCATCAAGGCCACAGACAAGGGGCGGTCCTCCATCTGTGCCGTGTGCCACAATAAACTCGCCAAACGGGCCACGGAAAAGAGGCAGACGGTCATTGAATCGTGTGAGGCCGGTTTTATGAAAATCGTCGTACCCATTATCGTCGATGGGAATATTATCGGTTCCGTTGACGCCTGTGGTCTGTTGCCTGCAGGCGGCGAAGTGGATACCGTGCTCGTAAAAAAGGTGATGGATATAAAGCAGTCCGAGATCGAATCGTTGTGCGACAATATTGCCGCCATCGAAAAGAACTCGGCCGAGGAGGTGGCGCAATTCATCTGGGAAAAAATCGAAGCCGTCGTATCCGAAGGATGATACACTATCGTAAATAATAATGGGCAGAGAAAAATAGAACCCCGACAGCCAACATGGCCAGAAGAAGATAGCGAATGGAATCCTTGAGAATAGAAATCGTGCGTCTGGATCGATGTTGAATACGATTTTCCACGAGGACCTTTTTCTCTAATCCCACCATGTCCAACTCTTGAATCACAGATCGGACAAGTCGGCGAAGGTCCCTGGTGAAATTAATCAAACCGGCCGTGTAACGCCGGCAGCGTGTGCAATCTACCAGATGTGCCTTGAGCGCCCTCTTATCATCGGCTGTCAGGTCGGCATTGAGATATCGGTCGATGAGGATTTCATCGCATCCGCCTTCCGTGAAAGGCTCGGCCTCATTTTCCGGATCGGAAAATCCCATGAAAAGAGTTTTTGCAATTTGTCGCCGGGCGTCACGCAGCCGGGAGCGCACAACGCCGATTTTTATGCCCATGACCTCTGCCACCGACGAGTGAGAAAGCCCTACGAGTTCACGCAGGATAAACGCGGTCCTGATGGGATCCGGCAACCGTCTCAAAGCGCTTTCCATCTGAAACCGGCGTTTCTCGTCTTCTGCGGACTCTCTTTTCTCTTCAGAATCCTCTTTCGCCGGGATGACGGCTTCTTCATCCGCGGCCTTTCGCTTTTTCCAGCGTCTATGGATACGGTGCTTCCAATGAAGACAACGGTTGATCGCGATTCGATGAAGCCAGATGGGAAGCGGCGTGTCCTGCCCGATGGCACCGACGGTTCGATACACCTCGGAGAAGACCTCGAATGTAATCTCCTGACTCTGTCTGGCATCTAATGTAATGCCGAAGGCAGTAGAAAAAATTTTCTCTCGAAAACGGCGTACCAGTAAATGAAAAACCCATTCATCTCCACGCTGTAAGCGAGTGATTAACTCCTCGTCCTGAACGATTCGGTTTTGGATGGTATTGGACACCGCTATATTATTCTGATATTATTAAACATTTGGCTGAATACGGATTTCCACGCGACGATTCATCTTACGGCCTTGCAAGGTTGCGTTGGTGGCGACGGGCAGACGGGCGCCATATCCGGAAATTTTCATTCGTTGTGTCGGGACACCGTGCTCTGCCAGATGCAGCATCACCATTTTGGCACGATGTTCGGAGAGTTGCTGGTTATAGGCATCGGAACCCGTATTGTCGGTATGCCCCTCGATAAGGATCCGCGTCTGGGAATACTTGATGAGAATCTGAGCGATTTTATCCAACTCATTGCTCAGCCCGATTCGAAGTGCGGCGGTTTCCGGATCGAAACGGACGTCACCTTTGAGTGTGATGGCCAACAATTGTCCGTCTCTTCGAATCGCCGCGTCCTCAGAGTTGGCCAGCGCTTCTCTCAGCTCGATCTCTTGTTGATCCATCATACGATGATATGCGCTGCCGGCGCCGGTTGCATCGAGAACGGCGTCCCTGGCCTTGTCATCGATGGGGATACCCTGGATGCTTCTATCTTTTCCATGTGTTTCGCTCTTGGATTGGAAAGAGGCACATCCAGTACAAACCAAGGTTACAACAAAGGCAATCGAGACAATTCGTTTCATTGTCCATTCTCCTTCCTACCGATCCCATGATGCGCACAAGAAGCTCTTTGGAATTCAAACCCTGAACACCATAATATAAACGAATCCATGATGGATGTCTAAACAAAAAAATCAAATGGATTTGGATTTTTGCCATCATCTCGTCCGGTTGCCTTTTTACAACGTTAGTGTTATTACCCCCAGAAATTGGGCACAACCGGTGAATTACCTTCATTTTGCGATACTTTCGCCTGGAGAGGGCCATGATTCTCATTATCGATTTCGGATCCCAGTTCAACCAGCTTATCGCGCGACGCGTACGCGAATGTCGCGTGTATTGCCAGATTGAACCCCCTACCGTCACCGTAGAACAAATTCGTTTGTGGAATCCGGAAGGCATTATTCTCTCCGGTGGCCCTGCCAGCATATACGAGAAAGGAAGCCCCCGGGTGGATGCCGCCATATTCGACCTGGACATTCCGGTGCTGGGAATCTGTTATGGAATGCATTTCATGGTGGACAGCCTGGGGGGAAAAGTAAAAAAGGCCGAAAAGCGGGAATACGGTTTCGCCTCCATGAAGATCAAAAAGGAAACAGGCCTGTTCGCCGACATGGAAAAAGAGACCATCACCTGGATGAGCCACGGTGATTCGATTCAATCGTTGCCCCAGGGCTTTGCCATTACCGCTTCAACGGATAACACCCGGGTGGCGGCCATGGAACATCCACAAAAGAATTTCTACGGCCTCCAATTCCATCCGGAAGTGGCCCATACGGTCAGGGGAAAGAAGATGATTCGTAATTTTCTTTTCCCAATCTGCGGGTGCAAAGCGTCATGGACCATGAAATCCTTTGCCGCCGAAACCATCGAGCAGATTCGCCAGACCGTCTCCGACAAGAAGGTGATCCTCGGCCTTTCCGGAGGGGTCGACTCTTCCGTGACGGCTCTTTTGATCCACAAAGCCATCGGAAAGAACCTCACATGCATTTTCGTGGACAACGGATTGCTTCGAAAAAACGAAGCGGCACAACTAAAAGAGAAGCTTACGACCCACCTGAAAATCAATATCCGCTTCGTCAATGCGGCTGGTCGTTTCGTCAAGTCACTGGCCAAGGTCACGGACCCGGAACGGAAACGAAAAATCATCGGCAAGGTCTTTATGGACGTTTTCGAGGCCGAAGCCAGAAAGATCAAGGATGCGAATTTTTTGGCCCAGGGCACCTTATATCCGGATATTATCGAATCCCAATCGGCCTTCGGCGGTCCGACCTCGGTGATCAAGTCCCACCACAATGTGGGTGGTCTTCCCAAAAAGATGAAGCTCAAACTGGTGGAGCCCTTGAAATACCTGTTTAAGGATGAAGTACGAAAGCTTGGGAAAACGCTGGGTCTGGATGAGGATCTGGTGTGGCGACAACCCTTTCCCGGGCCGGGGCTTGCCATCCGGATCATCGGAGAAATAACGAAAAAACGCCTGGATGTCTTGCGGGAGGTAGACGCCGTGCTGCTAGAGGAGATCCGGGCATCGGGATATTATCGCAAGTTATGGCAATCCTTCGCCGTCTTACTCCCCATCAAGAGTGTCGGCATCATGGGGGATGGTCGAACCTATGAAAATATCGTGGCCATTCGCGCCGTCACCAGCAAAGACGCCATGACGGCGGATTGGGCAAGGCTCCCGCACAAATTGCTCGGTCGAATCTCCAATCGGATCATCAACGAGGTGCACGGTGTAAATCGTGTTGTTTACGATATCAGTTCCAAACCACCGAGTACAATCGAATGGGAATAGGGAAACGATGACAGAAAAAGACGATACCACCCGTTTCACCCTTCACAGCAGTGAAGATGAACCCGAATCCCTGTACATGGCCGAGGCGGAAAACCTGCGAATCGAAAAATTGAGCACGCGGGTTACGCTGGTGGCCGTCCTCATTCCCTGCCTTTTGGCAATCGTATTGGCCATCGCCTACCTTGATATCAAAAAGCGTGTGGTCCGAACGCAAACCACCGGTTCCATGGGTGTCCAAAATCTCTCCAAAGATCTGGAATCACGATTTTCGACCCTCTCTTTGAAGCAGGCCAAATTGGAGGAGCAACTCGCGGACCAGGCCAATAAGTTGGACAATGCAACCGCCGCCATCCAAGTCAAATTGAAAAAAGCCGCCGATTCTCTTCAAAAGACGATGGACGAAAAAATGGATAACGCCGCCCTGACGACCTTATCCCGGGAAACCGAGTCATCCATTGCCGCACTCAAGAAAGAGATGGGTGCCTTGCACCAGGAGGTGAAGGCGCTGGCCGATGCATTCAACAAATTTGACGACGAGCTTGCCGGCCAGATTCTCCTGATGGCGGAAGGAATAAAGAAAGACCAGGGTCGTCTTGCAAGCATCGAGAAAAGGACCCAGCAACTGGAATCGGAAAAGCTCAGCAAGGAGGCCATGAATCTGGCCATCGGGCTGGAAAGGCTCGCCCTTCAGGAGATGATCAATGAACGGATCGGTTCGGTGGAAAAGAAGGTAGCGGCCCTAGGGAAGAAAGTGGAGAAGATCGACAGAAATCTCAGCGAAGGGACAAGTTCGGCACCGCCGCCGCAACCCGCCGCCCCGAAGCCCGCCGACGTCACGCAGCCCGCCGCTCCGAGCGAATCGGGGGGGATCGTCGAGCAGACGATAAATTAGCGAATCCCCTGCTTTCTTATTTTCTCTTCGATCCGCTGGATATCCACGGGAAGGTCCACCTCGGGGGAATCGTAGGGCGTGACCACGACCCGGATACGATAGCCATGTTCCAGGGCCCGAAGCTGTTCCAGCTTCTCGATCTCCTCCAACCGTCCCGGTGGAAGGGAGCGAAAGCGGCCCAGAAAGTCCATGGTATACGCATATACCCCCAGATGCTTATAAACGTCGTATCCCTGCTGTGTGTCGCGGCCATGGGGGATCGTCGCGCGTGAGAAGTACAGCGCATCGCCGTTTTTGTCGAAGGTTACCTTCACATCTTTGGGATCGGTCCTTTCCCGTTCATCGACGACCGAATAGGCCAAGGTACTCATTTTTACCGTCGGATCCTCTTGAAACGGCCGAACCACGGCATCGAAACTGCGTGGATCGACCAGTGGCTGGTCCCCCTGGATGTTGATCACCACGTCTTTTGACGCCAGGCCGAGTTTCTCGGCGGCTTCGGCCACACGGTCGGTTCCGGAACGACAGTCCAAACTGGTCATGATGACCTTTCCCCCAAAACCGACGACGGATTGACGAATCCTCGCATCATCTGTGGCCACGTAAACGGAATCAACGCAACTTGCCTGCGTGGCACGTTGAAAGACCCACTGAATCATTGGTATACCGCAAATTGCGGCCAATGGTTTGCCGTCGAACCGGCTTGACCCATAGCGCGATGGAATGATCACAACGACCGGCATTTGAATATCCTCATCGATTTAATTTTGTCACGATACGGCTATTTTCTCCATCCACCGATCAGATGAAGATGCAGGTGAAATATGACCTGCCCCCCGCCTCTCTCCACGTTGAACAATAGTTTATAGCCGGATTCATTCACATTTTCCTGCTTTGCCATGTTTTTGGCCGTCTGGATCATCTCCGCCAAAATGGCGTCGTCGTGGTCCGTCAGATCGTTGATGCTGCGAATGTGACGCCTGGGGACGATTAGAAGATGCACGGGCGCATGGGGATTGATATCCCGAAAGACCACCAAGTTATCGTTTTCGTATAAAAACGCGGTCTCCGTCCAGCCTTGCGCAATCTTGCAGAAAAGGCAATCGGTTTCCATTGGCACCAGCTCCTGTGGGATGTCGGGTAATGGGTGTATTCGGATACGGGACTCCTGCTTCCTAACGGTACGATGAATTCTTGTCAAGCCGGCATTCCCATGGATGCCCCTGATGATTCGCCCCCCGCGCCCATTTCCAGTCACAATTCCGATAACTTCCTTAAAATTCACCGTTTAAGTTTGAAATTCGGTTGCCGATAAAAGCTAGCAAAGGGAGACCCGGTTTTTGGCGGACCGGTTCGACCATATACGAAAGACGGATTCATTGTAAAGCCATGCGTTACCCGGCGCATGGGGCAAGGCGACCATGAATATCTTGATTGCAGACGACGACCCGGTCACGTTAAAGCTCTTGATGTCAAAAATAGCCGAGTGGGGTCATACGGTTCATCCGGCGGCCGATGGAAATGTAGCCTGGGACACCATCTTGCAGACCCCCATCGACATCGTCATCAGCGACTGGCTCATGCCCGGACTGGATGGATTACAGTTGAGCCACCTCATTCGGGAGCGTCAGGATCACCCCTATATCTATGTCATCGTAATCAGTGTACAGAATTCAAAATCGGACATTATCCAAGGCCTGGAAAGCGGTGTCGACGACTACATCACCAAACCCATCGATATGGAGGCACTTCACGCCAGGATCAATATCGGTGTCCGTATCGTGGAACTGGAACGGGCCCTCAACCGAAAAATCGAAATCATCACCGCCAATCATCATCAGACCATCCGCATGTTCTCCCAAATCATCGAAAGTTTCGATGAAGACTTGGGGGGCCATTGTCGCCGGACGGCAAAATTGGCGGTTTCCCTTGCAAAACGACATCCCGGTGTCGGTGAAGATGAGATTTCCGTCATCGAAACGGCAGCCCTTCTCCATGATGTCGGCATGGTGGGGATTCCCAAAACGATCTTGAACAAGCGGCGCACCGAGAGGATCAACTATGAAAATCAATTATACCAATCCCATGCAGACATCGGTGCGAAAATCATCGGTGAAATCGAAATCATGCGACCTGCCGCTCGCCTGGTTCGCATGCACCACGAGCAATTCAACGGGAAAGGATTTCCCGATGGCGTACAAGGGGACCAGATTCCCATCGGTGCCCAGTTGATCTCGGCCGCCTCCATCTACGACAACATGCATGTCAAAGGCAAAATCCCTTTCGAACGCATTACGGAAGAGCTCCAGCGGATCCGTGGATACCAATTGTCTCCGGCCGTTGTCGCCTTGCTCATCGAGCTCAATGTTCAACAGCAACAAGCCGCCAAGGAGAGGACGTCGGAACGGCTTTTTCTGGACAAGCTAATGGCCGGGATGGTGCTGGCCGATAATGTCTACATGAAAACCGGCGCATTCGTCATGGCCGGCGACACCATCTTGGACGACTATAAGATTGAGAAACTCAAACATTACCAAAACATCGGCGCCATCGACGAAAAGGTGCTCATTCAAAAAAAACCCGCGAGGCGCTAAATGGATCTTGCAACCATAATCGGTCTTGTCAGCGGCAGCGTATTGATTCTGGTCTCCATCGTCGTTGGTGGAAGTGCCCTTATCTTTCTTAACATTCCCGGATTGTTAATCGTCGTCGGCGGTACCGTTGCCACCACCTTCATCAAATTCACCATGGCAGACGTCATCGGTTCGATCAAAGTCGCCATGAAGGCCTTCATCGTAAAAATGGAGGATCCGGAAAACATCATCACGGAAATGGTCGAATTTACCCGTATCGCAAAAAAGGAAGGACTCATCGCACTGGAAAAGGAGACCCCCTCTGATCCGTTTTCTGTAAAAGCACTGCGATACCTTTCCGACGGCTACGATGAGGGCCTTATTTCCGATATGCTCAGCAAGGATATCCGACTCATGGGACAGCGCCATGCCACCGGCCAGAATGTTTTCAAAGGCATGGGGGACAGTGCGCCGGCCTTTGGCATGGTGGGAACCCTCATCGGCCTCGTTCAGATGTTGGCCTCCATGTCCGATCCGGCCAGCATCGGACCGGCTATGGCCGTCGCCCTTCTCACCACCTTGTACGGTGCCGTTCTCGCCAACCTCGTCGCATTGCCCATTGCAGACAAACTGGCACTGCGCAGCGATCAGGAGAGACTGAACAAAAGCATTATCATGGAGGCCGCCATCGCCATCAACCGGGGCGTCTCCCCCATGGTACTGGAAGAGTCACTCAAAATTTTTCTCTCACCCCAGGAGCGAAACCAGATCGAGGCCGAAGGCGAAGCCGGAGAGGCCGGATGACAAGGTGAACCATGAGTAACGAACACCAAGAATGCCCACCGTGCGATAAGGGCGCGCCGAGGTGGATGACAACATTCGGCGACCTGATGAGCCTGCTCCTCTGTTTTTTCGTGCTCCTGCTTTCTTTTTCTGAAATGGACCGACAAAAGTACAAGGTTGTCGCCGGCTCCATGGAGAAGGCCTTTGGCATGCAGCGCAAGAAAAACTTCGACGAGTCTCCCCGTCTGGGATTGAAAATTATCGCCCGGGACTTCGACCAGGAGGCCATCGCCACACGATTAAAACAATTCATCGGGGAGCAGCTGAAGGAAAATTTCGGTGAACTCTACGAAGAGTTGGCGGAAGAGATCGAGATCGAGGCCGGGCAGGAAGAAGTGGTCATTCGACTCATGGGAGAAAGTACGTTCGATTCGGGAAAGGCGGATATCAAGCCGGAATTGAAGCCGATGATCCGTACCATGGGAAAGATCCTTATCGAAATGGCCAAAGGTGACGTTGTCATTGCAGGGCATACCGACAACGTACCGGTCCGCCGCAACGGCCATTTCAAATCCAACCTCGCCCTATCCATGGCAAGGGCTGCGGCGGTAGCGGATTTCCTGCTCACACAGACCTCTTTGGATCCCAAGCGTGTCTCTACCATGGGATTCGGCGAGTACAGACCCATTGCCGACAATGCAACAGAAGCGGGCAGACGTAAAAACCGGCGCGTGGAGATCATCGTCGGCACCATTCCCCGACCCCAACCCAGCGAACTGTCAAATTTGAGGAATGAGGCGTATTTACGATACTCCGTAGTGACGAAGGATGAAGCGTAACGCCGATATCGGACTTTTTACGAATCCGTCACTATTGGAGGCGCGCCAAACCTATCTTTTCACGATCTTTCATCAACTCTTGACCCTGGCATGCGATCCATTCTATAATTTTTGGATACAATAATTTAGTTTCCCTTCCTTTTCCGAGTTCATCATGATTCCTGTGAAATCCCGGAATTTCGATAGTTGACCGGGTATTACCAAGATGCCACATTATGAACAAATATTCATAAAATATAAGAAAAGTATGTAACAATTCATTGCCACAATGGGAATTCGTGACTTTTCCGCCTTTGTTTTAAAAAAATTATAGAAATAGAAAAAATTTGTTAGCGTATTGTTAGACCGGCAACAACGATTAAACGAAGTGTTGCGATCGTTGTAAGATCGATCGTGACAGGCTTGTTGGTATTTTTTTTGCGTATTCATCAATTTTTTTAATTGAACCATCCAACCACACAACTTGTGAAAGAAAACCCGAGCAATGAGAACCGGCGTGGTAAAATGTCACCTCTGACAGGCTCGAAAGGAGTTAGATTCTGCCGTTTTGGCGACTGCAACAGGTTGAAACCGGTATACGGCAAATGGAGCACCGTATTATCATCCCACGCTGCTCGATGATACGGTTGGCTCACCATATAAAGATGAACCAGAATATTAACAAATAACGAAGAATGGGGCCGGGAAGATGAATCAACTGTTTAAAGTCAAAACCTTTGCAATCGTAGGAGCTTTTCTTTTCACGATCTTCGTCGTCTGGTGCCCGCAGTCAATGGCAACCGAGGCGGCATCAGAAGACATACAGCATCTGGCCATGGGGACCGTCGGCGATACGCCGCAGGATGTTTCAAAAGCACCGCAGGAAAATGCGCAAACCTTGATGATTCATTTGGGCACTGCGCATTTTGACCCGCTTGACCAGCAACCGGCACAAATATCCGGCCTGTCCACGATACAGACCTATACGGAGGAGACCGCCGGTTACTACATTGTCCAATTCGACGGTCCGATCCAACCCGATTGGAAAACAACCTTGAAACAAGCCGGTGTGGAAATTTTTGACTATGTGCCGGAATATGCATTTATCGTTCGTATGCCTTCCGCAACGGCGACCAGCGTACGCGCAATGGCGCATGTGCGCTGGGTTGGGATCTTCCAGCCGCTTTACCGGGTCAGTCAAAGCGCCGTGGATATGATGTATGCCACGACCAGTGAAGAAGCGGCGGAACCCGTCACCCTGCGGGTCAACATTTTTCCGGGGGAAAGCCCGGAGCAGATGGAAAGCCTCATCCAATCTTTGGGCGGCATCGTCGAAGAAAAAAGCAGCACAGAACTGAAGACCACCTTCAAAATTAAAATTCCGGCCGATAAGATCAAAGAATTGGCCGAGATCAACGGCATTAAATGGGTAGAACCGGTACCCCAATGGAAGCTTTTTAACAACAATTCGACAGACGTCATGAATGTGCGTGCACCACGCAATACAAAAGGGCTCTATGGCAGTGGTCAGACTGTGGGAATAGCGGACACCGGCCTGGACCAGGGCTCCGTGAATCCGAACATGTTGCACGATGACTTTGAAAACGGTTCGGGGGCCACACGGGTCCTCGCCATTATCGACACCGCCGGTGACGGCGATACCTCAGACACAAATGGCCATGGGACCCATGTGGCCGGATCGGTTTTGGGCAATGGCCGGATGTCGGGCAGCGATCCGGTCAGCAGCAACTTTCCGGACACTTGCTTCGCCGGTATCGCACCCAAGGCCAATCTTGTGTTTCAGGCGAGTTGGGATACAAGCGTCGATCCACCTGCCCTGAACAATCCAACGGATTTAAACAATCTTTTTCGTGTCGCCCGTTCGGCCGGAGCCGATTTGCACACAAACAGCTGGGGTGCCAGCTTGGCCGGCCAATATACCTCCACTTCTCAAGATGTGGATGAATATATGTGGAACAACAAATCGTTTTTCATCCAGTTTTCCGCAGGCAATTCAGGGGTTGACATGGACGCCGATGGGGTCATCGATCTGTACAGTATCGGCTCACCGGCCACCGCAAAGAACTGCCTCACCGTCGGGGCCAGTGAAGGCGACCGTCCCAGTGGCGCAGGATACGACATGGCATGGGGGACGTTTCACCCCTATAACTTTTCTGCCGCACCCATTGCCAGTGACCATGTATCCGACAATGATCGCGGCATTGCCGCCTTCAGTTCTCGCGGTCCTACTTTAGACGGTCGCCATAAACCCGATATCGTTGCCCCCGGAACCAACATTCTTTCCACCCGTTCTTCTGTGGGTGGTAATATATGGGGAGCCTATCCTGCGAATTCAAATTATATTTGGGCTGGTGGCACGAGTATGGCCACGCCCCTGACGGCCGGTGCAGCCGCTCTGATGCGTGAATACCTGGTCAGCAAAAAGGGGTTCTCCCCTCCTTCGGCGGCATTGATCAAAGCGGCGCTGATCAACAGCGCCGAAGATATCACCCCGGGTCAATACGGTTTCGGTTCAGACCAGGAGATCCCCGATTCACCTGTGCCGAACAATGTGGAGGGCTGGGGCCGGCTGAACCTTGGTGATGGCGTCTTTCCGGAAACACCGGCCAATATCTTGTATTACGACCATACCGCAGGGCTCGATACCGGTGAGTACAACGAATACACCATCAATGTGACCGATACCGGCGCACCCTTGAAGATCAATCTGGTATGGACCGACTATCCGGGCACACCGGCGGCACAGGGTGGATTGGTAAACGACCTCGATCTGAAGGTAATGGATACGAATGATGTGGCACACTACCCAAACCATGCCTCAAAAAAATCTTCGCTCAGCACGATGAACTACAATTCTGGTGTCAATCTCTCGGCGTCTACCAATAATAAAAGGGCAATACGGTTTACGCCAGCAGCATATCCGGCCTTTGTCGAATCAACCACATTTAATTTTATAAATAATGCCCCGGTCGGCACAAACGTGGACGTGGTTGTATATGATGACGATGACACAAACGGACTTCCCGGAACCGAGCTTTTCAGAAAAACCCTCGCCTATGTCCCGACAGGCTATGTGAGCGTTGGTATCCAAGGCGTGGTTATCAATAATGGTGATTTCTACATCGCCATTGAAAAATCCAGTTCAATTCAGGCCATCGTCATTGATAACGACGGCAATCCAACGAACAGAAGTTACTGGCACAATGGATTGGAATGGGGCTTATCAAGCTATACCGCCTACATAAGAGCCAATATCAGGACAGCAGCGTATTCCACCAGCTTTGACCGCGTCAACAACACCCTGGGCATTACTTTCGATTCGCCGGTTGTGGGCAACTACACCATCCGGGTAGCCGGTTTTAACGTACCCCAAGGCCCTCAACCCTATGCACTGGTGGCCAGCGGTCACATCCAGGCAACCCAGGCCGGCGTGCTGCAGTTTGAGTCCGGCAATTTCAGCGTCGGTGAAAACGACGGCGCGGCGACCATCACTGTGGTCCGCACCGGCGGTACCGAAGGAAATGTCAGCCTAAATTATGCGACCAGTAACGGTACGGCTACTGCAGGCAGCGACTATACGACGGCCAGTGGAACGTTGAACTGGAGCAGTGGTGATGACAGCAAAAAACGTTTCACTATCCCGATCTCCGATGACAATACCATTGAATCGAGCGAAACGATCATATTGACGCTGAGCAATCCTAGCGGTGGCGCCGCCTTGGGTAGCAACGATACCGCGATTTTAACCATCAACGATAATGATAGCGCGAAAGAAGTTCCAGTTGAACCAGGTGGTGGTGGCGGTGGCGGCGGGTGTTTTGTCGACATGCTGCTTTACTAAGACCCAAACGGAGCGATTTATGGGGAGAAGGGGGTACCCTAACAGCTACCCCCCCCAAGCAGCCTGGCATATGGATCATCCACCATGGTGGATAATCACTGCCGCTTCGATCAAACAAAAGAAATGTTTTTTCCTTCGGCTACTAGTAACGCATCAATTCGTTGATAAAACAACCTCCACCTGAAGATCCCTTTCCAACGGCGTTTTCGCCTCCGGACCAACCGGTACCTTTTCCCGTACCGTCACCGTCGATCTCTTTCGGCAGGTCGCCTTTCACCACGGCGTTCGGATCATGGGTAACGGCAACAACGACATCGTCCGTATCGGTGGCACCCAGACTGTCCGTGACGCGAAGCTGAAATATCATCGACGTGCCTTCCGCCAGATCGGGAATGGTAATCTCGGTGACAGGATTGTGCGGATTGCCGATTGTGACGACGGGTCCTTCCAACTGCTTCCATTGATAGGCGGCAATGGAAGCGCCGTCCGGATCGATCCCGGCACCCGCCAGCGTTCCAATACTTCCCGAAAGAGCTACCTGATCGCCTCCGGCATTTGCCGTCGGCGCGGTGTTGAGCGGCTCGATTCCGGTGATGGCCACCTGTGAGGTACGATCCCATAGATACGACCCCGTGCTGAAGGCGTTGGTGATATCGTAGTATCCATCATAGGATCCGGATTGACCGAAATTGATGTGGATCTTATCCGTCGGACCTTTCTGGTAACCATCCACGACGGTCTCATGCCCGCCGGAATAATCCGCAAGAAAGATCGAAAGGATCACCGGTCTCGGAGGATCCGCATCCAGTTCGGATGTAAACAGCGAAAACCATTGGTCGGAGGTATAATTGGAACGATGGTGCTCTTCCATGGAGGGGGTATACCGAAAATAGACGTCGAGAATATCATCGGCAAACGCAGCGCTGCTGGAAGCCTTGCATCCGTAAGCCATGTTTGTGGCAATCCCCATATCCGATATCAGCTGCGCCACTGCCTCGATTTCCGATGTGCCGGACCGGCTGTCCAATGCCCTCGGCATGAGATCCCACTGGTACGCATGGGAAAAATTGGCGCTCAGCGTGATCGTCGAACCGTTTGACGCCTGCCACGAATAGGAATGAGAACCGGTTCCTTTGGGCGGCCAGTTCCAATAGGCGGCAAGTTGTGCAAATGCCGTGGCGACACAGCCGGTCAATGTGTGCGCACAGCCACCATCTGCGGGAGTGAAAGAATTATAGGGATCGAATTGTCCCCAGGAGGTCATGAGAACCGGCCCGACCGACTCCATATTTTCACCCGATACGGACTGGCTGCCGGTGAAATCGTCGGCACCCGAAGAAAAGTCAACAGGATCCGTTTCGGAATACAATCTCCATGCCCCCGCAATCCTTTTCCTTGAATCTGTCGATGCAGCGGTTTGCAGATCGAGTTGGATTTCCCCATCATCGTTTCCGGCATCGGCGATATTCTCGAAAATCTCACGTGCGATCCATGATTCGAGGGAGCCTATGATTTCAATGCGATCCTCTTGAAAATCGGATGTCTCCGAATAAAGAAGAACCGGACTGCTGCCGAAATGACCCGCGATCAAAACATGCCCTGCCGGTGAAACCTCAAAATTGAATGCAATGCGTTTTCCACCAAAAATGATTTCATTTCCTTCGATAATTTCGGCGGCAGCGGAATTTCCCCATTTGCCGTAGTGCGATACGTGGTATCGGACAGTATTTTCTGCGACGACCCTTGCCAGCTCTTCGCTTACGACCTCACCATGGCAAGGTGCAACGAAAACAGTGACAATGATCCATCCATAAAGCCAATTTTTCCATAAAGACGACATCGAGCTGATCTCCTTCCATTTTTCCTTCATGGAAAAGTTATCGCTCGATGTTTTTAATTCTTAAGTAATATAGTGAAGTTGCATGAAAGCTTTTGGCGCATATCGCCGATTTCAAATTTGCCGTGCCTGAGCCATCGATTTCTTAAAGTTTCAAGGGAATTTACCGATCATCATACTATGTGGTCCCCCTCACCGCTTCCGCTCACTTTGTGAAAAGTGCCCCGTTTCATACAAACCACATTACCTTGCGTTTGAATTGGATATCAAAATCGGAATCGAAACCGATTCCATGGGCCGCAATGCCAGAACGATTTGGCAAAATGGCATCGAAAACCAGCGTATTGAAAAACAATCTGACCATGGATTTACAAAAGACCAAAAATTGGGAAGACGAAACCAGTAAACTGATGCAAATTCTGGAGGGCAATCCCGTCCCCACGTTTGTGATCGATGCGGACTCCAAAATCACCCACTGGAATCACGCCTGTGAAATGCTGACACGGATACCGGCTTCTGACATCGTCGGCACGGACAAGCATCAGATGGTCATTTATCCTCGCCACAGGCCGCTTATGGCCGATCTTATCGTGAGCAACGCCGATGAAAATGAACTGCGCAGGCACTATGGCAATAGTTATCGAAAGTCTCAATTGATCACGGATGGATACGAAGGCGAAGCGTTTTTCCCGAAAATGGGCGATAATGGCAAATGGCTGTTTTTCACCGCGGCCCCGATCAAGGATTCTGCCGGAAATATAACCGGCGCCATCGAAACCATTCAGGACATCACCGAGCAACGTGAGGCAGAAAAAAACCTTCGGGCCAGTGAAGCCCGTTATCATCAGCTTTTCGATTCCGCCAATGACAGTATTTTCGTGCTCAAAGACGGCATTTTGGTCGATTGCAACCAGAAGGCCATGGAACTGTTCAACGATTCCCGAAAAAAGATGATCGGCCGGTCTCCCATTGATTTTTCTCCGCAGACCCAGCCCAATGGACAATCATCGATGGAGGAAATAAGAAAGCGGGAAGAAAATGCCCGACAGGGGATGCTTCAAATTTTCGAGTGGCGCTTTCTCCGAAGGGATGGATCATGGTTTGATGCCGAGATCAGTCTGACCCATTTCCTG
Organism: uncultured Desulfosarcina sp.; assembly: GCA_963674945.2. Lineage (GTDB taxonomy): Bacteria > Desulfobacterota > Desulfobacteria > Desulfobacterales > Desulfosarcinaceae > Desulfosarcina. The sequence continues at coordinate 149,439 of CAXXWQ010000004.1, forward strand.
ATCAATACGTCTTCACACACGTTGGCCATTGTTCGTGATATCACCGAACGAAAAAAAATGATCCTCGCCCTTCAGGAGCGGGAAAAGGAACTGGACGAAAAGAGCCGCTACCTGGAGAAGGTCAACCAGGCGTTGAAAGCCTCTTTGGATCATCGGGAGGTCGAAAAACGGGCCGTGGAAGAAAATATGCTGGTCAACTTGAAACGGTTTGTCTTTCCCTATATAGAGGAGATCAGCCATTGCAGGCTGGACACCGATGCCAGAGCATACCTGAACATTATCGAAACCAACTTGAACGACATGGTTTCGCGATTTTCCAAAAGCATATTCTGGAAATACCTTGATTTGACGCCCACCGAAGTCCATATCGCCGACCTGATCCGCAGCGGGAAAAACTCCAAGGACATTGCCCAGATGCTGGGGTTGTCGCCTAGCTCGGTGCAGTGGCATCGCAAAAACATCCGTGAGAAGCTCGGATTGACCAATAAGAAGGTGAACCTTCAAATCTATCTGACATCCCTTTCCGAATAGACAGCTCCGATTGTCGATGGACAAACAGGTGACCGGTCGAGATGCAGGACGATTTGCAGCGTTTGTACGCGAGGCGGCGGCAACAGGGACATGGGATTCGTAAGGTGCCATGAAATGACTTCAGCTATGCAGTATGGCGGCAACGATCAGTACACATTATCCGATAAAATTCACCAGGGTCGGTTGGATAACCTGCGCTGCCGTTGCCAAGAGCACCTCATATGCGGTCTGCTGAACTTGCATTTCTATTGCCGTTTCGGTGATATCGGCATCTTCAACATTCTGACGCATGGTTTCCACCGAATTACTGAAATTTTTCCAGTACTCTTCGGTTCTCTCCAATCTCTGATAATCGGAGGCATGATTGGCCCTGGCAAGCTCGATCTGTTGGGAGATGCGATCTAACGGTTCCAGGGCACTTTGGACGGCATTCCGATCGAAGGGCTCTGTTGCAATGGCCGTTTCGAGATTGTCGAGAACCTGAAAGAGACTTATTTCTCCCGGTCCTCCGTAATCATCCACGAAAATGGAACCATCCGCTTCGATCTTCACGGTGACGTCCGCACCGACCATGACCCGATGCGAACCGGCGTCACCTTGATACGTGTAAGGAGAAGTCTGGGTAAAAGGCTCGGTATCGCTCATATGGCCCGAAAAGATATAGCTTTCATCGTATTTGCTTTTTGACAAATTCAACACCTGATCTCGGATATTCCCAATCTCCTGGGCCAAAGCAGCCTTATCCTCCGTGTCCGGGTTTGCGGCAATGTCTCTGGCATCGTCGATGTAACTGTCCATCTGATCCAAGATGGATTCCGTGTATTCGATTCGTGTCTGGGCATCTACGATGTTTTCGCGATACTGTTCGATGGTCTGCAGCGTGGTCCGATAATCCAAAGCCTGGCCGACCCCGATGGGATCGTCGGACGGCTTGTTGATGCGCTTTCCGGTGGCAAGTTTTAATTGCGTCTCGATCAGCTGACTGCTCTGTCTGGCAAGGTTGGCCTTGATATGTTCGGCCATGATTCGGTTGCTGATTCTCATCCTACTCTCCTAAGAAAACGTTTGCCCTTATACCAGGTTCAAAAGCGTCTCGAGCATTTCATCCACGGCGGTCACGATTTTGGAGGCAGCACTGTATGCACTCTGAAACTGGACCATGTTCACCATTTCCTCGTCCATGGAAACGCCGGAAATCTCCTCCCGGTATGTGTCCAACTGCAAAGAGACCGTTGACTGATGCTCCGCATTCACAATTGCCTGGGATACGTATCTTCCGACATCGCTCACCAAACCATTGTAAAAATCGTCCATGGTCGCGCTGCTTCCGCTCATCAGCAGTCGATTCTGGATGTCGGCAATTTCGATGGCGTTTCCGTTGCCCCCGGGTACGCTTTCGGTATTCAAAGCCGCCGCGATCAAATTGACATCTGCCGCAATCGAGCTGTTTACCCTGATATCCGAAGCACCCGCAGAAATCGTAAAGAATTGTGTTCCCGCATCGCCATTGAGATCCAGACCCAAAACGTGCTGATCATTGACGGCATCGGCCATGGCCACGGCCAACTCATCCAAATCGCTTTCATAGCCAGGTATAATCTCGTCCCGGGCTTCAATCCAGCCTTTCAATTTACCGGTGGAGATATCGTCGGTGATGTTCGTTAACGCGCCGGTACCACTTTCCCAGAACACATCCTGGAATCCTTCGGTGTTGGTATCGGTGACCAAATTCCACGATTGTTCCTGCTCCACCAGGTTGTGACCGCCTGCCGTCGAAACGATCAGATACCCGTCTTCATCCTCGAAACTACTGACATCGATCAGGTTTGCCAGTTCCTTGTACTTTAGATCCCGCTCATCCCGAAATTCGTTTGCCACGTGGTCGCTGCCGTTTTCCATTTCGACAATCTTCATATTCAACTCGGCGATTTCCCGGGTCAATGTGTTGATATCGTCCACCGCGCCGGTAATGGAAAGATTGCTGTCCTCCCTGACCTGATTCAGATCCCTGGCCAGCTGATTGAATACCAGGGTCATGTTCTCGGCGTTGGCCAAAAGTGTGGCCCGCTCCGTATATCCAGAAGGATTGTTGACAACTTCCTGCCAGGAATTCCAGAATTCCGCCATGGCACTGTTCAGACCGTACCCGGAGACATCGTCGAACATCAGTTCCGCCTTCTCCAACGTCTCCTGCTGCGCCTCCCACCGCCCCTGCTGTGCCGCCGATTCGGCCATCTGGGCACCCAAAAATTTGTCGTATATACGCTGAATGGAGGTAGCCTGAACACCGGTACTCATGGTACCGCCGTTGTAGTCCACGTAGCCACTTTGATCGAGCACCAGCCGCTGTCGGGAGTACCCCTCCGTATCGGCATTGGCGATGTTGTTGGCGGTGATATTCAACGCTTTCTGCTGGGTTGCCAGGGCGGATTTGGCAATGTTCATCATGCCTGAAATCGATGACATAACGCCTACCCTTTACGTTTTGGACGGTTTTTGGTACAAGTTGGTTTCAACGTATTCACCTCATCCCAATAATGCTGTGGGAAGAACGCATCTTTATTTTCGAAGACCCGCCGACGGCGTTTCAAATGGAACCACGTAACACCCTCCCCCCACCACTGCGGTAACCGGTAGAGGGCCTGGGCACACCATTGTTATGATAGACAGCGCGATCTTCCGTAATGTGTGTCAGGATTTTAATGGCCCCTTTGACCAGGTCCAGCTGATGATGGATCAGTTTTTGATTTCGGTTGTTCTTTTCCCGAACCCGGACGAGCGTCGCTCGCAGACGGTCGGCGCATTGGGTCAATTGTTCCCCGGATGAAGGTTCGAAGCGTTTGGCCAGCTGACGTACCGTCGACGTTTGATTCGTCAGTCCGTATGTCATCGACAACTCTTCCACAAGTGGCTTTCTCGTTTCTTCCAATCGATGGAGTCTGAACACAAGTTCATCTTTTCTCTCCTGCACTTGATCGAACTGTTCTTTTTTCGAAAAAAAGATCGAGTCCCCCTCGTCGCTGAGTACCTGTTCCATTTCGAGATAAGCCGCCGTCTCTTCATCTAACGTGGCAAATAGCTTCTTGATTTTAGGATCCATGTGGTATTGTCCTTGCCGATGCGATTATCCGTCTGGGTTTACGCTTTCCATTGCCCTGTTGTTTTCCATTGTCTCGGCCATCAGATTCGATGCGATCCAATCTTTTTGTATACGATAGGTCCCCTGTTCGATCTGCTGTTTTAAGGCACTGATACGATCTTCACGGACGTCCGGCATCTGACGGGATCGTTCGATTGCACTTTTCAGGCTCCGACCATGATTCGTCAGGTGAACGGCATCCGCCTGGGCCGAATGATCTTTCGACGCAATCGTTTCTCGTTTCGGTTTCGATACCAATGGCGACGATCGGGCATTGTCGACAAATGGTGGAATTGAAAGTTTTTCGGAAAAGTCCATTTCGGTCTCCTGATCCCCATTGTGGGGTATTCCCACGGTTGCCAAATCTGAATCGGCTGCATTTAATATCGGCACTTGCCGACGTTGGCTTTAGGATACCGATGGACCGAAACCACCTTTGTCCACTTGACGTTGTTATTGGCTCTCCCGTAACTGATCGAAAAGCAAACGAGAGATGCCGATCCCCCCGGTTTCCGACATTTCTACGGCTGTCTTTTCATCCATCATTCCGGTAAACACCTTTTGGGCCATGGAGGGTGGGAACAGCACGGAATCCGGAACTGTTTTTCGCATCTCCCGAATCATCATATGAAGAAAAAGAGATTCGAATTGCCGGCATGCATCCTCCAGCTTTTCGTCGGAACGATTGTCGCCGGAAAGTTTTCGGTCGATATTTTCAACTGCACGTTCCTGGCCGGTCTGTCGCAAGGCAAAGAGACCGGAATCCATTTGCATTTGGCTTATGTCGGCCATCAGATCACCTCCAGGTCCGCCTGCAAGGCGCCGGCCGCCTTGATGGCCTGAAAAATGGCAATCAAGTCCCGGGGCGTGACACCCAGCGCATTTAAGGCCTTGACCACCTGTCCGATACTCACTCCCTTTGGCACCACCATCAGCTGATTGGCGTCTTCCTGCACATCGAGTCGTGTATTTGGCGACACCACGGTTTGGCCTCTTGATAACGGCAACGGCTGAGAGACATCTGCCTCCTCCTTGACCACGATACTTAAATTGCCATGTGCGATGGCGATGGTGGAAATTCGTACCTGCTCTCCCATGACCACGGTTCCGGTTCTCTCGTTGATGACGACCTTTGCATCGTTATCCGGCTCCACTTCCAGCGTGCTTAAAGATGCCAACAAGGGAACCGTATTTCCCAGGTATTGATCGGGGATCCGGATCTCGATGGTGCCGGCATCTTCGGCACGGGCAATGGGCTGTGCAAATTGCGCATTAATGGTCTCCACCACCCGCGCGGCCGTGTTGAAATCCGGATTGTGGAGGCTGAACATAAGGTTTTCTTGATCATTGAAGGCATTGGGAACTTCTCTTTCGATAATGGCACCGGAAAGGACGCGACCGACAGTGGGGAAATTTTTCACAACGGATGACGCCGCTCCCCCGACTGCGAATCCACCCGTATTCACAGGTCCCTGGGCTATCGCGTAAATTTTTCCATCGACACCCTTCAGCGGCGTCAACATGAGTGTTCCACCCTGAAGATTCTTGGCATCCCCGATGGAACTGACCAATACGTCGAGTCGATTTCCCCTTCTGGAAAACGGCGGCAGCGTTGTGGTTACCATGACGGCCGCAACATTTTTTACCTGAATATCCTTCTGATCGATGGTGACGCCCATTTTTTCCAACATGGACGCCATGGACTGCAGGGTGAATGCAGCCTTCTTTCCATCCCCCGTCCCATCCAGCCCAACCACGAGGCCGTATCCGACCAATTGGTTCTTCCGGACGCCGTTGATTTCAGCAATATCCTTGAGACGGACGGCGAGCGCCGTATTGCTCCATACCATGGCGATTACGGTCAGGAGCATGATAATTCGGATACGTGTCGTTCTCATGATGCAATCTTTCTATTTAAAATGGCCACACTTTCAGCACCAACCCGGTAAGCCATCCCGGTTTTTGCCTGTCGTTGATCACCCCTGTGCCGCTGTAGGAAATTTTTGCATCGGCCACATAGGTAGACAATACCTGATTGGCGGCATCGATGTCCCTGGGACGTACGACACCGGTCAACTCGATGATCTGATTTTCGTTGTTGATCAAGACTTCCCGGGAACCGGTGACCACAAGGTTGCCGTTGGGCAATACCTGGGTGACCTTTGCGGTAATGTAGGCATTCAGATCGCCGCTTCTCTGTGTTGCACCGTTGCCTTGGAATTCACTTTCGAGACCGCCTGCCACTTTGGAAAAGGGGTTGAAAAACGGTTGATCGGATGGGAACCGCTTCTCGGCGTTAAAGAAAGCGTCCACACTGGCACTGAGCGAAGAGGTCCGATCCGTTGCCGTACTTGCCGAGTTGGAAGCCGTGGACGATTCGGTAATTTTTATTGTAACGATGTCTCCCACGGTGCGTGCCTTCTGGTCCTCGAACATGGAAATCAATGGTGCATTCTCCCGCCACAGGGAACCATCTGCATTTTCCACAGCTGCCGTCTCTTGCAGCACTACCGTCTGTGGCAAAGGCATCGTTTCCGGACCAGTGGTCAGATCTGCCCTCCCCGTTTCCGATTGTGCTGCACAGCCGACCATACTGACGATCAGAATCGTGAATACGACAATCGGCCCAAAACGATTGTAAACAAAGGATTTGTTTTTCGTTTGCATTCTTTTCTCCCTAAAACTCGACGAGCACCGCATTGGAACCGGTGACGCGGGCCGTTACCATGCGATTGGAATCCATGTTGACCACGCGAACCAGATCTCCTCTCCGGCCTTGATTTTTCACCATACCGGTTGCGGTGATGGTCATAGGCCCGCTGCTGGCGACAATCTTCACGATGTCTCCCCTTTTGACCAGAGGCGGCGTGACGATCATGCTCGATTGCAAAATGGTATTGGGGTAGATCATGCGCGTGGTTCTATGGCCCAAGGCCTCTTCCATACTCCGGATGGTATCCTTTGGTAATTTTGCCAGATCCCGACGTTCCACGGAAAGGTCGGCAAGTTCCACATGCTGGTGTTTCCCCAAGGGACGGACGACGGTTACCACATCGGTTTCAACGCAAATGGTGGCATTCACCCACAATTTCCGCACCGGTTTTCCGTCCACGTACAGGTGCAGCGCCAGAAGCGTTCGACCCAGAAAGTCTTCTTTGCCGTTGGTCTCGACACGATAGGACAATCTGCCCGCCGGCAGATCGACGGTATCATCGAAGGAAATATTGGTTATGATGACATTTTCGTCTTTCCACGGCATCCGACTGCGAATTGTCCTTTCCACTTCCCGACGGAGTTGTCCGATGGGCAGGACTACGGCACGACGGGTAATGCGGATGTCCGTTGCACCGCGAAATTCGATGATATCGGGATCGATACCCGCATTCTTCAGGCGGATCCGGATATAATCGACGCCTAAAAATCTCGTTTGGCCGGCACGAGGGGAAGTCGCCACAACGATCTTCTCCAGATCGGTTACGTTCATCCCCGAACCACCGGTGAGCGTCGCCACGTCAGACATGAAGACCGAATCGGTATCGACAACCACAGCGGCTTTTACCGTGGCGCGAACCGAAGGCGCGCCAAAGCAGGTTGAAACCATTGCCATGGAAAGGAAGATTCCAGCCAGGCAGCGGTGCAAACCAAGCCATACGTTAATCCGGGTTTGTGGGGCTTGTCGTTTCATGGCAAAGACTACCTTCTCAGGGTGGTGGCCGTTTTCAGCATATCGTCTGCGGCCTGTATGGTCTTGCTGTTGGTTTCATATGCCCGCTGGGCAACGATCATATTGACCATTTCATCCACCACGCTCACGTTGGATAGTTCTAGATACCCCTGGGAGATCGTTCCGTACCCATCCTCCCCCGGTGTACCCGTGGTGGCATCTCCGGAAGCGGCCGTGGGGATATAAAGGTTTCTTCCGATGCTTTTCAAACCGGTGGGATTGATAAACTGGGCCAATTCGATAGTACCGATTTCGGAGGGCTGGTTGTCACCGGCCAGAAGCACGGAAACGGTACCATCTGTACCGATAGAAATGGATATGGTATCGGTGGGGATGGTGATTTCCGGCTCCATGGGATACCCATCCGAGGTAACGATCCGGCCTTCGCTGTCCAATTTGAAAGTTCCGGCACGGGTATAGCCGAGTTCTCCATTGGGCTGGATGACCTGAAAGAATCCGTCCCCTTCGATGGCCATGTCCAGTTGGTTTTCGGTATTGTTGTACTCCCCCTGGGTGAACATCTTCTGGGTGGCCGCCGGTCGGACCCCGTGCCCCACCTGAATTCCCGTGGGCACCTGGGTGTCCGCGGAAGAAGAGACACCGGGCGATCGCAGTGTCTGGTAAAGGAGATCCTGGAAATCCGCCCGGCTCTTTTTGAAGCCGGAGGTTCCCACATTGGCCAGGTTATTGGAAATCACATCGATATTTAATGTCTGGGCCTGCATCCCCGTGGCTGCCGACCAAAGGCTTCTAATCATGAAAACCTCCTATCTGCTCTCTTTTTTCCGCAAGGGCCGATGTTCGAAAACTTGCCGATGGATATAAAAGGCATGTACGAAAGCTACGCGATCGTGCCCACATCCTTGATACTCTTTCCCGTAGCTTCGTCGGCGCTTTGGATGACTTTCTGATACGCGTCGAAGATCCGGGATGTTTCGATCATCTCTGTCATGGCCCGAATGGGATTCACATTTGCGGTCTCGACAAATCCTTGAGAAATTGTGTAATTTTCCGGCCGTGTCTGAACCGCTTCGGGATCGGTCGTGACGAATCGGCCGTTTCCCACCTTCATGAGTTGATTCCGCTTTTCAAAATCGATAATTTGCAGCTGCCCCACCTCGTCACCATCCACGTAGATGACGCCTTGTGAATCGATCTCGACGGTTCCCTGTGTTATCGTTATTTCTCCCCCCTCGCCAAGAACCGGATACCCATCGTGTGTTGTCAACACACCTTCGGAATTTACGGTAAAGCCACCCTGGCGGGTATATTGCTGCCCGTCGGGGGTTTCAATGGAGAAAAATCCATCTCCGTCGATGGCCACGTCCAGCGGATTTCCCGTTTGTTGAAGAGCTCCCTGGGAAAAATCGATGGCGGTTTCGAAAGGCGGCGCATAGGGAGACAATGTCTGAACCTGATCAACCGAGGCCAGTATCGGTTCCCGATCCTCTTGCGGCATCCGAAAAACGGATCGTTCCCCTTTGTACCCGAGGGTATTGACGTTGGCAACATCGTTGGCCAACATCTCCAATCGCAATTGTTGGACCAAGGCACCGGCTGCGGCGAGGTACATGGCACCACTCATGTGTATTCCCCTTGTTGGTTGATAGGCTGTTTTTTTTTCATCAGCTGTTTTTTCTGTTCTTTTTTCTCTGCGTAATATGCAATCCTTGTACCAAACAAAAGAGACCCTGATTTTGCAGACGCATTGTCTGTGGTTCACGCCAAACGGTGGGCAATCGTTTCCCCGACCGGTCGTTTTTTCCCAATTCATGCACTTTGCGAAGAAAGGGCATTTTCATGCCGCTTTCAGACGAAGAACCATGGCAACTTCATCTTCGGGTAACTGCAATTGCCGGGAAATATGGGAGGCGTCGGCTCCTTTTCGTGACATTGACAAGATTCGGTCATGGATTATTTCGTCTTCTTTCGCCCAACCAGCCATACCAGGAATTCCGTTTGTCTCGACACGTTCGCTCATCGCCGGATTTCTGGCGACGACGCCCAGTTTTTGGCGCTCCCTGTCTATGGTTTCCGACAATGCAGCAAGCATGGCATCGGTCTTTTGGTCCATGAGATGGATCAATGCACGGTGCACCAATTCTTGTTCCTGCTGGGCAATATGGATTGCACCATTGTTCGATAAACCCTCTTTGCCCGGGCCGACAAATGTATCAGAACTGCGGTTTTTCCCGCTACGCAGCAAGGTTGCGACGAGCAACCAGATTTTATAGCAGGCACGTAACATGTTGACCTCTCTCTTGGTGGATTACCGAAATCGTTTCAAAGGGATGCATACCATCAATCTTCCAGCAATCCTTCCTTGCGGAGCTTGCTGCGCAGATGGATAATGGCTTGGGCATGAATTTGCGACACACGGGATTCGGTGATATTCATCACTTTTCCAATCTCTTTCATGGTCAATTCTTCTGAATAATAAAGGGATACCACGAGCCTTTCTTTCTCCGGCAACAAGTCGATGTTTTTTGCGATGGTATTTTTTATCTCTTTCATTGTCGTCAGTGACAATGCATCGTCGGCATTTCCGCTGGCCATGGCACTCGAAATTGCAGTCGTGTCATTGCGTGAAGGGTAGCCAACCTCTTCAAAACTGACGAAGGAGATACTTGACATGCGTTTGATCTTGTAAAACTGCTCCATGTCCATGTTCATCTCGGCTGCGACCTCTTCGTCCTCTACTTCTCTACCCAGTTTTTGCTCGAGCTTCATATATGCTTTTTCCAGATCCCTGATTTTCCTTCTGGTCGTGCGTCCCAAAAAATCTCTTGATCGAAGTTCGCTGAGCACGGCCCCCTTAATCCTGAATACGGCATACGTGATGAACTTGTTGTCCCTCATCGGATCGTATCTTTCAATGGCTTGGATCAACCCGATGATACCGACATTGATCAAGTCATCCACCTCTATGGTCGCCGGCAGATAGACAGCAATACGGTTAACGATTCGCTTCACATAGGGTAGGTACTCGTTAATGATCTGATTTCGAAGCAAATGGTTCTCTTTTCCAAAATTTTCTTCTCTTGATTGCGCCAGATCCATTTTTTTCTCCATGTTTAGGAATTCTTCCGATGTTCATCGACCTACCGACATTTATGGCAAAAATCTGATGAATGCATATCAGGCCATTCTGGCCACCTCCATGAAATAAAGCTCAACTTTTATGAGTTGTCTCATCTTTCCTCGCTCTGCTCATAAAAGATCCTGCCCGATCAACGGACGGTTATCGTTTTCATCGTTAAACGGTTGTGACCGCAAGAGCTTGTGAACCAGCTCTGAAAAATCCCTGCTGGCTTGCGTCATTGGGGCCATCTCGCTGACGACTTTTTGTTTTTTAACACCCACTTTCACTTTTTCATCGATCAAAACACTTCCAAAATATTCGATGGAAACATCCAGAAATCGATCCGCAACGAGACAGAGTTGCCGGCTGACTTCGTCGGCTTCTCTACTATCCTTTGCCAGGTTGACGAGCAACCGGAAGTGTTTCTGCTGATATCGCACGGACAAAATCTTCATCAACGCATATGCATCGGTGATGGAAGTGGGTTCCGGTGTTACGACGACCATGATTTCGTTTGCCATTGCAGCAAAGTAGAGGACATTGGATGAAATCCCGGCGGCCGTGTCGATCAGCACGACATCGTAATCGCACACCAATTCATTGAGCTTCTGCATGATCGCTTCTTGCTGATCGGATGTCAGCCGGGTGAGTTCCTGAATTCCGGACGACGCAGGAAGAATCTTCAAATTTCCAGGCCCCGAAACGATGATCTCGGAAAGGGTTTTCGTGCCTTCGATCACGTGGGATAGATTATACTTGGGCACCAGTCCCAAAAGGACATCGAGATTTCCCAATCCCAGGTCCGCATCGAAGATAAGAACGCGTTTTCCCATCTTGCACAGGGAGTATCCCAAATTGGCAACGATGTTTGTTTTTCCAACCCCACCTTTGCCACTTGCGATGGATATGACCCGTGTCATAAAAGCTTTACGTCTATTTTTTTTCGATAAAGAATTTTTCTTGCTTCTGATTTGATTCAACCGAATAATCTGACCGGTGTTGGTAGAATTTGGCATTGCCGTTGGTTCTCCTGGATTAAAGGGCTTTTGCTCGTTGAAAATGAAACGATTCGGTTTCCGTCTTTTCGGCAAAAAAATCGGCGCAACACGCCTGGCACGGTTTGAAACCATGGGTTATGGCTTTTTCCATGCTGCTAAATGTGGTAACGTTTCGCGTCTTCATTTTCGTAACCGATATGCAATCGGGACGGTGAAACAATTCTGAATTTCGATTGACGATAAAGTTATCACCTTCACCGTCAGGAGTATTTTCCATTGGTGAAAAATGGTTTGCACCGCCAGATGGTAAATCATCTATTGTTTTTCCATTTGCCGATTTTTTATTCGTAGCATCCTCCGAGGCCCACATCGATGCGGCCTCTTTCAACCCGTCGAACAAATTCGCCCCATCACCGAAGAATGAGGAAGGAATCTTCGCATTTTCCAATGCTTTTTGTATCCAACAAGTCTGAAAATACTCATCTACGTGAGTAAAGAGAAGTCTATCTACACCAAGAGGAGAGAAGGCATCGATATTCTTTGCCGTTATCTCCTCACGAACGGTGGCATTTACCACCATATGGATTTCATCCGGATTTGCCAAATCGAGAAGGTTCCCAAGATCATCAATTTTGGTCTCTTCTATATTGTCTATTCCAGGAGTATCTATGAGAACAACCTGCGCCTTATCAAACTGCTTCATCGCACGATGCATCTGATCTTTATCATGCACAACCGATAAGGGGATTCCCATTATTTTCGCCACACCCGTGAGAAGGCCATTACCGCCAATTCGAAATCGATCGAGGCTGATGAGTGCCGTTGGCCTCTTCTCGTTTACATGACAATGCCAGGCCAGTTTGGCTATCGTGGTGCTCTTTCCCACACCACATGAACCGACCAGTGCGATAATTTTACGGCAGGTGGCATTCCGATAAAATGGGGGGGCGATCAAATGCGTTGCGCCGCAGGAATGCTGCGCTGGACCGAATGTTTTCGCGGCCGCCACATATGAGCGCACCGGCTTTCTTGAACTTTCCTTTTTCTTTTGTTCCGGATCAGATAACGGGGGCAGGGTCTTTGCACCATCCTTTTTGAAAAAGCATGACGATGGTGCTGTTGAAAGAGATGTAACGGATTTTTGTCGTGACCCTTTGGTTTTTTGCGCATTTGCTTTGCTGGAAAGGGAAACGCGATCGGTTTCTGAATCCGCTTCCAGCTGTTTTGAAAGTTCGCTGGAAAAAGAGTTGCAGTCCGTATCGATATCCGCGTCTTTCATATAATCGACGGCAGCGGTAATCTCAACGCTCTTTTTCTTCAACGGGTTGAAAAAACCTCCCAATCGAATTTCCTTGGCCGACAAAATCACTGCCTCTTCGCCGAACTCGTCTTTTACCAGGCGAAGTGCTTCTGTCATGTCGGCTGCTTCAAAGCGCTTAACTTGCATCTGAGGCCTCCACGTTTCCCACGATATGGATCTTGGCACTGCTAACAATCTCGTCGTAGGAAAGTATTGTCAGTCCGGGAACGAATCGATCCGTCAATTTTTTAAACTGACCGCGAATGTGGGCCGAACAAACCAAAATGGGCTGTGTATCCAAGGACTTGAAATCTTCCATTTTCACGGTCAGGTCATCCATAATCGATTTCGCATATGCCGGATCAATGGCAATAAATTGTCCTTGATCGCTTTTTTGCATGCTTTCGATGACTTTTCGTTCCACCCGCTGATCCAGGGTGAGCACGTGGAGTTTTCCTTCTTCCGTCTGATATAGACGCGTAATCGTGCGTGCCAGTGACTGTCGCACGTGCTCCGTCAACATATCCAGGTTTTTGGTACTCGGTGCCCAATCAGCAAGCGTTTCCACGATCGTTAGAAGATCCCTTACAGGTACTTGTTCCACCAACAGATTCTGTATCACACGAACAACGCCGCCGAGGGTAACGAGGTTGGGAACCAGTTCCTCGACAACCTTTGGATGACTGTTTTTGAGAGTGTCCAACATCCGCTGAACTTCCTGCCGGCCAACCAGTTCATGTGCGTGACGGCGAATCACATCGGAAATATGTGTGGTCATGATCGTGGGCAGGTCCACCACGATGTACCCTTTGGAAGAGGCATCATCACGAGCCGATGGTTTGATCCAATAGGCCTGTAGCCCGTATGTGGGCTCACGGGTTGCCATTCCGTTGATTTTGGCACCCACATTTCCAGGATTCATTGCCATGAGGTGGTTGACCATCAGTTCACCGCTAGCGATCTCGATTCCCTTCAACATGATGGAATAAGCCCCCGGTTTCAGTTTCATGTTATCCTGGATATGGATGGATGGAACGATGATGCCGATCTCTTGGGCAATCTGAAGGCGAATCGATTTGATGCGCTGTAAAAGTTCCCCATTTTGTTCAGTATCCACAAGCGGGATGAGACCATATCCCACCTCAAGGGCCAATACATCTACTGGAGGCAGAGGCTTAAAAACTTCAGGCTGCGTTTCCTTCGCCTCCGTTTCCTGCCGCAGGGCCAACTCTTCAGACGCAAGGACTTTTTCTTGCTGTGTTTGGCGAATCAAGTAGGAAACGAAACCGGCGGTAACGGACAGGATGAGAAATGGAAGTGTCGGCAACCCGGGGACCAACGCCAGACCGATAAGAATCGCGGAGGCGACCCCAAAGGCTCTGGGTTGAACCAGCAGTTGCCCTCCGATCTCCAAACCCAGACTCTTGTCTGACCCGGCCCGCGTGACGATGATACCGGCAGCGGTTGAAATGATAAGGGCCGGTATCTGGCTGACCAGCCCATCCCCAACGGTAAGAAGGGTATAGGTCTGTGCCGCATCAAAGAAGTTCATGTCTTTTTGGAACACACCGATGGCAAACCCGGCAAGGATGTTGACCAGTGTAATAATGATTCCGGCAATGGCATCACCGCGAACAAACTTGTTGGCACCATCCATTGCACCGTAATACTCTGCTTCCTTGCTGATCTGTTCCCGTCGTTCCCTTGCCTCGGCCTCTTCGATGAGTCCGGCATTCAAATCCGCATCGATAGCCATCTGTTTGCCGGGCATGGCGTCCAGCGTGAATCGTGCCGCCACTTCTGCAATCCTGCCGGCCCCTTTGGTAATGACCATGAAGTTGATCACTACGAGAATGATGAATACGATCAATCCGACCAAGAAGTTGCCACCAACCACAAAATTACCGAAGGCCATGATCACCTTACCGGCAGCGTGGGTTCCCTCGTGGCCGTGGAGCAGGATCATCCGTGTGGAGGCAACGTTCAAAGAAAGACGAAACAAAGTAGAAAGCAAAAGCAATGAGGGAAAGGAAGATAGATCCAATGGTTTGAGCACATACATGCCCACCAACAAGATGATCAGGGAGAAAGTGATGTTGAAGGACAAAAACAGGTCCAACATCATTGTTGGAATGGGGATCACCATGATCATCAAAATTGCCATGGCGGCCAATCCCATCATTACATCGGTATTTTGCGTAATGAAGGCAAACCGGTCGAGAAAAGTTTTGCGTTGTGCAAGTTCCATGGTGTGTGTAAGGGCTCCTAGCGGTCGTGTCGGTTAGACAGCTGAAAAAGCATTTTCCATGCCCAGAAATGTCTTTTTTCGAATGACCAAACGAATAAGTTTATAAAATCTCGGTAATATTATAGATTTTTATTGTTGAAGCGATCTATGGGAGTCTGTTTTCGCGGTTTTGCACCGATGGGAAAAACCGAAGCGTCAATTTTTTGTCCGATCGCCAATTCGGCGAAATAATATGGATGGATACATAAACGATCGTATTAGCTGACATGTCCCTTGAGCCTGTACACATAGGCAAGGATTTCCGCCACCGCCTGGTATAGTTCCACGGGAATAAAATCACCGATTTCGGTAGATTTGAACATGGCCCTTGCCAGTGGTTTATTTTCCACCAGTGGCACATCGTTTTCCTTTGCGATGGCCTTTATCTTCTGGGCGACGTAACCTGCTCCTTTGGCAACGACCCTGGGCGCTGGCAAGCCTTCATCGTATTTCAGGGCAATCGCCAGATGGGTGGGGTTGGTGATCACCACCGTCGCTTCCGGAACCGCCTCCATCATCCGCTTTCTGGCCATTTCCCGTTGTACCGCACGGATTCGGGCCTTGACCTTTGGATCACCCTCCCGGTTCTTGTATTCGTCCTTGACCTCCTGTTTGGTCATCCGCAGGTCCTTTTTGTACTGCCATTTCGAATAGGTAAAATCCGCCACGGCAAGCAATACCAGAGCGAGACAGACATAGAAACAGACCTGGAAGGAGACATGACCGATGAAAGACAAGATCTGTGGAACGTTTAGTTGCATGAGGCCGGGAATCTGATCCTGGTATCGTTGAACGACGGCATAGGCAACACCGCCGATGATCACCAGCTTTATGATGGATTTGAAAAGCTCCACCAAAGAATTCAGTGAAACGAATTTCTTGATGCCCTTGATGGGATCGAGTTTGGTAATATTAAATTTTAACTTTTCACCGGTGATCAGAAAACCGAACTGGGCCACGTTTCCGACCACGCCGGCAACAAGAACCGGCACCATCAGCGGTAGTAATACGGTAGCGCAGCTCAGGAACATCTCCCAGAGCAATTCGTTCATATTTCCCGGCACCATATGCAAGGTCCCTGCCCGCTGGTACATGCCGCGCATGGTGTTGATCAGATGATCGAGTATCCAGGAGCCGGCAAAAAATAGGACGCCGATGCTGGAGAAGAGAATCAATACCGATGGAATTTCCTTGGTCTGGGCCACGTTGCCCTTGTGTCGGGCATCGGAAAGTTTCTTTCCGGTCGGTTGTTCGGTTTTTTCCTGGCTCGAATCACCTGACATATATCACCTCGGGGCCATCAATCGAATCACATCAACGAGCGTCACTTGATAGGAGGAGAATAGATCTATCAGAAAAGCTGTCAGATACGGAGCGACGACGACCATGAAAATCAGCCCGATGACGATCTTGAGCGGCATGGCGACGATGAAGACATTCATTTGAGGAACGGTACGTGCCACCAGTCCGAGACCCACTGTCACCACCAACAAGGCGGTAATCAACGGAGCCCCCACCTTGATGGCGACGATAAACATATTGGTTGCCAGTTTCATGATCATCTCAACCAATTGAGGGTTCATATGCATGGTCAATGGCGGGAGTATCGTGTAGCTGTCCACAAGAGCCCAGAAAAACATGTGGTGGGCGTTTATGGCCAAAAAGACCAGCATCGCCGTCAAGTTGTAAATCTGGGCAATGATGGGGATCTGCATGCTGGATGCGGGATCGATCACGTTTGCCACGGCAAACCCCATCTGGTAGCCGACCATCTGCCCGGCCAGTTGGATACCGGCGAAAAGCAGTTTAACGGTCATGCCGATGGTTACACCGATGGCAACCTCGGAGATTATACCGATCACGAAGGTGAACAGGGTCAGATCCGAAACGGTAACGATTGTCTTGACCGTCGGAAGCACCAGAACGCTGACGGCAAGGGCGAGACCCGCCTTGAACACAACGGGAATACTACTGGATTCCAAGATGGGTGCTGTGAAGATGATGGCCGCCACGCGAAGAAATACGAGGATCAGGCCGTAGAACAGATCCATGGGGATGTTAAGGGTCGCCATCATGCTTCACCCCAGCGTCGCATGTTCAACGGATGTAGCTGGGCAGACTGGTGAAAAGATTCTGGGTAAACCCGATGATCAAATCCATCATCCATGGAAAGAAAAACAAAAGTGCCAGTCCCACACATAACATCTTGGGAACGAAGACCAGGGTCATCTCGTTTATGGAAGTGGCCGCCTGAAACATGCTGACCAGCACACCGGTGATCAGCCCTACGGCCAGCATGGGAGCGGCCAGAAGAATGGCGGTCTTTATGGCCTCCATGAAAAATCCGGTAACGAATTCAGGGGTCATGGGAATCTCCTTCTAAGCGAAGCTCTTCACCAGTGATCCGACGATCAGATACCAACCGTCGGAAAGTACGAAAATCATCAATTTAAAGGGCAAGGAAACCATAATCGGTGGCAGCATCATCATGCCCATGGAAAGCAAGACACTGGCCACCACCATATCGATGATCAAAAAAGGAACATATAACATGAATCCGATCTGAAAGGCCGTCTTGAGTTCACTGATGATAAATGCCGGTATCAATACCGTTGTAGGGACTTCACCCACATTGGCGGGACGCTTCATTTTGGCAATGCCAACAAGAAGCGAAAGATCTTTCTCCCGCGTCTGGGAGATCATGAACTTGCGAATGGGTTCGACGGCCTCGGTCAGGGCTTGATTTTGATCGATCTTCTTTTCAATCAGGGGCTGAAGGGCGTTATCATTAACCTGATGCCAGACCGGCGCCATCACGTAAAAAGTCAAGAACAGGGATAACCCGATAACCACTTGGTTTGGCGGCAGTTGGTTGGTTCCCATGGCCTGACGCAGCAGGGAAAATACGATTGCGATGCGGGTAAAGGAGGTCAGCATGATGAGGATCGAAGGCGCCAAAGAGAGCACGGTCATCAGCAGAAACAATTGCATGACCATCGCCACTTTGCCCTGATTGTCCCCTTGATCGAGGCCGATGCTGACCAATGGTGCGGCACTTTGCGCCCATGCGGCGCCGGCAAACAAGACCGTGCCGACCACAATGAGCAGAATCAGCAACAACCGGGCCTTGTCCTTGTCACCGTTGTGTATACGAGATGTCGGTAAAGGAGTGGTAGTGGCGCTCACGATGGGTTCCTTCCCCGAAAACCACTGCCGATTTTCTTCAATCGGTCGGTCAACATCGGTCCGAAAGCGGAAGCTTCCTTGGATGACGGATCCGGATCGACACTTGACTCATCGAGGGTATCCAAAAGCGTGATGTTGTCTCCACAGACGCCGACAACCAGTACCCTGCCCGGCACATGCACCAGGGAGATATTCTTTTTTGCCCCCATGTAATGGCTCTCGATGACCCGGATCTGCCGACCGACACGGGATGTCAGTCGTTGGCGGGTCATTTTCTTGATACCATATAAGAGAAAAAACATGACGGCCAACACCGCCCCCAAAGAGGCGATCATTTTCAATCCAGCCGTCACCATGTCCGGCGTACCGTTCATCCCAGCTTCTCCAATCGTTCTACGGGACTGATCACTTCCGTTAATCGGATGCCGTACTTCTTGTTCACAACGACCACATCCCCTTTGGCGATCAGCCGGTTGTTTGCCAGAATTTCCAGAGTATCGCCAGCTTCCTTCGTCAATTCGATGACCGAGCCCTGGCCCAGCTTCAGTAAATCATTGATTAGCATTTTCGTTCGCCCCAACTCGATGGTGATCTCAAGCGGAATATCGAGCAGCAGATCCAGGTTGGTATTTCCCCCCTCACCACCGGCATCTTGGGTCTTCGATGGTTTCGTGCTGGATGGTGCACCTGCGGCTTTTTCATCGGCACCCGGTTCGATGGCAGATTGCGGATGATTGTCGGCCATGTTTACCTCTTTGTCTGTTCCGTATCCACCAATTCGGTGATTTGTACGGCTTTGTTCCCCTTGACGACACCAGGCATCCCATAGAATTTGGGAACCTTCTCAATGTTCACCACGACATTGTTCTCGGGACCGGTATTCAAGCGAAGAATGTCATTTACTTCGAAATTCAGGATTTCCTGGACGGAGTAGACACTTTTTCCGAGTTCGGCAACGATCTTGACCTCGGTCCTTCCAAGCAGGTTCCGAATCTCATCTCCGAAGGAGCTGGCACGATCCTTTTCACGAAGGTAATTGGAGCTGAGCTGATCCTTTATTGGTTCAAGCATCAGGTACGGCAAACATAGATGTATATTTCCTGAAAACGATTCGGTACTGATGGCGAAGACAACGATGATGAGCTGATCACTTGGGTTGACCAAGTAGACGAACTCTGGTTTCGTCTCAATTTTGCGCAATGAGAGGCGAACGCGATAGGCGACGTCCCAGGCGGTCTCCATATCCGAAAGGAATGCATTGGCAATTTTCTGAAGCATCCTTTTCTCGATGGTGGTAAACTCCCGAATTTTCTCTATTGGTTTTCCTTCTCCGCCGAACATACAGTCGATCAGGAGAAAAACCAAATCGGGTTCAAATGCCATGAGTGCCGATCCGATCAACGGTTCCATACCGAAAATGATGAACCCCGTCGGATTGGAGAACGCTTTAATAAACTCACCGAATTTGACCGTTTCCCTTGAGATGATTTTTACTGAAATCACGCGCTGGAAAAGGCTGGAAAGTGTCGTCTGAAAAAGGTTTATGAACTTATCATACACTTCATCCAGCGCATCAAACTGGCCACGCTGCATGATATTTTGGGCGGTGAGATCGTAGGGACGGACTTCGACTTCGACTTCCTGTTTTTCTTCTACGACATCGAGTTCGCCTTTGTCCATGGCAGACAACAGCGCATCGATTTCCTCCTGGGATAGGATCTGATCAGCCATGGTCGATTCCTATTGCACGACGAATTCAGTAAAGTAGATATTTTTGACGCTTCCGACGGTGATCAGTTCGTTGATCTTCTCCATAATCTCGGTCCGAAGGGCAATCTTTCCTTCGGTCGTTCCTACATCCTCGTAGGTCTTTGTCGGCAGTACCGTCAATATGGCATCACGAACCTGTGGAAGCCGGCTTTCAATGGTTAACGTGACCTCCGGGTCGCTGAGTTCCAATGCCATGGTCACACGAAGATAGCGTTTCCCCCCATGATCGGCCAAGTTAACGATCATCGTATCCAAAGAGTACAAAGGACCCATAGCGGCCTCTTCCTCTTCGGGCATGTTTTCAACCATCGCCGAATTTTGTGGCATCTGGGAAATCTTGTTCCATAGAATAAAAAAGCCGGCCCCCATCATTGCCATGAAAAGAAAGATAACCGTAGAGATTATCGTAATAACGGTTTTCGACATATATCGCCCTCCGTCGAAGGATAGGATCGAAATGGATGAATCGGAACAGCCAATTAACTTCGGATAAGATTAGCAGGTTGTGTGCCAATTGCGATCAGCAGGCCAAAACAAATAGGCGATCGTCGATAAAGCCGCCGCCGAATCGCCAAACCACGCACAATTTCGATGGTTCATACCGAAAAAGCTGTTTCGGCAACGGTTTTCAACTGCGAAGGGTAGCGGTCAGGAAGATGAAATGAAGTGTCAATTATCGATATGAGGAGTCAAGCCGTTGACACGAATATATTTTTTAAGAGGAATGCCGGCCATGGCCACCCGGTATACGGTAAGTACGGGTGCCTGTGGCCGGCGTAGGGAATACTGAGGGAGTTTTTCGTTCCATTTCCCCGACGTATAGGGAACTTCTCAATCAAAACAATGTAAGAGTTTTTTAAGGGTGACCGATCATGCCGTCATGCCTACCGCTTGATGTTGATCAGTTCGTTTAAAAGCTCATCGCTGGTGGTGATGACCTTCGAGTTGGCCTGATACGCCCGCTGGGTGGTAATCATCTCGACGAACTCCGTTGCCAGGTCCACGTTGGAAAGTTCCAGGGAACTGGGTGCAATGGATCCCAGGCCGCCCGAATTGGCAACGCCAATCAAGGCATCCCCCGAGTTCATGGATTGGGCGTACAAATTGCTTCCCATCTTGGTAAGACCGGAATAGCTGGGAAAATCGGCAAGGGCCAGCTGTGCGAAGGGAATAATGGCACCATTGGAATAAATACCGGAAAAAACTCCCTCCTCATCAACGGCCACACTCTGAAGCACTCCGGAAGGAAGGCCGTTCTGGCTCTGGGCCGTCTTTGCCGACTCGGAGCTGTATCCGGTCACGGTGCCGTCCGAGTCAAAAGTCGAGGGCGTGGCTGTCGGATCACCATCACCAAGAACCCAGTCAATCTCCAAATCATCGGCGCCTTCCAGGTTTCCAATAGTGATATGCGGATTGCCTCCTGCGCTCATATAAGTCCCCGTTGCCGGTGTAGCCGTCGGGTCAGGAGGCGTATACGTAGTGCCCGACCAGCTACCCTCACCAAAATAGGAGGTGCTTACATTTAAACTCCCGTCGGTGTCGAATTCAAGATATCCACCTGTATTGCAGGTAGCCGTACTTGGATCCGTTTCGACGTACCAATCCCAACCAGTCGCATTCCGCGTAAACACCACATCCACAACGACTTCAGAACCCAACGAATTGTAGGTTGTGATGGAACTGGTGAAGGTGTCGTCAACTTCGGCATCACTGTTCAAATTGAGGCCAAAGGTGATCTCATCGGTCGCCTGCGGATCGTTGGTGTCCAAAGGCAAAGTGATGTTCCCCACACGGCCGACCGTCCCGTCTTCCGTATCGATTTCGTATCCCTGCACGACGAAGCCATCGGAGTTGACCAGATTTCCATCCTTGTTCCATTCGAATTGGCCGGCGCGGGAGTAATAGGTCAAACCCTTGGAAGAGTCGTTCACAATGAAGAGGCCGGTACCATTGATGGCGAAATCCGTGGCGCTGTTGGTATTTTCCAATGAACCGGATTCCCATTGGGCCTGAACCGACTGAAGTGATGCCCCACGGCCCGTCTGAGGGCTATGGGTGGACAGCGAAGCGCTGAAAATGTTTGCAAAGGACACCCTGGAGGCCTTGAAACCGGTGGTGTCGACGTTGGCAATGTTATCACCGATTACTTCCATGGCACTGGTATTGGCCTTCAACCCAGAGATTCCTGAATACATTGAACCGATCATGGTTTTTCTCCTTTCCTGACAAAAATAAAAATAAATTATATCTCTTCTTCGGAGGATGTTTCGACGATGCGAATCACCGAAGAAATGGAAACTTCCCGTCCGTTGACGAGTAAACTGGTTTCGCCGCTTTCATAGTCGATGCCGCTGACGATACCGGTTGTATAGCTGGTGGATCCGACGGTCTCACCATCGGCACCGGTTGCCATGACGCTAAAGGTATAGACCCCGTCATCCACGGCCGTGCCATACTCATCCTCTCCGTCCCACGTCACTTGCTGCTCCCCAGCCGCCTGAAAACCCGCATCGATATCGGTGATGAAATTTCCGGCGCTGTCATATATCTGGATGTACACGGAATCCGCGTCACCTTCCAAATCGTATCGAATCGTATCCGCAACCCCTTCGTTGACACCGAATGTATCGCCGGTAGCCGTGATGGTTTTTCCGATGAAACCGGCCGCCTGGATATTGTTTGAGACGGATTGATAGACTTCGAAATCTTCCAGGGTGCTTCCGATGTTCTGGAGCTGTTCCAAAGAGCTGAACTGTGCCAACTGAGCCGTAAACTCCGTACCATCTGCAGGATTCAGCGGGTCTTGATTCTGCAATTGTGCCACCATCAGGGTCAAAAAGGCGTCTTTGCCCAGGGTATTGTTGTCCGCGGCGGATTTTGTTGTACTGCTGGCGTCACTGGCGGTTTGCGATATACCGGCGATCGTCATGATTTTCTCCTATCAGTCATCGATTGATTCTTTATCAATCCTTATTATTGGGCTTTGCCATTGCTCCTGCCGTTGCTTTTGCCAGTGGATCAGGCAAAATGACTAATCCCGTTCCGACGATGCGGATTGCGTTTTGGATGTTCGTCGCGGGCATGTTTTCCCCGCCCCCGACCTTCCGAATCTGTCTGCTGTCCATCACCTGCCTGCCGTCCGTTATGAGATGTGGTATTTCTTTGCATCTGGGAAGATTGCTCATGACCCGAATGATGATCGGCCTCCGAATGGACCGTCACTTCGAATTTATCGATGGTCAGACCCTGATTGTGGAGTTCGGCTTTCAGTTGATGAAGATGGCTGTCGATTGTCTCCTTGACGGCTGCGGAATCCGTCACGATCCGAACCATGATTTGGTCCTTTTCGGTCGCGATGTTCATGCGAACATTTCCGAGAAACTCGGGTTTCAATTGAATCTGCACTTCTGATCGTCCCTTGAGAGAACGCACGACCGTATGCCGAACGACCTGGTCCATCACCGAACTCTGATAGGCACTGCCGGGCATGAATGGCCTTGGATTCGAAGCTGCCGCATGCCCTGTGGATGTCCCACCCGTATTTGCAGTTGTCGGTGCCGGCTTTGCGACCTCATCATGGGCGGTATGCAGCCGTGCTGGATCCGGTCCATTGCTTTTCATGTTATCTGAAAGATGTTCGGCTTGCCGCTGGTTTTCTTCCCGCACGACAATTTCCTCTTGCGGAGGAGCCGGTGTCGTGCCTTTCATCTTATCGGCAAAATCTCCCTTTGGGGACCCGACCGGATTTTCTGAAAATTCAGTATTTCTTATGATCTTAGTCGCTTGTACTACAACCGGTTCTCGAAACCCTTTTTCGTTTGCGCCGGTCTCTTCAACCGGCTGATCCCCTGCAATATCTATCCGCTCCTTCTCGAACCTGGTTTTTGTAGCGAAGGCGGATACCGTTTCTGTGGCTGCTTGAAACGATTGTCCGCCATCGAATCGCCGCAGAATCGCAGACGGGTCGGCCGCAGGCCTGCTCGACTGCAATGCCGCAGCTTCCTGGTTTGGGGACGATGGTGTCTGCCCGGTCTCCGTCTTTCCATTCTTCGATTCAATGGGCTGAAAAGAAAATGAGTCTACCGTTTTCATCCCTCTTTGTGGTGCTTTTTCAGTCAGATTGGACGTAGATGTGGTATCGCCAGCCAAATTCGGATCTGTCTTTCCGTCCCTGGAATCGATATGGTTTGGCGCCAAGCGAAAAGATCTCGTTTTACCATCCAATTGATGTTCTCTGCCATCGTTTTTCGTTTGTGCCTTGGTATCTTCTGAATCGTCCAGCAGGACTGCCCGGGACGATGCTTTCATTTTCTCATGTTCTTCGCCTTGGATGGCGCTTTCCGTATTTTTCGCTTCTTCGGTGATCTCTGGCTTTTCCCCTTTGCCCATCGGCAGAACCGTATCCAAACCGTCATCGGAAGCGGAAACTTGGTTCAGAGTCGATCTTGCAGTGTCCTCTGCCGCTTTTGTTCTCCACGAAGAAGAGAAAGGCACAGTACTCTCAGTGTTCTCGACGACCTTTGCCTCAACTGCTTTCAAATCGGATTCACCTTTTGAAGTTACTGGTGAAACGGCAGATCCTGAACGAAAACCACCTTGGGATAGAGTAGATCCGATTGTACGGAAAGCGCCAGGCGCGACGGCGGTTCGATTCTCGACACCCGAGGAACCCTTGGAAACCATGGTTTTCGAAGTGTCCTCGGCAACCGGATCCGTCACCTCTATAAACTGCGAAGCCACTGGCGGTCGAAGTGACTGACTCTCCCCCCCCCCACGATACTCGTTCCCCTGGACTGTTTCCGCGACCAGATTTTTGGATAACCTTTCGGGAACCTGATTCTTGGCCCCGGTAGATGACGAATCCGTTGCCAATTGTTGTGTGGATCGATTCTCACCACCGGCATTGTTATCGTGACCCGTTGCCGTCTTTGAAATCAAATTTTTCAACGGACTTTCGGGGACCACGCCGGCGGCCTTATTGGGAATTCCTGTCTTTTGATCCGGACTCTTTGAAATGCTGCCATCTTTAAGCGACGGGAATTCGGTATCCAACCCGTTTTCCAAGACAGCCGAAGCTGAATTGGTCCGCTCCCCCAATATCTCCTGTTGCATTGCGGTTCTTTTTTCAAGGGACGGTGAATCATCAAGGGATGCATTTCGGGCCGCACCGGATTCTTTCCCGGTCGACGTGATTTTGGACTGGCTTTCCAAAACAACGTCTCTTTTCATGTCTTCGGAATTGGAAATGAAGCTCGAGTTCTTCGCATCACCGAAAGCCATCCCCCTTGTAGAAAAATTCTGGATTTTCTGCGTCTCTGCCACGATCGGAGATTCTGTGTCAGCAGGCGTGATCGGTTTCGTTGTCTCTTCAATGGGTGATTGACTGCCGAACGCGGGAACCGCAACCAACCGGGGCTTATTTCCCGGGGTATCATCGAATGGAGTCGAATCGGACAGAACGGATCCGCCGTTTTTCTCATCTTCCAGCGGCGCGCCGGTGACCGGTTCAGAATACGGTTTTTCATCTGTCGTGTGCGCGTCGGTATCTGGACCGTTGGCCGATGGTACTGGCATCTCGGTCGATATGTCCCGTATCGCGCTTTCGATCCCATCTGGGAGCGTCGTATCGACGACTGCATCCGCTTTCAGCTTCTCAATGCTCTCCCATCGTGGCTTTTTTGAGGAACATGAATCATTTTGTTGCGATTCAAATTGCTGTGTAATGGATGCCTCTTTACCCGTTTGGGCAGGAACGAATAGAGTCGTAATTTCGTCAGGCGTTTCGGATGGCGGATCCAGTTGCTCTGAAACCATCCGTTTCAATTGATTGAATGTTGGCAAATCCGGTCCAAATTCATTACCGCGAAAATCTGGATCACTATGGGCAGCCGATCTTCCCGTAACGTCGTATCCCATCAGCTTCCGAATCGAGTCGTGAAATTCACTCGATTTTCCGTCCCTTGGGAAAGAATCGAAATCTT
Organism: uncultured Desulfosarcina sp.; assembly: GCA_963674945.2. GTDB lineage: Bacteria > Desulfobacterota > Desulfobacteria > Desulfobacterales > Desulfosarcinaceae > Desulfosarcina. The sequence goes on from CAXXWQ010000004.1 coordinate 175,437, forward strand.
TCTTTTGGCGCCAGGGCAGGCGGTTGTTTTTCCCCGACGCTTTGCCATCTGCAATTGTATCGGGATTGGCAAGATTTTGAAGAAATCCTTGTAATGGTATCATCTGCCGATCCTGCTATTCGATAGTTTTTCTGACAAACTGGTTGATGGCAATTTCATCGATGAATTTCGTTTCCTGCGCCAGCATCGATTTCCGGTAGCGTTCGAGCCCCTGCTCTTTCAATTTCTCCAAAATTTTCCGTTTTTTTACGGCTTCTATCATTTCTTTTTGTACCGTTGATACCTGTGCCTCTATCTTTTCGGCCTCTCTTGCCTGTTCGACGATTCGTTCGGAGAGGACTTTCAAGTATTGGTGATAGGCGACCACCTGTGCACTGGAAAGTCCGTTTGCCTGCTCCTCGGCCAGCGTCTGGTTTGTTATCATCTCTTTTCGTTTCATCGCATCTAACCGCTCCAGGGCTGAAAGTAGTTTCGTCTTAATTTCGGCAAGTCGCTTTTTCAGATCGTCTTCGAGAAATTTTCGATGATCCAGGACCGGCTGTAGTTTAAACTGATACATGGTACGATCACTTCCTGCTATTTACCATCGTGAAATCCAACCGGTGTCTCATCGTGACTTTTCTATAAACAAATTACATGCCACAATTTTAAAATCATTGTTTTGCCTGATCTACCCTGCTTTTCGATCGATTCTGGCGGGTCTTGCCGCTCCATACGGCCCGCATTGTGGGCAATTATTTCCGGCGATGGATGATTTTTCCTCTCTTCTATGGCTACGGTGCGACACTCATCCCATCATGGATGTCATTTCATCGACACTGGATTCAAAAGTAACCGACTCGCTTATGCCCTGTCGAAGAAAGCGATTAATGGGTTCGATCATCTCGATGGCCTGGTCGATCTTCGGATTGCTGCCCGCCGCATAGGCACCGATGTTGATGAGGTCTTCTGCTTTGCGGTAGGTGGCCATTAACTCTTTGATCCTGCCCGCGTTGAGCTTGTGTTCGAGATCGGTGATGTCTTCCATCACACGACTGATGCTTCTAAGGACGTCGATGGCAGGATAGTGATTTTGGTTGGCCAGGTCCCTGGTGAGAACGATATGACCATCCAATATGGATCGTACCGTATCGGCAATGGGTTCATTCATATCGTCGCCTTCCACAAGGACGGTGTACAAGCCGGTAATGGTACCCCGATGGGAAGAGGTACCTGCCCGTTCCAGCAATTTGGGCAACATGGAAAATACGGACGGGGTGTACCCCTTGGTAGTCGGTGGTTCCCCCAAGGAGAGACCGATCTCCCGTTGAGCCATGGCCAATCGCGTCACCGAATCCATCATCAGATTCACGTGTTTTCCCTGGTCACGGAAATATTCAGCAATGGCAGTGGCGATAAAACCGCCGCGCAATCGGACCAATGGAAGATGGTCGGAAGTGGCGACGACCACCACTGACTTTTTCAGTCCTTCCTCTCCGAGATCTTTCTGGATGAACTCATTGAGTTCCCTACCCCGCTCGCCGATAAGGGCAATGACATTCACCTCGGCAGAGGTGTATCGAGCGATCATTCCCAACAATACGCTCTTCCCGACGCCTGATCCGGCGAAGATGCCCATGCGTTGCCCACACCCCACGGTGAGTAATCCATTGATGGCACGAATGCCGAGATCCAATGGCTGCTCGATTCGATTCCGCAATAACGGATTTACCGGATTCGCATAGATGGGATACGCATCTTCGTCAACAATGGGTCCTTTCCCATCGATTGGATTTCCAAGCCCGTCGATAACCCGTCCCAAGAGTCCCGGCCCAACTCCTACCTGGGCTTTCTCTTTTCGTGCAACCACCTTGCATCCAGGACCGAGACTACGTATATCCTCCAATGGCATCAGCAGAACTGCGTCTTCCTTGAACCCCAAGACTTCTGCACTGACCCCGCGGTTTCCGCCCTCGGTCAGGATATCGCAAACGGCTCCGATTTGTGATGCCGGTCCGGTGGCTTCGATTACCATTCCGACGACCTTCTGGATGCGACCGCTGGCCCGAATGGGAACGCTGGCATCCACGGCATCGATGTATTTATCCAAAAAGAAAGATTGGAGCATCGTATTGGTCTTGTTTCATTATCGAATCGGTTCGAGATTTCATGTCGGCACAAACGGTCCTGTCAAGTGGAAAGGTTGTCACTTGTCACCATTGACTGTTATGAGGCTGGCGTCTTCGGCAGTTGGGCATCGAGCATCTCTTCAATGACTTTCATCTGTTGATCGATTCTGGCATCCACATCCCCGAGTTTGGTCTCGATGATACACCCCCCGCGTAAAATCGCATCATCGGCTTCGATTTTAAGAAAGGCGGCCATATCATCACCTGACACCAGATCTCCCTGGAATTCTTTCACCGTTTCCACATCTTCGGGATGCAGCCGCAATGTTATTTGGCGCTGATCGGACACCTTTTCCATGGCCAGCTTGACCACCTGGCGGATGACCTTGCCATTTTCAGCCTCCTGCCCGATGATTCGTTTTGTGATTGCCAATGCCAACCGGACGGTTTCAATCTCCATCAGTTCCACGTCCCGTTGCCGTACTCTCTTCATCTCCTCGACCACCGTTGTCAGGGCAATTGTTGCCTGATGGACTTTTTCCCGATGCGAAGCGATGACCTCATTGCGTCCTTTATCCACACCTTCATTGAAGGCCGCTTGAATTGCCTGTTCATCCATTTTCGGCGCATGGGAGTCTTCGACGGGAGGTGATGGCGCCTTTTCATTTCGCGCGGCCCCTTGCGTAAACATTTCAGAATTGCCGGATACGCTTGAGGCCTTTTTTGTATCGCAGGAAATTTCCGGGAAAAGATACAGCTCGCAGGAATTTTTAGATTGCTGAAGATTATTTTTTTGTGAATCAGCCAACGAATTCCTCCCCTCCCCTTCCGCTAATCACCAATTCACCTTTTCTTTCCATATCCTGAATGATTTTTGTTATCTTGCGCTGCGCATCGGCCACTTCTTTGATCCGAACGGCACCTGACACTTCCATCTCTTCTTTCAGTATCTCGCTTGCCCGCTCAGACATGTTTCTGAATATCTTCTCTTTTACGTCGTCTGCAGATGCCTTAAGAGCAACAGCCAGCTCCTGGGACTCCACGCTGCGAAGTACCTTTTGCAGCCCTCTATCATCAACGAGTATGATGTCATCGAAAACGAACATGTTCTGACGGATCTCTTCGGCCAGGTCCGGATCCTCTTCCTCAATATCTTCGATGATCTGCTCCGTCGTTGTCCCGTCGATCATATTCAGTATTTCCGCGAGGCGAGGTACACCGCCGGCCTTTTCGACGGTGGACGTTTCATTTTTCGATAGGATCTCTTCAAATACATGGTCGATCTCTTCCAACATGCCGGAAGATACGTTATCCAGATTGGCGATTCGCCAAGCGACATCGGACTTCAATTCGTCCGGGAGAAGCGTCATCACATCGCTCGCATGCTGCGGCTCAAGATGGGCAAGAATCAAGGATATTGTCTGGGGATGCTCATTTTGAATATGCTGGATAAGCTTATCGGGAGCAATGGATTGAATGGATTTTAATTTCTTATCCTTCAGATCATCTAAAATGTCGTCGGGGATGCCGTCACCCTTGCTCTCGCTTTTATTCTCGATTTGCTTTGGCGGTGTTGCTTTTTCCAAAAACTCCTTGGCAACACTCTCGACCAATGCCGGCGATATTTCCCCGAGCCTGGATGAGAGCTTGAAAATTAAATTTCGCTCCGATCGATTGAGTTGGCTCATCACCGGACTTAGGACATCCCATCCCAAGGCATGTACGAGTATAGCCGCCTTTAACGATCCGATAAGATTTTGTGGGTCCATGGTTTTCTATTTTTCTATGGCGCCGTATTCCAATGGGCACATTACATCGCCTGTGTTTCTTCAGGTCTCTTGAAGCCAGGACTTCATCAGTTTGGTTGAACCGGTATTATTATCGGTGATCAGATTTTTCAGTTGTCCCGTGTAGCTATTCTCGTCTTCCGCCTGAGCATAACGTCGTTCTAACTCCTTGATCGTTTGGGGAAGCTGTTCTATCATCTGAATTTCCTCCATGGGAGTAGATGTGAGCCATCTTGCCAACGGTTTTACGACCATAAAGTAAGACAGAAGAATAAATAATCCCGCCGCACCATATTTTATCAATGTCTGGTTGTTGCGGATCATCTCCATCCAGGCAATCGCCTTGGGTTCTTCTTCCAACTCAGGCATCACGTCCACCTGGAAGGGAATGTTTACCACTTCGATCCTATCACCGCGGGACTCATCATAATCGACGGCACTTTTCACGATATTTTCAAGTTTTGCCATTTCCACTTCGCTTCGGGGAACATATGTGGCTTGATCCGATTCGGCGCCCTCCTCCGGTGGCTTATAGGTACCGTCGACGACCACGGCAACCGACAATCGCTGGATACTTCCCACCGGCATAATCTGCCGATTGACCATTTTTCCTACTTCATAATTTTTCGTAAATTGCTGTTTCTGGCTGCTTATCCCATCTTGTGTCTCAGATGTCGTCGTTCCTGGAACGACATTTGATTGAAGACCGGGAATACCGGCGACGCGATCAGAATCATTTGCAATTGAATTAGAACTCTGCTCGCTTCGAATGACAGAGTTTTCCGGAAGGTAGAGTTCCTCTGTTTTTTCCTGCTGTGTAAAGTTGAGAAGACAGGACACCCGGACGATGGCCTTATCCATTCCAAGAACGCTTTCCAGCATTGTTTTGACCCTGTTCTCCAAAAGTCTCTCTTTTTTCTCTTGGAAGGCGAGCTGGTTGGATGTGATCTGTTGGATACCATTTTCTTCTTTCATACCGGCAAGCATCTTCCCGGTATCATCGACAATGGTTACATCTTCCGGTTGAAGCCGGGAAACACTCGATGAGATCAGGTGCACGATACCCTGGATCTGCTCCTTACTAAGATATCTACCTCTTCTCAACTTCAGGATTACAGAGGCGGTGGCGGGTTCTTCCTCCTCGATGAATAAGGATTTAGCAGGCATGACGATGTGAACACGTGAACTCTCCACTTCCATCAACGTGTTGATGGTCCGGCTCAATTCGCCTTGAAGCGCGCGTTGATAGTTGACGTTCTGAACAAACTCGGTCATCCCCAATTTTGCATCATCAAACACCTCGAAGCCGATTCCCGTTCCGCGGGGCAAACCCTCGGAGGCCAATTGTAAGCGCGTCTCGTAAATTTTCTCATAGGGTATGAGTACGCCTTTCCCATCCATTGTTAGCTTGTATGGAATCTGATTTTCCTTAAGCTTTGTTACGATTTCGGCGGCATCTTCCGGTGCCAAATTGCTGTATAAGGGATGAAGATCGTCGGTTCCCGACCAAGTCAGAAAATATACCATTCCAGCAATGGTCCCACCGACCAAAATGGCCATGGTCACCAATTTGCCTGTAGAGAGGCCCCTTATTGCCAACTTTGCTTGCTGCGGAAACATTGCTAGAGAAAAAGCCATTTCGACTCCTTACCCTTTATTCTATATGGACATCTTACGAATTTCATCATAAGCGGAAACGAGTTTATTTCTAACCTGCATCACCAATTCGAAGGAAACTTCGGCTTTTTGCATGGCAATCATGGTGCCGTGAATGTCCTTGTTCCTTCCAGTGGTCAGGTCCTCGATGGCCTGGTCCGCATCAACAAGTTCTCGATTAACCTCTTTCAACGACTGTTTCATATAGTCGCCGAAGGATTCTTTGGGCTGTTCCATTTGCCCCTTCTCAGGTGCATTCAAGGAAGGGAAGACAGTTTGTAGGTTAGATATTGTCAGATCGTTCATGAATTCCTTCCTATATCCAGGGCCATACCGGCCATGTCCTTGGTAGCCCGTATGGCAGTTGTATTGGCTTCGAAACTTCTGCTTGCCGAAATCATGTTCACCATCTCTTCGATGATATTGACATTCGGCAATTGGATGAACCCGTTCTCATCCGCATCGGGATGGCCCGGATCATATTTTTCCACGAAAGGTTTTTCGTCTTCGATAATCCGCGAAATCTTAACGCCACCGGCCTGTGCATCCAGTTGCGATTGTAACTCTTCCTGAAAATTTGGGGTTGAGACCGCTTCGAAGATCACGTCCTTGCGTTTGTATGGCTCCCCGGTTTCCGTTTTTGTCGTGTTCACATTGGCCATGTTGCTGGAAATCAGGTTCATTCTGAGCCGCTGTGCGGCAAGACCCGTCGAACTAATGGATAGGCTGTCGAAAAAATTCATTTTACGGCTTCCCTTCGGCCAGAGCCTTTTTCAGCCCCTTGAATTTCGATGAAATAATCTGGGCCGATGCTTTGTACAGCAGGCTGTTTTTGGCAAGCTCGGCCATCTCTTCATCGATGTTTACCCCATTTTTATCTCCCCGAATGAGCAATGCATCGTCCGCAGTCGTTCTTGCATGCTTTTTCGCATCATCTACTGAACTTTGTGTTCCGGGAAGGTGTTGATCGTCCGTTTGCCGTAATGTCGTGTCAGGAGGCAGGGACGAATTTTGTTGAAGTGCCTGTTCAACATTTAAAGCAAAGGGCTTGTAATTGGGTGTATCGGCATTGGCAACATTGTTCAGAATCATCTCGTGGTTTCGGGCACGCAAATCCATCGAACGGGACAAGACGGCGATGGTGCCACCAAATAAATCTACTGGATTGTTTCCCATGGTAAACCCCTTGTCATTGCATTTGTTATCGTTTCGTTGAGCAAGTTATGTACCACTCTTCCAGCAACAATTTAACAACCTGTTATTTTAGGATATTTTTTTTGTCTCGCTTTTCTTCTCATTCTTCAACCGGTAAAACCGTCAATGTCTTGTCATCGTTCTTCGGTTGCCGTCTCATTTCGGTATTCGTTCAGTTTGTTCCGAAGGGTGCGTATGCTGATTCCCAGCATTTTGGCGGCATGGGTGCGGTTGTCATCGACCTTGTTCAACGTGTCGAAAATCAATTTCTTTTCCATCTCTCGAACGGTCAATCCCGTTGTTAACGGATCCATGGCGTCTGCAGGTGCATCCGCATAATCCAAAAGAAGGTGGCCGGGTTGTAGCTCTGGACCGTCACCGATCAAGACCCCACGTTCCATGGTATTTTCCAGCTCACGGACGTTTCCAGGCCATGTCCGCTCCGAAAGTTTGGCCATGGCTGCCGCAGAAATCCTTTTCATGGGAATCTTGTTTTTGCCGGTGAAACGACGGAAAAAATGCTCGGCAAGCAACGGAATGTCGCCTTTTCGTTCACGTAGTGGTGGAATCGTCAAAGGAATGACATTGAGCCGATAGTAGAGATCTTCCCGGAAATCTCCCATCGTTACGGCTTTTCTCAAATCACGATTGCTAATGGCAATAATCCGGGTATCGATTGGGATGGAGGCGTTTCCTCCTATCCGAACGATCTCTTTTTCCTGTAAGGCACGTAGCAATTTGGCTTGCAGCGGCAATGCCATCTCCGTGACCTCATCGAGCACCAGTGTTCCGTTGTGAGCGATTTCAAATTTGCCGATCTTTCTGGAAACAGCCCCCGTAAAAGCGCCTTTTTCGTGCCCGAACAACTCGCTTTCGGCCAGATGGTCCGGCAGGGCTGCGCAATTCACCGCTACATAGGCGTTCTTTTCCCGGCCACTGCAACTGTGAATAAATAGTGCCAGGAGTTCCTTGCCGGTTCCACTTTCACCGGTCACCATGACCGTCGCCGTACTCGATGCGACTTTCTTGGCAATCTCGAGCAAGTGCAAAAGCGCATGGTCCTGCGTGATAAAGGATTTTTCATCACCGGAAGGGTATGCACCGGATGCGTTGCCGTTGACGCTTTTTTTTGCGGCCCTTGCAAATGCCTGTTCGACCAATTCGGAACATGTAATATCAATAATGTAATCGGTTGCCCCCGCTTGCATGGCCTCTATTACATCGTGGGCAGAGCAGTGACCCGATCCCATCATCGCATATACCGACGACGATGCCTGCTTGATCTGCCCGATCAGATCCACGCCAGGCATGTCCTCCAGTATCTGGTCCGTGTACATGATTTGAAACGATTGTTTTCGTGCCAGTTCCCATGCTTCTTTACCGCTGTGGCAGAAAACACATTGAAAAGTATTGGTTTTTGACAGGATCTTGGCCATATGCGTTTGCATTTGTTGGCCATTGACCGCCAATAATACAGAAAGTTTTCTCTCTTCGTCCATTCGCCGCTGGTTTTCTGGGTTCATCGTATATCGGAAAAACCTTGCCTGCTCTGTCATCCGCAAGTGAGACTCACCATTTAAAAATATGGCCGACGCCCGACCTGGACGCCGCGTAAATACTTATAGCAAATATGTTGCCATACATTCTTGTGGAGGGAATTGAATGGGATAGTTTTATGATATAATTGAATAACTATTTAATATAAAAGCTTTTTAATAGTTTGTGGGTAAGGTGTGAGATTGGTGGCATACGCTTGCAGGCGGGCAACCCGCCTGCAAAAGGCAGAAGTGGCGTCATGGGATTGACAGAACAAAAATTGGTGAAGAAGCGGGCCAAAGGAAGGACAGGGGATCGTTTAGCCTGTATGTCTCCCCTCTATGCGCATTGTTGAAGTTCGTACCGTTTGATTTTTTCCACAAGGGTAGTGCGTTTCACTTGAAGCAGCTTGGCGGCCTGGTTTTTTACCCATTTGGTCTTTTCGAGAGATTGATAGATCAATCGTTTTTCAAATTCACTCACTGCCGTATTCAGACAAAGCCCATCACCCGTGATTTCGGGAATCGGCATGCAGGAATTCGGCGCTTGGGCTTTCATCTTAACCGGCAGGTCGTCGACGTCGAGTTCGCCCTCTCCTTTAATCACCACCAATCGCTCCATGAGATTGGAGAGTTCCCTGACATTTCCGGGCCAATCGTGGTGCATGAGAACGTTGATTGCCGCATCGGAAATAGAATCGACATGGGTATTGAGACGATGGTTCAGTGTTTTCAAAAAATGAGAAACAAAGTGTGGAATATCCAAGTTGCGCTCGCGCAATGCGGGAAGTTTTATTGGAATCACATAGAGCCGATAAAACAGATCTTCACGAAAGTTGCCTTTTTGCACCTCCTCTTCCAGATCACGATGGGTGGCTGCGACGATACGCACATCGACGGTAACGGTCTTGCAACTGCCAACGGGTTCGAAGCAGCGTTCTTCCAAAACCTTCAGGATCTTGACCTGGAGATCCGGGCTCATATCTCCGATTTCATCCAAAAATATCGTTCCACCGTTGGCTGCTTCGAACTTGCCGACTTTGTTTGCCGTAGCACCGGTAAACGCACCTTTCAGATGTCCGAAGAGTTCACTCTCCAGAAGGTTTTCGGGAATGGCACCGCAATTGATGGAGACAAAGGGTTGGTCTCGGCGGTAAGACTGCTTGTGGATGGCATGGGCGATCATCCCTTTTCCGGTTCCGGTCTCACCATTTATTAAAATGGTACTGTCGCTGTCCGCCACCCGCTCGATCAGACGAAAGATTTTTTTCATCTGTTGGCTTTCGCCGACAATTCCTCTGAAAGCGTCGATCTCCTTTGCCTCCATCGGGTTACCGTCCACAATATCTTCCCTGACATCACCGTCAATTTTTGCAAATGCTTGCACTCCCCTGCCTCCTTGAATTCAGTAATGTGAAAAAGACAAAGCTACTGTATGCATTTTGTTTGCCGGAATTGTAAGGCTTCGTCACGATGGACTGCGTTCAGCGGTTCAGCGGGGCAACGGACAGGACGGGTCACACAAGATGTTGATGCGCTTTTTTCAGCAAGCCTCATGGATTGTATTCGACCTTCAATGAAACAAAATCCGTACCAACGCAACAAAATGCCGAAATCGTCAATAATATGACAAATACAGTCGGTTCCCAGATATCCATCATTGCAATTTGCAAAAACAAGGGTCACTCGCCATTTCATCCCAACCGTACTATCGTCCACTTTGCAAAGCTGTTCAAAAATCTTTTATTTAATGTTTTTCCAGAGTGTTACTACATTTGCCAATCCTGAGTAAGCTCATTTTCACCGCAGCATGCGAAGGATGCAATAACACCATTTGCACCTTTTGCAAATTGCAACTATTTGCAAATTGCACATACATGTCAGCAGTTCCGGTCACTCCTATCAAAGCTGACTTCTCGTACTGGAACAATTGGATTTTCATTGGGTTTTCGCACAACGATGTGTCGTTCTCTTTATGGGCTCGCTTTCATTTGGTTCATCCGCACCCACATTTTCCCTAAAGAAAAAATCCCATAGATCGATAATAGGGTTGTACGGCGCAAATACAAAATGAAAGGGGGCGTTGATCAATCCGAAGTACCAGGCGCCATCCAAAACAAATGGCAAGAATGCCAACACTACACCTAGAAAAGGAGAAAGACCATGAGTATCGCATTAACCGCAGGAATGAGAGCAAATCTTCTGAGCTTGCAGAACACCTCCCAAATGATGGAGAACACCCAGAAGAAACTTTCCACCGGTAAAAAAGTCAACACCGCCCTGGATGATCCAGTCAATTTCTTCAAAGCAAAAGACCATAATGACCGTGCAGATGATTTGTCTGCCAAGAAAGATGGTATGAAGGAAGCGATTCAGACCATTGAGGCGGCAAACACGGGTATCGAGTCCATTTATGATCTGCTGGACCAGATGAAATCTCTTGCCCAGGCCGCAAAAACTTCTGAGAATACGACTGACCTGGAAGGACAGTTCAACACAATCCGAAGTCAAATCGCCGACCTGGCAGCAGATTCGAATTACGGCGGGAAAAATTTACTGGAAGGCGACGACCTGGCAGTCGAATTCGACGAAAGCGCAACGCACAAACTGACCGTTTCCGGTTTTAATGCCAACAATGCCGGTACGATCGTAACCTCTGGCTCTTCTCCACAGACGATTATTATCGCTGCTGCCGACTTTTCCGGTGCAACAGGGGTCGAAAGTGCCGTTGCGGAAATTGACAGTGCCGTCACCGCGATGCGCACCGAAGCACAAAAGCTTGCCTCAAACCTGTCCACCATCTCCATTCGCGAAGATTTCACGGACAACATGATTACCACATTGAACACCGGTGCCGATAACCTGACACTGGCGGATATGAATGAAGAAGGTGCCAATATGCTGATGCTGCAGACAAGGCAGCAGCTGGGTACCACTTCCTTGTCCATGTCCTCCCAGGCGGCCCAAGCTGTATTAGGGTTGTTCTAATAATCTTCCACGTTGACAGCAAGTCTCGATGATGCATTAGATGACAGATGACCGGAGGGGAAATTTCCCCTCCGGCTCTTTCATCAAACAATATTTCGATTAAATAAAAATTTGCGCCCTATCCCATTTCAATTGCAAAGCAAGATGCAAGGGATCGTTCCATGTCACTAAAAATTTCATTAAAACCAAATGAGAGAATCATTATCGGTGGAGCGGTTGTCACCAATGGTAACAGTCGTTGCGATCTGAGTTTTGAAAACAAGGTTCCTTTGCTGCGGGAAAAGGATATTTTGAGTGAGTCGATGGCCAATACGCCGGCTCGTCGGATCTACTTTGTGATCCAACTCATGTATATCGATGAGGGAAATCTGGCGATTCATCATCAGACGTACTGGAACCTGGTAAAACCCTTCCTCGAAGCCGTCCCCAGCGCCCTGCCATTGATCGATCAAATCAACGATTCGATTTTGAAGAACCAATATTACGCAGGACTGAAGACTGCCAAAAAATTGATTGAATATGAACAGGAGATCATCGCACGTGTATCGAAACCCACTAAAGGCGTATCAAAGTGTTGAACAGCAGACCGCGACCGGCCGAAAAATGGAAGCCCGGGTGCTCACGCAAGCCGCGCACAAACTGAAACATTGCCAGGAAAACTGGGATGCCGCTGATCGGAAAGAGCGGCTGGATGAAGCCATCAGCTACAACCAACGAGTATGGAGCATTATCCAGGCAGAGTTGCTAGACGAAGAGAACCCGATGCCGAAAGAGCTAAGAAAAAATATTTTATTGCTAAGTGCGTTTATCGACAAACGAATTTTCAATGTATTGGCCTATCCCGACCCGGAAAAACTGACCATCATTATCAATATAAATCTCAATATCGCAGCCGGATTACATGATGATCCAGGAGAATAGCACACTACAAAAACGAAACTCCACTGACAGCAGGGGTCTTATCCAAGAAAATTCATCTCAATTGTAAGTAACTATCTATTTTTCACTTCGAATCCGACGATTTCACAAATTTTGATACATTGATCCAAATCCCCATGATTTTGTTAAGGTTACGGATCAAGTCTTTGAAGAAACGTTCATCAATCCCAATGCAGCCTCTTTTTTTCCAGTCGCCTCCAGCGCCCTTGCATGCTGTTGGACAAATTCACGGCTGTTATACCCCATCTTCACGATCTCGTTCAAATATTGTAAACCGATTTCATTTTGTCCTGAGAGACAATATGCCACACCCAAAGTTCCGAGGGCCATGGGATGATCAGGATATCGAGTCAAAAACGTCTCAAGGATTTTTTTGGCATTGTTAACATTTCCCATCCGCATTTCGCATAGGGACAGATTCAAGAAAGCTTCCTTTAAATCAGGATCGAGTTCTATCGCTTTTTGCGAAACTCTTTTCCCCTGTTTATACTTTCCCAATTGAATATACGCATAACCTAAATTAAAAAAACCCTTTGCATAATCAGATTTTTTGCTTAAAACCGTTTTCCATAAGTGGACGGCGTTTTCATAATCTCCGACTTCACCCGCCTGGATTGCATGCTCTATAACACTATACAGATTATTTTCGTTTATCGTTAATTTTTCATGACCCAATTGGTAATATGCACTCTTTTTCTGTGAACGATTTTCATCCAGTTCACCAAAATGATGAACTGGGACAGCCCCCAAAACCATCTTAACACCTTCTTTTTCCAGACTCTTTTCCACTTTTTCATGCAGACGATTTTCAAACCGGATCGACGGCTTATTCGGAAACAATCTCACTTTTACGCTGGGGTACCACCCTTTTCCTTTTTCTTCAGGATAATGTCCTTTGTTCGCCTGCCATCCCTCTACCCCCACCTCGTCCACGTAATTTCGGGTGATAAAGGAATAAGCGACGTTCTGATCAGTTCCTTGTTTCACCATTTCCTTTATTTTCCGATGGTCCGATAAAGAGATTTGTTCGTCGGCGTCTAAAATGAAAACCCATCGTCCTTTGGCCTTGTTTAAAGATTTATTTCTTGCATCGGCAAAATTGTTGTTCCAGGAAAAATCAAAGATTTTTGCTCCGAAAACAGTGGCAATATCTTTGCTATTGTCCGTAGACCCGGTATCGACAATGATGATTTCATCAACCAGTCCTCTGACGCTATAGAGGACCTTGGCAATCCGCTCTTCTTCATTTTTAACGATCATGCATAAAGAAATCTGAGGCTCTTTATTGGATAATTCCTCTTTAAGAGAGTTGAGTTTTTGTTTTATCATCAAGGCTGGATTTAAAATACCATCGGAGGCTCCAAAATTAGCAATGACGCGTTGAATGGCTGACAGGGCTTCAGTATATTTCTTTTGTTGAACGAGAATATCAATATATAAATAATTCAGCTTCTTAGAATTCGGAAATGAATGAAGCGCCTGCCTAAATCGTTTTTCAGCATTTATGTAATCACCGAGTTCTGAAATGACTGAATGGTATGTCTCTGATACCTTAGGATTACAGGAAGATTTTATAAATCCCTCTTCTATAAGTGCTAAGCCCTCTTGAACATCTCCATCTTCAATCTTTAGTAGTCCTTTATTCAAATAAGCGGGTCCGTACCCGGAATCTAATTGAATCGCTTGTTCAAAGAGTAATGCCGCCTTTTCTAATTTATTTTTGTTGTAAGCAAGCACACCGGAAGAATTTGTAAATACAGGCGACTCTAAACCAAAAGACATAATTATTGATAGCTCATCTTCTAGTTCCGTAAATTTTTTAGCTCTTTCCAATGCAATAACCATTAGTTCGAATGTACGAATGCACCATTCCGAATCATCAATCTTTTCCAATACATCGATTGCTTCGCTAAATTGCTCAGCTTCGATTAAAATACTACCAAGTCTCTCACGAAATATATTAATTGATGGATATTGAATAATTGCCCTTGCTAATAACCTAGTACCTTTAACAAAATCTTCCTTTAGTTGGTATTCAAATGCTGAATTTATAATCTCATTAACCATATCTTGATTGGTAAAAGTGATACTTTCGTTTCCACAATCATCTGTTCGATAATTATTTGATCTTTTTTCAAAATCTGATTTTTTATATTTTGTTTTCATTTTATTATTCTATATAGAAGACTATTTTTACCACCATTTAAACTTTTCCGTTAACTTTTTATAGTTTTCGATATCTTTTGAGAAAGAATGTTTGATATAACTTAGTTCATCACGTGTTACTATTCTTCTGTTTGAATAAAGTTTATTGATCACTTTCATATTTGTATGTTGTAGGCGACCTTTTAAAAAAATATTTAATCTACTTACACTTTCTTCCATTCTATCCTGAAAGCCTACAAAATCATATAAATCCAAATTATCTCCAAGCATTATGCTCGCGGTATTTCTTCCTCTTTCCTTAATATATTTTTCTATTGGATATCCGGAATAGTAACGAAATTTCTTTTTAATACTTTTATTAGTAACATCATAGTGATAATGAGAAATGAATCTTTCCACCGGTTCTCTTAACCAAGTAACGAACTTCCAACCTTCATTTTTCAAATGTTCATACTTTGCAATTGGAAAGTGGCCAATGATAAAATTATAATCTTTGTAGTTATTTGGGTAGACGAAAACAGGAAAACTTTCCATATCATAAAACTTGAAATTATGATGATAATAATCTTCCAATAACTCATCTTTATAATTTCTTTTCAGCATTTCTCTTAATGCAGTTCCAGCCGTTTTATAAATGTGTAGAAAAACAATTTTCATTTTACACCTAAACTGAGAATTTCGCTGAATAATAGATAATCAAAGAAGCATCCTTTCTCGAAGAGATCTTAATTTTTTCCTATATTTTTCATTTTGCACATAGTTAAATGAATTTTGAAATACAATATCGTTATCAGGGTTACATTGAACAGCTTTAAGTAGGTATTTTTCGCATTCTGGATGTTTACCGATTCTCTTTGCCAAAACTCCGAGAAGACACATCAAATCTGAATTTATATCGAAATTTCGTATTGCCGTAATTACTTTATCACCCGCTCTTTCAATTTTATAATCATCTATTAATTTTTTTATTTCATTGACCGTATTATTATAAGATTCAATTGTAATCCCTACATTATTTTTATATTTTTCATCTAAATAATAAAAACCTGAATTATTTAAGAGCCTAAATATGAACTTTTCTCTTCCAAGATTTAAGCAGCAACGCAAAACAAGTCGAAAAATCGGCTCATTCATGTTTCTTCTTGATATCTTTAATAAATATCGTAAGGCATTATGATAATCGTGATATTTAAGAAAGATTTGTCCGACTCTTTTATGAAACTCATCATTCAGATCATTTTTAGAGACTTTTTTCAAATCAGGAAAAATAACTTCCGGATCCCACTTTTCGATAATCTTTCTAACGATCTTCGACTCATATGAATATTCCATACACTCAGAAAAAGAAGCGTTGTCATCATGCCACCTGTAACGACAAACTACCATATCTGCTTTATAAGGCACTAACCGAGAAGAAGCTCTTACCCAAAAATCGTAATCCTCCGCTCTTTCAAATTCAACATCATATTCTCCAACCTCCTGATATAGCTCTTTTTTTACCAAACTACAAGGATTTGGAATCTTACAACCTGTTATCAAATGTCCGATTAAACTTCCATTGACCTTTGAAAAATCCAATGGATCAAAAAAGTCAACTTCAATATTTTTCGTATTTCCGAAATATCGTAACTTTCCATAAATCAAGTTGATATTTGGTATCATATCAATGATTTTATGATATTCTTCGACAATCATTGGTTCCATTACATCATCATCATCAAGCCAAAGAATATACTTCCCTTTTGCCTCCAAAATTCCACGATTCCGTGCTTCTGGCCTGCCTAAATTGACAGAGTTCTTTATATATCTGATTGTATTTTCTCTAAAATTATTTACAACTTCTCTTGTATCGTCAGTCGAGCCATCATCTACAACGATAATTTCCGTAGCTGGAAATGTCTGATTTATTGCACTGGATAGCGATTCGGCTAAGAAATGACTTCGATTGTAGGTTGTGATTACAATACTAATGATTGGAGCATTGTCTGTTACTGAAATATGGTTTTCAACAGGCGAAATGAAATATATTGGTACCTCCTGATGGCAACTCTTTATATCCGATTTTTCATAGTTGTCTATATCAATTCTATATCCTTGTTCGAACTTTTCTGAAAGAAACTCAATATTGTAGGAAATTTTCGATCCACTTCTATTACTCCAGGATGTTTGTACAATATTAATTGGATTGCAGAACGCAACAGACTTCTTGAAACAGATAATCTCAGGCATCGTTTCAAGAAAATATTTTTTTACCTGATCAAAACCTAATTCTAAGGTGTTTGGATTATCGTAGTGAAGATCATACATTAGCTGCAATATGTTACTTGTACGATACAAAGAACTTGATACTTCTAATGGATAGCCAAAATCCAAATATGAATTCGACCAATCAAATTTTATTTGATTTTGCTTAATATTTTTATGGGTCGGTAATTTTTGACCTTTTTGGTGCATGTAACAATAAGTTATATTTTTTCCCAATCGAAACGAAAATCCAATGGAATCTTCGTTCCCACTTAACGCGTCTATAGAAGATTGAATTTTGAATTGTTGATAAAAAAGATTATCATCAACCAAAAATAATATTAATTTACTATCCTCGATAATTTCTAATAAATTTGTTTTAAATTTTGTTTCTTTGATAAATGAAACATCTGGGTAATCAATAGTCAATTGTTCATACTGTCTTTGATGCTTTTTGCTGGTTGTTTTATAAAGAACATTCAGATCAACGTACTCATTATCAAGGCAATATTTTCTGAACGAGGATAACAAAGCGTCAAGCTGCAAGGCTCTGTCTTTACTAAATACCACCCCTGTTACTTTCAAAGTACTATTCATTGAAATTTCAACCTATATTGTTGAATGAAGCAATTCCAACGTCATTATTAAGTCGTCATCTGACAAAATAATGGCGATTATGAATCTATCAATTGGCGTCAGCTAAAAAGTCACCACGCCGGTAATGCTAAAACCGCAATTCTTACGGTTAAATTCATTCAATACTGGTACCGTTATTGCAAACGGTATACCATAACTTATTAACTGCCAATGCCCCTTGATAAGAGCATCGCTCTAAATTCCAATTTTGGGAATTTTTAAGGAAATCGTCTTATTGTAGTTAATGTCGGATTAAAACTGTTTATAACTTTTTCAGACTTTGGAAAAATAATCTCTACGAAAAATTATGAAATCTTTGCCAATATCCCAAAAAGAAAAAATCGAAAATTTTAAAAGGGATTTATTCAGATTCGAAGATCTTAATGAGAAAAGTGAATTTCGTTTCGAATTTTCGAGAACAAAAATCATGCCCTGCTTAGATGATAATACTGGAAAAACTCTGTTCGATAGACACTATATTTTTCATACTGCATGGGCATTTCGTAAAGTTGTTGAAAATATGCCCATGAAGCATATTGACATTTCTTCGAGTCTCTATTTTTCAACCTCACTATCAGCCATATTACCCGTTGAATTTTATGACTTTCGTCCCCCAAAAATAGAATTGGATAATTTCAACGCTTACCATGCTGATTTAAATCATTTACCATTTAAAAATTGTAGCCAAAACTCGATATCTTGCATGCATGTAGTCGAGCATATTGGTCTTGGCAGATATGGTGATCCAATTGATCCGGATGGTGATCTAAAAGCCATTGATGAATTAAAAAGAACCCTGAAACCTTCAGGGAAACTATTATTTGTTGTCCCGATTGGAAAACCGTTTATATGCTTTAACGCTCATCGAATATACACACATGAACAAATACTCTCCTATTTTAAAAATTTCTCCTTACTTGAATTTTCACTAATTCCGGACAATCCAAAAGACGGTGATATTGTAACCAATCCAAGCGAAACACTGATTAACAAACAAAATTATGGATGTGGTTGTTATCTATTCAAGAAATGATTGGTTTATCCGCCCAGCAACTACTATCGTATTACCTACGGCTTCTGGATTATGGTGGCAGTCAGTTAAACAGCATTATTTCGAAATTTCCTTTTGTATGATGATTTGAATTTGCGCCAACGCAGATCCCATCGTCTGATCGACAGCAATTCCAAGCCCCGAAAAGAAAATATTGAGTTCATCCAACAAGGGAACTGTGAGTAATTTTTTCCCATTGAGTTGATGAATTAATTGCATATATTTTTTCCGTATTGCTTTTTGAGTGCAATTTTCTTTTCCAATTTTTTGCAGCTTATAATCGTATCGATAATCATGAACTGTCGCTGAAATGATTTGCGCACCCGGTAGACATTCATGCAATTCAAATATATCGTAAGAGCAAGGAGACCAGGTGCTTTTCGTTTTAAATCGGAATGTAGCCTTGTGGTCTGAATTGAATCTGCTTGGCCACTGCCCTTGTTCATATAAATTCTCGTGAGGTACAACAGTAACAAGATATCCACCGGGCCTGACAACCTGCCACCAATCTTTCAGGGCTTTATCTGGATTATGCATATGTTCAAGACAGTGGCTGCTATTTACGGTATCATAACTATTCTGGCCAATATATGTTAAAATATGATTCGCATCTCCATGTTGTTTATCAAAAGCCTGTGCATGAGATACAACCAAATCGTTACCGCATCCGATATCCAGTACTGTACCTGAGAAATATTTTTTCTCAAAATCTTTACCACGAACTATTCTCGTCTTTGTCGATTCGTTCATTTTTCTTTATGCACACGAATGTTTAAAGTTAATGATAATTCTGTTCAAAATTTGCGTAGACATCAATTTTGCGAGGCGGCCTTCCTCCACGATATATTCCCCACATATGCTGATAAGCGTCTTCAAGATGACTTACAAATTGTTTTGTATTGAACAATGGCTTTGACTTTCGATTTTTATCTAGTTTTTTCACTATTTTTTTGAAATATGCTGGATTCTGAGCCATATTTACGGCCAAATCTTGATATTCAGAAAGGCTTTTTGCCACCAATTCAGGAAGTCCGATTGCATTAAGTAAACTTGCGGAAACACGGGAAGCGAAATGTCTTCCAAGCAATGAAATAACCGGTACGCCTGCCCATAGCGCATCACTTGTCGTTGTATGGCCATTTACGATTCGAGTATCTAACGCCACATCTGCCAGTTTTATTCTTGCCAAATGTTTATTTTTAAGAAGGCTGCCTGAAAAAATAATACGACTTTTTTCTATTCCTTGTTTTTCGGCTTCAATTTTTAAATTTCGCTTTCCTGTTTCTGAACGGTCCATTAACCAAAGGACAGAACCAGGAACTTTTCGTAGAATATTCATCCATGTAGTAAACATGACAGGTTCGATTTTATAAAACTCATTAAAAGAACAATACACAAACCCTGAAGAAGGCAAGCCAAAATCCTTTCGATTGTATGAGTCACTGCTGATTTCTTGGTGAGAATCGTTCACCTGGTAAGTGTGGGGGAGATAGACTGGCTTTTCGGAATAATAAGACAGGTGTTCTCTTGGCGTGACTACTGGATCGGTTATAATGTAGTCAATGAATCTTGCACCCGTTGTACCGGGAAATCCCAAGTACGACACTTGGATAGGAGCTGGTTTGAAGGTGCAGATTTCGAATCTGTTACCTTGGGTATATCCTTTAAGTTCAACAAGAATATCGACGTGATCATCGAATATGCACTGTGCCGCTTTCCTGTCTGACAGGTTCGATATATCCTTGAAATGATCACATGTTTCCATTATTTTTTTTCTGTAATAGCTTCCATCGTTGGAACCATATGAATAGATATTAATTTTAAATTTATTCCTATCGTGTAATCCAAAAAGCCCCAGCATGAGATGTGAAGTTGCATGATTTTTAAAATCACTGGAAAGGTATCCCACCACGATTCTGTCTTTTCGCCGATTCTTCATACTACAAAATTGCTTCTGTTTAGATCCTGCGTTTCCAAATTTTGCAGCAATTTGAGTCTCAATAGAATTGGCCCAGGATTGCGCCACTAAATAATTATAGTCCGGGTCGTCAGATATTGAAAAAGTGAGAAATGGTAATTCAGGTGCCCGCTCTTTCCTGTCCAAACATCTTCTTGTAAGCATTTTCATACGACGAATATAAGGGGGGAGTTTCTGCCATGCACAAGCCTGTTGGAGTTGACGAATAAGCATACTCAAGGATTCTCCCCACTCCGGTTCTAGTTCCAATGCTTTCTCATAGCATCCAACCGCTTCATCCGACTTGTTGATCCGACTGTAGACATTACCTAAATTATAGTAAAAGTCTGGACATTTTGAATCAACCTTTATCGCACGTTTATAGCAGGCAATGGCCCGGTCATATTGGTTAGCATTTTTAAAAAGTAGCCCCATATTGTTCAAGGCAAACGCGTCATTCGGTTTCACGGATGCGCATCGCTGATAGCATTTCCATGCAGCATTCATCATTCCAAGCTTACCATAAATGGTTCCTGCGTCGTTTAGCATCTCAGCATTTGTCGGAGCCAAACGCATAGCTGTTTCGTATGCCGTGATTGATTCTTCCAAAAGTCCTAACAGGCAGAGCGTATAACCTAAATTTGCATAAGCATGTGCGCATTCAGGATCCAGCTGAATTGCTTTCTTGTAACTTTCAATTGCCTCTTCGTAACGCCCACTCAATTTAAGTGCATTACCCCGATTGTTGTATGCATCCGAACAGTCAGGGGCATAAAAAATGGAAAGATTGTAGTGATTCAGCGCCTCTTCACTTTTCCCTATGGATTGATAGGCAACTCCGAGATTGTTATGTATCTTCGCTGCATCCGGCTTATACTCGATGGCCTTTTTATAGGCTTGTATGGCAGATTTGAATTTTTCTACTTGTTGATACGTGTTTCCCATATTGAAATATGCATCAGCATATTCAGGGTACAGTTGGGTTGCTCTTATATATGCTGCAATCGCGCTTTCTATCTCTCCCTTTTGTTTAAATACGTTTCCAAGGCTGTTATAAAATTCACTCCGCTCTGGATCGGCGGCAATCGAACGTCTGATGAAATTCAGTGCCGATTCCGTTTCATTCGCCTGCAATGCGGCCTGTCCCAACAAATGCAACGCATCAGCTTGATCAGGACACATTGAAAGGATATTCCGATATGCGTGGACGGCTTCTGGCAATTTTCCTGACTGATGCAATGCAACTGCTTTACGAAGATCTTGTTGTATTTCCACTGGTACACCTACCACTGATTTTGATCTTTTTTAGATCTGTTACTATCTCTTTTATGACTCGACTCCAGTCTCCAGCCTGATGCTGCCTGAAAAGACGCATCGTGGGGTACCAGGGAGAATCGTCTCGATGCAAAAACCATCTCCAATCTGCAGCGTATGGGAGCAAAACCCAAACCGGTTTTCCCATAGCGCCTGCCAAATGGGCGACTGCCGTGTCTACGCTTATAATAAGATCCAAGTTTGATACGGCACCAGCCGTGTCTGCAAAATCTTTAAAAAGAGGACCTAAATTAATTATCTCAATCCCCCCAAATCGGGTCAGTGAAGCCTCTTCATTCTTTTGAAGTCCAAATATATCGAAATTCTTGCTGCACAATAGAGAATATATCTGGTTTACATCACAGGATTTTTCGTGTTCGTAGGTTTTTGATGCCGCCCAAACCACGCCAATTTTAAGCTTACTTCCTTGACATATAGGTTTCCAGTATCTCTTTTTCTCAGGGGATGCATGAATATATGGGACTGATTTTGGAATTGTATCTACCGTCGTCTTCAATACCAAAGGCAAACTCATGAGAGGAATAAAGTAGTCATATGAGAATTCGGGTGGATGGTCGAAGGACATCGGCACGAGTCGATCCACCCCTGGAAAGTCTTTGAACAGTTCCAGAAGTTCTTTACGCGTTTCGAAAATGACAAATCCGCCCAATGCCTTTACCAACGGTAAATAGCGTGATAACCAGATGATGTCTCCAAAGCCTTGCTCACTAGGAACGAACAATGTTTTTCCAGGAAATGGTTTCCCATCCCATCTTGGCCCTTTCAAACGATGAGGGTAGATACGTTTCCAACGATCACGCCGGAATCGCCACTCATATTCCTTCCATCCCTTTTCAAAGTCCCCACTGGCAAGTAATGCAAGTGAGCGATTAAAGCGAGCATCGAAATGTTCCGGTTGCAGTTCCAATACCTTGTTGTAATGAAACAAGGCGTTTTCTAATTGGTTTTGATCTTGATAGAGCTTTCCTAGATTATGATGTGCATCGGCAATTGGAGGCTCACAGTGTACTGCTTTCAGGTAATAGTCTTCCGCTTTGCCAAGTTGCCTTTGTTTTTGATACAATATTCCCACATTATAATTAACAGACGGATTTTCAGGTTCAACCTTCAAAGCCTTTTTGTATTGCTCAATGGCCGAATCATAGGCTTTCAATTCCCGATAAACATTACCTAAATTATTGAGGGCTTCAAGATAACTGGAATCAATGGATATCGCATTCTTGAAACAGGAAATCGCCATATTCAGTCTTTTTTGGTTATGATAAGCGATTCCCAAATTGTTATGAATCTGTGGGATTTTCGAATCGATTTGAATGGATCTTTTATAACAAGTAATCGCTCCTTGATTATCACCAACCTCACGCAAGGTGTTTCCCAAATTGAATAAGGCCGGTAACAGATCAGGTTGTAATTTTAAGGCATATCGATAATTATAAATCGCTTGTGTGAAGTTTCCTTCATGATGTAAAATCTCTCCGTAACTTACATAATAAAGCGCTTCATCATTATTTTCAGCAATTGCCCGTTGTATGCTTTTTTTTGCTTTATCGACGTCACGCGTTTCGAAATGGCACAACCCATTGAAGTAACTGTTATTCAAATAATTTTTTAATACTTGAGCCTTATTGTGATGGACACGCATCGTCGATGAAATGCGGCATCCTTGTTTTCGATCTTTAGTTCTGTGCAATTCAAATCCCATCTCAAATATATTACCAATCTTTCTCGACAAATAACATTTTATGGACGGTCACTTTTCTGACGTTTCATGAACAAAACGAAGTGACAGCATAATTTTAGCAACAAACATACCAAATCTTTCAGTTCCATGATGCCAAGAAAAAATGAAAATGAAAGGCCTCGTTGATAATCTTTGTTTGCTCTGTTATTGTTGTAAAAGTGATATTTGGCCCAAGAGGAGATGCAATGACGGCAATTGGTTTCGAACTGCAAATGGGAAGTCAGTTCGGCTATGGAGTGACAACATTAGATTTATTGACACATCTTTTTCTCCAAGGCCGCATCACACCGCTCATTCTTAGCCAACCAGCAGAAATGACCCTGAGCCCAACCCAAGAAATCATCGTAAACAGGCTATTACGCATACAAAAGACATTCTTTGAACAATTGCCTCAGCAAAATTCCGGAAGAATCGTCATCAACTATCCGGTTCTGGTGCCAATTGGAAATGGATTTTCCCTTTCAAGCAATTGGGGTCGATTTAAAGGAACCGCCAGTTATGCGAAAATCGTTTTTGAACATACGTTGATTGACTTAGAGGCATCGAAACGCCTTCAAGAGTACGATGCACTTTTTCCGGTCTCCAACTGGAACATGAATGTGTTACGAAATGCGGGATTAGATCATGTCAGCTTGACTCCCGAAGGAATAGACCCAACCATCTTTCATCCTGCACCGAGATGTGGAATCTGGCATGATCGGTTCGTAATCTTCTCGGCCGGAAAATTTCAATATAGAAAAGCCCAGGACCTGGTGGCTACGGCATTCAAGTTTTTTCACCAACGTCATTCAGATAGCCTATTATGCTTCTGCTGGCACAACTTATGGCCGCAGGCCATGATCGACATGAACGTTTCACCTTTTACAAAAAAAATACCAACTTACGATGATCGTGGGATTGATTTCACATCATGGCTTTTGGAGAACGACCTGAAAAAAAATTCTTTCGTTGATCTCGGTTTTGTAAACCATTATCAACTTCCCCAAGTCATCCGAGAAACAGACGTTGCAATTTTCCCGAACCGTTGTGAAGGTGGAACCAATCTTATGGCCATGGAAACCATGGCGTGTAGTGTTCCGGTTATTCTTTCGGCAAATACGGGGCACCTTGATCTTATTTCCGGTGATAATGTTTTCACCCTAAATGACCAAGGCGATGTTACACCACCAAATGGTTGGAAAGGAACGGACGGTTGGGGGGAATCTTCTGTTGAAGAAATTGTAGAAACAATGGAGTACGTCTATCAACATAGGACCGAAGCAAAAAGAAGAGCGGCCTACGCCAGCAGATGGATAATAAAAGAACGTTCCTGGGATAAATGTGCAAAACAATTCACCAACGCGATACAAAAATATTTATGATTTTTTTATTTTGTTCTCCTCTCAACAGTCAAAGAAAGAAGGTCTCTTTTGATCAATCCTGCAATCCCAGCCCAATCTCCCCTCCTTTCCTGCCTGTAAAGCTTTGCTGTTGGGTACCATGGGCTGTCTGTGCGATCGGTAAGCCAACGGAAGTCAGGACTTTTGTGCAGCATGATCCATGTGGGTTTCCCCATTGCGGCAGCCAGATGAGCAACTGAAGTATCCACGGAAATCACGAGATCCATATGATGGATTGCAGCCGCTGTATCTGAAAATTCTTCGAGAAAGTCCCCCAACAAAGTTATACTCATATTTTGTGCTTTTAACCGATCCTCATCAGTGATAGCTTTCTGCAGCGAGTAGAAACGGAAGCCGGGAATTGTTGTTATGGATTCAAAAGTTTTTAGTGAGCATGATCGAAGTTTATCTCTTTTGTGTAAATGGCTACCAGCCCAAACAATACCTACACTGATTTTCTTGGTATCAATACGAGCACGGAATTCCGCGGTTTTTCTTTCAGAAGGTCGCAAATAATTTGTTTTATAAGGAATATTACTCAGATCGATTCCAAGACGACCGGGAATACTCATCAGAGGGATATACAAGTCAAACGATTTCGGGTTTACCGGTTCCGCCACGTTGGAACGTAAATGGTCAATCCCCGGAAATCCGCCCAGAAGACCAAGCAACGATTTATCGGTTTCAAAAATAACCTTCCCACCGAGTTTCTTTACGAATGGCATGAAACGAACAAATTGGATCGTATCGCCAAAGCCCTGCTCGCTCTGCACGAGTAACGTATTCCCATGAAAAGGCTTTCCATCCCACATGGGCCGCTGACCAAGGTAGCGGTACTGCCACTGACAGTCTTTCCTAACGATTCGTGCATCATAGGCTCTCCAACCGTTAGAAAAATCACCGGAAAGCAAATAGGACTCTGCGAGGCTGAACTGCGCATTCGTGTGGGAAGGATTTATATGCAACGCTTTTCTTGTTACGGTTATCGATTGCTGCAGCTGATTCAAATCACGGAGCACGGAGCCTAAGCAGAAATAGAGTTCAGCATCTTTGGGCTTCAACGCTACGGCCTTGCGATAACAGGATACGGCCTTTTCCGGGAAGTCGAGTTCGAAAATTTTTGCTAAATTGATATAGGGTTCCGGAAAATCCGGGTTGCATCTGATGGCATCGTTGTAGTGGATAGTCGCCATCTCATGTCGACCATCTTCAGCATGGCAAAAACCCAATTTAAAATGGGCGAGTGCATATTCAGGGAACATTTCAACTGCCTGTTGGTATTTCGACAAGGCATCGCTTATCTTACCGGAATCATATAACAAATCTCCGATTGCGATAAGAATGACAGGCTTATCTCGTCTAAGCGAAAAAACTTTCTCCATAGACTCGATCGCCCCGTTCCAATCTCCTGTTTTTTTGCAAACTTCTGAAAGATTATGCCACGCTTCGACAAAATCTGGATTTATCTTGACTGCATTTGTGAAATATGACTTTGCAGTGATGTAATCCTTGGAACCTTGAAGTATTGTACCAAGATTATTGTATGCTTCGGCAAGCAGCGGGTTCTGTTCAAGTGCCGTTCGATAATATTGACTCGCCTTTCTTTTGTCACCAATTTTTTGCTCAATTACGCCACACCGAAAAAAGGCTTCACTATTTCCCGGATCCAGTTGGATGGCATTTTTAAAGCAACGCAACGCCCCTGGATAGTTCCCTATCTTCTGGCTCATGACACCCAGATGACAGTAATGCTGGCTTTTTTCATCCGGTGGGCTGTTATGCACGATTTGCTCTTCCATCGTTTCAACCAAACAGAAATTACGACTTCCTTCGAAAAGCCTTTGTATTTTTTAATTATCCGGCAACAGATATCTGATTGGACTTGGCCCTCAATTCATCCAGTTTTTCTCCGGCTTCATAATTCCAAGGCTCGATATCAAGCGCGCGATCATAGAACAGCTGGGCATCTTCGAGCCTTCCAATTGCATGGCTGACATGACCGGCGGCCATTAGAACTTCCACATCCTCCGGATCTTCCTGGAGCAACTTCAAATAGATGCCAAGTGCTTCAGCGACATCCCCTTTCACAAAACACAAAAAATCTGCCAGATTCTTTTGAAAATTTGTGTTACGCGGATCGAGCTGGGTAGCGCGTCGATAATAATCAAGGCTTTTATCTTGCTCCCCCATCTGAAAAGAATATACGCCCATGTCATTTTGCGCCAGCGCATGTTCAGGATCTTTCTCAATTACTTTTTCAAGTAATGAGACCGCCAGTTCGGTATTTCCGTCAGCCCCAACATCTGTTGCCTGTTGGTATAATTCCTCAACAGACATCCTTTCCGGATCCATGTTCTTCGATTTGATATGCGCTTTCACTTTCTCGAGAAATTCGAACGCCTCCATATGCCATGGTTCAATTTCCAGGACTTTCTCGTAATAACCGATGGCATCGTCAAAATTGCGGGCGATCAAGCTTAAATTGCCGGCAACGAAGTAAACTTCCGCATCATCAACACCGTTGGAGATCATCCTCTCATAGTATGATAAGGCCTTTTCGCCATCTTCCATTTTTACATAATAAAAATCAGCCACGCTTTTTAAAAACGTATTGTTTCCTGGGTCGCAATCAATCGCTTTCTTGAAATTCAATTCGGTTTTTTCTTTATCACCGACAGAAAAATACAAAACGGCCAGATCATGATAGCCTTGTGCAAAATTTTCGTGATCTCCCAACAGACGTTCCATTGCCTCAATGGCCGCCATGTTGTTCCCTTTATCGATTAACAGTTTAACTTCGTCGTACAGTTTCGACACATCGTTCATTTTTCTGTCTCCTTTGATTGAAAAACCTTATTGCCTTCTTAACTCCGATATAAAAGGCCATGTGATAACACCTCATTTCCGTCACCGACCCGGCATGGTCTTGCCAATAATTTGACGAAATCGTATTTCATCTGAAATATATCGGTTCAACGCACAGAACCAAAACCTGCTTAAATTCATATTTTAATTTATATTTCATCATGTTATAGACATTCTTGCCATCAAACCGATTTCAACAGCGCCAAGGTCAAAAGTTATTGGTTTTGGATAAATCAATTTCCATACCAACGCATGTGCCCAAATTATCTACCAGCGCTTGTGTTTGGGATTGGGTTGGGTTTGATAATCAAATGAAATAAAAATAAAAAAGCCTCCTTATCGGAGGCTTTTTGACTTCTAAAACACATATTTGTTTTTCAATTATCGGTAAATATTTACTTGCTATACCGCCCTTGACTTAACTGTTTAATTTAATGATATATTACAATAGTGACCTCACGAAATTTACTTTCGATAGGACCTCCATATTTCCAGGTTCTTCTTTTAACGCCTCAGAATAATTCCAGTATGCGCTTTCGTAATCTTTTTTCATCTTTCGGATGTCGCCGATCTGTTCTCTGAGTTGTCGCCCACTCTCCGGATAATCTTCGATAATACCTTCTAAAATTCCTATTCCCTTTTCGAATTTTAAATCTCTAATATGTTCGGATGCCTTTTGAATTCGTTCGTTTGCATTCAGCTTTTTCATACGATTGTTTTGGTTATTACACCAATCATTGCTGAACTCTTTATCCAAGTCACCGATAACACGCTTTAGTTCATTTATTTGTGCATCGTCAGGACGAAGGATCAAATATTCATTCATTAATTTCCGGGTTTCATTAATTTTCCCTTGCATCCATTCATTTTTTATTTCTTCGAATAGATTATCTATACTTTTATCAATTTTTCTTTTTAGTTGTACTAATTCAGGATTGTCCCCAAATTTACAGATCGCGTTTTCAATCAGAACAGAGGCAGATTTCCATAGTTTTTCATTCATGTATGTATTGGCAAGACAGATATATGGTGAAATTAATCCTGGTTCACTCTTCATGTATGTTTCATATTCACGTTGGACCTGCCATAATTCATCACAATTCTCATAATAGCTTGCACGTTTAATAATTTTCTTGATATTATTCCCACCATCTATACATTCATCTACAGTTAAAATTTCTCTTGTAAAATCGAGATAAGATTTCAATTTTCCGATAAGGTAATTTATTCCTTCCTCATATACACGAAGGTGTTCAACTATCAATTTCAAATGGTTAACAACAATATTATCATTTACCGTCACACAATCGGTTTCAGCTAAAAATTTTTCTCTTTTTTTAAAAATTTCTGACATATCCGACAATATCAAATCATGAATAGATTGAAGACAGACAAAATTAGCTCTCTTAAATTCTTCAAATTCAGTCAGAGCATTTTCCATAAAACTTTTTTGTTGTAGAGTGTTATCAATGCTTTTAACCTGTTCGATTAGATCGAATATTTTTTCCCTTTCTTCCTTGCAAACCTTTTTAAATTGACTAAATTTTTTTATGATTAAAGAGATAATATCAAATGCTTTTTTTTCATCGGCTACTTTTCCCCAGACCACATTGTTTTTAATTTCTAATATACTAGTTTTATGCTTTTTATTTACCTCTTCAATGATTTCGGCCATACATTTCACCTCTGCTCCTTCGATATAAGCACCTTTTAAAGCAGTATTGATTATCCGCATCTTGGTTTCCCTTACTACATTTTCAATCAACAGCTTATCAGCCACAAACTGTGCAGAAGAGGGCACCATTGCGCCATCTGTACCAATTGTTTGAACGATATTTTTCCTGTCTGGCAAATGAAAGTATGCGGAATGAAAAGAATGGCTTTTTCCCATTTGATAGGCGAGGTCCATCCCCACAAGGACAATTGGTTCTGCGCCAACTGCCATTGCGGTGAAAATCGCCATATGGCTGACTGAACTCATGTCCGGATATTGGCATTGCAGATCGAATGCAGGATCTATCCAATCAAGAAGCAACTTATTATAAGCGGACACTGCCACCCTTTTTGTGCCTAAAAACAAACGAACGTTATCAGGATTTGATTCAATACCGAAAATAAAAATTGCATCTTTGATTGCTTCAAAGTGAGGTTTTAGCTTTTGTATGTTGGTTTCAAAAACATCCGTTGTCGCAACGACATGTGGCTTTATACCCTCTCCTGCCAAGGCGTTTACTGCTGAATCGCAGGCGATGATAAGTGCATTTTCACCTACTCTTTTTAGGTCTGAAATAGCGTTGTCAAGGGATGGTCCGGCTGCTATGCAAAACGCTGTAAACCCTTTAAAACGATTTTTCAAATTTTTCATTGGCGTGCCGGCAAAAAGGCTTGGCAGGTTATCCACGGTGTTGGAAAACATTTTCCGGCCATCAATTTTCGTCGTATACCATGAGCTCCGTAAAGTTCTGATCCTTTCGGATAATTCCTGCTTTATTTCTTTGGCGATGGTTTGGTTTAATTGCTCGTAACCGGGATGAACAATAATTCGATTTCGACCAATGGGTATGATTTCTCTGTAATCCTCAATGATCTTAGCAATATTTATTTCTTCGCCAACAAATAATTCTATCCTTTGATTGGTCAGCAAAGGCTTTAAATCACCATAGTAAAGAGCGTCATAAAACATTCTAAAAGAGGGTTCGATAATGATCATCCTTGGCTGAGCTAAGTCCCTAGTTTTTGGAAAAATAGGTAGTTGGCCGAGTCCGATTCCTATCAAAAATAAAATGTCGTATGGTTGGTATTTCCAATCAGCGATGATTCTGCGCATTATTATTAAAGGATCTTCTCCACCATAAAAAAGACGATTTAGTTGATAATATCTGTCTTTTTGCAGCAAGCCACTTTCCGCCTCAACCTTATCTCCTAAAAACTTTTGAATATTCTCTATAGACCTTTTTATCTCAGGATAACGCGATTTTAAGAGTCTTCGATTACTTAAAAAAGTGCTTTCAAAATTTTGAGCTTTGTTATTTTTCATTTCGTAAGATTCATTTTTAACCATGTCGTCTAATTTTTATTTGATTACTAAATTTCGAGAAATAACTATTTTTAATCTCCTAAAAATCAAACCGCATAACTTATATTTTAGCTGATATTTATCTAAATTATAATTTTTTGGTAGGCCTTACAACTGTGTAAGCAATTCATATAATTTATAGATTTTTGAAAATTAAATCTTTTAATTCAAGAGTAGATAAAATTTTTAGAGGATATATAGGGTAACCAATTAGATATTCTTTTGTGTGAGGGTTTTCCGAATATAAAGAATTAAAAACTCTAATGGCATAATCTCTCTTTCCATAAATTCTTAATTGAAAAGCGAAATTTGCCTTCCAATATGAAGACATACGATTCTCAATATAGTCTATCTCCATAGTACGAAGTCCATGTTCAGGAAAATTTAATTCTATCAACTGCCAACCAACAACTGAATATGTATCATTAATATTATTGTCTTTAGAATAAATTTCTTTAATTAAATCTAATGCTTCTTTCTCTTTTTGATTACCACATAATGCCATGGCGTAAATGATATCTCCTTCTATAGATTTTCTGTTGTACTTCTCGTCTTTTTCTAAAAATTCTAAAAGTATTTTAACTTTTTTTGTAGTGTAATATAACGATAGGCCCAATTTTGCGAAAGCATCATAAACATAATTGTTTTTAGAATATATATCTTTAATTAGTTCATTTGCAAAATTTAAACGATTCATATATATGCAAATGATAGCAAAATTAACTTTCCAGAGATCTGATAATCGATTTCTGATAAAATCTTTCAAAAAATAATCATATGCTATTTGCCAATTTCGATTTTCAGTGTGCATCCAACCTAATTGAGAAAATCCATCAAAACTTAAATGGTCTCTATCATAAACATCTTCTATTATTTTTTCTGCCTTTGCTATCTTTCCATTTCTTCCACATATTAATGCATATTGAATTTTACAAACATCAGATAATCTACCTCTCTCTTCATCTATTTCAGCAATCATTAATGCTTTATTCCAGTCCCGGTATTTCATTTTTATCCATCCAAGGCGAACAAAAAGGTCTTTGAATTCTTTATCTTTTTTATATGTTTTTTCGATATATTCAATGGCTTTATCAAATTTTCCTGTTGTACCATAAGATAAACCAATACCCATCATTGCACCAGGATGTGATGGAACTATATCAAGAATTTTATAAAAGCCTTTTAATGCTTCTTCATAATATCCATTTTCCATTTCTATAAGACTAAGCTCAAAAAGAGATGTTTCGTGATAAGAATTGATGGAAAAAGATTGTTTATATGATTGCTTTGCTTTTTTTAAATCTCCTAATAACTTATATATATTTCCTAATTGAAAATGAGCTTGATAAAAGGAAGGATAAATTTTAATAATATGATTGAACAACTTAATTGATTTATTGTAATCATTTCTATTGAAATAAACCATTCCTTTCCCAAAATCAATCCAATCGGTACAATTTTTCATTATTTCTAATACTTTTTAAAAGTAATTATTAAATTTAAGTAAGCTCATTTGGGATACAGTAAAGGACTGAGTCCCATATACCAGGTTCATATTTTCCAAGTCTGTATGAATATCTCTTCAATATATCTTCAAGAAAAAATGGAATCTCAAATAAATCCTCAAAACTATGATAGATACTTATGGCAAGTTGAGGTCTATGATCGATAAGTGTTTCTATTGCTCCTTTTAGAGCCATGAGTTCAGCACCTTCAATATCCATTTTAATAAAATCTATTTTTTTAATTTTATTTTTTAAAACAAATCTATCTATTGTTGTTGTATTTACTTTGTAATAAAAATTATCAATTTGATTAATTCCAGAACATTCATCTATAAAAGATGATCCATCACCATTATCTCTTATCTTCAATATATCGTTACGGTTCCATAAGCCTTCTGAGAATATTTTTATTTTTTCATTTCTTTCTATAAAAGTTTTATAAGGATCTTTTTTAAATATGTGATATAAGGGTTCAAAACCATAAATTTCTTTAATATTAGTAAAGTGATTGTAAAACATAACACTCGTCAAACCATCGTATGCACCACCATCAATAACTCTTTCAATTTTTTTATGGCACAAATAATCAAGATATTGATTTATAACATTGCCAGCAAATTTAAAATAGTTAATATTAATTGATTGGAACCTATTTTTATCGAATCTTTGGAGAATCAGCTTTTCATATAATTTTCTATCGGACTCTGTAAAAATATTCATAACTTTTTCTATTTTTTCCTTATTATCAATGTATTTCTCATAATTTTCCTGAGAGGGTAACCCTACTGAAGTTGCAGTTTTGAAATGATGGTACAATTGACTTAATATGCTACAATCTAAAATAATATAGTTTTCGATTTTAAAAGAATTTAAGGTTTTTGCTATTTCATAGGTATAAGGAGATGCGATAAGAATCAAGTCATACGCATCTACTTTCTCAGGAAGGTCAAAAACGGCCATCACTGGAAAGCCGGCATATTCCCCACTGTTGAAGGAATTGATATATCCTAAGAAAGATATGTCTTTTCTCTGATGTTGAATAAGTAAAGAAGCGGCATATCCTTCCTTTCCTGTTCCATATATGTAAACTCTTGTATTTTTAGGTATATTCTTAAATATCTCGTACATATTTTTCTTCATCATTAAGTCCAATTATTATTTACCTTTTTTATAAATTCATTTCGAAGATCAGAAATTAATTTCTTGTTAATATCATTTTCATCAATAAATCCTAAATCATGGAAACAGGATTTGCAGGTAAGAGGCTTAGGAGAAAACCTAAAGATTTCATTTCTAAATGAATTGCTCCTTTGTGAATTATATATTTCATAAATAGAATTATTTCTAATATTTCCTAAAATAAACTTTTGATGCATTTCAGAGTCAGATCTCATATTACAACACGGCATAACATTTCCGTTATAATCAACAATAAAATTTATAAAAGGTGCATAACAAGGTTCAATTCTATATTCTCTATTGTTTCCTGTGTTGAGAAGTCCAGCGCGATTTAGCAATATTTTTTTGAAATCTCTTCCAATGATAATTATCAGTAAACTATTTTTATATAAAATTTCTTTCCATACTTGAAATTCATTTTCCCTTATTTCAGAAGAACTTATTTTTTCAAGCCCAATTCTTTTGATCGTAGATTTTATTGAATTCCTAATCTTTTCTTTCTGAAATTTTTCTTTGACATTGTTCGAGTATATCTGAATTTCGATTATATCGAGCCCAGAGACATATAATTTTTCTATGGTATTAAATGCTAAATAGTCGCCATTAGTGTTCAATCGAAGTTGTGCATATGGTAAAAGTTTACGAACCTGTGATATCCTTTCATATATTCTATCGTTTGAAAGAGGTTCACTGTATCTTGTAAAAGTGTAAATATTACTGTATTCGATTTCACTAAGCTCTTGCACAGCTTTTAAATACATTTTTTTGGGCATAAATACATTACTTGATCTTCTGTCGATGGTTAGATTTGGGCAAAACCAACATTTTCTGTTACAGAACGATGATATTTCCATTTCAAATATTTTAACTGACTTTTTGAATGATTTCATTATTTCTTTGGAATTATCATTCTTATTGAAATGATTAATATCAATGTATTTTAGTTTTTCTAACTCATCGAAATCGATAAATCCATAATCTTTTTCATAGTAATAATCTTCAATATCATGAAGAAAATCTTCTAATATGTCAAAAGTCAAACAATAATTTCTCTTAATATCTTCTAAATTCTCTTTTATCCCACCCTTGTATGAAACAGTAATTATAATTAAATCTATATTTAAATTTACTATATCATCTAATAAATAAACTCTGTACGAATGGAAAAAAGTATTAACTTTATTTTTATCGGCATCAATTATTCCCTTAATATTCAACTTCGCTAAATTAAAATATTCAATTAATTGATCAGCTACAGATCCTGCACCGTAAAGATATACGTTTTTTGATCGATATCTATTAGATAATGATTTAAGACATTTTAAAACTGCTATAAAATTTTTGATACGCTTTCTTTTCAATGTATTTACTATAGTAGAGTTACAATATCAAAATTTAATTTATATTGATCCTTTATATCTTTTAAATAAGGGACAATAGGGTAAGGATTATGCATAGTTATAACTATTACATCAGGTTTCATATTTGGTATCTGTTTTGAATTATATATCGGCTTTCCAGCTATATGTTTACCTTCTTTTGAAATATCTTTATCAAAAAATCCACAAATATCAAATATAGATAAATCAAAATGATAATTCATTGATATAGCAAAAGTTCCTGCTCCATAAAAATAAAGATCATCGTATTGATATTTTTCAAATAAATTTAAAAAATTTCTTCTAAATTTCCTATTAAATATTATATCATTAATACTTTTTCGATTTAAAGAGTGGAAAAAGGGTATTTTAATTAACTTCCTTTTTATAAATCCCTCATACCATGGGTTACCGATATTACTTCTTTTTAAGAAGATATTAAAGCACGATGGTTTAGCTATAAAAAAATTACTATCAGAATTACTGTCTATTACCTTTACATTACCGATATTTTTTGCCTCATTATAATTTGGTGATCTAGCTAAACGAGACGTAATTCTTATTATGGTATCTGGATCAGCATATGGCACATCTAAGACTTTAACGGCTTCTTTGAATTCTTTAAAAAAATCTATTATTCCGTTATGAATTGATTTGGTTATCGCTATTTTATTATCATCGTTGTCATTATCAAAAATAGGTTTTAATTCTATTTCATCATTAAACTTGACAAAACTTCCATGCGGAGCAGTAAAAAACAACTCATATAAGTATACATCTCTTATTGGAACTTTCGTACAGTCATAGCTATTAAAAGTAAATAAAAATGAATTTTGATTTAATCCAGGATATTTTTCCTTCTTATCTTGGGAGATATATGTCCCTAAATAGTATCCATAAATTTCATTAATATTGGTTTTTATACTATTTAGAAATTTTAGGAGATAAAATTGACAAGTACCATGACCAAGTGCATCTACAATTGCAATCTTTTCTTCATTGTGGTAGTTTGTTTTTTTTAAATAATTCTCGAGTTGTTTCTTTTCAATAATTTCACTATTTTTTAAATTACTAAGAATTTTTTCAATCAAAGAACAATTAATTAACTTCTTCTCTTTTTCTGAATATAAATCTTTACTATTAAGTATATTGTTAAATTCTAATATTTCATTAATACATTTATCAGGATCAACACCTAATGATTCTAATCTTTCATTTAAATCATTTTGATTCAAAGAAATATAAAAAAGTAAATTCTTCTTGTCAGCAACTACTGTGTTTTCTGAAACAGATGCTTTGAAAAAAAACCATCGTGACGAATAAAAATATTTGTATTTAGGCAATTTTATATTATCATTCTTTAAAATATCAAGAAGCTTTTTAATTATGTATCCATCTCTGGAAAACAATAATACAGCGTCAATATTATGATCCCTGAATTTATTTAAAAGCCAAAATACATAATTGGATACTAAAAAACCTCCTATTTTAAACCCTAATTCATACCAAAATATTTTTTTATTAGAACCTGCATAAAATTTATTTATAATTATCGCCTTATAGATAGATGAGTAAATTTCATCATTTGAATTTTTTAAAGGTTTAATGCAAATAGAGATAAAGTCTTTACATTTCTTTGCCTTAACCAATGGTCGTTCATAATAGTATGTTACTATACCACACTCTTTGGCCTTTTTAATATCAGACTCTTTGTTGTCTCCTATATGCAATATTTCAGATGACTTGCATCCTAGTTCATGAAGAATATTCCAGTAAGCTCTCCCGGTGAGTTTGGACTTCCCGGTGTTAGAAGAAACAAAAATCCTTTGAAATGTACCATAACCGGACTTTTTTAAAATTGCTGATATAATATCAATAGGAAGATACATGTCAGAGTTAAATATTATGGTCCTATTAAGCCTTAAACAGTATTTGTAAATATCCCATATAGGCTTATTTTTAACACATATATTTAACTCTACTTTCTCCTCAGTTTCTTTTAAAAAACCAATTTCATTATCTGTTAAACTGCACTTATTCTGCAATATTCTAAATATCTCATAATAGTCAGGTTCGTCAAAACCCAATTTTTCATTTAATGCTCTTGCCTTAATTTCACTTTCAATCCTAATCTGTGGATAATATCCATAAAACTTATTCTCAAATAGTTTGATAAATTTTTTTTCTACAATTTTAAAGACATCTTTAGGCTGACATACATTTCTAACTATTGTAGTATCAAAAATATCAAATGATATAATTCTTGTATTTTTAATTAGTTTTTTTAGCTTTTGCAATTTTAAAATAGGTATTTTCTTAATCGATTTCAATTCTTTTAGCAATTATTCAAAATCTAAATCAATGCTCATATTTGGATTAAATTGTTCAACCCACCTTTTTTTCCACTTATTTATTTCATCAAGCATTTCTTTTTTAAGTTTTAATTCACCTTTTCCAGCAATACCAACTATTGTATGAGGCATAATCTTATATCCAACTCCAAAAACATAACTATTTTTAAATCTTTTTAAAATACTTTTAAATCCTTCTGGTGTAAATCTCCAATAATCATTGGGATGTGAGTGTATAGGAAAATCCATAACCGATGATATAATCAATTTACCGTTCGGTTTTAAAATTCTATGAATTTCATCAGTAGCCTTCCTTACATATTCAACATGTTCAATTGTATCAACACAAATAACAGTACCAGCTGTATGATCAGAAAGTTTTATTGAATGTAAATCCAAAACTTTATCAACACCTCTACCTTTACGCAGATCACAACCAAAATATATCTTATCCTTAAACAATGGTCTTAAATCAGCAAATCCTTCTTGTCCTTTTACCTGATATGATCCGAATTCATAAACCGGTTCTTCAATATCTTGGTACTTTACAAAAATTCTTATAAATTCTCTAATTAGTTCTCTCAATGACAATTTTCCATAATCACTACCCCGCTAAAAAAGGAAGGTTTAATTATTAATATTATTTTTTATATCTGATTTTGTTTAAATTGGTATATCCTTAATTGCTTTAAATCATAATCATCCAAAAAAATGCGTTCTTACTGTACAAGAATGTAAGTAAAAATTAACCATTAAAAAGAATCATTATGAAGCAGAAATTACACTATCAGAAGCCTTTAATTTGTTCAATGAAATCCAAAGACAACGGGAAAATCCTTTTTATTTAATCATACATTTTATAGATTTCATCTATTAAGGTCATAAAACTTTTTGAGTAGTTATCCACGGGAAAAGATATATGATGATAGTTTGATGTTTCTACAAAACACAATAAAGGATCCACCCTTAGAAAGGGTGGTATTGAGTTAACCCCTAAAAGGGGGTGAGTTTTCCTTGCCCCCAAAGGGGACAAGGAAAGTTGAGTTGCCCCCTTGTCTTTTCAGAACAGGCTACGTTGTTCCAGTCGCCGTTCCTGATTCTCTTGGTACTTGATATATTTACGGATCATCTCGGAATCTAAACCGACGGTATCCACACAGTATCCTTCAGTCCAGAAATGGTTGCCCCAATAGGGGCGGTGTTTCAGTTCTTTGAATTTGTTGGAAACTCGGATCGCTGACCTGCCTTTTACCATGCCGCAGTAATCCGATATCGATACTTTGGGCGGAACCATCACCAGCAAATGGACATGGTCTGGCTGAATATTCATTTCCACAATCTCTATTTCCTTTTGCTGGGAAAAGGCTTTTATGTAATTCCCTACTTCATGGCTAACATGCCCAGTCAAAATGCGGTAACGGTACTTGGGAACCCACACAATATGGTATTGGCAATGCCAAATTGTGTGTGGTAGTTTTCTGAAGCGGCTCATTGCTATCTCCTTTGGCTGAAGTTGTGGGGACAACTCTCAGCTCCGAGGTAGCAGTGAGCTGTTCAATTGGCAAAGCCTTTGAACTCTGACCATGCCCTAAGGGCATGGATTTCTGCTTCGCATTAAATAATTGTTTGCTAAACTCTCGCAATTTTCCGGCCTAAACCAACTCAAAGGATGTTAATATTTTTTAAATTCTAAACAAATATTACTTTTTTTATTATCGGTATATGTTGGTGTCTGAGTGCTATTGTCGGTATTAAAAAAGTGCATCAGATCTTTTCACTTTATCATATCGAAAATATAGACGATATATATCAAATAGTTCTTTCCGATCTAAATCGTTCTTTTTTGAGGCTTCCTTTGCGTGAATTTATCTGCAGCTGTCTGAGATAATACCTACTCAAATTTAGTTTATAAAAACACAAAGAACTGTCGACTTACTAATATTATAAAGAATTCAAATAGAATATATCACCTTTAAACAGTTTTGATATATTATCAAAAATTATTCCAGGTTTTTGAACAGTAACCAAAAGAATATCAATTTCGTGTTGATTTATTTCATTTGGATGATATACTTTATAACCACATCTCCACGTTCCTACTTTATAAGGATCGATATCAAAAATTCCTTTAATATTTAATTTAGAAAAATCTAAATATTTTGTTAATTCTTCTAAAAACAATCCAGCTCCATACAAAAATATATTTTTATTTTTATATTTTTTTTCTATCTTTTTTAAATTCTTTTCAATATATAAATAATTTGGTTTATTAATATCAAATACTTTGTCTTCTACTAAAAAACTTTTATTGAAACCTTGCTCAATTGAGAACGCAAGATTAACAAGAAAACCCATTCCCATTCTATTTTCAGACATATCTTTTCTCAACATCAAATTTCTGATATAACAATCATAATACTTATGTTTCTTTTGTTGCTCACCAATCACTGTATTGGCATAATTTAAGTCTTTTGATAATGGTCTATGGTGATAGTTTGCCAATAATTTAGGAATAACATTTATATCATATTTTTTTACAAATCTAAGATTAAACTCCCAATCTCCTAAAACAGGAAGGCTCTCATTATAACTTCCAATCTCTTTATAAACATCTCTTAGATAAACAAAACTAATTGGCGGGAACAAATTCATTGAAGCTATTTGAAAAATGCTAATATTATATAAATTGTTATTATATGGTTCAATTAATACAGTATTAATATGATCATTTCTAATTATTTCGATAATTCTTTTTGAATGGGTAATAACTCCTTTGCAATTTGAATTTTTAAGTTCTTTTACACATTCTTCTAAAAATGTTTTATACCATGTATCATCATCATCATGAATTACAATATACTCACTATCGGAGTTATTTATACCAATATTCGAGGCTGCCTCCATCCCCAAATTAACTTCATTATGGATCACCTTTATGCGTTCTCCGAAGCCTTCCATAAATTCAGCAACAACATTTTCAACGTCGTCTTTATCACCACCATCATTCACAATGATTAATATCCAATCTTTCATTGTCTGTTTCGTTACACTTAAAATTGCCCTTCTAAGTAAAAGAGAACGATTTTTAGTCCTCATAATAATTGCAACGTTACCTTTTATCATAGCCAAAAAATTTTCTCTCTGTAATATTATTTATGAAGAATTAACGATTTTTAGTTTCTTAAAATTTCATTCTCAATAATTTCTAAACGCTTTTGATCAAGGCCCATTTTTAATAATTGTGAATAAATTTCGAGTGAATAAGTACTAGCAATATAAATTTTATCATAATTAAGGTTTTTTAATTTTTTAGGATGAATGACCTTAAGCCCACAGTATCTTGATCCTTGCTTAGCTACGTCGTTATCAGCAAAATAAATGGGCCTTTCAAAAAATGATAAAATTTTAAAAGCTCTTTTTCCTCCTATGCTTGCACCAAAAATGATAATCTTTTTAAAATTAATGGGTAAGAATTTTTTAATATGGCTAAAAAATATTATAAATTGCAAAAAATTGCAGTTAAAGAAAGCCGTAAATTTAATTTTTTTCACAAATATTGCTATGTTATTATAAAAGTGACTTGTTAAAGTCGATGTCCCCTGTGGCCACAAATCATCCTTAGCCCCTCCAAATTTCAGCAATATTTTTATAAAATTTCTTATCTTTACAACTTCACATAGAGGCCTAATTACCTTTGATGATTGCTCTATTTCAACAGGATATTTCCCAAAAACTTCAGCTTCTTCTTTCGTCGGATTTTGAAAGAAATTCATTGCATTCAATACTGTCGAATTTGAAATTTTTTTCCACTCACTATAACTTATATTGTGCACCAATTCTTTTGCAAATGACACTATTGACTCTTGAAGCAAAAGAACCCCCCAGTCTAATCCCAAACAATTTTTTTCAGATAATAATTTAGGCTTTATGCCATCAGATGATTCAGCATATCCAACTACAGAACCATGTGATCCAGAAAAAAAAATTTCAATAGCGTAAGGACATTTAGAAATCCATGCGTTCTCTTCTGGGCAAACTGTATGAAAAAAAAATGCCGAATCGTTAACTTCATTTCTATCGCCGGCTTGCCTTAGTAGTGAAAAGTATAATCCATATAGATCCGAAGCATAATCATTTCCCACAATTTCTCTCAATGCAGATAAACAACGGCCAGACCATCCAACATCTACAACTCCAATTTGACTACCATCCAAAAATCCATTCTGTGTTAAATACCTTTTTGTAAGCTTCTTCGAATTATTCGCATTCTTCAATATTTTTAGAACAACATCATGATCACAAAATAATTCTCGCAAATATTGTCTTCTGCTTTTTAATAAGCTTCTTTTTGAAGGTGCAAAACCATGCTTTGTAATAAAAGGCATTATATCAGAAACTTTGAGATTAACGCGGGACAATAATACATCTATTGGTATATCTAATGAAGACTCTAATATCCATTCTAATTCCTTTTCCCCTATTTCTTTAATTGATGGTAAGATCCAGGCGCGTCTTGAACCATACAGATATTTTAACTCAATATTTTTATTCATCCACGGTAATAGGATGTTAGCAATTTTTATTAGAACTTCTCCATCACGACTTACAAAATATAATTTCGATAAATTTAGCTCTTCTGCTTTTTCAATACACCACGAAACAAATCCACAAAGAATTGGCCCCGCTACTGAAGTTCCTGTATCCCTTATTATTCGATCAAAGTCATTTTTTCCACTATTTTTTAACCTAGCCAACCGAGAAGAACCAGCAACTCGCGATAGCAGAAATCTTTTCTTCGGATCGAAACTTGCCAAACATTCTTCTCTTTTTGTTAATTGAGACTCTTTAAATAGAACGCTTTCCAAACCAGCCAACTTTGCACCCTTTTTATCGGCATCTATGTTGTCTCCATAATGTATCCAAACTGATCTTTCTACTTGATTTACTTTTTTTTTCACACATTTAAATAATTCACCTGTCTTTTTGTTACAGCGTAGTTCAGATGATGTGTATATTCTGTCACTTTCTTCAGCAATCCTTTTTTCGATTAAAATTTTTCTTAAAAACCATTTAGGAAGATACGTATCAGAAATAAAAATGATTGGTTCTCCTATTTTCCTAATTTTTTTAATTTGATTACACATCTGTGGAACAGATCTTATTGATTTTTCCTCCAAAGATAGCTCCATATCAATTAGCATCGGAATGTATTTTTTTTCTAAGTTCAATAGATCAGCTAACTCCGATACAATTTCTTTTAATGTACATTCTAATCCTAAAGCATTTTTTCTTGCCCTCTTTTCTGCCTGAATTCTTTTGCTGATAAATTGTTCAGCAGGCATGTGTATTATGTCTATTTCAGATAATATTGATCCAAGTTTTAAAAAGAGATCTTCTGGAGTTGCCCAAACACGTGTAATGCAAGTATCAAATATGTCGAATGAATATACCACTGAATATTTATAGTTCTCTTTATATAAATTTTAAAGGTCTAAATGCGAACATCCACTTTTCAATACGGTATAATATCTTTTCAGGCTCCTTCAGATGATACTTTTTCACGCGAATATCAAATAGACCAAGCGTCACACCTACACAGACAAAATATGGTGCAAACCAACCATAAATTTTAAATCCTCGTTGAATATTCCGTATCAATACACGAAATAAAAGAAACACAAACTTAGAACGCTTAAAGTATTTTCGCATAATAATTGTTTCGTTACGTGCTGTAAATAATAATAGCTTTTCAGGTTGTTGATGCAAAATAGGTGCACGATGCCGGACCCTAATGCTTCTTTCACGATCAATTTCAAATCCAGCATTAATCACACGTATCGACAGATCCCATTCATCAGCGTAGATAAAAAAATTCGGATCATGACCTCCTACTTCAAAAAATGCAGTTTTTCTGAAGGCGACACCACAGCCGATATAACCCACGGAAGTCCCTCGTCGATAAGCCGGCACATCATTGCATGGGAAAGGTCCCCCTTCTACAGCAAGTGGAATTATTCCAAGATTCTGGTCTGTGTTAAAACGTTCCGAAAGAATAGTTAGATCATCAGATTCTATGTGCGAATCATCATCTAATTTTATTATTACCTCGGCCTCCGTTTGAATTGCTCCAAAATCCCAAGCGCATGACCCAATATTATGAGGTAATTTTATTAGTTTTACTGAGTCCTTTTGCACGTGTGACTCAAGCAATTCAATCTTTTCAGAATCTGAACCATTATCAACAACAATAAACTCATGTTTTTTATGCAATGATGCCATCTTCCGCAGCGATTCTATCACCTCTTCGGGTCTATTATAATGTAATATAATTATGGCTATATTCATTTCTCAAATCTGCCACAACAATAGGCGAGTTAAGATAATTGAAAGTGGCCAGCATATCAATAAAATCATGTTTTCGATGATTGTTAATAAGCGTAAAGTTAAGTAAGAAACACGCTTTAATCTGGAGGCATATGGCATCACAAACCAATTGGTTGTATTGCACCGACTTGATGCAGCAAACACATTCCCGTACCCGGCACCATACCTGTTACTAATAGGAATAACGACAGCGCTGAAAGATTGTTTTATTTTTAATTTTTTATGAAAGCCTTTTAAACCTGTTTTAACTTCTATCACTTTTGAAATCCGGGGGTCACTTAGGAGTTCTTTACATCGACCCGAATTACTTGCAACGACAAATTTTGTATCGGGCCAACGAAGTCTACACGCCTCTATTACTATATCCAACTTTTCAATGGAGACTGTACGAAATACCAAAACCTCATTTTTTGTATTGTGTCCAATTCTATTATCCAAGGTATGAAAACCCCACCCTCCAATCAGGATTTATTTTAAAAAAAATTTCTTCTTCCAATGGAAGACGCTTTTTTGGATATTGGGCCTGCAACGAAATTGCACTACGAGCAGCTCTTATATAAATCGTTGATCTATGCAAAATAGAATATGCGAAAACCCATTGCAAATATTGAGATAAGTTTTTTCGTATGATTATTGAGGGCGTATATCGTAGAAGAAAAATCATCATATTTCGCGTATACAGATATGAATGCACGGCACTACTCCGGTTTTCTTGAGCGGACCGATGAAATACGAAAGCATTATCCGATTTATTCAAATGCCAACCTTTATAAAGTGCACGTGCCGTCCAGTGCAACTCATTAGTAAAAAGGAACAATTCTGGATCATATCCACCTACGTCTTTGAGGGCAAACCGATTAAATAAAACTCCAGCCGAACTAAAGCCATATGTCTCTGATAAACTAAGTGGATTGTTAAAAAATGTATCCACCTGCTTTCTTCGAACACTCAGAGCAACAGCTGCTAGTTTCGATTCTTTTATAGTTTTATTTCGCAGCAAACGGATACTATTATTATCTGGAGAACTATCATCGTCTAATGACAGAACCCAATCACCTGTTGACAACGAGTAAGCGAAATTGCTACCAACAATTCCGAAATTCCCACCTGTTTTTATCAATTGAACATCAGGAAATTCGGTCCTCACCATTTTAAGAGTTCCATCACTTGATGAATTATCAGCGACGATAATCTCATGCCAGAGATCTCTTTCCTTGTGTAAATCAACTAAGGTACGTCTTAGT
Source organism: uncultured Desulfosarcina sp. (assembly GCA_963674945.2). Taxonomy (GTDB): domain Bacteria; phylum Desulfobacterota; class Desulfobacteria; order Desulfobacterales; family Desulfosarcinaceae; genus Desulfosarcina. The sequence goes on from CAXXWQ010000004.1 coordinate 220,136, forward strand.
TCTTTACAGCGATTGTAGCTTAATATTGCGACACTTATTTTCACTTTTTCTCTTTATTATCATCTACTTTATAAAACTTCATACCACGTTAATCAACACTATTAAATGTTATGTAACTATACGACTAAAAGCCTTTTTACCGATGCCAGTGCGGCTTCAATTACCTTATCCATGTCATAATAACGATACTCTCCAAGCCTTCCACCAAAAGTTACCGGAACTTTTTCATCGTCCTTTCTTTTTATATATCTTTCATATTTTTTTTGATTTTCTTTTGTGTCCACTGGGTAAAATTCAGGTAGCCCTGCTTTCCAATTTTGTGGTGTCTCGATTGTAACTAATGTTTTTGTTGTACTATTATTATCAAAATGTTTGTGTTCAATTGTTCGGGTATAAGGAATGTCTTCATCAGGATAATTTATAACAGGTGCACCTTGGGCATCATGTATATCGATCAAATTATCCTTGAATTGAAGAGACCTGTATTCCAATACACCTTCAGACCAATCAAAAAATGAATCAATGGGCCCTGTATAGATAATATGGTCATAATTTTTAAAAAAGTAGCTGCGATTCTCATTAAAATCCACATTTAGATCAACCGGAACATCTTTCAGCATCCTCTCAAAAATTCTTGTATATCCTTGAACAGGTATGCCCTGATAAGGATCGCTAAAATATCGATCGTCAAAATTCATACGAATTGGAATACGCCTAATGGTTGCTGCAGGAAGTAAACTGGGATCTTTCTGCCATTGCTTAATTGTATACCCTTTGAAAAAAAGCTCGTAAATTTCTTCTCCAACTTGATTCAGGCACCATTCTTCCAAAGATTGTGGGTTTGTGTATCTATAACGTTTTTCTTCTATGCATGTTAATGCCTCTTCAGGTGTGGTTACACCAAAAATTTGATTTAGTGTTAGTAAATTTATCGGAAACGAATAAAACTTTCCTTTAGAGTTTACTTTTACACGATGTATGTAATTATTAAATTTTGAGAATTGATTAACATAATCCCAAACAGATTTGGAATGCGTATGAAAAATATGAGCTCCGTATACGTGCTTATTACAACCCATTTCCGGCCTGTACTCAGTGTAGCAATTACCACCAATGTGATCCCGTTTTTCAACAACTTTCACTTTTTTTCCGGCTTTTAACAATTCCCTGGCGCAAACGGCACCATAAAAGCCTGCTCCGACAATAAGATAGGATTTAGCCATGAAAGCGCTCTATCCACTATTCGTAATAACAACAAACAAAATTACACAATAGGAGTTAACATTACGGCTCAGATTTTTCATTTTATTTTTCACTCAGCAATCTCTCAAGATCAACAACCGAATCAAGGTTTATTCGCGCCTGACAACATGATGATAACCTTTGGTATATTCCCTCTCCAGTCGCTACTTTAACTGATTCCCAGTTTAGATGTTTGGCTCCTAAAAAATCTTTCTTTGGATTATCACCAACATATATCAACTCCCGACCCTTTAGGAAAAACGTTCTCTCGTACCATTGAAATAGTTCAATTGCCGGCTTTTCCAAGCCCAATTCATCACTATAGAGGATCTTGTCAATCATTTTATCCAGTCCTAGCGCTTTCACTTTCTTTTTTTGAACGCTTAATCTTCCATCGGTGAGAATACCTAATCGATATTTCTTTCTGAGTCTTTCCAACATTGGAACAACACCATCAAAACAGTTTATATCTGGCTCATGTTCGATAAAGACACGTATCAGTTCAGGAACAATATCCGGATTCAGATCAAGTCGTTCCACCAGTCTATCGAACATATAAGGATAAGACGCACCGAATTTGGTCAAGATCTTTTCCAACTCATGCAAAACGATTTTTGGATCGATGCCGATCTTTTCCGCCATCCATGCCGCTACCACTTTGAATCCGCTACGCTTGTATTCTATCTGGGGATATAGGGTATCGTCTAAATCGAAAATGATTGCTTGTATTTTAGATAGATTATGATTTGCCACGGACACACACGAACTTACAAGGACAAAAAAAATAGGAAAACAAAACCAAAACCAGCTTGAACTTGTACTATGGTAGACTCCAATTCTCCAGTTTGAGGCCATCCACTCGCCGGAAATGTTTTTCGTTGTTGGATATCAGAATTAGATTTTGAGTTAGCGCTGTTGCTGCAATGATAAGGTCGAAATCATCAAGAGGGGTGCCTTGAAGTTCCAATTGTGCCTTCATCATTCCAAACGTATCGGAAATGAAAAAATCTACTGGTATCGTCTCCATTGCATTTTCGACCCGCCGTACTTTTGCAAGATTGGCATTGATTTTCTGCGATTTATACGCTCCGTAATATAACTCCATGAGAGAAATAGCGCTTATTTTTAACGGATCGTATTGATGTCTCTTCAGATTTTGAATGACGGATTCATTTCCTTTCAGGCTGTAAATAATCGTATCGGTGTCGAGAAGAAACATCAGGGCAATCCTTTTTCGAGTTTCCTGGACGATTTCCGATTCCTTTTAAGCTCCTGAACGATTTGTTCATCCGAGCGAGAATCCTCCCAAGATCCTGCCAATGAGAGCAGGATTTGTGCCGCTGTCTCTGATTCTTGGACTCGCTGTTTTCGCGCCAAGTGATTTCGAATCAAGAAAAGCACTTGCTGGCTCACGGAACGATTTTCATCGGCAGCCCTTTTTTTTAACTCCTGGTATAGATGCTCATCAATGCCTTTGATCTGTAGATTTGACATTACCCTTCCCTTCAATGCTAATTCATGATTCTATATTATTATTTCATGAATTTCAACTCTAAAGCCATATTGCTTATTGACAAGCTTTCCAACAACCAATAAACTTAGTCTATTAAACTAAACTATAGATGAGACCGGGTGTCAGGAGATTGGCATGCAAACTATCAACATACATAATGCAAAAACCCATTTATCGCGTTTGGTTGAAGAAGCGGCCAAGGGAAAAGAATTTATTATCGCTAAAGCAGGAAAACCAATGGTCAGGGTATCACCGTTAACTGCTGAAGATGCCCCTTCGAAGAAAAGACTTGGATTCATGAAGGGTGAAATTTCTGTTCCCGATGATTTCGATTCTATGGATACACCTTACATTAAGGGACTTTTTGAAGGTGATGACTTATGAAGTTATTGCTCGACACGCATATCCTTCTCTGGGCAGCTGGTGATCCCGACAAGCTTTCAGATTCTGTACGTAAAATGCTGCTTGAAGAACGAAATTCATTACATTTTAGCGTAGCAAGCATTTGGGAGATTGTCATTAAAAGAGGTATCGGACGAGATGATTTCAAAGTGGATCCATATCGGTTAAAGAAAATGCTGGTTTTAAACGATTACAACGAGTTGCCTATTACATCAGAACATGTGCTAAGAGTGGAATCGCTTCCGCACATCCATAAAGATCCATTTGATCGAATATTAATTGCCCAGGCACGCAGTGAAGGAATGATGTTGGTTACTGTGGATGCAACAGTTGTTGAATACGGAGAGGGTACTTTTTCTGCATAATAGGGCAAAAAAGAAGTTTTTCTTTTAAAACAATTATCGGGCACGGACACACACGGACTTTCACAGACAGAGTAATAGAACAAAAACCAAAACAGCTTAAACCTGTACTATGGCAGACTTCAATTATCCAGTTTGAGTCTATCCACTAACCGATAAATTATCGTATCGGTGTTCAGGAGAAACATCAGAGTATATCAACCATTTCCCAAGTCAACGGCGTTCCTTTTCGAATTGTTTTTGCGGCTCTCCGGCCAATCACATCATCAATATACTTGGGGTGAAGTCCATGACCGGGCCGGATCGACCGTACATTATCGGATGTCAACAATTCTCCTTTTAGAATATCCTTTACAACAAAAAGTGATCTTCGAAATGTAAAGCTTTCCGCCTCCGCATCGATCACGCCGTAGTGCACCTTTCCAAGTGATTTCTCAACCAACCGGATTTGTTCCACCATAGATTTGAATTCAGAGGGTTCCATGGAAAAAGCACTGTCGGCACTATCATTCTTTCTGGATATGGTGAAGTGCTTTTCTATCATGCATGCACCTAAGGGAACCGCGGCTACTGAACTAAGATATCCCATCGAATGATCGGATAGCCCGCACGGCAAGGAAAAATGGCCTACCATATGCGCAATTGTGTTCAGGTTCATTGCCTCTAAAGGAGAGGGATAGGCGCTGACGCACTTAAGCAGGCAAATATCATTTGCACCCACATTTTTAGTCGTTTCTACGGCTTCCTCGATCTCAGCCAGCGTCGCCATACCGGTTGACAGTATCATGGGTTTGCCGGTTCGGGCGATTCGTTTGATCAATGGAATGTCCACCAGTTCGAATGAGGAGACTTTGAAGGCGGGTACATCCATTTTCTCCAGAAAATCAACGGAACTCATGTCATAGGCAGTGGAAAAAAAATCGATACCCAGATCTGAGGCTTGTTTTTGCAGTTTTGGTTGCCAGTCCCAGGGCATATAAGCCTCTTGGTATAGATCAAAAAGGGTTCGATCTTGCCACAGAGATCCTTTTCCGTGACGAAATAATGGTAAATCGCAATCAATTGTCAGTGTACCCGGCGTATAGGTTTGTACTTTTACCGCATCCGCTCCGGATTCCTTGGCGGCATGAATCAAACTTACGGCCTCATTGAAGTCTTGCCGATGGTTGGCTGATAGCTCGGCGACGACATAGACCGGATGGCCCGGTCCGATTGATCTCTTTCCGATCTCAATGGATTTGATAGGATTGTCTGAAACTATCATCATTTCGTGGCTGTCTGATGTGCTCCGATGGGTGGGCATGTGAGAATATGTCCATCTGCCGCGAAGATCATTCCGGAGTGGAATTTACTACGATTTCACTTCCATCCGGCTACGGAGTAATTTCACAAAAATTCAACTCATTTTCTTCTTCAAAATCCTTCTTCGTAATCATCAATGATCATGTCCTGCGGAAAACGAATTTGACGCAACGTTTTTTCTTTCCTGTGAAAAGGTATGTTTGACAGATCATCCCCCATAGATTCCATCATAAACCAGTAAAAGCTATCCAATCCGGCTGCCATGGAAAGTGTCGATGCTCCCCCGAAACGGCAATTACATTCCAGTATATGGTATACGCCCACCTTGTCCTCAACTGCTTGAAATACAAGATGCCCACGCAATTTCAGTACCTTTGCCACAGTGGCACAGAATTTTTCCAGCGCAGGCTTTCTCGCTGTAGTCGTCACCTGAGACTCACCGTTTCGAATTAGATCCCTTGAACGGGATATTGCTCCTTTTGGAGTTCCATTCCGCGTAATATAAAAATCGACGCTGTACTCCTTTCCAGCGATAAACGGCTGGAAAATTGGGGCGTTGAGTCGTCTCGCATGTTTTATCGCATCCTTTTTGCTTACATTCAATGCAATGTTTTTGGCGCCCGCTCCCAACCGCTCCTTGGCCACGAATACCGAACCTTCAATCCCGTTGATATCTTCAGCCGTGGGAACAATCGGAACAGTGCTGTCGTTTCTCAGGTTTTCATAAAACCTGAGTTTATCTATACAGGTCTCAACGCCTTTGAAAGTTGAAATCATTGTGTGTATACCAATTTTCATTAATTCATCATTATATTTGGCAAAATAGAGAAGTTCACCATCTCTTGTGGGAAATATGACCGAAATCTTTTTTCCCAGGCAAAAATCGATGAACTCATCGATCCTCAGATCCACCAAGACAGGCATCTGCCAGAATTCATCGACAAAATACCGTCCGATGCATTTCGGGTCCGTATCCCCCCCGATGATCTTTCCGTTTTTCGATATTCGTTTCAGTGCCTTTTTCACCTCCCGAACAAGAGGGACCTTATTGGAAAGGCTCGTTATTAATACATTGAAGGTAGGCTGCTTCAACTCTATTTTATGCCTTTCGATTGAATTACCTGTTCTCATTATTTATGAACTCGTAATACGTCGGGTTTATTGAATCGTAAAGACACATCCCTCGATCCATGGCGATGCATCCGCATCGCAGAGATAATAAACCGCCAAGTAGCGGTTGTCATTTAGTTGAACCAAGTCTCCATAACCACCATCATAGACGCTTCCTGTATATAAGGCCGGCTTAGCGATACGTCTCCAGGAACGCCCCTGATCTTGGCTTATGCCAATCGCCAAACCTGGATCGGATTCGGAAAGATCCCTGTAAATGACCAGATGCCCGCCTATGGATTGGGAGTCGATGATCATAGGGGCGTGGCCGAAAAGGTTTGTCTTTTCGGGAAAAGACCAGGTTCGCCCGTCATCGTTGGATTCGCATCGGTACAAATTGAAAGGTGGTGTTTCGTTACGTATGAGAACAACCCAGTTCTTTTTGCCCACGTATCCAAGGGAGTACTCTGTCAATCTTGTTCCCACTGCTGTTGAACTTGCCACTTTTGCTCGGAATGTCCATGTTTTTCCACGATCTCCTGATTTCAGTAAAACCGGGGTTCCGACCGGTTCATCTTCGAACGCACGATAACCGGGCATTAGTAAATCGCCTTTATCAGTTCGTCGAATATGGCCGAAACAGATGATGTTCTGGTCGCTAAGTGCCGTTAGGAGGGTTCGTCGGGTCAAAACAGGAGAACTACCCCTTGAGAGATAAACGTCATTGCGTCGCTTAAACTCATAATCCCTTGTGGCCAGAAAGTATAAGTCCGATTCAGGGGCGGATAAAATTGCATCCAGTTCATTTACCGATTCGTTCGATGACGGTTCAAAGAGCGTACCCTGCGACATCCATTCATCAGGATGACGTACATCACTGGAAAAAAGCAAGACTTTCCCCCCGACACCGTGTGCCTGACGGCCGGAGACCGAACCTGAACGACAGGCCAGCCACAATTGATTGTCCGTTCGAATCAGCGTCGGAAACGCATGATAGCAACCACATTTTTTCTCAAGTATGCAAAAACGATTTTCTATCTGTACAATCAATTCAGACAGGCTTTCATTCAACCATAGAGCACGAAAAATTCAGAAATTTGCTTCGAGGGCACGGCACGCTCTCACAAATTCGTCTCAGAGATGGATGTATCAAAAAGTGACTTGATCTCTGCAACGATATCCGGTGTTCCGTCTGTCAGCGGGCGAGGGCGAGACATGCGACCATTTTTAAACCTTGAAAGAATGGACGCAACATCCTCAACCGATTGGATGAGTAGTGGCTCCATCCCAAAATGGCGAAAAAACAGAATCGCATCTTCACGATGGGCATCCGAATCGGGCCAACATACGGGGAGCGTACCCAATGCAACTGCCTCGTTAAAACTGATCCCAAAGCCGCTGATCAACATGTGTGAACGTGCCAAATCATCTGCAAAGGTTCTCTCATACCCGTCGATGATCTTCGCCCGGATATCATTGGATTCAAGCCATCGCCGAATCATTTCCCGTCGCTCACGGTCATGAAGGTATACGAGAACATCCAATGTTTTTTCTGGTGCATTGGAAGAAATGCGCCGTATCTCATCCCGTAAGATGAGGAAACGCTCGCCGGCTACGATCTTTGGAACCACTCGATCCGATCCTGTCATCGAAGCGTGATCATTATCCGTATGGCATTCACCAGTATACTTGTTTAAAACATTGGGAATAACGATTATATCAGCTTCACGGGTCCAGGGCTGGGTATTTTCGAGAACTGCACATCTTACGTTTTTCCCGATGGCAGATCGCCAACCTGGATTCGGCCCCCGCTGATCGAAAATATCGACAATGCAAAGATCATACTGACAACTGATGGATTCCAGCGCCACCTCTCTTCGGTTGCGGTTTTGGTTCACCGGTCTTGCAAACGCCCCCCAGTGGACTGTAAACCCCGTTTCATCGATGATGGTTTCTGCCTGAAAGTCATCGATGAAAAAATGAGTGGACCAGGCCAGACGCTCGGTGAGTTGGCGTGCCAACTCCAGACATCTCGTCAAATGCCCATATCCATACATACCACCGGCATCCACCACAAAAAGAACTCTCTTTTTGTTTTCGACCAATCGGCATTGATGCACATGAACATTGATCTTCCTCAGATCGGGCCTCTTTTTCAAAAGCCCAACGACGTGCGGAAGATCGAATGGTAGATCGCACCCATCGAGATGGGAGTAAAGGGCATTCATAAAAGCCAAATCCGCCGGTGTGTCCACGGAGAGTCGATGGGGTGGCATATAAAGGGATTCGTCCAGTCTCACCTCGATCGGATTGAAAAGCTCAGGACGCTGATAGATAATGGGGAATTGATGTTCTTTTAGTTCAGGCCGGTCGGCAAGATCGTCGGCCAGTTGCCAGGCACGTCTCCTGTTCGCGACAATGCCTTGGAGCGCCGGTGGTAGGCTAAAAATATCTTTAGCCAATTGAACCGTATCCGCCTCTGAGTTGTCTTTTAAGCTACGAATGATTTCATCAATGGCCGGTGCATCGATCAAAGGGCAGTCTCCGCTAACCAGCACACAAATCTCAGCATCAAATGCTTCGGCGGCACGGCGAAGTCGCGTAGTGACATGATCCACTTTTCCCGAATACCAGAAACAGGCAATGCCATTTTCTTTCGCAAATGCCTTGAGGGGAAGATTCTCGACTTCGTCCACAGTTGCCAGCACGATCTCGTCCAATTCGTTGCAGAAATGAAGGCGATCAATGACCCATTGCAGCATTGGACGACCACCAATGGTGCGTAGGTGTTTGGCGGGAAGCCTGGATGAACTGAGCCTAACGACGACAAAGGCGACAGTCTTCTCGTGGGTACTGCTGTTTGTCATTGGGTCGTTAGATCGATGATGGATTGAATTACGAAATTCACGTCATTGTCATCCATGGCCGGAAATATCGGCAAGGAGAGGATTTTTTCATAAGCTGCCTCGGCAACCGGGCACTGTCCCTTATAGGCACCTGCTTTTTCCTGATAGTAGGGGTGGAGGTTCAAAGGCAGGTAGTGAACATTGACACCGATATCCATCTCTCTCAGGGCATTAAATAGTTTATCGCGGCTGACGGAGCCTTCTTCCCCTTGGATCCTGACGACATACAAATGATAAACGTGTCGTAATGAATCGCCAATCTTCAGCGGCCGGATTGTATTGCTCGATTGAAAGGCACGATCATATATAGCGGCAATGGTGCGTCGCCTTTCGATCCAATTGTCGATTTTCTTGAGTTGGCTGATACCCAAAGCACATTGAAAATCGGTGATACGATAGTTGAACCCCAGATCCACGACTTCGTAATGCCATGTTTTGAGCCGGGCACGCTGATGCAGATCGGCATCGATGCCGTGATTTTTGAATCGACGCATTCGTCTGGCCAGCGTCGAATCATCGCAAACAATTGCCCCCCCCTCTCCCGTGGTAATATGCTTTACCGGATGAAAGCTGTATACTGCCAGATCAACCCATTGGCCGACGGACTTCTCCCCACATCTGGCACCCAATGCATGACAAGAATCACTGAGCAGACCGATATGATGACTATCGGCCAGATCGCGGAGGACGGGATAGTTGCAGGGCTGGCCGGCAAAATCAACGGCGATGATCGCTTTTGTGCGTGTCGTTATATGCTTTGCCGCCGCGTCAATATCAATTAGAAGTGTGTGCGGATCAACATCGACAATCACCGGCTTGCCACCTTGGGCGATGATACAATTGGCCGTGGCGGCGAAGGTGATGGCAGGGACGATGACCTCGTCGCCGGGTTGAATACCAATGGCATAAGCGGCGCAGTGCAACGCTGCGGTGCCACTCGAAACGGCCACCGCATGTAAGGTTTCGGTGTATCGCGCCAGGGCTTCCTCAAATTCGCCGATCTTCGGTCCGGTGGTTAACCAGTCTGTTTTTAGCACATCGACGATGGCGTCGATATCCGCCGGATCGATTTGGTGACGACCGTAGGGAATCAACGATTTTCTTTCTCTTCTGCGATCATTGCCATCAACTCGGCATCAGAAAGCCATTGGGGATTATTGTTGCTCGTGTATTGGAATCCTTCTTTGACGGGTGATCCTTTTTTTTCCTCGTCCCCATGCCACCGGGGACCGAAAGGAAGCGGTTTGATGACGTAGTGATTGTCAAATTCTATGGCCTGTCTCGCTTCTTCTTCGGTAAGCAACACCTCATGGAGTTTTTCTCCCGGCCGTATACCGACAATTTCGTGCTCACAGTCCGGGGCAAGTGTCTCGACCAAATCGACGATGCGCATGCTCGGTATTTTAGGAACGAAAATCTCGCCACCTTTCATGAGGGTGATGCAGTTGATGACAAAGGCAACTGCCTGTTTCAATGATATCCAAAAACGCGTCATGCGCACGTCCGTTATCGGCACCTTTCCATTACAGCGTTCTTCCAGCAACAGAGGAACAAGGCTCCCCCTGCTGCCAAGAACGTTTCCGTACCGGACCACCGAAAATCGTGTTTCTTTCGGGCCGGTATAGACACAGGCGGAGACAAACAACTTGTCTGCGCATAGCTTTGTCGCCCCATATAAATTGGCAGGGCTGACCGCTTTGTCGCTACTAAGCGCAATGACCTTTTTCACACCACAGTCGATGGCCGCGTCGATAATGTTCGATGCGCCCAAGATGTTTGTCTTGATCACCTCCAGCGGATTGTACTCGGCGGTGGGGACTTGTTTTAACGCCGCAGCGTGAATAACGATATCAACCCCTCGAAATGCGCGGTATAGTCGCTCCCTGTCTCTGATATCACCGATAAAATATCGCATGGGACCACCGGGAACGTCAGGGAATTCATACCTCATCTCCTGTTGCTTGACTTCGTCCCGGCTGAGAATAATGACGCGTCTTGGCTTGTACTCGGCCAAAATGGTGCGAACAAACTTTCGACCGAACGAACCCGTTCCACCTGATATGAGGATGTTGGCATTATTTAAATTATTTCCGCTGTTGGTCACAGTCCCTCCCGCCTTGAAACCAAAATAGCTCCGCTTGGTCAGTTACGGTCTAACCTTTACGATTCTTTTTCTTGATATACTATTTTTTAGATAATATCAAGTTGTTACATAGATATTCGCCTAAGTGAATGCTTTCTTCCGCACGAAAGATGAATAGCGATTCACCGGATGAATGTTTCATACGTTTGGGGTCGGAAACTCAGATGGAATATCGGAAAAATGTACTGAAATTGGTATCGATTACAGACGTTACAAAGAAGATTGAATAGAGGCGACTCTCTTTTTTTATCAGGCGACACCACTAAACCCGGTATACTCGTCATGATCGGGATCGATTTCCATCCCTTCGGCGTCTTTTCCGTTGAATTTGAATATGATGTGTTGTGGATCGATGGTACCGTCGCCATTCTCATTTTGGGTGAGACGAAAACCGATGGTGGCAGAACGCGTATCCTTATCGTAAATCACATAGTCGGGTATACACGGCGGGGTGATCTCAGTTTCGGCGATTTTATTGCCGAAGTTATAGGTTTTGGCCAAATTTCCTTCCATTGACCTGCTGATGGACCAATGTAAGGGATTTTCGATGGAGGTGCGATCCATATCCTTGTTGAACTGAAATTTCATGGTAAAGGACTTCGATGCCCCTGGCGTCTCCAAATAGGAATCCAACAAGGATAGTGGCGTATTCATCGTCATTTTGGAACGAAACGATGAGGTTCCCCAGGCGAAAAGGATCTTTGGGGATTCGACCTGGTCCATATAGGCTCTTAAATCCTCGGCCAAATCCTCATCCTTGTCTTCCAGGAACGCGACAATCTCTTCCGCTTCCTCCACCTCCCCCATATCGGCGTATGCATGGCCCATCTCATAATAGGCATCATAGTAATCTGCCTGTTTTCGGATGACTTTCTCGAACTCTTTGATGGCATCGTCGTATTGACCGTCTTTTGAAAAAACCTGCCCCAATCCATAATTTCCGTGGGGGCTGGTCGGTTCGATTCGCAAAACGGTCTGAAATTCCTTCTCGGCTTCGCTGAAACGATCGAGTTTCATCAAACCTTGGCCCAGTGAGTAATGATTCGCGGACGATGTGGGATTGATGCGAACTGCCTCTTTGTATTGAACCACCGCTTCATCGTATCGTTCTTCCGCGTAAAACAGATTTCCCAGGGCAGATCTTAAATCATCGGCCGAAGGATTGCGCTGGATGCCCTTTTCATATGCCTCGATGGCTTTTTCGGTTTTTTCCAGACGAAGATAGGATTGGGATAGATATTTTATCGTATCCGAGGAAAAGGATGAAGTCGGGGAAAGGCTGATGGATTTTTCAAACTCCTGGGCCGCCTTTTCGTACTCTTTTTTCTGGTAATAATCGATACCACGACTCAGCGCCTGCTGGGATATGGCGTCCAGCCTGTACTGCTGATCCAACGAACTGACGAAAAATTTTTCGGCACTGATACCGATAAAATCTGCCATCTTGATTCCCCTGTTTCGAAACCAAATTTCATGCAGTACAATTATCGGCAGCCAGACGCCCTGGCTTTAGTATTCTTTCCGTAAAAGCCCCTTTTTAAAGTAATACATAGTTCTTTCCAGTCCCTCTTCCAGCGGGACTGTCGGTCGCCAGCTCAATTCATCACACAAACTCAATGGCAAACCCGAAGCGATTCTTCCGCAGAACCTTGGCTCTGCGGTTCACGCTTGTTTGGCCATTGGTGAAGGGGATACTGATGGAAATCACATCCGATTTGTCCACCAGATTCGGAGACGATGTCATCACGAAGGCACCACCCATACTGAGATCCTTCAATGTACCTGTATATGTATGGCCCTTGATCGTAAAAATGATGTCGGTGGTATATCGTTTTCGATCATACACTCTTCTAAAATCGTTTTCCCCCATTAGTATTCTGCTCCTACTTTCTTGGTTGATCCAATGCAAGTGTACGCAAGCCTTGTTCCAAACGCCTTATTTCTTTCGACGAGCCAGCGCCTTTCGTTCGGCGTTCAGTTCGGAGAGCAGGCTGGATAGGGACCAATTCTCGGAAGTGGGTGTCAGCACGGCCCATAACGTCTGGCGCATGCCGGTCTTTCGGCAGGTGGACATCAGTGCATGAAGCTGTTTCTCTGTTATCCCCCCGACGATAACGGCGCGATCCAGCGTCGACGCCTTCCCTTCTCCGGTGCCATGGGGCAGGTCAAACAGGTTGGAAAGGGTGTCGTCTTGACGCGCTTCATCCACCCAGACGACCGGAAGCTCCGCCAAACCCGCCATCTGCAAAACGGTGCCAAACTTTGACTGGGCCGGAACAGGAAAACCGCAAAGAAGTAATTTTCGCGTTCCGTAAAGGGCTCGATCGGAATGGGTCACGCGCTCGAAACCGCCATCGTTCATTGGTCCCCCTGTATCTGTATAACCCATCGAGTATTTTCAAGATGCCTCGGACCAGGTCTCAAGGATACTAAGAAACTCGTTATCCAAAATCATTCATACCATATCTCTATAAAGAGCTTTTCCCGAATTTTTAATCGATCGGCAAAGTAAACAAAAAACGAATTTCTTTCATGCGATTGTTTGGCCATGCGTGGCCTGGAAAAGCTTTTTACGATATTTTTCCAACGGATGCAATCGACCCGGAAAAAGACATTGACAATTCGTGGATTTTCCGATGCCGGATCCATTTCCCCACCCAATCAGACCCCGCGACATCCGGTCAAACGGGCATGCTTTCGGCTGCCCGGATATTGCCGACAGATGGTAGGCCGCAAGTCATGGATGGTGCAAATGAAGCGATTCTGATCGGCATCTCTCTTCAGCCATGGGCAGCCTTCGGCAAAACGGTTGGTTCCGGGCACCATCCAGATGCGGCATGCGACGACGCGTCCATGTTCACGAACCGTTCCCACCCATTGGAGGATATCGGTTCTCCCCAGTTCCCGCCACCACCGATAGTCATCCAGGGTGCATCCATCCCGATAATCCAGCGTTCGACAGCAATGGCCGCAGCGTTTACAAATGAAATCAGCCATATCGGTATGAAACCAGACACCGGCAGGTGAATCGGGTGATTCGCCGCCCGTGACACAAACGTTGGTTCCGAACACCATCGTACAGATGCGGGCCAGGTCCTCCGGTGACGGGAAAGATCGTCGTAATTGGGCCACGATCCTCGCCTTCAGATCATCTGCGGTGCAGTGGACGAGTTTGTCTTTGCCGGAAATTTTTGCCCACGCCGATTGGTTGTGCTGATCTTGCTGAATGTAGGCATCTTTACCGAATACCATCGGCCAGATGGTTGACAGCAGATTGAACTGAAACGGGTACTGGACAAATGCCATCCTGACGGATTCCAGCGCTTGTTCCACGGTGAGAAAGAGTCTTTTTTTTCCTGACATGTCACCCTCCTCCCTTGATCCATTTATCGCTTCAATGAAATTTTATAATCAACAAAGGCACCAACGCCGGAAGACGATCTCAACAGTCTTAGATAAAAGATGGAACCCTGCGCAGACAAAACCGCTATCGAAGATAATCCCGTAGTGTATCGAAAATAACTATTGACTTATGTCCTGATTTTAGAATAAGTTCCCCGAACTTTTATTGGCGTGTCCAAATTATAATCCTCGAACCAATCCCCTGAAAAAGTAGCCTTTTTTATACCAAGACGCCGGGCTCCGATGGTGTAAGAGTGACGCTTGGCATCGATAAAACAGGCGTGGAAGGGAACCTATGGATCTGTTTTTTCTGTCGATTCTGATCATCGTGGCAGGAGGTGCACTCTCCCTTTTGTCCCATCGGCAATTCACATTCATGAAAATTTTTGCCGTTTTCGGTATCGGCGCCGGCAGTTGTCTCGGCATGCTCGATGCCATATCCAAGCTGATCCACGATGGCGTTTTCATAGCATCATACACCTATCTCAACGCACTGTCGCTCTCTTTTCACATGGACGGCCTGTCTGCCTTTTTTCTGGTTGCCATTTTCGGGATTTGCCTGCTATCGGCCCTTTACAGCTTTCACTATATGGACAACCGGGAACAGACCCTTGGCACTGCCGTCAATTATTTTTTCTTCAGCCTCCTGGTCGCTTCCATGGCGCTGGTTGTGGTCGCCGACAATATGATCTCTTTTCTTTTGGCATGGGAAATGATGTCCCTCTCCTCTTTTTTCCTGGTAATTCACGATCATCAACATGCGGATAACCGAAAAGCCGGCTACCTGTACTTCATCTTTTCCCATGTAGGGGCCATGTTCATTATCGCTTCTTTCGGTGTCATATTCGGCTTCACGGGCAGTTTCGCGTTGGATGCCACCGGTCTTTCCCATGGGGCCAAAATAACGGCCTTCATCCTGGCATTCATCGGTTTCGGCTCAAAGGCCGGTGTATTTCCCTTCCATGTCTGGCTGCCCCATGCCCATCCGGCGGCACCATCCCACATCAGTGCCGTCATGTCCGGCGTGATGATCAAGACAGGCATCTACGGCATCCTGCGCATGTACGGCATTCTGCAGCTTCACACCCCCACCATCGGCACCATGATCCTGGTTTTCGGCGTGGCCTCCGGCATCCTGGGTGTGGTCTACGCCTTGGGACAGCATGATCTCAAACGACTGCTCGCCTACCACAGCGTCGAAAACATCGGCATCATTCTCATCGGCATCGGCATCGGCATGATCGGTGTGGAAGTAAAAAATCCCGTCATGGCCGTCTTCGGATTTGGCGGTGGCCTGCTCCACGTGCTCAACCACGCCATTTTCAAGTCCCTGCTTTTCATGGGCGCCGGTGTGGTGCTGCACAAGACGGGAACGCGATCCATCGATGCCCTTGGCGGACTGTTGAAGAACATGAAGATTACCGGCATCACCTTTCTCGTCGGCTCGCTTGCCATATCCGGACTGCCGCCCTTCAACGGCTTCGTCAGCGAATTTTTCATCTATGTGGGTAGTTTCAAGGGGATATCCGCCTCATCACCGGCATTTGTGACGAGTCTGTTGGCAATCGTCAGCCTGGCCATCATCGGCGGATTGGCACTGGCCTGTTTTACCAAAGTCGTCGGCGTGGTCTTCCAGGGCGAACCGAGGAGCAAGGCGGCGCAAGATGTGGAGGAAAAAGGTTCCACCATGCTTATTCCCATGGTCATTCTCGCCGCCGCCTGCGGCATCATCGGGGTATTCCCCGGTGCCTTCATCTTCATGGTCCACAAAGGTGTTGCATCTTTAGGATTGGATTACGGGCGCATTCCCATGGAACCCTTTGCCCACGTTTCGGCCAACATCACATTGGGGGCGGCCCTTTTTCTTGCCGCGATGCTGCTGGTATCGGCCATACGAAAGATGGCCTACGCAACAAAACCGATCGGCAGCAGCGGAACCTGGGGTTGCGGCTTCACCCAGCCCACCACCCGGATGCAGTATACCGGTTCTTCCTATGCCGCATCCATCCTGGACTTTTTTAAACCGGCGGCGCCACTGGAAGAGACCCATCCACCGGTAAAGGGCCTCTTTCCCGAGGCGACCCATTACCACAGCCATGTTCATGACATCGTCGAAAGAAACTTGGACGTTATGATCGTCAGGCCGGTGATGTGGCTGTTCGATAAATTGCGCTGGATTCAGCATGGGGACATTCACCTTTATATCGGTTACATCCTTTTGGCCATCATCGTATTGCTCTTTTTCGTATGATGCAACGAATGATCCCCTGCCATTGGGATGGAACCTATCGGAGACCACATGATCGATTTTCTTCTCTTTGCCATAGGAAAAGCCAATGATTGAATCCTTTTTGCTTTGGGTCTTCGCACTGTTGACGGCCCCCTTGTTCGCCGGGGTCATTTTCAAAGTGAAGGCGTTTTTCGGCGGCCGCAAAGGCTCTCCGCTGCTCATCAACTATTACACCCTGACCAAATTGACGAAAAAAGGTTCGGTCTACAGCAACAGCACCACCTTCGTTTTCAAGCTGGGCCCCATCGTCTCTTTAAGCGCTGCAGCCACGGTGCTCCTTTTCCTGCCCATCGCCGGCCACACACCGGTAATCTCCTTTGAGGGCGACGTCATCTTCATCCTCTACCTTCTGGGACTGGCCCGTTTTTTCACCATCGCCGCAGCCATGGATACCGCTTCTCCCTTCGAAGGCATGGGAGCGGCCCGGGAGGCCTATTTTCCCATCATCTGTGAAGCCAGTATGTTCATGATTTTGATTCTCTTTTACCGCCTCACCGGCGAATTGTGTCTGGCCAGTTACTTTTGCATGGAACAGCCCTTCGGATTCTGGCAAACGGCCGGGTCTCCCTTGCTGTTCGTCATCATCGCCTTCTTCATCATCCTTCTCACGGAAAATGCCCGGGTCCCCGTGGACGATCCGGCCACCCACCTGGAGCTGACCATGATCCATGAGGTCATGGTGTTGGATCATAGCGGACCGGATTTGGGTTTCATCGAGATGGGTGCCTTTCTCAAGATGTTTTTCTATTCAGCCATTGTCGCCCGATTGGTCCTTCCCTTCGAACTGGGCCATCCGCTGCTGAATCTTGCCCTGTTCTCGGCTGGCGTGTCGATCGTATATGTGGCAGTAGGCGTCGTTGAATCGATAATGGCCCGATATCGTATGGACCGGGTTCCCAAATTCGTGCTCACCAGTTTTGCCCTTGCCTTTTTCGCAACCGTCATCACACTGGAGTTTTTGCAATGATTCATCCGGTCGATACCATTTTATCCCTGGCACTTTTGTCGATTCTCTTCTCCTTTGGATCGAGCCGCCTTCCGAGCCTGATCAAAATGCTATCATTTCAAGGCATCGTGGTGTGCATCGTTCCCCTTTTCATCGGCCACGAAATGGGCACCGGCGGACTCGTCTTTACCATCGTCACAACGGCCATTCGCGGCATCATCATTCCCGGCTGCATCTTTTTGGCCATCAAGCGGGTGGCCATCCAGCGGGAGGTTCAGCCCATCGTGGGATATCATGCCTCCATTTTTGCCGGCCTCTTGCTCATCGTCGGTGCGGCCTTTGCCAGCCACCATTTTGATGCGCCCTACAGCAGTGCGAGTTCCCTTTTATTGCCAACGGCGATCACGCTTTTGGGTGCCGGTATGTTTTTTCTCATGGCACGGCGCAACGCCATCGCCATGGTCATCGGATACATCATGATGGAAAACGGCATCTACCTGGTGGGCACCACCTTTTCCATGCGTGCCCGTCTGATCGTGGAGTTCGGCATCCTTCTCGACGTGCTGGCCGGTGTCATGATTATGGCCATCATCCTGCAAAACATTGAACAGACCTTTGAAGATGTGGACACTGCCCGTCTGCGAACCCTAAAGGAATAGGTGACCCATTCATGCTTGAGATCGTATTTCTGCTACCACTGGTAACCGGCACGATTGCCTTTTTCCTTCCCAAGAATGCGGGAAGAGTGTTTCTGGTGCTCACCGGCGCCCTCCACCTGTTTCTCTCCGTAATGGTCTGGTCGGGCACACTGGCACCACGATTTCCCGAATATTTCGCCGTGACACCGGAAGGCCTGCTCTCCCTTCTGGTCATATCACTGCTCTTTTTCCTCATCTCTATTTATACCCTTGGCTACCTCAAGGCGTCAGATATTCAGTCGGAGCCCATCTTCACCGGTTCCATGCTGCTGTTTTTGTCCACCATGACCATGGTCACCGTATCCGATCATATCATGGTCATGTGGATCGCCATCGAAGCAACGACCATTGCCAGCGCACCGCTCATCTACACCCATCGATCAGCCCTGTCCCTGGAGGCCACCTGGAAGTATGTACTTATCTGCTCGGTGGGCATCGCCCTGGCTCTGTTGGGGTCGGTGCTGGTCACAGTGGCCATGGACGTTGGCAAGGTAGATGCGGCCATCTCCTTCTCCGCCCTCACGGAGGCAGCCCATCAACTGGATCCCATGTGGCTCAAAGCCGGATTCGTCTTCATTCTCGTCGGCTACGGAACCAAGATGGGGCTGGCCCCCATGCACACCTGGCTGCCCGACGCACACAGCGAGGCACCCAGCCCGGCATCCGCCCTTCTCTCCGGCGTACTGCTCAACTGCGCCTACCTGGGAATCTTCAAGACCAACAAGATCATGCACGCCGCGGGGCTTTCCGACTTTTCGGGCCCCATACTCATCGTGTTCGGCCTTGTTTCCATCATGGCGGCAGCCACCTTTATCCTCCGACAGACCGAATACAAACGGATGCTGGCTTACTCCAGCATCGAAAACATGGGTATCATCGCTTTCGGCACCGGCATCGGAGGGCTGGGCGCCTTTGGGGCGATGATTTGTCTGATCCATCACAGTCTGATCAAATCCAGCCTGTTTCTCACTTCGGGAAATATCCTATTGGGATTCGGCAGTCGGATGATCGATGAGACCGGCGCGCTGGCAAGGCGCATGCCGAAAACCTTCGTTGCCTTTTTCTCAGGCTTCGCCGCCGTTTCAGGATTTCCTCCTTTCGGTATTTTCATCGGCGAAGTGATGATCATCATCGGTGCCTTCAAGGCGGCACATCACGTGGGTGTTGCCTTGTTCATCCTTTCCATGTGCGTCATCTTCGCCGGGTTCGCCAATAACATCATGAAGATCTCCTTTCGCCCCATAGAAATCTCAGTCGATTTGAATGAAACGACCGGCATGGTATGGCCCCAATACGCCCTGCTTCTCACGTCTCTGATCCTTTGTATCTGGATGCCGGACACCTTGTACCAGACCATCGCACAAGCGGTGAACGCCATCGGTGGAGGAGTGTAATGACCATGAATTTCAAGACCATCGGAAACGGACAGGCGACTGCCCTGGACAGCATCCCCCACCTTCCATTCGCGGATTTTTCCTCCCAGGCGTTGGATATCGTCGCCAACGGCGGCAAAATCGTCCAATTCTTCGCCTATGCGCGGGGAGAGACCGTTCGGTTGATGGCCGTATTGCGGACGGCCGATGAACTGCTGATTGCCGGCTGCGACGCCCCCGTGGCCTATCCGTCACTGACGGCGCGATGTGCCCCCTTTCATATGTTCGAACGGGAGATCGCCGAACAATACGGCATCCGGCCCGAAGGTCATCCGTGGCTCAAAATGGTTCGCTACCACCCCAACTGGCGTGGCGTCGACGATGTCTTCGGCAACGACTACGATGAAGATATTCCCGGCAGATATGACTACTATCAGGTTGCCGGCGAAGAGATCCACGAGGTGGCCGTGGGCCCGGTGCATGCCGGCGTCATCGAACCGGGGCATTTCCGGTTCAACTGTATCGGAGAACGGGTCCTCAACCTGGAAATCCAGTTGGGCTATCAACACCGCGGTGCGGAACAACTACTGGTGGCAGCGGATCCAAAACGGATTGCCTTCATCACGGAAAATATCGCCGGAGACACCTCCGTGGGTCATGGTCTGTGCCATAGCCAGGCAGTGGAAGCGCTTTCCGATACCGCCATCGACGAAGGTGCCAAAATCATCCGTACCATCGGTCTGGAGCTGGAACGTATCGCCAACCACGTGGGAGATCTTGGTGCGTTGAGCGGCGACGTCGCCTTCCTCCCACCGGCCAACTACTGCGGCCGGATGCGCGGAGATTTTCTCAATATGTCCCTCTTGATTTGCGGGAATCGGTTCGGAAAGGGATTGGTACGTCCAGGCGGTGTTCGGTTTCCCATCGACGAGGAGAACCGCCGCGATCTGAACGCCCGCATCGGCGAGCTCAAGCCCCAGGTGATTCACACGATCGACCTGCTGCTTTTATCCACGCCCAGCGTTCGTGCCCGTTTCGAAGGATGCGGCGCCGTCAGCCGAACCGATGCGGAGGATCTGGGGCTGGTGGGGCCCGCCGGCCGTGCCTGTGGCATCGCCTACGACGTTCGGCGATGCTTTCCCACCGAACACTACGTCCGGATGGAAATTCCCGAGAATGCCGAAACCACGGGAGACGTGTATGCACGGGCAAAGGTCAGGGCCGACGAGGTGATACAGTCTATGGACATTATTCAATCGCTTCTGTCAGCGCCCATCACCACCAGAACCATCGATGGTGATCCCCTGCCCCTTTCGCCGGATTCCTTTGTTGTCACCGTCAACGAGGCGTGGCGGGGTGAATTGTCCCACTGTATCCTCACCGATGCAGACGGCGGAATCCTCCGGTACAAGGTCAAGGATCCGTCGTTTCACAATTGGAACGGTTTGTCCATGTCTCTGCGGAACACCGGTATTTCCGACTTTCCGCTGAACAACAAGAGCTACAACCTGTCTTATTGCGGCTTTGATCTTTAAAAGAGAGCGATGTAACCATGCTAAAGGTGCTGAAAAACCGATTCGAACAGGGATGCAAGACATCCAGTTATCCGAAAGAAAAGGTTCAATTGTTGCCCCGATACCGGGGCAGGCCGGAAATCAATGCCGATGCGCCGAAGGATGTCGTAAGGGCATGCGCCCGCACCTGCCCCCAGGATGCCATCGATCCTGTGAAAAAAACCATCGACATGGGGCGCTGTGTATTCTGCGGTACCTGCGAACGGACCGGCAAGGACCAATTCGTCTCCTTCACCCAGGATTTCGCAACGGCTGTCGCCGAAAAGGGTCATCTGATAACCGATGGCACCATTCCGGATCTGGCTGCACACGCCCGTCAGCATTTCAAGAAGCTGTTCGGGCGTTCGCTTCAACTTCGCCAGGTATCGGCGGCCGGCTGCAATGCCTGTGAGGCGGATCTGAATGTATTGGCAACGCCCTTTTTCGATCTGGCCCGGTTCGGCATCAACTTCGTGGCTTCCCCGCGCCACGCCGACGGTATCGTGGTGACCGGTCCCATCTCCCGCAACATGACGACCGCCCTTTTACAAACCTTTGCGGCGACACCCGCGCCACGGGTGGTCATCGCCGTGGGCAGTTGCACGATCTCCGGCGGCCCTTTTCGGGGAAGCAGCGAAATCACCGAGGGATTGGACACGCTATTGCCCGTCGATCTGTTTATCCCGGGCTGTCCCCCCCACCCCATGACGAATCTTCACGCACTACTCAACTTTTTTAAATAGTGGAGACAATTTCAAAACGCCCCCTCGGACTCAATATCGGCGTTGGGGTAAGCTGTCCAATCCTCGAAATACTACATTTCAAATAGTAGGAAATAATAAAATGAAGGAGGCCTGTCCAAAGGACAGGCCTCCTTCATTTTATGGTTGGATGATAATGGTCGGATACATCCCCTTCTTGGATCCATCGGGATAGGGTTGAAGGGTATTGAAAGAGATGTTCTGGTTCTTCTGGGCGTGGCCTTGGTTCAAATTGCCATTGTAAAAGGCCCCGTTGGCTTCCAGGATATGGTGGATCCGTTCCTTGAAGGCGGAAACGAAACTCCCCCCGCTTCCCTCGAAGAGCATATTGCCCTTGCAACATCGGGTATTGATTTTGGCAAACTCCCCAAGCGACATGCTGTTGGCGGCAAGCTCCTCCGGATTTCTCACCAGGCCCCAGACCAGGGTTCCCATGGGGACCGACAGGGGTTTTCGCACGTCGATGATGGTATGGGGCATGATTACACACTCTTTTCCGATGGTCAGTCGTGCCGCCGGCCGGCCTCTCAAGAAACTGTTGAATCCAACGAATACATCGTTTCCCATGTCTGCATCGATGATCTTTGCGCCGTGTGCCGTCACGTTGTTTCCCCGTAGATGGGAATTGATGATATAACAATTCTCCTGGGCGTTGGCGCCTTTGCCCAGGATCGAGTTTTGCAGGTAGGCGCGTTGGGCCACCAGAACATTCTCCCCGATCTGGGTCTTGGGTTTGATCACGGCGAACCGATCCAGGGAGGCGCTGTCCGGAACCGCCGGGTGAGGTTCGATGTTGACCACGTCAAATACCCGGCTGAAGGCCTCTTTCCGATCTTCCACAAAATCCATGAACACGCCTTGTGGGGTGTTTCCGGGAGTAAAGAAAATGTATTGATTCAGTTCATTGGGGGGATATCGGTACATGAAGTTGAAGTCCCCCGGCTTCCTGACCCATATGGTTCCCGGGTCCACGTTCAGATGGCTGATTTCACCGGCCTGCACGTATGCATAGGTACCAATCACGCAATCCCGCATAGTTGTCAGATCCACGGTCGAAAAGGGCCCCATGAAGCAGCCGTCGGAAGGCGACCCGTGGATGTTTGCGTAGTGGGTGGAGACGGTATCCCGAATAAAGAAGCGCTCCAGGGTTTCCGGATCATGGGAAAAGTTATGGACCAGGGTCTTGATCAGAAAACTGTCGTCGATCCGGATCTCTTCGTCCTGGCTCACCGGTATGTCGAATTCCTGGTATTGAAACAGATCACCCTTTTTTTTCAGTTCGTCACCCCGTATATCGCTTTTGTAAAGGAGTGAATTGGTGACGCGGCACTGACCCAGAAAATAGCTGCCGGCAAGATTGGAATGGCGGAATATGAGATTCAACGGATGGTGGGGGGTGATCCCGTAAAAGGCGTAAAACTTGGTCAGTTGCAGCAAAGGAACCAGATTCTTCACCATGGGATTGACATCGAATTCCAGTTCCCTGAGATTGATGTTCACACGCTGGATGATTCGATCGTAGAGTTTTTCGATTTCTTTCATGTGACCGCCTCGTCGATTCCTTTGGATTCAGATTCTTTCACCGTGTGCGAAACGGCGGAAAACACATCGGACAATCGCAGAACACCGACAATATCCTTTCCCCGGGTGACCAGAAGCGACAGATGGGAACCTGTTGTCAATTGATGAAGGGCCATTTCCAAGGAGGCGTTTTCATCCACATATTCGCCTTCTTCCGTTCTTTGCATGTAGTCCGCCACACGCATCTCGTCCACGCGCGCATAGTTGTCCTCGACCGGAGGAGCGCCATTCAAATAGGACTCTTGTTGCAATGCGACGGCCCTGCCGGTGAACCCGAATTGCTTTAATTTTCGGATTTGTTTCAGATTTTGATCTTTGGGTTGCATCGCCTGCAAAAAATCCATCTGGCTGAGTTTACCGATCACCCGGTTTTCCTTGTTCAACACGAGAACGGCACGATGGGAATAGCGGCTATGCTGGTAAGCCTCCTGGGCATTTTCCAGGGCCATCAATGCCTGGTTCAAGTTTGCATCTTCCGGAACGGAGGCGTATTCGGATATCGGCACCATTAAGTCCTTCACGATGTATTTTTTCACGGTGTTCCTCCGTTTCGATCCGAAAATGGATTATCGTGTTTCGTTGCAGTTTTTTCTGAAACGAAGCCGGAATGGCATCGTTTCAACTCGACGCTTCTTGCGTTTCACGGCAGTTACACCGCCTTGCCCCCACGTACGGAGACAAGACGGTGAGAATTGTGTGATCCGGCTGCCGACACCATCATCCGCCAGCGACAATGGGCATGCCCATAATGGGCCATAGAACCTTGACGGCAAAGGCGGTGACGATCATCAAGATGATACTGGCGGGAATTCCCCAAAGGAAAAATTCGCCTGTGGTGAACTGCTTGGAATCATAGGCGATGGCATTGGGAGCGGCCCCCACCAGCAGGAGGAAGGGCATACCGGCCGTGACGAGGGACGCGAACAAGATCACCTCACCGGCGACATTCAGGTATGGCGCGACAACCAGCGCCACGGGCAGGGAGATGGCGATGGCCGCCACGTTCATGATGAAGTTGGTCATGATCATGACGAAGAAGGCGATGCTCATGATGAAGACAAACCCGGTGGACTCTTTGAACATGGTCAGCCAGTTCACGGCCATCCATTCGGCCGCCCCGGTCTGCCACAGGCAGAATCCGATACTCATGGCGCCGGCGAAGAGCAGGATAATGTTCCAGGGAACCTCTTCCAGATCGTTGATGTCCAGAAGGCCGGTGGCAAAGAAAAGAATGGTGGAAGTCAACAAGACGGCTGTCTTATGTGGTGCTACGAATCCGGGAATTGCGGATTTCATGACGGCTGAAACCCCCAGAACCAGGATGGCGGCGGTCACGATCACCGCGGCGATGATCTCTTTTTTCGAAATGCGGCCCATCTCCTGGCTCAGCCGTTTGGCCTTTTCCCGAAGCCCGGGAATGGTTTTCTTCTCCGGCTTCAACACCACCATGAAGAAACCCCACAACAAGAAGGTCATCAGCCAGCCGATGGGCGCCATGTAGTAAGAGAGCTCGAAAAAGCCCACGTTTTTGCCGGCGACTTCGTTATAGAAGCCAAGGGCCACGGCACCACGGGCGGCACCCAGCAGGGTGACGATGGAACCGGCGCCGGCGATGTAGGCCATGCCGATGAACAGGCCCTTTCCGAACTTGGTCGGTTTGTCGCCCTCGCCATACATGGCGTAGATGGCCACCAGCAACGGATAAATCGTAGCCGCCACGGCCGTATGGGCCATGATGTGGGTCAACGCGGCGGTGAGGACGAAACAGCCCAGGTAGATCATGCTGGTCTTTTCACCAACGATCCCCAGCATCTTGTAGGCGATCCGCCGGGTCAGGCCTGTCTTGGTGAACACCAGTCCCACCACGATGGAGCCGAAGATGAAAAGGACGCTGGGGTCCATGAAATCCTTGAAGGCATCCTTGGCCGGGCGGATGAAGAAAAGCACCTGCAGCACGCCGATGGTCAAACTGGTGATGCCGATGGGAACCACTTCGAAGACCCACCAGGTGGCCGCCAGCAAAAACACCGCCAATGCGCCTTTTCCTTCCGGGCTCAAGACGAAAGCCTTTCCCAATGGATCGATGGCATCGGGCCATGGGGGGGAATAGTAAATGAGGACAAACAAAAAGATACCGATGGCCATGAACATATATTTCTTCCAGCCAATCCCACCTGCTGGAATCGCTACTGTATCGCTACTCATCTATACACTCCTAACTTGTATATGAAGGGGTTGCAGATCGCTGGATAAGCTCCGGTTACGAATCGCAGGCCAGAATTGACTCACTGACCCACACAAAGACATCGGTGATCCGAAGAACGCCGATGACACTTTTTGCCTGGGTCACCAACAAAGACTGGTGATGTCCCAGCACGAGCTGGTGGATGGCTTGTCCCAAGCTGGCATCGGGCTCTATCATCTCGCTTTCTTTTGGGGTCACCATGAAGGAATTGACCTTGATTCTGGCTGCCTTTTCACAGATCTTATCCATGGGATCCTGCCACAGCTTCAGGGACTCGAACATGGTCTTCTGGTATTTTCGGGTGAACCCCAGGTGCATGGGGCCCCTATCGGAAAGCATCTCATCGTACTTGGGTTCCAGGGCTTTCAAGATGGCCTGGAAATTCACTTTTCCCACCACCTGCCCCTCTTTATTGAGGATCAGAATCGATCGATGCCGATATTTGGTCTGGTCAAATCCCTCCTGGGACGCTTTCAGCGCCAGGACGGCCTCGCATAATGTGGCTTCTTCCGACACCGTCGCATATTCCGACAACGGTACCATCAGGTCCTTTACCATTTTCGTTTTCAATGTTCGCCTCCTTATCCGTTTATTTCCAGGGCACAACAGCCCTTATCGCCTTTTTGCATCGGGTACAAATTGAAGTGAAACACGCCGGCGGTTCTCTATCACAAGGGATGGAGAAGATCAAGATAATGGTTGCCCCAAGCCTCTCCATAAGAAGGCAACGCTTCCTTTTTTCGGTCTGCAAGCAGTATGTTGAACCCGACAAACGCCACACGATATTCCATCCAAAACCGACATTACCCGGGTCGGGTTTACATCGGTAACGGCAGAAGGGAAAGGAATGTTATGGGAAATGGCGGGTGACGGCAATAGACCGCCAGAAAACAAGGATGCAATGATTTGGAAGATCAATCGGTTGGCTGGCTCCATGGGAAAAAGGAAGGAGAAGAAACCAGTCGTCCGTCGGAGCGGTGAGAAGATTAAAGCAATGGTTAGTCCACATTCAAAACGGTGCCGTGTGTGATGTGTGCATAAGCGCTGTGGTTGTGGATGGATTCGAAATTTTCAGCACTTACGGAAAACCAGGTGATGTTGGCGTCGGCCATGAGACGTTCGCTGATATCCCTCACCACGTCCTCGACAAACTTCGGGTTGGCATATCCCCTTTCCGTGACACGCTTTTCATCGACACGCTTAAGCACCGAAAAAACGTCACAGGATGCACAGGACTCGACCAGTTCGATCATGTCTTCCAGCCAAATAAACTTTTTGAATCGGGTTTGGAGCCGGACGATTCCGCGCTGGTTATGGGCACCCTCGTCGGAAATCTCCTTTGAGCAGGGACAAACCGAGGTAATGGGAACATTGACCTCGCTGATCAGGTCGATCTCGTTATTGGAATTGCTGGAACCGGTAATGCGGCAGTTGTAGTCCATCAATCCCGGGGCCTGGCTGACCGGTGCCTGCTTTTCGATGAAATAGGGAAAATTCACCTCTATGTGGGCCGAGGCGGCGTCCAGTGTTTTTTTCATCGCCTCCAACAGAACGGAAAATTGTTTAAGGGAAATTTCCGGCTTAAGCAAATGAAGCATCTCCACGAAACGGCTCATATGCGTTCCCTTGTATTCTTTGGGGAGGTCCACATACATGTTGATGGAGGCGATGGTGTTTTGGAATCCGTCGCGGCGGTCTTTCACACGGATCGGGTAGCGAAGGTTTTTGATCCCTACCTTGTCGATGGGAATGTTCCGATGATCCGGTTCCCTTTGGACATCTTTCATGTTCTTCCTACACGATGTATAAATTTTGAACCCCACTTGCTGTTTCCTTTACATCGGAACATGGGTTCAGGTCATTTCAATTACAATTCATTTCAGCAGGTATTCCATCTTCACATGACTCATGGCCCGGTAAATATTTCCCTTGATCTTCCGATTGGTCCGATAGAGTCCGGTCAACATGGTCCTGATCTCGGACCGCTTGGTACGTCCGGCGGACGGGCACGGGTTGACGTATCTCGGAAACGGTAAGAAACGAAAAAAACGGCGAATCGTATCTTCATCCACCATGGCCATGGGGCGAATCACGACGAAGCGCCCACCAAAAAATTCCTGGAGAGGGACCATCGTGCTGATCTCTCCGGCATAGCAGATGTTTAGAAAAAAGGTTTCGATAATGTCGTCTTTGTTATGCCCCAAAGCCAATTTTTCGCATCCCAGCGCATCGGCGAGTTGAAAAAGGCGTTTCCGTCGCAATCTCGCACACAGGAAACATGGATTTTCCCGATTTTTTTCACTGTGGGCAATAATCCCGTGGTCGGTTCGGTCGACGGTGAGATCAAACCCCAATTTTCGGCAATCTTCGGCCAGGTCATCGACGAATCCACCGGGAAAACCGGGGTCGATGTATATGGGAAAGAGCTGATAATCCACCGGTATCCGCTTGCGCCGCTCGGCCAGTGCCCACAAAAGGGTCAGACTGTCCTTTCCACCGGATACGCCCACCGCGATACGGTCTCCGTTGCCGATCATGTCATAGCGATGGATGGCCTTGCCAACAAGACTATTGATGGCTTTGTATGTATAGTTGTGCCGGGGCAAGGCAGACTTTACCGCTATCGATTCTATTCATCTGAATCGTTTGCGCCTTTGGCCACCACTTTTCCGGCGGCAATTTCACGAAGGGCGACGACGATATCCTCGTTTTTCGGACTGCTGACCAAATATTCCGACCCCTCGCGGATTTGTCGGACCCGTGCAGCGGCCATATGAACCAGTTTAAAACGGTTCGGTACTTTTTCCAGGCAATCTTCGATGGTAATCCGTGCCATGCCCAGTCTCCTTTGTTTATCAGTTTTGTATATCCTGCAAATCTGATCGGTGGATCTATCTTCTTGAATTGCTTCGTTACAAGATCTCGACCAGTTCATAAACGCGTTTTCCCCCCGGTGCGTTGAGCACAATCTCTTCCCCCGGTTTTTTCCCGATGATTGCCTTTCCCAGAGGCGAAGTCACGGAAATCCGTCCTTTCTCGATATCGGATTCCTCTGGCCCTACCAATTGATAGGCCACATCCTCACCGGTATCCACGTTTTCAAGCACTACTGTAGCGGCAAATACCGCCCTATCTTTGGGAAGGCTATCCACTTCGATGATTTCCGCATTGCCCAATTTATATCCCAGTTCACTGACCCTTCCTTCGACAAAGGCCTGACGCTCCTTGGCTGCATCATATTCTGCGTTTTCACTCAAATCGCCATGGGACCTCGCCTCTTCAATGGCCCGAATCACACGGGGCCGCTCGATGGTTTTCAGGTGTTCCAGCTCTTTTTTTAGCGTCTGGTACCCTTCTCTGGTCATGGGTATTCTTTCCAATGGAAACTCCTAAACGATTTTGTAGTTTCTATTTCTTCGGTCCGGCAATAGAAAAACAGATCCCCACGGCTTTTCGCCTCTGGGGAATGGGTTTGTTTCAGATTCAAACGATAATCGTGAGATATATTTGTCTACAACCTTCCGATTATGCTGGCCCCGGCATGGACTGTTTCACCGACACGGACCCGGATATCGGTCTCGGTGGGCAAATAGATGTCCAATCGGGATCCGAAGCAGATCATACCGAAACGCTCTCCCCGTGTAAGGACATCGCCTGGTTGCACGCGGCAAATGATCCGCCTGGCAACAAGCCCTGCGATCTGGACGAATCCCACCGATTTTCCATCGTCCGTTTCCAAAAGCAAGGCGTTGTGTTCATTGTCCGTCGACGCCTTGTCCAGATTCGCGGAAAAGAACTTTCCCGGGTAATAATCCACCCGCCGGAGCGTGCCCTCGTGGGGGACACGGTTGACGTGCACATTGAAAACGGACATGAACACACTGACCCGTCTGCATGGCCCCGGAAAATAGGACGTCTGTTCAACTTGCTCCACCTTGATCACCTTTCCGTCGGCAGGTGATACGACGATGCCATCACCTTTTGGGACCAACCGATCCGGATCCCGGAAAAAGTAACAGATGAAACCCGTCACCATGAGTCCCAAAATCGCCAACGCGGTAATCTCGAGCAAGGCAAATATCGCCGTGGTAAAAGCGGATGCAAAAATTAACGGATATCCGGCTCTTGCCACTGGAAATGCCGTCTGACTCGGAGGATCGGACCAGTTCAATTGCGCCATGTCTATTTCTCCGCAGCCGCAAGGTGGAAGCGGTGATCATGCCTTTCAAAAATAAAATCGAGTCTTGCAGTACTTCTATTTGGTCTTACGTTCTCTCATCCGCTTTGAGAATATTTTCTTCCCCAAAAACATCCGGCCCAAGGCATTTTACTGCCCTTTTAGCGGGTTACCTATAACCAATGCGAAGGGTCATGTCAACATCTACCCGACATGGTGAATCTGGGCATCGGATTTTCGGATGTATTGGGGCGTGAGTGCATACACGGGATCGAACGATTTTCGACGAAACCGTGACATGGACAAAAGCCCCACCGATGCCGCTCGAATCACATGCTGCATGGGCTCACCGAACTCGACAGATGGACACTTTTTCAAAAACAGCGCCCGATACAAAATTGCACCCGATCCGATCAGAAGGGCGTCTTCGGGCAGCATTTCAGCTACTTCTTCCGGGGCAGCCACCTTCGGATCACTGTCCAAGGATGGGTCGATCGCAAGCCCCTTGACATCGAAACGGTCATGATAAACCTCACCGCGCCTTGCATCGATCATGGTCACGACGTTGCGATTCGTGTTTCGCATGGGATAGGCCAGGGCGGCGAGACTGCTCACCCCCACCACGGGAATCCCTGCGGCAATGGCGAGCCCTTTTACCGTACTGAGCCCGATTCGAAGCCCGGTAAAGGTTCCCGGCCCTTTCGTAACGGCAATTCCGTCGATATCACCGGGGGCCGCATCGCACCTTTTAAAAACACAATCGATCATGGACATGAGATGACGAGAGTGGGTCTTTCCCGCGCCATAGGTCATTTCACAAAGAAGGCGGGTTTCGTCGAGCAATGCAACGCTGCAGCTTACGGTGGACGTATCCACGGCAAGGAGCTTCATGACCGACGCTCTGCCGCGGGCTTTTTTTTCACCGTTTTCATCTTCTTATTCGTTGCAGGTGCCAATGCCAGCGCCAGAACTTCGTCCATGTTCCGCACGGAAATGAATTTGAGTTTCCGTTTGACATTATTGGGAATTTCCACCAAATCCTTCTTGTTTTTTTCGGGAATGATCACCGTTCGAATGCCGGCACGGATGGCTCCCAGGGCTTTTTCCTTCAAGCCGCCGATGGGCAAAACGCGTCCTCGAAGGGTGATTTCTCCGGTCATGGCCACATCCTTGTGGACCGGCCTTTTGGTCAAGGCCGAAATCAAGGCCGCCGCCATGGCGATTCCCGCGGACGGTCCATCTTTGGGGATGGCGCCTGCAGGGACATGAATGTGGACGTCTGTATTATCAAAGATCTCATCTTTGATATTGAGTTGACGGACATTTGCCCGGGCGTAACTCAGTGCCGCACGTGCGGACTCTTGCATCACCTCTCCCAGTTGGCCGGTAAGGATCATCTCTCCCTTGCCATTGATGAGGGACGCTTCCACATATAACACCTCACCCCCCACCTGGGTCCACGCCAAACCGGTGGACAGCCCCACCTGACTCTCTTCCTGGTCCATTTCCGGATAATATTTCGGCGGCCCCAAATATTTCCCCAAAGAAGATCGCGTGATCTGAAACGGCCCTTTCTCCCCTTCGGCAATTCGTCGGGCAATTTTACGGCAAAGGGACCCCAATTCACGTTCGAGATTTCGCAGTCCCGCTTCGGATGTGTATTCGGAAATGATCTGAGCAACGGCACCGTCACTGAACCGGATCTGCCGTTGCTTGATACCGTTCTCCTTGATCTGGCGGGGAATCAGGTGCCGCTTGGCGATGACTTTTTTTTCGTCTTCGGTGTAACCGGAGAGATAGATGACCTCCATGCGATCGAAAAGAGCAGACGGGATGGAGTCCGAAATGTTCGCCGTCAAGATGAACATCACCTGTGACAGGGCGAATCGAAGATTGAGATAGTGGTCGGAAAATTCCGCGTTTTGTTCCGGATCCAACGCTTCCAGCAGTGCCGAAGAGGGATCACCCCGAAAATCGGCGCCCAGTTTATCGATTTCGTCCATCATAAATACCGGATTGTTGGAACCGGCCTGTTTTAACCCCTGGATGATTCGTCCCGGCATGGCACCGATATACGTACGACGATGTCCACGGATCTCCGCCTCATCGCGAATTCCCCCCAGCGAAATACGAACGAATTTTCGTTTCATGGCACTGGCGATGGCACGGCCCAGACTGGTTTTGCCCACACCCGGCGGACCAATGAAACAGAGGATGGGACCTTTGGTCTTGGGATTGAGTTTACGAACGCTCAGGTACTCCAGGATGCGATCCTTGATCCGGTCCAAACCGTAATGGTCCTGGTCCAAAACCGTTTTTGCCTTCTTCATGTCGATCACATCGGTAGTGGTCTTGCTCCACGGCAACTCCACCAACCAATCCAGATAGGTACGCACCACCGACGACTCCGCCGAATCCGGATGCATCTGCTCGAGCCGACGAAGCTGCTTTTCGGCTTCCTCTTTGGCCTCCTGGCTCATTCGTGCCCGCTTGATCTGTTTTTTATAAGCTTCAATCTCCTGACTGCGTTCGTCCAGTTCCCCCAGTTCCTTGTGAATGGCACGTACCTGCTCCCGCAAAAAATAATCCTTTTGGCTCTTGGAGATCTCGTCCTTGACTTCCGACTGGATCTTGGCCTGCATGGCCGACAACTCGACTTCCCGAAACAAAAGGTCGTTTACCTTCTTCAATCTTTCCAGGGGATCGAAAATTTCGATGATGGCCTGGGACTCTTCGATCTTCAGGCGCAGGTTGGACGCCACCAGGTCGGCGAGCCGTCCGGGGTCGTCGATACTGTCGAGGATGGACCCCACCTCATTGGTAAATTCACCCCGCAAGGTCAGAATCTTTTCGGAATATTCCCGGACGTTTCGCATGAGCGCTTCCGACTCCAGGTCCATGGCGGACGGCTCTTGCTCTTCGATAATCTCAATTTTCACGCGAAACAGATCACGCTTACGCACATATTTTACGATTCTCGCCTTGGCGATCCCTTGCACCAGGGCCTTGACACGACCATCGGGCAATTTTAGCATCCGCAAAATACGGCTGACCGTACCGACACGGTAAATCTCCTCGGGACCTGGATTTTCGATTCCCGGATCGATTTGCGTCGCCACGAACAGATATCGATCCTTGGCAATCGACTCCTCGATGGCCTTGACCGATCTTTCCCGTCCTACGAAGAGCGGCAGCAGCATATCCGTAAAAATCACCACGTCCCGGACCGGCATCATGGGAAGCGTCGTCGGAATGATCGCTCCCGGTTCTTCCTCTTCGATTATGCTGATGAGATCGTCCTTATCCGTTTCGCCCATTATCACTCCTAACACGTTCAATCCGCTTTTTGGTCAAGCAAATACGAAAATAACCGAAAACCAAAATGTCACTTAACGTAAGACGCAATTTTTCTTTGACAATGCCAAGGGGCCTCTTTTACAAATCGTAATCGAACCGTATCCCCTTTTTTTAATTACCAATGGGAAGCGGATCACCGTCCTTTGACCGTTACCGGCACCGTGAAGACGGTGGCACGCCCCCCGTACATGACAAGACAGGAAAACATGATCCCAACCCTTTTTCTATATACGATGGCCTTTGTGTTGGGCACCTGCATCGGCAGTTTTGTAAACGTTTGTATTTATCGCATACCGGCTGGTTTGTCTATCGTTCATCCTCCTTCCAGCTGCCCGGGCTGCAACATGCGGATTCGTTTTTACGACAATATTCCCATTTTCAGCTATCTGATGCTCAAGGGGAAATGCCGATCGTGTAACACCCCAATATCATTTCGTTATCCATTCGTAGAGCTATTGACCGGAACGTTTGCCGTAGCCTGCGTAATTTCCTTCGGCCCGACGTTTGCCGGCATGGTTGCATTCATCTTCGTGACGGTTTTGATCGTGATCACATTTATCGACCTGGACCATCGAATCATACCGGATGCGATCTCCCTGCCGGGAATCCTGCTCTTTTTCCTGGCCTCTTTTGGGAACCCATCCATCGACTGGCAATCCAGCGCACTGGGCATCCTGGCAGGCGGCGGAAGCCTCCTCGCCGTGGCCTGGGGATACCAGCTTTTCACCGGCAGGGAAGGAATGGGCGGTGGGGATATCAAACTGCTTGGCATGATCGGCGCAATGGTGGGGTGGCAAGGTGTGGTATTTTCCCTGTTTGCCGCATCGGTGTTGGGTACCGCTATCGGTCTTGCAGTCATGGTCCGATCCGGAAAGGACATGCGGCTTGCGATTCCATTCGGTCCCTTTCTGGCGGCAGGCGCGATCATCTATCTTTTTTTCGGAAACGAACTGATCCATTGGTATTTCAATATCTTATGATAGCAAAGGCCTATCCCGTAGCTGTTAGACACGAATTACCGTATGGACATCAGATAAGTGCGAAGGTTCACCTTCTTGTTCTTGATTCCCAATCGTTCCCGGATTGAATAGCGGTACCCTTCCACCGTTCTAACGGAAATGCCCAGCAACTTGGCAATCTCCCTGGCTTTTCTTCCCTGTTTGACCATGGTTGCGACTTTTATCTCGGTGGGGGTGAATCCGAGATAATCGAAAGACAATTTCCGGCTCAAAGGAGAGATGATCTCTTCCAGATTGGATTCTAAAATCTCCATGTAGGCTTTCTGCTTAGTACTCAGGCCACTGGTCTTCATTTTTTTCAAATATGGCCGGATCAAGGTTTTTACATTGTACAACACCTTCTCCTCCAGGGCCGTTCGATCCTCGTCCCGTTTTTTCAAAAGCACTTTCAGAGCCGTATTCATTTCGCTCAGGTTATCGGTTTGCGTCTTTAATTCGCGACCCTTTTCTTTGATGGCTTCACTTTTTTTCATCTGGTCGGTGATATCGAACAGGATACCGTTCACAAAACACACTTCCTTATCGATCACACCCGTTGCGATGACTTGTACCCACACCCACCGGGAGATTTTTGAATGAAAAATGCGAAACCGCTGTTTGAATTTCAAGCTGGTGTGTCCCTTGACAAAGGCTTGCCGCACCATCCGTCTATCCTCCGGGTGGATCTGAAACCAGTTTCTTACATCCTTTGGATCGTCGATGTCGGCAATATCCTTTGCCGATGGGCTGATGAAGATGACCGTAAGCGCCCTTGGCCTTGTCAATTTGGCCTGGATTCGAAAGAGGGCGAAATCCGAAGCGGTTTCCATGAGCAATTGCTGACTGGCACGACTCTCCTCGAATTCTTTTCGAATCTGCCGTTCCCGGGTGATATCCCGACCACAACCCACGGTTCCGATCAGATTACCGGATTCATCCAGCAAAGGAGCCTTGTGCACGTCCAGAACCAGGTATTGACCGCGAACGAGACCATCTTCCACAAACCGCATGGCCTTTCTTTTCTTCTTCACGATCTCGTCTGAATTCACGCAAATTTCACCGAATGTATGGCGCTGTCCGTTGGCACGTTCGAGTTCGGCAAAGTAGGAATCCGTCTTCCCCACGACCGCTTCCGGACTTTTGCACATGAGCAGACGTTCACAAAGCGAACGATTGGCAAACAGATACCGATTGTCCAAATTCTTGGCCCAGATCATGTCCGGCGCATTGTCTGCCACACGTCGGACCAGTTCGAGAAAAGAGACGAAATCTTCTTCCTGCCTGGCCAATGATTTTTCAAGCCGAAGGTTCTCAGCCTCCAATTCCTTTATTTTTTTCAATTTCATATCCTGTTTGGAAGACTTTGCACTTTTCATAACACCCCGATTCGTTCATGCTCAGTAAGTTACCAATTTTTATAAACAACGCTTCCCATTCAAGTTATCGACAAAACAATACAAGAATGCGTTTCTTTCGTAATACTGCTTGGCCATCTTTGGCCTGGAAAGGTTTTTTACGCAATACCGATGAAATCAAAATTCATCTTTGCCTGAAACTTTTCCACACGCTTGAAAATCTCCTTTAACATGGTCTGCTCGATGCGGGTGAGCTTCTTGGGGTTGATGTAATTGTCCGGTTTCGTATGATCGTCGATGACCGCCGTAATCTGACGAACGAACCGCAACTGCATGAGGAAGCTGTATGCCTTTTCCAACTCTTCATACTCCTGAAGGGAAATGACCTTTTTAACCCGCAGCTGGTATAAGCGATCCATGGTGTTTGTCTCTTCGATGTCGTTGGATAGTGCATAGATCCTGGCGAAATCGACGATGGGTGTCATGGCGCTCTTGATGTCAAATGCATTTCGGTGCCGCCCTTTGGATTCGACGACGAAATTGCGGAAAAAGCCTAACGGGGGCTTGAAGTAAAGCGCATTTTCCGTCAGATGACGAAAGAAACCGGACCATCCCGTAAGGGAAGAAAGCAGATATTTACGCAATTCTTCGACCAGTTTCACATCTCCGTACCCGTATCGAAAATCAAAAAAAATACTGGCTTGGAGAAGATCATGGGCGCCGGCAGCTTGGATCCAGTCTCGAAAATAGGTTTTCCACTGGGAAAGCGGCTGGCACCAGCGTGGGGTCTTTGCCATGACCTCGCCGGTACAATAGGCGTAGCCAACCTCGTTAAGAAGGTCACAGACCATATTGCCGACCTTCAAAAAATATGTTTTCGCAGCTTTTGCCACAGCCGGTTCCGGATCCTGATAGACGATGGCGTTGTCCTGATCGGTTTTCAGGGTCTGCTCCCGCCTGCCTTCGCTGCCCATGATCATGAACACGAAAGGAACGGGCGGCATTCCCACCTCATCGAGGGTCACGGTCATGAGCTTGTTCAGGATGGTATCGGAGACGGCTGTGATGAACCGGGTAATGTTCTGTGCCGTTGCACCATTGTGAATCAGGCCTCGTACCAAACCTGCCAGTTGCTGCTGTTTCTCGATGATCTTATCGATATCCCTGGCGATTTGGATCTCACGCAAGAGAAACAACGGCGACTTGC
This sequence comes from uncultured Desulfosarcina sp., assembly GCA_963674945.2. GTDB lineage: Bacteria > Desulfobacterota > Desulfobacteria > Desulfobacterales > Desulfosarcinaceae > Desulfosarcina. The sequence continues at coordinate 257,059 of CAXXWQ010000004.1, forward strand.
CCTGGGATGCCAGGATATCTCTGCTGGAGAGCATGCCGATGATCTTATCGTTCCCATCCACGACACCCACATGCTGAAAATCTTCCTCCATCATTGTCATCATGGCTTCGAACACCAGTGCTTTTTCGGAGATCGTACGAAGGGGTGCGGACATGATCTCCCCCACCGGCTTATCGATGGGGTAGCCACAGGCGATCACCTTGCGTGCGAAGTCTTTCTCCGTTACGATTCCCACCTGATTCGAATTGGTGTTCTGAATGAACGCATAACTGCTTTTGTTACGCACCATCGCATCGGCGGCATCTCGTATGGAAAGTCGGGCGTCGCAAAAAAGCGGGGTACGGGAGTAAATCTGCGACAGCGGTTGGTTGAAAAATTGAAGACTCTCTTCTTTGGGCTGCAGTGTTTTTGCAATGATCGCCGCATAGGAACGGCTGAGCATTCTCTTTCCAAAGGTGTCGGAAAAAAAATCGGAAAACACGCTATATTTTTTACAGATCTCATGGAAGATCTGGCCGGGCAGCATATAAAAGGCAGAATCTTCGATGATTTCCATTGTTCGCACGGAGATTCCATCATTTAACAATATGGAGATACCGCCGTAGATCTCTCCTTCGGAGAGAATACCCCGCATTTTCTTCTCTCCATTTTCCTCGAAATATCTCTCTGCAGCACCCTTTTGAAGAATGTACAAATATCCGACCCGGGTTTTGCCCTGCACGAACAAAACCGTTCCTTTCGGATAAAAGGTGCGGGAAACCATGCCGGAAATGCGTTCGACCTCCTCTTCCGGCAAAAAACTGAAGGGATCGACACCGGAAAGAAAAAGGCGCACCTGTCCGGCCTGGGTAATGGCGTCCAACGAAGCATCGAAGATGTTGTGGCTGAAATTGGCCAGAAAATATTCGTAGAAGGATTTGTTATTTCTGCACACATCCATGATGATGGTATGTGGGATCGATATGGCACTGATATCACTATCCGCCTTTGCCGTCCGGAGGGACATGCCGGCATTGAGCATCACCGTGATGCCACCGAAAACTTCTCCCTTTTTTATGTGTCCGGTCAGGGTTCGCCCCCCCCCATCCTCCCGATAAAGGGAAAGTTGGCCGGCGGTAATCACCAGAACATTTTCGATTCGTGTTTTTCCCTGAACGGCGATTGTATCCCCTTTGCTGAATCGGATCTCGACAGCCTTGGATACCACGGTATCCAGCTCATTTTTGGTAAGAAATGAGAAGTGCCGCATCGCTGATAAAAAGCGAACGATCTCTGTTTTCATTTTATAGATCCCATGGAAAAACGGGTGGTGATATAGATTTTCCGGTACGTGTTTTCTACGGTATCGATCATCGTAGTTTTGATTTAACCACCCCGACCTGCCAATGTCAACTTAACGTTTTTATTGTTACCATGTTAAAATGGTACGTTGTGGATCTTTTTGGGATAACAAAAATGAGCATTTCGCCGTTAGCGACTCGCTGTTCGTCCTTATCTGTTGAACATTTATATGCAACTCGTTGTTTCACCCATTAGGTAAACTGAGAGACTTCACCAACGTTATGAAATTGTATGGAATGGAAATGAAACCGTTAGAAAGCGGGTATTTTCGGCACCCCCGCCTTACCTGATCGGTGGTGCCGAACAACGATTTCGTCGCAGGAAAAAGATGGACAAACGGGTGAAATCGAAATGATCAGAGGAGTTGAACCATTCTTTTGGCAATGGATTGGAAAGCCTGGTTCACCGTTGAGTCCCCGTTTTGTTTCGAGTAGGAGACACCGGCGTCTGCGCACTCGACCATCTTCTGGTCAAAGGGTATCCGGCCAAGGAAGGGAATACCTGCATCAATGGCAGTCTTCTCGCCGCCTCCCGAGCCAAAGAGGTCAATGACCGCCTGGCAGTGGGGACACGAAAACCCGCTCATGTTCTCAATCAGTCCGAAGATCTCCATTTTAACAACTTTACAGAAATTGATGGATTTCCGGACATCCGCCAGAGACACCTCCTGGGGCGTCGTGACGATGATGGCCCTGGCGTCGGAAATGGTCTGGGCCACGGTCAACGGTTCGTCCCCTGTTCCAGGGGGAGCGTCAATTAACAAAAAGTCGAGGTCCCCCCATTCCACATCGGCGATAAATTGTTGAATCGCGGAATATTTTACCGGTCCCCGCCAAATGATGGCCTCATCCTTGGTCGGCGTCAGGCTCTCGATTGAAACGACATGCAGGTTCTTGGAATAGGCACTGGGATTGAGTTTGCGGTTGGCACTCAAATCGAGCATCCCAGACAGTCCAAGCATACGGGGAACGTCGGGGCCGTGAAGATCGACATCCATGAGTCCCACACGGTGACCGAGGTCGGCCAACGCCAGGGAAAGATTCACCGAAGTACTGGTTTTTCCCACCCCTCCTTTTCCGCTCATGATGATGAATTTATGCTTGATCCGCTGCAAGGCCGATTGTACCTGTGCATCTTTTTGCGCCTGTGGATTTTCCTTCTTTTTTGCAGCTTCCATACTATCATGAATCTGTACCATGCGTTACACCGTCCTATACGCTAGAGAAATCGATGAAAATCGTCCTCCCCGCATTCGGGGCAACCGATGGGACGGCCGGTTCCCAATGGTTCGTCCCATTGATGTTCACATTTTCGGCATAAAAACTGGCGTTTTTCTTCGATCATTTTGTAATTTCCGCCGTCTACCTTGATGGCCTTCCCGTTAATCAAGGCGTCGGCGACGATTTGCCGTGCCTTGTGCAAGATTCGACCGAAGGTCGCCCGGGATACACCCATGCATTGCCCGGACTCTTCGTGGGACAATCCATCCAGATCCGCAAGCCGGAGTGCCTCTCTTTCATCCACGGTAATGCAAACCTCGTTGAGGTCGACCATGGGGATACCCCGTGGTTTAAAGTAACTGATTTCCGGATTGTACGCCACGAGCCGGTCTTTTCTCGGTCTTCCCATGCGCCCTCCCTAAATAGCATATGCTCGGATGTTAGCTGTTAATCTTTTCATCAGCCGATGTCAAGCCAATATTCTTGGATCACCATCTCCAGCACGATAATCTTAATTACATGTTGCTGGGTCCGGCAGATTCCGGTTTCGGATTCATCCGGTTGAAATAGTCTCGAACATCCTTTGCAAACAGAAAATACGTACCGACGATGGAAAATAGAAAGATGATGACACAAAGGATGGTGGATATCTTATCGTGTGGCACCGTGAGGAACCACATCAAGTCATACACGAGGATAAAACAGCTTCCCATCACCACCAGCGCCCTTGCCCACTTTTTTATTAAAAAAATGAAAAAACATAAACTTATACTCACAATGACCATCTTTTTCATTTCACTTTGAACGCCCGTCAAGGCTTGCTGCCGCCAAAAAAGGGAGTAAAGGAAAATCGGGTGACAGACCCAGGCCGTCACCAGAAAACCAAAGCTTTTTTTGAAATTGACGGGAGCGTTTCGAAATCGGTCGAAATAATCATTCATTGTAATCGTATCCGTTTATGGATGGCAAAGAGGGATTACCGCACCACCAGCGTCTGTCCCACGTGAAGAATGGCGTCATCACTCAATTTGTTCAACGATTTCAACTGGTCCACCGATAGGCCGTAACGACGGCTGATACTGTAAAGGGTCTCCCCGGCGACGACGGTATGACGCTTTTCCTTCGTCGCTTTTTTTGCAGGAGGTTTGTCGGCAACCACGGTACGAGGTGGCGGCCTTTTCTCCAACGCGGCAATGCGAGCCAAGGCGTCATCGGTTTTCTTTTGAAGCTCGTCCAGGCTCATGGCCAGATGGTCCATCCGCAGGGAGGTGGAAGCTTCGGACCTGTCGAATCGGGCTTTGAATGTTTCAAATGCCTTTGCTTGCTCCCAGATCCGGGTCACTTTTTCGTCCACGACATCCATTTTTTTCATTTGCTGTACCAGCGATTCCACACGTTCTTCCAACTCATCGATACGGGCCGCTTTTGACGACCCCGATAAATTGGAAAAGATGGACATTACCAGAAAAACAACAATCAATGCGATAAGGACACCAATGCCCCAAGTACGATATCGATTCGTATGGTATCCAACACCGGATGTCTGCCTTGGTTCATTTTTCCCCAGAACGTCGTAGCCATCATCTTCATAGTAAGAATCGACCTGTTCGAGGTCTTCCTCATTTTGATGACCGGTATCCTTCCACTTCATGGTCATGTCTCCACCCGTCTTGAACACGTTGTTAGGGATAAATAAATGCTTAATGAATTTACCCTTCTATAAACCAAAAGGACGATTGACATCAACCCCAATTCCGAGCACTGCCGACCTTATCACAGGGAAACCACATCAGGGAATTACTGGTCAAATGGAGCAAGTGAGGGATACAGGACGAATAAGGGGGATGAAATGAACGGCCTGTATCGTTTCGCATCCCTCGGCCATCTTCATTGAGTCCTCCATTTTATTGGGAATGTACCATGCCTTGGTGGATGTATTGACCCCAAAACACTTTTCATTTACTGTACGGTTATCTTATGTCCCCAAAGGAATCAAATTATATGGCATTGCATTCACACAATTTTATCGAAACCTTCGATGGTTTCATCGGTTTTGGTCTCAATCGAAAATCGGACGTGGACACGGTGATCTATTATCTTCAGAAATTTTCCGATGACCGACTCATGGAACTCCTCAGGAATCGACTCTCAGACCAAGATCTTTCCAATATTTTCGAACTACTCTCGTCTCTGCTGCGCCGACATCTTTCCGAACCGGAATACCACAAATACTTCATGAAGGACGAACACGAATAAACGGATCAACATCTTAATGCTTGTTTCACACGGCGGTCCCTCGAACGAAGATTGGAGACGATATGCTCACTGAACTGCAACTCGAACGCTATGCCGATGTTTTGTTGTGGGGCCTGCGTACGGCCAGGCACAAACCGTTCAAATCCGGTGACGTGATCCTTATTCGATTTGGCCTGGATGCGATTCGCCTCGTGGAAATCATCGAAGAACGATTGCTGCAAATGGGCATGAACCCGGTACTTCGAATGAATCCGACGCCGACGATGGAGAAAACATTCTTCGATATGGCCAACCGTCGGCAGCTTGTCTTCGACGCCCCCGGTGAAGAAGAACTCTATCGAAGTCTGAATGGCTCCATCTTCTTGCATGCCCCCGCATCCATTACCCATCTGAGCAACATCGATCCGAAAAAGATCAGCCGATTTACCCTTTCCAAAAAACGATTGCGGGACATATTGGAAGAGCGTGAGCGAAAAGGCCTCTTCGGATGGACCCTGTGTATGTTTCCCACCAGTGCACTGGCCCGCCATGCCGGCCTTTGCGAAACGGACTATGCGAAACAGATCGTCCGGGCCTGTTTTTTGGGTCGCCGCGATCCCGTGGGGCAATGGAAGAGCGTGTTTACAGCGGCCGGCGAAATCAAAAAATGGTTAAACGGCATGTCGGTGAAGCACTATCACGTCGAGTCCGCCAACATCGATCTTACCATCACGCCGGGAAACCATCGACAATGGATCGGCATTTCGGGCCACAATATTCCCAGCTTCGAGCTTTTTCTCTCTCCGGACTGGCGGGGAACCAGGGGCGTCTATTTCGCCAACCAACCCGCCTATCGAAGCGGAAATCTGGTCGAAGAAGTTCGTCTGACCTTCACGAAAGGGGTTGCCATCGAGGTCTCATCCAAAACAGGGATGAATTTCGTCAAGAAACAACTCAAGATGGACCCGGGTGCGTCACGTCTCGGCGAATTCTCCCTCACCGACAAACGGTTTTCGAAGATTGATCGATTCATGGCCAATACCCTATTCGATGAAAACTTCGGGGGAAAATGGGGGAATTGCCATGTGGCCTTGGGCGCAAGTTATCTGGATACCTACGATGGAGACGTTCAGGCCCTCACCAGGAAAAAGAAAGCCCAGTTGGGCTTCAACGATTCGGCCCTGCACTGGGACCTGGTAAACACGGAGAAAAAGCGGGTCACGGCGCAACTTGCCGATGGGAATCGAATCACCATATATGAAAATGGCTGTTTTGCCTATTAACTTGATGAACTCGGGATGGACGGCTTCGTAAAAAGCCCGAGATCAAGGATTGCGAGCCCTTAAGGAATGAGGCGTATGGTTGGATACGTCGCAGTGACGAGGGGTGAAGCATAACGAAGATATCGGGCTTTTTACGAAGCCGTCAGACTTTATACTTTCCGAAATCTTCGGGCGAGAGGTTTTCCAAATATTCAGCCCATTTTTTACCCTCTTCACTATCATCGATGACCTGACCCGATTTTCCCACCTGTGACTTTTCCATCACCTGATCGTCCACGAAGATGGGCGCCTTGAAACGGAGGGCCAGCGCAATGGCATCGCTGGGACGTGCATCCATGGTGAATGAGTGATCCGGTGATGCGAAATGGATCTCGGCATAAAATGTGTTGTCCCGTAAGTCACATATATCGATTCGGTTGATGTGCAGATTCAGCATCTGGGTCAGGTTTTTGAATAGATCGTGGGTCATGGGCCGATCGAATTTTATTTCCTGTAGGGCAGATGCGATGGATGTCGCCTCCAATAGCCCGATCCATATGGGAAGTGTCCGTTCCCCTTCTTCGGTCTTCAATAAAACGATGGGCGTGTTAGACGCAGGATCCATGGCAAGACCCGCTATGTTTACCTTGTGCAACACTTGTGGATTCTCCTTTTTCAACCGAAGTGCATCGGTTCGTGATTCAGTCGTCCCCACAATGAGTGGGCGTAAGCTCCTTCTATCATGATGTCCGCAAATCGCCCTGTCAACAATTCTTTGGCGTCCGTGATTCCTTCGGGAAGATCAAAATGGATGATATGGTTGGAAGAGGAACGTCCGCTCCATCGGCAATTTTTCGAACCGTCACTGGAATCATCCCGGCTTGGCCCTTCGATGAGGATCTGACGGGTCTGACCAACCATACTGCGATGTTTCTTTTTTGTGATGGATTCCTGCAACATCAATAGGGCATGAAGCCTCTCTTTTTTTACGGACGCGGCAACTTTACCACCAAAAGATGCGGCCGGCGCATTGGGCCGATCCGAATACATGAAGGCAAACAGCCCATCATATTGAACGGCTTCGATTAAATCCAACGTAGCCTTAAATTGTCGGTCCGTCTCCCCGGGAAATCCCACAATAAAATCCGATGTGATGGCGATATCCGGACATGCTTGTTTTAGCCGTCGGATCTTTTCCAGGTAATCGTCCCTGGTGTATTTTCGATTCATCCGTTTGAGTATCTCGTCGTCACCGGACTGCACCGGAAGATGGAAATGGTGACATAGCTTTTCGAGACGGCCGAAGGATTCGATCAGATCGTCGGAAAGGTCCTTGGGGTGGGAAGTCGTGAAGCGGATGCGCCCCAATCCCTCGATGTCGTTCACCCGCCGCAATAGCTGGGGAAAGGAACAAAGTCCCTCCTTGTTACCGTAGCTGTTGACGTTTTGTCCCAAAAGGGTGATTTCACGGACGCCCTGATCCACCCGCATGCGTATTTCCTGAACAATACGATCCGGATGGCGGCTGGCTTCCCTGCCGCGCACATAGGGAACGACACAATAGGTGCAGTAGTTGTCACACCCACGCATGATGGTGACGAATGCCGAGACCTGTCCGCTGCTCAATGGACCTGCCACCGGGGTATCGAACTCCATTTCATCGGACATTCGGACATCGACGATACGGCACCTTGTCCGCTCGATACGCCGGACCATCTCCGGCAATCGAAAAATGGCCTGCGTACCAAACACCAGGTCCACGTAAGGCATACGCCGGACGATGGCATCTCCCTCCTGTTGGGCCACACACCCGCCGACGCCGATGATGAGCGATGGATTGGCTGCCTTGTATTTGGCAAGACGGCCCAAAAAACTGAAGGCTTTCTGCTCCGCCTTTTCCCGTATGGTACAAGTATTCACAATGACCAAATCCGCAGACTCGATACGGTCGGTTTCACTGTATCCCAAAGAGGCCAGCACACCGACGATCTGATTGGCGTCATAGACATTCATCTGACAGCCGATGGTGCTGACATACAAGCGCTTTGACTTTGTTACCACGCATGGATCCTTTTCTTCATTGTTTCATCGGACCATATCTCATCTGGCAGCAATGTCAAACCGCATTCGGTGGCCATGTGATGGATAAGGTTGTCGACGATGGTTTCAAAGCCCGGTGGGATGGTGACCCGCACAATCCCTTTCTTTGCATCCAAGGTGGTAAGGACCGCCGCATTGTCATACCCTTCCAAGATAAATTTAAAATAACTGATCTTTCGACGATCCATCCGATAATAGCGATGCGCAGTCTTCACATTCAACCTATTCTTTATCCTTTGCACTTGTTCCCGTCGAGATATTACGTTATGCCCCAATTCATGAAAAGACAATGGCAGATGCTTCATCCGGATCCGAAAATTGTTCATGACCTGACTAGACATACCGGAGGGGATTCCCTGATGGCAAGACTTCTGGCCATACGCGGTTTGGATTCCGGATCCAAGGCAAATCAGTTTTTGCATCCCTCCTTTCGGTCTTTGACGCCGCCCGTGAAATTGGCTGGTATGGAAATCGCCGTCCAGCGAATCCATAAGGCGCTTCGAGACGAAGAAAATATACTTGTCTTCGGTGATTACGATGTGGACGGCATCACGGCCACTGCACTCCTGGTCAGTTTTTTGCGTCGATGCGGTGCTAACGTCGTGTATCATATTCCCCACCGGATTTCCCAGGGCTATGGAATGGGCGTTGAATTCATTGAAAGGAAAATCCTCACCGCCGGCATCGACCTGATCGTCACCGTGGATTGCGGATCCGGAAACGATGAAGCCATCACCCGCGCCCGAAAGAGCGGCATCGATACCATCGTCACCGACCATCATCCGGTGACACACCCCCCCGAAGACGCCGTCGCCGTAGTCAATCCCACCCAACCGGCCTGTGTCGGCCTGCTGGATCATCTCGCGGGCGTTGGGGTGGCCTTCTATCTCGTCATCGCTCTTCGGACCCGATTGCGGAAGGCGGGATTTTTCAATGATCGCCGGGAACCGAACCTGAAACGGTTCTGTGACCTGGTGGCATTGGGCACCATTGCAGACGTGTCACCGCTCGTTATGGAAAACCGTATCCTGACGGCGGCCGGCCTCGATCAGATCAACGGGAATTCCCGGCCCGGTATCGCAGCATTGTTGGATCGAATTGGTGCGTCTGACAAACCCGTTGACGCGGAGACCATTGCCTTCGCACTGGCGCCCCACCTTAATGCGGCGGGGCGAATGGCGCACGCGAAGATGGCTTGTGAACTTCTTCTCTGTCAGAATAAAAACCGCAGCCAGGGGTTGGCCGGCGCCCTCTGCCGCCTCAATCGACGCCGGCAGATCATGGAAAACGAGCTTTTGGCCGCCATATCAAAAAAATGGCTCGACGCTGGGGACCTTGCCGGTCGATCGGCGATCGTCGTGGCGGGGGACCGCTGGCACGAGGGCATCCTGGGCATCGTCGCCGCCCGACTCACCCGGATGATGCATTGTCCATCGGTGGTGATTTCGACACGCAACGGAATGGGAAAAGGATCGGGACGCAGCGTCGAAGGGATCGACCTCTCCATGGCCCTCGCCAAATGTGCAGATCTGTTGACGGGTTTCGGTGGCCATCCTTTGGCCGCGGGTCTTTCATTGCCCTCTTCCAATATCACCACCTTTACAAGGCGAATGGAGCGGATCGTGGATGAAATGACATCGGGGCGAGCCATACGGCCGACGCTACCCATCGATGCGAAATTGCCTATCGATGCCATTACGCCAAGCCTTACGGACAATATCGCACGGCTGGGCCCCTTCGGACCGAAAAATCCCCACCCGCTGTTTTTGGACGATTCAGTACGGGTGCACACCAGCCAGACCATCGGCAGTTGCCATCGACGTATGGTGTTAATAAAAGGGAGCGGTCACAAAATGCCGGCAATTCAGTTCAATGTTACCGACGATCAATTGGACACAAATCGAATTTCGAAGGTCGTCTACCGCCCCCAGTGGAATTACTGGAAGGGAAACAAGCGGCTTCAATTGGTGATCGAAGATACCGCATCGGCATTGTGATGGTGATGTTCTCTTTTTTTTGTTGCAAATTTCCGCCTATCTTCATTATAAAGAGCCACCAGTAAGGTCCAATGGAAAAGTTGGACCCATCCATCAACGACAGGTGATCAGCCATGGCAAAAGTCTTCAGGCCCAGTAATCGTGAAACCAGCATTTTGTCTAAAATCGAGTCTTCCAAAGAACATGCACGGCGTCTTGCCATCAATACGGTCAGGGAAGATCCGGTCCGGTTTGCCAACCCCATCGCAATGAAACTGGTGGAAGAACACCTTGTGGAGACGACCAACAAAAATGCCTTGGAAGAGCAGATCGTAAAATGCTTAGAGACCCTGAGCCACGCAGATGAGTTCGACGTGGACTACCAGATTGCACCGTTTCGAAATCTCGTTCAACAGCCCAATGTGGTCAGTTTATACGTCACCGCCTTCGTCATCGAAAAACTCATCAACCACAAATCGGTGGTGGACATCTTCGGTTCGGATGCGGACATTTACATGTGCATCCATAAGCAGGTCTCAAAGCTTCTTTCCTGAGTCGCCCCATGGGCCCGACGTTCTTACCCAGATTGGTCAACGGCCCCTTTGCGGATCCGGCCCTGTTCGTTCCCTTCCGCCACGAAAACCGAGCACTTCTTTTCGACCTGGGCGATATCTGCGCACTGGCCCCCCGGGATATTCTCAAGATCACCCACGTCTTCGTCACACACACCCACATGGACCACTTCATCGGTTTCGATCATATGCTTCGAATACTGCTGGGGCGTGACAAGGAACTGCACCTGTTCGGCCCGCAGGGATTTCTCGACAACCTCTCCAGCAAGCTTTCCGGTTACTGCTGGAATCTGGTAGAAAATTATCAAAACCGGTTCGTGTTGCATGCCACCGAACTGCACCCGACCCGCTCTTTGTATTGCCGGTTTCCCTGCCATAAGGGATTTCACGCAGACGGCCCGATCCAAGAGCAACCCTTTGACGGAACTGTCCTGGCAGAACCGGAAATGACCATCCGCGCGGCTCACCTTGATCACGGCATTCCCGTTTTGGCTTTCTGTCTGTCCGAACGCTTCCACATCCATATCGTGAAGACTGCGCTGGATCGCCTGCAATTGCCACCGGGTCCCTGGATCAACCGATTCAAATCCCTTCTCTACGCCGATGCCGACCCGGAAACGCCCATCGACGTCCCGACCACGGCCGATGAAAACGAACCCATTCGTTATACGGTAGGAAAACTCGAGGAAACCATCACAAGGATATCACCCGGTCAACGTCTGGCCTATATTGCGGATGCGGCCGGTACGAAAGAAAATGAAGAAAAAATGATCACCTTGGCAAAAGGGGTGGATCACCTGTTTGTGGAGGCGGCCTTTTCGGAGGAGCACCGGGATATGGCGCTGCAGAAAAATCATCTCACCGCCTGTCAGGCCGGACGGTTGGCCCGAATCTGCGGCGTGAATCAATACACCCTGTTCCACCACTCTCCGCGTTACACGGATCACACTGAAATACTGGAGCAGGAAGCAAAGGCGGCGTTCATGGGTGAGCGGGACCAATCGGTGCCGGTGGCTCGAAGATCTCCTTGACGCGATAAATGGTAAAACCGATACGATGGGCCGACGCGCAAACCGCGAGCCACTTGTCGGTGATGGCTTTGTTGGGCGCGATCACTTTTCTCACTGATTCGGCCAGGACTTCGGCACCACCACCGGGTATGGTACGGATGCCGGCATCCCAGAGCGTTTCAAGCAATTCGGAAACACCGCAGCCCTATTCTTTCGAATCAATGCATCCGTGATTCATTGACATTTATTACAAATGGGCTATTGTTGGTCAGTATCGATGACACGAAACCACCCTATTCCAAATGTTAAAAACGATTGCGCGAAACTCTTCACCAGAAAGTCATTTCCATGATCTTAGATGAAGCACGGCAGGTTCTTCAAATTGAAGCGGATGGCATTCTACGACTCATCGACCGCCTCGATCACCAATTTGAGCAGATGGTACACACCATTTTACACTGCACCGGCCGGGTCATTGTCAGCGGCATTGGAAAATCCGGCGTAATCGGCAAAAAAATCAGCGCGACCTTGAACAGTACGGGAACGCGCAGCCTGTTTCTTCACCCGGTGGAGGCCATGCACGGCGATCTTGGAATGGTCAGTTCCGATGATGTATTCCTTGCCATGTCTTACAGTGGTGAAACCGGGGAAGTGAACATTTTGATACCCAGCATACGGCGCATCGGTTGCACCGTTATCGCCATGACCGGCAACCTGCGGTCCAACCTGGCCAAACACAGCGATATCGTCATCGATGTGAGCGTGGAAAAAGAGGCCTGTCCGTTAGGATTGGCCCCGACGGCCAGTACAACGGCCCTTCTGGCAATGGGAGATGCGCTGGCAGTTGTCCTGATCAACAAAAAGCATTTTAAAACAAGTGATTTCAAACGGTTCCACCCTGGCGGCGCTTTGGGGCAGCGTCTTTCCAGCCAGGTAAAAGACATCATGTTCACCAAGGATGCCGTTCCCGCCGTCTTCGACGCCACTGCCATGGAACAAGCCGTGGCAGAGATGGACCGCCATGGCTTGGGGGCACTGATCATCATGGATGATGATCGCCGGCTTGCCGGTATTCTTACGGACGGGGATATTCGGCGAATGATTGCCAGAAAGGTACCGATCTTTTCACAAACCCTTACCGATGTAATGACACACGATCCATTGCACAGCTTTCCCCATACGCCCGCCTATGATGCACTCAATATTATGGAACGGCATGAAATCACCGTCTTGCCCATTATCGACGAGGACCGTCACGTACTTGGAATCTTGCACCTGCACGACATCCTCGGTAAAGGTGAATTCACCTTCAATGGTTCGACGATCGAAAATGAGAGTGCCCTTTAGCCTTTTCGATGACAAGGAGCAATTATGCGCCAGGAGGCCATAGAGACCGAGATTCAAACGTTGGGAGAGGCAAAAATCATATCCCCTATGGTGAACGGCGAGCATGGTGAACGTTCCCACCTATTCGTATCCGATGAAATTCGGGTGTTGATCAACATCAATCGATCGATCATCGAAGATTACATCGCCAAAGGGATCTCACCACCGGCTTTCGAGGTCGCCGGTCCCAGAAAAAAGGTCTATTTCGACCCGTCCAAACTCAGATGTGCCATCGCAACATGTGGTGGTCTTTGTCCGGGGTTGAATGATATTGTGCGCGCAATCGTGCTCGAATTACACTACCGGTACAGAGTGAAAATCATCTACGGGATCCGTCACGGATTGGAGGGTTTTATTCCCGAATACAATCACGATTTTCTGGATCTAACTCCGGCAATGGTATCCAACATCATGGACATGGGCGGCTCTATCCTCGGGTCATCCCGTGGTGCGCAGGATATCGAACGCGTGGTGGATTGCCTGGAGGTGAACAACATCGGTATTTTATTCATGGTTGGTGGTGACGGGACACTCATGGCCGCTTCCAAGATCGCCGACACCATCAACGAACGGAACCTGAAGATAAGCGTGGTCGGCATTCCGAAAACCATAGACAACGATATTCACCTGGTTTCGCGATCTTTCGGTTTCGATACCGCTGTTGATGTTGCCCGCATGGCCATCCAGAGCGCCCACAACGAAGCCACCTCATACCCCAACGGCGTCGGTCTTATCAAACTCATGGGTCGTCACTCCGGCTTTATCGCTGCTACCGCGGCACTGGCACAGCAGGATGCCAATTTTGTATTGATTCCCGAGGTCGATTTCGACCTGGACGGTGAAAATGGACTTCTCGCCGCATTAGAAAGTCGCTTGGCCAAACGGGGTCACGCCGTTGTCGTGGTCGCCGAAGGGGCCGGTCAGAAATTTTTTGAAAATGGTGATGAACATCGGGACGCATCGGGAAATATCCGGCTTAAGGACATCGGCACATTCTTACGGGACCAGATCAAAGATCATTTTGCCAGTAAAAAAATTCCATTGAACATCAAATACATCGACCCGAGCTACATGATTCGCAGCCTTCCGGCCAATGCCAATGACAGCGTCTTTTGTGGCTTTTTAGGAAGAGATGCCGTACATGCCGGGATGGCAGGAAAAACACGCCTGCTGATTGGTCACTGGAATAACCACTTCGTCCATCTGCCCATGCGTGCAACCGCAGGGAAAAGAAAGCATGTCAATCCCAATGGAAAGCTATGGACGACCGTTCTCGAATCTACCGGTCAACCCGATTTGAAAAATGGATCATCAAACTGATGATGAACTCGTTCATCAATACAAATTCAAAGAAACTTTTAACGGCAAAGATCCATTTACGTATCGAAACGGCCGTGGAAAAGCTCTCTTTGAATAACCCGTGCGTGGCGAGATGCCGCCCCACGTTGGCTAAGCACCGCTTTCCTGGCCAAGCGTCCCATTCGTATGGCTTTTTCGGGATGCATCAGTAAATCGAGGGTTTTTTCCAATAAGGCATTGGCATCGTTTACACAAATGCCGCCACCACATTCTTGGAGCAATTTCTTTTCTTCCGTAAAGTCCTCCATGTGGGGGCCAAAGAGAACCGGCTTTTCCTGGATGGCCGCTTCAAGGACATTTTGCCCCCCCAGTGGAACGAGACTGCCCCCGCAAAAAACAACCGATGCCAAAGCGTAAATATGGCGCAACTCACCGATGGTGTTTAAAATAATCACCGGCGCGTGGCGCCTCTCGTCTTCCTGTTCCAGGTCTGTCCGATATTGCCATCGGATCCCTTCTTTCCGGGCAATATTTACGATTCGAGTGGCTTTCTCGATGTGCCGCGGTGCTATTATGAACACAAGTTCTGGCACATGTCTCGATAATTGTTGATAGACATCCATGAGAAGCGCGAACTCATCTCCCCGAACGCTTCCCCCTACCCAAACCAAAGACCGTTCATCCAGGGCGAACATCTTTTTGAAAGCACGGACATCATCCTCGGGACATCCCATATGCATCGCATCAAACTTGACGTTGCCATTTACACAGATTCGTTGTTTCGGTGCCCCAAGGTGATGGATTCGTCTGGCATCGGTTTGTGTGATCATACTAAAGCAGGAGACCGTTTCGAGAACCGGTTTAAGCAAGGGACGTATTTTTTTGTATGATTGTATGGAACGCGCCGAAATCCGACCATTTGCGATTACGGTCTTGATACCTGCACGACGGGCGCGAATCAACCAATTGGGCCAGATCTCCGTCTCCATGCAGACGATCAAATCAGGTCGATACGATGCAAGGAAGCGTCCGACAATATGCCAAATGTCCAGTGGTGCGTATCGAATGGATGCACGTTTGGCGAGCCGATGGTGCGCATATTTTTGGCCGCTACTGGTTGTCGTTGTCAATATGATCGCAGCCACTGTCCCCATGGCATCCAATGCATGAATGATCGTTTCCGCAGCCTGCACTTCCCCCACGGAAACGGCATGGATCCAGACTCGCGGGTGTTTGACCAAATCCATGTGTCGATTCGACAGGTCGTATCCCAATCGTTGGGCGAACGCCTTTCGTCTTTCCTGGTTTCTCGTCCCGATGAACCAGAGGACCGGAAAGAGCAGCAAGAATGCACCGGATCCCAGTAAAATGTAAACAATATGAAAAAAGGTCATTGTGAAGGAGGCGGCAGTTGGTCTTTTTCCGTCATTTCCCTTTCAGGCGTCCGTTGAATCTGGGTGAACCGACCATCATCGATCGTAAGCATCGATAACTGCTTATCCGCCTCACCGTTTGCCAAGAAAGCGGTTCGCCCCGTAACGCCATCATAATCGGCAATTTGTAAAAAAGCGTCCTTCAATTCTCTCCTTGAGTCGGTTGTTGTTTTCCGCATGGTTTCAAATACCATCATGGCGGTATCGTATGCCATTGCCTCGACAATCCCCGGAATCCGTCCAAACGCCTCCGTAAAGGCCGCCACGAATTCACGAACATGCTCATTTTCACTTTCAGCGAAGAAACCATCCACAATCAGAGACGACTTGATATACGCACCGGACATTTTTAAAAGGGTGTTGGAATGCCATAAATTGGTACCCATCAGCGTAACATCCTGGATATCATAATAGGCCAGTTGCGGAATCACCAGACCCGCCTTTTTGGGTGCATCGGGAATGAAAACGGCATCGAAATCAACGATGGGATGCCACCGATCCTCTTCATTCCGGACCCTGCGGGAAAGGTTGTCGATAATAGGCCGTGGAAAAGGAAGACCGGTGATCCGCTCCACCGGATCCATCGCAGCGTAAAAGCGCTCCGGGTCTGAAAGGTCCATTTCTGTTAAGGGTTGAAAAGGTTTCTTCGGCAAACCTTCGGCGGCCAGTTCTGGAGGGACATCGAAATAAATGCCCGTCAGTTTCTTAATCGGTTTGCTAAAATCCGTTCCAGTTGGATCATAGGCCTCAACACCGGTTACCAGCCCCCCGTGCGCAATGACCTGATCCCAGAAAAGATTCATATACCGCTGGCCGTAGTTTTCCCGGGGATAGAGAATCGCAAAACGCGACATATTCAACTCATCTATGGAAAAAGAGACGAGAGCGCGCACTTGCATTTCGGGTGTAATGAAATTTCTGAATACATAGGGTCCGATATTGGGCAGTGCCTCTCGCTGTGTGAAAAGAAAAATCGGTACACCGCTGGCCTGGGAACGGTCGGCAGCAGATTCCGATGCGGCCATGGGTCCCAGTATCGCCCCCACCTTTTTCAGATCCAAGGAATCGACGGACTTTACGGCAGCAAACGAATCGGAACGGGAATCTTCGATGAAGATCTGGAACTCGATTCCATCTGCCTCTTTGCCAATATGGTCCAGTGCCAGCGTGATACCATCCAAAAGACGTCGACCATACAGGGAATAGGCGCCGGAAAGCGGGACGACACAACCGATTGTAAAGGGAACAAACCGCTGGCGCTCTGTTAATGTCTGGATCATAGTCACTGCATCCGAATAATCCGGATGATTGGGATATCGATCCACGAAGGCATTGAGTACATCCATGGCCTGGTCGTAGTCTTCTTCCAGGAGAAAGGCCATGCCGAGACGGTACAGAAGGATACCTTCGACCCGCGGTTCAAAGACCTGCACCACCATCTGCGCAAGGTCCTGGGATTCGAGGCCTTCGATGGCGTCCAGGAACTGTGTCCAAGCTTCTTCTTTTTCCGAATCGGGGGCAGCCCGCCAAGCCAAAAGGTAAAAATTCGCGGATTCCAAATTCGCTCCCAATGCGCCATAGGCCCTTGCGATGATGTTGTAGATCGGTCCATTTCGTGCAACATAGGCTGTTGCATCCACGTATGCCGTTCCATCGGTGACGACTGTCGCGAAGTCATTTCTTTCGTATAATATGTTCAGAATTTCCAATACGGCGTCCGGTACCCATGCACTTTCGGGAAACTCATTTCTCAATCTGGAAAAGACGGCCAATGCTCCTTCATTTTGGCCTGTCTTTTTGAGAATCTCACCGATTTTGAAAAGCACAGCGTCCACCATCCGATCATCTTTGGTGTCGCGCAAAAATTCGTTGTACCCTTCCAGGGCTTCGGCATATCGACCATTTTTCGAAGCGATCTCAGCATTTCGATACCCTGCATGATCCGGTATATACGCAACTGGCTTCTCATCGGGAACCGACAGTGGTTTCGGTCCACAACTCGTAAAAACAGCCAAAAGGAGTAGAATCAAAAGGCGAGTAATCAAACGCATCTGTGTCGTCCCTTTAAAAATTGAGAAAATGCCAAGTTGGCATGGTTTACTCTACACGAGCCATTTGCATTGTCAAACATTAGTTTATCCAAGGATATAGCGAGCCTTGACCCACACTCGCATTCCATCTCGCGCTGCACCATAAGATGTCGACGGTACTTGACATCTTCACGATATCGACATTATAGTCGAACATCTTCTACGTGCAAGACGCCGACTACGATTTTGTTCCTCAAAATAAAGGTCAAATCCATGAAAAATTCAATTTTGGCATTGGTGGCACTCTTTTCACTCCTCTTTTTGACAATTACAGCACAGACGTACGCCGAAATGTACAAATATGTCGATGAAAACGGACAAACCCGGTGGACCGACGATCTCGGCCAGGTGCCGAAAGCGTACCGGGAGGCGGTGCAGATGGTGGAAAGCATCGAGCCGGAACCGGAAAGCTTGGACGCATCACAAACCGGTGATGATAACAACATCCCCTTGGATTCCCAGTCTGAGGAATCGAACAAGGATGTGGATTCCGCCTCAAACGCCCAATTGGATCCCACAGCCTTGGAAAAGGAAAGGGCGGATTTGGATGCCTTTTATCGGGAACTTCAGGAAGAGAGAAAAACCATCGAACAGTTAAAACAGGAAGAAGGCGATACCGAGGCGCAGAAAGAGCTCAACATTCGGATTACTGAATTCAATCAGAAGACACAGCAATATGAAATGAAATTAAGCCAATTTAACGAGCGCGTGAAGGCTTACAATCAACAAATTAACGAATAACCGATCATACAAAAAGACAACCCTGTAAGGAGGTTCGCCATGACGACTTCAACCAGCGATTTTGCCAAAGCGATCTCGGTGGGCCGCCCACCCAATATCCAGAAACTTTTTCCCAACTCCAAGGCGCTCTTGGTCAGTGGAAAATTTATCGATCTGGCCATGCTCAAGAAACAAGATGCAATCTGCATGGCGGCAAATGGCAGAAACAGCTTCGTTATTCGTGGGGCGCTGAAAGCCGCCCAGAGGGCAAATTCAGCGCTGATCATCGAAATCGCCCGGAGTGAGGGTGGCGCCAATGCCTATTGTGCTGTGAATTATTGGAATATTGCCATGATTGTAGATGCCACCTGCAATGAGTTGGGAATCACCATTCCCGTGGCATTGCACGCAGACCACTATGGCATCAAGAGTCAGGATGATATCCCCGACGCAAAAATCGAGATTCCCACAATTTTCGAGGCTGGCATCACATCCATTGCCATCGATGCAAGCCATCTTCCCGATGACCAGAACCTTTTGGCCAACCTGGAGTTGAATCCCTTTATTCCCGATTGGGCGGGCATGGAGACTGAAATAGGTGAAATTAAAGGAAAACTTGGCTTATCAACAAAAGAGGAGGCACTCTTTCTAATTCAGGGATTAAACGCCCATGACATTTTTCCCAATTGGATCGCCCTGAACAACGGTACCGTCCACGGGATAGAGGCCAGCGGACAAGGGATCCAGGTGGAGCTGACACGACAGATCCACAAGGCATTGGAGCCGTACCACGTTTCAGGTGCCCAACATGGCACTTCCGGTAACAGCTCACAGCGCCTTCGGGAGATTGCCAATCAAACCAACACCACCAAAGCCAACGTTGCCACAGCCTTACAGATGATCTCCTGGGGGCTTGAGGTAAACGACTATGGTAATGCGGCATTGGACGAAGACGGCAATTTTATCAAGGTCCCGGAACAAGGTGTTACCGAAGCCATGTGGGAAAAAATGGTGTTGTATGCCAAGGAGAAAGGCTTGACGGGTGGCAACTTTAAAAAACTCAACAGCCCCTTCGAAAACAAATTGTTGGGGCAACCCAAAAATATTCGGGAAAGAATGGAAAAACGGGTCGAAGATTTTGTTTACACAATGCTGGTCGATGTTTTCAATGCCCAGGATTCGGCAGATTTGGCAATCGAAGAAGTTCTTGCGACCAATGGTTACGATCCAGGCCCAAAAGCCCAGCGAATCGAGGACCCAAAAGATTGGACACGGGAAAAAATCGTGGAACGAGGCGCAACATTATCAGAGGATAGTGGCCCGGAAGGCGACTTCGATGACTAACGGACGAAAGCCAATGTTTCCCAAAAGAAACTGTTGGCCGCCCAATTTCCGATATACAAGCTAAAGAAAACAGCCCATAAACCGATAACACTGCCGGATCATATCGACTCGGCAGTGTTTTTTTCCTGCCAGCACCTGCCTCCTGAAAAGAAGTCGTTTTTCAATAAATTTCCTTCATTTCACCTTCCATGTGACACTCACGTTTTTAATTTTCTAAAGTTTTCTTCTGGACCTGCCGATAGTGACATCGGAGGAAGTGTTATGTACATACAGAGCTATCAAATTCATAATGTGTTAAATGTCTATCGTAGACAATTGAGTCAGGGGAAGTCCGAACATTCCCAAAATACGAAAATACCGGAAAACAAATCGGACGCGGTTACCATCTCTGCAGAGGGCAGAAATCAGTCCATCATGGAGAAAGTAACCGCTAATGTACTGAAAAAAATAACAAATATATTGCCAGATAAAGATTTCGACCAAAGAATGATCGGCCAGGCGCAACAAGAAAAGAGTGAAATGGTCCGTGTCCGAAAAGAAAATACATTTACCTTCAACACGATTGATAAGAATAATCTGAAAGAGACCCGATCCATTGCCGTCGACGATTTCAAAGGATTGATGAATCAACTGGATGAACTGGCGAAGGCGGCCGTGAACCTGGACAATACCGATTGACCCAAACAGTTTCCGATGAAAGGATAGCGGAAAGGAAACAAATTTGTAGAAAACAAAGGGGGTTGCCATGTTGGATGCAATTGGCGAATCAGTCGTCAGAACGACGGCACGCACAGACAACAATCTGGCGGTGGAAAATAAGGAAACGGTTCTTGAAAAAATCGAGAAAGTCGTTGAAGAGCGACCTGTGGAAAGCTCCAAAGAAGGAGCGAAACCCGATTCCGAAAACAAAAATGATACGGGTAAAAAGAGAGGGAGCTATGAGGTCGACGAGGATGGTGTATTCTTAGAAAAATATGACAAAAAAGGGAATGTGGTCTACCGTACGCCACCAGAGGAAAAACCCATAGATAAGCATGTGTAGGACACATCCTTTTTCCCGAAGAAATGAGGTCGGCCTTGATGGCTGGCCTCATCCTGAAAATGATGATGGTTACACCGTCAGGCGAAACGGGCTTTTGCATCTTCCCAAACGGAGTTCATTTCTTGTAGGGTGAGATCTTCGATCTTTCTCCCCTCCCCGATGGCCTTTTCTTCCATAAAGGCAAATCTTTTTTCGAACTTTTGAATAGAGCGAATGAGCGCAATCTCCGGATGGATGCGAGCAAAACGTGCTACATTTACCATCGTAAACAAAATATCACCAAATTCGACAGTGGCCTTATCATGCCCACATGGATCATCAAGGTTGGCAATTTCCTTTGAGAATTCCTTCCACTCCTCCATGGTTTTGTCCATCACCGAAATGATATTGTCCCAGTCAAAACCGGTTCGAGCGGCCCGCTCGGAAACAATAGATGCCCGAACCAAACCAGACGCACTTTTCGGAATACTGCTTAAAACAGTGGAAGCTTCGGAATCGCGTTTCTCCGCTCGTTTTATCTCTTCCCAATTTTCACGTACTTTTTCAGTTGTTTGGGCAGTAGCGTCACCAAAGACATGGGGGTGCCTGCGCACCATTTTTTTTAAATTTTTCTCTATCACCGTCGCAAGATCAAAGTCCCCGGATGTCGTGAACATATGAATGATGAAAAGTAATTGGAACATGACATCGCCGGCCTCTTCACATATATCCGTTGTATCTTCCGATAAAATTGCATCCACCAATTCGTATACTTCTTCAATAAGATAGCGAGTCATTGAGGCCGGTGTCTGCTTTTTATCCCAAGGACACCCTTTGGGTCCTCGCAAGGTTTCGATGAGAGTGGTGATGGGTGCAACACAAGTGGCGGGTGTGGGTCTTATCGTGTCTGCCAAAATTTCTGTAAATCCTTAATCTTTGATGAAAAGTTTGACTTCATCTCTTTTGAGAGTACCTTTGCCAGGACTTCTGATGTCGCTGAAACATGGGGAGCCAGGACGGAGTTTTTGAGAAGGGTCGATCCTTTGGGCAAAAAGGCAGCTAACACAATGAACAGGACACAAACGACCAAGCACCCTTTGACCAATCCAAACACGGCTCCACCAAGCCGGTCCAGCCACCCCAGAAAGGCAATATTCAAAAGATACTTAATGACCACGGCAAGCACACCAACAACGATAACAGCAGCAGAAAATATAATCAAATAACTGATAATATTTTGGTATGCCGGTGTCGTGATCCAAGACGATATCAGCCGGGCCAAGTGAGGATAGTATGTGTACGCACCGTAAAAACCACCTAACACACCGATAATAGAGGATATCTCTCTCACCACCCCCCTAAAAATTCCTCGGATCAATCCGTACGCGAGGATGGTAATGATCAAAATATCGAAAGGATTCATAATTGTCCTTAAAAAACAAGCGATAGCGAGTTAGAAAAAGTTAGAGTTAGCAAAGCGGCAAAAGCCAGTCAAGCCTTTTCACCAAAACCAGTATGGGATTTGGCGTTTGCATTCCAACCAAAAGTCGGATATGCCAATCCCATTAAAGGAGTGGATCCATTGTCACTGGATTCAATCGTTTGACAATTGAGTGGTGAGGCCCCATACTTTGGACAATTTGTCGTTCGGGGAACGCGATTTTGTGACAGAGCAGATTATGGAAAATTGCACACGAAGCAAACAAGCGCGACTTAGCTTTTCCAATGTAGAATTGGCCAGACAGCTCTTTGGTGAACAGGACAATCACCTAAAGCGACTTGCCGACCTTCTGGGAATCGATATCCACGGACGGGGCAACACAATAGATTTGAAGGGGGAAGCCCATGCCGTCAATCTTGGAAGGAATGTGTTTGAGCAATTGTATGGACTGCTGAAGGAGAATTATCCGATTTATTCCAGCGATATTGACTACGCCCTGCGAATTCTGCGAGAAAATCACAGTGCGGATCTTAAAGAAATTTTCCTGGATACCGTTTTTATCACTTCCAAAAAACGGGCGATTACACCAAGGAACCAGAACCAGAAAATCTATATCGAAGCCATGCGAAACTTCGATATCGTATTTGGGATCGGCCCCGCTGGAACGGGAAAAACCTACTTGGCTATGGCCATGGCCGTATCTGCCTTGACCAAGGGGATCGTCAGTCGGATCATTCTGACGCGGCCCGCCGTGGAAGCCGGTGAATCCCTGGGTTTTTTGCCGGGGGATCTGACGGACAAAGTCGACCCTTACCTTAGACCTCTATATGATGCGCTTCACGACATGATGCGATTCGAAAAGGTCGCCACATTGATGCAAAACGGGGTGATTGAAGTTGCGCCATTGGCTTTCATGCGGGGAAGAACCCTCAACGAAGCGTTTATCATTTTAGATGAAGCCCAAAATACGACAACCGAACAGATGAAGATGTTTCTGACCCGAATCGGTTTCAACTCCAAGGCCGTTGTGACCGGAGATATCACCCAAATCGACCTACCGACGGGAAAATCATCTGGACTTGTCGAGGCCAAGGAGATTTTAACTTCGGTTGAAGGTATTCAGTTTATTCACTTTACCCGGCACGATGTTGTCCGGCATCGATTGGTACAGTGCATTATCGACGCCTATGAAAAGATGGAAGCCAATCGCCGCACCAATGAATCGAACCGATAAATTAAAGGTGTATTACGGCCCTTTTGCTGTCGTGGGCACCACTTGGCAAACCAAATGATTCGCGAACGAAAAAAAGAGCCAATACAAAACCTCCTTGCGACAAGTGCTACAGTGCGCTGGTCGCTTTTGTTTCTTATCGTTCTCATTTTTACGATTGCGCTATACCCGGAACTCGTGGTTCAGAAACAACGGTACCAAATCGGGGATGTGGCAAAAAAAGATGTCAAAGCCTCGGAAGACTTTTTCATTGAAGATAAGGACGCCACACAAAACCATCGAGATCAGGCAATCAATGACGTTCGAGCCGTATATGATTTCAATCCCAGGATTCTAAAAAATACAACACATCGCTTAAACGATGCGTTTGCTCTTGTTCGCACACAGTACGAACAAGAGTTGGAAAAATCGGCAAACCAGATGGAGATCCAACCCAATTCCCTACCGGATGAAGAGGGGAAGCCTGATCTCGAAAATTTTCAGAGTGTTTCCCTTGAGAAACGAATGCTTGAAAAAAAGAACCTTTTCGAAGAGCGAATCGGCCTCAGTATCAGTGAAGGCGCCTTTTTAATCCTAATGAAAAATGAATTTACTACTGAAATCCCACGCCTGATAACGAATATCATTTCTCAATTACTAACAACCGGTGTGGTCGCCAACAAGGAAATTCTACTCAAAGAGGTGGACAAAGGAATCACGTTACGCAACGTGGTGACCTTGACCGAAGCCCATGTATTGAGCCTGAAACAATTCTATGGACCGGACCAAGCCAAGGCCATGGTGAGGGTCATCGGCGATCCCCTTCTCAAGGGAATGGATTACGCTCTTCTCAATCTTATTGTCGACTTATCTCAGCGATTGCTCCGTCCTAACATTACTTTGAACAGTCATGAAACAGAAGCCCGAAGAAAAATAGCCGATGAAAGCGTCAAGCCCGTTTTGTACATGATCAAGAAGGGAGAGATGCTGCTTCGGGAAGGCGAGCGCGTTACTCCGCTTCAGCTTCGTAAGATAGACGCCATGGTCGACCAGGCACAAACCCATCGTGTCCCCCTGGCAAGTTCGGCGGCCGCAGCACTTCTGACGATTATCCTGGTGATTCAATACCGCGTTCGACTCGTTGATAAGATGAAAGGATCGAATTTCGCCAATAAGGATTTGCTTTTTTTCAGTTGTATTATGGTGGCCTTCATCGTCCTGGTGAAATTTTCCACGACCGTTCCAGATGGCTGGTTTTTCGGACGCCCTCCCTCACTTCCAACGGGATTCGGCATTCCCCTCGCCGCCGGCGCAATGGTCGTCTGTCTGTTTAAAGGACAAGAAATTGCCCTGATTTTTTCTCTAGCCCTGGCAGTGTGCGCAACAATGGTGCTCCAGGGAGGTCTGGAGACATTCATCTATTTCATCATCAGTTGCACCATGGCATCCTGGTGGCTTCAGGATTGCCGGGAAAGAAAAATCATCATTAAAACGGGTGCAAAGATCGGATTGCTCAACACACTTTTGGCAACCGTCATTAACATTTATTTGGGCAACGCATCGTGGGGCACATTGCCATTTGATTTGGTCGTTCCTTTTATCGGAGGGGTCGTCGCAGGGATCATTACCGTAGGCATCGCACCGGTAATCGAAATTCTATTTCGGTATACCACTGATATCACGCTGCTGGAATTGGCCAACCTGGACCAGCCCATTTTGCGTAAGCTCATGCTGGAAGCACCCGGAACGTATCACCACAGCGTCGTGGTCGGCTCCCTTGTTGAGGCAGCGGCGGCCGACATCGGCGCAAGCCCGATCCTGGCAAAGGTCTGCGGGTATTATCACGACATCGGAAAATTGAAAAATCCTTTGTATTTCATCGAAAATCAATTGGGGGGAAAGAATCGGCACGACAAACTGGCACCTTCCATGTCCGCCTTGATCCTGATTGCACATGTAAAAAACGGAGTTGAAATCGCCCGGAAAAACAAACTCGGACAAACCATTATCGATACCATCCAGCAACATCATGGCAGCAGTTTGATCAGCTATTTTTATGAAAAGGCAAAAACGATCAAGGACGAAAAATCAGTCAATATCGATGACTTCAGATATCCGGGTCCCTTGCCGCAGACGAAAGAGGCGGCGTTGGTCATGCTTGCTGATGTTGTCGAAGCGGCTTCCCGCACCTTGAGCAACCCGACCCCATCGCGCATTCAGGGTATGGTGCACAAACTGATCAACAAGGTTTTCTCCGACGGTCAATTGGACCATTGTGAGTTGACATTGAAAGATCTTCACCATATTGCAAAAAGCTTCAACAAGATCCTAAACGGGATTCATCACCATCGTATCGAATATCTGGAAAATTCGAACATCGTCTCCGGAAAGACCAAAAATGGAAGTGTTGATCGAAAACAGACAAAATCGCCACAACCTGCCGATGAAAAAGATAGAGAAGACGGCCAGACAAATATTAGACGCCTTGGGATTTCCTGATGCCCAGTTGTCCGTTTTGATCGTTGACGACGACCAGATCGCATCCCTCAACAAGAACTACCTGAATCACACGGGCCCCACCAACGTCATCTCTTTTCCCATGCAAGAAGGACCGTTTCCCGAAATCACCCCCGACGTTTTGGGCGATGTCGTGATTTCCGCCGACACGGCCCATAGGGAAGCCGTGGATGCCGACATGCCGATGATGTCCCGCATCTATCAACTCCTGATACACGGAATTCTTCATCTCGTCGGTTACGACCATGTCCACTCCAGAGAGGAAGCCATCCGGATGGAACGAAAAAGCGAGGAACTCTACGAACGCATTGTGAGGGAGGCGTAGAAAATGTTTCTGGTAACGGCGAGCGAAATGCAGAAAATGGATCGAACCACCATCGAAACGTTTGGCGTGCCGGGCCGGGTTCTCATGGAAAACGCCGGCAGAGGCGCAACCGTGTTTTTTCTGGAAACCGTCTATCGTCATCACCCCGGTGAAGTGGGTATCGCCGCCGGCAGAGGAAACAATGGTGGCGACGGCTTTGTCATGGCCCGTTATCTTCGTCAAAAGGGCATTCGAGCCACCGTGTTTCTCTTTGCCAAAAGGGATCGGGTCGCGGGTGACGCCGAAGTCAACCTGCGACTTCTGGATGCCATGGATATCCCCGTCGTGGAGATCGCCGATGAGACAGCCTTCGCTGCCCAGATACCATTGATGCGACGCCAGGTCACATGGATTGACGCTGTATTGGGAACGGGGCTCAATTCCGATGTTCGGGGACACTTTTACAACACCATCCAATTTATCAAGGACCAGAACCGACCGGTGTTTGCCGTGGATATCGCCTCGGGCCTCAATGCCGATACCGGCCAAATCTGCGGCATCTGCATTGAAGCGGACGCCACGGCTACCTTTGGTTTTCCCAAAATCGGACATATTGTCTATCCGGGACGCGAGTGCACCGGAAAACTGAAAGTCATCGAAATCGGAATCCCCCCGCATGTAGCCGAAAATGTGGGCTGCCGGCAGCGACTCGTTTCCCCCTGGAACGTAAAACAAGAGATGCCCCGACGACCGAAAACCGCCCACAAAGGCCAAACCGGCCATCTGTTGATTATCGCCGGATCCGCAGGAAAAACCGGTGCCGCCGCCATGACGGCCACCTCCGCCATGCGTACCGGTGCAGGGTTGGTGACACTCGGAATCCCCAAGTCGCTCAATGGCATACTGGAGACCCTGGTGACGGAGGCCATGACCGTAGGGCTGCCCGAAACAGAGGAAATGACCATCGATGAAACCGCATTCGAAACCATCGTCTCCCATTGCAAGGACAAGCGCTGCCTTGCAATGGGACCGGGGATCGGGACGCATCCCGCGACGGGTCGGCTTTTGGGGCGACTCATGGAAAACCTCAGGTTGCCCATGGTTTTGGACGCAGATGCCCTGAATTTGATCGCGAAAGACCCATCGATACTCACCAGGACGAAATCAGCGCTTGTGCTCACGCCGCACCCGGGAGAAATGGCAAGGCTCGGCGGTCATTCGACCGGAGAGATTCAGAGGGATCGCGTCGGCCATGCGCGTGCATTCGCCAAAAAATACGGCGTTCACTTGGTATTAAAAGGCCCGGCAACGATCATCGCCCAGCCGGATGAAACGGTCTATATCAATCCAACCGGTAATCCGGGAATGGCCGCAGGCGGCATGGGAGACGTTCTCACAGGGCTCATTGCCGGGCTCATTGTCCAGGGAACGGAAATCGGTGCGGCGGCGCGCACCGGGGTATATCTCCATGGTCTTGCCGCCGATATCCTGGCGATACAAACGGCATCCTTCGGCTATCTGGCTACGGAGGTGATGAATTCCATTCCCCGCGCAATGACCACATTGCACCAGATCGACGGCTCTGGCAATTGGCCAATCGTTGATCCTTTGCACTATCAGGCCCATGGAGCCGAATCGTAGATGAGTCACTTCTCCCCTGGCAGTAAGAATCACGCCGCTTTCGAGTTCATTACTCATTCGCCGGCCCAAACCAAAAAGTTGGGGCACAATCTGGGTCGAAGGCTGCGAGGCGGTCTTTCCCTTTTGCTTTTCGGCGATCTGGCTTGCGGAAAAACCGTATTCTGCAAAGGGGTTGCAAGTGGCCTGGAAGTTCCCGCATCCTATACGATTTCTAGCCCGACCTATACGTTGATCAATGAATACCCGGGTCGCCTTCCATTTTTTCATGTTGATCTGTACCGGTTGCCGGAACCGGTCGAACCCGACGAGATCGGTCTTGAAGAAATCTTTGAAGATGGCGGCATCTGCGCCGTGGAGTGGTCCGAACGACTTCACATCGAGGACCGACCACCGTGTAGATTGGAACTGTTTTTTCGCGTCACCGGTGATCTTTCCCGCCTGATCCGCACAATTGCATATGGACTTGACCCATCTGATCTGCTACATGGAATCGACATTTTTTGAATCATAAAAAGACCGCATCAAGCGGTTGAGGTTTACGCTTATGGCATTGATCGTCCAAAAATACGGCGGCACGTCCGTCGCCGATATCCAGCGGATTCGAAACGTAGCCAATCGTGTGTGCAGAACATATGATCGGGGAGAAAACGTGGTCGTCATCCTATCTGCCATGGCAGGTGTAACCGATCATCTCATCGGACTGGCCAACGCTGCTACGGATGAACCCGATCGAAGAGAATTGGATGTTTTACTTGCCACCGGGGAACAGACCACAGCGGCACTTTTGGCTATGATGCTAAAGGGAATGGGGTACAAGGCATGGTCGCTATTGGGACATCAGGCAGAGGTGGTAACCGACTGCGAATACGGCAATGCGCGCATTCTGGAAATCGGAACCGACCGAATCAATCGGTTGTTGTCGGACCGGAACATTATTGTGGTAGCCGGTTTCCAGGGAGTCGACATCAAAGGGAACATCACCACCCTGGGTCGTGGCGGCTCGGATACATCCGCCGTCGCCATCGCCGCGGCGCTTTCGGCAGATGTCTGTGAGATTTATACGGATGTAGACGGAATCTATACCGCCGATCCCAACATCTGTCCGAAAGCGAGAAAAATTAAGGAGATCTCCTACGACGAAATGCTCAACATGGCCAGCCTCGGTGCAAAGGTACTGCAAATTCGCTCTGTGGGTGTGGCCAAAAAGTACAACATTCCCGTCCACGTCAGATCATCATTTTCAGAGGAGGAAGGCACCATGGTTGTTCAGGAAGACTGTGTAATAGAGCAACTGGTCGTTTCCGGTGTGACACACGATTTGAATCAAGCGCGCATTACCCTCAAGAAGGTACCCGATCAACCGGGTATCGCGGCAAAAATTTTCTCTCCCGTCTCAGAAGCCGGCATTATCGTGGACATGATCATCCAAAATACGCGCGCCGGCGGCCAGACGGACTTGACCTTTACCGTTCCCAAGGCAGAATACAAAAAGGCGATTGAAATCGAAAAGCAGGTAGCAGAGAAGATCGGCGCGGAAGAGGTTTTCGGCGACCCGCATATCGCCAAGGTTTCTGTTATCGGCGTTGGCATGAAAAATCATAGCGGCGTGGCCTCATTGATGTTCAACACGCTGGCACGGGAGAACATCAACATCATCATGATCAGTACGTCCGAGATTCGAATCTCCTGTGTCATCGAGGAAAAATATGCAGAATTGGCTGTCCGGGTTCTTCACACCGCCTTCGGGTTAGACAGCGAACCGTGAAGCGATTTTCTGCAGACCAGATCCGTTTCGTTATCCTGGTCTGCGTTGTACTTTTGGCCCTTACCCTGTGGCGCTACTTCTCAACGTGAGCATTGGGCTCACCGGCCGACGATAATTCCCGGCGGATTTGCTTTGCGATCGTTTGTGCCGCGACTTTTGGGTCGGCAGCATCCCGGATGGGCCTGCCGATCACGATATAATCGGCGCCCCTCCGGATTGCCTCGACCGGTGTCACCACCCGGGATTGATCGTCTGCGGGAACCCGGCTGCCGCCGGGTCGGATCCCCGGTGTCACCAATTGAAAATCTTTGCCCAGGATCGTTCGAATCTCTTTCACCTCTTGACCGGAACAAACGATGCCGGCACAGCCGGCTGCTTTGGCCATGGCCGCTCTTTCCATGACCAATTGTGACAAATCCGTTGCATACCGGTCTTGAAAGCCTGCCGCGGCGATATCCTGCGATGTCACACTGGTGAGAACCGTGACGCCTAACACGTTTACCCTATCGGCAGCTCCTTCCACGGCCGCCTCCAGCATGGACAGGCTCTCACCGCAGTGAACCGTGGCAAAAAAAACACCGAGATCGGCAACCCGGGACATGGCCCGCTTGACGGTAACGGGGATATCGTGAAGTTTCAGATCCAAAAAGACGTTGGCCGATCCGGCCTGCCGAATCCATTGAATCACATCCGGCCCGGATCGAATAAACAGCTCAAGCCCCACCTTGAACATCCCGACATCGTCGGCCAAACGATCTATCAATGAGCGTGCCGCCTCGGGAGAGGATACATCCAGCGGAAAAACAATATAATCTTTTGCTTGTTTCATAATATCTTTTCGACAGAGAAATTGTTACCAATATTTCCGGCGTTGACGCACCAGTTGACACCTTTTGCCCAATTGTGCCATTTTCGGTTTCTAATTTCAATTGCAACCATTGGCAATCCCGATCATCGAGTATTATAAAACCCAATGCCCATGAACAATATCAGCATCATCCTCGTTGAACCCCAAGGCCCCATCAATGTCGGATCCGTATGCCGCGCCATGATGAACTTCGGTTTCTCTGATCTTCGGCTGGTCAATCCCTGCATGGATTACCAATCCTTACCTGCGCAGAAAATGGCCCTCAAGGCGCAGTCGATATTACATGAAGCCGTGGTTTACGATGACCTGCGAAAAGCCCTTGACGACTGCCATATCGCTTTTGGCACCACGAGGAGATTCGGGAAATACCGTCAATCGTTTCTATCTCCGGAGCAGGCCGCAGCCCATGCCATATCGTGTCCATCCGTCTGCCGGGTAGCCCTTGTATTCGGTCGGGAAGACCGGGGACTGCATACCAGCGAACTGGATCTTTGCCAACTGTTCGTTACCATTGAAACCCATTCGGCCTATCGGTCCATGAATCTTTCCCAGGCGGTGACGCTCCTGCTTTATGAATTGCACAAGGCATCCAACGGAATCGATCCGTCCATTGCGGCTACCGCGTCACCAGCTTCCATAGGAGACATCGAGAACATGCTGCAACATATGCGCCGGACCCTGCTCGAGATAGCGTATCTGGATCCCCAGAATCCAGACCATATCCTTCGGTCGTTTCGACGCCTATTGGGACGGACGGGACTAGACGAAAGGGAAGTGCGCATTTTTCAGGGGTTATGGAGCCGTATCGACTGGATCGAGGGAGAACGGAAAAGGCTTTCCGGAAAGGGATAACGGTCGATATCATCTCAATCATGCCAGATTGAAGGCGATGACCACCAGCCCGATGACGACACTGATGATGAAAAAAAAGGTCTCGTTATTTCGCATGGCATCCACCAACGTGCCACCGGTTCGTTTCACCTCGGAATAGGCGGACAGAAATGCCAATCCCATGATCAGCCAAAAAACCAATACGGTCAAAATCAGCGTTTGTGTATTCATGCCATGGGCCTCCAAACAACGATCGATACTGGATGATCACTTGTCTATCGTTAAAGAAGGGCATTTGTCAAAACGAAAATGGTGAGCCCCCGAACACATTGGGGATCGTTGGGGGCTCTTGGAGTGAGAGGAGGTAAGATTGGAAGCTGAGCGAATATTCATCTTCCGAAATTACAGATCCCTCCTACCCCAAAAGGTTACAATGTGGTACCCATAAAATCCGTTTTTTTCAAACGTCGGCATTGCCCGTCGTTACAAGGCCGCTTTACCACATCGCCGCCTTTTTGCAGCAGTGTGTTTGCTATAAGAGCCAAGGGATGCTCGACCGGTAAAACGGCGATTCAACACAGCAAAGGAAGTGTGCCGTGCCAAAAATAACGCCATCCAACACGAATCTTTTCAGACGCGTCCTCATCGATCTTCGTTTGCTGGTCATGTTACTTCGTGATTACGCCAAGGGTCGATATCGTGACATATCCCCGCTTTCGGGCATCGTCTTCATTCTTGCCGTGGCATACATTTTAATTCCCACCGACTTGATCGGCGATTTTGTGCCAGGACTGGGCCAACTTGACGACATGGCCATTTTTCTCGTCTGTCTCTATTATCTGGAAAAAGACCTGTATCGGTATCGGCAGTGGAAAGAGGGAGACCCGTTATCGGACGACAAAAAAACAGACATCTGACCGAGACCGATGTGACCGTTTTCACTCAGCGACTTTTGTAAACGGCAAAAGATATTGACGAATCGGTAATGGCGAAGTAGGCAAAAAGAAGAGGTGAGACGATTAAAAAAATGAACCGGCTGGAGGGAATGGAAAGAGATGAAAATTCGTTGATTCCATCGGATTTGTGGGCCTGGATCGGCCGGCACCACAGGAGCACTTCGATGTGGATGTGCTGCGGGCGGTGATTAAAACGTTGAATGCGTTGAGAGGGAATATCGATCTGGTTATCAATACCGGCGATTCCCTGGACATCGGGACGATGCCCGAGCTTATTGCCTTTTTGGCCGAGATGAACAACCTTGACATACCCTGGTTCCAAACCATTGGTAACCACGATCGGTTGGGGTTGGGAAACATACCCCCCGGACTCCTGGATGCCTTTTCGGACTTGAACTTCCTGGACAAAACGGATTTTATCGAAAAACACTTTCCCGGCATGGGGGATCCGGGCGTCGAATCCTTCGGCTCCCGCGCCAAGGGGTTTCTGGGAGATCCAGACCGCCTCGCTCATCGACTTTCCCCAGCAGCCCCGCATCCTGGAAATCATCGACAACGAGGCCGGTACCGGTACTATCCAGTCATACGTTTTCAACCAGCGGGCCGGGGGCGATATAGGAAAAAACGCTCTGGCATCCCTTGCCTCCGAAAGAAAAGAAAAATTCGACGGATCGAGAATGCCCGAGGATCGCAACGTACGGCTTTTGTTCCAGATGCCTGGGTGATGATACCGATTGGTTACAAAACATTGGTGTTAGTGCCCTTTTATTTCCTCAAACGGCTTACCCTCATCCTTGCCGACCCATTTCACAACACCGGTCACTGTATCAATTACAAAGAGATCAGAAAAACCGCCCCTGTTGATTACACTCAATCGATACCTGCCGATTTGGTCGGGTCCGTTACTGTGAGTCGTTCCGGTTAGAAATAGAGATGCAAGCACAATCCCGATAACGAGCAATCCAAGTGTACGGTTGTGTTTACGATTTTCCATGTTATACCCCTCCTTTCATAAGATGATGCGGAACAATCGATCGACAAAATCATGGTACGCGCCTACGCTCCGGGGCACCCATTTTGGATTGTCTTTGCATCATTTTGGGCTGTCATAACGATATGACGGTTCGAGTGCCACTTATTTCAATTGCAGGCAGCAGCGGGTTTGGATATTTTCAGCAGCGCAAGCGGGCACCGTCTGAATGGATTCGGCAGCCTCTCAACGAATCAATATTCAGTCAAATGAACCGGTTGAACCACGGTTCGGTGGGAAACCCCGATCTGGGCTGACGCCCTGCCGAACAGACGAGTTTTGGTTTGATCCCTGTGTCGGATATGGGTATTGTTGTAAATGAATAGCAGGTCCCCCTGCTGAATTCCATTAGAATTTAAGCTTCGTACATCAAGGGCCTCGAGAGTTTACTTCTCATCTCCTGACGATGGTCTATCGATTCGAAAATTGCGCATGGGCGGAGAGGATGATCTGTTCGGTCTCCTCCCAGCCGATACAGGCGTCGGTAATCGAAACAAAGGGATTGAGATCCTCTTTACGGGTTTCTCCATAGACAAAGGGCTGGGTTCCCTCCTCCACGTTGCTCTCCAGCATCATGCCGCGAATCGCCTTGTTGGGCTTGATCTCGATTCCGTTGGTGAGGCCGAATCTCTGAATGAGAAGGTGATTGAAGACCTCTTTTTGTTTTCTATGATCTTTTCCCGAATTTTTGTGGGAACAATCCACGATCAAAGACTGATTCAGGGAAGGATGCCTGGCCAGAAGAGAACAGGCCTCGGCGATGCTGACCGGATCGTAGTTGGGCCTTTTTCCGCCTCGCAATACGATATGGCAATACTGATTCCCCTTGGAAAATACCCTGGATGTGACGCCGAAAGGATCGTTACCCACGAAAACCTGGGGGCTCGAAGCGGCCAGCAACGCATTGATGGCCGTAGCCAGATTACCGTCGGTTCCGTTTTTAAACCCGACCGGCATGGAAAAGGCGCTGGCCCACTCCCTGTGATTTTGCGATTCGGTGGTCCTTGCACCGATACAGGCCCATGCGATCAGACCGGACAACCGCTCTGCAGCAGTCTGGCTCAAAATTTCCGTTCCCGCTGCCACACCCATCTCATTCAGCCCCGTCAGTATTCTTCTCGCTTTTCGCAGGCCCTCGTCGATATCGAACGTTTTCTTGTCGATATGAGGATCGGAAATGAGCCCCTTAAAACCGACGTTTGTTCGAGGCTTCTCGAAATAGACCCGCATGACCAGCTTGATGGTATCCTTGACCTTTTCCTGTAAACCGGACAGCAACGCGCCGTATTTCATCGCCTGTCGCTCACTGATAATGGAGCATGGTCCGGTAATGATCAATAGTCTCTCATCCTTGCCATCGAGGATATCCTTGATCTCCTGCCTGCTGTCCAACACGGTCCGGGTCGCCTTTTCGGTCATGGGAAATTCTTCCCGAAGCTGATCCGGAGTTATGATGGTGGTTCTTTTCAACACATTTAAATCGTACGTTTTTTTCATTCTACACACCTTAGAAGAGCTGTTTTATCATTATCCAACGAAAAACGATGGGCGTTTTTCCGCACACGGCCTTCGGGCATATTTTTATACTCTCTATCCGGCCATATACGCAAGCCTTGATCTGGCCGAAGCGGAACGTTTCATTTTTCATGGGTCGGTTTACATGGTGATGTTTTTCGAACATCCTGACCGGTTTTACTCCTCGATTTGAACATTGTCCAATAACCGGGTGTTTCCGAATTTGACGGCGAGGGCGATAAGAATGCCCCCCGTTATGAAATCAACCTCCTGCAGCGTCCGGACATCGACGATCGCCACGTAGTCGATAACCGTACCGGGCACGGAAAGGATCTGCTCTTCGATCCTCTGCCTGATCGTCGCTGCGTCGTGTTCGCCATCTTCTATGAGCGCTTTGGCTTTGCATAGGGATTGATACAAGATTGGCGCATTGGCCCGCTGCGTGGCAGTCAGGTAGGTGTTTCGAGAACTCATGGCCAATCCGTCGGCTTCGCGGTGGATGGGGCAAACGACGACGGTAATATCGAAATTGAGATCTCGAACCATCTGTTGAATGATAACCGCCTGTTGGGCGTCCTTTTGCCCGAAGTAGGCGCGGTGGGGCTGAACCAGGTTGAAGAGCTTGGATACGATGGTGGTAACACCGCGGAAATGTGTTGGACGTGACCTGCCGCAAAGCACCTGGGTCATGGGACCCTCCACCTGGACATAAGTGGTGAAGCCTTCCGGATAGATCGTGTCGACCGTTGGCAGATAGGCGATATCCACGGATTCCGCTGCCATCATCTTGCGGTCTCTTTCAATGTCCCTGGGGTAGGCATCGAGGTCTTCGTTGGGACCGAATTGGGTGGGATTGACGAAAATGCTCACCACGACGATATCGTTTTCTTGGCGCGCTCGCCGCATGAGGGAAAGGTGGCCTTCGTGGAGATACCCCATGGTGGGAACAAAGCCGATACGCTTTCCCTTTTCTCGCGCATTCGTGATGGTTTTGTGCAGTTCACGATTGGATTGAATGGTCTGCATAATTCTGTCCCTTTTTGTAAAAACATTGCAATCGGAAAAATTTACTCAATCTTTTGATGAAATGTCAATGCCAGTTGATAAGACCCGAAAATCCAACCGCTATTACATTTTTTGCAGACTTTTTCATCAAAATGATGTATTGGAATCCGGTCTTTTCTTTTGCACTGCCAACAGGCCAGTAGCTCGAATTGGTAGAGCACCGGACTCCAAATCCGGGTGTTGGGGGTTCGAGTCCCTCCTGGCCTGCCAGAGTGATCAATGAAGGGATCCGGCCTTTTGGAGGATCCCTTCTTTTCGTTATTTCAGAACAAATATTGGTAGAGAACGCCGACCACGACCAGACTGCATATCCGCAAGGTTTGGCCGAGAAGCAGCATCTGAATACCCGTAACGGGTGAGAAGATCCCCATATACCGCGGCAACTGGTGCCGAAGGGCCCGGATGGGAAAGGCGACGATATTTCCCGCCAAGAGTGCGACCACGGTCTGCTTTACATTCAGTACACCTGCATCCATCAAGGCACCTGCCGCGGCAAAGCCGGAAGTAAATTCCGCGGCGAAACTCAAAATGATCACGGACAATGATTCCACCGGAAGCACGTTGGTGACCACGAACCGTGCCATCCATTGACGAATCGCATCGAACTCGCCTGCGGCATTGACCAGGAAAACCAGTGTGTAGATGGGGACCACATAGACGACGATTCGCGCGAGTCGGTCGGGCAGCCGTCTAAAAATCGCCGATGCAATACCCATGGGCGTCTTTTGCTCATGATGGCGTGTCGTTGGATCCTCATCCGGTTCATACTCCACCTGTCGGTGTGGACAATGAAAATGACCATAGAGTGCGACACACAGCATCCGCAATAAGAGGGCCAGAAAAGTCACGACAAAGTAGATCGCACCGGCCCATCCGGTAAGGGGGATAACGATAAAAAGAGTGGTGGGAAGGTGAAGAAAATAGGCGGGCACCTGGTTCATGAGATTGCCCAGAAACATCTGCCGCCGGGAAATCTTGTCCTCCTCGAAAAATCCCAGCAACATGGCGTTGGCCGCCACACCGGAAAAAAAAGCCGTGGTGAAGGCAGCCGCGCATCGGCTTCCCAGATGGCTGAAACGAAACAGTGGTGCGGCCAAAACAGCCAGGCGGCGGGTCCAGCCTGTGTTCTCAATGGTCTGCCCCACCACCAGCCCCACGGTGATGAAAAAAACCAGTCGAACCAGAGGCCAGCCCAGCCCCCGAAGCAATCCATGGGTGGCCAGGGACTCAATATACGAGCCTCCCGCAGTCGCCAGCAAAACAGAAACGATCAATGAGACCGCGAGGGATTTGTACGGAAACCGCTTATTGGCGTGGGGCATGCGTTGTACTCTTCTTTGCCAGTATCAGCGTCCAATATCCCGGTTTTCGCTGTTTCAGCGTTCGGACATCCTCGACCACCTCTTCGTCGGCAAGGCCACAATTGATAATGGCCACACTTTGGTCGATCATTTTCGCCTCTTCCAGGGCGTCGGATATGTCGCCGGCGTTTCGATAGGCCTTCATGAATACGACGTTATCCACGCTACCGGACAATTGTCGAAGCTGTTGTCCGCCCTCCACGCCGGACAATACCAGAAGTGACTCCTCTCCTTCCACCAGCGGATGGTTGATCCGGGCGGCGGCGGCCTGATACGCAGTGATGCCGGGGGTCGTGATAACCGGGGCTTGGGGCGCCATAGCCATCACATATTTCACGATATATCCATAGGTCGCATAGGTCAATGAATCACCCAGGGTGAGAAAGGCAGCGTCATTTCCCTTTTCCAGTTCGGTGATAATGGTGCGGGCATGGGCCTGCCAGCAGGCCTCTTTTTCTGCCCTGTCTTTTGTCATGGGAAAGGACAGCAAAACAACCCTGCTCGATTCGGGAATGTGCGGACTGGCGATGGAAACGGCCTGACTGTGCTTATTCCTCGTGGAGGATGCGGCGAAGATCACCGACACCTTCTGGAGAATCTTGACGGACTTGAGTGGAATGAGGTCTGGATCACCGGGGCCGACGCCGATACCGTATAGAGTTCCGTAATGGATCGTGTTCATTGTTTTTCCTATGTGTTTATTTTATGGAGTGTAGATAAACTTGCTAACTCTCTTCTTTTGCCATCAGTATCAGGGCGTTGACCACAGCGGCGGCCACATTTGACCCGCCTTTTCTGCCCACGTTGGTGATGTATGGCACAGAACGATCCAGCAGCAGTTCCTTGGACTCGGCGGCGTTGACGAACCCAACGGGCAATCCGACGACGAGGGCCGGTCGGACGTTTTCCCGGTCCATATGCTCCACCAGCCGCAAGAGGGCCGTGGGTGCATTTCCCACCACGCAGATGCCGCCATCGATTTCGGAAAGGGCAAGGTCCACAGCCGCCTTGGCCCGCGTGATGCCCTGCCGATTGGCCGTTTCCGCCACCTTCGCATCGCCCATGTAACAATGTACCGCCCCCCCGAATTGGCCAAGGTCCCGCTTGCGAACACCCTCACGGGCCATGTTTGTATCGGTCACGATGGTACACCCGTGACGAATGGCCGAAACGCCGCAGGCGATCGCCTCGGGGTGAATTCGAATCGTCTCCTGCCACTCGAAGTCTGCGCTGGTGTGAATCATCCTGCGGACGACCAGCCATTGTTCCGGTGAGAATCCATGCTCCCCGGCCTCCTGGTCGATGATCTCAAAACTCAATCGTTCGATTTCGCTGGGTTTCATACGTCGATCCTCTCTTTTTCATATTTCATTATTTATTGAGGCGCAGAAAACCTGGTCCGCTGGACCAAGTCAGAGTTCATTGGCTCTGCCGTATGATCGCTACAATAATTTTACCATTCGCGCTTCCATTTTCGGCAAGCGGACACGAAATGTTGGGCTGCCTCGGGGCAACTGCCAAAGTGCAGATGGACGTAGCTTCCCAAGGTCTGACCGGCTACGAAGCCTTCGGCACTCTTTTCATCGCCGACACGATCGGTCACCGCGTAGACACCGTCATTCCCGATGGTATCATCGATAATCGTCGAATAGTGAAACTCATGCCCCCGCATTGTCTGTCCAGCCGGTCCCAGAACGGTATCTTTCCGCTGAACAATCCGGCGGTAACCCAATGCCTTGAGACGGTCCAACATCCGGGTGCCAAAGGGCAGACAACCGGTCATGGGAAATTTGCCGCCTTTTGTGTCTCCCATGGTCCGGCAAAGGTACATGAAACCGCCGCATTCGCCGTAAATGGGCATCTGGCGCTGGCTCAAGGAGAGAATCTGTTGGCGCAAGGATTGGTTGTCAGCCAGCTGCCTTGCGTGCAGCTCCGGGTACCCGCCACCAAAATAGAGGCCGTGGATGCCTTCCGGCAGACGGCCGGCGGCAAGGGGTGAAAAATAGACCAGCCGGGCGCCGGCATCTTCCATAAGTTCCAGGTTTTCGGGGTAATAAAAACAAAAGGCGGCATCTTTTGCCACGCCGATGCGCACATCCACAGATGGTTTCGGATCCCGTGCCACGGGTAACCACTCCTGACAATCCACATCCGGCAACCTTTCGACGAGGCGATCCAGGTCCAACCGATCATCCATCAAGCGGGCCAGACGGTCACGATTGGCCTGTGTCATGTCGTGGTCCTCCCGGGTCACCAATCCCAGATGCCGTTCGGGAATGGATATGGCCTCGTCTCGCATCAACCCGCCCAGCACCGGCATGCGCACATGACCCTCCATGGCTTCTTTCAAATATGCGAAATGCCGTTCACCGCCCAGGTGGTTGAACAGCACCCCCGCAAAATCCAGGTCGGGATCGAAGATTTCGAAGCCTTTGATGAGGGCAGCGGCACTTCGCGCCATGGAACGGGCACCCACCACCAGCACAACCGGAAGTTGCAACCATTTGGCCATCTGTGCGGTGGAACCCGCTTCACTTTTTCCATCGTATCCGTCGAACAGGCCCATTACCCCCTCGACGACGGCGATGTCGACATCTGCAACGTTTCGGAAAAACGTGGCAATATTATAGGCCCGGCTGAGCATCCAACCGTCCAGGTTACGGCTGATCCGGCCCGTTATCCGGCTGTGGTGGCCGGGGTCGATAAAATCCGGGCCCACCTTGAAGGGTGCGACCCTGTACCCCTTGGTGGTGAGCGCGGCCATCAATCCCAACGTAACGGTTGTTTTTCCGGCCCCGCTGTGGGTACCGGCGATGACGATGCCTTTAATGGAAGCCTCCCGTCATGATTTAATGATCAGTGTTCATCCCGGCCATTTCCAATATCCGCCTGCCTTCGGAGCAATATAGATCCGGATAGAGCAGACACCCGATACGGTAAATGCCCACCAGCAGTTCCATGGTCGGCCGTGAAACGATGGTTTCTTCGATCTGATACACCCGCCCCTCCTTGACGGCCTTAATAGCTCCGAATCCCGGCTCATCCATGATGGCGGCCACCGAAATCCGGTTCATGGGGCCCTGCTGGGACAAGAAAACGTCGATCTGCCCGGCATGGGAAAGCAGACGCTCCTTTCCATAAACGGCGATGTTGTTCTTTTCCCGCACCGGTGCATCGGAAGCCACATTCATTCCCCCGGCGGTCTCCAGGACGAAGATGGCCATGGCCGTCGGAGAAAAGGTCTTCATCTTGCTGTGGATGGCCTCGAAGTACACCCGTTCGGGGTTCTCCACCCGGCCGGACAATCGTTTGAATTCATCCACGGCCGACGCGAAACGCGTCGCAACGGCACGGGCTTCGGGCTCATTTCCCACGAGCGTTCCCAGCAGGTTCCAGTACGGTGTCAGTTGGGAAACCTCCGTGGGTTGACACGACACCACCTGAATCCCGCTTTGCCGGAGACGGTGAACCAGCCTCGGATATCCGCGTTCGATCATTGGCCGAACCAGCACCAAATCCGGCCTGGCGGCCAAAAATCGTTCCGGATCGTCGTGATAAGAAAAAACCGGCTTCCCTGTAACGCCCGAAAGATATACCGACTGCCGGTCGACACCGATGATCCGGTCGACGGCATCCAGTGCAACGAGGTTCACGGTATGTGCCCCATACAGGGAGATAATACGTTTATAAGGGGCGCCAGCCAAGACGGCATGGTCCGGGGCCGTGGCCCGTGCGAACTTCCCCTGGCCCAACATCAGCCAGGCAATGAACCAGACGGGAAAAACGATCAAGGCAAAAACGCAGCGCCTCTTAACTTCCATCTCCCCTCCTCTTTTGTCAGGCCCGCTTGTACCGGACCTGAAGATTTCCCGTAAAATCGTCCAACGTCACCTTAGCCCGAATATCAAACACCCGTTTTAAACTTTCGGGTGTCAGCACCGCCTTTGTCGGCCCGACGGCCTTCACCCGTCCGGATTGGAGAATCACCAAGTACTGGCTGTAGGCCGATGCCAGGTTCAGGTCCTGGAACACGGCGATCACCGTTCGGCCTTCGGTCCTGACCAGATCGCGTACCCGATCCAGCAACACCAGGGCGTGGCATACATCCAGGTTGGCCGTGGCCTCGTCCAACACCAGTACGGGCGCATGCTGGGCAAGGGCACGGGCAAAGATCACCCGCTGGCGCTCCCCTCCGCTCAAGGTGGTGATGGAACGATCCTTGAGAAAAAGCAGATCGCAGTCTGCCATCACCTTCTCCACGAGTTTCAAATCCACCGGAGACAGGGTACCAAACCGGGGCGTGTGCGGATACCGCCCCATGCGAACCACATCTTCGACGGAAAAGGAGAAGTGAATCGTGTAATTCTGGGGCACAAGGGCGATCCGGCGGGCAAGGGCCCTTTTGTCATATGCTGCAAGTGGCCTGCCATCCAAAAAAATTTGGCCATTTCGGGGCCTTTTGTGCCGGCAGATCAAATCCAGCAACGTGGTCTTGCCGCATCCGTTGGGACCGATGATGCCTATGAATTTTCCGGCGGGCAGGACCAGATCCAGGTCCTCGAACAAGTCCTTGCCCGGATGGGAGAAGTTTACGCCGGAGAGCTCGAATGCCACGATTATTCCCCCATTTGGCCGGTCTGGCGTTTGCGGAAGAGGTAACAAAAAAACGGTCCGCCGATGAGCGCCGTGAGTACACCGATGGGAATCTCGTGGGGCAATACGGCCCGGGTCACCGTGTCGGCAATCAGAAGCAGGATCGCACCGCAAAAAAAGGACAGCGGCAACAGGCGCCGGTTGTCCGGGCCCACCAGCGCACGCATCATGTGAGGAACAAGCAGTCCCACGAAACCGATGATTCCGGAAACGGCCACGCAGGCAGCCGCCACAAGGGAAGCGGTGACCAACAGAATCCAGGGAACACGGCGAGTATCCACCCCCAGCGATGCGGCGGTTCTGCGCCCCAGGCACAAAAGGTTCAGGTCCCGGGCATAGAAAACGAAAATCCCCATTCCGAAGATCAGAAAAATGGCGGTCAGGCCCACATCGGCCCATGTCTTGGAGGAAAAACTCCCCATGAGCCAGAAGATGATCACCGACACCTGTTCATCGGCAACGAACTTTAAGAAACTGATGCCGGCGGACAATATGGCCGCAACGATGATGCCGGACAATATCAGGTTGTTGGCATCGGCCCCACCCGCGGACGACGATAGATAGATGACCAATACGAGTGTGGCGGCAGCACCGATGAAAGCGCACACCGGAACGCTGTAAATTCCGGCAACGGTCAGATTGAAAAGC
Organism: uncultured Desulfosarcina sp.; assembly: GCA_963674945.2. Classification (GTDB taxonomy): domain Bacteria; phylum Desulfobacterota; class Desulfobacteria; order Desulfobacterales; family Desulfosarcinaceae; genus Desulfosarcina. Next base: position 299,873 of record CAXXWQ010000004.1, read on the forward strand.
AGGGCAAGGGCGGCACCGAAGGCGGCACCGGCGGACACGCCCAGCGTATACGGGTCGGCCAAAGGGTTGAGCAGGATCCCTTGAAAGATGACGCCGCAGAGCGAAAGGCCTCCGCCCACCAGAGCGGCGGTGAGAATTCGCGGCAACCGCACCTCCATGATGACGACACGCGTCAGCTCGTCCAGATCGGTTGCCGGCGGCAGGTCACCAGCCAAGCTGCCACCGATGACCCGCAGGACGTCCAACCAGCCGATTTTGATGTATCCCATCCCGGCAGACAAACCGACCACGGACAAAAGCATCAAGACCAACAGGACCATGAGAAGCAGGCTGTGGGCTCCGAGTCGTTTGGAAAGTTTGTCACCCACCATATCGTTCACCGGTTGTCCCATCCCCGCGTATTTCCCGATTTCCGCCAGATCACGCGTGAAGATCCCTCAAATAAAAAAACCCTTCAAACCTATAATCCCGGTTCAAAGGGTTGCACCCGTATTTCTTGGCCCTTACTGACCTCTATTGCCGTAAAACGCGTTTCCTAAGAAAACGTTTCCGGCACTTCGTTCAGGCAGGTCTTCTGGCTTCCCCGGCCCGTTGATTGCCTTCCCATACCGCAGTGGCGGCACAGTGACGAGTGGTTCAACGGTTCCCTTGCATGCACGGACAAGGGGCAGAGGTTACAGCGGCGGGACCGCTCCCGGTTTTCACGGGATTCCCTTTTAAGCAAAATGCACCTTGGTCAGTGCTTGTAGGCCATATACACGTTGCTGTCAATGCACAATACGAAGGGCAATGGGAAAACCCGATGCGGATGCGGTACAATCAATGAATCTTGGCTGCACGGGAAAAAGGATCATGCAAGGTTGAAAATCTCCTTCGGTTAATGGTATGTTAAGCGGTTAGAAATTTATTAAAATAGGAAAATTCTACCAAATGGGACTTCATAGAACAGACGTCGTCAGTTCCGGTTCTTTCGAGTTGGGCACTACACAGCCTCGCAGGCTCCAAGCGATTCTCGGCACATGCGTGGGCGTTGCGGTTTACGACGACAATGCCGGCGTGGGTGGAATCGTCCACCTCCTCTTACCAGAACCCATCAGCCCGACGAGTATTGATTTTCCCGAAAAATACGCAACCACCGGTATGCCCCTGTTCCTGGACCAACTCATTGAAAAGGGTGCGACGATCCAGCACATGAAGGCGGTTGTGGCCGGAGGTGCCCTGGTGGGGCCGTTGACACACCAGGATATCAGTCTCGATATCGGCGGACGGACGGTGGAAAAAGTGACCGAGACCTTGGACAATTACGGAATCACGGTTGCCGATTCGGAAACCGGTGGATTTTTTACCTGCTGTATCGAACTGGACATGCAACAGTGGCATTGCCAGATCCGTCCCATCGGGTTCGATTCGGAAGTTACGGGTGAAACCGAATCAAAATCATCAACCATCGATATCCGTCATGCCATCGATTCTATCAAGCCCATCCCGCAGGTGGCCTTGAAGGTGTTGCGCCTTATCGAAGATGGAACCTATGATACGGAAAAAATAGCCGAAGAAGTGAAAAAGGACCAGGTTATCAGTGCAAGGACCATTCAGCTTTGCAACTCGGCCCTCTTTTCCAAACGCCAGGATGTGGCATCCTTGGATCACGCCCTGGTCTTTCTCGGACAGAACCTTTTCGTGAAGCTGATCATCTCCGCTGCCGTACAAAGCTATTTCGGCCAGTGCGGCAACGGGTACAGTCTGTGCAAAGGTGGCATCTACCACCATGCCATCGGTACGGCGATGGTGTCGGAAAAAATTGCCAATACTACGGGAAAGGCCGTGCCCGGCGTCGCCTATACCGCCGGCCTGCTCCATGACATCGGAAAGGTCGTTCTCGATCAATATATCATCGACGCCTATCCCATGCTCTACAGGGAGTTTCAGGACCGGCAGAACGAAATCATCGGTGTGGAAACGAAAGCCTTAGGGCTGGACCATACCCGCGCCGGCGAAGTATTGGCAAAAAAATGGGCCTTGCCCAATGTTCTTGTCGATGCCATTCGATTTCACCACCAGCCGGGAAAAAGCGTCCATGACCGATCCCTCACCACCATCGTCTATCTGGCAGATCTCCTCATGTCCAGGTTTCATTCCGGTCTCGAGTTGGAGCGCATCGGGACCGAAAGCCTGGTCGAGAGCCTGGCCCGATTGGACCTTACCACGGAAGAGTTCAGCCACCTCGTCGACCTGATCCCCGAAAAAGTTTTCGAACCGGCAGACGAATCCGGAGAGGACGCCTTCTAACGCCGATATACGAGGAAAGCCCTACGTTCATGGAAAACAAACAACAGGCGCAATTGAAAAAGATTCCAGGAGTGGATCGCATTCTCGAGTACGGCACCCAGGAGGGGCTCTTCGACGATATCCCGAAATCGTTGCTGGTTCGTGCCATCCGAAGGGAAGTAGACGGCCTTCGGTCCCGGATACTGAAATCAGACATCCCCCTGGACGAAAGCATTCTCACGATGGAAGTTCTTTGTTCCCGTATCGAAGCCGATGCACAAAAGGACATGGCCCACAGGCTCAAACGCACCATCAATGCAACAGGGATCGTGGTGCACACCAACCTGGGACGATCACTTCTGTCCCCGGCAGTCATGGAGAACCTGACCACCATCTCCGGTCGCTATTCCAATCTGGAATTCGATCTGGAAAAGGGCCGACGCGGTTCCCGCTATTCGGCCGTGGAAGACATTCTCTGCGAATTGACCGGTGCCAATGCCGCAATGGTCGTGAACAACAATGCGGCCGCCGTTTTACTGTGCCTGGACACACTGGCCACCGGCCGTGAGGTGATCGTCTCCCGTGGAGAGCTGATCGAAATCGGCGGTGCATTCCGGATCCCGGACGTCATGACAAAAAGCGGTGCCATCCTGAAAGAGGTGGGAACGACCAATCGCACCCATCCCCACGATTATGAAAATGCCATCGGTGACCAGACGGGACTCCTGCTCAAGGCACATACCAGCAATTACCATATCGTGGGTTTCACAGCGGCGGTTTCCCTTGCAGACCTGGTCGCCATGGGCAGACGCCACGACATTGCCGTTATGGAAGATTTGGGCAGCGGTACGCTGGTGGATTTTTCCAACTACGGCCTGATCAAAGAGCCCACCGTGCAAGAATCACTTGCAGCCGGTGTCGACGTGGTTACGTTCAGTGGAGACAAGTTGCTCGGCGGGCCCCAGGCCGGCATCATTCTCGGGAGCAAGAGGCACATTGACCGGATCAAGGCAAATCCGCTAACCAGAGCCCTTCGCATCGACAAGATGACCCTGGCCGCCCTGGAAGGCACACTGCGACTCTATCGGGATCAACGCCAGGCAATGGGACAGATTCCCACCTTGCGAATGCTGACACTGCCGCTTTCGACCATCGAGGCCAGGGCTGTACAATTGCGATCGAAGCTGCAGCGGTTGGAAAAAACACGGCTTACGGTCACGATATTGGATCTGTCCAGCAAAGCCGGTGGCGGTTCCTTGCCCCTGTTGGAACTTCCCAGCCGTTGCGTGGGGGTTACCATAAAGGGGATTTCCCCGAACGCCATCGAAAGCTGGATGCGCAGGCACACGCCACCCATTATCGGCAGAATCGAAAACGATCAATTCATCATGGATCCACGCACCCTGCAGGAAGAGGAGACGGACATGATCGAAGAGGCCTTTGCAGAAATGCTGGCCGAGGGAAGGTAAATCGATGACGAAGCAGACGACGGATCTTTTCACCCATCGAAGTTCGACCCAGGAGTTTCTCTTCTCCCGTTCCCATGACGCCTCGGGAGACAGGGATCGCCCTTCGAATCGGACCGACGGGGAAAGTGTCGGAACAGCTCCGCTGAAATGTCACTTTCCCGAATTACTGGATCATCGGGAACTAACAGACGCCATCGACGCACGGATGGGGTCGGCGTCGGTTCTTTTTGCCATGGCCGTACAATTCCAATGGCCGGATCTGTCCGGGACCGATGATACGACCGTTCCCGAGGCCATGATTGCGGCCGTCACACCCCTGGCCGAGACCTGCCACGCCAATGGCGGCATATGGGGACAAATCGGCGACGATCGATTTGTCTGTGTCTTTGCCGACCTTGACGAATCCGATGGAATGAAGATGGCCGAGGGCCTTCAAAAGCGAATCGTCGACGAGGGACAATCGCCGGTCACCATTGGCGTCGCCACCCACCCGACCCTCGACGACACGCGCGTCCAGATCGTGGAGAATGCGCAAAAAGCCCTGGTCCATGCCGGCTTTTTCGGTTCGGGTGCCATCAATCGATTCGATTCGGTCAGTCTCAACATCAGCGGAGATCGCCGTTATCAGGCCGGTGATGTCGCCGGTGCCATGGACGAATACAAAAAGGGATTGTTGTTCGATCCCACCGACGCCAACCTTTACAACAGTCTGGGCGTCTGCCACGGGGTGCAAAAAAATTACGAAAATGCATTGGCCGCATTTGAAAACGCCATCCGGTTGGCGCCGGAAGAGATGATGCCACGCTACAACAAAGGTTATATTCTTCTTTTGCAGGAAGATCGGGAGGCAGCGCTGGAGGACTTTCTGGCGGCCGACAAGATCGAACCCGGCATTTTCGAAGTTGTTTTTCATATCGGCCAGACTTATGTTGGGCTAAACGATCTGGACAGCGCCAGGCCGTATCTGGAATCGGCAACGGGAGCAAATTCCCGTTCCGGACCGGCGTTTCGGGGCCTTGGCGCTTGCCTTGCGGGACTGGGCCTTTCCAAGGAGGCCATTCAGGCCTATAAACAGGCGGTGAAGCTCAATCCCACCGATGCGGCCTCTCTTTCGAATCTGGGCGACTTGTACATTCAAAGAAACGAGAGCCTGGAGGTGGCATCGGCATTGTGCGAGCAAAGCGTTTGCCTTTCTCCGGAAAACGGCCTTTTTCGACATCGCCTGGCCCAGGCTTTCTTTCTCATGGACCGGTTGGACCAAGCCCTGGAGGAATTCGAGAAGGCAGTGGCACTGGGCCATGACAGTCAATCCCGAATCGAGGAGATACAGTCACGATTGCTGGAGGCAAAGGCATCGTAATCGTAACGAGTCCACGATAACAAAAAATGTCGGACGGCTTCGTAAAAAGTTCGAGATCAAGGATTGCGAGTCCCGAGGAATGAGGCGTATATAGAAATACGCCGCAATGACGAGGTGTGAAGCGTAACGCTGATATCGGACTCTTTACGAAGCCGTCAATAAAAGGAGCGAGATCTTTCATGCCCATCTACGAATACAAATGCAACGAATGTGGTCATACCTTTGAATACCTGGTGCTGGGCGGCGGTGAACCGGATCATTGCGCCGCGTGCCAATCCAACGACGTCTGTCGTTTGATGTCTACCTGCGGTTTCATGAGCAAGGGAAGCGGCGGCCAGATCGAAAGCAAGTCGGCGGGGACCTCTTCCTGCACCGGATGCAGCGCAACCAGTTGTGCCGGGTGCGGTCACTGATGATAAAAGAGGTCGTCACCATCGGGACCCGTGGCAGCAAACTGGCCCTCTGGCAGGCAAACTGGGTCAAAGCGGCCATCATGGCCAACCACCCCGGACACGCCGTGGCGCTTTCCATCATCAAAACCAAGGGGGACAAAATCGTGGATGTTCCCCTGGCCAAGGTGGGTGGAAAGGGACTCTTCGTCAAAGAGATCGAGGAAGCCCTGCTCGACGGTCGGATCGATCTGGCCGTCCACAGCATGAAAGACATGCCCGCCGACCTTCCCGACGGTCTTTGCATCGGGGCCATACCAGGCAGGGAAGAGCCCCGGGACGTCCTGATTTCCAGAAACGGATCGACACTGGACAATCTGGCGCCCGGTGCGAAAATCGGCACCAGCAGCCTGCGTCGTTCGGCACAACTGCTCCATGCACGTCCCGACTTGGTCATTGTCCCCTTGCGGGGGAATCTGGATACCCGGTTGAAAAAATTGGATGGGGGCGATTTTGATGCCATCGTGCTGGCAGCGGCCGGGGTTCGCCGTCTGGGCCTTTCGGATCGTATCACGCAGGTTCTGGACAATTCTGTCATGCTGCCGGCAGTGGGACAAGGTGCTCTTTGCATCGAAACCAGGAAGGCGGATCCTGAGATCACACCGGTGGTCACCGCCTTGGACGACCCGGCCACACGACGGGTGGTACTGGGGGAACGGGCTTTTTTGCATCGGCTCGAAGGCGGCTGCCAAGTCCCCATCGCGGGCCATGGACATTTGAATGACGAGACCTTTTCCATGACCGGTCTGGTATGCGATATAGACGGTTCCAAACGAATCAAACGATCACAACAAGGCCCCGCCGACCAAAGCGAGTCCATTGGACGAGAACTCGCCGAAGCGCTTCTCGCCGAAGGTGCCGGTGAAATCTTAGAAAGACTCAACGCCAATGCACAATAACGAAAAAAAGGGAAAGGTTTTTCTGGTGGGCGCCGGCCCTGGTGATCCTGGACTGGTCACCGTCAAAGGGGTCGAGTGCATCGCAACCGCCGATGTTGTGGTGTACGACTACCTGGCGCCACCGGCCCTTTTGCACCATGCAAGACCCGGTACCGAACTGATCTACGTGGGCAAGAAGGGTGGAGACCATACCTTGTCCCAGGAGGGAATCAACCGGCTCATCGTGGAAAAAGCAGTGCAGGGTCGCGTCGTGGCGCGACTCAAGGGGGGAGATCCCTTCATCTTCGGTCGCGGCGGAGAAGAGGCCGAGGAACTTATCGCCGCCGGCATCCCCTTCGAAGTCGTTCCCGGCGTCACCGCGGCCATCGGTGCTTCGGCCTATGCGGGAATTCCTTTGACCCATCGCGATCACACCTCCGACGTCGCCTTCGTCACCGGGCATGAAGATCCCACCAAGACCGAGTCCAGTATCGACTGGCGGGCACTGGCCACGGGCATCGGCACACTGGTCTTTTTCATGGGCGTCAAGAACCTGCCGACGATCGTTGCCAACCTCACGGAAAATGGAAGACCAAAGAACACACCGGTCGCGGTGATCCGCTGGGGAACCACGCCAAGCCAGCAAACCGTGACCGGAACTTTGGAATCCATTGTCGACGATGTGAGAGAAGCAAAAATAAAAGCACCGGCGATAATTATCGTCGGCGGCGTCGTGACACTTCGAAAAACCCTGAAGTGGTTCGAAAACCGCCCCCTTTTCGGACGACGGATCGTGGTCACCCGATCCCGTGAACAGGCCAGTGACCTGGTTCATCGTCTCTCGGCGTTGGGGGCCCAGTGCATTCAATGCCCTACCATCGAAGTCGTCCCCCCAGCGGAATGGACGGCGGTGGACAACGCCATCTCGGTTCTTTGCGACTACGATTGGATCATCTTCACCAGTGTCAACGGGGTGGAGTACTTTTTCCGGCGCCTTTGGGAAAAAGGATTTGATGCAAGGGCCCTGGGCCACCTGAAGACCGCCACCATCGGCCCGGCCACCGCGGATCGCCTACGATCCAAAGGTCTTTTCAGTGACATCATCCCCAAAAGCTTCCGGGCGGAATCCGTGGTGGAGGCCTTCGCGGCCACCGAGGTGGCGGGGAAAAAGATCCTCTTGCCAAGGGCCAAGGAGGCACGTGCCATCCTGCCCGAGGAGTTGTCCCGGATGGGTGCCACTGTCGACGAGGTAACGGTTTACGAAACCCGCCATGGTGGGGCAGATGAGGAGGGACTGATCCGGCGGCTGAAAGAAAAGACCGTTGACCTGGTCACCTTCACCAGTTCGTCCACCGTGAAAAACTTTTTCCGGATGCTGCCCGAGGGTCGGATGAAGGATCTGATGGCAGGGGTCACCATTGCCAGCATCGGCCCCATCACTTCCCAAACCGCAAGGAAATTGGGACTGACCGTCACCATCGAAGCGAAAAATTTCACTATTCCCGGACTCATCGAGGCGATTTTGGATTATCGAGGATAGCCCGAACCACTTTGTGATTTGAGACCAATGAACGGGACATGCCGTTGAAAAAAGACAGCGAGAACAAACAATCGCCTTTTGCCGGACTGGAAGACGGCCATAAACGGTACCTGAACTACCTGCGGGTCTCCATAACGGATCGATGTAATCTTCGGTGCCTCTACTGCGTTCCAGACGGCCGCATTCCCAAACTTCGCCACGACGACATCCTTACCTACGAAGAAATCCTTCGTATCATCAAGATCGGCATCGATTTGGGCATTCGAAAAGTACGAATCACCGGTGGAGAGCCCTTGGTGAGAAAAGGGGCGATCGATTTTTTACGGCAACTGACCCGATTGGATAAACTGGAAGACATTTCGTTGACCACAAATGGGGTTCTATTGAAATCCAAGGCCAGACAAATCTTCGACGCAGGCATCCGCCGCATCAACGTCAGCCTGGACACCCTGGATCGCGACAAGTACGCCCATATTACCGGTTACGACCGGTTCGAAGAAGTGTGGCGCGGCATCCGGTGCGCCGAAAAACTCGGTTTCGATCCGATCAAAATCAACGTTGTGGCCATGCGGGGTATCAATGATGACGAGTTCGTGGATTTCGGACGCCTCTCCCTTTCCACTCCGTTTCACATCCGCTTCATCGAGTACATGCCCATCGGCAGCAGCAGGAACCGCTTCTCGGATCAGATCCTGACACCGGAAATACAGGAAAAACTGGAAACCATCGGACCGTTGACGGCGGTGGAACGTGCCATCATCGACGGCCCGGCGAGGCGGTATCGTTTTGCCGGCGCGCCTGGCGAGGTCGGCTTCATCAGCGCCCTGAGCCACCATTTCTGCGGCCAGTGCAACCGTCTTCGGCTGACGGCCGATGGAAAATTACGCGCCTGCCTTCTGTCCGATCATCACACACCGTTGAAAGGGGTACTGCGGGATGGCGGATCGGATGAAGAACTGGCCGCCATCTTCCGTGACGCGGTCAAACAAAAAGCGGCCCGGCACCAGCTTATGGCCGATGGTATCGGCTGCGTCAGGGATCCGATGCAGGGCATCGGTGGTTGATGGCCGACCATCGGCACATTAGAATCGTAATGTCGCCGTCAACCGAAGCGGCTTCTTCAGAAGATCCAATGCGGACAGGATGTCGGTACAAACCACATCGGCTGCCTGAAGCGTCTTACCATGGGCTCCTTCCGCCAGGATCACCGCGATTCCCAATGCGCATGCCGCCAGCATCGGCCCATCGTTTCGGCCATTGCCGATGCATGCCGTACGGTCGGCCCCCAGCCGGCTGACAAAAGCCTGTTTTGCGAGATCCTGTCGTCCCGATTCCAAAACGGTCAGTTTGCACGTTACACCTTCGAGACCGCCTTTCGCGAGACCGAATGTATCGGCCGTTACGACGTGAATGGTCAACTGTTCGGACAGCGCGTTGAGCGCATCCTTGACGCCTGGGATGAGGGTGCCGTCCACGGCAAGGGTCCCATTATAATCCAAGACGAGATGTTCTATCGTTAATGGACCAAAACCTGGGATTTGTATGGGTTGCACGATCTTCTCCTTTTCTGCTTCGGCAAATGACCACGCCATGTTCCGTGTTTATGAACGTACCGATGATTTTCCGGATACTTGAAAAATGGGTGAATGTGCCGAAGTCGATTAAAGTCTTACGTTATATATACCGATAGTATCATTTTCAACAGTGTATCTTGTTTTCCGTGCATGTTTTATCACCAGTTGATATAATGCGGTTTCGGTTGAGATCATCCGAAAAGTAGACGAAGGGAGCGACATGCTGGCAAAAGAATTCGAATCAACCGAATCGAGTCAAGAAGAGTTGGTGGACTTCATCATCAATCTGCCCCTATTTGAGTTTCTTGAGATGGATGATCTGAACGAAGTGGCCAGACGCATGGCGTTCTTGGATATCGAACCAGGCGATGTATTGTTCCAGGAGTGGGAAAAAGCCGACTTTGCCTGCTTCATCGAAAGCGGTGAACTGGATGTCACCAAAAAGACCGGTCCCGAAAAAAGTGAAGTGATCGCTACATTGCGGCGCGGCAGATCCATTGGCGAGATGTCCATCATCAATAACTTCCCCCGTTCCTCTACGGTGATTGCCCGATCGAAGGGAAAGCTCGCGATTCTTCCACGATCGAGTTTCGAGGACTTACTGGACAAAGAGGTGGATATCGGTATTAAAATCTTGAAGGGGCTGGCAAATCTTCTCAGTGTAAACCTCAAGAAGACTTCGAGCCGCCTGGCGGACAACATGCTACCCATGGGGTAAAGGAGTCGCTACACAATTCAGCACATGTACAAAAAAAGGGGAGCGGCGCTTCTTGGGACTGCTCTCTCGACACCTCCTACTCTTTCTCTTCATATGCCATTTCCGCCCGTTCTTCCAACCGCAGCATCTCGCCCTCGGAAACGATCTCTTTTTCCACCAAGATATCACCGATACCGGCCCAGCGAAGGGCATCTACTTCCAAAATCGTTTTCGGCCGTTTGTTTTCCAGGCTGTAAAATGTATATTCCAGCGTCAATTCACCCTTTGGCAAAATCGAAAAAGAACGCTTATAGTAGATGAAATGGTGGCTGAGAACATAATAACCCGCCGCGATACAAATACCAATGATGATGTATTTCTTAATCTGATTCCACATTACCACTTCCTCCCAATCGTCGGGTGGTCGATTCTTCCGAGCACAACAATTGGCTGTCGAAAAGATTGATATTGAACTCGGTGCGGAAGTTCAACCCTGAAGCATTTTTATCAACGGTGATCACGCTGGGCTGATCGATGCTGATGTATGCACCGAAGGCGTTTCCCACATCGCCGAGGACGGAATCGTTGTCCATATCGCTGCCGGCATAGAGCAGGTATTGTCCTTTGGCGACATTTGAGAAGGAAAAATGATAAATCCCATCGATAAGGGTGGCCTGTACCTCTTCCAACGCGTCATGGGTTTCCGGATCCAGCAAAAGGACGTAGTGATGGCCTGCATCCGCAAACTGGTCATCACTGCCGACTTGCATGTACACGGGAACATAAACGGTATTAATGGAGGAGACAATGGTAATCAGCCCCCCAAAAGCACCATCGGCCAATCCGGTGCGAGCCACCGATACCCGATACGTTCCCAGTCCATCATCGTCGACCGTTTCTGATTCGACGGACAGCCAGTCCGCGTCATCAATAAGGGAATCGACGATCAAGGGCGACTCGACAGAACCTGTTTTTTCGATATTGAGGATCGCCGTCGAGATGGAGTTACCCAGATCGATCATCGCCGGATCGGCAATCAACGCAGTGGGAACAATCCCTCCCAGAACGGCGTCGACTGCCTTTTGAGCATCGATCATGCCATAACCATATATTTCATCCTTGCCGGGAGCACCCAGGTCTTGTGTGATGGCCCCGCTTCGAAGCAGATCGAAGAAATCATCGGCGCTCATTTCCGGCCAGACCGCCTTCATCAGCGCGGCCACGCCCGCGACATGGGGTGCCGCCATGGAGGTTCCCTGTTTGAAACCATAGACCAGCGAAATGGTACCGGCGGCATCGTCACCTGAGGTACTCAACACACCATCCGGATAACCATCACCGTTCAGGTCAGCCGTATTGTCACCACCGGGTGCGGCGACATCGACGGTATCGCCGAAACTGGAGTAGTAGGCGAGATTGGCAGCCTGGTCAAGGGCGCTGACGGAAACGACGTTGTCATAGGCCGCGGGATAGCTCTTGTCATCTCTGGCCTTGTTACCCGCCGCGGCGACGACGATGATTCCCATCTGGCGGATGGTGTCGAACAGGCTCTGTTCGATCGTGGAGAGCCCGCCGCCACCAAAACTCAGGTTGATGATATCCGCCGGTTTGCCGGGCACCGTTCCCGATGAATTGGATAGCCCCGCCGCATACCGAACGGCCTGGAAGATGTCCCAGCTGGTGCCGCCGCCGACCCCCAATGCCCGTACCGGCATGATACGCGCGGCATTCCACCCCACACCGGCCACACCGACACCATTGTTGGTATGGGCGCCGATGGTTCCGGCCACGTGGGTGCCGTGGAAAGTGGAACCGTCCTCGGCCTGGTCGCCCGGATCATAGGGATTGGGATCGATCCCGTCTCGATCACTCGGATCGGACTCCTCTCCCTCCATATCCGGAGAACTTACGAAGTCGTACCCATCCGATGTCAGCCGGGCGGAAAGATCCGGATGGTCGAGCAAAACACCGGTATCCACGACGGCAACCACCACCTCATCGTTACCGGTGTAAGTATCCCACGCCTCTGGCAGATGAATCAGGTCGTAGTGCCACTGTTTGTCAAAATGGGTGTCGCTGGGCTGTAAAAAAGGCCGGCGAATGAAATTCGGTGCGGCATCCTCGATATCCATTCTCCGCTTCATGGCCTTGATCACCCGAAGGGTGTCCAGCTTGCGCCGCAGCGGTTCGGAGACGAATCCGGAAGAGACCGATTTAGAAGACGAAGACCGGAGACCGAGGGTATGAAGTAGGGTTCGGGTCTGATCGCCCGTCGAAAAAGAAAGACGTATCACCCGTTCTTTGGATCCTTCGGCCAAAACGGCACCCTTGTTCTTCCCACCGAGAATAGACTGGAGCTCTGTCACCGATGATATTTGATCTCGGGTAACGCGGACCAGGATTTCCCCCGGCACGAAATCGTGGCGCAACCGAACGCCGGCCGTATCGCTTCCACCGGCAGCGCTACCGATGTTCAAGTTGTAATTGGATGCATTGACGGTCATCTGCGGATCATCCACCAGCCTTACCTCGACCAAATAATCACCGTCTTCGATTATACTGAGAGATTCGTTTTGGCCCGCGCCGAGGGCCGCATCCACCAGAGTGAGATCATCGGCCCGGTACAGGTACAGATCCATATCCGTGGTATCGGGATTTGGGATGTACAATTGGATCGAATCCCCCGCCTTTAGCCGAATGCGGTAGTAGTCGGCAGGATCCCCTCCTTCTGTGGAACGCCCGGGTGCTCCCTGACCGGCAAGATTGAGATAACCGGCCAGGATGACAGGAACATAGAGCTGCTGTGCGGTCTCCGGAGTGTCGTTGGAGGCATAGGATGCATTTGGGTCATTCACGTCACTGTCAACGGCGGAAGATCCGGAAGGCAAAATCAAGCCATCGATATTATAAAATCCTGACAAGGATGTAGCGCCGTTGGGAGCGTTGTCGTCCCCTCCCCCGAAGCAACCGGTCAGAATCAGTGTCAGAAAAAGAAACAGGACGTTTCTGGCCCGGCCATTGGGCGGACATCCTATCATTGCAGGCCCCCGTTTTTCGATTTAATCAGATCCTGCAACGGCGCCGATAAAGCACCATATGGAACCGGAATAAGCCATGGTTGTGGCTTCGGCGGAACCGCTGTATTCGGAGTCGGCCGCATCGACATAGGCACGAACACGATAGTAATAGACGGTATCGCTGGACAGACCATTGTCTTCATATGTTGTTGTGTCCTCAACGACGGTAGCGATCTGAACGTAATTCTCCTCGTCATCCTTGCTTCGCTCGATTTTAAATCCCCGCTCATCGTCGCTGTTGTCGATCCAACTGATTTCGATGGTGGTCTCGTTTTTTTCCTCAGCCTCGAGGCCGGTGGGACGATCCGGTGGCGTATCTCCGATGAACGCCCCGATACCGTAGGCATCGTCGAGTGTATCGACGGTGACTTCGGTGACGTTTTCCTCCTCCACGTCGATGCTGCTGATGCGCCCACCGGACTGATGGACGATATATGCATAATTACCATTTCGCGGCGCGGCAATGCCACGGGGCGTGCCGCCAACCCGATAGGTGCCGATGATCGTATGCGCCGGAGATCGTATCACCGTTACCGTATCGTCTGCACTATTGGTCACGAAGACGTATGCGCCGTCTCCCCCAACCGCCACGCCCCATGGTTCATCACCCACGGAAATGGTATCGACCACCTCGTTTTCGGCCGTATCGATTACCGATACGGTGTCCGAAAAGGTGTTGGCAACATATACATAATCGCCGGCCGGCGTCACGGCCACCCCCGTTGGACCGTCTCCCACGTTTGAAATTGTCGTCTCACCATCCTTGTCAACGACACTGACGCTGTCGTCGTCGTGATTGGTCACATAGGCGACAGGTGTATTTTTGTCTCGATCATAATGAGCCGCCACGCCCCATGGCCCCTTTCCTACTTCAATGGTTTCATTGACCGTCCGGCTCGAGACAAAAATCTCAGTAATTGTATCGTCCTCAAAATTGGCAACATAAGCATAATTTCCATTTGGTTCCACGGCGACGCCCCTCGGGGATGCGCCCACATCCACCTGGGATGGAGTCCCTGAAAAATCACCCGTATTGATAAACGATACGGAATCCTCACCGGTCCGGGTTACCAATACCTGCAGCCCATCCGGCGTCACGGCACAGCCGTATGGGCTGCCGGAGATCTCGGTTTCAAGGGTCGATTCACTGTCCGCGAGCACCCGAATCACTTCGTCGGCGCCACCGTTTGCGATGTATGCGGTGGTCTCGGCCCGGATGAGGGATGGGGCAATCACTGACAGCATGACTGTCAGAATGAAGAAGGATACGGTTCGATTCATCTTTTCACTCCCCTGGCTTTCCTACGATTTGAACAGATGATGTAAATGTGTAATGATATCATATTCGCCAAGGCTTTGTCTGTATCTCTTTACGCCGTAATCTTCTCCATTTAGACTGACATGAAATGCAATATCAATTATTCTCCCAGTATTCGGGAGGCATATCCGTGGCCAGGGCCAGTGCACCATCGGCACCCCCGAATAGTGGATCCGAGACAATATGAACATTACAGGGGCCATACTCTTTCAGCACCTGCTCTATATGATTGCGAAGGCCTTTTATCTGGCTGCCTCCCCCCGCGAGTATAATGTTGCTGCGGACTTTCCTTTGAAATTCCGGGTCGAATTTCGCGATGAGTTCCAGCATGGTTTCCACCAACCCCGGCAAAATACTTTCGCAGGCACGTCGCATTTCCGATGTAATGTCGTGCATGGTCGGTTTTCCGTCCACCGGGATTTCAACATGCACTTCATTTTCCGGTTCTCCGATGAAGCTGTGCTCTTCCTTGAAACGTCGTACCATATTTAACGTAAAATCGGCGTCAGGATACCGTTCATGCAGATAGGTCTGAAGCAGATGGTCGATATGATCACCGGCGGTAAAGACGGTTCGCTGGTCCTCCTCGGTGGGTATCGTGCCGGACATGATACAAAAATCCATTGTCCCGGCACCGATATCAATGACCATTGCATTGTTCAGGGCATCGAGGCCGTAAGCGACGGAAAAAGGTTCGGTAACCACCATGATCTCGTCGGCGAAATCGGCCACAAGACGCTTGATGGCGATCTTGTTGGCCTTGAAGGACTCGGATGGCACGCCGACGATCGCACGAGCTTTCTTGTAACCGTTATTTGCCTTTGCATTCTGGATCAGATGGCCGATCAACTCCTTTACGGCTGCTTCGCTTCGTTCGGAACCGTCTTTGATGACGCCGTTTTCCAGGGGACGGAAGATCTCCAGAGAGAGTCTGTTATCCAAGGCGTCCTCTCCGAACAATATCGGTTTGCCCAAAACTTTGCGAGCAACAAAATCCTTGGGCCACCCCACGTAACTTTCCACCCAATTTTTATTGCCGTTGCTTGCGGATATTGCGCTCCTGGACGTACCCAGATCGATTCCGATGTTGAGGATCTCATCTTTTTTCCTGGCCTCTTTTGTTTCGTTTCCCTCATCGACGGTTTCTTGATTCTTGCCCATCTTACGATTCTCCTTTTGCTATTTTTAATTGCTGTGTTTCCAAATAAGAAACAATGCCTTCTTCTATGTACTTTGCCACCTTTTCCCGATAGCTGGTCAAGGACAGTTTGGCCTCTTCCTCCGCTTTCGAGATGCACGATATTTCCACAAGGACGCTGGGCACCTCTATCTGGGAAAGAACTACGAATGGCGCCATCTTGACTCCTGAATCGAGGATGCTTTCATCTTGATGTTTCAAATTTCTGAAAAGACTCGTCTGAATGTTGGCGGCCAGCCTGGCAGATTCCTGGCGCTTTACCGTATTGCCCAGATCCTCAATGATCGCATCCAACTCACCCACGGAAAATTTTGACGCTTTGTTTTCCCGTTCTGCTGCACGCAGGGACTGGATGTTCAATGGAGGCCCGAAATAGTATGTTTCAATCAGATTGACGTCCTTTTGGGGCAGGCTGTTGACGTGTATGGAAATAAAAAGATCCGCCGAATTGGCCTTTGCAAATTCGACCCTGTCCGCCAGAGAGAGAGTTCGATCGTTTTCACGGGTAAGCAAAACGTTGTAAAGGTCCAATGTGTTCAATCGTTTCCTGAGCTTGACGGCCACATCCAGGGTAATGTATTTTTCTCTTGTCCCATCGGCTCCGATGGCGCCTGGATCCTTTCCGCCATGTCCCGGATCGATGACGATTGTTTTTACCCCCAATCCGAATACCGACGAAAGACGAACGGGGGCATTGGACGACAACAGAAGATCGAAATCCGCCAGGCTCTGATCGGATGGTTCCTGCCCGTCCCAGTTTGCAGATTTACAAAGCAGTTGTGTTGAAGCAGAAACGGTTCGTTCCATTCCAGTGTCTATGTAACCCATCGGTTTGTCGACGGTCAGATGCATATTCGATTTCGACATGGACGAATTTTTTGGCCGTGACGCATACGGGTCTTTTTTTTGCGTCAATTCGTATGTAAAAGAGCTTGTAGCCAAGGCAATGACGATCAGAACAATACGTAAAATTTTGATGTGGGTTCTGCTGTTTGGTGCCAATACAGCATCGGGGTCGACTTTTTGAACGTACTTTCCTTCAAATCTTAAATTGTCGACGTAAATATCCCGAAGAATCGTTTTTTTCAGTTCGGTATTTCGCCTGCCGTGCGAAAGCATGTATAAATTTCACTTAAAAGGGGGCAATCAGGCCCGTTTTAAAACCTTTTCCGACCGTTCGGATTCACCATCGGGATAACAAAAAAGCAATATTCATGCCGAACAATTCGAAACGATGTTTCAGACGATTGCTTCCAAAGAAAGACACAGGCAAGGCGCGTTGCGTTCGGCACGGCCAAAGAATTTCCTATTGTAGAGGGCAGATTTTTGCATAAAGGGACGGTTATTTGTGCAGCATCATTCAATTGGGCTGATTTTGCGATTATACTGCTGTTGGCTTGATTGCAGCGTCGAAAGATTGACGGATACCGGCAGATGATCAATGGTTTGGCTGCTGCCTGAATTGGAGACTCGACATCCGTCATGGGTGTTTCATTTTTGTTGACCGCCGTTGTCCCCACCCTTATTCTATGAAAAATCAAAACCTTTTGGTAAGAAAGAAGTGATTGGACGCGAATATGCGCCTGACGATTTACGACCAATATCCTTTTACCGAAACGAAGCTTGGTCACCAGACGTCATGGCAGCACCAAAGCCGACGGCTCCTGCTTCCAAGGTGAGCAGGGAGCCAGTCGGAAAAGGAGGGATGTACCGATGCCTTCCAAAGACAATCACGACTCTGCAGCACCGCTGCCGATGTCCCGGCGTAGATTTATCCATACGGCAACCCGCATGGGTTTGGCTGGGATCGGTTCGGCACTGTTTTCCCATGACGTGTGGGCGGGACGGCTCGCCGATTCTTCCACCGAGAAACTGTTTCAAACCGCGCCGGTCGCCCGGTACTGGATCTCTTCGAACGCCCCCGACGTTGATTGCACCGCTTGCCATCTTCCCGATGCGGACATCTCCAAAGATGCCACCAAGGCCCATGGCCGGGGAATCGTCAAATGTTTGCTTTGCGCCAACGAGTGCATGATCCCACCTGGTGAACGGGGCCGGTGCCGCACCCGATTCAATGATGACGGCCTCCTGAAAAGTCTGGTGTACGGCCGCCCGGTGGCCGTACATGTGGATCCCATCGAAAAAAAACCCTTCTATCACTACCTGCCCGGATCCAATGCCTTTTCCCTGGCCACTGCCGGGTGCCCCTTGCAGTGCAAGTTCTGCCAGAATTGGGAAATTTCCCAGGCCCGCCCTGAGGATTTTTCGGGTGACATCGTCTCTTTCCGAAACATTGTCGCTTCGGCACGAAAAAAGGCGGCCATCATTGCCTTCACCTACAACGAACCAACTGTTTTCACGGAGTATCTTACCGATATCGCCCGCTTTTCGAGGACCGAGGGGCTAAAAAACGTTCTTGTCTCCTGTGGGTTCATGACCCAAGCGCCACTGACCGAGATGTGTGAGGTATTGGATGCCATAAAAATCGATCTGAAGGGATTCTCAACAGCGTTTTACCGTAAGTTCTGCGACGCGGAACTCGCGCCGGTCCTTCGCAGCATCACCCAGGTGGCGAAAAGCGGCGTTCACCTGGAGATCGTCAATCTGGTTGTGCCCACCCTGAACGATTCGAGTCCCATGTTGACGAACCTGGTGGATTGGATATTGGGCGAGGTGGGGCCTGACGTGCCCGTCCATTTTACCCGGTTTCATCCGGACTATCGAATGCTGAACCTTCCTCCCACCCCTCTCGATACTCTCGTGCGGGCCTACGAGATCGCTCGGGAGAAAGGACTTCGCTACCCTTACATCGGCAACTGGCCCGGTCATCCTGGAAATCACACCTATTGTCCCAAATGCGGGGAGATCGTGATCCGAAGAACGGGCTTTTTCGTCACGGAGATTCTTATGGAACAGGGGCTGTGTCGTAAATGCAAGCAACCGATTGCCGGGGTTTGGCGCCGGTAGCGGGCTGAAGGCAAAAATGCAGGAAGGAAAAAGGATTGGCCATGAAAGTGCTATCTTTTTCCTGTTTCCGTGGCACAAAACCTGATTAAAACACTATAACCAATTGATAAAACATATATATTATGGTAATATTAGGGCACTAAACGCTCACTTCGGAGGTGAAATCAATGCGGCGTCCGATCACCATAAAACACGAGATGGAAAAACTTGCCAGTCATAGCGGATTGATCAATATCGGCGCATTACTTGATGCGATAAATTTCAGGTTCCGTTTCGAAAAGATCAACGGCGTCCATTGTGTAGACCCGAAAATTTCTCATGGTGACATTTTAGCTTCGATGATTGCTCTCATGAGTATTGGTAAACCTGATTACGATGCGATCGAGATTTTTCGTGAGAAGCAAGAATTTTTCAACAAGGCCATTGGCAATCGTGCATGCCCGTCAAGCCCGACATTGCGTCAGCGAATCGATTTGATCGGCAACCAAGCCGATAAGCTGATTAAGGATGCAGGCGTTGATTTGGTTCGATCCTGCGCTCCGGCGATTTCACCCATCCAAACCAGTGCGGGTGATTTCCTTCCTTTGGATATGGATGTGAGTCCGTTTGACAACTCAAAGACTCAAAAGGAAGGCGTTTCCAGAACCTACAAAGGCACGGATGGCTTCGCTCCGATCTTTGCCTACCTGGGCACCGAGGGGTATCTGGTGAATCTTGAGTTCAGAGAAGGAAAACAACACTGCCAGAAAAACACCCCCGAATTTATCAACGCCACCTTGGATTATGCCAGGCAAATTACCGATCAGCCTATTTTGATGAGGTTGGATTCAGGAAACGACAGTCAAGACAACTTTCCTGACGATTCACGAAAGAATGTCCACTTTATCATCAAACGCAATTTGCGTAGAGAATCTGTTCAAAAGTGGGTTGATCTGGCAAAAAAATCCGGCAAGCAACAGCATTGCCGCTCAGGAAAATGTGTATGGATCGGAAAGACGATTGAAGACATCAACGGCAATCCATTGCGCTACCCAATCATCTTTGAGGTTACCGAAAGGCATACCAAAAAGGGCCAAGTACTGCTGTTCCCCGAGTATCAGATCGATACCTATTGGTGCAGCCTCGCACAGTTGCCACCGGATGAGGTGATTCGACTTTATCACGATCACGGTACCAGCGAGCAGTTTCACTCCGAACTCAAATCCGACATGGGCCTGGAGCGCTTGCCGAGCGGTCATTTTTCCACCAATAGCTTGATTCTTCATTTGGCGATGCTGACGTACAACATGCTACGGATTATCGGACAAATCAGCATCGAAGAGAGTGATCCGACTGAATTGCCCGGTATACGCCGGAAGAAAGTTACCCGGCGTCGAATCCGGACAGTCATGCAGGACTTGATGTATATGGCCGGTCGATTAGTAACCAGAAGTAGAAAATGGTACATATCCTTTGGCCAACTCAATCCATTTTCCAAACTGATGGATCGGATTTATCTTCGTCTGAATTTGCTTTCCGCTATGAAGTAGCTATAATTTTTAAAAGAACAATTTTACAGGCATTTGCTTGGTGATTTGCTATGGCTAAAGAATGAGAAACAGGAGCAAAATTCCTTCGAAATTTGAAAATAGTGAGAAAAATTATCAACAAATGATGGTGTGTGAGGCAATCGCCCCGCGCCAATCCTAACAGCAAAAATTAGGCCACTGATTCAGGTTTTTGTTTATTGGCCATTTTTCTCACTGTTTCAACTGGCATATGCACCGACCTCGAAGGGCGGTTTGAAACCGCCATTCGAAAACCGGCGGCGGCGGGGGCCTTCTACGCCGAATCCCCCCATTGGCTGACGGCCGGAATCAAGGCACTCCGGGAATCGGCGGTGGCGCCGTTTCCCGGAAAACCGGTGGCCATCATCTCTCCCCATGCGGGTTATATCTATTCGGGTCAAATCGCCGCGGATGCCTTCAACCAGGCCGCTGGTCACGACTATGATCTTGTTGTACTGCTCGGCACCAATCACACCACGGCCGGATTTAACGGCATCTCCATCTATGCGGGGAAGGGATATGAAACGCCGCTGGGCATCGCGAAAATCGATAAATCCGTCTCTATGGCGCTGCTGAACGCGGATGATCGTTTCATCTTTCTCGAATCGGTTCATCAAAAAGAGCATTCCATCGAGGTGCAGGTTCCCTTCGTGCAACTGTTTTTTCCAAATACGCCCATCGTTTCTGCCATCGTGGGCACCGACGATCCAGGGCTTTGCATCCGGTTCGGCAAGATTCTTGCCGATGTGATCAAAACGCGCAACGCATTGATCGTTGCCAGCACCGATCTTTCTCACTACCCCGAATACGAGGATGCCGTTGCCGTTGACCGTGAGACCATCGCTGCCATTGTTACGATGGACATTTCCGAAATGGCGCGCACCTTTGGTGATCCAAAGAAGGGCCGCGTAAAAGAGCTCTATACACGGGCATGCGGAAGTGCGCCGGTTTTCGCCGCCGTGGCGGCATCCAGGGCAATGGGGGCGCATTGTGCCCGACCGGTTTCCTATGCCAACTCGGGGGACGCGAGTATCGGTGATCCGTCAAAGGTGGTTGGATATGCCGCCATGGCCTTTTATCCCGGGAAGCCATGTTCACCTGCCACCTTGCAAACGGGGGGAAATGACACTGCCAATATTGATCTGCAAAAAGATCGCCCCATAGACCGTGCCGGGCAGGTGGCGCTTCTCGCCTTTGCCAGAAAAACAATTGACCAGTATTTGCGATCGAAAACAGTACCGCTTCCCCGGGGATTCGATCCACAACTACACCAACGCAGGGGGGCGTTCGTCACCCTTCATAGCGAGGATCGGTTGCGGGGCTGTATCGGGAAAATGACAGGGGACCGACCCCTGTGCAGTGTCGTGGGGGCCATGGCACTCCAGGCGGCTTTCAATGATCGGCGGTTTAGACCCGTCACACCCGACGAATTCGAGAACATTACCATCGAAATTTCCGTCCTGACCCCGTATCGGACGGTGGATGGCGTAGCCGATATTCGGGTCGACCGGGATGGCGTGGTATTGCACAAGGGCGGTCGATCCGCCGTCTTTCTGCCCCAGGTCGCTACAGAACAAGGGTGGACCAGGGAACAAATGCTGGAACGACTCTGCATGAAAGCGGGACTTACGCAAAAGTGCTGGACCAGCGGCGCCCGATTCGAGACGTTTCAGGCACAAGTGTTCGGCGAGTAAAAAAAACTGCAGAAATCAGGAGCCAGGAGCCAGAATGAATCTGAGTCGCTTCGCTCCGTCGATTGGATAATATGGATCGAGCCGAAGGCGAATACCAGATTCTGGATTCTGACTTCTGGATTCTTGTAACCATCATACGGCAGAGCCAATGAATTCTGAGTTGTTCCAGAGGGCCAGGCTTATGCACTTCAATGGGGCGCTTCGTATGGCCGTCCATCTTCTTCTCCTCGGTTTTATCTCCATTCTCGGACAGGTCGTGATTCTTCGTGAACTCAACGTTGCCTTTTACGGGGTGGAACTCATCTACATCTTGTCATTGGGGCTCTGGATGTTCTGGACGGCCCTTGGCGCGGTGCTCGGGAAGCTAAAGATGCGGGTAGCCACCGACCTCATCGGCGCCGTTTTTCTTCTCTTCTCCATTCTGCTTGTGCTGGATATCGTTTTCATTCGGGCCATGCGAATTGTGTTCGGCGCCGTGCCGGGTACCTACATGTCTATCGGCTACCAGTTGGCCTGTGCAGGTTTGAGTCTTTTACCCATTGGAATCTTGCTGGGAGTGCTTTTTCAATGGACCGCCCGCGAATATATGGGACGCGGCAAAACCCTTGCCGGCGCGTATGGTCTTGAAAGTGCAGGAGCCGTGATCGGCGGGCTTGTCGCAACGGCGACGTTTTTCATGGGCATCGGCAATCTGGCTTCCGGCATGATCTGCGCCCTCGCGGCGTCGGTTCTCCTGATGGTGCCGGGCAGCGGTTATGGTAAAAGGGTAAAGGTTGCCGGCATCGTAACGGTGTTGGGTCTCGCCGTGGGATTAATCTTCTCTCCGGACATCGATCGCTGGTTGACAGGCTTGAATCACCCTACCCTCATCGATTCCAGGGACACACCATATGGACGCATCACCATCACGGCGCAGGCGGACCAGCGCATCGGTTTTGTCAACGACGTCTTGTCCCTGGAGACGGAAACCATTGCCGCCGAGGAGTTCGCCCATATTGCCGCAATCCAGCGTGACCGGGTCGGGGACGTCCTGATCGCGGGTGGCGGTGTGGACGGACTCGTAGGAGAACTTCTAAAACATCGTCCACGTCGCATCGACTATGTCGAACTCGATCCTGCGCTCATCGATCTCGCCCACCGGTATTTTCCTCCACGTTTCACCGCCGCATTACAATCAAATCGCGTAAGAGTGATCTCAGGTGATCCGAGGAATTTCCAAGACGTCGTATATGATCTGATCATGGTTGGCGCACGGCAACCCTCCTCGGGTCACGCAAACCGGTTCTACACCCGGGAGTACTTTCAAGACTGCGCCCGACACCTGAAACCGGGAGGCGTTCTGGCCATTCGCCTCGAGTCTCCCGAAAATCTATGGTCTCCCTTTGTCTTGCATCGCAATGCCGGTGTATATCATGCGTTACAGACGGCCTTTTCCGATGTGCTGCTGCTTCCCGGTCAAACGCACACACTCATCGCATCCAACACGCTACTTTCTCGTGATCCTGCACAGTTGAGTCATCGATTCAAACAAAGAGGGATCGGCGCGCGGCTCGTATCTACTCCCTATATCCATTACCTTTACACCAACGATCGATTTACAGAGGCTGCCCACCGATTGTCGGAAACCCCGGCGACGCCCAATAGCGATACCCGGCCCATGTGTTACCAGTATAGCGCCATGATCTGGATCACCAAGTTCTTTCCTGGCCTGATCCACAGTGACCCGAAGCTGTTCGACGCGTTGAACAATCCATTGTGTATCGGTATCGTGCTGATGCTCTGCTGCGGTCTGTTCTATGGAACGGGACGACGAAAAAAATCAGGTGCCATTGTGGCGGTTTTTTCAGGCGGCTTTATTGGCATGTCCTTGGAATCCATGATTATCCTCTACTATCAAGGTAAATGCGGCGTGCTGTATCAAAATCTCGGCATCCTTTTGATGGTGTTCATGGCAGGCCTTTGCGCAGGGGCGTTCATCATGGACAAATATTTTTCTCCTGAATGCCAGGGTCGGTTCCGAAATACCGCGGCGATGCTGTTTTTATCATTCACTGTGCTCAATATCCTATTTCTCACCCTCATCCGTTTCAGTTTGCCTGCCGGGATCACCGTCATGTCCGCGTTTCTCTTCGTAACCGGCTTGCTGGTTGCCGCCATATTCTCCCTGGCAGGGTTTGGGGAAAAAGCGGATCCGACCCGATGTATTTCTCCGCTTTATGCCGCCGATCTAGTGGGCGGATGCCTCGGAGCGCTTCTGGCAACCCTGATCTTAATTCCGTTTTGGGGGATGCAACGCAGCGCCGGGATCCTTGCCCTGCTATCGCTGATTTCTTTATTCTCCATTCGGGATTTTTCGACCTGACTTCGAGATAATGGCCGCCGTTACACCCGTGAGAGACATTTACTGAGCCTTTTGAATTCAGACCATGGACCATAATTGTATTCCCATCGGCTGATAAACCTTGACACAGAAAGAGAAGCGATCTATGAAACGCTGCATAGTATCAAGGTGCCGGGTTCGATGAAGAAAAAGTGGGTAACGACCGTTTCTCTGTCGGACGGGCTTAATAGGGAATCCCGTAAAATCGGGAGCGGTCCCGCCGCTGTAATCCCCGCCAGTTCATGGTAACCTTTGCAGCATGGTGTGCCACTGTCAGCCGTTGGCCTGATGGGAAGGCAGTTGCAAGGGGGGGTGAGCCAGAAAACCTGCCTTGAACATGGCGCGGAACAGACTGCGGTGCATCGGGCTTTCCGTCGACAGCCGGCAAAGGGTCAAGTAAACAGGGTGCAGCCCTTTGAACCAAAATGGTTCAAAGGGTTTTTTATTGCCAGACGGCTCGGTTGTTATTTGAACATCGGAATGCAGATGCAGCAGTTTCTGATCCAACACCACAATCTCACATTGAAAATGGAAAGGAGGTCATTTGCGATTGGGGAAAAAGAGGAGCAATTGGGCTGCGTTTTGGATTATTCTATCGGTTTTTGAACAAATCCGATGATACGGCATTCAGACGGAACCGGTACTATGACAAGGAGACCTGCCGTATCGCCCCGGTGGCAGGCAACGGTATCCGCCGAATACCGCCCCATTCACCGTTTCGCGATTTCCGGAGAAATGATCTACAGAGACGAAATTTATTCGGGCCATCGAATTTTGAAGCGACAAAACTCGAGGAGGCCCTGGTGTTCAATCTATCGGCCAGTGTTTTCCTGGGCAAGGGATGGCAGGTGGTCGTCGATGCCGAAAACCTGACCGATGATCGAAGTGTGGATCGCTGGGGTTATCCCAAACCCGGGCGTGGGTATTGCATTACCGTCAAGTGGGGATACTAGGCAAGTATCCATCCGACAATCACCCGCATCGTACAGACGATTGGCTTTTCGGTAAAAAATGGATGGATTGAATAAAACGAGATTTGATTACAATGAAAGAACAAGAGGGAAAAAATGATGAGATTGAAACGATGGCTGGGTCTTTTGATTGGTGTGATTTTTCTGATGGTTTCTGCAAACGTTTTTGCTTCCGCAAGTCATGGAGATGAATCGCCCAAAAAAGTTGGCATTCTTCTGGTGGCTTTTGGATCCAGTGAGGCATCGGCCCAGGTTTCGTTCGAGAATATCGATAAAAAAGTAAAGGAGGCCTTCCCTGACATTCCCGTTCGTTGGGCGTATACATCCTATATCATCCGTGAAAAACTCGCCCGGCAGGGTAAACAACTGGATTCTCCGGAAGTTGCCTTGGCAAAAATGCAGGATGAGAAATTTACACATGTGGCGGTTCAGTCTCTTCACACCATCGGTGGTGCGGAATACCATGATTTACGCCGCACGGTTGGTGCATTCAAAGCGATGGGTGGGTTTCAGAAAATCGTTTTGGGTTATCCGTTGATCGCAACGCAAGAAGACATGGAAAGGGCCGTTGATGCAATCTTGACGAATATTCCAAAGCAGCGTAATAAAAAGGAAGCTGTCGTATTGATGGGACATGGCACCCATCATCCTTCCAACGCCTTCTATGCTGCCTTGATGTTCCAACTTCAGCTCAAGGATCCGAATGTTTTTGTAGGCACTGTGGAAGGATACCCCGGTCTCGATCTGTTGATTGAACTGATGCAGCAAAAAAAAATAAAGAAAGCCTATCTGATACCCTTCATGTCCGTGGCCGGCGATCATGCCAAAAATGACATGGCCGGTGATGAAGACGACTCATGGAAGTCAATCCTGACCAAAGCGGGAATCAAATGCGAAGTCGTTCTCAAAGGTACCGCCGAATATGATGATTTCGTCGACATCTGGGTTGATCATGTGAAAGAGCCGCTGAACCATTTTACTGTAGACTGATGTTGAATTTTAGAAAGAAAGAATATGAACAACCACGATAACCATCCCATCCTGTTTTGCGGTGCCGGTCCGGGTGACCCGGAACTGATCACGGTGAAAGGGATGAAGGCGCTTGGGGAAGCTGACCTTGTTGTATACGCAGGATCCCTGGTTCCGGAAGCGGTCTTGCGTTGGACATCGAAGGAAGCGAAACGAGTGAGTAGTGCGGGCATGAACCTGGATCAAATCATGGCCAAACTGGTTAAGGGCTATTACAATGGCCTTAAGGTGGTCCGTCTGCATACGGGAGATCCGAGCCTGTACGGTGCCATCCGGGAGCAGATAGAAGTTCTCCTGGAAAACGAAATCCCCTACAAAGTCATTCCCGGCGTAACCTCAGCGTTTGCCGCAGCAGCATCCCTGGGAATCGAGTATACCGTGCCGGAAGTGACCCAGACGCTGATTTTTACACGGATGGCGGGTCGCACCCCGGTTCCGGAAACGGAGAATCTGAAAGCCCTGGCATCCCACGGCGCATCCTTGGCCATTTATCTGAGCATGGCATTGATCGATGAGGTTTCCCGCATCCTTTCCGAAACTTACGGAAGCGACACCGCCTGCGCCATCGCCTACCGGGTGAGCCACCCGGAGGAGAACATCATCAGGACGACGGTGAGGAGGCTTTCGGAAGAAACAAAAAAAGCCGGGATTGACCGCTTGGCCGTGATTCTCGTGGGACCGGCACTCGAGCCGTTTTCCCTATCGGGAAATCTGCGTTCCAAGCTCTACGATAAGGGATTCTCCCATGGCTACCGTACGGGGAAATGATCTCGCCGTTTGGGTGGTAACACCCAATGGGTTCGCTCGTGTATCGTCAATGGGTTGGGAATGTAAATCGTTCAATCTGGCGACCTTGAAGTGGAAGACATAATCGGGTTCAGACCCCATGCGTAAGTCGGTCATGGCGACATAATCGCTCACAGTGGAAAAGGCACAATAGCCCCTGGTGAATCTTTTCAATTTGACAACCGGCGGGTGTTCTTCGGTTCCAGCCATCAATGCCAGGTTCCTGGGGTAGAAATCAACGATCAACGGCAGTTCCTCATCGAATAGGGAAAAATAGGTTTCGAAATACCGGTTTTTGTCGATACCCACGACCCGCCATAGCAAAGTGGTGAACGGTGCCGGGGGAGGATATGAACTGGGAATAGGACACCTTTTGGCGAGCAAGCTTTTCCGATACCCTGTGTTGACAAATTCTCCGGCACTCAACGACCAGGCAAAATAAGACAGGCGGAGAAAAAGGCCAATCGTATTGAGTCGATGGCCCAACCAACGATTTCTTTTCAACACCAGCGCAGCCAGGACGCCCGAGGGAAAGGGTAAGGTAAAAAGAGGATCGATGATGAAAAGAACCGGGACTGCCATGGGTGTGGTGTCAAAGGGCCAAAAGATTTGTGTGCCGTATATGGTCAGCAGATCCAGAAATACACTGGTTTCCAGTACAAGGAAGGAAAGCAGAACCCACCCGCGATAATATCGTTTCGTGTCAGAATGTATGCTCGGAATCAGCCAGGCCAGCAGCGGAGATACGATTGCCAAAAGAGGGAGAGAATGGCTGAAGCCGCGATGGTATACGAAGTCATTTACCGGACCGCCGAGGGGGATGAAGACATCCATATCAGGCAATGTTCCCAAGACGGCACCCCATACAAGTGCCTTCCTCCCGACCTTTTTGCCGAGGATGGCCTCTTTGCAGGCGGCGCCGAATGTTAACTGGATCGATTGCCGATTTCACATAGACACCCGTGATACCCAACTTCTCATTTCGTTTTTGAGAGATTCGAAGCAAACGCTCAATTTTATCCCGTGTCATTTCGCCGCTAGCGGCACTGCAATAGACGACTTGCATCAATATTTGTTTCGCCAATCCTAAGCGAAACATCGTTGCAGTCGTTTTGATGGTAGTATTCACCTGCCATTGTATTGCGTTCCTTTTATCGTTGAATTCAGTCGGTTGATGAAAATTATTCGGATCAGTGATTTGATCAATACGAAGAGAAAGGAAAGACGATGAAAACGGAAATAAAAGATGATGTGTTCGTTAAAGTAAAGGACATGGCAGGAAACGAATTTGTCTGTCCGCTAAAAGATTTGAGGGATATCAGAAACGTCAAAGAGGAGGAACTGGAAAACTGCTTTGAAGGCGATGTTGTCGGTCGCTACGCAGGTCAGCTGAATATTATCGATGCAAAAGGTTGAATTCCGATCGCAGTTTGTTTGCACTGCCGCATTTAGAAACCATTGATCGGCCTTTACAAAAGAGACAAGGCAGCACTGATCGATGCACCGGCCAACACAGCCTTGTCGAGATGATTTCGACAAATATTAGTGGTCCTCCGTTACCCAGCCTGGTTGCTATATCAGCAACTCAAAAGAGTTTTTAATCGTTTCAGCGTGAACCATCGTCTCATGGGAAATGAGGCCCGAATAACTGCCGATCCGTTTAGTAAGAAAATCTGCCATTTCGTGATGATCGTGAAAAACCGCATCCAGTATCAGTTGGTAAGGTCCGGTTGTGATGGCGATGTTGCGCAGCCTTTTTTCGCGGACAAGATCGTTTGCTACGGACATGATTTTACCAGGTGCAACACGCACAAATATGAATGCCTGCACGTCAAAACCAAAAAACCAGGGTTTGGTAATACTCACTACCCGGATAGCATTATCCGCCCGGAGCGCCTGCAGTCGACTGCTGACGACCCTCCTGTCCACTCCCATTTTTTTTGCCAGGTTTATGACACTTTCTCTGGGAGACGACTGCAACTCCTTCATTAATTTGATATCGAGCTCGTCAAGGATGCGTGGCTCGGGATGCCGAAAAGGTATAATATTCTCATTCAGATACTCCCAGGAGACCTTGGTGCTTCTTAGAACTGTTTCCGTTTCAAAACGGTGCAAATATGGGACGTGACTCAACTCTTTATCGAGAAAATCGATCGAATCGGGGGGGCTGCGAAAGGTCATGAGGGAAAAAAGATCATAACGTCCGGTGGTAATGGCGATAAACTGGGTGTTTTTATTCGATCGCAGCCATTTTGCCACTTCCTGTGTTTTTCCGGGAACGGCATTCAATCCCATAGTTACGGAAGTTCGAAATCCAAGCAGTTCCGGATTGGGGATAGCCGTAATGGAAATAATATTTTCATCCAGGAGTCTTTGCATCCTCCTCTGAATCGTCGTATTGCTTACGCCTATCTTTTTTGCAATCGCATTGCTGCTTTGCCTGGCATCCAGTTCCAATTCCTTCGCCAGCAAGAGGTCCAGCTCATCTGTCTGCGTTGTTTTGGGTGTATTCATGTTGTTCATTTCATTGAGATGTTAATCGCGTTTAATTCTACACGACCGACTTTACGCCGACAACCGGTTTTATGCGTCCGCTCTTCAGTTGAGCTGTCATTCCGTTGAAGATATGGACCTTATTAAACTTTGAAATAATACATTTAGCATTATTTGTACATTTATTTATATTTTATATGTTCATATATAATTTTTTTGCATTATTTTTATTGCCTTTGTCCTATTTGAGTGGTATGTATTAACAACGTATTGATACTTTTAGAGGGACAGGTTTTTTCGGTACGTTCGGACGATTTACCCTTTATAAAAATAATGGTGGAAAAATGAGCACAACCAAGTCTTTAATTTTCAGTATTTTGTCTATGGCAGTCTTTCTTGTAATCGTCAGCAATGTTTTCGCCGGGGCGAGGAACATTACAGCGCAGAGCGGACAAGCGTGGTTTAGCGGTGTTGGGCGCATTGCTGAGACGGAAGATGCGGACACCGTTCTCAACAATCCGGCCGGCGCAGCTTACATGGGCGACGGCTTGCATATTCACTTATCGACATATATTGCCGATAATGTTTGGAATGTTAAAAATGCAAATACCGGTACGGAATATGAGACCGAATCCATTGGGTCAATACCCGGCTTTGCCTTTACTTATAAGAAAAACAATTGGGCCGTTTTTCAAACCGTTTCCTTTCCCGGTGGCAATGGATCGGGAGATTATGACAGACACCCCTCTTTTGATTATGCAGCGGACGTGTATTCCAGTTTAACCGGCCAAAACGTTACCGCCGAAAATCAGAAATTTGAATTTTCCGGTGGTAAAGGCGCTCTTTCCATTGGAGGTGCCTGGGCGATAAATGATATTTTTTCGGTTGGATATGCCATGCGAGCGGTTTATGCATCGAGTTTTGTCGATGCCGAAGCGACATTGGTCAACCAGGATACCGGCCAAGCACTTGAGCATATAAGGATAGACCAGGAGAGCGATGGTTGGGGACTCGGGCACTCGCTTTGCGTGCTTTTCAACTACGATAAGTTAAAACTCGGTCTGCGATTCGATCCTGAAGTAAAAATCCAGAAAAAAGTAGACAAAAAACCAGGCGACACTTCTCCAACCATCAATGGGTCAAAGTCACATGACGACTTGCCGCCCGCCCTGCTTGCAGGCACAAGTTATCAACTTACCCCGAAATTCAAATTCGGTGGTGGATTCGTCTATTATTGGCAAAAAGGTATTAACGGAGACGACGAACCGATTACGGACCAATGGAAAAACGCCTGGGAAATACACGGATTCGTTGAGTACGCGCTTACGCCAGAATGGGAACTATTGACCAATGTTAATTATACTTTTCAAGGTCTTCCAGAAAAGATTTATACGCTAGAAAACACGTCATTCGCAAATTGTTGGACCTTCACTGTGGGTACGCAGTGGCGTCCCAACCCCCGTTGGACTTATATGGCGGGCCTAACACATTCTTACTACCCGAACAATCCAAAAACGGAAGGTGATCCAATGGGGCTTTACGAAAGAAGCATCGGCAAACCAGTCATCGGTTTGGTATTCGGTATTGAGTACAAGAGGTGATTTGTAGAAGTTCAGATGCAGATACGAACGTCATTCTAAATATCGCACTGCGCAGGTCAGTGGCCCGGAGAAATCAACGTATATGAAGTTTTAAATATCAATTACTGATTACCGATATCAGATGTTTCTGCAGCCGACTTGATCAATTCCCCGTCTTCCCACATCAGAAAGCCCGCCTGACGATCCCAATCGGTGGCCAAACCTGACATATCGAAAGGCCCTAATGCCAACGCAGTCATCCCGGCTCGGGGAATACTACAGGCATTGCCCATTGATCACAAAATCAGAAATACAATCCTGTCTTTTCGGTTGCAATCCCCATCCATGCTGTCTTACAGTCATAACGTGTAAAATATTACACATAGTGCGTTATATATGCCATAATCACCTTCGGCTGGTTTTTTAAACAAGGAACGTGCAACATGGCAACGGAAAAATCGCAAAAGGGAACGAAACCTTCAGCAACGGCCCGAGAAATAAACACAAAAAAGGCAACCGTTTCGGATTTGGAGCGGATCCGACAATTGGAGATGGAGCTTAAAAAATACAAGGAATTATTCGATAACGCCCCCATCGGTATCGTCCGAACAACAATAGATGGGCGTCTGATGGAGGCCAATCACGCAATGGCGAAGATGCTGGGCTACGATTCGGCCGAAGATTACATCGCATCTGTTCAGAACCTTGCCAGCGATGTATACGTCGATTCAAGCCAACGCCAAAAGTTGATTGATTTGTCTGTTAAACAAGACCATTTAATGAATTTTCAGAATCAATTTCGCTGCAAGGACGGGCGAATTATCACCTGCAAGTTGAATTTACGAACCGCTCGAGACCCTGATGGCAGCGTCAGTCACTTTGAATCATTCGTTGAAAATATCACTGAACAGACGAAAATGGCCGAATCCCTCAAAGATAGGGAGGCGCTTTACCGCAGTATCTTTGAAAACACAGGGGCTGGTACGATCATTATTGAAGAAGATACGACGATATCTTTCGCTAATTCCGGATTCGAAAAATTGACCGGCTATTGTAAGGAAGAAATAGAAGGCCAAATGAAATGGCCGACCATCGTTGCCGATCCATCCGAACTAGAAATGATGCTGAACTACCATTACAAGCGGCGCAAAGACCAGTGCGGCGCACCCATTGAATATGAATTTACGGTGCTCGACAAAAACAATCGAAAGAAAAACGTCTTTATAAGGGTCGATCTGATCACCGGAACGAATCGAAGTGTTGCCTCCCTGATTGATATCACTTCCTTAAGGGAGGCCGAACGGTCTTATCGTGAAAGTGAATCGAAACTGAGTGGAATTCTGGAAGCCTTCGAAGGAATCGTCTATATATGCACCGAAGACTATCGTATTTCTTATATGAATAAGACCCTCAAAGATCTGACCGGTGGCAATGGCACTGGACTTTTGTGTTATGAAGAGATTTACGGACTTCGCCAGCCATGCCCCTGGTGCACGCATGACCGCATATTCAATGGAGAAAGCGAAAAAGTCGAGTTTCAAAATCCCAAAAACGGGCGGTGGTTCTATGCACTCAGTACTCCCATATTCGCAGACGATAACTCTGTGACCCAGAAACAGACCGTTATTATCGATATACATGAGAGAAAAATTGCCGAAGATGCGATCCGGGAGCAGGAACGGTATCTGAAAAAAGAGAATGTCCGTTTACGCACAACGATAAAAGATCGTTATAAATTTGGAAAAATTATCGGGAAATGCGAACCCATGCAGAAGATGTACGAACTGGTGTTGCGGGCAGCATCGACCGATGCGAACGTTATTATTTATGGAGAATCAGGAACCGGAAAAGAACTTGTGGCAAAGGCCATCCACGATATGAGTGATCGCGGTGCCCACCCGTTTGTCCCGGTTAACTGCGGGGCCATCCCCCAACAATTGGTGGAAAGTGAGTTTTTCGGATACAAAAAAGGGGCCTTTACAGGAGCTCTTGCAGACAAACCCGGCTATCTGGACCAAGCCGAAAAAGGGTCGCTTTTTTTGGATGAACTGGGTGAA
This sequence comes from uncultured Desulfosarcina sp., assembly GCA_963674945.2. Classification (GTDB taxonomy): domain Bacteria; phylum Desulfobacterota; class Desulfobacteria; order Desulfobacterales; family Desulfosarcinaceae; genus Desulfosarcina. Next base: position 333,205 of record CAXXWQ010000004.1, read on the forward strand.
ATTCAAAGCGATATGCAGGTAAAACTTCTACGGGTCCTGGGAGGCGGCGGCTATACGCCAGTCGGCAGTGTAAACGTCAGGCAGCCCGACATCCGCATCATTGCCGCAACGAACCGCAACATAAGGAAGCTGTTGGAAAATGGCCAATTACGGGAAGATTTTTTCTATCGCATCCACATCATCCCCATCCACCTGCCGCCGTTACGCGAACGAAAAGAAGATATCCCTCTTCTGGCCGAGTATTTCCTAAAAAAATATAGGACTTCCGAGCGCAGCATCCCGATTACCGGAAAAATCATGGATGCATTGCTTGCTCATGACTGGCCCGGAAATGTGCGGGAACTTGAAAACGCCATACAGCGGCTCGTGAATATCGGGTATCTCGATTTTCTGGAACCGTCCACGCAACCGATATTCACCCACCCGACAACTTCGGACACAGAGGCCTTTCTTTATGACCTTCCCTTACGGCAGGCTGTTATGGGTTTTGAGAAACGCTATATTTCTCACTGGCTAGAAAAATATAAATGGAACCGAATCCGGGTGGCCAATCATTTGAAAGTCGAGCGGAAAACGCTATATTTGAAAATGAAGAAATTGGGGCTCCAATAATTACAGCAATTGAGTTGTTTATGACTCAGCATGAGTCATTGTGAGCACATGTTTGTAACACACTATTATTGATTCTGTTTTGGCCAATCATCCGTCTCAGGCGTGTCAAATATGCCCCATGCACCATGGGGCGCAATTCGCCCACTCATTTTAAAGTATTTAATATCATTACAATTTACTGATTATCATCATTCTGGCAAACATTTCGCAGTATTTGGGATTACGCGATAATCTACTTCAGCTGTTTTCCTTTTGAGAAACGTACCTATCGGCGAATCGATTCATTTGTTTCTGGATTGTTAGGATCAACCGACAACCCAGGGAGGGAAGAGCCATGATCAATGTCGAATCTGGTCCGACCCTGCCCGATAAAAAGGAGCAAGAAAATGACGATAAAAACAATCAACAAAACCCCATCCGCGTACGAATATCCCCTGTTGATCAAACATCTGCTGCGTACCCCGTTGATTTACGCTCCAAATCAAGAGATCGTCTACCGGGACCGGATGCGTTACACGTATGCCGAGTTTGGGAAACGGGTAGCCAAACTTGCCAACGGATTGAGTCGTATCGGTGTCCGACCGGGGGATACGGTTGCCATGATGGATTGGGACAGTCATCGCTACCTGGAATGCTTTTTTGCCGTGCCCATGATGGGCGCCGTCCTCCATACGATCAATATCCGGCTGTCATCGGAACAGCTCATCTATACCATCAATCATGCCGAAGACGATGTGATTCTGGTGAACGCGGAATTTCTCCCCATGCTAGAAGCGGCCAAGGATCAATTCACAACGGTGAAAAAAATCATACTGATCTCGGATGAACCGACAATGCCGGACACGTTGCTGACCATAGACGGCGAATACGAAAAATTGGTGGGCGAAAGTGCCGACAACTTCGACTTCCCGGATTTTGATGAAAACACCATGGCCACAACCTTCTACACTACCGGCACGACCGGCTTGCCCAAGGGGGTCTATTTCAGCCACCGCCAGTTGGTGCTGCACACCTATGGCGTCATATCGGCCTTGTGCGGATTTTCATCTCAGGCCAATATCAGTTCAGCCGATGTTTATATGCCGATCACACCGATGTTCCACGTGCACGCCTGGGGAATGCCCTATGTGATGACCCTCCTCGGTGCCAAACAGGTCTATCCGGGACGTTACGAGCCTCCCATGCTGCTGAAACTACGGGATAAAGAAAAAGTCACCTTTTCTCACTGCGTTCCGACAATTCTCCACATGCTGATAAACAGCCCGGCGGCAAAGGAAGTCGAACTGACCGGCTGGAAAGTGATCATCGGTGGTGCGGCCCTTCCCAAGGGCCTGTGTAAAGAAGCCATGGATCTGGGCATGAATCTTTTCACCGGATACGGCATGTCCGAAACCTGTCCGATTTTAACGATTGCCAATATGAAGCCGCACATGCTCGATTGGGATGATGCCGAACAGATAAAAATCCGGTGCCGCACCGGCCTGCCAATCCACAATGTCCACCTGGAAGTCGTCGATATCGATGGAAACCCTCAGCCACATGATGGTGAGGCCACTGGTGAAGTGGTAGTGCGTGCCCCCTGGCTTACCCAGGGATATTTAAAAGAGACGGAAAAAAGCGAGGAACTGTGGTTCAACAGCTGGCTTCATACGGGTGATGTGGGATTTATCGATCCGGAAGGCTACCTGCAAATCACGGACAGGCTCAAGGACGTTATCAAGACGGGCGGTGAATGGATCTCTTCCCTTGAATTGGAAGACATTATCAGCCAGCATCCGGCTGTCAGCGAAGCTGCCGTGGTGGGCGTCCCCGATGAAAAATGGGGAGAACGCCCCATTGCACTCGTCGTTCTGAGAGATGAGTTCAAGAACAGGGTAGATGAAACGGAACTGAAGCGTTTTTTCATGAAGTCTGTCGAAAATGGCACCATTCCGAAATTCGGTGTGCCCAACAAAGTGTTGATTGTCGATCAAATTGCCAAAACCAGCGTTGGCAAGCTTAATAAGAAAGAAATTCGAGCAAGCTATCGTTGACGGATTCCTGAAAAGGCCGATATCGGCGCCTGCGCTTCATCCCTCGTCACTGCGGAGTACGATCAGCACGCCTCATTCCTGACGGATGGAACATAAATGTTCGCCGAAAGGATGAAAATCGATTGTTGTTCACTCGCTGTCGCGGCCCGCAAGCCTTGATCTCGGCCGGCCACCCTCTGCAAAGGCGGGGGCGTTTCCATTGCCTTCGCCATCGAAATACTATCGCCGATTGGGCTTTGAAATAATTCCCTTACAGAACCAAAGGAGCAAACAATGGAGTTCGAACTCAGCAAAGAGCAAAAAGATATTCAGAAAGCCGTCCGTGATTTCGTTAAAGGAGAATTCAAGAAAGAAATCATCGAAGAGTTGCTGGAAAACCATGCTTACCCGGAAAAGATTTGGAAAAAGGCAGCCGCGCTGGGGTTTATCGGCATCCATTACCCGGAAAAATATTCGGGTATGGGGTTGGGTTGTCTGGAAAACATTATCGTGGCCGAAGAGCTTGCGCGAGGTGACAGCACTATCGGAACCTGCCTGCTGATCGCTGATTTTGCTTCGGAAATCATTCTGCATTTTGGCAGCGAGGAGCAGAAATCCAAGTGGCTGCCGATGGTTGCCGAGGGCGAGTGCTTATCGTGCGGCGCTTTTACCGAGCCCGATCATGGTTCGGATATTACATCCGTGGCGACTACCGCCGGTAAGGACGGTGACGGGTGGGTTATCAACGGTAGCAAGATTTTCATTACCAACGGCGGCCCATTGGCCGGCTTCTACTGCGTACTTTGCCAGACGGATCCGGATGCAAAACCGTCTTATCGTGGATTGAGTTTGATCCTGGTAGAAGCCGACAATCCCGGTGTGTCTTATCAGGACGTAGGGCACAAGATGGGAATTACCCTCTCATATACGGCTGAAGTTGTTTTTAAAGATGTGCGGGTCCCTTTGGAAAACCTTATTGGCAAAGAGAATAAAGGTTTTTATCAATTGATGGAATTTTTCGACGAAAGCCGTATCCTTGTGGCGGCGCAGGCATTGGGTACCGCTCAAGGAGCCTTTGATCGGGCTGTAACATACATCAAACAGCGTGAGCAGTTCGGAAAAAAGATTGCACAGTTCCAGGTCAGCCAGCACAAAATCGCCGACATGGCGACCAAAATCGAGTGCGCTCGTCTGATCACCTACAAGGCTGCATGGAACTTTGACCAGGGCCGTATTGATCCCAAACTGACTTCTATGGCCAAAATGTATGCAGCACGCACGGCAGTTGAGGTGGCCGATGAAGCCATTCAACTGATGGGTGGGTACGGTTACATGCAAGAGTACGAAGTGGAGCGCTTTTACCGTGATGCCAAGATCACTGAAATATATGAAGGCACCAAGGAGATACAGAAAAACACAATCGCAAGCAGCATGATGGGTAAGATCAAGTAAGATATCTCAGCAGGTCACGCACCATTTTCAGACCGATGTATAGGAGGACACCGGCGGCGAACAGCTTACAATGTTTCGGGTTCCTGACTGCTGCCGCAGGATCCTTCGGCCATGGTTGTCGATCCCGTTTGGTGTAAATACACACACCGCGAAAAATACGGATCGATCACGCGATCCCCTCTGATCTTTCCAAAGTAAGCGGTCAGCCGTCAACCTCGATCTGTTGAGCATTCATCAACAAATCGGTAGTCACAGGCAGAACTCCTTTACGTCTTAGAATTTGTGCTGATAATCGCTCAATTTTAGTTCTATTCGTGTTTGATAAAACCCCCCTCCCGGTACTGGCGTATGGCGGTTTCCAATTCCGTCTGGGCATCGGTCCCCGCAAGGCTACCGGATCGTGGATGAACCTTCCGTTTAGCTATAAAAACGCAGGGATTCATCGGACGCGCTAACGGCCGTTTACTCGCCCAGTGGAAAAATATCATTAGAGATCTGATTGAAAAAAATCTGATTCCGTCTTGACAAACCATAATATTAGATTACTCTAATTTAGAAAAAACTAATACAAAAACGGAGTCGGTTCATGGAACAGATCGATCCAATACAACTTGTGGAAAATGCGGAAAGAGCCTCAAAACTGCTCAAAAGCATGAGCCATCCGAGTCGCCTGATGGTGTTGTGTTACCTGATGAATGGGGAGCGACCGGTTAGCGCACTCAATGAGGCCGTCCCCTTGAGTCAGTCGGCACTGTCCCAACATCTGGCGGCATTGCGGCATGCGGGCCTTGTAGAAACACGACGCGAAAGCCAGACGATCCATTATCGCCTCAACGATAAGGCTGTATTCCGGATACTCGAGGCCCTTTACCGAATCTACTGTTATCCCAACAATGAGGAGTAACGCTTATGAACGGACAATTGAATTGGTTTACGGGAGGTCTTCTACTGGGCGCAGCCTTTCTTCTGGCCGTGGCTTTTGTCAAACCCATCGGGGTTTCCACCCAGTTTGTTATTGCCGACGGCATCGTCTGGAACCTGTTCTCAGACAAGGTCGTTCAAAAGGCCCCTGAGAGCAAATCGGGTTATGCGAGCCCCAACGCCTATCTGAACAAGAGTGGTGGCAAATACGCCAAAAGCATTGCCAATCCGCTTAACTACAGTTTTGTCTTCGTCATTGCTATGGTCGTTGGGGCCTTCTTGTCCTCACGAATAGGCGGTCCCACCCCCACGACGCTGGACCGGAGCGCACCTGATGTATGGCGGCAGCGATTCGGGGAGAATCCTGCATTGCGCTATGTAACGGTGTTTTTTGCCGGGTTGCTCGTGCTTTTCGGCGCTCGCCTGGCTGGTGGCTGCACCAGCGGCCACATGATGAGCGGGATGATGCAGACATCTTTGAGCGGCTACCTGTTCGCCATCGGCGCATTTGCCGCAGCCGTTCCCACAGCGATACTGGTTTACAGAAGAAAATAGGAGGTGCTTTATGACCATCGTTCTTGCAATCATACTCGGCATTTTCTTTGGCTTTGCGCTGCAGCGCGTCGGGGCAACCAACCCGCAGAACATCATAAACATGCTGCGCCTTACGGATCTGCACCTCATGAAAGCCATTTTTTTTGCTATCGGCATCAGTAGTATCCTGTTATTTTTACTGATGAGTGTTGGCGTCATCGACGCTGGGCACCTTTCCGTAAAGAGCAGCTACATCGGCGTAATCGTGGGCGGGGCAATGCTCGGCCTGGGTTTCGCTGTGGCTGGCTACTGCCCCGGCACGGGTCTATCCGCTCTGGCGGATGGCAGGAAGGACGCTCTGTTCTTTATCAGTGGCGGTTTGCTGGGTGCCCTTATCTATACTCTTGTCTATGGCAGCATCGAAGGGTCTTTTCTTTTCGATAAAATCGCCGGCGGTAAGGTGATGCTTGCGACGGGAGCGGACAAGTACCAGGCCCTGCTGCCCATGATACCGGGTACTTTGCTGGCCGCCGTCATCGGGGGGGTGTTTATGATCATTGCCTGGAAACTTCCCAACAAGGTCTGATTCCATCTGTGTATCAAAAGGCCCCGCACATCGCGGAGTCTTTTGATGCCAGCAATCGGTTAGGAATCAACCACAACCAGATCTTTTTATTGCACCCAAAATTGGCGTGTCACGAACAAGGACTTTTCTCCTTGACAGCCGCTATGGAACTGTGGCAGCGCTTCCGACAATATCCTAAGAATCGTGATGATAGTCAAAAGACAGGAGTCAATGATGATGAAAAGCGACAAAATTCTGTTCTTTTTCGTGATCGTGTTGGCCGCAACGGTCGTACAGGCAGGCGCTTTCACATTGTCCAGCCCAACGATCAAACCGGATTCCTTTCTCACTCAGAAGCAGGTCTTCAATGGGTTTGGATGCAATGGAAAGAACCAGTCACCGGCACTGCAGTGGACGGATGTACCAGAAGGGACGAAGAGTTTTGCCATTACCGTATACGATCCCGACGCACCGACGGGTTCTGGCTGGTGGCACTGGGTCGTCTATAACATCCCGGCCGATGTCACGAAGCTTGCCGCCGGAGCAGGTGAACCAACCGGTAAACATCTTCCTTCGGGTGCAATACAGGGGCGAACCGACTTTGGTACCCACGCATTCGGCGGTGCATGCCCTCCACAAGGTGACACCCCGCATCGGTACATCTTTACGGTTCATGCACTTTCAACCGAAAAAATCGATGTTCCATCGGATGCGAGTGCCGCTTTCGTCGGATTTATGATCCACGCCAACACCCTGGGGAAAGCAAGCTTCACGGCAAAATATGGTCGATAACGGATCAGGTTCCCTTTCCCAAAATGGAATCGATCTTTTCCGCCAGTTGCCTGATAGAATAGGGCTTTTGAATAAATCCTTGGCACCCGCGATTCATGATCTCGGCTGCTTTGCCGTCAATGCTGTATCCACTGGACAGTATGACGCGAGCGTTGGGATCGATGGACCGGAGCCTGTCGAAGGTCTCACCGCCGCTCATGTCCGGCATGATCATATCCAAGATAATCAAATGGATGGCATCGAATTCATTTTCAAAACGCTCGATCGCCGCAGCGCCGCTTGATGCTTTGATCACCTGGTATCCCAACGCTTGGATCAGCTTGGCACCTACCTCCAGAACGACATCTTCATCATCGACGAGCAATATGGTGCCTTCACCACCGATGAGAGGCTGCGATTTTTCCGACGTTTCCTGTTCCGGTTCGGTTGATGCAGGCAGATAAATATTGAAATTCGCTCCTTTGCCGATAGTAGAATCCACCTCGATGTGCCCGCCATGGCTTTTTACGATGCCGTAGACCGAGGAAAGCCCCAACCCGGTTCCCCTTCCCATCTCCTTCGTGGTAAAGAATGGATCGAATATTCGTCCCATGGTTTTCTTGTCCATCCCGACGCCGGTATCTGCAACGCTGAGAAGAACATATTTTTTCGAATCGGAAAGTTGCGAATGAGCGGCGCAGTCGTCGGAAGAGACATCTCTGGTCGTGAGGAAAAGGTCACCGCCGTCAGGCATGGCATCGGAGGCGTTGATGAACAGGTTCATCAAAACCTGTTCGATCTGGCATGCATCGGCCTCGATTTTGGAAAGATCGACCGCGAGATCATAGTGGATCGGAATATCTTTTCGGGTTCGCTTGATGGTTCCGGTACTTTCTCTAATGATATCGTTGAGATCAATGGTTCTCAGCTGATATTTTCCTTTGCGGGCATAGCCGAGCAATTGCTGTGTCAATTGGGATCCACGCTGCACCTGCTCTTCGATTCTTGAAAGTGCCCGGTACGTAACCCCTTCGGTGGTTGCGTTTTGTTTCAACAAGGTGGCATTTCCCATGATCGCCATTAACAAATTATTGAAATCATGTGCAATCCCACCAGCCAATGTACCAATCGCCTCCATACGCTCGATATGGTAAAGCTGCGCCTCAATCCGCTTTCTTTCGGTAATATCCCGCAAAATAACAAGCATCCCCGCCGTCTTGCCTTCATGGTCATCATATTGGGAAGCACTGATACTGACATCGATGATTTGCCCGCTCTTGGTGATGCGTTTGGTTTCGAACCCGTGGCATAACGTTTCCTGTTCCACAACCTGTCGAATTTTCTGTTGCGTGATTTCCCGCTCGGATTCGGGGACAAAGGGGATGGTCCGATCTTTTATCTCTTCGAAAGACCATTGGAAGACCATGGTAAACATAGGGCTGATGTACTTGACGCGTCCATGTAAATCGTAAATGACAATGGGGTCCGGGGAGGAGTGAATCAAGGATCGATACATCGCTTCCGTCCTTTTTGACTCCTCATAGAGGCGCCGATACTCCTCTTCACTCGCCTTTACAGCCTCTTCCGCCGCCTTTCGCTCGGTGATGTCTTTGAGGCTTCCTTCGTAATAGATCACCCGCCCCGTTTGGTCTCTCACCGCTCGGGCTTGGTTTTCGATCCATATGGTGGACCCATCGCGTTTTCTCATCTGTGTCTCGCTGATATGGATCGCTCTCCCATGTTCCATCTGTCTTTGCCATTTCTTTCTTTCTTGTTGATCGAGATAAATCTTTTCTGCATTGTATTTCTTGAGATCGTTCAGATCCGGAAAGCCGAACATCTCGGCCAAGGCCAAGTTGGCAGCAAGAACCCGACCATTGGTTGTGGTGCGGTAGAGCCCGACGGGAACGCTGTCGAACAGGCTTCGAAAATGGGCCTCGCTTTCCTCCAGTGCCGCCTGGGTCTGTTTGAGTTCCCGTACTCGGGATTCGAGATGCAAGATAAGTTCGTGAACCTTCTGGGACATGTTTTTCAGGGCATGGGCGAGTGTGCCGATCTCATCCTTTCGCCGGAGAAGGTTATTTCGAATGGGAATATTCCAATCATCATCCCCCAGTTCTCCCACTGAATCTGCCAGACTCGTGATGGGATGGATATAGCGAGATACCGACCGGCGAAGAAGAAAAAAGGAACTGGTAAAGGTGATCAACAGCAAAATTATGGCAACGGCCCCAAAAACGGTCAATTGTCTGGATATGTACTGCTGATATCTGGAAACGATATCAGTGGCACGTATGTTCATTCTGACGATGGGAGCGGAAAACTCGTCGATATAGGTCGTCGCCGCCACCATCAACGTGTTCCCCTGAACAGAAGCATTGATGGGAAAAATGGCCATATACTTTTCCCGGACCGTTCCATCGGACTCCAACCAGTCATAATATCCTGCAGTCTCTACACCATGATTGGCGACTTCGATGATGCGCCACCAGTCGGGCAGCTTTTCCGCCAGCCGATGCATATCCGTGTCGTTTAATACGGCATTGGGGTGGACGCGGAACAAACACGTTGGAGATTCTATGATGGCCGTGTAACCGGTTTCACCAACCTTTTGAATGGCAAGTTCCATAAACTGCGGGTCTTGACGCATCTGGGCGATGGTACGTTCCGGATGCATGCGGACGTATACCTCGATCTGCTTTGCCACATCCTTGGCCTTCGTGCCGATATGGCCTTCACCCAAAGTCTGCAGGCCTTGTTCCGCATCGGCATTCAGCGCCGCAGTGCTTTGCACGATGAGTTCGGCAAGATAGTTACGGGTGACGACCATACCGGATACGACGATGAAGCACAGGATCAAAAGCGGAATGATGGATAGGATAAGATAATCTCTGGCAAACTGACTTGCCATTGCATGGCGTTTGACCGGAACGCCCCTGTCGGCTGACATGCCTGGTTCTCCTCTGTTGGAATGAAAAAACAGTTTCGAATAACCTGTCAGGTGTATTACCTGATCCCGCAATGCGGTGGGATGACGTGAGATCAGTTACCATCCAGTGAGATTGCCAACCCTATCGCGCCGTTTTTATCTATGACCGAGCTGTAAAAGCGATGTGGATTTTACCTTTCATACTCATTCCCGATATTGTGTCTTTTTTCACGAGAAATTTCGTTTTTTTGCAGGGTACTTCCAACAACGCACAAAATGGTCATCGCCCACACGGACCATATCCTTTAGTCGGTGTCGACATTTTCCTTCAAAATCAGGGCACTGGTCGCCGAAGACGCAGCCGTCGGGTGGGATTTGTCGATTGATCCGGTCGCCGATCAAAGGAGACCATCCCACCACCGTGGTTTCCGGGACCGCGGATAGCAGCTTGATGGTGTAAGGGTGATAAGAATGATCGAAAAGTAGTTCGGCCGGCGCCGATTCCACGATGCGCCCCCGATACATGACGCAAACATGGTCGCAGATGTAGCTGACAACATTGAGATCGTGAGAGATAAACAGGTAGCTGAGCCCCAACTCCTTTTGAAGGTCCTTGAGCAGATTGATGATCTGGGCCTGTATAGACACATCCAGGGCAGAGATGGGTTCGTCGCAAAGGACTAATTGTGGATCGACGCTAAGTGCCCGTGCGATACCGACGCGCTGGCGCTGTCCACCGGAAAATTCGTGGGGGTACCGGTCCGCACTTCCCGCTGGCATGCCTACCATCGCAAGAAGCTGTCCGATCCGTTTTCGCTGTTTTGATTTTTCCGTGATGCCGGCAATGCGGACACCATCTAAAATCGACTGAGCCACCGTCATGCGCGGATTCAGGGAGCTGTATGGATCCTGGAAGATCATCTGAATCCGTTTGCGCATGGGTTTAAAGGCCCGCTCGTCCAATGCAGTGATCTCATGGCCATCAAAACGGACCACGCCTTCATCTGGATGCAACAATCGTAAAATCAGACGTGCCACGGTGGATTTCCCAGAACCGCTTTCACCGACCAGACCCAGTGTCTGATTCGGAAAGATGGCAAGATCGACGCCATCAACGGCCCGGACGTGTCCTCCCTGTCGTTGCAGAAGGCCCCGTTGCAAAGGGAAATACTTTTTCAAACCCTCTACGGTAAGAAGGGGGGCGCGGGTGGTATTCATGGGACACCCTTTCCTGTTTGCTCCCTCTCGGCGTATAAAATTGGGCAACGGGCCAGATGGCCATTGTTATAATCACAGAGTTTGGGGACCCCCTTTTGGCAGAAAGCCCGCCGGTATTTGCAACGCGGGCCAAAAGGACAGCCACGGGGACGATATGCGGGATGGGGAACGCTTCCGGGAATACTGTAAAGGCGCTGGCCACGTTTCTCCCTGGTTGGCAAGGAATCCAGCAATGCGATGGTATACGGATGCCGTGGGGCGTCGAACAGCGTTCGGGTGATCCCCTCTTCCACAACCATCCCGGAATACATCACGTAGACCCGATCGGCGATGGCCGCCACCACTCCCAGGTCATGGGTAATGTACCCGATGGCCATTTTTTTTTCTGCCTTGATTCTCTTCAACAGGTTCAGAATCCGGGCCTGGACGGTCACGTCCAGGGCTGTGGTGGGTTCGTCGGCGATGATCAGATCCGGCTCGCAGGCAAGGGCCATGGCGATCATCACCCGCTGTCGCTGCCCGCCACTCAGCTGATGGGGAAAGTCACCAAGCCGTCTCTCGGGTTCCACGATTCCCACGTCTTCCAGCAACCGGATTGTCCGCCGACGAACCTCCTGCTGCAAAATGGGAAAATGGGCCAAAATCGCCTCTCCGATTTGATCTCCGATGGAAAAGACCGGATTGAGACTGGTCATGGGTTCCTGAAACACCATGGCGATACGCCTTCCCCTCAATTCTCGCATCTTGTTCGGCGCCAAATCCAAAAGGTCGTGACCATCGAAGGTGATCCGGCCTTCTGCAATGGCCGCCGGCGGCTGCTTGAGAAGACCCATGACGGCAAGGGCCGTCACCGTTTTTCCGCAGCCGGATTCACCCACAATGCAGACCGTCTCCTGACGACCAATGCGAATATCCACGCCGTCCACGGCCCGCGCCACGGGACCGTCGCCCGAAAAGTGGATCTTCAGGTTCTCAACGCGAAGCAGGTTGTCTGTTTCCGGTTTATCGTTCACAGTTCCCAGTTCGAGGTTTATGGGTTTACGTAGTGATATTTTAGCATTTTCCAAGGGTTGCAGATTTGAACAAGTGTCGTCTCAAGACGGTAGATTTTGGTTCAGGCCAAGGCGTCATCTCTTTTGCGACCGCAGGCGTAGCAGCGCTACGTTGAGGATCGCGAAAGGGATGAAAACGCCGGCCTGGGCCGAAAGATGCCGTCCTGTGATGATACTTAACTTCTTTTTCTGAGTTTCGGGTTCAGGATATCCCGCATCCCCTCTCCAAACAGGTTAAAGGCCAACACGACGATGAGAATCACCAGTCCCGGTGCGAAGGTCAACCAAGGTGCATCGAAAATAAATGCCTTTCCATCGGACAAGATATTTCCCCAGGTGGCGTGGGGAGGCGGCACCCCGAATCCCAAAAAGCTCAGACCCGCCTCCGTGAGCATGGCAGACGCGATGCCCAAGGTCGCCGACACCAGTACCGGCGCCACTGCGTTTGGCATGATATGCCGGAAAATAATCCGAAGGTCGCTTATGCCCAGTGCTTTTGCCGCCATCACGAAGTCCTGTTCGCGAAGGGAGAGAAACTCGGCACGGACGAAACGGGCGGTCCCCATCCAGCTGGTCAGCCCGATGACGATCATGATGTTGTAGATGCTCGGCGGCAAGAGTGCCACCACCGTAAGAATCAAAAAAAACGAGGGAAAACAGAGCATGATGTCCACGACCCGCATGACCAGCGTATCCACACCAATGGCCGGATGCAGAAACCACTTCCGGTAGCCGGGTACGAAAACATTGGTCAATGGTTGTTTTCTCATCCAGCGAAAAAAGACAACGGTGGCGACCAGTGCCAGGCCGGAGGTAACAATCCAACCATTGGCAAGCAGTACGACAGAAAAAATAAAAAACAGGAAGATGAGAATATGCCCTGACTGGACCTCGCTATGTCCATAATAACCGGCGATCCCCCCGAGCAGGATACCGATGCCGACGGATATGCCCACTGCAACGAATCCGACGGTAAGAGACACCCACGCGCCCTGGAGCATGCGGGCGAAAACGTCGCGTCCCAGATCGTCCGTCCCGAGCAGATAGATTCCCAGCGTTGGATGTGCATCCGCCGGCAAGGTGTCCAGTTTGGGAAGCGACAACGGTGGGCGAAGTTTTTCCTGCAGACGGACCCGGGCCGGATCCAAAATCGGGTCCGTACCCGAAGTGACGATCAGTCCGGTAATGGCGACGGCAAAGAAGATTAGAAAGATGACCAGGCCGTAGAAGGCCATTCGGTTCTTTCGCAAAAGATACCACGTCTCAGCCCAAGGTGATCGAGAGGGCGGCATGGAGGCTTCATCACCCTCAGTGTTGTAGGCCGCATCCACAAGCTCGACGCTCATAGCTTGATCCTCGGATCCACCGCCATGTAAAGCAGGTCCGAAACCAGAGTACCGGCCAGAACCAGTACGGCGGTAAGGAAATTGATCGTCAAAATTACTGGATAGTCCCTTGCCAGAATGGCCTCATAGGCCATCCGGCCCATTCCCGGCCATGAAAAAATAGACTCGATGATCACCGATCCGCCGATGAGACCGGGCAGAATCAACCCGAACATGGTGACAAAGGGAAGAAGCGCGTTTCGCAAGGCATGCTTATAGTAAACCGTATCCGACGAAAGTCCCTTTGCTTCGGCCGTACGCACGTAATCCTCACCGATGATCTCCAGCATCTGACTGCGAACATACCGTGAGAGGACCGCCACACCGCCGGTGGCACCGAGGATGGAGGGAAGAACAAGATGCCAGGTGCGATCCATGAAACGGTAAAATGGACCGGCCGAACCCATTCCGAAAGTCTCCATGCCGATGACGGGCACGTGAAGCCTGGTGACCACCAGGATGATAAGAATATAGGCAAAAAAGAAACCGGGGATGGAGATAAGCAGGTAGGACAAAAAGGTGGTGGATCTGTCGTAGATACCGTCTCTCTTGATGGCGGATCGGATCCCCACGGGAAAAGAAAAGGTCCAGGTCAGAAGGGTTCCCACCACAAACAGGGGAAGGCTGTTGAGAAACCGTTCCCATATTTTTCCCGATACCGGCAGGTTGTCCCGCCATGAGACGATGCGACCGGTGAAAAGATGCTTGTAAAAAAGCAGGTACTGCACATGCAGCGGCTTGTCCAGGTGGAACTCGGCGCGCATGCGTTCGACCATCTCCGGCGTGAATTTCGGATTGAGTGGATCGATCTGACTGGGTTCGCCCGGTGCCAGATGAATGATCAAAAAGCTGACCACCGACACGAAAAACAGGGTGACCAGCTTCTGAACGATGCTTTTTCCGAGAAAGGCCAGCATACAATCCCCTACCCGTTAACCGCAAACGCGGGTGCCTGCCTGAGTTTGATCCATTGGTTGAAATGATAGGTGTAACTTCCGGTCTTGGTGGGCACGATGGGTTTGATTACCTTCCAGCCATGGGCTTCGGTGACGGACCGGACGATACGCTTGTCCAGCAGCGCAGTCCAGCGGCCGACGTACAAGAAGGTGTATGGTTGCTGATCGGCGATGATCTCGTGCAGGCGATGGCAATATGCCACTTGCCTGTGGTGGTCATACTCCTGCCGGATCTTGAGGATCAAGTCGTCTGCCTCCGGATCGGAGAATCCGACGAAGTTGAGCTGGTAGGGCCCGCTCTGGCTGGAGTGCCAGATCTGAAACAGATCGGGATTGATGTCCAAGGACCAGCCTAAAACCAAAGCGTCGAAATCCAATTGGTCGACCCGCTTTTGGATGAAGACGCTCCACTCCAACAGATCCGTCTCCACCTGAATCCCGATCTTTTTCCACGCATCCTGGGCGATGGCAAGGATCGCCTTGCGCAATGGATTGCCGTTGTTGGTAATCAGGGTAAAGGCCAGACGCTTTCCCTCTTTTTGCATATAACCATCGGTCCCCTGCGTGTATCCTGCTTGGGCCAAGAGCGCCACGGCCCCTTGCGGATCGTAGGGCAAAGGAGCGATCTTGTCATTGTAGTAATCGGTCTGTTTGGCAAAGGGGCCGGTGATGGCCTCTCCCTGGCCGTAGAGCACGAATTCGATAATCTTTTTGGTGTCGATGGCCATGCCCAGCGCACGCCTCACCCGTACATCGTCAAAGGGCTTTCGCCTAAGATTGTATCCGATGTAGGTATAGCCGAGGGCGGTGCCGGAAAAATGTTGAAAACGCGCATCTTTGGACAGACGCGCCACCTGATGGGGCTGCACGTTATAATCATCGATGGTTCCGGCGTAAAACTCCATCTCCTGGGTCAAGGGATCGGGAATAACGCGCATCACGTATTCGCGGTAGTTGGGTGGCCCCTCCCAGTATTGATCGAAACGTTTGAGCCGGACGTACTGGTCCGACTTCCACTCCTTAAACACGAAGGGACCGCAACCGATGGGATGCCGGCATAGCCTGCTCTGCCTCATGGTAAACATACTCGGGTCCACTTTCCGCTCGGCTGCCTCTCTGGCCAAGGCCGCATCGTTTAGCAGGTGGGAGGGCAGAATCTCCATGCTCCAGGTGGCAAAAGCGGGTGAATAGAGCCGTTTGTAAACGATACGAACGGTGAGTGGATCCACCACCGTCACCTCTTTCACCGACTCGAAGTCGGAAATTCGGGGAGAAAGATTTTTCGGATCGATAATGGCCTCATAGGTGAACTTGACGTCATCGGCCGTCAGCGCGTGGCCGTCGTGAAACCGGACACCAGGCCGAAGATGAAACTCGATAATGGGGTTGTGGGCGGTCGCCGGCAAGAGTTTATCGGCTTGATCCGCCAATTGTGCTCCGATCCGGTAAAAATTACCCGCAACATATGACATCGGGTCGAAGGAGTCGAAATAATCCTCCCCCAGAATGTCGGCCAACCGATCGAAAAACATCTGATCCACCCGGTCCAGCCGAATCCGGACGCGGGCAGGCGCTTCGATCCGTAAAGGAACGGTTTCGTTCTTTTCTTCCATGCGAACGGACACCTGTCGAATGATCGTTTTCGATGGCATCAATTCCAGATACTGGACATGCGGCCATTGTTCTTTTTCCGATTCGAAGGTCTCTCGAAGATTCTCCACCAACTTGCCACCATCCACACGACCCCATAAGGCGGTGTCGGCCTCTTCGTGCACGTAGAAGAGCACGTCCTCGTATATTTTCCAGTCACGGGCCAGACGACCACGGAAGGCAAGGTTTTCATCCAGGTCGATGAGCCCTTCGAAGACCTTCTCGTTGATCTGGCTGCTGACGCTATCGGCGGATAAAATGGGATTGAGAATAGACGCATCGCCGGAAGATGCGGTCACAAACTGCACCAGCCGATCTGGATTGCCCTTGGTCTGCGCCTCGTATGTAGGCACCCAGAAATAGGAGATCAACAGTACGAAAGAGACGATGGCGGGAGCGATAATGAGAAAGCGTCGGACACCCATATGGTTGACTTGCCGAATCGGGTAATGTGAGAGAGTTCCTATTGGTTCCGATAGTACAAAATACGTATCGAGATTAGGAAAAAGATCGATTGAAGTCAACAACAAGGAGGCAGGTGAACTTGACTTTCCCCGATCCGGGGCCATAGTTTATCCGTAAATCCGTGGGGATTTTCACCCGGTTTTCCAACCCCATGAAAGGATCCTTTCATATGATCGAACAAAACGTTTCAACGCCCAGAAAAGAGATCGACGACCGCATCGAAAAATTCCAACGTCGGCTGGTTGCCGAATCGGTTGATGGTGCGCTAATCATACAGAATACAGACCTTTTTTACTTTGCCGGAACCATCCAGCAATCCCATCTTTACATACCGGCCCAGGGCCGGCCCCTGCTCATGGTTCGAAAGAGCCTGGCACGCGCCAGGGCGGAGTCCCCCATGTCCCACATCGTTCCCATGGCCAGTCCCAAACAGCTGATGGCCCTGATCGAGGAAAACGGTCTGGAACCGCCCAGGGTGATGGGCATGGAACTGGATGTCCTGCCGGCGAACAACTATCTGTATTACAAGAAGCTGTTTCCTTCTCTTACGATAAAGGATGTCTCCGTGCCCATCCGCATGGTTCGGTCGGTGAAAAGCCCCTACGAGCTGGATCTGATCCGACAGTCCGCTTCATTTTCCGACCGCTTGGCCCGGACCATGCCCGAACTGTTGAAAGCGGGAATGACAGAAATCGAGCTGGCCGGTCTTGTGGAGGCCGAAGCACGGCGGCTGGGGCACCAGGGATTGGTTCGCATGCGATTGTGGGGTTCCGAAATGTTTTATGGCCATCTCATGGCCGGTCCCGCCGCAGCGGTTCCCAGCTACCTCGCCTCTCCCACCGGAGGAGCGGCCATCAACGCGGCCGTTGCACAGGGACCGAGCTTTCGCAAGATAAAATCCAACGAACCGATACTACTGGACTATGTGTTTGCATGGAAAGGGTATATCAGCGATCACACTCGCATCTACGCCATCGGTGAAATCCCCCGGATGATGGCAGATGCCCATGACCACATGCTCGACCTCCAGGAACGGATCAAGGTCATGGCCACACCCGGCACAACGGCGGGGGAGTTATACGAAGCGGCTATGGATATCGCTGATCAAAAGGGATTGGGGGATTACTTCATGGGGTTTGGCGATGATCGGGTCCGATTCATCGGCCACGGCGTCGGACTGGAGTTGGACGAATTCCCCTTCCTCGCCAAGGGCCAGAAAATACCGCTTCGAGAAGGAATGGTCATCGCCCTCGAACCCAAGGCAATTTTCCCCAATCAGGGGGTGGTCGGCATCGAGAACACCCACGTGGTCACCCCAAACGGGCTGGAACAATTGACCCATGCTGACCAGCGGATTATAACAGTTTCATCACAAAATGTTTTCCAGGCCAAGTGATCAGCAGATTAGCGGCTTTTTCCTCGACGCTGGAAGAGAGACGTTCCTCGCCGTCGAAGATCTAATTAACAGCGCCCAGGGTGCTTTTGAAGCCATGGTCCTTTTCCAGGCCGATGGTTTGATGAGTCAAGGTTTTTTCCAGCAAACCGACGGTGCGCCGAAGATCTTCGAGTTTCTGTGCCTGCTCCTATAGCCATTTTTCTTTCAGGATAAATCCGCGGATCAAATTCTCGCGTAACACGCGCTTGGCCCACTGGCGAAGCTGGGTGCCGCGGTTGGATTTTCCCGATAACCTACTGGAATAACGACATCCAGGTTGTGAAAAGATCCTTTGCGGCGAACCTTTCGTTTCTTCTCATTTTTAACTATTGAGGATTTTCCGGTAGTTCCTTTGCGGGGCAACTCATAGACAAAATATTTAGCCTGATAATCGATGAGTATCAATGGTTCCGTCAACCTTTTCTTTGTGCGCCGATATTCATCCTTACGTTGCGATTGTGACATTAAATTTATGGAAGTCGAAGCAAGACAGCATGAGATCCATTTTAAATCAAATGGTTGGAATGAGATCACTAAACTTGAAAACAGGAATAAAGTCAAGAAATCAGACCAGTCCGCAGACCATCCAATTTTTTCTCACCCAGGAGCAGTTCTTCAATGGGTTCGCATGCAATGGAAAGAATCAATCACCGGCGCTTGTGTGTACGGGTGCCCGGAGGGAACGAAGAGTTTCGCCGTTACCGTGTACGAACCCGAAGCACCGAGCGGATCGTGATGATGTAACC
This sequence comes from uncultured Desulfosarcina sp., assembly GCA_963674945.2. Classification (GTDB taxonomy): domain Bacteria; phylum Desulfobacterota; class Desulfobacteria; order Desulfobacterales; family Desulfosarcinaceae; genus Desulfosarcina. Next base: position 351,908 of record CAXXWQ010000004.1, read on the forward strand.
CCGTAAAAACTTTTTAATTGTTAAAAAAAGTTTTTATAAGAAACACAAAAAGGGAACAGCACCGTGGCTGCTCCCTTCCTGGTAATAAGGGGTAGGATAAGGGCAAATCAGCGTTTGGAAAACTGGAAACGCGCCCTTGCACCCTTTTGTCCGTACTTCTTTCGCTCTTTTTCTCTCGGATCCCGTTTGACGAACCCGGCCCGTTTCAGAGATTGCCGAAGATCCGGGTCGAACAGGATCAGGGCCTTGGTGATACCGTGTCGTACCGCCCCCGCCTGGCCGGAAATTCCGCCGCCGTGGACCTTCACCTTGATATCGAAGGTATCCAGGTGGTTGGTCAGCGTCAGTGGCTGGCGCAGGATGGTTCTGGCCGTACTCACGGTGAAGTACTCATCCGCAGGCTGATCGTTAACGGTTATGACACCGCTGCCGGGCTTGATCCACGTTCTCGCGATGGCATTCTTTCTTTTTCCCGTTGCGTAATGTGTTTTTTCTGTTGCCATGGTATTTTCCGGGTATCTATGGTTGTATCGATTATATTGAAATTATTGAATGCTGAGAACTTCCGGCTGCTGGGCTTCGTGGGGGTGTTGCTCCCCCGCGTATACCTTGAGCTTTTTAAATAATTTTCTGCCCAGGCTGTTCTTCGGAAGCATTCCCCTTACGGCAAAACGGATCACGTCTTCGGGCCTTTTTTCCAGCAGCTTTTTCGCGGTGATGGTCTTCAACCCTCCGATGTAGCCACTGTGGCGATAGTATTTTTTCTGATCCAATTTTCTTCCGGTAAGAACGATCTTTTCGGCGTTGATCACCACTACGGAATCACCCAGATCCGCATGGGGGGTGAAAAGGGGGTTATTTTTGCCCCGCAACGTAGCGGCCACCTGGGAGGCGAGACGTCCGAGGACGGCGCCCTCGGCATCCACAACCCACCATTTGTTCTGATTGTCGGCGTTTTTCGCACTATATGTATATTTTTTCACCGTATTCACTCCTGTTCGTTTCTTAGAATCTGGCACTATTAATGAATAATCTCGACGGTGTCAAGGAAAAATCGATATGCCCCCCTGTTTCATGTTTGACATCCTCCGCCGATTTTGCGATATCCCATCGTCATGGAACATCTTGAAATCGAAATCAAATTCAATGTCTCCGATTTCTATGACCTTAGAAGCCGCCTGATGGATATGGACGCCACCTGTATCGGCCAGCGCACCTTTGAACGCAATGTCCGCTACGACACCGAGGATAGCCGGCTGCTGGAAAAAGGTTGCCTGCTGCGCCTTCGAAAGGATACGGATATCACCCTCACCTTCAAGTCACCGCCGGGTGTCCCCGAGACAGAGTATAAAGTCTATCGGGAATTGGAGGTAACGGTCAACGATTTCGATGCCATGGATGCTCTTTTGAAAAATCTCGGGTTCGCGCCTCGCCAGATTTACGAGAAGTGGCGGGAAACCTGGCGATTGGATGGAGAAATCATCTGCATGGACACCATGCCCTTTGGCCGGTTTCTGGAGATCGAAGGCTCACCGGAACCGATCAAACGACTGGCAGGAAAATTGGGCCTTTCATGGGAGCATCGCATTCTCCAAAGCTATCTGGAAATGTTTTCGGTCTTACGGAAGATGGAAGGTCTGGATTTTATTGATGTCACCTTCGACAATTTCCGGTCCGTGCGTATCCCCTTCGACAGATACCGCAGCCGATTCGAAGCAGATGGTCCAACCACGTCGTAAGCATACGGCCCAGAGTCAGTAGATATCGGGCAAATTGCCCATTTCTGACCGATGACGCATTATGTTCTTTGACACGTAATCCTGGCATTCAGTTGACCGCCGGGTTCCACTACAAGGTCCTGGCACACCACCTCACCGGAACAACGTCCTGTCGCCAGGATCAATACTTTGCCGGATGTTTCGACGCGTCCTTCGAATCGCCCGCCGATGGTCATGGTCTCTACGTTGACATCCGCTAGGACCGTCCCCTCTTCACTGATGACGACGCTCTTTCCCGTAAGGGTGCCCTTTACCGTGCCCTTGACGACCAGATTCCCCTTGTCCACGATTGATCCGTCCACCTCCAAGTCCCTGTCGATGATGGAAAAAACCTGATGATGATCGGCCACGGCCACAGTCTCCTTCCTATATCGAATCCTTTACGAGTGTATTTTTCATCGATTCTTCCTGTCAGGCCCCGAGGTCGCGGGAACCGAATCGGTCGCAGCCCCTTTTTCATTGGGCGTCACATCTGCCGGTGGGACCGCCAGTGGGCCGGGAGGTGTGATATGGTATTGTTTCTCCAGTATCTTATCGCCGCCATGATCGAATACGAAAACGGTGGCAGAAGTATATCGAGAGAGCTGATTCGGGCCGGTTCCCGACATGGTCATATCGATGTATCTGGAAATTCGAAACGGGTTCCCGTCACTTCCATCGGGCTGCCCCTGTGACAAGGGCACATCCGGCAGTGCAAACCATTCAACTGGATCCGATCCTTCCGTCTTGAGCACGACGACACACCGCCCTTCAACGGGATCGGATCGGGGACCGGTATTTTGCACGCGAAATTGGGCCGTGACGTGATTGGCACGAACATCGAATAGTACCTCGAAATTTCCCAAAGCGACTGCAGGTTGTGCCGGTGGTTCGGATGATTGAACAACGGGCGGATCCGACGATGGCACACCGGCATCTTGTCGATGTTTTTTTTCGACTTCGACAGGCGCTCTGCCTCCGGCCGTGGACGCCTCTGATGTGTTGGTTTTATTGATCCCTGCTGCCGACGCTTCGGATGACGACGGCTGGAATTGTTCGAGGCGGGCTTTGACCAGCACCAATTCGGCTGTCCTTCGTTCATGTTCGCTCTTGAAATGGGCCGCTTGTTCGCTGACATCGGCCAGTTTCTCCCGGTTTTGCCGATGTCGCGCTTTTTCCATTGCGAATTGCCACCCCAGCAGCGCACTCGCCAGGCCGAACAGCACCAACAACCCCACGAGTGTCAATGCGAATCCCTTCACGTGTCGGAAAGGAATGATTCGTCCATCGTCTGCCACCAACAGCAGCTGCCAATTGGATTCGGGTCGTGCCATGTTTACGGAGTCCTCATCTTTTACCCATTAAAGCGTTTTTAACTTCTTTCTGGCGATCTTTGCCTCATCAGTCTGCGGGTATCCGGCAATCAGTTCGTTGAAAAGCCGACGGGCGGTTTCGGTTTTCCCCATCTCAATACAGGAGAATCCCTGCTTCAGCAGTGCGCCGGGAACTTTGTTTCCCGACGGATAGTTATCGATTACCTTCCGATATTCGATGATGGCTTTGTCGTACAATTTCTCGCGATAGTAACATTCCCCGATCCAAAATCGAGCGTTGTCCGCACGAGACGACTTTGGATATGTTGCGATCAACTTCTCGAAACCGTTCCGGGCGCCGTCATAATCCCCATTTCTGAATTTCTTCATTGAAGATTCATACAGATCCTCTTCCGAGACCGGTTTTTCCGAAACTTGTTCATCCGGGACTGTTTTCTCAACAGCCTCTGCGGTAGTCTGCTTTTCTGTTTCGGATGGCTGAAGGGGTGGGGACGAAACAGGAAGGGATTCGGACTCCTCTTCTACTGGTGCGATTTTTTGAGAAACGTTCTCTGACTGCGCCTCTTCTGCGAAAGGTGTTCCCGATGATGCGGATTCTTCTTTCTCTTGAATATTCTCCTCGGAGAGAATATCTCTTCTCTCATCAACCGTTTGTGGCGTCGGTGCGTTGCCTTTGGGTTCGATCTTTTGAATCGTCGGCAACGCGGTCTTTTCCGAAAGCGCCTCTTCAATGCCGGCTTGTGCCAATTCCAAAGCGGTAACATCCGATTCGAGTTCACTTTTATAATGCGCCACATGTCGGTTGGCCGCCACCAATTGCGCCAGTGTTCGCCGATGCCGCTTCTTTTCGATTACAAGCTGCCAGCCCAATACCGCAGAAGCGAGAAACAATATGGCAATCAAAACCAAAAGGATCGTAGCGAATCCCTTCACATGGCGAAAGGGGATCACGCGGCCGTCGTCCGCCATCATCAGCAGTTGCCAATTGGATTTGGAATCAGTCACGAGTTTCTTTCGTAATACGGTTTGGCCATCTTTGGCCTGGAAAAGCTTTTTACGAAGCCGTCAAGACTGCATGTCATCCGCCTCTCACACAGACACGATCCCCTCTGTTCACTTTGAACAACCGGCTGGCGCTGCCGCAGTTGACGGAAATTTCCAACAAACCGCGACTGCCCACGATCGCCATTGGTCGATGGAGCTGAACCCGGCCGTAGGCAGTGGTCAGTCCCGCAATCGTTGTTTTCCCGGCCAGGTCCACGACCAACGGTTTGCCGGTCGTTCGTCGGATCAGTGCGTCCAGGGCAGGGGTATCCACATTGGTCATCAGGTTGCCGAACCGGTCGACGGCCACCACCTCTCCCCGAATCGTGGTTCTGGACTCGAAGCGGCACCGGGGCACCACACCCGTTACGAGGCTCTTTGCACTGATCACCGGCCCCAGTTCCTCCATTGGCACGCCCCTGGCCATGTGAGCGGCGACGGGTGCGAAGACATCCCGCCCATGAAAGGTCTGACTGACCGATGGCAAAAAAAATTCCGATTTCGTCACCGAGACGGCAATCTCCAACGGTTTTCGATCCGTCACCCGTTCGAGTAGCCCATTGTCCGGCGCAAGAAAATGGTGTCCGTTGCAGGTGACAGCCACGATGCGCCGGTCGCCGCCGACTCCCGGATCTACGATGGCCACATGGATGGTGCCGACGGGGAAATAGGAGTAGGCAGCGGCCAGAATGAAGGCGCCGTGGACAATATCCTGGGGTTCGATGCGGTGACTGATATCCACAACACGGATGCCGGGATGGATACCGGCGATCACCCCTTTCATCACGCCCGCATATTCGTCCCGGTCACCGAAATCGGTAAGAAAGGTAATCAGTGGAGCGGATTCAATAGTACGTTCACCAGCCATAGGAAAAAATTCCATAAAATCAATATGGCCGCAAGACAACTTGGTCCGAATCGCACCGGCAGTACTGCGCCCGCCGGATTTGGGTTGCGTTCGAGATCAAGGCTTGCGAGACCCGAGGAGCGAGTCGTACATGAAGTACGTCGCAGTGACGAGGGACGAAGCGCAGGCGCAGATATCGGGCGCAACCCGAAGCCGGCGCATTAGAACAGTTTTTGCTGGACAGCAATCCCCAAATGACCATATGCCGCATCGCAGACCCGGCGCCCAGAGGAAGTGCGAATCACCATTCCGATTTTCAGCAGATAGGGTTCCACCACGTCCACAAGGGTATCGGACTCCTCCTGCAAGGTGGCCGCGATCGCCTCGATGCCAACCGGCCCGCCACCATAATAGTCGATAATGGTCTTCAGGTACCGGCGGTCGAGACGGGTAAGCCCCTGTTCGTCCACACCCTCTAACGATAGTGCCGCTTCCACGATGGGCTTGGAGATGGTTCCGTCGCCACGGACCTGAGCGTAGTCTCGAACGCGTTTGAGCAATCGATTTGCAATGCGAGGCGTTCCCCGACAGCGTTTGGCCAATTCCTGGGCACCCGATGTGTCGATGGATACCTGTAACAAGGATGCGCTGCGGGTGGTGATTTGCACCAACTCATCGAGACCGTAGAAATCGAGACTGCGGAAGATGCCGAAACGGTCCCGAAGCGGCGCGGAAAGCAATCCCACCCGGGTGGTTGCCCCGACGAGGGTGAATGCCTTGAGCCGATACCGGTGGCTGCGGGCGTGAATTCCCTTGTCGAAGACAAAGTCCACGGCAAAATCTTCCATTGCCGGGTAAAGAAATTCCTCGACCGTTTTGGGTGTCCGGTGAATCTCATCCACAAAGAGGACATCCCCTTCTCCCAGATGCGTGAGGATCCCGATCAGATCCCCGCCCTTTTCCAGGGCCGGTCCTGAAGTCACGGTGAGTGCACCGCCCATCTCATTGGCAATGATGTGGGCCAAAGTGGTCTTGCCCAACCCCGGTGGTCCGTGAAAAAGAACGTGTTCCAGTGGTTCTGACCGGAGTTTGGCGGCCTCGATGGCGATCTTCAAGGTCTCCACCACTTCGGCCTGGCCGACATAGGCATCGAGCCGTTCAGGCCGCAAGGAGAGAATCTCCGGATCCCGGTCACCGTGTTGGAGTCCACCATCGACGATGGTGGTTTCATCGGATCTGTGGGTGAGAATCCGATCCGCCATTACGAGGCCCACACTTTTTGTTGCACCATGGCTACACTCCGGCAAATGCGTTTAATAATGACGTCTCCAAAAATATAAAATCACGTATAGGTTCGCTGTGAATGATATATCTCATCAAACAAGTCCTCTGCCGATGCGATATCTCGGTTTCGCTTCATGACATCGACGACCATCTGTCGGGCGTCGGTGGTCTTGTATCCCAACTGAGACACGAGCACATCCATCACCACCTGGACGAAGTCCTCGTCCTCCGGCCCCTGGTTTTCCTCTTTTCTATGCTTGATCAGGGCAAATTTGTTCATTTTCCCCTGCAATGAAGCGACAATTTTATGGGCCGTACGATCCCCGATGCCATTCAACCTTTTGAGAGCACCGACATCTCCGCTTTCGATGGCATGGGCGATATCGCCCACCGGAACATTGAGCGCTTTTACGGCTTTGAGTGGTCCGATGGCCTCGACGGATATGAAATACTGGAAAAATTCCTTTTCCGCTTCCAGCTGGAAACCGATTAACACCGGCTTGGGTTGCCTTTCCGTCTGATAGTAGTAGATGTATAAAGAGACCTCATCTCCGATGGATTTTTGCTTTATTGTCTCCATGACGACAATCGGGACGAGAACTTCGTATCCCACATGATTCACCAGGAGCAAAATCCGGTCCTGCTCCTTTTTCATCAATCTGCCCTCTAAATATCCAATCATCGCAAATCCTCTTAAGTCCGGTGGTCAAAATGCCGGAACAATCCAATCAACGCCAACCCAAGGGCATCCGAGGCATGGAAGGGACGGATGGGATTGGTCGTATTGAGCGTATTTCGTACCGCACGTTCCAGCTGCTGTTTCGATGCCCTGCCGTTGCCGGTGAGGATTTGTTTGGCCTGGCGCACCGGTATTTCCAGCAGGGGGATACCGGACTGGCTTCCCGCCAATAGCAGAACGCCGCACACCTTTCCCAAAACGATACCTGACTGGGGATATTTTTCAAGGGAAAAGACATCTTCAACAACCATCAGGTCCGGCGCCTCTTGTGTGAGTACCCGACAAATTTTTTCATAAATATGCTTGACCCGAAAAGGGGTCGGATCCGCCTTGGACGTGGAGATCGTACCGTAGGCAAAACCGCACACCTTCAAACCGCTGCCGGAAACGATACCGATTCCGGTTTCCGCCAAGCCAGGATCGATTCCGATCACCTTTAGCATGGCCGTTTACCGTTTCGCCAATAGCCGGTTGGATTGAATCCTATGGAGAATGGGTCCATGGAGGGTCAATGGGATCGTGGGAGACATGTAAAATTACAGGGATTTCAATTTTTCCGTTGCAATCTTGGCTTCATTCGTACCAGGATGCTTCGCAATCAGCTCTTTGAGAAGCAGTCGCGCGTTGCTGATTTCGCCGATTTGAATAAAGGACAGGCCCTGTTTAAGCAGCGCGGCAGGAATTTTATTTCCCGACGGATAGTTTTCGATCACTTTCTGATATTCGAGGATGGCTTTCTCATACCATTTTTCGCGATAGTAGGTTTCACCAATCCAGAATTGCGCGTTATCCGCCTGTGACGATTTCGGATACGTTGCGATCAGTTTTTCGAAACCGTTCCGGGCACCTTCATAATCCCCACTGTCGAATTTCTTTCTCGAAGATTGATATAATTCTTCGCCCGAAGCGGATTTGTTCGTAGCAACGACGGCCGTACGCTGGGGGGTATGTTTTGACTGGGCTTGAGAATCCTCGGGATTGGGATACCGGTCGACACCTGTAACGCGTTTTTCGAGAGAACCCATGCCGGTTGTGATCCGGTCCAATCGCTCCTGGTTTTGGCGTTGCCGTTCCTCATATCCCGCTATCTTTTGATTGAGAAGGTACTCCAACTCTTCGAGACGCCCGGTTTGCAGCTGTAAGGCTTCTCGAAGACTATCGATTTGGGCGGCCAGTCCGGCGTATTGGCCACGTAGCTCGAATTCATCTTCCTGACGGGTCTTGTTTAGCCCTTCTACCTTGCTGGAAATATTCTCCTTTGCCTCGAGCAGTTCACGATTTCGCTTTTCCAGCTCCGCATTTCTCCGCTCAAGGGCGGAAAGGCGGTGGTCCAATGTGTAGATATCGTCCTGAATGGCGCATCCAGAAAGAATCACCATCATTAAAATAACACACCATACGGCCCTTTTTTTCATCGTTACCATCCCGATCCAAATACCCATTACAGAATATGCAGCAATCACCAATGGATTGCTGCATATTCGTTTAGATAGATGAATGATTGATAGGCAGACTTATTCCAGGACGAATGCAGCCCTTCTATTTTTGGCCCACGCTTCTTCGTCGTGACCCATGTCTATTGGTTTTTCCTCACCGTAGCTGATCGTCGTCAGACGCATATCGGAAATTCCCAGGTTGACCAGAAATGCCTTGACACTCTCCGCACGACGCTCACCCAGGGCCAGGTTGTATGCGTTGGTGCCTCTTTCGTCGCAATGCCCCTCAATGGTCACAGTTGCATCCGGATTGTCCTGCAGCCACATCGCCTTTTGTTTCAATAACTCCTGCGCTTGCTCACTCAAGTTGGCATCGTCGAAATCAAAATAGATATTTTCGTTTAAGAAACGATTCACTGCCATCATTTTTTCCCGCTCTGCTGCCTCTGCTTCAATTTGTGCGGCCCTTTCGGCGGCAAGGCGTTCCTCTTCCAGCTGGCGTTGACGCTCCAACTCTCTTTGTTTTTCCAGTTCCGCCTGGCGGGCAGCCTCCTCCGCGGCCAACTCCTCGGCCGTCGGGCCGGTTTGAACTTGTTTCTTGGCGCAGGAAACGGAAAACATCATAGCAGGAACGATCAACAATAATGCGATAACAACCCATTTTTTCATCATCTTCTCTTCCTCCTCATTTTTTTTTCGAGTATATAAAACTCATGGATTTAAAATATTCGGGGACCATTTCGGGTTGGTTTGCTCACCGGGCAGGGAAAGCAGCCGCCTTTGGTCGGTACCGAATGCGGTCATTACGTATATCCTGCTTTTTCCCTCCCGCGTCGAACTGAACGCAATGAGGCTGCCATCGGGGGACCATGAGGGGGCCTCGTTATTTCCCTGATCCTGAGTGAGCTGAACCGGCTCACCGCCATCGGAATCAATGGTAAAAATGTTTATGACGCCATCTTTCATGGCAGAATAGGCGATTCTATCTCCCTTGGGAGACCAGCTGGGTTGCGTGTTGTAGCGACCTTCAAACGTCAGCCGTTGAACCCGTCCGGAATTTTTATCGTAAATGTATAACTGTGGATTGCCTGAACGTTTGGAGACGAACGCCATGCGTTTCCCATCCGGAGCCCATGTCGGTTCGACGTCTATTCCCAGACTATTTGTCAATCTTTTAATAATTTTCCCATTTCCGGTCAACAGATAAATTTCCTGATCTCCGGAAAAGGAGAGGCAGGCGGCCAACTCAAACCGGCCGGGAACCCATGCCGGGACCACCTGCAGTCCTGGCTTATCGATACCTGTATATCGGCCATCTTGAACATTTTGAATCCGAATTTTCGGATAGTCGCTGGCATAGGTTGTATAAGCGATCCATTTACCATCGGAAGACCAGTCCGGAAAAAGGGAAATACTGTCGTGATGCGTGTACCGACGCGCATTGGAGCCGTCGAAATCACAGATATAAATCTCTTTGGTTCCACTGCCATTGGAAACGAAGGCAATTTTTGAATCGAAAAAACCGCGATTTCCGGTGACGGCAAACACCACCTCACCGCAAAACCGGCGAATCACCTGCCGATAATTTTCAGGATCGCTCCGATATCGTTTGCCCACCAGCATCTTCTCTTTGATCGTGTCGAAAAGGCGAAGCTCAAACTCCGCAGTGCCATTTTGAATCTCCATACGGCCGGTGATCAGCAATTCCGCACCGATGGCCGTCCAGTTCCGGTATCGAATGCCACCACCGGAAATGGCCATTTGTTGCGGGTCTTCGAGAAAAGCCCCGGGATCACTGAGAGTAAAATAGCCGGTGAAATCCAGAAATTCGCATAAAAGCGACGACGACGTCTTCGCCGTTGCCATAGTCACCGGATCATCCGTGGAAGCCTGGAATACCGGCACGGCAATGGGCGTTTTGCGAAGAAATGGATTCGAGATATCGATGTACGAATAGGGCGCGGCATACGCCATATCGACAAACAGTAAACCAAGAAAGAGCAAGACAACCATCTTCAATCTGAACGAAACCATGTAATGCAGATATCCTTCGTTTGTAAGTGTCTATGCAGAAATAGGAAAATTTGGTCGAGATCAAGGCGCGCGAAAAATTTTACCGGAGGTGCCCCGAAGGAAATGCCCTTGGGGTGCATTTGGTTGATATTCCGAGGATAAAATTTTTCGTGCAACGCCGATATCGGGCAAATTGGCCATTTCTGGCTGGGCACTGGTTAGCGGATGCCCTGCGGGGTGAATCTAACCCCCATTTCCACATAGGGCAGTTTCAACCCACTCGGATGCGGGTCTACCGGATTTGACTTCATGATGGCATTATAGGCCGAGTCGTCCAGATACCGATTACCGGAACGGTCGGTGAAAAAAACATCCCGTATTTCCCCATCGGGCATGACCTTGAATACGATCGCCGCCACAAGGCTCCGGTCGTTTCCGGCCAGTTGTTCGTTAAAAGCCCAGTGCTTCTGAATCTGAAATGCGATTTCGAGACGGTACAGATCGATCCGTTCAGCCACCTTTTTTCCGCTTTCGGAAAACTGCCCCGACAGTTTCCCCGATGTCTCGGCCGAATCGTCCGTTGTGTTTCCGGATGCACGGGAACGGTCGGATTCTGACTCACGCACCTCTTTCTTCAGTCGTTCCAATGCGGATTTCAAAGATTCCGGCGTATCGGGGGAGTCCGTTTCCTTGGTTTCGGCCCTGTTTTTTTCTTTCAGTTGCTGTAATGCGTGTTTGATCACCTGGTCAGACTTGAAGGTCTTTTTTTTCAGCGATGTTTTGGGTTTCGGTGCAGCGGGTTTCGCGACTTGCACTTCCTTCTTTGGCGCCGGCGGCACCGCCTCTTTTGTTTTGGGTACCGTTGGTGCTTTATCTTCGACGGAGGCGGTCGTTTCCGTTTCGGCGGCAGGGGCCGGAGCCTTCAAGGAGACCATGCGGACATGGATGGCCGAACGCATCGGTTGCGTTTCGGTCTTCAATCCGGGGGCAACCACGATCAGTACGAAAAATATCAGGTGCCCGACGAAAGAGAATAACAGGGGATAAAGGAGAGGATGCCGCTCCTTACCGCCCTGGCCTGGTGTAAAAGTGGCCGAACCACGGGTATTCTTTTTCATCAGCCCTTTTTACCGGAGGCGGTTCCGGCGTCATCGTCGAAAGGATCGGTTACCATGCCAAGCTTTTCGATCCCGGCAGCCTTTATCTCGGCCATTACAGCGACGACCAGACCATAGGCGACATCCTTATCGGCCCGAAAAAAGACCTCGCGATCCGTATTCCCCGCCAGTATCTTTTCCAGCTTCTCCTTTAGATAATCCATCCGTACCTGAAAATCGTTGATGAAGATGTTGCCATCTTTATCGATGGTCACGGTCAGGTTTTCCTTTTCAGTGGTCATGGCCTTTGCGCTCACCTGGGGAAGATCGACATCCACCCCTTGCACCATCATGGGTGCGGTCACCATGAAAATGATGAGAAGGACCAGCATGACATCAACAAAGGGCGTCACATTGATATCCGACATGAGCCGGTCACTGTCACTGCCTATCGCCATGTCACCTCCTTTTTTCTGTATGACTGTATGAAATCATTTCGTCAATGAAGGATATCACGATCGAGAATATTGAGGAAATCGGCGGAAAAACTGTGTAATTCAGCCTCGATAACGCGGATTTTTTGCATGAAATGATTAAATGCGATCACGGCGGGTATGGCAACGGCAAGACCGGCGGCTGTTGCCACCAGCGCTTCGGATATCCCCGGCGCCACGACCGCGAGACTGGCAGACCCCCGCTCTCCGATGCCATGAAAGGAGTTCATGATGCCCCATACCGTTCCGAACAATCCGATGAAGGGGGTGGTGTTGCCCGTGGTCGCCAGAAACGGAACCATCTGGGTGATGCGTGTCATCTCGGTATTGATGGCGCGCCGCAAGGCTCTTTTAACATTATCAAAACCCGAAAAGTTCTGACGCAAAGGTGGTGCGTCTTTATTGCTGGTGGCATCATCAGCAGGTTTTCCGCTGGGATTGAGTTTCCGCAATTCGGCGTAGCCGATTCGGAACACACGCGCCACCGGACTTCCGCCAAGTTGCTTGGCTTTGGTAAAGGCACCGGCCAGGTCCCGGCTTTTCCAAAAATACTCGATAAACACCTCCGACTCTTGGAAGGCCTTTCGTATGTATCTTATTTTGATAAAAATAATCGCCCAGGACATGACGGAAAAAAACAGGAGCAAAAGGAGGACGAATTTGACCATCAAACTGGCATTGCTGATAATTTGAATATAATCCATCTGGGTGGGCACCATTTACATTCTCTCCCAAAAATTCGAAAAGCTGTTTGCCGGGGGTCTTGTAGACGAAAATGAATCGCAAACCCTTGAAAAAGTTTTTATATATCTATACAAGCCTCATGTTGGTGTCAAGCAGTTTGACATAAGGCGACAAAGCATATGGAACGTGCCAAAATCACCAAACAAGCCCATAAAGGAGAGACGATGCAGCGCGTTACCGAATTTTTATTTGAAGCATTGATGGTAAAACAAATTCATCGTACCGGTTATCAGTTCCTCGGTACGGGGAAAGAGTCCGTTGCCGAACATACCTTTGCCGTGATGTGCATCGCCTGGACAATGGCGCAACTGATACCCGAGGCGGACGGTTACCGATTGCTATCCATGTGTCTGGTTCACGACCTGCCGGAAGCCAGAATGGGAGACCTGAACCATGTACAAAAACAATATGTAACCCCGGACGAAGATTTGGCGGTAGATCATATGATCCGAAGCCTGCCCTTTGACACGACCGTAAAAGACCTTATCCAGGAATTCAATGCAGGTGAGACGCTGGAGGCAAAATTGGCCAGAGACGCAGATCAGCTGGCCTTTTTGTTTGATCTCAAATCGTTATCGGATTTGGGGTATACGCAACCCGAAAAATGGTCCACACACGTCACCAAACGCATTGTGACTGACCTCGGTGTCAAAATCGCAAAACAGGTCGGCAGGATGGAAACAGATTGTTGGTGGTATAAGGGATTTGATGACCACCAGGCAACCTGACCGTCAATGGTGTGAAGGACAGGTATTCGAGTAACACCGTCACATTTTCACAATTTGCAACCGCCATCGATATTGGCAACCCGCAGGAACTCGTTTTTCAACCAGCGCCCACCTCGCGTATACAAAAGGTGGATGTTTCGCCAACCCCCTTTTTTCCATGCGTCACTTCAAAGCGGCGGCACCCTCTCCATCGAGACCCTCGGGAGACATATCAAGACCAAAAACAATTAAAGTTTTTTTTTAATCAAGCGGATAATGGTCTCAAGAAACAACGCAGTGGTAGGAAGAATCCGGTAAAACCTGATTTTGAATCAATTTCAGTGGGTTCAACAGCTATTTAGTGTAGCATCACACATTGTGGACCGAGTCGACTGTGTCGCTTGACATTGGCGATGCATTAACTACCCATCGAATGATTCGTCATTACTCATTCGGTAAAAGGAGCACGACATGACCATTCAGGACGACGAAACATTACAGATGTATCTGGAGGAATCGATCGAACATCTGGCGGACATTGAAACCGATCTTCTGGGCATCGAGGAGGCTGGCGCCGATATCGACGAGGACCTTGTCAATAAGGTCTATCGTGCGGCGCATTCCATCAAGGGTGGTGCCGGATTCATGGGGTTGACCACGATCAAAGATCTGACCCATGAAATGGAAAACATCCTTGGAAAGATACGAAGCCGCGATATGGTTCCCACGCCGGAAATCGTCAATGTCCTGCTCATGGCCGCCGACACCCTGAAGGAATTGATGAACGATGTGTTCACCAGCAATGATGTGGATATCTCCCGGCACATCGAAGCGCTCCAGGCCATCGCCGAGGGTAAAACGCCTTCCGTGGCTCCCCAAAAACCGTCTGATTCCAATCCCACGACAGCGTCCGATGCTGTCGACGAGGAGGATCCGGTTGAAAGAAGCGAATCGAAAATCGACGAAAAGCTTCAGCGCTTTTCTGCAGAAGGCACCAAGACGTCCATAGAGGCGGATCCAGACCTGGTAAAAAGCCTGATCGATGAGGGAAAATTTGTCTACCTGGTCCACATGAACCTTATGGCCGATGTGGTGGAGAAGGGAAAGTCACCCGATACCGTCATGGAAGAGATGACGCAGACCGGGTTCATTATCGCCTGTAATCCCCCTGTCGATGCCGTTCGTACCATGGACATGGAAAAGGAAACGGCGCCGACACCGCTGGTGGTATTGTTCGCAACGATCTTGAAACCGGAAGACATCAATGTTCTTTTCGAAATCGCCGAACACCAGATTCATCAGATCCTGCCGGATATGAAGACCCAGTGTCTGGGCGGCAAATCCAATGAAACCGACAGGGTTTCACTACCCGAAGAATCGGAACCCAAGCCGCAGGCAGAATCGAACCCTTCCGTCGAACCGGAATCGGCGGCAGTCGAACCGGAATCGGCGGCAGTCGAACCGGAACCGGTTGCAACCGAAGCACTCGCCGATTCCACCCAACCCGCGCAAAAGAAATCTTCGACCAAAAGGACGGAAACCGAAACCAGTTTACGTGTCCATGTGAGTCTTTTGGACCAGTTGATGACCCTGGCGGGGGAGTTGGTGCTCAGTCGGAACCAACTGCTTCAATCCATAGGCACCGAAGATCAACGCGGTGCCGAAATCGCAGGTCAGCGCATCGATCTGATCACTTCCGAACTTCAAGAGGCGATCATGCTGACCCGTATGCAATCCATCGGCAACGTGTTCAACAAGTTCCCGCGGGTGGTGCGGGATCTTTCCCGTGCGCTTGGAAAAAAAGTCGAACTCACCCTCGAGGGGAAAGATGTCGAACTGGATAAGACGATTATCGAGGCCATCGGAGACCCCCTGACCCACCTGGTTCGCAATGCAGTGGACCACGGCATTGAACTGCCGGACATTCGAAAACGGGCCGGTAAGAATCCGATAGGTCAAATTTACCTCAAAGCCTACCACAAAGCCGGTCAGGTCAACATCGAAATCACCGATGACGGCAAGGGGTTAAACGGCCATGCATTGACCCAGAAGGCCCTGGAGAAAGGATTGATTTCCGAAGATCAAGCCAAAGTCATGTCCGACAAGGAACGGATCAATCTGATCTTTTTGCCCGGCTTCTCCACGGCAGAAAAAATCACCGACGTCTCCGGCCGTGGTGTGGGCATGGACGTGGTCAAAACAAATCTGGACAAACTCGGCGGGATCATCGACATCGACTCGGAGATGGGAAAAGGATCTACGATTCGAATCAAGCTCCCCCTTACCCTCGCCATCATTCCATGCCAGGTGGTCATGACCGGTGACGAGCGGTATGCCATTCCCCAGGTAAATCTGGAAGAACTGTTGCGTATACCGGCGAGCAAAGTCAAGGAACGAATCGAAAGAGTCGGGGATGCGGAGGTGGTTCGCCTTCGGGGAAATCTTCTTCCATTGATCAAATTGGCCGATGTGATCGGTATCGGATCCCACTACACGGATCCGAAGACGGGCAAAAAGCTTGATGACCGTAGAAAGAACGTGGCGGATCGGAGGTGCAAAAAAAGCCCTCTCTCCCCGGACGATGAGGTGTCCCTGACTTCAAAAGAGCATGAAGATGGAAACTTTGCACCCGATGAGCGGAAATCCGATGATCGCCGATATCATTCCAACAGCGCACTGAATATCGTGGTCGTTTCCACCGGGGCCATGAAATACGGCCTGGTCGTAGACGAACTGCACGACTCGGAGGAGATCGTCGTCAAACCGCTGGGAAAGGATTTGAAAAGTTGCAAGGGATACGCCGGCGCCACCATCATGGGAGACGGCCGCGTCGCCCTGATACTGGATGTGGGCAACCTTGCCCAAATCGCCGGATTGACGTCCGTGGAGGGATCCAAGCGGGCAGAGCAGGTATCCGAAGAGAACCTTCAGGCGATGCGCAACCAAAAAGACCGACAATCACTTCTGGTTTTCCGCAGTGCCGAGAAGGAACAGTTCGCAGCGCCATTGAGCATCGTGGAACGCATCGAAAAAATCAAGGCCACCGATATTGAAACCGTGGGCGGCAAGCGCGTGATCCGCTACCGTGGCGGCAGCCTCCCCTTGTTCTCCATCGACGAGGTGGCCAACGTAGGACCGCTGGCCGATTTGGAAGACCTTCTGGTCATTGTCTTCATCATCGCCGGCCGGGAAGCGGGTCTTTTGGCCATCGGTCCGGTCGATGCCATAGAACTATCCCTGGATGTCGACGGCCAGACGCTGACGCAGCCCGGCATCATGGGATCGGCCATTATCAACGATCACACCACATTGATGGTTGACATCTATGAAATCGTTCAAACCTTGAACCCACAGTGGTTTGAGGATACCGAAACCGTGACCAACGAAGACGGCGAAGCGGTAAAAATCCTGTTTGCCGAAGACTCCAATTTTTTCCGCAGCCAGGTGAAGAGCTATATGGAAGATGAAGGGTATACGGTAATCGAGGCCGAAGACGGTGTGATTGCATGGGATCTTTTGCAAGAACATGGCGACGAGATCTCTCTCGTCGTGACCGACATCGAGATGCCCAATATGGACGGATTTGAACTGACCCAACGTATCAAGGCGGACAACGCCTTTTCCCATCTTCCCGTCATTGCATTGACGACGCTGGCCGGAGAAGAGGACATCGAGAAGGGTCGTCAGGTGGGCATCTGCGACTACCAGATTAAACTGGATCGTGAAAAACTGGTTCGCAGCATTTATGGATATCTGTCAGGCAATAGATAAAAAAGGAAAGACAAATGGCAAGCCAAACTGTTGAAATGGCAACCTTTTATGTGGGAGAAGCCCTTTGCGGCATGGACATTCTCAATATTCAGGAGATCAACAAGCTCATGGAGATGACAACGGTTCCCCAGGCGCCGGACTATGTGATGGGGATTTTGAATCTGCGTGGGCAAATCGTTACCATCATCGACCTGGGCAAAAAGCTTGACCTGGGAGAGACCAAGATGAGCGATACGACGCGAAATATCATCGTCAATGCCAAGGATGAATACGTCGGCCTGCTCGTAAACCGAATCAGTGATGTGGTAGAAGCGGAATGGGACAAGGTGGAACCGCCCCCGGCAAACATCGGCGGCATTCAAGGCGCTTATTTCAAGGGCATCTTCAAAACAAAGGATCGGTTAATCGGAATCCTGAATGTCGAAAAAGTACTGGAAAACGGGATATAGTTGCCCCACACGTTTCAATCAACGCAATTATCAATCTCGGATGTTTGCGCCACCTTCGGTAAGGAGCACAGGTAGATGAGTCTTCGCGCCCCCTTGCGGGTCATGGTTGTAGATGACACCGTCTTGTACCGAAAAATTGTAAGCGATGCACTCGCCAAAATTCCCGGAGTGGAGGTCGTGGGAATCGCCCATAATGGCAAAGCGGCCATCAGCAGAATCGAATCCCTCAAGCCTGACCTGCTTACCCTTGACATCGAAATGCCGGAAATGAACGGTATCGAAGTGCTGGAATATCTGCGACAGAACAAAAAGAACGTCGGTGTCATCATGCTCAGTACCCTCACCCACGAGGGTGGGGCCATGACGATGCGGGCGCTGGAACTGGGAGCCTTTGATTTTATTCCCAAGCCACAGTCCGGCACCATGACGGAGAACTGCGCGAAAATAGAGACGGCCATCGAACCGATGATTCGTGCATTCCAGGAAAGTACCGGACATTCCGCTTTGGTGAAAACCCCGCCACGGTGGACCGGAAGAGTCACGGCCCCTCGTAAGAGCACAACCACACCTTTCGTTCGCCCCTCCGTTGGCAGTATCGCCGACCGATCCAAAGCGGAAATCGTTGCCATCGGTGTCTCCACCGGAGGTCCCAACGCACTGGCCCGGATGCTTCCGATGATTCCCAAGGATATCGGCGTTCCCATTCTCATCGTTCAACACATGCCGCCCCTGTTCACCCAATCCTTGGCCAATAGCCTGGCAGCCAAATGTGGTGTCGACGTTCGAGAGGCCAAAAATGGGGAACCCTTATCGCCCAATACGGTATTGATCGCCCCTGGCGGGAAACAGATGAAAATTGTCGCTGGTGCGGATGGTACAAACCGCCTGATCAAAATTACGGACGATCCACCGGAAAATAGCTGCAAGCCTAGCGTGGACTATCTTTTTCGGTCCGTTGCACACCACTATGTGGGGCGTGCCACCGGTGTCATCATGACCGGCATGGGATCGGATGGCAACCGGGGACTGGAATTGATGAAACAAAACGGTGCCACCGTCATCGCCCAAGACGAGGCGACCTGTGTGGTGTACGGCATGCCCAAGGGGCCCGCAGAATCGGGATTGGCGGATGCGGTACTGCCGCTGGACAAAATTGCCGACATGATCGTAAGAACCGTCCGTTCGCGCAGATCATCCTCGAGATGATCCAAGGGTCAAACGCAAAATGCCGCATCAGAGACAAAAATGCTGAAAATCAAACCGGAAGAAATAAAGGTCCTCTCTACCTATATCTACAATATATCCGGTATTCACATCGATATGTCCAAGGCATATCTGCTGGAGACCCGATTTGGACGATTAATCGAGGAAGAGGGTTGTCAATCCTTTGCCGACCTGTACCACAAGGCGAAAGCGGATCCGAAAAAGGTGCTGGAAAAGAAACTCATCAACGCCATCACCACGAACGAGACGCTTTTCTTCCGTGATACCAGCCCATTTGATTTACTGCGACACAAAATCATGCCGGATCTCATCGACATCCGACAAGGAAATGGATCCGGTCTTCCCGGAGCAAAGCTCCGGATCTGGAGCAGTGCCTGCTCCACCGGTCAGGAGATATACAGTATCGCTATCGTCTTACGGGAGTTATTGGGCCCGGCCGTCATAGAAAAAATCACGCTAATGGGTACCGATCTCTCCGATGCCGCCATTACCCAGGCCAGCTATGGCACATACAATAAATTTGAAATCGAACGAGGCCTTCCCCTGGAAAAGCTTCAACGGTATTTCACGCCCAATGGTGGGAATTGGAAAATAAAAGACGAGATTCGGGCCATGGCGACCTTCCGGCGGATGAACCTCATGGAGCCGTTCACGGGGATGGGAAAGTTCGATATCATCTTTTGCAGAAACGTTGCGATCTATTTCACCCTTGAAGATCGCAAGAAACTTTTCGAAAAGATCGCAAACACATTGCATCCCGACGGGTATCTGCTCATCGGCTCCACCGAGTCGCTGACCGGCGTGTGCCCGCGGTTTATCCCCAAACGTCACTTGCGGTCGGTCTATTACCAGCTCAAGTAGCGGTGGCGTAAAATAGATACACCCACGATGGAGACGAAAACAATGACGAGCCTTTCAATTCTTGTAGTCGATGATGATCCGGTCACACGGACGCTTCTGACAAAGCGGTTGCACAAGGAAGGATATTTCGTGGAAGCCGTAGAAAATGGTCTTGTCGCAAAAGATAAGCTCGCCGAAAACTATTTCGATGTGGTGCTCACGGACTTGATCATGCCAGGGGGGATCGATGGCATTGGTGTCCTCGAGGAGGCCAAGCGGATTCATTTCAAAACGGAAGTCGTCCTGATAACGGCCCACGCGACGGTGGATAACGCCATCGAGGCAATGAAAAAAGGTGCTGCGGACTACTTGCAAAAACCCATCAATTTCGATGAACTCTTTTTGCGGCTGGATAAAATCCGGAACGTGAAACTTCTCATAAAAAATGCAAGCGACCTTCGTGAAGCCATGGATGTGACGGAAACCACCTCTGCGGAAACGATTCAAAATCTGGAATTAACGGTCGGCGATTTAATGGAACGACTATCTTCGGTCAAGGCGATCCTCGAAAATCAGGAAGAAGACGCGCAAAACCGTGTCCGCCAAGCACTGGCATATATGCAATAAGCCCAACACGAATTCATGACGACTCTTTCACAATGGATCGAACCGTACATCTTGTCATTGGGCGCCGAAAGTTCGATTTGGACCTCGCTTGTAAATGCCCTTGCGGTTTTGCTAGCAGGACTTGTTTCATGGTTGCTCGTAAAGCGTGTCCTCGCGACCCTCGAAAAGAGAGAAGGCATTTTCCGGCTGATACCGATGCGCGGCGACTTGTTTGCCACCACACGGAAAATTGGCGGTCTCGTGATCATCTGGATGGTAGGGGTAATCTGGATCCGGCTGTTTCATATCCCCCTGATTGAAAACATATTTCACGCGCTGTTGATCCTTCTCGTCGCTTCACCGGCCAAGTCCTTTCTTCTTATCGTTTTAGAATCCCTGGAATCCAACCTGGCGGAACGGACGGAAACCAACATAGACAACATCGTCATCGATCTGCTCAACAAGTTCTCCGGTGCCATTGTATATGCGGTGGCCGTTGTGATCGCCCTCGACATCATGGGCGTTAACGTAATGCCCTTTATCGCCGGTGCCGGTGTTTTGGGCGTCGCCGTGGGTTTTGCGGCCAAGGACACCCTCTCCAACCTCATCGCCGGAATTCTGTTGATCATCGACAGACCATTTGAGATTGGCGACCGAATCGAGGTATGGAGCACTCCGGCCGGAAGTTCCTCCTGGGGTGATGTCATCGACATCGGACTTCGGGCCACCCGAATCAAAACCACGGACAACATCGTTGTTATCATCCCCAACAACGAGATCATGACCCGGGACATCGTCAATTACACGATCCTCTCGACCGCCATTCGGGTACGCGTCAACATCGGCATTGCCTACGATACCGATATGGCCAAGGCCAAATCGACCATTATCGACGTGGCCAAAGGCGTGGAATGGATCCTTGCCGAGCCTCCCCCGAAGGTGGTGGTTCGGAATTTCGGCGAGTCCTCGGTGGATCTTCAACTGCGGGTTTGGATAAACGATGCCCGCAAACGAATGGATACCATCTCCGTCATTACCGATGTGGTGAAAACCAGTTTCGACGAAAAGGGCATCATGATTCCCTATCCAAGAAGGGATATTGCCATCGTGGGCCAAACCGCCGCAAAATAGAATGATTCTCCACAAAAAAAAGACACCTGCCCTTGATTAATGTGAAATATCAAAGTATCTTTTCCAGTTTGAAAATATGATTAGACAACATTCTGGCAGGATTGGATTATGAAACTCTCCATGGAAACGGTTGCCGATGCACTGGAGCTTCCCGCCTCCACGATAAAACGATGGATTCGTCAGGGTAGAATCCCCATCCAACGAAGCGGTTCCGAAGTGGTGTTTTCACATTCGGCATTGAAAAAGTGGGCCATTACACACAATATTTCCTTTTCACTGGAAAAGGAACAAGACCATCGTAAAAAACATGAATTTGCCGAGACGCTGGTCTCGGCGATGAAACGGGGAAACGTATATCATCACGTTTCCGGAAACGACAGCAGCGAGGCATTACGGTCGGCGGTGGATTGCATTGGTTACCTGTCGCCGGACATCATCGACGAATTATATGAAAAGCTGATGGCCCGTGAGCGTTTGGCATCTACGGGAATTGGAAACGGCATTGCGATCCCCCACCCCCGGGATCCCATTTCCCATCCACCCGAATCGCCTGTTATCACCACCTGTTTTTTGGAACGGCCAGTGGTTTTCAACGCCATTGACGACCGACCGGTGTTCGTTTTTTTCCTGCTGATCAGCCCGGCGGTCGATCTTCATCTACATTTGCTTTCCCGATTGTCCTACTGCATTCGAAACAAGGCATTTGTTCAATTTCTGACCACACACCCCGAAGCCGAGGAACTCTATTCGCAGGTTTTTGATTGTGAAACTCTTTTGGATGCCGGAAATCGCTCATAATCTTGGCTGTCCGCTGTGTGCCGATGGCATAGGACCGTGGGTAAAACCCATCGGTCATTTACCGGTTGGCAGTTCGGTAAGGCCCGTTTACAAAACTGTCTACCCCAAAAATCCCAATCGGTTGTGATGAAACGGCTACTCACGCAGTTAAAATATCCGGGCAACTGGTCCCTGTTTCGGTCCGACGACCGACTTCTCCTCATGATCTTCGCCATCATCGTGGGGATATGCAGCGGTCTGGCGGCGCTTTTTTTGAATCGCGGGCTGGAATCCATGTTGGAATGGCTTCATCACTATCGCGCATACTGGTGGGCGATCTTCTTGCCCGCCATCGGAGCGGCCCTCTCCTCTCTGTTCTTGGAAAAAATCATGAATGAAGGGGCCGGCCACGGTGTTCCCGAAGTCATATACGCGGTCTCGCGATATGGTGGTCTCTTGCGCCTTCGATCCAGTTTCTCACGCCTCATCTCCAGTTGTTTGACCATCGGCAGCGGGGGATCCGCCGGACCCGAAGCTCCCGTGGTGATGAGTGGTGCCGCCATCGGATCCAACATCGCCCAGGCATTCTCTCTCAACGATCGGCAGCGGGTCGCATTGGTGGGTTGTGGTGCCGCGGGGGCAATCGCCGCCATTTTCAACGCACCCATTTCCGGCATGGTGTTCGCCATCGAGGTCATTCTCGGCGAATGGAGCACCATGAACATCATTCCCATCGCCATCGCAGCCGTAGCAGGAACAGAAGTAAGCAGACTGCTCAAGGGGAATCAAATCGTCTTCGCACACAGGGATTTCAACATCCATTTCCACGATATCCTGGCCTGTGTGGGGTTGGCCATTTTCTGTGCGGTGGCTTCTCTTCTGCTGACCCGTGTACTTCGTTCCATGCATCACGCGGTCAAGAGAGTCTCTGTTCCCCTTTGGCTCCGCGCAGCCATGGGAGGCACCATGGTCGGCATTATCGGATTTTTTCTTCCCCATGTCCTCGGTGAGGGATACCATGCCATACGAACCGCCATAGAAGGTGGATTTTCCCAAGGGTTGATGCTGGTGACCATCATCACCTTGATGAAGATCCTGGCAACGTCCCTCACTTTGGGCTGGGGAGGGTCCGGAGGAATTTTCGCCCCCAGTCTGGTCATCGGCGCCTTCGTGGGGTTGAGTTTTCATCGACTCATCGCCCTGGTCTGGTCTTCCATCCAGTGGGTCAACGAGGGATGTTTCGCCCTTCTGGGAATGGCCGGTCTGATCGGTGGAATCATGCAGGCCCCACTCACCGGAATCTTCCTTGTCGTGGAAATCACAGGTGGATACGAAGTAATCCTGCCACTGATCGTGGTTTCATCCATCTCCACGACGCTTTGCCACTACTTCGAAGGTGCGTCCTTGTATTTGAAGGACCTGGTGGAACAGGGCCAATTGCTCAGACCCGGCACCGATGCCCGTGTGTTGACGGACCTGCATGTGCAGGAAATACTGGAAACCGACTATGTTCGCATTCATCCCGACATGCGTCTTTCAGAGTTCATCGAAATCGTCAAGACCTCTCACCGCAGTGACTTCCCCGTCGAGGATCGGTCCACCGGCCACTTCGTCGGCATGATCCGGCTCAATGAAGTCCGTCCCTATCTCTTCGATTCGGCCCTGCACCATGCCGTACTCACCGGTCAACTGATGGATACGAATGTCAGCATTGCTTCTGTGTACGACGATTTGTCCGAAATTCTACGAAAGATGGATGTCGACGGAGTACCCAGCATGCCGGTTGTCTCGGACAACCGATTCATGGGAATGATCTCCAAAGCCACGGTTCTGGACCAATACAGGAAAGAATTGATGGTACAAACCGGCAGGTTCTGAACCGGGCTCCATATATTCATGAATCAGGAATGACCCAAAAGGAGAAAAGGCAATGGCACAAAAATTGTTCCACATCTTCAGAAACACGCCGTTGGGAAGGGAAACGCTTCTCCAATCCATTCATTTTTGCAAACAACTGGGCATTTCCCCCGTCGTATACATCCCGGAATCGACCAAATTTTTAATGTATTTTGAAAACGATGTCGTACAGGTGGACCTGGATGCATCCTATCTCAACGACCCGGAGACGGCCGTTTCCCATGCCAAGGAGCTTTTGGTGGAAACGGGGATGAAGCCCGACTTTTTCTCCCCCAAGAACTATACGGCATCCACATTGCCCGACATCCCCACCAATTTCGAATTCATGTGCTGCCCGCGCAGCATCAGCGACCTGTCTTCCAAAATCGGCCTGGGGTACATCGGCCCGCGGGTTCGCCGTATCATCCAATCCGCCCGATTCCCCGTGTTCATGACCAGTCCGGTATTCAAGCCGTGGAGACGCGTGGCCGTTTTCTTCGGCGGTTCGACCAACGCCGTTAAAGCCATGCGCCTGGGAATCCGGGTTGCAAAAATAACGGGTGTACCACTGGATGTCTTTACCCAATGCAATAATGGGGACAAGACAAAGTATCACGAAATCGTCCGGGAAAACCAACTGGATGCCCAACTTTCCGAGGTAATGGATCAGTGGATCTTTTTCGAAAAGGGTCGGTTCGAGGACAATCTGTATCAGGTCCCCCACGATAGTCTGGTCGTTCTCGGCGCATATGGTCACGGGATCATCCGGGACATCGTCTTCGGCAGCATAATGGAGAAAATCCAATCCACCATATCCAATAACATGCTCATCGCCGGCCCTAAATACACGGTGGTATAGGAGAACCCCATGATTCGAGATGAAACAGACCCGTCGATGCGCCAGAAGATTTTTTCGATGAATTTAAACGTCGAAACCGTTTCGCTCTATCTTCTGTGCTGTGCAGTGGCCGACACGGGACAAGAGATCACCCTGTCGGTGATACAGGAGAAGTGGAATGGAGATCAGGCAACTCTTGAACGGGCACTCGAACGTTTAGGGAAAGAGAATATCCTCCGCCTTGTCCCGTCGAAAGCAGGGAATGATCCCGTTTACCGATTGGTTGATGAAGAGAATTGGCGATAAGATGGGTGACTGCACCGTTCACTCCGTCTGGCCGTATCCACTGGAGCAAATGGTGCGTCGCACACAGGCGATGATTTGTTCATCGGGCAGATCCGTGTTCATCCCGGGGCAGGAGGCCGCCATTGCGTGCCAGTTGCCAACATCAACCAGAACACTGGGGATGAACGGCCATCTTCGACACATGGTCGGCTTTACCGGATGGATGGTGCACACCTTGTCCCAGAAGACGCAATAGCCGTTGTCACCCTGTGCAATCAGGGGTCTGCCGCCGGAAGTGTTCGTATATCGGTCGATGAACTGCGCGGGCGTCACGCCGATGAACCGGGATATGGCAGCGATGTCATCGTCGGAGAGATAGGTCCCGCCGTACCCCTTGCAGCAATCACCACACAGGGTACAGACAAACAGGTCGTCGCACACTCTATCTTCATTTGACGCCATAGCGGCTCTCCATGGCCCGTTTCAAGGTAACCTGGTCCACATATTTCAGATCACCGCCCATGGGTATCCCCGATGCAATGCGGGTAACCTTCACCGGATAGGCGGCCAGTATCTGTGCGATATAAGAGGCCGTGGATTCTCCTTCCACATTCGTTCCCGTGGCCAAGACGATCTCCTCCACCCCCTCTTTTTCAACGCGCTGCACAAGCGCTGCAATTTTAATATCATCGGGACCGATACCGTCCATGGGAGACAATACGCCTCCCAAAACATGGTAACGACCGGTAAAGGCGCCTGATTTTTCGATGGATGCCAGGTCCGCCGGCTGTTCCACCACGCAGATTACGCCATTTTTTCTGGAAGGATCCTTGCAAATTCGGCACAGATGATCGTCACTTAATGCAAAGCAGCAGGAACAAAGCCGCAATTTCTCTTTTAGCGCAACGATACTTCGTGCCAGTTGCTGGGCCTCTTCGCTGGAATGCTGGAGAATATGCATGGTAAGCCGCTCCGCGGTCTTCGTTCCGATACCCGGCAGACGGGATAGATGCTTGATCAGATTGGTGACGGAGTCGGGATAGTGGTTCATCACATGAGACCGGGAATGTTCATCCCACCGGTGATCTTTCCCATTTCCGAAGAAACCATCTCCTGGGACTTGGTCAGTGCATCGTTGACGGCGGCGAGAACCAGGTCTTCCAGCATCTCCACATCGTCAGGATCGACGACTTCCTTTTCGATTTTGATGGAGACGATCTGCTGGGCCCCATTGGCCACTACGGTGATCATGCCGCCGCCGGCCGTGGTTTCTACCGTTCTCGAGGCCAGTTCTTCTTGCATGCGCAGCATCTTTGCCTGAAGTTTCTGGGCTTTTTTCATCATGTTCCCCATATTTTTCATGAACACGTCCTCCTATTTGATTTTTATTTCATCGATTTTGCCACTGAAAATGTCCACTGCATCCGCAACCAGTGGATGATTGAGAAGCCTTCGTTCCATTTTCTCCACCCTTTTCTTTGCCGATCCCGCATGATCCAGTCGGGTACCCGATCCATCAACGGACATTTCGAGTCGAAAGGCCTTTCCGGTGTGCTCCCGACAGACAGATTCAATCAAAGGCAGGTTTTTTTTCACTAGTTTTGTCGTGTAGTCATTGTCCACCGCCCCGACACGAATGGTCTCTTCGGTTTCCCCAATTTGCTGCATGCGGGAAAGCGCCGTCCCAACGGATGGTTTCGTCTTTGATACGGCGTCAATCACACGCTGCCAGGGGGCCATATCCCCTTCCCCATCCACTGATGCCCCGGTTACGGTGGAATCGGCGGCTGAAGGAGATGCCAGTGGTGATGGCCCGGTTTCCGATGGATCGACGTCGGTTGGACCTTCGATCTTTATCTTAACATTCGACGTTTCCCGATCGTCTCCATACGCGGACTGCATCTCGACGATTCCCGATGCGGCGTTCAGATTCGGATCTTTGAGAAGGTGATCCATTTTCTCGATCAGCAGATCGATGGGCAGGGCCGGTGTAATTTGATGAATCTTGAAGAATACCATCTCAATGGTCAGCCTTGGCTGAGACGCTTGCCGGACGGTCGTCTCTGCATCGAACAGCACATTGTAGACCTGATCGATAAAGGAAAGGGGAAGATCCCGAACCTGCCCTTCCAGACGTTCCACCTCTTTCGGCGAAAAATCGGAAAGAAGTTCGGCACCGGCCTTCACCTTGATCAGCATCAGGTGACGAAAATGGAGCAAAACGTCACCGAAAAATCGTTTCAAATCCTTTCCGTTTTTAAAGACATCATCGATGATGGACAAGATGCGGGGAATGTTTCTGGCAAATGTCGCCTCACTTATGTCGAACAGCACGTTTCGGTCCATGGCCCCCAAAAGGCCCGTTACATAATCATCCTCCACCTGACCGCCGCTGCAGGCAAGGACCTGGTCCAGCAAGCTCAAGGCATCACGCAGGCTTCCCCCTGACTCGCGCGAAATGGCCCACAGGTTATCGGCACTCAGACAGACGCCTTCCATCTTGCACAGGGAATCCAGGTGCGCAGAAATGGAAGAGAGATCGATCCGTTTCAGGTCATGGCGCTGACACCGGGAAAGGATGGTGATGGGAATTTTATGTGCCTCGGTGGTGGCAAAGAGAAACATTACATGGGCCGGCGGTTCCTCCAATGTTTTCAAGAGTGCATTGAAGGCCGCGATACTGAGCATGTGAACTTCGTCGATAATGTAAATCTTGAAGCGGCTGTGGGCCGGCATGTACCGGATGTTGTCCCGAAGTTCCCGCACCTGGTCCACACTGTTGTTGGATGCGCCATCGATCTCGAACACATCCACACCGCGTCCGGCGGTGATGTCCTGGCAGGAACGACATGTGTTACAGGGTATCGGAACGGGGCCGGATTTGCAGTTCATTGCCTTTGCCAGGATTCGTGCGATGGTGGTTTTTCCGGTTCCCCGTGGTCCGGAAAATAGGATGGCGTGGGCCACCCGATCACTTTGTATGGCATTGGCAAGAGTCCTGGTGACGTGGGATTGTCCAACCACTTCTTCGAACGTTTGCGGGCGGTATTTTCTTGCTAAGACCAAGTATGCCATTTCAATCAATCCTTCGAAGACCGTGTTGCCGAGTTACTGTACCCCATACGCAGTCAAGCCGCAACCCATCATCTCCTAAGGTCCCGTCCGGATCAGGAAAATCAGTCTGAAGTAACGGATTGCGGGGAGAAAAAAGAGGAATGGAGTAAAAAAAGGATGGCGGAGAGAGAGGGATTCGAACCCTCGGTGCCGCTATAAACGACACACACGATTTCCAGTCGTGCTCCTTCAGCCAACTCGGACATCTCTCCGCGTTTTGCAGGCAACGCTGATTTGTGAAGGGCCTGTTCGCTCCCGCGTTTCGGTACTCCGGAAAGTGGCGGAGAGGGTGGGATTCGAACCCACGATCCCGCTTTTGGCAGGATACCGCTTTTCGAGAGCGGGGCCTTCAGCCACTCGGCCACCTCTCCTTACCCCTCACAGGCACCAACACAAAAAAGCTTTTTTTAGCTTTTTTCTTAATTATTTGTCAACCCTCATTATCGTCTTTTTTAGGGCAACCGCCTTTGCATTTTATTCCCTTATCTCATGCTCTCAACTCCTTCGAGGGGGTTGCCCTGTCGTCTTTCTTACGTGGTAATAACGAATTTTTAACGGAAATGATCTTGAACTGACGAGGCCACCTATAGTATCAGTTTCGATTCGGTCGTTTGTTCAATAAACGGTTTGTCAACCAAGATGCAGCAATGTCACCATTGAAGAAAGGAAGTTTCGATTCATGGCTACAGTATTGCCCTTTAAAGGAATACGATATAATCCGGAAATCATCGACGATCGGTCAGCGGTCACGACACCCCCCTATGACGTTATTTCCTTGGATGAGCAGGATGAATTTTACAAAAGACATCCCAACAACATCATCCGCCTGATATTGAACCGGGCCGAGGCGACAGATACAAAAGAGGACAATCCCCATACGCGATCGGCGGCCCATTTCAAGCAATGGATGTCTACTGGCGTCCTGAAGCAGGACGACACCCCCTCTTTTTATGTGAAAGCCATCACCTATAACCACGAAGGGCAGGATATCACCCGATTTGGGCTGATTGCGATCGTCGGCGTGGAACCCTTTTCCAAACGAATCGTCCTTCCCCATGAGAAAACCTTTTCGAAGGTGAAATCCGAAAGGCTCTCGTTGATAAAGGCCACGCGCTGCAACTATTGCCCCATTTTCTCGCTCTATCCCGACGATGGTAGTATTCTCGGAACCGTATTGGGTGCCATCGAACCACTTTCCCCCGTGGATGACTTCATCGACGAACAAGGACACCAAAATCGTTTGTGGCAGATTGTCGATCCTGAAATTCATCAAAGGGTGACAAAGGCCATGTCCGACAAACGGCTGTTCATCGCAGATGGGCACCATCGCTATGAAACGGCACTGAATTACAAACAATTTCTTCAAAAGACCGATCCAACCTTCGATGATGGCCATCCGGCCAATTACGTGATGATGTACCTTTGCAGCATGAGCGACCCCGGTCTGAACATTCTTCCTGCCCACCGGCTGATCAAGGCCGTTACATCCGAAGAGGTTCAGCAGGCCATCGAAGCATCCCGCAGCTATTTTCAAGTCACGGACTATCCCTTTACGGCGGAAAGTCGCCGACAGGTGGAGAAAAATTTTCTCGCCGCCCTCGAGACCGGATCCGACAGAAATTGTATCGGAATCTATGCCCGTGGCGCCTCGGTGTTTCACCTGCTGACACTAAACGCCGGTGTCATGGATCAGTTGTTCGAAGATGAACTGCCGCCACCCTTGCGGCGGTTGGATGTGAGCGTTTTGACGAGACTGATATTCATGAAAATTCTTGGGTTTGACACGGCAAGGTTGGACGATGAAACCTTGATCGGATATGCCAGCACCCATGATAGAGCACTTCGAGCAATCGACAATGGCACCTTTGATGTCGCCTTTGTTCTCAATCCAACCCGGATCGAACAAGTTCAGGAGGTTGCGCAAAAGGGCCTGATTATGCCGAGAAAATCAACCTATTTCTACCCGAAGGTTCGATCTGGATCGGTGATGAACACCCTTGTCCCTTAATCTGACAACATTCGCTGGACGGATTCGGTGTACGCACCGTCCTCGTTGTACAGGTAGATCGGCGGGCTTATTTCAAGACCCGTTCCTCCGCTTTTTACACCAGAGACAAAAACAAGCCGTGCCGGACCGGCTGTGTTTGAATGGATCATCGTCATGGACTTGGGCTCGATCCCGACGCTGCGCATCGTGGTAACAAGGTCCACGGTGCGAAGGGACGGATAAATGATGGCAAAACGCCCGGACTTGTCGAGCATCCGATAGGCCGTGGATAGCAAAGAGGCCAAATTGACACGCAATTCGTGCCGTGCCACGGCCTTCTGACGATCGGCGCTGATACGGCCGCTTCCCAGCCGACGGTACGGCGGATTGCTTACCACCAGATCCACTGGCCCGCCGATATCTGTCACGGAGAGCTGGGTCATATCCTTGTTCAGGATGCGAATCTG
This sequence comes from uncultured Desulfosarcina sp., assembly GCA_963674945.2. Lineage (GTDB taxonomy): Bacteria > Desulfobacterota > Desulfobacteria > Desulfobacterales > Desulfosarcinaceae > Desulfosarcina. The sequence continues at coordinate 382,789 of CAXXWQ010000004.1, forward strand.
TCGCTGCATTCTGTTGACCGCTACGTTTTTGCCGGCCAGATCGGAAAGTGCGGTCTGAATCTCGACTCCGATCACCTTAACGTCCGGTTGTCGATAGGCCAGCATGATGGGAATCACACCGCAACCGGTTCCCAGGTCCATTATCCTGTCACCGGCCTGTGGGCACGCCAGGTGTGAAAGGAGCACCGCATCGATGGAAAAGCGGTAACCGGATTTGGGTTGGTCCAAAAGGATGTTACCCGATAGAAAGCGATCGTGGGTCAGCGAATTCATGGATTACAAAGGGCCGATCTTAAACTTGATATCCTCGATCGTTTGATGGGAAAGGCCTTGATTGATCTTTTCCAGCAATTCGGACTTCAAGAAACGGAGTTGAAATAGCCAAGCGGAACTGGTCACGTGCACCAAGAGGAGTGAGCCATTGATGGCAAAGGGTTTCGCGTTATCCGAGATCGGCTTTCCCACTGCTTTTTCCCACACGTGGACAAGGTGCAGCACCCCTCCCCTGTTCCGGGAACGGTATTGGTCCATAATGGATTCAAGCACCTGACCAATGGGCGTAAAGGTTTTGTTCTGCGACCGTTTATTCCCCATTTTCCATCAATCCTTCCGATATCATGATGACGATATAAATGGCGTTTGCCCCAAAGTCAACCATTCGAAGAACCATTGATTTTCCTTGACTTCGGCGATGGTCGATCTTAAATTATCATAATTTTTCATGAATTTTGGGTAACCGTGAAATTCGGCATTGCAGCCGATAAAATAGGAATGAAGGACAAACCGGTGTTTTCCGGCCTGTTTCGGAAGCACCATTTTGGCAACACCAGACAAGGATATAAAATGGCTTGGGATTGGGAAAAGTTAAACCGACAGCAACAGCAAGGTGGCGCACCACCGCAAATGGAAGACATCGTCAATCAGCTGAAGAAGTTCAAACCACCCGGTGGTTCGATGCTGATCATCCTGGTAATCGTCTTGCTGATCGTCGGATACAGCGTTTTTTTCACCATCGAGTCCGGCAGTGTGGGTGTGGTCCAGCGATTCGGAAAATTTGTTCGCATCGCACAACCCGGTCCTAACTTCAAGATGCCCTTTGGTATCGAAAAAGTAACCAAGGTTCGCCAGGACAGGATCTATAAAGAGGAATTCGGTTTCCAGTCCGAACGAAGCCCCTATGGCAGCCAGTACAGTGCAGCATCGGATACGGCCAGTATATCCTTGATGCTGACCGGTGATCTGAATGTCGCCGTCGTGCCTTGGATCGTCCAGTATAAGATCAAAGATCCATATAATTATCTCTTCAAAGTCAAGGATGCCAACGGGTTGTTGCGCGACCTTTCGGAATCCAGCATGCGTCTCGTGGTGGGTGACCGCAGTATTAACGAGGTGATCACCAAACGGGACGAAATTGCCGTCGAGGCGCTACGGGTGCTGCAAGAGGAACTGGACAAAGCCGAAACCGGCATCAACGTCGTCACCGTGGAGATGAAAAAGACCAACGTGCCCACGCCTGTTCAGCCCTCTTTCAACGAGGTCAACCAGGCCACCCAGGAAAAAGAGAAAATGATCTACCAGGCACGGGAAGACTACAACAAAGCCATTCCTGCTGCTAGAGGAGAAGCGGAGAGGACCATCAAGGCGGCCGAAGGATATGCCCTGGATCGTATCAACCGTGCCAAGGGTGATGCGGCTCGGTTTAAAGATCTGTACGGTGAATATGTCAAAGCCAAGGATGTGACCAAACGGCGTCTCTATCTGGAATCCTTGAAGGAGCTGCTTCCCAAGATCAATCGCAAATTTATCGTGGATGCCGAGCAGAAGAACGTCCTGCCCCTCTTGAACCTTGGAAACAACAGTGGTGAGTCCAAATGAAACCAAAAATATTACTGGCAATCGCCGGCGTACTCGTATTGATCCTGTTTATTTGTGCCTACACGGTGGATGAGACCGAGCAGGTCGTTGTTACCCGATTCGACAGGGTACAGCGGACCGTTACCTCTCCCGGCCTGCACTTCAAACTCCCCATCATCGAAAAAGCCCTGGTCTATCCCAACAACCTTCAGGAGTGGGACGGCGATCCAGGCCAGATCCCGACGAGGGACAAGACCTACATCTGGGTCAACACCTTCGCACGCTGGAAGATCGTGGAACCGGTGGTGTTTTTCAAAACGGTGGGATACGTGAGTCGAGCCCAGCAACGGCTGGACGAGATCATCGACCCCACGGTTCGGAACTTCATCACTTCCAATCGACTGATTGAAGCCGTGCGGAATTCCAACCGGGAACTGGACACCTTCGAAGACTTCGGAGACAACACCGAAGATGATCCCAATATCGCCAAAGAGGATAAACCGGCAAGGTTCTCACAGGTATACGTGGGCCGGGACAAGATCGACACGGGAATATTAGAACAGGCAAAACCGAAGCTTGCCAAATTCGGCATCGAATTGGCGGATGTCAAGATCAAACGCGTCAATTACGTGGAAGAGGTCAGGAAATCCGTCTACGATCGAATGATCGCGGAGAGGAAACAGATCGCACAAAAGTTCAGGTCCGAGGGAAAGGGAGAAGCACAAAAGATTTTGGGCGAAAAGGAAAGGGAACTAAAGCGAATTGAGTCGGAGGCCTATCGTACCGCCCAGGAGATCAAGGGAAAGGCAGATGCGGAGTCCACCCGTCTGTATGCAGAGGCCTTCGGTCTCGACCCGGATTTCTACTCCTTTACCAAGACACTGGAAGTGTACAATAATGCCCTTAGTGAAAACAGTTCCATCATTTTGTCAACAGACTCGGAGATCTTCAAATACATGAAGGGTTACGAGGGAAACCGTTAACGTCACTCCGATGGAACCGGTGGGAAGATAACAAAGCACCGACAAGGCAAATGTCGGTGCTTATACATCAGGCAAAGATCAAAAACATCACTTACCCTTTCTTCTCTGGTGTCGTGTGCGGGCCAGTAGCTTTCGATGCTTATGCTTTCGCATCTTTTTCCTTCTCTTTTTGATGACACTACCCAACAGATCACCCCCATTCAAAATAAAGTGGTTCAAGTAAGCCACTTCTTTTATACTATCTGCTTTGACTTGTCCATATTTTTTTGCTACCCCCATTGTCCCCATGGATAATGTAAGTCATTGATCCCAAATGGGGGTGTATGGTACAGAAATTTTATGAAAATGAAGGTTTACCGCCCCAAATTCAACGATGCGCAGATCACCCTCGTCAACCATAGCGTTGCCATGGCAGAGGAGCTTGTCAGCAACTATTATAAAATGTCCGCAAGCCAGTGGCTCCACCCCAAATACGACATCAACACCTTGGCCGATCTGACCGAAACGGAAATCATAGACGGTCCATTCGCCCAGGTGATCCGCTACGAAGGAAAACTAAAAAACGGACTGTTGGGGTCGAGTTCGTATGACTTCTACAAGATCTGTATTCAAGATCATACCATACTGCAAACCCTGGAAAAACATCCGGATATTACCCTTTCCCCGTTTGCGCTGTATGTGGTTACCCATGAATTGGTACACATCGTTCGATTCAGCCGGTTTCAACAAAATTTCAATGCCAACGATGAAGAAAAATTCGAAGAGGAACATCGCGTTCACGGAATCACCCACGAGATTCTCGACTCCATGAAAACCCCTGGACTTGATCGTGTTCTCGATTACTATCGCAAATGGAAATCTCCCATAGAAGGACTCGCCTCTATCCCCTAATTTTCAAGCCGATCTTCTTGACAAGCCCGAAAGACGACATATATTAGTCCATTCAATTCGAGTAACACCTCAATTTTATATAATTTTTGCACTTAGTTAGAGGAGTTTTGCAACCATGCCCATCTACGAATACCAGTGCACCGCATGCGGAGAGATCGAAGAGGCAATTCAAAAGTTTTCAGACCCGCCGTTGACCTCCTGCAAGCGCTGCTCGGGCAAATTAACCAAAATGATTTCCCAAAGCAGCTTTCACCTGAAAGGGACAGGGTGGTATGTGACGGACTACGCAGGCAAAACAAAAGACTCGGACCCGGAATCGAAACCGGCTTTAAGTGAAACCGAGACCAAAGAAAAGAGTGAATCCAAGGCGGCGAAAAGCGATGAGTAACGATTGCAGCCAAGTCGGATACCGTGTTTTTCACCGATGAACACCCGTGGCAAGCTGTTGGAATATTGATGGAACAAAAATTATAGATATCCGCTCTTTACAAATCATAACACATGATTAAATTGATTGAATCTTTGTTTTTGTCTTCCTTTACAAAACAAATGGAATTGTCATACTTCGTCTGATTGAGGGTTCTTTCAAAGGCCCTTTTCGAGTAATGTGTGGAATTGTTGTTTTTTCGTTATGTTCGAAACAAGTGGAAAAAAAGGAGAGAAGGAAAAATGAAACTCAGACCATTACAGGATCGTATTTTGGTGCAACGCGTCGAAGAAGAAACCAAGACCAAAGGCGGTATTATCATCCCGGATACCGCAAAAGAAAAGCCGGCAGAGGGCGTGGTCAAGGCCGTTGGTAATGGCAAGGTAGGGGACGATGGCAAGCGTGTGGCACTGGAAATCAAGGTCGACGACCGGATTCTGTTCGGGAAGTACTCAGGGACAGAAGTGAAGATCGAGGGAGAAGAGTATCTGATCATGAGAGAAGACGACGTGCTCGGCGTCATTGAGTAATAATTTTCATCAACTGATAGAAACGGAGGTTAGGTAATATGGCTGCCAAGATAATCAAGTATGATATGAAAGCCCGCGAAGCGATGCTCAGCGGCGTCAAAGCACTTGCCGATGCAGTGGTTGTAACGTTAGGTCCCAAGGGAAGAAACGTCGTCATCGATAAATCCTGGGGAAGCCCAACCGTCACCAAAGACGGCGTTACCGTCGCCAAGGAAATTGAGCTGGAAGACAAGTTCGAGAACATGGGCGCCCAGATGGTAAAGGAAGTAGCCAGCAAGACCAGCGACATGGCCGGTGATGGTACCACCACCGCAACGGTACTGGCCCGTGCCATTTACGAAGAGGGCCAAAAACTCGTTGCCGCCGGGAACAACCCCATGTCCATCAAGCGTGGCATCGACAAGGCCGTGGAGACGGCTGTCAAAGAACTTCACAAGATGAGCAAGCCCACCAAGGATCAGCGCGAAATCGCCCAGGTGGGTACCATCTCCGCCAACAACGATGAAACCATCGGAAACATCATCGCCGAAGCCATGAACAAGGTGGGCAAAGAGGGCGTCATCACCGTGGAAGAGGCCAAGAGCATGGAAACCACCTTGGATGTCGTAGAGGGCATGCAGTTCGATCGTGGCTACCTCTCCCCCTATTTCGTCACCGACCCTGAAAAAATGGTCGCCTCCCTGGAAGATCCCTTCATTCTCATCAATGAAAAGAAGATCAGCAACATGAAAGACCTTCTGCCCGTTTTAGAGCAGGTTGCCAAGATGGGCAAACCTTTGATGATCATCGCAGAAGATGTGGATGGGGAGGCACTGGCGACATTGGTGGTGAACAAGCTGCGGGGAACGCTCCAGGTCGCCGCGGTCAAGGCGCCCGGTTTCGGCGATCGCAGAAAGGCAATGCTGGAAGATATCGCCATTTTGACAGGTGGTCAGGTCGTATCTGAAGACCTGGGCATCAAAATGGAAAATCTCACCTTGGCTGATTTGGGTAAGGCCAAACGCATCAGCATCGACAAGGACAACACCACCATCGTCGATGGTGCCGGCGCACGCTCCGCCTTGGAAGGCCGCGTAAAACAGATTCGGTCCCAAATCGATGAGACCAGTTCCGACTACGATCGTGAAAAACTCCAGGAACGCCTGGCCAAACTGATCGGTGGCGTGGCCGTTATCAACGTCGGGGCGGCAACGGAAACCGAGATGAAGGAAAAGAAAGCCCGCGTCGAGGACGCACTGAACGCAACCCGTGCAGCCGTCGAAGAGGGAATCGTTCCCGGCGGTGGTGTCGCGTTGGTGCGTACCCTGCCCGCGCTGGACAAAATCAAGATCAAGGCCGACCAGAAACTGGGTGTCAAGGTCGTGATGCGCGCCATAGAAGAGCCGTTGCGCCAGATCGCCAACAACGCCGGGTATGAGGGCAGCGTCGTGATCGACAAGGTAAAACAGTCAGAAGGCGCCATGGGCTACAACGCGGCGACCAATGAATACGAAGACCTGATCGCGGCCGGCGTGATCGATCCCACGAAAGTGGTTCGCTTCGCCCTTCAGAATGCGGGCAGCGTGGCATCTTTAATGCTCACTACGGAAGCGATGGTTGCCGAGAAACCCGAAGATAAACCCGACCCCATGGCCGGTGCCGGCGCCGGTGGAATGGGCGGAATGGGCGGAATGGGTGGAATGGGCGGAATGATGTAACCCCATCCCCGCAACGCCTTACCATTAACAGGAAAAGCCCTTGCACCATTTTCGGTGCAAGGGCTTTTTTTATCGATGCAGCGCAACTTCCGGGGTCCGTGTTTTCGGGAACAGGCCGAATCTTACACGCAGAGGACTTAATATTTCCTGCAAAATGCCGATATGGGATATATTGAATGGTATCGTATCTGCGACCTTGACAACAGATCATCATTCAGGTTACTGGAATTATAAAGAAAGTGGCGAACCAAACGAGGATAACAACAAAAATGAGGTATCCCATGATGCAAAGGGCATTTTTTCTTTCTTGTCTATTTTTGATCACGCTCCTTTTGCCTTCCCTCTCCATCGCAGGTTCGGACCCGATCGAAGTGGTCGAAACCGAGACTGGATTCTATTACACCATCAAAAAGGGGGACACACTTTGGGATTTGTCCCAGCACTTTAACAACTCTTCATGGCTATGGCCGGAACTGTGGAAAGAAAACGACCAAATCTCCAATCCCCATTGGATCTTCCCGGGCGAGCGGATCCGACTCTATAAGAAATCGGGAGAACAGGTCATCTCAAAAGTTGAACAAAACATCCCCACACCCGTCGCTCCCGTCACCCCCATTGTGCCGCCCGACGAAGGGAAACGAGACGCCCCTTATTTTCTTTTCACTTCCATCGACAGTGTCGGTTTCATCCGAAAACCGCCGGTTCAGTCCTTGGGAACCGTTTTCGAAGTACATGGGCAAAAAGTATTGATCAGCGAGGGAGACCAGATTTACATCCGCCCGTCGGATGATGCCGCCGCGGCCGCCCTCATTCCCGGAAGCCGGCACACTCTTTTTCGATATCGAAATCCAACGGATGACCGCAAATCGAGTGAGACCATCGGTACCCAGCACTATCTTCTAGGTGTCGTGGAAATCACCGCCAAGCAACAAGACCTGGCCATCGCCAAGGTTCTGAAATCATTTCGTGCCATTGAAGTGGGCGATGCGGTGATGCCGTTTGCGCACCGACACGCCAAAATTGAGCTTCGGCCAAGCACACCCGGAATCGATGGCGCCATCATCAACTCCGAAGACCATACGGTCATCACCGGAGACAATATGCTTGCCTTTATCGACAAGGGCCGCGCGGACAATATCGAGGTGGGCCAGCTCTATTCCATCTACGGGAACAAAAAATTGGAATTAAAGGAGGAAGGCATTGATGAAAAAATGCTTCCTCCGGTGGATTTCGGCACCCTTTTTGTGCTTCACACGGAAGAGACGACGTCTACGGTCGTCATCACATATTCTGAAAATAGTATCGAATCCGGGGAGCGATTTCGGACACCGATCCAGTAATAGATAAAGGCAGGCCGTTGCTTCGTTTTACATTCATCGGCCTGCCTCTTCCTTTTCTCAGGAAATATCAACCAACCTCACCGCCTGCGGTCACCCGAAGCACTTCCTGGTAGGTCGTAATCCCCGCCAAAAGCTTTTCTACGGCACTCTCCCGCAATGATGCCATGCCTTCACTTCGCGCCATTTCGGCAAGCTGGGCCAGATCCGCTTCCGCGGTGGTCAACGTTTTGATGGCATCCGAATAGGGAAGCACCTCATGGATGGTGGTCCTTCCCAAATACCCTGTTCCCCTGCATTTCTGGCACCCTGTGCCATGATACAGGCAAAGGGTGCCGGTCTTGCCGGTGGCAAGGCCCATCGCTTGAAGATCGGCCGCTTCGATGGTGATGGATTCCTTGCACGAATTGCATATTTTTCGAACCAACCGCTGGGATAAAATGCCGCGAAGGGTTGCCTGGAGAAGGAACGCGGGCACCCCCAGATCCATCATTCGGATGATGGAGGAGGGTGCATCATTCGTATGTAAGGTGGAGAGCACCAGATGGCCTGTCAGCGCGGCTTGGATGGCATTCTCCGCCGTTTCCAAATCCCGCAACTCTCCCACCATGATGATATCCGGGTCTTGCCTTAAAATATTTCGCATGATGGATCCGAAGGTAATCCCAACCTGGGGACGAACGGCAATCTGATTGAAGTCTTCGTGAACCATCTCGATGGGATCTTCGATGGTCGTCACATTGACACGGGTCGTGCTGATCTTCCTGAGGGTGGAATACAATGTCGTGGATTTCCCACTACCCGTCGGGCCGCACACCAGGACAAGGCCGTGGGGGTGGGATATGATCTGGTTGTACTTTTCCATGTCCACCGACGAGAACCCCAAGGTTTCGAGATCCTGGAATAAAATATCCGGATCCATGACCCGCATCACGACCTTTTCACCAAACGCCACGGGTATCGTGGAGACACGAATCTCGACCTCCACATCCCGTTTTCCGGTTTTGATCCGGCCATCCTGGGGGCGACGCTTTTCCGCCATGTCCATTCCCGAGAGGTTCTTGATTCGACTTACGATGGCCGAATGAACATTTTTCGGTAATTTGTGGACGGTATGCAAAACTCCGTCGATACGCATTCGAACCATGCTCATTTCTCTCTTGGGTTCGATGTGGATATCGCTGGCCTTTTGATCAAATGCATAGATGAAGAGATGATTGACGGCATTGACCACATGCTGATCATTGGACGGGAGCTCATCCGCGGAGTGTAGATGGATAAAGCGCTCGAGGTTTCCCAGGTCCACACTGGGTCCGGAAAACTGGTGTTCGGCCGCGGCGATGGAACGCTTGAAACCGAAGAATTCGCCAATCAGCTTGATGATGTCCGACCGAGGACTGACCACTGCGTCCACCTGCATCTGGCAGGCCCGGGTGATGTCCTCGAAAATTTCCAGATTGTAAGGATTGGGCGTGGCAACGACAATCCGTCCCTGCCTGATTTCGATGGGCAGGACCAGATGCTTTTTCGCAAAAGAGATGGGAACGGTAGTGGTAACGACGTTCAGATCCAGCTTCAAGGGATCGATTTTGACGAAAGGAACGTTCCAATCTGCGGCAAGTACCTGGTAAATCGTATCCTCATCGAGGGTTTTGGATGGGTCATCTTTTCTTTTTACGCTCAACGATACTATTGTCTCGATAAAAAGAAACAACTCGTCTCTTTTTTCGACATGGATCCCCTCTTCCCGCTCCCCTCCCTGTCGTTCGACACGTTTGATCAACTCCGATCGGTTGGCATATAGATCCCTCGCCTGCTGAAAAGTGATCAAGCCTTCTCGGTCGAGCACCGAAAGAAGGTGTTTTACCGACAATACATCCGTCACGCTACAATCCCTTTTTGTCTAGGTAACTTCTGATTCGGTGCTTTGAAGGTTCCGTATGATATTTTCGATCCACTCCATTGTTCGCGCCACGGAACGGCGGTTGTCCACTGAGCCGTTGAATCGGGACAACGGAAGGCCACTCTCACCGATCTTTTGTAGCCTTCTTACATCATCGGGCGTTCCTACCCGGCCGATACCTCTAACGATGATTTTCAGGTGCTGCAAAAAAACGGGGATATAGCTTTCCGATCTTATGTGACGGTAGATTCCGGATTGGACGTCACCGTATTCGGCCAGCGCGGAAATTAAAATCGTATGTGCGGTTTTGCCGGACATTAGGGCGAGAAAAATGAAAATTTCACGCTCCAGGTACAAAAGATGACGAATGGAGGGAAGGGGGTTTCCCGGAGCGGGGTCATTGAGCAGGGCGATTAACCTGCGGTGAATCGCATGAATCTTTGTAACGAACCGATATTCAACGGAATCGATTCGAAATCGGGCGTAATGAACCATATCCTTGTCCAGGCCTTTTCGAACATTTAAGACCTCTTCCGGCGTCATTTCGATATCTACATCGAGTTCCTTGTTATAGGTTCGGAGTAAAATATTGGCCAGCATGATGGCGTTTCGATCCGAGACCTCAACCTCTTCGGGATGGCGGGAAAAGTCTGTCAGTAGGAAACGCAGGGCATGTTTGGGCCGATTGATACGGCTGATCAGGTGCTGCATGGCGTTTAGGAAGGGAACGCGATTGGCACGCCCCCTCGCGGCCTTGAAATAGCACCACATCAATTGGAATGCATGGTTTCCATGTTTGCTCAGCTCATCCAGCATGGGGTCGAATTGGTGACGAATGAAATTTCCCCTGTTGTCTAAAAATTTTTCGATGAGCAGGGTGACCTTTCCCGTATCGTAGATGGGGATTTTAAAGGAATGGGATACCGCCTGCAGATTATCGTCGTTTCGACGTTCGATCAGTTTTTCGATGGCCACCAATTGTTGTTCCGTTTCTCGACTCTCCTTGACCAACGTCAGAATCGTAACGAATTCGCTGTACAAGGATCCGATGATGGTGGACTTGCCATTCACATCCACCTGTACGGCATCCCTTCCCACAGTAAGTGCATCCAACGCATTGGTGTCCACCTTGTTGATTCCGATTCGCAACAAATTCGCCAGATGGGATTGTATTTCCTGGTAGCCGTTTTTCTTCTTCAAGGCATCGAGGACAAGACTGTAGGTACGAAGCTGTTTTAAGAGGGTATCGGGACCCATCTCTTCGAAATCATGTAAAATCGAAACGACCGCATCGTCATGCAGCTGGGGATTTGCCTTCAATGAATCGTGAACGATCTGTAATGCCTGCTCCCGTAGGTGGTTCACATTGGCGCTGTGGGCTTGGTCGATGTCGGCAGACAAGAATCGACTTGCGTTCATTCATGGTCTCCATTTCGGATTACGCCGTTATGTCGTATGCAGGCACGCGAGGATCGACCAAGATCATCGCGTGCCATACGGGATCCTCATAAGGTTTCGTTTTAGAAAGCCGGTTGACCACAACAAACGGATCAAACGGTCGCCTTCCACTAAGCTTATCGGTAATTCTTACAGATTCTTTACGACGGAGCGCGAAAACTGGATGGCAATGGGAATATGGCCTTCTTTCCCCTTACACCGTCAAAAGAACAAGGGGTTCGCCCTGCCGGAGAGAAAAAAATCCCAACGTTTTTTCTTTGAGGGGAAGATCATGGCCGATATCGTGTTACCGGGGCCGTTCAGGGGCTTTTATATCCACACGCAAACCCCGAAGCCGGTGGATTGCCCCTGCCAATTCCAAAGATCGGGGCAACGCGAGAAAAACAGAGCGTTCGTCCCCTTTGCACAGATCATCGAGCCCTTTTTCCTGAATCTGTCTGAACAGGCAAAGAGCCAGTTCGGAAGGAGAAAGCAGGGCATCCGAAAATTTCTTCCTGGCCAAAACCAATGCATAGCCGATGGCGAGGAGCTGATGGGGATCGACCAGGGAAGCGAGTTTCGAAAGGTCCAGCAGTTCATCACCGTATTCCAAGACCTTGTCCTGCAGGCGGAGCGGTTTGATTCTCACGGCGACGGTCCTTGCCAGGCGCCGTGCATGATACGACGGATCAAAATTATCTGCCAGGACCCGCCGGTTGTCGGCGATGACCATGGACCTATCAGGCCGTTGTGGTTTGGGCAGATCAAGCGCGGCCAACTGTGCCATCATGGAAACGGGTTGATAATACCGCATTGCGATGACTTGTCCGGCGACGCCGAGGTATTGGGAACTGCCGCCGACGGCGATGAGAGTACTGACACCGTAACGGTCGGCAAGTTCTTGGACACGGTCGAAAAACGGGGTAATGGTCTCTTCCGGTATCAATTTCCGCATATGTTGATCTTTTACAAGGAAGTTGGTGGCCGATGAATCCTCGTCCACCAGCAACAGCTTGGCACCGGCAAGCACGGACTCGACGATGGCGGCAGCCTGGGAAGTGCTCCCGCTGGCGTTGTCAGTCCAAAATTGGGTTGCATCCGCACCACTGGGCAGCTTATGGATAAAGGAGGATATGTCCAATCCGCGAACGGATCTTCCCTCTTCGCAGCATACGAAAGCCGCGGCAGAATGAGTGACGACACGCTCTCGGCCATCCCCCGGAATGTGGGGATAAACCCCCTTGGCCAATGCGTCGAGGAGAGTGGATTTTCCGTGAAAAGCGCCGCCGATGAGGACGCTGACCCCACGCCGGATGCCCATGCCGCGCACCTGGCCGGCATTTGGCAGTTTTACGGTAACGGCCAGGGCTTCGGGTGCCGAAAAGGAAATGGCGCCCTTGTCCATGGGTTGTTGCGATATGCCGGATCTTCTGGGCAGAATGGCACCGTCCCCCACGAAAGCCACAAGCCCCAGTGCATCCAATCGACCCTGAAGCCAGACCATGTCTTCCACGGTGTCACAGTGGCTCCGAATCTTGGACGCCCGACGGACCGACGCAAACAGGACATCAACGATCCCGGGTATCTCTTGGTCGAACATATGGGATGCCTGTCTTCCGAGGATCCGATTCTCCCTGGAGCCGGGCAAACTGATGCGTATGGCGATGTGAACGAATTTTCGGCCGAAGGCGACAACATTGCGCTGTAGCACCTGGGGCGGCAATTGGAGGGGCTGAAAGGAACCGCTACCCATGGCCCCCCTGTTCTGGCGCGCATGTTTTTCGACACCGCGGAAAACGGCCCGCAGCAGGTAATCCGCCGTGGCCATTCTTCGCGGTGCATTTTGCAGACACGAAGCGGCCAGGCCAAGTTGAGCATACGAAAATCGAAGATGGCAGACCGATGCGGGATTGGCACCGGGACTGCCCTGGATGTGAATGAACCGAAGCGTATATCTACGGCAAGAAAAAACCCGGTCCAGCAGGCCTCCGTAATCGCCAAACTGTTTTCCCTCGAGGGTCTTGAGCAGGAAAACCAACTCTTTCATGGGGCGGGATGATGTGGACATCGCCTTATCCCTTTATACGAAATTTTTGTCCTCTACACTGTTACCATGTAATGCGACAACCATAACCAATGCAAGAGAAAGAACACCACCGGGTGCGGCAACGGCCTACCGTTTGAGATTGCCCTGTTACACCATGGTGGTACCACCCATGGGTCGATTATGGTATTGGTGGATCATCGGAGTCAATAACACGATAAAATGTTTGTTTGCCTAATCCCCATCCTTTCTTTTACAATTAATAGATAATCAAATCACAGGAGGAACCTTCGTGAAAAAGATCGCTCTCGTTTTTCTGTTCAGCATGTGCATGGCCGGTACGGCAATTGCCCAGGGTGGACTGGTCAGTGTGAGAAGCAACCACAGTGTGCTGGTCACGGCAAACCGACTAGAGAAGGCATTGAAGGAAAGAGAGATCACCGTGTTCGCACGAATCGACCATGCAAAAGGCGCCGATCGCATCGGGCAGCCCCTGGCGCCCACGTTACTCGTCATTTTCGGAAGCCCTGCCATGGGTACGCCACTGATCCAGCGCAGCCGAACCATCGGTATCGATTTACCCTTGAAGGCCTTGATCTGGGAAGACCGTGCCGGACAGGTCTGGTTCACCTACAATACGCCGGATTACCTGACACATCGCCACGGGATCACCGAAATGGGGCCGCTTGTGGAAAAATTGGAACAAGCCCTGGCCGGCTTCGCCGCCGCAGCCACCCAGCCTTGATGGTGCAGCGTGAACCGAAGCTCTTTTACCAACTATTTGCATCGAATCATCCATCGGCCCGCCTGGGTATTGGTACCCTGCGGCCTGATCACGCTCTTTTTCATCTGGCAGCTTCCCAAGCTCTCCTTTACCACATCCGTGTACGATCTCATCATCGAAGAGATGGATGAATCGATTCGATACGACCAATTTTTGGCCCGGTTCGGCTCCGATGAAATCATACGAATCGTGGTGAAGGCCGACGATATCCTCGACCCGGCCACCTTTGCCAAGATCACCCAATTGTCCGATGCGGCAGCGCAGATCGACGGGGTGATCCGTGTAATCAGCCTGCCGGAGGTAAAGAAAAGTGTCGATCCGAAAAACCAGTGGACAATGACCCAATTCGCATCGATGCTGATACCGGTTGAATTGTTCCACCGCAATCTGATTGCAGAAGATGGCAGAACCACCATCATCACACTGGTACTGGATGCCAGCACAAACAAGGACGATGCCATTTTCGCCGTCGAAGCGCTTTTTCGAACGACAGGCAAAGACCTGCGCCTCTATCAGACCGGCATGCCGCTGGTCTCGGAAGCGCTGGCGGCATACACGCGGCAGGACTTTTTCCACCTGACACCCATTACCATGGGGGTTATCGCCCTTCTCTTGACGGTGCTGTTCAGAAACCCCCAGTGCCTGGTTCTCCCCCTATCCTGTGTTACCCTGGCAATCTGCTGGACCTTCGGCCTGATGGCCACATGCGGTATTTCCGTCTCCATGCTCACCATCATCGTTCCGGTCTTCCTGATCGCCGTGGGAACAGCCTATTGCCTGCATATCGCAAGCGAATATCTCCAACATGCAGCAAGCGGTGAATCGGCCCGTACCGCCGTGTTGACCACCTTCGACCGTCTTGCCTTTCCCGTCACGCTGGCCGTGGCCACCACCATATTCGGACTCGGCTCCCTAATCATCAATCGCATCGTCGCCATACAGGAATTCGCCATTTTCGCCGGTTTCGGCATGGTCAGCATGCTGATCATCGTTCTCACCTTTTTCCCGGCCATGCTCGCCTGCTTGCCGGCGCCCAACAGGATGAATACCGGCCAATCCTTCATCGATCGAAGTTGCAACCGATTGATAAAAACGATCGTCAACATAAATCTCAGGTATCGCAAAGCGACACTGATGGTCATGGGTGCCGTGTCCATCATCTGCGCGTTGGGCATGCTGCGGGTCCGCGTGGAAACCAATCCGGTGGCGTTTTTCAAGAGTGACACAGAGGTGAGAAAAAACTTCACCGACTGCCACCGACACATGTCGGGAAGCTTTCCCATCAATGTGGTCATGTCCGCATCCGAGTCCGATTACTTTGAAAATCCAGAAAACGTGGCCGCCATCGAAAGATTCCAAACATATCTGGACCGACTGCCCGGTGTGGACAAAACCATCTCTCTAGCCGACTACCTCAAGTTGGTAAACTACACCGTCAATGGATTCGATTCCCGTTTTTATACGCTCCCGCAAGAGGGTTATGAGCTTAGAATGTTGATGAACAATTTCAAGGTCCTTTTGGGAAACGACCTGCTCAAACGATTCCTCAGCGCCGGCTACGACAAGGCCAACATTCTGATGCTGACCCACATTGCCAGTTCACGGCTTTTCCACGATACCCAGCAGCGGATACATACCCATGCAAAAAATGCCTTTCCCGATGACATTTCCGTGGATGTTACCGGCTTAGGGATTGTCATCGCCGCATCGAGCCACCTATTGACATTGGGACAGATCAAGAGCCTTGCCATCTCCCTCGTTCTGATATTTTCCGTGATGGTACTTCTGTTTCTCTCCGGAAAAGTGGGCCTCATCGCAGTGGTTCCCAACCTGTTTCCCATCGTGGTGAATTTCGGCCTCATGGGTTTTTTGGACATTCCGCTGTCGGTGGCCACCAGCCTGATCGCCAGTGTGGCCATCGGTTTGGCCGTGGACGACACCATCCATTACCTCGTGCGCTACAACACGGAATTCAAGAAGGACTTGAACAAGGATCGGGCCATGCGGGAGACCCTCATGAGCGTGGGAAGGCCCATCGTGTTTACCTCGCTGACCATCAGTCTGGGATTTTCCGTTCTGATCTTCTCCCATTTTCAACCCACTGCCATCTTCGGTTTCCTAATGGTCGTAACCATGGTGTCTGCGCTTCTCGCCGATTTAATGCTGTTGCCGACCCTGATGATGCGCGTGGAATTGGTAACAGCATGGGATCTTCTGAAAATGATGCCATCCTCCGGTGGCATTTCGCCGGCCACGGTCCATGAACTGAACCAGCCCCTTAATGCCATCAAGGTCGGGTCCGATTTTCTTACCATGATGGCACGGCAAGAAAAGCCACCGAGCCCGTCCCATCTGTCCAATGTCGCCCGGGAAATCGGCAATCAGGTCGCTAGGGCATCCCGGATTATCCAGCGATTGAGTGAAATCGGACAGACACGGGGATTGGAAAAGGCCCCCCTTCAGGTCATCAAACCCATCAAGGATACACTGGCCGTGTTCGAAAACCAGTTGAAGCTGGAATCCATCGGGCTGGATCTTTTCATCCAGCCCGAATTGCCGCCCATACGGGGTCATCGGAATCGTCTGGTTCAGGTTTTATGCAACCTTCTGGAAAATGCCAGAGAGGCCATCGCAGTCAGGAAGAACGCCGATGAAACGGAAAACAACGGCCATCGGATCACCATCGCGGCAAGAGAACAGAGCGGATCGGTTGTGATCACCGTCCGCGATACCGGTGCAGGCATTGCCGCCCACCACCTGCACCGCATCTTCGAGCCCTTCTTTACCACCAAATCCGATGGCCAGGGAAAGGGCCTGGGACTTTCCATCTGCCATGAAATCGTCCGGGACATGGGCGGCCGCATCACCGTGGAAAGCGATCCGGGGAATGAAACAACCGTGACGTTGATTTTTCCGGCCATCGCGTCAACCTTGCATTCGGGTGGACAAATAAAGTAGAGTGATTTTTATTCACTACGTAACATAGATTGCTGAAATCGAACTTCCAAGGAAGAAGTTCGCGATAGACAATAAAAGACTTCTTACGAAGCCGACACAATTGCAGGGAAACAGGGAGGGCTGGCACATGTCCAAGACCTTGTACTGGATTCATGGAGGAAGCTGCGGTGGAGACACCTGGTCCCTTATGAATTCGGATACTCCCAACCCCATCGAGATGTTCGCGGCATCCGACATCCATCTGCTCTGGCACCAGTCCCTCACCAGCCTCTCCCCCCAAGGGCTATCAAAACTGAATCGGGACATCCTGTCTGGCCATCAGGACCTGGATATTTTGTGCGTAGAAGGATCCATCATCAGCGGCCCCGACGGTACGGGCCGATTCGATATGCTGCCGGAAGGCCCCAAGAAGAATTTCATCCATGATCTGGCCATGCGGGCCCGCGTGGTCCTTGCCGTGGGAACCTGCGCCAGTTTCGGCGGCATCGGTGCCGACAGCGAAATCATGGCAGGTGGCCTTCAGTTCAACAAATGGGAAATGGGTGGGCTGTTGGGGAAAGACTTCGTTTCCGCCGGCGGTTACCCGGTCATCAATCTGCCCGGATGCCCCTGTCACTGCGATGTCGTGGTGGGCACGCTGTCGGCCATCGCCGACGATGTGCCCGTATCACTGGGCCACTACAACACACCGACGGACTGGTACGGCATGATGGTACACCAAGGGTGCACGAGAAACGAATACCACGAGTATCGCGTCGAGGAGAAGCGTTTCGGCGAACGTGGATGTCTCTTTTTTTACATGGGCTGCCACGGTCCCCTGGCCACCGGCCCTTGCAACAAGGCCCTTTGGAACCGACGTTCCTCCAAAACACGGGTCGGAGTGCCATGTTTCGGCTGCACGCGTCCGGATTTTCCCCAGCAATACCCCTTTTTCGAGACACGCAACATCGAGGGCATCCCCATAGAGCTGCCCGACGGGGTGAGCCGCGCCCATTACATGGCCTACAAGGGGATGGCCGCAGCCGCGGCACCCAGGCGGCTGCTGGAAAGGAAAACCAACATCTAACATGAAACCGTTTTTACAACAGGATCGTTCATGGCAGCGATAAAGAAGATCATTCCCATCAATCGTGTGGAAGGAGACCTGGAGATCTACCTGGAACTGGACCGGGATAATATCGTTCGGACCGCAAAGAGTGTGGGCACGATGTACCGTGGTATCGAAAATCTCATGTCGGGACGCTCTCCGCTGGACAGCCTGGTCATCACGCCCCGCATCTGCGGAATTTGCACCACGTCCCATCTGAATGCCGCCGCAATGGCGCTGGATGCGGCCTATGGTGTTACGATCCCCGCCGATGCACAACGGCTGCGCAACGTCACATTGATGGTCGAGCAACTGCAAAACGATCTTCGTCACCTCTTCCTGCTGTTCATGCCCGATTTCACACGCCCCCATTACGCCCACCATCCTCTTTTTGAATCGGCCCAACATCGATATCTCCCGTTGAAGGGAAAGACCGCCATTGCAACCATTCGAGAGACGCAGAATCTGATCGAAATCATCGCCATCCTGGGAGGACAATGGCCTCACTCCTCTTTCATGGTTCCCGGTGGTGTGGTCTCCGTTCCCAACCGGAGCGACATTGCACAGTGCCGGCAAATCTTGACCCGGTTTCGCAGATGGTATGAAAAAAGGATACTCGGTTGCAGTATCGATCGGTGGAAGACGATCCGGAACGAGGAACAGCTACAAGCGTGGCTGGACGAAAAAGAACAGCACAAGAACGGGGAACTGGGTTTTCTCACCCGAATCTGTCTCGACAGCAGACTCCACAAGATCGGCCGCAGCCACGACAGATTCATCAGCGCCGGAGGCCCCGAACTGCCAACCGATGACGGGAATCTAACGCCCCTGTTTCCCGCCGGTGTGGTCTCCATGGAAGGCACCGAGCCCTTGGATCTGGAAATGATCACCGAAGACGTCAGCCACTCTTTTTTCAAAGATACCGATGGTCATCCCTTCGTCAGCCGAACCATCGCCGATACCCACACGACCGACGAAGAAAAATACTCCTGGGCCAAAGCCCCTCGATACAAAGGCAAAGCCGCCGAAACCGGCCCCTTGGCCGACCTTCTCATGGCAGACGATCCTCTTTTCGCCTCCTGGGTACGCTGCCATGGTGCAAGTGTCTTCGTTCGAGAGCTTGCCAGGATGGTACGACCGGCCCTGACCCTTCCCGTAATCGAACAATCCCTGGCCGGGATGGACCATGCCGATGCCAGATTTTACACCGACTCTCTTAAACCACTGTCGGCGAAAAGCGTCGGCACCGTTTCGGCCCCGCGGGGTATGCTGGGCCATTGGTTGGTCATTGAAAACGGAAAAATCGCCAACTACCAGGTGATTACTCCCACGACCTGGAATGGTTCGCCTCGGGACAAGGCGGGTATCTGCGGACCGTGGGAACAGGCGATCACAGGAACGCGGGTAGATGATCCCGACAACCCGGTAGAGGTGGAACAGATCGTTCGATCCTTCGACCCTTGCATGGTGTGTACCGTTCATGCGATTCAAATGTCTTCAAGGTGAAGTAACATGGTGCATGCGTCCAACATCCCCATTCAAATCCAGATGCCGATGCGAACCACCTATCGATGGCCCAACCGCTGTCGGTATTGCCAGGATCGCGAAAATTGTCCGGTACAGGATTTGGTGATGGAAAACGAGATTCTCAAAGAGGAAATCCGGGTCTCCCGGGAATCTGCAGAGATTACTGCAAGCCTGGTGGTCAAACAATTCGAAGCCACTGAACGGATTTTGCATCGCTATCAGGTAGCCGAAGAGAAGTACCGCAGCCTGTTCGACAGCGGCCCCAACCCGATTTTCGTGCTCGAACCCACCGATCAGCGGATCCTGGACGTCAACCCGGCGGCACTGGCAGCCTATGGATACACCAAGAAAGAGCTCTTGGGACGAACATTCGGCGAACTGGGGGAATTCGAGATCCCCGAATTCGGACTGAAATCGGAGGTGCCTTCCGACTGGACCGACGGCTGTGTCATCCACCAGAAAGCCCGGCACGCGAAAAAAGACGGTACTCCCATCTATATCCGGGTGAAAGCCTGCCCCATTACATACCAGGAGCGGGAGGCGCTGATCGTAGGTGCCACCGACGTCACCGAGGCCATCGAGAGGGATGCCCAGGTCTTTCAATCCAGCAAAATGCGAACCCTCGGAGAGATGTCCGCCGGAATGGCCCACGAATTGACCCAACCGCTCAACGCCATCAAAATCGGCAACGACTACCTGCGGCTGAAAATCCAAAAGGGACAGGAGATATCCAGCAGTGAGATCATCAAAATCTCCACTGCGGTAGCCGAACAGGTGCAGCGCGCCACGGACATCATCAATCGACTGCGCGCTTTTGGTCGAAAGCCCGATTTCAAGAAACAGCCGCTGAATATCAACGACATCGTCAAGAATGTGTTGAAAATTATCGGTAACCAGCTATCGCTGGCCAACATCAATTTGATTTACGATCTTTCGGCGGATCTTCCGCCAATCATGGCCAACCCGAATCATCTGGAACAGGTTCTGTTCAACCTGGTGACCAACGCCCGCGATGCCATCGGACAGGAGGCCGAAGATGTCGGGGAAGAACGGCTCCGGGAACTCATCATCGAGACATATACGGAAAAGGAGATGGTGGTGTGTGCCGTGGCGGATACGGGTGCCGGCATTGCCGATGAAAACCGCGATAAAATTTTCGAACCTTTTTTTACGACCAAGGAGGTCGGCAAGGGCATGGGATTGGGGCTTGCCATCACCTATGGCATCGTCCGGGACTACGGCGGGAACATCATCGTCAAAAGCAAAGTCGGAAAAGGAACACGGTTCGAATTGCGGTTCCCGAAAGCATAACCATATCATTAGGACGATATGCAATATGACGAAAATTCTCATCATCGATGACGAACAACCGTCCCTGCAGATGCTCAAACTCTATCTGGAGGTGTGTGGGCATGAGGTTTTCACGGCCGACAACGAATCCGACGGGATGTCCCTTTTCGACGTTCATCGCCCGCCCATCGTGCTCACGGATATCAAGATGCCGGGAAAGGACGGCTTTGCCGTGCTGCGGCAGGTCAAGGCCCTTGCACCTGCAACCCACATCATCGTCATTACCGGCCACGGTGACAGGGACTTGGCAAGGCAAGCCTTTGACTTCGATGCCAGTGCCTTTTTCAATAAGCCGTTGGACACAGAGGCCTTGGAAGCCGAAATCAAACGGATCGAAAAGTCCCTGGAAAAAGAGTGATTGTCCGGGATTTTTACAAGAGAGAGAAGATGGTTATGTTGCGGTAAAATCGGACATAAAAGACGCCGGATCAATATAATCAAATGAAATGCCGAAATCGGTAAGCGCATTTCCTTGCAGGCCCAGAAAAATGGATGGATGCTTTTGCCGATGGATGTTGACTTTCGCATTAAATACACGACGGGTATACCCGTGCTTGTCCGAAAGCAGATATCGATTGATCTTGTAATGATCTCCCTTTCCCCTTTCTCCTGTGAGGTAGCATCGGATGTCTGAGATGTTGTCTCCGCCCAAGATGAGGTCGTTCAAACGGGACAATCGTTGCTGGGAACGTCCGATGAAATCGATGGTATCGACACCGATCCAGTCACCGGCATCGGAATCATACATGGAGGTATGGAAATCACCCATCAGAATCTGTCCTTCGCGCGCACTTTCACTCATCCGCGCGAGTTCGATGGTGACATCGCCCACAATGTAGCTGAATGTCGTTGGATTCAGCCCCTCGGACTGATAGAATTCGTAATGCCCCCCCACATGAAAGCAGGTACGTAACAACGGTGCCGTGTTCTTGCGTACCTTTTTCCGAGCGATCGCATTTTCCGCTAAAACCAGATGCATGAAGTGGTACAGATCCACGTTGGAATGGATGCCACGATCCCGATTCCAGATGTAAAATCCGTCGCCGGTGTTGGTTCGAGCGAATCGAATCTCGACATCCAGATCCATAAGTTTGCTGTAGGCAGTATTGACGGAATAGGACAAGCTGTTGAGCTGCGTTACTTGTTCCAAGGGTGAATAGTGTGAAAATCCGACGATATCGAACAATGCCACCGCACGATCTTCCACCAGCGTGATGCTGTATCGCTTCACCAAAGAATCGATGGTCTCTTCCGGGAGCCCTTCTCCGGGTGTAAATGGCAAATCGATATGCAATGGGCTGGCATGCAACAATCTTGCCGCATGCTCCAATTTCTCACCGGAGATCTTTTTGGGGCCGGATACGATCTTTTGAAGGAACGTTTTAAGACCGCTTTCGCCATCACCGGATGAAAGCTTTGTGTCGGTGATAACTTCTCCGATGGCATAATGGGGAATGACGAGAAGATCCATTCCTTTGTAGCAAGGAGCCCACACGAGGATGATATTTCGCCCGAGTGCCCAAAGGTCATACAGGAGATCATCCATGTGAAAGAGGTCGGCCTGGGCCACCCCATTTCCCGTCTCCTTTGCCTGAAACAATTGGGTCCATGATAATCGTTTCATCATTCTTCCTGAAAATTGTGAATGGCGCTTGCCATCTGGCGGCACAATTCGGCAAGAACCTCGCTGTGGGCCTCAGCCAGAGATTCGAACCCCTTGTCCGCCATGGGTACAGAAAGGATTGTCTGCCGTGGCCCGATGGCAATGCTTTTGTCGTCACGGAACAAGGACCAGACGGCGCTGAGCGACACCGTCTGGTCGGCATTTGCAATCAAGGAACCAATCTGGAGCGAAAGGGAGAAATCCGGTTTGCAGCCGATTGGCCATGGAACGTTCACGAACTGGAAACGGGGCAATAACGTATTCAGGTTCTCTTCAATCAGTTGCTGCACCAATCGGTCCAAATAATTGGCCCACCGATGATAGGGAGAAATCTCCAGCCGATAGGCAGAGGTTCTTCTCATCATTTGTGTACGTGCAAGGTATCCCGGCACAACGACACTGCGAATACCGATGACCATGGGTGACAGGTCGCCTTCGGCAAAGTCGGATTCTGATGATGGTTCGACGGCGCTCAAGGTATAGTAGGAAACAGAAGGTGTGAAAGATCGGCACCCCGAAACGGCAAATATCAGTCCGGTAATAAAAATAAGCGATGAGGACCGTATGCGACTCACGGTTCTTCTCCTTTTCCGAAAACAATTGCGTCGGGATGCCTCTCCAGATAATCCGCCAAGGCTTCCACGGCCCGGGCGGTTTCCTGTAGTTCCAGAAGAAGGCGGTTCAGGTTTTCGAAGGCGGGTGCGCCCTGGTCCAACATGGTCGCAGCACTGGATAAGACCGCTTTCCCTTGCGCCAGTGATTCTTTCGCCTGGTCGAGTACGCCGTTCATCTTTATCAATGTCCCGTCGTTGAAATCCCCGGTGACCTTCTTAAATTCGGCAAAACTTTGATCGATATTGTGTATGGCACTTTCCAGGGATTCGGAGCCGATCATCGCCGTTACCTGCCGGGCGGCTTCACGGATTTCCCCGATTGTCTCATCCAGCGGGAGACGTTCCAGCCGAGCCAGGAACCGTTTGGCCGTGGCAGCGATCTCCTCCACCGTGTTGGGAATCGTGGGCAGTACCGGGTAGGCGTCCGTTTTCAGGATTTTTTGGTAGGGGGCATCGGGGTAAATGCGCAGACACACGTAACTCTGACCGGTAATCAGGTTTCCCGTGCGCAACTGGGCGCGAAGCCCTTTTTCCACCAACTCCTCCACCAGCTTAAATCCGGGGACGGCGGATTCTCCGGCGAATTCGATCCGATCCGGTTCGATGGCGATGAGAACCGGAATCCGAAAGGTCAGAGCGTCCTGATTAAACAATAGCCGGATATTGACCACCTCTCCGATCTTGATGCCATAAAATTCCACTGGCGCCCCCGCCGACAGGCCCCGAACGCTCTCTTCGATATAAAGGAGATAGTACACCCGGTAGCTGTAACTTGCGGCATTGGCGGCTTCACGATTGTCGTACAGGGTAAAAATATGGTTGGCAGATGGCGCCGGCATCGTTTGTTGTCCGTCTGCCGTAAAAAAAGATATCCCCCCCACAAGCAAACTGGCCAAAGAGGGGGTATCGACACGCACCCCTTCCGCTGTGATGTTCACGTTCAATCCACTGGTGTTGTAAAACCGGGAATCCCGTTTCACCTGAACGTCGTAGGGCGACTTGACGAAAATTTCCAGAAGAACGCCGGTTCCGTCTTTGGCCATGTCCACGTCAGTGACGCGCCCCACCTTGACCTGGCGGTAATATACCGGTGAACCGATGTCCAGGGATCCCAATTGTTCGGCCCTCAGTTTGAACTGACGACCCGGTGTTTCCGGCAGAATGGCCGGCGGTTTTTCCCTTCCCTCGAAGCGATATACAGTTTTGCCCGGATCACCGGGAATCATACCGATATAGGCACCGGTAAGCAAAGTACCAATACCGGAGACCTCTCCCACGGCCACACGCGCCCGAACCACCCAGAACTTTGTATTTTCAGTTAAATGAACGGCGACCTCCCTGCTCATGGCCGCCGTCACCAGTACTTGAGAAAGGTCGTCGCTGAGCTGTATGTTATCGACCTTGCCCACGGTGACATCTTTGTACTTGATTTGGGTTTTTCCGGGAACCAGGCCTTCTGCAGATTTGAATATGATGGTGATGGTAGGCCCGGTTTCCCGAACACTCTTAACGCCCAGCCATATGGCAACCAAGGCCGCGATAAGCGGAATCAACCACACGATGGAAAAACGCCGCCCACGTTGGATCTCGGGTTCGGGAATTGTTCGGTCTTCAACCGCGTCAACGGGCAATTGCGTCATCACGTCTCTCCCGTGCATCCCAGATCAATCTTGGATCAAAGTTCATGGCGGCAAGCATGGTAAGGACAACCACGGCGGCAAAATAAATAATACCGGCGCCCGCTTCGATGGTGGACACATAGCCGAGGCGAACCAGCGCTACCAGCACCGTAACCACAAACACATCCAACATTGACCATCGTCCGATCAATTCCGTGATGCGAAACAGCCGTGTCCGCTCTTCGGGCCGCCAATCAGAACGTCTTTGGATCGAAATCAATAATCCCATGAGAACGACTAATTTTGCAATGGGTACGATGATACTGGCAACGAAAATAATCAATGCGATCCCCCAGGATCCACTGCTCATAAAGTAGCTCACACCGCTAACAATCGTATCTGCCTGGCTGCTGCCAAAATAGGTGGTAACCGTCACCGGCAATATGTTTGCGGGAACATAGAAGATCAACGCAGCGATTACCAAAGCCCAGGTTCGTTCAATGCTGTTTGGTTTTCTACAATGGAGAGAAGATCCGCAGCGGGGGCATCGGACCCGCTTCCCGCTTTCGTTGATCGGTGGCCGTTGAACCAGCAGGTTGCACATGTGACAATTGAGTAGTCCTGCATCTTTGGCCGTGAAGGATTTCATCGGGCTTTTTCCATCTTCATCCAAATAGTGAACGGATCCAATGAAACATTGACGGCGGCCACAACAAATACCAAGACAAGAAATGAAAAAAGCGCCGGCCCCGGAACGATGGTGGCCATCTTGGCAAGTTTTACCACCGAAACAAGAATTCCGAGAAAAAAAATCTCAGGCATGCTCCATTGCCGAAGGGACAGAGCGAAACGAAATACATGACGGGAGGCCGGCAGGCGGCCACCGACCTGTATGGGACAGAGAACATAGATCAACGAGCCCAAAAAGAGACCTGGGAAAAGGATGCTGGTGAGCAGAACGAGAAGGGCCAACCCAGGCATGTGTTGTTTGGAAAGGATGATCGTGCCGGTGATCAAGGCAGTTTCCAGTGTGTTTCCCTGGGACACCAATGAAAGGAACGGGTAGGTGTTGGCAATGAGCAACAGTATTAATCCGGTGATGGCCAATGCGAACGTCCGGTTGATGGAACGGGGGAAGCACGCATACAACATGGCGCCGCATCGGACGCATCGGGCTTTGCTTTTGCGGTGCAGGGACTGGTCCTTGATGCGATGTAATAAATCACATTCGTGACAGGCGATCAGCGTTTGTGTCGTGGCCACGGAGCACCTATGGTTCCTAATCTTGTTTCCTCGAGAAAAGATTTCTCCTCGAAGGATAGACGTGACAATGGTAATGAAATGGTTAAATTATCGTTAAAATACCACTATTTCCAAAGTCATGCAATGGTTACATAGGTGAAGACGGGACCGATCAAAATGAACAGTGCCGCCGCCTGGGAGCATCGGCTGCGGCGCGAAAAAGGGAAAAAGGGGGCAACGCCAGTCCGCAAAGCGGATGGATTGGGTATACGGCCATCGACCGGATTTCCAAAAGAACGACAATGGTTTCATTGCCTGGTTTGATTCCGGATGCGACACATTCGGTTTGAACACGACGAATCGAGAATTACGGTGGTGTCACTCGGTCTGTGCATTGGGTACAAAGGGGTGTCGAAGCGACGAAACCGGAGGATTGACAAGAAAATTCAAGTCAATGATTCATGCGACTTGAATATCGGGCCTTCCCTTTCGCCGGCGAATCACCTTCACGACTGTGGGTGTCGTTTTTTTCTTTTCATCGTCATTCAGGTCTTGGTCGGCCTGGGAAAATAGCTGTATTAATTTGGCTTCAATCTTTTTTCGTTTGTTCTCATCCATCAGTTCTTGTGCCACTGCTTTCTTCTGTGTTGAAATGTTGCCGTCGTTTTCGTCTGATGTTCATCGGCATCTCCCGGAGATTCATTAGGTAAACACGGCCTATCGCCTTCGTGGTTACCCACAAACCACCTGCCGTCTAAGGATTTTTTTCTTACTATCGCTTTATATAAAGGGAAGGTAAAAATCACTTACTGTAGGAGGTACCAAATCTCAACCAATGGGCTTCAATTTGTTGGCCCTCCATAAAACAATTTGTTGCTTTTTGCAAGGATAAAATAGACACAATCGATTCCTCGGAAAGAAGTGGGGAAACAGGGACAATTCTGCCACATACGGAAAATTCATTTTGCTTAAGTTTTCTGTATTTTGCCGGATATTAAAAAATGATCAATACTGCATGTTCACCACTATACGATGAATGGAGAATGGTATGAAAACACTGAAACGATTGGCTGTGTTGAGAGGTAATAACGCCTTTTGTTTATTCATGGTCTTGCTTTCCGCAGCATTGCTTCTGTCATTTTACGGCTGCGGTGAAAGCGCCTTTGAAAGTCTTTCCAGCGATGATACCTTCGAAGCCCAAATGGAGGAAGCCAAGATCGCCTTAGATGACGCGGACTATACCCGGGCCATCGAGATTCTCGAGCGTCTGGAGAGTCAACACCCCGACAATCTGGAGGTCAAACAATATTTGAGCAATGCCTATGCGGGCCTCGCCGGTCTGGATACGTATGATTTATTGGCAACCATCGACGAACTGGACGAAGAGGGGAAAAACGGTAGCATCGACATGATCAGTACCGTTTTGGGAGACGCTGAGGGCAGACTTTCCAAAATCGAAGTCGGTGAAAAGCTCAGCCTGCTCGATGACGCCATCGAATATATGCAACTCACCCTTCCCTCCGGGGTTCAAGCCGATGTCTTCATCGCCGCTTCATCAACGGACGACAGAATCGTTCAACGGGGAATTCTTGCCATGTCCCGTATCGTTTTGCTGATGGCGGATATGGTGTTAGACCAGTTGGGCATCACTGAGGTGGTTATGACCGAAGCGGGCATCCGTATTCACTATGCCCACCAGGATCCTGATTTCGACGGTCTCTTCAACAACGAAATCGCTCTGAAGCTGGCAGCGGATATCCAGGCCATCGACAACGCCATTTCGGCCCTCGCGCAACTATCGGGGAGCGATAACGATTTGCACGAAGATTTTACCAAGTTCATGAACGATTTGGACCGTGATGGCAATTTGGTGATCGACCAATCGGAAATCGAAATGTATCTCATTGACATTCGAAACGGTTAAAGGAGAATGGGAAATGAATAAACGCTCGCTGTTTGTACCTATCGTTTCCATGGTTCTCCTTCTCCTTTGCTGCCAGGGTGTGGGATTGGCAAAACCCTATCCGCGTTTTTATCAGGGCGTTCGCCCCATGGGCATGGGAGGAGCCTTTACCGCCGTTGCCGATGATGAAAATTCGCTGTTTTACAACCCTGCCGGACTTTCCAACATTTCGACCATAAACGTGGGAATCTTGAACCCCGTCGTGGATATCTCCGAAAATAGTATGGAACTGGTCGGCGACGCCGACGATACGGATATGGACGATACCGGCGAGGTGGCCGATCTGCTTCGGCAATACGCCGGAGAGAATCAGCATTTTCGGACGTCGCTATTTCCGCACGTGGGGTTTAATGTGGCCGACATCGGCATCATGATCGGTGGACTGGCCCAAGCCAACCTGGATTCGGAGATCCGGAATCCCGTCTGGCCCGAAGCCCATGTGGATTTTGCCATCGACTACGGATTGGTTGGCGGCGTTGGTGCAAAAATCCCCTTCCAGGATCTGAGATTGGGCGCCGCATTGAAAATCATCACACGCGAAAGCCTGCAAGAGGTCTATACCGCAACGGATATCGCAGATGACAATTTCGAGGATAACTTCGAAGACGACCTATCCACGGATACGGGAATCGCGTTGGATATCGGTACAATCTATACCCTCCCCTTCGTCGAATCCATACAGACGGATGTCGCATTGGCCATTCAGAATCTGCCAACCATGGAATTTGGAGACGACATGGACGTAAAGACCCAGGCCAACGCTGGAATCGCTTTGAAAAAGTCCTTCCTCAAATTCAGTCTCACAGGTGCCATCGATTACCTGGACCTGACCAACAACATCGGCGAAGAAGACGATTGGACAAAACGTCTTCATATGGGCGTTGAATTCAAACTCCCCTTGATTCTTTCCCTTCGGGCGGGACTCAACCAGGGATATGGAACATTGGGAGCTACCGTCGACGTGTGGTTCATCCGTTTGGATTTCGCCACCTATGCCGAAGAGGTGGGTGCCCATTCCGGTCAGCGTAGTGACAGGCGATACATGGGCCAGCTTAGCATCGGCTGGTAAAATATCAGCGGAGCCCTTTTCCCATTGACAGGGTTACCATTTTTAAGATCTGTTTGTTCCGTGGGGCAAATGAGGGACGATGGAAGAGGGTTGAAAGATTAAGTTTTTTTTCGTCCCTCGTCTCGCGTCCTTCGTCTTTCCTCTTCAAACCCACCAATTACGGAAAATGAACCATCTTCTTTAAAATGTAAGGGAAAAAAGGGGGCCAATCAGGCCTCACCGCCACCACTCCACCGAAAAATCGTTGGCGAGTGCAATTCGGTGAAGCTTTTTCGTCGGGTTGACGGCGACCTTCTGGCTGGCCAGGGAAAACATCGGCAGATCGCTGTGGTGGTCCGAATAGGCGGAAACTTGCCCAAGGGACATGGCGTCCATAACTTTTCGGGTAGCGATCTTTTTGTGTTCGCCATGGCAGTTGTTGCCGGCGATGCGTCCGGTCAACCGTCCCGATTCGTCCCAGTGTGCCCGCGTGCATACGATCACATCGAAACCGAGTTCCCTGCCCAGTCGATCCACGTAGAAGTCGAAACTGGCAGAGGATAGTATGAGGTAATCCCTTTTCTTTCGATGCTCTGAAATTCTTTCCAGAGCCTTACCGTTTACTCCGGAAGACAATATTTTTCCCACAAATCGTCTGGAAAATCGGTCGATGCGTTCTTTTGATGCCCCCTTTGCGATGGCTGTCAAAAATTTCTCTTTTAGCCACGCGTTGTTTCGCAAATTGCATTTATGCATCAGCACCGCCCAAGGAAGCCAAAGACAGCGAAGAAAGCGAATCGGGTGGGCACGTAAATAAGCAAGCAAAAACTGAAGATAGGTGTCTTTTGCGCTGATGGTGTGATCGAGGTCGAAAATGGCAACATCTTTCGCCTGTGTCATCTTCCCCGTTGCATCCCCCACGTCCGGTTATTTCCTCTTTTGTTATTTGAAAGTGTAACAGGAATTGATACAAAAATTGGCGAGAAATACAATGCCTGTGGCAAACAATTGTGCAATCTTGTATTCAACCCCGAAATGCTGCCAGGCCAATTGAAAAATCAAAAGGTTCAGCACCAGCATGGAAAGTGTAATCACCACGTAACGGGCAAATGCCAGCCGATGCGATTGATTCGACCGAAACGTCCAAGTGTATTGGAGGTAATAGTTCACCATCGTGCCGGTGGTGAACCCCACGAAACTGCCAAAGGGCGGTGGCGCGGAAAACAATTCCACCAGCGCGATCATGACGGCGAAGTGAACCACAACGGCCGTGCCCCCGGACATAAAGTACTTGGCAAAGACGATCAAATTAAATTCTCCTTATCGCATCAATACCGCAGCGGTTCCACCAACGTAGCGAGAATGGGAATATCCACGAAAAAAAGGACCGCGATGGTGACGGCAAGTGCCCCAACATAGATCACAAACTTGGTCTCTTTATATAATTTTTCGGGAGTCTGCGTTGATGAGAAAGGCTTCATGGCGATGGCCAAGTACCAGGTAAACAGCAATGCGAAAAGCGGGAAAGACAATACGAACTCGATGCGATATTTTACCAGGAAAATACCGAGAAAAAACACAGAGGAGAGGGCGTAGAAAAAGGAAGAAAGAAGAAGACTTTGTTCCGTATAACTCTTAAATGAGGCGCGATAGCGGGCTGCGCGTTCGGGATCATTAATGAAACGATATTCGGCGTAACGCTTCATCGCCATAAGAAAGGCACCTCCCATCCAGTAGGCAAGCAGTATACTGGAAGGAGGCAACTGGGCGGTCACGATGACGGACCATCCGAGCAACAATCGAATCGGGTTGTTGACCGATTCGCTCAGCACATCCAAAAAGTAAATCTCTTTGGTACGAAAGGGTTTAACATTGTAGATGATTCCCATGACGAGAAGAAGAAAAGAGAACCAAATAAACTCCCTGGTCAAAAAACTAGCAAAAAAGAGCCCCAGGATGGTCAGCAGAACATATTCGGCAAAGACATACTTTGCCTGAATATTTCCCACCGCCGACGGCCGATGTTTCTTTACCGGATGATGGCGATCAAATTCGGCATCCAACCATTCATTGATGACGTAATTTGCCGATGCGATAAGGCAAGTACTCACGATACCAATAAGCATGGGAAAGAAGCATTGGACCAGGGAAGCATCTGTGAGAACCAGTGCCAGGGCAACGCCCGGAAGCATAAACAGATTTTTGAACCAGTGATCGGGTCTAGCGATTTTAACGTATTCTTGAAAGGCAATTTTTTCGGAACAATTCGGAACCATCGGAATGTTTTGAGAATGATTCTGCATCGATTGCGCTCCTGTCAAAAAGTGAGTGAATTATCGCACAATAAGAATGAAAGGAATGGCAAGTCCAAAACACATTCAACTGTCTATTGCACAAGATTATCGTCATATTCACATCCAAACAGTCATCCTGCCGGAAGCCGGTAGCGATGAATACGGATCGGGTAAAAATGAATCAAATAAAAATCTGTCCTTTCCGGCCTGCACGTCAATCGATAGACACACTGTGAATGCTACCTTGACGGAAAGAATACACATATCGTGCCATCTTTTTACCTACCAGATAACAGGTATTTATCAATACCTTGTGTGAAAAAAATGGCAAGATGGACAATTTTTTTCTCAAAAAATGTGGTAATGGTGACATTTTTCCTGAATTTCCTTGGTTGATACCGAATGGTTTTAACATGAACACAGACCCAAACCAATGCAAAGTGTACCTGTGCCAGGTGGGGCCCTTTTTGTCCTGTGGTGCCTGTTACGGCCTCTACAATGTGCGAGATCCTTCACGAGAAGCACTCACCGCCATGTTGTGACGACGGACGAAATGGTTTTCTGATGTTCCACGAAGCATGCCGGCATCGATGAATTCAAGGCACAAGTCGAGGCCACGGAGCCTTCTGCGCGGCCGTTTCCAGACTTTCACCATTGTCCATTTCTGGGACTGATCGAAGACACGGGCAAGCGGGTGGGATGACTCTTGCATCCATCGGCGAAAGGCAATGGCGGCATAGACTGGTGAGGCCTGAGTTACTGCGGTGGGATGGCCTGCCGCACCTATTTTTGTCCCAGTGTAAAAAAATTGCCTTCCCGTTGGCTGTCCGTTGTCCTTCGAAGTGGAAGCCAATGGTATCTGCACGGTCTCATCGTCACCGAACGACGGCTGCTGGCCGCATTTTTTCAGGAGTTGGAAGATCGAACCGGGCGGCCCCTTACGGACGCCGACTTTCTTCCCGGTTCCGACGCGGCACGGCGTTTTTCCGATTTTGTGGATCTTAAGCGAACATGGGCGTTTCGTCGCGACGGTGCGCCGGGGATGTGTAATTACTTCTTTGAGGACGGCCACTACCCAAGGCAACCGGAATTCCGGAAAATTGGCCGTCGGGTCCCATGGAAACGATATTTCGGGAACTCGATTCCCATTTTCTGTCGAAAACGGCTGCGACCGAAGCACGCAGGCAGATCGAAAAGCTATTCGCTGACATTGTTGAACAGCTCGAAGTTTAGGATGCCGGCGTCAACGCCCACCCGCAAAGCGGGTGGCTTTGATATTCGGCCATCGGCCGGATATCCAAAAGCACGATAGCGCTTTCATCGTTCGGGTTGGTTCCGGTTGCAAGGCAACCGGTTTGAATGCAACGAATCATCGTTCAAAGTGTGCTTTTACGATCTCTTCCAGCGTGGGAGAGCTGTTGTCCCTATAGCTGTATCGCACCCGAACCACGGGTTTTCCCACCGAAACCACATCGCCAAGATCGATGGGGGTCGCAGAAAGCACGATATCGCAGGGGCATTGGTTGATGGTTTTTTCAAGATCCTTGATCTGCGTTCGGCTATATCCCATGGCGGGAATCAGGGTGCCGATGTGGGGATAGGCGGAGAAGGAATCCTTCAATGATCCTGTCAGGTGGGGCCTGGGATCCACGAGAGCGGCCGCACCGAATCGCCGGGCAGCGATGACACCGGCACCGTAGGCCATCCCACCATGGGTCAATGTGGGTCCATCCTCCACGACGAGGACTCGCTTTCCCTTTACCATCTCGGGATCATCCACCATGACGGCGGAATCCGCAAGAATGATGGTGGCATTGGGATTGTGCTTCTCGATTGTCTTCCGGACCAGTTCCACTTTTTCCGGAAGGGCGCTGTCCACCTTGTTGATCACGGCCACATGGGCCATGAGCATATTGGTCTCGCCGGGATGGTATCGTGTCTCGTGGCCGGCCCGATGGGGATCGAACACCACGATATTCAGATCAGGCCGAAAAAATGGCGTATCGTTGTTTCCGCCATCCCAGACGATGACATCGGCCTCTTTTTCCGCTGCTTCCAAGATCAATCCGTAGTCGATGCCGGCGTAGACCACCGCTCCCATGTCGATGACCGGCTCGTACTCCTCACGCTCTTCTATGGTACACTGGTGCCGTGTGAGATCCGCTTTGGAACTGAACCGCTGCACCACCTGCCGGGTAAGATCACCGTATGGCATGGGATGCCGGACCGAAACCACCTGCTTCCCCATCTTTTGCAGAATCTCGATGATTTTGCGGCTGGTCTGGGACTTTCCACAGCCGGTACGAACGGCACAGACGGATATCACCGTCTTCTTGGAGGTGAGCATCGTATACGGGGCGCCGATAATAATGAAATCGGCACCGGCGGCGGTGGTCAAAGATGCCTTGTGCATCACCTCTTCATGGGAGACGTCGCTGTAGGAAAAAGCCACCAGATCCACCTGGTGCTCGCGGATCAACGACACCAGCCGACGATCCGAATAGATTGGAATCCCGTCGGGATATCGGCTCCCGGACAACTGCGGGGGGTAGATACGACCGTCGATATCGGGAATCTGGGTGGCGGTGAATCCCACCACCCGATACCGTTCGTTGTCTCGAAAGTAGACGTTGAAGTTGTGAAAATCCCTGCCGGCGGCCCCCATGATGATCACTTTTTCCTTCATACGGTCCCCTCCTTTGGTTTGAAGAAAATAAGTATATCATCATAAAAACCGATTTTCCATTTCCACAAATCACCGCGGCGAACTTTTCTTTGACTTGGCCATTTCCGGATGGATACTAAGCTGTGGCCAATTCGAATCCGTCCTCCAGCAACCCCATCAGATCGCTGACCGACATGATCTTGTCCACGCGAAAGGCATTGGCCCCTGCAAAGGCGAAACCGTTTTTCAATTTTCCCCGTCTGGCCGAAGCCAGGGCCAGACCGATGCAATACGGGCTGTTTTCCGGATCACAGGTCTTGAGGCAGTGATAGGGGCAACGAAAGGGACGTTTGGCCCCTTTTGCCACATCGGCCAGAAACTGATTCTTCAATGCCCTTCCGGGAAGTCCCACCGGACTCTGGATCACGGTCAGGTCTTCTGCCTGGGCATCGACATATGCCTGTTTAAAGATCGGATCCGCATCACACTCGTGGGTGGCGACGAATCGGGTACCCATCTGAACGCCGCTGGCACCCAATTCCAAAAAACGCTTTATATCCTCACCGTCATATACGCCTCCGGCAGCGATGACGGGAATAGAGACCCCATGCTCGGATTCGACGGATTTCATCTGCTGTACCACATCACGGACCAGGTTTTCCAGGCAGAAGACCGGATCATCCAGTTGACTCGCCTTGAAACCCAAATGGCCGCCCGCCTTGGGACCTTCCACGACGAAAGCGTCCGGCAGGTACCCGTAGCGCTGATGCCATCTCTTGCAGATCACGGCGGCGGCCCGGCCGGACGATACGATGGGAACGAGTCGGGTCATGTCTCCTTTCTTCAGGAAACCGGGCAGGTCCAAGGGAAGACCGGCACCGGCAAAAATGATGTCGATCTTCTCGGCGATGGCGGTTTTTACCAGATCGGCGAAATGGGTAAGCGCCACCATGATATTTACCCCCAGGATACCGTCGGTCCTGGACTTTGCCGTTCGAATCTCTCTGGAAAGGGAGCGGCAATTGGCTTCCCGGCAGTTGGTGGCGACATCCTTTTCGGTGATGCCGACCATGGCACTGGCGATGACACCGATGCCTCCGGCGTTGGCCACGGCCGAAGCCAGGCCCGACATGGAGATTCCCACCCCCATCCCCCCTTGGATGATGGGCAGACGGCTGATCAGATGGCCGATCTTCAATTCAGGTAGTTTCATTATTGCACCGTTGAGAAAGAGTAAAAAAACGATTTATCGTATTGTGATAATCGGCATGCGAAACTGTTTCCTTAGCTTGGACTTTGCATTTTAGGCAAGACAGAAGGGATGCGTGACAAAAGTTTTACACGATTCGTTCAAATGGCCCGATCACGACTGCGGGGAAACATCCACCATGACGGAGAGGGTGTGCATACCACCGCCCATGACCACCCCTTTTACCGGGGTGACGTCACCGTAATCTCGGCCCCACGCCAGCGTAATGTGCCGATTCCCGGGAATCAGGTTGTTGGTGGGGTCCAGATCCACCCATCCCTGATCCGGGACATAGAGGGAGAGCCAGGCGTGGGAGGCATCGGCGCCCACGAGCTTGGGTTTGCCCTGGGGCGGCAGGGTCTCCAGGTAGCCACTCACATACCGGGCTGCAAGGCCGATGCTCCGCAGACAACCGATGGCCAGATGAGCAAAATCCTGGCACACGCCCTTGCGGCTTTCAAGCACCTGCGCGATGCGCGTGTCGATGGTGGTGGCATTCTTGTCATAGGTGAATTCGGAAAAAATTCGTCCCATGAGGTCCAGCGCACCTTCCATGATCGACCGGCCCGGAGGAAAGGAAGGCCGTGTGTAGTCGTTGACAGTTCCATCCAAGTCGATCATGGGACTTTCGAAAACGAACTGGTAAGCGTCGAGGTCGGCCGGACGACTGTGGGTCGCCAATTGTTCGGCGACCTCTTCCCAGGAAGGCGACGAAAGGACATCAACCTGCCCTTCCCCAGGGGTTTCCACATGGCTTTCGGCGATCATGGTCAGTTCGTCGTGGGGGTGCTGTATCATGAACATCTGTACCGTGTTTCCGAAGAAATCGGTCCTGCAGTTCTCATACTGTGGCTCGGGCGAGATGGCCAGATGATGGCGGGTGACCCGCTGGGTATCGGTCGTTCTGGGGGACAGGATCAGCTCGTTCTGGGAGAGAGAGGCCGGTTCCGAATAGCGGTATACCGTTTTGTGAATAATCCGGTACTTCATGGTGCACCGCCACCTTGAATCGTCGAAAAATGCGGCGTCGTCGGAACCCGGGTAAGGTAATGCGCCGATACATGCCGGGAGAATCGGGCCAACCGTTTCTCCATGGTTTCGAAAAAGTCGAGCAAAACGGCCCGGCCTTCGCTCTCCGCCTTGCATGTCAATTCACGCAAATCCAACAGACGAACGGCGGTGAGCATCTCGAGGGAGAGGCGCTCTTCGGCGGTGGCAAATCTCCGTTCTTCCTGCCGGGGCAGCTTCTCCACGTGTGCGGCGATGCGATGACACTGAAAGGCGAGGGACTTGGGATTGCTTTCATCCGCCACCAGAAGGTCCATGACCGGGGCAAGCTGAAAGGCCGTCCGGTAGCGGCTTCGGTAGGTCATGATGCTGTCGGACACCTCCAGCAAGGCCTCTAATGCGCTTCTGGACTGGTCACAGACCCGTGGCAAACCGAATCGAAGCAGTTGGATCTGATGGATGGCCCGTTCCACCCGACGCCCCATGTCCATAAACCGCCAACCCAACCCCCGGGTCATACTTTCCATGGCAAGACCGGAAAAGGCGCTCAATGTAAACAGGGTTTCGTCGAGAAGATCCAATGGATCATTGTCTTCCCTTTCCGCAAACCGGTCCAACCGGTTGACGACCCGCCAACAGTCCAGTGAGAGGCGATCGCGAACGTTGCGTGCCGCCTCTCGGACCCTTTCGAGTACGGCCGCCACGGTTTCGGTTCGATCCAATGCAAAAAGGGCTTCCTTCAATTGACCAGACAGGGTACGGAAACGAGGAATCTCAGCGCTATCCTCGGGCATGGTGGAAACAACCCCTTCCGAACGAAGCAGGTTCAGCAGAAATGGCAATTCGGGAATGTCGATCAGGCGCATCTCACCGGAAAGACGGCGGTAAACACAACGCAAAAGGCGGATCATCCCCTCCGCCCGCTCGAGGTAGCGTCCCATCCACAACAGGTGGTCAGCCACCCGGCTGGGCAGATCGCTGCCACGCTTGAACCCATCCACGGCCTGAAGGCTGCCCATGAGGCTGAACGGAACCACAGGCCCATCGGAAAAAACCCATATGTCCTTGCTCTGCTGCAATTCCGGTGCACCGTACAGCAGTGTGGAAACGTCTGCCGCGGTGATGGCCAGACCACCGGGCATGACGGCGTATCCGTCTTCGATGGCACAGGCAAATACACGCAAGACGGTATATCGGGATTCGACGCGGCCGGACCGCCAGGCCGGAACCACCGACGGCGCCACCGGTTCAAGCCCCATGAATCCGTGGGGTGCTGCCAAGATTGCTTCCGCCATATTCTCGGAGTTTGGCGTCGCAGACCATCCCATGGCTCCTTGCACCGTTAACCGGTCGAGATTGGCCAGCACATGATCGCAATCCGGCTTCGTGCCGCACCACCAACGCGGATGGTTTTCCATGAGCAGATCGCTGTCCAGGAAATGCCGGCAGAGCCGGGGAAGAAAGACCGACAACACCGGCGTGTCCACCCATCCGCTGCCCACGGGATTGACCATATCCACCCGCCCTTCCCGGCAGGCCTGAAGGAGGCCGGCCACACCGCCACCGGTCTCCCTGCGTATGGCGAAGGGATCGCTTCCATCGTCCGGAATATGGCGGAAGATCGCCTCCACCGGTTCCAGACCGGCCAGTTTTTTCAAGAAGACCTTGCCGTTTCGCACCGTGAGGTCCTGCCCTTCCACCAGGGGATACCCCAGATACCGGGAGAGCAGCGCGTGTTCAAAATAGATACGACTTTCCGGCCCGGGGCTGAGCAGGACGATGCTCGGATCGTCTCTTCCCGGTTCGGACCTTCGGGCGATGTTCTGATGAAAAGCATGAAAAAAAGGGGCGAGTCTTCGAATCTGGGTCTGGTGATACAGTTCGGAAAAAACCCTGGAGATGACGATACGGTTTTCCAGGACGTACCCGAGGCCGGCCGGATTGTTTCCATAATCGCGCAGGACGGAAAATCTGCCGTCGACGCCGCGGTACAGGTCGGCGGCGTAGTAGGTCAGATACCTCTTCCCAACAGGGACGATGCCATGGCAGGCGCGCAAGAAATTGGGATTGGCATAGATCAGCTCCGGAGGCAGATGCCCCTTTTGAATCAGATTCTGGGGACCGTACACGTCGGCAAGGATTCGATCGAGCAGACCGGCCCGCTGGATCAGCGCCGTCTCGATTGTCGACCATTCGGCGGCGGTGATGGGCAGGGGCAGCATATCCAGTGCCCAAGGCGTTCCCCGACCGCCGGCGTCGTCGAAGGGATTGAAGGTGGCGCCATCCTCGTGGCGCATACGTCGGACCCTTTCCTGGCGCCCATCGAGAAGAGCCGATGTGGTAGAACCAAATGCGGTTGCCAATGGGAGCCAATGGGAACGCGGGCCTTGGCCTCCGAAGGCCTCGTTAAAGGCGTGATCGGGGAAAAAGCCGGCTTCAAACTGGATCGGTACCCCATTGGCGGCACTATCGGTCATCCCCACATCCCTTTGCTCATGGTACGTGTCGAGAAGCGGATCGTACCCCGATCATCGCCGCAAATCAAGGGTATAGGGAAAGTCGGCGTTGATTTCCAGGGCCGGAATACCGCCGATCTCACCGGGTGTATGGCCACCGGGAACGAATCGGGCGTGGCGCCTTCCTTCCGCCTCCCAGCCGTTCACCGGAAACGTTTCGTAGTTACGTCCGCCCGGGTGTCCTACGTGGTAGGTGCAACCGCCCACGGCCCGTCTGGACCAGCGGTCGTATATGTCCATCACCAACGGCGTATGCACACCGATGGTGGGGTGGAGGCAGGAATGTGGCTGCCAGGCACGGTATCGGACACCGGCCACATATGTACCATCGACGTCGGTGGGCTGCAGGGGAACCCTTCTTTTGTTGCACAAAACGATGTATCTGCCTTCGGTCATGCCCGATACCTTCACCTGGAGCCGTTCCACCGAGGAGTCCACGTATCGTGCCGTTCCCCCCGAACTGGGTTCCTCGCCCAGTACGTGCCAGGGTTCCAGCGCATGGCGAAGCTCCATCTCCATCCCCCGGTAGGCGACCCGCCCGTAGATGGGAAAACGGAACTCGAAATGGGGGTGAAAGAAATCCAACGAAAGAGGGAAACCGGCCTTGTTAAGAACTTCAAGTACATCTGCGAAATCCATGTGTACCATTTCCGGCAGCATGAACCGGTCATGCAGCCGAGTGCCCCACCGCACCAGTTTCTGCCGGTATGGGGTCTGCCAGAACCAGGTCACGAAAACACGAAGGAGAAGTTGCTGTGCCAGACTCATGCGGGCATGGGGGGGCATTTCAAAGGCGCGTAGCTCAAGCAGCCCCAACCGGCCGGCACTGCTGTCCGGCGAATAGAGCTTGTCGATGCAAAACTCCGCCCGGTGGGTATTTCCCGTCACATCCACCAGCAGATGACGAAACAACCGGTCCACCAGCCACGGCGGACACACCCGGTCCGGTCCCGTCTGCCGATCCAGCTCGGCGAAGGCGATCTCCAGTTCGTAGAGACTGTCATGGCGGGCTTCGTCGATACGCGGCTGCTGGCTGGTGGGGCCGATGAAGAGTCCTGAAAAGAAAAAACTCAGGGATGGATGGTTGTTCCAGAAGGTGACGAGACTGCGCAGCAGGTCCGGCCGGCGAAGAAAGGGGCTGTCCGCCGGCGTTGCGCCACCGATGACGATGTGATTGCCGCCGCCAGTACCCGTATGGCGGCCGTCCAGCATGAACTTCTCCGTCCCCAGGCGGCATTGCCGGGCCGATTCGTACAGGTCCGTGGTGGATTCGACCATCTCTTGCCAACTGCCCATGGGCTGGATATTCACCTCCATCACCCCGGGATCCGGCGTGATCTTCAGGTATTTCAGTCGTGGATCGAAGGGCGGTGTATACCCTTCGATGATGACGGGAAGCCCCATTGCCGCAGCTGTGGCCTCGATGGCGGCAACCAGCTCCAGGTATCCGGTAAGGGTCATGATGGGCGGCATGAATACATGGAGACGTCCCTGTCTGGGTTGAACGCAAAGGGCCGTACGCACGACCCAGGCGGCCGATTCACCCGCCACCGGTTTCGGCGCGGCAAAGGGTCCGGGTTGGGTACGCACCCCCTCTTGGATTTTTTCTCCTTCGGCGCCCAATATGAATCGCTGCTCCCCATGAAGATCGGGCAATGGTCCGCGATCGGCCATGGGATCTAGGGGGTGATCAAAGGGAAAATCGGTTTCCGAAACCCACGGCAGTGATTCCAGGGGCAGTCGCAAACCGGCCGGACTGTCGCCGGGTAGCAGAAACATGTGTTCGCCCCGAAAAGGCCAGGGCCCGCTTTTCCAGGAACCGTATTGTAAGGGAAGAACATATCCGACCACCGCTCCCAGGCCTCTTTCGAAAGTGTCGGCCATGCGCCTTCGCGCCTCCGGGTCGGAGAGTTTCGGATCGGTTGGGCATACATTGACCGGAAGCCGCTGTTCCTTGTGCAGGTAGTAAAAAATATCTTCGTAACTCTCCCGGATGAAACGACGGTGCACATCCAACCGATCGGCCAGGTGCTCGATGAACCGTTTCGCCTCTCCTGCCCCGAACCCATACGCCACTGCGGTATCGGCGATCCACCGATCATCGTTCCAGACGGGTTTTCCATCCTCGCGCCAGTAACACGAAAGCGCCCACCGCGGCAGGGATTCGCCCGGGTACCACTTTCCCTGTCCGTAATGCAAAAGCCCGCCCGGCGACCACCGCTTTCTCAGCCGTTTGATCAACGTTTCGGACAATTGCCGTTTTTCCTCCCCCAGAGCCTCGGTGTTCCATTGGGCGCCGTCCATGTCGTCGATGGAGACGAAGGTGGGTTCGCCCCCCATGGTCAGGCGTACGTCCGATTTTTCCAACATCCGGTCCACACGGTCCCCCAAATCCACGATGGCCTGCCATACCGAATCGGGATAGGGTTTCGTGGAGCGGGGCTCCTCTCGAATGCGGCGCACTTGCATGGTGTGGGAGAAGTCCACCTTGCATTCGTCCACGGCACCGGTGATGGGAGCCGCTCGCTGGGGTTCCGGCGAACATGCAAGGGGGATGTGCCCCTCACCGGCAAATAGCCCGGAAGTGGGATCCATGCCCACCCATCCGGCACCGGGCAGGTAGACCTCGGTCCAGGCATGGAGATCGGTAAAATCCGTTTCGGGCCCCGAAGGGCCGTCCAGGGACTTGATGTCCGGGGCCAGTTGGATGAGGTATCCGGAGACGAAGCGCGCGGCCAGCCCGAGATGGCGCAGGATGTTGACCAAGAGCCAGGCCGAGTCCCGGCAACTGCCGCTTTTCAACGAGAGTGTCTTCTCGCAACTTTGCACGTTGGGTTCCATGCGGATGAGATACCGAATGTCGTCTTTCAACCGGCGGTTCAAATCCACCAGGAAATCGATGATGTGCTTTTTGCGACGGTCGATGCCAGCCATGCAGGCGGCCAGGTGTTCCCCCGCCGGTTCACACGCAAGGTAAGGGGCAAGGTCACCTTCCAGCTTCGGATTGTAGGTGAAAGGAAAGTTCTCGGCATCGGGTTCCAGGAAAAAGTCGAAGGGGTTGATGATGATCATTTCCGCCACGAGGTCCACGTCGACGATGAATGCGGTGGTCTTTTCCGGAAACACCAACCGTCCCAGGTAATTGGAAAAGGGATCCTGCTGCCAATTGATGAAGTGGTCTTTGGGCGTCACCGTCAAGGAATAGCTCAATACGGGTGTTCGGCAGTGGGGTGCCGGTCTGAGCCGGACGATCTGGGGGGACAGGGACACGGGACGGTCGTACAGGTACGACGTCTTGTGGCGTAAGGCGACGTGGATTCCCATGGGTCTCCTTTATTGTTGGCTGGCGGTTGCCGCAAACGCCGGCGCGAGGTTGAAAAAGGTGGTGCCGATATCGGCATCGACCTGGTTGAGGCGGACCTGCAGATCGTCCAGGTACTCGTGCATGCCCCGTTCGATCACCTCGTCGATGTCCGTGTAGTCCAGATCGGCTTTCAGGCGCCCCAATCGCTTTTCGGCGGCGTTGGTCACCACATCGGGCGATGTGCCCGAGATGCGGTGCAGGCAGATCATGGCCTTGATGATGCAGTGGTGGATGGCGCGGGGGAACTGACGGTCGAAGATCAGAAAGTCGGCCACGTTGCGGGGGGTAATCCGGTGATGCTGCTTTCGAAACATCTCAAAGGCGGATGCCGATTTGAGCACCGCCGTCCATTGGATGTTGTCCATGGGAGAATTGACCAGGTCGGCCCGCGGCAGAAGCATGAAATACTTGACATCCAGGATGCGTGATGTCTTGTCCGCCCGTTCGATCATCATACCGATACGGGCAAAATTCCACGCCTCTCCATGGCTCATGGTGCAGTCCATCAAGCCGGTGAAAAGGTGGCTGCGCATCTGAATGATCTTGAAAAACCGGTGTGGATCGGACAGGGCGAATTCCAGGCTGCCGCCATTGGCCAGTTCCAGGAAAAAATTATTGAGATGCTCCCACATCTCCGATGAGATGATCTCGCGGATGCTTCGCCCGTTCTCCCTTGCCGCAGCCAGGCAGGAGAGAATGGAGTTGGGATATTTTCGATCGAAGGTTAAAAACCGGATTACCGCATTCTGGTCGGTCATACATTCCGGACATCTTTCGGCGAACAGATCCTGATCCCCGGTGGTCATGATGATGGGATCCCAATGCCGCTCCTCTTCCGACGGCAGGTCCAGCAAAAGATTCAGGTTGACATTGATGAAGCGGGCTACGTTCTCCGCCCGCTCGATGTAGCGGCACATCCAATAAATGGAATTTGCGACTCGGCTTAGCATTCTATCTTCTCCTATGATCAAGACGGATTCGAAATGATGCTATAATACCCATGTGTCTTTGCTTCCCCCCCCTTGCGACGAGTTGACCACCAGCGATCCCTTGGTGAGGGCAACGCGGGTGAGTCCGCCGGGCATCACGTAGATCTCCTCGCCAAAGAGGACATAGGGCCGAAGGTCCACGTGTCGCCCCTCGATGCAATCTCCCACGATGGTTGGCACGCGGGAGAGGGAGATGGTCGGTTGGGCCATGTAATTGCGTGGCTCGTCCATAATCTTTCTTGCGAATTCATCCCGCTGCGCCTGACTGGCATGGGGTCCCACCAACATGCCGTACCCGCCCGATTCGTTGGCCGCCTTGACCACCAGTTGATCCAGATG
This sequence comes from uncultured Desulfosarcina sp., assembly GCA_963674945.2. GTDB lineage: Bacteria > Desulfobacterota > Desulfobacteria > Desulfobacterales > Desulfosarcinaceae > Desulfosarcina. The sequence goes on from CAXXWQ010000004.1 coordinate 426,171, forward strand.
GGAAAGCACGTAGCTGCGGTCCGCATCCTCCCGACAGATGTAAGTGGGAACGTTGGGCAATATGGGATCTTCGCCGGTGTAGTACGCGATGATCTTCGGCACATAGGCATACACCACCTTGTCGTCGGCAATACCGGTACCCGGCGCATTTGCCAGGGCGATGCCTCCCTTTTTGTAGACTTCCATCAGGCCGCGCACACCCAACAGCGAGTCGGGCCGAAAGACCGCCGGATCGATAAAATCGTCATCGATCCTTCGGTAGAGAACATCGACACGCCTGGGTCCCTTTGTGGTGAGCATGTGAACATATCCATCGGCCACCACCAGGTCCTGGCCCTCCACCAGTTCCACCCCCATCTGCTGGGAGAGAAACGAGTGCTCGAAATAGGCGCTGTTGTAAATTCCGGGGGTCAGAACGCCGATGGTGGGCGACGGTCCATGATACGATGGCAGAGATTCGAGGACTTCCAGCAACTTGGTGGGGTAGTCGTCCACCGGTCGCACCCGGGACGCTTCGAAAACCTGTGGAAAGGTACGTTTGAGGACCTGTCGATTTTCCAACACATAGGAAACGCCCGAAGGGCACCGAAGGTTATCTTCCAGCACGAAAAATCGGCCGTCGCCGTCTCGCACAAGATCGGTTCCCGTCACGTGGCACCAGATGCCCTTGGGCGGTGTGAAGCCTTCACAGGCCTCCCGGTAGGTACGACTGGAGAGAATCAGATCCTCCGGAACGACTCTGTCCTTGAGAATCTTTCTGTCATTGTAAACATCCTGGATGAATTCGTTGAGGGCGAAGATGCGCTGTTTCAGGCCGCTTTCAATCTGCTGCCAGTCTTTGGACGGCACGATGCGGGGAATGATATCGAAAGGGAAAATCTTTTCCGTTCCCTCTTCTCTTCCATACACGTTGAAGGTGATACCCATCTTGAGCAAAAGTGCCTCGGCTGCCTTCTGGCGGAGGGATAGGTCCCCTTCCGGAAGGGAATCGATCTTTTCCACCAAAAGCCGGGCGCCGGGCCGGGGCTCTCCGTCGGAATCGATCAGTTCATCGTAATATCCCTGTGGGTCGTAATTCCCAAATGCTTCCATTTTATCGGCGCCTCCATGTCATTTCGGATATGAATCCAAGACTGCAAGTCACATGCCGCGCCCGCATGACAAAACGCATCGCGATCATTCGCATCAACAGCCATTGGATAATCCGCCAATCGTATGATCGCGTGGACGACATGGACAAAATTCGGCAGAAGAGACGATCAGATTCTATTTTATACATTATTGTATGAAATAGAATTATTTATTCCGTTTTTGTAGTTATTTCCTGTGACAAACCGCCGGGCAGCAGACAACTTCAAAACAGGTCCGGGAAGACAGATGGAAGGTACCGGCGGATCTTGTGTGTTACGCCTATGCTCAGTATAGGTCACAGGTACTTATCCCGCAGGACGGCCAAACGGGTCAGGTAGCGCTCTCTGAATTCCAGCCCCTTCTGATTGGAGATGTCGTAGAAAAGGTAGTCGATATAGGGGCGCACATCGATGCCGTACTTGTTGAACTTCTCATCGTTGGCCTTGTCGACGATCAAAATGGCGTAGTAGTTCATCAGCAGACGAATCTTGGAATCACGTCGGAGAAGGTAGCTTCGCCCCCCCAGGGTGTTGAGAAAATAACCGGCGTAGTCATACAGCCGCTCGATATTCAAGGGTTTCGTCTCCCCCGGCAGAGGCTTTCCACAGGCAACGAGTCGGTCATAAAGAACGCCCATGGCAGGTTCGATGACCCGATTTTCGGTCATGATGATGGTTTTTGCCGTGATGAGCTTCTTTTTGCCGAGGACACGATAAAAATGGGTGACATTTTTCACCAGGCGATGCAGGTCCTTCATTTCGGCGACGTTTATGGGTGGGTCGATCATAAGCATTTCGATGCATTCCGTAAAAAACGCCAGGCTGCCTCCCTCCAGGTCCAGTTCGGCCATGAAGGGCTGCTCATCCAGATATGCGAAAAAGGATTCCATCTGCGACGCGGCCTTGGTGCAGTCGGAAGGAAGGTCATCGGTCCATTGTTCCGATGCCGGCGTGCCGAACACCCTCGGGAAGATATCGTCGCCGGATCGTGTCTGTTGCTGGCGTTCCAGTTTTTTGCGCATTTCATCGAGTTCGGCCTCCATCTTCTGAATCACCTGGAGGCAGTCGTTCTGGGCCTGCTTCCGCTGCTGGTCCAGCTGGTTCTGATGCCATTTTTTCACCACCAGGGAGATTCCCAAACCGATAACGACGAGGAGAAAAACAATGGTGACGGTTTTCAGGGGCCGATTGGAAGAATTCACATCGATCTCCTTATCTTCATTTCAATAACACACATGGTACGGCAAAAGTCCAATATGCACAATACAATTGGAGTGTAATACGCTTTTTATATACTTTCAACGCCTACATGGACCGCAGGGAATCCGGCAACCAGTGGGTGAGAATCAAAAAACCGGCCAGTAAAACGGCGATGGTGGTTTGAAGGATCTGCATCCCCCGACGCCTGATCCGCCAAGGTGGAAGAAAAAAGGCAACGACGAATCCGTTTGCCGCGAAAAGAGGCGTGAGCAAGACGATGTTGTCTTTTGACCATGTCACCATCAGCGCGCAGATGTACAGATATCCCAACCATGCCATGTTGACCGCCTTTAACCGACGTGGACCGCGAATCAGGGCGTGGGCCATCGCAGGTACAAAGAGGAGCATGGCAAATGGGCCGAATCCGGCGCCACCGTCCCCGGAAAAAATCGGTGTAAAGGGTACCACCCCTCCTTCCTGGTGCAACAGGAATACAACCAGGACCCGATGGACCTGCACCACCATATTTTTGAGATCCAGTCCGATCAGCCAGTGGATCAGCCGCCCGAAAGGTTCCGTGGGATCAAAGCATATCAGTAGGTACCGCAGCAAATTGGCAACGGCGCCCAGGATGCCATCTTCGCCGGAAACCGTTGAGGTTCCAAACAGATGGTGTCCGTTGCTCAGATTCCATGCGAAGACCGGAATCTGTGCCAATGCAAGTGACAAAAAAATAACGATTGCGAACAAAAAGGGATGGGTCATCATCAACTCGCGCCACATGATCCAACCATGACGGCGAATCATCATGAGTATCAGCAAGAGGAACATCACCAGGCAAAGGGCGAGACTCAAGGGGTTTACGGAGATGGAAAAGGAAATACAAAGGAGAAAAAAAAGGAGATCCCCGGCACGGTGTTGCTCCACTAACCGATAGATGAGCACCATGGCATAGGTTACCGCGGATGCCATGATCAATTCAGAATCGGGCCAACGTGCCAGCATCAACAATCGGGGCATGGCAAGAACCATCAAGGTAATGGTCAGGGCCATGGGCGGCCATGCATAGCGGCGGGCCAGGGCATAGGCGGACAGTCCCGCTGCCACGTGGGCCATCAAGCCGATTCCCCAGACATGGGGGGATAGGCCGAAGCGCTCTCCATGAAAGAACAGGGCCGCGGTATTGAGTGGCGTGATCGCCCTGGCTGCATCGCGGTGCAAGATCCCCCCACGCCACCCGCCGGCCACCTCCTTCCAGGCGAACGATGCCGTCGGATGATCCGACGAAATCCAACCGATCAATATCATCGCGGCCATACATCCCCACGAAACAAAAAGAATCGCCATGGGAAACGGTTCTTTGCGAAAAAACGCCACCACTGAAGAAAGGTGACGTCCAATGGGCCGAAATTGTCGAATGCACCAGGTAACGGCGGTCACGATACCTGCCATCTCCAAAAAGCGGGAAGGCCATACAGAACCCAGGAAAAAGGAGAGCTGGTGAATCAGGGAAATGGTCATGAAGACCATAATGACGGCGCCGGCACCCGCTTCTGCCAGCGTATAACCACTGGAACGCAGCCACACGAAACCGGCAATGACGAACAGGACCGTCTCGCCGGACAAGATCGGTGCGAACCCGTTCATCTTTGCCAACCGGCCTCTTTGGCGCCGGGGGGTGAAACGGACGAGTTACCCATGATATTCTCCGTCGGACTTGGCAGCCTCATCCGCCTTGAGGTGGTCGACGATTTCGATCATGAAGTCTCGCATGTTCCGGGCCAACCGTTCACACTCCGGGCAGTAGATCTTGCGCAGCATTTTGCCGTGCGCATCGTTTTGATGCCAGTACCATTCGATGTAGGGTGAACCCTTACAAAACTTCTTTCCCGTATACTGGGCGATGGGACATCCCGTACAGACCAGGACATAGAAAAGGCGGCACGGCGGGCAGTCCAAAACGCCACCATCACTCCCCTTCCCTTCGAGGATCCGGTTCCATTTGCGAACGGACGCTTCCATGATGGAGATCTTGTTCACCTGCCCCTCCTTTGCATACCTTTCCAGAATCGGCCGTGAATGTGGGCGCAACGGGTGATGAGTTGATCGACTTTTGCCAAATCGGCGGTGGCCGCCAGGGCATCCAGGTCGCATCTGGTCTGACCGGTCAGTTCATGGATCATGGCGAATACAGATTCAACCAGGGCACCCGGATCGTATCCCCCCTCCAGACAGAAAACCACCCGTCCTTCACAGGCCTCGCCGGCAAGGTCCACGATCAGACGGGTCAAACCGGCAAACCCCGCCGGTGTCACCTTCATCCCACCCAAGGGGTCTCCGGTGTGGAGATCGAAACCCGCGGAAACCAGGATCAGCTGCGGCGCGAAGCCATGCGTAACGGGAGGAAGGAGGCGACGATACAAGGCGATGAAGTCGCCGTCGGTCCATCCCTTTCCCAAAGGCACGTTCAATGTGGTACCCTCCCCCGGCCCCATGCCGGTTTCGGTGAGGTGACCGGTACCGGGATAATGGGGAAACTGATGGGAAGAGAAGAAAAACACCGATGGATCCCGATCGAAAATATGCTGGGTCCCGTTTCCGTGGTGCAGGTCCCAGTCGATCACCATTACCCGTTCGACTCCCATTTCTTTTCGTGCCGTCACGGCGCCGATGGCCACATTGTTGAAAATGCAATACCCCATGGCCCGACTCCGTTCGGCGTGGTGCCCGGGAGGACGCGCCAGAACAAGGGCATGTGATACCCGACGGGCCAATACCTGTTCTATGGCGGAGATGGTTCCACCGGCGGCCATCGATGCCACATCGTAGGTTCGATCACAGGCCAGGGTATCTGCACTCAAAGTCGACGACGGAAAGGCAGCCGTTCCTTTCACCTTCTTCAGATAGGCCGGGCTGTGCACGCCGAGGATCTCATGGTCCGTGGCACGGCGAGGTGCGATGGTTGCAATGTGTCGAGACAGCGTTGCATTTTTCAACAGATCATACAGGATACGGAGTCGACGGGGATGCTCCGGATGACCTTCATCGGTAATATGTTCCAGAAAAACAGGATCCCAAACCAGACCGAGACGGGTCATATCTCATCCCCTGGGTGCTGATTTCTGTTTTTCTTCTCGGGGACCGTCAACACCGCACACGGCGACCGGCGCAGGACCGCCTCGGTGGTCGAGCCGGAAAACCAGCGCCCCACTTGTCCCGACGGCCGTACCCCCACCACCACCAGGTCTGCAGCCCGACGCAGGATGGAGTCCAGAAGCATCTCCTGGGGTACGCCGGGGGCCACCGTGACGGAAATGGATGCGGCATGGGGAAAAAGCTGTTTCCCCTGGGCCAGAAGCTCCCCGCTGCGTCGATCCTGCAATGCCTGCTGCACCTGGCCGTAGGACGCACCTTCGTCCTCACCGACTTCTTGATCCAACGGCCGCTCCAGGGCGAGGATCAGATGAATCCGTTGATCCTTGCACGATTGCAGTTGGGTTAAAAGCGGTGCCAACCGGCGCCAGCAACCGTGATCGTCACAGCCGATCACCATGGATCGAAAGCCACCGAATGGCTGATCTTTCCCATCAAATCCTGGTTTGACCACCAGCATGGGACACGGCAGCAACCGTGTGAGCCGTTCCACCACGGTTCCTACGAAAAGCCGCTTGAAACCTGAGACACCGTGACTGGCCGAAACCACCAGGCAATGCTTTCGTTTGCGGACGAATTCACTGGTTTGCTCCGCAGGGTCACCGGAACAGACAACCGCCTCCCATTGAACGGGTGATCGGCGCATCAGTGTCGCCATACGTTCTTGTGCCTCATCCGTAAGCCGTTTCAGGTCGCCGCCCCGCTCGAACATCGCCGTCGGATGCAAGCGGTCCTGGGGCTCGTTCACCCCGTGAATCAGGGTAAGAGGGACACCCGCGGTCTTGGACAGGACCATTCCATATTGGACCACCATGGGACTGAATTGGGAAAAATCGACCGTACAGACGATGTTTTCGATGGTATGCGGCATGGTGACGCGCTCCTCATAAAGGTGCAGTGCCGGTCGGTCAATGGGCGCGCAAATAAACAGAGCGACGAAGGGAATGGAAAGAAACACAACTTCAGATATTGCACGATACTGTCTGGCATCTTCGACCTGGAAAAGCTCTTTACGATGCATCAGGTACCACTGTAAAAAAAGCCACCGGGCCTGTCAATTGGTATGTCGCATGCGATTACCAATTGAACTCATCTGTGTTTGCGTCTACTATAGCTATCGTATCTTGGTGAACTATCCCACTTGAAAAAATAAAATATGCCTTCATGGCGAAAGGAGAGATAGCGTGATCAAATCAATCGCCAAAGTGTTCAATTCGGCAACCGAACCGGAACAGATATCCATGGCCCTTTGCCTATCCATCATCGCGGGCTTTACACCTGGTCTCTCTTTCCACAATCTGATCATCCTTCTTTTGGTGCTGGTGCTGCGGGTGAACCTTATCGGCTTCGGCATCGGATGGGCACTCTTCTCCTTTGCGGCGTATCTGCTGACCCCTCTGTTTCACCGGATCGGCCTGGTGATCCTCACGGCTCCTTCTCTCACCGCCTTCTGGACCGAACTCTACAACACCAGCTGGTTTCGTCTGGATCGGCTGAACAACACCGTCGTCATGGGCAGCCTGTTCTTCTCCCTGGCCCTTTTCGTACCCTGCCTGCTTTTATTCACTCTGCTCATCCGACGCTTCGCCGTTTCGGGAAAAAAAGGAGGTGCCGCATGAAGCGCTGGATTCGATTGAAAGGACTCATCGCTTTCATCGCCGTTGTCGCAGCCATCGTTCTCCTATGGGTACTGGTGGTGGATACGGTGGTACGGCGCGTCATAGAACAAACCGGGACCCGTGTCGTCGGCGCCCGGGTAGACCTGGCCGATGCAGACCTGACCCTGTTTCCTACCGGTCTGACGCTGACCGGCCTTGCGGTCACCAACCCCGACAAACCAATGAAAAACGCCGTGGAGATCCAGACGATGAAGATGGACCTGGATCCGGCATACCTGATCAAACGAAAGGTGATCGTCAACAACATGATCGTAGCGGGACTCTCCTTTAATACGGATCGCAGGACCTCCGGTGCGATTCCACGACCCCAAAAGCCAAAAGAAGAGGAAAACGGCAGGGAAACGTCGGAAAACAGCTGTGGCAAGTTCTCCATGCCCGATCTTTCCCGTACCGATGTGGCGACCATTTTGGCCAAGGAACAGCTCGCGTCCGTGGAGCAGGCCAAGACCCTGCAAGCAGAGATAAAGGCGGATGAAAAACGCTGGGAAAAGAGACTGACCGAACTGGCCGACAAAAAAAAGCTGGCCGATTATCAAAAACGGGTGGAGAAACTGAAAGGGACCGGTGGATCACTGGGCGCCATCCTGGGGGCGGCCGGAGATGTGCAACAACTGCAGGCGGACATACAACGGGACTTGAATCATCTGAAGCAGGCCCAAACTGATTTCAAGAAGGACCTGAATCGGTATCAAGGAAAAGTTCAGAAGCTTTCCAAGGCGCCCCTTGGCGACATCAACCGGCTCATGGAAAAGTATAGCATCTCGCCCAAAGGCATGGACAATCTCAGCCAGCTGATTTTCGGCCAGCCGTTGTGCGGATGGATGAAGACCCTTTGGGAAACCTATGAAACGATAAAGCCCTATCTTCCCGAAACGTCCCCGAAAACAGATGACGCGCCCGAGGTTAAAAAACCGTTGCGGGGCAAGGGAATCGACATCAAATTCCCCGAGGTTCCCCCCATGCCCGACTTCCTCATCCGCAATCTGAAAATCAATGCCCTCGTGGCGGCGGGAGACCTGACGGGCAAGGCGGAAAACATCACCTTCGCGCAGCATATCCTGGGCAGTCCCACGACCTTTGCCTTTTTGGGTAAAGAGATGAAAAACATCGAAGCCTTGAGCCTGATCGGCAGCGCCGACTATGTCAAACCCGATAGACCCAAAAACAGCGTCCGGCTGTCGCTGCAGGGTCTGGCCGTAAAAGATATCGTGTTGGTCGACCAGGCCGCCTTCCCCTTGACCCTTTCGCGGGCTACCAGCCAGCTGAAGGCGAATATGGCCACCGAAAAAGACGCCATCCATGGGACCATTACGGCCGACTTCGGCAATGTCACTTTTAACACGGCATCGGACAAGCCGAAATCGCAGATTGCCGAGGCCATGGGAGACGCACTTTCCAGGGTAAAACAGTTCTCCGTCCATGCGACCATCGACGGCACCTTCGATGAGTATTCCATCAACGCCGACTCCAACCTGGACAAGGTGTTGCAATCCGCTTTAGGAAGTCTGGTAAAAAAAGAGGCCGCCAAATTCCAGGCAGCCCTTACCAGACAGATCAACGCCAAATTTCAAGACCCCCTGACCCAGGCCAAACAGAGCGTGGCCGGCCTGGAAGATATCGAGGCGGAACTTGCCAGGCGGCTCGATCTGGGAGACGACCTGCGAAAGGGACTGAAGCTGCCCTTCTGATCCTGACGTTGGTTGTCTATCCGTTGTTCATTTCCGCGTTTTGCGGTTTGGCGCTCTCAACGACTCTGGTCAGAAATTTTGGTCTGGTGACAAAAATCAGGGCAGGTAATAACGTCAGCGCAGCCAGAGAGGAGTACACCGTGTTACCGATCATCAACGTTCCCACAAACCGGTTTCCGGCCAGAAAATTCGATTTGAAATTCGCTCCACTTCAGCTACAGAGCTGACGGCGAGTTCCATGCCATGATTTTTTATTTATATATTCAATATGTTGTGTAGTTTTTCTTCTCTTACAACCATATGTGGTAGAAAACAATAACCAAATATGTTATATAATATTGTTTTACTAAATATCGTGTATTCGTAATGGCATTTAATTAAAATCGCGCAGCAAGCGATAATACCAAATTTCCCAAATGTTGAATGTGCCCACCAAAGAACAGTTTTTTATTGAAGCGATCCGGCATTTTTGCAGCAGTCTGGATATTACAACTGCTCTTCGTCGATTGTTCGATTACCTAAGCGTAGTTATGCCGCTGGATTATCTCACCATCGGCGTTATGGAATTAGAGTTAAAACGCTTCAGACAAATAGCAGAGACCACGGCAAAATACTCGATTTATGTAAATGATAATTATATCGTCCATGATAAAATCATCGAGTTCTCCAGATCCTGGGGAGAGTATAAACCCACTTTTTTCAACGATGTGGCGGCCGATGATAATCTTAAATATAGCTTGGATGGGCACTCGCCACATTTACGTGAAATGTTCGCCGATAAAAAAATATCAAGTCTGAATCTAAGGCTGTTGATTGATGGGGCGTGGATTGGGTCCATTAATATGTTAGCTTCTGGAGTGAATCAATATACCCAGGAACATGCCGACCTGTTGGAACCATTGCAAGAGCCATTTGCGCTAGTTCTCTCTAATTGCTTACAATTTCAGGAAGTTGTAAGATTACAAGAAGTATTGACGGAAGACAACCGTCATCTCCGCCAGGAACTGCAGGAGACCTCAAACGAGGTGATCGGAAAGAACCATGGTCTTAAGAATGTCATGGAGATAGCGGCGCAAACCGCCCCCAGAGAGAATCCGGTACTACTGTTGGGGGAAACCGGTACCGGAAAAGAGGTCATCGCCAATGCCATCCACTATTCATCACCGAGACGAAACAAGCCGTTTGTCACGGTGAATTGCGGCGCCATTCCCGATAGTCTCATCGACAGCGAATTGTTCGGTCATGAAAAAGGCGCTTTCACCGGCGCGGTCAAGCAAAAGCGGGGGCGATTCGAGCGGGCCGACCGGGGAACCATCTTTTTGGATGAGATCGGCGAATTGCCGCCGAAGGCGCAGGTTCGCCTGCTGAGAGTGATCCAAAACAAGGAGATTGAACGGGTGGGAGGAACGGAAACCCTGCCGGTAGACATCCGGATTATCGCCGCCACCCATAGGGATCTGTCCGTAATGGTGGAAAAAAATGAATTCAGGGAAGATCTCTATTATCGGTTGAATGTTCTTCCCATCGTGATTCCGCCATTGCGGCAGCGAAAAATTGACATCCCCGAATTTGTCCGCCACTTTCTCGATAAGAAAGCAAAAGAGCTGAAGCTGAAACAGATTCCCAAACTGGCCCCGGGAACGCTGGAGCCCCTGATCGCCTATGGATGGCCCGGCAATGTCCGGGAACTGGAAAATGTGGTGGAACGTGCGTTGATCCGATATCGCGGCGGATTGCTTTCTCTGGATGATTTTCTCTCTCCACAGGATCAAGCGAAAAACAACATCGGACCGGATCCTCTGCAGATACCTCCCTTTGATCAAATGGTAAAAGAGTATATCTTGCAGGCATTGCGACATACGGGCGGAAAAATCAGTGGAGAAAATGGGGCCGCCACCCTGATGGGGATGCATCCCAACACCTTACGGGGTAAAATGAAAAAGCTGGAACTCCTCTCGCCGAAAAACCGATTGCGATCAAGAAAAAACCCCTAAAACACTTTTCCATGCCAACTATGGCCAAACAATCGCATGCAAGAAACTCGTTATCATTCTCTTTTCAAATAGAGGGAAACCCTTTTTATCAAAAAGTCCTTTTTAATTGGAATAATGAACGAGTTCCTTAGAAGTCTTTTTGCTTTGTGTTACTGAAAGAGTTCCGCAAAAGATTGAACCGGGCCGATGCCCGACCTCCTGTAAGGGCGCGTTCGCAAGGTGTCATACATCAACCTGTTTGCAGTAATTTGGCCAGGAATTTCGGCTTGGTGACAAAAATCAGGGCCGGCAAGAGCGTCAACGCCGCGATAGCGCTGTAGGCCATGGTTCCCACCATCAGTATCCCCATGAGTCGCGAAGCGGCCATGACGGATAACGCCAGCACGGAAAACCCGGCCGCCACGGAAGCGGCGTTGATGATGATCGCTTTTCCCGTTGAACGAATGGTGTTGAGATAGGCATCTTCAAACGTATCCCCTTGCCTCAACTGGGCCTTGAAACGTTCGAGAAAATGGATGGTGTAATCGATGCCGATTCCGAGGGATATCGCCGCCACCATGGCCGTCGCGGTGTGAATCTTCCAGCCCATCAGCAAAATCATCCCAAAATTGGCCATGATGGTGAACAAAAGCGGAATCAATGAAAAGAGGCCGCCGATGGAGGATCTGAAGATAAAAAAGGTGACGATGAAAATAAAGACGATGGCCTGGGCGATACTGGTGATTTGAGATTTTATCACCAGGCTGGTCAGCGCCATGATCTCCATGTTATGCCCGCCAAGGGAGATGGATTCGATATACGGATTATCTTCGGGAAATTCTCGCGCCAAGATCTCCTTTATCTCCTCGACATATACCGTATTGAAAGTGGTCAGGGTTTTTCTGGCCGCTATGGAAAATTGAAACTCCTTGAAATCGGGGCTGACGATTCGGTCGAAACCTTCCCTGTCCGAGTTCTGCGCCTGGTTCAGCGCGACACCGATGACGCCTCTGTCGGTCAGCCTGGCATCGCCCAGGTTGTCCGTGCGTGTATCCGGGATCTTTCGAAAACCGGGATTCCCGTCATGATAGAAGAGGCTGTATGTTTTGCGTATCAGGTCCACCGGCCCCATGACGAATCCGGTGGGGCCGACCCAAGCGTCCCCGCGATCCACCTTCGGTTCATGCAACGCAAACAATTGCTGCCGCAACGCTTCGAGCTTGTGAAGCACGAAGGGCTGTTTGACATCAGCGACGAAAAGATCCTGCAGCTCATTCCAGGAACGGACCATGGGTGTCCCCATGGGCGTTTGTTTCAGGTCTCGGAGTCTTGCAATCGATTCCCCCGTGCGCTCCCAGTTTTCCTCCGGCTGGCCAAGCCGCCGATTCAGTTCCTTCAATCCGCTGATTTGACCGGCGTTATAGCCGCCGAATGCGGCGCTCGCGCCAAGGCTGGCAGTGACGTGCGCGGTTTCCGCCAGTTCCGCCAAACCATCCAGCCCCGAGGCCGAATCATCATTTTCCGACAACGCGTCGAGATCGGAACCGGCCGATTCGGGGGCCGTCAGGCTTTCCTCCGGCATCTTTTCGGCGACATACTCCTCATTCAACAGATCGTTCATCAGCGCGATGGCCCGATCCATTTTTCGGTCATCCGGTTCCGCCTGCCTGAACCGTTGCATCATGTCGCCGACGAAGTCATTCATGACCGGGTCATCACCAAGGGCCTTGCTGGAGAACAACTGCCGCCAGGCTGCGGCGAAAGCTTCGCTCCGCTGATGAAGTTGATCCTGCACCCATTCGTTTTCCAGGTTGACCCGGTCCCTGAATGTGAACAGCAGTTTGATTTCACCAACCCCGATCAGGTAACGGTTGATAAAATCGGTGCTCTGTCGAATGGGATGGTCTTTTTTGAATTCGTCATCCGGGCTTCCTTCGAACTCGAGGTTTTTGATCTTAACGACACATACGACCGCAATCAAAGCAAAAACCACGATTACGGTCTTGGGGTATTTTTTCACCACCGTTGACCAAAAGACCAGGACGCTTTCCAAAACACCGGAAGGCGCCTCATCCTTTTTTTCATCCGCTGATTTTTTTTGGCGGGGGAGTTTCCAGTAGCACAGAATCGCCGGGCTGAGGGTCAGCGTCAGCAAAAGTGCCACGACGATGCCAAACGCCGAAAACACGGAATAGTGCCGAATCATCAACATTGAGGTGGATGACAGGGAGATGAAGCCCGCAAATGTCGTGATGCCCGCCATCACAATGGCCACGCCCACGCCCGCTATGGACCGGCGCAAAATCTGGCGGCGATCCGTAAGCTTCCGCGCCTCTTCCAGATATCGATTCAATAGATGGATGCCATAGGCGCTGCCAACCGCCAGCAAAACGATGGGAACATTGGAGGTGGTCGATGTAATGGGGGTACCGGTCATCGCCATGAAACCATACGTCCAGATCACGGACAAAATAACCGTAATTAACGGAATCGCCACACCCTTGACGCTTTTAAAACTAATCGCCAGCATCAAAAGGATCACGATCAGTCCGATGGGCAGCAACACCCCCATGTCTCTGCTGATGATGCGTAACATGGTGGCGATCATCAACGGCGTCCCCGCCACATAGGTCTTACAACCGGCTGTTTCAGCGTATCGGGACAGAATCTCCTGCGTGCGATCATACACTTCCAACAGATCAACAATTTTCTCAACATGCGGCAGGTAAAATTCCAGATTTTCGTAGCTTAACGGATCGATCCGCTCCAGGGTGAAGTCCCAAAGCTTGCTGGTAAAAAGATCCCATGTCGCAAGGTTGGGATTTAGAAAAAAGTCCCGCTTCTGGGTAACGTTTATAATCTGTCTGAAACGATCTCGTGTGAGTTCTCTGCTCAACAACGCCTCGAGTTCAGGGTACTGGTCGGTTGCCGGTCCTAAATATTCAATCAGATGCGCCCTCAATTTCTCAGAAACGTTTTTGCAATGCCCGGCGATATATGCATCATCATAGACCACACCGTCAATGGTCTTGCCATAGACGTCATAGGGGAAAAAAGAGGTCTTCCCCTGCAGCCGGGCCTTCAGCATTTCTGGATCCAGCGCCGTTTCCAGTTCCAGATTCGTATAGCGTCGCTTATAATCCCATTTGTTGATCATGGGTACATGAATGGCGGTCGCCTTGCCATCCGTGGAGAGCATATTTCCGCGAAACAGCCGGTCTTGCAGGACGTGATCCTGCAAAGGGGGGATGATTTTCAGTAAATCCTCATCCGATTGGGGCAATGCCGCCTCATTCTCTTCGGTGAAAAAAATACCCGATTCCTCCTTTAGTTTTTTGATAACACTGCCGGTGACGACCGCACCGGTTTCCTTGTCCAGGATGCCGTCCTCCAATCCGGAGACGCTGTTGATATCATCGATGTCGATCCCTATGGGCAACTCGATCGTCTCTGTTTTTCCGGTCAGTTTGCTGTCGATGGTTTTTCTCGTTTTCAGGGCCTTCATCTCGTCGACGATACCCTCGATGGCGCGCAGTACGACCGGATTCATGACCCCTTGTTCCCGGGCCTCTATGCCGATAATAAATGTGTCGCGATAACTGTAGTTCTTTCGGTAATAGTCATTGTTTTTGACCGCCTCTATGTCCGTCGGTATGAATTTCGAGGGATCTGTCTCGATAAAGGACTTGGTATTGAACTGGTAAAGGAAATAAGCCGTTACAAAAACCACGATCAGAATAATGGTTTTGGGATAACGCGTCGAAATGTCGCCGATAATTCGCATCGCAAACAAACTCCATTCACAAAAGGTTATCGTTGCAGCAACGAGTGAGTCGAAATCTGCTCAGCCACGATAAAAATCGCAAAACGATCTTCAGCGGGTTGTCTCAACTCACAACTTCCGTATATCAATGTTGATGAACTCGTAAAAAGTCGCTGTTCGGACGGATTCGTAAAAAGCCCGAGATCAAGGCTTGCGAGTCCTTAAGGAATGAGGCGTACTGATCGTACTCCGCAGTGACGAAGGATGAAGCGTAACGCCGATATCGGACTTTTTACGAATCCGTCAATGTTGCGTGTTTCCAGCGAACTTGCCCCAAGGATACAGGCGATCTGAAAAAATAAAAAAAAAGACTGTTGGCGAAGCGACCTTGATGCTGATCGCTTTTCCTTGTGGAACGAAAGGACAAGGAGAAGAATAGCCGAAATTCGATCCTTCGGCAAGGGTTGAGATAAAACAAATCCTGAAACGGACCCCGGATACCCGAAAGCCTTCGATCGTCTATGGACGGCCCTGCGGTGTCGGAGAACTGGAAATTTTCGTCAGAAATCTTGGTTTGGTGGAAAAAATCAGGGCCGGCAACAGCGTCAGCGCAGCCAAGGAGCTGTATATCATGTTGCCGATCATCAAGGTTCCGACAAAACGGTTTCCGGCCAGTTCGGATAGAAGCAACACCGCAAAACCGCCGGCCACGGAAGCGGCGTTTATGATAATCCCTTTTCCCGAAGAACGTATGGTGTTGACATAGGCCAGATGAAAGGCGTCCCCTTGTTTCAACTGGGCCTTGAAGCGCTCCAGAAAATGGATGGTGTAGTCGACGCCGACCCCGATGGATATGGCCGCCACCGTCACCGTTCCGGAATTAATTTTCCAACCCAGCGCCAAAATCATTCCGAAATTCGCCAGGATGGTGAACACCAGTGGAATGGTCGCATAGACGCCGCCGGTAAGGGATCTGAAGATAAAGAAGGTGATGATGAGAACGAAAAGCAGCGCCTGAAGGATGCTTGACGCATGAGAGTCGACCAAAAGATCGGTGATTTCCATTATCACCGGACTCTGGCCGCCGATGGAAATCGATTCGATATAGGGATTATCATCGGGAAATTCTCGCGCCAAAATCTCGTTTATTTTCTCGATATACGCGGCGTTGAATTCTGTCAGCATGCTTCGGATCATGATCGAATACTGGAACTCTTTCAGATCCGGGCTGATCATGCCGCTGAACGTATCCCGGTCCGAGTTTTGCGCCTGGTTCAACGCCACCCCGATCACGCCCCTGTCGGTCATTGTGGAATCGCCCAGACGATCCGTACGGGTATCGGGGATTTTTTTGAAGGCCAGGTCGCCATCATGATAGAATAGGCTGTACATTTTTCGCACGAGATCCACCGGACCGATTGCGAATCCGGTCGGCTTCGTCATGCCTTCCCCAAGATCCACTTTGGGATCTTCCAGTGCGAATAGTTGTTCCCTTACGTTTTCCAGTCTGCGAAGCACATAGGGCTGTTTGACATCGGCGGCGAAGAGATCCTGCAGTTCATTCCAAGCACGAACCATGCGCATCCCGCCGGACGTAACTTTCAGACTGCGCAGCTTGACAATGGATTTGCCCGTTTCTTCCCAGGCGCTTTCCGGCCGTCCCAGCCTTTGCGTTACATCTTTCAACCCATTGACCTGGTCGACGCTGTAACCGCTAAACGCAGCGTTCGGGGCGGGATCGGATGTTGACGTCCCGGTGTCCGCCAAACCAGCCAGGCTGTCCGCGCCAGACGATTCCTCAAACAGGGCGTTCAGAGCGGAGGCAGTCGTCTCAGATACCGCATCACTTTTATCTTGGATCTCGACCGTATACTCCTCATTGAGCAGATCGTTCATCAGCGCGACGGACCGCTCCATCTTCTCGCCATCGGGCTCCGTTTGCCGAAATACCTGCATCATTTCGCCGGCAAAGGCAATCAGCGCCGAATCATCCGGGGACATCCTGCCGGATACGACCTCGCTCCAGGCGTTGGCGAAAGCTTCACTTCGTTTATGGAGCTGGTCCCGAACCCACTCGTTTTCCAGATTGACGCGATCCCTGAATCTGAACAGCATGTTGATCTCTCCGGTTCCGGTCAGATAACGATTGATGAAATTATCGCTCATCCGCATCGGGTGGTCCGGTCTGAAATCCTCAATCAAGCTTCCTTCGAATTGAAGATCTTTTACCTTGGCGGCGGTTATCACCGCAATCACGGTAAAACAGGCGATTATGATTTTCGGGTACTTTTTCACCGGAGATGATAAGGCAACGAGTGTTTTTTCCAGGAAACCGTGGGGAGCTTCGTCGTCTCGATCAGCGACCTTTCGTTTTTTTCGCGGCAACCGCCAGTAGCACAGAATCGCCGGGCTGAGGGTTAGGGTGAGAAAAAGCCCCACGAGGATGCCAAAGGCCGAAAACACGGCATAATGTCGAATCATCGTCATCGAAGAGGATGAGAGAGAAATAAATCCCGCGGAAGTGGTCAACCCCGCCATGATAATGGCCGCCCCCACCCCCTGTATCGATCTACGCAAGATTTTACGTCGGTCCTCCAATTTTCCAGCGTCTTCATAATATCGGTTCAACAGATGGATGCCGTAAGCGCTGACAATGGCCAGCAAAACGATCGGGATGTTGGATGTGGTCGGTGAGACCGGCGTGCCGGTAAACGCCATGAAACCGAAGGTCCAGATAATGGACAGCACCACCGTAACAAACGGGATCACCACACCACTGAAGCTTCTGAAGCTGATTGTGAGCATAAACAGAACCACCAGCAGTCCGATTGGAAGCAGGAGTTTCAGATCCTTGTCGATGATCTTGAATATCACGGCGATCATCACCGGTTGCCCCGCCACATAGGTGTTTATGCCGGGGATGCTGTTCTTTTCGAGAATTTCCCGAGTGCGCGCCCACACGTCCAGCAAACTGTAGATTTGTTTGGCGTCCGGCAGTCGAAATTCCAGGTTTTCAAAACTCAAGGGGTCGATCTGCGAAGTCGTAAAATCGTATAGTTTAACGGTAAAACTATCCGAGGTCAAAAGATCGGGATTCATAAAGAAATCGCGCTCATTGGTGATGTTGATAATCTTAGTAAAACTCTCCCGTGTAAGCTCTCCGGTCATCAATTCCTTTAGTTTCGGATGTTTGGGATATGCAGGCGAAAGATACGCTTCAAGAAGATCCTTCAATCGCCTTGCGATCTTATCTGAATGCCGGGCGATAAAGGCGTCGTCATACACCACACCGTCGATGGTCTTGCCATAGACATTGTAAGGGAAAAAAGAGGTCTTTCCCTGAAACCGGGCCTTGAGTAAATCCGGATCCAGGGCCGTCTCCAGCTCCAGGCTGCTGTAACGTCGCTTATAATCCCATTTGTTGATCATGGGAACATGAACGACGGTCGCCTTTCCGTCGGCGGAGAGCATGTTTCCGCGAAACAGCCGGTCGCTCATAACATGATTTTTCAATGCGGGGATGATCTTTCGAAGATCTTCATCCGATTCGGGCAACAGCGCTTCGTTTTCTTCGGTAAAAGGAACGCCCATTTCCGTTTTCAGTTTTTTAATGACGCTGCCGGTGACCACGGCTCCGGTTTCTTGGTCCAGGATGCCGTCTTCCAGTCCGGAGATACTGCTGATATCGTCAATATCGAAACCGATGGGCAGCTCAATGGTTTCGGTTTTTCCGGTCAGTTTGCTCTGGATGGTCTTGTGGGTCTTCAGCGCCTTCAAGGCCATTACCATGCGCTCGATGGCGCGCAGCACAGGCGGGGTCATGATCCCCTGGTCCGCCGCTTCGACGCCGACAATCAGCGATTCGCTGTAATCGAAGTTTTTTTGATAGTAATCGTTGGCTTTGACGCTTTTGATGTCCGTCGGGAGGAATTTCGTAATATCCGGCTCGAGGTAGAGCCGGTTCATAATCTGATGAATGAAGAAAGCCGTCAAGCCTACTGTAATCAGAATTATTGTTTTGGGATAGCAAGTTGCAAATTGACTTATTTTTCGCATCGCAGGTAAACTCCGCTCTTAAAAAGAATATTTCACTTCAGCTTGTATATCGTTGAAATAGTTATTTAAAATTTCGCTGTATGTCGGACCAAAGAAAATTTCCAGACCGTCGGCGACTTTATACTTCAACGTCGCTCTTGCCACAGTTTGAACGGGTTGGCCGTCCTGATCCCAATAGTTTGCGGCCATCAGAACCAGATTCAACGCATTGCCGGTTAAAAAATCGATGTTGGCATGGCCCGATATGAAATCGGTTCGTTCCCAAATCTGTTGGAGCAGGAAGTTGGTTTGGTTGTACGGCGCCTCTTCCTTGAAATCGGTGATGAAATTTTGTCCGGCATACAGATTGATCGTGGAACCGCTCACCGTAAATTCCGCGCCAACCACATATTTGCCCCAACTATTTTTAATAAAAGGGTCGTCTCCGTCTTCATCCTCGGTAAACGTATACACCGCGGATAGTTTGGCCAAGGCAACGTCGAAGAGATTGTACTGCAGGTCCAGTCCGGGACTACGGATGCGGTTGTATTTTTTCCCAACCAAGGTGTCGCCGGTTCCATCCGCGGCATACACATAAATGTCGGCGACGGGATCGGGTCCGTCCACATAGCTGACGGCCCAATCCAGATATCCAATGGTGCCGAACAGGCGAGAGGCCCATTTGCTATCGCCTGGTTTACATTCGCTGACCTCTTCTTCTTCGCCCGTGTAGAGATAGTCATAAAACTCCGGGTTGATATTGCTTTCAGCAACGGGGATTGCCATCGCTTCGAAATAGACGCTTCCCATGCGTTGGGTTACGAGCAATCCGGTGCTGGCGATCTTGCTGTCTTCATACTCCGTGCTCTTATAGGATCGATCCCAGGCGTTGACCCGATCCGTTGGAACTTCCAGGCCTTCCAGGTAACTCCAGGTCACCAGCTGGGTTCCGACTTTCCAGACGCGGCTGTTTTCGAAAATCTCCACAAAGCCTTCAATCATTCGTATATCGACCTCATCGGGCCTCTCTTCGGAAATCAAGGTTGCCTCGTGGAGGGAGTGAGCGGTGTTGTAGTCGATGTTAACGGCGGTAAAGAGTCTGGCCCTGTCCCCCAGATAGCCCTCCAGCTTCACCTGCAGTCGTGTCCCTACGTTGTTATAGCCGCGGATTTCCTGGTCTGCCGGTCGGGCGGGAAGATTCAGATACATCTCCTGCCAGAATGCATCGGAGTATTGTTCCTTATTCCAATACCCCAAGGCCTTGAGGTATCCGCCGATATTGACCGATAGCCCCAAAACACTTGCAGTGTCGCCGCTGCCCGCGCTTTTTCCCTCAGTTGCGCCGGTGTCTGTGGCAGCGGGCGCTTCCGAAAGATCCATCAGATCGTCCATGTCATCGGCAAAAACGTTTGGTGAAACCAAGCCGAACAGTAATATCGTCGTGATAAAGATCCATCTTTTTTCCATCTGCAGCAATCCTCGTTTCAACAAATCACCACCACTTTCGCGTCAAGTAAGAGATATTGAAAATATCGGGGTCAATTTTCCCGGTTTCGTCTTCAACTTTGGTATTGTCCATCTGCATGATGGTCTTGGTGCCTTTCAGTACCGTTTTCATCTCCGCTCCGGTGTTCCAGAAAACCCGTTTGCCATCCCGATTTTTCAGAACGACAAAGGAGAAAAGTGTCATTGTCTTGGCGAGCTGTCCGTTGAGATCGTACATTTCAGATTTGAAGGTGAGACCGGATGAAGGATGAACCCAGTCGATGGTTTTGCTGTAACCGTAATCCTCTTTTTTCTTTTCGCTTTTAAATTCCGATGCGATTTTCTCAACTTGAATTTGCTTTTCTTTGAACTCTATCGTTTCCGTCCCGAGCCAGGTATAGTGGCTGTCATCAATATCATCGGCGGAAACATCGCCGTTGGAAAAATCGGATCCCATGAAAGAAGAGCTTTTATCGGAGCCGATCACCCTCTTTGGTTTTCTCAATCCTTTCAGGTAAACCCACTGGTCATCCTCTTGATCTCCCGGGTTCTCCGTCATCAAAGCGCTGTTGCCTTTATCATCCGCAGGGGCGAAGAAGTAGCTGATGTTACGGGATAAACGGTTGTCCGGATCTTTGTAGTTTTCAATGAAAATCGCGGCGCGTGACTTTTTCGTAAAGAGCAGTTTGCCTTGGGCGTCATAGATCTTAAATGCCGTCTCACTGGTCATCTTTTCAACCACCGGCATTTCATCGATGGCCTTCATGATCTTCCACCCTTTTTCTTGTGGTGTTTCAGCCATTACCGCACCGAAGGGGATGACGAGCAAGGCCACTACCAATATTCCAACGATTATGATTTCTCGCTTCATTTCGCTCCTCATTTTCAACATTGTTAGGTCAATTTTACGCGACCCTTGAACACACAGCCCTCTGTTACTTATATCCAGGGGAAAATATAATTTGAAATTTGTCCCGCTTGAGTGTCAGATTTATTGCGGGTTCTGTGCCATAATTTTTTATTAAATATATTCAGCCGGTTGTATATTTTTTATGCTTTTTAAACCATATTTGGTATAAAACGACAACCAAATATGGTATATTAATTTTATTTTACTAAATATGGTTTATTTATAATGACATTTACTCAAAATCACGACGGAAAGAGGGGCTTTCACCGGAGCGGTAAAGCGAAAACGGGGGCGATTCGAGCGCGCCGACCAGGGAACCATCTTTTTGGATGAGACCGGCGAATTACCGCCGAAGGCCCAGGTTCGTCTGCTGAGAGTGATTCAAAACAAGGAGATCGAACGGTTGGGAGGCACGGAAACCCTGCCGGTGGACATCCGGATTATCGCCGCCACCCACAGGGATCTATCCGGAATGGTGGAAAAAAATGAATTCAGGGAGGATCTCTATTATCGGTTGAATGTTCTCCCCATCGTGATTCCGCCACTGCGGCAGCGAAAAATAGACATCCCCGAATTCGTCCGCTATTTTCTCGACAAGAAGCCAAGGAGCTGAAACTGAAACAGTTTCCCAAACTGGCCCCGGGAACGCTGGAACCCCTGATTGCCTGTCGATGGCCCGGCAATGTCCGGGAACTGGAAAATGTGGTCGAAGGCGCCCTGAAAACAAACAGGGGTTTTTATCCCCTGTTGTCATGGCCGAAACCGGAAATGCGCAAGTAGGCATAATAGTGGTGTGAAAGTGGAAGTTCCACATCATTTCGCCCGGAAAAGTATCGCTCCCTCATCTCCTTTGGCGTCAGGCTCTCAACGACCTCGAACCCCATTTTACCGACCTGGTCCAGAAAAACCTGCGGATCTAAAAACGAAAGCTTGGCCTCTCCGACTTTGGCGGCGTGTTGGTGGCCGATTTCGACCTCGGGGACATCTTCGGGATAGACAAACTCCATGGATACATTGTAATCGAAGATGATTTCGCTGCCGGTGCAAAACGATGCCGCCAGCGATTCCAAAGAACGGATTACCGCCTCATGGGTCAGGTATGGCACCGTACCCAACCAGGAAAAAAAGACCCGGCTCTCCTTCCGGAAGGAGGAGCGACCGAGGGCATCCGTGATTGTCTCATGCTCCAGATCGGCAGGGATGAACTCCAGCGTTGCCGGCAATTCCCGATCGAGATGAGCCAGCATATCCTGCTTCCATGCCTGCGTCTCGGGGTGGTCTATCTCGTACACACGAACCTTTTCCATTAAATCCGGACGCCGCAGCGCAAAGGTATCCATGCCTGCCCCTAAAATAACATACTGATCGATACCCGACCGTATCGCTTCTTCGAGAAGATTCTCGGTATAACGCGCGCGACCGAGCACGATGGCAGCACTGCTGCTGGGTCGGGTTTGTTTCCCGCTCATGACATACTCGCGCATTTCCGGGCCGATGAGTTCGATGGCAAAGGGATCTTCGATAAGAAAGGGTCGTTCACCATACAAGAAATGGACTGCTCGGATTGCCGCGCAGAGCTCTGCCAGATGACTCGGTGTATTTTTTTTCATTCCACTCGTTCCTTCCTAACTTTTTATTCCCATGGCAGGAAAATTCCGTTTCAACTTCATTTTTTTCCCATTTTCGATATCCATCGGGCCAATCGTTTTATTGAAATTCGCTCCACATAAGCCTTTAGGTTTCTGCGAGTTTTGTGCCATGTTTTTTTTTCTTACATATTCAAGTTGTTGCGTAACCCCACCATCCCCTAAGAACCAAATATGGTGCAAAACAGTAACCAAATATGGTGTTCAATATCTTTTTACCAAATATCGGACTTCTAAAAGAACTCGTTCATTATTCCACTTAAAAAGGACTTTTTCATAAAAAGCGTTTCCCTCGTTTTTGTCTATCTGCGAAAAAAAGAATAACGAATTTCTTGCATGCGATTGTTTGGCCGCACTCGGCCTGGAAAAGCTTTTTGCGAAGCCGTCATATTTTGATTGGACGATTCTGATGAATGGTAGTCCGCCCCCCCTTGACGAGCCGGATGCAGGGGCTGCCGCCCATGCGGTAGGCCAGCTCGGCCGGTCGGTCGATCTCCCATACGGCGAAATCGGCGGCCTTGCCCACGGCCAGGGTTCCCATGCGGTCGTCCAGACCCAGGGCCCGGGCGGCATTGACGGTGAACCCGGCCAGGGCCTCGGCGGTGGTGAGGCCGAAAAGAATACACGCCTGGTTCATCATCAGAAGTGGAGAGGTGGTGGGGCTGGTGCCCGGGTTGCAGTCCGTGGCCAGGGCCATGGGGACACCGGCCCTGCGGAGGCGTTCGACCGGCGGTAACCGGGTCTCTTTGAGAAAATAGAAGGCGCCGGGAAGCAAGACGGCCGCCATGCCTGCCTTTGCCATGGCGGCGATACCGTCTTCTCCTACATATTCCAGGTGATCGGCGCTAAGGGCACTGAACCCGGCGGCCAGGACCGCTCCCTTGGAGTCGCTGAGCTGTTCGGCGTGGATCTTGACCCTCAGCCCCGCTCGGGCGGCGGCTTCAAATATCCTTCGGGTCTGCGCCGTCGAGAACGCGATCTTTTCGCAGAACACGTCCACGGCGTCGGCCAGGCTATCTGCGATCACGGCGGGCAGCATCTCATTTACGACCAGATCCACGTAGTCGTCTGGCCGATTCCGGTACTCGGGCGGCAGGGTGTGGGCACCTAAAAAGGTGGGACAGACGGTAACCTGTCCGTCTGCACCCAGCCTGCGAGCCACCCGCAGCATCTTGCGCTCGCTTTCCGTATCCAGTCCGTATCCGGACTTGATCTCCACCGTGGTCACCCCTTCGGCCATCAGTGCCGCCAGCCGTCGCCGGGACTGCGCGTACAGGTTCTCTTCCGTCGCGTCTCGTACCGCCTTTACCGTGCTGATGATCCCGCCACCGGCCCGGGCGATCTCTTCGTAGGTGGCACCGGAAAGCCGCATCTCGAACTCGCCTGCCCGGTTGCCGGCATGGACCAGGTGGGTGTGGCAGTCGATGAGCCCCGGCGTCACCCATGCACCCTTCAACCGGTGAACGGTCCCGGCCGAGGATTCGGCCGATGCCGACAGATGGCGCCGGGATCCCAGCCAAACGATGCGGCCGTCGGTCACGGCCATTGCCCCGTCCACCACGATGCCGTAGGGTTCAGGACCGGCCATGGTGGCCAGATGGCAATCCAGCCAGAGGGAATCTATGGGACCATCAAAGGGTTTGTCCGTCATGGTTCTTCCCACCGGTCACGGAGAATCACAAGCACCTCGGCACACTTCTTTTCTGCCCGGGCCAGCAAGGCGTCGGCCTGGCCGGCGATCTCTCTGGTGAACGCCGGATCCTCTAAACCGGCCAGGTTGATCCGCACGTTCTGATAGGCGCCCCAGATGCCGGTCTCCAGTGCCCGGGCCCCAACCTGAATGTCCGATGCCGAGGCGATATTGCCGTATCGGGCCACATCGCACATGGCATCCCAGGCCTCGTCGGCCAGCTGCATGGTGGCCAGCGGTACCCGGGCCGCGGTCTTGAGCCCCTGTTGCATCTTCTCCTTGCGCGCCTTTCTCTCCGGTTCGGTCCCCTTGGGCATGGCCAGCCCCGCCATATACTCGTTGAAGGCCTCGGTGTCGGCGTCGATCATGGGAATCAGCTTTTGGGTCTGGTGATGCAAGGGGGCGATGATGGCCCGCATCCGAACGTCCAGGTGCTCGAATTTTCTCACCCCGTACGTGAGTTTGGCCACCATGGCGCCAAGTCCGGTCCCCAGGGCGGCCAGGACCGCCGATACCGACCCGCCCCCCGGCGCCGAACTTCTGGCGGCCACCTCTTCGATAAAAGCGCGCAGGGTCATGCCGGCCAGTGGTTCATGGCGGGGCTCGGCCACCGCATACTCGATGATGCGCATCCTGGGATCGAAGGGGGCCACAGAATTGAGACCCAGCCGCTCAACGGCCAGTCGCACCTTCTGGTCCTCGTCCAGGATGAACAGGTTTTCCTTTTCGATGTAGTACGCGGCAACCATGAGGATCGATTCCAGGGGCACCAGGCCGACGATCTCCGATCCGGCCACGGCCACCTTGAGCCGGGCGGCATCATTTTTCACCTCCTCGAAGAGGGTATGGATGGGGGTCACCCGGAAATCGGTGAGATTGACGGTCACCTGGGCCAGGTTGTATTCATCCACATACCAGCCCATGCCCTTTACCGCCTTGAGCCGGCCCGGCTGCTCCTCCCCTCGCCCGGCCTCACGAAGGTTGAGGGCGATGCGGTGGGCCTGGTTGGCGGTACCCAGGATGTTGACGTTGTATGCAATGAGAAAATTACGGGCACCCGTGGCCGTGGCACCCCAGGCCGGATCGAAGCGGGCCGGCCCGAAATCGGGACGCCACCGCGGATCGGCCAGTCTTCTTGCCAGCCCCTCGTATTCTCCCCGGCGGATGTCGGGCAGTTTGCGGCGGTACTCTTCGGTAGCGGCGGCCTCGTAAAGGTAGATGGGCACGTCGAGTTCTGCGGCTAGCCGATGGGCGAAAGTCCGGGCGATGTCGACGCATTCGTCCATGGTCACATTGCGCACGGGAACGAAGGGGCACACGTCCATGGCACCGAATCGGGGATGTTCCCCCTCGTGGGTGCGCATGTCGATGCGCGCCCTGGCAACACGGGCCGCTGCCAGGGCGCCCTCGACTACGGCCTCCGGGTCGCCGACGAAGGTGTAGACCGTCCGGTTGGTGGATGCACCGGGATCCACATCCAGCAGGGTGCACCCCTTGGTTTTCCGGATCGCCTTGGCAATGGCTTCGATGGTTTCCTTGCTTCGTCCCTCGGAGAAGTTGGGAACGCATTCGACGAGTTTTGTCATCGTTTTTGCCTTTCCTTTACTGAGGTGTAGAAAACCCGGTCTCCTACCACATAACAGAAAATAAATGGCTTATCCGTATGATTGTTACAAGAATCCAGGAGGCAGAATCCAGAATCAGGTATTCGCCTTCGGCTCGATCCATAACATCCAATCCATGGAGCGAACATGATGATTTGATTACGGTTTGCGGTGTTTGAGCCACTTAGGAGGCCGAATATCAGCGCCTGAGAAATGCTAAATCAGTAGATGGCATCCCCACAATTTGAATCGTATCCCAAAAGCGTTTGGACTGCGCTGATGTACGGCAGCCTTAGTGGTGAGTTCGCAAGGTATCAGCAAATTATCATGTTCGTGGAAACATCAATCTTATAGTTGGGTCATGACCTTTTCTCTGTGCTCTTGTATGAAATAAAACACAACGGATTCGTCATCGGGCAAACAACTCTGCCACCGCCGCAATCACCTTTTTCTCATCTGCCAGATACGGAATGGTGATCTGATCGCCGTTGGAATTCTCCCGGTTGTAGTTGGCGGCCACGGCCATGGCGTTGGGATTGCGCGCCCAGTTGCGCCGTGCCACACCGCCCATCACGTCCCAGAGCATGGCCGATCGGATAATCGCGTCCACCCGATCGGAGCCATCGAGCACCAATCCGAAACCGCCGTTGATGGCCTTTCCGATTCCGGTGCCGCCACCGTTGTGCAGGGCCACCAGGGACATGCCCCGGGCCGCGTTACCGGCGAAACAGTGGGCGGCCATGTCAGCACACACGTTGCTCCCGTCCTTCACGTTGGCCGTCTCCCGGAAGGGGGAGTCGGTTCCTCCCGGGTCATGGTGGTCGCGACCGAGCATGATGGGGCCGGTCTTTCCCTCTCTGACCATTTTGTTGAATGCCAGGGCGATGTTCACACGGCCGACGGCGTCCTGGTAGAGAATCCGCGCCTGGCTGCCCACCACCAGCCGGTTGGCGGCGGCATCCCGGATCCAGATGTAGTTGTCCCGGTCTTCGGGACGGCGGTTGGGATCGATGCAGGCCATGGCCGCATGGTCGGTCCTGGCCAGGTCCTCGGGCCGTCCGCTCAGGCAGACCCAGCGAAATGGGCCGTACCCGTAATCGAAGATGGGCCCCATGATGTCTTCGAAATAGGAGGGAAAAACGAACCCGTCCTTGGCGTCGACGCCGTTTTTGGCAACATCGACGACGCCGGCATCGAACACGGCCTTCAAGAAGGCGTTGCCGTAATCGAAGAAAAAGGTGCCCTGGGCCGTGATCTGCCGGATCATTTGAAAGTGGCGGCCAAGGCTCCTGTCCACCAGCTTGCGAAAGGTGCCTCGGTCTTCGGCCAATAGCCGGGTGCGCTCTTCGAAAGTGATGCCCTGGGGACAATACCCGCCGTCGTAGGCCACATGGCAGGAGGTTTGGTCCGAAAGCAGGTCCACCTTGAATCGTTTTACGACCAGATGCTCCAGAAGGTCCACGACGTTGCCGTGATAGGCGATGGAGGTGGCCCGTTTGGCCTTTACGGCAGCCTCTGCAAAGGACAATACGTCGTCAAGATCGGCGGAGACCTTCTCCACCCATCCCTGATCAAAGCGGGTCTGAATGCGGGACATGTCCACTTCGGCGATGACCGATACCGCTCCTGCGATGGTGGCCGCCTTGGGCTGGGCCCCGCTCATGCCTCCCAGACCGGAACTGACGAAGAGGAGACCGGCCAGATTGCCGTCGGCCGGCACGCCGCACATCTTTCGACCGGCCCCCAAAAGGGTGTTGTAGGTGCCGTGGACGATGCCCTGGGGGCCGATGTACATCCAGCCACCGGCGGTCATCTGCCCGTAGGAAGAAACCCCCATCTGCGCGGCAATCTCCCAGTCATCGGGATTGTCGTACAGTCCCACCATCAGGCCGTTGGTGATCATCACTCGTGGATTATCCGGGGCGGACTTGAACAGTCCCAGCGGGTGGCCGGATTGCACGACCAGGGTCTGCCGATCGGTCATCGCCTCCAGATATTTCTTGATGAGGCGAAACTGCATCCAGTTCTGGCATACACTTCCCGTCTCCCCGTAAGTAACCAGTTCATACGGATATAGGGCCACCGCAAAATCCAGGTTGTTGTCCATCATCAGTTGACATGCTTTGCCGACCAGGCAGTTTCCCTTGTATTCGTCGACGGGCTTGGCCGAAATGGCGCCATGGGGCCGGAACCGATAGCCATAAATGCGCCCCCACGTCTTCAGCTCGGCCAGAAATTCCGGAATCAAAACGTCGTGATGAAACGGAGCAATGTACCGCAGGGCGTTTTGCAGGGCTGTGCGGGTCTGGGCGCGGGTCAGCCGGAACCCCCGGTCCGGCGCACGGCGAATGTCTTCTCGGAAGGATTCCGGTTCGGGAAGATCGTCTCCGAGACGGATGGTCATGGACTGGGTGATATCATGTTCTTTCATCCTCGTTGACTCCCGATGAAAACCGCCTGCCAATACCATTCGACAAAGCGATGGGAGGCCCTGGGCCGGGCCATGTTATAGTAAAGGAAGGTGAACGAATGCACCCGGTAGATCGAATCGTGTGATATCCCGCTGTTACTTGATTACAAAGCATTTTCATTCATATCACCAGCCCTGGGAGAATACAACCGACCGGTGGGATCACAGCAAGGTTACCGCATTTGGATCGATTTCACTTTTCCGCGGGCATGGCTCGCTCCTACCCCAGCGAAAGGATTGGATATTCGGTCGATCTTTAACGCCCATTTAAATTTGCTGGATCAACCAGGGCATTTGAACTAAAATGTTTGGTTTCGTACTCGCGGATCTATTCCAAATTGTAATTTTGATAGGAAAGGAATTTTATATGGTACGAAACAGGGACGAAAACCCCATAGAAAATTCTTTTTCAAGAAATGATGAAACAAGACAAATTCACAGGGTTGCGGGCTACGCGGTTTTTTTGAATCTTCTCCTCACGATCATGAAAGCCTTTCTCGCCTTTTTTTCGGGAAGCCTCGCCATTTACGCCAGTGCCGTTGACTCAGGAACCGATGCCGTAGCGTCACTCATGATTTATGGCGGGGTCAAACTCTCCACGAGAAAGACGCGGTCCTTTCCTTTGGGATTGTATAAACTCGAAAATGTCGCTTCCGTAGTTATCTCGATTTTTATTTTTATCGCGGGTTATGAAATTGTTCGGGAAATTTTTTCCGCGACCGGAGGCATGCCGCGTATCTCTCTAATTTGCATTGTACTTCTTTTTTCTGGGACCCTGGCGACACTCCTGTACGGACAGTATGCGATTGCGATCGGACGAAGGACGGGTTCTCCCACGCTGATCGCCGAGGGCCGGCACCGCCAGGTGGATGTACTGTCGTCGATTGTGGTCTTGGTTTCGGTAATCCTCAGCTATTTCAATCTTACCTTGACTATTTTGGGGTTCACCATCGATCAGATTGGCGCCGTATTGATTCTCGTATTCATCGCCTTTGCAGGATGGGAGCTACTTTCCGACGGCATGCGGGTGCTCCTTGATGCGTCCATTGATTTTTCAACGCTGGAGAATGTACGCAAAATTATAAGGAGTGAGCCACTGGTGGGTGAAATCAAATCTCTCATGGGAAGGAACGCCGGGAGATTTCGATTTTTACAGGCGACCGTAACCTTGAAAACAGACAATCTGGAAAGAGCACACCAAATCAGTGAAGATATCGAAAGGAAAATCCGCAATCAGGTGATGCATGTCGAAAAGGTGACGATCCATTACGTGCCGCAAGAGAGATCCCATGTTCGGATCGCTTTGCCCCTCGAAGACAACAAGGACCGGATCAGTGCCCACTTTGGAGAAGCACCGTATTTTGCCTTTGTGCATATCCGTCGAAAAGACACAACAATTGAGAAACAGCAGATTCTGGGAAATCCTCACCGATCGATGGAGACAGCGAAAGGTATTCGCGTAGCGGAGTGGTTGGTAGGAAAAGGCGTGGAACATGTCGGTTTGAAGGAGGATGTTTCCCATAGAGGACCGGGCTATGTGCTTTCCAGCAGGGGGGTGAAAATTCATCTCATATCGGCGGATCTCATGGGACAGGCAATCAGTGAGATCGTTGCCGAAGGTCTGTAAGCCATATATTTTCAGGATATTTTCTTATCGGTAAATTTGCATTCAAACGTTTCGGTTCGACCGGAAGACCTGCGACACATCGATCCCGTCTTGTCGAACATGGAGCATGCCACTGGCACCGTTGGCCAGGGCCATTGCCAAACAGAGCGCAAAGAGGAGCCGGTTGCTCTTTTCCCGCGAGTCCTGGAAAATTACGGCCAGGCTCAACATCAACAGGAGGGCGAAAGCGATGATGGGGGGCAGGGCATAAGGATTCATGGCCAATGGGTCCTTTGTTTGCGATGCGGCGCCTTCATTTTGCGAAACATGGGACGATGCCAATGTTCATTGTTATCTCATGCTTTTTTTCCGGGTCGACAAATGCTACGGGGCAACCGCTTTCTCGATTCGTATCGTACCCGACATGCCTCTTATGTATTCGCTTCCCGATACGGCATGTCCCAGTTCATACAAACCCGAAGCGGAGCCGAAATTTTTGTAGAACATGACGACGTCTCCCCAAGGCGCATAGTAGGCCAGTGTCCCGGCCCTGGCATCCGCTTGCGGGGTGTCAGCGGTGCCCAGCTTCTTCGGCGGGTAGAAAATCTTTTCGTTGTTACCATAGTTTTCCACTGGGATGCGCAATGGCAGCTGGTCAACCAATTCCCTGGCGGCAGTGCTGCCGTTGAGTTGAAACATGGTGGTTTTGCCGTTTGCAATGACGTTTATCTTCATGGTCGTCTGGTCCTCGGATGCTCTTGTCCCTTTTTTCTCGATGGTTGCGTTGCCTGACATTTTTTCGATCTCCTCGATTCCGGTTACGTTGATACCCAGACGGTGCATTTCGTCGCCTGCATAAAAATCCTTGTAAAGCATGAATACATCGCCCCAGGGCGTATAGTAACTCAGTTCACCCTTTTTCCCGTCATGATACGCCTCACGCGCAGTCACACTCAGCTTTTCGGGTGGATAGAACATCCACTGGGCATCGCGAAAATTGGTCAAATCCAGCTTCAGCGGAAGCTGATCGTATAATTTTTTTGCGGCAACGGTGTCGTACAGCCGAAAGGTTGCCCTGTGGCCGTTGGATGTGATTGTAACCTGCATATCCGATAAGGCCAGCCCATGCTTCTCCTCGGCGGGTGTTGACGCTTTTCCCTCTTTATCGAAGCAGGCAGCGAGCGTGAAGAACATCAATCCGGCAACGATCACGGATAAAGTACGCTTCATGGGATCCCTCCTTTCTATCATCCCAGACCAGCCTCCCGGGATATCTTCCATGTGTATCGGAAGCACTATTTTCCATCTTCCACCCACCAGCTGTAAAATCGTGGGGGATTGCCGTCCAGTGCCATCGGCTCTCCGATTCTGGGTGTTTCAAGCCGGTACGATTTGTCCCGGCTTGCCGCTGTCAGGCGATTGAATGGCTCGTCCCAGGGATGATTGGCGATTGTGAACCGGCCCACATGGGCGGGAATCAATGCCCTGGCGCCAAGATCCAGGGCCGCCTGGGAAGCCTCTTCCGGCGTCATGTGGATATAGGCCCAGCGCGGGTCGTACTGACCGCAATCCAGGAGAACCAGGTCGAATCCGTGAAATACCTCCCCAATCTCGGAAAAATGGGGTCCGTAACCGCTGTCTCCGCTGAAAAATATTCGCCGATGGGAGGTTTCCAGGGCAAAGCCCGCCCAGAGGGTCTTGTTCTCTGTAAACATCCGGCCCGAGTAATGCCGCGCCGGCAGCACATGAACGGTAAAGTCCTTTCCCAGTGCGATCTCCTCCCACCAGTCCCCCTCTCGGATCGTATCCGCGGGATAATCCCAGAACTCGAAATAGGCGCCGACCCCCAGCGGGCAAATCACCTGCCTCACCTTCGGCCTGAGCGCCAAAACCGTAAAATAGTCCAGGTGGTCCCAGTGGTCGTGGGAGATCAGCAGACAGTCGATCTCCGGCATATCTCCGGCCCCATAGATGGTGGTGCCGTCAAAGGCCCTGTTCAAGAACGAAAAGGGTGCCGCATGGTCGCTGAAGACCGGATCGATCAGAATTCGTTTGCCGCCCATCTGGATGAACCAGGATGAATGACCCAGCCAGACCACGGTATCCGTTTCCGGGTCCAGCGCCTTCAAGTCTGTTTTGACTGCCACTACCGGTGCGTCCGGGACCAGCCGATCATTTCTGTCAGAAAAACCGCTCCAGATCACCGAAATCAGCCCGACATCTTTTGAGAACTTGGGCGTGGGTATCTGGTTTTGAAATTTTCCATCCCTGTAATGGGGAGATCCTTGAATCGGCCCAAGGCGATCCCCCTGGGGAAGTTTGCCGAATCTGGGCTGGTTGAAAACGGCACAGGCACCCAATGCGAGACAGACGACGGCCACCAGAAGACAAAACAATACTGTATTCAATCGTTTCCCCATATTCTACCTGTCCAAGGCGATCGTGACCTTTATGGTGCTTGCCAAATCCCGGACTTCCTCGATATCCGCCTGGATTTGTCCGAGGATGACCAGGTCCGGAGCCCCCGAAGAGGCCTCTTTCGTTTCGGTGAAAATCACAAAATCCTGACCGGGAATCCAATAGGCCAGATCACCGCTGCGATACCCTGCCTGCACATCATTTTTTTCATTGAAAATCTTATTTTCTGTTGTTCAGCACCCCGGTCAGGATCCGTTGCGCACTTTCGGCCTGGGCTTTACCGACCGTTTTTTTCAGTACGGATATGAAATCTTTCATCTGCGCTTCGGTCAAGCCGGTATTCATTGCCGCCCCAAGATGGAAGCCAAGCTGCCCCTCGGTACCCGTCATGTTTGCGAGGGCGGCGATTGTGGCCAGTTCCCTGTCTTTATGGCTGATCACATCACGAACGAAAATATCGGCAAACAGGTGTTCTTTCAGGAACGTATCCATGGTTGGTGAGAAAATCTGCCATTTGGCCCCCGAGATATCCGTTTCTCTTCCGGCAAGCTTGGCCCTCACCGTTGCACCATAGGCATCTTTGTCCAGGTCAGGTGGAACAGGACTGGCCTCTCTGCCAACGGCATCTTCGATGCCTTTCGCCTTACGCTCGTCCAGCACGCCCATGAAGGCGGACAGCGCATTCAGACTGCGGGGAAATCCCGTATAGGCATACAGATGGACCAGGACTTCCTTGATTTCATTGACGGTCAGGCCATCATCCAGTCCCTCGTTCAATGCCGGTTTGAGCCGCTGGATATCACCGTCGGCGGTGAAAGCCGCAATCGGTATGATGCGTTGCTGTCTCTGATTCAATGATTGACCTTTTTCCGGTTGTTTTTCGGAACCGGCATAGGCGCCGGATGCGAAAAAAATCAGAAGGATTGTTAGTATTGTCAGATTTTTCATTGTCTTGTCTCTTTTTCCGTTTGGATTGATCTTTACTGATATACAGGGAACACGCTGGCCTCTCCATAGTCCTTGATTCGTTCCATGTTCTTCAACCGTTCCAGATCCTCTCCGGAAATAACGAAATCCACATCCGCGTTGTCTTTCATGTGGTCCGGGTTCGCGGTCTTGGGCAGGGGAAGAAGATCGAGCTGCAGCGTATAACGAATACACAATCGCGGCACGGAAACGCCATATTTTTTCGCCATTTCCACTAATGCCTCGTTTTTCAGTAATTCTCCGTGTCCAACCGGGGAATAGGCCTCCACGAGCATGCCTTTGTCTTGAGAATATTGAATCAGCGCTGCAGGCGTATTGCTTACATGGGCCAGAATCTGATTGACCATGGGTCTTACCGAGCAGGATTCGAAGATGTTATCGATGTCTGGTGTTTGGAAGTTGGAAAGACCGATGGAGCGCAGCTTTCCACCTTTATACGCTTCCTCGAGCGCTCTCCACGCCTCGCGGTTTCCCTCGAAAAAGCGCTCTTCTTCACCAAACTTCGCCCATGGTTTCGGGCTGTGAATAATCATCATGTCAAGATAATCGAGTCCCATCGTCGTAAGCGACGTATCAATGGATGCAACAGCCTCCTTATAGGACTTTACTTCTGCCGCAAGTTTGGTGGTCACAAACATGTCCTCTCTTTTCACACCGCAGGCCCTGATCCCCTCTCCAACACCGCTTTCATTGGCGTATGCCTGCGCCGTATCGATATGCCGGTAACCGATTTGGGCAGCATCCTTTACCGCCTGTCCTGCATTTTCGTTGCTTATGAACCATGTTCCAAGACCTAATTTTGGAATCTCGACCCCATTGGACAGCGTATATTTTTCTTCCAGAATCATAGTTTCATCTCCTTTTTTGCTTCTTTCGTTAGAAGCACTCTTTCAGGATTTCCAATACTTCCTCGGCAGTAAGCTTTTTATATCCATTTTCCAGAATAAAGGTACTCTCGGCAATCTTCGGCAGCATCTCTTCAGTAGCGCCGAGTTCTTTTATCGACGTCACGATTCCACACTCTTTACAGAACGCTTCGAGCGCATCGATCCCCTCTTTGGCAAGCTCTTCTTTCGATTTTCCATCAGCGGAAATCCCCCACACTGCGACAGCAAAACGCGCGAATTTATCAACACCCTGGGAGGAAATGTGCCGGTAGTACGGCAGCGAAATCGCGGCGAGTCCCATGCCGTGTGCACAGTCCGTGTAAGCGCCGAGTTGGTGCTCAATCATGTGAACCTGCCAGTCCTGCTTTTTCGACAGTCCGGTCATCGTATTCAATGCAAGTGTCGCATTCCACATGATGTTGCTGCGTGCTTCATAATCTTCCGGATTTTTTAATGCCACACGGACATTGTCGATGGAAGAACGAAGCAGTGCCTCGATAAGATAATCCGTTGTATTGGAATCATCGCCTGTGAAGTACTGCTCCATTAAATGGGACATGGTATCAAATACACCGCTGACCATCTGGTACTGGGGCACCGTATAGGTGTATTCAGGGTTAAGAATAGAAAATTTCGGGTATACATCGGCAGGAAAAACCCTGCCTGCCTTGATTTTCGTCTCTTCATGGGTGATCACCGAGCCGCCATTCATCTCGGAACCGGTTCCAACCATCGTGAGAATTGATGCAACAGGAACCGTTTTGTTCGCCACCGGCTGGAATTGAAGCCAGTATTTCGTGAAGGGATCGTCGTCACAATAGGCGGATACGGAGATTCCTTTCGCGCAGTCGATGACAGAGCCGCCACCAACGGCCAGGATAAGACTCACATCATTGTCCCGGACCAGTTCGCAGCCTTCCTGCATCTTGCTCTATGTGGGATTGGGCATAACACCCGAGAGCTCGACAACACGTTTGCCCGCTTCCTTCAGGATATCGACAACCTGGTCATAGAGCCCGGTTTTCTTGATCGCCGTCTTTCCGTATACCAAAAGAACGGTCTCACCGTAATTTGCCAGTTCCCCTGTAAGATTGGATAATGACTCTTTTCCGAAATGAATCGTCGTCGGATTGTAGTACGTAAAATCGATTAACATGGTCGTCTCCTTCCTTATCGCAGTTGATTGTATTCTTCATCCGAAACCGGTTCCTGCCATTCGTTGGACCCGCCTTCGGAAGGCACTTCCACGGCCACATGGGCGAACCAGCTGTCCTTGGCGGCTCCGTGCCAATGCTTGGTTTCCGGTGGGATGTTGACCACATCACCGGGTAAAAGTTCCCTGGCCGGTTTTCCCGCTTCCTGATACCAGCCGCGCCCGGCGGTCACCAGGAGGATCTGGCCTCCTTTGTGGTGGATATGCCAGAAGTTCCGGCAGCCCGGTTCAAAGGTGACGTTGGCGACAATCACGCCTTCCAGGGAAAGCATTTTCAAATAGCTTGTCCCTGTAAAATAGCGGGCGTAGGCCTCATTCTTCTCCCCTTTCGGGAAGATGCCTTCTCCGGTAAACGGTTTTGCCGTGTTTGACGTATTCGCGTCGTTGCTCAATGAACTCATGATACCTCCTCGAGTAATGAATTGTTTTAATAGCGATCGTTACGTGTTTTCGGGTTTATATTCCCATGGAACGCAACCAGTCACAAATGGCTGCCGGGGTATGGCTGTCTCCCCTGTTGTACGCACCGAAGCCCTGTTTGACGGTGGCGTTCGGGCACATGGTTTTGATGTCTCTTTCGAATGAACCGGCACCGCCGCCGCCATGGGTGTGAAAAGGGATTACGGTTTTGCTGTTCAAATCAAAACGGTCGATAAAGGAAGCCAGCGGCGGCGCCATGGTGCTGCACCAGATCGGGGTTCCCAGGAACACGACGGAATAGGGCTTCGCATCCGCCGGCATGGCTTTCAGTTCCGGTTGGAAGCCGGAGCCGATTTCCTCTTTTGCCTGTGCCACCGCAGCACTGTAGTTGGTGGTGTACGGCCGGGCGGGCTCGATCTCAAACAAGGTGCCGCCGGTTTCCTTTTTAATCAGTTTGGCGATCTCCCTGGTGTTTCCGGACCAGGAGTAATAGGCAATCAGAATACCGTTTTTCATCGTCGTTCTTTCCTTCTTATCTGTATATCCGTGTTACTTTCCATGGGCGTTCAAAACCTCTTCGAGTACTCTTTTGGCGTTATTCGCCACGTCAGGGCCGCACCAGGTGCCAAGAACCGTGATGAAGTCATGGAGCATCTCCTGCGTAATGCCATTTTTCAGGCTTATGGCATAATGTGACTGAAGCTGGCCATTGACGCCCTCTATGTTTGCCAGACCCGCGATGGTCGCCAGTTCGCGTTCACTCCAGTCGAGCACGTCGCGCTGAAAAATGTCGCCGAAGAGATGGGCTTTGAGAAACCGGTCAATGGCCGGGGCAAAATCAAACAGAGGACCTGTGACCGGTTGTCCCACCAGTTTCGTCTGATTTTCCGTGCCGAATTCAAGGCTGCTTCTATCGGCCGGCAAGGGGCTCGCTTCTTTTCCCATCTCGTCCGTGCAGCCTTTTTCCTTTCGGTCGGCCATGACGGCCATGAACGTTCCGATGGCATTCAGGCTTCTGGGAAAACCGGCATAGGCGTACATCTGAACGAGAATTTCCTTGATTTCATTCACGGTCAGGCCGGCATCGAGCCCGTTCTCCATACTCGTTTTCAAATTGTCCAGATCCCCGTTGGCGGTAAAAGCGGCAATGGGGATAATCGCCCGCTGTTTCGTATTTAGTGTTGTTTGCATCATGTGTGTCTCCATCAAAGCCTTATGATCTCATACTGATCGTTGCCCATGTTCATTTATTTTCATGTTACACTTCTCGTTTCTATGCTTTTTTACCCATACTGTAAGCCTGTGTCATGGAGGAGGTTCCAACGACTCCGCCCGCATCCCAGACGCCGGTGATGGAAATGACGCCCTTTTCTTTGATGCCGGAAAGGCAGTTGGTGAAAACCCGTAAACTGTCGACGGCTCTGTCAACGGGCAGCTTGCCGCCCGCGGCAGAAACGATATAGTACACATCCTTGCCCTGGATCATGGAGTAAATGGGGCAGGTCCTGTCGATGAAGTTCTTCATCTGGGCGTTCATGGCGTGGAAATAGACGGGCGTTGCCAGGACCATGACGTCGGCGGCCAGGATCTTTTTGAAGATGTCGTTCATGTCGTCCTTTTGAACGCATGCCCCCTGCCTGCCGATGCAGGCGCAGCATCCCGTACAATAGTTGATATCCTGGTCAGATATACGGATTTTCTCCACATGGTGGCCGGCCTCCCCGGCTCCCCGCATGAATTCATCGCAGAGGAGGTCGGAGTTGCCGCCCTTTCTGGGACTTGCCGACACCAAAAGTATGTTCTTGCTCATGGGATTCTTTCTGTTTCGTTGTTTCGGTGGTGCCATGGTGTCTCCTCTATCCCAGCGCCTTGGTGAAAAAGGCCGTCAACTTGTCAAAGGGAATCATATCGGTCCTGTCGTACAGATCGATATGTCTCGCACCCGGAACGATATAGAGCTCTTTGGGCTCGGCAGCCATTTTATAGGCGTCTTCCGTGAAATATCTGGAGTGTGCCTTCTCGCCCATGATGAACAAAATCGGTCTCGGTGAAATGGTATCGATGTAGTTCAACAAGGGAAAATTCATGAACGCCATGTTGCTTGTCTGGGTAAACGGGCCGTGGGATCTTGGATGGTGTCCACGCGCCATTGCATAATATTCCCAAAACTCGCTTGAAATGGGATCCAGATTTTCCGGAATGGCGTCGGCCGGTTCACCGGGAAATCCTGCGGGCAATAGCGGACTTCCATTTTCAAAATCTTTCCAGCGCTGCTCTCCAAGCTGGTCGAGGGTCTTGCTGCGCTGTTCGTCAGACATCCCGTCTTTCCACCCGTTCCGTATGACACGACTCATGTCGTACATGCTTGCCGTGGCAACGGCTTTGATACGGTGGTCAACCTGTGCCGCGGTAAGGGCAAATGCGCCGCTGCCGCAGATACCGATGACACCGATCTTATTTCTGTCCACAAAGGGACGCGTTCCCAAAAAATCCATGCCCGCACTGAAATCTTCGACGAATATATCGGGTGAAGAAACATGTCTGGGTTCCCCGCCGCTTTCGCCATTGAACGATTCATCGAAAGCAATGGCAACAAAGCCCCGCTCGGCCATGGTCTGTGCGTAAATGCCGGCCCCCTGCTCTTTCACGCCGCCATAGGGCGTACCGACAACAATGGCCGCATATTTTTTCGATGTATCGATCTCTTTGGGCAGATACATATCTGCTGCCACGGTGATTCCGTATCGGTTGGGGTAGAACACTTTTTCGTGAACGACCGTATCGCTTTTGGTAAAGGTCTTATCCCATGTCTGGGTACCAACCGTCGTGGAAGCGCAGTTCATGAGAAAAAGCGAGGCCAGAACCGCCAAGATCGTGTGGAAGCCATGCCTGATTTCTGATTTCTTTTTCATTTTGTTTTTCCTTTCGTTTACCTGTCCGTGCTCCATCACAATGTATTCGAAGCCGTTTTGGACAAACAGTAATGATTCGCCACCTGAAGCGGAATACCTGATCCTCTCAAAAGTTTGCCTATTTCTGCTCAATCGTTTATTTTTCGTTGCCTTGTGATTATAAATGTTGTCTAAAGCTAATGAATTTAAACGGAAAGGAATTCACATGTCACAAATAGCCGAACTTTTGAAAAGCTTCCCGCTAGCCGATTCTGACGCTTCTGAATCTCTGCTGAAAGGGGTGCTTTTATTTAAAGAGACACAACACATTCTTCGTAGACCGATGGTATATGATCCGGGTATCTGCAT
The DNA here is from genome assembly GCA_963674945.2 of uncultured Desulfosarcina sp. Lineage (GTDB taxonomy): Bacteria > Desulfobacterota > Desulfobacteria > Desulfobacterales > Desulfosarcinaceae > Desulfosarcina. The sequence goes on from CAXXWQ010000004.1 coordinate 465,388, forward strand.
CGTGGCCCAGGGTCACAAGATTGGCTACCTGGGAGGCCAGAAGTTTCGATATGATGCCAACCATTACCTGGTGACCTCTGTCACCATGCCCTTCGAATCCGAGACCTTTGCAACCCCTGAAGAGCCACTTTTGGGCCTTTATATTAATATCGATATGGGCCAGCTGCATGATCTGATCGGCCGATTGGGGCTCCAGGCAGAGATCGGCAGTGCCTTTGAAAAGGGCTTGCCGTGCGGGATTGGCCCGGCTGTCATGGATGAGGATATGGCGGATGCAACGTTGCGGCTGGTCAAGTGCCTGCGGTCGAAGACAGAATCCCAGATTTTGGGACCCGGCCTGGTGCGGGAAATTCAGAACACTGCATCTCCGGGAAAACTATGTGACACCTCCGGCATGATTTGAGGTGCTGCAGCCATTTAGTTCGAATATCATTTGCAGCTCGGTACCGGGGTATTTTACCTGCGCACTGTTCAGATGCGCAAACAGTTGGCAAAGAGCCCGATTGGCCGCTGGGAACGAAGCGCCGTGCAATCGTATATTCAATTGCTGATTTTCAATATCGGGCAGTACATCGCCTTCGGTCTGGAACAGTGTCTGGAGAAGACTCCGTGCATCCGACGAGTTTACCGTCGGACCCGTGAGCAACCCAACCATTGCCGTCTCTGCACGATATGCAATCATACGAACCGTGTCCATCAGGCGTTTTCTGCCCGGTTGTAAACGTAAAAATTTATCTTTTGCTTCAAGTTCTCCCCACGTGATGTGTTTACTTGTCTGTTTTCGTTTTTCTTTCAACTCGCTGAGTTGATACTCCATCTTTTCGATTTCTTCTAACAGCTCGGCCTTTTTCTCTATCCACTTCTTAAACTTTACCGGTTTGTCTTCATTTTCAGGGTGAATGGTCATCTCGGCAAAACAGGCACGACGATATCGTAGCTTGTTCTGCAACGAATTACGGGATTGATTCAATTGCCGCCAAACGGGGTTGATTACCCGTTCGGTATCAGGAAATTCAACGACACCATAATCTAAAAGCACATCGATATCAAAATGTTGCATCATATAGTTGAAAAAGTTTTCCTGACACCACCGGCTGAACATGCGTGCTGCCAATTGAGTATGCGGCAAATCGAAAGCGGTGCTGATTACGCTGGTCTGGTGTCCGGAATCGGTCAGTTTTCGCACTTGTCGCATCCATGTTGCACCCTTACCAGATCCCACCAAACTACCCATTTCGCAAAGCCGCATCTTCACCACCTCTTTGTTTGGCATCGCAACTTCATACTCGGTGAACCAATGCTCCGGCCATGATTCACCAGGATGCTTATGATACGTCATGCAGCCGATTCGATGGCGATCCCACATTTCCTTGAAGAATGCGGGACTATATCCTTCCCTGTCGAAAACAAGAACGAACCGGCATAAACATGGGTTCTCTTGTAGTTGCTGCAAACCGGGTTGATTCGGAACGTCTTGCAACAACCGGGGAACGATATCGTCTCTTAAAACCGCCAATAATCCAGGATCGATCTGCTTTTCGACGACAAAAAAAGGTCGGCCAATCGCATCGTTAACCCAATAGTCGGTAATGCCCCTCATGCACAATCGTTCCCGGGACACGTAGCGGCGCGGTAGTCGGGTCAATTTTCCATGATAAACACGTACATGCCCGTCAACATAAAGCGCGCCAACCGATTCGGGCGCCTGTTCCATCCAGTATTTACCGAGGTATGCGGCCCACTTTTCCGCGCCGTGGTCTGCGCTCAACGCATCCATCTTGTAACGCAAACAGCGAACCTCCGGTGCACGATCCAAGCCCAATAACTTACCAAATTCTCCCGGAGCATGGCCTCGTATTTTTTCTGTCGTCTTGATCCTGCATAAGGCCATAAACGAAAGCAGCAACAAGACATGAAAGATCGTGTAATAGCCTTTGACTTGGCCGAGGAACTGTTTTGCGCCGGTAAACAACCCGTTTGCCACCAATGACGGTATCGCACAAAGAACGCCTGCTTTGGGAACGTCCAGGCATCTGTCAAAACGAACCGGCGCACCAACCATTTTGCCCAATGATGCCAATATGCGTTCCCCGACTCGGTTGCAAGCCGTCCCCATACCATCGGCAGCAGCCATGTCGACCATGTCCCGATCTGATTTGGTTAGACACGGTTCACCAATCCTTGATTCGATTAACCGACCATCATCTATAGCTTTGCGAAACGTATCGTATTTAATGCCAAGTTCCAGGGCGGCATCTTTTTTCGAGCACCCTTGATCCAGTAAACGTTGGGCTTGTTCAAGCACCTCAGGTTTGAAAACCTTGCCGCCGCGTCGTCCCCGCCGCTGAACGAAAAATGCCTCGGCGCCGCCGGACCTGAGTTTGTTCACGGATCGGATGACATTGCTCTTGGATACGCCGAATGTGTTTTGGATATCGATCTGGCGGCAAGCTCCGGATTCAACCAGTTGGGCTGTTATCATCCGAAACATTCGTTGATCGCCTTGTCTGTGAGAATAAATCGGAACGGTCGATAGAAAATAGGTCCAGGTCGTATCGTCACGAAATACACTGACAAGCCCGTTGATTTGTCTTGCACCGCGAGGAATAAGTGGTAGTATCTGTTGAGGCATGGCATCCTTTTCCTTTCATTTATCCGCCAAGATAATAAGGTTAAAGGTGCCATGTTCATTTTCCGGTTGCAATACCTTACCGGCCTGCTGGATTCAGACTCCTATCTTTCTGTTTTTCAACCACTTACATTATGTTTTGCTTGCCATATGCAACAATTAGGAAATCAAGTTTCCTGAAATTCTGTATCGGGCCCTTTGCGGCGCGCAGGCACCGGTACTCTATTCCCTGGCCATGCACAACGGGACGTTTTCCCAGGTGGCCCGGGCGTTGAAGACTATGCAAGATAACTATTCGGAGAAGCTGGATGTGGACCAGTTGGCCAACACAGCCCGCATGAGTGCCTCGGCGTTTCACCGGTCCTTTAAAGAAATCACTTCGGATTCTCCCATGCAGTATCTGAAAAAACTCCGGCTGACCAAGGCAAGGGATTTAATGGTGCAGCAAAAGATGAAAGCGTACATCGCGGCCGACCAGGTGGGCTATGAAAGTTCCTCCCAGTTCAGCCGTGAATTCAAGCGGTACTTCGGGCAGACCCCTGCCGAGATGGTGCGCGAGATGCGGGCCGCATAAAGTGCAGTCGCCGACGATTGGGGTGAGGGCAGATGGATGCGACGACATCTTTCCAATCCGGCGATGGCGCCAAGGGTATCCAAAAAGTGCTTTCCTGTATCTTTACGATCTACATCCGCTTGTTTCCCCGTTCCACTACCCCCTAGTCGTGAATCGCCAGCGGCAGTACAGATTCTTGGGATGCTTGTCCGGCGGAGCGAACAAACACGCCACCTTTATGGAAGGATCGATTACCCGGGCGAAATTTTCGAATTCAGCCCGGTGCATATCTTTGCAGTCATATTCACCCATACCATGCTTCAGACGCCCTTCCTGGGCCGGGCAGCTGGGAACCTCGAGAATCAGTTCGTCGTCCTTTTCCAATAATTCATAGTCCACGATGATAGACCAGGGAAAAAGTTTCAATGCCTTCACAAACCCCGGAATGCCTTTCTCATCGATGGCAAACCGCTCTTTCAGGTCCCGGGCGGCCAGGTTTCCCACCTTACCCCATACCAGTTCATTGATCTTGCAGGCCTCTTCATGGCCATGGCGATTCTCGATATTGATAAACCAGAATGCATCCATCACCCTGTAATTGTGCAGTAAAAAACCCAGATATTTCAGGATATCTTCTTTCGTCCACGCCGCAAACGATGCTGCCAATCGATCCATGATACCATCCCCTTCGTCTTTGAAATTTGATAGTGTCGACGCCATATTTCTGTCCCGCCCACTGTAACCGTTATCTCCAAGATGTTTCAACCATGACGGATTCGTAAAAACATGAAAGCCCCGGTCAGCCGTGGGCCAGATTCTTCAACCGGGTCAACGTCTCCCAGGAAAAGGCCTCGCTCCGGCATGGAAAGATGGCGTTGTTGGTGTAGATGGGGTCCGATTCCAGATCATAGCGGGAGGCGGCCACGGCGGCCGGCCACATGCGGGTGCGGGGAATGGGCGTGTAGTGGGCGATGACCGGCGTAATGCCGGCCTTTTTGACCACCCTTATGGAGTTCTCGATTCCGGCGATGTCCTGGCCGGGCAGTCCGGCCAAAAGATAGGCCCCCACCTGCCCGGGCGCGAAGCCGGCGGTCGTCAGATGCCCGACGTTTCGCAAAAACTCCCTTTCGTTCACCTTTCGATCCATGGTCCGGCGATCTTCGAAATCGGTGGTCTCCAGGCCCAGGCGAATCGTATGAAACCCGGCCCGAAACATCAGCCGTGCCAGAGGTGCCGAGATCTTTCGGATATGAAGGGCGTTGGGCGTATGAAACCGCACCGATTTCTTTTTTTCGATGACTCGTTCAAGCAGAGGAATAATATGGTCATCGGCCTGCAACAAAAGCGCGTCGTCGTAAAAGGCGAAATCGCAAACCCCGTATCTTTCGTGCCAATGGTGGATTTCGTTCACCACATTTTCGGGGCTGCGGCGCATGGCTTTGGGTTGAAGCAGGTGGGACGCGCAATAGGCACATCGGTACGGGCAACCGCGTGAGGTGAGCAGGGGGACATGGGCCAGACGGCAGGAAAGATCCATGGCCGGCAAAGGGTACGTGTCCAGATGATCGGCGTCGAAACGAGGCGCCGTAGACCATCCGGTCATCTCCGCCACCAGGGACAGGATGGCCGGTTCCCCAGGACCGGTCACCACCCGGTCCGCACCGCAGGCCTGCCTGGCATGATCCGGGCATAAGGTCGCGTAAACACCACCCAACACCAGCGGCACATTGGGGTAAACGGATTTCACCGATTCGATGGTTTCCCGCACCCCCGGATACCAGTAGGTCATCAGGGAAGTCACCAGCACAAGGTCCGGAGGATCGAGACCTTCCAGATCCCTGCGAAACCGCCGGGGCGAGATGCCGTATCGGCAAAAATGGCGGGGAATATCGGCCAGCCCCGGCGGCTTGGGAATGATGGTTTTCAAAAATGGGCCGCGCCCGCATCGCGCCGGCGGCCAGGGTGCCGGTTTTTCCTTGGGATGAAAGCGATCCAGGCAGTTCAGGTAGGAGATCCTGGCCCCATGTTCCCGCAAGATGCCCCCAAGTGTGAGCAATCCCAGGGGATTGGCCCAGAAATCGTAGGCGGCGAAATCGTGGATCCAGGGATTGACCAGCAGGATGTGAGGTGCGTGGTCCATGGCTGCCGATTATCCCGAATGCTCCTTTTCGTCGTCGTCCAGTACGTCGGGGAAATAGGTCATGGAGATCTTCTTCAGCTCACGACGGGAAAACAGCATCTTGTAGTTTTCCACACCCGCTTTTTCGGCCATTTTGGTGGCCGTTCGCCGGCAGTCCGCCTCGCTTTTGCCGTGAATCATGGTGTACAGGTTGTAGGGCCAGTCCTCCGCCGGATCCCGGCGGTAGCAGTGGGATACGGCCCGGAAACCGGCCATGATCTTTCCCACTTCTTGGATACGCTCCTCTTCCACCTGCCAGGCGGTCATGGCATTGGCCTGGTACCCGGACTTCTGGTGACGCAATGTGGCGCCAAAGCGGCGGATGACGCCCCTTTCGGTGAGGTCTGCCAGGGTCTGGATGAAGTCCTCTTCGGAGACACCGATGCTCTCGGCCAGTCGCCGGTAGGGACGGGAAACGATGGGAATATCCCCCTGGATGGAGGCGATCACCTTTTTTTCGAGGTCGGTCAGCATGGTCACATTTCGATTTTCGGGCGGCGTCGTAAAAAGCCCGAGATCAGGGCTTGCGAGTCCCGAGGAATGAGGCGTATGGTTGGATACGTCGCAGTGACGAGGGACGAAGCATAACGCCGATATCGGGCCTTTTTACGAAGCCGTCAATATTCGGGAAAGAGGGTATGGATCTCCTTCTCACTCGCCCCGCAGATCCCCCTTTCGGTAATGAAACCGGTCACCAGCCGCGCCGGCGTGACGTCGAAGGCGAAATCGGCAGCAGGACTGGTCTCCGGGGGAACCAGCACCCGGACGACACTGCCATCATCGGCCAGTCCCTGCACATACCGGACCTCGTCCGGGCTCCGCTCCTCGATGGGGATCTGCTTCACCCCGTCGGTCATGGTCCAGTCGAAGGTGGAAGACGGCAATGCCACGTAAAAGGGGATGTCGTTGTCTTTGGCGGCCAGGGCCTTGAGATAGGTTCCGATCTTGTTGGCCACGTCACCGGTGTGGGTGGAGCGGTCGGTTCCCACGATTACTATGTCCACTCGGCCGTTCTGCATCAGATGGCCGCCGGTGTTGTCCGTGATCACCGTATGCGGGACGCCGTGCTTTCCCAGTTCCCAGGCGGTCAGCCGCGATCCCTGATTCAACGGCCGGGTTTCGTCCACCCACACATGCAGGTTCACGCCCCGGTCGAAGGCCTCATAGACAGGTGCGGTGGCCGTGCCGTATTCGATGCAGGCCAGCCAACCGGCATTGCAATGGGTCAGCACGTTGACCGGTTCGCTCCCTTTCCTGCGCCCGATCTCCTCCAATACGGCGGCGCCATGGATGCCGATCTGGCGGCAGTTCTCCACCTCCTCTTCGGCGATGGCGGCGGCCTCTTTTCGGGCCGCATCGATGCGACCGTCCTCGGTATCGACCGCCGACAATCGCCGGAGCACCCGATCCACACCCCATGCAAGGTTGACGGCCGTTGGACGGGCGGCCTTGAGCCGTTGGCTCTCCTGGCCGATGAAAGCGTTGTGATCGGCGGATCCCTTACCATTGATAGCGGCAATCATCACTCCGTAGGCACCGGTAACACCGATGAGTGGTGCACCCCGGACGAACATCTGCTGTATTGCATGAATCACCTGGTCCACGGTGGTCAAATCGGCCACCACAAACTGATGGGGAAGCTGACGCTGGTCGATCACCTTTACCGTCATCCCATCCTTGTCCAGCCAGATGGGCCGGATCTGTTTGCCGTCGACGATCATATCTCTTATCTCCGCAGTAGCATTGTCATAATCGTTTCGTATGGCGAATTGGCCGAACGCCTTGCTTACCACAAATCCTCGAAATTGAAAAGAAACCCGCGACGAAGAATTCAGTAGGAAATGTTACGACGCGCCATCTCCTTTCGCACCTTTTTCAGCTTCTGCTCCAGTTGCCACCCCTCCCCGCCCAGAATATATGGCATCTGGGCGACGGGTTCTTCCTGGGAAATCATTCCCTGGCGGTCTTCCTCGACGGTTTTCGCCTGCACATCCTTGAGCCGGTCGCTGAGACCCTTGTAGCAGTCTACCAGTTCCCCATCGCTCATTTCGGACAGCCGGCGGGCCATTGGGTCATCCGTATTGGTGGCGCACCCCACCAGCAGCACCGTCGCGAGGAAAAAGAACACCCATGAAAGACGGACGGACATGCGAACCGCCCCAGTACAATCATCCAACGATTGATTAGGTTTGTGCATTTTATTCTTTCCGGATCTTTTTAGGATTTCTCTATTCAAAACAAATCATTGATTTTTTATAAAAAGCTTTTTCCAAATTATCATTCATCGGCAAGGATAGGCAATAAACGTATCTTTTTCACGGATGTTATGATGTGCGTGTCAGGGAAAAAGCTTTACGTCAACTTTTCCATGGCCTCTGTGGCAGCCTCTTTCACTTCGTCATCAAAGTCCCCTGCGATTACTTCCGATAGAAAGGGCAAAATCGCCTTGTTTCCCGACTCACCCAGCACATGGAGAAGATCTCCCTTGACCGGATCCTCCCCTTTGGCAAAGGCTGCCATCAGGGGTTCGACAATCTGACCGGCCAAGTTCGGGTCTTCTTCGACCATGGTTTCATAGGCAACCATGGCACCCAGCCGAACGGACCAACGAGAGTGTGTTAGAAGTTCGATGAAAGCGGGAAATATCATTTGCCGATCGATCATCATCCGGGAGACGGCCTCGGCATTCCCCCCTTCGATCACGCCTTTGAGAGCTTCGGCGCCAAGGTGGACCGGATCCCGATCCAGCATCACGGTAACCAGTTCGCCCACATCCACGGCACCGGTCCAACGAAACCGATCGTCCAGAATCACCGTGGGCGCACTTTGGACGCCATCCTTTTGTGCATGCTCCCGGAACATCTCCCCGTCGACGATCGTCACGCGAACCATCTCGCTGATGGCGGACAGCCCGAGCAGAGTGGATACGGTAACCGGACAAAATGGACAGTGGGGAGTAATGTATACCGTAAACAGGGCCGGAAGAAAAAGGGATTGCAGGCGGGAACGATCCTCGGGTGCGATCCGGTCGGAAAATACGTTCGGATCGCCCAATACGGCAAGAAAGGGCTCCAATTCCCGATCCAGGGGAATCGCCTGGTATTGAACCCGGCCGCCCACGAATAAGGTGGGACGAGACACCGTCGCATCACCATCCTTTTTCATCCGAACCGTGGGCGCCAGTTCACCCATTCGCTGGACAAATTCACGAAACCGGTCATCCGATTCATCTGTGGCGGTGGCCCAGCCAAGAGATATCTCCCCCGTAACCGTCTCACCCCATTTCCTGATTTTCTCTTCGTCTTGTTTCGACAGGTCAGCCATCTTTATTATCCGTTTTTTTTCCGAACTGAAATTTTTCCGAAAGCAATTTTCGGGTGATGGGACTTACCGGCAGTCGCATCAGTTCATCCCTCGTGATCCAGCGGGCATCGGTGGCGTCGTCTCCGGCTCTCGGCTCACCGCTCACGTAGTCGGCCAAAAGGTCGACGATGACGTAATGAAACTTCACCGCACCATGGTCGTCGTACTCTATGGTATCGAAGACAAAAACTGGATCACAGGCCCGAATCGTAACGCCCGTCTCTTCACGAATCTCCCGCTCCGCCGCGCATTGGAGGGTCTCACCCGCCCGGATGCTTCCTCCGGGGATTGCCCATATTCCCTTGGCAGGCGGATTGGCGCGCCTTACCAGAAGAACCCGGTCATCCTTGAAGACCACCGCTCCCACGGCCGGGAGAGGGCGATCGGGATATGTCCTGGAGCTATCCGTTGGATCTGACATGATTTCTCTACCGTCGCTGTTGGATCGAACTCGATCGGTATCACCATTTTCCCTTCGCTTCAATTTAAAACATACGGTCATTGACCTAACCATCAATTTTTGATAGCAGCAACAGTCATTTATGCAATTTCATATGAGATGCGTCGTTGAGATAGGATACACCCTATGGACATACTTCTGGAAGATAAACATCGCGTCGTGCGTCAGTCCGTGCGGCGATTTTGTGAACGGGAACTTCGTCCCATTGCCGCGCAGATCGACCAGGAGGCACGCTTTCCATGGGAGGTTGTCGAAAAAATGGGCAAATTGGGGTATTTCGGCATCCAGGTTCCACAATCGTTAGGTGGTGCAGGTCTAGACGCCATCAGTTGCGCCATCATCATCGAAGAGATTTCCCGCGTCTGCGCCGCCATCGGTCTTTGCGTCTCCGTTCACAACAGTGTCGCCGTCAACCCCATACTCACCTTCGGAGATTCGGACCAGATCCAAAAATGGGTGCCTCCCCTGGCAAGGGGAGAAAAAATCGGCGCCTTCTGCCTCACCGAACCCAATGCAGGTTCCGATGCCGGTGGTATCGAGGCCACGGCCCTTGCAGAAGGAAACGATTATGTGGTCAACGCCAATAAGGTCTTCGTGACCAACGGCGGCGCCGCCGACATCTGCCTGATCTTTTGTCGCACGGATCCGGAATCGGGTCACCGGGGGACCAGCGTAGTCGTGGCGGAGCGGGGAACGCCCGGTTTCGTCGTGGGAGACTTGGAGGACCTATGCGGCTTGCGGTCCAATCCGGTCTGCTCCATCCGGTTGTACGACTGCAAAATCCCCAAGGCCAACCTGTTGGCAAAGGAGGGGATGGGCCTGAAAATCGGCCTGGATGCATTGAATTCCGGCCGCATGGGGATCGGTTCCCAGGCCGTTGGCATCGCCCAGGCCGCCCTGGAGGAGTCGGTCCGGTATGCCAAACAGCGCCACCAGTTCGGTAAACCCATCGGCGGACATCAGGCAATCCAGACCATGATCGCCGACATGGCTACCCAGCTCGACGCCGCCCGTCTGATGGTCTATCGGGCAGCGGCTTTGAAAGACAAGAAACGTCCTTTCTCCAAAGAAGCAGCCATGGCAAAGCTGTTCGCCTCCGAAACCGCTACCAGAGTGACGGATCTGGCCGTCCAGATCCACGGCGGCTACGGATACAGCAAGGCATACCCCGTGGAGCGCTACTACCGGGATGCGCGTGTCACCCGTCTCTATGAAGGGACATCGGAAATCCAACGCGTGGTGATCGCCAAGAGCGTGTTGGACGGTTAGCCGTCATCGGATTCCATCGGAAAAGGAGTCATTCAGTGCACACCATCGTCTGTATCAAATCCGTGGTCACCGACGCCCCCCGGGGGAAAATTGTCCGCGCGGCGGAAAATTGCGCCTTCAATCCCTTCGACCGCCCCGCCCTGGAAATTGCCCTCGAATTGAAAAAAGTCCATGGTGGATCGGTGACCGTCCTCTCCATGGGGCCGCCCACCGCCGGGGCCATCCTTCGGGAGGCATTGGCCGCCGGTGCCGATCGTGCCGTACTATTGTGCGATCCGGCATTTGCCGGTGCCGATACCCTGGCCACCGCAACGGTCCTTTGTGCGGGGGCGAAGTACCTATCGCCCTATGACCTACTGCTTTTCGGCACCCGAACATCGGACAGCGACACGGGACAGGTGGGTTCCCAGACAGGGGCGATGCTGGACATTCCCTTGGTTACCGGCATCGTTCGAATCGGGGGTACCCCTGCGAATCTGACGGTCCAGCGGGAGGTGGACGGTTTCATCGAAACCTATGAAGTAACATCCCCCGCAGCCTTCACCATCCACCCGAAAGCGGCACTTCCCAGGGAACCATCGCTGGGTGGTATCGCCAACGCATTCGACGAGATGCCCGTTGAAACCGTCGGAATCGAGCAATTGGATCTCGACGCCCGGCTTGTGGGAGAAGCCGGATCACCGACGCGGGTGTTGTCCATGAATACGATCAAACGGGATCGCAGTTGCCGATGGATCGATGGAACCCCGCCGCAACAGGCAGATGCCCTGGTGCGGCAACTGGTGGCGGAAGGCCTGATCGGCTGAAGATTGACGGCAAAAAAACAAACGAAAAATAGCGACCATGACCGAAAAAGCAACGAATGAAATATGGGTTTTCGGCGATCTTCGCAGCCGCGCGCTGCTGGACGATAGTTTTGCGGTGTTGACCAAGGCGAGCAACCTCTCCCGAGAAACAGGGGATCGGATTGCCATGTTCATGTTAACGCCGAAAAGGACCGCATGGTTGACCGCTTCCGAGAATGATAGCTGCGTGATCGAAAAAGAGGCGGCACAAGAAGCTTTCGCATGGGGCGCAGATGTCGTGTATCTCCTGGAAAACGAACGTTTCGCATCACCGACCGCACATCATTTTTCCGCCGCCGTGGCAAAAATCGTTCAGGAGAGATCACCCCGGCTGGTGCTTTTTCCTCTCACCGATTTTGGACGCGACGTCGCCTCCCGTGCCGCCGCCATCGCAAGGGCCGGGCTGATGGCGGACTGCGTCGAACTCAAGGTTGGCAGTGATGGAGACATCGTTGGAAGATGTCCGGCCTGGGGAGGAGAGATCATGGCTGAAATCGGCTACGTTCCTGGTCACGGCACCGGTTTCGCCACCGTTCATCCTGTCGGCACTGCCGGTACTGCAGGTGAGAAGGATGAGGGGAAAAAGGGACGGATAGAAAGCATCCCCGTGGCCGACCTTCCCACGGGAAACGGCATCCAAATGGTCTCGAGCAAACCGGTTTCGACCAAAGACAGCGATCTGGAAAATGCCAGGACTGTAGTGGTTGGTGGCGCCGGCTTGGGCAGTATGGAAAAATTCGGTCAGGTCCGGCAACTGGCCGCCGTCCTTGCTGGTGAGGTGGCAGCAACCCGCCCGCCGGTTCTCAACCACTGGGTCGCCGAAGATCGCTTGATCGGACAGACCGGTAAAACGATCCACCCCGACCTTCTCATCTCCATAGGCACATCCGGTGCCATCCAGTACACCGCCGGCATCATGGAGTCGGGCACCATCGTTGCCATCAACCGGGACCCGGCAGCACCAATCTTCCGCCTGGCCGATGTGGGTGTCGTGGCTGACGCCCCTTCCTTCATTCCCCTTCTCATCACTCGCATCCGGCAGGCTGTTATGCGAAGACTCGCAGACGATGTGTGCGCGGACATTCCCGCTGCTGTAAAGGAGAGTGGGTTCGGCGACAAGATCAAGACCCTGAGGGAAGCCCAGGGATGGTCGGTGGAACACCTGGCCGAAGCCACGGGCCAAACGCCGGAATTCATCGCCGACGTAGAGGAGGGAAAGCTCTCGCCACCGGTTGCATTTCTTCTGCGCCTGTCAACTGCCTATGGTGTGGATCCGGGAACGTTCTTGAAAGACGAAGAGAAAGAGCAGATCCGGGATCAGCGTGCCCAGGCATACGTCAACCGTACACGCAACTACTCCTACCAGACGTTGACCTCCGGCGCCGAGCATGACCACCTCCGCGCATTCATGATTACCATAGAGCCTCACCATGACCACAAACCGGTGGCGTACAAACACGAAGGAGAAGAGTTCATCTTCGTCATGGAGGGGGAACTGGAACTTACATTGGGCAACAAAGTGAATCATCTGAAAAGCGGGGAATCCATCCATTTCCATTCCAACATTCCCCACAAACTCAAGAGCCTGACATCTCAAATCACGCGTTGCCTTGTCATCTTGTACACGATCTGAAGATGAACGAAAAGACGAGACCCTATATCGGCGTTGCCGTCATCGTCATCAGAGACGGACGGGTACTTCTGGGGAAACGAAAGAATGCCCATGGCGCGGGAACCTGGCAATTTCCCGGCGGGCATCTTGAATTTGGAGAGTCCATCGAGGATTGCGCCAAGCGTGAGCTTTTTGAAGAGACCGGACTGACCATCGGTCGCCTGAGGCGAGGTCCGTACACCAACGACATCTTTACGGCCGAAGACAAACATTATGTAACGCTGTTCGTCATCGCCGATGAAACCGACGGGGACCCGACGGTCCGAGAACCGAACAAGTGCGAACGATGGGAGTGGTTTCGGTGGTCAAAAATGCCGACACCTCATTTTCTACCCATTGTCAATCTCCTCGCCCAAGGATTCTCCATCGAAGCCCGTACCATACCCCGGAGAAAGTGAGATCGTCCATGGGCAGTACCTATCCAACATCAGTTCACGGCGGCCACAGCGGACAATTCTGCTCCCATGCCGAAGGTATGCTCGAAGAGATGGTGCTGACCTACATCGACCACGGTTATCCTTGGGTGGGAATCACCGAGCACATGCCGCCCGTTTCAGATGCCTTCCTCTATCCGGAAGAAAAAGCAGCAGGACTAACCGCAAACGACCTTAAGAAACGATTTGCCGACTACATGGTTACCTGCCGCCGCCTGCAAGTCAAATACGCCGGAGATATCCAAATTTATGTGGGTTTCGAGACCGAGGATTACACCGGCAGCCGGGAATACGCCAAGATGTTGATGCAAGACTTTGCTCCCGATTATATCGTAGGCAGTCTGCACCACGTGAAAGACCTACCTTTCGATTGTGGGCGAAAAGATTACGAAACGGCGGTCTGCGCATGCGGAGGGATAGAAGGATTGTACGAACACTACTTTGATCAGCAATACGAGATGATTCAAATCCTGCAACCTGCGGTGGTGGGCCATATGGACATCATCCGACTGTATGATCCCGACTATCGTGCCCGGATAGCCAAACCAAACATCTGGAAAAGAGTCGAACGCAATCTCAAACGGATCAAAGAATTGAACCTGATCCTCGATTTTAACCTGAGACCGTTGTCAAGGGGAGAAGACGAACCGTACCTGTCCTCATCCATTTTGCATCATGCAGGCAGACTCGGCATCGACATCGTTCCCGGGGACGACAGCCACAGGGTCTCCGATATTCACAAATACATGGATCGTGCCATTGAACTGCTGAAGAAAGCCGGACTGCCGACGGATTGGAAACGACCGACGGACGATTTGTGATGCGGTCCGGGAATGGATCCTGCTTGATGACGATGATTCAAGTGCATTGAGCAAAGAAAGTTAGATATGCACCCCTTGACAGCCAAAACGAATTTTCTTAGACTCCTTTTGAGATAGGATAAGAGTGCCGATAAACAATAAAAAAGGGAAAGCGAGGATGGATTTTGAAGTCTCCTCGTCTCTCCTGATATCCTGGGGCCATCGGGCATTTTTATCAACGAAAAGGACAACCGGGAAATGAATCATCGTTTTTCCTCTTTAATACACCGTCGCAAATTTCTTAAGATGGGTGCGTCCGTTCTACTGGCAGCCCTATCCCCTCCTGTTCCATCCTTTGCATTCGAAGGTATCAGTCAGTACGAACGTAATACCTTGTCATTTTTCAACACCCATACAAAAGAAGCATTGCGCACTTCTTACCGATCCCATGGCAAGCTGATCCCCAATTCCCTCGATCGAATCAATTATATTCTGCGAGATCATCGGACCGGTGAAATCAGATCCATCGACGTCGCCCTGTTGGACCTTCTCCATGATATCGTCTGGAAAATCGATCCCTACGCTCCCATCCACATCATCTCCGGATACAGGTCTCCGCGCACAAATGAGGCCTTGAGAAGAGTAACCTCCGGTGTCGCCCGTAACAGTTTTCACTTGAAGGGAAGGGCCATTGATATTCGCATTCCTGGGTGCAGGACACGCGAACTGCGGCAAATGGCAGTCGATTGTAACGTCGGAGGGGTCGGCTATTACGCCAAATCGGACTTCGTTCATTTGGATACCGGCCCAATAAGGATTTGGTAGCATCGCTTTTCTTCTTGTTCATGCAAGCTGTCTGTGTTCGATACAAAAAAGAAATGCTGCATCTTTTTGAAGATTCACGGCAAGACGATTTGAGATACATCATTATTTTCTGATATTCTGGCAGCTTGACATTTATTTCATCTTCCATTATGTTTGTTCTCATAATGTGTGTTGCGGCGTCGGTAGCGAACATACTCATCTGATGGCTTAGAACAAAGTCTGGTCCTTGTGCACTATTCTCAATCCGGCAACGCCCACGAAACCAAGAGCCTGGTACCTTATATTTAGAATTTGACCGAGACAATGCTTCCGAAAGGATCCATCGGTGAACCGCTTAACCGGGCGGCGTCTCGTTTTCTAATATACTTGGGAAATTGTAGGCCATCACAAACCTTTTGACATGGAGGACTCAGATTATGAAAAAAGCTACGAAAGATCTGAAGACAATTGCCAATCAGCTCACCAAACTGGCAGCGAAGATGGAGAGCATGGCGGCGGCAATGGGAGATAAGCCGGCTCCGAAGACTGCCAAGAAACGGGCGGGTCGAGTGGCGAAGAAAAAAGCCGCGCCGAAAGGCAGATCCCTTACGCCCACCGATCAGGTGCTCACCATTATGAAGCGCTATAAGAAGGGACTCACCGTAGGAGACCTGCGTGGGAAATCGGGTTTCTCCGAGAAACAGATCAGTAATATCGTCCATCGTGCCTGTAAAAAAGGAAAAATGAAACGCGTGGGCCGTGGTGTTTACTCGGTGGTCGGTCTTTAGTCTGATTCGGCGAGATTTCATCCATTGTGCGAGAACCGGTCAAGGAGATTGTAGAAATGGCGAACGGCGTTGTGAAATGGTTCAATGACAAGAAAGGATTTGGGTTTATCGAACAGGAGGATGGGCAAGGAGACATCTTCGTACACTTTTCTTCCATCAAGGCAGAGGGATTCAAAAGCCTCTCCGAAGGAGACCGCGTCACCTTCGACATAGAAGAAACCGACCGTGGTCCTGCAGCCGCCAACGTTATAAAGGTGTAAGTGGAAAGCGATTTGGCTTTTACGACCAAAACGGCATCCTAAAGAAAATAGGATGCCGTTTTGGCGTTATACATCCTAGCAGAGAAAAGCGAACAGCGAATCGCCAAATGCGAACCGCTTGCCTGGGGTATGCCCTATACGACACCCTGGTCGATCATGGCATCCACCACCTTGACAAAACCGGCGATGTTGGCGCCGTCCATGTAATTTCCCGTTGTCCCATATTGCCGGGCCGCATCCAGACAGGTCTGATGGATACTCTTCATGATCATCTGCAGCCGTTTGTCCACCTCCTCCCGGGTCCAGGAGAGTCGCATGCTGTTTTGGGTCATCTCCAATCCCGATACCGACACACCTCCCGCGTTTGCGGCTTTTCCCGGTCCGTACAATATCTTGCTATCGACGAAGATGTCGATGCCTCCCGGTACGGTGGGCATGTTGGCTCCCTCGCAGACCAGATAAACCCCGTTGCTGACCAGATTTTGTGCATCCTTTTCGTTGATCTCGTTTTGCGTGGCCGATGGGAAGGCGCAGTGGGCCTTGTGATTCCAGAGCGGATTGAAATCCTTACTTGGATCCACTTCCTGGTAGACCGCGGCCGGGTACTTCTCGACATATTCTTTTACCCTTCCTCGCCGCACATTCTTCAAATTCTTCAGATAGGCCAGTTTCTCCCGGTCGATTCCCGATTCATCGAAAATATATCCCGATGAATCGCTACAGGTCACTGGCTTTGCCTTTAGGTCCAGCAGTTTCTCTAACGTATACTGCGCGACGTTTCCGGAACCCGAAACCAGACAAATCTTGTTCTCCAGGGTCTCGTCTCGCGTCGCCAGCATTTCCGCGGCAAAGTAGACCGACCCGTATCCCGTTGCTTCGGGCCGGATCAGGCTTCCTCCCCAGTTAAGGCTCTTTCCCGTGAGCACACCGGTAAACTCGTTTTTCAATCGTTTGTACATACCAAACAGATAGCCGATTTCTCTGGCACCGACGCCGATATCACCGGCGGGGATATCCGTATTGGGTCCGATGTGGCGATACAGTTCAATCATAAAACTCTGGCAGAACCGCATTACTTCCAGATCGGATTTCCCCTTTGGATCGAAGTCGGAACCGCCCTTTCCACCGCCCATGGGCAACGTCGTCAGGGCGTTTTTAAAAACCTGCTCGAAAGCCAGGAACTTTAAAATACTCAGGTTCACCGAAGGATGAAAGCGCAGGCCTCCCTTATAGGGTCCGATGGCGCTGTTCATTTCGATCCGAAAACCGCGGTTGACCTGAACCTGCCCTTGATCGTCCACCCAGGGCACCCGAAAGATGATCACCCGTTCCGGCTCCACCAGCCGCTCGAGTATTTTCGCGGCACGGTACTCCGGATTCTGATCCAAAACCGGCTTGATGGATGCCACGACTTCCATGACCGCCTGGTGAAATTCCCGCTCTTGTGGATCCCTGTCCTTGATCCGTTGAAGAATGTCTGCCATCAGTTATCCTCCTGTTTATCATCATGGTTAAAGTGGTCCGACTTCAACTTACCTTTCAAGATCACACAGACAGACCGCCTGCCATCCACCTTGAGGGTCAAGGGTTCTTCGAGTCGAACATGGGCAACATAGGTCGAATCGTTTTTCCGTGGCAGGCGGTCCAGCCACTCCCAGTCGAGTTTGCCTCCCTCGGCCTTGAAAACGGTAATATAATGAATTCCCAACGTGGTGATGTTGTGGAAGAAATGAGATCCTTGGGATGGTTCGGCGTTGATATGATCCGACTCCGTTTCGATAATCGCACCGACGCCTGAAATATCCGCCCAGGAGACGGGAATTCCCAACCAGCGATCCGCCGATCCCCATCTCCCCGGTCCCACAAGCAAGTACTTCCGATTCTCCCTGACCAACTGGCTGTTGAATTTTGCAATTTGTCCTGCAATCCCGACAGATTTTGATGGATCGAATTGGTCGGGCTTGACAAAGACGATATCGGCCATTTCCCGGTTGTTGACGTTTCCCAGTGCCCTTTCCGAGAAGCAAAAGGCATCTTCTTTGTCCGACTCTTGAATGTTCACCTGCTCCAATTCCGCCCTTGCAGTCATTGGTCGCAGTTGAAGAACCGCGAATTGGGAATCGGAACCGCTTTTTTCGGCCAGATTGACAGAGAACTCCATTTCAACGGGACAGCCCATTCCCCATTCCCCCAGTTCCAATAGATCTCGAATGATGCCGGGCATTGGGATTTCCCCGTATTTTACGATACGGGCAAACGTTAAAATCCGCGGACCGTCAATGTGTACGGTATCTCGGATACGATGCTCCTCCGGGATATATGTACTGGCAAGAAAACGGCAGGGAGGCTCCTCCTGTGCATCGGCCACCTCCCTCTTCCACAAATTTGCACGGTCATCGGTTTCCAATGGTTGGCACGAGCCATCCATTTTCAGGCAATAGAATTTGCGCTGGGCATTTTCAAGAATATCTTCCACTGTCGATCTTTGGGGGAGCAACTGTGGGTGAACCGGTGAAAACCGGAGGGTCTTCTCACCTTCGACGACGGCTTTCCCGAGCCCCATGGCAATCGTTACGATCCCCTCCGTGGGTTTCATTCGTGCAAAGGGATAATAATTGTAGGACTGGGCGACGCCGGAAACGGCGGGATAGAAACTGTTATCCTGTCTCGTCCCCACAAGTTGCTGAATCATCACCGCCATCTGCTCCTCTTCTGTCCTGTGGCCAACCCGCCTGGAAAAGGACTTGGGCCCCCTATAGTAAGTCGATGCGTAGACCAGTTTAATGGCTTTGATGAGGTGATCAAGACGGCAATCGGACGCTGTAGCGTCGTTTGGAATCATATAGGTCCGATAGAGGCCGGCATATGCTTTGAACTGGGCGTCCTCTAACAGACTGGATGACCGGACGGCGAGCGGATATGTCACGTGTGCCAGATACGCTTCCAGTTTCTCTTCGATCCAGGCAGGAATCTTGCCACATACGAATCGTTCGGCGACCTTCTCATCGGGGAGATCCGTGTTGGCCAGGTATCGCAGCCGGTTTTCTTCAACAAAACTTTCAAACCCGTCTGTAGTGATCACCAGGGTCTGTGGGATCATGATGCGAACGCCTTCGTATTTATCTTCCAATTGCCGGTGCTGGCGTAATAGGGAGGCAACAAAGGCCAGTCCCCTCGCCTTTCCACCCAATGAACCTTTTCCGATCTTAAAATACGCGGTGTCGAAATCGGCGTCGGATGCTTCGAAATCGGCGACAATTCCCTGCTGTCGACGCTTTCGACGCGCTGCAATGACTTCGATCAGATGACGCCGGTGATGTGCGCTATTGGCGAAATCATTTTCTGCCATGGGCCTCAATTCGGCGGCCAGGGCAAATTCCGTACGGGCGAACAACCATCGTGAGAAATCGTTGCGATTGCAATGACGGTGAAAGGAGGCTTCGGGTATCGTACGCAGCCCATGTTCCAATGCCTTCAAATTGGAGGCGCGGCCGATTTCAGAGCCATCGGGATTTCGAAAGACGAAGTCTCCGAACCCCAGTTCCTCTGTAATGAATCGGCGCACATCCCGAACGAGGGTGTCGGAATTCTTGTCAACAAATGCCGCGGGGATAGCCATCGCCTCTCGGGCATTTTCCGGCTCCGAACTGGTAAGGAGAAGCGGAATATCCGATCGCCGACTTCGTACGGTGTCGAGAAAATCCACACCGGCCCTATGGTTCAAGGCGCCTTCTCGATAAAACCGGACGTCACAGATAACGCCGAGAACATAGGATTCGTAGCGCTCATATATTTTTACTGCCTCCTCGTAATCTCCGGCAATCAAAATTTTGGGACGCGCCCGCATGGTCAGGAGTCGATGCTCTTCGTTGAGGGTTCCCTCCATGACCGCCTGGGTCTGAACGACCAATTCCCGGTATACAATGGGCAGCAGAGAAGAGAGGTAATAGGGAGAGTCCTCCACCAAAAGGATGATACGCGTCCCGGCGGACTTTGTATCCGCTTCCACGTTCATCCGATCCTCCACGCTTTTGATCAATGCCACCAGTATGTCTGTGTTGCCAGACCACACGAAATTGCAATCAATCCCGGGGACTTTGGCAGAGATATCCATGTCGGGCGAAGGAATGACATCATGGGATAGCAGGAGGACCGGCAACGAAGGGGATCTTGCCTTGATTCGAAGCCACAGGTCGGGACTTTTCGAATCGGACGGTCTTGGCATGGCAATGACCATGTCGAAATGTTCGCGATCCATGGCATCAAAGGCCTGCTGCCCTGTGGCGACCCATGTCAGTCTCGGCGGTCGGCTCAGATTGAGGCCCCGATATTCATTTACGATGCGTTCGGACAGCCGGCAGTCTTCTTCCATAACCCAGGCATCATAAGGTGTGGAGATCAGGAGGATGTGATTTACCTTACGGGCCATCAACTCGTGGAATCGCTTGAATCGGGAATCGGATTCTGTAAAAAAAGGGTGAGTGTCCCATGCCATGGGTGCGTCAACCTCCCATCGGATGAGCGGGTCACAGGTGCGGTGGAAACTTTTTTTCGTTGAGGACGATCACGGTCCGACAGACGGGTCCGTCAATCGCTTCTATCTGTTGCGTATCCTATCAGAATTCACGATGAAAGGAAACCATTGCTCTCGAACCACATAGCAGGTGAAGTACGTTGGGATCTTACTTGTCGAATGGGGACAGCGAGGGACGATAGAAGAGGGATGAAAAGGTACGTTCTGTATCGTCCCTCGTCCTTCATTCTTCGTCCCTCATTTTCAAACCCACTATACCATCGTGATTAAAATAGGCGATAATTAAAAACAAAAAGATCTAATGGGGTCACTCAGATGGACCAGGTTATTGTTTCGGCAGACGTTCATCGGGAGCGGGAGAGAAAGCGGGTGAGTTCATCTTTTACTATTTCGAACGCATTTTCGATAGTATCGATCATTTTCTCATAATTCTGGCGCTCACCGGGCGTAAGCGGTTGGAGTTCCTTGTGGGTCTCTTCTTCAAGAGCCAGGCATGCCTTTGAAAATCGGGTGGCCCCGAGCATACCACCGTTTGACTTGAGACTGTGGGCGATCCGGTGCACGGTCTCGGTATCGTTTTGACACAACGCATCCCGGAGCAATTGAATCTGCTGGGGAACCCGATCGAAGAATTTATTGATCATCGACGGCAAAAAATCCTTTTTCCCGACGGCATCGAAAACCTTGTACTGCTCCAGCACCGATTCCTCCAGCACAGCATCCGTATCTCCAATGAATCTCTCTTCGGTGGATACACCATCGGGTTTGGACGGTGCCACAGTCTCATCATCATCGCTTCCAAGATACTTTTCCAGGATCACCTTGAGTTGATCGACGGTGAAGGGTTTGCTGAGATAGTCGTTCATCCCGGCGGCCTTGCATCGGTTTTCATCCCCACGCATGGCATGGGCGGTCAGTGCGACGATGGGGATGCCTTTTTTGTGACCATCTCCATGAGCCTCCAATTGTCGGATCTTCTCAGTGGCTTCATATCCGTCCATCTCCGGCATCTGGCAATCCATGAAGATCAGGTCATACGCCCTTTCTTGGATGGCTGTCAGGGCATCTTTTCCGTTGTGGGCGAAGTCGGCCTTGCAGCCCAAGATCTCAAGTGCCGATTGGGCAAATTCACGGTTGATTTCATTGTCCTCGACCAGAAGAATGCGTGCATCGGTTTTAATTCTCGAAGGTACATCGACCGATGGTTTCCGATCCAATGAGATCGTCGTCTGTTTCTTTTCCACGATGGAAAGCAGACAATTCAACATGGAAGATGCGCGGATGGGCTTGTTCAGCTCGGAATCGAAAGGCATGTCCTGTTCTTGATGATCATTGGTGACGCCCACGGAAGTAAGACCCACAAGACAAGTGGCGGCCAGATCCGGTTCGGACCGAATTTGTCTTGCCAGCGCAAAGCCATTCATTGTCGGCATTACCTCGTCGATCAACGCAATATCAAATGGTCCGTTCTCCTTTCTTGCCGACCGGAGAATGGCCAAGGCCTCTTTTCCTGTCTCTGCCACGACCAGATTTACCTTCCAGAGAGATAGATAGTAAGAGATGATCTCACGACTGGACCGGTTATCCTCGACGAGCAGAATCTTCGTTCCGGACAGACATCCACGCCATGGATCGTCTGGACGTTTCAATTCACCGGCAATTTCCAGCTCCAGTGAAAAGGAAAAGGTGGAACCCTTTCCATAAACGCTCTCGACAACGAGTCCTGCTCCCATCATGCTGGCCAACTGGCGGGTAATGGCCAAACCCAAACCGGTTCCCCCATGCTTGCGGGACATGGATTCGTCGACCTGGGAAAAGGGATCGAAGATCGCGTCCAATTTATCTTTTGGGATGCCGATGCCGGTGTCCGTAACTTCCATTCGCAAAATACATTTGCCATCGGCAATGGTCTTGACCCAAAGCCGGAAGACCACCTCTCCATCGAATGTGAATTTGACCGCATTGCCCATCAGGTTGATGAGGATCTGGCGGATGCGATCCGGATCTCCCCACACCGCGACAGGAACGTTCGGATCGACGAAGCATGCCAGCTCCAGTCCCTTGGCATGGGCAGTCGTGGAAAACATTTCCATGGTCTCTTCTACCAGTGATCGCAAATTCACCTTGACCTTTGCCAAAGTGAGGGCCTTGGCCTCGATCTTGGAGAAGTCCAGGATGTCGTTGATGAGGCCCAGAAGGGATTTTCCCGATTGCTGAACCGTTTCGGCCAAATGACGCTGACGCTCGGAAAGTTCCGTGGCCATGAGCAGTTCCGTCATTCCCAGCACACCGTTCATGGGTGTCCGGATCTCGTGGCTCATGTTGGCCAAAAATTGGGATTTGGCGCGGTTGGCTGCCTCGGCATCGTCCTTGGCTTTGGAAAGCATCGATATCGTCTCTTCCAGTTCACGGTTGGCACGGGTCAGATCGGCAGTTCGGCTGTCCACCTCTCCCTGAAGATTGATACGATGATCTTCCAGCTCGCGGTCGCGATCGGCAATCTGCTCCAGCATGTTGTTGAAACCATCGTAAAGCTCACCCAATTCGTCTCTGGAAAATTTATCGACCCGCAGAGCGTAGTCCTTTTGATCGCCAACCGTTTTCATGGAACGCGAAAGGTGCAGAATCGGGGCGGTGATGATGCCCTGGAACCGCTTGGCGAGTAAAAAGGAAAACCCACATGCCGCCAGTAAAAAAATCGCCGTGATGATCAGCTGCTCGGTGAAACTCTTTTCGAGTTGCCGATAGTCACTTCGAATCCATATGCGGCCAATCCGTTCCCCATCGAATCGAATCTCTTCGACGACGTCAAGGTAGTCATCGACATAGGGGATGCCTTCGGTAATCTCGGAGAAAAACGTGTCGAGTTCCCCGGAGGTCGATTTTTGGGGAAAGGACGGAAACGAAGACGCACCGGCACCCTTTCCCTCCCTTCGATAACAGGCGAACGGTGAATCTTGGGCTCCATAGACGCATGCAAACAATACGGACTCGGCGGTGTTGAGTCCACCCAGGGCGTCTTTGGCGGATTGGGCATCGTTGAACACAAGGGACGCCTCGCAGTTGGTGCCCATCACCTTGGCCAATGTGGAAATCTCGGCCCGGACGACTTTCCTTCCGTGGTACACCTGATATACCATGAATCCCAGGACCGTCATAATCAGCACCACTGTGGTGACCGTGACCATGATCAGAGTCAGTTTTCGCGTAATGGGATAATCACGCAGCGGTATATGGAATATGCTTCTCATGGTTTATTCAATAACAAATGTGGCCAGTTTCAACAACTGGGCACGGATAACAATGGATTTGTCAGACGCCGCGTTCCGGTTGATGGCAAACCGCATCTTGTTTCCCACTTTGATCAACTCGATCATGCCGCCCAACCTGGCAAAACCCGACATATCACTCACCGTTAAGACGGGATGTCCCTTTGCCGATGCCAAAACCGCCTTTACGTCGTCCAGCTCAGCATGCAAGACATAGAGCAGTTGACAATCGGCAATCTCCTTAAAATTGGTGATGTAACGCACGATGATCGTTCGGCCGGCCACCTGTTTTCCGTCAATGGAGGCTATTGCCCGGCCTACGTGGTCGGCCACGTCTTCGGCGGCGTATATTCCGATGATCAGCTCTTTCGAATCGCATTGGTCCGTCCGGCAGGGCGGCCACTCCACAAATTTCGTGAAGTTATACACGAACGCCGCCTTAACCAGATACTCATTCAAGGGGTCATCGGCGGATGCTTTCGGTACCACTCCGATAAAAAGGAGCAGCATCAAGAAAATCGTAATTTTATGACAAAAACGATGCATGTACGAAAGCGTTCCTAAAATCGTTCGTTTACGCGTGACGGTATCACCACGGTTAGAAGGTCCATGTCAGCTTGCCGTACACGCTGCGTTCCACTTCGGTGACGGCGGTGTCCAGATAAAGTTCGCGATATTCCAGGTGACTGGGATCCAAAAGATTGCATCCCACCAGACTCAGTTCCAGGTGATTCGTCGGGCGCCAGGCGAGTCGCAGGTCCAGGGTCGTATACGCCGGTACGTCATGGGCGTCAACATCACCCGCGTATCGCAGCCAGGCATCCAGTTGCACATCGTATGGCAGCTGCACCATGGAAAACAGGGATACCTGATGGTCGGGTGAATTTTCCGCCCTGGCCGCCAGTTCAGGAATCAGTGACGTTTCATCGGCCTCCAACGTGACGTTGAGCCAGGTGTAAGCCATGCGAAGTTTCCACCAAGGCTTCGGAAAAACGTCCACGGCCGCCTCCAATCCGTAAGAGTAACCATCCATATCGGTACCCCACCCCAGGTAAAGAACGTTATGGGGAACGGGGTCGGTTTCAAATTCAAAATCGGTCATTGCCAGCGTCCCCTGGTTGTCGTATCGATTGTAGAAGGCGGCAAGATCCATGGAGACCATCGGATGGAGAACGATTCGGTAGCCGGCCTCGAAGGCCCAGACGGTTTCCGATTCCAGGTCCGCTGTGCCGACGACATAGACGTCCGAAGGATACGGCATCGTCAGAGGATCGGGTGGAATCACAATGGATCGGTATACGGAGGTTGCTTCGGCTCGAGACGGTGTCCGGATGGCTCTGGAGACAGCCCCCCACAAGGTATCGGTATTATTTACATTCCATCGAATCCGGGCGCTGGGCTGGATTTCGAATCCCGTGTAGTCGTTACGCTCGAACTTGGACCCCAGGGTCAGCCATAGGGTCTCGGCCGCGACCATGATTTCATCCTGAACAAAGGCGCTGAAAAGATGGTCGTTCAGGGAATCCGGATCATAATAGGCCCGAACGCCTGAATCGGTATCCGTCCAACCGAACCGATACCCCAAGCCCCAGGTGATCTCCTGGCGTGCACCCAAGTGAAAGTGATGCTGAAAATCAAGATCGAGAGAATCTTCCCGAACATCGGCGGTAATGTCTTCATAACGATCTTGGACATAGTAAAGTTGCAGCGCCGTTCCCGAAGTGGCCGACAACCGACGGCTCCAGCGGCCCAATATGTATGCCCCCGTGGAATCCGAATCGGAGTTTACCGCTTCCACGTATGGCGCCGCCAAGGAGGGCAGGTTGTGGGTCTGACCGGCACTGCCGGTGATGATATTGCCATGCAGGCTCCAGGCATTGTCTTCGGTAAACGTCCCGTCGGCACGAAAACCGGTCATGAAGTTTTGCCAGTCATTATAGCCCTCTTGTCCTGATGCCTCGTCGAACCCCTTTCGGTCATTGGCTTTGGCAAAAATACGATAATGGCCGGTATCTCCCAATTCTCCTCCATGGCGAACGGCGCCGAAGGCCCGCTCATGGGTACCGCCGCCACCGGAAACAAGGGTTCCTTGGGTATCAACGGCCGTTTTGGTGATAATATTAATGATGCCGTTCACGGCGTTGGCGCCCCAGATACTGGCGCCTGGCCCCCGGACCACCTCGATCCGCTCGATGTCTTCGAGCATGATGTCCTGCTCCTCCCACAACACACCTGAAAAAAACGGGCTGTATATGGTCCGCCCATCGATGAGGACGAGCAGCTTGGTAGCGAAACGGCCATTCAATCCCCGGGCGGTGATGGCCCATTTGTTGCCGTCCACTTGGGCGACCTGGACGCCCGGGGCCATGCGCAGGGCGTCCATGATGGTGGTCACCCCAGAACGCCGTATGTCCTCCTGGGTGATGATGAAGGCGGCGGCGGCGGTATCGGAAAGTTTCTGGGGTTTTCGGGATGCCGATGTGATTTCGATCTCCATCAATTCTTCCAGGCTCATGGTGGTCAGATCCACTGTATGTGCGACGGCAACCCACGGGACGAGGGCGATGACAATTGCCATCAGGACCGAAATGATTCGACTGCATCGACCTTCGGGGCATCGATTCTTCGGTTGTTTTGGGTTTACCACCATCGATATGATCCAATTTCCATGAAAAAAGCGGAAACCAACGAACTAAAACTGCCAGGTCAGTTTACCGTAAAAACTTCGCTCCACCTCGGTTGCAGCGGTATCCAGATAGGCTTCCTGATACTCCTGGTGTCTTGCATCCAGCAGGTTGCGGCCCACCAGGGAAAATTCCAGATCCTTCACCGGCCGCCAGGCCAGGCGAAGATCCATTGTCATGTAAGCCGGCACACCCAGCCTCTCGAGCTCATCCACATACCGCAACCAGGTATCCAGCTGAATCCCATATGGCAGCTCCATCATGGAGAGCAAAGAGACCTGGTGCTCGGGAGAATATTCGGCTCCGGCTTCTATCTCTTGGGCAAAAGATCCGCTCCCGCCATCCAGGGAGAGATCAAACCAAGTATATGCCAGACGCAGTTTCCACCACTTTTGGGGAATGACATCCACAGCAGCTTCGAAGCCGTAGGATTCTCCTTCTGTCTCATTTCCCCACCCAACATTCATGATGTAGTGGGCCGAAGGATCGCTTTCGAACGTCAGATTTTCCCGATAGTAAGATTGCATGTTGTCATACTGACTGAAAAAAGTGGTCAAATCCAGGGAGACCCACTCATTGAGGACATTGCGATACCCGATCTCATATGTCCATGCCGCCTCGGAATCATATTGCTCATTGCCAACGGAGGTAACAACCGTAGGATAGGCCAGCACCGGCGGCAATGGTGGAATGACGGCTCCCATATAAAGGGTGGAGACCTCTCCCCGGTTAGGCGTCCTCACCGCACGGGATACGGCACCCCACAGTGTGTTGCCCGTATCGATGTTCCACCGGATGCGGGCAGTCGGCTGGATTTCGAACCCGGTATAGTCGTTGTGCTCGAATTTGGATCCCAGCGTCACTGCGACGGCGTCATCCAACAGTTCGATCTGGTCCTGGACAAAGGCGCTGAACAAATTGTCCCCCATCCTTTCCGGTTCGAAATGGACCCGTAATCCCGGATCGGTATCGGTCCGGATGAAACGGTACCCCAATCCCCAGGTGATCTCATGGTATCGCCCCAGGTCGAATCGATGCTGAAAGTCCACGTCAATGGTGTCTTCCATGACCTGGGTGTTGATGTCATCATAATGATCATGGGCATAGTACATCTGGAGGGATGCCTCGGAACCGTTCGTCGATCGATGGTTCCAGTGCCCCATCAGATACCCGCCGGCGGCGTCGGATTCGGAGATGATCTCTTCCTGATAGGGGGGCGTCAGCGTGAGATTACCGTAATTCTGTTCCATGGATTCGGCACGAAGATTACCGTGAAAGCGCCACGTATCATCATTTGCAAGGACTCCGTCCGCCCGGAAACCGGCCATCCTGGTCTTCCAGTCGTTGTTGCCTTCCTCTCCCGACAATTCTTCGAACCCCCCTCGATCGGCGGCCTTGGCGAAGACACGGTACTGCGTGTTGGCACCAATCGTCCCTCCATGGCGAACGGTGCCGAAAACCCGTTCATGGGTGCCGCCTCCGCCGGATAACAGCGTTCCCTGGGTGTCGGCGGCGGACTTGGTGATGATATTGATGATCCCGTTGACGGCGTTGGCCCCCCAGACGCTGCCGCCGGGTCCCCGGATCACCTCGATGCGCTCGACATCTTCGAGCATGATGTCCTGCTCCTCCCACAACACGCCCGACGTGAAGTGGGAATAAATGGAACGTCCGTCCATGAGGACGAGAAGCTTGTTGGCAAACCGTCCGTTGAAACCCCTGGCGGTGACGGCCCATTTGTTGCCGTCGATCTGGGCCACATGGATCCCCGGCGCCATGCGCAGGGCGTCCATGACGGTGGTCACACCCGAACGCTTTATGTCTTCCTGGGTGATGATGAAAGCGGCGGCGGCGGTATTGGAAAGCTTCTGGGGTTTTCTGGCCGCCGAAGTGATTTCGATCTCCATCAGCTCTTCCAGGCTCATGGCGGTCAGGTCAATGGATTCCGCCATTGTCGTTAAAGGAAAAAGGGTGACGAGTAGGACCAGCAGGAAACAGACAACGCTGCCACCAGCCCCCTTGCCTCCCGAATTCCGATGGGAATCCCGATAGAATGTCGAATTTCTGTCAGACGTCAATAAACGGCCCGGTTCCCTGTTTGTCAGCCACACTTCCATTGGTCCGATCTATCTGTATCTTTCGAAAAAAAAAGTTAACATTGCATTTATCGGCGCTTTTTATATAAAGGTAAAAAAATTGTATCGAAAAAACAGACAAATAAGGAAAGCGAACCAAAAACGCCGACACCGATATCAATCGTCCCTGCGGCCTGATACGAATCTTTCTCCATCGTGCAAAGGGCGGTCAAACTCGCAAGCCGCTTGGCAACACAAGGGAACCAGCGCTGCATGACCAAGTCCCGAAAACAACCGTACCGGCCCGAAACCAGACGATCCGGGCCCACTATCGCCAAAAAGGCATGGCACGCCGTCAGCGGCACGCCGGCACCACGCAATGAACGACGTTGGCGCACCTACCTGCTCCTTCACTTTCGCCCCCGGCAGGTAAATCAAGAGACCCTGCGATTCACCCTCAGCTGGGGACTAGGGGGAATGGCGGCCACATTGGTGATCATCCAGCTGACCACCGGCGTGCTCTTGAAATTCGTCTACGTTCCCACACCGGTGGGCGCCTATGCATCGGTTCAGGCCATTATCCACCAGGTTCCTTTCGGACGGCTGATGCGAAATTTACACTACTGGTCGGCAAATATCCTCGTCGCCACCCTTTTTTTTCATATGTGCCGGGTTTTTTTCACCGGCGCCTTCCATCCTCCCCGGCAGTTGAACTGGATCGTCGGCCTCTTCCTCTTTCTCCTGATACTTGCGGCCAACCTGTCCGGATACCTGCTCCCCTACGATCAGTTGGCCTATTGGGCCGTCACCGTCATCACGGCAATGCTCGATTATTTGCCCGGTATCGGCGTCCTTGCCGACAGTGCAGAACTGGGTCCACGGACCCTTCCCTTTTTTTATGGTCTTCACACGGCGGTCATCCCTTCCTTGTTGTTGCTTTTCATGGGATTTCACTTCTGGAGGATCCGCAAGGCCGGCGGTCTGGTGATACCGCGTCGTCCAGGCGATGGCATGAACGCTCACCCTGAAAAAGTGCCGACAATGCCCCACCTGCTGCTCCGGGAAACATCGGTGGCCTTGATGTTGACAGCGACACTTTTGATGATCGCCATCTTCTTCGATGCCGCGATCGGAGAACCGGCCAACCCGGGGCTAAGTCCCAACCCGGTGCGCGCACCCTGGTATTTTGCCGGATTTCAAGAGCTGCTCTTGCACGTTCACCCGAAGATGGCCGTCTGTGTAATACCCATATCCGTGGCCCTCTTTTTGGTGTGTATTCCCTATCTTCCCGACCCCGGGTCCACTGCGGGTATCTGGTTTTCATCCAACCGCGGCAGAATGCAGGTTTGCATCACCGCCGCAGCAGCCATTTGCACGGTTATTCTTTCTATCGTCGTGGATACCATGATGATTAAGAAGGCCGCCTGGGCCGGCAACATGTCTATGCTGGTTCGGGACGGCCTTTTCCCCTTGGCGGCCTTGAGTGCGATAACGGTGGGGTATATCGGATTCATGAAATACCGGTGGAAGGCCAACCGGAACGAAATGATCCAGGCGCTCGTTGTGGCCATCATTTCCGCACTGATGGTGTTGACCATAACGGGAATCTTTTTTCGCGGACCGTCCATGAAACTGACCTGGCCAGTGTGAAAAGAGAGTGAAACAAACGACGATGACGAATAAGACCGCCCGTGGGTCCATCCAAGAAGATCCGTCACCGATAGCAAATGACCGACGCGGCTTTCTAAATGGCCTGTGGATCGGGCTGGGGGGGCTCGCCCTGGCCGAAATCATCTGGGTGGTGCGATCCTTTTTCCGTCTTCGAAAACCGATCGGTGCATCCGGCTCCATCGGAAAAATCTTCGATGCCGGTTCCGTCTCCCGTTACTCTCCCAATACGGTGACCGCTTTCCCCCAGGGCCGTTTCTATCTGGCCTGTCTGGCGGACGGTGGATTTCTCGCCCTGTCACGCCGCTGCACCCACCTGGGATGCACGGTGCCCTGGGACGCGGGAAAGATGCAGTTCGTCTGCCCCTGCCACGCCTCCACCTTCGACATCCACGGGGCGGTGATCCAGTCTCCGGCACCGCGGCCCCTGGACCGCTTCGCCGTTACCATCGAAAACGACCGCATCCGGGTCGCCATTGACAGCCCCATCCGCCGAAGCGTGTTTCATCCGAACCAGGTGGTGTACAAGTGAACGATGCACCCCTTGTCCGATGGAAGCTCGCCGGTATCGCGGCGACCCTGGTCATCGTCCTGGCATTTCCCCTGTATTTCCTGCAGGAGCATTTCAGAAAAGAGAAGGTCCGGCCATCAACGGATTCACAGGCCAGTTTCACGGGCAGCGAAAGCTGCCGGGACTGCCACCAAAACGAATACGACAAATGGAACGGATCCCACCACCAGCTGGCCATGGCCGTTGCCTCGGAGAAAACGGTTCTCGGCGATTTCTCCGATACCACATTTCGATATTTCGGCGTGAACAATCGGTTTTACAGAAAGAACGGCCGGTTCATGGTTTCCACCATCGGGCCGGAAGGGAAAATAGGGGAATTTACGATCTCCCACACATTCGGCTGGTATCCCCTTCAGCAGTACCTGATCGACTTTCCCCAAGGGCGCCGGCAATGCCTGCCCATCGCATGGGACACACGGGAAAAACGATGGTTTCATCTCTATCCCGACGAACCGTTGGCATCCGACGACTGGCTTTACTGGACCAATAACGGGCAGAACTGGAACGCCATGTGCGCCGAATGTCACAGCACCGACCTTCGCAAGAACTATGATCCGGCCACCGGTGCCTACCGGACCACATGGTCGGAAATCAGCGTGGGATGCGAGGCCTGCCACGGCCCGGGGTCGCACCATGTGGCTTGGGCCAGGTTGCCGGATATGGGGCGACCGGCGATAGACAACGCGGCCCTTTCCGTGGTGACGAGCGACCTTACTTCCGCCCGGCAGATTCAGCTGTGCGCACCCTGCCACAGCCGCCGCATGTCCCTGGGCGACAACATGCACGCCCATGATGATTTTCTCGACTACGGCATCCCCCAGCTGCTCACCGAGGGCATGTACTTCGCCGACGGCCAGATCCTCGATGAGGTTTACGTCTACGGTTCCTTCCTTCAGAGCAAGATGCACGCCCGGGACGTAAAGTGCAGCGACTGCCATGACGTTCACAGTATCAAACGGATCAAAACCGGAAACGATCTGTGTCTTCAATGCCACCGGGCGGCCGTTTACGACACCGCGGATCACCATTTTCACAAGAAAGAGGGGGAAAAAGGCGATCCCATTCGTGCAAAAAGCGGAGATATCCTGTTTGATGTGGGCAGCGGCGCCAGCTGCGAGGCCTGCCACATGCCGGGCCGCACCTACATGGGTGTGGATTACCGGCCCGACCACAGCTTTCGCATCCCGCGGCCGGACCTGAGCCGGCCCCTCAATACCCCCAATGCCTGCAACCGGTGTCATGGCAACAAAACAATCCAGTGGTCCGTGGATGCCATGGCCAAATGGTACGGCAAGAAAAAACGACCCCACTACGGCACGATCCTTTCCGCCGGTCGCCGCCGGGCCCCGGAGGCGCTGGATCCGTTGATCCGCCTGGCACACGATCGCCTTTACCCCACCATCGTAAGGGCCACGGCCCTGTCCCTTGCCGCCGATTATGGGGACGATGCTGCCAATCGGACGCTGGAGATCGCCCTTTCCGACGAATCGGCCCTAGTTCGCCACACGGCGGTGAACCGCATCGTTTTTCCCGATCCCAAAGAGCGGGTGGAAAAGACCGGACCGCTGCTCTACGATCCGGTGCGGGCCGTTCGCATGGAGGCGGCCCGCACCCTGGTTCCGGCCATTCGGTCAGGATACGGCGCCAATTTACGTGAACCTTATGAAAAAGCGCTGGCCGAATATATCGCGGCAATGGAGCGCACCGGCGATTTTTCCGCGTCCCGCCACAATCTGGGCAACCTTTACGCGGACCTGGGCCAGACCGATCAGGCCATCGCCCACTATCGAAAGGCCATGGCCATTGACCGCCTCTTTTACCCGGCCAAGGTGAATCTGGCCATGATCTACAACGGGCAGGGGAAAAAAGAGGAGGCCGAACGGCTGCTGCGCCGGGTGGTGGCAGAACATCCGGACCTGTATGAGATCAAGTACTCTTTGGGCCTGCTGCTGGCCGAGAAAGATGCGTTGGATGAAGCCGTCATTTTCCTTGGCGATGCGGCGGCCGGATTGCCCCAACGCGCCCGCATCCACTACAATCTCTCATTGCTGCTCAAACGATTAAACCGCACCGCCGATGCCGAAACCGCCTTGGGCCGTGCTCTCTCCGTGGAACCCGAGAATCCGGACTTTCTGTACGCCCTGGCCGTTCTCTACCTGGATTCCGGCCGTCCGGAGAAAGCCCTCGATGTGGCCGGGCGGCTGCAAGCGGCCTATCCGCACCTGGCATTGGCCCGCGATCTTGTCGCATATGTGGAGAAACAACTGGCGGCCCCTTAGGGTGCCTTTATGACTCCTCTCTTGGAAAAAACGACTCGTTTGTGTATAGTGTCACCGATGGTGTGCAGACCGGTAACCTCCGACTGAATCTATCCCTTAGCGAATGTACCAAACACCGGTAAACGTTCCTTTTGCCGCCAGACGACACAGCATTCAATCCAACACGGTTGCGGGCATGGTCCGCTTCCACATGATGAGAAAGTAGGCACCATGAGATATTTTTCTGTGGGCATCGCCGTCTGTATGTCCTGGCTTCTGTTGGCTTGCGGTGAAAAACAGGCATCCCAGCCCCCTGCCCTTCCCCCGCCGGCGGTCTCCGTTGTGGAAACACGGGCCGAGGACGTCCCCATCTTTCTGGAATTCGTCGGCCAGACCCATGGAGAAAAGGACATCGCCATCCGCGCCCGCGTGGAGGGCTTCCTAGAGGGGATCCACTTTCAGGAGGGCAACGTCGTAAAAAAGGGCGACCTGTTGTATACGCTGGAGAGCCAGCCTTTCGAAGAGAAGGTGGCGGCACGCATGAGCAATGTTGCCGAAGCGGAGACCATGCTGGCCAAGGCCAAGGGAGATTTGGACCGGATCCGCCCCCTGGCAAAAATCAACGCGGTCAGCCAAAGCGACCTGGACGAGGCCGTGGCGGCCTACGATGCGGGGGTCTCTTCTTTGGATGCGGCCAAGGCCACCCTGCGGGCCGCCAAAATCGAGCTGAGCTACACCAAAATTTACTCGCCCATCGACGGCATCATCGGAAAAACCAAGGCCAAGGTGGGCGATTTCGTGGGGCGGGACCCCAATCCGGTGATCCTCAACACCGTCTCCAAGGTGGACACGATCCTGGTCACCTTCTTCATCACCGAATCCCAGTACCTGGAGGTGGCCCGGCATATGTCGGAGACCAGCCCGGAAGAGTCCCGGGAAACCACAGCCAACCTGCAGTTGATCCTCATCGATGGTTCGTTGTACGAGCATACCGGCAAGGTCGACTTCGTGGATCGGGAGGTGGACACCACCACCGGCGCCATGCTGGTCCAGGCCTCCTTCCCCAACCCGGAACAACTCCTGCGCCCCGGCCAGTTCGCCAGGGTCCGGATCATGGGTCGAATGATCAAAGACGGCATACTGATCCCCCAACGCTGCGTCATGGAACTGCAGGGACTGTACAGCGTCTATGTGGTGGATGCCAACGACACCGTGGCGACCCGGGAGATCGAGATCGGCCCCAGGGTCGCATCGTCCTGGCTGATCACCCAAGGGCTCAAGCCCGGTGAGAAGGTGGTCTATGAAGGACTCCAGAAGGCCAGGGACGGCGCCACCGTGAAACCCACCGTCGTCGATATCCAATCAACAGAACAAGGAAAAAAGTAGGCAGCCATGGGTGACTTTTTCGTCAGACGTCCCATCGTGGCCATGGTGCTGGCCATCTTTATGGTCATCGTTGGCCTGGTGTTTCTCGGCGGGCTGCCCACGGAGCAGTACCCGGACATCACGCCGCCCATCGTCCAGGTACGGGCGACCTACACCGGCGCCAACGCCATCAGCGTGGAGCAGTCTGTGGCCACCCCCCTGGAGCAGCAGATCAACGGCGTCGACAACATGATCTACATGAAGTCCGTCAACGCCAACGACGGTACCATGACCATCCAGGTCTCCTTCGACGTGGGCACCGATCCGGACATGAACACGGTGTTCACCCAGAACCGGGTGGCGGCGGCAACGGCCAAGCTCCCCGAAGAGGTGAAACGGCTGGGGGTGACCACGGAAAAATCCATGCCCAACATCCTCATGCTCATCTCCCTGACGGCCGACGATCCCCGATTCGACCAGGAGTTTCTCGGCAACTACTCGCTGATCAACATCAAGGACATCCTGGCGCGGATCAAGGGCATCGGCCGGGTGAACGTCATGGGCGCCAGCGACTACTCCATGCGTATCTGGATCAAACCAGACCGGCTGGCCCACCTGGGCATCAGCGTTCCGGAGATCGTCGATGCCATCCGTGCCCAGAGCGTCGTCGTTCCGGGTGGTAAGTTCGGTGCCGAACCGGCCCCGCCGGGAACCGAATTCACTTATACCGTGCGCCTGCCCGACCGCCTGCAAAGCGAAAAGGAATTCGGCGAAATCGTGGTGCGCACGGCGGAAAACGGCAGCCAGGTGAATATCAAGCACATCGCCCGGGTGGAGCTGGGGGTGGAGACCTACAACGCCTTCACGCGCATGAACGACAAGCCCTGCGCCATGATCGCCCTCTACCAGGCCCCGGGATCCAACGCCGTCGCATTGGCCGAAACGGTCAAACAGACCATGGCCGATCTTTCCCGCTCCTTTCCCAAGAGCATGCGCTACGACATCTCACTGGACACCACCCTGGCCATCACCGCTGGCATCAACGAAATCATCGAGACACTGATCATCGCCCTGGTGCTGGTAATCCTGGTGGTGTTCATCTTCATCCAGGACTGGCGGGCGACGTTGATCCCCACCATCGCCATCCCGGTCTCCCTGATCGCCACCTTCATCCTCTTTCCCTCCATCGGTTTTACCATCAACGTGCTCTCCCTTTTGGGACTGGTACTGGCCATCGGCATCGTCGTGGACGACGCCATCGTGGTGGTGGAAGCGGTGCAGGTCAAGATCGAGGAGGGCATGCCACCCAAGGATGCCACCCGGGCCGCCATGAAGGAGGTGACCGCCCCGGTCATCGCCACAACCCTGGTGATGGTGGCGATTTTCATCCCGGTGGCCGTCATGGGCGGCATCACCGGCCGGCTCTACCAGCAGTTCGCCATTACCGTGGCCGTATCCGTGGTCTTCTCCTCCATCAACGCCCTGACCCTGAGCCCGGCCCTGTGCGGCCTGCTGCTGCGCAAGCAAAAACCCATGCGCGGCCCCCTGGGCGCCTTTTTTCGGCTGTTCAACAAGGTGTTCGACAAGACCACTGCGGCCTACACCGGTTTCACGAAGGTCGTGACACGAAAGATCGCCATCGGCCTCGTCTTCATCATCGCACTGACCGTCTGTATGGGCCTTTTAGGCAAGCTGGTCCCGGGCGGTTTCATGCCCAGCGAGGATATGGGATACCTGATGGTCAACATCCAATTGCCCGACGCGTCCTCCCTGCAGCGCTCCGATGTGGTCGCCAAGAAGGTGGAACAGATCATCAAGCGGCATGAGGAGGTGGAATATGTCACCACCGCCACAGGCTTCAGCCTTCTCTCCAACGCCATGTCCTCCAATGCCGGGTTCGTCTTCGTCTCCCTCAAGGACTGGAGCGAAAGACAAAGAACCGCCAACGAGATCGTGGCGGCTTTAAACAGGGAATTTTTCATGGCCGTGAACGAAGCCCAGGTCTTCGCCTTCGGCCCGCCTCCCATTCCCGGATTGGGAAGCGGTTCCGGATTCACCATGAATCTTCAGGACCGGGCGGGCAACACCCCCGAGTACCTGGCCCAGC
The DNA here is from genome assembly GCA_963674945.2 of uncultured Desulfosarcina sp. Taxonomy (GTDB): domain Bacteria; phylum Desulfobacterota; class Desulfobacteria; order Desulfobacterales; family Desulfosarcinaceae; genus Desulfosarcina. The sequence goes on from CAXXWQ010000004.1 coordinate 501,975, forward strand.
AGACGATCCATTTCATCCAGGCGGCCCAGAAACGGCCGGAGATCGGCAACATCGTGACCACGTTTCGGGCATCCGTCCCCCAGCGCTTCATGGAGATCAACCGGGACAAGGTGCTCAAGGCCGGCGTATCCCTGAACGACATCTACACCACGGTGGGCGCCTTCTTAGGCGGCTCCTACGTCAACGACTTCAACCGCTTCGGCCGCCTCTACAAGGCCTACATCCAGGCCGAACCGGAGTACCGCATCAGCGAAGACCGGATCAATCTGTTCTTCGTGAAAAACAGGGACGGCCAGGCGGTGCCCCTGAGCGCCTTCGTCAAAATCAAGGAGGTCGCCGGTCCGGATTTCACCAACCGGTTCAACCTCTACCGTTCCATCGAGCTGACCGGTGGACCGGCGCCCGGCCACACCTCCGCCCAGGCCCTGGCAGCGTTAGAGGAGGTGGCCGAATCCACCCTGCCGACGGACATGGGCTACGCCTGGGCCAACATGTCGTTCCAGGAGAAACAGGCATCCGGCACCGGCGCCATTGTCTTCGTTTTCTCCCTGCTCTTCGTCTTCCTCATCCTCGCGGCCCAGTACGAGAGCTGGTCCCTTCCCTTCAGTATCTTGCTGGGCACGCCATTTGCCATCTTCGGTGCCTTTCTGGCCCTGTTTCTGGCCCGCATGGCCAGCACCAGTTATGAATTGAATGTCTTCGCCCAGATCGCCCTGGTCATGCTCATCGGCATGGCCGCCAAGAACGCCATTTTGATCGTCGAGTTCGCCAACATGGAATTTCAAAAGGGCCTGTCCCTTTTCGATGCCGCCGTCAAGGCGGCCAGTTTGCGCTTCCGTCCCATTCTCATGACGGCCTTCTCCTTCATCCTGGGCGTGCTGCCCCTGGTGGTGGCCAGCGGCGCCGGCGCCGAGGCACGGGTTGTCATGGGCATGGCGCTGCTTGGCGGTATGGCCGTAGCTACGACCCTGGGCGTGTTCTTCTATCCCCTGCTGTTCGTCTTCATCGGCAAAATCGCCGGATACGAGAAAAAAAGAGAACTTCAACAGGAGAAAGGTTGAGCGTTCCATGCAAACCCACGCCAGGACAATCAAGGCCAGTGTCCTGTTGGCGATGTTTTCGCTGACGCTTTTGTCCGCATGTGCGGTCGGCCCCGATTTTACGGAACCCGAAGTGGACTTTCCCGACACCTACCGGACGTCGGTGATGCCGCAAGCACCCGAGGCGGACCTGAAATGGTGGGAGTTGTTCGACGACCCGCTGCTCTTCGACCTGGTGACCACGGCCCTGGAAAATAACCGGGACGTTCGCATCGCCATCATCCGGATGGAGCAGGCCCGGGCTACCGTTGGATTCACGCAAGCCGATCAATACCCCCGCCTGGACGGCGAGGCCGGCGCACGGGCGGGAAATTTCAACGGCGGCTCGAGAAGCCTGGACACCACCGGAACCATTTACCTTTCCGCCCCATTGACTTGGGAGATTGATTTCTGGGGAAGGTACAGGCGCAGCACCGATGCGGCGCGGGCCGAACTGATGGCTTCCCAATACGGCGTGAAGAGTGTGCAGCTGGCACTGATCGCCGACGTTGCCTCCCTCTACTACCAGCTCATCGACTTTCACGATAGGCGCCTCATCTCCGAAGAGACCCTCGACTCTAGAAGCAAGAGCCTTGCGATCATCCAGCAGCGTTTCGAAAAGGGCATCATCGGCGAACTGGACGTCAATCAGGCCCAGATCCAGAAGGAGATTGCCGCCGGCAGTGTTCCCCTGTACGAGCGATCCATCGCAAAGGCCGAAAACGGCCTGGCCCTCCTCTTGGGTCGTCTGCCGGAAACCGTCCGCATTCGGAAAAATCTGATCGGTAAAAATCCGCCGCAGATCCCCGTGGGACTCCCGTCGGAGATCCTCTCGCGACGCCCGGACATCATCCGGGCCAAGTACCTGCTCAAAGCCCAGACGGAGCGAATCGGCGTGGCCCAGGCCCTTCGCCTTCCGGCCATCACCCTCACCGGCAACCTGGGCATTGCCAGCACGGATCTGGGATCGGTGACCACCGATGGCGGCGTGTGGTCCGTGGGCGGCCAGTTGCTCGGCCCCATCATCGACTTCGGGAAAAACAAACAGCGGGTAGATATCGAGACCCTGAAAACGACAGAAACGCTCCTGCAATATGAAAACACCGTGCTCAATGCCTTTCGTGAAGTGGAGGACGCCCTTGCTGAAATCGACACCTATAAAAAGGAACTGGCCGCCATCGACCGCCAGCAAAAGGCTGCGAAAAATGCCAACGAACTTTCCAAGGAGCGCTATGATAAGGGGGTGACCAGCTACCTGGAGGTTCTGGATACGGAGCGAACCCTGTTCAATGCCGAACTGAAATTGTCCGAACTGACGCAACTTTATCGAAACGCCCATGTGAACCTGTACAAGGTCCTGGGCGGCGGCTGGATCACGGCCGAGGAGCACGAACGGAACCAGTACCCGCATTCCCCCGTACACTATATGACCGAACGGGAAGCGAGGACGACGGATCGAGTACAATAACCATTATCCATTTTTGATCAGCATTAAAAGAGGTTGGAATTTGGTAATACGATCCAGGTACACAGAGCTCGACTTTGTGCTCCCCCTGGAAAAGGATGCGCTGTGACCACGGTAACCGCCACAGGAGTCAGCGCCAACGAACGCTGACCTGGTCCAGAGAACCAGGTTTTCCACACTTCAATGACATCAAGGGGCGGCCCAGCCCCGGGGCAGCCCATGGGGATGGCGATCATGAACGGTGAAAGTCGCGCATTTCGGGTTGCCCTTGCATTGATGGGGCTGTTTTTGGTATCGTTGTACGAAACGGCAGAATTACAAAGTGATATTCGTTCGGACGGAATGAGCGACAACTAAAATAGGAAGGGAAAACGGGAGGATCGCATGATACGCCATCAGAACCAAAAAGAAAAAAGAAGATGCGACCCTTATCTGGATCGGAGATCCGGCGACGACCGGCGAATGTTTTACGCCATCGCCTACTTTCTGGATGGCGGGCGTGAAAGAAGAGGCGAGCAAGAGCGTCGCAGCCTCTTTGAACGTCGGGCCGACTGTGTGCGGGTTACACGATGGTCCAGTGTATGTGCCGAAAGTCATAGATAGGACATCTTCCCGTCCCCTGCCCTGCCGGTACCGTTTTCCCCCGACACCACCCCTCGCCCTTCGGATCGCCTCTATTACTGTACGAGGGGCGGACCAGAGAAAGGGCCAGCGCCAACCATTGCCGCAGTCATCGACCATCCACAGAGAGGCTGGTTTGATGAATCCCCCGCAAAGAGGGAATAAACACGGAAATCGTCGTCTTCCATCTTGAAATCCGACCAAAACTTCGAAACCCGGCTGTCGAACATCGGACTTCCAATTTCGAGCGTTGTACAATGAGGGTTTTCCATGGCAAGCAAAAAGAAACGTTTTCCCTTTTACGTCGGCATTTCCACCCTCGTGGTACTCATCGTGGGAATCGTCAGCGTCCTGTTTTTGTGGATCAGCCACCATGAGAGCAAAATGGCGGCCATCTTTATGGCCGATCGACTCTTTACGGAAATCAACACGAAAACGGTAGAGCGGTATGAAAGCGCCTTGGAATCGGTGGCCATGCTGGTGAAGTCCATGTCGCGGATGCCGTCCATGCAGATCCGGCCGACGGCATCACAAATCACGCACCCCGCAATGGCGGTACTGTTCGAAGCCCTCGACACCTATGATTTTCTCTTTTCCGCCTACGTGGGATACGAGGACGGCGGCTTTTTTCAGATCGTGGCGCTGAGAAACAAGACGGAAATCATGCGGATATTCGGGGCGCCGCCGGAAGCCGCATATATCGTGCGAACCATATCGGCCGATCCGTCCGGCGGTCTCGTTCAGCACTGGGGGTTTCTGGATTCCGGCCAACAAATCATCGGCCGGCGCAACGATCTGGACCCGAATTACGATCCCCGCACCCGCCCCTGGTATATTCGGGCCAGAGGCGAAACCACGGCATTTTTCACCCGCCCCTATATTTTCAGTTCGACCCGGCTGCCCGGCATCACCTGTGCCGAAACCCTTTCCGATGGATCCGGCGTCGTTGGCGCCGATATCACCTTGGACCGGTTCGCCCTTTCCCTCGCCCGGCAAAAAGTGTCGGCCAACGGCACCCTCTTTCTCTTCGACCACGACGGCCGGATTATCGCCCACCCGGAAAGAAAAACCACCGTCGCCGAAGCCGGTGCCCCCTTGCAGTTTCCCACGGGAGAATCCTTCGATGATCCGAAGATCCGCTCTGTTGTCTCGCGATACAAAGATGGAATCGACCGGGCAATGGACCGTACGTTCGAAATGAACATCGGCGGATCCGCTTTTCTGGTACGGTTGACCCCCATCACCGCAGCCCTGAAATTCGGACAGATTCTGGCGTCCGTCGCCCCGGTTTCCGATTTCACCGATCATATCCGGCGTATGCAGCAGCGCATCTTTTTCTTCTCCGGCCTGGTGCTGGTAATCTTCTTGCCCCTTTCGCTTCTGGTATCGCGGAAGATCTCGTCTTCTTTAATTCGACTGGAGATGGAATCTTTGAAAATTCAGCGTTCCGACTTTTCCGAATCGTCCCCCTTCGACTCCAACATCCGGGAAATCCATTCGCTTATCAACGCCTTTTTCCTCATGAAGACCAAGATCCGAAAACTTCTCGAACAGCAGCGAAAACTGTTCGACGACTTCACCAAGTTGATCGCCGGTGCCATCGATGCCAAATCACCGTATACCGGCGGTCACTGCGCCCGTGTACCTGTCGTGGCCCAGATGCTGGCCCGGGCGGCGTGCGATGCCAAGAGCGGCCCCTTTGCCGATTTCTCAATAGATTCTCCCGATCAGCGCTGGGAGTTCGAAGTGGCCGCATGGCTGCATGACTGCGGAAAGGTCACCACTCCTGAGTATATCGTTGACAAGGCGACAAAACTCGAGACGATCTACAACCGGATTCACGAAATCCGAATGCGATTCGAGGTGTTGTTACGGGATGCCGAAATCGCTTATTACCAACGACGACTGGCCGGTGATGAAGACCTGGGGCAGCTTGATGAAACGCTGAAACGCAAGAAACGGCAAATCGAATCCGATTATGCCTTTGTCGCCCAATGCAACATCGGCGGCGAGTTCATGGCAGACGAGAAGATCGATCGGCTGAGGAAGATCGGCGCACAAACCTGGATTCGCCATCTGGACGATCGTATCGGCATCTCCCAGGACGAAGCGGTGCAAAAAAATCGGCAGCCGGCGCCGCCGTTGCCGGTAATCGAACAGATCCTGGCCGACAAAGCCGAGCACATTATCCCCCGATTGCAGCCGGAACCCCTGAAAGACAACCCTTACGGGTTCAATATGACCGTTCCCGACAAGATGTACAACCTGGGTGAAATGTATAATCTGAGCATTCGGAAAGGAACCCTCTCACCGGAAGATCGATTCAAGATCAACGAGCATATCATCCAGACCATCATCATGCTCAACCGGCTGGAATTTCCCGAGTATTTGAAAAACGTGCCCGAATTCGCCGGCGCCCATCACGAAACCATGGACGGCACCGGCTATCCCCGGGGGCTTACCAAAGCGGACATGTCCGTTCCCGCCCGCATCATGGCCATCGCGGATATCTTCGAGGCGCTTACCGCGGCGGACAGGCCCTATAAAACACCCAAGACCCTCTCCGAATCCTTGGAGATCATGCGCCGTTTGCGCGATGACCGGCACATCGATGCCGACCTGTTCGACCTGTTTCTAAGAACCGGAATTTACGGGACCTATGCAAAAAAATATCTGGCACCCGCGCAGATCGATTCTGTGAATATCGAAAATTACCTTTCGGCCGGGGCGGGAAGTGATTATATTCGAGGAACTGATTGATCCCGAAATGAGAAAGGACCGTCAATGAAAGTTACAAACGCATCGTCCACGACAATCGTCATATGGAACATTCTCTTTCTCCTATCCATAACGTTCCTGGCCGCCTGTTCCCAGCGATCCGTGGAAAGCGGCGCCAAGGGCGCCGCCGTGGGTTCGGTGGTCGGTGCCGTCGGAGGACTGGTGACCGGCCTGGTCTTTGGCGGCAATCCTGCCGAGGCGGCGGCCCGGGGAGCCGTATATGGAGGCAGCACCGGGGCCGCATCGGGTGCCATCTCCGGATCTATGGCGGACAGCCAGGAGAAAAAAGCCAGGAAGGCCGCCGAAGAAAAGGCCTTGCGCAACAAGCTGGGGGAAGATGCCTATCAGGGTCTGGAGGCCCTTGCGCAGTGCAAACACGAAGTGGCATTGGGCTACGGGCGAACCGCGGCCCAGTCCGGCAACCATGACTATGCCCTGGCCGGCCTTTGGCTCCAGGCCATTGCCTATGCGGACAGCGGCCAACCGGAGAAAGCCCGAACACTCTATTCCGACCTGGTGGCCAGAGACGACAAGATCGCATCGGAAAGCGAGGCGGAAGAAAAAATGCAGACCACGCTTCAAAAGTTATACGATATCCGAAAGGCCCACAATTTACCCCAGAAATGCGGGTAGACGCTATCGGTGTGAATCTTCCCGGTCAAGTTTCTGTTGCGTTTCCAAATTGAAGTACTCGATCCTTCGATATTCCCAATCCCACCGGAGATGAGTGGATTATGCTGTGAAGTATGTTATTGAGCTGTTCAGGTACAACTTTTATGATTGGGATCGACTACAACGGATGCAGCAAATAGTATCGGCCTGTGTCTATAATCGGGGATTATGCACTCATTTTAATTTTGGTTTCGTTTTTTTCGAAAAGATCTGGATACAAGGATTTAACACAATCGGGACAGATCCCGTGGGTAAAGTCGGCCTTCGTTTTCTTCTGGAGGAATGTTTCGATTTGCACCCAATTTTCATTTTCATCCCTGATTTTTTTACAATTGGAGCAGATGGGGATAAATCCGCTTAACAACTTTTCCAATGCCTCGGAAAGCTGCTTTTGAAGGATACGTTGTTGTTCGTCGATCCGTTTCCGCTCCGTGATGTCCAAAAGCGATGCCACACTTTGTGATGTCTCGGGAATGATGTCAATGGTGATGTAAACATCGCGGAGTTCTCCGCTTCGGTTTTGGAATTTAAATTCGTAGTTTTTGGGAGCCCCATTTTCAAGCGTTCGACGCTGCCGATGGTAAGCGCTTAACTTTTCCTTATCCTTAGGTGCCGCGAAATCGACAAACAATTTTTGATTTTCAACCGCTTCCTTATCGAACCCCGAAAGGATTTCGAATTCCTTGTTGATCAATGAAATGGTCTGGTCTTTTTCAATAATGACCATGGCCGTACCAGTTGTTTGAAAAATGGTGCGATATTGTTTTTCGGAAGCGCAAAGCTTTGCCTTTGCTTGGGACAATTGTTCGCTTAAAATGACAGCAATCACGGAAACGAAAAAAAACATGACAACCCGGATTACATCGTCCAGTGTCCATGCATATTTTCCGAAAAGATATTCCCCACCAATTAAAAGGATAGCGAGGACGGCCGTGATGATCAGGCCTCGATTCTTCCACCAGATGCACGCGATGATGATGGGGACGTAGAAAAAGTGAGTAAACAAGGTCCCTGTTTCCAGCACGTTTTTAAACAGGAACGTCAGCAAACTGGCAAATACCAGCAAACCGACCATCAGAAGAATTCGTGATCTTGACTCGCTCATTAAAATTCGTTTCATTGGTAATGATCCATTTTTTTAATCGATTTACATCGTTATTTGTTCTTTCTTGTCTGACCTACTCGCATTTCACGTGCCATGCAGGCAAAAAGAAACGGATCGCAATCAGATTTCCTTATAAAAAAACGTCCAATACCTGCCTTGTTCGTTTCTTGATTTTTTTCCGAAACAGGATAAATTAAATATTATAACAAGTCGTTAAGCTCAAACCACATCTGTGATTCAATGCTTTTTTGTTCCATCGTTTTCTTCTTTGGAATACAACGAAACAGAATGGGGAAAAAATGGCGACGTTGTAAAGTTTTGTAATCGATCTTTACAGGGTGTAAAAATCTCTGACCCGTACCGCCGTTCGGCATCGGTTGCCCTCATCGCCAGATACCGGCAATTTGCGTCCCACATGAAGGACAACATCCCTTTGCAAGGTGATTTGGACCGATTTCAAAATGGGAACGTTTTAGCAGAAGTTTTCGGCAGTTCGGACAATAGGTGTCCGATCCCTCATTGACATTACCCAAATAGACATGGCGCAACCCTTGTCCCACACCGATTTTCCGGGCTCTTCGCAGGGCCTCGATTGATGTAACCGAGTGACTGGCAAAACGGTACTCCGGATAAAAACGAATAAGGTGCCAGGGGATATTCTCATCTATACCCGCGATGAATGCCGAGGTCCGTCTGATTTCCTCATCAGAATCATTCTCCCCTGAAATCAGCAGCGTCGTCACTTCCAGCCAGATGCCGAGGGACTTCATGGAAGCGATAAAATCCAGTACCGGTTGTCGTCGCGCCTTGCAAACCTTGCTGTAGTAAATGTCGCTGAAGCTTTTCAGGTCGACATTGACTGCATCGAGGTAAGGCGCGATTGTACCTGTCGCCTGCCGACTCATGTAGCCGTTGGTAACAAACACATTGGAAATTCCCTCTTTCCTGGCCAGCCGGGCGATGTCGTAGGCGTACTCGAAAAACACCGTTGGTTCGGTGTATGTGTAAGCAATGCATCGGCAGCCGTGTTGTTTGGCTGCCATCACGACCTGTTGTGGTGTCATTGTCCGAGAAAGGGGCATCTCGCAAGCATCCCGGGCTGCCTGGGATACCTGCCAGTTCTGACAGAAGGCACACTGAAAATTACAGCCGACGATAGCAACGGAGAGGGCTCGGGAGCCGGGTAGAAAATGAAACAGCGGCTGTTTTTCGACAGGATCGACGTTGGCTGATACGGTTTCACCATAAAACAGTGTATAGAGCCGACCGTCTTGGTTTTGTCGAACACGGCAAATGCCATACCCGCCCTGGGGGATCAGGCATCGATGGGAACACAAATGGCAATGAATCTGCCCGCCTTCGAGCTTGTCATAATGCATCGCTTCATGTTTCATTTTGCTTCTCTTCAGTAAATGGCTTGTGTCCGATTCCGCGGATAACTGCGTGGTGAGTCGTACTGGATGCACCTATGGATGAGTTTCGAGACATGACACGAAACATACGAGTTGATTTGATGGTATGTCAATTTATTTTTATTCACCGACCACCCGCTGAGCGGGCGGTTTGATGAAGCCCCCTCCGAATGGGCTTGAAACCGGATTAATGGACGTCGAACATCGAACTTCCAACATCGAACGTTGAATAAGGAATTCTATCCTTTTTAAAACAAAGCCCTCATTTTTATCCTACCTGGAAATGGCAAAAAAATGCTATCTTATTAAAAACGATGGAGCGAAGCGATCGCATCATTCGACGTTGGACGTTCGATGTTCAATGTTCGATGTTTCTGAGGACAATACAAAAATTCGTGAAAATGTCCTGCACTGTGTTTGCCAGTATGGTACACTTTTTCAGAGGAGTAAAAATGCTTTACAAATTCGACGGAAGGCAACCGGTAGTGGGAAAAGATTCATATGTGAGTGACATCGCAAGCGTCATTGGTGACGTCGTTATCGGAGATAATTGCTATATTGGACATGGTGCCATCGTAAGGGGTGATTATGGTAGAATTGAGATCGGGGATGGTACAGCGGTAGAAGAAGGTGTAATCATTCACGCGCCACCTGACGATGTGCACAGCATTGGAAAAAAGGTTACGATTGGTCACGGTGCAGTAATACACGGTAAATACATTGGTGACCAAGCCGTTATTGGCATGGGCGCCGTGGTCAGTATTTGGGCAGAAATTGGAGAATGGGCAATTGTCGCGGAAGGAAGTGTTGTCAAGCTGAAACAGATCATTCCACCGAAGGTGGTCGCTGCCGGAAATCCGGCAAAAATCGTTCGAGAAATATCCGAGAAAGACAAAGAATTCTGGAATTGGGGCAAACAAATTTATATTGACTTGGCGAAAAAATATTTGAAAATTGGAATGGAACCCATCGGCACGGAGTAAAATCATACAAGTACCGCGACAGGCCTCTGGCGCGCACGCAAAGGGGGACAGAGCTTCATGGAGTTCATTGATTTTTCCAGCATGCACGCCATGCTGAAACAGACGGTCGACCGATGTGGAGAGGCCATTGCCTATAAGTGGTTTACGGGGCCCGGACAAACCGATTCGGTGACCTGGAACCGGTTTTACGATCAAGTACGGCAGGTGGGCAAATCACTCATCGCGCTGGGGGTGGAAAAAGGCAACAAGGTCAACATCCTCAGCTATTCACGCTATCAGTGGGTACTTTGCGACATGGGCATCACCAGTATCGGATCGGTGACCGTGGGCATCTACCAGTCCGACCTGCCCAAAAATGTCCGTTATATTGTCGATCACTCGGATGCGGTGGCAATATTTGTCGAGGACAACGCACAACTGGCCAAGTTGATGGAAATCCGGCCCGAGATTCCCGACATCCGCAAGGTGATTCTCTTTTCCGGTGATGTACCGGAAGACGATTGGATCATCGGCTTCGAAGAGTTTCTGTCATTGGGGGAAAATATCTCCGATGCCGATTTCGATGCAAGGACAAGCACCGTGATACCGTCAGACCCGGCGGGCATCGTTTACACCTCCGGAACGACAGGAACCCCCAAAGGCGCGGTGCTGACCCACGATAACATTACGTTTACGGCCCAGTCGGTCAAAGGCAGCACCAATATCATCGATGGGGATGAAGGGTTTTTATTCCTGCCGCTGGCCCACGTCTTCGCTCGCACCTGTGTCTATACCGCAGTCCTGACCGGGTGTTCCATGACATTCACCCGCAGCGTTGAAACCATTGCCGAAGATATCCGTACGGCCAGGCCCCACTGGTTTGCCAGCGTGCCCCGCGTTCTCGAAAAAGTCTACGCCAGGGTCATCGGCAGCGCGGAAGCCAAAGGTGGCGCAGCACTGAAAATATTCCGGTGGGCCTGGACAGTGGGAGACGCGGTCAGCGACGTAAAGCTTAAGAAGCAACCTGTCCCCATCGGGCTGCAATTCAAGTATGCAGTGGCAACGAAGCTGGTCTTCCGCAAGGTGCAGGCCGCCCTGGGCGGCAGGGTCAAATGGTGCATCAGCGGAGCAGCACCATTGAATCCCTCCATCGCCAAATTCTTTCACGCCGCCGGCATCTTGATCGTCGAGGGCCTCGGTATGACGGAGAACACATCGTTTTCAAATCTCAACCGTTATGACAACTATCGTTTTGGCTGGGTTGGCCCTCCAGGACCCGGCATCGAGCAGAAAACTGCCGATGACGGTGAAGTGATGTTTCGTGGCAGAAACGTCATGAAAGAATATTACAAAATGCCGGAAGCGTCGGCTGAAACCATAACGCCCGACGGGTGGCTGTACACCGGCGACCTGGGTGAAATCGGCAGGGAAAACTTTTTACGAATCACCGGCAGGAAAAAGGACATCATCATCACTGCCGGAGGAAAAAATATTTCACCTTCCGCCATAGAAGGAGTCATCGCAACGTCCAAGTATATCAATCAGATATGCATCATTGGAGACAAGCGAAAATTCCTCACCGCACTCGTCACCCTTGATCCTGACAATGTGCAGGAATGGTCACAGGCCCGGGGCATCCCTTTCAACTCAATGGAAGAGTTGATCACCGACGAAAAGGTGATCGCGATGATAGAAAAGGAAGTGACGGAGAAGAACAGGGAATTCGCCAGTTTTCAAACAATCAAGAAGATCTCCATCGTACCGGAATTCACCATCGAAAACGGCCTGCTGACACCGACCATGAAACTTAAAAAGAGAGAAGTAATCACGAAATACGAGGAAACGATCAACGAAATGTATTTGGATAAATCGGCAAAAGTATAAATGGTTACGTTTTCGGATGAGAAGATCTGCCTCCGGTGGATCTTTCGCGCCTATAAAACCTGACTCAAAAAGAGCTTTGTGCGTTCTTCGGTGGGGTTGGTAAAAAAATGCTCGGGCGTTCCCTCTTCGACCATTTTCCCTTCGTCCATGAACAGAACGCGGTCGGCCACCTCCCGGGCAAAGCCCATTTCGTGGGTAACCACGCACATGGTCATTCCCTCGCGGGCCAGTTGCTTCATGACGTCCAGTACTTCGCCCACCATCTCGGGGTCCAGTGCCGATGTGGGCTCGTCGAAGAGCATGACTTTGGGGTCCATGGCCAAAGCCCGGGCGATGGCCACACGCTGTTGCTGACCGCCGGACAGCCGGGACGGGTATTCGCTTTCCTTCTCCGCGATACCCACCTTCTTCAAAAGGTCCCTGGCTTTGATTTCGGCATCTTTCCGCGATCGGCGGCGCACCACCTGCTGGGCCAACGTCAGGTTCTGGAGCACGGTTTTATGGGGAAACAGGTTGAATTGCTGAAACACCATGCCGACCTCGGCACGCACCTTGTTCAGATCCGTCTTGCGGGCCGTCAGGTCCACACCGTCGATAATGATCCGTCCCGCATCGAAGGTTTCAAGGGCATTGATGCAGCGCAGAAAGGTGGATTTACCTGACCCTGACGGCCCTATGACCACCACCACTTCCCCCTGACCGATTTCTGTTGAAACGCCATCCACGGCACGTACGGTTACACCGCGGCCGGTAAAAATTTTTACGACGTCTTGTGCTTTAATCACTGACGGACAACCTCCGTTCCATATAAAAGACCAGTTGAGACAAGAGTGACGTGACCACGAGATACATGGCGGCTACCGTCAGCCAGACCTCAAACGTGGCAAATGTGCTTGTGATGATTTCCCGGCCCGATTTGGTCAGATCGGTGATGGCGATGACCGATACCAGGGACGAATCCTTGATCAAACTGATGAACTGGCCGGCCAGAGGTGGCAGGATGCGCTTGAAGGCCTGGGGCAAAATGATGTGCGTCATGGCCTGCAGCGTACCCATGCCAAGGGATCGGGCGGCTTCGGTCTGTCCTCTGGGGATGGACTGGATTCCTGCGCGTACGATTTCTGCCACATAGGCCCCGGCAAAAATGGCCAGGGCGCCGACCCCGGCCACGTTGCGATTCAGGTTAAAGACCGTGCCGATAAAAAAGTAGGCGATAAAGATCTGGACCAAAAGCGGTGTGCCGCGGATGAATTCCACATAGATGGCGGCCAGTCCCCGCAGGGTCGGATTTTTGGAGATCCGGCATAAGCCGGTGACAAGCCCGATAATCAGGGCCATGACACTGGCAACCGCGGACAGCCATAAGGTGGTCCACAATCCTCTCATCAACGGGCCAAGCCGCCACTCTTTGACGAAGCCCACCGTATCGTCCTGAAACAGTTCATCATTTTCGGATACGTTGACCAGATCACGGTCCACCTTCAGCGTCACGACCTCTTTGTCTTCAGAGACCAGCTGAACCACCGCTTTTTTCCCCTTCGAAACGATGGACTGAACCCTGCCGTCAAAGGGAATCTTGATGGCGTTCTCACCCTGGTAGAAAAAATACTGCGGGACACGGTTCCAGCGCCAGGCGTAGTCGATTTTTTGGACAGCGCCCCATATGCCGGCGGCCAGACCGATGAGAATGGCCGCCAGCAGAAGCATCCAGGGGAGTCTTTTGGGCGTGGATTGGAGAGCGCCGGCCATCTACTGCAGCTCTTTCATCCAGGCGTCGTCGACAAACCACTTGTGGTAGATCTTTTCGTAGGTTCCGTCTTTCTGGACCTGGTTGAGAAAGTTGTTCAACCAGTTGACAAAGTCAAAATCGCCTTTGCGAACGGCCCATGCCAGCGGCTCATAGGTAAAGGGTGTATCCAGGTGCACGATCTTTCCCTGGCCCCGTTGGGAGATGGCAGCCGCGTTGTAGGGCATGTCATAGATAAAGGCGTCGATTTTGCCGTTGACCACCTCCAATACGCCCTCCTGCTCGGTTTCATAGGAGACGTATTTGGCCCTGGGGATCATCCGCTTGGTGGCCTGTTCACCGGTGGTTCCCAACTTGGAGCCGACCTTGTACTTCTCGGTATTCAGGTCCTTGTAAGATTTGATCTGCCCGACCAGCTCTTTTCTCAATAAGATCGTCTGGCCGATGACAATATAGGGTTTGGCAAAGTTAATTTTCAAGTTGCGTTCCTGGGTCAGGGTCATGCCCGACATAATAATATCGAACTTCTTGGTCAGCAGTGCGGGAATAATGCCGTCCCAGGCCGTGGAGACCAGCTCCAGTTTGACATTCATGGCCTTGGCCATTCGCTTGGCCATATCCACATCGAATCCGATTATCTCACCTTTTTGGTTCATCAGCTCAAACGGCATGTAACCGGGTTCCATGCCGACGCGCAGCGTGCCGCGTTCAAGAATGTCATCCAGGGATCCGGCCATAGCCAATCCGAAAGTAAAAACCGTGAGCATCATCGCTGCCAAACCGACCATCAAAATTCTTTTCATCGTACCCTCCTTGGCTGAATCAATAAAAAAGGCCGGTTACCCGGCGCTGCATCTGTTCGTAGCTAATATGACTTTCCTTCATCCAGCAGTTCTTCAATGACCATTCGGCTGCGGTCGCAATCCGGATTGGGGCAGAGCGGCAGGTCCTCCACCGGCAGGTAGACGATGGATCGTTGACCACACTTCGGACACCTGACCTGGACTGGTTCTTTGGCGCCTCGCTTCATGCTTGACATGCCTCCTGATTACATATGTGGTTCGAATTTTTTACAAGGTAATTATCTTCCATAACACAGGTTTTGGCCCATCACAATCGCATCGTTGAAAAAGTACTTTACCGTCTGACAATCACCTATCGCCGAATTATGGCAGCGGTCACGGGGATTGCGGTCACCGCGTTGCAAGACGGGTCCTCTTTTGGATAATCCGGCTTCGCTCGATGCAAAAAATCGATGTTGTGTGCACACTCATGCGTGCCGTTTATGAAGACGAACGCCGCGATAGCATCTTTTGGATCGAAGAGGTCCTGATTTTCACGGGAATTGAGATGGCTGAGAGGTAGCCGGCATCGGGTGAACGCCGTACGTCGTCAAATCACTGACAATACTTTTTCAAAGGATTATCACTGGTCGTGGATGTATCCCCGGGCGATGGCGTAGCGCACCAATTCGGCGGTTCGATTGAGATTCAGTTTTGAACGGATGCTGGCATGGTGATGATGCACGGTGCGGGTGCTGATGCACAGTTTTTCACTGATGTTTCGGTCCGTATGGCCTTCGGCGATCAGCTGCAGCACCTGGCGCTCACGGCGCGTGAGGGGACTCGAGACAGCAGACCGGCCACCCTTGCAGACGGAGATGATATCCGTTGTATATTCGCCGACCAGTTTTCTGGACAGGTAGGTTTGACCGTTGCGGATTTGGTCGATGGCCTCGAGCAGTTCTTCGCAGGTATCCTCCTTGAGCAGGTAACCTTTGGCACCATGGGCGATGGACATGGAGAGAAACTCCCGTCGCTTGTACATGCTCAACATGAGCACATGGATTGCGGGATGTTGAGAAAGAATCTCTTTGGCCGCTTCGATACCGCGCATGCCGGGCATGGAGATGTCCATGATCACCATATCCGGAAGTGTTTTATTCACCAACTTGAGCAGCTTGAGCCCGTCTCCGACTTCCCCGATGACTTGGATGCCATCCACCCTATCGATGAGGTTCCGGATGCCTTGGCGAATCAGGGTATGATCATCGGCCAGAATAATGGTATACTCGCTCATGGGTTTAACCCGATGTCCGACAATGGGGCATCCGGACGATCAGTCGCGTACCCTTTCCGGTTTCACTATCGATGGAGAGAGTCGCTCCGATCATTCGGCACCGCAACGCCATGGCCGATAATCCCATACCTCGTCTGGTGTGATTGCCGTTCCTGTAAATTTCTGGATCGAAGCCCACGCCGTTATCACTGATACGAATACGCAGATACGGATCGTCTTCATCAGCAAAGACGGAAACCCGGGTTGCCTGTGCATGCTTGATGATGTTGGTCAATGCCTCCTGCAGGATGCGGAACAGACAGACCTTTGCATTGGGAGACCGGATGCCGTCGAGCCGTACAACATCAATCTCTACCTGAATGCCGGCGCCATTCGAAAATTCACTGAGGGCCTGCCTGACCGCCGCGGATAACCCGAGTACGTCCAGTTCCGCCAGGTTCAGTCCGTGCGCGAGGCTACGGATGTCGTTGATGATCTTGTCCGCGAACGTCAGCAGCTGGTTGCACTGGGTCCTTAATTCTGAGTCACCGGCCGGCAGGCCCCGTTGAAGACCTTTCAGGCGCAATTTCAGCACACTCAGGTCCTGTACGCATCCGTCATGAAGTTCCATGGCAATGCGCCGCTGCTCATCTTCCTGGATCGTCAACAGTTTGGCGGACAAATACCGGAGTGTATCCACGGACGTGCCGAGGCCCACCTCGGACCTGTCATCTTCATCATCCGCTGCTTCACCGGTTGTCTTCCCCATGGACGTTGGAATGGATGACCGGCTTTCTTTCGACCTTTTTGCTCCTGGAACTTTGTTTGGCGGGGATTCGAATATAGGGGAAAGATTTGCGTCGGTTACCAGAATTACCATGGTTATTTTCCAGCGATAGATAGTCCAGAAATTGCCAATTCGCACAATATCTTCGTTGTGCGAAAATTCTTATCCTCGAATTCTTAACCACCCGTATTCCCAGGGCACTTTTGTGAGGCGTCTCTTGAAAAAACTCTTATGGCGTTCCTGTCAGGTCTGATCTTCAACGGGAGGTCATGACAACATTTTCTGTTTCCGGTTAGATACTAACTACTACGAGAGACAATTGGCTTGACAGCGATCAATGGAAAATCTGGCAGCGACGGTGTGTCCCGAACAATGATTTTTTCGAATAGCAGGTAGTCTGTATCAAATGACTGGCTGGTTATTAAACCAATATAAAGAAAGATTAAAAAATAGATGATTGGATTTGTCAACTGATTTTATCATGTCATCGGTCAAAATTAGGTAAAAATACCTAGAAAAAAGTCGAGAAATTAGTGACTTTTACGGATTGAAAAGGGTATTTGTTTACATTATATGTGAAAATAATCCCACAGTCAGTGGCCATTTCATCTAAAAAATTTCATACTGCCACTGAATCTATTAGGAATTTTAGGTAATCAAAGTAACAATTTGTTTGGCTCTTGTCTCGGTGTCGTGGCGAAAAGATGGTCGCCTCGGCGATTGCTGTTTCCGAAAAAGCCTGTTCGCTACTGTTTGTCACATGGTAGGGCAAATAAATGTTTCCTTTGCGAATTTTTTCCATTCCTTATTTTTTTCCTTTCTATTCATGTTGGTCCGTTTGCGGTAATCGAAAGACAAAACTGAATTCCTCTCCTGATGATTTTTTGCGACAGTTCTCACCAACCATCCTACCACACCGAAACAGGCCAATTGGCAGTACGAACACAAATTCTGCTGACGTTATGGATGCGGTATAGGAAACGGCCGAAACGTTAAAAACTGACTTTGGATTTGTAGCTCAGGAGGCGGAGCTATGCCCGGTAACCGAATGTTGTCTATGGCACGCATTGTCTCTGACCAAAGGTCCCATGGAGATTACTTCTCACATTGAAACACCATTATCCACCAACGCTTCCTGAAATAAATCTTCAATATTCTCACATCATCGTAGCATTCTTCCTGATCGCAATCCTCTATGTTAGGGTTGATACGAGTTTTGGAGAAGGTTTTATAATAGGCGAGCGGTTACATATCGAGCCGGAAATAACGGTAAGGGAAAACTGCAGCGATAACATCTACCTTTCCGATGAAAACGAACAGGACGATTGGATCACCTCTATACTACCTTCTTTGGAAACGAAGTTTGCCTTTACGCCACGGGTCCACCTGGATCTGACCTATTTAGGGCGTTTCGATTATTATCAGGATGCGGACAATTTCAGGGAAGATCATCACTATGGCGATGCCGGCTTGAAAATGGAGACATCGAAAGGCTCTGCATTGACCGTGGGGGCATGGAGTGAGGACAGCGCCACCCAGCCCTATTCGGACACCGATACCAGTAAGGACTACGTGATCAAAGCGCTGTATGGTGATGGAAACTTGAACATTTTGTCCTCCACGGAGCTGTTCGCCAATTATGAACACCGCTCGCGCCGCTATGATGAAACGCGGTATCAACAAGATGATTATGATCTGGATTTTATTGCCGTGGGCATGGTCAACGCCACCGGGTCCCTTCTCCCCTGGCTGCTGGAGTATCGCTATGAAATCCAGGAAAACGACCAGGACATACCCGAACCCAGCGAGTTCATCTATCAATCCGTATATACCGGTTTTCGCTGGCGAGAGGGCCATCGCCTTACCGGAACCCTGCGTCTCGGCTACCTGTGGTCGGAATACGATAATGCAACCGCCTACGACGGGTGGGCCACGGATACGTCCATCGACTACGCCATCGGCTCATTTACGACCGTCCGCGCAATCGCAGAACGGGGTGTCAGGGAAAGCACGCGGTCATCCCGGGAGACGCTGGATTATTACGTCTATAGCGGAGGGGGGCTATGGTTGACCTACCGACGCCTCGATCCGTTGCGTTTTACGATCTTCGGCGACTATGAGAACCAGGATTTCAAATCTGCGGTTGCAACCGAAGACCGGCGCGAGGATGACATCGTCGTCGCCGGTTTGACCATCAGGTATCGGCTGCGCACCTGGCTCTCATTCGCAGTCGGCTACCGCTATCGCCAAAACGATTCAACGATCGATGATCTGGACTATGTGGAGAACCGAATATTTGGGCAAGTGACACTCTTTTCCATCAGGCAGATCCGGGATCGGCGAGCCCAGCGACGGGACGCGGATATCGACTATTTTAGGTAATCTAAAAAACACCGAGGTGTTCCAATGAAACCGTTACGAAGAATTCTTTTTTTTGTGGCTGCATTTCTGATGTTGTTTCTAGTACACCGCCTGCCTCTTGCCGCCGAAAAGTCATCCACAGCCCAAGAATATACTATCGGTGTCGGGGATATGCTGCAAATTCAGGTGTGGGATCATGCCGACCTGAGCCGGATCGTGGAAGTGTCCAGCGACGGAACCTTCTCGTTTCCCTTCATCGGCAAAGTGCAGGCATCGGGGGAAACCATCTTCACCCTGGAACATGACCTCATGCAACGATTGTCGGACGGTTACCTCGTCGCACCGCAGGTTACCGTCGGGGTTGCTGAATACAAACACAAAAAGGCATTCGTATTTGGAGAAGTAAACCGGCCGGGAAGCTACGTAATCAAGCCTCAAATGCGACTTCTGGAACTGATTTCCGATGCAGGTGGATTCACGGACGGCCAGGGCTCTGGGTGTACGATCGTGCGGACAAAGGAAGGACACCGAGGCGACGGGCCGGTCGCCGTCTCGGATGCATCGAAACAAGAGTTGATAGAGGTAGACCTGACGCGATTGACCGCCGGCGATCCAAAGGAAAACCTTCTCATCGAGCCCAACGATTCCATCTATATCAACGCAGTTGAACATGTATTTATTACCGGTGAAGTCAAAAAGCCGGGAGAAATCACCTATGCGGAAGGCATGACCGTCCGCCAGGCGATTTCCATGGCCGGCGGCGGTACGCCGAAAGCCTCTCTCGGCCGGACACGAATCGTCAGGATAACCGATGGGAAAGAGATCGAGATAAAACCCCACCTCGGCGACACGATTCTTCCTGGCGATATCGTAAAAGTCCCCGAGAGCTATTTTTAGCCAAACCGCAGACCTAAACTCAGGTTTGAGCAACAACAGGAGCGTATTCGATATGTCCGCTAAATTTTCAACGGCCCTGGCCGAATCCAGTGCCCAGGCCGAGCACGCCTGGCATGAATCGTCGACCAAAGTGTCCGGATCGGCCGCACCACGAGCCGACGTCCAGGAAGCGCACCTTTCCGATTACCTGGAAATCCTGAAAAGGCGCAAATGGATCGTTATTTGCTTTTTCGTGTTGATTGTCGGTGCAATGGCCGCCGCATCGCTTTTCGCCATTCCCCAGTATCAGGCGAGTTCACAGCTCATGCTGGGAGGAAAGCCGACACCGATGAATCCCCTTGGCGAAAGCCCCCAGCGGATCCCTGAAATCAATCTTTACTATAAAACCCAAGTCAATCTGCTCAGCAGTCGAACACTTGCGCGCAAGGTCATTAAGGCGATGGATCTGCAGGAGGTATACAAGGACCTGTCGAAACCGCATCCTTTTCTATCAGCGGCTGCCATGTTTTTTCATATCGGTAGTAAGGACTCCCAGGCCGATCCTATCACCATCCAGACCCCGGAAAATCCATCGGTTCAGGTCGGCTACAAGGTGATCGACTGGTATATACGCCACCTCACCGTCGAGCAGATACGCGACAGCAGTCTGGTAAAGGTCGGCTTCACCGGACCCGATGCATCCCTGATTACCCAGATTGTCAACACACATGCACAGGCAGCCATCGACAGTGCCGTGGAGCAACACAGAAAACAGGCTATAGATGCGCTGGAATGGCTGAAAACCCAAATTTCTGAACAAAAAAATGAGGTGGAATCATCACAGCGGGCCATTTACGAATTCAAGAAGCAGAACGATGCACTCTCCCTGGAAGACAACCAGATTATTTTCTCGCAGGAACTGGAGGAACTCAACAGCGCGTTGACCCGGGCCAAGTCCGATCGGATCATGAAGCAGGCAACGTACATGGAACTTCAGAAAACCGTCAACGACAAAGAAGACCTCTTGCATCTGCCGGTGATTGCCAAAGATCCGGTGGTTCAAAACCTGCGGACCCAGCTGGTAGCATTGATGTCCAGTCAAATCGAGCTGTCCACCAAGTATGGTCCCAAACACCCCAAAATGATCGAATTGAACAATGGTATTGAGCAATTGAAAAAAGAGATCGCCGGTGAGGCCAACCGTCAGGCCAAATCCATTAAGGCGGATCTGGACACGGCCATTGCAGTCGAAAATGCCATCAACAGATCGCTGCTTCAACAAAAACAGGCGGCCATGTCTCTGGGAGAGCAGGCCATCGAATACGATGTGCTGAAACAACAGGCCGAAAGCGCCCAGGACATCTACGACTTTTTATTGAAGCAATCCGAAGAACTCGGGCTTTCCAGCGCCATCAGCAGCAGCAACATGCGCATCGTCGATCAGGCGGAAGTGCCCGTTAGGCCGGTAAGCCCGAAGATTCTACTGAATCTGCTCCTGGCTGTGGCCCTTTCGCTATTCACCGGTACGGGAATGGCCTTCTTCCTGGAGTATCTCGACAACACGGCGAAAACACCTCTCGATGTGGCCGTAAAACTGGGACTTCCGGTGCTTGGGATGATCCCCGTGCACAAAACGCTGGGGCAGCCCAGATCCAATCATCGTCTCATCGGAGTCGAAAACCAAGGTCCCGGTAGCGAAATCCTTCCGCCGACCTATCACATCTCCAATCGACTGCCGGACAGCCTTCGTTCACCTGCCGAAGGCCTGTACGGAAGAGTGCTGATCATCGAAAGCGTTACCATGGGTGAAGGGAAAACCACGGTTATCTCGCAGATCGCATCGAATTTGACCGAATCCGGTCTGCGCGTTCTGTTGGTGGACTGCGATTTCCAGCGCCCCGCCCTCGATAAATTGTTCAAGGTATCCAAAAACGGCGGACTGGGAAAATCCATCGATCGCATCATGTCCCATAATATCAGCAGCGGTTCACTCTCCGACTACAGCGTTGGCGATCTCTTCTTCCTGATTGCCCTGAAAAAGAAAACCGGACGCCTGATCGTGAAAAATGAGGACCAGAACCTGGTCGCCTACTTTCAAAATGGAGTCCTGGTCCATATCCAAAACCCGGACAGTGCAGAATTCAACCGTATCGGCACCATGCTTCGCAACGGTGGATTCATTACGGATGATCAACTCGATGACGCCCTTACGCGGCATCGCCGAACCGGTCAGCCCATGGGGTACATTCTGATCAACGCCGGTTATATCGGCCGCGACAAGTTGAGGGGCCCGCTGCGGCTGCAAATCGAGGAGTATCTGCAAAAGATGTTCAGCTGGAAAAAGGGACAGTTTAAATTCATACCGGGCATGACGCAGATCTATGAAAACGAGAAAATCTTCTTCGAAGAAGACTACTCGGCCATGATCAACAATCTCGGACGAATCGAGCCCAGCACATTCATCGAAAAGGAGTTGTTCGAAAACATTCACAGCCTGCAGCAGGAGAACCTCTACCTTCTGCCTGCAGGCACCTCCTACAAACTGATCGGTGCGTTGAATCAAGTTCTGATGAAAAAAGTTTTCGAGAAGTTGAAGCATCACTTCGATGTATTGCTGGTGGACACGCCACCGTTGGATGCGGCGTCGGGAATCGAATCGATTTTCCCCCTTGCCGACGGGATCGTGGTTGTGGTCAAGGCGGGCCATCTGTCGATTAAGGTTATCAATGGTGCCTTGAGTCACCTGCCACAGGATAAAATCATCGGAACCATTTTGAATCAGGTAAAAATGACTCCGAATGCCTATTATTATTAAACCGGTAATTAAATAGTACAATCTCTCATGAGCCGTATCATCATAAGTTCTTTATCGGCCGCAGTTTCGAGGAAAGCACAATGGTTAAAACGGGGCTATTTAATTGCCGGTTTAACGCTAAACGATTAGGATACGATACTAAATTTTCTATCGACTCGACAGTGTAGAGAGAAAGGCGAAGGGAATGAAGCTGTTGTCAAGCTTTCTTGGTAAACCGAGACGATATTCTTCGGTTACACCGAAAAATGATTCCTATGAGATCATCGCACGTTCCAAGTTCCGTGAGTTGATCGAAATGGAACGTCAGCGGGTGCATCGTGACAATCAACAGTTCTCCCTGCTCCTGTTCAATGCCGACCCGAATAACCGCAATGGTCTGTCAGTCGACCATATGGCCCGTCAGATACATAAACGAATTCGGCGAATCGATCGTTTGGGCTGGTACGATGACTTTCTCATCGGTGTACTGCTCCCCAACACATCGTCCGACGGCGCCCAAGTCGTCGGCGAACTCATCGCAAATGAACTCACCAATGGACAGGATGATTCAGGTGAAAGCATACCTTTCCAAACGATGTCCTACCCGATGGTAAACGGACAAACATCGTAATCATATTAATTGGATATGCACACATGAAATACACATTGATTTCTCACCCATCGATAACGCCCCGGCTATTGGATACCAGCTGGCAAACACTTCCTGACGGACTCGACGAGCTGTTTATCAAGAGAATCCCCCTGTGGAAACGAAGCATCGATATCGCCGGTTCACTGTTCGCCCTGATCCTTCTTGCACCAGTGCTTCTCGCCATTTCAGCGCTGATCAAAGTCGTATCGCCCGGACCGATTCTGTTCAAACAGTTACGTGTCGGACGCGGTGGCAGTCTTTTCACCTGTTATAAATTTCGCACCATGACCCTGGATGCCGATCCGACCGTGCACAAGGAATATCTCGAGCACCTGATCGACAGCAGCCATTCCAACGAAAGGCCAGGCGATCCCATGCAGAAGCTCGATCGGGATCCACGAATTATCAGATGCGGCAATTTTTTACGATCCAGCGGGTTAGATGAACTTCCCCAGCTGATCAATGTGCTGTTCGGACAGATGAGCCTGGTCGGCCCGAGACCGCCGATCCCTTACGAAGTCGAACGGTACCCGAACTGGTACATGGCCCGATTCGACGTTGTGCCCGGACTGACAGGCCTGTGGCAGGTCAGCGGCAAGAACCGGCTTGGATTCAACGAAATGATGCGTCTTGATATTCAGTACGCATCGAACCTTTCCCTGTTCCTGGACTTTAAAATCCTGCTGATGACACCATTGGTTGTCTTCATGCAGGTCAGGGAAATGCGACGCAATCGCATTCCCGTTCCAAAAACCGAAACAGAGATGGGAGGAAAACAATGATATCGATCGGTGTGATCGGATGCGGCTATTGGGGGCCCAATCTGGTGCGCAACTTTTTTTCTCTGCGTGACTGCAAAGTAAAAAAACTGTGCGACACCGATACAAAACGCCTCGAGGCGGTGGCGGCACTCTACCCAAGTATCGAAATGACCACCCACTATGAGGATCTGATCGAAGATCCAGGGATCGACGCCATCGTCATCGCCACACCGGTGCGCTGTCACTTCGAAATGGCACTCAAGAGTCTATTGGCGGGAAAGCACACACTGATCGAAAAACCGATGGCGAGCAGTATCAGGGAATGCATAATATTGATCGATGCGGCAGAAAAATATGGACTGACCCTCATGGCCGGGCACACCTTCATCTATTCGCCGACCGTACGCAAAATCAGACAAATTGTCGAATCCGAAGAGCTCGGAGAGATTCAATATCTGTCTGCAAGGCGTCTGAACCTCGGGCTGTTCCAGAAGGACATCAACGTGGCCTGGGATCTGGCCCCCCACGATATTTCCATTCTACTATATATCCTGGACGACTTTCCCGTATCGGTCAACTGCCAGGGCAAAGCCCATGTCCATCCCAACATCGAAGATATCACCAATATGGTCCTTAGCTATGCCAACGGAAGAATCGCAACCATCCAGAGCAGTTGGCTGGATCCCAACAAGGTGCGAGACATGACCGTTGTCGGCAGTAAAAAGATGCTGGTCTACGATGATCTCGAACCCATGGAAAAAATAAAAATCTACGACAAGCATGTAGAGATCCCACCACATTACGACACCTATGCCGAATTCCACTATGCGTATCACTACGGCGACATGTTCTCCCCGTATATCAAGCAGTATGAACCTCTCAAAATGCAATGTCAGCATTTTTTGGACTGCATTCACACGGGCGAAAGGAGCGAAACCAACGGCATGGAAGCCCTCAAGGTCGTCCAGGTCCTGGAAGCGGCCACCGCGTCGCTGAAAAACGAAGGCTGCAGGATTCAATTGGAGGATCCATTTCAACAGAAATCATTTGAAGGGGCCTGCCCGGATCTGAAAGTCGGCGTTGCCTAAATGTGAAAGGTGATACGGTCATGAAAAAAATCTCACCGGACGTTACGCTTGGCAACAACGTGAAGGTTTACGACCCAGTCAACTTATACGGCTGCAGCATTGGCGAAAACACCAGCATCGGCACCTTTGTCGAAATCCAGAAAAATGCACAGGTGGGGAAAAACTGCAAAATATCAAGCCACACCTTCATCTGTGAAGGGGTGGTCATAGAGGACAACGTGTTTATCGGGCACAATGTTACCTTTATCAATGATCGTTACCCCAGGGCCACCAATGCCGACGGTGAGATGCAAGGAAAAGAAGATTGGACCTGCATCGGTACCATGGTCAGGCGTGGTGCTTCCATCGGATCGAGTGCCACTTTAATGTGCGGTGTTACCATCGGAGAAAACGCCATCGTGGGCGCGGGAAGCGTGGTCACAAAAGACGTTCCCGCCAATTCGATGGTTATTGGCAACCCGGCAAAATTTCTTAAAAAGATAAAGTAGGCAGTAAAATGAAAGTACCGTTTCTCGACTTAAAAGCCCAGTATGACACCATAAAAGATGAGATTGACGATGCCATCCGGCAAGTCATTGACAGCTGCAGCTTTGCCGGTGGCCCTTTTGTGGAAAAATTCGAAGGGGAGTTCGCGCGGTTTTGCGGAAGCAAATACGCCGTTGGCGTTGGAAGTGGAACCGAAGCACTGTGGCTGTCGCTATTGGCCCTTGGAGTTGGTGCCGGCGATGAAGTCATTACCGTTCCCAATACATTTATTGCCACAGTTGAGGCGATTAGCCTTTGCGGTGCGACCCCGGTCTTCGTGGATATTGAAGAAGCAACGTATAATATGGATGCATCTCAACTGGAACATGCCATTACCGGCAAAACAAAGGCTATTCTACCGGTCCACCTCTTCGGCCACATGGCAGATATGGATCGGATTATGGAAATTGCCAAAAATTATGGTCTGTTTGTCATAGAAGATGCCTGCCAGGCTCACGGTGCCGCGTATCGCGGGAAAAAGGCGGGAACCATCGGAGATATTGGATGTTTTAGTTTTTACCCTGGAAAAAATTTAGGAGCCTATGGTGATGCCGGCGCCTTGATCACAGACAATTCTGAGTTGGCTGAGAAAACCAGGAAACTAAGAGATCATGGCCAAAGCAAAAAATATTTCCATGATGTCATCGGATGGAATTCAAGAATGGATGGCCTGCAAGGGGCTGTGTTGAGTGTAAAGCTGAAGTTTATAAACAAGTGGAATGATAAACGGCGAGAAATTGCCGCATTATATGATCAATTGTTGCCGGAAAACAATTGTCTTAAAAAGCCACACAACGTCTCGCATAATCGGCATATCTATCATGTCTATGCAGTTCGTGCGAGGCAACGGGACAAACTCATAACGCATTTGCTCCGGAATAATGTTCAAACCGGGATTCACTACCCTCTCCCTATACATCTGCAAGATGCATATCGCGGCATAAATGGTGATATGCATTTCCCCATTTCTGAAAAATGTTGTCGTGAACTCGTCTCATTACCGATTTATCCAGAGATGCCGATCGAAAGTATTGAATATGTGTCGGAACAAATAAAAACCTTTTCGGAAAACATGATTCGGTCATAGTCGAGCCTACCTCTGGGAACACAGGTATTGGCATTGCAATAATCGGGTGCCTTAAAGGCTATCCCGTCAAAATAGTGATGCCTGATAATATGATTGAAGAGCGTAAAAAGGTTATCCATGCACTAGAAGCAGAACTGACTTTAACTCCGGCAAATAAAAATATCAAAGGTGCATTGGCAATGGTGAGGGAAATGGCGGCAAAGGACAAGCGAATTTTTATCCCCCAACAGTTTGAAAACCCCGAGAACCCCCACGGACACAATGAAGAAACAGCACGGGAATTATGGCACCAAATGAGGGGGAATCATTGACTGTTTTGCTGCCGGCATTGGCAGTGGTGGAAGGCTTCAAGGCGTTGGAAAATTTTTCATTGATGTGAAAAATTCATTTTTGTTAGTTCGGAGAATCCTATCGTCTGATTAAATTCGGCGGTGTAGCCAAGTGGCTAAGGCAGAGGCCTGCAACACCTCAATTCAGTGGTTCGATTCCACTCACCGCCTCCAAACTTTGAATTAAAATTGTCGGTTAAAACCGGCGCAAAAATCAGTGACAATAAAGAAGGTGGCCGGCAAATGGCTTTACTATCTGTGAAAGCGCCCTGTATTCGTGCGGTTACTTCATGCGTTCCCAATAATCATTTTGACAACCTATCAGAGAAAAGTTTCTTTACACAGAAAGAAGTTCACAAAATCGTTCGCTTGGCAGGGGTACACCGGCGCAGTTTGGCAGGAGAGACGGTGTGTAGCAGTGATTTATGTGAAGCTGCTGCACATGATGTGTTGACCAATTTGGATTGGTCACCGAATACGGTGGATGCTTTGATTATGGTAACTCAGTCTCCAGATTATTTATTGCCATCAACTGCATGCTTACTTCAACACAAGCTGGGGTTATCGACCGACTGCCTGGCCTTTGACATCGGGCTGGGTTGTTCCGGTTATACCTACGGGCTCATGGTTGTTGCATCAATGATGGAAAATAACTTTATTAAACGCGCATTGATGCTGCATGGTGAAACGCCTTCGCGATTTGCCCACCCTGAAGATCGAACAGTGGCTTTACTTTTTGGCGATGCAGGATCAGCCACCGCAATTGAAGCTCGGCAGGATGGCTTTGCTGAAAACTGGCATTTCAGTCTTCATACCGATGGCAGTGGTTATGACGATCTGATTATAAGAGGGGGGGGCTTTCGGAACCGAATCCCTGAGACCCCGTCAGATCATTTCGTACACATGAACGGGGCAAATATTTTCAATTTTACCATTAAACGGGTTCCTGTTCTGATTTCTGATACGCTGCGTTTTGCAGGCATGAATGCCGATCAGATCGATTACTTTATTTTTCATCAATCCAACCTGTTTATCATGCGTCATCTGATTAATAAAATTGGCGTTCCATTGGAAAAAGCGCCGTTTACAATTGGTGAGTTTGGAAGTGCCGGTGGCCCTTCTGTTCCATTAACCATAACGAACGGACAATTGAACAGGCCTTCTGATAGATCTTTGTTATTACTGTTAGTCTCATATGGAGTAGGGTTGTCCTGGGGATCGGCATTAGTCGATCTTCCTCCTGATGCAATATTGAACCATATCCAGCTTAAGGAGCAGGGTGTATATGAAGAAAAGGCGACCGATGGATGTACGCTAAAATGAAAATAATGGACACAGAACCCTTTATCGATTTTGAAGGACAACGTGTTGTCGTTTCCGGCGCTACATCCGGGATTGGCGAAGCCATTACGTTGATGCTAGACCGATGCAACGCGACTGTCATTTTACTTGGGAGAAACTCGGATAAACTCGCCAGGATAAGAAAAAAGATACGATCGGAAAAGCATACAACCTTGATGATCGATCTGAACGAACTGGAAGCAATCAACGGCGAGATAAGAAAAGCTGCAAGGGAATATGGCCCCATCTATGGGCTCTGCCATGCTGCTGGCATCGTTGAAACAAGGCCGTTGGATGCATTTAATATGGCAACCTTTCAATCAATGATCAATATCAACCTCACTGCAGGATTAGAGTTGGCAAAGGCCGTTTGCAGACGTGATGTGATGTCCAAAGAGGGTGGTTCGGTGCTGTTCATTTCATCGATTTACAGTAATGTTGGGATGCCTGGGCAAATCGGATACTGCGCCACCAAGGGAGGTGTCGTATCTGCTGCAAGGGCCATGGCAGTCGAGCTTGCCAGGCGAAATATCCGTGTCAACTGCCTCTCCCCTGGCTTGGTAAGAACACCCATGACAGACGTGGCCTTGTCTAAACTGCCTCCCGAACATGTCGAGCAATTGGAAAAATCTCACCCACTGGGAACAGGAAAACCAGAGGATGTGGCAATGGCAGCGGTATTCCTTCTATCACCGCAAAACAGATGGGCTACAGGTACCAATTTTGTTGTGGATGGTGGCTATTCAGCAAAATAATCAAAAAATGTTGGGGAAAGATGGATGTTCAGAGCGCACTAGCATGCATCGCTGAAATTTTTCAAGAGCCCGTTAATAGAATCACTCCGGAGACTCCGCGGGAAGAGATACCGGCATGGGATTCTTTAGGTGTACTTACACTAATTGCAGAGTTGGATGAAACGTTTGATATCCTTCTTGAAGACGAGGATATTGAAAAATTGAGAACAGTTGGGGATATTCTTGATATTTTTAAAGATAACAATAAATTACAATAAAATGCGAGCGAAATAGGACGATGCGTTTTATTCTAGTTGACCGGATTTTGGAAATGATACCCGGCCAATCGATCAAGGCCTTAAAATATGTCAATCCTGATGAAGAATATTTCAAAGATCACTTCCCCGGATTTCCCATCGTACCCGGCGTGCTGCTATCCGAAATGATGGCGCAGTGCGCTGGGAAGTGCCTTGATGCCGAAATGTTAGCCCGCGGAAAAGCAATGTTGGCTCGGATTACCCGAGCGGACTTCAGACATTGGGTTCGACCAGGACAAGATTGTATCCTTTTCTCAAAAATCAAAAAGAGCCGGTTTCAATATGCCACTGCAGAAACATGGATTGAAGTTTTGGATACAAAAGTCTGTTCAGCAGAATTGATGTTCTCGTTTTTACCGATAGATAAATTTGCCCAAGGCTATACTGACACTGTTCTGGATGACTTTTTTAGAAATAGAAATGGGAAAAACCATGTCTGAACAGCAGTTTTCGCTAATGGGAAAAAAGGCCTTAATAACCGGCGGGACTCGTGGTATCGGCAAGGCCATTGCGATGCGCTTTGCCCGTTCGGGCGCATCGGTTATTGCCAACCATGTGCGTGACGTTAAATCAGCCTCGAAATTTAAAACAGATATAGACGACGAGGATCTTGACATCCATATTTGCAGGGCAGACGTGACAAGTCAAAAAGGCATCGACAAACTGATTGAATCAGTCCTCCATCGATTTGGTAAACTATCAATTCTCGTGCATTGTGCGGCGACGGGTATCCATCGTCCAATGGTTGAACTCAGCGTAAGAGAATTTGATTTTGTCTACGCATTGAATGTAAGGGCTTTTTTCGACATTGTCCTTCGATTGATACCGACTTTTGAAAATAAAGGAGGGAGCATACTGGCGATATCCTCTGAGGGTGCCGTCCGTGTTGTACCTCAATATTCATTAGTCGGATCTTCAAAAGGAGCGTTGGAATCGTTGGTTCGGCATATGGCTATTGATTTTGCACAACTCAGTATTCGTGTCAATACAATCTCCGCCGGTTCGGTAATGACAGATGCATGGAAGGTTCTACCCAACGCCGAGCAACGTCTGACAGAAGCTTGTGATCGTTCACCGCGTAATCGGCTCACGACACCTGATGAAATCGCATACGTTGCACAATTCCTCTGTTCAGAAGCTTCAGACGGTATCGTTGGACAAACCATCGTTGTGGACGGAGGGACGAGTATCGTTTCATAAACAAAACAATGGAAGTATTGACCCCTTGCAATAGAAGTAAGGAAATGGATAATCTCGAATGCTTACCGAGAAACCTCGTCTGCCGGTTCGTGAAATTCTCCTTATAGGCTTTTTGCCTTCACCCTTAAAAAAGTTAATATATCGCCTCAAAGGTTATCGTTTTGGTAAAAGTGTTTCTATCGGAATCGGTGCTGTTATATGCGCGCGGCAGGTTGTTATCGGCGACAATTCTCAAATTGGTTTTTTTTCAATAATCCGCGGTGAACGCATACGGATTGGATCTCATGTCAAAATAGGTGCCACAACGTTTATTGATACGCCCTATCTGGAAATTGGAGACGAGACTAAAATCAACGAGCAGGTTTTTATCGGCGGGTTACAGTTTCCAAATGCGTCAATTAAAATAGGCCGAAACTGTCAGATCATGCAAATGTCATTCATCAATCCCACCCGATCGATCACCATCGGCGACGATACGGGAATCGGTGGACACAGTCTTATTTTTGGACACACGTCCTGGCTAAGTCAGTTTGAAGGCTATCCTGTTGAATTTGCGGATATAGAGATTGGCAACAGTGTTTCCATCGCCTGGCGTGTGTTTGTCCTTCCGGGAACCAAAATCGGTGATGGTGCAGTAGTGGGTGCCAATTCTCTGGTCCATCGAATAATCCCCCCTCGCTGTTTGGCAGTAGGCTTCCCAGCTAGAGTGGTTTCCAAAACACCTGAGTTTCCCAAACCAATGACATATGATGACAAAAAGAGACTTTTAAGACACGTTGTTAATGAATTCATACATTTTCTTCAAGATTCTCATATTATTACACGTACCATTGAAGATGGTTTATACGAAATCAAGCAATCCCGCCGAATGGCACTTTTTCTGAGACGAAAAAACACCTGGCAGATGAGGGTATTTTATGACCCAATAGAAGCGATGCCAACCGCCAGGTGCAAGCACCCTTCGGTTTTCTTGTGTTTGGGACCTATCAAAGATGAAGTGAGAAAAGACATTGAGGCAATAGGTTATATGTGGATCGATATAGAGAACAAAACGCGTAGTGACTACGGCAATCCACTGGGTGAAGAGGTTGTTCAGTATTTAAAACGTTATGGTGTTCGTCTAGTCAGATACAAAGCGTTGATAGCCAATTAGGCAAGATCATTTTATCAGTGAAAAGAAGATTTTTTCTTAAGCAGTTGATTCAATACCTATCCTCATTGGCGCTCTTTCCCAATCGCATGGTCAGCGCAAAATCGACAGGACGCCCTCATTTGAAACAAAATCCTCGAGCAGTTGTATACCGGGCGTTAAATGGAAAGCCGGATCAAAATATTTTTAAAGTAATAGAACTGATGGGAGGGATTGATCAATTTGTTGGTGTAAATGATGTGGTCGCCATAAAACCGAATGTTCAGTGGTGGAACCATGGCGTACCCAATTTGAGCGCTGTCAAAATGCTTGTGGATATAATATTCAATCGAAGCGGTGGGTTCGACGGTGAAGTAGTGATTTTTGAAAACGTCCATCGTGGCAATTTACCTTGGAAACATGCAGGATGGGCACGAAATTTCGATCATAATTCAGACATAGAAGAGATAAAGAATTATAATGACTTGTGCGGTCATTTAAAGGATAAATATGGCGATTGCTTCTCCACTATACATTTAATTAACCGTAAAGATGGCGGCAAGCGAGTTTATAGCCCATCCGAGGGTGCCGGATATGTTTATTGTGACGGCACCGGTGGCCAACCGTTGCTTTCTATGGACAATGGTTCCAATAACGATCATTTCCGAAGAGTCATTATGACATATCCAATTTTTAAAACGGACAATGGAACCGTTGTGGACTTTAAAAATGGGGTTTGGGAATCCGATGAATATTCAAAAAAAAAGCAAGTCAGATTCATCAACATTGCCGGAATTAATCACCATAGTACGTGGTGTGGGATTAGCAGTACGATTAAGAATTATCTTGGCGTCTGTGATCTAAGTGGTGGACCTGATCCCGATCAAGACGGAAAGTTGATTGATGATTGCTATAATTTTCATTCGTTTGCTTTCGACAAATGGGCTCCTGGCCCTGAAAAAGGAATGATCGGTGCAGAGATTGGTGTATTTATGGAAAAAATTCGCAGAGCTGATCTGAATATAGTTACTGCGGAATGGGTAGGACTGGCCGATCGCACAGTCCCTCCCGTTTCACATACTAGGTGTGTAGCCGCTTCTACCGATCCGGTTGCGTTGGATTATCACTGTTCAAAGTATATCCTCCATTCAAATTCCAAGATTATGTTTCATGACCCTGATAATTTGGACAGCCCAACGCATCAATACGTCAAAACCTGTTCTGATCACGGTGGTGGAATTTTCAACGAAAATTATGTCAGATTAGTGGCCTTTGATCACAATATTAATCTGGTGCAGAAAGGAAGTGAAGCTGC
Source organism: uncultured Desulfosarcina sp. (assembly GCA_963674945.2). Classification (GTDB taxonomy): domain Bacteria; phylum Desulfobacterota; class Desulfobacteria; order Desulfobacterales; family Desulfosarcinaceae; genus Desulfosarcina. The sequence goes on from CAXXWQ010000004.1 coordinate 535,054, forward strand.
TATTATTGGTGATATATACTGGGGAAATAACATAAAATATATATTTAAGTTCTTATTGATGCGCTATTTTTATTTCATTTTATAATTTTGTGAAATATTTCAAATAAATTCTAAATATTTTTATCGTACGCATTCACAGGGTAACACCCATTGGATTAAATCCAGGAAAGGTTTGGCTCTAAATTTCGAAAATAGGAAGTAATGCACTCCACGAGAAAAGGAAAAGTCTGCTTTGCTTGTAAGCGACAGGTTTCTTTCAGTGACAATATCCGCTCAACCCAACGGTTTCCTTTCTCGCTTTGGGTGCCAAGGCTTCGTTTCCGCCACAATACACCAAAGCGTAGCGCTCTTTCGGCACGATTGTTTGTGGGATCGACGCCCTTGTGATCCATAAACACCCATAGGTTGTTCATTTCCCGGATGATCTGCCGAGCGAGTTTTCCTGCATCCGTTTTATCGGGTTCCCAAAGGGACACGGTAAACAAGAAGAATGTATAAAAATCCGACCATTGCTTTGGGTCGGGTGGCTCTTTGGCAAACGATACCAGTTGTCTCAACCAAGCGGCGACGATTTCTCCGAAGCGACGTAAATCCGGCTTCTTTCTCTCCGCCAGAGAATCGGCCTTACGGATTAGATGAGCCAGGCACGTCTGGCGGTGAACCCATTTTTGATACAGGCCGTAACCGTCGCTGACCAGAATGCCGTTCCAGTCCTGGATGAGTGCTTCGAAAGCCACCTTGGAGCGATGCGGGTCTATGCGATAGAAAGCAACCCGCTCGTTGACCATGGCCCACAGCCAGTGCAGATCGTTTTCTGTAAACCAGGAGGTCTCATCGATATAATTGCACCAGAAACTTCTGGCGATACCCCCGATACGTTCATACACAGGCAAAATCGCCATTGAAGTGCGGTCAACGATTTTTTGGATCGTCCCCGTAGCAATGGGAATGTCTAACACAGAGTCGCATAACTGCTTTACGTCCATTCGGCTCATCCCTTTAATACCGCTTAATTCACCAACAAATGCGGTAAATCGGGGACCGTATCCGCTCGACAGGGCAGATGGCAGCTTGGCTTTGACAACCTTCCCGCAATTGGGGCAATCGCACTTGTGCAGAATATAGTGGCTGACTTCCATTTCGATTTTGGGAAGTTCGATCTGTTGATGGGTGTAAAAAGGCTTCATCTTTTCCTGATCGAACACCGAATGACCACAACTGCAGCATTTTGGCATCAACGAATGTTGCTTTGTCGGCTCGAGCAGTTGTTGCTGGTGCGGTTTGTGTCCTTTTTGTCCGCCTTTGGATCGCTTGCTCTTTTTCTGTTTTCTTTTCTGCTTGCTAAAAGGCGGATCGGATGAGGGCGGTTTACTGGAATTACGAGAATTCATTTTGGTCTGGACTTCAAGTTTCTCTATGCGTTTTTCATGGGTCTCAACCCATTTTTGCATATCATGAAGCGCCTGTTCCAGATATAGGATGTAATTTCTCACCGCCTCTGGTGTCAGTTGCCAATCGAGTTCTGAAAATGGTCTTTTGAGTGCCATGAAAAGCACTCTAACATAGTTAAAAGAAAAAATCTAGATTTATTTTAAATTATTTCAGGCAGTTACGGTGCACACAATTTATGCTTTGTTTTCAATGGGTTAAAGGCCATGATGTCAGCCCTAAAATGCCCCGTGAACGGTTACTTTTTATCAATCTGCAAATCATTATGATTTTGTATTTATATATATTTTAATCTATTTTTCAGTTTTAGACTTAACTAGGGAGTTTATGTTTCAATTTTCTATCGAAAGTGAAAAAGATATGAGTGAATGGGATAATTATGTATTCTCTCATCCACTTGCTACACCATTCCATTTATCTTCATGGCTTAATACTATTTACCATACCTATAAATTTTATCCACTATTGTTTGTGAACAGAGATTCTGAAAAAAATATATCAGGTATTTTTCCTTCATTTTATATAAATAGCGTTTTAAATGGTAAAAGGATTGTTTCAATTCCATTTTCAGATTATGGTGGACCTTTATGTACTGATAATTCAAAGATGGCTGAATATGCAAACTTTTTAATTGATAATTATAGAAATCGTGTCAAGTATTTTGAATTTCGATGCTCATTTTCTCTTAACAATAAAAGCACATATAATAATTTTTATAAAAAACATATTCTTGAATTATCGAAAGACCCCAGTGAAATAAAAAGTAAATTAAATAAACGAACAATTCAATATTCAATCAGAAAAGCTTCAGATGCAGGGGTAGTGATAAAAGAAGATAATACAGTGAATGGATTATTAGAATTTTTCAGGCTGAATTATTTAACGCGAAAAAAGCATGGTGTTCCAACGCAACCCAAAAAATACTTTAATACTTTATTTCAGAATGTAATTAAAAATAATTTGGGTCAAATATATTTAGCATATATTAATAATAAAATAATTGCAGCTTCATTATTTTTAATTTTTAGAGACACTATACATTATAAATATAATGCATCGGATCCTAAAAATTTGAAGGAATTCAAACCGAATCATTTGCTAACATGGAAAGCTATCGAAAAAGCTTGTATCGATGGTTATAAGTATTTTGATTTCGGTAGGACCGCTATTTCCAATAAAGGCTTAATGAGATACAAAAAGATGTGGGGGGCCATTCCAAGAGATTGTGAATATAGTTATTATCCTGAAGCAATGGGCGTAAACTCAATAGATGAAAATAAATTTATTTATAAAATATTAACTAATTCATGGAGATTACTACCGAACTTTATTGATCAAAAAATAAGCAATGTCCTTTATAAACATATGGCCTAATCCATTGTAGTGGATTACTCTTTTATAAATTTTATTTTTAAGACTTCAATATTTATGTTTTTAAAATTTATTTGCATGTTTTCATTGAAGGGACTTAATTTTTTTTGATCAAATTTTCAATTTAATTTGGTTAATTATTTAATGTCAAAAGCAGTCAATTCTTTTTACTATCATATCAAACCTCTTATTCCTCGTAGACTTCAGATATTTTTCAGAAGCTCAATAATTAATTTAAATCGAAAAAAATATAGTGATAAATGGCCGATACTTCAACATGCCAATGGCCGGCCAAAGGGATTTCCAGGATGGCCTGAACAAAAACGATTTGCACTGGTTCTAACTCATGACGTTGATACAGCATCCGGGCAAGCAAAAAGCATTAAATTGATGAAATTAGAGGAACAACTAGGATTTTACTCTTCTTTCTTTTTTGTTCCTAAGCGTTATAAATTTGACGATAATATCCTTAATCTGTTGACCAAACATGGATTTGAAGTCGGAGTTCATGGCCTATATCATGATGGCAAATTGTATAAATCAAAAAAAATATTTGAAAAACGTTCAATTGAAATTAACCATTATTTAGATATATGGAACGCATGTGGGTTTCGTTCGCCCTCAATGCATCACCATTTAGAATGGATTCATTTATTAAACGTAGTTTATGATTCATCTACTTTCGATACTGATCCATTCGAACCACAGCCAGATGGTTGCGCAAAAATCTATCCTTATTGGATTCAGAATGCCTCGAAAAGCAAAGGGTATATAGAACTCCCTTACACATTGCCTCAGGATTTTACTGTTTTTGTCCTAATGCGTGATTATAATTTTTCAATTTGGAAAAAAAAGTTGCATTGGCTTGTTAATAAAGGAGCGATGGTACTCTTGAACACCCACCCGGATTATATGTCCTTTAGTAATGAAAAAAGATATGATGAATATCATGCATATTTATATCATGATTTTTTGGAATATATAAAAAATAGATATTCTGATCAATATTGGCTTGCTCTTCCAAAGGATATTGCAAAATTTTGGAAAAAAATTCTTATCAGCAAAGAAGAATCTAAGATAACTTAACAAAAATAATTAAATTCAGTCTCTTCAAATTTATGCATATAACTTTTACTTAATTTTCGAACTCTTGTAAGAGTTCAAACAATATTTTTTATCCATAGATAATTACAGTAAACTATTTTTAAAAGTTTTTTAATAATTTCTTACTTCTATTTATAGTTAGTTATTAGATCCATAATAAGAAATATTAATCAATAATTCTTTAAATTTTTTATATAAAATATATAACACTTATCAATTATTCTAATACTAATAAAAGGAAAGTTTAAATTCAGTGAAAAATCCAAAAACGATATGGATTGACTTGGAAAACACACCCCATGTATTATTTTTTAATCCGATAATTACTGAATTGAAAAAACGAGGATTTCGAGTAGTGACTACTTCACGTGATTTTGGTAAACTTTATGATCTCGCAGATATGTTCCAGATAAAACATACAAAAATAAGTCATCATTATGGTAAAAACAAATTCTTAAAGGTATGTGGCCTAATAATACGTTCTATTCATCTTATTTTATTTATAAGAAGAATTAAGCCGAATTTAGCTCTTAATCACGGTTCACGAACACAAACTCTGGCAGCAAAATTATTAAAAATAAAATGCATAACAGCAATTGACTATGAATACACACAAAGCTTACCATTTGTGTGCCCTACTCTAACATTGTTGCCTCAAGTTCTTTATAATAAATCTGTTCATGGGGATTCAAAAGATACTATAGGCTATCCTGGAATAAAAGAAGACGTATATATTCGGAATTATATTCCTGATGAGAGAGTGATGAAGGATTTAAGATTAAATAGTGGCGGGATAGTTGTAACTATTCGTCCACCAGCAACTGAAGCACACTATCATAATAAACAAAGCGATGAATTCTTTAATGAAATTGTAAAATTTTTATCCAAAAATAATAGTGCACAAATTATAATTCTTCCCAGAACTAATAAACAAGAAATATCTATTTTAAATAAATATAATAACTTTATTTCAGATGGCAAAATTATAATACCGCAACAAGCATACAATGGTTTGGATGTTATATGGTTCTCAGACCTGGTAATTAGTGGTGGCGGTACAATGATAAGAGAAGCAACTGCACTCGGCGTTCCTGCCTATAGTTTCTTTCAGGGTAAAATAGGCGCGGTCGATGAATATCTTTCAAAAATTGGGAAACTTGTCCTTCTAAAAAAAATTGAAGAAATACCATTAAAAATAAATTTAATCACTCGAAGACGACCAATAAAACCTAATTTTACAAACAATAATACACTAAATTTCATCATAAAAACAATTGAATCTCAACTTAATTCTAATGAATTAAGCTCAAACTAAAAATAAAATAATTAGGAATTAAACTAAACCTGTATAACTTTTTTTAACAAATCATTCAAAAATCTTTTTAATATTTTCGAGTAAGCTTATATTTTTCGCTGATTATCATATCTTGTATATTATACATTTAATTTTTACAAGTTTTTAATGCTTTTTATTTAATTACTTTATGACATTACTAAGTAAATATATATCAAGACAATAAAATAAGTTTGCAAATATAAATTTCAACCTTTATTTTTCATAGTTTAATATTATAACATATTTTATGTTGTCTCTAAAATAAAAGGATAATTTCAGTAAATGAGCAAAAAGAAGTTAATTCATCTAATCGCAGCAGCTAGACCAAATTTTATGAAAATCGGCCCTCTATATCATGCACTCAAAAAGGAAAAGTTAGTAGATCCAATTATTGTCCATACTGGGCAACATTATGATTTAAATATGTCGGATGTTTTTTTTAAAGATCTTAATTTACCTACCCCTCAAATTCATTTGGGGATTGGCAGCGGAACGCATGCTGAGCAAACTGGGAATGTAATGATCGCCTATGAAAAGATATTGAAAATAAATCGACCTGATTTAGTAGTAGTTGTGGGAGATGTAAATTCAACTATGGCCACTACATTAGCAGCCAAAAAATTAGATGTAATGGTAGCCCATTTAGAAGCTGGGTTGCGTTCTTTCGATCGAACCATGCCAGAGGAGATTAATCGATTAGTCACTGATTCTTTAGCCGACTTATTATGGACACATTCATACGATGCAGATCAGAATTTAATCCGTGAAGGAATCCCACATTCAAAGATCAGAATGGTAGGCAATATTATGATCGATTCTTTAGAAATGCTGAGATCTAAAATTGAAAACGAAACTTTTTCTAGTAGATTCAAAACTAAAAACAAAAAATATGGCATTGTAACTTTACATCGTCCATCGAATGTAGATAATATAGATAATTTACATAAAATTTGTGATGTATTGTTAAACCTTTCAAAAATGATATCATTGGTTTTTCCAATTCATCCAAGAACACTCAAGAGACTAAAAAGTAATGGATTTCTAAGTAGTCTTAAAAACTCGCAGAGTCTTCATTTAGTTGAGCCATTAAGTTATATTCGATTTATGAATCTAGTTTATAATAGTAGTCTAATACTTACGGATTCGGGCGGCCTTCAGGAAGAAACAACCTATTTGGGCATTCCCTGCCTTACAATGCGTCCTAACACAGAACGACCCATTACAGTACAACAAGGAACAAACAGACTGTGCGATGTTGAAAATGTTATTACTTATGCAGAAAAATATCTTAAAAGGATTATGAACCACAGTGTTCCCCCACTATGGGATGGTCATACTTCTTGTAGGGTATTACAGTCAATAAAAGAATTTTTATGCATTTAGGATAAAATATTCAGATTTTAAATCAACAATTAAATACTATAATTCATCCAAATAAACAATGAATAATATTAATGATTGTTTCGATAAATTGCGTAGATACTGCGAAACACAAGATTTTAAAGGATATGATCCTTACGATGGTTTAAACAGCCCTTTTTCAAAGCTGTATCCTTTCAGCAACTCTAATCTTCTTCGTTTAATATGGATTCAAACATTTAAAAGATTTCCTTTCAATATACGGCCATTGTTTTTGATTAAAAAGGAATACAATCCTAAAGGAATAGCACTATTTTTAACTGGATACTGCAATTTATACAACGCGACAAAGAACGATAACTATCTTAAAAAAGTTCACTATCTATCCAAAATATTGATACGGATGCAAACAAAGGGTTTTTCCGGATCATGTTGGGGATACAACTTTCCTTGGCAATCTAGGTTAGGTCTTATTCCAAAAGGGTTCCCTAATGTCGTCACTACTTCTTATGCATCATATGCTCTTATGGATGCCTATGGTTGCACAAATAAACTTGAATACCTGGATGTTGCAACGAGTAGTTGCAATTTTATTCTTCGTGACTTGAAAAGAACAAAACGTGGAGATGGATTTATATTTTCATACTCTCCTCTTAAATCTAATTGTGTTTATAATGCATCACTTCTAGCTAGTCGAGTATTATCACGAGCATTTTATTTTTTAAAAGATAAGTCCCTATTGGATTATGCAATGGCATCTGTATTAGCATGTTGTTCTGCTCAAAAAAATGATGGTGCTTGGGCATATGGTGAATCATCTTCTCAAAATTGGATTGACAGCTTTCATACAGGATATAATCTTGAATGTATAAGCGAATATCAAAAATACTCCAGAGACTTAAGCTTTTATAGTAATCTTAAAAAGGGATTACACTATTATATAGCTAATTTCTTCATTGATGACGGAACACCAAAATATTTTGATAACAAGATCTATCCTATCGACATTCATTCACCATCTCAATTTATTGTTACTCTTTTTAGAATGAATAAATTAGCAATACACAGAAATAGAGTTGATAAGATACTATCATGGACTATAAATAATATGTTTGACAAATTTTGCGGTTTCTTTTTCTACCAATTACATCAAAACTATACCATCAAGATTCCATATATGAGATGGACTCAAGCCTGGATGTTCTATGCTCTTAGCTTTTATTTGTTATTTTATAAAGAAACTGGTTTGAACCATAGAATATGTTAAGTAATAATCTCTTTTCTCTATTCATTTAAAATATAAATTGTACTTTTGATAACACGTAACTTGTGGATCAAAAGTAAAAAAGGTAGGTTATTGAGTGATCAATCAATATTATAATTGATGGGATCTTAATCTTACTTGATCTTATTACTTACTCGAAACTCCTTGATTGAATATAATAAAATTTTTCTTGGTTTGAAACATCAATATATAAACTCTTTTAACAATAATTCGGTGATAATAAAATGGTACCAAATTTTTTAGTCATAGGAGCTCAAAAGTCTGGAACAACCTCCTTGATCAATTACCTATCGGTTCATCCTGAAATTTATGTGCCGGAGGATAAGGAAGTTTCATTATTTTATGAAGATGAAGAGTATAACAAAAGATTTATAAATTTTCCATATCATAATCATTATCGTAGATATAATGGTCAACGATTTGCCGGAAACGCTCCAGTAAATATTTTGTTTTTTGCAGAAACAACTGCAAAAAATATTTTTAAATTTAACCCAAATATGAAACTTATTGCAATTTTAAGAAATCCTATTGAGAGAGCTTATTCTGCATATTGGTATAATATTAGATGCGGTTTGGAGACAAAATCATTTGATATTGCTATTAAAAGAGAAAAAGATATAACTGATAATGGAACTTTTTTACAAAAGTGCAATTTCACGTATATTTCACATGGATATTATTATGAACAGCTTTGCCTTTTCCTGTCTATCTTTTCTAAAGAAAATTTGCTTGTAGTATTATATGATGATTTTAAAATTAACCCCAAATTAGTTTTGAACGAAATCACAAATTTCTTATCTCTTCATCAGAATTACTTAAACAATTCTATTTTTAAAAAATATAATGCAGCCTCAAAGCCAAAGATAAAATGGTTTACGAATATGGTGTATAATAAAAATGTTATAAAAAATATTTACAATATTTCAATCCCTATATCATTAAGAAATAGAATTCACTACTCAATTATACTTAAATTATTAAATGCAAATTTAACTAATTTTACTTATCCTCAAATGAATGACACTACTAAACAATACTTAAATAAAATTTTTAAAAAGCACAATAACAATTTGGAAAATTTGTTAAACAAAGATCTTTCTATATGGAACAATATTTAATTTTAATATGACAATGAGTATTTATCTTTTATTAATTGTTTTTTTTATAGTTTTAATTTGCGCATTCCTTCTATATCTTGAATCCGGAATACTTGTTTTTTTTATTTGCAGTACGTCATTTCAATATCTTGAGCATATATCGCTTTTGAATTTAACGGCTTTAGATTATTTCGGAATTTTTTTTCCAATGATTTTTTTTATTGGGCTTTTTTTTAATAACAAAAATCTTTTTAATATCTTTCTTGATAATTATTTAATAAAGCATTACTTCATAATTATTATGATTTTTCTTTTTTGCGGTGTTCTATTCACTGGCATGGTATACCCTCTCAACACAAACACCTCACTAATTGAAAGATTAGGAGTATGGTTCAAACTTATAAATAATTTTAGCATTTTAATTTCCATTAATTTATTATTTATTGATAGTCAGAAAGTTAATACCTTGCTTAACTGTATGCTTCTATCACTTTTAGTTCCAGCATCTTTGTTTTCATATCAAATAATTACAGGAGAAACAATATTTAACTATAGAACTGGATATAGCTTTGCTACTGCGTATTTTCATCATCCTGGAGTTATTGCCTATGCTTTAGTTTTCCACTTCCCTATTTCTTTATTAAAACTCTATAATTCAACATCAATTAGAGACAAAATATTCTGGGTAGTAATCATTATGATTTTTTTATGTCTTATATACTTTACATATCGCAGAGGTGCCTGGTTAGCTCTATTGTTTCAGCTTTCAATATATTTTTTCTTTTTGCAAAAAAATAAGTTTAAGATTTCCTTTTTATATTTATCTTTATTTTTAATTTTTATTTTTTCATTCACAACTATCTCATCAATATTTATTGATAGATTTTCAGATGTTACTATATTATTTGATAACTTTTGGATGTCCATTGAAACGCATACATATGATGATCTATTTTCTGGGCGTTGGGGATTTTATCGCAGCAACTTCATATATCTTTTCAATCAACCAATTTTTAATATGTTATTCGGCAACGGAATTGGTGCGACCTATTTTATTCCTGCAAAGTTAGGTGTTGCCGGAGGAGGGCATAATATCTATTTAATTTTATTGATTGATTACGGTATTATTGGTTTTTTGGCATACATATCTTTTTTATTTGCAATTTTTATCAAATTATTAGGCTCACTTCATTCACCAAATCCATTTATAAGTTCTTTTTCCAAAATGCTTATAACGTTGTTCATAAGTTATTTAATTATTGGAATGGTTACGCATGTCCTTTATAGCAATGCTCCTAATTGGCTTTTTTTTGGTTTGCTGGGCGCTTTTTTAGGAGTTGATAATTCTTCAAAAAACAAACTTGTAATGCATAAACAACAATATATTTTGAAAAATTATAACTTTAGAAAGAATAGTATAGAGTTAATCCCTAAAAGGGGATGAGTTTTTTGAATCTATATAGGATAAGTCAGATTCTCCTTCATTTTAGTCTGACTATTAGCTTAGCACATTGTCCTGCTTTTGGGGACTACCAAATATCTTCTGCTGAAGATTTAACTTAACCTCGGAGCCCTTTTTCCTTTTACCTTAATCCACAACGATTAATAATATATACCGAAAGAATGATTAGTTTAAATATTTTAACTGGGGTATGCACTTGACTCCAGTGGCCACAACATATAGTGTACCAGTCTATGGAGGAAGATTACCCCAGAACGTTGATAGAATTTGAAAAACGATTTAGCTCTGAAGCTGGATGCACTGACTATTTGATGGCTCTTAGATGGCCCGAAGGCTTCCGTTGCCCTCATTGCGGTTCTGCATCCTCGTGGAGAACTAAACGATCCCAGTTTCATTGTACTGATTGTGGAAATCAATCTACGATAACTTCCGGTACAATTTTTCACGGCACCAGAAAGCCCTTGTCTCTTTGGTTTCGGGCTATGTGGCACATTACAGGTCAGAAGTACGGAGCTAATGCACTTGGGCTTCAGAGAGTACTTAACCTTGGGAGTTATAATACCGCCTGGCAATGGCTCCATAAACTTCGAAGAGCAATGGTTCGTCCAGGACGTGACCGATTGTCCGGGATTGTTGAAGTTGATGAAACCTATGTCGGTGGGAAAAAGTCTGGAAAACGCGGTCGGGGTGCTGAAGGTAAAGCTTTGGTCGGTATTGCCGTGGAGGATAAAGGCCGAAAAGGAATTGGGCGAATTAGACTCTGGCACCTCGAAGACGCATCGGGAGATAGTCTGACTCAATTTGTACAAGAAATCGCCCAGCCAGGCAGCACCATCAGGACGGATGATTGGCCCGGCTATAGCAGCCTTGGCGATAAAGGATTTAAGCATATTGCGATTCCATCGCATGACTTGAAGATTGTACATTTGGTAGCGTCGCTCATGAAACGATGGTTACTTGGTACTTATCAAGGGGCGGTCAGACCGTCTCATTTGATGTACTATTTGGATGAATTCACATTCAGGTTCAACCGTAGAACATCAGTGTCTCGCGGAAAACTATTTTACAGGCTGGTCCAACAGGCCGTGATGGTGGACCCTGCCCCAGCTAGTACTCTTAAAGGTGCATCGTTACCGTTTTTGGAAGGGGCAGCAAATTTAAATCTCGATCCAATTGACGATGACCTGGGCCACAACATATAGTATGTGCTGGATTTAAGTGCATACCCCAGTATTTTAATTCGTTAAAAAATTTTGGGTAACGACCATATTCACCATTGGAATAACAAAAATCCAATGGCATATACGAAGTCTTGAAATATACAAAACATTAGCTGATGAATAAAAATTTAAATATTATTTATTCGGGTTCAATTGTCTTTTTTGTAGGCAAAACATTTAATGTTATTGCACAATATTTACTTATTATATTATTAGGAAGAAATCTTGGTGCAAATAATGTCGGTCTATTTTTTCTAGGTTTTTCTATAATATCATTTACCAATGTAATTGGAACGTTAGGATATTCTGAAAGTATTTTAAAATTTATCCCAGAATATTTAGCAAAAAATGAACTCTACAATGTTCCTAAAATAATAAATTTTATATCTTTATCTTCAATATTTGTTTTAATCATTTGTGCATTATTTCTTTACTATTTTTCTGATTTTCTTGGTAACAATTTGTTTAATGATGCCAATTTTAGCTCTGTAATTCAATCCTTTTCTTTATGTTTACCTTTTTACGGTATTTTATCAATTTTTTCGTCAATTTTACGAGCTTTTAAGGACATACTGAGATTTTCTTTAATAAAAAACATATTCCAGCCTTGGTCATTTATTGTTTTTTCATTTATTGTTTTTTATTTCTCAAATAATATTAATTATATAATATTCTCATATTTTTTAAGTATCCTTCTTTCACTATCTATAAATATTTTTTTCTTACGAATTCATCTCCCCACAAAGTCTTCTCCCCTTAAATTTAATTTTTCTCGCAAAAAAATATTTTGCTATTCAATTCCATTTATGGGTTCAGGAATATTGGGATTTTTTCTTGTATGGATGGATACATTTATGCTCGGTATTTTTAGAAGTTCAAGTGAAGTTGGAATTTATAGTTGTGCTGCACGAATCGCACTTTTTTCTAATATAATTTTAGTCTCTGTTAACTCGATATTTGGCCCAATTATTTCAGATTTCTATACGAAAAAGGACTTTTGTGGATTGGAATATGCTTATAAAACAACAGTAAGATGGATAGTTCATATTAGCTTGCCTTTTTTTTTCATTATATTCATTTTCCCTAATATAATTATGGAAACTTTTGGTGAACAATTTATTAAAGGTGCTTCCGCATTAACTATTTTATGCGTTGGACAATTTATAAATATATCTGTTGGATCTGCAGGTTATATATTAAATATGACTGGAAAGCCTAGAATTGAACTCATAAACCAAATTCTATCTTTGATAATTAATTTTTCTTTAAACTTTATTCTCATTCCAAAAATGGGAATCAATGGAGCCGCAATTGCGACATCTACTTCGATATCAATTGTCAATATTTTTCGTTTATTGGAGAACTATTATTTTCTTAATATTCACCCATACTCTATAGAATTAATTTTCCCAAAAAAAATTTTGACATGTCACAAGATTAGAAAGCTATCCTAATTTTTAGTTTTTGGCACTTAAAATCTAAAAAAAATTGGGTAACACTCCCAAGTATAAGAATCAATTACAACGAAAGTTGTTTCCCATTAAAAAGAATAAAGCAAAACCAGAGCTAATAGACGCTCCCGGACCCGGCCACAACCGTTGAAGATTCGACTAAGCTTTATTTTGCCAAAGATCAGTGGCCAGAATCAGCTTGGCCGCGTAACGGGTTTTTCAGGATCGACTCAAGTAAACTTATTTTAGGTATGATATTATGAAACCCTCCATTTAAAATTTGATTTCATTATATCATACCTAAAACAGGATGAGAATATTTTATAGCCATATATTTTTATAACTGTATTCCTTATCCCTCCGGATCAGATCAGGTTCATGTATACCCCATAATTGCCTTCAGGCATACTTTATTAAAAAGTATAGTTTTGTTTATCGACCCTAATAAATGAAAAAAGTCAAAGTCTTAATTTTTCGGCCTCATCCTTCAGAATCTGGTGGTGTAGGATATTACAACTCTTTAGTTGAAAAGTATTTCATTTCAGATAGAGTTATTCTGAATTATTACTATACCGGCAAAAAATTTGGCAAATGTTCCTACTCATCAAGATTTATAAAATTCTGCTTTGATTTAAAAAATATTTTATTTATTTTGCCAAACTATCATTTAATTATTCTCAACCCTTCTCTTGACCCTAAAGGAATTATTCGAGATGGAATATTTCATTTTATCATAAAATATTTTTATAATAAGTCTACTTTAGTTTTTTTTCATGGATGGAAATTAGAAACTGAAAATCTAATTGATCGGCATTTTAAAAAGCTATTTAAATTTATTTTTAATTTTGACAAAGCATGTGTGTTAGGAATAAATATTAAAACAAAACTTGTTCAATGGGGTTTTAAGCCAAAAACTATAATTATTGAAACCACTGCATTTGAAAGTTATAAACGTACATCACAAAAGGATCCTTATAAAATAATATTTATTTCTAGGCTTGTTAAAAAAAAAGGATGTCTTGAAGCACTAAAAACAATAGAGATAGTTCGCAACGAAATACAAAACATTAAATTATTCATGGTTGGTAATGGAGAAATGGAAGAATTATTAAAACAATATGTTAGAGATAGAGACCTAAAAAATAATGTTACATTTAAAGGATATTTACAAGGTAAAGATAAATATGAGTTATTAGATAGCTGTGGCATAATGCTTTTCCCTACATATACTGAGGGAATGCCTATTTCTCTTTTGGAAGGCATGGGGATGGGGGTCGTAGTTATTACAAGACCAGTTGGTGGAATACCAGACATTTTCGAGGATGGAAAGAATGGATTTTTAATTAAATCTCTTGATCCACACGATTTTGCCGATAAATTATTTTTTTTAATAAAAAATCCTGCAGATATGCAAAATATGTCCATAAATAATTCAAATGAGGCCATGAAAAAATTTGAAATAAAAAAAGTTGTTACTAGATTAGAAAAGATTTACTACGAAACGGCGCTTAATGGTTCAAATAGAAAGGGATGCATTCCCAGTTAATGATTTTTATTGATCTTTGATAATATACTTTCATGGCCCGCCCCCTGTAGGGAGGAGCCATTGGCTACTTCCCCCTTTAGAGGAGATTTTACAAGACCGTACCTTCTGGGTGTGAATAATTACTATTTACCTTCTAACAATTGATAAATTCTCTGGTGCCAATATTACAATAGAGTTTGATATGCTACTTTCAAAAGGTCCAATATCAGGCGCCAATCCATTGAATTTTAAACTAACCCCTTGGTTATTTGACCAAGTTAAAGATCTATCAATTGATATAATATTATTGGTATAATCAACACTTATTATCCTTGCAGACTCACTCTGATTCTCAAACTGAATTATATCTCCTTCTATTATACCCCATCCATCTATAAAGTAATGAGCATCATTAACCTGAATTTCTCTACCACTCCCAGAACTAATTGTTCTCGTTAAAAAAGTACCAGAATCTATGCACGGACTTTTAACTTGCAGATTAAGCAAATTGAAATTTGGATAATCATGTTTATTTGGATTTAATAAGCTTGTGTTAGCATCGATAAATTTCGGGTCACCATCGGCTGTTTGCCAATTGTTTAAAAAAGTATTATCCGAAAGATTTATTGGGCCTGTGAAGCCGACAATTCCTCCAACATTTTCATGAAAAATGTTATTTTTCACAACTGTTCCTTTTATTCCTCCATTCCAACCACAAAGAGTAATTGCATTTGTATTTCGTCCAGACTGGCCTAAACCAAGATGATAAAAAACATTGTGAAATATATAATTGTTGTCTGCAACTCCTGTAGGGAAGGCTTGAAGGGTGTTTATTTGAATTGCAGGGCCGTATAAGTTGTAGAACATGTTCCCACGCCATATGTTATTAGATGATTCTACCTGAAGAGCCGGGGCATAATTGCCATCAATCGGATCCCCTGTGAAACAAAAGCGATTTCCTTCAAACAAATTCCATCCTCCTTCTCCAACCTCTTGAGATGTACCTGCTGAAACTTCGCCAATTCGATTTCCGTAGGTTGGATTATTTTCTGGATACCATTCTTCGTGATGAAAATAATTGTTCCGTATCACGTTGTAGCTATCTGTAACTCTAATAACATTGTGGCCGCCATAATACATATGATTATTTTCTATAAGATTATAGTTAGTTCCCCATGGACTTTTCGTACTCCCAATAAAAATCATATCAGCATAATCTTCACCATCAGATTGCCAACCAAATCGTGAAATAGTACAATGATGGATCCAATTATATTTTGAATTTGTTGAGATCCAAAATGCTCTCCATGTTTTAACATTTCGAGGGTCATCAAAAATACAGTATTCTATGTAATTGTGGTTTCCATTTTCAATAAGTAAATAGGTATCCGTATCATTAAAAGTAAGCCCATTGATGGTAATATACGATCTATTGCTTAACTGCAGTGGATTACTAACATTGATAATTCTTACTACTTCGTTATTATAATTTTGGTAAACAATCCTATTATCCGCACTTCCACTGTTGCTGGGATAAATTTGTTGACCACTATAATCTCCACTTCTAATATAAACTGTATCACCAGCCATTAAAGAATTATTTGCTTTAGACAATGTTTTCCAGGGGTTTGACAGTGTACCAGGATTAGAGTCATTTCCATTAGCGCCATCAACATAGAATTCAGCGGCCTGTAAAACTGAGCACATGGTCATAAAGAATAAAAGTGACAACAGTGTATTACGAATTTTTAACATGCCTTTTACCTCAATTGAATAGTAGTATATATTATTTCTTATATTTTTCATTTTGCAATACTTCTTTACAATAATTTACATCTATATGTTTTAATTGCGCTCCCACTCTAATACAATTATCCTATGTACCATAGAATAACAGAATTAATTTTCCAGGAGATAAACCATATCATCAGTAACAATAAATCTGTCAATCTTGGTACCATCTTCCCGTTGTTGAATTTTAAACGTATGAGTGCCGACTTCTAAATGGTAGACGGCCGGATTGGAGGCATCCCGCACATCGTCATAATCGCGTATGCTGACCATGTCCCATGTCCAGTTATCTGTTCCGCTCATTTTCGTGTGCCACGTCAGGCTCTCCCCGTCATCCATCGAGACAAAGAAGGAATCACTGGCAGCGTCATTGGCGATAACTCGTCCCCATATAATATAGTCTCCTGCTGTAGAGACATCAAAAGTGTATTCGGCATAGCCAGCCTGCGAAGAAAAAGGATCGTCGTTTGTACCATTTCCATCCGGTACCACGATACAGGTGCCACTGGATGCATTTGCATCTTCAGCAAACTCCATGGGAGTAACAATATCTCCTTCCTCAGCTTCCATCCAGATTTTTACATATTCGGTTTGTGAATTCGAGTTCAAGGGATCCGCTCCTTCACTTACTTCTTGGCCGTCTGAAATCCCGTTACCATCGCCATCGGTATTGTAATGCTCAGTAGCGTAAATGTCTTTTTCTTCAGCATATTTCAGGCCATCATCATCGCTACCTACTGGTGCAACCCGTAGGATGGTGACCTGACAGGCATCTGAATTCATCATCCCGCCATCGTCTTTTATGACAAGTTGAAAGCTCAAGACAGTACTTTCGCTGTGAAGGTAGTTTTACTTCTTACGGGACTACTACAAAGGACCGATAATCCTGACGTTTGTGTCCATTGATAACTATAGATAGTCTCTTCGGGATCAATTGACTCTGAACCATCAAGTATACAGGTTTTTGTGGTCCCTGACCAAGCAGGTTTTTCAAAATCGTAGGTTTCACCTTGGATGCGCATGTAAACGTGGTAGCCATCGGTGGAAGTGTTTTGATCATCATCCCAAGCAAGCGTAACCTGATTTGCGTTAAGATAATTTGTGCAACATAAGATGAAACAAACAACACTGCAAAAAAAGATTAATCGCCAGTTAGGACACAAATGTCCACATTTCATTTTTTCGTTATGCCCTCTCAAATTCAGTTGTGATTCAGTTTTTACAATCCAATTGGAGATGAAACTTGAACAAGATCTGATCAATTTTATTTTTAACTATGATTTGTCCTTGTTACTTCCATATTGGGGTAAATTTTTCATAAAAAGACGTCTTTTTTCAAGTTTATGTTGGCAATTATAATGCCAAAATCAGATCAGAAGAACATCTGGTCGCATAGAACAACTAGCAGATTCCGTTTATTATCCTTGATTCACAACAGATATTGTAATTCTTCCTAAGAAAGCCAAAACGGAAGTTAAGTCCCTATTGTTGAAAAAATGTTTTAATTTGAAGACAAGAACCACCCGCAATGTATTTTTTTTCCCTCTTCGGTTGCAAATATTTCCCCTTTGGTGTGCAAAAATTTCTTATTATTTTAGAAACTTATAAATTTTTTTGGCATTGATTTCGTCAGTATGGATGGACGAAAAAGAACTCCAACATCTTGTTAAAACAGAAAAATCCGCAATGGCATTCCTCCGCCGGTTGTGTTGGGATAATTATCGCCGATACTGCCCACGGTGCCATTCCTACCGCTATTATCGAACTGCTGATAGAAGAACAATGCGCTGCAAACGCTGCAAATATAAATTTCATGATTTTTCAGGACGCTGGATCAATAAATGCAAAATCGGATTTCGCCAGTGGTTGCTTGTGGTCGATCTCTTCGGGCAAGACCTTCCCGCCCGTCAGATTTCATTGAAAACGGGTATCAGCTATCCTACCATCTTAAAGGCTATAGAAACATTGAGGATGGCCATAATCACCAACTCGGCAGATTCTTCGAAATGGCTTGATTATATCTATTTCCAATCGGAGGTACTTGAACAGGCCCAATCACTGCCGAAACAAGTGGATGCTTTCGGCATCGTCAAGATAAACAGAGAAATTAAAATTCATATCTTGAAGGGGTTGACACTTGAAAGCCTGGCCAAACATCATCCTAAGATACTTGGAAAAAGTTCGATCTTCTATACGAATGAATTCTATCCCTATGAGACAATTTTATTTCATGACATGAAAAATGATGGGATAATTCCTGAAAAAAAGGATCCTGAAGATGTTGATCAGGCAAGGAAGGAATCTGAATTCTGGCGTTTTGCGAAAAGCAAAATAATCAAACACCGTGGCATCTCGAAACAAAAACTTCCGCAGTATTTAAAAGAGATCGAGTTTCGCTTCAACTGCATGGGAAATGACATCTTTGAGCCATTGTGCCGCTATCTGGTAAGTTTCATCCCCGACCATTGTTGATATATGGGCTATCCGCCATCATATCGATAAAAGCCTACCGTTATAGCTTTCCCGCAATTTCTTTTTGACTTTGAAGGTTTTTGTACATCTCATTGATCCATGAGCTTCGCGATTGTCTCGCTTACCGCAGATACAATGAAGATGGCTTTCGCTATAGTCACCTATGCCGGAAGGCATCTGACGCCGTTCGAAGATCCAGTTGCCGGGAAGATGCATTTAAAATGGTAATCCCAGTGGGTTTCACATGATTGAGGAAAGAATTGAGCCATCGTTTCAGAATAATGGGATTTTTCTTCTTTCAAAAAATTGAAACGCTCAGTATAGGTGTTAACCACTCATTGTTATAACATTGACAAAAAAACAAGACAGAAGAGTATTTCCTGAGCGAAGGCAGTACTCATACAGCTACCACATACCTGAGCGAAGAACGCTAAGAGGTCAGCAACAGACAAGTGCCCCTTCTTCCATAAAATCATCCTCGAGAAACATATCCAGGACATCGGAAACAATTCAAATTCGAATCATATCATCCAGGTGCATCCAGTTACAGAAACCGCGTCACCTGCCCGTCAGGCATACCAGAAAAAGATCAAGAACATACGCCACTATAATTCTCGCTGAAGACAAGCGTCACTTACTGGAAAAACTTGAAACCGCAATTGATAAAAAAGGTGCGCACAAGCTGACAAAGGAAGAACTGATCCAGTTTCTTGACGATTGGTAAAATTATTTAAAAAACCGAATCGTTGCGATCAATATAGAAGTTTCCTTTTTATTTTTGCAATAAGCCTCCGCCAGGAGGCTTTTTTGTTTGCCGGTTGACGCTAATTTCATAAACAGACGTTTTGAATCTATGGAGTCCCATGGACGGGCACTGAGGGTCCGAAACCTGCAACTTTGAAGGATTATCAGGGATCGTCATCCATTCTCTCTGACGGAACTTGAAAAATTATCCGGCCGAAATAAATCAAACCTTTCGAGGACGTGAAAAACGCTTTCGAACTATGGCATAGTGGATCTTGTGCGAGAAAAAGGGACAAAAAGTGGTCCCGACGTCCGATGGCTGGCAAAATATGACAAAGGGGACAAAAAAGCCGCTTGAACAGGGAAAGCTGTCCAAGCGGCCGAAAACAGAAAGTAAAATATATGATAAAAGTGGCGTCCCCAAGGGGATTCGAACCCCTGTCGCCGGCGTGAAAGGCCGGTGTCCTGGGCCAGGCTAGACGATGGGGACGCAAGCATTTTCCAAATTGTGATGGGCCGTGTTGGACTCGAACCAACGACTCTCTGCTTAAAAGGCAGATACTCTACCGACTGAGTTAACGGCCCGAAGAGAAAAGCTGTAGATACCCAACAGACTGGCCGTTGTCAACAGAAAATGTCGAAAATTGCATTTTTTATTCAAGGAGGCCCGATTTTCATTTCCGCCAGAACTCGGGCACAACCAGGATGATTACGGTGTAGATTTCCAGCCGCCCCAGCAGCATGCACCAGGAGAGCAGCCACTTTCCCAGGCATGGAATCTGGGAAAAGTTTTCCGCCGGCCCCACCAGGCCGAATCCCGGACCAATGTTGCCGATGGTGGCGGCCGTGGCCCCCAGGGCAGTGACGAAATCGACGCCGATCCCGGCCAGAAGAACCGTGGAGATGGCAAACAGGATCATGTACAAGGCCAAGAACCCGAGCACACTTCGGATCACATCCTCGGGAACCGGCTTTCCGCCGATCTTGATCTGGGTGACGGCCCGGGGATGGATCATGGAAAACAGCTCTTTGTAGCAATACTTGAAGCAGAGCATGATGCGAAGGCACTTCATTCCCCCACCTGTGGAGCCGGCCGACGCGCCGACGAACATGCAAATAAACAGGATAAGCTGGGACATGGCCGGCCACATCTCATAATCGGCCGTGGCGTACCCCGTGGTGGTGGCGATGGAGACCACCTGAAAGGCGGCGTAGCGCATGGCCTGGTCCATCTTTGCATAGACGGTTCCGTGGATGTTCCAGGCGACGAGGAGGGTCAACACGAGGCACATGGCCAGATAGAACTTGAATTCCGAATCCTTCCAGAAGGCCTTGGCATTGCCCTTGAGAAGCTGGTAATGAAGGGAAAAGTTGATGCCGGCCGCCAGCATGAACAGGGTGATGACCACATCGATATAAACGCTGTCGTAATGGGCCACCGAGGCGTTTTTCGTGGAAAACCCACCGGTGGGCATGGTGGTGAAGGCGTGATTTACGGCGTCGAAGAGGCTCATACCGCCGAATATCAGCAACACCACCTCGGCCACGGTCAAAAGCAGGTATACCTTCCACAAGACCATGGCCGTGTCCCTGATCCGGGGTTTGAGTTTGTCCGGCACGGGGCTGGGTACCTCAGCTTTGTAAAGCTGCATGCCGCCCACCCCTAAAAACGGCAGGATGGCGATGGACAGCACGATGATGCCCATTCCCCCCAGCCACTGGATAAAACTTCGCCAGATTAACAGCCCGGGGCTCAACCCTTCGATGTCGGTCAGAATGGATGAACCGGTCGTGGTGAATCCGGAGACCGATTCGAAGAACGCATCGGCAAAGGTAAAGGAAGGGCCGGAAAAATAAAATGGCAATGCGCCGAAAAATCCGACGACCGTCCACCCCAGCGCCACGATGGCCATGCCCTCCCGCTGGCTCATGGTCTCGCTCTTTTCCCTCCGGAACAGGACCGTCATGAGCCCGCCGAATCCTAAGGTGGCGCCCATGGCCTTGAGCATGGGAATCAGGCTTCGGTCCATGGCGTACAGATCGAAGGCCAGCGGCACCACCATGGTGCCACCGAAAAAGAGGATCAGCACCCCGATGATTTTCAGGATATAGGGCCAGCGCAATTATACATACTCCAGTTTTACGGTCAGAATTTTCTCCACACCGGCGATCGCCTCCCGTGTGGCGAAGATAATGATACGATCATCCGGCTCGATGACACTTTCCCCATCGGGTATGATGATCGTCTCCTTCCGGATGATACCGGCAACGATGGATCCTTTGGGCATGGATATCTTTTTCAACGGTTTCCCCACGATGGTGGACGTGGCCAGGGCCAACGCCTCCATCACCTCCCCGGCTTCCCCCTTGACGGATATGGCCGAGAGCACCTTTCCGCGACGGATATGCTGCAAGATGGTGTTGATGGCCGACAAGCGTGGACTCACGACCTGTTCGATGCCGATGGCGGACAGAAGCGGCAGATAACTGAATTTATTAATTTGGGTGATGGTTTTTGTGGCGCCCAACCGTTTTGACAAAAGGGATGCCAGAATATTGGTTTCGTCGTCGCCGGTAAGCGTCACCACCAGATCGGTATCGAAAATCCCCTCTTCCACCAGTAATCGCTGGTCCGAGCCGTCTCCGTGGAGAACGATGGTTCGATCCAGCCGCTCGGCCAGTAACGCGCATCGGGAGCCCCGTTTTTCAATCACCTTGCAGGAGATGGAACTCTCCTCCAGACGTTTGGCCAGACGGTAGCCGATTCGGCCGCCACCCACGATCAGGACCCGTTTGACGGGTGTTACACGCTTTTCGAAAACGGAGAGGTGGCGGATCAGTTTGTCCGATTCGCTGATGAAATACACCAGATCGCCGGCACGAAGCCGGTCCTTTCCCCGGGGGACGATCAACCGGTCGTCCCGGAACAGTGCGGCGATCAGGGGGCGATCTTCCTTGAAGAGTTTGGGAAAATCCACCAGTTGCACGCCGTCCAGACGCGAGTCCGAATCGAGATAGACCCCTACGAATTTGATTCTTCCATCGGCAAAAGAGGCAACGTCCACGGCTCCTGGAACGTGCATGAGACGATCGATGGTTCGGACGACCTCGATGTCTGGATTGATGACCGTATCGATATGGGGCGGGTTCTGTTGGAACGCTTCGTGATACGACTCGAAATCGGGAGCCCGCATTCGCAGCAGTTTCTTCGTGTTGGGAGAAATGGTATCGGTGACCAGGCAGGCCACCAGGTTCACCTCATCGGAATCGGTAACGGCAAGCATGATCTCGGCCTCCCGAATCTCCGCTGCCTCCAAAATGGCGGGACTGCTCCCCGACCCAAGCACCGTGTGGACATCGATACTGTCCGATATCCGTTTCAAGGCACCCGGATGGTGATCGATGACCACCACGTCCTTGTTTTCGTACGCCAGTCGGCTGGCGATATGAAACCCCACTTCGCCGGCACCCACGATGACTATTTTCACATCCAGACTCCTATCTGGTGTCTATCCAGAAATCGGAAAGTTTATTCGAGATCTCCCGCTGAAAATCAAACGGGACGAAAAATAATATCGGCCAAAGCTAAGATTGATGAACATGTAAAAAGTCGCTGTTCGGACGGGTTCGTAAAAAGTTCGAGATCAAGGCTTGCGATTCCCGAGGAATGAGGCGTATGGTTGGATACGTCGCAGTGACGAGGGATGAAGCGTAACGCCGATATCGGACTTTTTACGAACCCGTCAAGATTGGCTTGACCGTTTCTGGATGAGCACAATAAATCACGCCGTTTACCATGTCAATCGGTGGCATTCTTTCTTAACTATCACGCCAAAGAGAATTTCACAAAGGAACAAATCCGAGTCTGCCACCATATCCAACGGAAAATGCCAGGATACGGAAGGGTATCGTCAGCCGTCAGGGAAAGAGCAACGTCAAACCGATGATTGCACCCAAGGCGAAGGCCACAGTGTCCTGTCGTGAAAAGGATAGTTCGGGCAGGGTTCGATGTTCATTGTAGCACCGGGCCTGCAAAGCCACGGTCAACTCATCGGCACTCAGAAAAACACGGCGAAACAGACAGATGGCAAAAATCATCATGCGCCCTGCGGGATTCTTTCGCTGTTCGATGCCCCTTGCCCGCTGGGCACTTGTGATTTCACCGGCCTGAAACAGAACCATCGGCAAAAAGCGAACGATCAGCCCCACCATGGTCCCGGCCATCTTTTCGTTCACGAGGGGAACCGGTTTCAAAAACCAGATCAGTGCGGCGCGGATATGGGCGATCCGCGTGGTGGCCACCAATAAGAGCCCCATCACCACCATGAGCAGGAGGCGCCAGCACAGCATCAAGGCATCCATCGCCTCTCTGGCATCCACGCCGGGTGTCCAATGATGGTCCAGGGTGACGGTCCGAACAATGAAAACAAAGCACAAAAAGAGGATGAAATAGCGGATTTCGAAAATCAAACGGTGGATTCGAAGGCCGGCGGCATGGACGCAAAGCAGAAGGGACAGGGAAAAAAAGAGGAGAAAGATCAGTTCGCCCCACATGCTCGCAACACTCAGAGACATGAGCAGAATCTGTTTGGTCCGCGGGTCCAACCGGTGAAGGGGGGAGTGACCGGGTGTAAAGCCGATGGTGTTCATATCGCCCATGACCGTATCCCTCTTCCCATCTGCACGGAGCACGGCGGCCGGATGCCGTATCGTGCGACGTCGTGTACCACCTTTTCCGGGAGGCCGTCTTCCACCACCCTTCCCTTTTCCATGACCACCAATCGCTGGGCGAGAAAGATCACCTTCTCCAGGTCGTGAGTGGTGATGATGATGGTTCGGCCTTTTTCGTGCAGGGCGGCGATCTGATCAATCACCATGCAGGCCGCGGGATAGTCCAGGTTGGAAAAAGGCTCGTCCATGAGCAGCACGCTGGGCGCCATTGCCAATACACCGGCGATGGCCAGCCTGCGCTTTTCTCCGCCGGACAGGTGGTGGGGCCGTTTATCCTCAAATCCGGCCATATCCACGGCATCAAGGGCCTTTGCCACACGCCGGTCGATTTCAGAACGGGCAAGCCCCAAATTTTCCGGACCAAAAGCCACATCGTCGTATACGGTTTCACCGACGATCTGGCTGTCGGCATCCTGAAACACCATGCCCACCCGCCTGCGCGCACCCATGGGATCTTTCTTCACCGATCGTCCGCAAACGGTCACAGACCCGTCATCGGCCAAGAGCAGACCGTTGAGATGACGAAGCAGGGTTGTTTTTCCCGATCCGTTGGCGCCGGCGATGATGGTCAGTTCCCCTTCGGCAAAAGAGAGACTGACGTCGGAAATCGCCTGGGTGCCATCGCTGAATCGATGACTGAGGCCGAGGACCTCGATGATGGCCATCTGATCTATCCTGCGGCCCGCACCGGGTGAAAGGTATCATCGATGATGGGCCGCAAAGCTCTTGCGATGGGAATGGCCGCTGCGATCTTCAGGACATCGCCGATCAAAAACGGGAGCATGCCGGCGGAAATCGCCGCTGCATAGCTCATTCCCGTAACCACCTTGAGCCAGCTGACGCCGAATCCGTATAAGACCAGAGTACCGGCGACCATGGCCAATACGTCCGTGACCACACGGGCGCCGCCCTTTCGGGAAATGGCGCCGATCAGGTAAACGGAGGCGATGTACCCCAGAAGATACCCCCCGGTGGGTCCTATGAATTTTGCCACGCCGCCGGTGCCCCCTGCGAATACGGGAAGCCCCACCGCACCGGCCAGCAGGTAGGCCCCGACGCTGATCAGCCCCCATCGTCCACCCAGTAACAGGCCCGTCAGCATGACGAACATGTTTTGCAGGACGATGGGTACCGGACCGATGGGAATCGCAATATATGCCCCGGCTGCGGTCAAGGCCGCCATGAGGGAGGCGTACACCATGCGTTTCAATTGTTGGGTTGTCGGTTCCATGGATCGTTGGTTTTCCTTTGGTACCCATACGGAAATGGCCGATTTCCGAATGAGCAACTTGTGTAATCGGCATTCATCTAATTTGGATATATCTATTTGTTATTACCGGTGGAAGCAATCGCCGTGAATCACGGTCTGCCGCCTGCCGTCGGCTGCTTGCACGATCAGCCCGCCCTGCCCGTCCACATCCAGTGCCGTGCCTTCGACCCGATCGTTGAAGGTTACGATGCGAACCTTCCGGCCGAGGGTCACATTGAGCGATCGCCAGGTTTCGATCACGTCCGAAGAGGAAAAATGGATGATCCGCCGTTCGAATGCATCCAAAAACGCCGCCAGGATCTTTCTGCGCGGCACAGACCGCCCCAACAGGGATTTCAGGGAAATGGCCACGGGCTCCTCGAGTTCCGGCGAATTGTTGACGTTGAGGCCGATGCCGACGTTCACGTGGACCAGCCGGTCCCCTTCCGCTTCCATCTGGGACAACACGCCGCAGACCTTGCGGTCTCCCACCAGAATATCATTGGGCCATTTCACGCCGGCATCGATGCCATGGGCAGAACGAAGCAGCGCGGCCATGTCCACGGCTGCCGCAAGATTCACGAGTCCCACATGTTCCAGCGGAATGTTCGGCCGAACGACGACGGTGAAATAAAGACCGCCGTCTGCCGATCGCCAGATCCGTTGCATGCGCCCCCTGCCCTTGGTTTGCCGCTGGGCCACGGCGACGGTGAAGTCCGGGCAGCTTTTTCGGGCAAGGATCATGGCCTCGTCCATGGTGGAGGAAGTCTGCGCGAAAAAGTGAATACGATCCTTTCGGCTGCCGAAGGCCCACGGGAAAAGATGATCCGGATCACGGTCCAAGCGGTATCCCTTGGGGGTCGAAGCGATGGGAATACCCGATTGCACCATCTTCTTGACATGTTTCCAGACCGAGACCCTGCTGACGCCCAGGGCGGCACTGAGGGTTTCACCGGACACGATGTCGTCGGCGTCATCGAGGATGTCGAGAATTTTCTGTTTCGCGGCCATCTGGTTAACCTCTTCCGAAGAGGTGGTTAACTACATTGCCGATGGGAAGTCAACAATGATTTTGGCAGGATTGTCCATGGAGTTGAAAAAACACCGACCAATGAACGCTGAACATCGAACGTCCAACCTCGAAGTTCGAATAAGGCATTCTGTCGATCTCACGGGTCCAGACGGCTTCGTAAAAAATTCGAGATCAAGGATTGCGAGTCCCGAGGAATGAGGCGTACTTATAATGCGTCGCAGTGACGAGGGATGAAGCGTAACGCCGATATCGGACTTTTTACGAAGCCGGCATCTACCAACGCATCAATATGGAGCCGTAAGTAAGTCCGGCACCGAATGCGTCGAGCAGCACCAACTGCCCCTTTTTTATTTTTCCTTCCCGTACCGCCTCATCCAGGGCAGTGGGAATGGTTGCCGCAGAGGTGTTGCCAAAACGCTCTAAATTGACCACGACTTTTTCCATGGGACACCCCAGGCGTTTGGAAACGGCCTCGATGATCCGGTAGTTGGCCTGGTGGGGAATGAACCAGTCGAGATCGTCGATGGAAAAACCGTTTTCCGATAGAGAACGGTTAGCGAAATCGGTGAGGGTACGAACGGCAACCTTAAAAAGCTCCTTGCCGTGCATTCGTATTTTGTGCAGATTTTTTGAAAATCGTTCCGGCGTCGTTTCCATTCTCGAACCGCCGGAGGGGACATGGAGCAGCTCACACAGATTTCCATCGGACAACAGATGGCTGGAAAGGATGCGGGAGGGTGCGTCGGCGTCACATCGCTCCACGATGGCAGCCCCCGCACCGTCTCCGAAGATGATGCAGGATCCCCGGTCCCTCCAGTTGATAAGTTGGCTGAAGATATCCGCCCCCACGACCAGAACCGTACTAGTCTGACCGGATTGGATGAATTTTTCGGCGGTAGCCAAGCCGTAGATAAATCCTGAACAGGCGGCATTGACATCCATGGCCCAGGCCCTTGGCGCACCGATCTTATACTGAAGCCAGCATGCGGTCGATGGCATCAAGGTATCCGGCGAACAGGTGGCGTATATGATCTGGTCGATATCTTCCGGCTTTCGGCCGGCCATTTCCAAGGCCTGTGTTGCCGCCACCATGCCCAACGACGAGTTGTATTCATCGGGATTCTGCGGGTCGGAGAAACGCCTCTCCAGGATTCCTGTTCGCTCACGAATCCATCGGTCGTCGGTGGTGATATTGTCTCTCTCCAGCCGATCGATGATATCTTCGTTGGTCACCCGGTTTTCAGGAAAAGCGCTGCCTGTCCCCGTTATTCTAGCGGCATACCTCATTATGAATCCCAACCTCCGCAGACAGATGAAAGGACCGAGAGTCAACGACCACCCGCAAGGCGGGAGGCTTGGATGTTCGGTCCAACTGCCGCATATCCCAAAGCACGTTACATGCTGTATCGTTCGGGTTGTAACCGGGCGCGAAGTGCCCGGTTTGAATGCAACGAATCAGCCTGAACCGGAGTTCTTTCCAAAGCGATGAAAAGTCTCTTAATCATCTGTTTTTTAAATAATTTTGTATACTTCGGAAGTGCAACTAATGGAAACCCGTAGCAATGTCAAGATTTTTCCTCTTCATAAGCAGGTAAACATAAACAACGGCCGATTACCATAGATGGCATCCATTTCCCAAATTCGGGAGGAACACGGGAATCGACATTGTTACAACCACGTCCCTGGCGCACCCTTTTTGGTTCTGGACATGAAAGCCGAATGTTACGTCAATCCGTCAACGACGAACCTTCGTATAAAGTTCTCTTTATACTCAATATGCTCTCATATGTGAATTTATTTTTTCATAATGAGATAACGGGTTTCGGATTTTTGAGGAAATCATCGAGCCGTCGGTTCAGAATTCCAGGATATTTTTTAGAAAAATTGGAAACGCGCGATATTGGTGGAAAAAAGGTGATTCGCCGGCAATACGTGAGTTACAGTGGAGATCTCGAAAGCCCGGAGCCAAACGAGGAGGGTGTTGGAATCGAGCGATTACGAAATTTCGAATCGAATATAATATGGAATCGTATGAATCACTCTGTCCGCCAACCGTCTGCACGCACCATGATCGCTCAGCCACATGCTCATATGATAAAGCCCATGGTAATAGACCATGGGAAGCACGGTCACGCGCCAGAGGTCGGATAATTGTCGATCTGCCCAATAGTAGATTTTTAATAAATTCAAGGCATAAGATACTTTTCTGATCGGCAGCAAAAAGGCTTTCTTCAGGCGTCTCATCTCTCCCTCCATTATTCTCCGATATCGGGAGATACGCCACAAACTTTATTCAGCCGGAGATCTTTTTTCCCAAAATAACAATCGACCGGACAATATTTGACCGATCGAGCAGCAGTCGTGTATTTCCTTGAGATTCCAAGTGCAGGTTATCACCCGTCATTTCGAAGTAAATAAAAACAAACGGGCGCGACGGCGGTCCAGATGAGCACCAGCAGCCATACACGCCCTTTAAAGATATTGTAGTCGTGAAACAGCCTCTGCCATGGATGTTCCATCACCCAGTGGCCGAATACAAATTCGAAAGCGACGGTCATCATCAACCAGGTCCCGCCGATGGCAATGGCCTGTCTGGATGATTCCATCGGATATATACCACTGAGAATCCAAATATACGTCCCGAACAGAATGAGTCCGATAAGCGTTGACAACTGATGGGCAGACAACTCACTCATGGCAGGGCCATACACCTTCTCGCGAACCGCTCCGTTGATGATGGCAAGGACCAACAGGCCGATCCAGAATGCCATGTAAATGCAAAAGGTTTTCATACTGATGGTTCCATCGGATTCGTTTTTTTGCCACTTAAAGAGAAATTACCGTATCCCGCTGCCGGGTTATATAACAAAACCCTTCCCGGGGAAAAACCCAAAATGATTGAATGAAGCGACTGGACCGGAATTGGAAAAATGCTTGCAAAGATGTGCTTGTTGCCCTAATACACGTACACGATTTCAGGCGCGACGCCCGCCACCAACCATATCGCCCCCGTAGCTCAGGGGATAGAGCATCGGATTCCTAATCCGTGTGCCGCAGGTTCGAATCCTGCCGGGGGCACCAAATATGGGGGTGCAGACTATCTCAGAAATTTAACGCCGAATTAAGGGGCCGGGAAACAATGACCGAAAAACTATGCAAAAGGCAAAAAAGTCCGACCCAGAATAAATTTTAAAAGTGGCACGGATTTTCCCGGTCCCACTTAAATGACAGGTTAGCCCATAAATGGCTCGACCTCCTTACCATATTGCGGGAAACAGCCGCATCCGGTTCCTGGCAAATTCAGTGTATCCTTCGATTTTGAAAAGCATTTTTTCTTCAATTCTGATCCTCAGAATGATTGCCGGTGCCAAAATCAATAGAAACGCGCATAGAGTCACCCAATTAAGAAAATAGATGCAGATCCCGGCATTAGCGATGATCATGCCTGCATAGGCAGGATGCCTTACGAATCTATACGGGCCTGAAGCCACGATTTGATGTTGAGAAACAGTACGAACTCTATGCGAATAAAACTGCCCCAATGTACGGATCGCCCATAGTCGATAGCAGACACCAATGAGGAAGATACTAACGCCAATATAGAGAGCAGCATTCTTTTCTTGCCATGCTGATGGAAACCAAAGGGCTGTAAAAATCGTCAGCGCCTGTCCAATCCCATATAATTGGCAGGTCATAAAATCATAGGTTTTTTTACCCTCGGTTATCACATCCTTTTTGGTAACTCGTAGTTCGATTATCATCCAAAGCAGATAAAAACTTGCGAACATGACATCCAAATAAGCTGGGTATTCATTTAGCACAATGAAGAGACGACTGAGTCTGATCAAGGCAAATATTATTATCCCTGAGAACAAAATGAACCACATTATCAGTGGCGTAATGTCTCTTTTTTTCACTTAGATCAAATTCCTTGTTCCTTAAAATAACTTTCGAGTTTACAACAGGCTATCATTGAAATTCTATAGACGTCTATTTTGTGTCCCACCTGGGGATGATATGTAGACGTCTTGATTACATCCCAAATGGGGATAAAAAAGACGATTTCAGCTTGCACTGTTTAAAGACTATTGAGAGCAAATTCAATCCACAATCTCTATATGAGCCAAGAGCAGACTTGACCCCTTTTCTTCCATGAAGACGCATGGGTGCCATTAAGAATCGGTCGAGGAGTTTCGGAAGTACATGTATGTTGGCCCGGGCCAGTTCATTTTTGGCAGAGAACCGCCATGGCCACGCTCTCGAATTTAGCCACCCGTTCTGAGTTATCTTTAGCCAACTGCTCTAATTCTTCTTTAGCGAAGGGAATACTCATACCATATCCTGTAATGGTTCCTGGAATTAATCCGGGGAAACCGGCCCAGGAAAGCCGGCATTTGAGCCGTCGCTCTATCCCCGAAAATTGATCTTACAAGAAAATCCGATGATCAGGTATATTCAGCGCCGCCGCCAGTTTCTGGGCTCGGTTTTTTCCAATAGACCGTTTTCCGTTCTCCATTTCGCTGATATGGCGCTGAGGGATTCCGGTTTTCTCCGAAAGTTTCTTTTGAGTCATCTCCTCTTTCTGCCTGGCGCCACGGAGCACAGTCCCGCTCTCGTTGCCTTCGAACTCGGAAAAAGCCTTTCTCCATGGGATCGAATCGGAAGTGTCCACGAATCCAAGGCGGGAAAGAGAGTCCACTGCCGCCTTTCTCTTTGATGCCGGCCCCTGGAAGGTCAGCACAATGATTTTATCAGTATGGCGCTTTTTCGTGCGTCCCAGCATATGTCACCTCGACAAGTCTTATGGTTCGGTCGCGCACTTCCCAAACCGCCACATAACAGGGGTTCCCCTTCTTGATATGGCAATGGTGCACGTCCTTTTCGAGTTTGCCGTAATTCGGCCAGTTACCCCGGATCGGGCCGCTTTGTTCGATCTCCGCCAACAGGTAGTAAAGCCTTTGCCGAACATTTAACGGAAGCCGGGGAATCTGTTTTTCCGCCTTATGGTTTAACGTCACCGTCCACGGTATCATATATACCTTTTTTGGGTATTGTCAATATTTGATCGATAACCGACAATCGATCAGTTTTTCTCGGCCAAATTGACGACTTTTTCATCATCGCTTGCCGGGCCCAATGTCACCACCAGCTTATTGACCGCATTTCGCTTGATGTCTGGCGCCAGGTGGCTGTATCGCATAGTTGTTTGTATGTCTGCGTGACCCATAAGCTCTTGAACCGTCTGCAGACTCTCTCCACCCATGACAAGCCAACTTGCAAACGTGTGGCGCAGGGTATGGAACCGTGGATGATTTGAAACTGAATGATGGCATCACCGATCATCGCCAGAAAGTTATCTTAACATTTCTCGCTGCAACATTGCCAACATTAGCTACCATTATCCTTCCAATTGATACTTCGTTATTTTTGCCTTGGAATGAAACTTGATCGTCAAGTGCGTAATGCAGAATCTCTTTTTTATCAACTTTGGGTTCTTGTGTGAAATAGAAGACAATCAATCCACAATCTCTATATGAGCCAAGAGCAGACTTGGCCCCTTTCATTGCGTCTCCTCAACTGCTGGGTTAGCGTATAATCAATTCTATTTGATATCTACCTTTTTAATTTCAACTAATTCATTCCCTTCGAACACCAAACTATAAAAACTTTTTTCCCCATAAAATGATGATGAATAGATCCATTCTTCGACTTTCATTACCCTAATCCGTTCATTATCCTGAACCTTGTCTATATAGCCTAAAATTTCTGATCTTTCAGGTTCACCACATGACAAACGAACTTGATGCTTTAAATCGCCCAATGATGCAGAGCCCTTACTACCACAATTAAAAATAGATTCGGCATGAAGTGAGGTAGAAGTCAAAGCTAATAAGGCAAATATGAAAAACTTTATCGAACGTGTCATCCGATTCTCCTTTCTTACCGATAATTTATAGATTATATAGACGTCTTTTTCTCTGTCCAATGCGGCAATGTTATGATACATAGACGTTTTGATAACATCCCAAATAGGAGCAAAAAATAGACGGTTTCAGTCTATGATTGTTTTGGAGCTAATTCTTTATTTTGAAATGTGGGATTAAAGGTGCGTTGGAGATATCCCAGGGAAATACGGTGGTTAAGTGCTAAAAACATACATGGCGCTACCCTCCTGCTTATCAAATTCCGAAGTTCGCATTTTCCAGCTTTTCACGTGGAGCGTATAACCGCAGGACAACGAATCTGTCATTTATCGTCGAGACAAGGCCGACTCGTGTAACCCCTCTCCACTCGAAAAAAAACCGAGTTTCGAGCAATTCATTTGCGGCTTTTTGGATCGTGGTGATGATTAGATCTATTTTATCGATGTGGTACTTAAAGTCCTGGAGATAACGACCCCTTGCGTACTGAATTTCATGGCTCGCCGCACTCTCGATGGTACCGTAGGCCCTGACGACAAATATATAGAATAGCTGAAGGTACCAAAGCTGTCAATTATCGTCTAATCACGTTTCGGATATCCCAGGATCACGCAACCTTTTTTAATACCCGTTACCCATCAAAATCTTTTTTCGGTTCCCCAAAACAAGGCCGGACCATCAATGGATGATCCGGCCTGGAACAGCATGCAGCACGGGAAGCGTGTGAAATAGTCTATGGCGGGTTTGTTATAGTATGATTAGAGTCATAGAAACGACCCTCGCCCCTATATAGCAGGATCGTCCGTGGCATTCGGGCGGTCGTTTACGAAATCGGTTTGCCACGCCTCAGGAATCATGGATTTGCTTAGATTGGGGCAATAATCCCCCGAACCTCATTTACTTCAAACGTAATGGCTGCGCGGATCCTCTGGGCGGAGGCTTCACCGGCGGCTTCCGCGATTTTTCCTTTGATTTGATCGCACAGTGGGCCCTCGGTTTCGACGACCTTGGCTGTCATATACACCCGGCAGCCTTTCCAGTCCATTGCGGTTTCGCCGGGTTCCATGACAATAAATACGGCTTTGGGATTCTCTTGCAGGTATTGAAGGGAACGGTTATTGCCGATTCCCATGACGACCGTGTTTTCATCGATCATTTGAGGGGATCCGAAGATCGCTACGTTTACATCTCCGTTTTTATTGGACGTGCTGAGGGTGCCGATTCTGGGTCGTTTGTTGAACAGTTCCATGACGTCTTTTCGGTCCATCTCTTTCTCCTTTTGCCGTAATCACTCGTTTGTTATATGAAAAAGTAAAAAATGTGTGAAGAGTTAATGGTAAACTTAATAGATGGAGGCGGCCGTGTCAACCATGGCGTCTATGTTTGATAACCAAATAGCCTTCTATTATTTACAAATAGGAGATTTAATCATCAATTAGGACATTTATTGACAAACTTTATTGGGAAACCCCTTTCTTTTTCATCCGTTCCCCTATCTTTCCTGGGCAAGGTCCTTGGTTGGGCCTTGCCCATTTTTTTCCCGAAATAGCCTCACCATTGGCCACCGTAGGTTTTCCCAATCCAGCCGACAACTTTATTCGCTGCAACCCATGCTTGCCGTACTTCGGACAAGGCCCTCAAGGGTAGGGACGCATTGGCACCAAAGACCGGCTACCATCGTATCGATTGTATCCCGAAGATGCCACAATCCTGACGGGAAAATCATTCTTAGGAGACGCCGTATGTCCGATTTTGGCGTAACGAGGACTTCTTTTTCCAATTTCACTGTTCATGGTTCAGGTCCTCCGTATTCGGATTTCCGTTGAAACATGCATTACTTCCATTCTTCTAAAGAGTAAATCGTTCCCAACAGCCTTATGCGAATTCGATGGCCCACATTCAGAACACTGCATCTCCGGGAAAACTATGTGACACCTCCGGCATGATTTGAGGTGCTGCAGCCATTTAGTTCGAATATCATTTGCAGCTCGGTACCGGGGTATTTTACCTGCGCACTGTTCAGATGCGCAAACAGTTGGCAAAGAGCCCGATTGGCCGCTGGGAACGAAGCGCCGTGCAATCGTATATTCAATTGCTGATTTTCAATATCGGGCAGTACATCGCCTTCGGTCTGGAACAGTGTCTGGAGAAGACTCCGTGCATCCGACGAGTTTACCGTCGGACCCGTGAGCAACCCAACCATTGCCGTCTCTGCACGATATGCAATCATACGAACCGTGTCCATCAGGCGTTTTCTGCCCGGTTGTAAACGTAAAAATTTATCTTTTGCTTCAAGTTCTCCCCACGTGATGTGTTTACTTGTCTGTTTTCGTTTTTCTTTCAACTCGCTGAGTTGATACTCCATCTTTTCGATTTCTTCTAACAGCTCGGCCTTTTTCTCTATCCACTTCTTAAACTTTACCGGTTTGTCTTCATTTTCAGGGTGAATGGTCATCTCGGCAAAACAGGCACGACGATATCGTAGCTTGTTCTGCAACGAATTACGGGATTGATTCAATTGCCGCCAAACGGGGTTGATTACCCGTTCGGTATCAGGAAATTCAACGACACCATAATCTAAAAGCACATCGATATCAAAATGTTGCATCATATAGTTGAAAAAGTTTTCCTGACACCACCGGCTGAACATGCGTGCTGCCAATTGAGTATGCGGCAAATCGAAAGCGGTGCTGATTACGCTGGTCTGGTGTCCGGAATCGGTCAGTTTTCGCACTTGTCGCATCCATGTTGCACCCTTACCAGATCCCACCAAACTACCCAT
Source organism: uncultured Desulfosarcina sp. (assembly GCA_963674945.2). Taxonomy (GTDB): domain Bacteria; phylum Desulfobacterota; class Desulfobacteria; order Desulfobacterales; family Desulfosarcinaceae; genus Desulfosarcina. The sequence continues at coordinate 570,436 of CAXXWQ010000004.1, forward strand.
TTCGCAAAGCCGCATCTTCACCACCTCTTTGTTTGGCATCGCAACTTCATGCTCGGTGAACCAATGCTCCGGCCATGATTCACCAGGATGCTTATGATACGTCATGCAGCCGATTCGATGGCGATCCCACATTTCCTTGAAGAATGCGGGACTATATCCTTCCCTGTCGAAAACAAGAACGAACCGGCATAAACATGGGTTCTCTTGTAGTTGCTGCAAACCGGGTTGATTCGGAACGTCTTGCAACAACCGGGGAACGATATCGTCTCTTAAAACCGCCAATAATCCAGGATCGATCTGCTTTTCGACGACAAAAAAAGGTCGGCCAATCGCATCGTTAACCCAATAGTCGGTAATGCCCCTCATGCACAATCGTTCCCGGGACACGTAGCGGCGCGGTAGTCGGGTCAATTTTCCATGATAAACACGTACATGCCCGTCAACATAAAGCGCGCCAACCGATTCGGGCGCCTGTTCCATCCAGTATTTACCGAGGTATGCGGCCCACTTTTCCGCGCCGTGGTCTGCGCTCAACGCATCCATCTTGTAACGCAAACAGCGAACCTCCGGTGCACGATCCAAGCCCAATAACTTACCAAATTCTCCCGGAGCATGGCCTCGTATTTTTTCTGTCGTCTTGATCCTGCATAAGGCCATAAACGAAAGCAGCAACAAGACATGAAAGATCGTGTAATAGCCTTTGACTTGGCCGAGGAACTGTTTTGCGCCGGTAAACAACCCGTTTGCCACCAATGACGGTATCGCACAAAGAACGCCTGCTTTGGGAACGTCCAGGCATCTGTCAAAACGAACCGGCGCACCAACCATTTTGCCCAATGATGCCAATATGCGTTCCCCGACTCGGTTGCAAGCCGTCCCCATACCATCGGCAGCAGCCATGTCGACCATGTCCCGATCTGATTTGGTTAGACACGGTTCACCAATCCTTGATTCGATTAACCGACCATCATCTATAGCTTTGCGAAACGTATCGTATTTAATGCCAAGTTCCAGGGCGGCATCTTTTTTCGAGCACCCTTGATCCAGTAAACGTTGGGCTTGTTCAAGCACCTCAGGTTTGAAAACCTTGCCGCCGCGTCGTCCCCGCCGCTGAACGAAAAATGCCTCGGCGCCGCCGGACCTGAGTTTGTTCACGGATCGGATGACATTGCTCTTGGATACGCCGAATGTGTTTTGGATATCGATCTGGCGGCAAGCTCCGGATTCAACCAGTTGGGCTGTTATCATCCGAAACATTCGTTGATCGCCTTGTCTGTGAGAATAAATCGGAACGGTCGATAGAAAATAGGTCCAGGTCGTATCGTCACGAAATACACTGACAAGCCCGTTGATTTGTCTTGCACCGCGAGGAATAAGTGGTAGTATCTGTTGAGGCATGGCATCCTTTTCCTTTCATTTATCCGCCAAGATAATAAGGTTAAAGGTGCCATGTTCATTTTCCGGTTGCAATACCTTACCGGCCTGCTGGATTCAGACTCCTATCTTTCTGTTTTTCAACCACTTACATTATGTTTTGCTTGCCATATGCAACAATTAGGAAATCAAGTTTCCTGACATTATGCATGGCTTCATTTTATCGACAGATCGTCGTTTCGTCGGTGTTGTCATTGGCACTGGCAGAAGGCCCCACGCCCGGGACCCACCAATAAAAGAAAAAATATTTGCTGTTGGCGAAAAGAAGAAAGGACAAATTTTCATGTTACACCGCAAGCCACATATTGAGAACCACCTCCAGTCAGCCGAAAAGCGGCTCGCCGCCCGCGTTGCATCTCTGACCATAAACGGTTCAGATGCCAAAAGAATCGAAAAAGACTGTCAAGTCAAACAGTTCAAAGCCCAGATACGGAAGGCCAAAAGACAATTGGCCGCCATCACGGCATCGGAAACCCTGACGGCCGAGAAAGCCGAAGCCCTCATCCGCAAGGAAGCCGCCGCCAAGTCGGCGCCAATAGAAAAAAAATCGAAAAAAAGAGATCCGAACACCCCACCTGCAAAGAAAAAAAAGAAGAGACAGGTGGAATCGGATGAAGATAAACAGGCAGCATAAGCAGCGTCAGCGCCGGAACTGGTCGGCGGTGACCATGTCTGGCTGAAACGTTGGAATTTAGGTCCGGCGCGGTTGAATTCAATATGAGGCCATGGCCTGACGTCAGGAAATACGTTGGCGGGCCGCGATCAGGTCACGGTATGCGGCAGGGTCGCGCATATAAAGGTCCAGGGCTCCGTGGAACCCCATTTCCCTGACCAGCGCCATACCATCTCGCCGGTATTTGTACTGATGCAGGGCCGGTGTGAGTGACCTCGTCTCTTCAACGTCCATGGGGGGAAAGGCCATATGGTGTCGCGTGCAATAATCCCGGACCACCTGGGCTACCAGTCCGCCCACGATGGACTCTTCAACGGCAATCCATGTTTCCGCCATCTCCTGCGCTTCACTGACATTGCGTGGCGGGGTCGTACACAGGGCTTCGGCCAGTTGCTTATCCGTGGCCCTTCCCACGTAGTAGTGCAGGGTCTCTTCCACCGGTAAAGCCATCAGGGTATAGAAATCGCTGCTGCTGTTTTGCCAGATGGTAAAGGGCCTGCGTTTCAACCGGACTTGATCGTGGGAGAGGAATTCAATTTCCAGATCCACGGCGCCCAGATGATTGGAGAAGATGGCGCCCGACGCCCTGTACTTCACAGATCGTCCGGATTCTGCCGTGAACCTGCAAATGGCCTGGTAATCCTTTGCCAGGCGGTGAACCAGAAAAGCGGACAGGCCGTCGTCAGCGAGCGGTGGATAGCTGCCGATAGGGCTGGTGATGGTGCTGTAAAAATTATCCGTCTGGATCATCCCGAAAAGAAAGGCAATAATGCTATGGCAATAGCGATGATAGGCCGCGCCGGGACCTTGGGGCCGCTGCGGCACGTACATCAGACGGACCTGTACTTCCTCCAACTTCAAGTGAACCTGTTTGTCGAATCCGATTTTTTTCTTTAAAAGAGCGTACAGATCGTTCTTCCGGCGCATTTGATGACGGATATGCCGCTTGACCTCCACATCCGCGTCGGAAACGAAGTCCCTGAAAACCAGCAAAGGTCCATCCCGTTCGGCCATCTCCGGCATGAGCGAAACGGCTTTTAGGTCATCCCGGGAAACGGCGGCATTTCCCACAAGGGGTGACATCACCCGGCCGGCGGCGCCCATCAGGCCAAACGCCAGAAGCTGGCGCCGGGTCATGCACCGGTTTTTCGTTAATTCGCTCAAGCCTCGCATCATGGTTTACGTTTCGGCAGGTGTCGCGAGATACTTGAGGCCAATACGGTTCTATCAATTGTGTACCATCCGTGGCATGAAAACCCATCATTGAAATTGCATGATGATCGGAAGAAGGCCCTGTTTCGTGTGTTTTCAGAAAATCCGGATCTGTGGTCCAGGATTTCTGTTTATGGCCGAGAGGATTCAATCGGAAGCCTGAAAATAAAACGCCGGTGCGGTTTTTTGTGAAAGTGAACCACACCGGCGAATGGTGACGTGCAGATTTAAACCGCAAAAATTGAATCGGCGCCAATGCGCCGGGTAACCAGGCGGGCGGTTATTCCTCGATTTCCTCCATTTCCATTACCGTGATGGTCTTGGCATCGCCTCCCTCTTCCAGGGTGCCGGTCACCTTGACGGCCTTACCGATCATTTCCGTCAGATCCCTGCCCTTGACCAGGTAATCTTCACCGTCATCGGCGGAGATGATGATCATATCGCTGTCGTTCACATCGACCATGCCGGTAATGGTTTTATTTTCCGCCGCGACTCCTGTGGTGAACAGGAATCCCAATACCAAAGTAAGAGCCATGATTGCACCAATGATGGTTTTCGTCTTCATCTTCTCCTCCATTTGTTGGTTTTTTGTTGGTTTTCTGAACATCAGCCGAGGATACGGCTGGTGGATAAGGCGATACCTGTATTCATACCTGTGCACAGGACACTAACGAAGTACTTCATGTCATTGGTATACATCCGCAGCAATAAATGAGCCAATTTGATAACATACTTGAATCATATGATAATCATTTTCCAAGGTGGTATAGCGACTTCTGCGCGGTTTGAAAGCGGACACATGATTTCCGATGATGCCCCCAAAGGTTTCGCGGCAGTCATAATCAATGAGAAAATTCAATGCATCGCCCTGGTGCCCGGTCAGTACTGCGTTTCGATGAAAACGGATCCGCCTGTTTCAGAAAAACGATCGGCACGGGATTGTGACGCGGTTGATGGCAAAAAAGCCCTCCCATCCGTCATGCCGGTGATCATCGACCGGACAGCACCTTGCAGTAAATCACCTTGCCGTCGTCCGGCGCATAGAAATCTTTCAGCACCGCCTCCAGACGATAGCCACAGCTTTCGTAGAAGGCCCTTGTACTGGCGTATTGATCGCGCTGGGAGGTATCCACGTAGATGCGATCGCCGCCGCCCTTTCGGATCAGCGCCTCGGTCTCTGCAATCAGTCGGCGACCCAATCCCTTTCGATGGAACTCGGGATGGACGGCAATCCAATACAGATCGTAACTGTTCCGCGTGCAGGGAATGGGACCGTAACAGGTGTAGCCCACCAGCCGGCCATACTGCTCGGCGATCAGGAAATGGTAGCCGCTTTCATCCCCCCTGGTAAGGCGCTCCTGTACCAGTTCCTCGGCCACCGCCACTTCATCCGGGTGGAAAAAGCCGGTAAGATCGACAAGGCGCCTGACCCGTTCCGGATCACTCGCCGTGGGTTCTTGTCTCAACACGATGCCGTGCATCTGCTCTTTGTCCGGAGGATGTTTGGCTTGCGGATGAAAACCTGCGGCGGCCAACCCCTTAAAAAAGTGGAGGGCATTGCTGCCAAGGGTACGTACGCGATACCCCCCCTCCTGTACCAGTAAAGTGGGCAGCCCCAGTGCGCCGATACGCCGCCCGTTGGCCTCGAAATCCCTGGCGGTAAGCTGCCAGGTGCCGGTAGGGTCACTTTTTGCCGTATCCAGCCCGAAGGCCACCACCAGAAACTGGGGATTGAACTGCCGGATGCGACGCAGGGCTTTGTCCAATACCTTCAGGTAACCGTCGCCGTCCATTTTCTCAGGCAAGGGCAGGTTCATATTGAACCCCTCGCCTTCGCCCTCGCCGCGTTCTTCTTCGAATCCCGCAAAATAGGGGTAGGCAAAGGCGGGATGGCCATGCAACGAAACGGTGAGCACGTCGCTGCGCCGGTAGAAAATATCCTGCTGGCCGTTGCCATGATGATAGTCGATATCCAGGATGGCAACCTTTCCGTGGGCGCTCAGATATTGGGCGGCGATGGCGTTATTGTTGAAGTAGCAAAACCCCCCGAAGGCCCGGCGCTCTGCATGGTGGCCGGGCGGTCGCACCAGGGCGTAGGCCATTCGCCGGCCGGCCAGAATGTCGGCGGCAGCGGTCAGGGTGCAGTCAACCCCCTGGCGGGCGGCCGGATAGGCATTGCGGTTGATCGGGGTGAAGGTATCGATGCAGTAATATCCGGAAAGCACAGACGGCTCTTTGGGTGGTCGGGTCTTGTTGCGCAGCGGGAAGATGTAGGGATACAGTGATTTGCCCTCGGGTATCTCTTCACAGGCCCGGTGCAGGTAGTTTACCAAATCGCTGTCGTGAACCGCGGTGATATGCTTTTCGGCAAAAGAGCGGGGTTTGATTTGGGCAAACAAACCGCTGGGCTGCAGCACTTTCAGGATTCTGCGCACCCGTACGGGCGCTTCCACATAGCCACGTTCGTGTATGTGGTGGATGTCATGATTGGCGTTGACCACCAGGGCGATTTGCTCTAAAGAGCGGCTTTCAACGGCTGTTCGCACGGCCTCGGGTTTGACATACCGGAAAGGCCGCAGGTTCACCGGATCATCCCGAAAGGATGCCACCACCTTTTCCACATAGCGGGGGGGACAGTAGGCGGCGTATTTTCGCTCCAGCACGGCGCGCACCACTTTTCTGGCAAACCGCGGTCGCAATGGCTCGGGATGATCGAGCCCGTCGTACACCAGATGGGGCATGCAGGTGTCACCCGGCCTGACGGGACTCTCGTAGGCGGTATTGATGATCGGACGGGCCCCATAACGTTCATAGAAGCGGAGCCTGTCGCGATTCTGCTTAAGGATCGCCGGATCATCGCAGGCATCGCGATCGTCGGGCAGACACTCGAAAAAGAGTCCCCTGGCATGAAGTTCCACGGCCTCGGCCCGCACGCTGTCATACAGGGCACTGCCCAGCCCGCCTCCGGTGGAACCTTTGGCGGTGGCAATCCAGTCCAGATAGCAAAAACCGATCACCGGTTCGTGCAGCACCATGGTGAATCCCAGTACGCGTCGACGCAATGTTTCGGCAACCAGCAAGATGGTCCGGAAACGCTGTTTGAAAGGATTACGCAGCTTTTCACTGATCTGGTCGATCTCTTCCGGCGGCACCTCGGAAAAGCGGGTCCGAAGGATCTGCTTCACCTGCTGCAACGCCTCCCGGTCCACAGACAGAATGTCATCGTAAATCCGGCGAATTTTAAGCATGACGAAACCTATCGTATCGCCGAATCCACGATCCTTTTTATGGCATCGGTCATGGACAATCCGGCTTGGTGGACGGCGGCGGCAAAACCGGCATCCGGTGAAAGACAGGGATTGGCGTTAATTTCCAGGACCCAGGGCCGACCGTGACAGTCCACACGAAAATCTACGCGGGCATACCCCCGAAGACCCAGCAAATCCCAACATTCCAGGGACATATTCGTAAGCTGCACCAGAAGTTCCTCGTCTTTTGCATCGAAATCAAAACGACGCGGCGTGTGGTGATACGCATAGGAATTCTCGTCCCATTTGGCATTGTAGCCCACGATCCTGGCCTGACCGGAAGAATACCCCTCAAAGACAATTTCCGCCGGAGGTAACACCTGGGGGCCTTGCGGGCTGTCCAGCAAAGAGAGATTAAACTCCCGGCCCTCGATAAAGGCCTCGGCAAAACAGGATCCGCCCAGCATGGGTGCCCGCTGGACCATCAGGGTCTCCAGCAACCTTTCGGACGCGGCATCCACGATGGCTTCATCGTCAAGGCCGATAGAAGCGTGCTCCCAGACGGATTTGAGAATCCAGCGGCAAGGGGTGTCTCGCGGTCTTCCGAAGAGCCCAACACGCCAGGCGTCGGACGGAACGGTCCATGTCGGCGTCGGCAGACCCGCGCCGTCCAGCAAGGCCTTTGTGAGCAGCTTGTTGGAGGTCAGCATCATGGCTTCGGCACATGCCCCGGTGTAGGACAGCACCATGGCATCCAGCAGGGATGGAAACAGATGGATCAGCCGGCCCGTGCCGTCCAGGGACTCTACCAGATTGAAGACCAGATCGGGATCAATGGCGCGAAGTTCTCTCCGGACGCGGGAAAGATCCAGATCACAGGTCAGGCGGACCGCTTTGTGCCCGAGCGCCCGCAGATCATCGGTGACGGCATCGGCCTGAATCATAACGTCCTGTTCATCCACCGTACTGTCTGTTTGCACGGTATTATGAACCACAGCAACACGCATAGGCTTGGCTCCTTGTCGAGGTCGTGGTGTGGCGAATGCGTTTTTGCGCAGACTGCACGATCCATTCGATCAACTGCGCATAGGTGATTTTAAGTTTGGTGCATAAAATCGGCAGGTCGGAATGTTCAGGATGCAATCCGGCCAGCGGATTGACCTCCATGAACTGTGGTGCACCTTCGGCGTCGCAGCGCACATCGGCACGTCCCCCGTCCCTGCATCCCAGCACTTGCCAGGCTTTCAGCACGATGGCTTCGGCCTGCCGTACAACAGGGTCCGTTGCTGCATCCACGAGACGGTAGGCGACCAATTCCTCGCAGCGCTCCTTGTTCGTGTAAGAGTAAACCTGGGCTTCGGCTTTATCCAGTAAATGAACTTCCATGGTGCCCAGCACCCTTGCCTCTCGACCCGTTCCCACAACGCCGATGGTAAACTCGCGGCCTGGTAGAAACGGCTCAACCAGGACCGGTTGGGAAAAGTCGGTCATCAGGTTGAGACAGGCGGCGCCCAACTCCTTTCTTTGGCGTACGATGGAGTCGGGCGTCACTCCCTTGCCCGTTCCCTCGGCCACGGGCTTGATAAAATAGGGCGGCCCAAAAGTTACCGCCTTCAGGTCCCCCGGTTCGCGAACCACCACGAAATCGGAAGTGGCCACACCGGCATCGCGCAGTACGTGCTTGGTCATGCCTTTGTGCAGGGTCAGGGCCATCACCAACGGATCGGAAAACGTGTACGCGATGCCGTAGACATCCAATATTGCGGGCACCTGGGCTTCCCGGCCGATGCCGTTCATTCCTTCGGCGATGTTGAAAACAAGGTCCCAGCGCCGTCCTGCAGCCAAGTGTTGGATCAGGTTGCGGGCATGGCCGATGCGTTCGGTGTGATAGCCCAAGGCGGCAAGCGTGCTTTCCAATGCCTCGACCGTGTCGTCGCGATCGAATTCGGCGGTCTCCTCCTCGCCGTACCCGGCAGCCAGGTATTCGGAGCGTAGATCATACGTCAGGCCAATTTTCATTTTCTTTTGCCTCCCAGAAAATTTCACGGTAGAGCATACGGTGCCATTGGACTGCTTGTTGCCGGGCGACGCCGGCGATTCCCTTCTCGAAGGAAGGCATCGCCTGCATTCTGGTTGCGCTGCATTCGCCGTCCCATTGCCCGCTCAGGCCTTCGGCAGTGTAAAGATGGGGATACAACCGGCACACCAGTGGCCGGGCGGTCAACGACAGCGAACATCCCGAAGGGCCGAGGAAAAGGCAGTCGCCGTCCGCCAGCCATTTGAGAACTCGTCGCCTGCCATCGGTGCGAAAGACGTACCGATGCCACAGCGGATCATCCTCCTGGTCGGCATAGTCCGCGTGAACGCCGACACGGTATTCATAAAAGTCACAAAACCCGCCGTGGCGTTGGATCCGTTGGCAATCACCTGCGGTAACGTAAATATCGTGCTGCTGACAGCAGGTCCGGCCCTGACTGGCGCAGCGTATGCAAACGTCTCCCCGGTCCGGATTTTCAACAGCCGATAGCGTGTTGCCGGGTATCGTTGCACTCGCCATATCTGTGTTTGTTGGATTCATCCTCACCGCCCTCCTTTACCGGCGGTGGTGTCTGATTAGAACGAATCTGGATAGCGAAAGGTTTTGCCTTCATAATTCCGCAGCAGGATATCGCATCCGTCGCGTCCCTGGCAGTAATCGGGCGTCAATGGTATCTTTCCGCCGCCGCCAGGTGCGTCGATGACATAGGTCGGTACGGCGTACCCACTTGTAAACCCCCGCAATCCTTGGATGATTTCCAGCCCCTTGTCCACCGGTGTGCGGAAATGAGAAGAACCGGAAATGGGATCGCACTGGTAAAGATAGTAGGGCCTGACCCGCATGCGCAGCAATTGGTGCACTAGGCGGCCCATGGTTTCCACCGAATCGTTGATATCCTTGAGCAGAACGGTCTGTGATCCCAATGGGATTCCGGCGTTGGCCAATCGCTGGCAGGCAAGCGAGGCTTCGGGCGTGCACTCGTCCGGATGGATGAAGTGAAGACTCATCCACAACGGATGATGGCGCTTGAGCATGCGCACCAGTTGCGGCGTAATTCGCTGGGGCAGGACGGCCGGAATCTTGGTGCCGATCCGAATGATCTCCACATGTTTGATCTGCCGCAACCGGGTCAGCAGCCAATCCAGTCGAGAATCGCTCAAGGTCAGCGGGTCGCCGCCGGAAAGCAGAACATCCCGGATCATGGGAGTACGACGAATGTACTCCAGGGCCTGTTCCAAGCGCTTGCGATTGAAAAAGAGGCGACCGTGCCCCACCATGCGGGAACGGGTGCAATAGCGGCAATAGGTGGAGCAGAAATCCAGGGTCAGGAACAACACCCGATCCGGATAGCGATGGACCAGACCCGTAACAGGACTTTGATGATCTTCGCCCAGGGGATCATCGGCCTCTTCCGGCATGCGGATCAACTCGTTGATTGTGGGCACAACGGTTCGGCGCAGGGGATAGGCCACACCGTGGTCAACGAGCAGACTGAGGAAATAGGGTGTGATCGCCAGGGGCAACCTGGTTTGCAAGCCCGCCATTGCCGCATTCTCATCGCTGCTCAGCGTTAAAAACCGTTCCAGCTGTCTTGTCGTGCACACCCGGTTGGCGATCTGCCATTGCCAGGAGTTCCATTGCTGGTCGCTGATGTTGGGGTAATGGATTTTTAAAAACTTGCGCCTTCGAGAAATCGGGTAGTTGGGAACCGGTCTGATGGATAAATGGTTTGGTCGCGGCCGTGTAGCCGACAATGGCGAGGCAACCGCGCAATCGGTCGCCTGACTTGGAGGCTCCTCTTCCACTTCCGTGGAGACCTCCATGGTAGTAGTGGACTTTTGGTCCTGATTCGGGTTGGATTGACGACGGGGAGGCAAACGCATCGTTTGGATACTCCTTTTCTTTGCTCGGTTCGGTTTCCAGGAAAAACAACCTGTTTTTCTAATGCCAAGCACTTAACAAAATGCATGCCAGTATGATATTCTTAACAAATCAAGCCATTTTCGCGATTTCCGGCGAAACCAGAACGTGAATGACCGAGGAAAAGGAAACTTCGGTTCCGATTTTCAGCCATGTTCTCATCGCTGCATCGCACAATTCCTCCCTTTCTATCCAAAACTGCCTGTTTAACGACAAACCGTGCCTCTCCACCAATGCCTTTGATGATATTCAATGATCTATTGAAGGAGACATCAGGTGTCCGAAAAATGGTGAGGACAGGACATTTTGCTTCCGGTCCTGGAGGACAGGTCCATGAGAAGGTAAATGTCTGCTGAATTTGAAATTTTGGGATGATCGGACCGGGGCCTTGTCGCGGCGGTTACTGCCGGCAGATTCAGATGTAAACGGGACCAAAGGCCGATAAAGGATCAATATCCAACGGCCTTTTCGTACCGTTCACGGCGTATCTTGCAGTCGATGCAATATCGGGTTACCGGCCTTGCCTTGAGACGCTCCAGGGAGATGGGCTCTTCGCAATCTTCACAGATTCCGTATGACCCTTCTTCGATGGCGCTCAGGCTGTATTTGATCTTTTTAATCAATCGACTTTCCCGGCTCCGAATTCGATACTTACTGTTCCGATCCAGCTCCTGCGTGGCCCGATCCAGAGGATCGGGTTCACTCTCAAGGGTTGTGGAAATAAGCTCATAAACCGTTGTCCCGGCATCGTCGAGCAACCGGTTCAATTCATTTTCAAGCAACTGACGAAAGTAATTCAGATCTTTTCGATTCATAGCAACCCTCCGGAAATTCCTTCAAAAAAGACCCAACGAACAACGACACGAAAGCCTGACGCAATATTTGCGCCATATCTATTTTGATTTACTTCCCTGCCAATGGAGCAAATCGAAACACCGGTTCTTATAGGTGGTCGTTGATCGGCTGCTTTCCGGTAAGGAGCGATGCACCCGGAACCATCCGAGGCGAGTGAAACACGGAGGTGTGTTACCTCAATGGCTCACATTATGCAGGCATATTCGAGGCCTGCGTACCATTGCGGCTGTCGACGTGACGATTTGTATGGTTGCACCCCTATCGCGCATGCCGAAAAAAGCTTTCCGATATCGGGTTGGCGGAGAAAAAGAAGTTGGGAATCTTCTCTGAAATGACGGCGCTGTATGCCCACATCGATCAGGTGGTGGCAGAATTTCAATTGAGGAGCGGACTTCGTTGTCCACCGGGGTGCGGAAAATGTTGTACGACCTCCGATGTCCAGGTGACCGTTCTGGAAATGCTTCCCATGGCCCATGAAATGTTTTGCGACGGTACGGCAGACCAATGGCTGGAGCGTCTGTCGGTACCTTCCGTGTCGGGGAGATGCGTTTTATACAAGGTCCATGGGACAGAAAACTTGGCCGGACACTGCGGCTATTACAAATGGCGGCCGGTAGTGTGTCGATTGTTCGGCTTTGCCGCGGTACGAGATCGGACCGGGTCCAAGACACTGGCGGTGTGTCGGCACATCCGCCAGAACAACCCGAAAGTCGCCCTGGTCGCAATGGCCATGGCCGAAGAAGCGCCCTGTTTCGTGAAGTACGGCACCGAAGTCTTTGGGCTCGATCCAGTGTTGGGTTTCCGTTTGATGCCCATCAATACGGCGCTGCACCAGGCCATCGAACGTCTGGGGATTGTGAGGTCATATGCATATCGGGAGAGTTTGCGGGACAATCCGGCAGCGTAGGGAGGCAACCCCCCTTTACAAACCGTCCGATTGGTTTATATGGGGAATCGTCTTTTCAGAATTGCAAACACAATCATCCATTTGAAAAAATACGCAGATTTGATTTTGAAGAGCCGCCGATTGACATCGTGAGAAATAGAAATACGATGTCCGCTTTGATCCGGAAGAGGAAACCGGATGTCAGATTTCATCTGATTCACAATTTCTGGCACAAATGATTCCAGTCCACGAAAGATTCGCACCATGCGATCCTGCATTGTTTTCGCCTGCAAGTTGTGCACCTGGCGCATTCATTGCAGTAGAAGGCGCCAAGATAATTTCACAAACACAAAACAAGGTCGTTGTCGGTGGAATAATGGCGAAAAAAAATCCGACAATCATTCGAGGCATCGTTCTTGCCGCCGGCTGGGAAAAAAATGGTGCGATCTCGGTCGTGGATATCGCGGACTACGATGAGAAAACATACCGGGTGGTGAACGATGAAATCGGCAACCAATTGCTGTCCTATGTGAAGAAGAGAGTTGCCGCCGAAGGCATTGTCATGATGCATCGCGGCAGGTTAACCTTCCGCGTCCGCCATTTTCGGGTCGACACCGCCGACCCAATCAAGTCCATCGCCTGAACGGCAGGATCTCCCACCGCCATCGCTGATCCCCCAAGAATCGAAAACGTCCTGATAACCGCCCGTTGCATTTTGAGAAGATACACGATATAGAATGAAGCGTGGTTTGCATCACCATGAAATATGCCTGATTCGCTTTGTTCCCTTTCAATCCATTGATGATGTGTCATGATAGAAGAGATTCTGGTCGTTAGTGACAGTCCGGAAGTGGTAGCGCTGATTCACGGTGCCATTGGCAAAAAGTCCAATGTGAGCTGTGAAAAAGAGCTTTCGGGCGCGTTAGCATCGATGAAACAGCAATTCGATCTGATTTTCATCGATCTGGCCCCGTTGGGGAATGATATCGTAGGCCCGTTGGAAGACGCCATCCGGCATTTCCGCAGACACCATCAGCAGACCCAATTTGTGGTACTGGCGCCCAAAGAGAATGTGCGCCGCGCCGTTGAAGCGGTGAAACTCGGTGCCAACGACTATTTGACCTATCCCATCGAAAGCGCCGAGATACGACTGGTTCTGGAAACCGCAAAAGAAGGGATCGCAAAAAATCTGGAACTGGAATACCTGCGGGACAAATTCTGGAAGTCGGATTGGATGGAGATTATCCAGACCCGCAATCCTGCCATGCGGTTAGTTTTCGAAAATGTCCGTAGCGTGGCCCCGACCATTGCCACCGTATTGCTTACGGGGGAAACGGGAACGGGAAAGGGCTTGATGGCCAGGTTGATTCATTGGCACAGCCACAGAAGTGACGGCCCGTTTGTTGCCGTTCACTGCGGCGCCATCCCCGAGACCCTGATCGAAAGTGAACTTTTCGGTCATGAAAAGGGCGCTTTCACCGGTGCCGACCGCAGAAGAATCGGTAAATTCGAGATGGCCCGCGACGGTACGATCTTTTTGGATGAGATTGGAACCATCACGCCGGCCGCCCAGATCAAATTGCTGCAGGTGCTGCAGGACGGCACCTTCAACCGGTTGGGCGCCCAGGAACCGCTTTGCACCAACGCCCGTATCATTGCGGCGACAAACGCCGACCTCCAGCAGATGGCCGATTCCGGTGTATTTCGCCGGGACCTCCTCTACCGGCTTAATGTATTTCCCATCCAAATTCCCCCTTTGCGGGATCGCCTGGAGGACCTGCCTCATCTGGTCGATCTGTTTCTTGCCAATCTGAATGCCAAATACGGGAAAACCATCAAGGGCGTGCACAAGGAGGCTGTAAAAAACCTGCAGACGTATCATTGGCCCGGTAACCTGCGCGAACTGGAAAATGTTCTGGAGAGGGCCCATATTCTGGAGACCGGCGATCTGCTCATTTCGGAACATTTCCCCCAGGCATTGATGATCGGCTCCACCATCGATCAAATTATCGAGGGCCAGAGGGCGCTTTCCCTGGCCAGGGCCCGACAGCTCGCCATCGACGAATTCGAACGCCTCTACCTGATCAAACTTCTGGAAAAAAACAAAGGAAGAATCAACAGTTCGGCCGCCGAAGCCGACATCACGCCCAGACAGTTGAGCCGGCTGATATCCCGACACGGCCTGGACAAAAAAAAGTACAAACACTAAAAATCAGAAGGCCAACATCCATCGTCCCCAAAAACGCTTCCTGCCGGATCATCGACTGCCAGCGCCAATGATGATAAACTTGTAAGATGTCGGATTTCGGACGGCTTTGTAAAAAGTTCGAGATCAAGGATTGCGAGTCCCGAGGAATGAGGCGTACATATAGTACGCCTCAGTGACGAGGGATGAAGCGTAACGCCGATATCGGATTTTTTACGAAGCCGTAAATGATAAAGGCGAAAGGATGGACATATGTTGCGATTTGTTAAGAGAAGTCGAAAAAAAGCCGGCAGCGCACCGGGAACGCTGGTGCACGTCGGCGAGCAGAAAACAGACCGGCCTCGCATCACCATCATGGATTATGATGATGACCAATTGACCGAACGCCGGGTAGACACGATCGATGAACTCATACCGTTCATGAACTCGCCCACAAGGACCTGGGTCAATATCGACGGGATCCACGACCTGTCCATGATCGAAAGAATCGGTGAACATTTCGGCATTCATCCGCTGACGCTGGAGGACATTGTCAACACCGGGCATCGACCCAAACTCGAATCCTTCGACAATTATCTGTTTATCGTCCTCAAAATGCTGCAACACAATACCGAAGATGGCCAGGTGACCTCCGAACAGATTAGTATCCTGCTCGGCACCCATTGGTTGATCTCTTTGCAGGAGGCGCCGGGTGATACCTTCGACCCGGTGCGTGAACGCCTCCGCAAGGGAAAGGGGCGCATCCGCAAATCAGACTGCGATTATTTGGCCTACGCCCTGATGGATAACGTCGTGGATCACTACTTTCATATTCTGGAGACAATCGGCACGCAAATCGAGGAAGTGGATGACGCCGTGACCGAAAACCCGCAGACCGATGTTCTTCAGGTTATCCATTCGCTGAAGCAGGAGGTGATATATCTTCGCAGACAGGTGTGGCCCCTGCGTGAAATCGTAAATCACATGACAAGAGAGGAGACGGAGCTGATTCACGACAGCACCCGGCTATATCTCGGTGACGTGTATGACCATGTGGTGCAGGTGATGGATACCATCGAGAGTTACCGCGACCTCTTGGGTGGCATGCTCGAACTGTACATTTCCATGGTGAGCAACCGCATGAACGAGGTAATGAAGGTGCTGACCATCATCGCCACCATCTTTATTCCCATTACTTTTGTTGCCGGGATATACGGCATGAACTTCAAATACATGCCGGAACTTGATTGGCCATGGGGATACGGCCTTGCCTGGGTCGTCATGGTTGCGATGGTCGTTGCCATGCTTCTCTTTTTCAGAAAAAAGAGATGGATGTGAAAGCCGGGGCAGATACTTTCTTTCGTTTCACGACCGATTCGGTCGATGGAAAGGTTGTCATCTGGAATCTCCCGTGCGTCGATCTTTCAGTTTTCGTATTTCGTTCAACAGCTCTTCTTCCCGCTCATGCATGTGCGCTTGCATCCCATCGAGTCGAGCCTGCATCTCTGTAACACATCGGCGCATGCGGAGTATAAAGTCGATGGCATTAAGGTCGAACCCCAGATCTTCATAAAAGTGCCGGATTCGGATAAGCCTGCAAACCATCTTGTCATCGTATCCCTTTTCGCCTTCAACGACTGTTGCCTGGATCAGGTTTTCCCTTTCACATTCATCGACAAATGAAATCGTGACGCGTGCCGCCCTGGCGGCCGACGGTACGGGATAGAAGCGCCGGCGCGTATCCAGCCGGATTTCAATCGTGCTTTCGGTCATCGTCGATCTCCTTCCCGCGTTTTTTTCCATTGTTGAATGATCGCCTTCTCCTCGGCAGACAGGGTTTTCGGCAACGCAGCCGCTACGGTGACAAATAAATCCCCGCGTTTTTCCGGATTTCTCATCAGGGGCATTCCTAACCCCTTTAAACGAAAAGTCCGTCCGTTCGGTGTCTGTGAAGAGATGTCCAGGCGCACCGACCTGTCGATACCGGTCACCGTCACGCTTCCTCCGAGCAGCATCGTGAACAGGTCCACGATAATGGTTGTGCTCAAATCGTCTCCATTGCGCTGGAACCGTGAATCGGGAAGGACATCTACCATCAGGAAGAGATTCCCCGGTTCCCCCCCGCGGGCGCCCGGCGCCCCCTGGCCCTTCAAGCGTACCCGGGAGCCGGTCTGGACCCCGCGCGGTATCTTCGCCTTGATCGTGCGACCGTCCTCCCACTGCAGAGAACGCGTGGTGCCGTGAAAGGCTTCATCCAAAGTTACTGACACCCCGTACTCGCTGTCCCGGCCGTGGCGGGGAGAAGAAAAAGAAATGTCTTCGCCACCGAATCCACCGGCCGACCTTTGCTTTGCAGTGCCACCGAAAAGGGTTTCAAAGAAATCGGAATAGCCCCCGGCGCCACCGAACAATGTCTCGAACTCTTCGGGGGTCACCGTGCGATAGGAGTAGCTGCTCTCCGATTCAGGGCGCCATTGCTCCCAATTATAACCATCGGGGTTTCCGCCGCTTTCACGGTAGCTCTTCCATTGCGATCGGAACTGATCGTATTTTTTTCGCTTCTCCGGATCGGAAAGCACCTCCTTGGCCTCGTTGATTTCTTTGAATTTGCCCTCTGCGGCCTCGTTACCGGGATTGTGGTCCGGATGAAACTTTCTCGCCAGCTTGCGGTAGGCTTTCTTTATTTCATCCTGGCTCGCGTTGGCATCGATTTCCAGGATGCCGTAGTAGTCTTTGTACTCCATTGGCGTTTCACCGTTGATCCGTATTTGGGTATCGTTTCTTTTGAGAGTACCCGAAATGCAATGCGAAGGTAGCACAGTATGATCATATAAGACGCCTGCCGGTCAACCCAAAGATCTTTATTGTTGTTTTCAATCCATGACCGGTTCGTTCGGCCAAGCAGAACCTGTTCCTGACTGCCGGAAATGAAAAATTGTATTTACAACACGCCTGTCAATGCGCTTTATTGGCAGGGTGAAATGGACGATGGTCGAGAAAACCAATGACCGTCCGTTATTACTTGTTCGTTTTATTAGTGCATAGATGAGCAAAGGATGCCGTCAAATATATTGCACATGCCTCGTCCCGCTGCGCTGCCGGGCAGGCAATTATCGGAAGACCTCGTATGTCCGGTTTTGGGGAGAGGAGGACATCCGCTGTCACGTTTACAAGACGATATGAAAAATTTGTGACATCGAGAATACTTTGATGCCCACATTTTTGAAAACGATTTATCAGCGGTTCATACGCATAAGGGGTAATCCGCGGGAAGTTGCGCTCGGATTTGCCCTGGGCCTGTTTATCGGGTTCACCCCAACCATGGGAGGACAAATCCTCATCTCCGTTTTTTTGGCATCCGTGTTCAAATGGAACAAAATTACAGCGGCGATCGGGGTTCAGGTCACCAATCCGTTTTCGGCACCATTGATTTACGGGTTCACCTATGTCATTGGTGCGAAACTGATCGGCGTGCAAAGGCCTGTTGATTTTGAACTCACCTTCAACTGGCATGGTATCGTCTCCATGATGGACCAGGCGCCGACAATATTCTTGTCATTGACCGTCGGTGGGATCATCATCGGCATACCTGTCGCGGCGATCGGGTATTTTGCGAGTTACGCTGCGGTTGAACGCTATCAACAAAATCTCAAAGAGAAATTGGCCCGCCAAAAAGAACGTCTACAGCAGAAAATGGCCCAGAGAAAATCCCGCAGGCAAAACAGGAAGCAGTCCCGGCACTGATGGCCGCTGGCTGGCATCGAACAGGGAAAGGTTGAATAGCCGATCACGGCGGACAACAATTGACCTCCCGTGTCTGTGAATTTTACAGCAGATAGGACTGGCACAGCACCGCGAAACCGAGGAAGGCAAAAAAGCCCACGATGTCCGTCACCGTCGTCATGATGCGACCGACGCTTCCTTTCGGATATTCCAAAAGGTCTCGGATCTCTTTCATCTGTTTTTTTTGAGGCGTTAGAAGGAAACCACGCAATACGAAAACAGGTTTCAGTGCAGCGGAATTGTTTTCACCATCGATTTCACCCCGTACCTTGCAAGCTCTTGCACCGTCAGCCATTGAAGCCCCATCCCGATCTGTTTTATCCCACCGAGTACATCTTCCGAAAGAACCTTTTGGGTGCCATCGAAGCTGTCATGCCACAGCCGTTGGCCGGTTTCGACCCGAACGAGATAAAGGGCGAAGCCGACCGATGCGGGATTTTCCGGAATCTCTCCCTTTTCCCTGAACCGCCACACGGTTCCGACGACAATCATGTCAGCACCCAACACCTCCCCAAGCCCGACGGCGAGTTTGCGCGGCGTGTCGTTGGCCGGATTGCCGGACAGCCGGCGGTACGTTGCCGAGACAAGATCAGCCGGAACCAATCGTTCCGGGAAACGATGTTTCAATGCATCGTAAACGATGCGGTTCATGGTCGTATCCGAACCTTCCGGCAGACTTTGGTCGTCGAAGGTCAGCTGAGACAAAGTCTTGCTCAGCGGTTTGGCGATGGTCTGGTCCGAGGCCTGCAACCGGCCACTAAGAAACGGCATCAATGCGATCCGGGAGAAACCATGGCCTTCACGTGGAATCTGAGGGGCTTTTGACGTTGCACCACATTCGTCGCAGAAAAATTCAAAAAGCAGCAACGCGGCGGCGATAAAAACAAAGTACATCATGATGCTTTTTTTTACTGGATACACCCTTATCCTCCAACTTGAGTAAACGTCCAGACCAAGGTATTGCCACGCCGGCAGACAAATGCCGGCGCGCACGACCGAATTGTAATCAAATTATCTGATTAGCGGATTGAACGGCGGTACACAACATGGTAAAAGAAGATGACCGGCGATTGCCGCAGCGTTTCTGCAACGCCGGTATCTGCGCCCGGCATTTACGAAAATCCAATTCGCCCCCAAAACAACATGAACAGAGTCGAAACCATTATCACCGGAACATCCGCCCTGCTATTGACGGTATATCACCTCCATCTCTATTTCACCATACGGCGTTATCCCGAGAGGACCGCGGTGGGAATGACCAACATGATGCGGCAAAAATGGGTCGAGACGATCATGACGGATCGGCGGGACATTCTGGCGGTGCAAACCCTGCGCAACTGGGTGATGGCATCCAGCCTGCTGGCCTCCACTGCGATCCTTATCGCCCTGGGTATCCTCAATACGGCCATTCGGCCCGGCGGTTTCAGGGAAATCACCCAGGCATTGAACCTGGTCGGTACGCCCAGCGAAACGCTGTGGGCGGTTAAATTGATGCTGCTGGCGGTGGACTTTTTTCTGGGATTTTTCAATTTCACCCTGGCAATCCGGTACTTCAATCACGCCGGGTACGGATTGGGCCTTCCTGATCTGCACCGAGGTGTTGAAAGCCATGAATTTGTCGTGGAGGTGGTGAATCATGCAAGCTCGCATTATACCATCGGTATGCGTTGCTACTATCTGGCGATTCCTTTGGGCCTGTGGTTGTTCGGTGCCACATGGATGCTCATGGGATCCATGTTATTGCTGGCCGTGCTCTATCGGCTGGATAGAACGGTTTGAATGGCGAATTAAAGATTATGGTCGAGACAATAGATGAACTGGAACGCTCTTTTCTTTGAGACCCCTTTTTTCACCCGCCTGCTCAGCACCCTGGTGCTCATCGCCGTCGCCGTAAGCGTCCGGACCATCGTCGTCCGCCGATTGATGAAAAAAGAGGAAGTGGACGCCACGAGCCGGCGTCGGTGGATCGTGACGGCCAGAAACATCACGTTTCTCGTCGCGTTCATCATCATTGTGGTAATCTGGCTGGAACAGCTGAGGGCCGTGGCCGCCACCATTGTGGTGATCGCCGCGGCCATCGTCGTGGCCACCAAGGAGTTTTTGCTCAACATCATCGGATTCATTTACCAAAGCACCGCCAAATTTGCAGAAGTGGGAGATCGCATCGAGATCGATGGAATCCGCGGGGACCTCATCGACCAGAGTATGCTGGGCTTCACATTGATGGAGATCGGTTCCGGTGAGAAAACAAACCAGTATACCGGCCTCACTATTCACGTGCCCAATGTCCGGTACCTGTCGGGCATCGTTAAAAACGAAACCCGCATGTGGGGGGACTATGTGTTTCACCTGATTACGATTCCCATCGACAATACACCGGAATGGACACTTTCCGAAAAAGCCCTGCTGACGGCGGCCGACGAAGTCGTTCGGCCATACATTCATGTCGCCAAACGATATATGACTACCAGGGCACGCCACCAGAGCCTGGACGAGCCCAATGTCGATCCCCGGGTGAACATACAAATGTCGTCTCCAAGCCTGCTGAACCTGATTCTCCGGATACCCGTCCCCACCCGCCACCGCGGGAGAGTGGAGCAGGAGGTGACGCGCCGTTATATGACGATATTGGATGAAATGAAAAAGCGGCAGCCGGCCTCATCCAGCGGCGAAAAGCCTGCCGAGACCATAGATTCTTCAGAGTCCCCTGAACCGGCATAGTGATCCGAGGCAACGATTATCGGGGATGAATCGCGACAAGGAAGAATGAAATGAAGACAGAAATAACCAATCATCCTGTTCCGGCCCTTGTTTTCCTGGCCATTTTTATGCTGATCCTATTCGGTGGTGAGGCGGGTGCCCATGCCGCCACCAACCCGAAGACCTTTTCCGGTCTGGTAAAAAAAGCCGGCCCGAGTGTGGTGAATATCCTGGTCACCAAGGTAGTCAAAACCGATGGGACGGATCAGTCCCCCTTCGGATCCGACGACCCTTTCCGGGATTTTTTCGACCGCTATTTCGGCAACAGAATGCCGCGCGAATACCGTCAGGGAGCCCTGGGCACCGGATTTGTCATCGACGCCAAGGGAAAGTACACAGGGCCTATCTGGGAGTGATGATTCAGGATATTACACCCGAACTGAAGAAGAAACTACGGCTGGAAACGGAAAACGGTGCATTGGTTTCCGATATAGCACCCGATGGACCGGCAGCCAAGGCCGGTATTCTGCGCGGCGACGTCATCACCGCGGTGGACGGCAAAACGGTGAAGAGTTCCCGGGATCTTCCGATCATGATCGCCGCCAAACCCATCGGCAAGCCGGTTGCGCTGAAGTTGCTGCGCCAGGGAAAAAAGATCGTTCTGAATGTGACCACGACGGAAATGACCGATGAAGAACCGACCGCCCAGCCCCAGGAAGATGTGTACGCCAAATTCGGCATGTCCATTCAGACCCTGACAGCCGATGTGGCCAGGGCATACGGCCTGCTGCGCTCTCAGGGGATACTTGTCATGCAGGTGGCCCAGGGATCGCCTGCGGCCGAAGCCGGTCTTCAGCCGGGCGATGTGATCATCGAGGTGGACCAGCGGGAGGTTTCCAACTTGGATGCCTTCCAACGATCGGTCGAGAAAGAGGAAAAAGGGGAATCCCTTCTGCTGCTCGTGGACCGGGGCGGCAGCACAATATTTCTGACCATGGCGCCGTTGCAATAAGGAATGGGGGAAAAAGGAAAGTTGGATATAAAAATTTGATTCGTCGTATTCAAACCGGGTGCTTTGCACCCGGAACCAACCCCAACAATGAAAGCACTGATGTGCTTATAGATATCCGGGCTATGGCCGAATATCCAAGCCACTCGTTTTGCTGGTGGTCGTTGCCTCTCATGAAAAAAAACATGCCTCGAGCATGGCTATACATGGAAAAGTTTTACACGCCTTTTTGTCCGTCCGGTACGGTTTTCCATACGATTTCATATAATTCCTTACGTCGACTTTGCAGATTGCGGACACTTCCCTGTTGCCGAAGCTCTTTCAGCAGATCCAGGTCCAGATCCACCATCAGCGTCATCTCCGTGTTGGGTGTCGCTTCTGCGGCAATGGCATCATGGGGGAACGCAAAATCCGATGGCGTGAAGACTGCCGACTGCGAGTACTGGATATCCATGTTTTCGATTTTCGGCAGGTTGCCCACGCTGCCGGAAATGGCCACATAGCATTCGTTCTCGATTGCCCTGGCCTGGGCGCAACGGCGAACCCGGAGGTAGGCGTTTTTCGTGTCGGTCCAAAAGGGTACGAATAGGATCGTCATTCCCTGGTCCACAAGATAACGTGCCAATTCGGGGAATTCCACGTCATAGCAGATGAGGATGCCGATTTTGCCGATATCGGTGTTGAATATTCGGATTTCATCCCCCCCTTTTAGTCCCCAGTATTGAAATTCGTCCGGTGTAATATGCAGCTTGTACTGGGCACCCCAGGTGCCGTCCCGGCGGCATAAATAGGACACATTGTACAGATTGCCGTCTTTGAGCAGGGGCATGCTGCCCGCGATGATATTGGTGTTATAGGAAATGGCCATATTGACGAAGGCGGACTGGATTTTTTCGGTATATTCCGCCAGTGACCGCATGGCTTCGGCGGTGTTTTCCTGGTTAAAGTTTTTCAACAGCGGTGCATTGAGCAACTCCGGAAACAGCACCAGATCCGAATTATATCCCGCAACCGCATCGACGAAGAATTCCGCCTGCTGCAAAAAATCGTCCAGGTTGTTGAAGGGCCGCATCTGCCATTGTACGACACCGATTCTGGGGTAGGATTTCCTGCCGCCGAAAAGCGTAGGCCGTTTCTCATAATGGATATTGTTCCACTCCATCAGGACCCCGTAAGCTTCGGACTGGGTGTCTTCGGGAATGTAATTTTTAACGATGTTTTTGATGTGAAAATCATTTGACAGCTGAAAGGACAACACCGGGTCGTAAATTTCGTTTGCCTTAACTTTTCTGATATATTCGGAAGGCGACAGTTTGCCGGAATGTTCGGCATACCCCGGAATTCGCCCGCCGAAGATAATGCTTTTCAGGTTCAGCTTCTCGCACAACTCCTTGCGGGCATCGTAGAGTCGTCTTCCAAGACGCAGCCCGCGGTAGTCCGGATCGACAAATATGTCGACGCCGTAAAGTGTATTTCCATCCGGATCGTGCGCCGACATCTTCCCCCCGCCGACAACATCGTTATACGTATGACGTCTTTCGAAATCCTCTGCGTTCACAAGAACGGAGAGGGCTGCGGCAACAACCTTTCCGTTATCCTCAATACAAATCTGTCCTTCGGGAAAATGACCGATCAGTGTGTCGTATTCATGGGGCTGCCATGCGCCGCCCATCCCCTTGTACACCCGGTCCATAATTTCTTTGATATAAGAATAGTCTTCGTGTTGTAATCCGCGAAGTACCAGTTTGTATTCGGTCTGTTCCGTTTTTGTCATTGCCGTTCCGTATTTGATTTGTAAATCCCTTAATTTCCGAGAACATATTTTCCATGCGTCGTATGATCCGCACCGTCAATAGGATTCGCGGCCCTTCATCATGCCAAAGAGAGGCAAGAAGAAGAGATACAACCACATTGGCACATTGCTCACGATAGTGATTAGAATTCCCTGGCCGCTTTGTCAAACGCAACTTGCAGTCTCTTGCAACTCTCCCTGTGAAGCCGGTCTTGACATCCTCCCGGACTTTGCCGGATCTTTGTTTCCATACGCCATACCACCCCGCCGCCTGGATGCCCTGTTTTCCAAAAGCTTCATTGACAATGACGCACATCAGCAGAATCGAACTGTATTTAGGATCGGAAAGGGTGTGATGTGTTCTGGTAAAATTTGACAGAATGGAAAACTTCATGACAAGGTATCATGTCTCCATAATGCCTCAACAACCCAAGACGTAATGATCGACAAACCAATTCATTATGTTCATTCAAAACTCTATCAAGATGGCATATTGCTTGCTTTTCTTCGGTTTGAAAAAAAAGTGGAGAGTGCCCATGTCCATCGAAAAGTACCGTCATCCATTTCTCTTTTATGGGTTGTCCACGGCAATTCCGTGGGCATTCTGGTTCGCGGCTGCGTACACAAGCCATATGACACCGACAAGCGAATTTCTCAGCGCATTGGTCGGCATCCTGGGTGTTACAGGACTGCTCGGGCCGACGGCAATCGCATTCTTTATGATATGGCCCCACGCAGAGATGCGGGTGGATCTCAAACGCCGCATCATCGGCCTAAAGGGCATTAGACCCGCTTATATCTTCACGACGTGTTTCCTCATGCTTGCCAGCATCCTGCTGGCGCAGGCAATCTCCTTGCTTTTCGGTCATAGCGCGGATCAATTTCTTCTTGCCGGCAAGTCTTCGTTCTCTGCCGGCATCTTTCCCGGATGGTTCCTGCTCCTCCTTGCACCGCTGGTGGAGGAACTGGCATGGCATTCCTACGGTACGGACTGCCTGCGGCAGCGCATGAATTTGCTGACCACCTCCCTCCTCTTTGGTCTCTTCTGGGCCCTGTGGCACATGCCGCTTTCGTTCATCAAGGGATATTATCACAGCAACGTGGCGGAAACCGGGCTTCTTTACAGTATCAACTTCATGGCCAGCCTGATTCCCTATGTCGTATTGATGAACTGGCTGTATTACAAGACGAACCGCAGCATACTCGTGGCGATTGTTTTTCATATTACGGCGGGATGCTTTAACGAGGTGTTTCGAACACATCCTGACAGCAAGGTCATCCAGACCGTCCTCTTACTTTTGTTGTCCATCATTGTGGTGGTGAAAAATCCCGATTTCTTTCTGCGGCGAGAATATCGGGAAGGCTGACAATTATGTATCGAAAAGATGCCCAGGATCTGTCAGGAACGATGCGTTAAAACGGGTCCATAAGAGAGGATTGGTGCCGGCTGCGTAAGTATCCTGTCCGCCTTTGCCGTCGCCGCCCAGGCAGATGCAAAAGAACTCAATTCAGGTGAGTTGCACAGGTACCTGGCCGAGGCGGTCTGGTTCCCGACCGCTCTTTTGCCTCAGTCCGGCGTCGTATGGCGTCCCATCGGAAATACCTCCGCATTGGCCACACTCTCTAAAAAATGGCATAACGAATTAAAGAAACATCCGAAGCGATCCGTATTCTCGACCAGACACCGCACTCCTTGTTCTGGGACTACGACGCGATCGGATACATATGCATGGGGCTGGCGACGTTGTTTGCCATTCCGGCATTACACGAGGTGGGTTTTGAAAGATGGGTGAGAGTCTCCTTTATCGCCCACTTTTTAGTGACACCGCTGATCGGCATCGTCTATTTTTATCCGACGTTTACGCAAAATTTGCTGTTTCTCGGATTGTCCTGGGCAATCACGGCACCTCTTTTTATGGTGCTGCTCGCAATCTTGCTGCGCAGAAGACATTCATTAGCCAAAGCATCACCAAATTCATCGAAGTGAGGGACCGGCTCGAGATCGACGGGATCCGGAGGGTCATTTTCGATAAGAACACGCCGGGCTTCATCTTGCTTTAGATCGGTTCCGGTGAGAAAGCCAATCAGTGCACCGGCCTCCCCTTCATGTACCCAATGTCCGCTGCCTATCGGGCATTGTCAAATATGCAACCCGTATTCGGGGAGACCACATATTCTACCTGATTACCATCTCCATCAACAACACGCCGGAATGGATCCTTTCCGGAAAACCCCTTCTGGCGGCCGTCGATGAAGTCGTTCTTCCCTGCATTCAGCCTGGTCATACCGCTGACCGTATTTTCCAATCGGAGGCGGTTTGTCGGATCCATGTTAATAAAACCGGAATGAACGCTGTTTTTGTTCTCGAACAAATCACCTCGCGGTGTCGAAAAAAGAATCCCGATAACTTCCCCTCTGTCGTTGAACCATACGCGGCTCATTTGTGTCGGCGTGCAGAACAGCAAGTCTAATTCTTCATTTATGGTCATGCCTGCAATGAGTGGGTGTTCGCGATCTTGAAACCCATTGCGCATCTCCTTTCGGCAAACGGGATTGTTGCAGGCCAAAAAGCCGATCGTTAAAATAACGATTGACAGGATTTGAAGGAAAACGAATCTGTTTTTCATGATTACGGCCCTCCGTTTTTCGTTGAACGCTACTCGCCTCTCCGGATAATCTGAGGGAGCATTGGTACCCGTCGTAATGACGGAAGTTGAGGGCTTTTGAAAATCAACCGCTAGCACAGAAAATCGATCGGTGTAAAACAAGAATACGGCACTATCCTTATTGGATTTCACCATTCTTTGAAGGTCTTCGGACAGCGTGTGCTGTTCGCTGGTAACTCATTTATTTATACTGCCGGCAGTCAGGGGAAACAATATGCAGAACTGCGTATTTATGACCGGTTATGTGGATACTAATACCCATGTAAAAACGGATTGTCCCATGATTTCAGCGAAGATGGGATTGGTTTGATCTCGATATGGAATCGACGATGTCATGGACGTTTTGTTGGAAAACATCCCATCCATGATCGTATAGCGTGTGGATCCAGGATACGCAGATGTCGCCGAGTCCGCCGGCACGGGCGGAAATGGTGTGGCCTCCCGGTCTTATCCCCCGGGAGACGGCGGTCACTTCCGGCGTGACGATCAGCAGCCGAGGTGAGCGATTGTGAGCAGCCAATTATTCTTCCTCCCCACCCACCACAATCCGTCATGGGATCAGTCAGACGAGGGGTGTCTCAGCGGATCGAACGGGTGCTCTTTGTCCCAATACCCCTATTCCAGATACCGCAGCCCCATTCCGTAGCGAAAGGTTTCTTCTTCAACCAGTGCCTGTTGCCATTTGACTTCCGCCAGGCAGATGGACCGCGGCTGATCCTGAATGGTCGTATCCGGCGATGCTGGTGAATAGCGTAAAACCCGCATAAAAATAATGGCACCGGGTCGAAACGGCAGGAGCGTCTCGATATACGACCCTTCCATGGAAAAGTTACGCATGATGCCTTCCACCGACCGCCCGCCATCGCCACTGGTGTGGTGTCGACAAGTGACGATGGCTTCGGTGGGGATGCGCGAGGCAGCGCGTCTTCTCTGTTTGGATGGTGGGTTCTTTCTCATGACTGCATCCTGGTGTTTCATTACGATCACAAACCCTTGCTTTATGGCCTGCCCCTGCCGATCCGAAGGCGCGGAGCGAAAGTCGAACGATCGTTTGACGACCGGTCAAACGGTTTTAATAGCGATCTTTTTGGGCTCGGACACCAGGGTTTTCGTGAAAACAAGATTCAACACACCTTTCTTATAGGTTGCGTCGATCTTTTCCGGGTCAACGTCTGCGGGTAGTTCCACCATACGGGTGAACGATCCATAGAGCCGCTCCACCCGGTGGACGTTATCGTCCTTCTCCTCTTTCTCCTGCTTCTTCTCACCGCTGATGGTCAGCGTCCTGCGGTCCAGTTTCACGTCGATGTCTTCAATCTCACATCCCGGAACTTCCGCCTTCACCGTGATCGATTCCTTGCCCTCCACCACATCCACACGGGGCGCCCAATTTCCCTGGCCGAAGAGGCTTCGGGACAATGGTACATCCATATCGAAAAAACGGTTGAAAAGGTTATCGATCTCGTCCCTGAAGCTTACCAGTTCCCTTCCACCCCTTCGTCTGTGGGGCATTAGATCAAACATGGGTGTTCCTCCTCTTGCGTCGGTTTTTATGGTTATGCAAATCGGGTGAACGACATTCGATTTTTCCCATCAAAGGCGGATGACCGAATTGTGCCCATCCCCATAGGGTGTCGGCAACGCGTCATCGGCATCCGGATCATTGGCCCAGTGGGACGGCCCCAACAGATAGCGAAACTGGTACGCCTGCCCTACGGGCAGTTCCAAAGTGGTGCTGAAGGCCCCATTCTTAAAGTGACGCATGGGAGTGGCCGAGGTCGACCAGTCGTTGAACTCGCCCACGACGTGGGCATTGTCGAATTTATTGCCCAATATCTCGGATATCGTAAAGGTCACTTTGCATGTCGGCCGGCTTTTTAAATACTGTTTGCGAATCCCCATGGTTTTGCCTCCAAACGATGTTCCTGGTGATAATCAATATTCTTCTTGCGATTTTATAAATTCATCAATCTGTGGCGATTCTTTTATACAAACCGGTCTTTGATCAACTAAAGTCGATCACTACTCCTGAAAGACCCCGCTGAAACAGCCGGTCACCTCAATGTCCATCCTGCGGTTTGCCAGCTTCGCAATGCGTGGCAGGGTTACCGACAAACCAAAGCGATTGATCATTCGCAACCCATCCGTATCGATGGCAACTTTGGTGGCATTTTTTGCGCTTTGGTCCAAGACATGGAGCAGTTCACAGGCGGACGACGCATCAAAATCGCCAAACAGTTGGATGGCTAAGGATTGGTCGCCTCTTGTTTTGGCGTGGATACGAAAATTTTTCGCCATTGATTCACCTCCGGGCAGATGGCAGCACTGCACTTTTTCGATTGATTGAATCGAAAAGGCTTCGTAGGTATGAAGTATCTTAAAAAGTCCCTTGTACTTTCGGTACTACTTCCCGTCTCGGGGATTCGATGTTCGTTTTCTTGCCGTCGATAGCGTTGTTAACAGAATTTGTTTTTGATCAGCGGTAAAAGAGTTTTCGGTGGGGCCGATCTTTTCTACCTATGTATTTTTGATAACCTCAGGAAACTTGATTTCCTAATTGTTGCATATGGCAAGCAAAACATAATGTAAGTGGTTGAAAAACAGAAAGATAGGAGTCTGAATCCAGCAGGCCGGTAAGGTATTGCAACCGGAAAATGAACATGGCACCTTTAACCTTATTATCTTGGCGGATAAATGAAAGGAAAAGGATGCCATGCCTCAACAGATACTACCACTTATTCCTCGCGGTGCAAGACAAATCAACGGGCTTGTCAGTGTATTTCGTGACGATACGACCTGGACCTATTTTCTATCGACCGTTCCGATTTATTCTCACAGACAAGGCGATCAACGAATGTTTCGGATGATAACAGCCCAACTGGTTGAATCCGGAGCTTGCCGCCAGATCGATATCCAAAACACATTCGGCGTATCCAAGAGCAATGTCATCCGATCCGTGAACAAACTCAGGTCCGGCGGCGCCGAGGCATTTTTCGTTCAGCGGCGGGGACGACGCGGCGGCAAGGTTTTCAAACCTGAGGTGCTTGAACAAGCCCAACGTTTACTGGATCAAGGGTGCTCGAAAAAAGATGCCGCCCTGGAACTTGGCATTAAATACGATACGTTTCGCAAAGCTATAGATGATGGTCGGTTAATCGAATCAAGGATTGGTGAACCGTGTCTAACCAAATCAGATCGGGACATGGTCGACATGGCTGCTGCCGATGGTATGGGGACGGCTTGCAACCGAGTCGGGGAACGCATATTGGCATCATTGGGCAAAATGGTTGGTGCGCCGGTTCGTTTTGACAGATGCCTGGACGTTCCCAAAGCAGGCGTTCTTTGTGCGATACCGTCATTGGTGGCAAACGGGTTGTTTACCGGCGCAAAACAGTTCCTCGGCCAAGTCAAAGGCTATTACACGATCTTTCATGTCTTGTTGCTGCTTTCGTTTATGGCCTTATGCAGGATCAAGACGACAGAAAAAATACGAGGCCATGCTCCGGGAGAATTTGGTAAGTTATTGGGCTTGGATCGTGCACCGGAGGTTCGCTGTTTGCGTTACAAGATGGATGCGTTGAGCGCAGACCACGGCGCGGAAAAGTGGGCCGCATACCTCGGTAAATACTGGATGGAACAGGCGCCCGAATCGGTTGGCGCGCTTTATGTTGACGGGCATGTACGTGTTTATCATGGAAAATTGACCCGACTACCGCGCCGCTACGTGTCCCGGGAACGATTGTGCATGAGGGGCATTACCGACTATTGGGTTAACGATGCGATTGGCCGACCTTTTTTTGTCGTCGAAAAGCAGATCGATCCTGGATTATTGGCGGTTTTAAGAGACGATATCGTTCCCCGGTTGTTGCAAGACGTTCCGAATCAACCCGGTTTGCAGCAACTACAAGAGAACCCATGTTTATGCCGGTTCGTTCTTGTTTTCGACAGGGAAGGATATAGTCCCGCATTCTTCAAGGAAATGTGGGATCGCCATCGAATCGGCTGCATGACGTATCATAAGCATCCTGGTGAATCATGGCCGGAGCATTGGTTCACCGAGTATGAAGTTGCGATGCCAAACAAAGAGGTGGTGAAGATGCGGCTTTGCGAAATGGGTAGTTTGGTGGGATCTGGTAAGGGTGCAACATGGATGCGACAAGTGCGAAAACTGACCGATTCCGGACACCAGACCAGCGTAATCAGCACCGCTTTCGATTTGCCGCATACTCAATTGGCAGCACGCATGTTCAGCCGGTGGTGTCAGGAAAACTTTTTCAACTATATGATGCAACATTTTGATATCGATGTGCTTTTAGATTATGGTGTCGTTGAATTTCCTGATACCGAACGGGTAATCAACCCCGTTTGGCGGCAATTGAATCAATCCCGTAATTCGTTGCAGAACAAGCTACGATATCGTCGTGCCTGTTTTGCCGAGATGACCATTCACCCTGAAAATGAAGACAAACCGGTAAAGTTTAAGAAGTGGATAGAGAAAAAGGCCGAGCTGTTAGAAGAAATCGAAAAGATGGAGTATCAACTCAGCGAGTTGAAAGAAAAACGAAAACAGACAAGTAAACACATCACGTGGGGAGAACTTGAAGCAAAAGATAAATTTTTACGTTTACAACCGGGCAGAAAACGCCTGATGGACACGGTTCGTATGATTGCATATCGTGCAGAGACGGCAATGGTTGGGTTGCTCACGGGTCCGACGGTAAACTCGTCGGATGCACGGAGTCTTCTCCAGACACTGTTCCAGACCGAAGGCGATGTACTGCCCGATATTGAAAATCAGCAATTGAATATACGATTGCACGGCGCTTCGTTCCCAGCGGCCAATCGGGCTCTTTGCCAACTGTTTGCGCATCTGAACAGTGCGCAGGTAAAATACCCCGGTACCGAGCTGCAAATGATATTCGAACTAAATGGCTGCAGCACCTCAAATCATGCCGGAGGTGTCACATAGTTTTCCCGGAGATGCAGTGTTCTGAAGATGGCGTAACGCTCAAAAGCACGGCATCCCGCATGGAGCATAAAAAAGAGATCACGATTGCGAGGAGAAAAAAGCCAGCCAGAAGTGTAATCATCGTTTTCCCTTTCGTACTTTCGTTGGACAATAGAAATCGATATTGATGAGAAGATGGCAACGAATGCGGATTGTCCCATCGTTCTTATGCTTGGCTTGCGAACAACTGATTCGATTAAAAGTCCGGAAATTTGGAATGCGGGCGGCTGTCGAAGTTGGGCTTGTCAAAGAGAATGCAAATCGAAATGCTCGGATCGAACCTCTTCACCCGGCGCCACGATCACGAAGTCATCATCCCATTCCGTTTCCATAAACTTCTTTAAAAATTGATTCGAACCGGGAATTTCTTCATAATTCAGATCAAAAAGATCGGCGACCATTTTGGCGTATTTCCGGTCCGATTCGAGACTCGATTGGTGATTGCCAGAATCAATATACGCCAGCCGCGTATAATTCTTGATAACCATTTTCGCGACACGCATGGCCTTTTTTTCATCGTATCTCTTTTTCATCGCACAATATTCCGTATATGGATCCTGGCCGGATTCGATCCACCCTCTGGACAGATAAAAAGTGCCGGGCGCCTGTTTCATTTGGCGCAAATATTCATCACAAGAGCCCAACAGCAGGGCGATACAATCATAGGTTTTCGGAAATACCATTTTCGCCGTATTCGATTTCAAACCAATAACCGAATTGCCGCACAATCCATAGCCAAACAAAATTACATCCACTTGATCAGACGTTGCGTCGATCTCGGCCTGCAATTGAGCGTGGAGACTCTTTGGTACATTATGCAACCCATACTCCAACATGGTCATTTCAAAATTTTCGGGCAGTATCGATTTGAGTTCCTCGCCTACGGTCTGGCATGCGATGATTTTAATCCGAGAATCCGCTCTCATTTTGTACAGGTCCTTTGCAAAGATTCTATGTTAGATCATTCAGGGGTGATTTTACCTCATTTTACGGGACTCCGGCCAGTGAAAAAGGAGCCCAGTAGTAGGGATGATGATACTGATTTTTAATATGAAGCTGGGCCGTCCGTAAAGCATGTAGCATACCTTTTTGGGGAATATTTTCGTAGAATTTCACCATCAGGTCTTTGGTCGCTTTGTCATCCACTTTCCATAAGCTGGTAACGATGGTGCTTGCCCCCGCATAGAAAAATCCACGTGTAAAACCGACAACATCATCTCCACCGGCGATTTTCCCGAGACCTGTTTCGCATGCACTTAAGGTCACCAAGCCTGCATTGAATTTCAGTGAATAGAGTTCTCCCACCGTTAGAACCCCATCATTTTGATTATCCGGGGCGAGAAGCAATGCAGACTCTAATGGTTTACCATCGTTAAAAGCACCATGGCTGGCAAAATGAAGGATGTTATACTTGGCGGCATTCTGTTTTATATACGTTTCGGTGGCGTCAGTTCTCAGCAGAACGGTTGGATTCTGAAATTTTTTGGATATGGAAACCGCTTCATGCTGTGTGAATACGAGATCGTATTCTGGATTTTTGAGGTCCGGATTACCCAAAATCAAAGCCCTTGCATCATTTGAGATCTCTCTTTCTTTCAAATAGATAAGAACCGTGGCGCTGGGGAGAATCCTCGTTTCATATCGCTGGATTAAATATCCACCTCCATCATTTAGCGCAGAGAAAGGAAGATAGTGCAGCCGCCCATGAGGAACGATCGTAAGCTGCCTTCCAGAGATGAAATCACCGGCGGGCTCAATAAGTTGGCTGTAGAGTTTATAGCTCCAGCGGAGGTATTCAGAGGAGTCAGGGGTGACCAAGGATTTTCGGAAAAGAGAAATATTTCTGTAAAGGTCATTCAAAGGCGTCTTAATCGCCTGGATGTTTTTTTGATCGAGTATGAATACAATAAGATCTCTCTCGCTTGTATAGTACTCGATTAACGTTTCATCATTTTTGATGAGCGCTTGAATTGCCGCTACGGGTGTTTTGTTTACGCTGACGAGAGATGCAAGTTCTGGATCTATATTGGACAGAGAATTGTTAAGGTTGACAATAATACCCCGATGCTTTCTCTGGCTTGTTTTTTCCCCGGGCAATGGTGTTGCTTCGAGCTTTTGCAGCCGATGAATGATCGCATTCGCATTTTCGGAGTTGGTCGTCCTAGCGGCAAACGTTTTTTGAGAAGCAAGAAGATCAACCAGGGATCTCGCTTTGGCTCGCTCGACTGTTTCAAAGGCTTGTTCGGTCAATCCTTTTTGCAAAAAAAGTTCCGTCAATTCCTGATAAATGGTTTGTTTGTCACCAACAAACCCTATCCGCCCGGTATCCGTATCAATGGTGGATCTTTGGCGTTCAATCACATCCATTGCCTTTATTAATATTTCGATTGCCAGATCCGGATCATTTTGGTGTCTGGCAATACGTGCCCGATCATGAAGAATGACCCAGTGCATACCTCCCAATTCTTCGATTCGGGGGTGATTCAGCAACTTGTCATATCCAAGTGCCGCTTCAGACAGTCTTCCAATCTCGTAAAGGCACTTTGTGCGGATGAAATACTTCGGAACATCCTGAAAGCTTGCGTCATAGCGCAACACTTCGTCTTGGTCGACCTTGGCATTGGGATTATCAATGGCCGCTAACGCTTTGGCATAATTTCGGGCCGACAGGTAAATCTTGCTAATGCCGATATATTTTTCCGGGCCGATGACGCTGTTGGCAATGCTTACATGTGAAATTTCCCCGGCATCTTGTTCGGCTTTTGGAATATTGCCTGTCAGGGCAAAGGCGATTCCCCTGGATGTCAATAAATGGATCAGTTGGTACCGGTAAAAGGACTGGTTGTTCCGACCTTCACGATGCAACAATGCATACCCACGATTTGCATCATTAAGCGCATCGGAAAAATTTCCCAGATCTAATTTTGCTCTTGCTCCGATCATGATCGGAGTAACCGCAATATCCTTTCCATGATGCTTGCTGTCCCCTGCCCCGATCTTTTCTTCCAATACGGTGAGTTCCGTGAACAAGCGATCATAAATTTTAAGCGCATAGAGGGATTCACACAGCCACATTTGCTCCCAGGCGGTAAGTCGTACCCCCCTGCCCTTTTTCCGATCCAGAAAATTCACTAACTCTTTAAAGTTGTTGGATTGTGCAAGGACACCGATATGAAGATCATCATTGCTGGGCATTCCACTACCACTGCCGGAAACGTTATGGTGTTGGAGAGATTGTGGTCCACAGGAAATTAGCAACAGACATCCAGATATGATTACTACGATTCTCCGTAATGTCATCTCCATCCTTTCTGAAACAGGTCGTTGTCGCATCAGCGGAAACCACACATGGTAAACTGGTCCGAATGCAATTGGCATTGAGAATAATGGATCGAATGTTGTTAAGCAAAGGTACTTGATGCCGCCGGTCAAACTTTGATTTTATACATCCCAGCGGAGGTAGAATGCAATAAATCATTTCTCGTTTGTATTACAGTGATTCACTACTTCCATCAAAGAACACAGCAAAACGCATAAAGGCATGCCTGTCCCTTCTTTGCTCACTTTCATATGTCGAATTCAAACCACTACGCATCACATACGCCTATATCGTCTCTTTGAGACCAAAAATCGCAAGACAGGTGGTATTTATCCCTTCTTTTCACTTATTTCATTTAATAATAGCAGGTTGCCTTACCCCAACATCTGCTCCATCAGATCATTCTCTATAGATTATATTTATTTAAAAGATAGACATTATCCATACTTTATACTTGACAAGGTTTTACGCGGGTGGTAGGCAGCAAATATGGAAATTTTCCATTATATATATCGCTATATATACATTTTATTTATATTTTTAGGCTGTTAACTTATCTTCATAATATTTTGTGAAAACATTCCAAAATCCAACGATGTATTACGGAAAATTATGCTGACAATGTTTCGATTTTTTGGCTTTACGTGAGGCTGTGCGGATAGTTATGCCCGGGCTCGGCATGTTATGAAGTAGGCTGAAAAATCGCGAATAGAAGAATTTTGCTACACCATTTTCTCCAAAATATTTTTCTACCGCCGTAATTTTTTCAAGCCTTTGGCAAGTTAAGCAGATATTTATTTTTACGAATAAATATCCGCTTTCCGCCAAAATCCTATTCGCTCAATTCTAAACGAATACAGCCTTTCTGCTCGACAATGGGAATCTGTATGCTCCTATATGCCGATCGGCTTTGGATCATTCTTTTCTCCCATGACTGGAATACGTCAACAGCCTTGTTAAAATTGAGTACCGAAACATTCGTCCATAAATTCAATCAATGAAAAGTGGAGGTAATTATGTGGAAGGGAAGATTGCCAATGAAGGGAGCGCCCTATTGGTATAACACACCCATCGAAGATCTGGATTTCGAATGGAGCCATGAAGACAAAGTAGAGATCGAGAGATATTGTACAAAAATTCTTAAAAACATCGAAGAAGAAGGGGGAATGACGCCAAAAGAACGATGGCTGGCGACCATGTATGGAAAGGAAAAGGACCGAATGATGTTTGGTCTTAACACCGCCAATGTTTATTGTTCCAGGGTTTTGGATTCCTTTGCAGATGCGATAAAACCGATCGACTTGTACCGGTACCCGAAGTTGTTCATCAAAGCGCATTTGGCGACTGTTGCCCGTTTCGGAACAGATTTCGCCAACATGCACGCCATTAGTTATGGCGAGGATATGTTTGGCGGGCAGTCAGAGATGATCGAATACGGCAATCCAATTCTGTCTGGAGAACCGCCCATCAAATCGTTGGAAGACCTCGAAGGCATAGTTATGCCCAATCCGTACACCGACGGATTGTATCCAGGTTACCTTTGGGCCTTTCGGGAATACAAACGAATTCTCGAAGAATACAATGTTCCCCATCCTGTATGGGGATGCATTTGTGTCGGGCCGACCCTGACGGTCATGATGTGTATGATGGGATGGACGGAGTTCAGCATGAACTTGCGCAAAAACCCGGAACTGGTCCGCAAATGCATGGATATTTCGACGGAATGGCTTATCACTTACGGAAAGGCCGTGATCGATACCAATGCACCGGACGGGATATACACCTGTGAGGTCTTCGACGGTTTTCCCCTAAAAGGAAACGAATGGATCATCGATTATCACAAGAAACTCGGGGAAACATTGAGTCAATACGCAATAGAAAAAACAGGGAAAAAGGTCCATCTGGCCTATGGATACGGATTCATGGGCAAAGCGATAGAGGCTTACAATCTGATGTATCAATACGGAGGACTTGGACCGGCCGGAGAACTTTTCAATGGCGGCTATGGCGGTCGCGGTGAAGTAGACCTGGATGCAGCGGCGCAGTGGCACTATGAACACGAATGCTATGTAAGCATGTCGATTCTTGACCATACGGCCGAATTTGGCCCCATATCCCAGATAGAGGAAGAAATCAAAGAGCTTTGCGAGAAGCACAAACACATGCCTAAATTCGTCCCAGGATTTAAATCGACCTACTGGACACCAATGGCACATCTTGATGCAGCCGCTGCTGCATTTAAAAAGTATGGCAGGTATGAGTAAATTCAGGCTTTTACTTTCAGATACGAACAAAGGGAGTCCCATCAAATGGCTGATGAAGAAATATTGGAAAAATTAAAAGAAGCGATTATCGATCTGGATGATGACCTGGTCGCCCAATTGGTTCAAGAGTGCATGGATGCCAAAATTCCAGCCCTTGACGTCATTGTCAAGGGGTTGAGCCCCGGATTGACCATCATTGGCGACGAGTACGAGGCCAATGACCGGTTCATGAGCGATCTGATGATCTCGGGACAGATCATGAACGACGCCATGGAGAAGTTGCTTCCGACAGCGGATGTCGAAGCCTCCATCATGAATCGGAAACCGGAGGATAAGGTGATGATCATCGGCACCGTAGAAGGTGATCTTCACAACGTCGGCAAAAGAATCGTCTCCGCTTTCTTTTCCGGTGCCGGTATCAAGGCCATCGACATCGGCGAGAACGTGTCGGCCGACAAGTTCGTGGCAGCGATCAAGAAGTTCAAACCCGATATCGTAGGCGCATCGGCCATCATCGGGCCGGTGACGCCCTATTGCGGGGTCATCCATAAGGCCATGATGGAAGCCGGCGTCAGAGAGGACGTAATCTTTATCACCGGCGGCTGGGGCATGACGTCCGAGTGGTGTGACGAGGTCGGTGCCGATACCTTCGGCGAATCCGCCTTCGATGCGCTCGACAAGGTCAAAGCCATTCTCGACGGTAAGATGGCCAGATGGATCGAGAGGAATAAGTAGGAACGTTTCAGAATTCGATCCTATTTTCAGACCGCCGCGGCCCTGATGGCTGCGGCGGTCCCTGCGACGATCTTGGATGCACAGAGTCGTAAGTCCTCAGGGAACCGATCGTTGACAATGATATAGGGAAAAAGGGCAATTTGAGGAAAGTCTGAACCGGACTGGGGGATTGAATGATACGGGCGGGCGCAGCGATGCAGGGCATGGCGTCGGCCGACATGCTGACCTGCGCCCCCATGGCCTGGACATGATTCGCTATCTCACTGAAAAAGAAGAGGATCTCGGCATCGCCCCGTTCATAAAAGCGTTGACTTGCCTCGAACTTGGTGTCGGCATCGGTAACGATCCGGTCTATACCTGCCTCCACCAACCGGGCGGCAGGAAGGCTGTTGATAGGGAAAACGTCTCCAAACGGATTTTCCCGTGGTGTGATTTTATCGGTTACCATGATTCATCCTTGCACGGCGGCCCGCAGGAATATACCCACCCCCAGTGCGCCGATCAGCAGCGTGGTTATTTTACCAAACAGATGGTTGGGGACGCTTTTAAAAACAAGCAAGCCGCTGATAAATCCGATGCAGACGCAAGGCAGATAAAACAGGTTCTGTTTCAGGCCGCCCAATGAGAAAAGATCCATCCCTGTGTAGGGAATCAATAAAAGTACATTGCCGAGCAGAAAAAAAAGCTGCAGCTCAACCGTAAATAGAAAGCGATCCTTTTGGGTGGCCGCATGATACATAATCACCGGCGGCCCCGGCATATACAAGGCACCACCCAGAATGCCACCGGCAAATCCGGACAGGCCGGCCCATACGTTTCTGGGTGAAGCGACAGAGGACAGCGGTCGTTTACTACTCACCAGGCAAAAAAGAATCAACGTTATCCCGACGAACATTTTTAAAACGTCGTCCGGCCAGTTTATCAGGAAATAACTGCCGATCACGGCCCCCGGAAAAAAGCAAAGCAATTGAACGTAAACTCGTTTCAGCGAAATGTGCCGATGCAAACGCAAAATGAGAAAAACGTTCATGACAACGTTATAGGGAAAAATAAATGCAATGATGTTCTTTAACGGTGCGATGAGCGACATGATACTGATGGCCGCCATGGCAAAACCGAATCCGGTCAGCCCCATGACAAAACTGGACAAAATCAATGCAAAGGCGGTTATCACGACACTTGCCATCAGGTTAAACGGCCTCCAATTCGGCATGTATCTCACGGGTTAGCCCGCGCACATCCGGATCATGGATATCCCTGGGACGTGGGAGTTTGTTTTCCAATATCCGATGA
Organism: uncultured Desulfosarcina sp.; assembly: GCA_963674945.2. GTDB lineage: Bacteria > Desulfobacterota > Desulfobacteria > Desulfobacterales > Desulfosarcinaceae > Desulfosarcina. Next base: position 609,456 of record CAXXWQ010000004.1, read on the forward strand.
ATTCTGCCGGGATTGCTTTTCATGATGACGACACGGTCCGCCAGCAAAACAGCCTCGTTAATACTGTGGGTGACAAAAATGATGGTTTTTCGGTTTTTTTGCCATATTTTAATCAGTTCACTCTGCAAGCTGCTGCGGGTCTGGGCATCCAGGGCACCAAAGGGCTCATCCATCAGCAATACTTCGGGGACCACGGCCAGCGCCCTGGCAACGGCCACCCGTTGCTGCATCCCGCCGGAAAGTTCATGGGGATATGCGTGTGCGTATGCGCCCAATCCAACAAGGTCCAGATATCGCTCGGCAATCCGCAACCGTTCTTTCTTTTTGACTTGCTGCATTTCAAGGCCAAAGGCAATGTTACCGATAATGGTTCGCCATGGAAACAGCGTGTATTTTTGAAAAACAACACACCGTTTTGGACTCGGTCCGTTGATCTTTTGACCATTGAGTGTGATGACCCCCTCGGTCGCTTTCTCGAGACCGGCGATCATGCGCAGCGTCGTTGTTTTACCGCACCCGGATCGCCCCACGATGCAAATAAAGTCGTGGGGGTTCACACGAAAATTCAGACGATCCACGGCCGCTATCTTCTCGCCGTTGCCGTTATGATAATATTTGGATACGTTTTGAAGGCAGAGCATGATGAACTCGTAAAATATCGGACTGCATTACAATTTATTGCGCCAGTTAATCCGTTGTTCGCAGATTTTAAATCCACGGTCCATTACAATACCGATGGCTCCAATCACCACCATTCCGGCGACAATGATGTCGGCACGCAGGAGCTCATAGGCATACCAGATCAAGTATCCTATCCCGGAATTGCTCCCCGGCATCATTTCGGCGGCCACCAGGCACATCCAACCGATTCCCAGTCCGATTCGCAGACCTGTCACCGTCAAAGGCAACCCGGCGGGTACAATGACTTTAAACAGAATCGAAAAATTGTGAGCGCCAAGGGTTCGGGCAGATTCCAGATATTCAACCGGAATGTTCTTGACACCCTGAATGGTGTTCAACAGAATCGGAAAAAAAGCCCCGATAAAAATGATCAGCACCGTTGAAAATTGAATTCCCGCTAAAATCGAACACGTCATCAATGGCGGAAACAGATCGGTCAACCCTTTGATTCCAAACCATGCCAGGATTAACGGCACCCATGCCAAAGGCGGTAGAGGACGGAGCATTTCCAACAGGGAGTCGAAAAATCGTTCGACCAAAGGAAAATACCCCATGGTCAACCCCAAAGGGATCGCTATGATCGCGGCCAGCAGAAATCCCAGGACCACCCGAATCAAACTGATGAGGGTGTTTTCCAGCAGACTGCCGGTGATCAGAATTTTTGCCGTTGGGTGCGCAAGCACATAGGCCACGGCATCCAACCGGGGCAGAACCATGGGGTTGTCGAGCCAGACCGCAACCATTTGCCACAGTGCGGCCAGCAGACAAGGCAGCACAAAGCGGGGTAACACCGTTTTCAACGTGGCGCCCATCATCGGTTACATTTGAATCCCTTTGCCATGCAAATTGGCCTTGGCTTGACCCATAAATGTAAAATCAAAGACTTTTGCGTCGATGTCTGCACCACGGACGCCTTTGAGGCTGCCGGTGAACATCCCCATCTGATCCATCGTCTCGGCATAAGTATAGACACTTTTTTTCCATGGGGCCGATGGTTCGGTCGTGTAGTGCAATGAATCCATGGCGACGGTCTCCACTGATTTGGCCACGCCCAACCATTCTGAACAGGCCTTGGCGGAAAGGTCCTTATCCTGATTGGTCAGCATGACGCTTAGCGCCAGCATCTCCATTATTTTAACGGCCAGTTGCGGATCTTGCCGCAAAAATTTGCCCGTGGCTTCAAGGGAACAGCATGCGTGTCCCATCCATCGATTGTCCGGCGGTACATCCTGAAGGTTCAATATGAACTTTCCAACGCCTTGATCGATGGTTACCGAGGGGAATGGCTGCGCACCGATAATGCCCTGGGTGATACCGTTGGCAAGCGCCGCGACCAGATTGCCGTGACCTTTCATGTTGATAAACAAGATATCGGCTTTTTTGTCGGCAGCGTCTTCGGTATAGGAAACCCCTTCGTGATCCAGGGCGGAACGAAAAATGATTGCCGCCACGGTATGGGGACCGGGCATGCCGATCGTGAATTGCTTGCCGCTGCCTTTGACGGCTTTGATGAATTCACGCCAGGTATTTATTGGCAAGCCGTTATTGAGCACAAAAACATTACCGGCCGTTTGCAACGGTGAGACGATCCTGGTATCGACTCCTTTGTCAATGGACATCAAAATGGCCTGGGTTCCACTGATGGCGATGTCCACACTGCCCTGGGCGACCAGCTTTTCGACGTCCGGTCCTTTTTTCGTTGGAATGACTTTGACCTGGGCAGTTTTAACGCCGTCATAATAAAACTCGTAAAATTTGCCTTCGCTTAACGGCTTCAAGAACATGTTGAATTTTTTCTGAAAAAGCTCCTGGTTTTTCGCGGCGACCATCATGGGTGCATGATGGTCGGACAAAATATAGGCAAAGCTGATGGTGGGAACGGCGGCAAACGCCGTATTCACGGGCCAGACACCCGAAGTCAGACATGCCGTTGTACCGAGGGCAATGCATTTCCCCGTTGTTTTGATAAAATCCCGTCGTGTTATGGTTTTCGTTGTTTTCGACATGTTTCCTCCTGAATTTTCGGTTCAACCGGTTATCAATTCCATAAAAGCTTCAATTCTGACGCGCAACTGCCCGATATCGGCGACGGAATAATCCGTTGAGATATTTATGAACGGGATATCGAACCGCTCCTCCACCGCTTTTCTCAGTAAAGCGGATTCAACCTGGTATGTCGTACAACATTGCCAGGACAGGTCCACGACCCCTCGAATTCCGTAATCTTCAATCATGCGGCCGACCAGTTCGATACGCCGCGCATTGGGTGTCATACAGGCACAAGGCGTTTCAAGGTATCGTTTTGCAATCGCCAGAAAAGGGTCCGGACACATCTCATCCACCAGCGTGTAAATGCCTTTGATCCCCGTGCAATTTTCCATGCAGACAACCACACCGCCAACCTCTTCGATCAAGTGTAGAACCTTTTCGGAGCCCTTTCCCATGGGCGTTCCGGTCAACAGGATGCGCTTTTTCGTCCCGGTATATTTCTGTTCATCCTGCTCGATTCGCAGCTCCTCGATCAACCTGTCCAACTGTTCCAGGTAGCCGGGGATATCCATCACGAAACCCTTGGACTCCATAACCGGTAAAAGATCCATGCCTTTAAAAGGAGAATTACCGGTCTCGGGACGATTCAGTTCCATCAACGTTTGAAAACGCAGCCGAACTTGATTCAGCCACTTGATTTGACAAACCAGATTATCCGGATGGATCGTATTTCCGGTCTGTTCTTCCAGAAAGACTTTCAACCGAATGATTTGGGCATACCAGAAATCAATCGCGTCCGAATGGTGTGACGTGTATGGCAGATGCATCAGATGGAGCGGTTTGATTTGCGCCATCAGTTCAAACATCTTTTTTTTTCCGTCACAGGTGGTTTCCCCGATGATGAAATCCGATGCTTCAAAAAAGGGGCAGGTGTTGGACACCGCATAGCCGAAACTGGATTTGATCAATGGACACAATGTGGCCGGCAGAATCGTTTCGGCCGCGTCAATGGGTTCCTGCTTTTTGCCGCATAACCCCACAGGAAGGGCGCCCGCGGCGTAAATCAACTCCACCGGCGCAAAAATACAATAAATACCGGCGATCTTGACACCATTATCTTTGGCGTTTTCCATATCCCGGATCACATACTCGCCAAAGTTCTCAAAAAACCACCGCCCTGACATCGAATCGCGCATCATCTCAATGGTCCCACTTTTTCTGTGCACCCAAAGCATCTTTATCGCCGATCATGTCCGCGCTTCCCGAATGCGGACAGACCCTGCCCGACTTGAATCATAGAATTGCTCGGATATGCTTCTTTGATATGAAGCCACGATTGACAGGTTATTGATTAGGCGATGTTACGTTGATTATGATTTTGGCGCACTGCTTTGTCCAACGACCCGGTCAGAAGAAAATGAGCACTCATGTGAAGCCAGAATCATAATACATGGAATACCTCGCATGAAGACGAGATGAAGGTTCCATGGATACTCTGGGAAACAGGGAGATGTCCAATATTTAATATCGATATTCAAACTCATTACTATTGAATAATTCTATTGAGTATTTTGGTGGCATTCTACAATCCCGAGGAAGAAAGATCCGGCATCTGGTAATGTAAATGATACAATTTCTCCGCCGAGGTAAAAGGAACTGTCTGTAATTGTACACTTTGTTGAGATATACCAAAATATTTTTCATTATTCCAAACAATTACCTTGATAAATTCTGAGAAGCCGCTATTATCATTGTATTCAATTAAGTCCTGCCGGCACATACCGTATTCGGGACAGTTCCTCACTGAAGGAAATCACCATTCGCCCTGATGACACCTTCCAGTTTGAAACGTTGAAAATTCACAGAAAGGAGAGTGCTATCATGGCAAATGGGATTGTGAAGTGGTTTAACGACTCAAAAGGATTCGGATTCATCGAGCAAGAAGACGGACCCGATGTGTTTGTTCACCATTCAGCTATAAATGCGACCGGATTCAAATCTTTGAATGACGGTGATCGTGTTACCTTCGAGATAGAGCAAGGACCAAAAGGTCCTGCTGCAGCCAATGTAACCGTGGTTTAGGGATTTACACGAAAAGAGATGGGGCATAATTCCTCAAATTGGAAATTGCCCCTTTTCCAGAAGGCGGAATTTCCGGAGATTTGACCCACGCTGTTTCCCCAACTGAAGCACCGAGCTTCGGATACCTCGCCCAGCTATCATTATACGTCCAACTTCAATCATATCACAGCTGGTCTTTACTGGGTCATGTGACGTTTTGAATGATCGTTTTTTATGCTTCAAGAAAGGTCAGAATTTCTCGAATGAATATATACATTGGGAATTTATCTTATGTTACAACAAATGATGAATTGAAGTCGCTGTTTGAAGAATTTGGAGAAACTGAAAATGTCAAAGTGATCAAAGACAGATTCTCCGGGCGTTCGAAGGGGTACGGTTTTGTTGAAATGCCAAGCAATTCCGAAGCCGACAAAGCAATAAAAGCACTGAACGGAAACCATTTTAACGGCAATTACATAAAGGTAAAGCCGGCAGATTCGGGTAGAAAGCGAAAAAAGAGACGAACATATCGAAAAAGAGGATAATAACGCCCATCTCAAAAACACTAAATTCGCCTTTCTGAAATTCGAATTAGTATGTCTGTTAACAAGTATTTCTCTTTCCGTAAAACCCCAGCCAGCGGCGCCTACCGTACCTTTGATAAGGGTCTCAGACAAAAAATTGTATAAACCATCATGCCTTGCGACCGCAATCAAGTTTGAAGGTGTTGGTCGGACCAAGCTGTATTTCCGAATCGTATGGGAATTTTAGGAACGTCTCGAATTCGTTTCATAATTGTCTTGTGAAAAGGACGAAAATGTGGTTCTTTGGCCCGGTTATCCGCTATCGTCACAACGACAATGAAAGGAATATAAATTTTGAAAAAATTGATCGAAGCTCTCTTTTTAAGTTTTTTGGCAATGTCGTTTCTTATAACCGGATGCAGTGGAAAATATTCTGACGCGAAGAAATTAAACGAAGAAGTACTTGACATTATGGAGGACTTTATTGCCGATCTTGAAAAGGCAGACAATGCGGAAGCCGCGGCAAAGGCAATAAACCGATATGCCGACGGGATGGAAGACCTGTTGCCCCGAATGCAAAAGATTTCGGAGAAGTACCCGGAACTCAAGGACAAGTCCAATCCACTGGAAGAACTTAAAGATAGCCAGAAAAGAGCTGACGAAATGAGTAAAGAAATGGCCGGAGGTATGATGAAGCTGATGGTTTACATGAATGACCCGGAAGTCCGGAAAGCGCAGATGCGTCTTAGTGCGATCATGACAAGACAATAATGCAGCGAAGGTGAAAAGTAACCGGTGAACAAGGATGATGTAAAAAAAGCTGGTTTGCAAAGGCTCTTTGAAAAGGGTGCCAACAATTTCATACTATTACACAAAGATGGAAAGGCAATCGCCTTTCAATTAGATCATAATGGGGATGTTACGATCGTGGATCGTCAAACCGGTATCAACTTCAGATCGACCGGCCTCTCATTACTTGAAGAAGGCTGGAAATGTGTTGGCCCGGGGCTGGAATACAGCTGGCTGCTGGATTGATCCAGTCGACACGGATTTTAATGTAAATACAGATAATGCCGGTAAAAATTGCGATTACAGTATTTGTTCTGGTGCTGCCCGAACACCGCACCCATCTGATCACCACTCACCTGAAATTTCGTCTACCACAGGATACGTTCCGCGCGAAATGAAGAGCCCGCCACCTTAAGCCAGACTTGTGTCAATGTTTGACAAACCATACCGATTCCAGTTAATCTTCATTATCTACCCGATTATGCCCATTTTTATGATGGCAGCGTGATTTTTGCGATTCTAAATGGCTTTGCCATTTTCAGCTTACCGCTCCTTTCTTTACCACTTTGCAGATGGCTCGTTGATTACGTCCCAAATGAAAGATCGAGATCGGGTATTGTTATTTTTAAGAGATATATATTGCCATGGGCGAAGGGAAAATAAAACTTGTACCCACTGTTGGAATTCTCCTTCTCACCATTATTGTGGTCATGTTACCGGGGATATGTTCCGTTTCTGCCGGGAAGGAGGCCGCCGATGCACGAAAGAAGGTCTCGAAACAGGTACTGATCCTGAATTCATACAACCCGGATATGCCCTGGCAGCAGCGCGTCAACCAGTCCATTAGCGCCACCTTGGAGAAGGATCCGGGCCTCTCCATTGAAATCCATACCGAATACACCGACCTTTCACAACCTGTCGACAATACATACGATCGCAAACTGACCGATTTGTATCGCCATAAATATTCCGGCCGGAATGTAGATTTGATGATTACCGTGGACATGCCGGCTACGAATCTCATCCTTACACAAGGGGAAACTTTTTTCCCGGATGTGCCGGTCGTCATTCTTACTGACAAAGAAAATATAAATGGCATGCGTTTGAACGCAAACATGACAGGAATCATCACCGCAATAGATGTGAAAGGCACTTTGGATGTTGCCCTGAAGCTGCATCCGGAGACCAAGTATATTGCTGTTATTTCAGGTGGTTCCGAAATTGATCACCTCTATGAAAAAAAAGTATGGGATGTTTTAGAGAATTACAAGGCGCAGTTTGCTGTTATCGATTTGACGGGTCTTTCGATGGAGGACCTGCTGGCCAAAGCATCCGGGCTTCCCGAAGATACAATCGCCTTATACGTGTTGACGCTGATGGATGGCGCCGGCAAGGCAATCATCCCCAAAAAAATCTTACCGCAGCTCTCCCAAACGACGAATGCTCCTTTGTATGGTCTTTGGGATACGTTACTTGGAAGTGGTATCGTCGGAGGGAGCATGTCCAGCGCAGATTCTGTAGGTACCCAAGTCGCCGAGATGGGCTTGCGCATCCTGAACGGAGAAATACCGAAAGACATTCCTGTCGCCTCGGGTTCAAACGCATATCTATTCGATTGGCATCAACTTCAGCGCTGGGGTATTCGGGAAGGCGATCTTCCTGCCGGCGCCGTGGTCCGTTACAAGGAACTCTCGGTCTGGGATCTTTACAAATGGCATATCATCGGTCTGATCGGCCTGGTGCTGATTGAGGGGGCGCTGATTTTTATCCTGCTGATCCATCGTGCCAGGCGTCACCAGGCAGAACTGTTGCTTCAAAAAGCGCGCGACGAACTGGAACTTCGACTCGTTGAACTCAAACAGGCACAGGAAAGACTCCAGTCAATCCTGAGCAAAACACCGGACATCATCTATCGATTGGACCCCAAAGGAAACGTTACGTATATCAGTGATGCGGTGAGCAATTTTGGTTACGAACCGGATGACATCATCGGAAAGCCGTTTACGGATTTTTTTCATCCCGATAATACTGCGTCCACCGGTCCTGTCCTGCGCGAAAGGCGTACCGGTGAAAGGAGCACGCACGATCTTGAGGTTCGCTTCATGATCGGCAACACAGCGCAAGAACAAAGAGCAACCGGATTGATTGACTCCCGCTGGTCGACCTTTCTCATTTCCAGCGATGGTCTCTATGCAGATGATGTTGTTTCTCCAGAAACCTACCGGGGGACACAGGGACTCGCACGCGATATCTCCCGGACCCGGCAGATTGAAACCCGTGTCGCGCAGTTGGCATCAGTGGTGGAACAGGCCGCCGAAGATGTCGTAATCTTCGATCCGGATGGCGTTATTCAATACGTCAACCCAAGGTTCGAAGAAATCACAGGATATTCCAGTTCCGAAGTCATCGGTCAGACGTTGCAGATTCTGAAAAGCGAACGCAATGATTCGGACTTCTATGTGGAAATCCGGCATACATTGGCCGCCGGAAACATTTGGAAAGGGCGCGTCTGGACCCAAACCAAAGACGGGCGAGAAATCCTGCAAGACGTAACATTCACATCCATATACGATCCGGTTGGAAATCTAACCAGTTATGCCTTGGTTCGAAGGGATGTAACCAAGCAGGTGGAAATTGAGGAACAGCTTCGCCAATCCCAAAAAATGGAGGCGATTGGTCGGTTGGCCGGTGGCATTGCCCACGATTTTAACAATATTTTGTCAGCTATCGTTGGCTATGCAGACTTGGTCTTGAAAGATATAGCGGACAACGAGGCAGGTAAGAAAAAAATCGAGCGCATTCTTGAGGCCAGTTCACGAGCAACCGATTTGATCAGGCAAATCCTCACTTTCAGTCGCAGCCAGAAAACCAACCCCATACCGGTCAGTCCGCGAATCATAATAAAGGAAGTTCTCAAGCTGATGCGGGCGTCACTTCCAGCAACGATTGAAATCAAACAGCACCTGAACTCCCAAAGCACTGTTTTCGCCGATCCGATCAGCATCCACCAGATTATCATGAACCTGTGTACCAACGCGGGCCATGCCATGCGGACGGCAGGAGGGGTCCTTACGATTCGCCTGGAAGATGTTACCCTAAAAGAAAACGATGTGACCAGTTATCCTGGTACAAATGCCGGAAAATTTGTTAAAATAACTGTTGCCGATACAGGTCACGGGATTCCACCAGATATCCAAAACAAAATATTCGATCCATTTTTTACCACCAAATCCCAGGGTGAAGGAACGGGAATGGGTCTTTCTACCGTGCATGGTACTGTCAGAACCCTGGGCGGCATGGTAACCGTAAACAGCAATCCTGGAGAGGGATCGGCGTTCAACGTTTTTCTACCCATTGTCGAAAAACCCATCGAGGTCGCCGACCGTTCAAAACCCAAAGCGGCACGCAAAGGAACGGAAAGAATTTTGTTTGTCGACGATGAACCCATCCAGGGTAGACTCGCTCTGGATTCCCTGGAGCCGCTTGGTTATCAAGTGAAGGTATTTTCGGACAGTATTGCCGCCTGGGAACATTTTCAAGCGCATCCGGATAAATATGACATCGTGATTACCGATATGACCATGCCGAAAATGACCGGCGATGTATTGACCCAGAATATTCACCGGCTTGCACCTGATATGCCAATCATCATATGCACCGGTTTCAGTGAAGACATGGATCAAGAGAGAATCGATGCCTTGGGGCTTCGTGCGTTTTTACACAAACCGGTTATTGCGAGAGATTTGACCCGTATTATTCGTGACATTATGGACTGATACGCCCGCCCTTTTCATATGCATTATGACTTCTGATTCGCCAGCATATCCAATATCGAAGCCACATTTGATGCAGGGCCTTTTATATCGAATGTGCAGTCGTCAAACTTGATGGTGCCTGTTAACTCATAACAACCGAGAGTAATGAAGATGCGACATTTCTGGAACGTGCAATCATGAAAGGATCTGCCATCAAGATACACATCATTTTCCACAAAGGTATGACTCTCAATTGTCTGTGGCTCCAATTTTTCCATGTCACGCAACATGTCAGTCATGTTTTGGTCCGGTTTTGTCACATCACTATGCGTCATGGGTAGATCCTTTCGTGAATTGAGGAGAATGAGGGCGTTTGGGCCATCGGATGTATGCGTCCGTTGGATATATTGGTTTGTTTTCTTTCATGAAAAAAGAGAAATGGTTACAACAACTGAATGTCGAATGCAATTCTTTTTTCCATTCGACACCATATGCCGTCAGTTTCATCCATCAGCATCAGCGCCACGGCAGATTGTTTCAAAATGGGTTATGCACTTTTGATTTTCTTAAACACCAGTACGCTGAGCACTGCGATTGTGATCAGATTCAGCCCTAATGAAATCATTGCAGAGGGAAATCCCAAAAGCACCCCGGCCATGATCGAGAAGAGCAGCATCCACATGAAGCCGGCGCCGGTGGACCCCAGAGTGATCAACAACCAAACACCTGATGTATAAAAAAATTGCCAGTAACGCGAAAAAAATCCGCCATTTTTATATCAATATCGGAAATTATGAAATAAAAGCGAGCCTTGCCGGCCAAAATAGTATGAACGACTTGTTCGGATGTCGCCTCATGCCTTACCAATTTGTAAAAAAAGCTGACGATCAATTCTGTGCAAAAAATTCGTGAAGAAAGAATACTCTTGTAATTCAAGTTGGTTCGGATTTGGCTTGTTTTGTGCTTTTTTGAAAATGGCATCCCATACACCATGATTCAGGAAGGCACGGTACAGACGGATGTCTACCATCTGGAAAGGAGGAAATATATGGCTGTTGAAGATGCAGTGAGAGGCTTGAAGGAGAGGTTGGAGGATTTTATCAAAATATCCCTGTCCGGCAAAACGGTCCGCATTGAAGTCAAAATTTACCAAAAGATAATCAGCCCGGTCAGCCGGTCGGAACCCACCGATGACACCAACATCGCAACGAACATGTGCTTGCTCATGGCGGATTTCAGATCGGTAGGCGGGCCGGAAATGGTCACCAAAGTCTATGCCATCTGCCCCATGAACGAGAACGAGGTCGATGCGAAAACGACACGGCAATTAGCGAATCAGCGTTTGAAAATGGATTATGACCGATTGAAGGAAGCGAACATCATTTTCCAAGAAAAATATTTTTAGCCGTACGACTGCAAATCGGTTTCGTTTCGATCTTTCTGGGTTTGTAATTTATCTTAGTTTGAACCAATCGGGACTTGCGTTCTCGGGTGATGGGAATGGGGGCTCCTCATACCCGCTGACCTCCTGAGCAGCAGCTTCTCTGGCTCTGAGCAACAGGTAGCGGAGCTGTTGTTTTTCATCAAAGGTGAAGTGAGAGAAAATTGCTTTGACGAGCGAAGTTCCCCATCGGCCTTTGAGAAACTGTTTCCCCCTTTTCGTCAGTACGATTTTGATGCAGACCCTGTTGTTTGCGCCACGAACCCGTTTTTTCGTGACGAAGCCTTTTTCTTCCAGCCTTTTTGTCATGCCGGAGACGGAGTTTTGCTTGCGCACCATCCATTTCACCAGCTGACTTTGCGTGGCTTCACCGCCAAGCATCATGATCGTCGAAAGGAACCACAGTCCGTCTGCCGAAATTGGACTATGGGATAGTTTTTGCTGCAGCCCCTGGCTAAAAAAAGCATGGATCTGTGAAAACAGCAAAATTAAATCGGCATCTACTATGGATGGATCTTTTTGTTTCTCGATATCTTCAGGTGAAATCATATCTTGTGAATACCTCCGGGTGAGTCAGCAACCATCAGCAAAGCGAATGGCTTGGATATCCGGTCGATCGAAAGGATTTCCAAAGGCATGTCAGGGCTGTCTTGTTCGGGTTGGTTCCGGGTGCAAAGCACCCGGTTTGAATATAACAAATCAACGCGTATCTCGTAGAAGCGCTGCTCGACGAATTGTGGACCGCCCTACCCCATCCGCCTTTCCACTGTTCTGCCGTCAACCTCTAACCTTCTGATTTCCCTATCGTTCGGGCCATCGAAAATACCGTCCCGGCGATGAGGAAACAAGATGGCCGACAAGTTTTTACAGGAAAACAAACGTTACCCTGCCTTTGGTCGTTTCCCGCTGACGAAATAGAATCCACACTGCCGATAATCGGGTGGCCATTACGAAATCAGTTGTGCAGAAAAATGCACAACTGAGGACAGGCGGGAATGACATGTTTCGCGACTTCTTACCGGTCCATGGAAACTCTCTCGGCGTCTTTTTCCCACTGTCCTCAAAAAGTAGTATTTAATTCTTCATTACAAGCAGTTGCAAACGTATTTGCATAATTTCGATTTGGGTCATCATGCCGGAAAGAGTCTCAAAAACAAGTCCTACAATCCCTGCGGCATGCGAATTGCTCTACTCATACGTCGATTTTCATTGGCTATCACGGCTGGCGTCAGCCACGGCGCCACCTGTTTCTTCAAGTCCATGTAACAACATGAAAGATTGGAGGATGTCATGCCAGATGCAACGACGTTGTTCAATATCACACCGGTACCGTTTTTATCCGTGCTGGTGTGGATTTTCCTGGGCATTGCAGCCATGTATTTTGCCCGCCGTCCCTTTCACGACGCCATGGCTTCACTGGGTCAGGTGATCCATAACGCCATGCGCCTTGCCGCCGCTTCTGTCAAAATGGCCCAAGAGCGAGTGGACCTTCGCAACCGGGAGGTTCTTTTGGCTGCGGGCATGGAACAGGCCGAGCGTCGTACCGAACGGGAATTCGAACGCATCGGTACTGCGGTGGAACGCAACCTGAACGCTTACCCCCAGCTCCAGCGGCAGCTTCGGGAAACCCTGCTCAAGCTGGAGGATGACTACAAGCAGAGCGCCGAAATCCCCCAAGGTTTGTCGGACTGGGTCAAAGTAATCGACGCCATCGCCGCCATCAAGCCATCGGACGACCCCATGGTGGCCAACATTCTCGAGGACATCCACAATACCTTGGAGGAACAGCACAAAGTGGCACTGGAAGGGCATCGTAAGGCGGTTTCCCAACGCCACGGCATCCTCTCCCGCATGGTCCCCCAGTGGCGTGCCACGGACAAAACCCTCAGCGGGGTGGAAAAGTCCATCTCCGATCTGGCAGCCAGGTCACAGGTGGTGGATCGCTGTATGGCGGATTATGAAATTGTCCGTTCCCAAAGCGATGCTGCCGAGCGACAACTCTCCTCCTCTTCCCTGACCCAGTTTTTAACTTCCGGCCTGGTATTGGGAGTGTTCATCATCGGTGCCATTATCAACTTCAACCTGGTGGCCCTTCCCATGTCTGAAATGGTGGGTGGCGCCAGCTATATCGGCGACTTCCGCACTTCTGATGTAGCCGGTATGTTCATCGTCTGTCTGGAAATCGTCGTGGGCATCTTTCTCATGGACGCTTTGCGCTTTACCCGCCTGTTTTCCGTCATTGGCCATCTGGACGATAAAAAACGCACCTGGTTCTTCTGGATCCTTCTTGTCATGCTGACCATTCTTGCCGGTGTGGAATCTTCCTTGGCCTTCATGCGCGACCGAATCGCAACCGACATGGAGGCCCTGCGTCAGAGCCTTGCCGGAATCGAACCTTCTGCCATCGCCGCCAGTAAAATCCCCACCATCGGTCAGATGATCCTTGGATTCATCCTGCCGTTCATTCTCACCACGGTGGCCATGCCCTTCGAAACCTTTGTCTCCTCTTCAAGGACGGTATTTGGCATTACCGCTTCCTGGGGATTGCGCGCACTCGCCTTTTTTCTGCGGCTGGCAGGCAATGTAAGCTATTACCTTTGCCGTCTGGTGGTCAATGTTTACGATCTGGTGATCTTCCCGGCCCTCTGGCTGGAAGCGCTGATCTCCCGCAAAATGGGGGCCGCATCCACTGCGGAGAGCATGGAACAGGATCGATCGGATACCCGCACTCCCCCCATGACCCTGCTCGAGGAGGCAGTACCATGCAAAAACAGAAACGACTGATGCGTCCATCTTTGTTCGTTGTCCCCCTGGCACTTTTATTGACAGTTGTGGCCGGATGTGCACAAAAATCCAATCACACCAAAGGGGTCTACATGCTGGTCGATACATCGGGCACATATACGGAAGAGCTGGACAAGGCCCGGGCCATCATCAACTATCTGCTGGGAACCCTATCCCCGGGTGACACCATGGCCATTGGCCGCATCGACACGGGCAGCTTCAGCGAAAAGGACATCATTGCCAAGGTAACGTTCGACCAGCGGCCCTCGGTGGCCAACACGCAGAAACGAGCCTTCCAGAAACAAGTGGCCGAATTCGTATCGACGGTACAAAGCAGCAGTCATACGGATATATCCGGTGGTCTGCTTCAGGCGGTGGAGTATTTGAACGAATCCGGGTCGGGAGAGAAGTTCATCCTGATTTTCTCCGATCTGAAGGAAGAACTTGCAAAAGGTCATGTGCGGGACGTTCCCTTTCAACTGGACGGTTTCAACATCATCGCCCTGAATGTGACAAAACTTCGGGATGATATTCGCGATCCCAAAAAATATCTGCAGCGCGTGGAACAATGGCGTAAAAAAACGGAAACCGGTGGAGGGCATTGGCGCTTGATCAACGACCTGGAGCGGTTGGATCACATCTTTTCCTGATAGCGGATATCGTTCGGCGATGGAAGTAAAAAAGCGCTCCACGGAGCGCTTTTTTATTGGACTGTGTTGACGGTAACGTTGGAGGATACAAACACCGTAGATACCGATAAAGGGCTCATACCCCGGTTCTCCCTTCCGTTTCTTATCCCGCCGGCGGCCCAGTACAGATAGAATATGTGGGATAGAATGGAAAGTGGGCAGATAAAAATTGACTTCCGCAATTTAAAGGCTACATTTATGATTATGGTCTACATCAGATAAAATGGTTCTGCCCAGCTAATAAATGTAAACTGAACCGTCAGGAGGGCAATTATGAATGAGAAACGGTTTGTTATCGGAATCGGTGTCAGCTTGGCCGTCGTCATGATGCTGAGCATATGGGCACCAGGAACAGTTTCCGCCCAGGAATGCAGGTTAATTAAAATAACGTCTCAGGAGAAGGGACTCGGAAAACCCACCACAATTGAACCAGAAACCTTGACAGCATCCGATGGTGATTGTGTCTTTTGGGCCAATATAAGCAGGGAGCTGGTCAAAATCCGATTTTATGGCAGTGAAGCGTGTATTGTCAATCCGGTTGGTTTTGATTGCGAGGGATCCAAGAAATCCTTTGTTACAGGCTATTTTGGAACCGGCCAAAGTAAAAGCATACACCTGGCAAAAAAAGGAACGTATAAATACGAAATTCAAACGAAGCTGGAACCCTCTGTGAAAACCACTGGTGTAATCGTCGTCGAATGATAAGATCGTATCGATGATCTCAACCCCGCAGCCTTCGGCCTCCGCCGGGGGCTGTTTTTTCCCATTCCGCCAATTCAACACAAAATCACCGACTCAGGCACAGTCAGCATCTCTTTTTATTTTGCCTTGTCAAAACGAATTGTGAAATTATTATATCGTCATGGTTTTTTTCAATAAACGCAACACAGGGGAATGATGTTATGACGCCACAAACATACAAAGCGAGTGAACTGTTCCAATGGGTCAAAAACAATGAGACGGATTTTTTTCTGCTGGATGTACGTTCCGAGTCCGATTTTGAACGATTTAAGGTCGAAGGGCCGAATCCAATCCGGATGAAAAACATTCCTTATATTGATTTCTCCGATGATGAAGAAGAAGAGAGTGTTGCCCAAGTGCCCAGAGACAAGAAAATAAGAGTTGTCTGTGCCAGGGAAGGGTCGGCCAAATATGTGAGCGAGGTATTGATCAAGCATGGATTCGAAGATGTCGCCTACCTGGAAGGGGGAATAAAAACGTGGGGAAATCTTCTGGTGCCCAAACGCGTTGACAGGGACACAAACGAATATCGCTTATACCAGTTTGTTCGACCGGCCAAGGCATCCTGCAGCTATGTGCTGGTATTTAAGGACGAGATGATGATCTTCGATCCCACCAAAGAGATCGATTTTTATCAAGCGTTTGCCAGCGAGAAAGGATGCCGTATTGTGAAAACCTTTGAGACCCATCTGCAGGCAGATTACATTTCCGGCAGTCCTGCCATTGCCGGGAAAACCGGGGCGGACCTGATAGCACACGAAAACGATTTCTCCGGGGCGGCTTTTTCCTATCAGGCGATTGGCGATGGGAATACCTATCATTTTACCGATGGCGGGCCAGAAGTGAAGGCCATCCATACCCCGGGTCACACACCGGGAAGTACTTCGTATGTGATCGATGATACTTACATGATTACCGGCGACACGGTATTTCTTGTTTCCATCGGTCGACCGGACCTCGGCGGAAAGGTAGAGCAGTGGTCCCAGTTGCTGTTTGAAACCCTTGGCAGCAAAGTGGGAAAAATGGATCCGGAGCTGGTCGTTCTTCCCGGACATTTCATGAGCTGGGAAGAAGCCGACAAGAATTTTATTTTCCAAGATTCGCTTGCCGCGATAAAGAAGAAAAACAAGGCCATATTTAACATCGATAACGCGGCCCGGTTTCTTCAGTTCATCAAAGACAATATGCGCGAACAACCGGAAGTGTATGCCAAGATCCGCCAGGTCAACGCCGGCCGGCTCGATGTCGATCTTGAAGAGCAAAACGTCATGGACCTCGGGAAAAACGAGTGTGCTGCCAGCGCGGCGAACAATTAGTCTTTGCAGACATCTTGCAGGGGAATAACGGGGTGCTTTCGGGCCTTCTCATTCTTCTACACGCAACGCATTTTATATCCCCCCGCTATCCATCGCCAGATACGTTTTCCGCCTGGAATGTGCCCAACCGCAATTGATAATGATAATCCGGTGGGACACTGTCGTTGATCACAAATCGGACCGGAAGATCCATGTGCGCAACGCCCAAACATGTTATTTTTGGTTTTTTTGTAATTTTAGGTAGTTTCAATTATACTTCATTGGCAAATCATCCCATATGTCGCCGATCCCTACGAGCAATTACCGGCAATTGTCTTCTGGCTCATGGGCAATCTTGCCTCGCCCCGTTACAAAGACATCGTCGTCGCCGGTATCACCATGACTGTCGGCGCTATCGGTCTTGTGACCGTCCGCTGGCAGATCAACGTTCTCTCCATGGGTGACCGGGAGGCCCACACCCTGGGCATCAACACCACCCTTAGCAAAGGCATCGTCATCATCTGCGCCACCCTGGCAAGGCAGGCGCCGTATGCGCCAGCGGCCTGATCGGCCCCAATGGATCAGGCAAGACCACCCTCCTCGACTGCATACTGGGACTACACCATTTCAATTCAGCGCCGCCGCCGACCTTTGGCCGGTTTGAACGACAACTGTAACTATGCCATAGTTGGTGTAGTTTCATACGAGGGGAATTGGAACTGATGGGAGAACGTGCGACCCGGCTGAAATCCGGAAAGATCGCCCGGACCATGGCCTATGTACCCCAGGTTCAAGAACGCACTTTCCTTATACGGCCAGGGAGATCGTTACCATGGGAAGAACAGCCCATCTGATAAAGCATGGGTACGTGCACAAAATGGGAGCCGAACAGAGAAAATACCACCCGAAAGCACGGCCTTGAGATGATGAAATTGTATTCATCCCGTGAACTTGAAGTTTAAAATCGAAGACGAGATTGAAAAACGATCTACATTGCGTTAAAAAAAAAGGGAGTTGTCACAACTCTTTCCAGCGAGTTTTTCTGATCGCAGACATGTAATCTCACTGCAAAACCGTTTGATCGCTTGAATATGCAACTGTTCCTCGGCTGGCATCGTACGAATTTTCGGCATTACGTAAAGTGTAAAATATGATATGCAGTAATATAATTTACGGTCTACGGTGAAATCATCGGTAATGCATTCGGGACGTAGTTGGATTCGTTTCGCCGCCATATCATCGGATCTGGCTCTTTCTTCAACAAAGTGGAATGTGGAGGCTACTATGACAAGCGATATTCGCAGCATGCTTGCTGAGTATACTGCCATGATGCGGGCTCAGCATTATCTTCACGATGACCCCCCGAAAATTTTGGACGATCCTTTTGCATTACGATTATTGAGCACAAAAATGGCCGACGCTGCCCGAGAAACGGGATTTCAGACGACGATACAATGGCGTGTGGGCGCCTTGGTCTTGGGGCGTTCCCGTTTCGCGGAAGATGCCTTTGATATTGCACTTAAGAAAGGCGTCCGACAATATGTCGCATTGGGTGCAGGGCTTGACACGTTCTCGCTACGCCGCCCTGATTTGCTGACGACTGTCCGTATGTATGAAATCGACCAGCCCGCCACACAGGAGTGGAAGAAGGAACGAATGGTGTCATCCGGTTGCGGCATACCGGAAAATATCGAGTTTGTGCCGGCCAATCTGGAAGAGGAGACCGTACTTGAAGTCTTGGCAAAATCCTCGTTCAATTCCGCTGAGCCTGCCTTTTTTTCATGGCTGGGAACCACCATGTACCTCACCAATGAGGCCATTTTCCGTACTCTTGAGTCATTTGCAAGGCGTCTTGCACCGGGCAGTGAGATTACTTTTGATTACCGGGTTCCCGTTGAATGTATCAGCCCAGAGGATGTCGAAAATGCAAGACTGGGCTGGAAGGCCGGTGCCGATATGGGAGAGCCTCAGTTTTCGTTTCTCAATCCCTTGACCCTTTCCGATGAAGTCCGTGAGGTAGGGTTCGAAGTTGTCGAAAACCTTTCTCCCCAACAATTGAAAGAACGTTACTTTTCACAGCGTAATGATCCTCTCGAACCCATGACCCATCACCATTATATTCATTTGAGAATCGTCGAATAGAGACGTATCGAGTCCAAAAAATCATTTCAGAATCTGAAAGCGGGGAAGACATGAATCGTAAAATGGTAATTTTTGCTGTATTATTGGGCGCTTTGTTCATCATTCCCATGGGAACGGCAATGGCCGAGACGCCCCAGGAAAAAGGGTGGCAGATAAAAAAAGCCATCGATGAATTGCCGGTGGTTGAGAAGATGACCAACGAGGTGGCATTCCGAATCTACGATGCCCAGGGAAAGCTGTTGTTTACGAAAAAGTCACGCGCAGCGATCTTTACCGAAAATTACAATGACGCGGAAAATCGTTTGGACCGCAACATCAGCTATTTCTTTGCTCCCGCCGATGACAAGGGCAACAGCGCCTTGATGATCGAGTATCCGGGGGACAAGGAGGATGACCAGTGGGTCTACCTGAAGGGATTACGAAAACCCAAACGGATTATCGGTTCCGATAAGGGCTCATCTTTCATGGGATCCGATTTTTCCAACGGCGATGTTTCCCCCATTGATATCGATGACAGCCGTTATACCTGGCTTGGGACGGAAGCGATCGATTTCAAAGGAAAACAAATTCAAGTGGAAAAAATCGAATCGGTGTTTAAAAGCGATAAGAAAAAAGAGGATTATGGCTACAGCAAGAAAATCGAGTGGGTTCACCCCCAATCGGGTCTGCTTTTTAAAACCGAATATTACGATCTGAACGGACAGCTTTCAAAGACAATGGAACTGCTCTCCTTCGTCGTCCTGCAAAATCGGGATGGCAAACGCGTTTTCTGGACCACCGGAAACGAAATGAAATCCGTACTCAAGGGCACCAAGACCATGATGGACATAACCAATATCAAAGTTGAAAACGAAGCGGGCAATGTCGACCCGGGTATGTTCAATATCTCTTCTTTGACGCGAAAGTGGTGGTGATTTGGCAAACCATGGATTTCGGCAGACGGGGAAAAAATGGATCCTGATCACGGCAATATTGCTGATCGGTTTGTTACCGGAAAACGGTTTTGCGGATGACCTGGACGATCTGATGGATCTTTCGCAAGCGCCCGCTGCCACAGACACCGGCGCCAATGTGGAAAAAAGTGCCGGCAGCAGCGGCGCTGCAGGCGTTTCGGGGTTATCGGTCAACATCGGCGGATATCTCAAGACCTTGGGGTATTGGAGCCAAGAACGCTACTCCGATACGTTCTGGCAGGAGATGTACCTGAACCTTCCCGCCCGCCCGGCCGATCAGGAACTCAGCGGCTATACCAATGTCGGTACGCGACTGCAGGTGAAGCTGGAGGGGTATCTGGGCGACAGGGCCAGACTCTTCACCGCCGTCAACATCGATTACAACACCGCTCATTCTCTCCATTCCTATACCTTGCACACCGACGAAGACAGGCCGGATGACGTCGATCTGCGAATGATCGAAGGCTTTGCGGAGATCTTTGAACACAGCCGCGTCTGGAAAGTCGGAATGCAACTGGTGACGTGGAGCTACCTGGAAGGTCTGGAGGTTCCCACGGATCGGGTCAACGCCTGGGATCGATCCTATAAAAGCACGGAGTATGAAGACAGCAAGATCGCCAGCACCGGCCTGCTCGTGACCCAGCGCATGGGAAGCGTCTATCTGGAGGCCATGGCCATTCCCGTGGCCGAGAGCAATGTCAATCCGGCGTTTTATGACTATCTCTACACGGGCAAAGAAGAAGAGATCAGCCAGTGCAAGCCGGACGACGGCAAATGGGCCGCTCGCCTGTTCGGCACCATTGGATATCTGGATTGGGCCGTCAGCTATGTGGACGGTCCCGATCCCGTCGCCGACATCTACGTGTATTCCGAGGAAGGAACCGGTGCCATGCTGGTGGGGAAAACATACAACCGCATCCGCAGTCCCGGCCTGGACCTGCAGTACAATCTCTTCGACGTCGCACTGGCCAAACTATCGGCGGTGTATACGTTTACCGAAGATGAAGACGGAGACGACCCGATGATAAAAAACAGTTGGGGCAAATATGTGGTCGGCGCGGAATTCACGGTAAGCGGTTCCACGATCAACCTGTATGCCGGACAGAATTTCATCACCGATTTTAAACAAGGGGCGCCGTACAACGAAACCAACTTTCTGCTTCAACAGATTTGGGAACGAACCGATTTCATATCGGGCCATGCCAACATCGATTTTTTAACCGGCAATGCGTTGAACCTGGTTTTGATGGGCGCAAACTATTGGGATCAGGACGGCCAGCCCGTGCAGACGGTGGCCAGGGCGACATTGAAGTTTAAAATCGCCGATGGTCTGGAGATCCTCTTCGGCCCGACATACAGCGAGATTTTAAACAACTATTTCACCGATGTGCAGGCGGAAGTGAAATACTCTTTTTAGAAGCGGAGTTTGCCAACGATGGGAGTTATCGGTCGATTTTCAACACGCTATCCCAAAGCAATTATACTGGCCGTAACCGGGTTGACGGTATTTTTTATTTATCAAATCATTACAAACGCATACGTGGATGTAGATCTCACTAAATTTCTTCCATCCGACCTAGAAAGCGTCAGAACCAACGATTACTGTCGAAAAAACTTCGAATACGTGGAGAGATTGCTGATCGGCATCGAGTCCTCCGAGAAAGGGATCATGAATCCGCCGGTGCTCAGAGCCATCGAGGACATCGTCACGGCACTCAAGGCAGTGAAGACGCGAAAAACCATCCATAGCGAACTGACCGGGAAGGTCGAAAGCATTGAACTGCCAATCGGCTTCGACCTCGATGATTTCATAAGCATTTCCGGACTGGAGGATGCAATCCTGGACAAGGAGACCGGTGCGGTCGTCACCGGCAGCGTCATACAAAAATTGAAAAAGGAAGCGGGCATCCCTTTCACCGAGACCAATGCAGCGCTTTTGCCCGAATCCGATGAGGATCTTTTAAAAATCATTCCCGCCTTGAAAAACCACGTTTTAAACGACCGGCTGTTTCGCGGAGTTCTTCTCTCGACCGACGGCAAGGCGACCATCATTAATGTTCCCATGATCAGCAAATGGGAATACAAGCAACGCTATATCAGTTTAGAGTTGGGAACGGCTCTTGATCCCCATTTACTGAAAGCCCGTTTTCAAGGAAAGACATCCTCTTTTCCTTTTGAAGTCTATGGCAAGACGATTGACGACGTGGTGTATGACGATGCATTTATCGCCCGGCATTCAAAAGAGGTCGCCAAAAGGTTGACCGATTATCTCGAAGATTGTCTCGAACCCGCTTTTGCCCAACATCCGGAGCTCGAAAAACAATTTGCCGGACCGCTCACCCGGGAACGTTTCCAAGAGATACTGCGGATCACCCAGAAGCGGGATTTTTTCATGAATCCCGATATGACAACCTGGGATATCTTCACCGCCAAACTGTACGATTTCATGCTGGAAAATATCGATCCTGCAAGTCATGAAAATCTCGAATTTCAGCTGCCGGATGTGAACAAAGTGTACGACATGCTGGAAATGTATGATCGCACCCGGGAAATTCTGGAACAAAAAACCAGCGCCGACATGAAAACGTATGTGACCGGAGAGCCGGCGGTGACCGCTCTCATGTATCGGGAACTCGGAAATAGCCTTGTTTTGTTGCTACCTGTCGGACTGCTGGCGGTCATGGTAATGCTGACGATCAGTTTCAGAAGCTTACGGGGCGTGGTGATCCCATTTATCACGGTGGTGTTGTCCGTCATCTGGGCGCTTGGGTTGCAGGCGCTTACAGGCACGCCGATATCGTTGGCCACGGGCACTGTCCCGGTGGTTTTGCTGGCAGTCGGCAGCGCCTATGGCATCCATCTGCTGAATCGATACTATGAGGACGCACGAAGCCTAACCCATCGCCGTGAAATTCTGCGCAAATCGATTCTAAGTGTAGGCGCTGCCATTTTGATGGCGGGTTTGACGACATTCGCGGGGTTTGCGTCTCTGATCGGCGCTCCGATCTTGTTTATACGGCACTATGCGATATTTACGTCGTTCGGTATCATTGTGGCGCTTTTACTCACCTTAACCCTTAGTCCTGCGATTCTGTGCTACTGGCGGATGCCGAGTCAAAAACAACTGGAAGGGCGTCAAAAGAAAGGGGCGTCTCCGAGTTTATTGGAACAAATTCTGGTTGGTTGGTCGGCGGTGGTCAGCAAAGCGCCCAAAATCGCCATAGCCTTTTTTGCGGTCGTTTCGGTGATCGCCGCCTTGCGGCTTCATACCCTTCAATTTGAAGGCAGTATGGCCGCAGAATTTGATCAGAATCATCCCATACGTATGAGCAGTGATTTCATCGATCGTTATCTGACCGGAACCGGAGAAACCACGCTGCTGTTTACCTTCAGGGATCGGGTCAACCTGAAGAACGGGTGGGTTCAGGATCAACTTCAAAAACGGATAATGACATTCACTGACACATGGATCGATCTGTTTTCCGGTGAAACGTACCAGGATGACACCGGCTTGAAAGCGTTTGTTGATGAAATGATGCTGATGGTCCAACGGTCGGGTTCCGACATCGCAAAGATGGAGCAGACCATCGCACTGATGAACGATTTGTTAAATGAGGAGTATGCCATCGATATCCAAAACGAGGGCGAAGGGGCGTCCGAAACCGATGAATCCGATCTTGCCGCGTTACTTGGAGAACAAACCGCCACAACCGGCAGTGTATACGGGGGATCAGATGGGCTGGCCGGATTGGCCGAAACCCTCGAATCGTCCGCCGACAGCGCTGTAAACGAGGCGTTCGGCGGTTACACAACGGCTCAGGTCAACGGATTGAAAGAACTGAATCAAAGGATGGGCTATCCGGAAAAAAGCTGGGAGCGCACGGGCGAAACGATTGTCAAGATGCGAGGCCTGAAAGCCACGCCCTTTGGTAAACAAATGGTTTATTGCTGGAATGAATTGCAGGACCTGTTCGCAACCGATGTCAAACAACCCTATGTGCTCCACAAACTCGAAAACCTGCGGGAGCAACTCGTCGCCTTGAAGGAGCCCAGCGTGGATATCGGGGACACCACGGTGGGGCCGACCGGGTTTGTCGTCAGCCCGGTGGATCTGGTGCGGAAAATGTACAGCCTGTTTTACCATGATGAGAATCCCGCCTATAAAAAAATCCCGGACACCCGCGTCGATAACCTGGCCGATCCGGCGATGACCAACAGAGGGGTTATCGGCATCGTGTTAAACCAGGCACAGAACTCGGATCGGGATCAGTTCAACGCCATGATCAGCCCGGATCTCAAAGAGTTTCAGTGTCAGATTATGGCCAGAAGCATGCTGACGGTATTCAACGCCAAGTATACCGCTGCGTTAAAAAGGATCATCGCAAAAGCGTTTCCGGATGACGATCCATATATCGAATCCATATCCATTGGCGGAGCCAGCCTGGTGTCATTGGATCTGGGAAATCTGCTCGTCATTTCTCAGGTGAGCAGCATCATCCAGGCCACAATTTTCATCTTTATCATCATTTTCTTTATCTTCAGATCGGTTATCGGCGGTCTCTTTGCGATGGCGCCATTGGTCTTCACCATCTTGACCAATTTCGGGCTGATTCTTCTTCTGGGCTGGAAGATTAATACGGGAACGGTGCTGTGTGCGTCGATATCCCTCGGTATTGGCGTCGACTATACCATCCATTTCCTGGAACGGTTCAAGGCGCAATTGATACAAGGCGATGGCTTCCATCAAGCGTTTATCAACACCATGCGCACCTCGGGAAAGGCGATTGTGATCAACGCAGCGTCGGTGGCGGCCGGGTTCGCAGTGTTAATGCTATCGGAAATGGGCGCAACCAATGCAATGGGACTGTTGATGATGGGCACCATGGCATACAGTTCGTTTGCTGCACTTACGCTGTTGCCGGCCCTGATTTTTGTCACCAAGCCAAAGTTTCTGACCAGAGTCGCAGAGACCGCACGCAAGCAAAACTTGGGAAGGGAGAACTGATTCACCAATTCTTGCATTGGCGATCCGCTTGGGGTTCAAGAATTTTTCAAAATCGAGGATGTCATGTCTATCCAGAATTCTCGTGTAAATTTCTACAATCTGGCAATGTCCATCGCCAAGGTGGTAGATTTGATGAGCACGGCCATTGGCAAACACCATCTGCAAGTTGCCCATTGGGCCTATCGATTGGCCGACGCTCTGGCGCTGCCGGATGACGAAAAATTCGATATTTTTCTTGCAGGGCTCCTTCATGATATCGGTGCTTTTTCTTTGAAAGAACGTCTGGACCTGCTGGCGTTCGAAGATACCAGGCCCGGAGAGCACGCCATCGCCGGCGGTGTGATTCTCGCGCAATTTACGCCCTTTGCTTCCATTGCCGAACTTGTCAAATTCCATCACCTACCGTGGGGAAACGGACGAGGTGCCTCTGATGGCGGTTTTCCGGTACCCGCCGGAAGCCACATTATTCATCTGGCCGACCGCGTGGCGGTTCAAATATCACCCCATAAACCGGTTTTGGGACAGATCCGCTCTATTTGCGAGTCCGTTTCGAAACAAAGGGG
Organism: uncultured Desulfosarcina sp.; assembly: GCA_963674945.2. Classification (GTDB taxonomy): domain Bacteria; phylum Desulfobacterota; class Desulfobacteria; order Desulfobacterales; family Desulfosarcinaceae; genus Desulfosarcina. Next base: position 634,868 of record CAXXWQ010000004.1, read on the forward strand.
AGAACGATTCGTTCCCGAACACGTCGACGCCCTGCTCTCCATGAAGCATCGTGAATACATATGGTTGGATGCGACATCAGAGCAGATAGAAACCGTATTGAAAAGAAGCGTCCCCTTTCCCTCCAGGGAATTTTCGACACCGCAACTGGTCGAATTTTCGAAATTGATCTGCCGGTTGATCGATTTTAAAAGTGAATTTACCGCAACGCATTCCAGTGGTGTTGCTGCCGTGGCGGTTGAACTAGCCGATGCAACGGGATTTTCAAGAAACGAACGCCAGATGATCCAAATCGCCGGCTATCTCCACGACCTCGGCAAACTCGCCATTCCGTCGGAAATTATCGAAAAAGCAGGAGAACTGAATGAAAATGAGCGATTCATCATGCGTTCCCATGTGTATCATACCTACCAGGCCCTCGAGCCCTTTGCGGTGCTACACCCGGTCAGTCGATGGGACGCGCTGCATCAGGAGCGGCTCAACGGTACGGGATACCCGTTCGGTCTCGATGCCGATGATCTGCCCCTCGGCGCCAGAATCATGGCCGTCGCCGATGTGTTTACGGCTTTGACGGAAGACAGGCCTTACAGAAAAGGAATGGACACAAAACGAACGATGGATGTGCTGCAAACCATGAGTGATAAAGATGAGTTGGATGAGACGCTGGTCGCCAGGGTTTTCGCGAACTATGATCAGTATAACGCGATTCGCGAATCGGCGCAAAATAGCGCCAGGCAGGAGTATACGGCCTTTCATAGCATGCTGGGGGGAACAATGGCGGCTTCGTAAAAAGATCTTTTTCAGTTTGTATTCATGGGCGGGTTTTTTAAAAATGTAATCTTCTGCGTTGCGCTTCACATTTGAATGCCTGCATCCTTTTCACATGGAGGTATCACATGTATGATTTCTTGCTTACGCCAAAAGAAGAAGAATTAAAAACGGAAGTTCGCCAATTTGTTCGGGAGGAAATTACACCTGATTTTCTCAGAAAAATGGATAAGGAAACGATTCGTGGTCGGGGCAGAGGGCGCCGATTCCATTACGCAGCTTGATGCCGCGCGCAGTCTTTGCGACATGGCCGCAAAGGCCGTTGATAAGAAATACACCAACGTTCGACGCATCGTCAGAGAAGCCAAGCGATTTGCAACAGAAACGGCGTGGAATGTTGTCAACAACGCCATGCAAGCATTGGGCGGTATCGGATATACCGACGTATACCCACTAGAAAGAGCGCTACAGGATTTCAGACTGGGTATGATATGAACGGGAACAAGCGAAATAATGAATCTTCTGATTCAGCATGAATATTATAATGAGGTTTTACAATCCTCTTATGATCGCCGAAGCATAGAAGAAGATGCTAAGAATCCGGACAGTTCAGAACGTTGTCTAACAGATGAGGATATGAAGTCGATTTTCGGAGATGGAATTTAATATTTTTTAAGGACATAGAGGTTGGAGGAGGCAAAGGATGGGGATGTGCAGACGAAAACTGGGGAAGGATACGCGAGCGGAAATCAAGGTGGACCCGGATATCGAGCTAAAAGACTATAGCGGACCTTTCAAGCCCGACCTGCGGTTTACGGATTTTGGCAGAGAACAACTCGGTCGGATGTATTCTCTGGCTCATCATTACAATTACACAATACTTCGCGCCTACAGGGACTATATTCGCGAGAAGTGGGGGCCTGAAGTGCTTCTCGAAGCCCAGGAAGCCGTTTGGGGCAAAGCACTGGTGGGTGATATCCACCAATTTATCACCGAGGCGATGAATATCAAAGGGCAGGATCTGGAAGCCTTCATGAAGGCGTGGCAAATTGATCTGAATTCTCAGCCGGGCGATCATTTCGAGGTAATTTTTGAGATGCCCTCCGAAAACCGCGGAATCGTCACGTTCAACCGCTGCCCCATCGTTGAAGAGTATGAAAAGATGGGTCGAACAGATGAGTTGCGTGACATATGTGAAAAAACATGCCCTCCCGCGATGACAAATGTGGCGCATCGCTACAACACAGATCTTGTGTTGAACGTTCTGGCAATGCCCCCCCGAAAGAGCAAAGATCACATCTGTTGCAGATTTGAGGTTTGTTACAAAAACGAAACAGGAAAAGACGGCCGAGGGGAATTGGATGTCGACCCGAAGATCGATAAGAATAGAAAAGACATCAGGGGGGAATTGGAAGTCAACCCCAATGTGGAGATGCAAGATTATAGCGGGCCGTTCAAGCCCGATCTCAGGATCACGGATTTTTCCAGAGAACAACTCGCCCGCATGTATTTAATGGCGCACCGGTACGACTTGGCCATGATGATCGCCTATCAGATGTGGATTGTCGAAAAATTCGGCTACGATATCGTTGGTGAGATGACGGAAGATATCTGGGGCGAAAGATTGATTGGTGATGTTCGTCGGCTTAACACGACGTTCATGAACATCGATCCCCATGGTATCGAAGGTTTCATGAAAGCATGGCAGATGGATATGACGTCCCTGCCTCCGAACTTCGATATGAAGTTTGAAATGCCTTCTGTGGACCGCGGCATCGTCACGTTCAACACATGCTATGGCGTAACGATGTTGGAACCGCTGGGCATGAATGAAGAATTATTAAAGTTATGTGCCATGGACCCGCCTGCCATCGGAAACAGCGCGAGAATCTACCACCCGGACATGAGAGTAAAAATCCATGCGTTTCCTCCCAGAGAAAGCGAGGATGAAGTCTGCTGTAAATGGGAGCTCTTCTATGACGCAACGAAACCGACAGTGACTTGGTTCGATGGAAGAGAGTGACAATCCAGTTCCAGAGAGTCAGGATTTCCACATCTCAATAGAGCCTTAGCCCTTAAAACTGGTAGCTTGTTCCGGACACACCGGGTTCCACACGTTGACCCAGCTCCCGCCGAAGGATTGAGACGGCATGTCTCCCGGTACAATGGCATGGCACCACAAGTTTGGGCGCAACGGTTTGTAACGCCGCCATGGTGCGTCTCAACCTGTTTGTGTTGGCATTCAGCAGATGAAATCCGCCGATCACGGCGGCAATGGGCGATCCGCCGCATAAATGCCGGACATGGTGCAATGTGTTGATCAGACCGGAATGGCAGCAACCGACACACACCACGATGCCCTGGACGGTGGTTATCCACAACGCCAGGTCGTCGGAAATGGGATCCGGCCGCCGGCATTCGAAATCGAGGAAAAAATCGCCGCCCACGTCTTCGTAATCCGTTAGCCGTGGGACCGGTCCTGTCAGGCCAATCCCCCCACCCAGCTGTACCTGCTCCAGAACCCAATGCATGCGATGCGCAGGAACGTTGCCAATAGCGGCCGTGGCGTCATGGGGCATCTGAATCGGGGTTGAACCATTGGGCCGCTTGCTGTAGCGGGGTCGGGTGACATCGGGGTGGCAATACAGATCCACCGGTCCGGAATTTTTCAAAATCCAGGGCAGTCCACCGGTATGATCATAATGGCCATGGCTCAATACGAGTCGGTCCAAACGCCCCGGGTCCAGCCCCATGGCGTTCATGTTGGCCGGCAGGGCTTCGCCCTGCCCCGTATCAAACAATATCCGCTGTCTGCCCGACTCCACCAGAAGCGAGAAACCATGTTCGACCATGAGTCCAGGGCCGGCCTGATTGTCTACCACAATGGTAATTTTCACGCTACCGTCCTTCATCAGGCATGCTCTTTCACCTTATGCGCCGTAGAGAGTCGATTTGGCGTCCATGGATGATCCATGACTTCATTCGAATCGTAATGTTGGCCGGGAACAACCAACCGCAACTATCTGACACACACCCATTTTTGACAAGATCGCCCTATTTGAACCTTTCCGGCTGATATCCCGCAGGCAGATGGGCGCTTCCCTTTACACATTCGATCTGCGCCCCCTCACTGATACTTCGGGCCAGGTCATCCACGCCATCGCAAAAACCGTTGCCCATCATCCACTGGCCTTCCTCCTTGTGGGCAAAGGTGCACGTGCACAGGTGTACTGCGTCGGCGCCTTTGCTTTTCAATATCTTGGCCATCTCAACCGCATCGTCTCCCGGGCAGTGGCAGGTAAAAACGCCGATTAATTGTGCATTATCATAGATGGCAAATCCCTGGGACTGACTCTCCAGGCTTTTGATGCACCCAGTCAACGGGCAGCGGTTCTCATTTTTTTCACACCGGATCAAACCGATTTTTGTCATGCAGTCTCCTTTTCATCTGATGTTAATTAACCAATGGAATAACCATTTCTACGTGAGCATGGGACGTGCCAATGATAAAAGATGAACCCAATTAACATATATCTATTTGATTTTTAAATAGTAAAATAATATATTCAGAAATCTTATGGTCGCCTATATGCGACTATAGACATTCAGATAGTCGTATTGTCGCCACCATTTTCCAGCCATCCGACCGGAATGGTCAGACCGTCCTATCGCAGTCCTTAGATCAAACACGGCGTTCGTTCAAATGTCGAACCACACCTGGTGTACCCTTTCATAATCCGTAGTTAGCTTAATTTTTTTCTCAAGATTTTAATTTGACGACCTATAATCTAACCAGAGGGGAACCCTCAGTATAATAAAATCGGCAAGGATATTTGTAGAATACAAAGGAGAATTGCCATGTTTGAACCTGTACGCGAAGCATTCGTCAAAATAGCGAACCTATCAGACGATTACCAGTCAATCGGAAACAGACAGTTGGCCTATCAAAAAGTTCAAAGAACGGCAAGAAAACGGCCAATCGTAAAAACGAAGAAGACTGGAAATTCCAAATCCAGTACCGATCACGAGTCAAGCGAGAACAATATTGGCGATAATCTTCTATTTGAGAACTATGACAAAGATGGAAATATGATATCGCGATTTCCCAAGAAGAAAAAACGCATCGGCAAAATCGTATAATAAAAGTAAAACCGTACCAAACGGTTCGGGTTCGAAAAAAAGCGCCATTTTGTAGAGACCAACGATATACAAATCCAGCACCGATTTTTATTTCCGGATGTACTTGACAGGAAGAAAACATTATGTTTTAGTTGTTGCATATATTCGCAATTAATTATTTATTTAAATAGACAAGATGATGAAAAATACAAAACTCGATCAGGCAATTTTCCAAGTCCATGCTGACTTTTGCAGTGTTCTATCCAACACCACCCGTTTGATGGTGATGTGGCTTCTGGCAGACGGTGAAAAATCGGTCACAGAACTGGCGAACGCTTTGGAAATCTCTGTTCCGAACGTTTCGCAACATCTTCGTATCATGAGGGACAAAGGGGCCGTACTTACCCGAAAGGAAGGGCAGAGCGTTTATTACCAGATTTCCAATCCGAAATTTATCGAAGGGTGCAGGTTGATAAGAGAGGGAATACTGGAACAGAGAATCCTCGGAATGGAGGAACTCTCAACATCCATTGAAAAATAAAAACCATTGGAGGCAATCGATGAAAAAAGGCGAAAAACTTGTAATTATCGGATGCGGTGGAGTGGGCGGACCCGCCGCGATGCTATCCAGAAAGCTTATGCCGGACGTGGATATCACACTGATCCGGGCCGACAAACGCTTTATTGTCAGGTGAGCCCTACCGCATGTGGTGGCCGGTCTGGTCACCCCGGAATCCATCGTTAACCCGGACACGATGTTCTCCAGCAATAACATCAATCTCGTTATCGACAGGGCAAAGCACGTAGATGCCAAGGGGAAAAAAGTGACAACCGCGGATGGACGAGAGTTCCCATATGACAAGCTTATCCTGAGCACGGGTGCCAGTCCCTTCGTGCCGCCCATTGAGGGACATGACCATAAAGGGGTGTTTACCCTGCGATCATTGAGCGACGCCGAAACAATAAAAGGGTTTCTCGGCAACGCAAAACCAAAAAAACTCGTTTTTATCGGCTCCGGCTTTATCAGTCTTGAGGTTGCAAGCCTCCTTTCAACAATGCACCCGAACGCTTATGATATCACCGTGATCGAACTCCTCAATCATCCGCTTCCGCTCATGCTCGACCCGGAGATGGGCAAAGAAGTCCTGGATTTCCTGCAGGAAAAAGGTGTCAAGATGGTAATGGGTCGTAAGGTAGAGAAGGTCCTGGGACAGAAAGGATCGGTTTCCGGAGTTGAGCTGGATGGCGGCGAAAAGATGGACGCCGACATGGTCTTCATGAATGTAGGCGCACGTCCCAACCTTGAGCTGGCCAGCGAAATCGGACTCGAGATGGGACGTTTCGGGATCAAGGTCAACAAATTCATGGAGACTTCTGATCCGGATATACTGGCCGGAGGCGACTGCGTGGAAAAGGAACACTTCATTACGAAACAACCCGTTCCCGGCCCTCTGCGTGGACCTGCGGTGATACAGGGGCGGCTCGCCGCGAAGAGACTGGCCGGTTTCGGAATCGAGTTCCCCGGAGTGCTGAACAGCTCGGCGTGCCAGATTTTTGAAAAAAGCATCGCCGCTACCGGCCTGACCGAGGAGCAGGCACAAAAAGAGGGCTTCGAAACGGTAAGTGCCACCGTTGCGTCCCGCAGCAAGCACGGCATGATACCGGGAATGAAACCCTGGACGCTGAAGCTTGTTTTCGATAAAAAAACGCAAAAGCTGATCGGTGGGCAGATCATAAGCGACAATGAAGCCCCAGCCAAGGAAATCGATAATATCAGCGCGCTGATTTTAGGGGGAAAAACAATCCCCGATCTAACCACTTTGATGTGTGCCGGAAATCCGGATTTGGCTTCCGAGCCAAGCCTTGAACCGATTACCGTTGCGGCGGAGCAGGCTTTACAGAAAGTGCGCAATGCATAGGTATTCGATTCTTATCCATACGTAGATACCCACGGGTAAGTCCGCTGGGTATCTGCACATAAACGACAAAAAGACGGCGGTTGAGGAGATTTCATTTTCTCTTTTGCCGCTGTCTTTTCGGACTCGAAGTAAAAGAGAAGATATCCAATCCTATTCCTGATTCTGCAACAATTGATTCACTTTGCACCGCACGTTTTGATGAGGATTCCGGTAACAGTTCCTCCCCGCGACAAAAAAGCATAGGCATGGATTTCCTGCATATTTGTAAAGTGTTATAAAATCAGAGACAAAACCAGACTCACACACCTGGCATCGGGATTTGCACCATCTGCGACTGCAAGTGTGTATCGATGGTTTGAAAAGAAAAGCCGGATGTTATTTTACGAAAAGGTAAGATTTGCTTTCTTCGAGAAGAAATAGGAAGCGACGGCTTTTTCGCCAGAACTGTAAGCGCACAACAATTCATCATATTGGTAGTCATGCAATCCTCCTCAACAGGTTATGGGCCTATGGGATTGAAATGAGCGCCGACCGCCGAAGGAAAAAGACCTGTTTCAGTTGGAGTACTATCAAAAGGACTACTGCTAACGAAGAGTATTTCCGATCACTTCAGTATATTTTAAATGATTTTTATCATTGACAAAAATCTTTGGATCTGTTTTTAATACTTCTTCATTTTCAGGGACGCGCCATAAAGCCTACTAAAACAAATAAAATGCATGGAAAGATTCCATTCATTTTGCACATACCAATATAAATACTGTTATATCAAGTTGTTAATTAGTAAGCAATGATTTTGGATAGAAATATTCCATATAATTATTGGCATGTCAAGTTGAATTGTGATATGGATGACTTATCTCTACGGAAATTGCGTGGACAAAGATAACGCCGATGAAATTTAAATACAATAGAAAGCAAAAGACATCGAAAAAGTGAAAAAACAAAACAATACTGAAAAAATAGCACGGCTCACATCGGACCTACTGCTCAAATCGTGGTTGGAAATCGATGAGATGTTGCCTGAACAGCTTCAGCCAATCAGGGATGATTTGAAACGTCGCCGAACCAGATCAGGAAAGGGAACAAGACTTTCCACTAATTTTATGATGTTTACTTGTACGGCTGGAATTCTAGAACGTGATGGCGCAATGACAATGGGGCAACTCAGCAAAGCCACCTCGATTCCCCAAAGCACCGCTACCCGGATGGTTGACTGGATGGTGGATAATGGGTATGTGGAACGGTTTCATGATGCCGATGACAGGCGTGTCGTCCGTATACGCCTGACCGACAGCGGTCGTAAAATTCTGCTGGCTGCCAGAGAACAGTTAAAGGAGCTTGCCGCCACCATCGTGAAGCGAGTTCCGGCAATTCAGCGGACGGCACTGTTCTTTATGCTGACAGACCTCACCAGCGCATGGACAAGTGTATACGAGGAACAAATTGCTTCCGGACAAGCCTCATAACAGAGTACGTTTTCCACCATAGGGGGACAACCACCGGCATCGTGCATTATTATTACCAATACGAAAGCTTCAATCATTGCCCATCCGCAGTTAACCGGAAGGCCTGACGGGACCAACACAGCACAATAAAATACCAGTAATTTTGCATTATTGCCTGCTTCTCGGTGATTCGATGTATTCTTGCGGAGCGAACAAAATTGACATCCACCGTCACCTTTTCGGTGCACTGGGCCGACAAGGTCGGCCCAGTGCATATTGTTGACGGCAAGTAGTTCTTATTGATCTAAGCTTTCGTTATGCCTGCTTCAATAACCAACTCAAGAATATCCAGTGTGTCCAAATCGGATCCTGCGGAGTTGATACCATCGATAATGTTTCTTTTGCAAGAAGGGCAGGCCGACAGGACCACCTCTGCGCCCACCTCTTTTGCTTGTGACGCCTTGTCCGTGCCAATCTCTACCGCCAAATCGAAGTTGATACCTTTGACTCCACCGCCACCCCCACAGCACCAGGTCTTCTCTTTGGTTCTTACAAATTCCACCACTTCAAGCCCGGGAATGGCCTCGAGAATTTTCCTAGGCTCATCGAAGACGCGCATATCCCGACCCAGTTCGCAAGGATCATGATAAACCACCTTCTTTTTGACCTCTTTGGTGAACTTCACCTTGCCCTGTTCAATCATCTCGGACAACACCTGCACGATATGCTTGGGTTTGATTTTATATTCGTCGCCTGAAAGCTTCAGTATCTTTGGATAATCCTGAACGAGGATACGATAGCATCCTGCACAGGAGGCGATCACCGTCTTGCCCTTCATCAGTTCATAGTTGTGACGCATCAGATCTCGGGCCAGCATTAGATTTCCCATCATCAACATGGGATTGCCGCAGCAGTGCTCTTCCTCTCCCAGGATGTTGAAGGGGATGTCAAGAATATTCATAACCTTACCGACAGCCTGGGCGATCTCGACTTCCCTGAAGCTGGACAGACACCCCACGAAATAGATGGTATCGGCGTTGGGATCCAGCTTGATATCCTCTTCTTCCGCCCAGTCACCTCTCTCATCGTTTGGGTAGCCCATGACATTGTCGGACTTCTCAATGGCGTCGCAGAACATGTGAACTTCTGGCGGAAGTTCGACCCCGGAAGAATAAAGCTCAGCCCTCAAGGCCTTAACGAGATGCGGATGGTTAATGAGCGGCGTACCACCGGCTGCCAAATCCAATGCCCCGCATGTTTCCCGGCAGTTGCCGCAAAGGAGACACTCATATACATCTTTGACCGGAACGTCCTCGAGTTTCAGCGTGCCGTTTAAAACCTCCTTGGCCAGCGCCACTCTGCCGCTGGGAAAATTTGTCCAGAACCCTGCCGAATGTTCGCCCGAAGGGCATACTCGGTAGACCTTTTCAAAATGATCATATTTTGCACGGCAGACACCGCACCGGATACATCTGTTAGCATCGTTTCTATACTTTTCTAACTCGCCCATTTTGCCGTCTCCTTATGCAAAGAAAACCCCAGGATTCATGATGTTGTTGGGATCCAGATGTTGCTTCATCGTCAGACAGAAATCATAAAATTCCGGCGTCCAACCCTGTGCCTTTTTATTGGCTTCGTGTCCCTGGGTGGCCTCGAGCACATATCCTTTCCGCTGCGCCTGCTCGAGATATTCCACCATTATTTTGTATATCTTATCGCGCAGTTCCTGGTCACTTTCAGGTGTAAACGGCACGATCGTCGTCATTCCCATGCCGGTTCCCGATGACAAAAGTCCTGAAATGATAGCAAGTCTGTTTTTATCGATGCCATTCTTCTCTAGGTTCGTAAATAGAAAGTCGCGGGTCCACTTATATGATTCCAGGATTTGACTTCGAGGCAGGATGAGTTCAAACAGGGGTACGGCACCAAAAGTTGCGAAGTTGTTCATCCCATGTGTAAAATGGGTGAAATTTTGGGCGACACCGAGTATTGCCGGATCGGCGACTTCACCGCCATGTTTGGCACAAATTGCATCTGTGGTTTTGTGTTTAAGGTCCACCTCTTCCTGCGTATTGCCGATGGAGAGAAACATGACGACCCATTTGGGTGCACCCTGCCCTTTGGTGATAATATTGACAAACTCAGGACTGAGCAACATCCCCACAGCATAGGGCTGCATATAAAGGTAAGGGTCAATTTCCCACAATTCGTTGTAGGCCGCAAATGCTTCGTCCAAAGTATCCCAACAACGACCTCCGCCAATTTCGAATTTCGGCAAGCGAAACATGCGATAGGTTGCCTCGGTCTTTATCCCATAGATTCCGCCATCGCCGATGAAAATACCGGCCATGTCCGGTCCATGCATTGCCCGCGTCCAGGTATTTCCCCGATATGTGGACATCGATCCGCCACCCGTTCCGGTATCGACGACCTTTCCATTGGGAAGAACCACTTTTATCCCCAGCAGGTAATGCCAGTTCCATCCGACACAGAAACCATAGCTTCCGAAACCGGCGCCCGGCTCCCCACTGATATGACCACCGATGGTATCGATGTAGTGTGGCGTACCGGCCGTATGCAAATCATATCCCAGCGCATTCACCTTACCAGCCAGTTCTCCCCACGTGATCCCGGCCTGGGCGGTTACACACATGTTCGCTTCATCGATTTCGATGACCTTATCCATCCGTTTCATGTCGACGATGATGCCTCTTCCCGGCTGCCCTTTGGGAACACCGGAAATGGATGCTTTTCCACCCATTGGAATCAGAGGGGTGCGCGTCTGATTCGCCAGCCTTACGATCTCCACAACCTCCTCCGTGGAACCTGGCCGTACGATGACACCCTGGGGCTTGGCGGGAGGAAAGAGACTAATATCCCTGGTATAGGATAATAGGGCTCCCTTGTTGTCTGTGACATATTCGGCGCCAACAATTGCCCCCAGTTCTTCGTAGAGTTCATGATGCTTTTTTGCCATAGCCATTATAAAGCACCTCCGTTAAAGGTTTGTTTATTTCCAACTGCAATCATATGGTGAAGTTTCGCGCATTTTACGGAAGTAATTCCAAAGTGTCAAGTCAAATAAGATTTGATATGGAAATATTCCAAACATATTACAAAACGAAAAATATCCAACGCATATATTTATTTTTTATTTTATAACAATATGTTATCATCCTAAATGGCCTCAAGCCACTATCGGGACAACCATATCACCGTATTCTTAATACCGACGCGGACAGATTGTTCGATAACAACGGCACGATAGATACGAAACATGCTGGATTTAAAATTAATTTCATAAAATTGATGGCAAACTCCGATTTTCTTTTGGTACAATGCGATTTGCATCGTACAGCGATGTTTATCTTATCAAATCCTGGGCAATGAAATAAAATTCACATCGTTACAAAGCACCGCCTTATTTTGGATGGAATATTTCCAATTTGATAAAGTATTATCTTGACACTCTGGAATTAAATATGATAGGAGAAACAATCGTCTTTGCTGCAGACAACTATGAATTTTCATGGTTTTTGCTTCCGTCGCAAGAAATATCATCACCGATATTTATTCTTAATTATGAAGACACTCCCAAACAAGGTAACAAGAAGGCCTTAAAAATCAATTTGCAGTTCTTGATATTTGAAAGGAGGAAGGTAGACGTGGCTACGAAAAAAAGATTGGCACAATTTGGAGAGATGCAGGGTGCGCCGGACTGGTACGGCACTCCCCTGGACGAAATTCATTTCGAATGGTCCCCCGAAGAAGAAGTAGAAATTGAGCGCTACTGCGAAAAAATCCTAAAAAACATCGAAGAAGAAGGTGGGATGACCCCCGCCGAACGGTTTAAGGCGACATTCGAGAATAAACCGAGAGATCGTGCGCTGGTTTACGTTTTATACGGCAACGTATTCGGATCCAAAGTTCTGGATTCCGAAGCCAATGCCATTATGCCTATCGACATTTACAAATACCCGAAACTGTGGGTCAAAGTGCACCTGGCCGCCGTCGCCCGATTTAAGTTAGACTTTGCCAATTCTTACGGGATCGCCTATGGCGAGGAATTCTATCGTGCCAATGCCATGATGATCGAATATGGCAACCCGGTTATCGCCGAAGATCCCAAAATAAAGACAATGGAGGACCTTGAAGGTATTGTGGCGCCCGATCCCAAGCTGGATGGATTGTATCCGGGATACCTCTGGGCCAACCGCGAGCTGCGACGCATCTATGACAAATATGGTCTGACCGGCAAGATGTGTATGATGCCACGCATCTGCGGTGATCCGCATTCCATCGTCATGATGTACATGATGGGCTACGCAGGATTTGCCAAGGCTCTGCGAAAGAATAAGGAGTTGGCCATAAAATGCCTGGAAATCGCCACCGAATGGGAGATCGCCTATGGAAAGGCCGTTCAGGAAGCGGCCCAGGCCGAATCACTTTACATGTGTGCAATGACAGGCGCCCAGCCTCCGAAAGGCTACGAGTGGCTGGCAGAATACTGGGCCAAGGTCGGCCAGGCTTTGGCTCCCAAGTCCTGGAATATTTACGGTTACGGCTATGCGGGAGCACTCCAATGGCTGGACATCCTCAAGGAAAATGGTGCATTGGGTGACGGCACCTTCCGTGGCGGGCTCCACGATTACCAATGTCCCTTCAAACCGATGATCGACTGGCATCGGGATAATGAACTCACCCTCTTCAGTATGAACTCAGACAAGACACTTTTGGATGGGCCGATTTCCAAGATCGAAGAAGAGGTCAAAGAGATTGTCGAATACGGCAAATCCTATAACGGATTCGGCATCGCAATCGGCATGGTGGACTACTGGACCCCATTTGCCAACCTGGATGCTGCAGTTGCAGCCGCCAAGAAATACGGCCGAACCGAATAGGGCATTATCGGTTTAGAGTCAACGACCACCCGCAAAGTGGGTGGTTTGGATTTCCGGCCAAAGGCCGGATACCCAGAAAGCACGGTCATGCTTTCATCATTCGCGCTGTAACCGGGTGCACAGCACCCGGTTTGAATACAACGAATAAACCCACTACAGGGAAAAGGAGTAATAAAAGATGTCACAAGAGCTTCTGGATAAAATAAAAGAGGCCATGATTGAGCTTGAGGATGATGACATCGTGGAGCTGCTCGACCAGGGACTTGAAGCGGGTGTGCCTCCCATGGAAATGATCACACATGGACTGGCCCCCGGCCTGACCGATATCGGTGATGGATTTGAAAAGGGCGTGCGGTTCATGAATGACCTGGTGCTGGCAGGTGAGATCATGAATGATTCCATGGAGAAACTACGCCCGATTTTGGAAGGCAGCGGCGGATCCAAAGGCGAGACCATGATCATCGGAACTGTCGAAGGTGACCAGCATAACATCGGCAAACGAATCGTTGGCGCTCTTTTCACCGGTGCAGGATATACGGTAATCGATATTGGTGAGAACCAGCCGGCCAGTGAGTTTGTGAAGGCGGCAAAAGAGCATAAGGCGAAAGTGGTGGGCGCCTCGGCTATTCTCGGTCCTCTGAAATCCTATTGTAAAGTTATCAACGATGCTCTCGTTGAAGCCGGAATAAGAGAGGATTTGGTCTACGTTATCGGCGGTTGGGGCATGACCGACGAGTGGGCCGACAAAACCGGAGCCGACTGCGTTGGTGAGAACGGTGTCGAAGCCGTCACCAAGGTTCAAGAGTTTCGGGCCCACAAAGGATTATAAGTAAAGAAAATCTTGGTGAACTCGTAAAAATGCGCCGGAATGATGTTATTGTAAATCTCCAAGCATTAATTTTCTACCGTTACAGACCCGAAAAGTAAAATTCTCAAATTTTTACGAGTTCATCAATCTCAACACATCGAAAATGGAGGCCAACAGACTTGAAGTTGTAAGGCCTCCATTTGTTTGTATGTTCGTGTAAACCGAATAAACCAAATGACATTTCAGTAAGACCATCAGCTGAATCGGTGAAACAGGCCTGTCTATACATCGTCACCTAAATTTGAAATATATAGACGATTCAACGATGGCAAAGGAGAGATGAGAATGGCGGAAAAAGATGCCATAAAAAACAGACTGGATCGGATGGTGAAAAAACTGGAAGAGATCGGACCGGATGTGGCGGAAGGCTGGGGCGGTACGATACTTTTTAAGATCGTGGACCTCGATACCGGCTGGATGATGAAGTTTGCACAAGACGGAACCGTGGAGAGCCTGGAAGAAAAGGTCGATGAAGACGCCGCAACCAGTATTCTGGAGTTTAAAAGCGACGCGTTTATTGATGTTTTCAACGGGAAGGTTCCTCCTGCACAGGCCAAGGGGATAGGAGATATGCGAGTATACAAATCCATTGATGCCCTTGTCGCGATCATGCCGGAGGTCATCGAAAAGGAAAACTGAAGAATATTCAAGAACACGGAGAGACAAAAGATGAAAAACATGTACGGCAAGGAACTCATATTTCCTGAAGATCTTTACTATACGGAAGAATTGCTCTGGGTAAAAGACTTGGGTGGAAGCAAGATCAGAATCGGGGTCTCTGACCTCGGTGTTAAATCGGTAAAACATCTCGTTCATGTTAAAATGTCGGCCAAAACCGGCGACAACGTCGCCAAGGGCGATTCTATGGGTCATATCGAAACAACAAAAGGTGTCTGGGTGATTAACGCTCCTATCGCCGGAACCATCCTTGAGATCAATAAACCCTGTACCATGGGAAATGCCAACCCCATTGATTCGGACAATTATGGTACAGGATGGATAATGGATATGGAAATCGGAGACGCCGGCGAATTGAAGACGCTCATGAGCGGCGCGGATGAGGAAACGAAGAAATGGCTCGTGGAAAAAGCCGAAGAAATCGTTCCTCTGTGGGAAGAAGAAGACGATGAAGATGATTAGACCGGTCATTGAATCTTAGAAAAGGGGCTACCACTACATGTTTGAATTCGCTACGGAACAGAAAGTATTCGATATCGCCGGCGTCAAAGTCGGCGGCAAGCCCGGAGAGAACCCTTCCGTCATGATCGGCAGCATGTTCTTCCGCGGTCACAAGATCGTCAAGGATACCGATAAAGGAATCTTCGATAAGGACAAAGCCAAGGCATTGCTGGACAAAGAAGAAGAATTGTCGCTGAGTACCGGCAATCCGCGCATCATCGATGTCATCGGAGATACCGGTGAGGCATTGATCAACTATATCGAGTGGGTGGCGGCCAATACCACCTCTCCCATCCTGGTGGACTCTGCCATGCCCAAGGCACGCATGGAGGCCATCCGGCATTTTGCCGGAAGCGAGCTTATCCCCCGTCTGATCTACAATTCCATGGAGGGGCACTATAAAGAAGATGAAATGGAGTGTATCGCCGAATGCGGTATCAAGAGCGTGGTGATTCTTCCCCTGACCACCAAGGCGATCAAGCCGAAAGCCAGGTTCAAACTGCTCAAGGAGAACATGTATCCCGCGGCGAAGAAAGCTGGGCTGGAAAACTTTCTGATCGACCTTGGCATACTGGATATCCCCAGCGTCGGTTGGGCCACCCAGGCCGCCCAGCTGGTGAAAAATGAGCTTGGTTTGCCGTGGGGCTGTGCACCATCGAACGCCATTTATCTGTGGAAGAAACTGCGTGAACGCGGCACACCGGCCTTCGAAGCCACCGCATCCGTTGTTTACGCATTACCGCTTTGCTGGGGGGGCAGCTTCATCTTTTACGGTCCGACCCGAAACGCAAAATGGTTTTATCCGGCGGCAGGGGCAGTCGATGCCATACTGGCCTACGGTGGAATGAACATGGGGCTTCGCCCCGGCCAGGATCACCCCCTCTTCAAGATTTTTTAAAAGATTTCCTGCTACGATCAGACTCCCGGAATGCTGATCCTGCAACACAGATATCGACATTTCTCTCTTTGAGAATGGCAGTCAATACCGCCATAATGATTACGCATGAGTTCAAATAGCAGAACTTCGTTATTCCTTTATGTATGTGAGCAATTTCGCATCACTCAGTGCTGTTCCTACATTTTGTCAATTGTTGTCTCCAAATGAGAAAAGCACGAAAGGACTATAACTACGATCAGTTACGATACTACCACATGGACGGGGGGGATATCTTCATGAAAGTTAAAATCACAAGTGTGATGTTCTTCTTGTTTCTATTTTTCGGTGGACATGCTTTTGCAGCAGGCTTGAACAACGATTACATTGGACTCCGGGCAACAGGGTTTGCGAATCGGTTTTGTCACGAAAACTCCGACAACGCTGGACTTTGAAGGTGATGTGAAGATAATCGTAGTCGACCAGAACACATCGACGCTTCCAACCGGTACCGCAGTTGCAAATGACGGTTCGGCAACGTTTACGGTCGATATTCCCTGGTTCTTTCTACTCGGCGCCAGCTACCGGGTAACGCCGAAGTTGCTCGTAACCGGTGAAACCGCGTACAGGACGTGGGGCGATGTCGAGTCCAAGGAAACAGAATATTATCAATCCTATTACGGCACAACAGCGCGCCGGGTGTCCGAAACAAATTGGATCGATAACTGGACACTCGGAGTTGGTCTCAAATATCAATTTTCCCCTAAATTCGTCGGAACGACGGGTATCGTCTCCACCACACACGCATTGGAATCCGAATACAAAACCGTGGCCTCGGGCTGTTCTGATCTGAATTACTTTAATTTTGCTGTCGGCGCAGGTTATATGATCACGGAAAAAATCGAGGCGATTTGTAGCATGTACTATTACATTGCTCAAAAAGAAACGGATCCGTCTGGAAATACGTACGAACGGTCATTGCTTGGCAGTGTATTCGGTATAAGAGGAAGTTTCTAATATCTTAACAAATGGCACATTCCGTGTCAAAAATGTACGGATAAGGGGCAACGCCGTTAAGGGATAAGAGTTCCCGAAACGATGCAAGCCGCCTCATCCAATTTGCCCATTAATCGCCGAAAAAGAAACCGTTGTGTCGAACGGATATTATCGCTGAAAAAAGCTTCCGTTTCCATTCGAACAGACTTCTTTGCTTCTTGTGGATCTTATTACTGCTTTGTTTTAAAAATTCAGCACCAAGTCATCTGGTTGGCTGTCTTCAAGTCGGATGTGATACACCTGTTTACAGTCACATCATTTGAAAGACCGACGTGTTTTCGTAAACGCTAACGGGATTACTCCGTGAGGAGTGTACCGAAACAAAAAGGAGATGGAAATGGCAAAATACGATGTGGTCGTTGTAGGAGCAGGACCGGCTGGTGCAGGTACGGCAATTGGGGCCGCCAAGTCGGGCCTGAAGACGTTAATGATCGAAAGAGGCAGATGGCCTGGAGAGAAAAGCCGCGCAGTATGCGCCATGTTCCGGTCTTTCGGGAACGAGCTTTTCCCCGGATTGGAAGACCTGATCCCGAAGGACAAACTTCTTTGGAACATCCATAATTTTAATCTGGCATTTGAGTATTGTCTTTATAAGAGAGGCGGATTTGCCATGTTTCGGGCCTTGCAGCCGGATGGACCGGAGACAAAGCATCCCCACGGAATGTATATCACCTATCGGAATCAATGGGACAGGTGGTTTGCCGGGCTGGCTGTAGACGAAGGCGTGGAACTGATGACATCAACTCTCGTCGTCGATGTGCTTCGTGATGATCACGGCACGATTACTGGCGTCATCACCGACAAGGGGGAAAAAATCGATGGGACAATAACGATCGCCGCCGACGGAACCAACTCCATCGTTGCGCGAAAAGCCGGCTTGCGGCCAAAGTATCAACCCAAAGACGTCGTCGTATACGCCCAAATGGTATATGAATTGGGACCGGATGCGCCATCGAGGGAGCCTGCCATCGTCAGCACCTACGACTTCGTGGAAACTGAACTCGTGGATGCAGAGGAAGTCGGCCCCGGCAATGCCTGGACGTACTACATTGTCCAGTCCAACGGAAAACGGTACCTACGAATTGGTGCCGGCAGCATGACACAGCCTGGAAGTAAAATGCGTTGTTATATGCGTACCAACACCTGGTATCTGATCCAGCGGATCGGTCAGCATCCGGTTTACAAGCAATACATCGACAACGGTAAACTTGTATACCTGGATGGCCAAATCGCTCCTGCCACGTGCGACCTCGGTTCTTACGGACCAACCTATGGTGACGGCATTCTGGTGGTCGGGGACGCCGGTATCGGTACGGTCTGGCAGGGTTTTGGCGTTTTCCCTGCCTGGGAATCCGCCATAATCGCTGCCGATGTTGCAAAAAAAGCGATTGATAAAGGTGATGTATCAAAGGCGGTGCTGAAGGAGTATGAGGATAAGTGGAAGCAACGCCCCTGGTTTGCCGACGCTGCCCATGAGCCCTGGATTCATGCAAAGTGGGGTGCCGATGATGGATTCGGTCCTTTCATACGGGGACTTACGAAGGCCACGCCGGAGGTTGAACCCAGACCGGGGTATGGATATATGGATGCCCACGAGGATTATCTGAAGGATGTTCTGGTGCCGACACTTTCCAACATGCCAAATATGTGGCCTCCCGGAGCCAAACCCCTACCCCCTGTTGACCCGGCTCCGGATCCCAAGGAGAGTGCAACGCTTTTGGAGCCGGAAAAAGAGTGGGTCGGCAAGAATCTGTCTGACAAAATCAAGGAGTGTGTCACTTTTGTTCCCGCAACGTCACAGTATATCAGCATTGATGATACGAAGTGCATCGGCTGTGGTCTTTGCTACAAACACTGTCTCGGGGGCGTCTTTGATTTGGATGAGAAAGCCGGCAAAGCCGTCGCTTCACGAATCGAGACTTGTATGGAATGTGGTATTTGTTATATGATTTGTCCGTCCGATGCCATCAAATGGTCATACCCGGAGGGCGGCACCGGATTCGTGTTCTCCGCCCCCGGCGTTTCTTACTGGGACGAGGAAACAGATGTAATTTCTACGGGAGGTAGGCCGGTACCGCCTTCCCAACAGAAATGATGAGTTCGAAACGATTCTTCAAAATAGAAGCAATTGATAGTAATCGGCTTACGTCTATTTACATGAGGAAAATTTATGATGAGTGATACAAAACGAAATCTGGCTGCGCCTTGCGGGCTGTATTGCGGTGCCTGTATGATATACCGCGCCAACAAACGGGGAGAATCCGAGACGATCGACCAGATGAAAAAGCAGGTCGCAAAGCGTATGGACCAGTTGGATGAAACCGGTCATATCCCCGGTATGCCGCCACCGGCAGAAGGATTCGACCTTTCCCAGCTAAAAAAGGAAGTTGAGGAGGGGCAAGAGTATATGTGTTGCGAGGGATGCCTCTCTGAAGTGGTCGCTCTCCCCTGTCGAATCTGTGGTTTTCGTTCATGCGCTCAAAAAAAAGGGATAACAAATTGTTCAAAGTGCCCGGATATGCCTTGCAAGTGGGTGATCGATTTTAAAAATGACGGAATACCGCACCATGCCGATGTTGTAAACAGCCTCGAAAGACAAAAGGAGATTGGAATCGACGCCTGGATTGCCGAGCAAGAGGCAAAATGGCGCTGTGCCCATTGCGGCTGTCAGCTGGCTTGGTATGATGCCAAATGTCCGGATTGCGGCGCTGCTCAGAAACAAACCTACGGTACTTCTCCATTTTAATATTCGGTTCTCTGATTCTTCTGAGAACAGCGTAAAAAAACGAATAGAACGAAAGAAGCCGCGGCTGTCGAATGACAACCGCGGCTTCTTTTACAGTGAATAGCAGATAACTATTTGTTTCTCTCTACCCACCGTGCCATTTTACCGTCGAAAATCGCTTTTACCTTATCCAGCGCCTCAAAAGCGGTTTCGCCATAAGTGTCGGCGCCAATCTCGTCACACCACTCGGGCGTCATGCCCCAGCCGCCGGTGATATAGATCACGTCGTCTCTGACGCCGGCTTCGACCATTGCCTTGTGGATGACCCCGCAATAGGGTGTTACCGGACCGATGATGGCAGATGCGCCTACGATATCGGGCTTGTACTTCTTGATCGCTGCGACAAAATCGTCGGCAGACTTGTTCTCGCCAATGTCGATGGACTTGATGCCTGCCCCGGAAAAGAAGGCGGAAACGATTCTCTTGCCGACATTGTGAAGATCACCCTCCACCGTGCCGATGATCATCACCTTATCCTCCGGCTTCCGATTCGTGATGGAGGCTTCGACATCCGCCGTCGGAAGCAATGTCTCCATGGCGTCGTTCATGATCTGTCCGGATATCATAAGGTCACTCATGAACCGATCATTGGCCTCGTACTCATCACCGATGATGGTCAGCCCGGGGCTTAACCCCTTAACGATAACATCCAAGGCTGGAATATCGGCATCCATACACTCCTTAACCAACTCTTTGACCAAATCATCATCCAGATCGATGATCGCCTCTTTTATTTTCTCAAGTATTTCTTCATTTGCCATTTGGTTCACACCCTTTTATTTTGATGCTCTCGTAAAAAGTCGCTGTTCAGACGGATTCGTAAAAAGCCCGAGATCAAGGCTTGCGAATCCTGAGAAATGAGGCGTATTTACGATACTCCACAGTGACGAAGGGTGAAGCGTAACGCCGATATCGGACTTTTTAGGAATCCGTCTATTTTAATTCGGCTATAAACCCTTGATTCTACTCGTACCTTCCGTATTTCTTGATGGCGTCGATACAGGCTTTGGAATGCTCCGGCGGCGTAAAGTATGTCGGAACACCTACCGGAAAAAATTTGGGCATGTGCTTGTACTTCAAGACGAGTTCTTTGTTTGCTGCATCGATTTCGGATATGGGTCCATTTTCCAGGATCTCGTCTTTGATCGACATCTGACAATAACACTCGTGTTCGTGCATCCAATTGGCCGCTTTGTCCGGATCCGCCTCGCCCCAAGATCCCAACACGCCGTTGTATCGCTCACCGGCCGGTCCAAGTCCACCATGTTCCCACATAATGGGATATGCTCTCAACGCACCGGTCATATACCCATGGCCATAGCTTAAATGTATCGGTCTTCCCAGTCTTTCTTTCGCATACTGGCTCCAGTTTTCTCCAACTTGCCTGTAGTAATCTACAATCCATTCGTTGCCACGCAACGGAAATGAGTCCCAGAGCTCTCACGTGTATATCGCATCGGGTTCGACAATATCGATAAACGCCTTGCCGTATCGGGTAAGCCATTCTACTGCTAACTCACAGCATCTCTTGACCAGTTCAGGAGCCTTGCGCAGGCTCATGGCAAACTTCTCAAAACCCAGCATCCCCATCATTGGCAACAAGACCGGACCGACGCACAAAGAGCCCCATATCGGATGAGGGACGTCATATTTCGCAAAAATTCGCTTTATCTCCCGATAGGCCCAGATATACCCCGGATACAACCCATCCTTCAGTGGGTCGGCGACTTCCACACCTTCCAGGTCGTCCATCGATTTGATAGGAGGCTCACCTTCCAGAACAGGGTTGCCGAAATCGATCATCTTCGATTGGCCACCCCACAGATCCTCACCATAGGTGATCGCGTGATAAGGTCCGACATCCGGTGCAAATCGGGCAATGGATGCCAGCATTGCTTTTACCCACAGCTTCGGGTACTGGTAAATGTCGACAGGAATCAACGCATCCCTGTGACCATCATAGGTTCTTGCGGTATGGGGTGGACCTCCCCACAACGTAGTCGCCATGCGGTCCTTGTCTTTTCCCCACAACATCGCGTTAAACCGCTCTTTCGGGGTCATTCCCCCTTCTGCCGCAATGTCTTTGAGGATCTTTTGGCAATAGCGCTCGATCTCCAGTTCTTCTTCCCGACTCCACTCGAAATCGAGATCTTCGAATGGTGTGTCATACCAATAGGGAGTGGGTTGGATTGGCTTTCTTCCCGGCCACATAACGGATTACCTCCTTTATTTTTAATGGTTCTTATGATTTTTTATTGCGGAAAAGATACTTTGTTAAAAACATGAATGTTCAGCTTTGATTGTTCTTAGTAAAAACATATTGTTGGCGGACAATCAGTGATAGCGATTGCTGAAATTCTTATCATAGAAAATTCCACGATGTCAAGTTGAATAATGGTATGATTGGAAATATTCCACACTTGTACAACCGCCAATACGAGACGATGAATAAATTACGAAACCACCATTATGATTTACCTTTTAATCAATATTGTATATGGTATAGATCGTTTTGACTGGATTGATATTCGATTCAGGCATCAATCATAACGAATTATCCCAATAAAGATAGGCTTGGCGAATGTGAGGAGCGGACTCGACATGTCAGATACAATGAAAAGACAAAAAGATATTGAAAAGGTGGCAAAAATCACGTCGGACCAACTACTCAAATCTTGGTTGGTAATCGATGACATGTTGCCCAAACGGCTTCAGCCCATCAGGGATGAGCTGAAGCATCGGCGAACCAGATCAGGAAAGGGAACAAGGCTCTCCACGAATTTTATGATGTTTACCTGCACCGCAGGAATTCTGGATCGTGATGGCGCAATGACAATGGGCCAACTCTGCAAAGCCACCTCAATACCCCAAAGCACCGCTACCCGGATGGTTGATTGGATGGTCGACAACGGTTACGTTGAAAGGTTCCATGATGCCGAAGACAGACGTGTCGTTCGCATACGACTGACCGACAGCGGCCGTGAACTTCTGCTGGATGCCAGAGAACAATTAAGGGAACTCATCGCCACCATCGTTAAGCACGTTCCTGCAATACAACGGACAGCACTTTTCTTTATGATGACGGACCTTGCCAGCGCATGGAATAGTATCTACGAGGAACAGATCGCCTCCGAAGAAGCGTAAAATATAGCATAGGCACTTTCTTTCGATACAAATGGCATCCTGGACGCAAGGCCCCCGCTGTCCATACGGCATGGTAGTTCCATAGATTATGATAAACCATCGAAGGCCTTGCCGGAGAACTGCGCCATGATCGCTGTTGCCGCTTTAGGGATACCGTAAAAACGAACTGTCTCCTCATTCAAGCCTTACAAAAAGAACGACGGCCGGCTATTATATTGCTTATTGAAAGACACCTTACGGCACTGCCAATCCATTGCCATTGCCAGCACAAACACCCGCCACACTGCATTCAAACATCGGCGATGTCCGTCGCTCAGATCTGATTCTGCCAGCCTATTGTGAGGTTACGAAGCAGGTATTCGATAAACCTTGTGTCTCAGGCGAAATCGTTTTGCCTTCTCTTCTTTTTAAGTCTCTTATCCGATGGCATTCTGCTTGATTATCGCTATATATTTCCAACCAATAGATATTTTTTCGTATTATGGAATATTTCCATTTAACTACATTATTAACTTGACATTATGGAATTAATTATGGTTTACCCAATAATTATGATTCACCTAACGTAAGCGCAGTCATGACCGGCAGCAAAGCTATCGGCTTGATCTCTAAAACGCGCAAAACTTTAATTTCAGAAACCACCAACGGTGGCATCGCTTTCTTCGAATACTGTAGTTGATCGAGTCTTCGGTCTTCCTTGTCCTGCTCTTTGATATATTTTTGGATCGCTTTCTCTCTTCGAACCACCGTGGATACATGGTAGCCCCTGGCTCAGAATTGCCGACGGATTTGGTCTCTCTTCCGGCCCATTGTAAACGCGTGCAATATGGATGGCACTCTTTCTTTTCAGATAGCCGATGCCCCGCGAACTGGCGTATTTGGGTAGTATGGATACCGACATGTGAACATGAACCGCATCAAGTGATCTTTTAGAATGAAACGCTACTTCTGCTTCGCCGAGTTCCGAATACCTTACCCAAATACTTTCTTTCTTCGCCATGAACAATCTTCCATCGGCCTTTTGGATTTCAAGTGGCGTGGTGACTGCTTTCCCAATTTTGGTGTTGTAATGATCGTAAAACACATGAAAACCGATCTGTCCGTTGCGCTTTGAACGGCTGATGTGATGAGAGGTTTTCTACCAACACCGGAAATACAAAACATGGATGGTCCCCCGGCAAAGCCGGGGGTTTATCCAATATCAATTATAATAAGCTCATCAAAAAGTCAGTAAATTAGGTTTTTTGCACAATATGTAATTTCATATGGTTTCAGAGTCCTAAAACAATAATTTCGACTGTTTACTGTTGTCAATTGGGAAAAATGCAATCAAAAACAATCTTTTACCAGGTAGGAGGAACTTTTACATGGCCGTATCATTTCATAAAGCACATCACCCGCTGTATTATGATCTTGCGGGGATAGTCGGTCCGGACTATGTCTCCGACGAGGACTTCGTGCTGGAGACCTACAGCAAAGACACCAGTTATTTGCCACCAAACAAACAGGGCGTTGTGGCACGCCCCGAAAGTACCGATCAGGTGCAGGATATCGTCAAGCTGGCCAATACGACCAAGATTCCCATCGTCATCAGCGGTGGAAGAGCTTCCTTCTACGGCACGCCCAAAGGATTGCACGGGAGGGCCATCGTAGTCGATATGACCCGAATGAGAAAAATGCTGGATATCGACGAGGAGAACCTGGTTGCGACTGCCGAAGCCGGCATGACCATTGCTGAGTTAACCACGCATCTCTGGGATGCTGGCTGGGATTGTCATACTGCGCTTCAGCCCTGGTATTCGGATACGATCGGCGGGCAGATCGCCGGTTTCGCCGGCGGCGGCGCCGGACTGGAACTGGCATATGCCGGATTCAATGCCATTCATATCCCCGGGGTAAAAGTGGTTCTCGGAAATGGCGAAGTGGTTCAAACCGGAGCCGGGGCCGGATGTAATATCATGAACAAGATGGTTTACGATCCCTATCCCGGAACGCCGAATCTCGGGGGGATGTTCATGGGCTCTGCCGGAACCTTCGGGATTGTAACCGAAGCGACGTATCGGATGTACAGGCTCTCGCCCCATAAGGTTTCATACGGATACTTTTACGACAGCTTCGATGACGCCTGGGAGGCGATCAAGGAAATCAGTGTCGTAGAGCCCCTTCCTTACATGACCGTTGCCCTTATTCCACCGACTCAACTGACGGAGATGCAGGGCATGAACAGATATCTCGTTCCCATGGTTTCCAAAGGGTGGACGGAAGAGGAAGCAAAACTCAAGGAAAGAATCTGCAGAGAGATACATGAGAAGCACGGGGGCGAGGTCGCCAAGGGGGGAATCGTTGACGAATGGTTGCACCACGTTCTGACCGGTCAACGGTACAGGGAGATGGGCGAGTTCGGTACGCCGGGCACATGGTCTTTCTTTGAATATTATGCTTCCCGTTCCCAAACCGCGGACTGCCATTACAAAATGAAGAAGTTCATCTATGACAGGCTTAAAAAGCATGATATCAAGCATGTGTCAAACGAGGGCTGCGTTGCCACCGGTTCCGCCGCCTGGATCCTTACATTCATCATATGGGTCGAGGGAGAAGATGAGAAATCACGGCAAGTGATGCAGGATCTTTTTTCCGATGCCACCGAATATGCCTGTTCCAACGGCTGGTATCCTGATTGCCATCAGGGCTGGGGTACCCGCTGCATGGCCAAGTACTGGCCCACACATCATTATGAGTTCATGAAGACGCTCAAAAAGGCGATGGACCCGAACAGCATCATGAACCCCGGTGTCTGGAATCTATAGTAAGAGGTGAAAAGAATGGAACTAGAAAAGCAAAAAAGAGGTATCTACAGCTGCACCCGTTGTGGTGTGTGTGTACATAAGTACGGTCCCTATGGAACCAAAAGGGTGTGCCCCATCCGGGAGCATACCGCAGGACATGAACCCTATGCAAACCGGGGAAGAATCCAGGTTGCCAGGGGCGTGCTGGAAGGAACTATAGAAATAACCCCCAAGTTGGCCGAAGTTGCCTACACTTGTCTGCTTTGCGGTAACTGTCGGCAGGCCTGCGGCTCGCTGGACCTTCAGAACGATTTAAAACCAAAGATCATTCAACCCCACATCAACAAGGCGTTGCGGGCGGATTTATATGAGTCCGGCATTGAACTTCCCGATGCGGTACACCAGTTTTGCGATACCGTTGAGAAGACCCAGAATGTCATGGGGTATGCGAATGAAGATAGGGCCGAATGGGCCGAAGAGGAAGATATAAAACTCGATCCCAATGCCGACCTCATTTATTTTGTCGGTTGTCTGACGAGCTTTCGGGAAGTTGAAATCGCCCAGGCGGTGGGTAAGATTCTCAACATCCTGGACATCCCCTTCAACATCCTGGGAGAGGAAGAGCACTGCTGCGGCAATCCCATGCTGATGATGGGCAACCTGTTTCTGGCCAAGGATTTGATGCGGCACAACTATGAGCTGATGAAGGGCAAGAAAGTCGTTGCCTCCTGTGCCGGCTGCTATCGCATCCTTCTTCAGGATTACCCCAAGATGCTGAAGCTGGAAGGCGATGATTATAAGATCGAACCCATACACATCGTGCAGCTGCTGGCCGAACAGATCGAACAGGGCAAGGTGAAGTTCACCAAAGAGATCAACAAGACCGTAGTCTATCACGATCCTTGCGAACTGGGTCGGGACACGCAGACCTACGATGCGCCGCGACAGATTCTCGAGGCCATTCCCGGGCTCAAACTCGTGGAGTTCGAGGCCAATAAGGAACAGACTTGGTGCTGCGGCGGCGGCGGCGGTGTGAAAGGCACGAACTATGACCTTGCTGTGGAGATTGGATCCGACAAAGTCAAACAGGCCAACGACGTCGGCGCTGAGATGATCGTATCCGCCTGCCCTTCCTGCAAGAGAAACATCATCGACGGCATCAATCTCGTTGGATCTGATCTGGATACGCTGGACGTTCTGGAACTGTGTATTGAAGCTGGGATCACAAAAGCATAATGTAAGGAGAATGAAATATGCCGAAGATTGGTAAGTATTGGGTAGACAAGGATCTTTACTACTGGCCCCATGACACCGCGCACAGCTGGGCGAAAAATGAAGACGGTAAAATCAGAGTGGGCGTCGACGACTTTGCTCAGAAGCAGGCCGGAGAACTCAAGTTTATGAGACTTTTCCCCGCCGGTAAGAAAGTGAAGCAGGGAAAACGGTTCGGAACCCTGGAGACGGCCAAGTGGGTCGGCCCATTGTTGTCGCCTGTAAACGGAACGATCGTAGAGACCAACCAGGCGGTTCTGGACCAGCCGACGCTGGTCAACGAAGACCCTTATGGCGATGGCTGGCTGGTGATTATCGAGCCGTCCGACATAGATGATGATATGACCCGGCTGGTGAAGGGAGACTCACCCGAAGCTGCCGAATGGATGAAGAAAGACATCACTGAGATCGCCAAGGAAAATGTGTAATAACGTACTTCACCTGCACCGCAGGTGGTAATAAAAAGCCCCCTCGAAAGAGGGGGCAATAAAACGGCGGCATACACAATCCCAACGATCGTGGCATAAATTTCGCCATTTATCTATAGGTTCTTCCTCCATTTTCGTCCTTTTGGCTTTTCGGAGGGAGAGCCTATTTATGCTCATAGGATCGGCAGAACCGTATGCGTCCACGACGAAACGTGGGTGGCGAATGCCTGACGGTAAGAGCCTCGATATTATACTAACGGGAGCCCATAATAGCATCCGCACCTTACTGTTCGCAGCTCATGGGAAGTGTAAGAAGTATTACAGGCAAAGGGCTTCAGGGGCTGATGCTACTTGTTCATAATGAAGAGGGATAGAATGGAGAAAAACATCAATTCGCAACTGTCCAAGATCGTAGGAGAGGAAGATATCGCTACCGATGCTTTTGAGAGAATGCTCTACAGCCACGACATAGCGCCTCTTCCGAGCCTTCTATCATCAGTATTCAAGACCATTCCGGATGCTATTGCCCGACCCGAAAGCAGCCAGGAGCTGGCGCAAATAATGCGCTTGGCTTCACAGCACGAGGTGCCGGTGGTCCCGAGAGCTGCCGCATCGTGGGCTTTGGGTGGCGTCATCCCTACGAAAGGCGGCATTGTTCTGGATCTGGTAAAGTTAAACAGAATTATCGCATTGTCCGTCGACGAATCATGGGTCGAAGTCGAAGCCGGCGTCATATTCAAGAATCTGATGACCTACCTGTCGGATAAGGGGATGGCCGTATTGTCCTGTCCGACCAGCGCACCTTCTTCTACCATTGGCGGCTGGGTCAGCACCGGTGGCAACGGCCTAGGTTCATTGAAATATGGGCCGATCCGTGAACAGGTGATGGAGCTTGAGATCGTCACGCCCACAGGTGAAATCAGGAGGGTTTCCAGGGACTCCACGGGTCCGAACATCGATTGGTTTTTTGGAACGGAAGGCCAGTTTGGTGTAATTACCAAGGTGAAGCTGAAAATACGCAAAAAGCCCGAAAAACAAATTGTCCGCGGTTTGTATACGACGGGACACAAAGAGCTGGCACAGTTGGTAGCTGAATTAAAAGGGCTTCCATATGTTCTGATAGCTCTCGATTCGGATCTGATGTCCTTCAAGGATAAACTGCACGACAGAAAAACAAAAGGGAAAAATCTGTTGCTGGCTGTCTTTGAAGGGACTGAAAAGGATGTCGATTCCGCTGTGAGTGCCTTCGACGGCATTGTCCAGAAAAGAGGACTGCAAGACATCGGGGAACATCTTGCCATGGAAGAGTGGGAAGAAAGGTATCAACCGATGAGAGTCGGCAAGCTGGGCCCCACGCTCCTTTCAGGAGAGTTCAGTGTCCCGATTGATCAACTGCAGCCTGTGCTTGACAAAATCAAAGTGCTTCAAAAGAAAAGCGGCATGAAAATCGGGGTGGAGGTACAGGTAATTTCCCAAAAATCGGCGTTGGTATTGGCGATGTACCTTACTGACGAGAGAAAGCCGATCAGGTATTTAATCCATATGGGACTCGTTGCAGATATAAACAATATCGGATTCTCCCACGGAGGGCAACCTTACGGAATGGGCATATGGAATTCCTTCTCCCTGAAAAAGCTTTACAGCAGGGAGCAAATAAAGAAACTGAAACGTGCAAAGAAAGAACTCGATCCGAAGGGGATAATGAATCCCGGTAAGTTTTTCAAAGCCGAAACCCAGTTCGGAATATCCATTCCCCCGATACTTTTTGACACCTCAATGAAGGCTCTGAGCGTTGCCCGACGATTCCTGTAGGAGAGACAGACATGGAAATTTCAGATCTCAAGAAATATAGCATTGATATTGACCCTTTGGTTTGTGTCCAGTGTGGTTATTGCCGCACCGTTTGCCCCATATTCGAGCAAATTCCCTGGGAGTCGGCTTCACCTCGAGGAAAGCTTTTTTATTTGAAGGAGCTTGTTCGAAAAGGCGCCTCAGAGCTTGATGAAGACTTTGCCAATCGCCTGTTCCAATGCACGCTGTGCGGTCGTTGCGAGGAGGTGTGTCAGCTTGCCATTAAAACCGAGGATATGTGGCGAAAGGTCAGAGCTGCCGTATATGAAGCCGGCAAGAGCCCCGAGCCGATCATGGCGATGGACGGGGGACTTGCGGAAAAACAGAACCCATATGGTTCGGACTCATTTTTACGTGACATGTGGACCGACTTTATGGATGATGACGAAATTCCGGATAAGGAAACGGCACACACCATATTCTTTGTCGGCTGCACGTCGGCCCTCAAAGCGCAGACCCAGGATATTCCCGCGGCAGCGGCGCGTATTCTTAATTGCGCCGGTGAGGATTGGACGTTTTTAGGTGAGGACGAGGTGTGCTGCGGTTCACCCAATATGATGGTAGGCAATCTGGAAAAAGCGAAAGATCTTGCCAGACAGAATACGGAGCAATTTGAAGCAAGGGGCGCCAAGAGAATTGTAACGAATTGTCCCGGCTGTTACCGGGCCCTGGAGAAATATTCGGAGATGCTCGGGCGTAAGCTTGACTTTGAAGTACTTCACCTTACCGAGCTTGTCAGTCGATATCTGAAGGAAGGGCGTATTAAAGTAAAAGAGAAGTATAAGGAAAAAATCATCTATCATGATCCTTGCGAGCTGGGACGCCTGAGCGGCATATGCGAAGACCCCAGAGCGATTCTGAAGGCAATCACGGACCAGCCCGTTGACTTTCCGGAGAACAGGGCAGACAGCCAGTGTTGTGGTGGAGGCGGATTGCTTATGGCGGTAGACGGTGATTTGCGTCTTCGGATCGGAGAGAACAAAGCCAAAGTGGCAAAAAAGATGGGCGCCGATATCATCACATCGGCCTGTCCGTCCTGCAAAATGGTACTTGACGATGCCGCAAAGAGCTTGAAAACCGGCGCAAAGGTGCTCGACATAATGGAGCTCTTGGCTGAAAAACTGGAAGACCCTGCTGAAGAGTAGGTGCCACAAAGGAGATACCATGGTGGATTTCTCGGATTTTGGTGAGATCGCATGCGCCATCGACAATGATGGTTCGTATAGTGTTGGTGTTGCCTGGGACAAGAAAACCGGTTGCGCGTCGTATGTTCGGGACCGGCCTGCTTTCGGCGTGGATATGCCCGTGGCCCACGGCGGGACCGGCGTCAATCCCTGTCCCGGCGAACTGCTTTCGACCGCGGTCGGCAGTTGCTTTATCGGGACGTTCCTGTAAACGTTACCTCTGAAATCGAAATGGTAGAGTAAAAATTGGATATGGAGCAGGAGATTCGTCTGGAAGGTGGAACCTGACAATGTATGAAAAGTGCAGAATCGATTTACAGCCAATCGGCAGGCGGATCAGTGCCGACTACGAGACGACGATATTTCAGGCGGCTCGAGACTATGGCATAGGCCTGGCGTCCCTTTGCGGCGGCAAAGGGACTTGCGGCAAATGCAAAGTTCGCATCTTGTCCGGCGAAGTGTCGCCCCCGGACGAAAGAGAAAAGAAGTCTTTGAGCGGTGAAGAGATCGGTCAAGGATATCGGCTTGCGTGCCTGACCAGGATATACGGAGACGTCAAGGTCGAAGTTCCGTTGGAGTCGCTTGAAGATTCCCAACGGGTACATCTTGTCGGTGATGAAAAGAGTACTCTGAACGATCCGGTTGTCGAGATCGTTGATATCCAACTGTCGCGCCCGGGAAAGGACGACAACCGATCGGATCAACTCAGAATCGCCGACTATCTGGCTGCGCATTGCGACAAAAAAGATATCCGTTTAGATCTTTATGCACAACGTCGATTGTCAACGATCCTGCGGGACAATGAGTGGCATGCAAAAATCGGTCTGCATGGAAACGAGGTGGTTTCCGCAGGAAAAGCCGATGATCGGGTGCTTGGGCTTGCCGTGGATTTGGGAACGACCTCCATTGCCGCGTACCTGACCGACCTGGAGACGGGAGAAGTCCTGACGGCCAAGGGTGTGATGAACCCCCAGATCGCCTACGGCGAAGATATCGTGAGCCGTATCTCCTATGCCATCGAAAATGATGGGGATACACTGCGCAAGGTAGTGGTGGAAGGCATCAACAAGATCGTCAAAGGGGCGTGCGCCGATACGGGCCAGGACCCGGATAGTATCGTGGAAGTGGTGCTGGTGGGCAACACGGCCATGCATCACCTCTTTCTCGGTCTTCCCGTTAAACAGTTGATCATGGCGCCGTACACCCCCATCGCCTCAGGTTCACTTTACACGAAAGCCAGGGATATCGGCCTTGCCGTCGCCCCCGGAGCATATGTATACACGATGCCCAACATCGCCGGTTTCGTGGGTGCCGACCACGTATCCATGCTCCTGGCCACGGGTATCGCCGACAGCGACAAAACCGTCATCGGCATCGACATCGGAACGAACACCGAGATCACGTTGGTGGCCAATGGGAAGCTAAGCTGCTGTTCCTGTGCTTCGGGACCGGCTTTTGAGGGAGCGCATATCAAAAATGGCATGCGTGCCATGGCCGGCGCCATCGAAAAGGTCAAGATCAACGGCGATTCCGTTATCTTGCAGACCATCGACGGCAAACCGCCCATCGGTTTGTGCGGCTCGGGCATTCTCGATGCAGCAGCGCAATTGTTGGAAACGGGAATCATCAATGCCAAGGGCAGAATGAACGCCCATCCCTGTATCCGTGATTCCGAAAAAGGGAAAGAGTTCGTCCTTGCCAGTGGTGAACAAAGCGGTACCGGAAAGGACATCACGCTTACCGGCAAGGACTTGAGTGAAATTCAACTGGCCAAAGGTGCCATCGGTTCCGGGATGAATATCCTTCTGGAGCAAGCCGGCGTCCATTGGCAAGACGTCGAGGAGGTGATCATCGCCGGCGCCTTCGGCAACTATATTGATGTGGCCAGCGCGATCCGTATCGGGATGCTGCCACCGCTTGACCTTGACCGTTATTCTCAGGTGGGAAACGCGGCAGGCGTGGGTGCGAAACAGGCATTGATATCCAAGTCGCAGCGCCGTATGTCGATGGATATCGCCCGTCGGGTGAATTATGTGGAACTAACGAGTTTTCCGGGATATCCAAAAGTGTTTGCACAAGCCCTCCGGTTTTCTCCGGAAACGAATTGGAAAGATAGCAGAGGATAAGATTTATGGAAAAAGTGCAAGTACTCGTTATCGGCGGAGGCCCTGGAGGGTATGTAGCCGCCATCAGGGCAGCGGAAGAAGCCGCCATGGGAAAGGCGATTCATACATCGTAGGATTCACAAAAGGAGCGAACAGGAAACCCGAAGGCCTGTTGGTACACAAAAAGTACAATCCCACTGCCCTGTTACAGGCAGGATAGATATGGATCGAGATACGTTACAAGATCAATCGCAACGATTGCCGGGCTGGCTGGTCAGACCAATCTGCCAGGGCAAGCATTTTAATGAGGTGCGCCGGACCCTTTCGCGGCTTAAACTTCACACCGTGTGCCAGAGCGCCCTTTACCCCAATCAAAGTGAATATTTTTCCAAGAGAACGGCCAAAGAATCCGTGGAAATGGTAGCCGGAGAAAAGCCGGATGTTTTCAACCACAACCTGGAGACCATACCCCGTCTGTATCAGGAAGTGCGACCAAAGGCCAACTGCCGGAGATCTCTCACAATTCTTTCCGATGTCAAGCCGTTGGAAAAAGAGGCAAAAAAATGGGGTTTTGTACCATCGCATCGGCGCCCTTTGTCCGGAGTTCTTACAAATTAGGAGAACTTCTTAAAAATCTATAAAATTACAGATGAACTATATCGTTGAGATATTAGTGCAACTTCACCCTGATTCTCTATCACACAAATTTTTATTTCTTCGCTATTTCGTTTCGGTTGGTTTGCGCTCGGCCTTGTCACATGTATCGGTTTCTCGTTTTGATTTTTGAATCAAGGTACACATCCCATACCCCCCGCGTCTGACCTCCCAAAGCCGACAGTATCTGCAGGGTATTATATCATTTTTTTTATCGTTCAATTTGTATCCTCCAATGAATGGAATTTCCTCTCTATTGAATGTTCAGTGTCGGAAAGGCATACCACATTTGACCATTGAAGACAAGCGCTGGACTTTTTGACAAGACGAAGTCAACAAGCTACTTTCAATGGAAATACTTGATAAGAATCACAGTCGATGATCGGTAAAATTGATGGAAAACCATTGATTATGCCTTGACATCCAAAAACGGATATTCCTATTATCTCAGTAATATCGAATTGGTATTAATAATTAGGCAATCATCACAGAAGGATTCGGACGATGGCGAAATGCACGATTAATGGTGGCGCATGCCGTATTGAAACAGTAGTGGAAGCGAAGAAAGAGAATAATCGGAAAATTGTCTTGAAAATTACAACTGAATGCAAGAATTTGCAAAAGCTCTCGGAAAAATTACATGAAATCAACCCCTATGAAGAGATTCCCAAACGTTTGAAAGCGACAAAGATATGCGAACTGGCAAGCGAATTTCTTCCGCATCCATCCTGCCCTGTTCCTTCAGGGATATTAAAAACGATAGAAGTTGAGGCTGGCCTTGCACTGCCTCAGACGGCAACGATTAAGGTGGAAAAGGATTAATGGAAATAGGAAAAAAAATTATTGCAGCCGCCACGGACAGCGGGGCATCGATTGCTGGTATCGCGAGCATGGAAGAGCTCAAATCGTCCTCCTCGCACATGATATACACGAAAATGGGGATTTATGAAGGAATTGGTACCGTCAGACACGATGATCCGTCTGCGAACAAACAATTGTTCAACTGGCCGGATTCAGCAAAATCCCTACTCGTTATCGGCCTGTTCCACCCAGAGGACAGGCCTGAACTCGACTGGTGGGACGGAAGGGGAACCCCCGGCAACCGGCAGTTGATTGAAATTATAGAGCTGACTCGGCAAAAAATCGAAAGCAATCTAAAAATAGATACAACCAGATTACATTATTACGTTGAAAAGGGGGGGGTATTTCTCAAAGATGCAGCGGTACTGGCCGGACTGGGTTGTCTTGGAAAAAACAATATGGTGTTGACGCCGATATATGGACCAAGAATTCGATTAAGGGCTCTGATTCTCGATGCCGATATCGCCCCAACCGGACCGGTTGCTTTCGATCCTTGCAAAGACTGTAAAATGTATTGTCGAAAAGTCTGCCCTGAAAAGGCCATGAGCAAAAAAGTACCGTTATTTGAAACAATCAACCATTCCTTGGAATTGCCCGCAAGGGATGGTGCTTATAACAGGGAGACCTGCAACATACGAATGGAAAAGGATGTCTCTGAAAGCAGATCAAAAATTGGCGGCAAACAATCTCCAATACGATACTGTAGAAAGTGCGAGTTTGTTTGCCCTGTAGGAAAAAAGAAAGAGGAGACTCATACCTGAATCCTTACATCTTGCGGATCCCGTCGCAATATTCTAATATATCCATATGATAGCTATGGCGGTTGCCTGGAATCCGCCGACACAGACCGGGGGTAAAATGTTTTCGATTGTAGATGTGCCCTTTGATATACATACGGTCCAATTGATTGAGGATTTCAATGTAAAAATAAGCACTGATCGTATCGACGATTTTGAAAATCTCATCAAAGATGTTAAACGAATATGCAAACCCAAAGCCATGGTTAAGGCTTCTTTCATTGAATCCAAAGGCAAAGACACAGTCGATTTCGATGGAAGGACTTTCACAAGCCGGATTTTAAGAAAAAACCTTGATTCCATTGAACGCGTTTTTCCTTTCATTGTCACTTGCGGAACGGAGATAGACGATGTCGAGATTGATCCGGACGATTCGGAAAAGCTCATGTGGATGAACTATCTCAAAGGAGCTCTCATTAAAAGCGGCATTCAATACTTGACAGCACACATCACCGCAAAGTATAAAATTCCAAAATTGTCTTATATGGGGCCTGGCCAAGGTGATTCATCCGTCTGGCCCCATGAACAGATAATCAATCTGTACTCGATTTTTGACAACGCTGAAAAACGCATCGGCGTGAGGCTGACAGAATCCCTCTTATTGATCCCCCTTGCGTCGGCTGTTGCTATTTTCTTCCCAACAGAAGTCGATTTCAATGCTTGTCAGCTATGTCATAACGAAACCTGCGATTTTCGAAAAGCTCCTTTTGATAGTGAACTTTGGGAATCAATTGAGAAAAGAAAGGTTGCGCATAACCGGTTATGGGAGTGACAAAAAAAAGGAGTATCCTTTCAACAGCCTGATCCCATGATATCAATACGTTATCTACGTCAACTGTAAGCCAGTATCACAGTACTAACTGGAGTGAAAATGAAAGCACGATCAGAACTGGTATTTCCATTTTCCGCGTTGGTGGGACAGGATCAGATGAAAACGGCGCTTCTCCTAAATGCCGTAAATCCAAAAATCGGTGGAGTCCTCATCCGCGGAGAAAAGGGTACGGCCAAATCCATGGCGGTTCGATCGTTGGCGCAACTCTTGCCTGAAATAGAAGTCGTTGTTGACTGTCCTTTTCGGTGCGATCCGGGAAAGCCCGACTACTTGTGTGACAGATGCGCTTCCCGGGTCGATCGCGGAGAAAAACTGGAAACCATGCTGCAGCAGGTTCGTGTCGTTGATCTTCCCGTGGGTGCCACGGAAGACCGGGTCACGGGGACGTTGGATATCGAACAGGCAATCAAGACGGGGGAGAAACATTTCTTCCCGGGCCTTTTAGCGGATGCCAATCGCGGTATTCTTTATGTCGATGAAGTCAATCTGCTCGACGATCACATGGTCGACATTCTGCTAGATGCTGCGGCGATGGGCGTAAATTTCGTAGAGCGTGAGGGAATATCGTTCAGTCATCCGTCGGAATTCATTTTGGTGGGAACGATGAATCCCGAAGAGGGAGAACTTCGACCGCAGCTTTTGGACCGATTCGGTTTGGCAGTGGAAGTAAAGGGAATTCGTGATCAGAAGGCCAGAGCGGAAATCGTTCGCCGGCGTCTTTCCTTCGAGGAGGACACCACGGCATTTGCCGCAAAGTGGGAACAGGATCAGGAAAAGCTCCGTCATGAAATCGAGGCGGCGAAGCGCATTTTGCCAGAAGTGACGTTAAGTTCTGAAATGCTCGACCTTATTACCACCATTTGCTTGGATTTTTCAGTTGACGGTCACAGAGCCGATATCGTGATCTACAAAACTGCCCGGACCTTGGCCGCCCTGGGCGAAAATAAGCAAACAGGTACAGAGGACATCAAAAAAGCCTCCAATTTCGCACTGTTGCACAGACAGCGCCGCCAACCTTTCGACAAAGCGGGCCTTCAGGAAGACCAGTTAGATAAAATCCTGTCGAACTGGCAGGAAAAAAAAAACTAGAAAAGGATAAGGACGCCCTTTCCTTTCTTTCGAAATCGGACCCGTCAAAAAAAAACCCGTCAAAAAAATCGAAGGAATCCTCCAAGCCGCCTGATTCTAAGGACTCCGATACAAAAGAAGGCGGTTCTTCTACGCAATACAGCGCTGACCCAACCGGAGAGAAAATAGACTTAAACGAGACCGAAGCCAACAAGGTACAAAAGTTAGCCCTGCCGCTCTTCGATGAGGTAAAGCGCAAAAAATCCGGAAGGCGATCGGTCACCAGATCCGATACCGGGCGATATGTCAGGGCCGAGATACCCAAAGAGAGGGTTACGGATCTGGCCCTCGACGCTACCATCAGAGCCGCCGCACCCTATCAGCGTTCCCGAAAGGCCTCCGGCAATGAAAACATGGCTCTGTGTATCGAAAAACACGATTTGCGTCAGAAGATTCGTGAGAAAAAAATCGGGAATCTGATTATTTTCGTTCTCGATCACAGCGGATCCATGGCACGAGAGGTCGAAGCCACCAAGGCTGCGATTCTCTCTCTCTTACTGGACGCCTACCAGCGGCGTGATCATATCGGGCTTGTCTACTTCGGCGGAATCGGGGCCGGACTCGTCCTGGCACCAACCAAGAGTGTGGACCTTGCACAGAAAAAACTTCCGGATTTGTATTTGGGCGGACGCTCACCATTGACCCATGGACTCGAAATAGCGCTCAGAGTGATAAAGGAACAGACGCATCGCAAACAGGAATTGGTGCCCCTTCTGGTTCTTATCTCCGACGGGAAGGGAAACGTCAGCAGGTATGGCGGAAAACCCGAGGATGAAGTCATGGTTGTCGCCAAAGAAATACGCGAAGCCAAGAT
The DNA here is from genome assembly GCA_963674945.2 of uncultured Desulfosarcina sp. Lineage (GTDB taxonomy): Bacteria > Desulfobacterota > Desulfobacteria > Desulfobacterales > Desulfosarcinaceae > Desulfosarcina. The sequence continues at coordinate 672,639 of CAXXWQ010000004.1, forward strand.
CTGCTCCATCTGCATCGATACGGTAAGGAAGGGCGTTTTGGGGCCGATGATGGGAATTGCCAAAGCAATGGATGCATTGTACCTGCATCCGGAAGATCTCAAAGCCGACGCCATAACCAGTGTGGTGAAAAACCAGTTGAGATACAAACGGTAAATCTAAACAACAGATCAGGAAAAAAGATGAAAAATCGTCAGGACCTTGAATCCGTATTCGAAAAATATGAAGTTACCGATTTCAAATGGATTAATCCAAAAGATATCGTGACGGCACAATGGGTCAGATTCAAATGTATGTTCGGTTGCAAGAATTACGGAAGGCATGCATGCTGCCCTCCCAATGTACCCTCGGTTTCAGAGTGCAGGCAGTTGTTCGACGAATTTGAGATCGGTGTGATAATCCATTTTGATATCGCAATAGAGGATCCGGATGATCGGCACTTCTGGATAAATGAAACGAACCAGACGCTGGTGTTTCTGGAAAGAGAAATCTTCTTGCGGGGATATCAGAAAGCGCTGCTTCTGTCTATCGATCCCTGTCTGTTATGCGAAAAGTGCAAGGCGACCAGGAAGGCTTGTGTTAATCCCAGATTGGCGCGACCCACACCCGAGGCGATGGCTGTCGATGTTTATTCCACAGTCAGGAAATACGATTTCCCCATTGAAGTGCTCATCCATCAGTCACAGACCATGAATAGATATGCGATTTTACTTATCGAATAGGCATTCGGGTTGCTTATAAAGGGTTGGTTCACATGGCAACACCGCCGTTTTCATCCTTTCGTTATTCGCCGACAGGTAATTCCTGTCGAAGATTATCGCCCAGCAGCGGTTTTAAATTATCTTTCAGAAAAACGGGCACACCAAACTTATCCGCCGCCTCGACGATGGCATGCACCCATTCGATTTTAGGTGGATGATAGGGTTTCGTCTGGCTTCCAATGACAACCCAGTCTGCTTTTTGCATGATGCCTTCACCATATCCCCCCGGTATTTCCATTACATCGGCAAGCAGTGGCTCGAAGGAGATAAATTTCACCTTTGCTTTCACCGCACCGTCAAAATAGTACCAATAGGCGTGCCACGACGTTCGTTTATCACAGACAGTTGATCCCAACCAGCAGTTATCGGGGAGCGGTGACCACTTGGCAATGTTCCAAGGTATCTTTGTGAGAAAATAAAAACGATGCTGAGGGTTGGCTCTGATAACGCGAAATACCTCCCTTTGCCAATCAGCAGGCACCCAATCACCAAAGAAATCACACATATTGCAAGCAAAGATACCTTTGGGTTTCGCCGTCCTCTGTCGATTGACGCTGGGTTTTCTCTCTTTGGCATTCCACGGTTTTATTTTTTCCAGTTCCTTTAACCGTTCAGGCCAGAACCGGGGATAAAACGGGTTTGCCAAATGCTTTTTGTGGTTCGGTTCATCGTCTGGAGGCAGATTGGTATTTGCCAGGAACCTGGATCGCAGTCGTCCATTGGCCAGTTTCCGTGCATAGCAGTATGCACATCCATTTAAACAACCCGTGATGGGATTCCAACTATAACCCTGGCTTCCATCAGGATTCTTGACCCACTCGACTTTCGTTCGATTCATTTTTTCTCCTCATCTCTGTTTCCACTTCTTTTTATAGACGGATTTGGCCTTTTATGATTTTTTACCTGCCTTAACAAGAATGTCCTTTTTTCTACCTACCCTATTTTGCTGTTTGGTGTCTATCCAGAAATCGGCTAATTTTGTTCGAGATCTCCAGCGAGAATCCCGGCGTGGCAAGGGCACGCACGAGTAATTTTTGATTTAAGACAACCGAAGTCAGAACCTTTGGCGTATGGATGGCACATATTTCGAGTTGACAGATTGTCTTTGTTTGTATAGTAACAATTATTTTAACTATTTTTTATTATTAATTCAATATGTTCTTTACATTTTTCGTTCCCCTTCTGAGAACAAATTGCTTCTATTTCAAAGGAGATTACAATGGCGGATTTTTCGGACTTCGCGGATATGATGTCACGTTCAATTAACAATGGTGGCGGGTGTGCCGTTGGCGTCGCCTGGGACATCAATTCCGGTTGCGAGGTGTATGTTAGAAACCAGGCTCCTTTTGGCGTTGATACGCCCATCCAACACGGTGGTCGCGGAATAAAACCCTGCCCCCATGAACTTCTTTTGTCTGCTGTGGGAAGCTGCTTTATTGGAACATTTCAGGTTTTTCAAAGCCAGCTTCGTGTGGAGATCGTTGATATTCGGACCTTTGTAACAGGCTGCCTTGAATTGGGGACAGAAGGCGAGAACGAAAGCAAGTACGATTTGTCCGGAATCGATGTGTTTGTTAAGGTCAAGGTCAAAGGTGAAGATGAATTTGACAAAGAAATCGTGGGAGATATCCTGAGGATGACGAAAAACCATTGCCCGACGACGCGGGCGTTGGCGAAAGCCTGCCCGATAAACATTATCAGCGAAATCGAAATGACGCCCGAATGATTGGATAATGTAACGAATATGAACCATTCTTCATCTTTGGTAAGAGAAAAATTGTCCGACCTCGTTCGGCAATGGCAAGTCGATGGAACTCCTTCAAAGTACGCGTTTGAATTCATTGTTTCCGACCTGTTCGAATGGAGACAGGAGCGCCGCATTTCTTCAGGTCTATGGATCGATCCACCAACGATGATTACCGCCACTCTCGATGATTTTGTCGGTCAAGGCATCGAAACCATCGAATTTTTTGCAAAATTCGCCGGAATGGAAGTGACGTCCCTTGGCGTTATGCAGCCTGCCGAGACAATCGTCGAGAAATGCTCAGAGCAACGTCCAACACTTCTCGGACTGACGGTTCTGCGGACATTCGCATTCGAAGATCTGATATACATCGGCCAGAATATTCCCTCAAGCACGCTTCTCATCGTCGGGGGAGGACCTTGCCTGCAATCTGAACCGGAAATCGCCACGCAAGCCAATTTGCACTTGGTTGCCAAGGATGTTAAGGACTTCATTGAATTCATGTTGAATTTCCAACCCACGAAATTTTCGTGATTGTAATCTTTTTCATATTCTTTGAGAGGTGATAGATGGTTGAAATCTATACCAACGGTAGCTGCTTGAGCAATCGCGGTCCAGGCGGCTGGGCTGCAATTATCGTAACGGAAAAAGGCAGGGCGGTTCTTAAGGGTAGCGCACAGGAAACGACAATCAATCGGATAGAATTAACTGCGGCCCTCGAAGGTCTGGCGTGCGCGCTTCCAAAATCCGATGTTCGTCTTCACACCAACAGCCAGTATCTTCGGCAAATCCTGACCCAAGAGAAAGAACGTGACGACAACCTCGATCTTTGGAAAAACATGGACCGGATGCTGCGAAGACGCGCGGTAGAGTGGATTTGGGCGCAAGGGCCCGACAAGCAAGCGGAGGATGATAACGCCGCGGAAATTGCAGTATCGATGATTCCCGAAAGCCCGGGGGCGCAGGAAACGTAGCCACCGCCTTCTACCGCCCCCTTTATGGAAATTTGGAAATGGTAACAGTGACGCAATAACCATACAAAAAACCCCCTAATCAACGATACGAATGGTTGGCATTAGGGGGCCTTTTCACCGATGAAATGATAACTGGCCGTAATTAAAAACTTATATTGAAACCTAAGGCGAATGTCTGAATATTCTGTTTCAGTTTTTGTGTAGATCCAAGAGAGCCTTCAGGGTTTACGACTTCGTCGTCCCACATGTAAATATAGGCAACCGTCACATCGAGTGTCGGCTTGAAATAGTAGGTAGCGCCGAATCCAACGGAATATGAATCGATTTTAGCACTCACGTCGGTTTGCAATTCATCCGGCATTCCTTTTTTGGAATAGAGATATCCAATACTTGTCAGCAATTTGTCCGGCACTGCGGCATACTCGATGCCGACACCGGCTTCCCATCCATTCTCGATACCAGGCCCCCTCTCATCGGACCAGTCTGTCCCCTCATTATAATAAAAGATGAAACTGGTCTCGACTCTCCACCGCCGCGTAATATCGTAAGACACCCCAAGTGCAAAATCCTGCGGGATCGTATTGTCCGCTTTTTGTCCATCTCGTTCTGCAAAAGCACCATAAAGATCTTTGCCATCGTGAATCTCTTGTTCCAGCTCCATTTTCGTATAGTACGAATACCGAAGGCCGATATTCAACTCTTGAGTTGGTGCGATATTCGCGCTAAGTACGAATCCAAGGCAGTCTCCGGACAGCGTCATATCAAGTTCTTCGGTGGGTTGCTCCACACCATTGAGAAACGGCGTTATCGTTGCGGAATTACCGCCGAAGGTGTAGACATAACGCAATTGACCGGCGACGGAAAACATGTCGTTGATGGCATACGCCGCGCCGACTGAAAAGCCGGCTCCGGCAAAATAGCCGCTAAATTCAGATTTCGCGTCATCGCCCCCCCCAAGTGCAATTCCGATAAAGTCGGAGAATGGAAGTCCATCTTCGTGTGTGCCGGTACCGCCGCCGGTTATTAAATCGAAACCGAACATGTAGGCCAGGTCGTCTTTTTTATGGGCGATGTGTAAATTGGGAAACACGGGGGATACTACGTAGGATGAATATTCGTCGCGATTCAGCAAGGGATTGTTATCATGAAACCAGAATTTCTTGTAAGTCGACTGGTTACTGAATCCGATATGGGTACCATCTGTCAACTTCACCGTTCCCGCGGGATTGAAAAAAACTGCGTCGACGCCGGTCGATGCATATCTGTTCAACGTCCTGATCCATTCAGGACTTTGGTTGGGGTTTGAAACGATGCCGCCGGGCCCTGCCGCAAAAAGGTCTGTGGCAATGAACAATGCAAAAAGAGCCGCCGGTATTAGAACTTTTTTGAACATACGATCTCTCCCTTTCTATCTCTAATCAAATCGTAAAAAAAGACGTCGGCATGCGTTTTTTACAATCGAACAATAAATAATCTTAAAATTGTCACAGTACCGAAAATCTGATATTTTGACCTTTTGGAGGATGCCGTGTATCCTTTTGCAAAAAATTAATTTAAAAACAGTTCATTACAATCCAGTTGCCATAAGAGAAGAATCATTAGCAGTTCAGAAATATTGTGTCAAGCGGTTTGGTTCTCACACTTGCGGAGATGAGCTATCGAACGCTGATGGGAGGGAAATACTGAAGCGAGAAAAAGGAAGATGTGTCTTACTAATTTCTCGGCAAGGATTGTGCCATAAATAGGGATGTCACAAAAAAACGAGAGTCATTGGGAAAGACACTCGTCTGGCTTGACTTCGAACATTTCATGGTGCTCAACGTTGAATCGAATTCTCATTTCCAATCTTCTGAATAGCAGAATGACACTTTTTCAATTTGAATTTACGGATGAGGATCCTCTTTTTTCTTTTTACACATATTGTTCTTTGAGAAGTTCTCCTGATTTGTAGGAGCTTCGAACAAAGGGCGCCGATGCGATGGCACGGAATCCCATTTTTTTGCCTTCGGCTTCCAGTTCTTGGAATTCCTCCGGGGGAATGAACCTTACGACCGGGGCATGATTTTCCGATGGACGCAGATATTGACCGATGGTGAGAAAATCACAGTCGACGCGCCGTAGATCTTCCATTACGGCAAGAAGCTCCTGCCTGGTTTCACCCAGCCCGACCATCAGCCCTGACTTGGTGATCACCTCTTTTTCCATCTGCTTGACATCGGAAAGGATTGTGAGAGATCGCCGGTAGTTGGCCTTTGGTCGCACTTCCTGATACAGACGGGGTATGGTCTCCAGGTTGTGGTTGAAAACATCCGGCTTTTCTCCAGCTACCATTTCCACGGATTCTTTGGACCCTTGAAAATCCGGTACCAGCACTTCGACGGTTATCTTTTTTCCGATTTCGCGAATGGCGCGGATGGTCCGGACAAAGTGATCCGCCCCGCCATCCGGCAAATCATCCCTTGTCACGGATGTGACCACCACATGGGCCAGCCCCAACTCATACGATGCCGTTGCGATCCGCTCCGGTTCATCCGGGTCCAGGAGCCCGGGACATCCGCCCTCTACCGCACAGAACCGGCAGTTCCGGGTGCAGACGTCGCCCATGATCATGAAGGTGGCCGTTCTCTTGGAAAAACACTCACTTTGATTGGGGCAAAGGGCGCTCTGGCACACGGTGTGAAGTTTAAGCCGCGAAAGGGTCCGGCGCACCTCATTAAAATGCTTGCCCTGGCAGATTGGTCTGACCAGCCAGCCCGGCAATCGTTGCGATTGATCTTGTAACGTATCTCGATCCATATCTATCCTGCCTTTAACGGGGCAGTGGGATTGTACTTCTCTTCGAGCAATGTCCTGCTTACATCTTCCTCATATGAAGATAAGGTATCTTCGAAGAATCGAATCCCAAACGCGTCTTGAAAACCCTGGAAAAGGGCTTCTTTCATCTCTTGCCGGTCGACCTTCCTGCCTAACAATTCGGTAATGCCGGTGGCTCTTTTTCTGAATACGGCCACTGCCCTTTCCCTTCTCTTGCTGGAAGAGAAATTCAAAACGGAAAAGATAAGTGGCACATCGAGGGTGATGGGAAGCGAGCCGTGTTGCAGCAGCACATCGCCCCTTCGGTACTGTGCGCTTCCAGCCACCTTTCGGCCCCGACACGTCAGATCGCCGAAGCTGGCAGCATTAAAACAGGCTGCCGGGGCAGAATCTTCGCGATGGGGGGCGAGGCTGACATCCAGACCCAAAATCTTGTATGCGGCGATCAGTCCCTGACTGATTGCCTTATAAGATTTTGATACGCCATAGGGGAAACCACACTTTCCGGAAGCCACGACGCTGTAAGTGACTTCATCTTTATGCAAAACAGATCGCCCACCGGTTGCCCGGCGGACGATGTCGATGCCGTTTTCAAGACATTTCTGCTCGTCGATATCCTTTTTTATATTCTGAAAGTAGCCCACTGTCAGCGCAGCGGGCTCCCACTCGTATACCCGCAACGTCGGCGGCGTCATGTCCAGTTCATGGACGCGAAACATCGCCTCGTCGATCGCCATATTGGTGAATCCATCGTTGATTCCAGTGTCGATAAAACGCCATTTCGTCTGCAGTGCTTTTTGAACCATGGTGTTATCTTCTGTGTACCAACAGGCTTTCGGGTTTCCTGTTCGCTCCTTTTGTGAAATCCTACGATGTATGAATCGCCTTTCCCAAGGCGGCTTCTGCCGCTTCCATGATGCCTTCCGCCAATGTCGGGTGGGCGTGAATCGTCGCGCCGATCTGTTCGGCGGTCAGGCCCCATCTTACCGCCAGGGCCACTTCGGCGATCAGGTCTGTGGCGTGAGGGCCTAAAATCTGTGCGCCGAGAACACGTTCGGTGCCTTCCTCCACCACCACCTGCACGAATCCCACATCCTCGCCAATGGTCAGCGCCTTTCCGCAAGCGGCAAAGGGAAATTTGCCGATCTTGACTTTCTTGCCGGCCGCTTCGGCCTTGGCCATGGTCAGGCCCACGCTGGCCACTTCCGGTGTGGTGTAGACGCAGGCCGGCACGGCGCTGTAGTCCATGGTTGACGCATGACCCGCGGCGTTTTCCGCGGCCACGATTCCCTCGTCCGAGGCCACATGGGCCAGCATGATTCCGCCCACCGCATCGCCAATGGCATAAATGCCGGAAACATTGGTTTCCATTTTGTCGTTAACGATAATATTGCCTGCCGGGCCCATCTCGACGCCCAGCTCTTCCAGCCCCATGCCGGAGGTGCAAGGCCGCCTGCCGATGGAGACCAGCATCTTTTCGGCAACGATTTCGTCACCGGTGCTCAAGGCGGCGGTGATTCCATCCGGGCGGTACTCTTTGATTCCTTCCACCTTGGTCTCCAGGTGGAATACCACTCCCCTTCGTTCCAGAATTCGCTGCATCTGGTCCGCAACACTTTTCTCTTCCAGCGGCAAGGCCTGGTTCATCATCTCCACGACGGTGATTTTGGTTCCCAGGGAGCTGAAAACACAGGCGAACTCAAGGCCGATGACGCCTGCCCCGACAATGAGAAGGCTCTTGGGCGGCGCTTCGAGTTTCAGTGCCTCGTCACTGGTGATCACCGCTTCCTGAGTATAATCGAAAAACGGGGGTTTGGCTACAACAGAACCCGTTGCGATGATGATCTTTTCGGCCTCGATCTCCTGGGTCCCTTTCTTGCCTTCCACCCTGACCCTGTTGGAATCAAGCAGTGTCGCGGTTCCTTTGATGGATTTGATCTTGTTTGCCTTGAGAAGCATCTTAATGCCCTGACGAAGCTCGCCCACCACCTGCTTTTTGCGCTCCATCATTTGAGAAAAGTTGGGCTTGACGTCCCCGACCTCGACACCGAATTCCTTGGCGTCTCTTATGATGTCGAGGATATGAGTGGAAGCCAACAGGCACTTGGTGGGAATACAACCACGATTCAAGCATGTACCACCCACCGCCTTTTTTTCCACCAGCGCCACACTGGCGCCAAGTTGCGCTGCCCTGATGGCGGCTACATACCCTCCAGGGCCTCCGCCGATAACGAGTACTTGCACTTTTTCCATAAATCTTATCCTCTGCTATCTTTCCAATTCGTTTCCGGAGAAAACCGGAGGGCTTGTGCAAACACTTTTGGATATCCCGGAAAACTCGTTAGTTCCACATAATTCACCCGACGGGCGATATCCATCGACATACGGCGCTGCGACTTGGATATCAATGCCTGTTTCGCACCCACGCCTGCCGCGTTTCCCACCTGAGAATAACGGTCAAGGTCAAGCGGTGGCAGCATCCCGATACGGATCGCGCTGGCCACATCAATATAGTTGCCGAAGGCGCCGGCGATGATCACCTCCTCGACGTCTTGCCAATGGACGCCGGCTTGCTCCAGAAGGATATTCATCCCGGAACCGATGGCACCTTTGGCCAGTTGAATTTCACTCAAGTCCTTGCCGGTAAGCGTGATGTCCTTTCCGGTACCGCTTTGTTCACCACTGGCAAGGACGAACTCTTTCCCTTTTTCGGAATCACGGATACAGGGATGGGCGTTCATTCTGCCCTTGGCATTGATGATTCCCGTTTCCAACAATTGCGCTGCTGCATCGAGAATGCCCGAGCCGCACAAACCGATGGGCGGTTTGCCGTCGATGGTCTGCAAGATAACGGAATCGCCGTTGATCTTGACCTTTTCGATGGCGCCGGCCATGGCACGCATGCCATTTTTGATATGCGCTCCCTCAAAAGCCGGTCCCGAAGCACAGGAACAGCAGCTTAGCTTCCCATTGGCCACCAACGTGATCTCGGTGTTCGTTCCGATGTCGATGCCGATGACGGTTTTGTCGCTGTCGGCGATACCCGTGGCCAGGAGCATGGATACGTGGTCGGCACCCACGAAACCGGCGATGTTGGGCATCGTGTATACATATGCTCCGGGGGCGACGGCAAGGCCGATATCCCTGGCTTTCGTGTAAAGTGAACCTGAGGCGATGGGGGTGTACGGCGCCATGATCAACTGTTTAACGGGAAGACCGAGAAAGAGGTGATGCATGGCCGTGTTGCCCACCAGCACCACTTCCACGATACTATCCGGGTCCTGGCCCGTATCGGCGCACGCCCCTTTGACGATCTTGTTGATGCCTTCCACCACTACCTTGCGCAGTGTATCCCCATCATTTTCGATGGCATAGGAGATACGGCTCACGATATCTTCGCCGTAGGCGATCTGGGGGTTCATCACACCCTTGGCCGTCAGGACTTCTCCCGTCTCCAGGTCGGTCAGGTACGCGGCAATGGAGGTCGTTCCCAAATCCACGGCAAGCCCAAGCACCCGATCATCGGCTTTTCCTGCGGAAACCACCTCGTTTCCATGCAGACCGATTTTTGCATGCCACTCATTGTCCCGCAGGATCGTTGACAATCGACGTTGTGCATAAAGATCTAAACGGATATCTTTTTTGTCGCAATGCGCAGCCAGATAGTCGGCGATTCTGAGTTGATCCGATCGGTTGTCGTCCTTTCCCGGGCGCGACAGTTGGATATCAACGATCTCGACAACCGGATCGTTCAGAGTACTCTTTTCATCACCGACAAGATGTACCCGTTGGGAATCTTCAAGCGACTCCAACGGAACTTCGACCTTGACGTCTCCGTATATCCTGGTCAGGCACGCAAGCCGATATCCTTGACCGATCTCTTCACCGCTCAAAGACTTCTTTTCTCTTTCGTCCGGGGGCGACACTTCGCCGGACAAGATGCGAACTTTGCATTTGCCGCAAGTCCCTTTGCCGCCGCAAAGGGACGCCAGGCCTATGCCATAGTCTCGAGCCGCCTGAAATATCGTCGTCTCGTAGTCGGCACTGATCCGCCTGCCGATTGGCTGTAAATCGATTCTGCACTTTTCATACATTGTCAGGTTCCATACTTTGTCATGTTTTTATCGAAAACAAAACGAACGTAAGTTTCGCATCATACGCTGCATCCAATATCCCGTAAATAGCTCAGGTTCACTTTCACACAAAAAAAAGGAATAAAAACGACAATAATTTTTAGAAAATCTTAAACAGCGGGTGATCCGGACCGGGTCGCAGCCCCATGTTCATTCCGCCGTAGGCCAGCATGGCATCCACCGCCCCTGCCGCCGGATAAAACCATTTTGCGTTTCGGGTCGGACCGTAAAAGATGAAGCTGCCCCCCCAGCAAAGCGGCAATGCGTAAACAACGGATGCGGTGGCTTCGAAGGCCGGTGTGCCGCGGTCACGCAGTTTCTTCCACAGATAAATGGCGTTCGATGGTGCACAGCCCCACGGCAAACCAAGCTCATTTTTCACCAGCTGGGCGGCCTGGGTGGCCCAACCGACGCTGGGGATATCCAGTATGCCAAGGTCGATCAGAAAGTTTTCCAGCCCGGCTTTCTTCGCCGCGGGATACATGTTCTCCTTGAGCAGTTTGAACCTGGCTTTCGGCTTGATCGCCTTCGTGGTCAGGGGAAGAATCACCACGCTCTTGATACCGCATTCGGCGATACACTCCATTTCATCTTCTTTATAGTGCCCCTCCATGGAATTGTAGATCAGACGGGGGATAAGCTCGCTTCCGGCAAAATGCCGGATGGCCTCCATCCGTGCCTTGGGAAGCGCAGAATCCACCAGGATGGGGGAGGTGGTATTGGCCGCCACCCACTCGATATAGTTGATCAATGCCTCACCGGTATCTCCGATGACATCGATGATGCGCGGATTGCCGGTACTCAGCGACAATTCTTCTTCTTTGTCCAGCAATGCCTTGGCTTTGTCCTTATCGAAGATTCCTTTATCGGTATCCTTGACGATCTTGTGACCGCGGAAGAACATGCTGCCGATCATGACGGAAGGGTTCTCTCCGGGCTTGCCGCCGACTTTGACGCCGGCGATATCGAATACTTTCTGTTCCGTAGCGAATTCAAACATGTAATGGTAACCCCTTTTCTTTATAATTCTCCGAATCGGTAATGGCCGACCTAATCATCATCGTCCTCGTCTTCATCCATCAATGGCACATTTTCTTCTATCATCTCGTTGATCCATGCCTTGGTATCCTCATCCGCCCCCTTCTTCAGTGCCTTTACTTCACTGTCATCGGCGGTTTCAACTTCCATCACCCAGCCGTTGCCATACGGATCCATCTGGATGGGATTGGCGTTTCCCTTGGTAAGGGGCGGATTGATTGCAGCTACGGTCCCACTTACGGGGGCGATGATCTCCCAGACACCCTTGCTGGTTTCCACATGCCCGACTGGCTTCCCCTTGGTGATTTGCGCACCCTCTTTGGCAACGATCTTGACATGCGCCAATTTTTTTACCGCTTTGACACCAAGGTCTGATATGCCGATTTGAACCTTGTTTCCACCCAGGTCCTTGACCCAGATAAACTCTTCCGAATAATATATGTCCTCGGGGAATTTGAGTTCCTTGCCATACATGTTCTTCATCTGAATTTTTCTCCTTAATTATCTAATTATTTTTATTGATGTTATCTATCATTCAGGTGGTTCGATAACCGGTATTAATACCAGGGCAAGGCCGTCTAATGCCTTACTTGGTACCATCGTTCCCTCGGCCTTTGCCTGCGACGCATTAATATCACCATTAAGTATTCCGAGGAGTATGTCGCTATTCGCTTCGATAACACTGGTAGCGGCTTCTTCATCTATTTTCTCTTCAAGGCTTTCCACGGTGCCGTCCGGGGCCATCTGCATGAACCAGCCCGTGTTCAGGTCAGGCACTTTGAAAAGAATGCTTCCACCCCAGTCGTCCACTACGTCCGGTCCGATATCATTGAGCCTCTCAACCGCTTGGTCCAATCGTTTCTGCAATGCTTCCTTGTCTGCCATTTCACTCTCCTTCCAGCTTTCATTTAAGTTTGCCGTGGTTTCTGGCCGCCGATACGGCAGCAGAAAAATTCTCCGGTGGGGTTAAGTAGTCAACAGCTGCAATTCCGATGGAAAATTTATTGTACGACTTTCCATAGTTGCACAGTTTTTCTACCTCTTCTTCAATTACCGAGGCTGGCCCGTTGGAAAGAATCGCATCGGATAGTGCACAGCAGCAGTATACATCATTTTCCCGGGAGCAATCGACTGCTTTTCTATAGTCCATTTCGGCGCAGAACCATCCTTGTAAACTGCCGGGTCCAACCGCCCTTTGTGCACGCATCTCCGGAAACCAATCAAGAGCTCCTTCATACGTCATTGCGTACCAACACGGTAATTTTGATCCAAGCACTTTTCCTAATCTCTCGTAATAACTAAGTATCCATTCATTTCCCTTTAGTGGGGCAAATCCGATTTGGCTGCATAGGATCAGGCAGTCCGCACCTGCCTCAATCGCGGCCAGACCCGTCTTTATCGTCCATTCTGTGGCCAGATTCATACTACGTTGGCATAATTCGGAGTCCTTGCGCAAAGCCCTCATATATCCGGTCCATCCCATCATGAACATACCGACGGTTCCCAAGGGGTCGTTGCCAATACATACCGACAAAGGCATGATTTTGTCGAGTTCTTGGTCTACCAATAGGCGCTTGATTTCTCGGCAAGCCCAGAGATAACCGGTGTATAGGCCCGTATGACAGGGATCGGGAATATCGAACCCTTCCAGATCCGCAAGTGACTTGATTGGAAACCCCTTGACCTGAGCCGGATTGCCGTAATCCACCATCTGTGCATCCGCTCCCCAAATTTCCTGCGTATAGCTGATGGGGTAAAGGATGGGAAGATCGAGTCCATACTTTGCTACCGTGGCCAGATGAGCCTTGACCAACAGTTTCGGATCTCTACAAACATCTCCGGGTTTCCAGCGCTGTCCATGCGGGTCCAACGTACGAACAGCATATGGATTAAAGTAGTAGGACTCGAGAAACAGCCGATCTTTTTCCCTGCCTTTCAATGTGGCATGCAGTCTCTCAAAAGAAGTAAGCGTATCTCCCGAGTCTTCGATATTGCGATGAATTTGCTGGCAGTACCCTCTCAGTTCTCGTTGTTCCGCCTCTGACCATGAAAAATCCAGCTCATCCAGCGGTATACCATACCAATATGGGGCGCCTGCCAGCGTTCCATGTTTTAGCGTCAAACCGTACGAAGTGTCTTTCCGGTTACTATTTGTTTCTCTCGATCCACCGGGCCATCTTGCCGTCCAAGATCGCCTTGACCTTTTCCAGTGCATCGAAGGCACTCTCGCCAAAGGTATCGGCGCCGACTTCGTCACACCACTCAGGCGTCATGCCCCAGCCGCCGGTGATAAAGATCACGTCGTCCCTGACGCCGGCTTCGACCATGGCCTTGTGGATGACACCGCAATACGGCGTAACCGGTCCGATGATGGCAGAGGCGCCCACGATATCGGGCTTGTACTTCTTGATCGCTGCAACAAAATTATCGGCCGACACGTTCTCTCCGATGTCGATGGCCTTGATGCCTGCACCGGAAAAGAAGGCGGAGACGATTCTTTTGCCGACGTTGTGAAGATCACCTTCCACTGTGCCGATGATCATCACCTTATCCTCCGGCTTCCGATTCATGATGGAGGCTTCGACATCCGCTGTCGGCAGCAACTTCTCCATGGCGTCGTTCATGATCTGTCCCGAGATCATCAGGTCGCTCATGAACCGGTCATTGGCCTCGTACTCATCGCCAATGATGGTCAAGCCGGGACTCAACCCCTTAACAATGACGTCCAGGGCAGGAATTTTGGCATCCATGCATTCCTGAACCAACTGGGCGACCAAATCATCATCCAGATCGATAATCGCCTCTTTTAATTTTTCCAGTATTTCGTCGTTCGCCATTTGGACCAGCCTCCTTTACTTGCACGAAAAAGTTTATGTGCCAATTGAACCCATTACCTACTCATATCTACCGTATTTTTTAAGCGCGGCGACTCCGATATCAATGTTCTCTGCAGTCGTCCAGTATGTCGGTTTAAATGACGGACCGAACTTGGGCTTGTTCTTATGGCGCATCACCTGCGTCTTTATCGCTTCTTCGATCTCGCTCGGGGAGCCGAACTCGATGATGTGGTCGTCGATGGTGTAGCTCATGTACAGTTCATGATCATGGTGCCAGTCCGCAGCATAATCCAGGTCCACTGCGCCGCTTCCGCCGGTTCCGCCGTTGAAGGTCTTTCCGATCGGTCCTAAGCCCCCATGCTCATACATCACTTCAAACCACTCCTGTGCCTTGCCCAGGTACGCATATCCATAGCCCATGGAAAGTTCTTTGTTCAATTTGTCCTTACTGTACTGACAGATGGTTTCGCCAACGATTCTGAAGTGATCAGCAATCCAGATGTTTTTGTCGTTTCCCAACGGGAAACCGCCATCCTGACTTCACATCGTTATCCCATCGGGTTGGGCCTCCTCTATCATCGCCTTGCCGAAGCTGCAAAGCCATTGTACGGCGATTTCGCTGCACGCCTTGACAAGGTCCGGTTTCTTGCGAAGACCGATACTGAACTCGGTCCAGCCCATCATCCCCATCATCACCATCAGTGGTGGTCCGGGGCAAATCGATGTCCATACCGGAATGGGAAGCTTGTATTTCTCAACGATCCGCCTGTATTCCCGGCAAGCCCAAAGATAACCCGGATACAGCCCGTCTTTCCGGGCATCGGGCAGCGGCATGCCTTCCAGGTCTTCCATGCTCTGGATGGGAGGTTTGCCTTTGATAATCGGGTTGCCGTACTCGATCATCGATGACAGGCCGCCCCACATATCCTCGCCGTAATTGATGTTGTGGATGCAGCTGTAATCGAGACCGAACCGTGCCATCATCGACAAGTGGGCCTTTACATACAGCTTGGGAAATTGGTACACGTCGATCGGCTTGTAGGCATCGGCGGAGTGATCCAGCATCTTCACCGTATATGGGTTGTTATGCGGTATTCCCATGAACATACGGTCTTTGTCCTTGCCCCACATGGCAGCCTGAAAGCGCTCCAGCGGGGTCATGCCCCCCTCTTCCTCGATATTCTTGAGGATCTTCTCACAAATGCGCTCTATTTCCCGTGTCTCTTCGGGAGACCACTCAAAATCAAGTTTATCGAGCGGTGTGTTGTACCAGTAAGGCGCATTTTCAAGTGGCTGTCTTCCTTTAAACATAGCCAGTTGCCTCCTTGTGTACTACCTGTTTCTTAAATTACCGTGCCGGCAAAACCACGAAACCGATCGCGTGAAATAGCCATTTTCGCTCTATTTACCCCCTCCCCGATTCGGTTTCGTGGCTGATGCCACACAGAGCAAATAATCAAGGCTGCCAGTGTAACCCTTCTACCCCCTGGCGGCTACGATCGCCTTGACTTTCTCGATGGCTTCATTGGCGGTGTCGCCATAGGCATCGGCGCAAACCTTGTCGCACCACTCCTGCGTCATGCCCCAGCCACCGATGATGTATATCACCTGGTCCCTGATGCCCGCTTCCACCAGCGCATCATGAATCACCTTGCAGTACGGCTTCTGGGGGCCTAAAATCGCAGAAGCGCCAACGACCTTGGCATTGTACTCCTTGGCCGCCGCGACAAAGGCATCCGCCGTCTGGTTCTCACCGATGTCGATCACATTGTAACCGGCCGCGGTAAACACCGAGGCCACGACACGCTTGCCCACGCAGTGCTCGTCGCCTTCCACCGTGCCGATCACCATGTTCTGGCCCACACCCGTGGATCCTTTTTCCATCACCGGCTTCAACCTGGTGATCACATCGTTTAACAGCTCGCCGGCCAGAACCAGGTCGCTGGTGAATCGCGTATGGGCATCGAAGCCCTCACCGATGATGGTCAGACCCGGTTGAAGCCCTTCGATGATGATCTCCATGGGATCCATGCCCGCCTCCAACGCTTCGTCGACCAGATCCATTACATCGTCGTCTTCGATCTCAACGGTGGCTTCCGTTAATTTCTTAAGGATTTCCTCTTTAGACATTCGCTCTTTTCTCCTTACTATTGGGTATAGACTTGAGAATGGTTAGAACCTTGCCATTTTCTTGGTCATATCAAACAGCTTGTCCACATACTCCATGGGAGTCCAGTAGTCGAGAACACCGAGGGCCTGGAAGTGCTTGGGATATTTCTTGGCTTCGGCAACGCGCACTTTCAGTTCCGCTTCCACGGCGTCAAAATCGCCATCCAGAACGATATGGTCATCCACACTGCACCCGCAGTACAAATCCTTTTCCCTGGCATAGGCATGGATAAAGGCGGGATCCATCTCAGGGCCGACCCACCAGCCGTCGAAACTGCCCGGACCGACAGCGCCATGGGGATAGTAATGCTCCTGCCAGTGTTCCCATCCGTTTGCGCCCAGGGTATGCCACATGGGAATATCCTTGCCCAGATGAGACTTGATCGTCTTTCCCACGTCCGCATACACATCCATGATGAACGTATTGTCCAGTTTTTTCGTCTTCGGAGGAAATGATCCCATGAAAGAGCACATGTACAATCCATCCGGGCCGGTCTCCTTGCACGCCTTGCCGAATGCCTTCTGGAACTCCGCCGCCTTCCACATGCACGCCTGGAACAGCTCGGGATTTTTCTTCATCATCACCGTGCCGGGACCAAAACCGGTCATGCCCAAAAACATGGTGCCCAAAGGATCTCCGCAGAACGACAGCTCCACAGGCAACTTATCGGCAACACCGTATCTTTTCATGATCGTTTTTATCTCTTTGGCCGCCCAGAGGTATCCGGGATACAGGCTGTGCTTCTTCGGATCGGCCGGCAATACGCTCTCCAAATCCTCCATCGTCTTGATCGGCGGCTCGCCCACCATCTGCGGGGTCCCGTAGTCGATCATCCGCCCGTTGCCGCCCCAGCACTCTTCCGTATAGTGGATCACGTAAATGTTGATGATATCCAGCTTGAAACGCGCGGCCATGGCCAGATGACCCATGATGTGAAGCTTGGGCCGCTGATATAAGTCACCGGGCTTTATGGCGTCCGCCCAGGAATCAAGACAGCGAACGGCATACGGGACATTGTACTTGCATTCGATGTGAAGACGGTCCTTGTCTTTCTTCTCGAAGGTAGCCCGAAATCGCTCCATCGGCGTCATCTCTTCCTCTTCACAGTTCTCGCCGATCTTTTCGCACAACCGCTTGAGGATCAGTTCCTCCTCCACACTCCACTCAAAATGCTGATCCTCCAGCGGTACGCCGTACCAGTCGGATGGAGCATTTTCCATGTGTCCAATTTTTACCTGTGGTTCCGCCATTATGAGTTCCTCCTATTTTTAGGTGATCGTATCTCAGCCTACTTCCTATATCGTTTATGCAGTTGTATGGCATAGGGTCAATGCAGAACCCATTACCTACTCATATCTACCGTATTTTTTAAGCGCGGCGACTCCGATATCAATGTTCTCTGCAGTCGTCCAGTATGTCGGTTTAAATGACGGACCGAACTTGGGCTTGTTCTTATGGCGCATCACCTGCGTCTTTATCGCTTCTTCGATCTCGCTCGGGGAGCCGAACTCGATGATGTGGTCGTCGATGGTGTAGCTCATGTACAGTTCATGATCATGGTGCCAGTCCGCAGCATAATCCAGGTCCACTGCGCCGCTTCCGCCGGTTCCGCCGTTGAAGGTCTTTCCGATCGGTCCTAAGCCCCCATGCTCATACATCACTTCAAACCACTCCTGTGCCTTGCCCAGGTACGCATATCCATAGCCCATGGAAAGTTCTTTGTTCAATTTGTCCTTACTGTACTGACAGATGGTTTCGCCAACGATTCTGAAGTGATCAGCAATCCAGATGTTTTTGTCGTTTCCCAACGGGAAACCGCCATCCTGACTTCACATCGTTATCCCATCGGGTTGGGCCTCCTCTATCATCGCCTTGCCGAAGCTGCAAAGCCATTGTACGGCGATTTCGCTGCACGCCTTGACAAGGTCCGGTTTCTTGCGAAGACCGATACTGAACTCGGTCCAGCCCATCATCCCCATCATCACCATCAGTGGTGGTCCGGGGCAAATCGATGTCCATACCGGAATGGGAAGCTTGTATTTCTCAACGATCCGCCTGTATTCCCGGCAAGCCCAAAGATAACCCGGATACAGCCCGTCTTTCCGGGCATCGGGCAGCGGCATGCCTTCCAGGTCTTCCATGCTCTGGATGGGAGGTTTGCCTTTGATAATCGGGTTGCCGTACTCGATCATCGATGACAGGCCGCCCCACATATCCTCGCCGTAATTGATGTTGTGGATGCAGCTGTAATCGAGACCGAACCGTGCCATCATCGACAAGTGGGCCTTTACATACAGCTTGGGAAATTGGTACACGTCGATCGGCTTGTAGGCATCGGCGGAGTGATCCAGCATCTTCACCGTATATGGGTTGTTATGCGGTATTCCCATGAACATACGGTCTTTGTCCTTGCCCCACATGGCAGCCTGAAAGCGCTCCAGCGGGGTCATGCCCCCCTCTTCCTCGATATTCTTGAGGATCTTCTCACAAATGCGCTCTATTTCCCGTGTCTCTTCGGGAGACCACTCAAAATCAAGTTTATCGAGCGGTGTGTTGTACCAGTAAGGCGCATTTTCAAGTGGCTGTCTTCCTTTAAACATAGCCAGTTGCCTCCTTGTGTACTACCTGTTTCTTAAATTACCGTGCCGGCAAAACCACGAAACCGATCGCGTGAAATAGCCATTTTCGCTCTATTTACCCCCTCCCCGATTCGGTTTCGTGGCTGATGCCACACAGAGCAAATAATCAAGGCTGCCAGTGTAACCCTTCTACCCCCTGGCGGCTACGATCGCCTTGACTTTCTCGATGGCTTCATTGGCGGTGTCGCCATAGGCATCGGCGCAAACCTTGTCGCACCACTCCTGCGTCATGCCCCAGCCACCGATGATGTATATCACCTGGTCCCTGATGCCCGCTTCCACCAGCGCATCATGAATCACCTTGCAGTACGGCTTCTGGGGGCCTAAAATCGCAGAAGCGCCAACGACCTTGGCATTGTACTCCTTGGCCGCCGCGACAAAGGCATCCGCCGTCTGGTTCTCACCGATGTCGATCACATTGTAACCGGCCGCGGTAAACACCGAGGCCACGACACGCTTGCCCACGCAGTGCTCGTCGCCTTCCACCGTGCCGATCACCATGTTCTGGCCCACACCCGTGGATCCTTTTTCCATCACCGGCTTCAACCTGGTGATCACATCGTTTAACAGCTCGCCGGCCAGAACCAGGTCGCTGGTGAATCGCGTATGGGCATCGAAGCCCTCACCGATGATGGTCAGACCCGGTTGAAGCCCTTCGATGATGATCTCCATGGGATCCATGCCCGCCTCCAACGCTTCGTCGACCAGATCCATTACATCGTCGTCTTCGATCTCAACGGTGGCTTCCGTTAATTTCTTAAGGATTTCCTCTTTAGACATTCGCTCTTTTCTCCTTACTATTGGGTATAGACTTGAGAATGGTTAGAACCTTGCCATTTTCTTGGTCATATCAAACAGCTTGTCCACATACTCCATGGGAGTCCAGTAGTCGAGAACACCGAGGGCCTGGAAGTGCTTGGGATATTTCTTGGCTTCGGCAACGCGCACTTTCAGTTCCGCTTCCACGGCGTCAAAATCGCCATCCAGAACGATATGGTCATCCACACTGCACCCGCAGTACAAATCCTTTTCCCTGGCATAGGCATGGATAAAGGCGGGATCCATCTCAGGGCCGACCCACCAGCCGTCGAAACTGCCCGGACCGACAGCGCCATGGGGATAGTAATGCTCCTGCCAGTGTTCCCATCCGTTTGCGCCCAGGGTATGCCACATGGGAATATCCTTGCCCAGATGAGACTTGATCGTCTTTCCCACGTCCGCATACACATCCATGATGAACGTATTGTCCAGTTTTTTCGTCTTCGGAGGAAATGATCCCATGAAAGAGCACATGTACAATCCATCCGGGCCGGTCTCCTTGCACGCCTTGCCGAATGCCTTCTGGAACTCCGCCGCCTTCCACATGCACGCCTGGAACAGCTCGGGATTTTTCTTCATCATCACCGTGCCGGGACCAAAACCGGTCATGCCCAAAAACATGGTGCCCAAAGGATCTCCGCAGAACGACAGCTCCACAGGCAACTTATCGGCAACACCGTATCTTTTCATGATCGTTTTTATCTCTTTGGCCGCCCAGAGGTATCCGGGATACAGGCTGTGCTTCTTCGGATCGGCCGGCAATACGCTCTCCAAATCCTCCATCGTCTTGATCGGCGGCTCGCCCACCATCTGCGGGGTCCCGTAGTCGATCATCCGCCCGTTGCCGCCCCAGCACTCTTCCGTATAGTGGATCACGTAAATGTTGATGATATCCAGCTTGAAACGCGCGGCCATGGCCAGATGACCCATGATGTGAAGCTTGGGCCGCTGATATAAGTCACCGGGCTTTATGGCGTCCGCCCAGGAATCAAGACAGCGAACGGCATACGGGACATTGTACTTGCATTCGATGTGAAGACGGTCCTTGTCTTTCTTCTCGAAGGTAGCCCGAAATCGCTCCATCGGCGTCATCTCTTCCTCTTCACAGTTCTCGCCGATCTTTTCGCACAACCGCTTGAGGATCAGTTCCTCCTCCACACTCCACTCAAAATGCTGATCCTCCAGCGGTACGCCGTACCAGTCGGATGGAGCATTTTCCATGTGTCCAATTTTTACCTGTGGTTCCGCCATTATGAGTTCCTCCTATTAAAATTATTCGCTGCGGGACGATTTGGGTGATAACCTTCAAGAAGCGTCAAAACAATGATTCCCGGTATCAATACCCTATTATAATAAACCCAACAATCGCCGTCTCATTATGGATGTTCCAAAGCCATTGCACTTACGGATGTTAGAGGTCACGTAATTTATGAACCAAGTGATTCGGAATTAACATTTTCATTTCCATGTTGTCAATTTTTTTATGCAAAACAAATAAAAGACCTAAATAACTGAATTTGATATCATTATTATCATACCTGCAAAAAACCATCAAACTGTCTTGAAAATAATATTGATTTATACCAATATAAATTGTAATGCAAACACATTGTCAAGTTTTTTATGCAAAGTCAAGGTAATTTTTTATTATATTGATATTATTAATAATTTAAAACATACTTGAACCAAAAAGACTTTTGGTAAAAAAAATTATCCAATTTTTATGTTGAAAATAATATTGTTATAGTTGAAAATAATATTGTCGGATAATTCATTGACACAATTTTGATGAACGTGTAGTTTGCTAGATTTTTAAAAACTACGATTCGAAGTAGTTGGAACTTTTTACCGTGCCATCTATATCGATAATGGGCAAAGGAAATTCCAAAGACTCCTACTTCATTTTCACCAACAGCCAACAAAAGGAACATCCTACCTTAATATAATACGTCAACCCATTTAACCGAAGCATATGAATAGGGTGAACATTAGGGGTGAATCAACTATGATAGATGACGCAGAGAGAAAAGAGGCTGTTAAAAATGTGACACAATTTATTTCGAAGAATTTACTGGAAATTTGGAAATTAATCGATAAGATGCTGCCCGAGCAACTGGATCCAATCAGGGACGGACTAAAACGACGTTACGGCAAATCCGGCCAGGGAGCCGGACTTACCACCAATTTTTTCATGTTCCTGTGCGTCGCCGGTGTTCTTTATCGGGACGGAATCATGACAATGGGTCAGCTCAGCCGGGCGACATCTATTCCTCACGCTACGATCACCCGTATGGTTCGTTGGATGGTCGATAATGGATATGTCGTTCGAAACCTGGATGCGCAGGACAAGCGCATAACAAACATCCGCCTGACGGACAGCGGCCTGGAGCTTCTTCTTGCCGCCAAGGAACAATTGAAAGATTTTGCCATAATGCTCTTGGAAGGCCTTCCAAAGGTGCAACGGATGGTATTTATATTGAGTATATCCGATGTCTTCAGCGCATGGCAGACCGTCATGGAGCGGCAAAACGACCCGGACTATCATTCAAGATAGGGCATATCTGTACATAGCAAATAATGAAGTAAATCATACCATTCTGCGAAACATTGCACTCTATTGCGCCCATCTCGTTATTTCGTCTACTTCGTTTCCAGATGATTTCAATATCGACCATCCCGCAATAAGCCGGTAGTCAAGTTGCAATCAATTGACAACCGAAAAAGATATAACATTCCTGGATTATTGATTATTCTATGTTTCCCGATCAGCGGGATCTATGAACAGTGTCAAATTCTTTACCCCATGGGCGACACTATACCAAAGACATTTTCCGCTATATCTTCGGCAAGTTCGACAATGGGCCTGTTTCAGGCAAAGCCACGTTTATCGGGTGTATGATTTCAGCACCCGTTCTGTTGTTCGACAGGCGCCTTTTCCTACCGGAATAGATGAAATTATTTTCAACTTATTTTAATTTATTTTCAAATATGAGGCGCAAATTTTTATCGACAAATGCTTATACATCTGTATTTATTGTTTTTATATGATTCACCAATGTTTGTATAATCAATATTATTTTCACCAATTGCAAAATTTGCCTTGATTTTACCAAAAAAAGTTGACATTCTCGGTGATAAATATGTTGGCGACACATTCTTGAGACACACAACTTTTCACACACAGGAGGTACTTGTATGGCAACCTTTCGTAAAGCACATCACCCGTTATACTATGACCTAGCGGGGATAGTCGGGCCGCAATACGCTTCCGACCAGGATCACGTGCTGGAAACTTACAGCAGGGATACCAGTCTGCTGCCACCCAACAAGCAGGGTGTAGTTGTGCGACCAGGCAGCACCGATGAGGTACAGGATATCGTCAGACTGGCGAATGCAACCAAAATTCCCATCGTGCCCAGCGGTGGAAGGGCGTCGTTTTTCGGTACCCCCAAGGGAATGCATGGAAGAGGTATCGTGGTCGATATGACCCGTATGAATAAGATGATAAAAATCGACGAAACCAACCTGTCGGCAACTGCCGAAGCGGGTATGAACACGGCGGAACTGACCACCAAATTATGGGATGTCGGATGGGATGTACATACCGCTTTCCAACCCTGGTACTCCGATACGCTGGGCGGTCAGATTGCCGGTTTCGCCGGTGCCGGCGCCGGTTATGAATTGCCTTCGGCGGGACACAACGCCGTGCATATCCCCGGACTGAAGGTCGTACTCGGAAACGGCGACGTCGTCCAAACCGGAGCCGGTCGGGGATTCAACATCAATGCCAAAGGAATCTACGATCCCTACCCCGGATTTGCCAATCTCGGCGGGATGTTCATGGGCTCCTCCGGTACGTTCGGCATCATCACCGAAGCGACCTACAGGATGTACAGATTTTCTCCCATAAGAAAGGCTCAGTCTTACTATTTTAAAGACTTTGACCATGCATGGGAGTGCGCATGCGATATGAGTACGATTGAACCGCTTCCGTATTATTTCATCGTCATCATTCCGCCCACGGATTTCACCCGGTCCATGGGGCAGGAATCCCATATGATCATTACCATCGCCAAAGGCAACACGGAAAAGGAAGTGGATGCCAAGGTGGAGATTATCGAAGAATGCTATGCCAAGCACAAAGCGTGGCTCGCAGAAGGCCCCCAGCCGGAAGACTGGAAAGCCGCTTCCGTAGAAGGCAGACGTCACCGGGAGATGGGTGAGTTCGCTACTCCGGGGTACTGGAGCTTCTTTGAGTATTACACCGGTCGCGAGCAGATACCGGATTGCCATTATACCATGGCCCCATGGATTTATGAACAACTGGAAAAGAGGGGTGTTGAATACCGGTCCAACGAAGGCTGTGTCGCCACCGGCTCGACCTGCTGGATCATTACCACCATCATCTTCATCAAGGGTGATGACCCACACGCTAGGCAGGTGGTTGGAGAGGTCTTCGCCGAAGGCGCGGAACTGGCAGCTTCCAATGGATGGACCCCGGATTGCCATCAGGGGTGGGGTACCCGCTGCATGGCCAAGTACTGGCCCAAAGAGCATTACCAGTTCGTCAAGACGCTCAAAGGGGCATTGGACCCGAACAATATCATGAACCCCGGAATCTGGGATCTATAAGGGTTATCCAATAAAGCGAGAGGTGAAGAGAATGGAATTAGAAAAACATAAGAGAGGTATTTATAGTTGCGTCCGGTGCGGTGTGTGCGTGTTCAAGTATAATCCCTGGGGAACAAAAAAGGTATGCCCCATCCGTGAGCACACCGAAGGCTTTGAAACCCGTGCAAACCGGGGAAGGGTCCAAGTTGCCAGGGGCGTGCTGGAAGGAACCATCGAAATCACACCCGATCTGGCGGAAGTGGCTTACTCCTGTCTGCTGTGCGGCAACTGCCGTCAGGCATGTGGTGCACTGGACCTGGAGAACAACCTGAAACCACTGATCATTCAACCCCACATCAACAAGGCGTTGCGGGCGGATTTATATGAGTCCGGCATTGAACTTCCCGATGCGGTACACCAGTTTTGCGATACCGTTGAGAAGACCCAGAATGTCATGGGGTATGCGAATGAAGATAGGGCCGAATGGGCCGAAGAGGAAGATATAAAACTCGATCCCAATGCCGACCTCATTTATTTTGTCGGTTGTCTGACGAGCTTTCGGGAAGTTGAAATCGCCCAGGCGGTGGGTAAGATTCTCAACATCCTGGACATCCCCTTCAACATCCTGGGAGAGGAAGAGCACTGCTGCGGCAATCCCATGCTGATGATGGGCAACCTGTTTCTGGCCAAGGATTTGATGCGGCACAACTATGAGCTGATGAAGGGCAAGAAAGTCGTTGCCTCCTGTGCCGGCTGCTATCGCATCCTTCTTCAGGATTACCCCAAGATGCTGAAGCTGGAAGGCGATGATTATAAGATCGAACCCATACACATCGTGCAGCTGCTGGCCGAACAGATCGAACAGGGCAAGGTGAAGTTCACCAAAGAGATCAACAAGACCGTAGTCTATCACGATCCTTGCGAACTGGGTCGGGACACGCAGACCTACGATGCGCCGCGACAGATTCTCGAGGCCATTCCCGGGCTCAAACTCGTGGAGTTCGAGGCCAATAAGGAACAGACTTGGTGCTGCGGCGGCGGCGGCGGTGTGAAAGGCACGAACTATGACCTTGCTGTGGAGATTGGATCCGACAAAGTCAAACAGGCCAACGACGTCGGCGCTGAGATGATCGTATCCGCCTGCCCTTCCTGCAAGAGAAACATCATCGACGGCATCAATCTCGTTGGATCTGATCTGGATACGCTGGACGTTCTGGAACTGTGTATTGAAGCTGGGATCACAAAAGCATAATGTAAGGAGAATGAAATATGCCGAAGATTGGTAAGTATTGGGTAGACAAGGATCTTTACTACTGGCCCCATGACACCGCGCACAGCTGGGCGAAAAATGAAGACGGTAAAATCAGAGTGGGCGTCGACGACTTTGCTCAGAAGCAGGCCGGAGAACTCAAGTTTATGAGACTTTTCCCCGCCGGTAAGAAAGTGAAGCAGGGAAAACGGTTCGGAACCCTGGAGACGGCCAAGTGGGTCGGCCCATTGTTGTCGCCTGTAAACGGAACGATCGTAGAGACCAACCAGGCGGTTCTGGACCAGCCGACGCTGGTCAACGAAGACCCTTATGGCGATGGCTGGCTGGTGATTATCGAGCCGTCCGACATAGATGATGATATGACCCGGCTGGTGAAGGGAGACTCACCCGAAGCTGCCGAATGGATGAAGAAAGACATCACTGAGATCGCCAAGGAAAATGTGTAATAACGTACTTCACCTGCACCGCAGGTGGTAATAAAAAGCCCCCTCGAAAGAGGGGGCAATAAAACGGCGGCATACACAATCCCAACGATCGTGGCATAAATTTCGCCATTTATCTATAGGTTCTTCCTCCATTTTCGTCCTTTTGGCTTTTCGGAGGGAGAGCCTATTTATGCTCATAGGATCGGCAGAACCGTATGCGTCCACGACGAAACGTGGGTGGCGAATGCCTGACGGTAAGAGCCTCGATATTATACTAACGGGAGCCCATAATAGCATCCGCACCTTACTGTTCGCAGCTCATGGGAAGTGTAAGAAGTATTACAGGCAAAGGGCTTCAGGGGCTGATGCTACTTGTTCATAATGAAGAGGGATAGAATGGAGAAAAACATCAATTCGCAACTGTCCAAGATCGTAGGAGAGGAAGATATCGCTACCGATGCTTTTGAGAGAATGCTCTACAGCCACGACATAGCGCCTCTTCCGAGCCTTCTATCATCAGTATTCAAGACCATTCCGGATGCTATTGCCCGACCCGAAAGCAGCCAGGAGCTGGCGCAAATAATGCGCTTGGCTTCACAGCACGAGGTGCCGGTGGTCCCGAGAGCTGCCGCATCGTGGGCTTTGGGTGGCGTCATCCCTACGAAAGGCGGCATTGTTCTGGATCTGGTAAAGTTAAACAGAATTATCGCATTGTCCGTCGACGAATCATGGGTCGAAGTCGAAGCCGGCGTCATATTCAAGAATCTGATGACCTACCTGTCGGATAAGGGGATGGCCGTATTGTCCTGTCCGACCAGCGCACCTTCTTCTACCATTGGCGGCTGGGTCAGCACCGGTGGCAACGGCCTAGGTTCATTGAAATATGGGCCGATCCGTGAACAGGTGATGGAGCTTGAGATCGTCACGCCCACAGGTGAAATCAGGAGGGTTTCCAGGGACTCCACGGGTCCGAACATCGATTGGTTTTTTGGAACGGAAGGCCAGTTTGGTGTAATTACCAAGGTGAAGCTGAAAATACGCAAAAAGCCCGAAAAACAAATTGTCCGCGGTTTGTATACGACGGGACACAAAGAGCTGGCACAGTTGGTAGCTGAATTAAAAGGGCTTCCATATGTTCTGATAGCTCTCGATTCGGATCTGATGTCCTTCAAGGATAAACTGCACGACAGAAAAACAAAAGGGAAAAATCTGTTGCTGGCTGTCTTTGAAGGGACTGAAAAGGATGTCGATTCCGCTGTGAGTGCCTTCGACGGCATTGTCCAGAAAAGAGGACTGCAAGACATCGGGGAACATCTTGCCATGGAAGAGTGGGAAGAAAGGTATCAACCGATGAGAGTCGGCAAGCTGGGCCCCACGCTCCTTTCAGGAGAGTTCAGTGTCCCGATTGATCAACTGCAGCCTGTGCTTGACAAAATCAAAGTGCTTCAAAAGAAAAGCGGCATGAAAATCGGGGTGGAGGTACAGGTAATTTCCCAAAAATCGGCGTTGGTATTGGCGATGTACCTTACTGACGAGAGAAAGCCGATCAGGTATTTAATCCATATGGGACTCGTTGCAGATATAAACAATATCGGATTCTCCCACGGAGGGCAACCTTACGGAATGGGCATATGGAATTCCTTCTCCCTGAAAAAGCTTTACAGCAGGGAGCAAATAAAGAAACTGAAACGTGCAAAGAAAGAACTCGATCCGAAGGGGATAATGAATCCCGGTAAGTTTTTCAAAGCCGAAACCCAGTTCGGAATATCCATTCCCCCGATACTTTTTGACACCTCAATGAAGGCTCTGAGCGTTGCCCGACGATTCCTGTAGGAGAGACAGACATGGAAATTTCAGATCTCAAGAAATATAGCATTGATATTGACCCTTTGGTTTGTGTCCAGTGTGGTTATTGCCGCACCGTTTGCCCCATATTCGAGCAAATTCCCTGGGAGTCGGCTTCACCTCGAGGAAAGCTTTTTTATTTGAAGGAGCTTGTTCGAAAAGGCGCCTCAGAGCTTGATGAAGACTTTGCCAATCGCCTGTTCCAATGCACGCTGTGCGGTCGTTGCGAGGAGGTGTGTCAGCTTGCCATTAAAACCGAGGATATGTGGCGAAAGGTCAGAGCTGCCGTATATGAAGCCGGCAAGAGCCCCGAGCCGATCATGGCGATGGACGGGGGACTTGCGGAAAAACAGAACCCATATGGTTCGGACTCATTTTTACGTGACATGTGGACCGACTTTATGGATGATGACGAAATTCCGGATAAGGAAACGGCACACACCATATTCTTTGTCGGCTGCACGTCGGCCCTCAAAGCGCAGACCCAGGATATTCCCGCGGCAGCGGCGCGTATTCTTAATTGCGCCGGTGAGGATTGGACGTTTTTAGGTGAGGACGAGGTGTGCTGCGGTTCACCCAATATGATGGTAGGCAATCTGGAAAAAGCGAAAGATCTTGCCAGACAGAATACGGAGCAATTTGAAGCAAGGGGCGCCAAGAGAATTGTAACGAATTGTCCCGGCTGTTACCGGGCCCTGGAGAAATATTCGGAGATGCTCGGGCGTAAGCTTGACTTTGAAGTACTTCACCTTACCGAGCTTGTCAGTCGATATCTGAAGGAAGGGCGTATTAAAGTAAAAGAGAAGTATAAGGAAAAAATCATCTATCATGATCCTTGCGAGCTGGGACGCCTGAGCGGCATATGCGAAGACCCCAGAGCGATTCTGAAGGCAATCACGGACCAGCCCGTTGACTTTCCGGAGAACAGGGCAGACAGCCAGTGTTGTGGTGGAGGCGGATTGCTTATGGCGGTAGACGGTGATTTGCGTCTTCGGATCGGAGAGAACAAAGCCAAAGTGGCAAAAAAGATGGGCGCCGATATCATCACATCGGCCTGTCCGTCCTGCAAAATGGTACTTGACGATGCCGCAAAGAGCTTGAAAACCGGCGCAAAGGTGCTCGACATAATGGAGCTCTTGGCTGAAAAACTGGAAGACCCTGCTGAAGAGTAGGTGCCACAAAGGAGATACCATGGTGGATTTCTCGGATTTTGGTGAGATCGCATGCGCCATCGACAATGATGGTTCGTATAGTGTTGGTGTTGCCTGGGACAAGAAAACCGGTTGCGCGTCGTATGTTCGGGACCGGCCTGCTTTCGGCGTGGATATGCCCGTGGCCCACGGCGGGACCGGCGTCAATCCCTGTCCCGGCGAACTGCTTTCGACCGCGGTCGGCAGTTGCTTTATCGGGACGTTTCTGGTATTTCAAAGACAGCTTCAAGTCGAGCTGCTCGATATGCGGGCCTTTGTTCGGGGTACTCTCGAACTGGGAACCGAGGGGGATAACGAAGGCAAATACGATATCACCAAAGTCGACGTGCATGTGAAGGTGAAAGTGGAAGGCGATGATTTTGAAAAGGAAGTTGTGGAGGATTGCCTCAGAATGACCAGGATGCATTGCCCCACCACACGGCTTCTGGAAAAATCCATTCCTGTAAACGTTACCACTGAAATCGAAATGGTGGAATAATCACCCGGGTCCATAAGGACCCGGGTTTCTAGTAAGGAATCAGAAATGAGTACGAGTGTTGCCAAAACAATTGAACCGTCCGATAAGGTCGTTGAATCGCCTGATTACGTAAGAGTCAGTTCGGCAGCCGCCATGACCCTCGGACTCATGCCGGGCAGGTTTCTTCGTGGTGCGAAACTGTATTGCATCAACCTTCTTCTCATGTACGATAGCGGCTGTGCCGGAAAGTGCGCCTATTGTGGGCTGGAGAGGGCCAGGCAGTCCGATAAGTCCTGGGAAGATCGCAGTTTCATTCGGGTACCTTGGCCGGTTGTCAGTCTGGATGAAGTCATCGAGAGAATGGGACATGACTATTGTTCCCACGTGCAGCGTGTCTGTGTCTCCATGGTGACCAACGGCAGAGCAAAGGGAGACACCCTTGAGATCGTGAGACGACTGAGCAAAAAGACGGATTCCATATCGGGACTGATCGCTCCCACCATCATTGATAAGAATTGGCTGATAGACTTGAAAGAAGCCGGTGCCGACTGGTTGGGAGTGGCTGTGGATGCGGCGACCCCCGAGCTGTTTGATCAACTGCGGGGCAAGGGTGTGGGCGGACCGCATCGTTGGGATCGTTACTGGAAGACAGTAGAACAAGGAGTGGAGGTATTTGGGAAATACAAGGTCGGTATTCACCTGATCGTCGGTGTGGGAGAAACCGAGCAGGAGTTTCTCAGCACAGTTCAAAAAGCCTACGATATGGGATCGTTGACCCATCTTTTCTCCTTTTTCCCCGAAGCAGGGTCCGCGATGACGGATTGCACCCAGCCGCCTGTAGGACAATACCGGCGCTCCCAACTCGCAAGGTATCTGATCAACAAGGGGTTGGGCAGATTTGAAGATATGTCCTTCGATGAGAATGGAAAA
The DNA here is from genome assembly GCA_963674945.2 of uncultured Desulfosarcina sp. Classification (GTDB taxonomy): domain Bacteria; phylum Desulfobacterota; class Desulfobacteria; order Desulfobacterales; family Desulfosarcinaceae; genus Desulfosarcina. Next base: position 703,315 of record CAXXWQ010000004.1, read on the forward strand.
CTGACGGACTTCGGCGTGCCGAAATCTTTACTCGATGAGACCATCGACAGCGGCGTGCCGTTCATGACCTCCGGGTGTGACGGCAAAACCAGGACAAACGTTTGCAATCGCCCGTTTTCCAATTGTACGCCGTATCAGGCATATATGGGAGAACTCAGAAACTATCCCTTTACCCCAATTGCCGACGACATCGTGGTGATACGGAAACAACTTGAAGACTATTCCGATATTCCGACGAAAGAGTGGAAGGAAGGTCTTGGGTGTGGATGATAGGTATAACCGATGGTAAAAAGTAGAGCAGGCACAAGCTCCGGAAGCCTGTCTGTTGACGAGTTACTGAAAAAGTGTTTCGAAGAACCGCTTGACAGTCTGGAATCGTTGTTCGATCAAGGGCGCAAAATCGCCGACGATCGTTTCGAAAAAGCACTACACTGTTATGTGCCGGGCATGGTGCATTACAATACGCCGTACTTTAGATCGACCCCCCAATGCTTTCCCAGTATCTCCGTGACCGGAACCGAATGCCGCCTCAATTGCAAACATTGTCGCGGCAAACTGCTCGAACGGATGACCGCGGCGACAACCCCCCAGGCGTTATACGAAGCATGCATTGAAATAAAACAATCGGGCGCAACGGGATGTCTGATCAGCGGCGGGAGCCTTACGGACGGCAGCGTTCCACTGATGGATTTCATTCCCGAGATCAAACGGGCCAAGCAGGAACTCGGCCTGAAAGTCGTTGTTCACACGGGAATCGTCTATCCTGAAATTGCCGAAGCCCTGGCCGATACCGGAATCGATGCGGCGATGTTCGATATCATCGGTGCCAATGAGACCGCCAGACAGGTCTACCATCTCGAATGCGATATCAGTGCATTCGACGAGTCCATATCTCTTCTCGAGGAGAAAAAGATACCGGTTGTCCCCCATATCATCGTCGGACTTCATTATGGCCAATTGAAGGGGGAGAAAGAAGCGTTGGCCATGCTTTCCAGGCATCGTGCCGCAGCGGTGGTGATCGTTGCGTTTATGCCCCTTGAAGGGACGCCGATGCATGGAACCGAGCCCTCATCGCCGGAAGACATCACGCGCGTGACCCTTGCCACCAGATTGTTGATGCCCGAGACACCACTTTTGCTTGGTTGTGCCCGACCGGCGGGCATGCATAAAATCGAGACGGACATCTGGTCCATCAAGGCAGGTGTGGATGGCATCGCCTTTCCCAGCGAAGATGCGTGCGAGTTTGCCGAAGATCTCGGGCTCGACATCCGGTTTCACCAGGAGTGCTGCTGTTTGCTATGGCAGGAAGCATCGTAAAAGGCAATCATAAGAGGCAATCAATGGAACAGTGGCGATTTATCGATACGGGTTACCTGAGTGCGGCAGAGAATATGGCCTTGGATGAAGTACTGGTGGAATCCCGTGCCAAAGACCTGATTCCCAATACCATCCGCCTTTTGTGGTTCGATCCTCCCGCCGTGGTGGTGGGCTATCATCAGGACATCGAACAGGAGATTCGCCTGGAATACGTGCAGCCGCGCGAGATCGATATCAACCGTCGAATCACCGGCGGCGGAGCGATTTTCTTCGACAGATACAGCATGGGGTGGGAAGTCATCGCGTCCAAGGCCGCCATCGATTCGGGTAGTCCCGAACAAATGTTCGAGCTCATGTGCAGTGGTGTGGTGCAAGCTCTCAATACCTTGGGTGTCAATGCGGAATTTCGTCCACAAAACGATATCGAGGTCAACGGCAAGAAGATTTCAGGAACCGGTGGAACGGAGCGTGGGGCCGCCTTTCTTTTTCAGGGTACCCTGCTGCTCGATTTCGATGTGGACACCATGGTGCGGTCCCTTAAAATACCCATCGAAAAACTGAAAGACAAAGAACTGGAATCTGCCAAGGACAGAGTCACCTGGGTCAAGCGGGAGTTAGGGCGCCTTCCATCCTACGAAGAGTTAATCGCCGCCCTGATGGCAGGATTTGAACAAGCCCTTGGTATTCGGCTTTCCCAAGGCAGCTTATCTGCTGTTGAGAAAGAACTTCTCAAAGATAAATTGCCTGAATTTCAATCCGACGACTGGATCTATCTCGATCGCCGTCCCCTGGATGAAGCGGTCGTCGTACGTACCCTCGGGAAGACACCCGGCGGTATCGTTCGGATTTCTGCGGCCATCGACCGCAGCGTGAATATCATCAAAAGTATTCTCATTAACGGCGATTTCTTCGTGTTTCCATCCCGCGGCATACTGGACTTGGAAGCGGCGCTTAAATTTTCATCTTGTAAAGAGGAATCGATCCGAAAAAGGGTTGCCGATTTTTTCGGAGCCAATCCGGTCGAGATCCCCGGACTGGATCCTGATGATCTGGCGGACCTGATCATCGAGGCGACGGATAGGGCGACATTTGACAATCTCGATATCAGCTTTACCGAGGCCAACAGCATCTACGCCGTAGGCAAGCGTATTCGGGACCTTCTGAGCTACGACTATGATCACCTTCTGTTGCCTTACTGCTCCAAGCTGATCGAATGTGAATTCCGGCGAAAGGAAGGGTGCATCCGATGCGGTGAATGCTCCATCGGACAGGCGTATGACGATGCCGAGGCAGCAGGATTGATTCCTTTGACAATTCAGTCCTTCGAGCATCTGATGGATACGTTGCGTGCTATGAAGAAAAAAGGTGCGAGAGGTTACATCGGCTGCTGCTGTGAGGCATTTTATGCCAAGCATCGGGATGAGATGGAGGAAACCGGCGTTCCGGGACTGATCATCGATATCGATAATACCACCTGCTATGATCTGGGAAAAGAAGATGAAGCATACGTAGGCAGCTTCGAAAGCCAGACGTGTGTCAAGACCGAATTGCTCTCAAAGGTTTTGAACATTATTCAAAACCAGAAAACAGCGGCGTAATATGATGTCCGTCGATGTCATCATCGTAGGCGGCGGCCCGGCCGGTGCATCCTGTGCCATTACCTGCGCCAGGCAGGGCCAGCGCACCGTACTCTTGGAAAAGGGGAAGCCCGGCCGGCACAAGGTCTGCGGCGGAGTCATGCCGTCTGTCTGCAATCTTATTCTTGAAGATGACCTGGAACTCAAAATACCGGACGATGTGCTTTGCTCTCCGTCAACCTTAGGGCTTTACTACGTTCCGCCAAGTGGCAGAACGTCCGGCGCCGCCATGTCCAACTATCGACTGATCAATGTCAACAGGGATCGATTCGACCGCTGGCTTTGCCAGGAAGCGGAGAAGGCGGGCGCAACTGTATTATATGAAACACGATTCTTCGAGTTTACCCAGGATGATTCGATTACGGTTCGTGCAAAAAAACGAGACAACCCCGTCGAAATAAAATCCCGATTTCTCATCGGCGCAGACGGTGTATTTTCGAAGGTTCGAAAACAGCTCTATCCCGGCTCCAAACGAAATATCATGACGGCACTGCAGGAGTGCTGGAAGGCAGAGGGTGAGTTCGACGATCATTTTTATACCTTTCTGAGACAAGAAGTAACGCCAACCTATGGGTACGTTATTCCCAAAGACGGCCTTTTCTTGATCGGCACAGGAACGATTACAGGCGCCGCCGTCTCCCTTTCCGAAAACATGCGGCGTTTTAAACAGTGGCTGAATGCGGAATTTCAATTCGCACCTGAATCATTGGTAAGCAGAGAAGGAGGGGTGATCCCCTATCATTCTTTGTTTGGCGGTGAACACAATGTGATTCTGGTCGGCGATGCGGCGGGTTTTTGCAATCCCTTTTCCGGAGAAGGGATCCGGCTCGGTATGGAAAGTGGAATCATGGCCGCGGAATCGCTACAGCAGGCGATTGACAACGATACCGAACTTTCCCCATTATATCATCGGCAAGTTAAGGGAATCGGCGATTTTGTCTCCAGCACCTATCAGTTTGCCGCTTCATTGACGGATGAAGAGATGGAGAAATTCGTCAAGACGGAACTGCAACGCAGGTCATTTGTGCAATCGTAGGAAGGTTGTATTTCCAGGTGCCAATCGTTTGGAAACATGAAATTTTCAAAACAGGACGGTTAATTGGGATCTAACCGTCCTGTTCTGCTTTTTTACGCAATCTTTTTTTTAATGTCTCCGGACCGGGAGTGATAAACCATCGAGGATTGGGGCTGTCCGTTTCACCTATTTCGCTTATATTTCGGACAGATGTGAATTTCAGGCAATGCAAGCCATATATATAACGTAAGAAAATGATCAACTGATGTCATTTACTACACATCGTCATTTGAAGATATCTTACACCGCTTTCACCCGCTTTGATTCAACTGTTACCGTGTTTCGCCCCATGAATGGCTCTATCAGTTTAACCGTAATATTCTGAGAAGAATCATCAACCGAAGTAACCTTTCCAGACAAATGAACACCGTCGCTTACGACAACTCCAGTTGCTTGAAATCCCGACATGTCTACCGATACGCGTTGTCCGACTTTCACCTCTGCCATAATAACCTCCTATTGTGTAAATCATCATTAATATGCCACATGCATTTACTGCTTAGCTGGGAAAAGTAAATATTAAAAAATCGATTTTCATGAGTCAAGTTATTTTTATTGAAAAAGGAAAAATCAAGCCTCTATAATGTAAATTCTTTACTCATACGGAGAAGGATTCTTCACATGCAGTAGAACGGATTCTATTTTTGTGGCTACATATATGGCTACGTACGATCATATCGCAAGGACAAAGATAGGGAATCAGTCAGACGAATTTAGCTACTTTTTGTTCCTGTTTTTTCTTTTGATCTTCCTTATTCAATCCTACTTGAATTTCAGAACATGGTGCAGATGAAATGAAGTTGGTGTACAGACACACCTTGGATACAAATCCCAGTCGAATCCTTGCCAGTTGGTGATTTTAGCAATTTTCACCTAATTTCCGATAGCATAAATCGATGATTCTGTGCACCATGAATTATGTTTATTTATTAAGAAAAAAAGCTTTTCAAATAAGCAATACACCGTTATCACAACTAAAATAGTCTCAGGCACCTACTTTGCATGTAAATATTCAACCTGCTTCATTTACAGAATCATATTCAATTTAAAATAGGCGCAATCGTGCTGCCTTCGGCAATAGTTTTTGTTGCCGATTTTTTTGCTCTTTACCATACGACACATCTCGGTGTATGCTGAAAAAGCAATACAGTTGTCGAGCTCTTGCTGGGGACACGACTCGACAATCTCTTTCGTTCGAAAATGAAGTCTTATTTATATACATCCGATAATATTCCACTTTATTCAATTCTGTGCGGAGAAGCCGTACATCTTTTGACTCTATGCTACATTTAAAACGGGAGGAGGAGGAATGAGTATTACGATGGGAAAGGGTCGCGCATTGACCATGGCAGCAATTGTACCACTATCCGGCAATGCTATTTCAGGATCGGGTACCAGGAGCATTTCGACCAAGAGTACGTATTGGTAACATTTTTCTCCCCTTTTTATTCACCAGACCTCAAGTCTAAAGAGCCGTCCTGGATCCATAACAAAGGGAACGCTGTCTATCGCTATGTTATTCATGCAAAGAATCGACGTATAATTTGTGGGCACTGATGTGGACTATCAATCTTTAAAGGAGGAGAGGAAGATGAGGCATTTGAAAAGTCAAAGGAACATTTTGATAACGATGGCATGCATTCTTGGCGTGTTTTCGTTTCTTGGATCTGCGGATGCGGCGAAATGGTATTTGGGATCCGACACACAACTACTTATGGACGTTTCACTCACCTACGGGACTGGAATAAGGGTGTCTGACCGGGACGCCGAATTACTGGCCGATGTCATCAAAGATGACAGCAACCGGAATTTCGACCAGTGGGACTTTTTCAACAACAAGATCACCGCCCTTGCGGACATCGAATTCATCTATAAGGACTTTGGCGTATTCGTCCGGCCCAAGGCGTTTTATGACTATGTGTACATGTCAGACAACTCCAATGACGGTTCCAGCAATGCCACCAACAGTGCCTATGTCGGCGGCCTCATCGATGAACCGGATCAATGGGCCGATGAGATCGAGGATATCCACGGCATGAACGCCGAAATCCTGGATCTTTTCGCATATTACGGATTCCGGCTGGGCGAAGTGCCCTTTGACCTCCGTGTGGGAAAACAGGTCATCGCCTGGGGCGAGAGCAGCTACATTCCGGGCATGAATTCGGCCCAGGCCCCCATTGATGCTGCCGCCGCGGTCGCAGTGGGAACAGAGGTAAAAGAGATCTTTCTGCCCACGGGAGCGGTTTATCTTCAGACAGGCTTCTGGGATTTCGGACTGCGCGGTTACTATCAGTGGGAGTGGGAAAAAAACAGACTGATGGAAGGCGGGACCTTTCTTTCGTCTGCGGACATGCTCGATGAAATCAAGGCGCCCCTTATAGCAGAATTAGGACCAGGGGCCTATATAAACTTGCCTCGGATAAAGGATGATGAACCCAGAGACGACGGACAGTTCGGTGTCGCGCTGTCATATATGCTGCCGTGGGCCGCAACGGAGATCGCGGGGTATTATCTCAACTATCACGAGAAGAGCCAGGCAATTATAGATGCCGGTGCTACCGGGTATAAGATTATCTTTCCGGAAGACATCAAGCTGTATGGCTTCACCGTCAGTTCTGTGATCGGAGACACCCAGGTAGGCTTCGAAGTCACCTATCGAGACGACATCGTCTTCCAGGACGCCGAAGCACGGACGATTAATGAGGGTGGCTTCTGGCAGACACAGGCAAGTTTTACCTACCTCAAAAGCCCGGGATGGTTCAATGTGGCGGATCGAATTATCGTGTCCGGTGAAGCCGCGTACTGCGCCCAAGTCGACCTCAAGGGGATAGAGGGACGGCCGGAAGAAGGTATCGATGGGAGAGAGGAGGAAGGTTTCAAGTATGTCGCCGTACTCAATTTTGATTGGTTCCAGGTGCTGCAAAGAACGGATTTCGGCTTCAACGTGAAATATTCCGAAATCCCCAAAGGGGACGATTATCTCAAACCGGTAGATTTTCAGGAAAATAAAAATGCCGTCTCCGTCGGTGTGGATATGGTTTTCAATGATGTCTGGGAAGCCGATCTTACCTATGAAAACCGATTGCACAACAATGATCTATCGGATCGCGATACGATTTCCTTTAAACTGTCATACGCATTCTAAACTAGACATGAAGACATTCATTTTACATCAAGCATGAAAATGGGAGGAGAACTTCATGAACAGTACCACGTGTAGAACTATATTGTCCGTGATGTTGGCGACCCTGCTGGTGTGTATGACAATGCCTGCTCTTGCGAAGGTAACTGCTGAAGAGGCAGCGAAACTGAAAACAGAATTAACTCCCGTTGGCGCCGAACGGGCGGGAAACAAAGAGGGGACCATCCCCGAATGGACCGGCGGACTTACCCAGATTCCCGAAGGCATCGATTATGTAGCCAAATCCGGGAATATCCACCCGGATCCGTTTGCCGGCGACAAGGTCCTGTTTACCATTACGGCACAGAATGTCGATCAATACAAAGACAAACTATCTGCGGGTATCGTGAAAATGTTCGAACTATACCCGGAGACCTTCAAGATCCATGTCTACCCCACCAGAAGATCTGCCGCATTTTCCCAAAAACATTATGAGAGTACCTATAACAACGCCCTGACGGCAGAAGTTGTCGATGAATACGGAAGCGTGACCAATTTCGGTATGGGGTTTCCGTTTCCCATTCCCAAGAGCGGCATGGAGGTCATGTTAAATTTCGTTTTCATACCCCATGGATCCAAAAATATAAAACAGACGTTTGGCGGCGGAATCATACAGGCAAGCGGCAAATTCAATGAGCAACATGCAACGAATTATCTTCTCTATAAAATTGAAAGCGGAGAACCATTTGATCCACAGGACTATGTCTTTGGAAAAATCGTTGAAATGACGATGCCCGGCCGCGTGGGCGAATTGTATCTCATGATGGACCCGGCAGACTATACGAAAAATGACGCTGTGGGCTGGTCATATGTACCGGGTATGCGTCGTGTGCGCCGGAATCCCAACATGTTTTACGATGGCCTTGATTCTTCCGCCGGCGGGATTGGGGTCAGCGATGGATCGTGGATGTGGAAGGGAAAACTCGACCGGTTCGATTGGAAATTGGTCGGAAAAAAAGAGATGTACATCCCCTACAACACGTATCAGACCGACCTGCCTCCCTCACAGGAGGTGATATTTACCCCCCATCATCCCAATCCGGAATATATCCGCTGGGAGCTTCACCGGGTATGGGTCGTCTCCCACACCCTCAAGGAAGGTTCGCGGCATGTTTACGGCGAACGGCATTATTATTTCGATGAAGACTCCTGGAATTGCGCTGCCATCGACAAATACGACAAACGCGGAAGCCTGTGGCGAATGTCATTTGCACAAGGAAAACAATTTTATGACTTCCCTGTGTTCCGTCAGACGCAATACTATCATTTCGATTTCCAGGTGGACTTCTATGCTGCATTTAAGACAATGAATGGTTTCCCACCCGAATCTTACGATGATATACCAAACGACTTCTTCTCAGTTCAAAATTTACGAAAATTGGGCAAACGGTAATCGCAAGGTGATAGTCGGACGAAAGAACGCATGGGAAACACCAAAATGAGTGAGAAGGTCGGTATCCCGCCGACCTTCTCACTTTACGAATCCGCTTGCACTTTCTCTACGAACGAACCTGAAAATCAATTAAATGAAAAAAGGTATAAAATTTCGTAACAGTTCTATGCCTTTTCTAACGAAACGAAAAAGGTGAAATTGAAAAAATGGAAAATCGATTCAGCGAGCATAAAAAAAACCAAAGAAAATACTTGGTTGTAATCGGTTGCATTCTGCTTTTCCTATGCTCCGCAATGCCAACCTTTGGCGAGACCTTAGACATGCTGAAAGTGCCGGCGGAAAAAGCCGACTGGGCGCCATATTCAATGCTTATGGATGCAACGAAGGTGGATAACCGGCTGGTGGCAGTAGGTGAATGGGGGTACATCCTGTATTCGGATAACGAATGCGACGGTTGGAACCAGGCAGAAGTGCCGGTGAGCGTTACCCTGACAGCAGTCTATTTTCCGACCTATGATCAAGGATGGGTTGTCGGTCACGACGGTGTGGTGCTTCATACCGAAGACGGTGGTGAAACCTGGAAAAAGCAACTGGACGGCACGCAGATCGGCCAGATGGTATATGACCAGGTAAAGCATATGGTGAAAACCAACAGCGATCTTCTTTCCGACCAGGAATCCGGGCTGACTGAAGAAGAACGGGAGGAAATGGAAATAACGGCAGAGGACCTGGATTTTTTCCTGAAGGATGTGGAATTCTTTATGGAACAAGGTCCCGCTCAGCCGTTGATGGATGTTTGGTTCAAAAATGAGAAGGAGGGTATCATTATCGGCGCCTTCGGCTTCATCCTTTCCACGAAAGACGGCGGAAAGACATGGCAGCCCATTTTGGACCGCATCGATAATTTGGGAAACACCTTATACGCCATCACCCGCTCCGGCGACGACCTGTTCATTTCCGGGGAGGCTGGAATATTATACCGGTCAGAAGATTTCGGCCAGAGCTGGCAGCGTTTAGAATCTCCCTACGACGGGACCTTTTTCGGCATTGTCGGAGATCCATCCGGGGGTTTTGTATCGGCTTTCGGGATGGCGGGTCATATCTTTAATTCAACGGACCGGGGAGAAACCTGGACACCCTCGGAGACCAACCAAGGAGAACTTCTTTTCGGCGGTGCCTTCTTATCGGATGGCTCCTTTTGCGTTGTGGGCCGTAACGGTGTCATTTTGAGGAGCATAGACCGGGGAAAAACCTTCACCCCCCTTGCCAATCGTTACCGCGGGCCTGGTATGGCCATTGTTGAGCTGCAAAAAGACGTTCTGGCGGTGGTGGGGCTCACAGGGGCTTCCCGGATTGAAATCAACAAACCAAGCAACTAAAAATAGAGGAAAATCAAGATGACCCAGAAGAACGTATCTGCTGAAGTTGACGACTCATATCTAAATGACGCGTCGTTTTTGGAAAAATTTCTCTTTTCCAAACGTCCACTGGTAATGGCGGTCTATATCATCTTTACGATCTTTTTCGGCTATCAGACATTTCAGATGAGGCCCCAGGCCAGCTTCCTAAGAATGATTCCCACCTATCATCCTTTCATCAAAAATTATCTCGAATACCAGGATGAACTCAAGGAGATGGGCAACGTTGTCCGTATTTGCGTCGAAACGACCGAGGGGACGATTGTTTCCCAGGAATATCTCGAAGTGTTGAGAAAAATAACCGACGAAGTCTTTTATATTTCCGGTGTAAACCGGGCGGGATTGAAATCCCTGTGGACATCGAATACCCGATGGCAAGAGGTGACCGAGCAGGGGTTTAAAGGGGATGTCGTCATCCCCGTCACCTTCTCCGGGACACCGGAAGACTTGCAACAGGTCCAGAGGAATATCTTAAAGGCCAATATTGTGGGAAGTCTGGTGGCAAACGATTTTAAGTCCAGTATTGTCCTGGTGCCTCTTCATGATATTGATCCGGAAACGAGAAAACCACTCGACTATCGTAATTTCTCGGAAAAAATAGAGGAAATTAGAACCAAGTTTCAGAATGACCATATCAAGATCCACATCACCGGATTTGCCAAAATCGTGGGAGACCTCATCGATGGTTCCGCTCGAATTCTGCTGTTTTTTTTCATCGCCTTTGTGATTCTGCTGCTTTTGCTGTGGTGGAGTTCTCGGTGCCCGAAAAACACGGCCGTTAGGGCGATCTCCTCACTTACGGCGGTACTCTGGCAGTTGGGGATCATGAGGCTCTGCGGATACGGGTTGAATCCATATTCGATGCTGGTGCCTTTTCTCATGTTCGCTTTAGTCGTCAGCCACGGCATGCAGATGTTCAACGCCATGGGTTTGGAAATGATCGCCGGTTCGGACAAAGTGAAGGCGGCACGGTTGGGCTTTCGCCAGATTTTCACGCCAGGTCTGGCCGCGCTGTTTACCGACTTTATCGGTTTTGCCACCCTGTTGGTGATTCAGATCGGCGTAATTCAGGACATTGCCGTCGGGGCAAGCATCGGCGTGGCCGTGGTGGCCATTACCAATCTGATATTTCTGCCTGTGTTGATGTCGTATTCCGGCATCAGTGATAGAACCATAAAAAGGATGGAAAAAGCGAACGCCTCGACAGACCACCCCGTATGGACTTTTTTGACCCGATTCAGCGAGACGAAATGGGCCTATGGTACGGTGGTGACGGCCGTCATCTTTCTGGTGGTCGGCATTTACCTCATGCAGGGTTTGAAAGTCGGTGACCTGGACCCCGGGGCCCCTGAATTGCGGCCGGATTCCCGCTACAACAAGGACAACGCCTATATGAACGACCATTACTCATCCAGCAGTGATGTGTTCGTGGTGTTGCTCAAAGCCCCCGAAAGAGGTGTCAGCAGCTATCGGGCGATCGTGCTCACCGATATGCTGGACAAGAAGCTGACCCATGATGTTAAGGGCGTACAAGACGTTGTAAGCTTCACGGATGCGATGAAGGGCATGAATGCCGGTTTTATGGAAGGATTCCCGAAATGGATCGCTATCCCCAGAAGCGAGGTGCAACGTAACTTTTTACCTCATTTCATGCCGGAAATGTTTTACCAGCGTGAAGGTGCCTTTTCTCCCATTCTTGTCTTTTTGCATGACCATGAGGCTGACACCCTGGAACGGGTGGTGAATGCCATTGATGAATTTGCCGAAGAGTACAATACGGAGACCGTTCAGTTTCTCATGGGCGCCGGTAACGGAGGTATCGAGGCGGCCACCAATGTTGAGGTGGAAAAGGCGCTCATGAAATTGACCATTTTGGTATATTCAGTGGTGTTTTTCGTATGCCTTCTTACCTACCGAAATTTCAAGGCGGCCATATGCGTTGTTACGCCTCTGGCACTCACCTCGGTTCTATGCGAAGCTCTCATGGCCCAAATGGGTATCGGGATCAAGGTCGCCACGTTGCCCGTCGTTGCCGTGGGGGTTGGTATCGGTGTGGACTATGGTATCTATATCTATAACAAGCTTGTTTATTACCGGGAAGAGCGTGGGCATAAATTGACACCGGCTTTCTACCGGACCCTGAACACAACAGGAAGAGCCGTCTCTTTTACCGGTATTACACTGTCCATCGGCGTCGCCACATGGGCCTTTTCACCCATCAAATTCCAGGCAGATATGGGATTTTTGTTGACCTTCATGTTTCTGTGGAACATGGTTGGTGCCATGGTGCTTTTGCCTGCCATTGCAAGAATTCTATGGAAGAAAAGGTAGTTTCTTGGTATGGTTGGGATGTTCAACTACAATATCGCCACTATAGTTGCTTGGCATCTTAAAAGCAAAATGCAATAAGGCAGAAGGAGGCTTGACATGTTGGGTTTCAAAAAAATCCTATTCCCTACCGATCTTACCGGAATAGGAACTACAATTATTCCCCATTTGAAAACAATCGCCGATCAATTTGGAGCCGAAGTCCGGCTGATGTACATTGCCAAAGTGAATGAATATCATGTGGAGGGTGAGGAACCGGGAGATAGCATCAAGAAGAAAGTTGAAGAATTCAAAAACGAACACTTCAAAGATATTTCCAATATTCAGGTTGTTGTTGCGGACGGAGATCCTGCGGATGAAATTCTAAGCTATGTCGAAGCCGAAGACATGGACTTGGTTATCATTCCCACACGGGGACGTTCAGCCCTGGACAAGGCCCTTTTCGGATCCGTGGCCGCTAAAATTGCAAGGATCGCACCGGCCCCGGTGCTTCTTGTCAATCCCTTTAATGATAAATTTATTCGTCCGGAAATGCGTGATTTCTGTCTTCAGAGCGATGAAAAAAAATGCCGGGACTTGGAAAAGAAGTAATCTTGGCGCCAGTTCCCGGAATTTATGGACAATTGGCCAAAGCCCCATTGTTCGAACGGATCTGGCCGCTGGATTGATCGGCAGAGGACCAAACATTGCTCTTTAGACGACTGCCAGCTTCGTTTTCAACATCGTTGGGAAACTGGCGGTGATTGCCAGGATGACATAACCATGGAGGTGCTCTTCAAAAATGGAGAGCACCTTTTCATTGGCAGGTAGGCTTCCGCCTTGCATGACGAGTGGGTCGATCTGCGCGTATACCCGCCTGCTCAAATCGCCGGGATGATTGATTGGATGTGTTCAAACAGGGTGCTTCGCGCCCGGTTTGAACCGTAACGATGGAAACACCGAATACAAAGGAAAACGCCGTTTTATTGTCCTCGCATTTTTACTCTTGCGTTCTCCCCACCGCTCTTTCCAGATCGGCAATGGCGATCATATACCCATACAACGCCTGTAAATAATTTGAATCGGCCTGTGAATGAAAGGTTCTGGCATCCAACACGTCCGTTGAAGTTGCCACCTGCTGTTGAAATTGTAGCTTTGTCATTCGCCAGTTTTCACGGGCTTGCGCCAATGCACTTTTCGCCGTTGCAATGTTCCGCTCCGCGACCTTTGCTTGCAGGTAGGCGTTCTCCACTTCAAGGGTGATCCCGTCTTCTGCCAATTTCAGCTGCTCTTGAACGGCAGACTTCTGGCTTGCGTTCTTTTTTACGCTGTAAACATTTCGTCCCCATTGGAACAAGTTCCATTTCGCCTGTACCGAAACCAAGGAATTATATTGATTATTGTAATCATTTTCGTTTGCCAATAAGTCCTCACCCCTTTGTTGATACTGGCCAATAAGCGCTATCTGAGGAAAATACTCGCTTTTTGCAATTTTCACCTGACGATCCAGGATTTTTAAATGTACCCGCACCGCCAACAACTCGGGACGGTTTTCGAGTGCTTCCAAAATAAGCTCGTTCTTGAACAGATTAAGCGGGGTTACCGTATCGATGTCCTGTAATCGTAGCTCTCTATCCAACTCATAATTCAGCAATAGGTTCAACTGCGATGCGGCCAGTTTGCGATGCCCCAGGGCGCTGGTTTTCTGCTGTTCTGCATTTGCCAGCGCCACTTGGGCCCGCAGGAGGTCGTTTTGCGGAATCAGTCCCTGGTCATAATATTTTTGTGCATCTTCTTTATGGGCGGTAAGAGCCTCGACCGCCTCTTCGGCCACAGTCGATATCTTTTTTGCCAAAAGGACATTGTAATACGCCTTTTTCGTATCACGTGTTATATCCTGAATGGTAATTTCCTTGGCTAATTCCTTTGCTTCGATCCCGATTTTTGCGGTTTTATACCCGTGATAGATGCCGAGATGAAACAAGGGTTGGGTCACTGTGACATCCCATTGAATATCTTGCTTTCCGTAAACGTTAACCGTTTGTCCATCGAAAGATTGATATGGGGTCTCACTCATCGCTGTCGCACCGTAGCTAGCCGAAACCTGTGGCAACATATAGGTCCGAGCGCTCTTCATTTCGTAATCCGCCCCCTTTACTTCGTCTTCCGCGGCTTTAATACGATAGCTTTGTTCCCTTGCAATTTTTATCGCTTCGGATAGTGTCAATGGTATTGTATCCTTGTTTTCTTTCGCAGTTGATGGATGTGGCATGCCGCCGAGGATAAGAACAAAAAGTAAAATTAGTGTATAAAAACATTTCTTTCTCATGGAAATAAACCCTTATTGAAATGATATGGATTGTGACCGCTCACGACAGATATCTATTCGCTTTTAACTTTAAAAAGTATTGAATACAAAACAGGTGCAATGATCAGCGTCAGGACCGTTCCGAATGCAAGCCCGGACATGATGGTAATGCTCATCCCCACATAAAACGGGTCCTTGAGAAGAGGTATCATTCCCAGAATCGTTGTTAACGATGCCATGAGAACCGGTCTGAAACGACTTACCGATGCGTCTAAAATAGCCGTATATCTGCGTTTTCCGGATTGTATGTCGATATCGATCTGGTCAAGAAGCACAACGACGTTTTTGATCAGCATGCCTGACAATCCAAGAAAACCCAGAATACACATAAATCCGAAGGGCTCTCCTGTAGCAAGTAGTCCGGCGGTTACGCCAATTGTTGCCAGCGGAAGGCACAGGAACACGATTATCGTCTGTCTGAGTGCATTGAAGAGCATTATGACAACAAAGACCATTGCCATGCCGAATATGGGTACCATTCTAAAAAGCGACGCCTGCGCATTTGTAGAGTTTTCATATTCTCCGCCCCATTCAATCGTGTATCCTGCCGGCAGCTCCATAGATTCAATTTTCGGTCTCAACCGGTTGAAGAGCGCACTCGCATTGCCGGTGAGTTGATCACATTTAACGGTAATCGTCCGCATGCGGTTCCTTCTTCTGACAATGGGATCCTCCCAAGTGGATTCTATTGATGAAACAACCTGTTTTAGCGGAACGACACCACCTGCAACAGGACTGATAAGCTGAACATCGTGAAGTGTCTCAACGGATTTTCTCTCCTCTTCCGGAAGTCGCATGATAATGGGCATAAGGGTGTTTTCCTCACGATACAGCCCGATGGTCTTGCCCGAAAAAGATGCGGACAGGGAGTCTGCAACCATTGGTCTCGAAATGCCGAGGCGTCTTGCAGCAGCATCATTCACGATCGGCCGAAGAACCAGTACTCTCTGTCTCCAGTCATCGTGTAGATTAATGGCGTTCTTATCCAACGCCATAATCTGTTTTGCCTGCTCTGACAGTCCCCTTAAAACATCAGGATCATCTCCTTTAAACCGCACTTCAATATTCGCGCCCCCTCCCGGCCCGTAAACAAGTCTCTGGAATTTTGTTTCTGCTTCCGGAAAATTACTTGCCATATAGGGTCTCAATCGATCGATCAAGCCATCGATCATCTCAAAATTTTTTACATTCACCACCAATTGGCCGTAGCTTGTGGACGGCATTTCAGGCTCGTATGTATGAAGGAATCGCAAAGCGCCCTGCCCCACAAAGGTTGCGACGGATTCCACCTCATCAAATGTCGCAAGATACTTTTCAATTTCTTTCAAGTCGTCTGAAGTCGTCTGGATGTGTGTACCTTCTGTTTTCCAGTAGTCAATTAAAAACATGGGGGTTTTCGAATTGGGGAAAAAACTGTTTTCAATGCGGGTAAACCCATAAAAGGAAACAATCAGCACGATCAACAGGGCAGCGCACGTAATGATCCTGTTGCGAAGACAGATGTCGAGGAATCTTCTATAGGACGTGAAAAAAAAGCCATCATACGCATCTTTTGTATTGGATTTTGGTTTGGGTAAATATCGGATGCAAAACAACGGTGTAATCGTGATCGCCAGAATCCAGCTTAATCCGAGCGAAACAGCCGGTACGGTAAAAAGACTGTTTAAGATTTCTCCGATTTCATCTTTTGAAGTCCCGATGGCGGCAAACGCCAGTATGGCCACGAGAGTTGCGCCCAAAAGGGGCCATGCCGTCTGTGAAACCGTTTCCATGGCTGCCTTTTTTTTGGGAACCCCTTTTTGAACCTGCACCAGGATACCTTCCGTGACGACGATCGCGTTATCCACCAGCATCCCCAATGACAGGATCAACGCCCCCAGAGAGATGAGCTGGAAACTGACACCCATTACATTCATGGCCATGAAGGTCCCCAGGATCGTAACGAGCAGGATCCCTCCCATTATCGCCCCACTGTAAAACCCCATGGAGATGAAAAGAACAACATTGACAATAACGATCGCCTGGATCAAATTCATGATGAATGTCTTAATGGATTTCGTAACGACCTCCGACTGGTAGTAGATGTTACCAATCTCCATTCCAGGAGGTGTTTTTGATTCCAGAGATGTAATCTTTTTCTTTACTGCCTTGCCCATCTCCACCACGTTGCCATTGGCTGTTGTGGAAATCCCCAGTCCCAGCGAAGGCTTGCCATTGTAACGCATCAACCATCTCGGTGGATCTGCATACGCCTTTTTTATCTGCATAACATCTTTAAGATAGATGAGATTTCCCGATCGACTGCTGCGGATGACGAGTTCTTCCATATCTTTCACGGATGCAAAAGTGCCGGTGGGATTCAGGCGCACATAGTCGTCTCCCACTTTGACACTGCCGGATGGTGTCACCTGCCCCTGCAGATTAATCGTCTGCAGGATATCCTGAATGGAGAAACCCAGTGCTTTCATTCTCGACTTTGAAACTTCAGCATAGACAACCTCCTGCTGGTCTCCCCATATCTCGACACTGGCCACGTTTTTGACAAGCAGCAGCTCCTTTTTGAGCATATCCGCATAGTCTTTTATCTCTTCATAGGTATACCCTTCGCCTGTAATACCAAAAAAAACGCCATATACGTCACCATGGTCATCATTTACAATGGATGGTCCGGATCTAGGAGGAAGCCGAACCTGTGCATCCGAGACCTTTCGCCTCAGTTCATCCCATATTTGCGGGACCTGTGCATTAAGATAATCGTCCTTGATTTCGACGAATATATGGGAAATGCCGGCTTTTGAGATGGACCAGACATTATCTATCTGTGCAAGTTTTTGGATGGCGGTTTCCAATGGATCGGTAATTTCCTGCTCCACCTCCAGCGGTGAGGCGCCGGGATATGTCGTGGAAACGACGGCCAGTCGAATCACGAATTCGGGAAATTCCAACTTCCCCAATTTCTGATACGAAATGAATCCCCCTACAATCAACACCAAGACAAAGATGTAAGAAATCGTCTTTTTCTCTAACACCCATTCAGTAAGCTTCATTGCGACTCCTTTGATTTGCCCTATTTCATCAGCCGGACGTGCTGGCCTTCCCGCAAGAATCTGGCGCCGGCGGTTACAATCATGTCTCCTTCATCCAACTCGGATTCAATTCGAATCAAGTCGCCATAAAGCTCTCCTTGCTTCACAGAGGTTTTATGTATCGTCATTTTCTCCGGATCGATTTTCCAAACACTCGGCGTTCCGGCTGGATCTGAAAAAACGGCCGCAAGGGGTATGAGAAATCCTTGGCTTTCACGATCACTGGTTTTCACATCAACAAATACATCGGCCGCCATGCCGGGACGAACTGTCATATCATCCGGGATATTCATGACAACCGTCAGAGGATAGCTCTGCGTTGAATCGGTGGTGTTCAGGCCAATCTCTTTAAATTGTGCATCAAAGACGCGATCGGGCAACGAAGGCAGTTTGCAGTAATATCTGACAACGGCGTCCTTATGGATAAGCAGCTCTTCCGGAATAGAGATGGTAATTTCCACTTGCCGGAAATCAAGAATCGAAACGATGGGCTGACCCGGGCCCACTGTTTCAAAATTTTCAACAAACTTTTTATTCACGACACCATCGAAAGGGGCTTTAAGTTTTGTATCTTCAAGCATATTTTTTGCAGACCGCAGTTCAACATGAAGACCTTTGATTTTTGCCTCCATGGCCTCTATTTCTTCTGGTCTCGCTCCGGTTCTTGCCTTCTCCAAGGACTTCTCGGCGGCCGCCACGCCTGCTTTTGCAAGTTCATAGCCTGTTTTCGCACGGTCAAACGCAGATCCAGCCGCGGCTTTTTGTTCATGTAATGCTTCAAACCGCTTATAATTCGCCGCTGCTTCCGCAAGCTGGGCTTGAGCCGCTGCAAGTTGCGACTCGAGAAGTGCGATATCCTCTTTTCTTGCACCTTTACGCATGGCTTTAAGTCCGATCTTCGCTTCGGATAGTCCGGCCTCAATGCGCGCGATGGCGATTTCATAATCTCTGGGATCGATTTGCGCCAGTATATCCCCTTCTTTGACCTTTTGACCGATATTCACATCAAAGGAAATCAGGGGGCCACCTACTCTGAACGCCAGTTTGGATTCTTTGGCAGCCTTCACGACACCGGGAAAAGATCGGGTTTTATAAGATGGCAGACTTGAGAGCTTTTTTGCTTTTACGGGTCTTACAGAAATCCTTTCTATACTTTCTTTATGATTTTGAGGATTTGTCAATCCCATGATCCCGAATCCGCTCAGTAACACAATCCCCACTATTGCGACGGTGATAAGGATGCTTTTAATGCCAAGCTTTATCTTCATTTATTTTTCTCCTCGTAATAACTTTTCACACAACGATACTGCAAGTTGCGATAATGAGAAATGTTTTAACCAATCGGCACCGTTTTATATGAATCCGTTTTTTGACATATGATTTGATGTGCTGTCATGATTTACTCCTTTTTCTCTACTGAGAGTTCTTTGCATACAATGTGATGAATTCGCCCGAACCTTTCCAGCAAGGCAACCAGATGCAATCCAAAGATACTTTTTGCATTTTCATCGCCTTTTTGCCACTGGATAAGGATTCTAAGGTCATTATCCAGAAAAATATCCTGCAAAAGTTTTACTGCTTTGATCCCTTTATTGAATTTCGGAAAATTGAGTTGGGAGAATACGCTCATCGCTTCCTCCCTATCTTTCCGATTGAACAAGCGGATATGGATAATTTCATACCATTCCATCTGGTCCTCCTTCGAAATACGATCAAAAGTATACGGCACGATTTTTACTCAGCAAACCTCATGCCACATTAATATCCTTTTATTTCAATTTGTTAAAAATGGACACCATTGAATTCTGTTAATTTTAACAGTTTTAGCTGTTATACTTGACGGATAAGGATAGGGGCTGTTATATATGATAGAATAAAAAGGATAACGGATTGCACATAGGAAAAAACAAATCACATGATAGATGAAAATGAATTTTTCAACAAAGCGACGTTGCTCATATGCAGCAGCTTGAACGTGGACACCGCGTTGGAGCGTTTCATGACCTATGTTAAGAGCATCATGCCGATATCAGGCATTATCATGGGTGTATATGATCCGACAATGAATCTTGGATATTTGCTATCTGCAATTTGGCCGCCGAAATGGAAAAAACCACCCGAGATCATATCCTTTTCAAAGGATATGGGTGAGTATATGAGAACGATCTGGGATAGAAATGAAAAAATATTAATCATCAATGATATTGAAAATGAGATGCCTGCGAGCCGCACAATCTTGAGCGCCTTTTTTCCGGACGATTCCTCACAGATAAGTTTGAAACTCGAACTCGATGATGAACATCTTGGCGCGGTTAATTTTCTATCCGAGGGCAAACACTGCTTTACTGAAAATCACGGGAGACTGCTTACACTGCTTCATGATCCACTTGCCGTAGCGATATCCAACGTTCTGCAGTATCGTGAAATATCAAGGCTCAGAGATTTGCTAGCGGAAGACAACCGCGATCTGCGGCGCAAACTCCGCTCTGTTTCCTATGACCAGATCATCGGATCCGAGTTCGGATTGAAAGATGTGATGCAAATGGTCCAGCAGGTTTCGCGCTTGAACAGCCCGGTATTGATTTTGGGAGAAACCGGTGTCGGAAAAGAAGTGATTGCCAATGCCATCCATGAAAACTCGGAGCGGAGAGACAAGCCTTTTGTCAAGGTAAATTGCGGCGCCATTCCAGAGAATCTGATTGACAGCGAACTTTTCGGCCATGAAAAGGGTGCATTTACAGGTGCCATCTCACAGAGACTGGGCTTTTTCGAGAGAGCCCACACGGGTACAATATTTCTGGATGAGATCGGCGAACTCCCCGTGGCCGCTCAAGTGAGGCTGCTACGTGTTCTGCAGCATCAGGAGCTCGAACGTATCGGCGGATCAAGAACGATTCATGTGGACGTCCGAATTATCAGTGCCACCCATCAGAACATAGCCCTTTTGGCCCAAAAAGGGCAGTTTAGAGAAGACCTTTGGTTTCGTTTGAATGTCTTCCCGATCAATATCCCACCGCTTCGCGCTCGCCCGGAAGATATCCCGGCGTTGTTCCACTACTTCGTCGAAAAAAAATGTCAGGAATTGAATATACGCAATTTACCATCGCTTGATATGGGAACCATGGATCAACTCCAGAGTTACAGTTGGCCGGGGAATATCAGGGAACTTGAGAACCTGGTGGAAAGATTTTTGATCCGCAGCCAGACATCGGTTGGAAATCGTATATTAAAAATTGACGAACTGATAGTGGCGCACGACAGCACAACGAACCAATCCACCCAAGGGGGAATACATGGTATCCGCCCTTTGGATGAAGTCATGTCCGAGCATATCAAAATGGCCCTCAACGTAACGAATGGAAAAGTGGAAGGAGAAGATGGCGCCGCGAAAGCATTGGGCATCCATCCGAGCACCCTGCGCGCACGTATGCGCAAATTGGGTATTGCATATGGGAAAAGGTCAAGATAAGCTTTATCTGGCGTAGCGTCCGGGAAGTTTTTACGCCCATTGCAGCGGGCCGTGTGTGTGTTAAATCGCAGAAAGGAGGATGCCAATGAGCCAGAAGAATTCCCTTCCGTCCAAAAATTACCGGGTTGTGCAATGGACCACGGGAAATGTCGGTGCACATGCGCTGCGCGCGATTATCAAACATCCGAAAATGACGCTTGCCGGGGTTTTCGCTTACTCCGAAGAGAAGACGGGGCTTGATGCGGGAGAACTTTGCGGGATCGATCCCGTCGGTATAAAAGCCATCGGAAACATCGACGAGATCATCGACCTCAAACCCGATTGCGTGGTGTACATGCAGCAGGGGTGCAACGTAGACGACGTATGCAAACTGCTGGCATCGGGAGCGAACATCGTGACCACTTGCCTGAAATTTCATCACCCGGATCATCTCGATCCGGTAGAGCGACAGCGAGTCGAAGAGGCATGCCGCCGCGGCAACACCTCGATTTACTGCAGTGGCAGCAGCCCCGGCTTCATTACGGAAGTCATCCCGCTGGCACTGCTATTCGTCATGCGAGGACTCGACTGCCTCACGATCAACGAATACGCCGACATGTCCCAATATCCGCACCCTGTCATGCTTTTTGACATAATGGGGTATGGGCTCCCCCCCGACAATTATGTGGAATTCAAGGATCATGTACTCGATAATTTCAGCCCTTCGCTTTCTCTCGTAGCCGACGCCATTTCGAAGCCGATAGACGCATTCGAAGTAAACGAAGAGGTGGCGACCGTACGCAAAAAGACCCGTATCGTCGCCGGTATTCTGGAGGCGGGCACGATCGCCGCGCGTCGAATCACCATCACGGGCATCCGAGACGGCCGCCCGATGATTCGTTTTTGCCCAACCTGGTACGTCAGCACCGACATCGATGCATCCTGGGAACTTCGAGAATCCGGCTGGCATGTGCTGGCCGAAGGAGATCCGCCGTTTGATGTAAGCATTCGCTTTCCCATACCCGCCGAACAATACGAAGATGTATCACCCGGCTACACCGCATATGGCCCGATCAATGCCATTCCCTACGTTTGCGCCGCACCTTCGGGGATTCGCACGACCATCGACCTTCCGCACATCGTTCCTTATCTCGGATGAGCGTGCGAGGGTGCATCCAATGCAACGTATTCGTTTCGATGAATAAAGTGCCTACAGATCGGTAATTGGAGGAAATAAAAAAAGGAGATATGACAGCATATCTCCTTTTGTATGTTATTCCAATCCTCCCATAATTGGGGGGATTCTTTATTTACAGTAAAAAATTCTTAGAAATACATTTTTACACCCATTACATTGCCAAGCAACGTCTTTTGGTATGTGTTGCCAACCGGATCGGTCTCTTTCTCTGAATGGTAATAATAGGTGTTGAAAACGGCCTCGATCTTTTCCGTAATCTTATAACCAAAGCCTATGGCAAAATTATAATAGCTCAAATCCGTACCGCCCGAAGCAACCGTTTTATCTTTGGATTCTACTGCGTGGGTGGTATAGGAGATGCCCCCACTAGTGTACAACTTCGGGGAAAGCTCATATTTTATACCGAGTCCGAGCGTCCAACTGTCTACCCAATTTGTCGGGGACGCACTCTTTTGTGGACCATTAAACATTTCAACTTCAGACTCCTTGAATTCCACATCACCCCACCATCGGTACGCATATTCAGCGGTGATGAGCATCTTCGGTGTTACTTGATAACTGACACCGGTTAACAAATACCAGGGTATATCGACGGTGTAGGTAGCCGATCCGTCGTCTGCAAGTACAAAACCGGGAGGAAGCGGTCCATCAACCACGGTCATTTTCACATCACCTTCATATTTCAATGACGTCGGGCTTTTTGCGGTAACGCCGATTCGTACATCGGTGACAGGCTTGTACATGATGCCGAACACGGCCCTATACCCGGTATTTATCGCTAAGTATTCTTGTTCCATGTCGATGATGACACCACGATCTTCGTATCTCGAACCCTTTACTTCCAGCATGCCCAGAGCCGTCTCTCCGGTGAACCCAAGGTACAGTTTCGGCGATACCTCGTAGGCGATGCTTAGACCCAAGGAAAAACCGCCCCCCGCAGTAGTAAAATCTCCAAGACCCGGAACATTATCCAAAACTGCCGACCCAGCGCCGTATGACGCGTAGAAGCCCGCTCCGTATGCCAGCTTTCCCCTTCTCGTGGCACCAAACATGCTTGGCGCACCAAACGGATCCGTGCTGCTGTAATCCTGCCCGGTGGTTGCATCGTGATAGGTGTAGTCCGGAAGGATTCCGGTATAAAATTCAAAGTTGCAGTCGATCACACCTTCGGGAATCTGGACGAGGCCTGCGGGATTCCAGAAAACCGCCGATGAGTCATCGGCGACACCGGTATAAATATTTGAAAGCCCCGCCGCCCGAAGCCCCACGTAATCGCTGTTCCAGCCTACTGCATAAACATTTCCGACCGATAGAAAAAATACAAACAGCACACTCACGATTCTACTTCTCATTTAGAACTCTCCTTCATGAACCAATTTGGCGACCTCGTAAAAAGTCGAAGTTCTCATCCTCTGGCTCTGTGATCGATTGAAGATACATCTTGGCAAATTGCAGAAATAGCATATAAACGACTTTTTACGAGTTCACCAAATTGTCAAAAAATAGCACCGGGTTCTGCGAAATTGCTTTCTTCAACGCTGATAATGAAAGAAAAATTAAGCTTTTCTTGTCCACAGCAAGCCTTTTGTCCAGTGGGCCTAAGTATACAAACCGGAACAGTCTGTCAACCATAAATGCATCCATCTCCGCCATGTTGATATCCATATCCAAACGAAAGAAAACGCAATAAAAATTGCCAGCGTCAGGCAAATCCCCCCCCCCCGATCTGGTTGATCCTTTTATTGATAAACATATCTTCACATTACATTCAACGGCAACAAAGGTAAAGTTAATTTCATTTTTTATTTACATATATTGCCTCATCTGATAGATTTATAGAGCCCATTTTATTAATCTCGATTTATTAATCGATGTTTACATTTGACAACCCGTCAAACAAAGGGAGGACGAAAATGACAGCCACGGCAAAACAAGTTAAAACAAAGGAACCTCCGGTCATAAAGGGTAAAATCAACATCGAGGCGATCAACAAAACAAACCCGTTACCCACCAGAATCAAGGCGATGCGGGATCGGTACCTGAAGGAAATTTCCAAGGTGTCCAGCGACAGGCCGTGGTACATGTATCAGTCATATCTGAAGACCGAGGGCGAGCATCCCGCAGTTCGCAGGGCCAAGGCGCTGGCCAATGTCTGGGAGAACAAGGCCATTGCGGTTCATGATCTCGATCTGATCATGGGCAACTTTACCGATGCCATCCGCGGTGCCCATCCGCCGCTGGAGTATTATCCTGAACAGATGCGGCGTTTGCTGGAAGCAAACGAGGCGAACTGGACCAACTCCCAGCAGTGTCAGGCGGATCTCTCCAAAGAAGACTTCGAAAAAATCATGGAGGCCGCCAAGTACTGGGAGAACCACTGGCCCACCCCGGAGATGCGAGAGCGCTGGGACAAACTGATCGCCGTGATCGATCCGAATGACTATCAGAGAGACTTGCAGTACACCGGGGTCAACTGGGCCCCCGAGTACCTCCCAAGAGAGAAGCGAGTCAAAAAGACGCCTCTGGTACCGCGCCCGCAGGCCACCGGCGCAGATTTCGAGAAGGCACTGAAGGTCGGTTACAAGACCTTGATCAAAAATGCCAACGATCATATCGACAGGATACAGGGAATCGCCAGAGGACGGGATTTCACCGATGATGAAAAAGAAAAGCTGGCGGTCCTGGAGGCGATGGTCATTGCTCTGAAGGCGGTGATTCGCTATGCGAATCGCTATGCTGCCATGGCGGAGGAGAAGGCAGCAACAGAGAAGGATCCGCAGAGAAAGGCGGAACTTCTGAAGGCGGCGGAGGCTTGCCGTTGGGTGCCGGAAAATCCCCCCAGGACCTTCTTTGAAGCAGTGCACTCCTTCTGGTTCACGGCAATGGGTGTTTATATGGACAAGTGCCAGCCCAACGTATTTGCAGGTCGATTCGACCAGTACATGTATCCGTACTATGAGGCCGACATCAACGAAGGCCGCATGACCCGCCAGGAGGCCGTGGAGCTTTTCGGTTGCCTGATCATGAAGCTATGTGCACTCGAACCCTATATGACCCCGGAGCACCGGGCCGTCTCCCAGGGCACCAATTATGAAAACATCACCATCGGTGGCTGCGATATCCATGGCAAAGATGCCTCCAATGAGCTGTCTTGCATCGTTCTGCATGTAGCCGCAGAAACCAAGACGCATCAGCCCTATATTTCGCTGCGCTACGATCGTCAGATAGCTCCCGAGTTAATGGAGAAGGCACTCGAGTGCAACCGTAAGCACGGGGCAGGGATTCCCGCCTTTTTCGGCGATCGTGTGAACATCGAGTATATGCTGAGCCGGGGCCATACCCTGGAACATGCCCGGGATCATGCCATTGCCGGATGTGTGAACTGCGTGTACCCGAAGTGCTTCGCCTGGATACGCATGCCCATCACCACAAACAACGAAGCCAAGATGCTGGAGGTATTCCTTCACAGAGGCCTCGATCCCCGCACGGGTATCCAGATCGGAAATGACTATGGCGATCCGGGGGACATGACGTTTGATGAACTGGTGGAAAATTATAAAAAAGAGGTTGCCTACTTCATCAATTGGCAGATTACCCAGTCAGATGCCTGGGACAGGGCCGTGAATTTCACTACGCACGATGCATGGTTCTTTCCCTTCGTATCTGCCAATATGGAAGGTTGCATCGAAAGCGGCAAGGATATCAGCAGACTGGGTGGCGTGACGGCCATAGACGATGCCAATTACGGCCTCGACCGTTTCATCCAGGATGCGGCGGATTCGCTCATGGCCATTAAAAAGCTTGTCTATGAGCAGAAAAAGTACACCATGGACGACTTTCTTAAGGCGATGGATGCCAACTGGGAAGGATACGATCAAATGCGCGCCGACGCCTTGACGCAACCGAAATACGGAAATGATGACGACGAGGCGGATGCATTGGTAGCCGACCTCTGGTCCTTTATCACCGATGTCAATATGGCGAGGAAGGATATGTTCGGCAGGCATTACACCGTCTACCGTCAGGGTTCATCCGTGGCAGCGTCCGCCGGCAAATGGACAGGGGCACTTCCCAACGGCCGCAAGGCAGGCGAATGGCTCTCGGACGCTTCGCTGTCCCCGGTGCAGCAGGCGGATCAGAAGGGGCCCACGGCCGTCATCAACTCGGTGACCAAGCTCGATTTCAGGCATATGGATGGCACGCTCTTGAACATGAAGCTCTGCCCGAGCCTGGTGGACAAACCCGGTGGAATGTTGAAATTCAGACAGCTGGTGGAAACATACTTCGACAAGGGCGGCCAGGAAATTCAGTTCAATATCCTGGATAAGGATACGCTGCTGGATGCCCAGAAAAAGCCCGAGAATTATCGCGATCTGGTGGTACGGGTTGCCGGTTACAGTGCATTCTGGGTGGATCTGGAAACCCAGGTGCAAGATGAGATCATCAGACGAACCGAGCACGCAATGTAAAAAGGTATATCAGTGTTACCGGTGACCTTCACAATAACCGATCCGTTATCGTCTCTGCGGGCCGCCGCAATGTCTTTTGGGTGCGGCCCGCCATTGTTAAGGCAACGACAACATCAAACAGAAGAAGAACGAGTAACAAGGAGAAAAAACGATTGTTGCGAATAAAAATATAAAAGGAGAAATGCGTTGAAAGTAATGGCATTTAACGGCAGTCCACGCATGAAAGGATGGAATACGGTCACACTCTTGGAAAAGGCTTTGGAGGGAGCTGCGTCCACAGGTGCAAAGACTGAACTTGTTCAGCTTTATGATCTGAATTTTTCTGGCTGTATCAGCTGCTTTTCATGCAAAAAAAGCGACCGGAAGGAGGACGGGGTTTGTGCAGTAAAGGACGATCTGACGCCCGTACTCCAACGGATCAAAGATGCCGATGCGCTGATTATCGGCACACCTTTGTATTACCTCACCGAATCAGCCGGAACGCGAGCGTTTTTTGAACGTCTCTGTTTCCCTTATTTACAATATACAAAAGACATGCGGTCTCTTTTTCCAAAACGCATCAATACAGCCTTGATTTACACAATGAACATGAGTGAAGAAATGATCGAGGTGGTTGGGCTTAACCAGCGGCTATCCATGAACCAGACCCTCCTTTCCATGCATTTCGGAACATGCGAGTTGCTTCTCTCCACAGATACGCTTCAATTCAGCGACTATGACAAATACGAATCGGAAATGTTTGACAAAGAGGCCAAAACCAGACGCCATGAGGAAGTCTTCCCAGATGACTGCCAGCGTGCTTTTGAATTGGGTGTCCGCATGGTCACCAATAAGGGTGGGGAGTCGTAGGCCATGGCACCTCGACCAGTTAACCAATATGTGGTGTAATGATGAGCAATGAAGAAGATAGTGGCAATTTGAGGGGACGAATTTTCAACATCCAGCGCTACAGCACCGAGGACGGACCCGGCATCCGCTCGACCGTCTTTTTGAAGGGATGCCCGCTGACCTGTCTCTGGTGCGCCAACCCGGAATCGCAAAAGAGTTATCCCCAAGTCGGACACCGCGACGCGCTTTGCAAACAGTGCGGCAATTGTATGGCGGCCTGCACAGAAAAGGCGATTTCCTTTAACCCCGATGGAAAGGGAATCGTCATCGATCGAAATCTTTGCAATAACTGCGGCGAATGCACCAGAGTCTGCACCGAAGGCGCGTTGACCATGCATGGCAAGGATTATACACTGGAAGAGGTCTTCGAGGAGGTGAAACGGGATGAAATGTTCTACCGCAATACCGGCGGGGGGGTCACCTGTTCCGGCGGAGAGCCTCTGGCGCAACCCGCTTTCGTGGCGGCGCTTTTCGAAAGATGCCGGCAGGTTGGAATCCCCACGGCACTGGATACGACCGGTCACGCATCCCGTTCGGCACTGGAGCAGGTCCTGGCCTATACGGATTTGTTTTTATTCGATTTGAAGTGCATGGACAGCGCCGACAGCCTTGCGTCCGTAGGGCAGTCCAACGAGCTCATGCTTGAAAATGCCGAACATGTGATGCAAAGCGGTGTTCCCATCATCATTCGGGTCCCGCTGATCCCCGGAATCACGGAAAAAACGGAAAATCTTCAGAAAATCGCCGCGTTCGTCAAGCGGGTGAATCCGGAAACGCCCATCAACGTGCTGCCCTATCATCGTCTTGGCGTAAGCAAGTTCCGCATGATGGACATGACGTATAAACTGGACGACCTGGGGCCGATTCCACAAGAACGTCTGGATCAGATTGCCGAGATATTCGACTCCCATGGTCTGGTGTGCGAAATCGTATAGTATGGTAAAGGATTAGAAAAACACAGAAAAAACAGGAGACAGCTGATGCCCGAGAGAGTATTTACAGATCAGGAACTGAAGGAGATGGGAACCTTGACCCTCGACCTCCTGAAACAGGCCATTGAATCCGGAGACAAGGAAAAAGCCAAGGCCCTGGCAGACCGAATGTATCAGGAGAGCCTCCAGATGCATGATATGTATGTGGACTGGGCGGCCGGATTCATGGATTGGATCTACCGAAACTGCGGGGACGACGCCCTTCTCGAAGCGGAAAAGAGGGTTTTCGGCGATTTTATGGGCCTTGCGAGCCTGCCCGATATGCGTGATATCGACTTTAAACTCAGAGCGTTGGGAACGGTTAATTCGCTCAGAGGCCACCAACAACCCTTAAGGATCGAAGAAGATGACGAGAAGCTGAGCATTACCATGGTGCCCTGCGGCAGCGGCGAACGATTATACCAGAAAGGTCGTTTCGGGCCGCCGTGCAACCTGTCTCTGATTAACAAGGCGCAGCCCTTGACCGGCGGCAAGACGGACTATCCGGTGTATTGCACCCATGAGCCGGTTCTCGAACTGATCGCCATTGAGAACCTTGGCTACCCCATCACCGTCTGTTTTCCTTGTGAGAACGTGGCCAGAGAAGAGGGAGGCTGCACCTTCTGCGTCTATAAGGACTTCAAGAATATTCCCGAAAAAGTGTGGACCAGAGTGGGGAAAGAAAAGCCCAAAGATCTCTAAGACTCTTAAAAAGCCGAGCATCAGTACCCGGGAAATTGTATTGTTGGCAAAAATGCCCTTGGAAACGAAATCGTTTCCATAAAAGTATCGGCTGCGCCGATGCTCGGCCTCCTTTAAAAAAATTCGCAAGGCGTCATCGAATTGTTCTGTTTGCAGAAAAACGAATCCCGGAAGTTGCCTATGGATGAACAGTTTTCTTAGAAGGGAAAAAAATGTCGCATATTGAAAAAAGCATCACGGAAGACATGATTCAAAGAGTGCAAAAAGCGCGAAATGTGAGTCGCGGGCAAGCAAAATGGATCATCGAATCACATGTGGAAACCCCGGATGGGGTGCAATGTTGCAGCATACCGTACCAAGTCCAGAATCACGAATCAGTATCACTCGATGAAATCGTCGACCAAATTTGCAAAGAAGCAAAATAAAAATCATCTCTGTGAAAATCGAATCGCAGCTCTTTTGTTTGTGGAAGAGAGACGGTAACGATCAATAAATTTCGCTGGGTGAGTTACCGTCCCACGGACTCCTGATAACTTCGAGGTAAATCATCGTCTCAGTCTTGACGATACCCGGTATATTTCCAAGACCATCCCTAAGAAAATCCGAAAGCGCCAGAATTTCTGAAAAGTGTACACCGAGAAGAATGTCATAGTGCCCCAGGATTATGGTAACGAAATGCACGGAATTGAATGACGCCAGTTTATTCGCTACATCGTCAACCGCACCGGGAACGACCTTGATGCCGATCATTGCCGTCATTTCATACCCGAGGGATCCGGGTTCGGTAACGGCGATGATCTCTGTAATTCCTTCGGAAAGAAGCCGCTGTAATCTCTTTGCGGCGCTTACCCTGCTGACACCCAGTTTTTTTGCCAGTTCTACCACCGGCATCCTGCCGTCCTTCTGAAGTTCTTCAATAATTGTCATATCCAGCTCATCCGGAACGTATCTCTTCATTGCTGATTTCTTTTGATGCGCTGGTTTGTATTTTTGCGGGGTGGCCGCGCTTATGGGATATGACAATACGTTCTTAATCGTCTCCATGTGAATCAAGGTTTCATTGCCGGTGATTCCGGGAATTTTTCCGATTTCATGCCGAAGAAAGGCGGAGAGTGCGTCAAGGCCTCTAAAAAAAGCCCAGGTCACGATATCATAAGGGCCGGTGGCAAGAGCCACCGAACGGAAATTGGGAAATGATGCAAGTTTCTCAGCGACTTTATGGATATCGTGCTCTGAATTCACGGTAAAACCAACCGTCACGCTGAGGTTTTGCTTTGAAAGCGGCAGGGCCGGCACGGCGACGACTTTAATGATGCGCTCGTCGATGATTCTTTTCAGTCTGGCGCTGGCCGCACGCTGACTGATGCCGGTCTTGGTTGCCAGATGAACAACAGGCATTCGGCCGTCTCTGGCCAGTTCCTGAATCATCGTCAGATCGATCTTATCAAGCTCAAAATTTGCGTGTTGCCGCATAGTCAGTCTCCTGTGCGATCCTGCTGAATCGGAACCAGCCATTTTCACGATTGATGCTGCCCTGACCATCCTTTCACAACAGTTCTTGAACGGATGCCGAGATAAATTATAATATCAGTATATTAAAATAATTCAAATTTTTTCCTCCCAATCGATTCAGAATTAATTGACAAATATGTTTATCTAATATACCTATTGGCATATTAAGTAAACACTCTACAAGGATATAATGAACATTTAGGATCATTAACCATAATAAAATACAAATTTTATCAGTAACGACAGCGCCAAAAAAAAGATTTGCCGGATATATCAATGATTCAAAGATGATTTCTTACCATCATTACCAGCAAAGGAGTATACACAATGTCACTGAAACTATTTGATTTGACGGGTAAGGTAGCGATGGTCACCGGCAGCACGCGGGGCTTGGGAGAGACCGCTGCCATGGCTTTGGCCAAAGCCGGCGCCGACGTGGCCGTATGCGGACGGAGTGTGGCGGATCTGAAAAGGGTTTCTTCCGCCATAAAGGCCTTGGGAAAGGATTCCGAAGGTTTTGTGCTGGATGTGACCGATAGTGAGAAAACCCGTGAAGGCGTGGAAAAAATCGTAGAACGGTTCGGGAAAGTGGATATTCTTTTCAACAATGCAGGCGTCAACCATCGCGTGCCCGTCCTCGAATATCCGGAAGAAGAGTGGGATCGCGTCATCAATACCAATTTAAAGGGGTATTACCTGGTTGCCCAGGCCGTGGTTCCCCAGATGATCGACCGCGGTTACGGAAAGGTCATCAACATGAGCTCGATTTTGGGGACGGTGGCGCTGCCCAACCAGCTTGCCTATGCCGCTTCCAAAGGCGGTGTAAATCAGATGACCAAGGTGATGGCGCTGGAATGGGCGCAAAAAGGAGTGTGTGTCAATGCCATCGGCCCCACTTATTTCGAGACGGAACTGGTGGCACAGCTGCGCAACGACCCGGAAAGGTTCAATTTCATCAACGAACGCACACCTGCAGGTCGCTGGGGGTATCCTCCCGAACTGGAGGGGATCGTTATTTTCCTGGCATCAAAGGCCTCGGATTTCATTACCGGCCAGACAATCTATATCGACGGGGGATGGACGGCCTGGTAATTTTACTCGACGTACTACCTTATTCCCCAACCAAGAGGAGAAAAATGGAATCCATATACGAAAAAAGACCGTGGCTGAAAAATTATCCGCAAGATGTGCCACATGATATCGAGATACCTTCTTGCACCGCATTGGATGATTTTATGACATCTGCTTCTCGCAAGCCGGATGCGCCTGCGGTCTATTACTTTGATCACACGATTTCCTACGGCGCCATCGACCGGGCTTCGGACTGCCTTGCGGCTGCCTTTTCGGATTTCGGTCTCACCAGGGGAGACCGAATCTTGCTGATCATGCAAAACGTTCCCCAGTTTCTCGTGGCCACCTATGCCGCCTGGAAGCTCGGGGCCATCGTGGTGCCGGTCAATCCCATGTACAAGGAAAAAGAACTGGATTACCTGGTACGCGATTCCGGGGCAAAAATCGTGGTCACTCTCGATGAAATCGCAGCCAAACTTGACCTTTCCTTTACCAAAGACTCACCGGTTCAAAAGATTCTGACCACCTCGGCGACAAGCATGCTTCCCGCCGATGCCGAAATTCCTCCCGTGCTCGAAAATCTCAAAAAGTCCGGGTCGACCATGACGGTCGACATGGATGCGCTCATCGAAAGCAATGAGGGACGAAAGGTAGACCGTGCGACCGTGTCCCCCGACGATGTCGCCTATTTGACATATACTTCGGGAACCACCGGCCCGCCCAAAGGGGCCATGAACACCCATGCCAATATCACCTTCAACGCCCGTGTGTACCAGGCCATGCAGCGCATCGACGACAAGGATGTCGTTCTCGGCGTTGCCCCCTTGTTTCATGTGACCGGAGAGGTGGCCCATCTGGCCATCGCTGCACTCGCTGGGATCCCGGTGGTTCTTTATTACCGATTCGATCCGGCGGAGACCCTCCGGTTGATCGAGCGCTGGAAGGTCACCATGACTGTTGCCTCCATCACCGTATTTATCTCGCTGATGAATCATCCGGATATCAAAAAGAGAGACCTCTCTTCTCTTGTGAAAGCTTACAGCGGCGGTGCCCCGGTTTCCGAAGCCACGGTGAACCAGTTCAAGGACCTGACCGGACTTTACATCCACAATGTCTATGGCATGACCGAGACCAATTCCCCCTCCCATATCGTCCCGCTGGGACAAAAAGCTCCCGTGGATCCGCAAAGCGGCGCCCTTTCCGTGGGCATTCCCGTGCCCGGTTGCGTCACCAGGATTATGGATGTGGATAATGGGATCGAGGAGATGCCCGTGGGAGAGGCGGGAGAGATCGTGGACACCGGGCCCAACATCACGCCGGGGTACTGGCAAAAACCCAAAGAGACGGAGCATGCCATCCGCAACGGCTGGCTCTATACCGGTGATGTCGGCGTAATGGACGAAAACGGCTGGTTTTACGTCGTCGATCGCAAGAAAGACATGATCGTGGCTTCCGGTTACAAGGTGTGGCCGCGGGATGTCGAAGACGTCATCTTCCAGCACCCGGCGGTGAAGGAGACGGCGGTGGTGGGCGTACCGGACCAGTACCGGGGCGAAACCGTGAAGGCTTTCGTGGCGCTCAAGGACGACATGGAAGGAAGGGTCACGCCGGAAGAGATCATCGCTTTCTGTAAAGAGCGCATGGCCGCCTACAAGTATCCCCGCCAGGTCGAGTTCGTGCCGGAAATCCCCAAAACCCTTACCGGCAAGTTTCTGCGGCGCAGTCTGCGGGATCAAGATAAACCGGAAAAAAAATAGTGAGAACACCATGAAACTGAAAACCGCCGAAGATTACATAGATAGCCTGCGTGCGCTTCACACAAAGATCTACTACAGAGGCAAGCGCATCGAGGATGTCACCCGACATCCCGCAACCGCCCCCCACGTTCGTGCGGCCGCCATGACATACGCCGTTGCCAACAACGAAGAGCATCGCGATCTGGCCACGGCCACATCGCATCTTTCGGGAAAACCCATCAGCCGGTTTTCCCACGTGCATCAAAACGTCGAGGATCTGATCAAGAAGGTCAAACTGCTTCGCGTTCTCGGCCAGATGACCGGAACCTGCTTTCAAAGATGCGTCGGCCTTGACGGCATCAACGCAACCTATTCCGTCGCCTTTGAAATCGACCAGAAGCATGGTACCGACTATCTAGAACGTTTTAAAAAGTGGCTGACATATATCCAGGATGAGAATCTGATGGTGGTTGGCGCCATGACCGATCCCAAGGGAGATCGTTCCAAAAGCCCGGTGGATCAGCCTGATCCGGACCAGTATGTTCGTGTGGTAAGGCGGGAAAAAGACGGCGTCGTCATCCGCGGAGCGAAAATTCACATGACCGGCGCGGTCAACTCCCACGAAATCTTGGTGATGCCGACGACCGCCATGAATGAGAAGTCCAAGGATTATGCCATCACTTGTGCCGTTCCCATCGACGACCCGAACATCACGATGATCTTCGGTCGCCAGGCCAACGACGATCGGCGGGACCATAAGGAGCGCATCGATTTTGGCAACCTCTCCTTCGGTGCCGTGGGGGGAGAAGCGATGATCGTTTTCGACGATGTCTTCGTGCCCACGGAAAGGATCTTCATGGATGGGGAGACGGAATTCGCAGGACTCCTGGTTTATAGGTTCGCGGCGCACCATCGTGCCAATTACGGTGCCTGCAAGACCGGGCTGATGGACGTGCTCACCGGCGCGGTGAGTTATCTGACGCTGATGCAGGGTACGAACAAGGCCTCTCACGTCAAAGACAAGATTACGGAGATGATCCATCTGAGCGAGACATTGTACAGTTCGTCCGTTGCCTGTTCGGCCGAAGGATCTCCCACCCCATCGGGCGCGTATATGGTCGATACCATGCTGGCCAATGTCTGCAAGCAAAATGTCACGCGGTTCCACTTTGAGGTCGCACGTCTCGCCCTGGACCTGGCCGGCGGATTCATCGCCACCTTGCCCAGCCAGTATGACCTGGAAAGTGAAGATGTCGGCCACCTGGTAAGAAAGTACTTTTCCGGTGTGGAAGGTATTCCCGTGGAACATCGGATCAAGGCCGCCAGACTCATCGAATCCATGACCGGCGGCACGGCCCTGGTGGAGTCCATGCATGGCGCCGGATCACCCCAGGCGCAAAGAGTGATGATCCTTCGGGAAGGCGATCTGGAGAAAAAGATCAAGCTGGCGAAAGCCATAATGGCGGTTCCCGGTGAGTAGATGTTCTGAGAATTTACGCGGCATTCACTGCAAATACGGATGCGCTGCAAGATATCAACCGTCTGTACAATCAAACAAGGGTAAAGGATTATACAAAGATCATGACGAACAACTGGCATTCAACCTATGATGTTGTTGTAGTGGGAACGGGTGCAAGCGCTCTTTCCGGTGCGATCACCGCTGAATACAACGGTATGAAAACATTGGTAATCGAGAAGCTGGACAAATGGGGCGGTTCAAGCGCCTATTCCGGAGGAGGACTATGGATACCGAATAATTTCCTCATGCAGGAAAACGGGTATCTGGATTCGACCGAAGAAGCCTTGCAATACATGGAGGCGGTTATCGAAGATGTCGGACCGGCCAGTTCAAGGGTAAGAAAAGAAGCCTACCTCAAATACGCGCCGGAGATGGCATTGTTTCTGAAAGACCTGGGCTTTCAATGGGTACAGGCGCCATTTTACGCAGATTATTATCCGCTTGTTCCTGGCGCCAAGAACGGCAGGTGCATAGAGGGGGATTTTTTTAATGGGAAAAAACTGGGAAAACTGAGAAAATCCCTAACGAGTATCCCGGGAATGCCGGATGTTGCAATCCACTGCGGTGATGCGTATCTGTTGCCTCTTGTGACACAAACCTGGAAAGGTTTCAAGCGTACAATAAAAATATTTGGAAAAACGATTGCGTGGACGCTAACCGGAAGGCAACCGCTCGCCATCGGAAAAAGTCTCGTGGGCCAGCTCATGTATATTTTGCAAACAAAATATAGCACTCCGGTATGGCTGGAAAGTCCTTTAAAAGAAATCATCATGGAAGATGGTCGCGCCGTCGGCATTGTCGTGGAAAAAGAAGGAACATCAGTAAAGGTTCAGGCCAAAAAGGGTGTCCTGCTGGGAGCCGGCGGTTTCGCTCAGGGTGGTGAATACAGACGCAAATACCAGCCCATCGGATCGGACTGGACTTCCGCCTCCCCCGGAAATACCGGTGATGCCATTCAGGCCGGTGAAAGAGTCGGGGGAGCGTTGGCGATGATGGAAGAAGCCTGGTGGGGGGGGGCTTACATCTTGGATGGCAAAATAACCTTTTCCGTGCATGAACGCTCATTTCCCGGCTGTATGCTCGTGGACCATTCCGGTTTTCGATATGTGAACGAATCCTGCTCTTATGTTGATTTTGGCCGCGCAATGCTGGATCGGGAAGCAGAAGTGGGCGGCGCCATCCCCTCATGGCTGATTATGGATGGGAAATACCGAAAAAAATATTTATTCGGTATGTTGCCGCCGGGCATGACCCCGAAAAAATATCTCAAAGACGGTACAATAATAAAGGCGAAATCCATTGAAGAACTTGCCGAAAAATGCGGGATTCACAAAGAAAATCTGCAAAACACGGTGAAACGATTCAATAGTTTCGCATACCAAGGCATTGATGACGATTTTGGCAGGGGCACGAGTATTTATGACCGGTATTATGGCGACCCCGGGGTTTTCCCCAACAACAATTTAGCGCCAATTCAAAACGCCCCCTTTTACGCAATTAAATTCTATCCCGGAGATTTGGGAACCAAGGGGGGGCTGCTGACCGATGAATATGGCAGGGTATTGCGTGAAGACGGCTCCGTAATTAAAGGATTGTATGCATCGGGTAATAATACGGCTTCCGTAATGGGAAAGACGTACCCGGGCGCAGGATCCACACTTGGGCCGGCCTGCACCTTTTCATATATTGGAATGAATCATCTTGCCGAAGAAAATAATGAAATTAAATGAACCCATCACGATCCGCAACATGCGGCTCAATCGTCGTGTGATTATGCCTGCCATGGGCAATTTTGCCCATTTTCTCGGACTTGAAGGCCCGACGGAGGCGATCATCGACTTCTATGCAAAACGCGCCGAAGGTGGCGTCGGTGCCATCATTGTGGGTGCCTTGCCACCTTCCGCTTTCATTGCTGATGAGGATTTGAATCAAACGATCCCTCCTCTTTCACGCATGGAGGCGCTGGGAAACCTTGCCACGAAACTGCATGCATATGGGACCAGAGTCGGTGTACAGCTGTTTCACACAAACATGTATCCCTCGGGCACGACCCATTCGCCGGTTCCTCAAGAGTGGGTGGCCCCATCACCACGAGTGGAAGATCATATTCCCTATCAGCCCATGGGGCAAAAAATGCGTCAGCTGACCATCGCGGAGATTCAGGCAATCATCGGCAGGTTTGCCTCGGCGGCGCGCCAGATTAAAAATTCCGGGGTCGATTTCGTGGAATTTCATCAGTCCCACGGCCACCTTCCATATCAGTTCTTCACTCCCCTTGAAAATCGACGGGATGATCGTTACGGCAGCGGATCGGCCGGCAGGATGGCATTTGGCCTGGAATGCGTCGCGGCCATGAGAAATGCCGTGGGAAATGATTATCCCATCTTTGTCAGATTGGGTGCCTTCGATGAAGCCCCTCGGGGAATCACCCCGGCGGATGCAGCGGATTATGCCGCTGCGCTGGAAAAGATCTCGACGGATTGTATCAATGTCTCGGTCGGGATCGGGAGCGCGACAGACTATGCCAGTTATGCCTCTCCGGTAAAAAAGTCTCCCATGGGTACGTATGCGCATCTGGCAGAGGCGATAAAGCGCAAGGTCACTATACCGGTTGTGGCAGTGGGACGTATCAACACGCCGGAGATCGCCGAAGACCTGCTGAACAAAAAACAGGCTGATTTGGTTGCCATTGCCCGGCAACTCATCTGCGATCCTTCGTGGGTGAACAAAGCCATCGAGAACCGATCCGATGAAATTATTCCCTGTAATTCCTGCAATACGTACTGTTGGTGCCGAGGCAGTCAGAAGAAACCCGCTACGCACTGTTGCGTCGTGACGAAACGATCCGGAGAGGAATGGGAAAGATTCTTTTCCCATTCATAAATAGTTGGCTGAGGAGTCGGGGATTTTTCTTTTCAATGATTCGCCATAGCCGACCGAGTGTTTTCAGTATCAACGCTGACCGTTCCCTGGCACACCCATTTCATTTAAGGTAAGCTTTTCCGACCTCCTCGAACAAAGCCGGCGAATCAGTCGGCATCGTCTTCAAAATCGTCAGAATCGAGCAAATCCCTCCTCATAACGGTGACACTTTTGTCACAGTGGCCTGGGCCTGGCACAGCTTCATGGACGGCTTGCAGATCCTAATAGTGACCATAACGCAACTTTCGTAATTCATCCCAAACGGAGCCGGCAGGAATCCCGAAAGTCGGGTTATAAGTAAAGGATTCCAAGTCTTTTTATTGATAAACATATCTTATTTTACCTAAATAGGCATTTATTGTAAATTTTTTGTTCCTTTTTGCTTTACATTTCTTGCTTACTGCATTAGATTGTAATCGTAAACATAAAATGACAAACCGTAAAATAAGGGAGAAAAAAATGACAGCCACGGCAAAACAAGCAAAAACCCAGGAACCCCCGGTCATAAAGGGAAAAATCAACATCGAGGCGATCAACAAGACCAACCCGTTACCCGATAGAATCAAGGCGATGCGGGATCGGTACCTGAAGGAAATATCCAAGGTATCCAGCGACAGACCGTGGTACATGATGCAGTCCTGGAAGAAGACGGAAGGTGAACACCCCGCAGTCCGGAGGGCAAAGGCGCTGGCCAATTTCTGGGATAAAAAGGCCATAGCGGTTCACGATCTTGATCTCATCATGGGCAATTATACCGACGCCGTCCGTGGCGCCCATCCACCGATGGAGTATTACCCGGAAATGATGAGGCGTCTGTTGGAGACGAACGAGGCGAACTGGACCAACTCCCAGCAGTGCCGGGCGGATCTGTCCAAGGAAGACTTCGACAAACTGTTGGAGTGCGCCAAATTCTGGGAGGTCAACTGGCCCACGCCGGAAATGCGGGAACGCTGGGATAAGGTGATTGCCGAAAATGATCCCAACGACTATCACCGCGACTTGATGTACACCGGGATAAACTGGGCGCCCGAGTATATGCCCAGGGAAAAACGAACCAAGAAAACGCCGTGGGTGTCCCGCCCCCAAGCCACCGGCGCGGATTTCGAGAAGGCACTGAAGGTGGGTTACAGGAGCTTGATCAATAATGCCCAAAACCATATCGACAGAATCCAGGAGATCGCCAGAGGTCGGAATCTCACCGAAGAAGAGAAAGAGAAGCTGGCGGTCTTAGAGTCGATCGTCATTGCCCTCGAGGGGATGATACGCTACGCCAGGCGGTATGCCGCCATGGCCGAAGAGAAAGCGGCAAAAGAGAAGGATCCCCAGAGAAAGGCGGAGCTGTTGAAGGCGGCGGAGGCCTGCAGGTACGTACCGGAAAATCCGGCCAGGACCTTCTTTGAAGCCATTCACACGTTCTGGTTCACGGCGCTGGGCGTTTATATGGACAAAGCCCAACCCAATGTGTTCGCAGGCCGATTCGACCAGTACATGTATCCGTACTATGAAGCCGATATCAATGAAGGGCGCATGACCCGGCAGGAGGCCGTGGAGCTTTTCGGCTGCCTGATCATGAAACTGTGTGCGCTGGAACCCTACATGACACCGGAACACCGGGCGGTATCACAGGGCACCAACTACGAGAACATCACCATCGGCGGATGCGATAAATATGGTAAGGATGCATCCAATGAGCTGGCGTGCATCGTTCTGCATGTGGCCGCAGAAACCAAGACCCACCAGCCCTATATCTCCCTGCGCTACGATCGAAAAATAGCCCCCGAGCTGTTGGACAAGGCACTCGAATGCAACCGTAAGCACGGGGCCGGAATTCCCGCCTTTTTCAGCGATCGTGTGAACATCGAGTATATGTTGAGCCGGGGCCATACGTTGGAGCACGCCCGGGAGCATGCCATTGCCGGATGTGTGAACTGCGTGTACCCGAAGAGCTTCGCCTGGATGCGAATGCCCATTACCACCAACAACGAGGCAAAGATGCTGGAGGTATTTTTGCACAGGGGCGTCGATACCCGTACCGGTCTCACGGTCGGAAACGACTACGGGGACATGAAGGATTTCAAGACATTCGACGAACTCAAGGAAGCCTATAAAAAAGAGGTGGCCTATTTTATCAATGTTCAGACCGATATGACGGAAGTCTGGGACAGAGAGACCAACTATACGCACGATGCCTGGTTCTGGCCGTTTATATCGGCGAATATGGAGGGCTGTATCGAAAGTGGCAAGGATATCGGCAGGCTGGGCGGCGTGACGGCCATAGACGATGCCAACTACGGCCTCGATCGCTTCGTTCAGGATGCGGGCGATTCGCTCATGGCCATCAAGAAGCTTGTCTATGAGCAGAAAAAGTACACCATGGACGACTTTCTTACGGCGATGGATGCCAACTGGGAAGGATACGATCAAATGCGCGCCGACGCACTGGCGCAGCCGAAATATGGAAATGATATTGACGAGATCGACGATTTGGTCGCTGAGCTGTGGGGCCATATCACCGATGTTTACATGGCCAGAGAGGATATTTTCGGCAGGAAATATATCATCTACCGTCAGGGTTCATCCGTGGCCGCCTCCGCCGGCAAATGGACCGGAGCGCTCCCCAATGGCCGCAAGGCAGGCGAATGGCTCTCGGACGCGTCGCTGTCCCCGGTGCAGCAGGCAGACCAGAAGGGGCCCACGGCCGTCATCAACTCGGTGACCAAGCTCGATTTCAGGCACATGGACGGCACGCTTTTGAACATGAAGCTCTGCCCGAGCCTGGTGGACAAGCCCGGCGGAATGATGAAGTTCCGGCAATTGGTGGAAACTTACTTCGACAAGGGCGGTCAGGAGGTTCAGTTCAATATCCTGGACAAGGAAAAGCTGCTGGATGCTCAGAAAAGACCGGAGAATTACCGTGATCTGGTGGTTCGGGTTGCCGGCTACAGCGCATTCTGGGTGGACCTGGAAACCCAGGTGCAAGATGAGATCATCCGGCGAACCGAGCACGCCATGTAATGCGAGAGGTCGGTTTTTACCGGTGACCTTCACAAGAACCAATCCACGTTAGTATCCGCGGGCCGTGCTCTATTCGGAGTGCGGCCCGCATTATATGTATCATTAGAGGATAAGACAAAATGAACAATACAGGCGAAGGTAATGGACTCACGGGACGAATTTTCAACATCCAGCGCTACAGCACCGAGGACGGACCCGGCATCCGCTCGACCGTCTTTTTGAAGGGATGCCCGCTGACCTGTCTCTGGTGCGCCAACCCGGAATCGCAAAAGAGTTATCCCCAAGTCGGACACCGCGACGCGCTTTGCAAACAGTGCGGCAATTGTATGGCGGCCTGCACAGAAAAGGCGATTTCCTTTAACCCCGATGGAAAGGGAATCGTCATCGATCGAAATCTTTGCAATAACTGCGGCGAATGCACCAGAGTCTGCACCGAAGGCGCGTTGACCATGCATGGCAAGGATTATACACTGGAAGAGGTCTTCGAGGAGGTGAAACGGGATGAAATGTTCTACCGCAATACCGGCGGGGGGGTCACCTGTTCCGGCGGAGAGCCTCTGGCGCAACCCGCTTTCGTGGCGGCGCTTTTCGAAAGATGCCGGCAGGTTGGAATCCCCACGGCACTGGATACGACCGGTCACGCATCCCGTTCGGCACTGGAGCAGGTCCTGGCCTATACGGATTTGTTTTTATTCGATTTGAAGTGCATGGACAGCGCCGACAGCCTTGCGTCCGTAGGGCAGTCCAACGAGCTCATGCTTGAAAATGCCGAACATGTGATGCAAAGCGGTGTTCCCATCATCATTCGGGTCCCGCTGATCCCCGGAATCACGGAAAAAACGGAAAATCTTCAGAAAATCGCCGCGTTCGTCAAGCGGGTGAATCCGGAAACGCCCATCAACGTGCTGCCCTATCATCGTCTTGGCGTAAGCAAGTTCCGCATGATGGACATGACGTATAAACTGGACGACCTGGGGCCGATTCCACAAGAACGTCTGGATCAGATTGCCGAGATATTTAAATCTTTCAATCTACAATGTGAAGTCGTGTAACCGGCAGTTGGCAGCTTACAATCAGTACTTTTGCGCCAGTGTGTTCATGAATTTGTCGAGTTCTGCCTCATCCATGCCCCAGCCGTGCTCCTTCTGCGGATATCCGCCGGAACGCACGTCATCGGCGAAAGATTTGTATGCGCCGACGCAGAAGTCGAACAGCTTTCCATACACCTTTGCGTGTTTTCCCATTTTGTCCGGCGGCATCAAGCCAAAAAGGTCGTAATGTACCAATTCACAGCCATCTGCAGCACCACCGGCCGCAACCGAAATAACGGGAATGTGCAGTTTTTCTGCGATGGCGTCCGTCACTTCCCGCGGCGTCATTTCGATCGTCATGCCCACCATTCCATTTTCCTGATATTCATATGCCTGCCGGAAAATCGCCATCGCATCTTCCGCGGTTTTGCCCACACGCCTGTATCCACCATATTGGCCTGTCTGCCATCCGGATAGAATGCCTGCATGACCCCAAACAGGAACATGATTGTCTGATAGGAATTTCAGCATGTCATTTTGGATCCCCATTATGAGCACGGAATCGGCCCCGTCTTCAAACAGGGTGACTGCATTTTTATAAGCGGTGTGCTTATCTGGATGCTGATGGGACATCAAAACGGCGTTAAGGTTAATGTTGGGCGCCAGCTTTCGGATCTCCCTGGTCCACCAGAATATGTTTGCGCCACGCATTCGGGTGTTTTCCCCTGGTGCGATGTACCGGATTACATCGACGCCTGCGTATTCGCAAAACATGCTGAACAATGGGTCATTGTGAACCGGGCAGATCTGTACGATCTTCTCACCTCTTTCCTTCATCTTCTGAAGATGCCATATCGTTTTCCTTCTTGTGTCAAACAACGATCCTTTGATTTCGGTTTCATTTTGTGTCATTGCGAATCACTCCTTTCATATTTAATGACTGCGGTTCATCACCAGGTCATAGCAGATAACCAGAGCATAGACGATATTGCTCTGTTTTTTTGGCCATGTAAAACTTTTATCTTGTATCAGGAAGAAATCTCATGAACCAGCGATGAGTGTAGTAATCAAAGATACTTGATTTCTCTAAAGATGGAGACAGTTTGTTTTACAATTTTTTTTGCAAAGAGAGGGAAGTGAATTATTTGTGGGACCAGCAGCAGCACACGGACGGCAGTATGGCCCATTATTTGATTACAGCGTTGGTATAGATAAAATCAATTGCCTTCCTTACCAGCAAATCATTTTTCAGCGCCTCCAGATCCTCACCGAGAAAATTCTTTACCATCTCAACAGGAATGTGCTGCCGAACAGATATGGCCTTCGCCTCTTCCTCCAGATCTTCTTTGGTTATTTTAAAGTTCTCTGCTTCTATAATTCCCTTGAGTACCATTCTTGTCTTCA
This sequence comes from uncultured Desulfosarcina sp., assembly GCA_963674945.2. Lineage (GTDB taxonomy): Bacteria > Desulfobacterota > Desulfobacteria > Desulfobacterales > Desulfosarcinaceae > Desulfosarcina. The sequence continues at coordinate 746,983 of CAXXWQ010000004.1, forward strand.
CCAGCTTGAATGCCTCTTCTCTGAACTCTTCCATACGATCGGTCATGTCATCCGGCAGGCAGTCGAAATACCCGCTGGACGCCATGCTCTCATATTTCATCTTATGTTTCAGATCCATTACTATCATTGTGACTTCATTGTCGATCAGATCCTGGGGAACCTCGATATTGTTGGCTTCCAGGACCTGATCGATGATCGCTTCCTTCATCTGCATCTCTGCGTTCTCAGCGGACGAAGCGTTTTTAACGCGCGCCACTTCAACGCCCTTGTAGTTTTTCACTGCTGTATTCGACATCCGTTCTTTTCTCCCTACAGTTAACGTCCTTTCTGTCTGAATCACACCAGTGAAACATCGCAGCCATAATTCAAAAGGTGGATGTGATATGCGATGAAAAAGATAGTTATAATATCCTGTTACAGGTAACTTTTTTGATTATCCGGGAAACATTAATCAGAATTTCTCGATCGTATTGAGAAACTTGTCAAGCTCCTTCTCTTCCATATGAAAGCCATGCTTATCCTCGGGATATCCGCCGGTACGGACATCGTTGGCCCATGCACCATATGCGCCAGCGGCCCACTTAAAAAAATCACCATAGACCTTCGCGTGAGAGGCCAGATGGGGCATCATGTTGAAGGTGTCGAAGTCAACCATCTCGCAGCCATCGGCTGCACCGCCTGCGGCGATAGAAATCACGGGTACGCGCAGCTTCTTTGCGATAGCGTTGGTGACTTCGATGGGAGTCAGCTCGATGGTCATAGCCATCATGCCGTTCTCCTGATACTCATACGCCATACGGAAGACCTTCATGGCCTCCTCAGCTGTCTGGCCCAAACGCTTGTAGCCGCCATGTCTGCTTGTCTGCCAGCCGGACAGCGCGCCCACGTGACCGAAGACCACCAGATGGTTATCCGCCATATACTTCAGGGTTTCGTTATTGACACCCATTGGGAGCAGGGAGTCGGCACCTTCGGCCATGTACATGGAGCCATACTCCAAAGCTTTTTCCTTGGAGGAGAAGGTCGGTGTCTGCATATAGAAGTTGATGTGGATAATCTTCGCTGCGTTGCGGACGGTACGGATCCACCAGGGTGCGTTTGCGATGGACATTGCGGTGTTCTCGGCGGGAACAGTCAGACGGCAGATATCGCAACCGGCCATTTCAGCGGCCATGGTAAAAAACTGGTCTCTGTTGGCGGGGCACATCTGAACGATGGGAGTACCCTCGTCCTTGAGTTTCTGCAAATAAGCAATGGACTTTCGACCTTTCTGCATCTTGGACGCCTTAACATTTTTGTCCTCCGATTTGACCTCAACTTCTTTCTTTTCTTCTGTCATTATTATTTCTCCTTCCATATTTTATGGTTTGATTTCATTTTCATTACAACTGGAAAAGCATTTTAATAATCGATAAAATCTACCCCACCAAGGATTGGCGCAGGCCGGTTTCGACATCGCTCCAATACCCGAAGTCCACAGTAAGGTTCTGACCGCTTACGAACCGTGCCAGATTACTATTAAGAAAAACCAGGGGCTCGGCAACTTCTTCGGGTGTGGCAAACCGGTCACACGGCGCCCGGAAATAATCCCAAAGAAATTCTTTGCTGTTTGACTCCTCGAAATGCTTATACATGGGTGTCATCGTGGTTATGGGGCTGAGGCAGTTAATACGGATTTCCCTCTTCGCCAACTGACTGGCGTGCTGGTAGGTATAATAAATGAGACATTGTTTCGAGAATAAGTAGCCCAGATTTCGATCTTCATTGGCCAGAAGCCATCCTTTGGCCTCGTCAAAATTGCGCGTCGAGACCATCTCCTTGACCGCTTCCAGGTTGCTTCGCCACCCCATCCCTGCGAGGGAAGCGACATTGGCAACGGCACTTCCCTTACCCATTTTCGGTAACAGGTTTTCAGTAAGGTGCCGATGACCTGCGAAATTGACCAGAGTGGTGTCGAAATTGGAAAAAGGTGGACCGGGAAGTCCGGCACAGTTGAACAACGAATGAACATCATCCGGAATTTGTGCAATTGCTGCATCAATGGACGCCTTGTCTTTAAGGTCAACCTGAATGAACTTCGACCCTGGAACTGAAATTCCTCTTGTTCCCAAAGAGTAGACTTCAGCACCCAAATCGACGATAATTTGTGCTGCAGCTTTTCCAATACCGGAGGAAGCCCCTGTGAAAATTACACGTCTGCCTTTATATTCCAGCAAATCCTTATTTTTCATAATACCTTATTCCCCTGTTTCGGCATTGATTATGCCAAGTTTTGCAGAATAGGTGTTGGGAAACGACTGCGTATGTAATGCTATCTGGGCAAGCGCCTCCTTATGCAGTTTGTTAAGACAATGTTGGAGAACGTCTCGCTCTTCATGCGTCAAGCAGGTCATAATTTCGCCACTGGCCTCATCAAGCGCAATGATTTGATCGAGTAATGCTTCTCCCTTATTTGTGAGAGAAACTGTGATTACATTCCTGTTGCTGTCACTTTTATTTCTCTTCACCAGGCCGTCATTCTCCATTCTTTTGAGAAGCTGGGCTGTCGCCTGACGATCACGATCGAGTATCTGTGACATTTCGGTAATGGTTGCCGGCCGATCCATCGCCTTAATTCCCCATAATGCCCACGCCCTTGAAAAATGGATTCCCGCCGGTTCCGATATCACCTTCTTTTTAACATTCAACAGGGCAACATAGGTCACACCGAATAGTCTCCACAGCTGTCGTGCTTCAAGGAGTGAAGCAATATCTTTTTCATTTTTCATACGGATATGCACCCCATCCATAGTTCAATGCTGGGACAAAAAGTCGCTTACACCATGCTTTTTGATATGTATATTGACCATTTTGCTACATACACTGGTGCATGCACCATGTCAAGCCATTTTTGTATTACTTTATCATGTTTATATTGACTTTCATATCTAATAATTATATGATTTGCACTTAAAGTAAAGTTTCAATTCATTTATACTTTTCCTTTATCACATTGAACGAAACAAAATTGGCCGATGGATAGAGGGAAGCGCACTGCGCAAAAAACAAATCCTTATTACCAGGAAAGAAAGCGGGAGGAAATTATGAAATTCAAAGGCAAAAACGCAGTAATTGTAGGCGCTGCACAGAATTCAATCGGACGAGCCGTCGCATTGGAACTGGCAAAAGCAGGCGTCGACATTTGCATCTGGGACATCAATACCGAGGGGGCCGAAAAAACCGCCAAGGAGATACAAGATGCCGGTGGCAAGGCTGCAGTGAAAAAAGCCAATGCAATGGATTATGGCAATATAAAGAGCGTTACCGAGGAAACCATCAAAGATATGGGTTCCATCGACTATTTGGTCGATACCGTCGGCGGCGGCGTATTCAAGGGGTTGCCGGATTACGATTTTGATTTCTTCAAGCAGCAAGTGGAATTCAACGGTTACACCATGTTCAATTGCGCCCACAACATCATGGGACATTTTTCGGAACGCAATACAGGCAAGATGCTCTTTTTCATTTCGACGACGGGCGGCCAGGCAGGGCTTGCAGGATATGGGGCCGGCAAAGCCGTTATGAAGAGCATCATGGAAACCATGGTCGCCGAACTGAATGGGAAATTGATCAACATCAATTGCCTTCTGCCAGGAGTCTGCCCCACCGAACTCACACTGGGCGCTTTCAGAGCCATGGGAATGGATGAGCAGGCGGTGCATGACACGATGGGGCCGAGAAATCCACGCGGCTTGAATTCTCCGGAAGAAGTCGCAAAAGTTGCAGCGTTCCTCCTTGCAGATGAATCCGATCGGATCACCGGCCATGTTGTCACAATGGACTAATGAAGTTTAGATACTATTTTCCTGTGTAGCAGTCTCTCTCTGGAAATTGCAGCGAAAGAGAGCTCGCCCCTCCGGTTGAAAGTTCTATCCCCCCATCAACCGAGGGGCGTTTTTATGAATGAGACATCCTTTCCGTACGCCTGGCAGATAAAACAGCGCACGGAGGAAACGGCATTGTTTTTGGATTACCATGTTATGGCAAGAACCGAGAAACATCAAAGATAATCACTCGGAGAGCTAGCGTGCCAAGGGCTTCTGATAATATCGAGGTAAATCATATTCTCGGTCTTGGCAATACCCGGTATCTTTCCGAGACCGTTCCTGATGAAGCCTGAAAGTGCCGGGATTTCCGAAAAGTGTACACCGAGAAGCATGTCATAGTGTCCCAATGTGATGGCAACGAAATGCACGGAATTGAATGACGCCAGCTTGTATGCCACCTCATCGACCATACCGGGGAACACCTTGATGCCGATCATTGCCGTCATCTCATACCCGAGGGACCCGGGTTCGGTAACGGCGATCACCTCTGTAAAACCTTCGGAAAGAAGCCGTTGCAGTCTCTTTGCGGCGCTCACCCTGCTGACACCCAGTTTTTTCGCCAGCTCTACCACCGGAATTCTGCCATCTTTCTGAAGCTCTTCAATAATCGACATGTCCAGCTTATCCGGAGCGTATCTCTTCTTTGCCGCTGTCTTTTGATGTACCGGTTCGTATTTGTACGGACTGGCCTCGCTAATGGGATACGACAACACATTTTTAACTGTCTCCATGTGAATCAGAGTTTCATTGCCCGTTATTCCGGAGATTTTGCCGATTTCATACCGGAGAAAAGTGGAGAGCGCTTCGAGGCTTTTGAAGAAGGCCCAGGTCACGATATCATAAGGACCGGTGGCAAGGGCCACCGAACGAAAATTCGGATATGATGCGAGTTTTTCCGTGACGCTAAGGATATCATGCCCCGATTTTACGGTAAACCCGACTGTAACACGGATATTTTTCTTGGAAAATGGCAGGGCCGGCACTGCGACGACTTTAATGATGCGCTCGTCAATGATTCTTTTCAGTCTGGCGCTGGCCGCGCGCTGACTGATGCCGGTCTTGTTTGCCAGGTGAATAATAGGAATTCTGCCGTCTCTTGCCAGTTCCTGAATCATCATCAAATCGATCTTATCAAGCTCACGTTTTGCGCGTTGCCGCATAGTGCCATCTCCAACGAATTGTAAAAATAAGAGAAAATGATTTTCCAAAACCAAGCCTTGTCACCCATGAAAAGGCCTTTGTACATAAAATTGTAGCATGTTTCATCTATGGGAAAAACACAAGAATCATGAAAGTCTAAAAATGATACAATTGATACGAATCAATTAATATTTAGCATCAAAAAATAAACTTACATATCAAAATATCAAAAGTAAGGAGTTTTTTATTGACAGTTTGATACCCTGTTGGTAGGAAGTGGTAAGATAGACGAATTCCATTCGAATTGTTGGCACTGTTCAACAAACACAAAATAGGAGGAGTAAAATGGCTGCGTCAAAAAGCAAAGAACCAAAGGTCGATCCACGCGTGATCCAACTGGAGGCGGTCTACAAGACCAATGGCTTCACCGACCGGATCAAGATGCTCAAGGACAGGGTAAGGGAAGACGGCGTTCACATCGCCGGCGAAAGGGCCAGATACTGGCTTGAGTCTTACAAGGAGACCGAGGGCGAGCATCCGGCGATCCGGAAGGCCAAGGCGGAAGCCAATCTCATGGCCAAGATGCCCATCGTCATCCGGGAGGGCGAGCTGATCGTGGGCAAGCCCACGCCGCACAATCGCGGCGCCTATCCGGGTCACACCTTCGGACCGGAAATGATATTGATGATCCTGGCCCACCGGGACCAGATGGCCAGCGCCGGCAGCGAGGAACAGGACGCCGAGCTCACCGACGAAACCATCGAGGATATCCGCGCCGCGGCCACCTACTGGGATGCCATGGGGCTGGGCAAGAAACGCCATGCGGCGGATATGGCCTTTGGCGGCGAAAAGAGAAATCAGATGGGCCAGGCCAAGCTCAACATGGGCGGCGTCCTGCAGATGGGTGAACACACCCCGCTGGTCGTGGGCTGCGACTTCGAGAAGTACCTGAGAATCGGCATCAACGGCATCATCGCCGAAATCGAAGACCGGATTGCCGAGATCAAACGCAAAGGGGACAAGCTCACGCTGGAGGATACCCACAAAATCAAAGTCCTGGAATCGTTCATCATCGGCCAGAAGGGCTTTTCGGTATTTATCAAGCGCCACGCCGAAGCGGCGCGCGAGCTGGCCAAGAAGGAAAAGAACGCCACCAGAAAGAAGGAACTGAAAGAGATCGGCGATGTCTGCGAGTGGGTGTCCGAAAATCCGCCGCGCACCTTCAGAGAAGCGCTGCAGGCCTACTGGTTCATACCGGTGGTGCACGACATGGAAAAGGCCATCTCCAACCATTACGCCGGCCGTTTCGATCAGTATCTGTTCCCGTTTTACATGAAAGACATCAACGAAGGCCGCATGACCCGCCAGGAAGCGGCGGAACTGATGGGGAACATCTTCGTATTCTGGGATTCGCTGGAGCCTTTCCTCTTCACGGGTCTTGCGGGCAGGCGGGACCATCAGGCGGTGGCCCAGGCCAACTACATCGTCAACGTCACCTTGGGCGGAATCGACCGGAGGGGCAGAGACAACTCCAATGAGTGGGGCTGTATGGTACTGCACGTGGCCGGACAGCTCAGAACGCACCAGCCGCACATCTCCATTCGTTATCATCACGCCATGAAACCCGAGTTTCTGGATGCGGCCATCGAGTGCAACAAGAATCACGGCGCGGGCATCCCTGCATGGTTCAACGACCGCAACAACATGGAGTACCTGATGAGCCGCGGCGTTCCCCATGAAGAGGCGCGGGACTGGTCCATGGCCGGCTGCGTGAATACCGGCATCTGCAAGACCTTCAACTGGGGAATGGGACATGGGCCCGGATTCGTGCATCACGGCAAACTGCTCCAGATGGCGCTCAATCGCGGCGTGGATCCGGATACCGGATTCAAGCTGGGAACGGACACCGGGGATCCGCGGGAATTTTCGACCTTCGATGAGGTGCTGGAAGCCTACAAGACGCAGGTGAAGCACCATTACGCCTTCCATATGAATCTGGGCTTAAACGGCGCAAAGCATTGCGACGGCACCGGCGAAGCCTATATGCCGATCGCCTCGGCCTGGCTGGAGGGATGTATCGAAAGCGGCACCGACTGCAACCATCATGGGTGCACGACGGCTTTTCAGCTGGAGGGCGGCTCCTTCGTGGACCGTGCCTTCCCGGACACCACCGACTCGTTGATCGCCATCAAGCATGCGGTGTTCGAAGACAAGATCTGCACCATGGACGAACTTCTCGCGGCACTCAAGGCGGATTTCGAGGGGTATGAAGAGCTGCGCAAGAAGCTGATGGATTATCCCAAGTACGGCAACGACCTGGAAGAACCCGACGAGCTGATGGCGCATATCTGGTCCTGGACCCGGGACGAGGCGCTCTCCTATCGGGATGAACTGGGCCGTAAGCCCAGACTCTTCCGTCAGGGCGCCGCGTGGGCCCAGTGGGTTGCCGCAGAAACCGGAGCGCTGCCCAACGGGAAGAAGAAGGGGGAACCCCTGGCCGACGGGTCGTTGTCACCCGTTCGCGGCTGCGACAAGAACGGTCCCACGGCCGTGATGAATTCATCGGCGAAATGTGACATGATGGGCATGGAGAGCTCACTGATGAACATGAAGTTTTCCGCCGGCGTTCTTGGAAGCAATGAGGGCAAGCAGAAGTTTGCCGCCTTGCTTAGCACTTTTTTTGCCAAGGGCGGATCCCAGTTGCAGCTGAATATTTTGAACAGAAAAACCCTTCTGGATGCCAAAGCCCATCCGGAGAATTACCAGGACCTGGTGGTACGGGTTGCGGGATACAGTGCTTACTGGATCGAGCTGACGCCGGAAGTACGGGACGAAATCATCACCCGGACGGAACACGCCATGTAGTCCATGGGAAACAGATTCTGATCCAAAGTCAAAGAGAAGCCGCCACTGCCGAAAGGCCGTGGCGGCTAACTTTTTATGAACAATCAATCAACAAGTCCGGTACCGTATCCGGATGATCTGGATCATGGGATTGGGTATTGAAAGCGATCAGAAGGCTGTCTCTCTTTCCGGTGTTTTGGATGGCATGGGAAACCAAGGAAGGAATCAGCAGATACCATGTCATGGGCAAAATCTTTTACTCACCTAACAGCAACAGCAACCATGGCATGCTCCGCCCGCCGGTGCCGTTCGACGCCGTAACGATTTCGGCGGCGATGGCGGCACGCGTATCATACAAATCGGTGGGTATCCGGCTAAAAAGGGTGCGGGATGCAATGAATTCTCGGGCCAACGCATCGGCCCTGTTGTCTTCATCGATCTTCGGATACCCTCCATTGAGAAGCCAGAGATATTCATAGTCCTCCATTCCCTCCCGCAACAATTCCCACCGGATCGACGAAACCAGCCGATTGCTCTGGGCAAGACAGGGATCAAAGGCGATGGTGGCATCTCTGGGTGGATAGAACATCAGGAAACTTGATTTCCTAATTGTTGCATATGGCAAGCAAAACATAATGTAAGTGGTTGAAAAACAGAAAGATAGGAGTCTGAATCCAGCAGGCCGGTAAGGTATTGCAACCGGAAAATGAACATGGCACCTTTAACCTTATTATCTTGGCGGATAAATGAAAGGAAAAGGATGCCATGCCTCAACAGATACTACCACTTATTCCTCGCGGTGCAAGACAAATCAACGGGCTTGTCAGTGTATTTCGTGACGATACGACCTGGACCTATTTTCTATCGACCGTTCCGATTTATTCTCACAGACAAGGCGATCAACGAATGTTTCGGATGATAACAGCCCAACTGGTTGAATCCGGAGCTTGCCGCCAGATCGATATCCAAAACACATTCGGCGTATCCAAGAGCAATGTCATCCGATCCGTGAACAAACTCAGGTCCGGCGGCGCCGAGGCATTTTTCGTTCAGCGGCGGGGACGACGCGGCGGCAAGGTTTTCAAACCTGAGGTGCTTGAACAAGCCCAACGTTTACTGGATCAAGGGTGCTCGAAAAAAGATGCCGCCCTGGAACTTGGCATTAAATACGATACGTTTCGCAAAGCTATAGATGATGGTCGGTTAATCGAATCAAGGATTGGTGAACCGTGTCTAACCAAATCAGATCGGGACATGGTCGACATGGCTGCTGCCGATGGTATGGGGACGGCTTGCAACCGAGTCGGGGAACGCATATTGGCATCATTGGGCAAAATGGTTGGTGCGCCGGTTCGTTTTGACAGATGCCTGGACGTTCCCAAAGCAGGCGTTCTTTGTGCGATACCGTCATTGGTGGCAAACGGGTTGTTTACCGGCGCAAAACAGTTCCTCGGCCAAGTCAAAGGCTATTACACGATCTTTCATGTCTTGTTGCTGCTTTCGTTTATGGCCTTATGCAGGATCAAGACGACAGAAAAAATACGAGGCCATGCTCCGGGAGAATTTGGTAAGTTATTGGGCTTGGATCGTGCACCGGAGGTTCGCTGTTTGCGTTACAAGATGGATGCGTTGAGCGCAGACCACGGCGCGGAAAAGTGGGCCGCATACCTCGGTAAATACTGGATGGAACAGGCGCCCGAATCGGTTGGCGCGCTTTATGTTGACGGGCATGTACGTGTTTATCATGGAAAATTGACCCGACTACCGCGCCGCTACGTGTCCCGGGAACGATTGTGCATGAGGGGCATTACCGACTATTGGGTTAACGATGCGATTGGCCGACCTTTTTTTGTCGTCGAAAAGCAGATCGATCCTGGATTATTGGCGGTTTTAAGAGACGATATCGTTCCCCGGTTGTTGCAAGACGTTCCGAATCAACCCGGTTTGCAGCAACTACAAGAGAACCCATGTTTATGCCGGTTCGTTCTTGTTTTCGACAGGGAAGGATATAGTCCCGCATTCTTCAAGGAAATGTGGGATCGCCATCGAATCGGCTGCATGACGTATCATAAGCATCCTGGTGAATCATGGCCGGAGCATTGGTTCACCGAGTATGAAGTTGCGATGCCAAACAAAGAGGTGGTGAAGATGCGGCTTTGCGAAATGGGTAGTTTGGTGGGATCTGGTAAGGGTGCAACATGGATGCGACAAGTGCGAAAACTGACCGATTCCGGACACCAGACCAGCGTAATCAGCACCGCTTTCGATTTGCCGCATACTCAATTGGCAGCACGCATGTTCAGCCGGTGGTGTCAGGAAAACTTTTTCAACTATATGATGCAACATTTTGATATCGATGTGCTTTTAGATTATGGTGTCGTTGAATTTCCTGATACCGAACGGGTAATCAACCCCGTTTGGCGGCAATTGAATCAATCCCGTAATTCGTTGCAGAACAAGCTACGATATCGTCGTGCCTGTTTTGCCGAGATGACCATTCACCCTGAAAATGAAGACAAACCGGTAAAGTTTAAGAAGTGGATAGAGAAAAAGGCCGAGCTGTTAGAAGAAATCGAAAAGATGGAGTATCAACTCAGCGAGTTGAAAGAAAAACGAAAACAGACAAGTAAACACATCACGTGGGGAGAACTTGAAGCAAAAGATAAATTTTTACGTTTACAACCGGGCAGAAAACGCCTGATGGACACGGTTCGTATGATTGCATATCGTGCAGAGACGGCAATGGTTGGGTTGCTCACGGGTCCGACGGTAAACTCGTCGGATGCACGGAGTCTTCTCCAGACACTGTTCCAGACCGAAGGCGATGTACTGCCCGATATTGAAAATCAGCAATTGAATATACGATTGCACGGCGCTTCGTTCCCAGCGGCCAATCGGGCTCTTTGCCAACTGTTTGCGCATCTGAACAGTGCGCAGGTAAAATACCCCGGTACCGAGCTGCAAATGATATTCGAACTAAATGGCTGCAGCACCTCAAATCATGCCGGAGGTGTCACATAGTTTTCCCGGAGATGCAGTGTTCTGAACATGAAGCCGTCGCCGTTGCCATTGTTCATCCAAGGATCTGCCCAGGGGTTGGGATCCCAGTCTGTGGTGGAATAATAACAAAGCCCGTCAACTCTCTCGAGCCAGGCCAGCCAAGGAACGATCCGCGCCTCGAGCCCCGGCCGGTCCATTATTGTCGGGTTGGGCAGCGGCGGTCTGTCCCCATACAAAAAATACCACCACACTTCTTCCCCGTGATTGCGCTGTCGGTCATGGGCCCTTTCCACCTGATAATTGCTGATGGTCGGCATCCAGATATCGATCTTGGCGCCGGGATAAGTAGGGTTGTCGTAGATATCCGGCTCCACCTGCTCGCTGACCATGATCCGAACATGCGGAGCTGACAGTTTGGTCTGCTGGGATAGATATGCAACAATATCGTAGTCGTTGCCTGCACCTGCTTCCAGTCCTGTTTGCGGTTCGTTGACAATGTGATAATAGCCCTTGGCGGCATAATCGGAAGAACTGCCCACATAATCATCGACGGCGGTCCAGTACTGGAACCATTTGGCATTGTATGGATCACTACCGGGTGGTTCTTCCCCCCTGCTTTGCCCGCAGAAAGAATAGGGCCTGCTATCCGGCGGCCAATTGCTGCTGGGTCCTTTCATCAAAAAACTCGGAAATCCGGTACCATTATCCAGGGCACCGCCGCTCAGATACTTTGCCGCCAGCGTATGAAAATCCCAATCCCCCCATGCATCCGGGTCGAGGCCGCCGTTACAATCGTATTCCACGCCACCCGGATAGTTTACTCCCGCGGGCCATCCAACCCCTTTTGGCGTTAACCGGTGGTCGGCAAAATCCTCGTAAAGGGCATCCACCAGATCCCAATAACATTCATGAACGCCGCCTTCGGTTCCCTTGTATTCTTCCACCACGTTGCTCCACCCAAACCCCCACTCGCCTGCCAGGTTGATCTGTGAAGGCAAATCAAAATCCCACACCTCCAGCTGCACGGGCACTGTCGTCGCACCGATGGTGACGGTGGCCGTGTACACGCCCGGCGCACTGCCTTTTGGGATATGAACGGTGAACCAAAGGGGCTGGTTCGTATTGGCGGGAAACAGGATGCTCTCCCCCAAAACGACTGGATAGAGCGGATCGGGCCAGTCGCCGATACGCCCGAAATGGTCGCTTATCTGCGACACGGGGACATAATCCACCCGATACAAGGCGACATTGGCGGCGGTGATGGTCTTACTTTGGCTGACGAAATCGGAAATGGTCACCGACTCACTTCGCGTTGTTTCTGCTCGCACCACAAGCTGAAAGGGTTCGAATTCACCCCCTGCCCCCCGTATTCGCAGGATGGACGAATGCACCGGCGGTTGATTGGTCTTGAGGACTTTTTCCACGGGTGGCGCGGCCCAGACATCCATTCCCTGATCGTTTGTCGCATCGATCTTATGAAAATACCCTCCCGCCTCGGGTGCACCTGAAACACCGCTTATGGTCGGCTTTCCCAAAATGACCAATTCCGGTGCCGGGTGCCATGCTTTTTCCAACACATCGAAATAGATGTAGTACGTATTCGTGTGTCCGTCGACATTCCATTTGATAACACCGCCACCATCTTGGTCCACAAGCCGCAGGTTGTCGAACCAGAGGATCAGTCGGTCTCCATCGTCCCATAGCCCACTGTTCCCGCTTACCGTCTCGTTGTCCCGGGTGTGAAATTCCATGCGCGTGATGCTGGCGAAATCGGGTGTCGTGCAGGTATGAAAGGGTTTTAGCGGCACGCTGGCAAAATTCCACATATCGAGTGCCAGCGGCGGCCCCCCCTGGGTGATATTGCTCTGTCCGCAGCCCTGGGTATTGTAGAGTTTGAAATAATACAGATCGGGAGCCTGATCCAGTGCAGACCCGTTGACTTCGGGCCACACATCATAAGCAAACACCTCATAGTCGCGCCAGTCGGTGAGACCATCGGCGATGTGCAATTCGACGCCGGGATAACCGTAGCCGCCAGAAAGATTTTCGACGGTCGCCTTCAAGGAACCCGAGCCCTGGGAAAAGCGGGTATTGTCCGGCTGCGCGCTGCCGTCGTTAACCGACCAGTAAACACCCGAAGAACGCCATCCGATCTGGGGATCATCGGCGTTTTCGAGTATGACGCTGTAAGTCTCTTGATAGGCAACGGCATCTTCGGGAAAAGAGCCGTTGTAGGGCAGGACTCTGATGGAACGAATGTCCAGCAAGCCGCCGTTTAGACCCAGCGCCTCGAATACCTTGGTGAAATTGATGGAGACCTGTCCCACCCCGTTGCCCGTTACATTGACGGGAATACGATAGGGCCATGCCTCATTCCACCATTGATCGGCTTCATTGGCATGGGAAAAAGTGGCCATTTGTGGAACAACGACCAACAGGAGCGTGGACACAATTGAAAAAAGTATGTGATTAAAATGTTTCACCGAAAAAATCAGTACGTTGAAGAATAAAAGTGTTTCTTTCGTGGCTTGATGGGCTTTTTCCAGCGATTTTTCCCTCCTTCATAAAGCCATTTGTCGGGGAACCCCCGTTGCTGGATGAAAGTTGGCCGTTTGGCCCATTGGGTCAGCTTTTCATATGCGTCATGGATCTTTACAAAGGTGTCCCGGCTGCCACCCAGGTCCGGGTGATGCTTCATGGCCTGGCGCCGAAATGCACTTTTTATTTTCGACTCCAAGTTGGCCAAGGTAAGATCCTCGACGTCCAATTTCAGTTGAACCAGGTTGCTGGCTTTCACCGATGGGATCGTGAGCACCGCCGGCATGACGGAATTCAACGGTGCCTTGCTTTTGCACGCCTGATGCAAAACCTGCTCGGAGGCAAGATAGCGTTTGCTGGTACGCTGTTTTTCCTCCCACCAGAGACTACCCAACATATTGGACAGAAGACGAAAATCCTCCACTGGCTTTCCACCCGGCGAACGGGGCAGCATATAGCTATGGATCCGCTCCATGCCGTAAAGCAGGACATCCATCATAATGGCGAAATCCGAAAAATAGAAGGTAGCATACCGGGTCCCCAGGGCTTTCAACAATCCCGTGCGTCGATTCAAGGACGCAAGCAGGTACTGCTGGCATTCCATGGAGCAATAGCGGTGGCGACGGGTCGGAAGCGTTTCACCGCACGCCAGACAACGCCTGTTGCTTTTGGATGTGGCGATCGGCACCATTTTTCTTGCGTTATCTTGCATGGTCCGTCCACCATACCGGTTATTTCCAAAAAATTAAAGCCCGCTTTATTGCAAAGTGGGCGTTTTGCTCTATGACGAATGATATCAAAACGATACCTGAATTTCCAACGGAATCCCGAACGATGTGCCGCCTACGGTCCCGTTTGCTGGATCGAGGCTCTCCTTTCCATTGCATTTGCTTCATGAACAATCGACGCGCTGGAGGCTACGGAATGAGGCAAATATCCGCATCGAAATTTCGTGCTCTCATCGAGCCCTGCCTCCACTGCCTGCATGAAACGCTTCATACCCACCGAATCCATGCATTCAAACGTAAACACCATCACGGCACAACGTGGAAAAATACCTTTGATTTGATTGAAAACATCCCACCCCGAGTAATTGTCAAATGCGTGTCTGATCAGAATCAAATCCGGCTCACGACCACGAGGCGGATTGATCACTGTTTCAAGCCGGTCGGTTCGATCAACATCATGACGATTTCGGATCAACGTGAGTTTGAGAAGTGCGGATCCAGATCTGCCGTCGTCAAGGATCAATATTCTCGCCATTTGTATTCCTTTGTTTGACGTTTTCTCTTCTGTCGTCTCTCATCCATCACTCAAATTTGCAATACGCCTGCCAAAACTGTATTCGTATTTATCGAACTGATATTGCACCTCTTCCGGTAATTCCCGGAAAACGCGGTCATCCCACCATTGTCGAAATCCTTTACACTTTGGAAAGATTTGGATACGATCACGATACCGGTCTCGTTTCGCGGCTGAGTTTCAAATCGGTGCATTAGAAACAAATTTTCCGAAGATGGAATAGTTGCGCAAGGGTAAAACGGCAGCGATCGTACATAGAGTCGTAATCGATTGTATTTGATGAAAAATAATCGGGAGTGACTGGAACGATCATCATTGGTTAAAAAATATAAAAGCATCTGGCATATGTCAAATGAAAAGCGATAGGATGGCTACCTCTTCATTGGTTTGAGACGACGAACCGTGAAATATGGTCTATATTTTGCTGCCTGGGATGGTATTCGTCCAGAATCAGGAAAATTTGGATGATCCGTTATCCACCGTCGCCAGAAGGTTCCCTATGAATGGCTCTTTCGAACGACCAAATCCTTTATACAAACTGACCGAACTGATTCTGGTTGTTTCTATTGTTTTCGGCATCGGATGGATTCGTTTTCTCACAGGCCCTGAATTTGCATTCTCTTTATTCTATTTGTTTCCCATCATCGTATTCACCTGGAGGAAAGGTTTATTCGGCGGCATACTGATTTCTCTATTGAGTGCCATATCGTGGCTTATCGGAGATCTTTACATGGTTGATCGATTCTCACGGCCCCACGTACCATTCTTCAATGTCTCCTTCCGGCTCGCGGTATTTCTGTTCATCGTGTTTTTGATCGTGAGATACAAACGGATCATGGAATCACTAAAAACACAGGCGATGATGGATCCATTGACAGGGATCACCAATCGGCGTGCCTTCTTCCAGCTGGCAAAAACCGAAATCGATCGTTCCCGAAGGTACGACAACCCGTTCTCGGTCCTAGTCCTCGACATTGACGATTTCAAACAGATAAACGACCAATTTGGGCATCATACGGGCGATGATCTCCTGATAACGGTAGGGGAAACCATAAAACAGCACGTTCGCGCCATCGATATCGTTTCCCGCTTTGGCGGGGACGAATTCGTTATTTTGCTGATCAAGACAAACAGGGATGCGGCTTTCCGGATTGCACAAAAAATTCGGCAGCAATTGCTGTACACGATGCAAAAGCACCATTGGCCGGTAACCTTCAGCATGGGGCTGGTTACCTTTCTCTTCGCTCCCGAAACTGTGGATGAAACCATCAAGGTTGCCGACGAATTGATGTACCAAGTCAAAAATAATGGCAAGGATGACGTAAAACATATGGTCATGCAGACAAAGTCGGCGATGTCAGGTACATGAAACGAATGGGCAAGGATATTTTCAACTGGGTGTTGGGGATTGGCCTTTCTGGGATGATCATTCTCACCAATGTGCTGTTTCCAGCCCAAGCACGATCCGATGGAACGCCGGTAAAAATTGGTGTCCTGGCCATTCGAGGGGTAGAGCAATGCCTGGAAGACTGGCTCCCAACGGCAGACTATCTCTCCGAAAAAATACCCGGTCACCGGTTTATCATCGTGCCATTGGAACACGATCGGGTTTACCCCAGTGTGGAAGCGGGAGAAGTGGATTTCATCCTGGCCAACCCGGCATACTATGTGGGGTTGGAACGCTGGTACAAGGCCAATCGGATTGCAACACGCAAGACGATCTACAATGGTCGCGTCCATACCCAATACGGCGGCGTGATTTTCTGCCGTCGGGATCGCAAAAACATTCGCAATCTCGACGACCTTAAGGGAAAATCCTTCATGGCCGTGTCCGAGACGTCCCTGGGCGGATGGCTCATGGCCTGGCGGGAACTCAAAGAAAATGGGATTGATCCATATCATGACTTCTCGTCCCTGCATTTTGTTCAAAACCAGGACGAGGTCGTCTATATGGTTCGCGATGGTCAGGCAGACGCGGGAACGGTAAGGACCGGTATTCTCGAGAAACTTTCCTCCATGGGAAAAATCGATCTATCCCAATTTTATGTGCTGCCCAAAACCCAGAAATCGAACGATCCGACACCGTACCTGTGCACCACACGTCAATATCCGGATTGGCCCATGGCCAAGGTTCTCCATACTTCAGACGAACTGGCCGAGAAGGTGGCCGTGGCCCTTGTGCAATTGCCCGCCGAATCGAAAGCGGCAATGGCAGCCGGATATGCCGGATGGACCATTCCGTTGAATTACCAGTCGGTACACGAATGTATGATCGTCTTGAAGGTGGGACCGTACGCGAATATTGACAAAATTGCCCTGATCGGCGTTTTGCGAAAATACGGCCATTGGATCATTCTTGCCTGTTCTGCCTTTTGTATTTTGTTTGTTTTCACCGTCATCGTCTCGAAACTCAACCGTAAAATCAAGGCATCTAACGCATTGTTGAAGATCGAGATGGATCTTCACAAACAAAAAGACCGGGAACTCCAACAGGCAAAGGAAGAAGCGGAATCCGCTACCCGTGCCAAAAGCGAATTTCTGGCGAACATGAGCCATGAAATCCGAACACCGATGAACGGCGTCATCGTGGCAACGGATTTGGCGCTTGGTGAAACGGTATCACCGAAAGTCGAAAACTACCTGAAGATCATTCAAAGCTCCGCCTTCTCCCTACTCGGCATCATCAACGACATTCTCGATTTTTCCAAGATCGAAGCCGGCAAGATCACTTTGAAGGAACGGATCTTTCGCCTGAGTGAGGTCTTCGATCGGGTGATGGAGGTCTTCGTCAACAAGGCCGCCGACAAAGGGATCGAACTCTTGGTGGATATCGCCCCGGACACGTGCAAATTGGTTCTGGGTGATCCCCTGCGGCTGCAGCAGGTGCTGACCAACCTCATCAGCAACGCCATTAAATTCACGGAAACAGGCTCCATTCTTCTCAGCGTCGAGGAAAAGGACGACGAAACCGAAAAAACGGACGCAAACGAGATCAATTTGGAATTTCACGTGAAGGACACGGGTACGGGGATCGCTCCGGAGTATATGGAAATGCTCTTCGAACCGTTCAGCCAGGCGGACACCTCATCCACAAGGCAGTACGAAGGCACCGGTTTGGGGCTGACCATCTGTAAGCAGTTGGTGACGCTCATGGGCGGGGACATCGGCGTGGAGTCTACCCTGAACGAAGGTAGTACCTTCTCCTTTACCGTTCGTATGCGCCGTCCCATGGACGAACCCACGCCCGCCAAGTTTCTTGTCCCACCGGACATTCAAGGGCTCAACGTCCTCGTGGTGGACGATCTGTCCGACAGCCGGATTATCATGCGGAGAATGTTGTCTTCTTTGGGTTTTACGGTGCAGGCCCTGGCTTCGGGACCCGAGGCACTGAACCGGTTGAAGGACAATCAGCTACGCAGTAACCCCATTGAGTTGATCCTGATGGACTGGAAAATGCCGGAGATGGACGGCATCGAGGTGTCAAGAAAGATCCGGCAGGAACTGAAGCTAACCATGCCCATCATCATGATGACCGCCTTCGGCAAGGAGGAGCAACGCATTCAGGCGGAAAAGGCGGGGATCAACGGATTCTTGACCAAACCCATCTATCCGTCCACACTGTTCGACGCCATCATGGACGGCTTCGGCAAACAGGGTCGAAAGGGCACCGCCGTTCCAAAACATTTCACGACCCGGGCGTCCATGTATCGCAAGCCATTAAAAGGATTAAAGGTCCTGGTTGCCGAAGACAACCCAACGAACCAGCAGGTGGCGCAGGCCATGTTGGAAAAGGCCGGCATTTCGGTCACCATCGTTAAAAACGGAGAGGAGGCGGTTTCGGCCGTCCGTCAAAAACGATTCGATGCCATTTTAATGGATGTTCAGATGCCCAGGATGAACGGTTACGAGGCCACCCGGCTGATCCGAAAAGATCCCCAAAATGCGTCGCTTCCCATCGTTGCCATGACGGCCCACGCCATGAAAGGGGACGAGGAAAAATGTCTCGAGGCGGGAATGGACGGATACATCTCCAAACCCGTTAACCAGGATCGGCTTTTTCTCACCCTTTGGCGCCTGTTGCGGTCCCGTTCGGACTTGCCGGAATCCATGGATACGGGCACCCTCCCCCAACCCCCGGAAAACCCATTGGACGACATCGAGGATAAAGAGAAGCAACCTTTTTCTGATATTGAAAAAACATCCAGGGAGTCGGCACAGCTTCCGGAAGAACTTCCCGGCATTCAGATTGCCCGGGCATTGGATGCTCTCAAGATCGACGAGACGACCTACATCCGAATCGTCATCGGATTTCATTCCGATAACCAGCAAACCGGCACAATGCTGCGACAGGCCTTTGAACAGGACGATACGGAACAACTTCTACAACTGGCCCATGGGCTCAAGGGAAGCGCCGCCAACATCGGTGCCGTGGCGTTGGAGGAAGCTGCAAAAGCCCTGGAAAAAGCCTGCCGGAAAAAATCTCTGTCAAATTCCGAAGGAACCGACCTGAAAGAAGCCATCGAAACGGTGGTGTCGGCTATGGAACAGGTCTTCGCGTCCATCGGATGGATTTCTGAGCAAGGCATATACGATGGCGAAATCTCGACACCAGGGCCGACCAGCCTGCCCTATGATGAGCTTTTGGATCGACTCATGCAGGCCCTGGAATCGGCCGATCCGGAACAGATCGCTGCAATCCTGCCGGACTTTACGAAGGCGGCCGCCCAAGGGAATTACTTGCCCCCCCATCGACGTAAGGTGGTGGAGAAGCAAATCAACAGCTACGATTACGATCAGGCATTGAAAACACTACGACAAACTGTTGACCAGGAAAAATCATGACCCCATCTCGCCCCTTGCTGCTCATCGTGGATGACAACACCACCAATATCGACCTTCTGGTGGGAACGCTGAAATCGGAGTACCGACTGGGAATCGCAAAAAATGGTGCGAGTGCCCTGGCATATGTGGAGAAGCAAACGCCGGACCTGATATTATTGGACATCATGATGCCGCAAATGGACGGCTACGAGGTATGCCGACGACTGCAGGCCGATCCGGTAGCCGCCCCCATCCCCGTCATCTTCATTACGGCCATGGACGATACCCAAAGCAAAACCAAGGGATTTGAATTGGGCGCGGTGGACTTTATCACCAAGCCCTTTCACGCCTCGGAGGTAAAAGCACGGATAAAAACCCACCTGTCCATTGCACAGATGCGCCTTGCGCTCAAATCACAAAACAAGATTCTGGCAGATAAGGTTGCACGCCAGACCGCCGAAATTCAACAGATGTTGGACGCCGCCATCCGCAGCATGTCTCGCATGGTCGAAATTCGAGATCCGTATACCGCCGGCCACCAGCAGCGCGTGGCCAGGCTGGCCTGTGCCATCGCAGAGAAGATGGGACTATCATCCGATTTTATCGCGGGGCTACGGATCGCGGGGTGTTTGCATGACGTGGGAAAAATCCGTATCCCCGTTTCCATTCTCAGCCGTGCCGGCGAGTTGGAGGCGGCAGAGCTGGAGATGATCAAGATTCATCCCCAGATCAGTTTCGAAATTTTACATGACATTCCTTTCCCGTGGCCTGTGGCCCAGGCGGTCTACCAGCACCATGAACGGTTGGATGGATCGGGCTATCCTCGCGGCCTGTCCGGCGATGATATTTTGCTGGAGGCAAAAATTTTGGCCGTTGCCGACACCACAGAGGCGACCAGTTCCTTTCGGCCCTACCGGCCGGCCAACGGAATCGAAGCGGCGCTTTTGAAAATCGAACAGGGAAAAGGCAAACTTTTCGATGCCGACGTGGTTGAGGCATGTCAGGCGCTTTTTACCGAGGGCGCGTTTACTTTTGACGAAGAAAGGTGATCATGACAAATAAATACGATGCCCTTGTAATCGGTTCCGGCACCGCCGGCCAGACCGCTGCCTATGATATGAATGACAACGGTCTGAAAGTCGGATTGGTGGAACACAGCTTACAACCCGGAGGTGTTTGTGCCCTGAAGGGTTGCCAGGCCAAGAAATGGTTTTACGAGGCAGCGGAAACCGTGGCACGATCCCGCCACCTTTCCGGCATCGGCATCACCGCAACCGCATCTGCCAGGTGGTCCGATCTGCGCGACGCCAAAAACCGTTTCACGGAACGGGTGCCCGAAAGCACAATAACAGGGTTGAAAAAGGCAGGCATTGACTTTATCCGGGGACGCGCCCGATTGCATGATCACCATTCCATTGTCGTCGACGACAGGGAAATATCGGCCCGCTATATTGTCCTGGCCACCGGCGCCGTTCCCATGCCCCTTCCCATGGATGGTGCCGATCTGGCCATCTCCAGCAGCGAATTCATGCAGCTCGACCAATTGCCGCGTCGCATCGTATTCATCGGCGGCGGCTTCATCTCCTTCGAGTTCGCCCACTTCGCCGTGCGACTTGGCCCTTCACAGACACACTGCACGATTCTGGAAGCCGGCCCACGTCCTTTGGGCCCCTTCGATGAAGAGATGGTTGCCTTGCTTTCCCATGCGTCAAAAGCCGAGGGTATCGATATCATCAATAATATGGCCATTTCCGCCATCGAGAAGAATGCCGGCGGCTTTTCCGTCGTAACCGAAGAAGGCCACCGGTTCGATGCGGATCTCGTCGTACACGGTGCCGGCAGGGTACCTGCCATCGATGATCTCGATCTGGATCAAGGGGGTGTGAAAAGAACAAAGAGAGGCGTCGCCGTCAACGAGAAAATGGAGACCTCCAATCCCGACATCTACGCCATCGGCGACTGTGCCGACACAATCCAACTGGCCCGTGTCGCCGACGCCGAGGCGCACACGGCGGCGGCCAACATCGTCGACAGATATACGGGCGATGACGTCGAAGCATCCATGGAGTACACCGCTGTACCTGCAGTGCTGTTCACCTATCCCCAGTACGGCATGGTGGGGGCAACGGAGGCGCGGCTGGCGCGTGAAGATGTCGCTTACGACAAAAGCTTTTCAAAAGAACTCGGCTGGCCCACCTACCGCCGGGTGGGATTGAAGTCTGCGGCATACAAGATACTCGCCGGTAAAAACGGTCAAATTTTGGGTGCCCACATCTTGTCTGACAACGCAACCGGATTGATCAACGTCTTCGCACTTGCCATGCGAAATAACATCGGTGTCCACAAGCTCCATGAACAAAGCATCATGTCACCCTATCCATCCAGGGAAAGTGACATTATTTATATGCTCAAGCCGCTCGTGTAACCTCACACATGCTGGGACGCAATCTCACACTGATTGTTGTGTTTGCGGCACGATTTTTCGGACCAACGGAACCGCTCATGGCTGCGGTCTATATGATGCCGGCCGTGCTCATGCTGGGTCCCATCCGCTACATGGTGAGATAAAACGCCAAAAATGATTTCACGGCCCTGTTGATCCTCGACTTCCGGGACAAATTGGTGCGGCTGATGTAAGAAAAGGATCCATTACGATGATCCCGGAAATGTTTCATGGATATTGCCGAAGCCACCGTTTGTTTTTTAAGAAATAGTTCCAATTACTTATGGATTTGGGTGCTCAATCGCGCCCGCCTTTGCACCCTATCCGCATCCCGGAAATTGCAGAAAAACCAGGGGTGCTCTTTTTACCTCCCCCCAATGACCAAATGCCCCGCCATCCTCGTCGGGTAGCGGGGCATATTGATGTTCATAGGGGGAAAGACAGAACTATTTGTAATGAAATTTAGGAAGGAACCCCACCACCCAAAACGATCATGGGCAGAATCACAAAATTCTGGGCCTGCTTGTTTGCACGATCCCACCTCTGATCCCGGACCGGGGCACAAACTTCCCTCTGATCGTTGATCTCGGCTCTTGGCGTGGTAACACCTACGACGAAGTGGTTGCCATATCCTGAAGCGTTACCGGCCATTACGACGGGGCCAAAGATTGTTGCGACAGCAGTAGGAATCTGAACAGAAAAGGCTTGCGCCGAAGACGCCATACCGAAGGATAATAGTGCCAGTAAGGCGATAAAAGTAATAAATGTCTTTTTCATAAAACAACCTCTCTTACGTGTTTTTCATTCAATCGTACCAACCGCATTATCTTTCTTGCGGCTCGAAAACAGAAGTAACCGACCTACTTCTATTTCGGCATAAAATAGTGCTCCAAAAGTCAGTTGACAAGAAATAAATGACCGTGGACTATTTTTATATTATGAATGATATTAAGTATTTTAATGGCTCATAAGATGCTGTTTTGCACAACACCGGTTTACGCAAACCAATAAGTGAAATGACTTTCACAATTGGTGTATGTTGTACTGGAATGAACTTGACATACAATATGTTGTGTGGGACTCTTTGAGTCGGAGATTTTCCCCTTCGAACCCAGGGATAGGGTAGCTCCCGAAAAGGCCGTAATCTCGACCGGCCCTTCCCTGGATATCATTTCGAGACGCACGACGAGAGGTGTGGTATGAAAACCAACTTTATATTTAAATGTGATAGAGCAGATATTGAAAATACCATGCTCTCTGAATGCCCGCTTTGTCTATTTTTCGAAAAATGCAAATCAGATGGCTATTTGGAAGAAATGAAAATCCGGTTTCGCGTAATTCCAGAAGACAAGCACGACGAGGTGTGCAGATGGAAATCGACGATAAATCCCGCGAGCTTGAAGAAATAGCTGAGAGAGGAATGATTTGAAAGACGACATTGGGTTCCGGCGAATTTTCAATCTGAAATTGACGACATTGACAACCCGCACCTTTCCGTACCCTGCCATCGCCACAGAGAGTATCCTACAATAATTCCAACAATCTTTCGTGGATATTGTCGAAGCCGCCGTTGGACATGATCAATATCACGTCACCGTGAATCGAAACATCTACCAGATGATCGATGATGGCGTCCGTGTCGGCGAAATGAACCGCATCTTTTCCCCGACGTTTCAAATCTTCCACGAGCCTTTCGCTGGACATGCGCTCTTTCTCGGGAACTTTCGTCAAAAGTGAGGGTTTGCGGATGCAGATGCGATCCGCCGCATCGAAAACGCCTGCATATTCGTGTTGGAAGACCTTTCGCATGCTCGAATGGGTTCTCGGCTCGAATACCGCGATGATCCGATTCTCCGAAAAATAGGATTTGACGGCTTCGATGGTCGCTTTCACGGCTGTAGGGTGATGGGCGAAATCGTCGATGACGATGATGCCGTTTCGCTCACCACGGATCTCCTGCCTTCGTCTCACGCCGGAAAAAGTCGCCAGGGCCGGGGCGATTTGATCGGCGGAAACCCCCAAATCATCAGCCACCGCAATGGCGGCCAAGGCATTTTTCAGATTATGCACACCAATCATTCGGGTTTCGAATTGCCCATATTCCTGCCCGTTTTTCATCACCTGAAAACGAGTGACAGGCGGATTGATGGATATCGCCCCGATGTGCCAGGGTGATGACTTCTCCAAACCATAGGAAAGGCGCCTGCAAGTTGCCTGCGCCACAAGCCCGTCCACATTTGGATCGTCGTCTACATGAACCAGCAGGGCATCGGACTTGATGATCAAAAGAAATCGGCCGAAGGCATCTCGAACATGGTCCAAATCGCGATAAATATCGGCATGGTCGAATTCAACACTGGTCAAAATGGCAGCATCTGGGGTATAGTGAAGAAACTTGGGCCCCTTGTCGAAGAAAGCCGTATCGTATTCATCCGCCTCGATCACGATGCAATCCCCGGCCCCTGTTCGATAGTTGCTATTGAAATTGGGAACGATACCACCAATCACAAAAGAGGGATCACGGCCGGCGGAAAAAAGGATCCAGGCCAAGAGTGACGATGTGGTTGTCTTCCCGTGGGTTCCGGCTACCAATAACTGACGTTTGCCGGCAGCGGCAAAGCGATTGACGGCCTGGGGCATGGAACAATAGCAAAGCCCCATCTTTGCCGTCGCCACCACCTCCGCATTCTCTTTGGAAACGGCGTTTCCGACCACGACCAGTTCAGGCTGCGGGGAAAGGTGCTTTGGATCGAATCCGGTCATGACGCGAATTTCCTTTTCCTCGAGGAAATCGCTCATTGGTGGGTATACATTGTTGTCCGATCCGGTGACCCGGTACCCCATCTCTTTCAGCATGCAGGCCAGGGCGCCCATGGCCGTTCCGCAAACGGCAATCAAATGAATCCGTTCCACCTTTTCGGGAATTCTGTTGTTTTCAGGAAGCATCATGGATCCCATGTCCTCTTGCTCTTTTGTGTAGAATTGGAGGGAAGAACGCTGTAGCAAAAACCCGCTCGTTCACTATGCTCATTTTTCTATCCGTGTGCTGAAGTGGGTTGTAGACGATTTACCGTGGAAGAACAAGGGGATTCATGGTTCCCCGTGGATGTGCTCTTCTTCCCGTATCGTGTCACAAGGGGATAAAAAGGAATGATGAAGCGTCAAAAAACTGACGAGGATCCAATGCCCATGGAAACGGCTGCGGAACTTTTTTGCCAAGCAATTCAGGAAGAAGGAAATATTACTGTTCTCACCGGTGCCGGTGTATCGGCGGGAAGCGGCATTCCCACATTCAGGGGGCCGGAAGGATTCTGGACCGTCGGTTCAAGGGAGTACCATCCTCAGGAAATCGCAACGTTTTCCATGTTTGCGAGAGACCCGGAATCGGTCTGGGTCTGGTATTTGTACCGTATGGGAATGTGCAAAAAAGCAACACCCAATGCAGGACATGAGGCCCTGGCCAGGCTCGATTCCATTTTGGGAGACCGGTTTACGCTGATCACCCAAAATGTGGACAACTTGCACATCCGCGCCGGCAGCAGTGAATCACGGACCTTTGAAATTCACGGAAACATTTTCAAGACACGTTGCGCGTCAGCTTGTTCGGAGGGCATTTTTCCCCTGCCCGAAGATCTGTCTCCCAAGCGACGCGGAGAGGCACTGACCGACAAAGAGAAGCGGTCTCTTCGGTGTCCGTCCTGTGGCGGTTGGCTTCGCCCCCACGTCTTGTGGTTCGACGAAACCTACAACGAACGATACTTTCGATTCGAAAGTGCCATTCATGTAGCGGAAAATACGCGACTTTTGATCACCGTCGGAACGACCGGCGCCACCACGCTGCCAAACCACATCACCAATCTTGTTTTTGGCAACCGCGGGCTAATGATCGACATCAATATTGCCGATAACCCTTTTGCCCGCTTGGCCACGCAAGCAAACCGTGGCATTTATGTTCAAGGTGAAAGCAGTCGTATCCTGCCAAAACTGGTACAAGTGGCCGACTGCGCGTAAATCGTTCCATAACGAAGACAACTGCTCGATTTTACGAACAAATTAACATCATCCGCCGTAAGGCCGGAAAATTACAATTATGAAAACAGATACCTTAGAAACAAATGCCCCCATTGATCAGTTGAAGGCCATCTCCTCATGGGTTTCATCCGTGCAGGACCTGGACAAACTCCTTCATCTGATCATCGAATCGGCCACCGGCGTCGTTCGTGCAGAGGCCGCATCCTTGCTTCTAGTCGACGCCAAAACAGACTCCCTCTTTTTCAAGGTGGCCACCGGCGCCAAAGGCGAAGCCGTCAAGGATTTCAGAGTAAAAATCGGCGAGGGTATCGCCGGGCACGTGGCCAAAACCGGTCAACCCCTTCTCATTGCAGATGCGCGCAAGGATCATCGCTGGAGCCGAAAGATCAGTGACAGCGTCGATTTCAAGACCCAATCCATGGCGTGTGTCCCCCTTACGATAAACGACAGGATTATCGGTGTTGTCCAGGTCATCAATAAAAAAGACAACTCCCAGTTCACTCCTGCAGACATGGATGTTCTTGAGGAATTTTCAAGCCTTGCGTCCCTTGCCATCGCAAGTGCAAGGAACCTGGAGGAAGTTCGCCGGGAAAATATCGATCTGAAAAAGGAGTTGGGCGAAAAGCATCAAATCATCGGAAAAAGTCATGTATTGAAAAAGATTCTCAAAGATGCACAGAAACTCGCCCGCAGCAAAACAACCGCCCTTATTCTCGGCGAGAGTGGAACGGGGAAGGAACTGCTTGCCCGACTGATCCATCGTGAGAGCCCACGAAAGACCAAACCCCTCGTGGTGCTCAACTGCGCGGCACTGCCCGAAACGCTGTTGGAGTCGGAATTGTTCGGCTATGAAAAAGGCTCCTTTACCGGAGCGGCGGGTCGCAAATTGGGGAAATTCGAGATTGCCCACGAAGGGACTTTGTTTCTCGACGAGATCGGTGAAATGGCCCCCGCAATCCAGGCCAAACTCCTCCGCGTTCTTCAAGAGGGGGTCTTCTATCGGATCGGTGGAAACACTCCCATCACGGTTGATGTCCGTGTCCTTTCGGCAACCAACAAGAACCTGCAAAAAGAGGTGTCGGAAGGAAGGTTCCGGGAGGATCTGTATTACCGGCTGAACGTGGTTCAACTGAACATGCCCCCGCTGCGGGAGCGGCTCGAGGATGTGCCTCTCCTCGCCCTTCACTTTTTAGAGGTTTTCAAGAAGGAGACGGGCCTTTCGGAACTGACAATTTCGGACGTCGCCATGCAGAAAATGACCCAATACGATTGGCCGGGTAATATACGAGAGTTAAGAAACGCCATCGAGCGTGCCGTGGTGATGGGTGATGGCAAGACCATCATGGAGGAAGACTTGCCCATCGCCACCTCCAAACAGAAGATCTCAGGCCTTACGGTCGGCCTTACCCTCGATGATGCCCTCAATCGGTTCAAAAAGGAATTCATCCTGCTCAACCTGCAACACACCGGGGGAAATCGAAGCAAAGCCGCCAAAATCATGGACATCCAGCGAACATATTTGTCGCGACTGATCACCCGGTATGAAATCCGGGATATTACGTGAGTCAACGACCGGCCGTACAGCGGGTGACTTGGATTTTCCCGCGATAGTGTCTCAATCGTTACGGTTACAACCGGATGCATCGCACCCGGTTTGAGAGCAACTGATCTACCTGGAACCATTGAAGTTGAAGTCGACCAATGACGGGAAAGCCGAAAGACAGAACGTATTTTGGCACTCTACTTGCATAACCTATTAATGACAAAAAGACATATTCCGGGAGATGATCATGACGAATTTGGAAATGAATACAAGCACAATCAAAAGGCTGAAAGGTTCGATGGAAACGAATGGTTATTACAGCGTGGAATTTTCGGTAGACGAGCCCCACCCTCTCTATCAGTTCAAGATATGGCGCAGCGAATCCAGTCCCATGTTTGTCGTGGTCAAGGAAACCTCCGACATCCTATCCAAACTCAAGTCGGGACGCGTATTGAATATGACCTACTACGGCAACGATGGACAGCGTCCGAAAAGACAGATCGAGACTCGAATCGGCCCCATCAACGGAAGGCATGAAGGACGATTCCAGGGACATTGCACCATTGATCTGATGCCCGTCGACAACTCATACAGCAATTAAGCTATTTACTGCGTCCACAGATGATAACCATGACGAAGAAAACGCTGACGGTACTGATTTTCGATTCAACGGGCAACAAAGTCCGGCAGGCCTCTTTACCGAAGCTTGTTTTACCTGTTTCGGTCCTTCTCTTTTTCGGGATGACCATCCTCCTCTTTCTGGGCCTTTTTAATTATCACCGGCTACAAGACGAAAACAAAATCATTCATGACCTGCGTGCCCGCCTTACGGTCAAGGAGGAACTCGTCGCGCAGCAGCAGGACCAGATTGACAATTTCTCAAATAAAATCTGTGATTTGAATTCAAAACTGGCCGAACTTCACAACTTCGAAAAAAAGATCCGTGTCATTGCCAACCTCGACCCCAAAGACAAAGGGGAAGAACTCTTCGGCGTTGGTGGATCGAATCCTGAAGACTTGGATCCTGGAACATTTGTCGAAAAACAGCACCAGGATCTCGTCCGGGATATGCATGTCCGAATCAATGCCATCGATCGGGCCGCCGATGACCAGCAAGCCTCTTTCTCATCCATCTTCGGCCACTTGGAAGAAAAGCGCAACCTGCTTGCGGCGACTCCGTCCATAAGACCTGTAACAGGTTGGATTTCCTCGAGTTTTGGATACAGGTCCTCACCTTTTACCCACCGTCGGGAATTTCATCGTGGCATGGATATCGCAACACATGCGGGAGAGCCCATCGTTGCGCCGGCCGACGGAGCGATTATTTTTGCCGGAAAAAAGGGATTGATGGGCAACATGGTCACCATCGATCATGGATTCGGTATGGTAACACGGTATGGCCATATTCAAAAATTTCTTAAAAAAAGGGGAGAACGCGTCAAACGCGGAGAAACCATCGCCCTTGTGGGAAATACGGGGCGAAGCACCGGCCCCCATCTTCACTATGAAGTGCGTTTAAACGGGGTGGCAGTGAATCCCAAGAACTATTTTTTCGATTGACGGCCTCGTCAATGAAACACAAAAATATACAGCCAAGTTATAAAATCGTGCAAATGGAGATGTAAATCAACCGACAGGATACAAAAGAAAGCTCGAAAAATGAAAAAAATAGTTTTCTTGGTACTCATCCAAACGTTGTTCTATTTGTCCGGTTGCAGCAGTATCCATTCCCTATTGCATACATCGGCGGAAACCAACAGCCACATAGCCGGCACGACCAAAGAGATGAACGCTATAGATGATGATGGTGACTTCTACCTTCCCATTTCAACACGTACCTCCGTGAACATCGATGTGGAATGCATCCTCGATTATGTTCAGGGGACCGCTGACGTGGATAACATCACCTCCCTGCCAGTTCATGCAGCCCCTTGGATTCGCTATCAAATTCGATTCTGAAACGGCGTCGTTGAACTAGTGTTCGTTCAGAAATAGAAAAATTTGTTCGAGATCAAGGCCTATGAAAAATTTTACCATAGGTGCCCGAAGGAAATGCCCTTGGTGTACATATGGTTGATATTTTAAGGATAAAATTTTTCGCGCAACGCCGATATCGGCCAAAGCTAAGATTGGCTTGGCCGTTTCTGGATGGATACTGACTACAAGATGGAAAAAACCGCCTGAGCCGCCGAGAGTGTTTGATCGATGGCTTCACCATCGTGGGCGGCGGAAACGAAAAACGCCTCGAATTGAGACGGGGCAAGATAGACCCCGTTTTCGAGCATCCCCTTATAGTAGCGTGAGAACCGATCGAGATCGCTCGACTTGGCATCATCGAAGTTTTTAACGGGTCGTTCGGTAAAAAACATGCCCAGCATCCCTCCCACTCTCGCACAGGAAACGGGAACGCCGGCCTTTTCGGCCGATACGGCCAATCCTGAAATCAGTTTTTCCGCCTTTTCATTCAGATCTTCATAGAATCCGGGGCGTTTCAACTCTTTCAACGTGGCGATACCGGCGGCCATGGCCAGAGGATTCCCCGATAGGGTTCCGGCCTGATAAACAGGTCCTTTGGGCGCAATGTGTTCCATAATTTGTCTCCGACCGCCATAGGCCCCAACAGGCAGGCCGCCGCCGATAACCTTTCCGAAACAGGTAAGGTCGGGAGTAATCTGGTACAATACCTGCGCCCCCCCCAAAGCGACACGGAAACCGGTCATCACCTCATCGAAGACGAGAAGGGTTCCGGATTTGTCACAGGTTTCACGCAAGGATTGGAGAAACTGTTCATCGGGCGGTACCAATCCCATATTGCCGGCCACGGGCTCGACGATAATACAGGCCACTTTATCGCCCTCTTTTTCCATGACGTTTCGAACCGTATCCGCGTCATTATAAGGAAGGGAAAGGGTGTGTTCAACGAAGGCGGCAGGTACACCCGGACTACCGGGAATCTGAAGCGTCGCGACGCCTGACCCCGCCTCCACCAGCAGGGCGTCGGCATGTCCGTGGTAACATCCATCGAACTTGATGATTTTGTCCCTGCCAGTATACCCCCGTGCCAACCGGATAGCACTCATGGTGGCCTCCGTCCCCGAATTGACCATTCGCACCATTTCCACCGACGGAACAATCTCGACGATCATGCAGGCCAGTTCCACCTCCAGCTCGGTGGGTGCACCAAAACTGGTCCCTTGGTCCAGCACGTTTGACAATGCCGAAACGACCGAAGGATGCCGATGCCCCAGTATCATCGGCCCCCATGACCCGATATAATCGATAAAAGGATTTCCGTCTGCATCAAACAACCGGCACCCATCTGCACGATGGATGAATAAAGGGTCGCTGCCTACAGATTTGCAGGCTCTCACCGGACTGTTCACGCCGCCGGGGATCACTTCCTGCGCCCGCCGGAATAGTTCGATGGATTTCTCCTTTTGCATCGGTCCATTTCCTTTCTTGTTGAAATCTGTTAACTTTTTTATGGATCGCGTCGAAAACTATCAGAGCGGTTTGAAGTGGTCAAGATGGACGAAGATGAAACACAGCAAATCACAGCAAAAACTTTCGAAGTTACTCGCCTATGTCCTCGGGTACCGGCCCGATGAATTCGGTTTGATTCCCGATGCAAACGGGTACGTGAAGATCAAGGAATTGCTGAAGGCACTGGGCGAAGAGGAGGGGTGGCGGCACATCCGTATGAATCATGTGCGTGAGGTATGCCATGCGCTCGCCTCCCCGTCCATCGAAATAGAGGGCAATCATATACGGGCAAAGGATCGATCCAGGCTTCCTCAACCTCAAAAGCCTGATTCTCTTCCAAAACTGCTGTACCACGCCATTCGCCAACGTGCCCACCCGGTAGTTTTGGAAAAGGGCGTACGCCCCTTCCCCCCGGTCAGCCAAATCGTCCTGACAACCGACGAGGATTTTGCCAAAAGGCTCGGAAAACGAATCGATCCGGCACCGGTGATCCTGACCGTCAACACGCATCAAGCCCAGGAAAAGGGCGTCACCCTCGAAGAATATGGAAGCCGATTGTTTCTGGCAGACGGCCTTCCCGTGGGTTGTTTTGCCTGTCCTCCGCTTCCCAAAAGAGAGCCGGAGCCGAAAAAAACGGAGCCGATCCCTCAAGTCGCAAAAACACCGGGAAGCTTCTTTCTGGACCTGACCGAAGATCCGGACGCCAAACGCCGAGACACGAAGAAGACGAAAAAATGGAAGAACGAATGGAAGCGAGAACGAAAACGTCGCAACAGAAGCAAAGGTTTTCCATGATATGGCAGATGGCATACCGATTTTCAACGCAAACAAAAAACGAATTGACAAGGCCTTTTTCGCCTGTTATTAGTCCCTTTTGTTTTTTACGACAACAAAGGGCCGTTAGCTCAACTAGGCAGAGCACCTGACTCTTAATCAGTAGGTTGAAGGTTCGATTCCTTCACGGCCCACCAGAAAATACTAAGCGAAATCGGTTACTTATACCGATTTCGCTTTTTTGTTTTTAGGGGGTTTTTATCTAAAAAATGACAAGGAAATGACAAGGTCGGTGGGCATATGATCGAAAAGATAAAATCAAAGCCGAATGTCCGCGCCAATACGTGACATACAAGCCATTGCGAGGGTTTTCCTGAAGAGGGTTGGCCCAAACCAAAAAGTTTCAGTGGTTAGGTGCAAGATGCGCCTTCCATCGACAAAATATACGCAGATAAAACCATCATGATTTTGCTCAACCGTTAGTACCCATACGGAGGGCATGTCCATGAACGAAACCCCCACCAAAATCAATCCCGTTTGCCAGCAAATGTTGAACTGTCGGTTGACAGGCAACATCACGCCGATCAGCTGGTTTCGCAATATATTGACTGGATCGGGCAAGCCCGATGTTGTCGCGATCATCCTTTTATCGGATATCGTCTATTGGTACACGCCGATGATGACCCGGGACGAGCACACCGGTGATGTGATCGGTATTCAGCAAAAGTTCCAAGCCGACAAACTCCAAAAGACCTACCAGGAATATTCTGACATCTTCGGCTTTTCCAAAAACCAGATCAAAAACGCCATCGACAATCTTTGCAATCAAAATCTGATCACCCGCGAGTTTCGCCACATCAAGACGGGAAGTGGTCTTGCCATCACCAACGTGATGTATATCGAGCCAATTATCGAAAATATCATCAATATTTCCAATAAATCCAGATCCCCCCAAAAAGTTAGGGGATATCCCCCTAAAAAGTTGGGGGATATCCCATCAAAAAGTTTGGGGGTATCCCCCCAAAAAGTTGGGGGACCTCCCCCTAAAAAGTATGGGGATATCCCCCCAAAAAATGGGGGGACGTATACAAAGACTACTACAGAGATTACTACAAAGAATACTACAGCAACTACCGGCGAGGCGGCGGTCGCTTTTTGTAAAAATAATTTTCCAGATTCCATTCGATCCCGCATCCCCAAAATTTACCAAGACCACAAAGACGTACTGGCAAGCATTGACACGTATCTGCAATCCCACGGCAAGTCCTACGTCACCACCGAACTCGACTATGCCATTGAAAACTCGACCAAGAATGGCGGATTTCCTGGATTCTTTAAACGCTCGCTGGAAAATGGCTGGGGAACCGAGAACCTGAAAGTTCAGCAGGCAGATCAGGACGAACGACTATTACGGGAACGCCGGCAAAAAGAAAAAGAGCTTGAAGCGGCACGCACCGAGCAACAACGCCTTGCTGATATCAAAAAACAGGACCGGCAACTCGATCAGAGAGTTCAGGAAACGCTCGAGGGCCTTTCACCTCCGGAACTGGATCGCATCAAGTCCGAGGCCTGGACGCAAGCCGAACAAAAAATCCCCAGCCCCAGGGGGCACAAAAGCCAGCTGCTTACAGCCGCAAAAGAAAAACTGTCCACCCTTTCCGATTCCGAACGAGAAACCCTCTTTGAGGTTGCCAAGACATCCGTGCGTTCTTCCATCGGCAACCTGTTGGGAGAAAACCATCCCGGATTTCACCGTGCAGTCGAAAATCAGATGCTTGTGGAGATCCAGGAGAGGTACCCCCTTCATACGCCTCTATCCGACCTCCGGCAAAAACAGATTGAAGCCGAGGCTGATCGGATTTTACGGTTCATGGTCATTCGAAAATACGGTCTTTTAAATAACCAGGAAGCCAGGGATTCACCATGAAACATATCTTTTTTCCGATCGTGATTTTGGCAGCGCTACTCGGTTGCGGCAAACAGACAATCCCCGTCAAAGAGGATGTCTCTCTAAACATTGCCGAACCAAGGCAATTTCACGGCAGCGATATCGTCAATTGCAAAATAATCCATCAACAACATCGTCAAAAGGAGGATTGAGTCATGCAAGCCGTCAAAAAAGTAAGTATCGCCCTGTTTTTTTTGACCGTCGGATTTTGCCCGGCTGCGGCATTCGCTTTCCAGGCGCCGGCCGCTGGAAGCTTTGCATACAGCGTCTATGACCTTTTCATGAACGAGATTCTAACGGGCGCCATCGGTTTTACCATCGCCGCCGGTTTGGTTCTCTACGCTATATTCTGGGCGGTCCGCAGCAACGTATTCGGCACCATCACCTGCGCCATCTGTGCAGGTCTCATCATCTTCATCGAGGAGGTCGTTGTCTCCTTAGGAATAACCTTTTCGGATATCGAAAGCATCGTCTCGAAATCCTTGTTTTAGGCCATTCACCATGGAGGATCACGGATGAGATACCAGATACCCCGCTACTTGAACGAACAGGTCCGGTTTGTCGGAATGCAAAGCGATGAGTTCATCATATGCCTGCTCTCTGTCTATTTTTGCGCGATCTTTCGGTTTCAGTGGTTGGTCGTGCTGCTCAACCTGACGATGGTCGCTTCCTTCATCTGGCTCAATCGCAATTTCCCCAGAGGGTTCATCCGGCATCTTGCCTATTTCAGCGGATTTTTCAGATTTTCCAAATATCCTGACTTTTTTGCCAACAGGTTTATCGAATGAAACTATCCATCTACGGAGATAAATTGGCCAATGCCCTAGCCGAAAACAGGCTGCTCAAGTTCTGTTTATTGCTGACCCTGGGTATTACGATCGTCAATTCAATCGTGTCCTACCATGCGATGAACAGCCAGAAGGTGGTGATCCTGCCACCGATGGTGGATCATAAAATCGAGATCCGGGGCAACGATGCAGACGATGAATATCTCAAACTGATGGGTCGGTATTCGATCAAGCTGCTTTTGGATTATACCCCCAGCAATGCAGAGCAGAACTTTTCCGATTTTCTTAAACTGGCGTCTCCTGGCGTTTTCAGTTCCATGCGAAGCGACCTCAACAAAATCATCGAGGAGGTGATTCGTCTGAGGGTCAGTTCATCTTTCCAGATTCATTCGATCAAAAAGCTGGGGACCACGAACCGGATCGAACTGATCGGCCTTCGAAGCAAGTATGCCGATGACGTAAGCATCGAAAAGGCCATCGAAAACCACATCATCGAATATGAAATCGATGACGGCACCTTCAGGATCACGGGAGTATCCCAAAAAAATGATACGTAAACAATTACCCCGATTTTTGTTCGTCGTTTTGGCAGTTTTCCTGTTTCCAACGCTCTGCCAGGCATCTGAACAAGCCGCACAAGAGTCGATCAAGTACCAGGTATCGGAACAGGCGCCCTCGGTGGAACTGGCGCCGAAAGCCATCAATCGTATCCACTGCAGCGAGCCCATCCAAAACATCAATGCGCCCCAGGCATTACAGATGGAGGTGGAATACCAGGGAAACAACGCCTTCGTTACGCTGGGTGAGCATTCAAAACGGGGAGTCATCTACATCATTACGAAAGGTGGGGACGTTTTCTCGATGGAAATCATTCCCAAAAGGGGCCTTAAGGCCAGGGTCCTGAAACTGGATTCACGAAAGCAAAAAGCCATTGACAACCAACTCAAGTTTGCCGGGCTGGACAAAGAGACAGCGGCCGTTGATCTGATTCGAAACGCCTTTGCCGACACTATTCCTGAGAACTTCAATGTGACTGTTAAGGATCAACAAATCGATGAAATCGAGCGGCTAAGAATCCGCTTTCGGCGCAGTGTAACGATCGATGGCGTGCCCCTTCAACTGAACGAATACCTGGTAACGATGGCGCCTGCATCGAAAACGGAAGAGATAACGGTGGATGAAACCAGTTTTCTGGTCCCCGAACTTACCCGCAACCCAACGGCCATCTGTCTGGGACAGGATTTGGCGCATTTTATCGACGGCAAGGCGGTCTTGCGGTCCGGTAAATACATGCGTCTTTTTATCGTCGAACAATCATCTAACTGATTGAAGCCCATGAAAAAACTCAAAGAGCTGTTTCGAGACCTAAAAAGCAAAGACAAGAGCAGGATCGTAAAGACCGTCATCGGTTTGATTCTGGTCGTCGTTGTGGCAAGTGCCTACCAATTCACCAAGGATAAAGAAAGGCAGATCCCGACGCGCAGTGATGTCAAGAAAAACACCTTACAATTCGATGAGCGGACCTTCGAGAAGACGATCTATAACAAAACCCGTGCGGATGTCGAAGACCTGCGAAACGATTTGCTCCTTTTCAAAAAGGAAATGCGGGATATGCTCTCTAAAAAAATTCAAGAGGTCGACAAAAAACAGCGGTACGGAAACAAACAGGATGTGCCTAATCCCCTGCTGGATTCCGCTGCACACAAAAAGAACCTCGGTAGTGTTCCAACCAAAAACATCGCCTTTACGACACCTCCCCCATCTGTGATCGACAAAATACAGCGCAACCAGGTTCCCTCACCCAAGAAGAATCTTTATCAGGAAAGTCGGCCCCGGAGAAAACGATCCACCGGTAAAAAAACTGATCCGCCCATCAAGCAGATTTCGGTTTTTACCAATCCCCAGTCGAACGCCACCGACCCGCAAAATAACGAAGCCATCGAAGTCCATCTGCCACCTTCCTTCATGGAGGCCAATCTTCTCAATGGTGTCACCGCACCGGCTACGGATGTGGGAAGAAACAATCCCATCCCCATGCTGATCCGGGTGAACAACCTGGCAGTGCTGCCCAACAACGTAAAGAGCAATACCAAGGGTTGTTTCGTTGTGGCCGAGGGGTATGGAAGCCTTGCCGATGAAAGGGTGCACGCCCGCTTGTTGTCGCTATCCTGCATCAACCAAAAAGGAGGAACGGTGATCGATCAGGCCATCAAAGGGTTTGTCGTCGATACCGACGGCAAGGAGGGCATGAAAGGCCATGTGTACGCAAAATTCGGGCAGCAGATCGCCCGGGTGGCGATCGCCGGATTTCTGGAAGGCTTGGGAGACGCAATGACCCTGGGACAGCAAGAATTCACCTATGGGGTCAATACAGGCGTTCGAACCGGTCAATTCAAGGATACCGATCCGGACACCCTGGCCAAGGCCGGCATCGGCCAGGGTATCGTCAACGTGGCCGAAGATCTTCGAAGATTCTATCTGGATCTGGCCGAACAGAGTCTGCCGGTCATCGAGGTCCACCCCACGAAAAACATCACCATCGTGATCAGTGAGGGTGTGGATATCTCCATAAAGAAACAAGAAACCTCAAAAGTGGAGCTGGAAGGATAAAATGAAAACGATATGGTTGTTTTTCCTCCTGTCCGTCGTGGTTTTGCTTACCGGCTGCGAAACCATGAACCCCTATGATGAATCCAGCGATTGCCCGGACCCGTTCAACGGCGATTGCGTTTCCATGGATACAGCCTACCGGCGATCCAAAGCGAATCCGAAAAACATGGAATCCATGAACATCGATCCGAATCATGATTCACCTTTAATAAAGGATCGCCCCCAATCGAGCGATACCGGTGAGATTTTTAAACCACGCCAGGATCGCGTTTACAAAGAAGAGCTATATCAGGAAATCGCCGGCCTGGTGAAAAGCCCCATCACGCCGGTCCGGATTCCTGCTAAACAAATGCGGGTTCTTATTTTGGGATACGACCGGGAAGATCGCTTCTACGGCCATCGCTACATCTTTTTCGAAAGCGATAAACCCCGCTGGATTTTGGATATCATCGAAGAGTAAGGCTATGCTGATACTGGATAAAATATTGGGTGTGGACGATGCTTTCAACGCCCAGCGATTTGTAGGTTTGGCCAATCGGGACAAACTATCTTCCTACCTACCCTACCAGGCATGGGACAGAGGCAGCAAAGTCTACCACAGTGCCGACGACACCTTTGGCTATGTGTGGGAATGCACGCCGTTGGTGTATGCTGCCGAAAAGGTATTCGAAAACCTGAAAGGATGCATCCACAGCGGGATACCGTTCGGCAGCGTTCTCCAATTCATGATGTACGCCGATCCGGATTGCACCGGCCTTTTCGACCATTACCAAGCGTTG
Organism: uncultured Desulfosarcina sp.; assembly: GCA_963674945.2. Taxonomy (GTDB): domain Bacteria; phylum Desulfobacterota; class Desulfobacteria; order Desulfobacterales; family Desulfosarcinaceae; genus Desulfosarcina. The sequence continues at coordinate 784,894 of CAXXWQ010000004.1, forward strand.
AAGACACGCCATAATCCTTTTCTGGACACTCTCACCGATAACATGATTCAGCATCTCTGTGGAGCCGAGTTTGGTTTGAAAAGCACAAACAATATTCCTGTGAGAAATTTCCGGTTGTTGGTGAGCCTCAAGTTTCCACCGGGACAACCGCTTAGCGATCGCCTCGAATTCGCGGCCCTTTCGGTGGCCGAAGCGCTCAAGGGCGCCGGCTTGCATCCCAATCCCATCGACCCCAATGGTTTGATCAGATTTTTATCCAAGATTCTCAACGCCGGTTCCAACACACCGATTTCCCCTTATGATCCGGAGAGGCAAATCCGCAAACAGATTATCCGCGCGGGTATGATCGATACCAAATTCAGCCATGTTAAGATCAACGGCGCGTGTGCCAAAAAGTTTCTGAAGGCCCAAACCGTGAAGGGATGGCCCATCGGCGAGATCGAGCCGCTCACCATGAACCATATCATGGGCGGCATCATGGGCGCCAATGACGACAACAATCAGATTACCTGCCCGTTCTGGGTTACCGTAAACATCGTGTTCGAGGGACTTTCCAAAAGGATTCGTTCCAAAACCGAGTTGATGATCCGCCAGGAGAAAAGAGGAGTCCGCGGCCAAAAAGAAAACGAAAGGGAGGCCGAGTATCGCTGGGCTGCCAAGGAGTTGATCAGCGGCAACCTGTTTGTACGGGTCATCCCCATCATCTGGAACATCGGCCGCTCCGCAGAAGAGGTCGATACCAACTGCGCGCAGATCAGTCGGATATGGCACTCCCAGGGAGGCGGGTTCACGCTCCAGGAGGATATGGGTATCCTTACGCCGCTGTTAATCGCATCGTTGCCCCTGGGCCTTTACAACATCGGCACCAACATCGATTTCATGGAGCGGGACAAAATCATGCCGGCAGAGACCGCCCTGCGACTATTGCCTGTACAAGGCGATTTCACCGGTTCCGGACAGCCCACGGCCCTTTTTCTGGGACGAAAAGGACAAGTCGTCTCCTATGGAATGTTCAACGAAGGGTCGACCAACAACAACGCGGTCGTCACTGCAACGACCGGTGCTGGCAAATCCTACCTGATGAACTATCTTCTCAAGGAGATTTACTCCAATGGCGGATTGATCCGGATCTTCGACTTGGGCAGGAGCTACGAAAAGCTGACCAAGATATTGGGGGGCAACTTCATCGAGTTCAACGAAAACTCCAGTGTATCGTTAAATCCATTCACTCACATTCGAAATATCGACGAATCCATCGACTCCATATCGGCAATCCTCTATCAGATGTGCTACTCGGCAACGGGCCAGATGCCCACGGAAACCAAAATGACCATCTTAAAAAACACGGCGCGGATGGCCTGGGAGCTTGAAGGAAATGATGCCGGCATCGATACGATTTACAGGTTCCTGAACCGCTTCACTGAGGTATCCAAGCGCATGGAGGCTGACATCGATCTGTCCAAGATCAAGGATATCGACTCCATTGCCGCAGAACTGGGATTCAATCTGAAGGATTTCACCACGAAGGGTCCCTATGGAAAGTGGTTTGCCGGACCGGCTACCCTGGACATCCGCAGCGATGAGTTCGTGGTCCTGGAGGTGGATTCACTTAAGGACATGGATTCTTTGTTTCGTGTGGTTTGCATGCAGATCATCCATTACATCACCCAGAATCTCTATCTTTCCGATCGACAAAGACCGCGAGTGATCGTCTTCGAAGAGACGGCCCAATGGGTCAGCAAGGATAGCTTCATCGCCATGGTCATCGAGGCCGGATATCGCCTGGCACGCAAATATTTCGGATCGTTCATCACGGTCCTACAATCGCCTTTGGACATCATCAATTTCGGTAAGGTTGGCCGGGTGATCAACTCCAACTCGGCTTACAAGTTCTACCTGGAGTCAAGGGACTATCCCCAGGCCATCCAAGAGAAGATCATCGAATATGACGAATTCATGGGAGCAATCTTAAGCTCGGTACGTCTTGTGAAGCCCAAGTATTCCGAATTCTTGATGGAGACGCCCAATGGAACTGGTGTAACCCGGCTCTCCCTTGATCCGGTAGCCTACTATGCCTTTACTTCCGATCCACAGGACAACGCCCGTATCAATGCCCTTTTAAAGGAGGGATATTTATATCATGAAGCGATTCAAAAGCTCGCCGATCAAAGGAGTTTTTAGCATCGGTGTGTTGGTGATTTGTCTGGTCGTCATTGAAATGGATGTCCAGGCCAAGAACCTGGGCCGTGTGGGGCCAGTATATCCGATCGTTGAGAAAGCGGTAACGCCTGATCAAGACAGTTCGGATCATCGCCCTCAACCGCCCTACCCCATGTCGCTGCCGGTCGCACTGGCCGAAACACAGGAGTTTCTGGATTTGACCTATACAGTTCCCTGGGACATCGCCGATGCGAAAGGAAATATCGTCTACCCGAAAGGGTATCGCTACAATCCTTTGGCACATCGCCGTTTTCGCACCATGATCGTCATCGATGGAAGTGAGCCGAACCAGATCGACTGGGCACTGCATCTGGAACAGACCTCCGACCCCATGACGCGTGTGGTGATCACCCAGGGCAACCCAAAAGACGTATCCCAACGATTCAACCGGCGCGTTTACCGATTGCATCCAAAGCTGGCTCAGCGCTTTGGGATAAAGAACGTACCCACCATCGTCCAACAGAAAGGAGAGATCCTTGCGGTTACATCGAAGCCTGTCCATTAGTTGGATACTGATTCTTCTGCTGCCCACGCTTGTGGGTGCGACATGAATCGAACAGGAATGGAACCCGGGTGGGTTCGACTTCGAGTTTGAAGTGCTTAGCGCCTGTGTTTGTTGTTCCAGTCCGTATGATTGCAGATATGGTGCGCTCATCGCATTTTGGGAACCTCACCGAATTATCGAGACGGTCAAAGACCCGTATTGTTCGCCGACCGGATCGCAATCCTTTCTGCTGAGCGAAGGGGCAGGATCTTTGGATCAATTGTTTTTCAGCGGGACTCATTCCGACCATTCCAATACGGAAGACGCAACTGTTTTTGCGCAAGTACATTATCTTACTCACCCTATGCTGAATGTAATGATCACGGTCTTTGACGGTATCTGCCATGAGTTTTCGGACAGTAGAATGGAATACATCACGGAGATCGACGGTGAGTGGCAAGAAATCTACAGCTCCATGTGGTGGCCGGAAGCATCGCTGTTTGCCACGTATCCCATGGTCGAAGCCTGCATGGCCGATGCCGCTACGGCACAGTTCGGAACACCCATGGATGCATTGTACTGGTGCCTGGGCGCATGGGGGACCCTTTTTAACATGAATGGCCATTTCAACCAGGATGAGTACACCACGGGAAATGCTGGCCTTGCTGCCCGGGCCGTCGCCCATATGGGTCGCCTGGGCTTGTTGATGGATGCCGCCTCCGTACCTTGTTACGCCGTACCGATGCCCATCTGGATAAAAAGCTATTTCAGGCTGCAGCCACTAAGGCCGAGTGAACGGCCTTTTAAGATTCCTATCGGCATGGATCCGCTATTTTGGGCCGGAGGCCTGAACCGTGTGGAATTGGGCGGCGACAACTTTGCGTGGCTTCTGTGGAGGCTTCGTATTTGCTGTGCCAGTTGATTACAAATCTTTAGGGAAGTATTTCGTGAACTGACATGAAATCAATCCATTTGGCAATTTCACTATCGTTGATCGCGGGATTGGCCCTTTTTGCCAATGCGCAGGATATTGAGAAGATCGTCGAAGGGATCGAAAAAAGCCCCTATTACGAAGCTGCCAAACAGTGCGTTAAACGAAATGAAAAGGAGATTACTCGAAACGTACAACTAAAGATTGATGAGAAGAAAGATGCTGTAGCTGCTATCAATGAACAATTAAGAGGGACATTCGTAGAATCAAAAACGTCTGGCCCCGAGGATCCCAATGCCTGTTTTGACGCGCAATCCCGTATCTATATTTTTGTATCCCAGTCGATCCCCCTTTCAGTTCTCAAATCCTTTGCCGCTGACATCGACACCCTTGGAAGCGATAATATACGGCTTGTGTTCAAAGCATTCCCGAAGGACTTCTTGCATCGGTTTTTACAAAAAGACCACGGCTGCACGAATGAAAATTGTGTGGTCAAGGCAAAGGTTATCGTCGGCGAGAACCTTTTTAAACGGTTTGTGGTGGACAAGGTGCCGGCCGTGATCTTTGATCCCGACCCTACCAGCTCACATGAGGGCTGGCTGCTCGTTTATGGGGCAACATCCTTACATCAGGCATTGACGCTGTTTCATCGAGAGTCCGGCCGGCAAGAACTGAAACTGGCTGCAAACCGGGCAGGTCAAAATTGAAATGGCCGAAACCAAACAAAAGATTATTCGGTTACATCATGCTACTTTGCATTTCGCTTGTCATCGGCATGATCATACCGACGCGTCTGACCATAACCAAAACCGATAGCGTTAAATATCATCTGTTCTGGGAGATCAATCGAAAGGCACTTGAAAAAGGAGATTACGTGCGACTCCCCCTGTTCGAACCGGACGTGGGATGCGAACCTTGCAGCATCGTCAAGCGTGTCGGATGTCTTCCGGGAGATCGGTTGGTCAACGAGGATATAGAGTACTTCTGCAATGATAATTATCTGGGACAGTGCAAAACAGGAAAAAATATCGTGCCATTTCGATTCTCCGGAACGGTGCCCCCAGGAATGGTTTTTCTGATAGGTGACAGGGATAACAGCTATGACTCTCGATATTTCGGGTTTAAATCGATTGCCGATATCGAAACGGTGCTGTTTCCTCTTTTTTAGTCTTCTTCTCATGGCACCTTGCGTATGGGCTGGAGAGACTTTCTGGGAGGATCGCCAAAGGGGATACTTTTGGTACGAAGACCCGCAAGAGCAGCCGACCCAAGAGCAAGAAGAAACGATCGAGGATAAACCAGTGAATAGCAACCCCCTACAAGATGAAAAGCCGGATCAATACACCTATGATGAACTTTTCGATTTGCATCCGGACCGATTTCAAGTGGTGATCGACGAAAGGCTCAAGCATGCTGTGCACCGTCCAACCGAAGTAAATGTGTTGCGGTTTTTAGAGGCTACCGACGTGGCCAAAAAGAAAAGTCGCCTTGTGGCCAATGTCGCCGGCTATGTGGCCATGCAAAACCCGCGGTTGACCGGCGAGTCCCGGTATCCCTATTCGCAGCCCGGTCGCAGCGCATACATTGAAAAGCGTAATAGCGAAGTCCAAACGACCCTGGAGGAATTCAAGGATCGATATGCCATCATCGCCTTCAACCAGATGGGGTGCGGCTATTGCCAGGCACAGGAAGAGATTCTGGCCTACTTCGAACATTTGAATGGCTGGACCGTGCGGCGGATCGACATCGCCGAAAACCCGGAACTGGCAACCAAATTTCGAGTCGAGACAACACCCACGTTGCTTCTGGTATCTCGGAGCACCCAAAAATCGCAGATCGTCTCTTCGGGTGTGATTTCGTTGGATCAGCTCACCAAGCGCGTTTACCAGTTGATCCGTATGATGGAAGACCGTGCCGATCCGAAACAGTTCTATCAAATGGATTATCAAGAAGCCGCAAATTAACGAGGTGATATCCATGAAAAAACGTTTGCTGATAAGCATGATCCTTGTCCTGGCGATGTCCGGAATTGCTTTCGCCGATGATTGGATCGACAACTGGATACAACAGGCGACCCATAGCGGCCCCAACATGTTTGAAAGCCAGAAACGGGGATATGCCTCGGCCGGGAGCCTGTCCCTTCGCTTTCGCAATGAAAATGATTATCTGGTGAGTGTTGCACCGCCTCGCTTTCGCGCCGGATGCGGTGGCATCGATATGTTTATGGGAAGCTTTGCCTACCTGGACGCCGAATATCTGATGGAAAAACTTGAACGTATCGCGGAAGGCGGGGTGGCGACCTTTGTCTACGATATCGCCATGTCGGTACTCTCCGAGCCAATCCAAAAATCGATGAAGTCATTGGAGGCAATGGTGGATCGGCTCAATCAACTGCAGATCGATGACTGCCGGGCCGCCAAGGGTGTTGCGACCTATCTCAAAAGTACCTCCTCGGGAGAGGATCAATCCGAAGCCCTTCAGAAATTTCTCATCGAGAGCGGGATCCATGAATTTTACCAGGGCTCTCAGGATGAGTACAATCATGCCAACACTCAGCAGGTCATGCAGGCGACCGGGGTTTCGGTAAACGATATGACCGCCGGCTGCCCCGAAGAGATGCGACGGGTATTTTTCAGAAACGGTTCGCTGTTGGCCAACGTCGCAATGGAAAACAATATTCCTGAATCCCAGACCCGGATCATGTCTGCCTTTGTAGGTGACGTGCTGATCGACAACGGCAATTATTTCATGGTCGGTCCTTGCTACAACGACCCCGGGGATGTGGATGCGCTGATCTTTGGTGACCTCATCACCCGAAATACCACCAACGAGTGCAGGCAATTGGATCACATCCGAATCAACGGCGTGAACTATGACTCTCTCTACGATTGGTCCTATGCCATGATCGGTGAGATTATCACGGCCATCGGCACGAAAGCGGATCTATCCGCTACGGCGCAGTCCTTTATCGAAAGCATGCCCTCTCCGTTGTATATGCTGATCCTAAACGACATCATGGCCGTTGGGGATTTGAACAATGCAGAAGAGATCTCCGGCCGTCTTTCATACGTGTGTGCCCTTTCCTATGCCTACCAGATGAGCAAGTCGCTTTTGTTCAACACCTACAAACTCTATCACGATGCCATGCGCATCGCGCACAATCAGTTGGGGCCGAATGCCGGAGGAAGATGTGTCCAGCAACTCGTCGAACAGCCGGCAAGCTACATCGAAACCATACTGGGCCGATTGGACAGCATGTACGGCTATCTCGAAGAAGCCTATGGCGCTTCATTGCAGCGAATCACCAACGGCCTGGAGCAGGAAAGATTGATCCAGGCCAGAAGTGATCGTCTGGATCGTGTCTCTTTCGACAAATCGGGGATACCCAAATGAAACGACTTTTCAAAATCCTTCCCCTGTTGATTGTACTCATGCCGGGCGCAGCCTTTGCTCAGGTTCCGGATACATTCAGGGAGTATGTCACCTATGGCGGTTTCCATTGCATCTATAACGCCTTGAGTCGCATCGCGCTGAGTTTTTCGGACAACTCCTATGAGGGGCTTTTCGTCGCATTCATGGTGGTGGCCATCACCTTTTGGCTGGGTTGGGGCGCCATCGGCTATTTTAGAAATGGCAGTGCACTTGGTTTCATTTACATGGCGTTTACTATTTTATCCGGGTGTATCGTCTATTTCGCTTTAATCCGCCCCACAACATCCATGGTGGTGTATGACGAGCTTTTGAACGTTCATCAGGAGGTGGCGGACGTTCCCGAGGGTGTGGTTCTTCTGGCCGGCATGCAAAACAGTTTTACCCGCACCGTAACCGACATCATCTGGACATCTGCTAATCCGGAAGTGTACGACTATCGGCAAAACGCCAACGGGGATGTCTACAATATCGTTCGCCAGGTCTATAACGGAGAGATCGATATCTCTACCGAAAATGGAAACGGACGCTATATCAATGCCTCCTTGCGGCGCTTTTGCGAAGATTGCGTTACCTTCGAAATCCTCCGGCCCCAAAGTGATCTGAATGTCAACATGTTCGCCACCAGTTCGGATTTGACCGAACTATTGGAAGCAGCGCAGAACCCGTCGGTATTCACGGTCTATTTCAGTGATGCCAATCGCACCGGCATAACGATGAGCTGTTCCGAAGCTTATGATCGAATCGTCAGTGATCTGAACACCATCACCGACGTTTCCGATGAGAACATGAATTTCTGGCGAACCAAGTGCGCCGAGGCCGGGTACCATAACAGCACGGAAATGGTTGGCCAGGACCAGATCGAACGCTGCATGGAAAGAACCACACAATTTTTATCCTACATCACCCAGGGTAACGTGGCTCCTTCGGAAGTCACCCGCAACCTTCTGATCTCCCGTGAACTTTGGAACGCGGCTCTCAATGCCGATATCGCCACTCTCGGAGACTATAGAATCGGCACGGCCCTGTCGGGTGAAGCCATTTCTACGGATCGATGGCTGCCATTGATCAAAGAGGTCATGACCGCAATTTATTTAGGGCTGGTACCCTTTCTGGTCATTTTATTGCCGACACCGCTTTTGGATCGAGTCGGTGGGCTGATCATCGGTTTTTTCTGTTTTCTGACGGCCTGGGAGGTCTGCGATGCCCTGATCCACAGTTTTGCCATGGATCATACCATCAACTTCTTCGATGAAATTCGTCGCAACGGGCTCAGTTTTAAATCCATTGCCATGATGGAAAGCCACAGTCACCGATCCATGTTAATGTTCGGAAAGACCCGTGCTGCCACAATGATCCTGGCCGGCGTAATCTCTGGGGTAATCGCCAAGTTCGGTGGCGCGGCCCTGGCCCACTTTGCCAATACCATGAACTTCGGACATTTGGGTATCGAGGCGGCAACCCGAATCAATGACCCCTCTCAGCAGGCCAATGCCTTGGAGTCCTATGTCAAAACACCCGTTCCTGTTGAGACGCATCGCAATCAGGGCTATCATGAGATGGTTCGCCTCGCCAATCTTGCATATGCCGGTAACGTATCGGGAAGTGACAATTTATTTACCGACAGTGACGGATCGTTCCCAACCGCAGCTACCCATAAAGGCAGGGAAATGACCAATCGCACGCTCGATGGTTCGGCACGTTACTCTGCCGTCAACAAACAAGCCGGAATCAAGGACATGAACGATCAGGACGCCCGCGAACTGATGCAGGAAAGCCAGGTGGCCAGCGGCCTGTCATCTGCGTCACGAGCCGAAAGTTTGGGTATGGAAGAGCATTACGACCGGACAAGTACGGAAATGATCAGAAACGATTCTGCCTTGAAAGCATTTGGAAAAGATGGTGAACTAAGTGAAAGACAGGCTCAGGCGGGCACCATTCAGGGAACGCAGCAGCGCGGAACCTTGGATGCAAACCGCGCCATCGGCAATCAAGGGATATACCAGACGGCTCATACCGACACTGCCCGTCACAGCGCTCATTCCATCCTGGCAAACATTGTGGCAACGGATATTCTGCAAAATGGAGCCGTCAGCCAAAAAAACCGTGATCTTCTCAATCGATTGAATGAGGATCAGGATGTAAAGGGCTATCTTCAGACTGCCACACGTATGGATGTTTCTCCAAATGAAAATGAAGCCGATGCCCTGGCTTCCTATTTTGGTTCTCACGGTCATAGTTTTACTTCTGGTATGCTACAAGGCTCACAGGTGAGTTTTAAAATGGCCTATGATCCGAAAAGCGGAGACATCATTCCATCTAACATCGACGTTTCGACCGGTGCTGGTTTCCACAGTTTTGGTCAATACTTTCAGGAAACTTGATTTCCTAATTGTTGCATATGGCAAGCAAAACATAATGTAAGTGGTTGAAAAACAGAAAGATAGGAGTCTGAATCCAGCAGGCCGGTAAGGTATTGCAACCGGAAAATGAACATGGCACCTTTAACCTTATTATCTTGGCGGATAAATGAAAGGAAAAGGATGCCATGCCTCAACAGATACTACCACTTATTCCTCGCGGTGCAAGACAAATCAACGGGCTTGTCAGTGTATTTCGTGACGATACGACCTGGACCTATTTTCTATCGACCGTTCCGATTTATTCTCACAGACAAGGCGATCAACGAATGTTTCGGATGATAACAGCCCAACTGGTTGAATCCGGAGCTTGCCGCCAGATCGATATCCAAAACACATTCGGCGTATCCAAGAGCAATGTCATCCGATCCGTGAACAAACTCAGGTCCGGCGGCGCCGAGGCATTTTTCGTTCAGCGGCGGGGACGACGCGGCGGCAAGGTTTTCAAACCTGAGGTGCTTGAACAAGCCCAACGTTTACTGGATCAAGGGTGCTCGAAAAAAGATGCCGCCCTGGAACTTGGCATTAAATACGATACGTTTCGCAAAGCTATAGATGATGGTCGGTTAATCGAATCAAGGATTGGTGAACCGTGTCTAACCAAATCAGATCGGGACATGGTCGACATGGCTGCTGCCGATGGTATGGGGACGGCTTGCAACCGAGTCGGGGAACGCATATTGGCATCATTGGGCAAAATGGTTGGTGCGCCGGTTCGTTTTGACAGATGCCTGGACGTTCCCAAAGCAGGCGTTCTTTGTGCGATACCGTCATTGGTGGCAAACGGGTTGTTTACCGGCGCAAAACAGTTCCTCGGCCAAGTCAAAGGCTATTACACGATCTTTCATGTCTTGTTGCTGCTTTCGTTTATGGCCTTATGCAGGATCAAGACGACAGAAAAAATACGAGGCCATGCTCCGGGAGAATTTGGTAAGTTATTGGGCTTGGATCGTGCACCGGAGGTTCGCTGTTTGCGTTACAAGATGGATGCGTTGAGCGCAGACCACGGCGCGGAAAAGTGGGCCGCATACCTCGGTAAATACTGGATGGAACAGGCGCCCGAATCGGTTGGCGCGCTTTATGTTGACGGGCATGTACGTGTTTATCATGGAAAATTGACCCGACTACCGCGCCGCTACGTGTCCCGGGAACGATTGTGCATGAGGGGCATTACCGACTATTGGGTTAACGATGCGATTGGCCGACCTTTTTTTGTCGTCGAAAAGCAGATCGATCCTGGATTATTGGCGGTTTTAAGAGACGATATCGTTCCCCGGTTGTTGCAAGACGTTCCGAATCAACCCGGTTTGCAGCAACTACAAGAGAACCCATGTTTATGCCGGTTCGTTCTTGTTTTCGACAGGGAAGGATATAGTCCCGCATTCTTCAAGGAAATGTGGGATCGCCATCGAATCGGCTGCATGACGTATCATAAGCATCCTGGTGAATCATGGCCGGAGCATTGGTTCACCGAGTATGAAGTTGCGATGCCAAACAAAGAGGTGGTGAAGATGCGGCTTTGCGAAATGGGTAGTTTGGTGGGATCTGGTAAGGGTGCAACATGGATGCGACAAGTGCGAAAACTGACCGATTCCGGACACCAGACCAGCGTAATCAGCACCGCTTTCGATTTGCCGCATACTCAATTGGCAGCACGCATGTTCAGCCGGTGGTGTCAGGAAAACTTTTTCAACTATATGATGCAACATTTTGATATCGATGTGCTTTTAGATTATGGTGTCGTTGAATTTCCTGATACCGAACGGGTAATCAACCCCGTTTGGCGGCAATTGAATCAATCCCGTAATTCGTTGCAGAACAAGCTACGATATCGTCGTGCCTGTTTTGCCGAGATGACCATTCACCCTGAAAATGAAGACAAACCGGTAAAGTTTAAGAAGTGGATAGAGAAAAAGGCCGAGCTGTTAGAAGAAATCGAAAAGATGGAGTATCAACTCAGCGAGTTGAAAGAAAAACGAAAACAGACAAGTAAACACATCACGTGGGGAGAACTTGAAGCAAAAGATAAATTTTTACGTTTACAACCGGGCAGAAAACGCCTGATGGACACGGTTCGTATGATTGCATATCGTGCAGAGACGGCAATGGTTGGGTTGCTCACGGGTCCGACGGTAAACTCGTCGGATGCACGGAGTCTTCTCCAGACACTGTTCCAGACCGAAGGCGATGTACTGCCCGATATTGAAAATCAGCAATTGAATATACGATTGCACGGCGCTTCGTTCCCAGCGGCCAATCGGGCTCTTTGCCAACTGTTTGCGCATCTGAACAGTGCGCAGGTAAAATACCCCGGTACCGAGCTGCAAATGATATTCGAACTAAATGGCTGCAGCACCTCAAATCATGCCGGAGGTGTCACATAGTTTTCCCGGAGATGCAGTGTTCTGACTTTGAGCGACCCATTACGCCTGCTCAACCTTATGTCCTGGCCAATCCTTCCTCGGGAGACACCGTGACCATCACATCCGGAAGGGTTTACGGGCAATCCGGTGTTTACCAGCAGGCCGAAGGATTTATGTCTGACGGCACACCGGTTAGTATGGGTTCTTCCGATGGCCATGTTATGGACCGCATGTCACTGGGTGAAAGGTTCAATGGCTTTGGGACGCCGTATGTTCTTTCTCGCCTGGGCCAGGGTATTGATACGATGGTCAGAGGGGTTGATCTTACAGATGCGTCACAACGTGCTGAAGTAGTTCCGCAAATAGCAAAGGCGGTCTCGTCTAATTTTATCTCCGCCAATCAGAACTATCTGGACCAAGTAACTTCCTCATTAGGTGGTTCTCTTGGTTTGGGGACAGGCAAAATCATCGGTGCCTCCGGCAGTGCCGGTGTAACGTTCTCCAAGCGTGATCTGACCGAACTATCCCAAAACGTGATAACCCAACGCCTTATGGATGTGACCGCAAATGCCTCTACCAATCAGATTGCCAGAGAAGCGCTCCAATATGAAGTCAGCGCAATGACAGCCAACAACTACAGATATATGAAATCAGCCATCAAAGAGTATAGCCAGAATCACATCAAGGATATGGCCAGTGATGCTGTTGATAAAATGAAAAATGGTCCAAAGGATTTCGATAAGAATATCAAAGACATGAACGAAAATCTAAAAGGCTGGGATGATATAGGCATGTGATTGGTTTACAGGACAAGGAGGCAAAAACAACAGATGAATTTGGAGGACTTAAATGAGTGACAATACATATTTTCTCATAATGATCCTTTTTTTGGCTATTTTCATTCTGGGTTTCATCTATCGATTGTTATTTAATCGATTTAAATCAAAAGGCGATAAAAATGCGATAGAACCAACCTCAACTCAGGATATTGAGAAGGAATTCGATGATGATCCCGTCATAAATCCCGGCTATTCCTCTCTTAATTGCAATGTCTTTCACAAAGACCGTTACGATAGTAATGATTAAACCTACTCACTCCACAGGACTTTACTGGAAAGCAGACAGCTTGTCCAACATACTGAATACAATAGTGATGATTTGTTTTCTATGTGGAGTTCTCGGTTGCGGAGGGGCTTCGGATTCCTCAATTACAGACAATATCTCTCAACCTAAAAATGGCCCACTGGCAGGTATTTGGATTGGATCGACAAACGGAGTTACACACACAATTACCATCGACGGTCAGGGTAACATCTATGTTGCGGCATGGGATACGAGCGACGCGTGCTTTACGAGTGACTCCGGTACAACCGTTCATTTAGACAGCCATGTTGAGATTCTTTGCAGCGGTTATGATGACGATCGACAACGCTACCTTTATTTAAGCATTTATGGTGAATACGACGGTGAGGATACCATCGACGGCCAAGTGTACGCCGAAGAGTGTGGTGCCCGTGATGAACCGATCATTTTAAACCGCTTGGTGGATTAGGTTCAGGCATTATAAGGCTAACAGGATTGCTGACTTCATGGATCATTTATCCAAACATCTGAACGAAACCGCAGAACGAGTGGCCTACCAGGCCGTCGAAGCTGCTATCATCGAGTATTTTCAGGTACGAGACTGTATTGTCAATTTTGATACCCAATGTGCCTGTATCCTGTTCGATCCGTTCGTTCATAAAAAATGGATCGGTAGGTTCAATGGACATGTCGATACCTTTGGTTCAACTGAAATTCCCCTTTCGGTTCCTCTGAAACTATTACCTCCCCAAATCAGGCAAATGACACGGCCTATCTTGGAACATCTTATGGCGGGACAGGAGGTTCTGGCATCGTATCTCAAGTGGAAACCACTTGAACGCAAGATTGTACCAGGGACATTCACCGAGGAGCACCAGAATCACTATAAGATTAGTTTAAAGGGAGAAACAGGTATATTGAATCACCGGGATGGAATCAAAAGCGAAAACTATTCACTCGGCGAAACCCACCTCTTCCATGTTAAGCGAGTGCGGATGGGAAATGAACATGTCCGGATTCATCTCTCGAGAAGGTCCAAAACAATACAGGAGTATGTGCTCACGAGAGAATTCCCCAAGTACAAGTTCAAATGTTATCGGCGTTTGCCGGGTATCAAATCCTGGATTCGAACAACGGCGCCCCGTTATCGATGGGGCTTGTTTCTTTCCAAGGAGATTCGCAAATCCCTGGCATGGGAATACCTTCAGTTTTTTTCTTGAGAAAAAGGAGTCTGCTATGACGGAAACACAAAAAGATGCCAAAAAAGGCCCGGCAAAAGGAAGGGATTATTTTATTGAAATGGCCAAGCATCCACGTTCCCGGGTCATCATGGCCAACACCTCGGACACGTATATGATGGCCGACATAACCCGCCAGGGAGACATCATCATCAGCAGGCTCAGGGACGAATTGATGCGATCGGTTACCATCGAAGATTTTTCCGGCTATATGGATGAATACTATAAAATAATATTCAGTCTCGAAGACCACCTGCAATTCATTGGGTCCAGAGTAGGCATCGATTATCGTCCATCACGCACCTACAGATCCATGCAAAAAAATAAAGATCAATCATCGATGACTCCCCTTACGGAATCTTAAAAAGACCACGGCATGTTTGGATTATTCTCAAGGAAAAAGAAATCCTACATAGCGGGTATTCGAACCATATCCATCGCAGATCTGGCAACACTGTGGCGCGATTCTGATGAAGTTCTTGCTGATGATGGCAAGGCTTCAGATATTAAACTCGAAGACACACGAGGGGGGAAATCAAAGGGAAAGGCTGCGGATAATGGCAACGATGCCTGGTTTGATGAAAAACGTTTCTTTCCCGATTTGAAGAAGCGATTAGAGAATTTTCGCACATCGGCGTTTCGATACAAGGCAAATGCATACTATACCCTCGACACCATTGCCAAGGAATTGAACCAGCAACGCAAGGTTAACAATCTCGAACCTTTGGAGCCCAACGACGTCATCGATTTTATCCATTCGAATCAGATTCTTGATAGCGGGAAATACATGTTGCGGTTCGATGTGGGTCTGCCCACCAAAATCTATCTCTACTCTCACCCCTGTCCCGCAAATGAGAAATCAGTTCGCAATAGCCCCATCGTTGAAAACGGTCGCAGGTTGAAAAGCATAAAACTCATGAAAAAGACCTAAATTGAGCGATTGTCGAGCTTGCCGCAGGTACAAGGAAGATGGCTTTCCGCTATAGTCGCCTATGCGGTAAGACGTTTGACGCCGTAGATGCGGTGAGATCAGCAATCCCAACGGGTTTCAAATTTTCGAGGAAATATTATGCCATCGTTCAACAAATTTAAGGTTTTCATCATATGAAAAAATTTGAAACGCTCATTTTAGGAATGAGTGGGCCATGACCAGCTACCGGATAAAAGCCGCAATCGGGATAATCGCGCTGGTGGTTCTGGTAATCTGCTTTGGTTATCAGATGGAAATCAGGCAGCGATACCCTGAGTTTGATCCGACGTTGATGGCAACAGGCGTTTTTTTACTTGCCGGGATGATATACGCGGTCATCGATCGGAATATCATCATTGCGTTCATCACTTTTGCCGTGACTGTCGCAATCCCTTTTTTAAATCAGTGGATAGTCGCCTACTGGCCGTACTGAGGCCCCCACCCGACTCATAAAGGTTGCAATGTGGTGAAGGATGAAACAAATAACGCGATTCCCATTGGGACCAACAGCGATTTTGGAACGCGCACCTATTTCAAAAATATCGTCGATGCCATCTCGCAGATTCAACAATTCGCCGTCATGGAAAGATCGGATTACGAGATTCCAGAGGATTTTCTCACCCTTCGGGGATCATTGAACTTTTTCAGTATCGGTTTTGGTAACGGCTTTATCGAAGGAATGGTGTTTACATTGCTTCTGGCCATCATCATGCCACTTACCCACAGTGAATATCTCATGGCGATGGTCTCCGCCAGTTTTCCTTTGGCCCGATCCCGCGTCTTCTTGTGGATATTGAACCTGTTGCCCGTCATCATAGCTGTGGTGCTCTGCTCCTATCTGAGTCGATACCGGATCGGCAAGATTGCCAGGCGTGCCGTCGATGCACTGTTGGTTGGACGCATGTTCAGCCTGATCATCAAGGCAATCATCATATTCGTTTTTTTGATCCTCCTTTATAACTACAACGAAGTCATTGCCTCCAGCCTGGGAAATACGCTGGCAAAAATTAACTATGGCTTTGGCCATGGTGTATTCTTGACAATCGCGAATATGAAAGAACACCTGTTGACCACCGCTTTTCGAATCCTGGCAATTTTCGCAGGAGCGATACTGACGCCATTTTTCACGATCTGGCTGGTTTCCCTTTACCGGGCATATCAACGGAAAAAGGCCGAACTTTTTTGGATGAGATGATGTTCTGGTCACCGAAACGTACCACCTTGGTTGGACGGGGTGTTCCTATCAACAACCCAAAAGGAACCATCCGCAAGATCGAAATTCCCGACAAGGACAGAATCGGTCACATCGGATGCTTCGGAACCACCCGTATCGGCAAATCCAAGCTAATCGAACACATGGTCGCCCAGGACATTGCCAAAGGCTATAGTGTGGTAATCGTAGATCCCAAAGGGGATCTGGAGCTTTTTTCCAAAATCGTTCAAATTGCATCCGATTGTGATAGAGCTGACGAACTGTGTCTGATCAATCCCATCTATCCTGAATTCTCGGCGACTATCAATCCCCTTGCCTACTATTTCAGTCCGGAAGAAATCGTCAATCATGTGGTCGCCGGCGTTCAGGCCAAGGATGCCTATTTTCATAATGTGGCCTATGAAACCACGCTCGTGATCGTTCTGAGTCTGTTGGCATTTAAAGAGAAAGAGAAACCTGATCTATCCATCAATTTCGCGGAAATTGGACGACGATGCGGGGCTGAAGAGATCGAGAATTTGATGGCTGCACTAACCAGAGGCCAGGATTCCTCCACGCAAGAAATCATTCACATTGCCAATAAAATCCTTCAGGCCAAGGAAGAATTTTTCGGCAAGGTGACCTCATCCCTTCGCACCGTCCTGACGGCCCTATCCATTGGCAATATGGGCAAGATCATCGGCAGAGCCCGATCCAATCGCTTCGTTCAGAGACTTGAAAATGGAAAACGTGTCATTCTTGTGGTTCAGACCGGCAGTATGCTTTCCGGCAAGGTCAGCGACATGATAGCTCGGATTCTGATCTCGATGATCCAAAGCTTCATCGGTCGGCGTTTTGCGTCGGGTCAAAAGATCGATCCACCACTTGCCATCTACATCGATGAATTTTCCAATGCATGCTACATGGGCATCGAGGATCTGTTCAATAAGGCCGGCGGCGCCGGTGCCATGGTGAGTGTATTTACCCAATCGCTGGCCGATATCAGTGCAGCCATCGGTGAACAGATGGCCCGAAAAATCCTGGACAATCTAAACACCAAAATCTTTATGCGTGTCAACGATCCCCTGACGGCCAAATATGTAAGCGAATCCTCGGGTACGCGAAAGAAATACGACCCATTTCTTCAATTAGGCGGTGGTATCACCATGAGATGTGCACAAGAAGCGGCCGTTCTTCCCGAGGATGTTCTCAGTTTAAGTGAACGGATCTTTTTTCTTTTCGGTATGAAAGGAAGCTACAAGGGAAAGACCGAGCTGGTAAAACCGGCAAGGATAAAAGTGGAGTACCCTGACATTATCTCCAAGGCGGTTTAAATATGGCTCGCTCAAAAAGGAATCCTCCATGAAAAAGATCGGTATCTGCAACAATAAGGGCGGTGTTGGCAAAACCACCATCGCCCTATGTCTGGCCGGAGCCCTGGCCGAGATGGATCTGGAAGTGCTCCTGGTGGACATGGATCAGCAAGGATCTTTAAGTTCCTCCTTTTTGCCCGATATCAACAACCTGCCGTTGGTGGTCACGGATGTGATCCGGGATGATGGCGTATCCATCGAAGCGGCAGTTCATCAGACCCAATATGCCAACATCAAGATCCTTCCTTCCAATTTGAGTCTGGCCAAACTGGAAAGCGAACTTCAATCCGAGCGGGATGCTCACTATTATCTGGCCGACAGGCTTGATGAGATCGATGGTCAATACGATGTGGTCATTATTGATTCTCCTCCCAATTTAGGACTGGCCACCTGGTCGGTATTAACAGCTGTTCAAGATCTGATCATCCCTTTGGAGGCCCAGGATTACAGTGTAAAAGGCACTGGGTACGTCCACGGGTTGATCGACAAGGTAAAAAAGCGGGCCAATCCCCGGCTGGAGATTTTGGGTTACCTGATTAATAGATACGATGGCCGTCGACGTATCGAACAGGATTTTATGGCCATGATCCAAAACCATCTGGGAAAACGGGTGTTTGATCAGGTGCTGAAAGACGCTGTTGTGTATGTGGAAGCCGTCACCTTGGGAATACCCGTTACCATGCTTTATCCCAAAAGCGAGCATGCCGAGAAGTTTCGCCAGCTTGGCAGGAGGGTCATGTATGGCTAAGGACTTTTCTCAAAATGCCCGGGATCGATCTACCTTCCTGGACCCTTCGACTTTGGATACAGCAACAAAAAGGGGCGATCGGGCAGATACCCGTCCGCTCCGGACGGCAAGGTGGATTGAAATCCAGCGTATCCAGCCGGATCCGAACCAACCCAGAAAAACCTTTGTCCAGGAAACCCTTGAGTCCCTTGCCCGATCCATCCGACAGATCGGAGGGATCATCGATCCGATAACGGTCCAATTTTCTGAAAATGAAGATTGTTTCCTGATCATCAGTGGAGAGCGGCGTTATCTGGCCGCCAAGATCGCGGGCCTCGACACGCTTCCCTGTATCATCAAACAACCAGACGATAAAACCCGCTTTCTCATGCAGTTTATTGCCAACATCCAGAGGGAAGATATCCCGCTTCTGGAAGAGGCCGCAGCCATTCGGCGCTTGGTTCAGACCTACGGGTTCACACAACACGAAATCGCAAAATTAATCAACAAATCAAAAAGTTATGTCAGTCAGGTCCTGGGCCTGGAGCGGCTTTCCGATGAGGCCAAAAAGAAGGTTCAGACGTCTGAACTTTCCAAAGAGGTTCAGATCCAGGCATCCCGGGAAACGGAGCCTGAAAAGCAAATTGAAATTCTGAAGATGGCATCCGATGAAAAAAAGACCGTCCGGGATATCCGCAATCAAACCAGACAGGTTGGAGCCCAAGATCCGGATCACAATAAGACTTTCAGCCAGTGGACCTGGCGATCGAAGAAGGGACGGTTTACAGTGTCGGTACGGTTTACGGAAAAGCATCCTTTCGAAAACAAGACGAAAATGGTTCGGGCTGCTTTAGAGGAAGCGGTCAGTCAGATTTCTACCAAACTCCCTGATGGCTGAAACAATTATTCAATAATCATAGATGTGTTTGCTCGAGTGTGTGGCCCGAACTCCCTATTAAATCATTCCGCAAAAACCAATTCCACCAGCCTTTGTGTGGCTGACAAAGCGTCCACGAACGTAATAATCTCGTCAGGGCCGGCAAACGACACTTGCAGCACGAAGGTTTCATATTCCTTCGCCCACTTACTGTCATGGTGCAATTTGTCAAGCATGGTGGCAAAGCGCTCGACCGGGTCATGAGGCGCTCCACCTCCTCCCCGGCCAGCGTCCTTTTCCGCGATTTGCCGCACTAAGATCACGAATTCCGGCGCGCTTCCAATATGGCTTTCAAGAGCCGCCAGGTCGTAAAGGTGACGGATGACGGATGGATCGTCATTTTCCGCCCCTCGCTTGCGCGTGCATACACGCCAAGCCAAGGCGCTCAATTTGTCGGCGGCTGTTTCTGTTGGGTCAACGCAGGGAAAACTCAGAACCTCGGGAGGCTTCTTTTCAAACTGTGCGATCAAGGACCGAATAGGCCGGCTTATTGGTTGCAGCGCCGGCGCAATGAAAGACATTTCGATACGGATATAGGGCCTCAGGCCCGGACCTGTTTGGAAATGACTGTGATAGGCCAAGTCGGCCGTGAAAAAGCGGCTTTCATTACCTTTTTTAACGGCGATCAAATTAAAATCGGCAGCAGCCAGGGCCGATAAAACCTGCTCGCGGTAACTGCTGCGATGTTTTCGCTGCTTAGCGTTACTCGCGTCGGCGGGCATGGAGACCTTGAAGTCGATATCTTCGGAAAAGCGCTTGATATGCCCCCATCCCTTTGATAGCGACGTGCCGCCAGAAAAAACGGGTATCGCACCTGCACCGTCGAGGGACGAAATCACACGTATGGCTTGAACGACATGCCAATCCTTTTCGACCAGGCGTTCATCGCTCAAAAACGCGCCAGCGACTCGCTCAATAAGTTTCCGCTCAAGCACGTTCGAAACTCATAAAAACCCCTTTGTAACCGATCTTACGGCGTACCCTCTTTCGGGTGGCGATCACACGGCCTGCCGGGACTTGGGTTGTTTTACCGGCATTATAGGCTTTTTCAAACCGTGTTGGGACGCTTTCTACCCCCAATCGGCTAAGCGCCTCGGCCGTCAATGAATAGAGCCCCTTGACCGGCGTCGGTGTACCGTCGAAGGGCGATGGCACGGCGCGCGTGTAAAGCCCTTGGCCTATTTTCATAAGCTTACCCTTCTTCACAAGTCCCCGAAGGGCACGACCCACCTGGTCATATCCGCCCAGGTCTTTAAAATCGGCACGTAGAAAGACGTCACCGCGCTTGCGGTCGATACGTTTCATCATGCGTGTTTCCAAATTTTGGGTTCTCATCTTGCACCTCACGTTCAATGTCAATTTACGACACTTATGCGATGATTTCAATAGCTAATCAATTAGTTAAGAGAAAAAAGCGCCAGTTCCCCTTACTATTCGCTCAGGGATACCCGTGATGTTACGAAAATTGGTTTTGTCTGAAAAGCGACTATATGTGTGCTTGACGTAACTACATTATGTAGCTACTAAAAACAATTGAGGATGACCGCCTCGTTTATAGAGAGCATCGATTTATTTCATTCGGTTTTATGTACGACCACATAATTGCGGCTGTCCATACCGAAACTGAAGAAAAAATACGAATAATATCTGCAAGGAAGGCAACGAAAAATGAGCAAAAAGAATATATCAAGCAAATCCCGTAAGGATTCTGAGATCGATCTTAGTGATCTTCCTGAAATCGTGCCGGAAAAGTTTGCTAAGGCTGTTGTTCGGAAAGGCCTGAAACCTGTGTCCAAGAAGGCTCAGATTACACTTAGAATAGATTCTGACGTGCTGGAATGGTTTAAAGGAACAGGCAAAGGGTACCAGACTCGCATCAACACGCTACTGCGTGCCTATATGGAAGAAAGCCAAGGCACAACCCACCATAGAGAAGCTTAGAGTAATTTTTCATTCCATTGGGTGGAAAGGTATAGAGATTGGAGAATGAATCCGTGAAAAAGAAAGTGATGAAAATCGGAATCCTCCATTTTCTATATCCAAAGCTTGGCATGTAGTTTTGTAATTAGCTGAGGGGTAGTGGAGTTTTTTCTTAGTCGAAAAAATATATAACCCATTAATATTAAACAATATTTTTGACTAGACATAAGCCCTTAAAATTGTTATGAATAATCTCAATGATTATAACAGCAAAGGAGATTATTCATGCCCAGAAAAGCAAACAAGATCTCGACCCGCTGGATTCGTGAAAACCGTGAGGCATTCAGAGATTTTCTCGATGAAACCGACTTCCCCGATCCGGAACGGCTGGGAGAACGCGGGCCTAAGTTCAAGTATCCAGAATGGCTGATCATGTTCATTGCGATTCTGTCTGTTAAATTGAAAGTCAAAAGCTACGTTCAAATTCACAAGATGGCGGTCAAATACTGGGACATTATCGCCCAGGACATGGAACTGACACCCATCAGTGAAAAACAGCTCAGGGACCGGTTAAAAAAAATCCGTCATTTCCCTGGAAACCCAGCAGCGTTCATTTTTCAGCTATTTCCTGAGCTTGAGTAAAGACCGGATTGTCAGCGCGGACAAGATGATGAACAGGGCCAAAGGTCCGGTCTGGCACAAGAAACAAAAAGATCAGGGCATTATTCCCAAAGGGCTGCGCGGCATCGATAAAGAGGCCACCTGGTGCAAATCCCAGGCTGCCGGTTGGGTTTACGGCCACGGGTCATTTTCACTGACCTCGCACAAGCATCCGGTGCTGGGCTGCTTTGTGTGGATGCGAAACAGCGCCAATGAAGCCAAACGCATGTGGTTGGAAACGTTTCATGTCAAAGATCAGGTGGACTATATCGCCATGGACTCGAAAGCCGATGATGCTTTATTGTTCCGTGAGTTCAAGAGGCAACGTCACATGAACCTGATCACCAGTTGTCGTGCAACCATGGATAAAACAATGCCTCGCAAGAAGATGATCGCTTTCATGAGTAAGCCGAAACACAAAAAGATCTACCGGGAACGTGCCTATAAGGTTGAGCCGATGCAAGGTCTGGTGAAAGACATCTTTGAGTTAGACCGTTGCTGGATGCGCGGTAACGATAATAATCGGTGGTTGTTTGCCGCCATGGGTCTAACCATTCAAATGCATCAGCTTCAAGCATTTAAGCAAGGTCGATCAACTTGGAATATCAAAGAACAGGTCTTGGGATAAACTCCCCGACCCCTGAATTAGCTCAAATGTGAATTATTTCATGTTCATCAAACCAACCTTGTTCAAGAGTGAAATTTCTTACCTTCTGTGGCTCTTTGGTATAAGCAACAATAGCTAAACTTTCCTCGGCACGGCTACAGGTGACATAAAAAAGTCTACGGGTACGATCAATGCTTGTTTCTTTTCCTTCTTCTTCATTTTTAAGGTCAGTAGAAGTAGGATCTTTAGCTCCGAATAGCTTTTCATAGTTAAACCAACGACCACGAGCTTCATCATCATCGAGAATCACCATAACACGAGGGAATTGAAGACCCTTGATGCCTTGATGGGTTCCAAAACAGGATTCAGATTCATCGGAGATGTACCTAATATATTCTTCAAACTGGCTGAATTTGCATTGTAATGCCGTATCCCATGCCTCTATAACCGGGTCATTTTCCGGTTCCTCAGAGTGTTCCTCCGAAGCGCCTTCTTGATCCTCATTTAATCTATTGGCTATTGGAAGTAATGTGTCAGGAATCAGGAAAATACCACTATTGAATACCTCTTTTAATACATCCCTGAATCAGTGGCCTAATTTTTGCTGTTAGGATTGGCGCGGGGCGATTGCCTCACACACCATCATTTGTTGATAATTTTTCTCACTATTTTCAAATTTCGAAGGAATTTTGCTCCTGTTTCTCATTCTTTAGCCATAGCAAATCACCAAGCAAATGCCTGTAAAATTGTTCTTTTAAAAATTATAGCTACTTCATAGCGGAAAGCAAATTCAGACGAAGATAAATCCGATCCATCAGTTTGGAAAATGGATTGAGTTGGCCAAAGGATATGTACCATTTTCTACTTCTGGTTACTAATCGACCGGCCATATACATCAAGTCCTGCATGACTGTCCGGATTCGACGCCGGGTAACTTTCTTCCGGCGTATACCGGGCAATTCAGTCGGATCACTCTCTTCGATGCTGATTTGTCCGATAATCCGTAGCATGTTGTACGTCAGCATCGCCAAATGAAGAATCAAGCTATTGGTGGAAAAATGACCGCTCGGCAAGCGCTCCAGGCCCATGTCGGATTTGAGTTCGGAGTGAAACTGCTCGCTGGTACCGTGATCGTGATAAAGTCGAATCACCTCATCCGGTGGCAACTGTGCGAGGCTGCACCAATAGGTATCGATCTGATACTCGGGGAACAGCAGTACTTGGCCCTTTTTGGTATGCCTTTCGGTAACCTCAAAGATGATTGGGTAGCGCAATGGATTGCCGTTGATGTCTTCAATCGTCTTTCCGATCCATACACATTTTCCTGAGCGGCAATGCTGTTGCTTGCCGGATTTTTTTGCCAGATCAACCCACTTTTGAACAGATTCTCTACGCAAATTGCGTTTGATGATAAAGTGGACATTCTTTCGTGAATCGTCAGGAAAGTTGTCTTGACTGTCGTTTCCTGAATCCAACCTCATCAAAATAGGCTGATCGGTAATTTGCCTGGCATAATCCAAGGTGGCGTTGATAAATTCGGGGGTGTTTTTCTGGCAGTGTTGTTTTCCTTCTCTGAACTCAAGATTCACCAGATACCCCTCGGTGCCCAGGTAGGCAAAGATCGGAGCGAAGCCATCCGTGCCTTTGTAGGTTCTGGAAACGCCTTCCTTTTGAGTCTTTGAGTTGTCAAACGGACTCACATCCATATCCAAAGGAAGGAAATCACCCGCACTGGTTTGGATGGGTGAAATCGCCGGAGCGCAGGATCGAACCAAATCAACGCCTGCATCCTTAATCAGCTTATCGGCTTGGTTGCCGATCAAATCGATTCGCTGACGCAATGTCGGGCTTGACGGGCATGCACGATTGCCAATGGCCTTGTTGAAAAATTCTTGCTTCTCACGAAAAATCTCGATCGCATCGTAATCAGGTTTACCAATACTCATGAGAGCAATCATCGAAGCTAAAATGTCACCATGAGAAATTTTCGGGTCTACACAATGGACGCCGTTGATCTTTTCGAAACGGAACCTGAAATTTATCGCATCAAGTAATGCGCCGATATTGATCAATCCGCTATGACTGGCAAGTTTTTCCATCTCGTGTTTTATGGTGATCGGACGCCGCATTGATTTCACCTCCGAAGTGAGCGTTTAGTGCCCTAATATTACCATAATATATATGTTTTATCAATTGGTTATAGTGTTTTAATCAGGTTTTGTGCCACGGAAACAGGTACATCATTGAGAGAAGGGTCTGAATTACCGGACCAGAGAGAATATAGTGCATTAACTGCATCTTTTGCCTTGGTGATTTCCCCTAATGATTTAGTAGAATTTTTTAGTGCATCTTTTTTAATTATTGGCGAGTTCTCTCTCATTATCCTTGATACGGCGAATTCATCACCTGTTTGCTTCGCCTTTACTAAGGGCAATACTTTTTTTGAGAATAAAGAAACTCCAGATAACTTACCATCAAGCAAGCCGGTTTTTAGTCTATTGACACGATATAAAGGATCAAAAAAGTCAGAAAAACCGCCACGATTAGCAGCCATATGATGCTCTAATGTTAATATTTTAACTGATTCTTGAGAAGTATCCTCCCAGAGTTGATCGTCAGTTACCGTAACCGTTTTTCGCATTCAGGAATTGGCAATCTTTTATTTACCTTCATCAACAAAGTCAGTTTCTCAAAAGCCTTTTTATGATCGATAATATTCTCTTTAACCAACTGATCCATCACCCAAAGGCTTCCATGGACACGAATTTTCTCTTCACGAGCAGTTTTTCGAAGTGGTTTATCACCGGTCAGCAGGATTGCGGACAATTCTTTGGCAAGAAACAGGCAGGAACAATCGGGAAATGATAAAGCAGCCGAATACGTATTTTTCAATAGCACAACCTTTTCCAACTGGTCTGCGTTTAGAGGGTAAATTTCAATTTGGCCGCTTTCAAATGTTTTTTGGTAGCTTTGGAGCGTCTGATCGTCGAATTCACCCAATACGGCTTCCGTGATCATTTTCTCAAAGGGAAGTCTACAAAATTCGTCTATAAGATCAATATCGAGCAGATCGAAAAGAATATTGGCATCGTTGACGATGATTTTCATGCAACCAACTGAAACTTTCTGCGAAACTGCGGCAATTTAACATTCAGCAGCTCAGCTCCTTTGGACATGGTGACAATATTTTCAGCCACAGCATAATAGATCAGTTGTTTGAAACGGTTTGCCCGCTCCTTTCCAAGATATTCGCCAGGCTCGTTCTGGCGCCATCCCATGGTATTCACATGGATACAAAAACGCCTATAGCGACTGTCGGTGATTAGCTTGAGGTGGTGAGCCCGGGCCATTATCGCGGCTAATGAAATTCCGTATATGCCCTTGAGCTTTTTTAGCTCCCATTCAACGATATTCTGACGTTTCCCGAATAATTCATTGGAAATCGCACTATTTGGCAGTAAAAATGCGCCGGCAAAAGCATGACACATCTTTTCTTTCAACCTTGGCTCCATGACTTCCCGCTTTGGGAATTTCAATAGGATATGTCCCAGTTCATGCGCCAAGGTGAACCGTTTTCGCACCAATTCGAAAGAGGCGTTTAAAATGATCACCGGAATCTTTCCGACAAAACCCGATAACCCATCGAAACGATCATTTGCCTCGATCTCGTAAATACAAATCCCCTTATCTTCCAACAACTCCATGAGATTGGAAATGGGACTTTCGCCCAAGTCCCATTCGTCCCTTAATTTTTCCGCTGCTGCATCGACATCATTGTAAGATCTGATTTTAAAATCCTGAAGCGGATTGTTGAAGAGAGCTCGTTGACCGACTATTTCCTCAATCTCAATATAGCGTTCCAAAAAATCGAGGGTCCGGCTCTCGATACGATCAATCTCCTTTTGGCTGAGTCTCGATTTTTTACGGAACTCGATCTTTGACAAGTTGACGGTTGATTCCCTGAAAAAATAACCGGTTCCAAGGTTCAAGGCATTCGCCAATGCCAATAGATTATTGCCATCGGGCTTCATCTGCCCCTTTTCGTACTTGCTAATCGCCTGTTTGGTTACCCGTTTGTCGGTTGCGTCTGCGAGCGCTTGCTGGCTCATCCCGGCCATTTTTCGGGCAGCTTTTAGGCGTTGTCCGAATTTTTCGCTCATTATTTTTCCTCCAGTGGCTTTATGGTTGACATATTATGACTTTTTATTATTTTTGTCAACCTTCACAAGAGACGATTATACAAATAAAATTTCTGGGGTATGCACTTAAATCCAGCACATACTATATGTTGTGGCCCAGGTCATCGTCAATTGGATCGAGATTTAAATTTGCTGCCCCTTCCAAAAACGGTAACGATGCACCTTTAAGAGTACTAGCTGGGGCAGGGTCCACCATCACGGCCTGTTGGACCAGCCTGTAAAATAGTTTTCCGCGAGACACTGATGTTCTACGGTTGAACCTGAATGTGAATTCATCCAAATAGTACATCAAATGAGACGGTCTGACCGCCCCTTGATAAGTACCAAGTAACCATCGTTTCATGAGCGACGCTACCAAATGTACAATCTTCAAGTCATGCGATGGAATCGCAATATGCTTAAATCCTTTATCGCCAAGGCTGCTATAGCCGGGCCAATCATCCGTCCTGATGGTGCTGCCTGGCTGGGCGATTTCTTGTACAAATTGAGTCAGACTATCTCCCGATGCGTCTTCGAGGTGCCAGAGTCTAATTCGCCCAATTCCTTTTCGGCCTTTATCCTCCACGGCAATACCGACCAAAGCTTTACCTTCAGCACCCCGACCGCGTTTTCCAGACTTTTTCCCACCGACATAGGTTTCATCAACTTCAACAATCCCGGACAATCGGTCACGTCCTGGACGAACCATTGCTCTTCGAAGTTTATGGAGCCATTGCCAGGCGGTATTATAACTCCCAAGGTTAAGTACTCTCTGAAGCCCAAGTGCATTAGCTCCGTACTTCTGACCTGTAATGTGCCACATAGCCCGAAACCAAAGAGACAAGGGCTTTCTGGTGCCGTGAAA
The DNA here is from genome assembly GCA_963674945.2 of uncultured Desulfosarcina sp. Lineage (GTDB taxonomy): Bacteria > Desulfobacterota > Desulfobacteria > Desulfobacterales > Desulfosarcinaceae > Desulfosarcina. Next base: position 812,491 of record CAXXWQ010000004.1, read on the forward strand.
AATTGTACCGGAAGTTATCGTAGATTGATTTCCACAATCAGTACAATGAAACTGGGATCGTTTAGTTCTCCACGAGGATGCAGAACCGCAATGAGGGCAACGGAAGCCTTCGGGCCATCTAAGAGCCATCAAATAGTCAGTGCATCCAGCTTCAGAGCTAAATCGTTTTTCAAATTCTATCAACGTTCTGGGGTAATCTTCCTCCATAGACTGGTACACTATATGTTGTGGCCACTGGAGTCAAGTGCATACCCCAGTAAAATTTAAAGGTTTTTGAAAGAAGGAGGATCTAAGGAAGGTTTTTACTTGGCTTGAACTTCACTACGCTTCGCCCTTTGATTTTAATCTTTTCACCATTCTGGGGATTATGTCCCATGCGTGTTTTCCGATAAACGTTTCTAAAAGTGCCGAATCCAACTAATGTGACCTTGCTATTCCTTTTCTTTAGTCCTTCTTTTATGCCATCGAGAGCAGAATCAAATGCCGCTTTTGCAGTGGTTTTTGGGATGTCGGCATCTTTGGCGATCTTCTCGATGAGTTCAGCTTTGGTCATGTGGCCTCCTTCTTGGTCTGGGATTATATTTGGCGGTTATCGGATATCCTCGTTTCTGAGGCAGGAACGCTACTTAACCTAATACAGATTGCCGAATGTCAACGATCTACTCTTTCCTTCAATTCTTTGCCCGCCTTGAAAAAGGGCAGCTTTTTCGGCGCGATTTGAACCTGCTCACCCGTTTTGGGGTTGCGTCCAGTATAGGACTTGTATTCTTTCACGAAAATAGAACACAAGCCCCGAATTTCGACGCGATCCCCTTTGGCCAATGCATCTGATATTGTGTTGAAAAACAAGTTCACAACCGCCTCAGCCTCTGTTTTGGATAGGCCATTGGCGTCCCTCAGGGCTTGGATTACAAGCCATCTCAAAAAAAGTAGTATTTCGCCGATGATAAATCGCAACGTAACCGGCTGAAGTTATATGAAATACGGATGACAGCCTGTAAGTGTTTGAAAAAATTGAAAATAAATCTAGACATAACATCCTGAATATGCAATATAATCAGGATGGAACTCACAAAAGAACAATGGAAGCGGATAGAGCCTATTATAGAAGCGTCAACCCCATCCAAAGATCCCAGAGGACGACCGGCAAGGAATCCACGCGATGTTCTCAATGGGATTTTGTGGATCATGCGAACGGGTGCACCCTGGAAAGATTTGCCCCAGCGGTACCCGCCGTACCAGACATGCCATCGGCGGTTCCAGCAATGGGTTCGGCAAGGGGTGTTCCGACGCATTGCCATTGAGCTGGTCGAAGACCTCAATGAACGCGGCAAGATCGATATTCGAGAGGCGTTTATAGATGGCAGCTTCGCTCCGGCAAAAAAAGGGGTCTTGCTGTCGGCAAGACAAAGCGTGGCAAAGGCACCAAGATCATGGCAATCGCAGACGCTGCTGGTCTTCCTGTCGCCGCTCACGTGGAAAGCGCTTCGCCCCACGAGGTAAAGCTTGTTGAGGATACCATAGACGCCAGTTTTACCGAGTATGCACCCGACAAGTTGGTTGGCGACAAGGCCTACGACAGCGATAAACTTGATGACCAACTCCTTGACGATCGTGGTGTTGAAATGATCGCCCCGCATCGTAAAGGCCGGAAAAAGCCAAAAACCCAAGACGGCAGGAAACTGAGGCGTTATCGACGCAGATGGAAGGTAGAACGCCTGTTTGCATGGCTTCAGAACTTCAGGAGGTTGATTGTACGCTACGAATACCATGTAGAGAATTTCCTGGCTATGGTCCAACTTGGTTGTATCAAAATACTACTTCGTTTTTTTTGAGATGGCTTGTAGTTCAATTTTGTTCATGTGTTCGGCAATCCTGTTAACTCTAAGTGTTGGTACGATAGGGTGGGAATTGGCAAAAGGGTATACTTTGTATATATATTCTGTCAATGATTAAAATATGTTATCAATTGTCGTGAAGCCTGTTTCAGGACTCATACATACTTCTTTAGAGAAGTAAATTTTTACTTGACGTTCCATGTTTGATTTCATAAAATATGTACAATTATCTGCTCAATGAATTCCCCATTCATTGTTCCCTCCGCCACTGAGCGGACTTCGGGATGACAGGTTATCACCTGAACAATCCTTTTTTCAGATCCAATCATTTCTTCAATGGATCGGTGTTTATCGATCAGCCGCCACTCTCAAAACGGTTTTAGCCAAACCTTGAGAAGAGGCATTTCTGCAGCGGCCAAGCCAAACAGCAGAATTGTCAATCGGCAGCAGTGTCACATCCACACACACAAATAATTAAAATATTCCATTAAAACATTCATTAACAAAGGGACCAAGGCACTTTTGCGCAATTTGGCGCCACAAGTGTTTTGTTTCCCACCAAAAGGAAAGGAGCATTTCATGAACAAGTCAATCATCATCGGAAGACTGGGAAAAGAGGCCAAGTTTTTTAAAAATGGCGAGCATACCGCTTGCCGATTTCCATTGGCGGTGAAGGAGACATGGAAAAACAAAAACAATGAACTGCAAGAGCGGACCGAGTGGGTGAATGTAGCTGCCATAGGCAGTGATGCCGATCAAATGAAAGGCGTCTCCAAGGGTGCGCTCGTGTTTGTTCAGGGAACCACCAACACAGGTACCTACACAAAGGAAGATGAAACCCATTACTATTTCGAGATCCGGGCCAGAAGGCTTCGGATTCTATCGGAAAAAGGTGAGCAAACATTCAAAGATCTGGACCAGAATGAAGTCGCTTTGGTCGGTCGTCTCGGACAAAATCCGCTGACACCCAAGGAAGGGATCACTCATTTCTCCATCGCATGCAATGATTATCGCAACGGTCAAGAAACAACCCAATGGATCAGCATTGCTACATTCAACGGTTTGTCCGACAGCGCGGCCAAAATTTTAAGCAAGGGCCGGATGGTCTACGTGGAAGGGAAAATACGGACGAGAAAATACGACAAGGATGGGCAAACTCGTTACGCCACCGGTATTATCGCAAACAGGTGGCGAGCACTGGATGCCAATCCAAGAAAGCAAGAGGCGAAAGAATATCATGATTCCGCACCCCATGATTATGCGGATAGCGATATTCCGTTTTAAACCAAGCCCCTGGACTCTAAGTTTAATGACCTCTTAGATCCAGGGGTTTAACCGACTACGAGGATATCGATGGAAAAAATATTTCAAAAGCTCGAGAGGTATTTTGGCCCATGGAAAATCGGTGTCTTGAATCCGGACAGAGGACTATGGTCGCTTTCACCATCTATGAACAAAATTGGATACCTGAAGGCAATGAACGCCAGCGGCTATCACATCTTCATGAAACCTTTGAATGAACGGTACTACCTGCTTTTAGACGATATCCCGGAGACAAAGCTGAAACACCAAAAAGAGCCAAAAGGATTCAAACCCGGACGACTGGTGGTTGAAACCAGCCCCGGGAATTTCCAGGTATGGATCAAAGCCGGACGGAGTATGAGCAATCCGGAGAAAAGATACTGGATCCGATATTTCGGTGCAGATCGAGCCTGTGATCCCAATTTGCGTTGGGGCCGCTGTCCGGGATTCCGGAATTGTAAGGAAAAATATCGAGAAAAAGGACGATTTCCCCTTGCTCGGCTCATCTGGGTGGATTGGCAAAATGTTGCTCGTATTCCGAGTGTGTCTTTACCGGAGGAATCAGCCGACCGTAAAATCCCAGATGGAAAAGAAATACGGCGCACTCATACCAGCGAAGCCATTTTTCGCACAGACTATGAACGAGGGGATGAGTCGGCAACCGATTTTGCCTATACGCTGGCATTGCTACGGAGAGGCACTGACCCGAAAGTGATCGCCGATAGACTATTGGAAGAAAGAAAAGATTGGACCCACCACAATGGGCCAAGGCGCCAGGCCGATTACCTTGATCGGACGATCAGGCGCGCCGCCGAAATTATCAATCAATAGAAGATATCAATCCATTTTTTAACAAACCCCGGATCCGGGGCACCGCAATGGTTCCCCGATATGGTGGGTTTCTCTCTTTGGAGGGACCATTGCGGTTTTATCCAAAGGGAGGCAAATGATGAAATCACAAAACATCCCCCTCACCAATGATCAGATCGTCAAATTGGCGCCGTCTGCAGGGGCAATATCCCCACATGAAATGGTTTCGAACCGATATAGTTTTGTGCCAACCATCGAGGCCGTTGATTTGTTGAGATCGGCCGGATGGGAACCCGTTCATGTGAAGCAGTCCGGAACGAGGAAAAAGGACCGCAATGGCTATCAAAAACATATCATCCGTTTCATGCAGGGCGCCCTGTCAACCGACCAGGAACGCGTCGATCTGGTGATGACTAACTCCCATGACCGAGGCTGCGCCTTTCTGCTTTCCGCATCTATCTGGCGCAAAATATGCGGCAATGGTCTGATGGTGTCCTCAGAACTGTATAATTTTTCACACAGGCATGTAGGTTTTGAGAGAAATGTTTTCCTGGATTCTGCCTATCGGATAGCCGAAGGCGCCGGAGATATCGCCGCACAAGTGCAAAATTTAAAGGTAATCGACCTTACCCCCAATGAAAAAGGCGTATTTGCCATGGCTGCGCACAAATTGGTCTATGACGATGTCGAAAAGGCACCGATCTTGCCAGCACAACTACTGAAGGAGCGTCGCTACGACGACAACGGCAATGACCTGTGGTCGACATTCAATGTGGTTCAGGAGAACATCATGAAGGGGGGTATATATGGAAGAAAACGAAGTGCAAATGGCCATATTCGTCATGTCAAAACCCGTCCCGTGAAATCCATCGATCGAGACATCAAACTCAACAAGGCATTGTGGGTCCTGACTGAGGAGATGGCCAAATTAAAATGCTGAAGGAGTAAACAGGTAACGCTATACGGTTCTTCAAAGAATGCGTTAAATCAAACAAAAAATCCCCCGAACCGGGGAACCGTAAAGGTTTCCCGATGGGGATGTCCTCCCTTTTCTTGGGAGCCTTTGCGGCTGACAATAGGGAGGGATGAAAGTGAACAAAAAAGAATATCGTTTTTATGCTTATAAGCTGCATATGGTCAAGGAACAAGAAATCCATTTGTGCAGCGGCCAAACAATCCACAGCAGTTTTTCAGGTTCCAAATTAATCAAAAAAGTGATCCGCCAACTCGGTCAGACAGATCGAGAAAACTTCGTAGTGCTGATGCTGAACGCGAAATTTAAACCCATCGGCACGAACCTTGTGTCCATCGGAACTCTTACCCGGAGTATCGTACAGCCCAGGGAGATCATCAAAGCGGCATTGAACATGCCCTGCAAGGCCTTGATCCTTGGACACAATCACCCATCGGGAGATCCCTCGCCTTCCATGGAGGACAAGCTGATCACACTCATGGTAATGGCGTCCGCGCATCTGTTCGATCTGGAGATTCTGGATCACATTATCGTGGACATGGATTCTGATGCCTACCTTTCTTTTGCGGACGAAAAGATCATTGAGGATACGAAACACAAAGTGTCTTCCGTATTGGATCAATTTTATAAAATGGAAAGCAGAATACGACTATGAAATAAGGTGACATCATGACCGATATTATAAGGAAGCATTCCCAAAATCCTTATGCACATGTAGTGGAATGGATCGATCGGCATGAAGGAACCGGCTCGGCCAATGGACTGGCGAAACTGATTCTCTCTTTATGGTCTGAAGATGCCGCTTTTAGCCTACGTGAATGCATCTCTTCATTCGACGATACACGTTTGGCATGGGCCGAAGAAATGACCTCGCACTTTTTGCGTTATCGTTCGGATCGTTTCTTGGATGATGCTGCAAAAAAAGTGGCTTTCAAATGCCCTCATATCATTGAAAAGGGGCTTGCCGGAAGCCATGCCAAATGTGATTGGGAACGCGCTAAAATCGTTATAGAGAAAAGCTGATCAATCAAATGATCCGACCGTCTGTTTTTGAAATAAAAAAAACAGACGGTCGGAAATCATGATTGATGATGAAATATCTCAATGCCAATAACCATTTGTAATATCATATACAAATTCACGGATTCCCTTATTATTCTCCTTTATTTTGTAAGCCGAAAAAAACAAATTGTCGACTGATGACTATTTTTTTCGGCACACGAGAAGGGCAATAGGGAAAAAATCGCATTTGCCAATATCCCATTCTTTGTAACCGCTGGTAATTACATCAGCGTCAATAATAAAGCGATTATCCTTACCCTGAACCTGTTTCTCAGGGCGTCGTCTATGGCGATGCGGGGTAAAATCGCATTAACCAATCTTTGTTATTAATTCGGTAGCATTTCTCCGTATTAATAGATCGCTATAAGATTACAAAAAAGGGGGTGATTGATTTGAGTAACTCAACGAGAACCGATACGTTGGTAATGCAAGCGATACGAGTGATACAAAAAAACAAATCAGGATCGGCAAAAACCAGACACAACCATATCAAAGAAGCCAGAAGATTTGTTACGACGATTCGAGAGTTGGGTTACGGTGTGAAAAGATGGAAGAATGTCACCAACATTCACGTACAGAAGGCGGTCAACAGGTGGAAAGAAGAAGGCCTTCAGACGGCAACGATCAAGGAATATTTAGCCGGCGTAAGGACGGTTTGCAGAATGTATGGAAACGACAGAATCAATCCGAACAATGCAACATTTGGCATCGCAAATCGTGTGTTCGTGGATAATCGAGATAAATCATTGCCCCAGGAAGTATTTGAAAAAGCGGTAACAGAGTTGAAGAAAAGCGATCACAGTGATGATAAAAGAGTGGCTGCCCAATTGCAATTAGAACGTTATCTTGGTTTGAGGGTGGAGGAGTCGTCAAAATTTAATGCGCATCAGGCATTGATGACAGGTGGAAGAGTGTTCATACAGCATGGAACCAAAGGTGGAAGAGAGCGGATAATAAACGACCTCACGGAGAAAGGGAAAGAGGCGATTGAATATGCAAAAAATATATCCGGGATGAACAATCTGATACCAAATAACCACAGTGAAAAACAGTGGATTCAAAAATATTATCGGATAACAAGATCCAAGGGAATCTCAAAAAAAGAATGCGGCGCATCGAGTCACGGATGTCGACATGCTTATGCACAGGAACGTTACGAAGAGATCACGGGATTTAAAGCCCCATGTAAATTTGAATCAAAAACAGAATTTAGACAAAATGCGGCAACAATAGCCGGAGAAAAATGGAGGAAACTAAACCAGGATGCAAGGCAGATAATAAAGGCCGAGTTGGGTCACGGCCCGGATCGTGACGATGTTGTAAGCCAATATTTGGGAGCAACATAAATTGCATCATCATAGCTTAAAGTTGAAAGCCCCAGCTTCTATAGCTGGGGCTTTTTTATGCAGACTAGTCAGATTAAGAAAGATGAATAAATAAAAATTACAATTGATTACAGCTATCGACTGGCATGTTGGAGAAATCATCCTGGGTCCAGTTCAGTTCAGGGTACCTCTCAGATTCGTGTGTAATTTGCCAGGTCCCTCTTCAAAATAATTTAGACGCCTTTTTATAACCATACAGCCCAGTCGCCGTAGTCAAATGTTCCGGCGCCATGATGCAATTTACCCTCAGCCTTCAGTTGCCGAAAAGCGTCACGCATTCGGCCCAGAATTTTAGACTGAATATTTAGTGTGTGATGTGCAGGAAACACGTATTTCACCGGTAGAGCCGATACCCGCTCTAGGGAATTAAGATACGCCTCTGGATCAGTGGATGGGAAGTAGGCAAACAGTGTGTCTTTATAAATCAAATCGCCGGTGAAAAGATACCCGCGCTCCTTTTCCCAAAAGCACATATGGCCGGGTGTATGGACTATTTGAACAAGGCGGTCTCCAATATCAATTGTTTCATTATCCTTCAGAACCTTTGTCGGATTCCCCTGAAAGAAAATATAGTTGTTTACGTCATAACCTTTCGGCAAGTCGCAACGGTCAACGACCATGCCTTTAATTTGCTCCATTGTCAGAGGAAATTCTCCGTTAAGCCAGTTCAGTTCAGCCCCATGAGCGTAAAAGTCCGGGAGAAATCCATGACCGCCAATATGATCCCAGTGAATGTGGGTAGCGATGGCAGTAATCGGCTTGTCAGATAGCTTTTTGACTTCATCATAGATATTAGATATTCCAAGCCCGGTATCAATTAGCAAACTGCGTTCAGAGCCATTTAAGAGATAACAATGTGTTTCTTCCCAGTGGGAGTATTCACTTATGATATAAGTTCTCTTGTCGATTTGATCAATTGTAAACCAATTATTCATTTGATTTTATTTTCAATGCTTTTTTCAATAAATTCTTGTCTGGCAATTTACAATTATCGTCCGCGCCGAACATTAATTCTATATAGTCAGCTTGTTTTCGTTCCTGAAATCCAAGATTCAGCCTCATTCACGATAGTCAATAAAATTGAAAGATACAAGGAAATGGCATGAATACTATAAGATGTTTAGAGCTACAGGGATTCAGTAGCTAAGCTGTTGACCGCATCCGCATCGGTTGAGTTTACATATGGAACCAAAAAGCTCTGCAATTTATCGATAGTGCCCCCGGTGAATATGCTGAGAAAGGAACACACGTCTTAGATCCTTGGATGCAATAAAAGGGACAAGGGCTCACCATTGAGGACCTTGTCCAAGAGGTTGTGAAAAAATCCGTAAACAATTTATATTATCGGCTGGATGCAGAAATCCCTTGACGACCTGCCTGATGTCATGGTTGACCATGACAATTAAAGGAGAAAAGGGGTGCTTATGGAGCAAGAATACAGAGAAATCAAGCAACAACAGTTAAGAAACAGGAAAATTTTTGCCAAATTTGGCTTAGATCAAGAGATAGCCGACAAATGTTTTGACATAAGAAAGCTTGGGCTTGGCGATGAGTTGCACCGGATCTTAAAGGAAATGATGGCGGAAAAATCGACGTCTTTGTCTTGATCTTGGCATAATCGATAGGGACACACATCAACTATGATGGATTGCCTGACTTTTCGAAATTGAATCAGAAAAATTGTCAGATTGTAATGATAGACAGGCCGTATCTGGAAAGATGGTTTTTGGGACTACGGTATTGTAATCATCGGCGGCGGATAAGCTTCTGGCGCTTGGGATAGATCGCCTACCTGGAACTGCATTTACAACAGCCGGTACCGGCCATGGTGAGGTTAGCGGGTAGCGCGGGGGGGTAAACTGCCTATCAAACAGCATGGAGGGAGCGATGAAATCGTTAAAGACCGCAATGCTATTTTTAACCACGCTTTCTATTGTGCTCTGCAGCCAGGCGGCTGCTGGGCAAAAGAGTAAAGGCGCCAACGCCATTCCCTATCCTAAAGGGGAATGGAAAGGGGTCCAGGGAAAGACCCTGGCGGACTCGAAACCCGATTTTATCGGACAACCAAAGGCGCCCGACGGTGCTCCCAATGTCCTGGTCATCATGCTCGATGACGGCGGCTACTCGAGTGCAACATCCTATGGCGGCGTCATGAAGACGCCCACGTTCGACCGTCTGGGTGATGAAGGCATCCGATATACCCATATGTCCGTGGCTGCGGTATGTTCCCCCACCCGGGGCTCGCTGTTGACCGGCTACAATATTCACCAAATCGGCACCGGCATCATATCGGAGTTTGCCACCGGTTATCCGGGGTACAACTCTCAAATCGACTACACCACCCCATCCATTGCCAAGATTTTAACTGACAACGGATATGCCACGGCAGCCTTCGGCAAATGGCACAACACCCCCATGGAAGAGGCCTCGCCTGCCGGTCCGTTCGAGAGCTGGCCCACCGGTATCTGGGGTTTCGAGTATTTCTGGGGATTTCTGGGCGGTGAAACAAACCAGTTTCATCCCTTGTTGTACGAAAACACCACGGCCATTGAAACCCCTAAAACCAATGCTGATGGATCGGAATTCCATCTTTCCCAGGGCATGGCCGACCAAGCCATAAAATGGCTGGACAACTGGAAAGGCCTGCGGGATGTTCCATTCTTTATGTACTATACACCGGGTGCCGTGCATGCTCCCATCCAGGTACCCAAAGAGTGGCGCGACAAGTACAAAGGACAGTTTGATGACGGCTGGCATGCCTACCGGGCGAATCTGCTGGAACGCCAAAAAAAAATGGGGTTGGCGCCTGAAGACGCCCAAATCGTGGACTGGCCGGAAGTCCTGCCCAAATGGGATTCCTTCAGCAAGGAGGGGAAAGCGTATCTGGCACGGCAGATGGAGGTCAATGCCGCTTTTCTGGAACATGTGGATTATCACATCGGGCGTCTCATTGAACATCTTAAGGAAATGGGCGAGCTGGACAATACCCTGGTTATTTATATGACCGCTGACAACGGCTGTACCGCGGAAGGAACCCCCACCGGGACATTTTCCGAGCTGTTGTTTCAGAACGGGTTCCCGCCGCTGACCATGGAGCAGCAACTGGAAAAACTCGAAGAGTTCGGAGGAATGGATGCCTGGGGCGGGCCGCACATGGCCAACCATTATTCCGTCGGATGGGCGTATGCCTCATCAACCCCGTTTCAGTGGACCAAGCAGATAGCGTCCCATTTCGGCGGAACCATGGTCGCCACGGCCGTCCGGTATCCCAAAGCTATAAAGGCCAGAGGAGAATGGCGAAGACAATTTCAGAACGTTATTGATTTAGTTCCCACGATTCTGGAAGTTACCGGGGTTCCGGCGCCCGACTATGTAAATGGTCAGAAAAGAAAAGCCTATCCGGGCAAATCGCTTACCTATGCCTGGAACGATGCGGATGCCAAAACCAATCATCCCACCCAGTATTTTGAAATGCTGGGCTTCATGGGTCTCTATCATGATGGGTGGACCATCTCCGGGAAACCCTACCGTATCCCCTGGTCAACAGATCCCGCAGCCATGGCAAACTTCGATCCCCTGAACACCGAATGGGAGTTGTACAATATCAATGAAGATCCCATCCAGCAGGTGAATGTGGCGGACAAGTACCCGAAAAAAGTTAAAGAACTGGATAAACTGTTCTGGGAAGAGGCGGACAAGTATGATGTCTACCCTGTCGGCGGTTCCCTGGGCCGCCTGCTGCAGCCGGCATCCAATCCGCAACGGGCCGCCAAAAGACACTGGGAGCTGACACCCAATGTATACCGGGTTCCCGAACTGGCCGGACCCGAGATCAAATCCACCAACTATGAGGTCAATGCCTATATAACGGCTGATGATACGACCCAGGGGGTGATTTATGCGGTTGGCGAACATATCGGCGGACAGGCGCTGTTTATCAAAGACGGAAAGCTAAGATACAGCTACTCCACGCTCGGCCTTTACTGGCACGATTTTGACGGGAATGTGAAAATACCGCACGGTGATATTAAAATCACATTGAAGCATACCATGAAAGAACCCCGGTTGAACGGCCCGTCCACCGTTGAATTCTTCATCAACGACGAAAAGGTAGGCGCAATGGACATTACCGCGACGGTTTATGCGGCCTTTACCGGTCACGAAACCTTTGATATCGGCCGTGATGAAGGCCTGCCGGTGAATGAGGAATATGCAGACAAAGGTAAATTCATATTTACACCGGGACAGTTGCACAAGGTCGTGTTCGATATCAAGAATCCCGAAGAGAAAGTGGAAGCCTCCGAGTACAGCATTATTGACTAGGTTGATAATTCATCTAAAAAAAGCCGCAAGGGCTGTGGCCACGATCCGGTGGCCTCACCCTTGCGGGCCTCATCCCCGTTGCACTGGCCGGCGTATACCACCAGGCGGCGACGAATTCAAAGGAGACAGATTATGAGAACGATGAATGTGGCCTTGCTGGCGATCTTCCTATCAGGGGCCTTGTTGTTGTCCTGCGCACGACAAGCCCCTGCACCACCCGCCACCCCTGCGCAACCCGCGGTGCTTGGCGACGGCGCCGGTGCCAAGTACGATCGTGTTGAAAATGTGCACCAGGTGCGATTCATCGAAATCTTCCTTGTCGGCCGCGAGGCAAGCACGGGGAACGTAGTCGCGGCCGTCTACAACACCATGTACACCCCCCAGGGCATCCCGGCGTCGAGAGACACTGCTCCGCAAGCGCTGCTCGAGGGCCTCAACTTCGACCACATTAAGAAGGAATACGGCGTCCTCGGTGCGTCCTTGAACGGCCCGAAACTCTGCCTGCCCGGTTGGGTTGAAATCGATGTCGGGGTCGAAAGAGATTTCAACGGTCTTGCCGCCGTGTGGGTCGCCCAACTGAACATGGGCAACAACACCAGCGTCGGTGAAATCGCGCCCTACAAGCCCGTGACTATCGCCCGGCACAGTGGGTTGGGTTGGAACAAGGGCAGGACCGTGATTCTCCTTGACGATGCTGAAGGCAACACCTGGATCATGAAAGGATTCGAGTTGGGCCTCAAACCGCAACATACTTACGATGAATTTCTTGCCGCCTTGCCAAGCGTTTACCAGAAGCTCCCGGAGGGCTGGAAGGTGCGGGTCAAGACGCTGGAGGAGGATCTGATCGAAAAGCCGGAAGGCGGAGTCGCCACCATCATGTCGGACGAGTTCTTCAATGTCTATGACAAGACCGGGTCAGGCATGACCAACTACAAGCCCTAGTCATCCGACATTGGGTCGACCTGACCACTCAGTCGTGGGTTGGCGCTCATCTCCTCCGTGATAGCTCTATTTCCGGACGTGCGGTCGTCGGAGGTGCGATTGACTCCTTGGGGTCGGAAGTGGGCAAGGCATTGGCTGCGTCAACTAAAACGCCGCATAATATCAGTCTTACACTGCGCAACTGGATGATCGGTTTCTACATTACCGAATATGAGCAGAACGGCGCCGACCGTGCTAATTATGGTGACCGATTACTTGGTCGACTTTCCGAGAGCTTGGCCTCCAAGGGAGTCAGTCGTATCGAAGAACGCGAATTGCGGCGCTATCGACAGTTTTATCAAACTTATCCGCAGATTCGGGAGACAGTGTCTCCCGAATTGTATCAACGCCTGCTCGGTCCGCTGGTGACGATTGATGAAAAAAAACGGGAGACAGTGACTCCCGAATTGTCTCTTCCGGGAAAGGATCTGATAGCAAGATTGTCCTTTAGCCATTTTGCTGAACTGCTCAAATTCGAAGATCATATTCAACGGGCTTTCTATGAAATAGAGTGCATCCAAGGAAATTGGTCAGTGCGGGAACTAAAACGCCAGGTTGGTAGCCTCTATTATGAACGTTCCGGGCTCTCTAAGAACAAAAAGAAGTTGTCTGAAATGGCGCGGCAATGCGCCCAGACGATCAATCCCATGGTGACGGTTCGTGATCCTTATGTCTTTGAGTTTTAGGGCTCAAATCAAAGGAAGTGATGAGCGAATCCCACCTGGAAGACCAGTTGTTGGACAAGCTGCAAGAATTCCTGTTGGAACTTGGCCATGGTTTTTGCTTTGAGGCGCGTCAAAAACGCATATTGATCGGTGATGAGCACTTTTTTGTGGACTTGGTCTTTTACCATAGAATACTCAAGTGCCATGTGTTGGCCGAGCTAAAACTGGAAAAATTCAACCATCAAAACATCGGACAGCCTAACACCTATGTGAGCTGGTATCGTGACAACATGATGGCTGACGGCGATAATCCGCCTGTGGGCATCTTGCTCTGTACCGGCAAGAACCTGACACTTGTCGAATATGCTCTGGCCGGCATGGACAACCACTTGTTTGTATCAAAATACATGTTGGAACTGCCCAAGAAAGAGCAGATGCAACAATTCATTGAACAGCAGATCAAAAAATCAGGCGTTTGACAGAATAGATATTTAATCATTGGCCAGCCGATATTGGAAAGATGCATCTACATCATATGATATGAAAAATAGTCATTTGACCGATGGCTGGAAAGATTAACGGACAAAGGAGAAAAAAGTATTTGGAATCTGAATTAACTTGGACAGTATATCTGGTTAAATGTTCCGACAATTCTCTGTATTGCGGAATCACAAATGACTTAAAAAGACGTTTACGCGCCCATGATCTCGGGAAAGGCGCAAAATATACGAGATCAAGAAATCCTGTCGAACTAGTGGAAAAAAGCGCCAGGATGACCAAAAGTGATGCCCTCAAGCTCGAAAATCACATTAAAAGTTTACCCGCAAAACTCAAACTTTCTGAGCTTAAACATTGGGAACTTTATAATGAAATAAAAAACCGGCAGACTGGCCAAAAAAAGATGAGAGACGCTCTCCCAATTGTTGAGACACTTCAAGATGTTTGCGACAGCCTAAAAACTCTTGCGACTTCGGTAGATAAAATTGCCAGGGGTCATAATTTTAACAGTTGATTTTGGTAGGAACTATAGTCGGTAGATTGGATGGGAATTTAATCGGCGGTCGCAAACCGTCCGATTATGCGGGAATCTGAAGGGACACCCCAAAAGGCCGATGGCATTGAAAATCCTCGTATATAACGGCCAAGGATTCTGGCTTTTTCAAAAACGGCTATCGAAGGGGCGGTTTACCTGGTGGCCCAAGCCATGGCACGATTCAATTCAAAGTACCACTAACATTCACGCTTAAATTGATAAGAGCAAATAGAGCAGCTTCTGTTTTTGTGGTCTATTCTGCACATAGCCTTTTCAATGAATCTATCTCGATTGATCGATCGCAGATTTTCATGTGGAATACAGAAAATAATGCTGAGTTGAAACCAGTGGCCCCGAAAAGAGCACTATTGGCAATTAGTGCTCAGCCGACATCCTAAACATACATGCAGTTTTACCTGATTTGCGATATAATCGGGCACCCGTTAAAAGGCTCCTGTCAACAAAAAACACCCTACCATCGCAAAAAGGATACATTTTTTGCAGGGACAAATTCAATACAGCGTTCATCCTGTTTTTACCTGCACCCGATATTTCTGAAAACTTACTGTGCAGACCTAATGAATCTGCTTACAGGCACCCATCAGGATCAAGGCCAAAGCAGACAATACCTTTGAAAAGCTGTTCCGTAGCATAGAAGCCATAACGCCTTGTAGCGGAATAACCGTATTCTCTTTTAGCTCCTGCTCCACCATCGGACCCCAGAAAAAAATCGGTGCCTTGTCAAAACCAATGGGTTGTTACAAGATCTAAAGCTCCTCATGAAATGGGACCCGATCTCGCATAACGTAGTAGCAGAGATGCGGGCCAATTTGTTGCCCAGCGCTTTGATTGCCAGGCTTGAATTGGCCTGGTCAACTTTCCGGTTATCTTTCGGGACGCGTATCTAAGGGCCTTATGTTTCCCGGCGTATTAACCTTTACTGAATTGATCTGCATAGACACTGGAACATTTTTAAGTTTTGTATATACTTGATTCTGGAGAATATTTTGGAGTAATTGGATGTCTTGGTTTTCTCGGTTAAGCCAATGAGCATAGGCCCCCGGTTTCAGAATGACCGGCATACGGTTGTGGATAGGCATTACAGATCCACTGGCTTCTCTTGTAAGAATAGTGCAAGATCGATATGGTATTGGCTCTTTCCCCTGATTATCCCATGACTCCCATAGGCCTGCGAAAGCAAACGGATGGCCATTTGGCAATGTCAGGAACATTGGCTGTTTCTGACCCTTATCTCCCTTCCACTCGAAGAATCCATCAGCAAGGATCATGCACCTCCGCGACTTGAATGCAGTACGAAAACTTGGTTTGGTGGCCACTGTTTCAGACCTTGCGTTTATCATTCTGCTGCCTACGGTGGTATTCTTCGCCCAGAACGGAACGAATCCCCAGTGGAGTCTCTCCAAATGATTTCTCGTATCGTGACGAACGATAGCCAGAATTTCCTGTGTGGGAGCGATATTGTAGTTGGGTGTCACCTCGACCTTGGCTAAATCTATGGGAAAGTATTTTATTAACTCTTGAAGTTGTCTGAAACCAACGAATCTTCCGCACATGTCAGCCTCCGTTCTGCTTGTCCCGTAATTTTCCCGTAGTAAAAGTAAAAGGGCACCTCTCCACTAATAGAGAAAATGCCCTTTTGCTGCAGGAAATTTCCTAAACTACGGTAACATTTTTGGCTGAAGGGCCCTTAGGTCCTTGCTCAACGTCAAAGGTAACTCGGTCACCCTCTTTGAGGGATTTAAAGCCTGTCGCATTGATCGCTGAATGATGAACAAAGACGTCGCCACCATCTTCCTGCTCAATGAATCCGAATCCTTTCTTGTCGTTAAACCACTTCACTATCCCATTGGCCATGATAGCGCTTTCCTTTCTTTTTATTTTCAACGTTACAAATTGGAGGATACCATTTTGGCAAGTGAAGATGACCTTGAGTAAGGAATCTTCAATGCGTTAAAGGGCCAGAATCATAGACTTCTATGATTCCTTTCTCATATAAACACCTCTTGAAAGGGACTCGATTTTTCCACTCTGCTTCAGCTTGTACAGGGCATTATTTACTTGGCGTGGCGTAAAACCTCCCTTTCCCTTTAATTCTGAAACCGTGGTACCTTTACCGCCACTGCTTATTAAGTCGTAAACATTGTCAAGTATGTTTCCAGACTCGCTTACTTCCACTTTCGGTTCAGTTTTCTTTACCTCAACTGTCTTCCCAGCTTTCTTGGGAGCCTTTTTCTTCTTGGCGGCAACCTTCTTGTTGGGTGCAACCTTCTTTTTAGCTACTTTGGAAACATCCTTTTTCCTATCGGCTGTTTTCTTGGCAGGCTTTGCTATCACAGTTTCTTTTTCAATAACTGCGGCTATCTTTTCCACTTTTACAGAAATCGCTGACAATGCTTCAGAAATCGAAATCAAGTTCTTTATTACTTTCTTCATTAAAAACAATCTCCTTTGAACGGGTTAATATAGCGAGCTTAACTCATAAAAATATCATTGTAACAGTTGGAAATTTTTTAGGCAGATTATTGTATTTGATTTTCTACAACCTATGGTTCCCGATGGTAGCTAAGAACCTGCCCTCTAAATGGTTTTGCTAAGTAGGTAGTATTACCTGGCTTTACTTGGCTATGTAAGTACCCAAAACGTGACATTTTTTTACTGAAGTGAGCATGATGCCCACGTCCGGGATCAACAAGAATCACATCACAAGTTTCTTTTGCATGCTGTTCAATGAAACCAGCCAACAGCTCAACATGAGATCTCTCATATAACAGGTCACTACCAATGACGAGATCAAACTCTCCTATCCCACTATCTTTATCTCCCCATCCTGTACAAAAGAAAGGGATTTCTTTGCCATTATTGAGTTGAACGTTTTTTCGAAGAAAACTTTCTACCTCTGGATGGTAATCCATAGCTGTTATATCCATGAAGCGATGATTAAGCACCAAACTCGCCAAAGCGATTCCACAACCAACTTCCAAAATACGTAACCCTTTACATTCATAGTCGTGCATGAGGTGGGCAAGGACTTTTCCAGAATCCCAAATGACACCAAATAAAGGCCACATTGCCGATGATATTCCCTTTTTTAAAGCCATACCATCAACATCAGAATACTGTTGTTTGTCTCGCAGTGTTCGAACATGAATATCTGTTTTGCCAAATTCAAAGGTTTGGTAACGAACTCGTATTTTGGACATAAATGACCTTTAACGTGTATTTTAATCTAAGGGCTCGCGCAAAAATAAATTCACATTTTCATGGTGAGATCGAATAGTTCCAATTTGGCCGTTGAGTATATCGTCTCAAGTTTATTTGATGCATTTGTTGGTCGGAGACCTTTTTACCTTTACGGTAATTCTTGTTGTTAAGAAAAACGCGGATTTTCAACCCTGTCGCGGTTTTGGTCGAACGAATGAATTTCAACACAGTTTCGTAATCAAGCAAGGGTTGTGCTGCCCAGTTGTTGCTAATGAAAGAAAACATACGGTGTTCGATGGGATTCCACTTGGAGGAACCGGGTGGATAATGACATACTTTGACCTTCAGGCCGAAGCGGCTGCAAAGACGGATCTGCAGCTGCTGTTTCCAAAGCCGGATTCTGTAGCCATTGCTTCCACCACAATCGGCCAGAATGAGCAGACGATCGGCATCAGGATAGTGGCGAGAACCAACTTTTTGCCACCATGTACGGATAGAATCTACGGCAAACTCGGAAGTATCGCGACTGGTGCCAACACATACAAAGCCCTTGTTTTGAATAATGTCATAGATACCGTATGGGATCGCAACACCATTGGCGTCAGAGGGGAAATCATGATCCAAGACTTTTATCGGTGCTTGGCTCCATCGACGCCCGGCCTGATGGAACGGTCCTATTAGTTCTCGGCTTTTGGTATCAACACTGATCACGGGCATTCCGTCGGCTTTATAGCAGCGTATCTGGCTGCGAAGATAGCGAAACTGTAAATCACGCTGGTGGGGATCGGGTGGTTTACTCTGCCCGGATTCAAGACATTTAAGATTCAAGCGTAGGGAATAGTTCATTTGCTTTAACAATCTACCCACTGTTTTGGCCGATACCCGGATGCCGGCACGTTTCAATTGTTGGGCGATTTTTCCTGTGGTCTTGCGTGTCCACTTACACCCACTTACCGGATCACCAGCGGTCTCGTGCTCCATGATGACGGCGATGGCGTCTATGATTTCGGGCGTTTTTTTTCTTGCAGAAGGCGCCCGCCTCCTGCTGCCCGAACTTTTTGGGTACTCAAATCGCCGCTGATCAGTTCTTGTCGACCACGTGCTACGGTATGAGGATCCATGCCAAGCAGCGATGCGATGTAGGCGTCACCGCCGTGGCCCAACTTTAACGATTCAAGCCCGGCGTATAGCCGGCGTTGGCGTTCATCGAGCATACTGCAAAAAAGAACAATTATGGCCTTGGCCTCTTCTGCGGCCAAGTCGGGATTGGTTACGATAACAGAAGCCAAGGACTTTTTTAAACGGGATTTGCGAACTTTCTCCTGTCTGCGAGCAACAACGTTTTCAGGAGACAGATAAATGTAGACAGCCTCGAATTTTTTACGCTGAAGCCGGTTGTCGCGTACCAGTTGGGTCAACGCATGTTTGGTCTTGACGTGCAAAATATCTTTTAGTTCGGCGGCGCTGTACCCCGCCTCTGATCGGGCAACAAGGGTCTCGGCTGTTTGAAGCAAATTACCGAAACGTGAAAACCAAACATATTTGCAAGACCAAAGGCCAAGTTTAGAAAATCGCGCAATGCATAAAAGAGTATAAAATTTACCTCGATGCGAATAACTGCTCAGATACTTCAGCTGCGCCAATTTTCGAAACAGCGTTGCTCGAGCCGGATTTCCAAGCGCCTCTTGAAGTTGATTAAAAGTGGCGATTTTGTGAACACCAAAGAAATCCTTTATGTCTTGGAGATGGTATTTTGTCTTATTCATAATGATACAATTAGCCCTACAGGTCGATTCTGTCAAGGCCAATGATCTCATTATGAGCAACAGGACAATATATTGCTATTTAGCCAATTATACGGATTTGTTGCAAACAACCATAGGATAGTTAATGAGACTATTAGCCTCATAATATGTTAAATTATTTTTGCGCGAGCCCTAAGACGTAACCGTTGCGATCAGTTGCAATCAGTGATTCCTCTGGCTGTACGAGGATTTGATGACGTCCAATTTGTAGCTGATTTCCAAAGGCACCCTGTCCTAGATGTCAACTGTTTTGCGTGGTTATGCGGACGTTTTTTTAAAGTAAAAAACCTTATTTTCCACAGCATTTTTTATACTTTTTACCGCTCCCACAAGGGCAAGGCTCATTACGTCCCACTTTTTTATCGGCGATCTCTGTTTTTAGTGGATTCAATAATATTTCCAAGTCTGTAATATCTTCAGGCTTATCTGGTTCCAATTTAATTGTGTATTTCCAACCCTTTTCTTCAAATACTGATTCTAATTCTTTTGCTCTTTCTTCTGTTTGCACATTTACAGAAGCTGGATTGTTTTTAGTGCCTAATTTTGAGGTTTTTTTTCCATCAAATATTTTTTCCATCTTTTCACCATAAATATATTATTGGATTCATGCTACACAAAACCGCTTTGTTCGGTATGCTCCTCGCCGTCCCCAACAGCAGAAGGTTAGCCCATGCCCTTCATTACTTTCAACGGCCACTACAAACACGACAGGTTTCTCTTTGTATATTGGTTGATGGATAGTCTCTACATATTATAGATCGCGCTTCATATACGCTGCATGAATAGGCACCATCTATAATCTTCAAAAAGATGCAATCTCCGTTATCTTGAAATTTCATAAAACGTCTCTCTCCGGTTTTATCAATATCGTTTGTAAATTCTTCCGAAGTCAGTCCCGTGAAACTTTCAAGCGTCTTGATATCGTTTTGAGAAAGCTGAATGTAGGCGAATTTTCTGCAACATGATCCACAGCTGTTGCATACATGCATTGTTGACACTTTGGCTATTTTATCAAATTTCAATAGAATCTACTTCCTTTGAATTAACATTTGCTAATTTTGTGAAATTCTTCTTTTTGTCTCGGAATCGGCTTTTTAGTCATTCTATCTAAATCCTGCTGTTTTTCAACAAAATTAAAATTGTATCGATATAATAAGCAAAACCGTATTTTCAGAACATTTCGATAAACTTCGAACGACCGCTTTTTGTTCCAATTCTCACACTTATGAGGAAAATCTCGATAATTCCGAAAATAATTATTATCCGTCTATATCTTGCACCAGACCATTTTTGCTGGCTATTGCAGGTTGGTCGATCTATCTCAAGTGTCGTCTGTTCCTACGCCGGTTACGATTACAATTCCGGTCAATAATTCAATAAAACTCAAACCGTTCTGATGTCATCAGTACTTCGCAGGAGCATGATTACTCCATCCATAACGTCCATGCCACATCGTTCTTATTCGTACTGTGAGAGAACTTTGATTTACATGTTAGGCATAGATAATCCTGTTCCTTGTATCCGTAACGAGCTGCCCCGGCAAAAATGCGAGGTTCATCCACTTTTATTAAATTTTCATGAGGTCTACCACTACGGACTTTCTTTGATTGTTTCTCACACAAAGAACATATTTCCATTGTAAATCCCTCCATATCTTTGAGCTTACTGCTTCAGCGCCGATTTTTGTAGAGCCATGAATGCTTCGAGCGGATTATTCTGTGCCTTCCGATGAATCGTTCTACCGACCTAAATCGCCTCCGCTTTCGAATTCTTATCATAAAACGTGGCCGGTTTATAACGCCATCCTCGGACAAGCACTGTTAGAAAATCCCAGGGAAGTGGTGACCTGACCCCGAAAATTGATCCAAATACTAACGTAAAAAGTGGTACAAATGCTGGAGGCAAGACAAAGCCATCCAAAAAGTGACCGTCGGCACTCGCATTTCAGTCGACAGCAACTTAGTATTCTCTTCTACCGCGCCCCTGGCCTCCCCGGCCACTTCCGCGCCCTCCGCCGCGATTAGGGCCACCGTAGCCTCCTCTGCCGCGCCGGTTATCGGATTTGGGACGGGCTTCGTTAACTTTTAGCGTTCTTCCTTTGAGTTCCTTGCCATTCAAGCCCTCGATGGCGGCCTGAGCCTCATCTCGAGACGCCATTTCCGCAAATCCAAAACCTTTGGATCGACCGCTGAATTTATCGTTGATGATATTGACAGATTCGACCTGCCCAAATTCCTGCAGGGCCGATTTCAGGTCCTCTTCCGTAGTCTCGTAGGATAGATTGCCAAGATAGAGCTTCAATTTAATATCCCCTTTCCTGGATGTTAAAGTAATCGATGAATTATCGTATACAGCTTTTTCCAGCCTATTTCTATCTGGTTTTTTCTCCTGTCTTGCCTCCATTGCGTGCAGCGATATTTTATTGCATTGCCCGTTCCCGCAATGATGCCTATCGCAGCTTTTTGGTGCATGTAGGCTCATTGGTCAGGCCGTTTTCCGATAGGCGGCGGGGTTTCTATCGCATTGTGCATCGGCCAATAGCCATTCCACCGCATCTGCAGCGGAATATGAGCGCTTGTTCCGCAGCAGCCGGAAAATGGAAAGGATGGCGTTTCCTGTGGTGATCAATGCATTTTCAACATAACCGTCCTTGCGACGTTGTCCCAATCCGATATTTGAAAGCAGCGCATTGCACAGGCACTTTTTTTGATCGGTGTCACCCGGTTTTCCTCCCTTTTTTAAATAGGCGTCGACCGGTTCCGCCGGGCAGCGGTATCCGATACGCCCATCCTCCCTGGCATAAATCTCCCGCAAATACCCTAAGTCGCATATACGGGTTCTGCTTAGATATTGGAACGGTTCGGACAGGCTGTTTTTCAAACGTAGCACTTTGAATGGGAAATACGTCGGAGAGGCTTTGGCATCTGTAAAGACAGATGCTTCTCCGAGCAGGATGCTTTCGATGACCTTCCGCTTCAACGGTTCCGTCAACCCCGACTCCTTGCAGAAAGCGAAGACGGTACCCGCCTGGATGCCTTTGGCACCTGTGGACAATGCCTGGATCAGCTTTTCGGGAGTGCCCCAGGCACCGGCGAGCCAGAAAGGAAGGCCCAGAGCCTTTATTTCCGAGATATCGATATCATCCCGCTCACCGTAAACCGGCTCGCCTTCCTGGGTCAAAATCAGCTTTCCTCGAGGTGGCGCGTTGTGCCCGCCTGCCTGGGAAGATTCCACGACAAACCCGTCAATGCCCCCCTCCATCTTTTTGAACATCCTTCTGGCCAGGGTTGAAGACGAGATAATGGGGAAAAACCTGGGACGTTTTAATTCCGGCGCCTTTTTCTGCAGAAAGGCGCGCGGGCTGAAGTTCAGCCGACATCCGTCCGACTCCTTTTTGCCTTGAACGTCTATTTTGAGCGAGACATCCTGATGCCTGGACAGGCGATTGATCACCGAGGGTATTTCATTCGGAATGCCCGCCCCCATCAGCACGAAATCGACATCGGCCAGCATAGCGCCATAAATGGCGAAAATATTCGGCAACTGAATTTTTTTAAGAAGGTTGATGCCGACAGCCCGATCATGCCCCTCCTTGGCTAAATACACCTCGCTGAAAGCTGCAACGACGGATAGCTCTTCAAGCAATCGGGGCATCTTAAGGGAAAACATCGGTGTCGCTTTGAAATGCCCGCCGCTGGGTTTTCCCATTGGTAAGAAGAAAGCCTCCTCGATTCTTTGGATCATTTCCAAATCGGGGAAAAAACTCATCGCCCGTCTGAGATGGCCGCCCGGATCCCCCAACTGTAGTTTTCGTACTAGTATTTGCTCCAGGGCAGTCCCTGAAACGACGCCCAACTGACCTGTCAGGGAGACGGCCCTAGCCAGCTTCCAACCGGATACGCCTGCTCCCATCCCGCCTTGAATAATTGTTGGATAAACACCTTTGTTTGGCGCCTGCATCGTTTGGGTCATTGGATATTCTCTTGTCAGTAAGGGATACATTCACGGGGCCTTGCCGGACACGGTCCAGGTCTCGAGGGCGTCGAAGACGCGAGTCAATATTAGGAAAAGAGCGACAGAGGCGGTTTGACCGGCTATGCTGATCTTCAATAATTTCTTCTGCGAAAAGATCGCTTTTTAGGCCGCTTTCCGCCGGGATCCGCCGGTTTGACCTTGATATTGTTGCCATCGAAGAGGTTTCCATTCAAAGCTTTGATTGCCTGGTCTGCCTCCGAATTACTCGGCATTTCAATGAAGCCGAATCCTTTGGATCGACCGGAAAAGCGGTCTTTGATGACTTTAACGCTTTCGATATCGCCATACTCGACAAATAAGGACATCAAACTGGCTTCCGTAGTGTTGTATGATAAATTTCCGATGTATATATTCATTAATTCAAATCCCTTGCATCTGAAATAATTCCTCAAATTTCTGCGTGTTGTGGTTTTCCCAGATAATCGTCTGCTTCATAATCGGCGGCAGATGCATTTCCCATGTTCATTATATCCTTTCTGAATAGCATGCACATTCTTTTCTTAAGGATTAACAGCGGTCGAGGTGATACTATACGATGCAAACCGAAAAGCGATGCCGACCGTTATGGCATAGAATACGCTTCACCTATCAATTGAAATTGCTGGCAAGAATTCTTGGCGCCAATCAATCAACGTCTTGTTCGACAGAAATTAAATCACGATCATCAAAAAAAAGTTCCGTAGTGAAATCTTCGGACAAAGTGTATCGTTCTCTGATCTTTTCAGCTATTTTAAAGGCGTACGTGCTAATTGGAAATATATTATGAGTACGAAGGGTTTCAACCAAATCAGTACCCCCTCTGGCTATGGAATCAAGGATAGCCTCACTCTTATATGTTTCTTCGCCGACTAATGAGAAATTATCCTTGCGCAGATTATCCGATGACACTTTTTTCAAGTCTTTGTCAATAACGGCATATTCCATTATCCTTAATTCTTTTCTTTCTAAATTTCGAGAAATCAAAAATTTTTGACGCATAATGTCTCTCTTTCAGGGTTGTTATTTTTATATTCTCGCTCCTTCATCCTTAGCCTGATCTATAATTTCTCCCTCTGTGGTGTTACCCTTTTCCATTTTTCGTTTTCTCTTCTCTTCTTCTTTTTCCTCTCAAGTTCTTTTTGACTTTTCGCAAATGTATAATTTGATCTTGCCAAATTGCCCCCTTAGGGCTCGCGCAAAAATAATTTAACATATTATGAGGCTAATAGTCTCATTAACTATCCTATGGTTGTTTGCAACAAATCCGTATAATTGGCTAAATAGCAATATATTGTCCTGTTGCTCATAATGAGATCATTGGCCTTGACAGAATCGACCTGTAGGGCTAATTGTATCATTATGAATAAGACAAAATACCATCTCCAAGACATAAAGGATTTCTTTGGTGTTCACAAAATCGCCACTTTTAATCAACTTCAAGAGGCGCTTGGAAATCCGGCTCGAGCAACGCTGTTTCGAAAATTGGCGCAGCTGAAGTATCTGAGCAGTTATTCGCATCGAGGTAAATTTTATACTCTTTTATGCATTGCGCGATTTTCTAAACTTGGCCTTTGGTCTTGCAAATATGTTTGGTTTTCACGTTTCGGTAATTTGCTTCAAACAGCCGAGACCCTTGTTGCCCGATCAGAGGCGGGGTACAGCGCCGCCGAACTAAAAGATATTTTGCACGTCAAGACCAAACATGCGTTGACCCAACTGGTACGCGACAACCGGCTTCAGCGTAAAAAATTCGAGGCTGTCTACATTTATCTGTCTCCTGAAAACGTTGTTGCTCGCAGACAGGAGAAAGTTCGCAAATCCCGTTTAAAAAAGTCCTTGGCTTCTGTTATCGTAACCAATCCCGACTTGGCCGCAGAAGAGGCCAAGGCCATAATTGTTCTTTTTTGCAGTATGCTCGATGAACGCCAACGCCGGCTATACGCCGGGCTTGAATCGTTAAAGTTGGGCCACGGCGGTGACGCCTACATCGCATCGCTGCTTGGCATGGATCCTCATACCGTAGCACGTGGTCGACAAGAACTGATCAGCGGCGATTTGAGTACCCAAAAAGTTCGGGCAGCAGGAGGCGGGCGCCTTCTGCAAGAAAAAAAACGCCCGAAATCATAGACGCCATCGCCGTCATCATGGAGCACGAGACCGCTGGTGATCCGGTAAGTGGGTGTAAGTGGACACGCAAGACCACAGGAAAAATCGCCCAACAATTGAAACGTGCCGGCATCCGGGTATCGGCCAAAACAGTGGGTAGATTGTTAAAGCAAATGAACTATTCCCTACGCTTGAATCTTAAATGTCTTGAATCCGGGCAGAGTAAACCACCCGATCCCCACCAGCGTGATTTACAGTTTCGCTATCTTCGCAGCCAGATACGCTGCTATAAAGCCGACGGAATGCCCGTGATCAGTGTTGATACCAAAAGCCGAGAACTAATAGGACCGTTCCATCAGGCCGGGCGTCGATGGAGCCAAGCACCGATAAAAGTCTTGGATCATGATTTCCCCTCTGACGCCAATGGTGTTGCGATCCCATACGGTATCTATGACATTATTCAAAACAAGGGCTTTGTATGTGTTGGCACCAGTCGCGATACTTCCGAGTTTGCCGTAGATTCTATCCGTACATGGTGGCAAAAAGTTGGTTCTCGCCACTATCCTGATGCCGATCGTCTGCTCATTCTGGCCGATTGTGGTGGAAGCAATGGCTACAGAATCCGGCTTTGGAAACAGCAGCTGCAGATCCGTCTTTGCAGCCGCTTCGGCCTGAAGGTCAAAGTATGTCATTATCCACCCGGTTCCTCCAAGTGGAATCCCATCGAACACCGTATGTTTTCTTTCATTAGCAACAACTGGGCAGCACAACCCTTGCTTGATTACGAAACTGTGTTGAAATTCATTCGTTCGACCAAAACCGCGACAGGGTTGAAAATCCGCGTTTTTCTTAACAACAAGAATTACCGTAAAGGTAAAAAGGTCTCCGACCAACAAATGCATCAAATAAACTTGAGACGATATACTCAACGGCCAAATTGGAACTATTCGATCTCACCATGAAAATGTGAATTTATTTTTGCGCGAGCCCTTAGTAATTTTTACGCTTGGTAAAAAAAAGGGCATCCCCAATATCAGGAAGGATGCCCTTTTTCATAAAAGAGAGTTAAATCACCGTGACATTTGAGGCAGAAGGACCTTTTGGTCCCTGTCCAATCTCAAAAGAAACCCGGTCACCTTCGTTGAGGGATTTGAAGCCTGTCGCATTGATCGCTGAATGATGAACAAAGACGTCTTTGCCATCTTCCTGCTCAATGAATCCAAACCCTTTTGAGTCGTTGAACCACTTAACAATTCCTTCGGTCATGATAGCATCCTCCTTTCTTAAAAATTTTCAATGTCGCAAACTGGAGGGTGCCATTTTTTTGAATGGAGGTATTCCTTCAGAAAGGAGCTGTCCTGAAGACTAAATGAATAGAAGCAGGACTTGATTGAATAATCATACAATAGTCTATCCAAGGTCGGATTGATAGGAAAATTTTTATTTTACAAAAATAATACAATTGGTGGGATATATGGAAACCGCTTGACAGCAATTTTTATTCACTGTATGGTCAACAGCAATTAATAGTGTTCCTGGTTGTAACTAAAAATCACGTAAGCCCCGGAATTTCTCCGGGGCTTTTTTATTTGGAGCACAGAAAGAAGGAACTTATTGAACTTTGAAGCTTTTAACTTTCATCCTCTGATTTCTGCATGCATTGCCGCAGCAGGCTACAAAAATCCTACCCCTATTCAAGCACGAGTTATTCCGTATATACAAAACGGCTGTGATGTGATGGGGCTGGCACAAACCGGCACCGGCAAGACAGCAGCTTTTGTTCTGCCGATTCTCAACCGGTTAGTAAAAAGCAACCAAGGGCCCATTCGGACCCTGATTATCGCACCGACTCGTGAGTTGGCTGAACAAATACATCAAACAGTTGAAGTTCTTGGACGTCGGACACGTATTAGAAGCGTTGCTATCTACGGAGGCGTAGGAATCCATCAGCAGATTCAGAAAGTGAAACGGGCAGATGTTGTTGTTGCTTGTCCTGGTCGTCTTCTCGATCATATTCGACGCCAAAGCATCGACCTTTCACAACTGGAAACGTTGGTTTTGGATGAAGCCGACCATATGCTGGATATGGGGTTTTTACCGGATATAAGGCAAATTCTCAAACATATTCCCGAAAAACGTCAGACACTTGTCTTCTCAGCAACCATGCCACCCGAAATTCGACGATTGTCCGGAAGCATTCTGAATGATCCCGCCATCGCCCAAGTTGGTGCCACCGCCCCTGCAGATACGGTCAGCCATGCATTTTTCCCGGTAGCTCAGCATTTAAAAACAGCACTGCTGCTAACTCTGCTTGAAAACACAGATACGAAATCGGTCCTTGTTTTTACCAGAACAAAACATCGTGCCAAAAACTTAGGCAAAAAGCTCTCAACTGCAGGATACGCATCGGCAGCACTTCAGGGGAATCTCTCCCAGTCCCGCAGGCAGGCTTCACTTGATGGTTTTCGCGACGGGAAATTCAAGATCTTGGTAGCCACCGATATCGCAGCACGTGGTATAGATGTGACTAGGATTTCACATGTTATTACCTGAATTTTGCACGCAATTAGCTTTAATTGGCCACGGTGGCCAATTTTTTCAAAATGACGAAGAGTTCGTTTTCTACTCTAACACATGATCGTTGCCTTTAGTGTGAAGTATACGGTTTGCACGTGTTTCGTTTAACTGCCCATATACAAAGGAAATTGTCGTGAAAAAAAATTCTTGCATGATATTTTCCCGAGTTACGCAGACGTTCAACATGCCACTTGTCTCCACGGCTTCGGTTTCAATCGCGCTTGATCCAGGAAGTCGAGAAAATGGATCATCGCGGGCGTTCTCGCATCGTGTACGGAGAACTTGACCTTGTCACGGTTTTGATCTTTGACAACTTTTGCGGCAATGAAAAGCAGCTTCAACCTGGCGATCCGGATTGTATTGGATGCCACCGTTTTTAAATGCGGCATCTTTTTTCTGTCCTGGCTCATGGCGGCAAGCATCTTGATGTAACGCCAAATGTTATACGACAGCACTACAAGTTGAAAGAACGCATAATTGTTTTTGAACTTTGCTGATGGGATGGCCTCAAGCCCTTCACGTTTGGCCTCACCCACCAGGTTTTCAACGTCAGCGCGTTTATCATACTTGCTGACCACCTCATGGGCCGGCCCTGAAAGGTTCGTGCAGAATATCCGGTATGTATAGTTGTCGTCTTCAAAGAGTAGGCATTGCACTTGCTGGTTTGAAGTTGATTTGGCTTTCGGTATACGCATGGCCACAAACCGGCACGGGGTATCCCAACCAAGGGGCTGATAGACGCAGCTGTTATACTCAACATCCTTGCGTTTCCAGGGCCGATACCAACCTCTCGGATCAAAGGGCGGGTCGCATCTCTTGTTGGCGATGATGAAGTCATAGCCGCAGTGTCTTGCAGTCTGGACACTTTCCCAGCTCAGGAACTCTCCATCGGCCCGCAGCAGGACTTGGCGAACACAACCGGGTAAATGGGATTTTGTCTGGAGGATAAAGGCAGCGGTCTGTTTGCCACTGAGTGTTTCACCTTTTCGAAGCTTTCCGATAAGACACTCCCGGGTCTGCTCAATGAAGCACAGCACCGGACGGTAACCTTTCTTTCCCCGGTTTTTGGTGTTATGGCCTTTCCTGCCTCCTTGCTGATTGCCGTACAGCGTCTCGACGGTGGTGTCGATATCGATGCATATCCGGTAATAATTGAAACCCAGTTGTTGCCACACCCGTTCTCGCAGAATGCTCATGAGCTTCTGAAGGGACTGGGCTTGGTTAATTCCCAAGCTGTCAAGGTATCGCCAGAAGGTGCTCGACACCGGCAACTTTGTCAGTCGGAAAAATCCACACAGCATGGCATCGAGTCGGATGTAGGTAAAATGCCAGATTCTGTTAAAGCCTATAAACAGTAGCATCAGAAGTCCTGCCACCATCGAATAGTGGCCCAGCTTTGGCTGCCGGACAGGCGCATGATAGGTGGAGTTAAATATTTGTTTGAAATCGATCAAATCGAAAAATTTGATCATCGCTAAAAGCCCGCCAAATGGACTTAGTTGCTCGCTGCATGTCTCATGCGGCGTAGAAGCGTTGATTTTTCTGGCCTTGGCAGCGTTTTTCTTAAACCCTTTGTTCTTGCGGTTTTTACGGCTTTTTGATTTACTTGATTTTACCATCTGGGTACCTCCTGTTTTTATTGTGGAAGCATGTCACCTCCCTTTATAACAGGATTCCCAGATGGTTTCTTCCTTATTTATGATTCGTCGTGCAAAATTTAGGTATTAACTATGACATCCCTTCCACACCAGATGCATATATCCACCGAATAGGACGAACAGGCCGCGCAACTTGCAGCGGCGAAGCGTTTACTTTCATTACCGATGAAGATAAAAAAATAGTTCATGCAATTCGTCGAGCAATTGGTTCTAAAATCGAGCAAAGAATTTTACCAACGATTAATTACGGTGGAGCATCATCCAATTATGTTTGTTGCTCGCAGGAAAATAAAAAAACCGCATCGAAATTTTGTAATGGAAGAAAAAAACATAATAGAAGAATATCGGCGGCGAGAAAACTTGCATAGGCAGCAAATATTGCATCGATCAAATATTTAACTTGCTTAATATGCAAAACAGGTTATTATTGAGGTATTCAATCAAGTCCTGTCTATATTTATTTCACTTCAGGGCGGCTCCTCTCTGCAGGTTAATACCATTTGCCAAAATGGAACCCTCCAGTCAGTGACATTGAAAATAGTATAAGAAAGGAGGATGCTATCATGGCCAATGGAACAGTTAAGTGGTTCAACGACTCTAAAGGATTCGGATTCATTGAGCAGGAAGATGGTGCCGATGTGTTTGTTCACCATTCAGCCATCAATGCGACAGGCTTCAAATCCCTCAACGAAGGTGACCGAGTAACCTTTGATGTAGAGCAAGGACCTAAGGGCCCTTCAGCCAAAAATGTTACCGCCGCATAGGCGCGATAGCTGTTATTCGATCCGGCATCCCCTTGTAGTCCGAGGGGATGCCATCGGCTTTACACCGATCAATTATCCACACGTCCAAAAGTATATTTGTGGTTAGCGGTCTCATCGTCGACGTACCTGCCTCGGTTTAAAATGAACTGCCCCGCCGTAATCGGACCGTGTATCAACGAATGATTGAGTTTAAACAATTTTATCGGCGCAAGCGGCGGGGTATTAGACCCAATGCTCCGCAATGAACACAAAATTCCCGTCGTTTAAAGATTGAAACGATACAGTATAATGGATAGACATGAAAAAGGTCGTAGAAAAATTAAGGGCAGAAAAAGCGGTGATCAAATTGAAGAGATCTGAAATGCTGGATCGCCAATCCGAAGGTATCAATAAAGCTTATGAAACGGGGAAGCGGATTGCGGAAAAATGGGTTCGCAAGGCATCTTACCAGGAGCTCAAGGATGCTGTTAAGCGCCCCAACGCCAAGCATGATGCGAACTATTTTTCTCATATGAGGAGTATTTATTTCACCTCACTTGAAAAGATATGTCCAGAAGAGTCAAAGCGATTCAAATGGGTCCACAATGACGCATTCGTGAATGGTTGGCGTGAAGAAGTCAACAATATCTGGGAGTCAATTAGGGATGAAATCAATCGATAGTTTTCTTTGAAAAACGATCAAAACGGACAGACCACTACTATTTTCGATTCACACGAAAACAACAATCCGGCAGATTTCTTCCGCAATTATCTATGCCCGTCAGAAAGGCTTATCCAACTAAGAATAATTCTATGAAATATATACCGTTTACACGGAAAAATTACAAAAAGATAGAGCAGGTAAGAAGACTGGAAAAAACTACTATCTCCGATATCGATGTCGTTTCTAGAGTATTACCCTTTAAGACCAACAATTATGTGGTTGATGAATTAATCGATTGGGACAATGTCGAGCATGATCCTTTGTTCATGATCAACTTTCCGCACAAAGAACTGATTTCCCAAAGGAACTTCGATATCGTCTCCAGCGTTTTAAAAAACGATACGAACAAATCCCTCATCAATCGGACGATTAAAAGAATTCGGCTTGGGCTTAATCCGCACCCGGCCGGTCAACTTGAATGCAATATTCCTGAATTGGATGGGAATCGAGTCGATGGCATCCAGCATAAATACAGGGAAACCGTGTTGCTCTTTCCGGCCCAGGGGCAGACCTGCCATGCCTACTGCACATTCTGTTTCCGATGGCCGCAGTTTGTCGGAATGAATGATCATAAGATCGCATTGAAGCAAGCTGCATTATCTGCATTGTATCTCAGCAGGCATCGTGAAGTTACCGATGTGCTTCTTACCGGTGGAGATCCCATGGTAATGAAGGCTAAACTGCTGGAAACATACATCGATGGCCTGCTGGATTCGGGATTGCCTAATCTAAAAACAATACGAATCGGGACAAAGTCCCTCTCTTTCTGGCCCTACAGATACCTGACTGACGAAGATTCAGATAAGATTTTGGAACTTTTTAGAAAAGTGGTCGATTCTGGAATTCATCTTTCCATCATGGCGCATATCAATCATCATCGCGAGATGTCCACCGTTGCCTTTCGTGAGGCAGTGAAACGCATCAGGCAAACCGGCGCCGTAATCAGAGCGCAATCCCCGCTGCTCAATCATGTAAACGCCACACCAGCTGTCTGGAAAAAAATGTGGGAGGACCAGGTGAACATGGGCATCATTCCATATTATATGTTTGTACCCAGAAATACTGGTTCCCACAGGTTTTTTTCCATTCCTTTGGTTGATGCATATCATATATTTAGAAAGGCCTTTAGTCAGGTAAGCGGAATGGCAAGGACGGTCAGGGGACCGAGTATGTCAGCACGCCACGGGAAGATTAAAATCGATGGAATTCCTGAAATAAACGGAAGAAAGTATATCTCCATGTCTTTCATCCAAGGCCGATCCGTCGACTGGGTGAAAAAACCATTTTTCGCTGAATTTGATGAAAATGCACGTTGGATTGACGAATTGAGGCCTGCCTTCGGAGATAAAGCTTTCTTTTTTGATGAGAAGGAATCCGACTTCAGAATAAGTGACAATTTCGATGCTGCGACAACAAACGTTCCTGCTGTGGTGCGGCAGGCCTTTTTTGACAAGAAGCGTTTGGACGAACAAATGGCAGTTCACCTACGGCATTGAATGGTCGTTGAATAAAAATGAAGCTTGTTCCCTCCATAGAAAATAGCCTTTCCAAACTCAACCGTTTAAATCCCAATTTGGCAGATGAAGTGAAGAAGCTTCCAGAGATTAGGAAGTTCAGAACCGAATCTTCACGTATAGCCCTTAGCAACCTGCTCAAAATCTACCAGTTCGTCCCCAATAGATTTAATCGAATTTTTAAAAAAATGGATGAGATAGGCATGCCGGCGCAACGGAAATATTGTTCCCCTCTGCAAGCATTGTTCTGGCTGATCCAAGACGAAAAGATGGGTGCTTCCGGCAGACTCTTGGGCCTTAAAATTGAAAAAAGAACCGGCGAAAAGGGTGAATGCAGACCCCATCTAATCACAAAATTGGAATCCAGGAAGGAACAAAGCGATTCGACCAGGTACTACCAGCATTATACTATAGAAAAAATCCTTAATGCGGCATGGAATGAGGAGAGCCTGTTGATGCAACGCTCAAACATCCACCTGATTATTAACAGAATTCAGACTCAATCAGAGACAGAAGAATATGCGCTTCTCGTAAAACGGCATGATGACCTGCACCTCCAGAGCTACATCATGGATGATTTCATGAGGAAGCGAAAGATTTTCAACGCGAATGATTGGCCACAAATCGAAACTGCTATTGATCAATCCCGCTGGAAGGTATTTCGTACGGTTGCCGATCGGTTGAACTCCCCGGAACTTGTCAGCTATTACATTAACAAGTATTTTTCTTTTCGCAAAACCCCAGCCAGCGGAGTCTACGTTACCTTCTTCGACAAGAAGGCTCAGTGCACGGACGCGGCATATTTCGCACAGTTCATGCTAAAGCGTTCCGGTTATAAAACTTTTATGAGAAGTGTAAAATGGGATGATGATCCCTGGGATGGGCTTCATACCGGTGCAGGTATCATCCTCGAAGATGGACGATACCTCCTGGTTTCAAGCTATACTGGAATCAATTCGATGTCGGGCCCCTTCGCAAGCCTCGAAAGCTTGGACCAAAAGCTTTCATGTGGCAGGAAAATTATTGGTAGTAAATGGGGAGCATATTATCCACCACGATACTATTAAGAGATAGCCAGATCGTAACACACGATTCCCTGAACGCCGGGTTACTGATATCGCAAGGTTCGCCATAATTCGGGATTTGCTGATATCCAATAGATACTTTTCTACAACTCAAAATGATGAATCCCATACCAAGCAACATAACGACCATTAATGCTTGGTCATGGAAAGATAAAAAGGGTGAGGATTACCTAAAGCAATCCTCGCCCTTTCCATTGGTTATCCGGACACCTTCGATACGTTCTGTTGTTCATCAACATATGGTAAGGATAAATGAGCTCCTTAATACTTTTTATGGCTGTAAACTATTCTCAGTCTGTTTCCGGTATGATAAATGAAATCAAATTGTTAATGGAGGATTTCATTATGAAAACACCCCAAATAAGTTTACTTGAATGGCAACGGCGATATGGCACGGAAGAAGCTTGCGCCAAAACGCTATTCAAGCATCGGTGGCCCAATGGCTTCATCTGTCCAAAATGTGGCCATGATTCTGCATGGTTCATAACCACTCGAAGAGTTTATCAATGCTCTGGATGCAGGCATCAAGTCTCTGTTACGGCCGGGACCCTGCTTCATTCCACAAATCTTCCTCTGGTTAAATGGTTCTGGGCAATCTACTTTGTTTCCTCTGACAAAGACGGTATTTCCGCTCTTCGTCTCTCTAAGCATATCGGAGTATCGTGGCCAACCGCCGCGCAACCGCTATTGGCGCGAAAGGTGCGGTAATTGCCCTTTCGGTCCAATTGAATCAGGCCAAATTTTTCTGCGCCGATGTTCAGGATAGACCGGGCCTGGGGATAATAGCGTCGGGCAGCGGCCATGATGGCGACCCGATTGTCATAGCGATGGAGAACCTTGACGGTGGATGGGGTGGAGGTTGTGGCCGCGATCCTTTTGATACGGGGTAAGTCGAATTGGTTCAGCACCCGTTTCAGGTGATCATCAACCTGGCCGTGGTGAGAGCAATAAGTGGATTTAACACATTCGCCGTTCGGGTTGATCTCTGCTACGGAAATGGCGGAAGAACCGATATCGATGCCTACTATATTATCACAGGAAACGTTCACAGGCTTATCATTCATTGGATCCCTAAACGTTGATGGCGCCAAATCCCACAAGCCGGTTTTGTTTTTCATCCCAAAGCTTGA
Organism: uncultured Desulfosarcina sp.; assembly: GCA_963674945.2. Classification (GTDB taxonomy): domain Bacteria; phylum Desulfobacterota; class Desulfobacteria; order Desulfobacterales; family Desulfosarcinaceae; genus Desulfosarcina. Next base: position 847,441 of record CAXXWQ010000004.1, read on the forward strand.
GTCGGAGCGACCAGTAAACCCCCTCGAACTGATGCTGGACGTAAAATAACCAAACACCGCCAGCGCCGGCGACAACAAGTATGGGCAGTTGGATCAACAAGTAGGTCTGCCATCCGACAAACCAGGCGGCGATGATAAAGGTGAGTGCAATGCTTGCGTTGGTGATATGCAGGCTCTTGATCTGCCTGCGCCGATCACCCTTTCCAGGAAATCGATAGTCGACTAAAAAGAGATAGACCGGCCCGAAAATGAACATGATCAGCGGATTTCGATAAAGCCGGTAACGAATGCGTTTGAACAAGGACGCCTCCATATACTCTTCCACCGTTAGCGTCCACACATCGCCATGGCCTCGGCGGTCCAGATCACTGACCGTGTTGTGATGTATTCCGTGAGACCGGCGCCAACTCTCGTAAGGCGTAAAGGTCAGCACGCCGCAGATGTGCCCCAAAATCGTGTTTGCTCGACGTGATGCGAAAAAGCTCTGATGACAACAGTCGTGAAAAAAAATAAAGATTCTCACATACACACCAGCGGCGACCATCAGCAACCCCAGGTGAATCCAAACACTATGAACCAAGCGAAGATTCAAGACCATCAGGCACCATAAAAGGCCATATAAAGAAAATGTATTGAATATCTGCCAAAGGGCTTTTCTGCGGTCCGGTCGTTGGAATACCAACAAGGTTTGGTACCATTGTGGTTTGCCTTTATTTTGGACGTTGGCGTTTGTATTTTCAGCCATACCGGCCTCCTTTCGCATTCAAGCCGGGTTCTGGGTTGTTTTTTGTTTCCAACCATAAAGATGTGGCGAAATCGGCTAAACTGGAGCCTTCAAAATGTGAGAATGTGGCTGATGGGTAGATGAGCATCAGCAGAGTGGTAGGTGTCGGATCGCGCTATTTTATGTGGACTAGTTTAGTTGATAGTCGATCGGGTGTCAAAGTTTTATATTCGCATGGCTGTGTTAGGGCATGCGACGCGCATCCTAAGATAGGTGTTCGACCAGAAAGTACAGATTTTAAAAAGTAGTAGTGCCTCAGAAGAGAATAATCTCAAAGTGTCTCAGGTCGTCTTACTTAGAGGATGTGTTCCGGTTCTTAAAATTGCCAAAAGCACTTGCCGTGACATCATTATTCCAGCAATTAGGTTTCAGATGATTTATCCCAGCATTTGACAAGGATTATTTGCCCAAGATATTATGAAGATATCACGAATTGAAGCCCAGTTTAATTCGCCGGGGGAATATGTAAATCTATAATGTGGGCCACACAATTAGAATAGGGCTCCACCCCCATTCCTAATAACTCAAATTTTAATGGAGCATGGGATGGTACACCAAACAAAAAATATGGATACCAATGACATTAATAAACAAAAATGCCCAAAATGCAAAAAGCAGGAAGGATTAGAAATCATCTATAGTGCATCAACAAGAGAAGAAACCGAACGCATTAAGAAAGGGATGGCAATACCTGGTGGCTTGCGGCCTGAAAGTGGTCCTGTGTTTAAATGGAACTGCAGCAACTGTGGATATGTTTGGGGCAAAGCATAAAAATTAAATTAAAAGAACGCTCCTATCGCTCCTGAATCATAAGATCTTTTTTAAAGATCAAAATTGTGGATTATCTCTATTGTAGATATAATTTCACTAAAATTCATATGTTTGGATGTATCGCAAGTTGTACTGCATCCAAAACGACTATTTTGATGAGATACACGCATGTAAGCTTCACTGGGGGCACCTTGAGATTTTAGGCAGCGTTGAATTCTTCATTTCTAATACTTCCGTAAGCGTAGCCAACCTCCATTATTATACGAAAAACCAGTTTTTGCTTTAATTTCAATTTTTGCTATTGGGGATATTGATATCACTATGCAAACTGCATCTGCTACCTCCCGTTATCTATTGAACCATCACTGGCGATGATCCATAATTGAACGCACAAATTAATCGAAAAGGGGGAAGTCCCTTTACCCAATTTGATAGCAATCTGAATTCCGAGATTAGCTTGTCGGCCTTGATGCCAGGAATCAATTTGAGGATACCTAAAGGAATTGTCGTGTGTCCGATTCGTTCAAACCTCAAGCGTGAGCAGTCGCAGGGGGAAGAAATCGCCAATAGCATCAGCCATGGCATCGGTCTGATCGCCGCGCTGGCCGGGACACCTTTTCTCATCGTACATGCAGTTCAGCTCGGCGATGCGGGGTTCATCGTCGGCACAAGTCTCTTCTGTGCAACCATGATGCTTCTATATTTTGCCTCTACCCTCTACCATGCGTTGCCATCCGGTAAGGCCAAGCGCAGTTCACGGATTATAGAGCATTGCGCAATCTTCTTTCTTATCGCCGGCACATACACACCGCTGACACTGGGGGTGCTTCATGGTGCATTCGGTTGGACAGTTTTTGGTATTATTTGGGGGCTTGCCATCGCTGGCGTGGTTCTGAAGGCCTTTTTTAAAACCGGTCATCCCATTCTATCCACCGCCCTGTATTTGCTGATGGGGTGGCTTATCCTCATTGCGGTCAAACCGTTGTTTGACCGGATGCCAACTGCGGGCCTTTACTGGCTGATTGCAGGAGGCTTGTCCTACACCGCCGGCGTGGCCTTTTTTGCCACCGATTCGCGGATACCCTATGGCCATCTGATATGGCATCTATTCGTTATCGCCGGAACCACATGTCACTACTTCCTAATCTTATGGTATGCGGCCTGACAAACGATAGCTACTTTTTCCGATTCCAAATGTAGCCCATTTCAATATCATCTGCGTGTAAGTGGCGGATCACCTCCCTAATCTCTTCCTTGAAATCGAGGGTAATATGCCTGTTTTTTCGGGCACCTCGATCTCGACCAAATTTCCCTGTTTCTGGATAGACGCTATTTAACATTGAGCGTTGTGATTTTTTAAACCTGACTATGGGCACTTGTGATTTAAACGCCATGAAACACATGGGCGGTCATATGCAACCATTGGTGAAATATGACCTTTTTGATGCATGCAACTATCTTATCAAAATTTGCAAAGCTATTAAATGAACACAATAAATCAACATGTTGTGTGACGATTTCTCACATTTGGGTAACTGGCACAAGGATTGTATAGACATTGTTTATTAAAAACAGTGTCAACAGGCTCAAAGGCAAGTATCCTCTGCAAGCCTCACACCGTTGCCTACAAGTAGGTTCCATTCGTATCGTAAAAACGGAAATGAAGCAGAATAATTAGTCCCACCAATGTGTATTAAGGAGAAAGCGAAATGAATAACCCTATTTTTAACCGCGCATCGATAATTCTCGTAATGGCAATAGTATTCATATTTATTTCGAATGCCAATGGCCAGGACAGTGGTCCAGACAATTACCGAGACGGGTATGGTTCTTCCGGGGCGATGGGCCAGAACCCCGATGACCTTATAAACTACGGCCACGGCATGATGAGATACGGTTTCCATGAAACGGGAATGCCGGGGGGAACCAACAAGTATCCTGGGTATTACTACAACTTGAGCGATGCTACCAAAAAGAAACTGATTGCCGAGCAGGAATCTTTCATCAAGGAAACTGAAGATCTAAGGCAGACGATATACGAAAAAGAACTTTACCTGAAAGCCGAACTATCCAAGAAAGCGCCGGATAACGCCATCTCATTAAGTCTTCAGAAAAATATCTCTGAGGCCATGGGACAGTTCGAGCAACAGATGATCGTACATATCATCCGGATGAAAAACATAAGTCAGGAGGCCGAAAAAAAATAAAGATGAATATTCTCCTCATTTACCCCCAGTTTCCCGATACGTTTTGGTCTTTTTCGCATGCATTGCGTTTCATCGGTAAGAAGGCGGCTTTTCCGCCACTTGGCCTGCTCACCGTTGCGGCCCTTCTTCCGGCAACATGGTCTTTGCGCCTTGTGGACATGAACGTGAACGATATAACCGATGATGATCTTGCCTGGGCCGATATGGCTTTTCTCAGCGCCATGGCGGTCCAGCGAAAATCGACTGCCGGTATCATCGCGCGATGCCAAGGCAGGGGATTGACGATCGTAGCCGGCGGACCGCTTTTTACGGCGGAGCCGGATGCCTTCGGGCAGGTGGACCACCTGGTTTTAGACGAGGCCGAAATGACTCTGCCGGTTTTTGTTGCAGAACTAGAAAATGGCTGTCCTCAAAAAATTTACCGGGCAAACGGCTATCCCGACGTCCACCAGACCCCCATTCCACTATGGCGCTTGATTCACATGAATCGCTATGCATCCTTGAACATTCAGTATTCCAGAGGGTGCCCGTTCAACTGCGATTTTTGCAATATCACAAGTCTTTTCGGCAGCACGCCGCGAACAAAAGCGCCGCCTCAGGTCCTTGCGGAGTTGGATGTCATTTATCAGACCGGCTGGCGCGGCAATATCTTTTTTGTGGACGACAATTTTATCGGCAATAAAGGCTCGCTGAAGAAGCAGTTGCTCCCGGCCCTGATCGAATGGCGCAAGGACAAAAAAGGATGCGTTTTTTTTACGGAATCTTCCATCAACCTGGCCGATGACCCGGATTTGATGACCCTGATGGCCGATGCCGGATTCGATTCCGTATTTATCGGCATCGAATCGCCGGATGAGAACAGCCTCAAGGAGTGTCACAAGGATCACAATAAAAACCGTGATATGCTGCTGGATGTAAAAAAGATACACCGCTCCGGTATGCAGGTCATGGGTGGGTTCATTGTCGGCTTCGACAGCGATACGCCCTCGATTTTTCAACGACAGATTGATTTTATCCAGCAAAGCGGCATTGTGACGGCCATGGTCGGTATGCTTCAGGCGGCGCCCGGAACCCGTCTGTTCAATCGTCTTTTGGATGAGCGGCGTGTATGCGAAGACTTCTCCGGGGATAATGTAGACGGCCGGACCAATATTATCCCTGCCATGGGGTTGGACAACCTGATCGATGGGTACCGGGCGATTATGCGGCAGATCTATTCTCCCCGCAAATACTACCAGCGGATCAGATCCATTTTAAAAGAACTCACGGTGCCGGCGGTGACCGTTCCTATAGATTGGCAGCGATTTCTGGCGTTTTTCCGTGCCTGCCTGCGGCTGGGCGTATTGGGCAAAGAGAGATTCCAATACTGGTATCTGTTGATCTGGACCCTGGCGCGGAGGCCCAGGTTGTTACCGTTGGCAGTTACACTGTCCATCTACGGTTACCATTACCGGAGGATTTGCGAGTTGCATATCCTTTAAGCAAGGGAAGCAAGAATCCGTATAGATTAAATGGTATCCGCTCTGAACGAACAAGCAACAATGAAGCTGATCGGTTCATTAATTAGGAGAAAAGTTATGACTGAAGAGAATCAATCCCGGGGGGAATCCATACCGACGTTGGATGAGGTGCTGAATAAAATTCTACAGCAGTTTAAAAGATTCAAAGACGGTCCGATATACATTCTTGTTGCTGGTTTGGTAGTGGTTGTCTTATGGACCGCATGGTTCACCGTCCAACCGGAGGAGACGGGGATTGTACAGCGCTTCGGCAAGGTCATGCGCACGGCCGGTCCGGGTCTGCATTTCAAATTACCATATGGTATCGAAAAGGTCCGTCTGCTGCCCACGGCTCGGGTGCTTAAAGAAGAGTTCGGGTTTCGGACAGTCTCGGTTTCCACCGTTCCCGGTGAAAAAACCCGCTATGATACGCGCGGTGAATATAAAGACGAGTCGCTGATGCTTACCGGCGACTTAAATGTCATCGATGTCCAGTGGATCATCCAATATCGCATCGAAGATCCGATACGCTACCTGTTTCAGGTCCGCGACACATCGAAAACAATCCGTGACACTACCGAGGCGGTCATGCGCCGTGCGGTCGGCAACCGTCTGGGCAGCGATGTATTGACCACCGGACGGGTGGCGGTGGCCAGTGAGGCCAAAACCGAAATCCAGAAAATCCTGACAACCTATGAGTCCGGAGTGCGTCTGGTGACCGTTGAACTTCAGGACGTAACGCCGCCGGATACCGTAAAACCTGCCTTTAATGAAGTCAACGAATCGCGCCAGGACAGAGAGCGAACGATCAATAAAGCCCAGGAACAGGCCAACCGGGAAATCCCCAAAGCCCGAGGGGTGGCTACGCAAAGCATCAGCGAGGCCGAAGGTTACGCACTGGAACGCGTAAACCGGGCCCAAGGAGAGGCCACCCGTTTTGAGGCCATTTTAGGGCAATACGAACAGGCTCCGCAGGTCACGCGCCGGCGGCTGTATCTGGAGGCCATGACCGGCTTCCTGTCAGACATGAAAGGGCTCTATATTGTGGATAAGGACCAAAAGGCAATGGTGCCCTGGCTCCCATTGGAATCCGGTGCACAACCATCAACAGAAGGGAGGCAGCCATGAAGTTTACCTTGAGAGCAGTAATCATCACGATAACGGTGGTGATCGTTATTGTACTTTATGGCGGTCTATATACATTGGAAGAGGGGCTGCAGGCCATTGTCGTGCAGTTTGGCCGACCAGTTGGGGAACCGGTAACCGAGGCGGGGCTGCACATGAAACTGCCCTTTGTGCAGGAGGTCCGACGATTCGAAAAGCGTCTGCTGGTCTGGGACGGTGATCCGAACCAGGTTCCCACCAAGGGGCGCGAGTTCATCTGGGTGGATACAACCGCCCGATGGCGGATTGCCGACGCGAAGAAATTTCTGGAGAATGTAGCCAGCGAAGAAGGGGCCCAGTCGCGTTTGAACGATATTCTCGATTCGGTGGTGCGCGACCAAGTGTCGAGCAGCGAACTTGTGGAACTCGTGCGTAGCGCATCGTGGGAAGTACCTGAGGGCGAGGCCCTGAAGGAGATCCCAAAGGAGCGCGAAGAGGAGCTTAAAAGGGAGATTGCCCGTGGCAGGGAGGAGATCACCCGAACGATACTGACTGAAGCACGAAAGATCATCCCGCAATACGGCATCGAACTGGTGGATGTGCGTATCAAGCGCCTGGATTACGTCGAAAGTGTCCGCGAAAAGGTCTATGAGCGCATGATCTCCGAGCGTAAACGGATCGCCGCGCAGTTTCGCTCCGAAGGTGAAGGACGCAGCGCCGAGATCCTCGGTACAATGGAAAAAGAGCTTCGCCAAATCCGCTCAACAGCCTACCGCCGGGTGCAGGAGGTCCAAGGCGAAGCCGACGCTGAGGCTACGCAAATCTATGGCCAAGCTTTCAATAAAAATCCAGAATTCTATGCTTTTTTGCGCACCCTTGAAAGCTACAAGGAGAAAACCAATATGAACTCCGTTTTGATTCTCACGACGGACAGTGATTTTTATCAATACATTAAAAACGCCGATCCAAGCAAGGTGAGGATCCCATCGGACCCTATTCACGAGTAGATTCGCCGCCAGCAGGAAACGTCTGGGAGTAAAACGATCTGCGGTGCGGCATTGCCGATGGCGATTACGAGGGCAAGCCCGGTTGGCTGGGTGACCGGTATTTTCATACCGGAGCGGGCAAAAACCCGTCGAAAGGAAACATCATGTCAGAATACTTAGAATCCAAGGATATCAAACAATTAATGGCCGAGGCCGATGAACTGATGAAACGGATTGATGCCGATGCCATTAAAAACTTGAAAGAGGAGCATCGCCTGAAAGTTGAAACAAATGCGCAACACCTGAAAAAGATCAAATCAGCAGTTCAGGACAAGATCGAAAAGAAAAGTACCTCCAAAGAAGACAACGGTGCCGAGGGCATGCACGAAGCGTTTCAAGAGATTTCGAAGGCCATGGGTGAATTGAAAAAATATCTCTCCGGAGATCGAGCGGGCGCCGTTAAATAAAAGACGGAGAAATAAATAAATGCCATCCAATGGAAATAAAGATCCGCTCGGCAACCTGACCGACAAGCTGCAATCGTTTTTCGGCTTCAAGAATCAAATGAAAAACAAGAACACGTTGCCGCCGAAGAGGCGTTTCACCATCTGGCATTTTCTCTTGGCCATGCTTTTTTTTTCCTATGTACAGCAGTTTTTCTTTTCCGCAAACGTGGAGACGATCCCGTACAGTCAGTTCAAACAGGCCATCGCCGACGGTACCGCGGTCAAATTGATCATCGGACCGGATATTATTACTGGAACACTGAAAGGTTCCACCGATCAAGCGTTCAAGACCGTTCGAGTCGACGATCCCGGCCTGGCGAAGGAGCTGGATGAGCGCAACATCGGTTATTCGGGACAATACGAAAATAAATTTCTGGGCGGCCTTCTCTCCTGGGTTATCCCCTTGGGCTTTTTTTTCCTAATCTGGCGATTTGCCATGAAAAAGATGGGAACGGGGATGGGGGTGATGTCTTTCAGCAAAAGCAAGGCCAAGATTTTCGCCGAGAGCGAGACCAAGGTCACGTTCGAAGACGCCGCCGGCATCGACGAAGCCAAGGAAGAACTCCATGAGGTGGTTGAATTTTTGAGCACCCCGGAAAAATCCCAGAAACTGGGAGGGCGTATACCCAAAGGGGTGCTTCTGGTTGGCCCGCCGGGAACCGGCAAAACCCTTCTTGCCAGGGCGGTGGCCGGGGAAGCCAAAGTGCCTTTCTTCAGCATCAGCGGGTCCGAGTTTGTGGAAATGTTTGTCGGTGTGGGTGCGGCCCGTGTTCGCGATCTTTTCTCCCAGGCCGCGGCGCAAGCGCCCTGTATTATCTTCATCGACGAGTTGGACGCTTTAGGCAAGGCGCGGGGCATGAATGTGATGGGCGGCCATGACGAACGCGAGCAGACGCTTAACCAGCTCCTTGTGGAGATGGATGGATTCGAAACAAATAAAGGGGTCATCATCATGGCCGCTACCAACCGGCCGGAAATTCTCGATCCGGCGTTGCTTCGGCCGGGGCGGTTCGATCGGCAGGTCCTGGTGGACCGGCCGGACATCAATGGCCGGGAAGCCATCTTGAAAATCCATTCCAAAAATGTGGTCTTGGGTCCCGAAGTCGACCTGCGCCTGATCGCCGGCCGCACCCCGGGTTTTGTGGGCGCGGACCTGGCCAACATCATCAATGAAGCCGCGCTACTGGCTGCCCGGAACAACAAGGAAATGGTCGAGCTGACGGATTTCGACGAGGCCATCGATCGGGTGGTGGCGGGGCTTCAGAAAAAGAACAGGGTAATGAGTCCCAAGGAGAAGGAAATTGTCGCCTTCCATGAGTCCGGACACGCGATCGTGGCCGAGTCTGTCGAGCATGCCGACCCGGTGCATAAGATTTCGATCATTCCCAGAGGGATAGCGGCGCTCGGCTACACCCAGCAGCAGCCGACCGAGGACCGTTATTTGATGACCCGTGCGGAGTTGCTGGATCGGTTGGCCGTCCTTTTGGGCGGTCGCGTGGCCGAAGAACTGGTATTTAACGAAATTTCCACCGGGGCACAGAATGACCTGCAACGGGCGACGGACATCGCCCGTTCCATGGTCGCGGAATATGGTATGAGCGATCGTTTGGGCCTGGTGAGTTATGAGCGCCCGCGCCAGGCGATGTTTCTTCCGGAAGGTTTTTCTCCCGCGAAACTGTATAGTGAAGCCAAAGCCGCACAGATCGATGAAGAGGTCACACGGTTTATCGATGAGGCTCATCAGCGTGTGCGAAAAATCCTCTCGGAACTCCGACCCGTTCTCGATGATCTGGCCCGTCTCCTTTCGCAGAATGAAAGTGTGCAGGGAGATGAACTCAGGCAAATGCTTTCAGCCGCCACACCCGGAACGGAATCTTCATTGCCCGTTGAGCCGCCTCGAGACATCGCCGGAAAAACGCATGAAGAAAAAAGCGATTAGCAGAATCCGCTTTACCCCTTCCACGGCCTCTTTCAGGTCAGATAAGGTGGTGCTACGGTCAGAACAACCAACAACCCTGATGGCCAGAATGCGGAACTCTCCATTGGGGCAAACCAAATCCCGCAAAAACGAGGTGTATGATGGCACTAATAAGATGGAATCCCTGGCGAGAAATCGAAGAAATGGCTGATCGCTATACAAAAGCGGTCGGGCAAGCTCAGACCGGCGGCCAAGAGGTCGTCGCCACAGGCGACTGGGCACCTCGGGTAGACATCGCAGAGACCGACAACGCCTTCGAGATCAAGGTGGAGCTTCCTGAAGTCAAGAAGGAGGACGTCAAAGTAACTGTTTACAATGGTGTCCTTACGCTTCGGGGGGAAAGAAAACAGGAAAAAGAAGAGCATGGGAAAAAATTCCACCGCATCGAGCGAAAATACGGGAGTTTCACCCGTAGCTTCACCTTGCCCGACAACGTCGATGAGACCGACATTAAGGCTGCGTTCAAGGATGGCATATTGAATCTCCAGATTAAAAAAACCGAGGAGTCAAAACCCAAAGCCATCGAAGTCAATGTGCAGTAAAAAAACGGAGGTTCCAACCACCGACTGAATCTGGGAGAAGCGATCGCTTTTCCCAGGCAGTTGGCCGTTCATCCGTTTTTATAGAAAATGCAGGTTTCATCCAGGGTCCGGCAAGCGATACCGGAACGCTGAGAGAAAGGGCAGTCCTGCTCGGACGTGAATGATTCCAAACAATCAGATTACCTTGCTGCAAAACGGAGAAACTTATTTTCCGGCGCTCGAGGCAGCCATCGATCGGGCGAAGCATGAAATCTATCTGGAGACCTATATCTTCGAGAATGACACTACCGGCCGCCGCATCGCCGAAACACTCAAACAGGCGGCCTTGCGTGGTGTAAAAACCCATGTGCTGATGGATGGATTCGGTTCAATCGGTTTTCCTAAAACCATGATCGATAGCCTCGAGGCGGCCGGCGTAAGGGTGCTGAAATTCCGGCCCAAGACATCCCCATGGACGCTGCGGCGGCGACGGTTGCGTCGATTGCATCGCAAAATTGTGGTCGTGGACCGGATGATCGCATTTGTCGGAGGCATCAATATTATCGATTATATGGACATTCATGGTCAAACATCGACGCGCTTCGATTACGCGGTAAGCGTGGAAGGGCCGCTGGTAGAACAAATACATGAATCCGCTCGCCGGGTTTGGTCGCGCGTGGCCTGGACCCGCCTGCCTCCGGGTTGGGATGAGGACAATGACAGACATGTTCCTTCATCTGGACCCAAGGGCCGGATGCGCTCGGCTTTTCTGGTGCGCAACAACATCCGCCACCGACGCGATATCGAAGATGCCTATCTTCAGGCGATCGATCAGGCGCGATACGAAATTATTCTTGCCAATGCCTATTTTTTGCCCGGATTGAATTTCCGGCATGCGCTTTTGGATGCGGCCGGGCGGGGTGTCCGGGTGGTTCTTCTGTTGCAGGGAAGGATGGATCACCCATTGCTGCATTCTGCCTCGCATGCCTTATATGGCAGTTTTCTCGACGCCGGCATCGAGATCCATGAATACCACAAAAGCCTGATGCACGCCAAAGTCGCCGTGATCGATGAGCATTGGGCCACGGTGGGATCTTCAAATCTCGACCCTTTCAGCCTGCTGCTTTCACTTGAAGCAAATGTTGTCGTTGACGATGAAAGTTTTGCTACCAAATTAAAACATAGCCTGGAACAGGCCATCAAGATGGGTGCGCGGCGGATAAGTGAGGGTTGCTGGAGAACGAAATCCATCAAACTGCGTCTGGTGAGTTGGCTAAGTTATGGCGTGGTGCGATTCATGATCGGAATCGCCGGGTACGCCCCGGGGAAAAAACCGGGGCAAGTAAGGCGGAGATAAACGACATTATGCTGACTCCGGAAACATGATGAAAACCTACAAAGATATAAAATCGGCAGCGACCATCGATGCCATCATCGACTATGTTGAACCACTGCTTGATATTCGTTTCAAGCGTGTTAAAAAAAATCGGTATAATGCCCCATGCCCGTTCCACGCCGACACCAAAGAGAATTTCATGGTGTACGTCAATAAAGAGGATGAGGTCCGTTTCCATTGTTTCGGTGCCTGTAAGGGCGATTGGGACATTACCGACCTGATCATGCTGCGGAATAAATATCCGTTCCAAAGGGCGCAGCAGGTTTGGGCCGAGCATCTGGGGTTCGTGGATTTCACGTTTGATGATGGCCGCAGCCCTTCTATTCCTGAACCTGATGAAACACCGGAGCCCGATGAACCGATTTGTTTTGTCGAACCGAAAAAACTTGACCAACAGATGGTTGCCACCCTGGACGATGCCGCCACCTTCTACCATAAACTGTTGATGTCAAATGAGGAGCGGTTCAGGACTGTTTGGGATTATCTTGCCCGCCGGGGTGTCGGAAAAGAGACCATCCGCGCGTTCAACATCGGCTACGCTCCGCCATACAGCGATGAAAAGCACCATGGCCGGTCACTCATCACCGATATCTTGCCACGGGTTGAAACGGATCCTGGTATTTTCAATGCATTCTCGGATGCTGGATTGGTCAGATTCTTGAACGATGGATCTGTGAAGGGATACGGATACTATTGCCGGCAGATCGATTTCAGACGGAAAGATCCGTTCTCAAGAAATTACGGTGATTATTTCGCCGGAAAAATTGTGTTTCCTATATATGATGCAGCCGCCGATGTGAGCGGAATGGTCGGTAGGTGCCTGGAAGATAGGGGCGTTCGCTGGCTCAAGCACCAGGCCAGAGAAGTTCCGCTGTCTGCCAAAAGCCGGCTTTACGGCATCGAAAAGGCCGCGCCGTATATCCGGAAGTACCGGACGATCATCCTGGTGGAGGGCCTTTTTGATTACTTTGACTTTTACAATCTGCTCCAAGGCCAGGACAAACTGGTGGTGGTATCGACATTGGGTTCCTATCTCACTCCCCAAGCGGCGACCATTCTCAAAAGCCTTGAGATCGAGAACTATATTGCCGCCTACGACTGGGACGAACTCGGCAGAAACGGCATCGAACGGACGGCGGTCCAATCAGGCGGGTGGGTCTATTACCTTGGCGGTCCGGCAGACGGTCAGGACCCCTACGACAAACTGGAGCCGGTGGTCAGCGCCATCAGCGGATTTCCCCTGAAACAGATTCGGACTGAAGCGCCATGAAAAAAGACATCTTTCGGCCGGCACCGGAAATAAATACGGGTGATCATCGCAATGGGCAACGACGACCCATGTGCATTCATAAATGGAAGAATAGATTGAAACTCAAGGAAATTGAGAGGATTTATGTGGTTTATCATTGTAATTCTCGTTAGCCTTGCGATTTATCTTATGCTTCAGTAGTCAACATCAACAGCGATGATAGCGATGTCATTGTCTATGAGGACATAAATTATGGGCAACACACAACCTGCACAACCATTGTTCCCCCATTTGCCGGAACGCCTTGCAGGCCTGGAAGAACTGGCGGAAAATCTCTGGTGGAGCTGGAATCCGGGCGCCCGGGTGCTCTTCAAGGCACTAGACCGTCAGGCCTGGAAGGAGAGCGGTCACAACCCGGACAAGATGCTCAGGGAGTTACCCCGGGAACTTCTGGAAAAAGCCAGGGCCGATGCCGATTATCTCCGTAGGTTTGATGATGTGATGGCTGTGTTCGGTCGCACCATGCAAAAAAAAGCGTGCGACTTGCTATCGCCTTTTTCACTGGACCACAAGCTTGCCGTGGCCTACTTTTCCGCTGAATACGGTCTGCATCGATCCTTACCCTTCTATGCCGGCGGATTGGGTTTTCTGGCTGGCGATTACCTGAAAGAATGCAGTGATTTAAATGTGCCGCTGGTGGCGGTGGGCTTCATGTACCCGGACGGCTATCTACGGCAACAGGTCCGGGATGACGGCTGGCAGGCGGATCTGGTGGAGCCCCTCGACCGTGAGGCCGCCCCGATTTCCAGGGTGAGGGACAAGAATGGACGGCAACTCGTCGTAACGGTCCCGCTGACCGATCCGCCGATCCATGTCGCGGTGTGGAAGGTCGCCGTCGGGCGTGTTTCCCTTTACCTGATGGACACGGATGTCGAAACCAATGATCCCTGGAGCAGAGGGATCACCGCCCGGCTCTACATCGGCGATCTCGAGCAGCGCCTACGCCAGGAAATTGTCCTGGGGATCGGGGGGCCGGCGGTACTCAAGACGTTGGGCATCGACCATTACCTCCTGCACCTGAACGAAGGTCATGCAGCATTCGCGATTCTTGAACGTATCCGGGAATATATGCAAACCGGCAGTGACTTTGCCGCCGCTCGCCGAAATGTCATCGATTCCACCATCTTTACCACGCACACCCCGGTGCCGGCCGGTCACGATGTGTTTCCCTTTCAATTGATCGGCAAGTATTTTGATTCCTACTGGCCCGCCTTAGGCCTCGATCGCGACGCGTTTATCAACATGGGGATTCATCCGGAAAAGCCGGCTGCCGGATTCAATATGACGGCTTTCGCCCTGCGTCTGTCCGGCTGCCGGAACGCGGTGAGCAAACGACACGCCGAGGTCTCACGGAAGATGTGGCGAAGCCTCTGGCCCGACCTGCCGGAGGATCAGGTCCCCATCGATTTCGTTACCAACGGTGTCCATGTGCCCACCTGGATCGAACCGAAAATCAAGCTTCTTCTGGACACACACCTCGGTGTCGATTGGCTGGACAAGCATGACGATCCGGCCATATGGCAGCGCATCGACACCATCCCCGACAGCGAGCTGTGGAAAACGCATTACTGGCTCAAGGTGAAACTGATCGATGCCGTTCGGGAGCGCGCCCGTCTTCGCTGGGCCGATGGCGGGGGCAGCTCATCCGTCATGCTTGCCGGAGGCGCTTTCCTCGATCCATCGGTCCTGACGATTGGCTTTGCACGACGGTTCGCCACCTACAAGAGAGCCTTGCTGATCTTTCAGGATCTGGAGCGCCTGAAAAAACATTTCAAGGACCGCTGGCGCCCCATCCAGATCATCTTCGCCGGCAAAGCCCATCCAGCCGACGACCCCGGGAAGGTTGTTCTGCAAAACCTTATAAACCTGTCGCGCGATCCCCGGATTGGAGGCCGGGTCGCTTTTGTGGAGGATTACGGCGAGCAGCTGGCCCAGTACCTGGTGCATGGGGTGGATGTATGGCTGAACACGCCGTTGCCTCCGTTTGAAGCTTGCGGGACGAGCGGCATGAAGGCGGGCCTGAACGGCGTGCCCCATCTAAGCCTGCTGGACGGCTGGTGGGAAGAAGGGTTTAACGGGAAAAATGGCTGGGCCGTGGAGCACGATGCAAATGCCGAGAATCCGGATGGCCATGATGCCGAAAAGATCTACCGCCTTCTGGAAGAACAAATCATCCCGCTCTATTACAAGGTGTCGGATAACGGAATTCCCCTTGAATGGGTCCGGCTGATGAAGGAAACCGTTAAAAGTGCGGCTTCCGGTTTCTCTGCACGCCGGATGGTCAAGCAATACATTGAAAAGTTTTATTCCAGCAGTATTCAACATGCGCTGGAGGATTAGACCGTGTCCGCTTAGCAAAGATAGAAAAACCATGCCCGCTGAATAAGAAATCGATGTCTTGAAATTGGATAACGCCTGTTGTTATGATCAACGTGGGTGACATCAGGCGTAACAAAAAACGGTAGCGCTTCTTTCATCATCGTTTCAGCGGCAAGGATAGTGTCTATCCAGAAATGGCCAATTTCTTGAACAACGGCTACGGGCAGCTACTTCAGACACCATCCACGAGGACGCGGCATGCCAACGAAGAAAAACAGCACTATCCCAATAAAAGCCGCAGCAAAGGCAAAAACCGGCCGGGCAAAACGTGCACCGAATAGTCCGGCTGTAAACAAACGGTTTCCGGTGGTCGGCCTGGGTGCATCCGCCGGCGGGCTGGACGCGCTGAGATCTTTTTTTCACGAGGTGACGGCGAACAGCGGCATGGCCTTTATCGTGGTGGTCCATATGGCCCCCAAACAGCCAAGCCTGATGCCCGAGCTTTTGCAGAAAGTCACCCCGGTGCCGGTTTCCGTCGCCCAGGACGGGCAGATCCTTGCACCGGATCATATCTACGTCATCGCACCGGACAAGGAGATCAGTGTATTCAAAGGCAAGATCCAGCTACTGGATATTTTAGATAAACGCGCGACCCTGCCCATCGATGCCTTCCTCAAATCGCTGGCCAATGACCAGGGGGCCCACGCGGCGGCGGTCATTTTATCGGGCACCGGCACGGACGGCACCCTCGGCGCAAAGGCGATTCAAGCCAACGGCGGCCTGGTCCTGGTTCAATCGGAAGCGTCGGCCGGTTATGACGGCATGCCCCGCAGCGCCATCGGCAGCGGCGCGGCGGATATCATCGCGCCTCCCGAACAGATGCCCCAAAAGCTCAGCCACTATTTTACGCACGCCAAGAAGGCGTTCGTCAAACAGCCTGCCGCCCCCGCTGCCATAAAGGATCAACTGGAGTGGCTGGACAAGATCTTTGCCATTTTGCGATCCCGGATCGGACATGATTTTTCCCAATACAAGGTTAATACGTTGCTGCGCCGCATCGATCGCCGCATGGGACTGAATCAGATCATGAGCCATGAGCAATATGTGCGCTATCTGCGCGAAAATCCCGCCGAGGTGGAGGCGTTGTTCCGGGAGCTGTTGATCGGGGTGACCCAATTTTTCCGCGACGCCGACTCGTTCAATCTTCTTAAAACCAACATCCTGCCTGAACTGTTGGGCCGCTTGAAAGAAAACGACACGCTGCGGGCCTGGATTCCGGGCTGCTCCACAGGCGAAGAGGTCTATTCTCTGGCCATGGTGATCCGCGAGACCCTGGACACAACCCCCAAACCGATCAACCTGCAACTGTTCGGCACGGACATTGACGACGCGGCCATCGACAAAGCCCGCCAAGGGCTTTATCCGGCCAGTATCGCCGCGGATGTCGGTGGCCATCGCCTGAAACGGTTTTTCACCAAAGAGGGTGATTATTTTCGCATCCGCAAAGAGATCAGAGACATTGCCGTTTTCTCGGTCCAAAACCTGATCAAGGATCCGCCTTTTTCACGACTCAACCTGCTGTGCTGCCGCAACCTGTTGATCTATCTGGACAGTGATGCCCAACGAAAAATTTTGCCCTTGTTCCATTACACCCTGGCGAGCGAAGGCATCCTCGTATTGGGATCTTCCGAAACCATCGGTGGGTTTTCCAATCTTTTCAAGACGCTGGATAAGAAATGGAAGATTTTTCAACGGCGCGAGGTGCCCCTGGCCCTGCGTCTGCAGGTTGATTTCCCCAGCGGCCCGACCACAGTTGGCTCAGGTGTGGGCGTGGGGCCGGCGTCCGCGCCGGAGACGCCCAAAATCAATGTCGCCCAGATCACCCAAAAGGCCATTCTGGAACAGTTTGCCCCCACGGCCATTCTCATCGATGCCGAAGGTAATATTTTGCATGTCCAGGGCCGCACCGGAAAATATCTGGAAACCCCCAGCGGGCCGCCCACGCGCAACATCCTGGATATGACCCGCCAGGGGCTGCGCATCGAACTCTCCTCGGCCATCCGGGCCGCCCAATCGTCCAGCCAACCGGTGATCCGAAAAAAAATAGCCGTGAAAACCAACGGCGACGTTCAATGGGTCGATCTGCATGTCTGTCCCCAAAATGCATCAAAGGCCCTTGCCGGGGCGTTGCTGGTGGTGTTCGAGGATGTCGTGACCGCCACAGACGCCGATGGTCCACATGACGATCGAAACAACTTGCACCAAGAGACCCACCGCATCGTGGAACTGGAGAGAGAACTGCAGAGCACCCGCGAAAGCCATCAGACCACCGTCGAGGAATTGGAGTCTACCAACGAGGAGCTCAAATCCATTAACGAAGAGATGCAGTCTTCCAATGAAGAGTTCCAATCCACCAATGAGGAGCTGGAATCTTCCAGAGAGGAACTCCAGTCATTGAACGAGGAGCTGCAGACGGTCAACGCCGAGCTGCAAAGCAAGGTGGAAGAGCTGTCGGCGGTCCACGACGACATACGCAATTTGCTCAACAGCACGGAGATCGCCACCATTTTCGTGGACAACAGCATGCGGGTCAAGCGATTCACACCCGGAGCGACGGCCATCATCAATCTGATTCAGACCGACGTTGGGCGCCCGCTAGGGCACGTGGCCACCAATTTGTCCTATAAGGGGCTGATGGACGATCTGGGTGATGTGATAAAGAATCTCACCCCCAGGGAGGCCGAGGTGCGGACCATGGAAGGCGCATGGTATAAGATGCACATTCTCCCCTATCGCACCATGGACAATCGCATCGACGGCGCGGTGCTCACCTTTACCGCCATCAATGAGCAGAAACAGGCCCAACAGGTGCTGAGTTCCGCCAAAATAGAAATGGAGCAGGCCTGGCTTTTGATACGCAAAATTTTCGATATGAATTCCGATCCACTGGTCGTGCTTGACCGTGACGGCAAAATGGTCATGGCCAATTCGGCGTTTGCGAATTTGATGAAAATTCGACCTGAAACAGTTAAAAACATGGATATCTTCACCATCGACAACCGCCCGCTGGATCGGACCGACCAGAAGGCCGAATTGAAAGCGGCTCTGGAAAAAGGAGAAAATTTCCAAATCGACCCGGGCAAGATACCCCCATCGGAGGAAACAGATGCATACCGAATGATAGGCCAGGTCATTCGTGCGGACGATGATTCGCCCTACAGTATTCTTCTGCGGTTTGCAAAGGAACGCTGAAAGGAAGTAAAAAATGACTGCATCACGAGACCCACATACCAAATTTGACCGGCTTCGCCGGCAAGCCGAAGGATTGATCGACCAACGATCCGATCCCACCTTTGGGGCATCCACCGATATCCTTGAGCTGATCCATGAACTCAAAATCCATCAAACGGAACTGGAGATCCAGAACGAAGAGCTTAAACGGGCCCAACTGGAGCTGATCGACCTGTATCGGCAATTTGAAGATTTATATGAATTCGCGCCGTGCGGTTATCTCAACCTCGATCCAAAGGGATTGGTTTCCCGCATCAACCTGGCCGGAGTGATCCTTTTAAATGGTTTGCGCGAAAAAATCCTGCACACCGGTTTCAGCCGGTTCGTTGCCCCGAACCGGCAAGATGCCTACCTTAACGCCCTGAAAAATGCAGGCCTCACCGGTGAAAAGCAAAGCCTGGAATTGCGGCTCAATAGCGCCAAGGAAGCGCGATCCTGGGTCTGGGCGCAGATTCAGGCGGAGCGGGCCGAAACCGGCGCGGTGCTTCAGTGGCGAATGACGCTGGTGGACGTCTCCGCGAAAAAAGAAGTTGAAATCGCCTTGCAGGGCAGTGAGAAGAAATTCCGGCAGTTGTTCAATGAAATGGTCGGCGGGGCCGTGTTGCTGGAAATCACGGATCTTGATCAGCGGGGCCGTCCCACAGTTGCCCAAATCGTGGAGGCCAACACGGCTTTCGAGCACCTGACCGGCATCCCGCGCGACCAGGCCATCGGACGAACCATCCGCGAGATCTGGCCGCAGACGGGACCCTTCTGGTTCGAACTGTTCAGCCGGGCCCTGAGCACCGGCAAACCCTTTCAGATGGAACAAATTCATCTGGAATTGGGCCGGCATTTCCTGGTATCGGCGTTTATCGTGGAGGACCGACGCATCGGCGCCACCTTCATTGACATCACCGCCCAAAAAAAAATCGAGGCCACGCTCGAAAATGCCAAGCGGAATCTGGAAACCCAAGTAAAAAACCGCACGGCGGAACTGCAGCGGTCCAATCAGGATCTGCAAAAACAAATTGAATCGCGAAAGCTGGCTCAAAGGGCGTTGCTGCAAAAATCAACTGAGCTGGAAGACCGCACAGTGGCATTGGAAGAGGCCAACATCGCCTTAAAGGTGCTGCTCAAAGAGCGTGAAAATGAGCGCCACGCCCTTGAAGAAAAAGTGGTCTGCAACATTAACGAGCTGATCCGGCCGTTTCTTGAAAAACTGGCGGCCGGGAACCCAAGACCACGACAACGGGAGCTGGTTGATGCCATCAAAAGCAGCCTGGACGACATCACCTCACCGCTGAGCAGACGGTTCATCATTGAGAGCAGTCAGTTAACACCGGCCGAAACCCAGGTGGCCAACTTTATCCGCCAAGGCAAAACCACCAAACAGATCGCCGATCTGCTGGGCGTGGCCACCAGCACCATCGATTTTCACCGGGGTAACCTTCGTCAAAAGCTCGGGCTGACCAACAAAGAGATCAATCTGCAATCGCATCTCAAATCTCTATTATAATAAGAGGATTTCCCCCGCATTCCCCTCCTGTTTGTCCCGCCTTGCGGTATTGCCGCCGCTCGATTATATTGTATTTACTGAAAAAGACATCCAACATTCTCACATTGTATGCCTACGCACAACGCTGACCTTCAGATTGCCTGAAAACCGAAGTAAGTGACACATCCATCTGAATTTCACCCCCATGACTGGACGACGTGAAGGGAAACCGATGATATCTTCGCCTTGTAGAAACTGTGATAAGCGCCATATGCCCAAAGACATGTGCATAAAAGACTGCGAGAAAATCGCGGCGATTCAACAATCTCAGAATATCATGCGCACACCGCCATATTCGTGCAACGACAGTTCCGATACATTTGACGGTCTGCATGAATTGTCTTTTGGTGTAACTTCCGGCGAGGTCGGTTAAATGAAATTTAGGGCTATGAGAGGAACAATAGAATGACTTTTACTGCTCGTGCCGTTGAAAGCAAACCGTCTCCTTTGGTTGTTGATGACATTGAGACATATCCGCGGAAGCAAAAAAAACAATACGGACATCCTTTCCGCAGCCTGGTGGTCGATGATGACCACACGATTCTTGACATCGTGGCCCAAATGCTCGCCCGGCTCGGTTTCCAGGTCGAAACGGCCCAGGAGAAACCTGACGTGATGAATAAGGTGACCACCGGCACCTACGATCTTTTGGTCACGGATCTGGAGATGCCGGAACTGAATGGCTACCATCTGACCCAAAGGATCAAGAAGGAAGTGGATGACACCAAGGTGATTATCATGACAGGCGTTCATGAGGACGATTGTCTTGAAATGATGGCCACGCGGTGGGTGGACGGATGGCTTTTCAAGCCGTTCGGATTGAATGAACTGCGCGCCATGCTCCAGCGGTTGGGGTTGCTCAAGCATTGACACCGCGCACCCCTGTGCACATCCGGCGGCTATGAATGAATAGATCCGTCGAAATCAACGATTCACAGAGAATGGAAAATGAACCCCATCGCGACTCAAATGGATGAACTGGTCACCCGGATTGTACAAGCCCTCGTAGACAGCCCCCAGGAAGTTCGGGTCAATACAATTCAAGGCGGCCACACCATGGTGTTGGAACTGCGTGTGGCCAAGGAAGACATCGGCAAGGTGATCGGCAAACAGGGCCGGACCGCCCAGGCCATGCGGACCCTTCTTGGAGCCTTCTCCGCCAAAAACAAAAAACGCGCGATGCTGGAAATTGTTGAATAGAGAACGCCTGAATTGATCGATCACGGAGGGTATGTACGATATGGAAAACCACGACCCAAATATGAATGAAGAGAGAAGGCGCGCCAGGTCGAAAGCTGACTTTATCAGACGAAGCGGCATTGGACCGGACCTTGCCAAGTTCTTGACTGATTTTACCGAAAGGCCCGAAATCCTCTTCTCACTGTCTTTGGATAGGTATCGTGAAATTGAATATCAGATGGATGCTATTTTATCTTCGTTTGAGAAACGATAAACCATCCCCATGCATAAGCATAAGAACACCGGTAGTGTGGAATTAAAAGGCGATCGACAGAAAAGACAGTCGGTCTTTATACAGGGAGCGAAAAATCGCCCCTAAACAGCAAAACAAAAGGAAGGTCCCAAAATGAAAACCTCAAGAATGACGATGTTGATCCTGGCGGTGTTGGCTGTAACGGTATTTGTAGTGGTGCCGACGGTGGGGGCAGCCGAAAAGATGGCGAAACCAGCGGCATCGGCGGTGCCGGAGGCAAGTATGTCCAAAATGGCCCAGCAGGAAGTCACGGCCACGGGAACGATTGTCGAGACGAAGAACGCGGAGGGTAAAGTCAGCGGATGCATGCTCGAGCAGGCAGACGGCCAAAGCATGATGCTCTCCGAAGGCGGAAAGGGTATGGAGCTGGGCAAAATGGTTGGGAAAAAGGTCAAAGTGGTTGGCACCCTGGAGGAGGTCAAGGGAGTTAAAACCATTACGCCGATCGAATTCGAGGAAATTAAGTAGCGTTCAGCCGATCGGGCGGGCGCTATCGGGCAGGATGGAGGGTTCGCGCCCACCATCCTGCCCCACCACCGTTGTGACCAACCATTTTTCCAGTCGGTGCTGTCCATCCCCCTGGTGGGCGGCACCGGCTGTTTTTTTTCTGGGATCAACGAGGCGCCTCCCGAATAGGTCATATGTGACCACCGGTTGAATATGACCCTTTTTTGATGACGGTCAAAGCCGGCTCGCAATCCATGGTTGAATCAATTTTACTTAAATATCGCAATGATGGGGTATTGCCGTTGGTTTTTGAAACCTGGCACAAAGATTGAAAATCCATCAATTAGAAAATATCAGCACGACGATTTCCGTTAGCGTTATTTTTCATCTTCCGATACGCGATGGCGCTTTTCTTGAACCATTGCCGACCGAGGCATCACCGCCGTCTGACGTTCGCGATGCCTTCATTCTCAAATTCATTTCCTCGTTGGCCCGACAATAGAGCCGTCAATCTTTAACCGGTGGAGAGTTTAAATAAGTTCAGAAAAAAGCCCAATTGGTCTTTTACAAGAGAACTTCATCACAACAGTTATTCAACAGGAGGTCTACCATGAAATCAAGCACCCAGGACAAGGCAGAAGGCAAGTGGCACAAAGTGAAGGGTAAGATCAAGCAGGTCGCCGGAAAAGCACTCGGGAACCGTGACCTGGAAGCCGAAGGCAAGGCCGAAAATGTTGACGGGAAGGTTCGGGAAAAGATCGGCGAGATAAAGGACGTCGTAGATAAGTAAACATGGACGCCTGTCAGAAGAATCTGATGGCGTTAAGAAAGGAGGCCGCCATGCTTTGGACCATATTTGTGATTCTTTTAGTACTTTGGGGGTTGGGATTGATGACCGGGACCACGTTGGGGGGCGCGATCCATGCCCTGCTGGTCATCGCCATTATAGTAATACTGATCCAGGTGCTTCAAGGACGAAGACGGGCGTAACCCGTTTGACCTTCGCCAGACAAGGCGAGCTATTTAAAATAGCGGTCGAAATCACTCGCACTGTCAAGGGGGTCGAATCCGTCAAGAATGATCTAATCGTCAAGTAGTTGACCATTATTCTTACTTTACTCAATTATGCATCGTTCGCAAAAGGAGATTGAAAATGAGTTTATCGCACAGAGGTTTCATCATCGTTGTTCTATTATCCTTTTTTCTCGCATTAGCCGGTTGTGAACAGAAGGGAACTGCCGAGAAGGCCGGGGAAAAAGTTGATCAAGCAGTTGAAAAAGTAAGCGAAAAAATTTCAGGCGCTAAGGAAGCGATCAGCGACGAAGCGGAAAAAACTGGAGAATACATGAATGATTCCGCTATCACAGCCAAAATTAAGGCGGATATCTTGAGTGACCCTTTGCTTAAAGTCTTCCAGATCAACGTGACCACGACAAACGGCGTGGTTACGCTGAGCGGCGTCGTTGATTCCCGGCAAAGCATCGAAAGAGCAATGGAAATTACCCATAGTGTCAAGGATGTAAAATCGGTCGAAAACGACCTTGTCGTCAAGGGCTCCTGAACCACGATTTTCGAGAAAGGAAGGAAAGCCATGAACTGGGATCAAATCAAAGGAAACTGGAAGCAGGTCAAAGGAGTTGTCAGGGAGCGGTGGGGAAAACTCACCGACGACGACGCTGACGTCATTGCAGGAAAACGTGATATTCTCTTGGGAAAAATACAAGAAAAGCAGGGCGTCGCACGCGAAGAGGCTGAAAAAGAACTCAAGGCCTGGGAAGATTCGTTGAAGTAGTTAAACAAAATTATTCTGGAGGATGCCATGAAGACAACAAACCATATTTTTCTATTATTTTCTGTTTTTTGTATCGTTAGCGCAT
The DNA here is from genome assembly GCA_963674945.2 of uncultured Desulfosarcina sp. Lineage (GTDB taxonomy): Bacteria > Desulfobacterota > Desulfobacteria > Desulfobacterales > Desulfosarcinaceae > Desulfosarcina. The sequence continues at coordinate 871,465 of CAXXWQ010000004.1, forward strand.
GCGCTTCGGCGCAAACGGCGAGTAACCCAACAAATAATCCGGAACAATGGGTGAAACAACTGGACGCAAATCTGGCCGAAGCTCGGTCCCAAGACGTCAATGTACTTTCACCAGGATTGTACGAACAAGCACAGTCTTCTCTATTAGAAGCAAAACAAGCTTTGGAGAGAGGTGGCAAGCTGTCCGCAATAGAAAAATATGTTGCAGAGGGAAACGACAGCCTTCAAAAAGCTGAAGAGATTGCCCAGGTCTCCCGGACGATTATAGGAGAAACCAACAACGCCAGAACCAAGGCTCGCAATGTGGGGGCCGATAGGTTGGGTGAGCCATACATGGATGTGGAAAGACAATATTTGAAACTTACCAAGTCAATTGAGAACGACAACTTGAGTTATGCACAAGAGAACGCCCCTGAAGTTCAAGGCGCATTTAAAAAATTGGAAATCATGGCCATTAAAAAAAGCGCCCTGGGCAATGCGCGAAAGATGATGGCCGATGCCGACAAGGCAAAGCTCCAGAAGATCGCGCCGTCGGCTTATGGTGTTGCGGAGAAGGCCTTGAACGAGGCGGAAATTTATGCCGGACAAAATCCCTATGAGGCGGAAATGATCAGCCAGAAAAATCTTCACGCGGAGTTCATGGCCCGACGGTTGATGGCAATCAGCGAGAGCAGCAAAAAGTTTCAACCGATGACCCCGGAATCATCCGCCATTTATGTGGAGGACCTGCTCGCACAACTTGGCAATAGCCTCAACACCGGTGATATGCGGGACAAGAATGTTGACGCCCAACTTGGCACATTGGCCGCGGCGGCCGGAACCATGGAACGGAAGAATCAAGACCTTGAAAAGAAAAAGACGAACTTCCAGCATGAAATAACGTCGTTGGAACAGCAGCTTGCGGGTGTTCAGGGAGTCTCACGAGAGCAGGCGGTTGCCCAAAGCAGACTTTCTGAAGAAAGCGCGTTCAATGAACAATTTAATACCGTTCAACGCTATTTTAATTCTGACGAGGCAGAGGTGTACAAACAGGGTGGCAATTTGGTCATTCGGCTGCGGGGTATAAAGTTTCCTGTGGGCCAAGCCACCCTTACCCCGGAAAACTATACGTTGCTCGGCAAAGTTCAGCGGGCCATTAAGACCTTTGACCAGCCGAAAGTGACAATCGAGGGTCATACCGACAGCACAGGCTCTACCCAAATAAACCAGGATCTGTCTCAAAATCGTGCCGAGGCCGTTAAAACTTATCTGGTGGCCAACAAGACGCTCCCGGAAAATCATATTCAGGCGGCAGGATTTGGGCCGGATCGACCGTTGGCTCCGAACACAACACCTGAAGGCCGTGCCAATAACCGACGGATCGATGTCTTGATTACACCAACCCAAGTACCGTAGGCCTATCCAGGAAGAAGAAATGTTGCCGATTATCGGCCCATAAACAGAGTCCGACCAAGCTCTTCATGAACTTGGTCGGCTTATAGATTGTGGATGTTCCGAAAGAAAGAGTATGGAAAATACAATTTTGCCCTTCTCAATCGGTGATGTTCTCGGAAATGAACTTCAACATTGCAGGTGTGTTTTCCTGTGCAACCTGAAAATCAACTTCGAAAAAGGAGCACGGCCATGGGAGACAAGGGCGGTAAAAAAGACAGGCAAAAAAGTCAAAAACAAAACAGCGACAAACGGCAGCGGAAGGCAAAAGACAAGCTTGAAAAACAACAGAAAGGACAACCAGAGCTGGTTTTGCCGAAACAAAAATCGTGATTCAGCCATCTGAATTCATTGGCAGTGATCATTCGAACCAAGAATCAGGAGACATGGGATGGACAGGGAGAAAATCAAGACAAAATCCCTGGAATACGCCGAGAGCATCATCGATACCGTGCGTGAACCATTAATCGTCCTGGATCAAGATTTAAGGGTCGTCTCTGTCAGCCGTTCATTCTATGAGGTCTTTAAGGTGAAGCCCGAAGAGACCGTGGGCCGGCTTATCTATGACCTGGGCGATAAACAGTGGAATATCCCCAAACTGCGGGAACTGCTGGAAACCATCCTTCCCCAAAAGTCCTTCTTTGACAACTTTGAGGTTGAACACGATTTTGCCTCCATCGGCAGACGAATAATGCTTCTGAATGCCAGGCAGATTGAACGGAGGATGGGAAAGGCGCGGATTATTCTTCTGGCTATGGAGGACATCACGACACGGAAGGAAATGGAGCAGGAGATCAAGCGGCTCGCCTATCATGACCCCCTGACGGGTCTGCCGAACAGAGTGCTTCTCACCGATCGTTTGAACATGGCCAAGATCTACTCCGATAGAAACCGGAAGAAGGTGGCTATAATGATGCTTGACATAGACAGGTTCAAAGAGATCAATGATACCCTCGGCCACCATGTCGGAGATCTGCTGCTGCAGATGGTTGCGAAAAAATTAACAGAAATCCTCCGGAAAGAAGACACCGTTGCCCGATTTGGCGGCGATGAATTCGTGCTTGTGCTTCCTGGACAAAAAGACATCCAGACAGCTCTGAGGATTGCCCGCAAGATCATCAATGATTTCCGGTACGCAGTTGTTCTTGATGGGCACGCATTAATCGTCACCTGCAGTATCGGTATCTCCATCTATCCCGATCATGGCGAGAATATCGACATCATCCTGAAGAACGCCGACTGTGCCATGTATCAAGCCAAACAGGCAGGGCGAAACCAGTATCATCTCTATAATGCGGTCTGAAGATGTGGCACCAAGCGCATCTTTCTGTTCGAAGGATTGAGTGTCTTCGGGGCCATGGGTTCGTTTTGGGGACCTCGTGTCGGATAGAACGTTGTGGCCCGAATCAATTTTCCAACGATTCCCGCCATCCTCTGCCGACCCGACACCCGATCAAAACTTTCCATTTGATTGAAGAACAGAAAACCAGTTTGTTCCTTAACTTTCTTATTTTGAATTGAAAAAGCGAGGCTTTGGATGAGCCAATACAATCTGAACCGCATCTTTACACCACGGCAGGTTGCCGTGGTGGGCGCCAGCGAAAAAGCCGGCACCATCGGCAACGCGTTGATGAGAAATCTCGTTGACGGCGGGTTTGCCGGAACCGTGCTGCCGGTGAATCCCAAATACCAAACCCTTCACGGGCAGGCGTGCCTCGAATCGGTTTCCGCTCTGGAGGCGGGCGTGGACCTGGCGATTATCGCCACGCCGATGCACAGCGTTGCCGATATCGTCGGCGAATGCGTCGGGAAAAAGGTTGGCGGTACCGTTATCATTTCGGCCGGAGGCAAGGAGGTCGGTGAAGCGGGCCGGGAGATCGAGGAAAAGATTCGGCGAATCGCCGATGGCGGCGGGCTTCGTATCGTGGGACCGAACTGCATGGGCATCATTCGGCCCGCAGTGACCCTCAACGCCAGCTTTGCCTCTGAGATGCCCATCGCCGGAAATCTGGCCTTTGTATCCCAAAGCGGCGCCATCTGTACGGCGATTCTCGATCTGGCGTTGAAGGAACGTATCGGCTTCAGCCATTTTGTCAGCATCGGCTCCATGCTGGATATCGATTTTGGAGACATGATCGATTATCTCGGCAATGATTCATCGGCCAAAAGCATTCTGTTGTATATCGAAAACCTGACGAATTTCCGCAAATTCATGAGCGCCGCGCGTTCCGTGTCCCGGATCAAACCCATCATCGTTCTCAAATCCGGCAGAAGTCCCGCCGGTGCGAGGGCCGCCGCCTCTCACACGGGCGCCATGGCCGGAGAGGATGCCGTCTATGACGCCGCTTTCAAGCGCGCCGGCATCGTACGCGTGGACACCATTGAAGAACTCTTCGACTGTGCGGAACTGATGGCCAAGCAACCGCGACCGCGCGGCCCCCGGCTTGCGGTTCTCACCAATGGCGGCGGACCGGGTGTGATGGCGACGGACACGCTCGCCCGGTATGGCCAGGAGCCCGCGCCCCTTGACCCCGAAACGTTGCAGGCCTTCGATGCCTTCCTGCCGGACTTCTGGAGCCGGGGCAACCCCATCGACATCCTCGGCGACGCCTCCGCGGAAAGGTTCGGCCGCGCCCTTACGATCTGTTTTAACTCGAAAAACCTTGACGGGGTGCTGGTTATCCTTGCGCCCCAGGCCCTTACCGATCCGCTTTCCATAGCCGAGACACTGGCCGCCGCGATCCAAGAACGCCGGTTTCCGGTATTTGCTTGCTGGATGGGCGGCAAACGCATCGCCACGGCTGTCGACGTGTTGAATGCCGCGGGAATCCCGACCTATGACACGCCGGAACGAGCGGTCCGGGCGTTTCTGTATATGGTCGAATATTCCAGGAACCTCGAAATGCTGTTGGAAGTCCCACCGAAAATAGCCGGGGACATGGAGTTCGATCAGGAAAGAGCCCGCAAGTTGATCACCGGTGCGCCGGGCCAGGGATTTGTGTCGGAATCGGATTCCAACGAAATCCTCACGGCCTACGGCCTGCCCATGATCAGGACAAAAATCGCCACGACCGAGGCGCAAGCCGTACGGATCGCCCGGGAAATGGGATACCCGGTGGTCATGAAACTGCACTCACCGGACATCAGCCATAAAACCGATGCCGGAGGCGTTCGTCTGGACCTTCGTTGCGATGAGGATGTTGACGAGGCCTACCGTCAGATCGTATCATCGGCCCGGCAATACAAACCCGATGCCCGCATTGACGGCGTGACCCTTCAGCCCTATTTCTCAAACCCGGATTATGAAATTCTGCTTGGCGCCAAGCGGGATCCCAATTTCGGCCCGGTAATTCTTTTCGGCATGGGCGGAATTTACACGGAAGTATTGAAAGACCGGTCCCTCGGGCTTCCGCCCATGAACCGGCTGCTGGCCCGGCGGCTGATGCAGGAGACCAAAGCCTATTCCCTGTTGAAAGGGTACCGCAACCGCCCCGCCGCCGACATGCAGCGGCTGGAAGAGATGATCATCCGGCTTTCGCAACTGTTGATCGATTTTCCCGACATCGCCGAACTGGACATGAATCCCGTTCTGATCAAGGACGGCAAACCCGTCGCGGTGGATGCCCGCATCCTTGTTTCACCGCTTGCGTTGCCCTCCTCCCTGCATTTGGTGATTGGTCCCTATCCGGAGGAGGATGAATCCCATATGGTCAGCGTCGACGGGCGCCGCATTTTTGTCCGGCCCGTCAAACCCGAGGACGCCCCCCTTTTTACGGCCTTGTTCAAGACTCTTTCACCCACAACGATTTACTATCGTTTCTTCGGTGCGTTGAAAGAGCTGAATCCCGAAATGCTGGCGCGGTTCACCCAGATCGATTACGACCGGGAGATTGCCCTGGTGGCCGTCGACGAAGAAGCGCAAACCGACAACATACTGGGGGTTGCCCGAATCATCGGTGACGCGGATGGCAAGACAGGTGAATTCGCCGTTCTGGTGGGTGACGCCTGGCAAGGCAAGGGGATCGGGGGAAAACTGTTGGAAAAATGCCTCTCCATTGCCGAAAAGCAAGGCTTTAAAACGGTTCATGGCATCGTTTTAAAAGAAAATAAGAACATGCTCGCGCTTGGAAAAAAGCTGGGGTTTTCCATCGAAAGAGACGCCGGCGACGGAGATAAAGAACTGGTGATCCATTTTATCTCATCAACCAAGTATTAAAATAAGGAGAACGGCCATGATCGACAAAAGGGTGAAGGAGGTATTCGAATGACAGTAGATATCAGTGTTTTGATCGGCGGAGAAGATGGCCAGGGCATTCAGACCGTCGGTCTGCTGATGGCCCGAACCTGTCCGGGGACGGATTACCGGTATCGCCCGTAACCCCTGAACGCGTTGCTGGCAGAGGGATACCCATAGTCTGAACGATACTGCACGCCGGTTGCCTCTCCCCAGCACCGGCGATAAAAAATCAGAATTCTCGGACTTGAAAAAAGATGACAGGGAGAAATTCCCATAGTGGGTCATGACAAAAGAGGTCCATATGAAAATGGGAATCTGCAAGGCGACAACCCTGACGGTGCTTCTGATCTGTGTGTATACGGTGGTGATGTCCGGCTGCCGGCCCGAACCGGAAACCGATGGGCCAAATGGGTCATCGGATGGCGTTGTCGTCGTCCCCCATGGGTACATGGCCCGCCTGGAGCAGGTTTTTGACGGCCAGATGATCGGGTTCGGTCCCTTCGTGGGCTATTATTTTCGGCCGGAATCCCCCGGGGACCCGAGCCGGTTGCGAATCGTCTGTTTCAACGAAACCCGTTTCTACAGTTCGGACATGCCCGACGGTGCCAAACTCTATGAAGGAACCGCGGTGCGGACGACGCTTCCCCGGGCCGATGTGGTCATCCCGGCCCAGGACAGGATCAATCCGGTATTCTTTGAACAAGCGCCCGAGACCTGGCGCGGCACAAGGCCGGAACCCCGAAACGAGTTCGTTCATTTTCACTCCTGTTACAACGGTGCGGGACCGGTACTTACCGGATACTGGATCCGCCATGTGGCGGTCTCTGATTTTACCTATGACATGGGGGGACGGGTGGGGAATGAAAGTCCGCTGTATCATCGGGTCCACAAAGGTCCGGACCTGGACTTTGCCAGGATCGTCGAATTCGATAGGGGGCCAAAAAAGGACGATTGAACGGTATCTTTTTGAACCGACTCGAAATCATTGAAGACGACATCGTAAATGGGAAGGAGATAAATTACATGAAAAACGACAAACGAATTCGGTATGCGGCGATCGCCGCAATTTTGCTGCTCGGTATTTACTGGTCGGCCTCCTCGGCGACCGGTAGCGCAGCCGGTGAAGATTATCCCAACGCCGGTTTCCTGGCTACCGCCCAGTGGCTGAAATCACACCAGGCGGACGCCTCCCTGGTGATCGTGGACGTCCGAATGGACAAAGACGTTGAGGGGAAAATGATCCCCGGCGCCATCCACATGCCCTGGCGGCAGTTCCAGTACGACGACACCGCCGGCAACATGGGCGGGCTGTTCGTGGGCATCGAGCTGGCGCAGCGACTGCTGGGCGAACACGGCATCGCCCGGAACGATACCGTGGTGCTTTATGATTCGGTGAAACGGGACGGCGGCGCCACCAGTTCCTACATCTTCTGGGTCCTCGACCTGCTGGGCCACAAGAATATCAAGGTCCTGGGGCGCGGTATCGACGGATGGATCGATGCCGGTGGGGAAACGGTATCCACACACCGCAAGGCCGAGGCAGTCCTCTACCAGGCCCCATCAAGCGAGATCAACCTGCGCAAATGGGTCAAAGCCGAGTATATAATGCCGAGGCTCGGTGATCCCTATTATCAAATCCTGGATGTTCGGTCCCGGGCGGAATATATCGGCGAAAAGCCCAATACCGGGCTGGACGGCACGGAGCTCAAGCCGGGGCATGTCCCGACCGCAACCAACATCGACTACACCCTCAACTGGAATACGCCCGATATCAAGGCGATCAAGCCATACGCGGCGTTGCGTGAACTTTACGGAGGCCTCGACCCCGGCAGGGCCGTGATCCTCTATTGCCATACGGCCCGTCGGGGATCATTTGGATATTTCGTCCTCAGGCTCATGGGCTTCGAGGACGTAATTCTCTATGAGCCGTCCTGGATGGAATGGGGCAACAAACGCTATTACTTCCCTGTTGAAACCGCGGAAAACGTCCTCACCGACAAAACCCTTGCAAACACGACGTCCTCTTCCGCAGCCCCCAACCGTCGAGGAACGACAACCCCAACTAGCGGCGTGGCCGCACCATCCGGAAGCGACCGCAATTCTAAAAGCGGGTACGTCTCCTGCGGAGGATAAGCCCAATGGAAAATACGAATAAAGAACCCATCCCCTATTGGAATTGGATCCCGGCCGCCTTTGCCCTGGCGGGCGTCATCGTCTTTATTTTCGCCACCTACGGGCCCCCGGCCTCGTCCAGCGGGTTCGTCAGCACCCTCAAGGGCTTTTTTGTGTGGGCAGCTCCGGAATACGTCGCGACCAAGGTCCACTACAAGGCCATTCCCGGCCCCGGCTCGTGGCTCTTCACCTTTGTACTGGGCATGGCCATGGGTGGCTTCATCGCCGGACGGACATCCAAAAATATTCCGGTGCGCGATATGCCGCCCATCTGGAAGAAGCGATTCGGCGATAGCCGGGCAAAGCGCTACGCTGCCACTTTTTTCGGCGGATTCCTGATCCTTTTCGGATCCCGGCTGGCCGGCGGCTGCACCCTGGGATTGTTCATATCCGGATCGACGCAACTGGCCGTCAGCGGTCTTTATTTCGGCGTCGTCATTTTTGCCGTGGCCATGCTTACCGCCCGGCTGATCTTCGGAAAGATCGCGGAAAAGGAGGAGATACAATGACAAATATCTGGCTGGGACTTTTTTCGGGCATCGCCTTCGGATTCGTCATCCAGCGCATCGGCGCCACCGACGCCCATCGGATGGCCCGATCGCACCTGATGCTCGACGCGGATATCCCCCGGTTCATGGTCCTGACGGTGGCCTTGTCCGCCGTGGGCCTCTTCGGGCTCCAAACGGTCGGCGTGGGGCGCACCCTGCCCCTGCCCACCAGCATTGTGGCCACGGGGCTGGCCGCCGTGATCTTCGGCATCGGGTGGGGGCTGACCGGGTATTGCCCCGGCACCACCTGGGCGGCAGCCGGCGAGGGGCGCATGGATGCAGTCTTCGCCCTGCTGGGCGGACTGGCCGGCACGGCTCTTTTCGCCCAGTTGCACGAGACGCTGATCCCCGTTTTATACGATCCCACCAACGTGGGGCAGATCACCTTGACGGATCTGTTCGGCAATCATGCCGCAGCCGTCGCGGTGTTGGCCATCGGTTTCGGCTATTGTACCTGGGGCATCGGAAAACTTTGGGGAGCGGGCGAACGGAGCGTTGCTTTCGAAGGGAAAACCGATTCGGAAACATCACCGGGCAACGCCGGAAAAACGGATGAGTAAAGGAAGGCTGAATGGACTGGAAGACATTAACGAGTTTGGGTCGTTTCAAAGATATCGTCATGGTCCTACTCAGATACGGATTTGACGATTTGGTCGATCGTCTCAACATTCCAGGAACCAAGTTCATGCGGAAAAAAAGTCCCATCGACCATCCGCTGAACACCTTTGAAAGAATCCGATATGCCTGCGAAGAACTGGGACCGACCTTTGTCAAGTTCGGGCAGATGGCGAGTCTGCGGCCGGATCTGGTGCCGCCGCCGTTGATCGATGAACTCAGCAAACTACAGGATGACGTTGCGCCCGTGGATATATCGCAGATCAGCGAAGTGATTGAACAAAGTTCCGGCAAACCGCTCAAGGAAACGTTCAGCGTTTTTGATGTGGCGCCGGTGGCGGCGGCTTCCATCTCCCAAGTCCATCGCGGCGTTTTGGCGGCGGATGGGCGTATCGCATCTGTCAAAGTTCAACGCCCGGACATTCGGACCAAGATGCGAACCGACCTCGACATCCTGGCGATCCTGGCGGAACAACTACACGAGCGCATCGAAGAACTCAAGAGTTTCAACCTTCCCAATCTCGTTCGCTTGATTAAAAAAACCCTGCTCCGTGAGCTCGATTTTAGAAGAGAAGCACGCTACATGAAAATTGCACGCGCCTATGCGGGCGAAGCGGCCGATGTCTATATTCCAGAGGTTTTTGAAGCGTATTGCTCGGAACACCTACTCGTGATGGAATTCATCCAGGGCACGAAATTGAAAGATTTCAAGCGCGAATCCATCGCCGATCCCGAATTGCTGGCAAGGCAGGGCATTGTCGCCGTCATCGATCAAATCCTCAAACACGGTTTTTTTCATGCCGATCCGCACCCCGGAAATATTCTGATCACCCAAGACGGTCACATGTGTTTGATCGATTGGGGAATGACGGGGCGGCTATCGGAACGCGACCGCCACCAGCTCATCGGCTTGTTGCAAGCGGTGTTGGAAAAAGACGGCGAAGCCATAGTTTACACCCTTTTGCGTATCGGCCGTGCCGAAGCGGCCATCGACCAAAGGGGTCTTGAGCGGGACCTGCTGGATATCCTGGACCTTCACTACGCGGTTCCCATCCAGGACCTGAATATCGGTCAGTTGCTCATGGCGATTACGGATCTTTTGCGGACCTATCGCCTCCGGTTGCCCGCAGACTTGGTGATCATGATCAAGGCGCTGGTCGCCGCCGAAGGAACAGCCCGGCTCATCTATCCCGAACTGGATGTGGTATCCGAGGCCAAGGCGCATATTTCCAAGCTGGCAGCCCAGCGGTACACACCCGAATCGGTGTTGCGCCGCCTCCGCTTCGCCGTGTCCCAGTTGTTCAGTTTGCAAAAGGAGATTCCGAGTCGCTTGGAGAGCCTGCTGGGTAAGGCCGATCGCAATGAACTGACACTGGGATTCCGGCACGAAAACCTTTCCGGCCTTATCGACACTCTTGAAAGCGTGGCCAGCCGTGTGACCTTCGGCATCATCATCGCGGCCATGATCATCGGATCCTCGATGATCATCATCACCGGTGTCAGGCCGCTTTTGTTTGGTTTCCCCGTCTTGGGCGTCATCGGGTATCTGTTTTCCGGACTGATAGGCATCTGGCTGCTGATCAACATCATTCGCAAACGAAAGTATTGATCCGCCATTTGGTTCTAACTTTTCTTAAAATGCAAGGCTATAAAGGGGCAGTAAAGGTATCTCCAACTTAGCTGCAAATCTTCATGGCCTTTGGAGCGCATAATAGGTTCGCTACAGGAAAGCTTGTCACAGCGTTGGCTTTGAACGGGGATCCGATTCGGGGGCGTCGTCGGGTTACCTTAGGAAAAGCGGCTGACAAGGGAGATATTGCATGAGCAATAAAACCAGTCCTTCGAACAGCGGGGTAGTAGTTTCTGTGCGCGGCAGTGTTGTAGATATACGGTTCGATGCTCATTTGCCGCCCATCTACTCGTTGCTGCGCGCCCAGGCGAGAAAAATTGCCATCGAGGTTTTAGCTCACCTCGACGCCCATCGCGTGCGTGGCATTGCGCTGACCCCCACCCAAGGCCTTGCCCGCGGCATGGCGGTGGAGGACACGGGCGGGCCGTTAAAGGCACCGGTCGGCAAGGGCATTCTTTCGCGCATGTTCGACGTGTTCGGCAACGCCATCGACCGGGAAGGGGAAGTTGCGAACGTGGCGTGGCGCACCGTTCATCGCGCCCCGCCGCCGCTGGCACGACGTTCCACCAAGTCTGAGATCTTCGAGACGGGGATCAAGGTCATCGATGTGCTCATGCCGCTGGAGCGCGGCGGCAAGGCGGGGCTTTTCGGCGGCGCTGGGGTCGGCAAGACGGTCTTGCTCACCGAAATGATCCACAACATGATCGGGCAGCAAGAGGGAATCAGCATTTTCTGCGGCATCGGCGAACGTTGTCGGGAAGGCGAGGAGCTTTACCGCGAAATGAAGGCAGCCGGCGTGTTGCCGAACATGGTGATGATCTTCGGTCAGATGAACGAGCCGCCGGGCAGCCGGTTTCGTGTGGGCCACGCCGCGCTGACCATGGCCGAGTATTTCCGGGACGACGAGCACCGCGACGTGCTGCTGCTGATCGACAATATTTTCCGGTTCATCCAGGCCGGCTCGGAAGTGTCCGGCTTGATGGGGCAGATGCCGTCGCGTCTGGGTTATCAGCCCACGATGGGCACCGAGTTATCCGGGTTGGAGGAGCGCATCGCCAACACCGATACCGGTGCCATCACCTCTATTCAGGCGGTGTATGTGCCGGCGGACGATTTCACCGATCCGGCGGCGGTGCACACCTTCTCGCATCTCTCCGCGTCCATCGTGCTCTCGCGCAAACGGGCCGGCGAAGGTCTTTATCCGGCTATCGACCCGTTGCAGTCCAGTTCCAAAATGGCCACGCCGGGCATCGTCGGTGATCGGCATTACCGCCTCGCGCAGGAGATCCGGCAAACGCTCGCACAATACGCGGAACTCAAGGACGTCATTGCCATGCTCGGCCTGGAGCAGCTTTCGCCGGATGACCGCAACGTGGTAGCCCGCGCCCGTCGGTTGGAGCGTTTTCTCACCCAGCCCTTTTTCACGACCGAGCAGTTCACCGGCCTTAAGGGAAAGCTTGTCAGCCTCAAGGACGGGCTGGACGGTTGTGAGCGAATCCTGCGCGATGAATTCAAAGACTACCCGGAAAGAGCGCTCTACATGATCGGGGCGGTGGACGAAGCGAAGAAGAAAGCGAAACCCGGCCGGCCCGCAGCAGCAGCCGAACCTGAGTCCAAAACCGAAGCCAAGCCCGAAGCCAAGCCCGAAACCAAGACAGACCCGGTGCCGGCCTCGGCGTCCACGGCCAAAGCCGGGTCCGAACCGCAACTTGCGCCCGAGCCGAAACCTGAACCGGAGGTCGAACATGCAGCCGGCATTCATGAATCTTAAGGTTCTCCTGCCGTTCGAGATCTTCGCCGAGGAAACCGGCGTGGTGCGCATCGTTGCGGAGACCCGCGAGGGTTCGTTTGGACTCTTGCCACACCGACGCGGCTGCGTCGCGTCGCTCGCACCCGGGATTCTGATTTACGAAACCAAAGCGCAGGGCGAGGTATATGTGGCCGTGGATGAAGGGGTGCTGGTCAAGACCGGCTTGGACGTGCTCGTTTCCGTGCGCAACGCAATCGGCGGAACGGACCTCGGCCAATTGCGCGATTCGGTGGAGCGGGAGTTTCTGAACCTGAACGAACGGGAGCAGAGCGTGCGTTCGGTGATGGCGAAAATGGAGAGCGGTTTCATCCGCCGCTTAGCGGAGTTTCATCATGAGTGAAAACTTGAAAATCAAAAGCGCGAAAGATCGAACGGCGTTCAGTCAGGAGATCGGCGCCAAGACGGCGCGCAAACTCCGTGCGCAACGTCACGTCACCCGAACCGTCTGGTTTGGCCTGGGCATGATGGGACTGATCGGCTGGTCGGTGGCGGTTCCGACGCTGCTCGGCGCGGCGCTGGGTATCTGGTTGGACCAACGCTATCCGGGAGGTCACGCCTGGACGCTGGCTTTGCTGGTTGTGGGCCTCGCGATCGGGTGTTTGAATGCGTGGCACTGGGTGGCCAAGGAAGACAAGGCCATACGGGAGGAACAGGAGGATAATGATGAATGAAGCTTTGAGTCTGGCACCGGCCATGGTAACGGGCGTTTTGCTCGGTGTGATGTTCTTTGGCGGTCTTTGGTGGACGGTTCGCAAGGGCTTTTCGTCCAAACAGCCGGCGCTTTGGTTCTTCGGCAGCCTTCTGCTGCGAATAAGCATTGCCCTGGCTGGATTTTACTTTGTTTCCGACGGTCATTGGGAGCGTCTGCTGGTGTGTCTCCTTGGATTTGTCCTGGCACGCCTTATCGTGACGCGGCTCACCGGCCCGCAGGTCGAACACCACAACCCCCCATCGAAGGAGGCCGGTCATGCGTCTTAGTCCTGACGCGATTATCTTCTGGCAACACGGGTTTTTCAAACTCAACGCCACTATCGTATTCACGTGGGGACTGATGCTCGTGCTGGCCGTAGGCGCGAAGCTGATCACGCGTAAACTTTCCATCGACCTGAAACGTTCCCGCTGGCAGAACCTTCTGGAAATCGTTGTCACCGGCATCGAGAAACAAATTGAAGAGGTCGGCCTGAATCAGCCGCATAAATATATAGGCTTTCTGGGCACGCTCTTTCTGTTTGTCGCCGCAGCCGCCCTCTGCACCGTCATACCCGGCTACGAACCGCCGACCGGCTCGCTCTCGACCACGGCGGCCCTGGCGCTGTGCGTGTTTGTCGCCGTGCCGTTCTTCGGCATCGAAGAACAAGGGGTGGGCAACTACCTCAACTCCTATGTGAAGCCGACGTTCATCATGCTGCCGTTTAATATCATCAGCGAACTTTCGCGCACGCTGGCCCTGGCTGTTCGTCTGTTCGGCAACATGATGAGCGGCGCGATGATTATCGGTATCCTGCTCACGATTATGCCCTTCATCTTTCCGATCATCATGACGGCGCTCGGCCTGCTCACCGGCATGGTGCAGGCCTATATCTTCAGTATCCTGGCAGCGGTTTACATCGCGGCCGCCACGCGTGTCCGTAAACCCAAGCCTGAACCCGAGGCCAAACCATGAGACTTGAACTGTTACAACAAAAGGAGAACCTATGGATAACATGACAATTATCGCGGTGGCATCAATTGTCATCGCCGGTATCACCACCGGTTTCGGCACGATGGGGCCTGCGCTGGCGGAAGGCAGGGCGGTCGCAACGGCGCTGAGTTCGCTGGCCCAGCAGCCCGATGCATCCGCAACGATTACCCGGACCTTGTTCGTGGGATTGGCGATGATCGAATCCACGGCAATTTATTGCTTTGTGGTCTCGATGATTCTGATCTTCGCCAATCCGTTCTGGAACCATGTCATCGCCCAAGCCACAGGAAAGTAAAGCTATGTTAATCGATTGGTTCACGGTCGGAGCACAGACGCTCAACTTTCTCATTCTGGTGTGGTTGATGAAGCGCTTTCTTTACAAACCGATTCTCCATGCCATTGATGAGCGCGAGAAGCGAATAGCCGAGGAACTCGCGAACGCCGATAAGAAAAAGGCCGAAGCCCAAAAGGAGAGAGATGCATTCAGGCACAAAAACGAAACGTTCGACCAGCAACGGGCGGCGCTCTTGAGCAAAGCGACGGACGAGGCCAAAGCCGAAGGTCAGCGACTCCTCGACGAAGCGCGCCAGGCCGCTGACGCCTTGAGCGCCAAGAGAATGGAAACGTTGCGAAACGACGCAGGCAACTTACGTCAGGCCATCAGCCGGCGCACCCAGCAGGAAGTATTTGCCATCGCGCGAAAGGCGCTGACGGGTCTTGCCACGGCAAGTTTGGAAGAACGCCTGGGCGAGGTGTTTACTCGTCGCTTGAGAGAGATGGACGGCCAGGCCAAAGCGGGCCTCGCCGAGGACCTTAAGACCGCAACCGACCCCGCGTGCGTGCGCAGTGCGTTTGACCTGCCTGAGGAGCAACGCGCGGCGATACAAAATGCGCTCAACGAAACCTTCTCGGCTGAAATCCATGTCCGGTTCGAGACCGCGCCGGACCTGATCAGCGGCATTGAACTCAGCACCAATGGACAAAAAGTGGCGTGGAGCATCGCTGATTATCTGGCATCCCTGGAAAAGGGAGTCGACGAACTTTTGAAGGAGAAGGACAAAGCTGAGATCAAAGCCGATCCTGAGCCTGAAGCCACGGCTGAATCTAAGCCTGAGGCAAAAGCCGAGCCTGAGCCCGAAATGGAAAGCCAATGAATATGGAACCCGAGAGCCTCCAAAACATTTTTAACAGCGCATTTGCCGAAATAAGCCAGGTGCGGGAAGCATTCACACCGCAACTGACCCCACGGGAGGTGGGCACGATTACTAGTGTCGCCACCGGCATCGCCAAGGTATCGGGTCTTCCCGGCGTGGGTTTTGATGAATTGGTGAGGTTTCCGGGCGATGTGCTCGGCATTGCGTTCAACCTGGACGCGGACGAAATCGGCGTCGTTCTGCTCGGTGAATACTGGCATCTGCACGCGGGCGATGAGGTTCAGCGCACGGGCCGGGTCATGGACGTGGCCGTGGGCGATGGATTGCTGGGGCGCGTCGTCGACCCCCTCGGTCGGTCACTTGATGGCAACGGGCCGGTGGCCGCAAACAAGCGCCTGCCCGTCGAACGCCCCGCCGCGCCCATCATGGACCGCGCACCCGTCACGGTGCCGCTCCAGACCGGCATCAAAGTCATCGATGCGCTCATTCCCGTTGGGCGCGGCCAACGCGAGTTGATTCTCGGCGACCGCCAGACGGGCAAGACCGCCATTGCGATCGACACCATCCTGAATCAGCGCGGTAAGGATGTCCTGTGCGTTTATTGCGCCATCGGTCAGCGCGCGTCCGCCGTCGCCAAGGCCGTGGCAACCTTGCGGGAAAAGGGAGCCATGGATTACACCGTCCTCGTCGTAACCGAGGGCAACGACCCGCCGGGTCTGGCTTACATCGCGCCCTACGTTGCCACCAGCATCGCGGAGGCTTTCACGGAAGCGGGCCGGGATGTGCTGATCGTCTATGACGACCTCACCCATCACGCGCGCGCCTACCGCGAACTGTCTCTCTTGCTGCGCCGTCCACCCGGTCGCGAAGCGTTTCCCGGCGACATCTTTTATATCCACTCGCGGCTGCTCGAACGTGCGACGCACTTGCGCCGGGAGCGCGCGGGGGGATCGCTAACCGCCCTGCCCATCATCGAGACCGAAGCACAGAACATTTCCGCCTATATTCCGACCAACCTGATCTCCATCACGGACGGACAGATCTACCTCTCGCCGTCGCTGTTCGAATTGGGCGTGCTGCCCGCAGTTGATGTCGGCAAATCCGTTTCGCGGGTCGGCGGCAAGGCCCAGCGCGCGGCCTACCGCGCGGTGGCCGGCGACCTCAAGCTCGGCTACGCCCAGTTCGAGGAACTCGAAACCTTTTCCCGGTTCGGCGCCCGTCTGGATGAAGAGACCCGCAAGATTATCGAGCACGGACGGCGAATTCGCGCCTGCCTCAAACAGCCGGAATTCTCCCCGGTGGCCGTGCCTGCGCAAATCGCCGTGCTGCTGGCATTGACCGCCGAACTCTTCGACCGCGTGCCGCTTGACCGGATGCCGGACGCCGAGGAGGCCCTGCGCGCAGCGGCGGCGGATATACCGCCGAAGGTGTGCGAGCGATTGGACACCGCCGATAAATTGAGCGACGAGGATCGTGAAACGATTATCCAAATCGCCCGCCAATCGCTCGCGCGCTTCCAGCCCAAGGCAGACTGACCTCGATAGCATTGGCACGATATTTGAGAAGACAGAAAAATGATCATATAAGACCAATGATTAAATATGACACTTTTTATGTGGCGGTTAATGACAGCCCTATATATGTTATTTTAACTGATTATTCATATAAATCAAAATGGTGGGGGACGAGACGCTAAATGTTGGGAACCTGGCACAAAAATTGAGTATATAAGAAGCATAAAAAGCAGTAAAAATGACTCGCCTGGAAAAAGTATTCCGGGAACTACCAAAAAAACAACAAATTAAAGGGAGGAAATTACCATGAGTACGACAGGTCTCATCATTCTAATCGTAGTGTTGCTTTTAGTGTTCGGCGGGGGAGGCGGTTACTATTGGAGCAGACGACGGTAGGTGCTTCGGTGCTGTTTCTCACATTTTGACACTTTATATTGGCGACTGGCGGCCGGGAGGCCGCCTTTTGCGTGGATAAACGACTACAAGGGGGCCGACTGATACCGCGGTCCAAGAACTTTATCTTGAGGATGGTAGAAAAGTTTTGTGAACTATCGAAATATAACAGAGGGGGAACAAACCATGTTGATGAAAATGATCAACGTAGGAGGATACATCATGATTTTGAATGAATTGGCCAATCAAGTAAAAAAAGCCAGGAGTTCTCGAGCAAATGATATGCGGCGAAACAGGAACAAAAATATGGTCATAGGGGTCGGCATCGGCTCGGCAGTGGGGGTTGCGACCGGAATCCTGCTCGCCCCCAAATCAGGCAAAGAAACCCGGCAAATCATTGCCGAAAAAACCAGCGAAACCGCGAAGAATATTAAAGATAAGGTATCCGCAACCAAAGCCAAAATATCCGCCTCGGCCGCGGAAAAAGGCTCTCGTTTGCGCGAAGCCGGTCAAAAAGGCGTTGAGGCCGTAAAAGAAGATTGGAAAAAATCAGGCGAAGATAAGAAGAAAGAATCCAATAAATAGAGTCTGATAGTAATTACTTTTCAAAATGCAAAAAAAAGGATGGCCTTATGCAAGGATCCATTACTTTGAATGAATTGGGCATATTCATCGTTTTAGTAAAATGGCTTCAGCCACGCTGCAAAGAAACCAAGATCATTTAAATCAAATCATTCCCAACATTAATGAGATTTCAGAGAATACCGTAAGAATCAGCGAGGAGGTCAAAAGAAGCGTTGATGAGGCGGGTGAGGCCGTCAGAACCATTTCTCATGAAACCACTGATACGGTATTGACGATCAATGAGACGGCTGAATATCTGGCAAAGTATGCCCTGGTGATTGGCGAAATTGTCAAGACGATGGTCAATATGTTTTCATCGAATGAGAAAGCCTCGAAATAGGAGTTTTTGAGTAAAAAAACGGGGAATAATCTTATGGATTGTTCAACCTGCGCGGTCGTCTGGCGATAGGATAACAACGGGAAAAAATACCATGCCAAACCATCCAAAAACAGGCGAAAGGCCGCGCTCGTTCCTTTCCTATTTGATACTGGGAGTGGCGCTATTTGCGTTCATCCAAACGTTCTCGCTGCTGTCTCCTATTCTGTTTTCGTTTCTGATGGTTCTGTTGATCTCGCTCGCAGTCAATCCCGTGATCTCACGGATGCGGGCTTTGAAGGCTGGAAGAAAAAGCGCGACGGGACTGATCGTGTCGGCATTGGTTGTTTTAATTGCCTTGACGGGCTGGGCTTTCTTCGGACCGATGAATGACGCGATCACCAAGCTCTCGGAACGGTTGCCCTCTTACTGGGAACGTCTCCAAAAGCCCCTGATCAAAATGGAGCAACAAGCAGTGCTTTCCGAGGAAAAACTCCAGACGGAAGTCACCACTGAAATTGCCCGGATCGCGACAGATGAGGTCAAACACGAAGCCGCGCGACAAACCTCTAAACCGGCTTCGCCAAAAACTGCGAAAGAATCGGAATCTATTCGTTCCAGGCTGAGCCAGATGATTCAGGGTGTGATCGGCAGTTTCACAGCGGTTGCGTTCAACGCGGCTCAGATGCTGGTCGTACTGGTGACGGTCTTCTTCGGCGTAATCTTTACGCTAATGAATCCACGCCCGATTTTCAGCGCGTTTTTTTTGATTGTACCCGAGCGCCACCATGAACAGACATTGATCATCCTGCAACGGGTTGGAAGATTTGTTCCCACCTGGGCATTTGCGACACTGCTGGCGATGCTGACAGTCGGCGTGTTGGTGTTTCTCCTCATGTGTCTCTTCTTCGGATTTTTGGATGCCTTGGTGCTGGGGGTGATCGCGGGACTCTTCGAAGCGATTCCCTACCTGGGGCCCATCCTGAGCGCTGTGCCGGCCCTCTTGTTCGCCATGGGCGAAGGCGGCATGACGCCGTTCTGGGTTTTGCTCTCCTACCTCGCCGTGCAGGTCTTAGAAAACAATATAATCTGCCCCCTGATCATGGCGCGCAGCATGAAGCTACATTCGGTGGCGGTGGTCTTTTCCATGCTTTTATGTGTCGCCGCCTTCGGGGTGCTGGGTGTTTTGATCGCCGCACCCCTGGTTGCCGTTGTAAAAATCGTGCACGACGAGCTTTATCGAAAGCGCTTTCTTCCAACGGTAACGGACGCAGACCTGGATCGTCTATCACAAATGGCCCTGCGCGAAAAGCATTGATATCTTTTGATATTAACCGTTGAATGGTGACTGACAAACCGGGTGTTCTACACCCGGCGGCAAGTTCAACGCATAAGGCGCTGATAAGCCTGAACCCGAGGAGAAGTCATGAGCGAGACTACGGCGAGTTTGCGTCGCAAGATCAGCGGAGCCGGGGATCTCCAATCCGTCGTGCGCACGATGAAGGCCGTGGCCGCTTCGAGCATCGGACAATACGAAAAATCGGTGCGCGCGCTGGCCGACTACTATCGCACGGTGGCCCTGGGGTTGGGCGCATGCCTGCGGGAAAGCGGGCCGGCGCCCTTGACGGCGGAACGTAAAAGACAAACCGTTGCCAATGCGATTGGCGCGGTCGTGTTCGGTTCAGACCAGGGACTGGTGGGCCAGTTTAACGATGTGGTAGCCGATTATGCGGTCAAGACGCTGACGGCTTTGGCGGCCAAACCCGCGATCTGGGCCGTTGGTGAGCGCGTTCATGCGCGTTTGGCGGACGCTGGCCTGCCGCTTTTGGGGCGCTTTTCCGTGCCGAACTCCGTCAAGGCCATCACCCCGCTCGTGGGGCAGATTCTCATGGAGAGCGAGACGCGCCGCAGTCAGGGTGAAGTCGCCGAACTTTACCTCTTCTACAACCGCCCCACGTCCGGGCCGGTTTATGCGCCCGTCAGTCAGCGACTGCTGCCGCTGGACGCAAGCTGGCGACGCAAACTGGCCGAACTCTCATGGCCGACGGGAAACTTACCCGAGGTCATGGGTGGCGGCACCGCGACCTTGGGGGCGCTCATCCGCGAATATCTTTTCGTCTCGCTCTTCCGGGCGTGCGCCGAATCCCTTGCCAGTGAGAACGCGAGTCGTCTGGCGGCCATGCAACGCGCCGACAAAAACATCGATGAATTGCTGGATGAGCTTAACCGGACATTCCATCGTTTGCGCCAGAGCGGCATCGACGAGGAACTGTTCGACGTCATCTCCGGTTTCGAAGCACTGACCGCAGAGGAGAAACAGTAATGAAGAACTTGAAACGGGATCTGACCCATGAATAAACTCAAGCAAATTTGGAGCCATCTGCGGTCAAGCTTTTGGTTTGTACCTTCGCTGATTGTTGCCGTGAGCATCGCCCTCGCGGTGGCTTTGGTTAAAGCGGGTTCCACCGGGAGTTACAGTGACCAATGGCTGGCCCGTTGGCCGCGCCTGTTTGGGGGCGGCGCGGAGGGTGCGCGCGGGATGTTGTCCACCATTGCCGGCTCAATGATGACCGTGGTGGGGGTCACGTTTTCGATGACCTTGGTAACGCTGGCGCTGGCTTCGAGTCAATACACCTCGCGCATTCTGCGAAACTTCATGCGTGACCGCGTCACGCAGGTCGTGCTCGGAATCTTCACGGGTATTTTCACCTATTGCCTGATTGTATTGCGCACCATCCGCGGCAGCGACGAGATCGGATTTGTTCCGAACCTGGCAGTCTCTTTCGGTGTCGTCCTGGCCATCGGCGGCATCAGCGTCCTTATTTTTTTCATCCATCACATCGCCTCTTCGATCCAGGCTTCGACCATTATAGCCTCGGTTGCCGTTGAAACCATGGAGGCCATTGATCGGCTTTTCCCGGAGAAACTTGGACACTGGCCGGTTGACGGCGATGCGGATCAGCGACCGCTCCCTCTGTCGGAACAGCGCTGGCAGGTAGTCTCAGCTATGCGGAATGGATATATCCAAAGGGTGGATCACACAACGCTCCTGCGTTTGGCGCGGGAGCACCAGACCATCGTGCGGATGGAACGAGGCATCGGCGAGTTCGTGGTGCAGAACACAGCGCTGGCCTCGCTCGCTCTGGAGGACCCACCGGAAAAAGAGATCATCGCCGACCTGCAGGCGGCATATAGCATCAACCGTTTCCGCACGGTGGAACACGATTCCGCCTTCGGCATCCGACAGATCGTGGATATGGCGATGAAAGCGCTCTCGCCCGGCATCAACGACACTACGACGGCCGTGATGAGCGTGGATTATCTGACGGCGATTCTGGCGCGGTTGGCCTCCCGGAACATCCCTTCATCACGCCGCTATGAGGAAGGGGAACTGAGGGTGCTCACCATCGGGCCGACCTTTGAAGAGTTGCTGGCCGAATCGTTCGATCAAATTCGAAGCAGCGCCACAGGCAATGTCGCCATCATGTTGCGAATGCTTGGCGCGCTTCAAACCATCGCCGGTCTGACGGCCAAGCCGAGACGACGGCGGGCGCTTGGCGATCAAATGCTATGGATCGCCGAACTGGCCGAACGCACCCTGGCGTCCGCGCATGACCGTGCCAGGATCGAAACGCGGCTGGCGTGCGTGCGCGAAGCGCTCGAAGCTGAACCTGCTATGAACGCAGGAGAAGAGAAGACAAACTAAAAATGGATCAGCGGGAGCGTTGGACGGACCATGCCCGGAAGTGCTCTCGTAAAAAGATAGAGGAAAGGGGAAACGTATGAAAACAAACATGGGGTTATGGATAGATCATCGCAAGGCTGTGATTGTGACAGTTTCGGGCAAGGCGGAGGAAACAAGCGTTATCGAATCAAAGGCAGAAAAACAGCCCGGACGGTTTGACGGGGTACGTTCGACTACCCCCTATGAATCTCAGAAGGTTCAAGCAGATGCCAGACAAGATATAAAATTTGCCGACAAACTCAACGTCTACTACGATGAGGTCATTTCGGTTCTTCGTGACGCCGAGTCCATTTTTCTTTTTGGTCCTGGAGAGGCAAAAGGTGAGCTGAAAAAACGTTTAGAAGAGGACCATCTCGATCACCACATCCAAGTGGTGGAAACAGTTGATCAGATGACGGATCGCCAGATTGCAGCTAAAGTTCGGGAGCATTTTAACTAATCCTCCCATCAGCTAAAAAAGTATTTTTGAAGCAGCGCTATGCAAGTGATGAAATCGACACGGAGAAATTTGACCGGGAAAAAAGGACTTGAAATGACCAACCCCAATGAAGGGGCCGAAAAACCGGTCCCCGAAAAACCCAAAAGTGAGAGCACACCACACGAGAAAAAAAGCCGTCTGGCGCAGCTTTCGCTTGCCGCTTTGGGCGTGGTTTTTGGAGATATCAGTACCAGCCCGATATACGCCATTCGGGAGTGCTTCCACGGCGAATACGGCATCGATGTTAGTCATGCCAACGTTTTGGGAATCCTTTCCCTGATGTTTTGGGCGCTGGTAATGATCGTGGGTTTGAAATACTTGATCTTCGTTTTTCGCGCTAACAACCATGGGGAAGGCGGTGAGATTGCTCTAATCGCCTTGATTCGCGGTAAAAAGGGGCCTTCCGATAACCGGCGAAGGTTAGGCGTCATCGCCCTGGGGCTTTTTGCGGCCTGCCTGCTGTATGGGGACGGCATGATCACCCCGGCGATTTCCGTTCTAAGCGCCGTGGAAGGGCTCGCCATTATCACCCCCCTATTCGCGCGCTTCGTGATCCCCGTCACCATTGCCATTCTCATTGGCCTGTTTATGATCCAGCGACAGGGCACGGCGCGGTTGGGCGGTCTTTTCGGACCGGTAATTCTGGTTTGGCTCGGTTTTCTGGCTGTAACCGGGGCCGTGCAAGTGGCCCATACGCCGCAAGTGTTGTCGGCAGTTTTTCCGTGGCATGCGATCCGCTTCCTGGTTTTCAATAAACTGCACGGTTTTGTGGTGTTGGGCGCCGTATTTCTGGTAGTCACCGGCACCGAGGCGTTATATGCAGACATGGGGCATTTCGGCACCCGGCCAATTCGTTTGACCTGGTTTGCCATTGTTTTTCCCGCCCTGGTGTTGAATTATTTCGGGCAAGGAGCGCTCCTTTTGGTCAACCCGGAAGCAGCGGGTCATCCTTTTTACGCCATGGTGCCCGCTTGGGCAATGATTCCGACGGTGTTGTTGGCCACCCTGGCCACCATCATTGCCTCCCAGGCGGTCATCAGCGGCGCTTTTTCCATGACCCGACAGGCAATCCAACTGGGATACCTCCCGCGTTTGAACATCCGGCATACCGCCGCAACGCAAATCGGCCAAATATATGTGGCCCCGGTCAATTGGATGCTCATGATCTGCACGATCTCCCTTGTGGCCGGCTTTCAATCCTCCAGCAAACTTGCGGCTGCATACGGGTTAGCCGTCACCTCCACGATGATTATCAACACGGTATTGTTTTTTGTGGTGACCCGCAGACAGTGGCATTGGCCGTTGATATGGGCCGTACCGCTCGCAGGCCTCTTTTTGCTGGTGGACGTGCCGTTTTTTGCAGCCAACGTCAGCAAAATTTTCCATGGTGCCTGGTTCCCGCTGGTTATCGGAGCTGTATTCTTTACATTGATGCTCACCTGGGCCAAGGGACGCCGAATCATGGCCGAAAAAATACGCAAGAATATGCCGCCGTTGCATCAATTTATCGTCGATCTGGCCAGCCATCCGCCAAACAAAATCGAAGGGGACGCGATTTATTTAACGGGAAATAAAAATGTCGTGCCCGTGGCCCTGGCAAAGAACGTCAAGCACAACAAAGTCATTCACAACCGGACAATATTGCTGAATTTTCAGGTGGAAGACATCCCTCGTGTTCCAAGTCTGAAAAAGATCCAAACCGAAAAATTAGGCGGCGGATTTCATCGCATTGTGGCCCGCTATGGGTTTATGGAAGATCCCAGGCTGGACACCTTGTTTTCATTGACGCGCGACCAGGGTTTGGATCTGGATCCGGAAACAACGAGTTTTTACATCGGTCGTGAAAACCTGGCCATCGCTGAAATATCCGTGATGGCGCGTTGGCGTAGGAACCTTTTTATTTTTATGTCCCGCAACGCAGCCGATGCCACTTCGTTTTTTAAGCTTCCAGCGAACGAAACGATTGAAGTCGGCCTTCGCCTGGAAATTTGACACGCCTGCTTATTGTCTGCTCATTTTTAAAAAAGGAGTAGTTCTTCTTGTAATTATTTTTGAAGGGACCAAGCCATGACGTTACTGAAAAATATCCAACACATATTTCCACAGGCGACCGAAATACCCGAAACCCTTCTAAAGGATATTCCCTGCATTCAGAACGGCTATCTCGTAAACGGTGAGATTCGGATCTGGGATGGTCCCCGACAGGAGGTGCGATCTCCGATTTGGATGGCGGGCGAGGCCGGCCCGGAGCCTTTTTTTATCGGCCAATACCCGCTATTGACGGAAACCGAATCGATTCAGGCCCTGGATGCGGCGGTTGCTGCCTATGATCATGGGCGGGGTCTGTGGCCCACCCTGTCCGTTGCCGAGCGAATTGATCACATGCAGCAGTTCGTTTTTCGGATGATTGAAGAAAAAGACCGAGTCGTGCGATTTCTGATGTGGGAGGTCGGCAAATCGCTTCAGGATTCGCATAAAGAATTCGACCGGACCATTCAATACATTAACGACACCCTTGCCGCGCTGAAAGACTTGGACCGCATATCATCCCGGTTCACCATCGAGGAGGGAATCATCGGCCAGATCCGGCGCGCCCCACTAGGTGTGGTGCTCTGCATGGGACCGTTTAATTATCCGCTCAACGAGACCTTCACTACGCTGATACCCGCACTACTCATGGGCAACACTGCGATTTTAAAGCCACCCAAGTACGGTGCGCTTCTTTACGCACCGCTTCTGGAAACCTTCCGCGATGTTTTCCCGAAAGGCGTCATCAACGTCATCTATGGTGAGGGGAGAAAAGTGATTCCTCCGCTCATGGCATCCGGCAAGATCAATGTGCTGGGATTGATCGGCTCGAGCAAGACGGCCAATGCTTTGAAAAAACTGCACCCTAACCCCAATCGACTCCGCTGCGTGCTGGGGTTGGAGGCCAAGAATCCGGCCATTGTTCTCAAAGGTGCCGATCTTGATCTGGCCGTGCGGCAATGCGTTCTCGGCTGCCTTTCCTTTAATGGGCAGCGTTGCACAGCACTTAAGATCCTCTTTGTGGAGGCCGCAATCGTGGACCTGTTTGTTGAACGTTTTTCCGCGGCCGTTAATGCCCTGCCTTTTGGAATGCCTTGGCAAAAAGGAGTTTTCCTGACACCGGTGGCGGAAAAAGGCAAGACGGATTATTTGCGGGAACTGGTGTCGGACGCTGTTGCCCAAGGTGCCCGGGTCGTGAATCCTTCCGGAGGAGCGGTTTGCGGCAGCTTCTTTTTTCCTGCCGTCCTTTATCCGGCCAACTCTGAGATGAGAATCTATCATGAAGAGCAGTTCGGGCCGGTGGTTCCCGTGCTGCCATTCGACAACATAGACCAGCCCATTGCCTACATGATCAATTCCAACTACGGCCAGCAAGTCAGCATTTTCGGCAGCGATCCGGACCAGATTGCACGATTGATCGACCCGCTGGTCAACCAGGTCTGCCGGGTCAACATCAACAGCCAGTGCCAGAGGGGACCGGACACGTTTCCCTTCACGGGCCGAAAGGATTCCGCCGAAGGAACCTTGTCCGTATCCGATGCCCTGCGGGTTTTTTCCATTCGAACCCTGGTTGCCGCCAAACAGACAGAGTTGAACAAACAGATCATCACCCGCATCGTGCGGGATCACAAAAGCAAATTTTTAGCGACCGATTTTATTCTATAAAGGAGACCGAAAATGAAGAAAATTGGATGGATAAAAGAAAAGGCAATGGGTTATGGCCACAAAATATCAAGATTACTATAAAATATTTGGGCTTGAGCGAAATGCGACAGCAAAGGATATCCAAAAAGCCTACCGGAAATTGGCTCGAAAATATCATCCGGATATTAACAAAGAAAAAACAGCTGAAGATAATTTCAAAAAGGTTACCGAAGCCTATGAGGTGCTGAAGAATCCTGAAAAGCGCAAGCTTTATGATCAATTGGGAGATGAATGGAAAAATGGACAGGATTTCAAGCCGCCGCCTGAATGGAAGCATCCACATTTTGATCGAGCACCTGATCAGGGAGAATTTTATAATAGCAAAGGATTCAGTGATTTTTTTGAAGCTTTATTCGAAGCAAATACCGGACAACAGGGGCCGTCAAATGGCTCTGCATATGGAAGCTGGAATTTGCGAGGGCAAGATCATGAAGCAAAAATAGAGATTAGTTTGGAAGAAGCCTATTCGGGTGCGCCGAAAGGTATCAGTCTGCAGAGTTTCGAAATCGATGCTCAAGGACAAGTGATTCCGGTGACTCGGAGCTACCAGGTTAAAATTCCAAAGGGACTTGACGACGGTACTAGAATCCGTATGACCGGAAAGGGCGGCCCCGGCGTGAACAGCGGCCCTCCCGGTGATTTGTTCCTAAAGGTCAATTTTATTCCCCATCCCCGATTTAAAGTAGTCGGGCACAATCTGAATATGGATGTGCCGATTACGCCTTGGGAGGCTGCACTTGGGGCCACAGTTACCGTCCGGCTGCTGGATGGGGAGATTCAGCTGAAAATCCCGGCTGGTATCCAATCAGGCAAAAAAATGCGTATCAAGGGCAAAGGCATGCCTAAAAAAATGAATGGCCATGGTGATCTTTATGCGCGCATTACCATTGTGATGCCGCAGACATTGACCCAAAAACAGATGGAGTTGTTTGCCGAACTCTCCGAAATATCGGATTTCAATCCGCGTGATTCCTGATGGAGATTACAAATGACGAGCAATTATTACCATATTATTCATTATCAACATGAACATTACCGGACATCTCCCGAGCTTATTTCGATAGATGAGCTGGCAAGGTTATCCAAACAGCACGTCGATATGATCAGATTTATGGTCGATTGGGGGCTGATCGAACCTTCGATAACGGATCCGCAACCGCTTTTCTTCGAAACTGCGGTTCCTATGATCTGGAAAATTATGCGTATCCGAAAAGATTTGGGCGTAAATTGGTCCGGTATCGGCGTTATACTCACCCTTTTGGAACGAGTTGAAAGCCTGGAAAAAGAAGTTGCGCGTTTGGAACAAAATTTTAATGCCCTCAAGTAGATTCATTCCGGCACGAAGCTTTGTTATCGCAGGGATGTTGAAGATATCTTGACCAGGGAAATATTAGGTTCGCGGAAAAAATGGTCTCATATCATTGGTGTCGGTCTAATGGGTGACAACGGGTTTGGCGGACGATCTTATTATAGGGCTTTGTTCTCAAAGGATTGCTCATCAATACGGGTGTTGTGACCGATTTTACCCGGATTTCAGGCGAAACGCGAACCAATATTATTCTTCGCGAACAGGGAAATGATGATGTCTTTATCGATTACCGACAATAATGACACAGACGCCTTCTTAC
This sequence comes from uncultured Desulfosarcina sp., assembly GCA_963674945.2. Taxonomy (GTDB): domain Bacteria; phylum Desulfobacterota; class Desulfobacteria; order Desulfobacterales; family Desulfosarcinaceae; genus Desulfosarcina. The sequence goes on from CAXXWQ010000004.1 coordinate 899,172, forward strand.
AGGGTCAGGAAAAGATCGGTCCCTTTCAACGATTTTTCAACAAAATCGCAAGCGGGAGTTACCCTATTTTACTGGCAGTCATTCTGGCGATGATCTGGGCGAATCTATTGGCTGCCGCCTATCACTCTTTTTGGCATACCCCCTTATCTCTCTCGTTCGGGCAATTTAGCATCTCCAAGCCCCTGGTTCATTGGATTGACGAAGCTTTAATGGCCCTCTTCTTTTTTACCGTCGGCCTTGAAATCAAACGCGAGATCCTTGTCGGGGGCCTTTCCTCTCCCAGGCAAGCCGCTCTTCCCCTTGCCGCTGCTTTTGGTGGCATGCTGGTCCCGGCAACCATTTTTTATCTGTTTAATCATGGAACAGCTGAAGCCACCGGCTGGGCCATCCCCATGGCCACGGACATTGCCTTTTCCCTGGCGGTTTTAGCTCTCCTAAAAGACAAAGTACCCAACGGTCTGCGGATTTTCCTGACCGCCTTTGCTATTGCCGACGATTTGGGGGCCGTTATGGTTATTGCGTTATTTTATACCAAAACCATCGTATGGCAAAATTTGATCTTTTCTACTCTATTTTTTGTCGCCCTTTGTGTGGCGAACATCCTTTGGATTAGAAAAACCTTAGTTTACATCGTACTCGGTATGGGCATGTGGTTTACGATTTTGGGATCAGGTATGCATGCAACCATAGCCGGCGTGATCGTGGCCCTTTTTATTCCCGCAAGAGGAAAATACGACACGGAAACATTTACCGGAAATGTAAAAGCATATTTAAATCGGATCGTCTGTGAAAACGACTGCGGTTATACGATTTTAATGAATCAACAACATCTCGATGCGGTTCAAGAGATCGAGATTGCCTGTTCAAACGTGGAGACACCGCTTCAAAGGTTGGAACATCATCTTCAATCATGGGTTGCCTATTTGGTTTTGCCCCTATTTGCACTGGCAAATTCAGGACTTGCTTTAAGAGAACTTGACGTGTTCACCGCGATCCGCCATCCGGTCACACTGGGTGTAATCTTCGGACTTGTTTTCGGAAAACCGCTGGGAATCCTGTCCTTTACCTATTTGTGTTCCAAGTTTCTGCAAACACCTTTATTACAAGGGATAAAATGGTCTCATGTAGCGGGCGTCAGCCTATTGGGCGGCATTGGTTTTACGATGTCGTTATTTATTTCAGGCCTGTCCTTCACTTCAGCTCAAGTATTGGATTTTTCCAAACTTGGTATCATTGCCGGATCGGTTGTATCCGGTATTGCCGGTTGGATTGTGTTGGGCTTTTTGGGCCGACCTGCACATACACCGGCATTTGACAAGCGCATTGCGCCCGGAGAACGATTATGAGTGTCATTCTGCCAAAAACAAAGGTTGTCTGTACCATCGGTCCGGCCAGTGACTCGCCTGAAATCATAAGCGAATTGATACTGAACGGCATGCGCGTTGCCCGCTTGAATTTTTCTCATGGAACACACAGTGAGCATGAGAAAAAAATTCATACCATCAGAAAAATTGCCGGAGATATGGGCGAACCGGTTGCTATATTACAGGATCTCGGAGGGCCAAAAATACGGGTGGGGCATATCCCTGATCCAGGCGTCCGAATAGAACCGGGGCAGGATATTATTCTTACCACTCAGACAGTTGAAGGGTCGAAGCAGCGCATATCTGTTTCCTACCCGCTGTTAAACGAAGAAGTCAAAGCCGGAGATCGGATATTACTCGCAGATGGCTTTTTGGAACTTCGGGTGCGCTCGGTAATCGGATCTGAAATCCATGGTGAGGTCATTACGGGCGGCGTGCTGACCTCTCACAAAGGGATTAATCTACCGACCGGAACCATTCGCATGCCTTCAATGACGGATAAAGACCGTAACGATCTGTATTTTGGCCTGGGTCATGATGTTGATTATATAGCGCTGTCATTTGTCAGAACTGCGGCAGACATTCGAAACATAAAAGAAATCATTCGCCGGGAAAACAAGCATACGCCGGTCATCGCCAAAATTGAAAAGCATGAGGCCATCGCTCATTTTGAAGATATTCTGGATGCTGCCGACGCAATCATGGTGGCCCGAGGTGACTTGGGTGTGGAGATACCCTTGGAAGAAGTGCCCGGCATCCAAAAACGACTGATTCAAAAAGCCAATGCTTTGGGAAAACCCGTTATTACCGCTACTCAGATGCTGCGCTCCATGGTAGATGCGCCACGACCAACCAGGGCCGAGGCCTCGGATGTAGCCAACGCTGTTTTGGATGGCACGGATGCCGTTATGCTTTCGGAAGAAACCGCGACGGGGAATTATCCGGTTCAAGCAGTTCGTTATATGATTCGCATCGTAGCCCAAACGGAAAAAAACTACCCCCATGATCGATACCTGAAAATGGTGCCCGAAAAGGAGGTTTCGGACGCGGTGACATATGCTGCCTGCGTATTGGCGGATCACCTGGATGCAACTGCGATTTTAGCGCCAACACGTTCCGGCCGGACGGCCATACACATCTCCAGGTACAGGCCCAAGCAACCGATTATTGCATTTACGCCCAGCCGGACAACCCTAAGGCAACTCTCTCTTTACCGTGGAATTTACCCCCGCATGATTTTAAACCATCAGGATACGGATGACCTGATTGAAAAGGTATCCAAAAAGGCGGTTGAAACAGGCGATTTGGTTGAAGGGGAACTGGCCGTCATCACGGCCGGCAATCCGGTTTGGGTCGCCGGCATGACGAATATGATTCGGGTCATGTCCTTATAGAAATTGAGCCAAAAGCAGTAATCTGACGAATAACAGTGGGAGATAGAATAATGAAACTGACGCTAATGCGGCACAGTGAAAGCGTTTGGAATAGGGAAAACCGCTTTACTGGGTGGACGGATGTCGATCTTTCCGGCCATGGCAGGATCGAAGCTCAAGAAGCGAGCAAGACGCTCAAATCCGAAGGCTACTACTTCGATATCGCCTATACCTCAGTGCTCAAGCGCGCCATACGCACACTTTGGATTGTACTGGATGAACTTGACCAAATGTGGATTCCTGTCGAGCGTTCGTGGCGAATGAATAGAAGAAGATCTTTTGCAGTGGCGAGATGGAAATGACGACGCCTATGATCCGGCTGGGCCTTGGCTTTGGTATCAGCCAATTCGTTGTTTTTCGGACTCAACCGTGCGCTTTTCAGCATAAGCGGGCTGCGGTTGGCGGCCGAGATGGCCGCTAACAGGTCAGTCAAATAGGTTGTTGCCTTAAGGGCTGACGCCAATGGGCTGCTGACGACGATTCGTTGGGGCATGAAAAAACAAATCCTCAGGGGGGCGGAGATTCTGGATCGGCTGTTACGGGGATTACATCTCAGGCAATAATTAGGCCGCAAGCTGCTTCCGGCTATTCAGAGTATTTTGATGGAAGGAATCAAAGATGATTTATACCGTAACCTTAAATCCCGCATTGGACCGTTCCGTTGTTGTAGACCAGTTGCTTTCGGAAGACACCACCCGCATACTATCGGAAACGCCGTATGCTGCGGGCAAAGGCATTAATGTATCCAGGGTCATACGGGAGTTGGGGGGGCATGGTGTTGCCCTTGGTCTCATCGGCGGTTATGAGGGCTTACAGTTGGAAGGATTGCTTATCAATGCGGGGGTCACGGCTGATTTTACCAGGATTTCAGGTGAAACGCGGACCAATATTATTCTTCGCGAACAATCAAAGGACCGCCAGTACGCGATCAGTGCTACCGGGCTGGAAGTTCATGCAACAGAAATCGGCCTATTTTATCAAAATGTTAACCGAATTCAGAATATGGATTACCTGATCTTGAGCGGGAGCCTTCCGCGCGGTCTATCACCGAATATCTATGGTCAACTGATCCTTACCGGTAAGAAAAAAGGTGATCGGTCCTTACCCGGAGGAGGAAGAGTCCCATATGATCAGCGCGGATGGGCACCCTGTTTTTATCCGCCCGGTAAAGCCCGAGGATGCCCCGCTTTTCACAGCGTTGTTCAAGGCCCTGTCGCCCACGACGATTTATCAGCGTTTTTTTGGGGCACTCAAGTCAAGGAACTGAATCCTGAAATGCTGGCCCGCTTCACCCAGATCGATTACGACCGCGAGATCGCGCTGGTGGCCATCGATGAAGATTCAGACACCGATCGCTTGCTGGGGGTGGCCAGAATCATCGGCGAGCCGGATGGACAAACAGGAGAGTTTGCCGTTGTGGTGGGCGATGCCTGGCAAAGCCGCGGCATTGGGTCGAACCTGCTGGGAAAATGCCTGTCCATCGCCGAAAAGCAGGGCTACACTATGGTTCTTGGCGTCGTGCTAAAAGAGAACCAAAACATGCTCGCCATGGGAAAAAAGCTGGGGTTTGACATCCGTAGAGATGCCGAAGGCGGAGACAATGAGCTGGTGATTCATTTCGAGGTTTAGAACGGTCAGTGTCTGGAGATGATATTTTGAAAAATATAGCGCAACAAATTCCGTCACCGGAAGAGAGCACGAATCAGATTTTTGAACTCAGTGGGGCTAAATTTGAGCCTGACGTGGCCGCCGATCTGTGGCCCAAGATCATGAAACACAAGTGGCTTCTATCAGAAAAGCTCGGCAGGGATGTGGGGCTCCGGATTGCCTGCATCGATTTTCTGGAAAACACCGAGCAAGCCCTTGTGGAATATATGATCTATAAACGAACGGATATTCTGAGCGATATGGGTGCTCAGACGGTCAAAAGAGAAATGTGGGATAGCATATCCGACTCCCAACCGCCCAAAATGCTGGTCCAACGCAGAATCATTTTACCCCTGACCGAGGAGGGCCTGTCCAAAAAGCATGGGGTGGTCCCGCCCAAGGCGATCATTTTCTTTGGACCTCCGGGTACCGGAAAGACCCATTTTGCGAAGGCCATCGCCGGTGTTTTGTCCTGGTGGTACATCGAAATCGTCCCCAGCATGTTGATGGCGGATGGTGTGGAAAAAATCGGTGCAAATCTACGGTTCATCATGGAGAGAGTCAGACAGCTCGATGAAGTGGTCCTTATTATCGATGAGTTCGATGAAATCGCAGGCAGCCGCGATAGGGCCAACCGGATCGACAAGTCCATCACCAACGAATTTTTGAAACAGATTCCATTGCTTAAAAACCAGGCAAACAAAATCCTATTGGTGTGTGCCACGAACTATATCCGGCAACTGGATGGCGCCATGCTTCGCCCTGGAAGGTTTGACTGCATCATTCCGGTCGGCGGGTTGGACCAGGAAGGCAGGACAACCATCCTGGCGCATTATCTATCCAGGCTGAATACCGGCCCAATCGATATAGCCCAGATCGTCGCAATGACTATGGGGTTTACGCCCGCTGACATCCAGTATCTTTTTGAGCAGGTGGCGCAGTTCGCATTCGAGCAGGAGCTTACCGACAAAAAAGACTACCGCGTTACCGTGGAGACATTCACTCAAATTCTGAAAAGTGTGCGGGCATCCCTAAGCGAGGAGGTAATCGAAGAGTTTGAAAAGGACAGTCTCAGTTATTCGCGCTTCTGAAGTGGTGACGACAAGGTTTTGAGTTATGGGTGTTCTAAGAAATCGAAATAGCAGAAGGTATCCATTTTATTGGATCAACCAAGCATCCAAAAAAGGAGAAGAACCATGATTAACAAAGACGAACTTTGCCGAAAAATCAAAGATATTTATCCGGACATCGGTGAATGCGGCGTCAATCTTAATGTTGCATTCGATGAGGCAAATCAGCGGTGGGTGGTCGATTTGAAAAAAGGTTCCCGCCGAATGAGGACCTTTCTGGAAGAAGGGGATGCCGAAGCCTGTCTACAGGGCCGACAGTGTGTCAGCCTGGGCATTGAAATCGGTCAACTGCGCGACACGATCGCGCGCATGTAACGTCATGGTACTGACATGCATACAGTCCTTTCAAACCCGAAGCGTGTTCAGTCGCAAGGCGAGGAAATCGCCAACAGCATCAGTCACGGCGCTGGTCTGGTCGGCGCACTGGCCGGAACACCATTTCTCATCTTGCATGCCGTAAGGCACTGGGATGCCGCATACATTGTCGGTACGAGTGTTTTCTCAGGGTCCATGATTCTTCTTTACCTTGCCTCGGCGCTTTACCATGCTTGTCCGATCGGCAAAATCAAACGCTGTTTCCGGATCATTGAGCATTCCGCGATCTTCATTCTTATCGCCGGCACGTATACACCGTTAACTCTTGGCATACTTCGTGGGGCAATGGGCTGGATGCTCTTTGGGGCAATCTGGGGCCTTGCCGCAACCGGAGTGGTGCTGAAAGCTTTCTACCAAACCGCCCATCCAATTCTTTCCACCTGCCTATATCTGCTTATGGGGTGGCTGCTAGTGATTGCGGTAAAGCCTTTATTGGCCGGCATGTCGGCTGCGGGTCTGTTCTTATTGATTGCGGGGGGCTTGTCCTATACCGCCGGTGTCGCCTTTTTTGCCACCGATTCGCGGATCCCTTATGGCCACTTTATCTGGCACCTTTTTGTCATCACCGGCACTACATGCCATTATTTCTTAGTCCTTTGGTATGCGGCCTGAGAATCAAGCAATTGTCATCCTATTGCCCATCCAGAAAGGGTTATATGTAACCATTGGTTAAATATAACCCTTTTCAGGTGGTGATTAATGCTGCCCCCGGAATATTTGTTTAGCAAATTGCGTTTAAATATCAGAATGATAGGCATCGTTACCATGAATGCATGGTGCCTGGTACAAAAATTGAAAGTCCAGAAATTATCTGATGGACGTTCTGGTTACCGGCGAAAACGTGTGTGATTACAAAGCAAATTAGGAGTAGGAGCGATAGATGATCATCAGCATAGCAAGTGGAAAAGGGGGGACGGGAAAGACGACTGTGGCCACCAATCTGGCCGTATCTCTCGGATCCGGTGTTCAGCTTCTGGACTGCGATGTCGAAGAACCAAACGCCCATCTCTTTATCCGTCCTTTGATTGAAGAAATTAAGATCATAACCACGCCTGTGCCCGAAGTGGACATGGATAAATGCACCCTTTGTAAGAAATGCACCGAGATCTGCCAGTTTAAGGCCATTGTGGTTCTTGGTGACACCGTTTTGCCTTTTCACGAACTCTGCCACAGTTGTGGAGGATGCATGGAGGTTTGCCCCGAGAAGGCCATTAGCGAGGTGGGTCGTGAACTGGGGTTGATCGAGTGCGGGCATAGGGATGGCCTGGAATTCGTGCACGGTAGGTTAAGGGTCGGAGAGGCCATGTCGCCCCCTCTTATCAGGGCGGTCAGGGATTTTACACGACTGGGGGGCCTGACCATCATTGATGCCCCACCCGGAACATCGTGTCCCGTGATCGCTTCCATGAAAGGGTCGGACTTCGTTCTTCTGGTCACTGAACCAACTCCTTTCGGCCTCCACGACCTCAAACTGGCTGTCGGTGCCACTAGAATGCTCGGGATTCCCTACGGTCTGGTCATTAACTGCTCGGATATAGGCGATGATCAGGTAAGCATCTATGCCCGAACGGAAGATATCCCCGTGCTCATGGAGATCCCCTTCGATCGGCGGATTGCGGAGACCTACTCAAGAGGTCGGATGATCGTGGAGGTGATGCCCGAGTGGAAGATGAAATTTCAGCAACTTTACCATCGTATTGAAGAAATAGCAGGTTCGAAAGGGTCAATGGCATGAAGGAACTGGTTGTCATAAGTGGCAAGGGTGGAACAGGGAAAACGAGTATATTGGCCGCCTTCGCTTCCCTGGCAAAGGGCAAGGTGCTTTGTGACGCGGATGTGGACGCGGCGGACCTTCATTTGATTATGAACCCGCAGATCATCGAGCGCTATGATTTTGAGTCCGGTCATACCGCTATCATTAATCAGGAGAAATGCACCCGATGTGATCTTTGTCGAGATTTGTGCAGGTGGAACGCCATTAGCGATGATTTTGTGGTGGATTCCATCGCCTGTGAAGGTTGTGGTGTATGTCACTATTTCTGCCCTGAAGAAGCGATTGACTTTCCCCTGAGCACCTGCGGAGAATGGTTCATTTCCGAAACCCGTTTTGGCCCCATGGCACACGCCAGGTTGGGAATTGCTGAAGAAAACTCGGGCAAACTCGTAGTCCTTATCCGGCAGATAGGCAAGAAGCTTGCGGAAGAAAAAAACTTTAATTTGCTTCTCACTGACGGTCCTCCGGGGATCGGCTGTCCGGTGATCGCGTCGCTTGGCGGAGCCACAGCGGTCCTAATCGTGACCGAACCCACGGTTTCCGGTAGGCACGACATGGAGCGAGTAGCCGAACTGGCCGCTTTTTTCAAAGTCCCTAGCATGGTCTGTGTCAATAAATTTGATCTCAATCCCGACCAGGGACAGGCTATTGAAGACTTTGCCCGAGAGAGACAGATAAGGGTGATGGGTCGAATTCCATTTGATCCCGTTTTTACAAGGGCGATGGTACAAGCGAAGACTATTTTCGAATATGACGGGCATTCTGCGGCTGCCGGGGCGGTCAAAAAGATTTGGGAAGATCTGGCACACCATCTTGACATATAGAATAATCGGGATTTTTCCTGTTTACCCAAGATAAAAATATCATTCACAAAGGAGATAAAAGCCATGATCGAAATTAAAAAAATACTACTCCCATGTGATTTGACGACAAATGCATCAAAAATTATTCCCTATGTGCTGTCTGTTGCTGAAAAATATAACAGCACGATTATCTACTTCATGTAGTAGAAGATCTTCATGGACTGGCCACTTACCCCTATCCTGGTTTGGGAAATGATCAAAAAATACATGAAAAAGCTGCTGAAAAAACCTTGCTGAAAAAAGTTGAAAAAATGTGTGATGAAGTATGTAATGAACATTTTCAGGGCTGTTTGAACATCAGAAAAATAATTGTTACAGGCCATCCGGTTGCTGAAATTCTAAAAGTGATTGAATCTGAAGATATTGATCTGATCATTATGGGCACGCATGGCCGAAGTAAAATGGAGCATGTGATTTTTGGGAGTGTAGCAGAAAATGTCGTCAAAAAATCACCTGTTCCCGTACTCACTATTAATCCTTACAAACTTAAATAGTGTCCATCCATAAATGGCTAATTTGCCCGATATCGGCGTTGCGCGAAAAATTTAATCCTCGGAATATCAACCATATGCCTCCGGTTAAATTTTTCGCACGCCTTCCGTCTTCGCCTGAAGGCTACGCCGAGACACGTGATCTCGACCAAATTCTCCTATTTCTGGATGGACACTAAATAATCCAGTTCCCTTCATCTACCAAAAAAAACATCGGGAGATAGGATGATGAAATTGACCCTATTGCGGCACGGTGAAAGCGTATGGAATAGGGAAAACCGTTTTTCGGGGTGGACGGACGTCGATCTTTCCAGCCATGGCAGGATCGAAGCTCAAGAAGCCGGCAAGACGCTCAAATCCGAAGGCTACTGCTTCGATATCGCCTATACCTCAGTGCTCAAGCGCGCCATACGCACACTTTGGATTGTGCTGGATGAACTTGACCAAATGTGGATTCCTGTCGAGCGTTCGTGGCGGCTGAATGAGCGGCACTATGGTGCCCTGCAAGGCTTGAACAAGGCCGAGACCGCAAAGCGCTTTGGAGACGAACAGGTACTCCTTTGGCGAAGAAGCTATGATATCAAGCCCCCGGCCTTGGAGAAAACGGATGAACGATATCCGGTCCATGATCCGCGTTATCGGGAATTGGATGATCGCGATTTACCGCTAACAGAGTGTCTAAAAGACACAGTCGAGCGCTTCTTGCTCTATTGGCACGCATTTATTGCACCTAACGTCAAAGTGGGAAAAAGAGCGATTATCGTAGCTCACGGCAACAGCCTACGGGCACTGGTGAAGTATCTCGATAATGTTTCAGACGAAGAGATTGTAGCATTGAATATTCCTACCGGAATACCGTTGGTATATGAGTTGGATAAGGAGCTGCGGCCTATCAAACATTACTATTTGGGGGATGCAGAATATGTAGAGCAGGCAACGAAGGCTGTAGCGGACCAGGGCAAGCTCGATAGATAGGTAAGGTCAGCCAACAAGGTGGATGCAGACGACGGCAAATTAGCGGTCGCTATCGTTCGCAGCAGAAAGGAGGTGATTCATATGCCAAATAAAGATGGAACCGGACCAAAAGGTCAGGGACCGAAAGACGGTCATGGTAAAGGTAAGGGCCAGGGCAAGGGCCTTGGTCAAGGTTCGATGACTGGCGGAAAGAAAGGAATTAAGAAAGAAACCAAAAAGTAAGCCAGGTTTAAGAACGAGAATTGAGGGCTTGCGGACAATCGCATCAGCGCCAACCAAAAAGGCCGGGGCTAACATTATTGCTGGTTTTCATGTCATGTGGTCCGGCCTTTTTTGGCTGGTTATGCGGCGTTACTGTATGAAGCAACAAAGATGGCTTCGTAAAAAGTCCAATATCTGCGTTGCGCTGCATCCTTCGGAATTTCACGTACTTCCATGTACGCTGTATTCCTCAGGATTTGCGCGCCTTGATCTTGAACTTTTTACTTTGCCATCCAAATTTCGACTTTTTACGAGTTCATCAATAAAAGAGAAGGGGAATTACCCATGAACAGCGATAAACTCAGATCAGTAGCAAAAGCCATCGTCTCGAAACAGAAGGGCGTGCTGGCGGCGGACGAAAGCAATCCCACGATCAAGAAGCGCTTCGATTCAATCGAAGTCGAATCCACCGAAGAAAATCGCCGGCGGTACCGCGAAATCCTTTTTACAACCGAAGGGATTGAACGCTATGTCGGAGGTGTGATTCTCTTCGACGAAACGCTGCGCCAAAGCACCCGAGATGGCACTCCCTTTGCCGAGTTACTGTCGAGCCGGGGGATTGTACCGGGTATCAAGGTGGACAAAGGCGCTAAAGCGCTGGCATTGTACCCTGAAGAAAAAATCGCCGAGGGGCTTGACGGCCTTCGCGAGCGGCTCGTCGAGTACAAACAGATGGGGGCTAAGTTCGCGAAGTGGCGGGCGGTTATTGATATCAACGAGCGCGATGTTCCTACCGCGTTCGGTATTCGTGCGAATGCCCACGCATTGGCGCGTTACGCCGCGCTCTGCCAAGAAATGGATATCGTGCCGATCGTAGAGCCGGAAGTGCTCATGGATGGTGCCCACGACATCGAACGCTGCGAAGCTGTCACATCCAGGGTTCTCGATGCCGTGTTCACCGAGCTTGATGCCCATCGCGTGCTGTTCGAGGGTATGTTGCTAAAGCCGAATATGGTTATTGGGGGCATGAAATGCGCGCGTCAGGAAAGTGTGCAGCGGGTTGCCGAGGCCACGATTCGTTGCATGATCCGCTATGTGCCGGCGGCTGTCCCTGGAATCGTATTCCTCTCCGGTGGGCAGAGCGCGGAAGACGCCACTGACCACCTGAACGCTATAAACATAATGGGCCCACATCCGTGGCAAGTCAGTTTCTCTTATGGACGTGCGCTGCAAGCACCGGTGCTTGCCACCTGGAAAGGTCAGGAAAGCAATATGGCTGCCGCTCAGAAAACGTTATTAAAACGCTGTCGCTTAAACGGTCTAGCTCGCGACGGAAAGTATGCTCGGGCAATGGAAATTGATGGATAATCAGCATGATTTGAAAAGAAGTTAAACTTGAATGGTCATGAATATTCATCATAAGACGAAAGGCGAAACGTATGAAAACAAACATGGGGTTATGGATAGATCATCGCAAGGCGGTGATTGTGGCAGTTTCGGGCGAGGGGGAGGAATCAAGCGTTATCGAATCAAAGGCGGAAAAACAGCCCGGACGGTTTGACGGGGTACGTTCGACTACCCCCTATGAAGCTCAGAAGGTTCAAGCCGATGGCAGACAGGATATAAAATTCGCCGACAAACTCAACATCTACTACGATGAGGTCATTTCGGTTCTTCGTGACGCCGAATCCATTTTTCTTTTTGGTCCTGGAGAGGCAAAAGGTGAGCTGAAAAAACGTTTAGAAGATGACCATCTCGGTAACCTCATCCAAGCTGTGGAAACTGTTGATAAGATGACGGATCGCCAGATTGCAGCGAAAGTCCGGGAGTATTTTAACTAAAACTGCCATCAGCTATTCACGCATCTGAAGCGGCCACGAACTCGTTTTCAGCTTTGGGATGTCCAAGGAATTCAAAAATACAGGAGGACAGGAAACCATGCGACTATACCTGATCAACCCATCCAATCCGCTTGTCAGCATCGCCAAAGCCAGAAAGAACCGCTGGAGCCGGTACCGTGTGTGGAAACCGCTTAGCCTGATGGTTCTTGCCGGACTGACGCCTTCGCAGTGGGAGATCTGCATTGTGGACGAGAACCTTGGCGTGCCGGACTATACTTCCATGCCTCGGCCGGACCTGGTGGGCATTACCGCTTTTACTTCTCAAGCAAACCGCGCCTATGAAGTATCCAATCTCTTCCGGCGATTGGGCGTGCCGGTGGTGATGGGCGGCATTCACGCCACAATGTGTCTGGAAGAAGCAATGGCGCGTGTGGGCACGGTCGTCACCGGGGAAGCGGAGGGCATCTGGCCGCGGGTCATTGAGGATGCGATGCGCGGTTGCTTGAAACGCAGGTATGACGGCGGGCTGGCCGAGATCAGCGATGTCCCGTTGGCCCGTCATGATTTGTTGCCCTCGGGTTATGCTTTCGGAGCCGTGCAGACCACGCGCGGCTGTCCATTGAACTGCAATTTTTGCAGCGTGACGGCCTTCAATGGGGCTCACTACCGTCAGCGACCCATTGCCGATGTTGTGCGCGAATTCCAGTCCATCCGTGAAAAACATGTGCTGGTGGTGGACGACAACCTCGTGGGCACGCGTCCTGAACACATCGACCGCGCCAAGGATCTGTTTCGGGCCCTGGCACGGGCGAACCTTGGAAAGAAATGGGTTGCCCAGGCCTCCATCAATTTCGCCGATGACGAAGAGCTGCTAACGCTGGCCGAAAAGGCCGGTTGCAGCGGTGTTTTCATCGGATTTGAAACCCCATCGCCGGAAGGACTGAGGGAGCTCGGCAAGAAATTCAATCTTATGAAGGGACGCGATTTTCCAGCCTCGGTGCGGCGTATCCAACGGCACCACATGCTGGTCGTTGGTTCCTTTATCATCGGTTTGGATATTGATAAACCGGGCATCGGCAAACATATCGCCACGACGGCCCGCCGGTTCGGTGTGGATAATCTCAATACGCTGTTTCTGACCCCTCTGCCCGGCACGCGTCTGTGGGGCCGGATGAAATCTCAGGACCGCATCAGCCTGAATACGTTCCCCGCAGACTGGAAATATTACACCCTGACCTTTCCGGTGGTCCGATATAAGCATCTGTCTCTGGACGGTATTATCGAAGAGATGAGCGCCTGCGACCGAAACTTCTACTCCCTACCGCGAATTCTCGGCAGGGTGTGGCGCAACTTGCGGCAACGACGAGAGCCGCTGATCAGCCTGGTGGGCAACCTTTCATATCGGAGAAATTTGCATACGAACAAAAAATTATATGTGGAATTCACATCGGCCGTAAAAGCACAGGCCGTCGAATCGGCACACGGCTTTTTACATTCGCAAAACAGAGTACTTACTTAGATGCAAAATTCAAGGAGACAAAATTTGCCGCTTTGTGAAAAGACGCGCGACCTATACAAAAAAATATGGAAAATATTCAGATGCTTTCCAATTCCCGTCAAATTGTAAATGAGCTCAACAACACAGCGCAATTAGAGGAAGCACTATCGCTGGTCGTGCGACGGTCTAAATCGTCCATGGATGCGGATGCCTGTTCCGTCTATATGATTGATACACAATCCGACAAGTATCTTTTGATGGCAACGGATGGGGCGATCTGCGCCGCTACTGACAAGGCACGTATAAACCGCGAGGAGGGATTGGTGGGCTGGATCGTTACGCATGAAGAAGCCATCAACCTGTCCAATGGTGCCGATCATCCCGGTTTTAAGCATATTCCGGAGAGCGGAGATGAACCCTTTCACGGTTTTATGGGTGCGCCCATCATTCATCATGGCCGCGTGTTGGGCGTCATGGTGGCCCGGAAGTTTGAGCGGCGACGTTTTGACAATGACGAGGCGGCATTTTTTACTACTCTGGCAACCCAGCTAGGCGGTGCCATCGGTCATCTTTTAACGAAATGGGATTTCAGTAGACGGCTCAACGGGCCATCGATTGGAAGAATGGTTATAAAGGGCGTGCCCTGTGCGCCGGGTGTGGCCATCGGCCATCTGGTCCCGGCACAACCCGTGGATCTGCAATCAACACCCGACCGCAGCGCACCGGATATCGAGACGGAGGAGAAGGCTTTCCAGGTTGCTGTTTCGGCAGCCAAACAAGACCTTCGCGCAAGCAGCGAACGCATGGGTGCCTACCTGCCCGCCGAAGTACTATCTCTATTTGATGCTTACGCAATGCTGCTTGAGTCCGACCGGCTGAATGCAGGGACGGTTGCACGGATTCGAAACGGGCAATGGGCGCGCGGCGCTTTAAGGGATACCATTTTAGAACTTACCCACGTTTTCGAGCAGATGGATGATCCATATATTGCTGCACGTGCCGAAGATATTCGCAACATCGGCCGGCACATTCTGATCCAATTACAGGGATCCGCACCTACATCCGGAGAGTATCCAAAGCAGTGCATTCTTGCGGGCATTGAGCTCAGTTTAGCTGAAATTTCCAACGTACCGCGGGAACGGCTGGCCGGTATCATTTGTATGAAAGGAACAGCCTTATCCCATACCGCGATCATTTGCCGTGCCTTGGGTATTCCCGCCGTCATGGGGCTGACCGATCTTGCCATGGGCTATTTGGAGGCGTGTGAAATCGCCGTTGACGGCAACCGAGGGGTCGTGTGCATCAACCCTTTGCCTGCGGATATCAATGAGTTTCAACAACGCATGCAAGAAGAACAAGTCATATCGGCGCAACTGGAAACCCTTCGCGATCTGCCCGCCGAAACCTTGGATGGTGTATCGCTTCCTTTGTATGTCAATCTGGGCATCGGCACCGATGATGTGATTCCAGGTATCGCGGAATATGAGGGTATAGGCCTTTATCGCACCGAGTTCTTCTTTATCGCGCGCAACACGCTGCCCACAGAAGACGAACAATATCGTCTTTACCGCAATTTACTCAAATCCTTAGCACCGAAACCGGTGACCATTCGTACCCTTGATGCCGGCGGCGACAAGGCGCTGCCTTTTTTTACCATTGCTGAAACCAATCCTTTTCTGGGTTGGCGCGGGATTCGTTTCACCCTCGATCATCCCGAGATATTTCTGACTCAGTTGCGGGCGCTGTTGCGGGCCAATGCCGGGTTGAATAACTTGCAGATCCTTTTACCCATGATCAGCAGGATCAGCGAAGTCGATGATACTTTGGGGCTATTGGAGCGCGCCTATTTGGATCTCACGGCGGAGGGCCTTGCCGCTTCAAAACCGCAACTCGGCGCCATGATCGAAGTGCCTTCGGCAGTCTATCTAATCAGCGCGCTGTCAAAGCGTGTAAATTTCTTCTCAATCGGGACCAATGATTTAACCCAGTATCTCCTCGCCGTGGACAGAAACAATCCTCGGGTTCAGGGTTTCTATGACAATTTGCACACTGCCGTTATTCATGTCATCCAGGATATCGTTCAAAGCGCCCATCTTGAAAACAGGCCGGTGGGCGTATGCGGCGAAATGGCAGGGGATCCGGCTTCCGCGCTTCTGCTTTTGGGCATGGGGGTCGACTCGCTTAGCATGAACCCATCCAGCCTTCCGAGGGTTAAATGGACCATCCGCAGTTTCACCATGGAGCAAGCGCGCGGGCTTGCCGATAAAGCGTTGAAAATCGAAAATGAAGCGCATACCCACCAGTTGCTTGACGATGCATTGCGAGCAACAGGCCTTGGTGCGCTTGCCGGCATAAAACCCAGAGACGAATAAACAAAACAGCGAACTCAAAAAGGGGTCATATTCGGCCACTTGGGTAAAGGTTACTTTATTTATATGCCCGTTAATGTCCGATCTGAAAGTACTTTTGAAACTAATTTTAGGAGTGACCAGTCCATGACATTAATCAAAAATATTCAACACCTATTTCCACGGAGCACTGATATACCGGAATCCCATGTAAGAGATATTCCCTGGATTCAGACCGGCTATCTCGTCAACGGTGAGATTCGGGCCTGGAACGGTCCACGCCGGGAAGTGCTCTCTCCCGTTTGGGTGGCCGACGACAATGGTCCCACACCCTTTTTCGTTGGTGAATATCCACTGTTGACGGAAAAGGAGGCGTTTCAGGCCCTCGATGCGGCGGTTGCCGCCTATGATCATGGGCGGGGCTTGTGGCCTACCCTGTCCGTGGCCGAACACATCGAACATATGGAACGCTTCGTTTTCCGGATGATTGAAGCCAAGGACCCGGTCGTGCGATTTCTGATGTGGGAGGTAGGGAAATCCCTTCAGGATTCGGAAAAGGAATTTGACCGCACGATTAAATACATTAACGACACCCTTGCCGCGCTGAAAGACCTGGATCGAATTTCTTCCCGGTTCACCATCGAGGAGGGAATCATCGGCCAGATCCGGCGCGCACCCTTGGGTGTTGTGCTCTGCATGGGACCGTTCAATTATCCGCTCAACGAGACTTTCACCACGATGATACCCGCGCTTATCATGGGCAACACCGTCATCCTGAAGCCGCCCAAGCACGGTGCGCTGCTTTACGCACCGCTTCTGGAAACCTTCCGCGATGTTTTCCCGAAAGGCGTCATCAACGTCATCTATGGTGAGGGGAGAAAAGTGATTCCTCCGCTCATGGCATCCGGCAGGATCAACGTGCTGGGTTTGATAGGCACGAGCAAGACGGCAAACGAATTGAAAAGACTACATCCCAACCCCAATCGCCTGCGCTGTGTGCTGGGGTTGGAGGCAAAGAATCCGGCCATTGTTTTAAAAGATGCCGATCTCGATCTGGCCGTGCGGGAATGCGTTCTCGGCTGCCTTTCCTTTAACGGGCAGCGCTGCACTGCCCTTAAGATTATTTTCGTTGAAGCCGGTATCGCGGGCGCGTTTCTCGACCGCTTCGCCGCAGCCGTTAATGCGCTGCCCTTTGGGATGCCATGGCAGGAAGGGGTTTTCCTGACACCGGTCGCGGAAAAAGGAAAGGCGGATTACCTGCGGGAACTGGTTACGGACGCTGTGGCCAAAGGCGCCCGGGTCGTGAATCCGGCAGGAGGAACGGTTTGCGGCAGCTTCTTTTTTCCTGCCGTCCTGTATCCGGTCAACCCTGACATGAAAGTGTATCATGAAGAGCAGTTCGGACCGGTGATTCCAGCCCTGCCCTTCGATAAGATCGATGAACCCATCGCGTACATGATCGATTCCAGCTACGGCCAGCAGGTCAGCATTTTCGGCAGCGATCCGGACCAGATTGCACGATTGATCGACCCGCTGGTCAACCAGGTTTGCCGGGTCAACATCAACAGCCAGTGCCAGCGGGGACCGGACACGTTTCCCTTCACGGGACGAAAGGATTCCGCTGAAGGAACCCTTTCCGTATCCGACGCCTTGCGGGTATTTTCCATCCGGACCCTGGTCGCCGCCAAGCAGACGGAATTGAACAAACAGATCATCACCCGTATTGTGCGGGATCATAAAAGCAAATTTCTGGCGACTGACTTCATTTTGTAATTGAGAGGATTTCATGCCTGTTTCAGATTGCGAGACCTATTGTAAAATGTTGGACCGGGCTATGGAGAAGAACAAAGGTTTCAAGGATGATTTACACCGTCACATTAAATCCTGCGCTGGACCGTTTCATCATAGTTGAGCAGTTACTGGCGGAAGACACCACCCGCATCCTTTCGGAAACGCCATATGCAGCCGGCAAAGGGATCGATGTATCCAGGGTGATCCGGGAATTGGGAGGCCAGAGTGTGGCCCTTGGTCTCGTTGGCGGCTATGATGGCCTGCAACTGGAAGGATTGCTCATCAATGCGGGTGTCGTTACCGATTTTACCCGGATTTCAGGCGAAACGCGAACCAATATTATTCTTCGCGAACAGGCAAAAGGCCGACAGTACGCTATCAGCGCCGCCGGGCCGGAAATCAAGGCAACAGAAATCGGTATGTTTTTTCAACATGTGAATCAGGTACGGGATATGGATTACCTGATCCTGAGCGGAAGTCTACCACGCGGCATTTCATCGAATCTTTATGGTCAACTGATCCTTGCCGGGAAGAAAAACGGCGCTTTCATCGTTCTGGATACGGATGGCAAATCACTGAGCGAATCAATAGAATATCAGCCGACCTGTATTAAACCAAATGCATATGAGCTGTCACGACTGGCGGGAAAGGAGCTTAAAACCGAATCTGAAATTATAGGCTTTTGTGAGAAAATTCATACAAAAGGAATTCCATATATCATTGTTTCGAGGGGAAAAGCGGGCTTGCTGTTATCTTCGGTCGAACAAAGAATCAAGGCTGTTGCACCTCCGGTGGAGGTGGACAGCGCCGTAGGCGCCGGTGATTCGGTGGTGGGTGGATTCGTGCTGGCGCATTCCCGGGGTAAAGACCTTGTGGACTGCATGCGGATCGCTTGCGCCGCGGGAACGGCAACCGCGCAAACACCCGGCACGGAGCTTTGTCATCGCAGGGATGTTGAAGATATTTCGACCAGGGTTACATTATCAAAATTATAACTGAGAGATTCCTAATATACGATCTTGGCAACCTGTAAAAAACATCCCCTGCGATCCATATGACCAGGAAGATCCGAAAAAGGTCATATTTAACCAGCGGTAAAATATGACCTCTTTCCTATGACTTTTCCTCACTGCCCTGAAAGTGCTATGGAAACAAATTATCGTTAAATATCAAGATTATATTTAGCGTCCTTCCGAGTGTTGCATTCTGGCACAAAGATTGAAATGCTAATTTAATGAATCAACGGCAAAAGGAATCGGTTGTACCATTCAGGGGGTGTGTGGAAAGCAACCGGAGGTGGCCGCTCACCTGGACTTGCTTTTGTACTCCCTCATGGGACTTTCCCAGGTTGCCGTGGTGGGAAAAAAATCAGGCAGTTCCGACCATGACGTAAATGTGTTTACGGTTTATGCTTATATCAACGAAGCCCTTGCCGCCATACAAAGCGACGACCTGGATCTCAGAGATACTCCCTACCCACGGTTACCCGAAGTTAAAGCAATATGCCCATTTCTATGCCCATTACGGTACAAGGTGGCAAAATCAGATCAAAGAATTTCCAGAAGCTATTGAAACAACAGGAAAACGATTGTGGCCATTGCCCTGCCAAAAACCAAAATTGTGTGTACCATCGGACCGGCCAGTGACTCGCCTGAAATCATAAGGGAATTGATCGTAAGCGGCATGCGCGTTGCCCGTTTGAATTTTTCTCATGGTACACACATTGACCATGAGAAAAAGATTCATGCCATCCGAAAAATCGCCGCGGATCTGGGAAAGCCGGTTGCCATATTACAGGACCTCGGAGGACCAAAAATTCGGGTGGGGGTTATCCCTGAGCCAGGTATTCGATTGGAACCGGGACGTCATATTATTCTTACCACGCAGACCGTTGTGGGTTCGCAGCAGCGCATATCGGTTTCATATCCGTTTTTAAACGAACAAGTAAAGGAAGAGGATCGGATAATGCTCGCGGATGGCTTTTTGGAACTTCGGGTTGTTGAGGTAAGCGGATCTGAAATCCACTGTGAGATCATTACGGGCGGGGTGTTGACGTCTCACAAAGGAATCAATCTGCCGACCGGAAGCATTCGCATGCCTTCCATGACGGATAAAGACCGTGACGATCTGCATTTTGGCCTGGATCATGATGTGGATTATGTCGCGCTTTCATTTGTCAGGACGGCAACAGACATTCAGGACATAAAAGAAATCATCCGCCGGGAAAACAAGCATACACCGGTCATCGCCAAAATCGAAAAGCATGAGGCCATCGATCATTACGAAGAGATCCTGGACGCTGGGGACGCAATCATGGTGGCCCGAGGTGACTTGGGGGTGGAGATACCCTTGGAAGAAGTACCCGGCATCCAAAAACGACTGATTCAAAAAGCCAATGCTTTGGGGAAACCGGTCATTACGGCTACCCAGATGCTGCGATCCATGGTAGATGCGCCACGACCAACCAGAGCCGAGGCCTCGGATGTAGCCAACGCTGTTTTGGACGGAACGGATGCCGTTATGCTTTCGGAAGAAACCGCCACGGGGAATTATCCGGTTCAAGCGGTTCGTTATATGATTCGCATCGTAGCCGAAGCGGAAAAAACCTACCCTCATGATCGGTACCTGAAAATGGTGCCTGAAAAGGAGGTTTCGGACGCGGTGACATATGCGGCTTGCGTTTTGGCGGACCACCTTGATGCAGCTGCGATTTTAGCGCCTACACGGTCCGGACGGACAGCCATACACATCTCCAGGTTCAGACCCAAGCAACCGATTATTGCCTTTACGCCCAGCCGGACAACCCTAAGGCAACTCTCTCTTTTTCGTGGGATATACCCCCGCATGATTCCGAATCATCCGGACACGGATGACCTGATTGAAAAGGTATGCAAAAATGCGGTTGAAACAGGCGATTTGATTGAAGGGAACCTGGCCGTCGTCACGGCCGGCAATCCGGTTTGGGTCGCCGGCATGACGAATGTGATTCGGGTTGTCTCTTTTTGAGAGAGGGTGATGTTGAAGAAATCCAAAAAAAACTAATAATTGAAAAGGAAACTAGAAATGGCGGCAAAAGAGATAAAATACGGTACAAAGGCAAGGGCGAAGATGATGAAAGGAGTAGATGCCATGGCCGACGCGGTCATGGTGACCCTTGGGCCCAAGGGTCGCAATGTCCTCATCAATCAATCCTGGGGTTCTCCTAAACTTACCAAAGACGGCGTCACCGTCGCCAAGGAGATCGAACTGGAAGACCGGTTCGAAAACATGGGTGCACAGATGGTCAAGGAAGCGGCTTCAACGACGTCCGACGAAGCCGGAGACGGTACCACCACGGCAACTGTCCTGGCCCGGGCCATCTATCGTGAGGGTGCCAAACTCGCTGCGGCGGGGTTGAATCCCATGTCCATCAAACGGGGCATGGACAAGGCAGTTGAATTGGTGGTGGAAGAATTGAAAAAGATGTCCAAGCCGACTGAGGACAAAAAAGATATCGCCCAGGTCGGAGCCATCTCGGCAAACAACGATCCTACGATTGGCGACCTGATTGCAGAGGCCATGGAAAAAGTGGGCAAGGAGGGCGTGATAACGGTGGAAGAAGCCAAGGTCATGGAGACGACGCTGAAGGTCGTTGAAGGATTGCAGTTTGACCGCGGCTACCTGAGCCCCTACTTTGTTACCGACCCGGAGAAGATGGCGGTTCATCTGGATGAGCCTTATATCCTTATGCATGAGGGAACGATCCGTACGATGCGGGATCTGCTTCCTATTTTGGAGCAGGTTGCGAAAACCGGCAAGCCCATCCTGATTTTAGCGGAAGATGTGACCGGCGAGGCGTTGACCACCATGGTGGTCAACAAACTGAGGGGAAGCTTGCATTGCGCGGCGGTCAAGAGCCCCGGCTTTGGTGAAAACCGCAAGGGTACGCTTGAAGATATTGCCATCCTGACTGGCGGCCGGGTGATCAGTGAGGATTTGGGCGTCAAATTGGAGACAGTATCCCTGGAGGACCTGGGCACGGCCAAACGGATTACGGTAGAAAAGGACAATACGACGATCATCGATGGGGGTGGGGATCGCAATGCCCTGAAGGGAAGGATCAAACAGCTCCGGGCGCAAATCGAAGCGACCACCAGCAATTACGACAAGGAACGGCTACAGGGCCGCCTGGCGAAATTGAGCGGGGGGGTGGCCGTCATCAATGTGGGTGCTGCGACGGAGACGGAAATGAAAGAGAAAAAAGACCGAGTCGAGGATGCCCTCAATGCCACGCGTGCCGCCGTGGAGGAAGGTATCGTTCCCGGAGGCGGCGTCGCTTATATACGCGCCATGAAGGTGCTTGATTCCGCCCGATTCCCCAATGAAGAGCAGCTTGGCGTCAACCTTATTCAACGTGCCCTCGAAGAGCCGGTGCGACAGATTGCCGACAATGCCGGTTTTGAGGGCGCCGTGGTAATCCAGCACGTTAAGGACGGAGAGGGGAGTTTTGGATTCAATGCCGAAACCGAGATTTATGAAGACCTTATGCAGGCCGGCATCGTGGATCCGACCAAGGTTTCCCGATTGGCACTTCAACATGCCGCGTCCGTTGCCGGCCTTTTCATGACCACGGAAGCGATGATTGCGGATAAGCCTAAAAAAAGGAAATCCGCGGAGCCTGACATGCCCCCTGAGGATATGTATTAATTTCCACTCCCCTAATCTTCGAATTTATCCATGTTCACCATAGAACCAAACGGTTTTCTCCATCTGGTGAACATGGCTCCTTGTTTTTCCGCCACCGGCTTCCGAAATTCCCTTGCCCTGGTTGCGTTCACCAAAAAAATAGAATAAAATAAAAAACTCATCATGGATAACCCGCAACTTCTTAAAAAAGCTGCCTGACTCGAAGGACCTGTTTTTTTAGGTGCAAACATACTACGCGACCAAGCATACGGATAGCGCGGAATAGACAAATGGATAAAACCTTTCTGGAAATTTTTAACAGCATCCTGGCTTCGATACGAGAGCCGATACTGGTTCTCGATTCCGACCTGAACGTCGTAAGGGCCAATCATTCTTTCTACCACACCTTCAATGTGAACCCCGGACAGACAGAAGGGGTCTTGGTTTATGATCTCGGCAACCGGCAATGGGATATCCCCGAACTGAGAGAATTACTTGAAAAAATACTCCCTCACAATACCAAATTCCATGATTTTGAGGTGGATCACCATTTCGAGACCATCGGCCGAAAGATCATGCATCTGAATGCCCGGCGGATTTACAACGAAGCAAACCAGACACAGCTGATTCTATTGGCCATCGAGGATGTGACGGAGCGTGAATATTACAAAAGAAATCTTGAGGACATGGTTCAAAAGAGAACCGCCGAACTCAGCGTAGCCCGGGAGGAGGCGGAAAACAGCAAACATCTGGCCGAAACCGCCCTCGCTGAAATAAAGCAGCTAAAAGACCAACTTGAAGCCGAGAGGGCCTATCTTCAGGAAGAGATCAGACTGGAATTCAACCATGAGAACATTGTCGGCCAAAGCAACGAAATCAAATATGTGTTTTACAAGGTCGAGCAAATCGCAGGCACGGATACCAATGTTCTGGTTCTCGGCGAAACCGGAACAGGCAAAGAGCTGGTGGCGCGAGCGATTCACGGATTGAGCTCGCGCAAGGATCGGGCTCTGGTGAAAATGAACTGTGCCGCGCTGCCTTCAAACCTCATTGAAAGTGAGCTTTTCGGCCATGAGAAAGGTGCCTTTACCAATGCACATTCTAGACGGCTTGGACGATTCGAGATCGCCAATGGCACGACCCTTTTTCTGGATGAAATCGGCGAGCTGCCCCTGGATTTGCAGCCCAAGCTGCTTCAGGTGATCGAGACCGGCGAGTTTGAGCGCCTGGGCAGTTCAGATACGATAAAAGTCGATGTGCGCATCATTGCCGCCACCAATCGTAATTTGGAAGCGGAGGTCCGCAGGGGAACGTTCCGGGAGGATCTGTGGTACCGGCTGAATATTTTTCCGATTACCATGCCGCCGCTCAGGGAGCGTAGGGAAGACATTCCTTTGCTGGTCAATTATTTTATGGATAAGATTTCAAAAAGACTTGGAAAATCAATCGCCGTGGTTCCGGTGAATGTAATGGACGCGTTGCGCAACTATTATTGGCCCGGCAATATCCGCGAACTTGAAAATGTCCTCGAGCGGGCGGTGATCAACTCATCAGGTTCCAAGCTGCATCTGGTGGATGAACTGAAAAAACCGAATAAAGATTTAGCCACGGCGGATCGGACCCTTGCGGACGTGGAGCGAGAGTATATCCTCCGTGTGCTGGAACAGACCCACTGGAAAGTCAGCGGCAACAACAGTGCGTCTGAAATTCTCGGCCTCGACCGCAGCACCTTGCGTGCCCGCATGCGAAAGCATGATATCCACAAACCATAAAATAGTGGCCAAATATGATCAATGGTCATATGCGGCCAATCTTATTATCTCCTTTTGCTCTGCCACCTTCATCTGCTCGATTTTTATTTTCTATTAAATCAGATCAATACAGTTAATTCTCGGTATCTACCAAACCCGGCATGAACCTTGATTATTAAGTTGACGGATGTCGTTGCATGGGACCCGGATATTCGTCAGCAACAAGCTATCCTCGATGAGGTGAAATGATGATAGCCCCTTTCGAAACGGTTCAAACCGAAAAAGGCACCCCCTTAATGAAAGAAATGATTGAAATCATCGACAAACCTTAAAAACTGGCATTGCCGGGAGGTCGCCGCCATGATCGTTGTTCGCATTACCATGCATGTGCTTCCGGAAAAACAGAAGGAGCTGGTACAAACGATTCTTTCCATGGTCGGGTCCATCGAGAAGGCGGCAGGCTGTATGAGTTACGCGCTTTTTTGCAATATGGAAGACAAAAACCTTCTGAACCTTATCGAGGAGTGGCAAACGCGAAAAGATTTGGAGCAACATTTAAAGTCCGACCTCTTTGGTGTTTTGCTGGGGACCAAGAGTCTTTTGGCCGAACCGCATGGAATTCAGATTCATACGATCCATCGATCGGAGGGAATGGAAGCCGTTCTTGCCGCCCGGAGGAAATAGCACGGCCGCACCGATGCAGCCTACACCATCGTCGCTCTCGAAGGATTGACGTTTCGATAGGGTATAACCGCAGTGGAGAAGCGTTACGACACAGATAAAATCATTGTGCATAAATTATAATTTTATCACGCACGTGGAGAAATCAAAATGGAATATTTTTGGATGATCTTAATTGGCTTGATTGTCGGATCGCTTGCCGGGCAATTTATGACCGGCAACGGTTTTGGGGTGGTCGGAGACATCATTACCGGCATGGTTGGTGCGCTGATCGGCGGACTTCTTTTTGAAAGAACAGGTCTTTTTGCAGGAAGCAGCATGATCGGGAGTCTGCTCGTCGCAACCGTTAGTGCAATTATCTTCCTGTATGGCATACGGGTATTTAATAAGGCATAGGTGGCGGCAATGACATCGGTTATCAAGTATTACGAGGGAATCAACTCGGTTGCCGTCATCGGCAATTATTTGCCCCGTCAATGCGGTATCGCAACCTTTACTACAGATCTGGTTGACGGGTTGTCAGTCGAAGCACCCGAAATCAATTGCTGGGCGGCGGTTATGAATGACAAACCAGAGGGATACCCGTATCCGGACAAGGTGCGTTTCGAGATCAATCAGAACAAGTTAAGCGATTATCGTACCGCTTCTCAATTTCTAAACATCAGTCAGACGGATATCGTCTGTGTACAGCATGAATACGGTATTTTCGGAGGGATGGCCGGCAGTCATCTACTGGAACTGTTGGCTGATCTGCGCATGCCGGTAGTGACAACCTTGCACACAGTGTTGAAGGATCCCGCGCCGGAGTATCGTTCCGTCATGCGCAAGGTATCAGATCTGTCCGACAAACTAGTCGTAATGAGTCATAAGGCATCCGAGTTTCTCAAGGATATCTATGCAGTACCCGAGGAGAAAATTGTCTTTATCCATCATGGCATTCCCGATACGCCGTTTATCGACTCAAGCTTCTACAAAGACAAGTTCGGCGTCGAAGGCAAGAAGGTGTTGCTCACTTTCGGTCTGCTTTCCCCAAACAAGGGCATCGAAAATATGCTGCATGCGCTGCCGTCGATCATCAACGAGCACCCGGATGTGGTTTATATCGTCCTGGGGGCAACCCACCCGCACATTTTAAAATCACAAGGGGAGGCCTACCGGATCATGCTGCAACAACTCGTGCGCAAACTTGAAATCGTTGAGCATGTCATTTTTCAAAATCGGTTTGTCGAACTCAAAGAGTTGTGCGAGTTTCTCGGCATTGCCGATATCTATGTAACCCCTTATCTCGAAGAGGCCCAGATTGCCTCCGGGACCCTGGCCTACGCCATGGGCACCGGCAAAGCCATCGTTTCGACGCCATACTGGTATGCCACCGAGATGCTTTCCGAAGGCCGGGGCCGAATCGTGCCTTTCAACAATCCGGACGCCATCGCCGAACAAATCATCGACCTGCTGGGCAATGATGTCACACGGCACGCCATGCGAAAAAAAGCCTATACCTTCACTCGTGAAGCGGTGTGGAAGGAAGTATCCCGGAAATACCTTCAGGTTTTCAATGAAGTGCGGCAAAACCGCACCCGTAATCCCCGTCCCCGGCATTCATATGTCGAAAACATCAAGGCCATCACCAATTTCGAGCTGCCGGAGATCAAGCTCGACCACCTGAAAGCCTTCACCGATGATACCGGCATCCTGCAACATGCCAATTATACCATCCCCGATCGCATCCATGGCTACTGCACCGATGATAATGCCAGAGCCCTGCTGGCTGCCGCCATGGGTCAAAAATATCTGCCGACCAACGGCTTGGGACTCGATTTTCTCAGCGGTCATTATCTCGGATTCCTTCTGTATGCCTATAATGAAAAAAACGGCCGCTTTCGTAATTTCATGACCTATTCACGACAGTGGATGGAGGAGATCGGGTCCGAGGACGCGCATGGAAGAGCACTCTGGTGCCTTGGTAGAGCAGTCGGTTTTCTGGACAATCCCGGACACCTGGCAATGAGCACAACCCTTTTTAACAAGGCCCTGCCGGCTGCTGAGAATTTCAGCTCGCCCCGCGCCATGGCCTTCTCTCTGATAGGCATACATGCCTACCTGAATAAATTTTCCGGCGACAGTGATGTGCGCAGAATCAGGAATGTTCTCGCCGACCGGCTTTTCGATCAGTTTACCAACTATGCAACCGACGATTGGCCCTGGCTTGAGAACGCCCTGAACTATGCCAACGGCAAACTGCCCCATGCCTTGCTGCTTTCGGGACATCGGATGCAACGCAGCGACATGGTCGATATGGGCCTCAAGGCCCTCACGTGGCTGCTCTTCATCCAGACCGAAGGTAACCACTTAGTCCCCATCGGCAACAACGGATGGTATGATCGAGACGGATCCAGAGCCCGTTTCGACCAGCAGCCCGTCGAGGCCAATGCCATGGTCGAAGCCTGTGTCGAAGCGTTTAACATTACCCGGGACCAAATCTGGTTTGAGAAGGCGGCCATGTGCTTTAACTGGTTTCTCGGACAAAACGATTTGAATATGCCCCTCTATGACCCCAAGACCGGCGGATGCCGGGATGGATTGATGGCTAACGGCATCAACCAGAATCAAGGCGCCGAATCCTCGCTTGCCTGGCTGCTCTCGCTGATGACCCTGCAGAATCTCTATGGCGAAGAGATACTCCATCAGTGGGCTTCACAGAAGACCGAATAACAAGGAACCGTCATGCACATTGCCATGCTTGCGCCCATTGCCTGGCGTACACCGCCCCGCCACTACGGTCCCTGGGAGAACGTGGCGTCACTGTTGACCGAGGGACTGGTCTTGCGCGGTTTTGACGTTACCTTGTTTGCAACCGCGGATTCGCAAACCAGCGGCAAATTGCATGCCGTTTGCCCAAGGGGCTATGAAGAAGATCGCTCACTCATCCCGAAAGTCTGGGAGTGCTTACATATTTCGGAACTTTTTGAGAATGCCGAGGCCTATGACATCATCCACAACCAATTTGATTTTCTGCCGTTGACATACGCCGGGCTGACCACAACGCCGGTCGTGACCACCATTCACGGCTTTTCATCGCCAGGGATCCTACCAGTTTACAAGAAATACAACGGCAGCGTGTCCTATGTTTCCATCAGTGATGCGGATCGATCGCCCGATCTTGATTATATCAAAACAGTTCATCATGGAATCGACATTCGGCAGTTTAATTTTCAGCCTGCCCCGGATGACTATCTGCTTTTTTTCGGGCGTATTCACCAGGACAAAGGCACCCGCGAAGCCCTGGAAATCGCCCGGATCTGTGGCAAAAAGCTGATCCTGGCCGGCATCATCCAAGATCAGGTCTACTTCGACCGATATATCGCACCGTACCTGGATAACGACAACGTGGTTTATGTGGGAAGCGTTGGACCTGAGGCGCGCAACCGTTTGCTCGGCAATGCCTTCGCGTTGCTGCACCCCATCCAGTTTGAGGAGCCTTTCGGTTTGTCCGTGATCGAATCGATGGCCTGCGGCACGCCCGTGATCGCCTTCAATCGGGGCAGCATGCCGGAACTGATCGAAAACGGCAGAAACGGATTTTTGGTGGATAACGTGGAGGCAGCCATTGAGGCGCTTACACGGATCAAAGAGATCGACCGTGCAGCCTGTCGTCGCCATGTACAACGGCACTTCACCGTGGACCGCATGGTCCAGGAATATATAGGGGTTTATGAAAAAATCGTAAGGAGAATTTCAGAATGAAAACAAAGTCTCCGATCATCACGCGATGTAAAAGCAACCCTGTCCTGACCCGTAGTGATGTGCCCTATCCGGTGACGACTGTTCACAATGCGGGCATCGTCAAGCATGACGGTCACTACATCATGTTGTTTCGATCGCATCTGTTGAACGGACGTTCGATCATCGGTAGGGCAGACAGTCAGGATGGGTTTTCATTCACGGTTCATCCCAAGCCCTTTTTGATACCATCCACGGATACCGTTTTCGCCGAATATGAAGCTTTCGGCGTCGAAGATATGAGAATCTCACCGGTGGATAACGCATATCTGCTGACCTACAGCGCCTATTCCCGTCACGGCGTGCGGATTGCCCTGGCGCGTACAAACGATTTTAAAAACGTGGAGCGCGTGGCGCTGATCACTCAGGCCGACCTGCGCAACGTCGTCATTTTCCCTGAAAAGTTCGATGGTCGCTATGTGCGTCTGGACCGACCGCATTCGGAAATCTCGCCCTGGTCGATCTGGATTTCCTATTCTCCGGACCTGATTCACTGGGGCGATTCCCGGGTGATCATGAAGCCCTTGGCCTATCACTGGGATGAGATGAAAATCGGGCCCGGCGCGCCACCCTTCAGAACCGATAAAGGCTGGCTGCATATTTACCATGGCGTTTTCAAGACCATGGCCGGAACGGTGTATCGACTCGGCGTAGCCCTGCACGACTTTGATGATCCGGCGACCATCATCGGCGTCTCCGATAGGTGGATTCTGCAGCCTGAAGATCCCTGGGAGGTGACTGGCTATGTTCCCAATGTGGTCTTTACCTGCGGCGCGGTTCCGGAAGCCGATGGTACGGTAAAAATCTATTGGGGCGGTGCGGATACGGTCATGTGCGCCGGAACGGCCGTGATCGATGATTTGGTCTCCCTCTGCCTCTCGGACTCCCGTCCAGCGGTTTAGCTGCTGCTTTCCGATCTAAGTGCAGATCGAAGAACCCCGCTTTTTCTTAGGTCGGCTGGATTAGAATTCGTCATCCCCATTGCTTCAGCGTTGAATGCAAAGCATGAGGGCAACGAAAACATGCATTTAACATGAAGGACACCGGAATATGCAGGTTAAAAACCATACACCGTTGAAAGTTAAAAGAAAAGCGATCAAGATCGTCGGGGATACTTCTCGGGTCATCACCAGGCTTCATCTGCCGGATGAGCGGTCTCGGATCAATAAAATCATTCAGCGTATCATTAACCTGCCCGACACGGTGGCTGAAGCGTTGATGGCGCAAATCATGGTAGATTTTGCCGGCCGGCACGAAGACATCGGGAACGTCTTTGAACGGAACCTGAAAGCGGTGCAGAATAATCTCCCACCGGATACCGTACTCAGCGATCTTAAAAAATCACTCATCGGGGCTTTCTTTACCAAGGAGTACTCCATTGAATCGGCGGCCCTTTTCAACCCTTCCATTGTTCCCCATCCGGATCAGAGCCGTTTGAAAAATGGCAGCCTGCGCTTCGTCATGAGTCTCCGGGCGACCGGTGAAGGTCATATTTCGTCCATCGTCTTTCGCAGCGGTGTCCTTGACCGACACAATCGGTTTCGCTTCGACCCGATCAGCGATTACGTGGAAACACCTGACCTTCAATTAAATCCGGATTACAAACGCGATCTTTTCCGGCGCAAATTGAACGAAATGGGGGCCGAAAATGAGATAACCGCCCTTATTCTAAATCATATGCCAGTTGATTTTACGTATAATGAGCTAATCGAAAGAATTGGCAAACTTCGAGTGGAACCAGTATTTCCCAAGAATCGTCAAAACAGAGCTTTCGAGATTATGTGGTGGCTTGCCAATTCCAATTATGAGGTAGTGTTCCACCCGGATCACCGCATATCCGAACGAGTGATCTTTCCGGTCTCAAAAAACGAAAGCCGAGGTATTGAAGATGCCCGCTTCGTTCAATTTCTCACTGACCGGCAAGAAGCCACTTATTATGCGACCTATACCGCCTATAATGGGCATACGATCCTACCGCAACTGATCGAAACCAAGGATTTTATCAAATTCAACATTGTCACGCTTAACGGAAAAGCAATAAAAAACAAGGGAATGGCACTTTTCCCGCGCAAAATTGGCGACCGCTATGCCATGCTCTCTCGCCAGGATGGCGAAAACAACCATATCATGTTTTCGGACAATATCCATTTCTGGCAAACGTCCCAAATTATCCAGGAGCCTGAATATCCGTGGGAATTCATCCAGATCGGCAACTGCGGGTCGCCCGTAGAGACGGATCAAGGTTGGATCGTGCTCACCCACGGTGTCGGCCCCATGCGTCAATATTGTATTGGCGCCATTTTGCTTGATCTTGAAAATCCATCGAAAATAATCGCTCGTCTGGTTGAACCACTACTCTCCCCGCATGAGAAAGAGCGCGAGGGATATGTTCCCAATGTCGTTTATTCATGCGGTGCGATCATTCATAATAACGAATTGGTTATTCCCTACGCAATGTCCGACATCAACTCCGGCATTGCGATCGTCGCCGTGGATGAACTGCTGAATTGTATGCGGGCGGTGAAATCATGAAATCTTTAAATTGTGCGCGAAAAAACCACCGCAATTGGGCAAAGCATACGAAAACCGGATCCTACGTTTACGAGAAAACCTTTGGAATTCGACTGATGAAGAATAGCCAGGGGAGAAAGAAGATGTTGACACTGCTTGGAAAAAGCGTTTCCCCAGGGATGGCGCAAGGGAAGGCCTATGTCTATAAGGATGTGTTGTTAAGGGATTCCGAACTCTATCTGATCGACGAATCCCAGATGGATGATGAGAAAACCAGAATTAAAAGGGCGATCGACGATGTAAGAAAATGCCTGATAATCGATGCCAAGCAAATTGAGGGGAAGTTGGGCAAGCAATCGGCGGATATCTTCCGCGCGCAAGAAGCAATCTTGATAGATCCCCAATTGGCAAAGGAAATAAAACAGGTTTTGGAAACAAAGATGATCAATGCCGAGCAAGTGGTCAGAACGGTATTCCGAACACTGGCGCGCCGATTCAGAGACCTGAACGGTGAACTGCTAAGGGAACGTGGGGATGATATTGACGACCTGTCGCGCCGGTTGTTGCTGTCATTGGCAGGTATTCACGCGCATAGCCTCGAGAATGTGCCTGCCAACACGGTACTGGTGGCCCGTCGGCTGTTGCCGTCGGATACGGTGTTTCTTTCGCGTTCATCCACCGTCGGCGTTCTTGCAGAGTTCGCGGGGCCCTCGGCACATGCGGCTCTTATTGCCCGAGAGCTCGGCATCCCCTGTGTGGGGGGGATTCCCGGTTTGTTGCAAACGGTCCATACGAGTGACGTCGTGCTTGTTGATGGGACCAAGGGTACAGCGGTGATCAATCCGAACCCCCAAGTCCTGCGACATCACAACAAGGCATTTGAGGAAGTCCGCAAAAACCGTGAGACGATGGCATATATCAGCACAGTTGAAGGAGCGGTAGCCGTGGATGGTGTTGATGTCTTGATCATGGCTAATGTCCGCAGTCGTGAAGATGTTGAACTCGCTATGGAATGCGGGGCGGATGGGATTGGACTGTTCCGAACAGAGCCCTTCTTTCTTTCGACCAAACATTTACCTTCAGGCAAGGACTTCCAGAGGTTTCTACATGAGAGCCTGGAACCGGTACGAGGAAGGCATATCGACGTTCGTCTTCTCGATATTGGTGCCGACAAGAATCCCATTTACCTTCATCTGCCACCGGAACCCGACCCTTTTTTGGGCCGGCGGGGTGTGCGTGTGCTGCGTGAGTATCCAGAGTTGTTGGCTACACAGTTGCGGGCTGTCTTGGAAGTGTCTCAGGAATTCGAAATCGGTGTCCTGATACCGATGGTCACGATCGAAAGCGATGTGACGCATGTTGTCTCACGGTTACAAAAATTTGCCACTGAAATGGGTATTCGCAAGCTGCCCCGTATCGGTGCAATGATCGAAACACCAGCCGCGGCATTATCAATCGCATCTCTGAAAAAACACGTGGACTTTTTCAGCATCGGCTCAAATGATCTCACACAATATACTATGGCCGCCGGACGGGAAAATCCCTTGGTTACGGAGTATTTCATTGACGACCATCCAGCGGTCTTACGGCTTATCGAATTAATCATTAAGGAATCCGGTGACACGCCCGTTTCAATCTGCGGTGAGTTGGCGGGCCGGGTTGACGTTATCCCAAAGTTGTTGAGAACCGGAATCAGGTCTCTCAGTGTGGCTGCCGCGCTCGTCCCGGACGTGAAATTTGCCGTAAGGAACATAAAAGTCGAAGATAAGGAAAATTATGTTGAAATTGTGGAATAGGTAATCCAGTTTAACCAGCTATATCTGACAGGTTGGACAGTTGATGCTGTTTTACCTTGAAATAGGATGTCCTATGCAGCGCTACAAAATTCTTCATCGTACTTATTACAATTTCTCGGGGATGGTGAGGCTCGGCACCCATCACCTGCGCCTTCGTCCGAGGGAAGACTATGAGCTTCGTATCGAATCCTCTACATTGACGATAACGCCTCCGGCAACCCTGCTTTGGCACCGGGACGTGGAGGGAAACTCAGTGGCCATCGCGACATTTAATTCGCCCACCAACCAACTTGCGGTTGAAAGCGAAGTCATTATCCAGCAATACAACGAAGCACCGCTCGACTTTCTTGTGACCGATTACGCCATCGATTACCCGTTCACCTATCCACCCGACGACAGGATTTTGCTGTCGCCCTATATGGCATCCTCGGCGCATAGTGTGGAAGGCATTTTGGGTGAATGGATTGCTAATTTATGGAAATCCGGTGAACGGATTCAGACTTACACGTTGTTGCAGCGCCTTTGCACTCTCATTCATCAAAAATTGTCATATAGAGTGCGGGAAGAACCCGGTGTACAATCTGCGGAGCAAACACTATCAGGCGGTACTGGTTCTTGCCGTGACTTTGCAGCGCTATTTATGGTCGCAGCGCGGTGTTTGGGTTTCGCCGCTCGCTTTGTAAGTGGCTATCTACATGTACCCCAATCAACCGATAGTTTGGGGGCAACCCATGCCTGGGCCGAAGTATACCTGCCGGGCGCTGGTTGGAAGGGGTTCGATCCCACCAACGGAGAAATCGCCGGAACGGATCATTTTGCCGTGGCGGTGGCAAGATTGCCAGAATCAGTTCCACCAATAGCGGGCTCGTTTGTGGGTTCTCCGGGGTCACGTCTTGATGTTGGCGTATGGGTAACAATGTGGGAGTAAAGAACGACTCCTGCTTTTATGAGTCAGGAAATCAAATCTTCTACTCTCAAATTAGGAAGAGCACTTGAAACTGCCTGGTAATTGAGACCTTAATAGCCACCACCTCAAATACAATCGAAAACAGGTGTTAAGGACAGCCGATCCAAATCACACTCCTGAGGACTAGCGACCATAAGTGCTCTGTCATGGCAAGATCAAAAGGTGAGGATTACTGAAGGCAATCCTCGCCCTTTCCATTGGTTAGAGAATGAGGCGATAGTTAAACAGTTTACGAGGTCCTTGTCCCATGTATAAAGAAGGCAAAACAAAAAAAGCGACCCATAATGGTTGCTCACAATCCAAATCTTGCTGTTGTCTGTGATGCAGAACAAATATGTTAGGATATTCCAGAAAAATAAAAGGTTCTCTATTACATATGATGTGATGCCAGAATACTATACCGCTAATTGTACTTTACTTCCCTTTTCCCTTACTCTTTATCTTTGGATGGTGAGAAAAAAAGGGACCGCCGCATCCCACTAAAAAATCGACGGAACAACGCAGTGTACTAGCCAGCTTAACGATCACATCCGTACTTGCGTGGTAACCAGCTTCGATCCTTTTGATTTGATCGACTGGTAGCCCGGAACGTTTGGAAACCTCCGCGATGCTAAATCCCATATCCTCACGCCAATAACGAACCCGTTTACCCATTTCCGGATCTTTTGCCGCAGGAAGCCCATGGTCTTTGTTGGTTTTGGCATGAAGGTATTTTGGCACATCTTCTTTAACCATCGCATCCGGCAAATCAGTCATTTGGTAAAAAACGTGTCCCCATAAAAAATAATCCATCGGTTTACCAGTGGCCACAGATACAGCTAATATGTAATTTAATGAAGGATTTTGGCTGGCTTTTGCGCTATGAATATTGGATACCACGTTGATCTTCACGCCAACTTTATTCGCCCATTCTGTCCTGGAATAGCCTTCCATTTCCTTCTCAATGCGTCGAAGGACATCTTTGAAATTGATGTCAATGTGATATTTTTTCATTTTCTATTATTTTTTTCTTGACATTAAGTTCATTTTTTATGTATATAGTAACCTACACACCCTCAATTGAACCTGATCTCCTATTTTCCCAGAATTGTCCCTCTTCAGAATTGTCCCTCTTCAGAATTGTCCCTCTTCAGAATTTTCCTAATATTCAGAATTCTTTTGTTGTTAGCTAATGGTGAAGAAATAAGTTCCTTCTTTTAATTAATAATGTAGCCCTAAAACATGTGTCGACAAACAACATTGACTCAGCGTTTGATTTTCGATTTGCTGATATCGCTCACGGGAGGTTCATTTCTAAATTACATTAATACGTTAACGGAATCAAACCCTTTTCCATTAAACGTAGAGCAAATAAAATGAGAGTCGTCGAAAAACTCGAAAAAGAATTCAAAAGAAGGCTGAACTTCAATCCAGCAGGTAGGCTGATTTGACTGAAACAATGCAAATACAGAAAGATCTTGAGTCTATCAAAAAGCAACTAGCTACGCTGATGGACCATTTGGGAGTCGGGGCCACTCCTCAACGCTCAGATCGGGATATTCAACAAGAAATATCCAACCGTTTACATAAACAATTGACCCGTGCTAAAAAGTCGAATGGCCGTGCGTGAAATAGGGATAGGTAAATTTCAGTTGGATGTAAGCCGTGGTGTAGGTAAACGCACCCGTATGGTTTTTTATGGTTCAAAAGCTGAAGCTGAGAAAGCTTTCACCTATTTAAAGCGCCAGTGTGACCAGGAAGACGGCAGGGAAAAGAAATCCCACTACAATATTGGTGATCTAGTCGATGCCCACCTTGAGCATGAAAAGCTGCACAAAGCGAATAAAACATGGGAGGAAAAAAATAGAATCATTCGCGGCCCTATAATGTCCATGTTCCGCAAAATGCACTTCGATTTCGTGTACACATCAACGATTGAAGCCTACAAGAAAAAAAGGGTCAACGATATTGGCAAAAAGCACAGAGCCATCAACCTTGAACTGATCTATTTTTCAGGTTTCTGGAAATGGGCATATCAAAACGGGTACTGCCGAAACATGACTATTAAGATGCCAAAGCTCCCATATAAAAGGAAACCACCCAAAGTTTTAACAAAGTCTGAATGTATGGCCATCTTTCACCATGCTGGACCACATCGACAAGCCATGTTTCTTTGTTTGTACCACGCTGGATTACGGGCCAATGAAGTGATGACTTTGAAACGATATAATGTAGATTTCACGGGTTGTTCGATTACTGTGATCGGCAAGGGTGACAAGACCAGAACGGTGCCGATGACACAAACGCTATCCGAAGCGATGAAAAAACATTTTTCGTTGATGGACGATCGTATCTCGAATCCAAAAACGAAAGTCCTGTGGGATGAAACCCTGGCCTTTCCGTCACTGCGGACCGGCAAGCAATTAACAGACATTCGCCGGCCATTATGGAACGTGATTGAAAAACCCGATATCTCGAGAAAGGTGATGCCGCATATTTTGCGACACAGCTTTGCAACCCACATGTTTGAAGCCGACGCGGATTTGAGAACGATCCAGGAATTATTGGGCCATGAAGATATTGCCACAACCCAGGTGTACAAGCACGTTGCCATCAATAAGAAGAGGACAGTCATTGATTTGCTCAAACAATAACCAATATGACTTTGGACGGCTGATGACAAGCTTGTCATTTTTTCTTCGATTATTTATAGTTTTTTCGGTTACTTATTCTATAACCACCAAACTCTTAATCAGTAGGTTGAAGGTTCGATTCCTTCACGGCCCACCATCATTAATTTTTTGTTTAAAAACGGGAAGTTAGGCTGTTCTGCCGCTTCCCGTTTTTTTGTATTTTCTTCCATTATCTTAATCAGTTGGTTGAAGATTTGATTGCTTCACGGTCAACCAAAAAATACTAAGTGAAATTGGTTCTTTATACCTGTTTCGCTTTTTTTTTTAGGGAGTCTCCATTAAAAAAATGACAAGGAAATGACAAGGTGGGCAACCATGTGATCGAACACAGATTTTCACGTGGAATACAGAAAATAATCGTGAGTTGAAACCAGTTCCCGAAAAGAGCGCTATTGGCAGCTACAGCTTGCCGAGGTCTTTTAATAATTGCCTGAAGGTAACAAGCACAAACTGCGTGAACTGTTCCATGTTCAGGCCCTCGAAAGCAGAAGGTGGGCGTTGTTCCGTTACACACAGTACCCCTTCAGAGCTTGTTGTTTCAAAATAGAGACTCAGGTTTTCAATGAACGTTTTAAACCAGGCAGGGTATTTTTTCGAGAGCTGGTCAAAATCATCCAAGATGGCAGGCATGATTTGGCCGCTCCCGGTTAAAATGTCAAAAATATAGAAGAGGTCTTTGGCCTTCTTTTCAGGATCTTTTCTCCTTCTGAAAACCAGGCCCTTGTGAAACATATACGCGGCAGGAGTCGGTATCTTAACAATCAATGGGGATGATTGTCCTGCTAGTACAGCATCATCAATCGTCACCTCAGTTACATTTTCAGTTACAATGGATATGAATCTGAGGGCTTCGGCATGAAGGCCTTTTTGAACCTCCAAAACAATTTCAGGGTTGGACCCTGTTTGATCAACCAAAAATTCGATCTCAACATCCATATTCAGAACACTGCATCTCCGGGAAAACTATGTGACACCTCCGGCATGATTTGAGGTGCTGCAGCCATTTAGTTCGAATATCATTTGCAGCTCGGTACCGGGGTATTTTACCTGCGCACTGTTCAGATGCGCAAACAGTTGGCAAAGAGCCCGATTGGCCGCTGGGAACGAAGCGCCGTGCAATCGTATATTCAATTGCTGATTTTCAATATCGGGCAGTACATCGCCTTCGGTCTGGAACAGTGTCTGGAGAAGACTCCGTGCATCCGACGAGTTTACCGTCGGACCCGTGAGCAACCCAACCATTGCCGTCTCTGCACGATATGCAATCATACGAACCGTGTCCATCAGGCGTTTTCTGCCCGGTTGTAAACGTAAAAATTTATCTTTTGCTTCAAGTTCTCCCCACGTGATGTGTTTACTTGTCTGTTTTCGTTTTTCTTTCAACTCGCTGAGTTGATACTCCATCTTTTCGATTTCTTCTAACAGCTCGGCCTTTTTCTCTATCCACTTCTTAAACTTTACCGGTTTGTCTTCATTTTCAGGGTGAATGGTCATCTCGGCAAAACAGGCACGACGATATCGTAGCTTGTTCTGCAACGAATTACGGGATTGATTCAATTGCCGCCAAACGGGGTTGATTACCCGTTCGGTATCAGGAAATTCAACGACACCATAATCTAAAAGCACATCGATATCAAAATGTTGCATCATATAGTTGAAAAAGTTTTCCTGACACCACCGGCTGAACATGCGTGCTGCCAATTGAGTATGCGGCAAATCGAAAGCGGTGCTGATTACGCTGGTCTGGTGTCCGGAATCGGTCAGTTTTCGCACTTGTCGCATCCATGTTGCACCCTTACCAGATCCCACCAAACTACCCATTTCGCAAAGCCGCATCTTCACCACCTCTTTGTTTGGCATCGCAACTTCATACTCGGTGAACCAATGCTCCGGCCATGATTCACCAGGATGCTTATGATACGTCATGCAGCCGATTCGATGGCGATCCCACATTTCCTTGAAGAATGCGGGACTATATCCTTCCCTGTCGAAAACAAGAACGAACCGGCATAAACATGGGTTCTCTTGTAGTTGCTGCAAACCGGGTTGATTCGGAACGTCTTGCAACAACCGGGGAACGATATCGTCTCTTAAAACCGCCAATAATCCAGGATCGATCTGCTTTTCGACGACAAAAAAAGGTCGGCCAATCGCATCGTTAACCCAATAGTCGGTAATGCCCCTCATGCACAATCGTTCCCGGGACACGTAGCGGCGCGGTAGTCGGGTCAATTTTCCATGATAAACACGTACATGCCCGTCAACATAAAGCGCGCCAACCGATTCGGGCGCCTGTTCCATCCAGTATTTACCGAGGTATGCGGCCCACTTTTCCGCGCCGTGGTCTGCGCTCAACGCATCCATCTTGTAACGCAAACAGCGAACCTCCGGTGCACGATCCAAGCCCAATAACTTACCAAATTCTCCCGGAGCATGGCCTCGTATTTTTTCTGTCGTCTTGATCCTGCATAAGGCCATAAACGAAAGCAGCAACAAGACATGAAAGATCGTGTAATAGCCTTTGACTTGGCCGAGGAACTGTTTTGCGCCGGTAAACAACCCGTTTGCCACCAATGACGGTATCGCACAAAGAACGCCTGCTTTGGGAACGTCCAGGCATCTGTCAAAACGAACCGGCGCACCAACCATTTTGCCCAATGATGCCAATATGCGTTCCCCGACTCGGTTGCAAGCCGTCCCCATACCATCGGCAGCAGCCATGTCGACCATGTCCCGATCTGATTTGGTTAGACACGGTTCACCAATCCTTGATTCGATTAACCGACCATCATCTATAGCTTTGCGAAACGTATCGTATTTAATGCCAAGTTCCAGGGCGGCATCTTTTTTCGAGCACCCTTGATCCAGTAAACGTTGGGCTTGTTCAAGCACCTCAGGTTTGAAAACCTTGCCGCCGCGTCGTCCCCGCCGCTGAACGAAAAATGCCTCGGCGCCGCCGGACCTGAGTTTGTTCACGGATCGGATGACATTGCTCTTGGATACGCCGAATGTGTTTTGGATATCGATCTGGCGGCAATCTCCGGATTCAACCAGTTGGGCTGTTATCATCCGAAACATTCGTTGATCGCCTTGTCTGTGAGAATAAATCGGAACTGTCGATAGAAAATAGGTCCATTTCGTATCGTCACGAAATACACTGACAAGCCCGTTGATTTGTCTTGCACCGCGAGGAATAAGTGGTAGTATCTGTTGAGGCATGGCATCCTTTTCCTTTCATTTATCCGCCAAGATAATAAGGTTAAAGGTGCCATGTTCATTTTCCGGTTGCAATACCTTACCGGCCTGCTGGATTCAGACTCCTATCTTTCTGTTTTTCAACCACTTACATTATGTTTTGCTTGCCATATGCAACAATTAGGAAATCAAGTTTCCTGATATTTTCGATGTAGCCTTCGTAATGAATAACAGGAGGGATGTCCCTGCTTTTGAATACGGCTTCAAAACCTGCCTCCACCAACACCTGATCAACCGTTTTTTCGCCGATGACCGGAACGGTTCTCGGAACCATCAAATCTATATCACGTGTACGGATTGGTTCATGACTTGTGTTTCCCAATAAATATCGGTGATAAACGAAAGGCGCCCATCCCCCTCCGATCACTATCACTGGGAGGTAATCTTTGAGTATCCAGAGTGTCTTTAAAAATCCAGAAACAAAAAAGTCATTCACTCCGATTCACCTTTTCAAATAAAGGTTTAATCTTTTTGTCCATTAGATGCTCAGCCTGCTCCAGACCGCGAATTGGATAGCTATGCAGATCCAGATACAGCTGAATATCTGAGACAACTCGAAGGCTATCGATAATTCGGCTGTCATGAAAAACGGAATGCTTGTAATAGGGAAGCATTAAAATCAGATTTGCCCCTTGTTCTGCGTTTTCAAGGTTCAGCTGTTTTTCAAAATACTCCAAGGCCATTTTATTGCCGACGTACATATGAATTTCTTGATAAGCAGCATATGGGGCAACCAGATTGCCGCCGGCCTGAACACTAAGCGCATAATTGACATTGGAAGGTATTTTTAGATTTCGAATCTTATCCAAAACGTCAACCGAACTCGTTGCCATCAAAAAATAGCCGAAATTTTTGTTTTTATTGAAATTATAATTTCTGGTCCAGTCATCGAGGATGCTTACAGGATCTCGAAGTTTTATTTTGGAATGAATCCGTGAAATATATTTTCGTTTTTCAAGCTCTTTTGCCATGCGCGAAACAAAGCCTGGATCCAAATGAACCCTTTGGGCCAACTCCCTGACGCCCCACAGATGTCCACCATCTTTAAGAATAGATCGAAGGATGAGACTGGCTTTATCTGAAAACGGCCCCCTGCCCTTCCGTTCTTCCGGAAACTTATTTGGGAAACCAGTTCGCTCCACATAGAGGCTTCTAAATTTGATGAACACGTTTCCGGAAAGGTCAACAAAACAAACACCCTGATCCCGACAAATGTTCTGCCGCTGTTGGCTTAGATAGGGAGCAGCCAAGACCGGCACTGCATCATTAGACGCGTTTGCTATCGTCTTGAGTCTGGATATCTTGTCTTTCAACACTGAAAGACTGGTTTTCGCCACAATCTCAATAGTCAACTGAAAACGCAAATCACCATACCGGGCTCGAGCAACAAGATCTGGCGAATCGGATTCGTTTGATATCGCGCCTGACACCATGTTGATTTTCAGATCGTCTAAAGATAGAAGCCCTTCTAAGGATCTTTCCAGCTCTTTTTTTATTTTTTGTTCAGGTCTCATGTTGTCTACTTTTAGAATGTTGTCCATTTGGACAACAAGTTAATTAAAAACAACACTCACGTCAAGAATAAATTTGAAGCAACCATATGGAGAGGTGATCAATGGCAACGATTAATCGCAAAGAACTCTACAAAAAGGTATGGGAAACGCCCATCACTCGATTGTCAAAGGAATATGGCTTATCTGATGTGGGCTTTGCCAAGATATGCAGAAAACACAATATACCCAGGCCGCCACGGGGTTATTGGGCCAGAAAGGCGGCCGGATACAGGGTAAAACAGATCCCCTTGCCATCTGGGAAGAATGTTACAATTGAAATCAGCCCCAATCCATACATTCAGAAGGCCAATAAAAACAAAGAACTGGTTGCACAGATATCGCCGTCTGAACAGCCAAATGAGGCACCCATTGTTGTTCCCGACCGATTGACCAATCAGCACCATTTGACCAAACAAACTTCTGAAATCCTGAATGGCCGGCAACCAGACAAAGAAGGGATTGTACTTCCTACCAAGAAAGGATGCCTTGATATATCGGTTTCGAAAGCAAGCTTGAGACGAGCCCTTCGTATCATGGACACAATCCTTAAAGCCCTTGAGAAAAGGGAATGTGAAGTATACCTGTCCAAGGGGTACACCAAAACGAAAATCCATAACGTCCCCGTTAGTTTCAAAATCTACGAGAAATTGGTCAATAGGAGAAAAGAGCCCAAAGAACATAGTCTGGATAGCCGCTACCGGTTTGGGCACAGCAGGTTCATCGAAGAACGTATCCCCTCAGGGGATCTATGTCTCACAATTCACCAGGCCGATGGCTTTTATATTTACGGTTGTCAGCAAAACTGGAACGACGGGAAAAAATCAAAGCTCGAAGAGCGCATCAATAGTTTCATCGATGGCCTGGTAACGGTCGCTGTTGCTAAGATCGCGCGTGACAAAGAAAAGATGGAGGAAGAAAAGCGAAGGATCGAACGGCAAAAAAGACTTGAAGAGGAAAGGGAGATACGCGCCGTGCTAAGACGCAAGTACATGGAAGAAGAAGCCAGGGTAAATCAATTAATAGCCGAAGCCGAAAATTGGAAAAAGAGCCAAATTCTCCGGGACTACATCGTTGAAATTGAAAGTAGCGCAACTAATGAAAATCTATCGCTTAGCCCCGAGAAGCCGTTAAACGAATGGCTAAAATGGGCCAAGGACCAGGCGGACCGGCTGGACCCTTTGAAACAAAGCCCGCCATCGATTCTCGACGAGGAATGCCCGCCGGAAGAGAAGCGAAATGAATATTCCTATTACCGATATTAAATCACGTTTTTGTCATGAAACGAACCGAAACATACGAGGAAATCAAACCCCTGGTCGAGTTGTGTAAATCAGGCAAGCTTTTCGAGGTACAGGAATGGATTGCATCTGGAAAACCGGTGAACCCTCCGCCATCGGAATTCGGATATAGAAAGAAAAGCCCTTTAGAAATAGCAATTGAAATGGGATTTCATAGTCTCGTTAAAGTTTTGCTCGAAGGAGGGGCTGACATCAATGAACCTCGGTATTGGCCATTAGATGAAGCCTTGCATAAACGTCGGTTGGACCTGGTCAAACTGCTTGTCGAGTACGGCGCTGATATCAATTCCGTCTCAATGGCAACCGTCTTTGAAACTTGGCAGCCCGATATCATGAAATGGTTTATTG
The DNA here is from genome assembly GCA_963674945.2 of uncultured Desulfosarcina sp. Lineage (GTDB taxonomy): Bacteria > Desulfobacterota > Desulfobacteria > Desulfobacterales > Desulfosarcinaceae > Desulfosarcina. Next base: position 942,180 of record CAXXWQ010000004.1, read on the forward strand.
AACAAGGCGCTGATGTCGAGACCGACAATCCCCTTGCCTATGCCTTTTGTGAAAGGATAAGAACCGCTTTGGGTATATTTAAGAGCTACAGGGATCGGTTTCCCAGCTTCCAAGAACAAGCAAACATCGCTTTGCGTCATCACTGCAAGGAAGGTAACCTTAAGTGGGCGTCGCTTATGCTCTGGGTTGGAGCGGATCCGGAATCCAAAGGACCTTATTGCTGGAGCGAAGATCCGGACCCGGAGTTTGATCGAAATGCATTGGAATTGGCAGCTTTCTATGAGCATTTTGAAATTTTCAACCTGAAACCAATTCGTTTGGATCCGGCAAAGCCTGAACTGAAAGAGATATTGTTAGAGGCATGTCATGCTAAAAATTCAGACTTTCTCAATAAACTGCTAAAAAAAGGATTCAAGCCATGTGAATATGAGAACAGCGGAACACCGTTGATACAGGCATTACTTTCCCGCCTGAGCTGGTATTTTGACTTCAATCGTTGGGACACCTGGAGTGATAATCGGACTCCCAAAAGGGACAATGACAATGAAAAGGCCCGGGAGAAAATAAAGATGATTCACATGTTGTCGAAGCATGGTGCCAAATGGCTTCCCACTGACCGTTCAGAAATCGGAGACGCTCGTCGATCATTGCTGAAAATGAAACCAGATTATACTGTCGAGTTCATTTGGATAATGTCCAAATACAATGCCACTAAACGTGAAAACATCGAGGAGCTTATCCGGACACCTTCAATACGTTCCGTTGTTCATCAACATATGGTAAGGATAAATGAGCTCCTTAATAATTTTTAAGTGTCTGAAAAATGACCGATAATTTTAAGATTAGGGGCTAAAGGAAACAAATAAGTTTTATGAAATTGAAGCCTTTTGAGCTAAATAATGCTGATCTAAGGATTGACGTAGATAGGTTTTTATGACAGCTTGCCGGCTGATATTTAATTCCTTTGCAAGGACGTCCAGTTCCTTGAGCATATCAACACTAAAGTCCACGTTAACTCTCTGAATGGCCGGTTTCATCTCGCCCTTATTGGTAAAATGCTGAGAGATGTCCTCACCACTCATGGCCTTTTCGGCAATTTCGTCAGCGGTTATTTTTTTCTTTTTAGCTGAACTCATCATATAGTTGCTCTTCCTGTTTTGTTGATCTCCAGAGTGTGACAAGATGATAGTATTCACCTTTGTCATCTTCTCTGATTTCGTATATTACCGAGTAAAGCCTTCCCTGCACCCATCCGATGGCACGAAACTGCTCTGGATCGTCACTACGACAGTCCACGTAATGGGGGTGCGTCCAAATTTCCTGGACCTCGGAGAAACCGATATTTCGGCGAGGGTCTGCTTTAAGCTTTTTACTCTTTCGACCGTCGTATTTAAACCTCATGGATTTGAACTGTATAACAGTTATACCGCATTGTCAATGAAATAAGAAAAAGCACCGATAGCAACAAAAAAATGCTTGCTCATCGTATGCATCAAGGGGCACAGCTACCAACTGCGAAGACACCAGATTGGAAAAACCGGTGTATCCGGCCTGAAGCCTGTTGCTTCCGCTTCGGCTGCAAGCTTCTCGGGAGAAATCTTCATGACACCTCTCCCCATGTTCGTTCGAGGACTTCGCTTGGGACCACCAAGTTCCATTCCGACACGAAGCGACCAGATTTCCGCTTGGAACGGTTTAGGTAATGAGGCTGCCTTGGACGCATGTCGCGAAGCATATTAAGATGTCGGTCATCAACCATCAATGTTTCGCGGTGTTGATCGAGGAAAAACCCCACTTTCGCACCGGTGGTCGCATTTCCGAGCAGGAGCGCATATTCCACGACCTTATCGAGGTCGAAGAATTCGACGGACTCCAGCGACCGCCATATTTCCTCCCAACTTCCTGAGAGATCTGGACGATCAAGCACATCGACCAAGGTCCGTTCCAGGGTCGTAACCCTCAATTCCTGGCCAGACCGCTCTGCGGCCGAAACACCGAAATTTTCTTTCCCAGAACGGAGAAGCGCTTGACGAAACCTCGCTCCCCGGAAAACGTACGCTCGAAAATTCAAAGATCCAAGCGGACGGGATGCCGAGTAGACAAAGTGTGTATGAACCGAGTAAGCCTTGCCGTGAAATTCAAGCGCGGTGTAGTGCGACAGCACTGCATCCGGAGTTAACTTCGCTGCTACGAGAAAAGGGTCGATAGGATATGAATCGGGATCGGCTCCCGGGGGAATAACTGCATACAACCCTCGTCGCACCAGGACAATCCGACCGGCCTTCCGGTGATAGGCTAAAAATGACTCCTGCGTTCGTCCACGGACCTCACCCAGAGACGATAAATGACCAGTCAACTCTTTTCCGGTAAAAACCGGATGCTTTCGGAAAAACTCATCATGTTTCATCGTCGGCGTCCTTGACTTTGTTTCATGTTACCCATAAAAATTCCATGGGTTTCATAATTAAATGTCAAGTAAAAGCATCGGTCCAATCTATCCAACCGACTTGACAGAATAACACATAACCCATATCTAATTATGGGTTTCGCATGTGCGTGTCAAGAGCCAAATGAGGAAATCGGGAGAAGTCGGATTTGTGGGATACAAAAAAAATGATTGATTTGTCGGCGTATTTGCCGTAATAATGCCGACTATGTTTACAAGAGAGTTGTTAAAAATTGAAACCTCTGCTTTTTTGCTTGGCCCCAGGGGGACGGGAAAGTCTACTTGGATTCAGCAAAACTATAAGGGCGATTCCGTTGTTTACGATCTTTTGAATACTACGGAATTGATTCGACTCAGCCGCGATCCTTCTCTACTTTACCAGGAAACAGCCCATTTGCCCCCGGACTCATGGGTTATCGTAGATGAAATTCAAAAAGTGCCGGATTTGCTTAATGAAGTCCACAGAATCATAGAGAACAAAAAGCTCCGCTTCATTTTGTCCGGTTCCAGCGCACGAAAAATTAGAGAGTCTGGAGTGAATTTACTGGCCGGCAGGGCACTTACCTACAATATGTTCCCTTTGGTGTCCAAGGAGGTCAACTTCGAGCTCGATCTGGAAAAGCAGATCGCATTTGGGATGCTTCCCAGTTCATTTTCAAATGCAAACCCCAAAAAATACCTGCAGGCGTATGCGGAAACCTATTTGAAAGAAGAAATCAGGGCGGAAGCATTAACACGAAATTTCGGCAATTTTGCCCGCTTTTTGGAAATAGCCGCCCGCCAGAACGGCCAACTCACCAACACCGCTGCCATTGCCAGAGATGCGGGGGTAGCCCGGCAGACAGTTCAAGGATATTTCGACATTTTGAGTGATACCCTGATCGGCTTTTGGCTTGAACCATGGAAACTGAAAAGGCCCACCAAACAAGTAGGCCATTCCAAATTTTACTTTTTCGATTCCGGCGTTGTCAGGGCTTTGTCCGGCCGGCTGCCTTATCTGCCAACACATGAAGAGTCAGGGCCGCTGTTTGAGTGCTTCATAATCAACGAACTAAGAGCGTACCTGCACTACACTGGGCGAGATTATCCGCTTCATTTCTGGAGAAGTCAGGGTGGCGTTGAAGTTGACATCATGCTTGAAACCGCAAGAGGTTATGTAGCCATCGAACTAAAAAATGGTACCAGATGGGAGAAAAAGTTCAACCGTGGTATGCACAGATTATCAGATGCGTTGGGCAAAGACAAGGTTGCCTGTATCGGAGTTTTTATGGGTGAACGACAGCTTACTATTGATGATGTTATCGTCTTCCCGGCGCTTGATTTTCTTAGGCAGTTATGGAGTGGCGAAATAATCTATTAATCAGAAAAACGCCCCGACCCCTCAATTACTTAGTCCCTGTTTTAGTTGTTTCTCCTACGCTTCTCCGCTCTATTTAGGTGGTGAGCCACAGAAGTTCCACCACATCCCAGTAAAAAATCAATTGAACACCGCAATGCATTAACCAATTTAACGATCACGTCTGTGCTTGTGTGGTAACCGGTTTCGATCCTTTTGATTTGATCGACTGGTAACCCGGAACGTTTAGAAACCTCCCTAATGCTGAACCCCATATCCTCACGCCAATAAATAACGAACACGTTTGCCCATTTCCGGATCTTGGGCCACAGGAAGCCCATGTTCTTTATTGGTTTTGGTATGAAGGTATTTGGGTATATCTTCTTTCACCATCGTGTACGGTGAATCAGTCGTTTGGTAAAAAACGTGTCCCCACAAAAAATAATCCATCGGCTTGCCGGTGGCCATGGATACAGCTAATATGTAATTCAATGAAGGATTTTGGCTGGCTTTTGCGCTGTGAATATTGGATACCACGTTGATCTTCACACCCACTTTATTTGCCCATTCCGTCCTGGAATAGCCTTCCATCTCCTTTTCAATGCGTCGGAGGACATCTTTAAAATTTATGTCGACGTGATATTTTTTCATTATCTATTATTTTTTTCTTGACAATAAATTCATTGTATTTGTATTAATAATCTACACACCTTCAATTGAACCTGATCTCATATTATTATAGAGTTGTTTCTCCTCAGTATCTTTATAGCATTCAGATCTTTTCAGCTATTGCTCTAATGGTGTAGAAGCAGGTCCTGATATTCAATTTTAATGTAATTCTAAAACATATGTCAACGAACAGCAAGGACTAATCATTTGATTTTCTATTTGCTAATATCGCTCACGGGAGATTCATTTTCAAATTACATTAATGCCTTAGCGGAATCAAATCCTATTCCATTAAACGTAGGACAAATAAAAATGGATATCGCTGAAAAACTCGAAAAAAAATTTGCTCGGCCTCTCACCGCAAAAGAGTTGATGGCCACGAGCTGTTTGTTGATTGCCGTATGGATGAATAAATGTTTGGACGAAGTGAAATCCCACTTTTTGAAACAACACATGAAGAAAGTGGACATATCCAAACGGGGAAGCAATGGTGACAAGTCCAGAACGGTACCGATGTCACAAACGCTATCCGAAGCGATGAAAAAACATTTTTCGTTGATGGACGATCGTATCTCGAATCCAAAAACGAAAGTCCTGTGGGATGAAACCCTGGCCTTTCCGTCACTGCGGACCGGCAAGCAATTAACAGACATTCGCCGGCCATTATGGAACGTGATTGAAAAACCCGATATCTCGAGAAAGGTGATGCCGCATATTTTGCGACACAGCTTTGCAACCCACATGTTTGAAGCCGACGCGGATTTGAGAACGATCCAGGAATTATTGGGCCATGAAGATATTGCCACAACCCAGGTGTACAAGCACGTTGCCATCAATAAGAAGAGGACAGTCATTGATTTGCTCAAACAATAACCAATATGACTTTGGACGGCTGATGACAAGCTTGTCATTTTTTCTTCGATTATTTATAGTTTTTTCGGTTACTTATTCTATAACCACCAAACTCTTAATCAGTAGGTTGAAGGTTCGATTCCTTCACGGCCCACCATCATTCATTTTTATGTTTAATAACGGGAAGTTAGGCTGTTTTGTTGCTTCCCGTTTTTTTGTACTTTCTTCCATTATTTTAATCAGTTGGTTGAAGATTTGATTGCTTCACGAACAAACCATAAATACTAAGCGAAATCGGTTATTTACACCTGTTTCGCTTTTTTGTTTTTTAGGGAGTCTCCATTAAAAAAATAACAAGGAAATGACAAGGTGGACAAGCGGATAGTAAACCCTCCAATGATTGCCGGCAAGATGAAGTCTCCCGGGATAGCACTGCCGCCTAAATCGAGACTGCCCTTCATCTTTCCCTTGAATTCGGCCATTGCGCTTTCGGTCTCATCCCGCAAGGCGAGCAGACGTTTGGCGTACTGGTATAGCAAGACGTCCACCCTTTCGTGTGTTTTCGGCAAGCGTGCATGAAATCCGCTGAGAGATGGGATATTATCGGTTGACCCCAATAATAAGGAGGCCCGCCGATGAATGACGATATCCAAGATGTTTCTATAATCGCTCCCAGCCTTGAGCAAGTTCAACAGCGGTTTGAATCCTGGCGAAAGCTGCGAAAGAAACGCACCCGAATTCCCCAAAACCTTTGGCAGGCAGCGGTCGCGCTATCAGAAGAGTACTCCATCTACCACCTGTCAAAGGCCCTGCGTGTAAACTACACGACGTTAAAGAAAAAAGTTGCCGGTACTCACTTGCCGGAAGAACACCCGTGCGAGATTTTCTCCACACCCTTTATAGAATTGCCGGCTCCGGCACCCCTTCTACCTGAATCCACCATCGAAATGATCAAAACGAACGGTTCGGTCATGAGAATGAATGTAAAAGGAGCCACCTGTTCCGATCTGGTGGAACTGGGAAAAGCATTTTTGGCTATGGCTTCATGATTGCCATCACGCCACACATGCGGATTTTTGTTGCAGTGGAGCCGGCTGATTTTCGAAAAGGCATCGACGGATTAGCCAAGCTTTGCCGTGACCATCTCAAGGCGGACCCATTTTCCGGTGCCGTATTTGTTTTTCGCAACAAACGGGCCACGGCATTGAAAATTATTGTATACGACGGCCAGGGATTCTGGCTTTGTCAAAAGCGGCTGTCGAAAGGGCGGTTTACCTGGTGGCCCAATGGCACGGATGATGTCTTGCGTCGGCTCAATGCGTATCAACTGCAATCGCTGATTTGGAACGGAGACCTTGCCACCATCGAGGTCGCCCCGCATTGGAAAAAGATTCATGCATAGGGGCTTGCGTTCCAGTAACGAGTGTGCTATGAATGCCGACCATGGAAACGATTCTCACCTACCGCGGCAAAACCGTAACAGTTCAGGATGCGGCGTTTATCCAGCAGCTGATCGACCGAAACCCGAGCGACAGCCGAAGACGCCTTTCCGTCAAACTTTGCCAAGCCTGGGATTGGCGCCAAGCCAACGGCGCCTTTCGGGATATGGTCTGCCGGGGCTTGATGCTCGCTCTTCACCGGGCCGGGCACATTCGATTGCCGGCCAAAAAAATGACCCCGAACAATCCTTTGGCCAGACGAAAAGAGCCTGAGAACATCACCATTGAGCGATGCCCGATAGAAAGCAAGCTGTCAGCCATTACCCCCCTTACATTCCGACAGGTTCGCCGAACCGATGCCGAACCGTTGTTCAACAGCTTGTTGGAACAGTACCATTATTTGGGCTACACCCAGCCGGTCGGTGAACACCTGAAATACATCGTTTATTCTCAAAAGCGGCCCATCGCGTGCCTGTCCTGGTCATCGGCCGCCAGGCATATCGGATGCCGTGACCGGTTCATCGGTTGGTCCCAGCATCGGCGAATGGCGAACCTGCATTTGATGGCATACAACAGCCGCTTTTTGATATTGCCCTGGGTTCGCGTATCACACCTGGCCTCTCATATTCTGGGGCGGATGCGTCGTATCCTGCCAACGGATTGGCAAGCGATATACAATCATCCCATTTATTATCTGGAAACCTTCGTGGACAAGGACCGGTTTGCCGGCACCTGTTACAACGCCGCCAACTGGATTTACCTGGGAGATACCACCGGCCGTGGGAAGAATGACCAAACCCACCGGCCGAACCGATCCATCAAAGCGGTTTGGGGATATCCGCTGGTCAAGATGTTCAGATCTCGTCTTACCGCAGGAAAAAGCGCATGACACCGCCGCCCATCGAACTTTCGGCCGAGGAGCTTAACGCACTGATCGATCGGGTCAAATCTCGCAGCCTTTTGGATAAGGATTATGCAACTATTGCGGCCATGGGCGAGACGATCAACGTGTTGAGTCACAGTGTGGATGAAAAAGCCGCATCCATCAAACGCTTGCTGAAAATGATCTTCGGCGCATCCACGGAAAAAACCGATACCATTGTCAAAAAACGAAAACCGAAGAGCGCTGATAAAACGCCCAAGGCCAAGAAAAAAGGCCATGGCCGAAATGGGGCTGATGATTACACCGGTGCCGAGAAGATCACGGTGTCTCATGGTGAGCTTAAACATAAAGATCCGTGCCCGCTTTGTCCCAAGGGCAAGGTCTATGTATATAAACAGCCCAAAACCCTCATCCGTGTCACCGGCACCTCGCCGTTAACAGCGTCGATATACGAGCTGGAAAAATTGCGCTGTAATCTGTGTGGAGAGATTTTTACGGCCGATGCCCCACGGGATGTCGGCGAGGAAAAATACGATGCATCCGCCGGAGCAATGATTGCTCTTTTAAAATATGGCAACGGCTTTCCTTTCTACCGGCTTCAAAATCTGCAGGACAGTATCGGCATACCGCTGCCTGCATCGACCCAATGGGATATTGTCAGGGATTTTTATTGGCACGCCTACCCGGCCTTTGATGAACTGATCCGGCAAGCGGCTGGCGCAAAGCTGATCCATAATGACGACACCACCATGAAAATTCTTTCTTTGGTCAACGAAACACAAGATGCCAAAAGAAAGGGCATTTTTACCAGCGGCATGGTGGCGGTGTCGGACGATCACAAAATCGGGCTGTTTTTTACCGGAAACAACCATGCCGGAGAAAACCTGGCGGATCTACTTACCAAGCGCCAGGCCGATCTGGGTCCGCCGATCCAGATGTGCGACGCGCTGTCGAGAAATGTGCCCAAGGATTTTGAAACCCTTTTGGCCAACTGCATCTCACATGGAAGGCGGCGCTTCGTGGATGTATACGATAACTTCCCGGACGAATGCACTCATGTACTCAACGTGTTGGGCAAGGTGTATAAAAACGATGCCGATGCCAGGGAGCAAAACCTTTCTGACGATCAGCGCCTCGAATACCATCGGAACCATAGCGGTTCGTTGATGAAGGATCTTAGAGACTGGTTTGATGAGCAGTTCGAGGAAAAAAATGTGGAGCCCAACTCCGGGCTTGGCCAGGCCATCAAGTATATGTGCAACCACTGGGAGAAACTGACCCTGTTTTTACGTCAGCCGGGTGCCCCGTTAGACAATAATGTTTGTGAACGCGCCTTGAAAAAAGCGATTTTGAATCGGAAAAACGCCTTGTTCTACAAGACTGAACGTGGTGCCCGAGTCGGTGACCTGTTTATGAGCCTGATCCACACCTGCGAACTATGCACTGCAAATCCTTTTGACTATCTGGTTGCCATCCGGGAACACTCAGAGCAGGTGAAAGCCCGCCCGGATCAATGGATGCCGTGGAATTATGAACGGCAGACCTCTGAAATCAACTCCTAACCGTGGGCAGGGGCTTATCACCCTGCCTACGTAGCCATTCTGTCAGCACCGTAGCCCCGCCTTGAGAAAAATCTGCTTACGCACCGTTGCCGAAAGGACACCTTTGCAAGGCGATCGATTCCGTGTCTCATTTTGGACTTAATAACTGTTGAAACTTGACACATTGGTTTCATTTGGGTATCTTGACAGTGTCAAATAAAACTATCAGATTGAAGGGCTTTGAACAATGGAACAAACCTGCTTGGCATCGCTCGGATCAGAAAACAACCAAAGCCTGATCGCCCTGTGCAAATCTGGTTTAAGTGCCAAAATATTTGATGAAGTGGCCGATTGTTTACAGGTGCCGGACATCCGCCTAGCCAACATCATCAATTTAAAAAAAAGCACGCTCATCAGGCGAAAACGTGAAGGTCGGCTAAATTTTGAAGAGTCAGAACGGCTGTATCGTATCGTTCGACTGTTTAACATGGCTGAAAAAATTTTAGGCTCAGGTGAACATGCGCGGGAATGGCTGAACACACCCTCCAATGATTTCGAGGGCAAATCACCGCTCGATTATGCGGATAATGAAATCGGTGCAAGGGAGGTTGAGGCCGTATTAGACAGGATCGGTGACGGAGTGATCTTTTGATCAGAGCCTGGCGTCTCGTTGCGGCTACATATGCCGACCGGATCATGTCTGGAGGCGGTGCTTTCCGCCATGGAGGGCGATGGAACAGCCAGGGAAGAGCTGTGGTTTATATGTCTGAAAGCCTGTCACTCTGCGTTCTTGAGAACCTGGTGCACATGGTAAAACTGCCCGTGATGCGTAGCTTCAAGAGCATATGGGTGGATATCCCCGAATCATTAATTCACGCTTTAGAAAAAAAAGATCTGCCCTCTTCATGGAAAGAATTACCTGCTCCGGAAGCCACTAAAGAGATCGGCGACAAATGGTTTGATGCAAAGGTGTCTGCTGTTTTGAAAGTGCCAAGTACTGTTGTTTCGGATGAATGGAACTTTGCACTTAATCCGGCACATCCGGATTTCGAAAAATTGGTAATTGGTGAGATCCGCGATTTTGAATTCGATGAACGTCTATATCCATAGATACTATCACTAATTCAGACAGGCCCGATTATTGGATTTGACTCACAATGGAACGAAAAATTACGCTAAACTTATAGATGCCCGGTTGTGGGGTTTGTTTAGATATAGGGAAAAATCCAACAATCTTGTTTCAATCCGCCGGTTCCGGTCCAGAGCGTCTTTAAAAATCCAGAAACAAAAAAGTCATTCACTCCGATTCACCTTTTCAAATAAAGGTTTAATCTTTTTGTCCAATAAATGCTCAGCCTGCTCCAGACCGCGAATTGGATAGCTATGTAGATCCAGATACAGCTGAATATCTGAGACAACTCGAAGGCTATCGATAATTCGGCTGTCATGAAAAACGGAATGCTTGTAATAGGGAAGCATCAAAATCAGATTTGCCCCTTGTTCTGCGTTTTCAAGGTTCATCTGTTTTTCAAAATACTCCAATGCCTTTTCATTGCCGACGTACATATGAACTTCTTGATAAGCAGCATATGAGGCAACCAGATTGCCGCCGGCCTGAACACTAAGCGCATAATTGACATTGGAAGGTATTTTCAGATTTCGAATCTTATCCAAAACGTCAACCGAACTCGTTGCCATCAAAAAATAGCTGAAATTTTTGTTTTTATTGAAATTATAATTTCTGGTCCAGTCATCGAGGATGCCTACAGGATCTCGAAGTTTTATTTTGGAATTAATGCGTGAAATATATTTTCGTTTTTCAAGCTCTTTTGCCATGCGCGAAACAAAACCTGGATCCAAATGAACCCTTTGGGCCAACTCCCTGACTCCCCACAGATGCCCCGCATCTTTAAGAATAGATCGAAGGATGAGACTGGCTTTATCTGAAAACGGCCCCCTGCCCTTCCGTTCTTCCGGAAACTTATTTGGGAAACCAGTTCGCTCCACATAGAGGCTTCTAAATTTGATGAACACGTTTCCGGAAAGGTCAATAAAACAAACACCCTGATCCCGACAAATGTTCTGCCGCCGTTGGCTTAAATAAGGAGCAGCCAATACCGGCACTGCATCATTAGACGCGTTTGCTATCGTCTTGAGTCTGGATATCTTGTCTTTCAACACTGAAAGACTGGTTTTCGCCACAACCTCAATAGTCAACTGAAAACGCAAATCACCATACCGGACTCGAGCAACAAGATCTGGCGAATCGGCTTCGTTTGATATCGAGTCTGGCACCATGTTGATTTTCAGATCGTCTAAAGATAGAAGCCCTTCTAAGGATCTTTCCAGCTCTTTTTTTATTTTTTGTTCAGATCTCATGTTGTCTACTTTTAGAATGTTGTCCATTTGGACAACAAATTAATTAAAAACAACACTCACGTCAAGAATAAATTTGAAGTAACCATATGGAGAGGTGATCTATGACAACGATTAATCGCAAAGAACTCTATAAAAAGGTATGGGAAGCGCCCATCACTCGATTGTCAAAGGAATATGGCTTGTCTGATGTGGGCTTTGCCAAGATATGCAGAAAACACAATATACCACGGCCGCCACGGGGATATTGGGCCAGAAAGGCGGCCGGATACAGGGTAAAACGGATCCCATTTCTCCGCCAACAGACGGGAGAAAGAAAAGACCGCGCCCCAGCCGTCGGCCGTGCCGCCCTGCCGGCGCTCATCCATGTGCCACATGGTGAGAGGGTTTCAAATTTGCGTGCCCCCCCGTCTTATCGCGGCGAAGCTGAAAGCGTAGACGGAAGCGACGATAAGGGTGAAGCCGTTGTAGGCTACTGCGATTCCTTGGTAACAACGATACATCCATTGATATTGATAAATGCTGGTGGCTGATAATGTGTAGTAGCCTAGTACAGCGGGACTATTAGTTTCCACGAGTACGAATGTGGCTGCCACGTGTTTGCGGATATCCTGGCCGGCTTGCCTGTGCAGATAGCGGTCCAGGACAACTTTGCTGCATGTAAAAACTTTGCGATTGTGGCTGTATTGATCAAACGATGCACATGATACGTCCCCCGTTCTACCCTTTAAATTAGATATGCGATACGGTTACTATTCTGTGCAAATTGGAACCCCATATTCCAATTTGCACAGAATAGCCTTGACAGAGTCTCACCGCTTATTTAATCATGCTGAATATGAAAGATTATATTCCGCGCCGAATCACCTCTGACATAGAGCGAAAATTCAAAACCACACCAGCGGTTGCGATTTTGGGACCGCGCCAGTGCGGAAAGACCACTCTTGCCAAGCGAATCCTTTCAACGCTGACATCGTCTGTTTACCTGGACCTGGAAAGGCGTGCCGATCTTAATAAACTTCGCGACCCGGATGCTTTTTTTGATTTAAACAAAGATCGGCTGATTTGTCTGGATGAAATACAGCGCGTGCCGGAGTTGTTTCCGGAAATGCGATCGAGCATCGACAGACAGGATAAACCGGGTCAATTTTTACTTTTGGGTTCGGCTTCTCCCGAGTTGCTCCAACAAAGCTCCGAGTCCCTTGCCGGGCGAATCTCTTACGTAGAGTTGGCCCCTTTTAGCCTTCAGGAACTTAGCCCGCAGAGAATCGATTTGGACTTGATGCGAACCCTCTGGCGAAGGGGCGGTTTTCCCCGCAGCTATCTGGTTGGTGATGAAGATGAAAGCTGGGAATGGCGTCGGGATTTCATCCGTACTTTTCTTCAAAGAGACATCCCACAACTGGGAATTCGGATACCGCAAAGGCGGCTTGAGCGTTTCTGGACTATGTGCGCTCATATCCACGGTCAGTTGTTGAACCGCTCAAAATTGGGGGCGTCATTAGGAGTAAGCCACCATACGATCAATACCTATATCGATTTGCTTGACCAAACCTTTCTGCTGCGTGTGCTTGAGCCCTACCATGCCAATATAAAAAAACGTTTAATCAAATCGCCGAAAATTTTTTTGCGCGATACAGGCCTTTTACATGCGCTGCTGGACATAAAGAGCCATAATGACCTGCTCGGGCATCCGACCTATGGATCGTCCTGGGAGAGCTTTGTCATTGAAAACACGTTAACCTCATCTCCGGAGTGGAAACCCTATTTCTACAGAAGTGCCGTGGGAGATGAAATTGACCTGTTGCTTCGAAAGGGGCGCCAACGGGTGGCCATTGAAATCAAAGCTTCGACATCCCCTGAGGTGACATCGGGATTCTGGCGGGCATTGAATGACTTAAACGTTGATAAAGCCATTATTGTAGCACCGGTTGAGTCGTCCTACCCATATAAAGGTGATATCCAAGTCATCCCACCACAATCCGTCCGGGAGTACTTGGAATCCATATAAATCGTCCATTCTGAGAATTCGATGGCTGTCGAACAAGTCCCTAGCTTGTCGGCGCGAGAATAGCGCAGCCAATTTCCCGGCAGCCAATTCATTGAGATTCAGCACGGGAATTTCCGTTGCTCGCCACGTCCCGACAGCATGAGAATCTCTGATTGTCACTGGCCACAATGGAACACGGAACATGAAATTAAGATCTACTTCTAAGTTACCACCCTGGCCAAGAGCGTTTTTATACCGCAACGACCACTTGCCTCCGGCGTGCTCTTCAGGCATCCGCCTGACAGTGAACCCCTCACGAGCAAAAACTGCCTGAACGGCTTGTTCGACCTTGGGGCGGTCAGCGAGCATGCCATCTCGATCTGCGGCTCCCACATAGTTCAAATCGATGTCGACAGAAAGCCGGGGTACATCAAAGACAAATAGGTTCAAGGCCGTTCCGCCCTTGAGCACCAGCTTCCCTTTGAGGAATGGATGACTCCGCAATGCATCCAACAGCCCCAACAGCTGAGCAACCTTTTCGAGCATATCCGGCCTGAAGCCTGTCGCTTCCGCTTCGGCTGCAAGCTTCTCGGGAGAAATCTTCATGACACCTCTCCCCATGTTCGTCCGAGGACTTCGCTTGGGACCACCAAGTTCCATTCCGACACGAATCGACCAGATTTCCGCTTGGAACGGTTCAGGTAATGAGGCTGCCTTGGACGCAGGTCGCGAAGCACATTAAGATGTCGGTCATCAACCATCAATGTTTCGCGGTGTTGATCGAGAAAAAACCCCACTTTTGCCCCGGTGGTCGAATTTCCAAGCAGGAGCGCGTATTCCACGACCTTATCGAGGTCGAAGAATTCGACGGACTCCAGCGACCGCCATATTTCCTCCCAACTTCCTGAGAGGTCTGGACGATCAAGCACATCGACCAAGGTCCGTTCCAGGGTCGTAACCCTCAATTCCAGGCCAGATCGCTCTGCGGCCGAAACACCAAAATTTTCTTTGCCAAAACGGACAAGCGCTTGACGAAACCTCGCTCCCCGGAAAACGTACGCTCGAAAATTCAAAGATCCAAGCGGACGGGATGCCGAGTAGACAAAGTGTGTATGAACCGAGTAAGCCTTGCCGTAAAATTCAAGCGCGGTGTAGTGCGACAGCACTGCATCCGGTGTTAACTTCACGGCTACGAGAAAAGGGTCGATAGGATATGAACCGGGATCGGCTCCCGGGGGAATAACGGCATACAACCCTCGTCGCACCAGGACAATCCGACCAACCTTCCGGTGATAGGCCAAAAATGACTCCTGCGTTCGTCCGCGGACCTCGCCCAGAGACGATAAATGACCAGCCAACTCTTTTCCGGTAAAAACCGGATGCTTTCGGAAAAACTCATCATGTTTCATCGTCGGCGTCCTTGACTTTGTTTCATGTTACCCATAAAAATTCCATGGGTTTCATAATTAAATGTCAAGTAAAAGCCTCGGTCCAATCTATCCAACCGACTTGACAGATTAACACAGAACCCATATCTAATTATGGGTTTCGCATGTGCGTGTCAAGAGCTAAATGAGGAAATAGGGGGAAGTCGGGTTTGTGGGGAAATCTGAAGGAAATCTGATCAGCTTCCAAAGCTGGGGTTTTTTAATGTGAATACATGTCCGATTATCGCAAATGATTGGCCTAATAATGAGCGACCCTTGCGTTGGACAAACACACATTATAGGTCGTGCTTACCTAAACTAAAAAGTACCGGTGATAGAATCAATGGTCCGCCACTGGCCATGACTCCTATTGCGGTTTCGTTCGGCAAACTTGTTGTTTCCAAAGGGAAACCGGGGCCGGGACCATCTTGAAGGATACAGATTCGAATTGATTGTTTGAGGAGGCATGAAAACATAGACCTGCCTATTATGGTGTCAGCTGCGGTCTGAAGATGCATCAAAGCTGGCGATTTAAAAATGTTCAATGATTATGCCGAGAAGTTTGGTCACCCGAGCCGTTTTTTTACGACTCGGGCGACTTTTCACGGCGGTTTTATCCTTCGATTTTCTCTTTCATACGATAGCTTTTCCCTTCGATGAGAACGGTTTCGGCATGGTGCAACAGCCTGTCGAGGATAGCGGAAGTCAGCGTACTGTCGTTGTTAAAGATTTCCGGCCAGTCTTTGAAAGCTCGGTTGGACGTGATTGCCAGCGCCCCTTGCTCGTAGCGCCGACTGATGACCTGGAACAATAGATCCGCGCCGGCCTTGTCGATGGGCAGAAAGCCCAATTCGTCGAGGATCAGAAGTGAGGGACGGGTATATTTTTTCAATTCCTGTTTCATCCGTCCCGCGGCCTGGGCAGCCGAGAGGGTGTTGATCACATCGATGGCCGTGGCAAACAAAACCGTATATCCCGCAAGACAAGCCTCGTAACCCAAGGCGGATACCAGATGGGTTTTGCCCAGGCCCACACCGCCCAGGAAAATGATATTGGCCGGTTGTTTGACAAATTGCAACCTGAACATTTGCTGAACTTGAAGGCGGTTGATCTTCTTAGGCCAGGTCCAATCGAATGCGTCCAGCGTTTTAACCACCGGAAAACGTGCCTGGTTAATACGGCGTTTGGTGGAACGATCTTTTCTCAAGGCCGCTTCGCCATCGGCCAGTTTTTCCAAATAGTCCTCATGGGACCAGTTGTTTTTGGCGGCCTGTTTTGCCATTTGGTGATGTTGTTCACGCATGAACGGCAGTTTCAAATATTTGAGATGACAGTCAAGGGGATGCTCCGGGAATTGCTTGTCGGTCATGCGTCCTCCTTTTGGTAGATGGTCAGATCGGGCGATTGTACCGTCAACTCCAATAGATCCTCACGGCGGGTCAGATGCAAGGCGCCGGGTTCGGGCAGGCAACGGGTGCGCTGTTCGAGCAGATTGGCGATATACTCGCAGGAAAAGGCTTGGAAAACGAAGGCATCCTCCATTGCCCTGGCAACGGCCTCGGGGCCGTGAATTTCGCTTAGGGCGACGATTTTCTGCACATGATGATAGGGGTTCATGCGTCGCTGTTCGAGCTTTCGATAATATTGTTCGGATTTTGGCGACAGGGATAAAAACCGCATGACGATCTTCTTTTCGCGGGCCTTTTTCCGCCATAGCAACAACTGCCTGGGATGATCCGGGTCCTCGAAGTCCTGGTGGCGGTCATAACTTCTCGCATGGCGAGCAATCAATTTGTTGTCGTGATAAAGACAAAGCCGGTCAGGATAGGTTTTTAGGGTCAGCCGGCGTCCGGCATACTCGGCCAGCACCGAGTAGCGGTTTGTATCGAGCGTTACGCGGAACTGGCTCGAAGCCCGGACCTGGGAAACGGTAGTGATGTCGAAACGATGCCTCGGCAAAGGGTTTAAAACAGATCGCTCTTTTTCGAACCGTTCGATGGGTTTTTCGTGGGTTTCGCCATGAATACGCGGGTTGGCCACCGAATCGATCCAGTACCTGGCTGCCGGATGAATC
This sequence comes from uncultured Desulfosarcina sp., assembly GCA_963674945.2. GTDB lineage: Bacteria > Desulfobacterota > Desulfobacteria > Desulfobacterales > Desulfosarcinaceae > Desulfosarcina. The sequence continues at coordinate 959,213 of CAXXWQ010000004.1, forward strand.
GAAGGAAAATCGGGAATGTCCAATCCGGCCAGAAAGTTCTTTTTCACATAGCCGACGCCGTTTTCCACGCGCCCTTTTTCATTGCCTTTGCCTACGTTGCAAGCCGCTATGTTAAATCCGTAGTAATTGGCAAAATCCAGGTACTTGGGATTGAAAACCGGGACCATACCGATAATTCTTTTGAGAACGGCGCTTTTGAGATTGTCCACCATGATTTTGCGGGGCACCCCGCCGAAGTACTCAAAGGCGTTTTGATGGCATCCCAGAAAATGCTCCATGGTTTGGGAGACGGTGAACTCCACATACATCAAGCGGCTATGGCAAAGCACCATTACGAAAAAACTGAGCCGTCTGCGTGTATTGCCGACATTGACGGAACCATAGGATCCCCAATCGACTTGGGCACATTCGCCCGGAGCGAACGACAGGGTGAGATATGCACTGGTCTTGGGCGGCCTGACCTTTCTGACGTAGTCCTTGACGATGGAATAGCGGCCTGTAAAACCCTTCTCCAGGATACGTTGAAAGATCTGGGTGGCGGTGTAGGGATGGGCTTCGAGCGATCGAACGATTTCTTGTTTGAAGGGATCGAGCTTGCTGGTGCGCGAAGTGCTTTGACGAGGTTTGAAGTGGGCTTCGCCAAGCCATTTGCGGACCGTTCTCACGTCCATTGAAAGCTCTTGGGCGATCTGCGGGGCGGTCAATCCATCGCTTGTTCTCAGGTGGTTGATTTTGCAGTAAAGGGCATAATCGATCATGGCCGGCCCTCCCCGATGCGCTTGAAGATCTGCCCAAGCCCCTGGAGCGCACCGCTGGTCCTTTCCGGCTCGGCCTCAATGGCCAGGACCTGATACAACGGCTTGCGATAGGCAATCAGGCCGATGTCGATCAACTCGCCGCGAACCCGGGAAATCTCGTTTTCGTCCATTCCCAGACGCCCGGATAGGGTTCGTGTGGAATAATAGCTCATGCCCTTTGCATCGGCGACCGTGACCAGGAACAAATACAAGGCCGCAGCCCTATGCGTGCAGCGGTCGATGTAATGTCCGCTGACCAACCGGTGATCGAGCCAACTGAACTGTTTTGGGATTTTACGGATACGATCGGGGTAAATAGGATGTTTGGCTACCATGGCGGCCTCCTTGATATTGAGGGTTAAGGATATCGTCGCCCAATTGTTGCATGCGACGAACGGCCATGGCGATGTCATCTTGTAACGCATACCCGGTTAATTGGGCAATAATACCAATTAATACGGTTGGTTGTCCCGTTACGAGATCTTGTAACGCACGATTTGCAAAATCAGTGATATTAACTGTTTTATCAATATGTTGTCGATTTAAGGGATCTTGTAACGCATCGCCGCTGTTTTCGGGCTTCTTTCGCCAGTATCCCGGATTGTCCTTTCGCCACTGCTGGACCCGCTCTACATTATCCGGCCCACGAAAGTAATCGACATTCTCGGGCTTTTGGTTCCACCGCTTCTGGCTATCGGCCTTGCTGGCCTTACGACATTCAGGCTTTTTGCAGTAACGTTGGCGGTTTTTGTTACGATGATCGGGAACGAATAACCGATGGCAATGACGACACTTTTTCCGTTTAATCCCTGACATTGGTCGCGACCCTCCTGCGAGCCAATGTTATCCATCTCGTCATTGATTAGACCAACTTTTTACAGGCAAAAAAATAAGATAAGAAAAAGAGAAGAATATAGGGTTAAAAACATATTGTGGAAGAAAATGATGCCTGTACCTGCGGACATTTTCAAATCGTCAGGAATAAGACAGTCTCAGGTTGCTGCTGGCATTATGGTTTGATATTTCCTTTTATGAAATTGAAGCCTTTTGAGCCAAATAATGCTGATCTAAGGATTGACGCAGATAGGTTTTTATGACAGCTTGCCGGCTGATATTTAATTCCTTTGCAAGGACGTCCAGTTCCTTAAGCATATCAATACTAAAGTCCACATTAACTCTCTGAATGGCTGGTTTCATCTCGCCCTTATTTGTAAAATGCTGAGAGATGTCCTCACCACTCATGGCTTTTTCGGCAATTTCGTCAGCGGTTATTTTTTTCTTTTTAGCTGTACTCATCATATAGTTTCTCTTCTTCTTTTGTTGATCTCCAGAGTGTGACAAGATGATAGTATTCACCTTTGTCATCTTCTCTGATTTCGTATATTACCGAGTAAAGCCTTCCCTGAACCCATCCGATGGCACGAAACTGCTCTGGATCGTCACTACGACAGTCCACGTAATGGGGGTGTGTCCAAATTTCTTGGACCTCGGAAAAACCGATATTTCGGCGAGGGTCTGCTTTAAGCTTTTTACTCTTTCGACTGTCGTATTTAAACCTCATGGATTTGAACTGTATAACAGTTATACCATCTTGTCAACGCAATACGAACTTGTTGAAGTGAAAATAAGGCAGTAAAAATTGGGAATTTAGATTCGCTTCTTTTGAGGTGACACTGAGCTGTCAATAGCCTCATCTACGCTTTCCTTTCTGATTTGGGTGATGAGATACAGAAGATACACCACATCCCAACAAAAAATCGATGGAACAACGCAGTGTATTGGCCAGTTTAAGGATCACATCCGTACTGGTGTGGTAACCGGCTTCTATTCTTTTGATTTGATCAACGGGCAACCCGGAGCGTTTGGAAACCTCCGCGATGCTAAATCCCATATCCTCACGCCAATAACGTACCCGTTTGCCCATTTCCGGATCTTTGTTGGTTTCGGAATGAGGGTATGTTGGTACATCTTCTTTCACCATTTTGTCCAATGGATCAGTCGTTTGGTAAAAAACGTGTCCCCATAAAAAATAATCCATCGGTTTGCCGGTGGCCACTGATACAGCTAATATGTAATTCAATGAAGGATTTTGGCTGGCTTTTGCGCTGTGAATATTGGATACCACGTTGATCTTCACACCCACTTTATTCGCCCATTCTGTTCTGGAATAGCCATCCATTTCCTTCTCAATGCGTCGAAGGACATCTTTGAAATTGATGTCAACGTGATATTTTTTCATTATCTATAATTTTTTCTTGACAATAAATTCATTGTATTTGTATTAATGATCTGCACGCCTTCAATTGAACCTGATCTCATATTATTCCAGAATTTTTTCTATTCGGCATTTCTATATCAGTCGGCTCTTTTCAACTATTGCTTTAATGGTGCAGAAGCAGGTTCCAATATTTAATTTTTAATGTAATTCTAAATTATATATATCGACAAACAGCAAGGACTCAAGATTAGATTTTCTATTTGCTAATATCGCTCACGGGAGATTCATTTTTAAATTACATCAATACGTTAATGGAATCAAATCCTATTCCATTAAATGTAGGACAGATAAAAATAGATGCCGCTGAAAAACTCGAAATAAAATTTGTTCGACCTCTCACCGCAAAAGAGTTTATGGCCACGAGCTGTTTGTCGATTTCCCTATGGATGAATAAATGTTTGGACAAAGTGAAATCCCGATTTTTGAAAAAAAAATGAAGAAAGTGGGCATATCAAAACGGGGAGACAAGGGTGACAAGACCAGAACGGGGCCGATGACACAAACGCTATCCGAAGCGATGAAAAAACATTTTTCGTTGATGGACGATATTATTTCGAATCCAAAAACGAAAGTCCCGTGGGATGAAACCCTGGTCTTTGCTTCACTGCGAAGCGGCAAGCAAATGACAGACATCCGCCGGCCATTATGGAACGCGATTGAAAAAGCCGGTATTTCGAGAAAGGTGACGCCACACATTTTGCGACACAGCTTTGCAACCCACATGCTCGAAGGCGACGCGGATCTGAGACGATCCAGGAGTTATTGGATGACTGATGACAAGCTTGTCATTTTTACTTGGATTATTTATTGTTTTTACGGATAGTTATTCTATGAACACCAAACTCTTAATCAGTAGGTTGAAGGTTCGATTCCTTCACGGCCCACCATCATCAATTTTATGTTTAATAACGGGAAGTTAGGCTCTTTTGCCTCTTCCCGTTTTTTTGTACTTTCTTCCATTATCTTAATCAGTTGGTTGAAGGTTTGATTCCTTCACGGTTCACCAAAAAATACTATGCGAAATCGGTTAGTTATACCGGTTTCGCTTTTTTTAGGGAGTCTCCATTTAAAAAATGACAAGGCGGCCGACTTTGTGATCGAACAGATAGATATTCTACATACCACTTAAAAGTTCTTTGATGAAATAAAAGCCGAATGTGCGGGTCAATACGTGGCATACAAGTCATTACGAGAGAAGAATGCCCTCTTGTCAAATTGTACTATTGTACTACTGAATCCGCTTGGCAAGCCCCCGTCTATCTGGGATGAACAATCTGATACCAAATGACCATAGCGAAAAACATATGAATCTATGAAAATGGCAGTTTGGTAGGAAAATACAAGATGTTGGCGAATGGGAGGGCAATTCAAACGGATTCAGACTGAAAGGCAAAGCCATTCCGGCGATCCCATAAAAAAAGATCCTACCGGTTTTTGTGTCCTTGCCACGGATGCAAAAATTTGGAAGTATGAGATATCTTCCGCAGCGATATATCATCATCCATGGGAATCAAAAGCATGATAGACAAAGAGACCGATAGAGGCATGCAACGGACGCGGGTGATTACAGAACCCTTGCAAACCAAGATCGATCTCATCGGCCGCCTCGTGCGGCAGGTGGTCGGTCAACAGACCGGCGCTGAAACCGCCCGATTGATCGAAGATCTGATGGATCTTTGCGAGGCCGCTTCCCGTTCAAATCAGTGGCGGTCCCACACCGATCTGCAGCCGCGCATCGAGGCCCTGGAACTGGATCAGCTGGTCTGGATCTGTCGTGCATTTACCGTCTTTTTCCACCTGGTCAACGAGGCCGAACGGCAGGAAATCATCCGCATCAATCGCCTGGCGGCGCAAAAGGAGACACTGGAATGCCCGCACAAGGGATCGATTCTCGAAGCAATCCATCGTTTTGCGCAACCCCTACACCGATGTACTCAACCTGATCCAAGTCGAACTTCTCAAACGCTGGGCCGCAGACGCCGAAGAACAGTCCATACCCCTGCGCCAAGCCCTGTTTCTCAGCATCAACGGCATCGCAGCGGCCATGCAGAGTACAGGGTGATGCATGACCCTTTTCTACAAGCTTCGGATGGGTAAGCAGAAAAGGCAAAAATCCAGGTCGTATCTTTTCCATGGATTGATATGGGTAAACCAGCACCGAAGTAATTTTCTGGATGCTTTTTTACCACGGTCTCCTGGGCGGATTCGCTTTTTGTTCTGCTTCCGTTAACCACAATCTTGAAAGGATTGTGCAAATGATACCCACCAACCATTTATTGATGAGAGCATTCGCATTCCCCGTGATGATTGTTTTTCTGGCAACGGTTGTCGCATCTGTTCACGCGGCAGAGCCTATTGTCATTGACGACGATGTGCCTGCCGAGGGTGGCTTTCGCAGTATCACACTGCTTCAAGGGTTGGAGCACCCATGGTCCATGGCGTGGTTGCCCAATGGTGATCTGCTGATCACCGAACGGCCGGGACGGCTGCGTTTGGTGAAGGGGGGAAGACTGGTGCCTGCTCCTGTCGATGGTGTCTCCGAAGTATTTGCCGCTGGTCAGGGAGGCCTGCTCGATGTCCGTTTGCATCCCCGTTTTTCTGAAAACCACCGGATCTATTTTTCCTATGCACACGGCAGTTTCAGGGCGAACCATACGCGCATCGCCGCGGCCAAATTCAATGGTGACCGCCTCGAAAACTGGACGGTGATTTTTCACGTCGGGATTCATAAATCAGGCAAACAACATTTTGGATCGCGCTTGCTGTGGCTTCCTGATGAAAGCCTATTGGTCTCCATCGGAGATGGCGGGAATCCACCGATTCGACTCTCGGGGGATTGGATTCGTAAACAGGCCCAGAATAAACAAAACCATTTGGGAAAAATACTGCGGCTGGATGATACCGGCAATGCGCCCCGGGATAATCCTTTTTCTGGCACGGCGGATGCCGAGAAAACAATTTGGAGCTATGGCCACCGGAATATCCAGGGGTTGGCGTATGATTCGCTCCGAAAGGTGGTGTGGGCATCGGAACACGGGGCGCTTGGTGGAGACGAGTTGAACCGCATTGTCAAGGGCGGAAATTATGGATGGCCAGAGGCTACCTTCAGCCGTGAGTACCTGGGCGGTTTCAAAATCTCAGACCACGTATCGAGACCCGGCATGGTGGATCCAACGGTCGTCTGGATGACGGCCATTGCACCCTCCGGGTTGATGGTATATACCGGCGATCGTTTTTCTCGGTGGCACGGTGATGTCTTCGTTGGAGGACTCAAGTCCCAGGATATCCGGCGAATCGACCTGGATCATTCCGGCCGGGTGATCGCTCAAACGGCCCTGCGCATCGGCCATCGCGTGAGAGATATTCGCCAAGGACCAGATGGACTGGTTTACGTTCTCACGGATGAATCCGACGGTCACCTCATTCGCCTCGAACCGGCCGCGGATCGCCAGTCGCCGCCCTCGCCATGATCGTGTTGGATCGACTCATTCAGGCAATTCTGCATTGTTGGTGATCTTCTCCGGGGCTATTCCTTTAAACCGAGGATCAGGTAGTCGGCGTCCTTCTTTGAGACGCTTTCGGGTGTCCAGCGGCCCTCAACGGCGGGCTGGATGACGGCCTGCTTGACTTCGGCATTCTCTCGGGCGGCCTGCTCGGGTGCGGCCAGCTTCCAGGCGTGGATCATCCCGCAAAGAACGACGACCGTGCGTTCGGGATGGACTTTGAGATATTCCAAGGCATAAACGGCCATGGCTGTGTCCCAGACGAGTTGGGCCTCACAGAAACGGCGAAAACCCGATTCCGAGCCGTGATCGCCCAATACACGGCGCAGGAATTCCTCGTATTCCCGATCCACGCGACAAACGATGGGGGGCAGCTTGCCGATCTCCTCGGGCGTCAGGGACGCGAAGCCATTTCGCGCCACCTTGCGTGTGATGCTTCGCGGCACGTTCAGGCCAACCATAGGGATGCTCCGGTCCCGGCAGTACAGGAAGATCTCCCGATACAAGTGCCAATCCTGACTCCAATTGCGGGCAAAGGCCCGGCGCATCTCCGCCTCGCTCAGCGCTCGGGCGACCCAGGCGTCGAGGATGCTCTGCTCGATGTGTTGAAACATCTCCAAGCCCACGGCCAAGGTGCGTTTGCGCTTGTCAAGGCTTTGGATGACAGCCAACTGGGCAGCGTGGTGGGCGGCATTGTCGTGGAACTCTCCCACGTAGACAATGCCCGGTGATGACAATTTACCGGCCGCCTGGTCCAGGCTGATTTCGGCTTTGCCGGCTACGTCCCATAGGGTCATGTCCGCGGCGACAAGGGTGGTGCCGGGCATGAACAGGAATAATAACAGCAACGTTTGAAAAACAAATCGCAGTGTCATGAGCCTTTCTCCAGATCAATGACAAGGGGTGATCCGGACGCCTCGCCGACGCCCTTACCGGTGTTGACACCGTCCTTGAAGGACAGCCAACCATAGCGGCCGTAATGGGTAATCTTGCGGGCCGTTCGTACCACCGTCTCGAGGTCGGTGCCTTCCACGGGAAGGAATACGGCCACCAGCTTCTGTTTTGCCTTGAAGACCGCGAACAGCGTGTCGGCATTGTGACTGGAGACATCCTCTCCCACGCGGAACGCCTCGGCCGAGAGCACCATTGCATCGCCCAGCGCCGACAACAGGTTGCGACCCTTTTCTCGTTTGGGCATGCCGAAGAAGAGTACGTCTTTGCCGACGGTATCCTCGGCAGCGAATCTGCTTTCACTCCAGACGGGGGTGCCACCATGATTGAGGCCTGTTAGAAGCCCTTGGAAAACTTCAGGCCAGGGCGAGGGGCTGTCTTCGGCGATCACGGCGGCCAGGGCGCCGGCGCCCTTTACCGCGTTGACGGTGGCCGGAATTTCCTCAGGGTAAAGAAGGCGAAACACATCGAAGTCGGGGTCGGCGGCAACGGTTCGCGGCGCCTGTTGCATCCGGATGCTGAATGCCGCTGTGGCGCCATCCAGGGCAACGGTCTCACTTCGGCTCACCGTGGCATCGGTCACCACCACCGGCACGCGGACGTCGTAGTGGGGGATTTCTGAAAGAGTACCCCTTCCGCCTGCGCACGGCCTGCCGCAGTAACCACCCGGGGGCGATCCATGGCCAATTGCAGGGCACCTGGACGGGTGATCCACTGATCGTGGAAGGTGCGCACCTCATCATGGCGCAAGCCGCCGTGCGCGGCAAACGCATCCATGAAGTGATCCCAGTTGGTTCTCTGGTAGAGCCGCTAAGCAAAAATGTCGCGCAATGCGTCCCAGAACGCCGCGTCACCGATTCGCAGGCGCATCATATGAAAGACAAACATGGCCTTCCCGTAGCCGATGGCCTGGCTGGCCGGATTGTAGCGGCTGCGGAAGGCCGACAGGGGAAAGTCCTGTGCGCCTGCGGCGAGAAGCGCATACTTTTCGAGCGTGCGCAGGCGATAGCCACGGGCCTCTTCCAAGGATTGCTCCTCCTTGGACAGGTAGTCGGCCACATAAGTGGTCAGCCCCTCGCACCAATTGCCCCCGGTCGCATCCACGAACACGCCGTTGCCCCACCAGCAGTGGGCCACCTCGTGTCTGAGACTGGTGTCGGAAATGAAGGGCAGCCGCAACACGCGGCTGCCCAGCAGGGTAAACGATGGAAAACCGTATCCGGTGGGAAAGAAATTTTCCACTACAGCGAATTTGGCAAATGGATAGGGCCCGTGAAGCGCTTCATAGCGGCCGATGTGACGCTGCACGGCCTCCAGATAACGCTTTGAAAGCCCGGCATTGGCCGGGAAGAAATAGGTGGCGATGCGTACCTGGTCATGCATGCGCTCGCCTATGACGTAGCGGCCCGCAAACATGGCCAGCGGCCCCGATGGCCGTGCAATCGACCAAATCGACAGGCTCCTGTCGGCATCGTCGGTGTGGGCTTCGAGCCTGCCCTCCATCACTGCATAAACGCCCTTGGGCGCGGTCACCGACACCCGAAAGGTCTCGGGGACATCGTCCGGGATCATTGGGTACCAGCCGCTGCCAGCCAGAAAAAAGGCTGCGTCCCGGGTTATGGAGCCCATGACCCCCTGCCCGGTGTTGTCCATGGAAAAGGGCTCGGGCTCGAAGGGGTCGTCGAAGACACCCTCGTAGTTCAGGACTACGGTGTGTGAAGACGAATCCGTTGCCTCGGGATGCAAATACAGTACACCATCTTTGTGGGTGGTCGTGGCGCCCCCCACGGAAAGGATGTGCACACCGGGGCGAACGGTCACCCGCAGGCGCGACATACCCTGGGGAAGACGGATGGTGTCCATACCGCGCAGGACTTTGGCATCGTGCAGGATTTCCACCGCAAGCTCGTGGTGGAGGGCCTGCTGTGCTGCGGCATCGAAAGCTGCCGGAAACAGGATCCACAGTCCTGCCATGGCAGCGATGAAAATCGGGCGCAGGCCGTGTAGCGCATGAGATTGTCTATTTTTTGATAGCATCGTGGGAATCGTTTTCTCAAAAATTTGAAATTTACTATGCAGCCATATTGACTGCTGCGTTTCAGGCCGACTGTGTTTCAGATTTGGTTTTTTTCAACGTTTTCAAGCGGTGAACGCGCCCTACAGGGGGCACTCGAAGGTCGGATCCACGGCACAGCGGTAGTATATTCGAAAACCCTCTATGGTTTCGACGAGTTCGGGAACACCGGTCATGATGTCACCCTCGGTGTAGTAGTCGCGTGAGTAGTAAGACTGGAGGGTGCCGTCGACGAACTTGACGATCGACATGCCCGGGGCACTGAAAGGGGCCCCGTTGAACTCCCCGGCCATCGTCCAGGTCGCCATGTATACGCCGTCGACCAGGGTTTCGTCCTCGACCGTGGTGTACAGGTCCGACGATCCGGCGAACAGCCGGCCGAGGAACACGGCCATCGTGTCGGGGCCATAGATATCGACGATGGGGTCGTGGTATTCGTAGTCGCTTGCCAGGTATGGCAGCGCGGCCGTCCAGTTCTCGGCATTGATTTCGACCAGCTGACGACCGACCGCCAACTGCTCCTTGCGCAGCTGCGCCGGCGACAGCAGGCGGTTGTCGTTTCCAGGCAACACCTGCGGGTCGTCCGGCGCCCCAAAACCGATCCCGCTTTCGCTTCCCTCCGGAAATCCGTCGAGCGGGCACTCGAAGGTCGGATCCACGGCGCACCGGTAGTAGGTCCGGAAGCCCCCGATCATCTGGTCCAGGCCCGGAATGGTGGTCATGATGTCGCCCTCGGAATAGTAATCGCGCTGGTAGTACACCAGCGATGTGCGGGGCCGGAACTTGAAGGTCGAGATGCCCTTGGCCTCGTAGGGAACGCCGAGGAACTGGCCGGTCATGAACCACGTCGCCGAGTAGGTGTCCCCGCTCAGGGTCTCGTCCTCGACAATTGTGACGAGATCGGGCGAAGCGTCCAGTAGCTGGTTGAGAAACCCGGTCATCGCCTCCAACCCGTAGATGTCGACGATCGGATCGTGGTATTCGATGTCGTCCGTATAGTACGGCAGGACTTCCGCCACGTTCGTCGACTGCACCTCGAGCAGGGCACGTCCGACCTCGAGTCGCTGCTGGTCGAGCTGGTGCGGACCGTCGTTTGAACAGGCCTGGGCCGTCAGGATCATGACAATGCCGGCGAGCAACGGGATTGCTTGTATCAACTTTATCATGGATAGGACTCCTTATCATCGAATTGCTGATGGAAAATTTCCCAAAAACAGTAAAGCAGTAGCAAGGCCAACAGATCGATGGCCATTCGGATTTGTCACCAGGTTTGGCCTGCTTCCAAACTGGCCCGCTCTTGCGCAAGCCGCCGGGCGACCCGACCGGGTGGATGCGTTCTCCGGGAGAGCAGGCTGTATGCAACCGGCACGACAAACAGGGTAAACAGGGTCGCCGACAACACCCCGGCCAGAACGACGACGCCGATCACCATGCGGGTTTCCGCTCCTGCGCCCGAGGAGAGAATCAGGGGAATCGCACCCGTGGCCGTGGTGATGCCGGTCATCACGATCGGGCGCAGGCGAACTTCGGATGCCGTAAGAATTGCGTAATCAAACGATTTGCGTCGCTCCCGGAGTTGGTTGGCGAATTCGACAATGAGAATGCCGTTTTTGGCCGACAGCCCGATCAGCATGACCAGGCCGATCTTGGAGTATAGATTCAAGGTGCTTCCGGTTACATACAGCCCCATCAACCCGCCTGCAATGGCCAATGGCACCGTCAGCATGATCACAAGCGGATTGATATAGCTTTCGAACTGGGCGGCGAGAACAAGGAACACCACCAGGATTCCCATCAGGAATACGAATAGGATGGATTGGGTTGAGTACTTGTAATCCTGGGATTGCCCCTTGTAATCAATGATTGCGTGTTCAGGCAGGTGATCGTTGACCAATCCTTCCATGTAGGCAAGCGCATCACCCAAGGCCAAACCGTCGGCAAGATTGGCCTCGATGGTGATGGCCCTGACGCGGTTATAGCGGTTCAGGGCCGTTGAATCGGCAAATTCCGCTATCGTGACCAGGTTGGACAATGGAATCACTTCGCCACTGCGCGATGAACGCACAAAGATGTTCTGCAGATCGGTTGGCGTACGCTGGTGCTCACGTTCACCTTCCAGGATTACATCGTACTCTTCACCGGCTTCAAGATAGGTGGTCACACGCCGGGAGCCCAGCATCGTCTCCAGGGTTCGGCCGACATTGCCGATGGTCACCCCCAATTCGGCTGCGCGATCATAATCGATGTTCACCTGCAGTTGGGGTTTGGTTTCTTTGTAATCCCAGTCGATGCCGATCAGCCCCGGATTGTTGACTTCGATCTGGGCTAACAGTGTATCTCGCCATTGGGCCAATTCCGGATAGGTACCGCCGCCGATGACGAACTGCAGCGGCTTTTGAATGGATGCACCAAAGCCCTGGCGCATCACCGGGAAGGCGCGCACCCCCGGCAGTCCGCCCAGTCTGGCGCGCACCTCATCCATGATGGCCCAGGCGGAACGCCGCTGATCCCAGTCGTTGAGAACGAAAATCACCATGCCGGTGTTGAAGTTCTCATAATTCGAAAAGGTGCGCGGCGCTCGAACCAGCAGCCGGGTGGCCTCCTTGCTTTCGACAAAGGGCATCAGCCGCCGCTCGATTTCGTTCATGTATTCCTCCATGTATGCATAGGAGGCGCCTTCCGGCCCGTTGACGATCACAAAGAATGCACCGCGGTCTTCCTTGGGCGCGTATTCTGTCGGAATCTGCCCGGCCAGCCACACCGTTGCCGCGATCAGCGCCGCGAAAAGACCCACCACCAGCCAGGGGTGCTTCATGGTGTAGCTGAGCCACCGGCGGTAGCGATTGCGGATAGATTCAAAAAGACGGTCCGTCAGGGCAGAACCGTTACGTCGGACGGAATGGCGCTTCAGAATTTTAGATGCCAGCATGGGAGAGAAGCTCAGGGCCACGATGCTGGAAAAGCAAACCGCCGCCGCCATGGTGATGGCAAACTCGGAAAATAAACGACCCACATCCCCCTGCAAAAAAGCAATGGGTACAAACACCGCCACCAACACCAGAGAGGTGGCGATCACTGCGAAACCGACCTGCCGGGTACCGCGATAGGCCGCAATAAGGGGGGATTCGCCCCTTTCCGCCATGCGCCGGTAAATATTCTCCAATACCACGATGGCATCGTCCACCACCAACCCAATGGCCAGGACCAGTGCCAGCAGGGTCAGCAAATTCACCGAGAAACCCAGCACGTATAAAACAGTTAAGCTGGCGATAATGGAAACCGGGACGGTCACCGCTGGAACGAGCGTGGCCCGCAAACTGCCCAAAAAGAAATAGATCACCAAAATGACCAGGCCGATGGCAATCAGCAGCGTCTTGTAGACTTCCCTGATGGCGCCTTCGACAAAAACCGATGTGTCGTAGCTCTGCTTGATTTCCATCCCGTCGGGCAAGGTGGGGTTGAGGCGTCGCATTTCCGCCTTGGCACCACGGGCCACGTCGATCGTGTTGGCGGTCGATTGTTTGATGATGCCCATGCCCACCATGGCCACGCCGTTGCCGCGAAAAAATGTCCGGTCCTCTTCGGTACCGCGCTCGACGCGGGCAATGTCTCCCAGGCGAACCAAGTGGCCGTCGGTGCCGCGAACCAGAACCAGGCGGCTGAAATCCTGGGCCGTCCGAAAGGCACGCTTGACCCGCACCGTAAAGCCACGCTCCCGGGATTCGATGCTTCCGGCCGGCAGTTCCAGATTTTCCGACCGCAGGGCGCTTTCGACGTCGCTGACCACAAGCCCCCGCGCCGCCATGGCATTTCGGTCGATCCAGATCCGCATGGCAAAGTTTTGACCACCGCCAATTCTCACCCGCGCGACGCCGTCTAAAACCGAAAACCGATCGACCAGATAGCGATCGGCATAATCGGTCAAGGCCGGGACGGTCATGCGATCGCTGACCAGATTCAACCACATGATCACATCGTCGTTGGAATCGACCTTTTGGATCTCCGGCGGATCGGCTTCGTCCGGCAGATCGCCAAAAATCGCCGAGACCCGATCCCGAACATCGTTGACCGCCCCGTCGATATCCCGCTCGGTATCGAATTCGACCGTCACCGCAGAAAGCCCGTCTTCACTGGTTGAGGAAATAAATTCAATACCTTCGACGCCGGCAATCCGCTCTTCGATGAGTTCGGTAATGCGTGTCTCCACCACATTGGCGGAGGCGCCGGGATAGAGCGTTTCGATGGTTACCACGGGGGGATCGATGTCCGGGTATTCCCGCAGAGGAAGTCGGCCGAACGAAACCAGGCCGAAGACGATCAACAGTAAGGAGATCACGGCGGCAAATACAGGCCGCTTGACGGAAATGTCAGAAAGAATCATCGGTCCTGACCTTTCCGATTGCTTTTCAGCAGGTGGGCCAATGGCTCGTCGCCGCCATCCACGGCAACGATGGTCACGGGCTGTCCCGGTTGGACGCGCAAGGTCCCGTCAACGACCACGAATTCTCCTTCTTCGAGTCCTTCGACAATTTCGACGTCACCCGGCCGGCGGTTGCCGATGGTCACTTGACGACGGTGAACGACGGTGGGGTCGGCGGATCGGTCCACGACCAACACGTGGTTAACACGCCCGGACGGAATCAGCGCTTCCTCGGGAATCACCAAAACGTCCCGCGGATTTTTCATCAACGTGACGTACATCAGCAACCCCGGTTTAAGCAGACGCTCCGGGTTCGGCAACATCGCTCTGACGACGATCGCACGGGTGACCGGATCGATGCGGCTGTTGATGCTGGAAACGATGCCATCGAATTGACGACCGGGGAGGGCGGGGGATGTGGCGACAATTGGCAACCCGTTGGCAAGGCTCGCCAGGTAAATCGACGGCACCGTAAAATCGAGTTTCATGACGCTGTCGTCGTCCAGGGTCGTGATCACGTCCCCCGGTTCGATGAGTGTACCGACACTGACATTGCGCAGCCCCACAACCCCGGCAAACGGTGCGATAATCAAACGGTCCCGCAACTTGGATTCGATGGCCCGGAGTCGCGCCTTGGCGGTCTCGTACTCCCGCCGCCGTTGATCGAGCAACGATACGGACGCCGCCCCACGCTCGACCAGGGGGCGCAATCGATCATACTGCTTCTTGGCTTCGTTCAGCGTCGAACGTTCCTCTTCGATCAGGGCATGCTCCTCTTCATTGGTCATCTCAACCAGGATGCTGCCGGCGGCCACCCGCTGGCCATCTTCAAAGTGCACGGCCGAAACGATTTCGGAAACCGTTGCGGTCAACACGACGGCTTCGCTGGCACGTAGCGTTCCAAGCGCTTCCACGCGGTCCACAAAGCGATCGTTCACAACCGCCTTTACGATCACGGGGGCGGCCTGCTGAGCGCTTGTCTGGTCAACCCCACAAAACCCGATGATGGCCGCCACGGCCATGCACAGAGGAATTTGCAATGGTATGCTAAGATTCTTCATGTCAGGCCTCCATACCGGCTGCTTTCACCTGTCCACCCAGCACCCGCTGGAGTTGAATACGGAACCCCAGCAGTTCCCGCTGCTGTATGACGATGATGCGTTCGATCCGCTGCAGCTCTTTGATTGCATCCAGGACCGGCAAAAAATCTGTCAGGCCATTGGTATACCGATCTCTGGTCTCTTCGACGGTGCGTTCCAGAAAGAGACGGCGACGCTCCAGACGATCCAGAAATTCGCGCTGTTTGCGCTCCTGGTAAAGCGCATTTTCAACATCTTCGATCGCCTGCAGATAAGCCTGGGAAAATTCCGCCAGCCGTTCCTCATAAACAGCGCGGCTGCGCTCGACTTCGGCCTTGCGGGCCCCCCAGTCCAAAAGCGGTTGTACGATCGATCCCAGCAGGACACCTGCGGGTCCGGTGAATTCCGAACCGTCCCCGTAAAAGAGGGATCCGTCAAGTGTGATTCGTGGCAGACGCTCGGCAATGGCCTGCCCGATTTCGGCATCAGCGGCGATCAGCTCGCTTCTCAAGGCCCTCAAGTCCGGACGGTTGAGCAAGAGATCTGATGGGACACCCACCAATGGCAGGTCTTCAACATCAACGAACCGATCATTGTCGTCTACGCGATCCACCGCATCCGGTGCCTGCCCGATCAACACATCCAATCGGTTTTCTGCAACGCGCAGCAGCGCTTCGGTGGGGGGCACCAAGCTTTCGGTTTCGGCCAGCACGCTGCTTTGCTGCAACACATCCACCGATGCCGTCAGGCCCGCTTCAAAACGAAGCTCGGTCAGTTCCAATAACTCCCGGTCAGCCTCGATCTGTTGTTCGAGCAAGCGTAGTTGGGTGCGTTGTCCGACCGCATCAAAATAGGCAGCGGTTACTTCCGCGGACAAACTCAGCCGTATCGTTTCCAAATCTTCAGCACGCGCGGCGCGCTCACTGCGACGTGCTATTTCAGCAGATCCGAGCCGATTGAAAACATCGACCTCCCAGACCAATGCGCCACCGACCCGATCCAAGTGATTGCGTGTCTCACCATCCGCCCAGTCCCTCAGAATGCTGCCTTCGAGGTCAACCTGGGGCAGGCGCGCTGCCCCGGCCTGGCGGGTGAGTGCAGCGGCCTGGTCGATCCTTGCCATGCCCCGCATGATATCGAAATTGCCATTCAGTGCATCATCGATGAGTTCATCCAGCTTGGCATCCTTGAACGAAACCCACCAAGGATCACCGATGGGTTTTTTAGTGGGCGAAGGGATGCTGTAGACAACGCCACCAGTTTGCAGCGGTTCCGGAGTTGGGTTGATGGTATGCGGTTGACAGCCTGAAAGCAGCACGCTTGCCGTTCCAAGTAAGACAATCCAGCGATGTTGACTGATTCCTGTTGACCATTTCATGGCTCGTTATCCCACATACGTGACGAATCCCTCACAACGCTTCATATGTCCGTAACCAATGGTAATAAACTTCAGACCCAGTCGGCTAATTGGCAATATGAGACATTTGACCGGTATTCGGTAGGTCAAAACTATCAACATGCCAGAGATATTCATGGCAAACGGATGGTGCCTTTTTTCGGTGCCTGCATTGGAGGAAAAATTGTACCGGGGTTTTGTTCAAATGTAGATTTGTCTATCCCATAAAAGTCAGCATTGAACCAAGAGCAACGACTTTCTATAGGACGCCTCGCCGACAACAGGTATGACGGTTTGCTGAGATTTGCTGCCGTTGATAGGATCACGTCCCGCAATAGGTTCGATAAGGCTCAGCCGAAGGGGGCGGTGGCAGGTGATAGCCGGCCTGTTCCGGCGGATACTGGTATGGTTGGGAAAGAACATCCAGCAGTTTTTCCATGACCGTAAAATCGGACCGTTCCACGGCCGCCTCCAGGGCCTCTTCCACTTGGTGGTTGCGAGGGATCACTGCCGGGTTGTGTGCGTTCATGAGACGGATTGATGCCTCCCAAGTATCCGGTTGCCGCTTTAGCCGGGCCTGCCAGCGTTCGTACCACTGATTAAATTCCTGGGTCTGAAACACGGAGGCCTCCGGAAAGGAATCGGATGCCAAATCGCGAAAAGTGTTGGTATAATCCGCCCCTTGCCGGTGCATGCAATCTAATAGGTCCTGCATCAGTGTGCTGTCATCTTCCTCATGGTTGAACAGCCCCAATTTGGAACGCATTCCCGCCAGCCAATATTGACGAAATGTATCGGCAAATCCGGAAAGGGCATCGGTGGCCATCGAAACAGCCTCCTGCGGGTCCTCGTGAATAAGCGGCAACAGCGTTTCGGCAAACCTGGCAAGGTTCCACTGGGCAATCTGTGGCTGGCGGCCATAGGCATACCGACCGTTGTGATCGATGGAACTGAAGACGGTATTCGGATCGTAGGCGTCCATGAAGGCGCAGGGTCCGTAGTCTATCGTTTCACCGCTTAGGGTCATGTTGTCGGTGTTCATGACGCCGTGGATGAAGCCGACCAGTATCCAGTCGGCGACCAATGAAGCCTGTCGTTCCATGACGGCCCCAAGCAAGGCAAGATACGGGCTGCCGTCCATGGTCAAATCGCGGAAGTGGCGGCGGATGGTGTAATCAGCCAGGGCTTGGATCTCGTTCTGATTGTCCCTCGACGCCGCATACTGGAAAGTACCTACGCGGATGTGGCTGGCCGCCGTACGGGTCAGGATCGCCCCCTGCAAAGGGGTTTCCCGGAAGACTGGTTCACCTGTCGTCACCACTGCCAGGCTGCGGGTCGTCGGTACGCCAAGGGCGTAAAGGGCCTCGCTGATAATGTACTCCCGAATCATCGGCCCCAGGGCCGCCCTCCCATCTCCTCGCCTCGAAAAGGGGGTTTTACCGGATCCTTTGAATTGGATGTCAAAACGCTCACCTTTCGGCGTCACTTGCTCTCCCAGCAGTATGGCCCGCCCATCCCCCAACATGGTGAAAGAGCCGAATTGATGCCCCGCATAGGCCTGAGCAAGCGGTTCGGCGCCCTCGGGGATCCAGTTGCCAGAGAAAATGGCGGTGCCCTCATCACCTTTAAGAGCATCAGGGTTCAACCCCAAAAACTGCGCCAGCGGCCTGTTAAAAATCACGAGTTTAGGTGTGCTTACCGGTTCGGGATTCACCCGGACATAAAAAGCCTCCGGTAGCCGAACGTAGCTGTTGTCAAAATTAAATCCTACATCCCGGCGATTCTCTCTGCGTTTGATCGTCATGTCATCCTCCAGCCCCTAATAGATGTAGAGAATAGTTAGCTAATGTGATGACTAAAGTATGTTTAACTTAAGTTCGACTCACTGAAAGATCCTTTCATCTTTATCCACCTTGTCTGGCCCCTTAAGATGGCCGGTTCTTTTGAGACCCCAAAAAATAGGCAGAGCCCCGTTAGAGGCTCTGCTTTTTCGGCGGCTGCCGTCATCAAATTAGAATGCCTGCTATTTCGAAGCTCTGCCGTTTACTATGCCCTTAGAGCTTGCATGATTCTTCCAATGACCATCCGTTTATACATCTGTTTGCGAAGTAAGCAAGAACTGCAATCGTCAAAATTGTTCCTAACATAGGGCACCTACCTTTCGGTTATCCCGCCACATCGATCCCTGGATCACATCCCAGATGTTCGTCTTTGTTATCACATTCGAAATTTTTCTCACGTGTATCAACATGTCCTTCGTTCCTGTCGTCGGTATAGTCCTGAACTTTTTCTTCGACCATTATATCACCTCCCATGTTTTTCTGAATTTTGCTGTATTTTCTCTACTACATTGAAAAATACGGCATGATCGCAATTAGGCAATGTGAGTCGGTTAGTTGAAGTGTGGCAGGTAGAAACTACCATCAACCCAAGGAAGAAGCGGCAGATAAAGACTTGAACTGCTCCGAATGGGAAAGGGTAAAGCCTCGCAATCTCCAAGGGAATTATAAAGGTGGACGCTTAGATTTTTTTTGAGGTGGGCGATAGTCTAATTTTGCACGATTGCAAATATGGATAAGAAACCTTGGTACACGTGTCCCAAGCGACTGCAACAACATTCTTAAAATTGAATTCTCTATAATAGACATTATTATCTGTAAAATAAATGCCAAACGCATATAATTCGGAATTCGAAAGGAAGGTTACATATGAATTCATCAAGTACAAGTACTGACCAAGGTGAAAGATACGAAGCAAAAGAGAAAGAGGCTGCTGCCAATTCAAGTTCAAGGGGAAAAAAAGGTATTTGGGAAAAATATACTGAACGGTTGAAGGATACAAAGTGTTCGAGGACGTCGCAGGATTGCGAATAATAATAATGACACCCACAGAGACCAGGCTTGGTGAGCCCCCCCTCGAAGGAGGCTTGAATCCATCTCAATGAACGTCGAACGTCCAACTTCGAACATCGAATATGGTATTTTTTTATTTACATCAGAGAGGCAACGCAAAGAGATCCTACCAACAACAAGAGACCCGTTCCGATCAGCAGCAATGATAATTTGAGATTACTCTTTTCGGTTGCGGGTCCTGTTTCGTCTTTTGGTTGTGGATTCCCTTTGTTTTGCTTGTATAGTGCCACGATTTCATCCATGGGCAGATAATCCAGATCCCAATGGGTGACGCGTTGGGTTTTCTCTTTCTCTTTGTAGACGCGAATTTTTGGATGACCGTTGTTCATTGTCATCTCCCTTCGGTTACTTCTTCTAAAGCGATTTATTTAGTCAACACCCACGAGTAAACATTTTATTGGGTGTTTGTCACTTCTTTGTCAATCGTTAAAATAATGCATCTGGAGAGATCGACAACCATGGCCGATTGACCGGATGGTAGCAGTCAGGAACTACCACCATGAACTTTTGCCTTGGTCTACGAATACCGGATATACGGGTCGAAAAAAGATGCACCGTCACTCTTGTCCAAGAACCGATTTGAACAGAAGTAATTCGATAAGCACTTGAAAAAAAGCCTCCTTGTAAGGCATGGTTTAATCGCCAAAAGAAACCGTTAGCCAAACAAAGGAGGCAGACAGATGGTACGCCATGCAAGCTTGTTCAGTCAACTGGTTGCTTTGTTTCATCGAGGTCAATTTTTCAATCTGGTTTTTCGTCATCAAGCTGAACGTTACGCAAAAGGCTTCAGCAGTTGGGACCATTTTGTAGCCATGCTTTTTTGTCAACTGGCTCAAGCCAAGAGTCTGCGTGAAATTTGTGGCGGATTATCCTGTTGCCTTGGCAAACTCCGTCACCTTGGGGTGAAAAAGGCGCCGAACAAATCCACGTTGTCCTATGCCAATGCCCATCGGCCCTGGCAAATGTATCGCGACCTTTTTTACCAGACACTTGATGTGTGCAAGATGACAGGTCCAGGCAAACATCGGTTCCGATTTAAAAATAAGTTGCTGTCGCTGGACAGTTCAACCATTTCGCTGTGTTTGTCGCTTTTTCCGTGGGCAAAATTCCGCCAGACCAAGGGGGCCGTTAAACTTCACTTGCTATTGGATCATGACGGGTATCTGCCGACCTATGCTTATATCTCCAACGGCAAAAAGCATGATGTCACCATTGCCCGTAAGATTCCTCTGTCACCCCAATCGATCGTCGCCATGGATCGGGGGTATAATGATTATCGGCTATTTGCTTACTGGACGGAAAATCAGATCTATTTTGTCACCCGTTTAAAGGACAATGCCGATTACACGGTGATTGAACAACGACAGGTCCCTTTCAATAGAAACATCCTGTCCGACGAATTGATCCAGTTCAACGGTCACTACGCTCGTAAGAATTGTCCCCACACGCTACGAAAGGTAACCGTTTGGGATAAAGAACAGGATCGTGAAATCGTATTGCTGACCAATCATCTGGAATTTGGGGCCACCACAATATCCGCCATTTACAAAGATCGATGGCAAATAGAATTGTTCTTCAAGGCACTCAAACAGAATCTGAAGGTGAAAACCTTTGTTGGAACCAGCGAGAATGCGCTGTATATCCAGATTTGGACAGCATTAATTGCCATGCTGCTAATCAAGTACCTGAAGTTTAAGTCCCGATTCAATTGGTCGTTGTCAAATCTGGTTGCTTTTCTCAGATGGAATCTTTTTACTTACAGGGATTTATGGGAATGGATTGACAAACCATTCGATGTTCTCCCCGGAATGATTCAGCATGTCCAATATCAACT
Organism: uncultured Desulfosarcina sp.; assembly: GCA_963674945.2. GTDB lineage: Bacteria > Desulfobacterota > Desulfobacteria > Desulfobacterales > Desulfosarcinaceae > Desulfosarcina. The sequence continues at coordinate 980,457 of CAXXWQ010000004.1, forward strand.
TCCATTTAAAGGAATTGGACAGCACAAGTTGAAAATGGGAACCTGATCTTGAAGTTTGCGGTTTATACCGCCTAAACAATTGAAATTTCAAAGAGCAATTAAGAATTTCTATTTATTTTGGACAGCAGTGATGCACCGTATGAACACAGCTACAGTTTAAATTGGATGGCATCCAGCAACAGTCGTTTGAGCGTGATATTGCGGTGCCGGTGAGGCGTTTTCATAAGCGGCGCTTCGGAAGGGGTTGGCCAAATGGTGCTATTGATAAAAACCCTGTCTGGATTGTACAATAGGGTAAGTGCTGCGTCGTTAAAAAAATGAAGCCCAGTCGAATCGGAACAAGAAACACAGAAGAAACGCAAACCAAAGCAAAGCCAAGGTGCCGTAACAGGCTACCTTCGCATGATTGACCAAACAATCGAGGGAAAATTTCATTCGAACATCATGGAAGCACAAACCCACCAATTGATTCAAGTTGTCTATTGCAGTACAGCTACGGACGAAATGACGCGGGATAAAATCGAACGCTTGCTTCGGGCTTCTCAAAAACGCAACGAGAAATTGGGTATCACGGGCATGCTGCTCTGCGCGGGGCGAAGTTTCCTTCAAGTGATCGAAGGTGAAAAAAAGAATGTCGACAAGCTCGTCTCCTCCATTGAGAGGGATGAGCGACATCAAAACATCACTGTCATCATCCGCGAGCCCATCGCCAAACGCGCCTTCGGTGACTGGACAATGGGCTACGCCGACCTGAAAATGGCCGATGTCGAAACCATCATCGGCATCAACGATTTTTTCCAGCAGGATGAACCGTTTACCCAAATTGAACACGGAAGGGCAAAAAAACTTCTGGATTTGTTCAAAAAAGGCCGCTGGCGGGCAAAAATTCGCAACCATGTCGATCAAAACGGTCCCGTTTGCCGGTACCGCTGCAATGCGGCTTTTGCAGCCGCTACAGCCAGCACACCGCCGGCTGGCGCATCCTATTCCTTTGCCTTTCAACCCATCGTGAATACCAGCGACTGCACCATTTTTTCCTATGAGGCACTTTTACGGGGCACGGACGAAGAATCTGCTATGGATGTCATGAACACCATTCCTCCTGCCGGACGGGCTGCATTTAGCGATGAATCCTGCATCCAGGCCCTGCATTGGGCGGCCTATCGGGGACTTTCCACGCGTTTGAACCTGAATATCATGCCGTCGATGGTGTCCTCCTCGCCTTCTTCCATCGTGTCGATCCTGGAAGCGGTGGAGCGGCTGCACATCTTGCCGAAGCAGATCGTATTGGAAATCCTGGAAAGCGAGGTCGTCGGGTCGTTGAAAGGTTTTTCAACTGCACTGCGGGATTACCGCAGAACAGGGTTGCTTTTCGCGATTGACGATTTCGGGGCCGGATACGCCGGATTGAATCTGCTCGCCGAGTTTCAGCCCGACTTTCTCAAATTGGACCTGCGCCTGGTTCGAGACGTCGAAAAAAAAGGACCCAAACAGGCGATTATCCGAGGAATCCGTCGCACCTGCCTCGATCTGGGCATAGAGATCATCGCAGAAGGGGTTGAAACGGAAAGCGAATTCCGCTGGTTGCAGGAAGAGGGCATTCGTTTGTTTCAGGGATATCTCTTTGCCCGACCGGCCTTCCAAAAATTGCCGGCTTCACTCTTTGGTCCTGCTTGATCGAGTTTTTCGGATCATTTTCGGTCATGTCTTGCTGGAAATCGTCAGGAATGTGTTTCCGCACATTCGGTAAAATTTCTCTTGCGCCTTGATCGCGACCGGACATACCGATTTCTTGATACGAAATTGGTAGGATTAACCTACCGGCAACCGGTCAACTGTCTCATATTGCTGCAATCCGTACCTGTATTACTATCATGCCATACAAAATCTATAAGCAAACACAGACAACCTTCTGTGATTGGTTGTCTGCAGGGGGTGTAGCCATGAAATGGTCTGTCAAAATAGGAAGATTCGTCGGTATCGATGTACATATGCATTTGACTTTCCTGCTGTTGATTGGATGGATCGCGCTGATACACTGGCAAGTTGGCCGCAGCGTTTTGGCAGCCCTGGTCGGGGTGATGTTTGTCCTCGCCATCTTCATGTGCGTGGTCCTGCACGAATTCGGCCATGCCTTGATGGCCAGGCGCTATGAAATTGCGACCCGCGACATCATTTTGCTGCCCATCGGCGGTGTGGCGCGCCTGGAGAGGATGCCCAGCCAACCGATTCAGGAGCTGTGGGTCGCCTTGGCCGGACCCGCCGTGAATGCGGTCATCGCCTTGGCATTGTTCGTATGGCTGAAATTGACTGCCTCGTGGGAGCCGTTCCAGAGCCTGACCGTAACTGCCGGTCCTTTTCTCGAGCGTCTCATGGCGGTCAATCTTTTCATGATCGCCTTCAATATGATTCCGGCCTTTCCCATGGACGGGGGGCGTGTCTTGCGTGCCATACTGGCTACCCGGCAGGACTACAGCCGCGCAACGGGCATCGCCGCCGCCATCGGCCGCACAATTGCCTTGTTGTTCGCCGTGATTGGACTCTTCTACAATCCGTTTTTGATTCTCATTGCGCTGTTTGTCTGGATGGGTGCGACCCAAGAAGCCGGCATGGCGCGGCTGAAATCTGACATCGGCGGTATTCCGGTTCATCAGGCAATGGTGAGTGATTTTAAGACGCTTTCCATCCAGGACAGTTTGCACCGCGCCGTTGAATTGTCCTTGGCGGGGACCCAGAAAGATTTTCCGGTGATCAGCGACGGGGCTTTGGAGGGTATGCTCAGGCAAACCGACCTGTTGAGGGCCTTGTCCGCACACGATGCCCAGTCGACCGTGGGATCCGTGGTCAGACAGGACGTGGCCACCGTTGACTTCACGGAGATGCTGGATGCTGTGGTCGCCAAATTTAGCGCCTGTCAATGCCACACCCTGCCCGTCACCCGAGACGGCGAACTCGTCGGCCTGTTGACATCGGACAATCTCGAGGCCTTGGTGCGCATTCGGGCTGCCGCGTCCAACTCGTAATGGAGCGGAACAACATTTCATGGCAGCAGTCCCGCGTGCCTTGCGTAACGATGCACGACTTCACGCGATGCGGCCGTTGACGAACGCCGAACCAACGGATAAAGCCGCCGGCAATCGTCCAGTGACAATTGGTCGGTGAGCATACCGACGTTCAGTTCATCGCGCGTATGCGGGTACGATGCGTCGTCATCGATGATCTCCTCCTTGACAATCAGTTTGTTGTAGATCAATGCACGCGCCGCAAGAAGATCCTCGGCGTGGAATCGGCCATGGGGATGAAACCGATAGTAGAGGGTCAACAGGTCACCGGGTCCGAACAGATGGCGACGACAGCCTAACTGACGCACAACACCGGTCATGAGAAAATGGACGCGCAAGGGATAGCCGACCGGCAGTCTCCGCCTGAGCGCTTGCCAGAGGGGATAGTGAATTTGACCGGCTTCGATGTACGTCTTGCCTGTTTCCCTTAAAAGAGCCGCCATTGCCCGGGCCCGCATGCCGTCGCGCAGGGTGAACCGCTTAGCATCTGCCCGGGCGAAGCGTTTGACCGCTGCTACGGTGGTCTCGAAATTGCCGGTGGTGGATGTGTGGTAAAAATCGAGCAGGGCCTTGGCGGCCGAGCGTTCAACCCGATAAACGCGCTGTTGATCCGTGCCTGCAGGCAGATCCTGCGGCCCCTGACCGTTGGCAAACAAGTCGTGGATTGCCAGAAGAACATCCATGAAAGGATCGAGCTGAACCAGCCGGGCGCCGGCCCGATGCAGCTCGCGCAGGATTTGGGCCATACGATGGCTGAATGCCGGGTATTCTATATCCTGCGTTTCGAGATAATCCGCGATGGAAATCCCACCATCGAGCATGGCTGCAAAGCGGTCGTCCACCGGCTCTTCCAAAATAATCGTGTCGTGGGCCACCATCAGCTGCCGAGCAAGCGGCAGGGTTTCCGGACGATGATTGGCCAAAACGAGGATCGCGGACATCGTCATGCCTTCCTCCTTGTGCGTTTCTGTCCCGCAATTGTCGTTTACAAGACGGCAATCTTCATGCGATGATTCATTCTATTCCTCATATTTCTGATCGTGATTGGATGATCGGTATCCGCCCAGTATACGTATACTTCGAACCAATCCGCGGAACCATATCCCATTGACCGTTATCGCTCTACAAAAGGAGAATTCATGCTGGAATTTACACTCTCACCGGAGCAGATCGAACTCCAACAAAAAGCCCGCACGTTTGCCTTGACGGAGATCCTGCCGGTTGCGTGGTACTACGATGAAGCCGATGAGATGCCGCTGTCCGTGCTGCGCAAAGCCTACGATGCCGGTATCATGAATATCGACATCCCCAAATCCTACGGCGGTCAGGGACTGGGCCTGGTGGAAGCCGCCATCCTGACCGAAGAAATGGCGGCAGTTTGCCCGGGTCTGGCCACATCGATTTTTGACAATTCTCTGGGCATGGAACCCTTGCTCCTCTCTAACAACGAAAGCCTGCGCGCGCACTACCTACCGAAAATTCTCAAGGAATTCAAAAAAATCAGCTTTGCCACCTCCGAACCACTGATGGGTTCGGATGTGGCCGGCATTCGCTGCAACGCCACAGCGGACGGGGACGACTATATCCTCAACGGAACCAAATACTGGATTACCAACGGCGGTGTGGCGGATTATGTCTCGGTGTTCGCCACCGTCGATTCCAAGAAGCAGCATGACGGCATTTGTGCATTTCTGGTGGAGACAAACTGGCCCGGCGTTCGCGTGGGGCGTCCGATCCCCAAGATGGGCCAACGCAGCTCGAACACGGTGGCATTGAAATTCGACAATGTTCGTATTCCGCGAGGCAATATCCTGGCCCCACCGGGAAAGGGTTTCGTCCTGGCCATGAAGACCTTCGGCCGCACCCGTCCCATCATCGGTGCATTCGGTGTGGGTGCCGCACGTTCCGCCATGGAATTCTCACTGGATTATGCCAAAAAGCGCAAGGCCTTCGGCATGCCCATCTCCGGGTTCCAGGCCATCCAGTTCAAAATCGCCGAGATGTACCAGAAAGTCGAAACCGCCCGGCTTCTCACCCTCAAGGCCGCCTGGGAGGCCGACCAGGGTATCGATCCCACTCTGAATGCGTCCATCGCCAAATTCTATGCCACGGAAGCTGCGTTCGAGGTGGTCAACGAGGCCCTTCAGATCTTCGGTGGCTTTGGCTACACCAAAATGTTCCCCGTGGAGAAGCTTCTGCGCGATGTCCGCCTGCTGCGCATCTATGAGGGGACCAGCGAGGTACAGCGGTTGATCGTCGCCGGTCATGTGATGGGCCAGTACCAGCCGGTCATGCCGCCACTGGAAGATCTGCCCCTGCATCGCGAGACCGACCCGCTGGCCGATGGCGGTGGGCAGACCACATGGCGCTGCCGTATATGTGGTCATGTGCATTACGGTGACGAGGCGCCCGACGAATGTCCCTACTGCTTTTTCCCCGCAACGGCGTTCAAGAAAATGGGATAACCGTCACCGGGTTGGTAACCATCCGCATCCTTCGGCACTGAGGCGTATCATTTCTTCTTTGGACTCTCTTTGTGCGTGCCGATCATTCGTTTGGTCTGGTTGATGCGCTTGGTAATCAAAATCGACCGCGGACAGGCCCGGGTACATTGAAAATGATTTTGGCAAAGCCACACGCCGCTTTTGTGATCCAGCACATCCATGCGTGCCTCGAATCCATGATCCCGCGTATCCGCAAGAAACCGGTAGGCCTGGACGATGGCTGCCGGGCCGAGAAAGGCGGGGTTGTCTGCCAGCACCGGGCAGGCCGAATAGCAGGCCGCACATAGGAGGCAGTTGGTGGTGTCATCGAACTGCATCCGTTCTTCCTGGGATTGGATGCGCTCTTTTTCGGCCACCGGCGCATCATTGATCAAATAAGGTTTGATCGATCTGTATTTTCTGAAAAAATCACTCTGATCGACAATCAGATCCCGTTGGACCGGTAAAAAACGCAGCGGTGCCACTGTAACGGTGTCCCCCTCTTTGTCGACCACATCCTTGATCAGGGTCTTGCAGGCCAGGCCGTCCTTGCCGTTGATGCGCATGGCGTCCGAACCGCAGACACCGTGGGCACAGCTTTTGCGGAAACACAGGCTTCCATCCTGAAAGCGCTTGACCTGCATGAGCGCATCCAGGAGCCGGTCGTTGGGTTCGGCATCCACCGTATATTCCTGCTCGTAGGGTGCCTCGTCGGTGTCGGGATTGTACCGTTGGATCTGTAAGATGATTTTCATATTCGGCTCCTTGGTTCAATAGGTGCGCGCCTTGGGTTCCCAGATGGAAGTATCCACCGCCTTATGGTCAAGCCGCACCGCATCGTCTTCCAGATAGGCCAGCGAATGTTTGAGCCAGTTGGTGTCGTCTCTTTCCGGAAAGTCCTCGCGGCTGTGGGCCCCCCGGCTCTCCTGGCGATGGAGGGCCGCCGCGGCGGTAATCAGGGATAGATCCAACAGGTTGCCCAATTCGATGATTTCCAAAAGGTCGGTATTGAACGATCTGCCCGTGTCCTGGACCCTGACCGATCGATAACGCTCCCGCAGGTGCTGCACCGCGTCCACTGCCGACTGCATATCGTCGGCATTACGATAGATGCCCACCTTCTCCATCATCGTGGTTTGCATCTCGTCGGTGATGTGGCCGCCGTGGGGGCCGGAGGTGCCATCGGTGAGACGCGCGACCAGGGCAAGGGAATCGTCTTTGGCCTCGGCTGGCGGTTGGGGCATGGCGGCATGTTTCACATAATCACCAATGTGTCGACCGGCCCGCCGTCCGAAAACCACCAGGTCGAGAAGGCTGTTGGTGCCAAGCCGGTTGGCGCCATGAACGGATACGCAGGCGCATTCCCCGGCTGCGTAAAGGCCGTCGACGATGGTCCCTTCACCGTCCAATACGACACGTCCATGGTCATCCGTGGGAATTCCGCCCATGGCGTAATGCGCCGTGGGCAGCACCGGTATGGGTGTCTCGGCCGGGTCGATGCCCAGATAGGTTTGGCAGAATCCGCTGATGTCGGGCAATTTGCTATTCAGGGTCGTTTTGCCCAAATGGGTCGCATCCAGATGCACATAATCGTCAATTCTGCGGTCCCCGCGGATTCCCCGCCCTGACCGCACCTCGGTGAGGATGGAACGGGCCACGATGTCCCGGGGGGCCAGGTCCAGGAGGGTCGGCGAGTGGTGCTCCATGAAGCGCTCTTTGTTTCGATTGCGCAGGATTCCGCCTTCTCCACGAACGGCTTCGGAGATCAGGATGCCCAGGCCCATGATACCGGTGGGATGGAACTGGAAGAATTCCATATCCTCCAGCGGGATTCCCCGTCGGGCACACACGGCCGGACCGTCGCCGGTGTTGGCGTAGGCGTTGGAGGTGATCTTGAAGATTCGCCCGAAGCCGCCGGTGGCAAAAAGGACCGCCTTTGCGGCAAACACATGCAGGTCCCCGCTGGCCAGCTCCACGGCCACGACGCCCTGGGCCGTGTTGCCATCCAGTATCAGGTCCAGCACCTGAAATTCGTCGAAAAAGGCCACATCGTTCTTGATGCACTGCTGATAGAGGGTCTGTAGGATCATGTGCCCGGTGCGGTCGGCCGCATAACACGCACGACGAACGGGACCTTCCCCGAAATTTCGGGTATGCCCCCCGAAGCGACGCTGGTCGATGCGACCTTCCGGGGTGCGGTTGAATGGCAATCCGCGGTTTTCCAGGTCGTATACGGCCTGGACCGCCTCTTCGGCCAAGATTGTCGCCGCCTGCTGATCGACGAGATAATCGCCCCCCTTGACCGTATCAAACGCATGCCATTCGGGTTTGTCCTCCTCCACGTTGCCCAGCGCGGCGCTGATCCCTCCCTGGGCCGCCCCGGTATGGCTGCGAATGGGGTACAGCTTGGAGAGAACCGCCGTTTTCGATCGCCGGCCGGCCTCCAGGGCCGCGTAAAGCCCGGCCCCACCGGAGCCGACGATCACCGTGTCGTAGTGGTGAATCACGAGCACCTCCTTATAGTTTGATTCCCTTTGATCCAGGAACAATTTCGAAAAGAGACCCTTAACGCAATGGGTAACGATATGAACGCGCTTTCAACATCCATCAATCGAAAAGAAAATCAAAAAAGCCGCTGGCATGAGGAAGCGTTGCGCAGAGGAGCTTGGAATACGGCCACAAAGCAGGGAATCGATGAAATCAACGATGCGCCGTTCAACAGTAGCGAACCTCGTCGTGCACCGCAAGAAGAATCACTTCGGTAGGATAGGACCGCCCCATCTTTGTCAATCCAAAGTATGGGGCGGGTAACATCAAAATTACCTTACAACGTTTGCGGTTTACACAAATTTTCGGCCTTTGCTCCGCTGCGTCCACAGCCCTCGCAGTAATGCCGATGTAATCAGTAATGAAATCATTGACCTTGTTATAATATTTGGTAATATGATGCAGCAAATACTTACAAGGTTACCTCAACGCTTGAAACCGAACCTGCGATTCAGCCCCATTGAACTGACTTTCCGGTCCATTATTCGCCTTATATGAGGAAACCATGGAGGCCATCGGCAAGGCGGCACCGGTTTCTATTCCCGGCTAATGGTTGTAGCGAAAAATCTGTAAAAGGCCGAATGGCTGTATTCAGCCTTTTTGCGCTTTTATAGCATGGCTTCATATAAAATGTTGATAATGCAGAAGGAGGTTCATCCGATGAAAGTACTGATCGTTTATTATTCCACCTATGGACACGTTCATAAAATGGCCGAGGCAATTTCAGAAGGCGTAAAACAGGTCGATGGCGCTGAGGCAGTCATGCGGCGCGTTCCTGAGACGCTGCCCGACGAAATACTCGAAAATATGGGCGCCGTAGAAGCGCAGAAGGCCATTTCACATGTGCCCATCTGCACCGTGGACGAGCTGGCCTCGGCTGACGCCATCATTTTCGGGACACCGACACGTTTCGGCAACATGTGTGGACAGATGCGCCAGTTTCTGGATGCAACCGGTCAGCTCTGGTCCCAGGGTGCCCTGGTTGGCAAGGTCGGCAGCGTTTTTACCAGCAGCGCCACGCAGCATGGCGGCCAGGAGTCCACCCTTCTTTCGTTCCACATATCACTGTTGCATCATGGCTTTTTAATCGCGGGGCTGCCCTACGCCTTTCAGGGCCAGATGAAGATCGACGAGGTGACGGGTGGCTCTCCATATGGCGCTTCGACGATCGCGGGCGGATCTGGGGAGCGAATGCCCAGCGAAAACGAACTGGACGGCGCACGCTTTCAAGGCAAACATGTCGCGGAGATAGCCAAAAGGCTCGTAGCGTAGATTTTGATCTCCGCAGCCAGATGGGGTGAACAAACTTCAATCCACATACCAACCTCTTATTATCGAGGCATACTCTTTTTTATGACGAAGCGCCGACCCGCCGCCTTGAACAAACACGCGACATATTGGATCGGTTTTACCGAATCCATTAACGGTTGACCCATCACGGATTCTGGTGTGGAATACGAAAAATCGTTATGAATTGAAGTCATTTCCTCTTGCGTAGCAGATAAACTTGAACAAGCGTTGCATAAACAATGGACTCGTTAACCCAGTTAACATTTGGCGCCGCCTGTGGAGAGGCCATCCTTGGTAAGAAGGTCGGAAGGAAGGCACTTTTCTGGGGTGCCGTCTTGGGAACATTGCCTGATCTGGATGTCTTCATTCCCCTCGGTGGCCCGGTAAATGACTTCGTATACCACCGCGGCTTCAGCCATTCTCTCATTCTTTTGGCGCTCTTATCGCCGATTGTAGCCTGGCTGATTTCGAACATCCATCCTGACACAAAACGATATTATCGCCGATGGGTGCTGCTTTCCTTGATCGTACTGGAAACCAGTGTGCTTCTGGATCTGCTGACCATATACGGCACACAAATCTTTTGGCCTTTTGACACCACGCCCATGGCAATCCCGGTTCTGTTCATCATCGATCCCCTTTTTACGTTGCCGGTTCTCTCGGGCGTCCTGGTTGCCCTGGTGTTGAAAAGAAGTCGTTCCCTGGGTCATCGGCTCAATACGATTGGCCTTTTTCTCAGCCTAACCTATCTTGCCTGGTCATTAAGTGCCGGTGAATTCGTCAGACACAGGGTAACGAAAAAGCTTGCTCACCAGGAGGTGTTCTATTCCCAGTACATCGCCTCCCCGGCACCGTTCACCACTCTGCTATGGCGGGTCGTGGGCATCGACAAAGACCGATATTTCGAAACCTATTTTTCACTATTCGATCAAGATTTACCGTTGCTCGTGGATTTCTTCCCCAGGAACTTGGCTTTAATGAACGGAATCGAAGAGCACCCACCGGTTGTCAAACTGAAATGGTTCACCAGGGGCTATTATGCCTTTTCGACTGTGGGTGAATATGTGGCCATGACCGACTTGCGCATGGGATCGGAACCCGATTATGTCTTCCGTTTCAAGGTTGCCAGATTGAACGATTGTCATCCCCAACCCGTTGACGATGAAAGGCTGGCAACCAAACTGGATTGGCGGGGCCTGGCTTGGGTATGGAAGAGAATCTGGAACGTCATTCCGCAATCATGAGAAAAATAGAATCGCTACATGCACCAGAACATTGCAACGAAAATATCATTATAACCAGTGGACAAATACGATCCCATCTTTAGCTTTGTAAAAGCGCTTGAATGAAAAGGGGAAAATTATGTGCCGCGTAACGAAGACATTTATATTTTGCTTTACCTGTTTTCTTTCGCTGTTATTGGCATTGCCAACCTCGGCGGCTGAACAAAATAACGGGAAGCGTTTTCGTATGACATTGGAAGGTGGGCCGGTCTGGCAAGCCAAAAACGATGTGCGAATTCCCGGCAACACCGGTACGGCGTTTTCGTTTGCGGATTTGACCGGAAGCGGGCCCTATGCTGCGGGCCGGTTCACCTTTGACTGGAATTTCCTGGAACGGCACGGATTGCGGTTAGAAGTGGCACCACTGAGAATTGACGGCAGCGGCACGTTTCATCAGCCGGTCTCATTTGCAGGTACAACATTTTCCCCTGGTACGCCAACCGAAGGCAAATACAAATTTGATACCTACCGGGTTTCCTATCGCTATCGATTTCTCAACAAAAGCGCATGGCGCATGCATGTCGGTGCTACGATTCTGCTGCGTGATGCCAAAATCGAACTCGAACAGCCTGGCCGAAAGGCGTCCGATAGTAATGTGGGCGTCGCCCCCCTGCTTAACTTTTCGACGCGGTGGGCCTTTGCCAGACGATGGGCAGCGATTTTCGACTTCCAGGGACTTGCCGGCGGACCCGGTCGGGCATTGGATCTGGCGTTACAACTACGCTACGATCTTACTGACAGCTGGAGCATAGGAGGCGGTTACCGGATGTTGGAAGGTGGCTCCGATACTGATGATGTCTACACTTTCAGCTGGTTCAATTACGGGTTTGCGACGGTGGGTTATCAATTTTAATTGTTACCGATTCACCAAGGAGGAAATATGGACCTGTCTACACAGTACATGGGACTTGCGTTAAAGAATCCGATCATTGTGGGAAGCTCCGGGATGACCGGCTCGGTGGAGAAAGTCAAGACGGCAGAGGCGGCCGGAGCCGCTGCGGTGGTTCTGAAATCGATCTTCGAGGAGGAGGTGGCACTGGAGTACGCCGACTTCATGAAGACGGCCCAACAGTTTCCCAAAGAGAGCCAGTACTTCGATTACGACGGGCGTAAAATTCCCATCGAGTACTACGACTACCTGGTTCGCGAGGAAAATCTGAAAAAGTATGTCACCCTGGTCACAGAGAGCAAGAAGGCCGTTTCGATCCCGGTCATTGCCAGCATCAACTGCTTTCTGCAATCCGTTGAATGGATCTCCTATGCACAACAACTGGAGGCGGCCGGTGCGGATGCGCTGGAGCTGAATATGTTTTTTCCGCCCACGGATTTCAAGAGAACGCGTGTGGATCGCAAGGACATCTATTTCAAGGTCACAGAGGAAGTCACCCAAAAGCTCTCTATTCCGACGGCGCTGAAAATCAGCTACTATTTTTCCGATCTGGGCCCTATGATCCAAAAATTGTCGCAGACCGGAATTGCCGGTTTGGTGCTCTTCAACCGCTACTTCAGCCCGGATATCGACATCGATAACTTTTCCATCACCAACGGATTTGTTTTCAGCACACCGTCGGACCTGTCCATGTCTTTGCGCTGGATCGCCATTATGGCCGGGAAGGTGGATTGTGACCTTGCGGCTTCCACCGGTATCCACGACGGGGACGCAGTGATCAAACAGCTCTTGGCCGGCGCGGATGCCGTTCAGGTCGCCTCCTGCCTGTACAAGAACGGAATTGACTATCTGGGTGTAATGATCGACCGCCTTCAATCCTGGATGACCGCGAAGCGGTTCGATCATATTGGTGCTTTCAAAGGCAAAATGAGCCAGGAGAAGACCGCAGACCCGTCCATTTACGACCGTGTACAGTTTATGCGCTACTACGGAGGCAAGAAGAATGTCGTCACCTAAACGACTGCCGTTTCTTACAAAGGAAAAGAGATATTTTTAACATTTTCGAAAAAAACGAGACGACACACGCTTTGGCGATCCGGCAAACTATAATTGAATGGGCGCCAGGCAAGGACCATAATCCGTGAAAGACGCCATGACCCTTCGGTTAATCCTCGGCGATCAGCTTAACACGCAGCAGGGCTGGTTTCGGCAGGTCCGCGAAGACACCCTTTACACCCTTATGAAAGTTTGCCAGGAGATGGATGCCGTCAGGGCGCACATTCAAAGAAATCAGTGTCTCGGTTGAATGATGTTCAGTTGGCCGGCGTATCGGCCGACGACGTCACCCTCAAAACAGTTCTCCAATTCGTCGTCACTGACGCTTCTGGCATCCCTGAGTTCATTCAAGGGACAGACAAATTCGTTGCCGGCCCCATCTTTTACCTTTACATAAACGGTTTCGTTGGTTTCCGTATTCATGGGTATGCTCCTTTTCAATAAAACTTGTTCGCGTTACTGTTTACATGATTGACTGTTTATAAATTGCTCCAGGTTTGCCGGAGGATGACGCAATCCATCCAACCACGGCTTCGGGAAGGATTCAGGCCCATTGGCCGCCCCCAAGAGCGCCCCCAGAACTGCTCCCCTACCGGCATTGTCCCCACCGAGATTGGTGTTGGCGATGAGTCCGCGGGCGGTATCATGATGATACTTCAAAGCCAGATACAGCGTCACCGGCATGGCATCTTCCACATAACAGGCGCTACTGACATGTTTTCCAACTACCGTCTCGTCGGAATCTTTTAGCCAACGGAAAAATGGAAACCCCACCAATGGGTTGTCCTGGTTTCGAATTTTGGTAACAAGTGTATCTTCGAGCAAAGCGCCGTTTAGAACTGGAAGAAGTATATCCAAAAGCAAAATCGATGTACCGTTCCAGGTAGGCATCACTGTCATAGGTGCCATTTTCGACAATGGTATCGATCAGCAATCCACAGAGCTTCAAATTGAGCGTATTCTCACCGGCCTGTAAAAACTGGTGGTAATGAATGCAATGCCGTCCCCAATATTTTCGCTGATCGTGAAGAATATCGAAGGATCGATCGGTCACATAATCCACCGAGCGCCACAATATACTGTCAGGGTGAGGATTTTTGGGTCTCTGATAACTTGTGACATGGCCATAATCCCGGTAGAGTGCCTGTCGATCATAGTACCAGTGCACTGGCATGGCCAACGCATCCCCAATGAACATTCCGAGGATCGCACCTTTTTTTCGAGCCTGAAGATCAACCGTTCCCTTCATCTTGCCCCCTACAGCTCACCCATCGAACACGGTCGAATCGATGCTTTATGAATGTATGTATAGCTTCCATGTCGCCAGCAACTGAAATGATTGTCTTCATGTTGGTTACCCCCTTTCAGCGTCCATCCTTTCGGTTGTCGATGACCATTGCCGCGCATCGAAAAAATCGAAGTTTGTCTACTGATCAACAAAGTATTCACCATGCAACGCATCTGCAAACTGGCCTCGGGCCAGAAGGGTCAGGATGGGGAAAATCATATCTGCTCGTAAATAATGAGGATTTGAAGAGTTGAAAAGGCTGCAAGGTAGGTCAGACCTACTACTGAATACCTAAAAGACTCTTTGTAATAAAACCAAAGCAGGTCAGTGCTTCCATAGTCGGGTGATAAACGTATGCAAAGCAAGCGGTTTAAACACACCGAATCAAACATAAACGCCACGGCAACGGCGCCCACACCGGCATTGGCGCCGACGACCGGTGAGATGTTGACTGTGGCCAGCGGGGAGTGCGCTGTGAATACCGTCATCCGCTGGGCATACCAGTCCGCCGCCGGCCGATTGTTGGCATGCAGAACAATGTAGTCCCGGATGGTTGGTATGCACATGCACGCGCGCAGCGCTGGCGGCACCGGCGACCACTACGGAATCGCCGCTTTCTTTCAGTATCTCGGTCAACCGGTTGGGTGCCAGCGAACAATTGCGGATCAGGGCCTCGGTGCAATAGTGAAATCTCACCTGTTGTGGCAAATGGCCTTCTGCGGGCACCGCATCGTCCAACTCATCGGGAAGCCATGTATCAGCGGCCGATTTAACAAGATGGCGGATTGTTTTCTGACGGATGCATTCGATCATGCCTTCGATAAAGAAGACGAAGGCGCATGCCCCGGCATCCACCACGTTGGCCCGGGCCAGGACCTCCAATTGGGTTGGGGTCTCGGCCAATGACCGTCGAAGTGTTGCGTTGGAATCCACAAGCAGCTGGCCAAAATCGTCGCAGCGGCGGCGGTTGGTGTATAGGAATTCCGACCAGGCCCTCACGATCGTCAGGATGGTGCCCTCCACCGGTTTCTCGATGGCCTCGTAGACGTATCTCACCGCCTTTTTTGCACTGACTGCGAACTGTTCGATGGAGATTCGGGAAATTTCGGCAGTTTCTGCACTGATGCCAAAGGGGAATTGCCCGAAAATGACTCCTGAGTTGCCGCGTGCGTTCAACAAGGCTGTTTCGGCGATCTGATCCAGTACTTGCTTATAGGGACGCTCCGGTCTCACCGTATCGACGACCGCGGCCAGGGTAAGGGTCATATTGGCCCCGGTGTCACCGTCCTGGACGGGAAAGACATTGATCCGATTCAACTGCTTCCGGTGGGCATGCACCTTCCGGTAACCGGCCAGAAACATGTAGTACAACCATCTACCATCGATACTTTTCATGAGAGCGAATCTCTTTTTTTTCTTCCTGACAATTTCAAGGAAAGAGAAAAGGACTGTGAGAACTTATCATCAATACTGCCCGTTCCTAATTTTACGCAGGGATCTGTTCGCAGTCTTTGTTTTGATAAACCTGCCGTTCACGATTCGTCCAACGAATCCGTTTTCGATTGGCTTTCAGAAGGATTGGATCAGTTGTACCCAAACCGGATGTTCTGCACCCGGCTTGTGTCCGAAGGTTGAAAGCGCTGATGTGCGTTTGACTTTGTATTGCTTTCGATTTCTTGACATCTGCCAGGCTCTTTGTTCTCTTTATGGCATACCTCGATGAAAAATGTACAACGATAGCCAGTAGCGGACTGGTCGCCAACCAGGCGGCTATGGCACCGAATCCGATCTGTTTTACGGCCAGCAAACCACTCCATACATCATTTTGTAGCGATGACACCATTGCATCAAAGGAAGCCGTCGAATTGCTTGCGTCGAACCATATGTTCCCGAGAGCAATGTAACCGCCCAGCAGCAGAATTTGCAAGGGATAAACACCATAGTTTACAACTTGAATGATGCCATGATTCAACCGCAGCACTACTGCGAACAAAGCACACAGCACCGTTGCCACTCCTGGTATGGGAAACACACCCAATACGACACCCAGGGTAACACTCACGACAATTTTTTCTGGGTTTGTACCCTGTCTCAGCGCATGATGAATGGCATTTATCAGTGTCTCCAGGGAGATCATCACAAAGTTCCTTTTCATCGGTTGTTGTAGAATATACCTGCCGATTGAAATTGGGGAGCTCAACGAAAACCTATAGTCCTATAAGTCCTAAAATTGCCAGTGTAGACCAGAATTCAATACGATCGGTTTGGTTGGCCATTGACAGGATAAAACTGCCAGTCGGGCAGTCCACACCAGTTTTTATTTCAAGACTGGCGTCTTTCTGTGTCCTATGAACACTGATGACCAATGATTTCATGGGTAGGTTTGACCCACCACAATACGGTCATCCGAATCGTATTGCCCGTTCCTGCCAACTGCTACATAATGAGGTGTGAATACAAAGATTGTTATTTGCGGAAGAAAAACAGGTGAAATTCTCATGAGAATGATCTATTCGTTACTAATTCTATTGTCAGAATCTGTTATTCTACCAGTCTCCAACAGCCTGGCGAATCAGGATGAAATGATCGAAAGACTACAAACCGGAAGTCATATCCTAATGGTTCGTCATGCGTTGGCACCCGGCAGTGGTGACCCAAAGGATTTTAGGATCGGCGAATGTTCCACGCAGCGTAATCTTAACGAGGCTGGCCGCGCTCAGGCAAGAAGCATCGGCGATTGGCTTCGTGCTACAGGCGTCGTGTCTGCACGTGTGTATTCCAGCCAATGGTGCCGGTGCCTCGAAACGGCACGGCTGATGCAAATGGGTCCTGTACAAGAATTACCCGCGCTGAACTCATTCTATGAGCGCGTTCAGGACCGCAGACCGAACATCAACGCCTTGAACGATTTCATCTCCCGGCAGCCCGTGGATGGCGAATTGATTGTATTCGTAACGCATTTCGTAACTATTGCTGCCATAACCGGAGAGAGTGTTTCCTCGGGCACGGGCGTCCTGTTGGAATTGCGCCAAGATTCGTCCTATGAAGTGGTTGGTAAGCTGACTTTTGATAGGCAGTGATCTTTTTCTCCTGGTCATTTATCACCTGATTTTTGCACAACGAAAAATAGAAAAGGAAGAAACCATCTGGGAATCCTGTTATAAAGGGAGGTGACTGCCTTCCACAATATAAACAGGAGGTACCCAGATGGTAAAATATAGTAAATCAAAAAGCCGTAAAAACCGCAAGAACAAAGGGTTTAAGAAAAACGCCGCCAAGGCCAGAAAAATCAATGCTTCTACACCGCATGAGACATGCAGTGAGCAGCTGAGCCCATTTGGCGGGCTTTTAGCGGTGATCAAATTTTTCGATTTGATCGATTTCAAACAAATATTTAACGCCACCTATCATGCACCTGCTCGGCAACCAAAGCTGGGCCACTATTCGATGGTGGTAGGACTTCTGATGCTACTGTTTATAGGCTTTAACAGAATCTGGCATTTTACCTACATCCGACTCGATGCCATGCTGTGTGGATTTTTCCGGCTGACAAAGTTGCCGGTGGCGAGCACCTTCTGGCGATACCTTGACAGCTTGGGTATCAACCAAGCCCAGTCCCTTCAGAACCTCATGAGTATTTTGCGAGATCGAGTGTGGCAACAACTGGGTTTCAATTATTTCCGGATATGCATCGATATCGACACCACCGTCGAGACGCTGTATGGCAATCAGCAAGGCGGCCGTAAAGGCCATAACACCAAAAACCGGGGCAAGAAAGGCTACCGGCCGGTGCTGTGCTTCATTGAGCAGACCCGGGAGTGTCTTATAGGAAAGCTTCGAAAAGGCGAGACACTCAGTGGCAAACAGACCGCTACCTTTATCCTCCAGACAAAATCCCATTTGCCCGGTTGTGTTCGCCAAGTCTTGCTGCGGGCAGATGGAGAGTTCCTGAGTTGGGAAAGTGTTCAGGCTGCAAGACACTGCGGTTATGACTTTATCATCGCCAACAAGAGATGCGATCCGCCTTTTGATACGAGTGGTTGGTATCGGCCTTGGAAACGCAATGATGTTGAGTATAACAGCTGTGTCTATCAACCCCTTGGTTGAGATACCCCGTGTCGGTTTGTGGCCATGCGTATACCGAAAGCCAAATCAACTTCAAACCAGCAAGTGCAATGCGCGCTCTTTGAAGACGACAACTATACATACCGGATATTCTGCACGAGCCTTTCAGGGCCGGCCCATGAGGTGGTCAGCCAGTATGATAAACGCGCTGACGTTGAAAACCTGGTGGGCGAGGCCAAACGCGAAGGTCTTGCGGCCATCCCATCGGCAAAGTTCAAAAACAACTACGCGTTCTTTCAACTGGTGCTGCTGACCTATAATATCTGGCGATACCTGAAGCTGCTGGCCGCCAAGAGCCAAGTCGGGAAACAGATGCCGTCCTTGAAAACGGTGTCATCCAATACGATCCGGATCGCCCGTCTGAAGCTGCTCTTTATTGCCTCCAAAGTTGTCAAAGATCAAAACCGTGATAAGGTCAAGTACTCCATATACGATGCAAGAACACCCGCGATGATCCACTTCCTCAACTTTCTGGATCAAACGCGATTGAAACCGAAGCCGTGGAGGCGAGCGGCATGTTGAACGTCTGCGTAACTCGGGAGAATATCATGCAAGAATTTTCTTGCACGACAATTTCCTTTGTATATGGGCAGTTAAACGAAACACGGGTAAACTGTATACTTCATACTAAAGGCAACGATCATGTGTTAGAGTAGAAAACGAACTCTTCATCATTTTGGAAAAATTGGCCACCGTGGCCATTTAAAGCTAATTGCGTGCAAAATTCAGGTAACAATCAATGATGTTGCCTTCGTAATGAATAACAGGAGGGATGTCCCTGCTTTTGAATACGGCTTCAAAACCTGCCTCCACCAACACCTGATCAACCGTTTTTTCGCCGATGACCGGAACGGTTCAGGGGGGTTATGTCTCACAATTCACCAGGCGGATGGCTTTTATATTTACGGTTGTCAGCAAAACTGGAACGACGGGAAAAACTAAAGATGATTCACATGTTGACTAAGCATGGTGCCAAATGGCTTCCCGCTGACCGTTCAGAAATCGGAGACCATCGTCGATCATTGCTCTTATGATCTCTACATCCAATGGGCTGAGGATGTTTTCAAGGGCAAGCAGATTGCTTGCTTTATCATCAATCGACGATCAATATCTTGGGCATCTCCTATCGCTCCTTTATCTGCGAACCACTCACCGTCACAAAAAGCCAGCCTTACGCGGCCGGTAACGTCGGCACCCCCTTCATGGCAGGCAGGTAGATATGAAAGCTGGCACCGGCGCCGACTTCCGATTGGGCCTGAATATATCCGCCATGCCGGCTGATGATCGAATGCGCAATGGCCAAGCCAAGCCCCATCCCCTTAACGCTGCCCCGCTCTTTGGTTGAAAAGTATGGGTCAAATATCTTATCAAGATTCTCTGCGGCGATCCCCGGACCCTCATCCGTGATAGATATTTTTACATAGGATCCGGGACGCATGGTGGCCCCAATCGAATTGCCTTCCGACCAAGCTTCCCAATTTAAGGCCCGAATTTTAAGGGTTCCCCCTTGGGGCATGGCCTCCCTGGCATTGGTGGCCAAGACGTAAAGTACCTGCTCCATCTGCTTGAGGTCAGCCTCGATATTCCACAACTTTTCCTGGAGAGAGAATTCATACCTAACGTTAGAACCGATCAGGGCGGCAACGATGGACCTCAACATCAGCTCGACGGAAATGACCTCCTTGCGCGGTTCTCCGCCGCCGGAAAAGGTGATGAACCGGCTGGTAAGCTCCGTTGCGTTGCCAACCGCCGTTTCTGCTTCAGCCAGAAGGCGGTCAACGCGATCGTCCTTAATGCCATAAAGGCGGGCCAATTCGATCTTGCCAAGTACCACAGTAAGCATATTATTGAAATCATGTGCTATCCCACCAGCCAAGGTGCCCATGGCTTCCAACATCCTGGTCTTGAGAAGCTCCTGCTCCGCCTTTTTGCGCGCTTCGATTTCTTGCGCCAGTGCCAGCACCAATTCCTCCAGGCTGGCCTTCTGCCGGATAATTTCGGCCTTCTGCTCGTTGAGCTCGAGAAATACTCTCACCTTTGAGAGTAAAATTTCGGGACTGAAGGGCTTGGTGACGAAATCCACCCCGCCGGAGGCATAGCCCCTGAAGATGTGGGGATCGTCGGAGTAAACTGCCGATAAGAAAATGATGGGTAGATGTCGGGTTCGCTGGTCGTTGCGAAGCAGGCCGGCCAGTTCGTAGCCATCCATGGTTGGCATCTGGACGTCCAGAATCGCCAGTGCGAAGTCATGGTTGAGGCTGGCCCGCAGGGCCTCATCGCCGCTTGCTGCCTTGATGATCTCGACATCCAGGCTTTCGAGTACTCGTTGTAGGGCCAACAAATTGTTGTCTTTGTCATCTACGATCAGGATTTTGTCCATGGCCTTCACTCTCTGTCCGGTTAAACGCGTTTGCAAAAGGTCCTTCCCAATTCGTATAGCAAGCGGCCGATACGGTCGATGCTTAGCACGTAATCCGCTTGCGTCTCATTCAGTGCTTCAAGGGGCATGGTTGGATAGGTTGCGGTTTTTGGGTCCTGAACGATGGCAATGCCCCCCTTGGATTTAATGCGGCTCAGGCCGGCGGCCCCGTCCTTGCTGGCGCCCGTGAGGATCACGCCGATAAGGCCGTCCCCGTAAACATCCGCGGCCGTCTCGAAGAGCACGTCGATGGAAGGCCTAGAAAAATTTACCTTCTCTTCCGTGGAAAGGGCGAATGTCTTGTCTGCCTCGATTAACAAATGATAATTTGCAGGCGCCAGATAAACCACTCCCGTCTGGACGACTTCTTTCTCTTCGGCCTCCTTGACCGCCAGCCGACAGTCCTGGCGTAACTGTGTCACCAAAAAGTCATCTTGCTGGGGATGCATGTGCTGGACGATGATCAAAGAAAGGCCAAAGTCAGCAGGCAGTACCTTCAAAAGGGTCTGCAAGGCATCGAGACCACCGGCGGAAACTCCGGCTACTACCGCTTGATACGGTTTTGTCCTTAAGGACTCATTTTTCGATAAATCTTCCATTTAGAACTTATCACCTTGAAATTGTCGGCAACTTCCGTGAATTGAAGCGATTCCTTGCTGCCCAAAGCCAGAACCCCGCCCCGCACGAGGCTCTCATGGAAAAGCTTGAGTACCTGGTCCTGCAGTACCTTGTCAAAATAAATCAAGACATTACGGCACAATATCAGGTGAACCTCGCTGAAAACGCCATCGGTCGATAGGTTGTGATTGGCAAAGGTGATGTTTTTTTTGAGCGCCTTATCCAGAACCGCCGCATCATAACCGCTACGATAATACTGTGAAAACGAGCCGCTCCCGCCGGAGCGATGATAGGCAGCGGTATATTCCTTCATTTTTTCCAGAGGATAAATTCCCTCCTGGGCCTTGGCCAGGGCAAGGTCATTGAAGTCCGTGGCAAAAATGGTCGTACGCTCGTAAAAACCTTCCTCTTTAAGAACAATCGCCAGTGAGTAGACCTCCTCGCCCGTCGCGCAACCGGCGTGCCAAATTCGGACATAGGGAAAGGTCTTCAGGTGAGGTATGACCTGCTCCCGTAAAAATATGAAAAACTCAGGGTCGCGGAACATCTCGGATACGGTGATGGACAGATCGCAAACGAGCTTTTCGAATAGGGTTTCATCGTGAAGCACCGGGGGGATCATGTCACCGATTGTCACAAATCCAGAGGCAGCGACAAAGCCTCGTATGCGCCTCTTGATGGAGACCCGCGAATAGTTCCTGAAATCATGGCCGTAACGCCTATAGATGGCCTCCAGCAGCAGATCGACCTCGATTTCCTCGATTTCTTCAGTGAGCATACCCACAAAAACCTCAAGTGTCCAAAAAGAAGCCCCCTGTTAAAGAATGCACTCCCGGCGGTAAAGCCAAACCCGCAGCATGGACAAGAGCCGGTCGACCTCGACGGGCTTGGAAAGATAATCATTGGCGCCTGCCGCAAGACACTTGTTGCGGTCCTCCTTCAAGGCCTTGGCCGTCAGGGCGATGATCGGCAAATCATGAAAGCGCGGCTGTTTGCGGATCTCCCTTGCGGTCTGGTATCCGTCCATAACCGGCATCATGATATCCAGCAGCACCAGCGCGATCTCCGGCTGTGTTTCCAAAAGGGCCAAGGCTTTCCGACCATCTTCTGCCTTAATCACGTTCAGCCCTTTTTCGGTAAGTATTTTCGACATAGCGAACAAATTACGCATGTCGTCATCGACCAGCAGGATGGTCTTTCCGGCCAGTGCGGTATCGCGCTCATGCAGGTTAATGATCATCTGCCTTTTTGCCGGCGTCATCGCGCTGACGGTCTTGTGCAAAAAGAGGCTTACCTCGTCTAAAAGACGCTCTTCGGATTTGACGCCTTTGATGATGATGCTTTCGGCATGCTTGCGAAGCGCCATCTCCTCTTCACGGGTCAGTTCCTTTCCGGTGTAAACGATCACCGGCGGCATGTCCAAATCCTTTTCTTCAGCCATGCGATCCAAGAGTTCGAAGCCGCTCATATCCGGTAGCCCCAGATCCAGGATCATACAGTCGAAACGTCGCTTCTTGAGCGCGGCCAAAGCCGCGGTACCGCTTTCCACCTCCTTGATGGTAAGGTCTGCCTCCCCGATTAGCTTGACGATCCCACGGCGAAGATCGGCGTTATCTTCGACGACAAGCATCTCCTTGATTTTCTTGGCTACCACCTGTTCGATTCTTTCAAAAGCCTCATCCAGCTTTTCGCGACTCATCGGCTTGGTCGTGAAACCGATGGCTCCCCGTTGCAAGGTATCCAGTGTAGTTTCTTCAACGGAAATGATATGAACCGGAATATGGCGAGTCGCAGGATTTTCCTTCAGCATATTGAGGACCGTCCATCCGCTCATGCCTGGCAGGCGGATGTCCAGGATGACAGCATCCGGAATATAATTTTCGGCCAGTTTCAGCCCCTCTTCGCCAGTAGCCGAAACCAGAGCCTTGAAGCCTTTTGTCTGACATTTACCGAGCAGGATGTAGGCAAAACCGGGATCGTCTTCAATGATTAAAATACTCCGGTCGTTATCGCGGATTTTATCCCGGTCATCGGAAAAGGCGTGGACTGGCTTGGGCAGTTCATGCTTTCTGCAGATTTCAATGGGCAGCGTGCCGGTAGGATTTGCTTGCCGTGCCTGCAGTTCAACATCGGTTTCGGGGGCGGCATTTTTTATTGTGAACACCAGCGGTAGGTAAAGTACAAAGGTCGATCCTTGTTCGGGAATGCTGGTGAGCTGAATTTCCCCACCAAGCAGCTTGGCCAGTTCACGGACAATGGACAAACCCAGCCCGGTACCGCCATATTTCCGTGATGTGCTGCCGTCGGCCTGTTGAAAGGCCTCGAAGACTTGCATCTGCTTGTCCAAGGGGATGCCGATACCGGTATCCGTAACGCAAAAAGCCACGCAACTTTCCGGTGTCAAACCGCTTCTGGCCAAATTCACACCGCTGCCGGGCCGTTCCATCGTTACGTTCACCGATCCTTTTTCGGTAAACTTCAAAGCATTGGAAATAAGGTTGTTGAGAATCTGCTGCAACCGCTGGTTGTCGCTCCTGATACGCTGCGGCATGCCGTCGCTTATACTGACGATCAACTCCAATCCTTTTTGCACCGCAATTGGTTTGAAGTTTTGCGTGATGCTGCTTGCCACGTCTGAAAGATCGATGTCTTCGATATTCAGGGTCATGCGACCCGCCTCGATCTTGGAAAGATCCAGGATCTCGTTGATCAGCTGGAGCAATTCCTGACCGCTTTTGTGAATGACGCCGGCCGATTCGACCTGATTTGGGTCCAAATTGCCCTTGGCATTCTCCTGTAGATCGCGCGAAAGCAGCAGAAGGCTGCTAAGAGGGGTTCGTAGTTCGTGGGACATGTTGGCCAGAAACTCCGATTTGTATTTGCCGGTCACTTCCAGCTCACGGGCGCGTAGCTCCAGTTCCTGGCGGGCATTTTCGAGAGACTGGTTTTTCCGATCGATCTGCAGTTTCTGCTTCTCCAGGTAATGGTTTTTCTCTTCGAGCTCCTCGTTGGTTGCTCTTAATTCCTCCTGCTGCTGCTTCAATTGCTCTTCGGATTTTTTCAAAGATTGGGTCTGTTGCTCTAGTTCCTCGTTGGCCACACGCAGCTCTTCTTCCTGTACTTGCAGTTGTTGGGTTTGTTGCTGGGTTTGCGAAAGCAGTTGCTTGAGCTTGGCTTGGTTCTGCACAGTATATACGGCAATGGCCGCAACGCTGGAAGCGTCGCGTAAAAAATCCAATTGGGCTTCTTCAAACGTTTCGATTGAACCCAGCTCGATCACACCCTTGATCGTATCTTCGAAAAGCAGGGGCACTGCGACGATATGGTGGGCAGGGCTGTCCCCCAGGGACGAACTGACACGCAGGTAATCATGCGGCAAACCTGGAACGGAAATGATCTCTTTTTCAAGTGCAGCCTGACCGGCCAAGCCCTCTCCTGGCTTGATGACCGTGGCCAGTGTATCGCCTTGGTCGGCGGCGTAGCTCCCATGCAGCGTCAGGAAGCCGTCGTCGGACATGACATACAGCGTTCCGACCTGGGCGTCGAGGTAGCTCGCTAAAAAGCTGAGCATTTCCGCCGCCAGCACCTTCAGGTCGCCTTGGCCCACAATAATGCTGTTCAGTTCGTTCTTGCCTGTCTTGATCCAGTCCTGCAGGTCGCTTTGCCTTTTGGAATCTTGCAGCGCCAAGGTCATCTGATTGACGGCCTTGCCAAGATGATCGTTATGTCCGCCGAGGGTTACATGTTGGCTCAAATCTCCGGCTGCAATGGCCATGGCCACGTCGGCCTTGTCGCGCAGGCCCATTTGCATCTCCCGGAATGAATTCGCCAAGGCGCCAATTTCGTCCTTCTGATCGATCAGTACATCGTGCCGCAGGTCTCCTTTGGCAATATTATTCATGCGCTGTACGATCATCTGCAACGACGGGGTGATGCTCTGGGCAATGAGCCAGGCAATCCCCATGCTGAGCGCAATTGCGGCACCCAATAACCAGGTAATTATCGATCTGGAACGCTCCTGCTGGTCGCGGGCCGCCTCGCGGAAGCTTTGGGCTTTTCCATAGGAAAATTCGATCAAGGCATTCAGCTTGTTTCTCAATTCGTATGTGCGTTTCTGATGCGCCTGATAGAAAATCTTGTCCAGTTTATCCTTTGATCCAGCGCGTATTTCCTCTAATTCCTGATCGAGCTTGCTTTTCCAGTTGCTGAAAGCCTGTCGTGCGATCAGGACCTCATCCTTGTTGCCCAGATGCCCGTCCTTTACTATCTCGAACTTTCCCAAAAGTTGTGGCGCCACTTCGTTGATGCGGCGCTCGACTTCATCTAACTCACCGGCATCACTGGCAAACAGAAGCCTGCGCAACTGTTCGTTCATCTGGTTTATCTCCGCCCTGATATCCAGTACTGCGTAGCCCACGGCAATAGGATGTTTGAACATGTTGTTGACAATACCGGCCAGGATGTTCATCTGGCGAATGGCCATACCACCGACGATTAGCGTCAGCAAAATCACCAACACAAATCCAATGGTGAGTCTTGTGCCGATCTTTAGATCTCCCAGTTTCATGAGCTGATCTTACCCCTCCCTCTCATTTTTGCCTTTAAATTATTCAAAGCCTTTTTGCCCATGGCTAAGAATTCATAAAATGGCAGCGCGAAGTGCATCCTTGTTTTTCTCTGTCCTTCAAGTTGCGATGCAATTTATCCATTTATTTTAAAATGGTGGAACAAGGGAATGCTTAGTCTGATCCTCGGAAAATAACGAAAAAATAAAGGATTTTTCAACAAAAAACGCTATCTGAATTTAGCGGAATTAAATATTTCGCTGAACCCAGAAAACCGGTAAGGACGATCATGGCGGGCCGGTCGTCGATGCCCAGCAACTTCTTATCCAGACTCTTGAAATCGCCGATCTTGTGAGACTGCCACCACAGGGCCTTTTCCCATGTGTCGGGAATGGGCAGACCGGGCCGCCAACGGATGGCGTCCGCCTCGTTGACGCCGGCTGGCGAAGAAGTTGGATTCGGTATTTCACCGCCGAATACCAGGCGACAGAGATGTCGCTGCGTCTTCTCGTCCGGTTCTTGTAATTGTTTTCCATCGGACCAGTAGCGGGTGATATGACCCGGGCTTTGTCGGTGCGTAAAAGCGGACGGAGGCAGTTCGAGACTGAATCCCGCCGAAGCGCCGATCACTTCGTAAATGGCCCGGGCGATGGCAAAGGCCGGCAGGTGCTGATCCCATCCGCCGGGCGGCACAAGTGTGACCGGACCATCGGGGGTGTCCACCCGCACGCCGTCCGCTGCCCTGCTGGCCAGCCAGTTGTCGGCCAGCAGGGTAAGCGCAACGGTGCCATGGTCCAGATCGATGGTCAACTCCAGATCCCCGATGTAAAAGAGCGAACACAGATCGGCGTGTCGGGAGAACTGCCGAAGGCACGAGAGATATTGATCCTGCTGGGTCCATGCCGCTGCCGGCAGTGAAAACTGTTCCACCGTCTCCTCGTCCGGCGAGGGAAAGTAGTTGAGTTGAAAGCGACCCGCAAGTTGTCGTCCCGACCGTCCGGCTCCCATCCAGACCCAGGCGAATACTCCTGGCCAGCCGGCGATCTTGACGGTCCATGCCTCGGTATCGGTGGCGCATTGGTTTACCCCCCGCCACCCCAGGTGATGACGCACCGCCGGTACGAAATTGGCGCGCACCACCATGGCGCGCAAAATGCCCGGCAGGGCCGTTTCCGGGGAAGCCTCGATGTCGCCGGGGTAGAGTTTGCGCAGCGATTGAAGACAAGATGCCATGCGTCGATGTTCTCTCCTTTTCATGGGGTGCGGCCGGGCCACAATTACGACCCGGCCGCTTGCTCGGGGTCCGGGGGTCAGACGCCGAAGCTGATGGTATCGCCGTTGCCAAGATAGGCCGGATCCTTGGAGCGGTGGCGGGCCGTTCCCTTGATGACCGGATAGCCCGCGGCAATGAATTTCTTGGCGCACACAATGCCGGTGCAGTGGTTGCAGCCAATTTTCTCAAAGCCGTATTTTCCCAGGGAGATCACCAGGTCGTCATACTTGGGGTCCCAGTCGTCAAAGGGGGAGATGTGCAGCCCCCCGTAGATGCCGTGGAAGTTGTCGCCATCGTATTTGATCTCCCGGTAGGCGGTCTCGGCGAACTGGATGATGCTCTGGTGGCAGCATCCGGTCACGCTTACCAGTCCCTTGTCCTTGACGTTGAAGTAAAGGGATTGCTCGCCGTAGACACGGCAGATGATGGGAATGGCGAAAACGAACCCGGCCATGCCCGGAACCACCTTGTTCAGGCCTGCTTTGACCACGTGCAACGGGCCCTTGTGGCCGGCGTCCTTGATGTACTGCAGTCCTTCCTCGTAAAACCCTTCGGGAACGTAGATGGGGATGGTCGGGTCGTACTTCAACGTAACCGGCAGTCCCCAGAAGTGATCGAAATGCTCGTGGGAGATAAACAGGGCCTTGATTTCCCGGTTTCGCAGCATCTGGTCGATGCCTTCGCGACGGAAGCACTCGTCCGTCCACTGGTAGGACCACCCGCTGTCCAGAAGGTATTTGGTTTTTTGGCCGTCCAGTGCCTCCACCTCCACTAATGCCGCATACCCGCCGGCATTTTCCGGATGCACCGAGAGCTTTTCCGTGATCGCCCACGCCTCGTCAATGCGGTCGGGCAGCAGGTGCTTGATTTTGGCGATGCCATTGGCATAGGACCCTTTTCCCAAACCGGTACCATCGCCGAAGGGCGGCCAGTTATAGTCGTACTGGTTTACCAGCAGGCCGCCGGCACCCTTGATGTCGCTCATCAGGTCGGCATTTTTGAACCAGCTGGTTTCGGTAATATTGGTAATTTTGACGCTCTTGCAGGCACCGATATCGGTCAGCTTGCGCTTTACTTCGGCAAATTGGCGTTTTCGCCAGGGCGAGTAGGAATAAATGCCCATGGATGCCAGCATTCCACCCATGACGCCCACGGCCGCCCCCTTGAAAAAATCGCGCCGGCTGATATTTGATTTTTCCGACATGATCGACTCCTTTTCTAAATGGCTTGTGCGTTACTTGATAATATCGATGGCACGATAAAACGCCGGCAGCAAAGCAACGGAGATAAAGTAGATGGCCACACCGGCCAGCACTCCGCCGCCCAGGCCCCATCCGAACGATGTTCCCCATCGCACTTCGGCGATGGCCTGTTGCCGGGCCTGGTGGTCCGCTGCGATCTCTTCCGCGGTTTTGGGCACCGCCTTCCACGCCGGCCAGTTGTCCATGAACCAGTGATGCACCAGCCAGATATCGATCAGCCAGATGGTGGGGATCATGGGAAACTGCTGGGGATGAGAAAAACCCTTCTGGGTCCCTAAGAAAAGATGGGAGATGCGGTAGTAGAAGATGTAGAGCAGCACGGCCGCCACGATGGTCACGGTGGTGCGGATCAGGACATTGACCGGCATGCTGAACTTTTTGGGCCAGTTGCCGCAGTAGAAGGTGACGAACAGCGCCGGTACCAGGAAGAACACCGCCATTTCACCCACATGCAGCCAGCGCCAGTCGGGCGCGAAATCCCGCCGCGTGCCGCGGATGGCCGGCCCGTACGTCAGTTCCTGAACGAAGTAGAGAAAAAAGTGCATGGCAAAGGCGATGGCGATGATTCCGAAAAAGGCAACCACCCGGCGGCGCCAGGGTGTGCGGATCATATTGAAGGGAAACCGTTCCCAGATGGTCTCCACCAACCAGACGGTGACCGTACAGCACATGATCCAGGAGACGTGGAAGTTTCCTGAAACCGTATCGGCGAATTTTTCCCAGTACGGGGGCGTGATTCCGGTAAAGGCCTGCCAGGGATCGTACAGAATCGCCATGTGTGAATGCATGGTCGTAAAATAGACAAGGGTACTCAGGAAAAAGGTCATGATCAACATGCTGAAACCTTTGGCCGGCTGTTTCAGTCCCTGCCAGGGGGCCTCTTCACAGGCAACCACCCAGGCCGGGCTCAGCCAGGATGCGATGGCGGCGAACATCAAACATGCCAGGGAGGCATATTCGATGGCAAAAAACTCGGTGATGCCGGGCAGCCGGGTCAGGCGCTCGGGATTGAAATAGGCGAGACCGAAGTTGCCCAGAATGCCTTCGAAAAAGCCTTTGATCAAAATCAGCAGGATACCCACCGATACGGCGGTAAGAATGATCCCCTTCACCAGCGGGTGGGTTTCGCGAACCCATTTCTGGCTGAAGGGCCAGTAATTGAAGAGGTAAACCATCCAGATGAGCACAATCAGCCACCAGCGGGTATACATATAACCCACATAGGGCGTGTACATGCGCATTATCCCCCGGGGATCCTGAAAGATCCACCATGTCAGATAGAATACCGCCACGGTCAAGACCAGACTGACCAGGGCCGGAATGGGGCCCTTCCAGCGCTTTTCCAACCGGCGGCTCTCCAGGTAATTCATGGATTGCCCTTCCATAATGTCACTCCTTTGTTAAACAGTCCTTAGTGTAAGCCAGCAGATAAAATGTTGCCCGATAGAATCGTTGAAACGAGGCCACCTCCTTTCCATCATGGATTTCCTTGGATCTATATCGACGGTGCGATGGTTTATGGATTTGCGTATCTTTTGATGGTTGATAGAGAGAGCTGAGATGGGTCGGTTACCCGGCTGAAGGCGTGTGGGCGGATCCTGAAGCGATCTCTCTTTTGGGAGCATTGACCGGCAACAGCCGGGCTTTATGGACCCGAGACGCCTCTTCGCCCTGAAATCGTGATATGGGGAAGGTGGTTTGGTACCTTGGGTCTTACACGATGAAATTGTCAGGCGGTCCGTCATCTTTCGGACTCCTGTCCAGGTGCTGCAATGCCTCCACAACAGTTGGAGACATCTTGATGCCTTTTTGAGTGAATAGTATACGTCACTGACGCAGAGTAGTGTTGAATACCCAAACCAAGTCACTGCCCAAAAGTTCTCTCCAAGGCATCAAATGAAACATCTCCAATCATCCTTCTGTAAATGGTAATAGGATATTTATTACCCAGACCTCTTCCCCTACACTTATCGATAATAAACCAATCCCCAATGTATTGAGAGATGACCAAAGGTCAGATGCTATCAATATGCATAAACTGGAGAGTTAATAAGCTTTAACAGCAAACCTTGTGCCAGGCTTTCAGACATATAACGAACGATCCATCTACGCCGATCATGGCATTGATTATGATCATGATTTCAACAATTGCCTATATTGGAAATATGCAATCTCAGAAGGACTCAAGGGACAGGATTGACCGTTGGAATTAGACTACGAGAAGATGGTTTATTGTGGAAATGGCATTTCCCATTTTACTTATATGTCGAGATATTTCATATCCAAATTGTAAGCGAGTACCTGTTTCAATTTTACAGACTGCAAAATTTCCTGACAGGCTGTCATGTTCCAATCGTAATTTTACCATTAAGGCCGTAAAGTACTATTATACCGAACAGTTGTGTTTTTAAAAAATTTTTTGAAAATAGAATTCCGTTTGCCGTGCTTCACCGCAAATTAAAAATATAGCTTCACTACGCCTACCACGTTAGGACAGCCTTACCTTGCAGATTGAAGACGAAACCTACATCTTACTCAGGGTAGGAACACATGACATTTTGAAAAGCGCCTAACAAAAAAACACCCCATCTTTTTTCAGTTTTGAGACATCGGTTTTCAATTCCGAAACGTCTGTTTTTAACTGGAATTATAATGTGTTGTTCGTTTTGATTTTGTCTGAGTGCAAGGCTGTTCTACTCAAATCATTATTACGAAGACCTTGCCTTCCAGCAGCGTGTCTAAAAAGAACAGACAGTCCGGTTTGAAAAGGTCGCAAACATGTACATTTGAAATGGCATGATTGCTGAACACAATCCTTTTCCTTCTCCACTGGATATAAAGTGGGCTATAATCAAATTTTACCCCATACTGTGTAAAACTCGGGGGGAAATGCTATTGAAATGGGAATTTCAGTCAAAGAGGCTATTTCCCAACTGCTGTTCACCGCCCATCACCGCCTCAAATCCCGATTTCAACCCACCCGATACGGCACACTTGAGGCGTTAGATTTCTATTGATCTCACAGAATTTTGGGTATATGTCCTAGAATATAATTTTTTGAATTATCTTTTTGTCAAAACTGCATCGACCTGATTGCTGATCCTGCCAAGATTTCCACTCCATTATTATTGGATTTTTGTTATTCAGTCGCGAAATATGCTGATATTTATTGGTTTCGTTACTGCTGTTGGATATGGCCTTTCTGATGTTATGCGTTGCTCTGGGTTCTTGGGTACGTTGAATGCTATCCACGTAAGAAAAGCTGGGGTACTTTTTTCATAACATTGCATTGGTGTGGTTTTTCCTTTTCATCCTTACTGAACCGTTGACAAAGGATATGACCGGCTTTTTTTCGTTTTTAAGATCCGATCCATCCAAAACAGACGACACCAGTGACCGATAACATTTTTCATCAACAGACAAAATCAAGGAGAGGAACGATGGGGATTAAAACGAAACAAAACTTCTCTATATTTTTACCTGGAGTCTTATTTCTTTTTGCTTTCTTTATAATTTTCGTCAATGATTGCTGCGCAGAAGCTGAAAGTGATTTGCAATACATGTTCAGAACACTGCATCTCCGGGAAAACTATGTGACACCTCCGGCATGATTTGAGGTGCTGCAGCCATTTAGTTCGAATATCATTTGCAGCTCGGTACCGGGGTATTTTACCTGCGCACTGTTCAGATGCGCAAACAGTTGGCAAAGAGCCCGATTGGCCGCTGGGAACGAAGCGCCGTGCAATCGTATATTCAATTGCTGATTTTCAATATCGGGCAGTACATCGCCTTCGGTCTGGAACAGTGTCTGGAGAAGACTCCGTGCATCCGACGAGTTTACCGTCGGACCCGTGAGCAACCCAACCATTGCCGTCTCTGCACGATATGCAATCATACGAACCGTGTCCATCAGGCGTTTTCTGCCCGGTTGTAAACGTAAAAATTTATCTTTTGCTTCAAGTTCTCCCCACGTGATGTGTTTACTTGTCTGTTTTCGTTTTTCTTTCAACTCGCTGAGTTGATACTCCATCTTTTCGATTTCTTCTAACAGCTCGGCCTTTTTCTCTATCCACTTCTTAAACTTTACCGGTTTGTCTTCATTTTCAGGGTGAATGGTCATCTCGGCAAAACAGGCACGACGATATCGTAGCTTGTTCTGCAACGAATTACGGGATTGATTCAATTGCCGCCAAACGGGGTTGATTACCCGTTCGGTATCAGGAAATTCAACGACACCATAATCTAAAAGCACATCGATATCAAAATGTTGCATCATATAGTTGAAAAAGTTTTCCTGACACCACCGGCTGAACATGCGTGCTGCCAATTGAGTATGCGGCAAATCGAAAGCGGTGCTGATTACGCTGGTCTGGTGTCCGGAATCGGTCAGTTTTCGCACTTGTCGCATCCATGTTGCACCCTTACCAGATCCCACCAAACTACCCATTTCGCAAAGCCGCATCTTCACCACCTCTTTGTTTGGCATCGCAACTTCATACTCGGTGAACCAATGCTCCGGCCATGATTCACCAGGATGCTTATGATACGTCATGCAGCCGATTCGATGGCGATCCCACATTTCCTTGAAGAATGCGGGACTATATCCTTCCCTGTCGAAAACAAGAACGAACCGGCATAAACATGGGTTCTCTTGTAGTTGCTGCAAACCGGGTTGATTCGGAACGTCTTGCAACAACCGGGGAACGATATCGTCTCTTAAAACCGCCAATAATCCAGGATCGATCTGCTTTTCGACGACAAAAAAAGGTCGGCCAATCGCATCGTTAACCCAATAGTCGGTAATGCCCCTCATGCACAATCGTTCCCGGGACACGTAGCGGCGCGGTAGTCGGGTCAATTTTCCATGATAAACACGTACATGCCCGTCAACATAAAGCGCGCCAACCGATTCGGGCGCCTGTTCCATCCAGTATTTACCGAGGTATGCGGCCCACTTTTCCGCGCCGTGGTCTGCGCTCAACGCATCCATCTTGTAACGCAAACAGCGAACCTCCGGTGCACGATCCAAGCCCAATAACTTACCAAATTCTCCCGGAGCATGGCCTCGTATTTTTTCTGTCGTCTTGATCCTGCATAAGGCCATAAACGAAAGCAGCAACAAGACATGAAAGATCGTGTAATAGCCTTTGACTTGGCCGAGGAACTGTTTTGCGCCGGTAAACAACCCGTTTGCCACCAATGACGGTATCGCACAAAGAACGCCTGCTTTGGGAACGTCCAGGCATCTGTCAAAACGAACCGGCGCACCAACCATTTTGCCCAATGATGCCAATATGCGTTCCCCGACTCGGTTGCAAGCCGTCCCCATACCATCGGCAGCAGCCATGTCGACCATGTCCCGATCTGATTTGGTTAGACACGGTTCACCAATCCTTGATTCGATTAACCGACCATCATCTATAGCTTTGCGAAACGTATCGTATTTAATGCCAAGTTCCAGGGCGGCATCTTTTTTCGAGCACCCTTGATCCAGTAAACGTTGGGCTTGTTCAAGCACCTCAGGTTTGAAAACCTTGCCGCCGCGTCGTCCCCGCCGCTGAACGAAAAATGCCTCGGCGCCGCCGGACCTGAGTTTGTTCACGGATCGGATGACATTGCTCTTGGATACGCCGAATGTGTTTTGGATATCGATCTGGCGGCAAGCTCCGGATTCAACCAGTTGGGCTGTTATCATCCGAAACATTCGTTGATCGCCTTGTCTGTGAGAATAAATCGGAACGGTCGATAGAAAATAGGTCCAGGTCGTATCGTCACGAAATACACTGACAAGCCCGTTGATTTGTCTTGCACCGCGAGGAATAAGTGGTAGTATCTGTTGAGGCATGGCATCCTTTTCCTTTCATTTATCCGCCAAGATAATAAGGTTAAAGGTGCCATGTTCATTTTCCGGTTGCAATACCTTACCGGCCTGCTGGATTCAGACTCCTATCTTTCTGTTTTTCAACCACTTACATTATGTTTTGCTTGCCATATGCAACAATTAGGAAATCAAGTTTCCTGATGTTAGAAAATTTCGAAAACACTTTTAATTCGAATGCAGATGTGGGGTTTTTGCCATCCGGATGGTCGCTCTATTATGACAGCGGCAAAGTTGTATTTAATCAAGGGGCAGATAGCCATCATGGAAAATCCAGTCTTCATGCAGATGTACAATACCACCCGACTGATTATTCAATTATCGAAACTGTTATTTCAGGGGAACCTGGCAGTACAATAGATTTGCAAATTCAGGTCAAAAGCTTACCTGAAGATGGCGCTATTGCCCAAATTCGATTTGCCATTTGGGAGGCATTTTCAAACCCTGAAGTTATTATGACTTCATATTCAAATCCCAACAATGAATGGGTTACAATAAGATTAGATGAAATAGAAATTGATTCTGATGGCGAATTCATCTTCGAAATCAGTATCGCACAAGTGAACTCCGCCGGATATACGGATGTATATTTTGATTGCCTCACTTCCAATGATAGTAACCTGCAATTGAAAAATAAAGTGACCGAATTTTCTGTAACGTTTCAAGCGAACGTTGGGGGATCTATAACAGGTGACCTGGTTCAGGAGGTTCGTGATGGTGGCGATTGTACGCCTGTGACAGCAGTTGCCAATCAAGGATACATGTTCACTGGTTGGAGTGGTGACTATACCGGCACTGAGAACACGCTAACCATTACCAACGTAACTTCCGACATGACGATTATTGCAAACTTTACACAAACCCGTGGCGGCGTCGATGTCGGTGATGGTGGGGGTGGCGGTGGCTGCTTTATCAGCACACTGACAAGATAATTATCCCGATTTTCCCTTTTAAAAAAAGACGGTCATCAAAAAATGGGACCGCCATAGTTCTCCTTCGCCTGCATTTGTAAACAGTATAAGCGTTGTGATATCAACAACCTGTACGACCTAAAACAGATCTATCGGGATAAGAGGCAATGTCTCACACAGCATCCTGACTGATACGAGTGAAAAGAGGGATTGCGGGAAGTATGTTAATTCGCCAGAGATCGCATTCACAGACGAAACGAATCTCGATATTTTTTTGCCAGTGGGTCCTCCCCGTTCGGAAACATGGCACCGAATGGTTCAAAGACTTCGATATCCGTCAACGTACAAAAGTGCATGCCTTTTTTGCTACCCGTCATCATCAATGGCCTGGCTTTTTGAACATCCAACCCGCCATTCGAATTGAGGACCTCATCGGCCACTTCCAGGCGCAGCAATTTCCCCATGACCAGCACATAATTTGTCTCTTCATAGGTTTTGAACAATTCGCATTCCATCCAAGCGTAGCTTCCGGCAATTCCAGGAGCACGAATTGTTTCCGAGGGCTTCTCATTCAATCCTGCCAACTCGAATTCATCGACCTCCGGCAGAGAGTACTTTGCCGTGGGGACGACCTTGTCCGAAAAATCGATACCCACCAGATTCACCACGAACTCTCGCGTTTCCCGGATATTGACCAACGTATCTCTTCTGAAGGACGAGGCGAGACAAATCAGGTCTAAGGGGCGAAGCACCGGCATGATGCAGGAATAGGGCGCGATGTTTCGCACGCCATCTTGGCTGAGGGTTGATATCAATGCCACGGGCAGCGGCATGAGGCCTTCTCGCATAAAGGGTTTCAAAATCATGGTATTTCTCCCCCACTTTTTCAAAGACAATCCCGGCAGACCCTTTGTCCGCCCGAAGTTTCCATTTTCGAGGGCATGGTGGGCTCACCGCAGATGGCGCAGGGTTCGGAGGGTTCAATGCGGGCTCTGGGCGGTGGCTCTATTTCCACGGCCGTGATATGGAAAAGTTCTTCCGCGGGAGTTTCAAGGATCTGTCGGGCGCGCTCCAAATGAATCTCATTGAACCGCTGCCTCTCCTCGTCCGCAATATTGCCGTCAATCACTTTCCGGATCAGTCCCATGTGTTCCTTGTCCGGCCGGAAAGCGTTTGTCCTCAAGGAGACCCTGACGCCACTTCCCGTATTCCGGGAAAAGAGTGTCAAGACCATCTTGCCGTGGTCCTTGTAGATAAAATTGCCCTTGCCGAAGGTGCATCCCGTGAGCACCTGCACCGCATCGGCCGAGCAGGCGTCCGTCTCCACGACGGCCACCACCTCTTCATCCTCGGCCCGGCTCGCCCGCAAATGGTCCAGCGCAGTTCGAGCCGCCTTAAAGCCAATGGAGAGGCCCGGGCAAACATGGCCATGAAACGCCTTGCATTTTTTGAAATCCTCGCTGTTCATGATATCGTCTGCTGTCATGATCGGCATCCTTTCCATCAATTTACAAACTTCGCTTTTTGTCCGATGGGACCGTAATCGTTCTGCATGCTTTGATATACGGGATTTCCCACTAAAAATGTATAAATTTCATCCGCTTTTTGTTGCAGGTTCACATCTTCAAACTGCTTTTCGAATAATATTTTCCCAATCGCATAAGCATCGGCCAATGCCGTACAGATGTTGGTCGTGTACCAGTTAAACGGATGGAGCGTATAGACCCGGCTGGTGGAAAATGCTTTCAACGCATGATAAATTTCCGGTTTCTTCCGATAATCCTCCTGGACGAGAGCTATTCCGCCGCAATCGATGAAAACAACGTCCGGATTCAATTTCAACAACGTCTCCTTGTCCATGACCACATGGCTGCCGATACTGGCTTGAACATGTTCGGCAATGTTTCTTGCACCAACCCATGTAAACGGGATATAACGTTTTTCCGTACTTTCAATGCCTTGGATACCGCGGTAACCAATGCCGCCAACATAGACTGTCGGTTTCGAATCTTCGGGGATCACCTCGGTCCGCAAGCGCATGTCCTTTCGAAGGGATTCGATATATGCCACAACCTCATCGGCCCGTTTCTCACGGTTCAAAATTCTCCCGGACGTGCGGATGGCATCGTAGACAGCTTCATCGAAAGTAGCGAAAGCACCATAACTCAATACTACCACAGGAATTCCAACGGTCCGCGCTACCTCATCCGCCAGTGAGGCGTCCATGTAAGTAATGAATATCACCTGCGGTTTGAGTGCAAGCAAGGCTTCAAGGTCCGGCTTCTTGTTGATGCCGGCAGGACCGCCCGGTCCGCAACGGGGCAATTTGGAAAGTTCCGGGTGAGCAATCCAGTATGGTCGGCCGCCGGGGTTCATTTTTTCCATATCTTCCACGCCGACGACTTTCGACGCTGCCTGAAGATAGACAATCAACCGAAGCGCGCCAGGCCCCAAACAAACGATCCGGTCCGGATCAAAGGGGGCTGTCACGTGCCGCCCGGCCATATCTGTCACCTCGATCGTCCGGGCGGCAGTGCAAATGGTAGATAGCGCCAGTATTACGGCAAGAACGCAGATGGAACAAAGACCGATCTTCTTCATGTACTTCTCCTTAACATCTATAGGGGCACTACGATGGTATGACCCTCGAATTGTTTTAACGCCACCTCAATACCATAAACATCTCGAATCACCTTTTCGTTCAACGTTTTCCTGTTTGAAATAAAATGAACTTTTCCTTCTTTTAAGAAGAGGAAAATTTCGGCAAACCGAACTGCGATATTCAGGTCATGAATAGCGATAATCGTCGAGATTCCGTAGGTTTTTGAAAGGTCCCGGATCAGACGCATCACTTCGATCTGATTTTTCAAATCAAGGTTGCTTGTGGGCTCATCCAGCAGAAGAACTTTGGGTGTCTGTGCCAATGCCCGGGCGATGATGACTTTTTGAAGTTGCCCGCCGCTCAGATCACATACACGTCTCATTGAAAGCGATTCTAAACCAATTCGCTGAAGGATGCTTTCAACGATGGCATAATCTTTTGGCCCGGCTTTTAATCCCATGTGGGGTTTACGACCCATCAGAACCGTCTCGAAAACGTTCATGCCGGAATCAAAATGGCGCTGGGGCACATACCCGATATGACGGGCGACGTTTGCCCGGCGCATATCGGATATTTTTTTCCCATCCAGCAGCACGGTCCCTCGATGAGGAGATAGAATTCGATTCAAGCATTTAAGAAGCGTCGACTTGCCGGCTCCGTTCACCCCCAGGATGCACATCATGGTACCACTTTCAACGCGAAAACTCACTTTTGAAAGCACGGGATGACTGTTATACGAAAAGCATATGCCGTCTGCGACGAACTTCATTTGTGCTCCTTGACGAGAAAATAGAGGAACACAGGCGCTCCCAGAAACGAGGTGATCACACCCACCGGCAATGATCCGGAACCGATGAAAAACCGCCCGAAGGTATCGGCGGTAAGCAGCAATATTGCGCCCAGAACTGCGGAAAATGGGATTAATATGCAATGATCGTCACCCACAAGACGCCTTGCGGTATGGGGTGC
Organism: uncultured Desulfosarcina sp.; assembly: GCA_963674945.2. Lineage (GTDB taxonomy): Bacteria > Desulfobacterota > Desulfobacteria > Desulfobacterales > Desulfosarcinaceae > Desulfosarcina. The sequence goes on from CAXXWQ010000004.1 coordinate 1,018,977, forward strand.
GATCAGACCGAGAAAACCGATGATGCCGTGAAAACTGGTTGCCAGGGCAGCAACGATTGTCACGATGGCCATACCGGTGAGACGGATCGTATTCACACTGATACCAAGTCCTTTTGCTGTCTCATCCCCTAAGGAAAAGGCATTTAAGTCCCACCGGAATATTACAAGGAAAGTCGAAATCAGAAACACGGCGCCTGCCAGCAATCCGATTTCCTTCCAGCTGGAACGGGCCACATCCCCGAAGGTCCAAAAAACGACCTGGGCCAGTTCAGTCTCGGTGGCAATGTATTGAATCAGGTAGATTCCCGAAAGAAACAAAGAATGCATTGCCACGCCTGCCAGAATAATGGCCGTCGGCGAGAGTCTTTTGAATTTTGCCAAAAACAGAATCACAAGGGTTGCGGTCATTCCGCCGGCGAAAGCGAATGCCGTAACCGAAACCATGCCTGTACCGAATATCACAATGGCGGCAGCGGCGCCGAATGCGGCCCCGTGACTGATTCCGAAGGTAATGGGGGAGCCTAAGGGATTTCGCAAAAGCGTCTGCAGACATAGTCCCGACAGGGAAAGTCCCCAACCGCAAAGGATGGCAGCCACCACTCTTGGCAGCCGGATATTGGTAATCACCACGGCGGTGGTGGCATCGGTGTTGCCAGTCAGTGCGCCGAACAACCCTTTTACAGGGATATCATAGGCCCCTTTTGCAACCGCAAATACGGCGACGAGAAAAATCACCCCGAGAAACAAAGCCAAGAGATAGTACTTTTTGTGGACGTGTTTCAAATAGACGGACGTAATGGTGCCGGGGGATGCGCCATACTGGTTGCCGGAATCTTTGATTGTACTGGTAAAATGTTCTATCCCACTTTCCACACCAAAATTCCCTCTTCAACGTCTGTCGTGTGGCGAATCAAGCCGTCTTTTTCATGACAGACCAATTATTTGATCTTAGCTCCATGAATAATTCACAAGTCCGTTAAAAATAAAAAAGCCACGAGGTCACGTCGCAGTTCTGGTGCGATGAAACCTTCGTGGCTTTGGTGTTCGTTACGAGAGCCCCTCCCTGTCCGGGGATGAGGCCGCTGGCAATCGGTTTCTACGAAATAGTGTGCCTGCAGGCAGTGTGGTCGGCTTCGGCCGCCGAATGACTGCCTTACATATTGAATCGTTCAATGGATGTCAAGCGATTCGTCGGCGGTCGTCAATGGATAACAATGGGGTTAATGGAACCGTTGTTTGCCAAAAGGTTAGACTACATCTCAAATTGAATCCCGACCACGCCGTTGATGCCGGGCATGGGATAGCCGGGCTGGTACTCGTAGTCCACATCGGTCAGATTCTCGCCGGCCACGAACAGTTCTCCTTTATATTTGCCGGCCATCCAGTCGAACATGTAGCTGAGTTTGCCGTTAACCAGATAGTAGCTGTCCACGGTATCGTCGTTCGCGGTATCGGCCCTGCGCGTCTGCGAGTTGACATGGATCGAGGAGACATCAAATCCAGCAAGGGATGATTCCAGACACTCATGAACATGGGCGCACCACCCACCAGGGTCTTGATTTCTGCCCCCGGTCGGCTCGATCCCATGCCGCGGATGAAAATGCCGCCTCCCTCCGCCCCACCGAAGGACCCCACCGGATTGAAGCGCGACATGTTGACGCCGGGGGGCTGGCGCAAAGCGGTTTCGATCCGTTACGATGGAGAACGCCGTGAGGCATCGGCGACTTGGCAAGCACCGCCGGAGCGAAAATGGCCACCGACTTGATGGGTGTCATGCACATGCTGACATACGGATGTTTCGATCTCGGATTTCTCAGCGGCGCACAGGTCGATAAATTTGGAAATGTCAATTCGACGATAATCGGCGACTATTATCACCCCAAAGTCAGATTTCCCGGCTCAGGAGGCGCGAATGCCATTTCCACCTTTTCCAAAAGGCATGTGCTGATAATGGTGCATCGAAAACATCAATTTGTGGATAAGGTTGATTATCTCACTTCTCCCGGATATTTTACCGGCCCAGGCCAACGCGAAGCGGCCGGTTGTCGCCCGGGCAGCGGGCCTTGCGCGGTTATTACGACATTGGGAACTCTTAAATTCGATGATGAAACCAAAGAAATGTATTTGGATACGGTCCATCCGAATGTGACGGTGGAACAAGTCAAGGAAAATACAACCTGGGATCTCAAAGTATCACCCAACGTCGGCGTAACAGAGCCGCCGACCGTTGAAGAGATCCGGATTATGCGCGAAGAACTGGATCCTTATGCCATTTACCTCAAGAGGGAAGAATTTCAAAAAAAGGCGATCGAATTTTTAATTAACAAATAAGATATTTTTGAACTCAGGGAAGTCTTGAAAGTCTGAAAGCAGTTACGTTATGCATAAAACCCGCGTGCATCGACGCGTTCTTTCTCCAGTCCTTTTTGTGTGAGCAGATAGAACTCGTCATACTGATTGACACAATGACTCACGGCGACGGGAACGATGCTTAGGCGCTGCCCGATTTTCGGTGGCGTTTTGCATCGGCTGACGTCGACCCAGCCGTGCTCTTCGTGGAGACGGAAAATGCGCGCCTCGGGATATTCGGGGATAAAGCCCATTTCGAGATTCTCGTGCCGCAAAAGCTGCTTGGCGGACAAGGCCTTGGCGCCGGCGTCGATGATCACCTGACCGGCAACGACGTCCGAAACCACGGTGGCGATCACGCGGGCCGCACATTCGTCGAGTGTGCAATGCTCAAATTTTAGGCTGAAATAATCCTGATAAACGGCCGTGCCGGCCCGGATTTCGTTGACGTACTTCACCCGATGGGTGTTGAAAATCGACGGGGTCGAGCCGGACGAAACGATTTTGGGTTTGAGGCCGGCGGCACACAAGGCCTCGTGGGCCGGTTCCCACAACCGGTTGATCTGTTTGAAGCTGTCGGCTGATCCGGCGGCATCGCCGTAAAGGTGACCCAGATAAAGCTGAACGCCGTCGAAGCGAAGGCCCTTGCGATCGGCGGCCAAACGGGCGAGACGGGTGACTTGTCCGGGATCGGCCACGCCGCAGCGGTGAAGCCCCGCGTCGAACATGATCAGAATACCGATGGTCGATTGATGAACGGCAGCGGCATCTGCCAGTTGGTCGATCAGATACTCGGTGTCGGCGGCAACACGGATGCAGTGCGTGCACGCCAATCTGGCCAAGGATGTGGCACGCCACTTACCCACCGCCGGATAGGCGACCAGGATATCGAGATCTTGGATTGCCGACATGACCTTGGCCTCGCCGACCTTGGCCACGGCAATGCCAACGGCCCCGGCCTCGAGCTGCATCCGGGCAATGCGAAGGGATTTGTGCGTCTTGATATGGGGGCGGACGGCGAACCCGTTGCGGCCCCCATACTCCTGGACCCGCCGGACATTTTTTCTGGCAATGGCCTCGTCGATCAAGAGGAAAGGCGTTGGAACGGATGCGGTGAAGGCGTCCAGGTTATCGACCATGATCGTTCTCCTTGACGACAAACACCGACGTGTTATTGACCGGCGGCGTTGGCCGGATGCGCCGGTATTCCTTTAGGGGAGGGACAAGCCCACCGACATGATCCATATCGAAAAGTCGCCGCAATCCTTTTTCATAGATGCGGTAAGAAAGCTTCATCCCACCGGGCAGGCGCCCGGCCAGGTGGGTGAAAATTTCCTCCTTGGGAACGGCGTCGGCCCCCACCATGATCAGGCTGCACGGCGAAGACAGCGGCAGCAGGAAATGATCGCCCAAGACGACTTCGATGTTTCCACCAAGTCCCAACGCGTCCAACACCCGGCGCGATAGGTCGGCATTGATGGGTTCCTTTTCAATCCCGACGCCCCGGATGCCGCATTGCTTGACCAGGGCGATCAGGCTCAGGGGCAACGGTCCGCTGCCCAGAAACACCACCCTGTCATCGGGTTTCAGATCTGCGCCTTTCGATTCCATTTCCGCCAGTTGCAGGTAGTTCGGGTAGTAGATGAATCCACTGAGTATTTTCCAGGGGGCGTCGCCGTCGATAATGGCCATGGCCCGCTGTCTTTCCAGACGCAGGCCGTGGACTTTTTTGAGCCGGGCGATTTTTTCGATGGCCGGCTGCAAAGACCTGTCGGCGATCAGCGTGTCGACCCGATGGTCGTCGACATCCAGCGCTGCCAATCGATTCAGGGTTTCCACATGCGGAAGAAATACATCCTTTGCACCGTCGAGAATCTGCTTCTCGGTCAGATCACGGCAGTCGTCATAAATCTCCAATAGTCGATGTTTGATCTCTTCCAGCATGTTTCTTACTTTTCCAATTTGGCCGCGACAATCGTGTTATTGACTCTTCCCACGGGATAAAACGTCTTGACGATGCGAAAGCCGTTGATTTCGTCTTCGGTTACCGGCTCATGCAGGATGGCGCGCATGCCGGTATAGGTCCGGAAGAAAACCAGGGCATCGGTTTTGCCCCTCTCCCGCAGAATAATGCGCAAATTGCGGAAAATCCGTTCCTTGGGGTCGGCCATGGCCGCGACCAGGACCATGTCCCAATCAAGCTCCCGAAGCAGGGTTTCGTCGCCGCGGACAATTTCGACTTCCTTCTCCAACCCCAGGCAGCGAATGACCTTGCTGGACCAGTCGACGGCGTCTTCTGAAATATCCAGCCCCACGGACCGGATACCTGCCAGGCGATTAAAAAGAATGAGGCTGGAAGGCACCGGGCCGCAGCCGATGAATACCAGTCGGCTGCCACTGTCAATCCGGTTGAGTTCGATCTGGTTTCGCACCAGGGCCTCGTAGCGGGGATAGAGCGAAAAAGATTTCAAGGCTTTCCATGGGGCGTTGGATGCCAGCAGCCTTTCGGCCAGGTGAACTTCATGGATACTGAAAAAGGTGTTGTAGTAGGAACGGATGTTGGGAAGGACGGACCGGATCTCGGGTTCATCCAGAATCAGCCCGGCAAGGTGCGGGCCGGCGTCCATGTGGGCCAGGTCGTCGAGAAGCAGAAAGAGTCGATACAGGTCCTCGGGACCCAGCGTATTCAACGCATCGTCGTCATAGTGTTCGATCCGTTCGGCAAAGGCCATGATATGGGGCTTGATGATGGTAAGGCTGTGCTGACAATCTTTGCAGCAGCCTAAAAAGTCATGTTTTTTCAGTTCGTGCTCATGGTGATAGTTGACATCGTGCATGGGAATCGTTTTCCGGGTTGGATGTTATTTTTCCTGGTCTGGATTCGGGTCATTTTCCTTGGCGGCGGTCAGGGAGGACTCATCCCGGGCCGAATGGTCGTGGTCGTGGACGCCATGATCGCCTTCATTATGATGATCATCATGATATCGCCTTGCTGCATGCTCGTGCGGATCATCTTTGCCGGGATGGCTGTGCAGAAAACGGTGTCGGTGAATGTGATGGTGCTTGTGGAGGTGGTCGTGGGCCATCAACTGGTGTTCATGGGGATGATCGTGCAGATGCCGGTGAAAATGGCTGTGCTCGTGTTCGTGTTGCAAGGCCAGGATGGCCTCGCTGCAGCGCAGACGGTAAGTATAGGCCAGGCCGTTGAGATTCGCCAGCCCTGGATCCTTGAAAAACCCGTCCGTTGACATGTCCTGACAGATTGCTCCCTGGTGCATGATCACCGTCCGGCGGGTCAATGCACCGACAAAAAACATGTCATGGCTGACCAGCAGCAGGGTTACATCCAGTTCCCCGAGGATGGCCAACAGCAGTTCCTCTCCCCGGGGATCGAGTCCGGCCGAGGGTTCGTCCAGGACGATCAGCTTGGGCGACATGGCCAACACACAGGCCAGGGCCAGGCGTTTGCGCTCGCCGCCGGACATGTGTAGCGGAACGCGACCTTCGAACCCCTCCAGGTGCACCAGGGATAGCGCTTCTTCGATGCGCTGGCGGACTTCGTTTTTGGAAACGCCCAACTGCCTCAGGCCAAAGGCGATCTCCTCTTCCACACTGGGACAAACGAGTTGATCGGCGCTGTCCTGGAAAACCATGCCGATGTTGCGCCACAAATACCTGCGCGAGTGGCGGGTCACGGGCCGGCCTTCAAAAAGATAAGTCCCGTCGCCTTTATGCAAACCCAGCAGGCAGGCCAAGAGGGTGCTCTTCCCGGCCCCGTTTTCGCCCACCAGGGCCATCCGCTCGCCGCTTTCGATGCAAAGATCGATCCCGGTCAAGGCATGGGTCCCGTCCGGATACCGGAAATGATAGTCGTGCAGATCGATCATGGGCGGAACGGGCGAAGTTGTCGAAGGGCAGGCAATCCGGCAAGTGCAGGCCGGTTGCCCGATATCCACGCAATTGGTAGTGGGTTCCAGCCGGAAAGAGAAATCGAGGCCGTGGGATCGCAACCGGCTGCGCTGGGCCACCAGGTCGTTCATGGTGTAGTCGTGGGCGATGCGTCCCTTCTCCATGACCACGGCCCGTTGGCACAGTTCATAGAGAAAAAGCAGGTCGTGACTGACACAGACGAGCGTTCCCGCAAAATCCATCAGCAGATCCAGAAAAACCTGTTCCTGGCTGGGATCCAGGTTGGCGGTTGGCTCGTCGAGAAGCAAAACTTCCGGCTGCATGGCCAGCAGTCCGGCCAATGCTGCCCTTTTTTTTTGCCCGAAACTAAGATGATGCGGTGGCTTATAGGCCTTGTCCGCCAGATGAACCCGCTCCAATGCCCGGAGAGAGGCCGCATGGGCATGCTCACGGGCAAGGCCCTGATTGGAGGGCCCAAAGGCAACATCGTCGATCAAGGTATGCCCGAAAAGCTGATCGTCGGGGTCCTGAAACAAAAGACCGATGGAAAGCCGGCTGCGATCGAGATGATCGTCTTGGAGCGGCTCTCCCTTAAAACGTACGATCCCATCGTCGGGCAGCAACAATCCGCAGATTTGTTTGATCAACGTCGTTTTGCCGGACCCGTTTTGTCCCACCAGGGCGATGCGGTCGCCCGGGGCAATCTCGAGGGTAATTCCGCTTAGGGCCTGGGGACCATCCACATAACGATAGTTCAAATCCGTAAGGCAAAATAGCGGATCTTTCACTCCGGGTGGCGGTATGTGAGCATTTTTTTCGTGCATTGGGCATCTTTCAGAAAAAAACGCGGTCATATACCAGCAAGGCCACACCGACGGCCAACCACAGGCCTGCACCGGCAAGGTCCATGGGCCGAAGGCGCAGTTCGGCCTGAACCGGGAAGCGTCCCTTGTAGCCGCGCGCGCGCATGGCGTCGAATACCCGTTCGGTGCGCTCGAAGCTGCGCACGAACAACATCCCCAGGAAATTGGCCATGGCCCGGATGGTGGCCAAATCGGACCGTTTACGAAAGCCACGCACCTGCATGCCGGTGGACATGCGCCGTGCCTCATGCCGGAATACGTTCAAATAGCGGTAGCTGAGCAGTACCATCTGGCCGGCCATGTCCGGCACACCCAATCGGGACAGTCCCTGCAATGTAACCGGCAGGGGCGCGGTGGCCAGCAGCGGCTCCATGAGCAGGGTAATGGCCACGGCCTTGGCGGCAATGGTGGCGGCCAGCCAGAAACCGCGCATGCTGAAATGAAGCCAGTGCCAGTCACCGAAAACGATGACCGTATCACCGCCGTGAAGGGGCACGGTAAAAGGCATGACCAGCAAAAACATGGTAATGAAACCCACGATGGCCAAAAGCCGCATCACTACTTTTACCAGGGACACCCGGGCTACCACCAATACCAGGCACGACAGGCCGATGGCCACGAGCGCCGGCGTCATCTGCTGGATGGCCGTGATCATGAAGCTGTAAACCAGGATGGTGACGATTTTACAGCGCACGTCCCAAAGGTGAAGCAACGAGCCGCCGGCCGTGCCTTCCAGTTGCGGCACCGACCAGTCCGGATTATCTTTTTCCGCACTGCGCTTACGGACCACCTTCCGGAGCAAGGTCACCCCGGCGGCCAATAGTCCCAGCGGCGTGATCACCATGGCGAGAAACTGCCACAGCGGGAACCGGATGAGGGTCACATCAGCCATGCGCCGGCCTGTGGGGGCTTTCGAAGGCACTCAGCAACAAGGCCGGCTTGACACGCGCCAAAAAGCCCACCGTCAGTGCGCTGACCGCACCTTCGATGATAATCACCGGCACATGGGCCGCCAAGGCAATCTTGGCCACACCGAAGAAATCCTCGCCGCCGGTGACGAGCAAAACGGCAAGGATAAGCGCCGCCAATACCGTTCCTGCGGCACCTGCCAGGCCGCCGATCAATGCCTGGCGCGAGGGTGTGCTACCCTTGAACTTCTGGAAAAACCAACCGCACACGAGTGCGGGAACGCCCATCATCAAGGCGTTGGCGCCCAGGGCCGTCAGGCCGCCGAATTGAAAGAGCAGACTCTGCAGCAAGAGGCCGAGACCGATGGAGAGAAAGGCCGATGGTCCCAAAATCGCCCCGGTCAGCCCCGGAATGATGAGATGCACACTGGTCGGACCGAAGGGGATGTGGATCAGGGAGGCGACAAAGAATGCCGCAGTCATGACAGCCAGTTTCGGCATCTCCTCGCTTTTGGTTCGGCGTGCACTCCAAACGGTCAAGCCGGTACTGATTGCATAGCCGCCAATGGCCACGGAAACGGGAAGAACACCGTCGGAAATATGCATAATTCACTCCTTGCGCCTGGAGGCCACGTATGCAGCCACACCAAACAGGCCGAAAATATAGCCGATACCAGCGAATACGTCTTTAAGCCCGGGCTTGTCCAAATCCGCGCGCAAGGCTGCGATTTCCCGCTGGATACGCCTGAGATCAGCGGACAACTTGCCGTTTTGCTCCTTTAGCACCTCGATCACCGTTTGCGAGCCCTCACCGTACGATTCCTCCGCCCAACCACCACCTGAAAGGATAAATAGAAAGAGGCACGCGATACCGATCGTCAGACCCCTTCGAATGATTATTGTCATTTTCCCGCCTCTACCTCGGATTTTTTCAGCTTGAAACTGTTCTTATGCCCCATGGTTGCATCGATGACGATGTTGAAATCGTCGATCTTGGGGATATCAAAACTGAACAATCCACCGTTGTCGGTGACCCCTTCCAGAATCAGGTTGCTCTGGCTGTCATACACCATCACCTTGCCTCCTTCCACGGGCTTACCGTCCGGAAAATAGCTTTCGGTGTATATTTTCCCACTTTCTGCGTAGGCAAATAGGTTGACTTTATGTGCCAGCGCTGTTCCGCTAAAGAGCAGCATCACAACCACTGCCACAAGCAAATATTTCATGGTCTTCATCGCGGCCTCGATTCTTTTTTAAATCAATATGCAAAAACCGGCGCCCTTCCTGATAGCGAAGGGCGCCTGGTGGATATTCGTCAAACCATGCCCGCCTATTTCATGTCGCGGGTATGCACCCAGAAAACCGCACCGATTTCCACGCCCTTGTCGTGGCCATCGTGCTTGATTGTCCAACTTGCTTCGTTCAAGGCGGCAAATCCCCACCACCCCGCCTTAGGCATGGCATAGCTGAAGACACCGTTGGCATCGGCCTTGACCACCTGGGTCACATAGGGGTCGGCCGGTGGAACGATCTTGCTGATATTGCCGGGAGACGCATTTAAATACTCGACCTCCACCTCGGCAAAGGGGACCGGTTTGCCCTTGAGCAGCACCTGTCCGGTGAACAGATTTCCGGTCCACAGCCCGTAGGGTCGCGTGAAGGGAATGATCTCGGTTTCCAACCCCACATGCTGGTCCCATCCTTCCTCCAGACCCAGCGCATCCACGCAGACCTTGGTGTAGTGAATGATAAAACAGTCCTCGGCGGGTTCCCAGTAAGGTTTCGGCTCGACATAAAAGGTGTAGTCGCCGGGCCTGCGGATTTTATAATCGGTTTTCCAAAAGGTAAATGACTCACTCTGATCCGGACTTTTCCCCTTGGCTTCCTGAAGGCTGCCCAGCAAATCGGTTTTTTTCCCGTCGTGCATTACCCCGAACTGCTTGGGTTTGACCATCTCCATGTAGTGCCCTTCCATGGGGTGGATGAACTTGACCTCCACGGTCAGGGTTTTATTGTCATCCTGGGTCACGATGTCATCCGATGGAATCACCGTACCGAAATGGGCCGCCGCCGGATTGGCCGCCATCATCACCCATGCCATCATTACCACCGATACCAAACAAAGTTTCGTACGCATCACAGTTTTCTCCTTTCCGGATTATATAATAATTTGATTGATCATCGCAATCATCAGAACGCAACGGCCAGCTGAGCGGTAACGGTATCCGCCTCCATTACATCGTCTTCATACTCGTCGTGCAGGTATTCCAATGCCAGATTGGTGTTTTCGAAGAAGCCCCAGTTCACCACGATGCCATATTGGGTTTCCGGCATGAAATCCGCACTATCGTCGGCCCCGCCGTAACGCAGGGCCAGTTCCAGGCTGTCTATGATCATCGCGCCGAACTCGAGGTTCCAGGCTGATGGTTTTTGCTCCCGGGTATCCGCTGCGTCGTAGAGTTCGCCGGCCTTGAACGAGTCGAGTGCGGCGACATACTCACCGATCAGCTTGAAACGTTCCATGATTTCGATCGTCGCAAATGCGCTCCAGCCACCAATCTGATCGTCGAGTGAATCGACCTGGACAGCCTCGGACAAGGAATTCGAAGAAGCCAGATTGGAGGTGTAGGAGGCACCCACCGTGAGGAAGGGAAGGGGATTGGCCACAACGGCGGCCACGTAACTGTCGACGACGTCATCGTCCCCGGCCTTATCGATGCGGCCGTTAAAAGCGCCCACGGAAATGTCGATCAATTCATCGCCGATGCGGTAGCCGGCAACCACCGCCCCCTCGGCGGTTTCCCCCAGCACCAGGGTGCTCGGGTCGGTGACGAAGTGGCTGTCAAAATAGCCGAACGGTATGTATTGACGTCCGGCGATCAGATATGCGGAGAAGGCTTCCGTTCCCGTGATGGTAATAAACCCCTCGTCCACGAAAAGATCATCTTCCTCATACTTGAACAATACATGACCATCCACGTGATCGACGATGCGGGCATCTACGGCCAGTTCCACGGTGGCCAGGTCCACATCGCTTTCCTTGGTGTCTTCTTCCGCCGGATCGTCGTAGTCTACCTTTTGATAGCCGGCCTCAACCTCTATCAATCCACTGATCTGTATGCGGTCATACCACTTGTCTCCCTCCACGGTTCGACCCAGGGCCTGTTCCAGACGTTCGATCCGTTCCTCGATGCCGGTGACACCACCGGCTTTGGGCTCCGTTTTTTCCTCGGCACCCGATTCTGCGGCTGAAAAACTCGTGGCAACGCATACCATCATGGCAACCATCAAAACCCCGACCACTTTACTTTTCATCATACTTCTCCTCCTGTAACATTGAATTGCTATTGGGCTGCATCGAGAAGCAACCGTGCCATACCAATCATCTGCATTCCATCGACGTTTATGAGACACCATTAGAATTGCGAGTTGAATTTCTTTTAAACAAGGAATAGAAAGGGCAACGATATCGCGCTTACCCTAAAAGGAGACCTTCGTGGACTTGATGATTTAAAATCTTTCGATCTTGGTTCTTCGTTGGTTCTTGGAAGGGCTTCGACCCTTAAATTAAATTTGTTTTAAGGCAAATCATTAAATTAATCAATCGACTTTTTCGTTTGAGATAAACGAAAGTATGGCGGGGTCTGTCGATATCGGAACAATCTCAAAAGGTACGCCCTACACACCAGCACCTCTTCCACCGTTCCCATACACCGAATGAATGATCCCTTTCGGGTTCATGTCCCGACATGCTTGACGGCGATGGCGTCCAGAGGGCATGCCTCGATACAATCCCAGCACCCCATGCACATGTCCTGAAAAATCATCGGTGATTCAAAAGGGCCGTCAAGTTGTTTGATTACTTTGTGGTCACAAGCCGGTACGGCCAAACAACGCCCCTCTCCGGGGTCGCATCGGTTCGGATGGCAACTTTCGTAGTCAATCGAAGCAAATGTTTTTTTGGACTGTAGATTCATCTTTACCCGCTAATCGTGTGAACTGTCCGAGTTCCTATATTTTTTTGGCCGGTCTCAGTTATGGGGGAGTCGCCGCCTTTTTCAGCCCAAGAATCGGGGCGATGGATGCCAGGTCGACATCGGCGATCTGCCTTCGGTAATGGCGATAGTTCTTTTCGAAAATTTCCGCGGTTTGGTCCATGGATGAGGCCATTTCTCCCCCCGTATCAGGCCAAACAGCCCCTGCAAACCAGCGCCCCGTTCACGGATTCCAGTTCCCGATGAATCTGTTCCATCCAATCGGGCATTTTCAGTTTATCCACCATCAGGTAACTTTTAGAATACGGTTTTACGTCGATGATCGGGCTGCCATCCACCGCTTCCAGTCCTTTAACAGTAAGCACGTTGCCGTTGCGCGCAACCAGAGAAACCGCCGAAACCAGCACTGGGTTAGGTCGGGCCGGGCTGCAGGTGGCAAAAATGCCCTGCATGGGCATATCCTTGCGCCCCATGGGATGCACTTTTCTTAGCCTGCGCCGGGCCGGGTCGATCAGGTGCGGCCAGTAGAGCACCAGCACATGGGAAAAGCCCTCAATGCCGTCGAGAAGTTCCTCCATCTCAGGATCGATGACCAACTCACAGATGCACTCTTCCACCTCCCGATGATGGGCCTTGACGCTTTCCATGCGCATTTCCAATGAAAGGTCGGATTCGCCCGCCGACAGGATGGGTTCCACGATCTTGCTGCGCACCACGCCCACAGGCTGCAAGTCCATTTCCGGCGTGTCTTGTTGCCGGGCGTCGTTCATGTTCTCCTCCTCTGCGGTTGTTATTCGATAAACGAAACGATTTGCCTTTGGAAGAAGACCTCCACCACCCTTTGCGCCTGGTGTTTGGTAATACCGGTCGACTGTCGTAATTTATCAACTAAATCCGCCTTGTTCATTTAAACACCTTATTTCGCGGTCTTTACTCGCTTGCCCAACATCTCTTCCAACGGATTGGCACCCATGGCAACCAGGCGGTCCATGATTGCCTGCTTGAGTGCTGCATCTATTTCGCTTCGAAGCGAATCCATCCCGGCCCAACCATTGTTGACCGAAAAGGCCGCACAGACAATACAGCCTATCGTTATCCACCATTTTTTCACTTTCATTTAGTGACTCCTTTTCGAATACACAATATCAAATTCTCATTGGTACGTATCAAAAAAGCGTTTATCGGCGACTCTTTGCAGGTTCTGAATTGATCTATGACTTCTCCAACCTCGTGTCTTTTCTCTTTGATGAAAAAGGCAAGGGGCAAAAACTGGGTGTCATCAAAATCCACTGCCACCGGTCTTTGGATGTAATCCAGTTGATCTTCGCTGATCGCTCGTAACGCTTCATCTCTTTTCATTCGGATTTGTTTTCAAACAAGACGCGGTGATCGACAAGTTCCATTGCCTTGATTCGTCCGGTTACGGTTTTTTGTTCACCGAACATGCTGACCAAATGCCACTGGTTTTCTCCTATTGGTTCAATTCGATCCACCGACTCCATGATCAGTTCTTCCCTGTCATTGACGACTATATATGCATTTGCTTCACACATAAAAGTCTCCTTATTGTTCATCGATCATCTTTTGTTCCTATGGATGATAGTGCATTCTCCATACATTCGAGGCTCTCGGCGGTTAAAACTCCAATTTCCCGAATGTACCGCGCGCTATCGCTATTTCCAGTTTTCTCAAGTTCGTCGGCAAACTGTTCATACTCCTTCATATGATCTGAAGTATGTTTTAGCCAGTGTTCAATCCGGATTTTCGCCTTCATTTCAAATTCCATAGTATCCTCTCACTTGTGTTGTCCCATTTTCTGCTTCCCATCTTCCGAAATCCGATTTCTCTCGTAATACTGTTTGGTTGTCTTTGGCCTGGAAGAGCTTTTTACGAGTTCATCAATCTTCAGTTGCTGAAAAAGCAGTAATCGTTGTGAATGAAAAGCTGTGTCTTTGCCGGTTATTACGATCATGCCTTCATGGAAGCTTTTTTTAGAGGCACACTTTCCATTTCCTGCAATCCCAATGCAAAAATCTCCATACGAATTCTCCGGACAGCCTTTGCAATTGCGCCGCGAACCGGCTCTGATATACGATACCCATTCGTATCCTTTGGTTCGATCCAGATAAATACCAGTTTCTCGGGAAATCCTCCGGCCAGATCCGTCCTTGCCAAGACCGCCAGAAGTCGCTCTATGGTGGTATCCTCGGCGGCCATCCAGGTTGCATGCTCCTTGAAAATGGTGCCATTCCAAACATGCAGTCCACCGGGCACACCCGATAGGCGCAGTGGCCCGACAACGATGGCCAGATCTGCCTTGTACAGCAACCCGCCGGCATAATTGGGGTTGTCGCCCAGGTAGGAGATGTGAATGGACCGGCCAATTGTCTCGTTGGCCACGGACTCCAGAACGAAACAGGCAGCACCACGGTCTCCTTGAAGCACATCGCCTATTCCGAGGATGGTGATCTTTTTCATTTCGTTGGCCCTATTTTTTCATTTCAGCGTGTACCTAAACTGTGCGTTTCAAAGGACTTCTTCCAATTGCAGATCTCTGAATACGGCATCCATGGTACGGCAAACCCGGTGCGCCTCCTGTTCGGAGCCGGCAAATCCGATCCAGCATTGCCAGATTTCATCTTCGTTTCTCCATGCATTTCCGTCCGGCTTCAACAGATCCTCCTGATTACAATTGTCCAATACGCGGTTGAACAAGGCGATCTTTTTGATCAGATTCGGCTCCGAATCCTCCCCGCCGTTGTTCCGGTATTCTAAATAGAGACTGTCCTTGACATGGTTGTACAGTCCATATTTGAAATCGTGGATGCGGCGGGGAATGTTGGAAAGGACCCACTGCTGGTTTTTTCGCACCAGTTCCTTTCGGATGCGTTCTTTACAATCAACGACAGCGTTGGTTAGCTTCTGTTGTAACTCCTCACGATCTACCGTTTTTTCTTTCATGGGAATAAAGTTCTCATGCCACTCGTCGAATTCTTTTATGAATGCCGACCGGATTTCCGGATCCGATATTTCTTGGGCAACCGCCTTCGGATCCGGCGTCAGCAGATCGTCCAGATCGATCAGGACTTCATCCACGATCCAACTAAAGGGTTTTCCAGTCTGCGAATCTTTGCCGATACGATGAACCAAATGAGCAAACTGGATACGGGCCGTAGCGTCGGTATCGGCTAATACACGGAACCCCCATTTCCCGGTTACGGATGGACAATCCGGGAATGTGCCGCGTTCGTGAAGGTCAAAAACACAGGGAACCTTGTACTTGGGTTGATAAATCACAAAAAAACCCTCGGAAATTTTCATTTGGCTCTCCTTTTATGGTTGGTTTTAATCCTATCGCTATTTGGCCATGGTCGAAGAATGCCTGCCAATTGTGAGATGTTGCACTTTTATTTAACCTTGGCTTTTGTATCCCTTACGGTTGAGACCGAATCCTTCCCGCAGGCCACGGACATATTTTGACAGACGACTGTCTTCGTGTCGCGCTATCGGTTTTGTGAAAGTTACCTGGAATTTGAGCCGGAGAAATAAAAAAGCCATGCCGGCCGCCTGGTAACCGATGGTTGGGCCTTCATGGCTCTACTTGGAAATGATAGTGATGATATTTCGTGAAATGCCATTTTCCTAACGGCAGATTGTGTCACCCTTTAAAACAAAATGTGTTATTTGTAAACAACTTATTTACTGAAATGTTCCGTTTTGGAAAATTGGCTCAAATCGCGGTAACCAATTGACATTACAAAATTAATGGCCTAAAAAAGAGTCATAATGCAAGTTTGCTCCGCTATCTTTCCCTGTAAAACAAAAATAACGGAAATCGCTGGGACATGGCCTTTGCGATGAGGTACGGTTCTCATGCTCTTCCCGGATTAGCAAAGTGATTCGATACAATGATTTATTAAGGAGGTGGATGATGGGTACACAGCGGACTTGGAAAACGAAAACTTTACACAATTATGCAGTGATCGGCGCTATATTGTTCATCGCTATCTGCTGTGGCGGTTGCGGCGGCGGGGGAGGCGGCGGTGGTACCGCATCGGTTGATTCGGGTGTTGCTGTTATCGCTGAAATTTCCTCATCAGGTGGAATCGTCAAACATCCCGACGGATTTTTCATTGAATTCAAAACGGATGATGTTAGCGAAACGATCTCAATATCAATTTCAAAAGTTGCTCTTCCGTCCGCCTTGCCGGATCAGATCCAAGCCGTATCCGATACGTTTCAAGTCGATATGGATAAGACTTCTCTGATGAATCCGGTCACCATCGCATTTGAACTCAGCGATGCTCAGAATCAGCAAGATGCCGGCACATTGGGCATATATCGATGGGATGGAGAAGGATGGTACAATGTCGGTGGACACAAAGAAGATGGTGTGATGTCTACGCAGGTGCGTCACTTTTCGGCATTTGTATTGGGCACGGGACCCAGCCTTCATAAAGTCGTCGAGTTTGAAAACAATGGGACGTATGATGCCTGTGTCTCGGTCGCGGATTACGAATTGGCTCATCCGGATATGGATTCCCCCATCGATAGAAACTTCAGTGTAATTGTCTGGTCACTCGGACATGACAATTCAGGGCATCAGGGGATGTGGCTTCCCCAGGGAAGCTTCCAATTCTGTACTCAATGGTGGGATAACACAACATATAAAAATTACCATCGATTTTTGGGGGATAGTCCGCCAGACCCATGGAATTATACGCTGTCCGAGACCACTGGAACGACCATCATTCCTTTCGATACCAGCACAAACAAGATGGAAGGTTTATGTCCACCACCTTTCAATACGGCTTATGGCGAAAGTCGTCGATATGCAGACTGTGAAGACGGCCAGGGGTTTCTGGGAGACTGGGTGTTTTTCATTGAAGGTGCCGAAGAAGGCGGATGGCACTATTATGTTGAATTAAAAGATGATTGTACACTCGCCTGGACATCTTACGTCATGTGGGCCTATAATAACTCCGGTATTGGTCAGTGGGGATATGACGGCGCAACCAATGAACTCTGGTGGATATTGACAAGCATTGTGTCGGGCGGAACGGTAACCCCCATCGATAGTACGCACATGCATGTAAATGATCCTGATTTGAAAGATGGCAAAGTATGGGAGTGGCGTCGGGATTAGGGAACTTTGCCAAGAAACCTTTCATCATTTCAAATTTCATGATTTCCCCCTCGCAAAGGCAAGCCGTTGCATTTTGCGAGGGGAATGTGCAAATTTTTAAACACCGGTGGTGATATTCTCCACCTGGTTTTCCATATCCAACTCTTTTGCCAAACCGTAAATTCCCTGTAATAGCAATTGGTTGTCCCTATTCGCGGTGCTTCCGGGATCTTGGGCGGATCATCGTGTCCGATGGATGGCACTTTTATTGCTGTATCACTCTTTTCACTTGATCTTCATAATCGAAATACGCCTGTTGTGGAGCGAACCAGGCGTTTTCGGGGGCAACGAAATGATGGCATTCAATATAGCGCGGTACGGCTTGGTGATTCGTCGGTTCTGTGCCGTTGGCCTGGCGTTTCTGATGATGAACATAATCTGTGCATGCGGCGGTGGTGCTCCTGTCGCAGATGACAAACGCCCTGAAATCAGCGACCCGGGCAATGCGTCCGAATCCCCCGATATTCCGCCTGTGGAAGACCTCACCCAATGGGAAGCGGACGATTTCGAACATGTCTATGACGTGGGGCCCGGTCGTGCGTTCGCCGAACCGGGTGATGTGCCCTGGGAGTCGCTGCAGCCCTCCACGCTGGTGCGCATCTACTACCGCGATATCCCTTACCGGGCCAAGTGGGTGGTCAATGTCGCCGGCACGGCCGAAAAACCGGTGGTGATTCTGGGAATGGCCGACAATGACCGCCGACCGTGCATCAGCGGAGAGAATGCCGTGACACGCCAGGCGCTCGATTACTGGAACGAGGTGCGTTCGGTGATCAAGGTGGGCGGGTCGAGCACTCCCGACAATCCCGCCGGACCGTCACACATCCACATCCAGGGATTGGAGATCCGCAGCGCGCGGCCGTCTTACAGTTTTTCAGACGATGCCGGTTCTCAGGAAAGGTACAGCCAGAATGCCGCCGCCATTCATGTGGAAGAAGGAGAAGACATCACCATTGCCGATTGCATCCTGCGCGACGCAGGCAACGGGATCTTTTCCGGATCGGCTTCATCCCGTCTGATCATTCGCGCCAACCTGATTTATGACAATGGCATCGATGGCAGCATCTACCACCACAACTCCTACACCGAGAGCCAGGGAATTCTTTTTGAACGAAACCACTACGGGCCTCTGCGCAGCGGTTGTTTGGGCAATAATTTGAAGGATCGTTCGTGCGGCACCGTCATCCGATACAACTGGATCGAGGGCGGCAACCGCCAACTGGACCTGGTGGAGACCGATTATGCGCATATCGCAGACGATCCATCTTACCAGGAGACGTTTGTCTACGGCAATCTGCTCATCGAACCCGACGGAGCCGGCAACAGTCAGATTCTGCACTATGGCGGCGATGGTGGTGATGTCGACATGTACCGTCGAGGAACCCTTTACTTCTATCACAACACGGTGGTCTCCACACGTTCGGGCAACACCACCCTCTTGCGCTTAAGCACCACCGATGTGAACGCCGATGTGGTGAACAACATTCTTTACCCTTTTGCCGGTGGAAGCCGCCTTGCCATCACCAGCGGAAACGGCCAGACACGCCTTTTCGGCAACTGGCTGCCCGAGGGATGGCAAATTACCCACGAGGCCGGCCTGGAAGAAGGTGCTGCGCTTCTGGACCTGGGCAATCAAGAGGGACTGGCACCCGGGTTTGTGGATGAAGACGACCAGGATTTCCACCTGGCCACCGGTTCCGACGCCTGTGGCAATGCAGAGGCCCTGCCTGCGGCCGTATTGTCCTATCCGCCGGATCATCAATATGTCGTGCACCGGCAATACGAACCCCGGCATTTTGAATCGGATATCGGTGCATTTGAATGCTTCTGAAAAATCTTTCCCCACCATCAGGATCAAGATAGCGGCATCGGAGGCCATGTTGGCCCGCTGCATCGATTGTCTAATGATCAATCGTGTGGTATTCGAATTTCGATTTCAGGTGTGAATGAATATGGCGTGGGATCTCGTATCTCTCACCAAAACCAATTCACCTCCCATGGAAGCATATGGAAAAGGAATACGAACACATTCTCAAGCAGGCGGCTTTGGCCCATGAAGAGGGCAGGCTTGCCGATGCGGAAAACGCCTATCTGGAAGTATTGAGTGAAAAACCGGATTCGGGACCGGTGCTGAATGCGCTTGGAACGGTCTTTCTGGACCAGTCCCAATCGGACAGGGCAAAAAAGGTTTTTGAAAAGGCGGCCAACCTGAATCCGCCCGATCTATCGGCATGTTATAATCTTGGCAGGCGCAAGCAGTTGGAGGGTGACGAAAAGGGGGCCATAAACATCTACAGGGCCATCGTTACGCAGGAGCCCAGATTTGGCCTGGCATGGAACAACCTGGGGTGGTGTACCGGGAAATCGGCGAACCGGAGGAAGCCATCTCCTGTTTTCGAAAAGCCGTGGCATTTGCTCCCGACATGGCCGAGGCATGGAACAACCTGGGTGTGGCACAGGATGAGTTTGATATGATTGAAAACGCCTG
Source organism: uncultured Desulfosarcina sp. (assembly GCA_963674945.2). GTDB lineage: Bacteria > Desulfobacterota > Desulfobacteria > Desulfobacterales > Desulfosarcinaceae > Desulfosarcina. The sequence goes on from CAXXWQ010000004.1 coordinate 1,038,674, forward strand.
CCGGTCATACCAAAAGGCGATTGAAATACAGCCAGCGTATGCATCCGCCCACTTTAACCTCGGGGTCTCTCTGCAGAAAAGGGGGCAATTCAAGGCAGCCGAGGACCATTACAACAAAGTGCTGGAAATCAAACCGGACGACGAGGCGGCGATTTTTATGCGCCAGAGCCTGGGGAGATCCACAATTCCCGATGCCGCCCCGGCACAGCATGTGCGCAGGATTTTCGATCGTTGTGCCGGCACGTTTGAAAAGATTCTGGTAAACGATCTGGAATACAAGACCCCTGAACTTTTGTTCAACCTTGTACGCCCACATCTAAAGCAAGATCTGACGGTTCTGGATTTAGGCTGCGGCACCGGTTTGGGCTCACAATTCTACCGGCCCTATGCAAAGCTGCTGATCGGCGTCGATGTGTCTCCCAAAATGCTCCAAAAGGCTTTGGAGAAAAATATCTACGAGGATCTCAGCGTCTTTGACATCCTTCAAGACTGGGCATTTTCCCAACCGTTCGATCTCATATACAGCTATAGGGATTGTTAATTGTGGCAGAAAAGGGTCTCAAATAGACATTCGTGTTTAATGGTCAATGGTATAAAATCGAGGTTACTTTCGATAGATTCTAAAGAATTCTTTCCGCCGGACGAAATTAATGATAATCGATCTCATTAAGCCGAAGAACTGTTGCTGAATCTCCAGAGCCTCCATCGCTCCGCATCCCCCTCTTGTTCCACGCGACAATTCAACCTCTTTCATAACCATTTATAAGTAAGCGCTGAATACGTTTTAGCGAACCATGAAGAACCGTTATCCAAACCTGACGGAGACCTGATTTCGATGAATAAGAGATATAAGATCGCCACCAGAATCTTACTGCCTGTCATCTGTATGACGATTGTTGCTTCCATAGCGCTGTTTTTCATTGCCGGAAGCACGTTCAATGGAATCATGGAACGGAATCTCGAACAAACTGCACGCTCCAAGGCAAACGATATTACCATCAGTGAGGGGCGCATCGCCAACAAAATGCTTTCCCAGGCCGCCCTTTTCAGCCAGGCGGATGCCGTTAAAAAAGCATATGAGACCGCATATCAGGGAGATGTAAACAACGCCGACGACCCCCATATGGAATCGGCACGCCGGCAGTTGCATGGGTATTTTGCATCCATAGAGGAAGGATACCGGAAAATTCACGATGGAAAAGCCTTTCGGATTCACTTTCATGTTCCACCAGCCAGGAGCCTTTTGCGGTTATGGAAAAAGGACCAGCACCAAAGCGACGACCTGATCACCTTCCGTGACACGGTAGCGACCATCAGCCGGGGCAACCACAAACCGATTACCGGAATCGAAATCGGCAGAGGCGGATTCGCCATCCGCGGGATCGTACCCATCTTTGCCGATGACGGTAGATATCTGGGATCCGTGGAGTCGTTGTCCACATACGATCCGCTGGTAAAGTATAGCGTCAGCAACGGCAATGAGTACATTGCCGTATATATGAACAAAGAATTTCTTCCTGTCGCCACGCGCCTGCAGGATTCATCTAAATATCCAGTCGTTGGAGATAAATTTGTCCATATCACTTCTACGAAAAAAGAAATCACGGATACGGTCGTCACACCGGAGTTGTTGGCATCCGGGCAAACGGGGCAGGTTTCGGTCAGGATGGACAATTATTTCATATCGGCTTTTCCCATCCACGATTTCAGCAACAAGCAAATCGGTGTAATCGCCTATGCCTATGATGCTGGTGATCACTATGCCATGGTGGATAAAATCCGATGGGGTATTGCCGGTTTGTGCGTTCTTCTTTCGGTCGGGATCGTCTTGCCACTGGTATTTTGCGCCCGTTCGGTGATCGTGCCGATCAACCGAACGATCGTCAGGCTCAAAGATATCGCGGAAGGTGACGGGGACCTGACGAAACGGTTGGAGATCATAAAACAGGATGAAATCGGCGAAATGGCCCGATGGTTCAACACATTCCTGGATAAGCTGCAGACCATGATCCGCAAAATCGCTGAGAACTCTTCTAATGTCGATCAGTCTTCCAAAGAATTTGCGGAAATTGCTACACATGTATCACAAGGGGCCGGCGATACCTCACAGCGTTCGAACAACGTATCCACCGCGATAGAGGAGATGAGTGCCAACCTGAACAGTGTGGCTGCGGCCATGGAGGAGTCCTCGACAAGCGCGTCCATGGTGGCCACGGCTACCGAAGAAATGACAGCGACGATAAATGAGATTGCCCAAAATGCGGAGAAAGCGCGTTCTTCTTCCGACCAGGCCGTTCAAAGAGCGGACAAGGCCTCCATACAGATGGATGAATTGCGTCGATCAGCCCAAAACATCGGCAAGGTGGTCGAAACGATCACTGAAATTTCCGAACAGGTCAACCTGTTGGCCCTCAATGCAACCATCGAGGCGGCCCGGGCAGGCGAGGCCGGCAAGGGCTTTGCTGTAGTGGCCAACGAGATCAAGGAACTGGCCAACCAGACCTCCGCGGCGACACTGGAGATCAAGGATATAATAACGAATATCCAGAGCAGCACCGACGGATCGGTGAAAAGTATCGAAGAAATAACGGCGGTCATAAAAGATTCAAACGGAATTATTGCCACGATTGCCACCGCTGTCGAAGAACAGTCTACCGTGGCGCAAGAGATCGCCGATAGCATTGCCCAGGCGTCTGCCGGCATCCAGGAGGTGAACGAAAATGCGAACCAGAGTTCTGCCGTGGCGACCCGCATTACGCAGGACATCGCAGTCGTTGACCGGAGTGCCGGAGAAATCGCCGTCAGCAGCAATCGGATGACGTCAAAGGCGGAAGCGTTGAAACGAATGGCTTCAGAACTCAACCAGGTTGTCGCCATTTTCAAAGTATAGTCCATGTTTGTCCAGAAGAAGAGAAGTCTTTTTCAAGCCAGTTTCAAACGACGATACAAAGCAACAAGACGGCCTGTTTTAAAGCTTTTACGATAGTGCCACGCGAATACGAAAAGAGTTATTAGGACTGTCAGACACCAAAAAGCAGAGTTCATCCTTGCCAATCCTTCCCATGACATTGACAGAATTTTTTGAACAGTACCGGTTCTGGCTTCTGGGCCTGTCCGGTTCGTTTGTACTGATAGCGTTGATGCTATTTCTGGCGCACCGCTTAAAAACGAACTTACAGACTTCCGTTTTGGCCGCCGAAGAGAGAGAACAGTCCCGTGTCTTCCTGCAAACGGTTATTGACGGATTTCCAGAGGCATTGGTTGTGATCAACCGTGATTACTCCATGGCACTGACCAATCGGATGGCGAAAGAATTGGCAGGTGGCCACGACTTTGCGACAATATGCGTCAAGTGTCCTCTGTTTTTATGTGACGATGCGTCCAGTTCTTGTTCAAACAAGGACAACTGTCCGATAACGAAAGCGATGGATACACAGCAAACGGTTACCTTAGAGCACATTCACCAAAATATATCGGGCCATCGGCAGATCCTTGAAATCATAGCAACGCCAATCCTAGACGAAAAAGGAGAAAGCATCCAGGTCATCCAGTCATTTCGCGATGTAACCAAACGCAGAAAGGCGGAAGAAGAGCTGCGGAGAAATGAGGCGTTTCTGAACACACTGCTGGATGCCATTCCGCTCCCGGTGTTTTTCAAGGATGCAGATCGACGATATCTGGGCGTGAACCGAGCTTTCGAATCGTTTGTTGGTATAACCAAGGAACAACTGGTGGGAAAAAGAGTCTATGAGATCCATCCGACCGAGCAGGCAAAAACCTACGACCAAAAGGATAAGGCGCTTTTACAAAACGGGGGCAGTCAGAAATACGAATCCAAAATCTTGACCCATCATGGCCAACTATCTGATATTGTACTTAGAAAGGCTGCTTTTCATGACAACCAAGGCGATGTCATCGGGTTGATTGGGACCATCACCGATGTCACCGAGGGCAAACGGCATGAAAGGGTCCTCGCCGCCCGCCTGAGGCTCAGTAAGTTCTCGGACGGCCACACGGTCAGTGATTTGCTTCGACGATGCCTGGACGAAGCCGAACAACTTACGGAAAGTAAGATCGGTTTCTTTCATTTCCTGGAAGCCGACCAACAGACCCTTTCGTTGCAGATGTGGTCTACGAATACGGTGGAGCGCATGTGTCGGCTTGAGCATTCGAATACCCACTATCCCGTTGGCAAGGCGGGTGTCTGGGTCGATTGTATTCACAAACGAAAGGCCGTTATTCACAACGACTATCCGAACCTTACGCATCGCAACGGATTTCCCGAGGGGCACGCACCGGTCATTCGGGAATTGGTGGTTCCTGTTTTCAGAGGTGAACACATCGTGGCGATTATCGGAGTCGGCAACAAGGAAAGGAATTATACCGAGCAGGATGTGAAAACCGTTTCGGATATTGCCGATATGGCATGGGATATTGTTCTTAGAAAGAGGGCTGAAGACGCACTTAGGGAAAGCGAGGAACAATACCGAACCATGATGGAATCGATGGTCGATTCTGCGTACATCTGCGCTAAGGATTTTCGCGTGGAATATATGAACCCTGCAATGGTCGATCAGGTCGGGCACGACGGCTCAGGCGAACTCTGCTATGAGGCGATTCATGGTTTCAGCAAACCCTGCCCCGGTTGCATCCACGAAAAGGTGATGAAGGGCGAACAGGTCACCAACGAATATAGTGACGCCAAAAACAACAAGACATTTCATGTTTCCAGTTCTCCAATTTTTCATATGGATGGAACGATTTCCAAACTCACCGTGTTTCGCGACATTACGGAGATCAAAACAATGCAGACCCAACTCCAGCAAGCACAAAAAATGGAGGCCATCGGAGCACTGGCGAGTGGCATCGCGCACGACTTCAACAACTTGCTGTTTCCGGTGATGGGGTATGCAGAGATGCTCAAAGAAGATCTGCATCCGGAAGATCCGAAATATGATTTTGTCGATCAAATTCTCAAGGCGGCCAGTCGATCACGCGACCTGGTGTCTCAGATTCTGTCATTCAGCCGGCAGAACGATCAGCAGTTGATCGCATTGAAACTGCAGCCGATAATCAAAGAAGCCTTGAAATTTCTACGTTCATCGATCCCAACGACGATTGATATCCGCCATCGCATTGATTCGGATTGTGGTATGGTATTCGCCGATCCAACCCAGATTCATCAAATCATTATAAACCTTTGTACTAATTCTCTGCACGCCCTGGAAGGAAAAGAAGGCAGAATAGACGTGACGTTGCATCAGGTTTTCGTGAAGGAACCGCAACGGCTCTCCGTCAATTTGTCACCAGGAAAATACGCACGCATAATCGTTTCCGACACAGGGCATGGCATCAACAGTGACATCATCAACAAAGTCTTCGATCCGTATTTCACAACCAAGGAAGTCGGAAAGGGAACAGGATTGGGACTATCCGTGGTTCTGGGAATCGTCAGAAACTGCATGGGAGATATCCGAATATCCAGTTCCCCCGGATCCAAAACGACGGTCGAGATCTACCTGCCGATTGTCAAAAATGCAGTCGATACAAGTATTGAAAACGATGTACTTTCGATAAAAGGAGGCTCGGAATCCATACTGGTGGTTGACGACGAAAAGGAAATCGTCAGAATGTTCAAGCAGATGCTCGAACGTTTGGGGTATGGGGTCTCGCCCCATACAAGCAGTATGGATGCCTTGACGGCATTTAAAATCAATCCCCATGACTTCGATCTGATTTTAAGTGACATGACCATGCCCAATAAGACGGGAATTCAACTGGCCATGGAAGCAAAACAAATCCGATCCGACATTCCGATTCTCATCTGTACGGGTTTCAGTGATCAGATTGATGAAGGGAAAAGCAAAGCCGCGGGTATACAGGGAATACTGAAAAAACCGATCATTTCCCATGATTTGGCAAGGGCCATACGAGAGGTCTTGGACAGCCGGAACAAAAGCATCCCAACCAACAATTGATTGCCGCTTTTTCCTTTTTTTTACATTTGAGAATCAGATATTACTTCTCTCTCATCCATCCCTTTGGGTTTGGGGCTTGATGCGTTTTTCAACAAAGCAAGCATCAGCGGATCAATGACGCCAACGCCCCTAACAACACCATCGTTCATATACTTTTTTAGTCTTCTATCCGCCAGTTGCCTGCTTCCACCGGATTTTTTTCCCAATCTGTCGAAAGTCTCTCTCGGTACGAATTCAAGTTCTCTGATCAATTTTTATCGCATTCTGTTGGAAACGGTTGTTGCGCTTACCATGCCGCTGTAGCATTTGGCAGGAACTTCATGTCTGCATAATTTATTATGTTATGTATGGCTGTTATAAAATAACACAATAGATATATTATAATTCTTACTCTTGACTTATGTAATATTTTTTTGATGTACACAGTTTTTCAAATTGCTCTTTGGGTGCAGACGTTTTGATTTTCCAAAGTGGCACAAAAAAATTTCATCCATAAAAAATGCAGCAATAATAAAGAAATAAGGGGATCATGATCATGGCGACACGATAACTGAAACTGGGGAAAATGGAAAATGCTCCCGAATGGTATGGCAAGCCGCTCCTTGAACGCTAGGAAGGCCACATATTGGGCTGAAAGACATCTTTGATATGGGTTCTACGTTCTTCAATAAGGGCAAGACGATGTGATAGACCATATCGTCTATCGAACATGAAAAATAATGGTGAGAAATGAGCATAATTAGGTCTGTACGTTGCAGTATTTTGTCTATGGCAGTATTTATTTTAATCACCGGCAATGTTTTTGCAGGGGCGGCCCCCAGAAACATTACAACGCAGAGCGCCCAGGCATGGCTTAGCGGTTTAGGTCGATTTGCGGAGACCGAAGACGCGGACACTGTGCTTAACAATCCAGCGGGCGCGGCGTACATGGATGATGGCATACATATTCACTTATCGATAATGATGGGGGATAATATTTATAATATTAAGAATGTGGAAACCGGTGTGGAATATGAAAACGAATCCCTCGGAATGATTCCCGACTTTGCGTTAACGTATAAGAAAAACAATTGGGCCGTTTTTCAAACCATTTCCTTTCCAGGTGGCAAAGGATCGGGAAATTATGATAAACACCCCCTTTTTGATTATATGGCCGATAACTTTGGCCAAAATATTGCGGCCGAGAATCAGAAATTTGAGTTTTCCGGTGGTAAAACGGCCTTTTCGCTTGGAGGGGCCTGGGCAATAAATGATATGTTTTCGGTTGGATATGCCATGCGAGCAGTTTATTCATCAAGTTTTGTCGATGCCGAAGCGACATTTATCAACCAGGATACCGGACAAGAACTTGGCCGCTTTAGACTGGACCAAGAGTACGAGGGTTGGGGCATCGGGCACTCGTTTTGCGTGCTTTTCAACTACGATGAGTTCAAACTTGGCCTGCGATTCGATCCTGTAGTAAAAATCAAAGAGAAAGCTGACATAAAACCAGGCGACGATTCCGGAATCCCCAATGGGTCAAAAGAAAACCAGGATCTTCCGCCCGCTCTGCTTACAGGTGCAAGTTATCAACTCACGCCTAAATTCAAGTTCGGTGGCGGATTCGTCTATTATTGGCAAAAAGGTATTAATGGAGACGATGAACCGATTACGGAGCAGTGGGATAACGCCTGGGAAATACAAGGATTCGTTGAATACGCACTTACACCGGAATGGGAGCTATTGGCCGGTGTTAATTACATTTATCATGGTCTTCCAGACGAAGTGTATACGTTAGCAAATACGTCATTTTCCAATTGTTGGTCCTTCAATGCGGGTGCACAGTGGCGTCCCATACCCCATTGGACCTTTATAATGGGCCTCGGACATGCTTTTTACCCGAACAACCCAAAGACTGACGCTGAAGAAATCGGACTTTTCGAAAGAAGTGCAGGCAGACCGGTAATCAATTTTATAGCTGGTATTGAGTACAAGAGATAATTTGTAGAAGTTCTAATTTGATCTGACAGTTACCAATTTTTAGAAGGTGTCTGTCAGGTCAAATTAAGGCTACTTTTATCTCTTCTCAGAGGCATCTTCCATTTTTAAGCGGCTCGGTTCCCACACGCCCAATGCCGACTGTAACGGATACCTCTCCAACACGGTGCCAGTCGGCCTCTACTGCAGATATATTCAATCCGACCTTCCGAAATCATCGAAAGAGCTATTACAGATTCCAACCCTATCCAAACTTTGACTCAATTACAGATACGCTTTGCATGCAAAAGAAAAATGGGACCAAAGTAATCTATAGCTTGGTTTTTGGGGCTTGATGCGTTTAACAACAAAGGGTATGTTGGCTCGATATCGCACCCATTAGAACACATGCCATACCCGGCACCAGAAGCGTTATGTTATCAAGGATAGGCAATGAATAAAAAGGACTTAATACAAATCGCGGACACGACGCTGCTCAAAGTAACGGATAGACCCGAAATCGTAATGCAAAAAGGAAAAGGCCTGTATCTTTTCGATACCGAAGGCAACCGATATCTGGACTTTGTCGGCGGCTGGGCGGTAAACTGCCTGGGCCACTGCCCCGAGGTCATTTCCGATGTTCTCGCTGAACAGTCCCGTCTTTTGATCAACGCAAGTCCCTCTTTCTACAATCTGCCCATGCTGGAATATGCGGATCGATTGACGAAAAACAGCTGTTTCGAGCGTGTCTTTTTTACGTCCACCGGTGCTGAGGCCAATGAAGGCGCAATAAAACTGGCCAGAAAATACGGTACCGTTCATAAACACGGTGCCTATGAGGTGATTACCACCCATCAAGGCTTTCACGGCAGGACATTGACGACAATGTCGGCAACGGGAAAGACGCAATGGGAAAACCTTTTCGAGCCGAAAACAAAAGGGTTCGTAAAAACGATATTCAATGATTTTGAATCCGTCAGAGAGGCCGTCACGGAAAGAACGTGCGCGATTATGATTGAGCCGATTCAAGGAGAAGGGGGTGTAAACGTTGCCACTGCCGATTATGTGAGAAAATTGCGCAATCTATGCGACCGGGAAAATATCCTTCTCATATTCGACGAAATTCAGACCGGCATGGGAAGAACCGGCAAGTTGTTTTGCTATGAACACTACGGCATCGAACCGGATATCATGACGCTGGGCAAGGGGATCGGCGGCGGTTTTCCGCTGTCGGCACTGCTCGCCAAAGAGCGCCTGAATATTTTCCAACCCGGCGACCAGGGCGGCACTTACACGGCACAACCTTTGGCCATGTCGGTGGGTCTTGCCGTACTCAAGGAATTGCAACGAAAAAATCTGATCGCTCACTGCGAAAAAATGGGTGGCTTCATCTTGCACCGGCTGTCCGTGTTATCCAAAATCCATGACATCGAGAACATCAGGGGAAAGGGATTGCTGATCGCATTTGATCTGCAAAAAATGAACGGGGCCGAGTTGGTAAACAGATGCCTGAAGGACAAACTTTTGATTAATTCACCAAAAGAAAAGTCAATCCGGCTCATGCCGCCACTCATCGTCAATGAAGACGAAATTGAGGAAATGTTGACGATTTTACAAAAAAATATAGAGTGCACCACTGGGGAAACGACATGAGGTATCAGGGGAAAGTATACAGACCGCCTTTTGAGGCCAACGGCTTGCTGATTCAGGCGACACTGGGTTGCACACATAACCGATGCATGTATTGCGGCATGTATCGTGATAAAAAGTTTCAAATTCGCCCTTTTGAAGAAATAGAAGAGGATCTGATCATCGCGAAAAAGACCTACCATACCGTGCCTTCAGTTTTCCTCATGGACGCGAACCCATTAGCGCTGAGCATGGAACGGTTACGGCCGATTTATCATAAAATCAGAGAACTTTTTCCCGATGTTCAACACATCAACATGTATGGAAGGTATTCCGATGTCCTGAGAAAAAGCCGGGAGGAGCTTTATGAACTCAAGAATCTTGGATTATCGTGCCTTACCGTGGGAATCGAGTCCGGGAGCGACACGATTTTAAAAAAAATCAACAAGGGCTTTACTTCCGAGAACATTATCCGGGCCTCCGCCATGTTAAAAGCCGCCGGCATTGCCCAGTTTACATCGATTATTCTGGGGATCGGCGGCATATCCGGTTCCTATGAGCATACTACGGAATCCATTCGCGTTCTAAACGAGACAAAACCGGAAGGTGTCGGCCTCAGTACCCTCAGGCCACAGGAAAAGACGCCTTTATATGAGCAGATACAAGACGGTTCATTCGAGCTTCCCACCTATGAGATCGTATATGGCGAATGCATACGAATGTTACGGGAGATGGAATCGCCTTCCACTGTGTTCATAGCAGGCTTTTTAGAGCCGCAGCCGATTGTAAAAAATGGTATCGTGGGAAAGGATGCTGAGCCTTTCTGTCGATCGTTAGAGGATGCATATCGATCGAACACTGAAGCCTTGAAAAAGAAGATTCCTGTGGGCCTGCCTTTTTAATCATTTCATTTTGGTTGACGCCATCTCTTGACGAGCAATTCGCTGATCGTCCTGCAGATAGAAGTGTCTCACTCGATTTTCAATTATGAGAATATCCTCAATTAAAAAATGAGACATATAATTCGTATCTAAATTTTTCCGGCACACCAACATATTTTTCTCCAACATACCTTAATTTATATGGTTACTTGCTTGTACTGATAACAATTATCGATAATCATAATTCCCATTCAAATTCTTATCGATATTATAAATTTGATAAAACCATTCAGATCGGTTAGGTTTCTTTTATCCACACGCTGAATGATGAACAATTCTCCAATACAATGTAGATGTTTTTCAAAGCGGTTGTAAACGAATGTCAAGCACATCCGTCATGGGAAAACGACACCCCATTGGACCCAACGGATGATAAATACTCAAACAGGTTAAACGAAATATAGGAGATTCTCATGAAAAAAATTTTCTCTGCAACAGCGATGCTAATTCTTTTTCTGCCCGGGTTCTCGTTTGCGGAAATTCCCTCGGGGAAATTGACCCTCACCCTGACGCCGGCCGTGGAAAAGGGAGTCAAAAACGTTGATCTGTGGGTGCCCTATCCCATGAGCGATGAATTCCAGACCATTTCGGACATGTCCGTCACGGGAAATTACACCGCGTCGGCCATTTACCGTGACCCGGCATCCGAAGCCGTATACGTTCACGCCACGTGGACGAACCCGTCCGCGCAACCCCGTTGCGAAATGTCATTTCACGTCAGCCAGAAAGACCGGCGCAACACCAACCTGAAAGATTCGGGAAAGGATTACCCCGAGCTGGTATCCCGTTACCTGGAATCGACCCAATATGTTCCGGCCGACGATTTCGAGATGAAGAACATCGCCGATAATGCGATCAAGGGGAAAAAGGGCACGCTGGAAAAAGCGCAGGCCGTATACGACTGGGTGGTGGAAAACACCTACCGTGACCCTGAAGTCAAAGGCTGCGGCCTTGGAATTCCGGGCCGGACACTTCAACAGTGCGGGGGCGGCGGCAAATGTGCCGACCTGTCCACCGTGTTCGTGACCCTGGCCCGTGCCGCGGGAATTCCGGCCCGGGACGTATATGGACTTCGCCTTGGATCGCCCAAGGACGGGGACGTGACCAGCGGATTCCACTGCTGGGCCGAATTTTACCTTCCGGGCACCGGATGGGTGATGGTGGATCCGGCCGATGTTCGCAAAATGATGCTGGTTCATAAAGTCAAACTCGAAGATGCCGATGACTGGAGAACCTTTTTCTGGGGCGGCGATGACCTGTTCCGCGTTGTCCTTGAAAAGAATTCCCGCGGCGTAAAACTGAACGGTGCCAAAGAGCCCGTTAACTACTTCATGTATCCGGCAGCCCAGGTGGATGGAACGATGCTCAACTATTTCGACGCAAAATCCTTCAGCTATAAGGTTACCTTTGCAAAGGAGTAATCCGGAGTCGCAACCAATACCGGTCCGGAAGCTTCGGCTTCCGGGCCTTTTTTTTACCATTCATCCAACCAAGCGAGATTTTCATGGAAAACAGACGACACTTTATCAAAAACGGCTTGATGCTCTGTCTGGGAGCCGGCAGTGCACTGGCCGGCGGGACGGCACTTGCCTTTCCTTCCACCGGCACGAAACGCTGGGGGATGATCATCGACAGCGCCCGTTGTTCGGGATGCCAGTCCTGCATGGTTGCCTGCAAACTCCAGAACGACACCGCCCCGGGTAGCTTCAACACCACCATCACGGAAAGGGAATCCGGAACCTATCCCAACGCCGGAATTCGATTTGAGGCCAACCTGTGCCGTCACTGCACAGATGCTCCTTGTGTATCGGCCTGTCCCACCGGTGCGGCCTTTGTTCACGAATCCGGCCTGGTGATGACCGACTGGAAACGCTGTGACGGAAACGGGGCTTGCATAGATGCCTGCCCTTACGAAGCCCGGTTCCATGACATCCGGTTCGAGAATAAAACGGACAAATGCGACCTGTGCCTCCACCGAATCAGTCAGGGGCTCGTTCCTGCCTGTGTGGAAAACTGCTCGTCCGGCGCCCGGATCTTCGGACGTCTGGACAAACCCGAGGGAGAATTCGCCCGATACCTGCAATCAATTCCTGCAAGTCAGCAGAAAACGGGTGCAGTGTTCATTATTGCCGCAGACAAGAAGGGAGGCCGATGATGAAACCATCTCAGTCAAAGAAGCAAACCCGGATCAACCGGCGAGACCTGATCAAAACCGGAGGTATGGCCGCACTGGGCGTGTTGGCGGCCGGATCGGGCCATGCCTCCCCCGCAAAGCAATCCCTGGATCCCAGGGATGTCCAAAAATCCGCTGCAACCCGTCTTTCCCCGGAGGCCAAAACCGTGCATTCGGTCTGCCTGGCCTGCAACGCACGCTGCGGTGTGCGGGGTGTGGTCAAGGAGGGCAAACTGGTCAACATTTCCGGCAACCCCTACCATCCCTACAACACGCAGTTCTCACCCATCGATTATGACACAGAGGTGAAAACGGCGTTGAAAGAAGCCAGCCCAATCTGCGGTAAGGCCCTGGACACCCCCAACCACATCTACAGCCCCTATCGCCTTCGCAAACCCCTGAAACGCTCAGGCCCCAGGGGATCGGGAAAATTCGAACCCGTATCCTGGAACGATCTGATCCGTGAAATCGGTCAGGGAGGCAAACTGTTCGCACATCTCGGAGAAGATCGCATAGTGCCGGGTATCCGTGATCTTTTGTCCGACGAGCCCATTGATCCGGTGGACCCTTGTCTGGGAAACCATCGCAACGGCCTGGTTTTTCTCACCGGACGTCTCCAGAGCGGCCGAAAGGAGTTCATCGACCGTTTCGTGAAAAGCGCCGTTGGTTCCAGAAACCGCATCGGTCACACGGACATCTGCGGCCTCGGTTTCCGTATGGGCAATTTCGCCCTGAGCGGCGGCACCCAGGTGGAACTCAAAGCCGATCCCAAAAATGCCGACTACATCCTTTTGTTCGGAGCCAATATCTACGAGGCCCTACAGCCAGGCGTCAACACCTACGGCGCCATGGTGGCCCGTCGGCAGGCCGACGGGCCACTCTCCTTTTCCATCGTGGATCCAAGGGCTACGCGGGCTGCGGCCCATGCCCAGGACTGGCTTGCCGTCAAACCGGGCAAGGACGGTGCGCTGGCCATGGGCATCATCCGATGGATGATCGAAAACAACGTCGTCAACCGAGAATACCTGAGTACGCCCAATGAAAAACAGATCAAAAAAAAGGGATTCGGCGTTCTTTCCAATGCCAGCCATCTGGTGATCTGCGATCCCGGCCATCCGGACAACGGGGCATTCTTGCGCATGAAACATCTCGATCCGTCCCTGAACGATACCCCGGGGCAGGAAAAGGTGGTGTTTTCGGTGAATGGCAAAGTTCCTCGTCCGGCCGCATCCATTGGTACGGCGGACCTCGACAGACAAGCCACGGTAACCGACTATTTCGGCAATGCCATCCAGGTGAAGACCGCCTTTGCCTTGCTTAAACAAGAGGCCATGGCCCACCCCCTTTCCGAGTATGCGGCCCAGTGCGGTGTGGGTGAGGGGCAGATTGCATCTGTAGCCCGGGAATTCTCGTCCCATGGGACACGGGCTGCCGTGACCCAGTATCACGGAGCGGGCAACTATGTGAACGGCACCTATGCGGCCTACGCCATCGCCGCCCTCAACGCACTGGTGGGCAGCGTCAACATGAAAGGCGGGTATCTGAAAGGCGGGGGCGGATGCGGAAAACCCACAGCCGGACTTTTCGACCTCAAATCCTTTCCTGGCAAAAAGAAAAACGGCGGCGTAGCCATCTCCCGCGAGAAGGCCCATTATGAGAAATCCGCCGAATTTGCCCAAAAGAAGGCGAAAACAGGCTCTGGCTATCCCGCCGAACGGCCCTGGTTCAGCTTTACAAAGGGTGGACTATCGGTGGAAGCATTGAGCGGCATCGACCAGCAATACCCCTACAAAGCCCAGGTCCTGTTCACATACCTTTTCAATCCGGTATATTCCATCCCAGGCGGATATCGGTTCAAGGAAACCCTGGCTGACCCGGATAAGGTTCCCCTTTATGTTTCCATCGATACGGCCGTCAACGAATCCAATGTGTATTCGGATTATATCATACCGGACCTTAGTTTTGCCGAGGGCCATTACGGATGGCTCACCCCCCATGCGCCGGGTCTCTCCTTTACCGGTATCCGAAGCCCCATGATCGAACCGTTGACGGACAAAACCCCTGACGGGCGGCCCATCTGCACGGAAACCCTGCTCATCGACCTGGCCGTGTCCCTGGGCCTGCCCGGATTCGGTAAAAAGGCCATCCCCGGAGCGGACAACACCCTTCATGATCTGATGTGCGCGGAGGATTTTTACGTAAGGGCCTTCGCCAACATTGCCCATGGGGCCAAACTCCCCCATGCGTCGGATGAAGAGGTGCAGTATGTGGAATCGAAGGGTTTACTTCTCGATGACCTGGAATCCGGTTTCCCCTTTTCCGTGGTCACCTATAAAAACAGGCTGCACACCCAGTCCCGGTCCCTTTGGTCCCAGCATTCCATGGAGATCCAAGGCGAAAACCGGGTGGAAATGAATGAAGCCGACGTGAGAAGACTGGGTCTTACAGACGAAGACACGGTGATTGTGGCCTCTCCTAGCAATCCCGCGGGCATCCGAGGAAAGGTGCGGTCCACCGCTTTGATCCGGCCTGGATGCGTGGCGGTCTCTTTTCATTTCGGGCACACCCAGTTCGGCGCGGGCCCACTGGATATCCCCGGTGGCGAGTCCGCGTTCATGGGCGGACAATCCATCATCAAGGGCCGGTCCCTGGTCACCAATCCGCTGTTTGCCAAGGGGCTGAACTTCAACGACGTGGCCCTTCTCGAGACCCATCTGAACCGCACCCCCATGGTGGATCTGGTGGGCGGTATTCCAGACTTCAGCAGCACCCGGGTCTCCATCACCAAGGTATAATCAATCGCCTTCCGGCCGTGGTGTCTTCCCAGGACAGGAATTTCAGTAACGGTTTACAAATTTTAACGAAAAAAGGGAGTCAGCATCTCTGCTGATTCCCTTTCATCATATTACTTCTTTATTCTCACTGGTACCGGGGACGGGACTTGAACCCGTACAATCACTAAGGATCACGAGATTTTAAGTCTCGCGTGTCTACCAGTTCCACCACCCCGGCAAATGGCAATGTAAAAAGTGAAACCCCAAGTACAAACCCGTGTGCAGCTAATAACGGGGATCTGCTGAAAAGTCAAGATACCGGCTGCGAAAACGATACCTGGCGCGAGGAAGATTTTTCAATGCGGATGAAATCGACCACGCCGTGGCAGCGGCAGGCCGTTGCGATCATCAGCGGACGATGACAATTTTCCATGACGGTCTGAAATGCGTTGAAAAGGTCCCCCGGAAGGATCCCGCCGACGCCGGGACGGAGCTGATGGCTTCGAAAAACGATGGGCAGGACGCTGTCCACGTCCAGCCGTTTCAGGAGTCGAAAGAGATCCATGGGACGAGGTTTTCCCGTGTGGGTGCACCTGTTTTTCGGCTCGGGACAATCGTCCGGACAGATGAAATCGGCATGACTGACGTAAACCTGACCGGTCGTTCCCCGAAGGGGATGGGGCATCTTCGTAAGCCAACCGTCGGGCACGGGGATCGGCTCCATGTGGAAATGTTTTGGAAGCTTTCGCACCAGCCATTGCTTTGCCACATGGATCGGAATGGCCGGAACGATCCAATCCACCAATGCTTTTTCATGCAGCATTGCCGACAGCCACGCAATGCCGTCCTGACAAACCACGGTAACCGTGGGGTCATCGAAACGAATGTGTTTCTTATCCACCACGGTGATGATCGCCCCCGGCTGTCGCTCCTTGATTCGCGAAACGGCAATCCGGCCGAATCTTCCAGCACCGATGATCCAGTAGCGTTTGGATATTACGGGGTTTTTCCTTTGCTGCTTGTTATTGTCCATGGCATTTGGTAAAAAATACTCGTCAATGACATCGAAGTGGAACTATCGTCAATCCAGAAATGGCATTTCCGGATGGGCGCGAACGATCCCGGCGAGAAAGATGACGAATACGCCCCACATTATACTGGCATCCCAATCCCCCAGACGGCGCTACCTGCTCGAACAGGCGGGGCTTGATATAAAGGTGATTCCCAGCCGTTTCGATGAGGATTCAATCCCAATAACAAGACCGGCCTCCTATGTCAAAGCCCTTGCCGAGGCCAAGGCAAAAGAGATCGCTGTGCAGTATCCGGAACATTATGTAATCGGCGCCGACACCATCGTGACCATCGACGATCATTTTCTCGGCAAACCCGGCGATGTCGACGAAGCAAGGGCCATGTTGAAGCGGCTGAGCGGGCAAACCCACTTCGTCTATTCGGGGTTTGCCATCCTATGTATACATCGAGAGGCCTGTTTCACCAAAGCCGTCGAGACCAAAGTACAATTCAAGGAATTGACCGATGAGGAGATCGACTGGTACATACAGACGGGAGAGCCTTTCGACAAAGCCGGTGCATATGCCATTCAGGGGATCGGTACCTTCCTGATACGGCGAATCGATGGGTCCTATACCAATGTGGTCGGCCTGCCGGTATGTGAAGTGATCGAGGAATTGATCAGGATGGGTGTGGTGACATTTTCCGGCAACGACCCAAAAGGATTGACGGCTTGAAGGAACGAATAGAAAAAATACGGGAAAAAATCGAAAATGCGGCCCTTCGATGCGGACGGGACCCGCAGTCGATCCGTCTCGTGGCGGTGAGCAAAACCGTGGGTGTCCATCGCGTCGAACAGGCCATCGACGCCGGCGCCACCATTTTGGGTGAAAACTATATTCAGGAGGCCAGGGAAAAATTCGACGCTCTCGTCCATCGAAATGTAAGCTGGCATTTCATCGGTCACCTGCAATCCAACAAAGCCAAATACGCGGTGCGCATGTTCGACCTGATCCACTCGGTGGATTCGGCCAAGCTGGCCAAAGCACTGGACAAGGAAGCAGGAAAGAACGGCAAGGTGCAGGATATTCTGCTTCAGGTCAACATCGGCGGCGAGTCAACCAAATCCGGTGTGAAAGAAACCGACGCCATCGCCCTTGTCGAACAGGTCGGGGAACTTTCCAATATTCGGGTGAGGGGATTGATGACCATGCCGCCATTTTTCGATGAACCGGAAAAGGCCCGTCCTTTCTTCCACCGGTTGGCCCAACTGAAACGTCGCATTGAGGAACGTAAGCACCCGGGTGTACGAATGGCTGAACTGTCCATGGGAATGACCGGCGACTTCGAAGTCGCCATCGAAGAAGGCGCCACACTGGTCCGCATCGGAACGGCCATTTTCGGAGCCCGCCGATGAAACTGCTCCTTCACATCTGCTGCGCCCCCTGCAGCATCTATCCAATCCGGCGCCTTCAGGATGACCGCCATGAGATCATGGGTTTTTTTTACCGCGACAACATCCACCCCTATACCGAGTGTTTGCGCCGGGAAGAAACCTTGAGAGCCTATGCGGATTCCATTTCATTGAAAGTGCTCTATCCCGCCGGCTATGAGATGGAGACATTCCTTCGCAACGTGGCCTTCCGTGAGATGCAACGGTGCACCTATTGTTACCATGACCGTCTGACCACCACGGCCCACTTCGCAAAGAAGGGAAAGTTCGATGGTTTCACCACCACGTTGCTCTACAGTAAATTTCAAAAGCACGATGAAATCCGATCCATCGGTGAGGCCGTGGGAAAAAAAGTGGGCGTGTCATTTTGCTACGAGGATTTCAGGGATGGCTGGAAATGGGGAGTAGAAGAATCCCGCCGATTGGAAATGTATCGGCAACCATACTGCGGCTGCATCTACAGCGAGAAAGAGCGCTATTTCCGCAAAATCAAAAAATGACGACTTCGTAAAAATCCGATATCGGTTTTACGCTTCATCCCTCGTCACTGCGGCGTACTCTATGTACGCCTCATTCCTCGGGACTCGCAAGCCTTGATCTCGAACTTTTTACGAAGCCGTCCGAAATTCGTTTTTTTTACGAATTCACCAATCCTTTTAACAGGACCGCTGACAACCATGTTTGGAAACTTCATCTACTTTGTCGTTGCCCTGCTCATCTATTCCACCTTCCAGCCGTCGGAAAAGACCAATTTTCCCCCACTGGACACGATCCTTCTGTTTTTGTCACTCATTCTCCTCTTCTTCATATTATCAAGGCGTCAATTTGTCCGGCTTGCCCAAAAGGCTGATACCCAAAGCCAAGGCGGAATGGATCAGCAGTTCTCATCGGCCATGACCCGGCAGTCCATATTGGCCATCGGCCTTTTCGCCACCGACATTTACGGCCTCAACATCTCCTACTTTTTTAAGGATATCTGGCTTTTTCAGTCCATTCCCACCATCGAGGCGATGGTGTTCATGGCCCTTTTCATCGCCTATCTGTCCATCGTATGGGCCAATGCCCACGTCGCCTACAGGGTCGTATACCACGCAGATATCTCTTGCCGTGCCTATGTGAAATCCAACATCGCCTTTTCCGTTCCGGTTCTTCTTCCCTGGGTGCTGCTGTCGGGCATTTTGGACCTGATTCTGGCCCTACCTTTCAAAGGGCCGCAACGGATACTGAACTCTCCCGAAGGGCAGACGGCGTACTTCTTGTTTTTTCTCTTTGTCGTTGCGATAATCGGCCCCTTGATCATCCAAAAATTCTGGCGATGCCGCCCGTTGGAGGACGGATATTATCGAAGGCGCATTGAAGCGTTGTGTGAACGGGCCGATCTGAAATATGCCGATATCTTATACTGGCCCATCTTCGGCGGCAGAATGATCACGGCCGGCGTAATGGGTCTGGTGCGCCAATTTCGCTATATCCTGGTTACCGACGCCCTGCTTCGCATCCTGAATCCCAATGAGATCGACACCGTCATCGCACACGAAGTGGGGCACGTAAAAAAACGCCACTTGCTGTTTTATCTATTCTTCTTTATCGGTTACATGGTCATCGCCTTTGCCACCTATGATTTGATCGTCTACCTCGTCATCTTCTTCGAACCGGGTTACCGTTTCATTTTTACCACGGGCATCAGCAGGACCACCGTAACCACCGGCTTGATCAGCATGGCCATCATTTTCAATTTTCTCATCTACTTCAGGTTCATCTTCGGTTATTTCATGCGCAATTTCGAACGCCAGGCGGATACCTTTGTCTACACCTTGTATTCCAGCGCCGTACCGTTGATCTCCACATTCGAAAAGATCGTGGCCGTATCAGGTCAATCAGCCGACAAGCCCAATTGGCATCACTTCAGCATCTCGCAGCGGATGAACTTTCTCAAGAAATGTGAAGAGGACCGGTCCTGGGTGCGTCGCCACGACAAAAAGGTGAGAAGCAGCATTATCATCTTTACCGTCGCTTTGCTGATGGTGGGAATCGGCGGATATCAGATCAATTTCGGTCAGGCCGGGAAACGCCTGAACATCAAATTTTTCGAGCAGGCCGCCCTAGGTGAAATCGAGAGAAATGGTGGCAGTGCAGGGCTTTACCAGATGCTGGGAGACATCTATTTCGAAGGGAAAAATTATGATAAGGCGGCATCCGCCTACCAGAACGCCCTGGACATGGAGCCGCAAAACGCCCTCGTGCTCAACAACTACGCCTGGCTGCTCGCCACCTGTGAAGATACCGCCATCCGAAATCCCGATCGGGCGCTGGATATGGCATTTTCCGCCGCCGCCATCGAAAAATCCCCGCACATTCTGGATACCCTGGCCGAAAGCCTTTTCGTCAACGGAAGGGTCAACGAGGCCATCCGGGCAGCCGAAACCGCCCTGACCATGGCGAAGACCAATCGATCCTACTACGAAGGCCAGTTGAAAAAATTTAAAGCGGCCGTGGAAACGCCTGCAAAAGAGTGACAAAATCGGTACATATCATCAAGTTAAATTCGAATCCGGAAGGCGGCTTTGCGCTCTCTTTAGAAGGGGGGGACGCGCCTTACGACAGTGGGGAACCTGAGAAGTCAGTAGCCAGTATTCAGGAGTCAGAATGAATGCACGTCGCTTCGCTCCGCCGATTGGATAAAATGGATTGCGCCGAAGGCGAATACCTGATTCTTAATTCTGGATTCTGACTCCTGGATTCCTGTATCAAATTCACGGCAGAGCCATTTATCTCTGACCCGAACCAGAAGGCAATTTTTTCTTGACCGAATAAAAACGGCTTCGGAGGAAGCTTTCTTTATTTTATGCAGACCTTCCTCACCTCTATCAAATCACAATGCCCTTGAAAGATTTTGGAGATGCCATCCTGCTTCAACGTGGCCATACCGTCGGTGATGGCTTGGCCACGAATTCTTTCCATTTCGGCCTTGGTCTGGATGAGTTTTTTCATCTCGTCGGTACCCATGAGCAGTTCGTGAAGGCCCATCCGACCGCGATAGCCGGTGCCGTTACACATATCACATCCTTCCGGCTTGAATAGTTCCAGATCGTCATCGTACGGAATATTGAGATTTTTCTCAAAGTCCTCTTCTCCGTATTCCCGGATGAGTTCGTCGTACTCCTCACGGCTGGGATGATAACCTCTCTTGCAGTCTTTGCAAAGCGTCCGGACGAGTCGTTGGGCCAGGATGCACAAAATGGCGTCGGCAAAATTGAAGGGATCCATTCCCATATCCAAAAGACGGGTGATACTCTCCGGTGCACTGTTGGTGTGAAGGGTGGAGAAGACAAGGTGACCGGTTAAGGATGCCTCGATACCGATGGATGTGGTCTCCTTGTCGCGCATTTCACCGACCATGATCACATCCGGGTCGGCACGCAAGAATGCGCGCATGGCCGCGGCGAAGTCGAATCCGATCTTGGGTTTCACCTGAACCTGTCGAAGTCCTTTCTGGGTGATTTCTACAGGGTCTTCGGCGGTCCAGATCTTGGTCTCGGTCTTGTTGATGAAACTGAGCGCCGAGTGCAAGGTGGTGGTTTTACCGGAACCGGTGGGACCACACACGAAGATCAGTCCGTAGGGTTTGGTCACGCAACTGATGAAATTTTTAAGATTGGCTTTGGAGAACCCCATCTTTTCCAGAGGGATGGGCTCGCCGGCCGCCAAAATACGCATGACCACATCTTCCAGCCCCCCTTGGGTGGGGATGGTGGCCACACGGAGTTCGATGTCCTTTCCCCCGTATTTCTTGAACTTGATTTTGCCGTCCTGGGGCAGACGCTTTTCGGCGATGTCCAAATCCGACATGATCTTGATTCGGGAAACGACGGCATTCTTGTAGGAAAAGGGTATCGTCTGGTAGATGGTGCAGGAACCGTCCACCCGGATACGAACCCTTGTGTTCTCTTTTCCCGGGTAGGGCTCGATGTGGATATCCGAGGCGTTTCGACTGTAAGCATCCAGAATGATTTTATTGACCAGCTGAACGACGGCACTGTCCTCCTCGCCGACACCATGTTCCGCCTCTTCTACCTCTGCGGACTCGTCCTGGAGCTGGGACAAAATATCGTCGATCTCAGCCAGTTCTTTTTCATCCTGGGTAAACAGCTTGATGAAATCGAGAATGTCCTGTTTGAAACTGACGTAAAAGGTGACCGGTCGCCCCGGAAAAAGCGCCTTGATTTCATCGATCTTCTTCAGATCGTGGGGATCGTCGACGGCGATGACCACCTTGTTGTCTTCGCTTTTCAGGGGCACCCAGGTATTGGCTCTCATGAAGGGTACCTTCAGTCCGGTCATGAGGTCGCCGGGAATGGGATAGTTGGCGTTGTACTCGATGAAATTGGTCTTGTAATATTTTTCCAGCGCGGTTCCGATCTCCTTTTTGGGAACCTTGTAGTCCTTCATCAATATCGAATATACCGGCTCCTTGCGCTGGACCGCATCGGTAAAGGCCTTGGCCAGTTCTTTCTGGGTAATCAGGTGATTTTTTAAAAGATAATCGTATTGATGGGTCCGCGCACCTGCACCTCCCCGGGAGGTCATGGTTTTTTGCTTGTACAGCGCCACACCCAGGACCTTGGACAGATCCTGAATGGCGGTCTCTTCGGCCTGGCCGAACCCCCCCTCAACTTTGCGGTTGGTCAGTTGCAATGCACCCATGAGGTATTTCTGGTAGAGAATCGGATGGGCCAGGACCTGTTTGGTCCGATAACCGGTCCTTCGGTCCCAGCTGTTGTTGAACTCGAGGGCCGGATCGATGGCGGTCAATGACTGCTTATCGTAAACATCGTCTATGTTGACCAGTTTCTGTTTGAAGGCGGCATATCCGGCAATGCTTTTGGCATCGACGGCGACGCGGATTTCGGTCACTTCACTGCCCGATTTGAAATGGGAAACAAGTTCCCGTTTGACACCATCGATAACGAATACGGTGACCCGTTCCGCGCCGAAGAGTTCGCAGATGTCATCTTTCAGATTGATCAGTGTTTCGCCCAAGTTGGTGGCAACACTGAGTTGATCCCCGATCTCCTTGATTCTGGAGGTGTATTGGGTGTCGGGCGAGGAAATTCCCGCCGAATCATCGTCGAGCGTCAATGAAATTTCTGGTTTGGCCATACTTTCTTACCATTGTTGAATGATTGCTGAGTAAGATAAAAATTCATTCCGGCTGCCCTTTTCGAAACTGGTGATACAGCTTCTTGCATCCACCACCGATGAGGAAGATTCCCATGAAGTAGAAACAGAAGCGAATGAAACCCGATGCGGCGGCGAACCTGGGAATCTGTTCGATTTTCGGCATCACCTGGGGGATCCGATAAAAGACGCCCAGCCCCGCCAGAATCAACGCGACTGCCCAGATCAATTGGACTTGATTCACTTTCTTATCGTTCATCCATCAACCTATCGGCTTCGATGCAAAGGTCACCGAAAAATTCTCCTCACATGCAGACAATCGACAATGGCGATCAGAGGGCGTACAACCGTTCCCCGTCCAGGACCGTAACCCCCTTGGATTCGAGCATACGGATGGCGGCTTGCTCCTCTTCGATGCGAAAGATCATCACCGCGTTCGTACCGGAAGATTGGACGAAGGCGTACATGTACTCGACGTTCAGGCCGGCCTCGTGAAACAAGGTCAAAATGCGGTGAAGCCCACCGGGTTGGTCGGGGACTTCCACGGCCACGACGCTGGTCTTGCCAACGGTGAAACCGTTGTTCTTCAACGTCTGTTGCGCCTTTTTCGAATCATCCACGATCAATCGCAGCACCCCGAAATCCGAGGTGTCGGCCAGGGCGAGGGCGCGAATGTTGATCTCTGCCTCGGCCAGGATCGCCGTCACCTCCGAAAGCCTTCCGGATTTGTTTTCCAGAAACACCGATATCTGTTCTACCTGCATGTGTTCCTCCTTTACTATTCGGTCATTGGCCAAACCGACTTGAGTCTTCGGTATATTTTTTTAATTATCAGATCTTTCGATTGTCAACAACACGAACCGCCTTGCCCTGGCTTCTTTCGATCGCCTTGGGTTCGACCAATCGAACACGTGCGGAAACGCCGAGTAGCTCCTTGATATGCTTTGATATTCTTCCTTCCAACGCCTGCAGCCCCTTGACCTCGTCGGAAAAGATCTTTTCACCGACCTCCACCTTGACGGTCAGTACATCCAAATTGTCTTCCCGGTCGACCACCAATTGATAGTGGGGTGCGACGCCTTCCGTCTCCATGAGTACACTCTCGATCTGGGAGGGAAACACGTTGACGCCCCGTATGATCAGCATATCGTCACTTCGGCCCGTCACGCGATTCATCCGGACATGGGTCCGGCCACAAATGCACGGATCGGGATTCAAGGAGGTGATATCCCGGGTTCGATAGCGAATAACGGGAAAGGCCTCCTTGGTAAGGGAGGTGAACACCAGCTCACCGGTACTGCCGTAGGGCAAGGGTTCCAGTGTGTTGGGGTCGATGATTTCCGCAATGAAATGATCCTCGAAAATGTGCAGGCCTTTTTTCGCTTCGTGGCATTCGATGGCCACGCCCGGCCCCATCACCTCGCTAAGACCATAAATATCCACGGCCGTCAGATTCAACTTGCGCTCAATCTCTTCCCGCATATTTTCGGACCATGGCTCTGCGCCGAAGACACCGAACTTGAATTTGAGCTGCTCGAAGGATACGCCCATCTCTTCGGCCACTTCCGCAAGGTGAAGTGTGTAGGAGGGGGTGGCGGTGATGATCGTCGGTCCGAAATCCTTCATGATCACCACCTGCCGTTTCGTGTTGCCGCCGGACACGGGAATCACCGATGCCCCCAGCCGCTCCGCACCGTAGTGGACACCGAGCCCACCGGTAAACAGGCCGTACCCATATGCGTTGTGGATGATATCGCCGGGCCCGGCGCCGCCTGCGGCCAGGGATCGTGCCATGAGTGTGGACCAGGTGCCGATGTCCCGCGCCGTATACCCGACCACCGTCGGCTGGCCGGTGGTGCCGGAAGAAGCATGAATGCGCACTACATTGTCCATGGGAACGGCAAACATTTTGAACGGATAGTTATCCCGAAGGTCCTGTTTGGTGGTAAAGGGAATTTTGCCAAGGTCCGACAGGCTTTTGATGTCGGATGGAACGATCCCGGCATCAGCCATTTTTCCGCGGTAAAACGGGACATTTGCATAGACCCGGGATAATGTGGCCTGAAGACGCCGAAGTTGAATCGCCTCTAATGCTTCGCGGGGCATGGTCTCATATTCCATGTCGTAAATCATGATGGTCTTCTCCTCTCATATATGTAACGATTCCTTGTAGTTTGTTCGCATACGAATGCCAATCACCCTGGATTTTCCCAATTTGCCGGCAGGTTGTTGAAAGCAGTGGGGCTGGTCTCCTTGATATACCGCCGTATACCCCGAATGATGCCATCGCACAACCGATCCTGGTAGGCCGGATCGGTCAGCCGTTTGCACTCCCTCGGATTGGATATGAAAGACGTCTCCACGAGGAGTGCCGGCATCTGGGCACCCAGCAACACATAAAAAGGCGCCTGTTTCACGCCTTTGCTGCGAATGTGTTTGTACTTTTTCTTCAAGTGGGTGCACATCTCGTCCTGGACCATGGCCGCCAGCCGGCTGGACTCGTTGATCTTGGCATTTTGCATCAGATCGTTGAGGATCGACTCCAAGTCGCTGATGTTTTTTGCGGAAGTCGCATTTTCCCGGGCCGCAACGAGGATGGCGGCATCGTCGGTGGCCAGGTTCAGGAAGAAGGTCTCGATGCCGTATGCACGCCGATCCCGTACGGCATTGGTATGAATGGAGACAAACAGATCGGCATTCTGGGTATTGGCGATGGCGGTACGCTCCTCCAAGGTCAGGTATCGATCTGTGGTTCGGGTGAGCACCACATCACACCCAAGATCGGTCTCCACCTTGCGGGCAAGCTGTTTGGCAATCTGAAGAACCACGTCTTTTTCGTGAACGCCCTTGTAGTAACCCGGCGCTCCAAAATCCTTTCCACCATGGCCAGGATCGATAACGATGCGGCTTATCCCCAACGCAAGTTGCCGGGCGATGGCACCGGGGGGCAATTTCCCCGGAGGCGTCCGGACAGTGGGATGGGAGGGACGGGCAACCTGTCCATCGTCATCCTGCCCCCACACGTCCAGCACGATCCGAAAGGGGTTTTTCAGGGAAAAGATCTTGTAGTGCCTGAAAGATTTGATGTCCACGACGATTCGAACCGTATCGCTGGTATACTGGCCCGCACGGGCATCGCTGAGCAGTTGATCGTTGATGGGGATGACCTTCTGGATGTTTTTTCCCAAGCGACTCCGGCTCAGATCGATGTATAGACGCTGGGGTTTTTTTAAGGATGGATCCTTTTTGAGCAAACGATGAACAAAACGGGTTTCGAGATCCGCGTCGATGACGACCCGCGTGTAATTGGGATTGGACCAGAACCGAAGCCCCTGAACGGTAACCAGGCCATCGGATCTCGCGGCGACTTCGGAAAAACCGATGTCTGTTTTGCTTCGATTTTGGTCGATGAGATCCGCCACGGGATCACCGCTGTCCGACGATGGGGACACGGCGACATACTTTTTCTCCTTCAGCGCCGCGCGGGCCTTTTCTGCCTCCACACTCTTGGGAAACTCGCGGTCGGTTCGGCCATAGTACTCCCGTGCCGCGATGACATCCGCTTTCCGATGGGACCATCGATAGAGACCTTCATACAGCGTCCCAATCATATACAAGGATTCGGCCGCATGGGGCCCTTCGGGATCGACGAGGTAGACCTTTTCGAATTCCTTTATGCACGTTTCCCATTGGTCACGGTATGTTTGTTTCTTGCGGCTCCCCATCAATCGGTAATAGGCGTCGCGTGCCGACTTCAGATTCCGCGCTGCCTTTTGGGTCTCGGGTGACAGGGTCGAAGCGCCCAGTTTAGTAAGTTGGCTTTTCGATTTTGATGTGTACCGGCTTTCGGGATAGTCGGCGATCACCTGGCGAAACAGCTCCACGGCTTTTCGCCTGTCCACATCCACATAAGAATGCTTGTACATTTCCAGGTACAGGACCCCGGATCGGTAAAGTCCGGCGGCCGCCCACGGTCCGTCGGGATCGAGCCGGTAGACCTTATGGTATTTGTCGATACAGGTCATCCATTTATCCCTGTATTTCTGATACCGGACGTTTTTCTGGAGTCTGTTGTAACACTTCAGCGCGCTGTAGTATTGCTGCTTTGGCGTCACCGCCCATGCCGGCGCGACGGAAAGTGCCGACAACAGGCAAAGGAGAACCAAAAGCGTGAGCAGGGTCGTCTGAACTTGAAATTTTTCGATGCGGTTACAAATCATGGTTGACATCATTCGTAAACAACGGATTGTGCCTTGATTTGCAAATCGTTCAGGGCGTTCAAGGCGTCAATGGGTGTCATCCGGCTAATATCCATCAGTTGGAGCGTCTCCACCACCTTTCTTTCCGCGGGGCGAAAAAGCGCCAACTGCACATGCCCGGCCTTCTTTTTGGTGCCCGGAACGTCATCCCTGGAGGAGGCAACCTGGGGAGATCCGCCGGATTCGATCTGGGCGAGAATCGCTTTGGCACGCCGGATTACCGTTTCGGGGATCCCGGCCAGGCGGGCCACTTGAATGCCATAACTTCTGTTGGTCCCCCCCGTTACCAGTTTTCGCAGGAAAATAATCTCGTCATTCCATTCTTTTACAGCGATATTGTAGTTCTTGACGCGCCGGCGCCGTTGTTCCAGCCCTGTCAGTTCGTGGTAGTGGGTGGCGAACAGGGTTCTGACACCGGCATCGTTCAGATCATGAAGATGCTCGGCAACGGCCCAGGCGATGCTCAATCCATCGTATGTGGAAGTGCCACGGCCGATCTCGTCCAGGATCACCAGGCTGCGGGATGTTGCGTTGTTGAGGATATTGGCCGTCTCCTGCATCTCCACCATGAAGGTGCTTTGGCCCGCAGAAAGATTGTCCAGTGCGCCCACCCGGGTAAAGATGCGGTCGGTAACGGCGATGTTGGCCTGCCTCGCCGGAACGAAGGATCCCATTTGGGCCATAATGGTCATCAGGGCCACTTGCCGAAGCACGGTTGACTTACCCGCCATGTTGGGGCCGGTAATGACAAGCACCTGATTTTCCAGGTTGTCCATATCGATGGTGTTGGGAACGAACCGCTCGCCGGTAATCAGTTTTTCCACTACCGGGTGGCGCCCCTCCTGGATGTGGAGGTTTCCGTCGTCGTTGATTTGCGGCCGGTGATAATCACCGTTTTGCGCGATTTCGGCAAAGGCGGTCAGACAATCCACGCGGGCGATGAATTCCGCCACCGTCTGTATCTCCCGATGCCGGGCCTTGACCCGATCCCGGACGGCGAAAAAGATCGTTCGTTCCAGACTGGCACGCTGCTCTTCGGCGTTTAACACACGGGATTCGAAGGTTTTCAGATCTTCGGTGATGTACCGCTCCGCGTTGACCAATGTCTGCTTTCGTACGTAATGTTGGGGGACTTTTTCGTGTTGGGCCCGCGGCACTTCGATAAAGTAACCGAATACCTTGTTGAAACGCACCTTGAGCGTTGGTATACCGGTGGCCTCGCGCTCCGTTGTCTCCAGTTGTGCCAGCCAACCTTTGCCATCCCGGGTGATTCGAATCAGTTCATCGAGATCCTCATCGTACCCCGATTGAATCATGCCCCCTTCGGTAATCACCGCCGGCGCATCTTCCCGGATCGCCCGATGGATAACATCGGCCAATTCGTGGAGATTGGCCGTATCGGGTGGATCGGTAAAGGACGCCACGGAGAATTGGGACAGGATCGGATAGATGTCGGAAAGCGCCCGGATGGAGGTTTTCACGGCGATCAGGTCTCGTGCATTTCCATGTCCCATGGCTATTTTGCTGCCCAGACGTTCCAAATCCCGAACAGGTTTGAGTGATGCGCGAAGATCTTTTCGCACCTGCATCTTTTCCACGGCCTCTGCCACCGCATCCAGCCGGGTCTCGATCCTTTCCGGATCCAGAAGCGGATAGCGAAGCCATTGGGCCAACAGTCGCCCTCCCATGACGGTAATGGTCTGGTCCAAAATCCCCAACAGCGTTCCCTGGCGATTTCCGGTTCGAAGGTTTTGGGAAAGCTCCAGGTTCCTGCGGCTCTGGTCGTCCACCACGAGAAAATGGTCCAGAAAATAGGTCTGGATCGATTGCAGATGCGCGATCTTCTGCTTTTGGGTCTCGCTCACATAGTGAATCAGCGCGCCGGCGGCACTGACGGCTGCCTTCATGTGCTCACATCCGAACCCTTCCAGACTCAACGTGTCCAGGTGGGCCAGAAGACGCCCGCGGCTGGTGGTGAAATCAAACTCGCGGTCCGCCATCTCGGTTATGGCAAAGGATTGCTGCGGATCGGAAATGGCCGAAAACCGCCTGTCGGAGGAGAGCGATTCGGGCAGCAGGATCTCCTTTGGTCCGATTCGCATGATTTCATCCATGATAATGGACGACTGGACATTTTCCGTTATCCGGAAACTGCCGGTGGAGATATCCAGGCTGGCGATACCGATGGCCTGCTTGTACAGGCAAACGGCCAGGATGAAATTGTTCGCCCGTTCATCCAACAGCTCGTCCTCGACGATCATACCCGGGGTAACGACACGCACCACCTCGCGCTTGACCAGTCCCTTGGCGGCTTTGGGGTCCTCCACCTGGTCGCAGATGGCCACCTTGTACCCCTTTTCGATGAGACGGGAAATGTAGGTCTGTGCGGCGCGATAGGGAACGCCGCACATGGGGATCGGTGAATCGTCGTTTTTGTTGCGGGAGGTCAGGGTGATGTCCAGCACGCCGGAGGCGATCCGGGCGTCCTCGAAAAACATTTCGTAGAAATCACCCATGCGATAAAACAGGAGGACATCGGGATACCGCTCCTTGATGGAGAGGTATTGTTGGATCATGGGTGTCGCTGTAACGGAAGCCATGGACTGGGAGGTATCTTCGCTTGATTACGGATATTGAGGCGGGAGATGACGAATTCACCCGCCGAAGGGGAAAACGGTTGGACGGGTCGGATTCCAATACTCGCCGCAGCCAAGGTCGTCATCCGGATCATTCTGCTTGGGCTGTTCTATCCACGAGGTTTTCATCGATGGTGTCGACGGAAACGGATTCGACTTTCGCACTCCGGGTATCCAGCTGCTTTTCCATGGCTGAGATGGTGTCAATCAGGCTCGACTCTTTGGCCTTTAGGGCCTTGATGAGTTTTGCATCCTTGTAGTGCTTGAAGAGACTGAAAAAATAGGTGATCAGCAGACCGATGAAAAAAAATGCAACGAAGAAGATTGCATTGGCCAGAAGCGGAGTTTCATATTTCACAAAAAAAAGGTTGATCAGCAGACTGTTCTCCGCTCTGAAAAATTCCCAGTTTTGTGCAATGACCAGCCCGACAAAGCCGAACACGACGATCCAGAAGGCAATTTTAACCTTTTTCATTACGTAGTTTTCCCCCTCATTCGATTACCATTTTCGGGTTTGATGAAAGGTCTTGCCGTGTCTCGAAAAAAATAGTGCCAAAGCCCATGAAACCCTTTATTTATCAAGCATCTTTACCCTTTTATACCTGAAAACTCAACCTTTTTTTCCCTTAGAGCGGTATCAGTTCCACCTCGCCCCACAACCCCAGCTCCCCGCCTGCAACAACCACGATTCCCGAAACACCGTCGATTCTTCTGCCCCGGTCGATGGCCGTCTTGATCGTTCCGGGCGATGTCACGAGGTTGCCGATTGCCGTTGCGGCTGCATCGGCCAGGGCGCAGGATGGGGAGACCACGCATACGGCATCGGCGTTTCCCTTGGAAAGTGAATGCCCTACCGTCGCCGATGAAGTACATAATCCGATCCCATCCGCGGTCGACGGGACCTTGATGCCGATCCTCATGCTCATAGAAGAAGCACCGGCGAACAATCCCACCACCATCGGTCGGTCGGTTTTCATAAAAATATCTCCGCCGTTTTCCACCACGACCTGACGGCTATGGGTCAGAAGGTCACGCCCCACGGCTTCGGCCATGGCCCCGGCAACGGCCGCCATGGGCCCCACACCGGCGGTCTCACCGGCCTGAATCATGGTTCGAACGATTTTCGGTGCCAGGGCCTTTTCCGGCCACGGGTGCAAAGTGGTGGCAAAAGAAGGATACCGCCGTATATACCCTTCGATATACCCTCGAAGCCGCAGTACCGTTTCACGGGCCATGACGTCCAGGCACCGGTCCGCCTGAATCATCAAGTCCGTCTCCTGGCAAACGACGGGAAAGGCAACCAGATCGACGCAACGAGCCCCTTGGCGGTAGGTCCGCTGCCGATACTGGTTTGGTGGTAACGGTTTTTTCTTTGCCATAATCGTTACGGGGCGCAGCCATTCATCCGGATTGCGCCTCGGGCCTCAAGTGTTCGGGAAATTGGCTCAGAAAATAGCGGTCGGTCATGCCCGCGATATAATCCCTGACGATTTCCGGGGGCTTGTGTCCTTGAACATAGGCATTGCTCTTGCCCGCCAAAAACCGTGAAAAAATCTCAGCCTCTTTTTCATCTTTCGCCAAGGCCGTCATGCAGCGCTCGAACAGGATGGAAAACAGTTCTTTAATCCGGGATGAGTGGGTCTTGATTTTGGGATTCAGGTAAATATGTTCCAGATTGAAGGCCTTGAGTGCTTTCAGGGCATCGGAGATCTCTGGGCTGAAGGCGACATAGGGACAGTCACTGCTGTTTTGAATCACATCCGTGACAAGTCGATAGACAATGGTCCCGTTCGTGTCGCCCAGCACCCGGCAAATCTGCCGGGGAATGTCCCCTCGCCAAAGAATCCCGAGGCGAATGGCGTCTTCCAGGTCGCGGCCGATGTATGCGATGGTGTCGGCCATGCGGACCACGCACCCTTCGGTGGTCATGGGAACGAGTGAATCGTCCGGATTGGCCATTTTGGCGGCGATTTCTCTTTCGAAAGCATCAAAATCCTTGCGGGGATTGGGCTGTAACAGTCGGTTGTGAATCTCACCGTCGTGGCAGAGAATACCGTCCAGGGTCTGCAGGCAAAGGTTCCATCCCCGCCCCTTTCGTTCCACCCGATCCAGAAACTGGATGCTTTGCACATTGTGTAAAAAGGGCCCGATGCCGGCCTCTTGACACAACTGGGACAGGTACCGTTCCCCCTCGTGACCGAAGGGCGTGTGCCCGATATCGTGACCCAACGCGATGGCCTCGATCAGGTCTTCGTTCAATCGGAGGAACCGGCCAATGGTCCGCGCAATCTTTGAAACCAGCTGTACATGAAGCACCCGGTGGGTGATGTGATCGTTGGCTATCAGATAGAAAACCTGGGTCTTGTCGATGTATCGGGTGTAGGCATGACTGTGCAGAATCCGATCCGAATCGAGGCTGAAGGATTGCCGGTACCCGGCCGCGGTATCGACGATGGGACGGCGGCGAATACCGGCATCGCTGAAGGTGGCCGCCGGACTGAAGATTCGCCTCTCCTGTTCGTCGAGGTTCGATTTTAACCGTTCCAGTTCCGGCGGTGTGGTAAAAACGTCAGATTTCTCCATCGTCGATCATCTTCTCCATCATGTGAAAGTAGTCGATCCCTGCCGCCCGGAATCCCTCCTTTCCATACTTCATGTTCGCTTCCAAAATAACGAAGTCTCCTTCATGACTGCAGACATCCATGCCAACATCGTTCCACCCCAGCCGCTTGGCGGCCGCCAGGGCCAGGGAAACGGCCTTCTCCGGGACCCCGTCCAGCCGGATGGTACCGCCTTTGGCGACATTGGTGCGAAACTCCCCGTCGGCGGCGATCCGCCAATATGCATGTACCGCCTTGTTCCCGATCACCACGACCCGGATATCCCGATCGATGGGAAGGTATTGTTGAATGTATGCCACATGGTGCTGTTCGGTGTAGGCGGCAAGGTCATCGCTGTTTTTGATTAAAAACACGCCGCGTCCCATGGCCGATCCCCGGGGCTGTTTGGCAACGAAGGGGTAGGAAAAATAATCCGGAATTTTCTCTTTCTGGCGTGATCCGTAAAAAATCCGGGTGAACGGATGGGGGAGGCCGGCCAGCTGCAGCAGCGCCGTCTGCTTGATTTTATCCTGAACACATTTGTAGGTGTGGTAGCTGGGAAAGGTAGCCTTTCCCACTGCGTCGAAAAGATCGGCATAGAATGCCGTGGGATAATAGATTTTGTCGGCCTCCCGGATCAACCTGATTTCAGAATCGCTGTAATCGTAAAAGTTGGGGCGGACCCCCAAGGTACGAACGTTACTGCATTTGCGTAATCGCGCCTCCAGCGCCAGGACCTCTCTGGACATCTTTTACAGCCGGCGCACGATGGCCTGCACGACACCGTCCAATGCCTCGACAAAGGCGCCGCCGTTTTTGCCATCCGCAATGGGCGTTCCGGCATCGCAGCACTGGACCACCTTGGGATCGAAGGGCAATGTACCCAGAAAGGGAATCCCCATGGCCTCGGCGGTAATTCGGCCGCCACGGCTTTTAAACAGCTCTACGGTCTTTCCGCAGCAGGGACAGGCAAAGGGCCCCATGTTCTCCACCAAACCCACCGGTTCCAGGTTCACCGTACGACAAAAATTGATTGATTTTCGGACATCCGCCAGCGCCACCTCCTGGGGTGTGGTGACAATCAGGGCCTTGGCGCCGGTAATGATCTGTGCGACGGAAAGCGGCTCGTCCCCCGTACCCGGTGGTGCGTCGACCACGAGAAAATCCAGGTCGTCCCACTTCACTTCGGCGACAAACTGCCGGATGACCCCCGTCTTGGCCGGGCCACGCCAGATTACGGCCTGGTCCGGGTCCTTCATCAACGACTGCATGGAGACCACTTTCAGATGATCGCCGACCATGGTGGGGAGCACCTGCCTCTCCTCGTTGACGTCCAGAGGGGCGTCGATGCCCAACATACCGGCGATACTGGGGCCATGCAAATCGACGTCCAGCAGGCCGGTGGGAAATCCTTTCCGGGCCAGCGTCACGGCAAGATTGGTGGCAAAACTCGATTTTCCCACGCCGCCTTTACCGCTCATGACGATAAGTTTGTTTTTGATTTTCGCCAGTGTGTCATTGATATTTCGATCTTGGGGATCCGGTTTGCCGCTGCATCCACCATCAACGCATCCGCTTTGTCTGCCTTGTTCATCTTTCATTGGTTCTTTTTCCCCCGTCTAGTGTGAAGATCCCAACGCTTACAGCAGGGTTGGGGTTGTATCGCTGTATGGTAAGCGTGATACCCATTTGCGATGCCGCGGTCAATTGAATTGTCTCGGGCAGGACAAACCCGTCGATGGTCATGCTTCCGGAAAACATCAGTGTGCGGAGGGGAGTGCCATGCTCGTCCAGCCACTGGGCCCGAATGGGCCGATACTTCTCGTCCAGGGTGATTCGCTGGCGGGGAATTGCCCTTCGGTCGACCAGTTCAACCTGGACAGGGTCCATGGTTGCGCCCTGGACCATGCGGGCTATGTATTTTTTATCGACAGGAATCCGCCCCATCAGAAAGTCCAGCAGCTCGCCCACGGTAATGTCGATGCCGGTAAACCGTGACAGGTCGCCCCTTCCGATGGGCCTTTCGTAAAATTCACCCGACGAATGAATGTCGGCAAACAGATGGCTGCCATCGCTTGCAATCGTCGTCGATGATCCCCCAAACGGCGTTAACAAATCCATGCGAAGCCACTTGGGCTGACGACCGGCAATGGCGACCCGAAAAAATCGCTGCGGTTGATCCGGCATCGCCAGGACGATCTTTGCCATGCACGTAAAGCTGGTCAGTGCGCTGTCGCCCTGCACGATTCCGGTTACGATTTTTTCTGCCTGCACGTCTTTTGGGATGTCCGGCGCAGCCAGGTGGGAACAGGCAACGGGCAGACACAGTATCAGGATCGAAACGACAGGAAGCCATTTCGATACCATGGCATTGGCAAAGGCTGAGTTCCTCCCATTTCGGCAGGGCGTACGCATGCTGGTCATGGTGTGAGGCGTCGAATTTTCTCTTCCACGACGGCCTTGTCCGAATGGCCGTTCTCGATGGACTGACGATAGCTTTCCAATGCTTTTTCCGTCATTCCCAGTTTCACGTAGACATCTCCCAGATGTTCTTTCACGATGGGATCGTCGGGAACGAGGCTGGCCGCTTCCTTCAAAAGGGGCAGTGCCTGCTCGTATTCCCCCCGCTTGTAAAAGACCCATGCAAGGCTGTCGGTAATGTATCCGTCACCTGGTTTCTGGGCCAACGCCCTTCGGATCAGTTGCTCGGCTTCGTCCAGGTTGATTCCCATGTCGGCAAAGGTATAGCCCAGATAGTTCAACGCGTTGGCATTTTCCGGATCATACTGGAGCACCTGTCGCATGGCGGCAATGGAGTCGTCTTTTTTTCCCCACTTATCATACACGACCCCGAGCCTGAAATAGAGACGTGGGTTTTTCGGATCCAGATCGATTCCTTCACGCAAAGCGGCTGCGGCCTTGTCCCATGCCTCCAATTGCTCGTAGAAAGAGCCCAAATAAAGTCGGAATTCGGGATTTTGCTCATCCTTTCCGATGGTTTCCAGCATGAAGGCGACGGCCGACGGGAGTTTGTCCGTCTCCTGATATAAAAGGGCGGCGTGAACCGCGGCATTTTGAAAAAAACGAGAATCCGGCTGCACCTGTTTCAGCTGCTCGATGGCAGCGTCCTTTTTGCCCATACCGTCCAAGGCCACGCCGGCAAGGTACCGCAGGTCCGAATTGTCCGGCACCTCCGCAATCATGCCGTCAATGATGGTGCTTGCCGCCGCATATTGTTTGGTGTCGAGGTATTCCCGCACCAATATCCGAATCACCGTCTGATCGGAAACAGATTCCCGGCCCAATACGGCAAAGATTTCCCGGGCCTTTTTTTTCTCTCCCTTTCGATGGTAGGTGTAGCCCATAGACATGCGCGCGAGGCTGTTGTCTGGATTTTGCTGCAATATCTCGGAATAGATGGAAATTGCCTTATCGAAGTCCCCCTCTTCTTCATAAAGCGCCCCCAAGGCAAACCGAGATTCGATCAGTTCGGGTTCGATCGCCAATGTCTTTTCGAAATAGATACGGGCACTTTTATTATCCCCCAGATGGGCGCTGACCTGCCCCAGAAAAAAGTATCCGACGTAGGATCGGGGGAAATGGGTTACCAGTTGTTCATAGACCTTTCTTGCCTGGTCCCACGCTTGCTGGTCCATGAGCATGCCACCCAGTTGCAAATAGATGCGCTCTTGCGTCGGATCGAGAAAGAGAACCTGCCGATACGCGGCGATCGCTTCTTGTGTCTGGTCCAGTTGCTGATATATCTGGCCGGACAAAATCAGGGACGGGACATCGTCGGGCTGTTTTTCTAGAACCTCGCCCAACAGCGCCAATGCCTTCTCGTTGTTCTTCTTCATCAACCAGAACCCGGCCAGTTCCCTTTTCAGATAGGCTGAATCCGGATCCAGCGCTACGGCCTGATCCATGAGTGCAATGGCCCGGTCGACATTTCCCCGTTTGATGCTCAGATGCGCTTCGGCAAAAAAGTAATACGCATTGGCGGGTCGATTTTGCTTCTGATTCAAAGGGACGTGCGGACGTTCACCCATCTTCTTTGCCGTCTGGCTTGCCGTCTGGCCACAGCCCACGATGATTCCCACAAGGAGCACAATTGAAAGGTATTTATGGTACTTACATATCATTTTATTTGCTTTCACACGAAAAACCCACGAAATCGAAAGGTACGCGGCATCGAGAATCGCAAGGCATGTGATGTTGGTATGACAAAGCGGCAGGAAGTGATCAGGACACACCTTCTGTGTAGGTTTCGAAATCGGGAATTTCTTTTTTGAAATAGTCCCTCATCTTTTTCACCACGTTTTTCTCGACTTGCCTCACACGTTCGCGGGATATCCCGTACTTATCACCGATTTCCTGGAGTGTGACCGGCGTGTCGGAAAAGATACGTTTATCGAAGATCTCCATCTCCCGCTCGGTCATTTGTTTTCTGAATTCGGCGATTTTCTGGTTGAGCAGTGATGACATCTCCTTTTTCGCCACACTCTCCTCTGCCGATTCGGACTCGGTGCTCATGAACTCGATCCGCTCCGTATCGGAGTCCTCTTTCAATGGTGCGTCAAGCGAGATGTCCCAACCATCCAGTCGTTGGTCCATGTCCACAATCTCTCGTTCGGAGACCCCCAGCCGTTGGCTGAGAAGCTTTGGCTTCGGGTCAAATCCCTCGTCGATGAGCTTTTGTTTTTCCTTCTTTAACTTAAAGAATAATTTGCGTTGTCCCTGGGTAGTGCCGATCTTTACCAAACGCCAATTATCCATTATGAATTTAAGGATATAGGCTTTTATCCAGAAAGAGGCGTAATAAGAAAACTTAACATTTTTATAGGGGTCGAATTTTTTCACCGCCTGCATCAAACCGATGTTTCCCTCCTGAATCAGATCCAGCAGGTTCTGCATCCATACGCGCTGAAATTCCAAGGCAATCTTGACCACCAAACGCAGATTCGAAGTGACAAGCTGATATGCGGCCTCCTGGTCGCCATGCTCCTGAACCCGTTTGCCCAGCGCCACCTCCTCCTCCCGTGTCAGCAAATGATACTGGCTGATCTCGGAGAGGTAACGCTGCAAAGGATCATACTTAACAAGCGATTTGTCACTGCCCTTTGCAACTGGCCCCGTATTCTTGGGCGGTTTTGTTTCTTTCACCGTTGTTTTTTTCATTCACCATTCCACTTTGATATGTTTTCGAATGGGCAACGTCGGAAGATATCGGGTGACCGGCTGGATTTTCATATGGACATTACAATTCCACTATGGTACGGATGCCGGTGATTTCCGCGCCTGTAGCTCAGCTGGATAGAGCAACGGACTTCTAATCCGTAGGCCGCAGGTTCGAATCCTGCCAGGCGCGCCACCTCGCGCCTTGCCCGGACACTGATTCGTACAATCCCTTTCCCAAACGTTTTCCAATTCGATGGCAGCCGCTTCGATCGTCGTCACCAAAGCCAAAGTCGGCACATCATCTCCAATTGGGATCGTGACCGACGCAGACCGCCCGTTTCACCTCGGGCAGACGTGATTCTTCGAAAAATGTTGAGAGAACCACGTCTATCCAAAGTCTAGTAATATAACATACTCGATGGTAATTTGAAAAACGATAAATAATTAGAAACGAAAACACTGAAATGCCGGGGCAAAATTCACCGGCATTCGTATTTTGGAAAGGTGGATACTCTTGCGAATGATCTTACATGAAACCCTATGCAAGGATGTGTGACAAGATACTTCAGCGGTTCACGCTTCTTTGAGTTTCAAAATGTTCTTTGCTCGCTCAATCAGCTGTTCCCCTTTAAAAGGCTTGACGATATAGTCCTTGACCCCCATTTTCACGATCTGCATGACATTTTCCTTTCCCGATTCCGCCGTGAGCATGATTACGGGAATGTCCTTCAGGTCGTTCTCGGCCTTGAGTTTGCCCAGCATCTCGATACCGGTCATCACCGGCATGGTGATATCGAGAATGATCAAATCCGGCATTTCCTTGGCGGCGATGGCAAGACCCTCCACGCCGTTTTCACCCTCGAACAGTTCACAATTATATGGTTTGAACGCTTTTTTCACGATCATCCGGATGGTTTTACTATCATCAACCGTTAGGATCTTATACGCCATCACTTACCTCCGAAATAAAAAAGGATTTTTCAGATTGTTTTCGAACTTATACTATCGGTCCCACACGATGATTCTTTAGCCCATTCATTACAAAAAGTAGGAATCGCGTTCATTGCACCTTTTTATTTTTCCCAAAGACACGAACGGATAACGGCGGATATGTGAATATGCGTCGGTTGCAGCGACGAAACTGATCGGCGCTGTCTATTCCAGTTGAAACAATTCGTTGACACGTTCCAGCTTTTCCGCAAATTCATCAACGACAGCTTGCATTGTAGATTCGTCGATCCCCAGCGACCGCGCGACACGCCCATCTTCCGGATAAAATGGGTCGTCAATGCCTTTGCCGATTTCCATCCTTCGGCAAAGGGCGTCGG
Organism: uncultured Desulfosarcina sp.; assembly: GCA_963674945.2. Lineage (GTDB taxonomy): Bacteria > Desulfobacterota > Desulfobacteria > Desulfobacterales > Desulfosarcinaceae > Desulfosarcina. The sequence goes on from CAXXWQ010000004.1 coordinate 1,077,768, forward strand.
CAAGATAAACAACGGATGCATTGAGATAGCAACCTTTCGCTTCCAAAGGACGGTGATAATATATAAGGATGCATTGAAGTGGTTTGGGAAAATTCCAGCTTTTGGCCACCATTGCCCCCACCTGGGTATGGTCGAAGCCCAACACCTGGCGCTCCGCCTCCCGAAATGTCACGTTCTTGTCCTTTACACGATCCAGGACCTGGATCATCGCCGATCGAAGGTATTGATTCAAGATCACCTTGCCGATATCTCGCATCAGGGCGCCGGTAAAAATGAGACCGGTTTCCTTCAATCCTTTGATTTTAGATAGATCGTTGGCAATAATGGCAGCAGAGACGGCGCTCTTCCACAACTCCCCTTTGTCCAACCCATACCCCTCGTGGGCGCCTTCGAAGCTCTTTGCACAAGTGGCCAGTAACACCAGGTCAATCACCTGACGCATTCCCAGATAAATTACCGCTTGCTTGGCTTCGTAGATCTTACCCGGCAACCCGAAAAATGCCGAGTTGGCAAGTTTAAGCACATTTGCCGTCAATGCCGGTTCATGTTGGATGATATTGGCAAGATCAGACATGCCACATTCCGGGTCACCCAAGAGGGCCATTACTTTTTCGCCGGCATCCGAAACCGGTCTGAGTTGATTGACCTCTTCGAGAATATCTTCGATGGTCGGCATTTTATTGGGTTCGCTTTCCTTTTGGTGGAATGAAAACGAAGACACGTATAACGCCTTGGCAATCGATCAGGAGGGCAATTCTTTCGAGGTGCCGATGCAGTGTGCCAGAAGTTCCTCGAGTTGCTGCTTGTGTTCGGCATCCAGCTTCTTGAATTCCAAAGCGTCGGACCGATGTTCTTCGGCCGATTTCTTTCTTTTCTTTTTAGATGCTGCAAAGATGGGAGAATAGGGGATGTTGTGGATGTAAATCCCCTTTTCGGTCATCAGTAGATCCAATTCAAAAGAGCCTTCTTCGGGCATGTGGCCGCAATCACCTTCGAAGGCGATTCCTCCGAGCCCCAGATTTCGCACCTGCCCCATCATCTCTGTTTTGGATTTATAGATGACCATGGCAATCTCGCCGATACTCATCTTTTTGTGGTTCAGTAATGGTTCCACCTTGTCTCTCAAGATCATGAATGTACCACGTGGCATGGCGTAGCGCGGATGTTTTCTACGTTCAATCATTTACAATTCCCACATGTTGTCGTTGTTTTATTCTAATCGAATCCGTTTTGGGCAAATGAAAGCCACAATCGGACAATCTGCTCGGCATCTTTTTTGTCTTCAAAGCGGTGTCGACGGCCTGTCGCGTTGATCGTTGAGATGAGAACTCAATTTTAGCATGCAATATAAACGCCAACGGTTAAGCTTTTTTCGTTCGGGTGAGAAGCAGATCAACGCAATTCGGCACGGCAGAGGGACTTTGACGACAACGGGCAATGTGCCATCACCAACCTGAGTGCTTGTTGCCAGTGCAAACAGGTGGCCGTCCTGCCAGAAGGAGACAAGATAATGGCGGGACCGACAAAATTTCAACACGAACACTGACGCAAGCGAGCCTTGTATCACCACTGGCCGAAAATACCGGCAGAACTATGATAAATTTAAAAATATTAGGATAACAATTGCTTGTCAAGTAACTTCGAAAACTCCTGGACCGGGAACGCACTGCATACCATCATTGAATTTAGGCATTGTGTATGGTAGGTAAAATAAAATATCATTATCGCAAATATTCTTATAAAATGTGAAGATAAAGCCGATTTCCCAACGCCGGTGAGATTCGTATGCCACAGACTGCGACCGCAATGATTCAACTGATTCACATCCGCGGACCGATGAAGGGCCAAAGCCAGGCTTTCTCAGAATTTCCCGTTTCCATTGGCAGGCATCCAACGTGTCATGTCCGGTTTGACCGGACACAGACCACCATTTCCAGGCAACATGCCCGTATTGAACGCCAGGGGAATCGATTCCGTATCATCGATACCAGTACAAACGGCACATTTGTCAATGGAAAGCGAATCGCCGATATATACCTTCGAGACGGAGATGCCATCACCTTTTCACCCGAAGGGCCCAAAGCCAATTTTATTGCTCAATTCGGTACCGATCACCATTCCCAGCAATCTTCCGACACCTCGAAAAGCGCCCAGGTGCCATCCGATGCGGGGATGACAATGGGTCCTGCCATGGAGATTCCCGTTACCGTATCGGAAAAGCCCCTGATGATTCAGTATGGTGAGAAGTTAAAAACCTATTCACTCTTGCCCATCACCATCGGTTCGGACAACACTTGTGATTTTGTTATCCCCGGCGACACCCTGGCAGGCTGCCACATTCAATTCTTTTTTTGGGAGAACGACTACTACGTCAAGGACTTGACCGGGGAAAACCTGGTTACCATCAATGGCCGACCCATTGGCGACAAGTCCGTACTGGCCACGGGTGCGGAACTCTCGTTGAGTAAAATCGGCCCTCGATTCCGCTTCCTGGAGGGCGGCAGATTGGCCCACATTCGGGAGCCGTAATCCGACAAAAGAGGCTGCCCTCAAGGGGAGACACTGGAGAAGGACCATTGTGCCTCATAGAATTCAACACCCTGATCGGGTTCGCTGGTCTTCTTCGCCTGGATGTTGATCCCCCTCGCCCTTCGGGATAGATCCGTTTTCGTTCCCCGAAAGACACCCAACCCGCCACCGATGGTTTTGGTGGGAAGTCTGTCCATAAACCCCTCGCTGGCATATACGACGATCCTGTCCGTACCGTAGGGTGGTGACACGGAGAGGGAATACTGGTCCTCGACGTCGGGAATGCGATATTTGATTCCGGCCTTGAAGAAGTTATTGGTCCGATGGTCATTGGGAAGCAGCTGGACGATATCGCCATTGGTCATGATATCCACGACAACCGCGAAGAAATCACGGTTGCCTTGTAGATAGATCACCACATCTTCCCCATGGGTATAGGTCTTTTTGTCTGTCCACACCTTGACGGTTAACGGCGCGGCCGTGTCATTCAGCAGTTCTTTCACCGGCTCCTGCTTTTCCCCGTCGAGACGCGAATGGTGTTTCGGCGCAATGTCGTAAAACACCTCCGCCTTGATCCACACATGGTAGCGGCTATTTTCCTCCACCCCGTGATCTTTTTGTTCCAGTATCCGAACCGCGCCGTCGACTTCGGACCAGATCAAGTCATAGGTGAGGTTCCCATCTTCCACTTTGGTCTTGGATTGCATGTAGGTCTGCGCTGCTTCCAGGGCCTGGCGTTTGGCCAGGGAGAACGCTTCGGATCGAATCTGGCTCAGGGTCTTGTCTTCGGAGAGATAGGCAAACGCATCGACCTGATGAATGGAGGACCGCTTATCGCGATCCGGTGTCTGTTCTTGGGCTGCCACGGCGGCAAGGGGAAACCCCAAAGCGATGACGATGAGGGACATAACGGCAAATAAGCGTCGGATTTTTTTCACGGCATCCTCTCTCAAACGATATCAAATCATCCTTTCCGCTCCACCTGGGATGAATCCCCGAAGTTGAGGTGAAATTGGAAATACAATACAGGCCATTCACTCCCCAATCCCAAAAGTTCAATCTGCAGTCGGTCGATACCATGGGCACCGTCGGTTGAAAATCGTTACCAGCGAACTTCGACCTTGCCGTTCAGATAGGCCTTGACCTCGGATATGGGCACTTCGCGACGGTGAAAGATCCCTGCCGCCAGTGCCGACTCAGCCTCGGTCTGTTCGAAAACCGCGGCGAAATGCGCCGCACAACCGGCACCACTGGATGCGATTACCGGAATGGTCACCGCCTGTTTGACGGCGTTGATCAACTCGATGTCAAATCCTAGATTGGTGCCGTCACGATCGATGCAGTTGAGCAGGATTTCCCCTGCACCCAGTTTCTCGCATGTCCTGGCCAAGGTCACGGCATCCACGTCCCGTCCCTCTCGGCCCCCTTTGACCGTGCACTGAAACCAGCAATACCGCTGGCCATCCGGACCCGGCGTAGCGGTTTCGATGGTTGGGTGGGGAGTTGCCTGGGGAGAATCCACATAGACGCGGCGGGGATCGATGGATATGACCACGGCCTGGTTGCCGTAGACAAAGGAGATCTGCTCGATGGCGCTCTCACCTGTCTTTTTTCCGGTTTTCAGATATTCTTCAACGATATAGACCGCATCACTACCGATGGAGACCTTGTCTGCACCCGAACGAAAATACTCCGCCGCGACTTCGAGTGCCGTGTAGTGGCGACCGTTTTTGTCGGTAAAATCCCTGATGCCCCCACCGATGGTCAAAGGAACGAATACTTTTTTGGAGGTTTCCTTGAGCACTTGAATCATGGGCATGTCTTCCAGAGGAAAATCCCTGAATCCGGTAATGTTGAGAAACGTGATTTCGTCGGCGCCCTCCTCGTAATAGCGGCCGGCCAGCTCCACCGGTTTGCCCAGGTTCCGAACATTACCGCCTTCTCTCACGTCGTATTGATCCCCCTTTGTCACCACCAGGTCTCCGTGGTCGTTGGCCCGAACATCCAGGCAGGCGATGATGCGCTTGGCCAACCGGGTCGCTTCCGGATTCCCTGCCGGTACCGACAGGGGCCGGTCACCGCGAATGAAGTTTTCCAGCAATCGCAACCCGGATGCACCGCTCTTTTCCGGATGGAACTGGGTGCCCACAATATTCCCCCTTTGCACGGCACTGACGAAGGAATAACCATAATCCGTTGTCGTCAGCACAATCGCAGGATCATCGGTGACGACGTGATAGGAGTGGACAAAATAAAATTTTTCGTCTCCGGCAAGTCCGTCGAATATCTGCGTCGGCTGTTTTACATGGATACCGTTCCACCCGATATGGGGCACGGCCAGATCCACCTCGAACCGCTTGACCCCGCCGGAAAAGAGGCACAGGCCACATTCTCCCGGAGATTCGTCGCTTCCGGCAAACAGAGCCTGCATGCCGAGACAAATGCCGAAAAATGGCCGATCGGCCCTAAGGTAGGCAGAAAGGGGCTCCACGAACTGCCGTTCTTTCAGAATCTGCATCATGCTGCCAAAGCTGCCGACACCGGGAAAAACGAGTTTATCGGCACTTCGGATCTCCTCTGGATTCTTCGCGATGCAAACCGTTTCTCCCAGGCGCGAGATGGCGTTGATGACACTTCGAACATTCCCCGCGCCGTAGTCCAACAAGGTAATCATTTTGGCTCGTGTTTCCCTTCTCGTCGGCTCGTTTCCTATATTGTATTGGGTTGCAAAAAAGCCTTTTACCCCATCACCCAAAATGGTTCAACTGTTTTTTCCTATATTTTTAAATGGTTGGTGATGCAGTACCGATCCGGACGGAACGATGCGATAGGAAGTCGTGATCTTGGCGTTCAAAGAAGCCACGGCTCCGCAGAACCTGGTTTCCGATAATCTGATGGCCTGTTCCACCCCCTTGGCCGAGACATCCGTACCGGAGATCACATATTCGATATGAATGTCCGTGTATCGCCGCGGATGTTTGTCGGCCCGGGTACCACAGATGTTAACCGTAAAACCGGTCACGGCCATCTGTTTTCTCTTGAGAATGGAAATTACGTCCATGGCCGTGCAACCGGCGATGCCCATGAGCAAAAGTTGCATGGGGCCGGCGGCGCTTCCGGTTTCCGGATTGTCGATCACTACGGCCGCCCCCCCGGGGCAGCTTGCAACGAATTGTTCATCCCGGGTCCATCGCAACTGTGCTTCAATCGTCATCTCGGTACGCCCCTCAATTCAAAAAAGCTCGTCAATATTGCTATCTGGTCTCTTTTCCGGTTTTCAGGGACAAATTCCCTCTACCGGAAACAGGATGCCGTCGAAGCAGCACAACCGTGGCACCGGTGCCCCCATCACACCCCCGTGCACTGGTAAATGCAATCACCCACCGTTTCCATCGTCCCTTTACAAGCCACCGCAAAAGGTTTTGCTTGATCACCGGCGGTCCCGGAGAACGTCGGCCGCGACCATGGACCACCAGTACCGTTTGCAAACCGGCGGATGTGACCCGATCCATGAACTCGTCAAAAAGTGCCTTTGCGGCCCATAGGTTGCATCGGTGCAGATCAACATGGTCCTGGATGGAAAAATGGCCGCCGTGAATGCGACGGAACATCTCGGGCGGCAACCACTTTACGGAACCTTGCACGTACTCTGCCGTGTATTCGAGGACGAAACCGTCCCCGGTCTCGATCATCCGTTTCAATGCCCGGATCGACTCGTCATCCGGATCGGCCCGCTGCCGTGATTTCGTTGGTGTTTGCCTTCGTACGGAAGCGACGACCTTCGCTCTTCCGGAAAGCGGCGTGACATCCACCATGGCCTCGGCAAACAAACAACGCTCTTCTTCGGCCGTTAACGGTCGATCCGGAACCTCCGGCAGACAAACCGCCGGCAGTTGGACGTTGTTTCGAACCAGAAGATCGCCCAGGTCTCGAAAGGGTTTGCTACGGAAAGATGGTCTGCGGTGTACCATGGTCCCTCGCCCCCATGGATCATTTTCTTTCAAAACATCCGATCCGTACACAAACGAAAGGAGTTGACCGGATATCAAAAATACCGCTGGAAAATCATTTTCCTGCCAATGCCGCGTCGGTATTGAAAGTAGTCCGACAAAATGGTTGAATGATCGAACACCAAGGGTTCGGGAAGCGACTTTTCGGTGAAGACACCGGCGGCTTTCGCATCATCCGCGGCAACGGGGTCACCTTTTGCGGTGGCGATAAAAACCGTGGTAAGGGTGTGGTGTCTGGGATCCCGATCCGGGTGGCTGTAGACATAAAGCAGATCGGTCAGCCGCACATCCAAACCGGTCTCCTCCCTGGCCTCGCGGACCGCACATTCCTCAACGGACTCGCCGTAATCCACAAAACCACCGGGGATGGCCCAGCCATGGGGTGGATTCTTTCGCCTGATCAGTACGATACCCCCTTTTACCTCGATAATGATATCAACGGTGGGAAGCGGATTTCGATACGATTTTTCCATTATAATCGCTTTCGTGACGTTTGCGTCAGGGCCGAAGTTGGAATCACAGCTCCGGTGCTCCGGAAGGAATGAGGCAAACGAATATCAATTTGCCGGTGCCGGCATTTCGAATCTGGTGTTCTTCGTTACCTGGAATAAAGGCAACCTGACCTGAATTCACGGGTATCCAGCGGCCGTCCTGCCAGATTTCGCCACTGCCGGCATGGAAAAAAAGTTCGTGTTCCCAGTCGTGTCGATGTCGTGGGGTGAAACCTTCCGGGTCCAGTTCGAAGACCCGCATGCAGAAATTCTCGGCGCCGTCGGCCTTTCCGATGACGACCCGGCCGGAAACCCCCTTGGCTTTGTCATTGTCGAAAAAAGTGGCCGATGGTTCATCGTAGGCAATCACTTTCATGGTAACACGCTGTTTTGCCCTTTCCGGTTTGGTTCGTGTCAACACTTGATCAACTCGTAAAAAGTTGGATTTCGGACGGCTTCGTAAGAAGTCCGAGATCAAGGCTTGCGAATCCCAAGAAATGAGGCGTATGGTTGGATACGTCGCAGTGACGAGGGATGAAGCGTAACGCAGATATCGGATTTCTTACGAAGCCGTCAAGACTTGAAATTATGAACCCGCGCCGACTATGTCAACCGTTTTATAATCCCGTTTTCAATCCCATGGGTCCACATCGCGGCAGGCCGCCACACCGCCTGCTGGTACCACACATCCATTCCTCGCAGGACAGAAGGATCAATTGACTGCTTGACTATCCGAAAAAATTGGGATGAAATGGCCGAAATTTTCGCAAATGGAAGTCATACTCGTAGATCAACATCCATCCTGCGATCGATGCCTCAGCCGTATAGAGATGGGGACGGTCCGGGACGAAACGACAGGATCGCCCGATGGGATGGATTTCGGTCCAGGAAGAAAGAAAGAAGATGAATATTACCAAATCGTATCCGCATAAGGTGGTTGACGCCGAGGCCGCCATCGAGAAGATCAAAAATGGTAGCCGTGTTTTCATTGGCACCGGCTGCGGTGAACCACAGCATCTGATTCACACCATGGTAAAAAACAAGGATATTCAAGATATCATGGTCTACCAGATGCTTTCCTGGACCTTTGCCGAATATATCGACGATCCCAATTTCTTGCGGCGTTTTTCTCTCAAGCTTTTTTTCATCAGCAACCATATGCGAAAAGCGGCATTGGACGGCAAGCTGGACTATATTCCGAGCTATCTTTCCCAGATCCCCAGGTATTTCGCAAACAATCTCATTGGCCTGGATGTGGCGCTGGTCCAGGTGAGCCCGCCGGATGAACACGGGTATTGCAGCCTTGGCGTATCTGTGGACATCACCCTTTCCGGCCTGCAAAATGCCAAGCTGACCATCGCCCAGGTCAACCCTCGGATGCCGCGCACCTGGGGGGACAGTTTCGTGCATATCGACGAAATCGATTATCTCGTCGAGTACGAAGAACCGCTGGTGGAAGACCTCCCCATCATCAAGAACCAGCATGTGGCGCACCGAATCGGGTTTTACGTCAGTCAACTGGTGGACGATGGCGCAACCCTTCAGATCGGGTTCGGCCACCTGCCCTATGCCATATTACAGTTTCTGGAAGACAAAAACGATCTGGGCATCCACACCCAATTGATCACCGACGCCTTCATACCGCTCATTGAAAAAAAAGTGATCACCAATCGGAAAAAGACCATGCTTCCCGGTAGGGTGGTAGCCTCCTTGTGCATGGGAACGAAGAAGCTGTATCGCTATGTGGACAACAACCCCATGTTCTATTTTCGATCATCGGAGTTTGTGAACAATCCCACTATCATCGCCCACAACGACAATCTGGTCTCCATCAGCTCGGCTTTGGAGGTGGATCTGACCGGTCAAGTATGCTCCGACTCCATACGGCACCTGTTTTTCAGCGGAATCGGAGACCAGGTGGACTTTCTGCGCGGCAGTGCCATGTCAAAGGGGGGATTCTCGGTCATCGCCCTTCCCTCCACGGCAAAAAAGGGAACCATTTCGAGAATCGTACCCCACCTGAGCGAAGGTGCCGGCGTGGCCACGACCCGAGGGGACGTGAACTTCGTGGTGACCGAATACGGAATCGCCGAATTGAGCGGCAAGAGCATCTACCAACGGGTTATGGAACTTGCGCAGATCGCCCATCCCAAGTTCCGTGAGGAGTTGATCGACGTGGCGAAAAGTCGTCACTATATCTTCTCGGATCAGCTTCCCCCCATTCAAGAGGATCTGCTTTTCATCGAAAGCTACAAGCGTCGCGTGACCCTGAGAAACGGTAAAAGTGTTGATTTCAGGCCACTTTTGCCCTCCGACGAGTTCGCCTACCGGAATTTTTTCTATTCGCTGAAAGAAGAGACCATCTATTTTCGATTCTTTTATCGGATGAAGCTCTTTTCCCACGAGGTGGTGCAGCAGCAGTGGGCTGAGATGGACTATCGAAAAAACATGTCCATGATCGGACTGGTCCGCGTGGGTGGACACCAGGAGATTGTCGCCATCGGTTCATATGCAGATGAAGGCAACCATAGCGCCGAAGTGGCGTTCGTCGTACGGGAGGATTTCCAGAAATTGGGTATCGCCTCCCACCTGCTGGAAGACCTGGAACGTATCGCCAAGGAGAACGGCTTTACGGCCTTCTCCGCAACGGTACTTCACGAGAACGCGGCGATGATTCATATCTTTAAAAAACGATATCCCAACGCCAAGCAGACCACCCAAGGCACCAGCGAACTCACCCTTCACATGAATTTTTCCGATGCGAAGGCGAACGAGGAAAGTGATGGCACCCGCCGCGAGTGTCGATGAAAGAAGACTCATCTTCACGCGACGAAAGAGGTCATTGCCTGTTTCTCCCCATCGAAATAGTCGATCCGCACAGCATATGTTCGCAAGTCGAGAGCAAGAACGACGTGGTGGGGCGATTTTTCCCATGACAGCACGAGTTGATCGTCCGGCGCATCTTCGATGTTGAACGTACCGTCGAAGGCAGGGTAGGTATTGCGGAACTCCATCATGCGCAACAGACGCTGTACCACCGGTTTCTGGATTTCGATGGCGACCTCGTCCAGGGTGTAGTTATGCCGGTTGATATCTCTGCCGTTTTTGGTCAATTGCACGAGTTCGATATCATTTTCACCGGCCAGCAGCCCTACGTAATATACCTGGGGAATACCCGGGGTGAAGAACTGGATGGCCCGGGCGGCGATATAGGCGTCGTCGTTGCATTCCAAAGCCGAGTAGTAGGTGCAGTTCACCTGATAGATGTCCAGATTCTGGTATTCCGAACCGGAGAATATTTTTCGCGTGTTGGCCCCTTTTTCGTCCAATCCGTCAAGGGTTTTTTGGAGTTCTTCGGGGGAGAACAGATCCTGAACATCCACGACGCCGATACCATCATGGGTGTCCAGGGTGGTGATCTGTTTGCGAGGGCAAATGGCCAACCACTGTTTTATCAGCCGACTGGTGTGGTGGTACAAGGTATGTAGCACCAGCATGGGCAGGGAAAAATCATAGGTCCAGTAACCGTGGGCCGATATTTTTTGATGGTAGCGAAAGTGTTCGTGCACCTCGGGCAGAATTTCGATGCCGAATGGAGAGACGTAGTCCTGAAGCCAACCGAGGAGTTCCCACACCTGGGGTTCCAGGAAAAAACAGTTGGTTCCGAGCTTGATCGTGCAATAGGCAAAGGCGTCCATCCGGATCATCTTTGCCCGGGTCCGGGACAGCTGGATCAGGTATCGACGCATCACCTCTCGGGTTTTCGGCGAGTCCCAGTCCAGATCGATCTGTTCGTAATCGAAGGTACACCACACTTTCTCCCTGGATCCGTCTGCACGGTGGATGACGGTGTACGGTGGTCGGGGTTTGCGCGTGTATACCTTGGCCAGGTCCTCCTCGCTGATCTCCCCGGTCGGACTGAGTTTATTAAAACTCAAGAACATATCGGCATACTCGGAATCCGGTCCCTTCTCGAAATAGTCCTGGAAATAGACCGATTGTCGGGATATATGGTTGACCATGAAATCGATGATCAGATCGAACTCGTTTCCGATCAGATCGATATCCCGCCAGGTTCCAAATGCCGGATCCACCTCATCGTAGGTCAGCGGTGCGAATCCACGGTCTGCGGAGGAAGGGAAAAACGGCAACAGGTGAACGCCGCCGATGGCGCGACGCAGATAGCGGCGCAGCACGTAGTGCAGTTCCACGAGGTCGGTACCCATGCTATCCGGGTAGACGATGAGCTGAACGTTGTTTTTCAAGGACATGGGTCAGTCTCCATTGGCATCTTCGATGAATCCATAATGTCGCAATCCTTCAATGATGCCGCCTGCACAAGGCGCACTGGCGAAATAGACATTGCGACTTCCTTTGAGCATTTCCAGTTCACGACTGTAATTGGCCACCACCACGGCCCGCGGCTCCCCGCGAAGCATCTCCTCATCGTTTCCCGAATCGCCGCAAACCATGAAGTTTCCCAGCGGAATCTCCCACTTGTAGCTTAAGTATCGGATGGCCTTTCCTTTGGAGGCCCGAAACGGCAGGATGTCCAGGTAGCGATCGTGGGAGTAGATGAGATTGTATCGACACTTGTGCTTCAACAGCCGGTCATGGATGGTGGCGAGGCGGTCTTTTCCAGGATCCATATAATAGCTCACCTTATACTTTCGCTGGACCTCCTCTTCCTGGTATTCGATGAAATCGATATCGGCCAGAAGGTCGACGATCTTTTGGCGATTCCATCGGTTGGCAATGTGGCTGGCCCATCCGGGACTGGGTTTTTTGCTATCTGCGTAAAAAAGGGCGCTGCCCACCGAGCAGATGAAAATATCCGGTTGCGGGATTTTGTATTTTTTCAATATCTTGCGAGCCGAATCGCCGGTTCTTCCCGTGGCCACGCCGAATCCCAACGCTCCCTTGTATCGGTCTATGATCGCCACCAATTGGTCCAGCTTCGAATTGTCTTCGCCGATGAAGGTATTGTCAATGTCGGTGATGAGGAAACGGTTGAGCTTCATCAAACGACGGCCAATCGCATCCGAGGCTTTCGGTTTCGTCAGTATGGATTGCTGGGCGGAAGTGGTCAAATTCCCGACGGCGGAAACATAATCCTGGGCGTGGCTTTTCCATGTATAGTATTTGCGGACGTTCATAATGCCGTTTTTCGAATATTTTTCCCACAACTTTTTGTCGGCGATGATTTTTCTTACGGCATTGGAGATCTGGCGTGTCTTTGCGACGTCCACCAGGATTCCGTTCTTGCAATTGCGGATGATGTCGTTGGGTCCGCCGTCATTGGTGGCCACGATAGGCAGCCCCGTGGCCGATGCCTCCAGCAGCGTCAGTCCGAAAGGCTCTGTCAGGGCCGGGTTGATAAACACCCCCCTTCGTTCCGCTGCGATGCGGTAGAGTGCCGGCACCTCGTATTGGAAATCGTGTTTCTTGGGAATGGCCATCTTCCCGTACAGATCGTATCGGTCCATGGCCAGCAGCATCTCCGTGAGAACCTCCCGCTCGTTGTCCGCCATGGCATCGATATCCTTTCGCAAGCCGGCGAACACGGCCAGGTTGGCCATGGACTGCAATTCGAGATCCTCGCCATAGGCCTGCACCAGACCGGAGATGTTTTTCCGTTTGTCCGGCCGGCTCAACGCCAGGATCAGGGGTTTTTCTGGTGTGGTAAAGAAACGGTTCAACTCCTCGAGCATGGAGGCCTGGGCATATCGTGCGTTCTCCAACGACTGGGCGTCGTCGATGAAGTTGTTATGGTAATAAGGATGAAAGGTATCGATGTCGATGCCCGGAGGGATGACCCGATACTTGGGCACCTCTTTGTTTCGATAGAGACCGTATTGCTCCTTGATCTCATGCCGTGTGCTGGCCACCACCAGGTCTGCCCTTGCCAGGATCTGCTCTTCCACCTCGATCCGGTGATCGATTTTGATCTGTTTGATGATTTCCGCCTCGGTCATGCCCTGTTCCAGCAACCGCGCCAGTTTGGCACGCCCCAGGGAGTGGCCGGTGTAGACAAAGGGCAATGCCATGATATCGGCAAGTTGCAAGGCCACATACCCGGCGTCGGGGTAATGGCCGTGAATGACATCCGGGATGGCGTTGTTGCGCTTGATGAATTTTATGGTTTTGTCCACATACTCTTCCAGGTGGGGCCACAGTTGCTCTTTGCGCAAGTATTTTCTGCCCCCGCACTGGATGCGAACGATACGAAATTTGTCGTTGATCGCCTCGATGGTCTTTCCGTAATCCGAAGAGACGCGTTTGTCGACAACGAGTCGGGTAAACAGATCCACCCGATCGATCTCCTCACGGGCGGAAAGTTCGGTTCCCAGTTCGATCACGTACTTGACCTGACCGCCCGTATCCGCATCCCTACCCATCTCCAGGTTTTTCGATCGGATGAGACCGTGCAGGCTGTAAAGCTGAACGTAGAGGCCTTTTTTTTCGGCCATTTTCTTCTCCTTCGCTGGTCTACTGCTTCGAAAAGCGATAAAATGCTTGAAAATCGTCATAGAACGACGGGTCGTCGGGAACGGCACCGGGAATCGAACATATCCGTGCTGCGAAACGGGAAGCATGATCGATGATCTTCGCCCAATCCATCCCATTTATATATCCAGCCGCCAGGAGCGAAGCAAATCCGTCACCGGCACCCACCGTATCAACGATGACGGGTTGGGATACGGCCGGACAATCGATGGGGAAGTCGGCGCCGTAAAAGCGGCTGCCCCGGCTGCCCCTTGTCAGGGCCACGGCCTGAATGGAAAAGCGATCCATGAGCCATGCCACGGTGGCGTCGACATGGGGCGGGCCATCGAAGGCCTGTCCGATGTCGGCCAACTCCTCTTCATTGAGTTTCAGCAAGTCCACGGATTCAAGCGATTCGGCAATCGCCCGGAGATTGACGTGGGGCGGCCGCATATTGATGTCGCAAAAACGGGGAATGCCGTCATCACAGCGCTGCAAGAACGCTTGAACCCGGGTGCGACCTGATTCGGTTCGTTGGACGAGCGTCCCGAAGTAGATCAAACGAGCACCGTCGGGGCCGGAGGGAATTTTCTCATCCAAATCCAGATTGTCGTAGGCCACGTTCTCACGAATATGAAATCGGGGTACCCCATTTTCATCCAGCACCACTTTCACCGTTCCGGTGGGTCGGGACGCATCCACCTGCACATCCGAGCCCCCGAGGCCATGGGCCGTAAGTTTCTCGATGATACGGCGGCCGTTTCGGTCATCGCCGACACGGGTGATGAATCGCACGGGAAAGCCCAGTTGTTTCAGATGAAAGGCAAAGTTGAACGGTGCCCCGCCAATGCGCTCATACGTGGGAAAAATGTCCACGAGGATTTCACCGATGACGACGATCACGAAAAACCTCCTTTGATATTGCCCCGATACAGACGGAAAATGAACGATGGGAGCTATTCGTGATTGCTGTGAAAGAGAACACAATCTCGATAGCCAGTCTGTCGTTCGGTCGAAGTCGGTGAGAAAAAATGGATGACCCGCGAGGATCGAGCCGCTGTTTCTCCAAAGATTCGAATACAGCGTCCTAAAATGCAGACACCAGAAAAGGAGTGCACTGGATGGCAACACTTCCTTTTTTTACCCAAATTCTCGCCATGGTCACGGTTTCGCCTTCCAAGTTGACGACGTTGGCCAACTTCTCCACATGGGTGATATCCCGTTTGCAAAATTCAAGGTAGGGACTATTCTCGTTATAGGGATCCGGAATCAAGAGAATCTGGTCCGCATCCATGGGATGCTTTCGCGGACTGCCGGTATAGGGAACATGGGTTTTGGAAAGGGACTGGATATCTTTCGGGACTTGATACTTTTCGATCTCGAATTTTTCCGCCTTTTGAATGGATGTGATCACGGCCATCTTTTCCTCCGAAACATCTCATTCTGTCAATACCGGACTTCGAATCGCTCGAATTCGCCCAAGTGTTTCTCCCAGGTGATCTTCACATGGTCGACACGGGCATTGGGCGGACCGGCATGGCACCATTGAATCAGAGATTGGACATCGGTTCCGGTGCCTTCCGCGACCGCTTCCACACTCCCGTCGTACTGGTTTCGAACCCATCCGGTGACACCGAATCGCAGGGCCGCCCGCTGGGTCTCAACCCTGAAAAAAACGCCTTGTACACGACCGGTAATGATCAGATGTGCCCGTGCGTTTTCTTCCATTATCTGTTCTCCCGTCAGCGGGAACGCGCCCTCTTCTTTATAACACCCTGCTATTGTTCTAATAAATAAACGTATTCAATGGAAGGTCTCGTGTCAAGCCGAAAAAGGATCGGCAGCAGGGTGCCCGCATCTGGATCTCACCGGTCTGCGCATCATGCCGATGCGCCATTCGCCAGTAGGTTCGAAGCAGTGCGACGGTTTGACAATCAATCATTGTGATCCTACTGTGATAAATAATACGAATCCGTTCAGGCAACGACGTTTCAAGAGATCATCAAGATTGGGATCAGTGAAATTTTACCCGGTTGGAATGGAGAACGAATAAGAAACCGTCGACGAATGCCGTCGTCGACATGGGAGAGATACCATGAAAAAGATGGGAGATATGCTGCTCGGACGCGACGGCTTTTCGGAAATCGTCATGGGGAACACATCAATCGTCCGCGCCATGGTGGAGGCCGGAACACGTGTGATCAGTTCCTATCCCGGATCTCCCACGCCCGAGATCGCGTCGGCCATCTTGTCCATCCCCAAGTCGAAGCGGCCCTTTTATTTCGAATTTTCCACAAACGAAAAGGTCGCCACGGAACTTGCCTATGGAGCCGCGGTAAACGGCCACCTCTCAACCGTTTTCTTCAAGAGTGTGGGACTCAATGTGGCGGCCGATACCTTCGTTCAACTGAGTCTGATGAACATCATCGGCGGGATGGTGGTGGTGCTGGGCGACGATCCCGGTGCCAACTCCTCCCAGAATGAGCAGGACAATCGCCACTATGCCCTGATGAGTTACACGCCCATGCTGGAACCCGCCGATCCGGATGAAGTCTATCGATACTATCTTGCCGCCGCCAGACTCTCCAGAGAGAACCAGATGCCGGTTATCCTTCGGCTGACCACCCACGTGTGCCATGCCAAACAAAAAGTGGCATTCGGCCCCTGGACCCCGCCCGTTCCAGACGATACGCCGCGGTTCGACCCGGCCAACGGCCCCTATATTCCCATCACCACGCTGGCCATCGACCAGAAGCGAAAGGCGCTCTCCCGTCTTTCCCATGTCCGTCAGATCGCCGAGGAGACCGATCTTACATCATGGCTGGACAACAACAACGAAAAGCGTGGCGTCATCACCATGGGACTGCCCTACCTCTCATTACGGGAAACCCTGGTGGATGCGAAAAGTCCTCCGGATATATTGAAACTGGCTTTTGTCCATCCATTGCCCAGAAAAACCATACTGGATTTTTTATCCGGACACGACGAGGTAAAAATTCTCGAAGAGCTGGATGAGGTGGTCGAACACCAGATCAAAGCCATGGCCTTCGACGCGCAACTGTCTGTGAAAATCATCGGAAAAACCGACATGGCCGAAAAAATCGGCGAGTACACGCCGGACAAAGTGCTCGATATTCTTTCGGATCTTTGGCCGGACATGGTACCATTGGATCCGAAGTCCGTCGACGGCGATCCGGTGCCCCACAGGCCGGCCCAGATGTGCCCGGGATGTGGACACCGCAGCGCCTTTCACGCCATCAAAAAGGCGCTTTCGGCAACGGATATCACCGTTGCGGACATCGGTTGCCACACCCTGGGCTTTCTCCCCCCTTACGAGATGGGGCAACTTCTCATGTGCATGGGGGCATCGACGGCCATGGGCAGCGGCTTACGTCTATTCAACACCAGTCGAAAGGTCGTGGCCTTTTTGGGGGACTCGACCTTCTTTCACGCCGCCCTTCCGGGAATCGTCAACGCCATTTTCAACCAACACCCCATTACCCTGATCCTCATGGAAAACGGCACAACCGCCATGACCGGCCATCAGGATCATGCGGCCAGCGGGAGAAACGTCAACGATATCACGGAAAAAATCCCCGTTCGACAAGTGCTGGAGGGGCTGGGGGCAAAACACATCTTCGAGGTGGACACCTATCAGCAGGCCAAGCTGACGAAGTTGGTAATCGAGGCTACGGCCATCGACGAATTCAGCGTGGTCATCGCCCGGCACCCCTGTATGCTCAAATTCACCCGCGCGCAGCGAAAAAAGCCAGGATACCGGCAAAAACACGTGAACATCGACCAGGACGTGTGCGAACGGATTCACGATTGCGTCGAATCCTTTGCCTGCCCCACGTTCACCCGGGATATGGACGGAAAGGTCACGATTAATACGGATCTTTGCATCGGCGACGGCAGCTGCATCCAGACATGCCCCGCCGGCGCCATCGTGCCCGCCGGAAAAAATGGGAAAGGAGACGTGTCATGAAGGCCTTCAACATTTACCTGACCGGTGTGGGGGGCCAGGGCATCGGCCTGATCAGTGAAATGATCCTTCGGGCCGCCGATCACGCCAAAATTCCAGTAAAAAGCGTGGATACACACGGGCTGGCACAACGGGGCGGCATCGTCGTTTCCCAGATCCGGATGGGAGAAGCGGTCCACTCACCGCTGATTCCCAAGGGGAAAGCGAATCTGGTGATTTCATTGGAGCGGCACGAGGCGCTTCGTGCCGCGGCAACGGTTTTGCAGGACAAAGGCCAATTGATCTACTACGACACCCTCTGGCAGCCGTTGTCCGTCCGTCTCGACGAATCACGTCAGGTCACGATGGAGGAGGTCCAAGGCTACTGCCGAAAACGTGGCATTGCAGTATGGTCCGTTTTCCAGGCAGATCTTCCGGACATTCGCATGCAGAACATGGTTCTTTTGGGAGAGGTTCATCGTCTCGATCTGATCCCTTACGTCGAGTTGGATCATTACCGTCTGGCAATGGAAGATCTCATGACCGGAAAAATGCTGGAAAAAAATATGTCCATTTTCGAAAATCGCGTTTCGCGTTCTTGAAAGGTACGCAAAATTCATAAATTGGGCCCAAACGCACCCGCCAGAAGCACCTCCAACGCGGCCTGTGACATCAGCTTTTTTTCCAATACCAGTTCTTTCAAGGACTTTTTACGGACGAGTCCCTCCTTCACCAGTGCCGCCACCTCGTCATAGCCCAGTGTTGGGTTGAGAATGGTGGCCAGACCGGCGCTGCGCTCGAAATTGTCCATACACCGTTTTTCATTGGCTTGGATGCCGAGAATGCACTTTTCATTCAGCATGCGGCAGGTGCGCGTTAGAATATCAACGGATCGAATCAGGTTGGCGCCGATCAGCGGCATATGGGTATTGAGTTCCAACTGCCCGAGTCCGCAGGCCATGGCGATTGCCGCATCATATCCGACCACCTGAATACAGGCCATATTGGCCGCTTCGCAAATACTTGGGTTGACCTTGCCCGGCATGATGGAAGAGCCCGGTTCCACTGCCGGCAGACGAATCTCCCCCAGACCGGTGTTGGGTCCCGAGGCCAAGAGGCGCAGGTCGTTGGCAATCTTTAGCAGATCCAGGGCCAGCAGCCGGAGTGCCGCCGACATTTGCCCCATATCGGTCATAAATTGGGTGATTTCGATGCCATTTTCCGCCACGCGAAACGTCAGGCCGGTAGTTTGGTTGAGGGCCGCCACGATAAGGGAACGAAACGTGGGATGGGTATTGATGCCGGTACCCACGGCATTGCCCCCGATCCCGATTTCCATCAGGTTTTCAGCGGCATCGGCGATCCTTTGTTTCGTCTTCACCATTGCGCGGGCATACCCGGCAAATTCCTGTCCCAGAGTAACGGGTACAGCGTCTTGAAGATGGGTGCGGCCGCTTTTTGCGACGTCGGCAAATTGGGAGGCTTTTTCCATCAAACCGTCGATCAGCCGGTTTTGGGCTGCCGCCAATCGGCGCACGCCCAGGATGCCGGCCAAACGGATGGCAGAGGGAAAGACGTTGTTTGTGGACTGCCCCTTGTTCACGTGGTCGTTGGGGTGAACTGTCTGCCGGTCTCCAGGCCTCCCCCCCAATTCCACTGCCGCAAGGTTGGCGATCACCTCGTTAACATTCATCTGCGTAGAGGTTCCTGATCCGGCCTGAAAAATATCGATGGGAAACTGATCGTCGTGTTTGCCGGATAGAATCGAACCACAGGCATTCTCGATGGCGGCGGAACGTGCATGATCCAGCAGTCCCAATTTTTCATTTGCCCTGGCGCATGCCGACTTTATCTGCACGATGGCATACACGATGGAAAGGGGCATCGCTTCTCCGGCGACATCGAAATTTTCAATGGACCGCACCGTATGAATGCCATACCAGACATCATCGGGAACCTGTCGTTCCCCCATCGTATCTTTTTCGATTCTCATTTGGCACCTGCAGTTATCGTGTTTCGTTGATATTCAAAAAATTAGGGCAAATAATGGAACTGTCAAGATCAATGGGAGCAGGCGAATATCAAGGATATAGGTTGCCCCTTACGGCAGGCTGCCGGAAAAGCGTGACTTGACTTTTATCAATTCATCCTCACTGTACCCCAATTGCCGTTCATTACAAAATACAAGGAGTATCCAATGGAAACAGTTGAAAATGGTCTGTTTGTAAGTGTCGATTACACCGGGAGTCTGGACGACGGTCAAATCTTCGACTCCAGCAAAGGCAGACAACCGTTGGAGGTCCAGATGGGGGAAGGCCACGTGATCCCCGGCTTCGAATCGGCGCTCATGGGTATGTCTCTCAACGAGACGAAAACCTTCACGCTCTCTCCTGAAGAGGCGTACGGCCAAAGAAACGAAGACATGATGCACGATTTTCCCAAATCCGAAATCCCCCCTGGCATGGAACCGTCCGTTGGTCAGACGCTGATGTTGCGTAATCCGGATGGCCAGCAGATACCCGCACGCGTCGACAGCATCGATGATGAGAAGGTGACCTTCGATCTGAATCACCCGCTTGCCGGCCAGTCGTTGACGTTTACGATCCAGGTCGTGGGTATCAGCGAATCCGCTACCCAAACCAGTGGCGGATGCGGGTCGAATTGTTCCAGCGGTGGCTGTGATTGTGGCGATTCGGGCTGCTGCTAAACCGCTCACCGATCCAATGCGCTGAAGACCAATCGAGTTGCCCCTAACGAAAATTCAGTAATCCACCGTTGCATTTTATCGTTGGCAAGTCTGATCCTGCCTGTATTGGAGAGTCACATTTCTCCATGTTGCGTGCATTCACAAGCAGCAGCTTTTGTTCAGTGAGTGATCGTCAGATGGATGCTTCCTGTTTTTACCGTCATCTGATATCATCTGGTTTCTTATGGATGCGGCTTCCCTGACGGCAATGTACAATTCGGTTGACAGGATAGACTGAAAATTTGTAAGTTAGCTCCCTTATGGACATGGAAAGAATCAAAAAGGTGGCCATGGGTGCCGCGATTCGCAGCGGCAAGGTGCTTACGGCGCACCATGGGAAAATTCGTTCGGTTCGAAAAAAAGGTGCCATCGACCTGGTCACCGAGGCGGATACCGAGTCTGAAGCGGCGATTATTGAAAAAATCAAGGAAGCCTTTCCCCATCACGAAATTATCGCCGAGGAAAGTGGCGCCCATGCCGGCAGTGGCGGACGATGGATCATCGATCCGTTGGACGGCACCACCAATTTCGCCCATGGTCTTCCGCTTTTTTGTGTCTCCATCGCTTTCGCGGCAGACGATGATGTCTTGATCGGCATCGTCCTGGCGCCTCTGATGAACGAGCTGTTCATCGGCATCAAAGGACAGGGCGCCCAACGAAACGGAACCCCCATATCCGTGTCCGACACCCGGTCACTGGCAGACAGTCTGCTGGTCACCGGCTTTCCCTATGATCACCAGACAATCTTCGAGGAAATGATGGCCCGTTTCGGCAGGTGTCTTTCGGCCACCCGGGGTGTTCGACGACTCGGTTCCGCCGCCCTGGATCTTTGCTACGTGGCTTGCGGTCGGTTTGATGGGTTCTGGGAACAGCACCTGAATCCATGGGACACGGCGGCCGGCTGTCTGATCGCCCGCGAAGCCGGCGCCCGCATTACAAATTTCTCGAACGAACCATTTGCCATCAACATGGATGAGATCCTCTCCACCAATGGTGCAATCCATGACGAACTTCTTACATTGCTAAAATAACGGAATTATGTCGATGACACGAGAACAGAAATTGGAAATCGACCTGGAACGCTACATAGGATGTTTTGGCGCCTATCGAAAAGATGACCTCATTTGCCGAAAAAAATGCGCTTTGAATGTCAGATGCGCCATCGAGCACGATCAAAACGAACGGTTTGAAATCCTGGAAGAACTGGTATCGGGCAGTGGAATGGTAATCAGGGTGAATTAGTACCCATTTTCTAATAGACAATTCGCCCGATATCAGCGTTATTTACAGCTCCCCTTTTTCCAATTTCTTGGACAAAAATTCCACATGTTTTTGTACGGGGCCATTTTCCTTGATTCCCTTTTTTACGGCCTTTAACGCGTGAAGTGTCGTTGCATGGTACCGGTTAAAGCTCTTGCCGATTGCCTGAAGGGAGTGTTCCGTGTATTGCCGGGACAGATACATGGCGACCTGCCGGGGACGCACAATGGCCTGCCGTCGGCTGCGAGAAGTCAAGTCATCCATCGTAACGTTGTAGTATTTGCAAACGAGTTTTTTTATGGAATCCAACGTAATGTTGGACCGGGAGACGACGATATTTTCCACAACACTTCTCGCCAGCATCAAATCCGCCTCCTTTCCCAAGAGAGAGGCCTTTGCGGCGACACCGATAAAACCGCTTTTCAATTGACGGACATCATCGGTCAATTCGGTTGCCAGGTATTGGCAAATCTCATTTGATACCTTGTATCCACTGGTTTTTGCGGTGTGCTGGAGAATCCTGAGCCGGGTTCTATAGTCTGGCTTGTCGATTTTGGATATGAGTCCGCAACACAGCCGTGATTTGAGCTTGTCGTTGAGTTTGGGGATATCCGAGGGTAGATAATAGCTGGAGTAGATGATTTTCTTGTTTGCGTTCATCAAGGACTCCAGCGTGTTCGACAACTCTTCCTGTGTTCCGTTCTTGCCGCTTAAAAAATGCACGTCCTCCAGCAGCAGCACATCGCATTGATTGCGATATTTCTCTTTAAAAGAATGAATGCTGCTGTTTCGATAGGAGTCGGTCATCTCATTCATGAAGTCTTCGGCGGTGATGTAGTAAACTCGCTGCTTGGGAAACATCTGTAAAATATGATGCCCGGCAGCCTGGGCGAGGTGACTTTTTCCCAGTCCGGTTTTAGAATGCAGGTAAAGGGAATTTTGACTGCCGATCCCCCGGGCCGCCAGCGATAAGGCTGCCGAATAAGCAAAATCACTGTTTTGGCCAACCACAAATTGGTCGAAGGTGAAGTCCTTTCTCAGCAGTCTGCCACCGGCGAACGGTATATCCATCCTTGGCAATTTCATTTGCCGGTCGTCGTCGTCTTCTCCCGCTGCCTGCCTGTCCTGAGAATTGACGACCAATTGAACCTTGACATTTTCCCTGGTCAACTGGCAAAAGGATTCTTCGATAATCCGGCCATATTGGTCGGCGATCCGTTTCCTGGAAAAATGGTTGGGACAGGTAAGTACGATGGTATTGCCTGCACCTTTGCAAAAGACCACGGGTTCGATCCACATGCGGTAGCAGTGGCCCGGTATTTTGTCTTTCAGTACGGATTTCACGGAGTTCCAAGTATCTTCCATTTATTAAATAAATCCCCCTCAGAAAAAACAGAAAATAACGATTTGTATGCGCGTAATCGAGCAAGCGTCAGGTTCACTTACTAAAAATTGCTATTTTAGATGTATTATACGTGGTTTTCGGAATGGTCGTCACCAGACCGGGTGACTGGAAGGTTATTTACATTGATCAGCCTGTTTCCGTCAATCGGAAAGAATACCGGTTTAACAAACCGCTAACATATCGCTTACAATAAAATTTTTATATTATTATTTCATATAGTTATTTCATGTTGACAAAGCAACTGCTTCGAAATACAGGGTTTTTGCCGCAAGATTATTTCCATAAGCATTTTAAAGGGATCGAGAGTTATCAACAATGTGTCGATAAATCTATAAACTCCGATTTTTTCGTTATTTCTTCTAATTCCTTTGTTTTTCGATTTTATTGCGCTTGGCCATCTGACATTTTTGTGCCGGGTAGAACCAAAGATGGATTTACAAACCCGGCACGGCCCGGTAATATAGCGACCATGTGCCACCGACAACACGCCCCCATAAGGCCATGACCCCATCAGACTTTATCACCATCGAAGGGGCCAGGCAGTATAACCTGAAAAACATCAGCCTGCGTCTGCCGCGAAACCGGCTCGTGGTCATCACCGGTCTCTCCGGATCCGGGAAATCCACGCTGGCCTTCGATACGCTTTATGCCGAGGGTCAGCGACGCTACGTGGAGTCGCTTTCTACCTATGCCCGTCAGTTTCTGGAGCGTCTGGAAAAACCGGATGTGGACCTGATCGATGGACTCAGCCCCGCCATCGCCATCGAGCAAAAATCCTCTGTCCATAACCCCCGATCGACGGTGGGAACGGTCACGGAGATATACGATTTCATCCGACTTCTTTACGCCCGCACGGGAACAGTCCACTGCCACCGGTGCGACCGTCCCATCATCTCGGTGACCATCGATGAAATGGTGGAATCGGTGATGGCCAGCCAAGAGGGTTCCCGTCTGTTGATTTTGTCACCCGTGAAAAACGATCCCGCCGATAAGACTGCATCCTTGGCGAGGAAACTGACCAAAGAGGGGTTTGCCCGCGTCCGCGTGGACGGCAAGATACGTGAGATTGACACTATTGACCGGAACTCGCTATCCAATGTTCGGCAATTGCAGGTGGTGATCGATCGTCTCATCCTCAAGCCCGGTATTCGGAACCGGCTGGCCGATTCCATGGAACTGGCCATCGCCCGCTCCGATGGCCAAGTGGAGGTGGCCTTCGTTGGCAAATCCATGGACGACATCGTCCAGACCCTTCAATTCAACGAAAGGGCCGCCTGCGTCCACTGTGGGATCAGCTATCCGGACCTCTCTCCGGCCAGCTTTTCCTTCAACTCGCCCCACGGCGCATGTCCCCAGTGCGATGGATTGGGAACGACCCGCCGGTTTTCCGAAGAGCGGATCGTCCCCAATCCCCGACTCTCCCTACGGGAGGGGGCGATCCGGGTCTGGGCCCATCGTCGATCTTTCGCTTTCATCGAGTTTCTCGAAAATCTCACCAGCCTCTACGGCACCGACATCTATACGGCCTACGAAGCGCTTCCAAAAGACTTTCGAAATCTTCTCATGGAGGGGTCAAAGGATCTGCGAATCCCGGTAACCACCTATGCCGGTGGGCATGCGGCAAAGAAAATGGAGCCCTTCCATGGAATCTTAGCGGAACTTTCCAGGCAATATGCCCAGGCCAAATCCACCGCCGAGAAAAGGGAGCTTGAACAATACATGGCCGACCTGCCCTGTCCGCAATGCGGCGGCACCCGACTGCGAACGGAGAGTCGCCATGTCCGAATCCAGGGCCTGGCCATCCATGAACTGACTGCTCAGCCCATTTCCCGCCTGCATCGGTTCTTCACCCGTTTTCCAAAAGACGGCAGACGCGGCGCCGTGGCCGAAAAGATCATCGGGGAGATCACCACACGTCTCTCCTTTTTGAATGATGTGGGACTCTCCTATCTTTCCATGGACCGGCCGGCCCACACCCTCTCCGGTGGAGAGAGCCAACGAATTCGATTGGCCACCCAGATCGGTTCGAGATTGACAGGCGTCCTCTATGTGTTGGACGAACCCAGCATCGGACTGCACCAAAGGGACAACCAGCGGCTTTTGGATACATTGCTTCGCATGCGCGACATGGGAAATTCCGTATTGGTGGTGGAGCATGACGAAGACACCATTTTCGCGGCAGACCATGTGGTGGACATGGGGCCCGGCGCCGGCATATCCGGCGGCCATGTGGTGTTTGCAGGGACTCCTTCCGAGATGTGCCGGGACGAACACTCCCTGACCGGCCGCTACCTTTCCGGACGGATGAAAATCGAGGTACCGGAACAGCGTCGGAAGGCGAAAAACGGATCGGTTCAAGTATTCGGTGCCTGCATGAATAATCTGAAACAGATCGACGTCTCCTTTCCCATCGGACTGTTCACCTGTGTGACCGGTGTTTCCGGTTCCGGCAAATCCACCCTCGTCATCGATACCCTCTACCGTGCGGCCTTGGGACATTTGCAGCGTCCCCATATGGCCACCGGTGGATACGAGAAGATCGAAGGTCTCGATAAAATCGACAAAATCATCGACATCGACCAGAGTCCCATCGGAAAAACCCCTCGCTCCAACACGGGTACCTATACGGGGCTGTTTTCTCCCATCCGGGAATTGATCAGTCGCACCCCAGAGGCCAGGATGAGGGGATACAAACCGGGCCGCTTCTCCTTCAACATCCGTGGCGGACGGTGTGAGGCGTGCGAAGGTGATGGCATCGTCCGCATCGAAATGCACTTTCTCCCCGATATCTTCGTGCCATGCGACGTCTGCAAGGGAAAACGCTACAATCGTGAGACCCTTGAGATCCGCTACAAGGGAAAAAACATCGCGGAAATCCTTTCGATGACCGTGGATGACTGCCTTACCATGTTCCAAAACATCAACCCCATCCGCGCCAAACTGCAAACCCTGGCAGATGTGGGGTTGGGGTATATTCCCATTGGACAGCCGGCAACGACCCTCTCGGGAGGTGAAGCCCAACGAATCAAACTATCCCGGGAACTGAGCAAGAAAAGTACGGGGAGAACCCTTTACATCCTTGACGAACCGACGACGGGATTGCATCCCGACGACATCCGCAAACTGCTCAATGTTCTCAATCGCCTGGTGGATGCGGGAAATACGGTGGTGGTGATCGAACACAACCTCGACGTCATCAAAACGGTGGATCATGTCATCGACCTGGGACCGGAAGGCGGCAGTGCGGGTGGAAACGTGGTTGCGACCGGTTCCCCCGAAGAAATCTGCCAGGCAGCCCAATCCCATACGGGCCGCTATCTGAAGAGGGTGCTGGAAGGATAAAAAAAAGGGCCGCTGTCGAAACAGCGACCCTTTCGTACTCGTTTTACAAGTCGACGATTAGTGTCCGCCGAGCAGTCCGGCAATTGCGCCAGCCTGGGGATGCGCATAGATCAGAATCAGGGAGACGACCAGCGCATAAATACAAAGAGACTCGATCATGGCCAGACCGATCAGCATGGTCACGGTGACTTTACCGGAAGATTCGGGATTGCGGGCGATGCCTTCAACGGCGGCCTTGAGGCCCATGCCCTGACCGATGCCACAACCGAAGGCGGCGATTGCAATACCAAAACCAGCTGCTGTCACACACGCGATAAAAAACTGCAAAGCTTCCATATCTCTTACGACCTCCTTTAAAGAATGTTAGTTAGGGCTTCTTCCAGTTACCCCAATTTCGTTTGTACACGCCGATTCGCCGAAAAAGGCGAATCGACGAAAATCCCAAATACAGTTACGCCATCAGTGGGCGTGTTCCATGGCCCCGGAAAAGTAGATGATGGACAAAAGAAAAAAGACGAATCCCTGCACGAAGGCAACGAAGATGCCAAGGGCCATAATGGGCAGGGGGGCGAAGAAAGCGCCGGCCAGGCCGAACAGGATGGCCAGTACGATCTCGTGTCCCATCATGTTTCCGAAAAGACGGAAGCTGAGGGAGAGGATCCGGGCGAGGTGTCCGATGATCTCGATGATAAAGATCAGGGGCGCCATCCACCAGACCGGTCCCAAAAAGTGTTTGATGTAGGATGCGCCGTGGTACTTGATGCCGATGACATGGGTGAAGACCACAACGACCAGGGCAACGGAAGCCGTGGTATTGAGGTTGGCGGTGGGCGGAAGGAAACCAGGAATGATACCGATGAGGTTCCCGATGAAAACGTAGAGAAAAACCGTAGCTGCCAGGGGAAAGAGCCAACGGGCCTCCTCACCGGCTGTTTCAACCATGAAATCCTCGATTGTCACAACGACGATCTCGGCTAAATTCTGGCCGCTGCCCGGAATCAATTTAATGGTTTTGGTGGCCAATGCACCCAGTATGATCAAGATCGCCATCAACACCCATGAGTACACCACGTGGGGATACGTATGGGCGAAATGCCCCAGCCCGATCACTTCAAACAGCTTCACGAAAAATAGATAGGGATGCTCCATCCTTAGACCGCCTCCTTGAAAATGAGTTTTTTTATTTCAACCATGGTGGCCAGGGTAATGCTGGCAACCACGACGGAAAGACCGATGAACAAACCGATGGGATTCACCACCTGCTGACGGATAAGAAAGAAGATGATCACGCCGCTGATGATAAAACGAATGTAGTATTTAACGAGTATGGCGTTGGGGGATGCCAGTTGTCGGGGGTTGAGGGCTTTTTTCAGTGTCTTGGCCAGCAGATGGAAATTGATCGTGACGATGAGTCCGCCGAAAAGAATACCCCTTGCAAATGGCGGCGAGGTGGCCAAAAGCCCCAGCAGGCTGGTCGAAACCAGCAGCAGCCAGTTGGATCGTGTGATGAATGTAAGCAAACGCCGCTGAATATTCACGTTGGATTGCCGTTGGCTTTTGTTGTCACAATTTTCGGCTCTTTTTGATCGCCAGGCCGATATTTCGATATCCCCCTGCAATACCCAACCCTAAAAAGACGAGGGTCAGCCAGGGAGATGTATCAAATCGCTTGTCCAAATAAACACCGATCCCGAGTCCGATAAAAATGGAGAGGGAAACGGAAAGCCCTATGCTTGAAAAATATGCGAGTTCCCGTATCCACGCTCGTTTCTCTTTTTTCATGGGATTCGGCCCTCCTTTGACCGCAAAATGGCGTCAGGTCGAGCCTCGATCGGAATGGGTGCGTTTACCATAGCCAGACATTTAAGTCAACGCGAATTTGCTAGTCCCAGCAAAGCCTGCTGGCCTCGAAGACCGGTCCATCCGTGCAGACGTGGCGATAACGGGTATCATCGTCGGTGACACTGACCGCACATCCCAGGCACGCCCCCATGCCGCATGCCATCATGGCTTCGATGGAGACCTGGCACGGGATGCCACGGGCCTTGGAAATGGCACAGACCGCCTTGAGCATTCCGGTGGGTCCACAGGCGCAGATCAGATCCACCGGTCCGCTTTCCAGCGCCCCTTCCAGGCTTCGTGTGACCACCCCCGAATGTCCCATGCTGCCGTCATCGGTGGAGACATCCAACAGGAGGCCGGGAAGGTCGAATTCGGTAATGCAGACCAAATCGTCTTTGGTCCGGCCGCCGATCAAGACCAAGCATCGGTCCGGTTTCGTTTTTTTGTCCAACAGCGTTTTTGCCAAAAAACGAATGGGCGGCACCCCCACCCCACCGGCAACGAGTACCAGACGGCGACAGGTGTCGGGGACCAGAAAAGCGTTTCCCAATGGACCGAGAAGGGAGAGTGTCTCCCCTTGGCGATACCGGCTGAGCCGTTTCGTGCCCTCCCCGACAACCTTGTACAGAATCTCGATGCCCGCGACCCGTCCCCTTTCGTGGATCAATCCCAATAGGGAAAAGGGCCGCCGCAACAAAGGCCTGGCCTCGATTCCGACCCGCACCATGACAAACTGGCCGGGTTTTGCCGTGTCGAAGCCGGCGGTGCAGGAAAGTCCCATGCGATAATATCCCGGCGCCTCGAGGCGATTGTATAAAACGGTGGTATCCTGCACGATCATGTTTTCTCCTTTAGACCGATCAGAGAAGCGAATCGGCCGGTTCGCTTTTCGGCCCGGTATGAAAAGAAGAGATGAGAATTGCACCGGGTGCAGATATTCGCCTGGAAAATCCGATCATCTTGAAGACCGGCCGAAACCAGCTGATACCGGCTGATCCGCCAGAAGTCGAAATGATTCGTCCCGATCCGATACGGCCAAAACGCCTCGGGAATTTCCGTCTCGTAACGAATGAATTCGGCACAACAAGGCCCGAGGGAGGGACCGATGGCCGCGACCATCTGATCGGGCCGACAGCCGAACGCTTCATGCATGCGCGTTACGACCCGAGCGATGAGACCGGCCACACTTCCCCGCCATCCGCAGTGGACGTTGGCCACCACCGAATTGGAAGGGTCGTATAGCAGGACCGACTGGCAGTCGGCCGTCTGAATCGATAGAAAAGCCAGGGGACGGCTCGTGATGAGCGCGTCGGCCGGTTCCGGTATCGTTACGACGTTTTCCCGCGTGTACCGCCGTTCGGATGGGATCACCCGTATGGTGGTGCCATGGTTCTGGGTGGCATACACATGGACACCGCCACCGGTGACACGTCGCCAGAGATTCCGGTTGGCCGTCACCGATTCCGGATCATCGCCCACGTCTTTTCCGAGATTCATCCCATCGAAGGGTCGGAGACTCTCCCCCCCACGCCGGCAGCCGATGGCATGCATCAGCCCGGGGAACCGGTTGAGGGCAGGAAATTGAAAATAGGAAACGTTCTCACGTTTGACCAACAGCAAGGGTTTTTCTCCGTAAAAAGCTTTTTCAGGCCACGTATGGCCAAACAATCGCATGACAGAAACTCGTTTTATTTACTTTGCCGATAGGCGAAAACGAGGGAAAAGCTTTTTATAAAAATTCCATTTTAATCTGTATTTATAATACGAATTCCTTAGAAGTCAGGTCCTGTCACAATACTATAAAATTTGGCCATTTCTGGATGGGCATTATAGGGCTCGGGCCAAAGTCAACACATCCACCCGCCGTGCCCCATCGGCAAGCAGTGTCCGGGCACAGGCATTGGCCGTCGCACCGGTTGTCAGCACGTCGTCCACCAGTAGGATCCTTTTCCCCGTGCTTTTCCCGGGATGGTTCATAAAAAAGGCATTTCGAATATTTTTCTTACGCTGATGCCTGTCCAGACCGGTCTGGGAAGCCGTGTTCCGTGCACGCACCAAAAGGTCGCGGACGATGGGTGGGGCTATTTCCGTCGGCCAGCCGCACACCAGAAGGAATGCCTGATTGAAACCCCGCCGCCGGAATCTGCGTCGATGAAGGGGAACGGGCGCAACCATGTCGATCTCATGTCGGGACCAATGGCGTGTGAATTCTGCGAACATGAGTTCACCCAATGGTCCGGCAAGGTTCACACGGCCATTGAATTTTAATTCACCGATAGCGACACGCAGCGCCTGGTCGTGGATGCCCACGGCACGGGCCCGGTAAAAGTCGGTCGGATGCCGCAGGCACCGGCCGCACAGGTGGTCCTCCCCTTCCCGGCCTGAAAACACCACACCGCATCGGCTGCAAAGCGGAGAGGTCACCGGGGTCCACTGATTTCTGCAGTCGGGACATAGACAATGCGCCAAGACCGAGGAAAGACCGGTGGCCGGGAAAGACATTCCAGCAGGGGCATACCGTCCGGATAGCGAACCGGTGTGAAGGAACAGTTGTCCACAGCCCAAACATTTTGCAGGGAAAAGGGCGTCTTTCAAGGAACGGGCAAAGCGCCCGAGTTCCAAGAGGCTACTGGATCTGATCGACAATTGCCGCTGCAAATTCAGAACATTTGACTTCTGTGGCCCCTTGGATCTGCCGGGCCAGGTCATAGGTCACCCGACGGGCCTTGATGGCTGCCTGTGTTCCTTCCCGAACGGCGCTCCCCGCCTCCTTCCACCCCATGTAGTCGAGCATCATGGCGCCGGATAGAATCAGGGAGCCGGGGTTTACCTTGTCCATGCCGGTATATTTGGGGGCGGTGCCGTGGGTGGCCTCGAAAACGGCGCAGGTGTCCCCGATATTGGCCCCGGGTGCCATCCCCAGCCCCCCTACCTGGGCGGCGAGGGCATCGGAAAGATAGTCACCGTTCAAGTTCGGGGTGGCGATCACGTCATACTCGTCGGGACGAAGCAGCACCTGTTGAAAGAGCATATCGGCGATGCGGTCCTTGATCACGACCTTGCCTCTGGGCGCATTTCCGTCATACTGTCCGTATAGCTGGGCCTCGGTGATGGTCTGGTCGCCAAACCGCTGCTTTGCCACTTCGTACCCCCATTGGGCAAAGGCACCTTCGGTGAATTTCATGATGTTGCCCTTATGCATGAGGGTAACGCTGGCACACCCATTCTCCAACGCGTGGGTGATGGCACGGGCAACCAGCCGCTTCGTATTGGCCGGACTGATGGGTTTGATGCCGATACCTGCCAACGACGGAAGCGTCACGCCCATTTTCGATCGTAAAAATTCGGCCAGGTCCTTTGCCTCTTGCGATCCCGAGGCCCATTCGATTCCGGCATAGAGGTCTTCCGTATTTTCCCGAAACACCACCATATCGATCTTTTCCGGATTTTTCATGGGGCTGGGAACGGTCTCGATATATCGTACCGGCCGAACACAGGCGTACAGGTCCAGCTTTTGTCGGATGGCCACATTCAGACTCCGGATTCCCTTGCCGATGGGCGTGGTCAGCGGTCCCTTGATGGCCACCACATGGGTTTCGATGGCATCCAGGGCCTCTTGGGGCAAAAAATTGCCGGTTTCCGCGTAGCCCTTTTCTCCAACGGGCAGTTCCATCCATGAGATTTCGCGATTGCCGCCATAGGCCTTTCCCACGGCCGCATCGATGACCATGCGTGTCGCACGCCATATGTCGGGACCGATACCATCCCCCTCGATGAAGGGAATGATGGGATGATCCGGCACGACGAGGGCACCGCCATCCTTTTTGGTGATTTTCTCGGCAGTTGCCACGGGCACTTCCTCCTGTTGTTGACGGCTTTTTAAGTGGAGCGTCTTTCTAAGTTTCGGGTGTCCACTCTCTTTTCGTAAAACAAACTTGTGCCTATGATAATACAATTCACACAGAACCCAAGCAATAAAACGCCTAGACGGTAATCTGACGCTGACGAAACGCTTCGTACAGAACCACCGCCGCGGCAGCGGATGCGTTGAGAGAGTCGATCCGGCCGCAAAGGGGAATACGTACCAGAAAGTCACAGTTTTGTCGGACCAGCGGTCGAATCCCCTTTTCCTCTCCACCGATCACCAGGGCCAAGGGCCCATTGAAATCCGCCTGGAAAACGGTCTGCTGCGCGTCCATGGTCAGACCGGCCACCCAAACTCCATTTTTCTTCAATCCCTGGATGGTGGTATTCAGATTGGTTACACGAAAAATGCGCGTATACTCGAGGGCACCGGCAGAAGCCTTGGAGACCGCCGGCGTGGGACCCACCGCCCGATCCTTGGGAATCAAAAGGGCGTCGACCCCCACACAGTGGGCGCTGCGAACGATGGCACCCAGATTGTTCGGGTCCACGATGCCGTCCAGCAATACCATAAGCGGTTCAGAAGCATCCCCTTGTTCCCGGAAAAAATGGGTCGGCCATGTTTCGACGGGAAAAGGGGAAACAGAGGCGGTCACGCCCTGATGCTGATCGCTTCCCGACACTGAACGAATCTGCTCGGCACCGACGGCCCGCAAGGGGATATTTCGCTCTTGTGCCGCTTTTGCGATTCGGCCGATCCTTTCGCCATGGGCCGCCTTGTCCACCATCACCGAATGGATCTTACGGCGATGGGCGACCATCGCCTCCATTACGGGATGAAAACCGTATAGTGCCTCCCTTTCGCCAGCTGGCTGCCGATTTCTTCCGGTGTTTGCGGCCATATCAACGCCACCCACATGACAACAGCGTGACAAACCGGGAGATGGCCTTTTCCAGGTCTTCATTGACGATCGTGTGCTTGTAGGCAGAGCGGTGGGCGATCTCCTTCCGGGCATTGTCCATGCGCATTTCGATCACTTCATGACTGTCCAATCCCCTTTGAACGAGCCGCTGGCGCAAGACCTCCATGGAGGGTGCCATGATGAAGATGGTGACCGCATCGGGAAAACGACGGACAATCTGCCGGGCGCCTTGGACATCGATGTCCAAAAGGACATCCCGGCCGGCGCCCAGGTGCTCTTCGATGAACCGTGCACTCGTGCCGTAGTAGTGGCCATGAACCCGGGCCCATTCCGCCCACTTGCCTTCGTCGATCCCTTGCCGGAACGCTTTTTCGGTAACGAAAAAGTAATCGACCCCCTCCTTTTCGCCTTTCCGCGGTGACCTTGTGGTGGTACTCACCGAATAGACCAGCTGTGGCAGATGATCACGAACAGCCCTGCACAATGTGGTTTTTCCGGCTCCTGATGGGGCGGAGACAACAAAAAGACGGCCCGTTTTCCCCTTTGGGACGTCCTTTGCGGAAATGGCATCGGTCATTTTTTCTCGGCCTTCAAATCCTCGAAGCGCTGGGAGAGGGTCTCGAATTGGATGGCGGACAAGACGATATGGTTGCTGTCCATGACAATAATGGCCCGCGTCCGTCGACCCTGGGTAGCGTCCAATAGATGATGTTCCTGCCGCGCCTCATCCTTCAACCGTTTCATTGGAGAGGAAGCGGGAGCGACGATGGCCACGACCCGATCGGCCACGACCATGTTTCCAAAACCGATGTTCAGAAGTTTTTTTTCCATCCCCTACTCTACATTCTGGACCTGCTCGCGCAGCTTTTCCAGTTCCGATTTTGCCGCAACGATGATGTGGGACATGGTGGCCTTGCCCGATTTCGCCCCCATGGTGGTAAATTCCCGGTTAAATTCCTGGAGAAGAAAATTAAGGGGTCTTCCCGCAGGCGTTTTGTCCTCAATGCGCGTTCGAAACTGCTTTGCATGGCTCTTTGCCCGAACGATCTCTTCGGAGATATCGCTTCGATCGGCCAAAAGGGCAGCCTCCTGCGCGATGCGGGCAGGGTCGATTTCCACGACGCCGCGGGTGAGCGCATCGATCCGCTCTGTAAGACGTTTCTGATAGATTTCGGGCAATCCTTCGGCCTCCACCGCGATCTGATCGAGGAGGGATTCCACGGTGTCAAGGCGCTGATGAAAATCCCGGGCCAGATGGTCTCCCTCCACGCGGCGCATCGCATCCAGATCGGCCATGGCCGAATTCAGACACGCCAGCACGTGCGGCCAAGCGTCATCCGCATCCTTCTCCACCTCCTTTGCCTGAATCATGTTTCCACCGGATAGGAGGTCCGCAAGTTCGACGGTCCCGCCAAGCCCCAATTCATCGCGTACGGCGGTCAAGGCGTCGAAATAGGCGCGAGCACGCGGCAAATTGATCTCGAATCCCGTGTCCGCCTCCGAAACGTCTTGGATCTGAACGCGGATCTCGACCCTTCCGCGGGCCACGGTTTCGGCGACCACCGCCTTGATTCGCTCTTCGAGGGCTTCGAAGCCGTGGGTGAGTTTCAGGGCCACATCCAGGTGCCGGCTATTGTAGGAACGCACCTCCACACAAATGTCATAGGGTGGCACCGGGTGCTGGCCCCTGGCGTAGGCGGTCATGCTTTTAATCATCGCAATTTTCCAATCGTTTGTAAATCCAACATGTATTTCCTTCGGACCAGGGTCAAAAAATCGATCATGCCTTCATCGGCATAATCGGGATAGGTCCATGGAAGGGTTCGAAATGCCCCCTTTTGATACATCAAGGTCAAATCGGCGAAGATTCCCTCGCCGATGTATATTCTGTGGGAAAAATTTTTTCCGGTGGCCAGAACGAAACGTTCGGCGACCAGATATCCCGGATCGATGTTAACACGGCGCTTTCCATCCCGCAAAAGACGATTTTCCAGATCATTGGTTGTATGCTTGATCTGGGGCAGTCGGGTCTGGTTCACGAGGGATTTGAATACCAGCATTCGTCGGTACAGCGGCCCCCCCATCTCCTTTTCATAGTAAGTCGTAAAATCGAAATCGAACCAGGCACTGACCATGTCCAGGGGACCGAACAACCGGATCAGGTCCCTTACCAGGGACGGGGCCAATGACTTCTCTTTCGCGAAAAAGCCCACGATGAGTTTGGCGGACTTGGGATGCTGGGGCAGGCTCATGGGAAAACCGGCAAATGCCTATGCATTGATTGAATTACATAACCGGGCTATCGACGGCTTCGTAAAAACCCCGGGATCAAGGCTTGCGAATCCCGAAAAAAAGAGTCGGATATGAAATACGTCGCAATGACGAGGGATTCGCGTAATACAGATACCGGGCTTCTTACGGAGCCGTCACGTATTACGGAAGGGGCTTTGCTTCATCGATCAGCATAATGGGAATATCGTCTCTGATTTCGTACACCAACCGGCAGGCTTCACAGACCAGGCCGTCTTCTGCCTCGTTGAGATGGATCTCCCCCTTGCACTGGGGGCAGGCAAGGATTTCAAGTAGCTCCTGATTGATTGCCATGTTGTCTCCTTTTTTTGAAACCTAATCGCTATTGGCTAGTTTTTGCGCGATGGACGTGGTGCTGTATCCTTCCAGCAGATCCACGAGACGGACCTGCCCACCATATGCCTCGACCTCTTTTTTGCCCACGACTTCGTGAATCTGGTAGTCCGATCCCTTGACGAGAATATCCGGTTTCAATCGTCCGATGAGGTTCAATGGGGTGTCTTCGTCGAAAAAAACCACCATGTCCACGTCTTCGAGAGCACTCAAGATCGCCGCCCTGTCGGGTCCAGGCAGGATCGGGCGCGAAGGCCCTTTGAGCCGTTTGATGGAGTCGTCCGTATTGAGCCCGACGATCAGTCGGTCACCTAGGTGCCGGGCCTGGTGAAGCAGGCTCACGTGGCCGGGATGCAAAAGATCGAAACAGCCGTTGGTGAAGACGATCTTCTGTTCTGACCGTCGCCAGCGGGCCAGTCGCGCCTCGGCAGCCGTCACATCGGCAACCTTCCAAAGGGTCGAACCGGGTGTCGTCATGGTTTCGTAAGCCATGGCTTGTTCCAGTTCCTCGTTGCCGACGGCCCAGGTCCCCACCTTTCCCACAACGATGCCCGCAGCCGTGTTGGCCACCTTTGCCGCATGGGCAAAATCCAGCCCCGCAGCCACGCAAGCCGCCAGGGTCGCGATAACCGTGTCACCGGCACCGGAGACATCGAACACCTCCCTGGCCCGGGCGGCGATGTTGACGGGATCGGTATCGGCGCCAAACAATGCCATTCCCTCGGGGCCGCGGGTGACCAGGAGCCAATGTAAACAGAGCCGGCTGCGCAAATCTCCGGCAGCCTTGATCCAGCGCCCATCGGCGGTCACCGGTATTCCGGTGGCCGATTCCAGTTCCGCCGTGTTTGGGGTGATGCAACTGGCGCCGGTGTACCGTTGCCAATCATTTCCCTTTGGATCGATGAAAACGGGAATTTTCTCCTTGTTGCAGGCACGAATCATCGCCTGCACCGTTTCGGATTCCGTCAGCAGTCCTTTGCCGTAATCCGACAAAACCACCGCATCCGTTTCCACCAGTCGTTTTGTTACCGCCTCGAGCAGCCTTTTGGACACTTCGGCTTCGATCTCGCCATGGTCCTCTTCGTCGAGGCGGACCACCTGCTGCTTGCCGGCCATGATCCGGGTCTTGGTCGTCGTCGGCCGTTTCGAATCGGCGATGCAACGGTCCGCGATGCCAAGCTTCTGTAAGCGTGCCTGAATCTGCCGGGCGGCTTCATCCTCTCCCACCAATCCGACGATGGTGGCGGCGCATCCCAAACCGGCGAGATTGGCGGCCACATTGCCCGCGCCCCCCAAACGATATTCCTTTCCGTCTGGATTGAGCCGGACCACCGGCACGGGGGCCTCGGGGGAGATCCGGCGCACGCTCCCCCAATAGTACCGATCCAACATCAGATCGCCCACCACAAGGACCCTTACCTTGGCCAGTCGGCCTGTCAGCTGTGCATGGGAGGCGTCGGAATTCACGATGATTCTTCCTTATCGGCTGCGGGCAGCCCTTTTTCGATGACCCACGCCCAGTAATGGAGAATGAAGATATGGGTTTCCTGGATGCGGGCCGTCGAGGCATCGGCCACCACAACGGCCTGGTCCACCCGATCCTTCAGGTCTCCGCCATCTTTTCCCAAGAGTCCCACCGACATGATCTCCATTTGCCGGGCACATTCCACGGCACGAAGGACATTGGGGGATCGGCCGGAGGTGGAGATGCCGATCAGCACGTCCCCTTTTCGCCCCAAACCGGTCACCTGCCGGGCGAAGACTTCGTCGTATCCGTAATCGTTTCCCACGGCCGTAAGAATGGATGTGTCGGTGGTCAGGGCCACGGCCGGATAGGCGCGTCGATCGGTTTCGAACCGGCCGACGATTTCGGCGGCGAAGTGCTGGGCATCGGCGGCGCTTCCGCCGTTTCCACAGATCATCAGCTTGTTTCCGGCAACGAGGCGGTCTCGCATGGCCCGGCCTGCCCTTTCCAGGATGGAGGCCAGGGGGCGGATGCTTTCCAGGCAGCGGATATGGGCGTCTATCATCTCATGAAACATGGTTGTGTAGCGTCCTTTTCGTGTTGGCGAATTGAAACGTTGATAGCACACACCGCCTGAATTTGCAGCATTTTTATCACCGGTGCGGGGTGTCGGCGGTTTCGTATATGGCTGCCGCCAGAAGGGGGATCATGATCTCATGGTGGCCGGTGATGGCGTACCCGTTGCCACCGGTGAGTACGGGTCTTCGCACAACGTTCACGCCGGGCCGATAGTGCTGAATCATGTCGAAATTGGCCGTGGTAAAGTTTCTCACCGGATTTTTCAGGTTGCGGGCGACGGCCAGCGCCTTGAGAAAGACCTCGGGCATGATGACGGCGGAGCCGAAATTGAGGACCACGCCGCCGTCCCCGAGCCTTGCGACGTTGGCGGCGAAAATTCGAAAGTCCCGTAAGGAGGCATTGCCGATGGCCGCGCCGCTTGCCGTGGGATGCTGGTGAACGATGTCGGTACCCAGCGCCACGTGAAGGGTATAGGGAATGTTCAACCGGTGGGCACAGGCGATGAGGGCGCGTTTCACAAACGGCGCCTTCTCTTCCACCAGCATCGCCCCTACGGCCTCTCCGAATCCCTCCTGGCCCCGGGCGGCCCGCATGGCCGCCTCGTTGACCAGAAGCGCCGTGTCCGCCGCCATGCCGAAGGAACCATCTTCCAGTTGGACGGCCACATCCTCGCTGGTATGTCCCAATCGGGCCAGTTCGGTGTCGTGGATGGCGGCGGAGCCGTTGGAAGCCAGGTGGGTGATAAAGCCGTCACTGGCCAGGCCGGCCAACACCGGCGCCAATCCGGTCTTGATGACGTGGCCGCCCAACATCACCAGTATTGGTTTTCCCGCCCGCTTGGCGGCCACAACGGCACGGGCAACGGCCTTGAGGTCCTCCGCCTTTAACACGGCGGGAAGGCCTTCCAAAAATTCCGAGACGCGCAGGCCTGGTCGTAAGGGGCTCGCCTCCAGGTCGGTCGTCACCTTGGAGGGCCGATCGATGGCCTGATAGGTGGTAATGGCAGAAAGGTCGATTTCGTCGTGGGGCATGGTGTGATTCCAGTATTATGGTCCTCGGTTCTCGGTTTAGTATTCCATAGCATAAAGAACCGGGAACTGGGAACCGTGAACTAAAAACAGGCCGGCATGAAATCAGCGACCACCCCGTTTACAAAAATGATCCCATGCAGTAAGTTCCGATCATCATTTAAAAAGCATGTTATGAATGGATGAACCCGTAAGTGTCGAATTTCGGGCGGCTTCGTAAAAAGTTCGAGGTCAAGGCTTGCGAGCTCCGAGGAATAAGGCGTATGGTTGAAGGCGTCGCAGTGACGAGGGGTGAAGTGCAGGCGCGGATGTCAGGCTTTTCACGAAGCCGTTAATGTTGGGTGGATAATGTGAAAACAATATTTCGGTTCGAATTCAAAGAACGGCATCGGCAGCTTCTTTCCCTGATTCGGAAAAACATCGGCGGCCTTGTGATGGCCGCCATCTGCAGCCTGATGGTATCGGGTGCCACAACGGCCACGGGGTATCTGATCAAGCCGGTCATCGACGACATCTTTGTCAATCGGGACACCACCGGACTGATTCTCTTGCCCCTTGTGGTAATCGTCGTCTTTTTCGTCAAGGGCGTGGGCGGCTACGGTCAGAATTATTTCATGAACTACGTGGGGGAGGATATCATCCGTCGACTGCGAAACCGCATTTACGACCGGATCCAGGATCTGCCCCTGGCGTTTTTCCAAAGGGAGCGCACCGGCACCCTCATGTCCCGCATCACCAACGACGTGAACCTGCTCAAGGCGATGGTCTCCACGTCCATTTCCGGTGCTCTTCGGGATGTATCCACCATCGTGGGCCTGACGGTGGTGATCTTCTACCTGAACTGGCGCATGGCCATTCTCGCCTTCGTCGTATTGCCCGTCGCCTTCATACCGGTAGTAATCCTCGGCCAGAAGGTCCGACGGGTAAGCACCGGCTGCCAGCAGGCCATGGCCGAGCTCAGCGCCTTCTTGCACGAAACCATCGCCGGCAACAAGATTGTAAAGGCCTTCGGCATGGAAACCCATGAAAAGCGGCGATTCTTCGACCAGACCCGGCGTCTCTTCACCCTGGAGATCAGGGGCGTCAAGATTCGTTCCCTGGCACCGCCGATCATGGAATTTTTCGCAGGCCTGGGCATCGCCTTCGTCATCTGGTACGGCGGGTCACAGGTCATCGACGGCGAAACGACGCCGGGAACATTCATGAGCTTTCTGGCCTGCGTCCTGCTGATCTACGACCCGGCCAGGAAACTCAGCCAGGTGAACAACGCCATTCAGCAGGGAATGGCCGCATCCGACCGGGTATTCGATATCATCGAAACCACCTCCGATATCAAGGACCCTGAAACCCCTGCCCCGCTGACCACCGGTCCCCATGATCTGGCCATGAAAAAGGTCCGGTTCAGCTATGGGGAGCGAGAGGTGGTGCGGGGCATCGATCTGACGGTGAAAAGAGGAGAGGTGTTGGCGCTGGTCGGAATGAGCGGCGGGGGCAAGAGTACCATTGCCAATCTTATCCCCCGCTTTTTCGATGTCACCGGCGGCCGAATCTGCATCGATGGCATCGATATCCGCCAATTTTCCGTGGCGGACCTTCGCCGGCAGATCGCCATTGTCACCCAGGATCCCATCTTGTTCAACGAAACGGTTCGCGACAACATCGCTTACGGCCGTCCTGATGCCACACAAGACGATATCGTGGCCGCTGCCAAGGCCGCTTTCGCCCATGATTTCATCCTGCGTTTTCCCCAGGGGTACGACACCAAAATCGGCGAACTGGGAACACTTCTCTCCGGCGGAGAGAAGCAGCGGCTGTGCATCGCAAGGGCCCTGATCCGAAACGCCCCCATCCTGATCCTGGACGAGGCCACCTCTTCCTTGGACTCCGAAGCCGAAGCGGTCGTGCAAAAGGCGCTGGAAAATTTAATGCACGGACGAACCACGGTGGTGATCGCCCATCGCCTTTCCACCATCTCCAATGCAGATCACATCGCCGTGATCGTAAACGGCAATATCGTCGAGGAGGGAAGCCATGCCGCGCTGCTCGCCAAAAACGGAGAATATGCCAAGCTGTACCGGCGGCAACACGGCGCCAATGAAAAGCAATTGGAAACGACATTGTAATCCTAAAAGGCATTCTGTCAATTTTGATCTTTTTTATACCCGACATCACAGACAGCAACAAATGGCCGGTAATTCCTTTTGTCAAACGATGGAGCGAAGCGATCTCCACATGTTCGACGTTTTACATCGGCCTTCATCCTGGCGTGTGTCTGTCAAACCGACGGTTTTTGGAGATATGCCTGTAATTCATGCCCCTGCGCCAACCAGGTGGAAGGACGGTTGAGAAGTTCCGAAAATATTTTGGCCGTACGGTAGGTTAAACGGGAGACATCCCCTTTTTCATAAAAACGCACACTATGGGTGTCGACGCGCACGACAGAAAAATCGGATCTTTCCGCCAGTTTTTTTATGGACACCGGATTGAAAAAACTGATGTGCCCGCCATGTCTGTCGATATGAAAATACTCCCAACGCGCCTTCATGAATCGGGTGGTCCAGCTTCCGGCATTTCCCGTCCTGATGATGACCAGGCCTCCGGGACGCAAAATACGAGAACACTCTTTCATCAGTGCGATGGGATCTTTCAGGTGTTCAATGACCTCGAAAATGGTAATGACGGTAAAAAAGGCGTCCGGGAATTGTATCTCTTCCAGAAGACCGTTGTG
Source organism: uncultured Desulfosarcina sp. (assembly GCA_963674945.2). Lineage (GTDB taxonomy): Bacteria > Desulfobacterota > Desulfobacteria > Desulfobacterales > Desulfosarcinaceae > Desulfosarcina. Next base: position 1,119,073 of record CAXXWQ010000004.1, read on the forward strand.
AACATCCAGGCCTGATTTTTTGGCTGCCATAGCCGGTTTTTCCGCCGGTTCAACCCCCGTAACATCAACCCCCATCGTCTTGGCTACAGAGATAAAGGCCCCGCTTGAACACCCGACATCAAGCAAAGAAAGATCATTTCGCGGTATCTTGACGATACCTTCCACCTTGGTGAGGATTTTATTGGTCATTTTTTCGAGTCTTTTAAGACTGGACCGATCGACCGGCGTGGTCCCTTCGGTTCGATCAAAATCCTCCATGGAATCATAATATTCCTCTGCACTGCACATGCTCGCCAACTGGCCGCATACGGTGCAGCGCCGTAATGGGCCTTCGGGAAGAAGGATGTCCGTCGTTATCAGGTCTGACGTACAACCTACGGGACACGCTTGAATGAAAGGACTCGGCTCACGATTCATTTTGATTGTCCGCTTTTTCTCGGAACAAGAAGATGGTTCTATCCATTTCGGAGCAAACCTTGACTATGGAATCTGGTTCTTTTTGTCAAATGCCCGGTCGTACAATTCCAGGGTCCGCTCTCCCATGGCATCCATGAGAAATCCTTCAGTAACGACCGTCAGCGCACGTTTCACCCGGTCCTGGGTCGTATCCGGCGCGATCAGCGTACGGACCATGGCGTCTGCCAGCGATCCGGCGTCTTCCGGTTCGGCAAGCAGCCCGTTGACGCCATCCTCAATGAGATCCGGTATGCCGCCCACACGAGTTCCAATGACCGGGCATTGGGCGTACATGGCCTGGGGCAACACCTGGGAGACCAGTTCGTTTTTTGTGCTTGCCAGCACCTTGAGGTCGAATGCACAAAAATACGGCCATGGATCATCACGAAAGCCGGTGAAATGAATTCTGCTGGTAAGACCCAGTCGCTGGCGCTGCGCCAAAAGGGCTCCCATCTCGTCGCCATCGCCCACAATCACCAGGTGATGATGGTTGAAGCGCTCCGATATCGTTGCGAATCCATCCAACAGGTATCGATGGCCCTTCCATAACCGAAGCATGGCCACAGAGCCGATGAAACGGGCGTTTTGATCCAGGTTGAGTTCGCGTCGAAGGCCTTCAAGAGCATCTTTTCTGGTCGGCAGTACTTTTGGCGGAGTGATGCCGGTGGGAACCATTTTCACCCTGGATGGATCCACACCCAAGTCCCTCGCAAGCTGGTCCGAGACGCAGCTGGCTGCAGTAAAAATATAGTCGCTGAGGTGGTTGTACATCCATTTGTTATGCCATGCGTCAGAGACCGGGTGCGTATGGTGGCGTGAACGGATAACGCATGGAATGTTCAGGCCACGCGCGGCAAAGAGCCCCACCTTGGCATCCATGTTACCGTGGGTGTTGAGCACGTCGGGTATAATGCTCTTTAGAAATTTCCGAAACCGAATCAAATCGGCCACCATCGTCAGATTGTTGAAAGTCATGGGAATGACGGTCAATCCGGCATCGCTGGCCCGGGAAAAAATCTGGGATTTTGGCGGTGCCACCAACAAGGGATAATGGCCACGGTCCTTCATCCAGAGACATTCGTTAAGTACCCGAATTTCCTGGCCGCCCCAGCTGCGGTGACTCTCTGTATGTACGATTTTCAGTTTGGATTTCATCGATTGTCTTCCGGTGTTTTTATAGCGAGTGTTCGTCCAGAAATAGGCAAATTGGGTCGAGATCAAGGCGCACGACCAATTTTATCACGGGTTTTACCGGAGGTATATGGTTGATATTTCGAGGATAAAATTTTTCGCGCAACGCCGATATCGGGAAAATTGGGCATTTCTGGATGAGCTCTAGCGCGATAATTCTCTGGCCTTGGCGTACTTGAAAAACGATCCTCCGGCGTTGAGCAGGGCGATGATCAGACCGTCTAGGCCCTCTAATGCGCCCAATTCCAGGAGATAGGTTCGAAAAAAGGTCCACAGCCCGTGCAGCGGCGGCGTCCACCATCTTACGCGCCTGCCGTCGGCATTCATCTGCGCTGCGGAAAGGGTCGAGTAATTCTGCATCTTTTCAATCAGGTCGGCATAGTTCCGAAAACTGCGGTGCTCGATGACGGCATCGAGTTGATCGACAGGTCCATCGACCACCCAATGCTCGTGAACCAGATGGTGGCTGAAGTGCCCCCTCTTCCTGTTGACCAGTCGCACCACACGATCGGGCCACCAACCGCAACGGCGGACCCAGCGTCCGTGAAAATAGTTCTTTCTCAGGAAACCGTAGGCAGCGGTGTCGTTTTCGGACCGGGCAAGAAGTTCGACGATCCGTTCGGCGGTGGCATCGGGAACCCGTTCGTCGGCATCGAGAATCAGCACCCAGTCGTGGACCGCCAGATCGACGGCGGTTTGTTTTTGCCGGGCATACCCCTGCCATGGCCTGGACACGACCCGGAATCCATAGGACGCTGCGATATCAAGGGTGTTGTCCCGGCTTCGTTCATCCACGATGACGACGACGTCATCGGCAAACGCAAGGCTTTTCAGGCAGGCATCGATTCGATCCGCTTCATCCTTGGCGACAATGGCGATGGAAATGGGAAAAGGCCGGTTATTCGCCATGGTTGCCCCCTTTTGGGTCGTCCGGTTGAAAACCGACCACCAGCGCGAGCAAAATAGCGGTTCCCACATCCAGAATCTGGGAATTGAAAAGGCCGGTGACCGTCATCACGAGGACGACGGAAAGCAGCATGTAGCCTGCGCTGGTCTGTCGATGTCGCCAGCCGCGTTTCAACATGACGACCAGAAACCAGATGAAAAAGGCAAGCCCGACGATACCGAAACTCACCGCCATGTAAAGAAAATTATTATGGGGATGTGCGATCCAAGGTGCATCAGGATCGCCGCCATAGGCGCCAATCGCCATGGCATAACCACCGGTCCCCACGCCCAGCCATGGCTTTCGGGCAATGATTGTAAGCGCCTTGTTCCACATGAAGAGGCGGTCCTGGCGGATCGAATATCGCTCCCCCCAGGCCGTTTCGTCCTTGGAATGCAGGTGGTAGGTGAAATTTTCCACCGTCTGGGAGGCCCGCTCCCGAACCACGGGTGAAACCATCATCAAGCCGGGAATCAGGACGCACAGGGCCAACGTTTTGATTACCTGGTGGCTTTTGAAAAAGGTGTATCCGATAAAAGGAGTCAGAATCACCATGGCCACGTAGCTGGCCCGGCTCTGCAGTATCACGAGGTGAAAGAAGTACAGTCCGATGACTGCGGAAAGGGCGACTTTCTTCCCGGCCTGTTGCCGGCGGCCGAGAAAAAAGACTCCTATCATGATGCCGACGATGAGATAGGCGGAAAGTGTACTGTAATCCGGCCCCAACCCGCGATGGGCGCCGTTTTTGTCCGGAAGATGGAATACGATCTGAATGACGACTACCACCACGTTGAGCAAGAGCCCCAGCATGAAAGCCTGAACGCAGTACCGGGCGGGAAATTTTTCGAAGGCAACGGCGGCTACGCCCAGCCCCAAAAGCCAATAAAGGGTCTTCTGTGCGTATTCCAATCCCAAACCGGTAGTATCCATCGTGTAGAGCAGACCGATCCACGGCAGCAGCATCAACCCATAGACCGGCCACCAGTAGGGGGCACGGTAGGTTTGCCGTTTGGCAAAGGCAAGGCCTGAAAAAAGCCATATGGCAAGAACCAATACAGAGGCGATCGTCGTCGGCGCCGTACCCAGTGGCAGGCAGAAGAAGGTCAGTACGACCGCCAGATACAGGGATTTTTCGCTATACTTGGTTTCAGGGTCCCTGAACCAGTCCCCGTGGCGTGAAATATTCATTGGATATCATCGTCTCGTTTAACATCTCATCATTTTCTGAAAGTCGCTGGCGGCTGTTCTCCCCATGCCAGAGATGAAAGCAGGTAGCCATGAATGGATGGGTTCGCCGCTTCAACCCCCAATTGTACAATCGGGCCACCAACTCCGAATCTTCCCGCCCCCAGCCCTCGAAGGCCTCATTGAACCCGTTCACGGCATACAGATCCGACCGGAACACACCCATGTTGCAGCTGCGGGTGCCGGACAGGCCGGGGGAAATCACCGCCGGAAACCAGGGGAGACGAATGAGGTGGTGGGCGTTTCCCAGCTGGCGGAAAAAAAGGGACTTCATCAGACGCCAAAAATCGCTGGCATGTTCCCAGTCGAAGGTCCCGGCAAGGGATCGCTCCACCAGCACACGCTTTCCCTGAAAAAAGGTTCCCTCTCTGGCCAGGCAGAGGTGATCGCCGACAAAATGCCGGTTGGGGATACAGTCGCCGTCCAAGAGCACCAGATACGCACCCGTCGACCGTGCAATGGCCTTGTTTCGGATTCTTGCCGCCCGAAACCCCCGGTCCTCTTGCCAGACATGCACCAGGGGATAGGGAAGCCGATCCTCCAGCTGCTCGATCAGGTGCCGTGTCTCTTCACCCGAACCATCATCGGCGACGATCACCTCGTCGGCCATGTGCGTCTGCCCGGCCAGTGCCCGCAATACCTCCTTGAGGGCACGGGGACGATTGTATGTGGTGACGATGATGGAAACACGATTCATTCTAGTATCGCCCATGCTGCTCCGAAAAGGCTCTGTGAACATCAGTTTGCATGGTTTGGCAGATTGGGTAAAATTGCCGCCATCACTTGTTCCACCGAAATATCTTCCATGCATCGGCATTGGTGGACGTCACACTTTCGCTTGAAACAGGGACTGCAAGAAGGCGCCGTGCGCACCACCGTGTGTCCTTCTCCAAAAGGCCCCGTTCGCCAGGGGGCGGTGGGACCGAACAGGGCCACCACCTTCGTATCCACGGCAGCCGAAAGGTGCATGGGGCCGGTATCGGTGGTCACCAGCAGAGCCGCCCGTTGATACAGGGAAGCGAGCATTGTCAACGTCGTGCGTCCGGAAAGATCGGCCGCTTCCTCTCCCATCATCCGGCGGATGTCGGCGATCGTGTCACGGTCCCCCGGCCCGCCCGTGAACACCACATCCGTCTTGAATTCCGATACCAACCGGTCCGCCAGGGCTGCGAAACGATCGTTTCGCCACAATTTGGTCTCCCACAGGGCCACGGGGTTGATGGCAACCAATGGACGCTTTCCGTTTATGCCATTGTCCGTCAGCAGGGTGTCGACGCGCCGATGATCCCGGTCGGATATGGGAACGTCATAGACCACCGCAGACGATTCAATACCAATGGCCTGCAGCAGCAGCACCCCCCGGGTCAGGGCGTGTACCTCCATGTCCACGGCCGGAACGCGCTCGTTTAACAAGAGATAGCTGTGTTCCTGATGCTGCATGCCCTTGTCAAAACCGATCTTGCGTCTTCCCCTGGCCAGCCAGACGAGCAGTGCGCTTTTCAGCAAAGCCTGAAAATCGATGATGATATCATAATCGGTGTCACGCAGGGCACGCCAGAACAATCGGATTTCCGTCATCGCCTGCCGCCGCCGCGGCCCCTTCAACTCGCGCAACCAGCGTTTGCGGTCCGATACGATTACCCGATCCAGTGCCCGGTGACCGACCACCAGTTCGGCGGCCGCCGTCTCCACCAGCCAGGTGATGTGCGCATCGGGATAGTTCGCCCGGATGGCGTTGAGCGCAGGCAGGGTGTGAATCACGTCCCCGATGGCGCTGAGCTTGACGATGAGGATATTCAAAGCAGATCCTTTACGGCATCGGCCACCATATCCACGCTCACCCGCCGCATGCAGTTCATATGGCCCAAGGGACAGATTGGCTTCATGCAGGGACTGCAGTCGATGGGTACCCGGACGATACGGCTCGTGTCGCTGAACGGACTTGTGGTGGTGGCGTTGGTAGATCCGAAAACGGCCACCAGGGGCGTGTTCAGGGCAGCGGCCACATGCATCAACCCCGAATCGTTGGTAACAAAGGCGGTACAGCGATCGATCATGGCCATGGCCTGGCCCAGGCTGGTCCGACCACTCAAATCAAAAGCCGGCGACGCCATGAGCCGGGTAATGGTCCGGCCCAGGTCCCGGTCCGAGGGACCGCCGAAAATCAGAATCGATGCCCCCAGCTCTTCGTGAAGGCGGTCGCCCAGGGCAGCGTAGCGCTCGGGAAACCACTGTTTGGCCGGACCGAAGGTGGCGCTGGGATTGAGCCCCACAATGGGTTGGTCTGACGCAACCCCGAATTGTTTCAGCATCTGCTCGGCCTGCCGGGTGTCCCTGGGATCGAGGTGCAGTTCCAAGGTTGGTCTTCCGGTGGATAAACCCGCACCTTCGAGGATTTTAAGATAATATCCGGTCTGGTGGATGGATTTGATCGCCCTGGTGCGACGAACCGGATGGGTCAGAAGCAGCCGCCGGGCGTCTGTGTCGAACCCGATGCGTCTGGGGACGCCGGCCAGGAATGCGATGATGGCCGCTTCCACGGCGTTCTGAAAAAGAATCGCCGCATCGTATCTCGAAGCGCGCAGATCCCCGGCCAGTCGTAAAACGCCGCCGATCCCCCTATGCCGACCGTTTGCATCGTAGGCGACGACCCGGTCCACATGAGGGCTGTGGGCAAACACGGGCGCCACCCAGGGTTTGGCCAGCATATCGATACGAGCATCGGGGAAATTGTGACGAATGGCACGGACGGCCGGTGTTGTCATGATGGCGTCACCGATCCAGTTCGTGGATCGGATCAGCAACCGTTTTATCTTTTTTCGATCCTTATAATTCATAATAAATTTGCTATGTTGTTATCAATAATGTCCGTCCGGAAATAGGCAAATTTGGTCGAGATCGAGGCGCACGAAAAATTTTACCGGAGGCATATGGTTGATATTCCGAGGATAAAATTTTTCGCGCAACGAAGATATCGGGCAAATTGGCCATTTCTGGATGGTCATTACTCCCGGGGCCAGGGACAGTAGGGCCTGTTCTTCCATCGCCGATGAACCCAGAACCACTGCTCCGGATGCCTGCGAATCCCCTTTTCCACTTCCTTGCTGTAGCTTTCCGTATTGGCTTCGATATCCCTTGTCTTGTCTCCGGTTACGACCAACGGAATCTCCGGGCTGAATACGGCCCGGAAACCGCTTTCTTCACGGTATAGAAAAAGGGACAGCACCGGGCAGCGGCTCTTTTGTGCAATCAGCGCCATTCCTTTGGTGGTGCAGGTCCGGCGGCCGAAAAAATCCACCCACACGCCATCGTACCAATCCGCGCTTTGATCCATGAGGATGCCGACGACCTCCTTTTTCCTCAATGCCCGTGCGATTCGAATCATGGCGTGGCTAGTGGGAATCAACCGGCCGCCGAATCTCGAACGCATATTCTCGAAAAAAAGATTCAACGGTGTAAAATCCAGGGGACGGTAAACGATGTGGGACGGTATCCTGGCCCTTTTGGCGACGATGGGCAAGAGCTCCCAGTTGCCAAGGTGACCGGTGATGATTAGCACCCCTTTTCCCTTTTCAAAGGCGGCGCGGTAATGTTCTATACCATCGATGCGAATCCGGCACTCCAGTTCCGCCTCGGAGGCCGTCAGGGACCAGCCCGCCTCGAACAGGATCTGCCCCATGTTATGGTAAACGGAACGTGCCATTTCCAGCCGCTCATCGCTTGTCATCTCATGGCCCAGGGCAAAGGCCAGATTGTCGAGAGTGATCTCGCGATGCCGTCTGTCCAGGTGAAAAGCGACATCTCCCAAAAAATTTCCCAGTCGACGCGCAAATGGGCGCGGTATCCGCCCGAAGGCAGAAACCAACCGGGTGATGATGCCGCAGATCTTGTAATCAATGGGAGTCGGTGGTTTTCTCTTGGCCATGGCGCAGGAGTATCGTCGATTGGTGAATAGGAATTCAGATTAAATAATCAATTCGCATCGGCCGTCAAAAGTAGGAGACGGCATTCTCGAAGATACGAATTCCCTCCCCCGGTCCGTCGCCAAGTGGTGTGCCTTCTCGTTTGCCGCGTTCCATGCACCGGGTCCAATCCGGATGGTTGGTTACATGGTTGTAGGCCTCCGGGTGAGGCATCAGGCCGAAGATGCGACCGGTGGGATCGCAGATGCCTGCGATGTCCAGCAAGGCACCGTTGGGATTCTCGGGAAAACGACCGTTTGCCAACTGCCCGTCGGATGTCGCATATTGCATCACGATCTGGTTGTTCTTTGTAAGATCTGCCAGAATCTGCTTTTCGGCAAAAAACTTCCCTTCCCCGTGGCGAACCGGCATATCCAGGGCATTCATTCCCCTCGTGAAAACACAAGGAGACGAAGGATTGATATGGGTGCGCACCCATTGATCCCGGAAATTACCGCAGTCATTGTAGGTCAGAGCCACGGAGCGCCGTGTATAGTCGCCGTCAATCCCGGGAAGCAGCCCCAGGTTCACCAGTGTCTGAAAACCGTTGCAGATGCCGATAACCAGTTTCTCGGCCGCCACGAATGCAAGCAGTTTGTCGCCGAGGTTCGTTTTCATTCGTACCGCCTGGACCACACCGGCCCCGTGATCATCCCCCCAACTGAATCCTCCGCCAAATGCCAGAATCTGAAAATCGTCCAGGTCGACATCACCCGCGATCAACGCGTTGATATGGGCCCGCACGGCCACGGCGCCGGCCATTTCAAATGCATAGGCCGTTTCATGATCGCAGTTGAGACCGAATCCCGTAAGCACCAGTGCCCTGGGTTGTATGCTCATATCAAATCCTCAAAAGGCCCTTTCCAGACCGCCTTCATCCGTTCAATTGTCATGGGAGCCAGATGCGAACCGTCCATGCCGGTAATCTCGAGTCGGGGACTTTCGGTGACCCTTCCCACGCATGCGGCGGGTTGGTCCGCGAACATGGCAGCGAAGGCATCGTTGTCTTTCGGCGCTACGGTCACGATGAACCGGCCGGCGCTTTCGGAAAACAAGAGGGTATCATCCCGATCGATATTTTGGGCGGGCACCCCGGAAAGGTTCACGGTGAGTCCAAGGCCGCCGCCCATGGCCACCATGGCCAGGTGAACACCCAATCCCCCTCGATACACACCGTGGCAGGAGGCTACCAGACCTTTTCGAATGGTGCTGGCCATGGTCTGGTAGCATCGAAAAAAGGACTCGGGTTCGACCACGGGCACATTCAAACCCAAATGCCCCAGATGTTCGTAGTATTCGGATCCTCCCAGTTCGTCCTTCGTCGTACCGATGACCCACACCAGGTCGCCCGCCATCTTGGCATCCATGGTCACGCATCGGCGGACATCCTCCACGACGCCGGTCACCGAGAACTGCAGCGTCTCCAGGGCCGAAACCTTGTGGGTTTCCCCGTAACGGCCGGGCAGATGACCGTCCACGTACATGGAGTCCTTGCCGGACAAGAGAGGAATGCCGTAGGCCAGGCACATGGCCGAAAGGGCCTTGCATGAACGCACCAACTGGGCGGCCTTGTGCTTGCCGTCGGGATTCTTTTTGGGATGGAATTGGATGTTGGGCCAACAAAAATTGTCCACGCCGCCCATGTGGTCCGGATCGCCGCCCACGGCGATGGCCCGACGCACCGCCTCGTCGATGGTGCATGTGGTCATGTGATAGGCGTCGATGGCCGAATACATGGGGATGAGCGCCTGGGAGAAGACCAGGCCCCGATCCGATGACAGCACTGGTCGGATCACGGCGGCATCGGTGGGTACGTCCCTGTCTATTCCAATCAGGGGCTTGATCACGCTGGTGCCCTGGACCTCGTGGTCGTACTGACGGCAGACCCACTCCTTGCTGCATAGATTCGGCCGCGCCAACAGATCCAGGATCACGTCCGAACAATCCTTCGGTCCTCCCAAAACCGGCTCGGTGAGCCCCCTTACGGCCGGTGCCCGCCAATCCGCTTCGAACACCCACTGGGGGAAGGCGGAGGTGAGCAGGTCCAGATCCACGTATGCGCAGGTATCACCGTTGTAAGTGATATGCAGTTTTCCCGTATCGGTGTAGGTACCGATGACCGTGCTCTCCACCTCATGGAGTCGGGAGAGTGCCATGAAGCGATCCAGATCCTTGGGGTCGATGGCCACCGTCATGCGCTCCTGGGACTCGCTGATCCAGATCTCCCACTGGTCCAGACCGTCGTACTTCAGCGGCACCTTTTCCAACTGGATCTCGCATCCGTTGGAAAACCGGGCACTCTCGCCCACGGATGAGGAGAGTCCCCCGCCGCCGTTGTCGGTGATGAACCGGATCAATCCCTCGTCCCGGGCCTCCAAAAGAAAGTCGTGCATCTTTTTCTGGGTGTAGGGGTCACCGATCTGCACGTGGCCTGCCGGTGTGTTCTCGGAGTAGGTGGCGGAAGAGGCGGTCACCCCGTGGATGCCGTCCTTTCCCACCCGGCCGCCGCACATGATGGTCAGGTCACCGGGCAAGATGGTCTTCTGATCCGACGGTTTTCCCTTGACGGTAGCCGGCATGATCCCCAATGCGGTGACGAAGACCAGGCATTTTCCCAGATATCCGGGATGAAACATCACCTGACCGAAGGGTGTGGGAATACCGCTCTTGTTCCCCCCGTCCCGTACCCCCTCGATGACGCCGTCCAGAAGTCGTTTGGGGTGGAGTTTGGGTGTCAGATCCCCGGCGTAGTCCCGGGGCCCCACACAGTAGCCGTAGCTGCCCATGATCAGTTTGGATCCCAGTCCCGTTCCCATGGGGTCACGGTAGATGCCCACGATGCCGGTGATGGCCCCGCCGTAAGCCTCCATGTTGGACGGCGAATTATGGGTCTCCCCGGTGATCACGTAGTGGTGATGGTCATCGAATCGCCCCACGCCGGCGTTGTCCCACAATACGGAGACCACCCACGGTTTCTTCTCCTTCAGGGCCAGGGTGGGCTGCTGGATATAGGTCCGAAAAAGACTGTCGATGGTTTCGGGGGTACCGTCCTTAAGATCCCGCCCCAGTTCCCGCCCAAGCTCCCGATAGACGAATCGGCCGCCGAAGGTGTTGTGGTTGCAATGGTCGCTTCTCGCCTGGCTGATGTATTCCAGTTCCACGTCGGTGGGATCGGCCAGCCCCATCTGCCGACGTTGTCTCTGTACCTCGGGCTTTCGAAAATAGGAACGAATGGTGGGGATATCATTGGGGTTTAAGGCCAGGGATCGCTCGTCGCTGAGAAGCGCCAGGGTCTCGTCACTATCGATGGAAAGGGTGGTCACTTCGGGTTGATGGTCCAGAATCACCTTGGGAATGACAAAGCCGATCCCGGTCACCGGATCCCACTGTTTTTTATCAAAGACCTTCCATTGCTGGATGATGTCGTTGGCCAATAATTCGCCGGCGATCTTCTCCACTGCCTGTCGGGAAATACCGTTTCCTTTCAGACAATACCGTTTGGAAGTATAAACGGCCTGACCCGGAGCAAATTTGATCCCCAACAGGTCACCGATCGCCTCGACGGCAGTGGCACCGGGATTGTCCCGAACGCCGGGCCTGAATCCCACCCAGATGATCCAGTCGAAATCCACGGCGAGTGGAGAAAGGGAGGAAACCTGCGTAACCGGATTGGTGAAAATCTCATTCTGGACCCGCCGAACCTGATCGGATGTCAGGTCCGCATCGATGGTGAGAATATGAACGGTACGAATCCGGTCCAGTTCAATGTGGAAATAGTTCTTGGCTTTGAGCAAAAGGGATTGCCCTTCCGCGTCCAACAACTGATCCGACAGGGTGATCTCGATTCGGTTTGCCATGGCTTCTTTTATCATTGTGAATTCATAATTGGCGTTACAATCCGTCAGCTGGCGAATATTCTTGTAATATCATTATAGAACACAAAAATCATCAGCATAATCAGGATAAAAATGCCTGCCTGCTGTGCAATTTCTCGCATGCGGGTATTGATCGGGCGCCGAATGACCGCCTCGATAATAAAAAACATGAGGTGGCCGCCATCCAGGACGGGAATGGGCAAGAAGTTGAGAACGGCCAGATTGATACTGAGCACCGCGATGAAAAAGATCAGGTTGGTCATCCCCGCCTTGGCTTGTTGTCCTGCCATCTCCGCGATCATGATGGGACCGCCCAGCGTTTTGGTGGAGACCGTTCCCTTGATCAGCTTACCGATACTGAGCACGGTCAGCTTGGCGATCTGATAGGTCTGCTCCACGCTTTCGGCCATGGCTGTAAAAAGGCCCCGCTTGATGATGATACGATCGGCCTTGGGAATTTCGATTCCCGGAGAGGAGATCCCGATGCGGTAGCTGTCAACTTTCTCCCCCAGCACGTTCTCCTCACTGAAGAGGACCGGCATGAGCTGGACCGTCAGGGTCTCTTCGCCGCGCTTGATGCGGATCGATAACTGCTCCCCCTTGCTCTGGGAGATGATGCGTTTCATGGTGTTCCAGCTGTCCACAGGATGATCGTTGATGGCGACGATCATGTCCCCCTTTTCGATGCCGGCCTTCTTGGCCGGGTAGCCGCTTGCCACTTCACCGACCATGGCCGGCAGCGGCGCAAGGCCGGAAAAGCCGGCATCATAATAGGGTACATCGTCTCCCAACAGATCTTTTGCCACCTTTGTCTGCGGGGTCACCGCAACGTCCAGCACCTCACCGCTTCTTCTCACCGCAACGTGGACTGTTTTCCCCTTTGCGTCGGCGATGAAACGGTTGATGTCCCCCCAGGCCTTCACCGGTTGACCATCGACGACAAGCACAAGGTCGCCGCTTCGGATGCCGACTTCGGCCGCCGGTCCACCGGGTGCCACATGATTGACGACCGGCCGAATGTCTTCGGTTCCGATGATCATAAAAAAAAATGTATAGATCATCACGGCCAGGAGCAGGTTGAAGAAAGGACCGGCGGCGACGATTAAAAACCTTTTAAAAACATGCTTGTGGGTGAAGGAATAGGGGCGCAGGTCGTCGTCCACCTCGGCATCGGGCTCGTCGCCCACCATCTTGACATATCCACCCAAGGGAATGGCTGAAACACGGTAATCGGTGATTCCCACGGTCTTGCCGAAGAGACGCGGCCCGAATCCCAGGGAAAATTTTTCCACGCCGACGCCGAACAATCGGGCCACGAGAAAATGCCCCAGTTCATGAAAAAAGATGAGCACGCCGAGAACGATGACGAATGCGAAGATATTTGTTGTCATGGGTGAACCGTTACCACTCCTGTTTGCGGATTAGCGATTGGGCCGTCTCTCTGGCCCAGCGATCGGCCTCCATGATCCCACCGAGATCACCACCGTTGGATGAAGCGTGTCGATGCAATGTCTGTTCGATGACGGGATGAATTCTGGTAAATGGCAGACGATTGTCCAAAAACGCATCCACGGCCACTTCGTTGGCCGCGTTAAGAACGGCTGGATATGTCCCCCCTTGCTCCCCTGCGGCAAATGCCAGCTTCAGGCAGGGAAAGCGCGTCATGTCCGGTTCCTCGAAGGTCAGTTGGCCGATATGGGGAAAATCGGGAACGGGAACGTCCAAGGGGAGCCGGTGCGGGTGTGACAGGCCATAGGCGATGGCCCCCTTCATGTCCGGCACTCCCATTTGGGCAATGACCGCACCATCGGCATAGGTGACCATGGAGTGAACGATGCTCTGGGGATGAACCACCACCTTGATCCGATGAAAGTCCATGTCAAAAAGCCACCGTGCCTCAATCACCTCCAGCCCCTTGTTCATCAGGGTCGCAGAGTCGATGGTGATCTTATTCCCCATGGACCAGTTGGGGTGTTTGAGGGCGTCTTGGGGGACGATGGTATCGAATGTTTCCGCCGGACGGGTGAGAAAGGGACCTCCCGAAGCGGTAAGCAAAATATCCTTGATCTCGTTTTTCGCGTGCCCCGCCATGCTTTGGAAAATTGCGCTGTGTTCGCTGTCCACGGGCATGAGTTTCACACCACGACGTACGACCTTCTCCATTACGATGCCGCCGGCCATGACCAGAGTCTCTTTGTTGGCCAGCGCGATGTCCTTGCCTGCATCGATGGCGGCAAGGGTGGGCACCAGGCCGGCCGCCCCCACCATGGCACCCAGCATCATGTCCGTATCGTCGAACGTGGCTGCCCGTACATACCCAGCCTCACCAAAGAGAATTTCCACGTCCGTTCCGGATGGAAGCAGTTCCCGCAGACGGTCGGCATGCGCTGCATCCACCACGGCCGCCACCTTTGGTCTGAATTCCAGGATCTGTCGGGCCAAGAGGTCCACTCGGGTCTTGGCCGTGAGGGCGCTGACCGAAAAACGATCGGGAAATTGCCGTACAATGGTCAGTGCGTTGGTTCCGATGGATCCGGTGGCGCCCAGGATGGAGATTGATTTCATAGCGGCTGGCCCATTATGCTTCGGGGTTGCAATTTAGTCAGAATACACCGATTTTGAAAAGATAGGCAAGCGGTGCGGCAAACAGGAGTGCATCCAGCCGGTCGAGAAATCCCCCGTGACCGGGAAGCAGGGTCCCTGAATCCTTGATCCCCGCAGCCCGTTTGAACTCCGAGGCAAACAGATCGCCCACCTGGCCGACCGCGCCCATGACCAGGGCGAAAATCGTACAGGCAAGCATGGAGAAGGTCGGAAACCACATCAATTTTAATGGCAGGGCGACGAGAACGTTGGCCACCAAGCCGCCGATGCTGCCCTCGACGGTTTTCTTGGGGCTGACCCAGGGACAGAGCTTTCGGCGACCCAGATGACGACCGCTATAAAACGCCCCCGTATCCCCCGCGGCGACGATACATAGTATCCAGAAAATCCAGTGAGAGCCGTTCTCATCGGCCCGGATAATCGTCAAGAATCCGAGAAACAAGGGGATGTAAACGAGCCCGAGGACCTGTTTGCCCACCAAATGCGGCGCGTTTTTATCATCCTTGAAAAGGGGCAGGGTCAATCCCGCCACCAGGACCAGATTTACGGAGATGAGAAGGGGCACGTGGGCAAGATGTCCCTTATAGACCATCCAGACGATCACCGGTGCGAGCACCAGTCCCAAAGCAGCAATCCACCGCACCATCTTTTGGTCTTGGGACGGAAATGCCGCCCGATAGTATTCGAAAAGCGTCACCACGCTGGCTGCGCCGATCAACAGGGCGAAGATCGTCTGGCCGGCGACGATCAGAAAATAGACGATGGGTACCGCGATAATTCCGGTGATCCAGCGTTTTAAATGCATGGAATTCCTAATTTGTCTTCAGCTTGCCGAAACGACGATCTCGCGACTGGAATTCCTCCAGAATCCGAAGGAATTCCGCTTCGCCGAAATCGGGCCAGAGGGTTGGTGTGAAAAACAGCTCCGCGTAAGCGATCTGCCATAAAAGAAAATTGCTGATGCGCATCTCACCACTGGTGCGGATCAGCAGGTCCACATCGGGCATTCCCCGTGTGTAGAGGTGTTGGGAAACCATCTCGGATGTCACCGCGGCCGGATCGATCTCCCCCTTTCGGGCGGCATCGGCCAACTGCCGGACCATATGGACGATCTCGGCCCGGGACCCATAGCTCAAAGCGAGATTCAGGACCATGTCCGAATTTTTCGCCGTATCCGACATGACCGAAGATAGGGCGCCGCGCACCGACTCGGGCAGTCGATCGAATTGTCCGATGGTGTTGAGCCGAATCCCGTTCTCCATCATCTCCTCACGCTCCTGGTCCAGAAAACGCCGGAGCAACACCATGAGACCAGAGACCTCGTGTTTTGGTCGCTGCCAGTTTTCGGTGGAAAAGGCGAAGAGCGTCAATGTCGGGATATGGTGTTTTCGGGCGCAGCGCACGACACTTCGTACTGCTTCCGCCCCTTTTTCATGCCCGCTTAAGCGATTCAGCAGGCGCTTTTGGGCCCAGCGGCCATTGCCATCCATGATGATGGCGACATGTTTGGGCATTCGTTGGGGGTCGAGTTCCATCCGCATGGATGAACTAGAATTCAAGGATTTCCTTCTCTTTGTTTTGATAAATTTCGTCGATCTTGGCGATAAAGGTGTCGGTAATCTTCTGAACGCTGTCCTGGGCCTTGAAGGCATCGTCTTCGGCGATATCTCCGTCCTTTTTGAATCCCTTGAGCAGTTCGTTGGAATCCCGACGGATATTTCGTACGGAGACCTTGTGGTCCTCGCACATCTTGCCGACCACCTTTACCAGTTCCTTGCGCCGTTCTTCGGTCAGGGGTGGAATGGAGATGCGGATCAGCTTGCCATCGCTGGAAGGCGTCAGGCCGAGATCGGATTTTAGGATCGCTTTCTCGATATCCTTGATGGCGGAAACATCCCAGGGTTGAATCACGATCAAGCGGCTTTCGGGCACCGATAAAGAGGCCATCTGGTTAAGCGGTGTCTGTGTGCCGTAATAGTCTGCCCTAATACCGTCCAAAAGAGACAAGGACGCCCTTCCCGTCCGAACCCGCTTGAGTTCATTTTCCAGGTCGGCAATTGTTTTCCCCATCCGATCTTTCGTTTCTTCGAGAGTCTCTTCGATCATGACTTAGGTTACCTCACTGGTATGACAAATATATTTGGTGTTCGTCCAGAAATAGGAAAATTTGGTCGAGATCAAGGCGCACGAAAAATTTTACCGGAGGTATATGGTTGATATTCCGAGGATATAATTTTTCGCGCAACGCCGATATCGGGCAAATTGGCCATTTCTGGATGGGCACTGTTATCCGCCAATCGTTGTTCCCACAACCTCGCCGCAGACGACCTTCTTGATATTTCCCTTTTGTTTCAGGTTAAAGACAATTAACGGTAGTTCATTGTCCATGGCCAGGGAAATTGCCGTCATATCCATGACCTTCAACTGACGCTCGAGTACCTCCATGTAACTGATGGTTTCGATAAACCGTGCTCCGGCGTTTTTTTCCGGATCGGAATCGTAGAGACCATCCACCTTGGTGGCCTTGAGCAGAATCTGTGCATGAATCTCCTTGGCCCGGAGCACCGCCGCCGTATCGGTCGTAAAGTAGGGATTTCCGGAACCGGCGGCAAAAATGACCACGCGGCCCTTTTCCAGATGTCGCAGTGCCCGGCGCAAAATGTACGGTTCGGCCACCTCGTGCATGGAGATGGCCGTTTGCACACGTGTCTGAATCCCCTTCTTCTCCAAAGCATCCTGAAGGGCCAGGCTGTTGAGCACCGTCGCCAACATTCCCATGTGATCGGCGGATGTCCGCTCCATCCCGAAGGAACTGGCCGCCACACCGCGAAAGATATTGCCACCACCGACGACGATGGCCAATTGCACATTGAGTTTGACGATGGAGTCGACCTCTTCGGCGACATAGGCCAACATATTGGGACAGATGCCGAATCCCTGATCGCCCATGAGTGCTTCGCCGCTAAGCTTGAGCAGTATTCGCTCGAATTTGACGTCCACCCTTATTCCGCTCCGATCTGAAATCTGGCGAACCGTTTGATGGTAATCTTTTCTCCGGTCTTTGCAATAACCTCGTTGAGATAGTCGGCGATGGTCTTGTCCGGCTCCTTGACATACTGCTGATTCATCAGACAGTTCTCCTTGAAGAACTTGTTGAGCTTGCCCTCGGCGATTTTATCCACCATCTTTTCGGGCTTGCCCATCTCCAAAACCTGGGCCTTGTATATCTCACGCTCTCTTTCGAGTACATCCGCAGGCACATCTTCCGGTACGATGCCCACCGGACTGGTGGCCGCGATGTGCATGGCGATGTTTCTGGCAAATTCGTTGAAGTCGTCCGTCTTGGCCACGAAATCGGTCTCACAATTGACCTCTACCAAGACCCCGATTTTGCCGCCCATGTGAATGTACGATTGAACGGTGCCTTCGCTGGTGGCCCGACCGGCACGCTTGGCCGCGGTGGCGATCCCTTTCTTCCGCAGAAAGTCGACGGCTTTTTCCAGGTCGCCGTCGCACTCCACAAGGGCTTTTTTACAATCCATCATGCCGGCTCCGGATTTTTCCCGGAGTTCCTTGACCATTTTTGCGCTGATATCTGCCATGTGAATTACTCTCCTGCCACATCTTCTGTAGAGGAAGCGGATTCCTCTGTGGATTCTGTATTTTCAGTGCCGCCGGTGCCTTTCCGAATGATTTCGACGACCGGTCCGTTGGTACCGTCGGAAATCACCTTGCGTTCACCGGGTTTCAGGTCGGCGGCGGCGGATTCGATCTCGGTCTCTTCCTGTTCCTTGTCTGCTTCGGCCTGCTGACGCTCTTTATACCTGTCCTTTCCTTCGATGCAGGCGTCGGACATCTTGGAACTTACCAGACGAATGGCGCGGATCGCATCATCGTTTCCCGGGATGACGTAGTCAATCTCATCGGGATCGCAGTTGGTATCCACGATCGCCACGATGGGGATTCCCAAACGACGGCCCTCACGAACGGCAATAGCCTCATTTTTCGGGTCAACGATGAAAATCGCACCGGGCAATTTTGTCATATTCCGGATGCCGCCCAATGTGCTGTCCAGCTTCACGCGTTCCTTGGCCAGCTTCAGCCGTTCTTTCTTTGGAAACAGGTTGATGGAACCGTCATTCTCGATGGTGTTGAGATGGTTGAGGCGGTCCACGCTCTTCTTGATGGTCTGGAAGTTTGTCAGCATACCGCCGAGCCAACGATTGTGGACATAAAACATTTCAGCCCGGTTGGCCTCTTCGTAAATGGATTCCCGGGCCTGCTTCTTGGTTCCCACGAACAAAACCGATTTTCCCTTCGCGACGGTATCGGCAATAAAATCGTAGGCGTCCCGAAACATTCTTACGGTTTTTTGAAGATCGATGATGTAGATACCGTTTCTGGCGCCAAAGATGTAAGGCTTCATCTTGGGATTCCAGCGTTTGGTTTGGTGCCCGAAGTGGACACCGGCTTCCAACATCTCTTTCATCGTCACGTAGGCCATTTGGTTCTCCTTTTCATTTGGTTAAACCTTCGCCCGCTTCATTCCTGGAATCCGACTTTCCCATTTCGAAAGCACCGGGACCCAAGTCCACGGACGTGTGAATAAAAACGATTTTAATTACCAAAATTCATATCGGCCCGCAAGTATTTTATATGGAATTCTGCGAACTTCTTGTCTTCGCCAGCAACAAGCGGTCAAGTCCGGCGTAATCCTTTATGAATCGGGGGGGATCGTATTGACCGGCGGCCGAAACGATCTTCGAAACCGCCTCGCGTTGGTCGAATCCCATCTCCAGGGCCAGTACCCCTCCCGATTTCAGGTACAGGTGAGCCGTTTCGATGATGCGCCGTATGGCAAAAAGTCCGTCGGCACTGCCATCTAATGCCATTTTCGGTTCGAACAGGCGGATTTCCGGCGCAAGACCTTCGATGTCACCGCTTCGAACATACGGCGGATTGGAGACGATAAAATCGAATCGTGCATGGGCAGCAAGGGCCGTCTCCCAATTTCCGCAAAACCACTGAATACGGTCTGAAAGGCCGTTTCGACGGGCGTTTTCACGGGCGGTGGCAAGGGCGGCTGCGGATTGATCCATGGCAATGTAAAGATGTCGGGGATGATCATGGCAGAGGCTGATGACGATGGCCCCCGATCCGGTTCCCATCTCCAGCAGTCGACGGGGGGGGCCGTCGCCTTCCGAAAGGAACGGCGACAGCGCTTCCACCAGACACTCCGTCTCGGGACGCGGGATCAGTACGGACGGATTCACCGAAAACGGCAGAGACCAAAATTCACGGTTGCCGGTGATGTAGGCCACCGGCTCCTTGTTCAACCGCCGCTTGATGAGCGATTTAAAACGGGCCAACTCGTCTGCGCCAAGGGGTTTATCGTGGTTCAGGTAGAGATCGATGCGGCGGATTTCCAAGGCATGTGCCAGAAGTATCTCCGCCTCTATTCGGGGGCTTTCGATCCGATGATTTGAAAAATAGTCCGTCGTCCAGCGCACCAGTTCCAGACAGGTCCACGGCGAACTTCTATCCATCTGCGCTTTCCGCATGTTGAAGGGCCTGGCTCTGGTAGTGGGTGATCAGCGGTTCGATTACCTCGTCCACATCGCCTTGCAGGATATTTTCCAGTTTATACAGCGTCAACCCGATACGGTGGTCCGTAACCCGGCCCTGGGGGAAATTGTACGTTCGAATCCGTTCGCTGCGGTCACCGCTTCCCACCTGATTTCTTCGATTCTGGGAGCGTTCCTCGTTTTGTTCCCTGACCATCTGATCGAGCAATCGCGACCGGAGAACCTTCATGGCCTTGGCCTTGTTCTTGTGCTGGGACTTTTCATCCTGGCAGGTGACCACCAGGCCCGACGGCAGATGGGTAATGCGAACGGCCGAATCGGTGGTATTGACGCTTTGCCCCCCCGGACCCGAAGAGCGGTAGACATCCACTTTGATCTCGTTGGGATCGATGTCGATTTCGATCTCCTCGGCTTCGGGCAGAACCGCCACCGTGACGGCGGAGGTGTGAATTCGTCCCTGGGCCTCCGTGGTGGGTACCCGCTGCACCCGGTGAGTGCCGCTTTCGAACTTGAGACGACTGTACGCCCCCTTGCCGCTGACGCTGGCGATGATCTCCTTCAGTCCTCCCACACCCGTGGTGTGGTGATCCAACACCTCCACCTTCCACCGTCGCCCCTCTGCATAGCGCTGGTACATCTTGAAAAGGTCGCCGGCAAAGAGTCCGGCTTCATCGCCACCGGTACCGGCCCGGATCTCTAAAATCACGTTCTTGTCGTCCAGCGGGTCCTTGGGAACCAAAAGAATCTTCAGTTCCTCAGTCAACCGCTGTTTCTCTTTTTCCAGACGCGCCACCTCTTCACCGGCCATCTGTTTCATTTCGGGATCATCATCGCTGAGAAGTTCCAGGCTGTCGTCCAATTCCCGGTCTGCCTTCTTATATTCCCTGAACGCGGTGACGATGGGAAAAATTTCCGCATGTTCGCGGCTGTACTTTTGGTAGGCAATCCTGTCGGCAACCACCTTCGGATCCGATAATAACCGTTCCAACTCCTGATAACGATCTTCGACACCTTTTAGTTTATCAAACATGTTCACCGCCAATTAAAGAAGCCTGCCGACCCAAACGAGGATTTCGATTGATAACGAGCGTTTATGCGTCTTACCGCGTAAGCGGCCTGTCCGTTTGGTGAAAGAGGAGATCGAAAAAGAAAAGACACGAGAAGGGCGCGTCTCGTTGCCGGCAAGGTGACCGGCAACGATCGGCAACCGAAACAATAAAGGGTGGATGCGCTACTGGTTTTGAAATTTTTCGTATTTTTTCCTGAACCGCTCGATGCGACCGGCCGTGTCCACCAGCTTTTGCTTACCGGTAAAAAACGGGTGGCACTTGGAACAAATTTCCACGCGTATGTCTTTTTTCGTCGAACCCACCTCAATGCTGTTGCCGCAGGCACACTGGATGGTCGTTGGATTATATTCCGGATGGATATCGGCTTTCATTGTAATTTCAACCCCCTATAGAAAAATTTATGCATTCATCGAATCTAGAAAGTCGGCATTATCCTTCGTTCCGTTCATTTTTTCAAGTAAAAATTCGAGACTGTCCGACGGATTCAAGGACGCAAACAGTTTTCGCAGGATCCAGACCCGGTTCAAAGTGAGTTCGTCCAAGAGCAGTTCCTCTTTGCGGGTGCCGGACTTCTTGATATCGATGGCAGGGAAAATACGCTTGTCGGCCAGGCGACGATCCAGCTGGATCTCCATGTTACCGGTTCCCTTGAACTCCTCGAAGATCACCTCATCCATCCGGCTGCCGGTATCCACGAGGGCAGTGGCGATGATGGTCAGACTGCCACCCTCCTCGACATTCCGGGCGGCTCCGAAAAAACGCTTGGGGCGTTGCAGGGCGTTGGAGTCCACACCACCGGAGAGGATCTTGCCGGAAGGGGGCATGACGGAGTTGTAGGCCCGCGCCAGACGGGTGATGCTGTCTAAGAGAATCACGACGTTCTTTTTGTGTTCCACGAGCCGTTTGGCTTTTTCGATGACCATCTCGGCAACCTGGACATGGCGTTCGGCCGGTTCGTCGAAGGTGGAGCTGATCACCTCCCCTTTCACCGACCGCTCCATGTCCGTAACCTCTTCCGGCCGTTCGTCGATGAGCAACACGAAGAGCACGATGTCCTTGTGATTTTTGACGACGCAATTGGCGATACACTGGAGCAGCATGGTCTTGCCCGAACGTGGCGGGGAGACGATCAGGCCGCGCTGTCCGAACCCGATGGGCGTCAAGAGGTCCATGATCCGGGCGGAATAGTTTTCCGGATCCACCTCCAGATTCATTTTGTTCTCGGGATAAAGCGGTGTCAGGTTGTCGAAGAGTATCTTCTCCCGGGCGACTTCGGGATCTTCGTAATTGACCGCTTCGACCTTCAAAAGGGCAAAATAGCGTTCAGATTCCTTGGGCTGGCGGATCTGGCCGGACACGGTGTCTCCGGTACGAAGGTTGAACCGCCGAATCTGCGATGGTGAGACGTAGATATCGTCCGGGCCGGGCAGGTAGTTGTAATTGGGTGCGCGAAGAAAACCGAATCCATCGGGCAGAATTTCCAGCGTACCTTCTCCGTAGATCAACCCGTTCTTCTCGATCTGGGCCTGGAGCAATGAAAAGATCAGCTCCTGTTTTCGCATGCCAGCAGCCCCGTCGATATTGAGCTGTTTGGCCATCTTGTTCAGTTCATTGATCTTCTTGTTTTTCAGTTCAACAATATTCATCAACACACCCCATTATTGGATTGATATTTTCCGCCACTGGCAACAATTGTCCATATGGTTTCATGATCCAGGAAAATCCCGATGGGTTCCCGATCATCGGTTCGCGGGTACAATGACAAGGGGCCGACCCCCCTTCCGGTATTTCGTTTCTCACGGTAAATGGTGCCTTCCGGGTGAAATGGCTTGAGCAGCTGATTTTTTGGAGGAATATGCGTGTTTTTATGATAGATGTTACTCTGGTTCCCTCACCAACTGGGCCTGTCGGTGATACATATGGGTTCTGTTATACCATGCACCCGTCGGTGTCAAGCATTAGGTTGCAATCCGATCCATCTACCTCGCGGTCAACCGGAAATGGCCAATTTGCCTACTTCTGGAAAGACACTGCTTCAATTTTATTCGGTTGACATGTATGAAGGTATGAATAATGTGGAATGACTATGGATTCGAACCCGAACATATCTTTTGACTTTTTGCCGGACAACCTTTCGGGGATTTATCTGGTGGGAGGGGGCGTGCGTGACGCGATGATGGGCAACCACCCTTCGGATATCGACCTGGTTGTACAGGGGGACATCCGTAACGCAGCCGGATGGATCGCTGACCGCATCGGCGGGAAAGTCGTCGATCTCGGGAAAAAAGGGTTTCGTGTGCTTCGGGTCGCAGCGGCCGACAGAGTCATCGATATCGCCCCGCTCACACAAGGAACCATCGAAGACGACCTTCGACAACGGGATTTTACCATCAATGCCATGGCCTACGACCTCCGGCAACGAGAGGTGGTAGATTGCACGGGCGGCCGAATGGACCTGGAAAAAAAGAGAATTCGAATTGTCTCACCTTCGGCATTGGAAAAAGATCCGGCGAGACTGGTCCGTGCCTTTCGTATGTTGACCATGTTCGGTTTTTCCATCGCCGACGATACCCGCGATGCCATCGCCCGCACACGACACCTCGTAAAGGATGTCGCAGGCGAACGGATCTGGACGGAGCTGATCAAGATCTTCGACAATGACGATTCTTTTCCGATTATCAATCAGATGGCGGGTTGCGGGTTGCTCACGGAGATCTTTCCCGAACTGGTACCAACCATCGGGTGCAGCCAGAACCGGCACCATGCATTCGACGTATTCGATCACGCTCTTTTCACGTACAAACATGTGGAGGCGCTGATCGCCGGAACCTATGCACCGTTTGCATACCTGACACAGCTCCATGATATAAAGAGGGTAATGGAATGCAAGGCAACGATAAAGTACAGTACGCTGCTCCACGATGTGGGAAAACCGGCCACGCGTATCACCGGTGAAAAAGGAGCCGTTCGCTTTCCCGGTCACGCGGCAAGGGGAGCGGACATTGCCGCATCCGCCAGTCATCGGCTGAGACTCTCCAGACGCCAGCGCACAGCGGCCCACATCATCATTCGCAATCACATCCGACCGCTTTCTCTTTACCTGGCCGACCGGAACCGGACGTTACGACGTCGTGGTATGGTCCGCTTTTTCAACCATTGCGGACTGTTTACCTTTCCGGTAATCATTCATGCCATGGCAGACATCCTGGCCAAAAAGAAAGATCCTCTGGACGATACCGACCCGTTTCTGGAATTCTGCCACCGCCTCATCCGAATCCATGGAGAGGTATCCGACCAGCAGGCGGCTGTCCTGCCGCTGATCGACGGAGATGACCTCATCAAACTCTTTGGTTTGCGCCCTTCTCCGATTTTCAAACAGATCTTGCAGCGGGTCGACGAAAGACGGCTGTCCGGCGATCTTACGACCCGAACACAAGCCCTTCGTTGGGTTGACGCCTATCTTGCACGATGCGAGGAAAAAACGGTTTCATCCGATGACATGTAAATAGAAGTGTCTTGAACCATTTTGGAGAAGGAGGGTGCAAGTGCCTATAGTGCGCGAAAGTGCCCAAAGTTAATGTATTCTGCCTTTTTCTATAAACGGCGGAGTGAAACGACTCGTGAACTTTAGGCACTTTAGTTCACTATATCATAGCTACTTGCGATTCCCCTGGTCACCCGCCCAGGGGATGCTTGACAAGCCCCTATCATTTCTGTAGTAACGCGGTTAACCGGCACGCTTGCCCTTCGGTGCCAGCCTGCCTCACCATCATCGATACCGGTTGATGCGGCTTACACCGCCCAACGAAAAGTACGGCACTCGGGGAGTATCTGGTATTTGTGTCCGTTGGCCAGGATGCATGACCACCGGTCCGGGTGCGATTTGCAGTATAATGATCCTGTTGCAGGAAACGGGAAACAGAAAGGAGAATGTGAATGAACATCTTGTTTTTTGGCCCCAATGGCAGCGGAAAAGGCACCCAAGGTGCCATCTTGAAAGACAAGTACAGTACCCCCCATATCGAGTCCGGGGCAATCTTTCGGGAAAATATCGGTAAAGGGACCGAACTGGGCGCCAAGGCAAAAGCCTATATCGACAAAGGTGACCTTGTACCGGATGAGATCACCATCCCCATGATTCTCGACCGGCTGAAGCAAGATGATTGCAAAAACGGCTGGCTGTTGGATGGTTTCCCCCGAAACAAAAACCAGGCCATCAAGCTGGACGAGGCACTCAAGGAAGCCGGAATGGCTCTGGACATCGTGGTAGAGATTCTTCTGGATCGAGAAATAGCCAAGAATCGAATCATGGGTCGTCGTCTGTGCGTCAACGACAACAACCACCCCAACAACATCTACATCGATGCCATCAAGCCCGATGGTGATAAATGCCGCGTGTGTGGTGGAGACCTGAAGACCCGTAACGACGATCAGGACGAAGCCGCCATCAACAAACGGCACGATATTTACTATGACACCACCGATGGAACCCTTGCCTCGGCCTACTACTTCAAGGATTTGGCCGAAAAAGGCTCATCCATGAAATACATCACCCTGGACGGTGCCCCCAGCGTAAAAGAGGTAACCGCCGAGTTGGTTTCCAAATTGGATTAACACCCGACGGTACCCACCCGTATTGAAAGACGGCGGAGCCTTTGCATAAAACGGCTCTGCCGTTTTCCGTTTCCGGATGCCGCCCATTTTTTGTGCCGGCCGGCTATTTTTCTATTGAATGAAAAGTCATTTTTTGATATTTAATTGGGTTACGAAAAAGAATAAAAATAACCATCAAAAATACAAGATACTACCATTTTGTCGATTCGATGGGAAAAAGGGGGTTGAGCAAGTTTGAAAGCAATCGAGGTTAAAGTTTTCGACAACGATCTCGAAAAGGCCATGCGCATTTTGAAGAAAAAGATTCAGAATGACGGCCTTTTTAAGCGGTTGAAGTTGAAAAAAAGCTACGAGAAACCAAGTGAGTACCGTCGCCGAAAGGAGCGTGAAGCGTTGCGCAGACAGCGCATTGCAGCGGCACGCGCCAGAAGATATCGATAGCGACATTTCCGTTTGAGATGAAGACCCGGTTGGGAGAGTATCCCTGCCGGGTTTTTGTTGTTTCGCGTCCAGTTGGAACTAGGAACAGCCATGCCAAGTAGTGCCTACACCCAATGTCTCGAGTCCATGTATGCAATGAGGCGGTTCGGGATCGTGTTGGGCCTGTCCGTAATCACCAGGATACTGGAAGGCCTGGGAAATCCACAGCGGACCTTTTCCGCCATCCACATCGCCGGCACCAACGGGAAGGGTTCCATCGCTTCGGCCTTGGCCACGATTCTGCAAAACGCCGGATACCGCGTCGGGCTTTACACCTCTCCCCATTTGATCCGATTCAACGAAAGGATCTTGGTCGACGGCACACCGATTTCCGACGATCGGGTCGTCTCCTCCTGGCAGGCGGTGAAATCCGTTCACCATGGAGACCGGGAACCCACTTTTTTCGAATTTTCAACGGCCATGGCCTTTCATGAATTCGGTCGTCAACAGGTGGACTGGGCCGTGATCGAAACCGGAATGGGGGGGCGGATGGACGCCACCAATGTTCTCTCTCCTTCCGTTTGTGTCGTCACCAACATCTCTTTGGAGCATCGAACCTACCTGGGCAATACCATTTCTGCGATTACCGGTGAAAAGGCGGGTATCATCAAGCCCGGCACCCCCGTGATCACCGGGGTGAGCCAGAAAAGCGCCAAGGCGGTGATCGAGAAAGTCGCATCGGAGAATGCCGCCCCCCTGTACATGAAAGGACGGGATTTTCGTGTGCGCCGCGGCGTCGGTGACCGGTTCTCTTATCTGGGTATCGACCATCGATGGTCGGGGATGCAATCCGGTCTGATGGGCGGACACCAGGTGGACAACGCGGCGCTTACCCTCGCGGCCTGCGAGATTCTCATGCGAAGTGGCGTCGAATTGACAAGAGACCGAGTTCAAACCGGCCTGATCCACAATCAATGGCCGGGGCGCCTGGAGGTGGTTTCGAAGAGGCCCTATGTGATCCTAGACGGCGCCCACAACCTCATGGCAGCCAGACGACTGGGCCGCTTCTTGAAGGAAAACCTGGCAGGTAAAAAAATTACTATGGTGGCCGGCATCCTGGACGACAAACCTTACAAGGCCATTTTAAAGGATTTACTGGCACCATGCGACCGATTGATCATCACGCGCCCCAAAATCGACCGTTCCCTTCCTTGCGAGACCCTGGCAACGGTGGCGAAACCGATGATTTCGAAAATCGACACCATCCCAGACGTCGGCGACGCAGTAAGGCATGCTATTTCAACAACCGCACCCGACGATGCAGTGTGCATCGCCGGTTCCCTGTACGTCGTGGGAGAGGCGAAAGCCGCACTGGAATCATCGGGAGACGCCCTTTTTCAGGTATAGCCGCCTTATGGGTTGACTTGTTTTGGCGAATCCTCTATTTTCTCTCGTCAAATCCGTTCGCGCCCGTAGCTCAGTGGATAGAGCACTAGCCTCCGGAGCTAGGTGTCGCAGGTTCGATCCCTGCCGGGCGCGCCAGAAAAAAACAAGGTTTTGGAAATTTCGGTTTCTGCGCCTTTTTTCGTTTTCCACCCACTAAGGTTTTCCCGAAACCAACCGATATGATACGCAACAACTTTTGGTGACGCGTGAAAATCGACACGGGCACCATGGATTTGTTTTCATACAACTCCTATCAAAATAGAAGAGGCCAGGTAACCCCCTGGCCTTATCTATTACCTGAAAAGAGAGATGGCCAGAAGCATTACCCCTTAGCCGTTGTTTTTTTTACCTTTGACTGTAGGTATACAGGCGAGTTGCGGTGAGCCCATGGATAACTATTGGCGATTCCTATTCTTGTATATGTTTTGGCCACGATACTCTTTCATATGGAAAAGACAAAATCATCATGTATCGTACTGGTTTTCAAGGCATGCGCGGCTTTACCGATGAAACTGAAATTTTCTGGTTCGGCAAGGCCGGTTACGCCAGCGTTTTCGAATACAATATTGTTTTTACAATCGCCATGGTAATGCAAACCAACATTGGCGCAACGGCTCTAAGCCCATTTGCTACTTCATTTTTTTGTACTTCAACTGGAAATACAAAACAGGCCACACCAATGGCGACCATGACGATTGACCAGTAAAGAAGCTGCTTACCGCCGTATTTATTTATTTTGTACCAATTATCATCAGAGGTGAGGGCTTTTTTAATTCGAAAACCATACAAATTGTTCATGGGGATTTTCTTTGCAATAAGAGGGATACTCAGAAAGATGAAAACCAGACCACTTGAAATGTTTACAATTCCGAAAATAAAATTTAAATTTTTCATGTTTCCTCACATACCGGACGAATTGCTCAATAGAGAAGGTTTATTTTTGAATCAATCCCGGTAACTCAGAAGGATGTGACATTTTCGCCTTTGGTCTTATCTCTTCTATTAACTCCAAATACCATAATAATTTTACTATTGGTATCATCGATATTCAATAGACATTCATTTGCATCCCATTTTGTTTTCAAATTTTTTAAAATACAATTTTCATTAATCTATTAGCAATAAGGTAGTAACAAATGGAAAAGAATTTCTTCGGGGAGGGATCTCAATAAAAATTTGATGCGGAAAGGAAGAGCAATCATTTCGTATTGTCCAATGCAACATGCTATATACCAACCCTATTTTTACCATAGCGTATGCTCAGGAAAGGGTTGTATGCCGGTACCTGATAAAGGAACATTTCCCTGCAGCGGAAAGAATAACGCCCGTCAAAAAGTGAAATCGATCATCAACGTGCCAAATGAATTATCGGTATCGGTCTTTTTCTGACCCGGCCTGGGAGGTGGCAGACTTTCTTCGACAAGAACATCGGAGGTTCTGATAATCGCGAGTCGCAAGGAAAACAAACCATAGTAATAGTAATTAAGACCCAACAAGCCTGAGAAAACAAAACTTTCTCGTCCAATGCTGCGATCATCGCCGGTAATAATGCTGCCGTCATATAGTACGGAATAGATAATACCTACCGAACGCCCCCCGATGACCAATTCGACGCCATGCCGGGATGCCGAGGCGGGCTTGGGAATGTGGGCAGCCTGAAAAATGCCGGCACCCGGCGGTGCCTGAAACGAGTTGAATCCTTCCTGCATGTTCCACCCCAAACGAAATCCCATCCCCAACTCCATTGAGGTCATCAGATTTCCGAGAAGGGCGGTTGGTCCGATATAGACATGACCGGCCCAATCGCTGGTGTACACACCGATCTTGGCAAGACGCCAGAGATGTTGATAGGCAAGATTGACGACCGGCTCGGAATCCCGCTGTGTATGCCACCCTTTTGGGTCTTCCCCCCACCCCCATGCGTTGTGTAAGAACTTTTGAAGGTCACCTGCATAGGATTCTTCGCCCAGCACACCCACGGTAATCTGGAAATTTCTGGCGGTCAGGCGGTTAAAGCTCTGCCAGTTCAACGTGTAGGTCAATGTTCCCGCATATGGCAGGTCGCCTTCCGGTGGCTCAGGATTGGTGATGTCTTCAGGTGTGAGCATAAGTTGCCCGATTCCTTGACCGAACCGAACGATTGAATCCTGATCGCCGAGCGTTGGAAAGTGTTTTCCAATCCATTTGCAAGACGCTGGTGCCAATGTCTTTTCCCAATCGTCATAACAAATTGTATAGTATTGAATACTCCATCCATTGGTAAAATTGCTATCCCTGTTCCAGACGATATCGTTGTCTATTTCCAATCGAAGTGTGCCTTTGTTATATGGGCTGTCGAGATAGAAACTTGTATCGCCTGCGTTGCTATCAATCGGCAGGAGTAGTATAATCGTGAGAATTGTCAGGTAAGGTTTCATAATTGATCGACGATATGACTTATTTATTCACTGATGATGTATTACAAGTAATCCGAAATGCTGTGAGACATCTCCGATTCAGGGGCTTTTTAAGCCTATTGTAACAATAAAAGAAAAGTTATGCTATTGACACGGAAGTAAGATGGAAAAATTGTTTTTAAGTATGTTCAGAAATAAGAAAATCTGGTCGAAAACTCTCGTAATGGATCAGACGGGACCGGAAGGCCCACGAACCTATCGTTATTATTCTGAGGATAAAACATTTCGGGCAACAAAGATATCGGCCAAAGCCAAGATTGGCTTGGCCATTTCTGGATGTACACTGGTCTAAAAAACAACAAACGGAGAATAGTATGGCCCTTCTTACGATTGACGAAACCAGGTGCAAAAAGGATGGAATCTGTGCGGCCGAGTGCCCCAGGCAGATTATCATTCAAGAAGATGAAACGAGTCTCCCCTATGTCACACCGGCCAATGAAGCAAAATGTATGGCCTGTGGACACTGCGTGGCCGTCTGTCCCCATGGCGCCTTGAGTGTAACCGGTGTCGCGGTGGAAGACTGCCCGGAGATAGAAAAAGACCTGGTCCTGTCCTGGAAACAGGCCAAGCAGTTCCTTCGCTCCCGGCGATCCATCCGATGTTTCAAGGACAAGGCCATGGACAGGGAAACCCTGGAACGATTGATCGGCGCAGCCCGCTATGCCCCCACGGCCAGCAACGCCCAGACCCTTCATTGGACCGTAATTGAGGGGCGAGACAAATTGGCGTCGCTATCCCGGGAAACCATCAACTGGATGGAACGGGTCATTACCGCCCAGCCCGACTCCGTGGCAGCCGACTACTTCCATCCTATCGTTGCCGGCTGGGCAACCGGCTACGACGGCGTTTTGCGCACCGCCCGGACGCTGATTGTTCCTTCTGCTCCCAAAGAGAATGCAAACGGCTTGGTGGATTTGAGTATTGCCTTGGCATATTTGGAACTGGCCGCCCTGCCCCTGGGTGTGGGCACCTGCTGGGCCGGATTGCTCCGGGGGGCGATGCTGGCCACCCCCGAACTGGTGGAATCCATGGGCCTGCCCAAGGGACACACCTGGTTCTACCCCATGATGATCGGGTACCCCAAATTCACGTATCATCGATTACCGGAGAGAAAGCCCCCGGTGATTCACTGGAAGTAGGAAAAAAACGTATTACATGATTGATTCATCACATGACCCATATGACGTTGCGTTGCCATATTCTATGGAGTTGAAACGTTTCCGTTTTTCACCTTGGGTTTTGAAATAGTGATCGAAGACCATCCGCACCTCCTCGTCCGTGTACAAGCCAATATTTCTTACGGCTGCTTCCCGAACCGAGGCGTTTGGATCGTACAAACCACTGATCACCGCATTTTTTGCATCGCTGCAGCCCATCAAACTGAGGTTGACCAGTGCCCATCTTCGCACAAACGAAGAGTTCGACCAGAGAACTGCGTCGGAAAAGCGCTTTTGGGCTTCTTCGGCCCGATTTCTCAGCACTTCCAAAAGAACCTTACGAAACTTTTGACTGGTGGTCGTTACGGCCACCTCGCACAAAACATCCATGGCCAGCGGTTCATGAATAAATGAGATCAGGCAGCGTGCCGCCGCAATCTTCTCGCTGATCTCGTGGCATCCTATGATTTGGTTGATATATTGATGCAACTGCATCAGACTCCTCCTGTAACAGCATCTTGGCGCCGGATCTTGGCCGTCGTAACGAATCCATTTCCCGAAACAACCAAAAGCTTGCAACCCACGTTATAAGTGAGTCGACGACAAATGGAACGAAGCTGTCTCGATCGATCCAACGATCGGTCGTTTCAGATATGGCATTGCGATCCATGCATTGCTCATGCAAGTGCATATGCTGCCATTTTCCCGGCAATGTTTGCAGACCACATCGCCACAGTTCATGCACTGGAATGCCCTGCCCTGTAAGGACGGTGCATCCAGGAAAACGGCGAGGCTTTGCTGGTCTCTTAAAAGCCGAATGGTGCGACCACAAATTATGCATTCATGCAAATCGACCATGGGTTTCCTCTTTGATCTTGTTCATCGGGCAATTGGATTGCGAACATTATGCACTTTGTGCCTTGCCCGAAGGTAATGATAGCGAATCCATTTTGGCTCATTTTTTCAGTCACACTGCGGTTTTGGCAACGCGGTTCAAATTGACGCCAACAATGAAACGCATTTCATGTGCCAAAATACTTTTTACATTTATTTCAATTAGTTAAAAATATTTCTTCTATTCGTAGCGGGAGCACTTGGAAGGATATGCGTTGAAATAAAGCAAAATATACAGAAGAAGGAAGCAAAACTGCTCTAAAATAAAGCAGCAGGCAGGAAAGATAAACAATCAACAAGTTTGTGTTTTTTGTAAACAACGTCCCCGTTACGGCGTTGGAAAATGTTTCTAAAGCTTTTCGCATTTCGGACGATAAATTGATTCGCAAAGCTTTACCACCCATACATACAACACACAATACAGGAGGATAGTTTATGTTCGCAGCCAACGCTCAATCGCATCGCCAGACCCTTCGCCCGAAACCGTTTGCCAGGCTAACCACCATTGCAGCCGTCCTTGTACTGGCCATGGGATTATTTGCCTGTGGCGGCAGTGATTCTACTTCGACCCCCACGAGCACCACACCAATCACCACTTACAATTACAAGGAAGTTTTCACCGACAGTATACGGGAACTGACCCCCAATGTTGGAACATCGGCCGTAACCGATTGGGATGGCTGGAGCGCCTGCCACCCCGATGACATCCACCGATATTCTATTCTCAACAAACTCTTCAACATCGATAACGGCGTGGAGAGCATCTTCGGTCCGGTGGCGTCCGTTGAAAACATTCTGGACATTCTCGAAAACTATGAAGAACTATCCGAAAACGGCACCCATGAGATCGGCGACGGTGGCGTGACCTATACCGCCGTGGTCTCCGACTATTCCGGTGATTTCACCGTGCCGTACTTCGAAGACACCCAGACGGGACTGTCCAAGCAGGTGGTCATCACCTCATCGGACGACAGTTTCAGCACCATGGTCGCCTATGACATGGAGGGTGATGACAAGGCCCTGGTCGCCCATACCAAACATGTTTTCGAACACAATTCATACGAACTGTTTCGCGCCAACTTCAACGAAACCACGCAGGTCCTCCAGGTCTGGGTGGCCTACGCGGACGATGATCCCGATACCTTCAAAATCCAGTTTATCTGGAAAGGCAACGTCGAAGAGGGCACCTTTGTCCTGACCCAATCCACCAATGCCGCCAAAGAAGACTTGGACCATGACGGCATCTATGAAGTCGATGGAATGTGGACGGTCATGGGCGGCGGCAATATGGACAGCGAGATGGCTTTCCGCGCCATTACCAACGACAGCCCCACCGATGATTATTTCGTCGTGGTAACCATGGACGATATCCTCTCTGCCACTGCACCGGCAGGTTACCCGGCCGAATCCACCGCAATCGATTCGACCACCGACGCCGTGCAAGGCTATATCGATACAAATCACGAGAGTTGTCTTGGCTGGCTGACCGGATATCCGGATATTGACGACTTGGCCTGGGACTACTAATCCGTAAACGAATTCATACAGACACGATGATCTTTGGTAACAGGGCCTACGGGCGCGGATCATCCTCCGTGCCCCGCGGTCCTTGTGCTTTTATGGCATAGAGGTGTTCGACGGTTCTTACCCAGCCCGAAGGAAAATCCATTGCCCAGGGTGTCAGACGGTAGGCAGTAATGGTACGGGAAAAAGTTGCCTTATCTTTGGGCAGGTAAACCGACAGACCGCCATATCCGGTATGCTGCTGAAAGCGACCGATCATGACACCGTCCGGTCCTTCGATCCTCCCTTCCATCTCTTTCATACCCAATGCGTTGCATAATCGGGGCATGTCCACCATGGCATCCCGGAGAATCGTCG
Source organism: uncultured Desulfosarcina sp. (assembly GCA_963674945.2). Lineage (GTDB taxonomy): Bacteria > Desulfobacterota > Desulfobacteria > Desulfobacterales > Desulfosarcinaceae > Desulfosarcina. The sequence goes on from CAXXWQ010000004.1 coordinate 1,152,875, forward strand.
CGGTGGAGATGTTGGGTACGCACTGCCTGACATCATCCAGTCGGCGGAAATTTTGCACCGCTTCGAAATGGCGGTTCCACTGCCGGGCCATGGGTTCGATCCGCGTGGCCTCGAAAGCGGCGGTGGAAATGGGATATCGTGTCTTGCCAAAGGCCCGGGCATAGCTATCAACCACTTCCAGCGCCAATTGGCGTGGCGTGATTTGATCGGACCGCCCCACCGCCTCCAGCAACATCGTGTAATCCAGCCCCCTGGATGGTGTCTGCATCTGGTTCAAAACCAGAAAATCGGCGGCATCTTTCAGCGTCCACAGCGTCTCCACATCGGCCATCAGACAGCTGTCCATTGCGATGAGGTCGAAGTGATGCCATTTGGCGGCTTCAGCCAGGCTCGTTCCTTTCAGGTTCCGCCGGTACTCATCCGGCCCCGCCGCTCCGATTACCGAAGACGGCCCCAAATCATCGCCGAACCATCCGTTACCGTGGCCTGCCAAAAACAAAGCATATCTTCGTGCAGGAAAGTTGTCCGCAATAAAGCAGATGAACTGTCTTTGGGTCTTTTCGTCGGCCGCCACCAGATTGATCCGTCCTTGGCCGCGTATCGGCAGGAGGTAATCCGTCTTTTCCAAAAGCAATTGCAAAAGATCATCCCGTGTTCTGTCCGAAATATCACGCAGCTTGTAGAGACCGCCCTCTCGCCGATACGCTGTAAGGATGCGACGGCGGTCCCGGAAATCCGTCAGGTGCTCCAAGACCAGCTGTTCGAAACGGTTTGCATCGACGGCAGGCGGCAATTGAGACGTTACAGGGGAACCCAAAACCAGATTGATGGGCTCGACCACATGGAAGACACGTGTTCCCTTCCATGAAGTGATGGGATTGTCCTGCTCGAAACGCTCGTCCCGATCGAAGAAAACCACCACATGGGTCTGCTTGAGAGAGGCGGCCCCCTTGATAATCTCCCGCAGATTACGTGCCTGTTCATGTTCAAGGGAATTTTCACCCGCCAGATAAAAGGCAAAGGTCCATTGGGCCTGGGACGGGGGTACGGAGCGATTCTGGCCAAAACAGACATCGATGAAAAAGAGGGATGCCATCATCAATAAAACAGATGACCATAAGAACCGTTCCGCTGCATAAAGTGGGAGAGTTTTCACAATGTGGTAAATATCACCTCGATAAAATAACGCTATTTCGTTTTTTTCAAACAAAAATTCTATGATATTCGACGCAACGCATTCATGCAATGAAGATCTTTCAATCAAAGGGACGTTGTTTATAATCTATACTATAATTCTTTCGGGAACCTTTTAACAACGCACGAATTTCAAATTGTAAACAATGTCCCCTGACAATCTGCCCGAAAGACACGTAAGATGAGGACGTGCACTGCCAAAAAGGATTCGACTTGCCAGACAACCATATACCTCTTATTTTCTTCAGAGATGAAAACCGACAAGCAAGGAGGCACATATGACCACGACTACATTGACCGTTCCCAATATTTCCTGTAGCCACTGCGTATCGGCCATCGAATCCGAACTTCGTGAGATGGAAGGTGTATCCAGCGTCAAGGCCGATGCTGAAACCAAGATCGTTACCGTCGGCTGGGATGCACCGGCCACACTGGATGCGATTCGGGCCACATTGACGGAAATCAACTACCCTGCCCAATGATGAGCGAACAACACCTGATCCTGCCCGTCACGGGTATGACCTGTGCCAACTGCGCCATGAACATCGCCCGGGGTCTGAAGAAATTGCCGGGGGTGAGCGATGCCAACGTCAATTTCGCCGCCGAACAGGCCTCGGTGGACTTTGATCCCAAGCAGACGACACCCGAAGAGCTGATCCAAAAAGTTGAAAAGCTTGGATTCGGTGTCACGGTAAGCCGGGTCGACTTTCCCGTCAGGGGCATGACATGCGCCAACTGCGCCGCCAACGTGGAGCGGGCCCTTGGGAGAAAGACGCCCGGCGTTGTGGCTGCCACGGTCAATTTCGCCGCCGAACGGGCAACGGTCCGATACCTGCCTTCCATGGCCACCGTGGACGATCTGGCAGCGGCGGTGGAAAAAGCCGGATTCGGTGCCGTGATCGAGCATGACGACGAGGGGACCGATGCGGAAGCCGAGGCCCGCCGTCGGGAAATCGCCGACCAGACCCGCAAATTCATTGTGGGCGCGACCTTCGCCCTTCCCCTTTTTGCCATGAGCATGGCAAGGGACTTCGGGATCACCGGGTCGTGGAGCCACCAGAGTTGGGTCAACTGGCTTTTCTGGGTCCTTGCCACACCAGTTCAATTTTATACCGGGTGGGACTATTATGTAAGTGGCGCAAAGAGTCTTCGCAACGGGAGCGCCAACATGGATGTTCTGGTTGCCATGGGGTCGAGCACCGCCTACGTGTATTCTCTGGCCGTGCTGTTTGCTCCCGCCCTGGGCGATCATGTCTATTTCGAAACCTCTGCGGTGATTATCACACTGATCAAGCTGGGCAAACTGCTGGAAGCCAGAACCAAGGGAAAGACCGGCAGCGCCATTCGAAAGCTCATGGGACTTCGCCCGAAGACCGCCACGATCCGCAGCGGCGATAAAGAGATTGACGTGCCCATCGAGCGGGTCCGCTCCGGGGACCTGGTCCTGGTACGCCCCGGCGAGCGCATCCCCGTGGACGGAAAGGTCATTGACGGCAGTTCCAGCGTGGACGAATCCATGCTCACCGGCGAGCCCATCCCCGTGGATAAAAAACCTGGCGACACGGTAGCCGCCGGTACCATCAACGGCCAGGGAATGATGACGTTCACCGCCACTCGTGTGGGAAAAGAGACCGCCCTGGCGCAGATCATCCGCCTGGTGCAGGAGGCCCAGGGAAGCAAGGCGCCTATCCAGGCGGTGGCCGACCGGGTGGCCGCCGTTTTCGTACCGGCGATCATCGTGATCGCCATGGTTGTATTCGCCCTCTGGTGGATGATCGGCGGCGATTTCGTCACGGCCATGATCCGCATGGTCGCCGTCCTCGTCATCGCCTGCCCGTGCGCCCTGGGGCTGGCCACGCCAACGGCCATCATGGCCGGTACCGGAAAAGGAGCAGAGCAAGGCGTTCTGTTCAAAAACAGCCGGGCCCTGGAAAACAGCACGGAGCTGAACACCGTCGTACTGGACAAAACCGGCACCATCACCCAGGGCAAACCGACGGTCACCGACCTGATGCCAAATGGTGGTCTCGATATTACCGAAGAGACGTTGATCCAGTTGGCCGCATCGGCGGAAAAAGGGTCGGAGCACCCCCTGGGCCGGGCCATCGTGGAAAAAGCCGAGGATTTGGGGGTGACACTCTTGTCGCCGGAAGGATTCAGGGCCCTGCGGGGTGATGGCGTAGCGGCGATGGTTGCGGGGCGGTCCATCCGCGTGGGCAGACCGGACTGGTTCGATGCCGATGGATTCGACGAAAAGATGGCACGAACGATATCCGATTTCCAGGATCAGGGAAAAACCGTCGTCGTGGTAAAGGAGACGGACCGGGTGCTGGGGCTGATCTGCATTTCGGATCGGATCAAGTCCGATTCTCCCGAAGCTGTCGTCCGCTTGAAGAAAAAGGGGATCGAGGTGGTGATGCTCACCGGCGATAATCGCCGGGCTGCCAAGGCAATCGGTCGCCAGGCGGGAGTGGACCGGGTGGAAGCCGAAGTGAAGCCGGATGAGAAGGCATCCCTGATCAAGGCACTTCAGGATCGTGGAAAAATCGTGGCCATGGTGGGAGACGGAATCAACGACGCGCCCGCCCTGGCCCAAGCCGACGTGGGGTATGCCATCGGTACGGGAACCGATGTGGCCATCGAGACGGCCGACGTGATCCTTGTCGCCGGTTCACTCAAAGGCGTCGTCCGTGCCATGGATCTGAGTCGGGCCACCATGGCCACCATCCGGCAGAACCTCTTTTGGGCCTTCTTCTATAATGCCGTTCTAATTCCCGTAGCCGCCGGCGCCCTCTATCCGCTCACGGGGCTTCCCATGATGCTTCGCCAATTGCATCCCATCCTGGCCGCACTGGCCATGGCTTTTTCCAGTATCTCTGTGGTGAGCAACAGTCTGCGACTGTATCGGCGATAGTAAAATCCGAGGCAAGATAGCCCGGCATTGGCTCCCCCTGGAAGACAAGATGTTTTGCGGTCACGAGGAACCCGTCCGTTCCAAAAATTCATCGGCGAGGTCTCTGTAGTCGATGGCACCGTAACTGCTTTTTCGATAGAACACAACCGGCTTTCCCGCCTCGGCGCTTTCGGCGATGGTGGCGTTCATGCGGATCGCGGTGTCGAATACCAGGTCCTTGTATCGCTCATCGGTTTTCAATCGCTCCATCACCAGTTTGGCCACACGGGTTCGCAAATCCACCATCGTGGGAATGATACCGGTGATGGAAAGGTCCGGGTTGATCTCCTCTTTCACGGCGTCGATGGTATCGAACAATTCTCCCAGTGCCCCGAACGCATAAGGGTGTGTCTGACAGGGCACCAGCACCTCTGTGGCGCAGGTGAAAACATTGACGGTCAGCAAAGAGAGGCTGGGCGGCGTATCCAGTATAATGAAATCGTATTTTCCGAATGCCGGCACCAGCACGTCATACAGCAGGTTTTCCCGCCCATCCACATCCACCAACTCGATCTCGGCACCGGATAGATCCACGTGGGAGGGAATCAGGGACAATCCTTCCCATGACGTTGAAACGATAGCATCGTCCAATGCCTTTTGACCGTTGCCGGTAATCAGATCATAAATCGATACCGTCGTCTCTTCGGTGGAAACGCCCAGCCCTTTCGTCGCATTGGCCTGGGGATCCATATCCACCACCAATACCTTCTGATGGGAAAGTGTCAACGCCGCCGCCAGATTGATGACCGTCACCGTCTTTCCGACACCGCCCTTTTCGTTCGCCACCGCAATCGCTCTGGTTTGCTTGTTCGCCATGTCCTTTCCTTTTTGTAAATAATTATTTCAAGTCCGATTCGGCATAAAGCTGGTCCTTGAGATGCCCGATCCGCCCGGAAATGGCCGGCAAGGCCTTTGCCATCTTGTCGAGGACTGCCAACACATTCTCCTTGTCCAGACTTTTCTCCTCCATTAGTTTCGCGAGACGCGACAGATCACTGCCATGGTATTGAAAACGTGCCAACATCTGTTGGTACAGGGTATCGGCGGCGGCATCGGCCAGTTTCAACAGGTATTGAAATTTGATGTTTTCCCTGTAGTCTTTCAGATGAAACAGGACGGACCGCTCGGTCTCCCGTTTCATCCGTTTCACCCCCGATGCCAGCGCCAGCGTTCGCTCTCGGTTGTCTTTCTCGGCTTTTTTTCGAAACGCGTTTTTAACGAGATGAAAGATTTTGAAAAAACCGAGTCGCATGATCGCCTCGGTTTTCATTTGGGTGGAATAGTGCATGGTCGCAGCGGCAGGCGGGAGGGACAATCCGGCCCGCTTCCGTATCGCACCGAGTTCGGAACCGATGGTGATGGGAGACAAGATTCCTTGCTCCCGCAATCCTGAATCACCCGTGTCCCGGACGTATTGTGCCATGGCTTCATCGATCATGGTCCCGAAGGGACCTGCGATTTCGTCGAGAACGGACATGAGTTTTTTTTCCTGGGCCCTGGCGAACTGGATAATCCGTGGGGTAACCGTCTCGGCCATATGGGTATCCAGTGACTGCTTGAAATCCTGATAGACCAGGTACAAAATGTTGGCAAATCCCGTTTGGTCCAGATTTCCGTCGTATTTTGCCGTTTCCACCGTATAACCACGAACAAACCGTATCACGTCATCCACGATCCCGTCGTCCCGGCCCTGGAAGAATCGGTCGGTATCTGCTTTCAACTCCTGCTTGATCTGATTTACGGCACCGTCCAATGTGTTTTTCAAGGTCCGCTTCAAACGGTCCAGTCGTTCCCGCTGCTGCTGGATACGCTTGACAAGCAATTTGGCTCCGCCGGAATTTTGCCCGAGTAGATCGAGATTCAATGCAATCCAATTTCCAAATCCGGCAGCCACGACCTCCAGCCGCTCCAGGTTGTTCTTTATCAAGAGCGCGTGCCGTTCGCGATTGATCTTCCCATCCAGATAACGGTGGAATTCTTCCCACTGATGGTTCGAAAAATCGACCATCTGTGTCTCTCGGTTCCAGTGGGAAAGGCGCTCTTGGTCTCTCTGGGAAAGATCGGATGCCATCTGGGACAAAAGCAGGTAAAGCGCGGAAAAGGTAAAAATCACCGGTTCGGGACAGATCAATCGAATATCCGCCTCGATTCGCTTCATTCCGGCGGACAACTCCTCCACTGTGTCATGCTCGCTGAAATCGCAGTTGACAGCGAAGAGGACCGAGTCCAGGATTCCCATTTTTCGAATCATGGTGAGAAATCGGATGTCCGCCTGGCGAAGCCCCGTCCTGCTGCTGACCACATAGACCGTAAGGTGAGCCACCGTCAGATAATCCTGAATCATGGCCAAATGAAGGGGATTTGGCGAATCCGCTCCCTGGCAATCGGCGATCTCCACGGCCCGTCCCAGCCCGGATGTATCGATGTGAAGCAAGACGTCGGTAAGGTAGACGGCAAGGTTGTCGTCACCGACGAAATCCCGATGCCGGGGAAATTGATCCATTTCAAAGGTGACGCTGCCGTGATCCGAGGCGACGATATCAGAAATCCGGTCATATCCCGTAAGATAGGAATTCATCAAAACACTGCCGGGACTTCGTGTGTCGTTGGTGATCAACTGGTCGGCAGCCAGCCCCGTCAAGGCCTGTCCCAATTCCTGGCGGTCCTCTTCCCGCCGGATATCGAAAGGGTTGTCCGTCGAAAACCGTTGATGGGCCGGAAACAACACCATCGCCTCATCAATTTCTCTGTTGACCTCTTCCCAGCTTTTCAGACAGAGGGTCGCCCGCAAAGGACTTCCGGTTCGAATCCGGGTGACGATGGAGGTCACCACCCCGGCGCCGCGCTTAAGGTAATCACCGCCCAAGACGGCGTTTACCAGGGTACTCTTGCCCGACTTGATGGCTCCCACCACGGCGATACGCATCGTCTCTTCGGGTATCTGTTCGATGATGGTCTTACATGATCGCTTCCAGTGAGAGATCCCCTCATCCGTCATCTCTGGAATCGTTTCGGCATCATCGAGAAGACGAAGCGTATCGGTACTGAGCTGGACTAGTTCCTGTTTGTGTGTCTCGTATGTTGACATCTCGATCGATCGTTAGTGCTCATCCAGAAATGGCCAATTTTCCCGATATCTTTGTTGCGCGAATAATTTCATCCTCAGAATATTAACTATATGCTTGCGGTAAAATTTTTCGTGCGCCTCGATCTCGACCAAATTTTCCTATTTCCGGAGAAACACTAGTTAGGGTTGGGCAATCCTTGGTGCGCACAGGCGACAGACGTTTTTTACATTTTATCCATGCGATTGTCAAAACCTTCCCAGACAGCCGCATAATGGCTTGTAAATCTTATGATTTAATGATATAACGCGTCTCAAGTTCATTACGATGGGCGGCTAAAAAGCGCAATATCAGCATAAGGAACCCGAGACACATGTCAGAAAAACACCCGGAGTGCCCATTATACAACCCGCTTAACTGCAAGGAGTATTATAACCCCAAGCTCTGCGCATTTGTTCGAAAAGACAAGGTTTGTCTGAAAAAGAAAAAACCGAAGCAGAAGCCCAAAAAGGCGAATTCCGACTCTTAAGGGTTTACTTCACACCCTTTTTTCCTTATCCGCAAGTTCAATTCAAGAAGAAAACACGCAATCGTCAGCTTTTCATCAAATCGTTATCATTTTTCCCTGTCGGCCGTCATGCCTTCCGGTTCAGTCCGTTGTGATGGAAAGAGCATCATTTGTAAAAGCACGGCCCGATGCAGAGTCTTCGGTAAAGTGTACGGTGAGTCGGTTACGCATGGCCGGCCGTGTCGGACAACAGGGCGGGGTCGATACCGATGCTTTCCATGACGGCACTCCATTTTCTCTCGACGGCAATTTGAAAGGCAATCTTTTCCGAATAGGGACCGTTGATCCAGGCATTGCCGCGAATTTCGCTTTCCAGTTGCCCCGGTCCCCATCCGGCGCACCCCAATGCAATCATGAAAGATCGGGGTCCGCGCCCCATGGCGATGGCTTCTAAGATATCCCGTGAATTGCTGAGGGCCAGCGCTTCGGTGACCATCATGGAGCCCGACCATCCGAAAGGATCGCTGTGCAAAACGAATAATTCATTTAAATGAACAGGCCCGCCGATATAAATGGGAATGTTTTCCGCGCCCGGCGCTGCGGCAATCTGCAGTTCATCGAAGATCATCTTCCCGTTGACCTCCGGATGAACCCGGGTAATGACGATCCCCATTGCCCCTTTGGGGTTGTGCTCGGACAGGCAGGTAACAGACTGGTAGAAGTTGGGATCCTGCAAACCGGGCATGGCCACAAGAAATTGCCCTTTCAAGGATTGCCAAGTCTCTTCCATACGCGTTATCTCCACAATTAAGCGATTAGCGATTAGCAGTACACCGTCAAAGAGTTGCCTAAATTTTGCATTTCATCCAACAAATGAACATTGAATTGAAGATAGATGCGCAACCGTTAAGAGCCAACAGCCAATTGCTGAAAGCGAACCGCTTATCTTTGGTTACTGTAACGATTGAATCGACCATTGGCAACAAAAAGCTTGACTTGCCCCAAACAGACTGTTAGGGGTGGAAAATTAGTGAAAATGGCAAAGCTATGAAAAACAGATTCTCCCCCATCAGCATTCTCGTTCTTATTCTTATCCTCGTCGTGGGCGTACTCGTCCACAACGAGGAACCGGGGGTGATAGCGGCCTGACAAAGCCAATAAAGAAATTAAAAAATCCGTTATCACCCCAGAGGCGATAACGGATTTTTTTTGCTTTTACCACCAGTCATGCACAAAGTGCCAACCGAGCAGGGGCAGCGAATGGAAAACGGAAAGGACCTTTTTCAATGAGAAGTGACAAGGCAAAAAAAGGAGTCGAACGGGCGCCGCACCGGTCCCTTTTCAAGGCCATCGGATACACGGATGCGGAAATTCGAAGGCCGTTGATCGGCATCGCCAATGCAGTCAATACGGCCATTCCCGGCCATGTCCACCTGGACAGCATTGCACAGGCCGTAAAGGCGGGAATCTACATGGCCGGTGGAACACCGGTGGAGTTTGGCACCATCGGGGTCTGCGATGGCATCGCAATGAACCATACGGGAATGAAATACTCTCTCGCCAGTCGAGAACTCATCGCCGACTCCGTCGAGGTCATGGCCACCGGACACGCCCTGGACGCCATGGTGATGATCCCCAATTGCGACAAAATCGTTCCAGGCATGCTCATGGCTGCCGCCCGACTGGACCTGCCGACGATCTTCGTCAGTGGCGGCCCCATGCTGGCCGGCGAGCATCCGGAGAAACCGGGGTGTAAAATCGATCTGATTACCGTGTTCGAAGCGGTAGGCGCCGTGAAAGCAGGAAAAATGGGGGAGGAGAGCCTCGCCGCCATCGAAGACGCCGCCTGCCCCACTTGCGGTTCCTGTGCCGGCATGTTTACGGCCAACTCCATGAACTGTTTGACCGAAGTGATCGGCATGGGACTTCCGGGAAACGGGACAATACCGGCCGTCTATTCCGCCCGCCTCCGCCTGGCCAAACAGGCCGGCATCCAGATCATGGAACTGTGGGAAAGGCAGATCACAGCCAAAATGATCATGACCGCGAAAGCGTTTCACAACGCACTCACCGTGGACATGGCATTGGGCTGTTCAACCAACACGGCACTTCACCTGCCGGCCATCGCCGCCGAAGCCGGCGTCGAACTGGATTTACGCCGGATCAACGAGATCAGTGAGAAGACCCCCCACATCTGCTCTTTGAGCCCCGGTGGTGCCCATCACATCCAGGACCTGAATCGGGCCGGCGGCATTGGTGCGATCTTGAGAGTTCTTTCCGATGCCGGCTTGATCAACGACGATTGCATGACCGCCACGGGAAAAACCGTTTCCGAAAACATCTTCGATGTCCGGATACTGGATTCCGAAGTAATCCGTCCCATGGATAATCCCTATCATGCCCAAGGCGGCCTGGCCGTTCTTTACGGGAATCTTGCACCGGACGGATGCGTCGTCAAGCAATCGGCCGTTTGCGATGAGATGATGCGCCATGAAGGACCGGCAAGGGTATTCGACACCGAAGAGGCGGCAACCGAGGCGATCATGGCCGGCAAAATCCAAAAGGGAGACGTGATCGTCGTACGCTATGAAGGCCCCAAAGGCGGTCCCGGCATGCGGGAAATGCTGACCCCCACATCGGCCATCGCCGGCATGGGATTGGATGCCCACGTGGCCCTGATTACCGATGGCCGTTTTTCCGGTGGATCACGGGGGGCGGCCATCGGTCATGTCTCACCGGAAGCGGCCCAGGGAGGCCCCATCGCCATCGTCAACGAAGGGGACACCATCACCGTTGATATTCCCAATAAGAAACTGACCCTCATGGTAGACGACGATGAGATCAACAGGCGCCTTGCCGTCTGGCAGGCACCGGAGCCGAAGATCCGACATGGCTACATAGCGCGGTATGCACGCCAGGTGTCGTCGGCCAGTCAAGGGGCGATCGTCAGATAGTGCTTATCTTAGAAATGGCGAATTCGACCGAATCATTTGAGGAGACAACAAGCAGGAGCGTAAGGGAAATGAAACTCACCGGAGCAGAGGTTTTAATGGAAGTCCTGAAAGAGGAAAAGGTGGAAGCCGTCTTCGGATTTCCCGGTGGCATGACCATCGATCTCCACGATAACATAGAAAAAACCGACATCCGGCATTACCTGGTCCGCCACGAACAGGGAGCTGTGCATGCGGCGGACGGGTACGCCCGGGTTTCCGGCAAGGTGGGCGTATGCATCGTCACTTCGGGTCCCGGCGCCACGAATGCCGTCACCGGAATCGCAACGGCGTACATGGACTCCATTCCCATGGTCATCATCACCGGACAGGTCCCCACCCACCTGATCGGAAACGACGCGTTCCAGGAGGTGGACATCGTCGGTATCACGCGGCCATGCACCAAACACAACTACCTGGTGACCTCGGTCGACGAATTGCCGCGGATTCTAAAAGAGGCCTTTCACATTGCCCGGTCGGGCCGGCCCGGACCGGTCCTGGTGGACCTCCCCAAGAACATCCAGCAGGCGACCACCAACTTCAAACCCAATCAGAAAGTGAAAATCAAATCATACAACCCCACCTATAAACCCAATGCCAAGCAGCTGGCAAAGGTAGTGGCGTTGATCAAGGCGGCCAAACGGCCCCTGATCTTCGCCGGCGGCGGCGTCATCCTCTCCAAAGCCGCGGCAGAGCTGACACGATTCGCCCACACGGCAAAGATTCCGGTGACCATGTCCCTCATGGGGCTGGGCGCCTTTCCCGGCTCCGACCCCCTCTCCCTGGGGATGCTGGGCATGCACGGCACCTATCGGGCCAACATGAGCACGGCGGCATGCGATCTGCTCATCGGCATCGGTGTACGATTCGACGACCGGGTCACCGGCAAGACCGATAGTTTTGCCGCCCGGGCCAAGATTGTCCATATGGACATCGACCCCACCTCCATCCGAAAAACGATTCCTGTGAGCATCCCGGTCGTGGGTGATTGCAAGAGTTGTCTATCGGTAATCAACGACTTGTTGAAGAAAGAGGATATCGGCAAACTGACGGCCGACCGGAGGCCCTGGCTGGATCAGATCGACGAATGGAAGAAAAACTACAAACTGGCCTATGTCCAGGAGGAAGAGATCAAACCGCAGTTCGTCGTGGAAAAGCTCTATGAACTGACCAAAGGAGAGGCGATCATCACCACCGAAGTAGGGCAGAACCAGATGTGGGCGGCCCAATATTACCATTTCGACCGCCCCGGACAGTTTGTCACCTCCGGGGGGCTGGGCACTATGGGATTCGGACTTCCCGCAGCCATCGGCGCCCAGGTCGCCTTCCCCGATGAGACGGTGGTGGATGTGGCCGGAGACGGCAGCATCCAGATGAACATCCAGGAGATGGCCACGGCCATGCAGTACCGGCTTCCCGTCAAGATAGTCATCCTGAACAACTGTTATCTGGGTATGGTTCGGCAATGGCAGGAGCTTTTTTACGACAGACGCTATGCCTGCACATGCATGGATCATGCGCCGGATTTCGTGAAACTGGCAGAGGCCTTTGGTGCCGTCGGCCTTCGGGCCACCCGACCCGACGAAGTGGAGTCGGTTCTAAAAAAGGGTCTCGAGACGGAAGGACCGGTCATCATGGATTTCAGAGTGTCCAAGGAAGAGTGTGTTTATCCCATGGTGCCGGCGGGAGCTCCCATAACGGAAATGCTCCTGGCGTAAGGAAAACGACCGGGTCTGGAGAACCAGATTTTCTGGCCTGTTGAATGTAAATGGGGATACATCGTATGAACGAAGAGAAGCACATATTGACCATGTTGGTGGACAACGAACCCGGCGTGCTCTCCCGGATCGTCGGATTGTTCAGCGGCCGCGGCTTTAATATCGAGAGTCTTTGTGTCGCCGAAACCATCGATCCCAAGGTTTCCCGCATCACCATCGTCACCAAGGCAAACGAACCATTGGTCGAACAGATCGAAAAACAGCTTCGTAAGCTCATCAACATCATCAAACTGAGGGACCTGACCGGCTCCAAATCGGTCCAGCGGGAGATGGCCTTGATCTGCGTGCGGGCCCAACCGGAGGATAAAGACGAAATTCTTCGTATCGTCGACATCTTCCGATGCAAGATCGTCGATGTGAGCACCGAGTACTACATCATCGAGGCCACCGGCACAGAGGGCAAGATGGAGGCCTTGGTCAACCTGCTCAAACCCATGGGGATCAAAAAAATCGCCCGTACGGGAACCATTGCCCTGTTTCGGGAACCCACATGATCTGCGGCGGCATGCTATCGGGGCACGCCGCAAAGATCCATTTACCCATTTCCGGAGGGTTCACAAAAAGACACCTCACGGAAGCAAAGGATTGGCGACAAATAGGCGTTACCAATTCCCAAATACCATATTCGTAAGGAGTACCAGATGGCACAAATCGATTTTGGCGGAACGTTGGAAGAAGTAGTCACGTCCGAAGAATTCACCCTCGAAAAGGCGCGCGAGGTGTTGAAGAACGAAACGGTCGCCGTGATCGGCTATGGCGTCCAGGGCCCCGGCCAGGCGCTGAACATGCGCGATAATGGCATTTCCGTAATCATCGGCCAACGGGAGGGTACCGGTTCCTGGGAGAAGGCCGTCGCAGACGGTTTCGTCCCCGGCGAGACCCTGTTGCCCATCGAAGAGGCCGCCAAGAAAGCCACCGTGATACAATATCTGCTTTCCGACGCCGGCCAGGTGGCCATGTGGCCCACGATCAAAGAATGCCTCAACGAAGGGGACGCATTGTACTTTTCCCACGGCTTCGGCATCGTCTACCGGGATCAGACCGGCATCGTTCCGCCGGAAAATGTGGATGTGATCCTGGCCGCCCCCAAGGGCTCGGGGACGACGGTCCGCACCAACTTTTTGGACGGCAGCGGCATCAACTCCAGTTTCGCCATTCATCAGGACTTCACCGGAAAGGCCCGGGAGCGCACCCTGGCCCTGGGTATCGCCATCGGTTCCGGATACCTCTTTCCCACCACTTTCGAAAACGAGGTCTACAGCGATCTGACCGGCGAGCGCGGTGTCCTCATGGGATGTCTGGCCGGTGTCATGGAGGCCCAGTACGATGTGCTCCGCAAAAACGGCCACAGCCCCAGCGAGGCCTTCAATGAAACCGTGGAAGAACTGACCCAGAGTCTGATTCGGCTGGTGGCCCAAAACGGCATGGACTGGATGTACGCCAACTGTAGCACCACGGCCCAGCGCGGTGCCCTGGACTGGGCACCGCGTTTTAAGAAGGCCGTGGAACCGGTCTTCGAACGGCTCTACAACAGTGTCACATCCGGCGAAGAGACCCGACGAACCTTGGATTGCAACAGCGCCCCCGATTACCGTGAGCGCCTCAATGAGGAATTGAAAGTGATCCACGATTCGGAAATGTGGCGCGCCGGTGCCGCCGTTCGGTCTTTACGGCCGGAGAACCGACGCAAGTAATGGAACCATCGTCGAGCATTTTCCCTGCCCCCAAAAGGGGAAATGCTCGGCGTATTGATCAGGCCCAGACACCCATCGACGTGTCAGGAGAATAACATGGATCCCATCTTCATCTACGATACAACCTTGAGAGACGGTACCCAGGGTGAAAACACCAACTTCACGGCCGATGAAAAAATAAGGATCGCCAAGCGGTTGGATGAGATGGGCATCCATTATATCGAAGGCGGATGGCCCGGTTCCAATCCGCGGGACATGCGATTTTTCGATCTGGCCAGACAGGAACGTTTCTCTTTCGCAAAAATCACGGCATTCGGTTCCACCCGAAAACCCGGCATCGATGCGGCCGATGATCCGAACCTCAACGCCATCATCGAAAGCGAAACGCCCGTTGCGGCCATTTTCGGTAAAAGCTGGCCGCTGCACGTCCAGGAAGTCATGGGCAACACCCTGGAAGAGAACCTGGCCATGATCGAAGAGAGTGTCGCTTTTCTCAAGGAGAACGGCCGGGAGGTGATCTACGATGCGGAGCATTTCTTCGACGGGTACAAAGACGCCCCGGATTATGCCGTAAAGACGCTGGCGGCGGCCTGGCGTGCCGGCGCCGATTTTCTTGTGCTTTGCGATACCAATGGCGGCAGCCTGCCCCGGGAGGTGCAGGCGATCATGACAGCGGTATCCAAGAACCTGGCGAAGCAGTTCGGCGAAGGTCGCAACATCGCCTTGGGCATTCACACCCACAACGACAGCGGCATGGCCGCGGCCAATACCATTACCGCCGTCGATTGCGGCGCCACCATGATCCACGGTACCATCAACGGATACGGTGAACGTTGCGGAAACGCGGACCTGACCACCATCATCCCCATCTTGCTGACCAAGATGGACCGGGTATGCATTCCCAAGGATCGGCTGGGCGGCTTGAAAAACCTCTCCCGGTTCGTGAGCGAAATGGCCAATCTCGTTCCCATCAATTCAAGGCCCTTCGTGGGAAAAAGTGCGTTCGCCCACAAGGGAGGCATCCATGTGAGTGCCATCATGAAACAGCCACGGGCCTACGAACATATAGACCCGGAGGTGGTGGGCAACAAGCGGCGCGTACTCATGTCCGATCTGGCCGGCAAGAGCAACGTGGAGTACAAGGCAAAGGAGATGGGGGTGGATCTTTGCGCCAACGGCTGCGACAGCAAGGCCATCGTAGCCGCCATTAAACAGATGGAGGACGAAGGCTACCAGTTCGACGTGGCCGACGGTTCCTTTAAAATCATGCTGGAAAAATTTACCGATCAGTTCACCCCCCTGTTCGATCTCGAATCCTTTCGGGTCACCATCGAAAAGGACAAGGACTATCCCTGCTCGGCGCATGCCACCATAAAAATCTCGGTGGGCGACAGCCACGAGATTACTGCCGCCGAAGGCCTCGGTCCGGTGAGCGCACTGGACAACGCCCTTCGCAAGGCGCTTGGCAATTTCTTCCCGGATTTGGACACCATGCGCCTGGTGGACTTCAAGGTTCGCGTCGTAGACGGGCGTGACGGCACGGGCGCCAAGGTCCGGGTGTTCATCGAGTCCCGGGATCAGGACCACATCTGGAGTACCATCGGCGTATCGGAAGATATCATCGAGGCCAGTTGGCAGGCCCTTGCGGACAGTTTCCAATACAAGCTGGCGAAGGAAGCCGGTCAAAAAGGCGGCTCGGAGTCCAAGGACAAGGTAACCGTGGCCTGAACGGCCCTACCCGGCCACAGCTGGTTATGACCTGGAAACAGCTTTGACTATTGGCCTTCCAGAAATAGGAAGATTTGGTCGAGATCGAGGCGCACCAAAAATTATACCGGAGGTATATGGTTGATTTTTCGAGGATAAAATTTTTCGCGCAACGAGGATATCGGGCAAATTGGCCATTTCTGGAGGGTCTAACTAACCGATCATGATGTGAGGAAAAGAACACCATGGACATTACAAAGGAAGGTATCAACGCCGCGGGAACTGTCATCGTCACCCTCCCGCGGCCCATGCTCGTCATTGCCCCGGCGTCTCTTTCACCGGAAATGAAATGCAAAACAGATTGAAAGAGTATGCTACGAATCTCTTGTACTGCCCCTTGGTTCACTTTTTCGTCATCCGAAAGAGTGTGCCACCGGGACGACAAAATGCCGTTCGCGGTGTTTTCCATGGATTAGACACATAAAGGAGATACTCAATGACAGACCGTGTGAAAATATTTGATACCACTTTGAGAGACGGCGAGCAGAGCCCCGGTGCCAGCATGAATACCAATGAAAAATTGCGGCTGGCCGTACAGTTGGAGAGGCTGGGCGTGGATATCATCGAGGCGGGCTTTCCCGCCGCCTCGGAAGGCGATTTCGAAGCGGTCTCCCAGATTTCCGGACGGCTTAAAAAGACCGAAATCGCGGGCCTGGCACGAACCAGCAAGGGAGACATCGACCAGGCCTGGGGAGCGATCCAGCACGCGGTCAAACCCCGCATTCATACATTCATCGCCACGTCGGACATCCACCTGGAACATAAACTGAGAATGTCCAGGGACGAGGTGGTCCAGGCGGCCGTAGACGCCGTTCGTTACGCAAAACGTTTCACCGACAACGTCGAATTTTCCGCCGAAGATGGCTCCCGCAGTGATCGGGATTTTCTGTGCAAGGTATTTGGCGCGGCCATCGAAGCCGGCGCAATCACGGTCAACCTGCCCGATACGGTGGGCTATGCCGTTCCCGAGGAGTTCGCCGAACTGATTCGGTACGTAATGGAAAACACGCCGAACATGCACAAGGCCACCTTGAGCATCCATTGCCACAACGATCTGGGGTTGGCTACGGCCAATACCCTCGCCGCCCTCAAGGCCGGTGCCAGGCAAGCCGAGGTGACGATCAACGGCATCGGTGAGCGGGCGGGAAACACATCTTTGGAAGAGGTGGTCATGTCCCTGAACACCCGCCACAACCTCATGCCCTTTGAAACGGGAATCAGGACGGAGCATATCTATCCCACCAGCCGCCTGGTGAGCATGATCACCGGTATCATGGTACAACCCAACAAGGCCGTCGTCGGGGCCAATGCATTCGCCCACGAAGCCGGTATTCATCAGGATGGTGTACTGAAAAACGCCATGACCTACGAGATCATGAAGCCGGAAGACATCGGATTGAGCACGAACCAACTGGTCCTGGGCAAACATTCCGGCCGCCATGCCCTTTATGAACATTTAAAAGGCTTGGGATACGATTTGTCCGACGAGGAACTGAAGGTCGTCTTCAAACAGTTCAAGGCATTGGCCGACAAAAAGAAACACGTCATGGACGAGGACCTGGAAGCCCTGGTGACCGAACGGGTGCTGCGGTCCAGTGAAGTCTTTTCCCTGGAATACCTGCACGTCACCTGCGGTACAACGGTCATGCCCATGGCCAGCGTCAAGCTTTCCATCAATGGTCGGACCGTGCAGGGTGCCAACTACGGTAACGGACCCATCGACGCCGCATTCAACACCATCGCCCAACTGACCAATGCCACCGCCGAGCTATTGCGGTTCACCGTCAGCGCCCTGACCGGCGGCACCGACGCCCAGGGAGAAGTTACCGTGCGACTGCGGGAAAATGGGTTGGTGTCCTTGGGGCGCGGCTCCGATCCGGACATCATCACGGCCAGTGCCAAGGCCTACATCAACGGTTTGAACCGGTTGGAATATTTGAAGGCGCATCCGGTGAAAGCGTCACAAACGCTATAGGTGCCTATCCAGAAATGGCCAGCATATAGAAAAGGCGGAGACCGGTTTTCGGTCTCCGCCTTTTTTATCATTGGCGATTTCTGGAGGGGAACAGGCTTAAAGCCCCAATAACCCTGACCGTATTTTATCGTCCGCCTTCTCTCCGACGTTGTACCGATAGTACATCCGGGCGAAGGTGCTTCCCGGGATGGTGCCCCTCACTTCTCCCTGATAGGTAAGGGTCAGACCCTTGCCGGGAATATAGAGGGACTCGGAGGTGAACCCCGGTTTCATGTCCTTGTCCAGCCAGGATGCATATTTTTCGATATCTTCCCGGTTGGCGGCCACCAGACTTTCAGGATTCCCCTCTTCCATCAGTTCGATAAATCCTTCGCGGATTTTTTTGGCCGTTGCCTTGCTTGTCAGATAATGGGTAAGCATATATTTGACCTGCTCGGATTCGATGACCTCTTTCGGGTCTTTGGACGGATGTTCCAGATAGAGGCCGACGACATACACCTTCACGAATCCCAATTTCTTCAGGTAGGCCACACCGTTAAGCTTCAGTGTTTTTCCCTCGATCACACGCTCGGTGGGGAATTTTACCCCTAATATCTCGACATCTTCGGCTAAGGCCGCTGCAGCAACAACGAGAAGTATCCCGAACACAAGAGTGAATCCCAACCATTTGTTATTCATCTTCCCTCCTTTTGTTAATCATCCGTGATGAATGTCCCAATCAACTGTTTTATATCCGAAAGCCCCTCTTGCGCCAGCCAGTTTATCATTCCGTCGAGAATCTTTATGGTGGCACTGGGATCCACGAAATTGGCAGTTCCCACCTGGACGGCCGTTGCTCCCACCATGAGAAATTCCAGGGCGTCGGTGGCATTCATGATCCCGCCGACACCGATGACGGGGATCTTGACAGCCCGGGCGGTCTGCCACACCATGCGCAGGGCAATGGGTTTGATGGCCGGTCCCGACAGGCCTCCGGTGATGTTGGCCAGTTTGGGACGGCGGGTGGCAAGATCCACAGCCATGCCGGTAATGGTGTTGATTACCGACAGGGCATCCGCTCCGGCATCCTGGGCCACCTTGGCCATCTGCACGATGTCGGTGACATTGGGGGACAATTTGACCATCAGATGTTTGGTGGTTTTCTCCCGAACGCGTTTCACCACCTCCCGGGCGAGTTTGGGGTCCGATCCGAATGCCACCCCCCCTTCTTTTACGTTGGGACAGGAGATGTTCACCTCCAACCCCTTGACGGCAGCCATTGACTCCATGTGTTCGGCCAACTGCGCATATTCATCGACGGTCTTGCCATAAAGATTGGCGATGGTCGGTGGTGTCAGTCCCTCCAGGAAAGGAAGTTTCTCCCTGGCAAAGGCATCGACCCCCACATTTTCCAGGCCGATGGCATTTAGCATACCGCATTGGGTTTCCACGATGCGTGGAGGTGGATTCCCCTTGGATGGCTGCAATGAAAGTCCCTTGACGATGATGGCACCCAGACGGTTCAGATCCATGTACCGGTCGAATTCCCGTGCGTATCCAAACGTTCCGGAGGCGGTCATGATGGGATTTTGAAGTGAAAGCCCGCCGATGTCGACGGTCAGATCGGGTATTGTCATCGAATGTCACCTGAATTGAACGATTAGCGATTAGCAGAATCACTTCAAACAATTACCGATAAACGCGTAACAGCGAAAAGCTAATCGCTTATATTAGATTTCACTATAGTGGAGCCGTTTTGTTTGATCAAGGCGGAGTTTTCGGATAGAGTCGATAAGACCTGGGTATTTCGCATCGGATTGTGGTCCGTACTTCTTAGTTACTGGAATCGTCTCGCGCTTTTGTTTCTTCCGAAACTGTCGATAATGACTCGAAAGGAAACGGACGAAATGGGTATCAACGTTCAATATTGGCACTGGCTCGTTTTCGGGATGATCCTCGTCATCGCCGAAATATTCGTTCCCAGCTTCACCATCTTTTGGTTCGGTCTGGGTGGCATCCTGGTGGCCGTTGTTTTACTGATTACCGATATCAGCTTCACCTGGCAGCTCTTCACATGGGCCATTGCATCGTGCGGCTTCACCTTTTTGTGGTTCAAATACATTCGGCCGAAGATGGCCGATCGAACCAGGGCAGGCCTGTCCCGTGAGGCCGCCATGGGTGAAACCGGCCAGGTCATTCGGAAACCGGACGAGAACCGCCGCGGTATCGTGCGCTTTACGACACCGCTGTTGGGATCGGAAGAGTGGTCGTTTATCTGCGAATCCCAGGTCGCGGTGGGAGACCGGGTACGTGTCGTCGATATATCCGGAAATACGCTTGTTGTGAAAAGTGAGTGACCATTGGTGTAATAGAACGATAGAGGCGATTTCAAAATGTTCAATCGGGCTCAAGATCACATGTCGGGGCGCAGCCGAAAGGCGAAGACCGAAGGCGGGGTGAGGTGGCCGACCGCAGACACTCCGTTAGGAAGTGCCCTTGGGGTGCATACCTGTAGTATTTCGAGGATTGGACAACTCGCCCCAACGCCGATATTGAGCCTGAGGGGACTTTTTGAAATTGCCTCCACACAAGAAAGGAAGAAGAAATGGCAGGACTGATTGTCGTTGCAGTATTCGTCGTATTGGTGATCGTCACCCTGATGTTGGGTGTCCGCATCGTTCCCCAGGGAAGCAAACAAGTGGTGCAACGGCTGGGAAAATACCACAAGACCCTGGGACCGGGATTGAACATCATCATTCCCTACATCGATACGGTGGCCCATAAGGTAACGACAAAAGACATCGTTCTGGACATTCCTTCCCAGGAGGTGATCACCCGGGACAACGCCGTCATCATCGCCAATGCCGTGGCCTATATCAACATCGTCTCCCCGGAAAAGGCCGTATATGGCGTGGAAGATTATCAGATCGCCATCCAGAATCTGGTGCAGACCAGTCTGCGCAGTATCGTGGGAGAGATGGATCTGGATGACGCTCTATCCTCTCGGGATCAGATCAAGGCAAAACTCAAAACCGCCATCTCCGACGACATCGCGGACTGGGGGATCACCATGAAGACCGTTGAAATCCAGGACATCAACCCATCGGCGACCATGCAGGCCGCCATGGAAGAACAGGCCGCCGCCGAACGTCAGCGCCGTGCCACGGTCACTCGGGCCGATGGAGAAAAAGCCGCTGCCGTACTCGAGGCCGAAGGTCGCCTGGAAGCCTCCCAGCGGGATGCCAAGGCAAAGGTTGTTCTTGCCGAGGCCAGCCAATTGGCCATCCAAAAGGTTACGGAAGCCATAGGGGATAATGAGATTCCCGTCATGTATCTGATCGGAGAAAAATACGTGGACGCCCTGAAAGGCCTTTCCACATCGCAGAACGCAAAGGTAATCCTCATGCCGGCGGAAATCCCCTCTTCCATCAGAGGTATTATCGGAACTGGAAAGTAAAACCGGGTCAAAACGGCCCGATGTTGGGCTTCCCCTGGAAGGGAAGATGTACTGCAATCATGGAACCAATGAACGCTGAACTGGCCCAGATAACCAGCGTTTCTACACCTCAATAAACAGGTACCAGATCATGAAGTTATTTGGAAAATCCAACCCCGATGAGAAAGAATCCGCGATAAAAGATAAAAATGCGAACCCGGCCGATGAACGGTTGACTCCGTTGCTATCGTGTATCCGGACCCTCTTCTACTTTATCAACGAATACACCCTGGACATCAGTGAAATCGACGCCCAGGGATTCAGAGAACGATTGGCAAAACTTCAGGATCTCTTCCAGGAAGTTGAGAAAATCAATATCGTTACAGGGCAATTTGAAAAAAATAGAGAGACGATTCTGACCCACATCAAGCAGCAGAAGGCCTATCTTGGCGAACGAGAGGCCGAATTTCGTCAAATTATCGACCTGATGACGGAGGCCATGACCGGACTGGACAACGAGAATCAGGATTTTTACGGTAGTATTCGATCCCAGGGAGAACGATTCGAAGAGATCACCCGGCTGGATGATCTCAAACGAATCAAAAACGAACTGGTCCGGGAAGTGGAAAACATGCGGGCCATGGTGCGAGAAAAGGAAAGTCTCGATCAAAAACGTCTCGATGCCCTTTCCAGCCAGGTGGAGGTTCTGAAGAAAGAGCTGAACAAGGCAAGGCATACCGCCAATACCGACGGACTCACCGGTGTCTACAATCGCAAGGCATTGGACAATTATCTGCGCAACATGGTGGAACAAAGTCAAATCACCCGAAAGCCGTTTTCCATTTTGATGATGGATCTGGACGATTTCAAAAAATTGAACGACACCTATGGTCATGGGGTGGGGGATCGGATGCTGATGGCCTTTACCCAAAAATGCAGCGCATCGGTTCGAAGCGGCGACTTTTTGGCACGTTATGGGGGAGAGGAGTTCACCCTGATCCTTCCCAGTGCATCCCTTCGGAACGGTACGAAAAAGGCAAAAGAACTGTGTCGGTCCATTGCTTCTTCTCAATATGCGGCGGATGATTCGCCAAATCCGGATGTTCTCTCCATTACCGTGAGCATCGGTGTCGGTGCCTACCGTAAGGGCGACACGGCAAAAAGCCTGCTGGAACGGGCAGATCAATGTCTGTACAAGGCAAAAGCGGATGGCAAAAACCGTGTCGTTGCGGAAAACAGCATGTAAACCGAAAAAAATTAGATCGCATCTGACATATTAAGAACCGCGTTCTCATTGTGCATTACAGATGTGGTTTCAACTATTGCAGTTGAAATGTATGCTCCCGCCACATATTTTTAAGATCATAATTTGGACGGTAACGTGGCCAGGCGAAAATAACCTAACCACGTTACCGTTCACGTCTTTTAAGCTCAAAATCAAATCTCAGATGGAGATAGCGCAACGGCACAAACCTTATACTCGGGAATTGCACAAACCGGATCAAGAGCCGCGTTGGTGAGCCGATTGGCGGCAGCTGCGGCAAAATGAAAGGGGATAAATACTGTCCCCGGAATTATTTTCGGGGTCAATATGGCTCGAGCTTGGATCATTCCACGGCGTGAATAGATATTCAGCATCTCCCCATCGGTGATGTTCAATCGCGAGGCATCAGACTCGGAGACCTCCACTCGGCATTCCGGAGCCCGCTCATTTAAATCGCCACTTTTCATAGTCATGGTTCCGGTATGATAAAGGTAAAGCAGCCTTCCCGTGGTCAGGGTGAACGGAAAGTCTTCATCTGTCTCTTCAGCCGGTGGGAAAAAATCAACCACGTGGAATTTCCCGAGTCCGGAGGTAAATTTACCAACATGAATAACCGGAGTGCCTGGATGATCCTCCGTAGGACAAGGCCAAACCAATCCATCGCTGTCTATGCGTTGATATGAGATTCCGGCATAGGATGGCGTTACCTGGCAGATTTCTCGAAATATGGCTTCGGCATCTTCGTACTCCATGGGCGCTCCCATGCGGGTGGCCAGGGCTGCAGTGATCCGCCAGTCATCGCGCGCCTGGCCGGGCGCAGGAACCGCCGGCCGCACACGCTGAACCTTACGTTCCGTATTGGTGAAGGTCCCCGCTTTTTCGGCGAAACAGGTTGCGGGGAAAACAACATCCGCCAACTGGGCCGTCTCACTCAGGAAAATGTCCTGAACCACCAAAAAGTCAAGATTTTGAAGGCTTTTTTGCACATGGTTCAGGTCCGGATCCGAAACCATTGGATTCTCGCCGATAATGTAAAGGGCTTTGATGTCGCCACGTAACGCCATTGGGATCATCTCCGTAGCCTTCAATCCCATCTTCTCGGACAGGTGGGTGGTTTTCCAGGCCGCCGCCATTTTTTCGGCAACGGCAGCATCCGTAACCGGCTGATACCCACTGTAGACATTTGGCAGACAGCCCATGTCACAGGCTCCCTGGACATTGTTCTGGCCACGCAGCGGATTGACGCCACCCCCTTCGATTCCAAGGTTTCCGCAAAGCATGGCCAGGTTGGCAAGGGCTTTCACATTATCCGTACCGGTACTGTGCTGGGTAATCCCCATGCAATAAACGATGTTGCCAACGATTGCGTTGCCATAGATCCGAGCCGCGGCCACGATCTTATCGACCGGAATCCCCGTCATTTGGGATACGACATCCGGTGTATAGGGCGCAAGGGATTTTTTGAACGCCTCGAAGCCTTCTGTTCGGGTCTTGATGAATTGCTCATCATGCAAGTTTTCTTTTAAGATGACATGCATGAGACCATTGATCCATGCCACATCGGTCCCAGGCTTCTGGGTCAGCTTCAAAACGGCATGCCTGGCCAAGGGGATGTCCCGGGGGTCAACCACAATCAACTGCGCCTTTCCGAAGCGAACGGCGCGCTTAATATAAGTTGCCGTCACGGGATGTGTTTCGGTCGTGTTCGATCCGGCTACCAGAATCACATCGGCTTTGCTCAAATCGGCGATAGGATTGGTCATGGCCCCACTGCCGAAGCTGGCTGCCAGACCCGCCACGGTAGAAGCGTGGCAGAGCCTTGCGCAATGATCAACATTGTTGGTCTTGAGCACACTACGGGCAAATTTCTGGGCAATATAATTTTCTTCATTGGTCATCCTTGCGGAACTCAACACACCGATGCTATCCGGGCCGCTGGAGTCGCGGATCGCCAATAAGCGTTGGGCGACATAATCGACCGCTTCATCCCAGGAGGCTTCACGAAAACCGCCGTTTTCTTTGATCAACGGTTGGGTCAGACGGTCAGGTGATCCTATAAAATGGTAACCAAAACGACCCTTGACGCAAAGGCGGCCATGGTTGGGTGCGGTATCGACGCCGCTGACTTTGACTACCCGGTTTTCCTTGACGTGCAGGTAAAGCTGACAGCCCACACCGCAGTAACAACAGGTGGTTCGCACCTTTTGGGTCTCCCAAGGGCGTACAGTGTACCGGACATCCTTTTCAACCAATGCGCCGACCGGGCAGGCCTGGACGCATTCACCACAAAAAACACAATCCGAATCCATAAGCGGCCGATCGCCGGCGGTAACGATTTTGACGTCCTTGCCACGAGAACCAAAGCTGATGGCCTCGTTTACCTGAATCTCGTTACAGGCCTGGACGCAACGGCCGCATTGGATACAACGTGAAAAATCCCGAACGATGAAAGGATTCACTGTTTCCATGGGATACCGTGTCGGTTGATAATCAATATACTCTGTGCTCACCTGATAACGATAGGCCAGGTCCTGCAAGCGGCAGTCCCCCCATACCGGGCATAATTTACCACTCATGTCCTCATTGGCCACCTTGACCTGCAGTTCCGACCACTTGTCATCACTACCCGTTCGAATAGCGCAGTTGTGATTGCCCGAACTGAGCATTAGTTCAATGATCTGACGCCGAGCGCCCACAACCGCAGGAGATTCGGTCTTTACCGTCATGCCGCTTGTTGCCGGTGTCGTGCATGCGGTCAGCAGGGTTCTCGATCCTGCCACTTCCACGACGCAGATCCGGCAGGCACCGGTGGGGTTGGCATCCTTTAAATGGCACAACGTGGGGATGTCGATGTGGTTGCGTTTGGCCACATCCAATATCGTCTCACCAAGTGTAAATTGAAGTTCATTGCCGTTAATGAAGATGGTTTGGCTCATTCTCGGACTCCTCTGAACGCAGTTCTCCGAACCGCCGGCACGGAGGTGTTAAAAGTGAAAATAATCGTCAAACCGTTGGCCGTGAATGAGAACATCCACTACCATCGGCGTCTGCTAAATACTGGCGGGGAACCGTGAAAAGAGAATATTCCGTCACCAGGGAATTACAATCGTGCCTGCCGCCCAGGACGGGCTAATGTCAGGCACCTCATGTAAACCCTATTCGAAGGATAGTTGATGGCATGGTGAAGTAATAATAAGGTTGAAATGTAAATGGCTTTACAAACAAGTGTTTCCCTGAATTCAAATGATATACTTTGACTTGATCAAGCATATGGATGTAAGGACTTACCGATTCTTGGCATGAAATACAACCAAATTTTTCCGAAGCCTGATTGATAAAATTACAACCGCAATCTGATCCGTATTAGTTTGGCTCGCCGAATCGATCCGACAATATTTCTTTATTAAAACAGCATATTTTCCACAACCTCCCGTTAAAGTGTTTAGTCGATTTTCAAAAGAATTACTTAAAATTACAATAAATGACACCTTCCTGTGTACAAAGAGGAGGAATAGTGATATCACGGACGAAAAAAATCTACATGGGGATGGTAAATGTTATTCGCAGTATCCGGTGTTGAAGTCAGCCCAAAAATTCCATTTTTAGTTGCATTCATAGTATCCTTCATGACCTCTATGGGCGGGGTTTCTGGAGCCTTTTTATTGCTCCCTTTTCAAATCAGTATTCTTGGATATTCATCACCTTCAGTCAGCGCGACCAACCAAGTGTTTAACATTATAGCAATCCCGAGCGGCGTTTACCGATACATAAGAGAAGGTCGTATGCTTTGGCCGCTCACCTATTCTGTAATTATTGGCACGCTTCCCGGTGTATTCATAGGCGCCCTGATTCGGATCGAATATCTCCCAGATCCAAAAAACTTCAAATTTTTTGTCGCAATCGTGCTGCTCTACATTGGATCGCGGCTTGCGATGGATGCAGCAAAAACAGGAAAGGCGCACTTAACTCTTTCAAAGGGTTTGAATGCTGTAAAAGTTGTTACGTCCACAATAAAAAAGGTTGAATTCGAATTTAACGATGAGCGTTATTGCTTTTCCCCTGTACTCGCTTCTTTCATTTGCTTTTTAGTAGGCATTGCAGGGGGTATCTATGGCATCGGTGGCGGAGCTATGGTTGCACCTTTTTTCGTGGCAATCATCGGTTTGCCAGTTTATACGTTAGCCGGAGCGGCATTGATGGGAACTTTTTTTACATCTGTCGCCGGTGTAGTTTTTTATCAACTATTGGCAGGGTTTTATCCAGGCAAATCGATCTCACCGGATTGGATATTAGGGGGCTTATTCGGTATTGGTGGCTTTTTAGGAATGTATATTGGGGCTCGAATGCAGAAATTCATGCCTGCCAGAGTGATAAAAATAATTTTAACAGCCTGTGTTCTTTTTGTTTCAGGAAAATATCTTCTTGATTTCTTTAACTAAAATTCTCTATTTCTTCAGTGAAATAATAAAAAAGCAATTTGTTCTTATAAAAAAGACCAGTCTATAAAACAAGGATTCAGACCTATGAATAACGTTTACGACAAAATCAGGGTAAAGGGGCTGGAGCTGCTGGAAGATAGAAATCTTCTCAGCCAACCGGTTCGGGTTCGAGCACGCGCGTTGAGCACCCAGGAAGCAATAGGAAATCCCGAATCCGATGATTTTCCATTGCAAAAGGGAAAAGAAAAGCTCATGCAGGCTGAGTTTTTTGGTGCGAAAGGGCAAGCATTCACGGATCAATACGGAAATTTTGACGGGCTGGTTGAAGATATTTTAAATTTTGATCTTAAAAATAACTTCCGAAGGGCCGTTTTTACGGCCACCTTAAATGCTGTTTTGTGTCATTTGAAGCAGGTCGAAAAAACCGTTCACTGCCGCGATCAAGGACCGACGGATTGCGCTGCCGAATTGGTTCGCCATCTCAAAACAGCCCATGGGGATATAAACATTGCCCAGATAGGCTTTCAACCAAGGATGGTGGAATCTTTGGCTGCAAATTTTTCATTGCGTGTTATTGATCTGGATTTGGACAATATCGGAACTGAGAAATTCAATGTCACGATTGAGGGACCAGAAAAGACACAGGATGCCACTCAATGGGCTGATCTTCTGTTGGTAACCGGTACAACTTTAGTCAACGGCACGATAACTGAATTTGTGGGGGAAAAACCCGTTCTTTTTTATGGGACCACCATCGCCGGAGCCGCCTATTTGATGAATTGGGACCGTTTCTGTTACAGTAGCGAATAAGAGAGCCGGACCATGTTGCTCCTATTCTCAGGCGGAATTGCAGCTGGGATGCTTGGAGGTCTTCTCGGAATCGGTGGTGGCATTTTAATTATGCCCATTCTCCGATTTGTGATGGGGCTCGAGCCCGCTTACGCGGCAGGCACCTGTATTGTCGCTGTTTCTTTCACGACACTTAGCGGCAGTTTGAAACATTTCAAGCTTGGCCATATTGATTTTAATTCCATTTTGCCGGTCATCATTTCAGGCTTTCTTTCCACACTGTTCTTTTCTTTTCTTTTTTTCTATATTTCCAAGAAGGGAATTTGGCTGGATGTGGCCACAGGACTCGTCTTTTTATTGATCGCTGCGCGCATGGTCTGGGAAGGAATAGTCGAACATTTTAAAAAAAGTAATACAACCAATTCTACATCAGGTATTGAAGGGCCTATTATGGCCAAAGCAACGATTGGAGTGGTGGCAGGTATATTGCCCGGCCTTTTGGGGATCGGAACTGGAGCAATTCTTGTCCCGGCCTTTGCCTTTGCCCTGCAGGCCCCAATTAAAATCGCCATTGGATCTTCACTGGCCTGTTTTAGTCTGAATGCTTTTATCAGTTCTTTTTTAAAACTGTTTCAAGGATTTGTGCAAATAAATATGCTTGTTCCTTTATGCTTCGGTACTCTAATTGGAGCTCGAATAGGTGCCACGGTAAATGGCAAATTGAATGCCCCCATTATAAAAGTATTGTTCGGTTTGGTCTTTATTTATGTAGCTTCTAAATATCTTATGATTCTCGTTTGACGATAGCACTCCGCTTTTTTCTCAGTGTAGAGGACTGATTTCCCTTGCGGCGGCCAACAAGGCCGTTACCTGTCCGGAACCGGCCGTTTCCAGGAAAAATTCGGAGACCCCGATGGCCTGATTGAGGATGCCACCGGGGTTGTCCCGAAGGTCCAAAATGAGTCCTTTCAGGAGGGATCGGTCAGTATCCATGGCGGCCAGGGCCTCGACCAGGTCTCCGGTTGAGTTCTCTCGAAAACTGGTGATCCAGACGTATCCATATCCAGGTTTCAGCAGGTTTGTTTTGATGCAGTTTTTATGGTATCCGCTGTACAGCTGAATATTGCGAATATTGCCGGTACGGCTGCGGGTCTGGACCGTGACACCTCGGGATGCCGCATTTCCGTCAGGCCGCAATGGGAATGACAACAAAAGACAGGAGATGAGCGTCAATCCTATTGTCAATGTCGCTCAATTTGGGAATCGGTGGCAGGACATCCGCTCTTTCTTATATAATGGCAGCCGCTGCCACCGACTGCATTTTTCTCTCAAGGCTGATGTTTGGTTATCATCAAGGCTGTCAAAAATTAAAATTTACGATGCGACCCCTTTCGTGTCCTTTACCCAAAAATGCAGCGCATCGGTTCGAAGCGGCGACTTTTTGGCACGTTATGGTCGTATCCGTCGGCTTACTTGTCACTGCCTTGGTTGCTTTAGGATTGATAATGAAGTTCGGACTGTGTCCCAAACCCCTGAGGAAAAGTGTTTACCGCCTACATACCCAACCGTTGGTATTGGCTGCCATGGTGACGATGCTTACCATTGGGCACCTTATTGTCGATTAATCGTCGCTGAAATAAGTTTGGCGAGAATCATATAGATCGCAAAGGAATACAACATGATACGTTTTGCCATAAAAAGGCTGTGGATACTATGCTTCCTGTTCACATTGATTTTATTGGCCACAGCGATCAGCGCCGACGATGATGGCAAAAAACATAGATATCGGGAGCATCGACGTGGTGACACCAATCATTATGGGGGAAAATTCCTTACACCGGTGAACAACGCTGCCTATGCGGGTCATTGCGGCGCCTGCCATTTCGCCTATCAACCCGGGCTGTTGCCATCTGACTCATGGCGCAAAATTCTTGAAAATTCAGATGATCATTTTGGAGAGGCCCTGGATTTAAATGCGGATGCCAAGGATGAAATTTATGTTTATCTGACATCGAACGCCGCCAACATGTCATCATCAAAGATGTCGCAAAAGATATTGCATTGTCTGGATGGTCAGACACCTCTCAGAATTACCGATATCCCTTATATTCGCAAAGAGCACCATGAAATTGGTCGAAATGTTGTAAACCGCCCATCTGTGGGGTCTTTGTCAAATTGTATCGCCTGCCACCGCAACGCAGATCGTGGCGTTTATGATGATGACCGGGTATCGATCCCGGAATAGCAAACGTTCATCAACACTGTAGATATTCCCCTCGGTACCTTGAAAAAAGCTTCTCTGTAAAGCTGTGGAATTATCGTAATGAAAGAAATCCTGATCACGCTGCTTATCTTTGTAGTCATCTATGAAATCCTCGAACACATCCTTCTGCCTTTGTTCTGGACCATTCGATATCGAGGGCGCAAATCGGCTTATAACCTGCCCGGAATGATCGGGAAAAGATGCATGGTGAAGCAATGGGCAGGTACCCGTGGAAAGGTATTGGTTGGTGGGGAGCTGTGGAATGCAACTGGCAATTCATCGTTGATGCCTGATGATGAGGGGGTCATCCAGGGGATCGACAACCTAACCCTTCTGGTGGTGCCGTTAGGTGTAACTATCGATGCACCAAGTGAAAACTTGGCCAAAGATAGAGCTACTAAATTGTAAGAACCATTTAATGTTGCGCCTCAGCTTATCGATGACGCTCAAATATCCGGTCCGTCAAACAACGAGAGCGGAAGAATGATCCATTCAAAGCTATATCGTATCGATGAATATCGGATATCAGAATTTGCCGATGGCGATAAAATTTGGAAAACCTGTGGTGGGGTGGGCCAAATTTTCGGTGGCCCCATAATAATTGAATCTGATGTCCTATTCATCGATCCTAAAAAATAGGATCTTATTTTTTTAATCCAAGGATCAACACACCTAAAGCGACCAATGATATTCCAGTCCATTCTCGCAATGATGGACGCTCACCCAAAAAAACAAAGGCGAATAAAGCGACCAGAACCAAACTGAGTTTATCAACAGGTGCAACCTTAGACGCCTCACCAATCTTCAATGCACGAAAATAGCATAACCAAGATGCCCCAGTGGCCAAACCGGACAATAATAAGAATAATAATGATTTGTTATTGATCTTTAATGGATTGACCCATTTGTTTGAGGAAAAAACAATTGCAGTGAGAAAAATGATGATCACTATCGTTCGAATCAATGTTGCATAATCAGAATCAATCCCCTCAAGCCCAACCTTGGCGAAGATAGCCGTGAGCGAGGCAAAAACCGCCGAGAGCATAGCCCAATAGAACCAACCAAACGAATTTGTCATATGCCTCCCTCTGTATGTAAATCCTATAATATCACCTTTGCAAATCTGGACTTTTTATTTTTGACCCAAAAAACAGACTTTAGGATAATCTGTATGAAGGAAACAACCCTTTTTTATATCACCATTTTTCATTGTAACTTTTATGCTGCATTTAAAAATGATAGGAAATTTTGGCAGCCACACCGAGTGGAGCAAACGGATCGATTGTTCCCGTGTTGCCCGTATTCCTTTCGGTGACTTCATATTTCCGGAAAGTCTGATCGAAACAGCCAAAATCCAAAATCTCAAGTTTGATTTTAACCGCATTTCTTCCTCCTTGCCGTCAATTTGATTTCACAACCATTGCATTAACATTAGCGATGCTTAGCAACAATATCACTAATATTGTTAAAAGATCCTGCCACGCAAGACGACATTAAATATTGTGTGGTCCTCCTTTATAAAGATAAAAAGAGTAGGTAATTTTACAATTAAATAGCAGTAAAAGATGAAGAAAGGATGAAGATGAACATTTCAGTCCGACTATGAAAGCCCTCGCACCCAAGGTGTCAGCCAGAAACAATGGAAGCAGGCTGTGGGTCATTTCGGACGAGATGTCCATTTGGCAATGTATGAAAAACTGATGCGGAACCCCATCGCCCGGATGACGCAATACAGCCAAAGACCGTCAGCCAAAAAGCATGGCGCCTGTTCATAAAAGCACTGTGTTTTACCATGCCAGTAGTACCTCGCCCCGCCATCGAGACCATTGATGCTCTCGGTCGCTTCGAAGCTCTTGATCCGTTCGACGAACCCATAGTACAGAGAACCTCTCACGGAATGTTTGTGCCAAAATGCCCAATGGTCGTTCATAGTCGCCGGTATCTATTGCTGTGGTGATCAAGCCTGCCAGGCTTCGGCCCTGCTGCTTTTCTATGGTTCCCATGAAAAGATGAAGAACGCTGTTCCCCTCGATTTTGACATCAGGTGACCACAGGCGAATTACGAGACGGCTGTCGCCATCCATCCGGACAAGACGCAAACGCTCCTCTCTGCCGTCGTGGAGCCGAGGCAAAACCGGCAGCTGTTCAATCGGCGTGTTCGGAGAAAACATTCCAAGGACACTTTTCAGGCTCAGCGGCTGCGGTTGCCGCCAGCCTTCATCCGTGAGAAAACGGACCAGCTCGGCAGACAGCCCGACCCACTGAACGGTGAGCGGCTGCTCGAGATCACCTCCCATGTCAATTCGCCAGGCTGGCAGGCCTCGCCATCCATCGGTTTGCCAAAGAGAGAGCGTCATGGTTTTCTCCTCATGGCGAGGGGCGTAAAACACCAGATCCTTCTCGTGTCGCTGGGCCACATGCCAGATCCCGGCAACGGCGATAACAAGGACAACCGTTGATGACAGCAAACGACGTGGAATCTTCTCATCAGCCGTCTTCAGCCAGGCGATTCCCATGAACGCCGTCCAGCTTATGCCGATGAAATAGCCTCCCAGGACATCGGAGAGCCAGTGCGCGCCCAGATAAAGGCGGGAAAAACCAATCATAAATGAGATAAAAAGAACCCCTGAAAACAATCCCAACCGCCACGCCCCGGACAGCTTCCTGGCCAGCAAGATGGCAAGGAAGCCATAGAGAATCAAACTCATGGTCGTGTGGCCGCTGGGAAAACCAAAGGCCGAAGCGCCATGGTATATCGCTACAGGGCGCGGTAAATGGATGGCCCATTTGAGCAACTGAACGCCCAACAGCCCGCCCAGTGCGGTCATCACCCAGAAACCCGCTGTGCGGTAGCATCGCTTGACAAGAAGAACAATCAACACCGTACCGGCAAGTGACAGGTTCACAAAGGAATCGCCCAGTTCGGTTATGGCCACAAAAGCGCTGTCGCCCCATACGGTCCGAAGAGACTGAAAAAAATGGTAAACGGACTGGTCGGCAAGCACCAGGGGGTCTTTGGCCAGAACATCCTGCAGGACGCCTAAAAAACCCCATGCGGTGATAAAAAGCGTAACGGCCAAAAAGGCGACTGGTAACGCCTCTCCCTGCTCCCGGAAAAGCAGAAAGCGAAAAAAGCGTTGAAAAGGACGCGCAAGCCGGTGAGACGGTCTTTTCGTGGTGGCCCACTGCTTGAGCGCACAAAGCCAGACGGGCCCTTTTCGTGCAAACAAAGAGACCACCCGGTGACACCCCCAGATGAGACCCCATATGGCGGCCGCCAGAACTAAAGCGACCACGGCCAGTCGCGTGCTGACCGCTCCGGCCACCGTCAGTGAGGTTCCGAAAAAAAGGCCGGGGAGAATATAAACCAAAGCCCAGCCGATGGCCGAAAACAAATTAACGACGGTAAATTGGATTGGCCGCATGCCCAGCATTCCGGACACAACCGGGATGACCGGACGCACCGGTCCCACGAACCGTCCAAGCAGGACGCTTTTGCCCCCGTGCCGGTAGAAAAAGGCAGCTCCTTTGGTTAACATTTCAGGATAGCGGCAAAAGGGCCAGATATCTTCAAGGCTCTCTTTGTAGTGGCGCCCCAGCCAGTAACTGACGCCATCGCCGGCAATGGCTCCGGAGATGGCCAGCAGCAAAACAGGCACGAGCCTTAAACTGCCCGTCGCCACGATGGCCCCGACGCCGAACATGATGACTGTGCCGGGAACCAGCAGGCCGACCAAGGCCAGGGACTCGGAGAAAGAAACCAGGAAAACCACACCGTAGGCTATTCCAGGATATTGGTCTATATGGGCCAGCAAGATATTTAGGTAATGCATCACGGATAGCATCCTTTATTGACGCTACTATAAAAAACATCATGATGAAAGCATGAACAGAATCGTGCTGAATTCACTTTTTTCTCTACCCCAACGGCTTTGACTACGGTAGGCGTTATCGTCTAAGTCCTCCAAGTCATCGACGAAGCCGATGCACATGGGACTCCAATCAATGTAACAAACCAATTCTAAGAGTTAGAAATTGTCTCTGAACATGATTGACTGATACAGGTTTGGAAACAAGCGGCCGTGGAGCTGATTCCAACGGTTGAAGATTACTGTTTATCCCGTCAACAAGCGGCGTATGACTGTAATAAATCAAAATCAGGCAAATTACCACTCAATATTGATGTTTATGCCGTAGCATCCTGCGTCCGCAAATGGACTTACTGTGACCGCGTCATAGGGAGTCGTAAGAAATATGGTACTCAAGATCCCGACAGCGGCGCCTCCCAAAACGTCGGTTAAATCGTGTTTGTCTGATTCACCTTCGACTCTACTCCACCCAACGTAGGAGGCGCCGATATATGCCGGTAGGCCATATTTCCAGCCGTACCTTTTCTGGATAAACGTAGCACCCTGAAATGCCGCCGATGTATGACCCGAAGGAAACGAATAGTCGCCATGCGCTTCCGGACGAGGTTTGTTTATGGCGTACTTCAACCCGTAGGTAACGGCAAGGTTAGTGAAGAATGAATAGTAAAATTGTGTCCTTCCCTCATCATCATCCATATAAAAAGTAGACAAGCAGGCCGTGGCGGGAATCGCAATCTGTAAAATATCTCCCGTTAGCTCAAAGTTGCTTTCTGCGGCACTGGCAACCGATACTTTTAACCATATCATTATCAAGAAAAAAATGAACACTATCCGTTGTGATGCTACGATCCATTTTTTTTTCATGTTGATACCTCTTATTGATGGATAATCCGGCAACTACATCTCTAAGATGAGTGACATGATGTCCCTGTCATTTAACACCACTATAGAAAAACCTTCATGAAGAAAGAATGAACAATATGGAAGTAAAATATTACTTCTAAACACAAATATTTTTGTTGATATATCTGCATGTTATCGTAACACAACCGAGGATTCATCATTTTAAATCCTTCTCGATTGGTAAATCTTCAATTCATTTATTGATGGGCCGTTGGGTTTTGAAAAACAATAAAAGTCCGCCGTTGCATAACAACGGATAAGGGGATATTTCTCCAGATCATTTGTAAGTTCTTAATGGCCTGAATAGTTGGAAGGAGCGGGGTCGTTGATAAGTCGATCCGCCAGTAGACGTAGCGGATATGTGTTCATGGAAGCAGCCGTGCCGAACTAAGATATTTTTAGGAATCGGATCGGCAAATGATTGATGATCAGCCGTCCTGCAAAAAAAAACGGTGTTGTTTATTTTGGAAGCGTAACCCAAACCCGGGTCCATTCTCCCGGCCGGCTTTCCATCTTGACCGTTCCACCGTGCAACATGATGATCCGCTTGACTATGGCCAGCCCAAGCCCCGACCCGCCGTGCTCGAGCGACCTGGATTTCTCGACCCGGAAAAATTGATTGAATACCTTGTCAATGTCTTCCTCGGTGATACCCGGACCGGAATTGGTAACGGATATGCTCACCCGGCCATCCGTATGATCACCTTCAATAGTAATAAAGCCGTCTTCTGAGTTGTATCTGATGGCGTTATCCAGAATATTTGAGAAGGCCCGGGTCAGTTTTACCACATCACCCAGGACCGTGCAGGATTCGGGTAGACGGCAATCTACATGAATGTGTTGTGCTTCAGCGATAAACCGGTACTCATCAACCAGCGGGGTAATGATCGACGCCACAGACAACGGCCTCTGCTCGATCGAATCCGACATCTCCAGCGCCGACAGTTTGAGCAGGTCTTTCACCAGCCGATCCATTCGCCGAACCTGGGCGTTCAAGCGCAGCAAGTTCTCGCGTGTGGAATCGGGCAAATTTTCAATATCATTTGTGCAGACCTCATCGATGGCAAGGCGCATGGTGGTCAACGGAGTTTTCAATTCATGGGAAGTGTCAAAAAGAAAATTCCGTTGGTTATCAAAAGAATGTTGCAGGCGATCCAGCATTCGGTTGATGGTTCTGGCCAGTTCATTGAATTCATCCTGCTCCGATCCGGCGGGCAGGCGTTGATCAAGATTCTTCTCACTGATGTCCTTGGCCATGTCCTTCATCTTGCCGATCGGTTTGAGGATCTTACCGGCGATAAAATGGCTGATCGCGACGAGAACCAGGCTGGAGAGGACCAGCCCTGCGATCAGACTGAAAACAAGCTCCCAGATTTCTTCCTGCAGTTTTTCAATGGGGCGGGCGATTTGAACGTTGAAATCTTTCCCTTTCAGACCAAATGCAAAGCTTTTAATTCGAAAAGGGGTTTTGCGGCTGCTGCTCTTCCCTTGTGATAAAAGTCCGGTGGGGATCGCTACCCTGATGGTCGTGCTGGTACCTGGAGCGAGCAGGGGAAGGCTCACTATATGTGTCAATCCGGACTGGTGAAGCAATTTTCCCGAATCCTGCTCAACAATCTTGAGCCAAAAGGAGTAAATTTCATTTGCTGCAGGGTCGGGATGCGTTTTCCCCGGTTCCTCCTCTCTTGCCACAATCGTTCTCAGAGCTCTTTGCGCCTCCATTTCGAGCTCCATATCCAGAATTTCGAAAGGCTGTTCTATCAGCTCAAAAAAAACCGCGATGGAAAACACCAGACTCGCAACAAAGCCGGCCCCGGCAACCAGCAGAGAAATTCTTCTTCTAACGGTCATTCGTTTTTATCCTTGATGGTGTAGCCCACGCCTCGGATGGTCTGAATCGTGTTCCCACCGCCTGTGTCCCCGATCTTTTTGCGTAAGTTTTTGATGTGAACATCCATGAAATTAGACATGTTAAATGGATCAAAGTCATCTCCCCATACATGCTCGGCCAGGCTGAATCGGGAAACCACCCTGTTTTTGTTATATAGCAGAAATTCCAGGATGGAAAATTCCCTTGGCGTCAGTTCCATCGGATTGTCCTTGTGCTTGACTTGACGGCTGACGGTGTCCAACTCTAAGTCTTGGGCTTTGAGCACTACGGTGGCCTGACTGCCGGATCGCCTAAGCAAGGCCCGGACACGTGCCATTAACTCTTCGGCGGAAAACGGTTTGGCCAGATAATCATCCGCACCTAAATCGAGGCCTTTGACTTTGTCTGCCGCGTCTCCCTTGGCGGTGAGCATCAGCACCGGGGTTTCGATCCCGCCTTCGCGCAACCCTTCGAGAACCGTCAGCCCATCGATGGTCGGCATCATAATGTCTAATATGATGAGATCGAAAGCGTTGTCGAAAATCTTATCCAGCGCAACCTGGCCATCGCCGGCCGTCTCCACTGTGTATTTCTGATTGAGGAAAAGTTGCTGCAGTTGGTTGAGCAACGAGATATCATCATCTACTATCAGGATTTTCATAAGCGCTCACTCTTCTGGTGTTTGCCCAGATATCACACCAATTGGCCACTTCTGGATGGGGACGACCGAATATCTCCAGATCGTATACCCATCAGCCCCATTGCTATCCACCCTGTCCGGTCTGGGCAGCTGTGTTTTCCATCGCTCGAGGCTTTTCGATCGTGCAATCAACACCAGTTTTCCTCGATGCCACCCGATGAAATCCTTCACGGTATCCAGGGATATCAGGCGTTTTGAGGCATCGGGATATTTCATCCCATAGTGGAGTTCACCGGCACCGCCGAAAA
The DNA here is from genome assembly GCA_963674945.2 of uncultured Desulfosarcina sp. Taxonomy (GTDB): domain Bacteria; phylum Desulfobacterota; class Desulfobacteria; order Desulfobacterales; family Desulfosarcinaceae; genus Desulfosarcina. Next base: position 1,190,559 of record CAXXWQ010000004.1, read on the forward strand.
CATATAAATCATCCCGCTTCAGATACCAGCAATTGGCTCTGACCGAATCTTCGTCGGAGAGAACCACCGTATCAGGCCCAATCTCCGATCGCCAGCGATCGATAAATGGCCCCGGAGCCTTTGACACCAGTGTCTGGTCTGGCAGCGTAAAATGGCCGACGAAAAACAGCAGCAGCGGTGAAAGACCGAATAAGATCATTTTTTTCATATTCGGCCGGCTTTTGAAAGCCAAAAAGCAGAACAACATCATGAAGAGAAGCCCATTGACCACCATCAGCACCTTCCACGGGTGGATGTAAGGTCGAAATCCATGGTATCCCAGCCATTGGACACAGACAAAGGTCGCGAATACCGATGCAAACAGGATTCCGGTGCCGGAAATGCCCCATCGGATCGGCCGCCACATTCCCTTCACGATGGCGATTTCAAGGCCCATGGCCACAAGAATGGCAAAAGGAGGAAAACAAGGCAGAATGTAGGTCAGCAACTTTCCTTTGGAGACCGAGAAGAACACGAATGGAAGAACCAGCCAGCAAATGCAAAAGCGGATCAGGTGGCGCTGCCGCCTCCCGAGATCGGACGACTGCCGGAGCCCCTTAAACGCAGCCGGCACCAGAAATGTCCATGGCAGGAACATGGCCGGTGCAACCATTAAAAAGTACCAAAGCGGCTCCTTGTGTTGTGCGGCGGCCCCCATGAATCGACGAATGTGTTCGTTCCAGAAGAAAAAATGCCAGAAATCCGGTTCCTTCAAACCGATTGCCACGCTCCAGGGCAAAGCCACCAGAATGGCGATAAACACCGGAAGCCAGCCCATTCGCAAGATGTCCAGGATTCGCCGTTGCCAAATCAGAAAAGGAACGAAGGCAAGAAACGGCAATGCAACGGCCAAAAACCCCTTGGTCAAAAAAGCCAGACCGGCCGCTGCTCCGGCCACTACCAGCCAACCGTTTTCAGCGATCGATCCCGCAGATTCTTCGGTGGCGACAAACAAAGCCATGGTGGACGCCGTTATGAAAAAAGCGAACAGATTGTCCAGCACGGCAGTGTTGCCCACACCGAAGACTTCGAAGCAGGTGAGGAAAATGATTGTCGCCAGCACGGCGGTTTCCTGTCGCAAGCTGTTTTCCTTGCCGGCTCCGCGGGCGGTCAGCAGAAAGATCAGGATGGCCGACAAACCGACCGCCATGGCAGAGGGCAATCGAACGGCGAAGTTGTTTTCACCGAAAATCAGTATGGCCGCCGCATGCGCCCAATAGCCCAAAGCCGGCTTTTCAAAATACCGGACGCCATTGAGGTGGGGAACGACCCAATCGCCGGTTTCTATCATCTCACGGGGGATTTCGGCATAGCGTGTCTCGTCTGGAACGATCAGATCCCTGGCGCCCAAAGGCAGGATGTAAACAACAACAAACACGGTCAAAAGAAGGCATTTGGCACGATTAAATCTTAACATTGCTAGCGGCTCCATCGATCAGTTTTGGAGAATGTAACAGATTCTTTCACACATCTTCCTGATCAACGCGGTATCGCTTTATTACGCCCGACGCTTTGTCGCCTGCGTTTGGTTTTGTTGAAGCCCATCCACCCTAAAATCAGGAGCGGAATCGTTGCGGCCACGACCACCACACGTCCAGACTGGAGAACAGGTTTTTGCCGAACATGAAACTGAATGGTCGGGCTGCTGTATATCTGGCGACCGCCGCGGTCGGCGGCGCTGACCACCACCTGGTAATCGCCACCTTTAATCAACCGCATGGGCCAATCGGTACGCAGGAATTCGCCGGGTTTCAAGGTCGCTCCAGCGACAGCTTTGTGCGCGCTCCAGTCTTCCAGGTCCACCGACTGTTCATTGCCCGGATCGATCTCCACCAAGCTGATCCAAGCCACCAGCCCCTCAATTGGCATTGTCCCCGTGTTGGTGATGGTGCTCCAAAATTTTAGGTGGTCTCCCATGACTGGAAGTGTCGAATTTTTTCCATCGGGCTGAAAATTGAGGGCCAAAGGGGCTTGGGCCGCCAATGAAATGGATGCGGCCAGAAGCATTGATGCAATGATGAACACCATGATTCTCCATATTCTCAAAACGAAATCCCCCTATTGGAAGTTGGGATGGACAGCGCTGCGCCGGGCCGCGAACAGGCAAAGCAACAACCATGCGGTGACAAGGATCAGTCGTGTCGTCTGGGTCAAAAACGGATCACTGTCGATAATGACGCTATCGAAGGTGTTGAGTGCTCCGGCAAACGGGTTGATCGCATCCAGGATGCGGCCAATGGTGGTTCCGCGCAGGCCGGGTCCGATGATCAGCGGACTTGCGGCCAGCATCAACAGGGTGACCGAACTGAGCAGCGATGTCATGACGCTGCCTGTGCGGGCAGACAGCGCCATGGCCAGATAACCGAACCCGAGTACAACCGGGGTTCCGAAAAGGGCCAGGTTAAACAGGGCTGAGCCAAGGTTTTGTCCGCTCGCGCCCACGGCCCAAAGATAGGGTACACTCGTCATGAACATGACTCCCCAGGATGCCAGCATGCCTGTTGCCTTGCCAGCCAGCAAGGCATTCGGAGCGATGGGCGCGCACAAAAGGGGCACCAGGGTGCCGCGCTCCTTTTCTCCGGCATAGGCGTCGCTTCCTAAAATGGCAGCCGATAACGCTCCTGCCGCCATGACGGCTCCAACCATCATATAGACTACCTGTGCGTTGTCGAGAAGACTCAGTTCGGTGTTGCTCACCAGCAGCAGACTAAACGCTGACAGCAGGCCGCTGAATGACAGCAACCACACCATGCCTCTTTGACTGAGCAGCATCTGGAAACTCTCTTTTCGGGCAATGGTCAAAGATGTGTTCATCACGTCACCTCCCGCGTTTGTTTCCGCTCCCGACCGGTATGACGTATATACATTTCCTCCAGATTGGATGCCTCGGAACGGATTTCAAGAATTCTCCAACCACGCCGCCACAACTCATCCCATAACGCAAACGGCCCTTCGGATGGCGTGATGTTGACCTGAACGTGCACCCATTCACCTTCTTGGGCAAGTACGACGACTTCATCCGGCCAGTTGCCTGAAATCAACTCATTTTGCAGGCGCAGACGGTAACGCTGACCACCCCTTTGATCCACCAACAGATCGCTAAGAGAACCTTCAATCTGGGTATGGCCGTTGTCGACAATCCCAATTCGGTTACACAACCGGTCCACATCATCCAACAGATGGGTGCACAACAGTACCCCGGTGTTTTTTTCAGCGACAAAACCGATCAAAAGGTCGTGAATCTCACACCTGCCCTTTGGATCGAGGCCATTGGTGGGTTCGTCCAAAATCAACAACCTGGGATGGGTTATAAAAGCCCGTGCTACTGAAAGGCGCTGCTTCATTCCCCTGGAGTAAGTACCAATTAGACGGTGCCCATATTCGTCGAGTCCCACTTTTTCCAGTATGATTTTCAGATCCCGATCCGTCGATTCCAAACCATAAAGACGACCAAACCATTTAAGATAATCAGAGGCCGTCATCCATTCGTAGAATCCAGCCTTTTCAGGTATTATTCCTAACGAACGGCGAATGGAGACAGCGTTTTCCACTGGGTCCCCGCCCAAAACGCAGATACGCCCGCTTTGGTAAGCGTACAGCCCCAACAGCGCGAAAATCATAGTGGATTTGCCGGCTCCGTTCGGTCCCAGCAGACCATAGATATCGCCGGGCCGAAGGTGCAGCTCAATGCCCTTGAGAATTTCCTTACCCTCAATGCGTAAGTGCAGATTTTCGATGTCGATCATGCGATAAGCCTCAAATGGCAAACTGTTCAAATCGTGGCCTTTAGCGGTCTTGCCGTGTGACAGCTAGCCCCAAGACAGTCTGATAAAAGGATTCCGAAGTGGCCGGGTTGTATCAATCCTTATCGCTCCGGTCGTTTTTTTCATGTTAATACCTCTCTTTCCCAGGTTTATCTGGAAGTGAGATCATAAGGACGCTTCATGGTCTTGGTCCCACTGTTTCGACGCCACCATAGTCCACTAAAAATGAAGAAAGCATGAACAGAATCGCGCTGAACGATTTTTTTTACCCCAAAACATACTCTTTTTTTGGAACACCCGCCTTCATCCTTTCTTCATATTTGGGGTGTTATTCATTGTTCCAATCGGCGCCTTGAAACTCCTTTGAATCGAGTGTGAACCAATGAACCATCAAGGCAAGATAGCGACTATTGGAACCTCAATTACGTTGCGGAAATGGTTGTCCATTAAATTATCTCCGGTGGTAGTGAGGAGGAAATTTTGAAAAACGAACCGAAGCCAATGCGCAACAACTTTCTTCCATTCTCCCGCCCATCGATTGTTGAAACGGAGATCGCAGCGGTGGCCGAGGTGCTGCGCTCCGGCTGGATCACCACCGGTCCGAAAAATGCCGAGTTCGAAGCGCGCTTTAGCGAGTACACGGGCTGCCGGGCGGCGGTGTGTGTCAACTCGGCCACGGCGGGCATGCACATCGCCCTCAAAGCGCTGGGCATCGGGCCGGGTGACGAGGTGATCACGCCCTCCATGACCTGGGTCTCGACGGTCAACCTGATTGTCCTGTCCGGAGCCACGCCGGTTTTCGCCGATGTGGACCGGGAGACGCTCATGGTCACCGCCCAAACCATCGAGGAAAAAATCACCGCGCGCACCCGCCTGATCGTTCCGGTACATTTTGCCGGTGCCGCGGTGGACATGGATCCCATCCGCCGGCTGGCAGTCCGGCACGGCAATATTGCAATCATCGAGGATGCAGCCCATGCCGTGGGTACCGATTACCGGGGTATACCCGTGGGCCGGACGGGCACGGCCATTTTCTCCTTTCACCCCATCAAAAATATCACCACCGGCGAAGGCGGCATGGTCTGCACCGACGACCCTGAATTCGAGGCACGCATCCGCCGTCTCAAGTTTCACGGATTGGGAGTGGATGCCTTTGATCGCGAGACCCAGGGCCGTGCGCCACAGGCCGAAGTAATCGAACCCGGCTACAAGTACAACCTGCCCGATGTCCTTGCCGTGCTGGGACTGGGCCAGTTGGCGCGGCTTGATGAAATGAACGCGAAGCGCGCGATACTGGCTGAATACTACCAGCAGCAATTGAAGGATATACCCGGAATCCGGCCCCTGGCGATTCCCGACTACCCGATAAAGCACGCCTGGCACCTGTTTATCGTGCGGGTCGATGGCAAGTCGCCGGCCTTTGACCGGGATCGGTTCATGGCTGCGCTAAAGGCGCGCAACATCGGCACCGGCCTGCATTTCCGCGCCGTCCATCTTCAAAAATACTACCGAGATGCCTTCCCCGAAGTTGTGGGAACCCTTCCCCACACCGAATGGAACACGGCCCGCATCTGCTCGCTACCCCTTTTCCCGGACATGAGGAGAGAAGATGTGGACGATGTTGTCGATGCCATCAAGGAGGTGATGGTCGATGAGTGATTTGGCGATGCTGTCGGTGGTGATTCCCGTTTTCAACGAAGAGGCCAATCTCGACGAATTGATCCGCCGCTGTCTGGAGGCCTGCCGCAAGGCCGACCGGCCCTTTGAAATCATTATGGTGGATGACGGCAGCCGCGATCGCTCCGCCGAAATACTGGAAGCCGCGGCCACGGACCATCCGGGTGTGATCGTGGCCGTTTTCCTGAACCGCAACTACGGCCAGCATGCAGCCGTCATGGCCGGCTTCGAACAGGTGCGCGGCGACATCGTGATCACCCTGGACGCGGACCTTCAAAATCCCCCGGAGGAGATCCCGCGTCTGGCATCGACCATGGACCAGGGATTCGATGTGGTGGGCACTGTGCGGTCCAACCGCCAGGACACCCTGTTTCGCCGGGCGTCATCGGCCCTTATCAACCGATCGATACAGAAAGCCACCGGCGTCATGATGCATGACTACGGATGTATGCTCAGAGCCTACCGTGGCAAAATTGTGCAGGCCATGCGCATGTGCCGTGAACACAGCACCTTCATCCCGATTTTGGCCAACAGTTTTGCCCGCCACACCACCGAAATCGAGGTTGGGCACGACTCCCGCATGAATGGTAACTCCAAATACAGTTTGCCGAAGTTGATCTCCCTCATGTTCGACGTGGTGACCTCAATGACTACCTATCCCTTGCGATTGCTCAGCCTCCTGGGATCGATCGTATCGGCCATGGGCATCGGCTTCGGTTGTTTCCTGTTGTTCATGCGCCTCATTTTCGGGGCCACCTGGGCCGCCGAAGGGGTTTTCACCCTCTTTGCCATCCTGTTTATCTTTGTCGGCGTCCAGTTCGTGGGCATGGGCCTTCTGGGAGAATATCTCGGGCGGGTGTATCACGACGTCCGTGCCCGGCCGCGCTTTTTTGTCCAGAGGGTGATCGCCGCCCATCAATGGGAGGAGGAAATGCGATGAAAGCGATTGTACTGGCTTATCACAACATCGGTTGCGCCGGAATCAAGGCGCTCGTCCGCCACGGGATCGACATCACGGCGATCTTTACCCACAGGGATGATCCGGCCGAGGCGGTGTGGTTTGACTCGGTGGCCGAACTGGCGTCCAATCTCGACATCCCGGTCTTCGCCCCGGACAGCATCAATCATCCCCTGTGGGTGGAGCGCATCCGTGCCCTTAAGCCGGACATTCTCTTCTCGTTTTACTACCGGGACATGGTAAATAAGGAAGTCCTGGACGTGCCCCCCAATGGGTGTCTGAACCTGCACGGCTCGCTTCTGCCGCGTTATCGTGGCCGCTGCCCGATCAACTGGGTGCTGGTCAACGGAGAATCGGAGACTGGCGTTACGCTGCACTACATGACCCCCCGGCCCGACGACGGAGACATCGTCGGTCAACGCCGCATCCCCATCACCGACGACGACACGGCCCTGTCCCTGCATCGCAAGGCGGCTTCGGCTGCATCGGCGCTGTTGGACGACCTTTTGCCCGGCCTCATCGACGGCAGCGCCCCGCATACGCCCCAGGATAAATCCCAGGCCTCTTATTTCGACGGCCGACGACCGGTGGACGGAAAAATCGACTGGAATCAACCGGCAGCCACGGTGAGAAATCTCGTACGCGCCGTCACCCGGCCCTATCCCGGTGCCTTCAGCCATATCGGCAACCGCCAGTGCTTCTTCTGGTCGGTTTGCGAAACCAATGCCGACAGCGGTGTACCGGGAACGATTCTCTCCGTGGCGCCGCTTACCATAAAATGCGGCCGTGGTGCCATCGAAATCCTCTCGGGGCAATGCAACGGCAGCATTACCCATAGCGGCTCGCAATTGGCCGAGGAATTGGGGTTGGTCGCCGGCATGCGCTTCGGCGGCCTCCCCAATATCCATATCCAGAAGATACGCAAAAAATGCGTTTTAATTCTCGGCATCAACGGATTTATCGGCAACCACCTCAGCGAACGCCTTCTGGCCAGCGGAAGGTATGAAGTCCACGGCATGGACTTGAATGCCGACTCCCTGGAGCGGCTCATGGACCACCCTGATTTTCACTTTTTGAAGGCGATATCGCCATTCACCGGGAGTGGATCGAGTACCATGTGCGCAAATGCGATATCGTCCTGCCGCTCGTGGCCATCGCCACCCCCATCGAATATGTACGCAACCCGTTGCGGGTCTTCGAGCTGGATTTCGAAGAGAACCTACGCGTGGTGCGTTACTGCGCCAAGTACGGCAAGCGGATTATCTTCCCTTCCACTTCCGAAGTCTATGGCATGTGCGCCGATGAGCGCTTTGACGAGGATCACTCTCGCCTGGTATTGGGTCCGATCCGCAAACAGCGCTGGATCTACTCGTGCAGCAAGCAGCTCCTCGACCGTGTGATCTGGGCCTATGGTGCCACCCGGTCGCTGCCCTTCACCCTGTTCCGGCCCTTCAACTGGATCGGCCCGCGCCTGGACAGCCTGGAATCGGCACGCATCGGTAGTTCGCGGGCCATCACCCAGTTGATTCTCAATCTGACCGAGGGGACCCCCATCAAGCTTGTGGACGGAGGTCGCAGATGCGCTGTTTCACCGATGTCAAGGACGGTGTGGAGTGCCTCTTCCGGATTATCGAAAACCACGGCAATGCCTGCGACAGACGAATCTTTAATATCGGTAACCCGGACAATGAAGCGTCCATCGAAGCGCTGGCCATTATGCTCACCGACCAATTTGCGCAGCATCCCCTAAGAGACCACTTTCCGCCCCTGGCCGGCATCCGAAAGGTGGAGAGCCGCACCTATTACGGATCCGGCTACGAGGATGTTCAGCATCGCCGACCCAACATCGAAAACGCCCGGCGGCTTCTGGACTGGACACCCCGCATCCCCCTTGAACAATCGATCGCAGAGACCCTGAACTTTTTCCTGTGTGATGCCGCCGGCGTCAACAACCAGGCGATGCCTTCAGCGGAGGGTAGAAAAACGATCACAATGGCCCGGTCCAAGGAGGCTGTTGCGTGACGGCACTCGGGTTGCGTGTGGATGCGGACACGCTAAGCGGTACCCGAAAGGGTGTGCCGACCCTGTGCCGCCTCTTCCGCCGGCATGGCATCCATGCCTCCTTTTTCTTTTCCGTGGGTCCGGACAACATGGGCCGCCACCTTTGGCGGCTGCTGCGCCCGGCGTTTCTCGTCAAGATGCTTCGTTCACGCGCCGCCAGCCTGTACGGATGGGATATCCTGCTGCGGGGGACGTTCTGGCCTGGACCGGATATCGGCTCCCATGCTGCAAAAATGATTCGTGATGCGGCTGACGATGGCCATGAGATCGGTCTGCATGCCTGGGATCATCATGCCTGGCAGTCTCATATCGAGAAGATGGATGGGGCGGCGATCGACAAAGTGCTCCGTAACGGACTCGACCGGCTGAGCAAGATCACCGGGCGACTGCCGGAGTGCTCGGCCGCCCCGGCTTGGCGCTGTACCCCGCAGGTATTAACAAAAAAAATTGCATTCCCTTTTGTCTATAACAGCGATTGCCGCGGCCACAGTATCTTCTATCCGGTGGTAGGTGAACGGTACTTGCCCCAACCCCAGATCCCCGTCACCCTGCCCACCTATGATGAAGTGATCGACCGAAATGGGATTACGAACGCCAACTACAACGACTATCTTCTCGGCCTGATCCAACCCGGCCGCCTCAATGTGCTGGCGATCCATGCCGAGGTGGAGGGCGGCGTCTGCGAGGGCATGTTTTCCGCGTTCTTAGACAGCGCCCTGGCCTGTGGAATCAACCCGGTTCCCTTGCGCGCACTGTTGGATACAGCCGATATCAGTCCGTCGGAGATGGTCCAAACAACCTTTGCCGGTCGTGAAGGATGGATTTCCTGCCAGCTTAAAAAACAGAAAGCAATCCATGAATAAATATCTACCCCTGATCATTACCGGAGTCTTGCTCAACGCTGCGGCCCAGATCGTCCTCAAGCGGGGCATGCTGGCCATTGGTAAATTCTCATTCACTATAGACAACTTGATTCCCATCGGCCTGCGGGTCGGGTCGAACCCTTTTGTATTACTCGGTATCGGTTTCTATGGTATCAGTGTTGTGGTTTGGCTACTGGTGCTTTCCCGTGTTGATGTCAGCTATGCCTACCCAATGTTGAGCATCGGTTATATTGTCGCAGCATTGGCTGGAAAAGTGTTTTTCGGAGAACCAGTGGACATCGTCCGGTGGTTAGGCATTTGTACCATCTGTTTGGGTGTATACTTGATTACGCGCACGGCATAATTCTTATCATTAAGGAGCTAATGCCTCCATTGTGTATTCGGGCAAAAAGGAGCAAATCCTGTTGGAAAACACTGTATGTGTTCACAGTCAGGTTTCATGGCGGTTTGCCTGTTGGATCGCTTTTGCCCTTTTCCTCATCTTCCCCATGCCCTGTGGTGCGGAGGGTAAAACCACCGTCGAAGCCTTTCGGCCGGGTGAACGCCTGACATTTTCCCTCAAATGGACCATCGTTCCAGCGGGTGAGGCCGTACTGGAGGTTCTTCCAAGGGAATCGGTGGCCGATTACAGTGATGCTCACCACTTCGTTCTAACGGCACGATCCAGTGCATTTATCGATTCCATTTACAAGGTTAGGGAGCGTATCGAGTCCTGGGCTGATTCCGACATGTACCGATCGGTGAGATACCGAAAAAAACAGATTGAAGGGGGGACAAAGCGGGATATCAACATTGTTTTCGACTGGCAGAAGATGACCGCCCAATACAGCAACTATGGAAAGATGCAGGAACCGATCCCCATTTCCGAGGGCACCCTAGATCCGCTTTCTGTATTTTATTGGGTTCGAGCCGCTACACTGGTAGCGGGCAGCCACGTTCAGCGGTTGGTGACCGATGGGAAAGAACAGGTATTGGGCGTGGCCCATGTGATTCGAAATGAACGGATAAAGGTACCTGCCGGAACCTTCGATACGGTTCTCATTGAACCGGATCTTTCCCATGTTGGCGGGGTCTTCGAAAAGAGTCCGGACGCAAAAATTCAATTGTGGATTTCTGCGGATCATCGGCGATTGCCGATAAAACTCACGAGCAAGGTAATCATTGGCAGTTTCACTGGAGAGTTGGTCGAGATGGTCGGGGTGGTACCTCTATCAAAGTGATCTTTTATTCAATGGTCCCATATCGGCCGAGCACTATTGCCAATCAGTGCTCAGTTCCTAATCAAGGTTGTCAACTCAAGACTATTTTCAGTATCCCCAATGAAAATTTTCGGTTGGCGAATCGAGATTGGATCTATTGAAAAATCTGGTGCAAGATAGATCGTATGAACCGAATTTCAGGTTTTTGCGGTACCGGACAAAAAAACACTTGGTTATGCAGGCAAGGTTTCATAAAATCAGACCACTGGCAACCTATACGTGATCACTTTGAATTTCTGACGGTGCATTAGAAAATGGTAAATGATACGGAAAATCAGAAACAATCCGTGTCCCTGGTATTGGGCAGTGGAGGTGCGCGGGGGCTGGCACACATCGGTATTATCCGATGGTTGCAGGAGAATAACTATAACATCCAGTCGGTGGCGGGCTCCTCCATGGGGGCAGTGGTGGGTGGCATTTTTGCGGCAGGGAAGCTGAGTATTTACGAGCAGTGGGTCAAGAAGTTGAGCAAAGCTGATGTACTGCTATTGCTTGACTTTTCCTTCAGCAAGTCTGGTTTGTTTAAGGGCGATCGGATTATCGAACAGCTCAAGGAGTTAATTGGTGAATGCAATATTGAAGATTTGCCCATATCATTTACAGCCGTAGCAACAGACATCGTAGCCGGCAAGGAGGTCTGGCTCAGCCATGGGCCATTGTTCGATGCCATCCGGGCGTCTTTCGCCATACCTACCCTGTTTACACCTTATCATTACCGTGGTCGCCGGCTAGTGGACGGTGGCCTGATCGATCCCATACCCATTGCGCCAACACTCAAGGATTTAACCGATCTAACCATTGCAGTGAATTTAAATGGCACCGTACAACATCAACCGGGAGGCAGTGGCGACGATGAAATCGAAAAAAGCCAAGAGAACCACTACAGGAATCCTATCAGAAAACTCATCAAGGAACATTCTTCACGAACAAAAAGCAAAGACGATGAATGGGGCTTTTTCGATGTGATTCACCACTCTCTGGAGACCATGCAAAGCACTATCTCACGTTTAAAACTGGCGGCCTACTCCCCGGATGTGATCATCGATATTCCCAACAATGCCTGCGGTCCCTTTGAGTTCTATAGGGCCACGGAGATGATCGAATTAGGCCGTACCATGGCTCAGAAAGCGCTGGGGGGCAGATCAACGAATTAGTCCTTTCAGCCACTGTTATCTGCTCGTTTGCGGCAGCCATATGGGTACTTGTTTGACCCCAACCGAAAGATTTCTTACAATCGGCCTACCTACGAATACGCGACGAGTTTTTTTTGTACAGGCAATCACATGTTTTTTTAAGGTCGCCAAAAATGTACGGCATCTTGCAATTCTGAAGATTTCACAGCAAAAAAAACATTGCTGAATTAAAGGGCCATGGCCCATTTGAAAACGTTGTCCAGAAACTTCTGGGTCTTCTTGACCACGCCGTATCCGGCATGGACCTCCGGGTCCAGGGTGGTCGCCAGAATCCGGCCTTTGAAATTTCTTGAATCCAAATAGATGATATCACCGTCGTCCCCGTATCTCAGAAGCACTTCGGCATTGGCAGGGGCCTTGAACATGCCGTGAAAATGCCATTGCAGGTCATCGATGGTCAGGTTCTCAAACAAGGGATGCTCGGGCTTCAGTATCCGATAGGGATCCGTGACCAGTTGCCCTTTGTCCCATATACATTCCTTTGTGCCGTCCTCCTTGTATACAAAGTCCGGATACCGGTCCTCCCACTGACAGAGGGGAAGCCAGGGCCTGGTAACCTCTCCGAATGAAATCAGCAAGTTGCCCTGATTCAGAAATTCCTTGATCATGGGTTTTGTCTGAAGCAAGACCTCCTGGTTGGATTCACGGGGAACAATCAGAACATCAAATGCCAAGATGTCCGTTGCCGGGAAATCACAGGCGTGAATCACATGGTTTATCCATTTACCGTATTTATCGGATGTAAATAGATCATGCTGCCATTGGGAACCTGAATAAAATACACCGATCTCAGCCATTTGTTTTCCCCTTTTTGATTTTTATGGATTCCTCTTTGGCCCATCGTAAGATATTATTCAGGAGGACGTCCGCACCCTTTATCAAATGATAGGAGTGGCAGATGGCATCCAGTTGGCTGGCGGCCAGAATGACGCCCTTTGTGGAGTGCCGGTCGATATACATGACCGGATCTCCCAACATGTTGGTGACCAGAATCTCGGCCCCTTCGGGCGCAATGAAATGGCCGTGACAACACCATCCTGTCGCCCCCTTATGCCAGTGAAGGTCATCCGGTTTCAGATTATCCAGAATGACCGGATGCCTGTGATGGATCGTTAACGGCTCGTCATCCTCAGGTTTTACCCCGTCCCATGTGCAGGCGGGCAGCCACTTGTTTGTCACCTCCCCGAAGGAGATGACGATTTTCCCCGAATCCAGATACGCGGCAATTTTATCGCGTACCCGGTACAAGATCTCCTGATCCGTGCCCCTGGGCAGGATCAGCACGTCATAGACGAAAAGATTGGTTTCAGGCAGGGTGCAAACCGGCAGTATCTCCAGTCGCTTCCTGAATTTTTCCCGGTCCAGTACGCCATGCTGGTAACTTAAGCCAGAGTAAACAGCGGCCATCCTGACTTCGGCCGGATCCATAGCATTCATTTACGTATCTCCCTTTTATCTTGGTGGAGCGGCATCTTATCATTTACTGATCCAACGCTCATATTCGTGCTGTATTTGCCAGCCCGGTTAACTGTTTCTCAGCGGAACGACTGTCCTGCCATCCTGGCCGTCTTGCTCAAACGAGAGAATTCTGACATTCATCTCAAATACATTTTTCATATTCTCTTCTGTAATCACGGATGCCGGACATCCGGTCACAACGGTTTTGCCTTTTCCCATTAACAGGGCCTTATGGGAAACGGACAGGGCATGGTCCGGAAAATGGGTGGTCATGATGGAAGCGATGTTTTTCTCCCTGGACAGCTTTTCGAGTACATCGAGAATGACCATCTGTTTGTTGAAATCCAGGTGTGAAGTGGGTTCATCAAGCAACAGCACCATGGGCTGTGCGGCCAGTGCCCGGGCGATGAGGACAAGCTGGGCCTCTCCGCCGCTCAGGTGGGGATACGGTCTATCCACCAGATGCCCGATACACAAGGTTTCAATGGCCTCCCGGGCGATTTTCTCGTCCCTGGCCGAGGGGGAAGAAAACAATCCCATATAGGGCGCTCTTCCCATGAGAACCATTTCAAATACGGTATAGGGAAAGGTCAAATCGCTGGTCTGCGCCACGTAGCCCACTTTTTTACCGATATCCATCTTTTTCAAGGTCTCCAGATTCCTGCCCCCGATCCGCACCTGCCCCTGCCTGAGACAATGCAACCCGTTGATGCATTTGAGCAGGGTGGTTTTACCGGATCCATTGGGGCCGAGAATGCTGAAAATTTCACCTTGGGCCACTGAAAAACCGATCTCCCGAAACACATATTCGCCGCCATCATATCCGAAAGCCGCATTTTCCACCTCTATGATCATGTCCATCGACCTCCTGTTTTTCGTAATAACACGGCAAAAAACGGTGCCCCGATAATAGCGGTGAGGATACTCAGGGGAATCTCCGCGGAAGTCGCGGCCCGGGCCAGGTCATCGATGATGAGCAAGGAAAAAGCCCCGATGGAAACACAGGCCGGCATCAAGGCCTTGTGGTTGGGACCCACCAGCATTCTGCCGATATGGGGAATAACCAGCCCGACCCAGCCCACGATGCCGCACAGGGAAACGGCTGCGGCCGTTATCACGGTGGCCGCCGTAATAATGATCCACCGAAGCCACCGAGTATTGATGCCCAGGGCCTGAGCTTCTTCCTCGCCCAAGGACAGGATGTTGATCTTCCATCGCAACAAAAGAAGTAAGACGCTGCCGATCAGAATGGGCGGCCCCCCCCACAAAAGGTCCTTGTAAGAACTCCCGGCCATGCTCCCCATGAGCCAGTAGACGATGGTGGGCAGTTGTTCCTCCGGATCGGCCACGTATTTCGTGAGCCCGATAAGGGCCGTAAAAAAGGCTCCCACGATCACGCCGGCAAGCACCAGCATGAGGAGGGATGTCCCTGTCTTGAGCCGGCTGATCAAGCATGCCAGCACCACGGCCAGAATACCAAAGGCAAAGGCGAACAATTGAATGGCAATGGCCTCTCCGGAGGTCAGGATGCCGATACAGGCCCCGAATCCGGCCCCAGCGGAGACGCCGAGGATGTCGGGGCTTACCAGGGGATTTCGAAAAAGGCCCTGAAATGCGGCACCGGCCACTGCCAATCCCGATCCCACCAGAACGGCCAGTAGCAAGCGCGGCAACCGGATTTGAAGCACCACGGATTCCTCTATGGCGGTCCAGGTGGCGTCAACCGGTAAGAAGCGCGAAATAAAAATGTCAAACCCCGTACCCGGGGAGATGCTATATCTTCCCATGTATACGGAAAGCCCAAAGGCCAGGATCGGCAATATAATCAGCACCGGCGTGGTGATCCGTATTCGCTCTTTTTTCAACATATCGCTTCCTTTTCAAAATCGGCCCTGCGCATAGAAAAGGTCTTCTTTCACACATTCACATTCGGGATCCTTTGGCAGCTGAACGCACGGGATGAAGAATCCGTTCCACCTGCTCATCGGAAAGTTGGTAATGATAGAATCGAGAATAAAATTTCTTAATCTCTTCTTCTATGGTGAAGTCACGAAACAATTCCGGATGATTTTTCTGGGCCATCCATTTCAGCATGAGCGGCGCATCCGGATTCGGAGGATACCATCCGTATATCCCCAGGGGAATCTTATAGACCTTTCCCTTTTTCACCGCGTTCACGATGCTCCAGTTCTGTCCTTCCACGGTGTTTTGTAACAGCGCCTCGGGCAGTGTGTCGCTGAAATTACTGATGTAGATGATGTCCGGATTCCACTGGTAGATCTGCTCCATATTCACGGAAACCCGGCCCGACACGCACGCCGCCATATTGACCGCGCCGGTGGACGTGATCCAGAAATGGCCATAGTGACCGGTTCCGGGGATATTGATTTCCTCTGCACTGTGGTAGTAGAGAATAAGCACCTTAGGCCGTCGTTTCTGGGGCACGCCCCGCAGCCTGGATGCGATCATCTCCATGGTCGCAAGATTGTATGCGATCAGTTCGGCCGCCTTTTCTTCCTCTTGAAAAATGCTGCCCACCAGGGTGATCCATGTATTCAGGGTTTCCATGGCGTTTCCGCCGCTGATGGTGTGAACGGCCACGGCGGGGATGTCGATGGCGTCAAACTGCTGCCGCTGCCTGGGATACAATCCCCAGAAGATAAAGAGGTCCGGCTCCAGTTTGAGGGCCTCTTCGATGTTCAGGTCCTTGCCCTTGACAAAGCCCGCAGCCATGTTCAT
Source organism: uncultured Desulfosarcina sp. (assembly GCA_963674945.2). Classification (GTDB taxonomy): domain Bacteria; phylum Desulfobacterota; class Desulfobacteria; order Desulfobacterales; family Desulfosarcinaceae; genus Desulfosarcina. The sequence goes on from CAXXWQ010000004.1 coordinate 1,206,591, forward strand.
CAGTTCCGGTGCCAGGACACCCAGCATGGAGATTCTTGCCTTGCTTTTGACCGCCGGGTGTATGCCCACGATTTTTTTGCATGAGCCGGTCACCGCATAACAGACCGCCGGAAGCGGAAAGGAGGTAACAATCACCCGATCGATGGATTCGGGGAGCCGGACCCGTCTGTTGTCCTGATCCGTTACCGTCCGCCAGGTACGATCCTGTGCCGCCGGTATGTCGGACACGGCAGCCCCTGACGGAAACGCACCTTCCGTGTTGTCACATCCGGTCATCACCATAAAGGTCAGGACCGGAATCAGCATCAGGGCATTACCAAGGGTACGTTTTGTTGCATACGTCCTTTTCATCCTCTTATCCCGTTTGCACAGGTCCTTACCTTTTCCTGAAAATACCATGCCCCTTCCGGGCCGATGAAACTCGGGCCGTCATCCCAGTACAGACGGCTGGACAGGGCGATATGGGGAAAGGCGATGAATTGCCCCTTTCCGGACGAAGCCGTTAGACCCCGATATAAGGGATCTCCCACAATGACGGAATACGGATGCCTTTGTGTCAATGTAATCAGATCATCTTCCCCCTCAAGACGAATATCACATTCCTCTGAAAGCCATGGATCCATGTCAAAAAAAGAGGCCACGGTCACCCTGGAAAACCCCAAATCCAGACGCAGGCAGTTGCGGACGGCATTTGCCGTCACCTGTTCGCCCAGCACGAGCACTTCTCGTGTATCCAGTACGGGAAAAGAAGACGGTGGCTGTCCCATGCCCGACGTCTTGTCCAGATCAAGTAAGAAACGAACGTCGTTGATAAAATGTTCAGTGGGTTTGCTTCCGATGGGTAAGCCCACCAGAAAGGGAATACCCTGTTCGCGCTCAAGGAAACGAGCGGCTGCAAGACCCGTACGGGAAACAACGATATTGAGCCTGGCTTCGGCCGACGCCGCAATCTCATCGAGGGAGGAACCCATGGCCCAGCATGAAACGATTCTGCAGCCGGCATTGGTGAGAAGGGTAAAAAACCGTTCCTTGTGCAGACCGTATCCGAAATCAAGGGGGGTCAGACCGATAATATTGACACCGATCTCATGGGTCGATAGGCGCGGTTTTACAAAGCGGCGCGCCAATTCCAAAAAGGCATCGGAGGCCCCGTGATCGTAAGTATTGAGTCCATTGGTGTCAAACACCAGGATCGGCAGTTCTGTCCGTTGAGAAAGGATATGGCCCAGAGCCCGAAAGTCCGTTCCGATCACCATGGGGGCAGGGCTGCCCACGAGGGCGATAAAGTGCGGATGGATGGTTGTAAGGGCGTTTTCGATCTTGGTGAGCAGCTTTTCATCATCCCCCACAACCGCATCGATTTCTCGCAGACCACTGCTCATGACCGCGCTGGTGCTGCCGTACCAGCGGGGCTCGTCATAGGCGGTGAAATTACCGATGCACCCGCCACCATCATGGATCACCACCAACCCGCCCAGATCGAAGAGCGCAGAACACACGCCCGAATAGTCGGGTGCAAAGGGCGGTAATATGGAGTAGAGTCCTTTCATTTATGATGATCCTTATAAAACCATGCCGGAGGCATACATCTGTTCCCGGTGATTCCGGGGATGCTCGAGGGCATGATGCATTTCACTCAACAAAAAAGTGACCGCCTGAAACCCGAAAGGCTGTTTCTCCAGGCCCAGGGGAACGGTCACGGCATTCCGGCAAAAGTATCCGGCGTCAAATCCGATGGCCACATCCGCCGTCAACGCCTCATTGATCAGGCCAGCCATGGTCGGATGCAAGTTGGTAAAAACCTTTATTCCCAACCGTCGACGCCGGAGCCATTGAATGTGCTCCAAGTCAATATCCAGGATCTGATCCGCAATGATGTAGCGGACCCGAAAGCCGAATTCACTTAAAGCCCGGGCAAGCTCGAAAGGCGTTGCATTGGCCGTGGATCCAACGGCCATGTCCAGCGGGCCCAGGATTTTTCCATATGCCCGAATCGTGTCCAGGGCCGCTTCGCGATAAGTATGCGTATTCAGCTTCACATCCAGGGCCTGTTCCAGCAGGCCGTAATTGCGGGCAATAATGTCCGGGGTATAGGATACGGGTGCGTAACAATAAGGCGTTCCGAGTTTTCTGTGCAGGTGTTCCACGGCCAGCCGACCGGCCGGCCGGATCAGCAGGTTATGGGCCGAACGACTCATTTGTTGAAATTCCGCCAACGTGGCACATGCCCCCACATGGCGAATGTGATTGATGCCTGCCTCTGCCATCAACGGATACAACTCACTCTCCGCATCAACAGGGACAAAATTCCCCATGACATTGACCGCCCTCTCTTGCTCAACAGGCGGTTCAAGAAAATCATACAAGGCCCGCTGGACGGTTAACAGAGGCGGTGTTTTTCCGTCCGTGGCGATGGGATCCATGTGACAGATGCGAATTGGAACGCCGTGTACCGCCTCCAAATGCCGAGCAAGCCCGTCATAGTCCGAGCCCAGCAGATCATCCAGACAGGAGGCACAGATGAGCATCGCCTTTGGCTGCGGCTGACGCATTGCCAGGATTTCACCGACGGCCAGGGGTATTTTTTCCATATGGTTCCCGGTTACGATATCCGTTTCGGTTACGTGCAGCAGGAACAGGCGTTCCTTGAAGCCCAGTTGAAGGGCTGCAATGGCGCCGTGACGACCGCAGCCGGCCGGTGCGACCAGGAGCAGTACGGATTCGGGAACCAAAAGCCCCACCCGAACGATTCCCCATCCCCCGGCGCTTGCCGGACAGTAATGGAGGCAATCCGGCGATATCAACCGGTGCCGCTGAATCGCATCCGTATGTTCCAGTTCACTTACCGGGATGCAATAGGCCGTCATGTTCACAAATCCCCCCGGGCTTGGGATATGCGGCGGGCGATAGCGAAAAGGGTTTGTGACACAGCGAGTTCCGGATTTCCCTGAATGACCGTTTGGTGCTGTTGCTCAAAGTACTGGATCTGACGATCCCGGGGAATGTCACCCATGATTTCCGTGTTTATCTCTTGTGCGAATCGTGTCACAATGGTTTCCTCATTTTCTACGTCGCGCCGGTTCAGAATCAGACCACGCAACCGGGCATAATTCCGGTCGGCAAAGCTATCGATGGCCGTCTTGATGTTGTTGGCGGCAAACAGAGCCATCTTCTCCCCTGATGTTACAATAATGACCTCGTCAGCATAGCCCTCCCGCAGGGGCATGGCAAACCCGCCGCATACCACGTCGCCCAGCACATCAAATAGGACGAAATCCGGACGATAGACATCAAAGGCATGCAGATCCTCGAGTATAGTAAAGGCCGTAATAATCCCCCTGCCCGCGCAGCCGCGGCCCGGGGTGGGGCCGCCTGCTTCGACACATAGAATACCGTTAAACCCCTCAACAACAATGTCCGAAAGAGAGGAACACGACCCGTGTTCCTGAAGAAATGCCATGACCGGCGTGACGGCCCTGCCATTTGTCAGATTAACGGTGGAGTCCGCCTTTGGATCGCAGCCGATTTGCATGACCTTAAATCCCAGCATGGAAAGTGCGGCGGACAGGGAGCCGGTAATGGTTGATTTACCGATTCCCCCTTTGCCGTAAAAAGCGATTTTTCGCATGTTTCATCTCTGTTGATATTTGGGTTGCCCATCCATCACCCTCGGTGATGGATGGGCGTGTGTCTAAAATCTGGACGTCAAGGAGACGGATACACACCGGCCTGGTTCCAGCAGGGGATTGGTATCGCTCCTATCATAGGATATATCTTCTGTTGTGGTCGGATTGCGGTATTTCTCGTCCAGGATGTTCTCTACTGCCATGCGCAACTCCATGTCCGGAAGACGAGAGGACAGTTTCCTGATGTCAAACCCCATATAGAGGTTCCATATGAAGTAGGCGTCGGTCTCCCGTTCCTGGGTGTCATCGATGCGGTCCTTTTCGGCCGACCATTTATTGGTGGCTTCAATGTAAAAATCCTTGCTGTCGGGCGTATAACGGACGCCCACAAGACCATTGAGGGGCGCGATATAAGGCAGTGGTGTATCGGTTTTGGTGTCCGTGCCGTGCAAGTAGGCAGCATTCATGAAGGCCTTCCAGTTTTCGTTCGCCACCCAGGAGGCGTCCAGTTCAAGGCCTTTGATGCGGGCTTCGCCCACGTTCTGTCGCTGCGTGGCGGTTGTTCCTGCGTAGATGGTGGAGTCCACGGTCTTTCTGACGATCAGGTCTTCATACTCACTCCAAAACCCCGTCAGATTGGCGGTCACGATCGGCAAGCGCAATCGTATGCCCACCTCGTGAGTCATTCCCTTTTCCGGATCAAGGTCGGGATTGGGTTCAAAACCGGAGCTCATCTCGAATTTCTCAGTACTCGTGGGCGCGCGGTAAGTGGTGCTGGAGTTTGCCGTGAAATGCAAGATGGGGATCGGTCGGTAGATCACCCCCGCACTTCCGGTAACGGGGTAGTCGCTCGACTCGGTGGAGCCCGTGTAATTGGGGACATCGTCCTTTGCTTCGGAACGGAAATAATCCAACCGGCCGCTTGCAGAAATCGTCCACTTCTCCGACGGATCCCAGTCATCATGCACGAACAGCCCCACATTGAGCTGGGAAGAATCGATTCCGGATTTTTTTCGGGCGGAGTAAGACGTCAGATTTCCATCCGCATCATACTTGGCTACCTCTTGCTCCGAGGCGTCGCGGTCCTCATAAAAGAAATCCGTGCCGATGGTAAGGGAATTGGTGGCCCCCCATGATTGAACACCGAACAATTTGCCCCCTGTGATCAACGGGCCGTCCACATAGACGTCGGCCTTGGTCAGACTCGAGGCGGGATCATCCTTGGGGCGTTTTTTCACGATCATATGCGTATACAGATCCCTTGCATACAAACTGGCCTCGATGTGCTCAAGCCCCAGGGTCCTCTCGCCTTGGTAATGGATCTTTGCCATTTTTTCCTTGAACGGCTCCTGCCTCCGTACATTATAGGGATAACCGGGCACGGCATAGATGCCTCCTGCCTGCCCCTGTTCCACTTCCATGTATTTTGCGGACAGTTCGATTCGATGATCTTGGGCCAGGGTATATCCGAGTTTCAGATCCGTGGACCATGACTCCATGTCGCTGTTGGCAATCTCCCCATCCGGACTTTCATAATCGTCCGACTTGCTACCGGAGAGCCCTATAAGCATATCAAAACCGTTTCCCACCCCCTGAACTTCAAGGGAACCCTTTCGAAGATTGCTGGCGCTGGAATAGGATAGCGATCTTAACCGGGGGGACAGTGTAAACGGTCCGTCAATGTCGCCTTCGGCCTTTCGGGTGATGACGTTGATCAGACCGGCCATGGAGTCGGTGCCGTACATGGAGGCGGCAGGACCGCGGATGACTTCAATGCGTTCAATGCGGCTCGGGTCAAGGGCAATATACTCAAAGGTATTGCGACCCCGAAAACGATCCCCGTCAATGAAGAGGGGAGAGCGTGAATCATTGGAGTTGAATCCCCGTAAGTTGACCTGTCCGCCCAAGGGGCCTGCCCGGGAAAAGGATATTCCCGGAATCTCATCCAGTAATTCCAATATGGTGGCGGGATTGCGGGTCTCGATGGTCTCTTTGTCGATCACGCTGACCGGCTTTGGTGTCAAATCCACGGCCCGTTCCGTCCGTGTCGTGGTCACCACCATTTCTCCCAAATCGATGGGCGCTTTTATTTGGCTCGTTTTCTCTCCGTTTTTTTCCTCCTTTTCCAGGGTCTGTTCGATTTCCGTACTGCTCAGGGTCGTCTCATCCATTTTTTCCGCAGCCGAGGTCTGCGATTGTTCAAGAAAGACAAGGGCGATCATCAGACTCAACAAACAACTAGCTCTTCGTACACCTTTCATACCTCAATCTTCCTCCTGATTTCGGGGCCTGCGCGAAGCCCGTGGAGTCGTGATAAAAAATGAACTGTCTTTGAAATCAACGACCCTTGTTTACTGTTGACAATACCCCCGATCCGTCTGAAAGAGGTGCGCATTGAATCCGGTCGAATTGCTTTTTTCTCTCCGGAGGATAATTCTTTCCCGGCCCGGGATTTTTCCTGTTACTGCCTCACCCGGGTCTTGTTTTGCGAATCATGATAAACTGACACCCATGCGGCATGCGCCTATTCTCCGCGTATTACGCCCTTTACGGCGGTAATGGTCTTTTCTGGTTTCAGAAGGCCTGCCGGCGTCAAATTCAGACCGGGGATATCCGACCCGATCATTTCAAGAAAGACGCTTTGGGCCTTAAGGGAAAAATCCTGATACCCCGGGCTGTATCGCCGGGTGGTACTGCTTTTCTCCCGCTCACATTCCCGAACAATTTTTTTGTCCAGGTTCCTCATCTCCCCTTCCACGAGATAGCTTCCCATGCGGTCCAGAATGTACCCGGAGAACGTCTCGTTTTGTGCAAAATAATCCCGGGAACGTCGTTCCAGGTCATCCCCCAGGCTCACGGCCATGAGCCAAACCTGATGGGCCTCGGCCAGCAGCCGGGTAATGGCCTTGTTTTGCCGGGCGTGTGAATGAAAAAGGAGAAAAAATTCATTCACGGGAAGCAGATGGCGCCAACGCCGCACATCAAGCAACTGATGGGCCTCGTTCCAGAGTCGTGCGGTCTGTTCCATGGCGAGAGAGTCCTTTTCAATCTGAAGATATTTCAGGACTTTTTCCGTGAGTCGCGGTATCTCCCCTGCCATGACGCCCTCTTACCCGTTGGTTTTTCCCAAGATGTCCTTGACCAGTTTTACGGCCCCCACGGCATCGCGGGCATACCCCTGCGTTCCGATGGAAGCGGCGATCTGCGGGTTGACCGCTGCCCCGCCCACAATAATGGAAACCGGACGGACATCGGACCGGTTGAAGTTGTTGACAATCTCGACCAATTGCTTGCGGGCGCCGGTGATAAAAGCGGATAATCCTACCACAGGTGCCTCATAAGTGTTGACGGCCGCAAGAAAGTCCCCGGCCGGGACATTGACGCCCAGGTCAAGCACCTTTACACCATTGGTTTCCAGAATGATCCTGACCAGATTCTTGCCGATCTCGTGGAAATCCCCCTTGACCGTTCCGAGAATCACCTGGGGCGGCCGGTCTCCCGCGGCGCCCAGGTGCGGTTCCAATGTGCGGAATCCCTGGTAAAAGGCATCCACCATCAAAAGAATCTCCGGCAGGAAGGACTGCCGTGACTCATAACAGGCACTGCCTTTGCGCACCGCCCGCATCAGGGCTGAATTGACGATCATGAGAGGGTCTGTCTCTTCTTTCAGGGACGTTGAGACCAACGCCGACACGGTTTCGCGTTTTCCCCGGTGGACCGCGTCGGACAGCCGGGAAAGGGTTTGGGCATGGGGCGTAAGTTCGGACAAGGCCCTTTTGCCCGTCTCAATGAAACGCACTACATTTGCAATGGGGGTTCCCGGCGGAAGGGCACAACCGGTGCTCAAGATAAAATTATCCTTTACGCCCATGGTGGCCACCAGGTCCTTCGTACTTGCCGCCACCTCTTCGGGCGGGGCCAGTTCGATGATCTCCACTGGATCGATATTGCCGACAATGCCCACCGATTTCGGAACAATGTCTTCATAGGCCAGAAGGTCCATACACTGATCAAAACTGATGGCCCGGACTCCGGTCTTGACCATGTCCTTGAGGATCTGTGAGGTGTCCCCACAGATATGAAGGACCGTGGGTTCCGTTGGATGGATGTCATAAAGACGGGCCAAAAATTCTCCTGCAAACCGCCAGAAGCTGTCGGGCGGCAGCAGGGCCGCCAGGGGGTCTGAAATCCAGAAGACCTCGGCCCCCGCGTCCAGAAGATAGCGGCCGTAATCCCGGGCGCAGGCCAGGCATTTTTCCATCAGATCAAGGACTTCTCCCGGCCTTTCCACAATTCCCCGAAGAAGTTCCTGTTCCCCGGCCAATTGCCCGGCCACGGTGAAGGGGCCGTACACCATGGTGGACAGGGTCCTGTCCGGAAACTCCTTTGCCATACGCTTCAGGACCTGGGCATTGACCGCCATCCTGGGAACCGTTGCAGGTGGGACAACATTAACGGAACTGCCGGGCATCTCCACGGACGGCATGGCATCGGGTGAAAAACACACCTTCGCACCCATGGCCTCCGCCTGAATGGCGATATCGCTGAAGTAGAACAGGATATCGGCATCCACCTGCTGATAATACTTTTTTACGGCCTCAAATTTGATATCGGCATTCCAGGAAATGTCGTCGATCCCGGCCTCAACCATTTGAAAAGAGGGGAGCGCATTGATGGGAAACACCTTGTTCCGTAAGGAATGTTCCATTTTTATCGATCCTTTTCGATGATGGCGAAGAGGCGGCGACGTCAGTCCCCCTTCGGTGTGACAGCCATTGTCTATGGACACGGCACATCGCCAGGGCACCATCACACCTGCGGCATCACCTTCCGAATCTTTAATGGAACGAGGTGGACCGGAACTTAATTAAAAGTGTTTAAAAGGATAAACTCGTTGAGGATATCAATTTCTCAGTCTGCCCTCCGTCTATCAACCCGGATAGCTCTTCGCATGTATTATCATGTAAAACCGAAAAATCGATACATCTTGGAAAACCTCTGAAAGGTCAAATCATATAATATGATTTTGGCACCATTAGTCCCGAAACGGATTCATGTCAAGAAAAAATTTTACGCACTCATTCGGGGAAAATACCCATATGGTAAGATCAAAAACCTTCTGCATAGTTCGTTATATAGGATGTAGCTTTATCAGGCTGCTTTTTTTTGAAGAATTGAATTGCGAGAATTTGGTGAGAAGAAAAGTTTTTTCAACAGAATGCCAAACTGAGATATCATGCAATTGCCTGCTCCAAAAATCTTGAAGCACGCCAACATATTGAAGCCGGAGGAGATATCAACAATGATGGAATTACATACCATGCGGATTGAACAGCAACGCAGCGACAACTGATAAGACCGCTTCTATTGTTTCCGATTCTTCTGAATGGCACGACGCACTTTTTCCCGCTGGTCCGGCGTAAGCTGTTGCCAGCGCCGGTACTGACGCATGAGTTTTTGTCTTTGTGCCGGCGTTAGATTTTTTAACCTTTTGTTCAGCTGCCGTATACGCTCTTTCTCCTTTACCGGCAATCGTTGCCAGCGACTGTATTTCTCTCTTACGGCCGCTTTTTGCTTTTCATTCAAATTCGTAAAACGCTTGTAATTTTCCCTGATGCGACTGCGCTCGTCATCCGGAAGGGCTTTAAATGCCTTGACCTTCTCATGAAGTGCATTCCGTTGATCCTCACTCAAAGACTCCCATTTCGAAAACCGTTGTCGTAGCTGTTCTTTTTCCTCCGGACTGAGCTTCTGCCAGCGTGAAGCGGCGTCCTCTTCGGATGATTTGGCTTCGGTCGTCTGGGCAAATCCCATGGCCAGCCCCAGCAAAAGCGTGGCCAGAAAGAATAATATTGTCAGATTAGTTCGTGGCGTGTTCATCGCGATCGTCCTCGGTTAAATACTCCAGGTCTTTGATCATGTCCATTGTCTCGACCAAATCCCAATTCTCTAAGATTTCCATCACCTCGATGACTTTCATATCAGCCGGACTGGGAGGTGCCGCCTCTTTTTCCATTTCACTCCCTTCCCCCCATGCCGCGGCAGCGCTCAATGCAAACAAAAAGAGTAAAACCCATACGACGCGCCTTTCCATCAGGACCGCTCTTCCATGGCTTCCAGAATTTCCCATGATTCCAGAATATCCAGGTTGTGGATCACTTCAAAATCATCCAGAAGCTCGATATTTTCGGCGATGAAAGCCTCTTCGGGTGTCGGGGATGACTGGTGTCCAACGGCAAAGATCGCAAAAACGGCCAGCCCTGCCATACCGCCTACCAGTATGGGCCGCCAACCGGAAAGCAGACAACGCCACCCCCCTCGGCGTCGTTTCCGGTCCTCCAGCAATTCCACCTTTTGCCAGAAGGTACGGTCGAAGCTTTCCGACGGGTCCGCTTTCGGCAGCCGTCGCATGAAATCATCGGCCTGTTCGAGCCGCCGCAACCTTCGACGACACGCCGGGCAGTGTCGAAGATGACCGGTAACATACGCGGCGTCTTCTGGTGAAAGCTCGCCGTCTATCATAAGGTCGAGCCAATACGGCTCCTTACAAGGATCGATTTCTTTCTTTTTCAAAGTAGTCTCCCAGTATCTCTTTCAAACGTTTGCGGCCCCTGTGAATCAATGTTTTGACGTGGTTTTCCGACCGCTTGATCTGCACCGAGATCTCCCGATAGGAGAACTCCTCGTTGACACGAAGCAGAAGCGCCAACCGCTGTTGATCCGGCAACTGGCGGATGGCCCGTTGAACCAGTTGATGCCGCTCCAAAGACTCGTATAATCCGTCTGGTGCAGTACTTTCCGGCCTGGCGGCAATTTCCGGAACGGCCGTTTTTTTCTCCATATCCGGCAGAGGATCCATGGATTCGATCTTTTCCCGATAGACCGGTCTCCGAATCTCGTTTCGGCACACGTTGGCGGCAATGGTAAAGAGCCAAGTGGAAAAACGGGCATTGGGTCGATATCGGGGTGCCGCCGTGTAAACCCGCAAAAATGTTTCTTGTGCCAGCTCTTCTGCAACGGATCGGTCACCACAGAATCGAAGGCAAAAATTGATCACCCGATTTTTGTATTTGTCAAACAAATGCTGGAATGCCCGTTGGTCCCCCTTTTTGAAATCCAGCATCAATTGAATGTCAGGATCGTTTCGCATCAATAAGGTAAACCCTGAATCCGTAAAAAAGTTTCACGACCTGCAATTTGGGCATTCATGGTGTTAAAAAGCCGCACTGATCCCGACGACCAATTGCGTCGCCGGGTCAATGGACTCATCGAGCAGCGACGCGAAGTAATCTCCATGCCAGAACCGGGCGAGTCGCGCATATAGGGTATAGGCTGAAAAAAGGGAATAGGAGACATCCAGATCCGCTTCCCAGCCATACCAGTTGCTATCGCCCGCCAGCCCTTTGTGGGCATAGAAGTTGGCGGCCGCTGCCTCGATGGTCAAATTTTTGGATATCACCCTGGTCATGGAAAGGCCGGGTGCAATCACGCCCCCAAAGGTTCCGGCGCCGATGGTCAATTGGTATTCGCTGTCGTAATCGAAGAACTCGGGGTCGAAAAAGATGGCGGCTCTGGGATTGAAGGATTGAACGGAAGTAAAAACCGTCAGGTCGCCGGAAACGGGTGTATCGTCTCCACTTGCGACCACGCAAAAGGCTTCCATCGACCATGTGCTCGACCAATTGATGCCGATGCCAAGATCTAAAAAATAGGCTGAAATATCGAACTCATTTGTACGAAATCGGTTTGCGGTGCGAACCTGCCCGAACTGGTAGGCACCGATCATGGATAGAAAGGCCGGACCGATGAACAGGTTTGCGGTGGTCCCTACCCAGAAAAGATCACTCTCACTCTCTGCATCGAGCAGAATCTGCTGGATCAGGGGAAGGGATTGAATAAAATGGTCATCTTCTTCATGAAACCAGAGGCCGAAAAGGGATATGTGCTCAAAGAAACCGGGTTCGTATCCCAAGGTGACACCAACCGTCGGCCATTGGTCCCATACCCGGGCCATGGTGAAATCCAGATAACCGTGGGCGCTGTCTGCGCGGATCTCTACTGCAGGGGCTTCATCGGTCAAAATCCGTCCATCTCCGAAATTCACCGGCAGAATGCCTGCAACCAACCGAAACCAGTTATTGGAGAAACTTGCATAGGCGGCGGCAAAGTCGAGATCGATACAATCGTCAAAGACGTCATCGAAGTGATGCTCTACTGTGAAGTCCCCCAGTACAACGACATCCACATTGTCTGCAAGGGAAATGGAAAGCGAAGGGTAGATGCCGATCCAGTTAAAGGCGAGGTCTTTGGAAAAATACATCTCATCACCACTCTCCAGGACTCCCCGGTCCAGGTAACCGTTCTGTAAATAAAACGATTCGATAATGTCGGCCCCCAGATGAATTTTCGGCGGATCGGCCGAAACGGGAAGGGCCAGGTGAATCGTACAATAGACGATCGTTAGGAGAAATAATCGACGCATGCAATGAGAATCGCTGTGGGAAGGTTTCTTTTCCCGGGTATGGGCACAGGTAAAAAAGACGTCCAACATCCTTTGTGGAAAAATCGCCTTTTACTTCAATGATTTCTTATCTTTTTTCCCATTCGTTTGCAACCTTTTCGACGACAAAGGGTTTAAGCCGGTAATCGCGATGAAATTTGTTCGAAACAAAAAGAAAAAACACGCAGTCAAAACTTAGGAAAACAGGGGGTATCATGAAAACCATTCGGCAACGGTTTGAATTCTTTTCAATCATTTTGTTCTCACTTTTTTTGCTCTTCGGTTGCGGAGGAGGAAGCGACGCCACGGTCGGTGATGCCGATACCCAGACGGGAGAGGTGGCCATCAGTCTCACGGATGCGCCTGGAGATTTCTATTGCTATGCCGTGGACGTGACATCTGTGACCCTGACGAAAGCCGACGGCACGGAAATCTCCGTCCTTCCCCTTGCCACTCGCATCGATTTCTCACAATACACCGATATGACAGAGTTTCTGACCATCGGAACGGTTCCGTCGGGCGTGTACGTGGCGGCTGCTCTCACCCTTGACTACGGCAATGCGGGCATCCAGGTGGAAGATGATAATGGTGACACGGTTCCGGTAGATCAAATCGTCGACGGTGATGGCAACCCGGTTGGAGAGTTGACGATGACGGTGCAGTTGGAAAACCGGAGCCATTTGGCCGTTGTCGCCGGTGTTCCCGTTCACCTTCTGCTCGACTTCAATCTGGAAGTCACCAATCAGGTCAGCTTCGACGAGGGGATCCCGACCCTGACCGTAGAGCCGTTCCTCGTGGCCGATATCAATCGAACCGGAAACAAATTCCACCGCGTTCGGGGCCTTCTTGACGATGTTTCCATTGATGATGGTTCCTTCTCGGTTCTGCTCCGCCCTTTTTACGGGTCACTTTCAGGAAATCATCACCATTTCGGCATCCGATCGGTGGATACCGGTGCGGACACCCAATTCGAGGTTGACGGAATCCAGTATACGGGTGAGGAAGGCCTCGCCGCCATGGCACAATTGAACTCCCTTTCTCCCGTGGTGGCATTGGGAGACCTTCGCTTCGATCCGTTGCGGTTCGAGGCGACCCAGGTCTATGCAGGGACGAGCGTCCCTGGCGGCGATATGGATGTGGTAGAGGGAAATGTCATCAGCCGGGAGGACGATCTTGTAACCATTAAAGGTGCCACCTTGTATCGTGCCGGCAGCAGCGTAATCTTCAGCGATCGGCTGACCGTTCAATTGGGCGACGAAACAATCGTCACGCACCAATTTTCCGCCGATACATTCGACATCGACGACATCTCCGTTGGCCAGCGGGTGGTCGTTTTCGGCCAATTGACCGAGACGGATCCCGAGGTGCTCTCTCTCGATGCCGATCCGGGTTTCGTACGGATGCAGATCACCACGGTCTGTGGCCGTTTGAACGCGGTAAATCCATCGGATCCCATCGCCCAATTGTCCGTGGACTTACACGCGATCAGTCATCTTCCGGCGACCACCTTCGATTTTACCGGTACCGGCAGTGATCCGGCAGACGATGCCGATCCATCCGATTATCAAATCGATACATCCGGTATGGACTTGACTTCGTTTAATGTGGACGCCCCGGTCAAGGTGCGGGGATTTGTCCAACCTTTCGGTCAGGCACCGGCCGACTTTGCCGCACAGACCATCATCGGCATTGCGGATGTTCGCGCCTTGATGCGCATCAACTGGCGGCTGCCCGCACAAACCCAATTCAGGGCCATCACGGCTGCAGGTCTCGTGCTCGATCTTTCGGAGACGGGCAGGTTTCATCACCTGGTTCGCAACCGGTTCGTCGCTGATTTGACCACATATGGCCAACCGATCAACATTTTCCCCCAGGACAATAATACCGGGACGTTCGTCATCCGTCTCAAAGGCGCCGTTCAGGTTTATATCTCCTTCGACGAATTTCGGCATGCCCTGGAAGGTTACGTGGAAGATGGTGCAATTGCCGCTAAAATGGGGGCGGTGGGCACTTTCGATGACGCGACGGCGACACTGACCGCCGATCGGATCGAAATCTGCCTGAAATAGGGTAAATCCAACGTGCAGCCATTCGGCCCAAGACGGGCCGTGTGGCTGCATCAATTGGGTGTTTCCATCAGCGCAATCTTCAGCGCATACCCCAAATCCCTGATGGCATACGGCTTTTTGACAAAATGCCCCACCCCCATGTCCAGGGCCATTCTCACCCGCTCGGTCTCGGCGAATCCACTGGCAATGATCGCTTTCTGGCCGAAACGGATTTTCAGGATCTCTTCGTACGTGGTGAGGCCGTCCATACCCGGCGGCATCAACATGTCCAGAATCACCAGATCCACAGCGGTTTCCCTTAAATAGGAAATCGCATCCTCTCCACTGTCGGCGGTAACGACCGCGTAGCCCAGTTCGGTCAGGATGTTGGTGGCAATTTCCCTTTGTTCTTTGACATCATCCACGATCAGTATGGTTTCGCCGTTTCCCTTGTAGTGGAAGGGCTCCATGTCCCGTTCGGTCGATTGAACCGGTTCATCCGAAACCGGGAAGTACAATCGAAAGGTCGAACCCGTCTGGCCGTTGCTTTCCACTTCAATATGACCATGATGATCCATGACCGTTCCCCAAACCACGGCAAGTCCCAATCCCGTGCCGCTTCTTCCCATGGCTTTCTTGGTATAAAACGGATCGAAGATTTTCTTCAGGTCATCTTTCGAAATGCCCATTCCTTCGTCGGAGACTTTCAGTAATACATTTTTTCCTGGGATGATATTGTCGCTTGCGATCATCGAAGGATCCAGGTCGAGAATTTTCGTCGATATGGAAATACCGCCACCGTCGGGCATGGCTTCTGCGGCATTGGAGACCAGATTCATAATGGTTTTCGACAAATGGACCGCCGAACCGTTTATGGGTATCGGCGCGTCGGCCAAATGGGTATGAATACGTACGTTTGGATGGAACGTCCGGATCTTCTCCCACTCCGGGCTCTTCACGAAAGAATCGATGATATCGTTGAGGTCGACGATTTGGATATTCGTTACGCCCCTGCGTGTCAGGGTCAACAGATCCTGAACGATGACGGCGGCCCTCTCCCCTGACTTTTTGATTGTTTCCAAGGGCTCTCGGATGAGGCTATCCTGGGGAAGCTGCAACAGCAACAATTCCGGATAACTGACGATGGCCGACAGGATATTGTTCAAATCATGGGCCACGCCACCTGCAATGGTGCCCATCAACTCCATCTTCTGGGCATTTTCCAACCGGTTTTCCAACTCGTGCCGCTCGGTGATGTCCCTCGAAATGACGACACAACCGGCGATATCTTTATTCGACTGCCTGTAGGGCGTAAAGACAATATCCACATATCGTTTTCCCAGTTCAGGAAAATCCAGCCACTCCCGGAGTTTTACCACCTGACCGGCAAAGGCGCGATCAAAATGATACAGCCGTATTTCTGCGGAGAGGGACTCGTCGATGACCTGCAGTATTGTTTTTCCGATAACCGACTCTCTGGATCTGCCAAACGCCAGTAAAGAGGCATCGTTAATCGCCTGAACCCGATAGGACAGATCCACCAATGCCATGAAGTCGGTGGACGAAGAGACAATTGTTTCATACTTGCGCAGCCCCTCTTCTGCCTTCTCCCGAATGCGCATCTCCTCTTTCAGTTTCTCGTTGGTACAAGACAGCTCATTGGTGCGTTTTTTTACCTTGATTCGAAGCGTAGCCGTCATGGCGCTAAAAAAGAGGGCCAACAGTCCGGCACCGATAATTAAATATCGTATGGCATCCGGCAGAATCCATTCGGTTGGAGCGACCAGCCAATTGTTGATGGTTTGATGCAAGAACGAATCCTGGGCCGCATGCATGCGAGACAGGTGTTTGTCGATGGCCGCCAGCAGGTCCGTGTTTGTTTTTTTGGGCGTCGCGAAACGAACTTCGATGGGATTGAACATAACAGGCGTCTCGTGAGCCCGAAAACTGCCTTTGTTCTGAATGCCATAGAGTCGATTCACCACCCCGGCCGCGACCCTTCCGGCCGCGACCATCTCAAAAACGGTATCGTAATCCTCCGCCTCGATGAACCGGCAGTTCATATTGAATTTTGTGATAAGTTCGCGAAACCGATGGAAATGGATATCCTCCATTTTGACGCCGATCTTTTTCCCGTCCAGATCCAGCACCGATACGATTTTCGAATCTTCCGTGTCGAAAACCTGGCCCCAATTGGTTAGCACCGTTTGATGGGTAAAATTGAATTTTTTCGCCCGGTCCTTGGAATAGGCGATGGCGGCGAGCAGGTCGATTTGCCCCGATTCCAGACGGTCCAGGCAGTCGACCCAGGTTCCATGAACGAAGGAGATGTCCCATCTTTCCCGGCTTGCGATGTACCGCAAAAGATCGATAAAAATGCCATCGGGACGGCCGTCATCATCCAGGAAAACCAACGGCTTGTTGTCATAGATACCGATTTTCACCGGGCGGTTCGCCCATGCCGACCGATTGAGCAGGAGACCAGATAACGCGAAGAAGAAGATCAGAAGGAATATACTACGACGTACAAGCAAGATAAATGTTTGACCAAAAACCATGTACCGTTCCAGAATGTTCATTCGAACCCTGTTTGGGTCCGATGGTCATATCGGCATTTCTTCCTGGATTCTTGAGTCGGCGGCAACGGATATGGAAGATCGTTTCTGAAATTGACGGCGCTTTCCGATCATTCTTCATCGAACAGCGTTACCTCACCCGGTTTGCCGGCCGCTTTTTGTGTTTGTTTCAATTTGAACGCCTCCTCCTGGGCCAGGCGCTTTTGATACGTGGCCGAGATCCGTTTCAGGTATACGTTCCCCGTGTCCGTATGAAAGTAGATCTTGCGGGTATCGGTCCCGCCGACATCCTTTTTCAGGACCCGGATCCCTTCGAGGCGCAGAAATTCGAGGACGAAATCGACATTCTTTTTTCCGATTGCGTTGTAACCGGAGATGGAAGCGATCACATTGCCCCCGCCAAAAACCTTGGCCGCCAATTGTCTGCGGTCGCCGCCCAGGGCCAGGATGCGGTTGATCAGCAGTTCCATTGCATTAATCCCGTAGCGGGCCGAATCGTCGAAATGGCGTAAGTCCGCCTTTCCGGGCAAAAGGATGTGATTCATCCCTCCGATGCACCGTTCCCGGTCTATGAGGCAGACCGACACACAGGAACCCAGAAGCGTATAGATCACGGCAGGCTCTTTGCTGGCATAGCACTCGCCAATGTGGATACTGATCTGTTTTTTCATCTTTCCGGCCTCATAGCTAACCAGATAGCAAACCGCGTGCCAGACGCATGGAGCAGGCAAAACATGATAATATTTCAATATCAAATAGTTATAAACAATATGGGACTGTGTTGCCCAAGGCGGAAAAAGCCTGCCCGCCAAAAAAAAATAGACATCCGGGCCCGCCAGGAAAGAATTGTTCCATGGATTCGAGCCCGAATCCACTGTCGGAATAACAGGGATCACCGGACAATTCGTAATAATCTTTACACGAATATTGAAATACGTTATAAAATCGAACATCTACAGACAATGTGGTTGATGACGCAACGGGGTGTGGTCGGTCGCGCCGCCTGCGCGTCGTCAAAAGAATGACGTAAAGGGAATTTTCCATGACTGGCGCATCCACAGATTTGCTCGCCGGCCAGCGACTGATGGTGGGCTTTGACGGCATCGATCTCAACGAAGACCTGAGATTTTTGATTGAAAAACGAAAGATCGGGGGGATTATCCTCTTTGCCCGGAACCTGGCGGCACCGGATCAGATCACCGCCTTGTGCCGGGATTGCCAGTTGGCCGCCACCAAAGCAGGGCTGCCGCCCCTTTTCATTGCCATCGACCAGGAGGGTGGGCCGGTGGCCCGACTCAAACCGCCCTTTACGCAGTTTCCTGGAAATCCGACCATGACCGGTCTTCAGGATGCCATCGATTTCGCCCGGGTGACGGCCGCCGAACTCAAGCGGATCGGGGTGAACATGGACATGGCACCGGTTCTGGATGTCGCAACGGCCGACGGTCAGAGCATCATGGCGAGCCGAGCCTTCGGCAGTGATCCCGAGTGGGTCGCATCCATGGGAAACGCCGTCATCGAACACCTCCAACAAAACGGGATCATGGCCGTTGCCAAGCACTTTCCCGGTATCGGGCGAACGGTGATCGACAGCCATCTGACCCTTCCGGATCTTGCAATTGACAGGAAGACCTTGACCGAAACCGATCTGATACCCTTTGCCGCCGCCATCGCCGGCAATGTCGCCGGTGTAATGCTCTCCCACATCCGGTATCCGAAAATCGACCCGGACTGGCCGGCAAGTCTGAGCCCGTCCATCACGGCCGGACTGCTGCGCCAAGCCATGGGATACGACGGCGTGGTGATGACCGACGACCTGGATATGGGTGCCATCAAACCGGCCTTCGATATCACCACCGCCATGGACCAGATTCTTCTTTCCGATGTGGACATCGCTCTCATCTGCCATAAAGGACCGGATATCGAAACGGCCTGGGAACGAATCAGAAGGTCAATGACGGATGATTCCCGGCTTCTACAGATGGGTGATCGTTCCATTGAACGGATACTCAGATTGAAGCGAACCTATCTGAAAGGCGAGTGGGAATTCGATCATAACCCAAAGGAAGCGGTTGGCAATTAGCTGTTGGCGCTTGTCCGTTGCGCTTTTTTCAGTAATTTGTCTTTCGTAAAATGACGTTACCCCCCAACCGGACGATCCATGAAAATTTTCGACGCATCCACCATAAAGAAACTTCCGTTTGTAAACTTGTTTTCCGTATCCTACGAGGATCGCAAAGGCAGGCGCAGAGGCTGGCAGATGGTCAGCCGCCACGATCATCCGAAATGCCTGACCGGCAAAATCCAGCACCCCGACGCAACGATCATCGTCCCCTATCATGGGGAAGAAAAAAAGCTGGTGGTGATCAAAGAGTTTCGGATTCCCGTTGGTGGTTACATGTATGGGTTTCCGGCAGGACTCATCGATCCCGGTGAAGCATTATCACAAACCGCAGGCAGGGAACTTTACGAAGAGACCGGGCTGCGACTGGTCCGGGTGTACCGCCACAGCCCGGCCGTTTTCTCCTCAGCCGGCATCACGGACGAAGCCATCTCCATGGTCTTTACCGAGGTTGCCGGCACCCCAAACATTCGCAACACTTCGGATTCGGAAGATATCGAAATCTTTCTGATGGACCGGGCCGAAGTGCGTCGACTTTTAAAAAGAGCCGATATTGTCTTCGGCGCCCGCGCGTGGCTGGTCATGGACGCCTATGTTCGCATGGGTAACGGCTATTTCACGGATAACGGCGATAATAAACCGGCAATCACCGACCACACGCTGAGCGGGCGGTTTGATTAAGCCCCCTCCGAAGGTCGCTTGAAACATAATTGATGAACGTCTAAAAGATAGTTCCATCCTCAAGGCTCCGGTTTATAGTGGTATACAACAATACTGATTTGATCAACGCTGCGTAAGGTGTGCATCCAAAGCCGCTTCGATCTCTTTTTCCTTGAACCCCACGATGATTTTCTCGCCGATCACAAGCGTCGGAAAGGAAACAGAAGGGTTGATGCCTTTGAGTCTTCGCAAGGTATCGCTTCGTTCATCGCCCACCAGCATATCCACGAATATGGTCCGAAACACCACATCGCGTCCTTGCAAAAGGGCTCTGACGGCCTTGCAGTGACTGCAGGTTTGAAGACCGTAGAGAACGATGGCAGGCGGTTGGGTCTCGGGACGGGTCGTCATGGGTACGTTCCATGTGGATTGGGAGATAAAAAGGGCCGGCCTGCCGAAGCCCTCTGGCAGGCCGGCGATGCGTCATGATATCGGCAGGAACCCGGCTACAGGGCGTTTTTGTAGATACCGATCACATCATCAAGGGTGGGACAGCGCGGATTGGTGAGTCCACAGGCGTCCTTCTGGGCGTTCTCGGCCATGATCTTGAGGTCGGCCTCCTTTACGCCCAGTTCCGTCAGTCCCGACGGAATCCCGATATCCGTGGAAAGGGTCTGAATCGCATCAAGGGCGACGTCGGCGGCCGCACGGGTGGAGAGGCCCTCGATGTTTTCTCCCATGGCCACGGCGACATCGGCGAACCGCTCCATCTTTGCGATGAGGTTGAACCGGCTCACATGGGGAAGTAAAATGGCATTGCAGACGCCGTGGGGAAGATCGTAGAATCCACCCAGCTGGTGGGCCATGGCGTGTACGTGGCCCAGGCTGGCGTTGTTGAATGCCATGCCTGCCAGGTACTGGGCGTAGCACATCTTGTCACGGGCTTCCATGTCGTTGCCGTTGGCCACCGCGGCCCGCAGGTAACCGGCCACCAGTTCGATTGCTTTCAGGGCACAGGCGTCGGTGACGGGCGTGGCCAGGGTGGATACATATGCCTCCACCGCGTGGGTCAGTGCATCCATGCCGGTCGCGGCGGTCAGCGACGGCGGCATCCCCACCATCAACAACGGATCATCGATGGCAACGTTGGGCGTGACCCGCCAGTCGACGATGGCCATCTTAACCTTCCGGCTGGTGTCGGTGATGATGCAAAAACGGGTCATCTCGCTGGCCGTACCGGCCGTGGTGTTCACGGCAATGAAAGGCGGCATGGCCGTGCTCGATTGATCCACACCCTCGTAATCCCTGATGTTTCCACCGTTGGTGGCGATGATGCCGATTCCCTTGCCACAGTCGTGGGAGCTTCCGCCCCCAAGGGAGATAATCAGGTCGCAACCGGATTTTTTGTACATGTCATACCCTTCGTGGACATTGTCATCGGTGGGATTTGGGTGGGTACCATTGTAGATGACCGGATCCACTTCACATTCAGTCTTGATCACTTGGGCAACCTGATCGGCGATGCCGGCATCGGTGATCCCCTTGTCCGTGCAGATGAACGGCTTGGTTCCTCCGAGCACCTTGATCTGGTTTCCGATCTCCTTATGGGCGCCCACGCCCATCAATGTAACCGTTGGAATGAAAAACCCGAATACTTGTTCTTGTACGGCCATGTCTCTCTCCTTATGGTTAAAGTAAGTAAAATCCGGGTCCAGAGAACCCGACGTTGGGCTCCCCCTTGGAAGGGGGATGCATTGCGAGCGCTTGATACCCCAGGAGCCAGTATGAATCTCGTGTCGCTTCGCTCCGTCGATTTGATATGATGGATTGAGCCGCAGGCGAATGCCTGATTCTGGGTTCTTGGAACAATCATACGGCACAGCCGATGAACGCCGGCCCGGGTCAAGTGGACCAGGCTTTCTAAACCGCAACAAATCGTGAACGGCTGGCCATCATACTTGGCAAGTAGCGGGCCAAGTGGCGCGTGCTGTTTTTCGCAACGCACCTGTCCTGGTAAAATAGCTATTTGATTTCAGGTTGATCGCTTCACTCATTTTTTTTTGCCGTGGTGGAAACCGTCTTTTTTTGATACTCTTTTGTTATGCTTGATAAAACAGATGGGGCTTTTTGACTCGCCGTGAATCGCCGTCTTGGGTCGAAGTGACACAATGGCGAATCGCTCCCATGCACCAATCGCCGTACCGAGGGATTGGCACACCCTTCGCAGCGTTCGAGGCAGGAGGGCTTTCCATGGATGTTCGCAAATTTTCCATTCCCGAGATTCTTTTCGGTCAAGGCAGTCTGGACTACGCGGCCCTCTGCGCCAAACGAATGGGGGGAGAAAAAATCTTCCTGGTAAGCGACACCGGCCTGGAAAAGGTCGGTTGGGTCGACCGGGTTCTTTCCATATTACGGGAGGAGCATCTCGCGTGGTACTACTTCAATGAGATCGACTCCAATCCCCGTGACTACCAGGTAAGCCGGGGCGCCGAACGCTACCTTGCCGAAGGCTGCGATGTGGTGATGGCGTTAGGCGGCGGCAGCCCCATGGATGCGGCCAAGGGAATCGCCATGGTGGCCAGCAACGGCGGTAACGTTCAGGATTATGAGGGTGCCAACCAAATCCAGCGTCCCCTGCCGCCCATGGTGTTCATTCCATCCACGGCCGGCAGCGGCTCAGACATTTCCCAGTTCGCCATCATTACCGACATCGAGCGACAGGTGAAGATGTCCATCATCAGCCGAACACTGGTGCCCAATATTTCCATCACCGACCCACAGCTGTTGACCACAAAATCGGAGGAGTTGATCATCTCTTCGGCCATCGATGCACTCTCCCATGCCGTCGAGGCCTACGTTTCGACCATCGCCTCCACTTTGACCGAAATACAGTCCCTGAAAGCCATCGATCTGATCTTAAAATACCTGCCCATTGTGCTATCGGATCGGTCACTGGCATCCTTGGAAAAATTGTCCAGCGCCGGCACCTTCGCCGGCATGGCCTTCAGCAATGCCAGTCTGGGACTCGACCACGCCCTGGCCCACAGCCTGGGTGGAAAACTCGATGTCGCACACGGACTGATCCATCCGGTGCTCCTGCCCCATGTGATGCGTTTTAACCTGCCCGCCTGTGTGGACAAAATGGCGGCCGTTGGTGAAATCATCCTGGGAACACGAAAATTCAGCGCAGAGTCGACGGCGCATGGCGGTATCGAACGGCTGGAAACCTTTTTCGGCGATCTTAAGATTTCCACACGATTGCGGGATCTGGTTCCCGATTCCGATTTACTGCCCCAGATCTGCGAGATGGCAGTCTATGACTCCTGCCTGGTGACCAATCCCAGGGAAGCGACGGTCGAAGACATGATCGACATCTGCAAGGCCTGCTGGTGATGAAACAAAAACCGAAAATCGAAGACCTGATCGGGCTTGGCCACAGCAAACTGGGTTTTTTCAAGGAAGTTCAGGAAAAGATCGGCGAACTGCAAAAATCCAACCGGGCCTTGGATCTGCAGCGACAGCACGTGCAGGCCATCCTGGACGGGATTACGGATATCGTCGCCGTGATTTCGCCTACCTACCGAATCCGTTCGGTGAACCACAGCTTCTTCGACATTTACTCCCACCACCAGCCTGAGCAGGCCCGTTGTTACGAAATATTCAGGCATGGGACCGAACCCTGCACCACATGCCCCCTGCGCGATGCCCTGGCCGCCAACCGGTTTTGCCGGCACAGCACGATCATACCGGTAAACGGTCGCAACCGCCATTTTTCTATCACCGCATCCCCCCTTCGGGATAGAAAGGGACGGCCCACGGACATCCTGGTGGTCAAGCGAGACGTCACGCTGGAAAAAGAGTTCCAGGCCAAGTACTACCACGCCGAGAAGATGGCCACCATCGGACTTCTGGCGGCCGGCGTGGCCCATGAGATCAACAACCCCTTGACATCCATCCACGGATTCGCCGAAGGGATACAGCGCCGACTGGACCGGGTATTCGATGTTTTGGAGGATTCCTCCCTTTCCGATGACCTTGCGGAGTATATCGAGATCATCCTAAGTGAATGCAAACGATGCAGCGGCATCGTCCGCAGCCTTCTCACCTTCAGTCCACGTCAGTCAAACGACTTCTCCCCCATCGGATTGAATCCACTGGTCCGTAACGTGCTCCGGTTGTTACACCACAGGCTGAAGCACTACCCGGAAGACTTGATCCGGCTGGATCTTTCCGGCGCACTGCCGGCAATTTCCGGCAATGCGGCGGAACTGGAACAGGTGATCTTGAATTTGATCCTCAATGCCTTAGATGCCGTGGGCGGCGATGGATTCATCGGAATTCGCACCCGGACAAAAGGGAAAAACCAGGTAATCCTGGAAGTGACGGACAATGGGTGCGGCATCGATCAACAAGACCTGCCCAAATTGTTCGAACCGTTTTTTACCACCAAACCCGTGGGGCAGGGAATCGGTATCGGCCTTTCCACCTGCTATCACATCATCCATGCCCATGGTGGAGACATCCAAGTGAAGAGCCATCTGGGGAAAGGTTCCCGATTCACCGTGCGCCTTCCCGTTCTGGCGGATTCGGAGGCTCCATGACGAACCTGGAAACCATGCACGTACTGGTGGTCGATGACGAGCCATCCATCCGCCGACTCATCGAGAAAGAACTGGGCAGCGAGCGGCGGAGAATCACGACGGTGGGAACCGTATCATCCGCAGATCAAGCATTCAGCCAGGAGACCTTCGACCTGGTTTTGTTGGACATGAAACTGCCGGACGGCAACGGAATGGATCTTCTCGCCCGATTCCAGGACCTTGCCCCCGAGGTCCAAGTGATCATCATCACCGGATATGGAGAGGTGGACAACGCAGTCCAGGCAATGAAGCTGGGGGCCTACGATTACATTACCAAGCCCTATGCCCTGGACCGCCTGACACTGGTCATGGAGAAGGCCTACCAGAGAACCTGCCTGCAGCGGGAAAACCGCCTTTTGCGCCAGGCCCAATCGGCTGAGATGACGCCGAAGCTGGTGGGGCAGTCCGAAGCAATGGAAAACGTACGGTTTTTAATACGGAAAGTGGCGCCCACCCAGGTTCCGGTACTTTTAACCGGTGAAAGCGGTACGGGAAAAAACGTGGTCGCCCAGCTGATCCACGCGCTGAGCAATCGAAGCGAGTTGCCGCTGATCACCAAAAACTGCGGCACCTTTCAAAAGGATCTGCTGCGCAGTGAGTTGTTCGGCTACCGAAGGGGGGCGTTTACCGGCGCAAACGACTCATATGAGGGCCTTTTGTCCCTGGCTCATCGAGGAACCATGTTTCTGGACGAAATCGGTGAACTCTCCGTGGAGATTCAAAGTTCTCTGTTGCGTGTGATCGAAAACCAGACATTCAGACGACTGGGAGAAAAAGAAGAGAGAAAGGTAGATGTCCGCTTTGTCTGCGCCACCAACCGTGATCTTAAAAAAGAGGTGGAGGCGGGACGATTCAGCGAGGCCCTGTATCATCGTCTCAATGTTTTCAAGATCGCCCTGCCCCCGCTTCGCAATCGGAAAGACGATATCCCGGCCCTCATCGAATATTTCCTCGGTCGGCTTCGTCCGGGAGAGCGAATGGCCCGCATCACCGACGGCGCGCTCGTGTGCCTGATGGCCTATGATTGGCCGGGAAACATCCGTGAACTGCAGAACGTACTGGAACGGGGCCTGATTCTGTCCGAGGGAGGGGTGATCACCGAACAGTCACTGCCCCGGGAGTTGGTCGATACAATGGCTTCATCCACAGCCAACGGACCGTTTTTGCCACTAAAGGAGATCGAGCGGCAACACATCCTGGCCGTTATCGAATATGTGAATGGCAGTCGCACGCGGGCAGCACAAATCCTGGGTATCGGCCGCAAAACCCTGTATCGCAAGCTTCAAGCGCTGGAAACGGTGCGTTCGACGCGCTGATGACAACGATCATTCGCGTCGATTGGAAAACCATCAGATTTCTAAGGAACTCGTTCGTCAACACAAATGAAAAGAGACTTCTTACATGTTCAATTATCTGCAGGGGGAAATTGCCCTAAAATTCGATCCACGATTTCTTGCATTTTCCTGGCTGCGACGTCGGGTGTCGCGAAATCTTCCACCATATAAGTACCGACGCCCCGCCACACCAGTTGCCGTGTGTCGGCTGCATAGATGTCGATGGTCAATCGGAATTGATCGTACTGGTAGATCCTCGTGGTGGTATCCATGCCACCGTACCATGGATACGCATAGGTGCCGATCCCCCAGGAAGTAAAACCGGTATCGCTGCGGATCTTCGATTCGATGGCCAGATGATACGTCAGCAGAATATCCGGAGAGTCCTGGTCAAGAAGGATTTTTCTCCTCTTCAGATGATCACCCACGGCCCGACGGATCCGTTTGTCGAGAAGCGGGTTGTCAATACGCGGATCACCGGTGGAAGGCCGAACCGATTGCCGCCAATTCCAAGTCTCATGGGGAACGTCTTTTTTGTCCGAATCGTAGTCCTGGCTGACCTGGACGATGGCGCACCCCGCCATGATCAGAAACACCATCGGCAAAAAGCGGTATTTCGACGATATCATGGGATCCTCCATGCAAAGGGCCGATTGACAGCCCCAAATGAACCGGTTACTATTTTTCTATTCTCTTTGGGATAAAGCAGGCCCAGGACCGATAGTAAACGCCATGCAAAGGACGGATATTTCATGAACTCCCTTCAGGTCAATTTCATCGAATCGTCCCGGTCCATCGAAAAACGTGAAGACTGCAATCCGGAACCGTGGAATGAAGTTTGCGATCGATACGACAATGATGTTCATCGCGTGATGGATGTCCCGGGGCACGAAGGCTATTCGGCCCTTTATGTCTGCTATGATGAGAACAATCTTCCGTTTTATTATCTGGTGGAAGAAGATGATGCATTAAAGCGCATGCGCCGGAAAACACTTCTTAAAAAACTCGGCAAGGATTCGCCGTAGGGTATAAGGAAAAGAGGGGTGGTATTGTTTCGATGACGAAAAGCGCTGCAAACCAAATGTGCCACCATGAAAATGGAACCATCGTGCTGAAAACAGATTAGATGTTCATTCGCCTGTCCGAAGGATACCGTACGGGCGCATCATCTCAATCGCCGTTAATCTTACTTCGCAGTTTTCCCGAACATTTAAAGGTGACCACCCTGCGTTCCCGCAAGGTCAGGTCAGAACCGGTGGCCGGATTTCTACCCCTGCGCGCCTTTTTCTGTTTTACGCAAAACTTGCCGAAACCCGACACAAGCACATCGTCTCCACTTTCGAGATTACCCTTTATAATTTCCAGAAGGGACTCGACCGTTTCTATGGACTTTTTTTTCGTGAAACCAAGGTCGTTTACCTTTGCGACGATATCGTTTTTGGTCAATGCCATTGCGCCTCCCTAAGAGAAGTGTTGCCCAGTGCCTGGATTTTTTATTTGTATCACCGAAGAAGTACCAGTACCCTTTGGGTGCGGAACGTAAAGGGATTACTGCTCCTCTGCTTCGGTGTCGGGTCCCTCGTCGGGGATGATCCGGGAGACTTTTTCCATAATCTTATCCACCCGGGTCATAATCTCGTCGATTTCCGCCTTTAGCCTTTCGTCATCATTTTCGGTCATTCTCTATATTCCTTTAGCGAAAGCGGCCTGTCTGTTCCACATTTCCCATGTGACAGATGATGCCGTGTTCGACCCGATCGGATCGGATCATCGGGGATAGTTGCCATGGATGTAAAGGTAGTCATAGCAGTAGGCCTGGTACTCCTTACCGGACTCTTTTTCATTTCCAAGATCGATGGAATCCTCCAAATGGGCCAGCCACTGTGACTTGGCGAAATCGTAGAGTACGTTCTCAATCAAATCCGGTGTATCGCTGACTTCGGGATTTTCCTGGATAAAACGCTTCACGGAATCGATCACGGCTTTGACGTCACGGATGTACTCGCTGGCATCCATCCGGTATTCCGTGGCAATTTCCAGGAACTTGATCAGCAGTAACTTCGATGTACCCTCTACGGCATCGATACAATTCATCGGATCCCATTTCATCCAATGGGGGCAAGTGGGCAATTTTGCAATTTCACCAGTTGTCAGATACAGCTTTGTTCAATAAAATCATACAGCTATTAGAAATATACGATAAAACCGGATGATGTCAAGCATCATGTGCGGCAAGGTATGAAATCACCGACCAGCCGATGAGCGGGATGTTTAATGATGCCCCTCCGAAGGGGGATTGAAAACGGATTGATGAACGTCGAACTTCCAACATCGAACGTTGAATAAGGAATTCTATCCATTTTAAACAACGCCCTCTTTTCTTATCCTGCTTAAAAGATGGGACGGCTTCCGTCGGCTCGATTCCCCTTGGGACTTACTCCTGAAGAGGAGTATCTTATTACATCTCCTGCAGCACATCCTCAATCTCGTCGAAAAACCGGCTGCGCGCATTAAACTGTCCCTTTCGGGAGCCTGCGCAAGTGATGTACAGGTAGCGTTCGGCACGCGTAACGGCCACGTACATGAGTCGGCGTTCTTCCTCCAAGTCCTCGTATCGCTCCAGGGAACGCCAATGGGGAAAGAGCTGTTCTTCGCAACCGATCACGAAAACCGTGTGGAACTCCAGCCCCTTGGCCCCGTGCACGGTTGAGAGGTTGACCCCTGCGGAAGCTTCTTCATCGCCCTTGTCCTCACGAATCAGGGCGGCCTCTTCCAGGTATTCGACAATGGTCTCTTTTTGTGAGGCGACGTGGATCAATTGATCGATATTTTCCTGCCGGACTGTCAGATCCATGGCATTGGCACGGGTATACTTTTCCAGGTGGTCCATATAGTTGGTTCGAAAAATGGTCTGGCGGATCGCCTCGTCGGGTTTCAGATCCCGAATTTCGTCCAGCAATGACAACAAGTCGGAAAGAGAGTGGTATAGTTTTGGCGAAAGGACCCGTTCGGCAATGGCTTTTCTTGCCGCATCCTTCAGGCTCATATCACCGATTCGCATCTGGGAGATCTTCTTTACGGTCCCTGGCCCGATGCCCCGCTTCGGCGTGTTGAGAACCCTTTCGAATGCCGTGTCATCTTTGTCGAACACCGCCGCGGTGATGTAACAGTTCAGATCGAGGATCTCCGCCCGCTCGAAAAATCCCTTTCCTCCCATCATATGGTAAGGGATCTTCGCCTGGCGGAACGCCCGCTCGAACGGCAAGGAGCAGAACTTCGTGCGATACAGCACCGCCATCTTCTCCAAAGGGATGTCCATTCGGGACAGACTGCGAATCTTGTCCGCCACCCATAGCGCCTCATCCCGGTCATCGTAAAACTCATGGGTCTCCACCACGCCCCCCGCCTTTTTCGAAAAGCAGTCTTTTTCCATCCGGTTTTCGTTGTGCCCGATGACCCGATTTCCCAGTTGGACGATCTCATCGGCACTTCGATAGTTTTGTTCCAGACGAAAAATCCGCGCGCCCGCGTACTTTTTTGTAAAAGAGAGAAAGTGGTCCACGTTGCTCATGCGAAACGAGTAGATGGACTGCCAGTCGTCTCCCACGGCAAAGAGGTTTCCATGATTGAGCAACAGGGCGGTAATCTCCTCGTTCAGGTCGTTGGTGTCCTGATATTCGTCACAAAGGATATACTGAAACCGTTTTTGATATTGTTTTCGCAACTCGAGATGGTCTCGCAGCAGATTTCGGGTCAACAGCAGGATATTGTCAAAATCCACCGCATTGGCTGCCTTGAGAATCTCTTCGTATCGCAGGTACACATCGGTCAGCCGGATGTGGCCCAAGTGGGAGTGGCGGTCGAAATAGGCACCGGGATGACCGCTGTTTTTGGCGTTGGATATCTGGGCGAGAACGCCCATGGCGTATTTCTTGTCGTAATTCAGTGCCAGCAGCACCTCTTTTACCGTCTTTTGCTGGTGGTATGTCGTGAAGACCTGCAAGGGTGCGGCATAACCGGCAAGATCCAAGTTTTCCTTCAAGATCCGAAAGCAGGCGCTGTGGTAGGTCCGCACCCAGGGAAATCGGTTGAGCCCCATGCCGGTCATGCGGATCAGGCGGTTTTTCATTTCATCGGCGGCCTTGTTGGTAAAGGTGATGGCCAGGATTCGTTCCGGCGGTATGCCCGAATCCACGAGGTGGGCAAACTTGGCAGTCAAGGTACGGGTTTTTCCAGATCCGGCACCGGCCACCACCAGGGCCGGTGAACCTTTGTATTCGACGGCAGCTTGCTGCTCGGGTGAAAGCTGCATGGATGCTCCCTCCCTCAAGAAAAAGGGCTCCCGCAAAAAATGATTGGGGGAACCCGTGAGTCGGTTGTGGAGCCGGCGAGCGGACTCGAACCGCTGACCTGCTGATTACGAATCAGCTGCTCTACCAGCTGAGCTACGCCGGCAAAACCACGAAAAGCCTTGTATCATGGGTGTTTATGGCCGGTCAAGCCGTTTCTTTCATTTGCGACAATAAGGCTTCATGAGGGCGTTGTGTCCGTCATTCCCGAACACCGTCCAGACGCTAAAACCAATCTGCCGCAAGCCGCAAAGTGACCATGCGGTGCCAGTGCTTCCCATAAGGCCAGCATGCCCGGTTCCCGGTCGGTTGTGGTGAGGTGATGGGTTGAACAGATACGAAGATTCGATCAGTTTCACCGCAATCTACCCTACAGCGCCCTGGCCGTAGCATTGCGTGACCTGGTGCGCCAGCTTCTGACCGAGTCCGAGGACGCACTGGCCGGATGGCGGGAACGCATTTTAAAGGCCGTGGGTGATAACGGCCAATTGATGATCGACATCATTGGCGAACTGGAGCTGATTATCGGTCCTCAGCCTGCGGTGGCCGAGTCGCCGCCAATGGAGGCGGAGCAGCGCTTTCACAGGATCTTTCTGCGATTCATCCAGGTGTTTTGCAAACCGAACCATCCTTTGGTGATTTTCCTGGATGACCTGCAATGGGCCGACAGCGCCAGCATGCGGCTGATTGATTTGCTGAGTAGCCAAGAATCCGGCACCGGCCACCTTTTGCTCATCGGGGCCTATCGGGACAACGAGGTCCAGGCGGGACATCCTGTCGCGCTCTGGCGCAAGGATCTGCGTGATCGGGATATGTCCCTGGAAGAGCTGCATTTACAGCCCCTTCATCTCGACCACTTGATCCAGCTTTTGGCAGACACCCTTGGCACAGATGAACGTGAAGTCGAAGCCCTTGCGGTTATCGTCTCACAAAAGACAGCTTGGATGTCGGATTTTCACGGGCCAAAACCTTGCTGGACAAGGTCAACCTCCACCTTGTACAGATCTCTGCATTTATGGCACGCGGTCAGTCGCCCGAAGCGATCGATGTCGCCAAAGCAGTTCTCGCCCAACTGGGACACCGTTATCCGGCCAGACCAAAACCTTGGCATGTCATCATAAAACTCATACAGCTGAAGTGGCTTTTGCGCAAAAAGAGCGCAGACGACCTTCATAACCTCCCGGAAATGACCGATCCCATGCATCGAGCCGCCATGAGCATTGGTCAGCGTATCGGCGGGGCGGCGATGTTCGCCCAAGCGAACCTGCTGCCAATGATGATTTTTCATGGCACCAAGATCTCTCTGATTCATGGACACGCACCCGAGTCTCTCAAACCTACGCTGCCTTCGGCATGGTATTGGCGGAATCATTGGGCGAAGTCGACCAGGGATTGGCATTTGGTCAATTGGGTCTGGATTTGATGGAACGATTCCACCCCTATCCTTTAAAAGGCCGGATGTTACATGTTTACAACGGACTGTTGCGCCACTGGAAGGAGCCGATCCGAAACAGCCTAAAGCCGCTGCACCAAGCATTTCTGGCATGCCTGGAGACCGGCGATTTCGAGTATGCGGCCCACGCCGTTGCAGTTCGGTTGGGGTATGAATTTTATGCTGGTAAAGATCTTGCGCAGTTACAAAAAGAGCTCGTCGAATACCTGTCGGTCATGCGACCTCTCAATCAAGGTCCCCGTATCCATTACCTTCATTGCAGCCTTCAGGCCGTACTACGACGACCTGGGAAACACCTCACGCCAGCGTGGATATCGGTTCTCTGATCAAGGCCCTGAAAGCCATTGCGAGTGAGACCGTGCACAGTCGCATGGTAAAGACCATTATCAATACGGCAATGGAATTTGCAGGTGCACAGCGAGGAACGCTTTTGCTCATGAAAACCGATGGTGAACTGAAAATCGAAGCCGAAGCAAGTGTGGACGGTGGCGATCCGAAAATTTTGCAATCCCTTCCGGTGTCAGCGGCCAAATTGCCCCAGGCTGTGATCAACTATGTTTGTCGAACCCTGTCGAGTATCGTGATCCATGATGCCCAGAAGCCCAATGATCAAATACCCGGTCTTCCTCAGGACCCGTCTGTGATGGTCAAGGGAATTCGTTCCCTGCTGTGCCTGCCGATATTGGCTGAAAATGGTGAGGGAAACGACCTGATCGGCATGCTTTACCTGGAAAACAATAGAGCCAGCGGCACCTTTACCCAGGAGCGGTTCGAAACACTGGAGATCATTTGCCTGTCTGCTGCGGGCCGCCTGGAATTATCGCGAAAGGCGGTCATCGACGGCCTGACCGAACTGTACAATCACTACTATTTCCAGAGTATTCTCAGCGAGAATTTCGCCTCGGCCCGCCGGCATGGCCAACCGCTGTCCCTGGTTCTCATCGACATCGATCACTTCAAGCGTTTTAACGATACCTGGGGACATCAGGTCGGCGATCTGGTACTCAAAGAGGTGGCCCAGGTGATCAAATCATCATGTCGTGGCGGTGATACGGTAGCCCGTTATGGTGGAGAGGAGATAGCTGTTATCTTGCCCATGGCCCAGAACCATAAAGCCGAGATAGTAGCCGAGCGTGTCCGCAAGGCCATAGAGAATCACCGTATCAGTCACGGCGATGAACAGTTGTCGGTCACTATCAGCTTGGGTCTTGCCATCTTCGATGCCACCATTGCCGATAAAGATGAACTGATTCGGCGTGCCGACGAAGCACTTTACCGTTCCAAAGCCCAAGGGCGCAACCGGCTTACGATTGGATAACATCAATTTTTGATGTGAGTAAAAAATTTAGATACAGTGAGTATTTCGGTCCTTCTGCAAAAAAAATAAGTCTTTAAATGTTCCGGCAAGAAGGCACTTGCAATTATTGAATGAAAATCACTAAGGATATCTCAGGGACAGTGGATTGTTGCATCATCTTATGCGGATTGCCGATCTTGATACCCTCATGGCCCATCCCATTCGAGGTAAATCCTGGGAGGGAATGGTAACGGAAGAAATTTTACGACGGTTGAACGCGCGCGGTATCAGTTATGATGCCTACCATTATCGTACATCCGGTGGTGCTGAAGTGGATCTAATCCTGGAAGGCGAATTCGGCCTCATCCCCATTGAGATTAAATCCTCACAAACGGTTTTGCCACAGCGATTACGCGCCATTAAA
This sequence comes from uncultured Desulfosarcina sp., assembly GCA_963674945.2. Classification (GTDB taxonomy): domain Bacteria; phylum Desulfobacterota; class Desulfobacteria; order Desulfobacterales; family Desulfosarcinaceae; genus Desulfosarcina. Next base: position 1,239,620 of record CAXXWQ010000004.1, read on the forward strand.
AATTTTGTTCGGGAGTACGGATGTCGTTTTGGTCTTGTTATCAATAACGATGAGGCTGTCCGGCGCTATGCCGACGACATTGTTGGCATACCGTTTGGGTATCTTTAACGGAGATGAAATGCAGCTAAAAGACATTTAGGGAAAAAATTGTCTCCAATCTTTCCTTCGAAACCATTTTTGGACGATTCCGGATGAATTTATTTTGTAATGACTCCAAATGGAACTTTCACCGGGAATCGCTGTACTGGCCATGGTGTTGGATACACTTTCGGAAAGAACTTTTTGGTTTATATGAGCTCTGTTGACTTTGTCAAAAAAGGGTGACAGAAACAGTCTTTCGGAAACAATCCGGATACGAAAAATCAAGCCCCTGAATTTCAGGGGTTTTTTGATTTAGGCCGAACGCGTAAGAATCAGCTGCGCTACCATCTGGTCTACGCCGGCAAATATAAAAAAACTTCGTATTACGGCTATGGATCAAATTCCAGCGAAAAGTGAATCGGACATACTGATTCAGGCCATTTCCCAACGAAATGGACCGGTTGTCATCACCGGTGTGGACGAAAACGCCGGGGCGCTGTTCATCGCCCGCATGCGCCGCCAACTTCGGTTGCCCATCCTGGTGGTCTGTGCATCCGCCAAGATCGCGGAGAAATGGCAGTCCCACATCGATCTGTTTTCGGCGCAGACCGACCCGCCCACGGCTCATTTTCCTGCGTATAATATTTCTCCGTTCAAATTCATGTCCTATCACAATGAAACGGCCGCCCGCCGCATCCGCACCCTGTATACCATGATCGAGGGGGATCGGGCACAGGTGACGGTAACGACGGCTGCGGCCCTTTGTCAGCGACTGATTCCCAAATCCGTGCTCACCGATTTCGCCGAATTGATTATCGCGGAAGAGGAGATCGAACCGGACCGGCTGGTGTCCAAACTGGTGGCCGGTGGGTATACCCGTAGCGTGGTGGTGGAGGAACCGGGAGATTTTTGTGTCCGTGGGGGCATCATCGACGTGTTTTCCCCCTTGTACGAAAATCCCCTACGCATCGAATTGTTCGGCGATTTTGCGGAAACCATCCGGTTCTTCTCCCCTGCGACCCAGCGCAGTCTGGACCACATCCATGAGGCGGTGATTTTGCCGGCCAGGGAGGCGACCCTGGAAAAATCGAATATGGACGCCATCGTAGGCCGCTTTCGAACCAGGGCGCTGGAACAGGAACTGCCCCGTACCGCCATGCGGGAATTTGCACGACGCATCAAGGAGCAGGGCGTCTTTCCCGGCATCGAGAGCCTCACGCCATTGATCTACGAAAAGATGGACACCCTGTTTGACTACCTGCCGGACAATACGGTCATCATCGCCGACAATCCCGGCGAGCTTTCCCGGGCCGCCGAGAAAAGAGCCCAGGTAGCGCAAACCAACCACGACAAGGCCTTGAGCGACAAGCAGCTTTGCGTGGCGCCGGCGGACCTGTTCGAAGAATGGCAAGCCGTCGTCCATCGAATGGACGAACGGGCGGCCGTCACCATAACACCCATGGCGGCCACCGACTTTTCCCAACGCCAAGCCATGGACGTCCGGATCCATGATAACGGACCGCTGGCCATGGCCATGAAACAGGCCAGAAAAACCGATCACCCCACAACCCCCCTGATTCAGTGGATCACAGACCAGCAAACAGAAGGTCGGACCGTGGTGGTGGTGTGCGAAGCAAAGCGGCAGATAGGCCGCCTGGATGCCATCTTGGCCCCCTACGACATAAAAACGGATGCAGGGGCCCCCTTTCCCCAGCGGTATCTCCCGGGCCGCCTTTTCATTTGTCAGGGCCGGCTTACGGCGGGATTCGTCTGGCCGAAGGAACACCTTGCCGTGGCTACGGAAGCCGAAGTGTTCGGTCCCCGCGTAAGCCGCCGCAGTACAGGCAAATCCAAGGTACACACGGAACTTCTCAACTTCTCCGATCTCAAACAAGGCGAACTGGTGGTCCATGACGAGCACGGCATCGGCCGGTATGAGGGACTCGTAAAACTCTCTCTGGAGGGAACGGTGAACGATTTCTTGCTCATCGTCTACCGGGGCGACGACCGGCTCTATCTTCCCGTGGATCGTATGGGCCTGATACAAAAATACATGGGAGTGGAAGGGACGATTCCGGTTCTGGATAAGATGGGGGGACGATCCTGGGAACGGGCCAAGGCCAAGGTGCGCCAGTCCGCGGAAAAAATCGCCGGGGATCTGTTGGACATTTACGCCAGGCGCAAGGCCAATACCGGCCACGGCTACGGCGCCCCGGACCAGCACTTTGCCGATTTCGAGGCGGACTTCGCCTACGAGGAGACCCCGGACCAGCGCAATGCCATTGAAGCGGTAATAGACGACATGCGAAATCCCACCGCCATGGACCGACTGGTGTGCGGGGATGTGGGCTACGGAAAAACCGAGGTGGCACTGCGGGCATCCTTTCTGGCCATCAACGAGGCCAAACAGGTGGCATTGCTGGTGCCGACCACGGTTCTCGCCGAACAACACTTCGCCACCTTTTCCCAGCGTTTCGACCCCTTCCCGGTGAAAGTGGCCTGCCTGAGCCGATTTCGGTCACGGTCCCAGCAGCGCCGGATCGTCGAAGAGATCAAAAAAGGGACCGTGGACATCGTCATCGGCACCCATCGGCTATTGCAAAAAGACGTAATATTCAAGGACCTTGGCCTTTTCATCATCGATGAAGAGCAACGATTCGGCGTTCGTCACAAGGAAAAACTCAAGAAGATGCGCGCCAACGTGGACGTCCTCGCCCTCACCGCAACGCCCATTCCCAGGACCCTGCACCTGTCCATGATGGGCATTCGGGACATCAGCGTCATCTCCACCCCTCCGGAGCAGCGCCACGCCATCGTCACCTATGTATGTGAATTCGACGACGGCATCATCGCCGAAGCCATCCGCAACGAGCTTTCCCGCCAAGGCCAGATCTTCTTCGTTCACAACAACGTGGGCAGCATCGAGCGCATGGCCGACCACTTGCGGACGATCGTCCCCGAGGTCCGCCTGGCCGTTGCCCACGGGCAGATGGCCGAAGAGGCGCTGGAGACGGTGATGATGCGCTTCATGGAGCACGAAATCGACATGCTGGTGTGCACCACCATCATCGAATCGGGGATCGACGTGGCCACGGCCAATACCATCCTGGTCAACCGGGCGGACCGTTTCGGCCTGGCCCAGATGTACCAGTTGCGCGGGAGGGTCGGTCGATCCGACGAGCAGGCTTACGCCTACCTGTTCATACCGGAGGAGAGCCGGCTGGGGACCGATGCCCAAAAACGCCTCAAGGTACTCATGGAGCACAGCGATCTGGGCTCCGGATTCCAGATCGCCTTGAACGACCTGAAGATCCGTGGCGGTGGCGCGATTCTGGGCGCCTCCCAATCGGGACACATCGCCGCCGTGGGATATGACATGTTTCTCAAACTGATGGAAGAGGCCGTGGCCCAGATCAAGGGAGAGCCCATAGTGGAAGGATTGGAACCAGAGATCAACCTTCCCATGTCGGCACATCTGGCCGAAGACTACGTGGCCGACATCGACCAGCGCCTCACCCTGTACCGCCGCCTGGCCAAAATGGATGACCTCAAGGAGATATCGGCCATGAAAGCGGAACTGGCGGATCGCTTCGGACCTCTTCCCGAAGAGACGGAAAACCTGCTGCTCAAGATCCTGCTGCGTGTTTTGTCCGTTCGAGCAGGAGTCAAACGCCTGGATATTATGGGCAATCAGCTCAGCCTGACGTTCAGCGAAACCCACCAGCGCCATCCACTGGGTATCGTCGAAATGATCTCGTCGGGCAATTCGGACTACCGCTTTACACCGGAACATATTTTCAAGGCCGGCTTGAACAAGGGGCCGCCACGTGTGCAACTTGCCCAAACGAAAAACATCTTGATAGAAATAGCGCAACATGTTAATTCTTGATCATTTATGATAAAAATATATGGAAGGGTTGCAATACGTTACGCAGCATTCGCATGGCTGCTCCGCCCATTTCGCCGACCATTGTGCAAAATGGATCACAAAAGGGCGGCCGCCATTTTTTTTCGTCCTGCCGGTTTGCCCCTGCTGATCCTTATTATGGGATACATGGGCGTTACGGGATGCATGGACACCGATGGCGCCTCCCATTCACAGCAGATTTTAATTCGCTGCGACAGGCAAATCGTGACACGCTCCCAGTTTGAACGTGCCTTCGGAGCGGCTTGGATCGCTTACAGCGATGATCCGACGGCAGGATCGGATGTGGCTGCCAATGCCCGCCTGCGGTTGCTCAAGCAAATGACCGAAGAGGTCATCGCCCATCGGCGCGCCGTGGAATTGGGAATTGTGCTGCGCGAGGATGAATTGGAAGCGGCAATCGGGGATATCAAGAAAGATTATCCGGAAAACCAGTTTTCCCAGATGTTGCTGGAAAGCGCCATCCCGTTTTCCCTGTGGCGGGATCGGCTGCGGGCGAGACTTTTGTTGGAAAAGGTCGTTCGCGAGGATCTGGGCCGGTCCATAGACGTTACGGAGCAGGAGGTTCAGGCCTTCTACGAGGCACACGCCGAAGAATTCGAAGGCTTGGAAACCGAATCACAGACGGATCTTTCCCACCGTATGGTCCAGCGGATCCGGCGGGAAAAAGTGGAGGCCGCCTATCCGGACTGGATGGACGGGTTACAAAAACGCTACGGGGTCGAGATCAACTGGCAGTTGTGGGATCAAATCCAGGGCTCCGACGATCTATCGGTGAACCATAAGAGGAACGCATCGCCTTGAAACGAAATTTTACCATCGGTGTTCTCTTCGGGATGTTGATGTTGGTTTTTGCCACCCGGGCCACCGCTTCGGCTGCGACCGAAGTGCTGGATCGGATCGTTGCCGTCGTCAATGAAGAGATCATTCTTCTGTCCGAACTGAACGAGCGAATGGAACCATATGTGCAGCGCATCCACCAACAAGATTTCAGTCTGGAACAAGAACGGCAGATGATTTACAAGGTGCGCGAAGAGATCCTCAACCGTCTCATCGATGAGAAGCTCACCGACCAGGAGATCAAACGAAACGATATTCAGGTGGACAGCGCCGAGATCGATAACACCATCGAACGGATCAAGGCGGCAAACTCCTTTACCGACGAAGATTTGCGAAGCTACCTGGAACAGGAGCAGATGACAATGGGTGAGTACCGGGACAAGATCAAGGAGCAGGTACTGCGCACCCGCCTGGTCAATTATGAGGTGAAATCGAAGATTGTCGTCACCGAAGAAGATATTCGGTCATACTATGATGCGCACCCGGAAATATACGGTGGTAAGATCCGTTACCATTTGCGGAATATCCTGATGCAGGTACCGGCCTATTCCACCGATGCCGAGAAGTCAGAAATTCGCCGGCAAATGGAAGATCTTCGTGCCCAAGTTCTTTCCGGGAGCGATTTTGCAGCGCTTGCCCGTGCACATAGCCAGGGTCCGACCGCAAGTGACGGCGGGGATATCGGCATGATCGACAAAAAGACCCTTTCCCCCCAGATTCAGGCGGCATTGGACGGACTGTCACAGGGCCATCCCACTGAGGTACTGGATACGGATCAGGGGTATCAGCTTTTTTTCCTGGAGGCCATCGACCGGACCCAGGGAATTCCCCTGGAAAAGGCAAGGGATGAAATTCATCAAAAATTGTTCACGGAAGTCGTCGATAAGAAATTCCTCTCATGGCTGGAAGACCTGCGCAGCCAGTCGCATATAAAAATCGTACACTGAACCAATGATTGATGAACCCGCAAAAAGCTTTTCCAGGCCACATATGGCCAAACAATCACATGCAAGGAACTCGTTTCTTCTTACCCTGCCGATAGACGGAAACGAGGGAAAAGCTTTTTATAAAAAGTCCATTTTAATCAGTATTTATAATACTGAGTTCCTTAGAAGTCGGTTTTCAATTGGATAACCCAAGGGGCTATTTTCTATGCCTTCGGAAAACACAGCGCACACATTCGGAAGTTACCTGAAGGCGTATCGCATGGAACAGGGACTTTCCATTGAAGATATTGCCGAAAGGACGAAGATCGCCGTCCACTGCCTTTTTGCCATGGAGGAAGATGATCACGACCGGCTTCCCCCGACTGCCTATGTGAAAAGTTTCATACGCACCTACGCCTTGTCGGTGGGGGCCGATGCCGATATGGCTCTCGATCTGTATTTGTCGGAACTTCGAAAACGGGAAAACGAGAAGAAACGATGGCGCCGGCGACAGGCCAAACTTGGAACGATGCGCCGGACACTGGCCGCCGCCGGTATCATCGTCGCCGTTTTGCTGCTGGTTCGCTACACCAATTTTTTCCTGGATCTGTCACCACCGACGCCCATGGCGGCACCGGAACCCACAACCATGGAGACCGTCCCCGTTTCCACGCCCCCTGTGACCGATAGTAGGGCAGACAAAGAGAAGTCGCAGGAAAAGTTGCGACTTCAAATCCTTGCGGTGGAAGATACCTGGCTAAAGATCATCGTCGACGGTCAAAATGCAAGGTCCTACAACCTGAAACCCGAAGATCGTTTAGAGTTGGAAGGGTCCATCTCTTTCAATGTAATGATCGGCAACGCCACTGGACTCAAAATTCTACTCGATGGAAAACCGGTAAAAATTTTCGGCAGCAGCGGCCAGGTCGTTAGCCTGAAAATACCATAAGGCAAAAAACCATGCACCAGGACCGACAAAGTATTCTAACGGTCACCACAAAGCGACTGCTTCGTCGAGGGGCCACGAGCCGCCTTGGCAAAATCATCAACAAGACCCATGGCGCGGATCTGTCCATCCTGTTTCGTTCCCTATCCCACCAGGACCGGCGATTCTTGTTCGACATGATCAAAGACGTGCACCAAAAAGGGATCCTCTTAAGCGAACTGGATGAGGATATCTTCATCGCCCTGATCGAGGAAATCGATCCGGATGAGGTGGTCACCATCCTGGAGGCCATGCCAAACGACGATGTCGCCGATCTGCTCAGCCATCTTCCCGAAGAAACCGCCACGAACCTGCTCAAGCGAATGGAAAAAGAGGGGTCCGACGAGGTCGAGGACCTGATGCGCTTCGAAAAGGATACCGCCGGCGGTATCATGAACCCCGACTTCATCGCCCTCAACCAGGATATTACGGCCAAAGAGGCCATCGAGCGCATCCAGAAGGAGTTCGCCGATGTGGAGATGCCGTTTTACCTTTACGCGGTGGACGAGTACGGAAACCTGGTGGGTGTCTGTTCGTTGCGTCAACTGGTTGTGGTCAAGCCACACACCCCCTTGAAATCCTTCATGACGACCGATGTCCTCTCCGTGCAGACCCATGTGGACCAGGAGGAGGTGGCCAAACTGGTCGCCCGATACGATATTCTGGCCGTACCGGTCGTGGATGACAGCAACCGTCTGGTGGGTATCGTCACCGTGGACGACGTCATCGATATTTTCCGGGAGGAGGCCACCGAGGACATCTTGAAAATGGCCGGTGTCGGTGAAGAATTCATCGAAACCAAAAGCATTTTCAAAAGCACCCGCATTCGCCTCCCCTGGTTGTTCGCCAGTTGTCTGGGAGGCATCTTCGCCTTTTACGTCATCGGCCATTTCGAAACGAGTCTGAGCAAGGTCACCTATCTGGCCGCCTTCATCCCCGTGATCATGGGTATGGGGGGAAACATCGGCACCCAATCCTCCACCATCGTCGTCCGTGGTCTGGCCACGGGACGACTCAATTTCCGGGATGTGGGACCGGTGGTGGGAAAGGAGCTCTCCGTAGGTGTAATACTCGGCATGGTTTACGGTCTGCTCATCGGCTCGGTGGCCCAATTGCAATACAACATCTTGATGCTGGCGCTGGCCGTTTGCCTTGCGGTGATCTGCTCCATGTCGGTGGCCGCCCTGGTGGGTTCTTGCGTTCCCATGCTTTTCGCCCGCATCAATATCGACCCGGCAGTGGCCACCGGCCCTTTCGTAACCACCTCCATCGATATCATCAGCGTCTATTTCTACTTTACCATCGCCACCGGTTTGCTCGGCGTATGACACCATGACCACTTTGAGCACGCCTGCCATTTTGCTTCGCAGAATCGATTTTGGCGACTATGATCTCATCGTAACGTTGTTTACGAAAAACCAGGGGAAAATCAGCGTCATCGCCAAGTCGGCAAAAAAGAGCGTGAAACGGTTTCCCGGTATACTTGAGCCCTTTTCCCGGTTGGATGTTGTCCTGTCCCAACAAAAAGGGAAAGGGATGCCGGTGCTTCAGGAGGCCACGCTGGAAGAGCCCTTTTTCAGAATCCGGGAAAACGTCGTTAAAACCGCCTATGCCAGCTATTGGGCGGAACTGATCTATCTGTGGATGGCCGACGAAGAACCCTTGGCGTCCCTTTACCATTTGATTCTGTATGTCCTGTGCGAACTGGATCACGGGCAGACCCCCGTAGAGGTGTTGAGTATCCTGTTTCAGATGCGGTTTCTGTCCATTGCGGGTTTTTCTCCCAATTTCGACCATTGCCATGCATGCAAGACATGCCTGGATCAAATCCAATACCCAACGGTGGTTTCGGCCATGTCCCAGGGGGGAATCGCCTGCCCCACATGTGGTTTTCCCGCAAACGGACAGATGAAAATTTCCAAGGGGACACTGAAACAGCTGCTGTGGACCAATGGAGGAGACCTGGAACGCGCCAGTCGCATCCGTTTTGCCCCGGCGGCCATGGAAGAAGGCCTGAAATTCCTGGAGGCGTTCGTCCCCTATCACCTGGCCAAACGTCCCAAGAGCCTGAAGGTGCTTCGGGCCATCCGGCAGGCGGTGGGCGGTCGGACAACCTGGTGAGTGCCCATCCGGAAATGGCCAATTTCTGGACGAACACTAGGGTAAGAAAGAAAACCAATGACGACAACCACCAGTAAATTTCGTGCAGGCAATCTCAAAGGGCTTTTGGATCACGGCCCCGTAACCGCGTCCGCTCCCTGCCGCGTCGACTTTGGAGGGACACTGGATATCGCCAGTTTCCACTATCCATTACGGGAAATGGCCCCTGCCACGGTCAATATCGCCATCGATCTTCGCACGACCGTCACCCTGCAGCCCGGCGATGAAGACGGTATTCGCATCTCGTCCAGGGGGTTCCCCGACGCCGTGTTCCCCCCTGCCGGGGCGCCGTATCGCCATCCACTGGGACTCATGTTTGCCGTGGCCGACTATTTCGGCGCAAACCGCGTACACATCGATATTCACAGTGCATCTCCCCCGAGGAGCGGTTTGGGAGGCTCCTCCGTTGCAGCCGTGGCATTGATCGCCGCTTTTTGGAAAGTCCTCGGTTTGAAACAAAAAGAAAAAATGGACCGTAGGAGTATCGCCCTTCTCGCCCATTTCATCGAACAGGCGGTGGCAGGTGTGCCATGCGGCCAACAGGATCAGCTGGCCGCCGTGTTCGGCGGCGTGAACCGATGGGACTGGCCTGCGGATCCACGGCGTCCACCTTTCATACAAAGGCCCCTTTTGCGAAAAGAGGCCGCGGCCCGATTGAATCCTCACCTTTTGGTGGCCTACCTGGGTGTCACCCATGAGAGCAAGGATGTGAACGGCACCTGGATTCGACAATTCATCGACGGAAAGAGTCGTAAAGAGTGGCATGAGATCGTCCACTTGACCCACGAATTCGCCGGTGCCCTCGAAAGCTGGGACATTGCGGCGGCAGTGGATGCCATGCGCCGGGAGACCGCCATTCGAAAAGCAATGACGCCTGACGTCCTGAACGATGTTGGCGATTGGCTTGTGGCGGCTGCCGTTACCGCCGGGTGCGGCGCACGGTTTACCGGCGCCGGGGGAGGCGGCTGCCTGTGGGCCATCGGCCAGGTCAATGACATCGCCATGCTGAAAACGGCCTGGAAACAGATTCTCGACGAACAGCCCACCGCCCGACTGCTCGACTGCCGGGTGGATGCCGAAGGTGTCATCTGAATGATGGATGGACTCTTGTGAAACGCCACCGATGATGTTACGTATGGCGTTTATCGGATTGCATCGTCGGATGTCACAATCCAAATCGATAGTTCAAAATGTCAATGGATGATGAACTCGCAAAAAGTCGGGTTTCGGACGGTTTCGTAAAAGGTTCGAGATCAAGGCTTGCGAGTCCCGAGGAATGAGGCGTACATATAGTACTCCGCAGTGACGAGGGATGAAGCGTAACGCCGATATCGGACTTTTTACGAAGCCGCCAATGGGCGACGCAGGAAACGGATCGAGGACAACACATGAATTTTCAAAATGTGATTCTCACACTGGATAAGTTTTGGGCCAATCGGGGCTGTGTTGTCGTGCAGCCCTATGATCTGGAAGTGGGCGCCGGGACATTTCACCACCACACCACATTGAAGGCACTGGGCCCCGAGCCCTGGGATGTGGCGTACGTGCAACCCTCAAGGCGACCCACTGACGGGCGGTATGGCGAGAATCCCAATCGTCTGCAGCACTACTACCAGTATCAGGTACTGCTCAAACCATCCCCCACCGATGTCCAGCAGCTCTACCTCAAAAGCCTGAAGGCACTGGGCATCGATCCATTGGCCCACGACATCCGTTTCGTGGAGGATGACTGGGAATCGCCGACGCTCGGTGCTTCCGGTCTGGGCTGGGAGGTGTGGCTAGACGGCATGGAATGCACGCAATTCACCTACTTTCAGCAGGCATGCAGCATGGAGCTGTCACCGGTTTCCGTGGAACTGACCTATGGGTTGGAGCGCATCGCCATGTACCTTCAGGGTATCGATAATGTCTATGACCTGAAATGGAACGATACGGTGACCTATGGCCAGGTTCACCACCAGCAGGAGGTTGAGCAGTCCACCTATAACTTTGAAAAGGCCGATGTGGATATGCTGCTTTCCCTTTTCAACCAGTACGAAGCCGAGGCGACACGGATCATCGAAGACGGACTGGTTCTGCCGGCCTATGAATTCACCTTGAAGTGCAGCCACACTTTCAATCTGCTGGATGCCCGGGGGGCCATCAGTGTCACCGAGCGGACCGGATACATCGCCCGGATCCGAAACCTGGCGCGGGCCTGCGGCACCGCTTATCTATCGCAGCGGGAGGCCATGGGCTTTCCCCTGCTGAAAAAAGGTGAAGTGAGGTGAACATGGATACCCTATTGCTCGAAATCGGTGCCGAAGAGATACCGGCCGGCTACATCCAGCCGGCCCTTACCGCGCTTGCCAACAATCTGATCAAACGACTGGACGATGCGCGCATCGACCACGGCCAGGCATATACCTGCGGCACGCCGCGGCGATTGACGGTAAGCATCGCGAAAGTAGCGCCAAAACAGACGACGATTACCGAAGAGCTGATGGGACCGCCGGAAAAAATCGCCTTCGACGGCGACGGCAATCCCACGGTTCCTGCCGTAAAATTCGCCGAGAAAGCCGGCGTTGCGATCAGCCGCCTGAAGGTAATCGAAACACAAAAGGGTCGCTACTTGAGCGCCCGCAAGACCGATCGCGGCAAGGCGACCATGACGCTGCTCAAGACCATCTTGCCCGAAACGATCCTGGCCACCCCGTTTCCCAAGAGCATGCACTGGTCGGATCTTACCATCCACTTCGCCCGCCCCATCCAGAGCATCGTGGCCCTGTACGGTTCCAAGGTGGTCACATTCACACTGGGCGGCCGGATCAAAAGCGGTCGCCGCGCACTGGGACACATGTTCATGCATCCGGGAAAGGTCACCATCGGTACTCCGGACCAATATGAATCGGCCATGGCCCAGGCCCATGTGGTGGTGGATATCGAAAAACGAAAGGCAATGACCGCCGATGCCGTAGCCGGGGCAGCCGGGGCCATTGGCGGGCAGGTGCTTCCCGATGAGGAACTCTTGGACATCGTCACCAACCTCGTGGAGACACCCATCGCCACGGCAGGCAGATTCGACGATCTTTTCCTGGAAGTTCCCAGAGAAATTCTCATCACGGCCATGAGGGAACACCAGAAGTACTTCGCCATCATGGACGATGCAGGCAACCTCATGCCCGGCTTCATCGCCGTCAACAACACCCGTACACGGGACATGGACCTCGTATCCAAGGGGCATGAACGGGTGCTGCGGGCCAGGCTTTCCGATGCCCGCTATTTCTATACGGCCGACATCAAGATGTCCATGGAAGCGTGGGTAGAAAAACTCAAAGGCGTGCTCTTTCAGGCCAAGCTGGGCAGCATGTATGACAAAGTCATGCGCGTCGAAACCCTTGCCGGATGGCTGGCCGACCGGATCGATCCCAATCTCAAAGGAAAGGTTCTACGGGCCGCCCGACTGTGCAAGGCCGATCTTGTAAGTCAGGTGGTCGGCGAGTTTGCCAAGCTACAGGGCGTCATGGGGCGAATCTACGCCCAGGTGGCCGGAGAAGAACCGGATGTGGCCGCGGCCATCGAAGAACACTACCGCCCGACCCACAGCGGCGGACAATTGCCAGAGACCGAAACCGGCGCCCTGCTCTCCATCGCCGAAAAAGTCGATTCCATCTGTGGCTGCTTTTCCGTTGGGCTGATCCCCACCGGCGCGGCCGACCCCTATGCCCTGCGCCGCCAGGGGATCGGGATACTGCAGATCATCCGCAGCCGAAATTATCATGTTTCCCTTTCCGGACTGGTGGAAAAGGGGGTATCCCAATTCGCCGATAAGCGGACCGAATCGCAGGAAAAAACCACGGACGCCATATTGACCTTTCTGAAAAACCGCCTCTTCGGCATGCTGGCGGACCAGGGACTGAGCAAGGACGTCATCGCCGCGGTGATCAGTGCATCGGCAGACCAAATCCCCGATGTCCACAGACGAAGTGTCGCCCTGGAAAAACTCAAGGGAAAACCGGATTTCGAACCGCTGGCCACTGCCTTCAAACGGGTGGAAAACATCTTAAAAAAGGCGGCCGTGACGGCCACCGCACCCGTCGATGCAACCCTTTTCGAACACCCAACAGAAGGCGACCTCTACGCGGCCTGCCAATCGGTATCGGAAAAGGTGGACGACCTCATGGGACGGGGAGACCTGGACAGCGCCCTCGGCATCATCGCCACATTGCGTGATCCCGTCGACGCCTTCTTCGACGATGTGATGGTCATGGCCGAAGACGAAGCGGTCCGGAACAACCGCCTGGCCCTTTTGGTCGCCATCTCGGACATCTTCGGCCAGATCGCCGATTTCTCCCAGATCTCCACCTGATACGAATTTGAAATTTCAAATGATCCATGTGGCTTTCGCCAAAGATCAGGACAACTAAAAAAATTGCCTATCGACGCCTTTTATTTGAAAGATGAGCAAGGAGTAAGCAATGCCTTTTGACCCAAACAAAGACAAAGTACTGAAAAAATGGAAATGTGAGGAGACCGGTCTGGTCGTCACCATCAACCAGTACGATCAAGGAGAGGCAAAGGTTCAGATCGGTCCACGCATCCTAAAGAAAAAGGATGGAACCGATCGTGCACCGGTCAAAGCGGGTCGGCTCACCATCGAAGACATCCTCTGGTTGTACGACACCATGGACGAGATCAAAGATGAGCTGACCGACCTCCAGCGGCCCACCTAAGTACATCTGATCGTAAATATGAAGACGTATTCTTTCACCACAGAGACAGAGAAAATATTGCAAAATAAACAAGCCTCTGTGGTGGTTTCATTGATTATCGCAATACGTCACCATACATATGATTAAAGGCACTAAGGGTTCCGTTTTTCCCGACGACCGATAACACCGCCCAAAAGTTTTCTCGCAAAGCCGAAATTATGCCCGACCGCCGTGCAATCGTAAACCCCGTGAAGGGAAAAAATCCACCGGAAACAGGATCCATGGCCATCCTCGCGGCCACACAGGGTGATCTGGAACAATTGACCCGAATGGCCCAATTGCCACTGGTGGAACATCGCAAGCTATACATGAGCAAACTTTTCGTGTATGCCCGAAAGGGGATTCGCCATTGTATCGTCGGCCCGTTCATCGGAGCCCCCTATGCCGCCATGATCGTCGAATCGCTCTGGGCTTGGGGTGTGAAGCAGATCCTATTCATCGGTTGGTGCGGTGCCGTCTCCCCCAGGGTAAAGGCCGGGGATATCATTGTTCCCACCGGTGCCATGGTGGAAGAGGGAACCTCCGGTCTCTATTGTGATCCCTCTTGTCGGGTGGCCCTTCCCACCCGAAGGATGACGGACCAAACGAAAAAGGCCCTGTTGCGCCACGACGCCCCCTACCACGAGGGGTCCGTCTGGACCACTGACGCCATCTTCCGGGAAACCGTCGAGAAGGTGAAGCACTATCAATCCAAGGGTGCCCTGGCCGTCGAAATGGAGCTGTCCGCCATCTTCACGGTGGCGGATTTTCGTCAAATGGCGGCGGCCGGCATCCTGGTGGTTTCCGACGAAGTGTCCGACTATCAATGGCGCCCGGGATTCAATCGACCGGACTTTGCCGAAGCAAGGGAAAAAACCTGCCGGGCGGCGATCACCCTGGCAACCTCTCTGGGAAAAGAATGAGCGACCCCAAGACAAATGAACTGGTCGAGCAGTTGAAAATCTACAACCAGGCCTATCGCCAGGGCAGTCCCATGGTGTCCGACGCCGAATACGACGCCCTGGTGGAACAGCTGCGGGCCATTGCCCCCGGCCACCCTTACCTTTCGGCCGTGGAGCCGGAGCAATTCCCCGGACGGCAGAAGGTTTTCCATCCGGCTCCCATGCTCTCCATCGAAAAAGCCTACAGCGGCGAACAGTTGGAACGCTTCGTGGAGCGGGTGAACAAGACGGCCCAGGCAGTCGATGTCGCGGACGTTCTCTTCCGGCTCATGCCCAAACTGGACGGACTGGCCGGTCGGGACGATGGTGAGATCTTCGCTACCCGGGGAGACGGCCTTTCGGGATATGAGATTTCCAGCGCCTTTGCCAAAGGCGTGATTCCCATCGGCGGACGCGGCCAGGGAATGGGAGAAATCGTGGTGGTCAAATCCTACTTCGACGAGAAGATGGCCCGATTTTTCGAGCATCCCCGCAACATGGTGGTGGGCATCGTCACGTCGGATATTCTCAACGAAAATGCGAAGATCGCACTAAACGACGGCATGGTCCATTTTGTTCCGTATGTTCAGGTCGACGCCATAACCGTCGACGGGACCCGTTTGGTCGAAGAACGCCGGAAGCTGATGCAAGACCTGCTGGAAAACGTGGATTATCCGACGGACGGAATCGTCGCCGAGGTGATCGACGAACGGATCAGATCGGCCATGGGCGCCACCGCCCATCACTACCGCTGGCAGATCGCCATCAAGACCAAGGGTGAGACGGCGGAAACGACGGTGACCGGCATCCAATGGCAGGTGGGCCGGACGGGCAATGTCACCCCGGTGATGGAGGTGGCGCCGGTCTTGTTGTCCGGTGCGACCATCCGTCGGGTGACCGCCCACCATGCCGGCAACATCCGGAACCTCGCCATCGGTCTTGGCACCCGCATCGAGGTGATCCGAAGCGGTGAGGTAATTCCCAAACTGGAGAATATTGTCGAACCCGCAGGGGATGTACAACTGCCCGAGCGCTGTCCCAGTTGCGATCAGCCGCTTACGTGGGAAAATGATTTCCTCAAGTGTAAGAATCCACAGTGCCGTGCCCAGATCGAGCAGGGCATGGTGCACTGGTTCCGCATCCTGGGAAATGCCGACTGGTTCGGCCCCAAAACCATCGCGAAAATCGTCGAAAACGGGCACCGGGACCTGGCGGCACTCTATGGCCTGGGGCAAAACGATTTCGAAGAAATGGGGTTTGGGCCGGTGCAGTCCAGGAACCTGGCCGACGCCATCGCCCAGAGCCTCGCCCACCCCGTGGAGGACTGGCGTTTGTTGGCCGCCTTCGGCATCTCGAACCTGGGTACCGGGGACAGCCGCAAGTTGCTGGAGCACGTCACCATCGACGATGTTCTCAGCCTGACCCAAGATCAGATTAAGGGAATAAAGGGATTCGGTGAGATTACAAGCAGCAGCATCATTTCCGACCTTATACGGCTAAGACCCCTGATTTCCCATATGCTCGATTTGGGATTCAATCTGCGCCGCACCCCCCTCATATCGGAAAAAGAGTTGTCCGACAGCCCCATCGCTGGAAAGGGGATCGTCTTTTCCGGAAAGATGGTTCACGGCTCCCGCCAGGCCATGCAAACGGAGGCGGCGGCATTGGGTGCACGGGTGCTAACGGCCGTCAGCGGCACGACAGACTATCTGGTCTGCGGCGAGAATGTGGGGGCGACCAAAAAGACGAAGGCGGAAAAGCTGGGGGTGACCCTGCTCACCGAAGAGCAATACCGCGCAATGATCGAGGTGGGTGATCGCATGTAGATTTGATACAGGGCATCGGCTTGTCCTGCTGAACACGGGGAAAGCGGGAGAAAGCACCCATAGTGAGATAGCGTGCCTAAAGTTAATGTATTCTGCCTTTTTATATAAAACGGCGGAGTGAAACGACTCATGAACTTCAGTGCACTTTGGGCACTTTCGTTCACGATATCATCGCTACTTGCGATTCCCCTGCATGATCTAACGGTGATCCTTGAATCGAGTGTTCCTCATAATTTAAACAAACAAATGCGCTCTCTTGATTTAATAAAATATTATTTTACGGCGAACCGTCATCGGATTCTGTTCGGCCTGTTCTGCCTGATCGTGGTGGACCTGCTCCAGCTGTTCATTCCCCGTGTGATCAAGTGGGCCGTGGACGACCTCACCCTCTTGCGGGTAAGCCGAAACGGCCTGGTCACCTATGCCCTCATCATCCTGGCCCTGGGCATCAGCATCGGTTTCTTCCGTTTTTTCTGGCGACGATGCCTTTTGGGGACGGCCCGCAGAACCGAAGAGGATCTTAGAAACCGTCTCTTCAACCACGTTCAACGCCTCTCTCCCGCCTATTTCGACCGGGTGCGGACCGGCGACCTCATGGCGCTTGCCACCAACGATATCCAACAGGTGCGCATGGCCGCCGGAATGGGTCTGGTGGCACTCAACGATGCGCTGTTTCTGGGAACGGCCGCCATCGGGTTCATGGTCTACATCAACTTGTCCCTGACGCTCTATGCGCTGATCCCCATGCCCCTGATCGTTATCAGTTCCCGGTATTTGGGTCGCCATATGCATCGATCCTACAGACGCGTGCAGGCCTCTTTCGGCGAACTCACCGAGGCGGTCCGCGAGCGTTTTGCCGGTATCCGCGTCATTTTGGCCTATAACGCCCAAGCCGCCGAGACCGGACGCGTCCGGACATTCTCCCAATCCTACGTGGACGAGAACATTCAACTGGTAAAGATCACCGGCGTCTTCTTTCCCCTCATGGTCCTGCTGACCAACATCAGCCTGGCCATCGTCCTTTTTTACGGCGGACGGCAGACCATTTACACACGCATCACCACCGGCGATTTCGTGGCCTTCATCAGCTATCTGGGAATTCTCACGTGGCCGATGATGGCCCTGGGGTGGGTCATCAACCTGATCCAGCGGGGCCGTGCATCCCTGGACCGGCTGAACGATATCCTTTCCACCGAACCGGACCTGGTCGAGACGGAAAACCCACATGCCATGACCGGTTTTCGGACTGCACTTTCGGCAAAGGGGGTCGGCTTCTCATACGAGGGTGACCGGGGCCAGGTTCTCCACGAAATCGATCTTGCCATTTCCAAAGGAGAGACCATGGGAATCGTCGGGCCGCCGGGATCGGGAAAGACAACATTGCTGGAACTTCTCCTTCGTCTCTACGACGTGAGTACCGGTGCGATTACCATCGATGGCAAAAATATCCGCGATCTGAAAATCGCCGACCTGCGGGCAATGATGGCCATGGCGCCCCAGGAGCCTTTTCTGTTCGCCGGAACGATCCGGGAAAACATCACCTTAGGGAGTTCATCGGTGCCCCAGACGAAACTGGAGCGGGCGGTACATCTGGCGGCACTGGACGCCACCATCTCCCAACTGCCGAAAGGCTTTGAGACCATCGTCGGCGAAAAGGGCGTCATTTTATCCGGCGGACAAAAACAACGGGTGGCCCTGGCACGGCTCTTTTTGAGTGATGCCCCCATCCTGATTCTCGACGACCCGGTGAGTCAGGTGGATACGCGTACGGCCGGCGCCATCGTCGGAAACCTCTATGGATTGGCCGGTGAAAAGACCCTGATCATCGCCTCCCATCGCATGTCCGCCGTGAGACATGCGAATCAGATCCTGGTCATGGAAAACGGCCGGATCGGCGCAGCGGGAAACCACGAGACCTTGATGGCCGAAAACCCCTACTATTGCCGGACTTATCAGCTCCAGGAACTGGAAAATGCGATTTGATTACGGATACGATGAGGAACAGCGGCTTGGCAAAGCCTATGATTGGGGACTGTTTCGCCGTATCCTTCCCTATGCCGCCCCCCATCGTTTCAAACTGGCGTTGTCCATGATGCTGGTGGTGGCGCTCACCCTGCTGGAGTTATCGGTACCGCTCATCACCAAGGAGATCATCGACCGGTACATTCTGCCTACAGGGCGAATCGGCGAAAGTGCGGACAAAGCGGGGGGACAGGTACTGCTGGTAGACCCGGAAGACCCGGATGCGGCGGCGGTCATTGCCCGATACCCGCGATGGTTCCGCATTCATCCGGACCATGCCGAAATCCGTCTCGAGGACATGGCGAAGCTGGACCGGTCCAGCCTCGGCCGTTTGCGGCAAAAGGACCTGGCCGGTCTTGGCCTCACATCCGCCCTTTTTCTGGGCGTGATCATCGCCATTTTCGTATTCACTTTCTTACAACGGATGGTGATGGAAATCGCCGGCAACCTGATCATGCACGACCTGCGTATGGGATTGTACGGCCACATCCAGAATATGCCCCTTCGCTTTTTCACCAAAAACCCCGTTGCCCGCCTGGTGACCCGGGTCACGAACGATATCCAGAACATGCACGAATTGTTCACCTCGTTTTTTTCCATGCTCTTCAAGGATATTTTCCTGCTCATCGGCATCGCCGTCATCCTTTTGGTAATGGAATGGCGCCTGGCCCTCTTGACTTTTCTGGTACTGCCCCTGGTTGTGTCCGTTACCATCGTTTTCTCCCGGCGGGTCCGAGACGTCTTTCGTCTCCTGCGCATTCAAGTCGCCGAGATCAATACCCGTTTTTCGGAAACCATCGGCGGGATCAAGGTGATCCAGGCCTTTTCCCGGCAGCGGCAAAACGAAGAGACCTTCAAAGGCCTCAACCATGAAAATTATCTGGCGGGAATGCGTCAGATCAACCTGTATGCCGTCTTCATGCCCGTCGTCGAGATGCTGGGCGTCACCGCCACGGCAATCGTTATTTGGGTCGGCGGCTGGAACGTCCTGGACCAGTTGATGAGTATCGGTGTCCTGGCCGCTTTTCTGGCCTACATGCGCATGTTCTTCCGGCCGATCCGGGACATGGCGGAAAAGTACAATATCCTCCAAAATGCCATGTCATCGGCCGAGCGAATCTTCCTTCTCATGGATACATCCGGCGCCCCCAAACCGGAGACGTCGGCAATGGACAGTGTCGGACCGTTGAAGGAAATCCGATTCCACGACGTATCGCTTGCCTACAACGAGGGTGAGCCTGTTTTACGGAACATCGATCTTGCCATCAATAGCGGTGAAACCATCGCCATCGTCGGTGCCACCGGCTCGGGCAAGACCAGTCTGGTCAACCTGATGGTCCGTTTCTACGACTCCACCGAAGGGCGGTTGACCGTAAACGGCATGGACATCACCCGAATACCGCCGGCAATCGTAAGAAGCCGGATCGCCCTTGTCATGCAGGACCCGTTTCTCTTTTCCGGTACGCTGGCATCCAACATCTTTTTTTCCGCAAACGGCCTTGGCGACCGGGAGCGGCAGCGTATCCTGGCCGCATCCTGCTGCCAGGAACTGGTGGACCGACTTCCCGACGGATTGGAGACCCGCATCGGCGAGGCGGGCGCCACCCTCTCCAGTGGTGAGCGCCAACTGGTTTCCGTGGCAAGGGCCTTTTCCACCGATCCCGAGCTGATCATCCTCGACGAAGCCACCTCCTATGTGGACTCGGCCACCGAGATGCATCTGCAAAAGGCCATCGGCAACCTCACCCAGGGGCGCACCTGCATCGTCGTGGCCCATCGCCTCACCACCGCACGAAGTGCCGATCGCATCGTCGTGCTCAACAACGGGATCATCGTCGAGTCCGGAAACCATGAAACGTTAATGGATGCCGGCGGGTACTATCACCGGCTATACCAGCTCCAGGCCGTCTCGCCGCCATAGACACTACCTGAACAGCCGTTTCCGCAGCCACAGTCAGGAGGTTGAATTTATTTCTACTTTTTCAAAATGTTATATTTTCTTACGGACCTCTTCCACCTTATACATAACGCTTGCCAAAAATAATTTGACATGATACGTAATCGGGGTTTTTTAAGGTCTTTTTCGATTCTTTTTAAAAATTCGATCATTTCAATCTGACCACAATGCAAACCCATTCTAAGGATCGACCGGCCATCGTCTTGCATCCAGATGATGGGAGATCCGGTTTCCCAGGTTAATCCCTAACATTAAAGGAGGATTGGTATATGGCTTATGATGCGGTAAATATGGCGGACTGGCAAATTTCCGAAGCAGCCGAAGAGAACATGCCGACGCCGGAACAATGGCAGGAGAAGCTGGGGCTCCGAAAAGAAGAAATGCTTCCCATGGGGCGTCTGGCCAAAATCGACTTTCTGAAAGTCATCGACAGACTGAAAGACAAACCCGACGGAAAGTACATCGAAGTCACCGCCATCACACCGACTCCCTTGGGTGAAGGCAAGAGCACCACCTCCGTTGGTTTGATGGAAGGCCTTGGCATGCGTGGCAAGAACGTCGGCGGTGCCCTGCGACAGCCCTCCGGCGGCCCCACCATGAACGTCAAGGGAACGGCGGCCGGTGGCGGCAACTCACTGCTCATTCCCATGACCGAGTTCTCCCTCGGACTCACCGGTGACATCAACGACATCATGAACGCCCACAACCTGGGCATGGTCGCCATGACTGCACGTATGCAGCACGAGCGCAACTACAACGACGAGCAGCTGGCCCGCCTGACCAAGATGCGCCGCCTGGACATCGATCCCACCCGCGTGGAGATGGGCTGGATTATCGACTTCTGCGCCCAGGCCCTTCGCAACATCATCATCGGAATGGGCGGCCGCTACGACGGCTACACCATGCAGAGCAAGTTCGGCATCGCCGTCGGCAGTGAGCTCATGGCCATCCTAGCCGTGGCCACCGACCTGGCCGACCTGAAAGAGCGCATCAACAACATCACCGTGGCCTTCGACAAGAGCGGCAAGCCGGTCACCTGCCGTGACCTGGAAGTGGGCAACGCCATGGCCGCCTTCATGCGCAATACCATCAACCCGACCCTCATGTGCACCGCAGAGTATCAGCCATGCTTCGTGCACGCCGGCCCGTTCGCCAACATCGCCGTTGGCCAGAGTTCCATCATCGCCGACCGCGTCGGCCTGAAGCTCTTCGACTACCACGTCACCGAGTCCGGCTTCGCCGCAGACATCGGCTTCGAGAAGTTCTGGAACGTGAAGTGCCGCTTCTCCGGTCTCAAACCCCACGTCTCCGTCCTGACCGCTACCATCCGCGCCCTGAAGATGCACGGCGGCGGACCCAAGGTGGTCGCAGGTAAAGACCTGGCACCCGAATACAAAGAGGAAAATCTCGCGCTGGTGGAAAAGGGCTGCGAGAACATGGTCCACATGATCGGCGTCATCCGCAAGGCCGGCATCAACCCCGTGGTCTGCGTCAACCGCTTCTACACGGACACCGACGCGGAAGTTGCCCTGGTAAAGAAGGCAGCCGAGGCAGCCGGCGCCCGCTGCGCGGAGTCCAAGCACTGGGAAAAGGGCGGCGAAGGCGCCCTGGAGTTCGCCGACGCCGTCATCGACGCCTGCGAAGCTGGCAACGACTTCGATTTCCTCTATCCGCTGGAGATGAAACTGCGCGACCGCGTCGACAAGATCGCCAAGGAAGTCTACGGCGCCGACGGCGTGGACTGGGCTCCGGAGGCCAATGCCAAGGCCGAAATGCTGGAGAACGATCCCAAGTACGCCGATTTCGCCACCATGATGGTCAAGACCCATCTCTCCCTCTCCCACGACCCGGTCAAGAAGGGCGTGCCCAAGGGATGGCGGCTGCCCATCCGCGATGTGCTGATCTACTCCGGCGCCAAGTTCCTCTGTCCCTGCGCCGGTACCATCAGCCTGATGCCGGGCACCAGTTCCAACCCGGCGTTCCGCCGCATCGACGTGGATCCGGCAACCGGAAAGGTGAGCGGCTTGTTCTAACCCCCACATCATTTCGATACCCTCGGCCCGGGCGCTTTGCCCGGGCCTTTTTTTGTTGCAAGCCATTGACAAAAATAGAAAAACAAACATACTATGATCGAGTTTCACACCCAAAACGGCCGGGAAGACGATGGAACGAATCTCTGAGGACACCATACGAAAGACCGTCGTGTCCACCCTCATTGAAACCTTCGACGCCATGATGTCCATGGATGTGAAGGCCGTTGAAACGGACGTCCTGGAGGAACTCAGCGACGACAGGATGGTCGGTTCCATCCACTTTGGCGGCGAGGTGGTGGGGGTAATGAGCATCCATCTTTCCAACGCGTTCGCCCGAACCGTCACCGCCGCCATGCTGGGCGTCGAAGCCGATGAAATCAAAAGCATCGATGAAATAAAGGATGTAATCGGAGAACTGGCCAACATCGTGGCCGGTAACCTCAAAACCGAATTTCTCAATTCCGACCTCACCTGCATCGTTTCTACGCCCTCCATCACATCGGGAAGCGATTTCAAAATCGACCCGGTGGACATTGCCACACCAATCCCGTTCAACTTCAAACAGGACGAAAATCCCATACAGATCGAATTGTGTGTGAAGGAGGAGATCGGGGCCAAACAGGACATCATGAGCGATCTTTCCAGTGCGGTTATCATGGAACGGATCGCCGGCGTAGACATTAAAAATGCCATCGTCAATTCGGTCATCGATGTCTTCTTCACCATGCTGGACATGGAGGTGGAAGCCATTCAAGAGGTTCCCGATTCCTTCACCGAAGAGGCGAGGACCGTCGGTTCGGTCACTTTTGCCGGCGAAGTGGACGGCATGTTCAACATTCAGGTGAACGACGACTTCGGGAAAAAGATGACCGCGGCCATGCTGGGAATGGAGGTGGAAGAGGTCGAAAGCAAAGAGGAAGTGTATGATGTCGTGCGTGAAGTGAGCAACATCATCGGCGGGAACCTCAAGTCCAACTTCGTTGACGCAGGGCTGTCTTGCGTATTGTCCACGCCTTCTATCACAAACGGCTTGGATTTCAGGGTAAGTCCCACCAACATCATCACACCCATGCGGTTTCTCTTCTCCCATGAAAACAACGTCATCATCGTGGAAGCCGGTGTGAAACTGGAAGATCCGGCATCCAGAATCAAAGAGGATGAAGAAGACCAGGAAAACCAATCATCAGGTGCCTCATCTGCCGCTGCGGAATCAGATGAAGAATCAACGGAAGACCAGTTTAAAAACCTCGATTTAATTATGGAGATCCCACTGAAGATGACCGTCGAACTCGGTCGAACCAAACGGCGGATCAACGACGTACTCAAGATGGGGCCCGGTTCGGTGGTGGAACTGGAACAGGTGGAGGGAGAACCCGTTGATATCCTTATTAATCAGACGTTGATCGCAAAGGGATTCGTCGTCGTGGAAAATGAGAAGTACGGCATCCGGATCAGCGAGATCGTGAGCCGGAAAGAACGATTGAAGAGCATGGGATAAAACCATGATCGTCGTCGGACTCACGGGCGGTATCGCCAGCGGCAAATCAACCGTTTCCCGATTTCTTTCAGATGCAGGCGCCCTTATTATCGATGCGGATCAGATTGCCCGAAAGGTCGTGGAAAAGGGAGCCCCTGCGTATTTCGACATCGTGGACCATTTCGGCGAAGAGATCCTTCTTACCAACGGCACCATCGACCGAAAACGATTGGGAGATCTCATCTTCAACGACGCTGGAAAGAAGGCCCTGCTGAACACCATCGTTCACCCCCGAGTAAACGAACGGACCGAGCAGATGCTGTCCCACTTCGCCCGAAAGTCGCCCGGTGCCGTAATCGTCCTGGACATCCCACTGCTTTTCGAAGCGGGAAGGGAGAAGGGGCTGGCCGAGACCATCGTCGTGTACGTTCCGGAGGCCGTTCAACTGGAACGGCTCATGAAACGGGACGGAATCGATGAAAAAGCCGCCATGGCCAGGATCCGCTCCCAAATGCCCATCGAAGAAAAACGAAAGAAGGCCACGATCGTGATCGACAACGGCAAAGACGTGGAAGCAACCCGGCACCAGGCCTTGGCCATCTATCAGGGTCTGAAAGAAAGGGCGCTGCAGACCGTCGCTTGATATCAACGCAAGAACAATTTTCCGATATCGTATCCCAAGACTTTTGTTTGACACATTTTCTTATCTGCCTTATATTAGTTGCCGCTCTTTTTAAGCGTTAAGCGGATTTGTTACAGCCCCACAAACGAAACCCCATCCAAGACATTGCGGTTTCCCCTCGCCGGCAGCAGTGATGTATCTTAGGAGGACGCCATTATTGCCAGCACCCCGTTTAGAGGTTGTAGGAAATGTACGAGATGGTTCGCGAGGAAACCACACAATCGTTATGGAACAGCAAAGTACGGAAAAAAGACGGCTTACGAACCTTCATGTGAAGACCCTGAAGTGGATATCGTTGGCCTTGGGGCAGAAAGACGGTTACACCCAGGCACATGGTTATCGCGTGGCCCGCTATGCCATGCGTCTGGCCTGGCGGATGGGATTTTCCGCCCAGTCGGTTCGTCAGGTGGGGGTCGGCGGATTGTTTCATGATGCGGGAAAGCTGGCCTTGAACGATCGCATCTTCACCGGGGACCAGACGGACCTGTCAAACGATTTGCTGCAAGAGGTACATTGTCACCCCCTTATTGGCGCGGCCCTTTTAAAACACATCGATTTTCTCGATCCCATTATCGATTTCGTGCTGTTCCACCATGAGCGGGAAGACGGTACCGGCTACCCATTTGGTCTAAAGGGGAAAGAGATCCCACCCGGAGCGAAAATCATCAGTATCGCCGATTGTTTCGATGCGGTAATCACGGACCGCCCCTACCAAAAGGGCAAATCCATCGATTCCGCCTACGAAATCCTGCGAAAAGGATGCCACCATGATTACTGCGAGCAATACGTTGAGGTATTTATCGAAGAAATCATGGAAAATGGCATCATCCGAGACACCGTACCCGATCCGCGAATGGTCGAGAAACTGGTTATGTCGCTTGTCGAGGAGAAAATCGGGTGATCGATCACGATCCAGAATGAAGATCTGACATCCCACCAATTCCGAACGAACCAGCGGTCCCAATCTGACCGGCCGTTACGACGTAAAACAGACGAAACGAATATGGATAGGAATTTTATAGAAGAGATTAGAAAAAGAAGGACCTTCGGCATCATCAGCCACCCGGATGCCGGAAAGACCACATTGACGGAAAAGCTTTTGATGTTCGGTGGCGCCATTCAGATGGCGGGTGCCGTCAAGGCCAAGCGGGCCGGACGCTATGCCACCAGCGACTGGATGTCCATCGAAAAGGAACGCGGCATCTCCGTTACAACCTCGGTCATGAAATTCAACTTCAACGGCTTCGAAGTGAACCTTCTGGATACACCCGGTCACCAGGATTTTTCCGAAGACACCTACAGGGTACTCACGGCCGTGGACAGCGCACTGATGGTCATCGACAGCGCCAAAGGGGTGGAACCCCAGACGGAGAAACTCATGGAGGTGTGTCGGATGCGTAACACCCCCATCATGACCTTCATCAACAAGCTGGACCGGGACGGGCTTCCGCCGTTGGACATCTTGTCCGATATCGAAGAAAAACTCCAGATCGAATGTGCCCCGCTTTCCTGGCCCATCGGCATGGGAAAACGCTTTTCCGGGGTCTACAACCTTCACAAACGACAGCTTTTCCTGTTTCGCGCCGGAGGTCAGACGCGCCATCAGGAGGGCATATTGATCACCGACCTGGCAGATACCCGACTCGACGATCTGTTGGGAAGCCAGGCCCAAGATCTGCGCGACGATGTGGCGCTCCTGGAGGGTGCCGCCAATCCATTCGAGCTTGACCAGTACCTGAAAGGCAGTCAGACACCGGTATTTTTCGGTAGTGCCATCAACAACTTCGGCGTACGTGAACTGCTGGACGCCTTCGTGGAAATGGCGCCATGCCCCCAGACGCGCCCCACCACCTCCCGTCAGGTATCGCCGGACGAAGAAACCTTTTCCGGCTTCGCATTTAAGATTCAAGCCAACATGGACCCTGCCCATCGGGACCGGATCGCTTTCGTGCGCATCTGCTCGGGCAAGTTCACGCGGGGGATGAAAGTCCACCAGACGCGGCTGGGAAAACCGGTAACCCTGTCCAACGCCACCATTTTCATGGCCCAGGACCGCACCAATGTGGACGAGGCCTTTCCCGGAGACATCATCGGCATCCATAACCATGGAACCATCAGCATCGGCGACTCTTTCTACGAGAAAGAACCCCTTCGATTCACTGGAATTCCCAACTTTGCGCCGGACCACTTTCGACGTGTTCAGTTGAAAAATCCCCTCAAAGCCAAACAACTCCTCAAGGGTCTCACCCAATTGGCCGAAGAGGGAGCGGTCCAGTTTTTCAGGCCATTGGTGGGAAACAACTATATCCTGGGTGCGGTGGGAATTCTCCAGTTCGACGTGACCATGGCCCGGTTGAAGGCAGAATACGGCGTCGATGCCGAATATGAAACGGTGGAGTTTGCCGCCGCCCGTTGGGTAACCAGTGACGACAAGAAGCAGCTGGCGGCCTTCGAAAAGGAAAAACAGGCGAGCCTGGCCACCGATTACCAGGACAACCGGGTCTTTCTGGCGAGAAGTCTATGGCGTCTGGAAAATGCCATGGAGGAGTGGCCGGCCATATCCTTTCATAAAACACGGGAGTTGGCCCTATGAGGAAATTTCAAAACGTCCCATTTCGACCAATGCCTACGTTGGGCTCCCATTTCAATCCTCGGAATACTACGGGTATGCCTGCGGTTGAAATGATCGCTCCCCTTGACCTTGGCCGAACTGAAACATTTTGAAATCACCTCATTTGAATAGAAAAATCACCCGATGTTGTATTGACCCGATTCGATATAGGGCACGTCGTCGATGTCGATGGCATGAACGATGGGGGCATTGAGTCGGCGTTTCATTTCGGCAACCACCGACCGACGCTTGTTGATGGCCAGGCCAAAGGCGGTCGTCTCCTCCAACAGTGTCTCCATTTGACATGACTTGTGGACGATATGATGATCGACACACTGATCGGCTGTGAGCCTGACGCCTGTATACTGCATATATTCAACCATATACATGGGCATTGCCTTGGTCAGCAGGGCGTTCATTCCCGGAAGAAAGGGAATGCCCAGATCCACTTCCGGGAAGCAGAAAAATCCTCGATCCGACCGCATGAACCGAAAATCGAATGCACAGCACATGATGGCACCACCGGCAAAGGCATGACCGGAGATGGCGGCGATGGTGATCAGTGGATAGGTGACGATGCGTTTGAACATGCGGTTGAGCAGGTAGAAGAATTCCTTGGCCCGACGCAACTCCTTGTTCTGGAGAACCGGAATCAACCATTCCAGATCGATGCCATTGGAAAATATCTTTTCGTGGGAAGATGTCACAATGAGGGTCGTTGCATCCGTACTTGCCTCGATTTCGTCGAGGGTGCCAAGAAAGGAGTTGAGAAAATCGGGATTGAACCGGTTCTCGCCGCTGTTCAGCGTTACCGTGGCCACATGCTCCTGAACGGCATAATCAACCAAATTCATATGTGCTCCTAAAATAAAAAAGGCGGCCCTTTAACGAGAAAGCCGCCTCTCTTGTTTTTACCGGGGATCAATCATGCACAGCAAGATCCTTCTGAACTGCAACTGCCGCAACCGGGACCGAAGTCTATGCCGCAGTCCAGTTTAAAACCGTATTGCTGGAAATCGATCTTTATCGGTTTGGCCTTTTCCAGAAAATCGGCGTTAATGATGAATTTGAAGTCTTCGATATCGAAGGTTGTATCATCGTCTTTCGGCTCATCCAGAGCCATGGCCAGGCCGGGGCCCCCTCACCCACCTTCGTTGAGGAATATCCGAATTGGCCTGATTTCCTTTCCTTTAAAAAACTCAACGAGTTGCTGTATTGCCGGCGGTGTTACCTCGATCATAATGCCCTCCTTATAGAAAATAATCGGTCCGTGATATAGGACCGCGGACCTTTCAATCGTCGAACGAAGTCGAAAATAACCATGGCCATAAAGTTTGTCAATCCAAATTCCCCTTGCGATTGACGATGGCAATAGCCGGATTTCGCCTTTTTTCAGTATTACTTTGGTGACGATGATGAAAGGGTATCGAAATATCTCAGGTAATGATCGAGGTCTTTTTTGGAAAAAAGAACGAAAAGGATTTTTTGGGGTGATTCATTTTCATTGAGAAACCGCCGGCAGGTGTCCACTGCGATTTTACAGGCTTCGGTGATGGGGTATCCATAGACGCCGCAACTGATGGCCGGGAAAGCGACGCTTTCAAAACCATGGTCCGATGCCAGGGTGAGGCTGCTGGTATAGCAACTGGACAGAAGCCGGCTGTCTTCGGGTCGCCCCTTGTAAACTGGGCCAACGGTGTGGATCACATGCCTTGCGGACAAGTTGTATCCTTTTGTGATTCTCGCCTGACCGGTGGGGCACCCACCGACGGTGCGACATTCGGCGAGCAGCTCAGGACCGGCGGCCCGGTGGATCGCCCCATCCACGCCACCGCCTCCGAGGAGGGAGGAATTTGCCGCATTGACGATTGCATCGACGGTCATTCGGGTAATGTCACCCTGCATCGCTTCCATTCGGTCAAGGGGAGTCGGCTGTGCCATTTCTTACCTCATTTCAAAGGTCGTATAATGTTTCGTCCTTTATTGGTGGCCGACGAATCAAAGCACCACCTTTGCCCTTCTTCCCGGCAAAAGAAAACGGATCTTCCGATTCCAGCAGGTCGCCCATCTCCGCCTCGATCTGCTCCGGGTCCTCGCCGCGTTCCATTCGGGATATGGCCTCTTCCATGCCCGATCCCAGCTCCATTCCAGTCATGTCACTGAGCTTCCGCATGAGATTGGCTGCCTGGCGCGGATCGTCTTCGTTGATCCGGTCCGCCTCACTGGCAAGCATCTCCATGGCCTTTTCCATCTTCGTTTCGTCAAAGGGCAGATCTTCGTCCTCCCCACCCTCTTTTGCCTTACCGGTGAAGGCAAAGGCGGACATCTGGCGCTGCAGCGTTCCGGATTTGCACTTGGGACACGCAGGAATTTTTGTGGTATTTATGGAGCGGGAAAAAAAATTGAAAAGCATATTGCAATCCGGACAGTAAAATTCATATATCGGCATGGCTACCCCGCAAAAAATATCATCGAATCGTCAACAAAGGTAAGGTCTGATGGCTGGCATATGCCAAGCCGGGCATTATTGTATATTAGGACGCAAATCCAATTATGTCAACGCTTTAGAATCTATTTGACTTGAAAATGGGCTTCTGTTAAGTGCCCCTCTATTCATAAATACGATGGCATTCGATTGTTTGGCCATGCGTGGCCTGGAAAAGCTTTTTACGAAGTCGTCACCCATATGAAAGGAAATCAGAAATGGAAAAAACACTATCAATCATCAAACCCGACGGCGTCAAACGGGGTGTCATGGGCGAGGTGATCAAGCGCCTGGAGGCGAATAACCTGAAAATCATCGCCATGAAGATGATTCACATGACCAGGCGTCAGGCAGAGGGTTTCTACGCCGTGCACCGTGAACGCCCATTTTTCGAAAGCCTGACCGACTTCATGTCGTCGGGACCGGCGGTGGTCATGGTACTGGAAGGAGAAAACGCCATTGCACGGTATCGCGACCTGATGGGTGCAACCAACTACAAGGAAGCAGCCGAAGGGACCATTCGGCGGGATTTCGCCACCGATATCGAAAAAAACGTGGTCCACGGATCCGATGCGCCGGAAACCGCCGCCTTTGAGATCGGTTATTTTTTCAACGCATTTGAAATCACCGCCCCATGACGGTCGGCATTGTCCGGGACAATGTCGCCATTGTCCTGCAGCGGCCCCGGTTTCCCGAAAACATCGGGTCCGCTGCCCGGGCCATGCACAACATGGGATTCTCCCGGCTGATCGTCGTCTCCCCCGAGATCTGGGACGAGACGCGAATTCGCCGCCTGGCCACCCATGCCGCCGGCACCATCGTCGATGGTATCGGCCGCTTCGACGACCTTGGGAAGGCCCTTTCACCATACAGGCATGTGGTGGGTACGACGGCTCGGCTGGGGGGCCAGCGTCCGGTACTCAAATCACCGGAAGTTTTGGCCCGAAAGCTCATTCCCCTCACCCGAAACAATACGGTTGCCATCCTCTTCGGCCCGGAGGACAGAGGGCTCACCAACGACGACCTTCGGTATTGCCACCGACTGGTCAACATCCCCACGGCGGATTTTTCCTCTTTGAACCTGGCCCAGGCGGTCATGGTGATGTGTTACTGCCTGGCCAACGTCGATCTTGAAAATCCAACCCCATTTGCCCCGCGCCTTGCCAAGCGAATCGAGCTGGACCAGATGTATGAGGCGTTGACGGATGCCCTGATTCACATCGGGTACGTGAATCCGGAAAACCCCGATTACTGGATGGCCCGCATTCGACGCTTTTTCACCAGGCTGCAACTTCGCGCCGGTGAGACCAGCATCGTTCGCGGTATTTGCAGGCAGATCCGACGCTATGGAGAACGGCGATACGCCGATGGAGTACAAGAGGGACGAAGAAAGCTCATAGTTGATAACGCAACGGTGCAACCGATGAGCGATAAATCACCGACCACCCGTGGAGCCGGCGGTTTGATGAAGCCCCCCTCTGAAGGGGGATTGAAACCGGATTAATGAACTTCCAACATCGAACATTGAATAAGGAATTCTATCCTTTTTAGACAAAGCCTTCATCTTTTATCCTACCTGGAAAAAAAATACGATTTCATAGGAACGATGGAGCGAAGCGATCGCATCATTCACCGTTGGACGTTCGGTGTTCAATGTTCGACGTTTAAATGGGCTATCCGCTATCTGCTCCCACCGGCCCGCAAGCCACCACACGCCCCCGATCCAACGCCAGATGATGCGTCGTGCAAAAAGGAATTTCTGCCCTACGATGGGAGATATAAATAAGACTGGTTTTTTCCTCCCGGCCGATCTTTTCCACGAGCCGCAAAACGATCTTCCGGGTTTTGTCATCGAGCCCCGCACATGGTTCGTCCAGCAGCAATAACCGCGGCGATTTCACCATGGCCCGGGCGATGAGAACCGCCTGGCGCTGGCCCCTGGAGAGGCGATCGAACAACGTGGACGAAAGTCCGGCTGCATCCAGTTTGGCCAGCCACCCTTTGGCCGTCTTTACCTGTCTGTCGTCGCAGTATCGATACAGCCCCACCGAATCGAAGAAACCCGAACAAACCACCTCCAACGCGGTCAACGATTTTTGGTATCCAATGGCCAGATCGTGACTGACCACGCCCAGATGTCTGCGGATCTCCCAAAGCGTCTGGTGGGGGCCGCGGTTTTGCCCGAGGAGGCGTACCCGGTTGGCGAACACCTGCAGACAGTCACCGGTGATCAGCTTGAGAAGGGTCGTTTTACCGGCACCGTTGGGCCCGGTGACGGCCCAGTGCTCACCCGGATTCACCTTCCAGGAGAGATGGTCCAACACGACAGTATCGCCGTAGCGAACCGTCACCGCCGCCATATCAATCAACGGCTCCGGCGAAGGCCCTCGTGCCGATGGGTGTGGAACGGACCCCAAGGTGGGTGTGGGACGACTCTTCTGGTCCGAAGCAATCTTTGAAGGAAGTTTCGTCTGTGAAGTGATTCGGTCGATGGGTCCGGCGTGAACCACGCGACCGTCATCAATGACGAGCCGATGGGTGGTGGTATCGAGAATCTCGTCTTCATGGTGGGTGATGAATATCATGGGAAATCCCGTGCCCGCCAGTTCCTGGAACATGACCTTTAACTGCTCTCGACTTTCCGGGTCGAGGCCGTCGAAGGGTTCGTCCAAGATCAGGATTTTTGGATTGCGAACCATCTCCCGGGCAACGAGTACGCGACTCATCTCCCCGGTGGAAATGGCCATGGCCGGCTTTTCCAGAAGGTGATGAATGTCAAACATCCGGATCGCGTCCACAATGGGCGTCTCCCGATAAGCGGTGGTGCACTGGAAAGGCAAACGGCGACGTAGCAGAAGGTCACGAACCGGTGTCGACGCGTCGTACCGGCCTGCGTAGGCACGGGCATGATCAAGGCGCCTCTCCCTCTGCCAAAACGCCCTTCGTGTATCGCTGTCCACATAGGCGATGGCATCTGCGGGAAAAATGCCGTCAAAGGAGTGGTAGTGAATTTTTCCCTGAACCACGGGCAGCAGACCGGCAATGGCCCTGGCCAGTGTCGTCTTGCCCGCCCCGTTGGGACCGACCACCAACCACTGTTCCCCGGCGTTGATTCGCCAGGAAAGGCCGTTCAGCAGCCAACGGTCCCGGAGGCGGACGGCGATTCGATCGATGGAGATCAAAGGCGTGGGCGGTGGTTTGCGGGCGGTATTCACAGTTCAAGGTTCACGGTTCATCGTTCGATGCCGATAGCTGATAGTGAGCAGCTGATTGCTCATAGGGTAGGATAATAACCGAGGCCATTGGTGTGGATTTGCTGGTTACGGATGCCTGCCACTGATTGCAGATTACTGCTCACCGGCTGAACAATTCCCCTATCAGCTGAAAGCCACAAGATATGAGCTTTCTTCATCCCTCATCCTTCGTCCCTCGTCCCTCGGGCTTTTCCCCCATGATCGCCCCGACTCCTTTTGCATCGGTGCAAGAATCGGAAGATGCGCAGCACGTACAGGCACAATCACAGGTCTCTTTTTTCCATACACTCCGATAAAAGCGCCGGCCCACGTAGATGGCGGCGATGGCGACGATGATGGCGACAGTCACGTTTTCCATGAGTCAGCTCCTCTGTTTTTCCCGTGAAGGAAAACGGGCCTTTTTTACGGAAATCATAACACCTGAATCAGTGGCCTAATTTTTGCTGTTAGGATTGGCGCGGGGCGATTGCCTCACACACCATCATTTGTTGATAATTTTTCTCACTATTTTCAAATTTCGAAGGAATTTTGCTCCTGTTTCTCATTCTTTAGCCATAGCAAATCACCAAGCAAATGCCTGTAAAATTGTTCTTTTAAAAATTATAGCTACTTCATAGCGGAAAGCAAATTCAGACGAAGATAAATCCGATCCATCAGTTTGGAAAATGGATTGAGTTGGCCAAAGGATATGTACCATTTTCTACTTCTGGTTACTAATCGACCGGCCATATACATCAAGTCCTGCATGACTGTCCGGATTCGACGCCGGGTAACTTTCTTCCGGCGTATACCGGGCAATTCAGTCGGATCACTCTCTTCGATGCTGATTTGTCCGATAATCCGTAGCATGTTGTACGTCAGCATCGCCAAATGAAGAATCAAGCTATTGGTGGAAAAATGACCGCTCGGCAAGCGCTCCAGGCCCATGTCGGATTTGAGTTCGGAGTGAAACTGCTCGCTGGTACCGTGATCGTGATAAAGTCGAATCACCTCATCCGGTGGCAACTGTGCGAGGCTGCACCAATAGGTATCGATCTGATACTCGGGGAACAGCAGTACTTGGCCCTTTTTGGTATGCCTTTCGGTAACCTCAAAGATGATTGGGTAGCGCAATGGATTGCCGTTGATGTCTTCAATCGTCTTTCCGATCCATACACATTTTCCTGAGCGGCAATGCTGTTGCTTGCCGGATTTTTTTGCCAGATCAACCCACTTTTGAACAGATTCTCTACGCAAATTGCGTTTGATGATAAAGTGGACATTCTTTCGTGAATCGTCAGGAAAGTTGTCTTGACTGTCGTTTCCTGAATCCAACCTCATCAAAATAGGCTGATCGGTAATTTGCCTGGCATAATCCAAGGTGGCGTTGATAAATTCGGGGGTGTTTTTCTGGCAGTGTTGTTTTCCTTCTCTGAACTCAAGATTCACCAGATACCCCTCGGTGCCCAGGTAGGCAAAGATCGGAGCGAAGCCATCCGTGCCTTTGTAGGTTCTGGAAACGCCTTCCTTTTGAGTCTTTGAGTTGTCAAACGGACTCACATCCATATCCAAAGGAAGGAAATCACCCGCACTGGTTTGGATGGGTGAAATCGCCGGAGCGCAGGATCGAACCAAATCAACGCCTGCATCCTTAATCAGCTTATCGGCTTGGTTGCCGATCAAATCGATTCGCTGACGCAATGTCGGGCTTGACGGGCATGCACGATTGCCAATGGCCTTGTTGAAAAATTCTTGCTTCTCACGAAAAATCTCGATCGCATCGTAATCAGGTTTACCAATACTCATGAGAGCAATCATCGAAGCTAAAATGTCACCATGAGAAATTTTCGGGTCTACACAATGGACGCCGTTGATCTTTTCGAAACGGAACCTGAAATTTATCGCATCAAGTAATGCGCCGATATTGATCAATCCGCTATGACTGGCAAGTTTTTCCATCTCGTGTTTTATGGTGATCGGACGCCGCATTGATTTCACCTCCGAAGTGAGCGTTTAGTGCCCTAATATTACCATAATATATATGTTTTATCAATTGGTTATAGTGTTTTAATCAGGTTTTGTGCCACGGAAACAGGATAACATTATGAATCCGTAAAAAGTCAGGTTTCGGACGGCTTCGTCAAAAGTTCGAGATCAAGGATTGCGAGTCCCGAGGAATGAGGCGTATGTACGGATACGTCGCAGTGACGAGGGATGAAGCGTAACGCCGATATCGGACTTTTGACGAAGCCGTCAGACATAAAATATCAGACACCCAGAGCCGTACCCACCTGGAATATGATCACGGCCAGGAAAAAGGCCAGCATTGTGTTGAATGCCATGGAAAAGAGACCCCATTTCCACGAGGATTCCTTGACGATACAAATGACGGTGACGAAACAGGGGGAATAGAACATGACGAAAATCATAAGACTCCAGGCGGTAAGTACACGCCAATGGGACTGGGATACAAGTTTTTGGGCCAATGGCTCGGCCTGTTCGGCATCCACCGATCCCAGCGAGTATGCCGTCCCCAAAGTTGAGATGATCACCTCCTTGGCGGCAAACCCGCCCAAAAGGGAAATGTTGGTGCGCCAATCGAACCCGGCCAAACATGTAATTCGCTCCAACTGAACCCCGATGCGGCCGGCCATCGAGTGACGCAATGCGGTTTCGGCCTGTCCGGCGTCGACGGTCCGCAATTGATTTCGCAGCATGGTCGCATCTTCGGAAAGGTCGTCACCGTCCGTCGCCGCTTCGATTTCGGCGACCACGTGGGAGGAGGCATTGGCAAAAATCTGGCGACGCTGGTTTTCGAATCGATCCAGCTGGGCGTCGGGCAGCCGCGGGAACGTCATGGCGGCCCAAAGCAATACGGAGATGCCGAGGATCACGGTTCCCGCCTTTTTGATGTACTGCCAGGTTCGCTCCCAGGTGTGGATCATCAGGCCCTTGAATGTGGGCAACCGGTAGGGGGGCAGTTCCATGACAAAGGGCGTCGACGCCCCCTTGACCACGGTCAGTCGGAAAAATTTGGCCGCAAGCAGGGCACCGCACCAGGAGATAAGGGTAAGGATGAACATCATCCGTGCCCGGCTGTCGGGAAAAAAGGCGGCGATAAGCAGTGCAAACACGGGCAGTTTGGCCCCGCAGTTCATGAAAGGCGCCGTCAGCAAGGTGGCGATTCGCTCCTTTGGCGAGCGCAGGGTCCTGGTGGCCATGACGCCGGGCACGGCACATCCGCCGGCAATGCCGCCCGAAACGATATAGGCCATCACCGAAGAACCGTGGAGACCGAAGATCTGAAAAACCCGGTCGAGCATGAAGGCGACCCGGGCCAGATATCCGGAATCCTCCAATATGGCGATTCCGAAAAACATGAAAAGGATCAACGGCACAAAGCCGAGCACCCCCCCAACCCCGTCGATCATGCCGGAGACCACCAGGGATTTAAGCAATCCATCCGGCAAGACGGCCGAAACCATCCGGGAAAGCCACTCGAAAAATCCCTCACACCAGGCCACGGGAATTTCGCTGTACGTGAAAACAAATTGGTAAAGAACCAGGAGTACCAGCATCATGATGATGGGGCCGGCAAAACGGTTCACCAGGACCTTGTCGATACGGTCGGAGAGGAAAAGACGGTTTCTGTCGTTTTTCTCCCGCATGATACCCTGCTTGAGCACGCTGCTGATGAAACCGTATCGCTGGTCGGCAATCATGGCCTCGGGATAGGTCTCCAGGGTCTCTTGAATGTGAGCACCCACCTTTTCGACGATGGCCTCCAGCCGATCGGCGATGTCCGGGTCGTTCTCCCTCCCCTTGTTTAGAATCTGTTCGTCGTTTTCAAGGTACTTGATGGCGATCCACCGGGATGGGTAGGATTGGGTGAGAAAGTTTTTCTCCTGGATCAGCGCCTCCATTTCCGATATGGCGGTCTCCAGATCGCGGCCGTATGATATCCGAAGCGGCTGTGACGCCGGCATGTTGGCCATCGCATCCACCGCATCCATCAGTGATTTTTTCCCAAACCCGCTGCGGGCAATGATGGGTACCACCGGAACGCCGAGCAAGCGGGAGAGTTTTTTATGGTCGACTTCGATGCCGCGATTCTTGGCCACATCGATCATGTTCAGCGCCACGCAGGTGGGAATTCCCAACTCCAGAAACTGGATGGTCAGATAGAGGTTTCGTTCCAGGTTCGAGGCATCCACGATGTTGACGGTAACCCGCGGACACTCGTTTACCAGAAAATCCCTCGCCACCACCTCCTCGACGCTGTAAGCGGTGAGAGAATAGGTACCGGGGAGGTCGACGATGTGCATCTCGTGTCCGTTATGCACATATCGCCCTTCTTTGCGATCCACCGTGACACCGGGATAGTTGCCCACGTGCTGACGGGAACCGGTGAGGGCATTAAAAAGGGTGGTTTTCCCGGCATTGGGATTACCACCCAGCGCAACGCAGTACTTTATCTTATCCATCGACTTCGACTTCGATATGGTCCGCCTCGTTGTTTCGAAGGGTCAGGGTAAATCCTTTGACACGCAGGGCCACCGGATCGTAAAGGGGTGCACGTCCCTGGATCTTGATGTGGGCGCCCGGCACCAGGCCCATGTCCCGGATGCGACGGCCCAACTCACCGCAAACCCGAATGCTTGCGATGGTTCCTTCCTGGTTCACACTCATGTTCCGGACATTGACACGTTTCATCACAACACACTCCGAGTAGAATTTCATTATTCGCAAAAAGTTAGATATGCCAAACTTTTATTGGTGTCAATAAAAAAATTGCCGGTGATCTCACTTGGAAATCGGGTGAACAAATCACTCAACCATTTTGAATAACAATATAATTCAACACATTGCTTCGACCCGACGGGTCAATGGGAGCACCCTCATGTATCTTCGGCGCAATGGGAAGGAGCGACCAAGGGATCGGGATCTTTATGCGTGGAAACCCTTTTGCGCCGGAGCCGTTGAAAAGCACCCGATAGGATCCTTCGTACCGGTGAGATGGAAAGAAACAGAAGAAACAGGGCGCAAACCAGCTCCACAGCATAGGGCATGGCCTCGGTGGTCTTTCCCACCACCGCCTGGGCTGAGATTC
This sequence comes from uncultured Desulfosarcina sp., assembly GCA_963674945.2. Lineage (GTDB taxonomy): Bacteria > Desulfobacterota > Desulfobacteria > Desulfobacterales > Desulfosarcinaceae > Desulfosarcina. Next base: position 1,277,644 of record CAXXWQ010000004.1, read on the forward strand.
CGAAGACACCGTAGATCCAGTCCACCGCAAGGCCCAGCCCCATCGCGCAAAGGGCGATCGTACTCAGATAAATGGCGGTTGCCCGTTTTCCCAAAATCCCCACGAGAACCGTCAGGGAGGTGATGTTGGTGGCCGGCCCGGTCATCAAAAAGACCAGGGCGGCACCGGGACTCACGCCCTGGAGAATCAGAGCGGCGGCGATGGGCGTGGAGGCGGTGGCGCAGATGTAGATGGGAATGCCCACTGCCAGCATGATGGCCATGGCGCCGATTCCACCGCCCATGTATCGACCGAAAAAGGATTCGGGAATCAGTGTGGTAATCAGGCCGGAAAGCCCAATACCAACCAGGAACCATACGGCCAGATCCCCCCATACATCGGTGAAGGCGAACCGAACACCGGCTCTCAGCTTCTCAAAAAAACTGTGGTGACGACGATGCACCGACGGATCGCAATTCTGACCGTCGCAACAGCCGTCCACCGGACAGGAAAGATCCGGAGCAACGGGGTGGCGGGTGGCTTCGGCGTTGCCGAAGAGGTTTTCCGCCACGCCGGCGGTGAACGCGGTGATGAAGGCGGCAACGGGCCGCACCACGGTCATAATGGGATCCAACAGGGCATAGGTGATGGCGATGGAATCCACGCCCGATTCCGGCGTTGAAATCAGAAAGGATGTGACGGCGCCGTTGTTGGCACCCTGCCGCTTCAGCGCAGTGGCGGCGGGCAAAACGCCGCAGGAACATAAGGGGATGGGAATTCCCAGTATTGATGCCTTGAAGACCGGTAAAAACCGGCCCTTTCCCAGGTGTCGGGATACGGCACCCGGGGTGAGGTAGACACGCAACAGGCCGCTGACCAGCAATCCGAGCAGGATGTAAAAGGATGCATCCAGCAAAAGATCCCAGGATGCAATCAAAATTTCGGTAATGAGGTTCATGAAATAAGACTCCTTTACGGCTCCCTCACATGGTCCAGCCCGACCGCGACCAAGCTTTCCACATGATCGTCATCGATTCGGTAGTAGAGAACCTGGCCCTCCCGACGGGGCTTGACCACGGCGAGTTCACGCATCCGGCGAAGCTGATGGGAAACCGCCGATTCACTCAGGCCCAAAAAGGCCGCGATGTCGCACACGCACATTTCTCCACCCCGCAGGGCAATGATGATCTTCAGCCGCGTGGGATCCCCCATGATCTTGTAGATCCGGGTGAGTCGTACCAAATCATCGTCATCGATGGCCTCGGCTCTGGCCCGTACGACCCTGTCCAGGTGGACCATGCGCACATCACAGGTCTCCGAATCACAAAATGCCGTTTGTCTGCTTTTTTCCACATCGGTCTCCACGAAGATTAATATATGAATATGTGTTCAAATATAGTTTTTTAAGTCTCTTTGTCAAGTTGGGTGCAACGGCAAAACAAATTCCTAATCTCAAGCACCAAAAAAAAACGGTTCATGAACCTAAATATGAAACTTCCATTTTCCGGTTGGGTCGTTTGGGATTTGAAAAATTGATTATTATGATTTGTTTGTGATTTGGATTTTATTTTTTGGGATTTAGTCTTGTGTGGGGTTGGTCAGAAAGGTATTCCGCAAGCGATCAAGGTCTTCGGCAGAAAGAAAGGTAACGGGTTTGCCGGTGCTCAAGGCGCGGTAGTAGGCCTTGGCCGTCTTTTCCAGCAACTCGGCGTTTTTCCATGCGATTGTCAGATCTTTTCCCAGGCTCAAGGCACCATGATTTTGCAATATATAACAATAACAACCATTTGATAAGGACTTCTTCACGTTTTCGACAAGCTGGTCGCTGCCGGAGAGGGCATAGGGGACGACATCTACGGATTCTCCGACGGATAAGACCACTTCATCAAACAGGGAAGGAATCTTCTGGTTGATCAGGGAAAAGACGCTGGCATAGGGCTGATGGGTATGGACCACGGCCCCCACGTCGCTCCGGCTTTCGTAGACGCCGATGTGCATAGCGGTCTCCATGGAGGGCGCAAGTTTTCCATCGATTTGATTCTGTTTGAAATCCACCACACAGATGTCTGCCGGAGAAAGTTCCATATAGGGTTGCCCCGAAGGGGTGATCACCAAAAGCGGCTGTCCCGGAACGCGAACGGAGACGTTTCCCACCGCACTGAATTGCGATCCGAAATAGCCTTGCTCCCACAGCCACCTGCAGCATGCGATCACTTCTTTACGGAAGGTAAGGTATTTTTCCATGGAAATGAAATGTAAGAGGACCGATTATTTCAGCCCTGGTTCATCCCTCGTCTTTTTATTTTTTTGCGGCAACCGGATTCGAACTGGTGACTCACCTTCTGGCCATCGGCAAACAAGGGCCGGCAGGAGATTTCCGTAGCACGGGCAGTATCCAAAGTCAAAACCGTTGAAAATTTTGGTCGCACTGAACCCCGCAAAGATCACTGGATCATCACTCCGGTGAATTGTCATAATAGGCCAAATAAATGCCAATATATTTTTGAAGGTCACCATTGTTCTCAGCAAAACAAGCGTTGCTTTTTTCAAGAGAGAAGCCAAAAAATAATCCGGCGACTTCTTGATGAATACACGCCGCACACCAATAGCAGCGAATAATGGAAATCGCCTGTCTTCATCGTTAGTGATGTTACATAGAAAGTACTTCCACAAAGCCAAACACAATCCACGAATATCTTCATGATGCCACCCGAGTTGATAGCGGTAGTTTATGCTTGACCTGTGAAGTAATATTGAGTACTTTCTGAGCAATAACTACTTTCTTACTGCACGCATTTTTCAATAATGGTCAGGCAAAGATAGCTGCTTTACGTAAAGAGCATGAATACAACACCAAAAAAGGCTGGTGAGAAACGGATTATGTTTGTTCCGGATCACACCAGAACGCTAAGGATATTCAAAGATATAAATGGAATCGGCGTTGATTTGTATACGAACCATACAATGCATGATGGCGTGATCGTCGAGCCAACCACGAATATAAAAGTCTATATGGAACCGGACAAACTGGAACGAATCGGGGCAAAGCTTTAACATCCGCAAAATAAATAGCGCAATCTTGACTAACCAGCTTATATCCCCCGCCCTACATCCATATTCTCGAGAAAAGCACGATTTTCGGTATTTTGGTTGTTTAATTGCCGTTTGACAGCGGGCTGGGACTGGAATAGTAGATAATCAGGGCAACCCTATATCGGCAGCGATTGCTATCCCGTCAGGATTGGTGTTGGCACCAATTGTTGCCTTTTTGCAAAGCGTTATAATTTCTGTCCTTTGTTACTTTGGTATTTTTCTTTACAGAAAGATGGTAAGGCTTTACCCACTGCTTACACACTCGACCGGGCGGGTTCTGGCATTTTTGGAAAGCATAACACTTTGCTGGTAAGGGCGCGCAGAAAAACCACACGCCTCACAACAAAACTGTATGTTGCTTAAGAAATCGATATAAACAGGTCAAGGTAATGCCGAAGAAAAAAATAGTGATTTTGAATGGATCGAGAAACGGTGATGACGATTTAACATCTTTTTTCCCACCTTGAATGATGTCGTGGACGTGATGCTGAAGTGAAAGGACTGATCAAGATCATGAAAGCGGGAAAAGTGTTACCCCATTTTCCTCGGAAATTGTGCCATAATTAGCAATGCCGCACATTGCCTGGATTCAGAACTTCAGGCGCTTGGTTGTGAGGTATGAATACCATGTTGAGAATTTTCTCGCTCTCGTCCAGCTTGGATGCTCTATGATTTTGTTTCGTTTATTTTGAGATGACTTGTAGTATTATTCTGAAAAAATCAGATTTATAAAATCAATTTGGTTGATGAAAGAAAAAAAGAATTATGACAAATGGGGTATGCAAAGTCCAGAGCATACGCGACTGGCTCATGTAAAAAACTATTTTGTGGGGAACACCTGGAATGTAATGTACTGTCAGGTGAAAGTGAATGCAGAAATCCTGATATTGCAAGATAATTCATGTTAGGTTTCGGAATTTGCGTAAAAAAATTGATGGAACTTGCAGGATAGAAATTTAAAAAAGTGATTCGAGGTGGTAGATGAACCCAGCACCAATAAAAAACGAAATCTCTTTCGAGGATTTTGAAAAACTCGATATTCGAGTCGGTACAATCACATTTGTAACCGAGGTTAAAAAGTCCAATAAACTGATGAAGTTAACGGTTGACTTTGGTGATCACACACGGTCAATCCTTGCAGGAATAAAAAAAGAACGTGAAAACCCAAAAGAAATCGAAAACAAACAAGCTCTTTTTGTGGTAAATCTTCCTGAAAGAAAAATGGCTGGAGAGGTGTCTCAAGGAATGCTCTTTGATATCGGATATGCAGATGATGTTAAACCATGTCTCGCCATACCCGAAAATCCAATTCCCAATGGAACCAGAGCAGGATAAGGATAGCATGCAGGAAAAAATGGACACACCAAGTTAACTGCTTGAATAAATATTATATGTTTTTTAAAATCGCCTATTTTTTGTTGGAATATCGCCTTTTGATCAGCCGGAACCGTAATTAAACGGTGCTGCCCACCGTTTAACGGGTGCGAGATGCAAGCCATCTCTCGCGCCCATTATGCCGTGGATAGAGATGAATAATGAAAATTTCAAGAGTGACAATAATAACGCTTGGCGTAGCCGACTTAGGCAAAGCGACAGAATTCTATGAAGCCGTACTTGGCACTCCTCCCAATATATCGGAAGGGATTACCTTTATAGAACTTCCCGGAACGTGGATCGCTCTTTATCCTTTTGAGAAACTTGCAGAAGACATCTCGCCTGATGTTCCTATTACGCGTAACTGGTTTAGTGGCATCACACTTGCTCACAACGCACGCAGCAAGGATGAAGTCGTTGAAATCATAAAACGTGCAAAATCGGCGGGTGCCAGGATCGTTAAAGAACCGCAAGATACTTTTTGGGGAGGCTTCAGCGGATACTTCTCCGATCTTGATGGTTATTACTGGGAAGTAGCCTGGGGGCCGATGTTTGCGTTTACAGAAAATGGTGAAATGAAATACAAAGAAGACGCGTAATGAGGCAAAGTCAATCTACGAAAAAACGCGCCTCTGATTTGCGGCGCTATGCATTTCAATATAAAGGAGACGACGTGAAAAAAACAAACAAGATTGGGATAATTATTTGTGACCGTTATCGGAGATGTGCCGGGGGAAAATGTTTCAGGTCACTCAAAAACCGTGAGGGAGCATTCAGCAGATACAAGGATATGGAAGTCGAGGTCGTTGGATACACCAGTTGCGACGGGTGCCCCGGGGGAAACATCGAATATGCCGTGGACGAAATGAGAGCAAACGGAGCGGAGATAATCCATTTGGCCACCGGCCTGATTGTCGGGTATCCGCCATGCCCTCATGTCGTCTATTTTCATGATTATATCGAAACGAAGTATGGCCTTGAAGTCGTATACGGCACCCATCCCATCCCGGAAAAGTATCTGAAGATGCATGAAGAACTGGCAACATGGGACAGCAATGAATGGCAGACGATCATTATACCGACGATGAATGATAAAAAGACCCGCCTGGCTTACAACTAATAATCGTTGAAGCGCTAAGGTACCCGCAACGGTTTTTTTGCTCATGCAATTGCGTAAGCCGGTATCCTGTCCTTGCAAATTGAGTAAGAAATGAATACAATAAAACATGGGGGCACCCGGTAAAGGGCGTCCCCATTTGAGCATTTGCAACCCAAACGTAAAGGAAGGCTGAAATTGATTGAGAAGCTGATTGATGCGGAAAGTTCCAGCGATGAAATTCTCTTTGCGCCACCTGATTATGCAATAGAACACGATTCTACGCAGGAAAGCCTGAACGCCGATCCAGTCGCAAACCTTGCGCAAAAGGAAGAAAACGACATTTCAATGGAGGACGCCGATCCTTCGGAAAACGAATCCGGCGCGTACATAAAAATCGGCCTGGGCATCGATGCAGGCGGAACCTATACGGATGCCGTTATCTATGATCTTGAACTGAATAAAACGCTATGCAAGGCAAAAGCCCTGACCACCAAATGGGATTTTACCGTCGGTATCAAAAGGGCAATGGAAAAGCTGGATCAAAAACTTTTTTCTGAAATTGAACTGATCTCGGTGTCCACGACGCTTGCCACCAACGCCATCGTGGAAAATGAAGGTCAAACGGTCGGATTGCTTCTTATGTCGCCTTTTGGCCTTGAGGACTGTAAAAGTAACATCTACCGGCCCAATGCCCTCATCCAGGGAAAGCTGAAAATTACGGGAAAAGAGATCGAACCGGTAAATCCGGATGAGGTAAAGTCGGTCGTCAAGCAAATGATGGAGAATGATCATGTGACGGCATTTGCCGTATCCGGTTATGCAGGTTCCATCAACCCTCAGCATGAATTGAAGGTGAAAAAAATTATTCAGGAGGAGACAGGCGTTTTCGTGTCCTGCGGTCATGAATTGTCCGACACCCTCAACTTCGAGACCAGGGCGGCCACGACCACGCTCAATGCGCGGATTATCCCCAGGCTCAAAAGTTTAATCCTCGATCTAGAAAATACCATGGCCGGCTATGGTGTTACGGCGCCGATTGTTGTCGTCAAAGGGGATGGGACCCTTATGAGAAAGGAAATGGCAAATAATCGTCCTATCGAGACGATCCTTTCCGGACCTGCCGCCAGCGTCGCGGGAGCAAGACATCTGACAGGTCTTGCCGATGCCCTGGTAGTGGATATGGGCGGGACAACGACTGATACGGCTTCCCTGGCCTCCGGACTGGTCAACCTGAACGAACAGGGGGCCAGCGTCGGAGAACACCGAACCCATGTCTATGCCCTTGACATCCGGACCACCGGACTGGGAGGCGATAGTCTGATCCTTCATGAAAACGGTAACTTTTTAATCGGTCCCAAACGGGTTGCGCCCATTTCCTGGCTAGGCCAAAATTATCCTGGCACATATACCGCCCTTGAATTTTTAGGCGACCGTCTCAAACATTTTATTCGCTCTACCGAAAGCATGCAGATTCTGACAAAGACTGGAGAAGTCAAATCCCTGCGACTCACGTCTCTGGAAGAACAAATTCTCTCCAAGCTTGAACAAAGGCCCTATTCCATAGATGAGCTGCTTCAGAATCCGGATGTCGAGGCGAGACTGTCATTGCCGTTACAGCGTCTTGAGGAAAATTTTATCATTCAACGATACGGACTGACACTTACAGACATTTTTCACATAAAGGGATTATTCGAAAAATGGAATACCAAATCAGCCAAAATATACGCTGGTTTCTATTCTTTCATAGCCGGAATACCTCTTTATGAGATGATCGATCACCTCTTGGAACTGGGAACAAAAAAACTCTCCCTCGAATTGCTGAAGCACTGTCTGGACAATATAAATACAACGGAACTGGATAACAACCCGGCATGGAAAACCCTGATTCACCTTCTTTTAAATGAACAGCACCCCAACTATGAGGTGGCGATTAACTTCAAACATCCGGTGGTCGGCATCGGGGCGCCCATTGGTTTTTTCCTGCCGGAAGCTGTCAGGCCCTTTAAAACGGAGGCGATAATTCCCGATGACGCCGATGTCGCCAATGCCATCGGCGCAATTACAAGCCACGTGTCGATCCGCAAACATCTTTGGATTATACCTGATTATAAAGGCGGTTTTATTGTGGAAGGTGTTTCCGGCATCCATCGGTTTAAAAGTCTTGGTGAAGCGGACGGCTATGCCAGAAGTGCGCTTACACATTTGCTTCGAGAACAGGCAGAAGAAGCCGGAACCAGTTGCAGAACCGTCAATTTTAAAACAGTCGATAAAAAATCGGAATTCGTTGGCAACAGACAAATTATATTGAAAAGACACATTTATGCGAGCCTGAAAGGACGGCCGGATTTAGTGCTGAACAGAGGGAGAGGCAACATCCAACCCGGATAAGATTTTTCTCATACCGCAGGCATCGGGTAAAATGGCCATGTCTGAAAGGTTCGTGACCAGGGGAATATTGCGGGTGTCGCGCCATCCATCCGTCCACAGGCTCGAAATTTGTTTTTTAATCCTCATTACGTTCATCACCAAAAATGCTTTTGGGTAATGAGTTGCTTTAACCCTGTCACAATCAAAGACCGTGCCGTCTTTTATTGAATACGTATCTTTCTGAATTAATGCAAAATCCATCGATTACTGGACAGTCGTTCTGCTCAATATCCTGATGATATCAATTGATGTCACGCCTCAATGGTTTCACCAGTGACAGGCAATGGTATGCGTTACGGCAGCCTCAGTACGGCTGCCTGCACCCAGTCCAGCAAGGGTGTCGGATAGAAGCCCACGCCGATGATCAGCGCAATCATGGCCGTGGCAACCAGGCGGCTGGAAAGAGAAAGATCAATGGCCGACACCGGACCGGCCGGCTCGTCGAGGTAGGCGGCCTTGAGTACCAGAAGGTAGTAGTAGAGAGAAATTACAACGTTGATCATGGCGATGATCACCAGGACGAGATAACCTTTTTGCATGGCGGCAACAAAGATAAAGAGTTTGCCGGAAAAGCCGATGGTTGGTGGAATGCCGCCAAGGCCGAAAAGGGAGAGCAGCAGGGCCAGGGCCAGCAGCGGTGAACGCCGATGCAGGCCTGCCAGTTCGCAGATCTGAAGGTTGCGGCCATCCGGGGCCACCCGAATCATGACCATGAAGCAGGTGAATTTCATGACCAATACTGCCGCGCCGTAGAACATGGCCGCTGCATACCCGGCCGGTGTCATGCACAGCATGGCCAGCAGCAGATAACCGGCGTGGGCCACACTGGAAAATGCCATCAGGCGTTTGAAATCCTTTTGGGAAATGGCAGCCAGATTGCCAACGGTCATGGAAGCCACTGCCATTGCCATCATCCCCCTGGCCAGCATGTCGCCGCCGTCCTGGGCCAACGAGACGAGACGGATCAAAATGGCCACGGCCGCCACCTTGGATACGGCGGCAATGAACGCAGCCACGGGATTGGGCGCACCCTCGTAAGCGTCCGGAGCCCAGAAATGGAAGGGAAAGACCGCCAGTTTGAAGAAGAATCCCGCCAGGGTGAGCAGCAGGCCGCCGGCTACCATGGGCTGATTCAACACGCCTGGCAGCACCCCGGTCAGACGGTCGACGTGCATGGTACCCGTGGCAGCGTAGACCAGTGACAATCCGAACAGCATAACCGCCGAAACGCTGGCCCCTACCAGGAAATAGCGCAATCCCGCCACCATGCCCCAGCGCCGCTCCCGCCGCATGAATACCAGCAAGTACAGGGAATAGCTGGACAGTTCGAGGGCCAGTACGATGGCCAACAGATGTACGGCGGAGGCCAGCATCATCATCGATAATGTGCTTACACTGAATAGAAAATACCCTTCGGCGTGCTGCACCCACTGTATTCCATCCAAATCGTCACACAGGAACACCACAAGAAAAAAGCCCATGGCCAGAATGACCTTGAAGGTCTGTGAGAAGAGATCCACGCGATAGACGCCGCCAAACAAATCGCCGTTCATGGTGGCACAGGCGATGCTGGCCGCCAACGTTGCGGCCGCCATGGTCAGCGCCAGCACGTAAACGCGCGCCGGATCGGGTTTCAGGCAGGCCATGGTCAGAAATACGGCCGCGGCAGCCAAAAGTGTCAGTTCAGGGGTAAACAGAATCCAATCCATGGATATTTACATCCTATCCGGACAGTATTTGAATGGTTGCCGTGCGAATCATATCAAACAGCAGCCCGGGAAAGAGTCCGAAAAGTACGATGACCGACACCAGGATCACCCGCGGCGTGGCCATGGCAATGGAGACGTCGGGCAAATGGACGAACCTTTCCACCGGTGGCCCGTAACAGGTTTTCTGCACCACCCGCAGCATGAAAAGCGCACCCACGGCCAGGGCGGCGATGGCCAGCGCACCGGCAAGGGGGTAAACCCGGACACACGAAATAAAAACCACCACCTCTCCCCAGAAGCTGGCCAGACAGGGGACGCCGATACCGGCCAGGGCGGCGATGATGAAAAAACTGGCCGCCCGCGGCATGATCCGCGCGAGCCCCCCCAGGTCGGCGATGGCCTTGGTGTGCGTACGATCATAGACGTAGCCGACCGATGAGAAGAACAGCGCCGTCATGACGCCGTGGGCGAACATCTGAAACACCGCACCGTTGAGGCCGTCGACAGTAACGGTGGAAAGACCCAGTCCCACGATCCCCATGTGAGAGACACTGGAGTAGCCGATCACATATTTCAAGTCGGTCTGGCTCAATCCGACGAATACACCGTAGACGATCCCGCAGGTGGCCAGGGTGGCCATGAGCGGTGCCCAGTACTGCCAGCCCTCCGGGCAGAGAAAAATGCCCACCCGCAAGATGCCGAAGGCCCCGATCTTCATCAGGACACCGGCGTGAATCATGGAGACCGCCGTCGGTGCCGCCACGTGGCCCACCGGCGACCAGGTGTGAAAAGGGAACACGCCGGCCAGGATACCGAAGCCAATGTAAAGAAGGAGAAAGGCCAGTCGCTGTTCTCCCGGTGTAAACCGGTGACCCTGCATCAGGGCGATCAGATCAAAGCCCATGTTTCCGGAACTGATCACAAGGTAGACGATCGCCGGCAGAATCAGGGCGCTGCCCGCCAGCAGATACAGGGTCAGTTTCATGGCCCCGTACTCTTTGCGTGTGCTGCCCCAGATGGCGATGAGAAGATACATGGGAAACAGGGATACATCGAACCAGACGAAGATGAAAAACAGATCCAGGGCCATGAACATGCCGAAGACACCGGTCACCAGCAGAAAAATCAGGGCGAAGAATTCCTTGACCCGCAGTTCCAGCTCCCACATCGTCAGGACGGCGGTGAAAAAAACGATGCCGGTCAACAGCAGCATGGGCAGGGCGAATCCGTCCACGCCGTTATGATATGCGATGCCCAGCGAAGGAATCCAGTCCACGCGTTCCACAAACTGAAACCCGCCGGCCTGTTTGTCGTACGCAACATACAGGTAAATGGAAATCAGCAGGGTCAGCCCGCTGAACACGGCGCTGACCGTCTTGATGACCCGCGTCTTGTGGGCGGGAGTAAACAGAATCGTCACCAGGCCGATGCCGCAGCACAGCAATAACATCGTCAATACAGGAAAGTATGCCATTTCATATGCCATGGTCATCCGCCCCATCCGATAAACAGTACCAGCCCGATCACCATGGCCACCATCACCATCAGCCGGTACTGGATCATAGTCTGATGCAGCCGCTCCATCATCTTTCCCAATCCGATGGTCGACAACCCCAGTCCATCCAGGGCACCGTCGATGACCCGCCGGTCATTTGCCGTAAAGAGCCGCGACACGGTTCCATAGATAAACCGGTCGAGAAATTGCCGGTAAAACCGGTCCAGGTACCAGCGCTCACCAAACAGCCGTGCCAGCGCCGGAATCCGTTCCACCCAGCCGATCTGGCTCGTTCCTTTGCGGCCGAATTCAAACCAGGCCTGGGCGATAGCCAGCACTGCCAGGGTTCCGGCCAAGATGGGCAACCATCCATGGTGCCCTTCGACAGTCTCCTTCAGGCCCTGGCCGATTACCAGAAAATCGTGCAGCGCCGTGTGGAAAAATCCCAGCAGAATCGTTGCGCCGGCTAGGAAAAAGAGGACACCGACCATGGACCGCTCGCCCCCGACGTTATGGCGGGTGGCGTGTCCGCCGGCCTCTTGCGGTGCTTCCGTCTCCCGGGGAAAGAGAATAATGAAGATCAGCCGGAAAGCGTAATAGGTCGTCAAAAATGCTCCGGTCAAGCCAGCCGCAAAGGCCAGCGGGTGGCCGCTGTCCAACAATCCGCCCAGGATCAGCTCTTTGCTGAAAAAACCCGAAAACGGCGGCAGGCCGGAAAGTGCGCCGGCACCCACGACCAGACAGACCAAGGTGGCGGCAAGCCCGCGTCCCCCTAGTCTGCCAATGGCGAAGACATCATTTGTATTAAAATGATGAATCAGCACGCCGGCGCAAAGGAAAAGCAGGGCCTTGAATCCGGCATGGGTGACCAGATGAAACACGCCGGCAAAAAAGCTGCCGGCGCCTAAGGCCATGAGCATGAAACCCAGCTGGCTGATGGTCGAATAGGCCCAGACCTGTTTGATGTCGCGGGCCACCATGGCCATGGTCGACGCCAGCAGCATGCTGATCGTGCCGGTTGCCAGGCAGACACCCATCACCGTCGGCGAAAGTGAGAAAAAATCGAACAGCCGGGCAAACAGGTAGACACCGGCAGCCACCATGGTGGCCGAATGAAGCAGCGCGCTCACCGGCGTAGGGCCCTCCATGGCATCGGGAAGCCATGTAAGCAGCGGGAACTGGGCGCTTTTTCCTACGATGCCCCCGAAGATCAAGAGCCCGCTCAGGGTGGTCATGCCCGGCGACAGCCGATTGCCTGCCACCGCCGGCTCTATCAGAAAAGGAATGTCCAGTGTGCCCAACTGGAGCCAGAGCAATACCATCCCCATGAGAAATGCCACGTCACCCGTACGCGTCATGACAAAGGCCTTCTTGCCTGCCGCGCTGGCACTGAATTTCTCGAACCAGAATCCGATTAAGAAATAAGAAGAGAGTCCCACCAGTTCCCAGAAAATATAAAGCTGCACCAAAGAGCTGGAGACGGTAAGGGTCAGCATCGCCCAGGCAAAAAGAGACATAAAGCCGTAATACCGTCCGAAGCCGGGATCTCCGGCCATGTACCCCAAGGAGTAGACCTGCACCAGAAAACTGATGGCAGCCACCACGGTGAACATCACGAGGCTCAGGGGATCGAGAAGAATACCGATGGGCACGGCGAATCGGCCGGCACTCATCCAGACCGTCTGATAGACCATCGGCTGTGTCATATGCCAGTGCCCGGCCAGCAGGTAAATAGCCGTTAGCAGCGAGAACCCGACAGAAGCAATGGAGATAGCCGCCGAAAGGCGATGCCGGCTGCGCGTGCCGATCATGATCACACCAAAGGAAATCAGCGGCAACGCCAATGCGAAAACAGTGATGATCAGACTGGTGGAAGAAGATATACTCATTCTCAGCCAGCGCCTCCTTCTCCAATGGCGTCGTCCATGGCCGGATCGACGGATCCGGTGTGCCGGTAATATCCGATGATGGCGGCAAGACCCACGGCGACTTCAGTGGCGGCAATGGTCAGGATGAAAATCACCACAGCCTGCCCTTCCATCTGCCCCCAGCGCAACGCCGCACCGACAAACACCATGGCGCCGGCATTGAGCATGATCTCGATGCCTAGCAGCATCATGACCAGGTTACGCCGGGCAAGGGCGGCAAAAAGCCCCAACGCGAACAAAATGGTCGATAACACGAGTAGATGACTGAACGGAACGATCATGTCGTCTCCTCCTTTACCACATCTTTCGACCGACGAGTTCTCAGGCCGAGCAGGTAGGCGCACACCAATGCCACCAGCAGCAGCAGGGAAGCGATCTCCACGGCCAGCCAGTGGTTTTGAAAAAGGTAGTTGCCGAAATCCATTGGATCGGCCTGGGCGGCAACCATGGGCCGCCATGCGGCGGCATCTTTGTCCAGCAGTTGCGTGCTGACGATCACAAATCCGAGGCTGATGAATATCGCCGGCACCAGTTGATTGACCGGAAAGAACATTCCCGGCGCCTTTTTCAAGCGGATCATCATGATCAGGAACAAAAACAGGACCATGATCGCGCCGGCGTATATGATAATCTCCAGAGCGGCCAGGAACGGTGCGCCCAAAAGGTAAAACAGCATGGCCGTTCCGAAAAAGGAGAGCACCAAGTAGAGCACCGCGTGCACCATGTTGCGCCGTGTCACGGCTATGGACGTGGCAGAGACGATCAACAGGGCAATGGCATAAAATAGAAAAGTAAGTATCGACATGATTCCTTTTCTCTATCGATTATCGATCTACTCATCTCATGAAACCAAAAAATCTAGTGCATGGGGCCAAAGGCCGCATCCACGAAATTTTAAGGAAGATTACTCTTAACATCAACCGGTGGCGCCTCATTCAAATGTTCGCCTTTATCTTTCTGGCCGGTTGTCACGCCGGCAACCTCATAAAAATTGTAGGATGGATCTTTCCCACAGCCCTCCACCAGCAGATCCTCTTTTTCGAACACCAGGGTGAGGATGTCTCGCTGTACGTTTTCGAAATCAGGGGTGAGTTGAATCGCAGATGTTGGGCAGGCCTCCTCGCACAACCCGCAGTAGATACAGCGGCCGAAGTTGATGCGGAACCAGCGGGCGTATCGTCGTCCATCGGGCTTCTCCGCGCTCTGCATGGAGATGCAGCTCACCGGACAGACCGCCGAGCAGAGATAGCAGGCCACGCACCGTTCCCGGCCGTCGGGATCACGGGTCAGCACGATGCGTGCACGCGAGCGGGCGGGAAGCTCTCGCTTTTCCTCGGGATAGGACTCGGTAATCGGTTTGCGCACCAGGTGCTTGGCTGTGGTGGCAAAGCCCTCCACCATGGCTTTTGTGGCCGACCAACCCGAATTCTCTTCCGGTCGTAATGGTTTGGCATTCGTTTTTGTTTTGCCTTTCGCCATCTTAGCTCACCTGCATCCATTATGGTTGGACAAATTGTATAAACATCCCCGTCAGCACGATATTGATCAGCGACACCGGGATCAATACCTTCCAGCCCAGTGCCATGAGCTGGTCGTACCGGAGGCGCGGAAGGGTTCCACGCGTCCAGATCATCACCAGAGCCACGATGAAAATCTTGATCAGCAGCCAGACGATGGGTGGCAGCAACGGCCCGTGCCAGCCACCGAGAAAGAAGACCGCCATCAATGCGCCCAGCACCTGGATATTCACATACTCGCCCAGAAAAAAGAGACCGAATCGCATGCCCGAGTACTCCATGTGAAACCCTGCTCCCAACTCGTTTTCCGCTTCGGGCAAATCAAAGGGAATACGCTTGCTCTCCGCCATGGCACTGATCAGGAAGATGACAAAGGAGATCGGCTGAAGTACGATAAACGGTACCTTGGCCTGGGCATCCACGATGGCGGTCAGGCTGAAGGATCCTGCCAGCATCACCACCGGAACCAGGGAAAGCCCCAACGAGAGTTCATAGCTGATCATCTGCGCCGCACCGCGGATACCGCCCAGCAACGCAAACTTCGAATTGGATGCCCAGCCGCCCAGGGCCACCCCGTAAACGCCCAACGACGAGAGGGCAAAAACGTAAAGCAGGCCCACGTTCAGATCGCTGACCACCATGGGAACGGTGCGGCCGAATATTTGGATGTCGGGTCCCAGCGGAACCACGGCGAACATCAGTATGGCCGTGACCGCCACCACTGCCGGAGCGAGGCGGAAAATCAATCCATCGGCCGCATCCGGCACGATGTCTTCCTTAAAAAGCAGCTTGACCGCATCGGCGATGGGCTGCATCAGGCCGAAGATGCCGGCACGGTTGGGGCCCAACCGCACCTGGAGCCGGGCCAACAGCTTTCGCTCCAGCCACACCAGATAACTGGCCGCCAGCAGCAGGCCGATCAGCATCACGCCGATTTTGAGCAGTAAAATGATGAGGCCCAGTAAGAATTCCATTTCTTTTCCCGCCAAGATAGAATTGTCGTATCCTCGAACATGGAGCGCCACGCTCAGGGCTTTTCGCTTTCGACGGTAAGCGCTGAACACTTTACAACAAGGCGTGTCTCCCCCGCCACCTGCCACGCAAGCCCATGATGCCGGGGAACCACCAGCACGTTCGGCGCCATGTTCGGCTCAGCCAGAATCTGCGCGGTGAATCGTCCGCCATCGAAGGAGACGGTAAGCGTGGCATCTGTCTTCATTCCCAATTTTTCGATAGTCTCCGGATGCATGGCGGCCTCGGGCGGTGATGCGATGTCCTGCAACGCCGGTGATGCGGCGACCAGACGATCCGTACCGAAAGTCTTTTCCACCAAAAGAAGGGTGATGGATTCATCTGCCACGGATTCGTTCGCATGGTTCGTCGATGCTATCTGCTGTCGCGCTTGAGAGACGTTTCCTAGATCGATGCGTCCTTCGGCCGAATCGGTCAGGGGCGGTTTCAGCGAACGGTGGAATTCCTTCACGGCGGCATCCAATAGGTCGACGCCCTCATCCGCTGATGAGACATTCCCGGTCATTGCAGCCAGGGCCTGCCAGGCGACAACGGGTTCTCCGCCGGCAATCCGTCCGCCGAACTCCCGTGGCGGATGGTCGCCTTTCCCGGTGATGGCGATCGGTTCACCACCGGCCATGACGGGGAGAGCCCTTTGCAGCCGCCCTTCCTGGTTGATCCAGTGACCGCCGGCTTCGTAAATGGATTGTGTGGGAATGAAGGTTTCCGCGTCTCGATTCAGCGGACTGTCCACATAATCGAGTACCACCAGATGGTCCAGCTGCTTCAGTGCCTTCCGTAGACGGGGCTGGTCAGGAAACGTGTGCCACAGGTCTGTCTCCACCCCCACCAGCACCCGCACTTCCCCTGCTTCCACATGGTCGAGAAGCGCATCCATGGAGACGGGTTCTCCGTCCTCACCCGCCAGAACGGCAGCGAATGTATTGGCGCTTTCCAGCACGTAGAAGAGGCCGACGGTCTTATGGACGGGACGCAGTGCATCGGCAAGGTCGGCAGCCAGAGAAATATCCTCCGGCACAGTCGTGTGCGTACCACAAACGACCATGGGCCGCGGACTGCTGTTCAAACGCGCGACCAAATCACCGACCGGAAAACCATTCGGATCGGCCAGAGATTGCACCGGACTGTCGGCAACCCCTTCAATCAAATTTCTCAACAAGGAGGCCATATCCGAAGGATGTACGGCCCAGTGGTCGAATTGCAGAGGCAGCCGGATCGCTCGCGGATCGATAATCGTCACCCGGCCGCCGCGACGCTTCATCTGGCGCAGGGAAAGGGCCAGCATGGGCGCTTCGTTCAATGGGTCCGCGCCGATCACGACCATTTCGTCTGCCGTGGCGATGTCGACCAGGGAAACAGCAAAATCCGGTGCCAGCCGTTCAACGGCAATTTTCGCGTTCAACGCCTGCCGCCGCGTCTGTGCCAAGACCGGTCCAGTCCACTGACTGTGACGACAGATTCGTTTCACCATGGCCAGGGTTTCCAGACTGCAGCGAGATGACGCCACCACTGCCACACTCTTCGAACCGGTTCTGGATACGCTGTCTTCGATGGCCTTCCTTGCCCTGTCCAGCCCTTTGTCGATTTCTGTCGTCGTCCCCTCGGCCATGGCCTGGCGCGGGCGATGGGCAACGCCGGCATAGGTGTACGCATAGCGTCCCCGGTCACAGATAAAATAACCGTTTACCGATGGATTGAGCCGTGCCTCGTGCCGCACCACCTGGCGATAGCGGGCAGACACGGTCAGATTACACCCTAAAGAGCAGTGCAGACAGATGGATGGCTGACGTTCGAAATCCCATCGCCGCCCGATGAAACGGGATGGCCTGTCTGTGTAGACACCTGTGGGACAGATATCGATCAGGTTTCCGGAAAAAGGACTTTCAAGGATACCGGAAGACGCACGGCCAAAATAGACACGGCTGCCAATGCTCATCACGCCGAGATCCCGATAACCGGCAAACTCCTGGTAGTAGCGGACGCAGCGATAACATTGGATGCAGCGGTTCATTTCGTGCTGCACCAGCGGTCCCAGTTCCTGGTTTCGGTGGGTCCGCTTTCGTCCTAAATAGCGGCGAAGGCCGTGCCCTCCGGCAACGGTTAGATCCTGCAACAGACAGTGCCCCCCCTCGTCACACACCGGACAATCATGGGGATGGTTGAGCATAAGAAATTCGATGATATGCCGCCGGAAATCCACGGCATCGGCATCGGTGGTCGAGACCACCATGCCGTCTTGGGCATCGACCATGCAACTCATCTGGATGCCTTTGATCGGCCCCTCTTTGAAGGCCACAGCACAGACACGGCAAGCGCCGACCGATCCCAGGGCCGGATGATAACAAAACCGGGGAATCACGATGCCCAGCCATTCGGCTGCCTCGATCACCTTGGTGCCTAAGGGAACGGTGACTTCCCGGTCATCTATTGTGAGGGTTGGCATAATTCTCAGTATTCAGCTTTATTGAAAGGTTCAAGGCCTGTCCCTGCGAAAGAATGTTCAATGTGCAAACGGGCATCCCTTGCCATCGATATGAGCAGTTATCTCATCTTCAAAATTGGCCAGCAGACTCTCGATGGGACCTACGCCGCCCGGGGCAAAGGCACAATAGGCTTTCCACAGGTGCTTGCAGATGGTTCGTATCCTGGGAATAAAGTCCGGTTCGCCCATTCCGTTTTCGATGCGTTGCAGCAAATCCCGCAGATAGGGAAAGCCCTCCCGGCAGGGCGTGCACCATCCGCAGGATTCACGGGCGAAAAAGGTCGTCAGGTTCAAGGTGGCGGCCACCATGCAGGTATGCTCGTCGAATACCATGACCGCGCCGGTACCCAGGCGGTTGCCGACTTTTTTCAGTGAACCGAAGTCCATGGCGATGTCGTAGTGGTCCATGGTTAAAAACCCGGTGGAAGCGCCGCCCGGCAGGCAGGCCTTGAATCTGGCCCCATCTTTCATGCCGCCACAAACATCTTCGATAATCGTGGAGAGCCGGATGCCCAGTGGCAATTCGTAACAACCGGGCCGGTTGACCTTTCCCGAAATACAAAACAGTTTGGTGCCGGCGGCATCGGAGGTGATCGCAAGATCCTTGAACCACTGGGCACCGTTTTGAACGATGTGCGGGATACAAGCCAGGGTTTCCACATTGTTGATCAGAGTGGGCTGATCCCACAGTCCCTTGTCGGTGGCATAGGGCGGCGGTTGTTTGGGATTGGGCCGCCGTCCCATCAGCGCGTTCAACTGGGCGGTAACTTCACCGCAAATATAGCGACCGCCGCTTCGATGCACGACGATATCGAAATGGTAGTCGCTTCCGAGGATTCTCTCACCCAGAAATCCCGCTTCCTTGGCCGATTCGATTTCCCGCTCCAGAATGCGGGCGGCACTTTCATACTCGGGGCGGATGAAAATGATACCGTGCGAGGCCCGGATGGAGTGGGCCGCAAGCGTCATTCCCTCGATGAGCATGTGCGGTTCGGCATGCAGGAAAACACGGTCCTTGAATGTACCGGGCTCCATCTCATCGGCGTTGCACACGACATAGCGTGGATGCGGCGCATCGTCCGCCACGGTGTTCAGCTTGATCCCTGCCGGAAAACCGGCACCACCACGGCCGAGCAGGGCGGCATCGTTCAACACGGTTTTGACCGGCGCCGGATCACCGCTCTCAATCACCTGGCGCAGGGTCTCGTACCCACCGACCTGTCTGTATTCCGCCAACGTGGTGATGCGGTCCGGCTTGCGATGCTTGAACAGCACCTGAGGATAATCCGCACTCATGATACGCGCTCTTTCAGGGTGGTGATCAAACGATCGAGGGATTCGATGGTCAGCGGACCGTGAACCTTTCGATTCACCAGAATCGCCGGTGCCCGGTCGCAGTAGCCGATACAGCACACCGGCAGCACGGTGAAAAGGCCGTCTGCCGTGGTTTCGCCCAGTTTTATGCCAAGCCGCTCACAGAGATGATCCACGAGATTCTCTTCTCCCTCCATCCAGCAGATCACGCTGTCACATACATGAATGATATACCGACCCACCGGTTCCCGGTAAATGAAGGTATAGAAGGTTGCCAATTCCTCGAGTTCCAGTGGTGACATCCCCAGCAGATCGGCCGCACGGTCCAGGGCCTCGTCCGTCAGGTAGCCGAAATGATCCTGCAGACGGTTGACCAGGTCGATGGCCATCTCCCGCGGGTGGTCCACCGTTGCGATCATCGATTTCAACTCATTTTCAAGTGTTTCCGGAAGCATAATTCTCACATGCGAAATCTTTACAACGAAGGTTCATGCGGCTTTGTGAGAAGCCCGAGATCAGGACTTTTGGATCCATGAGGAGTGAGGCCGCTGCAGCGACGATGGATCCGCATAACGCCGACATCGGGTTTCTCACGAAGCCGCCATACTTACCTGTCGATATCGGGCATGATGTAGTCCACCGACCCCATGATGGTGACCAGATCGGAAAGCGACCATCCTTTGGCCATCAACGGAAGTGCCTGCACATTGGCGAATCCCGGCGAGCGGATGCGCATGCGGTATGCATACCCCACCCCATCGCTGACCACAAAATACCCCTGTTCGCCCCGGGGGATTTCACATGCCGAATAGGCCTGCCCCCTGGGGATCTTGGGACCGCGTGTGACATTGATAAAATGGTGGATCAGGGTTTCGATGTCTTGTAACATATCCTCTCGCATTGGTACCACATACCGGTAGTCGTCTGTGATGGTGCGACCCGTTGGCATGTTTCCGACGGCCTGACGGATGATGCCGAGACTCTGGCGCATCTCTTCGATGCGAACCAGATAGCGTGCATAGCAGTCCCCGCCCTCGGCCGTTGGGATCTGGAATTCGAACTGCTCGTATCCGCTGTAAGGAAATGCTTTGCGCAAATCCCAGGCCAGTCCGCAAGCCCGCAGGTTGGGACCGCTGACCCCCCAATCCATGGCGTCGGACAGGGAAATGGCTCCCACCCCCATGGTCCGTGCACGAAAGATCGGATTCCTGGTAATCAGCGCTTCGTACTCATCCATGCGGGCCGAAAAAATACGGGTGAAGCCGTCCACCTTTTTCTTCCATCCCTCGGGCAAATCGGCGGCCACCCCGCCGATGCGAAGCCATGCCGGATGCAGGCGCCCGCCTGTGATCAGTTCGACAATATCCAGGATCATCTCACGTTCACGAAACGTATAAAAGGTCGGCGTCATGGCGCCCACGTCATGGGCATAGGTCCCCAGCCAGACCAGGTGATTGCTCAGACGAAACAATTCGCTGAGCAGAACGCGGATGCACTGGGCACGAGGCGGAACGGAAATTCCGGCCAGGGCCTCAACCGCCATTACGTAAGGCAGGTTGTTGGCCGCGCCGGCCAGATAATCCACCCGATCGGTGTAGGGAATGAACTGGTGCCAGGTCTGACGCTCGCCGATTTTCTCCGCGGCCCGGTGATGATAGCCGATCTCGATATGCATGTCGCTGATCGTTTCCCCGTCTAAAGCAAGAACATAACGGATCAGCCCGTGTGTACTCACATGGTGTGGGCCAACGTTGAGAATCAGATCATTTTTCCCTTGTACGAAAAAACCGGCGTCGCGGGGCTGCAGCCGTCGGGCGTCGGCCAGCGTATACGGGGGAAGATCCGTGGCTCTGCCGGGGTGGGATTTGCGCAATGGATGGCCATGCCAATGATCAGGCATCAACAGACGCCGCAGACTCGGATGACCGTCGAATCTGATGCCGAACATGTCGAAAACTTCACGTTCGTACCAGGCCGCCGAGGGCCAGATTCGGATAATGCTGCGTACGCTGGGTGAAATGCCGGCAAGGGGGACGGTCAGACGCAGCCGGGTAGCCGGTTCAAAGGCAAGCAGATGGTACACCAGGGTGTAATCGATGCCGGCGACGCGTTGGCGGCGGGCCGACTCATCAATGGCTGTCAGGTCGTCCAGTCTCTGGAAGCGGGGTTCGGCCTGATTTTTGAGAAAGAAGAGAACGTCAAACGCGTCAGACGGCAAAACGGTAAAGGAGACCATATCACTGGTGGGCGTCTCAACGGTAATCCGATCGCCAAAGCGCCGCTTGAGTACCTCGGTGAGTCTCCGATCCGTTTCACTGGGTGGACGCTCGGACGGCGGCGGGGTCCACATCCCGTCAGTGCGGCTGTCGGGGAAGAAAGGCGGCGTGACCGATGTCCCCCGAATGGCTGTGCCGTTCATGCCAGGACCACGCGGATCACGGCTCTTGGTCGTACCATCGACCAGTATCGGACGCTCCGTCCCCTGGCTGCCGCCGGCCAGATGAAACACCCGCCGAGCCGGTTTTTCTTCGCTGATTTTCTCCTGCAGCTTCACCAGACCTGCCAGGACGGCCTCGGGGCGGGGCGGACAACCGGGAATATAGGCATCTACGGGAAGAATCTGGTTAATCCCCTGAACCACACTGTAGGCATCATACATCCCGCCGGTGTTGGCGCACGATCCCATGGACACCACCCATTTGGGTTCGGCCATCTGCTCATAGAGCCGCAACACCACCGGAGCGACCTTTTTGAAAACTGTACCCGAAATGATCAGCAAATCGGCCTGACGCGGTGATGGCCGAAGGACCTCGGCGCCGAAACGGGCGATATCGTAACGGCCCGTAAAAACCGCGGCCTCTTCCACAAAACAGCAGGAAAGGCCGAAAAACATGGGCCACAGGCTGTTCTTGCGGGCCCAGTTAATCACGACATCGGCACCGGCCAGGACGGTATCCGTCTTCATTTGCGTCTCGGCCCCCACGCGAGACCTCCCTTTGCCCAGATGTAGGCCAGCCCGGCGAGGAGAACTGCAATAAAAAACTGAATCTGGAACCAGCCCCCCCAGCCCAATGGTCGGGCTGCGATTGCCCATGAAAAAATATAGGCACCTTCCACATCAAATAGCAGGAAAAAAATCGCTACCATGAAAAAGGGAACCGGGTAGCGCAGCCGCGCCTGGCCTGTAGGGATGATACCGCTTTCGTAAACCCGCAGCTTCTCTACGGTTGGCTGTCGCTTCCCCAGCCAACGGGAGAGAAAGAGAAGGAGCAGCGTCAACCCGATGACAATCCCGATGAAAACGGTCAGACTGAAAATACCGGGTTGCCAGGGAGATAATGTACCTTGCAGAGTAAAGGATTGCATTGTTACGGATTTCCATAAAGGTCTTGCAGTTGTCGATTAGATCAACGATCATGCTCGTTTCGGTATCTTATCGATGAAAACTGATATTTTCGTACTCTAATCTGTCGGCTGTTATTTTGGCAATGGGGTGCAAACAGTATTTTGATACGGATGGAAGTAGTGAAAGGTCAACACCCGGTTTTCCTGTGACACGGAAGGTGCAATGCCGGAAATCAAGATTCTGGTAACCACCATCCATCAATCGGACGAACGGGTAAAGGAGGTATTTTCTGCCGGCGCGGACGGCTATTGCAGCAAATACGACAGCAAACAGGAGTTGCTTACGGCCATCGATAGAGTACTGGCAGGAAATGTTTACCTCAGCCCCACCATTTCCAGGAACGTTCTGGCGGGTTATCTTTCCAATCCCGCAAGTGAGACATCCAAGAAAGACATATGGGATACCCTCTCCCAAAGGGAGAAAGAGATTCTGAAATTGCTCGCCGAAGGCTATACCAATAAGCAAATTGGAAAGATGCTTTTCATCAGCGCCAAAACCGTCGAAAAACATCGCTCAAACATCATGTCCAAACTCAACCTGCACGACGTTGCCAGTCTCACCAGGCTGGCCATTGAGAAAGGACTGGTCGAAAGGCGAGAGCCCTCATCTCGCAAATGGACACAATGACGATCGGCTTTCGTTCACGGATTGTTGTGAACAAACCGTCGCCTGCCATCCGATCGGTATGAAGCGTTTAAACGAATGCGGATCTGCCCGCCTTTTTCCATACATCGAAATCCCTGTTTTACCTCTCAACAACATAACCTTTACCCATCAATGCAGAAAATTGAATGCCACTCGATCGAACCGGATGGTGGCTATGCCGGTCGGTTCGATCGAGTGTAGCATGGTGAGGAAGGGATTTGGAGGAGAGAGATTGGGAGTGAAGTGGTAATTTCACCGGTTAGTTTTCGGAATCGGTCAGAAGCTTTCTCAGGTCTTCCATGGCTTTGCCGTATTCAGCCCAGTTGCCTTGTTGCAGATCCTGCTGTGCCTTGCGGAATACTTCCCGGACACGATCGAGAGTCTGGCTTTGAACGGGAATGGGAGTGGCCGCCTCCGGCTGTGGCGTGGTCGCCGCCCCGAAAAGGCTCTTGATGGCCTCGTCGAGTGTCGGGGCCATCACCACCTTGTCGCCGTAAATTGTAATCACCCGTTTAAGCTGAGGAATATTGATTCCCTCGGCGGTCAGATAGACCGGCTCGACGTAAAGGAAGGCATTTTCCATGGGAATAACGATCAGATTTCCCCGAAGGACGCGGGAGCCACGCTGGTCCCACAGGGATAGCTGCTCGGAGATGCGCGTATTCTGATCGATCATGGCTTCTACCTGGATGGGACCGTAAATCAGGCGCTCTTTGGGCAGTTGATAGACCAACAACTGGCCGTATTCGGGGAAATCACATCGGGCAGCCATCCAGGAGATCATGTTGTCTCTGTTTTGCGGGGTGAATGGTGTCATGAGCAGGTATTGAAGCTCTTTTTCACCCGGAAGACGCATCAGGATATAGTAAGGTTCTACGGGAACCGCCTGGCCGGCGTATTTCTCCTGGGGAAAATTCCAAAGATCCTCCTGGTTGTAAAAAACCTGTGGATCGGTCATATGGTAGGTCCGGTAGAGATCGGCCTGGATGGCGAAAAGATCCTCGGGATATCTCAGGTGGGTTTTGAGGTCTGCCGGCATTGTGTCCAGCACCTTGAAAACACCTGGAAATGCCTTGCGATATGCGCCCAGCAAAGGATCCTGGGAATCCGCAACATAGAAGGTAACGCTGCCATTGTAAACATCCACCACCGCCTTGGCCGAATTGCGGATGTAGTTGATCCGGTCAAACGCCTTTTCATAGGGCTGGGCATAGGGAAATCGATCGGAGACCGTGTACAGATCCTGGATCCAGTAAAACCTGCCGCCGCTGAGCACCAGATACGGATCGCCGTCCACCTTCAAAAAGGGTGCAATGTGCCCCACCCGCTCCTTTACGCTGCGCCAGATCTGGATGCGGCTGCGGGGCTCGAGGTAGGAACTGAGCAATATATTGATGTCGGCCTGGGTCCATGAGAACAACAGGCGCTTCCACCAGGCGTCCAGCAGGATGCCGCCGCTGCCGTCGTAACTGGTGTAGGCGTTATTGTCACCCCTGGGAAAGTCGAATTCCTTGACGCTGGTGGCGACGATGCGGTAACCGGGGCTGTTCTCACCGTAATAGATGGCAGGCTGAACGATATTGACGCCGTAACCGGACTGGGGTGGAATATTTTCGACGATGTATTCGGGGAGCCCTTCGGCCGTTTTCTTGGAGACAAAGTTCATCGCCATCCCGTATCCATGCGTAAACTGCAGGTTGCTGTTTACCCAGGTCCTGGCTTTGGGCGGCAGTTGGTCGGCCAGTTCCCGGGCGGACAGCATGACCTGGTGATATCCGTTTTCCAGCCGATAACGTCCCACGTCCACGTCATAGAATTGATAATAAAGCCGAATCTCCTGTGTCTGCCGGTAGGTTTCGAGGATGGGGCGCCAATCCCATAGCCGGATATTATCGATGGTATCCTGATTGTCGCCGATGTCCTCGAGCGTCAGGTCCTGGAGTGCCGGATAGGTCTTTTCCTGAATGCGGTCCAGTTGGAAGGCTTTGCGCGTGAATGCGATGTTGTGCTCGAGGAAAGGTGTTTCCACCTGCAGTTCACTGGGGGCAACCTTGAATTTTTGGATCACGCCGGGCAGGACGATCACCGTTACGGCATACAGAACCACGAAACTGCCTGCACTCACAACCAGTAAACCCCGGGATCGTTTTACCGGAAGGGAAACGGCGACCAGTCCAACGAGCACGACGGACGCGGCCAGCATGATCCAGAAGCTGATTCGGGTGATGTGATACGCCGTGTACCCCACGCCGTAAACGATACCGGTCTGTTCGTAAAGAAGCTCGTAGCGGTCTAAAAAATAGCCCCAGGCCCACGATGCCAGCACCACGATCAGCAGCACGGCAAGATGATTGAATGCCGTGTGGTCCTGGCGGAACCATCGACGCCATCCGGCCTGAAAGACGCCGAAATAACCATAGACAATGGAAGCCGCCACCAGATTGATCAGCGCCAGTCCGGTAAGGCTGCTCTGGATCAACTGGTAGAACGGCAGGCGAAAGAGGTAAAAACCGATATCCTTGTCGTAAATGGGGTCGACCTCCCCCGTGATTCCACCCCAGTGAAACCGCAAGACGGTATCCCACTCGGAATGGAGGGAAACCGCGAAAACGATCGCCAGCAGTAAGGCCCCCAGAAAACCGAGGGTCTTCAAAGCCTCCGGTGAGACCGACTCGCCCCGTACCGTGGGAAAGACCAGCTGAATTTCGGCGCCTTGGGAAGCAAAATGGTTTTTCGCGATGTTTTGTGCGGCGACGCGCAGGCTGAACCATGTCGGGACCATGACGCCTGCAAACGCCACGCCGGACAGGATCCACCGTACCGTGAGCAACCGCCAGAAAATCATGGTGTATCCCACCTGCTTCATCCACAACCATTGTTGGACTGTTTTGCCCGACGCCGCCAAGGCGATCAGGAGCAGTATACCAGCCGATACCATCGATATGATAATCTTTATCTTGCGTTGCTGCATAATCCGTTTCCCGTCAGCTATGTTGAAAAACCGGTGTCTCATCTCTTTTCTTGTGAGATGTAGTTACAACAATAAATCGATCACACGGCAAGAAAATGGGCTGCGTCCCCTATTCAGAAGAAAAATGAAAGGTATATATGCTATTGTATCCGGCCCCAGGGTCGCGCCCGCCCCCTTCTCCATCATCAGAAGGGATTTTATCGTTACAGAAAACTTGCATCCAATCATCGCCACGATGGCAGCCGACTCAAATATCAGACCGGGCGTCCCGTCGTTTTCCATCATAAATTCGATGAAATAAAGCCTTCACCCCATGTCCGGCGACCATCGAACGGTTTATGATGATAGAGATATCATGGCAATCTTCAGACAATCAAACTTGATCGAGGCTCGATTTGACAATACGAATCGTCATCGCAGAGGACAATAAGCAATTCAGAGAAGTACTGCGCCAAATGATCACCTCTGTAGGCGGTCGGTACACAATTGTGGACGAAGCAACCAATGGCGTCGAAGCCATCGCTTGTGTGGAAAACTGTCAACCCGACCTTCTCATTCTCGATTTAAAAATGCCCAATGTAGATGGGATCGAAGTGATCCAGGTTGTGAGGAAGCGATGGAAGCATATTCACATACTGGTCTTGACCATGAGCCAGTCCAGATTCATGCTCGAAAAAGCCATGGAATCCGGTGCCAATGGGTACTGCACCAAGACCAGCAAAAGAGCTGAAATATTGAAAGCAGTGGAACTGGCGGCACGAGGCGATCTCTATATCAGCCCTGACATGGATGATGCTTATTGAAACCCGGTTCATCCCCACGGGATGGAAAGATGCTACACCCGAATTTCTCCACAAATACAGTGCAGACCCCACATTGAAAAATTGGATCCACGTCAGGCAGCGGATGACCAGGCGATGTCAAGTAAACCGACATGAACGGTTTTGGCGTGAACAAAGTCCTTCATTCCGAAATCATGCAACGGATCGTTTCCATTTTTTCGTTCTCCGATCCCGAACAGTGGCATATGGGTGCCGGGTGGCGTAAATGCATTGATGAAACATTGCCCTGCCGCGAGCTGCTCTGCCGCGATCTGTCTGCCCCGGGAAATGTTCCGGGTAAATACGGTAGCACCGTTTCCGAAATTCGCGTCGTTGGCCACGCGAACGGCCTCTTTTTCATCGCTGACCGGAACCACGATCGCAACGGGTCCGAATGTCTCTTCTTCATACACACGCATTCCGCGACCAACATCGGTCAGTACGGTGGGTGGATAAAAAAACCCCTTCCCCTTGTCCACCTTTCCTCCCAGCAGACATCGGGCGCCCCTGTCGATGCTGCTTCTTACCTGTTGATCGACGGTATCTCTAAGATCTTTTCGGGCAATGGGCCCGATGTTGGTGTTCCTGTGCAAAGGATCCCCCATCCTTACGTTTCTCATTCGTTTGACCAATCGCTGTTCGAACGCCTCGCGTATGCCCTTAGAAACGATGAATCGCTTTACCGCCACACAACTCTGGCCGGAATTGGAAAGGCAGCCGGAAACGCAGGTTTCCACCGTCCTATCGAGTTCCGCATCATCCAATATGATGTTGGGATCGGATCCTCCCAGCTCAAACACATCTTTTTTGATAACGCCGCCGACTTGTTTTATTATGGCTTGCCCGGCCGTCTTGCTTCCCGATAGGATGACGGCCTTGATTCGAGAATCGTCAACGACGAATTTCACCTGTTGCCCGGGGATTCGCAAGACTTGAAAAAGCCCCTGTGGAAAACCCGCGCGGATCATTATATTCTCTATGGCCAGACTACAACCGGGAACCGAAGAGGAATGTTTCAACAGCACGGCATTGCCGGCCATTATCGCCGGTGCGGCGTATCGAAACACCTGCCAGAAGGGATAGTTCCAGGACATGACGACGACTATCGTGCCAAATGGAAGAACCGCCGTCAGTTGACCTTTTGTGCCGTTTTCACCCATCTTCAAAGAGAGGGTGCGCGCAGCCGTTTCCGTCAAGTTCCGGCACAACCAGATGCACTTTTCGATTTCGTCCATACCTTGACGGACCGGCTTGCCCATCTCCAGGGCCATCAATTCGGCATTGTGTGTTTTTTCATCCGTAAGCAAGGCTGCCATTTTGGACATACAATCGGATCGATGACCGACATCCGTATTCCGCCAGGTCTGCCATGCTTCGTCTGCCGTCTCCAGTCGATCATACACCTGCTTGTCGTTCATGGCATTATATTCATTCACCACCCCTCCTGTTGCCGGATTCGTGACGGTGATTTTCATTGATCCCTCCCCTATTGATGGTTTGCACCGTTTCATCTGTTTTCACGCATTGCTCGTTTTTTACGCTCTCACCGTACTATAGATGCAACGGTTGAATAATGGGGTCTTGCCCTGATTTTGAACGATCAGGAACCACTATATGTTGTCATCGACAAAGAAAGGGGTGGTGTGCGTGAATTGGTAAGCCGAACACGAATGGCTTTACGTTGCGCAATCCATACGATGGGAAGACAGGCAACTGTTACGAATGGCTTCGATCAACGCGGCGCCGTGACAATCTTTGTTCTTGTAGGAAATCGCACCGGCATCGAGCATGGACTGGGCCTGGTCTTCGTCTTCATGCATGGAAAGGGCGATGATTCGGATATGGGGTGATTCGTTGTGGATGCGTTTCGTGGCCTCGATGCCATTGAGACCCGGCATGCTGATATCCATCAGAATAACATCTGGGGCAAGTCTCTTCGATAGAACAATCGCCTCGTTGCCATCGCAGGCCTGGCCGACGACACTCATATCGGCTTCCTTGTCGACGACCCGGGTAATTCCATCCCGGAAGAGGGAATGATCATCGACGATGAGCACGCGAATCATTTTTTTCTCGGCCGTTTTTTGCTCTCCGGTGGCGGTTGTTCCGTTGGAGGCGGCTACTTCCGTATCGGATTCTTCCATGATGATATCATGGGGAATGACAATGGTGAAACGACTGCCCGTTTTGGGAGAGCTGTCGATTTCAAATTTTCCTCCGATTAAATGGATTCGCTCACGAATGCTCAACAAACCAAAGCCTCTGTTGCACCCGTCTGCTCGGTCAACGCTGTCGGGGTCAAAGCCGATTCCCCTGTCGCTCACCACAATCCGATTATCATGTTCACGATTTTCGGTTATCGATATGTAGGCGTTATCGACATTGGCGTGTTTAACAATGTTGAACAGCAATTCACGAATGGACTCGAAGACCAAAATTTTCACATCTTCGGGCAATTGAGGCGTAAACTCACTTTCGATGATGATCTTCAATCCATGTTTGTCCCGCATCCACCGCTTCAACCACTCCAGTCCGGCCAGCAGACCACCTTCGTATAGAACAGGCGGACTCAACTGGGCACTCAGGGAACGAGATATCTCTATGCTTTCAAAGATGACCTTTTCAGTTTCCGTCATCGACTCTTTTACATCTTTGTCTTCGACCCGGTCGATGAGGCCGTTCAACTGCAGTTTGGCGACGGCCAGGCATTGTTGCAGACCATCGTGCAGCACTTGAGAGAGCCGTTTTCTCTCTCGCTGTTCTGCCATTGTCAACTCACCCGCCAGAAATCTGAGCTGGGCAGCCCGCACGGTCAGCGTTTGATTTGCAATGGACAGATTTCTCTCCGCCGCTTTGCGCAATTCGATCTCCGCTTCCAGACTATCGACCAGTTCTGCCAGGGTGGCTGTACGTGATTTAACCTTTTCTTCGAGTTCAATGTTGACATTGCGCAACGCCTCCTGAACCTTGACCCGTTGAATGGCAAGTGCAACCTGGTCGGTGACAATTCGCATTACTTCGAGCTCGTCTTCTTTGAAATACTTTCGGGTACGAGTTCCAAAGGAAAGCGTGCCAATCAATTTGTCTTCGACGATCAGAGGATGGCAGCAATATGCTTGCACACCATAGGAGGCCACCAACTCGGTTCTGGCACCAGGAGTATTGAGTATGTCTTCTTCGACAATGGGCTGACGACTTTGAGCAACGGCGTGGCAAATGGCAGTTCCATTTTCGTATCGTTCAAACTTTTCGGTCTCATTCGACGACACGCCGATCCAAGTATTAAGACGCAGTCGCCCCGTCTCATCGTCTATCAAAAAGTTGAAACATACATGGCAATCCAGATGTCTCATCACCAACCGGCAAAGATCATTGACGATGGTCCGGGGTTTTTTCGCAGCAAGCAGTCGCCCCGCCGTATCGGACAGCAGCTTGAAGCGAGCCTCACTGTCCTGGAGCACCTTTTTGCTTTGCATCAGGTCTCTGAACATCAGATCATAAGGTTTTGACAGCCCGGTTACGATCACTGATTTGTAAATACAGAAGAAAGATGCAATTTTGAGCAGGTGGCCTGCCATGTTGGAAAGGTCGTACACGCCGACATAGGTGGTGAAAGTCAATTCCGACGTGATTGTCAAGATAAAGGAAGCCAACAACCAACGCAGGACGGCGGAATCGAAAAGGGAACGCAAACGATAGACCCGGATCCCACCGATCACCAGGATCAGGCTGATGATGTATTCGCTGTAAATCTTAAACGGGGTTAAACCGATGGAATCTTCCAGAAAACAAACAGGAAATACGTGCCAATACAAGATGAACAGCAGCAGCAGCGCGGTTATTCCGCCATAGACGAATGCCACCAGACCTGGCCGAATATGCCGGTGAACCATGAAAGTTCCGACGAAAAGGGTTGCACTCTCCAGGTAACGTGCCGCGATCCATAGCTGAGTCGGCGTGTTGGCGTCCAAACCGAGAAGGACATTCATCCCCTCGTAGGTTAATGTATGCGTCAGATCCACACCACCAACGAACAGGTAGGCGATGCCGACGAACAACAGATAGTGATTTTCGATAAAACGCCTTGAATTCCAGGCCACCATGAAAATGCCGCATGCGATAATGATGGCAAAGAGTTCGGCCAGGATGTGAAACAACAGGTAGTTGTAACGGTATGCGGCGTACAACCCCAGTATCGCAATCAACGTCACGGCGGTGAGAACAAACCCGCTGTGCTTTCTATTTTCGTTGGCCGTGGTTCTTTCCAAAGTCAATCTTACCTGATTCGTGGTGCGGCGGAGTGTTTTTCATTTCAATCCACTATGACGAGCCCTGAAATGCCCCAATTTCTGAATTTGTTTATGCATCAATCGTATATTCTGTTTATAAGGAGAGATATATCCAATCCAATGTATAGGTGGTCTCGATCAATGGTGCAAGGTCTAATTTTACCTTCTCAACCGACTTCGCCGTCTTGTGTTGACACCTGAGATCATATTCTCCCCGCCGAATCGATCGCCTCACACCATCCTCCCGGCATCTGGACATCAGCGTAGGACACTGCCTGACACAAAATGCCAAGCCGGTCCTACATCATAATCGGAAACCGGCTTATACCCTGCCGTATTCAATTGACTTACATTTCAAACAAGAAAAACCGTATTCTCAACCAACTGAGAAAGGAGAAGGCCATGAATAAGTACAAGAACAACCCATTTTTTTATCTATTGGCAATAATGATCGTTGCACTGACCATTGGATTGATACATGGGAAATCACCTTCAAGCCACATCGCCGTGGCCTCTGCAAGCAAGGATGAACATTTCACACCGGCAGCGACCGAGATATCGGCGTCCGGCTGGAAGACCGCCATTACCCGTGTGGCACATGAAAATATCCCGGCAGTGGTTCACATCGACGTAACCCAGCGGCGGGAGGTTGCCAATCCAATGATGCCTTTCGGCAACGACCCGTTTTTTCATTTCTTTTTCAACGGTCCCCAGCCACCCCAAAAATTCAAACAGGAATTGAGAGGCCTGGGAACCGGCATGCTCATCGACGACACGGGAAATATTCTGACCAATAACCACGTGGTCGCCGGTGCCACCGAAATCAATGTCTTGCTGGCAGACGGCACCACTTTCCCGGCCACGTTGGTGGGCACGGACCCCAAGACCGATCTGGCGATAATCCGTATAAAGGCGGACAAGAAACTGCAGTGGGTGACCTTCGGTGATTCGGACCAGATGGAGGTCGGCGATTGGGTGGTGGCCATCGGTCATCCCCGCGGGCTGGACCAGACAGTCACCCAGGGAATCATCAGTGCCAAGCATCGGCGCGGCGTCCTCGACCCGACCTCATACCAGGACTATCTGCAAACCGATGCGGCAATCAACCCGGGCAACAGCGGTGGACCGCTGCTCAACCTGGACGGGCAGGTCGTGGGCGTCAACGCTGCCATCGCGACCGACTCGGGCGGTTTCGAGGGAATCGGTTTTGCCATTCCAAGCAATATGGCCGTTCATGTGGCAAAGGCCCTGATCGACCACGGCAAGGTCATCCGCGGCTGGCTGGGTGTCAGCATTCGGGATCTTGCACCGGATCAGGTCAAAGCCCTGAAGCTTGAAAATAATAAAGGCGCATGGATCGCCGACGTGATTCCGGAAAGTCCGGCGGCGAAGGCGGGTTTGAAGAAAGGCGACCTAATTGTGGATTTTAAAGGCAAACCGGTTACGGATGCCGGCGCGTTGCAACGCATGGTGGGTGATACACCGGTCGGTCATACGGCGAACCTGAAAGTAATCAGGGACGGAAAAACCGTGGATTTGATGGTTGCGATCGGTAATATGGATGATGCCGTTCGCCGCATCGCCGCCTCCCTGGAGGATCGGATCGGCGCAGTGGTACGCCCCTTGAAGGCAGATGAGCGCGGCAAATATGGGCTCGAACCGGGCCAGGGTGTGGCCATTTCATCCCTGGACAAAAACGGTCCCCTGGAAACCGTCGGATTCGAGAAAAACGACGTGATTCTGAATGTCAACAACCTTCCCGTTAAAGGTGTCGAAGGATTCGTGGCGTTGATCAAGTCCCTGCCGCCCCATCAACAGGTCCTGTTCAAGGCCCTGGATCATCGGACCGGTCAGAGTGGATTTGTGCAGGTCACCATCGGATAACGGCTCTCGCCTGCCGTGTTACTCTCTATCGTGAAAGTTATCGCCAATCCGTTCCGGCACCGGAGGAGGTCGGCATGAAACAACAGCACAAGTTCTCCCTTGGTTATTCTCTGTTTGTCTTCTTCACGATCATTCTTATGGAATCGATCTTTTTCAGCGGCACGGCGGTCAAGGAAATTTCGTACAGTCGTTTTCGCAATCTGCTGGCCGACAACCGGATTCAAAGCGTCATCGTCGAATCGGACCGCATTTATGGTCTGGAAAAGGCTCCGGCATCGGCAAAGAGTAAGACAGAGAAGGAATCCCCGGCATTTCAGCCACACCGTAAAAGAGCGCCATGGCACTTGAATTTCAGTCTGTCCAGGGATAAGACCGAACAGCGGGCCGAGCGCCAGTTCACGGCCATGCGCCTTGAGGACCCGACGCTGATTGCCGATCTTCAGGCGCATGGCGTGGACTATCGCGGAAAGATCGAATCCCACTGGTTGTCCAATTTCATTTCCAACTGGATCCTGCCGATGGCGCTTCTCGTTTTTTTGGGTAGTTTTTTGGCCCGGCGCATGGGTAAGGGTGCCGCCGGCTTTTTGGACGTGGGAAAAAACAGGGCACGAATTTATGCCGTAGATCCTTCGCAAAAGGTCACGTTCGACGATGTCGCCGGCGTGGACGAAGCCGCCGAAGAGGTCAAAGAGGTGGTTTCATTTCTCGAAAATCCGGACCATTTTACCCGATTGGGGGCCAAACTGCCCAAGGGGATCTTATTGGTCGGCCCACCGGGAACGGGAAAAACGCTGTTGGCAAGAGCCGTTGCCGGAGAGGCCGGTGTGCCCTTCTTCAGCCTGAGTGGTTCGGATTTTGTGGAGATGTTTGTGGGCGTGGGTGCAGCGCGGGTTCGCGATCTGTTCAAGGATGCCAAGGCCAAGGCACCGTGCATTATCTTTATCGACGAGTTGGATGCAGTGGGCAAAAACCGCTCCCAGGGCGCCATCATTGGGGGAAACGACGAACGGGAAAACACCCTCAACCAGTTGCTGACGGAAATGGACGGTTTCGATCCACGGTCGGGAATCATCATCATGGGCGCCACCAATCGTCCCGAGGTCCTCGATCCCGCCCTTTTGCGCCCGGGGCGGTTCGATCGTCAGATTCTGGTGGATCGACCCGACCTTGGCGGCCGTATGGAGATTTTCAAAGTGCATACACGGGGCTTCACGATCGACCCGAATGTGGACTTTCGGAAGCTGGCTGCCGAAACACCCGGATTTGCCGGAGCCGAAATCGCCAATGTTTGTAACGAAGCGGCTCTTCTGGCTTCGCGTAGGGACCACCAGACCATTTCACATGCCGATTTTCAGGATGCCATCGAACGTGTCATCGCAGGGCTTGAAAAGAAGAACAAACTGATCAATCCTCACGAGCGTAAAGTGGTGGCGTACCACGAATCGGGCCACGCCATCGTCGGACACCTCACAACGGGGGCCGATCCGGTACAGAAGGTCTCGATTGTTCCCAGAGGGATCGGTGCGTTGGGCTATACCCTGCAAACGCCGTTGGAAGATCGTTTCCTCATGTCGCGAACCGAACTAGTGGGTAAAATCAAGGGACTGTTGGGCGGTCGTGCAGCGGAAGAGCTTGTCTTCGGCGATATCTCCACCGGGGCTGCCAATGATTTGGAAAAAGTCGCAGACATCGTCCGTAACATGTTGACCGTGTATGGGATGAGTGAACAGATGCCCAACCGGTCGCTGGTGGAAAATGCTTCCAATCCCTTTCTTGGGCAGGGGCCGTCCACGCAGCGCCGCTCGGAAACGCTCGAAACGCTGATCGATCAAGAGACACAAAAAATCATCGATGATGCGTACCAGAAGGCCCGTCAAATCCTCATCGAGCACCGTGGAGAACTGGAGTCCATGGCAGGACTGCTGCTGGAAAAAGAGAACATCGACGGACAGGACATTCAGCGAATTCTGGGACAGAATCTGAGGGATGAGGATAACACTGCCAGAACGACTCTACCATTGGCTGCATCACGATAGCAATACCGCCCCGGAAGAAAAGGATGTGGATAGGATGAATCAAGGTGAAAAGAAAATCGGATACTGGTCGGTCGTCGCCATCGGTATTGGGGGCATGGTCGGTGGCGGTATTTTCGCGGTACTGGGACTGTCTGTACAGATGACCAAAGGAGCCGCGCCGCTGGCGTTCACGGCGGCAGGAATCGTGGCGATCGCCACCGCCTATTCATACACGCGGCTGTCGGTGACATTTCCGAATCAAGGTGGTACGGTTACGTTCCTGGACCGGGCCTTCGGCCCAGGGATGTTCACCGGCACGGTCAACATCCTGCTATGGATCAGCTATATCGTCATGCTTTCATTGTATGCCTTTGCTTTCGGCAGCTACGCCGCGGCCTTGTTTCCCGATGGTTCCCGACTGGTGTGGAAACATATTTTGATCTGTGCTGCCGTGCTCGGTGTCACCGGTCTCAATTTTCTCAATGTCGCGATCATTGGCGCGGCCGAGGAATGGATCGTGGCCGTCAAGATCGGCATCCTGCTCTTCTTCATCGGCATCGGCATCTGGTCCATCGATGCCTCCCGTTTGGCGGTGGATAGCTGGTCGCAACCCACCGCGACCATCGCCGGTGCAATGATCATTTTTCTGGCTTACGAAGGGTTCGAGCTGATCGCCAATACGGCGGGAGATGTCCGCAATCCGGATCGCACGCTCCCGTTGGCCTACTTTTCCGCCGTCGGTTTCGTGATTCTGCTGTACATACTGGTAGCCGCGGTCACGGTGGGCAACCTTTCCGTTCAGCAGATTGTGGATGCCAAAGATTACGCGCTGGCCGAGGCGGCCCGCCCCTTTCTGGGCTCTATCGGATATCTTTTGATTACCGTGGCGGCCCTGCTCTCCACCTTGTCAGCCATCAACGCCACGCTTTACGGAGCCGCCCGGCTCAGTTACGCCATCGCCAAGGATGGCGAACTGCCCGCGGTATTAGAAAGAAAACTTTGGAATCGTCCGGCGGAGGGGCTTTTGATCACTTCCGGAGCAACGCTTCTGGTCGCCAACGTTTTCGATTTATCAAGCATTTCCACCATGGGAAGCGCCGGATTTCTGCTGATCTTTGCCGTTGTGAATGCTGCCAATCTGGGGCTGGCACAAAAAACCAACAGCCGTGGCTGGATATCGATGCTGGGTGTAATACTTTGCCTGGGAGCCCTGGCCAGCCTGATCGGTTACACGATAAAGCAGTCACCGGGTCACGTCTGGATACTGATCGCCATGGTCCTGCTGTCTTTCACCGTCGAAGGTGCCTATCGTCTCTGGCGACAAAGAAATCTTTAACTTGGTCGCTACGATACCATAACATATTGAAAGGCGACAACACATGATAACAATGTTGCGATGGTCAGAGAACAGATTTATTCAAACTGATAAAATTGAGAGGCACTGCCTGATCAACGTAGTCAATCCTGAAGAACATGAACTAAAAACACTGACGGATGAAATGCTCATCCCGCCCGATTTCCTGACAGATCCCCTGGATATTGACGAGAGATCAAGAATCGAGACCGAGAACGGATTTCTACTTGTTGTTCTTAGATTGCCGAAATATAATAAGGAGTCGGACATTCCATTCACGACATTTCCTGCGGGCATTATTCTCACTAACAATGATACGATCGCGCTCATAAGTTCTTCGGATATAATGGAAGCTTTGAATCTGTCAGACAGCAGGCTGAAAGGGGTTGCTGACGGAAAGAGGAGCAGTGTCATCCTTCACATATTTCTGAAAACAGCGCTGCTTTTTCTCAAACATCTGAAAGAAATAAACCGGCAAACCGGAGAAA
This sequence comes from uncultured Desulfosarcina sp., assembly GCA_963674945.2. GTDB lineage: Bacteria > Desulfobacterota > Desulfobacteria > Desulfobacterales > Desulfosarcinaceae > Desulfosarcina. Next base: position 1,314,966 of record CAXXWQ010000004.1, read on the forward strand.
TTGAAAATGAATTGCAGAAGTCACTGAAAAACAAAGAACTGATCAAGCTTCTGAATATAGAAAAGGGCCTTGTTTTCTTCATAACATCCTTGAAATCCAATGAGCTGATGATGGAACGGCTGATGAAGACGGAACTTTTGAGCCTGACAACCGATGACAAAGACAGGCTGGAAGATGTACTGATTGACAACAGACAGGCAATCGAGATGGCGAATATATACAGCAATATCCTGAGCGGAATGATGGATGCATTCGCGTCGGTGATTTCCAACAACCTTAATGTCGTCATGAAAATTCTGACATCGATAACAATCATACTGATGATTCCGACACTCGCCGCAAGTATTTACGGGATGAACATAGAACTTCCGTTTCAGCATTTGCCCCAGGCGTTCTCTATCATATCGGGAATTTCATTTTTACTGCTATCGCTATGCATCTTAATTTTCAAAATAAACAAATGGTTCTGAAGTATCGCAACCAGGAACTGGAGTGGAATTGAAGGATCTTGTGCCACCATCCCTTTCAGAATATTGCCGTAAAAGCGGTCAATTCAGGTGGAAAACCCGGGCAATGGCCCCACTGTGCCTAATTGTGCTTATCGGCACCCTTGCGCTGACGCTGCCTCTTTTTGGAATATCCGAACATTCTCAGCCATCGGAAAAGATCAAATCCACACACCGGCCATTCTCGTCCCTTGTCTTCGGCGGCCGGCGATAGTTACCGCCAATCAGAATGTTACGGTCGACCTGGACCTTGCCGTTGATATCTGCCCGGCAACCATTGATCCGGACCGTTTTACCCAGTGTCTGCTCAACCTTTATCTCAATGCGATCCAATCCATGACTGACGGCGGCACCCTGCTGGTGGCCTGTGACATGGAGGACAACCGCTACGCAAGGATTCGCGTCAGCGACACGGGACCGGGCATTGCCGCAGACCATCTGGGTCGGATTTTTGATCCCTATTTTACCACAAAGAACAAAGGAACCGGACTGGGGCTGGCGGTTGTGCATAAAATTATCGATGCACACCAAGCTCACCTTGCCGTTGAAAGTGTCCCCGGTAAAGGCACGACCATGACGATCCGGCTTGCATGCACCACAGCTTTCACGAAAAAGGCAGCGACTCATGGACACAAACCGGTCTAACCGCATTCTAATCGTTGACGACGACCCTGGTCATCTGGCGACCCTGAAGACGATCACCCGTAGCTGGGGGTATGCCGTCCAAACCACCGATGACGGCGACCATGCGGTTGAACGGGCAACAACCGACCCTTTCGATCTGATCCTCATGGATATCCGCATGGCCAGGATAAGCGGAATCGAAGCGCTGGCCAAGATAAAAGCGTATAATCCTTCCATCCCCGTATTAATTATGACCGCCTATTCTTCCGTGGCATCGGCGATCGACGCCTTGAAGGCGGGTGCCTATGATTATTTGATAAAACCCCTTGATTTCGAAGTCCTGAAACTGACACTGGAGAGGACACGCGAGCATGCCGGGCTCAAGGTGGAGAACGAACTGCTCAAAAGACAATTGCATGCCGATCTCGATGGTTCTCCGGCCTCGGTTCCAACGCCATCGGATGGCACCCGGTCGTTGGAAGAGATCGAAAAGGAGGCTATTGTGGCAACCTTGAAAGCCACCAACGGCAACAAGAGTGAATGTGCCCGCCGCTTAGGCATCACACGCAAAACATTGCACAACAAACTCAAGAACTTCGGCATTGGATAACCGCCGCACGCGCCCTTCACAAGCAGTATAATTTTTACCCACATCGCTCTGCCCTCTGATGCAAACTGTTTATTTTTTACACAGCAATAAATCTCCCGATGTCTGCCAATCCGTTAACCAACAATTCTCATTCAGATAGTTAATCCTGTCATTTCAAATCATTAAAACGCCTCTTGAGAACCTCTGAAAAAACTGGCACGTGCTTTGCCGTTGAATCAAAGTGCACATGGACGATACCGCATTTTGCGGCAACCGATGATCACTCAACATGGAAAGGAGAATTCCAATGAAGATCAATACGAAATCGATTCTTGGCTTGGCGGCTGTTCTGTCCCTGGCGATTGCAACCGTCGCCTTTGCCAATGGTGGGTGGGGGTATGATTCACACATGGACGGCTACGACGGCCACATGATGGAACCTGGTCATGGTGGTGGCCACATGATGAATTACGATTGTAATTACGGCCGGTACGGTCACGGGCACGATGCCTGGAATAACCTGTCCGATGCGGATGCTGCCGAGCTGGATGCCTCTCAGGAGAAATTCTACGCTGATACCTTTGAATTACACAGCCAGATCAATGAGAAGGAACTCGCTCTGCGTAATGAAATGAATCAATCGAATCCGGATCAGAACAGAGCCATAACGCTGCAAAAAGAACTCTCCTCTCCGCAGAGTGATTTTGACCAGAAAGCATTGGCTCACCAGTTGGAGGTTCGAAAACTGCTGCCAAAAGACTATCGCGGAAGCGGTTATGGCTATGGGCCCGCCTATTGCCGGTAGGTCCCCAAAAATGTTCCGGGACGAACCTTTACCATTCGTCCCGGACGGATGACGCGTAGGACTCAAAGGAGGTTACGATGAACAGAAAAACCAGCACACTTTTGAGTCTGGGAATCTCAATCGCATTGATCGCAGGCACCATATGGTTTCTGCTCAATCATCAATACGGTTACGGTAATGGTCGCTGGATGATGCCGCATTACATGACGATGGGAGCTGGTGGTATGGGATTTATCATGATTTTTCTCTGGGTGGCCGTGATCGCCGCCATTGCGATGGTCATTTCCGGCATCTCTTCGGGCAGGCAGTCAACGGGCGGACCGGACAACAAGAGCCAGCCCGATGCTTTGGAAATATTGAAAACCCCTTATGCCCGAGGTGAGATCGACAAAGACCAGTATCAGTCCATGAAAGATGAACTGCTCTTGGTGTTTCCGCCGTAATCGTTTTGGACCGCACTGCTGGTATCCGACGACGGATCATGCCGACGATTACGACGGTTCTCACGCACAATAATTTTATACCGGCTAACATAGAAGAACACTGCTGTGGATAAGAGAAATGGTTTCATATGCAATTAAACCGGCAGTATCCATATGGCGGGATTGGAACAATAAAGGCGGCGCTGATGGGAAATACGTTTTGCACCTGATTGCCCGCCAATCGTGAAGGACATACAGTGGTGGACAGAAGCCTACATCACTTCGGGAGGTCACCATGCAACACATGAATGTAGCCCAAATAACGGACGATGCAGTCGTTGATCCGGTCTGCGGGATGAGTACCGAATCTCCGGAATCTTATATCGCCTACGATTACGAGGAAACGACGTTCTATTTCTGCAGCAATCATTGCCTGGAGAAATTCAAGAGGTCACCGGATCGATTCCTGTCCGATGAAATCGACAGGTCAGACGGTGAGGTGCCGGAAACGGACACCAAAAAACATACGAGTTACACCTGTCCGATGCATCCGGAGGTCCACCGGGAAGGTCCGGGTGACTGCCCCAAGTGCGGGATGGCCCTGGAACCGAAGACCGTTGCAGAAGAGTCGGATGACAACCATGAATACCTTTTCATGCGTAAGCGCTTTTGGATTTCGGTGATCCTATCGCTGCCGGTGATGGTCATCGCCATGCGGGATCTTTTCGGCCTGGGTTTTCTGGAGCGAACCTTTGGAAGCGTTACCCTGCATTGGGCGGAGTTCGTTTTGGCCACGCCGGTCGTCCTTTGGGGTGGCCGGGTCTTCTACGTTCGGGCATGGAAATCCATCGCCTCCTGGAATCTGAACATGTTCACACTCATCGGCCTGGGCACGGCCGTGGCTTATTTATACAGCGTCGCGGCATTGATATTTCCGGACCTATTCCCTGCATCATTCAGGGCAAGCGACGGAACGGTAGCCGTCTATTTCGAGGCTTCGGCGATGATTATCACCCTTGTATTGCTCGGTCAGCTGCTTGAACAGAAAGCACGCAGCCGCACCGGTTCCGCCATTAAGGCCCTTCTTGGCTTGGCGCCGAAGACCGCGCGGCGAATCGAGGAAGACGGTTCGGAACACGACGTGCCATTGGACGAAATCCGGATGGATGACCGTTTGCGGGTTCGCCCCGGTGAGAAAGTGCCGGTGGACGGTACGGTAATCGATGGGAACAGCAGTGTGCAGGAAGCCGACATCTCGACAGACGAACTGTAAGACGACGCCGTAAAGCTGCGCGCTAAAGGGAAAACCGCCATGTTCGTAGCCGTAGATGGTGCTGCTGCAGGGATTGTCAGCGTGTCGGATCCCATCAAGACAACCACGCAGGAGGCCATGAAGAATCTACACGAGGAAGGCATCGAGATTGTTATGCTGACAGGCGACAACAAAGCTACGGCTTCGGCAGTGGCCGAAAAACTGGGCATCGACGATGTCGTTGCAGAAGTGATGCCGGAGGATAAGGCCGAAGCGGTCAAACGGTTTCAGGATCAGGGTAAAATCGTTGCCATGGCCGGGGACGGTATCAACGACGCCCCGGCATTGGCCTATACACAGGTCGGCATTGCCATGGGTACAGGAACCGATGTGGCCATGGAGAGTGCGAGTGTAACATTGGTAAAGGGAGATCTTCGCGGAATCGTCAGGGCCGTGATGCTATCCAAGGCCACCATGCGCAACATCAAACAGAACCTGTTTTTTGCCTTTTTTTACAATGCGCTGGGCATCCCCGTCGCCGCCGGCGTGCTCTACCCGGTTTTTGGCCTGTTGCTTTCACCGATGATCGCTGCCGCCGCCATGAGCTTCAGTTCGGTTTCCGTGGTTGGCAACGCCTTGAGACTGCGCAAGGTGCAGATCTAAAGGATTTGCTCAAATCCTTTTGTTGAAATAGGTACCATCGATGCTATAGGTTATCGGTTATGCGGAATTGCACTGTGAAGTAAAGGTTCCTGATTCCCAGACGATCCAGCGGAATGATCACCGAATGGTCTTTTGATAAACCTGGAGGAAACGATACAGAAATGGGCACCTCGCCTGTAATCACCCCCTCACCAGCGCACCGATGGCAATCATAAAATCCCATGCGTCCATAACCACCACAAGTGGGACAAAGCGCTCGCGCAGGAACCATAATCCTCGCGGTTCCGCCCCGGCGGGTCTGCTCACCGGTCAGCGGCACTTCCATGGTCAGATTTTGCATCCGGCCGGATCTGGATGGTTCGACACTTGAAAAATTTCTCCATAGCCAGTCGAATAACTCGTCGAAGGAGGGAGAATATTTTTCAAAGGAACGAACGGGTGATATTTCTCCCATATTGGCGGGACCACTGTCCGGGATCAGAGGTTCCGGTTTGATTTTTGGCCTGATATCCAGAGCCCTTCTTACCCGGACATTTGCAAGTGTCTTCTCATAAGCTTTTCGCTTGACCGGGTCTCCTAATACTGAATAGGCTTCTTGAATTTGTTTAAAGGATTCGCTGTTACCACTGTAAAGATCCGGATGGAACTCCTTTGCCAATCGGCGATAGGCCGAATGGACTTCATCGGAAGTTGCATTTGATGAAATTTCCAAAATCGTGAAATAGCTTTTGGCCATCAGAAACCTCCTTTCCTGACATTCCATATCCATTGAATTTTTGTCCCGGAGCACTAAACCCAATATGACATCCTGGGGGATGGATGAAGTTGGCGATCTTACAATAATCGCGCACCGTGGCTTTTGGACTCTCCGAACGAATGCCATTTCAGTATATACCTTGATTGCGGCTTGGCACTTTTTTATTCAGCGCTCATGTCGTTCCCCCTTAACCGAATCGACGGGAAATTTGGATATTCGCTTGCCTTTCTTAACCAACTTCTGAATGTCGGCAAGGGTCTTCCCGTATGTTTCTATGACGCTCACGAGCGACTGGTATAGCGTATCGTCTTCTCCCAGCGTTTTCTTGACGTCAGCCAAGAGTTCTTTTCCCTGTTTACAATGTTTGCTGATCCTGACCAACGCTTCTTCTCGTCTTAGCTGCCGGAAGCGTTCTTTTTCGAGTACCGGCAGCAGCCGTTGAATCGACCGCTCAATCAAGTCGTCCCGCGATGCTGGTGAGTACTTGGAAGCGGAATTGAGTGCGGCTAATGATCTTTGGCTAATAACGAATGTTTTTTGAATGCGTTGCTCCTTTGTATCCGTATCAAGGGACAGCGACGCCGCTATGGCCTGCAACGCATCCTCATCCTCCATGAGGTAATCGAACAGGGATTTTTGCTTGATCCCCAGCTGGGCGGCCAGAGAACTCAGAAGCTCAATTGTTGTCGGATGCAGCTTGAACGTTGCCCGCACCGATTTCTTTCCCAACAGATCACCGATCGTGGTCAACTTTATCGTTGCGTCTTTCCCTTTTTCAGTGGTCGATTCGTTCATAGCACCCATTGCATTACTTATTCTTCATTCAAATATTTAGTAATTATTACAATAATTCAATGGAAAATATTTTCAAGGCTGCCAGTAAACAGGTTCTACATTGCAATGGGGAATGAATCGCTTACCCAATAAGGAATGTAGATGGTTTTCGTCCAAGTTGGGATTAAGTTGATTTTTCTATCAAAGGTCACTTCAGGATCGATGGAACTTTTTATTCAATAAATTTATCTTGATTCATCAGCATGTTGAAAATTTGACAAAATTTGACTCGCGCCACTTGACAGCCGACATATTTACATTACTTTTTAATTAAAAATAATTAAATAATTTCTTCTGAACGGGGTGCGCCATGAGCATCAAAAAATGGATCCCATGAAACTGGTCCAAGAAGGAAGATAAGGACTTTTATCGCAGGGAACGCAGCTACGGATCGTTTCAGCGGGTTCTTTCACTTCCGGAAGATGCCGACCAGGAAGCTGTCTCGGCCACTTTTAAAAATGGCGTCCTGACGGTCACCATGCCCAGGAAAGAGGCTCCGCAAGCCCACGTGAGGCAGATCGAAGTTCAAAGCGCCTGATTCTCGAAAATGACCTGTGTAACGGGCATATTGCCCTCAACTGAAAAAAGGAGGAATGAACCATGTTGGCAAGAAGATTGTTCAATTATCCGTCAATGGGTTGGCGGCATCCGTTCACCGATTTGGAACGTATGTCCCGTCAGATGGACCAGTTAACCAATGCCGTGTTCGGCAGACCGGGGATGAACTGGATGTCTGCCAGGGTCTTTCCGGCCGTTAATCTTACCGAGGATGCGGAAAACTACTATATCCGGGCCGAACTGCCGGGAATCAAGGCCGATGCCTTGGATATTCAGGCCGTTGGCAAGAACCTGACCATTTCGGGTGAACGCACGATCACCCCCGAGGGTGAAGAAGTCAGGTATCACAGACGTGAACGCGAATCCGGTAAGTTTTCCCGCGTCATCGGCCTGCCCGGCGATGTCGATACGGACAAGGTAGATGCCAGACTGGCCAATGGGATGCTCACCGTGACCATTGCCAAGGCCGCGGCAGCCAAACCGAAACAGATCACCGTCAGCTAGTCCGAATTGTGTGAAAGGAGGGATGAACAATGAGTCATTCAAAAGAGCTTCAGGTAAAAGACAAACAAGAGGTGGCCGCTCCGGCCGAGCAGACTCGTCCCGGTGTGGTATTTACGCCGGATGTGGATATCTTCGAAGACGATCGGCAGATCACGTTACTTGCCGACATGCCCGGCGTGGCTTCCGATGATATCACCATCGATCTGAATGAAAACGTATTGAGCCTTTCAGGAGAAGTCAAGCCGTTTGAAAACAAGAATGAATCGGATGTGTTCATCGAATTTGAAATCGGACGCTACCATCGTCAGTTCTCCCTTTCCGAGGTCATTGATCAAAGCAGGATCGAAGCCAAGCATGAAGACGGGGTACTGCGTCTGACCCTGCCCAAGGCAGAGAAGGCAATCCCTCGACAGATAACCGTGAATGCGGGATAATGGGCAGCCCCATGGAGACCCGAGAAAACCGGCATCGGGTCTCCAACGAATTATTCACTATATCCCAAGCGCCATCAGTGCCTATGCCGATGAAGATATCAACACATAATCGCAACTTGATGAAGAGTGCAGACAAGCTTTCAGTATCCATAATTTCAAAGTAGCCTACTTTTACATGATATTATTACCGAACCCGTACCCAGCCAGCAACGCCATTGTGCGGACAATGACAAAATCCATGATATTGTTCTATTGCCTCGGGTAGATATCGTATGAAATCAAACATCGCCGGCCCTCCCGGGAGTGTGGTGAGAACATTGAGAAAAGCGATGATCTTCCCGGAGCTGTCCCGCGCCACCGCCACGGGATTCCGCTGGAGATATCCCGACGAAGAGTAGCAGGGGCTGAACTGCATTCCACGTCCCCCTTGGAGGCCAGCCAGGAATCGCCAACTTCATGCAACGGATCATTCGTTTCCTCCGAAAACGGTGGCACCATATACGCATATGTGACTTCAGCCCGTTCCATCACGTTTATTGTTCGTCTCAATCCGGCATTCCTGCCACCTTTAGGCGTAAAGCCGCCAAGCGGCAGGACCGCTTCTTCCGCAACTTTCATGAAATGGTATCTGAGGTCATGCAGATGACTTTTATCAATCAAGTGCACAATTATAGCCGTTGACGGGATTCGTATCCATGCATGATTTCCAGAAACGATTTAGAGGAAACCATGTCATCGTTTGAAGGTGCTAAAGCGAAAAGAACGACCCACGATATTACATCAGGTAGAAAAGATATGTCATCGAAACCAGTATGACGATGTAGATGACGGCCAGCCCGCCGCCGATTTTCACATAGTCACTGGTTCGGTATTCGCCGGGTCCCATGTAAAGCGCGTTCACCTGATGGGTCGGCAGGATGAATGAGTTAGACACCCCAAGACCGACGACAATGGCTGCCACCCGCGGGTCGACACCGATCTGACTGGCAATGGAAATTCCCAGGGGAATGAGAAGTGTGCAGGCACCCACATTGGAAATGACCATTGTGAACCCGCAACTTAAAGTGGCCAGAAGGATCAGAAGCAGCAGCGGGTTCATCAAGGGCCCGAAGGCGGCGACAATACCTCTGGCCATCCATCCTGCCGTACCGGTCTGATCCATCGCCATTCCCAACGGGATAAGCCCTCCAAGCAGAAAAACGGTACGCCAATCGACCGCACGGTAAGCCTCATTGATGGATATGACCCGCGTGAGAACCATACCAACGGCACCCAGCATGAGACAGACCGAAAGGGGTATTGGATTGTATGGCCGGGTTTGAAAGTAGAAGCTCGACAGCATCATCAAGCCCAACGTCACCATGAAGCAGATCAATGCCCAAACGGATTTTTCGGGTTTGTGAAATTCCTCTTCAAACGGTGTAATAATGATAAAGTTCCGGTGAAGCTCTTCCAGTGCGTGCAGTTGCTCCCATGTGCCGTGCAACAGCACCGCATCACCGGCCTTTAGCGGCCGGTCGGCCAATTGCCTGTAGAATGCTTTCCCCGACTGATGAATGGCGAGGGCATTCAGGCCAAAGTTCTCCCGAAAACGAATTTCCTTGATGGTTTGCCCGATAAGGCTGGATCGGGGCGATACCACGCCTTCGACGATTCCCGCCAGGGAGGGATTGAACATGTTGTTTTTAAAATATACCGGTCCTTCCTTCAGTTCCAGTCCGTAGGTGACAGTGAACCTCTTGACAGCTTTCATGGGACCATAGACACACAGAAAGTGCCCTGGCTGGAGCACCGTCTCGGGAATCGGGGCAACTTCACACCTGCCTTCCGTTTCGGTATGCGCCACGATGTTCACCAGGTACTGCCTTCGTATTTGTGCAATCGTTATAGGAAGTTTTCCCGGACGGAAGTCTTCGGGAACATGAATCTCGAAGGGTCCCTTGATCAGCGGGTATTCGTCAAGAATGCCGTTTCCCGTGCCATCGATGGGTTTGCTTTGCGTACGGGACGACTCTTCTTCAAGTTTCGACAGAGTACCCAAACCCACCGTTGAAAGATAGGCAATCCCACCGATGACCAGTGCAAAACCGATTGGCGTCAGCTCCAGAAAAGCGAATTTCGGCATCCCGGGAGGAAGAATGTCGTTAAGAAGAATCAGGGGGCTGGTGCCGATCATGGTCAGGGTGCCCCCGAGAATGGCCGACATGCCGATGGGCATAAGCACTCGTGAAATCGGGATTTTCAGGCGGTAAGAGGTGACCAGTCGAATGGCGGGCAGGAAAAGAACGGCGGCGCCGGTATTTTGCATTACGCTGGAGATAACCGCGATGAGACCGGAAAACACGATCGTCAGCCGTCGTGAACTACTTCCTAAGTATTGCAGCAGCGGTTGAAGAATACGATTGACCAGGCCGGCGCGGTTCAATCCATAGCTGATGATCATCACACCGATAATCGCCACGACGGCGTTGCTGCTGAGGCCTTTAAACGTGTCCTGGGCATTGAGCAGGCCCAGCTCGGGAAGCAGTACCATCATCACGATGGCGACAACATCCACACGCACCCACTCAACGATAAAGAGAAAAACAGCCACTGCGATGATCGTCAGCATCAACACCTTGGTTTTCAGATGCGTGTCGACTTGAAAGGGCAGGCGGTAGACACCCATATCCTGATTCTTGCGACCATCCGCGTCGATCAGCTCGCCATAGATGTCCATCCAGAAAGAGTGACTGCCCGCGTTGGTTCTTGAATTGACGATGTATTTCACATCCGCGCGCAATGGCTGTGCATCGGAGCCACCGGGAAGATCGAATTTTACCAGAATATGGTGGTAGGGCCTGTCCGGGTTATCACTGTCGATGAACGCAATTCCGCTCGATTCCGGAACGGCAATATAAATGACCAGTGGCACCGCTGCTTTCCGGTCCCAGCGCACCTGTCTGCCAGCGGCGTTCTCCGGTATCTTCAGCCGTGCTTCCAGTTCAAAACTGCCGGATTCACCGGCGATCAGGGTCTTAAGGGGACGCTTCATCTGCACATCAATATATTCAGGCATCCGGGAGGGAGCGATACGGCCAGCGGTGATCATCGGTTGCGGTAATGGGAGCGTAGCGGTTGGTGTACCCCGGTTTCCTTGGGTAGAGAAAGAAATACCGGGGATAAGAACCACTGAAACGGTGAAACATGCAATCCACAAAAGTCGTTTTGAGATCTGCATAATAAAAAATATATCACAGAAAGGCTGAAGTCAGAAAGGCCGGATACAACCTTTTTGAATCCAATCATCATGGAAAATCATTTCAACATAGGGGAATGGCTGCGTTGCGCCTTCTCCTGCCCATGACTGCGCACCACCATCACCGGGATATCGATGGCGTGGCGCACGGTAGATACGGTCTGCCCGAAAACAATATCATCCATGCCGCGATGACCGTGGGATCCCATGATCAACATATCAATACCGGCGGCGTTTACTGCTTCGACGATCTGTTCGGCCGGACGGCCATAGCGTAGCGAAAACTCCACGGAAAGGTCCGCATCTTCAATTTCCCGTGCCAGATGCATAAGATAGGACTCGTCTTCTGAACTGTGCAGACTCCGACTCTCCTCACCCAGCATGAGTGTGCCCGGGGTGTCGACCACATGTAGCAGGGTGATCCGAGCAAGATGTCCCCGCGCTTCGGCGATGGCGGCAGAAAGGATCGCCCCATCGCCGTCAGCATGCTGCAGACACACCCCGATATGCCGTATCCGAACCGGTCTGATCGAATTGGCGACATCGCCGGCATCGGTGGTGATATCACTCTCCCACTGCCGGCCGGCACGAAAGAAAAGAGGGATCGTAATGCCGACCAGTACCCACATGACAATCCCGATGGGAATCAGGACAACGGAACATATCCAGAAAGGACACGCGGCGAGCCATCCGGTCAGAGCGTCAAAAACCAGTTTCAGATTCAGGGCGAGGACAACGGCGGCGATCACCGAGGCTGCGACGGTAACCCAAACGCGATTTGCAAAGACGCCCATCTTTCCCGGATCGGACGTAAAATGGATCAGTGGAATCATGGCAAATGGCAGTTGCAGACTGAGCACTACCTGGGAAAAAAGTAACAAACGGTAAAGACCGTTGTCGCCGGACAGTGCGATGACGATGGTTGCCGGTACCAAAGCCAGTCCGCGGGTCACCAGACGTCTCATCCAGGGCTGCATGCGCAGGTTGAGAAATCCTTCCATGACGATCTGTCCGGAAAGCGTTCCGGTGATGGTCGAACTCTGACCGGCGGCCAGCAACGCCACGGCAAAGGCGAGCGGTGCCAGTTTGGAGCCCAACACACCATCGAGCAACGTGTGCGCTTGCTGGATCTCGGTTACCAGAATTCCTCTGCTGTGAAAGTCCGCTGCTGCCATTACGAGAATGGCGGCGTTTACAAAAAATGCAGCATTGAGCGCCACCACTGAATCGATCAGGTTGAACCGGCAAGCTTCCCGCTTGGCGGTGACCGTGTCGGAGACGGCCCGCGACTGTACCAGCGAGGAGTGCAGGTAGAGATTGTGAGGCATTACCGTGGCACCGATCATTCCGATGGCCACGTAAAGGGCCTAAGAATTCAGATGGGGAACGAATCCCCCGGCGATTCCCCCCCAATCCGGCCTGGCGAGATAGACTTCAATGAAGAAACAGGAGCCGATGGTCGCCACCAGCATGACGATTAAGGCTTCCATCTTTCGCATGCCCAACCGCTGAAGAGCCAGAAGCAAAAACGTGTCCAGAGCGGTCACGGCGCATCCCCAAAGCAATGGCAGTCCAAACAGCAGGTTTAAACCGACGACGGTACCCAATATTTCAGCCAGATCGGTGGCCGCGATGGCGATTTCAGCCAACACCCAAAGGAAGAAGTTGATCGAAGGACGATATTCTCGACGGCATCCCTGGGCCAAATCCAATCCGGTAACGATTCCCAGCCGGGCGCTTAAGGTCTGCAGAACCACTGCCATGACGTTGGACATCAGCAGCACCCAGATGAGCATGTAACCGAAACGGGCGCCGCCCTCGATGTCCGTGGCCCAGTTACCCGGATCCATGTATCCTACACTGACCAGGTAGGCCGGCCCTACAAAAGCAATCAGTCGATGGAGGTTGTTCTTTTTCTTAACGTCGATCTTCGCTCTGATACTACCGTTCCCAATCTGACCAATCGCATTGGAAGTATACATGAGCCCTGAATCTCCGTTTTAGAATGAAAACATGTCTACTGACGACAAGTCTGTCCACTTGCTGTTGAGAACAGCTCGGGGTACAGCTTCTCTTTGCACTCGGGGCAGATGGAGTGGGAAAACTGTACCTTGGAATGGCTGCTGAAATATGTCTCGATCTGCTCCCACTGGTCTCGGATACGAATCTTCTTACAATTGGCACAAATGGGAAGAAATCCCTCCAATACCCGGATGTGTTGGATCATACGCCTGAAAAAAAACAATTCGATCCCCATGACCAAACTAAACATGATCAACTCGATCCATATTTCACCGGTCCGTTGATGCCAGGTGGTTGCAGCGTCATGGAACAAAAAATGGGGCAGATCAAAGACTTCATTGGTTATGGTCAGCAAAAAGAACAGAAATAGAACGATAAATTGCCAAATCAAAACCCATCGTATCTGTTGGCTTCTCATGTGGCTCCTCTTATTACGATTGCGACAAAGAACGAATAGCTGCTCACTGAACGAAGGCCGTCACGTTGACCCCCATATGATACACCAACTGCCCCCCCAGATAGGCGGTCGTCAGCAATCCGGCGATCCCCACCAGTCCAGGCAACTCGGCCAGCCAACCGCGCACACCGCGCAACGGATATTTCCGCCAGATGGCAAGCCACCGAATGAGAAGGTGCAACTTGAAAATGATAATAGTGGTCACGGCTGCGACTTCATGGGTTTCAATCGGGCCTATGGGGAAACCGGTGGCCACGGCTTTGTCCGAGGCGATATCACCGAACACTGCGGCCACAATCGCAATCACACTCCCTGCCAAAAGACTGTAAGAAGCGACCATGGGCCATCGCAGGCGGGCGCTCATATCACCACCACGGATCAGGACGGCCACGGAAATGGTTCCGGCACAGATCCATAAAACGATTGGAAAGTGCACCAGCATTGGATGGATGTCAGTAATTGCAATCATGGGTCACCTCCTTTTTCATCGTATCGGCCTGATGCACAGGAATAGAACAGCTGATGCGATGGATCATGTAACTTGTTTCAATCTGGTTTAAAATTGCCTTGAGTAGGATAGTTCGATCTTCTGTCATATCAATCTTCGGCAGGATAAAGACCGTTAGCAGGTCGGGATTTCGCCGGGGTGAACAAAAGGTTTGCAATCCATTACCGTGCTGGCCGTCGAGGATGGCACGGTTGCCCAATGTTGCGGACGGAAGTCTTTGATCGGATCGTGTAACTGCGTGTTCATAAACGGTCTGTCTGTCGTGACGGTCGATCATTCGCACGACAAGCCAGGGGGCGACGGCTACGGTCATGGCTTTTGTCGCCAACTGATCGACCAGTTTTTTGAGTTCCCGTCGGCTCTGTGGATAGCATTGCACATCACAAACGACAGACTCGATTTCCTGAATTTCAACATTTACTGTGCCGATATAGTTGAAGGCTTCGGCCAATCGGGAAACCAGTCTGGACTTCTCCTTTCCGGCATGTTCTGCAATCTTCTTGTATGCTTTTAAGGTGTGCATGAAACTTCTTAGAATAATGAAAGAAATTACGAAAAGTGCCAGAATGAGGAGTGTCTCAAAGGTCTCCTCTTCGATGATATATCGATGGGTAAAGGGAATTCCGTTCCGAATCATCAGTGGCGTGGCGACGACGCAAAGGAAAAGTGAAATAAGAAGAAGTACATAAAAACCAATGAGAATATTTTGCTTTTGTATGGTTTTCATACGACCTCCGATAAAAGCTGCAAAGACGATTCAATTCATGAAAATCCACATAACCAAATTGAGTCTTTGTCACACATGGGCATCCCGATGGGTATGATGGGGTGCCAAGGGAGCGTGCACCGTTTCCAGAAACTGCTCATGCCGGTGGCCTTGCATGTTGAAGTGGCTGTAAACCAACGTCTTGGCCCAGTCGGTAAAAAAGGCCCAAACGATCGAATACCCCCAGATCAGGCCGATTTCCGTCCAGCGGATAGGGGTGATCAATCCGAACCCGTAGGCTGCCAGTAAGGTGCCGGCAATTTTTGTAGCCAGTGCAGACCATATCATCACCGGTGCAGGATAGGGTTTTTTGAGGAAAAAGCCCTTGCTGCGGGCCACAAACAGCGTGAGGTGACCGGAAACGGCCATTTTTAGAAAGATGTACGTTTGAACCTGAGAAATGCTCAGATGCAAAATATTCAGTGCGATGTAAAGCATGAAGAAGCTACCGACCACGCCTGTCAGTCCCATGACCGACGAAACGGCGATAATGCGGTGCATGTCCCAGCGTACCGGTTTCGGTTCCAGTCCGGTATGATCATAGGCAATGGTCATGATCGGAATGTCGTTGAGAAAAGCCAGAAGGATGATCATGATGGCCGTAATGGGATAGAAATTGAACACAATCATCGCCAGTACAACGAAAATCATGATCCGGATCGTCTCCGTGATGCGATAGATGGCGTAGCTGTTCATCCGTTCGAAAATCCGGCGAGCCTCCTCCACGGCGCGCACGAGCACCGACAGTCCCGGTGCGGTCAGCACCAGATCGGCTGCCGCCCTGGCCGCATCGGTGGCCCCGCTGACGGCAACGCCCACATCGGCCTGCTTGAGTGCCGGTGCATCGTTGACACCGTCACCGGTCATGCCGACGATGTGCCCTTTGTCCTGGAGGGCTTTGACGATGGAAAATTTGTGTTCGGGAAAGACCTGGGCAAAGCCGTCTGTCGCCTCGGTTTGTTCGGCCAAGTCATCATCTGCCGTACTTTTCGTTTCACGGAAAAGCTGATCCGCTTTCCGGATATTCTTTCCAAGCCCGAGCGTACCAGCAATTTCCCGGGCAATTGCCAGGTTGTCACCGGTAACCATCTTGACTTGAATACCGTGGGATTTTGCCTGGGAAATGGTCTCGGCCGAATCCTCTCTCGGTGGATCAAATAGCGGCAGAATCCCCAGCAGCTGCCAGGGGCCGTCCTCTCCGATGGAACGCGCCACACCTAACGTTCGTTGGCCCTTCTCGGCCAGATCGTCGACTACGGCTTCGACTTTCTCACGCATTGGACGATCGATGTCGGCCAGATCCATGATTACCTGTGGTGCACCCTTGCTGACCCGTAACGTCCGGCCCGTTGCATCCCGGACCGTTGCCTGTGTCCGTTTTCCCACAGGATCGAACGGTACGAAAGAGAGTTGTTCAAAATCATCTAGTTGGCGAGGATTCTTCACCGCTTCGATCATGGCCGAATCGATGCTATCATTGTTCTCAGCCTTGGATGCCAGGGCCGCAGTCAAAATCAGATCATCGATAGGAAACGACTCAAATGTTCTCGGCTTTCCCAGAGTCAGACGATTCTGGGTCAGCGTACCGGTTTTATCCAAGCAGAGGATATCCATCCCCGCCATTTCCTCTACCGATTCCAGACGAGAGACGATGGCTTTCATCTTGGATAGCGCCAACGCCCCTACCGCCATGGTCACCGAGAGCACAGCCGGCATGGCCACAGGTATCGATGCGACGGTAAGAATCAACGCGAACTGGAGCAGTTCGGTGAGACTGGCCCCACGGAAAAGCTGCACGACAACGAGGACCGCCACCAGCCCGAGACTCAGATAAATCAGGTAGTCTCCGATTTGCAGGACCGCTTTTTGAAAATGGGATGCCTTGCCGGCTCCGGCCACCAGTCTGGCTGTTCGGCCGAAGTAGGTCTCGGCGCCGGTGGTCGTGACGAGGGCGATCATCTCACCTTGTTTGGCAATGGAGCCTGAGTAGACGACATCGTCTTTTTCCTTTCCGGCCGGCAGGGATTCACCGGTAAGGGCCGACTGGTCTACGCTCAGGTAATCGCCGTCGATCAATTTGGCATCGGCTGGAATGATGTCGCCGGCCCGCAGGCGGATGATGTCACCGGGAACCAGCTCACGGGAATTCAGCATTTGCCAGCGCCCGTCACGCAGCACCCGGCTTTCAAGGGCCAACTTTTTTTTGAGGGCGGCAACCGCATTCCCGGCCTGGTATTCCTGCCAGAACCCAACGGCGGCATTGAACAGAAGCAACGCGACAATGATGCCAAAATCGACCCAATGATGAACCACCAAAGAAAGGATTGCCGCCGCTTCGATCATCCACGGAATCGGTCCCCACAAGTATCCCAGAAATTCCAGTATGGGATTGGTCGTTTTTTCCTTGATCTCGTTGGCACCGACCTGCGCCAGCCGCCTCTTGGCATCGTCCTGGGAGAGCCCCTGCCGGCTTGCATGCAGCGTTTCCATCAATTCATCGGCAGAAATCTGCCGCGCAACCTTTGTCTCTATCTGCCTTGTTTCTACCATTGTCCTACTCCTACTATCGCTTGCCATTTCTTCTAAATGGTTCGGCTCATGCCACAAACGCCGCTCAATCTTCTCATCTATTTTACCAGCATGAGTGTTGCCGGGAGTTTCCGAATGATTTCATCGTTGGTCCTGCCGAACAAAAAGTGTTCCAGACGTCCTTCACGATGTGCCAGCATGAGTATCAGATCCACGTTTTTGTCTTCAACTGCCTGACGTATGGCATCGACGGGATTCCCGTCTTTCACCCATTCGTTGACGACCATTCCTTCCGCCCTTTCGGCCCTGACCAGACGATGCAGTTCGTCCCGGGCCTTGGTGACCATGGTTTTGTATTCTTCGTCCAAAGACGGTACCGGAAGATTCCAACCGTTCACATTGAAGGGGTCGTGAATGATATGCATAACATGCAACCGGGCGTCGAATTTACGAGCCAGGGCGATTCCGGTACGCAGCACTTTGATGCAATGCTCAGTAGAACGACTGACAACGAGAATGTTATTAAATGATTCCATGGCGGTCTCCTTTCGTTGCTGTGCACCGGTAATTTCGGTGCACTGGGTCGGCGAGGACGGTGGTAACGATTTCTTCGAACTCCTTGCTCTTGCTTAAAAAATAATCCGCTCCAAATTTTTGACACTGCTCGCGATGTTTGGCATCGTCGAGATTGGTAAGCATGATAACCACCATCTTCGGGTATTTGATTTTAAACGTTTTGAGCAGGTCGATGCCACTTTGGCCGGGTAAAAAGATGTCAAGAACGACGGTGTCCGGTCTTATCCGTTCGACAGCATCGAGGGCATCGGGGCCGCTGCCGGCCTCGCCGACGATCCGGATTTTATCGGATTCTGTAAGGAACTCGGCGATCCGTTTGCGGATCTGAGAAGAATCGTCGATGATGAATACTTTTTTCATTGGCCTGCTCCTTGTTCGTTAGGCCAATGATAAGACGGGAAGGCTTGTGGAAAAATCGGCGAATCTCTGATCTTGGTGTCGGCGGGAATCGAAAGATCGTGTCGGTGTTTGTCCGACACAGAAAAGATTTCAATCGTGCGAATCGGCTATAATCCGGATGGATGCGACCTAATCCACCAGACCATTTTGCACCGCATAGTGAATCAACTCGGCATTGTTGTGGAGATGCATCTTCTCCAGAATGCGGGTTCGGTAGGTACTTACTGTCTTTACGCTCAAGGCAAGGCTGTCGGCGATCTGAGAAACAGTCTTACCGGCGCCGATCTGGCAGAGTACCTGGTATTCACGATCCGAAAGGGTTTCGTGAGGCAGTTTGCTTGTATCCTCGTCCAAAGCGAAAGCAATCTTTTCTGCCAGGGACTGACTGATGTACTTGCCCCCGCGATGCACCTTGCGGATGGCCTCGACCAGTTCTTCGTCTGCGCTTGCCTTGGTCAGATAGCCGGAGGCCCCTGCCTTGAGTATTCTCAGTGCGTACTGGGATTCAGGATGGATGGTAAGGATGACCACCGGAATATGGGGCTTGTCTATCTTGAGCTGTTTGAGAACGTCCAGGCCATCCATACCCGGCATGGTCAGATCGAGAAGGATCACATCAAAATCCCTCTCTCGCACCTGTTTCAACAATGCATTGCCATTGGCGGCCTCGCCGACAACGGTGATACCTGTTTCCTCACTGATGATCTGTTTCAAACCGGCACGTACGATGGGATGATCGTCGGCGATGATAACCTGGATCATTGGTTTTCTCCTTTTACGAAGCCGTCCGGAATCCGGCTTTTTACGGGCATATCTTCATTTGGCATGGGCAGATGAATGGTCACGCGGGTCCCCTGGCCGGGCTGTCCATCAAAGGTCACCCGCCCGCCGAAAGGATAGAGCCGTTCCCGAATCCCCAGCAGGCCGAATGCATCCGGAGCGTTGATCTCGTCCGGGGTTATGCCGCGTCCATTGTCGGCAGCCTGAAAAAAGAGTTCGCCGTCGTGTTTTTCCAGTCGAACCACAACCTCACTGGCTCGGGCGTGGCGCATGATATTGGTCAGGATCTCCTGAAAGATACGAAACAGGGCGGTTGCCTGCGCCCGGGGCAAATCAGGCTCGAAGCCATTGTTCTCCAACCGGCAACGAATGCCGCTGCGCCGGGCAAACGCCTCGGCCTGCCATTCGATGGCCGCCGCCAGGCCGAAATCATCCAACATCACCGGTCTCAACTCAGCGGTGACCGCGTGCAGATTGTCCATGGCTGTTTCGATCACCTTTGCCATGGCTTTCATTTTCGCTTCCATATCGGTATCCAACGCGCGGGTATGCCTCTTGATCCATGACAGATCCATCTTGAGAATGGTCAAGGACTGCCCCAGCTGGTCATGAATCTCACGGGCAATGCGAATGCGCTCTCGTTCGCGGACATCGTTTTGATAAACACTCAACCGGCGCAGCTGCTCCCTGGAACGCTTCAGTGAGGCCTTCACCTGCTCCTCGCGTTCGATGCGCATCTGAAGCGATGCGGCCATTTCGTCAAATACGCCTGCCAGATGGTTGAGCTCGTCCCGAGCACCGATGTGACCGATACGCGACCGCAAGTCACCGGCGGCCAGACGGCGGCTGGCACGGACCATTGCCCCGACGCGTCTGAGGATTACCACGCTGGTGGCCCACCAGATGGCGAGAACGGCCATGAGTGCCGACACGCCGAGCAGGGCCAGGTTGCGTACAAAAATGCGTTTGGATGCTGCCATGGCCAGCGATCGGGGAATTTCGAGGACGACGGCAATCCGGCGTGGCCGAAACGAACTTTCCAGGTGGGCGAAGGCATAGATTCGCCGCATCCCCGTTTCATCGGCCGCAACAAAAACGCCCGATGGTTGGTTGCCGATCTTCTGCAGTAGTGACGGATCCAATGACTGTACGGTGGACCACCGTGCCGTGTCCACCGTGTAGCGCAGCAACACCTGATTTTCATCCACCAGGGTCAGCCTGGAGCCAAGGGGCAGTTCAGCCAGCCGTCGAAAAAGACTGCGGTTCATCCGGTTCAGATCCAAAGCGGTGAAAACAACGGCCATGACCTCTTGTTGACTGTCAAGGATGGGGTTGGCGAAATAGAGTACCGGTGTTCCCTCAATACGCTCGCCCGAATACGGTCCCATGGCCGGCCTTTTTTGCTTTACGCTGGTGGAAAACCATGGCCTGCTTTCGTAATCGTGCGATATTGCCGACAAGGGGCTTCCGGCAATCAGCCTGCCTTCGGGATCGAGAACGCCAAATACCGCGTATCCCTCGGTTTGGCCACTCAGGTTTTGTAGAAACGAAGACACCTGTTCCGGCTGACCTTCGGCCATTGCAAAGGCCCCGGTCAGGGCAGCCATCAACTCCCGTGTTGCCTCGATCTGAGAGTTTTCCGAATTGGCCGCCGCCTGTGCCATCAGTCTGGTTCTATGTAAAATGGCGTCTTTCTCGATTGCCTTCTGTTCTTCGGTAACATAGACGATAAGCACCGCCACAGGAATGAAGGCGACCAAAATTAGCAGATACAATCGCGTTTTCAGGCTGATACCGTCAAATTGTTCCATGGGAAGCCCAATGCAGTGCTAAAGGTGGTGGATAAATTATCCATGATTCGACTCTTTCAACGTATACCGCCGAACCAGTATCCAATGCAACCAACACATCGGTTTCAGTGGGTCCTTACCTGTCGAATGGATCCACAATTTTCTATCACCGGAGTTTTTCAACGATGTTCTTTATCTTTTTTTGTCAATGAGTGCCCAAATTGTATTGAAGGCTTTTCCAGGCAAACGTATATAGCGGAAGAGACAAGAACAGTGATGAGAAGTACGACTGTCATATAGACAGAAAGGTGGTAACCGTTTCTCATACTTGCGGACTGTGCCATTTTTATCACTGCTTCCATAACGATGGGGTGGAACAAATAGACCGAATAGCTGATTGCCCCCAGCCACAAGAAAAAAACGGGGACTCTTTTAACACACAATCCGGACACAACGAACATGCACCAAGCCACGGTGTGTGCCACGCCGAACTGAAACGGACGATCTGACAAATTCACACCAAATTTTGAAAACAGGTAAACTCCGATCGGAAATCCGAAACAGACGCATGTCGCAATGACAACCTGTCTTCTCGATTTTACATTCAATTCTTTGTTCTCATACACATTTCGATACAAGGCGCCCAGAAACATGATACTCAGAATATAGGGAGAATACATGATCTCTTTGTCGACACCGGCGAAGAGATCGCTGGCTCTGTTCACCCCCTGGGACAAGACGAATAAGAGAAAACAGAAAAGGCTCCACGAAAAAAGTGATTCGTGTTTATCCAGATGACCATAATAAAAAATGACTGCGCACAAAATATAGAAAACGAGTTCTACCTGGAGCGTCCAATACAATCCGATTAAATGAGGTTCTCCGAATAGCCGTTGCATCATTGTGGTATTGGCTGCCACTTCAATGACGCCGATATGATCTCCCCAGATGTAACCGATTCCAACAACCACAAGAATCGACAGCCAATATACCGGGTAGAGTCTAAAAAACCTTCGAATTGCAAAGCGTTTGATGGCACCATCCGTGTGACTTTGCAGACTGAATGGAATGACAAAGCCGCTAATCAGGAAAAAGCAAATGATGCCGACCCGGCCGAAATCGATACGGTTTGCCAGATCGAATAACAACGTGCCTTTATCGGCGACACCGGGCAACTGGACAAATCGTTCCGATGTGTGCTGCCATGCGACAAGAAGTGCTGAGATTCCGCGCAATGCATCGATGTGAGCCATCCGCTGAGATCTGTGCATATGAAAACATTTCTATCATCGTTCAGAATAGCGGGGCGATAAAACACCCGCCACCACCCCCGGAGCTTTCTCCGGCTGCCTGGGTGGAGAAGGTTCCCGAGCCATCTCCGCTGCTCCAGACACCCGATATCTCCCCGGATGTGGTGACCTGGCCCTTGGCGCCGGTATCGCTGTGGCTGATGGCGATAATATTTCCCCGGCTGTCCACCATCCCCATGTAAATCGAGTCCGTTTCATCAACACCGTTGATTTTAAATTCCCCGCTGAACTGGCCGTCGGAAGTGATTTGAGCATCACACGTACCGGTGTAATCACCGTTGATGTAGAGACTGTAATGGCCGACATAAGGATCTATGCTTCCGGTATCCTGTTCTCCGCGAACGGTTCCCTCATAGCCCAGGTAAGACCATGTGCCGCTGACAATACCCGCTTCCAAGATCGATCCTTCCACCCACATTCCACAAGCGGAGGTAAAGGCAAAATTGCCGCTGTCATCCACCGTGGCCCATCCCGCCACATAATCGACAACCCGTTCCCGTTCGGACCAGATAAGGCCATAAAGACGGCCCCGTGAATCAACCTGCGTGATGGCGATACCACTGATGTCACCATTGAAAGTACAGGTATAGGCACCGGCAAAGTCCTCCGGTGCTGCGGCGGCATTTGTAAAAAGACCATTGAGAAGAATGAGTGACAGGATCATAATGGATGCAACTGCAACGGTACGTCGTCGACACATATCGCCCTCCAATCAAAAATGCTGACGGTCTGCAAAATGGAATCTGCCGGAACGGGACTTCAAGTCCATGACAGTCGGAAAGTGTACATTGGGCTAATACCACTTAATGGGACCGGAGTCTATACGGTGTGTTGACTGGAAGCAAAAACGGCGTGGAGAAATAATTTTCTGCGGCATGCAGCGCCGATCGACGACAGCGATCGATGAAGATGTGTGATGATTTGAGGATTGAGGTGGAGGCGGCAACCAGATTCGAACTGGTGAATGGAGGTTTTGCAGACCTTTATTGACAGCCTGTAAGGGGTTGTTTTTTCAAGCTGTTTTTATCTCCAGAATTTTGCCTGTTGTGGATTTTGATGGGACTTGGTCAAGAGCTTTCACGGCGTTCAATTTATGGTCCGGCGATGGGTGTTGATACCGCATGGCCATCATTGTTGTCTTGTGCCCCATTATTTCCATTATGGTCTTCAAGTCTGCCCCTGCCATACCAAGTCTGCTTCCGAATGTGTGGCGTAGGTCATGAAACCGGAAACGGACTGTTTTATTCCCTTCCTTTCTTGTCAATTTGGCCTCTTTTACGGCATACCAAAAGGCATTCGTCAACTGGGTAAGTTTCCTACCTTTCGAAGTGCAAAACACATAATCGGATTCACTGACATCTAAACGTCTTCCTGTTTCCGTGGCACAAAACCTGATTAAAACACTATAACCAATTGATAAAACATATATATTATGGTAATATTAGGGCACTAAACGCTCACTTCGGAGGTGAAATCAATGCGGCGTCCGATCACCATAAAACACGAGATGGAAAAACTTGCCAGTCATAGCGGATTGATCAATATCGGCGCATTACTTGATGCGATAAATTTCAGGTTCCGTTTCGAAAAGATCAACGGCGTCCATTGTGTAGACCCGAAAATTTCTCATGGTGACATTTTAGCTTCGATGATTGCTCTCATGAGTATTGGTAAACCTGATTACGATGCGATCGAGATTTTTCGTGAGAAGCAAGAATTTTTCAACAAGGCCATTGGCAATCGTGCATGCCCGTCAAGCCCGACATTGCGTCAGCGAATCGATTTGATCGGCAACCAAGCCGATAAGCTGATTAAGGATGCAGGCGTTGATTTGGTTCGATCCTGCGCTCCGGCGATTTCACCCATCCAAACCAGTGCGGGTGATTTCCTTCCTTTGGATATGGATGTGAGTCCGTTTGACAACTCAAAGACTCAAAAGGAAGGCGTTTCCAGAACCTACAAAGGCACGGATGGCTTCGCTCCGATCTTTGCCTACCTGGGCACCGAGGGGTATCTGGTGAATCTTGAGTTCAGAGAAGGAAAACAACACTGCCAGAAAAACACCCCCGAATTTATCAACGCCACCTTGGATTATGCCAGGCAAATTACCGATCAGCCTATTTTGATGAGGTTGGATTCAGGAAACGACAGTCAAGACAACTTTCCTGACGATTCACGAAAGAATGTCCACTTTATCATCAAACGCAATTTGCGTAGAGAATCTGTTCAAAAGTGGGTTGATCTGGCAAAAAAATCCGGCAAGCAACAGCATTGCCGCTCAGGAAAATGTGTATGGATCGGAAAGACGATTGAAGACATCAACGGCAATCCATTGCGCTACCCAATCATCTTTGAGGTTACCGAAAGGCATACCAAAAAGGGCCAAGTACTGCTGTTCCCCGAGTATCAGATCGATACCTATTGGTGCAGCCTCGCACAGTTGCCACCGGATGAGGTGATTCGACTTTATCACGATCACGGTACCAGCGAGCAGTTTCACTCCGAACTCAAATCCGACATGGGCCTGGAGCGCTTGCCGAGCGGTCATTTTTCCACCAATAGCTTGATTCTTCATTTGGCGATGCTGACGTACAACATGCTACGGATTATCGGACAAATCAGCATCGAAGAGAGTGATCCGACTGAATTGCCCGGTATACGCCGGAAGAAAGTTACCCGGCGTCGAATCCGGACAGTCATGCAGGACTTGATGTATATGGCCGGTCGATTAGTAACCAGAAGTAGAAAATGGTACATATCCTTTGGCCAACTCAATCCATTTTCCAAACTGATGGATCGGATTTATCTTCGTCTGAATTTGCTTTCCGCTATGAAGTAGCTATAATTTTTAAAAGAACAATTTTACAGGCATTTGCTTGGTGATTTGCTATGGCTAAAGAATGAGAAACAGGAGCAAAATTCCTTCGAAATTTGAAAATAGTGAGAAAAATTATCAACAAATGATGGTGTGTGAGGCAATCGCCCCGCGCCAATCCTAACAGCAAAAATTAGGCCACTGATTCAGGGTCTTTGTAAAACCTCCTTCAGCGTATCATTTAAAGGGACTTTTCTATTTTCGTGATTTTTGGTATCGGTGGCCAGCAAAAACCTACCAGAGAGGTTTACATGGGCCTTCTTGAGATTGAATATTTCCGCTTGCCGTAGGCCGCTGTGAAGAGCCACCATTACCAAATCTCTCAAATATTTCTTTTTACCTCGTTGTGGGCTTTTTGCGCATTGATCAAGAAACCGTTTTTCCTGCCCCGGTGTCAATACCCACATCTTTTCATTATCTTCTTTCAGCAGCTTCACACCAGAAATAGGATTCGATCTTAAATATCCCCACTGAACGGCCATGTTCAGCATATTTCGAAGTGTGGCCACGTCCCTATTAATTGTTGCCGGAGCCTTCCCATCATCCCTTCTGAACTTCTTGTACCGCTCGACATCCAACGAGTAAATCGATGTCAAGAGCTTCCCCTTGAAATGAGGCGTCAACATGGTTATCGATTCCCCATTTCGCCTGGATGAGTTTGGCTTTTTATTCACCTTTGCATGTTCAAGGTATTTTTCGGCAAAGGTTTCAAATAAAATCCGTTTTGCCTTCTGTTGATGCTTTCCTTCTTTAACTTCGGTCCTGAATTTACGATCCTCCTCTTTCGCAAAGGTTTTACTGACTTCCCCATGCGCTTTGGTGTACCTCCCTCCATTGTACCAAAAATCAGAATACCAGCTGTTACCACGTCTATACATGCTGCCTCCTTTTTTTCTAACGCCTGCCGCCCCAGGCGACCGCCTTGTAGGTTTGAACACCCTGTAACTATGTATCAAAGAATTGTTTGGGAAGGACGGTGACTTATTTGATGAACGAACTTCTCACCGAGTTCTGGCCGCGGAGTGACCAGAAACCGGTGAAGAAGCAGGTTATCTTTGGTTTTGTTTATTGTAAACTTTCATCATTGGAACGATAGTTTTTTCAATATATTTTTCTATTGCCGATGTCATTTCTGCATCTGAGTATTTTTGTTTAATTTTGAAAATTTCATACCTACATGAGATGAAATTCAAAATATTGATACCCCATGAGAGGTCCTTGATGAATTTTACCAATCCTTTTTCCATATCATTGAAAATTTTCTTTTGACTTACTTTGACCCCAAATTGGAAGCTATCATTAAATTTTTGGCTTTGATCTTTAAAAAAATCTTGTTTTTGTAGGATTTCACCTGTTTTTTTACTTAGTGCTTCAGTATATGAAATTTTACTTAGCTTGTAGGCAACAATCGGTTTAACATTTGACAATTCAAGTATCGAATTACCAAAGTTTTGTTTAAAGGTTTCATCCACTTCGCGCGTAATTGGTTCAATTATAGAAGTTAAAAATTGAAGACAAAACTGATTCAAGGTGGATTCATCAACGCTCATTAATTCTTTCAATTTAGGATGTTCTTTCAAACGATTTGAGTATATAGCAATGAAGCTGTCAATATTTTTCAGGACAGAAGTTACGTGAAGAAGTTTTACAAGATAAAAAATTGATTGGTTAATAATTCTAATTTTTTGATACCGCTCTTTAAGAATAAAACCGGCCCCATTAAGTACCGAACCAACAAATAAGCCAAGCATACCAATTATTGCAGCTATGATTGTTGTATCCATTTTAATAATACCTGCTGAAGAGATAACGCTTCATTTCACCAGGGCGCAGGCAGGGAATATTAAGAGCTTTTGATAAAGATAAAGCTTTGATAAATCTATGCACTCCAAAAATGCCATGACCCCTGCGCTCTGGTGGAAATGGTGGTTGGGTGATGAATCATTATCATTAAGACTCAAAGTTATTTCCTTTGCCGAGATTACATGCAGAACATTTTGTTTCAAGATTTTCCGGAACGGTTTCGCCACCTTTAGACCATGGCACAATATGATCTACATGTAATTCAACTCCTGGTGAATTTAGTGGACTTGCCCCACACTTACGGCATGTGAAACCATCTCGCATAAGAATTCTAAAACGCAAGCGAAGTGAAATATTTCGTGACGTGCGCTTACGTGGTGGTGTTTTCTTTTCGAATTGTTGATCGACACTATTATCAGGGCTATCACCAGTTTCAATGTCTTGGTTGATATATTCTACAAAATTATTGAGTGCTTTTCGCCAGCTTCCGAATTTGCTCAGGTATGGCGTAATGGAGCAGTCTGAAATCGGAGGCTTCATATCTTTTGCTTTAGGTTGGCGACCAAGAGTTATCCAGACTTTCTCAAGGTTTTGAAAAAGATCTTTCTCAGACAGGTTAAAAACCATTCCTTTTTTTAGACCAGCCTTTTCTATGGTCTTGTTCCAAGAACCGAAACGCTTCATTAATGTATCTGGATGAAACTTACCGTGCTTTCCATACTCTGAGACAGATACCGTATCCTTTCCCAGTTTTAAAGCGACCCTATTAAGGTCGGAAATCATTTCCTCAGAAGGGGTATCTCTATGATAAGTTTTCAATTCAAACTTCATTATATTACGATCATTCCATTTTTTCTGAACACCCAACATTAATATTCTATAGACGTCTATTTTACGTCCAATATGGGGATGATATCTTGACGTCTTGATAACACCCTGAATATGGGCAAAAAATAGAAGATTTCACTTTGCTACGTATTTGGAACCGGTTCTTTTTCAGGAAATGATGATTGGAGATTCAAAGAATATCCAAAGGTATTAAATCTGTCAATCACCGGCTGGTCACAGTACGAACTCTCCAGGACTAAACACCTAAAAATGGCCCGTTATCAAAGGACCACCTCTTTGATGATGGGGTGGTAAAACACCACCCCATACTACCGTTGTCGGATCAACCAAGCAGATCTTTTAACCTACGGACAGAATTGAAGATTACCTCTTTTGGGTGTTCTTCGAGTCCACCCGCCAGGTTGGAAAGTTCGGAATAAGTTTTATAGATCTCCGAACCAATTGGACTTTTTAAAGGCACGGTTTCAGCATCCTCGATGGATTTCACAGGCAACCTGTTTTCGTACTCATGTTTGTAAAACTCCCAAAGACCATCGCTTAAGGGTTTCAATAGGGGAGCCAAGCTTACGCTTTCGTCTAATCGTTCGTCAGCACAAAGGACGATTGAATATAGGCTATAGGCATAGCGTCTTATCTCATCCAAATTATCTTCAGGCGATAATAGCTTTTCAAACATCACGCCACCCCCTTTCCAACACGGATCATGAAGGCAACCGTAGAGCGATATTTCGGACTTTTCGGATCTTCGACGTTGAACAGGTATAGAATACAGCCGAGAGTCTCTGTTTCGTCCTGAGAACCGATGTATTCAAGGAAAAATGGTGCAATGTTGTGGAGCAGGGACAGGTTGAAAAGAATTTGCTGCATGACGGAACCTCCTTGTGGTGTGTGGTGAAGGATTACCGCCATCTTTGTCTCCAAACAAAAATGGCGGCGCACACACGGTTGGAGAACCGGCCCACAAGGATACCGGCGAGCCCGAAGGCTCCCGTATATGCACCGCCAAAGTATAAACATAGTACAGAAACAGAAAAACGCCATACTATGAATTGGGCGCTTATGCACCTTGTGGAAAATCCGGTCTCCAAACCGGGCAACGGAATTTGCCGTTACAGATATATTCATAGTCGATGATAGAAACCGCGTCAAGGCTTTCGACATTTTTAAGGTGGGTGCTACTTCAGATAGCCCCCTGGGCTCAGGAGGCACCCAGGAGGCAAAAGGTGGGCAAAGGAGTCAAACACCCACCACAATCAATTATAATTCGGGTTTGGATTGAGCCCGCGGGGATTGATGGCTTTTGCAATTCCCAACTGCCGATACGCCTCCTTTTCGGCATCCGGTGAGGTGCTCAATTGCCCTCCCTTTGGATTGACTGGTCCTTTGCAACGGCCCTGGAGATTTCGCCAGTTAGAAACAAACACTTGTCTAAAATCCTCAACAATTTGCCCGTTACGGATTTTAAAATAACCTTGTGGGCTGTGTTTTTTCAATTGCGCCGTAAGCTGCTCGATAGCCTTATCAATATCTTCAAGCCGTTTTTCGCGCTCGGCGTCGGAGAGGGCCTCCTCATTTTTTCCAGCGAAGAGTACATCAATTGCCTTTTCCACATCCTCCCAATCAAGCTTGATGCAAACTTTTTGCAACTGTAAATTGCGTGTCGTTCGAATCATTAGCCTTGAAAAAGGATCATTGGCCGAGCCATTGCCCTTTGCCAAGTACTTTGCCAAATAAGCTATTCTTTGATCTTCATAGGCTTGCCATGATGCTTTGTATCGTTTCAGCATATCTTCTTTAGCTGATTGGACCTTTTTGACCTCTGAGCACTTTGAACGAATGAATTTGATTTCATCCTTAATCTCTTGGCATCTTAAAAAATCGTCAACCCATTCATATGATGCAAGACTGTCATAATATGGTGGATGGAAGTTATATTTTACGTGTCCCACGGTTACCCCCTTCTATTGGTTTTCTCGCTCGATATAAGCCCTATGCACGTTGGGATGAAGGCGGATTACGGTGCGCATGGCGTCCACCTTACCGCAGCCATTGCGCTCCATGTGTTCGTCCACAAGCTGCTCAAAGGACTTTGTTTCATCATCTTCTGTCCGGTCGATAGGACCGCCTCCGGATTCAAGATAAGCCTTGTGGGCCTCCGGATCGGATCGAACTACGGCTTTCATGGCCTTGGTCACGCCGCACTTGTGCTTCGTCCGGTACTCTCTGACTTGTGATTGAAAAGACTTACCCATTTTTTTCCTTTCTACGAAAAGTCGACTTTAATGCCAGGGTTGAAGCTTTGTATAAACTCTCGATGAAGTCCGGGTTGCCTCCTGGCAACTTCCTGCATAGCCGAAGTCTTGCTGCATCGTCGTTTGGCCTGGATAGTTGCAACAGCATCCATAAAATCGTTTTCATAAACATTACTGGACTGCTCAAGGTCCTTTAACAATCCATCTCTCACTTGTTTGAGCGCACTTACCTCCCCCGATGTATTCGTTGCCACAAGTCTCAACCCTTGAAACATTTCGTTTTCACCCAGCGCATCCCGGATATTCCTAAATTGATTGAGGGAAAGCCCAGCTTGTAAAATAGCCTCGAACCGCTCACACTGTTCGGGGCCAACAAAAGCTCGAAGCAATCCGATAATACGGGTTCTCTCGGCTTTGGAACTTGCGTCCCGTATCTCCTGGTCGGCCTCCTGACGGGCATTTTCATAGATTTCACGGGCCTCCGCCTCATAAGGTGTCCCAATAAATTGAGCCAGCACGTCATTTTCTGAATCAGGTTTCTTTGGAAATTCAATTGTTTTCATGCCTGCCCTTTCTTTTTGGATGGAAAAATGATTTGAAGTTTTTCCCTGATGATATCGAATCGATTCCCAAAAGTCTGGCAAGCCAGTCCATCTCAGTCCACCTCAGTCCCATTTTTTTCATGAATGTACGTCCCATTTTCCAATTGATAGGATTGGATGATTTTGTCGATGTATGTATCCAGAGATTTTGAAGTGATTCGGACAGAACTTCCAATTTTGCCGCCTTCAAGCTTGCCAGCAGCCAAGAGTCGCCGGATGGTTTTCGGATGACAGCTCAAAATTTCGGCTGCTTCATCAACCGTTAACAATCTTTTCACCGCCACCCCCTATTTTCTATCCAAAGGGAAAAGCTCGAACCATCGCAAAAGGACTTGCGACCATTGTGTGAGGATCGAAAATCCGGAAAAAAGCCCAAAACGTTCTTTTTCTAAAAAAATCCAGTTCCTTATAATATATTACATATATTCTTTTGCGATGATGCGATGATTTTTCTAGTAAGTTTACTATAGAAAAATGTAAAAAATAGGATTTGGAGTTTATAGCAGGGGTAGTCGCATCCTCGCAGGTGAAGGGATTGAAAAATGACTTAACAACTTGTAATTTATTATAAAAGTACATTTTTTTAAGATTTTGTCCTATTTTTGATCCCCGCAATCCTCGCATCATATCCCGAACGGTGCATCGTCGGCCGTCGTTCCCATCGGCCGACCACCACTTGGGCCAGTTGGTGCCTGATCTTTCCAATTAGTGAGTAAACCGATTCCCCGGTACCAAACCAGCCGATCCGGTACTCTTTCAAATCTTTTACCCAGGATCGTCCCGAACCGCTTCTGACTGATCGGCGTGTTGGAAATGTTTTCCAACCACCACTCGCTGAAATTGTTGAAAAGATCCTTTGCACCTCCCCAGGCCTCATCATGAACGATGCAATTGGCCGAAAGCCACTCCCCGATCAAATCCTCTTCGGCCTGGTATTTTGCGGTAGCGTCACGAACCATCGCAGGTGGATCAAGCCCACGCTTCTGCCACTCTAAGCATCCGCGAATCATCCACGCCAAGATTCCACTGGCCTCGGCTTTGAGCTTTTCCGGCAGCGCCTTGTCCATCGGGAATTCATTGGGGTTTTGCGGATCATGATCGACAAAAACAGCATTGAAGGGTACCAGGTGCATACGCCGCCAGAAGGCATAATCGTTGGCCGGCGCCCGTGGTTTGTCGTTGCAAATCAGAACGATCTTATGGGTTGGTGTGAAAGTGATTGGGTGTTTGTCGTGAGGATTTCTCCCGGTGAGTGAGTCGCCTCCGGTAAACCGTTTGACCGCCGACGCTGAAAACTTACGGCCATCATCGCTTTCGCTGGCCAAGGCCAGCCGTAAGCCTTTGAGCGCCATTATATCAGGCGAAGGCCCGGCGCTGTTTCTTATTCGGCCCTGGTCAAGCAGCATCTCAGGCTGTAAGACAGACGCGAGAGGTCCCATGACGTACTTGATCGTTTCGACTTCTGTTCCCTTGCCATTGCGTCCATCACCATAGAAGACCGGAAAAATGTGCTCACTGATATCACCGGTGGTAAAGTATCCTGCTAACCGCCTATGGTAGTTTTCCATTTCAACCATGGATAAGGTGACATCTTTCAAAAAACGGTCCCAGGTTGGCGCTGGATGATCGATTCCTAAAAATTCAATTGGACTTGCCAACAGAATATTGTCTTCCGGCCTGCCTGGTCGCCCTTCTCCAGTTCGTAGGTCGATCACGCAGTTGGCGCAGCCAAGCAGCATCGGATCACGATCAAGCCTTTCAGACTCAATAACGATTCGATTATATTTGTTATTTGATGCAAAGCTCAGTGTTGATGATCGACCGTGCTCACTCCTCAAGCGCTTAACCTGTTTGAAGATTTCGCTCTGGATGCGCTGGTAAAATGCAACCAACTTTTTATCTTCAGCCTCAGTTGCTTCAGAAATTTGATATGCCGCGACATGAATCTGTTTGAGAAGCCAAATGACAACATCTTCAACAGAAGCCCGTGCCCTGCCAGTTGTGTCTCTCTTCCAGTGGTGGCCCTGCCATTCAAGCCACTCGTCGGAAGTCGCATTGAAAATAAAACGCCCTTCAAACATATCCGCAAAGACCAGCCCACAGAATTGCTCACCACCATTGAGGATGTCGGTTATCTTGACCGTCCGAACCTGGTTAGCTTCCGGTTCTTCCTGGCCTTTGTCGGCAGCCTCTTCTTGGGCAACGCGGGCTTGAACTTTCCTTTTGATATCGTCAATCTCACTCACGGAGTGCGGCCTCCTTGTACGGACACTGGTTACACCAATCACCGTTTGGGTTGCGGCGGACCACAATTTTGATCTCATCCAGATGACCGAGCTCGTCAAGCAGGTGCTCCACTTGTTTTAAGTAGAAGTCGTAGAGCAAATGGCCCTTTTCATGCTTACCGCCGACGATGATAATGGCATCCATTATCGTTGTGCGGAACATGGTCTTCAGGCTTGCATCGAAAACCCCAATTGCCATAGCCTGGTTCAGTTCCACTTGAGAGCGCTCGACATACTTGCCTGCAAGTAGCTTGTTACGCATTTCTTGCTCTTCAGCCTTAGCTAGCAGCAGCCGGTTTTTTAGATCCAGGTTTTCAGTAGCGCTTTTCGGCGGGCGCTTATCGGTGAAAGGCAGGGGCTTTTTTTTAGCGTATTTGAGAAGGGATTTTTTGGGATATCTCCCACCTACACTTTCGATCAACCCAGGACGCTTGAGGTCTGAATAGAACGTTGAGCGGCTTACTTTGAACCCCTCGGCTTTCAAAAAAGCAATTGCTTCAGCTGCATTCAGTGTCTCTTCTGTCATCTGTCCAATTTTCCGAGTTTTTTAGAAATTTCAAATGGATACGCCGATCGAGCCTTAGTCCGCCGCTCCATGGTATATTCCAGGAAGGACCCGCGAGGTCTACCCATCGATAGCTGTCGATGCAGGGTTCATTGACCATTTGGCCGGAGAAAAATATGGGGGCGTGGGGGTTTCTCTCACCCATGGTTAAGATCCTCCACTTTGATACCTGGTGCATTCTGTATCCACCGCACTATCTCCGAGCGAATGAATAGCAGCCTACCGCCCGGTTTCCTGAAGGGTATCGCTCGACGCAATACAAGGTTGCGAACAGCGCCAGGCGATCTCTGGATCATCTCGGCGCATTGGTTGGTGTCCATGTATTCAGGCGGTAGCTGTTTCATTTCCCTTCATCCAAATAAAAAGGCCCGATGACAGAACGGTTTCAAACCGTTTCCATCACCGGGCCTGTCAAGAATCCTATAAAAAGGGCTTGAGTGGTATCCGGTACCCGCTAAATGGTTCTGGATTTTATATCGACATCAATCTCCTGGGCATGGCGAATCCCGCCTTCGTGAAGCGACAACCGCAAAAAAACTTCACCAGAACGTCTTTTTGATTTAAGTTCTTTTATAAATTCCATCAGTCGATCTTCTGGGCTCTTACTCTTCATTTCACAAATCCCCTTTGAATTTTGAACCTTTCTAACTATCAAAAAATCTTTTCAAGATACTTGTTAGCAGCATCTTTGTTTGGGAATACATAGCAAAGTAGGCCATTAGCACCGGATTTCTTGATCTTTTCCCACTGTCGTTCCCTTGCCCACTTCGCAATAACGGGACCCTCATAACTTGGCCTTCCGGTTTCAACATTAAAAATGTTGGAAGTGATATATAAATCTTGTGAAAGCCCCATCAAGAAGCCCTTAGTTAATTTGCCGTGCATGATTATCTCCTTTAATGCAGCGACTTGGTTATTTACTGTAAACAACCTTGTGAATTTCGTCGATGAAATCCCATCCGATTTCTTCAAATGTTCGCTCCCAAAAAGCATCTTCATCGAAATACATTTCGATTTGGTATTGAACATCCGAAACAGCCTTCCCAAGATTTAAGGCATGTGCCAAATCCTTGGTTTTGAGGGTTTGAGCCATAAGCATTAATTCTACGAATTCATCCGGAACCCTTTCAAAACTATCTTTTTCAATCACAGGGAAGCTCAATATCGTATTATGACCCTTCCAGTCTTGCTCAGAACAAAACCAAAGAAAAACACTACCATTTGGCTCCATTTCTTTCATTTTATTGAAAAATTTAGGTTGAATGATTTCCTTCTCTTCCGGTGACGCATCCAGATGGTCCGTTAGAAAATCCCATAGCGCACTGATTATGGTAAGTTTATGAATAATACCCTTTGATTCAGCATACCCTATTAATTTGACAAGCTGTTTTTGGTCTATTTCGTCGATCATTTTGGCAACGGTTTTTCTGTCAAATCCAGAAGTCTTTAAGGTCTTGAACACCCCCAACTTATATAGGTCATTTATTCCAAGCGTATGCGCAGGCCTCCCACGGCCACCAGACTTTTCACCTTCCTTTGGTTCGACGGCATCAAGGAAGCCAAGCCACTTGTTCAGCTCGTTTGTTGAAAGACTCAAAATGGCTTGAGCCTCTTTTTTGGAATATGTTCTAGAAAAGTCAAAACTCATGATTTTTTCTCCACTCTGGATATTTAATAGACCATCAAATAGTCATAGTCAAGTTTTTTTATCCAATGCGGATATTAATTAAAAATAGATAGGCTGAGGTGTTGTGGATTTTGATGGGACTTCATCGGCGAAAAGGGTACTTTTTGAGTATTTCTGTACTCTGAGTGATGTTTGCAGGTGAGAACTATGAAAAGCAAAAGGAGCCTTGTAAAGGCTCCTTTTCTTTATAAATATTCGGAATTTTGGGGCTTAGTTTTGGAGGCGGCAACCAGATTCGAACTGGTGAATGGAGGTTTTGCAGACCTCTGCCTTACCACTTGGCTATGCCGCCCATAAAAAAAATGGAGCGGGAAACGGGATTTGAACCCGCGACTTCGACCTTGGCAAGGTCGCACTCTACCACTGAGTTATTCCCGCTCAGTTGAAATGGCATTTTTATCGGTTTAACGTGTGCATGTCAACTGCAAATTTCATCCGCGGAGCAATTTTCTGAACCGCAAAAAGTAGTCCGTTCCCGACCAGAGCGTTAAAACGAGTGCACACCAGAGAAAGAACATGCCCACCGCCTGAAAGTCGAACCCGAATGCCGGGTAGTGGAGCATCAGGGGAATGATGGCCGCGATTTGAAACCCGGTTTTGTACTTTCCGAGAACCGATGCAGAGACATCCATTTCATTTTGGGCGATGATGTTGCGCAAACCGCTGATGGCCAATTCACGCCCGATGATGACACAGGCGATCCATGCAGGCATCCACCCCAAAGCCGACAGCATGATGAGCGAAAAGGAGACCAGCAGCTTGTCGGCCACGGGATCCATCACCTTCCCGAGATTGGAAACCAGTCCGTATCGCCGGGCAAGGTATCCGTCGAAATAGTCGGTGATGGCGGCGGCGCTGAAGATCACTCCGGCAAGAAAACCGGTAAGCCGGTTTGGCATCATCAACAACACCACGATGATCGGTGCCGAAAGGATTCGAAACAGCGTCAGCGTGTTGGGATGGGTGAGAAGTGATTGGACGGGCCTGTTTTTCATGATGCGTCGCCTGTTATCTCATTTGGGTGAATTGTGGCTTCGCTTTTTCCTCTATTTTTTCGCCTTTTCCCAGTCCGCCAAGAAGGCGTCGAGCCCCTTGTCCGTCTGCGGATGGGCCGCCAGCTTGCTCAGCACGTTAAAGGGAATGGTGCAGATGTCCGCTCCGGCCATCGCGGCATCTAACACGTGCAGCGGATTCCGGATGCTGGCCACGATAATCTCCGTATCGTAGGAGTAATTGGCGTAAATCTCCACGATCTGCTCCACAAGCAGCATGCCGTTTTGGGCGATGTCGTCCAGCCGTCCCACGAAGGGGCTGACATAGGTCGCCCCGGCCTTGGCCGCCATGAGTGCCTGAAGGGGGGAGAAGACCAGGGTGACATTGGTCTTGATGCCTTCTTCGGTAAGCTGCCGGGTCGCCTTGAGCCCCTCCACCGTCATGGGAATCTTGATGACGATATTCTCGTGAATCTTGGAGAGTGGTCTTGCCTCATCGACCATGCCTGCTGCTTCCAGGCTGATCACCTCGGCGCTGATGGGACCATCCACGATCTCGCAGATCTCTTTGATCACATCCTCAAATACCCGTCCCGACTTGGCGATCAGTGAGGGATTGGTGGTCACCCCGTCGACCATGCCCATGCTATGGGCCTCTTTGATTTCATCCACGTTGGCGGTATCGATAAAAAATTTCATTCTTCACATTCCTTTTTCCGTCTGGTAAGGTGTTGAAAATTATCAGTATACTATTTTCGCGTCTATTCACGCCCGGACAAACGCAGGAAATCTGGAATTGTATCCCTATTGCCGCTCCTTTAAGAACCGGTCCCGGCAGTCGGTAGAGCAAAACAGAAGCGTCTGACCTTCGTGTTCCAAGGCCACCCCTTCCCGCCGTGGAAAATGGATACCGCATACCGGATCCTTGACCATAACGTCGTCCAGACGGGAATTGGATGCGTTCCCGACAGGGCCTGAGGTCAGGATCTTTCCGATTGCCCAGGATTTTACGGCCCTGTACACCAGGTAAACGATGACGAGCAGCAATAAAAGCTTCACAATGACACGCCTCCTATTTCCGCAGGCTGGTCTCTCAGCGGATGAACCTGCTGGCCATCGCCGTCGAGTCGCGTGAGAAGGCGGACGACAGTCTCATCCAGCACGGGATGGACGACCGACGAATTTATATCACAGATGGGCTTCAGGACAAAAGCCCTTTTGTGCATGCGCGGATGGGGGATTGTGAGCCGATCTGTGTGAATCACCAGGTCGTCGTAGAGCAGAATATCCAGATCCAGCACCCGGGGGCCGAACCGAACGGTGTCCTTCGTCCGCCCCATTTTTCGCTGAATGACCTGCACTTCGTCCAGAAGATCAAACGGGGATAGCGTCGTTTCGATCATCACGACCCCGTTGACGAACCAGGCCTGATCCGTATAGTCCACCGGCGAGGTGCGATAAAACCGGGATGATTTCAGAACCTTCGATCGGCCCGATTCGGTGAGTGCGGCGATGCCGGCCAGACAGTTGTCCAGTTTGTCGCCCATGTTCGAGCCGACGGAAATCAACGCCAGATGCGCTGTTTCTACTTCAGCCACGCCTCCTCCCACAATTCGCCGTTGTAGATCACCCGGGCGTCGCCTTCCAGGCATACCTCTTCGTATCCTGCTGCCGTGGGGGTAAAATGCACGGTCAGTCGTCCGCCGCTTCGGGTGGTCAGTATCACGGGTGATTCGACCTTGCCGCGTGCATGCAGAATCAGTGCTGCAGCCACGTTGCCCGTTCCGCAGGCCAGGGTTTCATCCTCCACGCCCCGTTCATAGGTGCGGATGAAAAGCTCCCGGTTTTTCCCGAAAGCGACGAAGTTGGCATTGGTGCCGGCGGGGAAAAAATCGGCATGGTGCCGGATCAAACGGCCGGTTTCCACGACATCCACCGCATCGATGTCGTCGACGACGACCACTACGTGGGGAACGCCGGTATCGACGCTGCCCACCGAAAGAGAGCTGTCGGCCACGGAAAGTTCCCGTCGGGGCACGAGATTCACGGGATCGGTCATGCGAATCTTCACCCCTTCTCCCACGACATGCGCCTGGATGGTCCCCGCGAGTGTATCGAAGGAAAGATGGCGACCGCAAATCCCATGAAGAAATGCGAACCGGGCCGCGCAGCGGGCGCCGTTGCCGCACATTTCGGCGACGCTTCCGTCCGCGTTGAAGAACCGCCACATGAAATCGACCGTATCGGAAGGCTCGATAAGGATCAGGCCGTCGGCACCCGCGGAGACTCTTCTGCGGCAGGCACCGACGATCAGGCGATGCAATCGATCTTCGGGAATTTTTTTGTCCCGGTTGTCGATGATGATGAAATCGTTACCGCTGCCGCTCATTTTGTAAAAAGAGATTGGCTTCATGGCTCCTCAGAATCATTGACGGCTTCGTAAGAAGCCTTTCGAAACCCTAATTTTATATCGATTCATCAATCCGTGACCGGTGTTCGGGACCAGACGTCGACATCCACAAGATCGGAATCGGGTCCGGTTCCACCGGGCATCACCAGGTTGACCTTGAAAACGTAGTGATAGTCCGATTCCACAGGAACCTGCAGTTCATACCGATTATCGTCGCGATCCACATATCCGATGGTGGCCATTTTCTCGAACACCTGGAGGCATCCTTGGCAAACCTCCATTTCAAGGGAAGACTTTGCGCCGTAGATGACAAACTTCGCATGCTTCGCCTGTGTTCGGTGCAGTGGTTCAGACAAGGACCAGGTCAGTTTCACCCATGGCGCCTGTACGACGCCGGCCAGGTCCACCACCCGGGGCACGGGCCGCTGCCAAAGGGGTTTCGGCGGCCCCTTGACGCCGCAGCCGGCAAACGACAAAACGCACAGCCAGCCAATTACCGATAGCCCCAACCAGAAGGTGGTCTTACCCCTTTTCGACATCACGCCTTCTTGGCCAGCGCTTTCCTGGCGTCGGACAGGGCCTCGACGACCCGCTCGGTGGCCGTTCCACCGAGACTTTGACGGCGGTCGATCATGTGTGCGACGGTCAGGTGTTCAAAGATATCCGCCTGGATCAGCGAAGAGAACTCTTTCAGCTCATCCAGGGTCAATTGGTCAAGTTCCTTACCCGTGTCCAGTGCATAGGCCACGGCGCTTCCCACACAGGCGTGGGCTTTTCGAAACGGCATCCCCCTGGCCACCAGGTAATCGGCCATGTCCGTCGCGTTTAAAAATCCCGCAGATGCGGCCTTTGCCATGGCCGCTTTGTTGACGGTGATGTTGGGGAGCATCGCGACGTTGATGGAGAGACAGGCCCTAAGTGTGTCCACGGCATCGAACAGCGGCTCCTTGTCCTCTTGCATGTCGCGGTTGTACGCCAAGGGAAGGCTCTTCATGATGGTGAGCAGGGATACCAGTGCCCCGAATACCCGTCCGGACTTTCCGCGCACGATCTCGGGGATATCCGGATTCTTTTTCTGGGGCATGATGCTGCTGCCCGTCGAAAAGGCATCGGACAAGGTGATGAATCCGAACTCCGATGTGGACCAGAGCACCAGTTCCTCGGAAAGCCGGCTTAAATGAACCATGCAGATACCGGCGTCGGCGAGAAACTCCATGACAAAATCACGATCGGACACCGCATCCATGCTGTTGGCGCTTACCTTGGGAAAATCCAGCAATTTGGCAACAAATTCACGGTCGATGGGATAGGTGGTGCCGGCCAGGGCCGCCGCCCCCAAAGGCATGACGTCGATGCGTGCCAGACAGTCGGCGAAACGATCCTGGTCCCGGGAAAACATCTCGTAATAGGCCAGCATGTGGTGGGAAAAGAGTACGGGCTGCGCCCGCTGGGTGTGGGTGTAGCCGGGCATGACCACATCCTTGTGGGCGTCGGCCAGATCCACCAGCACCGTGCGCAGAGAGTGCAACAGATCGAGGATGCGACGGGTCTCTTCCCGCAGATACATGCGAACGTCCAGAGCCACCTGGTCGTTGCGGCTGCGGGCGGTGTGCAGTTTGAGGGCCACCTTCCCCGCCACCTGCAACAGACGGGCTTCGATGTGCATGTGGATGTCTTCCAGGCTGTCATCGAATTCGAAATCTCCGCGATCCAACTCCCGTTTGATGGTGCCAAGCCCCTCCACCAGCTGTACCGCCTCCGCATCGGTGATGACGCCGACCTTGGCCAGCATTTTACAATGGGCGATGGAACCTTTGATATCGTACGGATAGAGCTTGCTGTCATATGCGATGGAAGCGGTGAAGGCCTCCACGCTTTTATCCGTCTTCTCGGAAAAGCGACCGTCCCAGGGTTTTCCCACCATGGTCCTTCTTACCCTTTCCGTTCCATTAATTTGCGAATCCGCAGGCGCAGGGCATGAAGCCGGATGAATCCTTCGGCATCCGCCTGCCTGTATACATCGTCATCCTCGAAGGTCGCATGGGCCTCACTGTAAAGGGAGCGGTCGGATTTTCTGCCTCTGACGATGCAGTTTCCCTTGTACAATTCGAGGCGGACCACCCCGGAAACGTTGGTCTGGGTACTGTCGATCATCTTCTGTAGTACCTCCATCTCCGGAGAGAACCAGAAGCCATTGTATATGAGCTCTGCGTATCTTGGAATCTGCGAATCTCTCAGGTGCATCACCTCACGATCCATTGTGATGGATTCCATGGCCATGTGGGCCAATCGCAAGATGGTGCCGCCGGGTGTCTCGTAGACACCTCTCGATTTCATGCCCACGAAACGGTTCTCCACGAGGTCGACGCGGCCGATGCCGTGCTTTCCGCCCAGCCGGTTCAACACGGCAAGCAAATTGGCCGGTGAAAGGGCCTTGCCGTCGATTGCCACCGGATCACCGGCGTCGAAGGTGATCTCTATGGTCTCGGGTTCGTTCGGGGCATCCTTGGGCGAGACCGTCAAGGTGAAGATGTCGTCCGGTGGTGCGGCCCATGGATCCTCAAGGATTCCACCTTCGTAGCTGATGTGCAAGAGGTTGCCGTCGGTACTGTATGGTTTGGCGTGGGTGGTGGGTACCGATATACCGTGTTTTTCCGCAAAGGCCATGAGGGCGGTCCGGGAAGTAAGGTCCCACTCACGCCATGGCGCCACGATCTTTATGGCCGGATTCATGGCGTAGTAGCCCAACTCGAAACGGACCTGGTCGTTGCCCTTTCCCGTGGCGCCGTGGCTCACCGCATCGGCGTCTTCCATGGCGGCGATCTCCATCTGCCGCTTGGCGATGAGGGGTCTGGCGATGGCGGTTCCCAGCAGGTATTGTCCTTCGTAAATCACGTTGGCCCGAAAGGCGGGAAAGACATAATCCTTGACGAACGTCTCCTTCAGGTCATCCACATAGGCCTTGACCGCCCCGGTCTTCAAGGCATTGGCCTCCACATGGTCCATGGCATCGACCTGGCCGATGTCGGCGGAAAAGGTAACCACTTCGCATTCGTAGGTTTCGATGAGCCACCGCAAAATCACCGATGTGTCCAGACCACCCGAATATGCCAGCACCACTTTGTTTATTTTTTTATCACCCACAATACAAAACTCCTATAGAACGTTATCAGTGCCCATCCAGAAATGGCCAATTTGCCCGATTTCTGAATAGACACTAGTTACAAAATCTCATCCAGACATTCAACCAGTCGATCGATATCACCTGTCTCGATGATGAGCGGCGGCACGAATCGAAGGGTATCGCCCTGGACGCAGTTGATCAAAAATCCCTTTTCCATGACCGCGGGCACCAGTTCATCGGCCGGCCCATCCAGGCGAATGCCCAGCAGCAAACCTTCTCCCCGGACTTCGATCACACACGGGTGGTCTTCTTTCAATTGCCTGAGCCGGTCCTTGAAGTATCGGCCCACCTCGCGGGCACGGTCCACCAGTTGCTCCTCCAAGATGATCTTCAGGGTCTCCAGCGCCGCCGCCGACACCAGGGGTGTCCCGCCGAAGGTGGAGGCATGGGCGCCGAACCCGAAGGCGGCGGCCACCTGCTCGGTGGCCAGCATGGCACCGATGGGAAGACCGTTGGCAAGCGCCTTGGCCAGGGTCATGATATCCGGTGTTACACCATAGTGCTCGTGGGCGAACAACTTTCCGGTCCGTCCCATGCCCGTCTGGATTTCGTCCAGGATCATCAATATACCGCGCCGGTCGCAGAGGTCTCGCACATTTTTAAGATATTGGGGATCCGGGCAACAGATCCCCCCCTCTCCCTGGATGGGTTCCAGCATGACCGCACAGGTGTGATCGTCAATGGCCGATTCCAGGGCATCCATATCGTTAAAGGGAACGAAGGAAAATCCCTCCAGGACCGGATCGAAGCCTTTTTTGATCTTGTCCTGCCCCGTGGCGGATAAAGTGGCCATGGTTCGTCCGTGAAAGGATCTTTCCATGCTCACGATGCCGAACCGCTGTGCCTCTCCCCGGTCCTTGAAATATTTTCGCGCCAGCTTTATGGCCGCCTCGTTGGCCTCGGCACCGGAGTTGGCGAAAAAGACCCGATCGGCAAAACTGTTCTCCACCAGCATCCGGGCCAGTTCAGTCTGGGGGATGGTGTAATACAGATTGGAGACGTGCACCAGTTTCCTGGCCTGATCGGCAACACACGCTGCGATGCGGGGATGGGCATGGCCCAGGCTGCAAACGGCAATGCCCGAGACGAAATCGGTGTATTGACGTCCCTTCGTATCCCAGACCGATGTCCCAGCCCCTTTTTCCAACACGATGGGAAAGCGTTTGTATGTCATAAAAATGGCTTGATCCGCCATTTGCATAATTTCTTCTGTCATGAATTTTCTCCGAATATATGGAAAGAGTGTTAAGTGTAAAGTGATTAAGTTATGGTATTATATCGATTCATATTTTTGGCTACGAGCAAATACTTGAACAATATAAAATCGATCTCCATCCTTCCCTTAACACTTAACACTTTTTTTATTCCGTTACCTCCGTGCCAATCCCTCTATCCGTAAACAACTCTAACAAGAGGGCGTGACGCCGCTTTCCGTTGATAATCGGCACCTTTTCCACGCCGTTTCGAATGGCGTGGAGGGCAAACTCGATTTTGGGAATCATGCCGCCACTGATGCTGCCGTCGGCGATCATGCGGCCGATCGTATCCGCATCGATGGAGGAGATCAGCGCTCCCGTAGCGTCCAGCACCCCGTCCACATCCGTGAGCAGAAAGAGCCTTCCCGCGGACAGCGCCGTCGCCATGTGGCTGGCCACCAGATCCGCATTGATGTTATACGTCTCGCCGTTGGGTCCTGCGCCCACCGGTGCGATGATGGGAATGAATCCCTTTTGGGAAAGGGTGTGGATAATGTCCGGATTGATCCGGGTCACCTCTCCCACCATGCCCGGATCGATGATCTCCGGCGGGCTGTTGTCATCGGATCGATGGACGATCCGCATCTTCTCGGCCTGGATGAGCCCGCCGTCTTTGCCGGAAAGGCCGACCGCCTTTCCCCCCTGCTGGTTGATCTGGGCCACGATCGCCTTGTTCACCTTGCCCCCCAGCACCATCTCCACCACGTCCATGGTGGGACCGTCGGTGAGCCGCATGCCACGTAT
The DNA here is from genome assembly GCA_963674945.2 of uncultured Desulfosarcina sp. Classification (GTDB taxonomy): domain Bacteria; phylum Desulfobacterota; class Desulfobacteria; order Desulfobacterales; family Desulfosarcinaceae; genus Desulfosarcina. The sequence goes on from CAXXWQ010000004.1 coordinate 1,358,793, forward strand.
GAACTGGGGCCGGATACCCATCTGGTCAAGCACCCGGTTGATTTGGGGGCCACCACCGTGGACCACGACGGGATTGAGTCCGATGAACTTCAAAAGGGTGATGTCCCTTGCAAAATCGACCTTGAGTTGCTCGTCCACCATGGCATGGCCACCGTATTTCACCACCACGGTCATGCCGGAAAACTTCCGGATATAGGGTAGCGCCTCAATGAGGATATCAGCCACGGTGGAATTGGATGTGTGGGCTTGTTCAATCATTATGGTTTCCAGTTCAAGGTTGACGGCTTCGTAAAAAGCCCGATATCTTCATTACGCTTCATCACACATTACAAAATATAACGGCTCAGATCCTCGTCTTCCACGATCGCCTTGAGTTTATCCGAGACGTAGGCCGCATCCACGGTCAAGGCACTGTTCTGTGCATCCGGTGCATCGAAGAGGATGTCTTCCAGCAGCCGTTCCATCAGCGTGTGAAGTCGCCGTGCGCCGATATTTTCCGTTCGCTGATTCACCGTCTCCGCGATCTCGGCGATCTTCTTTACCGCATCGTCGGAAAAAGAGAGGTCCACGTTTTCGGTTCTGAGCAGGGCGATATACTGCAGCAGCAGGGCGTTCTTGGGTTCGGTCAAGATCCGAAAAAAATCTTCTCGGTTGAGGGCATCCAGGGTCACCCGAATGGGAAACCGGCCCTGAAGCTCGGGGATCAGGTCCGAGGGTTTGATGGTGTGAAAGGCACCGGAAGCGATAAAAAGGATATGGTCGGTCTTGACCGGACCGTACTTCGTATTGACCGTGGAACCTTCCACGATGGGAAGCAGATCCCGCTGCACCCCCTCCCTGGAAACATCCGGCCCGTGGCCGCCGCCGTTGCCGGCAATCTTGTCGATCTCGTCCAAGAAAATGATACCGGCCTGTTCCACCTTGGCGATGGCCTCCTGGATTACCTGGTCCATGTCCACGAGATTCTGGGCCTCCTCCGCAGCCATGGTATGCATGGCCTCGGGGACCTTGATTTTCCGCCGTCGTGTATTCTTGGGCATCAACGGCCCCAACATATCCTTGAAATTGATTCCCATCTCCTCCATGCCGACGTTGGAAAAAATCTCGACCATGGGCATGTTTCGATCCGTCACATCCAGATCCACATAGCGGCTGTCCAGTTTCCCGGCCTTGAGCATCTTTCGCAGCTTCTCACGTGTCGACGAGGCGGTATCGGTGTCGGACGAAATCACCTCCAGACCACCTTCTGTGGAAGCATTTGCCCCGGGACGGTCGGACTTGGGCAATAAGAGATCCAGCATCCTTTCCTCGGCGATGCGCCAGGCTTTCTCCTTGACCGCCTCCTGCTGCGCGGCACGAAGGTTGTTGACAGTAAGTTCCAGCAAATCGCGGACCATGGACTCCACGTCCCGTCCCACGTATCCCACCTCGGTGAACTTGGACGCCTCCACCTTGTAGAAAGGAGAATCGCTCAAGCGTGACAGCCTCCTGGCAATTTCGGTTTTTCCGACCCCCGTAGGCCCGATGAGGATGATGTTTTTCGGTGCGATTTCGTCCCGCAGGGAATCAGGCACCTGTCGGCGACGCCAGCGGTTCCGCAAGGCGATGGCCACCGATCGTTTGGCCGTAGTCTGACCGATGACGTATTTGTCCAGTTCTGCGACGATTTCTGCTGGTTTCAGGTCTTTCATGGTTTATAGCTCTTCGATGGTGATGCGGTCGTTTGTGAAAACACAAATGGAGGCAGCGATACTCATGGCCGTCTCGACGATCCGACGGGCATCCAGGTCGGTCTCCCGGCAAAGAGCCGTCGCCGCCGCCTGGGCCGCGACCCCACCGGACCCGATGGCGACCATGCCTTCATCCGGCTCGATGACATCTCCGTTTCCGGAAATCAGAAGCATGGCCTCACCATCCACGGCGATCATCAGGGCCTCCAGGCGTCGAAGATACTTATCCGCCCGCCAGTCCCGGGCCAGTTCCACGGCCGACCGTGTCAGGTTGCCATTGTACCGCTCCAGCTTCTGTTCCAGCTTCTCGGTGAGGGTCAGGGCATCGGCCGTGGCACCGGCAAACCCCACCAGAATGGTATCGTTGTAAATTCGCCGTACCTTGCGTGCATTGTGCTTGATGACAGTATTGTTCAACGTCACCTGACCGTCGCCGGCCATCACCACGCGATCTTTTCCGCGCACGGCCAGGATCGTGGTCCCGTGAAAGCGAATGGAAGGTTCATTTGGATGAGGAATCATGAGAAAAAAATAATCTCCTTTTAATGTCCATCCATTAAATTTCTATCCAGAAATAGGCAAATTTGCTCGAGATCAAGGCGTACGACCAATTTTAGCTCAGGTTGTGCCGCAGGTGCCCCGAAGGAAATGCCCTTGGGGTGCATATGGTTGATATTCCGAGGATAAAATTTTCCGCGCTACGCCGATATCGGCCAAAGCCAAATATAATTGGCTTGGCCATTTCTGGATGTACATTTTCTATCGCCTGGGGTGCGCCTTGTCGTACGCAGCCATAAGGCGATCGATGCCCACATGGGTATATTTTTGGGTGGTCGAAAGGCTCTTGTGTCCCAAAAGCTCCTGGACCATCCGAAGGTCCGCCCCCGCATCCAGCATGTGGGTGGCGAAACTGTGTCGGATGCCATGGGGGGAGATGGGCACCGCCAGGCTGCATTGAGCAACCAGTTTTTCCAGGATCCGTGCCACGGATCGACTGCTGAGCCGCCCTTTGTTTTTGTTCAGGAACAACGGGCCGTCTTCCGACATACCGATTCCGGTGCTGGCCGAAAGTCGCTTGCGGTAATCACGGATTCGCTCCAATGCTCTTCCGCCCACGGGCACGATACGCTGACGTCCCCCCTTTCCCGAGACTCTTATGCAGCCGCTGGAAGAATCCACGTCGTAAACGTTCAGTGCTGTCAATTCCGAGACCCGGATACCCGATCCGTAAAGCGTCTCGAAGAGTGCACGGTTTCGCAATCCCAGGACGGTGTCATCCAGGGTCTGGTCCAGCAGTCGGAACATGTCGTCCACCGACAGATATGCCGGCAGTCGCCGTCCGTATTTGGGTGTCAGGATGGCGGCCGCGGGATCATCGTCGATCAGCCTGTGCTTGATCAGGTGACGGAAAAAAGAGCGAAGGGTCGACAGCTTTCGGGCAATGGTCGATTTTTCGTTTCTCCCGTGCAAAGAGGCCAGGTATCCTCGAATTGTCAGTTGGTCGATGGCATCGAGTGTCAATCGACGCGATTCACTTTCGTCGGGTCCGGCAGATTCCATGGCCGCATAGTCGGCGAACGCTGTCAGGTCCTGAGCGTATGCGCGGATTGTGTGATCGGAGTACCCCTTTTCCGATGCCAGCGCTGCGAGGAACAGGTCGATCTGTTCGGAAAGCAAAGGTGGTGTCATTAAAAATCGATCCACTGTTCCAGTTGCGCCCACGAATCCACCGACAGGTAGTCGTGGGGACGCGAGTTCCACGGCTGATTGAAAACGATGGGAGCGATACCGGCCTCTTGAAGCAAATGACAGGTCTCCAGACGATCCTCCATGAACCAATCGATGCCATTTTGCATGAGGACGTCGATCTTGGCGTCGAAAGCGCCGGTGGCGACAATCTCTGAGTTCTCACGATGCCCGTCCAGAAGTTCTTCGATCCACGGTCCCATGGGCCCAGCGTAATGCCTTGCCGTGATCAGTAAGATGCGACCGGCAGACCCTCCGATACGCCGCAGCACACGTCCGGCACCGTCCATGGGCTTGAGTATGGGGCGATAGTTGCCATCCATAATCCGGTCGACGGCACCGGCCATCACCTCCGGGTCCAGATCCAGGCAATCTTCCAACTGGTAATCGGTGATGTCTTCGTAATGCACCGTGTGAACATTGTAGTGTTCGTGCAAAATATCGATGAATAGCCCCATGGTATCGGCGATGACCCCGTCGATATCGAAGGCGATTTTTCGTGGATCGATTGTTTTTGGTTTAGTTTTCATATGTTAACACCCACAATGGGTCTCCGATACACCCTGCATCCAACGGATCGAAAAAAGTTTTTTATGTAATCCCATTGGACCTCGGGTGTCAATAGCCTTTATTCATCGGCAATCGGTGCCTTTTCCGCCAATTTCAAAAAGGGACGGAACAGGTCCAGGGGAAGAGGAAAAACGGTGGTGGTATTGTTTTCCGCCGACATCTCCCGCATGGTCTGCAGATAGCGCAGCTGGATGGCCGTGGGGTAAGCATCGATGATCTTGGCCGCCTGGGCCAGGCGATCGGCGGCCTGGAATTCGCCTTCCGCGTTGATCACCTTGGCCCGCCTCTCCCTTTCGGCCTCGGCCTGTTTGGCCATGGCCCGCTGCATCTCCTGGGGAAGATCGATGTGTTTGAGCTCCACCGTGGCCACCTTGATGCCCCACGGATCCGTGTGGGTATCAAGGATTTCCTGCAACTGCGCATTGATCTTCTCACGGGCCGACAACAATTCGTCCAGTTCCGCCTGGCCGCAAACGCTACGCAAGGTGGTCTGGGCCAGTTGGGAGATGGCGAAGTTGTAATCCTCCACCTCCACGATGGCCTTGATGGGGTCGATCACCCGAAAATAGATGACGGCATTGACCTTCACCGACACGTTGTCCAGGGTGATCACGTCCTGGGGATCCACGTCCATGGCCACCAGGCGTAAGCTCACCTTGACCATCTTGTCGATGACCGGGATGAGGATAATCAGTCCGGGTCCCTTGGCGTTGATCACCCGCCCTAAGCGAAAGATGACGCCCCGTTCATATTCATTCAAGATCTTAAGGGCGGCGGACAGGAAAAGGACGATTAAGACGACGATACCGATATAAGGCAGCATGAGCCCCTCCTTCATCTTACGTTTTTCACATCTATTGTTATTTTTCCGTTTTCTCCGTATCCGGCGAATCCGCCGTGACCAGCAGGGTCAATCCGTCCACGCCCGTCACCCGAACCCGCTGGCCTTGGGCCAATGGGGCCGTTGACCGGGCGAACCACAACTCTCCCCCAACCAGAACCGTTCCCTCGGGCAAATCCTCGGAAGCAAAGGGACGCTTGACCATGCCGGTCTTGCCCACCAGCCCCGAGGCACCGGTCATGGGCCGCCTGCTCCGGGAACGAAAGACCAGTCCTGCGACCACGATAAAAAAACCGCCGACGAAGACGATGGTGGGAATCAAAACGGTCCAGGAGACGCCCATTTGGCCATCGGTCCGGTCGAAAAGCATCAGGGAGCCCAAAAACAGGCTGGCGATCCCGGCCAGGCTGAGCAATCCGAAGCTGGCGACTTTCATCTCCAAGATGAAGAAAATGATGGACAGGACAATGAGAAGCAAACCCGCGGTATTCACAGGCAGGGTTTGAAACGAATAGAAGGCGAGTATCAGGGCGATGCTCCCCACGACACCGGGCAGTATCGTTCCCGGGTGGGAAAGTTCGAAGTAAAGCCCTGCCAGTCCGATCATCATTAAAATATAGGTGATATTGGGATCGCTGATAACTTTGAGAATTCGTGTTCGCAGGGATTCATCGATCCAGATCCGGTCATCGGGATCGATGTCGATGGCCCCCTTGTCCAGGATCTGGCGACCGTTGATTTGTTCCAGGAGATCGTCCAGGTCCTTTGCCACCAGATCGATGATTTTCTCATTAAGGGCTTCGGTCTCGGTTACCGAAACGCTTTCACGAACGGCTTTCTCGGCCCATGTTTCGTTCCGGTTGCGCTTCTGGGCGATGCTCTTCACGAAGGCCACCATGTCGTTGGTCACCTTCTCGGCCATGGTTTCGCCCAGTTCCTTTCCTCCGGCGTTCACCGGATGGGCCGCACCGATGTGTGTGCCCGGCGCCATGGCGGCCACATCGGCGGCCATGGTGATCATCACGCCCGCCGAAGCGGCCCGTGCTCCGGAAGGAGATACATAGACAACTACGGGAATACGGCTGTTGTAGATGGCCATCACCATCTTGCGCATGGATTCGGCCAGGCCGCCGGGGGTATCCATCACCACGACCAGACACCCGCCACGCTCCTCATTGGCCCGGTCGATGGCGGAAATCAGAAATTCTGCATTTCCCGGAGAGATGGGACCGTTGATGCGAACCAGGTGGACCGGAGCGGATGCCCGGACGCTATCGGCCGCGACCACAAATGCGGATAGGACAAAAAACGAGAGAACAAGGATGCGAAGTTTCATCATTTTCCCCTTGGCGTACGGGTAAGGGGCTGCAAAAGATGATCCAACCAAATCAGTGTGACTGGGACTCATGCCAGTATCTTCATGATTTTCTGGACATCGTTCCACACATCCCGCTTTTTTTCGGGGGACCGAAGCAGGTACGCCGGGTGATAGGTCGGCATCACCGGCAGCCCCATGAAGGTTTGAAATTGCCCCCGCAATCGAGATACGGGCACCTGGGTCCCCAAAAGGGCCCGGGCGGCGACACTTCCCAGGGTACAGATCACCTTGGGATTGATGGCCGCGATTTGTCGTTTGATGAAGGGCAGGCATTTTTCGATCTCATCGGGTGTCGGGTTGCGGTTCTCGGGTGGACGGCACTTGACGATGTTGCCGATGTAGACCTCTTCGCGGTTGAGATTCATGGCCTGGATGATTTTGGTAAGCAGTTGGCCGGCAGCCCCCACGAAGGGACGGCCGCATCGGTCCTCATCCGCACCCGGTCCCTCTCCCACGAATATCAGACGCGCCTTCGGATCCCCCTCTCCGAAAACGATGTGGTTTCGCCCCCTACAGAGGGGGCAACGGGTGCACTCTCCCAGATCGGCCCTGATGGATGACAAGGATTCGGGACCGGCGGTTCGGGTGGCCGGCAAAGCCGTCAACCGTGCCAGACGATCCAGACACTCGGGATCGCACTCGAAACCGGTACAACCGATCTGTTTCAGATGAATCAGGCTTTCGCGAATTTGCCGGATCATCCGGACTCGTGGGGACGCCAAGGTCATCGATTGACACGCTTTGACTTTTTCGATCCAGGGGTTTTCCGGCCGGTCCGTGACCTGTCTTTCATGATCGTAACAACGTGATCCAGGATCAAATGGGCCACGGCATCTTTTTCCATCACCCCCAGGACCGTCTTATCACCATCGGGAAAAAAGAGGGTGATGCGGTTGGTATCTACGGCGAATCCGGAGTCCGGCTGTCCAACGCGATTGGCCGCAATCATGTCCAGATGTTTTTCCTTAAGCTTTTTCAGAGCGAATTTTTCCATGTCCTGGGTCTCTGCGGCGAACCCGACAATCACCTGATCCTTTCGCCTTTCCTTGCCGATGGTCTTCAAGATATCCGTCGTTTTCGTAAGGACCATCTCGACGGTGTCCTCGTCCTTCTTGATTTTGTGGGGTGCGATCTCGAGAGGCCGGTAATCGGAGACGGCGGCCACCTTTATCACCACATCGGATTGGTCCACCCGATCGAAAACGGCCTGGGCCATGTCATCCACGGTCTCCGTATGGACCATCTCAACGTTGATCGGCGGGTCCAAGGCGACCGGCCCGGAGACGAGGGTGACCCGACCACCGCGGTGTTCTGCAGCCCGGGCGATGGCGTATCCCATCTTTCCCGATGAAGGGTTGCTGATGAATCGGACCGGATCAATGTATTCACGGGTGGGACCGGCTGTCACGAGAATCGCCTTTCCCGCAAGATCCTTGGGTGTGACCAATCGGGTGAGGCGATCGACGATATCGGCGGGTTCGGGCAACCTTCCCGGCCCGGTGGTACCGCAGGCCAGTTCCCCCTCACCGGGTGAGAGGATCTGGCAACCGTCCTGTTCCAACTGCTTCAGATTTCGCCGATGGGCGGGATGCTCGTACATATTGGTATTCATGGAGGGACAGAGTAAAATCGGCGCGGTGACCGCCAGCATGAAGGTACTTACGGCATCATCGGCGATGCCATGGGCCAGCTTGGCCATCATGTTGGCCGTGGCTGGTGCGATCACCACGGCATGGGCATCTTCGGCCCATGAGATATGTCGGATCGCCGCATCCTCCTTGTCTTCGAACAGGTCCACACAAACCGGATTGCCGGACAGGACCTCGAAGGTCATGGGGCCAACGAAAGAAGTGGCGCTTTTCGTCATGATCACCCGCACCTTGGCCCCTTTTTTTACCAACTGCCGCAAAAGCTCAACGCTCTTATACGCCGCGATGCCGCCGCACACGCCCAGAACAATGTTTTTTTCTTTCAGCGCACTCGTATTCATTTTCTTTCCAATTGAGATAGGCCTTTTCCAATGGGTGTTTGTCCCAAACGTGAAATGCAGCCAAGCATCCGCTGGGCGATGATCAACCGCACCCACTCCTCTATGGTGCCGGTGATATCCTCCCAATTCCGTTCGTTTTCCGACAGCTTGGCGACAACGTCATCCAGACAAGATGAAAGGTCCGTTCGCCGGGGATCCTGCTCCAGCAGGTAGCGATAAATGCGGGCAGCCTCTTCATATCGGCCTTGTTTTGACAACAGGTCGGCCATGGTGGCCGTGAAAAATGTCTTGTCCCCGGTCACGCTACCTCTCCCGAGGCCGCAGTATGACGATATCGTCCTTGCCGACCATTCCCAATTCATTGCGTGCAATTGTCTCGATGTATTCCGGATCGTTCTTCAACCGGTCGACAATGCGGTACAGGTCGATGTTTTCTCTGGCCAAAGCCTGATTTTGCCCCGCCATCATTCTTTCCTTGGCCCGAAGCCGGGAAAGTTCGATCAAACCATTGTCCCCGAAGACAATCATCGACAGCACAGTCAGCAGGGCGCATGCCGCGCCCACAACCAAAATTTTCTGTCCAAGGTTCATGATCGGTACAGACCCTTTTTGATCATTCCCACCACGACCCGCCATTCTCGAATTTTCAGTATCCATGCCGCACAGAAGAAGACGACAATGCCGCCAACGACACCACCCGCGATTGCCGAAAACAACCGCACCGGCCCCCAATACAGATCAGGAGGGATGGTCAATCTGGCGATGGCCGCCACATACGCCGCCATGATGGCCGATGCAGCCAATGTCTTCATGCAGCTGCCCGCGATGACACGCCAGTGGATCGTCCCCATCTTCCTTCTTAGCATGAAGACCAATAATCCGAGATTCACCATGGATGCCAAAGAGGTGGCAAGGGCCAGCCCGCAGTGCGCCATCGGCCCCATGAGGATCACCCCGAAGACGATATTGGCGATGATGGCCACGGTAGCCGTCATCACCGGTGTTCGTGTATCCTGCATGGCATAAAAAGTGGAAACAACGATTCGCACGGCGGAAAATGCCCATAGTCCTATAGAATAATACAAAAGCGCATCGGAGGTCAATCGCGTGGTCTGGCGATCGAAGGCGCCGCGCTCGAACAACAGGGCCACAATGGGTTCCCGCAGCACGATGAGCCCCACCATCGCCGGAATGGTGACAAACAGCACCAGACTCATGGCATGTCCGAAGGTCTCTCCCATACCGGAGTGATCGTCGGCCGCAGCTTGCCGGGAGAGACTTGGCAACACCGCAGTGGCCAGTGCCTGGGCGAAGACTCCCAAAGGAAATTGAACCAGTCTGTCGGCGTAATACAGGTAGGAAACGCTTCCACCGGGAAGAAAAGAGGCCAAAAGGGTTCCGACGAGGATGTTGATCTGGTAGACTGCCGAACCGAAGATGACCGGCAGCATGAGAGCACCGATCTGTTTCATGGCCGGGTGCCACAGTCCGGATGACTGATAGAATCGAACGCCGTGACGGAGCAGAAAAGGGAGCTGCAGTCCCAGTTGCAAGACGCCTCCCAGCAATACACCGCCAGCCAGCCCAAGAACCCGTACGGTCTCGGAATCGGAAAGGCGGGAGACGGCAAGAACGGCACCGATCATGGCCAAATTCAACAGCACCGGGGCAATGGCCGGTGCGGCAAAGTGGCCCAATACGTTCAGAATGCCCATGCACAGTGCTACCAGCCCGACGAAGATCACATAGGGGAACATGAGCCGCGTTAATGTTACCGTCAGGGTCATCTTTTCCGGCGTATGGAAAAACCCCGGTGCAACCAGGTGAACGATCAGCGGCGCTGCGACGATGCCGATGACCGAGACCACCGAGAGAAGGATCAGCAGCAATTTCAGACTGGAAACGGCCAGCCCCATGGCGTTCTCGCGACCGTGTTTCACCAGGGTCTGGGTAAAAACGGGGACGAATGCGATGCTCAAGGATCCCTCTCCGAACAACCGTCGCAGCAGGTTGGGAATCCGAAAGGCGGCGATGAAGGCGTCGGCCGCCATGCCGGCGCCGAAGAAAGAGGCCAGCACCATATCCCGTACGTAACCGAAGACACGGCTGACCAGTGTCGCGACACCCACGATGCCGGCCGCTCGCGTGACGGATTGCCGCTCGCCTACGGCCGGAATGGTGGATGGCGAATTCACGGGAAGATGACTCCTTGGCCGTGGGGGGGAATACATGGCAGCCGCATTCGCATCGATCTGATTTGTTCACGGGTTTGTTCGCGGGCATGGCCCACTCCTACATCAATCAGTGGATTGGTTATTCGTCTCTTTTTGCAGGAGTTGGCCGTGCCGGGGATAACGAATTTGAATATCGGATGCCAATTACGGTTAAACCGGTACAGAATCGTTTTTTCCTTGACTTGTCGAAGGAGTTTCGCTATCAGGAAGTTTTGCAATTTTTCCAATTTATATGCCGAAAGGAGTCATAGAAGGTGGCCAACCATAAATCAGCATTGAAACGCGCCGGTCAGAGTCAACGCCGACGCATGCGGAACAAGGCAGTCCAAACCCGGGTAAAAAACGTCGTAAAGGATGTACGGCTTGCCGTAACACAAGGCGCTGAAGACGCCACCGACCGTCTCAACCAAGCCAAGTCCGTCATCGACAACGCGGCCAAAAAAGGCGTACTTCACAAAAAAACCGCCTCCCGGAAGATCTCTCGCCTGGCAAAGCAGGTTAACGACCTTTCATAGTGTAGCATAGTTTCGACAGACCTCTTCGCCTGCCCTTGAAAGACGGATACGACGGACGCGCCAATGTCTCTCTTGCATCGTGCGAAAGGCATGGCAGACGCCAATCAGAAGTCATCCGTCAATCGCGTGAAGGCGGACTCAGCCATTTTTCTGGAAAGCACGGCAACGGCATCGGACTTGTTCTGATCCGTTGCCGTCTTATCGTCTACTACCACCCTGTAGGCCTCACGCTCCACAATCGCACCCGAATTCCAAAGTATCCGACCGTCCGGTGATTCCAAGCGCAACTGCATCGTGCCGGTTACCCGCCGCTCCACCGCCGTCGAAACGGTGGCCCGTGAGATGTTTTCTACGGCCAATGAAACGACGGTGCCGGTCAGGATGCCATCGGCCGAGGCGCGATCCGGAGCCAGGCTTTCCTTTCGGCTCCGGGTGAATTCATAGATCAGATCGTTGGTGAAAGTGCTCTCCACACCCGTCTCCGAAGTCCGGTTCTCCAGGATCGTGACATAAACCCGCGTCACGCCGGCGGGCAGGTGCCCGCCACCGGCGAAATGGTAGCCGCAGCTGCATAACAACGATAGTGGGATTACAGCCAAGCAAAAGGATATCGATAATCGTTTCACCAAAGTTCCAATAAAAAAGAGTGTTAAGTGTTAAGTTCTAAGTGATTAAGTTGAGGAATTCTATCGATTATAGACTAGGATCCATGCCGGGAGTATAAAATCGATCCCCATCCTTCCCTCAACACTTAACACTTCGAACTTAATACTTTATTTATATAACAACCTGAATCAGTGGCCTAATTTTTGCTGTTAGGATTGGCGCGGGGCGATTGCCTCACACACCATCATTTGTTGATAATTTTTCTCACTATTTTCAAATTTCGAAGGAATTTTGCTCCTGTTTCTCATTCTTTAGCCATAGCAAATCACCAAGCAAATGCCTGTAAAATTGTTCTTTTAAAAATTATAGCTACTTCATAGCGGAAAGCAAATTCAGACGAAGATAAATCCGATCCATCAGTTTGGAAAATGGATTGAGTTGGCCAAAGGATATGTACCATTTTCTACTTCTGGTTACTAATCGACCGGCCATATACATCAAGTCCTGCATGACTGTCCGGATTCGACGCCGGGTAACTTTCTTCCGGCGTATACCGGGCAATTCAGTCGGATCACTCTCTTCGATGCTGATTTGTCCGATAATCCGTAGCATGTTGTACGTCAGCATCGCCAAATGAAGAATCAAGCTATTGGTGGAAAAATGACCGCTCGGCAAGCGCTCCAGGCCCATGTCGGATTTGAGTTCGGAGTGAAACTGCTCGCTGGTACCGTGATCGTGATAAAGTCGAATCACCTCATCCGGTGGCAACTGTGCGAGGCTGCACCAATAGGTATCGATCTGATACTCGGGGAACAGCAGTACTTGGCCCTTTTTGGTATGCCTTTCGGTAACCTCAAAGATGATTGGGTAGCGCAATGGATTGCCGTTGATGTCTTCAATCGTCTTTCCGATCCATACACATTTTCCTGAGCGGCAATGCTGTTGCTTGCCGGATTTTTTTGCCAGATCAACCCACTTTTGAACAGATTCTCTACGCAAATTGCGTTTGATGATAAAGTGGACATTCTTTCGTGAATCGTCAGGAAAGTTGTCTTGACTGTCGTTTCCTGAATCCAACCTCATCAAAATAGGCTGATCGGTAATTTGCCTGGCATAATCCAAGGTGGCGTTGATAAATTCGGGGGTGTTTTTCTGGCAGTGTTGTTTTCCTTCTCTGAACTCAAGATTCACCAGATACCCCTCGGTGCCCAGGTAGGCAAAGATCGGAGCGAAGCCATCCGTGCCTTTGTAGGTTCTGGAAACGCCTTCCTTTTGAGTCTTTGAGTTGTCAAACGGACTCACATCCATATCCAAAGGAAGGAAATCACCCGCACTGGTTTGGATGGGTGAAATCGCCGGAGCGCAGGATCGAACCAAATCAACGCCTGCATCCTTAATCAGCTTATCGGCTTGGTTGCCGATCAAATCGATTCGCTGACGCAATGTCGGGCTTGACGGGCATGCACGATTGCCAATGGCCTTGTTGAAAAATTCTTGCTTCTCACGAAAAATCTCGATCGCATCGTAATCAGGTTTACCAATACTCATGAGAGCAATCATCGAAGCTAAAATGTCACCATGAGAAATTTTCGGGTCTACACAATGGACGCCGTTGATCTTTTCGAAACGGAACCTGAAATTTATCGCATCAAGTAATGCGCCGATATTGATCAATCCGCTATGACTGGCAAGTTTTTCCATCTCGTGTTTTATGGTGATCGGACGCCGCATTGATTTCACCTCCGAAGTGAGCGTTTAGTGCCCTAATATTACCATAATATATATGTTTTATCAATTGGTTATAGTGTTTTAATCAGGTTTTGTGCCACGGAAACAGGGAACAATATTTACTAACTTGTTTTTAACAACAATCACCTTCTTAATAGGCTTACCATCAACAAAACGATTGACCTTTTCCTCGGCCAGGGCCATTTTCTTCAAGGTCTCGCCGTCTGCATCCGCGGCGGCGGTGAACCGGGCACGCAATTTGCCATTCACCTGGACCACCACTTCCACCTCTTCTTTCGCGGTGGCGGCCGGATCGAAGATGGGCCATGTCGTGAGCAAAATGCTTCGGTCGTGGCCCAATCTCTCCCACAGCTCTTCGCAAAAGTGAGGCACGATGGGGGAAAGAAGCAGAACAGATGTCTTCAGTGCAAACCGCATGGTTTGACACAGGTCTGGCTCTGGATCGACTTCATCCATGGCCTGCATGGTATTGACCAACTCCATTACGGCACTGATGACCGTGTTGAAGTGAAACCGCTCCTCGATATCCTGGGTGACCCGGGAGATGGTTTCGTGGGTTTTTCGGAAAAGTTCCCTGGTCTGGACGTCCAGCGCCTCAATGCACGGTTGGCCGTTTGCTCCTTCCATCAGGGGAATCCAGCGTTGGGCCAGTCGCCAGACCCGCTGCAGGAATCGGTAGGAACCCTCCACCCCCTGTTCGCTCCACTCCAGGTCTCTCTCCGGCGGCGCCGCGAACAAGCAGAAGAGACGGGTGGTATCGGCCCCGTATTGATCCAGCAGAACATTGGGATCGATGACATTCTTCTTGGATTTGGACATCTTTTCCACCCGTCCCAGGGTCACCGGTTGGTTGCATGAAACGCAGGACCGCGCCCCTTCGCCATCGTCCGTCACCTGATCGGGAAAGAGAAAGCCGTGTGTGGGACAACGCATGGTCTCTTTGCAGACCATTCCCTGGGTGAGCAACCGGGTAAAGGGTTCCTTGAAAGTAACCAACCCCAGCGTTTCCAGCACCCGGGTGAAGTAGCGGGAATAAAGCAGGTGCAAGATGGCGTGCTCCACGCCGCCGATGTACTGGTCCACCGGCATCCAGTAGTCCACCGTCTCCTTGTCGAACATGGCCGTATCACATCGGGGACTGCAGTACCGTTCGAAATACCAGGAGGACTCCACGAAGGTATCCATGGTATCCGTTTCACGTCGGGCATCCGTTCGGCCACAGCGTGGACATCTGGTTTTAGCGAATTCGGGCAACGTCGGCAGTGGCGATCGCCCCCCCGGCAACAGATCGACTTGTTCCGGTAAAACGATGGGCAGGTCCGATTCGGGAACGGGCACGACCCCACAATCGTCACAATGGATCATGGGGATGGGGGCGCCCCAGTACCGCTGCCGGGAGATCCCCCAATCCCTCAGCCGGAAGCTGACGGTGCGTTTGCCGATATCGTTCTTTTCCATATAGTCGGCAATGGATTCCATCGCCTGGCGGTTGGCCATGCCGTCGAAATCCCCGGAATTTACCATGACCCCTTCGCCGGCGTATGCGGCTTCCATGGTATCTCCATTTAGGGATTCCCCTTTCGGGTTGACGACCACAACAATGGGCAGGCCGTACTTTCTGGCGAAATCGAAATCTCGCTGATCGTGGGCCGGCACCGACATGACCGCACCGGTGCCGTACTCCATGAGGGCGAAGTTGGCCGTGTAGACGGGCATGCGTCTGCCGTTCACGGGGTTGATGCAGTGGGCGCCGGTAAACACGCCTTCCTTCTCGTAGGTTTCGATGGCCTTACTGGATCGCTCCTGATGGGAAATCCGTTCGATGAAGTCCGCCACGGCCGCCGACTGCGGTGTACCGGCCGACAGTTCACCAACCATGGGATGTTCGGGTGCAAGGCACATGAAGGTGGCCCCGAACACCGTGTCCTGACGGGTCGTAAAGACACTGATGACCGCATCGCTGCCTTCCACCGGAAAACGGATCTCTGCACCGACGCTCTTTCCGATCCAGTTACGCTGCATGGTGGTCACCTTGTCCGGCCAGCCGGGCAATTGATCGCAGTGCACCAAAAGATCTTCGGCAAAATCGGTGATCTTGAAAAACCACTGCCACAGTTTCTTCTGGCGAACCGGCTTGCCGCAACGCCAGCACATGCCCGCCTCCACCTGCTCATTGGCCAGCACCGTCTGGCATGGGTCGCACCAGTTTACATAAGACTCCTTTCGGTAGGCCATCTTTCGCTCGACCATTTTCAGAAACAGCCACTGCTCCCATCGGTAATATTCGGGACGGCACGTGGCCAATTCACGTTTCCAGTCATAGGAAAACCCCAGCCGCTTGAGCTGCGCCCGCATGGTATCGATATTCTCATAGGTCCATTTGGCCGGATGGGTGTCGTTGGCGATGGCCGCATTCTCCGCCGGCATGCCGAAGGCATCCCAGCCCATGGGATGCAGAACGTTAAACCCCCGCATGCGTTTGTAACGTGCGACCACGTCACCGATGGTGTAATTTCTGACGTGCCCCATGTGGATCTTGCCCGATGGATAGGGAAACATTTCCAGCAGATAATATTTTTCCTGGTCCGGTACGACCTTTACGTGAAATAATTTGTCCTGCTGCCACCGGTTTTGCCATTTGGCTTCAATTGATTGGGGATGGTACCGATCGTCCATTTATCTTCCTATCTAATTATCAGTGTTGCGTCGGCAGTGCCATATTCGGTTTTCCCACGCGGGAGGATATCGTAATTTTTAAATATTGAGATGCTACACATCCTATGGAATCGCAGTTTTCTTAACCTGGGATCGTGGATTCTCTCATGCCACAAAGCCCGGTAAAGATCAAGAAGGGATAGGCGGCACCTTGCGAGCCAAGGCATTGAAAAAAATGGTATCTTCCACCCATGGGATCGTCCAAACCATCGGCCGAAAGGATCTTCCCTTCTGTGAAACGCATTAGCCGATACAAATTGAAAAATGCTTTTTATAAAAAGCTTTTCCCATTTCAACCAATCGGCAAAATAATTGAAGAATGAATTTCGTTCGTAATACTGTTTGGCGATCTATCGGTCTGGAAAAGCTTTTTCCGTATTGGCCGAAAATTCGTTGACTTGCATATAACAATCAATTATTTATACAGATTTGAGGTAGTCAACCTAAATGTGGAGGGTAATTTCGAAAAACGAATGACCAGCAAAATTCTCATCAATGCAGTGGACCCGGAAGAGGTCCGGCTTGCCATTGTGAAAGATAGCCGCTTAGAGGAATTTCACATTGAAAGTGCTTCCAGGGAGATCCTGCACAGCAGTATCTACAAGGGCCAGATCACCCGTATCGAGCCCAGCCTGCAGGCCGTTTTCGTGGATTTTGGTGCAGAACGCCACGGATTCTTGCAAAAACAGGAGATTCACAGCGACTATTTCCAGGGAGCGCCATCCAATGGGAAAACCATCCAGAACCTGGTCAAACGCGGTCAGGAGCTGATGGTACAGGTAACCAAGGACCCCATCATGAAGAAAGGGGCCATGCTCACCACCTATATTTCCCTGCCCGGCCGTTATGTGGTACTCATGCCGGGCAGTGATACGCTCGGTATTTCCCGCAAGATCGAGGACGAAAAGGAACGAAACCGGTTAAAGGAGATCCTGGAGAAATTGAATTTGCCGGAAGGGTTCGGCGTCATCGTTCGGACTGCCGGCCAGGGGTGCACCAAGACCGTGTTGACCAAGGATGTGCAATACCTTCTCCGGCTATGGAAGAACATCACCAACCGGGCCGTCAAAGCCCCCGCCCCTTCGACCCTTTACAAGGATCGAAACCTGGCCGTTCGCTCCATCCGTGATCATTTCACACCGGATATCAAGGAAATTCTCATCGACGATGAGGCCATTTACCAGGAGGTGAAAAATTTCGTTCATATCATTGCGCCCAAGCAGACCGGTATCATCAAACTCCATACGTCGGATAAACCCATCTTCACCCGTTTCCAGCTGGAAGATCAGATCGCGACCATCTTCAACAACCGCGTACACTTAAAATCGGGCGGTTCCGTCGTATTGGAACGGACCGAAGCACTGGTGGCCATCGACGTCAACTCAGGCAAAGGGACCCAGAAAAAAAACATCGAGGAGACCGCATTGATGACCAATCTCGAAGCGGCATCGGAAATCGCCCGCCAACTTCGGATTCGGGATCTGGGTGGACTCATCGTCATCGATTTCATCGACATGCGGGATCAAAAACACCGCAGTCAGGTGGAAAAAGCTCTTCGCAGCGCCATGAAACAGGATCGGGCCCGGGTAAAAATCGGAAAAATTTCCAAATTCGGCCTCTTGGAACTCTCACGACAACGCCTGCGCCCCTCCATCGATTTCGGAAACATGGAGACCTGCGCCCGTTGCGGCGGCAAGGGCCAAGTACCATCGACGGAGTCGCTGGGCTTGAAATTTCTTCGAAAACTGAAATTGGATACCCTGAAAGGGGATATCCTGCAAGTCACCGCCCAACTGCCGGTGTCCATCGCCACCTATCTGCTCAATCGGAAAAGAAAAGAGCTTTTTGCCCTGGAAGAAAAACGGGACATCTGCATCACAATCATAGCCCGGGACGATCTGATTCCCGGGCAGATGGAAGTGGCGTACGACAGGAAAAACAAAAGCGAAGAGAATACCAACGCGTAAGGGCCGGTTTGCTTGCGCAAACCCTGTCACCTGGCTTGTAAAACCAGGATGATCGCATGTAGATTTGATTCACGGCATAGGCTTGTCCGGCTGAACACGGGGAAGGCGGATGGAAGTGCCTATCGTGTGCGAAAGTGCCTAACGTTGATGTATTCTGCCTTTTACCATAAAACGGGAAAGTGAAACGACTCCTGAACTTTAGCGCACCTTAGTTCGCTTTGGGCACTTGAGTTCACTACATCATCGCCACTTGCGATTCCCCTGATCGCAAAACAAGAACCAATTGACGGGGCCGGTGTTTTGCAGTATACCAGCGCCACAGCCGGATGATGATCCTACGGCAAAAAATGGCCGCGTGTGCCCTACAAAATGGCACCGGGCCTTACTTTGTTACAACAGAGGAGGTTTTTTCACCGATGAATATCGCTTATGCAATGGGACAGGCAGGAACAGGCGCCCAGGGGGGAGCTGGAGGATTCGCATCGTTTGTTCCGCTGATTCTCATGTTCGTTATTTTCTATTTTTTGCTGATTCGCCCCCAGCAGAAAAAGACCAAAGCACACCGGGAGATGATCGACAACCTTAAAACAGGTGACAGAATCATCACCAGCGGCGGCCTCCATGGCCGGGTCACCGGTGTATCCGACAACACCTTGACGGTGGAAATCGCCGAGAAGGTTCGCGTAAAGGTGAACCGCGCCAGTGTATCCGCCCTTTTGCAGACCAACGCAACTGCGGCCCCGTCGAAAAAAGATAAAAAAGACAGCGGCAAAGCCTAAATACACCTCGTTTTCCCTTATATTGCCCCAATGCCATCGATAAACCGCCCCTGTAGGCGCCCAATCGCCAGCGGTAGTGCACGGAATCAGGCGTCCAATGGGGTTTTGGCAGTAAGGTCATGAAAGGAACGATGCATTGAAGAATCTTTCGTGGAGACTGGTACTGATTGCTGCAGTGATCGTGGTTGCGATCATCTATGTAATCCCGACATTCAAGCCCGGCATCTGGCCCCACAAGAAAATCAACCTGGGTCTCGATTTGCAGGGGGGGATGCACTTGGTGCTGGCGGTGGATGTCGAGAAGGCCGTCGAAAACACCGTGGAGCGCATCGAGCAGGAACTGCGGGAGCAGCTTCGGAAAGAACGAATCCGAACCCTTGGTATCGATCGGGTGGAAGGCATCAAGTTGGCCGTGAAGGTGGAACAGCAGGATAGTATTCAGCGTTTCGACAATCTGCTCGATGACGAATTTCCCGACCTGCGCACGTCCCACCGCAAAGTCGAAAACGGAGTCCTCTCCCTGGTGCTTGACATTCCCGAAAAGGAATCCGAGCGGATCCGAAAACTGGCCGTGGACCAGGCCTTGGAGACCATACGCAACCGTATCGACCAATTCGGCGTCAGCGAGCCGGACATCCGCATTCAAGGAGAACGGCGCATCCTGGTCCAACTGCCGGGAATCAAGGATACCCAACGTGCCAAGGAGTTGATTGGCAAGACCGCATTGTTGGAGTTCAAACTTTTGGACGAGACCCACGATGTGGATGCCGCACTGGCCGGTAATGTACCCGCGGGCAGTGAAATCCTCTACGAAACCGAGAAGGATCCGAATACCAATCGAACCCGCAAGATCCCCTACCTGGTCAAGAAACGGACCAGCCTGACCGGTGCATACCTGACCGACGCCAGGGTACAGATCGACAGCCAGTATAACGACCCTTATGTCTCCATCACCTTCGATCGAAAAGGGGCACGGCTCTTCGAGCGCATCACCGAGGAAAACGTCAAGAAGCGCCTGGCCATCGTCCTGGACGACAATGTCTACTCGGCGCCGGTGATTCAGGAAAAGATCGCGGGCGGGGAAGCCCGTATCACCGGCAGTTTCACGACGGAAGAGGCGCGTGACCTGGCGATCATCCTGCGGGCCGGTGCCCTTCCGGCACCCGTTGAGATCCTGGAAGAACGGACCGTCGGCCCCTCCCTGGGAACCGACTCCATCCGCATGGGTCTTTGGAGCATGTGCGTGGGAGGGATCCTGGTGGTGGTGTTCATGGTGATCTACTACAAAGGCTCAGGATTGGTGGCTGATTTTGCCCTGGTTCTCAACATTTTGTTAATCGCCGGTGGGTTGGCCGGCTTCGGCGCCACCCTCACCTTGCCCGGCATCGCGGGGATCATCTTGACCATCGGCATGGCCGTGGATGCCAACGTTTTGATTTTCGAACGCATCCGGGAAGAGATGACCCTGGGCAAGACACCACGGGCCGCAGTGGACGCCGGTTACGACCGGGCGACCTTGACCATCCTGGATGCCAATGTCACGACCTTGATTGCCGCACTCGTGCTTTTTCAATTCGGTACCGGACCGGTAAAGGGCTTTGCCGTAACCTTGAGTCTCGGGGTCGTGGCCAGTCTGTTCACCGCCCTGGTGCTCACAAAGGCGATCTTCGATTATTTTCTGATGTATCGAAAAATTCGTGCCATCAGTATTTGAGGATCCCGTATGCAGTCGGATATCGGACGGTAACGAAAAAAACCCATCGAGGAACGGATTCATGCAGTTTATCAAGCCGGACATCAACATCGATTTCATCGGAAAACGGAAAATCGCCTTCGTCTTCTCCCTGATGATGATCATTATCAGCATCGCGTCATTGATTGTACACAAAGGCCCGCGTTACGGTATCGACTTTGCCGGCGGCACCCTGGTCCAGGTAAAATTCGAAGCCGCCGTTCCCATCAACCAGATCAAATCAGGACTTTCGGCCATGGACCTGACGGCTTCGGCCGTCCAGCAGTTCGGCCATGCCGAAAACCACGAATATCTCATCCGCACCGATGCCACGATCTCGGCCATGGAGGATCTTTCCGAAAAGGTAGAAGATCAATTGAAGGCGGCAACCGGCGTACCCGTGGAAATCCGGCGTGTCGAAATGGTCGGACCGCAGGTGGGAAAGGATCTCCGGGAGAAGGCACTGTTCGCAATTTTCTACGCCCTTTTGTTCATCACCGTATACATCTCCGGTCGTTTTGAATTGAAGTGGGCCAAAAGCGCCATCGTCGCCGCCGCCATCATGGGAGCGGTTTACCTGCTCTCCCTGTTTCACGTATCCATTCCGTTTCTCATGCTGGCCGCGCTGGTGGTCTCCCTGGTCATCTTCTGGTTCTTCGAATTCAAATATGCCATGGGCGCCATCGTGGCCCTGATCCACGATGTCACCATCACCGTCGGCATTTTTTCCATCTTCGGCAAGGAGTTCACCCTGCCCATCGTAGCGGCGCTGCTGACCATCATCGGCTACTCCTTGAACGATACCATCATCGTATTCGATCGCATCCGGGAAAACCTGCGCAAGTATCACAAAGAGCCCTTGGGTACGATCTTGAACAAGAGCATCAACGAGACACTGAGCCGAACCATTCTCACCTCCATGACAACCTTGGTGGTGGTTATCGCCCTTTTCGTTCTGGGAGGCGGCATCATCCACGATTTTTCCTTCGCCCTCCTGGTGGGTGTCCTGATCGGAACCTACTCGTCTATCTACGTTGCCAGTCCCATCTTGCTGGCCTGGCAGGCCCGGAGAAAATAGATGTCCGGCCTGCGGCCCTGGTTCGCCTTAAAAAGCGTCCCGGGGATCGGCAACCTGTTATTTCGACGACTCGTTGAACATTTTCAAACGCCGGAGTCCGTGTTTGACGCAGACGACAAGCAGCTTCTCGCCATTCGCGGCGTCACGGCAAAGGTGGTGGCGGGCATACGCCGGCACCGCAATGGATCCGATGCTATCGACAGGGAAATGGCATCGGTACGAAAAAAGGGATACACCGTCGTCACTTGGCAAGATCGGCGCTACCCCTCTCTTTTACGACAGATACCGGATCCGCCCCCTTATCTGTATGTCTATGGCGCCCTGCCCGACACCGGACTGCACATCGCCGTTGTCGGCTCCCGCAATGCCACCGCATATGGTATTTCGGCGACAAGACGGCTGTGCGGGGATTTAGCCAGACACGATGTCGCCATCGTCAGCGGCATGGCGCGTGGAGTGGATACGGCGGCCCATACCGGCACCCTCGCCGCAGGCGGTGTTACGATCGCGGTATTGGGAACCGGTTTGAACATCGTCTACCCTTCGGAAAACAGACGACTGTCCCATCAAATCGCGGAAAATGGCGCCGTCGTTACCGAATACCCCCTGGAAACCGGCCCGGATGCCCACCACTTTCCGGCCCGAAACCGCATCATCAGCGGCATGTGCCACGGCACGGTGGTGGTGGAAGCCACGGGGCGGAGTGGCTCGCTGATTACCGCCCGCCTGGCCGCCGAACAGAACCGGGAGGTATTCGCCGTTCCCGGCAATATCCACTCGTTCAAGAGCGTCGGTACCCATGACCTGATCAAACAAGGGGCAAAACTGGTGGCCCATGCCGGAGACATTTTAGAGGAATTCCAAAACACTGGAACCTTTGGTCCACCGCCATCCCAGCATTTTCCGCCTGAAGTTTCATTGACGGATGACGAAGAGGTGGTTATGGATAGTCTCGACGCCGAACCGGTTCACATCGATGTACTGGTTCGGAAGCTGAACATGACACCGGGACGCCTGTCCGGCATCCTCGTGCAACTTGAACTAAAGGGACTGGTGGAAAACCATCCGGGCAAACGATACGCCCGGATTCCCGGCCCCCTGCGAAAAACGTAAAATAAAAAAGAGGTATCCAGTGAGTAAACCCCTGGTTGTGGTGGAATCACCCACGAAGGTCAGAACCATTAAAAAGTATCTGGGAGGAGACTACAACGTCGCTGCCACGGTAGGCCATATCAAGGATCTGCCCAGCAAGGATCTCGGGATCGACATCGAAAAGGATTTTACCCCCCACTACCGTACCATTCCCGGAAAGTCGAAGATACTCAGTCAGCTGAAATCCGCCGCCGGAGATACGACAGATGTGTATCTGGCCCCGGACCCGGACCGGGAAGGGGAAGCCATCGCATGGCATACGTCGGAAGTTTTGAAGAAAAAGGGCCGCCGGTTCCACCGGGTGCTGTTTCACGAGTTGACCAAAAAAGCGATCCTGGAAGCCATGGGAAAGGCCCAGGAACTGGACCGTGACAAATACGAGGCCCAGCAGGCCCGACGGATTTTGGACAGATTGGTGGGGTACCAGATCTCCCCTTTGCTTTGGCGCAAGGTAAAAGGCGGCCTTAGCGCGGGACGGGTACAAAGTGTCGCCGTTCGCATTATCTGCGACCGGGAACGGGCCATCCATGCCTTTACACCCGTGGAGTATTGGTCCATCACCGCCAACCTCAAGGGCGAAATACCCCCCAATTTTTCCGCCAAACTGGCGCGAAAAGCGGGAAAGAAAATCGAGATTCCCGATGAGACCACTGCCAAGGCCATTTTGAAGGAACTGGAATCGGCCTCCTTCATCCTCGACAAAGTGGTCAAGCGTACCACCAAGAGAAACCCGCTGCCGCCGTTTATCACCAGCAAACTCCAGCAGGAATCCATCCGGAAACTTCGTTTTTCGGCCAAAAAAACCATGATGGTTGCCCAGCAGCTCTACGAAGGAATCGACCTGGGGCCCGGCGAGCCGGTCGGTTTAATTACCTACATGCGTACCGACTCTACCCGAATCGCCGACGAAGCGGCCTACGAGGCGCTCGGGTTAATCGAGGAAAAATACGGCAGAAACTACGCCATTGCCAAGCCGCGATTTTTCAAGAACAAAAACAAGGCCCAGGATGCCCACGAAGCCATTCGTCCGACATCGGTCTATCATACACCGGAGAAGCTCAAACCACATCTGAGCCACGATCAGCTTGCCCTGTACACCATTATCTGGCAACGATTCGTTGCCTCCCAGATGGCCCAGGCCCTGATCGACCAGAAGACGCTCTCCATCGCAGCCGGCGAATACACATTTACGGCCAGCGGCAGCTCGGTGAAATTTCCCGGATTTCTGGCAGTCTACCAAAGCGCCGACGACGAAGCGGAAAGCAATAAAAAGAGCCAGCCGCTGCCGGAATTGTCGGAGAAGACCATATTGACACTTCTGGGGATCGACCCCAAACAGCACTTTACCCAGCCGCCGCCGCGATTCAGCGAAGCATCCCTGGTCAAGGAGCTGGAAGAGAACGGCATCGGCAGACCCAGCACCTATGCCGCCATTTTGTCCACCATCCGGGACAAGGGGTACGTGGAAATGATCAATCGCTACTTTCGCCCGACGGAGCTTGGTTTCATCGTCAACGACCTGCTCATGGACAACTTTCCGGAGATCCTGGACGTGGAATTCACCGCCCGTCTGGAAAACGACCTGGACCGTGTGGAACAGGCCGATGTGGAAGCACTGACCATTCTCAACCAGTTTTACGGCCCCTTCAGCAAAAAACTGGCCGAGGCCGCTGAAAACATGCTCAGCGTCAAAGGTGTCGGTATGCCCACGGACCTTACCTGCCCGTTATGTAAGAAAAATCCGTTGCGCATAAAGATGGGGAAAAACGGCCATTTTCTGGCTTGCAGCGGATATCCGGAATGTACCTATTCCAGCGATTACGAAAGGGACGAAAAGGGCGTCATCGCTCCGGTGGCGCCGGTTCAAAGCGAGGCCACCGATCAGGTCTGTGAGCTTTGCGGCAAACCTATGGTGATCAAGAGAGGCCGCTACGGCGATTTCATCGCCTGCACCGGTTATCCGGAGTGCAAGCACACGCAATCGCTCAACGGCGGTGCCAACGCCAAATCCATCGGCGTCCCTTGCCCCGAAAAAGAGTGTGATGGCGAAATCGTTGAAAAAAAATCCAAGCGGGGAAAGATCTTTTATGGTTGCAACCGCTATCCCAAATGTGAATTCGCCAGCTGGGATCGGCCCGTGGCCATCGAGTGCCCTGCCTGTAAGAATCCCTTTATGGTGGAAAAAACCACAAAGAAAGAGGGAACCATTCATGTTTGCCCCAACCGTCAATGCCGGCATAAGCAGCCGGTTGGATAATTAAGAATAGAGAATTGATAATTGAAACGGAATCACACCATCTTCCCAAATTCGGTGATCAGTTCTCAGTAAAAGAAACCATGCGCTTTCAACTTTCATTCATCAACAACCATGAACTGCGAACCGAGAACCGAGAACGTGGAAATTAAAACCGTAGATCCGTCCCACATCAACCGCATCGGTGGCGAACTTTCCATTAAGACCGCTTCCATCGAAGCCGTGGCCCGATTGCTGGAAGAAGGTGCCACCGTGCCATTTATCGCACGATACCGAAAAGAGGCCACCGGCAGTCTGGATGAAGTGGCGGTTTCCAGCATCCGGGATCGACTGATCCAACTGCGGGAACTGGATGGCCGGCGGGAAACCATCA
Source organism: uncultured Desulfosarcina sp. (assembly GCA_963674945.2). GTDB lineage: Bacteria > Desulfobacterota > Desulfobacteria > Desulfobacterales > Desulfosarcinaceae > Desulfosarcina. The sequence goes on from CAXXWQ010000004.1 coordinate 1,384,202, forward strand.
TAAAGTCCCTCGAACAACACGGTCATCTGAACGACGAACTCGAAGGAAAAATCATGTCCGCCGAGACCATGGCGGAGTTGGAAGATCTCTACCTTCCCTATCGGCCCAGACGCAGAACAAAGGCCACTATCGCCCGTGAAAAGGGGCTCGAACCCTTGGCCATGACCATCCTGGCCCAGGACGGTACCGAACCGCAAAAGATTGCATCCGACTACCTGGATGCGGACAAAAATGTGGGGTCCATAGAAGAGGCCTTGGCCGGCGCCCGGGACATCATCGCCGAAACCATTAACGAGGATCAGGAAGTACGCAGCCGGGTGCGGGAGCTTTTCTTTCAAAAGGCGGTCATCGAAAGCAAAGTGGTTACCGGCAAAGAGGCCGAAGGGGTCAAATACAAAGATTATTTTGATTGGTCGGAGCCCGTTTGCCATGCCCCCTCCCATCGAATCCTGGCCATGCGGCGAGGTGAAAAGGAGGACGTGCTTAGCCTTACCATCGCTCCCGAACCGGAGCCGGCCATCGCCATTCTGGAGGATCTGTTCGTCAAAGGAAACGGCCCCGATGGTGAGCAGGTTCGACTCGCCGCCCATGACGCCTACAAGCGTCTTCTGTCCCGCTCCATGGAGACCGAAATTCGCGTAGCCCTCAAGGAACGCGCCGACACGGAAGCCATCGGCGTTTTTGCCGACAACCTGCGGCAGCTTTTGCTGGCTTCTCCTTTGGGAGCAAAAAGGGTGATGGGCATCGATCCGGGTTTTCGCACCGGATGCAAGTTGGTCTGTCTGGACCGGCAGGGGAAACTGCTGCACAATGAGACCATCTTTCCCCATGGCTCACAACACCAGGCCGATGAAGCCGCAAAGACACTCCAAAATTTGTGCCGACAATTTCATATTGAGGCGGTAGCGGTGGGAAACGGCACCGCAGGCCGTGAAACACAGACCTTCGTGCAGAAAACCATCGACGCCAAAGCGGTGCCGGTGATCATGGTCAATGAGAGTGGCGCTTCGGTCTATTCCGCCTCACAAATCGCCCGGGAGGAATTTCCCGACCACGATCTCACCGTCCGTGGTGCTGTTTCCATCGGTCGACGCCTCATGGACCCATTGTCCGAGCTGGTCAAAATCGATCCCAAATCCATCGGCGTGGGGCAATACCAGCACGACGTGGATCAGTTCGCCCTCAAAGGGACGCTGGATGACGTGGTGATCAGCTGTGTCAACGGCGTAGGCGTCGAGGTAAACCGGGCCAGCGTCCAGCTACTCACCTACGTCTCGGGTTTGGGACCGCAACTTGCCAAAAATATCGTTGCATACCGGGATGAAAACGGTGCCTTCTCCGACCGCAGGTCCCTTACAAAAGTAAAACGGCTCGGCCCCAAGGCCTTCGAACAGTGCGCCGGTTTCCTGCGGATCAAAGACGGCAACGACCCCTTGGATGCCAGTGCCGTACACCCGGAGAGCTATGCGGTGGTGCAGACCATGGCCGACGACCTGGGATGCGACGTATCCGATCTGATCAACGATGACGCCCTGCGAAAGAAAATCGATCTGAACCGTTACGTTTCCGAAACCATCGGCATCCCCACGCTTACGGACATTATGGAGGAATTGGCCAAACCGGGAAGGGATCCACGGGAACCCTTCGAGCATTTTGCCTTCGATGAAAACGTTAGTACCATGCAGGATTTGATTCCTGGAATGAAACTGCCCGGCATCATAACGAACGTCACCAATTTTGGCGCATTCGTGGATATCGGCGTCCACCAGGATGGTCTGGTGCACATCAGTGAACTGGCCGATCGCTTCGTGAAGACGCCTTCGGACGTGGTCCAGGTCCAGCAAAAGGTCCAAGTCACCGTAATGGAGGTGGATATCCCCCGCAGTCGTATCTCCCTTTCCATGAAGCGCCGACCTGGCGAAAAGCCTCAGCCCAAGTCCCATAACAAGCCCCAGTACAAAACGGCGCCGGGCAAACGTCGCAACCGGGGCAAACAACCACGGAAAGAGCCGTCGGGACCAAAACCCTTCAACAACCCCTTTGCAGACGCCTTTGGCAAGGCGTCGGAGCGATAGAGGGATGGGATGATCGCAGTTATTCAGCGGGTCACCCATAGCAGCGTCGCCGTGGACGGCGCCACGGTTGGTGCCATCGGCCCCGGCATCAACCTGCTGCTCGGGGTGGCCGAAGGAGACAAGAAGGCCGATGCCGAATACATGGCGGCCAAAGTGGCCAACCTTCGCATCTTCGAAGATGACAATGGCAAAATGAACCGTTCACTGTTGGATACACGGGGAGAAATGCTTGTGATCTCTCAATTCACTTTGTTGGGAGACTGTCGCAAGGGAAGACGTCCCTCCTTTGTCAAGGCAGCAGCGCCGGCGGTCGCAAAAGAGCTTTACGAATATTTCATCGACCGGGTAAAAGCCCTCGGCATCGAGGTTCAGGCGGGCCGGTTCGGCGCCATGATGCAGGTCCAAATCGCCAATGACGGTCCGGTCACGCTACTGGTTCACAGTAAGTAATTGTTCGTTCATCACCCTTTACGCAAAGGAGACGGATGGTACCCAGTGTTCCTGGAACTTACATGCTCTTACTGAAACTCGCCGCTCCCCGTACGGTAAGAATCGGAAAAATCGGAGAGAACGCATTCGAGCCTGGCTATTACTGCTACGTGGGAAGTGCGCTCGGTCCTGGTGGACTCAAGGCAAGACTTGGCCGTCACGCCAGAATACCGCGCAAGAAACATTGGCACATCGATTACCTTCGGCCCCATGTCGAAGTGGTGGGCGCCCTGATCAAACAGAGCCCCCGTAAAGCAGAGTGCCATTTCTCTCAGTGGGTTGCGAAGAGAGCAGCGGCTTGTATAAAAGGGTTCGGGGCCTCGGACTGCCTGTGCCAGGGCCATTTATACTACCTCGGCAGGTCTTTTAAGAAGGGTGTCTTCACGAATCCGGCCGTGGCCGATCTCCATGTTTCGTGGGTGACGCCAACGGCCCTTCGGTCTTTTTGAATGATCCTCTTCTGGCCGCATCGGTAACCACCCGCATTTGTTCCGATTTCCATTGCGAAGATCTCTATTTCGGCGTCCATCCCCTCGGCAGTACCGTGGATAGGGCGGTCTACCGATTGTATGGATTGGTCTTGGAAAAGAGATGAAAGTAGATATCCGCGATATAGATGAGCCCGATGGGTCTTTCATCTACCAAAACAGGCAGTCGACGAAACTTGTTTTTGATCAATCGATCCAAAACAATCATGATGTGATCATCCATATTGGCACCCTGAACGTTGTAGGACATGATATTGTGAACTTTTTTCCCCTGAAAGGAATCGATAAGGCTCTTGATTTGCCCTCTCCAGTTCAACGTTTCGCCATCGATGCCACAGTTCAAGTACTCCGGCCGGAGATGGTACAACACATCAAACATCGTCACGATGCCGACGAGCTTTTGTGTATCGTCGACAACCAATAGCGTATCGTTTTTGTGCCCGGACTTCCTTACAGCACCGTTGGAAATCTTGAATATGGCTTCTTCGGCATGTGCGTCTTCATGAATCGTATCAAAATCCGTGACCATAATGTCTTTGACGAATAATGTCATATTCTTTTATTGCTCCTTTACCAATGAAAAGAAGACCAAGGGTACGCTGTACCAAAAGACTGACCGAAAAGACGATATATACCTTTTAGCGTCCATGAAATGCAAGAATCTATTGAGACTTTTCGCCGTAGTATAAAAGAAAAAACCGGATCCACACAATCCCCGATTGCGATTCGCTGCTATGGCATGCTGGCGGACCCTGCCGTCAATAGGCGGAACCGGTCGATCAGTCCTGCCATATCGTCCGGAATGGGGGCCGTTGCCGTTATGGGCACTTTCGTTACCGGATGGGTGATGCGAAGACGAAAGGCGTGAAGCATCTGGCGGCCGGCTTGCACAGCCGAATCAGCCATGGACCTGCTCTCTTTTTCCAGTTGTTTGATCGCTCCCCGGGTTTTGTATATGGAATCTCCGATCACCGGATGGCCAAGTGCCTGGCAATGTACCCGGATCTGGTGGGTCCGACCGGTGCGGATGTCCAATCTCAGAAGAGCTGCACCCACAAATGTTTCTTGCACACGGTAATGGGTAAATGCCCCCCTGGGCGTATGGGTATGAATGGACATTTTTTTTCGATCGTTATGGTGTCGGCCGATGGGCAGGTCGATGGTTCCCTCAGCGGAGGATGGGATACCGTAGACCAGTGCCAGGTAGTGCTTTTGAACGGCCCGCGATTTGAATTGTGCCGCCAGATGGCGCATGGCGCAGGCGGTCTTGGCAACCACCAGCGCGCCGGAGGTGTCCTTGTCCAGGCGGTGAACGATTCCTGGCCGGACGGTTCCGGAAATGCCCGAAAGCTGAGGACAATGATGCATCAAGGCGTTGACCAGCGTTCCCGTCCGATGCCCCGGAGCGGTGTGTACCACCATGCCCGGTGGCTTGTTGACGATCAGAAGTTCATTGTCCTCGAAAAGAATATCCAGGGGGATCGCTTCTGCCCGATACGAAGATTGTGTATCAGGGGGTGGAATCCGACCGAGGATCTCTTCTCCGGCTTTGACCGAATAACCGGGCTTTTTGGTGGTGCCATCCACGGTAACGCTGCCCTGGCGGATCAATGTCGCGGCGAAAGATCGGGAGAGTTGTTCGATTTCAGCAGCGATGATCGTATCCAGTCGGTACCCGGCCTGGACTTGCGCCACGCGGATCGTAAAAGACGACGGTATACTGGCCATGTTGGGGGACGAAAGCGGTAAACGCTATGAGGCTTTATTGTCCTTGAAGAGTTTTTCGATCTCCTTTAGGACGGCCTTCTCGCTGGCATCTTTTGCCGTTGAAAGTTCTTTGACGAGGAGATTCTGGGCGGTATCATAGAGCTTTCGCTCTCCGAAAGAGAGATCCTTGGTCGTCTTCAAGAGAGACAGATCCCGGTAGACCTCGGCGACTTCGAACAATGAGCCGGTCTTGATCTTTTCCATATACTCTCGGTAGCGTCGATTCCATGTCTGATTGTCCATGGGTTGTTCTTGCCTGGATCGCATCACATCGAATATTTTGGGAATTTCTTCCTTTTTAATAACGTCCCGCAATCCAACCGACTCGACGTTCCAAGTGGGAATCATGATGACCATGGCGTTTTCGATGATCTTCATGATGTAAAAATTATGCTCTTCCCCATTTACCACCTTGGTTTCGATGGCTTCGATGCGCCCCACACCGTGGGCAGGGTAAACGGCGAGATCACCAACTTTGAACTCTCTTTGTACTTCAGATTCTTTCGCGCTGTCATTGACCGATTTATCTGCCATGTAGGTACCACTATAGGGGGGAAACACCACCCGTAAGCGAAGGGTTTTCCCGAATCATGTATCGGGACTCTTGGCGGCCACACCAACTTGTATTCTGTAAGTCTATTCCGTATTCTTAGCTTCCCGCCGCCTTCGTTGGGAAACGAAAACAAACCTATGGAATAACAAAATATACCACTGCCACTGCCAATAATCAATAAAAAAAGGATTGGCACCATCTCCGTGCCAATCCTTTTGGACAACAACCTATGCGGGAAATCCCGCAGGGTTCACATTACAGCAAGAACGGAACCATCAACAAGGCGACGACGTTGAGGATCTTGATCATCGGGTTGATGGCAGGGCCGGCGGTATCCTTGTAGGGGTCGCCGACAGTGTCACCGGTAACGGCAGCTTTGTGGGCATCACTGCCCTTACCGCCCAGATGTCCGTCTTCGATGTATTTCTTTGCATTGTCCCAGGCAGCACCACCGGTGGTCATGGACAGGGCCACGAACACGCCGGTAACGATGGAGCCGATGAGCAGTCCGCCGAGGGCGATCTTGCCGAGCAGGAGGCCGACGATTAATGGAGCGACGACGGGCAGCAGTGCGGGCACCAGCATCTCCTTGAGGGCGAACTTGGTGACGATGTCCACGCATGCACCGTAATCGGGTTTGGCGTTTCCTTCCATGATCCCCGGGATCTCGCGGAACTGACGGCGCACTTCCTCGACCACGGCGCCACCGGCCTTACCAACGGCCTTCATGGCGATGGAGGCGAACAGGTAGGGCAGCAGACCGCCGATGAACAGACCGACGATGACGTTCACGTCAGAGAGGTCAAACTTGATGGCCTTCTCGGCACCCTGCATCTGGAATTCCATAACATAAGCGGCAAACAGTACCAAGGCGGCCAGGCCGGCAGAACCGATGGCGTATCCCTTGGTAACGGCCTTGGTGGTGTTACCCACGGCATCCAGCGGATCGGTGACGGCACGGACGCTCTCGTCCATCTCGGCCATCTCTGCGATACCACCGGCGTTGTCGGTGATGGGGCCGTATGCATCGATGGCGATGACCATACCGGTCATGGAGAGCATGGACATGGCGGCCATGGCGATACCGTAAAGACCGCCAAAATTATAAGCAAGAAGGATGGAAACACAGATGGCCAGTACCGGAGCTGCGGTCGCCTGCATGGAGACGGCCAGGCCGGCAATGATGTTGGTGCCGTGACCCGTCGTGGAGGCGTCGGCAATGCCCTTTACCGGAGAGTAGATACCGGTGTAGAACTCGGTGATAATGACGATGACGACGGTCAGCACCAGACCGATCAGCGCACAATAATAGATATTCATCGGAGTGATGGCTCTTTCCCCGATAACCAGACCCGCCTCGGGCATGAACTTGATGCAAGCATAGTAGAAAGCGACAGCCGCGAGGATAGCGGAACCGAACATACCCTTGTACAGTGCGCCCATGATGTATCCGCCGCTGCCCAGACGGACGAAGAAGACGGCGATCATGGAGGCGATGATGGAAATGGCGCCGAGGATCAGCGGAAACTCGGTGGCCATGGGGACATCGGGGAAGAGCAGGTGGCCGATGAGCATGGCGGCCACGGCGGTGACGGCATAGGTCTCGAACAGGTCGGCGGCCATACCGGCACAGTCACCCACGTTGTCGCCCACGTTGTCGGCGATGGTGGCGGGGTTTCTGGGGTCGTCTTCGGGGATTCCGGCTTCGACCTTACCAACCAGGTCGGCGCCGACGTCTGCACCCTTGGTGAAGATACCGCCGCCGAGACGGGCGAAGATGGAGATGAGGCTGCCGCCGAAACCGAGGGCGACCAGGGCGATGACGTCATGGGTAGCGGTGTAGTATCCGGCGACGGAGGTCAGGGCCAGCCCGGCGACGATCATCCCGGTAACGGAGCCGCCTTTGAAGGCCATGGACAGGCCGGCGGACATGCCTTTTTTGGCTGCTTCGGCGGTACGCACGTTGGCCAGAACCGAAACGCGCATGCCGATGTAACCGGCGCAGAAAGAGGCAACGGCACCGATCAGGAAGCCGATGGCGGTTTTGGCGCCCATGGTGGCGAAGATAACGCCGAAAATAATGATACCTGCGATTCCCATGCTCTTGAGCTGCCGGTTCAGGTAGGCGATGGCGCCTTCCTGGATAGCGCCGGCGATGGCCTGCATTTTCTCATTTCCAGCCGGAGCGCCTCTGACGACACCAGCAAGAATAATCGAGAAGAGCACACCAGCACAGCCGACCAGCGTACACACGAGCGGTATGTTGTTCATTACACCTTCCATTCTTTCCTCCATTCAGTATTTTGCGTGAAATCAAGGTTTTCTGTTAAACCGATTCATAGCTTCCCTTGCACCTTCACAAAGGATCATGCGAGCAGCCTCCATGGCCCGTGATAGAAAAGGTTCCAGCGCCCTTTGCTGATCGGGATCGAAACACCCGAGAACATAATCCACCACCCCAATGTCACCATCCGGCCGCCCAATGCCCATTCGCACCCTTACGAATGCGTCTGTCCCAAGGGCATCGATTAGGGACCTTATTCCATTGTGTCCGCCATCCCCCCCTTTCTCTTTGATTTTTAATCTTTCATAAGCAAGGTCAATGTCATCATGGATAACGACCATATCCTCGCATTGGATCCCATAGCGTTGAACGATCTTTCGGACCGGTTCACCGGACCGGTTCATGAAGGCCATTGGTTTTACCACCAGAACCGGTATGTCGTCGATTGTCCCTTCTTCAACCTCGGCATCGATCCGGCCACGCTCTCTTCTCAGCCCGTATCTCTTTGAGAGCCCGTCGGCGACCATGAAACCGATGTTGTGGCGTGTCGAAGCATATGCCGATCCCGGATTGCCGAGGCCGATGATCAGATGTCGCCGGAGAATCGACGCTTGACGGCGCCGCACCCGTTGCCAAAACCCGAAGAGACGTTTCCCTGGCAACGTTACTCGGCGTCAGGTGCTTCCGTTGCATCGGCAGCTTCGGCACCTTCTTCGGCCATCTCTTCCTCTTCACCCTCTTCCTCTTCCTCTTCTTCCACCTTAGTGGAAAGGATCGTCAGAATGGTGAAATTGACGTCTGCGGCGATCTCTATATCGCCTTCCAGTTCCAGATCTTCCACATGGAAGGAATCACCGATATCCATATCGGTGATGTCGATGACAATATTTTCGGGGATTTGATCGGGCAGGCAAAACACCTCCAACTCCCGACGGATGATCTGCAGCATCCCGCCCATTTCCACGCCAACGCTCTTACCGGTGGTTGTCACCGGCACCATGACTTTGATCTTGTGATCCATGGAAACTTCGTACAGATCCAAATGAAGCAGCTTCTGGTTGACGGGATTGCGTTGTATTTCTTTGATCATTACGTTGCGGTCACCGCCGGTGCCTTCGATTTCCAGCTTCAACAATTTCTGTGCAACGGCACCTTTTTTGAAAATCGGATCGAGGGCCGTTTTATCGATTGTCAGCTTGATCGGCTCTGTTTTGGGACCGTATAAAATGGCGGGTATCTTTTCCTTGGCCCGCAGAACTCTTGCGGGACCGTTTCCCACAGACACCCGCTGACTCGCTTTTAAATGCATTATCTCCAAAGGTCTGTACCTCCTTATTGGATTACACGAACAGGGATGTTACCGAATCCCCGGTGTAACTTCTGATGATGGCCTCCCCCACAAGATTGGATATGGAAAGCACTTTTATTTTCTGGCAAGATTTCGCCTTGGAATTCAATGGAATGGTATCCGTGCAAACGATGCTGGTGATAGGAGATGAATTGAGTCGCTCCACGGCGGGACCGGAGAGCACCGGATGGGTACAGCAAGCGTGGACCTCCCGGGCCCCTTTTTCCACGAGTGCATTCACGGCTTCCATCATGGTACCGGCGGTATCGATCATGTCGTCTTGAATGATGACGGTCTTATCCTTCACTTCACCGATTACCGCCATGGCCTTGGCCTGGTTGGGAGCCGAACGTCGTTTGTCGATGATGGCCAAACCGGCATCGAGGCGCTTGGCAAAGGCACGGGCACGCTCCACACCACCAGCATCGGGGGAAACGACCACCAAACCTTCTCGAAATTTGTTTTTTAGGTATTCCAACAACACCGGTGCTGCATACAGGTTGTCAACCGGAATATTGAAGAATCCCTGAATCTGGCCGGCGTGGAGATCCATGGTGATCACCCGGGTGGCACCTGCTGTCGTCAACAGATCGGCGACGAGCTTGGCACTGATGGGTACCCGAGGCGCAACTTTTTTGTCCTGGCGGGCATATCCATAGTAGGGAATAACCGCGGTGATCCGACGTGCCGACGCCCGTTTCAGCGCATCCACCACGAGGAGAAGCTCCACGAGGTTGTCGTTTACCGGGTCACACGTGGATTGGACTACGAAGACATCTTTGGTTCGTACATTGTCTTCGATTTCGACTTGGATCTCGCCGTCGCTGAAACGATTCACGAGTGCGCCACACAAGGGACGGTCCAAATAACCGGCGATCTTGTCCGCCAGATCCGGATTGGAATTGCCTGTGAAAATACAGAAATTATTCTTTTTTGAGGCCACTTTCTGAACGCGACTCCTGTTACGAAAAAATGGCTGGGGCGGGAGGATTCGAACCTCCGAATGCAGGAACCAAAATCCTGTGTCTTTCCACTTGACGACGCCCCAACAAAAAAATGCCGGTGTCTGAATCCGGACCCAGATGACGACCGGCCCTCATGTCAACAAATCCGCGACATAAAGCGCCCAATTTTGACTTTGATGATTGTTTTGTAACGCTTTACAAGCTGATTCGGCTCGATGGGAATCTTCGAAAAGCCCGAATACCGTCGAACCACTGCCAGACATCGACGCCCCAGCCGCGCCATTGGCCAGCAGCAGACGCTTTACCTCATTGATGACCGGAAACGCCGCAGCCGTCACGGATTCCAGGTCGTTCACCAGCTGTGTGGCGACGTTGAAAAACCGACCATCAAAGTGGAATTTTTTAAGGTCTTTTTCAACTTTTGTCAATCGTAAATTAAGATTTTTATAAACCCATTGCGTCGATACGGCCAAGTCTGGATAGACCATCAATGCTGTCCAGGGAAGAGTGTGGACAAAGGGTTCGAGCCGATCTCCGATACCCGTTGCCACGGCAGGCCTGCCCAGCAAAAAAAAAGGGACGTCGGCGCCCAGCCGGGAAGCCACTTCCACCAGGACAGGCTTGGCGATCGGTCGGCCAAATTGATCGTTCAAGGCGGATAAGACCGCGGCGGCATCGCTGCTACCACCGCCGAGTCCCGCTCCGACGGGAATTTTCTTTTCGATGTGAATGGCCACGCCACCCGATGGTGGAATTTTTCCATTGAAAGCGACATCGTAAAAGCGAAGAGCCGCTTTGGCCGTTAGATTCGATTCGTCTCCGGGAACCATCGGGTGGTCACAGGTGACGGAAATTGTATCACCACCGATGGTCAAGGAAAGGGTATCATACAGGGCGACCGGACACATGAGGGAGACAAGGTCGTGATAGCCATCCGGACGCTTGCCGACGATTCGAAGAAACAGATTGATCTTCGCCGGCGCTTTAAGGGTAACCGATACCATGGTTGACGAACTCGCAAAAAACTTTTCCAGGCCAAAAATAACCAAATAACAGTATTACAAGAGTAACGCATTCTTCCATCATTTGGTCGATGGATAGGAAACGCTTTTTATAAAAAGTCGATTTGAATTTGTTTGATGAAGGAGTTCCCTGTACGTCGGATTTCGGATGTCTGGCCCTACCCGGTCTCCTTCACATAGTGAATCCGAAGATCATAAAGGATATTTTTCAGCATGGCGGCCTCGTCCTTGTCCAGATTTCCCCTCGTTTTTTCTTCGAGCATGGAAAGGATGTCGATGGTCTGTTTCGCCATGGCCAGATCCTTTGTTTTCTTCCCGCTTAGGGGGTCATCCATCATACCCAGTTGGACCAATGCCGACGAGTTGAGAGAGAAAATAAAAGTCGCAAAATTAATCGCAGGCAAGGGTGAACCCGTCCTTTTGCCCGGGGCCGTGGTCGCTTTGTTCTCCTGGTTTTCTTCTACCATGACCAAGTTTCCTTAAAATTCGAGTGGGGTGACTGTTTTTACCAGAGAAAGGTGTCGCATCTCCTCGACCACATTTTCGGGAATGGGGGTATCGGTGGTCAGGAAAATGATGTTTCTGTCTCCATCCTCCTCTTGGCCCACCTGCATCCGGCCGATATTGATGTTGTACCGGCCCAAAGTGGTACCGATCTCTCCAATGGAGCCTGGCTTGTCGATATTTTGAATCAACGCCATGTGACCGTGGGGAATCATCTCCAGCCGGAACTTATCGATCTTGACGATCCGTGGTTCCTTCTTTCCAAAAATTGTTCCGGAAACGACGCTTTCCATCTCGGTGGTAATGGCGCGGACGGTAATCTGGTTCACGTAATAATCCGACTCGGCACTGCTCGTTTCCGTCACCTTGATGCCCCGCTGCTGGGCCAGGACCTGGGCGTTGACATAGTTGACGTCGTCTTTGACCACCGGGGTCAGAATTCCTTTGAGCACCGCCGTCGACACGGGAGTCAGGTCCAGATCCTCAAAATCGCCGTGAAACTCGACGATCACTTCCTTGATGGGGCCCTTGACCAGCTGCGCCTGTAAGCAACCCATACGATCGGCCAGCGTCAGGTAGGGACCGATTCTTTCCAGTACTTCTCCGGTAACCGATGGCATATTCACCGCATTGGTGACGGTACCAACGGTCAGAAGATCGATAATCTGCCGGGCAATGGCCACGGCCACATTGGTCTGCGCCTCCTTTGTGGAAGCACCCAAATGGGGAGTACAAATCACCCGTTCATGGGTGATCAGGGGGGTCAGCCCCGGCGGTTCAGTCTCGAACACATCCAGGGCCGCCCCTGCCACCTTACCCGAAACCAGTGCATCGTAAAGCGCCGCCTCGTTGACAATGCCGCCCCGGGCACAATTGATCACCATCACGCCGGGCTTCATTTTTTCAAATGCAGCCGCATCGAGCATCCCGATGGTATTTTTCAGCTTGGGAACATGAACGGAAATATAGTCGGCGCGAGCGTAGAGGTCGTTTAATTCGACGCACTCGAATCCGGCTTTTTGAATCATATCGGGTGTGACGAAAGGATCGTGAATGATCACGTTCATCTTCAGCCCACGGGCACGGTCAGCCACAATGGCTCCGATCTTTCCATACCCGATGATACCCAGCACCTTGTTGAAAAGCTCCCGCCCCTGTAGCTTTTTCTTCTCCCAACGGCCATCTCGCAGGGAAGCGGTTCCCATGGGAATATTGCGGGTCAAGGCCAGCATCATGGCGATGGCGTGTTCCGCCGTTGTGACCACATTGCCGGTAGGCGTGTTCATTACCACGACGCCGTGACACGTGGCTGCCGGGATGTCTACATTGTCGAGACCAATGCCGGCGCGACCGACCACCTTGAGACGCTTCGCCGCTTGTAAAAGATCTTCGGACACCTTGGTGGCGCTGCGAATCACCAAGGCGTCATAGTCTCCGATGATCGCTTTCAGGGCCTCCGGTGCAAGACCCGTTTTTACGTCAACCTCAATTCCCTGGGCATCCTGGAACATTTGGATGCCATCCTCACCCAGATTGTCACTTACCAGCACCTTCATTGCCTGCTTCCTTCTGCGTAACGGGTTTGTTGGCGATACGTGGGGAAAGCCCATAACTCCTTATGATCATATGGAAAAACAAAAGCCTATTTGCATTTCGATCGAGTAGGTATAGTAGTGAAAAGAATCGGAATATTCAACCCATAATTTTCCCCAAGGCGCCCTCTCGTACCGCTCTTTTCAGGATAAGGATGACTCGTGTCCCCCTTCAAGCCAGGGTGTGATGGCCACCCGTTCATTTTCCAATATGGGCCGCCAACTGACCGTATGATTGGTAAGGGCATCATGGTATCTGGGAGTAAAGACCGCTACATACATGTCGTCCGGAAGATGTGCGAATGTTTCCACCCACAAAAGATCCTTCACCTGAAGATTGAAATCCGAAAGGATTCGTTTGCCCAGACTTTCCGCACAACTCGTTTTGAAAAAACCACCCTCTTGTGCTTTTGCCAGGAGGGCAAACGGTCGAATATGGGGGTGATTGGGATCGGAAAGGGATAAATCGACAATCTTCACGTGCCAGGCACAAGCATGGGCCGGATTCGCCCCCGGGTCGTCTTTTCTCTCGAGTTTATAAATTCCATCGAAGAGCAACATCGGATCCTCATTTCTTCCAGTACACAAGATGTGTTCCTTGATTGCATTTTGACATTTTGCTATTGTCCCATTTTTGCAAAACAGCGGTTCACCATTGCGGGTCGCAACACATTCCCTTCAATCGAAAGGGGCAACCGGAAAAACCACCCGAGGACATTGACGATGCTCATCACCGAAATCCTGGCCCGAAACGCCAGAATGTATGGCAGCGAGACCGCACTCATCGAGAGAGAGCCGGAAAAAAAGCACCGCCAAGAGATCGATTGGCGTACCTTCGACGACCGTGCAAACGCCATTGCCCAGGGCCTTTTGGCCAAGGGCATCAGAAAAGGGGATCGCGTCATTCACCTGATGATGAACGGCATCCAGTGGCTGCCCGTCTATTTTGGCATTCTTAGAACCGGCGCATGGGCGGTTCCCCTAAATTTTCGGTTCGTCGCAAAAACCATTGCCAATTGCACCCGTATGGCGAAAGCCAAGGCCTTCATTTTTGGTGACGAATTCGTGGAACGGGTTTCGCAGATCCGGAATGAGATCGAAGATACCGTTCACACTTTTATCTATACGGGGCAGGAAAATCAATGTCCAAATTGGGCAACCCCGCTGGACAAATTGATTGCCGATCACCCTTGTAGCGACCCGAAGGTTCCGTTGGCATTGACCGACGACGCAGCCCTCTACTTCACCTCCGGAACCACCGGCACGCCGAAGGCCACCTTGTTGACCCACCGAAACCTGGAACATGCCTGCTACGTGGAAAACCGTCACCACAACCAGACCCATGGCGACAATTTTCTCTGCATCCCCCCCCTTTATCATACGGGTGCCAAAATGCACTGGTTCGGAAATTTCATCGTCGGCGCCAAGGCGGTGATTTTAAAAGGCATCGATCCACGGTGGATATTGGAAGCGGTCTCCGAGGAGAAGGTAACCATCGTATGGCTGCTTGTCCCGTGGGCCATGGATATTTTGTTTGCCATCGAAAGCGGTGAACTGAAATTGCATCAATATCAATTGGATCAGTGGCGTCTCATGCACATCGGCGCCCAACCGGTTCCCGCTAGTCTGATCAAAGAATGGCGTAAGATTTTCCCCGATCATCAATACGATACCAATTACGGCCTCACGGAGAGCACCGGTCCCGGCTGTATCCACCTGGGTCTTGAAAACATGCACAAGGTGGGCTCCATCGGCATTCCCGGTTTCGACTGGGAGTTTCGGATCGTCGACGATCATTTGACCCCGGTCGATCCCGGATGTCCCGGCGAACTGATCATCAAGGGGCCCGGCGTGATGAAAGAATATTACATGAATGCAGAGGCGACGGAAGCCGCCATGAAAGACGGGTGGCTGCTCACCGGTGACGTCGCCCGGCAGGATGAAGACGGATTTATCTGGCTGGTGGATCGCAAAAAAGACGTCATCATCACCGGCGGTGAAAATATCTATCCGGTGGAGATCGAAGATTTTCTCATGGGACATCCGAAAGTCCAGGATGCGGCGGTAATCGGCCTTCCCAGCTTGCGGCTGGGCGAGATCGCCACGGCCATCATCCAGGCAAAACCCGGCCATGAATTGACCAAGGCACAAATCGACGATTATTGCAGTGCCCTGGCCCGTTTCAAGCGCCCGAGAAAGATCATATTCGACGACGTACCGAGAAATCCCACCGGAAAGATCGAAAAACCCAAACTGCGAAAAAAATATGGGGGGGCGACGGAGAGTTTTTTGTCGGAAAAAAAATGAGTGTTTTTGATCGGCGCGGTAAATACCGCAAAGATCACAGTGTTAAGTGGTTACGTTTTAAGGGAAGAATAAAGATTCGATTTATATATCGAAAGCATTCCTTAACTTATTAGTCTCAGTCGCCCAGAAATAGGAAAATTTGGTCGAGATCGAAGCGCAAGAAAAATTTTATCGGAGGCATATGGTTAATATTCCGAGGATAAAATTTTTCTTGCAACAAAGATATCGGGCAAATTGGCCATTTCTGGGCATTAGCTTAACACTTAACACTGAGTTGTCTATTTATTATCTTTCACCTCTTCGAAATCGGCATCCACAACATCATCATCATTTTTGGCAGCCTGTTCACCGGCATCCGGCCCCATGTCCGGTCCGGCCTGGGCACCGGCTTCCGAGGCCTGCTTGTACATGGCTTCGGCGACCTTATGGGAGGCCTGGGTAAGCTCCTCGCTGAGTCGTTGGATCTCCTGGACATCATCTCCTTCCATGGCCTTTTTCAAGGCGGTGGATGCGGTTTCGATATTGCTTCGGGTGGCATCGTCGACTTTGTTGCCGAGATCCTTTAAGGATTTTTCGGTCGTGTAAATAAGGGTGTCCGCATGGTTTCGTGCCTCGACGAGTTCCCTCTTCTTTTTGTCTTCATCGGCGTGCAATTCGGCGTCTTTGATCAGCTGATCGATCTCTTCCTTGGAAAGACCGCTGGAGGCCGTAATCTGGATGGACTGCTCCTTTCCCGTGGCTATATCCTTGGCGGAGACGTTGACGATGCCGTTGGCGTCAATATCGAAGGTCACTTCGATCTGCGGAATGCCGCGGGGAGCGGGGGGTATGCCCACCAGTTCGAACCGCCCGAGGGTCTTGTTGCTGGCCGCCATCTCCCGTTCACCTTGCAGCACGTGGATGGAGACCGCCGGCTGGTTGTCTGCCGCCGTCGAGAACACCTGGCTTTTTCGCGTCGGGATGGTGGTATTTTTCTCGATAAGGCGCGTCATGACACCACCCAATGTCTCGATGCCCAATGAAAGCGGGGTGACGTCGAGAAGCAGCACGTCTTTTACATCCCCCTTGAGCACGCCACCTTGAATGGCGGCACCCAGGGCGACCACTTCGTCCGGATTGACGCCCTTGTGCGGTTCTTTTCCGAAGATCTTTTTGACCCTTTCCTGAACCGCTGGCATACGGGTCATGCCGCCGACAAGGATCACCTCGTTGATATCGCCCGTGGAAAGACCGGCATCTTTCAAAGCAGTTCTGCAGGGCGGCTCCAGCTTGTCCAGAAGATCGGCCACCAACCCTTCCAGCTTTGCCCGGGTAATCTTGACGTTCAGGTGTTTGGGACCACTTGCATCGGCTGTGATAAACGGCAGATTCACGTCCGTCTCCATGGAGGAGGAGAGTTCCATCTTGGCTTTCTCCGCAGCCTCTTTAAGCCGCTGCAATGCCATCTTGTCGGCCCGCAGATCGATTCCCTGGTCTTTCTTGAATTCATTGGCGAGGTAATCGATAATTCGCAGATCGAAATCTTCGCCGCCCAGATGGGTATCCCCGTTGGTGGCCTTCACCTCGAACACCCCTTCACCGATCTCGAGAATGGAAATGTCGAAGGTACCGCCACCCAAATCAAAGACTGCAATTTTCTCTTCGCTTCGTTTGTCCAATCCGTAGGCCAAGGATGCGGCCGTGGGCTCATTGATGATGCGCAGCACGTTGAGCCCGGCGATCCTTCCGGCATCCTTGGTAGCCTGGCGCTGACTATCATTGAAATACGCCGGAACGGTGATGACGGCATCGGTGACCGTCTCTCCAAGGTAATCCTCGGCGTATTTTTTGATGTGTGCCAGGATAAAGGAGGAAATCTCCGCCGGGCTGTGGAGCTTGCCCCGCAAATCGATTCGGACATCCCCGTTTTCCGCCTGTTTAATATGGTAAGGAAGAATCTTGATGTCTTTTTGCACCTCGGGAGAGGCGAACTTTCTGCCGATCAGCCGTTTGACGGCAAATACCGTATTTTCCGGGTTCGTGATGGCCTGCCGCTTTGCCACCTGCCCGACGGTTCGTTCGTTGCTCTCGCTAACCGCCACGATGGACGGGGTAGTGCGACCACCCTCCTGGTTTGTAATCACTTTGGCGTCGCCGCCTTCCATAATGGCCACACAAGAATTGGTGGTCCCGAGATCAATTCCGATAATCTTACCCATCTGCGTTCCTCCTTACCTTCGAAGATCCTTCGGTCATATTATTTAAGTTCTTGCTATGCTTTTGTATCGACACTTTTTTCGGCGGATTGTCCGTTTTGTGCGGCCTTTGAAACCACCACCATTGCCGGACGAAGCAGCCGGTCATGGATCAAATATCCCTTTTGAAACTCCTGCAACACGGTGTTCGGCGGATGTGCATCGCTCTCCTCCTGGCACATGGCCTGGTGAAACGAAGGATCGAATGGTTCACCCAGAGCCGTAATGGGGCTGACATGATGTTTCTCCAGAAGTTTCATGACATCATCCAATGTCAAAGAGATGCCATCCACAACCCCCTTTTCGTTTTCACCGTTGGGTGTCGCCGAAGCGATGGCCCTTTCCAGGTTGTCTACAACGGTAAGCATCTGCCGGAGCAGATTCTCCGTGGCATACTTTTTCATATCCTCCAGTTCGCGAGCGGCCCGTTTCTTGTAGTTTTCAAACTCGGCGGCCATGCGGAGCATACGCTCATGGTTCTCCTTGGCTTCCTTCTGGGCTCGGGCGAGCTGCGCTTCCAAATCCGCCTCCCCTTCCGGGGCGACCTCGTCATTTCCCTCATCCGCATTCGTGTCGGACGATATGTTTTCCGTCTCCTGCACTTTTTTTTCGTCCTCGTCCTCAATCACAATTTTCTTCGTATTTGCCATCGGCTCCTGTGTCTCCTGGTTTTTCATGATTGTCTCATCTTCACGGCGGTGGGGCCTCGATCATATTGAAACCCTTGAATATTAAGCTGTTGAATATGACCGGGTTGTAAATTTTGATAAAAAATAAGACCAGATGGTCGCTTGTCAAGGAGACGTACGACCTCGAAGGAGGAATGATAAGGTATTGTAAATGTAACGGTTTGATGATGATGTAAAAGGCGGCGGGAAAGTTGGTTGTGCACCCCCCATCGAGATGATCCGATAAATCGGCGCCGAATTCTGACCGGGATCGATCCACGACACAGACCGCATCCCTTATCGCTGCTTCCTTCCGGACCTGACGAGGTTCGAGACCGTCTGTTGCATGGCGGCCGATCAGAGTGGCGCGATATGTTCGAAAAAACCCCTAAAGGGGGAGTTCAGCCCCGCATGAAGCGGATTTCGGGTAAAGGGCACCGCTGGCTCCCCGCCTAGCACAACCGCCGTATCTATAGTACAATCACCGAAACCTTTTCAAGAGGGAAGTGATTTAAAATTTCCAACGATCTTGTAGTATTGACTTCACTCGTGTCATGCAATAAGTCTGTATCACCGATGACAGCTTTGTAAAAAGTCCGATATCTGCGTTACGCTTCATCCCTCGTCACTGCGGAGTACTATGTGTACGCCTCATTCCTCGGGATTCGCAAGCCTTGATCTCGAACTTTTTACATAGCCGTCCAAAATCCGACGTTTTACGAGTTCATCACCCATGGGCCAGAAAAAATGATTCGAAGGAGTCACGCGAGATGATGCGAACCGCAGGAAAGATACTGTTACTATGCGCTGCAATCGTCACGACCGGCTGTGCCGCCGTCGTTGTCGGTGCAGGTGCCGGGGCAGGCGTGTATACCTATGTGAAGGGAGAGTTGACACGTTCTTACCCCACGGGCTTCGACCAAACCGAATCGGCTGCCCTCGAAAGCCTGGCGTACCTGAAGATGGTCGTCGATGAAAAGGTACAGCAGGAAAGTGGCACGATCATCAAGGCGCACATGAAAGACGGTGAGCCGGTAACGGTAAAGATTCGAACGATCCGTAATGACATGACGGAAGTGGCCGTCCGGTGCGGACACGTCGGTTACTGGAATCGAGAGAATGCCGAACTGATCCATGCCACCATCCTCAACACCATGTGACGCCAAAGATATCGAGACCACGGTCGAAAAGGCACTGACCGACCACGCGATGGTAAGCCCTGGAGAACGTGTACTGGTGGGCGTTTCCGGTGGTCCGGATTCCATGGCACTTCTCTTCGTTCTTTATCGTTTACGGTCCCGGTTTCAAATTCAGATAGGTGTTGCCCATCTAAACCATTGCCTGCGGGGAGAATCTTCTGCCCAGGAGGCGACGTTCGTTCAACAGACGGCGGAGACACTGGCACTTCCCTTTCATATGACCTCCGCCCGTGTGGCGAAAGTAAAAAAGAGACTCGGATTGTCCATGGAGGAGGCGGGACGCCTCTTGCGCTATGCCTTTTTCTCAAAGACCATGATGGACCATGGGTACGATAAACTGGCCCTGGGCCACAATTTGGACGACAACGCAGAACAGGTGCTATTGGCCCTGCTACGGGGAACCGGACCCCTTGGCCTCTCGGGTATCGCGCCAGCACGCAACAATCGGATGATTCGCCCCCTTTTGCGTGTCCGACGCGCACAAATCGAAGAATATCTCCGTGAAAAGGGAATTTCCGTCGTCCGGGATGCGTCCAACGAGGACCTCGCATTTCTTCGAAACCGTATCCGGCATCGCCTATTGCCCCTATTGGCCGAAGAATACAATCCGCAGATCATCCCCGGGCTAGCCCATCTGGCCGACATCATGCGATGCGAGCAGGAGTGGATCGAATCCATGGTGGAGAAGTCATACGGAACCACCGTTACCGAGAATCAGGACGGAACCCTTTTGCTATCCGTTCCCCAGTTGCGCCTTGCACACCCTGCCCTGGCCCGCCGACTGGTTCGAATGGCCCTTTCTCGTCGTGCCGGATCCTTGCGTAAAATTACCTTCACCCACATTCAATCCGTGCTGGATTTAGTGTCCAAGGACATGGGAGAAAAAGGCATCCATCTGCCGCAAGGCATCCGCGTCCAGCGATCTGGAAATCGACTGGCGTTTTGCAAAACGGACGGACGGAAATCAAAGATGGCGGACGCATGGAATCCAAAGGCCGTTTCGACCAGTATCGTTCCCTTTCCGCTGCCCACAACGATGGCCGTTCACCCTTTTGGCATCGGACTGCGGTTTTCCTGCTTTCGGTCCAGTCAATTGCCCTCTTGGGAACAGGTGGAACCAAACCAGGCCCACCTGGACTGGGCCAAGATATCGTTTCCACTCGTGGTTCGCCCCCCGGCACCCGGTGATCGATTCACGCCATTGGGCGCCGCGGGCTCTCAAAAGGTAAAGAAATACTTCATCGACCATCGTATCCCCCAAAAAATCCGGCGCTTCATTCCGATCCTTGCCGACCAGCGGCGCATCCTTTGGGTGATGGGACAACGCATGGACGATCATTGCAAAATAACAAAAGAGACCGAAATCGTTCTCAGTATTGAATTTTTCTTGCTTGACAGTCGATGATGGTTAATATGATCCTTACATAAACAGCAAACCACGTCTCGCGCCAACGTTTCTCGAGGAGGAAATCGCTTTTGAATCCTTTTTACAAAAATCTCGCCCTGTGGCTCGTCATCACGCTGATGATGGTCATGCTGTACAACCTGTTCAACCAGCAGCAACTTTCCCAAAACGACATCAGCTATTCCGAATTCTTGTCCATGATCGAAGCCGACCGTGTCGCGGAAGTCACCATTCAGGGACAGGAAATTCGGGTGACCGACATCAACCGAAGCCATTTCAAGATTTACGCACCACAGGATCCGGCATTGATCCAACGATTGAAGGACAAGGGCGTCACCATCATCGCCAAGCCGCCTGCCGAATCCCCCTGGTACATGTCGGTGCTCATTTCCTGGTTTCCCATGATCGTACTTATCGGGGTCTGGATCTTCTTCATGCGCCAGATGCAAAGTGGCGGCGGAAAGGCAATGTCTTTCGGAAAGAGTCGTGCGCGCCTCTTGTCCGACCAGCAGGAAAAGGTAACCTTCGAGGACGTGGCCGGCATCGATGAGGCCAAGGAGGAATTGGGTGAGATCGTCGACTTTCTTCGGGACCCAAAGAAATTCACCAGATTGGGCGGACGCATTCCCAAAGGGGTGTTGCTCATGGGTCCGCCGGGGACCGGTAAGACCCTGCTTGCCAGAGCCATCGCAGGGGAAGCCGGCGTGCCGTTTTTCAGCATCAGCGGATCCGACTTCGTGGAGATGTTCGTCGGTGTGGGCGCCTCCCGGGTTCGGGATCTCTTCGTACAGGGAAAGAAAAACGCGCCGTGCATCATCTTCATCGACGAAATCGACGCCGTTGGCCGGCATCGGGGCGCCGGTCTCGGCGGCGGCCACGACGAACGGGAACAGACCCTGAACCAGCTTCTGGTGGAGATGGATGGATTCGAGTCCAACGAAGGAGTGATTCTCATATCCGCAACGAACCGCCCCGACGTTCTGGACCCGGCGCTGCTGCGTCCCGGACGATTCGATCGACAGGTGGTTGTCTCCCTGCCGGATATCAAGGGGCGGGAAAAGATCCTTCGGGTACACATGAAAAAGACGCCCATCGCATCGGACGTGGATCCTGTGGTTCTTGCCAAGGGAACCCCCGGCTTTTCCGGAGCCGACCTTGAAAACCTGGTGAACGAGGCAGCACTGCTTGCCGCCAAGCGGGACAAGGAGCGGCTGGACATGTTGGATTTTGAGGAATCCAAGGACAAGGTTTACATGGGCCTCGAGAGAAAATCCAAGGTAATCAGAGAGGAAGACCGGCTTACCACCGCATACCACGAGGGCGGACATGCCCTGGTCGCCCGATTCATTCCCGGCACCGATGTGGTAAACAAGATCACCATCATTCCCCGGGGCAGGGCCGCCGGCGTCACCTGGTTTCTTCCCGATGAGCGGGATTTCCGTTACAAGGACCAGTTGGAAGCCGAACTTGCCATCGCCTTCGGCGGCCGTGTCGCCGAGGAGATCGTTTTCAATCGCATCAGCACGGGTGCCGCAAATGACATCAAGAAGGCAACGGAACTGGCACAACAGATGATCCGCAGTTGGGGGATGAGCGAAACCCTCGGACCGTTGTCCTTTGCCAAGGATGAGGAGCAGGTGTTTCTGGGCCGTGAAATCGCCCAGCACAGGGATTACTCCGAAGAGACGGCAAAGAAAATCGATGCGGAAATCAATGATTTGGTCATGCGCGCATACGAGCATGCCAGAACCGTGCTGACCGATCATTTGGACGTCCTTCATGCTCTGTCCAAGGAGCTTTTGGAGAAGGAGACCATCCTCGGGGCGGAGATGGACGAAATCATCCGCAAGGTTCGGCCGGGCATCGAACTGCCGGAAAAGCCCACCGACAAGGAGGAGGCCGCAGATCCGGAGACAAATGCGGATGAAACGACCGGCCGCCCGGACACCACCGACGGCAATGATGACGGTTCGTCTCCAGATGATCCGGAGAAACCCTTCCCGGATGAAGATCCCGACACGCCGTAGTTCTTCCATCACAACCCATTGCACCGTCACCGGGAAATGTAAATGAGCATTGCATCGCAAACGATTACCCTGACGTGCGGCCCGTATATACTGACCTTGGGCCAAGGCACCCGAATTATGGGAATCGTCAACGTCACACCCGACTCCTTTTCCGACGGTGGCCACTTTTTCACCACCCATCGGGCCGTGGACCAGGCCATGCGGTTGGTGGAAGAAGGCGCTGACATCCTGGATATCGGCGGTGAATCCACCCGTCCCTTTTCCGATCCGGTGGATGAGTCCGAAGAGATGGATCGCGTCCTTCCCGTCATCGAAGCGGTGGCAACACGCGTAACAATTCCCATTTCCATCGATACGACCAAGGCATCGGTGGCAAAAAAGGCGGTCGCCGCCGGAGCGACCATCATTAACGACGTAAGTGCCCTCCGAATGGATCCCAAAATGGCCGAAACAGCCGCCGAATGCAGGGTGCCCCTGATTCTCATGCACATGAAAGGATCTCCCAAGACCATGCAGGTGGCACCCGTTTACGATGACCTCATCGGTGAAATCTCGGCATTTTTCGCCACGGCCATGGATCGTGCCGTCGGGGCCGGTGTGGATCGCACCAGCATCATCCTGGATCCGGGCATCGGATTCGGCAAAACCATTGGCCACAACCTGACGATCCTTCGAGACCTCGAACAATTCTCGAAATTGGGGGCACCCCTCCTCGTCGGGCCGTCGCGGAAGATGTTCATTCGACAATTGCTGAAGCATCCAGAGGGAAAAGACATGGATCCGCTCTCATTGGAAGTCGCAAGGGGAACCCAGGCCGCCATTGCTGCGGCTGCCATGAATGGGGCTCACATCGTCCGCGTGCACGACGTGGCGCGCAGTCGTGCAACCCTTACCATTATCGATGCAATCAATTCCCCTTGCATCCCATGACAACATTCCGATATCGAAAAAACGTTTCACCGGTTCTATGGTTGTGGTGCCCGGTGCTGGTCCTGCTGATGGGTGTGATTTTTTCCGCAATCATCGCCAGGGCCGAGAAACAAAAGGAAATGGAGAGGGAGATCTCCGTTTCCGCGACGTTCACCAACCTTGCCGAAGATCTCCTGTTGATCGACGCGGGCAGCCATTCGGTCACATTACGATTTTCAGGACCACCTGCTACGCTGAATAAAATCGATCCGGGCCAGTTCGCCTGCACGGTGGATCTGTCGGGATTTGAAGCGGGTACCCATCGGGTGCCCATTGACCCCAATGAAATCGATCTCCCCAAGGGTGTATCCGTAAAATCCCTGGTAACTTCCGAGTTGACGATCCGATTGGAAGCCGCATCCGAAAAAACCGTTGATGTGGTGGCCGCCCTGAAGGGGAAACCGGCATCTGGGTATGCGGTGGCAAATGTCATCATTGTACCGGAACGCATCAAGATAAAAGGAACCAAAACGGTGCTGGATGGAATCGACACGGTAAAGACCCGGATCGTCGACCTGGCCGATACTTCGGACGACTTCAAAAAGGAGGTCCCCTTACACCTTCCCGAAGCCATCGTCGTCGATCCACCGTTGGGAATCGTGGTCGTTACGATCGAAGTGACGGAACGAATCGTCACCAGGGTCCTGGAAAATGTGCCCGTATCGGGTAAAGGATGCACTACGGGATTTCGAATCGCGCCGGCGGACATCAACTTAACCGTTCGCGGCCCCGAATTGATCGTCCAAGCGATCGAATCCAATCCGGATTTTTCCGTTACCATCGATCTGGCCGGCTTGCCGGCAGGGTCGCACATGCTCAGTGCCACCATCCGGTTGCCGATCCGGACGACCCTTGTGGACGTTCATCCGGATCATTTCTCGGTAACCATTGAAAAATAGTTGAGGGAACCACCATGCTGCTTGTCATCGATGTAGGAAACACCAACACGGTAATGGGTATCTACGATGGAAAAAAACTGATCCAGGACTGGAGGATTCGAACGGAACGAAATCGAACGGAAGATGAGTTTAACGTTATCGCGGCAAGCCTTTTCGCCAATGGCGGTGTCGAGGCCGGTGCCATCAAGAAAACGATCATCTCCTGTGTCGTTCCCCCCATTGTCACGATTCTGGACGCTTTCTGTCGGAAATACCTGGGGAACGTGCCCCATTGGGTGAACGCGCGTTCCTATAAGCGGATGCCGATTTTGATGAACAACCCCCAAGAAGTGGGCGCAGACCGCATCGTCAATTCCGTTGCCGCTTACCATAAATACCGAAAGAGCCTCATCGTTATCGATTTCGGCACGGCCACCACCTTCGACCTCATATCGCAAAAGGGAGAGTATTTGGGTGGCGTCATCAGTCCCGGTATCATGATCGCTTCGGAGGCGCTTTTTCGGGAGGCATCCAAGCTGCCCCGGGTGGAAATATTCGAAACACCGCGAAACGTTGTGGGAAAGGATACCGCCGAAGCAATCAAATCCGGAATCATTTTCGGATATGCCGGATTGGTGGACGGTATCGTACAGCGCTTGAAGCGGGAGGTAAGCCCTTCTCCGACGGTGTTGGCAACCGGCGGTCTGGCGCCGTTGATGGCCAATGTCGCCCGCAGTATCGAAAAGGTGGAATCCGATCTTACCTTAGAAGGACTGAGACTGATCAGTGAAGAGTTGACGGCTTCGTAAAAAGCTTTTCCAGGCCAAAGATGGCGAAAAAGTGTTACGAAAAAACTCATTCTTCCACTATGTTGCCGACGGGCTAAAATGGGAAAAGCTTTTTCTGAGAAGTTTACTTTGATTCGTATTGATGAACGAATTCCTTAGAAGCCCGAGATCACATCCCCATCTGTCGCTCTAGTTTTTTGATCTCTCTGGCGATTCGCTTTCTCTCCGATTCGGTTAGTTCCGGATCCTGAAGCTTTCGCACCAATCCGAGCAAAATCATCTCCTGGCGGTATTCACTGCAGTTGACAGGCTTTTTCCGAGGGTTCATCGTTGCCGTTGCACCAATTTTCGAAAATTGGATAGGATCCTTTGGGGACCGGGTGGAACGGCTTTTTTTATCACACCATCGACTCTTTGTACACATGATAAAAAATGCCGAAATCGGCCATACCTCTTCGCAGGATTTTATCGAAGTCTACAATATTGTCCACGTTGACCACCATGTTCACGCTTTTTTGAAACGCCTTCATGTGGTCCATCGTTCGAAATCGCTTGGTGATCATGGTAACGAAAATGTTGCGGCGGATGGCCATGTTGAGACGCTCCAAGTAAATCAGGACACCGTTGGCTTCCGGGTCTTTGGTATCGAAATATTCGTTGACGATGATGAGGTCGTAGTCGTGATACCGCATCGTCTTGAGTGCATCCCGGCTGTTGTTGACCTCCGTGACATGGTATTCGAGAACGTTCATTACCGGCAGGATGTTTTTCTTTATGATGGGATCGGATTCACAAAGCAGCATGCTTTTCCCTTCCTCCTCTACGAAATCGAAGGGTTTGTCACTGGCATCCTCTCCGTTTGCGTCATCCTCGTCGAAAGAAAAAAAATCATCCTCGAATTCCGGAGGATCTTCCGCGGCAACCTGTTCGGCCACCGGTGGCACACTGATTCGATTCTCACATCGTGGACATTTCACAAATGCCGTTTTGTTTTCTGGAAGTTTATCATCGGCAATTCTGAACTTACTCTTGCATTGTTCGCAGCTGATGTCCATGGTCTTTCATCCGATCCTTTCCGTTTTGCGGGTGATCCGTCTTTTGCAATCAGTTTTTATCGTACGAGCGGTCGATCTCCAGGTTGTCAATGTCGGTTGTGGACTCACCCCTTGCACTCTTCACCTTGTCGATACCACGGCCGGCAACCCCTTTGTGGGAGGCGTAGGCCATTGCCGTCTCCTGGGTTATCATTCCCTGCTCGTATAACCCGACAATGTAATCGTCGAAGGTAGTCATGCCGAAGGGACGCCCCGCTTCCATGATTTCGTAAAAGGTTTTCCCCTCGGACTCGCCGTTTAAAACGGCATCCTTGACCCGCAAATTGGTACCCAGAATCTCGAAAGCGGCCACCCGCCCACCGCCGATCTTGGGCAGTAACCGCTGGCCCACGATCCATCGCACCGTATCGGCCAGCCGGATGCGAATCTGCTTTTCCTCTTCGTTCTGAAACATTCCCAAAATTCGGTTGATGGTCTGGCCGGCATCCACCGTATGCAAGGTGGTCAGCACCAGATGACCTGTCTCGGCGGCATTCAGACCGATTTCAATGGTTTCCCGATCTCGCATCTCCCCCACCAAAACGACTTTGGGTGCCTGGCGCAAGGCAGCACGCAGGCCATTGGAAAAACTGTCGAAATCGGTGCCCAGTTCTCGCTGATTAAAAGTCGCCTTCTTGTGGGGATGCTGGTATTCGATGGGATCTTCCAGCGTGACCACGTGAACGGATCGTGCCTCGTTGATCTCTTCCAAGATGGCCGCAAGGGAGGTGGACTTGCCCGATCCGGTCGCACCGGTTACGAAGACGATGCCGTTGAGTTCCTTTGCGATCTTGTAAAATGTGTCCGGCAGATTCAAGTCACGAATCGTGGGAATCTTGGACTCCAGTTTTCGCAGTACGATGGAGTAGTGACCCGTTTGGGAAAAGATATTCACACGAAACCGGGCCTTACCGGGAAGCGAATAGGAAAGATCGCATGACCCTGTATTAATTAGGGTTTCCGTGAGTCTTCGATCCTGCCCGATGAGGTTCAACGCAAACGTCTCGGTCTGAAATGGCGTCAACTCCTTGAGTTCCGGCTTGATTTCCACCGGGACCAGTTCTCCGGAGCTTTCCACCTGAAGCGGTTTGCCCACGGTGAGGTTCAGGTCGGACACATTGCTATGGGAATCGAGCATCCGTGTCAGGATATGATCCACTTCCTGCTTTTTCATGATGTACCTCTGTCAGTGCCCACAAGGATCGGCGTATTCGATCCGTTGGATGGAAAAGGTGAACGGAAAACGTCCATCATACGCGCTAGGCCTCCGTGAAATCCGTGGGCGGAGATTTGAGCAGCGGCCGGAAACGCCCTTTTTCATTGGCTTTGGTGTAGGCGTCATCGGCACTGATTCTCCCTTTGTTGTAAAGCTCCATAATGGCGTCATCCAAAAGCTGCATGCCATATTTTTTACCAGTCTGCATCATGGAGGGAAGTTGATGGGATTTGGACTCGCGGATAAGATTTCGAACGGCCGGTGTGGCAATGAGTATCTCCATGGCCGGGGCACGCCCTTTCTGGTCGACCCGTTTGAAGAGGGTCTGTGAAATGATCGCCCGGATGCCGTCGGCCAGGGTCGAACGAATCTGTGCCTGTTCTTGGGCCGGAAAAACCTCCACGATACGATCCACGGTCTTGGGGGCACTGGTGGTGTGCAGGGTTCCGAAAACCAGATGGCCGGTAGCGCTCGCCTCGATGGCCAGGGAAATGGTCTCCAGATCCCGCATTTCGCCCACGAGGATAATGTCCGGGTCCTCGCGCAACGCCCCTCGCAACGCAGCACTAAAGGATTTGGTATGCAGCCCCACCTCCCGGTGGTTTACCAGGCACCCACGACTCTTGTGCACGAATTCGATTGGATCCTCGATGGTAATGATATGATCGCTTCGGGACCGGTTGGCGACATCGATGATGGCGGCCAATGTTGTCGATTTCCCCGAACCGGTGGGGCCGGTAACGATCACAAGCCCCCGCGGCAATGAAGCCAGTTTGGAAATCACCGGTGGTAAGCCGAGTTGTTCGGCGGTCAGAATCGTGCTGGGGATTTCCCGGAATACGGCACCGATCCCGTTTTTTTGCATGAAATAGTTGGCTCGGTATCGGGCAAGTCCGGGAATCTCATATCCGAAATCCACGTCTCCGGTCTCTTCAAACAACTTTACCTTGTCTTCCGGCGTAATTTCATAGAGCATCTTTCTAAGATCGTCGTTGTCCAACACCTTGTACTTGACGCGCTCGATATCTCCGTGAATGCGCAAGGCGGGGGGCTGGCCGGACAAGAGATGAAGGTCGGATGCGCTTTGTTCGTGCATGAGCTTAAAAAAAGCATCTATTCTGGCCATAAACGTCTCCTGAGTATGGATAAATGCCGTGCCCTTCCGGCCCATGGGCAATACGCCACCAGGAGGACAGGAAGAGACAACGGTGCGTCCCTTATTTGTCACAAATTATCGTGCGATGTATTGTAAAACTTTAGGATTTACTTAGTGGTTGAGGACTTTGATTTTGGTATCTTCGGTGGTAACGTCCGCCAGGTCTTCCTTTCCGATCTCCAGGAGTTTGGCGTGTGCATCGATGATCGCACGAATCTGGACTTCGATTTGGATACGCTGGCGTTTGAGTTCAGTGATATCTTCGTGGAGTTGGGATAGGCGGGAGTGGGCCCGGTTAAGGATCTTTTCGGCCTTGACCTCTGCATCGGCGATGATAATCTCCGCCGATTTGCGGGCATTGTCTTTCATCTGTTCCAGGAGTTTCTGGGAGTTGATCATGGCTCTCTTGAAGGTCTCTTCCCTCTCTTTGAAGCCCTGTTTTTCCAGTTCCATGCGGCGAAGTTTTTCTTCCTGTTGGTTCACGGTCTCCTGGAGGGCGGAAACGGATTTGGCGATCTGTTCCAGAAATTGATCCACTTCGCGAATATCAAACCCTCGGAATCGGACCTTAAACTGTTGCTGCTGAATGTCCAGGGGCGTTAGTTTCATGGTACGTTCCTGTCTTTGTGGTAATCAGATAAGCGAAGAAGCCATTCGCAAAAGGCTGTTCACGACAAAAGTACGCAAAAAGATGATGGCGAGAAAGACCACGATGGGTGAAAAGTCGATACCGCCATAGTTAATGGGCAGTCTGGATCGAATCGGGTAGAGCACCGGTTCGGTAACGTTGTGGATAAATCGTACAATGGCGTTGTAAGGATCCGGATTGACCCAGGAAAGAATGGCGCGAAAGATGACGACCCACATAAAAAAAAGCAGCAACACATCCATAACCTTGGCCGCAGCCATCAAAAAATAGCCGATGATATACATAAACAATCCTTGTCCATAAGGGTTGGTTCCGGGGGCAACAAAGGGCGGTGGTTCCCATAATCTTGGAAAAAATATGATCTTTCTCTCACATAAGTCAAGATTTTTCATGGGTTGAGGCAGGAGCAGCGCATGGGAAACAATGAGTTGAAATCGCGGGAAAGTCGGATAAATGCAAATTCGGTTGCCTTTCGGGTTGGGAAGAACGATGGGAAGAAGCCCGCCACTTCATGCCACTGCACCGAACTCATGGGAATGTGGATGGTTTTCGCGCCGTCGGGAACTACCGTGGATTCGATGTTTTCCCTTGACACGGCAAAGGAGAACCGCGTAGGGGAAATTCCTATCACCATAGACCATCAACGATGCATCGTGCAAGGAGAAGGATGTTAATGTTAAAAAGCAAGAAAATCGGCATGATCGGAACTGGAAACATGGGGATTGCCCTGATTGATGGAATGATCCGCTCCGGAGTGGCCCAGGCCGCCAATATCATCTGTAGCGATACAAGCCAGGAACAACTTTCAAAAATAAAGGAAAAATACCCCGTTCAAACGACGACCAGCAATATCGAAGTGATTCAGGTATCGGAAGTCGTCATCTATGCCATCAAACCCCAGATCATGGCCGGCGTACTCAAGGAAACAGCCGAATATCTGGACATGAGCAAGTTGATCATCTCCATCGCCGCAGGTGTCCCACTGGCGGCAATCGAATCCCTTCTGCAAAAGGATCTTCGGCTGATTCGGGTTATGCCCAACGTAGCCGTCGCCGTAAG
Source organism: uncultured Desulfosarcina sp. (assembly GCA_963674945.2). GTDB lineage: Bacteria > Desulfobacterota > Desulfobacteria > Desulfobacterales > Desulfosarcinaceae > Desulfosarcina. The sequence goes on from CAXXWQ010000004.1 coordinate 1,414,938, forward strand.
AGAAGGTGCCACGGCCATCGCCGCCGGTGAACATGCCGGCGAAGAAGATGTGAATCTCGCCATGACCATTTTCGATTCCGTAGGAAAATCAATTTTTGTCAAAGAAAATTCCCTGGATGCCATCACGGGACTGAGTGGCAGTGGTCCGGCCTATATTTTCACGATCGCGGATGCCCTGGCCGATGCGGGTGTAAAAATGGGCCTGTACCGACAAGACGCTCTCACCCTTTCTTCCCAAACGATATTGGGTGCCGCCAAACTGCTTTTGGAAACCGGAATGCATCCAGGACAGCTAAGGGATTCGGTCACCTCGCCCGGCGGAACGACCATCATGGGTCTTCACGCCCTGGAGTCAGGGGGACTGCGTACAACGCTCATCAACGCCGTGGAGGCCGCCACCAACCGATCCAAGGAGCTTGGGGAGGCGATGATTAAAAATTTTGCACACGATCAAACCCAGCCCTGACCGATTACCGTAATTGGGGTATGATGATGGGAAATGAATATCGGATGGGAGCGATGCCACCTCGGATAGCAAAACGACTCACGACCCTGGTCCGGATCGGAATAGGATTGGTATTCGCCTATTCCAGCGTACCCAAAGCCCTCGATCCGCATGCTTTCGCGACGATCGTGACCAACTATCGTCTCCTTCCCCCGCAACTGGTACTGATGACCGCGGTTATCCTCCCCTGGGTCGAAGCGGTTTGCGGATTCGCCCTGATCTTCGGCCGGTGGGAAAAAGGAGCGGCGCTCTTGGTGTGTCTGATGATGGCCGTTTTCTTATGCCTTACCTGGTATAATGCCTACCGCGGGCTAAACATCGCCTGCGGCTGTTTTTCATTGACCGCAAGCGAACCTTCCCATATCCTTCTGAACACCATCAGAAATCTTTTCATTTTGGCTGCTGGAACATGGGTTCTTCTTTTCCCGCAGGATGGAAAATACGACTCCATTTCATAAGCCAAAGGGCGATATTGTAACCCAATTCGTTTTTTCGGCTCAGATCTCAAATAAAGAAAGATGTGTTGTCAGCAGTCTAACGAATTAAGGAATTGCCACAAAATCACATGTTCACTGAATCCATATCATACCCAGCGGCGCTGATTGCCGGTTTGCTGTCTTTTTTTTCTCCATGCATATTGCCGCTGATTCCCGCCTACTTCACCTTCATCACGGGCTTGTCCCTGGACGAACTGACCCACGCGCGTTCGGGACGCATGCGAAGGCGAATTGTACTTTCAACCGCGAGCTATGTCCTTGGATTCTCTCTTGTGTTTATACTCATGGGGGCGTCCGCATCCTACTTCGGCGGCACCATGTTCAAGTATCGGGAATGGATCCGGATCATCGGTGGCACGCTGATTATCATTCTCGGCATTCACATGACCGGATTGTTGCGTTTTAAATATTTAGAGTTCGAACACCGGTTTCATGTCCGGAAAAAGCCCCTGCATTTCATGGGCACATTTTTGGTAGGCATGGCCTTCGGAGCGGGTTGGAGCCCTTGTATCGGCCCGTTGCTGGGTTCCATTCTCATCGTGGCGGGTAACCAGGAGACGGTCACACATGGTATGATATTGCTTTCCATCTACGCGGCGGGCCTGGCCATTCCCTTTCTAATCCTTTCCATCTTCGTCGACTCTCTGCTGGTGTTCATAAGAAAGGCCTCTTGGTCGATTCGCTACATCAATATCACGGCCGGCGTGCTGTTGCTTATTGTCGGCGTCTTATTGGTTACGGATAAATTGATGGTTCTAAGCACATAGGAAATAGGCAAATGATGAAAAAATGGATATTGACGACCTTATCCCTTGCACTGATCCTTGTCTTCACCGACAAGCGTGACCAACTGTTCGCCTCCCAGGCCACCGGCGATGGCATTCAATGGTTATCCTACGAAGAAGGCCGGATGCAGGGAGAGGCGCAACACAAAAAAGTCTTTTTGGTATTTCTCGCCGATTGGTGTCAGTATTGCCACAAAATGAACAAGGAAACGTTTCAGGACCCAACGGTAATCGCCTATGTAAACCAAAACTTCATACCCATTAGCGTCGACCTGGACAAAGAGCAAGATATTGGAAACAAATACCAGGTCCGAGGCTTGCCCACCACGTTTTTCTTGTCCGAAAAGGGGCAACGAATCGCAAACCGACCGGGTTTCATCTCATCCGATGACATGTTGAACCTGCTCAAGTACTACGATACGGACAGCTACCAATCCATGAGCTATACCGATTTTTTAAAAAAGAAAAAGTGAATGGATCAGTATGATCCATTGCCACCTCTTCTGGTCATGCGAATGGAGGTGGAAATGGTGATCGCCAGGGAGAGGAGGGCCAGAAGGCCTGGAACCCAGACATAGGGAAGGTAGCGGGGTGTCTCGAAAGCTGCGACGATGCCGTATATGCTAAATGAAAACACACAAGCGGCAAACACCAGGGTTACCACCATCACCGGTTCCGTATCGTACCACGGAATGAAGGCTTTTCGAAAAAGCAACTCGTTTTTGGTTTTCACTTTCACTCGTATCTCCGGAGTTCACGCCATATGATTTCGTTTGTCAACGATCGATCCGGCTTCACCACGCCCATGTCGATTTTTTATCTGATCGCCATTGTTATCCTTTTCCTCATTTCGAGTCTGATGGGATGCATGATGCCGCAAAAAGCGCTGACAATCAAGGAGAATGAAATGCAATTGACGGAAGATGCCATTTACCGGTCGGACACCGCTTCCGTCGTACCCCGCGAGGAAATGTTTCATGACCTGGCCCAATTCCGAATCATCTATGTGGGCGAGCAGCACACCAACCCCTCCCACCATGCCAATCAACTGGCGGTGATCAAAGCCATTTTCGAAAATGACCCGAAGCTGACCATCGGTATGGAAATGTTCGACCACACCTACCAGCAGGTTTTGGATCAATGGATTGCCGGTGGTTTGGATGAAACCGCTTTTCTGGAAAAAAGCCATTGGTATGCCAACTGGCGCTTCGATTTCGATCTGTACCGGGGAATATTGGAATATGCGAAGGAAAATCGAATTCGGATCGTGGCCCTCAACCTGCCATTTCACATCCCCGGGAAAATCAGTACCGGCGGCATCGCAAGCCTCCAAAAGGAGGATCGCCGGCATCTGCCGAAAACAGTGAACCTCGATGATGCCGAGCATCGGGCCTATGTGGAAAAGATATTTTCCATGCACGCCCTTCCGGGACGGGAAAACTTCGAACATTTTTATGAGGCCCAATGCGTCTGGGAAGATGCCATGGCCGAGGCCGTGGCGGAGAACCTGAGTGCCGGGAAAATGGTGGTGATCATCGGAAACGGCCACATCATCCGAAAATTCGGCGTGCCCAATCGCGTCTTTTCCCGCAACCACCTGCCTTTCAGGACCATCTATATGGAACCGGTGGGCAACGAGATCGACGCGGACGACGGCGACTACATCTGGGTCACCCCAAAGACACCCATGCCCCGAATGCCCATGCGGTAGTTGTTTGACGGATTTCAGCAATCCCTCAGCCGATCCCAATGAAGTTTTTCCGTGTGCCCGGTCTTCGGCCTGCCCCCGGATGACGGCCGGCAGATCATCGACCGCCTCAAACAGACGTTTTTATCCCACTGGCAGTCGGTCTATGCCCGCTTCGGCGTATCAAAAAAAGACTTCCCCTTCCTGAAAAAAGCCCTCGTTACCCATCTGGTCTGACACATGGATATCCGTCGTTTTCGGCATTGCTGGATTATTGCAGGATTATTGTAGTAATCCAAAGGACTTACTGTTGGCTGTGGGTTGCATAACAATACCAAATACCCATCGGGCGTTGGTAGTGATACACTCTAATAATTTGACTATAGTTTAGAAGGTATCTTAGGTTGATTGCCCGCTATTTCAACAATGGTTTCCAGGCGGACAATCCTTCTGTCATGGGATTGCAACTCTTTGGAAATTTCAGACAGCAACATCCCGGCGCGTTCAACCTTATCGGTTAACAGCATGACCTCTTTTACCGCCGCCATTACATCGGCAAAAGTACTCAAATCAACTCCCCCTTAATTGATGTAACGCTTTTTCCGCATCGGCGATGCCTTTGTTTAAGGATTTCTTTGCCCTTTTGGCCGCCTGTTGAAGCTCGGCCGTTAAAAGCGCCAACATCTTCTCCTCATCATTTACCGGTCTTTTTTCGCAACGCTGACGGACAAGTTGAGAAACGCTAATGCCTTCCTTTTTGGCTTCTTTATGCAAATATGCCTTGAAGTCAGGCGTTCCTAAAATTGTTATGCGTTCCGTTTTAACCGATGTTTGCATGATCGACCCCTTTTTTATTCATATTATCATTATCATGATAATATGATAAGGTGAAGTCGACGTCAACTGGAAAAAAGATACTGTTTCTGCGCAATTATCCGCACTTGGTGAACCCGCAGAAATGACAGGTCATACACCCTTCCTCGAAGCTGATGGTCTGGCCGCACTCAGGACAGACCTCCCCCATAAGGCTGTTGCCGCGCTTCTTTTTCTTATCTTCCATGAGATAGCGCTTTTCCAGAACGCGTGCGATGGCATCGGGTATGGAAAGTACGAGCCCCCCATTCTGAAAAACGGGATGTTCGCCGCCGATCCCTTTCAACTGCTCCACGACCTTGTCCACCGTCACACCGGATCGAAAGGCCAGGGAGACCAACCGACCGATGGCCTCGGTTTTGGCCGTGGTGGAGCGGCCCGACTTTCCGATGGTGGCGAAAACCTCGAAGGGCTTGCCGTGATACTCCGTCACCGTCACATAAAGCTGACCCAATCCGGTTTTCACCCTTGTCGTAAAGCCATCTAACGTGTCGGGCCGTTTTCGGACCGCAGTCATGAAGGCGTCTTCTTTCCCCTGGGTCGTCGATATGGACAGCACCTGATTCTCCTTGCTGCCATCCCGGTAGATGGTGACCCCCTTACAGCCAAGTTCCCAGGCCAAGTCGTATATCTTCCGGACATCTTCCACCGTGGTGTCGTGTGCCAGATTAACGGTCTTGGACACGGCGTTGTCCGTGTATTTCTGAAAGGCCGCCTGCATTCGAAGATGCCACTCCGGGGTAATATCGTGTGCCGTGACAAATACCCCTTTGACCGTTTCGGGTATTTCGGCCATATTTGCGATGGAGCCCGTGGTCGCCACGGCCTCCATGAGGGCTTCGGAATAGATCCCCTCTTTGCGCACTGCGGCCTCGAAATGGGGATTGACCTCCATTAGCTTGTCATTGTCCATGACGGTTCGAATGAAACTTAACGCAAACAGCGGTTCGATACCGGACGAACAATTGCTGATGATGCTCAAGGTGCCGGTGGGGGCGATGGTGGTGGTTGTGGCGTTGCGGTATGCGGCTTTTTCATCACCGGCAAAACGGCTTTGGCCGTAGTTGGGAAATACACCGCGCTTCCGTGCGAGGGCGAGGGAGGCCTGGTGGGACTCTTCCTGGATGAAAGCCATGACCTTCTCGGCGACGGCGATTGCCTCGTCGCTGTTGTAGGGGATGGACAGCTGGAACAGAAGATCGGCGAATCCCATCACCCCCAATCCGATCTTACGATTCCCCTTGACCATCCGGTCGATGGCGGCAAGGGGATAACGGGACATGTCGATGGTGTTATCCAGGAAGCGAACCGCGGTCCAGACGGTATTTTTCAGTTCATCGAAATCGATCAACGCATACCCCTTTTCCTGGACCACGAACCTGGACAGATTGATGGATCCGAGGTTGCACGCCTCCATGGGCAAAAGCGGCTGTTCGCCACACGGATTGGTACTCTCGATCTCTCCCAGCGCCGGAGTAGGGTTATCCCGGTTGAGGCGATCGAGAAAGACGATGCCCGGATCCCCGCTTTTCCAGGCGTGTTCGGTCAGGGCCGCATATACCTCGTTTGCATTCAAGGTACCCACGTGCTGCTGATCCCTGGGATCCACCAGGTCGTAGCTTTCCCCGTTTTCGACGGCTTTCATGAAAGTGTCGGTGATTCCCACGGAGATATTGAAATTATTCAACGATGCCGTATCGGCCTTGCAGTGGATGAACTCCATGATATCCGGATGATCCACGCGTAGAATCGCCATGTTGGCACCCCTTCGGGTCCCCCCCTGCTTGACCTGTTCGGTGGCCGTATTAAAGATCTTCATGAAAGAAACCGGACCCGATGCGATACCGCCGGTTGTTCCCACCATGGAATTCTTCGGCCTCAGGCGGGAAAAGGAAAAACCGGTGCCACCTCCGGATTTATGTATGATGGCGGCATTTTTCAGTGAGGAAAAAATCCCTTCCATGCTGTCTTCCACGGGCAGCACGAAGCACGCGGCAAGCTGTCCCAACCGTCTGCCGGCATTCATCAGTGTGGGCGAGTTTGGCAGAAATTTGAATTGTGTCATCAGTGAATAAAACTGCCCGGCAACTTCTTGGACATCCGCCTTTTCATCGTATTGCAGCTCTGCCTGGGCGATGTGGTTGGCCACCCGATGAAACATCTGTACCGGCGTTTCCTTCAATCGGCCGTCCACGTCTTTTTTCAGGTAGCGTCTCTCCAGAACGGTCTTGGCATTGGTGGAAAGATGCAGACCGTTTTTGATGAACATATCCTTGGTCAGCCGCACGGAGGTTTTGGTGTCCAGGCCGTACTCGGAAAGTTTGGCCTTAATCAACTCATCCACCATGGGGCCGGTAACGTGACCGAGATCCATCCGTTCGATGGCCGATCGAATGAAATGATAAATCTCTTTGGCCTGTTTTTCATTCACGGCATTGGCGCCGATCAAGCTTTTACAAAAGGCATGATCATCCCAAACATAGGTGTTCAGGTCCACGTTTCCGTCATGGGTGATGATGATTTTCTCTTTGGCGGCCATGGATGCAAATTCTCCGTTGGTTGATGTCAATGGTAAAGACAGGTGTTTCGTATTCGAGACCCTACCTATCGATTCAACGACCACCCGGAAAGCGGGTGGCTTGAAATAACGCCGATGGACCGGATTTCCAAAAGCACGTCAGTGCTGTAACGTTCGGGTTGTAACCGGAGGCAAAGCACCCGGTTTGAATACTGCGAATAATGGAGGTTGAAGCCTTAAAATCCCATACAACATATTGTATGTCAAGTTTATTTTAACACAACATATGTGGGTGTAAAAGAGGGCGTTGGGACCAAAAAATATTGACCGACAACCCGGGACCGGCACGGTGACGGCATTTTTTTCGCAGCAAACACAAGGGGTTGAACATTCCCACCGATCGTGTGTGGCTACTACATATGGTAAAAGCGTCTTGACAGACAACAACATCTTGTCATATACAACCTACTATTGCCCCGGAACGCCATGGGGCTTTGCATTCCCAAACAGTTCGTCGGCGACAGTCCGTCGTGAAGACGCCCTTTGGAACAAAATTCGTCGCAACCAATCCGTATTAACCAACTTTTTGCGCCTGAGGAGAGCCCCGTGATTGAAAAGATCAAAAAGCGTGACAATCGCATTGTCGAGTTTGACCCGTCCAAAATCACCGCCGCCATCGCAAAGGCCGGTCACGCCTCAAAGGAATTCGGGGAGCGGGAAGCCAAAAAGTTGACCCTTCGGGTCCTGACCCTCGCCCACGAGCTTCGCCTTGGGCCCACGCCTGAGGTGGAAGAGATACAGGACATCGTGGAACGGGTGCTGCTGGACTCTCCTTATTACAAAACAGCCAAAGCCTACATCATCTACAGGGAGCAACATGCCCAGATCCGACGCATCGCCACAGAGGCCCAGGTGGATCTGGTGGACCACTATATCCGAAAACTCGATTGGAAAATCAAAGAAAACAGCAATATGTGCTACTCCCTGCAGGGACTCAACAACTACATCTCCTCTGACGTCACGGCGGAGTACTGGCTCAACAAGATCTATCCGCCGGAAATCCGGCGAGCTCATGCCGACGGCGATCTTCACATCCACGACCTGAGCCTGTTGTCGGTCTACTGTGTGGGATGGGATCTCACCGATCTTTTGCACAACGGATTCAAGGGTGTCGAGGGAAAGGTAGAGAGTGCCCCTCCCAAACACCTGCGGTCGGCCCTGGGCCAGATCGTCAACTTCTTCTACACGCTCCAGGGAGAGGCGGCTGGAGCCCAGGCCCTGTCCAATTTCGACACCTTGCTGGCACCCTTTATCAGATACGACAAACTCAACTATACCAAAGTCAAACAGGCCCTTCAGGAATTCGTCTTCAACATCAACATCCCGACGCGAGTGGGCTTTCAAACACCGTTTACCAACATTACCATGGACCTCTACGTGCCCGACATGCTGAAGGACAATCCGGTGATCATCGGTGGCAGGGAGATCGATGCCACCTACGGTGAATTCCAAGAGGAAATGGATCTTCTGAACCGTGCATTCGCCGAGGTAATGATCGAAGGAGACGCCAAGGGGCGCGTTTTCACCTTTCCCATTCCCACATACAACATCACCAAGGATTTCGATTGGGACAACCCCAACCTGGACCCCATCTGGCGGATGACCGGGAAATACGGCATCCCCTATTTTTCCAACTTCGTCAATTCGGACATGTCACCGGAAGACGCCCGCAGCATGTGTTGTCGCCTTCGGTTGGATAACCGTGAACTGCTCAAACGCGGCGGCGGTCTTTTCGGTGCCAATCCCCTCACCGGTTCCATCGGCGTCGTCACCATCAACCTGCCCCGAATCGGCCACGTGTCCAAGGACGAAACCGAATTCTTCGATCATCTTCGCATGCGGGTCGACCTGGCAATCGAGAGCCTGGCTATCAAACGAAAGGTATTGGAACAATTCACCACCAAAAACCTGTATCCCTATTCCAAATTTTACCTGCGCTCCATAAAGGAGCGATCCGGTGTTTTCTGGAAGAACCATTTTTCCACCATCGGCATCCTCGGCATGAACGAAGCCTGCCTGAACTTTTTGGGAGAGGAAATCACGACGGCAAAGGGCCAGGCATTTGCCGTGAAGGTAATGGATGCCCTGCGCAGTATTCTCGCAGAGATGCAGGACCAAACGGGGGATATTTTCAATCTGGAGGCCACGCCGGCCGAAGGAACATCCTACCGTTTGGCCATGATCGACAAGAAACGTTATCCGGAAATAGTCTGTGCCAACGAAAAAGACGTCCAGATGGGTGCGGCACCCTACTATACCAACTCCACCCAGTTGCCGGTGAATCACACGGACGATATCTTCGAGACCCTCATGCTGCAGGACAATCTGCAAACCAAGTATACCGGCGGTACGGTATTGCACCTGTTTTTGGGAGAACAGGTCTCCGACATCGAGACGGTGAAGGCCCTGGTTCGAAAAGTCTCCGCCAACTATCGACTCCCCTATTTTACCCTTACCCCCACCTTTTCGGTTTGTCCCTCCCATGGCTATCTCAGCGGAGAACAGACCCGTTGCGCCAAATGCGACCGTGAAACGGAAGTGTACAGTCGCGTGGTCGGTTACCTTCGGCCGGTAAAACAGTGGAACGACGGGAAACAGGCTGAATACCAGCGGAGAAAAACCTTCCGGGTGGAAAGGATCACCGCGGGTGTATCCGCAGCCACGCCCATGAAGATCGGAAAGGGGAAGAAAAAAACCGTGGGTGTGTCACTGCATACGATGGACGCTTCCACCGATTTGGATGATATGAGCATCCGCCTCAAAACAGTATAGGGCTTTTTATCATATTTTGATGCTTCTGGCCGGTTACCAAAAAAATTCCTTCATCGACTATCCCGGCAAGATCGCCTGCGTCTTGTTCACCACCGGGTGTAATTTCACCTGCCCCTATTGCCACAACCCGGCGCTCGCACGGGGCGAGTATCCCATGCGGATCGAACCGGAGACGATCATGGCCTTTTTGCAGTCCCGCAAAGGACTGCTCGAGGGCGTGACCATTACCGGCGGCGAGCCAACACTGCATCGGGGGGATCTTCTCGATTTGTGCAAATCCATCAAAGCCATGGGATACCCGGTGAAGCTGGACACGAACGGCAGCCGGCCCGAAGTGCTGGAAGCGCTGTTGGACCGACATCTGGTGGATTTTGTCGCCATGGACATCAAGGCACCGTTGGATGCCTACGGCCCTTTTTGCCCTGATCCGGATGTGGGCAAAAGGCTATCTGAAACCATCCGGCTCATCCGCTCTTTTGCTCCGGCCTACGAATTTCGAACCACCTGCGTCGCCCCCTTCGTCGACGCCAAGGCAGTAAGAGTCATTTCCGAAACGATCAAGGGTGCAAAGCGGTACGTCCTTCAACCCTTCAATGGCCGAGGCGTTTGCCTGGATCCGGAATTCGGCCGCCGTCACGACCCTGCCGTGGATGGAAAAACCATGGAAGAATGGAAGGCGTCAATTCTCCCGAACGTTCCAAATTGTACGATCCGCGGTTAAAGAATAACAACTCACCCGCGGAGCAGGTTTTTTGATGAATCCCCCCCGAAAAGGGCGAAAAACCAGTTTTATAAACGTCGAACACTGAACGTCCAACTTCGAATATCGAATAAGGAATTCTGTCGTTTGTTACAACTTGCAGCCCGGCTTCACTGGCGGCAACAAACAAAATATTTTTATCAAATGACAGAGCGAAGCGATCTCATCATTCAACGTTGAACGTTCGATGTTCAATGTTCCTAAAATCTGATGCGAACGGGATGCCTCGCAGGATCGGTCCAAACCTTTTCTGGACTCTCTGGTAGAGACCGAGGTTTCATTGACTGCAATTTTCCAAATCGTGTTGGAAGTAGATCTTTCCCCTTTTACTCTTTTTCCATACCCGCTTTCCGATACAGGTCGAAAAAATGGTGTGTGGGACCGCATCCCTTTCCCAGAGGAAACGCATTTTCGATGGCACCGGTAACGTACTCTTTCGCCCGCGCCACCGCATCGAAGAAAGTACATCCTTTTGCCATGTAAGCGGCGATGGCCGAAGAGAAGGTACACCCCGTGCCGTGGGTATTGACGGTGTCGATACGCCGGCCTTCCAGCAGATTGAATTCTTTCCCATCGAACACCACATCCACGGCAGGTCCCTTTGACAGGTGCCCGCCTTTAATCACCACCATTTTCGCCCCCAGGGTGGAAATTTCCCTGGCGGCCGATTTCATCTCTTCCACGTCGCTAATGCTCTTTCCCAAAAGGGCTTCGACTTCCGGAAGGTTGGGCGTCACCACCTGGGCCAGGGGAAAAAGGTGCTCGATCAACGCCGCCTGGGCATTTGCCTTTAGCAGGGCATAGCCGCTTTTGGATATCATCACCGGATCGAGAACCACCGGTGGGAGGGCCGAAACGGCGCACAGTGCCCGGCCGATGGCTTCGATGAGGGGTATGCTGGCCACCATGCCGATCTTTACGGCATGAATGGAGATGTCATCGAACAGACAACGGATCTGGTCGTGGACGATCTGAGGCCGCATCTCCTGGATGTCATGCACCTTCTGGGTGTTTTGCACGGTCACCGCCGTCACGGCGCTCATGCCGAATACCCCCAACGCCTGAAAAGTCTTCAGATCCGCCTGGATGCCTGCCCCACCCGAAGAATCGGATCCGGCAATGGTCAATGCGACGCGCATGGTCTTTATTCCTTTTTTGATAACCCTAAAATTTCGCGAACCTGCCGTACGCCCCTGCGATTCATTTCCACCCAAGAGCCATCATCATCCGGTTTACGTTCGATATCCGTCAGCAATGCCTCAACCGCTTCACGTCCATCGGCCGTTCGGACCGCCTTGCGGGGCGTCTTCCCGTTCAACGCCGGCAGTTTCTCGTCAACCCACCCTATCCAATGCCGTTCCATCATCTCTTGGAGTTGGGCCATCACCTCCGGGTTCTTCATCAATTCATCCGATTCGGCCAACGACGGAGGCTTTCCATCTCGGTCCATAGAGCGCTCCATCATGGCGTCCATATCCTGGATTTCATCCAGCCGGAAACGGGCGGTAGTCCCCAACCGCCGTTCCACTTCCTGACGAATCCTTTCGGCACGCCCGGCCGAATTGACATCGATGGTCATCTTCTCCTTGTCGATGCGGATATGACCAAAGATGGTGTTGTCCAATCCCGAATGCCCCTTGAATCCTTTTCCACTCCACGGGAATTCGACGGATATAATCTGTCCTTTGGCATCGAGTGTTGCCGCCTGCCGAAGCGTTTGCGGCGTTTCCGTCGCACATAACGAAGCCATCTTGCAGAAGGCCTCCTCCGACGACTCGATCTGGTACACCAGTTTATGGAATTCCAGAAAATCGCCGTCGGTATTGGTCAATTGCGGCGGTTGGTGAAGATGTTCCTCCATCGCCAAATAAAATTGACGGATGTCCATATCCCAGTCGTAAAGCTGTTCGTCGGTCACAGGCCTTCGCCCCTCGCGCAATCGGTTGCGTACATCGATGAGCTGCGGTTTGAATCCCGGCGGGATGATGGTGGTTCCCAGCCCGACAATCATGCCAACCCCGTCAACCATCGCCGCGCGACCGAACACCATGTCCGTGGGTTGGAGGTACTCGGACCCCGCACACTCCTGAACGGTGATCTTCCAGCCGGTCAACACGTCTTTCAATACCATGGAACGCCCCAAATCCACCGACAGCACCTCGTAGAAACTATAGGGCTTTCGACCAAAGGCGGAGATGATTTTCGCTTCCAGGCTGTCGATGGCCGGACCGCGCTGCCGGGCATAATATTCCGCCACGGTCAGGTTGGCCGGACAATCCAGCGGCTCTTCGAAATCGTCGGGATCGTAATACCAGCTGAAAACAAACCACGGCCAGAACAAAGGACCGGCACGATCCAGCCTTTCGGCAGTGGGCACCAAATCATCCTCCGATTCCGGCCATCCCCAAAATTCATCGACTGCCGCCAGGATGGCCTCGTCGCCGAAGGCATCCCGGCCCTGTTTCATCAGCCGGTTCGCCAGCTTGTCGTGCGCCTTGGACAACCGGCGGTAATGCGCCTCTACCGAAGAAACGGCCTGCTGTTTCTGCAAACAGCATTTTTTGTATTTCTTCCCGCTACCGCAGGGACAGGGGGCGTTGCGGCCAATATTCATTTTTACTTTTCGCTTCTCTGTGATGGTCTCTTTTTTCGGGCCTCTTCAAGAACCATTGCAATACGCGATATCTCTTTCACCAGCGCGTACTGCCACTGACCGTATTGGCCGCTGGTATTCACGGCATCGACCCAGCGCCGGGCCGCCGCCTTTTTCTCCGATTCGAGGGGATCGAAGCCTTTTGTTTCGAGAATAAGATACGAGTTCTGTGGCGTACCGTTTTTCAGACGGCACCCCGAAGATTTTGGCCACCTCCTCCGAAAATTTGCCGTCTTCGTCGACCTGGTAATTCATGCGCCGCAGGCCCCGCCCCACCACCTGTTCGCACAGCAATTGGGACATGAACGGCCGCAACCCGATGATGTGCGTTACGCTGTTGCAGTCCCAACCTTCGGTCAGCATGCCCACGCTGACAATGCAGCGCACGTCTCGTCCAGGCGGGTGCAGCGGCCGCTCCAGTTTACGGGCCAGGGTTTCGAAGCCTTCGGGATGGATGGGACGTCCCTGCCGGTCGGTCGGCCAGGCACTCTTGCCAATCGTATCGAGTGTATGCCGCATCCATTGGATCTCATCGGCCTTGGCTTCGCCGGTATCGGTCTCGTAAACCACCTTGGTGTCCACGCGAATCGTCCGAATTTCATCATCCGTATTACGAAACTCCGGCAGATTGGCCTCGGTGCCCATGCGCGCCAGGTAAAAGGGCGTAGCCGAGAAGTCCGCACAGAAATTGATTCCGCGAAGCCGCTGGATGCGATCCAGCCCCTCCACCCACACGGTAGCCTCCGGTTTTAAGGCCTCCTCTTCGGCCGCATCCTCGGCATCGTCGAAAAGATCCAACTGCTCATCCGTGGTTCGATTGTGGATGCGGTAGGCGGCCGGTGGCCGGGATTTTCAAACTGCGCCTGGGTGCCCACTTCGGGCCGCATCAGTGAACTGGCCGTGGGATGCTGGTAGGTCTCCGTCTGGGTAGCTGCTTTGCGGGTGGTCCTTTTGCGCGCCATGGCAATTTCCTCAAGCCGTCTTCAAGTAAATCGATTCGTATCTCACGCATTCAATGGCGATCAGGCAAATGGATCATGAGCTATCACTGCTGTTTGGAAAACGAAATACGATTAAAGATATATCATATTGAGATAAACATTCAAAGTTATGGGATAACGCTTCTAATAAATTGTCGGCCATCGGATCGGCAAAAAATGGTTGATGCGTACAGATTTTCAAATGCCTGCCGATAAGATTGAATGAAAGAAAACCCATAACAAACAGGCAAAGGAAAATGACCAGAAGACCCCATTATCCACACCCCATGAAAAACGCCAGCGGCGGCGCCGTTTTCGTCATCGTGCTTCTGTTGGTTTTCATGTCCATCCTCGGCGGTGGCGGATACGTTGCCTATACCAAATTCATCAAAAAACCGCCATTACAGACCAAACTCGCCTGTGTAAAAATAAAACCGGAGTTGGTACAGTTCAGCCATGATCTGATATCTCCCATACTCTACAACAACATGGTAATGATGGACGATATCTTGGTGATGATGGACAAGGAACTGGATCGTTTGAAGCGGATCGAAAAGAAATATCCCAATCAGGCAAAAATTGTCACGCCCCAAATCGAGGAACTTTCCGCCGCCCGCGATCGGCTGGGCGAGGCGCTCGAACGGGTGACGGCAAAAATCGAGAAGATCTACGTCACCTGGCTGGTCAATCAAAGAGACGGTGCCGTTCAGATTCGAGAAAACAGAAGCCTTTTGACCAATCAACTGGCCGAAACCATTCGCGATGAGGCCATGCTCATCGGCCGGGTCCGCAAGAACAAGGACGCAACCTCCTGACATAGAATTCTGGACGAGCGTTACCGGTATGTGCGGTAATCCACACCATACTTTTTCGCCTTGTAGGCAAATTTTCGTACCGTGGTTTTCAGGATATCCGCGGCAAGGGTGATGTTGCCGCGGGTATTTTTCAACGAATCGATGATCATCTCCTTTTCCAGTGCGGCCACGGCATCCTCCAAAGAGAGATCCGGCAGGGTTCCGCTCTCCGCTCCCGTCTGCAGGGTGGGAGGAAGATGGTAACTGTGGATGGCACCCTCCTCACAGAGAAGCACGGCCCGTTCGATGCAATTTTCCAGTTCCCGGACGTTTCCGGGCCAATGGTAGGCCATGAGCATGTCGATGGCCGGGGTGGAGAGGCGTTTGACCTCCCGCCCGTTCTCTTCTGCATAACGTTCCAGGAAGAAATCGGCCAACAGAAGAATGTCCGTTTTTCGTTCCCGCAAAGGCGGCATGTATATGGGAAAAACGTTGAGTCGATAATAGAGATCTCCGCGAAAAGTGCCCTCATCCACCGCTTGTTCCAGGTTCTTATTGGTGGCTGCGATGATACGAACATCCACCTTCAGGGTCTTGTGACCCCCGACACGTTCGAATTCCCGCTCCTGTAAAACACGCAACAGGCGAACCTGAACATCGGGCTCGATGCTGCCGATTTCGTCGAGAAAAATAGTCCCCTTATGGGCCAGTTCGAACCGTCCCATTTTCTGTTTGACGGCACCGGTAAAGGCTCCCTTTTCGTGTCCGAACAACTCGCTTTCGATGAGGTTGTTGGGAATGGCAGCACAATTGACTTTGACGAAGGGGCCCTTGGACCGGGTGGAGTTGTAATGGATGGAGTTGGCAACCAGTTCCTTTCCAGTGCCGCTCTCCCCGCGTATCAGTACGGTGGCGTTGCTTCGCGACACCTGACTGATCATCTGGAACACCTCTCTCATCTTGTTGCTGTTGCCGATGATGTTGTTGATGCGGTACTTGTTTTCCAACTCGTCCCGAAGGCGTTTGTTCTCGTCCCGGAGCGCTTCCTTCTCAAGATGAATCGTCTCTAAATTGATGGCATGGCGGGCCAGCATGGTGGCCACCACGGAGAGCAGTTTTGTGCCTTCGTCCAGCGGGTACTCCGGATCGTATGCCCGGTCCACGCTCAAGGCGCCGACGACACGCTTTCCCTTTTGTACGGGAACACAGATGAATGAAATCTCTCCCATCTCCTTGAGTCGGCGGGATGCAGTCCGGTTCAGAAAGTGGGGTTCCTCGCTGATCTTGGGTATGGCCACGGCCTTGCCGGTCTGGATGACCCGGCCGATGATCCCCTCGCCCAGCTTGTATTTCACCCGATCCATGGCGCTTTTGGAAAGGCTGTGGGCCACTTCGATACTGATTTCATTGCGAAGTGGATTGAGGATCGATACGGTTCCACGTTCCATCTGCATGAAGTTGGAAAGAAGATCCAAGACCTTGAACATGGCTTTCTTCAGGTCCAGGTGCTCGTTGAGGGCATTGGATATCTCGTACAAGAGGGTGACCTGTTCAATGGTATTCATTGTGTATCCTTTGGGTGTCCAGTCCGATCAGCGCATTTCGGGTCAGCATTTATCGGGTGCCAATCCATATGGAATGTGGCCGCGTCGGCCAACATCGGCATTGTATTGTGTCTATGCTAAAATAAGTTTGCCTACAACATTTTTGTAATATTTTGCAACCCCATTGACGAAGATCGCCAATTTTTTACTACATGTAAAACCTTTTCCAGGCCGTAGACGGCCAAAGAGTGTTACGAAAGAAACCCGTTCTACGTTGTTGAATCGAATACCGACCGAGCGTATAATGATTCGATGATTTTTCATATCGACATGGATGCATTCTTCGCATCGGTGGAACAAAAAGATTTCCCGGACCTTTCCGGAAACCCCCTGGTGGTGGGGGGCAAATCGGGGCGGGGAGTGGTGGCGGCGGCCAGTTACGAGGCGCGCCGATACGGCATTCACAGTGCCATGCCCATCTTTATGGCCCGACAGCGCTGTCCCGGTCTCATCATCGTTCCCCCGCGCAAACACCGATACAAAGAGGTTTCCCGGTCGATCATGGCCATCCTCGGCCGATATTCACCCATCGTGGAACAGGTCTCCATCGATGAGGCATATATGGACGCCGCCGGCTGCCATCGGCTGTTCGGCCCTGCCGAAGAGATGGCACGTGCCATCAAGGACGAAATTTATGCAAAAACCGCCCTGACCTGCTCCATCGGCGTGGCACCACTGAAATTCCTGGCAAAAATCGCATCGGACATGAAAAAGCCCGACGGGCTGACCGTCATCCATGATGAGGACGTACCCGATTTTATCTTTTCTTTGCCCGTAGAAAAGGTGCAAGGCGTTGGAAAAAACGCATTTCAGCAATTGCGACAATTGGGCATCACTACCCTTGGAGATGTCAGGCGTTTCGAGACAGACGCATTGGTAAAACGACTGGGCATATACGGTCATCGGCTGATGGATCTCGCCTGCGGTCGAGATTCATCGACCGTAACACCGCACAGGCCCACAAAATCCATCTCCACGGAACGGACCCTTTCCGCTGATACCCGCGACCGGAAACAATTGAGACAGCACCTGCTGTCCCAGAGTCAGGAGGTGGGCCGCCAGCTTCGCCACCAGGGTTTTCTGGCCCGCACCATCACACTAAAATTGAAGGACGCCGATTTCAGACAGATTACCCGCAGTGTTACCATCGATCATGCCACCCAGTGTTCCCAGCGCATCTATCAAATGGCCGAGACCTTGCTTTCGGGACAGGAAATTGATAACCCCATCCGGCTCATCGGCATCGGTGCGTCGGCATTGATCCGGGACACGGAACCGATACAGATGTCCTTGTTTTCCCAGGCCACCCAACCAGTGAATCGATGGGACGAAATTGACAGGACCGTGGATCGAATCACCGAACGCTTCGGCAATTGCGCCGTTCACCGTGGTTCCCTCTCGCCAGTCGATGACATATCCATGGATTGACGTTTTTTCGGAAGGAGGAAAAATACCGATGAAAGAGTTTAAAACGGAGGTGGTCGAAGCATTGTCCAATGCCAACGGCATATCGGGATTCGAGGACGACGTCCTGGCCGTTGTCAGACGATTTGCCAAAAAATCCATCCACATCGAGGAAGACACACTTCGAAACCTCTACATGCGACGCAGCGAGAACGCAGGCAACCGGCCCATGGTGATGGTCGATGGCCACAGCGATGAAGTGGGTTTCATGGTGCAGTCCGTCTCCAAGAACGGCACACTGAAATTCGTACCCATGGGAGGCTGGATGGCCCAGGTGGCCATGGGGCAGAAAGTTCGGGTGATGAACCAGCACGGAGGGACGGTCTTTGGCGTGATTGCCGCCAAACCACCCCACTTCGTAAAACCGGAAGAGAAAAACAAACTCGTTGAAATGGACCAGATGTTCATCGATGTGGGCGCCACCTCCAAAGAGGAGGTGGTATCACAAATCGGTATCGCGCCCGGCGCACCTGTGGTACCGGATGTATGGTTCTCCTTCGATGAAGGCAAGGGGATCATGATGGGAAAGGCTTTCGATTGCCGCCTTGGTTGCGCCGCCGTGATCCAGACCCTCAACCGTTTGGAAGGGCAAACCCTTTCGGTGGATGTCGTTGGCACCCTCTCCGCCCAGGAGGAGGTGGGCCTTCGGGGGGCACAGGTATCGGCCAGGCGCGTCAAACCGGATGTGGCCATCATCTTCGAGGGAACACCGGCCGACGACATTTTCAAAGAGGGTGACCAGGCCCAGGCCGTGCTGAAAAAGGGTCCGCAGATCCGCCACCGGGACAACTCCATGGTGGCCAACCCCAGGTTCGTTCGATTCGCCCGTGAAATCGCCCGAAAGGCGAAAATCCCCTTTCAGGATGCGGTCAGGGAGAGCGGCGGAACCAACGGCGGCATGGTGAATCTTGCCGGCCAGGGCGTACCGGTTGTAGTACTGGGTGTTCCGGTACGGTATATTCATGCCCCCCACGGCATCGCTGCCATACACGATCTCAAATGGGCGGTGGACTGGGCCTGCGCATTGATCGAAAATCTCGATGAAGATGTTATCAAAGGGTTTTGATCATCATATCTTTCAGCATCCGGATCTCCTCGGCCCATCTTTTCTCATCCGGGGTCTCCAGGATAAGGGGCATATCGTCGAATCGCGGATCGTTCATGATCATCTGAAACGGTGAAAGTCCCAAGGTTCCCTTTCCCAGGCTTTCATGGCGATCCACGCGGCTGCCCAGGATCTTCTTTCCATCGTTCAGGTGAACTCCCCGTAAAAAGTGAAATCCCACCACCTTATCGAACCGGTCCAGGGTCTCTTCGTACCCCTCGCGGGTCACCAGGTCATAGCCGGCCGAGAAGCTGTGACAGGTATCCAGGCACACCCCCACCCGGGATGAATCGGTAACCTTTTCGATAATCTCGGCCAGATGTTCGAAACAATACCCCACATTGGTACCCTGGCCGGCGGTGTTCTCGATCACGGCGGTCACGCCCCTTGTTTCGGCCAGGGCCAGGTTGATGGATTCGGCGATGCGGGCCAGGCACGCGCTTTCGGAAATCTTGTTCAGGTGGCTGCCCGGATGAAAATTGAGATAGACCAGTCCCAGCTGTTGGCAGCGGGTCATCTCGTCGATAAAGGCGTCGCGAGATTTTTCCAGCCCCTCTGCTTCCGGGTGACCGAGGTTGATCAGGTAACTGTCATGGGGAAGAATGGTTTCCGGTCCGTACCCGGCCTCGGCGCAATTTTTCTTGAACGCTGCAATGGACGCCTCTGTCAGCGGCTTGGCCTTCCACTGGCGCTGGTTCTTGGTAAACAGGGCAAAGGCGGTGGCACCGATCTTTTTGGCATTCAAGGGAGCGTTTTCCACACCGCCGGCTGCGCTCACATGGGCGCCGATATATTTCATGGTACAAGTTCCCTCTTTGGTTGAAAGATCCGTCCATGGAACTGTCGTGAAAATGTGTCTTCGCATTCTCGAACCGCCCCAAGAAACCGTCCGACCTTTTCCGGGTCTTTCCGACCGGGGGATGCCTCCACACCGGAACTCACATCCACGGCGGCGGGCAATGCGGCGGAGATGGCTTCGGCCACGTTGTCCGGTGAAAGGCCGCCCGCCAGGACCAATGGATACCGTTGCCCGAATTCTCTGGCAGCCCCCCAATCCCAAACCACGGCATTTCCTCCCGGAAGCGGTCCTTTGGAACACTCCACCAGGTATCCATTTACACGAAATGCGGCGGCCGCCGACAGATCCGGCACGCCATCCACGAACAGCGCCTTGATCACGGTTACCCCCTGCGATCTCAATCGCTTTGCCAGGCCCGGCGCCTCCTTTCCGTGCAACTGCACCACCGACAGGTTGCAGTGCTCCACTTGGGTCATGATCCCATCGTAGTCGGCATCCACAAAAACCCCCACCGTGGCCACCGATTTCGGCAGCGCCGCAACAATGGCCTTTGCCTGGCCCGTGTCGACATTTCGGGGACTCTTGGGGAAAAAGACCAACCCGATGGCGTCGACACCGGCCTCGGCGCAATACACCGCCTCGTCGGGCCGGGTCAGTCCGCAAATCTTTACCTGGATCGAGGATGTTGAATCAAACGTTTTAGAAGCCATAATGTTTTCTTATGGACCCTTTTCCATTAGCCGTTGGATAAATCCCACCGGATCACCGGATCGAACGATGCTCTCGCCCACCAGAAAGTTGAAAATACCGGCATCGAGGTTTTTTTGGATGTCGCCGTGCCCCGAAATTCCAGATGCGGCCACGGCCACCTGATCCGAAGCCAGCCGGGAGACCATGTTCATGGCCACGGAAATGTCCGTATGAAAACTTTTCAGGTTGCGGTTGTTGATACCCACCAGTCGGACGCCCGAATCCGCCACCATGGCCGCGTCTTGTGGCGTGTGGATCTCCACCAGGGCATCCATTTTCAGATCACGGCACAGGGCATACAACTCCGCCAGCTTCTCTTTTGTCAGGATCCGTGCAATCAACAAGATGGCATCGGCACCGGCTGCCGCGGCCTCGACCACCTGGTAGGAATCGATGATGAATTCTTTTCTCAGCACGGGTATACTGCAGGCGGCCCTTGCCTTTTTCAGGTCATCGAGGCTTCCCTTGAAAAATGAGGAATCCGTGAGTACCGAAATGGCGGCGGCTCCCCCCTTATCGTAGTTCTCGGCGAAAGCGGCAGCATCCAGGTCAACGCAAATGTCGCCTTTGGAAGGCGAAGCCCGCTTGATTTCGGCGATGATGTTCACGCCGGTTTCACCGGGCCGGCACAAGGTTTGGAAAAAGGGACGAAAATCCGTCCGTTCTCTGGCCTGGTCCATCAGTCGGTCTTCCGATACAACCGATCGGGCCTTTTCGATTTCCCGTTCCTTCTGTTGTACGATGTTTTCTAAAATGTCAGTGGCCATGAAGATCTATCCAAAGGGCAGCGGTCAGCCTTTAGCGAATCGCTCAAATTAAGTCTTCTCTCTTGTGATGAAAAACTGATCGACGTCGATGCCTACCCGTTGTTTTGTGTATAGTCAACGAGAGCAGTAAGCTTCTCCATCGCCGCGCCGCTGTCGATGGCCTGCGCGGCCATGGCGATGCCATCTTTCAGGTCCTGGACTTTCCGGCACGCCACCAGTGCGGCGGCGGAATTGAGAACGACCACATTCCG
Source organism: uncultured Desulfosarcina sp. (assembly GCA_963674945.2). GTDB lineage: Bacteria > Desulfobacterota > Desulfobacteria > Desulfobacterales > Desulfosarcinaceae > Desulfosarcina. The sequence goes on from CAXXWQ010000004.1 coordinate 1,436,562, forward strand.
TTTGGGACCGGAATCACCGGACAGGATCTTTCGGGTAATGTCCGCATTCTCGGACGGATCGCCGCCAACCATCTCCGCCGGCTCGGCGCGCTCTCCAAAGAATTGTTCCGGATAGATATCGAAGGTTCGGATCATGTCGTTTTCCAGTTGGGAAACACGGGTGGGGGCGCATACGGAAATTTCGTCCAGACCGTCGTGACCGTGAACCACATAGGCGCTTTTCGCACCCAGAAGGCGAAGGGCTTCGGCGAACATTTCGGTGAGTTGGGGAGCAAAAACACCCAACAGCTGGCAGCCGGCACCGGCCGGATTGGTCAACGGTCCAAGCATGTTGAAGATACTTCTTACGCCCACCTCCATACGCGCCTTGGCCGCATGGCGCATGGCACTGTGGTAGAGGGGAGCGAAGAGAAAACCGATGCCGATCTCGTTGACCGCCTCTTCCACAACCTCGGGATCCGTGTCCAACTTGATGCCCAGGGTTTCCAGCACGTCGGCACTGCCACATTTGGACGAAACACTGCGGTTTCCATGCTTGGCCACGGTTACGCCGCAACCGGCCACGACAAAAGCGGTGGTGGTGGAAATATTGAACGTCTGAAGTCCGTCGCCGCCCGTACCGCAGGTATCCACCACCGGTGATGCGGCCACCTGGATGCGATGGGCTTTTCTGCGCATGGCCCGTGCCGCACCGGCCAACTCCTCGAAGGTCTCTCCCTTGGTGGCGAGAGCCGCCATCATGGCAGCCACCTGCGTATCGGTGGTCTTTCCGTCAAAAATGTCGGCCATCATCTCGGCCATCTGGGATTCGGTTAAATCGGTTCCATTGATAATGGTAGCAAGGTGGTCTTTGAACATGGTAAACATCTCCTTTTTGTCCATCCGGAGACGGACAATCGTTACGCATCGGGAATCATTTTCAGAAAATTTCGCAACAGCCGCTTTCCCACCGGGGTCATGATGGATTCGGGATGAAATTGAATGCCCTCGGTGGGGTGGGTACGATGGCGCAGCCCCATGATTTCCCCATCTTCCGAAGTGGCGGTTACCGTAAGGCACTCCGGCAGACTCTCTCTTTCCACCGCCAGGCTGTGATAGCGCATGGCCTGAAAGGCCTTTTGGATTCCGGTGAAAATCCCCTTTCCGTCTCCGGTAATTTCCGAGGTCTTTCCGTGCATCAGCCGTTTCGCGGCGATCACCGCGCCACCGAAGGCATGGGCAATGGACTGGTGCCCCAGACAGACGCCGAGGATGGGGATATGGCCGGAAAATTTCGCAATCACATCCAAGGAGATGCCCGCAGAGGCGGGACGACCCGGTCCCGGTGAGATGACGATGGCCGCAGGCGACAGGGTTTGGATTTCGCCCACGGTGATCGCATCGTTCCGCGCCACGCGCACGTCTTCCCCGATCTGCCTGAGATATTGAACGAGGTTGTAGGTAAACGAATCGTAATTGTCGATCATGAGAATCATGATGTCACCCCTTTCTTCGGATGGATGAGTTCCAGGGCCCGTTGAATGGCCATTGCCTTGTTGATCGTTTCCATCCGTTCGGTCTCCGGGTCCGAGTCGGCCACGATACCCGCGCCTGCACGAACGGTAAGGACGCCGTTTTCGATGCATGCCGTCCGAATGGTAATGGCCAGGTCCATGTTGCCGGAAAACGATACATACCCCACCGCCCCGCCATACGGTCCCCGGGGACTTTGTTCCAGTTCATCGATGATCTCCATGGCACGAACCTTGGGGGCCCCGGAGAGTGTGCCCGCCGGAAACGAAGCGCGCAACAGGTCCCAGGCGTCATGCCTGTCCTCCAGATCGCAGTTGATGTTGGAGACCAGGTGCATGACGTGGCTGTACCGTTCCACCACCATCAGGTCCGTCACCTGGACCGTGCCGGTCTGGGCCACGCGTCCCAGATCGTTCCGCCCTAAATCCACCAGCATCAGGTGCTCGGCGCGCTCCTTTTCATCGGCCAGAAGCTCGGCGGCGAGCGCCCGGTCTTCCTGCTCGCTCCTTCCCCTGGGACGGGTGCCGGCGATGGGCCGCAGGGTGGCGACGCGGTTTTCCAGCCGTACCATGGTTTCCGGTGAAGAGCCCACCAGCGCCATCCCGTCGAAATGAAAAAAGTACAGATAGGGAGAGGGATTTACGTACCGCTGGGAACGATACAAGGAGATGACCTCTTCGGGTGCGCCGCATTCGAAGGGCTGGGATATGACCGTTTGGATCACATCGCCATCTTGAATATACGCTTTCACTCTCTTCACCTGAGACCGGAAGGCCTCCGGTGCGATCACAGGGGTGATGACAAGTTGTTTTTCGCCGTCAATCGGTACCGAATCCACCACGGCTTTCGTCATCTTTCGTTCCATGACATCGAGCCGGGCGAGGGTGTCGTCATAGGCCTTGCCCATATCGGCAAAATCATCGATAAAGGCGATGGCCACACAAATCAAGGTGTTTTTGATGTTATCGAATATCAGCAGTTCGTCACAGAGCATGAAATGGGCAAGGGGTTGGTCCGCCGGCAGCCGGTTTGGAATTTTCTCGAAAAAAGAAACCATCTCATAGGTGAGATACCCCACCAGTCCGCCCCAGAATCTGGGAAGATCGGTCACCTGCGCCGGTTTGAACCGGCCCATGAAGTCCCGGAGGGTGGCAAGGGGATCACCGCCATGGTCGATCCTCTCCTCCCGGCCGTTTTTGGCGATCATGACCCGATCGGAAAAGACCCGCACCTGGCTTTTTGCCGAAATTCCCAGGAAACTATAGCGGCCCCATTTTTCCCCCCCCTCCACACTTTCCAGAAGAAAGATGGGTGTTTGCGGCCCCGAACCATTGCCATCGTAACATTTCTTTAAAAGCGATACGGGCGTCTCCATATCCGCCAGAATCTCACGACAGGCGGGAATCACATTACAGGTACGGGCCATTTGATCAAACTGCGCCCGCGTGGGAAATGCCTTGAGTCTCATCGTTTCTCCTTCGTTTCCAATAAAAAAGGCCGCGGTGACACCCACGACCTTTATCTCTTGCCATCGCGGGCATCGAACGATGTGCCCGCGATCCTTATTTTTCCTTGCGTGTTTACCGAAACGGGATCCGAAGGGCACTATGACGGGGCCATCGCCACCACAGCCACGCGTCGCACATCCCGAGATGGAAGCTACTGCATGCCCTTGTCAAATCCATTGATCGTCTCCTCCGATGTTGTCGATTCCGGTCCTATGTAAGGGGTTTTTCCCACGGTGTCAAGATTTTTTTGTTCTTATGGATAGAAACAAGGTTAAAATCCGGGTCCAGAGGGTCCGGCTCTGGGCTCCCCTGAAGTGGGAGATGCACTGCGATCACTCTTAAGCCACAGGAGTCAGAAGTGATACGCAAGTGCACGAAAGTTGCATATTGCATAGGTCGCAGGTGGATACCGGAAGGCTTTTTTTCTGTCGTCCATGTGGTACCTGCAAGGGCTCGCACCCGGAACCGGAAAAAGGGACTTTTCATATAGACGCCATTTCGCCGGTGTCCGGGGAACAAAAAGGTATTTTGGTGCGCAAAATTTGCCGTTTGCGACAATGAATGGGAGGTCTGTCACATGGGGCGACAACGCAACATTTTCGTAGTGGAGGACGACACCAACGTTTCCATCGTCCTTTCCGCCAGACTGGAAAGCCTGGGCTATCGCATTTGTGGCACGGCTGAAACGGGACTTGCGGCCGTCCAAGGCGTTCGACGCCACGACCCGGACATCATCACGATGGATATCCTCCTCAAAGGGAATATGAATGGAATCGAAGCCGCCGCAAATATCGGCGCCTTCTCGGATGTTCCCATCATCTTTATGACCTGCCTCTCCGACCAGAAAATTTTCGAACGCGCCATAAAAACCAACCCGTATGGGTATATCATCAAACCCTACGACACCAATGAATTGCGATCCGCCATTGAAATCGCCGCCATTCGGCACGAGGCGAAAAGGGAACGCGAGACATTGATCGCGCGACTGGAAAAGTCTCTTGCGGAGGTAAAAACGTTACGCGGTCTTTTGCCCATATGTGCTTCCTGTAAAAAAATTCGCAACCAGGAAGAGAATCGCTGGCAACGGATTGAGGATTACATCGCGAGTCGAAGCGAAATCGATTTCACCCATGGCATCTGTCCTGACTGCTCCAGACGATTGTATCCGAACTTATATGAGAAAACAAAAGAAGTGACAATCACCAATGCTCACTGCGAGGAACAACTCGAAGAGTAAGACGTACCTTCCTTTTTTACTCTGCCGTCAACACCTTTTCTTTCATGCGTTCGATCACCGAAGGCCCCGACAATGTCGCCTCTGTTTCCCCGGTGGCAACGGCCTTGAGTCGCTCGATCCGCGATTTGTCTCTGCTGCTCAGGACTGCATCCCAGCTGTGCAGCGAACCGTGAACCAGGCTGAAAATCACCAGTGGTCCAAAGGCGATCTCTCCACCAGGCTTTCTCTCCAGCTTTCCATAGATGTCATGGTGATTCAGGGAAAAGACCTTGGGTGCTTCGACCAGTTCCAGAAGTTCGGCAAAAAGCAAGAGGCACTCCTGAACCCCCGGAGCATATCCGTTTTCCAAAGAGGCAATCCCTTCCCGGGCAATACCATCGATATCGGCCTCGTTATAATCCAATTTCAATTCGCCGATGCAAATCTCGTGAATGGTTTGCAATGAGGCCTCTTTCTTGCTGATGACAACATCCGTGTCATTGAGGATTTTCATAGCATTTCTGATACTTATCATCTCTTTCACAGTGGGACTCTTGCGAAGCACCACATCCGCTACGGTGGTATTGTAGATGGTAAGGTCATTGTCCAATACCAGTATACGGATCTTTTCCGATTCATCGTTCTCCAGGTACAGCTCCAGGTCCCGCTCTTGCTTTCGAACCCAGGGAAAATAAGCCATCAATTGGTTCAGCTTTGCCCTGTCGATGCGTTTGCCACTTTCCACCGGTCCGATGGCTCCGGCGATTTCCCGCACCAGACGGTCAATTTTGATTTTCTCGAGTAGATTCTCCTTGAATGCCATCTACCGCCTCCTTGCATGGGAAAGGTTCATCCTATGATCGAAAAAGGATAAAATTGTCCCAGTCATCTCGAATTTGCCATTTGACATCTGTTTTAAAAGCCTATAGAAATGATGTTTCTGCTCGAAAGGCCCTGCCTCCCTCTTCATGAATAGCCAGTGAACACCATCAGGGCAGCACCTGCTGCGTGCTGGTTTTTCGATGGTGTGCAAAACAAAAACAGGCTGTTTTCCATGCGATGATGAAAGAACGCCAGACGGGTTTACAGGGACGCGTGTTACCATTGGGACGAAAATTCGTATTCTATTACGCAAAAAGGGCCACGACGCAAGACAATTGTTCTTGCATGAAAAAATAAAAAATCCGATCCGGTCCATCGTCGCACCATTGGAAATCGTTGCGGATATTTGTCGGAAAGAAAGGAGTCGGTATGGAAGAGTACGTCACCCTAACCTATGAAGGAAAGGAGTTTCAGCTACCTCTGGTCGTGGGAACCGAGGGGGAGAAGGCCATCGATATTTCCAACCTTCGGGAAAAAACAGGTCTGATCACCCTGGACCCCGGCTATGCCAACACCGGAAGCTGCCTCAGCGCCATCACGTATATGGATGGAGAAAAAGGGATCTTGCGATACCGGGGTATCCCCGTGGAACAACTGGCCGAAAATGCCTCTTTCAAGGAGACCGCTTACCTGCTCATCAACGGCAGGCTGCCCAATCGTGAACAACTCACCCGTTTTTCGGTGATGCTCAACGACAACAGTCTGGTACACGAAGATCTCAGGGCCTTTTATCAGAACTTTCCCCGGGCCTCTCACCCCATGGGCATCCTGTCGGCCATGGTCAATGCCCTGCGCAGCTTCTATCCGGAGTTGGGAACCATGGAGGAGGAGATCACCATCACCATGACCCGCCTGTTGGCGAAAGTACGCACCATGGCTGCCATGTCCTACAAGATTTCCCGGGGTCACAAAGTGGTCTATCCACGACCGGACATGACCTATTGTGAAAACTTCCTGAACATGATGTTCGATACTCCCGTAAAACCCTACGAAATGAATCGGGCGGTGGTCAACGCCCTGCGGGTCTTCTGGATACTGCATGCCGACCATGAACAGAATTGTTCCACTGCTACCGTTCGCGTTGTGGGCAGCGCCCGTGTCAACCTCTATGCGGCCATTTCTTCGGGGATTTCGGCGCTGTGGGGGCCGTTACACGGCGGGGCCAACCAGGCGGTCATCGAGATGTTGAGCAACATTCAAGCAGATGGGGGAAATTACAAGAAGGCCATCGAACGGGCCAAGGACAAAAGTGATCCTTTCCGCCTCATGGGATTCGGACACAGGGTCTACAAAACTTACGACCCCCGAGAAAAAATCATGAAAAAAACGTGTGACATATTGCTGGAATCATTGAAAATTTCCGACCCCTTGCTGGACATCGCCAAAGAGCTTGAAGAGGTGGCGGTCAAGGACCCCTATTTCTTGGACCACAACCTATATCCCAATATTGATTTTTACAGTGGAATCGTGTTGCGGGCCATTGGCATTCCCACCAACATGTTCACGGTCATGTTCGCCATCGGCAGGCTCCCCGGGTGGATCTCCCAGTGGAAAGAAAGCATGGACGACCCAAAATGGAAGATCAGCCGGCCCCGGCAGGTTTACGTTGGGGAAAAGGAGTACGATTTCATCCCCATCCATGCGCGTCCCTAAACGGAGTTAAAATCATTTTCGCGAAGAACACGTTGCAGGCGTAGAATTCATTTTGTTTTGACAGGCCGACCGGCCTTCACATACACTGATAGCAAATCGCCGATCACAAGGATCGGTGACTTGCGTAACCATGAAAAGCAGGCATTTTTGTCGTTACGTTCACCTCCCACTCTTCAGATAAGGTGGCGCCATGCTGGTAAAAGAGATCATGACCCAAACACCCATCGTCGTTTCTCCGAATATGGAGGTCGTAAAGGCCGCCAAGCTTTTATTGGATCATCGGATCAATGGCCTGCCTGTCGTGGACGAACATGGCACGCTCGTGGGGATCCTTTGCCAAAGCGACATCATTGCCCAGCAGAAAAAACTTCCCGTACCCTCCTTCTTCTCTTTTTTGGATGGAATTATCCCGCTTCGCTCCATGAAAGGCCTGGAAAAGGAGGTCAGCAAGATTGCCGCCGCCTATGTTTCGGAGGCAATGACACCCAACCCCATCACCGTGGGGCCGGAGTCAACCATCGAAACAGTGGCAGAGTTGATGGTGGACCACAACTTACACACCCTGCCCGTCGTGGAAAACGATGTGCTGGTGGGAGTTGTGGGAAAAGAGGATATCCTGCGGACATTGTTGCCCGCGGACCGGAAACGATGAAAGGAGGCACACCATGGGAATCCATCAAATCGTATGCTGTACGGATTTTTCCAATCATGCCGAGGGGGCCTTTCAGTCGGCCCTCGATCTTGCCCAACGATATGGCGCAAAGCTGTACGTCATCCATGTATTGCCTCCCGTGGTCAATCCCATGCTGGCTGATGTGGATCTATTGCATACCAATGATCCGGATGAAAATCTCGTGGTTCGACTGAATGAAAAGATGCAGGATGTCTATGGCAACCGAATTCCCGATTCTGTAAAAAGTGAGCTGATCGTCCGGGACGGACACGTATCCACGGAAATCATCCGTTTCATCGAAGAGATCGATGCCGACCTGGCCGTGGTGGGTGCTTTTGGTTTGAGCGGTATGGGGCTGGTACTGTTCGGCAGCGTGGCCAAACGCATCTCCCACAAGGCCCCCTGCTCGGTGATGATCGTCCGGGAAAAGTAAACCGGTTCCGGACATCGTTGCCAGCGGCGGAGGGACGTTCTTTTGGCCTCCATCATGAAAATACTACTCGTTTATCCCTATTTCCTCGACAACCGCATGGATGAAGCGGATATCAGCGCGGTTCCCATGGGTCTGTTCCACGTGGGTGCGATGCTACGGGCAAACGGATACGCGGTGGACATCCTCAACGTCTACAATTTAGGCCGCGCACCCCACAAAATCTACCAGGTGCTGAGCGATGTGAATCCAGACGTGGTGGGCTTTTCCATCTTACACGCCAACCGTTGGGGCGGCATCGATATCGCCCGAATGGTCAAGAAGATCAACGAAAATGCCATCGTCGTGTTTGGCGGCGTGGGCGCCACTTTTCTCTGGGAACATTTTTTGACCCACTTTCCCCAGGTCGACTTCGTGGTTCGGGGTGAAGGGGAACACAGCTTTCTGGAGTTGGTCCGCTTCTTGGAGAAGAAAGAGGGCGATCTGCCCGAGAACATCCGTGGATTGGCGTTTCGCAGATCAAACAAGCCATGTAAAACAGAGGATCGAGAGCCCGTAGCGGACCTGGACACCCTTCCCATGCCCGCCGAATATTTCACCTTTCAACACCTCTCCATTACCAGGGGGTGCCCGGAAAATTGTACCTTTTGCGGATCTCCGGAATTCTGGCAACGCAGGGTGCGTTTTCACAGCGCCGACTATTTCGTAGATCAGATCGCACACCTTCACGCCAGAGGCGTACGCTTTTTCTTCGTTTCCGACGACACCTTTACCCTCAAACGAAAACTGGTGTTGGACGTTTGCCGCCAGATCATCCAGCGCCGCCTCGACATTAACTGGGTGGCCATATCCCGGGTGGACTGCGTGGATGAAGAGATGCTCAGATGGATGCGCCGCGCCGGATGCACTCAGGTCAGTTACGGGGTGGAAAGCGGTAGCCGGAAAATCAGGAATCTACTGCAAAAGCGGATCAGTGAAGCGGACATCTGCCGCGCCTTCGATATGACCGCAAAAACCGGCATCATGGCCAGGGCGTATTTTATCTATGGTGCGCCGGGCGAGTCGGATCAAACCATCCAGGAAAGCCTCTCTTTGATGGAACGAATCCGCCCCCTGTCCGCAATTTTTTACATATTGGATCTGTTTCCCGGAACGGCCCTTTATGAGGAATACAAAAAAAAGACAGGCATCACCGATGACATCTGGTTGAAGCGCATCGAAGACATCCTCTATTTCGAAACGGATGCGTCACTTTCCAAAGAGCAGGTTCTCGACTTTGGACGACGGCTTCGGGAAGGGTATTTTTCAAGACTGCCGGAATTCGTCGATGGGCTGGAACTCACCGATGACCCGGAACTCTATCCGCTGCACGCCGATTTTCTGTCGCGGCTGGGATTGACCTTCAGTCACGGGGACTATGCTACGAATCCGCTCATCGAGAACAGCCTGGAAACGGCTATCAGACTATTCAAACGTTCACTCGAATACCACCCTGACCACAGGGCCTTCTGGGGATTGGGTATCGTCTACCAACACCTGCGCCGCGTAGAAGAATCGGTGGATATCCTGGAGCAGGGCATCGACCACCACGAAACCAGTGCGGACCTGCATCTGGCCCTGGCCAACAGCCTGATGCGGCTGGGACGTTACCAACAAGCCCGTCAGGCCTTAAGACGTTTTCCCCATCATCCCCAGGCCGTCGAGCAGATCATTCGATGCTGCCGATTCATGGGAGACCGAGATGGAGAAAAGAAATGGCGGGATCAACAAAAAGTGTCACACCGCACTTCTATGTAGTGTTCTTCCAGAAACAGGAAAATTGGGTCGAGATCGAGGCTTGCGACCAATTTTATCTCGGGTTTTACCGGAGACGCCCCGAAGGAAGTGCCCCTTGGGGTGCATATGGTTGATATTTCGAGGATAAAATTTTTTGCATAACACAGATATCGACCAAAGCCAAAATTGGCTTGGCCATTTCTGGACTGGTACTTAGGCCTTGCCGCAGCAGCTCCCCGGCCCGGCACAACCGGCATGCCCCGGTGTGGCGCCGCAGCATGCCGTGTCCCCCGGGCCGGGCATGGCAGATGAAGGAGACCCCGACAAGGATGAATGGGCGGACAGCATCTTTTTCACGTTACTGCCACCGCATTTTTCACATGAGACCGTCGTATCCTCGGAGAAAACGATCACTTCGGATACATGACCGCAGTCGGCACACAAGAAGTCGAAAAGCGGCATCACATCCTCCCACGAATTAATGGTTGCATCCACCAATCTGAACACCGTGGTGGTGGCCACAAATATGGCCAGGTTCAAACTCCGGCAATTTTCCCGATTGTATCAATTGTGCATTTTCTTCTACGGTCCCCGCGACCGCGCGATAAACGGTAATCCCCGCTTCCTTGAGCCTTTTCAGGGCGCCGCCGCCGATTCCACCAACCACGACGCCGTCCACTTGTTGTCCTTGTAACGCCCCCAGGGGATTACAGGCACCGTGCCGATGATCCTTGTCCGGATTTTCGTAGACCTCTATCGCATCGGTATCCAAATCCATGAAAACAAAGTACGGCGCGGATCCGAAATGGCCATAAACATCACTTTTCCTGCCCTTGTCCTCGACGATGGGAAATGCGATTTTCATTTTGTTTGCCCTTTCTCATGCAAAACTAACCAATGCCTGGCATGTGGTTATCGTCAGATAATGGTGAATGCACGAAAGTGAGCGAAATCGCCGATCATTTCCCCCACGTTGAGGTGCATGGTGATTTGAATTCATATCGTAAAAAAAGATCTGTTTCAAGAATCTATCCCGTCTGAACAGGGCAATGGGAACCGTCGGCCGTTTCCGGCAAAAATCGAAGATATGGTTGCTTCGACATTATCCACATGCTATATGTAGTGCACTTGTCTAAAATCGGCTCTTATTTCGTATCAAGGTCAAATGCCCCTGACGCACTTCTCCACCATTTTGTCCTTCCAATGCGGGATCGTCCCTGCCGCAACGTTCGACAATCACGGTTCGCGTTTTGTATCGGCACACTCTTGTCCGTGCTGCAAGCAGATCGTTCACAGGATAAACCCAAAGATCTTCAGGAGGCGCCATGATTTCCACTTCGGCAAGTAAGCAAAAAATCTTTGTATTGGATACCAATGTGATCCTGCACGACAGTACGTGTATCGAACAATTCCATGAGCATGACATCGTTATTCCCATACCCGTCATCGAGGAGTTGGATCGGTTCAAGAAGGGAAAAGAGATTTTAAACTGCAACGCCAGAGAATTTGCCAGGGCATTGGACGAATTGACCGGTGATCGTATTTTCAATGGCGGAATACCCATCGGCCCTGGAAAGGGAAAGATCAGCGTCTGTTTGGATCGGGAATTTCACGATAAACTCAAAACGAACTTTTCACCCGGCAAACCGGACCATCATATCCTCAACGCCGTCTATCATATCGCCTGCGAAAAAGGTTTCGACCGTGTCTTTCTGGTAACCAAAGATGTGAACTTACGCATGAAAGCCAAATCCATCGGTCTGATGGCACAAGATTACAGCACGGATCGGGTCCAGGCACCGGCGGATCTGTATAAAGGGACCCGTCTGGTGAATGACCTTCCCGCCGCCGTCATCAACCAGTTGTACAGCAAACCGTTTGAACTGGCCGCCGCCGCCATCGAGGTCGACACACCGCTTTTCGCAAACGAATATCTTGTAATGAAAAACGGCAGCACCAGCGCTTTGGGGACCTATCTTCCCCAGACCCAGACGATTCGTCGAATCGACACCCAGACCTGCTTCGGCATCCGGCCCAGGAATGCAGAGCAGTGTTTTGCCATGGACGCATTGATCAACCGCGACATCCCCCTGGTCACCATCACGGGGAAAGCGGGAACCGGGAAGACGCTGCTGGCCCTTGCCGCAGCACTAGAGAAACGACGTTATTATCGGCAGATCTTCATCGCCCGGCCGTCGGTTCCCTTGAGCAACAAGGACATCGGATACCTGCCCGGGGACATCCAGTCCAAACTCGACCCGTATATGCAACCATTGTACGACAACCTCTCGGTGATCGAAAGCTGTCAGAACACCAGGAATGGCAATGGCTCCCCGCGTCGGGTGAAAGACCTTCTCGATGAAGAAAAAATCGTCATCACACCGCTGTCCTACATCCGCGGCCGAAGCATCGTGAAGGTCTTTTTCATTGTGGACGAGGCCCAGAACCTCACGCCCCACGAGGTAAAAACAATCATCACCCGGGCCGGCGAAGGGACCAAGATCGTCTTCACCGGCGATATTTATCAGATCGACCATCCCTACCTGGACAGCCGGAGCAATGGACTCAGCTATCTCATCGAAAAAATGAAAGGACAACACCTGTACACCCACATCAATCTGGAAAAAGGGGAACGGAGCGAGCTTTCCGACCTGGCCATCAGCCTATTGTAAGAGGTTCGTTTATGACGCCGGGTGTTGACTATGTTCTTCGGGGCTGGTACTTGAGGATAATCATTATCAAAAACGGACGAGAACCATGGCAAACCCTGAAATGCGATTACAAAGCATGGTGGACACCCTGCGGAAACACAAATACCGGATCACGCCCCAGCGACTGGCCATCTTGAAAGTGCTTGCAAAAAGTGAGGGGCATCCGAGCGTCGAATCCATCTATGCCCAGGTCAAGCCCGCATTTCCCACGACAAGCCTTGCCACCATTTACAAAAACATTGCCGTTCTAAAGGAGCTGGATCAGGTCCTTGAACTGGGGTTTAGCGACGACAGCAACCGGTACGACGGCAATAAGCCATTCGATCATCCCCATGTGGTTTGCACCATCTGCAAGAAGATCCTCGATCCCGATATCTCGAAACTTTCGGACATGACACAGGAACTGACGCGTCAGACCGGATTCACCATCACCCGCCATCGCCTCGATTTTTTCGGCATCTGTCCGGATTGCCAGGCCCGGCGGTGATCCTTTTTCATTTGGGCGGAAAGGGCTCCTTGGCCGAACCGAAACCGATGATGGCGCCCTGCTCATCCAATGCCAACACCATAAATTCGTAGGTGTTCCTGCCTTCCGTGGGACAGGGACCATTGTAACCGATGTCCAGTGCCTTGGGCGGAATGCGTCCCGATCCGTCGTTTTCGATCTTCCCACCGCCGTGGTTTTCTTCCGGGATGCTCAGGTTGGTGAGACGGATCGTAAGCCATTTGGTTCCCTCGGGAATGTTGGATACCCGGATTTCCGGAGAGTCGTGGATACAGGGGGCGATCCCCTGCCAGGAGAAGGAGACATCCATTTTCACGGCATCCTCGGGGATGTCGATCTTATTTGGATTTCCGGCACAACCAAATGAGACAGAAAGAAATAATAAAACACCGATCACGGCCTGCCAATTTGTCATATTCGCCTCACAAATTCGGTTTTGTATCAGATGGGCAATAGGTAGTATCAGGCCTTTGAATTGTCAAAGGGTATTTGAAGTTGAAGCGCGTTGACATAAGTCGACCCTGAAAATTGACATAAGTCTTTCCCAAATCGCCTTAACATGGTCAAACTTTGTTTGATTTGATCTTTCGATGTAGGCAACGCACTCCTGGGGTGTTCGTAACCTATCTGGCGGACTCTTTTTCCGCCATTGTCAGGGTCTGGAGTTCCGGCTCAATGGCATCAGCTGTGGTTCTGCAAAGGATCAAGAGAAAGAAAAGGCCCATCCACTTGAGATTAAAAAAAGAAGAAATATAAGTGCCGTTCATATTAAGCTCTCGTCATCTACTATAACTGAAGTGCCCTGATGGAGGGCAGCTTTGATTGGTTAGGCAAAACAATATCCCCATGTCTGTAAAATTATCGGTAACGGCGCAGACAGGATGACCTAAAACTACCAATAAAATATACGGGTTGCTGAGATCGCTTGTCGAGGGAAAAAATTGAGATCCAAAAGGCGCTATGAATCTGCCAGGGTGGCTGCTACCCATTTCCCGACCCCAATTCATTATTTCCGGTATAGAGATCGGCTTGGTATAGTATGGAAAGGGCAGGAATTTCTATAACTTGTTATAGCCGTATCATACTTCATGGTTTCTGAAACGTGCGTTTTACTGCTATGTAGGAAATAAAGTTACATTTCAGTAATATAGGCCACCTCATACAACATGTTGTGGCTCGCGTTTCCCGATAATATCAATGCTTAGTTCAGCGTATCTTTACTGGCAATCATGAATGGAGTGAAACCGGGAACCGGCATCACCCCTTAGCACGATGGATAACCAGCATTCTCGCCGCTTGGTTTGTCCGACCTCGAAACTTTTCCAGTGCTGTATAGATCAATTCGATGATGCATTGCGGGAATAGATATTACGTTCGACAGTTTTACAGGTCATAGACGATTTTGCGATTCCGTGGCTTCAATATATACTTACGCTGATATTCGGTAATGTGTGTCTTTACAATGTGGGCAAATCCGGATGTGGAATTTCAGCCTCAGGTCTGATGATCAGAAACATGAGAAGTATCGACGAATTGCTTTGAGGGATATATTTGGGTATGGTAATCAAGAAAAGGAGCAACCCCATGATCAAATCAATCCGTTTACTGTCGATATGGCTGTTGCTGCTGGCGCTGGCCGGCTGTGCCACACTCCCCGAAAACGTTGATCGGCCTTCGTCCAAGGCCTTCACCGATACCAGAGATACGGCTATCGGAAGCGCCATAGCCAAGGAAACATCCGACCATCCAGGCCAATCCGGTTTTTTGCTGTTGAAAAGCGGCCTGGACGCTTTTGTTGCCCGGGCGATGCTTGCCCGTTTTGCCGAACGCAGCATCGATGTGCAATATTACCTTTACCACGATGATCTGGTCGGGCGGTTGTTCACTGATCAACTGGTCCAGGCGGCCGACCGCGGTGTTCGTGTACGGTTGTTGGTGGACGACATGGACCTCAGCGGCCGCGACTTGGGTTTAGCCGTATTGGATGCGCATCCTAATATCGAGGTGCGCATATTCAACCCCTTCAGCCGCAAAGCAGGCCGCACATCCCAATTCATTACCCGATTTGGTTCGGTGACCCGCCGCATGCATAACAAGAGCTTTACCGTGGACAACCAGGCTACTATCTTGGGGGGGCGCAACATCGGCAATGAATACTTCGAAGCCGACCCGGACCTGGCATTCGCCGATCTGGACGTCATGGGAATCGGGCCGGTGGCCCAAGAGGTTTCGGCTTCTTTCGACCTTTATTGGAACAGTGAGCTGGCCTATCCGGTTGGCGTTCTGCTGGGAAAACCGACGACACCAGAGGAAGTTTCAGGCAAGCTTCAGCAATTGCAGCACTTTGTCGCCGATCAAGCGGATTCGGAATACCTCAGAGCACTTCGCAATTCATCCCTTGCGAAAAACATTCAAAACAATCAGGTGGATTTTTGGTGGGGCCGAGCCGGGGTGGTCTACGATCAGCCGGAAAAAATCATGCAGGATTTCGACCAGAATCAGTTACACCTGTCTTCGCAGCTCAAGCCTTATCTGGATGCCATAAAACGGGAACTGATCCTTTTTTCACCCTATTTCGTGCCCGGCAAGGCGGGTACGAAATTCCTCACTGGGCTGGTCGAAAAAGGGATGCGGGTGCGCATTTTGACCAACTCCCTATCCTCCAATGACGTGGGTATCGTGCACGCCGGATATTCCAAATACCGTAAAGCCCTTCTGCGCGGCGGCGTCGAGCTCTATGAATTGAACAAAAAGCTGTCCCGCCAACAGCGCAAGGAAAAGAAGGGTGTCGGGGGATCATCAAAGGCCAGCCTGCATGCCAAGTCGTTTGTCTTTGACCGCCGACAGGTCTTCATCGGATCCCTCAATCTCGACGCTCGTGCGTTGCTGCACAACACTGAAATCGGTGTCGTCATCGATCAATCCGATATTCAGAACACTGCATCTCCGGGAAAACTATGTGACACCTCCGGCATGATTTGAGGTGCTGCAGCCATTTAGTTCGAATATCATTTGCAGCTCGGTACCGGGGTATTTTACCTGCGCACTGTTCAGATGCGCAAACAGTTGGCAAAGAGCCCGATTGGCCGCTGGGAACGAAGCGCCGTGCAATCGTATATTCAATTGCTGATTTTCAATATCGGGCAGTACATCGCCTTCGGTCTGGAACAGTGTCTGGAGAAGACTCCGTGCATCCGACGAGTTTACCGTCGGACCCGTGAGCAACCCAACCATTGCCGTCTCTGCACGATATGCAATCATACGAACCGTGTCCATCAGGCGTTTTCTGCCCGGTTGTAAACGTAAAAATTTATCTTTTGCTTCAAGTTCTCCCCACGTGATGTGTTTACTTGTCTGTTTTCGTTTTTCTTTCAACTCGCTGAGTTGATACTCCATCTTTTCGATTTCTTCTAACAGCTCGGCCTTTTTCTCTATCCACTTCTTAAACTTTACCGGTTTGTCTTCATTTTCAGGGTGAATGGTCATCTCGGCAAAACAGGCACGACGATATCGTAGCTTGTTCTGCAACGAATTACGGGATTGATTCAATTGCCGCCAAACGGGGTTGATTACCCGTTCGGTATCAGGAAATTCAACGACACCATAATCTAAAAGCACATCGATATCAAAATGTTGCATCATATAGTTGAAAAAGTTTTCCTGACACCACCGGCTGAACATGCGTGCTGCCAATTGAGTATGCGGCAAATCGAAAGCGGTGCTGATTACGCTGGTCTGGTGTCCGGAATCGGTCAGTTTTCGCACTTGTCGCATCCATGTTGCACCCTTACCAGATCCCACCAAACTACCCATTTCGCAAAGCCGCATCTTCACCACCTCTTTGTTTGGCATCGCAACTTCATACTCGGTGAACCAATGCTCCGGCCATGATTCACCAGGATGCTTATGATACGTCATGCAGCCGATTCGATGGCGATCCCACATTTCCTTGAAGAATGCGGGACTATATCCTTCCCTGTCGAAAACAAGAACGAACCGGCATAAACATGGGTTCTCTTGTAGTTGCTGCAAACCGGGTTGATTCGGAACGTCTTGCAACAACCGGGGAACGATATCGTCTCTTAAAACCGCCAATAATCCAGGATCGATCTGCTTTTCGACGACAAAAAAAGGTCGGCCAATCGCATCGTTAACCCAATAGTCGGTAATGCCCCTCATGCACAATCGTTCCCGGGACACGTAGCGGCGCGGTAGTCGGGTCAATTTTCCATGATAAACACGTACATGCCCGTCAACATAAAGCGCGCCAACCGATTCGGGCGCCTGTTCCATCCAGTATTTACCGAGGTATGCGGCCCACTTTTCCGCGCCGTGGTCTGCGCTCAACGCATCCATCTTGTAACGCAAACAGCGAACCTCCGGTGCACGATCCAAGCCCAATAACTTACCAAATTCTCCCGGAGCATGGCCTCGTATTTTTTCTGTCGTCTTGATCCTGCATAAGGCCATAAACGAAAGCAGCAACAAGACATGAAAGATCGTGTAATAGCCTTTGACTTGGCCGAGGAACTGTTTTGCGCCGGTAAACAACCCGTTTGCCACCAATGACGGTATCGCACAAAGAACGCCTGCTTTGGGAACGTCCAGGCATCTGTCAAAACGAACCGGCGCACCAACCATTTTGCCCAATGATGCCAATATGCGTTCCCCGACTCGGTTGCAAGCCGTCCCCATACCATCGGCAGCAGCCATGTCGACCATGTCCCGATCTGATTTGGTTAGACACGGTTCACCAATCCTTGATTCGATTAACCGACCATCATCTATAGCTTTGCGAAACGTATCGTATTTAATGCCAAGTTCCAGGGCGGCATCTTTTTTCGAGCACCCTTGATCCAGTAAACGTTGGGCTTGTTCAAGCACCTCAGGTTTGAAAACCTTGCCGCCGCGTCGTCCCCGCCGCTGAACGAAAAATGCCTCGGCGCCGCCGGACCTGAGTTTGTTCACGGATCGGATGACATTGCTCTTGGATACGCCGAATGTGTTTTGGATATCGATCTGGCGGCAAGCTCCGGATTCAACCAGTTGGGCTGTTATCATCCGAAACATTCGTTGATCGCCTTGTCTGTGAGAATAAATCGGAACGGTCGATAGAAAATAGGTCCAGGTCGTATCGTCACGAAATACACTGACAAGCCCGTTGATTTGTCTTGCACCGCGAGGAATAAGTGGTAGTATCTGTTGAGGCATGGCATCCTTTTCCTTTCATTTATCCGCCAAGATAATAAGGTTAAAGGTGCCATGTTCATTTTCCGGTTGCAATACCTTACCGGCCTGCTGGATTCAGACTCCTATCTTTCTGTTTTTCAACCACTTACATTATGTTTTGCTTGCCATATGCAACAATTAGGAAATCAAGTTTCCTGATATTGCGGAGGGAATGGGTGCCTGGTTCGACCAAAGCATCGAAAGTGTCGCTTTTCGACTGGAACTGGTAAAAAACGACAACGGAACAGAATCGATTCGCTGGCGCGGGGTGGTGGACGAAGAGCCGGAAACCTTTGACGTGGATCCGTATACCGGGTTCTGGCGGCGTTTAGGGATCAGCATTATGCGCATTCTGCCCATCGAATCCCAGCTCTGAACGGCAATTCTCCATTCAACCCAATGGATGCGCACTCACTGCCAGGTCTTGATTCAACTTTTCCGTCGCCTATAGCATCCTTTATTTCCTCACTGCCCAAAATGGGCACCAAAGGTATTGACATAAATTTGGCTGATTAATAGCAATAGTTATCAGTCGACAGTCGAATTTCGCACCTCGCGCCTCGCACTTTGCATCCCACATTTCGCAATATAGCAACCATTCAATTTAGTAACAATTTAAGAATGTGATTAAGCGATGAAAAGCGAAAAGAGTAGGGAAGACAACCAACATCAAATCTTTGACTTACAGCTTTACAATCAACATAAAAATTTGGTGGCGATCATCATGGCCCGCTTTTTCCTTCGCTATCTCAACCTCCTATACAGGGAGTTTGAAGGTGATCTCGTGTTGCCAATCGTGCTGGGTGAGATCGCTCATCATAATATAATTCGACTTTATTCCCTCAAGGACGACTGCATAGAAATCAATAAGCAAACGGTGGATTATCCAGAGCGGATGAAGCTCCTTGCGCCCACGAACGCTTATTCCATAAGCCAGGCAACGGGCATCCCCAGGGAAACAGTAAGAAGAAAAATCCACAAACTTCAAAAAAAAGGGTGGGTAGTCAAAAACGATCAGGGAGAAGTTACCCTATCTGAAACGGTCAGCGATCATTTCACCAAAGACTTGAATAAAAAAATACTTGCCGAGCTTTTAAAGGCGAGTGAATGCATTCGGAATCTTTTAAAACCCGCCTAAAACCCAGGACCAACGACATGAATGAAGACAAACCAGGAACATCAGGGAAAATCAGTCGCCGGCAGTTTTTAATCGGTTCAAGCGCACTCGGTGCAGCGGTTTTCCTGCCGGGAACACTGCTGGCGATCCCCAACACGATCGCCGATTCAAAAGGGTTTCTCGTCGTCGATCTGAAAAAGTGCCAGGGCTGCGGCACCTGCATGATGGCATGCGCGCTGGCGCATTCCGGAATGGCCTCCTACAACCTATCGCGCATTCAAATCCAGCAGGATTCATTTGCAGACTGGCCCGATGACGTGTCGATGGGAATATGCCGCCAATGCCAGGATGCTCCTTGTGTGGCGGTGTGTCCCGTGAGACCGATACGGGCAAACAAGCCGAACCCCAAGCAGGGCAACGTTCGCATGATCGACCCGGCACTTTGCATCGGATGCAAAATGTGTCTTGTCCGCTGTCCGTTCACGCCGAGCCGCATTCAGTGGAATCCCTATTTGCAAAAGTCACAAAAGTGCGATCTGTGTGTGGACACGCCCTACCTGGAAGAAAAAGGCGGCCCCGGAGGCACGCAGGCCTGTGTCAAGGTATGTCCGGTAAACGCGATCAGCTATATAACCAAGATGCCCGATCAAGGCAGCGATGAATCGTATAATGTCAACCTCCGAGGCCGCGCTTGGTCGAAACTCGGAATGACCACCAAGTGAGGACGATTTTATGACACGCTACGGTTACGCCGGGAAGATACTACGGCTGGACATGACCAACAGGAAAGCAATCGCCATTGATACCGAACCGTATCGACGATGGGGCGGCGGGCACGGCATGGGCTCCGCGCTTTTTTGGGATTTCTGCAAGGACAAGACCATCACGGACGGCCGCCACCCAGCCAATGTCTGTTGCGTCGTGACCTCTCCCCTCTGCGGGACGATCGTACCGTCAGCGGGTGGACGATGCGAGGTGGTCGGCGTCGGCGTTGGCCAGTACCCCCTCTCCTGGTTCACCCGCACAAACTTCGGTGGTCGATTTTCTACTATGCTCAAATATGCCGGGTGGGATGCGATTGTAATTGAAGGCAAGGCAGACAGCCCCGTCTGGGTCGACATCCGCAACGAGCAGGTGATCTTCCATGATGCCCAAAACCTGTGGGGCAAGGATACGTGGGCCACACAACTATCGATTCGAGACCTCATCAAAATTAGTCGTGGAACGAAAACCCATTGGCAGGACATTCGGGCATTATCTTTGGCCAAATCCGATGAATCATCAGGAGAGGATCTCGGCAGGACGACCCAGAAGCCGGCGATCCTTTGCATCGGACTTGCGGGAGAAAACCAAACCTGCCACGCCGCCTTGATCCATGATGCCGGAAACGGGGCAGGTCAGGGAGGACTCGGGGCGGTATGGGGATCGAAGAATCTGAAAGCCATCTCTGTTCTGGGCACCGGCGGAATTAATGTTTACGATCCCAAGACCCTGCTTAAAGCCCGCATGATCACCAAAGAAAAATATGTCACCAACTGGCAGGCGCCCGACTTTCAAGCCTGGACCCGCATCGGCGGGCTGCCTAAACCGATCGTCCAAGCCGCCATGCCGACCGATGAGCGCCGCCCCCAGTCCTGCCAGGGGTGTATCAACGGATGCCGGTCGCGCTACAACGTGGGCTATGGCAATGAGTCCGCCTGCCAGGAAACCTTCTGGTACGGGCCTTACGTCCGCAAAGTCGCGAAAAGTCGTGCCGAGGATACCGAAATCAATCTCAAGGGAGCCGATATCGTGCAGCGCTACGGCCTCAATTCCTTTGTGCTTCAGCCCGGCCTGCATTGGCTCGAACACCTTTACGAAGAAGGCGTCCTCGGTCCAGGGCGGTCAATCCCTTCCGATCTTCCTTGGGAATCCATCGGGACGCTGGATTTTGCGGAAAAAATCGTCCATGCCTTGTCGACGCGTAAAGACATCGGCGCGGATCTGGCCGATGGCTGGGTGCAGGCAGCCCTGAAATGGGGACGGGAGGAAGATCTTCACACTGGCGCGCTCCAGTTTTCGTATTGGGGTGTTCCGGAGCATGGTTACGATCCCCGTGCCGAGCTCGAGTGGGGCTACGGCAGCCTCATGGGGGACCGCGATACCAACACCCACTGCTTCAACTATATCTTTACCAATGTCAGTGCGGCGTTTGCCTTCGGCAAACCCCTGCGCATCGGGGCGGAAGAAATGGCCAAACTGCATGCCAAGAAGATGTCTCCCTATGCAAAAGACCGGCCCGAGGTGCTCGATTACAGCGACGCCAACATGTACTCGGAAGCGGTTGCGCAGACCGTCCGCTGGCAGCAGCACTACTGCCGGTTCTATAAAAATTCCGCGTTGTACTGTGATTTAAAATGGCCTGATTTCCTCAATACCAACGTGCCGGATCTTGAAGGGGCCACAGCGTCGTCGGACGCCGGAGAGCATGTGTTCTGGAATGCGGTCACCGGCGATACCCTCAGCTTTGAAGACGGTATTGAAATCGGGCGCCGGATCTGGAACCTGGACAACGCCATCTGGGTACTCCAGGGAAGACACCGCGAAATGGTGCATTTCGCACCGTATATCTACAAAACCGTATACAACAAGGGCGAAGTGTTTCCCTTCTTCATGTGGACCTGTCGGGATGACAATGGGAAATGGCATTACAAGGATCTGATGGGCCGTTCACTGGATAGGGCTAAAGTCGATGAATGGAAAACCATCTTTTATCAGCTCGAAGGTTGGGATATCAAGACGGGCTGGCCCAAACGCAGCACGCTCGAAAAAATGGACATGGGTTTTGTGGCGGATGCGCTCGAGGCAGCCGGTAGATTGGGGGAGGAAGCATCGTGAACTATTCTTTGTCACAGCCCAGCGAGACCATATCCCGTAAGATCCTCAGTCCCGTCCCCTTTAAGGCGCGCTTTCCCGCCGGCCGCCTGAAACCGCCCGTGGGAATCATGCCTGGCGATGTGCGCAGTCTTCCGGAATTGCACCTTTTTCTTGAGCCGGACAACGCCTCTCTTCCCGGTATCAACTTGAAGGCCCTTCCAGAATGGATTGAAGTGAGCATCGGCGACAAGGAGCTGGCAGAAGCAATTCGGGCCATTGTCGACACAACGGTGAATTACGTCGAGGATTGCTTGAGAGTCCACGAAGTGGTGAGGTATCGACTGGATCAGGCACATGAGATCATTAAGGAGACCAAGGTATGAAGATCTTGCTCGCGGCGCTATTCTGCCAGCTTGTATTTTGTAGTCACCTGGCTTCGGCCCAACAGACAGAAATCAACGGTGCCGTTGCCTATACCGAAACAATGCAGTTTGATTACAGGAAGGACGGGATCCGGAACCGGGTGCAGTTCTGGCTCGAATTCAGGGGCCGCCCTACTTTGGGAAAGCCCGGGGAATCGGGCTACAACCCCGAATCCGGTTCCATTTACTACTATCTTGTCGACCTTGATAACAAGAAAACGGTCGAAAACTGGCTCATGGGGTTCAGTATGATGGAAGGGCCGCCGCCCAAAGGCCCCTATCCCATGACTGGCATCGAAATCCGCGGAAACATGGCCACGTTTACGGCTTTCGGCATGAAGTGGACCGTTATCGACGGTGGAGAGGGCTTTGCCAAGGATACGGTGAAGATCGATGACGGATTTAGGGTAAAACAAATGACGCTCTATGGCGGCGATTTTAAAATTGTCGATACCGAAATAGAAGCGCACGCCGCCTATCAGGATTGCGTGAAGTGTCATGAAGGGCAGACCATGGCGATGCGGACCAAGGGGGGCCAGCACAACACAGTGGGATGCGGCGACTGCCACGTCGGTCACCCACCGGAAGTAAAAAAGCCTTACACCGCATGTATGGAATGCCACGAAGCGCATTCGGACCAAATGGCCGAAGATGCCTGCGGTCAGTGTCATCAGGCGCATATGGCCACTGAAGTCACCTATGCGTTCAACGTTCCGTCAGCATACTGTGTCGCATGTCATCAGGATGCGTTGGATGAACTGGCGGCGAGCCAGAGCAAACACAGCGACATTGCCTGCGCACTCTGCCATCAGGAACGGCACGGGGCATCAACCACCTGCCAATACTGCCATGGCGGAATCCACCCGGCGCATGTGATGAAGAAAAGCGATATTTGCGCGGCGTGTCACCATACGGCCCATGAATTGGAAAGTGCGCGGACGAAATGAGAGAACCCGGCAATCGGCTGTAAAAGCGAAAAGAGTGATAAAAAACCTTCGCACGTGAAGGAAAGGAGAATACCAATATGGGTCAAGAAAAAACCCAAACCAACCCCTCCCGTCGGCGACTGTTGAAAAGCGCGGGAGCTTTGCTGACAGGCGGATTGATCGGCTGTGCGTCCATGAATTTTTCTGCGTCATCGAAAAAAACACCGGACCCAGCACCGGCCTTACCATGGCCGTGGCATAAGATCGAACCCATGGAAGCCGGTTCACGTGCGTACCATATCTATCTTGAGGCTAAAGGTTGAGGCAACGGGGCCTGGCTGGGGGTCCTCGGCCTTTTGAAAGATTCGGTGGGTTATCCCTGGACGACCATGCCGGACTATATGTACAGTCATTTGTCAGCCGGATACGGAGGGCAGGGGACCCTTTGCGGTGCGCTGGGTGTCGCCTCCCAATATTTTAGTATGGTTGCCTATGACCAGGAGGAAACACACGTCAAAATGATTGATGAATTGTTTCAATGGTACAGCCGCACCGACTTTCCCACGCAGCGATTCGACGATATTTGCCATTTTCCCAATCAGGTGAAGCGAAACGCAAAAACCCCGCTGTGCCACGTGTCCGTTTCCCAGTGGACCCTGGCCGCCGGAGCCACAGTGACCTCCAAAGAAAAAAAAGATCGCTGTGCCAAAGTGACCGGAGAAGTGGTCTATCAGATGGTGTCGATGCTCAACCTTTATGCAGAGGGACAATACCAACCCCATCGATACCCGTTTGAGGAGGAGAATCAGAGTTGCCTTATCTGCCACGGTGTGGCTGACATGTGGCACAACAAGGACGGCATGAACAACCAGCAGGGTAAAATGGCATGTATTCATTGCCACCAGGCGCTTTACAAATAGTATTCATCGATAAGGCCGCAAACTTGGTTGCCCGAAGCTTTCTTCGCACATGGCTCTTCTTATCAGCCCTTCTGTTAGCATGCATTTTTTCGGTACCGATCTCCGGGTTTGCCCTGACTAACACCAGTAAGGCGAATAGAGGCGTCGAAATACAACCGCAAATCGCTGAAGGGCGACCGATTCATCTCGTATATATCCATTTGGTAAAATCCGCAGGCGATCCGGCAGGTGATGAAGCATTGAGAAGACAGGTGGTCGATGCTTTTGGAATTAGCCAAGGCGAACCATTTAGGCAGTTCACTGCGGAATTCGGCCTGAAAAGGGTAAGACAACTCTCTTCGGTTCAATCGGCAGAATTGAAGCTTTACGAAACGGTACCCAGCGGTCAGGTGGTGGTGGCCATATTGGTTTCACCGGTGGAAGAAACAGCAATCGTTCCCCAAAAAGCCAAGGGTATACTGGCCACCGGCGAAATCCGGGACTTTCCGACGATCTTTGAAAACGACAGTTCCAAGTTCGTCTTTATCCTGAACGGGGGGGGCGGCATATTCAGCGACATCGATCCCTGGTTTGGTGGATATGGCGAGGCCTTCAATGGAAGCAACCCGACTGCCGAAGATCCCTTAGGATCTGGAACCTCCACATGGATTGAAGGATATATCGAACCCGGGCTCGGCGGAATCTTTCAGATTTCCGATTATCCCCTGTATCCCTATGGGGCTGTATCCTACCTCATGTCCGGCACTGACGGGCATGATATTTACAACTCCGGCACTTGGGGTTACGGAGACTTCGAGAAGCTGTATGTAGGATTGATCTGGGACTTGCCGAGCAAAAATTCTTTTTTGGATGTTTCCATTGGCAAGCAGGTCTATCAGCTGAGAGACGGTTTTTTGCTTTCAAAGATTCCGGTGTCCACGTCGATCGGTGAACGCGCCGCCCTTTACCTCGGACCGCGTCTGACCTCGAAGAACACCATGCTGGTCCGTGCCAAGGCCTTTGGCGTTGGCCTGGATGCATTCCTCATCGAACCGAGCGAGATCGATGAAATTGCATCAGACACCCAGCTGGCCGGGGTCAATCTGCAGCACCAATTCTCCAATATTGATGCCGCCTTCACTTATTTCTACGTCCCTGAATCAAAATCCATCTACCGGACACCGGACGGCAGTCGACTGCCCCGGGAAGGTCTGCGGACGTTCAATCCGAGCCTGTCGGTGACCAAGCTTTTCGGCCTGGACGGAGCGTGGATCAAGGCAGAGTATGCCTATCAGGACCACGAGGACTTTGATATGTTCGCTCAAGCAGGATATGTCTGGGCCGGATATCAGGTGCAAAATTGGCCGTGGCGGCCGGCACTCAGCTACCGCTGGTCGATGTTTACCGGGGACGATCCAAATACACAAACATATGAGCGTTTTGACCCATTGTTTTCTGGCGGGTTGGGTCAATTTTTGCCGGGTATCATTTTTAGCAAAGTTTACAAAAATGCCAATTTGATCACGAATCGGGCCACCCTCAGTGTCAAACCGGATGACACCCTGGAGTTGATCCTCGATTATTTCCACCACCGGGCCGATGATTTGAACAACCTGGGTGGCATTGGACCGCTTCAGACTCTCGAATCCAAGGACATTGGGCAGGAAGTGACCCTGACCGCATTTCATTATATCGGAAAGCATCTTTTCCTACAGGGAATTGCGTCTGTGGGTTTTCCCGGAGAGGCAATTGATCTGGCATTGGGTGGCGGTGCAGAAAATTGGTATACGTTCCAAGCCGCACTTTATATGTTTTTCTGATTGTCGGAACAGTTGCAATTAAGAATTGCTTACCGATTTGCGTTGATCGCGCCAAGATAGATCTTTCTCGCGATCATTCGGCATTACCCCATCGCAACTCGGCAATTTCGTCGACATAACCGTCACCGTGGTTTTGTTATTGATCGTTCGGCGCTGCCTGAACAATAGCGATTTTTGTAGTTGTTCAGAGGTGTGAACTAGTCATTCACAGCAATCCAGCTAAAATCCGGGGAATGTTCTTTGAAATAGGAATCCATGGCGTTTACTAATATGGGAAAAACCGGTACGCCTTGCATTCGACAGGTTTGTTTTAACGAAAGGATTCGTTCGACCCATCGGTTTCCTTTGTCACTTTGTGTCCCATAACTGCGCTTTCTCAATAAGACAGCAAATCGTAATGCACGCTCGGAACGGTTATTGGTTGGCTCGACACCATCATTCTCAAGAAACACCCAGAGCGATTCAAGTTGGCTGCCAATTGAGCGTGTGAGTTTACCGGCTTCATTGTCTGCACTTTCATGGAGAATTAACAATAAAAGCAGCCGTGAGTAGAAATCGGTCCATTGCTTTTCGTCCGGAGGCTCTTTCGCCCATTTGCATAAAAGACGAAGCTCTTTCGAAATTGATTCGCCGAACTGCTTGATCGCATCGTCTTTTCGTTCGGCCAGACCTTTGGCTTTTCGAATCAGATGGGCCAAGCATGCCTGGTGTTTATTAACCCATTTGACATAGACGCCGTAATGGTCGCTGATCAAAATTCCTTTCCAATCCTCGATCAATTGAAAAAATGCCTCTTTGTTTCGATTGTGGTGGATCATGAAAAAGGCAACGACCGAATTTACCATTGTCCAAAGCCAATGTAATTTTCCGGATTTGAACCAGGAAGTCTCATCGATTCTATTTACCTCTTGTCGGCGGGCTTGATTTCCGATCTCGTTATAAATGGGTTCGATGGTATTGGACATCCGATCGATCACACGCTGGATTCCGCCGGTTGAGATCGAAAGACCCAGAACAGAATGGCAAACATCTTTTACGGTTTGGCGACTTGCACCATGCGATCCGGAAAGCTCACAGATTACCGATGATAGCCGGGGGCCGTAGCCACTGGCGAATTCTCTGGGCACAGCGGCTTTAACTGTTTTCCCACAACAAGCGCAGGTGCCCTTGTGAAGAATCAAGTGCATGACATCGAGTTCTATTTGGGGCAATTCAACATGCTGATGCGTGTAAAAAGGGGTCACGCTGCCCGGCTCCCAACTCGAATGTCCGCATGAACATGTATTAGGGAAAATATTCTCTGTTTGGTTCGGTTCCAGCATCTGCTGCCGGTGGCCTTTATGGCCCTTTTGGGCACCACGTTTTCTTTTGCTCTTTTTCTTATCTCTTTTGGGTCTTTTGAAAGGGCTGTCCGACGACGGCGGTTTACTGGAATTTTGTGAGTTCATTTTAGACTGAGCTTCAAGTATTTCAGTTCGCTTTTCAAGCTCGTCCTGTCTTTTGATCAACTGTTTGATGAGATCCTCAAGCTGGACAATATAGGCCTTTACAGGCTCCGGGGTATTGTTCCAATCCTCATCAGAAAATGGTCTTTTAACTTCCATAAAAGGAAGCATAACATAGACAAAATAAATAATCTAGATTTATTTTAAATAATTTCAGTTAGTTATGAATGCACCGTAATTCTTTATAATTACAGCCTGTTATGAATGGGCTGAAACCCCCTGAATGGGTACCAAAAATCATATCTTCAATTGGCCCGGACTCCAGATACAAAGTTGATAATCACATGTTTACCATGGGTTTGATAGGTACAGGATACATGCATGCCACAGGTGCCAGTAAAACCTGTGATAACAACTTACAACGGCCACCCGGACCTTTATTAAATTAAATGTTCGGTAGCTACGGGGAGTGCGTTGCCAACTTAGAAGGGCCCAATCAAATTAAGTTTGACCATGTCAAGCTATTTCAGGAAAGACTTTTCGCAATTTTCAGCACAGACGTATGTCAACGCGCTTCATATACATAAACAACGCCGGGCAAAAGCCCGGCGTTTTCTTCGGTTCCTTGTCGATGTGACTTCTTATTGCCGTTAGGCCACTTCCTCAAAGTCTGCATCCACAACATCTTCATCGTTGGCTGGATTGGCTCTCGCATTTCCGCCCGTTCCTTGTCCTGCCTGGCGACCACCACCATTGGACCCACCAGCCGCCTGTTGATACATGGACTCGGACATCTTGTGGGAAACCCTGGTGAGCACCTCGGTAAGCTGCTTGATCCGCTGGACATCGTCTCCCTTTATCGCCTGCTTGAGATTGGAAACAGCATCATCGATCTCCATGCGAACGGTGCCGTCAACGTTTGCCCCCATCTCCCCAAGACTCTTTTCCGTGGTGTAGATCAAGGCATCGGCATTGTTTTTCGCCTCCACCAGTTCCCGTTTTCGGCCGTCGGCCGCAGCGTGCATCTCTCCGTCCTTAATCAGCCGATCGATCTCTTCCTTGCTCAACCCCGAGGATGAGGTGATGCGAATGCTCTGGGCCTTTCCCGTTGCCTGGTCTCTGGCGGACACTTCGACGATGCCGTTGGCATCGATGTCGAAGGTCACCTCGATCTGGGGCACACCCCGGGGCGCCGGTGCGATACCGGTAAGTTCGAATCGGCCCAGCGTCTTGTTGTCCGCGGCCATTTCCCGCTCTCCCTGAAGCACATGAACGGTCACGGCCGGCTGGTTGTCCTCTGCCGTCGAGAAAATCTGACTCTGGCGGGCGGGAATGGTAGTGTTTTTCTCGATCAATTTGGTCATCACCCCGCCCAGGGTCTCGATGCCCAGGGTCAACGGGGTCACGTCCAGAAGCAGCACATCGCTTACATCACCGTCCAACACCGCGCCTTGAATGGCTGCGCCCATGGCCACCACTTCGTCGGGATTGACGCCCTTGCTGGGTTCTTTCCCGAATATCTGCTGTACCCGCTTTTGCACTGCCGGCATCCGGGTCATTCCGCCGACGAGGATCACTTCGTCGATGTCGCCGCCGGAGTAACCGGCATCCTTTAGGGCGGTCTTGCAGGGCCCCTCCAGGCGCTCCAGCAGATCTTCCACCAGGGACTCGAGTTTGGCACGTGTCAACTTAAGGTTCAGGTGTTTGGGACCGCCGGCATCGGCGGTGATAAAAGGCAGGTTGACATCGGTTTCCATGGCACTGGAAAGCTCCATTTTCGCCTTCTCCGCCGCCTCTTTTAGGCGCTGCAACGCCATCTTGTCGCCC
This sequence comes from uncultured Desulfosarcina sp., assembly GCA_963674945.2. Lineage (GTDB taxonomy): Bacteria > Desulfobacterota > Desulfobacteria > Desulfobacterales > Desulfosarcinaceae > Desulfosarcina. The sequence continues at coordinate 1,465,969 of CAXXWQ010000004.1, forward strand.
CTCAAATCGATTCCCTGCTCCCGCTTGAATTCGTCTGCCAGATAGTCGATCAGGCGCAGGTCGAAATCCTCGCCACCCAGGTGGGTGTCACCGTTGGTGGCCTTGACCTCGAAGACCCCGTCTCCGATCTCCAGGATAGAGATATCGAAGGTGCCGCCGCCCAGATCGAATACGGCGATCTTCTCCTCCTTTTTCTTGTCCAAACCGTACGCCAAAGAGGCCGCCGTGGGTTCGTTGATGATTCGCTTGACGTTTAACCCGGCAATTTTGCCTGCATCTTTGGTGGCCTGCCGCTGGCTGTCGTTGAAGTACGCCGGTACGGTGATCACCGCATCGGTGACCGTCTCTCCCAGGTACGCCTCCGCCGACTTTTTCAGATCCGCGAGGATAAATGACGAAATCTGCGCCGGACTGTACTGCTTGCCGTCCAGGGTGATGGCCGCATCGCCGTTTGATGCCTGGGTTACGGCATAGGGAAGGTTCTTTCGGTCCTTGGCCACTTCGGCGGCATCGAATTTTCGACCGATCAATCGCTTTACGCCGAAGACGGTCTTCTCCGGATTGGTGACCGCCTGTCGTTTGGCGACCTGGCCGACCAGCCGTTCACCGCCGCTTGAAATGGCCACCATGGACGGGGTGGTTCGCCCACCATCCAGGTTTGTGATCACCTTGGCATCGCCGCTTTCCATGACGGCCACGCAAGAGTTGGTTGTTCCGAGATCGATTCCGATGGTTTTGCTCATTTTCTGTTCCTCCTGATAGTGAGGGCCAATGATGTCCCCGTGCGTTTTTTGTATGAGCAAACCATAAATCAAATATAGTCAATGTCAATTTTTTAACATTACTTTTTTTATTTTTTTATTGCGGTAATTCATCGAGCCGGCTGATTTCCAGATCATACAGGCCGTCCGATGCGTAAAGCACAATTTGGGGCACCGGGAACGGCCGCACCCTTCGCAGAAGCGAAGAGTGTATTTCCTGCAGATCATAACGGCAACACGACCGGGATGATTGACACAGGTTTCCATTGTGTATATTGCAACCCGTTTTATTGTGGTATAGACGGTAAGATAGATGCCGGCCCATCGTCGAGACTGTCATGTTCAGAAACAACATCGATCCCAAACGAATCCTTTGGCGGCGATTGTCACCCCAATTTTCGGTAAACGCTATGAGATTACGATTCATATGAAAGAATTTTTCAATGTTGAAACCATCGATGCCGTTCTATCCCACGTCTCTTCCTTTCAGCCGGTGGAAACGGAGGCGATTTCACTGTCAGAATGTCTGGGCCGGGTAATTGCGAAAGATATTTACGCCGACGTCGACATTCCCGATTTTGATCGGTCCACCGTAGACGGATACGCCGTCGCCGCCGCATCCACCTTTGGCGCATCCGAGGCGAACCCGGCCTATCTGGATGTGTGCGGGCAGATCCCAATGGGGGTTCAGCCCGACTTCACCGTAGGTCCGGGCCAGGCGGCGCGAATCGCCACCGGTGGAATGATGCCCCGTGGAGCGGACAGCGTCGTCATGGTGGAACATATCGATGCATTGGACGACACGACCATCGAGGTGTACCGAAGCGTCGCTCCGGGACAGCATGTCATCGAAAAAGGGGAGGATATCCAACACACGCAACCGGCCCTGTCTGTCGGAACGCAGATCCGCCCCCAGGAGGCAGGTCTTCTGGCCGCCTGCGGATGTACGGACCTTACGGTATTCCGGCGCCCCATGGTGGGCATTATCTCCACCGGAGACGAAGTGGTTCCGGTGGATCGGGTTCCCGCTATCGGGCAGATTCGGGATGTCAACACCCAAACCCTTTCCGGACAGGTACTGGCGGCCGGCTGCGTGCCCGTCTCCTTGGGCATCGTCAAGGACAATCGCGACGATCTTCTCGAAAAATACCGCAGTGCGTTATCGTTAACCGACATGGTTTTGATTTCCGGCGGCAGTTCGGTGGGCACCCGGGACTTCACCGTGGAGGTGCTCGGCGACCTGCCGGACACGCAAATTCTGGTGCACGGTATCTCCATCCGTCCTGGCAAACCCACCATACTGGCCCGCTGTGGCGGTAAAGCCTTTTGGGGGCTGCCCGGCCATGCCGCTTCGGCAATGGTCGTTTTCGCCGTCGTGGTTCGACCATTTCTGGATCGAATCTGCGGACGAACGGCTACCAACAATTCATTTTTTCTCCAGGCCACCTTGAGCCGGAATCTGGCCTCGGCACTGGGACGGGTGGACTATGTGCGCGTGAAACTGAACGAGATCGACGGCGGTCTGGTTGCCGAACCGATTCTGGGAAAATCGGGATTGATCAACACCATGGTCCGGGCCGACGGCCTGGTGGCCATCGACATGAACACCGAAGGATTGGAGCAGGGTGCTAAAGTACATGTAATACCGATTTAAATCACTGATCACCCAGCAGAGCTGGGAATTTGGTGAAGACCCCTTGAAAGGGGCTAAAATCCAGACCACTGAACGTCGAACATCGAACGTCCAACTTCGAACTTTGAATAAGGCATTCTGTCAATTTTGATCGCCATTCAACATTACTTCACAAACGGAAACAAATGACTATTCATTTCTTTTTTCAAACGATGGAGCGAAGCGATCTTTGCATTCGACGTTGGACGTTCGATGTTCAATGTTCGATGTTCAAAAAAGCTTCTTCCGATTGAATGTCTCGCCAAACCGGTCCGAACCTCTTCGGATCGCTTGGGCATAGCCCGAGGTTTGATTAACTGCAATTATCGACACCGGGAGAAACGATTGACAACCAAAAGAAATATCTACCTGAAGATGAAATCCCTGGAAGAAGCGAAACGCATTCTCTTCTCCCATTTTTCCCATACGGGCACCATGGCCGCAGAAACGGTATCCCCACCCGATGCCGTGGGCCGGGTGCTGGCCCAGCCGGTCACCGCCGCCGTCTCTTCCCCCAATTTCTTCGCCGCCGCAATGGACGGTGTCGCCGTCAAGGCAAAGGATACCTTCGGGGCGAACGAGGCCCGTCCCAAGGAGCTGATGGTGGGCCCCCAGGCCCATTTTATCAATACCGGCCATGTCATGCCCGACGGCACCGATGCGGTGATCATGATCGAAAACATCATTACGGTGGATGACCATCGCATTCGCATCGAAGCGCCAGCCTTTCCCTGGCAGCATGTACGCAAAATGGGAGAGGATATCGTGGCCACGGAGCTGCTCTATCCCAGGGGACACACGGTCACCGCCTATTGCGTGGGTGCGTTGATCGCCGGCGGCGTCTACCGGGTGCCGGTAAGAAGAAAGCCGCGGGTACTGATCATTCCCACAGGGTCGGAGCTGGTGGACTGGCGGTATACAGCACCAAAGGATTTGGCGCCGGGTCAGGTGCTGGAGACCAACTCCTATGTGCTGGAAAAGATGATCGATGCATCCGGCGGGCAGGCGATTCGTCACGACCGGGTCATGGACGACGCCGATGCGATCCGTCAGACCGTGGCGGACGCCGTTGCAGAAGATGTAGACATCGTCATGACCATCGGCGGCTCTTCTGCCGGTTCCAAGGACTACGCCCTGCCCACGCTTCAGGATCTGGGAGAGCTGCTCGTCCACGGGGTGACCATCATGCCCGGAAAGCCCTTGATGTTCGGCGACATTCAGGGAAAGCCCTTTTTCGGCATCCCCGGCTATCCGGTATCGGCCATCATCGCCTTCGAGCAATTCGTGAGGCCGCTCATCAAACGCATGATCGGTGCCGCCGATGCACCGCGACAGACCGTGGCCGTTGTGCCCACCCGTAAAATCGCCTCCAAACTGGGAATGGAAGAATTCATCCGGGTCAAATTGGGCCAGGTGGACGACAGGATCGTGGCCACGCCCCTGCCCCGCGGTGCCGGCATGATCACCAGCATCACGGAGGCCGACGGTATGATTCGCATCCCCAATGCGGCAGAGGGCATCAAGGATAGCGACGCGGTCCGGGCCGAACTGCTCAAACCGTTGTCCGCCATACAAAACACCATCGTCATCGTGGGAAGCCACGACAACACCCTGGACGTGCTGGCGGATCAGCTGCGGGCCGGAGATCGAAGGTTGACCCTATCCTCCAGCCACGTTGGCAGTATGGGCGGACTCATGGCCGTCAAGCGCGGCGTCTGCCACCTGGCAGGTGCCCATCTGCTGGATACCCGGACCGGCGAATACAACCATCCCTACATCCGGCGATACCTGCCGGACACACCGGTGAAACGGGTGAACCTGGTCATGCGCGACCAGGGCCTCATGGTCCAAAAGGGCAACCCCAAGGGTATCCGGGGAATCGAGGATCTCGTCAGGGAGGATATCGTCTTCATCAACCGTCAGGGAGGATCGGGCACCCGCATCCTTCTGGATTACCGTCTGGCACAGCTGGACCTTTCGGCCGATGCCATCAATGGATACGCCACCGAGGAGTTCACCCACATGAACGTGGCCGTGGGCGTACTAAGCGGTGCGGCGGACGCCGGCCTGGGCATCTATGCCGCGGCAAGGGCCCTGGATCTGGATTTCATCCCCGTGGTCACCGAACAATACGACCTGATCATCCCGGCCCGGTATTTCGACGCGCCCAACATCCAGGTCCTCTTGGAGACCATCGTCACGCCGGAATTCAAGGCCCGGGTTTCGGCCCTGGGGGGCTATGGAACGGACAAGACGGGCACGGTGTTTTCCCAGTAAGGACATGACCGTTCGAGAAACATATTCGCTTTTGGATCACACTGCCGATCTGAAAATCCGCGTTTTCGGAAAGGATCTTGCCGGTCTATTCGAAAACGCCGGCCTGGCCCTGTTCGACCTGATGATCGAAACGGACAGTCTCGCCACCGATGAGCGTACGATCCGCGTCTCCGGTGACGATCCAGCGGATCTTCTCGTCAACTTCCTGCGAGAACTGCTTTTTTTGTGGACCGGCGAAGAGAAAGTGGTCACCATGATCATCGTCACGACCCTTTCCGAAGCCGCCGTCGTCGCCCGTGTCACCATCGATCCATACTCGCCGGAGCGCCATCACGTGATCAGGGAAATCAAGGCCGTCACCTACCATCAAATCGAGGTGCGCCCCACGAAAAAAGGGTGGCAGGCTACGGTGGTGTTGGACATCTGATATCATGACGGCTTCGCAAAAAGCCCGATATCTGCGTTACGCTATATCCCTCGGGACTCGCAATCCTTGATTTCGGACTCTTTACGAAGCCGTACGGAATCAGACGTTTAAGAGTTTATTATATCATCGGGGAGGAGAAACCATGGAACTTATCAAGATCAATCCGTTCTGCTATGAAATCCCCCGGTGCGGCACCATGAGGGTTCCGGGACGAATTTTCATGAGCGAAACCATGGCCGGTCAGATGTCCGAGACAGAGGCCCTGAAACAGGTGGCCAACGTGGCCACGCTGCCCGGTATCCTCAAGGCGGCCATGGCCATGCCGGACATGCACTGGGGCTATGGTTTTCCCATCGGCGGCGTGGCCGCATTCGACTGGGAGACGGGTATCATCTCTCCCGGCGGTGTGGGCTATGACATCAATTGCGGCGTTCGACTGGCGGGAACCGGTCTTACGGAGAAAGAGATTCGACCGGTGGCGGATCGTCTGGTGGACGCCCTGTTCAACAACATCCCGTCGGGTGTCGGTTCCACGGGGTCGGTGAAATTATCCCCAAAAGAAGCCAACCGTGTGCTGCGCCAGGGGGGGCGCTGGGCCGTTTCCCGGGGCTTCGGCGAACCGTCCGACGTGGAGCGCACCGAAGACGGCGGCTGCATGGAATCGGCCGATCCGTCGGTGGTCAGCGAGCGGGCCTTGCAACGAGGATCCAAACAATTGGGCACATTGGGCTCCGGAAACCATTTTCTGGAAGTGGGCGTGGTCGATGCCATCTTCGACGAAACTGCGGCCCGGGCATTCGGGCTGTCCGAAAACCAGGTGACCGTGCTGCTCCATTCCGGTTCCCGGGGATTGGGATACCAGGTGTGTGACGACGCATTGGCCTTCATGAACAAGCACGTTCGAAAATTGGACATCCAGTTGCCCGACCGCCAGCTTGCCTGCGCCATGATCCAATCCGAAGCCGGCCGGCAATACTTCTCCGCCATGGCCTGCGCGGCCAATTATGCCTGGGCCAACCGACAGATACTTCTGCACCGGGCCAGGGAGACCTTCCAGCGGGTGCTGGGCATCGGCCCGCGGGATCTCGCCATGCACCAGGTGTACGACGTATGCCACAACATCGCCAAACGGGAGACCCACACGGTGGAGGGAAAGGCCCGCACGGTGTGCGTGCATAGAAAGGGCGCCACCCGGGCATTCGCCCCCGGCCATCCGTCCATCTGTGAAACCTATCGGAAAGTGGGGCAACCCATCCTCATCCCCGGGGACATGGGAACGGCCTCCTACGTGATGGTAGGCACCGAAACCGCCATGGCGGAGAGCTTCGGATCCACCTGTCACGGCGCCGGCCGGGTACTGAGCCGGAAGGCGGCCAAGAAACAGAGCAAGGGTCGCGCCATCCACCGCGAACTGGCCGACAAAGGTATACTCGTAAGGTGGACCGGTCGGTCCACCATGGCCGAAGAGATGCCCGATGCCTATAAGGAGATCGACCAGGTGGTGGATTCGGTGGACGGCGCGGGGCTGTCGAAAAAAGTCGCTCGTCTGCGCCCCATATGTGTGATAAAGGGATGACGATTGTTAACCTATTCATGCGGACCTCGTAAAAAGCCGGATCTCGGACGGTTTCGTAAAAAGCCCGAGATCAAGGCCTGCGAGTCCCGAGGAATGAGGCGTATTACCGATACGTCGCAGTGACGAGGGATGAAGCGTAACGCCGATATCGGGCTTTTTACGAAGCCGGCCATCATGCGGAGCCGATAGTTGTGAATACCATAGAAGCGATCATGCTGGGCGTCATCCAGGGACTCACCGAATTTCTGCCGGTGAGCAGTTCGGGTCACCTGGTCCTTTTTCAAAACCTGTTGGGTCTTACAGAACCGGAGCTATTGTTCGACATCAGCCTCCACGTGGGAACACTGGTGGCGGTCCTCATCGTCTTCTTTCGAGACATTTATGAAATCCTGCGCGCATTGATCCGAACTCCTTTTCAAATGAAGCAATCCGGTGGTCTGTCGGCCATCGTCAAAACGGATCCTTTCGTCCGCATGGCGATGCTGATCGTCGTCGGGAGCATCCCTACCGCCGTCATCGGCCTCGTGTTCAAGGAAATCGCCGATCGTTTGTTCGGCACCATTACCATCGTGGGCCTGATGCTGCTCGTCACCGGTACCATTTTGTGGCTGACCCGAAATATCGTACGGGAAGGCCGCCCCGTAGAAAACACCACCAACAAGGACGCACTGATCATCGGCATCGTTCAGGGCCTGGCCATCTTGCCCGGCATATCCCGCTCCGGTTCCACCATCGCCACGGCGCTGTTTCTCGGCGTGGATCGAAAGGTGGCAGGCCGATTCTCCTTCCTGCTCTCCCTTCCCGCCATCATCGGAGCCCTCGTTTTAAGCCTGGATACACCCGAACTGGCAACCACGATCCCCTTGGGCACCATCATCCTGGGATCGGTAATATCGGCGCTGGTGGGCTGGCTCGCCCTGGTGATGCTATTGCGGGTTGTTGACCGGGGGCAATTGCACCGGTTCGCCCCGTACTGCTGGCTGGTGGGTACGGTCACCCTTGTCCTGGCCATGATGGGATAGATTCGCCTCTTTTCAAATACTGGAATCTTTTTCACATCCATCGAGAAAGATAGGAAAAAAAGTACCGTTTTTTCCCCGCCAACACTTCGTCATGGCTCCTCTGGTCGCGGCAGGATGGGAGTCGAACCGGCATTTCCAGCAGCGCCCTTCTCAAATCCATTCATATCCATAGAGTACCGGCTTTGGAGGATACAAGAAAAGTCCGGTGTCACATCGTCATGATGAAACGATAGGAAGACCGTCTCACCGGAAATGTAAATGAGGAATATGGCACGTATTTTGTATAGCTTGCAGTGCGAACACAGGAAGGGCCGGCGAGAATCTTCAGCGAGCGTAAAATGGTTACTGAGAAGACACCGTTGTTTTCCGACAAGACCCGCACCACTTCCGATCACCAGGATTGGTTGACCGCAAACGATATTCTGCGGCGAACGGGAATCGAAAAACAGGACCTGATTCGCTTCATCCAGCTGCAGGTGCTTCCCAAATCCATGATGCGCATCTCCCGAGATGGCCATGGGAAAGGCCGAAAAAAGAGCTATTTCTCACCATCCATACTGGAACAGGTTAACGCCCTGAAACGTCTTCGGGATCAAGGATACACCGTGGAAACCATCACCGGTACCTTTCAAGACAGATCCGGAACAATCACCGTACCGACGAGCCCGTCGCCGCGGGAAACGGCGGCAACGGGCCATGCCCCCCTCCGGCAAACCGGCAGCGGTGCCCCCCGTAACGTTCAATTGCCCGCTGCGACCTTTGGCGCCGCCCTCTTCTTCGTCAATACCGACCTTCGTATCGGATGGGCAAAGACGGAAGAAAAGGACCTCTTATCCAAGGCCATCGCCAACGAGATGGAAGACGATCCATCCGGAACGGTTTTCGACATCCTGCTGCGGGCCTCCCTCAAGGAGTTCGTATTCAACTGGCAACCACTATTCACCTTTGTTTATGGCTTTTTGAAAGAGACGACGGACCCGAAGATTTTCCATCATCTGGCACCGACGATCTCCATGGGCGTGAAGCACACGGATCAAATGGAAACGCGCGGGGCCGATAGCGGACTTCGGGGTCGAATCGACAGCTGCCCGATCCTCCTGGAGGGAAATGACGACCGGGCGCGTCAGATGCGGATCTATGGCCTCACCCTTTCGGACGGAACCCTGTTCATTCTCTCCCCCGAACACCATTGGGACAAGCATGCGGGCCGCTCTACCCGTGAATCCGGAACCGATACCCGGCCAAATGCCGAAGCCAAAGAGGAAAAAGTTCCCTTCGGCGTTCTCTCCGTACGGCTCGACAACTCCCGGGAAATCGTAGAAGCCCTTTTGCCGGATACCTATTACCAGTTGATGGAAAAAATCTGGCAGGCGTGCGATCAGGTGCTGGCGTCCCACGGCGGCCACCGCGTAAAGCGTAGCGGCAACGAAGTACAGTACATGCTCCCCAAATCGACGGAAACGGACCCCGTCTTCGAAGCGATCTGCTGCGCCGTGGAACTGAGGGAGAAAATGCGGGCAATCGAAGCGGATTTGAGGACCAATGGTGGCTGGTTTGCCGATATTCGGTTGAACATGGGGATCAGCAGCGGAAAGGATCGGATCAGGCCCGACGATCCGACGGCCAGTATGGCGTTCACCCTCCCCGGAGGCGCCGCGGATCAGGCGTATACCCTATCCGCCTTCGCCCATGAAGGGGGGATCTGGGTCACCAAATCGGCCTTTGGTCATCTCACCCCCGATCAGATACGCCGCGTCACCTTCGGCATCTACCGCGAGAATCGACTGATCCCCAATATTTTTGCGAAGCTGTCCGAACTCACCGATGATTTTGAACCGTCACCCACACAAGGCGGCATCCACACCCTTTCCATCACGCAGATCATCGCAGTTGAGCCCGAAGGCAGGAATTAACCAATGTCTGTCCAGAAATGGTAGATCATGGTTCAGGTCAAGGCCGCAGCGACGTCGAAACCGCAGGCGTAGCAGCGCTACGTTGAGGATTTCGACAGAGTGAGAACGCCGGCATGGGTCATGAGATGCCGTTTCTGGATGGGTCTAGCTATAGCACGACAGCATAGAACACCCCGGCCGGTCCCTGGCCCAATCCGGACGCTTTGCGGCAAAATGCCCTTTGTCCGGCTGCTCGTCGTAAGGGTGGCGCAAGAGGTCCAACAGTTCATGCACCAATGAAAAATCATGTCGGCGGTCAACCGACAGACCTCAGCAAACCACCGGGGATAAACGTCCGCAGACGGTTTTCCCAGGTGGGGAAAATCGGTGCGGATGGTATAGTCCACGAGTTTCTTCAGCAACTGTATCTCCCCACGTGCGGCGAAGATCTGAAAACTGCCGAACCGGATGAACGATGGCGCCACCCGGCAAACGACGGCACCCGGCTCCATCTTTGGATGACCGTCGTAGAACATGTCCCGTTCCACCGATTCTCCGGTCAGAACCAGGCTTAACACGCGGGTGGTGGGCACACCCAGGTGAAACATGGCCTCGCTGCACAAAAACTCACGCAGGGAAGAACGCAACACGGCCAGGCCGTCTGCGTTTCTGGAATAGGGGGTCGGCCCGGCACCTTTGAGCTGGAGCACCCAGCGCGAACCGTCTCCATTGATGACCTCTCCCAGGTTAATGGCGCGGCCATCACCCAGTTGTCCGGCCCAATTGCCGAATTGGTGACCGCCGTAACACATTGCGTAGGGTTCCATCTGTGGCAGCAGACGATTTCCGGCAAACACCGAAAGGAAGGCATCGGATTCGCACTCCGTTTCCGTAAGGCCCAATAACTCGGCGACTTCGGGTGAATAGGCCACGAGCCGGGGTTGGGAGACCGGCGTCGGGACGACACGGGAGTAACAGGCGCCGGCCACCTGCCTGCGATGGTTTCGGGTCTCGATGTCACCGGGCAGTTGGGAAACGAACCGATTATCGAACCGTAAATTACCAAGCGCCGGGAGAAAAGGGTCTGCGGCAGGGGCAGGAGCGATCGCTTCCATGGATTCAAAGCATTTCATGTTTGGCTCCCTTCGTATAGGAACGCGAGAACTTAGGGTAAGCATGAATCGGCGGGAAGCAAAGCGATGGTCGTGGAAGTGAAGAAAATCACCTGGGAAGGCATCGCGCCTGTTCGATCACCACGAATTCATCGAAGTGATCGAACAGGGAAAAAGTGAGTTTACTATAAATTCATGCGGCGGGTTGCCGATCGCCGTGCTTCTCCCACTCGTGAATGTCACCCTCTTCCACTTGTTCCCAACCGGTCACCATGGCCCTCACGTGTGCAGTAATGCTGTGGCCGGTGGTGGTCATGTAGACATGGACGATGACGAAACACAAGATGGCGAAAGCGCCTGCCATGTGGACGATGGCGACGATTCCCAGGGAGAGGCCCGAAAGCCCCCATTCCGGCCATTGATTGTATCCCCAGTACAAAAACCCGGAGATCATTTGAACGGGGAGCAAAATGGCCGCCAGCGACAGGTAGACCAGGCGCTGCAAAGGATTGTGCTTGGCCTCCTTGCGTTTGGGGACCGGATGGCTTTCACCCCTGAAGATCCCCCAGCTGTAGTAACGAACCACCTGGAACATCTTCTTTGTGGTGGGAATGTACTGCTTCCACTCTCCGGTGGTGAACAACCAGAAGACGAAGAAGGCGAAGGCGATCAACCAGGTAATTCCCACGAAGTTATGGATTTCCACCGCGTCCTCGAATCCCAAAAAGGAATAGACGCCATGCACCTCGAAGCCGGTGATCAGCAAAGTGAAGATCAGCGCCATCTGCAACCAGTGCCAGAAACGCTCATACCGCGTGTACAGGTACATGTTGATCATGTTTTTCATGGACATGGCTATTTATCCTCCTTCCCGCTATTGGTAAACATTCGGGTCAGGCCATGAAGGACCACGCCCATCAGATGCCCCAGCACCAGGATCCATCCCAGTGAATCCAATAGGGAGAAATTGTCCCGGCCAGGCATGTAGAATCCCGCCAGGTTGGCCAAACGGCTGTCGCTTCGGGTATGGCACTCACTGCAGGCCACCACATTTTCTTTGGGCGCTACCATATGGGTGATGGGAAAAACGTAGGTGGTGTCCACGAAGTCGAATTCACCGGAAAAGGGGATGCCCAGATCCCTCTGGCCCACGGAAAGGGCATGATCCCAATCCAGGGTCTCCCAGTATCCATCGGGACCGGAAAGCATCGGGCCCAAAAGGGTCTTGTGGACCTTGTCGTAGGGTTGCCTGCCCCGGTGGACCTTGAAGGGAAAAATTCGGGCGTTGGGGTCGCTCCGGTCTCCTACGGGATGGCTTACCGCCACGACCTTGCCCGGATCGATGGTATCTTTCGCGGTGGTACTGTCGATGGAGCCATTGTACCAGAAATACTCCGGCTCGACATTCTTGGCCCACTTCATCTTTCCCTTGATGGACATATAGTCATGTTTGCCGAATTCGTCCTCCGTCGTGTACGGCTTGCCGTCCTTTGTCTTTCCCGCCTGGGACCAGTCCCACGATATCTTCGTGGGATTGACACGGGCAAACTTCGGAATATGGCAACTCTGGCAGGCAACCTTGTCCGTGTGATCGTTGGCCTTTGACTCGCTTTTATGGGGTGTGCTGCTGTGGCAGGACTCGCAGGTGATTTTCGCTGTCAGGTCATCCTCGATCAGGCTTTTTCGATCCGTCGCCGCAGGCCTGGTATAGACCCGGCCGGCAATATTGTGCAGCACGGTGGTATGACAGCGGGTGCACTTGAAATCTTGTCCGTCTTCCCCCATATGCACATCGAGGGATTTGTTGGGTTTGGAAAGGGAAGTGTCCAGATCGCCGTGTTTGACGCCGTCTCCACCACCACCCTTGAAATGGCAGCCACCGCAGTTTTGCCGCTCGGGGCGGACCACGGCCTGCGCGGCGGCGGCAATGTTGCCGCGTATTTCATCGGCGATCTCCTGTTCTTCCGGATCCTTTGATCCGTCGAATGCATCCAGGTCCTCGAAGGACTCTTCCCAGTTGATGGTTTTCTGTCCGTGACAATGAAGACAATTGATGGTCTCGGTTTTCTTACCCCAACCGGGATGGCAACTCAGGCACCCCTTGTCCTGCATCTTATTGGTGGAGATACAAAAATTGTTGATGGAGTCACCGCCCTTACCATGCACACTGCCGTCCGGGGTTGTATAGGCGTTCCAGGTCCAGTGAATGGTCTTGTGAAACTGGTCCGCCGCCTCCGTATGGCAGGATAGACATGCCCGGGTAATCTCAGACCCGGACCGAAAATCCTTTTGCAGTGCCTCGATGCGGCCATGATCGGTGGTGATCCACAGCTTTTTCTCCTTGGTGGCCTGCTGCGCCATGGTCCGGCCCGGTGCCTCTGTCTCGTCCTCGGAACAGTAAACGGCCGGCGTGCAGAGCATTGCCAGCATAAAAAGAACAATGGCCCACGGAACGCTCCTCTGGCTTGGTTTGGTGAATGTCATCATCTTCTCCCCAAATGGGCTTTTCCAAGGTAAAAGTACCATCATTCTTATTATTTGCACTTGGCCGGTGTAGGCGAATCGGCTGCATGATCATGAAGGTAGGCGTAGATATCACTGATGTCCTCATCGGACAGCGCATCCCACTCTTTTTTGCAACCGAAATCCGCAAATTCCTTCTTCTCGAATGTACGCGTCCACTGGGCCTGGGTCTTGGCGTCAGGGCTGATGGGAGGCTTGGGAGAATCCACTTCCCCGCGTTCCATGCAGGCCTTGTAGACCTTTCGATAGGTGTATTTCCCTTTGCGTTTGTTTCCCTTTTCAAGGGCAAGGCCGGCGCTTACAGTGGAAAAGAGGAAAACCAGTGCGGTAATGACGAAAATTCCTTTTTTGCTCATGATGCCTCCTAATGAATTTGAAATTTAAAATTCAAAATGAATAATGAAAATAGCATGAACCGTCATGAAATAGATGATATCGTATCATTTCCTAGATGATTCGGTACATACTAGGATTGCCAGTGTCTCATAGGACACTACCACCAACAGATCACTTTGTCATTTTCGAAAATCTTGTCCACCAGCGCATGCCAATCCACCGGTTTTTCGTAAAGCATGACGACCGTCGCCGTGTTTTCCAGGTTGATGACATTGGTAAGCTTGGCAATGGTTTCATCCGGCTTTGATTTTAAAATATGAAGCACTCTCATATGCAAAAACATCCTTATACCTGTTGCCGCCGAATTTAGAACGGGATGACAATATCCGCACTTTGGATCCTCGTGGCTGCCTGGGTCAGCGTCACATGGGTGAAGCCGTATTTTTCCGCGTTTTCCGAGTTGTTGGAAAATCTAAGCCCGCCCAACTCGTCCAAAAATGCCATGTTGTCCCGGTACGCTTCGTCCATGTTTTCGATCTCGTGATGGAGCACGAACATCTGCACGGCCATCCCTTCCAGCAGCAATCCGATGCTGATCCGCAGCCCTTCGTACTGCTGCTGCGGGTCCCTGATAATGACAGCGGCCTGTTTCACACCTGTTACGTTCATGGGTGCCCCGGACGATCTTCCCATCGTATTTCTCTTTCGACGGCGGTTAGTAACGGAACGTCAGGCTTACATAGGCGTCCCACACCTCGTCGATAACCGGATTCAAGGCGTTGAGAGAATTGATCTCGTCGATTTTCTGCGGCTTTCCCAAGGGATTCCCGCTTCCTGTATATTCGTAATCGTAGTACCGGGCACCGATGGTGGCGAAAAAGTTGTCGTTGATAATAGGCTGATGCCAGTATCCTTCGTAGACGTGGCCACGCACGGCCAGCTTGCTGCCGACCAGCGAATCCTCTGCCCCGGTGAAATTGAACCAATAGCGGGAGCCGTAGTTGTATTCCACACCGAAGCGGGCGTCCCAGGGCATGGGAAATACGGCGCCGACGTGTATCATGTATCCATCGCGGTCCTCCAGCTCACCATTGGAGTTGAGCAGGCCCATGCCCATGATTTTGTAGTAGGGATTTTCGGATGTCTGCGAAGGGCTGGTATGGCTCCAGGAGCCGGACAAAAACAGGTCGATGTCCTTCTCGAACCGTTCGTACAGGTTGGTGCGCAAGAGCAGGCTGAGGGCGTCCCAGTCACCGAGGTTGGTGGAAGGTTGCAGCCGGGTAACGAATCCTCCGGAGTTTTGATTGAAGGTGTATGTACCGTCGGCATTTTCGGTGATGATGAACGGCATGACGGTAAGTCCGGTGAATCCGTCTGTAATGTCCCACGCATGGGCATAGTTGAGAACCGCACTGGTACTTTCATTGTCGAAGATCGTTGCGATGAATCCGCCAAAATGCACGTCGTCCACATACGATTGCTGGCTACCCAGAGAATAGGTGTTTCCCCAATCGCTTTCGAATCCCTGACCATAACACAATTTAAGGGATGCGCCCGGAATGCCGGTCACATATTCCAGGCCCATGCTGTAAGACGCACCGTCGAACTGCCAGTTGATGACCGAGGCAAGGGGAGAGCCTCCTTCAAGACTGTAATTCATGTACTCCATGGGAGGGCCTTCGGTGCCCGGCCGGCGTCCCACGGAAAATGTGGTGGGGACCCGCCCCCAGTCCTTTTTGTAAAAAAAGGAGGCCCGTTCCAGTCGTATGGTATCACCATGGGGCAGGTTTGACGTGTTCCCGTCCAAAGCGATATCGCCCAGCGTTCCCTGGTTGAACTTCACACCGCTGCTGTCACCGAACACCTTGTATGCGGCCAGACGACCGTCGAAACTGAGCTGATCGTTGACCTTGGCCGTCATTCGCAGTCGAAATTTGTTGGTCAGGATGATATCGTTGTCGGCGTCGAATTTCTCGGTCGGGGGAATCATGCCGAATTGATCCATGAGCGCCATGGCCTGCTGTATCTGCGGCAACGTGGCGTTGTTGAGTCCCATGGGATAATCCACGAAGAATCCTCCCACCAGGGAACTGGGCGCTACCTGGATGTCCTTATAATGAAGTGAGTCGCCCCTGGAGCGAAATTCGATGCCGAAGGCAACCTTGTCGGTGGCCGTGTGCAGTTCTGCTTTGTTGAGGCGATTGTCCAGTTCTTCGATCTCCTCGTCCTTCTCCTGATTCTTGCTCTCCAATGCCTCGAGTTGTTTCTTGACCTCGGACATCTCTTCATTCATCTGCTCCAACTTCTGCTTGAGCATCTGGACCTCCTCTTCTGCCCAGGCGATTGCAGGTGCCATGGCCCCCCAAAGAAAAACGAGGCAGAGCAGGATGACAATGATGTTATTGTTGCGCGCTGGATTGTTCATCTGTTCTCCTTGTAAACGTTGTTCATGAAAAGTTGATGGATTTCGCCTGAACAATCGTATCGGCAACTGTCGTGCCATGTTGGGCAAAACGAGTCGAAATTTATTTAACTTGTTGTTAATTTAATAAAAATTAAAACTGTAGACGATCTTGTAAAGTATTAAAGACAAGCTTATGTTAACACTTGTTAAGTTAACATGTTAATGCTATATTTTAACAGAATTTACAATCACCGTTCACCAGCTGGCATGGAAATTGGCCACGGATTTAATACGGAAGGTGCCATGAACATCGCAAAATATTGGAAAACCATCGTCGATACACTTCAAGACGGCCTGATGGTCGTTGATCCAAAAGGAGATATCATCGCCGCCAATCAAGCGGCAGAGAAGATCACCGGTTATTCCCAAGACGAATTAATCGGAAAATCTTGTCGCATATTGAATTGTACGGGATGCAAAATCATCGGGAAAGGTACTGGAACGAATTGGTGTCGTCTCTTTCAAAAAGGGGGCATCCGGGAGAAGAAATGCCTGATCACCAAAAAAGATCGTCATTCGGTGCACATCGTCAAAAGTGCCTCTGTTTTACGCGATGAAGCGGGAGAGATCATCGGCGCCGTGGAAACCCTTACCGACATTACCGAGAAGATCCGGCAGCAGCAGGAGATCAGCCAGTTGCGCAAGACGTTTTACCTGGATGAGGGGTACCACGGAATTCTTGGCAAAACGCCCGTAATGCTCAACCTGTTCGAAATGATCGAAAATGTTTCCCAGTCGGACACCCCGGTGATGATTCAAGGTGAGAGTGGAACCGGAAAAGAACTGGTTGCACGGGCCATTCACCAGGCCAGCAATCGCAGGGAGAAGCCGTACGTCAAGGTAAACTGCGCGGCCTTGAATGAAAACCTGTTGGAAAGCGAATTGTTCGGACACGTAAAGGGCGCCTATACCGGTGCGGACCGCACCCGCATCGGACGGTTCGAAGCCGCCAATGAAGGGACGATTTTCCTGGACGAGGTGGGAGACATCCCCCCCGCCATCCAGATCAAGTTGTTACGGGTGCTGGAAGAACGAAAGATCGAACGGGTGGGAGACAACCGTTCCGTCCCCGTGGATGTGCGGTTGATCACTGCGACCCACAAGGATCTGGAGTCGTTGATCCAGCAGCAGCTTTTTCGGGAAGATTTGTACTTTCGCATCAACGTCTTTCCCCTGCAATGCCCTCCGTTGGCCCAACGAAAGGACGACATCCCCATCATCGCCCAGAGCTTTATCCGTCGCAATGCGGCCAGCAGCGGAAAAAACATCCTCGGCCTGACACCGGACGCGCTGGAGGCCTTGACGGATTACAATTGGCCGGGAAACGTCCGGGAATTGCGCAACACCATCGAATACGCCTTCGTCCTCTGCCAGAACGGCGGTATCGGCGTTCAACACCTGCCCCACAAGATTGTCAACGGCATGGATACGCCACAACCGGACTGCCACCTCGATCCGCAATGTGTAAAGGATCGGGAACGGTTGATCCAGGTACTTCGGCAAACCGGCGGAAACCAGTCCAAGGCGGCAGAAATGCTGGGCGTCAGTCGGGTCACCATCTGGAAACGGATCAAAAAATTCGGAATCGATATCAAGAAAGAGGTGGGATGACGAAAACCTTGTTTTCAACCAGAAAACAACAGAGGCATCCTGCCGCTATGGAACAGGATACCTCTGTTGTGAATCAATTCGGTTGTTTGTCAGCTAGTTTTTTTCACATTCTTGGCTTCGGGACCACGGTCACTCTCCTCGACGTCGAAAATCACCATGTCTCCCTCTGACAGGGTCTTGAACCCCGTCATGTCAATAGCGCTGAAGTGGACGAAAATATCTCTTCCGTCCTCTTCGTTAATAAAACCATACCCCTTCTTGTCGTTGAACCATTTTACTGTACCGTTCGCCAAAACGCCGACCTCCTCTTCTGGAAAAATCCCCCCCAAAATACCCCTTTGCCGCGGAAGACGATACTCCGGCAGTTGAGATAGTCGTGCAGAAGACGTGAAATCAAATGGTTTCGGTTGCCAAATTATCATCCCCATGATGAGCATTAGCCAATGAAAAAGGTGTTGTCAAGAGAAAAACTACAATGGAAACCTCTGAATGTTGGCGTTTTTTCTTAGATTATCTAAGTAGTTGTTGATCTCCTTTCCCTCCGTTTCCTGCTGTAAATGCGCAGAAATTGCCTCTTTCACTTCGGTAAAGGCCATGGTCTTCTCCGGGTTTCGCTCGATGACACGGATCAAATGGTAACCAAAACGAGTCCTTACGATATCGCTGGTCTGGCCGGGTTCCAGGGCGAAAGCAGCCTCGGAAAATGGTGGAACCATCTGGTTCCGCGTAAAAAAGCCCAAATCTCCGCCCTTGGCCTTGCTGGGACAATCTGAATATTGTTGGGCGAGCACAGAGAAATTCTCCCCGGAGGCGATTCGGGCCTTGAGTCCCTCAATGGTCGCCAGTGCCTTGGCTTGCGCCTCCTCATCCGCGTCTTCCGGCACCTTGATGAGAATGTGAGAGGCCTTTACCTGTTCCGGCTTTTGAAAAAACTGGGGATTGTTATCGTAGTACGCACGAACCTGTTCATCGGGGACGGTTACGTGATGGGTCACCTCCTTGTCCAGCAGGGCCTTGATTGCGAGTCCTTGATGAAGCTGCTCGATGAATTCTTTCTCGGAAAAGCCCATATCCGTAAGGGAATTTTGGTACGCCTGATCATCGGCGAATCCAGTTTTGAACTGATCCAACGCCTTGTCTATCTGTTTCTTTTGGATTTCGATACCCAATTCCCGGCTTTTCTGGAACAGCAAAGCGCGGTTGATCAGGGTTTCACGAATATCTCCTTCATATCGTCTCAATTGCTCATCCGAAACGGGCCTGCCCTCTCGGGCCAGTTTCATTGCGACAAGTTTCATCTCACGATCCAACTCCTGGCGAAGCAGAACAGTATCGTTTACCAGCGCGACTTTGCTGTTGGGTTGCTCCGCTGCGAGACCGTTGGAAAAAGATAGAAAAAAGAGAGTCATGAGGGTGATGATGAATCGTAAGGGTCGATACGGTGCCATTGAATTCTCCTTGTTTGTTAAAAATTCGAGTCCACAGGGCCCGAATAGAAGGGGGATGCATTACGAACGCATGATACCGCAGGAGCCAGAATGAATGTGATGTCGCTTCGCTCCGACGATTTGATATGATGGATTGGGCCGAAGGCGAATACCTGATTCTGACTCCTGAATTCTTTTGACAATCATATGGCAGAGCAAGTGGACGCTGACCTGGTCCAGAGGACAAGGTTTTCTGAACCTCAATACAATCACCTTGCAAGGGGAACGACCCCCACCATCTCGACCAGCTCACCGGTGAAACTGCCGACAATCACCTTGCTCTTCAGTTTTATGGGCAGTCGCCGATGATCCGCAGACACCCACAATTGAATCTTTGCATCCGGGCTCTTTTCGAAGACCCCGCCGACGTGGGAAAGATCCGGTTCGATGAGAAACGTATCGAATGTTCCCGCAGGTACTGTGACCCGTTCGTTTCGAATCACATGGGCCACGCCCAATACCTGCTTTTTCCCATCGGTCACCGACCGTTGGATGTGACTGCCCGGTTCCAGTTTGACGGATCGGGACCAAAAAAAGACGGAAAGCGGATCCAGAGTGTCTTCCGTGATGGGAATTGGATCACGCGCCTTTCCCCGGTTGCTGTACTGGGCGGTCATTTTCTTCCAATCGAAAGAGACGATGATATCCCGCTTCCTCTCTCCTTCATGTTGTTTTTTTCGATATTCTAAGGATCGACGCATGTCGAAATCGGTCCAGGACTCGATACGATCCCGAACCATGAAAATGGAATCGACAAACGCATTGGATTGCGCCGATAGGGCAAAGTGGTGGGCATCGTCGTATGCAGCCAGCGGTTCCCTTGGGAGGACCTCCAGTATGGCCTCGCCTGCCGGAATGATGGTCCATTTAAGTACAAATGTCAGGCGCTCACCCGGCCGAAATGCTTCGACGGTGGCGGTTTCCTCCGCGAGGGAAGAGATGGGGAAAAAGAAGAAAAGGGAAAAGACAATCCAGCACGCAAACCACCATGGGCCATGACAGTGCACGTTCACTGCGTTTTTCAACGAGGTCTGTTCCTCTCTTTGCCTCAATGAACCCGCGACGATTTGCATTGTTACAATCTTACCGCCAGGCGACGTGCCCGACGACGGCCCCACAGCCAGAGGCGTAGGATATGCGTAAAGGCCACAGCCGTGATGATCCGCGGCACCCACAGCCAGAAAGGATGTATCCCAAATGGCAAAAACAGACACGGATCCTCGATCATGGCGTGATTGATGCCTATGGAAACGTGAAGGGGGGCCAGAATTTCCGGTGATAAGGGGCGTTCACTGACCTCTGCTACGATTACCGCACCACCGTATGCAATGCCGAACATCGCAGCCGTCATCCACAAAAGCGCCACCCTTCGATCCAGACCCAGCAAAGACAAGGCGGGTTCGACGGCCCGAATTATACGGTCGATGATATGGTACTGCCGAACAAGTTCCATGAAGATCATCACCGCCATGATGATGGCCAAAATCTTGAGGCCCAGCCATGCCATTTGGATGGCCCAATCCCGGATTGCCGGGAAAAATAGAACGGGGGAAGCGTTTGAAACGCTCGTTGTCATCTCAGTGGCCGTTTCCGGTCCGAATACCCACGACAAAAACCAGACCGTTACTACGGCCGCAAAGAGCCGAACAAGAGTGGCCAACAATGCGGAGAAACCGGATCGGTTCTGAATGATGCCCTCTTGAATCAAATTGTGGGCGATAAGCAGGAAAATTGCCATCAACGTCATCTGAGCGACGGTGAATGGCAGAACAGACATCGCTGCAATTGCACCGTAAATTCCTGTCAGAAGGCCGACGATGAGTGGAAAGGCGGCCGTCGCAGGCAGGTGAAGCAAACCCATGAGCGGCTCCAGGATACCATCCAATTTGTTCAGCCAACCCGAATATTCAAACAGGAACGTCACGAAGGAGACGGGAAGAATGATCTTGACCATCCAGACGAATCCCAGCCATCCTTTGACCGCGCCAAGTCGAACTGTCGTTGTTATGGAATCCATGAACCGGTCACGGCATCAGATAAAATCCCAATATGGGGTCATCCATCTCATTGGGAAGGAAAGCGGCGCCCACGTATAAACCGCTGATATTACGAATGATCACCTTCTTTTTCATGGGGCTTCGCTTTTGATTGTCCAGGTTGAATTCGACCAATAGTTTCGCACCAATGGGAAAATCTCGGGGTGCGTTCAATTTTAATTTCAGGCCAGTGGTGGAGATGTCCACCACCTTGACCAAGCCGGAATCAGCCGGACCATTCTCCCCCATGAGGGTAAATCGCCCTGGCAGGTCGGCACTTTTTCTGTATTGCCTGCGCTTTTCCAAACGACACCGAAACGTGTTACCGCAGGTGCAGGTGCATTTGACCGTAATCTTCTGATTGGTGTTGGCGTATTTGCTGACATCTGTAATCTTGGCTTTCCCGCATTTGGGACAACGGAAGGTAGCGGTGTTGTTACTGGAAATAAATACGGTCTGATCCATACGCTTGTCGTTTCGTCCAGAAAATTAAAATTCATCCGCTATGGATTGATGGCCGCGTATCTTGATGATTTCTGGTTTGTAGTTGGTATCTTTCGAAAGACGACGGCCCGCAGCGCGGATAATGACAAATGCAAAACCGAAAAACGCGAAGCCCAAAAGGGCCGATAAACCCGATGGATCCATTCCTTTGTCCATGGCAATCCGCTGACCGAGGATCGCACCGGCAATCATCGCCAGGATGGGAAAAACATAGAGGAGGAAGGTGACCTTGAGAAGATAGGCGGTTTTGACATTCAAGACGATTCGATCACCCACGCGGGCATTGACCGAATTGATCGCCTCCACCTCCATCTCCTTGCTTTCTCCATCGCCATGGCAGGCATCTCTGGATGAACAGGATGCACAGGCGGAAGATCGCGTGGTCTTCACCCAGGCGGTTCCGTTTCCGGAAGCGCCCATCTTAAATACGATTCCCTCTTCGATGGCCATAAGCGGTATTCTCGGTGAATGGTACGTTCGTTGACCTATGAAAATCTACGTATCGTTGCTATCAATAAACACTTTTTTATCGAACATCAACCGTTAACCGCTTTTTGAATATGGACCGGCGATTTTTCAACTGCCGCATCCTTGTAACAGATGAGACCACAATTGAGGCAGCGGGCAGCCTCTTCCTGGGCCATTTTCGTATCGAACCCCTTTTCCAACTCTTTCAACTGGGCAAGATCGCGACTCTCTGCAAGGGGCATGATTCGTCGCTGGACCGGTGTCACCTCCTCCACCTCGTCCACATCTTGGATGATCATCTTTGGGTTCAACACGTTTTCCGGTAAGTCGACGGGAATATCATAGAGCAATTTGTGAATGGTGGCTGCCGCCCGTCGGCCAGCGCCAATCGCTTTGATGGCACCGCTGAAATCGGTCAGGGATTCACCCCTTGCGAACAGCCCCATCTGATTGGCCAGATCCGGTCTCTTGTAAGGTGATACGGCCGTCCATTCTCCCGTCCCGTCCGCCGTTTCATCCTCTTCATCGCGCGCGGATCGAGTGAAGATCAGTTCAGGAAAACGGCCCGCCGAAAAGACCAGGGTCTCGGCCGGCAATTGGAGGGCCTGATTCGTGGTCGCATCGATCACCTCCATACCCGTAAGGCAGTCTCCTTCCCCGAAGAGGCGGGTAACACCGCCGTATATCACTTGGGCACCGGCTTCTTTCAAAGCTGTCTGGGTTTGCGGCGTCAAGGCTTCACGAAAAACGAAAGTGACGGCATCGGCGCCGGCGCTGCGCGCCTTGGTCAGCGCTTCGCCGGCCAATCCCTCTCCGCCGACGATGACTGTTTGGCCCTGGCATGTCACGGTCTCGTGTCCGTTACTGCCCGACCGGAGCAGGTCCAGCAGCAGGTAACCGCCGGGAATGGGACTTTCGGCCATCTTCTCGCCCCCACGGGCCAGACGGCTGTCCCATCCCCCCGAGGCGAGGAAAACGGCTTCGTAGCCCTCGTCCAGAAGGCCTGCCACGGTGATATCACGACCGAGCATCTGGCCGGTCTTGGCGGTAACCCCCATATCCAGAATGCCATCGATATCCCACTTGAGGATCTCGTCGGGAAGACGATACTTGGCAATGGCCGTATTGAGCAGTCCGCCCAGGCGGTCCGTACCTTCGTATACCGTGGTGTCGTGCCCCAACCGGGCCATGAAAAAAGAGGTGGAAAGTCCCTGTACACCGCCACCGATCACGGCGACGCGCCGGCCGGTTTCCGGTGCCTTGAATGGTTGAATGCGCTCGCTTTGGGTACGTTCATAATCGGCGACAAACCGTTTCAAAAAGTTGATGGCTACGGGTTCGTCCACGTATTTCCGGCGACAATCGTCTTCGCAGGGCCGGGGACAGATTCGTCCGATCACGGTTGGAAAGGGATTTCGCTCCTTGATGGTCTGAACGGATCCGTGGTAATCGCCTTCGACGATCTGCTCGATGTAACGGCTGATATTGATCCCGGCCGGGCATGCACGCTGGCAGGGAGTGGTACAATCTTCCGTCGTGTACTCTTTCAAGATTCTACGGGTAACGGAAGAGAGGGTGATGATGTGCTTGGGGCAAACCCGTTCACAGGTACCACAACCGGTACACTTGACCTCGTCCACCACCGGCAAGCCTTTCGGCCCCATGGTAATTGCGTCGAAGGGGCACGCGGCGGCACAAGTCCCCAGCCCGAGACATCCGATATTGCAGACCTTCATTCCACCGGATAGAATCGCGGCCGCACGGCAGTCGTTCAGGCCGTCATACTTGTACTTCACATCGGCGTCGGCCACGCCGTAGGTGCAACCGGGCAGGGCGATGTCCGGTTCCTTGGCCTCGACACTGACGCCGAGAATTTCGGCAATGGCCACGGCCACCTCTTCACCGGCTGCAACACATGAATTCGGTGCCGCCTTTCCCGCCACGATGGCTTCTGCATTGGCACTGCACCCGGGCATACCGCAGCCGCCACAGTTGGCACCGGGCAGGACGTCGTCGACGGCGACGATTTTCGGATCGACGTATACGTAAAAAACTTTGGAGGCCAGCGCCAGGCCGATTCCCACTACGAGTCCAAGTCCGCCCATGAGTACGATGGCTATGGTCATATGCACACCCCTGTCATTCTCTTTCACAGTTAGCCCACCGGCGTTCAATAACAATCGAACGCGCCGAACCCAGGGCATTGTTGTCAATCGAAAGTGTGATCACAATATGGCATCGAACCTGCATTTATCGTAGCAGGTCAAACACTTGATGCACTTTTCCTTGTCGATGCGGGCGACTTCCTTCTTCTTCCATTCGATGGCGTCCGCCGGGCAGGCCCTGAAACACATGCCGCAACGGGTGCAGGCTTCCGGGTCCACTTCGAATTTCAAGAGCGCCACACAACGTTTTGCCGGGCAACGGCGCTCGTAGATATGGGCCTCGAACTCGTCCCTGAAATAGCGCAACGTGGAGAGAACCGGGTTGGGGCCGGTCTGCCCCAGCCCGCAAAGGGCCGTCTCCTTGATCGTGTGAGACAATTCGATCAGGGTGTCGATATCCCCCGGCTCACCTTTTCCTTCACAGATTTTCTCCAGGATCTGCAACTGACGGCGCGTTCCCTCCCGGCAGGGGGTACACTTGCCGCAGGACTCATCCTGAATGAACTCCATGAAAAACCGGGCCATGTCCACCATGCAGGTATTCTCGTCCATGACGATAGCGCCGCCGGACCCCATGATGGCGCCCACCTTGGCAATCGCCTCGTAGTCCACCGGCGTGTCCAGATGCGATTCGGGAATACAGCCGCCCGAAGGACCGCCCAATTGCACCGCCTTGAATTTTCGCTTCTTGGGGATGCCGCCGCCGATGTCGAAGATGATGGTCCGCAGTGTCGTTCCCATGGGTACTTCCACCAGTCCGATGTTGTTCACGTCACCGGACAGGGCAAACACCTTGGTGCCCTTGCTCGTTTCGGTGCCGACACTGGCGTACCATTCACCGCCGTTCAGTATGATCTGCGGGACGTTGGCCAGCGTCTCCACATTGTTCAGGATGGTGGGTTTTTCCCAAAGCCCCTTGTGCGCCGGAAAAGGAGGTCGCGGTCGCGGCATCCCCCGTTTCCCTTCGATGGATCGCATCAACGCGGTCTCCTCGCCGCATACGAAGGCGCCGGCGCCCTGGTAGATCTCGATATCGAAAGAAAAATCCGACCCCAGTATGTTGTCGCCCAACAGACCATAGGCCTTGGCCTGCTCGATGGCGATACCCAGCCGTTTGATGGCAAGCGGGTATTCGGTTCGGGCATAGATATACCCCTTGCGGGAATCGATGGCCTTGGCCGCGATGATCATGCCCTCGAGCACTGCGTGGGGGTCCGCTTCCAGTATGCTGCGGTCCATGAAGGCCCCCGGGTCTCCCTCGTCGGCGTTGCAAAGCACATACTTGACGTCGCCTTTGCTCTGACTGGCAAAATCCCACTTCACACCGGTGGGGAATCCTGCCCCGCCCCGTCCCCGCATGCCGGATGTCTTCATCTCGTCGATGATCTGTTGGGGCGTCATTTCGAACAATGCCTTGGCCGCACCGGCATATCCGTCCCGGCCGATGTATTCCTCGATGACCTCGGGGTCGATCAACCCCTTGTTGCGAAGGGCCCTTGGCATTTGATTGGCGAAAAAGGGAATCTCGGTCTGGGCGGCGATCTTCGCCTTGGTGACCGGATCCTTGTAGAGCAGTCGTTCCACCGGTTTGCCGTTGACCAGATGAGATTCCACCAGTTCCGACATGTCTTCGACGGTGAGTTTCTGATAGAAAATGTCTCCGGGATGAACCACCAGCAAAGGCCCCAATGCGCAAAACCCGTTGCAACCGGTTTCGATCACCTGTACCTTTTCACCAAGCCCCTTCTCATCGATGGCGGCGATCAAGGCATCCTTGACACGGATCGACCCCGTGGCGTGGCAACCGGTACCGCCGCAGATCAAAAGATAGGTTTTCTCCCTGAACGCCAGGCGCGCCGCCTGGGATTCTCGAATGTTCTCCAACTCCGCCGTCGTCAGTCTCGCCATACCCCCTCCGCCAGATTACTACCAGGAACCGTCCAATCCCCGGATGCCATTCATGTAGAGTCGCCCGCAAGCGACAAATAACGAGTATTCGGTAACCATGAGGGGAATGTCGTTGGATTTTGCCATCTCCACAAATTGTTCGGGTGGCGTCTTTCCCCTGACGATAACGATGGCGCCCACGCCGACGATCTTTGCCGTTCGGATAACATGATCCGTGGTTACGCCGGTAAGCAGCACACATTCATTGGCCACGGCAGACAAGACATCGTCCATCAGATCCGCCGCACCCCCGGCGACGATGACCTTGTCCATCTGATCTTCCCCGTAGAGCACATCCCCTTTGAGAATATCTTTGATTTCTGAAATTTTCATTGTCGTAGGACCATATTCAGTTTAGGTATACTTTTCGAGGAGTTCGATCACCTTATCCGAACTCACGTCCCCGTGTGTATCCTGATCGACCACCATCACCGGTGCCAGTCCGCATGCACCCAGGCATCGAACGCCTTCCAGCGAAAACCGGCGATCCTCGGTGGTTCCCCCCTCTTCCAGATCATATTCATTTTCGATTCGACTCAAGGCCTCTTTGATGCCTTTGACATAGCAGGCCGTGCCCAGGCACACTTTAATCGTGTGACGTCCCTTGGGAACCATGGAGAACAGAGAATAGAAGGAGGCCACCCCAAAGACCGTGCTGGAGGGAAGGTTCAGGCCTCGGCTGATATAATCCAAAAGCATCACGGGCAAATATCCGGTAATATCCTGACATTCGCGAAGCACCGTGATGACGGCACCCGACACCGCCTTGTTCCTGTCGATGACCGCATCGATCCTGGACCACATCGCTTCGTCGATATCCGGATGGTGAGGATGGAAATCTGGTTTCATATCAGCATGGCTCCTTTGGCCTCGGGAAGCAACCCTTGAATACTACTTTCAATTGCCGAGTCGGCCTTGTGTACGAATAATTGTTTTGTCTTTCAAATAATCGCGAGGGAACATTTCATAATTACCCGAAAATGTCAATGCCGTTGTGCGTTTATGACCGCTTGACGGCACCGTGAATCCTGGTCTATAAACCAAACGATCCGAAAACATGACCACATCTTCTCTCTTACGAACACTCGTTTCTCACGTTTGGAGATAAACCGACATTGAACCGCATGAAAGAACAGGTAGATGAGGCAGCGAAATTTCTTGGGTCCCGGTTCGCCGTTTCCCCGAAAACCGCCATAATCACCGGTACCGGCCTGAGCGCGTCCGTGGGTCCCCTGGACCATCCCGTCACCCTGGATTATGATCGAATTCCCCACTTTCCCGTTTCTACCGTTGTCAGCCACACCGGAAGGATCCTCGCCGGCGGTCTCGCCGGCCATCCGGTCATGGTCCTTCAGGGGCGGTTTCATCTGTACGAGGGCTATGATCCGAAAACCGTCACCTTTCCCATTCGGGTGATGCAGAAAATGGGCGTCGGGCACCTGATTCTCGTGAACGCCGCCGGGGGGATGAACCCGGCCTTTCGGCAGGAAGACCTGATGGTCATCGACGACCACATCAACCTCACCGGCGAGAATCCGTTAATCGGTGCCAACGAGGACGACTGGGGCCCCCGGTTTCCCGATATGACGGCGGCCTATGACCCGAATTTTCGCCGGCTGTGCCGAGAAGTCGCCGAAGCCCTGGCGATTCCCGTCACACATGGCGTCTATGCCGGTCTAAAGGGGCCCAGTTTGGAAACGCCGGCGGAGGTCCGCTTTCTCAAGACCATCGGCGCAGACGCCGTGGGGTTTTCCACGGTGATGGAGACCATTGCCGCCGTCCATGCCGGAATCAAGGTACTGGGCATCTCCACCATCACCAACACCATCGATCCGGATCGACCGAAACCGGCTTCGGTGGAAGAAATCCTGGCGGCGGCCAACGCGGCGGCGCCCAAGCTCAGCCGGCTGATCGGGCGGATCGTGGCCCGGATCCATGGGAAGGACGCCCAATGATGGAAACGGCAGACCTGCTGATCGAAAACGGCATCCTCATGACCATGGACCCGAACAACCGGATCATTGAAAAGGGAAGTATCGCCGCCACCGGCGACACCATCACCGCCGTCGGACCCGCCACCGAACTGGCATCCGTCTGCGCAAAGGAGACCATCGACGCGCAAGGGGGCATCGTCATGCCCGGGCTGGTCAACACTCACACCCACCTGCCCATGACGCTGTTTCGCGGCCTCGCCGACGACATGCCCCTGATGACATGGCTCAACGACCACATCTTTCCGGCCGAGGGCCGCTTCGTGAATCCCGAAACGGTCCGCTGGGGAACCCTTCTGGCCTGTGCGGAAATGCTTCTTTCGGGCACCACATGCTGCTGCGATGGATATTTTCACGAATCGGCCGTGGCCCAAGCCGTTGCCGAGACGGGCATGCGCGCCGTACTGGCACAGGGGGTAATCGATTTTCCGGCGCCCGGCGTGCCGGACCCGGCCGAAAACATCGCCCACGCCCGCAATTATGCGACGCGCTGGAAGGAAAAATACGATTTGATCGCTCCGTCCATCTTCTGCCATTCCCCCTACACCTGTGGTGACAAAACCCTTCGACAAGCCAAGGCCGCCGCCGATGAATTGGGCCTTTTGTTTCAGGTGCACGTGGCCGAGACGAACGGCGAACACGAACAATCGATCCGTGAAAAGGGGATGAGCCCCGTGGCCCACCTGGATCGGTTGGGCATCCTGGATCGAAACACCATCATGGCACACTGCGTCTGGGTGGATGAGGAAGACTTAGAGATCATGGCCCGGCGAGGATGTGGCGTCGCCCATTGTCCCGAGAGCAACATGAAGCTGGCATCGGGCATCGCGCCGGTTGCCGTAATGAAAAAACACGGCATCGCCGTGGGATTGGGCACCGATGGTGCGGCCAGCAACAACGACCTGGACCTGTTCGGCGAAATGGCCATGGCGGCCCGGCTTCACAAGGTTGCAGCGGGCGACCCCACCACCCTGGATGCGGCCACCGTCCTCAAGATGGCCACCACCGATGGCGCACGGGCCATGGGCCTCGGGGATCGGATCGGCTCTCTAACCGTCGGAAAGCAGGCGGATCTCATCATCCTGGACACTCGCGCCTGCCACATGACGCCCATGTATCACCCACAATCCCATGTAATTTACGCGGCAAGCGGGAGGGATGTGCGACACGTGATGATCGCCGGGAAACAGGTTGTTGCCGACCGCCGTTTGCTGACGTTGGACGTCGACGAAATCATGGATCGGGTCAACGCCATCGCCGAAGAGATCGGCTAAAAAGCTTTTCCATGTCATAGATCGCCAAACCAATTAAGAAAGAAAATCCATCTTCCATTATTTCGTCGATGGGGTAAAATGGGAAAAGCTTATTATAAAAGTATTGTTAATTGGGTACGAAACGCGGAAAAACAAATCCCGAAAATTGAGTATTAGCCAGCGAGTCCATAGAAGATGGACAGAAAATCGATCATCACCGCGGCACGGGGCGATACCCCGGCGGACCTTTTGCTGGTCAACGCCAACATCGTCAATGTATTTTCCGGGCGGGTGAACCAGGGAAGCATCGCCATAAAGGATGGCCATATCCTGGGATTCGGCGAATACGAGGCTGATACGGTCCTGGATCTTGGAGGCCGGTTTGTGGCGCCCGGCTTCATCGACGCCCACGTGCACATCGAAAGTGCCATGACCATCGTGGCCGAATTCGCAAGGGCCGTGGCGCCCTTGGGGACCACCACCGTGGTGGCCGACCCCCATGAAATCGCCAATGTGATGGGAACGGCGGGCATCGAATACATGCTCCGATCCGCCGAAAACCAGCCCATGGAGTGCCTCTTCACCCTTCCCTCCTGCGTTCCGGCAACCAGCATGGAGACCGCCGGCGCCCGGCTGGAAGCCGAGGATCTGGCCCCCTTTCTCTCCCATCCGCGCATCGTGGCCCTGGCGGAAATGATGAACTACCCCGGCGTTATCTTCACCGATCCGTCGGTGATGGCCAAGCTGGAAATGGCCCGTTCCCACAAAGTGCCCATGAACGGCCACGCACCGGGCGTTTCCGGTCGTAAGCTGGCCGCCTACGCCGCCGCCGGCATCGCCTCGGACCACGAATGCACCCGGGCCGACGAGGCTTTGGAAAAGCTCTCTTTGGGCATGCGCATCATGGTCCGAGAAGGCACCTGTGAACGAAACCTGGATGCCCTGTTTCCCATCATCGATGCCGGTACCTGGCCTCGAATGATGTGGTGCACCGACGACCGCCACCCCCACGATATTCTCACCCATGGTCACATGGACGCGGTGATCCGAAAGGCTGTGGCAAAGGGATTGGATCCCGTCACGGCCATCCGCATGGGAACCATCAATCCGGCCGACTATTTCGGTCTTGGGGATGTGGGAGCCGTCGCACCGGGCCGCAAGGCCAATCTGGTGGTCTTCGCCGATCTTTTTGACATTCGCGTCCAAAAGGTCTTTTTCATGGGGAAACTGGTGGCCGAAGATGGAATGATGCGGCCCGACATCCACCGCCCATCCCCGGTCTCGGTGCCGTCCGCCATGAATCTGGATCTCGAAAGACTGGATTTTTCCATTCCCGCGGCAGGCCAGCGGATGCGGGTGATCCGGGCC
This sequence comes from uncultured Desulfosarcina sp., assembly GCA_963674945.2. Classification (GTDB taxonomy): domain Bacteria; phylum Desulfobacterota; class Desulfobacteria; order Desulfobacterales; family Desulfosarcinaceae; genus Desulfosarcina. The sequence continues at coordinate 1,496,861 of CAXXWQ010000004.1, forward strand.
ATCGCCGACCAGGTGGTCACCGGCTGCGACATCATGGATGTGAAAAAACACGACGGCGAAGTTGTGGCCGATATCGACCGTGACCTGGCAAAGCTGGCCGTGGTGGACCGTTATTCGGGGATGGCTGGTACCGGGAAGGGATTCGTGACCGGTTTGGGATTGAAACGCGGCGCCATCGCCTCCACCGTGGCCCACGACTCCCACAACGTCATCGTGGCCGGTATCACGGATGACGACATGAAAGCCGCCGTGGCAGCCCTGGTCGGGATGGGAGGCGGTCTGGCGGCAGCCCTGAATGGCAATGCGATGCAACGGCTCCCCCTTCCCGTTGCCGGGCTCATGTCCGACCAGCCGGTGGAGACGGTGAAAGAGCAGATGGACCGGATGATCGACGCCGCCAGATCCCTGGGAAGCCCCCTGTCCGATCCCTTCATGACCTTAAGCTTTCTGGCCCTTCCCGTCATCCCGGCGCTGAAACTCACCGACCGGGGCCTTGTTGACGTGAACCGGTTCGAAATCGTGGATCTGTTCGTTTGATTGCATATACCGCCGCAAGCAAAGTCAGTTCCCACCGATCCGCCTGGACCCTGTCCTGAAAATCTTCCGAAGGATCGTCACGATCCCTATACCAATATGCTGCGCCGTTTTTTGTCTCACGGTAGAGTAGGGAGGGATTACCCTCCCCCTCGTCAAACCGGACAGGCGGATTTCCCGCATCCGGCTTTCCCTTGAACTTCACCAACAAGCACACGCAGAGCATCAGCTAATGTCGCTACTACAGATATATCAGCCCCAGCTGTTTCAGGTGCCGGTAATAGCTTCTCCCTTTCGGAGGACGAAAAGGACGCTGACTGCGACGACGTAAATGACCGATAAAGCGATGCAGAACATACCAGTTCATTTCCCGAAACGCCTTGCGAGGATAGCCGAATTGAAAGTAGTTGGCCCATCCGCGCTGTTGGCGATTCACCGCCTCGATCAGCTGCGTCACAGGAACACAACTGTGTTTGCGGCTAATCGTTTCTCGAAGCCTGTCCCGATGCGCCTGCATCGCCTTGCGCGATGGCGTTACGTTCAGATAGAAGACCTTCTCGAACCAATGAAGGTAAATATTCGCCAAAAGCGGCGATATCACACCGCCTTGAGGCGTACCCTTCCCTTTCCGCGAGACTTTCTTGCCGCCGTGGCCATCATCCTCCTCGATCGGTGCCGACAGCCACATCTGAATCAGCTTCAACACCGAGCGGTCGACGATCCGCATGCGAACACACTTCATCAGCTTGTCCTGCGGAATCGCGTCAAAGTAACCTTTCAGGTCGGCATCAAGCACCGACGTCAATCCCTGTTTTCGGTTCGATGATCAGCAGCGCGGCCGTCTGGATGACACGGTCCCGTATCGTCGGGATGCCCAAAGGGCGCTGACGTCCGTCGGGTTTGGGTATATATACCCGCCGTACTGCCATGGGGCGGTACTGCTTGCGCCTGAGGTCTTCATGGATTTCTTCCACGAAACCCTCAGACCCGCCCTCACTGGCTTCAATCTGTTCGAATGTAACGCCGTCCACACCGCCCTTGCCTCCGTTGGCTTTGGCGATCCGGTAGGCGCTGGTCAATACGTCTCGCCGATAAATCCGATCATAGAGTGCATAAAATCGGAACTTCGGCTCCTGCTTCGCTTTCAGGTAGAGCTTCTGTCTCAAAGAAGAGAGTTTCTCCGGAAGCCGGATCGTCTTTACGTGGGCGGACTTCCACACGTCCACGTCAATAGACTCCCACAGTTCCAGTTGTTCCGTAATGGGTCTGTTAACCAAGCGGCACTCCTCTTGTCTGACTCTGCATGTTCAAGGCAAGGCCCCTTGGCTCCACGGGCATTACCCCGCTTCTCGGCTACTATGGGCCTCTCCGACTCCCGACATGGCCGTTTGCCGGTTATTGATTCCCCACAAACGTTGGTGACACGATCGCCGCCGTGCCGGGTCTCCCAGGTTCCTCGATGCGACTGTCCAAGCGCGCCCTCCCCTATCACCCCGGGGTGCCCTGCGGCTTCTCTCGCTCGTTGCTTCACCGCAGGTGGCAGGCTTCGCCATCTTTGGCAGGTTGGCCACACCCAATTGCGTAACGAGGCCGAAGCGGGTTCATTTTCATTAGGGCTCACTTGTTCGCAGTCCGGGAAGGCTATTCCCTTCGCCACCCGCCATAGGGCGGTGACCGATCCGCTTCCCATGCTCGGTTACCCTGACATGGGGGACCGCTGCTACACGATGAACGAGCAATTATCATGGCTGACTCCTTTCAGTCGGCAAGTCACACCAGGCTTATCCTGGCGCTCCAAAGACGCTAAGCCGCTAAGAGTAAAAGATTTAAAACACCCAATCAAAACTTTCGTAAAACCTGAGTTCACCGCTGCCACTTACGATTCTTTTCTTATCGTCGTTCGTTGCGCCTTCGCGGCTTCGCGCCTTTGCGTGAGACATTGCTTTTATTCGCGCCCCGATGTTCCGGCCATGACGGACTTTCCCACCTCCCTGCCGATAACGGTGTCAAATGCCAACCGCACCGGATCGGGAAAGGGCGTGGCCACAGGCCGGTTCTGACCGTCCCGCGTCACCCAGACGGCCCGGTGAAAGCCGTAGGCGATCTTCACCGACGATCCGTCCGGTTCCAGGCGGAAGTAATCCACGTGAAAGGTGACGCTGCAACTTCTCAGCTCCTTGACGGCCAGGGTGAGCTTGATCCGATCGAAGGGCATGGCCTCGCGCAGGTGGTCCACGCGGCTCTCCAGGGCCAGCAGCTCTCCCTTCTCACCGATTCCGCCGAAGTAGTCGGGAATCAGATCGTAGAAGAATCGGTCCCGGATCTGCCCCTGCCAGTCGTAGTAATTGGCATAGTAGATATTGCCCACCAGGTTGGCGTGGGCCAGGGTGGTGTCGAAGACCTGTTCCCTCACGATGGCGCGAATCACCGGTCCCGGGGGGGCCAGATAGAGGATGGGATCATCGTCCGATTCAAGCAGGTGTGCCATGGATTCCTCCATGGGCGCGGGGATATCGGGCGCATCGAAACGCGGGCACATGTCCTCGATGAAATGCCCGTAGTAGGTTGGATAAGGGGCGACCCTGGCCTTTCCCGGACCCAGTATCTCCACCCAGGTGGTCTGAAGACGGCAAAAGGCGAGACGTTTGCGGCCACCATCCTTTCCCATTTTTCGAAAATCATAGGAAAGCGTCATGGTGGAATTCTCGGGCCCGCTGTTGTCACTCACCCACATGAGAATTTCCACCTGGTCGCTGGTGGCACCCTCCCCTACTATCTTCAGGTGGCCATAGTTGGTCACCCCGCCCCATCGGCCGCTGGCGAACTGATCCGACATCTGGGCCAGGACCGGCCAGGCAGAGGCTTCCCGGGTGTTACCCATCCATTTGATGAAGTTGGAAAAGTAGATGGTCCGGCTCAAATTGGCGCTGGGCTGGAAGGTGACCGGCAGCCGCTGGACGAACACCAGCTGCCCCTGGGGTCCACCCTCGATCATCTCGAAGGGGCGGACCTCGTACAAGGGTTCGTATCCCGGATAGTCGGCGGTCAAAAGGTGCGCCGGCACCCGGGGCGCCGCCTTCTCGGCGGTCGTGGTAGTAACGGCCAGAATCTGCGGCCTGCCCCAGGTCAGACGAATGGCCAGGGTGAGAATCTGTAGGGCGGAACCTTCGGCGTCGGTGACTTCAAAAAGAACGGCCGTCCCTTTTTTTTTCACGATCCGAAGGGTATCTGAAGAGACGACACCGATCTTGCCCAAGGTTTCGGTGGCGGCCCAGACGCGGGTACCGGCGGTATCCAGATCTTCTATGGATTCGGCGAGTTCATCCAGAAGCCGGGCCCGATCCGGTCCCAGCAGACCTATCCACGCGTCTTTCTCCCTCGAGGTAATAGCGGCCAGGTCACACCCCATTGGACCGGGACCGACCGAACAGAGACAGGTCCGGTCCTCATGGGTCAACGACAGGTCCAGCACGCCACCGGCGATATTGGCGACGGCCGGTTTACCCGTCTCTTCCCAGTGGACGGCCAATGAAGCGGATGGGACATCGTACTTGTCGGCGGCCTCCTGCAGCGCCTTTTCCAGCAGGGGCATCTCGAGATCCCGTCGCCGGTCCCTGGTCTGGTCGTGAATTCCCACGATGGTGGCCAGATCCACGAAAGGTGTTGTCACGGCAAGATCGTTTCCGGCCGCATCCAGCGCCTGCCGAACCATCTGCCGGTCCCGCTCCTCTGGTCGGATCAGATCGGCCACCGTCGGGTAGTGATCGTGGTGCTTGAGAATTCGAAGACGATAGCCGGAGAGTTCGGCCCGGATCGATCCGTCCTCACCAACTGCCGTCACTTTGTAAATCAGGTCCCGGTCATCCTGCTCCATCAGTTCAACGCGCACGTTTGCCGATTTACCGCCGTCGAAGAATTCGGGGAAAAGATCCATGCAATCGATGGATACGGGAAGGCTGGTATCCTGGGGTACCAAGAGGGCCGCGCTCTGCAGCATCGTATCGGTGAAGAAGGGATCACCCAGGCACAACCGGACCGAAGGGTGTTTCCCGAAGGCCTGGCCCACCAGTCGATCCTTTGGAGTCAGGCGGCTGGTGAGCAGTGCCGTTCCGGTCCGTTCACCGGATTGTTGGATTTGCCAGACCCTTTCGATGCCCTGGAACCGGGGACCTTGGAACAAGAGCGTGGGACGGTACAGATCCGTCTCGGGGACCAGCGGCAAGGGTTCATCGGGCAGTTCCATGACGGCTGCCGGCGCCGTTTCCCCTGCCTCGAAGGCAAAGGAGGCGGAGAAAAAGTCGGAAGCAACACCGGTATCCTGCTTGACGATACCGGCGTGAATCGTGGTCCGCCCATCGCCATCTGCCTCGGATATGATGGCATGGATGGTGATGTCGGCTCCCGATTCGGCATCCACGGTGATGGGCCGGAGAAGACGAATATCCCGGATCTGCATCCGCACCGGCTTCTTTTGTTCGGTAAGGTAAAACACCGCTTCGGCCATGGCCTCCAGGCCGAATACCGTCGGGAAGAGATATGACCCTTGAAAATGGTGATCCTTGAGATAAAGATCGCTTTCGAGGGATAGATGGGCGGAAAAAACCGCCTCCACCCCCGGCGTCAGATGAATAAGCCGTTCCAGAAACCGCCAAGCCCGGGGCGGGTCGGGAATTGTCTGGCGCCACGTGTCCAGTCCCCCCAGACGGGCGGTCACCACCACCTGGCGATGGCCCGGGTCGTGGGTGAAGAGTCTAAGAAATCGGTCCACACCCATATCGGTGGGAATGGCGTCGATGCCCCTGTCCCGAAGCAGGGCCACGCTTCCCATGCGTGCCCCCATCCCTTCGTCCCGCCAGATGCTGTAGGCGACATTGAGGATCTGGGTTTGGGGATGGACGGCATGAAACCCTCGCAGGAGGATGTCCATTACCTCGTTGGAAAAGCCGTACCAACCGTTTCCGGGCATGCCGGTGAGGCCGATGATGGATCCGAGCCCCACGATGAGCTTTGGCGGGTTCCCGTGAAGCGGATCGAGCAGGTGAAGCAATCCCAGCACCTTGGGGGCGGTTTCTGCAAATGCCTGTTCGGGAACGACCTGTCCGGTCAATCGTGGCCGGTTGAGGCCGGCACCGTGGATAATCCCGGTCACCGTTCCAAACTTTTCGGTGACCTGGCGCAGCATATTTTCGACCTGGCTTCGATTTGTCACATCACAGGAAAAGTAGGCTGCCGTCAGGCCGAGATCCACATACTGGTCTAAAACATCGCGGATCTCTCGACTGGCCGGTTCGTCCGGCGCCTCTTCGGGAAAAGAGGTCCTCCCCACCAATGCCATGGTCACACCGGTATGGCGCGCCACGGCCAGGGCGCAGGCGGCCGTGATCCCCTTGGCGCCGCCGGTAACGAGGATGACGTCCTTTCCTGTCCAACGAATATCGCGCACTTTTGCATCCGCAGGCTGTACGAGATGGGGAATGGGGATTCGGCGGGTCTGGTCCAGATCGTATCCCACGGCGGCGTAACTCTCCTGGGTGAAGATTTCGGCCAGGGTCTCCCAGGCGATGATCTCTGGCGACAGGGCGGAACTGAAATCCACGACACGAACCCGAAGGTCCCCCCGTTCCAGATGAAGACTCGCTCCCAGCGCCATGGTTGCGCATCGATCCGCTGTCGCGAATCGTGGGTTCCGCCCGAAAAAACCGCCACCGAATTGAATCCAGGCGATGGTGGTGGTCCTTCTGGGAGCTTCGGCCGCCGGCGGCACGCGGGTCAACAGCGACCGCATACGGATCATCCGGTCCAACATTGCCGACGGATCCGCGCCTCCGAGGTCGTTTTTGGGCAAGATGGTCACCAAATGAGAAAAGGCCGGATCCTGAACCAAGGCGTCAACATCTTCATGATCCATGGCGCACCGCTTGGTAAAAGCGCCGCGATGGAATAAATTAACGTCCAGGGCTTCGGCCACATCCGCCGCGTCTTCGCTGAAGAGAATCAGGAACCGCGCCTTTTGCAGATCATTCTCCGAGCGCATCCGCCAGTTTTCGGGAAACAGTGGATAGGGTGTCTCCACCATTTCCATGGCGAAGTTGCGCACCCAGGTGGTATGGTCATCGGGAACGACCGGCGGTCGCGTCTCTTCGACGCCGGCGACGGCTTCCTGCTGCTGGGCCGCCATCCGGTTCAAGATGGTGCCGATCTCCCGCAAACTGCATGTGCGCAAAGGCTCGATGTCCAGGTGAGCGGACAGTCCCAAGGCCGTGGCGGTGCTCACCACCAGGTCCTGGAGCTTGTCCGGCCCCAGGTGAAGATCTTTTTCCACCAAAAGGTCCGGATCTAGGGTGTCCATGGGAAAACCGGTGATTCGGGCGGCCTGGACGCGCAACTCGGTCATCGCATCCAAAGGGGGGGCCACCTGGATTTCGGGTTCCATGGCCATGGCAATTTGATCCACGACCTGGGCCAGGCTTGCGTTGGCAAGCCCCGGGACCTCCAACCGATCGGACACACCGGTCTTGTTGGCCAACCACACGATCAGGTCTCCGGCCTTGATGGAATCCAGGTTCAGATCATCCAGGAGGCGAAAGGACAATTCGATGCTTTCGGCCGGAAAGCCGGTAACTTCGGCCACCTGTTGTACCAGGAGCCGCTCCAGTTTCGCCCGGTCCACCGTCGACCGGCCCTTTTTTGTTTCAGCACTGCCCCGCAGCCGCTGGGCGGCGTCGGCCAGCTCGCCCAAGGCGGCATTGGCCAACAACGTCGGATCGGGAAAAGAGATCCCGCACTGTTTTGCGAAACGGGTGATGAGGTCACCGGCCTTGATGGAGTCCAGATTCAGATCATCCAGCAGCCGGACGTTCCGAGAGAGGCTGTCTGCCGGAAAACCGGTCACCGCCGAAACCAGATCCAGCAGGATGGCCTGGGCCGCCACCGGCTCGACCGCCGGTGTCGACGCCGCGCCGTCCACATCCTTCGGTCGTGCATCGGGATCCCAGAAAGAGAGATCGGCCTTTACCACCTGCCGTAAAAACGCACCCCGGGAAGCAAGGTACCGGCTGACCAGTGCGTCCGGAACACCGGTGAAGGCTTCGGCCAGTACAGGATGAATCCCGCCCGGGATGATACCGGCTTCATCTTCCTTCTCCTTTTCGATGACGGGGATGTTTTCACATGGATTGACGACAAAAATCTTTTCACCGGCCGGCGTAAAGGGCCGGATCAGCCTGTTTTCGAAGAAGGTCTCCCACCGGATGGACGTACCATGGGAAAACAAGGCACCCACCGCCCGGTTCAGATCCGAAAAACTTCCGGCCGCGGTTTCCACCGGAAGGCATGGCGTTTTCCCATCGCCGCGGATATCCCGAACGAGACCCGTGAGAACACGCCCCGGGCCCACTTCGACGATCACATCACAAGCAGCGTGCATACTTCGCACCATGGCAATAAAATCGACCCGGGACCGGATCTGCCGGGAGAAATGATCTTTCAAGGAAAGGCCTGCCTCGAGCCGGGAACCGTCGATACTGGTAAACAGCGTACAGACCGGCGCCGCCATGGATTCTGTCAGCATCTGAAAATCGGCCACCTGCCGTGCGGACTCTTCACAAAGGGGGCTGTGGAAGGCGGCGGAAACCGGAAGCGTTACGGCGCTGACGCCATTTTCCCGTGCCAGCCGCGCCATTTGTGCAACGGCCGACGATTCGCCGGAGAGTACGGTCTGATGGGGGCTGTTGCGGTTTGCCACGGTGACGGTCGAACCCGATTGGGCGACCAAGGCCAGTGCCGTGGATTCGTCGCATCGCAGACTCACCATGCCACCCGGCGTCGTCACCGGTGCGGACATGACCTTCCCGCGGCGGGTGGAAAACTCCAGCAGCGTCGCTCCGTCCATAACGCCTGCAGCAAAACAGGCGGTCAATTCTCCCAGGCTGTGGCCGCCCACGGCAACCGGTACGACCCCCAGACGGGTCAGATATTCGAACCACAGCATGGAGGTCAAACAAATGGCCGGCTGTGCATGTTCCGTAAGGGAAAGGGTACGGAACCAATGTTCCTGCTGTTCGGCATCCGATGCCCGGTCCATGTCACGATGGATCAAGGCGCCGATGGAAACACCGATTTGTTCGCCGGTCACCCGATCGGCCGTTTTCATCCAGGAACGCGCCCACTCGAATCGCCGGACCAGGGCAAACGCCATGTTGATCCGCTGTGAGCCCTGACCGGGAAACAAAAATCCGATCCGGGGGGCCGTATTCCCCGATCCCAACCAGATGTCCGGACCCGGCGAAATCACCCTCTGGCCTTCCGCTTCCATTACGGATTTTTGCACTGCAGTTTTCAATTGGGCCAGACGGTCCGCCAGGTCATCGGGATGGCCGGCAACGACGGCCGCCCTGAGGTTCGACGAAGGATCTGCCTGTGGACATTGCCGGGCCGAAAGGTCGGCGAGTTCGGCGATACTCGAACCCTCTGCGTCTCGGATCAGTTTATCGATTTTTTCGATCATGTTCGCCACATCGTCTGCACCGATGGCGAAAAGCTCATCCTCCTGGGCATGGGCCAGCAGTATCTCTTCTTCCAGGGCCGGTTGCAGTCGATTGTCCGGAGCGTCGCCGGAGACCAGGGTGATGTGACAATTGATCCCGCCGAACCCCATGGAAGAGACGCCTGCTTTCAATTGGGTATCGGTGGATTCGAGCCTTCCGAGGCGGACCGGATAGATCCTTCGGGCGGCGTTGTCGAATGCCTGGTGGGGATGGTTGCAGGCCGCGGTGGGGGGAACCACCCGTCGATTGACCGCCATGACCGCCTTCATCAATCCACCGATTCCCGAAGCGGCCTTGGCATGGCCGATGATGGACTTCAGGGAGGTGATGCCGCAAGGCCGCAACAGGCCCTTGGGGACGGGGGTTCGTCCGGTCACCTGGGCGATGGCCTCCAGTTCCGTCCGGTCCCCAACGGTGGTCCCGGTGCCGTGCCCCTCGATAAAATCCAGCTCGTGGATCCCGTACGGAGCATGATGATATGCCCGTTCCAGGGCCAGGGCCTGACCGGCACTGCGGGGCGCCGTGATGCCGGTACCGGCGCCGTCCGACGAGATACCCCACCCATGAATCACCGCATAGACGCGGTTTCCTTCTTTTCTTGCCGCATCCAGGGGCTTGAGCACCATGAATCCGCATCCCTCACCGGGTATGAAGCCCTTACCCCCCCGGTCGTACACGTTCATATCCCCGTCGGTGAGTGCCCCGGTCTTGGCAAATCCCACCATTTCAAAGGGGTCGAGGCTGATGTCAACGCCTCCCACCAGGGCCAGGTCCAGGTCGCCGTCGGCAAGACGCGAGGCGGCATGGGCCACCGCCAGAAGGGAGGAGGAACAGGCGCCGTCAACCGTGAATCCCCCCCCCATTAAATTGAGATGGTTGCATATTCGTCCTGCGATGGTATTGGACAAACCACCGGCCAACGTGTCTTCGTCAACCTTGGGAAAGACCGCGGTGTAGCGCTCCTTAAGCAATCGCGTGAGACCTCGAAGCTGGGTTTCATCCATGCCCTGGGCACGGGCGGCGCTGAAAAGCGCCCGCCGGACAAAAGGCCAGCGCAGCCGCATGGTGTTGGACCGGGTCTGCTCCCCCGTAAGGGTGTTGCCGACGATGACGCCGGTCCGCTGTCCGGGCAGGGTGTCCCGGGTATATCCGGCATCGGAAACGGCCGCAAGACTGGTCTCCAATGCCAACCAATGAACGACATCCGTGGTTTTCATGGTTGACTCGGGAATGCGACGCCCGGACCAGTCGAAGACAAAACCGTCGATGACCGCGGCTTGACGCCCATAGGTCTTATCTGCGGTCTTTCGATCCGGATCGTAATAATCCGCCATGGAAAGCCGGCATTGGGGGAATTGTCGAAACTGCCGTCTTTTCGCCAGAACATTTTCCCACAGCAGGCGGGGCGTGGATGCATCCGGATATTGACATGCCAATCCGATCACAGCGATCGCCGCAGACGAAGGCCGATGGTTCATGTACCTCTTCCTTTTTACGATTTATTTTGTTTGCCAATTTATGTACACAAACACGAGGGCTGTGGTGAAATGGGAGATCCGGGCAGGTGTTGTTCGTGCACGTTGGGAAAAATAGGTTGCGTCGACCCAATTCCCGCGAATTCATTGTAAGGCATTTTTTCTTTGGATTTGCAGTTATACCTGTAACATATTCGCAAGAAAAAATACAGATGCAAGGTAAAACAAATATGACAACAAAGCTGAGAACCTGTGTTTCTCCGGCGGGTCGTTTTATCTTCGGGATCCACCGGCCGACATTCACCTCGGATAATTTCCGCTTTGAAAGTTCACTTACCGACCTGGGTCTAATGCCCGATGGCACCCCATACCGCAACCGGGCCAATTTTCCCGAAGGCCCGGTACAAGAACCATCGGCGGACTGGATATTCGAAGTTCCCAACGCCTTTCCCTTCCGGGGCACGACCTACATCGGGAAAACCTGGGCCGATTCTCGTGCCAAAAGTCCCGAACATATCCGGTTGCCCGAGGCGCCGGAGATTTCTTTCTTTTCGGGTTTCGAAGATGAAGCCTCGGCCATGGGAGCGATCCAAAAGCTCCCCCGCCCCCTTCACCTGGCCCTGGCCGTCACCTCAACCGATCCGCGGGACCTGTGCTGTCTGGCCCATATGGCCTGCACATTTTTCATGGATGAGACCAGCGGCGCCCCATGGGGATTGGCCTATGAACGCCGAAACGACGGAAGGATGAAGGCCGTTATCACGGACGAAGCGCTGTTCGAGGCCGTGGCCAACAACCGCCACCTGCCCGGACCCTACAAGCAGGCCATGGTTCTTCGTCCCGGCGCCCAGGGGGAAAGCGAAATCGTCGGCGAATGGCAGGGTGAGAACACCCATGTGTTCGAGTATCTCAGGCGCAACTCCTACATCCCCTGGGGCCACTATGCAGCCAACATGGCAAACGACGCCGTGCGGTACCGGGTCCGGGACATCACCCTTTCGGACATGACCGGCATGCGCCATCTTTACTATCAGCGAAGCTATACCCGCATGGCGCGGCAGTTGGGAATCCATCTTGAACCCGATGCCGGCCCCATCGATGCCAATGCCCTGGAACGCATCCGGCAGCGCATCCAAAACACTCCTTCCGCCCATGGGGACCTGCCCTTTGACAGGACCTTGTGGGGATGGAATTACGGATTCGATTTCGCTCCCAGCGGGTACCGCCTCCACGCCTCCCACCAGCAGATCCACCAGCAGTATGCGATGATTCCAAAAACCGTCCCGATAAACGGCGATACGGGTCGAATACCGGCATTTGCATGCGGTGACATGGTGGCCGAATTCATCAGTGAATTCCGCAAGCAGACGGGAAAAGGCTTTTTCGATTGCTATGAAAAGGCGATTGTTGAAAACCAGCGGATGGACGGGAACGATGAACGGGAGAAAAGCCTGGTGATTTTTGAGGACGAACGGGTCATGGTATTCGTACCCAAGGCGCAGACATCCCAATGGGAGTTACAATTGATGCCCAAGCTTTCCGTGGGCAATATATTCGATTCGGACACTGCCATGCGCCACAGTCTGGACCGGGCCATATTGGTTGCCGTTCGGACACTGGCACAGATGGGGGCGAGGATGATCACCACCATCGAGTACGCCAAACCCATATTCGACGGAGATGATGAGCAGCGGCTATTGATGGCATTTTTGCCGAAACTGCCCGAATCCCCCGGTGCCTTCAGCGAAGCCCAATTGCGCTGGATCAACGGCCACTATCCGGAAGATTTCGCCCTCGCCTGCCGACGCAAACAGACCGAAACCGAGAAATGATGCGTACCGGAATGATACATCTCAGGCGTATGCATCCTCACGGATAATGGACAACACCGGAGATGGGCCACGGGACATTTTTCGGGTGTCGATACTGGTGCCGGTCACGACGCCAATGCGCTCCCGCCTGTCATTTCCGGAACGTCGTTCCGGTATGGCGCGGTGGTAGGAGAATTGACGACGATCCATGAAGAAGCGTCGATTGCCGTTGGTTTCACAATCGTGGGCAAATAGGCTTTTTATCAATGATCGAACCTTTCTTTCTCGTGAAGGGTTATCAACCATGGAACTGCGTCCGTATTTTCATTTTTGTCCATTTCAGGTATAGGCAAGTATCGAACCACGATCACGATCACGCAGTTATGGCTCCAATCCCGTGGATTTTCATCGCGTTGACGTTTCCGGTGACGTTTTTTGCACAATGAAATACCATTTTTTCCCACGAAGGGAACCATTGGTTTTTTCCGAAATTTTATGGTAACCAGATGAATACCAGGATGGCGATCCCTCCTTCTTAGTTGCTTACGAGAGCGAAATTTCCATGAATCTGAGACTTGGTATCACCGGGAAGCTGTTGGTGTGGTTCCTCTTCATACTCGGCATCTTTGTCGGTACGATTCTGATCCTGTATGTCAATATCAAGCAGGTGGTTCGTCTTTCCGAATCCATCGTGGGGAAAAATTACGCCATCTCATCCGGGACCAAGAAGATGGTGGAATCCCTTCTTGGCATGGAGGAGAACAAACAAAAGTTTCTTTTGCTTGGAAAACCCGACTACATCTCCTTCTACAACAAGGCGCAACGCGAATTCGAAGAAAACCTGGGCCAGTTGACCCGTCTGGTCGACGCGGGACATGATATTTCTCCCGTGTGGTCTGAACTGATTGGCGACTACAAGACGCATCCCAGTGCGGATGCGCTGGCCAACCACCTGGCCGGGGGGCAAAATGACCCTGAATCGACTGCGTCCTTTTTCATCCCCGAAGCGACCATCAACGAATGGATAAAAAGAATTTCCGGCGAACGCCTGAAAAACGAACAGGAGATCGAGCGCACCATACGGGAGGTAAACCAGAAAGGCCGACTCTCGGCAAAGCTCGGACTGATCGGTCTTGGCGTTTCGGGAGTCGTCGGACTCATTGGTGTTTTCTATTTGACCTATTCCATGCTCCCCCCGTTACGTGAATTGATGGAAGGCATCCGCATGATATCGTCCAACCGTCGAACGACACCCATCAAAATACGGAGCAGAGATGAGTTCGGCGAACTGGCCCACGCATTCAATGAAATGTCGGAACGCCTGCGCAAAGAGGAACGGATGCGATCGGACTTCATCTCCATGCTCAGCCACGAAATCCGTACCCCGCTGACGTCCATTCGTGAATCGGTCAACATGATTCGCGAAGAGGTGATGGGCCCCATCAACGAGAGACAGGAAAAATTCCTTGCCATTGCGGGTTCGGAAATCAGCCGGATCACCGATCTGTTGAGCCATCTGATGCAGGCATCCCGGCTGGAACCGGGAGTGTTGAACATGCAGTTGGAGTCCATGGACCCGTACACTTTCGTTTGCGATTGCACGGATAGCATCAAATTGGCTGCAAAGGCAAAAAACATCGAAATGACGGTAGATATCCCCACGTCAATCCCCCGCTTCATGGGGGACCGGATGAAACTCCAACAGGCCATGATGAATTATCTGTCCAATGCGATTAAATTCTCCGATTCCGGGGCACGGATCACCACCGGCGTACGCCTTGAAAAATCCGGAGAGCAGCTCTCCTTTTACGTCAAGGACTATGGCCCCGGAATCATGGAGGAGGATCAGGCCTTCCTGTTCAACAAATATTATCGCGGCCAACGGGAACGGGAGCGGCTGGAGGGGGTGGGACTGGGACTGAGCATCGTAAAGAACATCATCGAATCCCACCATGGAAAGGTTTGGGTCGAAAGTCAGATGGGAAAGGGGTGCACCTTTGGGTTTACCCTTCCCCTTTCACTGGAATCATGAAACGCACCGTGGGTTCGCGGAAGTGACCGCCGTTGAATTTGCTTGAATTGTCGTGCAATGGCGATTAAAAGGAGCAATTGACCTTGAACGAAAAAAAAGAATGAACATCATATGACGCAAACTCGGATCTTGGCATACTTTCTGTGGATTTGGCTGGCGATTTTCACTGCGCACTTTTCCGGCTGCATGCACGTTTTTCATAAATCCGACGCCCCACTCCCCCCCGCAGCGTCATCGGAGGCGCAGATCGCTTTTGAAGAAGCGCTTGCCGATTACGGTAGCGGAGATTTCGAAGGCGCCTTGGCACGTTTTCGTGTATTGTCTTCCACCGGCGCCTCGGATACCATTGCACGAAAGGCAAAATTGGGAGAGATATACTGCCACATGATACTGGCAAAAACCCAGGCGGACTATCAGGTTGCCGTTGACATGTGGAGGGAACTGGACCGTACGACGAAAAGTGAAGAAGCGTCCTGGGCAATCACCTTGACCGATCCCCTGGTGGATCGAATGGAACCCCGTGGAGCGGAAAACAAGATGGGAGCCGTCCCATCGCCGACAACCACATTACCGGAAGTCGGCAAACAGACCGACACGGAGCAAAGGTCAAAGGCCAAGATCGCCGAACTTACGAAAAAGGCGAACAAGGCGGATCAATTGCAGCGCCAACTCCATCAGATGATAGGGGAAAACAAATCCCTAAAGGAAAAAATCAAAGCGTTGGAGGCCATTGACCAGAATATCCAACGGAAAAAATCCGAAATCGCAACTACCGATGAACAATCTAAAGATAAAGAATAACGACAGCTTGGCGCCTTCCGTCCTCGTCGTTGACGACGATCACAATGTCCTGGAGGTGCTGGATGCCCGATTATCCAACTGCGGCCTTCGCGTATACCAGGCAGATGGCGGACACAAAGCCCTTACCATCCTCAATAACCATGAAATCGACCTCGTCGTTTCCGATGTAAAAATGCCCGATCTCGATGGCATGGCACTCTTATCCGAAATCATTCAGAACCAGCCGGGACTTCCGGTTATCCTCCTAACCGCATATGCCAACGTTCCCGATGCCGTCAAGGCCGTTAAATCCGGAGCCGTGGATTACGTGGAAAAGCCTTTCGACGGAAAAGCGCTGAGCGAAAAAATCCAATTCATGCTCAAAGAGTTGCAGGATCCGGTCCCGAATCAGCAGATGGCGGAACCCTTCAAATTGGATGCCCAATTCGTCAGCCCTGCCATGAAGAATCTGGAGAGGCTGGTTCAAAAAGTCGCCAAGAGCAGTGTAAATGTCTTGATTCTTGGAGAAAGCGGCGTGGGAAAGGAGCGAATCGCCAAACAGCTCCACCAGATCGGCCCTCGCCACAAAAAACCCTTCGTTGTGGTCGACTGTGGTGCGACACCGGCAGGTTTGCTGGAAAGCGAACTATTCGGCCACGTCAAGGGCTCTTTTACCCATGCCATCAGTGACAAGACCGGACTCATCGAAACGGCGGACACCGGAACGCTCTTCCTCGACGAAATCGGTAACATCTCCCATGAAATGCAGATCCGACTTCTCCGGTTCATCGAAGACCGAACCATCAGAAAGATCGGGGGACTGAAAGGGAAGACGGTGGACTGCCGGATCATCGCCGCCACCAATGCGGATTTGGCGGAGGAAATCAAGGAGGGTCGATTCAGGGAAGATCTCTTTTTCCGCCTTCGTGTCGTAACGTTGACGATACCCCCACTTCGGGAACGAACTGCCGATATCCCCCTTCTGGTTGAACATTTTTCCCGTCAGTTCAGCGCGCAACACGGCGTCGATGAAGTTCATATCCCCAGAGAAACCATGGATTGGCTCTGTCAATACCCCTGGCCCGGGAATGTCCGGGAATTGAAAAATGCCATAGAGGGCGGTATCGTGCTATGCAGAAAAAATGTGCTCCGACCCGAGGATTTTCACCTGATGGGGATGGTACAGAATGTGAGTACAACCGTCTCCGACGATCAGTGTCTCTCTTTGGAGGAGAGTGAAAAGAACACCATCCTGCGGGCCCTGGAGCAGACCGGTGGAATTCAAAAAGAGGCGGCCGAAGTACTGGGCATCAGCCGGCGGGCCATCCATTACAAGATAAAAAAATATGGTATTGATGCGGGCAGCATCAAGGCCAGGCACTGATCAATCCTTCCAAGCGACCATCTTCTTCGTTTTCATCCATGACGACAGCGGTGTGCGACCATTTTCTTCCCAAATTGAGCGATTAGCAGAATTATTTCAGAGAGTTGCTGAAATTCTGCGTGTAACCCGGTGGGTGGTAATTACAATACCGATAAATGCTAACAGCCAATTGCTGAAAGCGAACGGCGGCTCTTGGGATTAAAAATGTTGCAGATGGCAACACAGATAGCGAGCCGGAGACATTTGCAGATTAAATCATGTAACCGAATCACCGATGCCTGTCTCGTTAGCGGTACGTCGAAATATAAATGGACAACAATCGATGAAAGAAATATAAAGGGAACAAAAAATGAAAGAAATTTTAATACTTTCGGCAGTTGTCTGCATCTGGGTCCTGCTCCAGGTCGTCGTTTTGCCGAAATTGGGTGTCTCCACATGAATGCGAGACGCTTGTCAGGTGACAAGCAAGAATGTCAATGCCGAAGCCGCCAGAGAAAACCAGCGCCAGAGACAGTGATTTTGACCTGATCCAGAGGATTACCAATGGTCGGCAGGACCTGTTCTACGAGTTGGTCAGACGATACCAAAAGAGTCTGTACAACTTCGGCATAAAAATGTGTGACACCCCCAGTGATGCGGAAGACATGGTCCAAGACACCTTCTTGAACGTCTTTAAATACCTCGAGGGCTTTCGCTATGAAACAAAATTTAAAAACTGGCTGTATCGGGTCGCCACCACCGCCTGTCTGAAAAAGAAACGACGTTCCAAATTCGCTCCGGACAGAGAGCTTTCCTTAGACGACTTTCTCCCCTCCGCAGAATCGTCGATATCCATGGAACTTCCCCGTTGGGCCTCGCAACCATTGGAACAACTGCTCGATGAAGAGCTTGGCAAAGTCATCAAAACGGCACTGATGGACCTTCCGGAAAAATATCGACTCGTTATCGTATTGCGGGATATCGAAGGGTTTTCCACACAGGAAGCGGCGGAAATCCTGGATCTTACCCCGACGAATGTCAAGGTGCGCCTGCACCGAGCGAGACTCTATCTCAGGGAAGCATTGAAGGACTATTATGAAAACGACTGATCCGCATCCTGACCACGACCATTGCATGGAACTGTTTCAATATTTATCCGAATATATTGACAGGGAGCTGGACGCCACCACCCGCATGAAGATCGAGGCACACATCCAATCGTGCAAGCCCTGCCAGGTTTGTCTGCGAACATTGAAACAAACGGTAAATCTGTGCAATCATCTTGAGCGGCATCAAGTGCCGGCATCCTTTTCCCACAAGCTCAAGGCCGCCATCGATAAATTCGTGAAGCAACGACCACCCTTATAGCGGATGGGTTGGATTTTGGGCTAATTGCCGAAAAAACAAGAACATGTTGGTGTTTCACCCGTTTCGGGTAAAACCGGTTGCATTGCATCCTGTGCCCGACAACCACCGGGGAATCCGTTCCGGCCACCCCAAGTGGTTGTGTTAGGATTTCATGCAGCACACTATATTCTGTTGACAAAAGCAGCAAAATGGAAATAGACTGGTTCAGTCTGGCATTTGATCGTTCGAGTTGTGAATTCCCACTGAATTGGCGGCGGCTGTGAACATTGCCTTAGACCTGACATGCCTTACCAAGATGATTGATTCTCCATTGCGAAATGGCGGGCATCGGCTTATTCCTGCCGCTCCCCGACCGATAACCTGTCCAAGTTTCCCGACGACGCCATCGAAGCCCTCCCTTCACCCACGAAAAAGTAAAAAACAAGGCCGATATTTCCCCGGTCTTTTTTTATTCGTATCATTAGTGGATCGGTACTTTTTGCACCGAACTCAGCCATCCAGGAGCGCTTCATGAAGATCCTTCCGCGCATTTTGATCTGCGACGATGAGCCATTGATGACGGACAGCATCAAGAAAATACTGGGAGAGGAAGACTATCAGATCCAGACCACCAACAACGCCAGCCGTGCCCTCACCTACATTCATGCCGAAGATCCGGACCTGGTCATTTTGGATGTGCTCATGCCGGAGATGACCGGTTTCGAAGTCCTCGACGCCATCGATCAAACCAGATGTGATGCTGCCTTCATTATCATCACCGGCGACGCGTCCTTCGAGTCGGCCATCGCGGCCATTCGAAGAGGCGCCAGCGATTACCTGCGAAAGCCATTCGAACCCGAAGAACTGATCATCCGCGTCGAAAATGCATTGAAGCAGCGTCAAATCAAGCACGAACACATGTGCATCAAGGCGGAGAAACGACAGCTGGAAAAACAGCTGCGACAGTCGCAGAAGATGGAAGCCATCGGCACCCTGGCCGGTGGAATCGCCCACGACTTCAACAATATATTGAGCATCATACTGGGCAATACGGAGCTGGCGCTGGCCGATATGCCAATGGAATCCCCCCCCCGTCAGAATCTGGAACAGATACTGGCCGCAAGTCTGCGGGCACGGGAGATGATTCAGCAACTGCTCAACTTCAGCCGAAAGGATGAGTCCGGGTTAAAGCCCCTTCACCTAAATTGCGTCATCGCCGAGTCCCTCAAGCTCATGCGAGCATCCCTTCCGACAAATATCGCCATCGAAAAGGACATATGTAAAAAAGAGTGCACGACCATGGCGGATACGACACAGATTCACCAGATCATGCTCAATCTGTGCACAAATGCCGCTCATGCCATGGAGACCGAAGGTGGTGTGCTGACCGTTCGATTGGAATCTGTCGTCCTGGATGAAACTGCGGTAGAAGGATTCGGCATCCCACCGGGCAACTATGCCAGACTCGTGGTCGCAGACACCGGACGCGGCATCGAAAAAGATGTCATCGATCGAATTTTCGATCCCTACTTCACAACGAAAAAAGACGGCAGGGGCACCGGGATGGGTCTGTCCGTGGTTCATGGTATCGTCAAGGGAAACGGTGGAACCATACAGGCCTTCAGCCGTCCCGGACGGTTCACGGAATTCCACATCTACCTTCCTTTGGTGGACGCGGTCATCGAAACGGAAACCGCCACGGAAATTCCCCAGCATCTCCCGGGAGGGGATGAACACATTCTCATAGTCGACGACGAAGAGATGCTCGTGGACATGATGCGACAGGTGCTCGAGCAGTTGGGGTACAAGGTCTCCGCCTATACGGACAGTACGGCCGCATTCAAGGCCTTTCTTTCCTGTCCGTTGGCCTACCACCTGATGATCACGGACATGACCATGCCCGGAATGACCGGCACGGGGCTGTCCAAAGCGGTAAAAGCCGTGCGAAACGACATTCCCATTATCCTGTGCACCGGATTCAACGAACAGATCCGGGATTGCAATATTCAGGCTCTGGGAATACAGGATTTGATCATGAAGCCTGTTGGGATGCGGGAATTGGCGGAAACCATCCGAAGGGTCCTTACCATGAAGACCCCGGCGGAGAGACGCCGACATCCTCGCATGGAGGCACCGATCAATTTCTTTGTCATCTCACGGGAAACTCCCTATGAGCGGTGCAACCTTCTGGATATCAGCCTTTCGGGACTCGCATTCAGCCATGAGATAGAAGAAGTGGATGCCCCATTGAAGGATCAATTGGCCATCATGGCCCCGGACGGCACAATCTTCGTCAGCGATATCCATTGCCGCACAATTTCCGACATTTCCAGTGAAGGGGAAAGCGACATTTCCAATAGACGGTCAATTCGGCGCGGTGTGATGTTTGAAAACATGAACGATCACCAGATCGAGCAGATCAATCAATTGATCAATGCTTACGGCGTTGAATCGGCCAGGGCCAATTGATCCACCTGCCTATTTTCTTGTCTCTTCGAAATACTGCACTTGGTAAGTCTTTACGGTAAGCGAACCGGTCTGCCATTCATTGGCAGGCAATCCCGCCTTCATGCATAGGTTGGAAAGAAATGCGTTTGGTTGGGGGAGCTGTTTCCAAACCTGAGGCAGAAATGTAGCGCTGGCCGAACCTTTCTCGATGATCACCCCGTCCACCCCGGGTCGCAATTTTGCCATAAGCGCGTCGGCGTCCCCATAGGACATGGGAGTCGGTTCGGAAAGTACACTCACCTCAATGTGGACGGCATCCAGTTCCTTTCTCTCCAGTGGAGGAAACCGGGGATCATGGAAGGCCGCATGCAAAGCGTTGTCTTTCACTCCGGTCAATATGGAGGTTGTCGCCGACAGATTACCGATGCATCCACGCAGGGCATGATCGATCTTGAGAGTCACGAAGATACCCCCCTTCTCCATGAACCTGTCGTCACGCAACCGCTTTTCGAGACCTTCATCATCGGATGAGTCGCCAAAATGAGCCGCCAAGGTCCGACGGGCCAACGCCACGAGAGCCATTCCCTGGGCATCGGTCAAAGGCTGCGGTCTTTTCTTTCCATCTTCCATAGGTAAATCTCCATTGTAAAACTAAAGTATCGGGCCGACCCTGTCGATAAAAAGATAAACACCAGCGAGGAGCACACGATGGAAATCAGCAGCGTACCCGCAACAACCACGGCCATGGCCGTCGCCTCACAACAGCTTCAAGCCACCATGGAAGCACAGGTGGCCATGCTGCAAGAACTGGCCGAAATGCAGCAGCAGGTTGCCCAATTGCTTGCCGATGGCGGCATCGGCCAGAACATCAGCCTTACTGTCTAAATTTCCTGCCGTTACCATCCAGAAACGGAACAATTTGGTCAAGATATCGGCCTAAGCGATAATGGCATGGCCATTTCTGGTTAGTCGAAGAGAGCACCGACACTCTCCCCGGTATGAATCCGCCGTATCGCCTCGGCAAAAAGCGGTGCAACGGACAAAGATTGAATCTTCGCGGTTCGCTTCTTTTGCGGCAGATGGACCGTGTTGGTGACCACCACCGAATCGATTCTGCTCTCCATGAGCCTCTCCACGGCCGGTCCGCACAATACACCGTGGGTGGCTCCCACATGGATCCGGTTCACCCCTGCTGCGGCCAGCGTTTTTGCCGATGTGGCAATGGTCCCCCCCGTGGAGATTTCATCTTCGAAAATGATGGCGTCTTTTCCCTCGACATCGCCCACCACCAATCCCTGGACCACCCGGGTATCGGCCACGCGCCGTTTGTCGATGACCGCAATGGGAAGACCGATCCGACTGGCGAACCGCCCCGCCCGTTTGGCACCACCGGCGTCCGTGGCGACGACAACGGCGTTGGAAAGATCCAGCTCTTCGCGAAAATAATTTACGAAATTGGGAATGGCGGTGAGATGGTCCACCGGAATGCTGAAGAACCCGTGCACCGCATCGGAATGAAGATCCATGGTAAGCACCCGATCGGCGCCGGCGGTACGAATCAGATCCGCCATGAGACGACCGGTAATGGAGATGCGCGGTGCATCCTTCTTATCCGAACGGGCATAGGAAAAATAGGGGATCACCGCCGTAATGCGTTTGGCCGATGCACTTCTCAGTGCATCGAGAATGATAAACAGCTCCAGAATGTTATCCCCCACCGGAGCCGTAAACGGTTGAACGACGAACACATCCTTTTCCCGTACGTTCTCCTGGATCTGGACGAAAAGGTTATCATTGGAAAACCTGGATATGGCCAGGCGGCAAAGATCCATCTTCAATGAATCGCAAATGGACTGTGCGAGCTTCGGATTGGCGCTGCCGGAGAAAATCTTGAGATCGGTGGACATATTCATCTTCCTGATATGGATCGGTTGAATTTACCATGCACGATCTCTATCGCGGCAGAACAGATTTTTCAAGGGTGACGGCTTCGTAAAAAGTCCGTATCGGCGTTACGCTTCACCCCTCGTCACTGCGACGTATCCAACCATACGCCTCATTCCTTAAGGTCTCGCAAGCCTCGATCTCGAACTTTTTGCGAAGCCGTCCGAAACCTGACATTTTACGAGTTCATCAAGGTCATTGCCTACGGATTACTTGAGACGACGCTTCACCGGCCCTGCGCCCACCAGGTAAAGCAGGGCGAAATCTGTGGGCAGATCCAGCAGTGCAGCGGCCTCCCAATCATAGATGGCACCGATGCCGCAGCCCCCCCATCCCAGGGCCGTGGCGGTGAGGTAGGCAAGCTGTCCGAGACGTCCGGCTTCGATCATGGCATACCGATACCCCCGCGCACCCCAGGCCCGATCCAGAAAATCCAGGTCGGCTAAAAAGAGAAGGTGAAAGGCGGCGTGCTTCAGCCACATCTGATCCAGACATGCCGATGCCATGGGCACGACAAATCGCCCCTGGCGAATCCTTCCCAATCGTCGGTGCTGGTGATCGAGAAGATAAAAGCCGGCTGGCTGTGGCATGTGATCCCCCAGCAAAATCCCTGTGGCAAGGGCTTTTTGACACGTTGGGGGCATTGCCGACGCGGCCCCCATGTGGTCGACCATGATCTGCAAAAATGAAGTGAAGCGATCTTTGGAAACGGCGGTGGGAATAAAATTCCGATGGGATCGACGACGCATCAGGACACGCACATAGTCTGCCGCCTCCCATTGTTCCGGCCGGCCAAGATCCGTCCATGCTCCGACGTTGCCTTCCAGCGTCACCGACGGTGGGAAATCCCTTTTGGAATCACCAAAGATCCGTGAACCGGAATGGTGTGCTTCCAAAACCACCGGGTATGCGATCTCGTGGCCCGATACCGTCGAGGCCTG
Organism: uncultured Desulfosarcina sp.; assembly: GCA_963674945.2. Taxonomy (GTDB): domain Bacteria; phylum Desulfobacterota; class Desulfobacteria; order Desulfobacterales; family Desulfosarcinaceae; genus Desulfosarcina. The sequence continues at coordinate 1,520,082 of CAXXWQ010000004.1, forward strand.
GAGAAAATCCGGGCCAAGCGGCTTCGGATCCGTTGCGGGGGGGGGCGTTTCCCTATTATCTCGATCGGCGTGCAGATGAATTGCCGCCAGACATGCCTCCCGGTCGGGATCCAGACCCAAAAGAGTGGCGGCCTTCCTGTCGTCGAAATCCAGGTGAATAGAAAATGGAAAATCCAGCGCACCCATTGCCAAGCGAAGATTTTCCAGGAGATGACCCGCGTCCAACAACACATAGCGATAGGCCCGGTCGCGGTATTTCCAGGAACTTCGGAAAAAAATGCCGGTAATGTAGAAGGTGGCGCTCACACCACCTCCATGGGCCGGAAGCGTCGGTACCGTCTCATGGCGCAACCGGATCAAGGAAAAATTCAGCACGTCGTAATAATAGACGCCCGAATCGAGACCATCCACGTCATGGACGGCAAGGTAAAGCTCGAATGGGTAAAGCGCCCCGGCGGAGGCGACACTTCGAAAATAGAAGGGCTGATTCCCGGACATGGCACGGGCCGTGACGTCGTAGGCCAGGCGAAAAATGCAAGATAGGTCCCCGATTGCAGGTGGATTCGCCCTTTGTGCACCGATACCGAAATTTCGCCGGGACAATTGGAAAAATTTTAAATCGGGCAAAGTCGCCTTCGGATCCAGGGCGATACGGGGAAGATCCGGATATCGTTTGGTGAGTACGGGCTGATTTGCCCAATCCAACCCATGGCCTTTCAATTCGTGGCGACGATATCCGGTGGACCAATGATAATTTGCCGCGGACAGCGTCTCAGTGTTCATGATGTCCCTACCAGGTCCGCCAGGGCCGTATGGGCTTCACCGAAATCAAAGGAGAAACTGTCGTCCACCAGCCGTTGAGGGTACACCCTCTGACTGGCAAACAGGATGCCGGCCATTTCACCCATCGCCAAACGAAGAGCCAGTTTCGGTGCCGGTACCACGGCCGGCCGGCTGAGGACCTCACCGAGGGCCCTGGCAAAGTCTTTCTGCCGGATCGCATGGGGGGAACAAAAATTGTAGGGACCGCTGGCCGTCTCGTTTTCCATGAGAAACCGTACCGCCCTGACGAGATCGGTCATGTGAATCCAGGGAAACCATTGCCGGCCACTACCGATGGGTCCGCCGGCAAACATGCGAAATGCCGGAAGCATCTGGGCCAGGGCACCACCGCCGGCCCCGAGCACCACGCCGAAACGCATGATGACAACACGAACGCCGCTCTTCTCCGCTTCGCGGGCGGACTTTTCCCAGTCGACGGCGAGCCGCGCGAGAAAATCGTCTCCGGGAGATGCAGTCTCGGTCAGGATTTCGTCTCCCCGGCTGCCATAGTACCCCACGGCCGATGTACTGAGCAGAATCTTGTCCGAACCGGTCATCGCATCGGCCACATTACGGGTGGTTTCCAGTCGGCTTTTTACGATCTGCCGCTTGTAGGCAGCCGACCATCGTTTGAAAATCGAGCATCCGGCCAGATTGACGACGGCATCTGCGGCCGCTATGATTTTTTGCCAGTCCCCGCTTCGGGTGGTATCGGCCCGAATCCATCGAAACCGGTCATCCATAGCCAGAAAATGGTCCCTGGATGTGCCCAAGCCGGCCACCTCATGGCCGGCCGAGATGAGCACCTGGGAAAGTTTCGACCCCACGAATCCCGATGCACCCGTGACGACAATTTTCATGGTTGTCTCCTTGGAGTCACCCTGTTGCGACTACCCGTTCAACAGCCGGTACAGATAACGCTCGATCTCCTGTCTCGGCAGGGCGCCGGCGGCCGTATCCACAACCTTTCCGTCTTTGAAAAACAAGAGGGTGGGCAGGCTCATGACGCTGTATCGACCCGCAGTCATGGGATTCTGGTCCACATTGAGCTTGGCCACCTTCAGTCGCCCCGCATGGTCCCTGGCCAGGTCATCGAGGATCGGCGCCATGGCACCGCAGGGAGCGCACCAGGCAGCCCAACAATCAAGCATCACCGGCAGAAAACTCGCGATCACCTCGTCGGCAAAGGTCTTGTCGGTAACCACCACCGGCCGATTGGTCGCGGGAATGGGTGGAAATTTCTGTTTGCAACGCCCACAACGGGGAGATTCTTGCAACCTGGCGATGGGAATCCGGTTGCGTGTTCCACAGCCACGGCACCGTATCAAAACTGTCTCATGGGACATATTCCCTCCTTCGTCTCAAACCCAATTGCAAGTCTCGTTTCCTTTTCACCTTTTTCTCACCGGATCAGACGCCGTCGACGTTCGAACTCTTCTTATCGTTGTTTCGGTACTTGCTACGTTTCGGCAAACACTGCCCCTTCACCGGGATACACGACTTTGTCTTCTGTTTTCGTACGGGTAGCCGGTACCGGCCATTTGCCCGCCTGGGACGCCGATCCTTCCAGAGCGATTGCTGCCGGATGCCGATCCAGCATCTGCGGTCGTTTGCGAAGATCCACCGTCGGGACAGGGGATGAAAATTCAATGGGGATGTTGTTGGGATCGAAAGTGTAGACCGAATGAATAAAGCCATGGTCGATCACTTCCGACACCCAGAATCCTGCCGCTTCCAGCCGATCCTTCAAATCCCACAAATCATCATCCGCGACGACGCCAAAAGCGATATGGTCGAAGGCAAAGGGCCCTTTTACCGGGACACCGTGATCCTTTTCCGGAATATTTTCCACGTCGGGCCACTCGAAAAAGGCGATCATGTCCTTATCGGAAATCTCGAAAAAATAGTGCCGATACCCCTTGGTTCCCAATCCGGCCAGGAGGCGCATGCCCAAAAGGTCTCGCCAGAACCGAATGGTGCCATCCATATCGCCCGTTGCCATGGCCAGATGATTGATACCGGTATAGGCGGTCATGCTCTCTCTTTCTTGCTATGAAAATCTCTCAGGAGACCTGCCGTCAACTGCCGGCGCGGCCATCGTCGCAGGGGTCATCATCGCTTGCAGCCCGGGAATGCTCTGCGGTAAAACTCGTAGTACAGGCATCGAGGACCGCCTCGCTGGTGAGACAGGCGAGAGCCGTTTCGTAGTCGGGCTCTTTGGAAATTTCATCCACTAACTGCGAATAGACCACCATTCCCCTCCCATCGATGACAATCACTGCCCTGGCCATCAGACCGGCAAAGGGTCCGTCGACGATGCGAACGCCGTAATCGTCACCAAACTCCGGGCTCCGAAAGGTCGAAGCGGATACCACGTCATTCAATCCTTCGGCGCCACAAAAGCGTCCATGGGCAAATGGCAAATCCGCAGAAATGCAGAGAACGACGGCATTTTCCGATTTTCCGATTTCGGCATTGAATTTTCTCACCGACATGGCACACACCGGCGTGTCGATACTGGGGAAGATGTTGAGAACGACGGTTTTACCGGCGTAGTCCTTCAAGGAGATATCGGACAAGTCCGTTTTCGTCAAGGTAAAGGCCGGGGCATAATTTCCCGGTTGGGGAAGTTCCCCGGACAATTTCACTGGATTGCCTTTAAATGCGGTTGTAGCCATTTTTTCCTCCTCCATCGATGTGGATATTCATCCAAAGGGACTTCAAATTGAATTTTCGGTCAGTCGGTCTTATGCTAGTAGCATTCAATAAATATACCAAGACAGGAAGGAGTTTTCCCTTTCGCAGTGGCATTCTTTTTGCTGTCTATTTGGTTATGTTTGGTATGGAAACGCGTTGCCCTGCAGACGCCCTGATTATTTCCAACGAACCTTGAATGATTCGAAAACAACAAAAATTATGGGAGGGAATGCCATCATGGATCGTAAACGCTATCAAGTCAAATCGGCCTGCCCGCAATGCGGGTGCAGCTTTGCCCAGGTAATGTCCAAGGAAGAACTCTTGGAAAAATACGGAGACACCCCCAACATGGAATTGGAGTGTGGTGAATGCATGATGAAGTTTGCAACGGACAGAAAAAGCGCCTGTCCCGAATGGGATGATGAATGCCGGTTGAATGAAGGCAAGGATTGACCCCATTCAAAGCGATGTCCGCCTCCTTTTTGTATTGACAGACAGATGCCAAAATGGGCATGTATCGGTTGCTGTCCAGGTAACCCAAGCTCATGAAACCAAAATTGAGTGTATGTGCCCGTATCGTAGGGAAGAAAGGCAAAACCGACTATGAGATACGATTTTTCTGCAGACGACGTGTTCGAAATGGCGGAGCAGATCGAAAGAAACGGCGCCGCATTTTATAGAAAGGCCGCAGCCGACATTTCCGAACCAGAGGCAAAAACGTTTTTAACGGAACTTGCCGTCATGGAAGACAACCATGAGAAAACATTTGCTGCGATAAGGAAAGAACTCACCAATGCGGAGAAAGCCCAAACCGTCTTCGATCCGGAAGGTGAGGCAGAGGCTTATCTCAAGGCCCTGGCGGACACCCGTGTGTTTTTCGAAAAAGAAATCGACACCTCGACCATGGAGGCGATACTAAAAGCGGCCATTTTGGCAGAAAAGGACTCCATCGTCTTTTATCTGGGGATGAAGGAGATGGTGACCGAAAGCTTGGGCAAATCCCGATTGGATGACATCATTAAGGAAGAGATGTCTCACATTAAACTCCTGAGCAATCGCCTCATAAACACGAAAAAAGCAAGTTAGCGCAAAGGATGTCCAATACTACAGAAAACAACATGGTCTATTGAACTCTTTCCGGAATCGCGATGTAAAAGGTTTGGGTTGCCATGTTGTTTCTGTACCGTTGGACACCCATTGACGACAAGCCACCCGAACCGTTGCACCCGCCTTCACCGATACCGTCTTTCACGATGATCACAATTGCGTATTGGATTCAGAGGAGACAGTCAAAGCGTCCCGAAAATCCTGTCTTGTGAGACACCTTTGTATCAAAATAAACGTGAGACCGGAGAAAGGCATGAACCACCGGACATTACGGCAATACGGCGCGATTTGCGTGTCCTTCCACTTACGTAAGCCACCAAACGGGGTCTCCGACCCTAACGGCTGCAGCGCCGCAACAGAAATTATATGAAATAATTATAGAGTTTTACATTAATATTTGTTACCAACCACCAATCCTGGCATACATCTTGTTAATCTCTATATCAGCACTGTCGACCCCCCGACCAACGTCGACGGGCGCCAACCCTTCGGAGATTTTCATTTTGTGAGACCTTGTGATCAAAATTTAAAGCAAGCCATCCTGCTGGCACAAAGCATGATCGAGTTGGCCGATCGAGGAGATGGTGACCGGGAAGATACCGGATGTGGCATTCTTTACGGTGTTCTTCGAGATTCGGGATACAAGATCAAGCGGTTGGCCGAAGACGAAAAATTGAAACACATGGCCAAGGGCTGGTGGGATGAAACGTGTTAACCCAACGCAACGATCCAAAAACAACCAAAGGAGGATATGAAGTGGCATCTATCAAAGGAACAAAAACGGAAAAAAACATATTGACGGCATTTTGCGGTGAATCCCAGGCGAGAAACCGTTATACGTATTTTTCCAAACAAGCCAGAAAGGAAGGTTTTGTACAGATTGCGGACATCTTCGAAGAGACTGCCAACCAGGAGAAAGAACATGCCAAACGGCTGTTCAAACTGCTGGAAGGTGGCGAGGTTGAAATCACCGGTGCATTTCCCGCCGGTGTAATTGGTACCACCACCGAAAACCTGGCCGAAGCCGCAGGTGGTGAGAACTATGAATGGACCACCATGTATCCCGATTTCGCCAAAGTCGCGCGGGAAGAGGGATTCGATCACATTGCCTTTATTTTCGAAGCCATCGCGGTTGCTGAAAAGCAGCACGAAAAGCGATATTTGGACCTGAAAGCCAACATCGAGGCCGGCCGGGTCTTCAAACGGGAAGAGAGCGTCACCTGGCGCTGCCGCAATTGCGGGTATCTTTTCGCAGGAACGGAACCGCCGGAGATGTGTCCTGCCTGTGCCCATCCCCAGGCACACTTCGAACTTCTGGGCGAAAACTGGTAGCCAGATACACAAAACCAATAACCGGTAATTAGGAAAAGGAGAATAAAATGGCGGAGAGATATGAGGTCTACAAATGTGATCTTTGTGGAAACATCGTTCAGGTCCTCGTTGGTGGGGGAGGAGAACTCGTTTGCTGTGGCGAACCAATGAAAAAGCTGACGGAAAACACCGTCGATGCGGCAAAGGAGAAACACGTTCCGGCAATCGAAAAGATCGATGGCGGTTACAAGGTCAAAGTGGGAAGCGTCCCACACCCCATGGAAGAAAAACATTACATTCAATGGATCGAATTGATCGCGGACGGCAAGTCCTACTTTCAGTTCCTCGAACCGGGACAGACCCCCGAAGCCTGCTTCATGATCGACGCGGCGACGGTTTCCGCCAGGGAGTACTGCAACCTTCACGGATTGTGGAAAGCCTGATTCGTTGTATTCAAACCGGGTGCTCTGCACTCTGAACCAACCCGAACGATGAAAGCACGTAACGTGCTGTTGGATATCCGGATCAAAGCCGAATGTCCAAGCCACTCGCCCTGGGATTGGTCGTTGAGACCAAAAAACATTTTGAAACATCAGCGGCCACATCCAACCATTGGTATGAGACGGTGTTCACCGGCATGACCCCGTCTCATACCAGCACAATTTCGGCCATCGTCGTCTCAGTGGTGGACAGTACTCGCAATGCCGAGGATAAACACCCGTGAGAGTAAAAACATCCTTCGATGGTCGAATCCATCTGTTACACCATAAGGAGGTGCGCTATGGGAAGCTGGAAATGTGGCAACTGCGGATATGAACTCGAGGCGGATAGCCCGCCGGAGAAGTGTCCGTCCTGCAAAGAGAAATGTGAGTTCCTGGACAACACCTGCTATACGCCCGACTGCGAGTTTGAGGGTAAGGACCCGAGAATCAAATAGTGGGCAGGTAATTTTTCCCACCCCATTGCGGGGATTGACGAAAACGGCGCAATGTCGCCAAGGATTGTTGCGGCAATACGCCTTACAATCCACGATGAAAGGAAATACAAATGGCCAAGGCACTCATTGTGTATGCAACGCGTACGGGTGAAACCGAGAAGATCGGCAATCTCATCGCCGAAGGCATTCGTTTTTCCGGTCACGAAGCGGAGGTGGTAAAGGTGACGGACATCAAAAAACCGGAAGACCTGATGGGATATGATGCCGTCATTTTTGGTTCGCCGACCTACCATGGAGAAATGGTGCAAGGGATGAAGACCCTTTTGTTCATGGCGGAAAAGGCCGAGCTGGAGAACAAGGTGGGTGGATCATTCGGTGCCTTCGGATGGAGCGGTGAAGCTCCGGATCGAATCTTCGATACCATGAAAAACATCTTCCGGATGAATATGGTGAGCATTCCCCTTCGGCTCAAATCCGCCGGCCTGGGCGGTGGAATGAAGATGGCCCAGGACTATGGTAAGGAAGTGGCCGAGAAACTCGCATAGTGCCCATCCAGAAATGGCCAATTTGCCCGATATCGGCGTTGCGCGAAAAATTGTATCCTCGGAATATCAACCATATACCTCCGGTAAAATTTTTCGGGCGCCTTGATCTCGACCAAATTTTCCTATTCTGGACGAACACTCGCACAGCAATCGTGCATACACGAAAAACCACCAATTTACTAAGATAAGGAGTATGCCATGACGACACCACAACATTGCCCCGGATGGGAGAGTTTCAAGAACCTGAAATCGTTCATCTGCAAATGTCCCGAGTGCGGCGAAAGCAAAGAGATCTTTTCCGATGAATTCAACAAGGAACACACCTGTGCAAAATGCGGTAAGATCATCGATTTTACCCAGTGCACACTAGACGGCGGCGCCTGAGGCTTGCGACGGCAACAAGCGCTAACCCCGTGTACCGTTAATGGATTTACCGGTAGTATGATCCGAAGTCCGTATGGAGAAAGGATCCGTTCGACATAAGGGACCGGTGAACCGCTTATGAACGGTAACGGATTCGGTACCTGATTAAGGAGGATTTTGTATGGACGTTGTCATGTTATCCCGGCTCCAGTTTGCCGCTGCCACCATGTTTCACTTCCTGTTCGTTCCCCTCACGTTGGGATTATCCGTCCTGGTTGCATATATGGAAACCCAGTATGTGCGTACGGGAGATGAGACCTATCTTCGCATGACCAAATTTTGGGGCAAACTCTTTCTCATCAACTTTGCCCTGGGTGTCGTCACCGGTATCACGCTGGAATTCCAGTTCGGCACCAACTGGTCCCGCTATAGCGCCTATGTGGGGGACATATTCGGATCAATCCTGGCCATCGAGGCGACCCTGGCGTTTTTCCTGGAGTCGACCTTCATCGGCATCTGGATCTTCGGCTGGAAAAAACTCTCCAAGAAAGCCCATGCCACGGTCATGTGGCTGGTTGCCGCTGCCGGTAACATCTCCGCCGTCTGGATTCTGTTGGCCAACGGCTGGATGCAGCAACCGTTGGGATACACCATCCGTAACGGACGTGCGGAACTGACGGATTTTCTGGCGGTTGTCACGAATCCATTCGGCCTTCTGGAAATCGTCCATACGATCCCTTCCGCCTTTTTGCTTTCCGCTTTCTTCGTCATGGGCATCAGCGCATGGCACCTTCTCAAAAAACAACATATCGAATTTTTTACCCGCTCCTTTAACATCGGTTTGGTGGTGGGACTGATCTCCTCGCTCGTGGTAATCTTCACGGGCGATCTGCATGCCGTCCACGTCACCAAGACCCAGCCCGCCAAATTGGCAGCCATGGAATCCCATTGGGAAACCCAGACCCAGGCCCCCATGGTCTTGTTCGCCCTTCCGGACGAAGAGAACGAAACAAACAAGATCGAAATCGGTCGGATTCCCGGCGTACTGAGCTTTTTGGGGCATCACGACATCAACGCTTCGGTAACCGGGCTGAAAGACATTCCCAAAGACGAACGGCCACCAGTCATGTTGACCTTTGCCTCGTTTCGAACCATGGTCGCATTGGGAACCTTGTTTCCTCTGCTCACCATCATCGGATTGGTGCTTCGAAAGCGCCTCCTGGAATCCCGTTGGTATCTTTGGATCATGCTTTTTTCCCTCCCGCTGCCCTATCTCGCCATGGAGATGGGATGGGTATTGGCAGAAGTGGGCCGCCAGCCATGGATCGTCTATGGCCTGCTGAAAACCGCCGATGCCGCTTCTCCCATCGCTGTTTCCCAGGCAGCGTCATCGTTGGTAGCCTTTATCCTGGTCTATGGACTCTTGGGGCTCACCGGTTTCTACCTGATCGCCAATTATGCCAACAAGGGACCTGAGATGGAAACCGGCACTGCATGATTGTCAAAAAAACGAAAACGAAATAAAGAAAAAAACGGGGGTTTTTCATGGAATTGCAATCGGTATGGTTCTTCATTTGGGGGCTGCTCTGGGCGGTGTTTTTCATTACGGATGGTTTTGATTTCGGGATCGGTACGCTGTATCCCTTCCTGGGAAAAACAGAACGAGACAAACACATGATGATTCACGCCATGGGACCTCTTTGGGACGGCAACGAGGTGTGGCTGATAACCGCCGGTGGCGTTACTTTCGCCGCCTTTCCGCTGGTATATGCCGTGATGTTTTCCTCTTTATACACGGCTCTCATGCTGATTCTCTTCGCCTTGATCCTTCGCGGGGTATCTTTTGAGTTCCGGAACAAGGTCGACAATCCGGCGTGGAAAAAGGTGTGGGATACCTGCATCTTCGTGGGAAGCTTTCTGCCCGCCCTTTTGTTTGGGGTCGCCTTCGCCAATATATTCAAGGGAATTCCCATCGATCAACAAGGGCTCTACCAGGGCAATCTGTTTACCCTGCTCAATCCCTACGGCATACTGGGCGGACTGCTCTTCGTCTGCCTTTTTTTGGTTCACGGCGCCTTGTGGCTTACCATTCGTTCCGACGGTGATCTGGCCCAGCGAAGCGAAAAATTGGCCGGGACCCTCTGGCCAATTCTCACCGGTGTCGCGGTGATATTTCTGGTTGCGACCTACATATTCACGCCGCTGTACGACAACTATCTGGCCAATCCCGTCTTGTTCCTGGTTCCCGTCATTTCGGTTGCCGGTATCTTCGGAATCCGGTACTTTATCCAGAAGAGAACATTCTTTCTGGCATGGGTGTCATCTGCGGTCACCATCGTATTCTGCACTTTTTTCGGCGTGATCGGGCTGTTTCCCAACCTGTTCCCCTCCAGTATCGACCCGGAGTACAGCCTTTCGGCGTTCAACGCCTCGTCCAGCCCGCTGACCCTGAAGATCATGCTCATCGTCGTGCTGCTTTTCGTACCCGTGGTATTGGCATATCAGGTCTGGGCGTACAAGCTGTTTTCCGTTAAGGTGACCGATGAAGACATGGCCCACGAAGAGACCTATTAGATAAGAGAGAAAGGGAGAATTCATGCGTTCACCTTTTACGTGCATCACAATTGTTGCCGTGTTCGGCCTCCTTTTCTCTGTGGCTGTCACTTCTGCAGCCGTGAACCGGGGCCCCGGCAATATCGAAATATACGGCGGCAGCCAGGGAAAGGTCCCCTTTCCCCACGCCCTGCATCAGGATCGTGAAAAAGATTGCAATGTCTGCCATAGCGTATTTCCCCAAAAGCACGGTGCCATGAAACAGATGAAGGAAGCGGGAAGCCTCAAACCGAAGAAGGTGATGAACCTGCAATGCATCAAATGCCATAAGCAGGCAAAACGGGAAGGAAGACCCCACGGTCCCGTCACCTGCAATACCTGCCATGTCAAGTAAACCAAAACAAGTGATCAGTTATCGGTAATCAGCGATCAGTCAACTGAGAACCGAGAACCGAGAACCGAGAACGAATACCACCATGTTTGTATTAGGACTTCAAGGCAGCCCCCGTAAAGGCGGCAACACCGACACTCTTCTGGCGGCGTTTTTAGAAAAGGCAGCAGGGAAAGGGGCCGGCGTGCACACCATACAGGTTCCCTGGGCAAGGATCGAGCCCTGCAGAGGATGCGGTTATTGCGAAACCCATGGCACCTGTGTCATCGCCAAAGATCCCATGTCCACCGAGGTCTATGGATTGATGCGAAAAGCAGATGTAATCGTGGCCGCCTCCCCTGTCTTTTTCTACGGTATTTCCGCGCAACTCAAGGGGCTCATCGATCGCAGCCAGGCTCTCTGGTCCCGAAAATACGTCTACAAATTGAAAGATCCCAGGGCCGGCACGCGAAAAGGCGTCCTTTTGAGCGTTGGGGCATCAAAGGGCAAACAATTGTTCGACGGCATCCACCTGACCGCAAAATATTTTTTCGATGCCGTCGATGCCTGCTTCGAAAGCGCATTGACCTATCGTGGTGTCGAATCCAAGGGCACCATTCTAGATCAGGCCAACATCTTTACCGACATCGACGACACCGTTGAAAAGATCATCGTTCCCCTTGTCCGTCGCAAGCGCGTCCTCTTTGTATCGGCAAGCGGCGCCTGCCTTTCCCCCATGGCCGCAGCCATCACCCAGAGGCGGTACGGCGATGGAATCGACGCCGACTTTGCCGCCCATTCACCTTCATCCGGATTTTCGGAACAGATGGTTCAAACCATGGAAAAATCCGGCGTGGATGTAAGATACGGCAAACCGAAAGCAATGGACCAGACGATATTGGATCCGGCCCCGGATCTGACGGTCACCATGGGTAACCCAGTGGATCACGAAAATATTCCCGGCCTGCAGAAAGTGCATTGGCACATTGACCAGCCGGCGGAATCGGACGAAAATGCCATGGAGCAGTTGCATCGGCAAATGAGCGACCTGATAGACCAAATGATGAAGACGTTTTTATGAAAAGGAGTCGAAGATGGCCCAACCCCACGAGATGTACCAATGCCAAACACAAAGCTGTGGATACATTTACAATCCCGACAAGGGTGACCGTAAGGGAAAGATCCCCAAGGGGACTTCCTTTGACGATCTTCCCGATGACTGGAAGTGCCCCATCTGCGGTGCCGGGAAAAAGATGTTCCGTCCTTTGGGATAAGTCCGAAAAATTGGATTAGACACCCCGTCGCCCTTCATGGTAAAAAGGGGAACTTATCTGATTCAATCCGAATCCAGTATCTTTTATCGTTAACCAAAAATGACATGGAGGTAAAAATGGACAGATATGTATGTACGCTCTGCGGATATGTCTATGACCCGGAAGCCGGTGACCCCGATAACGGCGTGGAACCCGGCACCAAATGGGAAGACGTACCGGAAGATTGGGAATGCCCGGTCTGTGGCGCCAGCAAAGACGATTTCGAAAAAGAATCGTGATGCGTCATACGGCGTATGGTTGATTCGTGTTGACTTGGCACCGAATGCCCTTTTTCCGAAAGACGGGAAAAGGGCATCTCGATTTTGCCGCTACCAATACGCGCAGGACTGAAATACAAAAGACCAAAACATAAAGGAATGGATCAGATGAAACCGACGCAAATCGCCGATGGCATCTACGATGTTGGCGTCATCGACTGGAATATAAGGGATTTTCACGGCTACTCCACCGACCAGGGAACCAGCTACAACGCTTACCTGATCATCGATGAAAAGGTGACGCTCATCGACACGGTGAAGGCACCGTTTGCCGATCAACTCATCGGCAACATCTCGCAAATTATCGATCCGAAAAAAATCGACGTGGTGATCAGCAATCACACGGAGATGGACCACTCGGGAGCGCTTCCCCGCATTATGCACCGGGTGGGAGAAAACAAACCCCTCTATTGCTCAAAAATGGGGGCCAAGAACCTGGCGCAGCACTTTTCTGCCCCCTTACAATACCGTGCCGTGAAAGACGGCGAACAATTATCCCTGGGCAAGCGCACCCTCACCTTCTTGGAAACCCGGATGATCCACTGGCCGGACAGCATGTTCACATACTTGAACGATGATCACATCCTGTTTTCCAGCGATGGATTCGGACAGCATTACGCAGGGTTCGACAAATTCGACGACCAGGCCGGTCCCGACCTCATGAACCAGGCAAAGAAATACTACGCCAACATCCTGTTGCTCTATGCGCAGCGAATCGAAAAACTGATTGAAAAAGTGGTGGCATCGGGAATTAAAATCGACATGATCTGCCCGGATCATGGGGTGATCTGGCGAAAGGACCCGGGAAAAATCATCGATGCCTATCTGAAGTGGAGCCGTCAGGAACCGGAAAAGAAGGCGGTTGTGGTCTACGATACCATGTGGAAAAGCACGGAAGCCATGGCCAATGCCGTCGCGCAGGGAATCTCCTCTGCCGGCGTGAAGGTGAAACCGATTCATATTCGAAGTTCCCATCGCAGCGACATCATGACCGAGGTACTGGATGCCGCCGCCGTAGTGGTGGGTTCCCCCACCCTGAACAACCAGATGTTTCCCACGGTGGCCGACGTTCTCACCTACATGAAGGGATTGAAACCGGCCAATAAAATCGGCGGTGCATTCGGCTCCTATGGATGGAGTGGCGAGTCCGTCAAGCTCGTTGCCTCGGAGCTTTCCGCTATGAAATTCCACATGATCGAGGACCAACCCCGACTCCAGTACGTTCCCGACAAGGACGGCATCGACGCTTGCATGGAATACGGCAAAAAAATCGGCCAGGCCGTACTCGAAGTGGTCCCCTGATGCGCATTCCCGTCGTCGACATCGGCACCTGCACCCTCTGCATGGGTTGCGTGGAAGTGTGCCCCCAGGTATTTTCCCAGAATGACGCTGGGTATATCCAGGTCATCGAGATGAATACATACCCCGAGGAGGCGGTAAACGAGGCGATCAAATACTGCCCGGAAAATAGTATCTCTTGGGAGGAAAGGTAATGAAGAAAATCGCATTGTTCGTTTTCAACGGAGATCCGGTCTGTTTTATCCACGTGTTGCTCAATGGTCTGGATATGAAGGAAAAGGGCATGGATGGCCGCATCATCGTGGAGGGTGCGGCGACGGCCCTATTGCCCAAACTGGCCGAGTCGGAAAATCCCCTTCACAAACTGTGGGAAAAGGCCAAATCCCAACAAATCGTCGATGGTGTTTGCAAGGGCTGCGCCCACAAAATGGGAACCGTGGATGAAGCCGTCAGACAGGGATTAAAACTGCTGGATGACATGTCCGGCCATCCCTCCATGTCCAGCTATATACAGGATGGATTCGAGGTAATCTCCTTTTAACTAGTCGCTATCTATAGAGTTTCAGAAAAGGTTTTTAGCAAGGCCAGAGGGAGGATGCTGTATAATAATACCGCGACGACCGATAACGCAGTCCAAAAACATTTTCTTGAACTCTACATTCTTGAATAATGGGAAACCGTGAACTCAAAGCCCGCATCGGCAAACTTCTCGGGGAAGAGAATTTTGCCGGTGCTTTGACAGAAATCGGCCGAATCCCGTGCCGTCAGGCGGTAAATCCCCTCTTCTCCTTTTTCTATTCGGGAGAGGAGGTCTTCCGCTGGCGGGCCATCACGGCCATGGGAGAAGTTGTGGCCCGGATGGCCGACACTGCCATGGAACAGGCGCGCGTGGTGATGCGTCGTCTCATGTGGAACCTCAATGACGAGTCCGGCGGAATCGGCTGGGGATCACCCGAAGCCATGGGGGAAATCACCGCGCGCCATGAAGGGTTGGCCAAGGAATTCACCGATATCGTAATCTCCTACATCAACCCGGAGGGAAATTACCTAGAACACGAAATGATGCAACGGGGCAGCCTGTGGGGGGTCGGACGGCTGGCCCACGCCCGACCGTTGCTGGCCGGGCCGGCCATGGATTTCCTTCCCGCATTTTTCGACGCCCCCGACCCCTTTTTGCGTGGAACAGCCATCTGGGCGGCCGGTCCGATTCTGACCGATTCGGTCCGGCCGATGGTCGAAGCCCACCTCTCCGATAATGCGCCCCTTCGCGTATATCGCTCCATGAACATCGAGTCCACGACGGTAGCGCAGCTTTCCATGGAGGCCATCGCGCTTTTTGGAGGGTAGATCTCCCGATCTCTTTAAATAAGTGCCTGTTGGCCCCCATTGCAGATAAATTCAATCAGTCCTTGTAAAATCATCGAAAGAGCCAGTACAGATATGCAATACTGAATCTTATCACATTTTATTGCTTCAGATATATTGTGAATCCAAAAATGGGAATGAAAAATGGTTGAACCCGTCGGTTAGGAAAACCTGGCATCCTCAACCAGCATGACCGGCTGATGAGAGGGTTTTGCATACGTGGTACAAAGCAAACGGCTTTAGGAAGAAATGATCTGCGATTCCTTCTTTCATCAGGTTGCTGCCAATCTCACCGTCTCCCCCGGTCATCACAGCCACCTTCGTGTGCGGTGACGCTCTGCGTATATGGGTGGCCAACTCTTCACCAGACAGACCCGGCATACGAATATCGGTTAAAACGATATCGATCTTCTCCTTATCGAAGATGCCCAAACCATCATTGCCGTTTTCAGCCGTAAACACCCTATGCCCGTAGAGCCGAAAGGCTGTGGCAAGCACATCCAAGATAAATGTGTCATCATCGACGATCAGAATAGATTTGGCGACCGGCATTGTGCATACCCCACTTCCACGTAAACATTAAATCACGACTACCTACTGTACCAATCCCGGTGGTGCAAAATGCAACAACTGTGCAAACAGAGCTGTTTATGTAAAATTATCCATAGAAACAATAGGTTATTATGATTGGTAAAACCCATCGGTTGTGTAAAATAGACCAATAATTGAAAGAATTTAGACAAAATTTGTCAACTGTCGGCTCAAATTTGGCCCGGGTGGGGTGATGCGGCAAGACGAATGGGACGCCCATCTCAGACGGGCCTCCGCCCACCCAATTCATAATTCCGGCTATCGCTTCCAACGATACGAAGGAAGGTGGGTTTGAAAAAGTGTCAATGGCAATGTCATTGAGTTCTTTAGAAAAATCAGATACAAACTTGAGAATATTGTAAATCTCGGCAAACGACCGGAACCTGACGATTGAAATGACAAACAGGACCCGTGGTAAGCGTTCTATCGGAACAGCGTAATGGATTTAACGATTGCGAGGGTATTGTTACCAAAGGCGTGAAATGAATCTCCCAAAGAGGCTACAACGATACATTATAGAATCTCAAACCTATTCGTTCAAAAAAGCGCCGGCTTATGTAAAAGTCATGGCCTTTCTATATAAATTAGTAGGAAGGAAGTTTCTGGCAAAATTATTTGTTACTTCCGACAGCTGTATCGGATGCAAGCAATGTTTAACAATGTGTCCGAATCAGGCGATAGATTTTCGATTCCATAACCCGCGGAGAAACAGTAAATGCAAAGGCTGCCTGTTGTGTGTTTATCTTTGTCCGAATCAGGCGATAATATTACCTCTGAGTACTCTTATCGGTGGTTTTTTATTACTTTTTCTACCTTATGATGCGTTTATCAAAGAATTATTTTCCCTTCAGTTTTCATCCTTATCGATGTTTTTGGACACGCTGCTATCTCTGCTCCTATGGTCTGTCGGCTATATCGTGTGTATATTTATATTTGGTAAAATCTCTTTTTTATTCAGTACATTGCCCATTGTGAAAAAGGTAAGGAGAAACCAATATGTCGCACAAATTTACCGCAAGATACATCCAATCAACGTGTTCCCTGTCATTTTGCCGAAAAATAATAACAACTTGAATATGCCGAAGGTTTGACCATATGGTCTTTGAACGGGGCACGATCAGATGGCACTCAAAAGCCGATACAGAAAAATATACGAATCAGAGAAGCCCCCTTGGGATTTCGCAGAGCCATTCAAACAAACTTCTCCTTCCACGCCTTGGTCTTCTCCTTCGGCCACGCAATACAATATGCGGGACGTCCCTTCATTACCATCTCCATGCAGCCGTTGCAATCGGGTTTGCAATGGACGATGTCCGCATCCCGACCATCCTGGACCTTTTTCGGCCAATCCGGGTCGGCCCACAGGACACGCGCCAGGCCGATGAGATCGGTCTTTTTGTCGGCGATGGCTTTGTCGGCGAAGGCGCCGGTGGCCAGACGGCCCGCGGCGATGACAGGCACGTCCACCTCGGCGCGGACGGCAGCCGCCAGATCGAGCATATACCCCTCCTGCCTGGATGCCTCCACGACTTCCGGTAGAAAGAAGGATTCGTAGGTGCCACCCATGACGGAGATGTAGGCGATCCCCTTTTTGGCCAGGCTGCGGGCAAACTGTCGCGATTCTTCCAGCTGCAAACCGTCGGGAAGCCATTCATCGGCGAGAAACCGGTATCCCACCGGGAACGTGCCTACCCTCGCCTTTACACGTTCCAATACCGCCAGGGCGAACCGCTGGCGATTGTCCAGATGGCCTCCGTAATCATCGGAACGCAGGTTGGTGCGTGGTGAGAGAAACTGGGCCAGCAGATAACCGGTGCCGCCGTGCAGTTCCACCATGTCGAATCCCGCACGTCTCACCCTTTCCGCCGCATCGGCATATTGATCGATGATGGCATCGATTTCGTCCTTTTCCAGGGCGCGGGGCATCCGCCCGAAGGTATCCACCGCAGACGGCGCCACCTTGTTTTCGGTTGCCTGGGCGAAGCGGCCGGCATGATTGATCTGAATGCAGGCCAGAGCGCCTTCCCCCTTGATTGTCTCGGCGAGACGTTTCAACCCATCGAGGTTGTCATCGATATCCGCCCGGAGGGTCCGGTTGGATCCACTGCCCGTTGGATGATCAACCGTAGAATTTTCGACCACCACCATGGCGATGCCGCTTTTGGCCATGAGCCGGTAGTGATCTATCATCATATCGCTGACCGTCCCCCCTTCCCCGGCGTACCCGAGGTAGAGGGGAGCCATGGTCAGGCGATTTTTCAAAGTAAGATTTTGTATGGAAATCGTTGAAAAAAGATTCTCGTACATATCGGCACCTCCTATAAACTTTTTCGCATCTGTCTGGCTGGTCCATTCTAACCATATCCGACACAAATGACCGGTGCAACAGGATTGTGCCGGGACAGTGCCCTTTGCCGAGCATCCCTGTCGACAACGAATGGATGTTTATTGGTAAAAACCGGAAAAAGTTCATGATTTTGAAAAAATGCAAGAATGCTGAAAGGGGCGATTGATATCTCGCGATTATAAATACCCAATGATTTCGCCGGAAAGATAGCCGCTCGGATCATCTACATGGATCGTTAATCCTTTTGCCGAAAATCGGATGTGCATGTCGAAATGGTTTACGCCGCCCACCTCCCTGTAGTGGATAAGGAGGCGGTCTTGATCAATGAAGCACCCTCCCATGGCGGTCGGCAAACCAGAGGGGCCAGTATCGGTAAGCCGCAAATCTTCTTCTCGACCAACATTCAACAAATAGGCATTCTCTTTTATCGACACCCTCACCGTAAAATACTCAGGAGCGTCGAAGTGAAATGATATCGCCGTCAACCCCATTCGGTTGGAAGAGAGGCGATACACCTTGCCGGAACGGTTGCGCATGGTTTGCGGCAGTATGGGGGGCACAGGAGATTTTTCCACCACAGGCGGCTAGGAGGCCGATCGGACCCGATTGGATAGTCTCCCGTAGGCGGATCTGTTTTCTGGCAGGGCCGCCTTTGACGCAAAAGACTTCATTAAAAGATGGGAGAAAGAATCGATATGCGCACCGTTTGCCGTAAGCACGAGGACCAGGTCATGTTGGGGCCAGACCAGAATCTCCTGACCGCCCCGCCCCCGCGCACCGAACATGCCATCGTATGGATTTGGAAATATCCACCAGCCATACCCGTATCCTTCCGGTCGATTGTCCACATCGATCTGTTTCGTCGTCGCCACATTGACCCAGGTGGTTGAGAGAATCCGTTGTCCATCCCACTGGCCATGCCTCAAATAGAGGTACCCGATCCTGGCCATGTCGGCAGGATGCATTCGCAGGTCTCCGCCACCAAGATTCACTCCCTGGGGGTCGGCCGGCCAGACAACATCCTCAATGCCGAGTGGCGAGAACAGAAAACGCTCTGCAAAATCGAGTGCAGGCATCCCTGTGGCTCGTCCCACAATGGCCGACAGCAGGTGCATGCCGTTGCTGCAGTAGGAAAACGCGGTCCCGGGCCTCACCGCCATGGGCATTTGCAATGCAAAGGCCACCCAATCGGGACTTTCTATCATCTCGAACAGCTCTTTTTCACCCGGCACGTAACCACACGCAAACCCAGAAGTCATGGTCAATAAATGGTGAATCGTAATGGACGCCGTACTTTTCGACCTGTTCTCGTATTCAGGGAAAAAATCCACGATCGGCTCTTTCAGGTCTTCTATGAATCCATTTTCATGGGCCAACCCGATCAGGGAAGCGGTAATGCTCTTGGTCACCGAAGCGACATCGTGCAGCATGCCCTTATGGTAAGGATAAAAATAGGCATCCAGCACCACATACCCGTTTTTTATGATCATGAGGCTGTCGACGGGTAATTTCTCCTTCATGATGAACGCAACCACTTCACTCAATACATCGGAATCCATGCCCTGCTGTTCCGGCGTAGATGTTCGCCAATCAGCAGTTGGCCAGTATGCAAGGTCTTTTGGTGGGGTCGTTACCGGTGGGATGGCGCAGGCAGCCAGATGGAAAAAACAAAGTACAATTTGCATCAGGAAAACAGGACGAGCCATTGATTTTCCCTTCATCGGTTTGCGAAGCCGGATCGGAATCCATGCGTTGTCAGCCGGAATCCCAAACCTGGAAAAAAATTCACGATCAACTGGATTCGCTGCGCCCCCCTTTGGGCAGACGAATCACGAAACAGCTTCCACCGTCTTTGGCGACCTGCACGCTCATCTGCCCCCCGTGATTCTCCGTGACGATGAAGTAGGAGACGGACAGTCCCAGGCCCGTTCCCATGCCCACAGGCTTTGTGGTAAAGAAGGGTTCGAAGATACGCCGTCGGATTCTTTCTTCCATGCCCGGCCCATTGTCCTCGATCTCCGCCCGAACCCATGCGCCATCATCTTTGACCCGCAGGATAAACACCGGCGGACAGGGTGGTTTTGCCATTTCGGTCATGGCCTCGGCACCGTTTTTTAAAATATTCATGAAGACCTGCTGTATTTTGCTCGATTCGCACGGGACGGGCGGTGCCGATGGGTCGTACTCCCGAATCAGTTCGATCTTCTTGAAGTCATACCGTTTCTTCATGTCGTAATCGGTCCTGAGCAGTTCGATGGTCCGATCCAGCAGGGTCCCGAGGTCATTGGAGGAAGTGACTTTGTCGCTTTTACGGGCAAAACTGAGCATGTTCTTGACGATGGCGGCAGCCATGCTGCCCGAAGTCCGAATATTCTCGATCATGTCTGGCAGTTTGCGCAACGCCAGGTAACGCCGAATGGCCGCCATTGTCGTTCCGGCGGCTTCGGCGGCCTTGTGATTGGCAGGCAGTTCACCGGTCAATCGGCTTTCCAGCACCGATGCGTTTTGCAGGATACCTGCCAGGGGATTGTTGATTTCATGGGCCATGCCCGCGGCCAGACCGCCCACGGAAAGCATCTTTTCACCCTGAATCATCATCTCTTCCATGCGTACTTGTTGGGTCTCATCGTCCACCCGGATCACGGCTTCCGCAACGCCATTGCCAACCAGAGGAAAGATGGTGATATCTTCAAAGCGAGTCTCCTGATCTACCTTGCGGGCAACTTTGGGCAGACTGATCACCCGGCGCTCCCGGATGGAAAATTCGATGCTCTCCATTATATCGCCCAGGCGAGGGAAGACCTCGCGCAAAAGCCGAGATCTGGCATCCGAAACACTTATTCCGGTTGTTTTCACTGTCTGTTGATTCCATAGGGTCACCCTGCCCTTTCGGTCCACGGCCACCAGTATGGATGGCATGGAATCAATGATATTGGCAAGATAGTTACGCAGCCTGCGCAGTTCCACTTCATCTCTCTTCTGCTGCGTAATATCGCTAACGACGCCAACAATACCGACAATTTTTCCATCTGCATCTTTGAGGGGTGAAAAACTGTCCCGGCACCACACATCAGGATTTTTAGGCAATTCGATATGTACTTCCGTATCTCCTGCCGTTTCGCCGTTCATCGCTCTCTTCATATTCTCTTCAATGGATGTATTCTTAAGGGATGGAAATACATCCCATGGTCGTTTACCGAGGACTTCTTTCCTTGGCGTATTGGAAAAATCCTCCATGCTTTTATTGAAAATAGAATAGGTGAAATCACTATCGACCACGATCACCCCTTCATCCATGGATTCCAGAATATTCGTCAGCAACTGCTCATTTTCCCTTAACGCCTCTTCCGCCATCTTTCGCGCTGTGATGTCCGTATGGGTTCCGATAAAACGTTTCGGCTTCTCTCTGTCGTCCCGAGAAACGACTTTACCTTTGGACTGAATCCACATATAGCTACCGTCTTTACGCAAAAATCTGAACTCCACTTCAAAACCATTCAGATCTCCGGCAAGCATATTTTTCAACTCTGCTTCCAGTTGATTAAAATCGACTTTGTGAATACGTTTTACGACCTCGTCATTTTCTTGTGGAAATTCATAGGGGTGGTAACCGGCCATGGTGTAAAAACGAGAATCAAGGTAAAGCGAATTTTTATCAATTTTCCAGTCATAGATACCTTCATTCGCACCCGACAGGGCCAAGTCCAGGCGTTCTTCGCTCTCCTTTAGTTTCCTTTCAATACGTTTTCGTTCGGCAATTTCATCTCGCAATTTCCAATTGATCGCCTCAAGCTCCGAGGTCCGCTGTTTTACACGCTCCTCGAGTTCATCGTTCAATTGCTGAATCTCTTTTTGAACCCGCCTGCTTGTTAATTGCGTCTGGACACGCGCTAATATTTCATCCGGATGAAAAGGCTTGGTTATAAAATCGACACCACCGGCATTAAATGCCTTTACTTTTTCCTCTGTTTCGTTAAGGGCGCTTATGAAAATCACAGGGATGTTCCGCGTCTTCTCATGTGATTTAAGAATCCGGCATAGTTCGAATCCATCCATCCCCGGCATGCGAATATCGAGAAGAATAAGATCGGGCAGAAGCCTCTCAATAATCTCAAGTGCCTCACCGCTGCTGGTAACCGGCCGAATATTGTAGCCGTCATTTTGAAGAATCGACGATATCATCCTCAGATTATCGGGATTGTCGTCAACAATAACGATATTGCTCGTGTCTGTATACTGAATTGCAGGCGTCATGTCTGCTGTTTGTTTATCGTGTTGATGATCTGTTTATAATTAAAGTCATCGGCAAGGCGATGCAGCCGCTTTGAAAGAGAGGGATTAAATTCGGCAACCTGTGCGATCAATTCATTCAGCCGACCAATATCTGCGTGATCCGCCGCTCCAACCAGTTCGTTTTTAAGATCCTCTGGAAGTCCATCCAATCCGAAATCTCCCTCTTTGAATGTGGCATTGCTGTGTACCAACGGTTCGGCAGGATATTTCGCCTTCCTGAAAGGAAGGTATTTTATCATTGCTTTTATCAACTCTTTTTTTCTCACCGGCTTTCTCAGATAATCGATGCAGATCTTTCGGATCGCTTCTTCATCCTGGGCCAGGGCCGAAGCGGTTACGGCAATCACCGGAATATCCTTCGTCGTAGCATCCTTGTTAAGCTTCTCGGCGACTTCATAGCCGTCCATCACCGGCATTTTCATATCCAGCAGGATCAAGTCGGGTATATTGCTTTTTGCAAGCACCAGCACCTCTCTTCCCTCTTTGGCTTCCAAAACCTCAAAGTCCCATTCATTCAGAAACCCCCGAAGCAGGTCACGGTTGTATTCGATATCATCAACAATCAAGATGGCTGCTTTTTCAAAAACGATTCCCGTTAGATCGAAAGTTTCCTCATTCGTCCATGCTGTCTCATCTAAAACGGCCTTTTCAACATCTTCGATTACAACAGTAAACACGCTGCCTTCGTTCTCCCTGCTTTCTACCGTGATGCGCCCGTTCATGGCTTCCACCAGCCGTTTGCTGATGGTCAAACCAAGACCTGTGCCTTCGGTGGTTCTTGCCGAAGCAACAACTGGTTGTTCGAATGCCTTGAAGATGGTCTCCAGCATGTCCTCGGGAATACCGATCCCGGTATCGGCCACTGAAAAAATAAAATTGTAGGTATTGACTCCATCGGTATTCGTGGGTTCCATCCGGGCGAACACCGTAATGGAGCCTGTTTCGGTAAATTTGACGGCGTTTCCCAACAGGTTGAGCAGAACCTGTCGCAATCGCGCCTCATCCAGCAAAATGTCTTCCTGGAGACTGTTATCCAAACTCAAATCCAGGTTGAGACCCTTTTCCGAAAGTCGATACTCGAAAACACCGCAAATTTCCCTGAACAATCGTTCGGGATTCACTGCCGTCTGCCGGATCTGCAACTTTCCGGCTTCGATCTTGGAAAGGTCCAGGATGTCGTTGATGAGGGCCAGCAAACTCTCTCCGGCCGTCTGGATACGCTCGAGGTAACGCTTGTGCTTTGCATCTGAAATCAATCTGGTCAGGATATCGGAAAACCCGATGATGGCATTCATCGGCGTTCTCAACTCGTGGCTCATGTTGGCCAGGAACTGACTCTTCGCCTGGTTGGCCGCTTCTGCAGCTACTTTGGCGCTCACCAAGGCTTCTTCGATTCTTTTTCGCACCTCGATCTCTTCCCGAAGCTCTTTGGTCCTCGTCTCAACGGTTTGTTCGAGTTCGTCTCGATGCCGTTCAAGCTCATGCAGATATTCTTTTTCCGTTGTGATGTCCTCCATGGTGGACCACTGGCCGATAAGATGGTCATCTTGAATTTGTGCATAGGAATTAAACCTTCGCCAGGTAGTACTGCCGTCGCGGTCTGTTCTTGGAACTACAAAATTGATAACGGTCCATTTTTGCGATGCGGCATACTCGAAATAATCTTTCACTTTTTCATAGGCCATGGGATCATATGCGGTGGAATCTAATCCGACAGGCATTTTTATTTCAGAAAGGGCTTTCAGCTGATCTCTTCGGTAAATGTCATTCATTTCAAGATAGCGTGATTCGAAGTAGAATCGCTTTGCCTGTTCTTCGATGGGAAGTGATAAGGAAAGAGGCGGTTTGAACTCCAGGTAGTAGATACCGGCAGGACTCAAATCCATATACGCTTTGTATCGTGACAGCTTTTTGGTCAGCTTTCGGGAATGCAGCAAACACGATCCTGCAAATATCATCGTTCCTGTGGCGAAAAGGAGGGCTACATAGAAAAATATTTCGGGCATATCCGATCCTTGAAGGCTGGAAGAGTAAGGGCCGACAATTGCGAAACGAGTTATCTTTTGAAATTTATATCAAAAGCATCTTCAATCCGATCCGGATCATGATCGAAGAAAATAAAGTATACCATGAATCATATATTCCAGAAAGCCGAAGTCCGCAAACGAAGAAACGCTTCCTGCACACCCAAAACACATTGATATTCATTGGTATATCCGCAAGCTTTATCGTTCTCCCGTTTTTTACTTTTCGAAATTTGTAGTTTTCTTCGTCCATAGACAACCGATTGCGGAAACAGGATGGTCTTTTTCTCCGATTGTTCCCTGAACTACGCCGTGTTTGCGATCTATTCCCGACTTACGTCAATTGGGTAGAGATAGAAGCTGCAAAGCAAAATAGATTCTCAACCGCAAAGAAATTCACCCGAGAACTTATTGCCATATTTTGTGCTGGAAGAGGGAAAACAACATAGATACGGCGGCAGAAAAGATAAATCGTGCCCTGGTGAGACCACTGCTTCATGACGGATGAAGATCGAATCTGATAAAACCGGCAATTCGATTATATAGCGTTTTGCCTGCTACCACGTTTCGATGTCAGTTACGCTGGAAAGGAACGGCCAGCACGGGCACCGGTGCGTGGCGCAACACCAGTTCTGTAGTCCGGCCCATCACCCGTTCCTGTTCAAAGGGTTTGTGATGGGCACCGATGACGACCATATCGCAGTTTTGGGCTTTGACCAGACTGACGATTTGCTCGGCCGCCGGGCCCGTTTGGGTGATGACATCGATGTTTTGGGTATCTCCCAATATATCTTGCATCCACTCCGACAGGTCATTTTCCGCTACTGCCTCGGATTCCATAATATGTACGATGGTCAGCCGGGCTTTATATCTTTGGGCCAAGTCGGCGGCCACCTGCAGAGCCCTGGCCGCGGTGACAGTTCGGTTACAGGGGCAGAGGATATGGTCGATAGCCGGCCGGCTTTGCGGTTGGCTGGTATCGATGAAATCATCTATCTTTTGACGCACGACGAACACGGGCAGCTGACACTGATGGATCACACTCTCGGTGACCGAGCCCAGCATCCAATGTTTAAAGCCGCTGTATCCATGGGTGCCCATCACCACCAGGTCAAAGGCGTTGTCGGCAAGAGCCTGCATCACCGCCTCTGCCGGCGGTGAATCAGTGATTTCAAATCCCACATCACCGATTTCTCCCAATACACTGCGTACGTGGGTCTCAACATCCTTTGCGACAGTCTGTTTGGCATTGTCCAGTTCCGCCAAAACACGGTCGGTTAAATCCCTGGACAGATAGCGAGGAACCTCAAAGTGGATGGCGTGCAATACGGTCAAGTCAGCGTCGAAAACGCTCGCACCCACATGAGCGTATTTTAGGGCCAAATCGGAAAGTTCGCTCATATCCATAGGACAGAGAATTCGTCTGGGATGGAAATCTAATTGACTTGCCATTACTTTTCTCTCCTCGTGGTGGATGAAAACGAAAAAGTTACTGCAACCACATAGACCAACCTACGGCTCTTCTACTGGACCGCCTTTATGGGACAACTCATGCCCATGGGCGAATTCCCAGCGTTTGTCCAAAAAGTAGAGAATGGGCACTGTCATGCGTGAAAAAAGCAGCGACGCCACTTCGCCGGCCATCAGGGAAATGGCCAGCCCCTGGAAAATGGGATCGAAAAGAATCACCGAGGCACCCACCACTACCGCCGCAGCGGTGAGCATCATGGGACGAAAACGTACGGCACCGGCGTCGATGACGGCTTTGTCCAGTGGCATGCCTTCGCGGATTCTAAGCTCGATGAAATCCACCAGAATGATGGAGTTTCGTACAACGATGCCGGCGCCGGCAATGAAGCCGATCATTGAGGTGGCGGTGAAAAAGGCCCCCATGGCCCAATGGGCCGGCAGGATGCCGATGAGCGAGAAGGGTATGGCCACCATGATCGCAATGGGGGTGGAAAAGGATTGGAACCACCCCACCACCAGAACGAAAATCAGGATCAGAACCACGCCGAACGCGATGCCCAGATCGCGGAACACTTCGTAGGTGATGTGCCATTCGCCGTCCCACTTCATGGCGAACTTGCGGTCGGTTTCGGGCACATTGGCGGTGTGTTGCGCGATTTCATATCCTTCGGGAAGCTGCATGGCCGCGATCTTCTTGCGCATCTCCAGGATGGCGTAGACCGGACTCTCCTTGGCCCCGGCCACGTCGGCCAGCACATAGACCACGGGCATGAGATTCTTGTGGTAGATGCTCTTCTCGCCGCTGGTCTCCCGGGCTTTGACCAGGGAGGCCAGGGGTACCAGATCGCCACCGGCCGTTTGCATCTTGATGGCTTCCAGACGTTTGATGTCGGACCGGTCGGCCAGGGGCAGGCGTACGATCACCGGGACGTCCTCTCGCTCCAGAGGCTGGTGCAGCAGGCCCACCTGGCGGCCGTCGAGGGCCGTCTTGAGTGTCTCGGCGATCTGCATGACGCTGATGCCGTGCAGGGCGGCACGCTCACGGTCCACGGTGAGCTGGTAGCGCGGATAGTCGTCCTCCATGTACCAGTCCACGTCCACCACCCCCTCTGTCCCCTCGAAGATCTTCATGATCTCGGCGGCGATTTCTCGCTGGCGGCCGTAATCCGGTCCGTAAACCTCGGCCACCAGGGTCGAAAGTACCGGCGGACCGGGCGGCACTTCGGCCACCTTGATGCGGGCACCGTGGCGCTGGGCGATCGCTGCCAGGGCCGGCCGCACCCGCTTGGCGATGTCATGGCTCTGCTGTGCCCGATCCTGCTTGCCCACCAGGTTGACCTGGATGTCGGCCATGTATGGTGCGCTGCGCAGGTAGTAGTGGCGTACCAGACCGTTGAAGTTGAACGGACCGCTGGCACCCACATGGAGCTGGTAGTCGGTAACCTCGTTGACCGTGGCAAGGTAGTCGCCCATTTCGCGAGCGGCGGCGGCGGTGGTCTCGAGGGTGGCCGACTCGGGCATGTCGATGATCACCTGAAATTCGCTTTTGTTGTCAAAGGGCAGCATTTTGACTTTGACCATGCCCACACCCACCATGGCGCAGGAGAGCAAGAGCAACCCGACGACGCCGATGAGAAAGGTCCAGCGCCAGCGGGGATTGTGGATCAGTGGATCCATCATCCGGCGGTAGAGCCGCGTGCTCCAATCTTCGCTGGCGTGGTCGTGTCCGCCACCGTCGGCGGTCTTTTTGAGCAGACGCACGCTAGCCCAGGGGGTGACGATGAAGGCCACGATGAGTGAGAAGACCATGGCCGCCGACGCGCCCACGGGAATGGGCCGCATGTAAGGACCCATCAGGCCGCCCACAAAGGCCATGGGCAAAATGGCGGCGATGACGGTAAGGGTGGCCAGGATGGTCGGGTTGCCCACCTCGTCCACGGCCTCGATGGTGACGTTGAACAGATTGCGGCCCTTGTTCTCGGGCAGGTGGAAATGGCGCACCACGTTTTCCACCACCACGATGGCGTCGTCCACCAGGATTCCGATGGAGAAGATCAGGGCGAACAGGGTGATGCGGTTCAGTGTATAACCGTACAGGTAGAAAATCGCCATGGTCAGGGCCAGGGTGACGGGGATGGCCATGGCCACGACGCCCGATTCGCGACGTCCCAGGACCAACCAGATGAGAAGGGTGACGGAGACGACGGCGATAGCCATATGGTAGAGCAGTTCGTTGGATTTCTCCTCGGCGGTCTCGCCGTAGTTGCGGGTGATGGTCATGTGGATGTTGTCGGGCAGTTTGCTGCCGCGGACTTTGTCAATGCGGTGCAGCACCCGTTCGGCCACATCGATGGCATTGGTGCCTTTTCGCTTGGCCAAAGAGAGGGTGACCGCCGGAAAGACGCCCTCACCTTCGATTCCCTTTTCATCTGCTGCCGGGCCGGTGCCGAAGAAGGCATACTGGTCCGGTTCCGCCGGACCATCCTCGATGGTGGCCATGTCCTGCACATAGACCGGGCGGCCGTGATAATTGCCGAGCACCACCCGGGCCACATCCTCGCGGTCCCGCAAAAAACCGCCGACATGGACGGTCACCTCCCCCTTTTGTGAGGGATAGCTGCCGGCCTGGGAGGCCATATTGGCCGCCTGGATCATACCGGCGGCCTGGTTCAGGTCGATGCCCGCGGCCGCCAGCCGCACCGGATCGAAGAGCACCCGCACCTGACGGGGGCTACCGCCGATGAGGGTGGTGATGGAGACATCGGGTTCCCGTTTGACCACGGTTTCGATTTCCGCCGCGACCCGACGCAGCGTGTAGTGATCCACGTCGCTCTCCTCACTCCAGAATGTGAGGGCCAGAATGGGAACGTCATCGATATAGCGTGGCTTGATCAGAGGTGGCGAGGCGGCCCAGGGAATGCGGTCGTAATTGGCCATCAGCTTGGACTGCAGGCGCACGATGGCGTTTTCCTCGTCTTCCCCCACATAAAAGCGTACGATCGCCATGCTGACACCGGGAGCCGAGGTGGTGTAGACATACTCCACACCGGGAATCTCCCACAGCAGGCGCTCCATGGGACCGGTGATGCGCTGTTCCACCTCTTTGGCGTCGGCGCCGGGCATCTGAACGAAAATATCGATCATGGGCACAATGATCTGAGGCTCTTCTTCCCGGGGCAATGCCACCACGGCGGCGATGCCCAGCAGAATCGAAGCGATGATCACCAGGGGCGTGAGTTTGGAATCGATGAAGTAACGGGCGATTTTGCCGGCGGTTCCGATCGTAGATTTCATCAGGCACCCTCCACCTTCATGCCGTCTTTCAGCGTGACGGGGATGTTGGAAACATAGCGTTGTCCGTCTCTGAGGCCGGAGATGATTTCAATCCGGTCTGCATAGGTCTTTCCGGCACGCACCAACCGGAAGCGGGCGACGTTGCCGTCGTCCACGATGTACACACCGGTGAGCTGACCTTCGGTCTTCACGGCGGTTTCAGGAACGAGCAGAATACCCGTGCCGCCAACGGGGATGAACACCCGGGCGAACATGCCCGATTTGAGATCCAGCCCCTCGGGCATGCCCACTTTGAGTTCGAAGCTTCGGCTCTGGGCATCGGCCGCCGGAATGATGCGTCCCACATGGCCGGTGGCCTCCAGATCACCGAGGGCCGGCACCTTGACCTTGACCGGCATACCGATCTTTACCGATTGGATATGGCGTTCGGGCAGCACCAGGTCAGCACAGAAGAGTCCCTCCTGCTCGATGGTCAGCATCGGCGTGCCGGGTGCGGCCAGATCCCCCTCGTCGACCATTTTGCTCACCACAAGGCCGTCGTAGGGTGCCGTTACCTTGGCGTCCCGTTTGGCGATGCTGGCCTGCTGCACGGCGGCCTCGGCCTGTTGTACACGGGACCGGGACGCTTCCACCATGGCTTCGGCCTGGGCCTGGGCCGCCCGGGCCTGACGGCTGCGTGATTCGATTTCGTCGTACTCCTGTTTGGAAACCGAATTCTCCTCGAGCAGCCTCTGATAGCGCTTGTATGTGGCAACGGCCAGATCGGCTGCAGCCCGGGCTGCATCCCGTGAGGAAATGGCGGAGGACTCGGCCCTTCTCGCCGCCCGCAGTCCGGCTTCGGCCTGATCAAGCTGGGCCGTGACCGTACTGGAATCGATGGTTACCAGCAGGTCTCCCTTTTTCACCGGATCGCCTTCCTGTACATGAACCGCTTGAACGGTACCCATCAGTTTGGACGAAATGGTGCTGGCCGTGCGGGCATTGATGGTGGCCACGGCTTCGTAGAGAAACGGTTCCTCGCTGATCTTTGCCTCGGCCACCGGGGCCTGGATGGTCTGGCCGATGCCCGGTGCGGTGTTGCCCGGCTCGATCTTCTGACCACAGGCGGTGGAAATGGCCAACATCGTCAATAAAACGATCATCGTGCGTTTTGATTTCATTGCGGTCTCCGTTTTAATCGTTTAGTCATTCAAAATCCTTATCGATGCTACCAATAGCCAGGGCCAGGGCGATGCGGGAAACTGTAAAGTCGTGCATGGCCTTGAAATGCTGGGTCTGAGCCTGCTGCAGGGCCACCTGGGCGTCGAGCAAGTTGATCAGGGCCAGCAGTCCGTTCTCGTACCGGTTGGCCACGATGCGCAACCCCTCTTCGGCCTGGGCCACGGCGCCGGCGGCCACCTGGATGCTTTGCCAGGTACTCTGGGCCTCGTAATATGCCTTTTGGGTTTCCACCCGCACGTTCAAGGCCAGTCCCTGGCGCATGGATTGGATTCTGGAAAGCACCGCTTTGGCTTCGGCCGTTTGGGCGGAAATACGCTGCCCGCTGAAAAGATTAAACTGGAGCACCGCGCCCACGTTGTAGCTCTCCTGGGAATCGCCGAAATCCTCGGTGTTGATTTCATACCCGCCCGTAAGGGCCAGGCTCGGATAGTGACCGGTACGGGCCCGGCTCACCCCCTGGCGGGCAATCTCTTCCTGAATCTGAAGCTGCTGCAGGTCGGGTCGCTGTTCCAGTGCATTCGTGAGCCACTCGTTCAGTGCACCCCTCACGGCGACTGCTTCTCCAAAGGTGGTGGTCAGCAAAAGGGGGGCACTGTTTTCATCGGTTTCGGTTATGCCCATGGCAGCCCGGAGAATGGCATAAGCCACCTTGAGCCGGCTCTCGGCCGTAAGGTGCTGCTGCTCCAGGTTGGAGATGCGCACCTGGGACCGCAATACGTCGCTTTTGACGGCCAGTCCGCTGTTCTGACGGTCTTGCACCACCTTCAGATGCGCCCGGGCGGTATCCAACGCCTGCAGCACCACCTGGCGATTTTCGTCGGCCAGCAGGCATCCCATATAGGCCGTGGCGGTCCGGGCGATGGTGGCCTGTTCACTGCGTTGCAGGGCCAGGCGGCCGGCCTCTTCGTTTTGCTGTGCCTGGCGCCAGGCAATCCATGTCTGGCCGCCGTCGAAGATACGCCAGCCCAGCGTCAGCGCGGTTTTAAAGTTATTGATGGCGTCCGGGTTGTTCAAGCGCTCGGGATCGAAATCCTGTGCCGTGATGGCGCCTTGATTGAGCTTGGTACCGAAGGCCCACAGGGGGCTGTCGGTACGGCTGTAGGTTTCCGAGATGTCCAGTTGGGGCAGCAGCCCCGAGCGCGCCTGAATCGTCTGGGCGGATGTCGCCGCCACCTCGGAACGGTCCGCCTCGAGCTGGGGGTTTTGCCGCAAGGCCGTTGCAATGGCATCGGACAGGGTCAGTGGCGCTTGCATCTCTTCGGCGTGGGGCGACGTCGTAATCAGAGCCAGGGACAGGAACGCAAGGCCCCCGACAAAGGCGATGAATCTACTACCCAGTGAGTTCATAACACTCTCCATTCGTTTAGCGGCATTGGGGACGATTCTCCGACGTGTGAATCGCCTCCGTTTTTCTTTCAGAGCGATATTGCAAATATAACATATTTAACGTTTTTTTCCAGTTCCAGTATTGAATCAGGGACCACCCTACGGTGGGGGAATTTCATTTTAGACCTCAGGCCGCCAATTATTCAAGAGACGGCTCTTCTCAGATCGTTACAATTTTCAATAATGAGTCAAACGAGTGGCTTGGAGAAAAAAAATGAAGACAATAAAAATGTTCACCGCGAAGTCAACTTGATCTCAATGCGGCGATTCTTTCGGTAGGCGGAAGGCGTATCAGCCGGATCGAGGGGATGGAACTTACTGAAACCGACGGCAGCCATGTGGGTCTCGGGAATCCCCCGGGTGGAAAGGAATCGGACCACCGAAACGGCCCGGGCGGTGGAAAGCTCCCAATTGGAAGAAAAATGCGCCCTGGTGACCGGCACCCGATCGGTATGGCCGTCGATCCGCAGGATCCAGTCGATCTCATCCGGGATTTTCTCCGCCATGGCCTTCAATTCGACGGCCAGTTGTGTCAGATGATGAATGCCGTCTGCACCGAGATCGGCCGAACCGGAGGCAAAGAGAAGTTCGGCCTGGAGAACGAATCGGTCTCCTTCGATCCGAATCAGCGGGTTGTCGTCCAGTACGGTTCGCAGACGCCCAAAAAATTCCGACCGATAGGCTTCAAGATCATTGACCCGCTTTGCCAGGGCAAGGTTCAGACGTCTGCCCAGATCCTTGATTTGAGCATCCTTGGAAAACTGCTCGTCTTTGGAAAGATCCAGTGCGCGACTGACCATTTCCAGGCGGGCCTGCAATGTCTCGATGCTTTTGTTCAATTGGGCAATCTGTGCCCGGGCACTGGCTGACAGCCGGCGTTCGTTTTCGATGGCCGCCTCCTGCTCATGGACCAACGCCGCCAGTGCCTGAATCCGAATTTCCTTTTTTTCGATGGTCCGCTGGGCGAGCAGGGTGCGCTCCTGCTGGTCGGCCAGTCGTGTGTCCAGGGCCTTTGTCCGATCCCGGAGTGATCCGATCTGTAAACGGCTGTCCGAAAGCGCAACCGTCATATCGCCGATGCGCGCCTCGAGGGATTCCCGCAACTGCCGGAGGGCATCGATGTCCTCCTGCAGGCTTCCGATGAGCAGCAGCTGCGTTTCGATCTTCGTCTCATCCAGACGGGCGTTCTGCGTCAGGATTGTCACCTCGTCGGTAAGCGTCTCCTTGGTATCGGTGAGCGCGCTGATCGTAACGTTCATATCGGAAATGCTGGCTGCCATCTCACGATTGCGCTGCTCTTCGAGGCCCAGCTGGGTCGTCAGATCGTTGACTTTCCGCTGGAGCGCCGCCAATTCACTCTCCTGTCCGGACAGCACCTGTCCCAGCAGGAACTGGGCGACGGAGAAAATCAGCACCAGAAAGATGACGACCATGAGCAGGGCACTGAGAGCATCCACATACCCCGGCCAGACATTGAATTCGCGTGGACCGCGTTTGGCGATGGTTGTCATGGCGTCAAACACCCATCGCCGCGACCGACCGTTTTCTGGAAAACGGTTTATCGGAAACGCGTTCTTCCAGCAACTTGGCCACCATGCGATTGCTGGTGCGAAGCTCCCGGTTCATCTCAATCAATTGATCCTTGATCCCATGGGGCTCCGTGTCCGCCGATCCGGTTCCCATGGCGGCATCCTCCCCTTTTTCCCTGTCGATCAGATGCGTTACACCGGACAGCCACTCTTCCAGTTCGTTGAAGAATCGGTTCTGGGCGTGTCCGGCCTGAAGGTCTAAAAATCCCAACACCAGCGACCCCCCCAATCCGAAAAGGGAAGAGCTGAATGCGGTTCCCATCCCGCTCAAGGGACCTTGAAGACCGGTCTTGAGGTTTTCGAACACTGCGGCAAAATCGTGACGGGCGACATCCAACCCTTCGATGACCTGCCATACGGAACCGATGGTTCCCAGAAGGCCCCAAAAGGTTCCCAGAAGCCCCAAGAAAACCAGCAGGCCGATCATGTATCGGGAAACCTCACGGGATTCATGCAGGCGGTCACGAATCCCGTCCAGGACCGTGCGCATGGAAAATGCCGACAGGGAAAAGCGATCCCGATTGAGCCCCTCCAGATGCTTTGCCAGTGGCTTCATCAGACGGGTAGGATCGGAAACCGAAATTCCCGCCTTCCCCGTTCGAAACATGTTGATCCAGCGGAGTTCCGGTTCAAGAGCGAACACCTGTCGGATGTTGATGGCGATGCCGACGGCCAACGCTCCTATTATCAGCAGATTGAATCCCCAATTGGCCATGAAGGCCGCTTTGAGCGGCGCGAACATCAGCAGACAGACAACGAGGACGACCCCCTGGTAGAGGGTCATCCAGAAAAGGTGATGTCGTGGACGGCACATCCTGATTTTCCTTCCGGTATCGGTTATTGCACATTTTTGCCAGTCTCTACCGATATGGATGAATCAAAGCCCGTGCCACATTGACAAAATTTTATTTCTTTTAAAATCAGGGAGTAAAACCGAAGCCTGATGATAACCGGCGACCCTTTGACGTTAGGTGTCAACAAATGGCGATCGATATAGAAGAAAACCGATGGGCGAATCAGGAATCAGATAAACTCACCAATCCCACACAGATCCTAAAAAAGTGGCAAAAAAATTGCTCGAAGAGTTACAACGAGAGAATGACCAACGACGGGAAGCAACCAAAACCTCGAAAAGAAAGCATGGTCGTGAAAAGCACCAGGAAAGGCTGTCTATAAAAGTGAAAGAAATCGTATTCATTATCATCATCTACGCGATGCTCGCCGTCTTGCCGGCATATGCCTACCAGGCAGCCATCATCCCCGCATACGCTTTCGTTTCGTCCATGCAATCATCCATGCGAGACTATCAGGCGTATGTGGAACGCCAAGACCGTGCTGGGGCGAGAAGGCTCCTCACATCCGAAAAGGTTTTCATCGCCCCTAAGGATGTGCGTGTAGAGGTGGTGATCATCGAAGAGAAACTTGCCAAGGTGAAATTGTGCAGGTTAAATGAAAAGGCCGAACCTGTCACCATGTACTTCTGGACCCTTGCCGATCAGCTAAAATGGCTGCCGTGACAAAAGAAGGCGATCGGCCCTATACGATTCGCGGCCTGTTCCTGGCTGAGATGATCGGTGTGTTGAACATCAAGGAGGTAAGATCGTCATTGCGACGAATGTCGAGTTCCGATTTGTCCTCGTCGATGATGAAATAACGGGAGATTACCGCCACAATCTCGTTCTGCATCTCCCGTAAACTGTGATTGGACACGCTCAGACGATCATAAACCAAGGTGAACTGCAGTCGTTTCTTTGCTGTGTCTTTGCTTGCACCTTTTCGAAATATCCTCTTAAAAAATTTCATTGGCATTGTGACCCCACCTGTTTCCCGAAACCGATCCTGGCACCGATTCTCTTCCAGATGGATTTGGAGACACCCGGAATCTCGATGGGAAGGTCCGGCTGTCCGTTCAGTCGCATGGCGATGCGCTTGAAGGCTAAGCCTGCCTTGGATTCTTCATTCATCACGATGGGCATCCCGCTGTTGGTCGAAACCACCACCTGTTCATCCGCCTCCACCAATCCAACCAGATCGATGGACAATACGTCCACCACATCCTGGTGGCTGAGCATGTCTCCGCGCGCCACCATCGACGGAACGATGCGATTGACCACCAGCTTGGGAGGAATCTGCTTGGAGTACAAAAGACCGATCACCCGGTCCGCATCCCGGACGGACGACACTTCCGGTGTGCAGATCACCACCGCCTCGTCCGCCGCCGCAACGGCGTTGTCGAATCCCCGCTCGATACCGGCCGGACAATCCATGAGGATAAAGTCATAGGTCTTTTTCAGCTCCTTGGACAGATGGATCATGTCCTCGGGACGCAACGCATCCTTGTTGTCGCTCTGGGAGGCCGGTATTAGGAACAGCGTCTCGATTCGACGGCTCTTGATCGCTGCCTGATGAAGTTTACACTTGCCACGGATCACATCCACGATGTTGAACACCACCCGGTTTTCCAGTCCCATCACCACATCGAGGTTGCGAAGACCGATGTCCATGTCCACGACCGCTACTTTCTTGCCATCCATGGCCAGCGCCGCACCGATGGAGGCCGTCGCCGTGGTCTTGCCCACGCCGCCTTTGCCCGAGGATATGACGATTATTTTTCCTTCCACGATTCACCTCATTCGTTTGCCCGATACGGGCCAAAGGGTTCTGTTCTCAGGATGCGATATTTCATAAAAGAGTGATAAAGACGGTTGCACATCAACCTCGATGAAATGACCGCCATAATTCAGGCAGACGGCCGGACGGGACAGAAAGTACAGTATTCAGCTGGCACCAGGAACGGCAGGCGCGATTGAACCGCAAAGACCGATTCGAACCACATATTCATGACGCCGGAATATCGTTTCGTCGTTGCTGAATTTCATTTATCATACTGGAACACATATTGTGTGTCAAGAATGAAAAAACATCAATATATGGTAGTTTTTGTGATATTTCTGGCTAATCTGCAATGCGGGGAATAACGGCCGACGATGAGGCGATAAGATCATGCATTTGCTAAAGTAACCCGGTATGGCGGTTCGACGGACAACAGCTACTTCACGTTAAGGGTCTTCGGGTCCAGCCCCAACAATAGGCTGGACGTTGCGTAGCTAATCGCCAGATCGCCCGGTGCAAACTGGGGTAACTGTGCCGCCAGTGCTGACGGCAGTGGATCGATATGGTCATAGGGAAATACGTTAAACCGACCGACGGAATAGCCATAGATGACCGTCACCACAAACAACAGGTACAAGGCGGCGATTTTTTTGACAGTATCCACGACGATGGGTTTCCTAACGATTGCCCATTCAGAAATGGCAAATTTTCCCGATATCTTTGTTGCGCGAAAAATTTGGTTTGAACCAACGGCCAACCTCACATCATGACACTACTCTGCTGACGGACTGCCGAATCTTTCTTAGTGCTGGACGTTCAAAATAGTAGTGGGACAGCAAAGACAGAATCAGTAGACTCGCAAATAAGATGGCAAAAGCCTGATTGGCATCCAAATAGGAAGTGATCTGCAGTCCGGAGTATAGAACAAAGATGACCGGGAACTGATAGATGTAGAAACCATAGCTGGCATTTCCCAGTGCTAAAAACGGGCCGCGACCCATGGCGCTGACAAGAAAATTATTAGAGTTTGCCACAATAAGAATAAATGCCAGAAAGAGCGGAGCATATATACTGCTTTCTACGGGAAGGACGAGAGGTAATTTACCGAGTATCCACGATTCATTGTTCAGCACAAAAACGATTACCGCGCCCACGATCAACATGGGGATAAGGCCGTTGCGATTTTGATCTTTGAAAGCCTGTTCCCGTAAAAACCAGATCGCACCCGCTATGCCCAGAACAAAACTGCACAGATGCGACAGTGGGTTAAAGCGGATGAACTCATTCACGGCGGATCCCGGGCCGCCAAAGGATTCCATGTTCATTAGGCCAATCAGGCCTGCTTGGGAAATCAGGTAAAGCGCCATTGCGGCCATTAACACGCTGGCCGTTGATAGATGGCGCTGCCGCATTAACGGAAAGATAAACGGAAATATCAGGTAAAAAACCATTTGCACTGAAATCGCCCAGGCCGCCATGTTGAGCGTGACCGCGTAGTGTGGGACCCATGCCTGTAAAAAGAGCAGGTGCAGTACCACCGCCACGTCGACGTTGAAGCCTGTGTACTCGCCGTAGGTGAATGGAATAATTATGAGAAAGGCAGCAATGTAGGCAGGAGCAATACGCGCCACCCTGGCGACATAGAAATTGTAACACCGATCCATGTCTCTGTCTATATAGGTGATTGCGAGAACAAACCCCGATAGAACAAAGAAAAAGGTGACCATGGCTGGTCCCTTGTTCAGTATCTCAAGATAGGGTTGCTTCAGTACAGTGCCTCCAGCCCAGTGATAGGTGAGCACCACGAAGGCAGCGCAGAAGCGCAGGAAAGTGAGAGATTCGATACGCATGGTCAACTATCTTCAGGGTTCTGCCCGGTTTTCCGGTAAGAGTGTCTTGTCGTATGATTGTACAAAGGTCATTGAACGATAAGAACCTGCTTTTTAAGGAAAAGTATATGGCAAAATCACAATAGGTTGTCAATGCAAGAGTTCTCACTCGAATTGAATTATTCAGGGCATACCACACGACATGACCAAATTGTGCTAACTGATAGTATGATTATAACTCCTCAATGGTGATCTGGCAGTTGCAGCTTCAATGTTTCCGTAGATGGTAAAAATTGCACCGGAAGAAAAAACGTTGTTGATAATAGATCAAAATTTCTTTCTTCCAACATTGGTTATTATATGACATTTGAATGGTGAGGTTCATGGCGGCAAACAACCGCCGATTGTTATCATCACCGTGCATCAAGCAGCGGTCTGACGCAAAAATGTCTTTCACCAGACCTTGCACCGGCTCAACAATTGACATAATTTACATAGACAAGGTATTCTTAATGAATCTGCAGTTTAAAAGCTGTTGGGAATGTAAAAAAATTGGATGCATGCGATCGATTCTGGATTTTACAGCCTCGATGTGGAGAGATACCTAAAGGCAATGTAAAAATAATAGCTAAGCATGGCATTAAAAACTGGGCCGATCGAAGGGGAAATTTTTTACATCTGGCAAAAATAACCACCGAGGTCAAAGAGAATATAACAAGAGACTTTATTTCGGACTCGGTCCAAAAAGCGACCCTCGTCGGTAAACCACGGCGTTGGCGTCTTGAGAGTTATGAGCGTTAACATTTACACACTCGCAAGAGAGCTTGGCATACCGCAACGTGAAACAATATTTCATTTCAGATTGAACAATCTTTCCCAGAGGGTCATAGCAATGTCAGATAATAGAAATACAGATAAGACACAAGGAGTAAGCTTTTCCGATAAAAAAACACCCACCGATGATAAATTGATCACCGTAATTACCATCAGTGGAGAGTACAAGGGTATGATCAATCTGAATTCTGCACCCGTGAAGGTGAATCGTGTAAGCGATTTTTTAGCGAAGACTGACCTTTCTTTTTTGCCATTATACAATACAACCGTTATGGGTGTGACTGGAGAAACGATCTTCTTAAATTTTGCTGATATTGCGGCTGTGGTCCAGCCGGATGATATTGACTCAAAACGTTCCGAATTAAGACGTGATGCAAAGGTCATTATAAGATTGAAAAATAATTTAGGACAAATTAACGGAAAAGTGAATATTCATGGAGAAAGCAAACCAGTGGATAGAGTTAGCGATTTGCTCAATTATCCGGAGAAGAAATGGTTGGTAGTATATGAAGCGAGTTTCAAAGGTAAGACGATGCTTTCCACTATTATAAATATGGATTTTATCTCTATGGTTAAGGTTGCAAACTAAACCCGGAATCTGGTGGTTTTTTTAACAAGTCTTCCCAATTGATCAAGATATTACCTTTACATCCGAAACAGGTACTCATAATTTCAGGCCGAACAACGAAGGGAACCGGGATTCATCGGCAATCCAATGCCATCGTAGTTATGAACAGGGGCACCTGGTTACTTGAGCCGAGCGATTGTCGAGTCCGGCTTCTGAGCGGAAAAAGTGAAAATGTTCATTAGCGGCAGCAACTTTGACAACCATTTCTTCGTGTTTAAATTATGATTTGAATTCAAATTGTTACCACCGAATTGGAAAGAGTCGTGGATCCTTTTGCAGAGCCGGCGCCATGTCTCCTGTCGATCCGTCCCGATTCGCAATTCGTATTTTGGGAGGCCTTCAATGAAAAAGAGCAGCCATGATCCCAACAGCGCTTGCCGAACCGACATCCAACGCCAGGAAATGGCCCGGTCCAAGTTGACCGGAATTGCCGAGCGGATCATCGACCACTGCGTGAACAGCCCCTGCTACACCCACATCGACAGCGATCCCATCCCGGGAGAAGCATCTGTCAGTGATATCATCGACATGTTTCGGGAGCTTCTCTTTCCCGGATACTTCACACGGGAGAAGCTGGACATGGTGAACATGCGCTACGGATTGGGACAGATCGTATCCAGGCTCTACGACCATCTTGCCGATCTGATCACACACAACATCCGCCACGACTGCCAGCGCTACGGTCAGCCATGCAGTGATTGCGAATCCAGGGGGCACCGGATTGCCCTTGCCATGATGGGCGCCATCCCCGAAATTCGGCAGACCCTGACCTCGGATGTCCGGGCCGCATTCGAAGGAGACCCGGCCGCCAAGAGTCATGACGAAATCATATTCAGTTATCCTGGCCTTTACGCCATCAGCGTGTACCGGGTAGCCCACAAATTATTCGAACTGGGTGTTCCCATGCTGCCCCGGATCATGACCGAACACGCTCACGGCGTCACCGGCATCGACATCCATCCCGGTGCCACCATCGGCGGCCGTTTCGTCATTGATCACGGCACCGG
Organism: uncultured Desulfosarcina sp.; assembly: GCA_963674945.2. Taxonomy (GTDB): domain Bacteria; phylum Desulfobacterota; class Desulfobacteria; order Desulfobacterales; family Desulfosarcinaceae; genus Desulfosarcina. The sequence continues at coordinate 1,560,168 of CAXXWQ010000004.1, forward strand.
GGTCGTCATCGGCGAAACCACGGAAATCGGCAACAACGTTCGCATCTATCAGGGGGTAACCTTGGGGGCGCTCAGCCTTCCCAAAAATGCGGGAGAGAAGCTGCGCGGGAAAAAGCGCCATCCGACCATCGAGGACGATGCCATCATCTATTCCGGGGCCACGATCCTGGGCGGAGATACGGTGATCGGCGCACGTTCGGTCATCGGCGGAAACGTCTGGCTGACCGAATCCATCCCGCCCGACACCACCGTGATGATGGAGACCCCCAAACTGATCATCCGGGAGGCCCGGAAAGCGGTCTGAAGCGCTGAGAAGAACAAACAAAGTCGGATTTCGGACTTCTTACGGAGCCGTAAAGCTTAGGAGGCGATTATATCATGACCCTACACTACGCCATCGATACCACCATCGGCCGCACCCCACTGGTCCGGCTGCAGCACACCGGTGATGATCTATATGCCGAAATTTTAGCCAAGCTGGAATTTTTCAACCCCCTTGGAAGCGTAAAGGACCGGATCGCCGCATCCATGATCGACGACGCCGAGAAACGGGGGTTGATCGGTTCCGACACCTTGATCGTAGAACCCACCAGTGGGAATACCGGCATCGGGCTGGCCTTCGTCTGTGCGGCCAAGGGATACCGCCTCTGCCTGACCATGCCCGACACCATGAGCGTCGAGCGCCAAAAGCTGCTTCGCCATCTGGGAGCCCAACTGGTCCTCACCCCGGGGGCCAAAGGCATGGCCGGTGCCATCGAAAAAGCCGAGGCCATCCTGTCCGAAAATGAGGGGGCCTTCATGCCCAACCAGTTCGAAAACCCGGCCAACCCGCGCATCCACCGGGAGACCACGGCACAGGAGATCTGGACGGATACGGGTGGCGACGTGGATATCCTGGTCGCCGGCGTGGGAACCGGCGGCACCGTCACCGGCATCGGCGGCATGTTCAAGGAGAAGAAACCCGAATTCCGGGTAATCGCCGTGGAACCCGCCGATTCCCCCATCCTGTCCGGCGGGGAAAAGGGTCCTCACAAAATCCAGGGCATCGGTGCCGGTTTTATCCCCAAGGTACTGGACCGTTCTCTCATCGACGAGGTGGTCACCGTCACCAACGACGACGCCTTCGAGACGGCCCGACGCCTGGCGTTGCGGGAGGGAATATTATGCGGCATCTCCTCGGGCGCGTCAGTATGGGCCTCCCTTCAGGTAGCAGCCCGCCCGGAGAACACCGGCAAACGCATCGTCACCGTTTTGCCCAGTACGGGCGAACGGTATATCAGCACCGATTTATTTCTATCCTGAATTGGACGATTCGCCGATAGCTGGCAGCAGCATAATTTCAAATGATCATCCGTTCTATTGTAAAGGATTGCGTGGATCTTGCGGATTGAAATCTTGGGAACCGAATCCTTGGGAGTCCGGGGATTGTGCTGCGCCGTACACACACGGCATCGGGATATCGTGATCGATCCCGGCCTGGCCCTGGGGTATCTACGGCACGGGCTTCTGCCCCACCCTCGCCAGGTGGCGACCGGAGAGACCACGGCACGCCGCATTGTGCAGCAGCTGGCAGGAGCCACGGATGTGGTGTTTTCCCATTATCACGGCGATCATATCCCCCTGGCCAATGCCAATCCATTCCAGTTGCCGTTAAATGAAATAGCGCACCTGCTGAAGCGGCCGCGATTATGGGGGAAGACTCCGTCCGATGAACCTGCCAGGTTTGCAGATCGCTGCCACCATCTGGAGACAGCGGCAGGCCGGCCGATCTGTTACTGCGACGGCCGTTCAGGGGATCTTCTCACGTTTTCCGAAGCCATGCCTCACGGTCATCGAGATGCAGGCCTGGGAAGGGTCATGATGAGCCGGATAGAAGATGATGATGAGGTGTTTGTACATGCCTCAGATATTCAGATCCTGGACGATGAACCGGTCTCCGTGATTCTCGGCTGGTCCCCCGACATACTTCTGGTCAGCGGGCCGCCGCTATATCGCCGTCTTTCCTCCGATCTATTGGCGTCTGCCCGTAAACGGGTGCTCAGGCTGTCCCGGGAGATCCCCTGCTGCATCATCGATCATCATTTGCTGCGCTCTCGTCTCGGTTTTCAGTGGCTGGATGAATTACAGGCGGCAACAGGCAACGTCCTTCAATGCGCGGCCGATTATATGCAGGTGGACCGTCGTCCGCTGGAAGCGGACCGTACCATGTTGTATGACATGGACCCGGTGCCTCCAAGTTGGCATCAATCCTATCAACGGCCGGCCCTGGCTATGTCCGAAGCAGGTATAAACGGCGGCGCACAGAAAAAGGGCGGCCGGACATGAAGGGAAAGCCGATATAAAAGAATGGTTTCCGGTCATCATCATACAAAGGGGATTTTTAACCGGATCGCCCTCATATCCGCTCCCTGGCCCCTGTTCAGCCGGCCGTCGATTCAACTGGGTGCGCTGAAGGCATATCTGAAAAGTGTTTCTCCGGATATAACGGTGTCCTGCCACCATTTTTACCTCTCGTTGGCGAAAGCCATCGGATATCCGGTTTATCAGGCCCTGTCCCGAAAAACATGGGTGGCGGAAAGCGTTTACGCGGCCCTGCTCTATCCGGAACGACAGGACCGGATCAGCCGGTTTTTCGCCGTGCAGGCAAAAAAGACCAGGGAACTGGCGGGGCTGGACTTTCCGGCCCTGACCCGCCGCGTCAAAATCGTGTCCGATGCGTTTGTCCAAAAAACGGACTGGGGGCGAATGGATCTGGCCGGATTTTCCGTGTGTCTGTGCCAGCTGACAGCTTCACTTTACTTTGTCCGGCAAATCAAACGCCTGGCCCCAAACCTGCCGTTGATCGTGGGTGGTTCCATCACAGGAGGATGTATTACCGAGGATTTATGGACCGCTTTTCCGGAAATTGACCTGATCGTCATCGGAGAAGGGGAACAGCCCCTGGCTCGGCTGGTGGAACATTTTCAGGCCGGGGGTCGGTGTGACGACCTGGGGCCCACTCCGGGGATTATTCGCCGAAAAGACGGCCGATCCCATAATTCAATTTCTTTTTGTCAACTGCCGGATCTGCAAGCCCTGCCCATTCCGGAATTTACCGAGTATTTTGAATTACTGTCCACATTTCCAGAACATAAACGTTTCTTCCCCACCCTGCCCGTGGAAATCTCCCGTGGCTGCTGGTGGCGCGCTTTCAATCCGGACATACCCAATCATGAACAGACAAAGGGTTGCGCCTTCTGCAATCTAAACCTTCAGTGGCAGGGTTACCGAACCAAGGCTGTTGACCAGGTCGTCAATGAGATCGATCGACTGACGGATCAACATCGGGTGCTATCCGTGGCCTTCATGGACAACGTGCTTCCGCCGAAAAAAAGCCGTACAATATTTGACTCCCTGACCCATAAAAGCAAGGCGTTTCAATTTCTTGCCGAACTACGGGCCACGACCACCCGCCGGACACTTAAACACCTTTGTGACGCCGGCATGGCCGAAGTTCAGATCGGCATTGAATCCTTGAGTTCACGGCTTCTGCAAAAGCTGCACAAAGGGACCACCGTCATTGATAACATCGAAATCATGAAACACTGCGAAGCCCTGGGTATAAAAAACAGAGCCAACCTGATCCTCCATTTTCCGGGCAGCGATGAAACCGATGTTGCCGAGACCCTGCACGCGATTCGCTTCACCCGCCTTTTTCGTCCCCTGCGGATCGTACATTTCTGGCTGGGCATGCACAGCCCGGTCTGGGAAAATCCCCGAAGATACGGTCTCACGGCCGTGTTTAATCACCCCTATTATAGAGAGTTGTTTCCTGAAGCGGTGTGCCGTGGGATGCGGTTCATGATTCAGGATTATCGCGGGGATAAGATGCGCCAACGCCGTCTCTGGCGGCCGGTGAACCGGTCTGTCGAAAAATGGCGGCAGGATTACCGGCGGCTTCATTCCGATCCCTATGCCGGACCGATTCTGACCCTGCATGACGGCCGATCCTTTTTGATCCTGCGGGAACGCCGACTCGATGGAGATCACCGAAACCACCGGCTGATCGGGACCTCCAGGGAAATATATCTATTTTGTGAACACAGACGGCGCTTTGAAGAGATAAAAGAGCGATTTTCAACACTGCCGTCGGACAAGATACGGTCGTTTTTAACCATGATGATCGACAAGGGGTTGATGTTTGCGGATAACGAGCAGTATTTGAGCCTGGCGGTCTCAATACACTCGAAGGAACATCAAAATTTCGAAAACCGTGGTGGTCCATGACTTGTATCATATACAAACTTGTAAATATCATCGTTAACGGCGATCCATAAGCTGCTGCCACCGGCGTAGGCAATTCCAACACCAAGGCTTTCAACGGTAAATGGATAGGAATATGCCTTGATTGAATTGTTGGACACGTCAATTTTATAAATTGCGTCTCTTGTGGCACGCCACAAATACGTTCCGTCAAAAGCCAGATCTCCAATAATATCTCCAGAATCGAAAGTATCGACAACATTTCCGGACATGTTCAGTTTGACCAGTTGGGAAGTATTGCTAACCCACAAATGGTCATTATCAAATGCTATGCTGCCGGTAGCAGGTATTTCCGGTGAAATCGAATCGACAAAATTCATGGAAGTGTCAAAATGAACAGTATCCAGCTTCCTAACGTCTTGATCTTTGTGAACAAAGACAAAATGCCCCCAATATATCGAGAAATAGTTTTCTCATAGTGAATGATATGAATTAGTTGGTATTTTTTTTCTTTTGACCTGAACAATAATATCAGAACACTGCATCTCCGGGAAAACTATGTGACACCTCCGGCATGATTTGAGGTGCTGCAGCCATTTAGTTCGAATATCATTTGCAGCTCGGTACCGGGGTATTTTACCTGCGCACTGTTCAGATGCGCAAACAGTTGGCAAAGAGCCCGATTGGCCGCTGGGAACGAAGCGCCGTGCAATCGTATATTCAATTGCTGATTTTCAATATCGGGCAGTACATCGCCTTCGGTCTGGAACAGTGTCTGGAGAAGACTCCGTGCATCCGACGAGTTTACCGTCGGACCCGTGAGCAACCCAACCATTGCCGTCTCTGCACGATATGCAATCATACGAACCGTGTCCATCAGGCGTTTTCTGCCCGGTTGTAAACGTAAAAATTTATCTTTTGCTTCAAGTTCTCCCCACGTGATGTGTTTACTTGTCTGTTTTCGTTTTTCTTTCAACTCGCTGAGTTGATACTCCATCTTTTCGATTTCTTCTAACAGCTCGGCCTTTTTCTCTATCCACTTCTTAAACTTTACCGGTTTGTCTTCATTTTCAGGGTGAATGGTCATCTCGGCAAAACAGGCACGACGATATCGTAGCTTGTTCTGCAACGAATTACGGGATTGATTCAATTGCCGCCAAACGGGGTTGATTACCCGTTCGGTATCAGGAAATTCAACGACACCATAATCTAAAAGCACATCGATATCAAAATGTTGCATCATATAGTTGAAAAAGTTTTCCTGACACCACCGGCTGAACATGCGTGCTGCCAATTGAGTATGCGGCAAATCGAAAGCGGTGCTGATTACGCTGGTCTGGTGTCCGGAATCGGTCAGTTTTCGCACTTGTCGCATCCATGTTGCACCCTTACCAGATCCCACCAAACTACCCATTTCGCAAAGCCGCATCTTCACCACCTCTTTGTTTGGCATCGCAACTTCATGCTCGGTGAACCAATGCTCCGGCCATGATTCACCAGGATGCTTATGATACGTCATGCAGCCGATTCGATGGCGATCCCACATTTCCTTGAAGAATGCGGGACTATATCCTTCCCTGTCGAAAACAAGAACGAACCGGCATAAACATGGGTTCTCTTGTAGTTGCTGCAAACCGGGTTGATTCGGAACGTCTTGCAACAACCGGGGAACGATATCGTCTCTTAAAACCGCCAATAATCCAGGATCGATCTGCTTTTCGACGACAAAAAAAGGTCGGCCAATCGCATCGTTAACCCAATAGTCGGTAATGCCCCTCATGCACAATCGTTCCCGGGACACGTAGCGGCGCGGTAGTCGGGTCAATTTTCCATGATAAACACGTACATGCCCGTCAACATAAAGCGCGCCAACCGATTCGGGCGCCTGTTCCATCCAGTATTTACCGAGGTATGCGGCCCACTTTTCCGCGCCGTGGTCTGCGCTCAACGCATCCATCTTGTAACGCAAACAGCGAACCTCCGGTGCACGATCCAAGCCCAATAACTTACCAAATTCTCCCGGAGCATGGCCTCGTATTTTTTCTGTCGTCTTGATCCTGCATAAGGCCATAAACGAAAGCAGCAACAAGACATGAAAGATCGTGTAATAGCCTTTGACTTGGCCGAGGAACTGTTTTGCGCCGGTAAACAACCCGTTTGCCACCAATGACGGTATCGCACAAAGAACGCCTGCTTTGGGAACGTCCAGGCATCTGTCAAAACGAACCGGCGCACCAACCATTTTGCCCAATGATGCCAATATGCGTTCCCCGACTCGGTTGCAAGCCGTCCCCATACCATCGGCAGCAGCCATGTCGACCATGTCCCGATCTGATTTGGTTAGACACGGTTCACCAATCCTTGATTCGATTAACCGACCATCATCTATAGCTTTGCGAAACGTATCGTATTTAATGCCAAGTTCCAGGGCGGCATCTTTTTTCGAGCACCCTTGATCCAGTAAACGTTGGGCTTGTTCAAGCACCTCAGGTTTGAAAACCTTGCCGCCGCGTCGTCCCCGCCGCTGAACGAAAAATGCCTCGGCGCCGCCGGACCTGAGTTTGTTCACGGATCGGATGACATTGCTCTTGGATACGCCGAATGTGTTTTGGATATCGATCTGGCGGCAAGCTCCGGATTCAACCAGTTGGGCTGTTATCATCCGAAACATTCGTTGATCGCCTTGTCTGTGAGAATAAATCGGAACGGTCGATAGAAAATAGGTCCAGGTCGTATCGTCACGAAATACACTGACAAGCCCGTTGATTTGTCTTGCACCCCGAGGAATAAGTGGTAGTATCTGTTGAGGCATGGCATCCTTTTCCTTTCATTTATCCGCCAAGATAATAAGGTTAAAGGTGCCATGTTCATTTTCCGGTTGCAATACCTTACCGGCCTGCTGGATTCAGACTCCTATCTTTCTGTTTTTCAACCACTTACATTATGTTTTGCTTGCCATATGCAACAATTAGGAAATCAAGTTTCCTGAATATAATTCTTCCCTTTTTTGTAAAGTATATTTTGGATTTCGGATCGTTGTTGATACGATAAGAAATAACTTGAAAGAGAATAGGGAGAGGTTCTTTATTTTTATTTCAAACATGATTGGCATTGATTGCCAACATCATGCTGGTGGGGCGGTGGTAAACGGCAGGTTGGGACGCAGATCAAGGCCCAACCTGCCGTTTACCCATGAACTAGTCGGCGAGTTGTATGTCCTTACCCGTCAGCACCCTGTTCATATTGCGAACCGCACACATCTTGCCGCACATGGTGCAGCTGTCCTCGTGCTCGGGGGGCGAGCTCTGTCTGTAGCGCCTGGGTTTTTCCGGGTCCATGGCCAGATCGAGCATCTTCTCCCAATCCAGGTCGGCGCGCGCTCGGCTCATGTCATCGTCCCACTTTCGCGCGCCCGGAATCCCCTTTGCGATATCGGCGGCATGGGCGGCGATGCGGGTGGCGATGATACCCTCTTTCATATCCTCTGCATCCGGAAGGCGCAGGTGCTCGGCCGGCGTGACGTAACACAGAAAATCGGCACCGTTGGCAGCGGCGATGGCCCCGCCGATGGCGCTGGTGATGTGGTCGTAACCGGGCGCCACATCGGTAATCACGGGTCCCAGCACGTAAAAAGGAGCACCGTGGCAAAGACGCTTTTCCATCATCATGTTGCCGGCGATCTCGTTGATGGCCATGTGCCCCGGCCCCTCGATCATCACCTGAACGTTTTTCTCCCAGGCGGCCTTGGTCAGCTCTCCCAAGGTAATCAACTCCTCCACCTGACAGGCGTCTGTGGCATCATGGAGACAACCGGGCCTGCAACCGTCTCCGAGGCTGAGGCTCACGTCGTACTGCTGGCAGACAGAAAGCAGCCGGTCGTAGTACTCGTAAAAAGGGTTCTCCCTGTCGTTTAGCTGCATCCAGGTGAACATGAGGCTGCCGCCCCGGGAGACGATATTGGTGATGCGCTCCCGGCGCTTGATCTTCTCTGCGGCCTGACGATTGAGGCCGGCATGAATGGTGAGAAAATCCACTCCGTCCTCGCAGTGGCGCTGTACCACATCGAAGATCTCATCCACGGTGAGATCCGCAAGGTTCTTTTCGTAGAATCCCACTGCATCGTAAATGGGAACCGTGCCGATCATGGCCGGTGACATCTGTACCAGCCTGCGGCGAAACTCGCGGGTTTTTCCGTAACAGGAGAGATCCATGATGGCTTCGGCCTTCAGGTCCAGCGCCAGGCGTACCTTTTCCATTTCCAGATCGACGTCGCAGCAGTCCTTGGAGATTCCCAGGTTCACATTGATTTTGGTGCGAAGCCCCTGGCCGACCCCCTCGGGGTCCAGGTTCGTGTGGTTCTTGTTGGCAGGAATGATGACCTTGCCGGCGGCGATCAAAGTACGCAACACCTCCGGCTGCATCTTCTCTTTCTTTGCTACGGTTTTCATCTGGGAGGTGAGAACTCCCTTGCGGGCGGCGTCCATCTGGGTAGTGTAGTTCATTGGAAAACCTCTTTTTTTCAAGGGTTCGAGAGGCCGAGTATTTGAGGGATATAGGGTAAATACGAGGCAAAGTCCTCAATCCCCTTGAACCCTCGACTCCTTGAATCCTCGAACCCTTCCCTCTAATATATTGGTTATTACGATATCCGCCTGTTTGGCGGCAGCGATGCCGACCACGGCGGATGTGGGCGGCATGGTTTCGGACACTTCCGACTGCTCGTCACCGACCAGGAAAAAATCCTCCCGAAACCGACGGGTCCGGATGCGGTTGTTTTCGCCCCACCCGCCGATGCCGGAGGCACAGACCAGAAGGCGTGGATCGGCCGCAAACAGGTCGGCCATCATCTTCTTGTCTTGGGCGCCATCCAACGCCTCCACGATAATGTCACAACCTGCAAATACCTGTACCGCGTTTTCCGAATCAATGCGAATGTCTTCACCCTGCATTTCCAAAACGGGCTGAATGCGCCGCAGGTTCTCTTCCAGTGCCGCGATCTTTTTCATGCCCACCTGATCAACAAAATAGAACTGACGGTTCAGGTTGGAGGACGCCACCGTGTCGAAATCGACGACCACCAGATGCCGGACACCGGACCGAACCAGGTGCACGGCACAATTGCTTCCCAGTCCGCCGGCCCCGGCGATGCCCACACACACCGATCCCAAGCGGTTGACTTGTTCGGCGGTGAAGTACCGCGCAAGACCGGTTAAGAATGGATTGTGCTCGATCAACGTTTTTTACTCCAAATCAACTGGGAAACCTCATCTGAACCTCGAACCGTGAACTATGAACCGTGAACTTTCAACTCCCCAGACACTGCCAATCCTTGTACACCGGTTGCCAGCCGACACGACGAAGCATGGCCGCCATCTCGGGTACCGAGCGCTCGTCTGAAATCTCGAACTGGCCGGTGTTATCCCCGGTATCGGTCCTTCCCCCCACGGCTGTGCAGGAACCGGCGGACATGCGGGTCACGCCGAGGGGTACGAGCCGGTCCCGGAACCGGGCGCTCTCCCTGGTGGAAATGGTGATGCCCGACCGGGGCATGAACAATCGCAGGGCCGCCATGATTTGAACGATGTGCCGGTCCTCCACGATGCAGGCCGGCTGAAAACCGCCCACATGGGGCCGCATGCGGGGCAGGCTGATACCGATTTCCGTCTCCGGGAAACGATCTTGCAGGTAACAGGCGTGGAGGCCGGTGAAAAAGGCGTCCTGCCGCCAGTCGTCCAGACCCAGCAACGCCCCCACGTTGACCCCGCGCATGCCGGCCTCACAGGCCCGCTGGGGGGCATCCAGGCGAAAGTGGTAGTCCCGCTTGGGTCCTTTGGGGTGCAGGTACGCATATAAGCTCTCGTTGTAGGTCTCCTGGTACAAGGTGAGGCTGTCGACCCCGACATCGATCAGTTGCCCATATTCCGGCCGGGTCAGGGCGTACACCTCGATGCCGATGGCCGGAAAGTAGCGGGAAAGGAGCCGGCAGCAGTCGGCGATGTAATCGACGGTGGCAATTTTGGGTGCTTCGCCGGTGAGGATCAGGATGTGCTTGAGCCCCGTATCGGCGATGGCCTTGGCCTCGCGTTCCAGCGCCTCCATGGTCAACTGGTGCCGCCGGATGCGGTTGGCGCAGTTGAAGCCGCAGTACAGGCAATAGTTGGTGCAGTAGTTTGACAGATACAGGGGCGTAAACAGCACCATGGTCCGGCCGAACTGGCAGACGGTAAGGTGGTGGGCCTTCTGGGCCATGGTCTCCAGGTGGGGCTCGGCAGCAGGAGAGAGAAGGCATAGAAAATCGTCGGCACAAAGCGTACGTTTGGCCAGGGCCCGCAAAACGTCGCTATCGGTTATGGACGCCACCCTTTTGGCGACCGCGCCCGTTTCATATTGATTCATCGTGTCGCAGTAACTATTCATACAGAAACCCCGTCAACGGAGAAGAGGCTGCCGCCTTCACGCCCACGGCGCCGGGTCCGGCCCGCCATGCTTCACGGCCGGCCCGGATGGCGCGCGCGAATGACCCGGCCATGGCCACCGGATCCGCGGCACTGGCAATGGCCGTGTTCACCAGACAGGCATCGGCCCCCATCTCCATCGCCTCACATGCCTGGGACGGCCTGCCGATTCCCGCGTCCACCACGACGGGGACAGATGCCTCCTCGATGATGATCTGCAGCATGTCCCGTGTGGTCAGCCCACGGTTGGTGCCGATGGGCGCAGCCAGGGGCATGACGGCGGCGGCGCCGGCATCCTCCAGTTGGTGTGCGATCACCGGGTCCGCATTGATGTATGGCAGTACCACGAATCCTTCCTTGACCAGCGCCGCGGTGGCCATCAGGGTACCGTGACCATCGGGAAGAAGGTTCTTGTTATCCGGAATCACTTCGATCTTCACCCAGTTCCCGCAACCGGTGGCCCGGGCCAGGCGGGCGATGCGAATGGCCTCGTCGGCATCGCGGGCACCGGAGGTATTGGGCAGAAGCTGCATGGTGTCGGGAATGTGTTGCATCACGTTGTCCGTGGCAGCCTCGAAATCCACACGGCGAAGGGCCACGGTGATGATCCGGGCCCCCGATTGTTCGATGATTTTCGGGATCATCTCGTCAGATGGGTACTTTCCCGTGCCGATGAGCAGCCTGGAACCGAATTGCTGATCGCCGATGACCAGCGGATCGGGAATTTGTCCTGCGTTCATGGTTTCATCCTCCACCGACGAATCGGAGAACTTCGAGCGTGTCGTTCTCCTTGAGCACCATCTCGTACCACTGCTTTGCGTCGATGATGTCCCGATTATGCTCCACCACCACGGTTTTCGGATCGAGTCCTTTTTCCCGAATCAGGTCCCCGATGGTCGTTTCCAGGCCCACCGATTCAGGTTTGCCGTTCAGCTGGATGTACATTGGTCGTCTCCACACGAAAAATAAAAGGCCCGCTTCCCTTGTGCGGGAAGCGGGCCTGACAAAAAGTTTCGATTCCGGTTTTTTGTCATGCTTCCCTACGGCAGTATGATCTGCATCAGGTTCGAAGGGTCGGCGCCGTTTCGCCATCTCAGCCCCCGGTGGGGCACCCCCAGCATTAATGTCAAAGCATTGTAAGGAGTGCGATCTGCAAAGTCAAGCCATTAAAAAGCTTTTCCAGACCCAATATGGCCAAACAGTTTTACGAAAGAAACTCATTCATCCATTATCTTTCCGATATGTTGAAATGGGAAAATCTTTTTATAAATTTTCTATCTTTTCTCTGTGCTCTTTGTGTCCTTGCGGTGAAAGAATTAGGTCTTCATATTTACGAATGGATGTACTTAACCGTGAATTGTCACATCCGCACCCAACTGGCCAAACCGGTTTACGATATCGAAATGCCCCCGGCCGATCTGGTAGACATCGTGGATCCGGGTGGTCTCGGGACAGGCCAGCCCCGCCAGGAGAATGCACGAGGCAGCACGGATGTTGTCCGGATGGGTGTCGGCACCCCGAAACGTGGTGGGGCCGTTGACGATGGCAAGACCGTCCTCTTCGTCCAGATCGATGTCGGCCCCCAGTTTGCGAAGTTCGGCCACCTGGGAGAAACGCTTGTCGAAAATGCGTTCCCGGATATAGCTCTGGCCGTCGGCGATGCAGGAGAGGGCCATGATGGCCGGCTGAAAATCGGTGGCAAAACCCGGATAGGGACAGGTGAGCACGTTTACCGGCCGCAGGTTTTTTCCCTTTGATTCGACGTCCAGCACATGACCATTGATGCCGATGGTCACCCCCATCTGCTTCATCTTTTCGATGAGAATGCACAGATCCCCGGGTGCCACGCCGATGATGGAGACCTTGCCGCCGGCGATCGCGGCGGCGATCATCCACAGCCCTGCGTCCAGGCGATCGTTCATGGCGTAAAAGTCGACGGGATCGAACCGGTTGACCCCCTCCACGGTGAGGGTGCGGGTGCCCAGGCCGTGGATCTTTCCCCCCATCTTGTTGAGAAAATTGGCGAAATCGAAAATCTCCGGATCCGACGCCGCGTTTTCGATGACGGAAATCCCCTTTGAGAAACAGGCCGCCATCATCAGGTTCTCCGTACCGGTATGGCTGGGAAAGTCCAGGTACATGGTGGCGGCGGTAAAATCCTCGCCGCGGATGACGAAAGCGTCGTCGTTGGTGATGCAGGCGCCCAGGCGGGCGAACCCCCGGTAGTGGTAGTTGAGGTTCCGGGCTCCCAAGGGGCAGCCGCCGACGCCGGGCAGACGCACTTCGCCCAGCCGTTTTAGCAGGGGCGGGATAAAGAGCACCGATGCCCGCAGGCGGCAGGTGAGGGAATCGGGAAGATCCGAACGGGTCAGGTGGGTGGCGTCCACGCACACCACCTTCTCGTTGGGGAAGTAGTCCACCGTGGCCCCCACATGGCGCATGATATCCAGGGCCACCATGATGTCGTTTAAGGGAGGAACGTTCCGGATGACGCTGCACCCCTGTTCCGCCAGCAGACTCGCTGCCAGCATGGGCAAAATGGCATTTTTCGATCCTTGGACACACACGCTTCCCGAAAGGGGTTTTCCCCCCTTGATTTCGATGTACGCCTTAGCTGTCATGGGGCTTTGCCTCGCTTGGGTTCGCAGACTGAAGTTGAGAGCTTCATCGGGACCTTTTTCCGCATTAATCTTACACAAAAGCGAATCCACGGCAACTGGTTTTGTTCAGTCGATTTGAAACATTGAACATCGAACGTCCAACGTCGAATGATGCGATCGCTTCGGCCCACCATTGAAAAAAAATCCCCATACACAAATCCAAAATCACAAACAAATCACAATAACCAATTTTTCAAATGCCAAACAAGGCAGCCGCAAAGGTGGATAATTTCTCCTTTGAACTGAGAATCGTCTGTTGTTTGATCTTTTGAATTTGGAATTTGCTTTAGCTATTGGTGCCTGTAATTTGGAACTTTACGTTATGAGTTTTACCTTATTCAACGTTCCATGTTGGAAGTTCGATGTTCGACCTTCAAGCCAATGCTCAATTTCCAAACATGGGGCCCGACGGGCCAAGGTGGCAGGAGTAGCAGCCGAAACCGCGACGGGTGATGATGCTGAAGGATTTTTTGCCCAAGGTCTCGGCCATCATGGGAACCAGGCGGTCCAGCTTCAGCCGGGTGGTGTCCGGGTATTTCTCGAACTCGGGGCCGAGAAGCAGCTTGCCGGAAAGCCGTGGCAGATGGGCCGTTGGCATCTGAAACTTGCCCGATTTGGCGTTTTGTCCGTGGCACAGGGTGCAATCCACCGAGGCGAAACGGTCTGGGCGCCAGGAACCGAAAAGCTCGGCCGCGCGCGGCAGGATTTCTTTTTTCATATGGGCTTTTCGCTGATCGAGGCTCATCTCCTTCCAGGTCAATCGTTTTCCATCGGCGTCCATGGGTCCAACCCCCTTTGAAAGACATCCCGGAAAAAGGAAAAGCGGTATAATGGAAAGGACGAAGAACCGGATCGGCTTCGAATAGCGCCTGGTCATTGTTTCCCTCCTTTGCGTAAAGAAATGGGTTGAACAGGTGAAAGTTCATTTTTCGCGGGTATGGCTCGCTCTCAGAATGAATGCCATAGCCGGCCTTGCGGCAAAAAAGGAGAACGGTCTTAACCCACGTTTCGGGTGGTTTCTGGCAAGGCAACCGCTTTTTCCATGTTGACGGCCACGCGAAGGGCCTTGAGCCCCCGTACCCCGGGTAGGTCTTCCAGGTCCAGGTTCTCTGTCCCGTCGCACAGATATCCACAGCTTGAGAGATATTCGATATGGTGGTGCATCTGTAACCCCTCATCGGGGTGGGAATAGACGATGGCGATCTTTCCCGGTTGGGTGAGGCGCTGCTTGCCTCCCTTGGCCATGGCCTTGTCCAGACGGGATTTGATGATTTCATGGCGCACGTCGTAAGCGCCATCCACATCGAAACGCTTCTCGTCGTACCGGAACCGAATGGAAAGGGGTGAATGGTTCACCAGAACCAGGTGACAGGTATCCAGCGGGACTTTCAAGGACGATTGTATCTCTGCCGTTTTTCGGGCAAGGCCGCAGGCGACCTCCAGTTGCCAGAGAACGAGGCTCTTCAAATAAAATGCATTGAAATTTCCCTTCGGGTGCATGGACGCCCCGAGATAGATGACATAGTCGACACCGTCGGTCTGGTGTTTTTCGAAATAGTGGGGAAATACCTGTTGCGCATTTCGCTGCTGCCCGTCCAGATAGGCGGACAGCTGTTCGTTCAGTGAAGAGACACTTTCTTCGAATGCCTTTCGCTTCTCATAGACCACCCCCATGGCCGGATCGATGGCACGGTTGTATCGGTCGATGGCATGACCGACACCGGGACCGATCCGGCGAAGCTCGTCAAAGCAGGGCTCCACTTCCGCCTGGAGAAAAGAAGCCACGAGACGTTCTTCCTCGGCGGACAGACCGGTCCGGATGTCCTCGATCTTCCTGGTGATCCGATGGCGAAGTTCGCTGATCAGGGACCATGATTTGATCTCCCCTGCCCGGCCCATGACGGCATCGGCCAGGGTCAGTTGCTCTGTCAGATCCGCCTGCACGCCCTGAATGCGGGCCTCGGAAGAACCCCGGATATCCGACTGGCCGAACAGGGGGATGACATTTTTGAACACGATGGTTTCCATCTCCGACGGCTCTCCCCGTCGGATTCGCTCCATGTGATCGATGGCGGCCCGGCGGAACCGCCACTCCACCGAAGGATGAATGGCCGTACACTTTGTTTTGATGATCGCCTGCACCTCGTTGTCCATGTCCTCCAACCCGCGCTTCAACGCCATGGAAAACAAAGGGGCGATGTGGCCCATCTTCTCGGCGTCCACGGCGTCCAGCGTGTCGGGTTGGTTGGATCTGATACAAAAGGTACCCACAGCATCGCCGCCGAAAAAAAGCGGCGCCACCATTATGGATCGGACGCCGTGGTCCACCAGTTCCTGCTCCGACGCACAGCGGACGGACTTTTTCCGCAAATCGGATATGCGGACGATCTTTTTTTGCTGGACGGCCTTGCTCCAGATGGAGCCCGTCAATTCTTCCATGGGAATGTGGCTGGAGTTGGTGAACAGGCAGTTGGCATCAGAGGCTTGTCTGTCATTGAAGATCAGCACCTGCTCACCCTGTAAACCGGCGAGACCGGCCTTGAGATTGGGCTGTCCAAACAGGGTACAGAGCCGGTCCTGGAGTCTTTTGAAACCATGGGCGGAGAATATGGATTTCTGGTCGATCAGGTCCCGCTCAATGGCGGAGACGACCTCCGATTCGGTCACCTCCATGGCCCGATCCACCGTAAAGCCGCGGAGAATGAACTTTTCCGGTGGCAGGATGGCAGTCAGTGCCCCTATATCGGCCATGCGGGAAAGAATCTGTTCACGGTCCCTCTCGGAGAGTTCCAATGGAGAGCCCACGGTGCCCACCTGTACGAACTGAAAATCGGAGATGATCTGAAAATAGCGTTCAAGACCCGAATCCGGATCGGTCACGATTCGTACCATTGGGCTGTCTGGATTCTGGTCGATTCCGTAAAGCCGATGAAGGATCAGGGCATAGGATCGCAGGAGACGATGATGATCCAACCCCTTTTCGACTCCTTTGAAACGTCCGGCGATCTTCCCGTCCGCGTCAAGCAAACGTTTTTCATAAGCAGGTGTCAAGAAGATGGGTTGGTGGGTGAAGGGTGTAAAGGCACCGCTGAGTTCGGTCTCCCAGGTGGACTGGGGAAAGACGACACTCATCAACGGCGCCAGGATATCCTGATGGTCGGCGGCGACCGCCGGTTTTTCGATGTCCCCGTTTAATTCGGGTGTCTGGCGGACCCGTTTTTCGAATACGTCGAACATGGCGGCCATGTGTGGACAATTGGGTGCCACCTTCTCCCGCCAGAAATCCAGCAAGGGGTCGAGACTCAAAACAGTATGGATCGTGTACGGTATCTGTTCCTTGGCCATAACCTTCTCTTTCGTTGGATAAGACGCCGAAAGACCAGCAGCTTGAATAAGCAACAACCCGGGATAGAATGCTCGGCGTTGGTATCCCATGGTAGGGGATACGCTGTGATTATGGGAAACCGCAGAAGTCAGAATTCAGCGCCGCCGCCGACCTTTGGCCGGTTTGAACGACAACTGAAACTATGCCAGTTTGGTGTAGTTTCATACGAGCGCCACATATCTTTCGAATAGCCCCAAAAGTATGAGTTATCTAAACTGATCTAACATAATCACGTGGATGGAAAAAGCCAGCGGCGGAAGGGGAATCACATGGTGAAAAAAAAATGCCCGTTTCGAACCGCGGTCCGAACGGGCATTTTTTTTTGGAGAAACGATCAGTGGTGGCCGTGGCCGCCGTCTCCTTTTCCGGTATCGATTACGGTCTTGATCAGGCAATAGGTCATGCCCATGCCGATGACGGAAAGGGCGTACCAGAGACCGCCGTGAAACACAACGTGGCCGGCGTCCCAGACCCATTCGAAACAAATAAAGGGAAACATGTTCTCTCCTCCTTCTTCGGCTATGCTTTGGCCGGTTGCAGGTCGCCGGTATCCTCCGCCGTCTCTTCGATTGCCGCGGGGGCTTCTTCTTCAATGGGATTCAGTTCCGCCTCCTGGGGAAAAATCGGCAGATAGCGGTATGAAATCATGATCAGGATAACGCCGTAGGCCACGGGCAAGAGTGTGGTGGCCACTTCCTGCCAGCTGGGGTAGTACAGTGCCCACTGGTCGAAGGGCAACACGGGAACGGCCATGACCTGAAGAACCATGACCCAGCGGTTCAAACATACCCCCATGACGCCCAGGAACAGGGCGGTGACGCGCCAGGTGGGATTTCTTCGCAAGGGTACGCTAATCAGGATGATCGCCGGCACAACCCCGCCAAGGATGATCTCGGCGATGAGAATCCAGTATCCGTAGAAACCGTTGCCCGTATAAAAATCGGCCAGGGTCTGCCCCAACCCGGGCGCCACGATGTTGGCCCACCGGGTGGTATCGGCGATCTTGACGATCGTATAGGTAAAGATCATCCAACCGGAAATCTTGGCAAAGAGGTCGATGACATTGTCCTTGACCAGTTTCTTGCCGGAGACTTTCTCGGTGATCCAGGTGATCAGCATCGTGAAACAGGGGCCGTACGCCGCAGCGGACCATGTAAAGAGAAAAAAGGTCCAGGGCCAGATGAGGAGCCCCTCACGATAGGCGAAGGGACGACCGAAGAGAACGCCGGCGACACCACCCAGGGACCCCTGATGAAAAAAGGAGAGGAAGGCGCCGGTGGCGGCGAAAACCGCCATGGTCTCGTGCATATTGTGGCTCAGGTTGTGAAAAAACGGAACCTTGTCCAGCTGTCGGTTTTCCAGGATCAGCGGGATGTACTCGATGGTCAGCACCGCAAAATAGCAGGACAGGCAGAAGGCCACCTCGGTGAGCATGGAGTGGACATTGGCGTGCCAGAAAATAAACCAGCTGCGAAGCGGCTGTCCAACGTCGATGGCAAGGATGAGCAGAGCGGAACTGTAGCAGATGAACCCGATGAGAACGGCGTAGTTGATGATGTTCTTGAGCTCATCCTTACCGATGATATACTTGAGTAGCCCGCTGAAAAAAGCGCCGCCGCCCAGAGCAATGACAGCCAGATCCGCCCAGATCCAGATGGCAAACCCGTAATAGTCATTCATGTTTGTCTGGTTCAGTCCTTTGATCCAGCATAGCAACAGGGCATACACCCCCCATAAAAGGACAGCGCCCGCGATGCCCAGTCCCAGGAGGAACTGCCACATGGGGCAACGTTTGACTCCTTTGGGTATTAAAGCAGAATCCATAGGGTAAGTACTCCTTGATCTGTACGGTTTGCCGTTTAAGTCTTATGGTTCCGATACGATCGCGCCGATGCGATCGCGTCTTCACAAAACGCTTTAGTGGTGCGGCTGGGAAACCTGCCCGGTCTTTTCATGGGCCAGATAGTTATCGCCGGCCCGGCGCACCCATTCCCGACTGGACAGATAGTACACCTTGGTATTGGTACCCAGTCGCTCCAACAGCCGGAAGGCGTTGGGATTTTTTGATCGGTTGCCGTTGTGCGGGTCCGGCTTGACGATCTGGTGAACCTTGTGTTCCGGATTGTTCAGGTCCCCGAAAACGATGGCACCGGCAGGACAAGCCTGGGTGCAGGCGGTCTGGTATGCCGCTTCGGCCACCTTGCGGGTTCCGTCCGTATACGCCTTGTTCTTGGCAAGTTGATAACGATGGAAACAGAAGCTGCACTTTTCCACGACGCCGCGCATCCGGGGAGACACGTTGGGGCTCAGGTATTTCTCCATCCCGTCGGGCCAGACCGGATCCCACCAATTGAAGTACCGGGCATGGTAGGGGCAAGCTCCCATGCAGTACCGGCAACCGAAGCATCGGGTATAGATCTGGCTGACGATGCCTGTTTCACGGCTGTAATCGGTGGCCGTCGCGGGGCAGACCGAGACGCAGGGGCTGTGGCCGCCGTGTCCTTCGCAGTGCTGACAGGGCCGTGGCAGATAGCAGATCTCCGTGTCCGGAAAACTTTTTCCGTTGGTCAATTTGAAAACGCGCATCCAGGAAATGCTGCGTAGTTTGTCTGACTCGTCTTCCTTGAAGGGGATGTTGTTCTCGGACATGCAGGCCACCATGCAGGCACCGCATCCGGTACACTTGTCCAGGTCGATGGCCATCCCATATCTCATGGGCGTAGTATGTTTCTGCTCTTGTTTCATCAGATCCTCATGTCAGGTTGGTTAGGCTTTGGCCAACATGGCCCGGATTCCCCATGCGGCATTGAGACCGGAAGAAGGATCCTCGACAGGGCCGATGAGTGCGTTGAAATTGACCCCCTTGTCTGCCAGGTAGCCGTCGTAGCCGGTATGCCCCAGTCCTCTCACCATGGCGATCACGCCGGGCATGATCCCCTCGGACAGATGAACCCGTACCCGGGCTTGACCACGGGGCGTGGTCAGTTTTGCCATGGTGCCTTCGGCGAGACCGTTTTCGGCCGCCGTCTGGGGATTGACCTCGACGAAACCGTCCTTTCCCTTGATCACGGTGTCGGAAACGGTTTTGATCATGAAAGGCGGAGCGCCGATGTATCCCGTCGATACGCGGATGGAATCGAAGGGAATCAGCACCAGCGGAAAACTGTCCACCTCGCCCTCGGCCTGAAGGGCCGGCGTATTCAGGTCGGCCATGCGAAACTTGCTGGCCACCGGGTCAATTCTCTTTTCCACCCACACGCCCTCTTCCATCAGGAGATTCCATCTTTTCCCCATGGTCTCCTGCAGGCAGGTCTCGTAATCTTCCCAGGCAAAGGCATCGGCGATGGCCCCACCCATTGCTTTGGCGAGGGTGATTACCGTCTCTCCAAGGTGCCGGGTATTGAATTGGGGAGAAACCACCGGTTTGCTCAGACCAATGACCTGCTGTAGGATTCCGGCACCAACGGGGATGTCTTCGTATCGTTCCAGGTAGACGTGATCGGGCATAAGAAGATCGGCCATCTGAGCGGTATCGTCGTTGAAGGAGGAGAAACTGACGATAAAGGGAATCTGGGCCAACACCTCCTTCACCTTCATCGCATCGGCCAGATCGTGACAGGGATTTGCACCGGCCACCATCAAAAGCTGCAGGGCATACGGACCTTCGCCGTTGATGGCAGGAACCATACGGTCGGCCAAGCTTTCGACGTCGCTGTACGTTTTGGTTCCGGCGCCGTCCAACCGTGGCTGGTCGAGTCCTGCGGCAGACATTGTATCCGGCTTTACCCGTGGCCATTGGATGTAGTCGGCGTATGGAAGGACGTACATGCCGCCTTCTTGATTGATGTTGTCTGCCAGGGCATTGAGCAGATAGACGGCGGCGGTTTCCCGCAGGCTGGTGCCGATTTCGCCTTTTCCCCGGCCGCACAGCGCCAGGGGGCGACCGGCTTTGGCAAAGGCCGTGGCCAGTTCCATGATCACATCGGCCGACACACCGGTAATCCGGGCCACCGTCTCCGCCGGGTAGTTGTCCAGAAGATCCTTTTTTACACGGCGCATTCCCGATACGGCACCGCTGCCCACCATATTGTTTTTAACCATGGCGGCGGCGATGCCCAATGCCAGATCCGCTTCGGTTCCGGGATTGATGGGAATCCAGCGGTTGGCCTTGGCCGCCGTGTTGGAAAGGCGCGGTTCAATCTGAACCACAGCGGCGCTGTTTTCCTTCCACTTGCTGTTGGCCCGGAAAGTACGAACCGGCGAGCCCCAGCCATCCAACAGACCGCTTCCGAAACTCAAGATGTAGTCGGCATTTTCCAGGTCATATCCGATTCTGCCCTCGTCTTCGAACAGCATCTTTACGGCCAATGCCTCCGTATCCTGCGGTGAAGGCATTCGGATGAAGTTTGGGGATCCGTAGGCGGTCATGAAGCGTTCCAGGAGGGCCGGCACCGTCCCGCCCGGACCGGCAATGGCCCCCACGGTGTGCGATTCACCACCATCGCGAATTTCGGTGAGTTTTTCCGAAAGCAGGGCCGTGGCCTCTTCCCAGGAGATCCGTTCCCATTTTCCCTCGCCCCGTTCGCCGACCCGTTTCATGGGCGATTTGACCCGCGTCGGACCGTACAACAGCTGCAGACCGGAAAGCCCCTTGATGCAGATACCGCCGTCATTGATCAAGTGTCCTTTCTTTCCCTCGATTTTGACGGCGCGGTTGTCGACCTTGCGAACGGAAATACCGCAACCACCCGGACAGAGCGAACAGGTGGAATCCTGATAGGTGTATGCCCCATCCGGCGGAACCGGCGTCCAGGGCCACATCTGGGACCAAATGGCGGCGTCATCCATGAGTTTCCACGGCAATGGCGACAGGGCCGTACCCGCCGCGCCGCCGATGACGAACGATAAGAAACTTCTTCTGTCAACTTTCATCTAAATTTCCCCTCACCTTATATACGAAACAGAAGCTATAATGGTGGTTCAGGCCATGGTTTTCTTCCCGGCTACTTATGGCAAACAAAACAGGCATCACGCTCGGTCTGAACGCTGGATGTATGAATGATTCCCGCTTCCTTGTGGCATTGTGCGCAGTCATCCATCTTCATGCGGTCCCAGCTGTTTTTCTTGAACCCGCCGATGTTCTTGCCCCAGATGTCCCGGCTGTACCGGGTGATGAGATTGTATTCGTAAGGTCGGGAGCTTTCCGATTCGCCGATGTGACCGTGGCAGGTAACGCAGTCCATTTTGGCACCGACCACGTGGGCGGCATGGGAAAAGAACACACAGTCCGGTTGGCGGGAGTAGGCGAGCCACGGTACTTCCCGGTTTTTCCACACGTATTGCTCGACGAAAACGGCCTCATCCTCGGATTCCCCCATGGTCTCCTCGTGGCAATTCACGCACTGGGCGAGCTTGGGAATACCGGAGAAGCTTCCGTCTTCCCTGAAGTAGTGGCAACTGTTGCAGCCATCGTCCACCTCTCCCACATGGAGGGCATGGTTGAAACTCAGCGGCTGCTGTTTCTGCGAATAGAGAAGCTCGGGAAAAACCACCCAGCCCAGAACCATACTGGCGGCAAAACCGATGATGAAAAACAGGATAATATACCCGCTGGCACTTGCGTTGTTGCCATCTTTGGCATGCACTGCGCCATCCTCCATCGCCTCTTTGGCCTTTTCGTTTAAGGTACTCATGAAATCTCCGTCAACCGCGTTATGATGATTTCTGCCGTGAAACCATTTCCCAATGAAACGTAAATCGCCTTCGTTTCCTTCTCTACACCGTTCAAAGGTTCTCACGACGCTCTTGTCGAATACGCCGAATTCGTTACCGGTGCTTGCCCATTCATATTATTCAGACGGGATGCATTCCCTCCCACGGGTAAAAAAATTAGGGAGGTAAAGCTTGCGCCTTACTATAGGTAGTCGGTCATTTTGTCAAGAAAAAATCCTTGAAAACAGGCCGTTGTCCTGGCGTGGGCGAATTGTGCAAACTCGCGAAAGGCGGCTGTTTACCGGCATATGGCCCTTGCCGAAGGATGGATGTTATCGCTTTCAGCAGGACCGGACATCGCCGACCGGATGAAACGCGACATCGGGATCGGACTTGACATGTTGCGTTCCAACATTAAAATACTAAACGCATACGGACCGCCATTATGAAGCAGGTGGCATCCTCGCCACCGTGGCGACCGATTCGTTCGATTACAGCATTCCCAGACGACAACCCCATTCGCGTAGCCGGCCATCGGCACCGAAACGGTATGTGCCGTCGTTCTGGTTCTGCTCTCTTTACATGATCTCTTCAAGGCCAAGGAGACCGCAAGTCTATGATTGAAGTCAAGCATCTGACCAAACGGTTCGGCACTCATCCGGCGGTGGACGGCATCTCATTCTCCGCAGCGAAGGGCGAAATATTGGGTTTTTTGGGGCCTAATGGCGCAGGCAAATCCACCACCATGCGCATGATCACTGGATTTTTTCCTCCCAGTGATGGAACCGTGATCATCGGGGGCAACGATATTGTACTTCATCCCATCGCCGCTCGAAAAATGATCGGCTATCTTCCCGAAAATGCTCCGGTATATCCGGATATGACCGTAAGCCGTTACCTGGATTTCTGCGCGGAAATCCGCGGCTTCTCGGGAGCGGCCAGAAAAAAACGGGTGGCGGAAACCGTGGAACGATGCTTTCTGACCGGCGTACGCCACCAGACGGTCAACACCCTCTCCAAGGGCTACAAACAAAGGGTCTGCTTTGCCCAGAGTATCCTGCACGACCCCGAATACCTGATTCTGGACGAACCCACCGACGGACTGGACCCCAACCAGAAACACGAAGTCCGTCTCATGATCCGTGAGATGAGCGCCACCAAGGCCATCATCTTCTCCACCCATATTCTGGATGAGGTGGATGCCGTGTGCAGCCGGGCCATCATCATCGCGGATGGCAAAATCGTCGCAGACGATACGCCCGACGGTCTTAGAAAGCGATCGGCTTTTTACGGGTCCGTCGTGCTCACCGTAAAAAGGGGGGGGGCGGAAGGAATGCAAAAGCGCATCGGTGAATTGGATGGCGTCGCATCGGTATCCGTGGTGAGTGCCGAAAAGGAACGCACAACCTTGCGCATCTTTGCCGATGAACCGACGACGCCCATCGCCGATCGGATAATCGCTTCGCTGGGTGAAAGTGCATCGGCCATCGACGCCCTATTCGTGGAACAAGGGCGCCTGGACGATGTGTTTCGCGACATCACCACCGGCGGACAACAACGCTAATGCCTATCCGGAAATGGCCAATTTGCCCGATATGGGCCTTACACTCGAAATTTTATTCTCGGAATATCAACCAATGGAGAGGTAAATGGTAAACGGCAGTTTTTTCAGAAACACACGAATTATCATGAAGCGAGAGCTATCCGGTTACTTCGGATCTCCGGTCGCCTACGTGTTCATCGTCATATTTCTCCTCTTGACCGGTTTTTTCACCTTTTACATCAGCAAGTTTTTCGAAGCAGGCCAGGCAGACCTTCATGGTTTCTTCCAATGGCTCCCCTGGTTGTTCATGTTCTTGGTTCCTGCGATCGCCATGCGGCTTTGGTCCGAAGAACGGAGACTGGGAACCATCGAGCTTCTCCTGACCCTCCCGGTGACCGTCACCGAGGTGGTCATGGGAAAATTTCTGGCCGCATGGTGCTTTATCGGCGTTGCTCTGGCCCTGACCTTCCCCATGGTGCTCACGGTCATCTACCTTGGGAACCCGGACATGGGAGTGATCTTTTGCGCCTACCTGGGCGCCTTCCTCCTGGCCGGCACATTTTTAAGTGTGGGAAGCATGACATCGGCATTGACCCGGAGCCAGGTGGTCAGCTTCATCCTGGCTGTCGTTGCCTGTCTCTTTCTCATTCTCGCCGGATTCGGACCGGTGACCGCGGTCCTTTCCGGTTGGGCCCCTGTCTGGTTGGTGGATCTGGTCGCTTCGACCAGTGTGATGTCTCATTTCTACTCCATGGCCAGGGGGGTCTTGGATGTGCGCGATCTTCTCTACTATCTGTCGGTCATGACCGTTATGATCTTTATCAACGGGGTGATCCTGCAAAACCGGGAATCGGCATAAAGGAGGGCCACGGATCCATGCGTGATGGAAACAAACGAGTTGGGAAAACGGCATATTCGGCGGGTAGTGCCATATTGATCATCGCCATCGCGGTGCTGGTGAACCTATTGATGTCCGGCACCACCTTCCGGTGGGACACGACCGAAGACAATTTGTACAGCCTCTCATCGGGCACCCGAACCATTCTCTCCGATTTGAACGAGGATGTGGTCATCAAGGTGTTCTACAGCAGCCACCTGGCCGACATGCCCGCCCATATCAAAACGTTCGCCCAGCGGGTATTGGATTTCTTGCGTGAGTACGAACAATACGGCAAGGGACGGATAAAGCTGGAGACCTATGACCCCAAACCCGATTCGGAAGAGGAAGACTGGGCCATTAAATACGGCATGAAAAGCATCCGCCTGTCCTCCGGAGACCCGTTGTATCTTGGTTTGGTTGTCCTCAGCACCGACAAGGAAGCGGCCATGGAGTTCATCGACCCTTCTCAAGAGACCCGGCTGGAATACGATATCACCCGCCTGATCACCCAGGTACAGACGGTGGATAAGATGAAGATCGCCGTTGTGAGCAGCCTGCCGGTTTTCGGCACGCCGCCCATGAATATGGGCATGGGGCAACCTCCGACCCAGTCGGAACCGTGGTTTTTCATTCAGGAGTTAAAAAAGACCTACGATCTGACCAACGTCAACATCAATGACGACCATATCGATCCGGAAACCGACCTTCTGGTGCTGTTTCACGCCAAAAACATGTCCCGGCAGCTGGCCTTTGCCGTGGACCAATACATTCTGGGAGGTGGAAATGCCATCGTCTTCGCGGATCCCCTCTCCCTGCTGGATGACCCGCGCATGGGACAAGGTGGCAGTATTCCCGAAGAGCTCTTTACGGCATGGGGCATCAAAATGGAAAAAGGCAAGGCCGTCGCCGACTATTCCATTGCTACGCAACTGCGTAACAGAGAAGGTCAGATCGAGACCAATCCAATGTGGCTCTCCCCCCAGGCACAATCCTTTAATAAGGAGGCATTGATCACCGCCGATCTTGATTCCATGCTCTTTCCGGTAGCGGGTTCCATCGAAATCCTGCCGGACAGCGGCTACGATGTGGTTCCCCTGGTACAATCCACCACCAACAATGCCATGGTCGATACCTCTCTCCACGGCATGGATGTGCAACTCTTGCGGCGGGACTTTTCACCCTCCGGGATCAAGCGCAACCTGGCGGTGCGGATAACCGGGAAATTCAAGACCGCTTTCCCCGATGGGAACCCCAAAAAGGCTGATGGTGACGAAGAATCCGAAACGAAGCAGGAAGAGACCGGACAAGCGCCCCCGCTGACGGAGGGAACGTCCGAATCGATCATCGTGGTCGTCGCCGACAGCGATATGATGTTTGATGGCTACTATGTTAACAAACAGAATCTTCTCGGTTTTACCATTGCCAATATCTTCAATGATAACCTGAACTTCGTTCTCAACAGCAGCGAAATGCTCACCGGCAACCCGGCCTTGATTCGCATCCGCTCCAGAGGTACCTTCGAAAGACCGTTTACGCGTGTACAGGCGTTGGAAAGAAAGGCGCAGGATCGCTGGCTGAGCCAGGAACAGGAGCTGGTCAGAGAGGTGGACGAGACAAACGAAAAACTTCGAATGCTCGAACAGAAAAAGGATGCCACCCAACGGGCGATTTTAAGCGAGGAGCAAGAAGAAGAGATCCAGCGCTTCCAGGAAGAGAAGTTGCGGATTAAGAAAGAACTCAAGGTTGTTCGTCGTAACCTGCGCTCTGAAATCGAACAACTGGGAGCCACCATCAAGTTTGTGAACATCTTCTTGGTGCCGCTTATCATCTGCATCGGTGGCGTCATTTTCGCAATCACTCGGAGAAGAAAGGCATAATCTCGATGAAGCGCAATACGTTTTTAACACTGCTTGCGATAGCGGCAATCCTGGTCGCAGCCTCGTTTCTTCGCTTTGGCAACGAAGAACAGACCGACGATCAAGCCATGGGAGACAAATTGTTCGCCGATCTCCCGGTAAATGCGGTGACCAAGGTAACCATCGCCGATGCGAAAAATCAGACAACCCTTATAAAGGGGAAAACGGTTTGGCAGGTAGAGGAACGAAGCGGTTATCCGGCCGACTTCAACGAATTGGGAAACCTGGTCCTGAAAATCAGCCAACTGAAAATCGGACGCAGCTTCTCCGGCTCCGAGGAGAGTCTCCATCGCCTGTCCCTTGCACCTCCATCGGCGGATGATCCTGACGGCAAAAGTAAGCGAATCACACTGGCGGATACATCGGGAAAGGTCCTGGCAGACCTGATAGTTGGAAAGAGTCGGGAATCCGATGGCGGTGGTGGTGGTCAATACCTGAAACTTGCGGAGTCCGATGATGTTTTCCTTGTGGACGGCAGTTTCCGCTTTTTGAAAACCGAGCCCGCCCAGTGGTTGAAAAATGAGATCGTAGACATCGATGCCGAAAAAATCCGATCGGTGGCATGCTATAAGGGTAACGATCCGAATGCGGTCTATACCCTGTCCCGCCCCAAGAAGGGGGAATCGGCAGCACTATCACCCATCCCGTCAAACAGAAAGGCCGACTCAGCCAAGATCGAACAGGTCTTCGACGCCATTGGTCCTTTGAATTTGAGCGATGTGACACCCGCTGACCAGGCCCCCGAAGGCGATCCAGAGGGTTTTCGTCTGATCTACCGGCTGTATGATGGCCGGGAAATTACCATCCGCCCCGATTCCGACGGGAAAGAGCATTACACTGTCCGGATGGCAGTCCGCGAAATTCCAAAAGAAGAGATGGAGGAACCATCCGGGGAAGAATCGAAAGAGGATGCCGAAAAAAAAGAGCCGGCATCGGATGCGGATGAGGGCCAAACCGAAGAAAAATCGGCAGCCGAGCTGAGCGAAGCGCTGACCCCATGGGTCTTTTCCATCCAGAAGTGGCAGTTCGACAGCCTGATGACCCAGGTGGAGTCTCTGCTGGAACCACTGCCGGAGAAGAAAGCGGTCACCGATTCATAGTTGGTCCCCATTTAGAAAATCGATTAACGCAGCCGAAATTGAGTGCCCAATTAGCTGTTAGCGATGAGCAGAACCATTTCAAAAAATCACTGATAAATGCGCAATAAAAAAGAGCGGACAGCGAATTACGAAAGGCGGGCCGCTCATCGTGAGATTCATCCTTTGGGTTCGGCAAGTGCTTTGCCTGCTTCCGGGGTGTTTTTCTCTTTTCCTTCCTGTCCGGGCAATAGGACGATGGTGGAGGCTTGCCCGTCAACGAAATATTTGCCTGCAAGATCGGACAAATCCGTTGCGGTCACGGCCGCATAATCGTCGACGAAGGATCTGGCCCATGAAAACTGCTGGGGATGACGTCCGGAGCCGGTCATCACGCTGTTGAGCCAATAGCCATTGGTCTGTCGCAGGGATTTGATAGAGGTAAGGAGGGGGTCGATGACGCGTGCCAACTCATCGTCTGAGATCTCATTGTGGGCCAGATCATGGGCGATGGCCTTGACCTCTTTCACGATTGTCTCGCTTTTTGCCGGTGCGACATTGATATGCGCCTGGAATACGCCATATCCCTTATACGCCCGACTGCTCCTGTTGAATGCATATGGAGAATAGGAGGCGCCGAGTTTTTCTCTTATCCGCTGCCTGAGCCGTTCGGAAAAAAGATCGGCGAGAACGGAAAGCCGACGGGTTCGATGGATATCCCAGAAGTCATCTGTCCTCCAGGCGGTAACCACCATGGCCTTTTGTATCTGTGTTTCGACATCGATCCGGTAAAATTCTCCCTTGGGTAGACGGGGCAGGTCGGTTCTTGACACGTTTGAAGCGCCAGTTCGCTCGGGAAGTGCACCCAAGTACCGCCGCGCCAGCTCGATGACGGCATCCACATCGACATCGCCGGCGATGGAAAGTTCCAGCGGTGCATTTTGCAGCGGTGGCAGGATCCACGCTCGGATATCATCCAAGGAAATGGCCTGCAGCTTCTCGAGAGAGGGCAGGCCGAATCGAGTGTCCCCACCGGCCAGGATTTTCATTCCCCGAATCCGCATCATCCCCTCGATGGATCGGGTGAGAGATTGATATTCCTGTTGCATGCGTTTTCTTACCAGGCCCAATGCATCTTCTCGAAATCCGGGATCCATGATATGTGCATAAATCAACTGGAACAACAGCTCCACCTCGTTGGTCACGCTCTCGGCGAAGAAGTTGAAATGGGTTTCCGCGATCCTGAAGTCTACATAGGTGCTTTTCCCGGTCAGTGCCCGCTCCAGTGTATCGGAATCCATGGTCCCCAAGCCGCTCTCACCGATTACCTCTTCGGCGAGAAGTGAAAGCCCCGGAAGGGATTTGGGTTCCATCGACGTACCCTGGCCGAAAATCATGTTGGCCAGAACCTCATCGGCCTTATAGTCGGTTCTTTTTACATTGACGTGGATTCCGTTTCCCAAACAAACACGAACGATTCCCAAATCATCGATAGTTTCCCTGGATGCAATGGTTCCCGTATCTTCCGGATTCGGCAGATAAGGAAATGCGACGGTCTTTTTTCCCTCGACCGGAAAGACCTTCTTTTGGGCAGAGGCCAGATATGCCTTTTCGATAAGAGATTCTGGTGCAACACCGGCCGACGACCGCAAATCGGCGTTCCCGGTAACCAGAACCAGCCGATGGTCATCGGACCAGTTTTTCACGAATGCCTCGTGGACATCCTCCAGGGTCACGGCAGTAACCAGGGGAACCAGAAGGTCTCTTCGCTGCTGGGGTGACTGAATCACCTTACCATCAGAGAGACTTCGAATCATTTGTCTGGCAAGCGTCGAACTGTTTCGGGTTGAGGCCTTGCGAACTTCATCTTCCAATTGTTTAATGGTGTCTTTTTTCACCCGATTCAGTTCGCTTTCGGAAAAACCGTATTCGGCTGCCTGCCGCAAGGTCTGTTCCAAATCGTCAAGGGTTTTTTTCCAGTTGGCTGTATTGCTGTCCGCCGAAATTTCTGCGTACCGAATCCGGTTCAGGTATATGCCGCTGCCGATGGTAGCCGCCGTGAACGGCGTATCCGGCACCTTGGTGCTGGCATCCAGCCGGTTTTGAACGATCTGGTCAGCCAATGAATCCAAAAGGTCTCGTTGGCGATGCAAGCGTGTATCCGGCACCGGATCTTGGGAACGAACCACCTCGATGCTTACGGTTGTTCCGCCCACCTCCGGTTCATAATGGTAAAAAAAACGCACCCCCTCGTGATCGATGGTACCGAAGGCGGGCAAAGGGGGCGCCGGCGCCCTGGGGGAAAAATCCGTAAATTGATCTTGAATGAGTCGTTTGGCAAGGGAAATGGAGAAGTCTCCGACCATAACCAAAACCATGTTATCCGGCCGATACCATTCGTCATAAAACTGCTTGAGGGCTTTTCGGTCGGCTTTTTCGATCATCTGCCGTTTTCCGATGGGTAGCCGTTTTGATATGATATGGTCGGGAAGCTCAAACGACAATGTGGAGGTAAACGTTCGATATGCGGCCGAGTCCCTCGCCCGCATCTCGGAAAGAATCACGGCGCGCTCCCGGTTGACCTCTTCTTCCAGAATCAAGGCACCCATCGCATAATCTGCCATGACCAACAGACCTTTTCTCAGGTTTTGTTCATCTCCTTTGGGCAGGACAATGTCGTAGACGGTTTCATCGAATCCCGTGTGTGCATTCGCATCGTTTCCAAACTGCATACCGATGCTCTGAAAGTAACGGACCAATTCGCCGGGGGGAAAATGGGTTGATCCGTTGAAGAGCATGTGTTCGAGAAAATGGGCAAACCCTTGCTGCTCGTTTTTCTCGTTTAAGCTTCCCGCGCGAATGTACAGGTGCATGCTGACACGATCTTCGGGGCGCTGGTTTTCCTTCAGCAGGTATCCAAAGCCGTTCGGTAGCCTTCCGAAAGTGATCGTTGGATCCGGCAAAAAATCACTCTCTTCGTGGGGCCACCTTACATGGTCGTTTTTTCCGGCGGTACTCGGATCGACGGTACCGGCAGCGATCGATGCGAAAACGACTGCATGGAAAAACAAAGCGGGCAATACCATTATCGATGCAATGCGAAGCGAGACATTAAAAAAACACCGATTGCACTGCGAATGTAAAGATCGGCGACGGATCATTTGCTTTACCTTTACCCCATCCATGTTGTCTCGGAAAATTCCAAGGATAACGAAACACCTTTCAGATTGTAATACAATGCGAAAAAATGGCAATGCCATGAAATAGAAAAGCCTTCGGGCACCATTCTACAAATGGTCGACAGGAAGGCATATTCTATGGCGAAAATGGGTCTGATCTTGCTATGACTATTTTTTCTTCTTAACGTAAACCCCCCTGGCGATCGTCTCCACAAGCCCCTTCTTGGTGAGTTTGTATAGTGCATTGCTCACCTGCCGGGATTCCAGCCCGGTTCTTTTTTTCAGTCGTTCCACGGAGATTCCATTTCGACTTCTGCTAATCATTTTAAGAATATTATCAAGCATGGTTTGGCCATCATCTGCAGATGATGGCTGGGCCTTTGATACGGAAGCCGATTTTTTCACTGCCGATTTCTTTTTTCGCGCCGCCTTCTTTGCAGCTGGAGCCTTGGGACTCTTTTTCGCCTTCGTCCGTTTCGACGCTTTTGCTACTCCACCATCCGTCTCGATTGTTTCTGCAATTTTCTCCACCTTGCTGACGAGAGAAGATAGAGCCGCAGAAATTGACAGCAGTTCGTTTTGAACCTTTTTCATTAGCTTGAGCCTCCTTAATCAAAGCGTTTTTCGCTACTTATTTAGCTATTTAACCAGCAGCCCTATTATATTTATCTTCTATTGTCAACCCTTGTTTGTCTTTGTTTACGACCACGGACTGAAAAGAACACAAGAGACGGAGGAAGGGATGAATGGCGTAATAGCAGTTTTTTTCACAGGGAAGTAATGACGAACGTCAGTGCTGTCCAATGGAATTGACATAGAACAAAGAATTCTGGTGGCTACTGCTCCCGCAAAAATGCCCACCAGATGTAAAAAAAGAAGAAAATCCAGGCCGCGATGGCGACTGCATACGCTTTCCAATCCGTCTTACGAGAAGCCATGCCGTGTTTGTCGACTTTCCCGACAGCGGCCTTGCACTCCGGGCATACATCAACGTGAAGTGGCATGTATGCAAAACATTCCGGGCATTTTTTGGATACATACCCGTTGGGATTGTCGGAATTGTTTGAACCGGCTTTTTTATTCATATCAAATCCATCGACTCCCTAACGATGGAAAAACTATATTATTTAATGTACTCACGTTCAATTTTGATCTGGCTGTTTGCCTTTCTTGCATCGATCCAGTCTTGCATCACCCGTCTCTGCTTTTGGCCGAGCAGTCGTTTCTGAATTTCCTCCTTCTCGGAGTCAAACCCCTCGGCATCGGGCATTTTTATCTCCGACAACCGCAGCAGGTAATACCCTGCGTTTCCCTTGACCGGCTTCGTCGTGTGACTTCCGACGGAAGCCAATGCAAAAGCCGCTTTTGAAAAGTTGGTGTCGGAGCCGATTTCGGGAATGGAAGAATTTTGCATGAACAGACCAGATTTTTTCACCGCTACACCGTGATGTGCTGCAATTTCTTCAAACCCTTTTTCTTCAGAAAGATCATCCGCCATCAATTGGGCAGTTGACTTTGCTCTTTCGTCCTGCATGATTTTGGTCAAATCGGATTCGACCCGACTCTGAACGGATTCCAATGAAGGGATGACCGATGGAATTTTTTCCGTCGTCTGGATGATAAAGTAGCGACCATCGATCTCCTGGATGTCGCTGATCTCATCCACATTGAGAGCAAACGCCGTGTTGGCGAAGTTTCTTCCGTTTCGACCCAAATCGTCCGGTCCTCCTCGATCGAAAGTCTCGGTTTCCATCACGGTAAGCCCTAATGCTTTCGCGTTTTTTACCAGGTCATCTTTTTCAAAACACCTCTCATAGAATTCCTCTGCTTCATCGTAGGCCAGGTTACGCGCGTCTCTCTTCTTAAGCAGGCGGGAAATCTCTTCTTTGCTTTCATCGAGAGTTTTAACAGAAGCTTCTTCCACGGATTCGACTTTGATAACGTGCCACCCGAATTGTGTCTTTACCGGTTCACTGATTTCACCCGCCGCCATTGAGAATGCTTTGTCGGCGAAAGGCTTGACCATTTGAGTTTTGGTAAACTTTCCCAGGTACCCGCCCGAATCTTTGGAGGGGCCTTCGGAGTATTTTTTTGCCAACTCAGCAAAATCCTGACCCGATTTTGCCAGCGAGGCAACCTCCTGGGCCTTGGATTTGGCCGCCTGGCTTGCTTCTTCTCCCTCCTTTGGGTCCACTCGAATCAAGATATGTCGCGCCTCGACCGTATCTTCAGTGGTAAATTGGGAGAGATTGTTCTCGTAGTAGGAAGCAACGTCTTCATCGTTTACGACCACCCGAGACGTGAAGGTATCCGGATCGAAAACCACATACCGGGCCTTTGCCTTGGGGTTGGTTTTGTATTTTTCTTTTTCTTTCTCGAAATAGTCGGCAACTTCTTTCTCAGACGGTTTGATGTCCTTGTATCGATCCGGTGTGAAAAGTACATAATCCACGGAAACTTCTGTTTTTTGCCAATCGTACCACTGATGCGCCTCTGCTTCTGAAACCTTGGCAGCCCCCAGAACAATCCTTGTGAGTTTTTGACCGAGCAGGACATTTTTCTGGTCCGCCTCGAACTCCTCCGGCGTGAGGTGAACCTGAGAAAGAATGCTGTGATAACGGCGGCTATCGAACGTACCGTTGGATTGGAAAATCTCGATCTTCATGATCGAATCGGCCACTTCGCTATCGGTAACCCGCAGCCCCAGTTTTTTTGCCTCTTGCAACAGGATTGTGCGGTCGATCAGCTGGTCAATCGCCTGTTTCTTGAGCTGGAGCATCTCGATCATATCGTCGTTGAAGCTTTCGCCGAACCGTTGGCGGTATTGATCGATCATGTTGTTATAGGCGCGCCGGTACTCGGCGATGCTGATTATTTCACCGTTTACGGTGGCGACCTTTGATGCCCTCCGGGAGCGAAAGCTTCCCACTCCCCAAAATACAAAGACGATCACAATCGCAAACAACAACACCTTGATCATCCAACTGCCGGCATGTTTCCGCATCACGTTGAGCATTACAACCTCATTTTTCTAACTTAAAAGGCGGGCTTGATCGGTTCCGGCACTGACCCGAATGGACCCAATGGTTTATATTTAAACAAAAAACCGCAAGCCGACGGTTTCCATTGTAAGCACTTCGACACACTCGCACAAAAACCGTTGTGTGTAGTGATATCGAAAAAATTCCGTCTTATCAAACAATTGAGGATAGATGGTGGTGCAAATTTTGTCAATAGTTTACCCTCCTAACCACCGGAGTATCGTAACTTCGATCTTTTTTTCGTAACCCGAAAATTTATTTGACATGGCAAAGTGAATTTGTTAGCTTTCGCTTTCATTTTCGGGGCTGTAGCTCAGCTGGGAGAGCGCATGACTGGCAGTCATGAGGTCAGGGGTTCGATCCCCCTCAGCTCCACCAGAATGGATTCAAGGGGTTAGCGATCATTCGCGGCCCCTTTTTTCGTGGTATTTTTCTGATCAGATGCGGATAGATTGCGGCTATAAAAAAGATGCAAAAAAAGTAAAGATCGGGAGGTGTTAGCTGGTCAATATCTTTAGGTAAAATTTTTACATGGGATACGACCTTTCTCCTTTTGCGGGTTGGAGAAAGACAACGCAACAACCGCTGGCTTTAACCGGCGGTTGTTGCGTTTAGATAGTTCCCATCCACGATAATAAGTGGCTGGAATAAATAAAAAAAGCGCATTTTGTGCTGGCATTTTCTCACTATATGTAGTATAAAGTATTTTGCCAAACACTTAAAAATACTACGGAAACAAGAAAAGGGGCCAACACAAAATGCGCGAGAAACAACAAAAACGAATGCCTCTGATGGATTTTGCCACAGGTCATCCCAAAGAAATAGAACTGGAGATGATTAGCAGTATCCTTGATGAGACTTCTACCATTTACGATCATGTTCTGCAAGACCTCAACGGTGGTTTGAAGGTTGAACGTAACCGCACCGGTGCAAATGGTATGAGCGCCGAGCAGGTAACCCGGGCCGCGATTGTGATGAAGCTTTTCAACTTCACCTATGAAGATCTGGCCTTTCATATCTCTGATTCCAGATCGCTCAGACTGTTTTGCAGGATCGGTATTTTCGATAAGGGCTTCAAAAAGTCCGCCCTGAATCAAAATATCAAAAGGATCAGACCAGAAACCTGGGAACTCATTTCCCTGGACCTTTTGGCATATGCGAAAGACAACGACATCGAAAAAGGCCGAAAGGCTCGGGTTGATTGTACCGTTGTCGAGAGCAACATCCATCCGCCTTATGATTCGATGCAGTTGTACGACTCAGTACGTGTGCTCACGCGGTTGTTGACCCAAGCCCGGGATGACTTCAAGCTCAGAATTGTTTTCACGGATCATCGTCGCCGTGCGAAAAAGAGGATGACCGCCATCCAGTACGCAAAAGGAGAAAAAGAACGACTGTCCCCGTATACAGACCTGCTCAAGGTCACCCGGAAAACCATCGGCTACGCGATTAAAGCCGAGGAAATTATAGGTGGACACTACACGGCAAATTTTCAATTGCTTGGCTTACTGGACGCCATCAGACATTATGGCGATTTGGCCCGTCAGGTCTACGATCAGACCTATCGCCGGGTTATTCAAGGCGAAAGCGTACCAGCCGACCAGAAGGTGTTTTCAATTTTCGAAGACCACACGGACATCATCATCAAAGACCGTCGGGAAAGTAATTATGGTCATAAAATTTGCCTAACCGGGGGAGCCTCGAACCTTATCCTTGATTGTGTCATTCTTGAGGGTAATCCCGCCGACAGCAAACTGGTTGAAAAGATGTTGGACCGTCAGAACCAGGTCTACGGGCGTTACCCACTGAAAGTGGCATTGGACGGTGGCTTTGCGTCCAAAGGAAATCTGGCGGTTGCCAAAGCCAGAGGCGTCAAAGATGTCTGCTTTGCCAAGAAGCGTGGTCTTGACGAGGGTGACATGTGTCGCAGTCCTTATGTTTACAGAAAGCTCAGGCAGTTCCGTGCCGGGATCGAATCGGGGATATCCTGGCTCAAACGCAGTTTCGGCTTGACCCGTTGTACCTGGAAAGGATTTCGCTCATTCAAAAGCTATGTGCTTTCATCGGTTGTCGCGGCCAATCTGATTACGATCGCCCGAAAGCAAATAGCAGCTGCTACGTAAGCAAAGCATAGAAAACGGCCGGGCATTTGCAGCGAAGGGATAGGTGCGTCTGGAGAAGCGCTTCAATAAGCATTAACCCTAAATAGAACGGTTTTTGTATACTACTGTGCTGGAGAAAAAGCTCCTCCCCGTTTTTACTTCTCAGCACACGGCTGAAAATATCAATTTATGGACGGACACTAGATAGTTGATCCGATCTTATCATTTAACAATGATCGTACCGGCTGATTTCACCGAGGGTTGCGTCTTCGGTTGTATTTCGTAGTTATAGGTTCCAGCTTTTACTATTTGCAGACTCTTTGTTTGGCCTTTTCCATAATAGCCGGTAACAAAGCTTTTCTTCGATCCCTCGCATTCAAAGCCTGACGGGTTGACAATACACTCTTCACTGCCCATGAATCTAATTTTGACAGAATCCTTGCTCATGTTTGCCCAAAACACACAATCACCGGCGGATATCTCCAGTGTCTGTGGATCAATTGCGATAACTATGGTAGGTTGCGCCTGAGATGTTACCTTTATAAGCAGGCATTCCTCGGCGGAAACTGTTTCCGTCCCCAGCATGCTCAACACCATGACGACCGCAAAACAGATACCGATTCCGATGATAAAACGTTTGTTTTTCATAATTGCTCTCCTTTCTTAGATGATTAGCAGCAAAATAAATTCGGCATGTGCTTAGAACGCTACGTGTAGCAAGCATGAATAAATATAAAATGACCATTTAGAATATGTCAATTATTATCGTTGCTGAATGAAGAAAGTAAGCTTCATGGTAATATCTTTTATGGTACTTTTATCTAATCTGACATGACGATGTGCAAGCAATAATTACAATATGTAAATCCAAGACTAGAAATTCATTGCCTCCTAGTAAATGATAGCAAACTATCGATCGAAACGAATTATCAGTTTGTAGATACCTTGATCCAGTGTGGCGTCAATTCTCCCCTCTTTTTCGAAGACTTTCATCATGGCCCTGTTGCTGGCCAAAACATCCGCCCTAAAACCCTGCAAGCCGCGTTCTTTGGCCAGTTTCACCAAGTATCGATACATAAATGTGGCGATACCATATCCCTGGTATGATTCATCAACGACAAATGCGACTTCGGCGTAGAGACGATCGGGACTTTTCGCATACCGACCTTCGGCGATGAGGCGGCCTTTGTCCGGAGGACCGACCAAACCGACAATCGACATAACTTGCCCATAATCCACATTGACGTATCTTTGCATGGATGCGTGCGGCATGGCTTTGAGATGTGTGAAATAGCGGTAGTAGACGGCTTTATCTGAAAACCGATAAAACAGCCGACGCATCTGATCTTCATCCGATGGTTTGATGGCTCTGAACCGTACTTTTACATCATTTTTAAAGGTTTTCGTAGTTTCGATCTCCTTCGGATAAAGATGTGCGGATTGGTCGATAAATATCTGGTCCTTATACAGAATATTGTTTTCTTTGGCCGTTTCCAAAAGCCGTTTGCGATCTTCCGGATGGGCAACCTCAATCAACGCCTGGGCGCGTTCTCTCAAGGTTCTGCCGTACAGATTGGCGACACCGAATTCCGTAACCACCAAATCCACTGCCTCACGGATGGTAAATGGCTCTTCAAACGCTTCTACAGACAGCAGGATATTGCATTCATTTTTTTCATTGCGACTGGGCAGGGCAAATATACTCATTCCTCCCTGGGAGATTCGACAACCAGTCACCATATTCACCACTTCTCCGAGAGTGCCGCCAAAGTTGATTCTTCCAGGGAAAAGAGCAATTCGGCCTGAAAGATCCACTTTACGGCAATGGATAACACCCATAAATTTCGCATTTCGGCCCATGGATAATGGATTGAAAACTTGCTCGATGCTTTGAAATTCCACCATGGGATTATTGGCCAGCCATTCGTATAACGCCTTGGAACCGATTGCGTATGATACCAAAGATTTGCCCGTAAAAATCTTCTTGTTCCGATTACTGACGGCACCACTTTTACACAAACGCATTAGCGCGTCGGTAAAGAGAGGGGATTGAATGCCCAAATGTTGTTTGTTGGAAAGGCTCAAACACAATGCGTCATCAATCGGCCCGAAGGAAAGAGACAGGCAACTTCCGTCTTCGATGACTGATGCGATATTGTCAGCGATTTCATAAAAAACGGGCCGGTGTTCACTGGGGTTGAAGCCAAAATGGATAATCGGCTCTTCGGATTCGATCAGGTAATCAAATTCCGAAATTGGCACAAATGTATCTCCATACGTAAAGGGCATGCTTTCATTGATTTCGCCAATGACCAATTTTGCCTGGTGCATCGCCTGTCGTGCCGCATCCATTGCAATGCCAAAATTGCAGTAACCGGCAGCATTGGGTTTTGTTATCTGAATGACGGCCACATCTATGTTCATCTGGCCCGAACCAATAAGATAGGGAATCTGGAATAAAAACACCGGAATCAGGTCCACCTTGCCGGAATCAATCGCTTCACTGGTGAGAACCCCGGAAATACAGGTTTTCAGACGATATTTTTTCGAGTAAATCTCTTGGGCCGAGAAAGCTTCTATGCCGAATACCTGTATCAATTCAAGATCATACAAGTTTTTTAGCTTCGACTTGTTTAACGCTTTAATAAAACCTCGGGGTTCCGCGGGACCGGTACTTAAATAAATACTCATCCCCGGTTTGATTTTTTTTAACACTTCTTTAACGGGAATAACCTTTTCCTGCCAATTGACTGATTGAGGCCCTTTCATTGTCTGTTAAACGCTTTCCGTTTTTAATTTGTTAGAAAAATCGGCAATTGAAAACGATAGGAAAAAACGATCTAAAAAAATGGCACCGCTAAGTTTATACGGTTCATTGAAAGATCAATACGTTGGCACTTTCAAACTGCCTGATGAATAGGCGATCGAGCCCGAAAGCGATGACGGCGGACAAGACCAGGGAAATGATCAAGGTCTGGAGCAATCGAATTCGAATGGTGCGGTTGGGCGGATAAAAGAAAAGGCGCTTCAATACTTCTTTGATTTCCCGATGGGATAGGCCGAGCACACGCTTGCTGGAAATGAAAATCATGGATACGGTAACATAGAGCACCACACACATAATACAAATCGCATTTAAAATGACAAAAGAGATAAACAATTCATAAAGGGCAAACAAAATCATGAGCAAAGAGGTGATGTACACAAAACAATTCAGGTGGGCCTTTTCGCCGAATGAGAACAGGTGTTCGATGTAGATGAAAAAAAAGAGAAATCCATGGGCGAACATGCCCAGGGTTGCCACCGAAACCCCCATGAACTTCGATCCAAAACTGGTCGTGACCCGGTCGCAATCGATGGTTTCATTGATGACGCAGAAGCTGGCAGTTTCCGGCATCAGAATATTGACCTTGTAGTGGTGATAGGCCAAGTAAATGGAATCGATGAATCCGATGGTAAGAAATACCAACAACAATATACGCCATTTCACCTTGGTTTTATAAATAGCGTCAGCGTCTGAAGAGTTCATCCTTTTCCCAAGCAATCGTTCATTTCCGATGGGATTGTTTGACGATCAATACATCACAAGGTGCTTCCATGATGATGTATTGGGCCGTCGACCCCATGATGAATTTTCCCAGTTTGGATCGCCGTCTCGCACCGATGATGATTTCATCGATGTTATAATCAACAGCATATCTGATCAGGTCCTCGGCTGGTGTAAGACTCTGGCTGAGAACAATCACATCACAGTGAATGCCCTCGGCCTCCAACCTATGTTTGATTCCATCGAGATCTTTTTGCATTCGTTCGATCTTATCCGGTGCGACCTCGGGAGAGTGCGGCGTGGAAACCAGAATATCGACGTTCGCGCCGAATGCGATGGCGTGCCGGATGGCTGCATCCACGAGTTCGGCACTGTGTTTGGAGACATCATATCCCACTAGAAGATTCATCTCACGTCCCTTTTTTGTTGGCGCTCTGTCAAGCAAGGACTTGGATCACAAAAAAAGAACCAACAACTTGCTTGGCAACAGGTATCCGGCATCTTGTTAAGAAAGAGTATATGCCAGCATTCCAATAGGTTGTCAAGGGTAAGATTGGCACAACATCTTGTACCCTTCGTGAAAAGACTTCATCCGGTACGCGGATGGCGCAATCCATGGAATTTCAATTTTTGATTGTCAACGACAGATTGATGAAAAAAGAACGCTTCCCAGCCGATTTTGAACAAGGACCACCATCGAACTTCGATACGTTGGTTATAAAGATCTCATACATGTCCCCGTCACTCATGCAAAGGCATGGGTCAGAATGTTGATTGCCTCCTTGTAAATGGCCGGGTCGCTGCTCGCCCGTGGACCTGCCACGTTGAGTGTCTCTACGTTATTCAGGGATATCCAGGAAGCGATCACCGAACCGGCGTCGGCTGGACGCTGACCGGGGGAGAGGTCGATGTGGAGCAGTTGTTTCCCGTGCTTCAGGACCATTTTCCGCGTATAATCAGTTCCGCCGGTAGGCGTGCCGCGAGAGATGATCAAGGTGCCATCCGAGTCCGCAACATTCTTTTCAGTACGGGCGGCATAGTCTTCGGTGGGCATCTCCAAGAGCCGATATTGCGGTTGTAGCGGCCCATCCTCTGTTCGGCGCCCCTTTGGTATCCATCCGCCATGGTCGATTCCCATCCTTATGGCCACATCCAAGGCGGCGCGATCGACGCCGGTCTGTCCACCGGAAATAATTTTTTTCAACATGATCCATTGATCCTTTCGTCGTATTTCCATGGGCAACGGCTGGCACCGGAAGCGCGTCAGCTACCCGTTACCGGTCATTTAATGGGATTGAAAAAAAGGACGAAGGATGCGGGACCAGAGGCGACACACGCCTCGCCCTATCATTTTTTTCCATCGTCCTTTGTCACTCGTGTCTTTTTTTTACACGACGCCAACCAACACCGCATTCAATTCTTCCATGGTAAAGGGTTTCTGTAAAATGCCATCGAAACCGGCACGGGACAATCGATCGGAACGAAACAGTTTCAAATGGCCGGACATCGCATATACACGGGTTTTCGGTCGAATTTCCTTGATTATTTCACAAAGCTCCGTTCCATCGATGTCATTCATGATAAGATCCATGAGAATCAGGGAAAAGCTCTTTTTTTCCACAATCTTCAATGCCTCGTAAGAACTATCGGTTGTCGTTGCCGAAAATCCGAAGCAAGCCACCATATCCTTGATCATCTCCAATTGATCATTTTCGTTATCCACAATCAGTATGGAACGCAACTTTGTCATATTGCACCCTTTCGTTTCCACTCGCTCATTCATCAACAACCGCCACTTGCGCTAAAAGTTGTGCTCTCTATGAAAAAAGGTATATCTTAAACATGACAGGGGGGCAAGTATCCATGAAACGGGAGACAGCACGGCCCCAGTTGGATCTCATCGTTTTCGAATTATGGCACGTTTCCCTTACACTGCTGGCCTGAAGGAGTCAGAGTTGCCGGCCGACCTCCTCCGCCTCGCTCTTGGCGAGCATGAGATTGCGGGGAGAGTTTGCGTCGCCGATGACGATGACTTTCATTTTGTGGCGGCCCAGAACCTTCTTTTCATCGCGGACCGGCGTCATGGATTCGGCAACCACCACCGTATCAAACCCGGTCAGGGTCAATGGTTTGCCTTCGCAGGAAAAGGTCACTTTTTCGCCGGAAAAGGCGACATTGGCCACTTTCTTGTAAAGGGTGACCGTATCACGTTTGAGTCGTTCCCGCAGGTAGAACCGGTCGTTGCTGGACATCTCCTCGGCGAAATGGCGTCGTCGATTGAGTACGGCAACCTTTTTTCCTTTTTGGGCCAGGTAATCCGCCGTCACCAGCCCCACAAGCCCGCCTCCTATGAGAATCACCCG
This sequence comes from uncultured Desulfosarcina sp., assembly GCA_963674945.2. Lineage (GTDB taxonomy): Bacteria > Desulfobacterota > Desulfobacteria > Desulfobacterales > Desulfosarcinaceae > Desulfosarcina. The sequence goes on from CAXXWQ010000004.1 coordinate 1,602,269, forward strand.
ATCGCCGGTTATCTTCCCATCGAGGACTTCCGAAACCGTGCAAAGATCCATACCGGTGGTGAACAATCCCTTGATGATGGGCATGTCCGGCATGCTTCCCGTAGCCAGTATCGCCACATCCGGTTTCACGGAGGCCAATAGATTTTCATCCAGCCTCGTGTTGAGGCAAATATCGACACCCAGCCGCTCCGCCTCATGGCAGAAATAATCGATGATATCTCTGATCTCCTTACGTCCCGGAACGACGGCGGCCAGACGGAGCATCCCGCCAATCCGGCCCTTCTTTTCGACGATGGTCACCGAATGTCCCCGCAAGGCAGCCATGCGGGCGACGGCCAGTCCCGCCGGCCCGGCCCCGACCACCAACACCCTTTGGGGAACCGACGCCTTTTCCTCTTCATTGCCTAAGAGATATTCACGACCCACATCGGGATTGACCACACAGCCACCGGGTTCATGGGAAAGGACGGCATCGATGCATCCCAGACAACATCCGATACACGGACGGATGGTTTTCGCATTGCCGGATAACGCCTTTTCCGGCAGCATGGGGTCGGCGATAAGGGCGCGCCCCATGGCAATCACATCCACCCGCCTTTCCTTCAACAACCGGTCGGCCATTTCCGGATGTTTTACCCTTCCCACCCCCACTACGGGGATGGAAACCACCTTTTTTACCGCTTCGGCAAGATGAATAAAGCATCCGTGGTCCACATACATGGAGGGGATGGTCAATTGCCTTGCGCCGTAAACACCGGCGGAAACGTGCAGGTAGTCGGTACCGTTTTCCTCCAGGATGGGCGAAAGGCGCAAAGCCTCTTTCAATTGCCATCCATTTTCGATGTAATCGTCGCCGTTGATCCTCAGCCCCACGGTAAAATCCGAACCGACTTTATTTCGAATGTCGGCCAAGACTTCCAGAAAGAAACGGATGCGGTTTTCGAAACTGCCGCCGTATCGGTCCGAACGGCGATTGGCATTGGGAGACAAAAACTGGTTGATCAGGTACCCATGGGCGCCGTGCACTTCGATGAAATCACATCCGGCGTCTTTGCACCGCCTGGCCGCATCGCCGAAGGCGGCGACGATTTCGTCGATTTCCGGTATGGTCAACGCCCGGGGGGTTCCCTTTACCACCGCCGGTGCGGCAATGGCAGAAGGTGCAACCGTATTCTTCAGATAGGACTGCCGCCCCCCGTGCATGAGTTGTACGCCGATGCGGGCATCATGGACATGAACGGCAGCCACCAATTTCTTCAAGGCCGGAATGCATTGGTCATCCCACAATGCCGGCAGGTCGGGCGCCTCCACGCCCGAAGGGTGTACGCCGGCGCCGCCGACCAGGATCATCCCGGCACCGCCCCTGGCGCGTGCAGCCAGGTAGCCGATCAGCTGATCTGTGACGAAGCCGTTTTCGTCCACGCCAAAATTGATGCTCATGGCCGGCATGAGCAGACGATTGTTGGATATCATCGTTCCGATTCGAATGGGGGAGAAAAGGTGTTTCAGTATGGTCATGTTCTTCTCTTTGGCATTTCCCAAGGTAAGCAGTTTCCTTTTCGCAGTTAGCTGACAGCTAAGGGCGAATCGCTCATTCTATGTATTACTTGTCCTGATTGCTGGTTCCATATAGCCGGTATGGCCCGATGCTTTTTAACAGCGCCAGACTGAGCATATCCGGATCCACGTCCCCCTGTTGGGAGAAAAGAGGACGAATGATTCCCTTTCCCTTTTTCGAGGCCCGGAGAATGGCCGGAGAGAGCACCTCGCCCATGGAACTGACCATGCACCCTTCGGGGGCGATATTCAAGAACAGATCATACCCTTTATCGAGTTTGGTTGCGGCTTCTCCAATGTATGGCACCAATTCGCCACCGGGACGCTGGGTGGGAATGATGGGGACGGCTGCGTCCAACACCCGGATCACGGGTTCGGGCATGGCAAGCCTCGCCGCGTGATACAATGGGTAGGCCAGGATATAACGCTGGAATGCATTTACCGCCAAAAACCTCATTAACTGGCGCTTTTTCTTGTTCACGAATGTTTGCCGGTCCTCACGGTAGGCCTCGGAGTGGGCACGTCGGACCTGGATCCGACCCTCGCGGATATGCTCCTTTGCCCGCATGATGGAACCGGCCAGCTTGTACTCCAAAAAGCCCCATAGCGGGGAATGGGTGAGGTGAAACTGCCGGAATCCGAGGGTACCGATCAGCAACTTCAACACCTTCTCCAATTGGGCGACACGCATGTAAACCTCGCCGTCGATATGGATGCACATGCACCCTTTTTCCGGAGGGCGCCGGTTCCAGACGTTGGCGAACCGTCGAATCGGACGCGTAAGGTCACGCCCGTACAGGCGATACGCAAAAAACTTCAATCCCCAGCCCAGAGGAGATCCGGAATTGTACCGTTGCAGCAACGATAAAATGCGCTTCGAGGGCCGGGGGCGATGTTCCTGAATGCCGTGAATCCTTTCCACCAAACGATCGAATGCACCGGTAAACCGCTGGTATTCATCGAAATCGCTGCACTGGGAAGCACCGGAGATCAGAAGTTGGTGCATCACCCCCTGGAGAATAATCCCCTGGATGCCCCGCAAATAGGCCCACTCCGGGATGTCGATGGCAAACCCCTTGTTTTCGTGCCCCACCAGAAAGTTCATGACCAACCCATCGGCCTGGCCACAGGCGGCATCATGGGTTGAAAACAGCGCATCCCGATGAAGATGAAGCTTGTGTGTCTCCACGTATTGCCCCTGCCGACAGGGTCCCATCCCCTTGTTGTTGAAGATGAGCAGTCTTTTGCAGTCTCGGACCAGGGGATCACCCTCTTTTTTCCTCTTTTGGAAGTCTTTGATGGCATTGAGAATATCGCCGTACACCGCCGCCAGGGGAGCACAGACACCATCGCCGACCACACTCCTTCCCAATTTCACCGCCTCGGAAAGGTCATGATTCTTGTTATAGTTATCGATGCAGGTATATCCGGCACCGCGAATGACCGAAGTCACGTACCGGTTGTCGGAAAGTGTCGGCATGTAGATGGCATCGGTTGTTGGATGAATCGGCTCTCGATTGGAAAAAATGTCGAGAATTTTCATGTTAAAACCACCCGAAGACGGACCCTCTTCTCCTTTGTGCAGTCCCTGTTCGAGCTGTTTGATATAGGTGTTCATGCGGTTTTCCAGATGGGCCAGTTCCTGAATGACGGCGTCTGACTGGATTCGCAAGAAGGGCCGGTTTTTCACCAGTTCATCCACCAACGGGTTGGTGACACTGTCCGGTCCGCACAAAAAGGTGGAAACCTGTACCATGGCAAGATCCTGACCGTTTGCCGTCTCGACTCGATGAAACAACCGCTGAAAGCCGGGATGCAGGACAATTTGGTGGAGTCTTTTCCTGGCAACGGCGTCCGTCAAGGTGGCGATGACATGAGAATTGCGCCAATACAGATGATCGAAATCGGGATTGAGCGTAATGTCGAGAATATAGCTGGGGATTCCCGTAAGATGCTTGTCCCGGAGCAATCTCCCCACGTGGCTGTCATAGATGCCGGGATGAAGGACGTACTCCCGACCGATAACCAGGGCAAGGGATCGGCCTTCGGCCATGGCTTCTTCGGCGATTTGGGCAGCTTGATCGGCGACATGTCGTTTCATTTTCGCATTTTCCCGCCATGCGTGGTTGACCAATTTGCGAAAAGATCCGAAGGATAGATCCACACCATAGTGGGCATACACAGGAGTGAGGCGATGATACACCTGCTGGGCGATCTCATCCACCGGCATATTGGCCAGACTCAGGTGAAACAGGTGGATACGGCTCTCGGGATATTTCGTGTTGGCCAGACCTCTTGCCACGGCCATGCCGCCCTGGTTGATAGTACAACTTCGTCCAAGCGAATCGCCCCGACCGGGAAGAAATTCGATCTGCGGCGCCAGGATCATGCCATGGGATGATCCGGCAAGACGGATCATCTGACCGACAGCGCCCATATGCGGTGCACATGTATCGACTTGCATGCACGACTGGGCACTGCTGATGTCCACCGAGATCACATTGTCCACGTGCACCGGAATGCCGAACGGTACAAATAAACGGCTGAAGAAAAACGCCCAATCGGAAACACAGAAGCTGCGGGGAATGACCAACCGGTCGGGGTCTTCGCTCCGGGGCATTTTCCCGTCGGCGATCTGCCAGATCCGTCTATATGCATCCTGGTTGCCCGCGTCCCGTTTTCGCTGTTTTTTGCCGTGGCGTTCATTGACGGCACTACACCCGCCCAGTGTGACGCTGACGGCCTTGTTCTGTCCCTTCTCACTGGTCAGAAAGGATCGGTTGCAGCGCGCATTGGGGTCCCCGCAGGCGATCCCGCGACACTGAATGATCCTTTTTCGAAATCGGTGTTCGATCAGCTCCTCGAGCGGGATGGTCGCCTCCATCGCACAACCGGTATCCATGCTGTTGATCAGACCGATGCAGGCCCGATGGCCGGGATCAGGGGGAACAAGGCCGTAGACCGGACCGCCCACGTGACGCGAGAGCCGATGGGTAGTGGCCAGGGTCAACGGGATGCCGCGCATGGTCTGACCGTGCAACAAGGCCACGGCATTTGCCGGCAGGTCCAGCTGGTTCCACAGGCTGTGGGCCATGTTCTCCACCACGGCCCAAATGGCCGAGGCCAAAATCCGATCCCGGGAAACGCCCTCCGCCTGCAGCCGGATGGCATTTTCCATTAAAAAAACGGCACAGGTGGCGTTGATGGACAATGCATCCGTCGCATCATAGGCCATTTCGGAGACGGTCGGCATGTCCGGGATATCAAACAGCGATGCCAGTACATCCAGTAGACTCCCGGTGCCGGCGGAACATTTGATGTTCATGGCGTTGTCCAGCAGTTCGCCCCGTTCAAGATCGATGGTGGAAATCTTTGTATCCTCGCCCCCCACGTCCACCAGGATGCACCGCTTCTCGTTGACGGACGCCACGCCCTGGTCCTTGAGACGACGAATGTGCCTTCGCACATAATCGATGGCGCCCCGGGCATGGGCATAGTTTTCCACGAGAACCGTCACCGCGCCTTCCAACTGCGGGTAAATGTGGACAAGCACCTTCTGGACCTGATACCGCGCGCTTCCCGTGATGCCGACCTTCTTTACCCGAAGGCGATCGATGCCCCGATTTCGGATCTCACGGAATATGGTCTTGATGGTTTCGATGGTATCGCCGGCGTTGCTCACGGCATATTTGAACAGTATGGGCTTCCCCGCTCCGACGGCAAGGACCACCTTGGCCATGGTGGAACCTACGTCCAGGCCCATGAAGACCGGATTGTCTCTTACAATCGCCATCCCCTCTCGAAACTCCGGTTCATCCTCGTGTCGATGGTAGAGACGGTCGCGTAACAGTCTTTTCTCCAGGGGCCGAAAAGAGGGAAGCGGTTCGGGGGACTTCGGGGTGTAGACACGGGAATCCACATGGATAAACCGTCCCCGTCCTATTTTTTTTTCCAGCTGCACCAGTCCCTGGATGGGCAGGCTGCCGTCGCTGTCGTGAATCACGTTGCGGACACCCAGATCGGACAACACATCCTGTGCGCAGTCCCGTGCAAATTGCCAGTTGAATACGCCACCCGTCAGCCATACGGTTTCAAAAGGCGTGGTGAATTTATTGCACGCCTTGACCACTTCGGATTTCAAGGTGACGGCCAGGGCAAAATCGATGGGGATTCCCTGGTTCTTGTCGGATATGGTGGCCGAAGAGGCGAAGACACCGCAGCGATCCGCCCGCACCTGGATCTCCCGGCGTCGGGCTTGCCCTTCCGAACCTAAAAATCGTCCCAAAAGGGTGTCCACTTGGGACCGGGACAGGGCCAGTTTTTGTAACACCCGGTCGATATTGATCCCGCAGCCGGCCCCGCAACGGGCATTGGCCGCCAGCAGATCATCATGCAATCTTCCCGTATGGTTCACGCCCACGACCGTGTACCCCGAGGCGGATATTTCCAGAACGGCTACCGATCCATTGTCCACGAGTCGATCCGCCGCCACCCACAGTGCCGCCGCAGGAAGAATTTTCTCACCATGGCCCAGGCAACGTCGCACGGCGTCGGCAAGCTTTCCGGTCAGGTAGACAGGCGTCGATAAATGCAAGTCCTTCATTCCCATCCGCACCAGTGCCTGTCCGACATCCTGGTTGCTGGGAAGAGTGCACGTTTGAAGGCCTCGCTCGTCGCTATTTTTGACGACGATGCGAAGGGAACGGATGCCCGCATCGATAAAAAGCGCATCGAAGCGATCTATATCAATAGAAACAGGATCGATGGATTCAAGTGATGCCGCATTTTCAAAACCAGTAGCGTCAATCATGGCAGTGTTACACCGAAGTGATAATGGAACCAGGAAATCTGTTTGTCATTCAAGCCGGATAACTCGATCCCGAAATTCGGAAGTGCCGAATCCGCATTGGCGGATACTTCGGAGAAAGTTATCAATCGTATTCCGAGGCCACATAAGTGTAGGGAATTTGAACATATTCAAAAAAACGGGCTGCATATCCACCGATCTTGGTTTTGCCGACCCTTGTATTGGAAAAGAGAAGTTCGGAAAGATTGATGCCAATGGCCACATAGGGCTCCCTGCGCAATGGTTCCCCACGTCCTTCCTCTTTTTCGGTAAATCCCCTGGCAAAATACCCCCCCTGCAATTCGAAAAACCGCAGCGGCGTATTCTGACAGAGATCGAATCCGGACAATTTGAAGGCCAGAACGTATTTCTGACCGGAGTAATCGGTAAAAGGGTGAAAACCATCCTTGTCCCCGGAAGGGATGTACTCGAGCCGATAATCGATCTTCTCTCGAAATCCGGGAATAATGTTTCTTACTATGGAAAAGATTGAACCGAAACTGTTGAAAATCAAGTCTTCGTAGGCAAATCCATGGTCCGACGAAAACCCGTCTAAAATCTCCACCCCCAACATGATCCCCCACGCCGTCATGGCGGCGTTGTACGGTGCGCTTGGCGAGGCGCCGCTTTTCTTCATGAAATGGTTGAAATAATCCGAAATCAGATAGGTGGAGTAGGCATGACCCAATTTGTCCATTCCCAAACTGCCGGTGTCGTATCCAAAAAAACCTTCGCTGTTGAAGCGAAAACCGCTGTCCCCCCAATCCCAGCTGGCAACGCCGACGATGCAGATACCGGTCGCCAGCACGGCGGTTGGCCAGGGAACGGTGGCCAGATCCGGGATGAATGTTCCAGGTTCGTATGAAGGGATCGACAAGGCCGCCCCCTTCGTGGGCACGGAACCTTCCGAAGTGCCATCGGCGGAGGCCCCAAAGCCATCAGGAGAAACGGCAAATACGTCACCGAATCCGGTGATCGGCTCGAAAGCGATCCGAAGAGGCGACTCCCATCGGCTTGGGGAAAAGGATTGGGCCGCCTCGATATCGGTCGTATGGAAAAGAGCGACGATCAATGCGATAAAAAGAAACGAAAAATTTTTCGCCATCACAACATTTCTGTATAAGCGGTGTGGAACATGAACGCCATTGGCCATGGGGGTGAACACATGGGGCCGTGCAATGTCCTTTGTAGACAGACCTGGCTTAAAAATCAAGGCGGATACCTGCCGCAAGGAAATTGGACCCGGTCTTCTGGGGACTGATCAGGCCGTATATACCGCTTCTGTGGTGTACACGGGCGATGAGGTGGAGGCGATCGTAGGGCGGATAGAAAAGATCCCATTCGATCACGATATGACTTTGGAAATGCTCGGAATCCTCACCGGGGATACCGTCCGGACCTTTCTCCAGCGCTGGTTCTTCGAGAGCATAAGAGAATCCAAAGCCGCCGGCAAACGTCCAGCCCAGGAAATCAAGGGGTGTGAATTGCCGGGTGCGAATGACAAACGCCGAGGCCACCTCCCAGTGGGATTGGATGTTGTAGTGTTTTAGAACTGAGCCCTCCAGTTCCAAATCCCACCCCTTGAACCGTATTTGGGTAAACGGAACCGGAATGGTAAACCCATCCACCAGGGTCCGACCATAGGTGAGGCCAACGTAATAACTCTCCTTGAAATCGAGACTTCCGGTGAGCAGTTTTCCCGGAAGATCGGGAAGATCGGTCTCTGCCCACACGCCGTGGGTAATTGTCAGGTGGTTCAGGTGATCACCTGAAAAAGCCGGGCTCAATCCTCCCCAGACTGCAACATGAACGACAACGACGATGAATAGCAAGATGAATTGTCGCATCAGGATTTCCCGTTTCCTCCCGTGGCATAGTACATCATTGGGTGTCGGTTCACGCGATGTTTGCGTTTGTATTTGATCAGGCGCGGTTCCATCAGGGCGCCCTGCCGGCATAATCTCATGCGAACCTCACTTCCCGGCAAGAAGTGCCGGCACGTCATCTGTCTTCAAGCTGCGTACATCGTTTCTCCAATTCACGATTCACCGATACGCGATCCGTTACCATCCGATGTTCGCCCGATGTTTCGTCGATGGTAATCTTCAATTGCTCCAAATTACGGGATTGACGCAGGCGGACAAATCGCTTCTCGCGCGTCTTCAGTGGCAGTGCGTTGTTCATTTCCCGTTTGTAGGCACCAAACCGGGTGATGGAGAGTTGTCCGTCTCGGCGGCGAAAGGCGCCAAGCGCCCTTTCGCATTGTATCAAATCAGCGTGATGGGCAAATTCTCGCCACAAATTCCAGTCTCCTGCCAATGTAAATCCCTCTAAGGCATGTCGTCCCCGAAACCACAGTCGCTTTTTGAAAAACATGCCCTCTTGCTGGAGCATGGGCCAATGGTGGCCGTCGCACAATCCCTGGCGAACGATGGTGGTGGCAGTCGGAACGAGATTTTCCAAAATCTTCTTATCCGTTTCGATCACGAACTGGGGGCCGCCGACCCATTGGACACGGGGAAATCGGGCACCAATTTCGGAGAGCATGGCAAGAGCCCCCGGAAGCAACACGTCGTCCGCGTTGATCCATGTCATGAAAGCCTCGGGGGGGGCGGACATGGTATCGAATCCCATGGTAACGGCATCGTACATTCCCCGATCCATGAGGCTGGACCAGGAAAACGAAACGCCCCGGCAAAAAACCGGCGCCCCCCCTTTTTCAATGGCGTCTGCCATCTTTTTTACCTGTTCCACCGTACCATCGACGGAACCGCCGTCTTGCACATGATAATGGATGAAAAAGTCCCCCCGTTGCCGAATCACGCTTGCCATGGTCTGCGCGATGGTTTTTGCCGCGTTCAGGCTGGGTGTGACGACGAAAAAAGTCTGTGCCAATTCCCATGGAAGACGGGAATCGTATCGGATCCCCGGTCTTCTGGAATGAACGACGGACACGGGATCCGTCACGGTTTTCAGGCCATCTTGCACAGGGGATGAAATGATCCTCTCCCCATCTACTTCATCTACGGGAAGGATCGGCCATCGTTTAAAGCATTTGTGATAGAATTCCCGGGCCAGGGAAGTTACCGGCCGCTCTACCAGGGCCAATTCCCCCGTAGGAAAATCACATTTCAAGACACGGATGGTCAGAGTTTGTTTCTCGACCACATTCTGCAAGGCCATATCTCTTTCGGTGGTGCAGACGACGGATTCGATCTCCTCCTTATAGTCATCCACCCGGCGTTGGGAGAGTTGTCCTTCCCGCATTCGGAAAGCCGCCAGCGGCCACTCGATCGTCGCCAAATCGGTGTGAGCGGCAAAAAGACGCCAAAGGTTCCAGTCGCCGGCAAGGGAGAAGTTTCTGATCGCATTCCCGGCTCGCACCTTTTGCCAGAGCCATCCGCGGAAAAACGTGCCCTCCTGCTGCAGGTACCACCAATGGGTACCGTCGCATAGGCCCGATTTTACAGCATCGGTCGGGATGTTGCACGGATCCTGTAGGATATGTCGATCTTCTTTTAATATACTCACTTTGCCGGAAACCCATGAAACATGCTCGGGAGGAAAAACGGCAGTGACATACCGAATCAGTTCGAAGGCACCCGGCATGAGAATGTCGTCTGCATTGAGCCAGGTCATGAATGCGTTGGGCGGTATGGACATGGTCTCGAATCCCTTGGCAACAGCGTCGTACATGCCCCGGTCCGGTTCTGAAGAGAAAGTAAAGAGGACGTTTTCACACTGGATGGGAAACGATCCATCTTCGATCCGGTGCTTCCACTCTGCCAGCTTTTCCATGGTTCCGTCGGTAGAACCGCCGTCTTGCACGTGGTATCGGATGGAGAAGGAACCAGCCTGTCCGATGATGCTCTGGATCGCCTGATCGATGGTTTTTACCGCGTTGAAACATGGCGTCACCAAATAAATCACCGAAACGATATTGACGAAGTAAAAGTCGCTTTTTTTGGGTATGCGGTTTGCGCCGATACACGATCTGCATACCTCGCGTCCGATTTGCGTATACCGTTCGACCACCTTGTGAAACGGCGTGGATGAATCGTGCTGTCCCTCACTTTCCACGAATGCCATCAACTCTCGGTTGAGGCTTTCGGACAAGGTTTTTGCATCCAGTTCCGGGCAATGGTTCTCATAGACCACGCGCGACGCACCCTCCCACAGGGCATGGGAAATAAACCACGACTTTTCGGTCCGCTCCGCCTGGATGAGATGGTCTACCGCGATGCCGGGGATGTACATGGCATCGAATCCGTATGTCTGAATGGCGATATTGGTGGCCAGTTCTTCATGGGCGAACAAGAGGTCGCCTTTTCTGCCCAAGGATGTGTTGAATCCCCCGCATTTTCGAAGTGCGGCCATGCGATAGGCGGTATTTGCGCTCACGAGCCATTTATGGAAGTTATCGACGAAAATTTCCTCTTCTCCCCAATCAAAAACGGCGAGGGCGTGAAGAAGATGGGTTTTGCGTATCCACTCTGCAGGCGTCTTCTCCCAGATGGGATTGACTTTTCCCCCGATCACTCCGGCGGCCGGGTACCGGGAAAAGGCATCCAGGATCTTTTCAGCCCAATTCGGCGCGGCGATGGCATCATCGTCGATGTAAGCGAGGATATCGGTGTGACATCTTTCCATGGCGACATTGCGGGCATAGGCAACCCCGGACGCATCGGTGATGACATAGTCCAGGTTCTTTATTCCGGTCAACGCGTCGCGAAAGGAGATGGACTCATCATTTGACAGGGAATTGTCCACCACGACGATGGTCAGTTCGTCCTGTGAGACGGTTTGTCGCTTAAGCGATTCAAGGCATTTTTTCAGCAGATTGAATCGGCGATATGTGCAGATGGCAATTGTAAGGGGCATTTTCTATGTCCAAACCCACCGATTGCCCGTCCATGAAATGGCACGTTTGCCCCATATCCGTACAGGCAATGACGAATGGTTCATAACGATTGCGGACCGGACCATTTCCGCTGGAAGGCTTCGATTTCCATTTTCGTAAACATTCTTTCGACAATTGGAGATGAATAGACCTCTTGCAGAAACCCACTGTCGAAACCGATTCGAGGCGTTCCCTCCACTTTGAATGTGCTGCACCGGGCCATTGACACCCGGCCAGCATTCTCTATTCCCAAAAACGTACGTAACATGGGCGAAAGGATCCGGGGCAGATCATGGAACCGGTAAAGAAGTACCTGGACCCGTCCCCGGCCGAAAGTACGGTATCCATCGCCAAGATCCAGTGGACCGATAAACGAATCTTCTCCACTGGCTTTTCGCAACCGGTCAAACAATCTGTCAAAAAAGCCGTCGAACTTCGACAGCCACTTTCGAATACGCGCTTTCATTCTCCCCGCATCGGCTTCATCGGAAAGAGGCCATGTATCATGGATACAAAGGGCGCTTTCCAAAGGATCTCGGAGGCCGATGATGATTTTCCAGCAAAGTGGGATATCAGGAGAAAGGAGCAACCGTTCAAGGGCACACGCTACCGCATCACGGGAGTTTTCCTCATGTTCTGGCGCTTGGAGGTCGAAAAAATATCGACAGACCGGAAAGACTTGGCGTTGCACCTGGTCCAGGATTTGGCGAATACAACGCCCCCCTGCGCCACCAGGATCCACGATGGGAATCACCCAGTCTCCCCTCGTTGCCATCCGATCATGTTCCACGAATGCACAACGGGTTTCTGCACATTTCTCGACACTTGCGGGAAGAAAAAAGAGTTCCTTTTCTTCGATAAGTGTCTTCGCCATGTCCCGATCCAGTGCTTCCTTCACCGTCCATTCCCGGCGAATCTGGTAACCGATATCCCGTGCCAAACGAAATTGGTATTTCTCCTCTACCGGCAGATGTTCGGCGAGTCGATCCACGAACGAAAAATTGTTCGGATCCCAATAACTCGGCCGCAACTGCTTTTGACCGGTCTGGGTTTCCAGAGAGTGGTTGAAAACACCCAGGACGGTATCGATCTTTGTAATGGGAAAGCGAAGTGCAGCCTCCATGAGGAACTCGAGATCGTGTTTGTCACCTGTTTTCTCGTTAAGTGGAACCGCCTCCTGAACTTCTCTCAAGTAAAAATATCCGACGGGATTGACACAAAAAGCGTCGGGTTCCCAATGCCGCAAGATGGCATCAAATCGGGTCTTGGGATCGCAGATCCACTCACGGATGCCCTCCGGCTTTTCGGATCGCACCCGAACCTTTCCCATGACAATCTTTGCCCCCTTTTGAAAGCGGGAGACCACGGATGAAAATGCACCATCCACGTAATAATCGTCGGCATTCAAATAGCCGACGATCTGACCGGTGGCCATGGCGAATCCTTTGTTCATTGCGTGCACCTGTCCCCTGTCCGTTTCCGATACCCATCTAAGGTGGGGATAGGCCTTGAGAATGTCCAGTGCACCGTCCGTGGAGCCGCCATCCACGATGATGTGTTCGAAATCCGGATAACCTTGGGCCGTAACACTTAAAATCGCCGTTTCGATGGTGGCCTTGCAGTTAAATGACGGCGTGATGACGGAAATTTTCAATTTGCCATACCCTGGAGGTGTTGATCGATTTTCCTTGCCATCTTCCGTGTCTCGATCACATGCTTTTCGGCCATCTGTTGCAAGTACACATTGGCATCCTTAACCCGATGGAGATCCATCGCCTTTTTTGCCGCGTCGGTGTATGAATAGTAATAAAGTGGATATTTTTCTCCCAAAACCTCACGGATGGCGCCATATGGATTGATTAAAATAGGTGTTTGGCTGGCAATGCAAACCAAGAGAAGATCAAGGCAGCTATCGTCATGGTAATGCGAAAAGACGATGGCGTGTGACAGGATGGACCGGCATTCCGCGGCATCCGGTTCAGGACAAGCAGAAATCGAATCCAGCATGAAATCGTAAAGGATACGATTTGTGATGAGGTGTTTTTTTTCAGCCGCCATGATGGCATCCAAATACGAAGAGCATCCCTGTATCCATACCTTCTTCATCTTTTGGACTGGCAACAGGTGGATGCCGTGTGCACGTTGCATCCACCACCCCACTTGAACGATCTGCTTTTTATCATCGGATGCATAGGAATCAAAAGACCATTTTTCTCGTACATGGGGCAACGGGAATCGGATAACGTGTACGGGAAGACCGGTGAACGGTTTGAGCCGCCTGGCATGGGAAGTGGACTGAACAAAAAGTCCCCGGCACATGGTACGAGAACGTTTCCAATGGTCCGAAAAGAACGAAGCACCATTGCAAAACTGGCCATAGGGCGGTTTATGTGCCAACCATTCCGGTAAGTGGGCGGGCGGGGCATGCACAAAACCGACCCAGGGTTTCTCCATGGGAAGTTTTCTTTCCCTCAATGCTGATTCGACGCAGGGTACCACGTCAATGGTCCCGCTTCCCATGGATTCGATCTTCATTGTGAGTTGGGGGGATCTTGTGCCGGTGGTCGGATCACCGGCAAGTGAGGACCAGAGGCACCACGTGTGTTCGGCTTCACCAGAAGGAAAGGATGCCTGTAGAGAGGTGGCAGAAGGGATGGCATCCTTATTGATTTCAGCATGGACGTTTCGATAGAAATCATCCAGCCGCAGATTCATCCATGGTGAGGCGAAATGGTCGAGATAAAAAGAGACGCTCCCGGCCCCCAACTGTTGCGTCAGTGCCTTGTCTCCATGTAAAACGATCACCGCTTGGGCGATGTCCTTGGCGTCTCCCTTCTCCAGAATATATCCATTCCTGCCATGGTCGATAAGCAATCCGATGTTGGAACGGGGAAGGATCACCGGCTTTCCCATGGCAAAATACTCGGGCAACTTGCATGGAATCCGAAAATCGTTAAAATCTCCCGGATTGCCGGGCTGTACAAAATAATCGGCTGCCGCCATGATCTCTGGCAGCTTTTCCCGATCCACCCAACCCAGATCCCGAAAGAAGCCGTCTGCCGTGGCATTGGCCCACGGCCAGGATTTGTCGCTTCTTCCGGTTCGAATGAGCGTGGTTGGTATTTTTTCCTCATTTAGGATCTCGACCGCCCGATACAACGATGCCACTTCGTCCTGATTTGCCCCGTGTACGTTTCCGGTATACACAAGCACCCGATGGTCTTCCGGGATCTCCAGTCGATGTCGCAATGCCCGGTTGATGGGCCGGGGATAAAAGAGCCGCTCGTCGACCACGGGCATGATGGTCAGACTTGGGATATCGGCATAGTTGAATGCTTCCAGTGCGCCGATCACCATGGTGATGCCATCGGCGTTCTCTATCCACCTCCGCCCGTGAATCGGATGGTAGGCATCGGCAGGGACAAGACGATCGAGTTGATCCACGGAAAGCGATTGTAATGTGCTCCATGCTTCTCCTACGGCCGCTTCTGTAAGGTACTCCTCGTTGTCCTCCAGATGAACGATCGTCTGAAAACAATATCGTTTTTCGAGTCTGCGACAAAATTTCCGTACACGTTCCCTTGGTGTCCATGCATGAACGATGTCCGGTCCACGGCCATTGTTAAAACATAGTCCAACCGTTTCGATGTCCCCGAAGCTGAGAATCTGGCAGGTGATCTCACCACCGAGGTCTTTAAAATCTTTTTCTTTATCGGGTACGGCGATGATACAATTTATCCCCTGATCCATGAGTCGTTCGGCATGATGGTATGCCTGATATCCGCTGTTGGAAGATGCACTTCCATAAAGGATAATAAGTACGTTCAAAGATTGCAGCTTCTCGTTTTGGTGAGGACCTTCGGGGCCGCCCGAAAAAATCCGCTCACCGACGGTACCCTTAAATTGCGCCTCTATCGCCGGTGCGACGTCATGACCGGCGTCCAGGCCAATCTGCATGTAGTGCACCAGCGGGTTCTCGCCTTTTTCCTCGCCGCCCATGTATGTTTCCATGTACCATTTTCCGTTAAAAAAGGGGCTGGGATTGTGGTCCCCCCTGTGACCGAACCGAAGGTAGTGGGCCAAGGGATTGAGCCCCGATGACGTCACACCCGGATACGTCCGAAGGTACCACTTCGTGTCGAATAGCGGGTTTGGATCCCGGCCGTCCGCCACGCAGAAATCCAGAAAATGGGCCAGGGGACTGACTCCGGTTTCCACTACATCACCGTAGGTGCCCCGGTACCAGTCCGTATCGAAAAGTGGGTTCGGGTCTCGCCCCTCTTTTTCTCCGACCTCAAGATAGTGGGCCAACGGGTTGATGCCCGATGACGTCACGTCATCATTTTGTTGCAGATACCAAGTTGTATGGAACAACGAATTGGGGTTGCGACCATCTTCGACGCCGAAACGGATGAAGTGGGCAAGAAGACTGGTTTCCGACTTTGCGACATCCGGATAGGTCTTCGCATACCAGCGGGAATCGAACAAGGCGTTGGGATTGCGCCCCTCTTTCTCTCCGACTCTCAAATAGTGGGCCAACGGGTTGACACCGGAATCCGCTACGTCTTCATATTCTTTCAGATACCAAGCCGTGTTGAATAACGGATTGGGATTGCACCCCTGTGCCAGCCCGTCGGTCAGGTAATGAGCCAATGGATTCTGGCCGGCGGCGGCAACTTCAGTATACCGTTTCAAATACCAGTCTGTATCGAACAAGGCATTGGGGTCCCGCCCCTCTCCAACACCAACCGTCAAATAATGGATCAGGGGATTGATCCCCGACTCCGCCACATCACCGTAGGTTTTGACATACCATTTCGTGTCAAACAGCGGGTTAGGATCACGCCCCTCCTTCGCCCCGAATTCTAAAAAATGAATCAGCGGGTTGGTACCGGAGGCAGCCACATCCGGATACATATTCAGATACCAGGTCGCATCGAACAGGGGATGGGGATGACGCCCTTGTTTCGCACCCGCATACAGATAGTGAACCAAGGGATCCATGCCGGATGGAATGACATCCGGATATCGGTTTGAATACCAAACCGAATCGAATAGTGGATGGGGCGTGTATCCTGCTGCGGAGCCGACCTCTATGTAATGGACCAAGGGATTGGTTTCCGATTTTCCCGACTCCTTGCAGGTTCGTCTATACCAGGCGGTATCGAACAAGGGGTTGGGATCCCGGCTGTCTGATTGGCCGAAGGAGAAGAAATGAACCAACGGATTCTCGTCGGACTGCGCCACATCCGGGTATTTCTGCAGGTACCACCGGGCGTCGAAAAGCGGATGGGGCAGGTATCCCTTTTTGCCACCAGCCGCCAGATAGTGGGCCAAGGGATTAACGCCCGAACGAAGGGCATCCGGATAACGGTCCAGGTACCATTCGGTATCGAACAGTGGGTTGGGGCAACATCCTTTTTCAAAGGCGCAATCCAAAAAATGTGCCAGGGGGTTGGCACCCGATTTTGCAGCATCCGGATAGTGCGTTTGATACCAATTCGTATGAAACAAAGCGTTTGGATTACGCCCTTCCTCGGCTCCCGTTTCCAGGTAGTGGGCCAGGGGATTTATGCCGGCGGCCGTTACATCCGGGTACGACTGCAAATACCAGGACGTATCAAACAGCGCATTGGGGTTGCGCCCCTCTGCGGCCCCCTTGTCCAGGTAGTGGGCCAACGGGTTGATGCCGGCGGCCGCCACATCCGGGTACGACTGCAAATACCAGGACGTATCAAACAGCGCATTGGGGTTGCGCCCCTCTGCGACCCCCTTGTCCAGGTAGTGGGCCAACGGGTTGATGCCGGCGGCCGCCACATCCGGATACGACTGCAAATACCAGGACGTATCAAACAGCGCATTGGGGTTGATACAATCCCGGACGCCATACTTCAGGTAGTGCACCAACGGGTCTGTCTCTCGTACATCCTCCCCCAGGTGACGATTGGCATACCATCCGTTCTCAAACAACGGATTGGGCTTTCGCCCCTCGTCCTTTCCGTATTTCAGGTAGTGAACCAGAGGGTTGGTTCCGGACGCCATAACGCCTGGATTGGTCTCTAAATACCAGTCATTCAAAAACAGTGGATTTGGATTGCATCCCTGTTTGAAACCGAGCTGCAAATAGTGGAGCCGTGGATCCAACCGCGGTCCGAAGGCATGCGGGTAGATGGATTGATACCAATGGCTGTTGAAATATGAATCCAAGATATCAATTTTACGCTTGTTTTTCAAAACGCCAAGAGAGCGGATGATTCGATTGTAAACGACCAGTGGAATTCTGCCAAATTCAAAAAGTGCAGGCCTGTTCCTCCGGTTCTTTCCATTATGATCCGCCTTCTCCAGCGAGTCGATCCGGCTGCGATATACATCCAGCGCCCTTTTCTCGTAATGGCTTGTCTCTCTTCTTTTTCTTTCTACGAGTTCTATCCGCCGGTTGCAGGTCTTCCGTGCGGAGGAGAGCACGACCGGATTGTCTTTTGGTTCATGGATCTGCGGTGTTGCTGAAAAGCCGCTTCTCACCATTGCAGGAGGGACGCCCGACATTGCAACTGATGCCATCTTCGACTGTAACCGTTGGGACAGGCGGCGAACTTGGCCTGTTTCGGCCATATTTTCACTCCGAACCCATGCAACTGCCTTTGCGATTTCAACCAGGTTCTCCCTACGCCCCTCTTCGACAAGAGCGACATTGTATAAAAGATCGTAGAACCAGAAAAATTGATCAAAAGATTTCCAGCCGGGATCATTTATGGGCATTCGACTGATATGATAGTGTTTTCGTTCAGGCTGAATCACACACCGAATGCTGTCGCTGTGCTCTTTCAAGGATTTTGGAAACGATAGCCCCAATTGTACCTCGACCTGACGTAATGTAGAGACGGGATCTGCAAGCAGTCGGTCGTAAACGACGATGGCAAATGAACTCTCGCGGCAATCATCGATGGCCGAAAGTGTCGTGGTCAGCCATCTTTGATGCCCATGGCGCAGGTCGAGCCCGCTCTCTTTTCTCATCGAAAGCGCGGTTTCCCAGGGATGGCGAACGCATAGGACTATGCCAGCCTTTAAATTCCGCTTGTCGAGCAGGTGGGTCCAAAGGGGAATGAGTCGACACAACCGTGAATCGACGATTGAAACGAGCCGTTTTTTATCCAATAAAACGTCGATGGCTTGATTGATTTTGGCGTTTGCCTCGCGTGCCTGCTGGGTCTCTTTCCACCATTCCGGTCGTTTCCCGAACCGGCTACCGGTGTCGTCCAGATCCCGGAAAAATTTTTCGTGCATACGGGAAATGGAATCACGGACGTTATCCTCTCTTTCTCCAAAGCCCGTTTCAACGCCGAGTTTTTTCAGACAGGCCCCAAGAACCGACAAACCACTTCGGTTTACGCCGGTAACGAATATGCAATCAATCTGTGGTTTCGTGGTTGACATCAAGATCCCATTTCTTGCCGTTGGTCACCGACCGGAGTGCTTTTGCTGGCTCCTGCCTGCGAAATAGCGCGAATTGGCCTTTGTCCTGCAAAGCTTGATGGTAATCGGATTATCAAAAAGTTGAATCAGACGATCATTTCGACGGTTGCACAAAAATGTCGTTCTTTGTTCTGTCCGGCCCCACTATATTTGAAAAGCATCATAATGCCAACCATTGTAATGAATTTTTACGTGATGGATAAAAGGATGGTTTCGCAATGGACAATGGCACCGATCCCGCTGATCTCAAAGGATACACCATGCCTTGGGTTCCGCCGTTGCTGCTTGAGGATGAATACAACACCGGTAACGAAAAAAAGCTCGTCATGCACGATTGCATGACGAGCTTTTCATTTTGCTATGGATCGGGATTGAGTGAACCTACTCCGGATTTGCCTGACCCGGATGGTAGGTCAACGTAATGGTAAAATAATAGGGCGCGTCGTAACCCCAGTCGTTATCCGGTTCATCGTTGGATTCCTCGGTCCCGGGAAGCAGCAGGTAATTGAAATCGCTCAGTCCGATATAGAACTTGGCATCCTGGCCCCATTCGCTTCCGATCCAGAAGGTATCGTCGCCCGTCGGTGTCGTCAGATCGATGGCCGCAACGGTCTGGGGACTGGTATCCCCAGCACAGGCCTTATACCCATCCGGTGAAGTGGGATTATCCATGATAATGGCGTTCTGGTTGCTGTCCCGATAGAGCTTCCACACATACTCCACCTGGCT
Organism: uncultured Desulfosarcina sp.; assembly: GCA_963674945.2. GTDB lineage: Bacteria > Desulfobacterota > Desulfobacteria > Desulfobacterales > Desulfosarcinaceae > Desulfosarcina. Next base: position 1,621,774 of record CAXXWQ010000004.1, read on the forward strand.
TCCGGGAGTGGGCACCACCAGTCTCATTTCCACATCGTAGTACCAACTGGTTTCGGCTCCGGCCGGATCGAGTTTGCCCAAATCGAGCTGGAAAAAATCCCGATCGCCCTGGTAATCCACATATCCGCAGATCCATGGAAAGGTGATTACCGTTGTACCGTCCCCCGGATCGCTCCATGTCGCATTCGGGCCACGGGCATCGAGCCATTCGGTATTGGCCTTGAATGTGGGTTGCAGATTCGAGAAGATCTCCAATTCGACATCCTGGGTTTCACCGGCTTCCTGTCCGGTCTCGCCATAGTAGAACAGATCCTGACCGGATGTCTGTGCGATCGCTACCGGAGCCCCCGCCACCTCCTGGCTGGACGCCGTAATTTCGTATGAAACGCTGGTTCCCTCGTCGTTTTGAGCATCACTCACCTTGAAATGGTAGGTGGCGGGGGCCAGATCTGCGGGCACCAGAATCGATGTCTTCAAGTGCGTCTGCCCGTCGCTGCCATCCAAGTCCGACACCTTCTTGATCATCCGGTCGCCACGCCAGATACTCAACTGGTAGTCCACGATACTGGTGCCCGCAACCAACGAAACGGAAAGAATCCGCGGGGCCGCAGTATCGACCGCGATGGCGTACCAGTCCACATCGGACTGGTAACTGACCCACCCTTCGGTGGGAATGCCATCGGTCAAGTCTACGGCACTGTTGGTCGTGTTGTCGTCCGTTTCTTCAATGGTATCGGTCAAGTCGGGTTCTTCCAATCGGACCCGATAATTCGTACCGAGATTCAATCGTTTCGGATTGGCAGGCGCCACGACCACAAAATATTCACCGTTTTCGGTCCTGAACTGGTTCTGGTACAAAGGACTTCCCGGAACGAGATCATAGGAGGTCACCATGGTAAGCTCCGCGTCATACACGACGATGCGAAGGGGTGCGGTACCATCGACCGTATCGCCGCCGTCGATGGTCATCTGCACCTGATGGTAGGTGGTCGACCCTCCCACGGCCCCCAGCGTAAACCGATACCAGTCCAGATCACCGGCATGGTCGGGAGAAATGCTCGATGCGCCGTAGTCGATCGTACCTTCGGCCGTGTATTGGCCCGAAATATCTTCTGCCAACAATATGGCATCATCGACGATGTCATTGCCCTGGGCTTCGGTCACGGCCATCGATCTGACGGAGATGTCATAGGGCGCCCCTGCATCCCCATTCAGGCTGTCGCTGTCTTCGACAATTACGAAATAAGGGCCGCTGTCCGGCGTCAAGTAACCGCGCACCGTATGGTAGGGATCACAAAGGCGCTGAATCAGGTTACCGCTGTAATCGTACAGGCTCATGGCCAGTTGAACCGGCGTCCCACCAGCCGGCTTATGATGATCCACATTCACGACGAAAACACCAGAGCCGGCAACATCGAAGGTAAAACAGTCCACTTCGCCGATCTCTTCGATGGCGTCGCTGATGGCCGAGGCATCCACGGTCAGGGACTGGGCGTTGGAAAAGTCATGGTTTCCGTCGGCGGCGTCCTCGAATGTGGCCCGAAGATAGTAGGGGATATCACTCGATGCGTCGTCATCCATCAGGTCCCGAACGGTAATGTACAGCTCCTTTGGAGAATCGATATACACCCAAAGGTCCAAATCGGCGCCCAAAGAGGCGCCATTGGGCTTATGCTTGCCGAACACGCGGCGGCGCTGGCCGTCGACCTCTTCGAAGACCGTGACCAAAAGATCCACACCGGAGCCGTACGTTTTCTCCTCACAGGAAATGTGCAAGAAACGGTTTGTCTCGGTTGCCCGCAAATAGTAGGTGTCCACCTCACCTTCCGTTGCGATAAATTGGGTCATGGTTTCCCCGATTTCCAAGGTTCGTACTGCCGGTTCGCCTTCCACCGAATCACTGGAGCCGCCGCATGCCGAGATGGCAAAGAGTAGAAGCAACCAAATGCATCGCTTTATGTTTTTCATCTTTTTCACCTTTTTATGTTTTTAGTCGATGAGTTCGAATTGTCCATAACCAAGCGTCTGCGTATAGGTGCTGTCCTCCAAGGTATTGATGATCACTTCCGCCATTCGAAAGACCGGTGGCGCATTGGGGCGGTCTTCCGGCACCTGCGCGATATAGATGCGAATCACATTGTCTCCGGGGTCCAGTATGGAGTTTGAAAACAGCCCACCCGAATCCGCCCCGATGGTTTGCATCAGGCTGATATTGCCAATCTCGAGACTGTATCTGCGAATTCCCTGGGGAAGATCAGGAAACTGGATGGGGTCGGGGTTGCCATGGTCGGTCAACCGATAACTATATGCATATCGATCCTGAATCTTGGGATCGTTGGTCAAAACGTTGGTATGTCTCTGCACTTCGAAAACGTCCAGGGTACCATCCAGATCGGTGTCCTCAGTGTAAAGGTTTTCAAAAGGATTGGTACCTGCGGCCATTTCGATACCGTCGGGAATGTAGTCCGCATCGAAATCGGCCACGAAGCGCCAGGTTCCCTTGATGGACTCTTCGCAGTCGGTCATTCCGTCATTATCCTGGTCCGGCCAAACCCCCGAAGGCGGTGCAGGACAACTGCTGTCTTCCACAAGCGGATCGGGCCACATGTTGCCATCGTCCATGAGCGTCTGGGTCTGGATCTCGAAATAATCACTCAATCCGTCGTCATCCGTGTCCCGAAGCTGCGGGTTTGTACCATGCAATGTGACCTCGTCGTCGTCGGACAGGCCGTCGCCGTCACTGTCCAGGTACAAGGTGTCGATGCCGGGACGAACATTGTAGTTATAGGCGACGATAAACTTGATCTTGTAGGCATTGGTCAAACGCATGTCGGTAAAGTTAATAAAATCGATGGCATTGGCAGAAGCGAAATCCCGAAATGTGCCGTTTCCCGCCTGGGCCATGCCGAACAACGTGTTCTCGGCGTACTGCCGTGCGTATTCATAGTCATCCCCCGGGATATACTCACCGGAGGCGTCCCGAAAGAGGGAAGAGAGAAAGAAGGTGTGGAAATTGAACTGGCCCACACCGCGCTCCGCCGTAACCTCGTTCAATGCTTCCACTTGTTCCCAGATGTCCTGGGGAATCTGGGAACCCGCATCCGTATTGGGCATTCCATCGCTGAAAAAGCAGACGATATACTTGGAGCGGGCCAGATCGTTCTCTCCGGACTCCTGATAGGAGATGTTCATGATATCGTTTTCCACCATCTCTCGAATATCGGTCACGGCTCCCACATAGTCGGTATAGGATTCGTTGCGAACATTGTCCATGACCCGGTTCAACTCTTCCGTGGAACGGGTGAATCCTGCTTCACCGTAACCGTTCTGGGTCTGATCGATGACACTGCCGGCCCACAATATGATCCCGAAGGAGACATTGGGAAACTCATCGGTGTTGTACTGTTCCAGAAAACGTTGTACTGCCGCGATGCGCCTGCCGTAAGGCTCATCCGGTGGATTGAGTGGATCCGACTCAAGCATGCTCAAAGAACAATCGATGGCGAAAAGCACTTTGACAGGGAACTGAATGTTTTCCGGATTCTCGGTATGAAATTCTGCGACGATGGTTCCCGAGTCTCGGACGGTGGTTCGTTCGAGCGGAGGACTGTTGTCGCAGGAAACACCCCACACGATAAAAGTGAGAAAAAAGACGAACAATGAAATTTGCCTACGCATCGCAAGAATCTCCTTTGCCGTCCTGGTCGGTGTCGGTCTGGTCGGGATTGGCCACATTTGGACAATTGTCACACGGGTCGCCGATGCCGTCGCCATCCAAATCGCCATTTTCGGAACTTTGCAGGTTGGGGCACCGATCCACGCCGGCAATTCCGTCGTGGGCCTCGTCATAACCGTCGTTGTCATAGTCGTTGTCACACATATCACCCGAAATATCGCCGTTGAGATAATAGTCGCTATTCTCCTGATTGGGATTCTCGTCGGTGATACAATTATCCAGAAGGTCCGGAATGCCGTCATTGTCATCGTCTGCGTCACAGACATTTCCCAGCCCGTCGTTATCGGGATCATCTTCGTCAGGGAATAGAATCTGGTCTGCGTTCATGACGTCCGGGCAAGTATCCTCAGCATTGTCCACGCCGTCGCCGTCCCGGTCGGGGTCACAATCGTCTCCCAGTCCGTCGCCATCTGAATCGATGTTGTTTTCGGTGGCCAGTTGGGGACAATAATCACATGCGTTTCCGAAGGTATCACCATCGTCATTTTCGCTGGGATCGTTGGGTACGAAGATGCAGTTGTCGATTTCATCATTGTACCCATCGGCATCGATATCCTCTTGAACGGAAAAGAGCGGCCCCCAGGTATAGGAGACGATCAAAGGACCGCCCCCGGCGCCACCGCCGCCGACGCCTCCGGAAGGTGGTGCACCGCACTCGTTGTCCGGACATTCATCGAAAATATCATTCCAATCCGGTGGATCCGCTGAAAACGTTTCGACACCGCAAACCAAAAGGCCAGCAATCATTATCGCAATATAAGCCAATCGTGTTTTCATGGAGTCTCCTTCTTTTTCGTCATGGGGTCTGCCGGATCACAATGATTTCATTGTCTTCGTCAGCGTAGGTGCAAATGTGCGGTACCCCCAGTTCATTGAACCACAGCGTGTTGAACCTGCCGGCACCGCCATACTCCTTGGCGCTCTCATGATTCCATTGCAACCCGTTAAATTCCGCATATTTTAAAAAGTGGTGAATCCGCCCCGAATGGGACTGCTCGTCGAAATAGGCGATCGCCGGTTGACCTTCGGCGGTAAACGCCAACGAACAATGGGATCCGCACCACGTGGTTTCATCGACGACTTGATAGGTCCACTGCCCTCCCCGATTGGTCGCAAAGCGAAGATGGTGGCCGTTGTCCGGCTCGGGGTCCGGCAACCTCACGGCATAGGCAATGGCCAACGGTCGTTCGGCTTCAGGATTCTCCGGATCTTCGGGATAGAATGCGGCGCTGATACCGCCGATTTCCCAGCCATCGGGAAGGGCGTCCACAACTTCTCTGTGCCACTGTCCTGCCTCATCCTTATAAGCCATTTTAAGGGCGTAGGTGCCCATGAAATTCTCACCTCGTTCTCCATATACAAGGATGGGCAGATCCTGTTCGTCTAAGATCAACTGGCAATAGTCACCGACCGTATTGTGGATGCCATAAGTGCTGAAGGCATTTCCATCCACAAATTCTTCGATTTCGGCAAATTCTTCGATATTGTCTATGGGTTGGGTCAGACGCGTGCGGTCCCAATAGGCATAGTAAAGATCGGGATACCGGAAATTTGCCGAATCCATGCCTTCGGTGAAGTACTGGTAGCAAAAATGTATATTGCCCGAACGATCCACTTTAACGGACATGTTTTCGGTTATGTGGCCGTCCTGGTACACTGGGTTTCGTTCCACGAACCCGACGGCACCGGTGGATTCCTGCCAGGTTCCACCCACCAGCACATTCACCATTACATCGGCCTCCACCTGCTGAAGATAGTCGTTCACTTCGTAGGTGGGATAGATAAAAATCGCAGCGCCGTCTTCGTCCAATGCCATGTCGAATTGATCGCAGCGATCGAATCCGGGGACACCGGAAGGTGCCGGTCGATTATCGACCACATTCGCGACCCGACTGTCGGTACTCGAATTCCAAACCAGGTGATGAAGCTGGTGATAGGAGACCTCCGTCGATTCCTGCACTGCGTCGTACCAGGCAAAATGGACATTGCCGGCATCCCCTGGCCTTGCCACGACATAGGGAACCGTAGTCCCGTTTTCCGACACCGTTTCGATGTGGATCGTCTGCCAATTGCTAGGGCGGCCTTCACTGTCGTACGGTTCCACCGGCGCATCGGGTCCCCCGCCACAAGCAGTGAGCGACAGCGCCATTGCAAACAGCGCGATGATAATGGAAAATGATTTATTGACTGGCCATGGCAAGTTCATTGTAAACGGCTCCTAATCGTGGATGAACACTGCCCTTCTCCGCATTGGTGGGCGAGATATTCTTGAGAAGGTCGGCGGCCTTTTCCAAATGTCCGTAATGTCTATAGATCCCTGCAAGGTTCATTCGCGCGGAGGCCAGCCGCTCATCGGCTTCCAGCGCACGTTTGAAGGTCTCCTTGGCAAGCTGATCCTTTCCGCAATACAGATGCGATAGCCCTACGAGATTCAGCAATTTGGCCTTTGTCTGCTTTTGTCCCCGATCCAGCTTGGGAAGTGCATTTCTCGCCACGAGACCGGCCTGCTGATAATCCCCCTTTTCCATGTAAATGCTGGCAAGTTGAAGCTGAAGACTTTCATCATCGGGCGTTTCAAGGAGTTTTTCGTAAAGTGCAAGAATGATCTGCTGCTCCATTCCATGAACACCAATTTCGGTGCTGGCTTGGCCACCGCCGATGCTTGCAAGAACGCCATCGCCTCCCTGCGGGTTGTCGGCGGGATAGAAGTAGCCACTCAGCGTTGGGTCACAGATTTCCCACTTGCGCGCCAATTCGACGCAGGTCTTTACATACTGGTGGGCCTTGGTCCTGTAGTCCTGTGCCTTTTGCCGGATCAAGTCTTTGTATTGGGCCTGCTGTTCTGGAGTAAGGTCCTTTGGAATGGGAGAGTTCTGTAGAAAATCAGCGAACTCGGCATTTAACTCATTGGCGCGAAAACAGGCACGAAGTGCCCATGCCGGCGACTTGAAGGTCATCACATGCTGGTAATCCTCCTCCAGCTTTTTAAGCAGGGCCGCTTTTTGCTGAACGATTTTATTGTCGATCTGGTTCGTAAGGCGCAATTTGAAATAGGGTCCACTACTGCCTTTCACCTTTTGATAGGCCATCTCGGCCATCAGGTCACGTAAAATGGGATCTTCTTCACCCAATTGACTACGGTACGATTTTTCTGCTCTGCGACGATATTTATCGGCCTGTGAACGCCGGTCTGCCTGCATGTTGAGTACGGCAAGCTGTGCATCGGCGCGGACCTTTGCACCGGGAGAGAGCCGGTTTCGGTGTGAACCGAGAATTTGAATGGCCGATGCGGATTGGTCAAGCTCTTTCATGTTGTCGACCATGGCAAAAACAATTTCATCCGGAGAAACCGCGGATTGTTTGGGAAATGTCAGCAGGAGGCGGTAATTCTGATTGGCCTTGACGTACTGACCAAGCCCCTCACGAATCCGGGCGGCCTGAAGAAGAAAATTTGCACAATTCTTGTCCTTCGGGTATCGGCGGCATAAGGTTTCCAGGTGATCGGCCAGTGTGCGCAGCTGGCCGATGGAAATGGAAGTATTAATCAAGATTCCCAAGGTATCTTTCGCATTGGATGAATTCGGGTAGAGGTCGATCAGCTTGGTTCCGGCATCGAACAAAGTGGCCAAATCCTTTTTATCCTTGCTGGAAAGGATCAACGCATTTAAAGCCTGCTCTCCCATCTGCGTCTTCTCACTTTGGCCTGCCACCTGAATCAACTCACGCCTGGTCGTCTCCCAATCATCGTTGGCGGCCATAGTGATGCTGGAAACAACTCTTTCACCAGCACCTTGGACCATCTGGGCCACCTCCCCCTTAAGTTTGGCATCGTGTATGCCGGCATTGGCCAGGATCGTGTTGCCATACTGGATCATGCCATCATAATTTTCCATCAGGTGATATGCGTCCATGACCAGATGAACGGCGGCCGGTGTTGCCTTGTGTGAGGGATAACGGTCAACGAATTCAGCCAGATCCTTTATGGCCAGTTCGAAATCACCGGCATCGTGGGAGACCCAAGCCACGTTGAACTGTACATCGGCTGCATAGCGGGAATCAGGATATTCACTGACGAAGGTTTTGCCTACACTTCTAAGACCATCGCGGGCGTATGCTGCCTGGTAATAATTTAGTTTGTCCTTATTTTTCAATGCGGTATAGTATGAGATGACAGAGCTGTAGAGGGTGTCTTTTCGCAGCTTGGCGTTCATCGTCGTAGCCGGTGTCACCTTCTCATATTGCTTGCCGGCTTCTAAGTACCGGCCTGCTGAAAAAAGGGCCTCGGCATAATTGAGAGCCATCTCTTCGACAAAATCGGATTCCGTGAAAAAGTCTATGTATTGTGCATATGCATCTGCCGCGATTTCAAAATCCCGACGGGAATTGGTCTTGTTCGCCTTGGCATGCAAATGGGTAATGATATCCCGTGCGAAAATTTCGTAATCGTTGATCAGCTTGTTCTTTTCTTCCGTTCCCATGCGAACCGAGTAAACCTGAGATGAAAGGGCCCTAACGATTATTCCCACATCCTTTTCTGCGTGCTGATAGGTCCCCATTGCCTGAACACTTTCGAAAATATACTTTGCATATTCGAGAAGTTTCTCCGGATCCTGTCGAACGAGAGCAAGCTCACGATATATGGGTGCGGCAAGCGACCATTTTTTCTTTACGTAGTAACGATATGCCAGTTTTTCCAATACCGTGGTATAGACCGGTCGGGACCAGGCATATTTTGAAAAGTAGGCCAACGCCTGTTCAGCCGTCGCCTTTTTGAATACTTCAGGATAGCAAAAGGCCAAATCGACAATCGATTCCAAACGGACGTCCACGCGGCGGTATGTATCGATATCGAGTTCCTTGGCTGCTTGAGGACTGGTAATGGAATCCTCGAAAAGCTTCATCGCGCCTTTAAAATCCTTTTGGTTGATTCGGCACCAGGCCAGTTTATATCGTGCCGCCGCAACTGCGGGACTCGATGGATATTTCAGCACCGCCTCGTAGTGCCGGGTACTTGTATCGACATCCTGCTTTTGATTGAAGAAGTAATCTCCCAAGAGCAATTGGGACTCGGGTGCGTAGACGCTGTCCGGAAACTTTTTTAGAATAATGCGGTATTGCGCAATCATTTCATCTGTGCGGCCCAACTCATGAAACTCATGGGCCATAAAGAAGTAAACCTTGTCCAGGTATTGAAAGTCCGGATACTGGTTGATGATTCGCTGATAGATCTCAACGGCCTGGGTCTTCAGTGTATTTGCCTCGTACTGATCCAAAGCGCGCTCTTCGCCATGGTCATATTGACTTTTTCGTAAGAAATAGACCAACCGGGATTTCTCGATGTAAAGCTCTGCCAGACGCAAGTACAATTCCGGCAGGTAGGGACGATTTTTCGATCGGCTGATTAAGGTCTTTGTGTTATCGATGGCCAGATCGCATTTTCGTTTATCCTGTTCGAGCTTTACAATATACTGTTTTTTTTCCGCATCTGCGTCTTTTTCTTCGTACACATATTGCTCGGATTCTTTCGAATCGGTTTTCTCTCCCGAGAAAAAGAATGCCGATACAATTTGCGGCGTCACGAGCAATAATGTGACCAAAAGAAATAGCAGTTTGATTTTTTGATACGGTTTCATTTGAAAAATATATCCCATTCTTCGGCATTTTTGCACTTGTTGGGCAAGACGACCTCATAATGATCCAATTCGTCGTTCCAAAACTCACCCTGAAACGCATAGATGGCTTTTCCATCCATTGATTTGCAATCTTTGGCCATCGCGTCATCTTCTTCGTCGTAGTGATAGGTGTGAACGCGCTGGTACATGTCGATACCGATCTCATATTCCATCAGATGGGCCTCTTCTTCGAATTGCAGCATGGAGTTGGCCATCACTTCATATTTATCACTCATTCGCTTTTTAAATTCACGCTCCATTTCCTCACGTTTGAGCGTGTACAGTTTATCGAGATACGCCTTTACCTCAGGGTCTGTATATTTTTGTGCAAGATCATGTTCTTTCTCCAGCAAATTCAAAAACCGCCACTCCCTTTGAATCACAGGTTTATTCAAAAGAACCAGCAGCATGGCCTGATTGTCATGGATGGGTTTACGTTGATAAATATGTTCCAGGGACTGACCATACCGGTCCTCGAATTTATCGAGGACCTTCATCGCGGTTTGATAGTGGCAAACATCCTTATAGATAAATGATTTGAGGATATAAAACTCCGGTGTGAAGGCGTTGGTATAACTTGGTGCTTCGAAAGAGTAAAGAAGACCCATTGCACGCTCCGGGTTTCCCAATCGGTAGTGCACCCATGCACGCTCGAGGAGATTTTGAGATTGCTCGACGATGTTCATTTCGATCTGCTCGTAAAGCAGATCCGCGTCTTGGAAGTTTCCTTTCTCGTAATACAAGCGAGCCAACGTTTTTCGTGCATCATCCTTAAGCGGGTCCCCGTCTTCCAGCTTACGGAGTACCTTTTTTAACAAGGATATGGCGCTGTCGATACGGTTGTTGTAAATTTCGCGAAGTGCTCGTTTGAACAAATATTTGTTGTGATAGAACGTATCTTCCGGAATTTTCTCGAAGTGTTCATCCCCCCACTCGAAAAAGCCGTGCTCCCAGTCGTATTCCCCTTGGTAATAATTTATGAAGTCGGCAATATACCCTTCGAGAAAGCCGTAACTTTGGTCGCACAATGCACGATCGACGATCATTTTCTTGTCATAGGGGCTGGTCCTTGTGATCTTTTCCAACAATTCCAGCACGTAGTTAACGATTTGGGGGTTTGGCTTTCGGGTCACAAGATGGGTAAGCGAATCGACTGCGGCGTGGGTATATCCCAGCTTGTACAGGCTCATTCCAAAAAAGAACTCTGCCCATTCGTAATCTTGTACGTCCGGTGTACTGGCATTCAAAAACATTAAAAGTTCACTGGCCGCCTTCTCGTACTTTCTCTTGCTGTAATGATCGTACCCCAGCGCAAAAAGCTGCCTGATGTCGCCCTCTTGAAGCTCAGATGGATCGGCCGCCACTGTATTCACTGTCTGATGATCGACCTCCGGTGAGAGCGTGTCGGTATCCGTGGTCGACGCCCGGGATGATCCTATTGCGGACAACAATACCAAAAGCAGCGTTGCGATAATCTTTGCCATCGGTTTTATCCAATCAGCCATCATTTAAAATTCTCTTCAATTTTTTCACGGTTGGATCTTCTTTGACCTTTCTAGGCGCCAGATCGAATCGAAATCCGACGCCAAGACCAAAGTAGATATTATTCTCCGTCTCATCTTCCCTGAAGTTCATCAAATCACGGACTTCGACATTGAGGCACCATCTCTCAGACAAAAAGAATTTCATCCCGGCACCAAAACTTATGGAAAGTGCGTCTTCGGTCTTTGTCTCGCCGGTGCTGTACTCCCACTCGTAACGAACGATACCCGGGCCTGCAAAGAAGCTGATTTCGTTATTGATTACACTATGGTTTCTGAATGCGTGTTTTCCGTACAACGGCTTGTAGACAAAATGCGTGTGGAGCATGTATCTTTGCTCCGGGAACAATTCCGGTTGAACGTTGAAGTCGTTTCGCAAGGTGGCTTTCAGGTCTTTGTCGCTATTGAACATATACTGGGCCCGGGCGACTTCCCATGCGATACCTTCGGTAAAGTGATATGTATAACCGAGACCGATGGGGTACACATGAAAGAAGTCGTCATCGGCAATATACCCGACACTCAGGTCGAGTTCATGACTTCGATGAAACACCCGATTTTGCACAGCACTTACTTTTTCTTCGCCAGTAGCGGTTTCACACCAACCCAATTGACTGCCGAAGACAAGGGTGGTCAGAATAATTCCAATGACGACTCTTACATTCATTACCTTCTCCTATACTCTCTTAACTTTGGTCGTGCGCTAAAAGGAAACCAGGTCGAATACGAACGGATAGCTGACGATCACCTCCGAACCAACCGGTTTCGGGAACTGCCAGGACTGAATCGCCGATTTGATGCAACCATGAATCTGGTTGGAGTTCACACTGGATGCGACGATCCGAATCTCCCCAACACGTCCATTTCTCATAATTTTCCACTCGAAAACGATTCGGCCCAAAATGGAGGGATTGGACATCAACGCGGTTTCGTAGCAGTATGTAATCTCATCCAGGTGCTGATCGATGACCCGTTTTACCATCTCGCGACTCATGCCGCCTTCGATCTTGACGGTTCGATTCATCTTGGCCGTAACCATGGCCTGGACTTTTTTCTTTCCGGTGGTCCCACGCTCCAATGCCGCGACCTCTCCTTTGCCGCGCGCACCACCACTGCGCAGAACTTGGGAGGATCCCTTGGTTTGAACGATCTGGCCGGTAGCCACCGAAATCTTGCCGTCGCCCAAGGCGCCTTTCAGGCCGCCAACGCTGAAGTTCTTTTCCGTGGCGCCGGGTACTGAGACGGCATCGAGATTGGTCACCGCCACCATCGCCTGGGAAGGATCGGATGCGGAAGCGGAGGTTCCCCCCAAAACACTCAACAAACCGGTTTGATTGATGTTTCGATTCTTTATGTTTCCCTTACCAAAACCACCGCCGGCTTTGGGATGCTTGCTATTCTGGCCTGCGACTGCCTTTTTGCCTATTTTTGCATTTTTCGTGTTTTTAACCGTAGTGTTGGCTTTTTGTTCGACTTTTTTTGCCGGTGGCGGCGCGACTTCCTTCTTCGCTTCTTGGGCAACCGGTTTCACAGGCGTCGGTTTCTTCGGTTCCGGCTTTATTTTCGGTTTCTCCATCTGCGCTAACATGGACTTATCAATCTTCACGAAGTGAAGTTCTTGCTTCTCGGGCTGGTGGGCCTGGAAAAAGGCGTGAATGGCGATCACCAGAAAAAACATGAGATGCAGGCCCAACGAAGTTGCCCAGTGCTTCCATATCAATGTCTTTTCGGCCGGCGCGGCCTCCACCTGGGGACTTTGTGCATACGGAACCCGGTCGATTCGGTATTGGCAGGCGCCATCATCGATGATCACGGCCCCATCGTCGGGAAGTGGAATTTCAAAGGCGGATCGATTCTTACGGCTTCGATAGGTTTCGGTCTTGTAATTATTTAAATCAGCAGTGATGACGCCAGAAGAATTCAATACAACGCCACCGAATGCCTCGGAAAAGATGACCACCTCTTGGTCATCGATGTACCGGACCACATCCATCCGTCTGCCGCCAACTTCGACTGGATATGTTTGCCCATTGGTAATACAAGCCACATCGACCACGGCACTTCCCATGGTCTTTACGACCTGCAGTTGAATCTTCGTTCGGTCTGTATTTTTAAAAGTTTCGATCGGAGACAGGATCTGATTCAGTGTGAATGGGGCATCCCAGATCTCTCCGTCCTCGTCCGCTTCCTCATCCACGGGGAAGTAATCCTGCGGAAAAGTGACGGATTCTTCTTTATTTTCGACAAAAGAAACAGTTTGATCGAAAGTGCTATTTGCCGAAGGAATTTGACTTTGGGTCTCGGTTGACACCGCTTCGGGTTCGGGGACTTGTATATGCCCGGCTTCCTCTAGCGAAACGGCTTGCACAGAATCGTTACTTGTCGAATGATTTTCACTTTCGGTTACTGCCGCCGCCACTTCATTTTTGGCTACACTTTCATATTCGGGTACTGTTGAATGCGCCGTATTTTCCAATCCTTCCGCAGTCGTCTTCTGGCTGTCTTCTTCGGATGGCTTCACTTCTGTTGGAGGCGATGGCTGCTTCTCTTCCAGTTGTACATCACAGATGATGCCCGCTTTGAGCATGGCATTTTGGATTTGGGCGGCCTCGATTCCGCCCAATCCCTTTTTCACGACGACGTGTTCTTTTTCGACAAGTGGCAGTATCTTTTCCAGATCGGTACGAAACATCTTGGACAAGTTTACCGCCGCCGTTTTCATCGCCGCTACGGAACCATATCGGTTCACCAGACGAACGGCATAGGAGGTTTTCTCATTGTCCAAAGAACTGGCCGGACGTTCCTTCACCTGTACCTTCAATGCGAATGGACCGATGACGATCACATCCTCATGCTTGAGTTGTGCGGTGCGAACCGGCATTCCATTTAGACGAAGCCCATTTTGAGGGAACCGGTTTGTCAAGATTGCCTGTTCCCCTTGAAAATTCACGAGTGCATGAATGTCCGCGACAGACTGATGATCCAGAAAAAGGTCCGCCTGCCTGCTGCGCCCGATGGTAATCTGATCTTTTTCGAATTTTCGTTCACTTACAAAATTGAGATTCTGATAGACTTGAAAATGGGTCATCGTCTGCGAACGTAACGATTCGGATTGGATTTGACCGAATTTTTCTTCTATATTCTTCATCTCATTCTACCCGTTGATATTATTCATATTTGCCTATTTACTTATTTTTCGACAATATCGTCTCATCGGGCAAACCATCGTCTCCCTTTGCGATGGCTGATGATTCCAAATCAAAGTCTTCTCTGATTTCGTTTCGATAGTTTTCCCGCACCTCGATCATATTTTTAATTTCGCTTTTTTTGCGATGCATCAGGTAAACTGCGCCGGACTTGATGCTCTGTCCGAGAATCTGTGCGTTTCCGAAATCAATTCGCTGCTGGAGGGCCTTTTGGTCACCACCTACAGCTATTGACATCGATGAGGCAAAAAAGATGAGGCAAAAATTAAAATTGAGAAACACTTTTCGAAACATTGAAATATTCATATCTGACCCTTATTTATTCTTCTCTTCAAGTACTCCAAACTGAAAATTCGGATACCCGGCCATTCCAGAGGTTTTAATTACGGAGTTAATTGTCTTGAATGAATGGGATTTGTCACACAGAAAAAGAACGTGTGGCTGTTCCTGTTTGTCATTCTCTTTTGCCTTCATATCTGATCGGAATCTCTTCAGCCGCTTGAATAATTCAGAGGACTGCAGATCCTTTCCGGAAAGGCCCTCGATTTCTTCGTGATTTACCTTTGCCATCACCTCGTCATTGATTCGAAGCTCGGTTTTGGTAAGGATAATTTTCAGGGCCTGCTGGTACTTTACTTCAGCAGTGGATCTTGGCAATTGCAGATCCTCACCAAGCTTTATTTTCTCTGGTGATTCAGAAAATGAAAAGAGAAGAAATATCAATATGATGGTAAACATATCCATCATCGATGTAAGCATGAGCTTTGGTGGAACGAACGTTCTCGCTGATTTTCTTCGCCGACCTAAAGCCACTTTCTTTCCTCCTAACCCAAGGATCCAGACAATACCACGTTTGGGAAAAGAACCTGTGATTCATGCATGCGTGCACAATCCATGGCCTGTACGATTTCCCGGTAAGTCACCTCATTATCAGGAATCAGGATCATGGTGTCACTTGCCGGAAAACTTTTCTTTAATTTTTTCAAATAGCCCGCCACTTCGGATACGGCAAGGTCCCGTCCTTTTCCTCTTGGCAGAACCAATTCCTTTTCAGTGATCTGGATATCGTTCGGTGTATCGGAGAGGGTTGAGATTCGAACTTGATCCGATTTGATTTCAAGGACAACTGTAATTTTCTTCTGGAGCTCCTTGGCCGCCACCGACGCCGCAGGTGTATCTGCATGAACAGGAATGGAGGTGTTTATCGCCTTGATATGCAAAAAGGATACGGACGTCAGAAGAAACGGAATTAACACCATAAACAGGTTCATGATGGGAATCATGTTTAGTTCCGGTTCTTCTTCGGGTGCTCGATTAAATCTACTGAATCGTGCCATCTGGAATCCTCTTCTGTTTCATGGCGGAAAGCACGTTGGCAAGTCCCAAAGCTTTTTCTTCAATTTTATCAATTAAAAAATCGCCACGGTTGTTAAGCAGGTAAAAACCGCCAAGACACGGAATTGAAACCACCAGACCTGCCGCAGTGGTAAGCATTGCCATTGAAATACCGCTTGCGAGAACTTCTTGTTTCATTGCCTCATCTGCAGCACTAACACTTTGAAAAGCTGTAATAAGCCCGAGAATTGTACCCAACAATCCGAGTAATGTTGCAATGTTGGCAAAAAGGGTTAACAAATTAACTCGAGATTTCACTCGGGGTAATTCTGAAACGATCTTCTCTTCCATCGCACGTTCTATTTCCTGATCCTTTCGGTCTGCCTTTAACAGACCTGCTTTCAGAATATTTCCCAAAGGATGTTTTTTGATCTTGGAGCATTCGGCCAGAGCCGAATTGAAATCCATTTTTTCTAATGGAATGAGCACTCTTTTATAGGCACTGTCCATGTTAAGGCGCATCTGATAGTATAAGAACGCTGCGCGTTCCACAAAAATTGCCATTGCAACGATTGAGACCCCTAAAATCACAAACATGAATGGTCCGCCATTGTTGAGTAAGGAAAACAAGTTTTACCTCCTTTGATGTTCGATCCTCAAATTTTCGTTACTATCGTTAACTCTGAAATTCTCAATATATGCCAAATTTATTGATAATTTGATTCCATGAGGTAGAAGGCAGATAGATAAAAGAAAAAGAGGAGGAATCAAATTTCTCTGTTCGCTTTTGCAGATATTATACCAACTTATTGAGAGCTCATTCTTTAACAGCGCTGAAAACACTAAAGTCAAATTATATCAATGACATGCAATTCTTTCACTGCATTTGATGAAAACTTTCAATCACCGAAGGTCTCACGTTTCATTTTCCCGAAAATATACAGATTGCTTTTTTGTGTACTTATGTTGCCCTATGGAATCCGGCCATTTAACCCCGAAAATCATTGTTTTTCTTTTGCTATTCCAACCGGCAATGGTTCTTGATCGCGATATTCAGTTTCGGCGTGGCCAGATGAGCAAATTCGGAGCAACTCATGAAGATCATCATAAGTACCTATCCAGCCACTCGAAAGATAAGGAAAAAACGATTTTCTTCGTCTATATCTATAAGGAAATTTAGTGGTTCAATCCTGCATGAAGAGGATATCGGCCATTTGTCCCTATGCTAAAGAAAGGAATTATGTGGATAAGAAAAAATGACGAGATATAACCGAAAATTACAGACGAATTTTCAGATGGATGTCGGATAGGTACGAATCGAGGAATACCTTCAAACCGTTTCTTTAATGTGATTACGGTGTAAAAATATACCGTTACCGTGTTCGCTTTTTATCAGGTATTAAATATGGAAATTAGCAAAGATTGCTAAAACTGTCGTGAAACCTCGCCCTCCTTTTTATAATCTTTAATCATCTACCTGGACTTGGCAGATATGATGGGAGTATTGAAAATCAACGCTGACAGGTCGTTTTCCCGTGTTATATCAAGTTTCAGTTGGTCCTTGTCAATAACGAAATATCGTGAAATTACAGCGACAATCTCATTTTGCATATCTTTTAAGATGTCTTCGGAGACCTCTAAGCGATCATATACCAAGGCGAACTGCAGACGTTTCTTGGCCGTTTCCTTGCTGCCCCCCTTGGTAAAAAGTTTTTTCAAGAAATCATTTAGCATTTCGTTTCCCCTGATCCGGTCAAACCGGATACGGCGATTATCAATTCCGTGGATAGCAAAGAGCCGCTATTTTCGTAAACCAATTTTTGCACCGATTCTCTTCCAGATGGATTTGGAGACACCCGGAATCTCGATGGGAAGGTCCGGCTGTCCGTTCAGTCGCATGGCGATGCGCTTGAAGGCTAAGCCTGCCTTGGATTCTTCATTCATCACGATGGGCATCCCGCTGTTGGTCGAAACCACCACCTGTTCATCCGCCTCCACCAATCCAACCAGATCGATGGACAATACGTCCACCACATCCTGGTGGCTGAGCATGTCTCCGCGCGCCACCATCGACGGAACGATGCGATTGACCACCAGCTTGGGAGGAATCTGCTTGGAGTACAAAAGACCGATCACCCGGTCCGCATCCCGGACGGACGACACTTCCGGTGTGCAGATCACCACCGCCTCGTCCGCCGCCGCAACGGCGTTGTCGAATCCCCGCTCGATACCGGCCGGACAATCCATGAGGATAAAGTCATAGGTCTTTTTCAGCTCCTTGGACAGATGGATCATGTCCTCGGGACGCAACGCATCCTTGTTGTCGCTCTGGGAGGCCGGTATTAGGAACAGCGTCTCGATTCGACGGCTCTTGATCGCTGCCTGATGAAGTTTACACTTGCCACGGATCACATCCACGATGTTGAACACCACCCGGTTTTCCAGTCCCATCACCACATCGAGGTTGCGAAGACCGATGTCCATGTCCACGACCGCTACTTTCTTGCCATCCATGGCCAGCGCCGCACCGATGGAGGCCGTCGCCGTGGTCTTGCCCACGCCGCCTTTGCCCGAGGATATGACGATTATTTTTCCTTCCACGATTCACCTCATTACCTTTTATGATGGAAGCTTCGCTTCTTTGATTTATCTTCGTTCCCAGGTGCACTGATTTGTTCTCGTCGGCTTACCGAATTTCGGGCCAAGGAAGCCGTTTGAACGGATTGGCGGCCAAATAATCGTCCACAACGATACCACCATTTTCAAAATGGGCAAATTCTGGCACACCGGTATTGGTTGCAGGTAAACCGGCTGCAACGATACCACCGATGCTGACCTGCAAGGGACGAAAATCGAGTGCCAAAATAATGGCATCAAGATTATCCGGTTGACCGGCCGAAGCGGTTCCCAACAGACTCCCAAAGACCAGAATGTCTCCACCGGCAATCAGTTCACATCCGGGATTGACATCCCCCAAGATGACCAAGTGTTTTTTTGCCTGCACGCTCTGGCCCGAACGCACGCGACCGGAAAGGATGAGACTATCGCTTCGATGTTGCGCAATGGCTGTTCGGGCATACTTTTTCATAGAAGTCTTTTCAAGCTTCCCATCTGTATTTTCTGGTGCGACAATCTCTTTCGGATGAAACACATCTTTCAGATAGGCACTGATTTGATGGTGGCGATCTTCATTGACCTGGCCGGGACCGGTATCCAGTACAACCCTGGTCGAAGCGGCCAGATGTTTTAATGGGTCGAAGAGTCTTACCAGTTCGTCTTTTATGCGATCAAACGGTGTATCGGGAGCGATGGTCACCCAGAGGCTGCTTCCAACACCTTTCATTCGTACAGCAGGAATTTGCTCTGTCATTTACGCATGTTTTAAAATCTTGGGTTTATGGTGTTGTGAAATATTACAGCCGTAGACGAGCCGAGTGCAGGCCATGCGGTTTGATCGCATTGGCCGTTTACCGGCACAATACTGAAACATATATAGTGTGTCAAGCATGAAAACACATCAACATATGGTATCCGCATTGGATCTGTAGGTGTTATGCATGGAGCCGGGGGGATTGAATACTTCGGTGCGATAAAATAGAGAACCAGTCACAGGGAAAAACGAAAAACAAGCCAGGCGACGATGGACCAGAACAAAATGGCGAAGGGCAATATAAATATAAAACCTTCGAAAAATCGATTCCTTTCGATGACATTCTCTGTGAGATCCTCTCGTTTCAATCCGTTTTGAACTGGGAACTCATGCTCAGCAGTTGTTTCGGGGGGAAGTGGCAATACGCTGTGTTTCGAGTCGATGGAAACCGTTTCACAATACTGGTGTACATTTTCTCGGATCCACATTGTACATCCTCCTTAAGGTATTCAATGGCGTGCAATAAAAAGTATGCAAAATGTGATCCAAATTAATATTTAGAATAAAAACTATTTGTTATCCATTTTATTAAAACGGGATTGATGGGAAAAGGGAAAATATGAGCAATAAGTCGACGCTTTTTTTCACTTCTGGCCCGAAGGGCTTCCCCCAAACAAAAAAGCTGCAACCCGTTAGGATTGCAGCCTTGTTATTCTATTGGTGGCGATGCAGGGACTTGAACCCCGGACTCTGCGGATATGAGCCGCATGCTCTAACCAGCTGAGCTACATCGCCATTGCTCTTCTTGGTCGCCAAAAAGAACAGACGACTCCTAACAGTTCAATGAAAGTTAGTCAAGTGTGAAAACGGTGCCTTCATTTCAAAACCGTTGAACCGATCACCTCAATGGTATACTCTTCCAAGTCTTCGGGAAGTCCGGAAAAGACCACCATGAACGGGATCGATTGTCCTGGTTCAATTTTGATGTTACTGCGGTTATCTCCCAATCGATTTGCCAGACGTGCCTTAATTTTTTCCAGATCCAGATTTGTCAGTTCAAGATCGGACATGACATTCCCACAATAGACCTTTTCCTGAGCGATTAAAACCTTACCCGAAGAAAATAGTTTTCCTGACAAGGTGATGACACCGCGGCTATGTTCATACCCGTTCGTCACTTTCCCCGTAATGACAAAAAGCTTGCCAACGTTGGTATTGTCGATGAATCTGGCATTGATATCCTCGGTTGTCAGTTTCTCGTTTCCCGGATCATTCACCTTTGGTTTTAGATAGTCGCTAAGGAAGGGAATCTCTACGTTGTGTGTTGTCATCCAGTAGTAGGCACCATATCCGCCACCGCCGAGAACAATAAGAATCAACAAGAATACCAATGATTTGCGCGACTTCTTTCTCACAGGCGGGGAGGATGGTGCTTTTTCGACGACAGACTCCGTCGGGGCTTCACTTTTTTCGGCAAACGGGGGCTCGGAGACGACAACAGTCTCTTCCAGTTCTCCATCATCCAGCGTTTTTTCCGTCTGACGATGATCTTCCTCCACCTCGAATTCCAGCTCCATATCGTCGGCTTCTTGTTCAATCGCTCCGGCGGTGTTCTGGGGTTGATGATCATCCTCGAATTCGGACAGGTCCAGTTCCAGGTCATCCTCGATGTCGGCAGAATCAGTTCCGGTATCCGCATCGGATGACAGGGCATCTTCCAGTGCCAGCTCCTGTTCTTCGACAGTTTCATCTTTTGCATCCACATCGACATCATCCAGAACCTGCTCCAGCTCGGACAGATCGATCACCTCATCCTCGACAACCATTTTTTCTCCAGCGGAATCGTCCATCCACTTTTCATTGTCGAGACTGGGCTCTATATCCAGATCCAAATCTGTGTCCTGATCCGGAACGAGACTCGAACCGGAACCACCCGTTTCCGGTTCTTCGAGCATCTTTTCGATTTCCGACAAATCGACTTCCGCCTCTTCATCCGCTGAAGTTTCGCCACCCGTGTCTTCTTCCAGATCATCGAGTTCCAAATCCAAGGAAAAATCTTCCGTTGACTCCTTGGGCATATCGGCCTCAATTTCCTGGAAAGACTCGGATTCATCCGTTACATCCGAAGATAATTCGTCATCCTCGTCTACCTCCACGATAACGGTGGACTCGTTGGCTTGGTCGTCTTCGATCAAATTATCCAGGCTGGAAAGATCCAGATCCAGGTCCTCTTCATCCAAATCGGCGATAATGGTTTCATCTCCATCGGATTGAAGATCCAGATCTTCGTCCTTCGCGTCAAGATCAATGGAAAGATCCAGATCATCATCGGCATCGAGATCCAGATCAAGATTCAGGCCATCATCAGTATCAAGGTCCAGGTCATCGTCGGATTCGAGATCCAGATCAAGATTCAACTCATCATCGGTATCGAGGTCCGGTTCATCGTCGGACTCGAGATCCAGATCAAGATTCAACTCATCATCGATATCGAGGTCCGGTTCATCACTCGATTCAATGTCCAAGGAAAAATCCAGGTCTTCTTCGTCCAAATCGGCGATTATCGTTGCATCCCTGTCGTCAATGGAATCAGATTCATCCAGCGTCTGATCCAAGTCGGTTTCTGACGTTGCCTGGCCACCGGACTCGACTTTATCCAGAATGTCACTTACCGCATCTTCGATATCCGAATCGTCCAGGTCCTCTTCCGGTTCTGCCTCCAGTGAAAAATCAAGGTCGCTGTCCGTATCTGGAATTTTGGATGCGGTCTCCTCCGCCACCCCGGATTCGGTGATTGCCGGTTGCTGCGAATCGGTGGGTTGGGAAACAAAATTGGCTGTTTCGGTCTCTTCTGCCTCAACCGGTGCCTGCTTGGGATAAGCGGTAAACACCTGAGAGCATACCGAGCATCTTACCTTGGAGCCTTCCGGTTTTAAAATCTTTTCATCAAGATTGAAACTGGTGTTACACGCCTTACAGGTGATAATCATGACAACCCTCGCTGCCTAGAGTTTCATATGGTAGATTTCCGATAAGTTCCTGTAATTTTCAGCATAATCCAATCCATATCCCACAAGGAAACCTTCTTCCACGAATCTGCACGAATAGTCGACGTGGATTGGAACTTTTCGACGTTCTGCCTTGTCGATCATTGCGCATATTCGAATGCTACTCGGATTGAAACTTTCCAGATGACGGACCAAAAACGAAATCGTCAGGCCGGAATCGATTATGTCTTCAACCAACAGCACATCTTTGCCGCAAATGTCGACATCGATGTCTTTTTTCAGAACAACTTTCTCTGATGATACTGTATCGGCACCGTAGCTGGAAGCTTGAAGGAAATCGACTTTAATTTTTTCCAAAGTCAGCAGTCGAATGAGATCGGCAAGAAATACAAAGGCACCTTTGAGCACCCCCACGATGACCAGTTCCCGTCCTTGATAGTCCGCCGAGATCGTTTTGGCAATCCGAGAGATTTGAAGATGG
This sequence comes from uncultured Desulfosarcina sp., assembly GCA_963674945.2. Lineage (GTDB taxonomy): Bacteria > Desulfobacterota > Desulfobacteria > Desulfobacterales > Desulfosarcinaceae > Desulfosarcina. Next base: position 1,644,123 of record CAXXWQ010000004.1, read on the forward strand.
ATCTCTTCCTTATCGATAACACATGTGAATTCAGGCATATATAATATTATCGAGTATACTTGTACGGTTGTCAATTCATTTGACTATAGACCGGCAGCGGCAAGATCCTCCACGATTTTCTTTTGATCGGCCGTCAGTGTTTTTGGTACATCCACGGATACTGTAACGTAAAGATCCCCTTTCGTGGTGCTCTTCATCTTGGGAAGGCCGTGGCCGGTCAACCGCATGCGTGTTTTATGGCGGGTACCCGGTGGAATTTTAAGGCTCAATTCTCCGCCGTCGATCGTGGGAATCCCCACTTGGGTGCCCAGAAGAGATTCACTGAGTCGTATGGTGACGCCGGTATGAAGATCGTACTCATCGGAGGAAAAAACGGGATCCGAAAGGACACGGGATTGAATGTACAAATCTCCAGGAGGCCCCCCGAATCCGCTCTGTTCTCCTTTTCCGGACAGCCGAAGCTTTTTTCCCGTAATCATTCCCGGCGGGATCTTCACCGAAATGTTCTCGTTTTTTCCCTGGTGCTGGAACGTCACTGTCTTGTTGGTACCGGAAGCGACCTCCGTAAGCGTCAGCGGAAGTTCATACACCAGATCCGATCCCTTGGCCGGTCTCCTTCGACGTTGCTGGCCGCCAAACCCGCCACCAAAGGGAGATCCACCACCGCCGAAGGAGAAACGGACGTCTCCACCACCAAATCCAAATTCCTTAAGAATGTCTCCTATGTTAACGTTTTTGAAGATGTCCTCTTGAGAGTAACGCTGGTGAAAATCGGTGGATCCGTATGTATCGTACTGTTGCCGTTTCTCCTTGTCGCTGAGCACGGCGTAGGCCTCGCTGATTTTCTTGAACATCTCCTCGGCATGTTTGTCCCCTTTGGAATGGTCCGGATGATACTTCATTGCCAATTTCCGATAAGCCTTCTTGATCTGGTCATCGGTTGCGGTTTTAGACACGCCTAGTATCTTGTAATAATCCTTCTCGGACATGGCTCTTCTGCTCCCTGCACAAATTCCTGCAAAAATTGAAATGAAGCAAACAAATTGTTTTTACTGGGAAAATAAGGTGTACGTCTTTTAATGTCAAGCTGTTATATCATCTTCCCTTCCATGTTCGCAGGTACACCATGAGAACCGATATGGCGGCGGGTGTTATGCCCTCGATTCGTGATGCCTGCCCCAGAGATGCGGGGCGGACGACGGCCAGTTTCTCCTTGAGTTCACTGGAAAGACCATGGACGGTCGAATAGTCGATGGTTTCGGGAATCTTGATCTGCTCCAGATGCCTGAACTTTTCGATCTCCGCAAGCTGACGTCGGATGTACCCTTCGTATTTGACTTCGATCTCCACCTGCCGTGTGACCCGCTCTTCAAGTTCCCCTTCTGCCGGTGCGAGCGCAGAAACCACATCATAGCCCAATTCTGCACGCTTGAGAAGCTGGGACAGATGAATACCGCTTTCGATGGTCGGAGTCCCCCGCTCTCTCAAGTAGGCGTTGACTTCCGGTAACGGTTTGATCACCGTCCGTTTAACGCGTTCCATTTCCTCTTGAATCATCCGTTTGCGCTCACGATTGTCGGACACCGTTTGTGCGTCCACCAGCCCCAGTTCATGGCCCAGGGCGCAAAGACGCAGGTCCGCATTGTCCTCCCGTAGCATGAGCCGATATTCGGCCCTGGAAGTGAACATCCGGTACGGTTCACGGGTTCCCCGGGTGACCAGGTCATCCACCAGTACCGCCATGTAGGCTTGGCTGCGGTCTAAAAGGAAAGGTGGCCGCTTCTGGACCGCACAGGCTGCGTTGATACCGGCCCACAGGCCCTGGGCCGCCGCCTCTTCGTATCCCGAGGTGCCGTTGATCTGACCGGCCAGGTACAGCCCCGTAATACGTTTGGTCTCCAGCGTGGGACGCAGTTGCACCGGATTGACGAAATCGTATTCGATGGCGTAGGCCGGCCGCATGATCTGGGCCTCTTCCAGTCCTCGGACCTTTCGCACCACTTCGATCTGGACCTCCATGGGCAAGCTGTTTCCGAGCCCCGACGCGTAGATTTCCTGCGTATCCAGCCCCTCGGGTTCGAGAATGACCTGGTGTCTGTCCCGGTCCGGGAACCGGACGATCTTGTCTTCGAAGGATGGGCAATATCGGGCCGGAACGCCTTTGATGGCACCGCTGTGAAGGGCGGAGAGGTGGAGGTTGTCACGAACCACCCGATGGACCCGCTCGCTGGTATGACCAATGTGGCTGGGAACCTGGGGAAGTGGTGAAGCCGGATCGGTGAAGGAAAAAGGGCGAACAAAATCTCCGACCGGTTGCTCGTCGAATTGTGAGAAATCGATACTTTCCCTGTGGAGCCGGGGTGGCGTTCCCGTCTTCATGCGCCCTAATGAAAGCCCCAACTCCATAAGATGCAGGGGAAGATCATAAGAGGCAAACTCTCCGGCCCGACCTGCCTGCATGGTCACGAAACCGATGTGAATCAGCCCGGAGAGAAAAGTGCCTGTGGCCAACACCACACAAGGAGCCGAAAAACCATATCCCGTGTGGTCTTCCACGCCACACAAACGGCCGTTTTCAACGACCAAACGCTTTATAAGGGCCTGTTTCAGATCCAGATTGGGCTGACGTTCCAGCACCGCCTTCATGGCGGTATGGTAACGCCCCTTGTCGTTTTGTGTACGGGTAGACTGAACTGCCGGGCCTTTTTTGGTGTTGAGGGTCTTGTACTGAATGGCCGTCTGGTCGGCGATCTTGGCCATCTGGCCGCCCAACGCATCGATCTCCTTGACCAGTTGGCCCTTGGCCATGCCACCGATGGAGGGACTGCACGGCATGGCGGCAATCTTGTCCAGGTCGATGGTCAGCATGAGAACATGGCATCCCATGCGAGCCCCGGCAAGAGCCGCTTCGCATCCGGCATGCCCGCCCCCCACGACGATGATATCGTATTGCTTTGAAAAAATACCCATCCATTTCTCTTTTTCTTTTGTCCGGCAGACTATATAATTACCTATTTATTATAGGTCAAGGACACAGATCACCATGAACGAGAAACCCTACCGGGATCTGAACACCTACTTTCGCGGCCTTTTTGGTTGCCGGGTCCACAAAGTAACCGTCGATGCCGGATTGGACTGCCCAAACCGCAACGGCACTCTCTCCACCGGGGGGTGCATCTACTGCAACGCCAGGGGATCCGGAACGGGAGCCCATGAAAAGGGATTGTCCATTAGCCAGCAATTGGAAAACAGCAAGGCACGGATCGCCCGCAGATTCAAGACCGATAAAATCATGGCCTATTTCCAGTCCTTCACCAATACCTACGGCCCCTTCGCGCAACTAAAGCGCCTGTATGACGAAGCCCTGGCAGTTGAAAACGTGGTGGGACTGGCCATCGGAACCCGACCGGACTGTGTTGAACCGGCGGTGCTCGATCTTTTGGAAAACTATGCAAAAAACCGCCTCGTGTGGATCGAGTACGGCCTGCAAAGCGCCCATGACCATACCTTGTCACGAATCAACCGGGGTCATGATTTTGCCTGCTTTCAAAGAGCCGTGAAAGCCACCCAAAATCGCAACATCAATATTTGTGCCCATGTGATTTTAGGCCTTCCCGGTGAATCCCGGCAGGAGATGCTGGAGACCGCCGACGCCATCGCTGCGCTTGGCCTCGATGGGGTCAAACTCCACCTGCTCTACGTGGTGAAAGGTACGACTTTGGAGGTCTTGTACCAAAAGGGCGAATATCGATGCCTGGAACAGTGGGAATATGTGCGCCTGGTGTGTGATTTCATCGAACGGCTTCCCCACACCATGATCATTCAACGGCTCACCGGTGATCCCCACCCCGCGGAATTGGTGGCGCCAAACTGGTCCCTCCAGAAGAAAGAGACCCTGGATCTGATTCACCACACCTTCGCCCGAAAGAATACCTGGCAGGGAAAGCGGTATCGCGCCGGTTCGGGTAAAGGGCAATACCATTCCAAATCGAACTATCAGGACCGCCCGTAAAACGGTTTTGGAGCATTGAACATAGAACATCGAACGTTGAATACGGAATTCTATCCTTCTAAAAATGAAACTTTCATTTTATCCTGCAGAGAAGAGATTAAAAGTGCTGTTTGATAAAAACGATGGAGCGAAGCGATCGCATCATTCGACGTTGGACGTTCGATGTTCAATGTTCGACGTTTAAAATCAATTTCCAGAACTATTGTCTCGCCGGATCAGTCCGATCCTCTTCATGTCACTCGGGCATAGGTCTAAGCGTATTTTACTGAATTTAAAACCCTTCGATGAATCATCAGAACGCCAGACGTTTCCCCGTCATCCCGAAAATTTCACCTTGACAATCGCCCCGCATAAATTATAACATATGTTTTAAACATATGTTTTAAACATAAATTCATAACCTATGGAGCATCGGCATGACAATTCAATCCGATGAAAAAACATCGGTCAAAAGAAAAATCATCGATGCCGCTGGCGAGATTTTCGGTCGAATGGGCTACAAAGGAGCGACGATTCGCGATATCTGCCGCTTGGCAGATGTGAACGTGGCATCGATCAACTACCATTTCGGTGGGAAAAAGCAGCTGTATCGCACCGTGGTCATGGATCTGATTTCCCAAACGTTCGACCGCTATCCGGTGGTCGAAAAGAACAATAAAAATCATAGCCCCGAAGACCGGCTTCGAAATTTCATTCGCGGGGTATTGCGGCGTCTGCTCTCATCCGACGGTCTGGCGGGATATGTGGGCAAGGGGCAGTTGATGGCCCGTGAACTGGCAGATCCATCCCCGTTCATGGACGATCTCGTGGATCAGTTCATCCGACCGACGGCCACCATCTTGTCTGCCATTATCTCCGATCTTTTGGGACCTGTGGCGGATAACGAGAAAATTGTACGGTGCCAGTTGAGCGTAATCGGACAATGTTTTCACTATGCCATGGCACGCCCCCTCATTACCCGCATGGTGAACATCGACTATACCGATCCAGGGCTGATCGACGCGTTGACCGATCATATCACCCGGTTCTCCATGGCGGGTATTCGTTCCACCCGCCTGGGCTGCGATCACTTTCATTTCGCAGTTTCCATCGAAAACGGAGGAAAACCGTGAAGAAGAGACTTCGTATCCTTTTACCCATCGCCATTCTCATCCTGGCCGTTTTGACATGGCGCCTGTTTTTCAGGACGTCTTCGGAGTCGAATACGCTTCTCGTATCCGGAAATATCGATGTCACCCAGGTGGATCTCGCCTTTAAGATATCCGGTCGTCTTCTCGAACGACTGGTCGATGAAGGAGCATCGGTTCATCGTGACCAGCGTGTGGCCATGCTGGATGACACGGACCAAAAGCTCGAATTGGATCGGATGCGCGCCGAAGCGGCGTATGCGACGGCAGTGCTTGCCGAGTTGGAGGCCGGAAGCCGCCCCGAAGAAATTGCCCGGGCCAAGGCCTTTGTCCAGCAGGCAGAATTCACTTTAAACGAACTTGAGCGCGGTAGCCGTACACAGGAGATCGCCGAGGCCGAGGCGGAGCTGGCCAGGGCGGAGGCGGATGAAAGGTCGGCCGCCAGCCAGTTGGCCCTGGCAAAGGCGGATTTCCAACGCAACGAAAAAATGTTCGAAGAGGGTGTAATCAGTGATCAGACCTATGACACCTACAAGACGCGATACGAATCGGCAAAAAGCACCATGGCCGCCGCAACATCACGGCGCAAAGCCGTGGATCAGCGCCTGAGCCTGCGTCGGGAGGGCGCCCGGCGGGAAAAAATCGAACAGGCGCGGGCAGCCTTGGCCCAGGCCGAAGCGCAATATGCGCTCGTCAAGGCCGGCCCCCGGGAAGAGACCATCGCCCAGGCCCGGGCGAAAAAAACCGCCGCAGATGCCGCCGCATCACTTTCCCGGCAGCGACTGGCCGATACCATCCTCACGGCCCCATTCGACGGGGTCGTGCTCAGCACCTCGGCCGAACCGGGAAGCCTGCTCACCCCCGGCAAAACGGTGCTCACCATCGGTGATACCGCCAATATCTGGCTCCGCGCCTTCGTGGACGAGACGGATCTGGGACGTATCCGGCTGGGCCAAAAGGCCCGGGTGACGATTGACGCCGATCCTGACAGATCCTGGACGGGGCGGATCAGTTACATCAGCAGCACGGCGGAGTTCACCCCCCGCTCTGTGCAGACTTTCAAAGAACGCACCAACCTGGTCTATCGCATCAAGATCCAGTTGGACAATCCGGACGGCATCCTCAAACCTGGCATGCCAGCCGATGCGGTGATCGAGAAAACCCCATGAATCAGCTGGATGAACCGGCCATCCGTGCCGAATCGGTCAGTCGCACGTTCGGCGATCTGACGGCGGTGAACGGACTTTCCCTGACGGTGAACCGTGGGGAAATTTACGGTTTGGTGGGGCCGGACGGTGCCGGAAAAACCACGACCTTGCGAATGTTGGCCGGATTGATGGATTCATCCGGCGGGCGGATGCGGGTTGCCGGATGCGAACTTCCGGATCAGAGCGATCGGGTGAAACCCCACCTTGCCTATATGAGCCAGCGCTTCGGTCTCTATCCTGACTTGACCGTGGACGAAAACATCCACTTCTATGCCGATCTATACGGTGTTACCCGAAAATCCCGCGCGTCGAGACTGGATGAACTGCTCGATTTTTCCAACATGCGTTCATTCCGAAAAAGATTGGCCGGCAAACTTTCCGGCGGTATGAAACAGAAACTGCAGTTGATCTGTGCTCTGATTCACACGCCCGACGTCTTATTGCTGGACGAACCCACCAACGGCGTAGATCCGGTCAGTCGTCGGGATTTCTGGCGAATTCTCTATCGCATGCTCAAATCGGGCGTGGCGATTTTGGTCACCACCGCCTACCTGGACGAAGCCGAACGATGCAATCGTATCGGTCTGATGAATCGGGGACGATTGATGACAGAGGGAAGCCCCGAAGCGGTAAGGCGCGCCTTTCCCATGAAGGTCCTCGACCTGCGTTGTGCCTCCAGCCGAAATGCCAGCCGGATCCTGGTCCAAGGTCTCGCCGGCACCGCCGATGTGGCGCTCTTCGGCGACAGCGTTCACATCGTTTCTGAAAAGCCGGAAAGGGCCGAACAGGACACACGTCGATTCCTGGAAGAGGCCGACATCACCGTCAAAGCAATCCGGTCCGTTCCGCCCACCCTCGAAGATGTATTTGTCCATGCGATCATGAGCACGGAAACAAAAGACTTTTCGCAAGACAACGAAGAAAAGGCGAGAACCGTTTCTGATTCCCGGAATGCTTCGACCGACATCGCCGTTACGGTATCGGACCTGACCCGACGATTCGGCGATTTTACCGCAGTGGACCATCTGAACCTGACCGTACCCACCGGTGAGATTTTCGGTTTTTTGGGTCCCAACGGTGCCGGCAAAAGCACCACCATCCGTATGCTCTGCGGGCTGCTCAGCCCCTCGGCGGGAAAGGGGCGGGTCGCCGGGCACGACATCGAAAGGCAAGCCGAGAAAATCAAGCAGCAAATCGGCTATATGAGCCAGAAATTTTCACTGTACGAAGATCTGACCGTATCGGAAAACATCGATTTCTACGGCGGCATCTACGGCCTTTCCGGTACTGGGCTGGCTGAACGCAGAAAGTGGGCGGTTCGTATGGCCGGCCTCGAAGGCCGCGAACATCAACCGACACGCCTTCTGGCCGGCGGATGGAAACAGCGCCTTTCTCTGGCCTGCGCCGTTTTGCATCGGCCGCCCATCGTGTTCCTGGACGAACCCACCAGCGGTGTGGATCCCCTGAGCCGGCGCCGCTTCTGGGACCTGATCGCCGATATGGCGGGCCGGGGCCGAACCGTCTTCGTCACCACCCACTACATGGAAGAAGCCGAATATTGTGACCGGGTCGCCCTGATCTACAAGGGACGCATGATTGCCATGGGCTCCCCCAGGGAATTGAAATCCGAACTGGTGGAGGAGACCATTATCGATTTACGGTGCCCCCGCCCCCAGGACCTGTTGGACGATCTGGCCACCGTAACAGGCGTCCGGGACGTTGCCCTGTTCGGTGCCGGTCTCCATCTGAAGGTGGACGACGACCAGGGGACACTGGAACGAATCCGTGACAAAACCCGCCGGATGGGAATGGAGGATGTCCCCCTCTCCCCCATCGTTCCCACCATGGAAGATGTGTTCGTTTCCCTCATCGAAAAGGAGAATCGAAATCATGAGAACAATCCTTGATCCGGTGGAAGGGACAGATCACCCATGGAGGAAAAGATCTCGATGAATGTGCGACGATACATGGCAGTGGCCCGCAAAGAGTTCATTCACGTGCTGCGGGACTGGCGCAGCCTCGTGCTGGCCATCGCCATTCCCATGCTCCTCATCGCCCTGTTCGGCTATGCCCTGACCATGGATCTCAAGCTTGTGCCCACGGCAATCTGGGATCAGTCCCGAACGGCCGAGAGCCGTCAGTTGATCAGCCTGTTGGAAGGATCCCGCTATTTTTCCGTGGATCATTACGTGGACGGCGACCGCATCATCGCCGACATGCTCGACGCGGGAAAAATCTTCGTGGCCCTGGTGATCCCGTCCGATTTCGCCGACTGCATCCGGGCCGGCCGGCCGGTGGCGGTTCAGGCCCTGGTGGACGGGGCCGACGCCAACAATGCGAACCTCGCCTTCGGTTACCTCACCGCCATCGCACAGATTTACAACACCAACATACAGATGGTGTCGCCGAATCCATCCGACCTGCCAAAAGGGGCGGTTCTTTTGCCACGGGTCTGGTACAACCCGGACATGGAGACCCGCAACGTCATTATTCCCGGCATCATCGCCCTGGTGATGGTGGTCATCGCCGCCATGCTCACCAGTGTCACCGTGGCCCGCGAATGGGAAACCGGCACCATGGAGCAATTGATCAGTACCCCCATCCGGGTTCCCGAGCTGGTTTTGGGAAAGGTGACCCCCTATTTCGTTATCGGCCTCCTGGACGTGGCCATCGCCGTGATCATGGGACGATTACTCTTCGACGTCCCCTTACGCGGCAGCACCGGCCTTTTGTTTTTGTCCGCCTCGATCTTTCTGACCGGCGCCCTGTTTCTCGGCTTGCTGCTCAGTATCGTGCTGAAAAGCCAAGTGCTGGCCAACCAGATCGCCCTGTTCACCGGGTACCTGCCCACCTTGATGCTGTCCGGTTTCGTTTTCGGCATCTTCAACATGCCTGTGGCGATACAGATCATCACCTTCATCGTACCGGCACGCTATTTTATCGCCCTTTTGCGTGGCATTTTCCTGAAAGGAATCGGCTTGGAGGTCTTGGGTCTCAACGCCGCCCTTTTGACCCTGTATGCGGTCATCATGGTGGTGTTGGCCCATCGCAAGATGAAATTGAAACTATGACGGCTTCGTAAAAAGTCCGATATCGGCGCCTGCGCTTCATTCCTCGTCACTGCGACGTATCCGTACATACGCCTCATTCCTCGGGACTCGCAAGCCTTGATCTCGAACTTTTTACGAAGCCGTCCAAAACCCGACTTTTTACGAGTTCATCAAACTATAGCGATCGAAAAGGCTATTATTTATGATCCTGCGCATAAAACAGATGCTGATCAAGGAATTTTACCAGATGTTCAGGGACGTACGCATGCGCATGGTGGTGCTTGCCATGCCGCTCGTCCAGATGACGGTGCTGGCCTTCGCCTTGACCACTGACGTCAAGCACATCGCCACGGCGGTCGTGGATCCGGACAACAGCCCGGCCAGTCGACAGCTGGTAGACGAATTCACCGGCGGCCATTACTTCGCCGTTACCCATCGGCTATCCAACGACATGGGTATCCGCCATTTACTGGACACCGGCCGCGTGCGGGCCGTCCTTCGCATTCCACAACACTTTTCGGCAGATCTTCGATCGGGGAAAATCGTGCCGGTGCAGCTGTTGGTAGACGGCACCCTGGGAAACGACGCTGCCATTACCCTCAATTATGCCAACCAGGCCATAAACAGCTTCAACCAGCGCATGGCCCGGCAGCTGGCCGGTGTGACGGGCGCATCCGCCCAATTGATGGATCTGCGCTTTCGGGCCTGGTACAACCCCAATCTGAAAAGCAAGTACTATTACATTCCCGGCCTGATCGCCGTCATGTTGATCCTTATCGGACTGGTTCTGGCCTCTATGGCCATCGTAAGGGAAAAAGAGATCGGCACCATCGAACAGGTGATGGTCACGCCCATCCGTCGGGTGGAATTCATCATCGGCAAGACCCTTCCTTTTTTGCTGACCGGCATGGTGACCATGACGATGATGTTTATCATTGCCTACCTGCTTTTCGACATCCATGTCCAGGGAAGCCTGCTTTTGCTTTATGCGGTGGCGACGGTCTATATTTTGGGCAACCTGGGCCTGGCGCTGTTGGTCAGCGTCACCGCCCATACCCAGCAGCAGGCCCTTCTAACGGCCTTTTTCATCCTGGTGCCCGCCATCTTGCTGTCCGGTTTCATTTTTCCCATCCGCAACATGCCGCTGGTGATCCAGTGGCTCACCATATGCAACCCAATGCGGTGGTTTCTCCAGATCCTTCACGGCATCGTTGTCAAAGGGGTTGGTGTCCGCATCCTCTGGTTGCCCATGGGTGCCCTGGCCACCCTGGCAACCACGTTTCTCTCCCTTGCCGTGGCCCGCTTTAAAAAGACGTTGAGTTGACGGCATCGTAAAAAGTCCGATATCGGCGTTACGCTTCACCCCTCGTCACTGCGACGTATCCAACCATACGCCTCGTTGCTGAAGGGCTCGCAATCCTTGATCCCGAACTTTTTACGATGCCGTCGGTATTCCACTCTTTTATGTGGATTCATCAAATATATGGGCGGGTTGTTGACGTCGATGTTGCCGGAGGTGTACAGTACATTTCCTTTTCCTCCACTGAAAGTGAGCTCAAATGACGGCCTTTATCGACTGGTGGCAGCATCTGCCGGAACACATGGATCCGGTAATCTTCGAAATCGGAAGTTTCCGTTTGCAGTATTACGGTCTCATGTACATTGTGGCCTTCGCCATCACTTACGGATTGGCGACTTACCGTCTCCGGAAAGAGGACCGGTTTTCCATGAACAACGAGCAGCTTCAGGGTCTCATGACTGCCATGATACTGGGACTGATCGTCGGCGCCCGGTTGGGCTATGTTCTGTTTTATAACTTTTCCTATTACCTTTCCAAACCGCTGGAAATCGTCTTGCCGTTCTCCTTTTCCAATGGGATTCAATTCACTGGCATCACCGGCATGTCCTATCACGGCGGCCTCATCGGAGTGGTCCTTGCCGCAGTCATCTATTTGCGGAAAAACAAATTGGAATTTTTCCAATCGGCAGACATCGTCGTCCCATGCATCCCCTTGGGTTACACCTTCGGTCGTCTGGGAAACTTCATCAATGGAGAACTCTACGGCCGGGCGACGACCCACCCCATCGGCATGTACTTTCCCCTTGCCCCGGGAACGGCGCTTCGACACCCATCCCAGCTTTACGAAGCCTTTTTCGAAGGCATTGTCCTTTTCGTTGCGTTGTGGGCCATCAAGGGGAAAATTCGAACGAAGGGCGCAATGCTCGGGCTCTATCTCATGGGGTACGGCCTGGTGCGTTTCTTCATCGAGTATGCCCGCCAACCCGATGCCCACCTGGGATTTGTCTGGCTCTTCTTCTCCATGGGCCAGCTTCTGTGCCTGACCATGATCTGTTGTGGAGGACTGCTGCTGGTCTTTCTCAAACGTGCATCCGGAAAAAGTGCTTGAAGGCCGCTTTATTTTCATAATTTGTAAATACAATTTATGAAATTGGGGTGGAAAACATTTTTGAGATGACTTCTATCAAATTTGATAAACTCGCAAAAAGCCAAGTTTCGGAAGGCTTCGTAAAAAGTTCGAGATCAAGGCTTGCGAGCCCCGAGGAACGAGGCGTATGATTGGATACGTCGCAGTGACGAGGGATGAAGCGCAGGCGCCGATATCGGACTTTTTACGAAGCCGTCATTACGGCGAAACAAACTCCAGTACCCTCCCCCTGGAGGTAAACGAGATGCCCTGCTGGGTCTTGGTGCTGATCATCACCGATTCGATCAACGGCTCTGTAACCGGTTGTGTCGACCGCCATCGAATGATGAATTTGGCGCCGGAACCACCGCTTTTGTCCGATTCTGGTACGACATACCGTTTCGTTGCCATAGCCTCCAGAGAGATGGGCTTGTCCAGGTAATGTTTCAGGAACTTGCCATCCGAGTCGTAATAATCCACCGTGGTCAATTCGATGGCATGGGCCAGATCGGTGTTGCGGATGCTCAAGGTGGCGGCAAGATAGAAGGGCATTTCCCGGTCTCCGCTATAGATATGAGAATAGACCGGGACGTACACGGTTTGTCCTTTGAAATGACGCATCTCGGCATCTGCCGGTCGGATCGAAAGGCACACAATCATCGCCAAAAAGATTATCATACAGGCAGTGGATCTCGAAATGACGGTCAGAGACATGGAGGAAACTCCTTTCAAACAATATCAGATAATTCTGTAAAGTATGAGAATAATCTTACCAGCATCCACGGGTCAAATCAATTGGAGCCAAAAAGAAGGGCACAATTAAAAACATTCTTCATTGGTTGACTTGGATCAACCCATCATTGCTTGAAAATCGATAAAACAGGATCATTTTACGTGATCGAATGACATGTTTTGCAGGGAAAGGAGAGTCTCATCAATGAAAAGGAGCGATGATGCCGAAACCGCCGTAGGCCAGGTCCCCTTTTTCGTTGGTAAAAAGGTCTGCGATTTCCTCGATTTGTACAAAGCCCGAAGCACCCATGGGCAGCGTTTCGCCCCGGTATTGACCGATGCGGATGTGGATCGGTTTTCCCAAAGGTGGAAACCGTGACAACCCGGCCGCCCCATGCGGAGCAACTGGCACCGCACCTGGAGGACATCTTTCGCCGATTCCACCGGAAAGCCTATATTCACCCCGACCCCCTGGAATTTCTCTACCGTTGGAAAGACGTGAAAGAGAGGGAGATCGTCGGGCTGGTGGCTTCTAGTCTCGCCTACGGCCGTGTACTGCAGATCCTGAAAAGCGTGTCCGTTGTACTCGATACGATGGGACCTTCCCCCTATCGCTACGTCACCCGAACCCCTTTGAAAATCATGGCAAAGGACTTTTCCGCGTTTCGCCACCGCTTCGCCGACGGCTGCCATCTATCGGCACTGCTATTTGGTATAGGAAGGGTAATCCGAAAATTCGGCAGCATTGAAGCATGCCTGGCCCAGGGCATGGCCACATGCGGATCAGACCCCTGGTCCGGCCTTGTCCATCTTTACGAACAGCTGACTTGTGGCCGAAAGCCCCTTGGACACCTGCTGGCCGACCCGCACAAGACCAGTGCCTGCAAACGGCTTCATCTGTACCTTCGCTGGATGGTCCGCTCCGACGCCATTGATCCCGGCGGCTGGCGATGTATCTCTCCCGCTTCACTGATCGTTCCCTTGGACACCCATATGTTCGCCATTGGCCGACGCCTCGGCTTTACCCGGCGGCGTCAGGCGGACAGAGGAGCAGCCCTGGAAATTACCGACGGATTCAGGGCCATCTGTCCCTGTGATCCTGTGCGATTCGATTTCTCATTGAGTCGGCTGGGCATACGGCAGGAGCTGACGTTGTCTCTTTTGCCTTAATTTTCCCGTCATAAATGACTTGACACGAACCCCGGTTTTGGCCTCGGGAGTAAGGGGAAAGAGATGGACGAAGGACGAAGGACGAAACAATATGAATTTCGTCCATCCTCCCTCATCCTTGATCCATCATCGCGCCGCCATCGCATACGCCTTGAACATTTTTGCCATTGATGATATTGTAGCTTGTCTTATCACACAATACCCGACTGAAGAAGAGTCCCTATTGATACCGGAAAATCCCGTTCCCAAGCTGCATGTAGAGCGAAAATGAAGGCCTTGAGCATCGACAATATATTATCCAATCGCAAAACCCTGGAACGAATTCTGGATAATATGAAAGATGGCATCATCGCCCACGACTTGAACCGGCGCATCTTTTTCTTTAACAAAAAGGCGGAAGAGATCACCGGATACCGCCGTGAGAATGTCATTGGAAAGGATTGTCATGAGGCATTGGGCGGTCCGCTTTGCGGCAGCCGGTGCTCTTTTTGCGGCGACAAACCGATGTTCGTCGATTCCGCCGAATACCCCGTTAATATGATCACCCGTACGGGGGAACCGCGGAGGCTCGAAATGACGGCCACCATGATGCGAGACAGCAGGGAAAGGAATGTCGGTGTACTTGCCACCTTCAGAGACGTCACCGACCTATTCGAATTGAGGGTCAGAGCAAAAGAAATGACAGGATTTTCCAACATCGTCGGTTGTGACGACAAGATGGTGGAGGTATTCCGTCAAATCAAGGATGTCTCCGGCTACGACTATCCGGTTCACATCTTCGGGGAGACCGGAACCGGTAAGGAGTTGGTGGCCAGTGCCATTCATAACGAAAGTCTGCGCGCGGGAAATCCCTTCGTTCCCATCAATTGCGGAGCTCTTCCCGAGGGCCTCATCGAGAGTGAATTGTTCGGTCATGTCAAAGGCGCCTTTTCCGGTGCCATCCGGGATAAAAAGGGCCGGTTTGAATTGGCCGACAAGGGAACCATATTCCTGGACGAGATCGCCGAACTGCCCAAACTGCTTCAGGTGAAACTTTTGCGATTTCTCCAGGAAGGCACATTCGAGAAGGTGGGAGGAGAAAAAACCGTATCGGTGGACGTGCGTGTGGTCAGTGCCACCAACAAGGATTTGAAGAGAGAAGTGAAGATGGGCCGCTTTCGAGAAGATCTGTTTTACCGACTCAACGTCATTCCCATCCACATCCCGCCCATTCGGGAACGTAAATCGGACATTCCCCTGCTTGTAGACCACTTTTTGTCAAAGGCACCGACCATCCGCGGACAGCGGCCCGTCCGCATGGCCCAGGACGCCTTGAATCTGTTGATGGATTATTCATGGCCGGGAAATGTGCGTGAACTCCAAAACGCCGTCCAATTCGCCATCGTCCGCTGCAAGGGGAAGGTGATTCGCGCCGAAGATCTGCCCATGGAACTCAAGAACATGGTTTGCGAGCCTCCCAAGCGCGGGCCCGTTCGCAAACTGGATGCAGAGCGAGTAAAATCGGCACTGGAGAAAACCGGCGGGAACAAGGCGCGGGCGGCCAAAGTATTGGGCGTCGGACGCGCCACCTTATATCGATTCCTGGGTGATCACCCCCAGATTCTCACGGAAGAATAATAAAAAGGGGCTCGAAACCGAGCCCCTCCATTGGCTATCATTTTGTAGATGACATCAGGCGGCTTCGATCTCCCGCCGGTCGGACATGTCCATGAGAACGCGTTCCCTTGCCTTGTCGATGCCCAAGGCCTTTCGCTTCTTGTCGATGTGGGCGATCATCATCCTGGCCATTTCGTATGGATCGGGAGTAAATCCCCATTTGCCCAGTCCTTGTTGTTCGAGCCCATCGAAGAGGAGTTTGTGGAATTTGGTCTCTTCGACGATGGGGAAGGTAACGCCAAAAACGGTGAAAACGCCGGAAGCGACAAAGTATTGGCCGATGGAAATGGCCTTCTCGCTCATCCATTCGGGCGCGGCACCGGCCACGGGAAGATCCGCCATGGACTGTCCTAGACCACCCGTATGAACCATCTCCGCTGCCGCGACCAGGATGCGGCTGTTGTCGACACACGAACCGAGGCCCAGGACCGGCGGCATACCCACCGTATCACACACTTCCCGTAATCCCTGTCCGGCGAGAACCGCCGCCTCGGGAGAGGTAAGGCCGGCTTTCGCCAATGCGATTTGCGAGCAGCCGGTCTGAAGCACGAGCACGTCGTTTTTGATCAGTTCCTTCACCAGCTCGACGTGAACCCAGTCCTGCTTCATACGTGGATTGGTACAACCGACGACGCCCGCCACACCGCGGATCCTTCCGTTGATGATATTCTCGTTGAGTGGTGTGTAGGACCCTCTGAAGGAGCCACCCAGCATGTAGTTGATATACTCATGGGAAAAACCATGAACGCCGATGCCTTTATTTTTCGGGATCTCGATCTCGGCCTTTCTGTTTTTGAATCGTGAAATCGCCTTGATCACGATCTCATCGGTACACGATTTGGGATCATGCTCATGGAACTCGATATGCGTTGCCCCCTCGATGTGGCACCTCGGGTTGGTGGTAATCAGTGGCGTACCGTAACAATCGGCGACTTTGGCGAGGCCTTGCTTGATACACTGAACGTCCACGGTCATGGCATCGACGGCGCCGGTAACGAGTACGGCTTCGGTGGACATGAAGTTGCCCAAATGCGGAATCGCGTGTCGCACCAGCACCTCGGCACCCGAACAGCACATGCCGGCAAGGTTGATTCCGGTTGCGCCGGCATCCTTTGCCGCCTGGATGAGTGTGGGCTCGTTGACGGAGGCGATCATGGACTCGAACAGGTTGGGCTCGTGACCGTGAACGATAATGTTCACCTGGTTTTCCTCCAGGACTCCCATGTCCACTTCGATGGCGACCGGTGAAGGCGTTCCGAAAAGAATGTCCGAAATCTCCGTGGCAACCATGGACCCACCCCAGCCGTCGGCCAATGCCGTCCGGCTGCACTGTTTCATGATGTTGTTGTACTCCTGATCCACGCCGATATGGGTTCGATGCATGAGTTCCATGATTTCACGCATGGCACCACGGGGCACGATGCCGAGTTTCCGCCAGTTCTCCAGGGTCTTTTCCGGGACCCGTTTCATAAAGGGAATTTCACCGTCCACCTGGGTGTAGGTACGTTCCAGTTCCGCATAGAGTTCCAGCGCAACCTCTTTCTGGCTTTTCCCTTCCGTTTCGATACCCACCGACTTGGCAACGGCTTCCAACTTGATGGGATCCTTGATTTCGTAGTCCGTGATGTTCCCATTGACCACCTCTCTGAACAGATCGAGCATGCTCATGCCGTGGTCGGTATGAGCCGCACATCCCGATGCCACCATCCTGGCAAAATTTCTGGCCTGTATGGTGTCGATGGTTGCACCGCAGACGCCGACTTTTGCGTACGGATCCCTCGCATTGAGTCGACATGGTCCCATTGAGCAGTGTTTACAGCAGGCAGAATCGGCGCCGATGGGGCATGCCTTCATATCGATGGCACGATCGAATGCCGTACTGACGCCATCCCGTTTGGCTTTGGCCAACATCTGCTGGGTAGAATCGCAAATCGTCAAATCCTTGATATTGATTTCCTTCTTCTTGGCTGGAACTTTCTTCTCGGTCATTTTCCCTCCTTCGTGGAAAGATACTTTTTGTTTTGTTACCGGTTAGAATTAAAATGATTACGATATTATGAATGTCACTTTGCTGAGCCGTTGAATTGAATGGAGTGGCATACGCGAGGCCTCAAAAATAAATGAAAATAATTAATAGGAATGATTACTATTTGTAAGTAACGTCGCTGCTGTTGTCAAGCGATGTTTCATTTTTTCTTACCATTTCTTGATTTTCCTTGACCGTTCCACGGGAGATCCTTACTTTAAGTTGTCTTGAGCACGAAAGATCCGTATGAATGGATCGTGTCAGCGTTGAAGTGTTTAGGTCTGTATTGGACAAATAAAATTTTCCGCAATATCGTGACAATAAGGAAAGGCGAACCTGTCGAGGCAAAACCACCATGATCCAATGGAAAGGATTCCGACATGACTGAAAAACCCGTTAAGATCTATTCGTTGAGTACCTGCAGCCATTGCAAATCGACCAAAAAGCTGCTGGACAAATGTACGGTCAAATACGATTTCGTGGATGTGGACCTTCTGGACGGAGAGGAACGAAAGGCCATTCTCGCCGATGTAAAGAAATTCAACCCGAAATGTTCATTTCCTACGGTAATCATCGGCGATGACGTCATCGTCGGTTTCAAGGAAGACAAAATCAAGGAGGCGCTGGGGCTGTGATGGATGCAAAGGCACTCTATGAAAAACTGAAGAAAGTGCAGGAGCCCAAAGGCTATTTCTTCAGCAACGATGACGAGCGGGTGATGGAATTGCTGGATTCCCTCCTGATCAACAAAGATCGGTACGGCTACATGGTCTGTCCCTGCCGCCTCGCATCCGGAGATCGGGAAAACGACCGGGACATCATCTGCCCGTGCGAATACCGGGAGCCAGATGTGGCCGAATTCGGTTCCTGCTACTGCAACCTGTATGTTTCCAAAGAATGGAACGAGGGCAAGATCGAAAAGGAATACGTGCCGGAACGCCGCCCAGTGGAAAAGATGTTATTCTAATCGGTTTCCAGGTCCTCATACGCATCCGGGACGAATCGAGGCGAACAAACGGCCAGGAAAATAAGGTCCCCTGAACCAATATTGGTAATACGCTGTGGACCAAGAGGTGGTATGCGTACCACGTCACCGGCACCCACCCATGCAGGTGGCAGTTCGCCGACCTCAACGGAGCCCACTCCTTCCAAGATCACATACCGTTCGAAGATTTCCACGAGACGATGCCACCTTGTCGTGACTCCTATCAGTACCCGAGCCCGGGCGATGGCAACGGCCGGGTCGCGTCTTCATCGTTGGACAACTCCCGGATGTAGCATCCTCCATCAAAAAAATACTCGCCCTTTTGATCGGCCTTATGAATGCTGGGCTCCATCTGCCACTCCGCAGCAGTTATCATTGTTTCCTTTTCCCGCTAATGCTATAAATCATTAATCAATACGAATAAAAAGAGACTTTTTAAATAAAGCCTTTCCCATTTTGATCACCGACAAGAAAATGGAAGATGAAAAAAGGAGGCATATCGATGACGGATCTGCTCGACACGATAAAAAACCGCCGAAGCATACGAAAATTCGAAGAACGGGACGTTCCCGAAGGGCTGCTCAATCAAATCCTGGAGGCCATTCGGTGGGCACCGTCAT
This sequence comes from uncultured Desulfosarcina sp., assembly GCA_963674945.2. Taxonomy (GTDB): domain Bacteria; phylum Desulfobacterota; class Desulfobacteria; order Desulfobacterales; family Desulfosarcinaceae; genus Desulfosarcina. The sequence continues at coordinate 1,663,135 of CAXXWQ010000004.1, forward strand.
GGACCAATTGCCAATGCTGGGAAGTGGTCGTGATTCGGGATGTGGAAATCAAGACAAAACTGCAGCAAAGCCTGCCCCCCAAAGGGAACCCCGCGGCAAAAGCCATCGTCCAGGCGCCGGTGCTGCTGGCCCTTTGCGCAAAAACAGGAGTATCGGGTTTTTATAAGAACCAGGCATCCACGAAATTCGGTGACTGGATGATGTACGACCTGGGACTGGCAACGCAAAACATCTGCCTGATGGCGCACGATCTGGGGCTGGGTACCGTGATCGTCGGCCTGTTCGATCATGACCGGGCCGGCGCGGCCATCAATCTTTCGGACGGGTACGAACTTGTCACCCTGATTCCCATCGGCTATCCCGCAAAGGTCGGGAGTGCGCCCCGGCGTCGGGAAGTCCAAGAGTTCACCCACCACGACCGATTCTAATTGACGAGTGATCCTGAGGCCAACACATCACTCCCCTACGCAGCAGAAAGTTATGAAGGCCATGTCCGAAACGACACACCAAAACGCAGACCAGCCGCTAAGGAATCTAAGCACGTTCTGCGTGTATCCGTTCAATCATATCAATTTGCAGCCGAACGGGATGGTTTCACTTTGCTGCCGTGCCAGCAGTCCGATCACGGTTAACGGACGCGCCCTGTCTCTCCACCACGATGCGTTTCAGGATATATGGAATTCCAGTTACATGCGTGACGTCCGCGCCCGGATGGTTGCCGGTCAGCCCGTAGCAGCGTGTTCTTCGTGCTACCAGACGGAAAACCAAGGCGGGGTAAGCCTTCGGGCGATGGTCAACCAAAATGGCAGACGACGTCTTGAAGAAGTGTATGATGAATGCAAAGCGACTGTCATGCAACAAGATGCCTTCGTCCCCTCGCCCATCTCGTTCCATTTGTGGCTTGGTACCCTCTGCAATCTCAGATGCCGTATCTGCAGCCCCCATTCCAGTTCACAGGTCGCCGCCGACCCGCTCCACTCGCGTTGGGCAATAGGAAATATGGGGCTTTCTCGAAAGGTCTCTTTGCTGCCGGACTTCCTCAACGGTGCGGCCTACCAGGGTTTCGCAGGGCTGTATACAGAGAACGGATTGGCCTGCCGGTTTGTCGATCCAGCGCGGGATGCGCAGATCACTCTTCCCGGCACGGGCGACCCGATAAAAAAAATCCACGTATCGGGCATCAATAGAGCCGACGATCCTTGTACGTTGCTTCTCAAAATGGGATCGGAACAGGTTGCTTCCCGATCGCTGGCTTCTCCGAACTGGGACGTTGACTTCGTGTTCGATCCGCCCCTGGAATGTGGATCTGAAATCCGGATTGGTCTGCATTTTCAGGGTCAACGGTGCAACATCGGGCTTTGCTCCCTATCTCTGGTGTCCGATCCCCCCGTGGGCAATGCCTTTCCCCGGGAGTTCGCCAGCCGCCTGGAAGAGAATCCGAACTGGTATGACAATGATGATCTACTTCTGGGGGAGATCTTCGCGGAGCCCGATACGGTCCGCGATTTGAGCTTTGCGGGTGGTGAGCCAATGCTCCATAAAAAGCTTGCGGATGTGCTGGACCTTTTTGTTGCCAGAGGGCTGTCGAAAAGCATCAGCCTGTACTTCTCCACAAACGGTACCATCAAGACACCGAAAATGTCCAGGCTGCTCAAGGAGTTTGGCTGGGTTGGCATTGGTGTCAGCATCGACGGCGTGGGGTCCTTGCAGGAGTACATTCGCCCGCCATCGAAGTGGACGAAAGTAAGAGACAACTTATTGCAGTACAGAGATGAAGGCATTGCTGCTGTCTCGGGCCAACCCACGCCCCACGTCTACAATCTTTACGGACTGCTTGATCTGGTGCGCTTTTTTGACAGTCACGCGATCACCTTCATGTTGAATAACGTTCTTTACGGTCCTCGATACCTGTCATTCGACATGTTGCCCCAGGCCATGGTGGATGAAGTGGCGGCAGAATGGCAGACCTACCGGGATGAGGAGTGCCGACCGGAAATGCGGAAAGAGGTGGACACGTTGATTGGGGCATTGATGCGACCCCGTCCGAGCAACGCAGAGGCGCTGCAGACACAATTCGCCAGGTTCACGGCAGACATGGACAAAAATCGAGGGCAATCGCTTCGGTCCGCGGCCCCCCGACTTCACCACCGGCTGGTTCAAGAGGGAATCCTGCCGTACTAAATCGACGATACCGGGTTTGTTACGAATCCGTCAACTTTCGGAGTTCGCGACACGCGATGCACACGCATCGTCACTCACGGGTTCCAGGACGATTCCGGTACGCGAGGGCAGGTAGAGAAAGAGCCGGTATCCCCAGGGATTGTCATTTGCCTTTTGGCAATGGTGTACCTGATCTGCCACCAGCCGTCCGTGACCGCCGAACACGACATCGTCCGTGTCCAGCGTCATGCGATACGTACCTCTTGGCACCGGCAGGCCGTAATCGGGAAAGGACCGGTCGGAATGGAAATTAAAAACGAATACCCGCCCTCCCCGCAAAAATGCGAGGATCTTGTCCGCGTCATGATCCCACAGCAGCGACGGGTCACCCGAGGCAAGCAGGCCTGCCTTCTTGCACAACCGGATCATGTGCCTGTCGAACCTTGCCAGCTGCCGGTATTTAAGATCCGGGTCATCCACCAAGTGCCACTGGCGCCGGGCGTATTGCATGCTCCACTGGTTTCCCTCCCGTGGAAAGTCGATCCAATCGGGATGGCCGAACTCGTTTCCCATGAAGTTCAAGTAGCCGTTCCCCGCCGTGGCCAGCGTGATCAGGCGAATCATCTTGTGAAGTGCCATGGCGCGGTCCACCGAAAGATCCGGATCACCCACCGCCATGTGATGATACATGGCTGCATCGGCCATGCGAAACATCAGCGTCTTGTCCCCCACCAGGGCCTGGTCGTGGGACTCTGTGTAGCTGATCGTTTTCTCTTCCCTTCTACGATTGGTCAACTCGTACCACAGGTGCCCCATGGGCCAATGCTCGTCGGACGTATCCTTGACAAGCCGGATCCAATTGTCGGGCACCCCCATGGCGAAGCGATAGTCGAACCCCGCTCCCCCCTGTCCCACGGGAAGTGCCAGGGCGGGCATGCCGCTGATATCCTCGGCCACGGTCATGGCATCGGGCCGGAGCCGATGGATTACCTCGTTGGCCAGGGTCAGGTAGGCCAGGGCATCCTCGTCCACGGCAGCGTTGAAATAGTCGTCGTATCCGGAAAAGGCCCTTTCCATGCCGTGATGGGTATACAGCATGCTGGTAATGCCGTCGAAACGGAATCCGTCCACGTGAAAGGCGTCCAGCCAGTAGCGGCAGTTGGACAACAGAAAATGAATCACCTGGGGTTTGCCGTAATCGAAACACCGGCTGTCCCAAGCGAAGTGGTGCCCCCGATTCCCCTGATGGAAATACTGGTATTCGGTTCCGTCAAACAGCCCCAACCCTTCCACTGTATTGGCCACCGCGTGGGAGTGGACAAGGTCCATGATCACGGCGATCCCATGGCCGTGGGCCGCATCGATGAGCGCCATGAGTTCTTCGGGCGTTCCGAACCGGGAAGATGGGGCGAAGAGGCTGGAAACGTGGTATCCGAAAGACCCGTAGTAGGGATGCTCCTGCACCGCCATGAGTTGGATGGTGTTGTAGCCGCTATCCACGATGCGCGGCAAAATCTTTTCCGTGAAGGCTTCCCATGATCCGATGGTCGGCTCCTGCTGGGCCATGCCGGGATGCACCTCGTAAATGAGCGGCGGCCGGTTCGGCCTCGTAAAATCGGGAAATGCCCATCGGTAGGGCCGGTCCGCTGCCCATACCTGGGCGTTGAAAATCAGGGTCCGGGAATCCTGAACCACCCGGCGGGCATAGGCCGGAATGCGGTCTCCCACGCCCCCCTCCCAGTGGATGCGAAGACGGTACAGATCACGGTGACGGAGCCGATCCGCCGGCAGCCGGATCTCCCACTGCCCCTCCTCGTTCAACCGATCCAGGGCAAAGGCGGGGTCTTCGCTCCAGCCGGAAAAATCCCCCACCAGATAGATGGCCGTTGCGGCCGGCGCCCATTCCCGAAAGACCCACCCGTCATCGGTACAATGAAGACCGAAATAGGTGTGGCCCGAGGCCAGGTCCAGAAGATCCTCCCGGTCCCGGGTGATTCGCCGGCGCATAGCGTGGATGTGTTCGAGCCGACGAACCAGTGCATTTCGATAATTCCCCAGATAGGGATCGGCCTGGATGAGGTCGTCGACGAGCAACTCGATTGAGGACATTTCACTCCCAAAGTTTGACGAGCGCATTGAAGTTTTTGTTAGTGTTCGTCCAGAAATAGGAAAATTTGGTCGAGATCAAGGCGCACGAAAAATTTTACAGGAGGCATATAGTTGATATTCCGAGGATAAAATTTTTCGCGCAACGCCGATATCGGGCAAATTGGCCATTTCTGGACGGGCACTAGTTGATCAGTGGTCTCTCTAACATCTTCTCATACAGCTCGATGTACTGCCGTGCCGTGTTGGCATGGTTGAAGGACGCCGCACTTTCCTTCATGATCCGCTGGATCTGGCCGCGTTTATCGGTATCGGGCATCAGGAAGAATTCCATGGCCTGGGTCACCGCCCAGTAGAGTCCGGCGGGATCGTAGGTCTCAAACAAAAAGCCGTTTCCCACATCCTTCGCTGCATTGAGCGGTACGATGGTATCGTGGATGCCGCCGGTATCGTGGGCAACCGGCAGCGTGCCATAGATGGGGGCAATCATCTGGGGCAGGCCGCAAGGTTCAAACAGGGAGGGCATGAGAATAAAATCGGCGGCGGCGTAAGCATGATGTTCCAGTTCCTCGCTGAAATCACACACGGCCACTCTTTGGTGAAAGCCATGGTGATTGACAATGTCCCGGAATACGCGCTGATATTCACCGTTGGCCACGAAGACCACCTGCAGGTTTCTGTCCCAGTAATCGGATATGATGCCGTAAAAGGCCTCGGCCAGAAGTTTGCAGCCCTTTTGGACGGGGTCCAGACGCGACGGCCAGAAGAAGAGGGGAGCGTTTTCGTCCTGGACCAGGCCCAGGATCTCCTGGAGATGCCGTTTGTTTTCCCGTTTGCCATCCTGGTAATCGTCTGCCGTATAGTTGCGATGGATCCGCTTGTCCGTGGCCGGATCGAAGGACGGATCCGGAGCGTTTAAAATCCCCGTACCGCATCCGGCGTAGTATTTGTTGGTCAACTGCTGACGAAGTTGCCAGGGAACGAAATCGTGTCGCCCCTGTACAATCTCCTCCAGAAAATGGGGGCTGACCGTATTGACGAAGTGGGCGGCGAAGACCCCGCTGGTCAGAAAATCCACCGGGTTGCTTTCCCACGCTTCCTCGTAGCTTTCGGAGAATCGTTCATAGTAAAGATGCTGCCAGAAATAGGCCGCATCGATGCCGCGGTCCTCGATATGGGCCAACGTAGCCTTGACCGTATGGATGTTGTGGATCGTAAACAGGCAGGGGATTTCCATCTGCCGCGCCATGGCCGGAATGAGTCCCGTCATCCAGTCGTTGCAGTGAATCAGGTCCGGCCTCACCCGGGGGACGATGTTGTTGATCACCTCCCGCTGGAATGCCAGGGACATTTTGGTATTTTCACCGCCGTATACCGAGTAGACGCGGTTCAGGTAAAAAAAGGCCCGATCCTCCGCAAGATGCACCCGGTCGTCCGGCATCACGCTCCGAATGGTCAGATGTTCCCGCTCGAGAAACGGCGCCAGCCGGCCGTGAAAGATGGCCCGATAATCCGGCAGGGCCACGTGAACATCGGCCCCCTGTTCGAAAAGGGCGCTGATCAATGCCGCCGAGACGTCGGCCAGGCCACCTGCCTTGGCAGTGAGATATTGGGAGAAGTTGCCCATTCGGTGGGGCAGATAGGTCACTTCCGGCGTGATGACGAGTACCCGGGGGTTTTTCTTTTTGGAAGGCATCGAAGTATCCTCTTAGGCCCAGGTCAGCAACCCGGGCCGAAACCGTATCCAGGCATCGGCATTGGGTGTTACCCGTACCGTAAAACCGTACCGACCGGAATCGGTGCAGGGCAGATGGCAACTGTACAGATATGTGCCTTTGGCTTTTTCCTGTTTGACGCTCATGGTCTTCACCTGGGGGTCATCGATGCGGTCCAGATGGTGGATTTTTCCATAGTAAAGCTCCACATTCAACTCTTCGGGCGTCAACTCTCCGGTGTCGACGACCGCCGTCACCTCGAAGGACTGGTTCACCCGGAACGGTCCCTTCGCATTGCGAACGGGCTGCGCCACCTTAATCTGCGGCCATTTTTCCTGATAGCGCTGATGCTGCCGGCTCAGTCGTTGTGCCCTCGCCCCGCCATCGGCGACCAACTGGTCGAATTGACCGCTGGCGGGCAGGTAGAACCGCTCTTCATATTCGGAAATCATACGCAGACTACAAAACTGGGACATGGCCATGGCCATGGAGGCCTTCATCATCTTGAGCCATTGCCTGGAGGTGCCCCCGGCGGTACGGTCGTAATACAGCGGCGCGACTTCATTCTCGATGAGGTTGTACAGTGCCTGACTCTCCACCACATCCTGATAGTTGTGGTCACTGTACTCCTCACCGTTTCCGATGCACCAGCCCCGGTCGGGATTGTACCCTTCACACCACCAGCCGTCCAGGATGCTCACATTGAGAACTCCATTCAAGGCGGCTTTCATTCCCGAAGTACCGCACGCCTCCATGGGGCGGCGGGGGGTGTTGAGCCATACGTCGGCCCCCTGCACCAGGCATCGTGCGATATACATGTCGTAATCTTCGAGAAAGATGAAACGGTGGCGCAGATTGGTACGCCTTCCGAAATCCACCAGGCTGCGGATGATCCCCTTGCCCTCATTGTCCTTGGGGTGGGCTTTTCCAGCAAAGATAAACTGGACGGGCCGATCCTTGGAATTGATGATGGCTTCCAATCGATCGGGATCCTGAAACAACAGATGTGCCCTTTTGTATGTGGCAAAACGCCTGGCAAACGCAATGGTAAGGGTGTCCTGATCCAGCACCGACTCCACCGCCTTCATGATATGAAGCGGAGCATTGCGGCGACCGTATTGACGGAACATGAGCGCCCGCACGGTGCGAATCAGGCGGGAACGACACATCTCATGGGCCTGCCACAACTCCTCGTCGAAGATGTCTGCGATGCGGCCGGCATTTTCCGGGATGGTCGACCCCATGTTCCACTGGGGCCCCAGATACCGTTCGAACAACCGTTGTATCTCCGGGGCCAGCACTGTTGGGATATGGACACCGTTGGTGACGTGGGTGATGGGCGTTTCGTCCTTTGATCGGTTGGGCCAGATGTGGGACCACATGGCCCTGGCCACCTTTCCGTGAAGTTCACTCACGCCGTTGATATACTGTGCGGTGTGCAGCCCAAGGATAAACATGGAGAAGGCGGATTCCGGCGGTGCGCCATCCGGTTGACCCAGTTGCACCAGCTGATCCACGCTCAGGTTTAGCGCGGATTCGTAGGGTTTTAAATAAGGCTTGACCATTGCGGGCGGGAACTCGTCGTGTCCTGCGGCCACCGGCGTGTGGGTTGTGAAGACCGAGGTGCGCGGCACGATCTCCTGGGCCGTCTTAAAATCCAGGTTGTATTGGTCCATCACCTGACGAAGCCGCTCCAGTCCGACAAATGCACAATGTCCCTCGTTCATGTGGGTGACCGTTGGATGAATGCCCATGGCCTCCAGCGCGCGCAAGCCGCCGATTCCGAGCAACACCTCCTGTGCAAGCCGGACGTGCTGCTCGCCGGAGTAGAGCCTCGCGGTGATTTCCCGGATTTCCGGTGAATTCTCCGGCAAATTGGTGTCCAGCAAATACAAGGGAACGCGTCCTACGAGGATCTGCCACACTTGGGCATGAATATCCTTACCGATATCGGTGAGGTGGATCACCAGGTCCTTTCCCTTTTTGTCCTTCACCTTGAACAGGGGCAGGTGATACAAGTCGGTCTCCGGGTAGCTCTCCTGCTGCCACCCGTCTCTGTCCAGGTACTGGCTGAAATATCCTTGCCGGTATAAAAGCCCGACGGCCACCATCGGGATCTTCACGCTCGAAGCGGCCTTGAGATGGTCACCGGCGAGTATCCCCAATCCGCCGGCGAAGAGGGGCAGGGTCTCGTGAATGCCGAACTCCATGGAAAAATAGGCCACGATCTCCCCTTTGTTCCATGGGCTTTCACCGTTGGTTTTTCCATCGATCTGCCTCTCGTAAAGCTCTTTCACCCGGGCCACGTGTGCCAGGTAACTGTCATCGTGGGACAGTTCCTCCCACCGCTCCTGGGGAATGGAAGTGGCAAAAGCGATGGGATTTCGACCCGACGCCTCCCACAGCTTCGGGTCCACGCGCCGGAACAATTCCACGGCATCCCGATTCCAGCACCACCAGAGGTTGCGAAGCAGGGTTTCCATAAACGTCAGGGAATCGGGAATATCGGGAAAGACCTGAAATGTTTGTAGTTGTCTCATACAAGATACCTCGTTGATCCGTCATTTGGCTCGAACTCGTAATCTTCTTTGGCTATACCGCCACGACCGAATTTTCACAATCGCCAAAATCGCTTTTCACATATTCATCCGCTTTCCAATCGTTCTCCCAACGGTTCTGATCGATGAGGTAACGGAATTGGTAGCTGCGCCCCGGCACCAGTTCGATGACCACGGTAAATTCACCATTTTTCAGACGCCGCATGGGAGTCTTTACCGTACTCCAGCCGTTGAATTCACCAACGATATGGACGGTCTTCGCATCCGGTGCGGCGTTTTTGGGAAGCCGGAAGGTCACTTTACATCCGTTTCTGCTCTTTAGATATTGTTTTTTTAAACTCACTTGCAACCTCCTATTGATTTGATGAATTCCTGACGGTTGTTCATCCGGAGAACCTAACCATTTGAACCCGCATTTTTATTTGTTCTTTTTATCTCTTCAATGGCAATCCAGACTCGGAGCAGTTCGCTCACACCCCATGCCTGGGCATCGCAGCCGCGTTGATGATGGGGTGCATCCCCATCCACGATCTCCGGCATGTGGCCTACGCAACCGTCGTTGATCAACCGTACGGCACTGGCCAGCCAACTGAGGGCCGTTTCGCATTCACCGGGGCCGAAACAAAGGGCCCATGCCTCGCAAAAACTGGGAAATACCCAGGTCCATGCCGTTCCGTTGTGATAAGCCGGTTTCCGGCTCGTGTCCTCATCACCCCCATAAATGCCAACATAAGGCGCATTGGGGTCGTTGACCAGATTGCCGTCGTGATAAATCGGCAGGGGCGGCGCCACGGGTCGATCCGCGAGGCTCCGGATGGCGCCGGGAACGATCAATTCCTGACAGGCGAAAAGGATGTGCTCGGCCATGGCGCGGTCCGTGATGGTTCCCAGGGTGAGGGCGAAAAGCTGATTGGGCCGAAGGGCGTTGTCGGGCACTGCTTCGGCCGCCGGCGTTCCAGGCTGGGCGTGGAGACAATCGGACAGATACCCGCGCGCCTGGTCGAAGAAAAGTTTTTCCACGGATCGGCGGACCTGCCGGGCAAGATGCTGCCATCGTTCCCGATGGGCCTTTTCGTCTTCCCGTCCGAGATACGCCAGTGCCCCATGCCACAGCGCCTGAATCTCCACGGGATACCCCATCCGAGGGGTGCCGGCCGGATAGTTGGTATCCATCCAGGTGAAGTGGGAGGGGCTGAAGAGAAGCGCACTCTGGGCATCCATGGCGATGCCGTTGGGGGTGCCGGCCACCATTGCCCGGGCGATCTCGTGCAGCACCCTTCGCAGGGGGCGCCCCTTGCAGTCGGTGTCGAGAACCCGGCGTTGCCCCATTTCCCTGCCCAGTTCGTCGCACACCCGAAAGAGCCACAGCGGCGCGTCGGAGGTATCCCGGTTGCCCGTGTCATTCCCTCGGATCATGTTGGGAATGGTTCCTTCGGATGCGAAGGACGCGAACTGCAAGATGATGGAGAGTGCATCCGACAGGTGTCCGGCGGCGATGATGCCCCGAACCACGATGAGCGTATCCCGTCCCCAATCCAGAAACCACGGGTACCCGGCGATCACGGTCTGGTATTCATCACGTCTGACGATATACTGATCCAGGGCCTTTTTCAAGGCATCGACCGGTGGTTCCCACGAAGGTGAGGCATCAAAGAACCAATGAAGAGGATCCGTGGCATCTTTTCCTTCGCTTTCGACCGCCGTTTCCTCTCCCAATACCCGAGCGAAGAGGACTTCGCTCTTGCCACCGGCCAGTGATCCGGAAAAATAGCCGGGGCTGAAAAGATCCGAATCAGGGTCCTGACCCCGCTGCGCCTCCTGCGAGCGGTGAACCATGTAGTGCCATTCCGGTTCAGGGAAAAAGTCGGCCAGACTGGTTTGTAAGGACAATGCGTGTCCCGGCGTGGGTTGAAAGACAAAACCCTTTTCCTGCGGTTGAATCGCGGCGGGAAATTCTTTTTCGGGACCGGTGAATGCCTTTGTCAATTCGTGGAAGTTACGGTCCTCGATGTCCGGACGCAGGATGAGGGTCACCGGCCGGTCGTCGGCCAGACGATCCGCCAGCCCATTGGCCGGGTCACGGTGAAAGACCATCTGGATGGCGTTTTTCCCCTGGATCATCCGGATGCCGACACGCAACACCACGTGCTGCCCCTGTCCCGACGGAATGTGATACTGCCAGCTTGCCCGACCATCGAAATCGAACCCGAAACCATCCAGACAGTCGGGCCCGATCTCCTGGGAAAAGCCCTGGTACACCACCCATCCGCGCAGGCGGGTGAGAAGAATGCACCGATCTTCGGGGACCGACGGGCTCAGGTTGGCAGCAAGCAGGGCGTCGTAGCGACTGACCAGCCGGTTCCAGTGGGCGTGTGCCCGGCACATCCCCCCCCGCTTGTTGGTGCCCAACATATGGATGGTGGAAAGATGCCGTTTCGGCCGGGCGAAGGTCTTTCTCACCCGAACACGACGGGCCGTTGTCAGGTAGAGCAAAGGGGCATTGTGGTGAACAGCGCCTTTGGGGTCGAAGACGGACAGCTTCAAGGTTCTCGATTTATGCCGACCGGGCCGCGGTAGGGGTGAGAAGAGAACGAAAGATCGTCCCCTTGCATCCAGAAAGCTCTCTTCCACTGCCATGACCGTCGCATTTTCCACGACGGCAGCCCGGAACGGATGGTCGACCCGCACGAGGAGAAAATGATCCGGCGGCACCATCACCTCCCGCCTGAGATCCACGGGGAACCGCCACAGAACGGTTCGCGCCGTTTCGCCCTCCGGGTTCATCCATTTGCAGAAGTCCAGGGGGGAAGCCCGCAGTCGACCGGCCGCCTCATCTACATCCCACGATCCCAGGTCCCCCACGCCCCGGTAGTAGCGCCACACCGAAAGGACTTTGGCCCGGAGCCGCTGCCGCCGGCTTCTTTCCGGATAGCGGGGAAACCTCTTTTGCGTCTCGATCACCGGCGTCAATTCCCCCGGGTCATCGGTGAGACAAAGCACCTGGCCCGGCGAAAGCGCCACTTTCGCCATTGCCCCGTCTTCCAGAACGGTAATCTGCGCCCCGGTGATCAGGTCCATGACCGAATCAGAATGTAAAGGGGAACGCTCTTTCAACCAACCGGCCTCGGTCGGGACATGGGCATCGAGGTTGACGGCCACGAGAAGTCCCTTTCCATGGGATTTCCACCGGCGGGCCGCGCAGATGACGTTTCCCGGGCCATGCTGAATCATCTCCACCGCGACCGGGTGAAAAAAGGCCGGATGGGCCGAAAGCAAAGCATTGAGCCGTCGGATGTGATCCACCTGATTGTCCGAAGCGCCCCAATTCAGCGAAGGCGAATTGTGAACATTGATCTTTTCCGTTGCCAGCCATTCCACGCCGTTGGCAAAACCGAATCCTCCCTGTTCGGAGAGCAGCGCGCAAAGGGCGCATCGCATGCGGGCGTAAGTTTTCGAAGTAGCGGCCAGGCGAAGATTGTCATGGGTTTCGGCAAAATGGATGGTTGTTCCGTCGGACCTGGCGATCTCCATTGCACCGGGAAGGTAGTGCTCGATCTGCCCCCGTTCGTAATTTTGGAACAATTCACTGTAAGCCCAGTTGAAATCAGCCCGATTGAGAAGATCACGGGTGACGGAGATCTTTCCTCCCAGACCTTCCAGCAGGAAGATCGCATTGGGAAACTGGTCCCGGACCTTTGCGATCATATAGCGCCAGGCCGCCACGGGGATCATGTAACCGGCATCGCACCGGAAACCGTCCACACCTCGCCGGCACCAGGTGAGAAATACATCGGCCATATACTGCCACAGTTCCCGGTGGGAGTAGTCCAGGCGGGTCAGGTCCGCCCAGACCACGCCCCAGGCACCGGGGTTTTCGATCTGGCCGTCCGGTTCCCGGGAAAGCCATTGGGGATGGGTTTCGTGGAGACTGGCGGCCCAACCGGTATGGTTGATGGCGATATCGATAAACACCCGTGCCCCCTTGGCGTGGACGGCATCCACCAGCTCGATGAACTGCTCCAACGGGGTGGCCTTGGGATCGAATTCGGCCAGGGCAGGATCCACGGCGGTGAAACTCAAAGCCGCGTAGGGGCTGCCGAACCGGCCCATGCGCGCATAGGTGGTGGGGGTGGGATGAATGGGTAGAAGCTGAATGATCCGGCATCCCAGGTGGTCGATGATAAAATCCAGTTCCCCGATCAGATCCCGGAATGTTCCAGAGGGGGGAATGACCGTGTAGCCGGTCTCGTCCAGGTCCTTGACCCGTCGGTCCACGCTTTCCAGGCCGCCACTCTTGTTGGGACCGAATTGCCGAACGAAGGCGTTGTAGATGATGTTGGCGCAGCAGGCATCGGCCGGCGCCACGTTGATGGCGGTGTTGTCTCCTCTGGGCCACAGGGGATCGGTGCTGTCCGGTCTCAGGAAATACCCCTTGGCCTCGAAGTGCCCCACTTCGGTCAGGACGACGGTGAGGGTGAAGCAACCCTTCTTTCCACGGGTCATGGGAATATCGTACCAGGACCGGCCCAGTGGGTTTTCCAGCCGGTCCACCTGCCGGACGATCTCTCTTCGCACGCTTCGGCAATGCCCCAGGCTCGTCCTGAGCCAGGCCTGACCTTCCCACGCTTCGGGAACCGTCAGATGAAAGGTAACCGTGTCGCCGGCAAAATGAAGCTGCCTTTCGCCGGGCTCCGGAAACTGTCGGATGGCATCGGATTGGACCATGGCTGGAACCCTCGTCTATCGTAAAATCGTACTGATAAAACAAAACATAGGGATTTGAACATCGAATTTCCAACATCGAACGTGGAATAAGGAATTTTGTCTTTTTGATAAAAACGATGGAGCGAAGCGATCGTATATTTGGACGTTCGATGTTCAATGCTCGTTGTTTTTAAAGATCTACTTTCTGAAATATTGTCTCACCGGATCGGTTTGAACCTTTTCGGGTCGATCGGACCTGGCCCGTGATGCAATGAGTTGCAATGCAATCGCCTACCCCCTCATCGCCGTACCAACCGCATGGCAAAAAGCACCCCTGTCACCAGGAAAAGGCCCGCCGCCAGGGTCAGCGGGAATCCAACGAAGGTCTCTTTAAAAACCAGGTTCTCTACATCCTGCACGCCAGCCATGTCTACGCCTTTTTTCTGCATCGCCAAACCCCAGGCATACACCATACCGATAAGTCCATAGCTTATGTTGAAAGCCAATCCCTTGAAACTGAGTACCGTTGCCCGATGGGACGATTCGGTATGCCCGTTGATGAAATAGCTGACAAAAAAACCCACCATGGAAAGGGCCGAAAAGGCCACCAGTGCCGGTGCCACTCCCACATAAGGCCAGAAGAAGGCCATTGTTGTCAAACCGCAAAGGGCCACGGCCGCCGTCGATACGAGGCAAAAGGTCGCCGATCGCCGCTGTGCAATGAAATGGGCCAGACGGGGAATGAAGAGCCCGACCAGGGCCATGACCGAACCCAGCACGCCAAAAATCGACTCGGGTAATTGTATCATGCGATAGTACTGGCTGGCCAGGGTTATGACCATGCGAAGCAGTCCGTCCAGCAACATGCCGAACAGGATCACGGCCAGAACGAAGGGTGTGTGCAATATCCATCGACCCGAGGCCAAGGTGAGCCTGAACGCCCCCCATACACTTCCGTCCGTGTCCCCATCGTCCGCATCGCGATTTGGGGATCGTTCACCGGTCTCCGTAAGCCGCAGGACGGCAGCCATGGAAAAAAGGGATAGAACAAAGGTAAGGTAGAGGGGAAACCGAAGGGTGTCGGCCTGGGTGACGATTCGATCCGAACCGAATATTGCCATGACCCGTGTCACCAGACTCGGATCATAGATGGCGGCGCCAGCGGTCATGGCGAAAATGAATGCAACCGATCGCATGCGCATCTCCATGTCCAGAACGCGTCCCCACTGGTCAGCCATCTTCCTTTCCTGCAGGGCATCGTAGGCGATGGCCTCGTCTGCGCCGCTGGCAGCCGCCTCGGCAAGACCGCTGAGCACGCGGTTGACCGAGAAAAAGAGAAACAGGACATTGACATTTCCCCGTGGCGCCAGGCAGAGGACCGCCATCTCCACCACCATGCATGCGGCGGCAAAAATCAGCAGCCGGCGCCGCCCCACGATATCGGCCAGGGCCCCGGACGGCACTTCGGCGAGTACGATGGTTGCCGCCCAGATGGCATTGAGAATGGAAAACTGGGCTATGGTAAGACCGAAATCCAGAAACAGCACCGTAAAGATCGGATAGTAGAACCGACAATTGAAAAACACGCGAAAGGCGATGTACATGCGTACGTTCTTCACCGCAAATGGCGAGGTCGTGGCAAAGCTGGCGGCTTCTGGTTTCAGGGTGCTATCCTTTGTTTCGATGGTCCAAGGCAGAAAAAGAGGATGTATTCACATGATGGGGGCAAAAATTGACAAAATCAAGGCAGGTTCATACTATTTCATGAAAAAATAACACCTGCTCCGGGCTGAAAACCAATTTACCCGAAAGGATCATCCATGCTCACGAAAATCCGTCAGCCAAGCATCATCGAAGCCCACGGCACCAAGGCCAAACGAATCGAGGAATATATCGGCCGGGTCAACTCCGGGACCGCTTCGGTAAGCGTCGCCCGCATGGTGTCGCCGCCCGGGTGGATGGAGCCCGGCCAGCGGCCGGCGTTCGCCGAATACACCGTCGTTCTCAAGGGCCGACTGCGTGTCGAGGCCGAAGACGAAATCATGGATATCCGGGCCGGTGAAGCGGTCATTGCACCTGCCGGCCAGTGGGTGCGCTACAGCACGCCGGAACCGGAAGGCGCCGAATATATCGCCGTCTGCCTGCCCGCCTTTTCACCGGAAACGGTTCATCGGGAATGATTTCATGATTCTATTGGCTCACGCGAAGATGCGAAGCCGCTAAGAAATGAATGTATAACATTCCGGGTCTCCAGAGCACCCGATGTTGGACTTTTTTGGGAAGGGTGGGGAAAGGCTACAGTTTTTATGGTGGTAAAAAAGTATAGTAATCTCACGCAAAGACCTTTAGATGCCAAGAGAGAAAACGTACCAAACGCCCCTCTTCGCGTTCTCCGCGCCTTCGCGTGAGTTCCTGGTTTTATCCGTGTCGTTGCGTCTTCGCGTGAGACCCTGTCTCGGTTATACCGCTTCCCTCAATTTTTTGCCGGCTTTGAATTTGACCACATTGCGAGCCGCGATGCGGATCGGTTCGCCGGTCATGGGATTTCTCCCCATATGTTCTTCGCGGTGGTTTTTCAAAAAAGTTCCGAAGCCGGGCAGGGTAACCTTGCCCTTATCGATGGAAAGGGCCTTGGTGATTCCCCCGATCAGGGATTGCATGGCTTCACGGGCCGCCTGGTCGGAAATTCCGGCATCCTTGGCTATCTGTTTGATCAATTCGGATTTGTTCATTTTTATCGCTCCTATTGGATATGATGTTTTAAAAGGTTGATAAGAAAGAATGAGAATTCCGGGTTCTTGTTCTGAATTCAGGCTCCTGAATTCCCGAAGCAATACCTCTGAACTGAATAGTATAACTCTTTGCGTCTTTGCATGAGATATCTTATGGCAGCAGAAATGAATCCGGTGCGTCTTCTACCCGACGCTTCTTTCGTAGGCTTCACGACGACTCTTGCATGCAATGCAATAGCTGGTCACCGGCCTTGCCTTGAGGCGCTCGATGGGGATCGGCTCCTCACAATCCTGGCAGATTCCGTAGGTGCCCTCCTCGATGGCTTCCAGGCTGGATTTAATCTTTTTGATCAGGCGGCTTTCCCGGCTTCGTATCCGATACATGCCGTCGCGGCCATTATCGATAGTAGCCCGGTCCAAGGGATCCGGTTCCCCATCCGAGGATGTCCCCAGTATCTCCAGGACGGTGGTTTCCGCCTTGGCGAGCAAAAGCGTCAACTCATCCTCTAGCAATTGACGAAACATTTCCAACTCTTCTGGTGTCATATCAAACCGTTCGGTTTTGAAGAGAAATCCGTATTAGAGATCGATTTTACAGCCAAAACGCCATCACCAACGCGGGCAAGACACTGTCGACTCGTTGATTTCCTTCATTCTGTAAACGCCGTAGCATCCAGCAATTCAAATTTTTTGATATTAATCATCCGGTGAACCTTTTTCCCGCTTTTCACGATGCCGGTGGCACGAATCGGTTGCTGAACCAGATCCAGAAAGCGTTCGCCGTTTTCGATAATGTATTCTTCATCATCCGTTGCCGAAAGCGAGACCTCTGAAACCTGGTCGTTTTCATCCCATTCATGGGGTGTGACGATGCCAACCAGTGTTTGCATGGATTCTCTGATTTTCTTTTTCATGTGCGCTCCGATGAAAGATGAGGGGCTCTCAACCAGTCACGGTGTGAGCCCGGAATCCTATTCCGCCAATGTCTGAAAAGAAGTAACGAAGAGTATCAGGGTTTCGTCATCCTTTTCGACCGTACCCGCCACCTTGACCTTCTCGCCGGCATGTTCTTCCACGAGTAAATTACCCTGGGCGGTATCGGCGATTTCATAGGATTGACCATCGTCGCCTACAAGCTGGTACATATCGTTCACCTCGCCCACGATGTTCACCGCCTCATTTGCGATGCCACTTGATGCCCACATCGTAGCCATGACAATAATCCACAACACAAATACGTTTTTCGCTACTCCCCTTCGCATCAGCACTTCTCCTTTTCTGAAAGTTCGATTTTCTACGATTGACCACTGAAAAATATAGCGCATCAAATAATACAGCAATGACCACGCCAACTTTTTAACATATTGGTATGTAAGTGATTATTGAGTTTGCATGCCGATATGGGGAGAAAAACAGGTCATTTGGATTCCGCTTTTTTACAAACCGGAACCGATGATTCCGAATCATGCCGGCGTATTCAGGGCATTCACCATCAGGCGGCGATCCTGGGATCCATGGACGGATCGGCAGGTGAACCCTTGCATGGGGCATGGGAGTTTTCAGTACGCTTGCATACTGGTCGACGATCTTTTGTACCCACGCATCTGTGCCATGGTTCACCATACTCTCGGCCATGATTCGTTTCACCTGTCGGATTTTGTAAGCAGTCGGCCGCCGGTAAAACGCCATGGCCTGATCCAGGGCCCAAAGTAATCCCGGCCGATCGAAATCACGGAAAAAAAACCCGCTTCCGCCATCGGTATCCGTGTTCAACAAGGTGACACCATCGTGAACCGCCCCCCCATCGTAGGTGATGGGAATGCTGCCATAGCACTGACCGATTTTGCAGGAAAGCGCTATGGCGTTGCAAAAGGATGGCATAAGCACGAAATCCGATCCGGCACAGGCCAGCCGGTATCGCCTAGCGTCGAAATCGCACACCGTGGCACGCTTTGAAGCATGCAGTCGTTGGATCATTCCGCGCAAATGATCCTGGAAATCACCGTCGGCAACAAACACGATCTGAAGACGCGGCTCCCGGTACCGCGCAAGAATGTCGGCCAGGGTATCGGCCATCAGGCGGCAACCGGGACGGGAGCCGTCCAGCCGGGACGGCCAGAGACACACCGGCGACGTGGTATCCATGGAAAGGTTCAAAATTTCCTGAAGATGCAACTTGTTGAAAAGCTTGCCGGGATAATGGTCCTCGGGTCCGTAGGATCGCATCAGGTCAGCGTCATTGGCAGGATTGAAGGAGGCATCCGGGACCGGTGCCAATGCGCAAAGACGATCGGCCCGTAACTTGCCGGCCAATTCGATCTTCAGCCCGCCATCGATCCGGCCATCGCCGGTATCCATCAACCATTTTTGAAACGTTTCACTACATGTGAAGACGGATTGAGCGGCAAACACACCAGTGGTCAACAGGTCCAAGGGGTTGGCATTGCGGGTTTCTTCGTAACTGGCCGGCATGCGCGCGTAAAAGCAGTGCCGCCAGAATGTTGCGGCATCGATGCCCCGCTCTTCGATGGTCGACAGAAGCAGTCTCGCCGAATCCGTTCGATGGAAGGTGAAGAAACAGGGAATGCCCATCTGGCGTGCCATGGCCGGTACCAGCCCCGTCATCCAGCCGAAGCAGTGGATCAGGTCCGGTCGCACTTCCGGGATGATGCGGTTGATCACTTCCCGCTGAAAGGCAAGGGAGATGCGGAGATTGTCCCAGTTTGCCGTCAGAGATAATTTGGAATGGTGGTAAAAGGAGCAGTCTTGGGCAAGATGGATACGATGAAAGGGTGGTTCGTCATCTCGCCGGGAAATATCGCGTCCCGTCGTCCCACGGGCGCAGGCCCTGAAAATGTCGCGGTAGTTGGGCAGGGCCAGGTGCACATCCATTCCACAGTTCAAAAACGCATGGATCTGTAATGCGCAGATGTCGCCGAGTCCGCCGGCACGGGCGGAAATGGCGTGCCACTTCGGCCCCATACCCTGCGGGACGGTGGTCACTTCCGGAGTGACGATCAACAATCGAAATGGACGATTACGACGGGTCATGCCTTCTTCTCCCTCGGCCCGGCGATTCGATTCCGGCAAAGGGTGGGATTATAAGATCGGCTATTAAAGACCGTAAACAGACCAACCGGTTTTAATAAAAGATTGTACTGAAATGGAACCGTCGCTGTTCTATGGGGAATTGGCGATCGCTGGGTGTTTGCAAGGAGTCAGGGTTTTGGAAACCGTGGGCAGTCGTTGGCAAATGACCGCTGGAGTTTCGAATCAATGCGCATAAATAATTTGTATAAAAGCCCCCTGGATCTGTCAACTGATTTTGTCTTGTCGTTCTGCACGGTATCACGGCAAAGATGCCCACAGGCTATCGAAATAGAATTTATTTCAAAAAATTCTGTAACTATTTTTCCTTTTGGTTGTTATATCAGAATGAAATCTAAATAATAAATGCCCCACGCAGCGTGCAAACCTCAGGAAGAAAAAGCAATCAAGAAAAGAAAATAACACGGTTGTAGCGACGAGACGCGAACCCGCAACCGTCCCGCTTGTCAAGCGGGGCGTTCAAACCAAACTGCCCGCTCTTGGCTTCGAACTGTTTTTATTTCCTGCGACCATAACAAAAAAGCCTGTCACCGCAGGGTAACAGGCTATAAGTGGCGGGAGCGACGAGACTCGAACTCGCGACCTCCGGCGTGACAGAACGACCCAAGCGTATTTTCACCTTTATTTACCGCACATTAGAAACACCAAAAGCCGTTTAGAGCCGTTAAAAGCCGTCTAAAAAGCCGTCAGCCCATCCGGCCCCAACCGGTGCCTTCAAGCCCCACTCCGCTCATCCCCATCTGCCAAGCAGGGATGATTGTCGACGTTGACAATCCCAGCCAACCTTTTCGAACCGGCCGAAAAATAATCGCCCCGACCGTCATCACCGATTACACCGCAGAGTGAGTGTCACAGGCTCCCGTGACAGTGTAATGACAAACGTAACGCGAAAGTGTAATGAAACGGCAAAAAGTGTAAAATAAACGTAATTACAGGGGGATGGCGATTACAGTAGCCATCCCCCTCATCAAGCCAAGGCATAGATACATCCTCAATAAAACTAACAAAAAAACAGGCGTAAATAGTCAGAAATCTTGACAAATTTCACTCTTATGATACATAGGGACCATCCTCGATTGTTTTCACTCTAACCACAAAAATTGTATGGACACCCTTTCCCCAAAAGAACGTAGCGAACGTATGTCAATGATTCGGGGCAAGGATTCGAAACCTGAAATGAAGCTCAGGCGTCTTGTTCACGGAATGGGGTTCCGGTATCGCCTGCACGTAAAGGATTTGCCAGGAAAACCAGATCTTGTCTTCAAATCCAGGAAGGCCGTCATTTTCGTTCATGGATGCTTCTGGCATCGACACGGGGGATGCAAACTGGCACGCATACCCAAGTCAAGGGTTGACTTCTGGACTGAAAAACTGGAATCAAATAGAATACGGGATAACCTTGTTAGGGAACAACTACGACAGGCTGGTTGGCGGGTACTTGTGGTATGGGAATGTCAGTTGAGGGGGGACCCAGCCAAAACATCGAAAATAGTTGAGGACTTCCTGACCAAAGCAGATCGAGAGGTAAGAAAATGAAAACGGTTGAACTGTTCGCTGGGGCCGGAGGGCTTGCCATGGGTATTTCCTTGGCTGGCTTCGAGCCTCTTGCAGTTGTTGAATGGGATCGATGGGCTTGTGATACAATCAGGGAGAACCAAAAACGTGGGTTTCCGCTGGTTCAGGATTGGCCCCTTTGGGAAGGTGATGTTCGAGGTTTTGATTGGTCATCGATTCCAGAAGACGTTGATCTACTTGCCGGTGGGCCACCTTGCCAACCATTCTCAATGGGCGGTAAGCATAAGGCCTATGGCGATAAACGAGACATGTTCCCCGCAACAGTGGAGATCGTCCGTAAACTTCAACCAAAAGCCTTTCTTATCGAGAACGTGAAGGGCCTGACCCGAACGAATTTTAGCAACTACTATCAGTACATTCTTTTCCAGTTGGAGTTTCCAGAGGTAATCCGCAATGAAAAAGAGACCTGGATGGAGCATCTGGAACGATTACAAGCAGAGAAAACATCTGGTGAAAAGCATTTCACGGGCTTGACTTACAATATCGTGCCCACCCTGGTAAACGCTGCGGACTACGGTATTCCACAAAAACGTGAACGGGTTTTCATTGTTGGCTTCCGATCCGATTTGGGTGTCGAGTGGTCCTTCCCACGACCTACGCACAGTTTTGATGCTCTTCTTTATTCGCAGTGGGTTTCGGGTCACTACTGGGACCATCATCGAGTGTCGAGACGCAATCGCCCTGCCATGCCTTCAACACATCAAGCAAGAGTTCGCAAACTTTCCGCAGGACTATTTCCAAACCTTGAACGTCCTTGGCGAACAGTAAGGGACGCACTGGAAGACCTACCCGATCCCCGTTCCCGTAATGCCAAGATGTTTCTGAACCACACCTTTCAGGCTGGTGCAAGGGTGTATCCTGGCCACACTGGTAGCCCGCTCGACCTTCCAGCGAAAACGCTCAAAGCTGGTGATCATGGTGTGCCGGGTGGAGAGAACATGATGGTGCTTCCAGACGGTGGTGTTAGGTATTTCAGCGTCCGAGAGTCTTCGAGATTGCAAACGTTTCCCGATGGATACATTTTCCACGGATCGTGGACGGAAACGATGCGTCAACTGGGTAATGCGGTGCCGGTTTCTCTTGCCCTTCGAATAGCGGCATCAATGGCCGAGCGACTATCCGAGGCTGGATTGCGGAATCTTTCGAATGTTCGTCAAAGGAGCATCGCATGACGGACAATAAGGTTGTCCCATTCAACCCACTCGACAAGCGACATCTGGGTGAGAGTGTCGCCCAGGCCATGCTCCGGAAGCCGTCCATCCACATGACCGAACTGGAACGATTCGATGGTGCCGGAATCTACGCGATCTATTATTCTGGCAACTTTGAGGCCTATGAAGCCATAGCCAGTAGAAACAAGGAGGGGCGATTTCTCGCTCCCATCTATGTTGGCAAGGCAGTTCCAAAGGGTTCCAGGAAGGGGGGCGATCTGGAATCAAGCCCTGGACAGGTCCTGTATAGCCGGTTGGCACAACATCAACGGAGCATTGAGGAGGCAACAAATCTTGACGTGGCTGATTTTTATTGTCGCTACTTGGTCGTTGACGACATCTGGATTCCTCTTGGTGAATCACTGATAATCGCCAAGTTTCTCCCGCTCTGGAATCAACTTATCGATGGCTTTGGCAATCACGATCCTGGAAAAGGACGTTATGCCGGTTTCAGACCTCGTTGGGATGTCCTTCATCCAGGCCGTCCATGGGCAGAAAAATGCAGGGAACGCGAGGAAACCAGTGAACAAATCGTCATTGAGGTAAAGGATTACCTTCGCAATAATCCTCCCCCAGATGATATAACTATGATTACATTTTGACTATTTGGTGAGCATCCTTCTTGTTTTCCGATCAAGGCAATTCGAGGATGTCATACGGCCAACCTTTTTTGCGTCTTAAATCAGCACCCAAGCCATTTTGAGTCAAAGATTATCAAACATCTTGAAATTCCATCTGATTGTTGATACAAAATTCTAACCGCTCCATCTCCATAGATCCTTCCACAAACCACGGTTATGTTGTTGGTGAGGCATCGTTTATGTCGCTGAATCGATCCGCTCCAAGTGTCTCTTGCCTAATTCGCCTGCCCATGTTCGGCTGTTTCGACTCTATCAGATTGGAGATCGCAGATGAGTGAAGAAAAATACCTTGGCTATTTGAAGTACTCTGGTGAAATGGTTGATAGTGGATTTTTTGATGCCCGCAAATCCGCACAAGCCCTAATAGGTTTTGACGAGGCCATTCGATTTTTTGTCGGCGAGCAGAATCCTGATCTGAAAAATGTCGATTTTGAGTTACCTGTTCAGGTCCGAAAAGGATCTTGGGAGGTTTGGTTACCCGAAATAATCGAAAAAGGAATGATAGTTGCCAGCGTTGGTGTTGGAACTTATCTGGCAACCGCCGCAAAAAAGATGGCTGAAAATGATTTTCAAAACATAGGCTTGAAGGACGTCTTTCGAAAATCGTTGGAAGGCATACAATGGCTGATAAGGATCGGAAAGCATTTAGGCGATTTGAATCAGAAAAAGTTCAAAAATGTAAAGTTCAGAAAGGATAATCAAGAGATCGGCCTTCCAAACGCAAAAGGAGAACCGTTGTTTGTTCCACGCTTTTTCTTTGAACTATTTCAGTCGAGCAATCCAAAGATACTTGCCAAGATTGCCGAACTGGTAGAAGACCAGCGACTTCTTACCGTGGGTGTATTCGACAAGGAGGGCAAGCCACTTGAAGAACCCTTGCCAAGGCGTTTTCGACACGTTTTCACCCGAGAGAATACAGAACCCCAGGATGTCCTATTCCCGGAACTCGAACACGGCCAAATCGTGAGCCTCGAAGGAGATGTCACCCGTGGCAATGAGACTACCAACTCTATTGGATTCAGGTACGAAGGCCATATCTTGTCCTGTGAACCAGGTAGAGGTAGTATCAAACGATTTAAAACGACATTGTTTGAGAAAGCCAGGATTCACGGCACTATCAGTCGTGCTGACTTGTTCGGTGGGTTCAATGCCAAGAAACCAAAAATAATCATCGATCAAATAGAATCCATTGAAGTGGAGAGCAATCAACCCTCTCTTTTCAAAGACAATAAATAGCAAGCCCCACCTGGACCTCCACCAAGAAAAATCCACCCATCGTAGCCGAAAGTTCTAAACTCGGCCCAGTGTGTTTCGTTGCGTCCCTATGTATGAGAAGGAGTATAGCCCCGTGTCGTATTTTATACGGCCCACGCCTTCATTTCCATCGTCCACATCGTCCAACCTTCCAGCATCATCAAAAACCCACACAAATAGAGTTCTCCCACCGCTGGTGAGTTTTTCTGTTACAACCCTTCATTACACACTAATCCATAGGCGATCTGTCATCACGGCAGGTCGCTTTTTTTGCGTTCAAAGGAGGCATCATGAACAAGACAATCGAATTGTGTCAAATCGTTGCCCGTGCCATAAACCACACGACTTGGAACATTCCCCGCATTCGTGATGGTGATGGTCGCTGGCGAAACATCAACAATGCTAATCTGGTCGTGAATCAGAACCGTATCAATGGCCACGACCATTACGAAGACGCCATCTTCCGTGCCAAGCGGATAATGGAACAGCGTGGCTGGATTACCAAGATTACGGACCACAAGGAGCCGTGCCACGAGCACTTGTATTACCATCATTATCGATTGAGGTGCTGGAAATAGGATAAACCATTCACCGTTTTTCCGTGCCACGGAAAAATGATCTAACCCATAAATCGAGCCAGCAGAGAGGGCAGTTTCCGGTTTTTACCCGCCGGACTGCCCTTTTTGCGTTTGGTGGAAAGGAAATCCTTATGACGAAAGAGCAGGAACGGCTTTATCAAGAGCCAGATGAGTTGAGACGGCTATTGGAAAAGGTTCTGAACGGCAGGAAGTTCAAGTTGGATTGTGGACACCATTACACCGCTGGAACCAACCTTGGCAACGACATCACTATTCGCAATGGCGAGCATCCAACTATCATTTGTAGCCAGTGCGGGTATTAGCAAACCTGCTGTATCAATCATTGACGAAGACCATTTGTCCGGGCGGGCAGATGGTTTTTTTGTTTCTGGACCCAATGATAAGGAGAAATACCGATGAGACCAAAAGTGAAAGAGACGTTGGACAAGATTATCACGCGTTTTGAGTCAGGCGATATTCCCGAAGCAGTTGCTTACGCAATGTTTCCTATTCCAGAGATTCCCTGTGCCAATTGGAGCCTGTTGAACCGCACGCTGGTGTTCTTGTCTGGCACTATGGACGCCCGTGGTATTCGCCAGTGGAACAGCGTAAACCGCTCCGTGAAGAAGGGCACCAAGGCTCTCTACATCCTGGTGCCATATATGAAGCACGTTGAAGATGACCTTGGAGAAAATCAGGCGAAACTATTAGGTTTCGGTGTTTCCCCAGTTTTCCGAGTTGAAGACACGGACGGGGAACCATTGGAATACGAAAACTTGGAAGTGCCAGAGTTTCCACTAATGGATCGTGCCAGTGATTGGGGCATTTCTGTGAAGGCCGTTCCCGGCAACTATCGCTATTTCGGGTATTATTCATCCGGTCGACAGGAAATAGCCCTGGCCACAAATCAGGAGGTCGTCTTTTTTCACGAGATGGCCCACGCTGGTCATCACATTGTCAAAGGTGCTCTCCGACCGGGCCAAGATCCGCTTCAAGAGATTGTCGCTGAACTATCGGCATCGGCGTTGGCAATGATGGTGGGCAAGTCTATCGAGGACACTACCGGCAATAACTTTCGCTACATCAAACGGTATGCTGACCAGTTGAAAATGAGTGTCCATTCTGCCTGCCTGAAAGTTTTATCTGACACCGAAAAGGTGCTCAACCTGATAATCTACAATACCATTGAAGGAGAGGACTATGCTTCTCACCGGAAGGTCGCATAAACGTATTGTAAGGCCATTTGTGAGAAGTTCTGGCTAAACGAATACAATCTATCAAATAAACAAGAAAGGCGTCTTATTGGGCTTCTACGGCCCCCTGGACGCTTTTTCTGCTCTTGGAGGATAAAATGATTTATCGCGTTGTGTGTGCCTGGTGTGGCAAGGAAATGGGAGTAAAGGAAGGTCCTGGCTCAAAGGATAAAAATAGAGCCATCACACATTCCATCTGTGAGTTCTGTAAAGCCAAGGCAATAGAAGAAATAGAGCAATTGAAAAAAGGAGGTTCCGAATGTGCGATGATTTCATAGATTATGATGGTGATGATTTTTGGGATGGCCCGGACTGGGAAGATTGGATGATCATCGGCCCTTTGTCCGAAGACATAGCCAGGGAAAGGAGCGAGCAGGAGCGTATTCAAAAGGAACTTGACGACGAGCCAGACGAGTATTGGAATATGATAAACAAAAAATGGTGATACAGGAATAAACTCTCAAACCGAAAAGTGAACTGAAAATGACATCAATAGCAGTCGAGACGATTGTGTGCCCGGAATGTGGTTTCAATCAGGAAACCGAACTATACGAATCAATAAACGCCATCGAGGACCCTGAACTGGTGGAACGCCTATTCACCAGGGAGATAAACGTGTTCACCTGTGCCAAATGTGGATATAGAGCTGAGGTAGAAGTCCCACTTCTGTATAACGATTTGAAGACAGAGGTAAAGATTCAGTTTTTCCCGGCTATTTGGCTCGATAAAGCCCCTGCCGACCTGTGCCGGTATTATCGCAAAATGATGGCCCAGTTGAAATCCTTCCAGACCGATTTCGGTTTCATAGCCGAATCCATACAGAAACAAAAAATCCTTGTCGTCTTTTCCCTGGATGAAATGATTGCCCAAATCAAGTTCAGACGGCACCTTCGCGAATGTAGTTGAACAGGACCATAACCTTCAACTGCCAAACACGGATCAAAGTCCTAAATCATAAAATCGTAGTGCCGATAACTGTTTCAATGGTGATTATGAAATCGTTGACCAATGGAGAATCAAATGCCTGAAAAAGAACAATGGATTTACTGGGAAATACTTTTGAAGCGGTGGGGAATCAATCAGAAAACGATGGCCCAAATCCTTGAAGATGGTCTTCCGTGCTATGATAAACAAGGCAATATTTTTTTCTGGGAAGATGGTTGTGAACGAGATACAGAAAAATTCAAAATGTCTGATGTTGAGAAGTACGAGGATGAACATCAGCATCTATTTGAGAACGGTAACGTAAGCCTTGACGCCAAGGAAAAGCGTGAGTTAGGCCAGTTGAGAAGCGAAAAGAAAAAGTGGGAGGCATCATTGAAGGTGGCCGTTAGGATCGGTATATTTTGTCAAGAGATGAACAGACCACTGAAAGGTTCCGAACTTGAAGATAAAATGCGTGAAATCGATAAAAACATAAAGGACACCACTATCAGAATGATACGAAAGGCGATGCCTGACGAATACAAAGACAACGGAGGCAGACCAAAAAAGAACAAGTGATTACGGGTAGATAAATAGCATTCCCATCAACTTTTTCCACGATTCCTCTCCCTTCTCTAATAGACAAAAACCCCATCAAGACATTCCTTATCAATGTTTCCGGCTGGTTTACTGGAAATAACCGCTATATGGTGGGCCAGGATTTAACTTTATTTCTCTAACGAAAAGGAGACCCAAAGATGAGAGAGTTTAAGATGTACAACTGGGATGAGAGCATTATCAAGATAGGCAAAAGAAACTGCCCCCAATGTAATGCGGTGATGAAGTACCTTGGTATTGAGTTTGAGTTTGAGACATACGCCCATATCTGGCGATGCTTTGCGGACGATTTTGAGCACGGCTATGCGGAAGCTCTAAACGAGGAAGACATAGCAATGATTATTGAGGACTTTCATTCAAAACAATCTAAACGACCATATCACGTTCATATGGTCGTTGATGTGGAAGTTGAAGCCAAGAGTTAAAAAGAAGCGGTATCTACCTTTGACGATTCGTATCGTCGAGGCCAGTAGACGATGACTGTAATGCTATTGCCAAGGAAGATTGAAGAACGATGAGCGATTTACCCCGTGATGGGAAAGATTGGTTGGCGGATGCGGTAAAGATGAGACCAATGGAATCGTCCAGCAGTAGGTTGGACGCCCTTGTTGATGCGGTGTTCGAAGAAATCTCAACTTTGGTGAAGGTTTCCAGCCGTCCCCGGCAGATGGAAGCCCTGAAAACCGTCCTGCTGAACCTCATCCACGCCCACCATTTCGACAAGCCGGTCCGGTATTCCCGAGACAAAAATCGCTATACACGAGATAGGCGGTATGGTCAGCTTCATTACACGTACGACCGGCTTATACCCATTATAGATGCCTTGGAACGGCTTGGCTACATCGAACAGAGTTCTCATTACAACGACCCGGAGAGCGACAAGCACGGCCTCCAAACCCGTATGTGGGGTACGGATCGCCTCTGGGAAGGGATTCGTGAATACGGCTTGACACACCCTTTCGGCCCGGCCCCAAGACCAACGGAAGAGAAAGATGTCATCGTCTTACGCAATAAAGACAAACAGGACGTTGGCTACCGGGAAACACGCCAGACCCGACAGATGCGGGATGACCTGGAACGCTACAATGATTCCCTTCGCAAGCATTGTATCTCGGTGAAACTGACCGGCGACGACATTGTGGATAATCGCTGGCTGGTTGAAGATCTGTTTGAAAGCATCGGCAGGGGCAAGGTCTGGATTCGTTCCGCCCGGCTCAATAGCAAACATAACAAGTATCACTATGTCCTACCAATACAATACTTTACTAAACATCTAATACCGTTAGGTAGGAATCCGTATAGAGTAATACAGTATACCAGAGACAGGATGCCGGCAGGGAGTATCTCTATTCCCATTACTCATACGAAACGCCGGAAATCCTTACTGGACGTGCTTTTGCGACGTTTCTGGTCCGAAGCCCATTTCTTTGAAAAAGACCTTCACAAGCGTAGCATTGAGATTGGACGGATTCCCTATGACGAGCGTCAAAAGGTCCTATCTTTTGAGTTCCGGCTCAGCGACCTTGGGGTTGATGAATTGGAAGTCGTCTTGGACCACGAGCACCTGCGACGTATCTTCAATCTTGAATCCTGGAAGTTAGGCGGGCGGGCTTACGGGGCCTACCACCAAAGTATGCTCCGCAAACCGATGCGGAAAAACATCCTGATTGACGGCCAGCAGACCGTTGAAATCGATTATTCCGCCTTTCACATTCGGATGCTCTACCACTGGGAGAGAATCGATTATACGAAAGACCCGTATCTTGAATGCGAAGGCCCGGAAATGCGGGACATCTACAAAGCGGTAGGGCTTATCGCCATAAACACCACAGCGAAAAAAGCCAGTGGTGCTATTCGAAAAGAGTTGGATAAGCGGGGATTAGAGCCACCGAAACGGGATAAGCCGTATGCGAGCCTTGTAAGCCGGTTCAGAGAGACCCATCCAGACATTGAGCATCATCTGTTCTCCGGCATCGGCAGAACGCTACAAAACATAGATTCGATGATTATGAACGCTATTCTGGTTCGGCTTATGGACAACGACATTCTTGGCCTGCCGGTACACGACAGCGTCATAGTTCAACACCAACACGAAGCATTTACAAGGGAGGTGATGACCCAGGATTACAAGAAGGAAATGGGCTTCAAGCCCAGGATTGGATGACTAACACGTCATCGTGTCCCCTCGCCGGGACAGGCATTTATGCCACCATTTGAGCGGAATCTCGTAAAACTACCAGGCCCCTGCCACCTCGGGCCTGGACAGGAGTCGGACATCGAGCCGGCTCCACAAGGTCGCTTTCAAAAGGCGACTGGGTACCGCCCTGAACGGCACCGAGCCGAAAAAGCAGGGCCTGCCATAGCAAACACGGAGGTGTTTATGAACCGTGAAACATTTGGAACAGCAGTTAGGACAGGCGTTGAGTGCCGAAGAGGTGGCCCAGTATCTCGGCCTTGATGTCAAGACAGTGAGGAAGTATCATCAACGTTTAGGTGGAATACGCTTGGGCCGCCGTTTCGTGTTCTTTGAAAAGGAGCTTATCAATGCCGTATCAGAAAGGAAAGAAATGGATCGCCCAAGTGCGGAAGACAGCAGAGGATGGCCGGGAGTACAGGAAAAACAAGGTGTTCTTGACCAAGAAGGAAGCCAAGGACTGGGAAGCCAAGATGGTGCGAAAACCAGTCGAAGAGTGGGACTTGAAGACCGTCACGGTCTGTTTGAATGATTGGGCACAGGACTATCTCGACGTAGCCAGAGTGCGGTTTTCGACCAAGACCTACAAGGAAAAGGTCTCGATGTTCAAACGCTTCTTCAAGGTCATTGACCCGGATTTACCGATTGCCAAACTGAAACCCGGCGACGTATTGAAATACGTGCTCAAACAGAAGGAGAAAAGAAGCGGACACGCGGCCAACAAGGACCGCAAGAACCTTGTAGCGGCCTGGAACTGGGGGATGAAGTACCTCAATCCACCCTTGCCGGGTCCCAACCCCTGCCTGGTGGATCGGATGCCAGAGGTTCGGCACCCACGCTATGTACCGCCGGAAGAGGACTTTTGGAAAATCTATGCCGTGGCCGAAGGTCAGGACAAGGTGATGCTGTTGACGTTCCTACACCTCGCCGCTCGCCGTGGCGAAGTTTTCCGTCTAACCTGGCAGGATGTTGATTTCGGTAATGACCGGATACGTCTATGGACCCGCAAACGTATGGACGGTTCTTTTGAATGGGACTGGTTGCCAATGACCAAGGAGTTGCGAAAGTCATTGCGATGGTGGTGGGAACACAGGCCGATCAAGGACCATACGCACGTTTTTCTGTGCCTGAACGAGCATCCAGGCCAAAGAGAAAACTATGGACACCCCTTTGTCAGCAATCAGAAGTTTATGCGTCGGATTTGTAAGGAAGCGAACGTCAAGCATTTTGGCTTCCACGCCATCAGGCACTTGACGGCATCCATCCTTTACCACCAAGGGGAACACGTAGCCCAAATCCAGGCCATTTTGCGACACCAGAGCTCGAAGACCACAGAGCACTATTTGCGAAGGATTGGGCTTGAACGTGTTCGCGACGCACTTGAAAGTTTGACTCCAAAGCAAGCGGACGCAGAGGTCATCGCCTTTGAAAAAGCGTTCGGAAATGGGCAATCGGGTGGTGAGAAGTGAAAAAGCCGTCTGAAAAGCCGTCAAACGGGGTGCTGGAAAAAGAAAAGAGCCCAACCGGTTTTCTAACTGGTTGGACTCTCTATGAAAAGTGGCGGGAGCGACGAGACTCGAACTCGCGACCTCCGGCGTGACAGGCCGGCGTTCTAACCAAACTGAACTACGCCCCCAAACTTGATATCAGCGTTTGAGCTGGTAGGCGGAACAGGGCTTGAACCTGTGACCCCCGGCTTGTAAGGCCGGTGCTCTCCCAACTGAGCTATCCGCCCGAATTATAAAGAGCTTTCTTTCGCAAGGACCCACGAAAGAAGAAGTGCATAGCTACCAATTCACCCAAATAAAGTCAAGCCAAAAAAACATGGGCGCTTCGATTTTCAATTGATGGACATCGTGGGTTGGTCGGAACCGCCGTTTTCCACCCCAACGGGCATGTCGATATTGGCAAAAAGTCGCTCGCCCTGTCCGATCACCAGTGCATGGCCGAGAACTTCGTCCATATGCTCCACCGGAACCACCTTCATCTGGCGGGTTACCAGTTTGGGAATATCCTTCAGGTCCTTTTCATTCTCTTTGGGAATGATCACCTTGCGGATCCCCCCGCGGTGAGCGGCCAGCATCTTCTCCTTCAAACCGCCAATGGGCAAAACGCGTCCCCGTAGTGTGATCTCACCGGTCATGGCCACATCCCTGCGTACCGGCCGACGGGTCAAGGCAGACACCAGGGAGGCACACATGGTGATGCCGGCAGACGGGCCATCTTTTGGAATGGCACCTTCCGGAATATGAATATGCAGGTCCAATTCCTTGTAGAAGTTCTTGTCGATGCAAAGGCTCTCCGCCCGGGAACGGACAAAGCTGACGGCCGCCTGGGCAGACTCTTGCATCACGTCTCCCAGCTTACCGGTGATATTGACTTTACCCTTCCCCGGCATGGTGAGGGTTTCTACGCTGAGAAGTTCCCCCCCGACCTGTGTCCAAGCAAGGCCTGTTACAAGCCCGACCTGATCCTTCTCTTCGATCTGGCTGATCTTGAAACGTGGTGGTCCCAAAAGGGCTGTAACAATATTGGAGGAGATAACGTGTTTTCTCTTCTCCTCTTTTTCCGTGACCACCTTGCGGGCGGTCTTTCTGCAGACAGATGAAATTTCCCGTTCCAGGTTTCGAACGCCCGCCTCGCGCGTATAGCGTTGAATGATGGTGTAGATGGCGGCCTTGGAAAAGGAAATATCCTCGTTTTTAAGACCGTTTGCGGCGATCTGCTTGGGAATCAGATGGTCCTTGGCAATGTTGTACTTTTCCAGTTCCGTGTACCCGGGCAATCGGATGATTTCCATGCGATCCTGAAGCGGCAACGGGATATCCGGCAGGGTGTTGGCCGTGGTAATAAAAAGGATCTCGGACAGATCGTAATCCAGATCCAGGTAATGGTCATTGAAATTGTAGTTTTGCTCCGGGTCCAGCACTTCCAGCAGTGCGGAAGACGGATCACCCCTGAAATCCATGCTCATCTTGTCGACTTCGTCCAGGCAGAAGACCGGGTTGTTCACGCCGACCTTTTTCAACGACTGGATGATCTTTCCGGGCATGGCCCCGATGTACGTTCGGCGATGACCTCGGATTTCCGCCTCGTCACGAACGCCGCCGAGCGACAGACGGACGAACTTTCTCCCTGTGGCCCTGGCGACCGACTTGGCAAGGGAGGTCTTGCCCACACCGGGAGGTCCGACCAGGCAAAGGATGGGACCGCGCAACTTCTTCACCAGCGTCTGGACGGCCAGATACTCGACGATTCGCTCCTTGGGTTTTTCAAGGCCATAGTGATCTTCGTCCAGGATCTGTTCGGCCTCGATAAGGTCATGACGAACGCGGCTTTTGGAATACCACGGAAGGCTGATGATCCAATCGATATAGTTTCTCACCACCGTGGCTTCGGCCGACATGGGTGTCATGAGCTTGAGCTTTTTAAACTCTTGACGAACTTTGGCAGATGACTCTTTGGACATCCGCTTGCGTTTGATCTTTTTCTCAAGATCCTTCAGTTCGTCGCTTGCTTCGTCCTCGGCCCCCATCTCCTTTTTGATGGCCCGCATCTGCTCGTTAAGATAGTAGTTCTTCTGGGTTTTCTCCATCTGTTCCTTGACTCGCCCCTTGATGCGCTGATCCATCTGGAAAACTTCGATTTCCAGCTTTATCAGTTTGACCAGGGATGCAAGACGCTCCGACAGATCAATGGATTCCAGAAGAGCCTGTTTGCTTTCGAGTTTGAAAGAGAAGTGAGACGCTACCGTGTCGGCCAGTTTGGATGGATCTGAAATTGCCGACACCTTTGCCAGCAGCTCTTTTGAAATGCTTTTGTTGATGTTTGCATACTCGGTGAAGTCGTCAATCACCGCTCGCATCAGCGCTTCCACCTCTACAACGTTGCCGGGAATATCCGGCAAAATGGTCAATTCGACCTCGAAAAACTCTGGGTTTGACACGTATCGGGAGATGCGCGCCCGCTGCTTGCCTTCGATGAGCGCTTTGACCGTGCCGTCGGGAAGACGGAGAAGTTGAAGCACCGAACCGACGACCCCCACATGGCAGATGTCTTTTTCTGCGGGGTTGTCCACCCCCGCATTTTTCTGGGTGGCCAGAAAGATGCGCTTGTCCTTATTCATGGCGCTGGAAAGCGCGCTCACGGATTTGTTTCGTCCCACGAAAAGGGGGGCGACCATGTGCGGGAAAACGACGATGTCACGTAACGGAAGTAAGGGAAGCGTCTCCTGGACGGCCTCCTTTTCATGATTCTTGAAAAATTTAGCAATGTCGACCATATTATCGAACTACTCCCAATTGGGATTAAAAATACAATGAGTTACGACGAATCGATTACGCCTGTTTTTTAGAAGGCTCGTACAGCAAGATCGGCTCTTCTTTGTTGAGCACAACCTCTTCGCCGATGACGCACTCCTTCACGTCCTCTTTTGACGGGATGTCGTACATGATATCCAGCATGCAGGACTCGAGGATGGCGCGCAATCCACGGGCTCCGGACTTTCTCTTTAACGCCTCGTCCGCAATCGCCGACAGGGCGCTGTCGGTAAGCCGCAAATTGACCCCTTCGATCTCGAAGAGCTTTTTGTACTGTTTGATCAAAGCGTTCTTCGGCTCCGTCAGAATCCGGACCAGACTCGCAGCGCTCAGTTCATCCAGGGTCGTGATAACCGGTAACCGACCGAGAAACTCGGGAATCAGGCCGTATTTGATCAGGTCTTCCGGCTGGACATGGCGAAGGGTCTCGCCCAGGCTTCGCTCCTTCTCTTTTTTGACCATGGCGCCGAATCCCATCAGCTTGCTTCCCATGCGCCTGTTGATGATCTGTTCCAGGCCATTGAATGTGCCGCCGCAGATAAAGAGTATATTGGAAGTATCCACTTTGACAAAATCCTGCTGTGGATGTTTCCGTCCTCCCTTGGGTGGAACGCTGGCCGTAGTACCCTCGATGATCTTGAGAAGGGCCTGTTGCACGCCTTCGCCGGAAACGTCACGGGTAATGGAAGGATTATCCGATTTGCTGGCGATCTTATCGATCTCGTCGATGTAGACGATACCGCGCTTGGCCTTTTCCACATCGTAGTCGGCATTTTGCAGCAGGGCAAGGATGATGTTCTCCACATCCTCTCCCACATAGCCGGCCTCCGTCAGGCTGGTTGCATCGGCAATGGTAAACGGTACGTTGAGAAATCGTGCCAGCGTCTGCGCCAGCAGCGTCTTGCCGCAACCGGTCGGTCCGATCAGCAGGATGTTGCTCTTTTGAATCTCCACCTCGCCGGCACTGATGTTGGATTCGAGCCGCTTGTAGTGGTTGTAGACGGCCACTGCCATGTGTTTTTTCGCCAGATCCTGCTCGATCACATAATCATCCAGCCGGGCCTTGATTTCTTGCGGAATCATCAGGTTTTCGAAATCACCGGCTTCCTTCTCGTTCTCCTCTTCGATGATTTCGCTGCAAAGCTGAATGCACTCATCGCAGATATAGACTGCCGGTCCGGCGATCAGCTTTTTGACCTCTTTCTGATTCTTTCCGCAAAAGGAACAGAATAAGTTGTCATTGGGCTCGTCTTTTTTGGCCATATCATTCCTCCGTACTGGCTATTTGATCCAAGTCATCCCGGTTTGAAATGACATGGTCAACAATACCGTACTCTTTTGATTCCACGCCGGACATGAAATAATCCCGGTCCGTATCCCGCTGGACCTCATCCAGACTCTTGCCGCAGTGACGCACCAGGATGCCGTTCAATGCATCCTTCATGCGAAGAATCTCTTTGGCTTGAATTTCAATGTCCGAGGCCTGTCCCTGGAATCCCCCCATGGGCTGGTGAATCATGATCCGCGCATGCGGAAGGGCATACCGTTTCTTTGCAGCACCGGCTGCCAGAAGGAGTGCCCCCATGCTGGCTGCCTGGCCGATACAAACGGTCGTCACATCGGGTTTGATGTACTGCATGGTATCGTAAACCGCCAACCCGGAGGTAACCACGCCACCGGGGGAATTGATGTAAAGGTTGATGTCCTTGTCCGGATCCTCGGATTCGAGGAACAGCATCTGGGCGATCAGCAGGTTGGCCACATCATCGTTAATGGCGGTCCCCAAAAAGATGATTCGGTCTTTGAGCAGCCGCGAATAGATGTCGTAGGCACGTTCCCCCCTGCTGGTTTGGTCGATGACCATTGGAATTAATCCCACGGTTGATTCTCCTTTACATCTTTTTCGTTTCCATCGGACGGGGCACTTGCAAGGATCTCTCCGCGTCGATTCCGATGGTCCGATTACAGGTTGCTGCGATGGTCGCCGGATCCTTGCGCCTTTCGCAAAATTCTAATGATAAAGAATAGTTCTACGTTTCCGAAGTCACTTTTTCCGGTTTTACCGATTCAACTTCATTCTTTTCCATTATAAGCTTAATGGCCTGTTTTTCAAGTAACGCGTGCTTAAAAAGCTCCAGCTTGTCACCGCTGTTTCCATAGATCCCCTTCACCACATCCACCGGTTGACCATAGGAGGCGGCCATCTCTTCAAACCCCTTTTCCAGATCCTCGTCGGACAGTTCCATTTTTTCCTGCTTGATGATCTGACCCAGAATCAACTGGCGACGCACCTGCTTTTCTGCCGTTTCCCGATATTTTTCCGAAAGGCTCTCTCTGGAAATCCCTGCCTCTTCGAAGGACTTGTTATGGTAGGAGAAAGATCGCTCGGCGTCGGCGATAATGCCGTTGAGTTCGTATTCCACCATCACATCCGGAACCTCGAAGTCCACCTTTTCCAGAATCTGGGTAAAAATTTGCTCATTGAGTTCCTGTTCCATCCGCTTTTCATACCCCTGGGTCAGATTCTCCCGGATTTTTTCCCTCACCTCGTCCATGCTACTGAATGATCCGAGTTGCTGTGCAAATTCATCATTGATTTCCGGAAGCACCTCTTTTCGGATGTCATTGAGCGTGACGGCAAAGTCCACCGTATGGCCGGCCAATTTCTTGTTGAAATAATCTTCGGCAAAGGAAACGGTGATGGTCTTTTCCTCACCGGGCCGCATACCGATGATTCCGTCATCCAACTCTTTTGCGATGTGCCCCTCTCCAAGTTTCATCACGAAATTCGTCGTCTTTTCGGCAGCATCAAACGGCTTTCCATCCTTGAAGCCTTCGTAGTCGATCTGCACGAAATCTTCATCCTGTGCCGGACGATCCTCCTCGATGGGCTCGCGCTTGGCAAGGTTCTTCTGCATCATCGAAACCTGCAGGTCCACCTCTTCATCACTGGCTTCATAGAGGGTTTTTGTCAATTTCATACCCGTAAAGTCAATATCGGCGATTTCCGGTTGAACTTCAACTTCGGCATCAAACCGATAGGCCGCCCCGGCTTCGAGTTCCGGCGGATCGACCTGGGGAGAACCGACAACCTTCAGTTCCGTCTCTTTCAGTGCATCCACATAGGCCGATTGAATCAGTTTTCCGGTCACATCGGCATGAACATCCTTTCGATACAGCCGCTCCAGGACGTTACGAGGGGTTTTTCCCGGCCGAAATCCTTTGACCTTGGCAGTCTTTTTCAAGGTTTTGTATGCTTCATCGAGTTCGCGGGTTACATCCGCCTCGGGAATTTCGATATGCATCACTTTTTTGACGGAGGTGCGATCTTCAACGGTAACCTTCATATTCATCCTTTCTAAAACCAAAGAAAAGCAATTCCCAAACGGCCAGGGCTGTGGACCAACGACAGGCACTGCACGATTCGGGTAAAAAAGTAAGCGCCCTGACGCGACTGGCATCAGGGCTCCTAATTAACATTCCCGACAGCGAATTTCGACTGCAACGATCACTTGAAGATTACCTGATCCTGTTGGCCATGTAAACCGCTTCAGATCAATGGTACCCCAAACATGTCATGTTGGCAACCGATTGTCGATGACGGGACAACGTGGTGCGAGAGGGGAGACTCGAACTCCCACTCCGTCGCCAGAGCTGGATCCTAAGTCCAGTGCGTCTACCAATTCCGCCACTCTCGCAAGATCCTCCTTGCCCTCATTTAGACATAGGCATCCAAAAACTTGACAATATCTGCA
The DNA here is from genome assembly GCA_963674945.2 of uncultured Desulfosarcina sp. GTDB lineage: Bacteria > Desulfobacterota > Desulfobacteria > Desulfobacterales > Desulfosarcinaceae > Desulfosarcina. The sequence continues at coordinate 1,700,540 of CAXXWQ010000004.1, forward strand.
AATAAACTAAACTTCGTAAAAAAATCAAACGAAAAAACTACTATTGATGCCCCTACCTGTCAAGGATTTCACGTTGCCATTACATATCGCCATGAAAAAGCCCCTCGGACACCACTTACGGCTTTGGCTGCTTCTGATCCTATGTTCGATTTTACCATGGGCCCCTCCCCTGTTGGCAAATCCACAACAACCCGTAATTGTAATCGATGCTGGCCATGGTGGGAACGATACCGGAGCAAGCGGTGGAGGCGACTACCATGAAAAACAATTCACCCTGTCCCTGGCACGACAAATCGCCGAAAAATTGGGGGCAAAATACCGCGTCTCACTGACGCGAACCACCGATGTCCTTCTTTCACCGGCAAACCGGGCCGCCGTGGCCAATCATCTGGCCGCCGACCTGATGGTCAGCATCCACGCCGCCACCACTCCCTATTGCGGGCAACGAAATGCCTTCCTTTATTACCACGATGAGGATCGATTGTCGTTTCCGCCGCAGATGTCTGCATCCACCATAATAATCGATCCCAACGGAGAAAGCACGCCCTGGCAACGCCTCCAGGCCCGCCATCTCCACCAGAGTCAAGCGGCAGCCAAGGCGATGAAGCGGTCCCTGACAGATGGCGGTTCATTCGACCGGGTGATGGTCACCGGTCTTCCTTTGGTGACGTTGATGGGAGTGGACCTTCCGGCGGTAATGGTCGAAGTGGGATGTCTGCACCCAATGACCGCCCCATCCTCGCGGACCCTCAAACGGCAACTGGATACCTATGCCCAATCCATCGCCACGGCCATCGAAGCCGCATTATGCAAAGTGGCGGGATCAACCGAACCAACGGGACGTTGATACCGAGGTCACGACAATTTCAGAACTTGCGTACGGTCTGAAACAGTGGTAATAGGCACCCAAAATAACGATTCGGGGCGTAGCGCAGCCTGGTAGCGCACCTGCTTTGGGAGCAGGGAGTCGGAGGTTCAAATCCTCTCGCCCCGACCAAAATTTAAAATAAAAACGGGATATTGGCCAAATTGCTATCTTCCCGTTTTTGCCATTTTATTCTCGGGTACCCATCTGGGTACCCGTTTTGATGCCTTTACAGAAACCTAAAAAAAGCCTCGTTTCCAGGACCATTTTTCCATGTATCACCCCTCCCTTTAAGAAAAAAACCATTGATTAATTTTATAGGATGCCGATATATAGAGTGTAAGCGATACTTCCGACTGCGCAAACGTTACAATTCAGAGGTGTTACAATGTCAAAGATAAGTGTAAAAATGGAACTTAGGGTTCCAGTTGTGATTAAAAAAAAGGATAAGTGGTATTCTGCATCCTGCCCCGTCTTAGATGTTGTATCCCAAGGAAAAACTGAAAAAAGTGCTAAAAGGAATTTGGGTGAAGCCCTTGAATTGTTCCTAATGACTTGTTTTGAGATGGGCACCTTAGAGGATGTATTAAAAACCTGTGGTTTTGAATTAATTCCAGAGCGTAGAAGGAAAGATCGCGTCTCAAAGATCCATCCGGAAGATTATGTTGATATACCTCTTTATCTGCTTGCGAATAAAAATGGGATGGATAGTTGCCACGCATAACACCAGTTTGTTGGGAAATTTTAGAGTGCATTTTTAAATTAGCTGGCTTCGTATTTCACAGAAGCAAAGGAAGCCACAGGGTGTATGTAAAAGAAGGATGCATACGCCCAATTGTAATTCCCACCTATAAAGAAATTGGTCAGGACATCATTCTATCAAATCTGAGAACTGCCGAATTATCCCGCGACAAATATTTTAAATATCTATCAGAATGCAGTTAGTGTATCAATAAAACACGACCCAAGGTTTTCCCACCGTTTCACCTTGACCATCAGACCGGATTCTTGGTATTGAGTGGATGTTCATTTCTTTTGATCCACCAGTTTTAATTTCTACCCTATTTTTACCCAGATACATACTGTCCATATGGGTGGGTATCAAATTGGAAGCCCTTGATTTTTTCAAAGTCTTAAAACGAAAGTAAAATAGGGGGTTAATAGGAATGCGGAATAAAATCATAAGTAATTTTAGCTATTTCGCTTTGTTGTATTGTATCTTTGCCATGATATGTACAGGTTGTGGTGGTGGAGGTGGCAGTGGTGATGAAGAAAATATTGATAAAACAATTGATTATACAATCCCATGGGTTTCTATCGAGATAGATACCAACTTTGATGACTGGGGATTGATCGACAGTGTTTATTTAGATGAAGAGAACGATGAAGACCCTGAAGCTGATTTCGAAGGCACGGATTTACGGAGAATTTACCTGGCGCGGGATGATGATTTTCTATATATCATGTTTACCGTTGCTGATGGCAGCCCTAATGAAAACGCCCAATTTACACTTGAATTAGTCCCTAATATTGATGAATCAGGAGCTGAAGGCAATTACATAACTTTAGCACGTTCTATCGATGGAAAATGGAGTTCTGGTATTCGTGTCCAAGACTGCCCAGAGCTAAGTAGGAATTATCCTTCTGATTATGTAGGTGTTGGTAATGGTTATATCCAGTGGAAGGTTGAACTATCTGCCATCCACTTTTTTGAAGACCGATACATTTATGCATATATTCATAGGTTCACACCTGTTTATTATCCTATTAGCGATTCAGCAACGACGGGAATAAGAGTCCATCTTGACTGAATAAAACATTTAATACTTTATCTGCAATAACCACTGCTTGAGCAATCTTACATAAATCATCAGACAAGGCCCTCAATGGTGGGGGCCTTGTTTATTTTTAGGGATCTGAAATAGAAACGGCCCTAGTCCCCCCGCCGTTTCACCTTGACCATCCGACCGGATTCTTGGTATTTGGTATATGTTCATTTCAGAATGCTCATCTAAAAAACATTAGCACAATTTACAGCAATTAAATAAAAAATGGTAGCTAACCTTTTAGATCTTCTACAAAAAGTACCTGATGTTGTGTGGGCGGCTGTAATCGCTGCAATATTAACACTTAGCGGTGTGTTGCTCACAACATTAAGCAATTTTATTTTAACAATTTTGAAATTTAAACACGACTTTGTAAAACAAGATCATGAACGAAACATGGCACTTAGAAGACAAGTCTATCTTGATGCTGTCGAAGCCATTACAGGTAATTATCTTAGCATAATGAAAATTTCAGATTTGACATATCCAGACTCTGAAATTTCAAAACAATTCGCTAGTTCTGCCGGAAAAATAAATATGGTCTATGTAATTGGTACAACTGAAACAGTCAGAACTATATCGGAACTAAACGCATCAATCACCAAGGAATATTTAAAACTTACCGCTGAGAGACTTCCTCTTGTTCAAAGACGAAATGAAATCAAAACAATAGATAATCAAATTAAGAATAATTTATCTCAACGCAATCAGATGATGGAACTGTTTAAAAATCTGAAAATTAATAGGGTTCAAGATGAAGAACAGTTTGATATGATTGAGAAATATTATAAAATACATGAAAGCCAGATTTCAAAACTTGACCATAATTTTAGAGAGCTTATAGAGAAGAACCAAGGAGGACAGAAACAGCTTCATATAAATTGTATGGAGTCATTTAATACAATTCGAGGATATTTCCCCGATGCCATAGGTTGTATCCGAAAAGAGATGGGACTTTCGTTCAATGAGAGGGAATTTAGAAAAATAGTTGATTTAGAAGCTGAGGAGAGCCGAAAGGCCGTTCAAGATTTTATGGAGAAGATCAAGCCATACTCCTAATGAAATGAATGTTAAAAGCATGAATTAAAATCATGCCCCCCCCAAAGACAATCGTAAGTTCAGCAGTCTAAGTAGGAAGCAAACGAGGACCTTCTGAAAAAGTACGAAAAACCAAGCAAATAGGCATCAATATGGAGAACGACGAAGCCAAGGCCGTTCAAGAAGTAGCAAAGTTTGGAACCAAGGCATTAGACAGTAGTGACAAATTAGGGGCTTTTTTATCCCAAGTCTTTGGAACCCTTCCGGCCGATGTTATTGGTGTCATCGGAGGAGATTGGTTGCGCCATGTTCGTATCAGAAATGCAGCAAAGCTATTTCAACGTACCCAGGAAATAATTGACCAGCGGGGTTTATCTGGAAAAACGATACCGCTTAGTCCAAGTATTGCATTGCCCCTACTTGAAGCCGCACAGGATGAAACAAGAGATGAACTCCGTGAAATGTGGGCCAGATTGCTTGCAAATGGAATGGATCCGGAACGACGAAACACTTTAAGGCAATCGATAATTGAAACTGTGAAGGCATTTGATCCGTTAGACGCTGTGATATTGGAAAAAATGATTTCTACATCTGAAAACGGTATAAGCGTGTCTATCCCATTATCCGTAGCAACTGAATTAAACTTGTCTAAAGATGAAATGGAGTTGTCCTTCGTCAACCTTGAAAAATTAGGATGTGTCCGCAAAACAGGAAGTTCTTCCGATCCAAATACTATGACTCAGTCAATTCATTTTGCAATTAATGTATTGGGAAGAGAGATTATACGGGCAACTTCCTTAACAGAATAGCAGCAAAGAGAAACGAATGGGGGACAAATCCCCACTCCGATATGGAAAATTTTCACTAACGGTTTCGAAGGTGGGGAGGTGCCCCTGGCAGGCGCGAGAAACCCACCAGGGGCCGTGAACTCCCATCGCTCCGGCTGCCTTGCGCATTGCAGTGGTAACGATGGTGATCCTTCAAGCGCCTTGCCCCATTGCACGGATCGATTGAAGGGGTGCCGCAGGCTGAAACAAGAAAAGACCTGCGGCAATGCTAAACCCGGAGAAACGTGAAAACTCCGGGCATGTAGCCATTTAAGCTGCTGCTCTCTCAGCCAACGTAATGTAAGGGGAGAGAGTTATGGTGGAATTTGCCGGAGTGATAGCACTGGCAAGGATCGGCTGCGAATCATACCGGTAGACGAATCTTAAACAAGCCTCATCGTACAGAAATCTGACGTGAACGGAGATATCTTTTTTCAGACCACCCTTGTCGGCAATCACATAGGATTTCGGATCGAAAAGGATGATATCTCCTTTATCGCCAACCGTCTGGCATTGTTCCATCGGGATTACTGGCCTACCGAAAAGTGTACTGTAAGGTTCACTTGACGCGCCCCCCGCTGGCATATAAACCGGGATTCCGGCTGTTCCGAGCGACATGTGCATAGACCACAACTGTGGTTCCGCGTCTTGGTTCACAAGCCAGACGGCGGTGCGTCTGTTTTTGGCCGGCATCCGAGCCCACATAGCCCTTACATTTTCCCATACAATCGTATCCGCCGATTGGCCGGATTCCTTGGCCACCTCAATCAACGCAGAGCTATTCATAAGGCCAAGGCCTTGGCCTGAGCCGGTGCCATTGATGATGATATCATCCATCATGTATTCGAATTCATCCTCAAAAGCTTGAGAGACGTAGTTTTCCATGGCGGGTACATCTTCCATTAATTCGTCTGTCAGGTAGCACAAGCCAATGAGTTTTTGCAGTTTCAACGCAATTTGCCGGTACTTAGGCTTTGAACCAGTAAATTGATCGGCCTCATTGGTGTGATAAAGCTGAACGCCACCCCAACGGGAGCCACTTGCTCGGCTGGTCTCATCGACGGCGGGCAAGTTGATTCCATTTTTACCAGCGCCAATGGTGAACCGATTGCACATGCCTGGTAGTTTGCCGGTGTCGAATATGCCTTTAATGAGCGAGGTGGAGAAGTCGCTTTGAAGGAGAAAGCCACCTTCACTTAAGGTGCCTTCATTCAAACCGGATGCGGCCCGAACGTCAAACAACCGGGGGTCGGTCTGCCCACCGGGCGAACCGGCTGCGATAACAGCCCGGAGTTGTTCGCCCATGGAATTGAAGGGCCGATGGCTTTCGCGGTTGTCGCCCACTTGGTACCGGGTGCCGCCATTGTCTGTCGGATCGGTGCGGTAAGTGGTATCAATGTCAGTGCTGGACATATCGGCCACAACACCCCCCACGCCGACGTCACGGGTCCGTTTGAAATGCGGAAATGCCGCAACAACTTCGGTGTCCCAGGTGTTGCTCAAACGATTCAGGTTGATCTGCTCTTGCGTGGTCAGTTGATCGCCGCGCTGTTCTTTGTTGTAAAGGGTTTCCATTTCGGAAAGTGTATTTCTCATTTTATCATCTTTATTCATTGTATTTTTCTCTCTTTTATTGTTGTTTTGATAGGATCGGCCAATACCGACCGAAGGGTCAGCGGGTACGCTCACAATGGAAACCTCAAATGGTCGCCATTTTGTCACATAATACCTGCCGTTTTTGACTTGGGATCGTTCCAATATCTCATAACCGACGCTCAAGTAACGTAGCACACCACTTTTCACGTCTTCTAGAATCTCTTGGGCTTCCTGCCGTCTCCCAAAGGTTAGCTTGCCTTTGAGCTTTTTATCGGAAATCCTAAGATTAGAGACTAAACCAACATTTAGTTGTCGATGGTCGTGCGAGGTGATAAGGCTCAATGGTTCTCGGCTCAAGTCAACCGCTTCCGGTGCGTGGACAAGAATTTCCTGCCCCTCAAACCTTTCAACGGGATACTCAGACGAGATAGAAGCCTCAACGGTCCGACTTTGGTCGTTGGTTTTTCTCAACTCAATTTCAAATGTTCGTTTTTCCGTCTTCATTTCAAAGACTTTCATTTAGTGGTTTGCGTCCGATCTCGGACAATGCGCATCTGCGCGGGTTTCTGCGCCATCTGGCTAAAAAATCTGTATATTTTTGTAGTTTATTTTGACTATATAGCTGTTATTATAGACTTTTATGGTTAGGTACCCCCCTATGAAAAACTTGCGACCATATGCGTCTGCCTGCCGCTTCGACGGACAAAAACCAATAATGGGGAAAAAATACCCGCCCCCCGCCCCTCTCATCGCCCAACCATCGCCATCAACTCCTTGACGTATTCCATCACAGCCTCAAGCCCATGCTTTCTCCGCTCCACCATCTCCTTTGTCTTTTTGTCGTGGCATGACCGGCACTGTGACATAAGGTTTCGCGGGTCGAGTTTTGGCCCGCCGTCCAATATTTCATGGATATGGTCAACCGGGTCGCCTTTCTGCATGACAGTTATGATCCCGTTCGCCTTGCACATCTGACATAGCGGATGCTTTTCCCTGTATCCATTCCTGAGCTTTTTCCATATGCCTGAGCTATAAAATTTATTGTGGTCATAGTCTGGCCGCTGCATTGACACCTGTTTCGAACAGTTTGGACATGGCCGACCGTATTTGATGATTGCATTGCACCTTGAGCACTGTTTGTTCAGGGCTGGCATTTGACCCCCATGTCCCATTCTGGCATGATGTCTGTGAGACTGCACATCCGGTCGTTGGATTCAAGGCGTGGAGAATCCAACCCCGCCCCGTATCCAACGTGAAATCAATCATTATTGGATGGTGCGGTTATCATCTTCCGTGTTTCCCTCTTCCAGCTTTTCAATCCGACTTTCGAGTATGACCAATCCCATGCAAAACTTTTTCATGACGAATTCAAAATCGATGATCGCGTTTTTCAAGGCGTCAAACTTCTCTTTCATTTCTGGTAATTCTGAAGCGTGCATTTTAAAATCCTTTCATGTTGTGAGGGATCACGCTTGACCGACAAAAATCGAGCCGTTGCGTTTTTGAGCCCTTTTCCCCCTTTTTTTGGATCGAACAGAAAAAAAACCTCATAGCCTGGATTCTATAGAATGGTGTTAAAAGTGACACTTGAAGATGAAAAAGGTTCGAAATTCGGTATTCTGTATTATTACAATCGGATATCTTGTTCCTTGGCCATCTTGGAGTGTCAATTTTGCCAATCGAAGCTTGGTTGTATATTCGTCTTGGAGTGTTAAAAGTGACACCCCAAGTGGGTGTTTTCGGTGTCATTTTTGACACCCACTTTTGTTTTTTCTCTTTTGAAGGATCTGTTTTTTCTTTACCGGGTCCGCCATAAGAGTTGCCCATCCACGGCCTTCTCGTGTATCTTTTCGTCGTGGTTTTTGTGGCGGTTCAAATTCAGGTTTACCGTACTTCCTCCATCGGAAATCAATCTTGTATTTGGTCTCTTTCCTGTTATGCCCCCCAGATCCATATTCAGAGATATCCAAAAAACCTTTGGCCTGTAATTCATCTATGGCGTTTCTGAAGTTGCGCCGGTTGATCTTCTTGAGTTCGGCTGTGGCGTATGGATAGACCAGTTCTCCGTTGTTTTCGATGATCCATTCCTGCTTGTGTGAGAGCCAGTGCATTTTCCTCATCCGAAGAAAGTCCAAGTACACCAACATTGACCATTTGTTCAGTGATCGAAAGGCATCGGATCGTAACAATGCCTTGTCGATATAGATGGAGTCCTTTTTGTTTCTACTTCCTGCCATTTTAGCCCCTTTTGTGATGGCCGATGGATACCGGGGCTGTGGTACCCATTTTTTCACTGGTGCCCGCCAGCGTCGGCCAAGTCTCTACCTTGCCGCTGCCTTCTGTTCGATCCACTCATCAACTTCGGATTCGAGCCACCCGGCAGAGTTGCCACCCAAACGAATACGCTTCGGGAATTTTCCGTCTCTCTCCCATCGCCATACGGTAGGACCGGAAACCCCACCGATTTTTTTTCTCAACTCTGGAAATCGGATAATTCTTTCACCCATTTTTTCTTGCCCCTTTCATGAAATAAAAATGCCTACCAAGTAGTTTCTTGATAGGCACTGTAATTTTCTGAAAGGCGGTTGTAACTCCGAAAGTTTTACCCAACTTTCCGGAAGTTTTTAAGCTTCTGTTTTAATAACTATGTTCACCACTCCATTTAGATCTTTGTTTTTTCCAATAAGAATACCACTCGCCGACTTTTGTATGGCCACCAACACCTAATTCTCTTCCAACGGTCTCATATAGGTGCACATCAATCGGTATATCAGGGTTTTGCTCTTTTATTTCAATGATTCGAAAATAAACATCTAAACTTTTCTCTTTAAATTCGCGTTTTGTACCAATTTGCGTGTTTTTGGGGTGAGGCTTGCCGAAAACATCATCCCAAGATTTTGCTTGATAAAAAACCTTAGTGGTCCGAAACGCCTTAATATAGGCAACTGAGAGCCACTTAGGCATCACAAAACCGTTATGAGCGCATAAAAAAACACCCTCTGGAATGGCCGTCGAGTCCTTTGTTTCTGAATAATATTTCTCGACTTCCTCAAGTTCTTTGGCAGCTATCCACCTATCTATAATAGTACGTTCGCCTTTAAAACCATCGGCCCGTGTCGCATCAACCGCCTCATCAAACGACATGGCGAGGAGTTCTTCTAATGTGTCAATCATGGCGCACCCCCGCAAACTGAATAACCTTCCCACCTTGTTGTTCGGTATGCCCCAGAATTTCGGATAACCGCTGTTCCCATCTTGCCAGCGCCTGGCGCTTTTCGGCATCGTATGAATGTTGATTATAGACCGCAAGTAAGCCCTGCAACTTGTGTCCGAGCACTCTCTCAGCAATGACATCGGATATGCCAATTTCAGCAAGTCGAGTTCGAACAGTCCGGCGTAGGTCGTGGGGAGTGAAAGGTGCATCAAGGCCAATTTCATCATTCCCCTCTTCGTCTTTTCCCCAGTGGCGCAAAATAGCCTTACCAATGGCCGCCCGGCTTAATGCCTGCTTTGGACGATAGCTGGATCGAAAAACAAAGTCGGTGTCATCAACCGGTGAATAGACTTTGGCTTGTTCGAGCACTTCCAGCGCCATGCGGTTCAATGGTACACGGTTTTCCTGACGGTTCTTTGCCCGCTCCTCAGGTATGGTCCAGACCATGGCATTTTCATCGACTTCAGACCAACGCATGGCAGATATTTCACCCGGACGCTGACCAAGCAACAGTATAAGTTTGATGGCCAATTTGGTTGGCCTGTAGATGTCAATTTTTATGTTTTCAAGATCCAGTGCTACCCAAAGCTTGCGGATTTCCTTATCATCCAATACCCGCGTTCTCGGCTTTTCCTTTGGCCGTTTCATGCCTACCATGGGCGAAAAATCGATAATTCCCCGTTCGGCTGCAAAATTCCACATGCGGACCATCGCCGATTGCAATCGACTTGCCCCGACTGGTGCCCTTTTCCGCACCTTATCAATAAGGAGAACCGCATCCCTGCGGGTTATATCTTTTACCTTACGTTTTCCCCAGGCAGGAATAACATCCTTTTTGATAAGGCGCTTGCGTTCATCGCCCGATGGTTTTTGGGAAAGTTCGACCTTGTAAAATTCATCCAGCAATTCCGAAACGGTTGGCGCCGCCTTCATTTTTGCTTTTTTTTCTTTTTCGACCTGCCCAGGATCGATACCATTTTGCAGTTGCTTTATGGCCTCACCATGCCTTTTACGTGCTTCACCAATACCGATACCCGGAAATTGGCCAAGTGACATTCGTCTCCGGCGTCCGTCAAAGCGATAACGGAATATCCATGTTTTTGTTCCGCTTGGTGCAACACGAACAAATAGGCCTTTTCCATCCTGTACTTCGTAACGTTTCGCCTTCTTAGACAACCGATTAACAGCAAGTTCGGTTAGTGCCATGGCCCCTCCTTGTACAATCATGGGTACCCGTTTGGGTACCCGTTTTGACCGTATTTCAGCGGTTTTTTATGAAACCCTATGAAATGCTATTTAATAAGTTTTTAATGTTATGTCAATATGTTTTGATACGCATAGAAGGGATGTGAAACGTGGTGTAATCCGACTCTTTTAGATTTGGGAGCAGGGAGTCGGAAATTCAAATCCTCTCGCCCCGACCACACTATGGCCACAAAGGTAAGCCGACGCAAAACGTCGGCTTTTCTTTTCGGTGTTGACCGATTCGTATGCTTTCCTCAGTTGCTCTGACCCAAACTGAGCGTTTTAAATTACTTAACCATGTAAATTTTTAAAATCGTTGAACATTGGTGCAATATTTTCTCAAAAATTTGAAACCCTCCGGGAATGCCGATCTCACCGCATCTACGGCGTCAGATGCCTTCCCGCACAGGTAACTATAGCGGGAAACCATCTTCCTTGTACCTGCGGCAAGCTCGACAATCGCTCAGCTTATGTCTGATAAAGGCTCATGCGTCCGTCTGGGGCCATTCAAAGTCTGGTAGGATTTCGTCGTTAGCGGTTTGCACCCTGCCGATCAAAACAGCGGAAACAGTTTCTCCAAAATATAACCCACACCCAGCAGAACCTGGGTGAGCAGAATGAAGATGACATTATCTCCCATGGCCGCGATCAGCAGGTTTCTGTCCTCGTATTTTTTTGATCCGCGCATGGCTTTTATTGCCCATGGCAAGGCGAGAAAGGAGATCAAGCAATATACCGGCATGACGACGCTGCCGGTTACCAAGGTCGCCAGGACACAGCCGATGATCCAGACATAAACCGCGATGGTAGCCGACCGGAACAACCGGATGGCTGCGTCCATACCGAAAAGGACCGGTGTGGTTTTCCGGCCCCCCTTCCTGTCTGCCTCCACATCCGGAAATTCGTTGAGCAGAAGCAGGTTGTGCACCAATAAGCCACTGGGGATGGAGGCAATTAAAACAGACCAATCATACCTGCCGGCCTGGACAAAATATAAACCCAAAATGGGCAAGATGCCCAGCCCCAACCCCGGTGACCATTCGGGCCAGGGTGTTCTCAGAATCACCGGCGTGTAGAGCACCAGGCACAAGATGGCCACAATCAGCAGCGGCAACAGCAGCAAGCCCTTTACGACGATAAAAAAGATGCCGATGAACAGTGCCACCACGAAGGTGACGACTCCCACCCAAAGGGCCTGATTCAAGGTGATTCTGCTCTCGGGAACCAGCCCGCTGCCCCCACTGAAGGGAGTCCGCTTTACATTCAGGTCAATGCCGCTTTTATAATCAAAATAATCGTTGATTGCGTTGACACTGCCATGGGTCAGCATTAAACCGAATCCTGCCAGCAGGGCATACCATAGATTGACGGGACAATCGTACCAGGCGATGGCAGTGCCGAGAAAGGTGAGTACAATGGAAAGGGTTAAAAACTGGGGTCTTGTTTCTTTAATCCAAAGCAGCAATGTATTCATGGCGTTCCAGTTGATAAATAAAATTGGTGAATCAAATTGGTTTTCGGGGCAACAATTCCACATAACACCTCAAATGAAAAGAAAAAAGTCCACCTTTCCGGGGACATCGACCAGATTGGGGAAATTACGGGACATCCCGTGATTGTTGGGGGCATTCTCTCATCATCATCCAAATAACTTTAGTCATCCTAAACTGAGCGTTTCAAATTTTCTTAAATTTTTAAGTTCCTGTTTTCGTATTTAAAATGAAACTTTCATTTATGCAGGAAGGAACTCTTTTGCCCATTTTGGCAAAGGCTCCGCTTTAACTTCGTAGTCTCCCTCCTTCATCACGATGATTTGTTGAAATGGGTCTTCCCTATATGAATTATCCAAAATTCTCGCTTCATCGACAATTGATAAAGCCGTTTTAACATTATTAACGGTTCTGGGTATCCTTGCGTGGATTTTTTCCGTTGGTACGCTGTGCCCTCCTTCATCTATGCGTTGCTTGACCCTGGCTTCATTCAACCTTGAATCAAATAAATGAATATATACAAGGATGATTCTATAGCCATTGGCTTTTGCACGGCCAATGAAGTCTATCTTTGATTCATGAGAAAAAACCGTTTCAAAACAAAAAGAAATACCTTGAGAGATCAAGTCTTCTCTGATCTTTGCGGCGACGGTTGAGGCCTGAGGACTGGCAGCCTCTGGATTCACGGGATCGATATCTTTCGCTATCAAATCTGCATTTACAAACTTGATGCCGTATTTGGCCAGATACAGCTTGTAGAATGTGGATTTCCCCGCTCCATTTCCGCCAGCCAACACCCAAAGTTGTTTTGGAGTGGTCATTGCAACGCCTTGAATTCACCGTTTTCAAACGAACCGGTTTTCCTTTCTCCGGTGACGGAGTTTACCCTATCCAAGCAACCGGGGTGCTCGATGCTTGCCTCATAGAATATCTTTGCAGATGTCACATTCTTAGCGAGAAGTCCTTTATCTCTGTCATTTTCAAGGTCGTTAAAGATATCGTCTGAATCAATAACAACGGATTGAACAGTTGGGGACACTTCTACCTTGATCGTTTTTATACCTTGAGACACGGCAAAAACATCTGCAATATTAATTTTTGATGAAATCGCTTTGCCTATTTTTGCCCAGTATTCGATCTGTTTTGCCTTTGATCGATTCTGAACTCTGGCCTCGCGCTCAGCTTGAAGCGCTAAATCCTTGTCTATCCGTAATGATACTGTTGTCATCATGACCTCCCACCCTTGGCAGACGTAAAAAGGAAGCAAATCGCATCGTAATGACGCATTCTGCCACAAAATTAATATTGATAAACAACAATGTCAACGGAATTCATCCCGGTTTGATGGGCGCTTTGAATCATCTATAATTTCAGCCCCATGTTACCATTGGCTGGAGCCCACGGCAATTTTGCCATTTTCCTGTTTTGATTTTGGAGGGAGCCCCTTATTGCGAAAAACGAAATCAATCACTATTTTTTCGAAATGAATATTTTGGAAAAAATTAAACGATGGGGCATAGAACACGATGGATGGTCAGCCTGGCAAAGTCGCTATCCTCTATCCCGGTGATTCCGAGGCAAGGAAAAACGCGACACCTTACAACAATCGATTGACTTCGATATTTCAGGCGCTGATGGATGTGGGGGTGCATGCCGAGCCAGCCGTATACAATGATGCGTTCTGTGAAGAGGTACGGCAGCAACTAATGCGGGTTGACGTGGTTCTGGTCTGGCGAAACCCGATCCAAGACGGCCAGGACCGTTCGATCTTAGATCCCATGCTATCGGAAGTCTCCCAAACCGGCGTATATGTGAGCGCTCATCCGGAAATCATTCTGAAGATGGGCACGAAAGAAGTTTTGTATCGTACACGTGACATGGAGTGGGGTTGCGATACGCGGCTGTATGCCAATATGAAGCAGCTTCGCCGAGAATTGCCGAAAAGCCTGGCCGCAGGCAAAACCCGGGTACTCAAACAATACCGTGGAAACGGCGGAGATGGCGTCTGGAAAGTCGAATTGGTGGACAAAAATGATTATCCGCAATCAGAAAGCATGGTTCGGGTGCGCCATGCCAAGCGGGGAAGCATAGAAGAGAAGGTCAAATTAACAAATTTTTTAGCCGCGTGTGAGCAGTATTTTACAAAGCATGGAAGGATAATCGACCAGGCATATCAAAAACGCCTGACCGAAGGCATGGTACGCTGCTATCTGGTGCATGATAAAGTTGTCGGATTCGGATATCAAGCGATCAACGCACTCTATCCGGCGCCTCCAGGCGCACCGCCTTCGGAGGCGCCCCAACCCGGGCCTCGCCTGTATCACCCCCCGACCATGCCGGAATTTCAAAGGTTAAAAGGAAAAGTCGAACAAGAGTGGGTGCCGGAGATGCAGAAAATCCTGGATATCGACAGAGAAAACCTGCCTGTACTCTGGGACTGTGATTTTCTATTCGGACCTAAGAATGAATCGGGTGAAGATACCCATGTGCTTTGTGAGATAAATGCAAGCAGCGTCGCACCATATCCGGAAGCGGCAGCGCAGTATGTTGCCGAAGCAGTCTTGGCTCGGCTTAACAATGCGAAACAAAAACGACGATAAGCATACGTGTGATGCAACATCCTGATCAAATGGCCGGACTTCCAATACCACCGCAATCAGGCTATAGGGCCTTGTAGACACCTCGCTCGGCAGGTTTCACTTTTCCTTCTTTTTTCAGACGATACGTAACGTTGTAGACTTTACGCTGATCATAGCCCGTCGCCTTCATTATCGCGGGGATATCCATGCCTCTATCTGATTTTTTGAGCAGGTCGTAAACGATTTTGGTGGAGGGTACCCGTTTGATCATCTCCACCACGCCATTTTTCATCACCACCTTCTTGCGGATTGGTCCTCGTTTGGTTCGCTTGGCTTTCGGCTGTGATAATTTCTCACCGTTCATGTTCTCAATCGCGGCAACAATGTTCCCAACGCTGGCAGTAAGATTCTGAAGATTTTTGACTACCGAGTAAAGTTCGTTGCTAATTTCGTGCAGTGTCTTTGTGCTTTTCATATTAATGTTGTCCTTTGCCCGTTTGAGAAATGACAGTTTCCTGTCGGCAGGTGATTTCTTGATTTGATGTTCGAGCTTGAGCGCGTCACTCTTGGAAATACATGCGCTGGTCGCCAAAAGTTCCACCGGCCTTCGGGATCGGGTGTATTTCGCACCGGAACCGCGATTGTGCTGCTCTATCCGCTTGTCTACATCGTTGGTGATCCCGCAGTACAATGAGTGATCTGCGCAGCTGACCAGATAGACGACCCAGTTTTTTTCAGACTTCACAGATTCAGTCGCTCCATATGCCCCTTCCATGCTTACAAGATAGCAGCTTCTCGGGAGCAGCCGGGACCCGCTTACCAGTATCTGGTTTGTGCTTGTACTCTCTTGCCAAAGTTTACGGCTTCCTAAAAAAAGCCCTTTTGGTTTGTATTGATGGAAGAGTTCCTTTGAAGTCCGATCCAGTTGTTCAATACCATACCATCATAATACATGTTCAATCCTGTTACAACCAACTTTTATCATTAAATAATATTAAGGGCACGGGAAGTTTTTGCATCCCATCAAAAAGGGTGGGGTGTTCTCAACAGCACAAGCGGGCACCTTATGAACAGAGACCTGAATTAATGAATCCAGTTGGGTCGATCATTCATCCAATCTGTCACGAATCGACGCAGCCACGCCTCCATATCATTTTCAATGAAAAAACGGGGGGACAAAAGGTTGTCATCGGCGGATATGTTTCCGGTCCGCACCGCATGACGGGCCAATTCGGTATCCGGATAGATGCGAATGCCAATTGTCACCTTGACCATTTCCAATCCAAGGGAATCGGCGAATTCAAGACTTTCCGTCACCGTTTGCCGGGTCTCTCCCGGACCGCCCAACAGCAAAAAACCCATACGGCGAATTCCGTTTGTCTTTAACAGATCCGATGCACGGCGCACATCTTCTGTCCGGTATCGCTTGTTCATTTTTTTCAATATGGCGTCCGATCCGCTTTCCATTCCCAGGCTTGCCTCGACGCAACCGGATTGCGCCATTTTTTCTACGAGGTCCGCCCCCACCTGTCCAGGATAGAGGATACATCTCCAGGATATCTGCAAACCAGCGGCGATCATTCGGTTGCAAAGATCCATTGCATATCCCTGGGGAAGGTTGAAGGTGTTGTCCACAAAGAAGAAATGATCAAAACCGGCGGAAGCATAGTTGATCAGGGCATCGATGATTGAACCGGCTGAACGCTTGCGGGTGGTTTTGCCTTCGATGGAAGCGGTAGAACAATAGCTGCACCCCAAAGGACAGCCCCTGCGGGTTTGAAACGGCAACCAGATGATCTCATCGGCCGGGGGCACCAATGAAATCAAATGCCTGTGCGGTTCAGGAAACAAAAACCGATCGAGTTCACTGTTGACACGTGGGAAATTGGCAATGGTCCCCGTAGCATGATACAAACCGGGGATCATCGATAGGTCCTCGCCTTTTTCCATCTTGTCCAACAGCATGACAAACGATTGTTCCCCCTCTCCCCGAATGCCCATATCGGCGCCCAGGTAGTCCAGTACGTGTTTGGGGAACATGCTGTACCCGGCACCACCGAGCACGATTTTCGACGCGGTGGTCTGCCTGCATGTGGCAATCACGTGTTTCAGCGGCGGCAGGAGAAATCGGGGTTGTAAGGAAACCTGATCATCGATATTTCTAACGGATATGCCGATGATATCCGGTCGATCCTTCTCAATGCGCGCGGCCAATGATTTCAGCGCAGCGGATTCTACCTTCAAGCTGATCTGTGACACCTGGTGGCCGGCATCTTCCGCCGCCCTGGCGACCAATGCCATTCCCAGCGGCAAAACCGGAATATTGATCTGCTCTGTAATTGCGTAGATAAAGAGGACTTTCATTACTTAAATTTTAAACTGGCCGACCATACTCTTCAGGCTTTCAGATAGTCTGGACAATTTCTGGGCACTGATGTTTACCCGGCCACTGCTGGTGGACATTTCGTTCATGGATACGCTCACACCGGCGATACCACTGGAAATTTCCCCGGATACCGCACTACTCTGATTGATATTCTCGTTGACTTCTTGAATGCCGGTAGAAACCTGGGCTACGTTGTTAGCGATCTCGCTGGTTGCGACAGACTGCTCTTCCACTGCCTTTGCGATTTTTGTAACGACATCGTTGACATCAGTGATCACCTGGGTGATTTCAGAGATCTGCCCCACGGTGGTAGCCGTGGTTCCCTGGATGCCTTCAATCTTGTTCTTGATGTCCTGTGAGGCTTCGGCTGTCTGTTTTGCCAGATCCTTGATTTCGTTGGCAACCACGGCGAACCCTTTGCCGGCTTCACCGGCCCGGGCCGCCTCGATGGTGGCGTTGAGGGCCAACAGGTTGACCTGCTCGCTGATGTCGGTGATCGTCTCGACAACCTTGCCGATGGAATTGGCCGCATTGCCCAGTTCGTCCATGTTCGCAGAAGCGCTCACAGCCTTGCGGGCTGCTTCGTCAGAAATTCCGCGGGCTTTTTCGGCATTCTGGGCAACCCCACCAATAGTGGCGGACATCTCCTCGGATGCCGAGGCCACCATGTTGGTGTTGGTGGCCGACTGCTCCATGGCCGCTGCCACATTATTCAGATTGGCGCTCATCTCTTCGGCGGAAGCAGAGACGGTGTTGGCCTTTTCGGAGGCATTGGTGATGCCCTGGCTCATTTGCCCGGAAATGGCCGACAACTCGTTGGATGATGAAGAGAGGGTCTCCACACCACGGGTGATTTCCTTAATGAGATATTGCAGTTTGTTCATGAAAGTATTGAACCAGGTGGCCAGCTCACCCAGTTCGTCTCTGGAACCTTCCATAAGACGCTTGGTCAGATCCCCTTCTCCCTCGGCAATATCTTTGAGTCCTTCAACCATGGCATTGATCGGCCGTGTAAACTGCCGTGAAATGATCCATGTCAGTAAGATACCGGCCACAACACCCAGCAATATGGTCGTTATCAACACGGCCAGGGTCGATTGATAGGTAGAATGAGCACTTCTTCGGGCGTTTTGGACCAGTCCGAGATTGATTTCGGTCAGCTTGTCAAGTTGGCCGCGCATATTTTCGAAATTATTTTTCGCTTCACCCAGGGTCAATGCCTTCGCCTTAGGAACGTTCCCTTTTCTTGCCAGTTCGATAACCTCTCGTGAATTTTCTTCCCACACTTCACGCGCCTTTTTATAAACGCTGAACAGCTCTTTTTCCGCTTCGGTGCTGGCCAGGGCCTGGTATTTTTCCCAGCGCTCGGCCGATTGTTTGAAATTGGTTTCGTATTCGTCGATGAACTGCTTAAAAAGCTCCGAGTCAGGATCGGCAAACATCATGGAGCGTTCCGCCACCAACAACTGCTGCAGGTCGCGGTCGGCCTCGATCAGATAGTCGATGCCGGGCAATTGAATAGAAAGGGTGTTTTCCAGGTCATTTTGGATGCCTTTCACACTTCGATAACCGGTGAAGCCGATCACCCCCATAAATAACACCATGATTCCAAATGCCGCCAACACTTTGATTCGAATTTTCACGTCATTGATAAAGCGCATCCCCATAGCCTCCTCTACACAATAAAAGATTGTCTGCACTGTAATTTGCTCATATACGCCATTGAGCTGATTCTACTTGCCGATTCATGTTGAGTTGTCAGCTATTTTCTAATCCGGCTTTCGCCCTTAGATGATTATCGGCAGAAGAGAGACGATATTAAGGAGCGATACAGACATGATCACCCAAAGTAGGCGTTTCGCCTTTTTTGAAAAACAGAGAAGGTCCATGATGTCATTGGTTTGTTCGCGGTTTTCCATCTTAAAAAGCGAAACCCTCCGGGATTGCCGCTGAAACCGCATCTGGCAAAATGATGTTACACATAACCGGAAACCAGGGTCAGCCATAACATGAGCGTCACGGCCGAAAGCAGGGTGGAAGCGGAGACGGTGGCCACGGCCAGATCCGGACTTCCGTTCATCTCCTTGGCCATGACATAGGAAATCGTGGCGGTGGGACTTGCCAGCAAGATCAGTCCTGTGATCGTATCTCCGGCTGAAAGATGGCAGAGTCGATAGAGCCACCATCCCAGCGCCGGCATCACTATAAGTTTGACGACGGCGGCGCCCAGGGTGGACCAGGCGTAGGCACGAATACGGCGAAGGGACAGGGAGGCGCCGATAATCAAAAGGGCCGTGGGAAGGGCCAGGCCGCCGATGATGGCCAGACTGCGCTGGATGATCAGCGGCATGGGGATATTGACCCCGGACACCACCATTCCGGCAACGACGGAGACAATCACGGGATTGGACATGACCTTGGAACCATAGTCGCGAAAACCGTATGACTGCCCCCTGTCCGGTGCGAAAAGCTGGAGGGTCACCACCGATAGGATATTTTGCAGGATCATCATGAACCCGGCAATCACGCTGGCATGGACCAATCCCTTTTCACCCAGAAAATAATAAACCACGGCAAGACCGATATACCCCAGGTTTCCATGACCGGAACTCTGGATGAAAGTGCCGGTGAGAGATCGTGCCATGCGAAGAACGCGGCTGATTGCCCAGGCAAAGAGATACGTGGTGGCCAGCGCGATCAGCGTCAGTGCAATGACGAGGGGATTGAACCACTCCTTGGAGGTGGACTGGGTGAGGGCGCGAAAGATCATGGCCGGAATGGCCACATAATAGACCAGACGATTGGCCGGTTCGATGAATCCGCCGGGGAGAAATCCTCTCCTGTGAACGACCCATCCCAAAAGAACGATGATAAAGATGGGGACGATGGTGGCGACAATCTGCAATGGCTTTGGGCCTCTAATAAATGAGTACGACAACGCCTGTCAACACCAGTAGAAAAAGGATACTCAGCGGCAAGCCGGCTTTGATAAAATCCCTGCTGGTATATCCCCCCGGTCCCATGTACAAGGCGTTTACCTGGTGAGTGGGGAGCAAAAAAGCATTGGATGCGGAAAGTCCCACTACCAGGGCGGCAAGGCGCGGATCGGCACCGATGCCGACGGCCATGTCCACTACCATGGGTACCAGCAGGACCGTCGCCCCCACGTTGGAGACCACCAGGGTCAAAGCGGTGGTCATGATGCCGATCACCAGGAAGAAAACAACAGGTGAGGGGGTTCCCATGAATTCCAGCAAATGAAACGCAAGCCATTGGGCGGCCTGGCTCTTCTGCATGGCGACGCCCAGTGGGATAAGCCCGCTGAGAAGAAAAACCGTTCGCCAATCCACACCATGGTATGCCTCGTCGATGGTAAGCACACGCGTCAGAACCATGCCCAAGGCCCCGGTCATCAGGCAGACGGAAATGGGCAACGAACTGAAAAGAACCAGTACCGTGGCCAATGCAAAACAGGCGATGGCGGCACTGGCCTTGTGGGTATGCAGGATTTCGTGGTGGGGCGATTGGGCGAACAAGAGGTCTCTCTTGGGCCGCATGCGCTGGAAACTCTCCCATTTGCCATGCATCAGGATGACATCCCCCGGTGCCAGTTTCCGGGGACCGAGCTTCGTATAGTGGATCTGCCCCTGATGCATGATGGCCAGCGGTGCCATCAGAAAATTGTGACGAAAGCGAACCTGCATCAAGGTCTGTCCCACGAATCGGGAATGGGGGGAGATGATGGCCTCCAAAACCCCGGAAAAATCACTGGACAGGTCCTCGGAAAAAACGTCGAGATCTTCCTTCACCCGAAATCCGAAGGCGGCGGCAACTTCCTGGACATGTTCCGGTGAGGCATATACGGCAAAGACCGATCCGGGAGTGATGCGAAGGTCCCGGTCCGGGGGAAGGATCTTGTGCGCCCCCCCATCCAGGGAGAGGGCGACGGTGTGAACATTGTAGCCGTCGCAAAGATCCATAACCTTGGGTTCGGCGTCCGAGCCGGGCCCGTTTTCCAGTTCGAAGAGTCGGACCAGTTCCGGATAATAGACCAGGGGGTTGGTCTCCGTCTGAAATTGCGCCGCACCTTCCAAGGCGTCTTTGGGAAGCACGAATTTCCCGAAAATGATGAAGAAAACGATGCCGGTCGTCACAATGGCCACGCCTGCAGCCGTGACGTCAAAGAGGCTGAAGGGGGAAAGTCCGAAGGGTCGCATCAGATCGTTGAGCATGATCAAGGGGCTTGATCCGACAAGGGTAATGGTTCCGCCCATGATCGCCGAGAATCCAACCGGCATGAGCAACTGAGAGATGGGGATCCGGGTCTTTCTGCTCATTCGCTGAATGGCGGGCAAAAAGAGTGCCGCGGCACCAATGTTCTGCATGAAGCTGGAGATGACCGCCACCGTTCCCGACAACAGTAGTATCATGCGCTGTCGGTTCGCTCCTGCGATCCGAAGTATGGGCCGGACCCCGCGGCTGATGACACCGGTATGATCCAATCCCCTGCCCATGATGATGACGGCGATGATGGAGATGACAGCCGTGCTGGAAAACCCCTGGAACGCCTCACGACCGTCCAATAGTCCCATCATTGGAAGGAGGATCATCACCATGATGGCCACCACATCGACGCGCAGCCATTCGGTGATGAACAGCGCAATGGTGACCAGTACGACGCTCAACACAAGGGCGATCTGCATGGTAAATGCCGGAGACGCCATAGGCAATGAATCTTCCTCGGTTTTATGTTTGTTCTCTACCGTTCAAGTAATTCAGCAATTACAGGATTGTGGCGAGGTCACCGATTGACCTCTCATTGGCCTTCACTCCGGTTGACGGTGCCGGCCGTACAGGTCTTTGATTCTCACGATATCGTCATCGCCGATATATCCGCCTGTCTGTACTTCGATCAGTTCCAAAGGTATCTTTCCCGGATTTTCCAGTTGATGAGGGATTCCCGCACTGATGTAGGCGGAGCTTTCCTCTTTGAGAATGAACTGCTCGTCGCCCCGGGTAACCATGGCTGTTCCATGTACGACGATCCAGTGTTCGGATCGGTTGAAATGTTTTTGCAGGGACAATGCACAACCGGGTTTGACGGTAATCCGGTTCACCAGGAACCGACCGCCTCTGACCAATTCGTCCACCGTTCCCCAGGGACGATAGCTCCGTTTGTGGGAACGGGTCTCTTCCCGCCCCTTTGCCTTGAGATGATCCACCAGCCCCTTGACATCCTGTACCCGATCCCGGGGCGAGATCATCACCGCATCGGAGGTCTCCACGACGATGTGGTCCTTCAGTCCGACGGCAGCGATCAGGCGATGCTCGGCATGCAGGTAAGAGTCTGCCACATCGTTTAACACTACGTCCCCCTTGACTACGTTTCTCTGGTCGTCCTTTTCTCCCACCTGCCACAAGGCTTCCCAGGAGCCCAGGTCATTCCAACCGGCCGACAGGGGGATCATTGCTCCGTTGTCCGTTTTTTCCATCACCGCGTAATCGATGGAATTGCTGGGACATTCGGAAAAGGCGGACTTGTCCAAACGGAAAAAATCGAGATCCGATCGTCCCTGTTCCATGGCCTTTTTACAGGCGGTGACGATGTCGGGCGCATGGGATTCCAGTTCATTGAGCGCTTGGGAGGCCTTGAACATAAACATCCCGCTGTTCCAGCAATAGGCCTTGGAAGCGACGTATTGCATGGCCGTTTCCAGATCCGGTTTTTCCACGAAGGCGTCGATGGCCACGGCACGATCATCGGCGCCATCCAGTGGCAGGGAGACTCCCATCTTGATGTATCCATACCCGGTTTCGGGTTTGTCCGGAATGATACCGAAGGTAATCAGGCGCCCTGCCTGGGCGTACTTCTCACCGATTCGCAAGGTATCGATAAATGGGTCGGTGAACTGGATGTGGTGATCGGCGGGAAGAATCAGAAGTACGGGATCATCCCCTTTTTCCATGGCAACCATGGCGGCCACGGCCAACGCCGGCGCGGTGTTTCTTCCCACCGGTTCCAAAACGATGGATGACGGCACCGTGTCGATCTGACGGAATTGTTCAGCCACCATGAACCGGTATTCGTCATTGCAAATGACCATGGGATAAGACATGCCGTCCAACCCGCCGAGTCGAAGAACGGTATTTTGAAGCATGGTGTGCCGATCCACGAGACGGATCAACTGTTTGGGGTAAAGGGCACGGGAGAGGGGCCAGAGCCGTGTTCCACTGCCGCCGGCAAGAATGACAGGAAGAATCATGAAGTCCTCGTTTTACGAAATCGAAAGTTTTGGTTTGTCCCAAATTGAGCGATTGGCCATTAGCAGTATACTTATAACAATTTCTAAAGTTTTGCTTTTAGCCCAACAGGTGAACATCGAGCTACTGATTTCTGCTCAGCAAATGAGAGTTAACTGCTAATTGCTGACGGCTAACCGCTTATCTTGGCTTATCGCAACAATTCTCTTCTCAGGGTGTCCAGCGCCGCCATGGCAAACATCTGTTTTTTCATCGATCGTTTGCCCATGCGAAACAGCATCCGCTTGCCAAATGAGCATCTGGGACCGGCAAAACCGATACAGACGGTCCCCACGGGTTTGTCCGCCGTTCCACCGCCGGGTCCTGCGATGCCGCTTGTGGCCAGTCCGTATGTGGCACCGCAGACCTCGCGAGCCCCCTCGGCCATTTCACGTGCCGTATCTTCGTGCACGGCACCGAAGCGTTCCAGGGTTTTCGGCTGGACGGCCAGCACATCCATTTTTGCCCGGTTGGCATAGGTAACCCCTGAGAAGAGAAAATAATCCGAACTTCCCGGGACATCGGTCAGCCAGTTGGCGATCAGTCCACCGGTGCAACTCTCCGCAAGGGCAAGCGTCGCCCCCTTTTGACGAAGCAGATTGCCCACGACGACTTCCATGCTCTCCCCCTTATGAGACAGGACATGATCGCCCAGCCGCGACACCACCCAGCGACCTGCCGCGTCAAGCAATTCGTCCAACCGTGCCCGATCCCCGGCGCGGCCGTACAATTTGACCTGTATTTGGGGAAAATTGGCGCGAAGTCCTAGTTTGATCCCCGGAAAGGCCGCTTCCACGCCGGCCACTTTCTCGCCGGCAAGGGATTCGGGAAGACCGAAGGTGTTGATGGTCATCACCCGGCTGTGGGTCACCGCGTCCCCTTGCATGGCGAGCAAGGCTGGAATCACATGGGCGTCGAGCATCCGCTTCATCTCATGGGGAACGCCGGGCAAAAAGAAAAATCGGCACCGCCCGATGGTGATGGAAAAACCGGGGGCCGTACCCGCGTCATTGTCGAGAATCTCGCTCGTTTTGGGAAACAGGGCCTGTTTTCGATTGGATTCGGGCATGGGTCGCCCCATGTTTTCAAAAAAGCGGGATATGGATTCGTGGGCCCGGTCGCTGAAAACCAGCTCCTCGCCGGCAGCGGCTGCCGCCGCCTCGGCGGACAGGTCATCGGTGGTGGGTCCCAGACCACCGGTCACCACCGCCGCATCGACGCGCCGACCGATCTCGAGGAAGGTCGCAGTCAATACCGACAGATCATCGCCGACACAGGTGTGTCGAGCCACTTCGATCCCATTTTCCTCCAGCCGCAGGGCGATATGGGCCGAGTTGCTATCAACCAGTGCACCGGTGCGAAGCTCGTCACCCGTCGCCAGAATTTCCACTTTCATGAATCCGAACCTCTTTCCAGAAACACATACCCTCCTTCGTAAATGCGCTTTTCGAAGGAGATGGGCGGACAATGAAGAATAGCGTCACCAAGACGAGCGTGTCAACGGTCCATTATACTGCAGTTTGACTTTGTAAAGGAAGGCTTGTTGGACAACACCACTGGGCGAACAGGGGCGATCCTACTCGACTATCGGTGGATCGACTTCGAGAAGACGCAGGGCCTTTTCGGGGGATCTGCACGGCGTCACCCGGTACCCCAACCGTTTGAGAATCTTGTCGACCATATCGACAATCATCTGCTCGTCATCAATGAACAGGATTCGTTCGCTTCCCGCTGAGATCCGTGCTTCCGGAAGGACATGGTCCTGTTCCGGCAGCGCGTCCACCAGTGGGAAAAAAAGTTCGAATTCGGCTCCCCTGCCCGGTGAACTGTTCATAGCGATACCGCCGCCATAGCTTTCCATGATCCCATGAAGCATGGACAACCCCATTCCGGTTCCCTTCCCCATTTCCTTGGTGGTGAAGTAGGGTTCGAAAATTCGACGTTTTGCCTCCTCCTGGATGCCGACCCCCGTATCCGCCACCACCACCTTCACATAGCGGCCCGGAGCGATCGGGTGGATGACGCCTTGTAAAGGCTGTTCTACGGTCACGTTTTTCGACAGCACCGACAGGCGCCCCCCCCTCCTCTTCCATTGCGTGGCCGGCATTGGTAAGCAGATTGATCATGATCTGGTGAATTTGGGTGGCATCCGCCATGATCACGTCGTTTTCCAGGGAAAGGGTTTTCACGATGTCGATGTTTGCCGGAATCGTCGCCCGCAGCAGTTGTATCGCCTCTTCCATGATCGGAACCAGGTGAGTGGGGCCATTGCCTGATTGGCCCTGACATTTTGGACCATCTCTGCCAATTGCGCCACCTCCCCGGGATGGCTCGTTAAATAGGCCCGGATATCCTGGACACCGGACTGCCTTAGTCGTGCCGCCGCCTGTTCAACGGCCGAGAAATCTTGTATCACCAGTCCGATGGGGGAATCTTCGAAAAAAATCCGGTGAAACGCCTCGCTTTCGATCAGTTTTTTTCTGACTGTTTTCCGTGATCGGCGTGAAACGGAGCGTCATTCTGGCCAGGGCAGACTCGGCCTCGGCCCTTTTCTTTGACACCTGAATCAAAAGACCCAACAATCCGATTGTAACCACCAATAGAAAGGCTATGAAAACATAGGATTCCATAAGCTCTTACGATAGTAAATGGACGAAGCCTCGGGATATTCAAAAACAGGAGAGGAGAAACCAGCGCAATGGGGATAGGAAAACCAGTTTTTTAAAACACTTGCTTCTATTTTTTATAGACGAAGTGCGTCCTTTTGGCAACTAGGAAGCGTGAAATGTTATCTTTATACGGTGAAAAAGAAAGGATCCGACCACCGGCCGATCGCGACAGTGATATTGGGGGATCGGCCGGTGAGAGGGCATTGGAAGCCATCTAAAAAATGAATACTGCCTACGCGTCGTCGTCTTGAATATACCGGGCCACAAGATCCCCGATTTCACTGGTGGATTTTCCCATTTTGCCCACGGACAGATCTCGTACATCGTTTGCCACCACTTTCATCACGGCGGATTCGATGCGGCGGGCGCCGGAATCTTCATTCAGATGCGCAAGCATCAGTTGGGCCGCCAGGATGCAGGCCAGTGGATTGATCATGTTCTTGCCGGTGTACTTGGGCGCCGAACCGCCGATGGGCTCGAACATGGATACCCCTTCGGGATTGATATTTCCACCGGCGGCGATTCCCAGTCCACCCTGAATGATGGCACCGATATCCGTAATGATATCCCCGAACATGTTGTCCGTCACGATAACATCGAACCATTCGGGATTCTTGATCATCCACATACTCGTCGCATCGACGTGGGCATAATCGGTCTCGATGTCTGGATACTCCTTGCCCACCTCGTAAAACACCCGTTCCCACATGTCGAAGGCGTAGGTCAACACATTGGTTTTCCCGCACAGGGTCAGTTTCTTTCTTTTGTTGCGTTTCCGACAATAGTCGAATGCATAACGGATGCACCGTTCGACGCCCATGCGGGTATTGATGGATTCTTGCACGGCAATCTCATGGGGAGTTCCCTTTCTTAGAAAACCACCCCCGCCCGCATAGAGACCTTCGGTATTTTCCCTTACGACGACGAAATCGATATCCTCGGGCCCCTTGTCCCTGAGCGGCGTCTGTACGCCGGGATACAGAATCACGGGCCGTAGGTTGATGTACTGGTCCAATTGAAAACGAAGGGTCAACAAAAGCCCTTTTTCCAATATTCCGGGTTTGACGTCCGGATGGCCGATGGCACCGAGCAAAATCGCATCGAAGCCGGTCAGTTCGTCGACGATGCCCGGCGGAAGAATTTCCTTGGTCTTCAGGTAACGGTTGCCGCCGAGGTCAAAAGGTGTCATCTCCAGATCGAATGCCTCTTTTTCCGCCGTGGCAAAAAGTGTCTTCACCGCCTCGGCAACGACTTCCGGTCCGGTTCCATCACCTGGTAACAATGCGATCTTATATGTTTTTGCCATTTGGATCTCCTGTGTACGGGTTTGCGTTACAATTTTTGCTTTGCCATATACACGTATCGGTCGGATCGATAGTACATGTGCGTAATGGCAACGGGATGTTCTTTTTCTGTATAGTAAATGTTTTGGACGAAAAATAGTGGAAAGCCGAAATCCACGTTAAGTATCCGTGCCAGATCCAGATCTGCGATGGATGCCTGTACGGTTTGTGCCATGGATTTCAATTTGATCTGGCAGGCCCTTTGAAAAATATCGACAAAAGGTACCTCTTCGATCTCTTGGCTGGGCAGCTTGGAAAACAGGCTGCTGGCACCATAGGTGATATAGTAGGAGATGGGAATCTTGTTGAGGCTGCGAACGCGTGTGATGCGCTGTACCGTCTGTTTTGGTGTAAGGCGCAGCATCTGGCGGATCGGCACCGGGCAGGCCATCGTCTTTCGTTCCATGAGTTTTGCCGTTATGCCCAGTTTCTTTCCCGTCGCCGAATCCACCCAAGTCCGAAAGTCCCCGGTGATTTCGATCTCCACCCGGCTGTTTTCCGGCTCGGCCACCTGGGGACGCGTCCCCCGTCTGGGAACGATATACCCCTCCCGGGCAAGCTGTTCCACGGCACGCCGGATGGTGATGTTGCTTACGTTGAAGGCTTTTTCCAGTTCCCTGGCCGACGGGATGCAATCCCCCGGACCATATTCATGGTTCGCGATGCGGGTTTTGATGGTTTCGGCAACCTGAACAAACAGGGGTATGGATTGAATCTGCATTTTTTTCGTGTCTGTTATCATCGTTTGGATACTATGCTTCCGGCCCAAGCTGATATTGTTAGTATACGAACATACGATGTTGGAACCGTCTTCGTCAAGCGTTTATGAATTCGAATAGTTTTGATTGAATAGTTCCTTCGAAGATGGAATATTTAAATGAATCCAACGTTCGCAATTCATCCCAAGCCGAGCGAACAGAATCCCGAAATTCGGGCATTGGGCTGGAGGGAAAATGATGGGGAGACGCGATCCGACGGTCGTAGACAAGATTTCAAAGGTTTTTCAAAACGCCCATTCCCAGGGACGCGACGTGCTTTTCGAATACGAGGTATACCGGATTCTCCGGAACCTGGGCATCCGGGTGCCCGAACATTTCGTCGCCCGATGCGCGGCGGACATCACCGAAAGGCGGCTGGCAAGGCTCGGCAGCGAGAAGGTGGTCCTGAAGGTGATATCTCCCACGGTCGTGCACAAACAAAGCCGGGGGGGGGTGCGGATCGTGATTCGGGACCTGGATTTCATCCGGTACACCTTCCATCGGCTGGTCGCCGACTTCGAGGAGAAAAACACCCCTGTTGCAGGAATCCTTCTCGTCTCCCACGTTACCTACTCCGAAGCGCTGGGGAACGAGGCCTTGCTGGGTTTCCGGGAGAGTGAGGCCTTCGGTCCGGTGATCTCCTTTTCCAAGGGAGGTGACGATGCCGAGCACTTCGCCCGCTATTTCTCACCGCCCAATCTCATCATGGCACCCATCGACCGAAAGTGGGCACAGGCGCTTCTGGCGTCCACCAGTATCCAGAAAAAATATCTCGAACAGGGACATGCCGATTACATCACCGAAATCGTCGACGCGGGCATCTGCCTTAGCGATCTGGCCGTGAACTTCTCCGGTTACTTTCCGGCCGCAACCCGATTCATCATCACCGAGTTCGAAATCAACCCCTTTGTCTTCACACCCCACGGCGAGTTCATCGCCCTGGATGGATTCGCCCGCTTTCGGCCACGTAAAGTACCGGTGGAAAAACTGACCGTGGCCCCCAAATCCACGGTACGACCCTTTTTCGAACCGGTCGGCGTCGCCGTCATCGGCGTCTCCACATCGGACAACGCAAAGATGGGAAACATCATCGCGGCGAACCTGATCCGCATGAAACGGTCCGACGTACATCTCGTCAATCCCAAGGGTGGAACGGTTTCCATGGAAGGCCGGTCCATGCCGGTCTATCGATCCTTGGCCGATATCGAGGACCCCGTGGAACTGGTCATCATCACGGTTCCGGCCAAAACCGCCGTGTCGGTGGTGGAAACATGCGCGGGCAAGAAGGTCAAGGCGGTCATCCTCATTTCCGGAGGGTTCAGTGAGTTAAAAAGCCACCATCACGAGGAAGATCGAATCCTGGAACTGGCCGGAAAAGGAGGATTTCGAGTGCTCGGGCCCAACTGCCTGGGGATCGTCTATGCCGGTCAGAACGACAATCCGGGCATCAACACCTTTTTCGTCCCCGAAGAGAAATTCACCCTCAACCTGGAAAAAGAGAACAAGGTGGCCATCATGTCCCAAAGCGGCGCATTGGGCATCATCGAGATCGACAACCTGAAAAACGCCATCTCTCCCAAAGTAATCGTCAGCTACGGCAACCAGTTGGACATCGATCCGTGCGACCTGGTCGCCTACTTCCAGGACGACCCCATGGTCAACGTCATCGCTTGTTACATCGAGGGGTTCAAACCCAGGGCCGGACGAAAGTTCTTCGATGTGGTGGCAAGCAGCAAGAAACCGGTGATCGTCTACAAGGCGGGTCGCACGCCGGCCGGCCAAAAGGCCACCGCGTCGCACACCGCCTCCATCGCCGGCGAGTATGCAGTGGCACGGGCCGCCATGAAACAGGCCGGCGCCATCGTCGCCGACACCATGATCGACCACGGAGACCTCATTAAAACCTTTGCCCTGCTCAACGACTTTGCGGTACATGGCAACCGGGTGGCCATCATCGCCAACGCCGGATACGAAAAGACCAGCGCGGCGGACAACCTGGGCGATCTCCAGTTGGCTGCGTTCGACGATAAGACCCTTTCCGCCCTGCGGGCCGTCATGCCTCCCATGGTGGAACCGGACCCGCTGTTGGACCTGACCCCCATGGCAGACGACGAGGTGTTCGAAAGGGTCGTGGAAACCGTCTTGCAATCCGATCTCGTCGACGCCCTTTTCATTTCCATCGTCCCCCAAAGCGTCTTGATTCATACCACGGACGAGGAAATTCGCGCCAATCCGAACAACATCGCCGCCCGTATCATCAAGACGGTGCACCGTTTCAAGAAACCCACGGTCGTGTCGGTCTGCGTGGTCTCCCGGGCCGACGCCGTTTACAACGAGCTGATTCGCTCCTTCGACGGCGGGGGCGTTCCCACCTATCTGACGGCCAATCGCGCCATGCTTTGTCTGAACGCCTTTGTTCGGTACCGGATGATGCGGCAGACGAAACGCCTCGACGACTGGCTGAGATAGACCATGATCGTCTCTTCCAGCGTCAAAACGGCGCTCGGGGTTGCCGCGGCAACACTTGCCCTCTTCGTCGTTCTGGGAGCATTTGGCCATCTTCTTGCCCCCAAAAGCATCCGCGAACAGATTCTTTCCAGCCGCAGTTGTCGACTCTGCGATCTCTCCGGCATCGATCTGAACGACGCCGATCTTTCCGGCGTCGACTTTACCGGTGCCATCCTCAACGACACGGTGTTTACCGGTGCGGTGCTGAAAAACGCGAATCTGAACGGTGCAGATGTCCGGCATGCCCGTTTTGACGATGCGATCCTGGACGGCGCCGCATGGGTCAATGGCCTCGTCTGCGGACCCGATTCCATCGGCCGCTGCCTGACGACGCCTGTCACCACGTTGATGACATCGGGACAATGTCCGGATTGTAACCTGAAATCAGCCACCCTCGGCTTTCTCAACCTTACCGAGGCCTCGATCCAAGGTGCAGATCTGACCCGGGCCGATCTGACACACACAAACCTTACCGGCGCAAACCTGTATCGGGCCAACCTGACCCGGGTCGTGGCAGTGCATGCCAACTGTTCCGAATCACTCTTATCGGAAGTGGATTGTACCGAGGCCAAACTGATGCACGCCGATCTCTCCGGGGCGTACATGAGAAAATCCTTGTTGGTCCATGCCTCTCTTCGAAACAGTGTACTGGCGAAATCCGATTTACGCCATGCCACCCTCTTCGAAGCGGATCTGACCGGTGCAGACCTTTCCGGTGCAGACCTTTCCGGCGCCAACTTGAAGATGGCCAACCTGTCCGGCGCGACATTGGCCGGTGCGAATCTGGAAAAGGCCAATCTTGACGGGGCGACCGTAAGCGGTTTGAATATCGACGACGCCTATCTGGTTGGTGCCGTCTGGGCCAACGGAAAACGGTGCAGAACCGGTTCCGTCGGAAGGTGTGTACAGTAAAACCCTGGCCCATAGGATTAGGCTTTGGGCTCCCCTATAAGGGGGTTGCATCATGAGCGCATGGTATCTCAGGAGCCAGGAGCCAGAATTCAGGAGCCAGAATGAATGTGTGTCGCTTCGCTTCGTCGAATTTGATAAAATAGATCGAGTCGAAGGCGAATACCTGATTCTGAATTCTGACTCCTGGATTCCCGTACCAAATCATACGGCAGCGCTTTATCTTTTGCGTTAGCCCAGAATAATAGATTCTCCGAAAGGTGTAACCAAATGAACCATCTCGCTGTTGCCGACATCGATCTTCGCGCGCTTGCCCACAATGTCACCCAACTTCGCGGCGTAAGCCCCGGCGCCCGCATGATGGCGGTGGTCAAGGCCGACGGCTACGGTCACGGCGCGGTTCCGGTGGCCCGTACGGCCCTGGAAACCGGCGCCACCCATCTGGCCGTAGCCAGAATTTCGGAGGCCGACCAGCTGAGAGACGCCGGTATCCATGCTCCGATCCTGCTCTTCGGCCACTGCCCGGCGAAAGCCGTGGACCACCTGATTGGAAATGAAATAACGGCCA
The DNA here is from genome assembly GCA_963674945.2 of uncultured Desulfosarcina sp. Lineage (GTDB taxonomy): Bacteria > Desulfobacterota > Desulfobacteria > Desulfobacterales > Desulfosarcinaceae > Desulfosarcina. The sequence continues at coordinate 1,732,661 of CAXXWQ010000004.1, forward strand.
CCGTCAATACCGGTGATGCGGCCCGGGCCATGTCGAATGAGGCGCTGCGGTCAGGGAAAAGACTGAAGGTGCACATCAAGGTGGATACCGGCATGGGCAGGTTGGGCCTTGTGGCGGCGACCGCGGGACTCGACGCAAACCATCGGTCCGGCCGCGTCATCGGTGAGGTAGCGCGACAGATCCTCGACGTGGCCAAATTACCCGGCCTTCACGTCGAGGGCATATTCACCCACTTCGCCAACGCCGACAGCCGGGACAAAAGCCATGCGCAACGCCAGCTTTCCATCTTCATGGATCTCCTGGCGGAACTGAAGGGGCAGTCCTTCGAGGTTCCCATCCGCCATTGTGCCAACAGTGCCGCAACCATCGAGATGCCCGAGACCCATCTGGATATGGTTCGCCCCGGAATCGCCCTTTACGGACTGTGGCCGTCCGAAGAGGTGGACCGCCGCCGCATCGACCTGAAACCCGTGATGACCTTTCGTTCCAAGGTCGTTCAGGCCAAACAGGCGCCCGCCGGCTTTGTTGTCAGCTACGGCAGTACCTATCGAACCGCGTGTCCCACCCGGATCGCCACCATCGCCCTGGGATATGCCGACGGCCTCAACCGTCTTCTCTCTTCAAAGGGGTTTCTCCTTATTGGAGGCCAACGATGCCCCATCATCGGCAGGGTCTGCATGGACCTTGTCATGGCGGATGTCACCCACCTGCCCCGGGTCGCCGTTGGAGACGAATGCGTTGCCATCGGGCGACAGGAGGGCGAACAGATCACGGCGGAAGAAGTGGCGAAACAGGTGGGAACCATCAACTACGAAATTGTCACCTCCATCACGGCGCGGGTTCACCGTGTGTATCGCAAGGAAGGCGATTCATGAAAATTCCCACCGACCCAAAGATCGTCGATGCGCTGCGCGTCTCGAGTCGTATTCGAGGCAAGGGAAAACTGGGCGGTTTTGCCTATCGGGTAGATGGCACCGTGCCCTGCATCGCCACCGCCATCCACGCCGGCGGCCGCGTCAGGGAGGAACTTATCTCCTTAATGGCCATGGACACCGCCCAGCGCTATTACGAGGAAGACCCGGCCACCGATACCATGATCGAAAAAGCGGTTTCGGCGGTATGGGGTCTCGATTCCAGAAGCGAATACGACCTGAATCGACCGCCCGAGGCGGCCGTTCCCGTAAAAGCCGAACAATTTTGGGGAAACGTCGTATACAACAACCCGCCGGACGACGAAATGGTTCAAAAAAGTCTGGCCAAGCACAGGGAATTCTACGATTTCATGGGCAGTTGGGTAAAGGTGATGACCAATCGGTTCGACGCATTGGTGGTGTATGACATCCACAGCTACAATATCGGCCGGCAGGTGAAGAAGGGAATCGAATCGCCGCCGGTGTTCAACCTGGGAACCGGATCCATCGACCGTGGGCGTTGGGAAAAAGTCGTGGAACAGTGGCTCCGGCTTCTGGAAAATATCGGTATTCCAGAGGTAAAAACAACGGTGGCGGAAAACGTCGTGTTTCAGGGAAAAGGAGAACTATGTCGGCGGTTAACCCGGTGGGATCCAGCGATTCTGGTACTGTCCACCGAAGTATCCAAAGTCTACATGGATGAAACCACGGGACAACTTGACTGGACGGCCATCGGTGCGCTTCGTGATGGTTTGGGCCGGGCCATGCAAGATCACACCCGCTGGTTTATGGAAGCACTGATGCGATCTCGAAATACTCCGGTGCGCAGGTCGTAATACCTTTTCCAATAAATCGTGGGACATATCCAATCCGTCCACCACCCCGTCGGAATCCGTGTCTGAAACAACCAACCTGAGAGCAAAAAAATGCCACCTCAATCGGTTAAGGATTCGCAGATGACTCACATATAAAAAAACTACTTGAAAAATAGACGAAAAAATTATAGTTATTTTCGATTATGCACTCGGAAAAACGATTTGCAATTTCGTTTCTCCAAACCTGATCTTTTTGGAATCGACGGTTTGCATCGACCCTTCCCGTCACGATATCCAACATCGAAAATCTGTGGCAGAGGAGATTTTATGCGATCATTGGGAATGATGTTGCTTGCATGTCTGTCCGTTTTTTCTCTTGACCTCTCACCTTGCCAGGCCGCGGAACCAATTATCATCGATCACGCCAGTACCGACATCACAAAAATACCCCGGGCCGCCATTGAACAGGCCAAGGCAAACCTGCACATCGCCTACGGCCACACATCCCATGGCAGCCAGTTGACCACCGGGATGACCGGCCTCGTTGCCTTCGCCAACAGCGGGGGAAAGGGGCTTTCCCTGCCGACCGATATATTTCAGTGGAACAACGGAGGCATTGGTGGGGCACTGGATCTGCATGACTACGCCATGGGCGGTGATGTAGGATACTACCCCCAATGGGTCGACAACACGCGAAATTATTTAGACGACCCCTCCCACAGCGATGTGAACGTGATCATCTGGTCCTGGTGCGGACAGGTGGACAACAAGTATTCGGCTGGCACGCTGGACAGTGAGTATCTGACCCCCATGGCCCAGCTGGAAGCCGATTATCCCAATGTGACCTTCGTTTACATGACCGGTCATGTGGATATATATGATGACGCCGACAACAAGGCCGCCAATGAGATGATCCGGGACTTTTGCAATGCGAACAAAAAAGTTCTTTACGATTTCGCCGACATCGAGTGCTACGATCCGGACGGAACCCATTATGAATATGTCCACGATAACTGCAACTACTACGACGCCCCGTTACCAGGAGGGACGCAACTGGGAAACTGGGCCACCGAATGGCAAAATTCCCACACCGTAACTGTGGACTGGTACGATTGCGGTGCCGCCCATAGCGTATCTATCAATGCCAACCAGAAAGCCTATGCCGCCTGGTGGCTGTGGGCGAGACTCGGCGGGTGGGAAGGACCGGCCACAAATGCACCGGCCATGAATCCGTCCATCTATCCGCTTCTTCTGTTACAATAGGTCTTCGTGCTGGAGGCGAATTGGTGTTCTTTCCATATCGAGCCAACGAAACAGGAAAAAATGAATTAAAAAAAGGGGTGTATCGTGATAAGATAAGCCAACGTTGATTTCCCTTCATCAAATGAGGTAACGATGCGCCTGTTGTTCTGGTACTGCGACCGTTTCGCCTGGAACCCGACCCTGAGAACCCTGTCCAATGCACCCGATGCATCTCCCATGACCCATACAAAGACTGTCGTGGCATTCATCCATGTGGAGCCCCGGGATGTGACGGACGGCAGCGCCGCCGAAACCAAGCTGGTGAAAAACGCCAAGTGGCTGGCCAGAAAATGGGATACCCGGCAGGTTATCCTGCACTCGTTTACCCATCTGGGGGAAGGAAAGGCCGCGCCCGAAGATGCCAAGGCCTTGATCGAACGGGTGCAACAACGATTGGAGAACGCCGGATACGAAGCGGTGCAGACGCCCTACGGGTATTTCAACGATCTCTCCATCGAGGCGCCCGGCCATCCCCTGGCGAGAATTTACAAGGAATTCTGACGATCTGTCCAAGTGGGCAGGTCACAAGAACCATTCCCAGCGCATGTAAATGCCCTGCCTCCCGCCGAAGGAAAAAAGGCATCTCTTTTCCGGGACCACTCCATCACTCATCGTAACACGATAGAATGATTACTCTTTTCCGGTGTCGGTCCAGGCGTAACATGAAAATGTCGGTTGATTTTACATTCGCATTTGTGGTCTTCGATACAATTCCACTTGACAGACCTTATACATATGTCAAAATTTGGACATATGTATAAATTTCAAATCGAGTGGAAACGATGGCAACCTACGAAACAGGTGTAAAAACCAGGAATGCACTGATCAACGCTGCAGGGGAACTGGCTGCCCAGAAAGGATTTGCCTCTGTTTCCATCAGGGAAATTGCCGAAAAAGCGAGGCAGAATGTCGGCAGCATCCATTACCACTTCGGCGGTAAGGGGAAACTCTTTGAATCGGTTGTACGGAAAGTCTTACAAAAATGGAAGGACAAACCGCTCTGCGAATTGCTCAGGCAATATAAAACGGAATCCCCGGATGGGCAATCGAAAGCCGTTCGCGGTATCATACATCATAACATTGACCTTCTTTTCAAACAGGAAGTTCCGCAATGGCACAGCAGGGTCATCTTCCAGGTCATGCGCAAAAAAGGACCGTTGCGGGAAATATTCAAAAAAGAACTGATCATCCCCTCCCATAGCGCCATTTCCACGCTATTCAGGAAAATCAAGCCGGAGATGGATGATAAAGAAGCCTTTCTTCGTATACTGGTCATGAACACACCGGTGTTCTTCCATGCAGACCGCATGGATTTTCTTTTGGCTGAACTCAAGGAGAAAAGATACAGCGAAGACTATTTGCAGAAAATGGAAGATATTATCGTTTTGCAGACGCAGGTGGCACTGGGCCTGCCTCCATGTTAACGCCGACAGGAAACAGCATGAAAAAAAGGGATGTTCAGGCAGCCTTATGACACAACCGAAACTGCCATCGAATAAACGTATAGAAATCGAAAGCGCAAGCGGACGAAAAATGCATTCTGCCGGCAATGGCACTGTTATCGTGCTGATAGTTCTTTCCCATCTCCTTTTTTCAAGCTGCGCGCCTGTGGGGCCTGACTACAAACCTCCTGAGACAAAACCGCCCTCCGCCTGGAACGCCCAAATGAGACAAGGCCTGTCAACAGAAGCCATGGATCCCGGTCAACTGGCCCAATGGTGGGAAATCTTTCATGATCCCGTACTGACAGGCCTCGTTCATCAGGCAGTCAACAATAATCTTGACCTGAAACAGGCGGTGGCAAAAGTACGTGAGGCAAGGGCCAGAAGAGGTATCAGCGAATCACAACGCTATCCGACCCTTGACGCGAGCGGATCTTATAGCAGGAGCAAAAGCAGCGAAAACATCGGAGGGGGAGCAACAAGAAGCCACTATGAATTCGGTTTCGATGCGGGCTGGGAAATAGATCTCTTCGGAGGAACAAGAAGGTCTATTGAGGCAGCGGAGGCAGATCTGGCCGCAAGCCGGGAAAATCTGTGTGACGTCCTCGTATCACTGACCGCTGAAGTCGCCCTGAATTATCTCGATATTCGGACAACACAGAAGAGGCTCTCTGTCGCCGAGAAGAATCTTTCCGCACAGCAGGAAGCCTTCGAGTTCATCGACTGGCGTTACCAGGCAGGCCTGAGCAATGAACTGGCCCTCCAGCAGGCCCGCTACAACCTTGAAAGTACGAAAGCGCAGATTCCCCTTTTGCGAAATAGCCTGGAAGAAGCAAAAAACCGGATGGCCGTGCTAACCGGGAAGATACCCGGCTCTTTGCACGATTTGCTCGAGGCGCCAAGGCCGATACCGGTCATCCCCGAAAGGGTGGCGGTCGGCGTACCCGCCGAGACTCTCAGGCAACGGCCTGACGTCCGCAGGGCGGAACGCAACCTTGCCGCCCAGACGGCCCGCATCGGCGAAGCCACCGCACAACTGTACCCCAAGTTCCGCCTTTCGGGTTCCATCGGTCTGGAAGCATTGGAATCCAGCGACCTTTTCAAATCCGGCAGTGATACCTGGAGCATCGTGCCGGGTGTCTCCTGGAACCTTTTCGATGCCGGCGCCATCAGGCAGAATATTGAAGTGCAAAACGCCGTTCAGGAACAATACCTGCTCGCCTACGAATCGACTCTTCTGGGAGCCCTGGAAGAGGTGGAAAACGCCCTTACCGCCTACGCCGAAGAACAATTGCGCCGTGAGAGGCTTGTGGAAGCAGTTGATGCCGCCCGTCAGGCAGAAATACTATCCGGACAGCAATATACGGCAGGGCTGACGGATTTCACGACTGTACTCGATGCGCAGCGTTCCCTGCTCTCTTTTGATGACCAGCTGGCCCAAAGCGATGGATCCGTCACCTCCAACCTCATCCGGTTGTATAAAGCGCTTGGCGGAGGGTGGAGTTCAAACGCTGAAGGGAATTTTCGGATAGAGGACAATCAGAAATGAGCAATATGGAGACAAAAGGCAGATCAGACCTTGAACAAATTTTGAACGCTGAGGGTAAGAAAAGGCGCGGATACCTGAAACACCTGACGATCTGGCCAATCATCCTTCTTCTGGTATTTTTTGCATGGTACAAATGGTTTGGGAACAAAAACGGATCAGCAACACAGTACATAACCATGGAGGCGCAACGAGGGGATCTGACGGTCACGGTCACCGCCACCGGTAACCTGGAGCCCACCAACCAGGTCGATGTCGGCACGGAAGTTTCGGGAACGATCGCCTCCGTGGAAGTCGACTACAATGATGTCGTCAAGGCAGGCCAGGTGCTGGCACGATTGGATACGACCATGCTCGAGGCCCAGGTGAACCAATCTTGTTCCGCCGTGGAATCATCCCGATCAAACTTGCTGCTTGCCCAGGCCGGCCTTCTTGAAGCCGAGAGTGAAATGGGAAGACTGGCCCGTGTCCGTCAACTCAGCGGTGGAAAGATTCCTTCGCAACAGGATTTCGATGTGGCAGATGCGGCGCTCAAAAAAGCCCAGGCGACCGTGGCCATGGTAAAGGCGAATATCGCCCAGGCGGAGGCAAAACGCAGAATTGATCAGACCAACCTGGAAAAAGCCACCATTTTCTCCCCGATAAACGGCATGGTTCTGAAAAGAAGCGTTGAAAAGGGTCAGACCGTGGCCGCTTCGCTGCAGGCACCGGTTCTTTTCACCCTGGCGGAAGACCTGACCAAGATGGAACTCCATGTTGATGTGGATGAAGCAGATGTAGGCAAAGTCATGGAAGGCCAGCAGGCGATTTTTACGGTGGACGCCTATCCGGAGCGTACTTTTCCCGCCCATATCACCCAGGTCCGTTACGGTTCAGAAACAACCGAAGGTGTGGTCACCTACCCGACAGTCCTCAACGTGGACAATTCAGATCTTTCCCTGCGGCCGGGCATGACGGCTACGGCGGATATCGTGGTCAAAGAAATCAAGGATGCCTTGCTGGTACCAAATTCCGCCCTGCGTTTCACACCATCGTCAAGGGAAGAAGAAGAAATCGATACGCAGGGCGGTAGCCTCCTCAGCAAGCTCTTCCCACGCCCTCGCCGTTCAAGATCGAAGAAAGGGAATCAAAGCGGCAATCATAAAAGAAATAAGGTATGGACACTGCGAGACAACCGGCCCGTTGCCATAGAGATCGTTGCAGGGGCGACCAGCGGAATGATGACCGAGGTCACCGGTGGTGAAGTGACACCTGGCATGCCTTTGATTGTTGAAGCAATAAACAAGAAAAGATAACTTATGACGGAACCGATAGACTCCGAACATCCACTCCTTGTTGAACTTACAGGCATAGTGAAAGTGTATGGCAGCGGCACCGCTGCCATGAAAGCCCTGCAGGGCATTGACCTTGCCATCAATGAGGGTGATTTTGTGGCGGTCATGGGACCGAGCGGCTCTGGGAAATCCACATGCATGAACATCCTGGGCTGCCTCGACACCCCGACGCATGGCAGATACCTGTTCAATGATGTCGAGGTCGGCTATCTGACGAGGAATCAGAGGGCATTTTTGCGCCGTCATTACCTTGGTTTCGTGTTTCAGGGATTTAACCTGCTGAACCGCACCACTGCTCTGGAAAACGTCGAACTGCCTCTCATCTACCGACGAATTAAAAAAGATGAACGCCGTCGGCGTGCCGGAAAAGCACTGGCCGCAGTGGGCCTATCCGGCTGGGAGCATCACACCCCGGGAGAACTTTCCGGCGGGCAGCAGCAGCGGGTTGCGATTGCTCGTGCCATCGTCACCGAACCGGCTCTGCTCCTTGCCGATGAACCCACAGGTAACCTGGATACGTCACGCAGCATTGAAATCATGCAACTTTTGACCGAATTGAATCAAAATCGTGGGATTACAATTGTCATGGTCACCCACGAACACGAAATGGCAAGCTTTGCCAGGCGGATCGTGCAGTTCCGGGATGGTCTGGTTGAGGTTGACCAGGCAAACGAAGGAATGATGTGATGTTTTCCAACACGTTTCTTCTTGCGCTGCGAGAAATCCGGCGCAATGTCCTGCGCTCCTTTTTGACCATTCTCGGTATCGTCATCGGCGTGGCAGCGGTGATCATCATGGTCACCATCGGAGCCGGTGCAACGGCCCAGGTAACGGAACAGATTGCCAGTTTGGGCAGTAACCTCTTGATGGTAAGGACCGGGCAACGCATGGGACCGGGCCAACCATCCGGCGCGCCTCCATTTGATCTGGCCGACGCCCAGGCAATATTCCACGAAATCCCTGCCGTTGCGGGTGTTGCCCCCTCATCATCCCAAAGAGTCACTGCCGTGTTCGGTAACGCCAATTGGGCGACAACGGTTATGGGTGTTGACAACCAGTTTTTCACGGTCCGCAACTGGACCATTCGGTCAGGACGACAATTTCAGGAGACGGAGCTGCGTTCCGGCAAGGCAGTGTGTATCATCGGGGCGACAATTGCCAAGGAACTTTACGGAGCCCAGGACCCTTTGGGCAACAAGATACGCCTGGGAAAATTCTCCTGTGAAGTGACGGGCCTGCTCCAAGCCAAGGGACAGTCCACGTTCGGATCAGACCAGGACGATCTCATCCTGATACCGCTTCGCACCTTCCAACGGCGGATCGCCGGCAATCAGGATATCAGGCTGATCCAGGTATCGGTAGCGGAAGACAGGTCAACGGACAAGGTAAAAAGCGATATCGAAGAACTGCTTCGTGAACGCCGTCATATCATCGGCTCAAAAGACGACGATTTCCAGGTAATGGACATGAAGGAAATCACCAGGATGCTCACCGGAACCACCCACATACTGACAAGTCTTCTCGGAGCCGTGGCCGCCGTCAGCCTACTTGTGGGAGGCATCGGGATCATGAATATCATGCTGGTGTCGGTAACGGAAAGGACAAGGGAAATCGGCATCCGCATGGCAATCGGAGCCCTGGAACGGGAAGTGTTGCTTCAGTTTCTGGTGGAGGCAATGGTGCTCTCATCTTTCGGAGGACTGATCGGCATCCTGTTCGCCGTTGCCAGTTCGGTAGGTCTTGCCAGACTGCTGAAGATTCCCTTTGTCTTCAATCCCGGCATAATACTCATCGCTTTTCTCTTTTCCGCCGCCGTGGGCGTCGTTTTCGGTTTTTTCCCGGCCAGGAAAGCGGCACAGCTTGATCCGATCGATGCGCTGCGACATGAATAGTCAGGGCTGACTCGACAGCAACTCGAAAACGCGATTGGGCAGCTGTGCGTTGATTTCATCCCTGACCCTGGAAGGGAGCATGCCTTCTTCCGTGGAGGAGACCTTGATCGGCCAGCGCTTTTTGGCCAGTACCCGGTTGCCGTCGCGAAAAATCAGTTCATGGGAGCCCCGCTGCCAGAACCAGCCCTGGCGGGATTCGACCGGGGCGGTATCCAGGCTGCCGGACAACACCAGGTTGGAACCGGTGACGACGTGGACCCCGAGTTGCGCCAGTGCGCGCTGTATCTCGGCACGAATCGAGTCGTCTGCCGCGTCCACCGAGACCTCCAGACTGGCCAGGGCGTCCCGCACCAATTTTTCCACCGCCGGCAGATCGTATCGGCCCTCGATGCCGTGGCCGTCCGCCACCACCATCAGGTTGCGGTTGAGTTCCTCCCGGTGGATCTGCTGCTCGCGGGCGCGCTTCAGGGCGGTTAGCGCGGAGACCGGGGAGTCGGCGGTGTGGCTGGCGTAATCGATCAGCTGCGTCACATCGCGGTCGGCGGTGAGAATGGCACTTCGAAACCGGCTCGCGGCGGCCTGTTTGTTCAGGGTTGCCAGGGCGTACACGCGGCCGTCCGGCGCGGTCCAGGATTCTGCGATGGTGGCGCCTTCCACCACCTTGCGCGCTTCGACGCTGATACTGCGGCTGACCTTTTGTTCATTGACCGTCTGCTGACCATCGCCGGAGGAGCTGATTTGCGCACTGCTGAAATCCATTGTGGTGTCGGACACCGCCACCTCGAAAACCCTGGCGAGATTGGCGAAGGCGCGATCGGTGGCGGTCTGCCGGCTGTCGCCGGAACCGGTCCCGGTCAGGTAGGTGGCGGCGGGATAGGCGGATTGCGGGGCGTCAATCCACTGCGGAGGCTGGTTTTGGCCGGCACAGGCGGCGAATAATGTGCCCAGAAGACAGGTCAGGCAGATTTTTTTGCACAGGTTCATCGTTCATCTCCTTACGATACCTTGCGGTTTATGTGCATCGTCTCGGCGATGCCTCTCCTTCCCATATCAGGGATAGCTGAAAACAGCGGGGCTGAAACTGGAGGCAAAGAGCACCACAAAATTGCCGCGGGCGTCGTCGGGACGCTGATAGTGAAAATTCTTGGCCGGAATCGAGAGCCGGCCGGTAAGTGGCGCGGTTGCCCTTGCCACCTGTATATAGGCCGGCAGCATATTCCAGCTTCGCAGATCGGCCTGTTCCGTCGCCACGGTGAGGATATTGACCAGCACGCCGGCGAGTTCATTCTGGTCCTGGGCCTCCTGGACCATTTTGTATTTGGCCACCGCCCTTGCCACCGCCGTCGCCAGGATAGCGGCATAATCCTTATCCAGGTCCTGGCGCACACGCCGTTCCACGTTTTCGATCACCCGGGTCTGCAAGTTGTTGTCATCCACCTGCCAGTTCAGGGACTGGGGCGCCGACCGGACCTGCGGATACATGGGCATCACCACACTGATCATGGTGTCCATGTCCCGGTTGAACAACGACAGTCGCGTCTCGGTCTTCTGGCTTACCACGCCGTCGAAATAGAAGACGATCCACTGGCCCTGCCCCGCCGTCGGCAGCTGCGCATTGCGGTCGAACTGTCTTTCGTATTTCGCATATTCTTCATCGAAGCCCTGGCTGCGGGTCAGGTTCAAAAGGCTTGTCTGGAGGGCGGGTGGGATGGACTCGTCGCGCTCGGTCATAATCGCGTAAGCCTTGCGATAGCTGATCAGGGCGTCGTCGCGCTCCCCCGCCATTTCATAGATCAGTCCGGCGAGAAAACGCGCGCTTGCCAGGTGTCCGTAGGCGTCGTCACCCTCGTAGTCGCCCATGGTGACATCCGCCTGCAGTACTTCGACACGGGCCCCGTCGAGGTCGCCGCCAAGCAGGTAACAAAGGGCCAGCGCCACATGTACCAGCACGTGATCGCTTGCGCTGCCCGCGTAGCTGCGCAGGGTTTCATTGGCGGTGACGGCGGCGAGATTTTCGGTGACGCTGACGGCGTCCAGCGCCGCCATGGCCTCTTTGGCCTGCTGCAAATCCTGGCGGCCACCGTCGAAATCTCCGGTATACAGTTTCAGCAGTCCGCTGTCGAGGAGGTACTGGACGCGGTCGCGCGCGGGGGGGGTGATGGCCGCGAGTTTCGCCAGCGTCTCTTGCGGCCCCGCGGCGGGAAGGTTCTGCGCCACCTGGTTTACCTCCCAGGCGGCACAACCGCCGAGAAGAAACAGGGCCACGCTTACCAATACGCCCGTGCAGACACGCAGCTCAGTCATCTCCGGGGCGATTGGTTAAAAACGCAGCTTGGCGTTTTTTACCACTTTTTTGATTTTCTTCTGGCCAATCCAGACCTTGCGGTTGTCGGCCATGCTGATCAGGGTCAGATCCACCTGGTAGTAGCGCACCTGCTCTTTGCCCTCCTTGTCGATGATGGTGTTGATCTGGCCCTGCATCATGAAATCTGCCCCCAGCTCCCGGCCGGCGGCGTTTCGTGTATCCTCCCGGGCGTTGAGATCCTGGTCCTTGCGCTCGTCACGGATCTCACCGCGCTCATCGCTGGAGGCAACGAAATCGACGCTTCCCGAATTGATCAGGGCGCGCTCGATATCGGAGACAAAGGTTTTCACGTTGATGTGCTCGTGGCTCAGGTTGCGCACGGTACCGACGATAACCGCAGGCCGCTTCCCGGTGCGCGACCGGTAGTCACCGATCCAGGGGCGTGACAGCGCGTCCTGGACCATCTCTTCTGAGACCAGCCTGGAGTCGGTGTCGTTCCAGGCGCCGCTCAAATCGATGGTTTCGTCGGGAGCTACCCTTTCTACCGATGTGCTGCAAGCGGCCAATAACAGGGCGCTCGCCACAATGATCCATACCCGCATAGGTATAACCCTTTTCAGTTTTCGCTTTTCAGAAAACGGCGGAAGTTCGCCGTTGCGTTATTTTCGTAATACTGCCTGAAATTCTCGGACAGCTTGGCGGCGCTTGCGATCGCATCATCCAGGGTCTTCATGTCCATCTCGGCAAAAGAATGGATATTGCCGCTGCGCGGATCACGCCAGCGGCCCTTGATTTTGGCACCGTTCAGCACGGTCTGGGTGCTGCTTTTAATGGACTGCTCGATGCTGCTGGTGGTGCTTTCGCCACTGGCGGCGGCGTAGTCGCTCAGGGTGCTGTCGACATAGGTGGAGACGATTTTCGCCAACTCGGCACGGGCGCGGCTGTCGGCAGTGGAGCGTTGCAGGGACTCGTCGTTCATCGGCGGTGCCATGGCGACACCGTAGAGGTAGCGGCCATTGGGATTGTCCACCGCCTGGGTACCTTCGTTCACCCAGTCCGGAGCACCCTTGATTCCCAAATCGCTTTCTATGGTCGGGGCGCCGCCACAGGCGGTGAGAAGCACCAGTAAAAGACCGGTGATGATTCCAAAAACAGGGCGAATAATCATGGTTGACTCCTTTTGCAGCCGCCTGGTGCCTGACAGGCGATACGACAGAAACTTGCTTTTCGGGAATCAGTATATCGTAATCTCACCATAGAATGTCAAGGTTAAATCGCCACAATATGTCGTACCTGCCGCTGTAAAAAAGGCGGCGGGTTGAATAAAGGCCCTATTTTCCCACGGGGGTATTTCGACTCAATTTTGCTGAAAGGGAGTTCTTTTTTCGTTTTTGGGGGTATCGTGAAGGGATCGGTTGTAACGAGAAGTATCTGACCAGACTAGGGTATTACGCGATTCAGGAAGAACTTGCGTATTTTCATGATTAGAAAAAGGAAAGTATCAGACCCGCTGATCGGCAACAATCCGCCCGCCCACATGAAACACTCCTTCCAGGCGTCGGTCAACAGCTCCCGATGATTGTTGAGAATTTTCGCCACGTCTCATCCTTCTTCGCGCCTTAGCGTCTTCGCGTGAGACCCTCTTTTTTTCCGGCGCCTTTTTATGTCCCCTCAAAATAATTTCTCGATTATTTTAAAAGCGAAAATTGCGCGAGTCCTAAGATGCGATAGCGAAATACTCCGGCGAGCAAACCGTAATACCTTTCTTGATCTGAAAAGGCGCTTCCACCGGCGCGATAACCCATGCGGAATCGGGTTTCATTGTCGCAACCAATTCATGGAATCCCCGGGAGGGCTTGGGTGCCTTTGACAATTTGCACTCCAGCACATGCCGCTGGCCGGCACGCTCTAACAGCAGATCTACTTCGGCGCCATTGGTAGTGCGTAAAAACGAGGGTCGCCAGCGTTTATGGGTCGCAATGATATTTTCGATCACAAAACCTTCCCAGGATGCGCCGACAATTGGGTTGGCCAGAAGAAAGTCGTACGATTCGATATCAAGCAAGGCATGCAGAACACCGCTGTCACGCAGAAATATTTTAGGGGATTTGATCAACCGTTTTTTAAGGTTCGTCCCGGCCGCCGGCAAGAGACGCACCATATACGTCTGCTCCAGAAGGGCGAGGTATTTTTTAAGTGTCGGAATGGATATATCCGCGGCCGTGGCCAGTTTTTGATAGTTGACGGTTTGTCCATGGTAATGGGCCAGCAACATCCAGAGGCGCTCTATGACGGGGATGGGAACAGAAAATCCCAATTGGGGGATGTCTCGTTCCATGAACGTACGGATAAAATCGAGCCGCCAATCAAAGCTTTCCCGGCCATTTTCAGCCAGGACACTTTCCGGAAAGCCGCCCCGAAGCCACAGATCGGACCAGGGTGACATGTGTGCCACCTCGTGAAGTAAAAATGGCGTCAGGTCATGGTATGCGATACGCCCTGCCAAGGACTCGGTGGTCTGCTTGATAAGATCACGTGATGCCGAACCCAGAATCAGAAACCGGCCCGGTCGGCGATCCTTATCAATCTCGGAACGAAGCACGGCGAAAAACTCCGGCAGCCGTTGGATCTCATCAAGGCAGACCAGCTTTTCGCGATAGCGATCGAAAAACAACTCGGGTTCGGCCAGTTTGTTGCGGTCCACTCGATCCTGAAGGTCAAGATAGACCGCGGAAAGATCCTTGATCAGCATCTTAGCGGTCGTGGATTTCCCACACTGCCGTGGACCGAGGATGGCAACGGCCGGCGAACGAGCCAGGGACCGTTTTATATCTTTCTCGATGAATCTTGAAATATATCCATGCATATCACAAAATACTGTTTTTGATTTTCATGGATAATACCGATTTCCCAGGCAGGATGTCAACTCATTTTTCCCCCTTTTCGGGGGAGTCGGCGAACGGCCCGATTCGAGGGGATTGAGCAGAGAAGAGTAAAGTTACAATCGTACTAAAGGTATAAGTGATTATCGGAAGGGTTCCTTACCTTTAGGCACTTTAGCGCATTTATAAACTTTCAAATTTTAGCTGTTCAGGGAAGGTAGATTTTGCAAAGGTCCTGAAAAGAGGAGACCTGGACTTTTTCCCATTTTCGGTCTTTCTGCAGTTCCTTGGCCATCACCGCTGCCACAACCGGTGCCGCCTCACCGGCAGCCCTGGCATTCAATACCAGGCATCGGGTTCTTCGGGCCAAAACATCTTCCACGGTTCGGGCAGCCTCATAACGTACGGACCATAAAATCTCACCGATCCTGGAGGGAAGATCCGGATGTATCTTTTCCTTTTTGGTTGGATCGGCACGCATCATGTCTAAAATGGACGGTGCATCCGATCCATAAATTTGATATTCCCCGAATTTCTCGGCAGATTTATGATATCCGTGGATATTCAGATCTTTGGTCACACAGGGCTTGAATTCCAGATTGGCCAGAGACACCGCATGATTCACCGTGAGTTTTGCCATTCGACGGTAGGTGGTCCATTTGCCGCCGGCAACGGTGAGCAATCCGGAATTTGAGATGTGAATATAATGATCTCTGGAAAGTTTGGCGGTATTTTTTTCCTCTTCCACCTTCACCAGTGGCCGAATACCGGCAAAAACGCTCAATATATCTTCCCGTGACGGGCTCTTGGCCAGGTAGGTCCCTGCGGTTTCCAGGAGAAAGTCAATTTCCTCCGACATAGGGCGGGGTTCTAAAGAGACTTCCGGAATGGGGGTGTCTGTGGTACCCACCAGGGTTTTGCCCATGTAGGGGATGGCGAACATCACCCGGCCGTCACTGGTATGGGGCACCATGATGGCGGATTTGCCGGGAAGAAACGCATTGTCCAGGACAAGGTGGATACCCTGGCTGGGAGCAATGATATCGGGTTCCTCGGGATCATCCATGTGAAGGATATGATCGGAAAAGGGACCGGTGGCATTGATGACCACTTTGGACAAAACGGTAAATTCCTTTTGGCCTTCCATGTCTTTGAAAACAACGCCGTTGATGAAACCGCTATCGTCTTTGGTCAGCGCCGTTACGGCTGCATAGTTGATCAGCGCCGCTCCCTGGTGCGAAGCGGTCCGAGCCAGGTTGAGAAGCAGCCGGGCATCATCAAACTGACCGTCGTAGTAAATGGTTCCACCGCGCAGACCTTCTTTCCTTATAGTGGGGATGCGCTCCAGTGTCTCATTTTTGGAGAGTGATTTGGAGGTGCCGAAACCGAACTTGCCGGCGAGCATATCATAGACTTTGAGTCCGATGCCGTAGAACGGCGCTTCCCACCAGTCGTAATTGGGAACAATAAAGGCCAGGTCATGAACGAGATGGGGGGCGTTGTTACGCAAGATGCCCCGCTCTCGAAGGGCTTCCATGACGAGTGAGATGTTTCCCTGCTGCAGGTATCGAACGCCACCATGGATAAGTTTTGTGCTCCGGGAAGAAGTGCCTTTGCCGAAATCATGCTGTTCCAGCAGTAGAATATCATATCCCCGGGATGCGGCATCCACGGCAATTCCCATCCCCGTTGCCCCTCCGCCGATGACAACCATATCCCAGAGGGTGGAACGATCTTCGAGTCGGCTGATCATTTCATCGCGATTCATCTGACAAACTCCTTACCTTCCAGAAATGAAAGTGGCAGGCATCAGGAATAGACCAGGTTAAGACTGATGGGCGGGTATTTGCTGACGCCGGGCTTGGGCAATACATGCTGGTCGCCAACGGCGAGCCAGTTCACATCCGGATTGATCTCCCGCAGTTTTCCGTCTTCCGGTGGACGGGAATGGGTGGTGTAGGCATAGGTGACCTGGAAAATACACACGTGATACCTGCCCTTTGTCGCCACGACATAATTCTTTTTGAAAATGCGGGGAGACAACTGCTGGGATTCGGCAATCTGCCGGAGTTCATCGTTGGAGAGCTGAACCAGGACCGCCTTGGATACGCCTCTTTCAGAAAGCCGGTAGAGTGCACGGGATTCACTACTTCCGGCATATATGGTCGAAATGCAGGGGACGCGTTTCAGGTACTGGGCCGCCGTCATGGCAGCCGTGCGCCGCCCGCCCACCATCATCGGCATTCCGTAGTACTCGAAAAGCTTTCGCTGAACCAGTTCGGCGTATTTGTCGCCCTTTTCATACAGGTCCTTTGATATATACCGCAGGTTCTGGGCCAGATCTTCCGCCGCATCTGCGATGGGCCAATCGATTCTCACATGATAATGGGTAAGGCTATAGCGGTTACTGGCTCGGGTGACGGGATCACGCTGAATCAACAAAGCATAATCCACGGGCAAGAGAAGTTTTAAAAAATCGTAAAAATGAACCGAATCGATATATCTGTGCGATCGGTCGAACTGGTCGGGCAGGGGCAGCGCCTTGTTCTGGATCAGATTGGTCTTCGTGGGTTTGTTTACATTGAAGAAACGAATATACTTTTTATGGACGGCGGGAATGATGTCTTCGACGAAAATCACGAGAAATGTTTTCTGACATTCGTATTCGATCCCCGGAATCCTCGCCCGGGGTTTGAGTTCTCTCTTCTCGATAAAGGGATATGCAAGATTGCGTTCTTGGAACTGATTGTAAGATTGGATCAGGGCGTAATCCAGCATGAACTGGTCCAATTCGTCCCTGAGCAGCTCATAATAGGAACGCCGAAGGCGATTGAACTGGCTTAGTTCTTCTCGTACGCTCCAAAATGCCACGTCGACCCCTCCCCGATCGCATTGTCATCAGATCTTCTTGTGATTAGGTATAGTTATCACGAATACGATTGTGGGTCAACGGCTGCCGGGTGCTTTTCCATTCAGTTTTTCCACCGCGCGATAGATTCGATCCCGATAGCGGATACACAGGTAGGCAACCAGCAACGTCACCGAAAAAACAATGGCAAACACTACGTAGTTTTTTTCGAACAAAAAGTGCCCCTGAACACTCAACATGAGGGTTCCCGGCATTCTGCCGATGGAAGCAATGAACAAAAAAGCCTTGAGAGGAAGTGCCGTGATGCCTAAAAAAAGGCAAAGGTAGTCCTTGGGAAACCCCGGAAAAACAAAGAGAATGGAAAGCACGATGATTCCCTGCCGTTTGACCAGATGGTCGAATCGCTTGCGCTTTTCATCGGGAATCCAACGCCTCACGAAATGACTGCCCAGGTATCGACCGATACCAAAATTGATCCACGAGCCGATGGCGAGCGCAAGGCTCGAATACAAAAAGCCCTTTCCCCAGCCAAATATGTACCCGCCGATGAATCCGGTGACCTCTCCCGGAACGGGGGCGATGATCACCTGAAGCATTTGAAGCGCCATGAACGCCAATGGCGCTCCATCACCAAAGGCGGTGACGAAATGCTCCACCTCATCCCGATCCGAGATCCAACCATATGCGACCATCAATCCCGTCCCGATTTCATGGCGGAAATAGATGACCGGCACCAATGCCACGAACAGCACACCGCCGATCCAGTAACGCTTCCTATGTTTCCCGGCTTTCAATTACCTGTCCGTCAATGCCGCCACACCGGGAAGCGTCTTTCCCTCCAGAAACTCGAGGGAGGCCCCACCACCGGTGGAGACATGGGACATCTGATCTGCCAAACCGGCCTTTTCCACCGCTGCGGCCGAATCCCCTCCGCCGATTATCGTTACGGCCCCGCCGCTGGTGGCTTCTGCCAGAACCCGGGATACAGCCAGGGTTCCACCGGCCGTCTCCTCGATCTCAAAAACCCCCATGGGCCCGTTCCACACGATGGTTTTTGCTCCATTCAGAATCTCCTTGAATCGGGCAACACTGGCCGGCCCGATGTCCAAGGCGATGTCATCCGCAGCGATGGCCGCCGCGGTCTTGGATTCAAGAGCGCCGACGGTTCTATCATCGAAGTTGAATTGCTTGCTGCACAGGCAATCCACGGGAAGTATCAGCTTCTCCCCCCCTTTTTCCATCAGGGATCGGGCGAGGTCTATTTTGTCGGATTCCAGCAGGGATTTTCCGATTTCCAGTCCCTGGGCCGCAAAAAAGGTGTAGGCCATACCGCCACCTATGATCAGACGATCCACCTTGGGCAGAAGGGCGTCGATCACATCGATCTTACCGGAAATCTTCGCTCCTCCGAGTATTGCGATAAATGGGTGTTTGGGATTTTCCACCGCATCGCCGAGGTAGGCGAGCTCCTTTTCCATGAGATATCCCATGGCGCATCGGTCGATAAAATGCGTCACCCCTTCGGTTGAGGCATGGGCACGGTGGGCCGTTCCGAATGCATCGTTCACGTAAAGATCGGCCAGCGCGGAAAGGGCCTTCGCAAATTCCTGGTCGTTGTCCGTCTCCGCCTTGTAAAATCGAAGGTTTTCCAAAAGCAGCACCCCTCCGGAAGAGAGCGCCGCCACGGCCTCCTCGGCCACCGGCCCGATACAATCTTCTGCAAAGGCCACCGGCTGGTCCAGCAGAGAAGAGAGAACGTCCGCACACGGTCCAAGGGAGAGTTCCGGCACCCGCTTTCCCTTTGGACGGCCCAGATGGGACATGAGAATCAACCGCCCCTTTCGGGCAAGGATCTCCTTGATGGTGGGCAGCGCCGCCCGAATACGCTTGTCGTTCGCCACTTTTCCCTTTTCCAACGGGACATTGAAATCCACTCGCATGAGCACCCGACGATCCGCCACGTCTAGATCGGAAATTGTAAGTTTGGCCATTGTTCCTCCTTACGGTTTCTTTTTCTGCTGCATACTCAGCGCCTTCTTCCGGGACCATCGCTCGAAAAAACCGAGCCGGCCGGACTGGTACGCCCGGTCCACCATCTCCTGCCGAACGGAAATACCGCCCTTTTGCCCCATGGCTTTTCTCAGGCATTCGGTTTTATAATAACAGGGCATGCAGGACTCCGGCGTGTTCCGCAACCCGTCTTCGCCCATGGGAAAGACGGTTTCCAAGTCTCCATAACAGGGGGGGAATTTTTTCGAAGGATCGGTCATTGTTTTATTCTCAAGATAAGACGACTCGTGTAAATGGAATCCAAGATGAGCCGCTGGCTGTTAGCAATCCAGATCAGCGAACGTTCAACTTCGAACTTCGATCAAAATGAATATCTTACGCAGGCGAACGTCCCGCCGATTCGGTTACCTCTCCTTTCAGGCGGGCCATGTGCCCGTGGTCGGCGAAACTGAAGTACCCATCGGCACCGATGATCAGGTGTTCATGTACGGTGATGCCCATCAGGTCGCATGCCTGTATCAGCTTTCGCGTGATGGCCATGTCGTCGGAGGATGGCGCCGGATCACCCGAGGGATGGTTGTGGGCGAAGATCAGCGCGGCCGCGGAATGAGACATGGCGGCTTTGACCACTTCCCGGGGATAGACGACACTCGCGGTCACCGTACCGGTGAAAAGAATTTCGTCGGCGATCACCCGATTTTTCGCGTCCAGGTAGATGGCGACGAAACACTCCCTTTTCCGGTCCCGAATAGTGAGATTGAGGTAATCAAACAACTCGCGTGAATTGCTCAGGGTGGTCTTTCCATCCAGCCGTTGCCGGAGGTACCGCCGGGAAACCGCTGGAATCAGTTTGAGACCGAACAGGTTCTTGGGGCCGATCCCCGGCACGCTGCAAAGATCACCCGGCTCTGCTTCCAGAACCGCCTGAAGGGTTTTGAACCGGTTCAGGGCCGATTTTGCTGCCGCCTTGCAATCCTTTCGAGGCGTCCCCAACGTCAGTAAAAGCTCGATGACTTCGTAATCGTGAAAGCCATCCAAGCCGTACCGGAGGAAACGGTCACGCAACCGTTGACGGTGCCCCGCCCCCTTGTGTGCCGGTTTTTTCTCCTTGTCTGCCACCGGTCTCTCCCTTGGCAAAACCTACAGCGGCAAGCTCGACAATCACCCATTTAGGTTGAACCGTCAGGTTTCGTCCAGTTCTCCCTTTAGATCCCGCGTCATCAGCTGAAACAAGGCGGTTTTGGGATCGAGGTCGTCGTAGAGCACATGATAAACGGCGTGACAAATGGGCATCTCTACGCCCAATTTTCTGGAAAGATTATATACGGATCGGGCGGTCTTTACCCCTTCGGCCACCATGTGCATCTTTTCCAGCAGATCCCCGAGTTTTTTCCCCTCGCCGATCTGTTTGCCGATGGTGTGGTTGCGACTCAGGTCGCCGGTGCAGGTAAGGATGAGGTCCCCGGCACCGGCCAGACCGGTGAAGGTGCGGGGCTGGGCATCCAATGCCAACCCCAATCGTCGCAGTTCCACCAGCCCTCTCGTGATCAGGGCGGCACGGGTGTTGAGCCCCAGGCCGAGTCCATCGATAACGCCGGCGGCGATGGCGATGACGTTTTTCACCGCCGCTCCCAATTCGGCACCGATCATATCGTTGATGGTGTATACCCGGAAATAGGGGGTGGCGAAAACCTGCTGGACCGTCTCGGCCGTGTCGATGTCACGGGACGCGACGGTCACCAGGGTAGGCACCTCACGGGCCACCTCCTTGGCAAAGCTGGGACCGGTCAAGACAGCCAGACGATCCGGTGACAGTCCGGGAATGACCTGGGCCAAGACGCCGGACATGGTCAGGTGGGTCTGGTTTTCGATTCCCTTGGAAGCGCTGACAACGATGGTACGAGGATCGATGGCATGGCCGCATTGCTCCAAGGTCCGGCGGGTGACATGGGAGGGTGTCACCACCAGGATCAGATCCTTGTCGGTCGCCACCGATAGAAGATCACAGGTGGGATGGAGATTTTCTGAAAGCGTCACGCCGGGAAGGAAACGCCGATTCTCCCGCTCATCGATCATTTGATCCTTTACATCTTGTTCATATACCCAGTGGTCAACGGAAAATCCTTTTCGTGCCAGCAAATTGGCCAGGGCGGTTCCCCAGCTTCCGGCACCGACCACGCCGATGTTCATCGTTTGGATATCCACATTCGTCTTCATTGATTCTCATCCTCGGGGACCGATTCGCCGTTCTCTTCCTCCTTTTCGGCCAGGCCTGCGGCGCTGACCACCCGTTCTTCCTCGTCCATGACGATCAGCCTTACCCCTTGCGTATTGCGGCTGATGACCGAGGTACCGGAAACAGGCATACGGATCAGTTTTCCCTTGTTGGTTACAAGCATCAGATCATCGTCGTCCTGGACCAGGATATTGGTGACGACCTGACCGTTTCGCTCGTTGGTCTTGATGGTGATCACGCCCTTGCCACCGCGCCTGTGGATCGGGTACTCGTCAATAGAGGTCCGTTTGCCGTAGCCGTTTTCCGTCACGGTGAAAAGGGTCTGACCGTGCTGCAGCACTTCCATGCCCACGACACGGTCCCCTTTGTCCAGGCTCATCCCCCGAACACCGCGCGCCCCTCTTCCCGTAGGCCTGACATCCGACTCGTGAAAACGAATGGATTTTCCCATGGCGGAACCAAGAAACACGTTCTGGGTACCATCGGACAACTTGGCCGCGATGAGCTCGTCCCCTTCGGCCAATCCGAGGGCGATGATCCCGCCGGCGCGGGGTCGGCTGAAGGCCATCAGGTCGGTCTTTTTCACCGTACCGTTGCGGGTTGCCATGAGCACCTGCATGCCCGGTTCGAATTGGGGTACGGCCAATACGGCGGACATCCGTTCCCCTTCGGAAAAATCCAGGAGGTTGACGATGGCCTTGCCCCGACTCTGCCGGCCGGCCTGGGGGATGTCGTAGACCTTGCACCAGTAGACCCTTCCCCTGTTTGTAAAAAACAAAAAGTTGTGGTGGGTGGACGCGATGAAGAGGTGAGAGACGAAATCCTCCTCCTTTGTTCCCATGGCGGTCTTCCCTTTGCCGCCTCGTTTCTGGCTCTGGTACAGGGTTATGGGGTTTCGTTTGATGTAACCGGTGTTGGAGATGGTCACGACCATATCCTCTTCGGCAATCATGTCTTCGATGGTCAGTTCCCTGGTGTCGGCCAGAATCTGGGTCCGCCGCTCGTCTTCGAACTCGCCCTTCAAGATGTCCAGTTCGTTTTTGATAATGCCCAGCACCATCACTTCGCTACCGAGAATCTCCTTGTACCGGGCGATGTCCTGCAAAACCGCGTCGTACTCCTCTACGATCTTGTCCCGCTCCAGCCCGGTGAGACGCTGGAGGCGCATATTCAGTATTTCCTGTGCCTGAATGGCGGTAAGATCGAAGCGTTGGATGAGCCGCTCCTTTGCCTCAGCAGGGGTCTTGGACTCGCGGATCAGCTGGACCACCGCATCCAGGTTGTCCAGGGCCACTTTCAACCCTTCCAGGATGTGGGCACGGGCTTCGGCCTTGTTCAGATCATAACGGGTGCGGCGGATGACGATCTCTTTACGGTGGAGGACAAAATTTTGCAGGACCTGTTTGAGGGTGAGAATCTGGGGGCGACCGTTGACCACCGCCAGCAGGATGATCCCGAAACTGCTGGCCATCTGGGTGTGTTTGAAAAGCTGATTGACGATCACACCTGCCATGTGGTCTTTCTTTACGCCCATGGCGATGCGCATTCCCCGGCGGTCGGACTCGTCTCTTACGTACCGAAGTCCTTCGATGACCTTATGCTTCATCAGTTCGGCAATCTTCTCGATGAGCCGTGCCTTGTTCACCTGATAGGGAATTTCGGTGACGACGATGGTCTCCTGCCCGGTCTTCTTGTCCTCCTCGACATCCACCAGGGCACGGCAGCGAACGATGCCCCTTCCGGTCTCGTAGGCATCACGGATCCCGGCAGTCCCGTGAATCGTCCCTGCCGTGGGAAAATCCGGCCCGGGTATGTGGGACATGAGTTCTCCACAGGTGATCTTTGGATTGTCGATGAGGGCCTTGATGCCTTCGATCACCTCGGAAAGGTTATGGGGTGGGATGTTGGTGGCCATCCCCACGGCGATGCCGGATGATCCGTTGACCAGAAGGGCCGGGAATTTTGCCGGCAGCACCGAGGGCTCGGTCGTGGACTCGTCGTAATTGAGCACCATGTTGACGGTCTCTTTGTCCAGATCCTCGAGCATCTCATGGGCCAGTCGCATCATGCGGACTTCGGTGTACCGCATGGCCGCCGGCGGGTCGCCGTCGATGGAACCGAAGTTGCCCTGGCCGTCCACCAACGGATAGCGCATGGAAAAGTCCTGGGCCATGCGAACGATGGTGTCGTATACGGCCGTATCGCCATGGGGATGGTACTTACCGATCACGTCACCCACGATGCGGGCCGACTTCTTATAGGGTTTGTTGTAGTCGTTCTTCAATTCCCGCATGGCGTAAAGGACGCGACGGTGAACGGGTTTGAGCCCGTCGCGTACGTCGGGAAGGGCTCGACCGATGATCACGCTCATGGCGTAATCGAGGTAAGACTTCTTCATCTCCGCTTCGATACTGATATTAGGGCTTTGCAGGACTTCGGTGGTGTCGTTACTCATGGTTGGTTTCTATCCTTCTTAGCGCCGCCGGTGAAACACCGGATTCACCTTCATGGCCGGTTCGATGGGGGTTGTGAATGTTCAATTAATTTCTGGTAACTGGAATGATATATATCGGTCAACGTGAGAAAGGCGGTGGCAATCAACGGACCGTAAATGATGCCGAGGATACCGAAGATATTAAGACCGCCGATAATAGACAAAAAAACCAGTAGCGTGTGCATCTGAACCCTTTTTCCAACCACCCGTGGCTTTAGAATATACTCGACGCCGCCAGACAGCAACAAATAAAAAATCAGGAAAAACAGGCTTGTGGCCACACGACCTTTTAAAAAAAGGAAAATCACCGTGGGCACGAAGACCACTGCGATACCGACTATGGGCAAAAAGGCCAGAAGGGTCATGATTACCCCCCACAAAAAAGCGGATTGGAGGCCGAACAGCCAGAAGAGTACCCCTCCGGCGGTCCCCTGGATGATCCCGCACAACCCGTTGCCCACGAGGATGGCGCCGGCCATGTCGTTGAACTTCTCGATCAGTTGGGTATCCTGCTCTTCGGGCAATGGTGAAAGGTCCACCAGAAACCGGACCAGTCTCGGGCCGTCTATGAGCAGGAAATAGATCACCAGAAGCATAAGAAAGAAATTTCCCAAAAGCGCCAGGGTGTTTGACGCAATGGCACGGGCCTGATCGTAAAGGAACAGGCCCACGACCCTGCCGATATCGCTGATGGTCTTGTTTAATTCCTCTCCGGTAATGGCAATGTCGAAATTGGCCAGGAGCGGATTGATCCGCCCCAAAAGAGCGCTGTTGGTGAAATGAGCGTTGATGAAGCTGGACAGGGCGGGACTCCGGGCCAGTTGAATCAGTTCGTACGCCTCCTGGGTAATAATGCCCACGAGCAAAACGGTAGGCACGAAGAGGATGAAAAAGATCAGCAGGCAGGTCAAGAAAGAGGCAAATCCGTTACTGATTTGCTCGAAGTCGGCCAGGAATCTGTAAATGGGATAGTTCGCACCGGCAATGACGGCCCCCATTACGATGATGGAAAAAAAGGGGGACAACAGCCACCCCATCAGATAGATCGACAGGAGAAAACAGGCCAGAAAAAACCATAGAATCATATTTTGAGGATTCAGTTCTTCCATGCTTCCCTCACCGACCGGTGTGTATCGATTTGACTGTGTGGTTAGGCGCGATCCGAACGAAATCTGCGCAAACGCCTTTTCGTAGGGGAATGGAGGCATTTGCGCAGAATGTAGGTTGAATTTGTCAGACTCGGAAGGTCAATTGTCAACCGTTACCGACAGGTGTATGCCGGGTGGTTTATCTGCTGATGATGGCACCGGCAGTTAGATAGAGCAATATCTCGTAGATGGTGACGGGGATATAGCTGCCGGCAAATCCGTAAACGATTCCGCCACCAATGATCGCAGGAACGCCGAAGAAAACGAGAATTCCCAATTTCCTACTGATATTCATACTCAATTCTCCTGTTTTTATATAATGGATAGCGGATTGTTTACCTCGTCGAAACCAGAGGTTGTCTAACAATAACGATCGAGAAAGTAAAGGAAAAAGTCGCGACTCTCGACAATGGCAATGTCCAAATACGGTCAGCCTGCCCACCGTGTCTTGATTATTGGAGGGACTGCTGGTACACATGTTGCGTAAATATGGAGTCCCGACTGACAAAACAATTCATAGGGACTTTAACGTCGAACTTCCAACATCGAAGGTTGAATGAACTGCAATTACGCACCAATGGTACACCAAGCCATATGAATCGACGCCTATACGCCCCCGTCGTTATTATGATCGGTCTGGCCAGCGCCCAGATCGTCGGTACCGCCCACGTCTACCTGTCCAACCTGGAGCTGTTGCAAACGACCGAAGCGATCATGCGATCCGGCTATCTGCCGATACCCAATCACCATGTGACGATGCAGTTGAACCGGATCGCGACAGCAATGGCCGGCGGTATCTTTTTTACCCTGAGCATCGGCACCGGACTATCGCTGGCCATGCTGATCGCCATATGGTTGTGGGACCGGGTAAGCAGGCGCAACCGGATGGTGACGATCCCATTCTTTCTCCTGTGGGCCGCCGGGATCTGGATCATCAACGACAATGGATGGAATCCGATGGCGACCGCCTATGTGGTGGTCGTGCCGGCAATCACCGGCATTGCCGCCATACGGCTCCTGCCGGAACGCACCACACTTGTCTCCCCCATCAGCATAGTGGTCTGGCCCATCACCACCGCCCTTGTTTTGGCACTGTTGTGGGGGCTGGTATTTGACCGCCACATGTTTATCCATATTCGCGATCATCTGCTCCTATCCAACCGGATCGGCCGGGCCATCACCGAGGCATACTACCGGTACACCCTTTACCCGGCCGAAGCGTTCAAATCCCTTTCACAAAAACAGTTGCGAACCTGCTTTCTGGGCGAAGGTCTCGACCCTGAAAAACGGCATCGCATGGAACGGTCCGTCCGCACCCGCGACTATCTCCCCCTTCCAGCCGGTGAAACCGTTGATCTGACGATCGACGTGGATGGAGAAAACGAAAATATTTATCTGTCGCACCAGGGCCGGACCGTATTGACCTTCACCGAGAAACAATGGTTCGCGAATCCCTCCGGTGCCCTTGCGTCCTATTCGCGACACCAGGATAAAAATCAAATCTTTCGCAGGCTGACCCTGGGGGGCCTGTTGATCGGCTTTCCCCTGGTCCTGTTCACCCTCGTTTACAGCACGGTGGTCTCGCTGCCCAACCTGTTTTTACCGGAAGCCACCTCGGACATCATTGCTGCAATCCTGTGCCTGGGTATCGGCGTGATGCTCCTCGTCCCCGTCTATAAGGGCCATACCAATACGTTTTTACCGGATACCCTGCCCCATGCCCTCACCGCACCTTCGACCGGAACCCGCGTCGCCGCCTTGCGACAGGCGTATGACGAAAGGCAGGATATCGCGTTGGCGGCCAAGGCCCATGAAATCGAAAGGAGCCCTTTCGTCGCCGAACGCTATTGGCTGGCAAGAAGCCTTGCCTACGCCAGGGCGCCGGAAGCGCGGGCCATGTTGGGCACCCTCGCCGATGATCCCGTCCCCCTCGTGGTCTGTCAGGCCATGTGGGCCATGGGAGAGCGCAAAGACCGGAAAATGGTGCCGATCATCATGCAGCGGATCAAATCTTCCCCCCACTGGTATATACAAATGTACGGTTATCGGGCCCTAAGGAGACTTGGATGGGTACAACCCAGATCACGACAACTTTCCTACTGACATCGCTGTCCGGTGTGGTCTTTCTTGAACTCATGGGCGGCTATCTGGCCAATCGGGGGATGATTCCCCGCATGGAATTGATCGGCGCTCTTCGCGCGAGTCAAGCGCTGGTCGTGTCCCTGCTTGCCGTGGTTCAGACCGGCGGCATGGGGGTGCTGGGACTGGGAAAGAAAAAATTGTTTTATGGACTAAAACAAGGAATGATTTGGTCTTTCGGGTTTGCAATCGTTGCAGGCTTGATGTTCATTGGATTTCTATTAGCAGACCAGAACCCACTGAAACTAGTTCATAGCAGATCGCCAACTGGACTGTTTACCAAAACTTTGTTTTTTGTCGTTGGCGGTGTAATTGCACCGGTAGCAGAAGAGATAGTCTTTAGAGGCCTGATTTTTGGCTATCTACGTCAAATGTTTAAACACGAGCTTTTTGGCTATCTACGCCACTGGAATGTGGTCTTGGCAGTTTTGGTCTCCACCGCCCTATTTGCAATCATTCATTTTAGAACGGCAATCCCCATCACACAGATCGTCGGCGGCATGGTGTTCGCCCTGGCCTATCACAAGACGGGAAGCTTGATCGCACCCATGGTCATCCACATGCTGGGGAACCTGGCCATTTTTACACTCTCCCTGCCCTTATTTTCCTGACGGTCAAAGTGACTCCATCCGACATCTGCTGATCTGATGGAACAATTGAGGAACGATGGAAGAGGGCTGAAAAGGAATGCGCTTGTCGTCCCTGGTCCCGCATCCGTCGTCCTTCCTTTTAAATTCATTGAATAAATGGAAACAGACCGTATTTTTGCATACAGCATGATGAAAATGCAGTACCCCCATATTGGCTGACACGGCTTGACAGTTTCGGACCGTTTTTATAGATAGTAAGCTCCATGGAAAAGTCAATTCGTCGTCCGGGCAGTACAAGGACCGGATAACGGATAAAAACCGGCCGCGTTCCACAAAACCGTCGGCCTTACCCTAACCAAGTTCGTGAAAAAAATGGGAACCGAGAAAAAAAACCGTCATACCGGACTGGCCACCTTGTTCGACGGGGTGGAACTAAAAAGTTTTTTCATCAATTACCTGTGGTTCATCATCGCCGTGGAGATCCTGATCTTCCTCGTCAGCTTCCTGGGCAACCTGGGTCCCGATAAGGGCCCCTTTCCGTGGAAGTTCTATTTTTATGTCTCCTTTATCACGCCGGTGGCCATTACCTTCCTGCTGGGCGTGTTCATCCTGGCATTCAACCAGTTCATTTTCGGAGACAAGGAGGTCTCGGGAGAGGACGACGGCCAGAGTGAACAGACGGATGACAACCGGTCGAAGCTGTTTCGACTCAACCTGTTCCTCACCCACATGAAGAAGGTGCCGTTTCTGCCGGTCCTGTTTGCACTCGTTGCCTGCGGGGTGCTGTTTTACAAACTGGACGCCATCTTTCTCTTCCTCTTCAACGCCGGCGAGAAAATGGTCACCTATGTCCTTATTGCATGTGGCGCCCTTTTGGTGGCAGGCCTGATCTTCGGCATCGCCTGGATCATCAGCAACTACAGGCTGAGCAAACGGCACATGGAGCACCAGTATCGCTACCGAAACGACGTGATGGACAAGCTGGGGTTCCTGATCATGGATGACGACACGGTGATCGACAAGGACGGTAAGCTGATCAGCCAGAAACAGCAGCTCCTGCCGGAGAGTCACCAGACATCCAAGGAACGGGAAACGTTGAAGATCATGCCGCCTTCCAAATGAATCTGCCGAAACTTGATCGCCCCAGTGGGAAAGCCGGTCCTTCGTGAATCCTGTCGCCGTTACCATCTTTATCGGAATGATCCTGACGATCGTGGTCTACTCGGTAATGGATCTCACCGGTATCATGGGACAGCTGGGCCGCTTCGGTCCGGTGCTTCCCCTGATCGCCATCGTCTGGCTCATGTACGGTGTCTACAGGGGAGTCAAATACCTCAAGCGCCGTGCCGCGCGGATTCATATCAAAGGTCCGCTTTACATGCGCTCTTTGATGAACGGCTGCCTCGAACGAACCTGCGGAACTGTGGAAAAACACATCAACACGCCGCATCTGGCATCTGCGACGATATTCAATGCCATCTTGCTGGACAAAATGCTGTACATCAGTTCCACGGACGGTCTTCGATTCACCGAAATTCGCCGCAAAATCGAAAACAGCCGACTGAAAGGCACCGAAGGTCTGGCATTGGCATGTTTCTTTCAGACCGGGACCGAATATCACAAGCGCCCGCTGCCCGACGAGATTCGGCATGTGTCCGAGATGGTATCCCGCAACCGGTCGGATCTGAGAGAACCGTTGGAACGATTGAAGGATACCCACCGAAACCTGTGCACGGGAGCCGGAGACATTCTATCCCTTCTGCCGCCGGATGAAAAACGGATGGAGAAACTACGTGCCACCCACCGCTACCGTCCCCCCTCCCATCAACGTGCCCGCCGGATGATCTTCGCACTGGAAACACTGGCCTACCTGCGCGCCATTCGCTATGAAAACGTGAATCCATTGGACCGGCACCGATACGAATCCGTGGCCGACCAGGTGATTCCCAAACTGGCGGAAGCCCTGAAAGCCTATCGTCAGGCATGGCAAAATTTGGTGGATGCCTACGAACTGCCCGAAAGTGAACGGCCATAGTAGATTAACGACCTCGAACTTGTACATATCGTGTTTATATTATTTTCCATAGCTACTGCCGACATGCCATTTCAGAAATGGAGACAATTTCGGCAAAAAAATAATGCAAAAAGGAGCAAGGCCATGGAAAATAATAATATCAAGCCCAACGAGAAAGAGTGCATCAGCCAGTGCATTATGAAACACTGGTCCGGATCGGACAAACGGGACGACAATCGGGATGAACGTTATGATAAGTGCCTGACAAATTGCGACATCTGCGGTTCGGCCTGATTATTCGATCCATCGCCGAACCCGAAAGAAGTCAGGCTCGGGTTTTTCCTAATGAAAAAAGCAAAGCCCCTCTGGTCTTAGAGATCAGGGGGGCTTGTTTGACTATTGATTGTGAAACACACCGAATCGCTTTAAGCTTTGGGCCGGCCAGTAGATATAGTCCAAGCGGCCCTTGATGTCAGACAGGGGAATGGGTCCGAGATAGCGGCTGTCCCCGAAGTTTTCCCCATGATTGCCCTTCCATTGACGGTTGTCCGCAAGAACGAAGCATCGGCCGTGGGGAACGACGACCTCGGCCATATCGTCCAACGGTTCAGGACCGACGATGATGGGATAGCTCCCATTGTCGCTTTCCTCCATCACAATCTTGGCACCCGGCGGAAGATCAAGATTCATCTGCGATTCTGTGTCCATCTCCTTTTGGGGAAGCGGACGGCCGTTGATGTGGACCACGCCGTCTCGAATGGCCACGCGCTCGCCGGGAAGGCCCACGATCCGCTTCATATAGAAGAGCCGACGATCATCAGGGTAGACGAAGATTACCACGTCTCCGCGTTGGGGCCGGTGGAGTCTATACCTGGTTTTGTTGAGCAGCACCCGGTCGCCGGGCAGTATGGCCGGTGCCATGCTGGTCGTAGGAATCTTGAACGCCTGCAGGACGTTGTCCCGGATGCTCGAGGCCAGATTGGTGGGATAGGTCAACGCCACCACGATAAACAGCAGGTAGACATACCACCGGTTGTACTCCTTTGGCCGATAGTCGCTGCCGATTTTTCTGGCCAGCAGGCCGGCATCCACCAGGGCATACAAAAACACCCCCAGCAGCAACAGCAACGATAGGATCACCACCGAGAGCATGAGAGGCGATGCCGCATTCTGGGCGGCAAACACCACGATGGGGGCAAAGGCGAAGCCGGCGAAAAAGAGGATCAGCCCTTTCAACAATCGGCCGCAGTAAACGTGGCCCAAGCCGGTGGCGGCAACCGAGAGGAGAACCGCCAGAACCGGACGACGGGTTTGACTGGCCGATACCGGTGTCGATAGCATATTCATGTATTCCTCCTTTTAAAAAGCTTTTCCCATCTTACCCATGGGCAAAATAACGTAAGAGTGTATTTCTTCAGCGATACGGTTTGCCATCTTTGACCTGGAAAAGCGTTTTATGGCATGGCCAGATGCGGCCGACACAAATTGATGACGATATACAGGATGCGAAACAGACCCAGCAGCGCCAATCCCCATGCCGTGGCCCATCGCAAAAGACGGCTCGAAAATGTTATGTCATCGGACGGCGTGTCACGGGCCGGTTCGACCTTTCGGGCCTGGATCTCGGCCATGACACCGGCGCTGAAATCCCCGGGAACCGCCACACTCCTGCGATTTTGCTTCCATTTATGGATCATCTTCTCTCTATCCATGATCATCGTTCCTATTTTGTTATTCATCAAGCACCCTGCGAAGCCTTTCTTTTGCGCGGGAAAGACGTGATTTCACCGTTCCCAGGGCCAAATTCTCCACCTGGGCGATCTGTTTGTAGGAGAGCCCCTCCAGTTCCGCCATCACGAAAATCACCCGTTCCCGAAACGGGAGTCGCGCGAATGCCTCGTCCAATCGTTTGAATGTCTCTTTTTCCAGCAAGTCGTCCGATGGTGTGCGCTCGTCCACTCTTTCCGGCATTTTCTCAAGCAAAAGTTCCCGTCTTTTTTTCTTCTCATTGAGCACCCGGTTTCTGGCAATCCGATAGATCCAGGTACGAAAAGATGCCCGCTGGGGATCGAAACCGGCAATATGGGCGAAGGCGGAAACGAAGATGTCCTGCACCAGATCCTCTGCGATGGAACCATCCACCAGATTGGCCACGAAGCGAAACAGCGGTCCCTGGTATTTGTGCACCAGTTGTTCGAACGCTCGTACATTACCCGCTTGTATTCGGGAGATGACCGCGTTTTCTTCGTGTATTTCCATACAAGACGCCTTATTCGACGCTGGGCGTTGGTTTAATTAACTGCAATCATCGGCGTGAAGGGACACCCGAGGCGACAATTGATCTTTGAATTCATGCCATTTTTCCATTGTATCTGCTTCGAAGGATGCAAAAAAGGCATCGGAAAAGGCGGCTTTATTTCCCACCTCCAGTAAAAATTCGCGAAATTGTCGGGGATAGGGGCATATTGGCGCGCCTCGACTTTTTCGATGGCCGTATCCAAACAATCGGCAACCGCCTTTAATTTTTTTAGTTTTAAATGATTATACAATCGAAAGGCGGAAAGGTTCCCAAAAAATTAAACAATACTATCTCGGTAAAGCTGCGCTATTTAATTGCCGGTTTAATAACTTGACATGTATCGCCAAGTGAATAGCTTACTTTTGCCTAAGATGAGCGTTTCACCCTTCTCAGGCAGGGTTGAATGAATATGTTCCATATTAAGAAATCAGCTGATTTCTTTATATAATATTGGAGGTACACAAAAATGAGTGATGATAAGCAAAAAACCTTATGTGCCCATATCGAAGAAGAACTGCAGGTCAAAGATCCGAAGGCCTACATCTCACTGATTAAACCGGCGACTCATTACTGTGGCGGCTGTGGACGCAGCGCCGCAAAGGCCGAAAATCTGTGTAAACCGCAAGAGCTGTAAGATATCCGGATACCATCCGCCCCATTTCCTGGATCGATGGAGATGGGGCGGATTTTTTATTTAATTGAATGGGTTATAAAAAGGCAGACTTGGCCGTTCTTTCATGGATGATCACCGGAAATAGACTCTCAATCCGAAATTGAGGCCGAACGAGGTATACGAACTATCGGTGGTAACCACGTCGGACACAACACCGTTATTGAATTCAAATTCTTCATCCCGGTCCGTTTCCGAATAAGCAAGACCGATGGTCGCGGCTACGTATCGATTGAAAAAGTATTCCCAGCCGGCACCCAATGACCAGGTGGTTCCGTCGGATTCTATGCTTAAATCGTCAGAATCGCTCTCGGATCTGAAATAGCCGAGCCTTCCGGTAAGGTAGAAATTGGAGTTCTCATTGAAAGGGAAATGATAGGTGACAAAGGGGGCCAGCGAGTATGTCGTAGAATCCGAGTAGTCACTGCTCGAAAAACCGAAACCAACAGCTCCGCCGATTTCCAGATTGTTCATAACAAGGTAACCGATTTCCACCGACGCCTGAAAGTGATCGATGTCTTCTGCACCATCCGAATCATGTTTTCCAAGAAACATGTCCGATGATCCGCCAAGTGAAATCGTTCCTTTTTCGATGGTAAAGGCATGGGCATCGACGGTGAAGAAGAAACAGGTTGCAGCAATCGCAGTCAACAGAACAATTCGCTTCCGCATTCTCGAACACTCCTTTGTTAAATGATAAATGGCAGGTCTCCTGTATTCGTGTATACTACGATGATCGATAAGAAGATCCAGAAACCGTCTCTCGATATTAAGTGGCAAGAGACGATTTCTATCAAGGCCAGAGGGAAAAAGCTGTATGCGTTTATACCGCGACGACCGATAAGGCAGTCCAGATACCATCTTACAACAAGTAAACGTCACGAAACGGTTTTTGGCGAGGCCAGAGGGAGGAAGCTGTATGTGGTTATACCGCGACGACCGATAACGAAGCCCAAAAGCCGTTTCGTGACGTTTACAATACCTTGCGGATGCCCCGCACCGCTTGATTGATCCTCATATTGTTCTCGATAAGGGCAAACCGCACATACTCGTCGCCGTATTCCCCGAACCCCAGCCCCGGCGAAACGGCCACCTGGGCCTCGCGGATCAGGAACTTGGAGAACTCCACGGACCCCATCTTTCGAAACTGTTCCGGGATCCTGGCCCAGACGAACATGGTGCCCTTTGGCGGCGGAATCTCCCAACCGGCCCTGGAGAGGCCGGAAATCAGGGCGTCCCGCCTCGATTGATACGTGTCACGAATCTCGGACACGCAGTCCTGGGGGCCGTTGAGGGCGATGATGGAAGCGATCTGGATCGGCTGGAAAATGCCGTAGTCCAGGTAGCTCTTGATCCGTTTCAGGGCGAAGATAGTCTCCGGATTGCCAACGCAAAACCCCACACGCCAACCGGCCATGGAGTAGCTTTTCGACATGGAGAAAAACTCCACCCCCACATCCTTGGCCCCCTTTGCCTGAAGAAAACTGGGTGCCTGATAACCGTCGAAGGTAAGATCGGCGTAGGCAAAATCATGGATCACCATGATATCGTGTTCCTTGGCATAGTCCACCACCCGCTGGAAAAAAGTCAAATCCACCACCTCGGTGGTGGGGTTGTGGGGATAGCTGATCACCAGCACCTTGGGCCGGGGCCAGGTCTGCTTGGTGGCCTGGACCAGGTTATGGAAAAAATCCTCATCGGGTCCGGCCGGGATACCCCGAACGTCGCCACCGGAGATAATGGATGAATACGGGTGAATGGGATAGGTGGGATTGGGCACGAAGACCACGTCGCCGGGCCGGATGGTCACCAGGATCAGGTGGGACATGCCCTCCTTGACCCCGATGGTGACGATGGCCTCGGTGTCCGGATCGATGGAGACGTCGAAGCGACGCCTGTACCAGTCGCTGATGGCCATGCGCAGCTTGGTAATGCCCATGGAGGCGGAATAGCGATGGTTTCGCGGATTCTGGGATGCCTCGACGAGTTTGTCGACGATATGCTGGGGCGTGCCGATGTCCGGGTTCCCCATGCCGAGATCGATGATGTCCTCTCCGGCATGCCGGGCATCCATCTTGATCTTGTTGACGGTGGCAAACACGTACGGCGGCAAACGGTCCAGCCTGGCGAATCTTGTCATGAAACATTCCTTGCGTGGGGGATGTTAGGAAAAAAGACGAATATTGATCTGAATTTTATGGGAAAATATAACAACCATGAAAAATTGTCAAAAAAATAGGGAAGCTGAAGCGCGGTGACATAACTCAGGCCTGAAAATTGACATAACTCTTTCCCAAAATAGTTTGATATGCTCAAACTAAATTTGATTTGACCCTTCCAAGTAGGCAACGCACTCCCCAAACTGGATTATAGCGCGCCCGTATTATCGGTTGCCTTTGGCGCGATTGTGGGTGACACATAGCATTTGGCAGTTTTTAGCTGAGCTTTCACCGCCCTTGCTCCACGCAGAAACATGGTCTGCGTCCATTTCGGCGAATTTCCATATTTTGCTTTTGTTGGCAGCATGGCCATCTGCGCAGAGCGGACAATTCGATGTGCTTTTGGCTTCGGCAGCTTTAGTCTGTTTAGCGTAGACGGACCTCTTGGTTGCTTCGTCGAAAACCCGTACATTCAGAAGCTTCGAATCTTGAAGGCCGCCGAGAATGTATTCGAAGACGCCGCGACGATTTTTGACGTACGGGTCGCTATAAAGCCGCTGGACTTCGGCAGAAACTTTGGCCGGATCGTATGACATTGAGTGGTATTGTTCGTAGAGCCGTCCCCACTCCAACCCCTTCATCTCCTTCTCAACATCTCTAAACAAGCTTGACACCCAGTCGATTACGCTATTGAAGTAGGCTTTTAGCTCATTGATGTTGCCCTCAGTGCGATGGCTGCTCATATAGCCGCCAATATCGCCTTTGCTCACCCAGTCCAACGCACACCCCAGGAAGTCCTGCCGGTTTGCGCTGCCCTTGATGTACGCACTCCATTTCTGGATGTTCGCGTTCTGGCTGTTGCTGAATTCGGCCTTGGCAAGCGTTACGAACGGCCCGGAGTAGATGGCGTTTAAGAGCTCTTGTGG
This sequence comes from uncultured Desulfosarcina sp., assembly GCA_963674945.2. GTDB lineage: Bacteria > Desulfobacterota > Desulfobacteria > Desulfobacterales > Desulfosarcinaceae > Desulfosarcina. The sequence continues at coordinate 1,768,644 of CAXXWQ010000004.1, forward strand.
GTTGAGAGGCACACCCGCGATGTTGATGGTCTCAAACCATTGCTTAATCTCGGTCTCCGTGCCTTCACACTCATAAATCAGCAATTTCGATTCCCGAATTTTAGCCTTCTGGTCGGCGGGCAAGCTGTCGAAATTCTTCGGATTGCCGTTATCAATGATCGCGAACTTGTTCGTAACGAACCGTCCGATACTGGTGATGCGCTGCTGACCGTCCAGCACCTCGAACTCGTCCTCCGCGACTTTGTTGAAGTAGATCAGTCCGAGCGGATACCCCTTGAGCAACGAGTGGATCACTGCCGCCTCCTTCATGCCACCGCCATCCGCATAGATGTAGTTCCGCTGGTACTCTGGCTGAATGGTGAGCTTCCCGCCCAACCCGTACAGCCCTTTTCCCTCCAGTTGATTGTACACAAACCCGTCGCAGATGTCGGCCACGGTGATGGCGGTTCTCAGTGTAGTATTCAATTTTTCCTCCCTTTTGCAGGCCAGTCACGGCGGCGGTGGCGAATCAGAATGCGTTTGAAAACGACGCGCGGCTGAGGTTCTACCAGGCCGAGCATCCGCATACCCGGGCTGTAGTGTCCAGTACCTCCATGAGCACGATATGCGCTGATGAACTTCCGACCGAGGGCGCGGACTCCGATCTCGCGCATCATGGTTCCGTCGTCGCTGTTTCCTACGATCTCGAACTGGTCGGGATTGTACTTGTCGAGGAAAGAGACAGGGACGCCCATGAGGCCGTCATGGTCACTAGGAATCGCGTCGCTGAAAGGTACTTCTATGGCGTCGAAGTTGTAATATCTGTCGTAATCCGCCTTGCCATTTAGCTGCTTGTGCTTGCTGAACCGCAGGTTGTCCGCCATGGTCATGCATTCCAGCGGCTCGTGGCGGCGTCCATGATCCAGGTTTGTATACCAGCGGACGCCCTTGACGCGGATATATTTGACCCCATTATCATCGACGCGCCAACCGGCCGCTTTAAGCGGGTAATGGTCAGGAACGCGGAACTCGCGGTCACCGCTGCTGATCGTGGGGCCAAGCCACAACTTGTTGTCCTTGATCAGCGGGAAGATCTCTAGGTAAGTGACCGCCTGCACGTTGCCGATGATGAGGAACTTTTTCCCATGCTCTACAAGCTGAGCAACGTACTCTTTGAAAAGGGAGAAGGGCGGGTTGGTGACCACAATGTCAGCCTGCTTGAGCAACTCGATGCATTCAGCGCTGCGAAAGTCGCCGCCTTGCTCGAGGGGTGTGCGGGAGTGTGGGTTCTGATTCAGAAAGAGCTCGACGTCTTCGATGCCTGTCGCTCCGTCTTCGTTGAGATCCGTCACTTCCTCGATCTCGACGCAGATCGCCTTGGGCTTTTGGCGCTTGCCATTGCCCTTGAAATAATCATCGAACGTGAGTTGCGCGCCGGCGATGGGGGAGCCATCGTAGCTGGTGGTGATGAGTTTCTTGAGGCCGAGCCTGTTAAAGTTGGCGGCAAAATATTTAAAGAAGTTGCTTTCGAAGGGGTCGTCGCAGTTACAGTAGACAACCTTGTTGCGGAAGGTGTCCTCGTCGAACTCCAAATAGGCTTCGACCTCTTTCTGGATGTCAACGTATTGGGTGTAAAACTCGTCTTTTTTTGCCGCCTTCGCCGCGCCAAGCCCTTGATTCATCGGCCTGCTTTTCGCCTTCGCCATAGCCTTAGCTTCCTCCACCAAGATTCGCCGAACATCAGATATTACATTGAATTCAACTTTACGTTCGAATAAGGAGGTCGATTCTTATAAAAGTTTTATAAACCACCATTTTGGCCAAATCCTAAAAAATTAGGTGTCATTATAACGTAAATCACAGAAATTGCATATTTTTTTATTCTTTAGAAATACACTATGCAACCGCTTGAGAATGTATATTGGTCTGTTTTTACAGCGCTTTTGGTTTGATATTAGGAAAGGTTTCCGGTGCTGAGATACATTGAAATAACCACACGAATCGCCAAACCAGTGATAGGATCAATGCATCTGCATCAATTCGATATTATCAATTCTTTGCCCGTCTTCTGTTTGCCTACCGAAACCGAATATTTCAGAGAGACTGGTTGTATCTCGAATGCCTTGAACACATCCCGGATATCTGGATGGTCATTAAGGCTCAAAATAAACCGTCCTTTGATCCCGGCTAAAACATCGGCCATCTTTTCAAAATCCGGTAGCGCCAGGTTATGGGCATAGAATGGACACTTATAATAAGGTGGATCGCAATAAAACAAGGTTTCAGGGCGGTCGTACCTATTTATAAAGGTGTCCCATGATAGATGCTCTACTGTCACGCCAGCCAATCGCAGATGAACCATTGAAAGCTCCTCCTCCATACGGAGGAGGTTGATTCTCGGTGGATGCATTGGCCCGGCGCCATAAGTCCTGCCTTTAACCCTTCCGCCAAAGCAAAGTCGTTGCAGATAATAATACCTTGCCGCTCTCTGGATGTCGGTAAGCCCTCCAGCTTCCTGCTGGCGCTTCCAATCCTCGAACCATTCTCTTGATGAAAGCAACCATCTAAATTGCCGTAAAAATTCCTCTAAATGATTTTGCAGCACACGATAAAAGGCGATCAAATCGCTATCCAGATCGTTGATCACCTCGTATTTCGAAGGATCTTTCCTAAAAAACACCCAAGCAGCGCCAGCGAATACCTCACAATAGGATTTATGCTTAGGCATCATTTCAATGATGGTATTTGAGAGTTTCGATTTTCCGCCGATATAAGCCAATGGACTGTTCACGGTAACCTCCAAGCACAATTTTTTGGCCACCTGGGCCGTCTGATATCAGATGTCTGGTTGTTCTCGTGCAGCCATTCGCCCTGGGGATGTTGGCTCATCCATCAGGGCGGCCCTAAACTTATTTTTATAAATTGATAAACGTTCTCACGAAGCAGCCACCTCCGCCAGTTACCGACTCAGGATCTTTATTACTATCTTCTGGGACGGTATCGTCGTCATTGACAACGGAAGGCCAATCTTCATTTTCATCCGACTCTTCATCATCCTCGACAATATTGCTGCAGCAAACCTCGTCAGAATCCGGACTCTCTTTTTTCCCGTCGAACGCCCGGACGACATAACAATCGGTTGCGCCGATCGGAGGCGCATCGATGACCGCCGGAGATCCAGGCCCCTCCCATGCCGAAACCGAATAGTCATAACTTTCCCCAGCGGGTCGCTGGTAAACCCGATACCCTTCCGGCACCGGATCGTTCGGCTCCCAGGAAACTTGAACCGACTCAAAGGCAAACGCCGCCCAAACAGCAAAAATTATGAATGCAATTTGCGGCAAGGCCCGGATCATACTCGCCCCTCATGAAATTAATAGTGGCGCTTCTTTGCCAGTGTCTTCAAATGAACCATATTCCAATTTACGATAGCGTAAACAAAGCAGCCGCAAACTCAACTGAGAGAGATTCTCCATCCTGCAACGTTACTTCCGACCCTCTATCCCAATAGCAAATCAGGCCATCTGTAGCGTGATCGTCGTTGTAGAGAACAACATATCGGAAAGGACCAACAGTCCCACCGCTGGCTTCAATTAACACATCAACCGCCGTAACAGTTGCAACCCCTGATGATTCGCTCATCGCATTTTGGATATCGACCGGGCCGGAGTATCCATTTTCATTCGTGATCTCTGCAAGGTCTGCCTTGTCTGCATCCGCAGCAACATCAGGAGTGGTATTCGAAAGATAAAGTTTAAAAGTATCCGCATTGCAATCGTGCTCTCCAAGAGCAAGCGCCTCTACAAAGTCTTGGAATTTAACGTAAGTTGCCATGATTTCTCCTTATGTTTTATGCAACAAGACAGCGCCTATTTTACGATGGCCAGGTTCTTTTCCAGTTTGTATTCAAACCCGCAATGAGGACACGTATAATTGGTCGTGTTATCATCTTCGGACGCGATGACAATCTCAGGCCTCGTCAGGCCTCTCTTTCCATTTTTATAGCTTTCGCATGAGTGCCACAAACGCACCACCTTGCTTCCTTTTTCCCTGTAGTAAAAGACATCTTTTGCCAATATTTTCATTTCATTATCCCCCTTGTTTTTAGTGAATCCGATCCAATCCTCATCCTTGCTCGCTAACTGTCATCACTTGCGAGTCCGGCGAGATAATCAAGGACACCAACCCGACAGTGAATGACGAATCTTTAAAATAGGCCATATCATTGGGGCGCAGGTAGAATATCGGTTTAGAGCAACGGTACTGCATCCTTCCATCTGCAAGCATGGTCTCTGTCTGAACACTCGTCAGTTCTATTTTATTCAAGCCTGCCCATATTCTTGTAGACCCGTCCAGGTCCGGCGTAACAGAAGAGCTGTAACCCGTAATGGTAATGCTGCCATTACTACCCCCCTTGTCCGTCCTGACGCTGTCAATGCTGACCCGCATCAATTCATCACGCAACACCTCCTCGCTTCCCACCATCGCAACCATATCGACAAACAATAATCCCGTGGATGACCTCAATGTGATCTCGGGCAATGCATCTTCGTCATAATTCACAACAACGGACAAATAAGGTTTGGAACCAGCGTTCCATCTGATCTGAAATGACTTTAATTCCTGGATGTAATAAGTCCCGAATGTCATGTGATACAGGTAGGCGCGATATCTATAAATCGCATTTCTCGTGGTATTGCCGACTCTTTTGGAGAAATCGAGATAAGGAGATGCATCATACCCGGTGATGGCATAGGATTCAGAATCGCCCGGAACAGCATAGGATCGAATTAAATCGGCGTCGACGCCGGCTACGCTGTAAGAGCTTGGATCTGTTTCTATTTGATAAGTTCCGGAATAACCAAGGTCAGCGGCAAAACCTGTGACAGATTGCAGGCCCGCCTCCATCAAGTAGGTGTAACACACTCCGAAACGAAATGTTTTTATTATACCTTCATCATCAGGCCCGGAATAAGCGACAATGAAATGCTCGTCGTCTACATTAATAAGAGAATTATACGCATAGAAGATATAAGTATCCTCATGGTGAACCGAATTGATGAGCTCATAGGCGTTATAGCCGCCATCAACCACAAAGATTTTTACCGCAGCCTCGCTATTAAGCGTCGCACAGGCAAATACAAACTTATTTCCATCCACCCCTGTAATTGACAGCGGCACCATGGTCGAAGGATACATTGGCGTTTCGTAATCCGCATACATGAAATCCGCCACTTCACCCACGAAGTCGTAGTTCTCGTCTATGGTGATTACTTTTGCGTATCCATTGCCATTATTGCCTGTATAACTCAGGAGGAAATGGGTGCCATCGATCATGCCTAACGAGTTATGCGTACCATTGACCTCGTTATGTTCATAGTAGCTTTCCTGGGCAACGTTATAGCCGCCGTCAATAGAGAAAGTCTTGACAAACCCATCATTCTGGTCGCCGGCATAGGCAAGCATAAAATGCGTGCCGTCTATCATGATGAAAGACGGATAACGCGATTGGGAGGTATTATGTTCTAAATCGTCGATCTCTGTGATGTTATAACTGCCGTCGATGGAAAATGTCTTGATGTGTCCGCCACTGCCGTTGTCATAAGCGAGAATAAAATGGGTGCTGTCGATAGCGAGTAGATGATTCCAATACATATACGTATCATGGGCAAGGGCATCTATCTCTGTAATGTTGTCATAGCCTGCGTCGATTGAGAGAGTTTGTATTCCTCCGGATGACGCAAGAATAAAATGAGTGCTGTCGATTTTTAGAATGGAGTTCCACTGGTATACATTCGCCAGGCTATCGATCTCTGTGATGGCATCATAACTCGTATCAACGGCGAAGGTCTTCACATTCCCTTTGTATGCGAGAATAAAATGGGTGCTGTCTATCATCGCCATCGAATTGTATTGATACGTAACTACATTCGAATCGTGTTCATGGCTGTCAATCTCGAAGACTTTGTATTTGGGAATATACCTTGGCTGCGCATGCCAGATATGATCTCCCTTTATTTCATAATACCAGCCGTTTGCATAAAATGTTTCGGTTGTACGCAGCACTGCATTGCCGCCCAAAACAGTATAAGTTCCGGCAGAAGCGTCCTCTAACCAGGAGCTTTCCATTTCGCCGCCGGTATAATAATACTCTCCAGCGGCACACGGTATCGAAATAATCAGGATTTGGTTATAGGTAACCAGGGCTTCTTCGCCGGTGTAATCGTACCCTCCAGCCTCGGCGGAAGTGAGGCGATTGACAATTATATCGATGTCTTCTCCTGCCATCGAGTATGAACAGGATTCGGCAAATTCGTTATATATGCCGGAGAAGACTAAAAAGGTTTTAACCACATTGTAATTGCTCGCGTTGGTGTAAACCAAAGCAAAGTGAGTGTCATCAAGCATGCAGATTTGACTGTAGTCGGCATCGCCGGCGGTATCGTGTACGAGATCCGATACCTCGGTAATTTCGTAACTTCCATCGATCTCGAAAACTTTGCATATTCCTTTGCCATCGGTATAATTGCTGTAGTGCAGGATAAAATGGGTATTGTCCATTTTAACAAGGGAGCAATACCTGCAAAAAGTGGTCTCATGCACCAGATCATCGATCTGGGTGATTACATAGCTGCCGTCAACGGAGAATGTCTTTATGTGACCCTGGTTGTTGTAGTCGGCGTAGGCGAGAATAAAGTGCGTGCTATCAATTGCCACCACGGAGCTATAGCCATACCTGGTATTGGTGTCATGAGTAAGGTCATCAAGCTCCGTTACGTTATAGCTGCCATCGATGGAAAATGTTTTTACGATTCCATAATATGCCGAATAGGAAGCGTACGCCACGACGGCATGGGTGCTGTCGAGCATGCAGACCGAATTATATCGGATGCTTCCATTGGTATTGTCATGGATAAGGGGAGTGTATTCGACAGGAGTAAGAGCGCTGACGCGAAAACATTCCACAACCCCGTATAAACTGTAATCGGTCCATGCCCCAAAGATATGGGTGTCATCGATCCAGCAAATATCCCCATAGTCGCAAGAGTTGTTATCATAAGCCAAACTACTCTTTTGACTTAAAACATATGTCCCGGCAGTCCACGTGTAATGGGTGATCGTTCCGGCCCCATTGCTTCCTGCATAACGTATGACAACGGAGTTGTAGCCACCCGCTCGAGGAGAAATGCAGCGCATGTAATCGCCATAGGCGGAGTCCGTTTCCTCATCGTCCATGAAGGTGATGTTGCCGAAGGAGGCGTCCACCTCAAACGTCTTTGCCCACACATCATTATCGGATACGGCATACACGACAAAGAAATGGTACGCGTCATCCATTTTACAGATGGAGCCATGATCCGCAGTTGCCGTGGTGTCATGAACCAAACTATCTATTTGCGTGATGTCATACGCCATCGAATTTTCCGTTACATTATGCCGATATGATCAATGGACATTTTTCCGCCACCCACAGGGCCGGTTGGGGTGTAACCTATGCCGAGACCGCTGTTCGTCGCCATCTGCACCGCTATGGCGCAACACTGCGCGCATATCTCCGGCAAATCAAAAAAGGTATCGATGTTCGGTCCGATGTTTCTGGTGTAACCTCGATAAGGGTAGGTACCTTCGGGATCGTCCAGCGGTGGAGCCCAGGATGGCGGATATATCTCGGTTACTTCCTCCTCCAGGATCCAGTCGGTTTCCTGGTTCATATAGGTATTGGTGATACAACCGATAAACGGCTGGAGTGTGGTAAATGCGGTATAGAGGTAAAACTCCACGATAGTAAGGCCGTCTTCCGCCCATCCCCCGAGATACAGGCAATCGGTGCGCTCATTACTTATATATGAACCACAATAGACCAATCCCGATTCGGCTCTGAACTTGATCTTCGTGGCGTTCAGATAAAAGGGCTGCTCCGGAATCATGTATAGTTGATGCTGTTGTATATAATCGGTCGCGTCCGGATATGATATCGTAAGAACGCCATTTTTTAAGTCGAACTCGGCTTCCTCTCCCTCCCCCTCATTCCAGCTATACCAATAAATCCAGGGATGCCTGGAGGTGACAGCAGGGCCGTTCCAAGGCTCCTTCCAGCCACAAGGTTTTGGATTGTCCACAAACCCGATCACCTTCGCCGTATTTGCGACATCATACCCGACCCATGTTACAATCACCCTGTCTCCATCTTCGAAGGCCGATGCATTACAAGTCATGTAATCGATGGGGACATTATTGAGAGTAGAAGCTACGTTGATATCCAGGCTTTGAACAGAACTGGCAAGAGGATCGAGAGTAACCGTACACGTGTCTTCGTCTTTATCCAAATTCGAAATGGTTCCATAACGATAGGTCGGCTTCCATTTTTGAATGGCGGGCATTATCGCAAAATTTCTCATCGCATCGGCGACGTCCAATGTGTAAAAAGGCGTAACCTGGCCGTCGCGATTCAAATCATGCCCGGCATTTCCATCATGCCCCGGCTGGATATTGATGCCGTTTTTTATCTCCGCCCCCGGCTCGATGGTGCCGACCGCTCCGGTTAGCCCTTCGGTAAAATCGGCGCACCAGGCCTGCGTCCGGTAATCCATATCAAGATAGGATTCGAGCCTGTCGATCTCTTTCTCAATCGTGGCTTTTCGTAAATTCAGATAAGCGATTGTCGTTTCGTCTTCTGCTTCTGCAAGCTTCTTTTCAATACGATCCAATATAGCCTGAAGCTTCAACAACTTCGCATCAGCGGCCGTATAGTCGTGATTCACCTCGACATTATACAGTCCTTCTCCGGCCTCGCTTATAATCGTTGCTTTACCCATCTACGATAACGTCCAATGCGATTTTTCGATTCATGCCATTTTCTCTTTGATATAAACGATTATCTGGGCGTCGCCCCCATTGTTGCGCACCCGATAGATGTACCCGCTGTAAACCCCCTCCCAATAAGAAACCACCAAAAGAACTGCGTTCTCATGAAACGATTTGATCGTTGAAAATTCCGATGATGACAGCCAGCATTCGATTTGAAGCTCCCGATCGGCGGACGAAACACCGTAATGAGAAATCGCCGCTCCACCGTCTAAGGTTTTCGATCGAGAGATCCGGGCAGTGCTGTCATACCCTGGCTTTGAACGAAGGTGCCTCAGGATTATACTGCCGTCGGGATCGGCCGCAGCGTTGCTTAAAAAGATCATGATTCAAATCCGCCAAGCAGCAATTGATCAAGCCCTTCCTGGGTCGCCCGGATCTGGATCGCGGCAAACACCTCCCACATGATCATTTCCAGATGTGGCGCCAGGCTGTCCCCTTGCACGGTGATCAGCGCCTCGCCGCTTTCGATGGCCCTCGTCTTTGCCTCCATGTATTTGACCTGGGCCTCGTTCAACGCTTTTTGCATCTCAAGGGTTTTTTCCCTGAGTTCCTGCTCGCTTTTAAGTTGATCCTGGATAGCCCATTTTTCCTGAAGGCTGGTTCCGCTGTCCCATTCGGAAAACAAACCGCTGATCATTTTACCGGTGTCGGCAAACATCTCGGAGATGTTATCGGACAGGGCAATCGTGGTTTCGGCAGCGGCCTCGATCTCGGCGATATCCACCTGGGCCTTGTATTCCAGGGCCTTTTGGACAGTGGCCGCGTTGGCCTTCACCTCTTCGATCTTCAGGTCGGTTTCGATTTCAAGGCGTTTTACTGCGGGGATTTCCTCGATTTTTTTCTTGGCGTCCTCAACTTCGGAAGTGTCTATGGGGACCTTGATGGTTTTTAACTGTCGCGGACCGCCGTTCTCGTCGCCTACCCAATACTCAAGCTCCTGAAACTTCTCTTTGGCAGCCGCCGTATCGACGTTGAGCGTCTTTTTCTCTTCAACCAACACGCCCATCTTTCGCAGTTCTTCGGTAAGTTCCGCCGTGCTATAACTTGCATTTTCAACGCCCTTAACGATCTCAAGGGCGCTTTCCTTGGTCATCTTGCCGGCGGTTCCGAAAGCCGGGCCGACCTTGTCGGCCTCTGCATAGATCCTGGCAATGTCCTCATCGACCTCTTTGGCAAAGGACAGCGATTCTTTCAGGTCGTCGTTATTGCTGGTCCATTCGTATATTGCTTTGCCTGCAAGGTATCCGGCCGAAGCTACTCCAGCCACGGCTGCGCCAACGGCAAGGACCGGACTTGCGGTAATCGCGGCAATGGCACTGCCCATTCCTGCAATAGCCGATGCAACGGCTCCAACAGGAACCGATATGGCCGTGACGGCAGCGCCGATCCCGGCAATCTTGGCCGCCGTGGTGATCGTGCCGGCATCCAGGGAGTTGAACCACCCGATCAGATCGCCGATCTTATCGGCCAGGGTGACGAACACCTCGGCGATACCGGTGGAGAATCGGATCAGGGATTCGGCGCTGTCGACGATCTTTTGAATGGCGTGCTGCAGTCCTTCCGGCGTTGTCAGGTCCACATTGTCGAACAGGCCGGAAACCGCGTCCCGGATATCGCCCAGCGAATCTAAGAATCCGGAATAATCCACCCCTTCCAGGGCCTCGGGAAGCGCGCTTGCGACCTCTTCAAAGGTTGTCCCAATACCTGCCAGAAAATCGTCGAGAGCGCTTAGAATCGGCTCGAAAGCGCCATCGTCAACCAATTTCTCCAACTGATTGACGATGGCGGTAAAACCGTTGATGACACTGGTTCCCGCCTCCTGAAAATCGTCTCCAATAGCGGAAGAGAGGTTTTTAAAACCTTCCCTAAGCCTGTTTACCGCAACCTCGGGATCTTTCAGCCGCTTGGCCACTTCCGCAGCTGCCGATCCGGCCGAGTTCATGGCCGCAGCGGTGATCTCCGAAGATTTGCTCAGCCCGTCAAACACTTCGACCATACGGGCGCTCTGCTCGATGCCCACCAACTGCTGGGTGACGAACAGCTTTTGATCCTGCCCCAGGGTCTGGAACGCCTTGGAAACGTCGGCAAGGATGTCCTTGCCGGATCTAAGGTTCCCGTTCGCGTCTTTCTGGGACACGCCGATGGACTCAAGGGCATCTCTCACCGGCTTGCTGTCGTCAATCAGCTTGAGCAGTCCGGTTTTAAGGGCCACGGCTGCCTCGTCGCCGGATCGAAATACCTCGATGACCGGCGTGAGTATTCCGGCCGTCTCCTCAAACGAAAATCCCATTTGTTTGGCGATGGGAGAGAGCCCGGCCATCCCTTTGCCCAGCTGCTGGATATCGGTGGCGTACTGGTTGGACACTTCATTGAGGATATCGATCAGCCGCCTGGCATCGGAAGCCGGCGCCTTGAACCCTTTGAGGGATGCGATCAGGATTTCGTTGGCGTCGGACGCATCGAGACTGCCGGCAATCACCAAGTCCATGCTGTCCTTGGCCAGGGTCATGGACTCTTGGATGTCGAACCCGGATTGCTTCCACTCGGCCGTGGCCGTCAAAATACCGGCCGCCGATTCGCCATACGCGTTGGACAACTCCTTGGCGTTGGTCTTGGCATCGTTCAACGCCTCGGCATTGTCGCCGGCCACCTTCTCCAGTTCGGTAAACGCCGATTTGAGCTTGGACGACTGACTGAATGCATAGGCGATCCCGCCGGCGGCCATCGCCGCCAGCATGGCATCCAGCTTGACCACCGCAGTCGTTACGTCGGCCAGCGGTTGGGCCACGTTCCGGACACCGGTGTTCAGGTCATCCAGGCCGCTGCCCACGGAAGTAAATACCGATCCGGTCCGGTTGGTGGCGGTAAACAATAGCTCGATTGTGCGGGTAAGGTCTGCCATCACGACATTCCATCAAGACGTTGTTTGTAATACCGCCCCCACAGGATCCGTTCCGCTTCGGTGAGATAGGGATGAGGAAAGATGTCGGGGATCACCTCGAACAAAAACCGCTGCCCTCCGATGCCTCTGGCGCATAGGGCTAATGCGTCCTGGACGCGCTTGTTTGCCCAGAGGCTTTCGATTTTCCCACGGGTACGTGCCCCAGCGCGGTCAGGTTGTCGATTTTCCGGAAAAGCCGGAGCATGGTGTCGATGTGATACTCGGCCAGGCGGACCACGTCTTCTTGCGTAAGTTTCACCGACACCACCCCGAACTCCACAAAGGCAATGGCCTTGACCAACATGGGGTGGACATCGCCGGTAAACCCCAGGCTTTCGATCAGAGCGGCGATCTTCTTTTTCGAATTGTCTCCGGCCAGCTTTTTGACCAGCTCGTCGAGGTTCCGGTTTTGCTCTCTTCTACGCTCGGCCTGGAACACCTCCGGGCCGGTAAGCGATTGCACCTCAAGTTCGGCCGGACCGTCTCCATCAAAAAACCCGGCCAGCTCCGGTACCGGAACCGTTTCCGTGCGGCGCTCAAACTCAGCGTTCCTGAATTTTTCAAGATTCATCATGCGTTAAACCCCACGGATGCTTTCTCGCAGTACAGCGTGCAGGAAATTTCGGTGTTGTCCCCGGCCGGAAATTTCCGGTCGATGCCCAAAGCGCCCTGGGTGAGTACAAAGGGCGTCTTATTGGCATCCTGGAAGTATTTGACGGTGATCATTTCACCGGCCTCGTCGACGATGGGATCGGTGATGCCGTCGTTGGCATACAAGGTAAACGATGCATCACCCACGGAATCGGCGGACACGGATCCGATCACGCCGCTGCCGCCGTCCCCCTTATAGACCTTGGTGCTGGACTTGCTGATGCCGACCTCGGCCGCCTTAAAATCGCTCACGTTGGGCACGGTGGACAACGTGGGGGTGTAATACTGGATGTACACGGCCTTGGCCACGGATCCGGTATGAACGGCCGGCAGGGCCTCGTAAAACTTGACATGGGCGTTCTTTTCGGCAGTGGTCGCGGCCTTTTTCCCTTTGCCGATATTGTCGTACGTAAATGCCGGGTAGTCGTAGCGCTCGCAGTGCTGGCCGATGTCCTGGTAGATCTCGCTTTCGGAGATGACCGCCGATGACTGGCTGTCGAATTTCACCTGGCCCACCTCCACCGCGTCCACGGGGATCAGCGGCGGTCCCCCGGCCTCGCCCCGGGTCGATGAAAAAGAAGTTCCCTCGGTGCCTTCCACCTCGTCGATGGTGCCCGTATCGTCCATAATGATCGAGCAGATCTTATGATCGTCGGTCGACGGCCGGGTCAGGGCAATGGATATCGCCGCCACGGTGTGAAGCGTACCCTTGCTGTATGCCGTAAACCCGGCCACGGCGACCGTGTCATCGTTGGCATGGGTGGATAGGATGTTACTCCCTGTAACCACGCCGTTGGGCCGGATATCCGGCTCGTACCCGCTTTTGCCGCTCCACAGGGTCCCGGCGGTAAAGATCCGGTTGTCGCCGGAGTCGGTCATCTGCGTAAATTCGGTCAGCACTCTGCCGAGTTCGACCTGGATTTTACCTCGTTCCGATGTACTCATGACTTTCTCCTTATTCTCTTATGAGGCCGAATAGTCGGCTTTTAGCCGATAGGTAAGGCCATACACCAATAGGGGGCCTGTGGCATCGATCAGCGATTCTCGTACCGGCCACAGCTCGGCGCCGAATTCTGCTATCACCAATCCGATCAGCCGGGTTCTTACCGCCTCGATGACGGTGTGGCAGGCTTCGGCGCCATCGGCGCGACTGCGATGGTTCTTGGCAATCAACACCACCGTGAACTGCATGGTATGCCGGGCCAGCACATTGTCCACCACCTTGCGTCCCTCGAAATCGGCGCCGTTATAGATCACCCATAAGACCGGCAGACGCCTGGGCTTTTTCACCAGTTCCGCAATGTCGCCGGCATACTGCTCGATGTCACCAACCACACCAGGCGTTGCTTCAAGGGCGGTTTTGATGGCGTCGATGATTTCCTGAATCATAATTTTGCTCGTCAGTAATTATCCAAAGATCCCGAAGATCCGTCGGAGCTTTTTCCGATGGTAAAGATGCGATCACTTTTGGATGCGGTGACCGCGACCCCGTCATCGCTGGAGGCAGCCGGGTCCGGCACGTCCAAACGAAGCTTGCCTTCGGCCATCTTCTCCAGCATCCGCCGGCCAGCCTGACACCGGTCCGCCCACTGCTTGGGAAGCTCTATGTGGTCCCTTCTCGCGTACAGCCGGCACACGGCCAGATCGGCGGACATGCGCAAAACGATGGCCGGCGTCGTGGAAAACGGCAGGGTGTAGCGCATGGACAAAAACGCGTCGATCTCTTCGTCGGCATCGGCAATGGCGGCGGCCACCACATCGGCATCCACCACCCCGGCATCGTCGTCATCGGTCAGCTCGATGAGGATGTTCTCGGAAAGGCGCTTGGCAATGTCCTCTGCGGTGCAGTAGGCCATGACAGGTTATTCCGCTGCCGGCGGCTTGGCTTTGGCGGCTGAGAGCTTGACATTTCCTCCAAGCTTTTGTGCCTCTTTTTCCGAAAGCTCGATTTCGTCACCCGGGTTGTAGGTGTCGGCCGTTTTCTTCCCCTTGGCCCCATGTTTGACGGGCGTGTGTTGGACGATATACGTGGGCATCGTTTCCTCCTTTTCAGAAAGCCAGGCAGTTACGCCACGGCGTCCTCGATAAGATAGCCAAGGTCGCTGGCTATCACCTTCTCATCCGAGTTCCAGGCCACCTTGAAGTAATGGGCGCCTTTGACACCCCGTTTTTTGTCAAAGTCCCGCTGGGTCTGGCGAAGCATCTCCGAGATCGTCATGCCAAAGGTGATGGATTTGATCCCCGGGCTCTTCACCACATGAAGGGCCGCCATATGCTTTCCCCAAAGCCTGGTATAAGAGGCGGTCTGCCCTTCCTTGGCCGTGTTGTAGCGGGCGCGGCCCACCAGAAGTTTTTCTACTTCCAGCAAGGATGCCACTTCCGCTTTGGTGGCAAGACCGCCGGGGGATCCCTGGTACCGTGTGGCGCCTTTAACCGCGTCCAGCACCTCGGGCAGCGCCCTGAACTTCATCCAGGCCTCCGCGCCAAACACCAGGGTGTTGGCCCGTAAAAAGCAGCTTTCCACGGCGGTAAGAACATCCTGCACCGGATTGTCGGCACTATCTCCCCACTGGGCCGTGCCCGAAAGCTGCACCTTGTTGCCGGTGGGATAGGTGTCCGAATCGAAAACGATGTCGACCACACGCTTTTCCTGGGCGATGTCCAAAAGCAGGTTGAGAAACTCGTTGGTATCCAACTCGGGTTGAAGCGGGTTGTCCGAGTTGTCGATGGTTTCCTGGGGAAGCCAGTCCCCTAAGGCATGATCGTCCACCGAGTAGTTGTCATCGGAGGCGCCCCAGTCCACTTCGTTGGGCATCGCCTTGGGACCGATGGCGTCATCCACCAGCTTGAAAGCATCTTCCTTGTCGTATTTGATGATCTTGTCCGATCGCTTGCCCACTTTCACCTGGGGCATAACTTCGGGCCAAATCATGGCCTCGTTTCGGTACTGGATGCTCATGTTGGTGAGCACCGCATCCACGTGCAGGGCATTGGGTTCAGGCATGACTGTTCTCCTTGTTGTCGATTACAGGTAAAAGGGTGTTATCCCTGGATTTGTCCGGGCGTCAGAAGCAGGGGGACGATGTCTCCGACCACTCCCGATGCCATGAATTTGCCGACAACGGATGCATTTACCCCGGCGGCCGGTTCGGCCTTTACGGCCAAAGCGTCGGCATCGCTCGTGGCCCAATCGCCCCTGGCGACGGTTCCCCCCAGCTTGACGCGGGTGATCCCTGTGAGCATGACGCGTACCGCTTCGCCGGCCTGGCTGGTGGTATGCTGGAACACCCCGATCAGCCCTTCCGTGGACGCCGTTGCTGCGGCAAGCGTGTCGTCATCGCTTCCGAACTTGGCGATGGTGAACGGTTCATCGATGGCCGCTTCACAATTGACTTTCTTTTCGATACCGGATGTCTGGCCTATCATTGGTTTTCCTCCTTTTTGAGGCGGGTTAGCGGTCTTTGAAAAGATCCGGATGTTTTTCTGAAACGGAGAGAACCGCGTCTTTGTAAGTGACACCCTGGTTCTTCTCCATGAACTCCGAAATTAACTGCTCGCGCTTTTCCTGGTTGGTGCCGGCCCCGGCATCCTTGTCGCGGCTGGCGATCTCTTCAAAATTGATCAGCTTGGGAAGGCCCTCCAGGAACTCTTTGAACCAGGCGTCCGTGGTTTTCTTCTCTTTGCCTTCGCAAAATTCGATGGGAGAATCGGTGGCCAGCTGCTCCATAAAAAGGCCGATGCCGGCATCCACCCAGGCCGGAGCGATCTTGCCGGTCTCGACCCCGGCATCGATGTATTCGCCGATCTTCTCGGTCCGTTGGGCTTTTCTTCGTTTGGCTTCAGTTTCTGCAAACTTGGCCTCGGCCTCTTTGCGGGCATCCTCGGCGGCCTTTTGTTTGGCTGCTTCCAGGTCCGCTTCGGTAAACGTGCCGGCCGATACCGAAGGGGTGGCGGTGGAAGGAGGAGCGATCATGTCGATGTCCTCATCCTTTCCGCCAAGCTTTTTGAAAATGTTAATGGCGTTTAAAAATTCGCTGAACTTCATGCTGTCTCCTTTCGTCGATGCTTTTGTGTGATGAGAAATAAACTCGATGGATGTATCCGCATCCTCGCCAAAGGCGGGAAGCGGCGTAAGGCCCTTTACCGCCGGGGGCGTGCCGCCCAAAAAACCCACGTGCCGGAGACGGCCGTCGGCGTAAAAGGCGGCGCTGCGGTTTTGGTACAGCCGGCCGTTAACCCAGCCCTTAAGGGCGTCCACGGGCGCGATGTCGGCCATCAGCCGCTTGACTCCGGATGCGACATCGGCCTTCACGCCGTTGACCCAGCCGTAAGCCGGACTGTCGTCTTTGGGATGGCCGAGCACCAGGGGCGGCCGGTGCTCACCGGCGTTAAAAGAAGAGACCGCTTTTTCGATCAGGCAATCGCCGTCATGCTCCCGTCCCTGGCTGTCTCGCTGCGGCCCGCCTTTGAAAATCTCGATCCACATAATCAAATCTCCTTTGAAAACTTCGTGAGAGGCTCAAATTTCGACGATCTTGCTTGCGCACGAGCATTGAGCCGTTCTCATCGGGTTTTGTTTGACCTCGGCGCCCTTGGGCGCAATGCTCGCCGGATCTGTCTACTCGCCCAGCAGAAAATCGTTGATCGTCGCCTTGATCTCTTCCCAGTCCTCGTCCTGGACTTGGAGAAAGGGCCTTGCCGGGATCAGGCTGCCCGGGTGATTGACCTTCCTGAAAATTCCGTAGGGCGTCCGTAAGGCCTTTTTCTTCCTGGGCCGGATAATGTGCGGGCCGGTGTGGCCCCCGAGCTGGTGGATGGCCGCATAGGCCACGTTGGTCCCCACGGCTGTCCAGCCGTTTCCGGCGGCAACGGTAAAGCTGCGGCGAAGCCGCCCTGTCTTGCTTAAGGTCTGGCCGCCATCTTCTAAAGCTCTTCTCGAAGGCTCCCAGGCCGGGCGGCCCTCTTGAGCAAAGTTGCGCTCCACCGAAGTCCGCACCACCTCGCCGATCACTTCCATCAGCGGTTTGGTGCTCTCCATCCGGCTTTTCAACCGGGAGAGCAGTTCTCGGGCCTCGGTATCGTCTACGGTGATGGATACGGCGGCGGTCATAGGCCCAATGCCTCCTCATACCTGCGGCGCAATTCGGCGATCAGTTCCGGCAAAGGCATTTGATCGATGGCATCATCAATGTCCGGGCGGGGAACTTCTTCGGTCCACTCCTTGCCCACGTTACGCATAAAGCCGGTGTCCGGCATCAGCAGCCGGGCCGGCAGTTTTTCTCCGGTCTTAGGATCCGTGGGCTCGAACAGCTCTCCCGTGGGATCCTCGATCTCAACCGTAAGGCCATCGCGCTTCACCTCCCGGGCCGACAATGTGTCCACGCCGCATCGGCACCGGTACCCGTTGGGGGGAAACCAGGTATCCCAGATGGGATGGTTGGCGGGAAACACTCTCCCGTTCATGGCCCGGTGGGCCGGCCGGGTCCGGCCGTCGTTGACCGCGCTGTATCGCCAGTAGGGCCTTGCCTTGAGAACGGCCGGATCGGTCATCTGGAAATAACGGCCGGCCATGTAAGCGCTTTGGATATTGGTGCGAAAGATGATCTCCAGGCGAACCCCGCTCCAATTTTGCTCGTCGATGATGTCGGGGATCCTGGCCTTGAAATCTTCAAATGTCTCGCCGTTTGAAAGCGCCTGGTCGATGGCGTCTTTGACCGCCTCGATCTGGTCCAGCCGGGTCAGGCCGCTCACGTAAAACCCGCGCGCCTGCATCTGCTCGAACATCTCGTCGAACGCTTCACGGGTCATGGGCACCTTGTCCGCCCAAAACGCCAGGGCCTCGATCATGGACAGCGCCATTGGTTTAACGTCCGGCATAGCGCCCCCACATGCCGGCCGCCATCATGGACTCAGCCAAGATCTTGGACAGCTTTCCGGTACCGGCCTGGTCCTTGAGCATCTGAGATAAAAGCGCTTCGAGTTCTTCCCAGGAGGTTGCCTGTTCGGCTGCGGCCAGGATGTCGGCCGTGATTTTATTGCGATGGGGGATGGCTCCTGGAACTACCGAGTCCACCAGATCCTCGATGGCCTGTTGCTCTTTTGTAAAGCGGCCGGCCTCGGCAAATTCTTTCTGCGTGGTCGGACTGGAAGAAGACGAGATCTCAAGCGTGGCCTCGCCTTTTTCGGCCAGGGGGATCCCGTAGGTCTCTGTGATGTAGCTTTCCGGCACGCGCTTGCCCATACCCATGTCGACCAAAAGGATTTTATCCCGCTCGGCAAGCTCCTTGAGATCCTGTTCGTCCTCGGTGCGGATCCACAATGACGGGTAGTTGACCACATCGCTAAAATTGAAATCCACGATCCACCGGATCAAGGTGGCGTTCATGGTTTCGCAGAAAAGATCGGCATCCGCCTTGACGATGTCCTGGCGAACATCGTCATGCACCTGGCCCAGGGCGTAGGATCCTCCGTCCTCTCCGCTGGTGGTAAGCGTCTGGCCCAACACCGCCTTGCTGATCTGATAATCCATGTAGTCGCAAAGATTCTCGTAGCTGGCCTTGCCGCCGCGCGTGGCCTCGAGAAGTTCGATCACCATCGTGTCCGGGATCTTGACACCGGTCTCGGTGTAAATGGCGTCGATGGCGGCAAGCAGTGCCGCCTGCTGTTTGGGATCGGTTCCCGGGGGATATTTGCCCACCGGCGTGGGCATGCCGAACTTTTCCAAAAACACCAGCCACCACTTGATGCCGTGCTTTTTAAACCATACCGGCCACCACAGCTTTTGTCCCAGGCCCTTGCCGTACGGGTTGTCCGAACTGCCCCAGGTGAAGATGACGAACTTTCGGTCAGGCAAAAGTTCACCTTCAATCATGTTCTCCGGCGTTAACAGGCGGGGATTGCGGTCATGGTCGAACACGAAACGACGCGGATGCTTTTCCACCAGTTTGTCCGGCACCCATTTGCCGCCCTTTGAGCGCCACATCACCTCGGCGGGATAATAGCCGTAGAGAACGGCCTGCATGATCTCCTGGATCGCCCGGGAGAAGTTGCAATCGTCGACAGCGTCCTTGACGAAATCGGCGATCTTTTGGGCCTGGGCGCTGTCGTCGGCCGGCAGCACTTCCCATTGGCGGCCGGCCACGGCCAGGTATCGGGTCTGCAGCACGCTTCCCGCATGGGCGTCACGGTCTACCTCGTCGTAGAGTTTGAGGCCCTTGCCGCCGGCCTCGGTTCGAAGGACCGGGTCCGGGTTCTCCAGCCGATTGATCCATCCGGCAAAGATGTCTATGTCCTTGGCCGTGGTGGCGATCTCGTCGACGATAGGTGTACTGTTCGTTTTTTTGGAATCGGTCATGAGTAAAACTGCCTTATCGGATAAATCTTTCCATACGGGTAAAGTCCCTCTTACAGCCGGTGCTCTCGAACTCGATGTTGCCCACCATGCCGCTTTGCAATCCGTGGATGGCCATTTCGGAAGCGTCCGGTCCGTCATCGTGTACCGATGGCGTCAGCAGATAGACAAACTGCTCCACGAGAACGTTCTGGTCGCTGTGATTCTTTTCGAACCGGAGCTTGCCGTATTCCCACAGATACGCGCAGGTCCCGACGATCCGCCCCTCTTTGTTGGTGTTGTGCTGAACGGGCCGCCAGGGCAGAAATCGGCCGGCTTTCTTGGCATAGTTGCTGATGGCCTCGTGCAGAAAATCCTTGAGCATGTTCTCTTCGATGAACACGGATGCGCTCTGGTACTGGTCGTGTTGACTGTAGGCGGCGGCGAACATCTCTCCGATGGAGCGCTTTTTGAGCCAGGCGTGAAGGCAGAAAAATACCATCTCCAAAGGGTTTAAGCCGAAGGTCACCACGGCCCGAAAGTCGTTGTTCTCTCCGGCTTTTGCCGACGGGTCGATGGCGGTGGCGGTAATTAAGGGGACATCGACCAGGTGGATACGCTCGAAGTGTTTCTTCTGCTCTTCCGGGAATGGCGAATCCTCCACCGCGACACGGTTCATCATTTCTCGGTTGAAATCGAACGTGCCCATATCCCGCTTTTTCTTCAGCAATCTTTCCATCGGCCACTGGGCCGGCCATAGCGGCCTGGCATCGTCGGTGTCCGGATCGAGGATCGCCTGGTACACCTTGGACGGATAAAGGGACTCGCCGGTATCGTCGTCTTTCATGGCGATGAGCTGGGCGATGGCGGATCGCGGGTGAAAGAGGTTGCCCACCATAAGGGCATTGTAGCCCTTGCCCATCGATCCGATAACGGTTCCCCGTATCCAGCTGATCAGCTTTTTCACGCGATTGGGATTTTCGACGTTCTCATCGTTTTCCATATCGTCGAAACGGGCATAGTCGGGACGGTGCGGCCCGTTTCGTAAACCGCGCACCTTGTCCTTGCGGCCACGGGCCAGAACCCATGCGCCCTTTTTGGTTTTGAAGTCGTCATCCGACCAGTTTTTGGTCGTAAGGTTGCCGAAGTCGTGGCGGATGCGAGGGTTTTCCTCCAGCTCCAGCTTGATGGCCACCGTGAACTCCTGGGCCTGGTCATGGGTGTCGGAAATGATCAGGGCGAACTTGGTCAGATCATGGCAGATGACATGCAAAGGATCGCCGAAGGTAAAGAACGTGGACTTGGCGTGTTCCCTGGGAGCACCGACCAGGCCGAACTGGTCTTCCAGTTCCGTGAAATCCTGCCATTCGTGATGAAAGTCGCCGAACGATGACGTGAAATAATGCGGCATGTACGTCCGCATGAAGTACATCTTGTCGCCGAGGGAGCGTGTGACACGGGCCTTTTTCTTTGCCGGCGTATCGTTTGAAAACGGAGACACGCTTTCCTTGATGAAAGCCCGCAGCTGGGCGACCTGCTTATCGTATTGGCCCTCGCTGATTTTCGGTCGCTTACGCATTGCCATTGATACACTCCAGCTTGAACGCCATCGTCAGGGCGTCGAAATTCGTTGCCAGTACTTTCAATCCTTCCGGGTCGTTCTCCCTGAGCCATCCGGCGATCCATTGCAGATTTTCGAGAAAAACCTTGGGTCGGTCGAATGAAGGTCCGGTTTCCATTTGCTCCCACCTTTGAACCAGGGTGCCCAACTTGGTGACGGCATCCAGGCTGACCGCCGTGACCTGCCCGGGGGACGTATTTTCTATTTCTCCAAGCTCCCGGTCGAAAAGGTCTCGCAATCGCTGGGCGTTGTTTCTCTTTTGCTGCCTGGCACGGTCCCATTCGTCCAGCTCGTCGGACGGCCGTTTGCTGTCCGCCTTCCACTGGCTTAACGTTTGGCGGCTGACGGAAAGGGCCTCCTCGATGGCGGTCAGGCCGGCGCCTTCGGCGTACATGCGCATGGCCACGTCATACAGCCGGGCCTTGTCTCCCTTGGCGGCCATCAGGCCAGCTCCTTTTGCAGTCGTGCGATCTCCGATAGCGCCACTTGGAGTTCTCCCCAGGCTGTCGTCAGTTCGTCCATCTGCTCGGCGATCACGGGTACATCGAGATCATCCACCGGTGTTAAAAGCGTGTTCAGGCCGGTCCGGATCATCCGGCAATTGCCCTCGATGCGAAGTCTAAGGCGGGCCGCCAGGTCGGTTTTTTCTGAAAGCTTTACTCTCATGGCGGCGCGTTCAAGATTCATTCGCTCGGTCCTTTCTCCCGGACGAGGGGGCAGAAGGTATTATTCTTGATGGCCTCGGTAAGCTGGGTTTGGGCCTGGGTGTTAAGAGAGACCACCGAGATCAGTTCTGTGTAAAGCCTGTCCTGGCGCTCGCATATGCTGTTGTAGTCTTTGACCAGGTTGACGTTGTTCTCGTACAGGTGCTTGATCTCGGCCACGTCTTCTTTGTACTGGGTCAAGATGGCATTGACGGCCCGCTCGCGCTCGGCGATCTCCTTGTTTCTCAGCTCGTCTTTTCGTTGATCGCGCCGGTTATCAAAATGCCAGATGATAAAGATTACTCCGGGCAGGCCCAGCAGGTTGATGATCAAGGTTGCCAATGGCAAAGAGATCGCCTCCACTTATCCCTTCCTTTCGAATTGGGTTTGACAAAAGATGCATCGAGTGCAGCCTTGGGCCGAGTTCCTTCTCTGTTCCGGGATCTCGCTTCCGCAATCCTCGCAAAAGGTTGCGGATATTGCAGGTTTCTGCCGCGACAGGTGGTTGGCCAGGGCGGTCTGCAAAAAGAAGTCGGCCGCACGTCGACCGCGATCCGGGCCGTCCATGCTATCCCTTGCTGCCGGTGACGAGTCGGACGATCTTTTCCATATTGGCGTTGGCCACCCCTTTTTTTTCTGCGCTGCGGCCGATCACCCAGATGGAGGTAACACCTCCCCAGGCGGTCCAGAAAGAAGTCGGCAGGGTCAGTTCCGGCATATTGGCCAGGGGCTCGCCGGTGGCTATCAGCACGATCCAGGCGGTAATGGGAAACACCACATGGACGAGTCCGATGAAGGCCAGGCCGGCGTAAACGATCATGGGCCGGGCGCGTTTGGTAAAGGCGTCCCCCTGGTTCATTTCTGCGACGATGATGCTGCGCTTGGCATCGATCAGGGCGTCTTCCCGTTTTTGCAAAAGTTCCTGGAGTTGCAGGGTGGCGTTGGCCTTTTCGCCGTCCGACATCTTGGCGGGCAAAAATCGTTCGACCACCGATTTGGCCAAATCCGCAACCGATCCGATGCCGGTCAAATCAAGTCCCATGTTCGATTCCTCTTAAAAATGCTCGTGGATGGTTAACGATGCCGACTCATATGGGCGCAGGGTTTCCATGACCTTTCGAAACGTGTTGCCCGAGTTGAGGACTGCGCGGTGTTCTCCGAGTTTGCCGAAGTGCTCGGCCAGGAGAATGCAGCCTTCAGTTTCGTCCACCTTATTGCCTGGATGCATCAGCACGTGATCCCTTCCGGGTACGTCGCAAATCTCGAAGGTATCCCCGTATTTGGGGGAGTCGGTGCGTTTCATCATGTATTGCTGGGCCGGGATGGAAGAGATGTTTTTGGCGTTCTCCAGGTCCGGCGGTTCCAGGGTGACGCAGACAACGCACTTATTGATCTTGAGCACGCCGAAGGTACCGTAGGAAAAATTCTCTTCGAGGCGGATCAGTTCGATGACAGGGTTCATTATTCCTTGGCTTCTGTGGGTATTACCGGGAAAACCGCCCCTTTCCTTAAAAGGGCGGCTCCCCCGGCAATCAATGGGAGAAACACACGTTCCGACATGATTGGAAATTACCGAAGCCGAAAGAAACAATCCAATGTACTACTTGAAAAAATTAGTTTTATTGGAGAGTTACTATGTGAAGAAAAATGGGGATATGGGAGATGAGTTAAAATAACTGCAGCTGCCTGTCAATGGTGTCGACACCGGTGCGGCGCCGGCCGCTGGGACCAACGATGGTGCGGATCCATGTCAGTGAAAGGTTGTGTTTGGTTGCCAGTTCGCGGTGGTTACGGCCGTTGAATTCTGCGCGGATGGCGCGGTCACGCGCACCTCGGCAAATGTCCTTTTTCGTTGGGACGTAGAGTGGCCCGCCGCCCATTGTTTCTACAAGCTTTAGGGCGGCTTCCATGCCGATGGCGTCCACGACGTCTTGGTATCCGTCCGGAATGTCGTGAGGCTGTATATCGTATCCGTCTATCATTGAGTTTATTTACACTATGCTTTTTGTCGGCGAAGCAAACGAACCTGATATTCATCTATCGTTGCCATACAGCGCCGCACAGTTTCGTCGGCCAGATCATCTGGGTCATTAAAAAATCCAAAGCTTGTATGGTGCCCGAAACCGTAGATTTCCCCTTCCTGTGCGGATTCCAGTCGTTTTACGATGATTTTCCGTAATTCGTACTCTAACGCTATGCGCTGATTTTTATCCATAGCCCGCACTCCTGGCTAAATTCCAACACAAAAAAGCAAAGCAAATTTTGTGTTGGAAATTGGTGTTGGAATTTTGTTATGCAATTTCGTCTCATAATTTTGCCCTGACAATTGGTCTTGGGCACCTTCAAAAAAGGTGTTACTTTTGTGGAGCAAAAGTAACAGTCCCTTTGTTAAAAATTAAAATAGAAAAGCATCAAACTATTGTAATTAAGAAATAAGTCCGACACCGCCAGGATAACCCACGCCAGGGTGAATGCTAACATCGCTGCCGGCAACAAAACCGCCAATAATAGCATCTCTATCGCCTCTCGTTTTACATCGGCCAACCTTTGGCTTAACACTTTCCAATGATTTGTAATGATCATCAATCCACGCCTCGATAAGCTTCCTTTGCATAGATGGGATAGCCAGCGTCCGAACTTTCTGCTCTACGGCTCGACACCACGCCTGTGACCATAAATTCGCCCGCCGTGTTTTTGTGCTTTTTTTGACGCGTTTTAAAGTCCCCAAATATTCGTCCCTGCCTCTGACGAGTTGTTTCTTGAGCACATCGAATGCATAGGCGGCAAGTTCTGGCGCAGCATCTATCCCAATGAAATCGATATGGCTCTTATAGCCACGAAACGTGTGCTCCTGAACAAGTACGGACTGGACGCCAAAAACAGATTCCATCATCCTGATGAGCATGATGAGATATCCAGGTGGCACCAATGTCCGACTAACAAATTGAGTTTTTCTCTCAACGGATGACAGTTCAATATCACGCTCGCAGAGCCCATGTTTTTCCATAAGCTGTTGCGCTTTTTCCAGTGCGGCGGCGGCTTCGTTTTCATTGCTGCTTTTCGATAAGGAAAGTCATTTTTTTATTTTTTCGATTATTCCATCCATTCATTTCTCCGGTTTCTCAAGGAAGCATTTCCCTGTGTTTGATCTTTCCATTTATGTCAGAAATGCGTATTTCACCATTCCGGCAATCGACCCAATATCCACGATAGTTGATACGAATATTCTTCGAGTTCAACACGAAAGACGGCGTTATGATAGGCCTCACATAGACCTCTAAATTTTCGTCGTTTTCCATTTTTTAATTCTCCAATAAAACCAGAAAATCGATAACCAAGCGAGAATCTGTCTTTCTCAAATCCACATCCTTAGTTTCCATTGACCGTCACGCGGCTTCTCCACAAAATGGACAGGGTTTCCCCTTCTCGATATTGTCCGCCTGAATCCCGCAAGCCCCGCAGATCGGCGTTTGATGGTAAATAGATTCGGTGTTGCCTCGATAAGCAACGCCTTGCTCTGACATGATGCGCAGGACTTCTTTGTTTCGGTCGATCTCCCCGGAAATTCCGTAAGCCACTTTTCTCAGCCAGTTGTGATCTTTCAATGGCAAATCCAATGTTGGATTCTGCAATGCGCGGTCCATTGCCGCCGCCCATGCCATAGGGTTATTGGGATGGACGGCCCCTCGGTTCCAGGCGATTCCGTTTTTCTCGACCAACGCTTTGAGCGCCTCGGCATGGGTGCGAGTGGTCGACCACGCCATCGGCCGGATCCCGGAAAGGGGACGGAACAGCCCAAAGTACGCCAGCACCCGACGGCTTATTTCCGTCGGCAACTCAGAGCAGATATTCAACACCGCCTCCACATCAACCTCCGCCGCCCATGCGTCCGCACTCGCGCGCATCCGGCATGCAGGACATTTCAAAATCATCTCAAGTGCTCCTCGATATAGCGTGCAATATCCGGATCGCCCCAATTTCTATTCATCCACCGGTCTCCAAAATTCTTCTTCATCTGATTTTCGAACATCTTCTTCAGCCCCTCGATAGCCAAATATGCCTCTTGTGCGGTTTTTACCCGCTTTATCGAATACCGTTTGACCAGCCACCGGGAAAGTCCGTCCTTTACCCGCCAATCGATCAGCCGGGCCAGGGCGCCGATCTTCTCATGCTGTGCAAGACTGGCCAGCTTCACCATATTCCCTTTTTGCCGTGGGGTTGGTTTCGCTGCCGGCCGTCGTCGCTTCACACGAAATCCTCTTTTCCGCAGCTCCGCCAGAAATAAATCCGCCTGTGCCGCAGAAATATCGCAGGTGCTCTCGACGCCGAACCGCTCCAGCAACATGTCGGCCTTGATGGACTTTTCGATCTTCAATTGCCCGCAAGCGATCCCGATCAATTGCCGTTGTCGTTTTGTGCTGGGTATCATCGTCACACCCCGATCTCGGCCATCAGCTTGCGCAATTCGTCCGCCTTGGTCATCATGGCCCGCACCTGGTCCTTGGGAAGCAACACGCTTCCAAACTTTTTGCCCAATCGGCGAAGCTCACCGGCAAACCGTTCGGGCTCCCTGGTCATCTTTTCCAGCAAGGCGTCCACCACTTCGATATGAACGGATTGGTCACCAGGAAGAGGAGTGCCGGGTGACTCACCGGACATATTTTCAAATTCAAAGGTGAGCTGCTTCACCATGTCAGCCAGCACTGCCTTTTTCCCTCGGCTGGCCTTGATAAGCCCGGTCATTCCGCGCATCCGAAACGTGTCGTAAAACTCGTCGGCCTCGGCCTTGGTCGCCCCAATGAAATAACCGTTGTGATAGCCGGCGGATGAAAAAAGAGGGATGTTGGGATGCCTGATCAGTAAGTGATTATGAAGATGCCGAAGGTCCCGCTTCCATTTTCCCAAAGTGCTCGAGTGTTTTTTGGCTATCTCTTTAACCAGGTCGTCGAACGAATCCTCATCGATTCGAATGCCGTCCAATGTGTAATGGAGCAAAGTCGCCAGCGCGTTTGCTGAAATCCGGTTCTCCTTGCCAACGTGATCCACCCATAAAAGGCCCAAAAAAGTGGATTCGTATGGAGTCAACTTTATGCTATGGATCCCGGTGTCCGGATTGTATCCAAGGTTCTCAAGATTCATGGCGATCTCCTAAAACGTTGTGCTATGGGTAAGACCCATGTCTTCCATCAATTTGCGCATGGCAACCAGGGAGAGGATGGCACACTGTTTCGATTCCCGGCTCTGTTCGTCCACGACGGTAATGCCCTGGAGGTCCATGAACGCATCATTCAATTTTTCATGCATCTGGTTGACCTTTGTTTGTCTATCCATCAGCCGCCTCCCAATTTTATTTAGATTGCCATTACGACATCCGAGGTGATTCTCGTCTCACCCATCTCGAACGCCAGATTCATGGCCCGGGCCACATAGTTGTTCACCAGGAGCGGGTAGGCGTGAGAGATTTTCTGTTTTCCGTCCCGGCTGGTACTGGTGAGACGCTTTCCAAGTGCTTCGTATGCATCTTCGGAAAAGATGTCGGACGCATTTTTCCCGACTCGTCTGAATTTCACGGCCAGATACTCGCCCAAATGCCCGTTAAGCCCCTTGATTTCAGCGATCTGGACGCGCCGGATCACCTCCCGCATGTCCACGTTCGTGCTCTCGTTGAATGTGTGCTTCAGCTCGGTCTGGCCGATCAGGATGATCCCGAGAAGCTTCCGGTACCCGTCCTCGAGTTCATAGAAGCGTTTCAGGTACTTTAGCGTGTTCACGTTCAGATCGTGGGCCTCCTCAATGATCAACACCGCCCGGTACCCGGACTTGGCGCGATCCAGTAAAAGCCGCCGGACCTGGCGGCTTTTCGCCTCCAGTTTCACCATGCATCGCTCGCTGCTGATGTCCTGGATGATGGCGTCGCAGATCGATGCGGCGGTCAAACGGGTCTTATCGATGGTCTGCGGGTAAATTGTCAGGGTGTCGCCGTCCCGCTTGAGCTGCTCGATCACCTTCCTGCGCATTACGCTTTTTCCGCTTCCGACCTCGCCGATCACGGCGAGGAATCCGCCGTGCCGGGCCGCATCCAGCATGGCCGCCTCGATGTACCGGTGCTCGTCGCTCATGTAGATATCCGTGTCCTTCTGGATATCGTCCAAAAACGGGTTGCGAAACAATTTGAAGTGCTTGAGTGCTTCCTGGTTGATCATCTCCACCTCCAAGGTGATGTCGAGTTCAAATGGATTTCCTTTGACCATCGCCGGATTTTTCTTTGCCATCATGTAGGACATCCTAATCCTGCGGCCGTGTCCGGATGGCTGGACGTGCAGCTTTTCATTCCCGGAAGGACGCCAGATGTCGCCCATCACCATGCTTCTGAGCATCAGCCATTCTCTCGCCGCCTGGTTCCCCCCGATGATTTGCTCAACGGTCTTTGTAAAAGTGGGTATGGTTGGTGGGAGATAGCCGCGATTCAGGGCGAGGCTGATTGTCGGCCGACTGATCTGCATTCCCGTAAGGGATGAGATCGACGTGGACAGCTCTTCCTGGGTGATGTCGCATTCGGCCATCAACTGCTTCAGCCATATAGGCTTTGGCGGAAGGTCATTGCCGTAGGTTTTTGGTTTTGTGCAGGTTCTCATGTGTGTTCTCCTTTTGGTTACATTGCCTCGGCGACAGGCCCGGCATCCCGCCAGTCATTGCCGTCGGCCATCGCCATGACGATTTCATCCGCCCGCGCTGCAGGTACGCTCCCGCCAAATGTTTTCCGGAGTTCGGTATTTATTTGCGGTGTTACGCGAACGCCGGCGTCGCGTAGCTTCTTGAATAACTCGACGATGGGAATCTGTTTGATGGCCACGTCCCGGCCGACTTCCATAGGTGTTCCGCGCCGCCGCATGGGAACGGCATCCACCTTGTCGCTCTGATGCCCGAACACCTGAAGCGTACCTCCGAACGGCAGGTCGTCTTTTTTCCTCTCGTCACCGTAGGCCAGGTTCTCGTTTGCCTTCCGGGTCTTGTCCACCAATGTATCCGGGTTGGACTTGTATTCCTGTCCGATGATGGCGCTGTCCGCCCGGAACCTGCCGATGCCGGGAAGCTCCCCGATGGGCGAAACAAGATATTCCGTGTCATTGAAAACGACTGTCACCTCCGGCCAGTGATACGGACGCAGCACAACTTGAACCTTTCTCCCGGGGCGGATTCCTTCGATATGCTTCAGGCGGTATTCCTCCGAACGGAACGTGATGGTGTTGTCCTGGCGAACGGTTCGTGTTACCTCCGGCTCGGCGTACAGGTCTTGCAGGATTTCATCCGACGGCAGGTCCCGGATCTGGTCCTCTTTGATCGTCAACCAGCAGGCCGTCCGGGTCATCCTGTGCCGACTGTGAATTTTTTTGTCGTTCCATTCTACGAGCCAGTCTGTCACCCACTCGTTCAACTCCTCGATGGTGGTCGCCGGTTCGAACCGCAGCCGCGCCTCGAAGCGTGTTTCCACGATGTTTTGGGCGTTTTCGGCGGATCCCTGGCGCCGTGGGTTGTGGGGCATGTTCTCCGGCATCTCGATTTCAAGTCGTTTAAGAAGCGCCATGATACCTTTAGCGGTGTTTGCGCTGCCGGCATCCATCAATAGATAGAACGGAACGCCACGAAACGGCGATTTTTCATGATGCCCGCCGCGCCACGCCGATGTAAGAAAATCAAAGGTCATCCTCGCGTTTTCGCCGTCTGCGATGTAGTATTTTACGAACAAGTGGTGAGAAAAATGGTCGGCCAAAACCATACGCCAAATACGGTTTTTGATAGCCTTGTAGTTTTTCGGTTTCTTCTCTCGAAAATCCCGTTGATCCATAAAACCGAGATCTTTCCCTTTTTTCATGTAATACTGAATGCATGGGGATGCGTCGAAAATATGCACATGGTTTGGATGCAAACTGGCCATACGGATCGATGGCGTTATGCTGTTCAAGGCCGCAGCGTTCATATCCCGCTCCCTGAGTATGGATTGCATCCTGGCCGCCGATATCCGGCCGGGCTCGATGATGCCGTTGTCCTCGGCGATGGAAAGCGCCTCCGTAACCGGCAGGATCGTACCCTTCACCTCCCTTGCGGACACCTGGACAAGGGAAGAGACGTACTGGATCTGATGTTCGTCAAGGCGGCACGATCCGTTGTCGCACCGTTTCTTTCGGCCGCTGGAAAAGCCGTGTTTCCTGGCAATCCGGTACAAGGTCGCCGCGCTCTTTCCGGTAAGGTCCCGGTACTCTGCGATGATCCGGTCCTTTTCTCCGTTCACCGCCCGGTTCAGGCGGCAGGTCATCTCCCGCGCCCATTCCATCATTACGCCTCCGCCGCTTCGTCCGTCCTTGCCCGTAAATGCGGAGGAATCCAGTCGTCATCGATCTCCGGGTCTCCATACATCTCCGACGCGGTATCATAGGTCGCATCGACGACGCGTTTGAAGTAATCCAGGGTGTGCATCAGTTTGGCGCGCATCCGCACGGTGGCATTTTCCGGAAGCGGGTTTTTTTCAGGGTCGTATTTCATGAAAAACCCGTCGATGATGGTACGGGAATTATCCAGATCTTGGCAGATCGCATCTTCCTCTGCGGTAAGACCCTTTGCCTCGGCCCTGCCTTCCAGAACGGCAAGCTCTTTTGCCTGCCGGTTCAAGACCTTCTCCTTATCTTTCAGGACCTTGTCTTTTGCAGCGATGGTCGCCGTTTTCTCCTCGATTTCCTTGTTTTTTGCCTCCAGGAGGGATTCGATGGCAGCTTGCAGGTCTTCTGCATAATCGGATGCGAGAGGGATGCGCTCTTCACCGATGGTAACGAACTCGGCATCGATGACGACGTCGCCTTTGTTGGCAATCTGGCGGAGCTTGCGGAGCTCGCGGTAGCCGACTGATAATTGGCAACACGTTTCCAAAAATTCCTCGCCGAAAACTCCAAGATTTAAAAGATCCTCATCAACCTTCCTTCTTGATAACCCTATGTATTCACAGAACTTATCCCATGTTCCAACAGAAGGAAGATCCCGATAAATTTTCGACTCCTTAACTTGTTTGAGGTACACCAAACTGGCAACGTTTCCGAATTTCGCCATCAGATTGTTGGCCTGAACACGACCGATCACCTCATGGCATTGGGCTATCATCTCTTCACGCTGCCGCTGATCTTCTCTTTTCAGACGCTCTTTCTCCACTTCAATTTCAACAACTGATTGCGCGGCCGCATGATCCGCAGCCACCCGCTCTTTTCCGGCTATCTTGTCGATAACGCTTTTTTTCGCCATATACGCCTCCTATTCGCCAAGTTCCGACAATGTCTTGTCGATATGATTTCTCGCTGAAAGCAGCCTGGATCTTCGCCTTGCCCACAAAAGGGCCATGCCATCGCCGAGTTCCCAGTGTTCTCCGATCCGTCGGACGATTCCGGCATCCTCGAGGGTGACCAGGTGGCACATGCATGTGCCGTACTGCATCTCAAGCGCCTCCGCCGCATCTGCCCCGGATACCGGTTCTCGCTTATCCGACAGGTACTTGATAATCGCCACGGCCGTCTTTACTGCGTTGATCCGTTTGTAGGTTCTCATTTGGTTGCCTATCGTTTTCCCAATTCTCGTTTCAGACGCCTCATCTCGGAAATGCTCTCTTCCAGCTTGCCAAGCGTCATCTGTCTCAGTTCCGCACCGGTCGCCACCTTTGCGCCCTCGTAACCGACGATTGTCTCGGCAGGATACATGAGTCCGGTGATGCTCTGGATTGCCACCAGGAGGTAGGCCGGTATGGGATAATCGTTTGGTTTGGAAAGGTAGTTGTTGAGCATATGGATGGTCATTGGATTTCGGCAGGTGGGCGGCTCGGCAGCCACCTCTTCCTCGCAACGACCGAAAAAGCGGTTGATTTCATCCACCAGTTGGTCCCTGGAACCTCCCCACTCGCGGACCGCTCGCTTGGCTGCCGCCGCGATCTCGACCCCCACTTCGAATTCGTTTTCGAATTCTGCGGTAGGAGGTCCCTTTTCAATTGCATCCTCTATCTGAATCTTGGTTTCGATATAGCGGTCGACTCGCTGGCCGAATTCGAAATCGAACTGCATCTGATTGGTGTCTATTTTTTGTGATCGTCTAGACATTGACCGCTCCGTGCATTCTTTTTAAGTATTGGTCATCAAACATATTTTGATACTCAGTCCTTTGGGAGGCACACTATGAGTTACGTGATGATCTGTTCGTCTTCGGATTGCGATTTTCATGTAAAAAACAGCACCAAGGAGGGAATTGAACGGTATTGCACCAAATGCGGGTCTGAAAATCTTTGGAAATGCCCGCATTGCGAGCGTCCGTTTCGCAGGGTAGAGACCCTTTTCTGTTTTGATTGTGGCAAACATATCAAGCCCCTGCCAGAGCAAGAGGGTCTTTAGCGCCGCATACCTCACAGAAGTTGTATGTATTGAACATTAGAAGCTCACGCCGTCCGCAGCATGGAAAAACGGTTTGAAGCGGCCTGAGATCATGGCCGCATTCCTTGCAGAAGTTGTCGGTGGGTGAGAGTCGGTCGGATCCGCATTTTGGGCACAAAAGGATGGTTCGAATCGGCATAAATGGTTCTCCTTATTGATTTTAATTTGACTTATTGATAAGCCTTATAAGACTCATGCCGCACAAGAAGACGGTTCATACAGTCGGGGACGCCGGCGTTTGCCCTTGAAATACCAGGCAAAGACCTTTTCCGGCGGTAGATTGATCTCCTTGGAGATGGCCCGCATGAGCGGTTTTGACACCAGGCGGAAGTTGATCACATCGGAGATGGCCATCTGGGACTTTCCGTATTTTTCGGCCAGCTCCTTCTGAGTGATCCCCTTCTTTTTTAAAAGGTACTGGATGTCGATTGGGGTAATGGGTTCCGTGATGGTCATAACAACAGCCTCCTACTTAAGTTTAAAAACGAGACTCGATCTCGCTATCTTATTGATTTTGTATTGCTTTTTGATCGGAAAAGTATGCTTTGCTCCTTTATTTTTGTTCCAGGCGCCACAATGCGAAAAGACTCGTCGGTAGCGCCATCAGTTGATAAAGGTACTCGATGGTTGCACCGGTTAATTGGCCACCGCTAAAAGCGGCGCCATTGAAAATATAGGTAAAATCGATATGTGAAAGTGAGTGTATAAACCAGGCGGCCACGCAGAGGCGAAGCAGGCTGATAAGGGTTCGCTTGGAGAAAACGGGTCGCTTTCGTTGTTTCATAATAGGATCCCCCGCTTTATTTGGTCCTGATAGAAAAGGTCACGGTGGATCTGAACCGTGGGTGGGTGTCATCCATAATATTGAACAGGTACATGAGTCTGCCGACGGTGTGCCGTTCATCCCATACCCCAACGAACTCGAGGAACTGAGGGGCGACATTGTTGAGGCGGGCTGCGTTATTTAAAATGGTTTGCATGGTCGACCTCGTGTTTTCCCTTATGTAATTTCTAATTTTTAGTGTTTTATAGATAAGACTTATAGTTGAGGAAACGAAACTTTGTCAAGAAAAAAGGTTGATATATCGAAACTTGATTTAGAAAAAATCGGTGGGAGGGTCGCCTATGTTAGGCTTAAAAGCGGCCTAAGTATGAACGATTTTGGAAATATTGTTGGTTTGTCAAAAGGTAATATCAGTAGATTAGAAAATCACTCGTATGATCCATCGTATAAAAGCATAGTTGAGATATGTAAAAATTTTAAAGTTAATCCAAGCTGGCTACTATTAAATATAGGTGAGCCCGATGATGAAACACATATTGAAATTGAACCAGTAACAACACCAAGTAATGAGACTGAATTCGAGCATATGGCGTTGGTTAAAACATTTAAAAACAAAGAGTTAGCGAAGGAGTTAAACATAATCCTCAAGGAAATAGAGGATCTGGATAGCGATCACCTCAGGGAGGTTAAAGGGATCTTGCGATCAGAGTTATCCATGCTGAGATTAACCAGCCAATCCTATACCGGGGAAGATCGTCGTAAAGTTCAGCGCAGGAAGGCCGATAATGGCGTTATACCAGGGGGGACAGAACGCCGCAGCGGGGAAGACCGCCGGAAGGCCTCGGGCGGCGATCATTAACGGAATGTGACAGGAGCGGTCCCTGGCCATGTCCATATAAAGATGTGTGCGAACGCGGTAATATGTTTTGTATCTGGAGTGAAAAATGTAATTGCCCTGAGCGCCTGGCGGCAAGTTGATTACACCGGAGGATTGTTTTGGAAAAGGAAGCCGGGATAAAGAATTGACACCAATATATAAAGGGGACGATCAGATCCGCCGAAAGTTGATGCTGAGAAAGGAAATACATGCCTGTTGAAAAAGCCCGAGGCGACAGAGGGTCAACCAAATATCCTGGTGAAAAAGAAAAGGCGATTGCATTCGTAAAAGCCGATCCGGATGCCAAAGGTAAAAAAATCAAAGATATTTTAGGATTGAAGGCCTCCGGCAACCTGATCAACACCTGGCTCCGCGATCACAAACGCAAACCCCAAAGCCAACAACCCCAACCTAAAACTGAAGAAAGAAACGATCCACCAAAAAACAATAACGCCTTGGAGCAAAATCTGTTTTGCAGTTTTTGCGGGAAGAGCCAGTTTGAGGTGCATAAGCTAATTGCCGGCCCGGCAGTCTATATCTGCGACGAATGCATCCAGCTTTGCTCGGAAATTATCGATGAGGCATCGGATGATGAATTTTTGGAAAAGCATAGAGCGGAGGATTTCATCCGGAACATTAGGTATATCGAAAAAAATAGCATCATCGCATTCGAAAACACATGCGCCTATATAAAAGGTGTGGTGGATTGCCTGGATAGGTTTAAAAGCTCGAAACACCGAAAAAGATGAAGCCAAAAAATAAAAAATAGCGTTTTGTTTGGCCGCGGCCAGATTTAAAAACCTGCAACACCACTTTTTGCTCCACCACTGCATTTTTCCACGCAGCGCTCCAGAACCACCAGATCCAGAACAACGTTTAACCAGGTAATTCGTTAATTATTCATTGGATAAGGAGGTTGGGGTATGCCAAGGTTATCATTGACAGATTTCATCGCAGTGGTTTCAAAAAGCGGCACTTCAAAGGCCAACGAAGTTCGAAAGATTAAAAACAGACCAAAGTATAATCCAGCCTTCGATTTCTACAAAAAGATTAGAGATGAAATAATCGATGTTCACAAAAACGAACGCACAAAAAAGGCATTAGATTCTTGCCTGAAAAACATCACCGATAAAAAGAAACAGACTCTATACCCTTCAATCATATCGGATTATAAAAAATGGTGGGGAAGGAAAAACATAACCTGGCTTGAACCACCTTCAGATCTTTTTTCCAGTAATGGAGTTGATATTAACGTTAAACCGGATTTGGGATTGAATATTAATGATGCACCACATCTAATCAAACTGTATTTCAAAACGGATCCAATCTCCAAAAGGCAAATTGACATCATTACTCATTTAATGACGATAACGCTCATAGGTAAATCCCCAAAAGGGACTACGATGGCCGTGCTCGACATCAGGAAAAACAAGCTCATTTCTCCAACAGTTAAAATTAATGGCCTTTCTGAAATGATTCAAGCTGAGATGGCTTACATATCCGCATTATGGGACACATTGTAATAATAGAAATTTTTTACTTTTTACCATTATTTCATATAGGGTGAACTATGGCTTTATTCTTCCTTAGCTATGACCTCAGAAATAACCGTGATTATCAGTCGCTATACGATGAACTGAACAATTTTAATGCTGTGCGAATACTCGAATCGATGTGGTGTTTTAACAGAGTTAATACAAATGCTAAAAATTTACGTGATTATTTTAAAAATTACATCGATTCGGACGACGGTATAGCTGTTTCCGAAGTCAATGACTGGGCAACCTATAAGGCACTGAAAACACCAAATGATCTGTAGAACTTGTTATGAAAAACCAGAAGGAGGAATACAATTTGTTCAGTACGTCCGCTGAGCCAACCGCGTGTAACTACGATGAATGCGTTTGTCTCTGAGCCATATCATTCATAAGTAAGGGGGTTTTCAAATGAAACCGCTGTCAATTGAAATCATACCAGCACAACCGGGATTTTTAACTGTTTGGGATTTTAAAGACCGAAAAGAGATTGCCACTGGAGAGCCGGTCATTGCTTGGCGAATTGAAACATATAGTAAAAAGGATGCCGATGAGGTGTTCTCTTCATGTTCTGCCCTTACCGCCGACGGTGAGCTTGCGGTTAACTGTATTGGCGTCCAGAACCCTGATATGACGATAACAGTATTCGATGAAGGATTATTTAGTTCAGTAGAGGAACTTCAGACAGCACGTTACGAAAAATAGCTATTCTTTGAAAATAAAAACTGTTCGTGTAATATCCTTGAAATAATACATTTGTTACTGCCGGCCCTGCGAAAATTTACCGGCCACGTTCACCACACCCCATCGGACTTTTTGGCTATCATTAACTCTCAGAATATTCGTGCAGGAGGGATCGTGAGTGAGATTGTAATCAACAAAGTTGTGGTCCATGAGCTTGTAAAAGATCAATACAAATCAATAAAAAACTCTTTCATAAGTAAAAAGCCGCTGAATGTTACCCTTAATCCCGTCAAGTTGTTAGTCGATGGGATAGTGTCATTATACGGAAAAAAGAATAACACTGCTCATTATGGTATTTTCGGGAACAATAAAAAAGGAAAATATCCAGATGCTTTTAACACTTACTATAATTTGAAATCCCATGATGATTCAAATTTTATGAGACTATCTAAAATAGGGATTGATGAATTATACCAAGCCGCCAAACACATTCCCGCAGCGTCTGGTGGGTACATTCTGTTCTCAGACTATTCTAACAATCATGGGAGATACATGTTAATCGCCATGATAAAACCAAAAGAAGGGCTCACACTTAGCCAAGAAAACGAAGAACTTGTCCCCGAGGAGCTTTCTCAAATAGATTTAAGTCGCTTATATCAAGCAGCGCGAATCAGCTTTGGAAAATATGCAGCATATAAAGTGGCAAAGGAAGAGGAAAGGCAGGAACTAAATTACCTTAGTTTTGTTTCTCCAAGCTCCAGTAAATCAGCGGCCGGCTATTTCGTTACTGCATTAGGGTGTGTTCCTGGAACAGCTGCGGCGCAAGCCACTAAAAATGTTGTCAATGAAAGCGTAAACTATTTCCGAAACCGTAAGGACTTAGAACCATATTGGTATCAATTCAAAGGCGATTTGATAAACTACCTTTGGAAAAAAGAGGAAAAAGGGGAATCCGTAAAGCTCTCAGAAATAGAACGTTTGGCCC
The DNA here is from genome assembly GCA_963674945.2 of uncultured Desulfosarcina sp. Lineage (GTDB taxonomy): Bacteria > Desulfobacterota > Desulfobacteria > Desulfobacterales > Desulfosarcinaceae > Desulfosarcina. The sequence goes on from CAXXWQ010000004.1 coordinate 1,806,060, forward strand.
GACAATTTATTCCCGCCGAGGATCAGGACCAGGCAGACGAAACCGCAAAAGATTTCATTTCACACCTGAACAGTGAAGATGTTGCAGTTCCAGTCGAATTTCCAGTGAACAAGCCAGCACTGAAAAAACTACGTCAAATACGCTATACTACTGGCAATTGGGATTTATCTTTTGAGAAAACCGCCCTAGGGGATACGGACAATGCCGAGGTATTTTATGACAGAGACCAACAACGTCTTGTATTAAGCGCCTTACCTGATAAAATGATATCACTCATTGAAAAGGAACTCTCCGACCGTAAGAAAGAATAAAAATAATTATGGGCCTTTCACCATACGTACATCTATACAGGGCTAGTGGTAGACCAGACGTACAAAGTGGTGTATTCAACGGACGCCTTGATTTTAACGATGAAAATGTAAAATTAGTTGAAGACCTTATAAAAGGATCTTGGCAGGCTTTTCGAGGAATATGGATTGATGGGAAGGTCGTTGATGAAGATGACCCCTTTCCCAATGATGGAAGCGAAATTAGATTTGAAGTACAGTGCCCTGGAGGTTCTGCCGACAGATTCCACAATAAAATCTCTGATTTTATTCGAGATACACCCGGACTTTCCAAAGGGGAGATGCCGAATGATTTTTATATCGTCGATGATGATTTTTATAGCAAAGAAGACCCCCATCCAAAAAAGATTGTAACACTCGCAGCAATTTGCCTTTTAATTCAAAGATTATCCCAGTTAGCTCATTATCATGCCGCAATAAAATCGATCGATCATGAAAAACTGATATTTTTACAGCCGAACGAAACAGAGTCGGCCACACCCATTGAGCTTATCACTAAAGTTGATGAATCCATGCTCGATTGCGAGCCACCGGATGCTTGCTTAATCAACGAATTATGTTCCAAGGAAATAAAAACGAGTCTTCATTTTGTGGCTAAAAAAGGGGTTTTTGGAGTTACCCTTGCCGAATTCATGGCTAAGTCACATTCAAATCAAGGCGATTTTTCATATTTAGTAAGGAACTGGCGCAATTTTATTAATTTATATCAAAAAAATTTAGAAACATACCTAAGCGGTTTCGCTTTTCACAAAGCAACAAGGGAAGTGTCTGAAGCCGAGCTTCAAATTGCCGAGAAGTTTTCTAAGATAACAAGCGAAATCACAGGAAAATTATTAAGTATACCAGTTTCATTTGCAGTTATAATCGCTGTTTTTAGAGCTGAATCCTTAGTGGAAGGTCTTTTGCTCGTCGGCAGCCTCCTATTAGCCGCCTTCATTATTTCTGGTTCTGTTCGAAACCAACAAAAGCAGCTCGAACGAATTTCCCACGGGAAGGAATTGCTGTTTAACTCATTTGAAGGAAGAAAGGAAAGTTATCCAAAGGAACTAAAAAGGGCGATTGAGAAGATGGTGAATAGAGCCCAAAAGGACGAAAGTGACCTTAGACGCATACTTGAGGCTTTCCAGGCAATTGCATGGGTTCCTTTTGTTGTAGCTTTCATAATAATGCTCTATAAATATCATTTAAATGATGCTTTCAAACAGATGGTTTCTTATTTTATGCAGTAGGAGGGGATGACACCGGAGCCAAGCATGGTTATCCGTGTCTGCCATGTTGCCTTGTGCTAAAAGTGGCGACAAGAAATTGATTGATAAATGTCACAAGAAATTACACAGTGGTGCAATTCGAACTTTTTTCATACAAATTCCGTAACTGGCCAGCAACGTCAAACTAACTTTGAAACCAACCCAAAATTTCCCCCCGTAAACCAAATGTAAAGTACCGTCGTAAAGAGTTATGTCAATTTCAGGCACTTAGTTATGTCACCCCCCTTCAGGAAGCGCGATGACAAAACTCAGCCCTAAAAATTGACATAAGTCCTTCCCAAATATGTTTGACATGGTCAAACTATATTTGATTTGGGCCTTCTAAGTAGGCAACGCAATCCCTGTAGCTGTGTTGCTAAAAAAAAGAGTGGGTAAAATAAACACAGCACCCCCTGATACATCTAAAATACTCTGATATTATTTGATTACGCTAAAATTTGATCATTACTTTCAATGATTCACTTGAGTTTGCTGCTTGAATGATTGCTTTTTGTAAATCAGCCTGACAGAATTCATGGGAAATTAAACCTTCAAGTTCGTTATTGTATTTTTTTAATATTTCGAAAATCAACGGAAGGTCGACATGTTCATATCCAGCGCTACCCTGAATCCGATGCTGACTATATGTGATTCTCTTTAAGTCAATCGGTCTTTGTTCGCCATGCACACCGACTACAACCAGCACAGCCCCAAATTTTGCGACATCCTGGAATGTTGCCAGAACGGGTTTTGCGCCTGTAGCTTCAATCCAGATATCAGCGTCAAATGAATCCTTTCCTGCCATCGTGTTTGGCCCAAATACATGTTTGCCTTTTTCACGGAGATCTTCGGTTCCTGCATTACAACCAGCAAATCCAAATTCTTTAGCGATCTTAAGCCTTTTATCGGAAAGGTCACAAACCATGACTTTTTTACAACCCATCGCCCTTGAGGCAAAAGCTGCGGTTATCCCAATCATGCCTGCCCCGAATACGACTACGCCTTTTTTATCGTTTGGTTCTCCCAGCCTTGCCGCCTTCGTCCCAATCTGAAATGGTTCGATCAAAGCTGCTACCCTATCGCTTATTCCTTCGGGAACTGGAATGATTCCGTATCCTGCTTTTGCATCCGGCAGATGCATATATTCGGAATAACCGGAAAGGCCTCCCTTATCCCTGGGTTTTGCATATACACCAAAAGCATATACGCGCTGGCCAACTGTCAAATCCTTAACTTCAGAACCAACTTCCGTGATCACGCTAATCATCTCATGTCCAAATTCATGGCCTGGTTTGTAATGATGCGCTGCCGGTCCATTCATAAATATGTCGACTTCTCCGCCGCAGATTCCAGTATAAAGATTCTTCACAATTATATCAGTAGGACCGCATGGAGGTAATTCGCGTTCTTCAAGATAAACGCTTCCTTTCCCTCCATAAATACCAGCTTTGTATTTCATAACTGAAACAGCCTTTCTTAATCTGCGAATACTAGTACGCTTTAGTCCAGGTCTAAAAGTTTGCTGGCGTTCGTGCTGCTCATGCCCCTTACTTCTTGCTCGGAAAAACCACGCGCCAACAGTTTTGTAATCATCAAACGCACACTTTCCACCGGAGCTGGGGTCGTCAACTGGCCGGTATCAGTTCCGATGCAACATCTTTCCGGTCCCACAGCGCGTACTTGCATGGCAAATTCATCAATATTGTCTTCCATTTCCCGATATGAATGCTCTAACAATACACCCATGTCAGCAAATTGTTTCTGCTCATCCAAAGAAAATGGCGGGTAGAAATGCGGATGGGGACCAAAACGAACGTGAGCAGCTAAAAGCTTGCTTATACCCAGCCGTTTCGCTTCCTTGAACATAGCCAGACTTTCCGTGAAAGACATGTGACCGTTAACAACCACCATATTAAACTGCTTAGCAATTTCCAATATCTCCGTTACCACAGGCAGGATGTTGCCTGAAGAGTCCAGCACAGATAAACCGCCGGACCGTCCGCTGAAGGCATTGAGATTGGGCGAGTCAAGTGTCGGGAACCAGATGACTTTAGCCCCATATTCAACAGCCTGTTTGATCGTATGAACATTAAAACCGCCGGTGCTCACTGTGTCAATGCAGAGGCCGCCGACAACAGTAAAGTCGGGGATCAATCTATTGACAAGCGCTGCCAAAGGCGCCGTACAATAATGGTGATTCTTCATCACGAAGGCGCGCATCCCCGCTGCCTTGGCTTGGAGTGCTGCTTCATGAACGTCGAACAGAGGAACGGCGTCGAGCGTAGGTCCGGGATGTACATGAGTGTCAATTGCTCCATTCATCAGGGAAGTGATCAAATCCCTTGATTCAACTGTGGCCAGCTTTCCAAACTCATAGTACAGTTTGAGCCTGGCCTCTTTATGGCCAGGTACTTTCACGTTCGTCGTCGCCTTTTCCTCTTTTTTCATTTTATTTTCCTTCTGATTTTTATTTTCAGACATTCGTCTATTTGTTATTTCCTTCAAATCCTAATATCTAATGATAACTTTCAAGGCTTTATTTACATCGCTTGCGGTCTCGAATGCATTCACAAGCTGTTCCCAAGGAAATTCATGCGTGATGATCGACTCGATATGCCAATTTCCGCTTTCCATCATGGCCATAACGTCAATGACATCCTCGGCTTCATACCCGCCCGAACCAATAAGACTATTCCGAGAATGCGACAACAATAAAAGATTAATGGTCGCTAATTCGCTATGCGCCCCGATGATTACCAGTCTGCTTTCGATTTTAGCCATAGCCATAAACGTTTCAATTATCTCCGTTACTCCTACCGCATCGATGTAGATATCGACATTTGCCGTTGGGCCACTGATCGCCCGGGCCTCACCGAATATCTCAGTCGCTTTTGCTTTCAAGTCTTCCTTACGGAAATTACAGATTTCAAAGCCCAGCTTCTTGGCTATCTCCAGCCGTAAATCAGATACATCGACCACCATAACTTGCTTACAACCAAAATATTTTAGGGCAATCGCTGCGGCTGTACCGATCCCGCCCGCTCCGAAAACGATAGCGGTTTCATCCGGCTTGGGCTGAGCTCTACGGGCGCCGCGAGTAGCTACAGTGAAAGGTTCGATCAGACAGGCAGCCTTGGATGAGATTTTGTCGCTGACCTTAAATACTTGTTTGTTCAATTGGGCGTTTGGGATCAGCACATTTTCTGAAAATCCGCCTACACAGCCAATACGTTTGGGATCGCCTTTTGCCGGCCTCGGATAAGGGTAAACGCGATCCCCGATTAGGATATCTTTGACATTTTTCCCTACTTCAACTACTTCAGAAACCATTTCATGCCCAAACTCACCTCCAATGGCAACTCTTTTGGCCCTGAGACCAATGTTGTAAATTGAAACATCGGAACCGCAAATACTAGCGTAGATATTCTTTAGCAAGATATCGTTATCTCCGCAAAAATCTGTCTTCAATTCGGTCAATACGATGTTCTTTACGCCATTGTACAGGGCTGCCCTCATATGGTGATCTCCTTTCCAAATATTCAGTCATTTCAATTTAAAATTAAATTGGTGCATTTGGCAAGTTCGTCTCAAACTACAAAATCGGAAAAATGCGTTCCAGCATAGTGTTACCACTACAAACTTTCAAAGAAATAGAAACCTGATCAAACCAGACTTATTTCATTAAAAAATGTTTCGAACTCCCCAGGGTTAAGTGTCTTCTATCAAATTGATAGGGTCTGATGATATCAGATAATTTTCAATTCGATATTATCAATTCTTTGCCAATCTTTTGTTTGCCTACCGCAACCGAATATTTCAGGGTGACGGGCTGAATCTCGAATGCATCGAATACACCCCGGATATCCGGATGGTCATTAAGGCTCAATATAAACCGTCCTTTGATCCTGGCCAAAACATCGGCCATCTTTTCAAAATCCGGCAACGCCAGGTTATGGGCATAGAACGGACATTTATAATAAGGTGGATCGCAATAGAACAATGTTCAGGAAACTTGATTTCCTAATTGTTGCATATGGCAAGCAAAACATAATGTAAGTGGTTGAAAAACAGAAAGATAGGAGTCTGAATCCAGCAGGCCGGTAAGGTATTGCAACCGGAAAATGAACATGGCACCTTTAACCTTATTATCTTGGCGGATAAATGAAAGGAAAAGGATGCCATGCCTCAACAGATACTACCACTTATTCCTCGGGGTGCAAGACAAATCAACGGGCTTGTCAGTGTATTTCGTGACGATACGACCTGGACCTATTTTCTATCGACCGTTCCGATTTATTCTCACAGACAAGGCGATCAACGAATGTTTCGGATGATAACAGCCCAACTGGTTGAATCCGGAGCTTGCCGCCAGATCGATATCCAAAACACATTCGGCGTATCCAAGAGCAATGTCATCCGATCCGTGAACAAACTCAGGTCCGGCGGCGCCGAGGCATTTTTCGTTCAGCGGCGGGGACGACGCGGCGGCAAGGTTTTCAAACCTGAGGTGCTTGAACAAGCCCAACGTTTACTGGATCAAGGGTGCTCGAAAAAAGATGCCGCCCTGGAACTTGGCATTAAATACGATACGTTTCGCAAAGCTATAGATGATGGTCGGTTAATCGAATCAAGGATTGGTGAACCGTGTCTAACCAAATCAGATCGGGACATGGTCGACATGGCTGCTGCCGATGGTATGGGGACGGCTTGCAACCGAGTCGGGGAACGCATATTGGCATCATTGGGCAAAATGGTTGGTGCGCCGGTTCGTTTTGACAGATGCCTGGACGTTCCCAAAGCAGGCGTTCTTTGTGCGATACCGTCATTGGTGGCAAACGGGTTGTTTACCGGCGCAAAACAGTTCCTCGGCCAAGTCAAAGGCTATTACACGATCTTTCATGTCTTGTTGCTGCTTTCGTTTATGGCCTTATGCAGGATCAAGACGACAGAAAAAATACGAGGCCATGCTCCGGGAGAATTTGGTAAGTTATTGGGCTTGGATCGTGCACCGGAGGTTCGCTGTTTGCGTTACAAGATGGATGCGTTGAGCGCAGACCACGGCGCGGAAAAGTGGGCCGCATACCTCGGTAAATACTGGATGGAACAGGCGCCCGAATCGGTTGGCGCGCTTTATGTTGACGGGCATGTACGTGTTTATCATGGAAAATTGACCCGACTACCGCGCCGCTACGTGTCCCGGGAACGATTGTGCATGAGGGGCATTACCGACTATTGGGTTAACGATGCGATTGGCCGACCTTTTTTTGTCGTCGAAAAGCAGATCGATCCTGGATTATTGGCGGTTTTAAGAGACGATATCGTTCCCCGGTTGTTGCAAGACGTTCCGAATCAACCCGGTTTGCAGCAACTACAAGAGAACCCATGTTTATGCCGGTTCGTTCTTGTTTTCGACAGGGAAGGATATAGTCCCGCATTCTTCAAGGAAATGTGGGATCGCCATCGAATCGGCTGCATGACGTATCATAAGCATCCTGGTGAATCATGGCCGGAGCATTGGTTCACCGAGTATGAAGTTGCGATGCCAAACAAAGAGGTGGTGAAGATGCGGCTTTGCGAAATGGGTAGTTTGGTGGGATCTGGTAAGGGTGCAACATGGATGCGACAAGTGCGAAAACTGACCGATTCCGGACACCAGACCAGCGTAATCAGCACCGCTTTCGATTTGCCGCATACTCAATTGGCAGCACGCATGTTCAGCCGGTGGTGTCAGGAAAACTTTTTCAACTATATGATGCAACATTTTGATATCGATGTGCTTTTAGATTATGGTGTCGTTGAATTTCCTGATACCGAACGGGTAATCAACCCCGTTTGGCGGCAATTGAATCAATCCCGTAATTCGTTGCAGAACAAGCTACGATATCGTCGTGCCTGTTTTGCCGAGATGACCATTCACCCTGAAAATGAAGACAAACCGGTAAAGTTTAAGAAGTGGATAGAGAAAAAGGCCGAGCTGTTAGAAGAAATCGAAAAGATGGAGTATCAACTCAGCGAGTTGAAAGAAAAACGAAAACAGACAAGTAAACACATCACGTGGGGAGAACTTGAAGCAAAAGATAAATTTTTACGTTTACAACCGGGCAGAAAACGCCTGATGGACACGGTTCGTATGATTGCATATCGTGCAGAGACGGCAATGGTTGGGTTGCTCACGGGTCCGACGGTAAACTCGTCGGATGCACGGAGTCTTCTCCAGACACTGTTCCAGACCGAAGGCGATGTACTGCCCGATATTGAAAATCAGCAATTGAATATACGATTGCACGGCGCTTCGTTCCCAGCGGCCAATCGGGCTCTTTGCCAACTGTTTGCGCATCTGAACAGTGCGCAGGTAAAATACCCCGGTACCGAGCTGCAAATGATATTCGAACTAAATGGCTGCAGCACCTCAAATCATGCCGGAGGTGTCACATAGTTTTCCCGGAGATGCAGTGTTCTGAAATTTTCGTCGTTTTCCATTTTTTAATTCTCCAATAAAACCAGAAAATCGATAACCAAGCGAGAATCTGTCTTTCTCATATCCACATTCTTTAGTTTCCATTGACCGTCACGCGGCTTCTCCACAAAATGGACAGGGTTTCCCCTTCTCGATATTATCCGCCTGAATCCCGCAAGCCCCACAGATCGGCGTTTTATGATAAACAGACTCGGTGTTGCCTCGATAAGCACCGCTTCGCTCTGACATGATGCGTAGGACTTCTTTGTTTCGGTCGATCTCCCCGGAAATTCCGTAAGCCACTTTTCTCAGCCAGTTGTGATCTTTCAATGGCAAATCCAATGTTGGATTCTGCAATGCGCGGTCCATTGCCGCCGCCCATGCCATAGGGTTATTGGGATGGACGGCCCCTCGGTTCCAGGCGATTCCGTTTTTCTCGACCAACGCTTTGAGCGCTTCGGCATGGGTGCGAGTGGTCGACCACGCCATCGGCCGGATCCCGGAAAGGGGACGGAACAGCCCAAAGTACGCCAGCACCCGACGGCTTATTTCCGTCGGCAACTCGGAGCAGATATTCAACACAGCCTCCACATCAACCTCCGCCGCCCATGCGTCCGCACTCGCGCGCATCCGGCATGCAGGACATTTCAAAATCATCTCAAGTGCTCCTCGATATAGCGTGCAATATCAGGATCGCCCCAATTTCTATTCATCCACCGGTCTCCAAAATTCTTCTTCATCTGATTTTCGAACATCTTCTTCAGCCCCTCGATAGCCAAATATGCCTCTTGTGCTGTTTTTACCCGCTTTATCGAATACCGTTTGACCAGCCACCGGGAAAGTCCGTCCTTTACCCGCCAATCGATCAGCCGGGCCAGGGCGCCGATCTTCTCATGCTGTGCAAGACTGGCCAGCTTCACCATATTCCCTTTTTGCCGTGGGGTTGGTTTCGCTGCCGGCCGCCGGCGCTTTACTCGAAACCCTTTTTTCCGCAGCTCCGCTAAAAATAGATCCGCCTGCGCGGACGAAATTTCACAGGTGCTCTCGACACCGAACCGCTCCAGCAACATGTCTGCCTTGATGGACTTTTCGATCTTCAATTGCCCGCAAGCGATCCCGATCAATTGCCGTTGTCGTTTTGTGCTGGGTATCATCGTCACACTCCGATCTCGGCCATCAGCTTGCGCAATTCGTCGGCTTTGGTCATCATGGCCCGCACCTGGTCCTTGGGAAGCAGCACGCTACCGAACTTTTTGCCCAATCGGCGAAGCTCGCCGGCAAACCGTTCGGGCTCCCTGGTCATCTTTTCCAGCAAGGCGTCCACCACTTCGATATGAACGGATTGGTCACCAGGAAGAGGAGTGTCGGGTGACTCACCGGCCATGTTTTCAAACTCGAAGGTGAGCTGCTTCACCATGTCAGCTAATACCGCCTTTTTCCCTCGGCTGGCCTTGATAAGCCCGGTCATTCCGCGCATCCGAAACGTGTCGTAAAACTCGTCGGCCTCGGCCTTGGTCGCCCCGATGAAATAACCGTTGTGATAACCGGCGGATGAAAAAAGAGGGATGTTGGGATGCCTGATCAGTAAGTGATTATGAAGATGCCGAAGGTCCCGCTTCCATTTTCCCAACGTGCTCGAGTGTTTTTTGGCTATCTCTTTAACCAGGTCGTCGAACGAATCCTCATCGATTCGAATGCCGTCCAATGTGTAATGGAGCAAAGTCGCCAGCGCGTTTGCCGAAATCCGGTTCTCCTTGCCAACGTGATCCACCCATAAAAGGCCCAAAAAAGTGGATTCGTATGGAGTCAACTTTATGCTATGGATCCCGGTGTCCGGATTGTATCCAAGGTTCTCAAGATTCATGGCGATCTCCTAAAACGTTGTGCTATGGGTAAGACCCATGTCTTCCATCAATTTGCGCATGGCAACCAGGGAGAGGATGGCACACTGTTTCGATTCCCGGCTCTGTTCGTCCACGACGGTAATGCCCTGGAGGTCCATGAAAGCATCGTTCAATTTTTCATGCATCTGGTTGACCTTTGTTTGTCTATCCATCAGCCGCCTCCCAATTTTATTTAGATTGCCATTACGACATCCGAGGTGATTCTCGTCTCACCCATCTCGAACGCCAGATTCATGGCCCGGGCCACATAGTTGTTCACCAGGAGCGGGTAGGCGTGAGAGATTTTCTGTTTTCCGTCCCGGCTGGTACTGGTGAGACGCTTTCCAAGTGCTTCGTATGCATCTTCGGAAAAGATGTCGGACGCATTTTTCCCGACTCGTCTGAATTTCACGGCCAGATACTCGCCCAAATGCCCGTTAAGCCCCTTGATTTCAGCGATCTGGACGCGCCGGATCACCTCCCGCATGTCCACGTTCGTGCTCTCGTTGAATGTGTGCTTCAACTCGGTCTGGCCGATCAGGATGATCCCGAGAAGTTTCCGGTACCCATCTTCCAGCTCATAGAAACGTTTCAGGTACTTTAGCGTGTTCACGTTCAGATCGTGGGCCTCCTCAATGATCAACACCGCCCGGTACCCGGACTTGGCGCGATCCAACAAAAGCCGCCGGACCTGGCGGCTTTTCGCCTCCAGTTTCACCATGCATCGCTCGCTGCTGATATCCTGGATTATGGCGTCGCAGATCGATGCGGCGGTCAAACGGGTCTTATCGATGGTCTGCGGGTAAATTGTCAGGGTGTCGCCGTCCCGCTTTAGCTGCTCGATCACCTTCCTGCGCATTACGCTTTTCCCGCTTCCTACCTCTCCGATCACGGCGAGGAATCCGCCGTGTTGGGCCGCATCCAGCATGGCCGCCTCGATGTACCGGTGCTCGTCGCTCATGTAGATATCCGTGTCCTTCTGGATATCGTCCAAAAACGGGTTGCGAAACAATTTGAAGTGCTTGAGTGCTTCCTGGTTGATCATCTCCACCTCCAGGGTGACGTTGATTTCAAATGGATTTCCCTTTACCATTGCAGGCCGCCTGTTGGCCTTCGATCTGCCGTTCCCCGATCTTTTCGCATGCCCGGACGGCATGACGTACAGTTTTTCATCCCCGGAAGGATTCCATATATCGCCGACCACCATCCCGCGAAGCGCAAGCCATTCCATCGCAACATGGCTTTCTTCGATGAGAGCCTCCACCGCCTTAGAAAAAGATGGATTGCGCGGGGGAAGGTAGCCTTTGTTCAGGGCAAGGTTGATCGTTGGCCGGCTGATTTGCTGCCCGGTAATGAACGAGATAGACGAAGACAGATCTTCCTGGGTAATGTCGCAGTCGGTCATCAATTGCTTCAGCCAGATCGGCTTCGACGGAAGGTCGTTGCCGTATGTTTTTGGTTGTGTGCAGGTTTTCATGTGTGTTCTCCTTTTGGTTACATTGCCTCGGCGACAGGCCCGGCATCCCGCCAGTCATTGCCGTCGGCCATCGCCATGACGATTTCATCCGCCCGCGCTGCAGGTACGCTCCCGCCAAATGTTTTCCGGAGTTCGGTATTTATTTGCGGTGTTACGCGAACGCCGGCGTCGCGTAGCTTCTTGAATAACTCGACGATGGGAATCTGTTTGAGGGCCACGTCCCGGCCGACTTCCATAGGTGTTCCGCGCCGCCGCATGGGAACGGCATCCACCTTGTCGCTCTGATGCCCGAACACCTGAAGCGTACCTCCAAACGGCAGGTCGGTTTTTTTCCTCTCATCACCGTAGGCCAAATTCTCGTTTGACTTCCGGGTCTTGTCCACCAATGTATCCGGGTTGGACTTGTATTCCTGTCCGATGATGGCGCTGTCCGCCCGGAACCTGCCGATGCCGGGAAGCTCCCCGATGGGCGAAACAAGATATTCCGTGTCATTGAAAACGACTGTCACCTCCGGCCAGTGATACGGACGCAGCACAACTTGAACCTTTCTCCCGGGGCGGATTCCTTCGATATGCTTTAGACGGTATTCCTCCGAACGGAACGTGATGGTGTTGTCCTGGCGAACGGTGCGCGTTACCTCCGGCTCGGCGTAAAGGTCGCGAAGGATCTCGTCCGACGGCATGTCCCGGATCTGGTCCTCTTTGACCGTCAACCAGCAGGCCGTCCGGGTCATCCTGTGCCGACTGTGAATTTTTTTGTCGTTCCATTCTACGAGCCAGTCCGTCACCCACTCGTTCAACTCCTCGATGGTGGTGGCCGGTTCGAACCGCAGCCGCGCCTCGAACCGTGTTTCCACGATGTTTTGGGCGTTTTCGGCGGATCCCTGGCGCCGTGGGTTGTGGGGCATGTTCTCCGGCATCTCGATTTCAAGTCGTTTAAGAAGTGCCATGATACCTTTAGCGGTGTTTGCGCTGCCGGCATCCATCAATAGATAGAACGGAACGCCACGAAACGGCGATTTTTCATGATGCCCGCCGCGCCACGCCGATGTAAGAAAATCAAAGGTCATCCTCGCGTTTTCGCCGTCTGCGATGTAGTATTTTACGAACAAGTGGTGAGAAAAATGGTCGGCCAAAACCATACGCCAAATACGGTTTTTGATAGCCTTGTAGTTTTTCGGTTTCTTCTCTCGAAAATCCCGTTGATCCATAAAACCGAGATCTTTCCCTTTTTTCATGTAATACTGAATGCATGGGGATGCGTCGAAAATATGCACATGGTTTGGATGCAAACTGGCCATACGGATCGATGGCGTTATGCTGTTCAAGGCCGCAGCGTTCATGTCCCGCTCCCTGAGTATGGATTGCATCCTGGCCGCCGATATCCGGCCGGGCTCGATGATGCCGTTGTCCTCGGCGATGGAAAGCGCCTCCGTAACCGGCAGGATCGTACCCTTCACCTCCCTTGCGGACACCTGGACAAGGGAAGAGACGTACTGGATCTGATGTTCGTCAAGGCGGCACGATCCGTTGTCGCACCGTTTCTTTCGGCCGCTGGAAAAGCCGTGTTTCCTGGCAATCCGGTACAAGGTCGCCGCGCTCTTTCCGGTAAGGTCCCGGTACTCTGCGATGATCCGGTCCTTTTCTCCGTTCACCGCCCGGTTCAGGCGGCAGGCCATCTCCCGCGCCCAATCCATCATTACGCCTCCGCCGCTTCATCCGTCCTTGCCCGTAGATGTGGAGGGACCCAATCGTCATCGATCTCCGGGTCTCCATACATCTCCGATGCGGTATCAAAGGTCGCATCGACGACGCGTTTGAAGTAGTCCAGGGTGTGCATCAGCTTGGCGCGCATCCGCACGGTGGCATTTTCCGGAAGCGGGTTTTTTTCAGGGTCGTATTTCATGAAAAACCCGTCGATGATGGTACGGGAATTATCCAGATCTTGGCAGATCGCATCTTCCTCTGCGGTAAGACCCTTTGCCTCGGCCCTGCCTTCCAGAACAGCAAGCTCTTTTGCCTGCAGGTTCAACACATTCTCCTTATCTTTCAGGACCTTGTCTTTTGCAGCGATGGTCGCCGTTTTCTCCTCGATTTCCTTGTTTTTTCCCTCCAGGAGGGATTCGATGGCAGCTTGCAGATCTTCTGCATAATCGGATGCGAGAGGGATGCGCTCCTCACCGATGGTAACGAACTCGGCATCGATGACGATGTCACCGTTGTTGGCGATCTGGCGAAGCTTGCGGAGCTCGCGGTAACCGACACGGAAACTGCTGACGTCGGCCAAAAATGCTTCACCAAAAGTTTGAAGATTTAATAGATCCTCATCAACTTTTTGCCTTGATAACCCAATGTAATCACAAAACTTTTGCCATGTTCCGATATTAGGTAATTCCTTATAAATCTTTTGGCTCTTTACATCTCTCAGCCACATCAAATTGCTAACGTCAGCAAATTTTGAAACCAAATTTAATCCTTGGATACGTCCGATTACCTCATGACATTGGGCGATCAACGACTCACGTTTCCGCTGATCCTCACGTTTCAATCTCTCTTTCTCCACCTCAATTTCAACAATAGATTGTGCAGCCGCATGATCCGCCGCGACTCGCTCTTTCCCAGCTATCTTGTCGATAATGCTTTTTTTCGCCATTTACGCCTCCTATTCGCCAAGTTCCAATAAAGTCTTGTCGATATGATTTCTCGCTGAAAGCAGCTTGGATCTTCGCCTGGCCCACAAAAGGGCCATGCCGTCTCCGAGTTCCCAGTGTTCTCCGATCCGTCGGACGATTCCGGCATCCTCGAGGGTGACCAGGTGGCACATGCATGTGCCGTACTGCATCTCAAGCGCCTCCGCCGCATCTGCCCCGGATACCGGCTCGCGCCGATCCGACAGGTATTTGATTATCTCGACGGCCGTTTTTACCGCGTTGATTCGTTTGTAAGTCTTCACGCAACCTCCATTGATTTCGATCCTTTATAACAGTGCATTCCAGTGGGATATTTTTTTCCCATTACAGCTTGAACCAGATGTCCACGACATTCAGTCGCCGATCTATAGAGATACTTTTCCTTGATTTCACCGATATTAACGAGCATATCTCTGGCCATCGCTTTTGAAATATAGAGGTCTGGGGGAGTACTTTTATTAACTTCTTCCTGAAAGGCATCTATAATTTGCTTGTTTGTAGGCCATTTACTCTCTTCGATTTCCCTGCAGGTTTTCATTTTTGCTCCATTTATCGCTTTCCCAATTCTCGTTTTAGACGCCTCATCTCGGAAATGCTCTCTTCCAGTTTGCCAAGCGTCATTTGTCTGAGTTCCGCACCGGTCGCCACCTTTGCGCCCTCGTAACCGACGATGGTTTCAGCAGGGTACATGAGACCGGTGATGCTCTGGATCGCTACTATAAGGTAGGCTGGTATGGGATAGTCGTTTGGTTTGGAAAGGTAGTTGTTGAGCATGTGGATGGTCATTGGATTTCGGCAGGTGGGCGGTTCGGCAGCTACACCTTCCTCGCAACGCCCGAAGAAGCGGTTGATTTCATCCACCAGTTGGTCCCTGGAACCTCCCCACTCGCGAACCGCCCGCTTGGCCGCCGCCGCGATCTCAACCCCAACCTCGAACTCGTTCTCGAATTCCGCGCTGGGAGGCCCTTTTTCTATGGCATCCTCGATCTGAATTTTGGTTTCGATGTAGCGGTCGACTTGTTGGCCGAATTCGAAATCGAACTGCATCTGATGGGTGTCTATTTTTTGTGATCGTCTAGACATTGACCGCTCCGTGCTTTCTTTTTAAGTATTGGTCATCAAACACATTTTGATTCTGAGTCCTTTGGGAGGCACACAATGAGTTACGTGATGGTCTGTTCGTCTTCGAGTTGTGATTTTCAGGTGAAAAACAGCACCAAGGATGGAATTGAACGGTATTGCACTAAATGCGGGTCTGAAAACTTTTGGAAATGCCCGCATTGTGGGAGACCATTCCGAAGGGTAGAAACCCTTTTCTGTTTTGATTGCGGCAAACATATCAAGTCCCTGCCAGAGAAAGAGGGTCTTTAGCGCCGCAGACCTCACAGAAGTTGTACGAGTCGAACATGAGTAACTGGCGCTGGCCGCAGCATGGGAAAACGGTTTGAAGCGGCCTGAGATCATGGCCGCATTCCTTGCAGAAGTTGTCAGTGGGTGAGAGTCGGTCGGATCCGCACTTGGGGCATAAATGGATGGTTTGTATCGACATAACTGGCTATCCTTATTGATTTTATTTTGACTTATTGATAAGCCTTATAAGACTCATGCAGCGCAAGAAGACGGTTCATACAGTCGTGGCCGCTGGTGCTTGCCCTTGAAATACCAGGCGAAGACCGTTTCCGGCGGTAGATTGATCTCTTTGGAGATGGCCCGCATGAGCGGTTTGGACACCAGGCGGAAGTTGATCACATCGGAGATGGCCATTTCAGACTTTCCGTATTTTTTGGCCAGACCCTTCTGAGTGATCCCTTTCTTTTTTAATAGGTACTGGATGTCGATTGGGGTAATGGGTTCCGTGATGGTCATAACAACAACCTCCTACTTAGAGTTTAACAACGAGACTTGATCTCGCTATATTATTGATTTCGTAGTGCTTATTGATCGGTAAAATGTGGTTTGATCCTTTATTTCTGTTCCAGGCGCCACAATACGAAAAGAATCGTCGGCAGTGCCATCAGTTGATAGAGGCACTCGATGTTAACTCCGGTTGATTGGCTGCCGCTAAAAGGGGCGCCATTGAAAGCATGGGTAAAATCGATACGTGAGAGTGCGTACACACACCAGGCGGCAATGCAGATGCGAAATAGTCTTACAAGGGTTCGCTTGGTGAAAAAGGATCGCGTTCGTTGTTTCATAATAGGATCCCCAGGCTTATGTGGTCCTGATGGAAAAGGTGACGGTGGATCGGAACCTTGGGTGAGCGTCATCCATGATGTTGAACAGGTACATGAGTCTTCCGACGGTGTGCCGTTCGTCCCACACCCCAACGAACTCGAGGAACTGGGGGGCAACATTGTTGAGGCGGGCTGCGTTATTTAAAATGGTTTGCATGGTCGACCTCGTGTTTTCCCTTTATGTAATTTCTAATTTTTAGTGTTTTATAGATAAGACTCATATTGCATATTTAGTTAATTCGTCAAGGATAAAATTGCTTAAATGGTTAATTTTGTCGACATAATCAAGCGAGTCAGGGAATTAAGGAACTTGTCGTCTGATAAGGAATTTGCTGAAAAATTAGGACTTTCTGCGCCAGACTTTAGCAAGCGGAAAAAGACAGGGACCTTGCTACCTTTAATTGTTGATTGGGGAATTAACGAAAGAGTTAATCTGGATTGGCTCCTGACCGGTAATGGACATCCATATAAAAAGGATGAACAACAGATTGAAGAGATTGAACCAGCAACACCACCTACGCCAAACAATGCGATTGAATTCAAGCATATGGAGGTAGTTAAAACATTTAAAAACAAAGAGTTAGCAAAGGAGTTGAGCATAATCCTCAAGGAAATAGAGGACCTGGATAGCGATCATCTAAGGGAAGTTAAAGGGATCTTACGATCAGAGCTATCCATGCTGAGATTAACCAGCCAATCCTACACCGGGGAAGATCGTCGTAAAGTTCAGCGCAGAACAGCCGATACTAACGTTATGCCAGGGGGGATAGAACGCCGCAGCGGGGAAGACCGCCGGAAGGCCTCGGGCGGCGATCATTAACGGAATGTGACAGGAGCGGTCCCTGGCCATGTCCATATAAAGATGTGTGCGAACGCGGTAATATGTTTTGTATCTGGAGTGAAAAATGTAATTGCCCTGAGCGCCTGGCGGCAAGTTGATTACACCTGAGGATTGTTATGGAAAAGGAAGCCGGGATAAAGAATTTGCACCAATATATAAAGGGGACGATCAGATCCGCCGAAAGTTGATGCTGAGAAAGGAAATACATGCCTGTTGAAAAAGCCCGAGGCGACAGAGGGTCAACCAAATATCCTGGCGAAAAAGAAAAGGCGATTGCATTCGTAAAAGCCGATCCGGATGCCAAAGGTAAAAAAATCAAAGATATTTTAGGATTGAAGGCCTCCGGCAACCTGATCAACACCTGGCTCCGCGATCACAAACGCAAACCCCAAAGCCAACAACCCCAACCTAAAACTGAAGAAAGAAACGATCCACCAAAAAACAATAACGCCTTGGAGCAAAATCTGTTTTGCAGTTTTTGCGGAAAGAGCCAGTTTGAGGTGCATAAGCTAATTGCCGGCCCGGCAGTCTACATCTGCGACGAATGCATCCAGCTTTGCTCGGAAATTATCGATGAGGCATCGGATGATGAATTTTTGGAAAAGCATAGAGCGAAAGATTTCATCCGGAACATTAGGTATATCGAAAAAAATAGCATCATCGCGTTCGAAAACACATGCGCCTATATAAAAGGTGTGGTGGATTGCCTGGATAGGTTTAAAAGCTCGAAACACCGAAAAAGATGAGGCCAAAAAATAAAAAATAGCGTTTTGTTTGGCCGCGGCCAGATTTAAAAACCTGCAACACCACTTTTTGCTCCACCACTGCGGCTCTCCTCGCAGCGTTCCAGATCCAAAATATAGAATAATTACCGTTTCCAGATCTACCGATAACCTATAGTGCACACGAATATGAAAAATGAAAAATAGGGCAAAGATATCCTAATATTGCAGTATCTGCATAGTATTTAATCAGTTTTACAATATCCTTGTATTTGCCAGTTTGGTTAAGAATGGCTAAAACGACCAAAATACAGGCACTTTGGAACGAAAACAAGCTCACTGTATGATATTAATGTTTTGCTTAAGGAAGTAATTAATGACTTCAATTGCTGATTCGGATGCATACCTAAGGGCTCGCGCAAAAATAAATTCACATTTTCATGGTGAGATCGAATAGTTCCAATTTGGCCGTTGAGTATATCGTCTCAAGTTTATTTGATGCATTTGTTGGTCGGAGACCTTTTTACCTTTACGGTAATTCTTGTTGTTAAGAAAAACGCGGATTTTCAACCCTGTCGCGGTTTTGGTCGAACGAATGAATTTCAACACAGTTTCGTAATCAAGCAAGGGTTGTGCTGCCCAGTTGTTGCTAATGAAAGAAAACATACGGTGTTCGATGGGATTCCACTTGGAGGAACCGGGTGGATAATGACATACTTTGACCTTCAGGCCGAAGCGGCTGCAAAGACGGATCTGCAGCTGCTGTTTCCAAAGCCGGATTCTGTAGCCATTGCTTCCACCACAATCGGCCAGAATGAGCAGACGATCGGCATCAGGATAGTGGCGAGAACCAACTTTTTGCCACCATGTACGGATAGAATCTACGGCAAACTCGGAAGTATCGCGACTGGTGCCAACACATACAAAGCCCTTGTTTTGAATAATGTCATAGATACCGTATGGGATCGCAACACCATTGGCGTCAGAGGGGAAATCATGATCCAAGACTTTTATCGGTGCTTGGCTCCATCGACGCCCGGCCTGATGGAACGGTCCTATTAGTTCTCGGCTTTTGGTATCAACACTGATCACGGGCATTCCGTCGGCTTTATAGCAGCGTATCTGGCTGCGAAGATAGCGAAACTGTAAATCACGCTGGTGGGGATCGGGTGGTTTACTCTGCCCGGATTCAAGACATTTAAGATTCAAGCGTAGGGAATAGTTCATTTGCTTTAACAATCTACCCACTGTTTTGGCCGATACCCGGATGCCGGCACGTTTCAATTGTTGGGCGATTTTTCCTGTGGTCTTGCGTGTCCACTTACACCCACTTACCGGATCACCAGCGGTCTCGTGCTCCATGATGACGGCGATGGCGTCTATGATTTCGGGCGTTTTTTTTCTTGCAGAAGGCGCCCGCCTCCTGCTGCCCGAACTTTTTGGGTACTCAAATCGCCGCTGATCAGTTCTTGTCGACCACGTGCTACGGTATGAGGATCCATGCCAAGCAGCGATGCGATGTAGGCGTCACCGCCGTGGCCCAACTTTAACGATTCAAGCCCGGCGTATAGCCGGCGTTGGCGTTCATCGAGCATACTGCAAAAAAGAACAATTATGGCCTTGGCCTCTTCTGCGGCCAAGTCGGGATTGGTTACGATAACAGAAGCCAAGGACTTTTTTAAACGGGATTTGCGAACTTTCTCCTGTCTGCGAGCAACAACGTTTTCAGGAGACAGATAAATGTAGACAGCCTCGAATTTTTTACGCTGAAGCCGGTTGTCGCGTACCAGTTGGGTCAACGCATGTTTGGTCTTGACGTGCAAAATATCTTTTAGTTCGGCGGCGCTGTACCCCGCCTCTGATCGGGCAACAAGGGTCTCGGCTGTTTGAAGCAAATTACCGAAACGTGAAAACCAAACATATTTGCAAGACCAAAGGCCAAGTTTAGAAAATCGCGCAATGCATAAAAGAGTATAAAATTTACCTCGATGCGAATAACTGCTCAGATACTTCAGCTGCGCCAATTTTCGAAACAGCGTTGCTCGAGCCGGATTTCCAAGCGCCTCTTGAAGTTGATTAAAAGTGGCGATTTTGTGAACACCAAAGAAATCCTTTATGTCTTGGAGATGGTATTTTGTCTTATTCATAATGATACAATTAGCCCTACAGGTCGATTCTGTCAAGGCCAATGATCTCATTATGAGCAACAGGACAATATATTGCTATTTAGCCAATTATACGGATTTGTTGCAAACAACCATAGGATAGTTAATGAGACTATTAGCCTCATAATATGTTAAATTATTTTTGCGCGAGCCCTAAGCTCAGAAAGAATGTTGTCGCAGCACCAATCTGCGCTCACAATCTTGCAGGGCATGGTAGCTAATCCTGCTATTTCAGAAATAAAATGGTTGGATTTGGCTAGTGGTAGAGGGCAAATCATCGCACACTTAAGCAGAAATTTAAGCGACGATGAGAGAAAAAAGATCCACTTCCTAGGTTATGATGTTGATAATGCAAATACTAGAGACGCTGCTCGTATATCTCAAAATCTAAAATTATCGAAAGCATCATTTGAAATAGGTGATTTATCAACTTTTCACGAACATTCAACAACGGTTGGCCCCTGGGATTTCTTGACATTAACAAATACAATCCATGAAATTTCCACATCTTCTTTTTCTAGAATTATCATAAACTGTCTAACAAGGTTATCCGACAGAGGGTGTCTATTCATTTATGATATGGAGAGCTTACCATCCCCCGAGTTGGGGGCAGTGTTGTGGACAGCTCCTGAAATTAGATCAATTCTTACAAAAATCTTTATAGATTTTGGCTGTGAAAAATACCGACCTTCAGTTGGAACTTGGTCTCATAAGACTTGTGATGGTTGGAACGTTCAAATACAAAGACAACATATTGATTTCCCAGATGGGTATTTAGAAAGGGCCAACGAAGTCATTGGTTCAACAGCAAGACACATAGAAGAGCTCCTTAAGGATAAATTTCGCCAAGTCACTGGCGCATTAGAAAGCCTCACGAAATTTGGATCTGAAACTGGTGAGGAATCCCAGGCAAAGGAAAAACTTCTATTTGATTATTGGGCAATATCTCGTGCCCTGGAGGGAACACGATGAAAAAAATATTTATATCACATGGGGAGTATGATTCGAATTTATCTTTTTTCCTCAAGGAAGAATTGATGTCTGAAGGGTTTGAAGTTTTTCAGGCAAACGAAATAAATATTGGCAGTGATATTAATAACGAAGTTTTTTCGGCAATTCGTCGTAGTGATATCGTTATCGCAATCATAAAAGAGGCAAGCTCTAATGTAATGTTTGAATTGGGCTATGCACTTGGTGCATCTAAAAAAGTTATTCTGGTTGGAGATAAAAGCACAAGAGTACCATTTGATATATCTGCATTGCCAGTAATACATGTGGATCCATATGACCGCAGTGCTTTACATGATTTGATTTTCAAACTTAGGAAAGAACCTTCGCTTGTACAAGTTGAAACTGTTCTTAGCCAAGATCCAAGAGATGCATTAATTCGGCTGGCAGAAGAACCTAGCTTGATAGATCAAATTCAACCACGGGACTTTGAGGAAATTATCTGTTCGTTCTTCCAGGTAATTGGTTTCATGCCAGAAATGTTACCTCCTAGAAATGACGTAGGCTATGACATTCTCTTGAACGATGTCGGGGGCATTGGGAATGTTGTCGTAGAAGTTAAAAAACATAATCGCAATAGTCGAACTTCTGTTAGCGAAGTTCAGCGGATTATAGGGGCTTCAGTTATCGAACAAGCTGCAGCGGCAATTCTCATAACATCAGGAGGTTTTACAAATTCTGCAGTTTATTTTGCAGAGAATGCACCTGTGCCTTTGTTGCTTTTCACAATTGAAGAACTAATCAATGAATCAAAAGAAAGCATAACGAATCAATTCAAGCGACGAGAAGAAGCTCAGCGGCGCTGATGCGGCTATCTTTTGACCCGCGCCTGATTTTGGTCGTTTTGATAAAGATTTATGAATAAGAACGAATGCACACCACCAAAAGATGTTGATTGGAGCGAAATTGAAATCTATAAGCTCGAATTTGAGTATTTAAAGCATCTAACCACAATTTGCACAGGTTCTATCTTATTAATACCTAAATTTTGCACGACGAATCATAAATAAGGAAGAAACCATCTGGGAATCCTGTTATAAAGGGAGGTGACATGCTTCCACAATAAAAACAGGAGGTACCCAGATGGTAAAATCAAGTAAATCAAAAAGCCGTAAAAACCGCAAGAACAAAGGGTTTAAGAAAAACGCTGCCAAGGCCAGAAAAATCAACGCTTCTACGCCGCATGAGACATGCAGCGAGCAACTAAGTCCATTTGGCGGGCTTTTAGCGATGATCAAATTTTTCGATTTGATCGATTTCAAACAAATATTTAACTCCACCTATCATGCGCCTGTCCGGCAGCCAAAGCTGGGCCACTATTCGATGGTGGCAGGACTTCTGATGCTACTGTTTATAGGCTTTAACAGAATCTGGCATTTTACCTACATCCGACTCGATGCCATGCTGTGTGGATTTTTCCGACTGACAAAGTTGCCGGTGTCGAGCACCTTCTGGCGATACCTTGACAGCTTGGGAATTAACCAAGCCCAGTCCCTTCAGAAGCTCATGAGCATTCTGCGAGAACGGGTGTGGCAACAACTGGGTTTCAATTATTACCGGATATGCATCGATATCGACACCACCGTCGAGACGCTGTACGGCAATCAGCAAGGAGGCAGGAAAGGCCATAACACCAAAAACCGGGGAAAGAAAGGTTACCGTCCGGTGCTGTGCTTCATTGAGCAGACCCGGGAGTGTCTTATCGGAAAGCTTCGAAAAGGTGAAACACTCAGTGGCAAACAGACCGCTGCCTTTATCCTCCAGACAAAATCCCATTTACCCGGTTGTGTTCGCCAAGTCCTGCTGCGGGCCGATGGAGAGTTCCTGAGCTGGGAAAGTGTCCAGACTGCAAGACACTGCGGCTATGACTTCATCATCGCCAACAAGAGATGCGACCCGCCCTTTGATCCGAGAGGTTGGTATCGGCCCTGGAAACGCAAGGATGTTGAGTATAACAGCTGCGTCTATCAGCCCCTTGGTTGGGATACCCCGTGCCGGTTTGTGGCCATGCGTATACCGAAAGCCAAATCAACTTCAAACCAGCAAGTGCAATGCCTACTCTTTGAAGACGACAACTATACATACCGGATATTCTGCACGAACCTTTCAGGGCCGGCCCATGAGGTGGTCAGCAAGTATGATAAACGCGCTGACGTTGAAAACCTGGTGGGTGAGGCCAAACGTGAAGGGCTTGAGGCCATCCCATCAGCAAAGTTCAAAAACAATTATGCGTTCTTTCAACTTGTAGTGCTGTCGTATAACATTTGGCGTTACATCAAGATGCTTGCCGCCATGAGCCAGGACAGAAAAAAGATGCCGCATTTAAAAACGGTGGCATCCAATACAATCCGGATCGCCAGGTTGAAGCTGCTTTTCATTGCCGCAAAAGTTGTCAAAGATCAAAACCGTGACAAGGTCAAGTTCTCCGTACACGATGCGAGAACGCCCGCGATGATCCATTTTCTCGACTTCCTGGATCAAGCGCGATTGAAACCGAAGCCGTGGAGACAAGTGGCATGTTGAACGTCTGCGTAACTCGGGAAAATATCATGCAAGAATTTTTTTTCACGACAATTTCCTTTGTATATGGGCAGTTAAACGAAACACGTGCAAACCGTATACTTCACACTAAAGGCAACGATCATGTGTTAGAGTAGAAAACGAACTCTTCGTCATTTTGAAAAAATTGGCCACCGTGGCCAATTAAAGCTAATTGCGTGCAAAATTCAGGTAATAATTGCCTTTCTTGAAAAATTGTTTAGCAAACCTGAGTGGAAAGGTGCTGTTGCTGTGGCATTTGTTAGCTTTTTAGGATCAATTATTCTTTGTTCAGTAGCACAGGCACTGATTATTGAGAAAGTGTCGGAAAGACAAAGCATTGCGCATAGGAAATCAGTTCAAAATTGGACAATTGGACTGCTTATACTTGCATTAATTGCTTATGTCTCAGGAATAATTTGCCTTGTCGCTTTTGGGCTAAAAAACCTACTTTAAGGGACTGCAAATGGAAAAAGTTGCTGCTACAGTAAAATTGCATTTCGATGGAGATATTGCTGCTGGTCATCAAATACCAATAAGGGTTCTTGGGCAGAGTCTTTTGCATATGCAAAAGGCAATAGATCGTGCATACCTTGATATAAAATATGGTGGTGTTTGGAAAAACGCGAGGATGAAATCAGAAGATTACGAAATTTCTGAGTTTATAGCTCAGGCTCCACAAGAAGGTGGGTATATTTTCGATTTTTTTTCAAGCATAAGGGATTCTGCTCGAATAGTTGACAGGGTTTCATCAGCTATAAATGAGGCTAAAGCTCAAGCTTCTCTACAAATAGAACTCATTAAGGATCAAGCTGTCGATTTGAAACAGAAATTAGAAAGCAAGCTAATTAAACCAATTGGCTTTCAAACCTTCTTTCGGAATAAAAACAACGAAATAATAAGAGAATATGGAGATAGATCAATCGCTAAAGAGATTGATCAAGTGGTTGCACCATTAAGGCAAGATTATTCAGGTGACAGCAATTTGGTATTAGTGCTTGCTGGCACATCGTCACAAAAATTCGAATTTGACAGACAAACAAGCAATAGATTCCACCAAGTGGTTGCAAGACGCAACTTGTCAAAGCCCTTGATATACCGTGGGAAATTAAAAGTTTTAGATAAAATTAATTTAAGAGGTAAATTTGAAAATACAGAAAACAACAAAATTTCAATAATTCACTTTGGGTGTATTGATGATCTTTTAAAAGCTCATCCTTTTCTGGGTACCGAAGCTGAGATGGTTTTTATAGGCTCTCCAATAATCGAATTTGGTTCAATCGAACCAAATTCTGGTGATGTATATTTTTTAAATATCGCAAATACAGATGATTCGAAAGATGTAGCCTAAAACTTCAATGCCCAAAATGACACTGGTGGAGACGACGAGGACCATGCCGTCTTACAGTTTGTCGTTTGCCATAAAAATGGACCCAAAAACACCGTCAAACAATCTTTGACGTCACCCCCAAAAATCCCCTTGTAAACCAAACGTCAAGCATCGTAAAAAAGACTTATGTCAATTTCAGGCCCTTAGTTATGTCACCCCCCATCAGGAACGATACGTAGATCAATTGGAATGCATCATGGAATATGCTTTACAGAAAGGCACAAATTCCATAATCTGTTGCCGACTCATAAAAAATTGCATTATCCCGTCGAAGATACAAAGGAGCGTGTGTTGGCGAAAAAAGGCAATCTGCTGGCAAAACTATACGGCGTCGTGGCATTCGGACTGATGGCCGTGGGTTTCATTGGTTTGTTCAGCCAGAAATTGGGATGGAGAATTCCCATCTTGTCGACGCACATCCTTCCGGCCCTTCATCGCCATGCCGTGTGGGGGGAAACATTGCGGGGTCGTGCCATCTTATTGGGCGGCGGGGAGTGGTTTTTTCTGATCATGGTCGGCCTCGTGATCTTCGCCGGCCTATTCACCGCCATACTGCACAAGCTGATTAAATCCATTGATTTAAAGTAAAAATCTGGGAATAGATGGCTCAGATTTTGATAACTCCCTTTTGAAAAGAGGGGTTTTCTATCATAAGAACCCACAGTAGTCAGAAGCCAGAATTCAGGAGTCAGAACGACTGGTTGTCGCTTTGCTCCCGGAAAAATTCCAAATTACAAGCACCAAACAAATTCCAACGATCAAATCACAAACGGCAAACAAACCTCGATCTGAAAATTCTATATTCACGGTTGGGTTGTTTGGAATTTGAAAAATTGTTTATTGGGATTTATTTGTGATTTGGAATTTGATTATTGGGATTTTATCTGACGAATCCGTCAAGCATCCTCGGGAATCAGTACCATTAGCACCTCCCCCCTGGCCCGGATCTTCCCATCTGCGGAAAGCGAGACATCCACCATCGTCTTTCTCCCTTCACGTTCCCGCACCTTTGCCCTGACTTCCAGTACCGTATCCACCGGTGTCGGCGCCAGGTAGTCGACTTTCAAAGAGGCGGTAACATATCGGGGCAGGGGCTGCCCCTCTCCTTCACGGCCTTCACTTCGAACCTTGTCGGCCGATGCGGTTCCGGCGGCGTGACAGTCCATCAACGAGGCAATCAATCCGCCATAAAGATAGTCGGGAAAACCGCCGGTATGATAGGTACGCGGGGTGAAGTGACACACACTCTCTTCTCCATCCCAGTAGCTTTTGATTTGAAGACCATGCTCGTTGAGCCGACCACAACCATAACAATGGGCGTAATTGTCCGGGTAGCGATCCTGAAATGGTGTCGATGCCATCTTTGCATCCTTTTCTTCTTACAAACGCCTTATTATGTCCTGACGTCTAAGGAAATCATTCATCAATACAAATTTGTGCTCATATAGAAATGACCAATTTGCCCGATACCGGCCTTGATCTCGACCCAATTTTCCTATTTCTGAATAGACACAAATGAAAAAAGACTTTTTTTGTAAAAAGCTTTTCCCATTCAACTCATCGGCAAAACAATGGAAAAATGAGTTCCTGAATATATCGTTGTTTGGCCATACTTGGCCGGGAAAAGCTTTTTATCCACGAATCACCCGGGGCGTCAGCATCTGGTGATGGGGACAGATGGATTTTGGATTCTGGTAAGCACAACCGGCGAAGGCCACAAGATAGCGTCGGATGTCGGACATGGTGACAACCTCGTCCACAAAACCTTTTCTCGCACAGTATTCAGGCCGGGAATTGTCATGGTAGGACTTGGCCATGTCGTTCATCTTGTCGATTATGGGTTGAAGCGGTTTTCCGGCGTTCTTCTCCTTCACCAACCGCCGGGAGAAGCTGGCCGCGGCAGCCGTCTCACCATGCATCACATAGATCTCCGTCGTCGGCACACCCAGGGTCAATGCGTTTTGCCGGTTGGCCACAGGCCCGCCCATCACATAGTGAGCGGCGGCCGTCCCCTTGCGAAGCACGACCAGCAGCTGGGGGACGTCGGTGGCCTGTATGGAGTAGATCAAGGACTGCCCCAGTCCAAGCAATTCCGCTTTCTCGGCGATATCCCCCACGTCGATACCGGTGGTATCCTGAAACCAGACGATGGGTACCCGGTCGCGGCCGCAAAGGGTGACGAACTCGTTCATTTTAATCAAACCCTGCCGGTAGAGTTTCCCGCCGATGCCGGGATAATCGGCATATTCGGGGTAGTCCTCCCCCAGCCACCCCTGGCGGTTGCCGATCACCCCCATGAGAAATCCATCGATCTTCACCAGGCCGGCGTAAATCTCGGGCCCGTAATCGGGTTTGAACTCGAGATGCTGGCTGCCGTCCACGATACGCGCCAGGACCTGATCGAAATCGTACATCTGCTTCTGGTTGAAGGGAACGAGGCGGTAGAGGTCTTCGGACGGAAAAAGCGGTGCTTTGGATTCGGCCACGCGGAAGAATTCGGGGCCGTATGCCGGCATATTCTTCATGTAGGCCTTTATGGCATCGATCACCTGGGTCTCTTCATCATAGACATGCCGGAAAAAGCCGGTGTGATCGTGGTGAACATCCGGCGCTCCCGGTGGTTTGGCCTTGTACTGGGTCGCCGCATGAATCAGGGCTTCGGCGCCTTCCAGGTCGAAGAATCCCTTTGGGGACATGCCGCTCAAAATGCCCCCACCTCCAACGGCCATGTTGCAATCCTTATGGGCAAATAGAATCGTCGGACTGATGGCCTGGTAGCCGCCGCCCGCCGGATTGGTTCCGTAAATGGCGGCCAATATGGGGACACCGGCCTGATTCAGCTCCGCGTGGCGAAAAAACGTAGTGCCGCCGCCACGGCGATTGGCGTAAAACTTCTCCTGCTCCGGCAATTTCACCCCGGAACACTGGACCAGCCATATCAATGGAATATTCAGTCGCTTGGAGAGGTCTGTGACACGCAGAATGTTCTCGTATTGGCCGGGCAGCCAGGCGCCGGCCATCACCTTGTTGTCGAATCCGATGACAACGGCCCATTTTCCGGAGATCTTTCCGATGCCGTCCACAACGTTCGTGGTTCCCTCCGGGTTCTCTTCCGGATTGTACAGGGTATGAAGAGGATGCCATGTGCCGGGATCGACGAGGTGGTTCAATCGTTGCCAGACGGTCAACTGCCCCCGGGCATTGATCTTTTCTTCCGAAAAACCAGCCGCCTGGACGTCATCCCCAGCCCGTTTCAGCCGATCTTCCACCTCTTTGATTTGTTCGACATTGGCCTCCGCGCTTTTTACCTGTCCCGCATTCATCTCCTGTCCGAAGACCGGCATATTTTCAAAATACGGTTTCATGGCACCTCCCAATCATCGATGGTTCATCATCTGGCCGCCTAATCATCCTTGGACCATAGGCCTTTTTCCAATAGCACCTCCCGAAGCACCTTCAAAGCGGTGTTGACAGCTGGGACACCACCATAGGCCAAGGTCTGAAAAATCACCTCAGCGATCTCTTCGGACGTGCAGCCCACATTCAATGCCGCTTGAATGTGAAGCTTGAGCTCATCTTTGTATCCCAGAACCGTAAGTGCCGCAACCGTAACCAGTTGCCGCGTGGGATGGGAGATTTTCTCCCTGCCATACAATCGCCCGGTGATGAACAAAGAAAGCTCCTTTCCCAATTCAGGGTCAAAAGCACACCACAGGTCATAGGGTTTCTCTTCGGTAACCCCTTTGAAGTAGAGCGCTGCGGTTTCCCGGGTCTTTTTTTTGAGATCTTTGTCCATTGCAGAATCTCCAACATTGGTAGGTCAATCTTGAGATGTCGGACCGCCGACCGGTCAGCGATAAAGATGATGTGAAATGGCGGTTCGTATGACCTGACTTAAGCGATTAGCTATTAGCGGTTAGCCATTATCAAAATGATTTCAAAAAATTACTGAAGTTATGCATATAACCCAACGGGTTGTAATTGAAATCGATAACTGCCCGACATATGAAAGCTAACAGCTAACTGCTCACCTTGAGTATGATGTGACTTGTTCTGGAATCGCGACAGTGTTTTTTCCGGGCAAAGTCATCCGCCCAGATAGGCGGCTTTTACTTTCGGGTCATCGAGCAATTGCTTCGCAGGACCTTCCAAAACAACCCTGCCGGTTTCCAATACGTACCCGAAACTGGCGATCTGGAGTGCGGCACGCGCGTTCTGTTCAACCAGCAAAATGGTCATGCCGCGGCTGTTGAGTTCTTCTATGGTGCCGAGAATATCCCGTACGACAATCGGAGCCAGCCCCATGGAGGGTTCGTCCAGCAACAGTAATTTGGGCCGGGTCATCAGTGCCCTGCCGATGGCCAGCATCTGCTGTTCACCGCCGGAAAGCGTACCGGCGATCTGTTTGGCCCGCCGGCCCAAGATGGGGAACATGTCGTACACCTGATCTATGCGGTCTTTTATCTCTGCCCTGTTGCGTCGTTTGAAGTAAAGGTATGCGCCAAGTTGAATGTTATCCGCCACGGACATATGGCCGAAAATCTGTCGCCCTTCGGCCACCTGGGACAGTCCCAGAGCGACGATTCGGTCGGCCCGCATGTCGGCGATATCTCTGCCGTCGAACACAATCCGGCCGCTCTTGTTTTTGAGCAATCCGGAGATGGCCTTTAAAAGCGTTGATTTTCCGGCGCCATTGGCACCGATAATGGAGACCACATTTCCGTCCGGCACCTTGATGGAGACCTCTTTGATCGCCTGAATGGCGCCGTACCCGGCACTAAATTTCTTTATTTCAAGCATCGTTCTTTTTGGATTGTAACCTGCATAGCAATGCATGGCAAGGCTAAGGCATTGATACTGGTCCTACCGGCCCGCATGCGGCAATTGTTCACGGTCAAAGGAGAATTTCAGCTCTTGCTCTCCCCCAAATAGGCCTCGATGACCTTAGGGTTGTTCTGTATTTCCGAAGGCGTTCCTTCGGCGATCTTTTCACCGTAGTTGATCACAGCGATCTCTTCGGAGATATTCATGATCATCTTCATGTCATGTTCCACCAGCAACACGGTAATGCCTCGTTCTTTGATCGACCGTATCAGGCTGGCTGCCGCCTCTGTCTCTGTTTCGTTCAGGCCGGCGGCCGGTTCATCCAGGCAAACCAATTGCGGATCGGTGGCCAGGGCACGACCGATTTCAAGAATTTTTCGTTCCCCCAGCGGCAGACTGTTGGCCATATCATGGCTTTTGGCGACCAATCCGATGAATTCAAGCAGTTCCATAGCTTCGGATTGCAGCGCCTTCTCCTGCCGTCGCATATGGGGCAGACACAGCCCGCCGCCCAGAAACGAGCGGTTGATACGCAGGTGGCGTCCCACCATCACATTTTCGAGGACTGTCATGTTATCGAACAGCTCGACGGTCTGAAAAGACCGCGATATCCCTAAGGCTGCGATTTCATGGGGTTTCAATCCACTGATCACTTTTCCATTCAGGCTGACCTGCCCTTCGGTCGGGGGAAAGACACCGGTGATGATGTTGAACAGGGTCGTCTTCCCGGCACCGTTGGGACCGATAACGGCCTTGATGGTTCCTCTGGCGACCTGCAGGTTGATGTTCATCAGCGCCGTCAGACCGCCGAAGGTCATGACCAGCTCCTCGATCTCCAACAAAGCCGGTTCGCTCTGACGGATGGTCATCGCCTACCTCCTCAATCGCGAAAAAAGCTTGCCCGGAACACTGACCAAGCCTTCGGGAAGAAAGATGGTGACCAAGAGTAGCACGAGCCCGTAGACAATCACTTCGAACTCTTCGAAATGGTGCAACCATTCGAAGCTGAGAAAGGCGATCAGAATGGCGCCGATCACGGCGCCCCAGACATTGTGCATCCCCCCCAGTGCGATCATGATGAGCAACTTGATGGAGAAGAAAAGATCGAAGGTAGAGGGACTGATAAAGTTCATATAGTGCGCATACAGGCTGCCGGCCAACGATGCGAGCGCCGCGGAGAAGGCAAATACCATCACCTTGTATCTGGAAATATTGATGCCCATGGCACCTGCGGCCGAATCGCTGACGTGAATCGCACGCAGGGCGCGACCGGCCGGTGACTGGATCAGATTGACGGTAAAAAGAAAGGCAGCTGCAACGATCGCCCAGACAAGGTAGTAGTATTTATTTATCGTATCTAAGGGGTGGCCGAAAAACGTCAGACCGGGAATGCCGATCATACCGTCCGGCCCGCCTGTCCATTGCATCTCCTCCCTGAAAACGATATTGACGATGATACCGAATGCCAAGGTGGCCATGGCGAGATAGTGCCCCCGCAGCCGCAGGGACGGCATGCCGACGGCAACGGCAACCGCCGCGGCCACGGCCGCGGCGATGATCATGCAAAACCAGGGATTCCATCCGTACCGACTGGTCAGGATGCCCGACACGTAGGCGCCGATGCCGTAAAAGGCGGCGTGACCCAAGGAAATCTGTCCGGCGTACCCCATCAGCAGACTCAGGCCGATGGTGATCAGGCAGTAGATACCGGCAAAGATCATCAGATCCGGATAGTGTTCGATGGCCGGAATGTGGGCGGATATCCATGGAAAAAGCAGGATGAACAGCACCCCGCCGGCCATGGGCGCTTTGCGAAACGTCAGCATCGTTAAAACCTTTTGAACTTGGTTACTTCCAAATTTCCCAAAATACCGCTGGGTCGGACAAACAGGACGGCCAGCAGTACAATCAGCGCATAGGCGTCTTTATATCCGGAAAGCATCAGACCGGCGCCCAGAGACTCAATCAGGCCCAGGATCAAGCCGCCGACAATGGCTCCGGGAAAACTTCCCAAGCCGCCGAGGATTGCCGCACCGAACCCCTTGACCGCCAACATGGCACCCCGGTCATAATCCATCAATGCGATGGGGGTCATGGTGATACCGGCGATGGCACCGATGGCCGCGGAAAGGGCGAAACTGAGCATCACCATCCACCGGACATTGATACCGACCAGTCTGGCCGCATCGGGATTGTCGGCGCAGGCGTTCATTGCCTTGCCCATGATCGTGCGGTTAAAGAAAAACGTCAGGGCCAGGGCAACCAGGATCAGGAAGCCCACCACCCAAAGCGACTGCGGCTGTATCACCACGCCGCCGATATCGATGGGTTCCCGGCCGGAAAAGGCCGGCAGATCGTAAGGGTCTTTTCCCCATACCACCATGGCGATGCCCTTGATAATGATGGAGGCGGCGACCGTGGCAATGATCAACGTCATGACCGACGGCTGCCGGATGGGACCGATGGCCAACCGGTCAAGCAGTATGCCGGCCACCGTGACAATGGCCATGGTGCCAATAAAAGCGACAGGCAACCATAAACCGAGATAGACATGCAGGAAAACCATGATGAGGCCCCCAAGCATCACAAATTCACCTTGGGCCAGATTGATGATCTCGGTCACGTTATAAATGATATTAAAACCGATGGCGACCATGGAATAGATGGCGCCGACGGTCATCCCGGTGACGATGAATTGCAGCACCTGGTTGGTAAGGGTTATGGATTCCATTTGTGTTAAGGTGAAAGCAAGGGTGGCGAAACATTTCCGCCACCCTTGTTTGTCATCGTTCTCCCGTTTGTCGTCAGTGTGCCGAATTTACGTCAACTAATCAGCCAGGGCCCAATCGCCGTCTTTCACGACCACCATCTGAAAAGACTCCTTGGTCAGACCATTGTGATCGTCGGCCGAGAAGTTGAAGACACCATGCTGTCCGACAAAGTTCTTTTTGTTTTCCAGATAATCGCGGATTTTGGCCTTGTCGGGCCCAACGGCCTTGATGGCATCGACCAGCAAATAGAGGGCATCCCATGCGTGCCCGCCAAAGGAGCTAAGCTGCTCATTGTACTTGGCCATATAGGATTTCATGTAACCCATGGTGACCTGCTTCTGGGGATGATCGGCAGGCAGGATTTCGGCGATATTGCATGCGCCCAAAGGACAATAGACGCCTTCGGCGGCACCGGCGGCCAGTTCGATGTTTTTCCGGCTGCCGAAACCGTGGCTTTGATAGAAGGGAATTTTGTCCATACCCAGATCACGCCAGTTGCGTACCACCGTGACCTGGGTAGGGCCCACAGACCAGTTGATAATGGCCTGGGGCGCGAGTCCTTTGATCTTGGTCAACTGCGTGGTCATGTCCGTGTCCTTGGGATCGTATTTCTCATCGGCAAGGATCTCGATCTTATATTCCGGTGCCAGACGCAACAGTTCCTGACGACCACTGGCACCGAAACCATCCGTAACAGACATGATGGCGACTTTGCTGATTCCCTTCTTCTGCATTCGTGCATAAATGGCTTCCACTGCCAAGCTGTCCGACTGGGGAGTCTTGAAGATCCACGGATAGGGTTTTCCCGTCGCCTCGTTATGGACGATCTTGTAGCTTGCCGCACATGAAATGAGCGGGGTCTTGGACTTTTCGAACACCGGTATGACGGCAAGACTCAGACCGCTTGCTGTGGGGCCGATCACCGCAATCACCTTGTCCTGGTTGATCAGCTTTTTGGCATACAGGTTACATTTCGTGGCATTCGTCTCGTCATCATAAACAATCAATTGAATCTTCTCACCGTTGATGCCGCCGGCCTCGTTTACCGCTTCCACCACCATTTCAGCGGTCTTCTTTTCCGGATCCCCCAAAAAGGATGCAGGGCCGGTAACCGAGAAGATCGCGCCGATTTTAATCTCCGCCAACGCCGGTTGGATGGAAAATCCGCAAACCACAATACAAGCCAGAAGAACAACTGCAACTCTTTTCACCATCGTAGACCTCCTTGATTGTCAATACAAGATGCCGCGCCGTTTTGTAACGGACGGCGCCATTACAATACCAAACCATAAGCTACCCAACTTTTCTCCCATTACAGACAAGCGGCATTACTTATCCGCCGTATCGGCTCTTTTGCGAAGGGTTTCTTCAAAAACCTTGAAAAACCGGTTCCGATCCTTCCAACCGTACCCGAACCGTTTATCAAACAGATGGCCTAGTTTATGAAACAGCTTGTCCCATACCGGTTTATTCCCGCCAAGCACAACATCGGCAAGATAGTCGTCCAATTCACTCATCTTCTCTTTGGGTAAAAAACTGACCGCTCCAAGACGAATGGATTGCTCGAGCACTTCAGGTGTCAGGGCATAGGCGGTCAGCATCACGGTGGGAAAGCCGCGTTTTACCGATATCTTCAATAACTCGAAACCATCCACACCCATGATATCCAAAATGACGATATCATATGTAAAGCTCATGAGGTACTGGCGGGCTGTTTCGAAGTCACGGGCTTTCGTGACCAGGCAACATTCCAGAAGATCCTCTACCGTGTCGAGCACATCGGGCTCATCGTCCACAACCAGAACGACCTTGTCTTTGAGGATCTTTGCAGTATCCATTTGTTCAAACTCCCGTCAAATGGTCATTTTGCCTGGGTGACACAAACGTAGCGGTTAAAAAGGGTGTAACGCAATTAGAGGACATAGTCAACGACCACCCGCATAGCGTCCGGCCATCATTCGGGTGTCCCAAAGCATGGTAATGCTGTATCGTTCGGGTTGGTTCCGGAAGCAAAGCACCTATTTTGAAAACAAACGATCCATCACTGCCGAGAGAATATCAAGGGAATCCAAGGGAATCATCAAATTCGAATCTGTTACAACCATTGTTGCGCGTGCCTTCCGCTAAAAAAAGGCCCCTACCACATAGACGTGGAGGGGCCAGAAAGATGACAAGACACTGTTATTTTATTCTTTTTTAGTTTCTTCGTCTTCCGACGCGGATGTTTCATCCGATTCGGCTGTGTCCCCACTTTCGGTTTCCGCTGCGGTGACGGCTTCCGTGTCCGCTGCCGCCTCCACGGACTCATGCTCATCACCCGCTGCAGCTTCCGCGGATTGCGCATCATCATCACGTTGCGCTTCGACAGCCGCATCCTCATCTGCTTCCGCCTGTACCGGTTCGGCTGGCGTCTCCGTCTCGGCAGTCACATCCGGGGCTGGTGTTGTTTCGGCATCGGGCTGCTTGGTTTTTTCGACAGATGGTTTTGCCTTTTTCCTGGTCTTTTTCTCTTCTTCGGATCCGATGAGTTCGATCAGGGTCAGCGCTGCGGCGTCACCGGAACGGTGCCCGATTCGTATGATTCGCGTGTATCCACCGTTTCTGGAACCGAATCGCTCGGGCGCCTCATCGAAAATCTTGTGAACGACATCTTTTTCACGAACGATGGACATGGCCATGCGTCTGGCGTGCAGGTCGCCTCTTTTGGCCAGTGTAATGATGTGGTCGGCCCAACGACGCAGCTCTTTGGCTTTGGCTTCAGTTGTCTTAATGCGGTCGTGTTTGAGCAAGGAGGTAACCATGTTCCTGAACATCGCCTGCCTGTGGCTCGTCGTCCGATTGAGTTTGACACCGCTTTTTCTATGTCTCATTGAACGTTTACTCCCCTTCTTCGACTATTTCTTCAGGTGGAATGAAGTTTTCGAGCTTCATTCCCAACGAGAGACCCATCTCTGACAAGACTTCCTTGATTTCGTTCAATGATTTTCGGCCGAAATTTTTGGTCTTGAGCATCTCGTTTTCGGTTTTCTGAACAAGCTGATAAATTTTCAAAATCTCGGCATTCTTGAGGCAATTGGCACTTCGAACCGAAAGTTCCAACTCTTCAACGCTTCGATAGAGATTGTCGTTAATTGCCGGTTTTTCGGTTTCGTCTTCGCTTCGGTCCAATTGGGGTTCGGCGTCTTCATCGAAATTGATGAAAATGCTCAACTGCTCTTTCAGAATCTTCGAGCTATAAGCAACGGCATCTTCGGGAGCCACGCTTCCGTCCGTCCAGACCTCGAGCGTCAATTTGTCGTAATCCGTGCGTTGCCCCACACGCGCGTTACCAACCACATAATTCACACGCCGAATGGGAGAGAAAACAGCGTCGATGGGAATGGTCCCAACGGGTGCGTCTTCATCCTTGTTCGCCTCGGCCAGTGCGTATCCCTTGCCTACTTTGACAACCATGGTCATTTTCAGGCTGCCGTCACTGGTAAGCGTCGCAATATGATGGTCCGGGTTCAAGACTTCCACATGCCCATCTTCGCTCACGATGTCCCCGGCCTTCACGTCTCCCTCACCGGAAGTGTCGACGTGGATGGTTCTCGGAGTGGCATCATCCATCTTCAGACGAACCTCCTTGAGGTTTAAAATGATCTCGGAGACGTCTTCGATGACACCGGGAATAACACTGAACTCATGTTCTACGGATTCGAAACGCACGGAAACGATCGCAGCACCGTATAAAGAAGAAAGAATGGTTCTTCTCAATGAGTTTCCCAATGTTGTCCCGAACCCTCTTTCCAAAGGTTCGCATACGAACTTTCCATATTCATCGGTACTGCTGACATGAACCTTGTCGGATTTGATCATGTCACGCCAGTTCATGTACATAAGTTCGTTATTAACCATTACATTTTCTCCATAAAGGCTAAAGAATCGATGCAGAGTTTCTCTTCAACGATAGATTGGTTCAGATGTGAGCCATTTGCCTTATTTCGAGTAGAGTTCGACAATCAATTGTTCCTGCATGGGTAGTGTAAGGTCTTCGCGAACGGGGAAGCTTTTGATTTCGCCCTTGAAATTCTCTTTTTCGACGGTAATCCACTGGGGCATGCCTCTTCGTACCACTGCATCCAAGGAGTCTACGATGGCTTGCACTTTTCGGCTCTTTTCTGCAACTTCCACGGTGTCACCGATTTTCACCAGAAAAGAAGGAATATTGACACGCTCTCCATTGACGAGAAAGTGATTGTGCCTGACAAAATGGCGTCCCTGGGTTCTGGAGTTGGCAAATCCAAGGCGGTATACGACATTGTCAAGACGGCGCTCCAGAAGAACCAAGAGGTTCGTACCGGTGATTCCCTTTTGCCGGTCGGCCTTGTTAAAGAACAGCCGGAACTGTTTTTCAGACAGACCGTAGGTGTTTTTCACCTTCTGCTTTTCACGGAGCTGAATCCCGTAATCGGAAGGTTTTCCTCTCCGCCGTTGACCGTGTTGACCGGGAGCGTATCCCCTCCGGTCGAAGGCACATTTATCGGAGTAGCAGCGGTCTCCTTTTAGGAACAATTTCATATTTTCACGTCTGCAAATCCTACAGACGGATCCTCTGTATCGTGCCAATATCGTCCTCCTTTACCATCAGACCGGCAGATGGTGCAGATTGGTTCTTGTATATAACATCGACGGATTCTTTGTTCATACCCGCCTTCGTTTCGGGGGTCTGCATCCGTTGTGGGGGATAGGCGTCACATCCTTGATCATGGAGATGGTGAAACCAGCAGCCTGAAGCGCGCGAAGGGCGGATTCCCTCCCGGAGCCGGGCCCCTTCACGAAGACCTCCACCGTCCTCATCCCGTGTTCCATGGCTTTCTTCGCAGCATCCTCGGCAGTCAACTGTGCAGCAAACGGTGTGCTTTTTCGAGATCCTTTGAAGCCGTGGATACCGGAACTGGACCATGAAATAACGTTTCCCATTGCGTCGGTGATGGTGACAATCGTATTGTTGAACGTAGATTGAATGTGTACGACGCCACTGGAAATGTTCTTTTTTTCTTTCTTTTTCGTCTTGGTTTTTCTTGGCATTTATTTCGTCCTGAAAAGTATGGATTACTTTTTCTTCTTGATGGCGGATCGTTTCGGTCCTTTTCGGGTACGGGCGTTTGTGCTGGTCCGTTGGCCATGGACCGGCAAAGATCGCCTGTGACGGAGGCCACGATAGCAACCAAGATCCATGAGCCGTTTGATATTCATGGACACTTCGGTTCGAAGCTCACCTTCTACCTTGTATTCACCATCGATCACCTTGCGAATACTGTTGATTTCAGCCTCGGAAAGATCGTCCGTGTTGGTGTTCGGATCAATATTCAGCTTGCCAAGGATTTTATTGGAAGTGGTTCGTCCGATACCGTAGATATAGGTCAGACCGATTTCTATCCGTTTACGCCTAGGTAAGTCTACACCTGCGATTCTTGCCAAAGTTCAACCTCCTCTACCCTTGCCTTTGTTTGTGTCGTTTGTTTTCACAGATTACACGAACGGTACCTCTGCGTTTGATGATTTTGCATTTGCTGCAAATTTTCTTAACGGATGCTCTGACCTTCATTTTCTACTCCTTGTTGCCGCACAAAATGATGAACGCAATGTATTGGCACTATTTTGAGCGATAAGTGATACGTCCCCGTGTCAGGTCGTAGGGTGATAACTCCACCGTGACCGTATCACCGGGTAAAATTTTAATAAAATGCATTCTCATTTTTCCGGAGATATGCGCAAGGACCTGGTGCTTGTTTTCCAGTTCAACCTTAAACATGGCGTTCGGCAACGTCTCCAAAACGACGCCTTCTACTTTGATTGCCTCTTCCTTGGGCATTTACTTCTCCTGCTCGAAAGTTTATGTATTCTCCAATGGGTGCTTCAGATTTCTTTCGTCCGTTTGTGGTCATTATCGCCGACCCCGGATCCCGCCTTTCTTTAAGAAACCTTCGTAGTGACGGGTCAACATGTGTGACTCCATCTGCGCAACGGTATCGATAGCCACGCCGACGACGATCAATAGGGCCGTTCCCCCAAAGTAAAAGGGAACGTTTAATTGACTGATGAGAATAGAGGGCAAGACACAAACCGCCGAAACATAAATGGCACCGCCCAGCGTGATTCGGGTCAGAACACGGTCGATGTAATCGGCTGTCCTCTTGCCCGGACGAATTCCGGGTATGTATCCCCCATTCTTCTTCATATTGTCTGCCACGTCAACCGGATTAAATGTCACAGCGGTGTAAAAGTAGCAAAAGAAGAAGATAAAACCGACGTAGAGCAATTCATAGAAAAGATTGCCGGGACGCATGGCGTCTGCAATGGCCTTCATCCAGGGTATGGTGATGAAACTGGCGATGGTCGCCGGAAACATGATGATCGATGATGCAAAAATAGGCGGAATAACCCCGGAAGTATTGATTTTCAGGGGAAGATGCGTGCTCTGCCCGCCGTACATGCGTCTTCCGACCACGCGTTTCGCGTATTGCACCGGAATTCTCCGCTGTCCCTGCTCTACGAATATGATAAAACCAATTACCACCACCATGAGAACGATCAGCATGACAACGGCAAAAATGTTCATTTCACCGGTGGAGACCAGCCGAAAGGTGTTCATGATGGCCGACGGCATCCTCGCCACGATACCGGCAAAGATGATCAATGAGATGCCATTTCCGATTCCACGCTCGGTAATCTGCTCCCCCAACCACATGATAAATGCAGTACCGGCAGTTAACGTCAGCACTGTCATGAGTCGAAATCCCCAACCGGGGAACATGACAATGGGAGCACCACCAGGGGAGGTCATGCTCTCCAGCCCGATGCTGATGCCCATTCCCTGAATGATGGAAAGGACGACCGTGCCGTAACGGGTATATTGGGTTATTTTTTTTCTGCCTTGCTCCCCCTCGTTTTTCAGTCGTTCCAGGTGAGGGATTACCACCGTCAGCAATTGGAGAATGATCGACGCGCTGATGTAGGGCATGATGCCCAATGCGAAAACGGAAAGCTGCTCCAGTGCCCCACCGGAAAACATATTGAAGACACCGAATATCGTGCCTTCCATTTTGGCAAAAAACGATGCCAGCGCAATGGTGTCGATTCCCGGTGTCGGCACGTGAACGCCAATTCTGTAAACAAAAAGCAGCGCCAGCGTGTAGAAGATACGCTTTTTCAATTCAGGGATCTTAAAGATGTTTCCGAATCCGCTGCCAACCATTTTCAGATGACCTCTATCTTTCCGCCAGCGGCTT
Organism: uncultured Desulfosarcina sp.; assembly: GCA_963674945.2. Taxonomy (GTDB): domain Bacteria; phylum Desulfobacterota; class Desulfobacteria; order Desulfobacterales; family Desulfosarcinaceae; genus Desulfosarcina. The sequence goes on from CAXXWQ010000004.1 coordinate 1,845,928, forward strand.
CGATCTTCTGTTTCGCGCTCTCACTGGCTTTATTGACGCGTACCGTTACCGGGATCGAAACCTCGCCCTGGCCGAGGATCTTGATTCCGTCCCGCTCGCCTTTCACCAGCCCGGTCTTTATCAGTGCAACTTCGTCTACGACCGCCTCGGCTTCGAAACAATTGAGATCCTTGACATTAACAATCGCAAAAATCTTCCGGAACCTGTTTTTAAAACCTCGCTTGGGAAGCCTGCGATGGATGGGCATCTGACCACCCTCAAAACCGGGACGAACGCCTCCGCCGGACCGGGCATTGTGACCTTTGTTTCCGCGCCCGGCCGTTTTTCCCCATCCAGAGGCAACCCCCCGGCCGACACGCTTTCTTTTTTTTCGATGGCCCTGTTCCGGTGCCAATTCGTTAAGTCTCATCGATCATTTCTCCTCGAATGCAACCAGATGGGATACCTTTGCAACCATTCCCCTGGTGGACGGAGTGTCTTTCATTTCGACAGTACGATTCATTTTGGTCAGGCCCATTGCCCGAAGCACCTTGCGATGTTTCTCCGGCCGACCAATCATGCTCTTGATCAATTTTACCTTCAACGTTCCACTCATCGTTTCTTATCCTTGTTGCAGATCCTGGACGGAAATTCCACGCCTGGCGGCAACGGATTCGACACTTTCAAGCTGTTTGAGTCCATCGATGGTTGCCTTCACGACATTGTGGGGATTGTTGGTGCCCATGCATTTGGTCAAAATGTTTTGTACCCCTACGGCCTCGAGAACGGCACGAACCGCACCCCCTGCAATGACGCCGGTTCCTTCGGAAGCAGGTTTTAACATCACACGACCGGCACCATATTTTCCAATCACCTTGTAGGGAAGGGTTCCTTCCGTCAAAGGAACCTTGACCATGGTCTTTTTTGCTTTCTCCACACCCTTGCGAATGGCTTCCGGTACTTCTCCGGCCTTTCCGAGTCCGTAACCGACGCTGCCTTCGCCATCACCAACGACGACGATGGCGCTGAAGCTGAAGCGCCTACCCCCCTTGACCACCTTTGCTACACGGCTGATATGGACGACCTTATCGATCAGTTGGTTCTCTTCTGTATCTTGCTTGTACAAGGGGCTACCTCCTTACTTACATAAAAACTAGAAATCCAGGCCCGCCTCACGGGCCCCATCGGATAAGGCTTTGATACGTCCATGGTATAAGAATCCGTTGCGGTCAAAGACAACCTTTTTTACACCTTTGTCCATGGCACGCTGGGCGAGCAGCTTTCCGGTGAATTGAGCCTTGGCAACCTTGCTTTCGAAGGGCGGCTGTTCCTTCACTGCTTTTTCGTTGCTGCATGCGGCCACGATCGTTCTTCCCGTCGTATCATCGATAATCTGACCATAGATATGCTTGGCGCTCCGGTATACGGAAAGCCGGGGTCTTTCGGCCGTACTGACAATCTTTTTTCGGACGCGTCTTTTTCGTTTCAACCAGATAATTTTCTTTTCGTTGCGAAAACTCATTTTCCAGTCCTTTGCCTGCGTTGGTTAAGCGGCCGGCAGCGTTTGAAATCTTTAAATCTAACGTTCATTATTTGGTGCCGGTTTTACCGGCTTTACGCTGAATGTGCTCTTCGGCGTATTTTATCCCTTTCCCCTTGTAAGGCTCAGGGGGCCTGAGTTTTCGAAGGGAAGCGGCGGTCTCTCCCAGCTTTTCCTTGTCGATCCCGCTGAGTTTGATCACATTGTTCTTATCCACCGTTGCCTCGATACCGTCCGGAAGCGGAAAGTCGATGGGATGGGAATATCCGAGATTCAGAAGGATCGATTTTCCCTTCATTTCAGCTCTGTACCCGATGCCATTGATCTCCAGGGTCCGATCGAATCCATTGCTGACACCGACGACCATATTCGAAACGAGACTTCTCGTGAGTCCTTGAAGGGATCTGGATTTTCGATCCTGATTTTCGATGACCACGGAAATTTCGTTATCCTTGATGGAAAGATCCACCGAAGAGTGTATGGTTCGACGCAAGGTTCCCTTCTGTCCCTTGACCACCAGCTCTCGATTCTTGTAATCGACGCTGATCTTTTCGGGAATGACGATCACTTTTTTGCCTACACGAGACATTTATCACACCTCATTATTCCAAAATTACCAACGATCAGAAGACTCTCCTGATTCGCGAAGACGGTTCACCGCGTGTTCATTTTATTACCAAACCGTGCAAAGTATCTCGCCACCGATGTTTTTTTCCCTCGCCGCATTGTCCGTCATCACCCCCTTGGAGGTGGACATGATGGCAATGCCCAAACCGTTATATACGGGCATAACGGATTTTGCATCGAGATAGGTTCGGCGACTGGGTTTGCTCACCCGTTCGATGCGAAGAATGGTATGGTCTTGGGTTCCGGTGTATTTAAGGTAGACACGAAGGATGCCCTGCCTTCCATCTTTCATAAATTTATAATTTCGAATGTAGCCGGTTTCCTTAAGAACCCTGGCGATCTCAGTCTTGATATTCGATCCGGGAATGTCCACACTGTTGTGTTTGGCCTTCCCGGCGTTTCTGATTCGGGTTAACATGTCGGCAATCGGATCGCTCATCGCTATTTCCTACCCATAAGATGATAGTTATTCATAAATGTGTGGTTACCAACTGGACTTGACGACACCGGGAAGTCTTCCCCGGGAAGCCAGATTGCGAAAGCAGATTCGGCAAATGCCAAACTTTCGGATGAACCCCCGCGGTCTTCCGCAGATCGGACACCGGTTGTAGGCACGGACGCTGAATTTCGGTTTTCTTTTTGCCTTTTCTCTCAGTGATGTTTTCGCCACGTAATTCTCCTTGTAACCACAAGACGGTATTAGTTCTTGAATGGCATCCCCATGAGCTTGAGAAGCACTTTTCCTTCTTCGTTGGTTTTTGCCGTCGTTACGATGCAGACGTTCAACCCTTTGATCTTGTCGATTTTGTCGTAATCGATCTCTGGGAATATCAGCTGCTCCTTGATACCGAGGGAATAGTTTCCATGGCCATCGAAGGCTTTGCCGGAAATACCTCTGAAGTCACGAACACGGGGTAGTGCCACGTTGACCAACTTGTTGAGAAAGTCATACATCCGGCTTTTTCGCAAGGTGACCATGCACCCGATGGGCATTCCCGCACGCAATTTGAAAGCGGCGATGGATTTTTTGGCCCTGGTGACAACCGGTTGCTGGCCGGAAATTTGCCGGAGTTCTTCGACGGCCGAATCGATAATCTTAATGTTGTGGATGGCCTCTCCGAGTCCCATGTTGATGATGACCTTTTCGATCTTGGGCACTTGCATGGGATTTTTATACTTGAAGGTTTCCTTCAGTTTCGGCACCACCGTCTCATCGTAGTGAGTTTTGAGCTGTGACATCTTATTCCTCCGACCGCCTTATTCTTGCATCGGTCCTACGCATCAATGATTTCATTGCATTTTCTGCAGACACGAACTTTTTTTCCGTCTTCCAAGATTTTCATCTTCACCCGTACCGGTTCGATGCACTTGTTGCACATCAACATGACGTTGGACCAGTGAATATACGCCTCGCTCTCCAAAATGCCGCCTTGACGATTGCTCATGCTTGGTTTCGTATGCCGTTTTACGATGTTGATGTTCTCTACGATAAGACGGTTCTTCTTCGCATTTATCTTCAGGACCTTGCCGACCTTGCCCTTGTCTTTGCCGGCGATGACCTTCACTTTGTCATCTTTTTTGATCTCTATGGAATCTTTTACCATTTCATTTTCTCCACGACCGCGAACCTGACGGTTACAGCACCTCGGGTGCAAGGGAAACGATTTTCATGAATCGCTTGGCACGAAGCTCACGGGCAACCGGTCCAAAGATTCGCGTTCCCAGGGGTTCGCGCTGGTTGTTGATCAGTACGGCAGAGTTGTCATCAAAACGGATATATGAACCATCGGGTCGACGGATCTCCTTTTTGGTCCGGACCACGACGGCCCGCAAGACATCGCCTTTTTTTACCTTGGCATTGGGAATCGCCTCTTTGACCGTAACAACGATAATGTCTCCGATTCCCGCGTATCTTCTTTTGGAGCCACCCAAGACCTTGATACAGTTCAGTGAGCGCGCGCCAGAATTATCCGCCACCGTTAATTTTGTTTCGGCCTGAATCATTTTTATCGTCCTTGTTCGCTATACGGCTTTTTCGATAATGTCGGTGACACGCCACCGTTTGTGTTTGCTAATGGGCCGAGATTCGGTGATCAGCACCTTGTCTCCGATGCCACAGCTGTTTTCTTTATCATGGGCGGCAAATTTGTTTCGTCTTCGAATGTACTTTTTGTATAAGGGATGCTTCACCAGCCGTTCGACTTCTACGACGGCGGTTCTGTCCATCTTGTCGCTGACCACGGTTCCGATGAGTTGTCTTCTCATTCCTCGATTTTTCATGACCGTATCTTAGTCTTCGTTTTGGGGTTTTGTTTTTTCGTTCAAAATGGTTTTCAGCCTGGCGATCTCTTTCTTGGTCGTCCCGATCTTCCTGGGGTTCTCCAATTGCCCGATTTCATGCTGAAAACGAAGATTGAACAGGGATTCTTTCAGGTCGACGACCTTTTGCTGAATCTCATCGACACTGAGGTCTCTGACTTCACTCGCTTTCATTGTAAATCGCTCCTCTCCACGAACCGGGTCTTGATGGGAAGCTTATGGGCTGCGAGGCGCAACGCCTCCCTGGCCATTTCCCGGCTGACGCCGGTCATCTCGTAAAGTATGCGACCGGGACGAATGACGGCGACCCAGCCTTCGGGTGCGCCCTTGCCCTTACCCATACGAACTTCGGCGGGCTTCTTCGTATAGGGCTTGTCGGGAAACAATCGAATCCAGATCTTCCCGCCTCTTTTAACGTGTCGTGTCATGGCAATACGCGCTGCTTCAATCTGTTTGGAACTGATTTTGCCGCAATCGACGGCCTGAAGTCCGAACTCGCCGAAGTTCAGATTACTTCCCCTGTAGGCAGCACCTTTCATCCTGCCTTTTTGTTGCTTTCGAAATTTTACCTTCTTCGGGCTGAGCATTTCCTGTCTCCCACAAGCCTAAGCGTTGATTTCGGCCGTATCCTTATTGAGAATTTCTCCATGGAACACGAATACCTTGATGCCGATAATACCATACGTCGTTCGCGCTTCGGTAATTCCATAATCGATATCGGCCCTTAGCGTATGCAGGGGCACGCGCCCTTCCCGGTACCACTCCGTACGCGCCATCTCCGCACCGCCGAGACGACCCGAGCAGATGATTTTCACCCCTTGGGCGCCAAACCGCATGGCCGACGAGACACCCCGTTTCATGGCCCTTCGAAAGGCGACACGACGTTCAATCTGCATTGCCACGTTCTCGGCTACCAACTGGGCATCCACCTCCGGCTTGCGAATCTCCTGAATGTCGATCAACACTTCCTGGCTGACGCGACCTTCGAGGGAATTTTTCAGTTTCTCAATTTCAGAACCTTTTTTCCCAATGACGATTCCGGGACGAGCGGTGAAGATCCGAAGTCTAACCCTTCTGGTGGATCGTTCGATTTCTATTTTTGCGACGCCGGCGTGGTGCAACTTCTTCTTGATGAACTCGCGGATCTGATAGTCCTCAAAAATATAATCGGCATATTTTTTGCCGGCAAACCACCGGGATTCCCAGGTTTTAACGATTCCTAACCGTAACGATATAGGGTTGACTTTCTGGCCCAAGCTGATTTCCTCCTTATTATACCAAACTTTCGGCTAACACGACGGTGATATGCGCGGTTCTTTTGATGATGCGCGCCCCTCTTCCCCTGGCCCTCGCCCGGAACCGTTTCATGGACGGCCCCTGATCGACGATAAGATTCCTGACAAACAGGTCGTCTACGTCAATACTCGTGTTCTGATCCGCATTGGCGACGGCGGAGCGAACGATCTTTTCGACGATCCCGGCAGATTTCTGCGGCATGAACTTGAGGGCGTTGATCGCTTCTTCCGCCGGTTTTCCTTTTATGGCATCGGCGATCATTCTGACCTTTTGCGGCGAAATCCGAACATATCGCTGTTTCGCTATGACCTCCATTTCGGGCCTTCCTTTTCTTATCTTTTAACTTTGGACTTTCTATCCGCTGCATGCCCGTAGTAGGTCCGCGTCGGAGAAAACTCACCCAGTTTGTGGCCGACCATGTTTTCCGTAACAAATACGGGAATAAACTTTCTACCGTTGTGAACGGCCAGGGTGATGCCGACCATTTCCGGTAAGATGGTCGACCTTCGGGACCATGTCTTGATTACCTGGTTGCTGCGCGCCCCTTGCGCCGCTTCAACTTTTTTCAACAGTTTTTCTTCGACGAAAGGGCCCTTTTTTAACGAGCGTGGCATGTTGTCTCCTGCGATGAAATCCGTTTCGATCTTACTTTTAAAAAACCTTAACTATTTGGTGCGCCGTTTGACGATGTATCGGTCCGTACGTTTGTTTTTCCGGGTCCGATACCCCTTGGTCGGGACCCCCCAGGGGGAACACGGGTGTCGACCACCCGAACTGCGGCCCTCACCACCACCCATTGGATGGTCCACCGGGTTCATGGCCACACCGCGGACCTTGGGACGACGTCCCTTCCAACGGTTTCTTCCCGCCTTGCCCAGGTGAACGTTTTCATGGGTGACGTTCCCCAGTTGCCCGATGGTCGCCTTGCATTTGAGCAGCACCATCCGTACCTCACCGGAGGGCAGCTTCACCAGGGCGTATCGATCTTCCTTTGCCATCAGCTGTGCAAATGTCCCGGCACTGCGAACGATCTGACCGCCTTTGCCCAGTCGCAATTCGATGTTGTGAATATGCGTACCCAGCGGAATGTTGGCCAGGGGCAGGGCGTTTCCCGGTTGAATGTCCGCTTCGGGTCCGGACATGACCGTATCGCCGACACTGAGTTTGAGCGGAGCGATGATGTACCGCTTTTCACCGTCGGCGTAGTGCAGAAGAGCGATTCGGGCAGATCGGTTGGGATCGTACTCGATGGCGGTGACGTTGGCCGGGATGCCGTCTTTGTCCCGTTTGAAATCGATGATCCGGTAGTACCGCTTGTGCCCGCCTCCCCTTCGGCGACTGGTCACCCTGCCGGTGGCGTTCCTGCCACCGCTCTTCTTGATGATCCGGACCAGGCTTTTTTCCGGTGTCGTCTTGGTAATTTCATCGAATTCGGCGTAGTTTTGAAAACGCCGTCCCGGGCTGGTGGGCTTTACCTTTTTGATTGCCATCATCTAACTCCTAAACGTTCTATACACCTTCAAAAAAATCGATCCGTTCACCGGGCATCAGGGTCACGATGGCCTTTTTCCAGTCCTTGCGCTTGCCCAGAATTCGACCCCGCCGTTTCACCTTTCCCTTGACCTGTACCGTACGCGTCTTTAAGACCTTCACCTTGAAAATCGTTTCGATGGCCCGAGCGATTTCGACACGGTTTGCACGTTTGTCGACTTCGAAGGAGATCTGGTTGAAATCCTCTTTCTGAATGCTGGTCTTCTCCGTGATGACGGGTCGTTTGATAATGTCGTAAGGAGTCATCAGCGTAACCTCCCCTCTATTCCTTCGATGGCTGGCTGAAGAAGGATCAGCTTGGGATATTTCAGGATGTCCAAGACATTGATGCCCTGGGTCGGCAGGACCTTTACACCGGGGATATTCCGGGAAGAAAGTTCCAGTCGTTCGTCCTTCTCTCCTGTTACGATCAATGCGCGCTGCGCATCTATCTTTTCGATAATGTCCGCGAACACCTTTGTCTTGATCTCGTCCAATGCGATTTTGTCGACGACGATCAATTCCTGATTTTGAACCTTGCTGCTCAAAGCCATCTTCAGGGCCAATTTGCGAACCTTTTTCAACACTTTTTTCGTATAATCCCTTGGACTGGGGCCGAAAATAACGCCGCCACCGCGAAGAAGCGGAGACTTGATATCCCCTTTTCTCGCCCTGCCCGTACCTTTTTGCCGGTACAACTTGTGGCGGCTTCCCTTGACATCGGACCGACGTTTGACCGCTGCCGTTCCGGCCCGACTCGCGGCCATTTGTGCAGTGACGACCTGGTGCAGGACGCTCTTTTTTACCGGTACATTGAAGATCGCGTCATTGAGATCCGCCTGCGATACGACCTCACCCGTCACGTTGATTACATCGACAACAGCCATATTGTTCCTCGTCCGCTGCGCACCCTTTGCCCAGGTCGTCTTACGAAAAACGGTTTCCCTGACAAAAAGGTGGCTTGAAGTTCCTGCGAATTTACGCGTACAGGACTTTGTTAATCGTTACCAATTCCGAACGGCTACCGGGCACGGGGCCTTTCAGGAGAATGAGGTTCTCTTCGGGGCGGATATCGACGATTTCCATATTTCGAACCGTTTTGGTTTCCAGGCCGTATTGCCCCGGCATCCGTTTTCCCTTGATGACCTTTGAAGGCCAGGCACTGCACCCGATGGAACCGGGGACCCGATGGTTCTTACAGCCGTGGGTCTGTCGTCCGCCACCGAACCCATGACGTTTCATGACGCCGGAAAAACCGCGCCCCTTGGTCTTTCCCGTGACGTTCACCTTCTCGCCGACGGCAAATATTTCAGCACCTACCGTTTGCCCCAACGTATAAGCGTCGGGATCATCCACACCCACCTCTTTCAAGGTGGAAAAGCAACTTCCACCACTTTTTTGAAAGTGTCCCTTGAGTGGCTTGGTGGTATTTTTTTCCTTTTTGGTGCCGAATCCCAACTGGAGCGCTTTGTAACCATCCGTCTGGTCCTTTTTTATTTGCGTGACCACACAGGGGCCAACCTGCAAAACGGTGACGGGAACATACTGTCCGTTGGGTGCGAACACAGAGGTCATACCCAGTTTTTTTCCTATCAATCCTTTACACATCGTTACGAATCCCGTGTTACAGTTTGATCTCCACGTCGACACCGGGAGAAAGATCAAGCTTCATGAGCGCGTCTACGGTTTGTTGCGTCGGCTCGAGAATATCGAGCAATCGCTTATGAGTCCGCATTTCGAACTGCTCCCGGGATTTTTTATCCACATGGGGCGAACGAAGGACACAATATTTGTTGATTTTGGTCGGCAGTGGAATTGGCCCGACAACCTTTGCACCGGTTTTGCGCGCAGTGTCGAAAATATCGTTGGCCGATTGATCCAAAAGCTTATGATCATATGCCTTGAGCCGGATTCTGATCTTGGAGTTCATTATCATTGTTGTCGACTCTTTCTCTATTCGATTATCTCACTGACGACGCCGGCGCCCACCGTTCGGCCACCTTCGCGGATGGCGAAACGAAGTTCTTTCTCCATGGCGATCGGCGTAATCAGTTCCGCCGATATCGCCACGTTGTCGCCGGGCATTACCATCTCTACACCTTCCGGAAGATTCAACACACCCGTCACGTCCGTCGTCCGGAAATAAAACTGCGGACGATATCCATTGAAAAACGGCGTATGACGGCCACCCTCTTCCTTGCTCAAAATATACGCCTCGGCCTTGAACTTCGTGTGCGGCGTAATCGATCCCGGCGCCGATACCACCTGGCCGCGCTCTACCTCGTCACGCTTCGTACCGCGCAGCAGTACGCCGATGTTATCGCCCGCCTGACCCTCGTCAAGTAGCTTTCGAAACATCTCCACGCCCGTACACACCGTCTTCGTCGTCTCACGGATTCCAACGATCTCCACGTTGTCACCAACGTGAATGATCCCTCGCTCCACACGGCCCGTTACCACCGTACCGCGACCGGAAATGCTGAATACGTCCTCGATCGGCATCAAAAACGGCTTGTCGATGTCACGCTCCGGCTCGGGAATGTAGCTGTCGATGGCGTCCAGAAGCTCGAATACGCACTTGGCATCTTCGGCGTCCGGGTCGTCACACTCCAACGCCTTCAACGCGCTGCCACGGATGATCGGCGTGTCGTCCCCCGGAAACTCGTACTTGTCCAACAGTTCACGAAGCTCCATGTCCACAAGCTCGATCAGCTCTTCGTCATCCACCATGTCGCATTTGTTCAAAAACACCACGATGCGCGGTACACCTACCTGGCGCGCAAGCAATATGTGCTCGCGGGTCTGGGGCATGGGGCCGTCATCTGCACCCACCACCAGTATCGCACCGTCCATCTGCGCCGCACCGGTGATCATGTTCTTGATATAGTCCGCATGACCCGGGCAGTCCACGTGGGCATAATGACGTTTCTCCGTTTCGTACTCGACGTGGGCCGTTGCGATGGTGATCCCCCGCTCTTTCTCTTCCGGCGCCTTGTCGATCTGATCGAAGGGAACAAAATCCGCCATCCCCTTCAATCCGCTTAACTTCGTGATCGCTGCCGTCAAAGTCGTCTTACCATGGTCGATGTGTCCGATGGTACCTACGTTTACGTGCGGCTTCGTCCTCTCGAATTTTTCCTTCGCCATCTCCCGGTCCTCCTGTTTGCGGGGGGTATTACCCCAACAAGGCAAAAGGTTTTGATCTTCAGGCAGTCGGCAGACCTGAACGGTGTCCAAAACCCAATGCAGCTAAAATATGTAATAGGTAATTCGTTACCAGCGGTAGTGGGCGAACGCCTTGTTGGCGTCTGCCATTTTGTGTGTATCTTCTCTCTTTTTCACGGACGCGCCGCGGCCGTTTGCCGCATCCATCAATTCACCGGCCAGTTTGGCACCGAACCCTTTTTCTCCTCTCCCACGAGCATATCCGATAATCCATCGAATCCCCAAAGCGGTCCTACGGGAAGGGCGAACTTCGGTGGGAACTTGGTAGGTCGAACCACCAACGCGTCTGGATTTGACCTCGATGACCGGTTTGACATTTTCCAATGCCTTTTCAAATACTTTCAGGGGTTCCTCGTTGGTCTTTTCACGGATAATATCGAATGCACCGTATAGCAGCGACTCGGCTGTGCTTTTCTTGCCATCGCGCATGATGGAAGCGATGAACTTGGAAACCAATTTGTTATTGTATTTGGCATCCGGGATGATCACCCGTACTGGCACTTCTCTTCTTCTTGGCATAGCTCACACCATCATTCTTATATATGCAATATCCACCAACTATTTGGGCCGTTTGGCGCCGTATTTCGAGCGCCCCTGCCGGCGGCCATCCACACCCAATGTATCCAACGTTCCGCGGACGATATGGTACCGGACACCGGGAAGGTCTTTGACACGTCCGCCCCGGACCAGAACCACGGAGTGTTCCTGAAGATTATGACCGATTCCGGGAATATAGGCCGTTACCTCGACACCGGTGGTCAGACGCACCCTGGCGACTTTCCGAAGCGCCGAGTTGGGCTTTTTGGGTGTTGAGGTATAAACACGGGTACACACCCCCCTTTTTTGCGGGGCACCCTTGAGCGCCGGGGTGGTTTTCTTTTTCAAGACCCGTTTTCGACCTTTTCGAACGAGTTGGTTGATTGTTGGCATCGTAATCCCTTACACTGGTTTTATTTCGAATAATTTCCTTCGCGCACAGAAACTGGCTATATATCCCCTATCAATCTGTTTGTCAATCCTTTTTCCACAGCATCAAGAATCACCATCGCTTGCAGCAACCGTAAGATCACAGTAGTCTGCGATTCCCGTTCCCGCGGGAATGATTCTTCCCATGATCACGTTTTCCTTCAGGCCCCGCAACCGGTCCACCGAACCGGCGATACTGGCATCGGTGAGCACCTTCGTGGTCTCCTGGAAAGAAGCGGCCGATATGAAGCTGTCCGTACTCAAGGAGGCCTTGGTGATACCGAGGATCAACGGTTCGGCAACGGCTGGTTTCCCTCCATTGGCGGCGATTGCCTCGTTTGTCTCCTCGAAGATGATTTTGTCCACCTGCTCTTCGAGAATAAAGTCCGTGTCTCCGATATCCACCACCTTGACCCGGCGCATCATCTGCCGAACGATCACTTCGATATGTTTGTCGTTGATCCGTACACCCTGAAGACGGTACACCTCCTGCACTTCATCCACCAGATACTTGGCCAGGGCGACCTCCCCCTTGATTTTAAGGATATCCTGGGGATTGGCGGCACCACCGATTAGCGGTTCACCTGCCCGGACGTAATCTCCTTCATATACATTGATGTGCTTGCCCCGGGGAATCAGGTACTCTTTCTTGTCGCCCACATCCACCGGGGAGATGGTCACCCGCTGTTTTCCCTTCTTGGTGGCTTTGGAGATGGTCACGTAGCCGTCGATCTCACTCAAGACAGCCACCTCTTTTGGCTTTCTCACTTCGAAGAGTTCCGCAACACGGGGAAGACCACCGGTAATATCCTTTGTTTTGGTCGTGGCCCGCGGCAACTTGGCGATAACGTCACCGGCCTTTACTTCATCCCCCTCTTCCATCATGATGATGGCATCCACCGGGAGCATGTACCTGGCCATCCCGGTTCCCTTGGGAAGTTTGGCGGTCTTTCCGTCTTCTCCCTTGATGGAGATTCGGGGGCGTTCCTCTGCGGTCTTGGACTCGATGACCGTTCGACTGGATTTTCCGGTCACGGGGTCCACCTTTTCCTGAATGGTCTTTCCGGGAACCAGGTCACCGAATTTCACCGTACCATTGACTTCGGTAATGATCGGGGTTGTAAACGGATCCCATACGGCCAGAAGGTCACCGGGTACCACATCCTGGCCCTCTTTTACCACGATATGGGCACCGTAAATCACCGGACAACGTTCACGTTCACGCCCTGTCTCTCCGACGATGGCAAATTCGCCGCCCCTTCGGTTCATGACCACCAGTTCGTTGTCCGCATTCTTGACGACGTTAAGGTCGACGAATTTGATTTTACCGGCGGTACGTGCGCGAATGTCCGCCTGCTCCACTCTTCGGCTCGCCGTACCACCGATATGGAAGGTCCGCATGGTCAGCTGTGTTCCCGGCTCACCGATGGACTGTGCGGCGAGAATCCCCACGGCCTGCCCCATTTCAACGGTCCTGCCATGGGCCAGATCTCGTCCGTAACACTTGGCGCAGACACCATATTTGGTGCGGCAGGTCAAGACCGATCGAATCAACACTTGGTTAACGCCGGCGTTTTCGATCTTCTGGGCGTCGATTTCATCGATCTCCTTTCCCGCGCGCACCACCACTTCATCGGTAAACGGATCGAGGATGTCGGTTACGGTGGTCCGGCCCAGAATTCGCTCGCTTAGCCGTTGAATCACCTCACCGCCTTCCAGAAGGGGTTCCACCTCGACGCCCAGAGTGGTTCCGCAGTCGTGCTCTACCACGGCACAGTCCTGGGCCACATCCGCCAGACGACGTGTCAAGTACCCGGAGTTGGCCGTTTTCAGGGCGGTATCGGCAAGTCCCTTCCGTGCACCATGGGTGGAGATAAAGTACTGAAGGACGGAAAGACCTTCCCGAAAGTTCGCCTGAATGGGTGTTTCGATAATCTCGCCGGAAGGCTTGGCCATCAAACCGCGCATGCCGGCCAGCTGACGCATCTGGTCCTTGCTCCCGCGTGCACCGGAATCGGCCATCATATAGATGGGGTTGAAACTCTCCGTCTGAAGGGGTTTTCCGGCATCGTCCAGCAGGGGATTCCCCTCACGGTCGAACCGTGTTTCCACCTTCATCGCGTCCATCATTTCGTTTGCCACATCATCGGTTGCCTTGGCCCAGATGTCCACAACCTTGTTGTATTTTTCCCCCTGGGTGATGAGTCCTTCGGTATATTGGCGACCGATCTCCGTCACCTGGACCTCCGCCCGATTCAAGATCTCCTCTTTTTTCTCGGGAATGATCATGGCGTCGATGGAAATGGAGAGTCCACCCTTGGTGGAATATTTATAGCCGATGTCTTTCAGCCGATCGGCCAAAATTACCGTCGCCTTGGGGCCAAGGTTTCGATAGACGTAGTCGACCAACTGACGGAGCGCTCCCTTGTCCATCACCTTGTTGATGACGTCGAAAGGTATTTGGGGACGTTTTTCCAACAACTGGAAAAGGTGTGCCCCCTGGTCGTTGCGGATAATGGCCGACACCTCATTTTCCTGCAGACGGAAAATGGTATCGGCATCGTCTTCGGTCACTTCGAAAATCCGGGCAAACTCCTCTTTTTCCAAAAGTCCGATTTCGCCGTCGTTGTCCCTGTCCGGACTCTCGGAATGGGTGGCCGCCAGCGTTCGGAACGACTCACCGTCGTCAAGGGACTTGACGATCTGTTCCATGACCTTCTCTTCCTTGACCATGATGTGGCGCAATCGGACCACATCGGCCTTTGGCATGATCTCCCACAGTACAATTCGGCCAACGATGGTTTCCACCCGCTTGCCACCGATGCGAACAATGATGTTGGCGTGCAAGTCGACCGCCCTGGAATCGTAGGCGGCACGAACCTCTTCCGGGTTGGAAAAAAGCCGGCCTTCCCCTTTGCAACCGTATTTTCCACGGGTCATGTAGTACAGTCCCAAAACAATGTCCTGACTGGGAACGATGATGGGGCTGCCGTTTGCCGGGGAAAGGATGTTGTTGGAAGAGAGCATCAACACCCTGGCTTCGATCTGGGACTCCACGGAAAGAGGAACATGAACGGCCATCTGGTCACCGTCGAAGTCGGCATTGAAAGCCGTGCAGACCAGAGGATGGAGTCGAATGGCCTTGCCCTCGATCAGGGTCGGCTCGAACGCCTGAATCCCGAGACGATGCAAGGTCGGTGCACGGTTGAGCATCACGGGATACTCCCTGACCACTTCATCCAGGGTATCCCATACTTCAGGGACTTCCCGTTCCACCATCTTTTTGGCGCTTTTCACGGTGGAGACCAGACCCTTTTGCTCGAGCCGGTAGTAGACAAAGGGCTTGAAAAGCTCGAGGGCCATCTTCTTCGGCAATCCGCACTGGTGAAGCCGTAAATTGGGTCCCACGGTGATCACCGTTCGACCGGAGTAGTCAACGCGTTTGCCTAAAAGATTCTGGCGAAAGCGGCCCTGTTTTCCTTTTAGGGTGTCACTCAACGACTTTAATGGACGCTTGTTGGTGCCGGTAATCACACGACCATGGCGGCCGTTGTCAAACAATACGTCCACCGACTCTTGAAGCATCCGCTTTTCGTTTCGGACGATGATCTCCGGTGCCTTCAGATCCATGAGTCGTTTGAGACGATTGTTACGGTTGATGACACGTCGGTAAAGATCATTCAGATCGGAAGTGGCAAACCGACCGCCCTCCAATGGTACCAGGGGTCTGAGATCGGGGGGCAAAACGGGAATCACGTCCATGACCATCCAGACCGGTTCCAGGCCTGAACGCATGAATGCATCCACGATTTTCAACCGTTTCGAAAGCTTCTGCCGTTTCGCCACGGAATTGGTTTCCCGGATCTCCTTTCTCAGTTCCTGATAGAGTTCGTCCAGCTCGATATTTTCCAAAAGGGCCTTGACCGCCTCCGCACCGATACCCGCCTCGAATTTATCTTCACCATAGGTTTCGATGGCCTCCTGATACTTCTCATCGGAGAGCAACTGGCAGCGGTTCAAGGCGGTATCTTTGGGATCGATGACGATATAGGAATCGAAGTAGAGAACCTTCTCCATATTTTTCAAGGTGATATCGAGGAGGTTGCCGATTTTGCTGGGCAGGCTTTTAAGGAACCAGATGTGAGAGACCGGCGTCGCCAATTCGATGTGCCCCATGCGTTCGCGGCGCACCTTGGATTGAATCACCTCGACACCGCATTTCTCGCAGATGACGCCGCGATGTTTCATGCGCTTGTATTTACCGCAATTGCACTCGTAATCTTTGGTGGGACCAAAGATCTTCGCGCAGAACAATCCATCCCGTTCCGGTTTGAAGGTACGATAATTAATGGTTTCCGGCTTTTTGATCTCCCCATGGGACCATTGTCGGATCTGGTCCGAGGAGGCCAGGGAGACCTTGACGCCGGTATAACGCCTGGGATCTGTGGGCTTAGAGAAAAAATCGTATAATGTTTCCATAACTTGTTCCTTTATAGGCGTTAAGGATGATCAAGAGTTGGGCATTTTTGCATTCGGCTAAGTTCCTCGAGCTACTCTTCCATGAGGGTCACATCGAGCCCCAGGCTCTGGAGCTCTTTGGTAAGCACCTTGAACGATTCAGGGATACCCGGTTCCAGTACATTTTGCCCCTTGACGATTTTCTCATACATCCGCGTACGACCAGCCATGTCGTCGGATTTAACCGTTAAAAACTCTTGGAGGGCATGGGCGGCGCCGTAGGCTTCCATGGCCCACACCTCCATCTCGCCCAGTCGCTGCCCGCCGAATTGGGCCTTTCCACCCAATGGTTGTTGGGTGACCAGAGAATAGGGACCGATGGAACGAGCGTGGATCTTGTCGTCTACCAGATGGTGAAGTTTCAGCATATACATGGTGCCGACGGTTATCTTCTCATGAAACGCCTCTCCCGTATGACCATCGTAAAGGGTCATTTGACCGGTGGGGCTCAAATCCGCCTCCGCGAGCAGTTTTTTCAGTTCATCCTCTTTGGCTCCGTCGAATACCGGCGTGGCCATGTGAACACCATTTCGATAAAATGCGGTCAGTTCCTTAACCGCTCCGTCGTCCATCTCGTCGAGGTTGCCGGCGGCGTCTTCGAAAATGTTGCCCAACTTTTTTCTCATTTCCTGGATCCGGTTCTCTTCATAAAGGGCATTGAGTTGATCACCCAGCCCCTTGGCGGCACAACCGAGGTGGATCTCGAGGATCTGTCCCACGTTCATGCGCGAAGGCACGCCCAAGGGGTTGAGCACCATGTCCACGGGGCGACCATCGGCAAAGTAGGGCATGTCTTCGATGGGCAATATGCGGGAAACAACACCCTTGTTTCCGTGGCGTCCCGCCATTTTATCACCCACCGAAAGTTTTCGTTTCATGGCCACGTAAACCTTCACCATCTTGATGACCCCCGGTGGTAGTTCGTCGCCCTTTTCGAAACGTCCCATGCGGCCTTCGAAATCTTCCTGGCATCGTTCGACCTGATTTCGATACATATCCAACATCTGGTGAACTTTTTCCGTAAGCACCGGATCATCGAAAACGAGACCCTCCAGGTCCGATACGGATATCTTGGAAAACGTCCCTTTCTCGATGGATGCATTTTTCTCCAGTAAGATTTTCTTTCCCTTTTTTAGCGGTGCGGTGCACTGATGCCCTGCCAGAAGAGATTCCAACTGGGATTTCACGATCTCACCGATGATCTTGATCTCGTCGTTTTTGTTCTTCTCCATGGTGGCCATCTCTCCGGATTCGATGGCCTGTGTGCGTTCATCCTTTTCCACTCCCCTTCGGGAAAAAATTTTCGCATCGATGACGATCCCTTCCACACCCGGTGGAACACGCAGGGATGTGTCCTTGACGTCGCCGGCCTTTTCACCGAATATGGCCCGAAGGAGCTTTTCTTCCGGAGAGAGCTGGGTCTCTCCCTTGGGGGTGATCTTTCCCACGAGGATGTCCCCCTGCTTCACCTCGGCCCCTAGCCTGACGATACCGCTGTCGTCGAGATTCCGAAGCGCCTCTTCCCCCACATTGGGAATATCGCGTGTTACCTCTTCCTTGCCGAGTTTGGTATCCCGGGCCACCACCTCGAACTCCTCGATGTGTACGGAGGTATAGACGCCGTCCCTTACCAACCGTTCACTGACGAGAATCGAGTCCTCAAAATTGTATCCACCCCACGGCATGAAGGCAACCGTCACGTTTTTTCCCAAGGCCAGTTCGCCCTGCTCCGTGGCAGGACCATCCGCGATAATCTCACCGGCTTTGACGAAATGTCCTTTCTTGACGATGGGCCGCTGGTTGATGCAGGTATTCTGGTTGGATCGAACGAATTTCTGCAAATTATAGATGGTCACCTGCTTGTCGCCGCCATCTTCCGTGGCATCGTGTTTTAAAACGATCCGCGCGGCATCCACATCGACAACTTCGCCATCCCGATCGGCGACGATGGTCACCCCTGAATCCTTGGCCACGACGCCTTCGATACCAGTACCCACCAGCGGCGCCTCCGCCTTGATCAGTGGAACCGCCTGCCGCTGCATGTTCGATCCCATGAGTGCGCGGTTGGCATCGTCATTTTCCAGAAATGGGATCAAAGAGGCCGAGACACTCACCAACTGGTTGGGTGAGATATCCATCAGTTCGATCTTTTCGCGATCCACCATCATGAACTCCCCTGCAACCCGTGAAGTAACCGTAGGGTTGATGTATTGGGAATCGTCGTCGATGGGCGCATTGGCCTGGGCGATGGGATGGTCTTTTTCCTCGAAGGCGCTCAAGAAACGCACGTCCTTGGAAACCGTGGAATTTTCCACTACCCTGTAGGGTGTTTCGATAAAGCCGAAGTCGTTCACCTTGGCGTAGGTACTCAAGGATACGATGAGCCCGATGTTGGGACCTTCCGGCGTTTCGATGGGGCAGATCCGTCCATAGTGGGATGGATGAACGTCCCGCACTTCGAAACCGGCACGCTCCCTTGTCAAGCCCCCGGGGCCCAGCGCAGAGAGCCGCCGCTTATGGGTCGTCTCGGACAAGGGGTTGGTTTTGTCCATAAACTGGCTGAGCTGGCTCGTGCCGAAAAACTCCTTTACCACGGCCGAGACCGGTTTCGGATTGACCAGATCATGGGGCATGAGCGCATCGACTTCCTGAAGACTCATTCGCTCCTTGATGGCCCGCTCCATTCTGACAAGACCGATGCGGTACTGGTTTTCCAGAAGTTCGCCGACGGCGCGTACACGCCGGTTTCCCAAATGATCGATGTCATCCACCACGCCCTGGGTGTCCCTCAGTTCGACGAGTGTCTTGGCCGTGAGCAGGATATCCTCTTTCCGGAGTGTTCTTACGGTGACCGGTGTATCGATGCCCAAACGGAGATTGATCTTCAAACGACCGACACCGGACAAATCGTAGTAGGAAGATTTGAAAAAAAGATGGTCGAGAAAATCCTGCGCAACCTCCGGCGTTGCCGGGTTGCCGGGGCGAAGCAGCCGATAGATCTCGATCAGCGCTTCCTCCTTGTTGCTCACCTTGTCAAGCAAGAGGGTCTTTCGGATGGAATCGCTGCTTGTGGCGCCGTCGATGAACAAAAGCTCGAACTCGTTGATACCGGCATCTTCGAACCGCTTCAACACGGTTTCATCCACCATTTGGTTCGCATTCACCATGACTTCCCCGGATTCCGGGTTCTTCACCGAAAACGCGACGGCTTTTTCGAGGATATCTTCTCGTTCAATGGGAACCCGTCGCATGTTCACGGCGGCCATCTGCTTGAGGGCCCGCTGGGTAAACATTCGTCCTTTTTTAACAAAAACTTCGCCGGATTGTTCATCGACCACATCCTTGGTCGCCCTGGTTCCCTTTAAAAACTGAAAGTCGACCTCGCGATAGTATTTTCCATCTTCGCGGATGGTCTTCTCCGTATTGTAGAAATAGCTGAGCAGATCCTCCGTGGAGTATCCGAAGGCCTTGAATAAAACCGTTACCGGAATCTTGCGGCGGCGGTCGATGCGAATGTAGACGATATCTTTGGGATCGATTTCCAGATCGATCCAGGAACCACGGACAGGGATAATCCGGGAACTGTAGATAATCTTGCCGCTGGAGTGGCTCTTTCCCTTGTCGTGATCGAAAAAGACACCAGAAGAGCGGTGCAGCTGGCTGACCACGACGCGTTCCGTCCCGTTAATAATAAAGGTTCCCTTTGCCGTCATCAGCGGGATGGTACCGAAGTAGATCTCCTGCTCCTTGATGTCCCGGATGTTGGAGACACCGGTATCTTTGTCCGTATCGTACACCACCAGGCGGACCGTTATCCGAACCGGCAATTCATAGGTCATGCCCCGGTGGACACACTCCTCTTCACTGTGTTTCACTTCTGCGAATCGATAGGACACAAACTCCAAAGAAGCGCTCCCGGTAAAATCCTTGATGGGAAACACCGATTTGAAAACCGCCTGCAGACCGATCTCTTCCCTTTTGTCGGGAGGAATGTCCATCTGCAGAAATCGCTGATAAGAATCTCGCTGCATGCCAATCAAATCAGGAATTTCTACAATTTTCTTTATTTTGCCAAAGCTTTTTCGAATTCTCTTGTTCCCCGTTGGTCTTTTCGACATGTTTGCTCCGATAGGGTATTTGAGGAATATGAAAATGGGATCAAAGGATCATCCGCCTTTGCACCCCATTTTCACATTCGATGCTTTTCGTTGTAAATAAAGATTGTTATGCATCCTTATGGCAGTTTGTGCCCATACCGTTCTATTTGAGTTCCACTTGCGCTCCAGCCTCTTCGAGCTGTGCTTTGATCTTTTCGGCTTCCTCTTTCTCCACACCTTCTTTCACCGGCTTGGGCGCCTCGTCCACCAATGCCTTGGCCTCTTTCAAGCCAAGGCCGGTGATGGCACGCACCTCTTTAATTACGGCGATCTTCTTGTCACCGGCGGCGGTCAGAACGACATCGAATTCATTCTTCTCTTCGGCGGCGGCGGCGCCTGCATCACCGGCGGGACCGGCGGCCATCATAGCCACGGGTGCAGCGGCGGAAACACCGAATTTTTCCTCCATCTCCTTGACCATCTCGGAGAGTTCCAGCACGGACATGTTTGCGATAAAATCGATGACATCTGCTTTGGTAATATCAGCCATTTGTTGTTTTTCCTCCAAAATTGATAAGTAATCCGTCTTTCGACCTTAAGTTTTTGCATTGAATCGATCAGGCCTTACGCTTCCCCTGCAGCTTCTTTTTGATCCTTGATGGCCTGAAGCACGTTGACCATTCGCCGGGGCACATCACTGAGGGCGGTAACCAGTGAGGTCGGCACGGCGTTCATGGCAGAGAGCACCTGCGCCAGCAGTACTTCCCTGCTCGGCAGGGAAGAAAGCGCCTTGATGCCTGCCAAGTCCACGATTTGCCCATTGAGAATGCCTGATTTGATTTCCAGCTTTTCGTTGTCCTTGGCGAATTCGGTAAGCACCTTCGCCGGACCGACGGGATCATCGTAACTCAGAGCAACAGCGCTTGGTCCCTTGAACTGGTCCTTGATCAAGGAGACATCATTGCCTTCCGATGCCCTTACCAGAAGCGAATTTTTCGCCACCTGATATTCGGCGTTCGCACCACGCAGTTTTCGACGCAGGTCATTAATAGATTCCACATCGAGCCCTTTGTAATCCGTCAATATTACGATAACCGATTTTTCGAAGCGCTCTTTAAGGTCTTGTGCGATTCTCTTTTTTTCGTTGATATCCAATTGTCGATTACACCCCCTTCCTAAATCTGCAAAAACCGGAGAACACAAAATGGCGTTGGTTTGGTAGAGATCCTTCTAAACAGTTGATACAATCCACATCGATGATCTTGCTTAAGAAAGGGCTCATATGACAAATGCAACTCCCGTCTCGGCAGGCCGGTGAGAACCGATTAAACACGCGACCCTTTTCATGCGGGCCGATGTGAACCTACGGTCTTTGACAGTGTGTGGTTGGGCAGGTTGTTTCCAACCAGCCTTTTTTATGAGCATTCACTTGCGTTCAAAAGAAGGACGACAGTCCCCCTATTTCACCAAATCTTTAACCAGAGCCGTGTCGATTTTGACTCCTGGTCCCATGGTAGTGGAAACGGCAATTCCTTTGAGGTAGGTCCCTTTACTGGAAGATGGTTTCAGCTTCATGATCGTTTCTAAGAATGCGGCAATGTTCTCTACGATTTTCTGGGAACCAAATGATACTTTTCCCATAGGAGCGTGAACGATACCCGCCTTTTCAACCCGAAAATCGATCTTTCCCGCCTTGAGTTCCTGAATGGTCTTGGCAACGTCGAAAGTTACCGTTCCCGTCTTCGCGTTGGGCATCAGACCGCGGGGACCGAGGAGCCTTCCAATTTTTCCCACGGTTCCCATCATGTCGGGAGTGGCGATGGCTTTGTCGAATCCGAACCACCCTTCTTTGATCTTCTCCACGAGATCCTCATTACCGACAAACTCGGCGCCGGCCTCCTTGGCCTCCATCTCTTTTTCGCCCTTGGCAAAAACGAGAACCTTGACCTCCTTGCCGAGACCATTCGGCAGAACGACGGTTCCGCGAACCATCTGGTCGGCGTGTCGGGGATCCACCCCCAGGCGAACGGCGACATCTACGGTTTCATCAAATTTCGCATAAGAAGAAGAAATTGCGGCATCGATTGCCTCGTTGAAGTCGTATCGCTTGCTCGACTCGATTTTACTTGATGATTCTTTGTATTTTTTACCACGCTTCGGCATAGTTCCTTAAACTCCTTAATCGTATTTCTCTTCCCGCCCTCGTTTTGCTGCGATCTGATTCTCTTCCGATCGACATGTAAGGCCTGCCCTACTATCGCTATTTGACTTCAATGCCCATGCTTCTGGCGGTTCCGCTGATAATCTTACATGCGGCTGCCATGTCGTTGGCATTCAGATCTTCCATTTTAATCTTGGCGATCTCTTCGACCTGTGCCATTGTTACCGATCCGACCCGATCCCGCTTTGGGTCACCGGCTCCCTTGGCGACCTTGGCGGCTTTCTTCAGCAAAACGGCCGCAGGTGGCGTCTTTGTAATAAAGGTGAAGGAGCGGTCCTGGAATACGGTAATGACCACAGGAATGATCATGCCGGCATCGTTCTGCGTCCGAGAATTGAATGCCTTGCAAAAATCCATGATATTGACACCATGCTGTCCGAGTGCCGGACCGATGGGTGGAGATGGGTTTGCCTTTCCCGCTTCGACCTGAAGCTTAATTTGAGCCATTACCTTTTTTGCCATTTTTCGATCGATTCCCTGTTGTATGTCTGTTTTATGGTAAAGACGGATAAGGTGCTTTTACCATAGCAAGCGATTATAGTTTGGTCACCTGAACGAAATCCAGTTCCACGGGTGTGGAGCGGCCGAAAATACTGACCAACACTTTGATTTTTCCCTTTTCAGGATTGACCTCTTCCACCGTTCCGTTGAAATTTGTAAATGGGCCGTCAATGACACGGATTTCATCGCCGGTTTCAAAATAGAATTTGGGTTGCGGCTGATTTTTCCCCGCTTCCATCCGATTCAGGATGTTTTCCGCCTCTTTTTGGGAAATCGGCGTGGGCTTTTCCCTGCCGCCGAGAAACCCCGTGACCTTGGGTGTATTGTTCACGATGTGCCAGGTCTCATCATCGAGCTCCATCTTCACGAGTAAATATCCGGGATAGAATTTTCTCGATGATGTTCGCCGCTTGCCCTTCACCAACTCGACGACCTCCTCCGTCGGTACGAGAACCTCTTCGAACTTGCCCGGATCGGGTGAAGAGGCGATCTTTTCTTCCAAAGAGGCCTTTACCTTATTCTCGAATCCAGAATAGACATGAACAATATACCATTTTTTTGCCACGTAAACGCTCCTGGGTTATTGTAACACGGCCCGAATCAAGCCACCGAGACCGGCATCCACAAGCCCGAGGAAAAGTGATATGATCGTTACGAGGACAATTACCACCACGGTGGATCCCATGGTCTGCTTCCGTGATGGCCATGTCACCTTTTTCAACTCGACCTTCACTTCCCGAAGAAACTGGACCGACTTGTCGATGAAATTCTTTTCCTTAGCCACTGGAGCCTTGACGGTGGGAGTGTAGGACTTTTTTGCCACCGGCTGCATTTTCGTCGTCGAATCGGAGGAATCAAATCCCTGGCTGGCTTCCTCCTCGGATTGCCGCTTCTTGACCTTCTTGCTTGGATCCTTTTTTCGAAGTAACCGTCCCATCGTTCCCCGTTTCGTAGAACACCGAACCGCCGCGAATCAAAGCGGCAGGAAAGCATCGATGCCCAGTTTCGATATCACCTGATCATAATCATATGGTGGCAGGCCAGGAGGGATTCGAACCCCCAACACCCGGATTTGGAGTCCGATGCTCTACCAATTCGAGCTACTGGCCTGCAAATCTTCATCAACGTCAACGCCTTCGTTACTTGGTTTCTTTATGCATTGTGTGCTTTTGGCAAAACCGACAGTATTTGCTGAACTCCAATTTATCCGGCGTCGTCCGTTTGTTCTTTGTCGTTGTATAGTTTCTTCGCTTACACTCCGTACAGGCCAGTGTTATGATGATTCTCACTTGAAGGCACTCCTTTGGGAATCCTATTCAATTATTTCACTGACGACGCCGGCGCCCACCGTTCGGCCACCTTCGCGGATGGCGAAACGAAGTTCTTTCTCCATGGCGATCGGCGTAATCAGTTCCGCCGATATCGCCACGTTGTCGCCGGGCATTACCATCTCTACACCTTCCGGAAGATTCAACACACCCGTCACGTCCGTCGTCCGGAAATAAAACTGCGGACGATATCCATTGAAAAACGGCGTATGACGGCCACCCTCTTCCTTGCTCAAAATATACGCCTCGGCCTTGAACTTCGTGTGCGGCGTAATCGATCCCGGCGCCGATACCACCTGGCCGCGCTCTACCTCGTCACGCTTCGTACCGCGCAGCAGTACGCCGATGTTATCGCCCGCCTGACCCTCGTCAAGTAGCTTTCGAAACATCTCCACGCCCGTACACACCGTCTTCGTCGTCTCACGGATTCCAACGATCTCCACGTTGTCACCAACGTGAATGATCCCTCGCTCCACACGGCCCGTTACCACCGTACCGCGACCGGAAATGCTGAATACGTCCTCGATCGGCATCAAAAACGGCTTGTCGATGTCACGCTCCGGCTCGGGAATGTAGCTGTCGATGGCGTCCAGAAGCTCGAATACGCACTTGGCATCTTCGGCGTCCGGGTCGTCACACTCCAACGCCTTCAACGCGCTGCCACGGATGATCGGCGTGTCGTCCCCCGGAAACTCGTACTTGTCCAACAGTTCACGAAGCTCCATGTCCACAAGCTCGATCAGCTCTTCGTCATCCACCATGTCGCATTTGTTCAAAAACACCACGATGCGCGGTACACCTACCTGGCGCGCAAGCAATATGTGCTCGCGGGTCTGGGGCATGGGGCCGTCATCTGCACCCACCACCAGTATCGCACCGTCCATCTGCGCCGCACCGGTGATCATGTTCTTGATATAGTCCGCATGACCCGGGCAGTCCACGTGGGCATAATGACGTTTCTCCGTTTCGTACTCGACGTGGGCCGTTGCGATGGTGATCCCCCGCTCTTTCTCTTCCGGCGCCTTGTCGATCTGATCGAAGGGAACAAAATCCGCCATCCCCTTCAATCCGCTTAACTTCGTGATCGCTGCCGTCAAAGTCGTCTTACCATGGTCGATGTGTCCGATGGTACCTACGTTTACGTGCGGCTTCGTCCTCTCGAATTTTTCCTTCGCCATTTTAAAAACCTCCCATGAATGGACAATTTCTGGCTGTTTTGTTTTTTACCATAGCGGGTAAATATGGAGCCCACGATCGGAATTGAACCGATGAACCTCTTCCTTACCAAGGAAGCGCTCTACCGACTGAGCTACGTGGGCTTTGTAGGCATAAAAAGAACTATAAAATGGCAGGCTCTGAAAGATCAACGGTCAATGTCAATGGAGCGGGAGACGAGGCTCGAACTCGCGACATTCAGCTTGGAAGGCTGAAGCTCTACCAACTGAGCTACTCCCGCTTGTTTCCCATAACGGACTTGACATCAACGTTTCTCATATTTGCCGCACATCATCTCAAGCAGCGACAAGATAAAAGCAAGCCGTGTAGTGCGCTATCGATCTTTTTAGTATGATCTCCTACAGGAACTTACCCCAAAAATGGTGGTGGGGGGAGGATTTGAACCTCCGAAGGCGTCGCCGACAGATTTACAGTCTGTTCCCTTTGACCACTCGGGAACCCCACCATATATTCGAAATCGTTAACTCTGGAGCCAGCGGAGGGACTCGAACCCCCGACCCACTGATTACAAATCAGTAGCTCTACCAACTGAGCTACGCTGGCCGACTTGTTTCTGAAAGAGCAGTCGCATTTAGAATCTGAAGCGATACCCATGCGAATAACCGAAAACACATCATCTACACTCTTGATTTTGTTTTTTCAAGTATTTTTTTCGTTTTGAAAAAAAATGCTATCGTCATCCCAATCACTACCGATAATTGATGGTAGTGGAGATCTCATAATGGGACTGCCGGTGCGGTATTCGGACACAACAATACAGATACCGGCATTTGTCAGATTGAAATCGTATGAGATAGACGGCGGCTTTGATTTGAACTGGCTTGACAAGAAAGCCACCAAAATTGTAAAACTCTATGAAAATCAAGGCTTCACCGCGATCGAAAAAGTGCAATCTGACCATGTTTACCATCATCGCCGGATTATGAATCCGTTACATAAGGACCGTGCCGTGTTATCTATTGGTTTTCGAACCGTCATTTGTCTCGCTCTGATCCTCGTCGCAGGTTGTGCCCATGGGCCGATTGAAACGGCTGAAAAAGCGCCTGCTACGGAAATTCCCTCAGCCGAACAAGGACCAATCACCATCGCCGACAAAGATGCCTTGGATGAAGATGCCGCAGTACCTGTCATCCCCCCTTTGCCGGCATCGGGAATGAACGGTGAAGCGACAATGTCGCCGAATTTTGGTGCGGAACACCCTTCCCAAGGAACCTGCGAAGTCCTCGCCACCGAAACGGCCCTTCCGGATGTACAGCAACAAGACCCGCAGCAACAACTGGACGACGCACTGGACTATTGTGAAACCGCACAGGACAATTGGCAAAAAGGCGAGCTGGAAAATGCCTTGGATTCGCTGGACAAAGCCTACGCATTGATTTTGGAAGTGAATGGCGACGATTCGACGAAACTGGTGCAACAAAAAGAGGACCTGCGGTTTCTCATATCCAAACGAATTCTCGAAATCTACGCATCCAGGAACATCGTCGTCAATGGCAACCACAATGCCATCCCCCGGGAAATCAATGCAAACGTTCAGAGGGAGATCGACCGGTTTACCAAGGGACCGGAACGCACTTTTTTTATTCAGTCCTACAGTCGTTCCGGAAAATACCGTCCGATGATCGTGGAAAAACTGACATCCGCGGGTCTGCCCGCCGAACTGTCCTGGCTCCCATTGATCGAAAGCGGGTTCAAGATCAAGGCATTGTCCAGGGCCAGGGCCTTGGGACTGTGGCAATTCATCCCGTCCACCGGCTATAAATTCGGTCTCAAGAGGGACCAATACATTGACGAACGCATCGACTTCGAAAAAGCGACCGATGCGGCCATCGCCTATCTTAAGGAACTCCACGGCATTTTCGGAGACTGGTCGACGGTACTGGCAGCCTACAACTGTGGGGAGGGACGCGTTTTGCACGTGATTCGGACCCAGAATATCAACTATCTGGATGATTTCTGGGATCTATACGGACGACTCCCCTTCGAAACCGCCAGATATGTTCCCCGATTTTTAGCTGCACTGCACGTCATCGAAAATCTGGAAAAATACGGCATGGCCGACATCGCCGTTGCCCCCCCCCTCACATTTGAAACGGTGCGCGTCGAGCGTCAGGCACACTTAAAGGACCTGGCCACCCCGCTGGATACCACCATAGAGACCCTTTCGGCACTCAACCCCGAACTTCGCTACAAGGTTCTGCCCCCCAACCCCTACTCCCTGCGGGTGCCGGTGGGCAAGACCGAACTCCTGTTGGCATCCATCGACCAGGTGCCCATCTCATCGCCACCAAGGCCGGCCTTCGTCTATCACCGCGTAAGAAGAGGCGATACGCTATCCACCATCGCGAGACGATACCACACCAGCGTCAAAAAAATCATGTGGGCAAACAACCTGCACCGCTCCAGCTACATCGTCGCCGGCAAAAAATTGAAGATTCCCCTCCGCCAGATGGTGGTCACGCATGAGCCGGTAACGACCGCTCCGGCGACTTCGAACTGGCATCACAGACATGTTGTCAAAAGGGGCGACAACCTTTGGATCATCGCCAAACGATACGGCACGACCACGAAAAAAATACAACACGTCAACGGTCTTACGAGTACCAACCTCACCATCAACCAGGTGTTGCGGGTTCCCGATGGACATGGTGAAAACAGTGCGGATCATTCCGTGGCGTCGGTAGACAATTACTATGTCCGACAGGGTGACAGCCCCTATCTGATCGCCCGCAAGCATGGTATGTCCCTCAATGATTTTCTGGAGATCAATCGCCTCTCCAAGAGCAGCACCATCTATCCGGGCCAGGCGGTTAAGATCAAATAACAGAAAGCCGTCGCCCGATTCGTATCGGCGACGGCTTGTGGCAGAGAGACGCGGAAAAAACCCTTAGGCGTTCTGGGTATCCAGGGCCTTATGCAGGGTTTTGACCGCCAGTTGAATACAGTGGTGTTTCTTTACCGGGATCTCCTCCAGCACCCTGAAAACGGCGCCGTCGTCGATGGTTCGGGCAAACGCCAAGTCCTTTCCCTGGATCAGATCCACCACCGCCATTGCTGCGGAGATGGCGCCGGCGCATCCCATCACCTGGTATTTCGCTTCACCCACGACACCATTTTTCATTTTGATATAAATTCCCATGGTATCGCCGCAAGTCCCGGTCATCTCGGAGGTAATGTCCGCATCGGGGATGATCCCCATGTGAGGTTTCTTGATGTAATAATCAATGGCTGTCTTAGAGTAGCCGGATGCCGCTAACATCTTCTCTATCGCTTGAGTATCAGTCGGTACCGCTGTCTGAATCTCGGTCATCTCCCGTCCCTTCAAAATTACGGATGGTTTCGCACTATAAAAGAGAGACGAATAAACTTTTCTGCTTTTGCTGTCAAGCGGGGAGTACAAATTGCATGAAGAAATCCGATCTTTCCAACGGCAATGGATAAAAATCACTGCAGATGGCTTGTCAACAATGATAAAAACAGATAGAAAAACAGCGAGCCGTCAAGTTTCGAAAATATTCCGAATGAGGGGAACAGTATGATTCCTTGGGGCAGGATCGGTTTGATCGGTGTCATCGTACTCGTGATGATAAATTGCAGCGGATCGGAATCCCTTACCAAGGGAGTCTGGACGGCCACCCCGGCATTCATACGATCCACCCGGCCGACATTGGACGTAACCATCACCCCCGGAAAGGGAAAAAATCCCTACTACGCATTTTTCAAGGTCACCATTATCAACAATGGCCAGACAGACCTTGCCATCGACTGGAATCGATGCCGGTCCCAATATAACGGGGCCGACCAGGGGATGCTTGTGTTCGAAGGCATCGATCCAAAAGCGGTAAAAACCGCAACCATACCGCCGGACATCATTCCTGCCGGCAAATCCGCATCGCGAATCGTCATGCCCGCGACACGGATCGCATGGAACCCGATCCATGAAAAAACGGCCGAGGGGAGAGGCATCTCACCGGGAATCTTGTCCGAAGGCGAACACGGCATTCGCCTGAACCTTCTGCGGGGGGGTGACCCGGTCACGATTTCCGGGTCTTTTCACATTCGATTGGTCAAGCGCTGAGCCGAGATCGCTCCCGATCGAGGATATGGTTCCCCAATCGGGTCACCAGACGCAATCCGGTTCCGGAGGAATCGGAGCGCATCACCTTCCCCGTTACCTTCACGGAGGGATGGTCGGCAAAGTCAATGCTGCCACGAAGAATTCCTTTGAGCACGTCGCCCCCACCATCCAGGCGCATACCGACCTCGCTCAGATCCAAGATGGGCATAAACCGGCCTTCGGTGGAGAATACCGGTCCAGCACCATTGGGGTAGGTAATCCGCGGGTGCTTTCGTTTTTCATGGGCCGGATCACATCTTTTGGACACGGCGGCATCTCCTGTCGCCTCAGGAACCGATATCTTTTTTTTCTGCAGGGATGCCGTGATCTGATTCATCTCCGCCGATAAATGGGCAAATTCCGCCGCTTCGGATATCGCCTGACGGGACGCAGGTCCGTGCCAGGTGGAACCATTGGCATGGTCCGAGGAAGACGCCGTACCTCCCTGGTCCTTGATGGGAGCCGTCCTATGCTGGAACATGGCGACCCGCTTTTTGGCTTCCACGAGGGCGTGAACCATCGTCTTGAGCCGGGCCTTCTCTTTTTCCAATCGATCCTCGGCACACACCGCCTCTGCCGCAGCCGTATCTTCTGATTTTCTTACTTTCCAGACATGGTCCCTTGCTTTGGCTGCCTGTTCTCTCGCCGTCTCGGCGGCTTGTTTTGCAGCATCGGCCCGATCTTTCGCCCGCTTGGCCACGGCCTTGGCCTCTTGACAGGCCTGTTTGGCCTCGAGTTCCAGGAGCAGTGCACGGGTCTTGGCCGATTTGGCCGCAACGACGGCATTGAAGCTCGCCTGTTTTGCCGAATCGTAGCATCGGTTGGCCTTTTCCAGGGCTTTTGCGGCAGCATCCACCTCTTCTTGAATCTCAGGAAGTGCGGACTCGGTTTCGTGAAGCCGCCGCAGGCTGATGGAAATGGCCTCTTCGATGGTCTGGTCACCAGACGAGGCAAGTGCGTCATTTACATCATCTGTTCCCCGTTCTTTTTTTGACGTGGGAAAATTGATGGTGAAATGCAAATCCTGTGATCCGGGCTTTTCGCCCCCGTCCGATGGGATCGATGGGCGTTTGCCGTCAGGAGAATCGCTGCAGTCCCGTTTGGACAGAAATGCCACGGCCTTCTCATAGGCACAGGTGAGCAGTTCGATATCCTCCTGCCGATCACCCGGGTTCCCGACCTTCGGATTCGCATGAAAGCGGTCTATCTCCCGATGAATCTTTGCATATGCCTGGTTCGCATCATCGATGGTGGCGTCCGGTGTCAGCCCTAATAGCGTAAGGCTCGATTCCAGTTGCATATCTTCCCTTCCCCTATAAAATACATCGCCTCCTGAAAGTGGATTCGGCGCTTACCAAATTGAATATGACCAACTTTTTGTTGTTTTACAAATTCTATGCCAACCAAAAACAACAAAGGGATTCTATATCGATCGATCCCGAACGAAGCTTGGTACCCCAAGCCAAATCAATGACAACTAATTAATAATTCTATAAAATCATCTATTCCTGAATGGCGTGGGAAGACATGTGCAATTTTTTTCTCGGGTCTGGTTTGTAAGGACCGCACGGAAAACTGCAGGCAGTCCATGGTGATCTTGCGTGTCAAATAGATGGCAATGGTGCCAAAGAGCCGATAAACCGTTGCAGCTGTAATTTTCCCTTTTACCGTATACTCCTGTTTCGTCCGATGGCCGCCGTTTTGGGACATTGTCTGGTTGTCGCGGCTTGACTTTGCGTCGGCCCTGCGGTCACGCAGCAATCTCCTTGACACCGCTTAGCGCCACTGAGTATCCTAGCGCATTGCCCTTCCAGAAATGGTTAATTTTCCGATAGGATCGAGAAAGCGGGGATTCATGAAAAGAATCCTTATTTTGGGTGCCGGCCGGGTGGCGGGTCCCGCAGTGCGGTACCTGCTGGAAAAAGGCCAAATAGAGATAACGGTAGCCGACCTTGCCATCGGCAACGCCCAGGCCATCATCGGCACACATGCCAACGCCAGGGCCATCGGAATCGATGTCAAGGACGAATCCGATCTGGTCGGCCACATCGCCACGGTCGATATCGTAATCAGCCTCCTTCCCTGGTCCTATCACCCGACCATCGCCCGTTTGTGCCTGGATCACGGCAGGCATCTCGTTACCGCCTCTTATGTTTCAGCGGAGATGACGGCGCTGGATGCAAGGGCGCGGAAAAAAGGTCTTTGTTTCCTGAACGAAGTGGGTGTCGACCCGGGCCTGGACCACATGTCGGCCATGGACGTCATCCACAAAATTCGAAAAGACGGCGGAAAGGTCGACAGTTTCTTTTCCTATTGCGGCGGGCTGCCCGCCCTGGAAAGCAACAACAATCCCCTGGGATACAAGTTTTCGTGGAGCCCCGAAGGGGCAATGACGGCGGCCACCAACGATGGACGATACCTGGAACATGGCCGGGTGATCGAGGTTCCCGGCAGTGAATTGTTCCGACATTACTGGCTGAAAAGCGTTCCGGGAGCCGGTGTCTTCGAGGCCTATGTCAATCGGGATGCCCTGCCCTATCTTTCGATCTACGGCATCGAAAAAGCGTCCGGCATCTACCGTGGCACCCTTCGGAACATCGGATACTGTGAAACCTGGGATTTTCTCAGACAATTGGGTCTGCTCAACCGGAAGATGATGTTCGACTTCAACGAACTCTCCCCGCGAGAGGTACTCGCCAACATCGTCAACTGCCCTGTCAAAGACCTCCGCGCCGGGATCGCCGCCTATCTCAAAATTCCCGAATACGCCCTTACCCTCAAAAAACTCGAGTGGCTGGGGCTGCTCTCCAATCGAAAGCTGCTCATCGGCACGGCATCGGTGTTCGACATGTTGGCCCACACCCTCAAACACCGGCTGACCTATGAAAAAGGAGAGATGGATCTTTTGGTCATGCACCATGAATTCGAGGCAATCTATCCAAACTTGCCCCGCCAACGCATCCAGTCCACCCTCATCGACAGGGGGTCGCCCGATAAGGAGAGTTCCATGGCACGGACCGTGGGATACCCTGTAGGCATCGCAGCCGGACTTCTGGCCGATGGGAAAATCGATCAAACGGGGGTGGTGAGACCGGTGCACCGGCAAATCTACGCACCGATCCTAAACGAGTGCCGGCGTCTTGGCATTCGATTCCAAAAGCGCCGATCGGATTTTGAAACGGACGAGCCAAGCTATTGGGGGGATTAAAAGATGGTTAAGCAATTGTTGATCCGCGCCGAAGAAATACAACGCCGGGAACGCCGAACCCCCATCACGCCCTCAGACCTTGGCCGGATCATGACGGCCACCGGT
Organism: uncultured Desulfosarcina sp.; assembly: GCA_963674945.2. Lineage (GTDB taxonomy): Bacteria > Desulfobacterota > Desulfobacteria > Desulfobacterales > Desulfosarcinaceae > Desulfosarcina. The sequence continues at coordinate 1,878,741 of CAXXWQ010000004.1, forward strand.
GCTCGGACATTCGTACAGCATTCGGACAATCGCATTTTTACCGACGCGGCCTATGCATCCGTCGGGGCGTCCCTTTGCCGGGACATGGAGGAAGGGGAAATCGTATTGGGAATCAAGGAGATTCCTGCGGAAAAAATCGTACCGGGAAAAACCTACCTTTTTTTCTCCCACACCGTCAAAGGGCAGGCACACAATATGCCCCTGCTGCAAAAGATCATCCATAGCGAATCCACCCTTATCGATTACGAGAAAATCACCGACGAAAAGGGTCGGCGGGCCCTCTATTTCGGCCCCTACGCCGGGCACGCCGGTACCCTGGACATCCTCTCGCTTATGGGTGCGCAGTGGGCCGACCAAGGCATCCGGACTCCGCTGGCCGAAGTACGCCGGGCGCACCAATACGGATCAGTGGCGGCTGCCAAGGCCCATATGACCGAAATCAGTGAAAAAATTCAAAATGACGGCTTTGCTCCGGAACTTTCACCGCTTACCGTCGGTATCCTGGGCTATGGCAATGTTTCGTCCGGTGCACAAGAGATACTGGACTGCCTGCCAACCCGTCGGGTCCCTCCGGAGGACCTCGAAGAACTGACAAAAAAAAGGCCCATTGACAGGCACCGGGTCTTCGTGTCCGTTTTCAAGGAGAAAGACCTGGTCCGGCCCAAGGATCGGACAGAGGCCTTTTCTCTCTCCACGTATCTGAAGCAACCGGAACGCTACGAAAGCCGATTCGAACCCTATCTTTCTCATCTGACCCTTCTGATCAACGCGGTATACTGGGAAAGCCGGTACCCCCGGTTCGTCACCTGGAAAAACCTGCGGGAGATGGCCCATGGTTCGGCGCGTCCGAAACTGAACGCCATTGCCGACATCAGTTGCGACATCGAAGGCGCAATCCAGTGCACCGTCCGCTCTACCAACAGCGATGATCCGGCCTATCGGGTGGATCCGAAAACGGAAACCATCGAAGACGGTCATTTGGGAGACGGCATTCTCCTCCTGGCCGTGGACAATCTGCCGAGTGAACTCCCCATGGACGCCTCTACCTTTTTCAGCCGTCAATTGCACCCGTTGGTAACGGGATTGCTGATGGCCGATACGACGGGACCGATCACAGAATCCGGCCTCTCCGAACAGATTCAACGGGCCACCATCGTCTACAACGGTCGGCTGACCGAACCCTATGCATATCTTAATGCCTATCTTACACAGAAACGGTGAGTAGAGTTCTGTCGGTACAATTGCCTTGACTTGGCTACAAGTCGAAGATAATAAAAGCAATAAAGACGGCTTCGGAAAAAGCTTTTCCAGGCCAACGGTTGGCCAAACAACGATGTATGCAGGAACTCATTTTTCCATTGTGTTGCCGATGGAGGAAAAGGGAAAAGCGTTTTATAATTTTTATAAAAAGTCTCTTCTGCATCGAATGGACGCACGAGTTCCCATAAGTTCGAAACCCGGCGCGTTACAAATTCATCAAAAGAATTAATGACACACTTTTTGCAAATATCCCAAACTCTATATTGATACAACAAACCAGGAGGGCTGAATGACGGAATCATCCCCTATCCGACTCGATAAGCTAATCGAACATCCAGCCGTCGCCGACGCTATCTCCGATGTGAACCAGGAACTAAAGGAGAGAAATGCCTACCGTCCCCCGATGTGTGATGTGTTCGAAAACGAATTTACCCGCCTTGTAACCGATTCCAACTACACATTCGAAATCGACAAGGAGTCCCATCGACGGCTTCCGAACATCATTGACAACATGGTTCAGCGAATAGAAAGTAACAACGATCCCGATGAAGCGGAGAAAGAGGAATACAACAAGGCCCGCAACATCGGCGTCGTCTTCTCCGGTGGTCCGGCACCAGGCGGCCATAATGTGATCGCCGGTATTTTCGATGCGGCCAAGAGGGCCAACCCCAGATCGCGGATCCTTGGTTTTCTCATGGGACCCGATGGCATCATCGAAGGGGATTGGGTCGAACTGGATGAAACGGTGGTGGATCAGTACAGAAACATCGGCGGATTCACCATGATCAAAACCGGCCGGACCAAAATCGACAATGAAAAAAAGATGTCCTTATCCCGCAAGACCTGCAAGGATTTGAAGCTGGATGCACTGGTGGTGGTGGGAGGGGATGACTCGAATACAAACGCCGCTTTCCTGGCCCAGGAGATGTTCGAAGACGGCATCCAGGTTATCGGTGTTCCCAAGACCATCGACGGTGACATCCAGGTCCGTGATGCTGCGGGCGCGGTACTTTGCGCCATGTCCTTCGGGTTTCATACCGCCGCACGGGCATTTTCCCAGGCCATTGCCAACCTTTGCACCGATGCCAGCAGCGATGTCAAGTATTGGCATGTGTGCAAGGTGATGGGACGTGTTGCCAGCCATCTGGCACTGGAGGTGGCCCTTCAGACCCACGCAAACATGACCCTGATCGGGGAAGACCTTGCCGACTACGTGGACCTTGACCGCCTGGAAAAAGCCAAAGAGACGAAGGTGGTGGATTACACCGCCTATGGCATGACGTTGCGACACCTTTCCCGCGTGATCTGCGATGCCATCATGGATCGGGCGAAGGTGGGGAAAAACTACGGCGTGCTTGTGATACCGGAGGGAGTACTGGAATTCATCAACGAAATCCAGGTGTTTATCATCAAGCTTAACACCATCATCGCCGACTACAACAAAATGCATGACCAGGACTTTCACACCGCCTTTCCCAACCTGTACGACAAGCAGGAGTACCTGCGGCGGTTGGTCCGGGGTATCCGTGAGGATGTCTCCCACAACGTGTGGAATGCCCGGGACGACGAATTGTTCAACGACATTCCGGAATTTTTTCAAGAGGGATTGCTCACCGAACGGGACAGCCACGGGAATTTTCAATTCTCCCAGGTCAAGACGGAACAGGTGCTGCTGGATCTGGTGAAAGACTATCTCGGCATCCTGAGAGAAAAAGGCGACTATAAGATCGGCATCGAAAACGCCCAGTTCGTGAAAACCATGACCAAGGGTGGGCTGGATCCGGACATTTACGGTCCCATCCTCTTCGAAAACTGGAACAAAGCCCAATACCTTTTCATCAAACGGACCGTCATCAGCAATAAGACGCTGAAGGCGGCCCTGGTCGATGCGGGTTTCTTGGGCAAAGAAGACGATATCCCGGCTCCCGTGAAAAAGATCTATGAACAATCCGTCCCGAAATTCAAGACCCAGGCTCACTTTTACGGTTACGACGGCAGAGGCAGCGACCCAACCCGTTTCGACTGTATCTACACCTACAATCTGGGAATGACCGTATTTCATTTGATTGCAAACGGCGCCACCGGCCAGATGGCCGCCATCTTGAATCTCGAGAAAGAGTTTGCCGATTGGCGCCCCATCGGCATTCCCATTGCGCCGCTCATGCACCTGGAAGAGCGAAAGGGCAAACTGGAGCTGGTTCTGGAAAAAAGCGTCGTGGATGTCAGCGCCCCTGCTTTCCGGGTGGTCAAGATGTTGCGCGACAAGTGGCTGGCCGCCACACCCGGTGAGGATCACTACCGCCACCCGGGTCCCATCCGGTTTACCGGCAGCAGTGAAGAGGACCGTCCCATTACGCTCTTGTTAAACGCCATGGGAAACCATTGTTAAATGTTTGAGAAAGGAAATGACATGTACAGACACCACGAAAAACGATACCACTGCGTTGCCCTTGCGATTGTGTTCGCCCTGTTTGCCGGGACGGCGTTCGCCGACGACATCGTTACCTCCATCAATGAAGCCCTGGAATACTATAAAAATGGTGATTATACCGAGGCCGTTTCGAATCTCAACTATGCCGCCCAGTTGATCCAGCAGAAAAAAGGCGGCAGCCTGGAATCGTTTCTGCCAAAACCCCTATCGGGCTGGAGCGCCGAAGATGCCTCCTCCCAGGCGGCCGGAGCGGGAATGTTCGGTGGGGTCACCGCCCAGCGGGAGTACCGGAAGGGAGACAGTTCCGTTTCGGTTACCATCATTACCGACTCCCCCATGCTCCAGGGGATGATGGTCATGTTTTCCAATCCCATGTTCGCCACCTCGGACGGCGGCAAACTGGAAAAGATCAACAAGCAAAAAGCCATCGTAAAATATCAGCCATCGGAAAAGGAGGGAGAGATACAGATCATGGTGGCCAGCCGTTTCCTGGTGACCGTTGAGGGAAGGGATGTCACGAAAGCGGAGCTGAACCAATACGCCGAAGCCATCGACTTTGATAAGTTGGCAGAACTTCCGTAATCTTGAAGAAAAAATCTGCACACTTCAATAAGGAGCGAATCATGATCAAACATGCAGCGAAGTTCACTCTCTTGCCAATGGCCATCGCGGCGGCAATGCTTTTTATCGGTTGCCAGACCATGGATGTCTTGAAAGCGGATCTGATGATCACGCAGGAAAAATACAGTGACGCCATTCCGTTGCTGGAGAGCTATGTGGCACAGAAGCCAACTGCCATCACCGAAAAAAGCAAGCTCGGTTTCGCCTATCTGAAAACCGGCCGTATCGACGAGGCCATCTCTACCTTTGCGGCAGTCCTCGAGATGCAGCCAAACGAGCCATATTCGACCCTCTACCTTGGCCTCGCCTACCTGAACAAGGGGCAATATGACAAGGCGATCGTTACCTGGCAGGCCTATACGGACGACACGAAGCCGCTGGTGGAGGCAGAAGTGAAGCGATTGACCACGCTCGTCCAGATCGCCGAGAGCCAGCGGGCTGCAAAAGAGGCCATCGCCAACGAAAAGAAAACGAGTGCCTTGCCGTTGGACGACAATACGGTCGCGGTCTTTTACTATAAAGACCTCACCCGGAACGGAGAACTGAAAGGGTTCGAAAAAGGCCTGGCCGCCATGGTGATCACCGATCTTTCCAAGATCCAATCGCTGCAGGTGGTGGAACGGCTTCGCATGCAGGCCCTTTTGCAGGAAATGAAGCTGGGGCAAACGGGTATCGTGTCCCCCGATACGGCACCTCGCATCGGCCGGTTGATCGGCGCCGAGAACCTGGTGGTGGGGACCATGGCCGGGAAAATTCAAGTATCCACCACACTTGCCTCCGCCAACACACGTTCCATCAAAGGAACCACGACGGCGAATGTCGACAAGACCGCCTTTTTCGAAATTCCCAGTGGAATCGCACTGGACGCGGCGAAAATCATGGGAATCGCGCTGACCGATCAGGAGCGTCAAGCCATCGGAACCCCGCAAACGAAAAGTTACGCGGCGGTTGTGCACTACGGAATGGCCTTGGATGCCCTGGATGCCGGGAAATGGGAGGATGCCCAAAACCTGTTTGCCATGGCGCTCCAAGCGGACCCGCAATTCGAGCTGGCCCAAAAGGGATTGGAGAGATGTCCCGGTGGTGGATCGCCGAGCACAGGCCAGTTGGGCAACATGACATCATCGCAACTGTCCGAAATGGCGGACAAGGCCATCGAAGAAGCGATGACGAGTCAGGCCAAGTCCGATCAAGAGGAAGCCGAGACGACTGCTGGCGGCGGTGGCGGCGGTGGTGGCGGCGGCCATTGATCGCCCCCACGAAATCTTGCGTTTCAATCCAGAACAGGAATATAGGCGCCTGGTCGAAAACCTTCATATGAGAAAAACGGATATGAACGAAATCAACTTCGTCCGTTGGTTGGCCGCATACTTGGCTTTGTTGGTCCTTCTCACGGGATGTCAGACGGCTTCCGAAACCGTCAAACCTGAAAGGGAAAAAGATGCCGTCACCATGGGAAAGACGGGCGTTCAGGCGCCCAAAACCCTGGCAATCTTTCCTTTTGAAAACAACTCCGTTACCGATCCTGCGCAATATGATCCCTTACGCAAGGGGCTTTGCGCCATGCTCATCACCGATCTGAACAAGAGTGGAAGCACCCTCAAACTCATCGAGAGAAGCAAAATCGAGTCGCTGTTAAAGGAAATTGCCCTGGGCCAGGCCGGGGGCATAGACGAGTCGACGGCTGTTCAAGTGGGGAAGATCCTGGGGGCACAGAGCATCGCTTTCGGGTCCTTCATGGTGCTGGGGACCCAGGTTCGTATGGACGTGCGGGTCATCAAGGTGGAAACCAGCGAACTGATCGTATCCGAATCCATCACCGGCAGCAGCGATGACTTCATGGCACTGGAGACCCAACTGGCGGAAAAGATCGCCAAATCCCTTCGCGTTGCATTCATTCCTGCAACAATGGGATCGGCAAGCGACATGAATGCGGCGCTGGTGTTCTCCCAGGGGCTGGATGCCCTCGACCGGGGAGACCGGGACGAAGCGGATCGGTTGTTTGCAAAAACCATTGAACTGGACCCCGCTTTTCAATCGCGGGTAGAGGCCATTAAAGGCGTACAATGATAAAATCCGTTCGCATTCTCCTTGTTCTGTTTGGATTGAGCGTAACAACAATGGTGGCCTTTGCGGCTGCCCCGAAAGTCGTGGATACCGAGGGCGCCAGTGAGAATTCCAAGGCCGATGCCATTCGAATGGCCCAACGTGCCGCCGTGGAACAGGCGGTGGGGGTATTCATTCATTCGGAAACCGAAGTATCGAATTTCAAATTAAAGAGAGACGACATTCTCTCCCGCAGCCAGGGATATGTGACCGATTATCGTATCCTCAGCGAAAACAAGGAGGATACTCTTTTCACGGTGCGGATCCGGGCCACCGTATCCATGGATTCCATCAAGGACGACCTGATCGCCATGAAAATCCTGCTGGAGGGCCTTGATCGCCCCAAACTCATGACCCTGATCGATGAAGACTACCTTCACATGGCAAGACCGCAGATGCGGATCGCCGAAACGGAACTCAACGCCCTTCTCGCACAAAAGGGGTTCGAACTGGTGGACCAGGCCCATTTGGAACGAATCAAGGACAAGGACCAGGCCCGTCAAGCAATGACGGGCAATGTGGCCGCCGCCTCACAACTGGGACTTATGTTCGGCGCCCAGTATGTCATCGTCGGCAAAGCGGTGGTTCAGGACGCCGGAGAAGCATTTCCCGGAAGCGGAATCAAATCCATCCAGTCGAGCGTTCAACTCAAGGTCATTCAGAGCCAAAGCGGACTGCTGTTGGGTTCTGTGGTGGAAAACGGCGTCGCCGCCCACGTCAGCCAGCTTACCGGAGCGACCCGTTCCATTCAACAGGCCGTAACCAAGGCAACGGATGCATATCTCGTGAATGCCATCACCGACAGCTTCCAGGACTACCTGAACAATGGGTCGCCGTTAAAACTTCATGTTACCGGTGTGACCTCTTTTCGCCTTTACAAGCAGGTGTCGGCGGTGGTCGAATCCATCAAGCCGGTGGTCTCCAGCAAGAAGGAGGGGTGGAACAAGGCAAGCGGGCTGCTGATCCTGGATCTGCGGTTCAAGGGAACCAGCGAAGATCTTGCAGAACATCTGGACGGAAAACGCATCGGGGAAAACAGTATCGAGGTCGTGGACTTCGCGCCCGACCGCCTGGACTGCCAGCTCAACTGACGGCCGAGGTGAACTCATTTACATCGACGACGGCAAAGACATGCAAGAAAAAGAATGGTGCAAAGCCCAGATTCTGGTTTCTCTCGTGTTTCTATTGTTCAGTTGTACCCATGGACGGGAAACGGTATGGGACAGCGGGCAAGGGACGGCCGACGGCAAGGTCCGGCAAATCGCGACCATCATAGACCAAATCCAGAACCAGAATCCGACATCGGTGGCGGCATCGGCGTTATCGATCACCGAACCCTATGACCAGACGATCTTTCCGCCCGACATCGCCCCTTTCACAATCACATGGAAAGACACGAACCCTGAATCCAGAAATTGGCTCCTGACCCTGCGCTTTACCGACGGCACGCCCCCCATCCATGTCCTCGCGGGACAGACACGATGGACACCCGAGGGCGCATTGTGGGAAAAGATCAAGGCCCACTCCATCGGCACACCAGCGGAGATATCCATCACGGGCATCGATGGGCCAACATCACCGACCGTGACTTCCCGGGACCGCATAACGATTTTAACCGCCGCCGAACCGGTGGCGGCCGCTGTCTTTTTCCGCCGGGTCCCCCTTCCCTTTTCCACCAAGAATTTCGACCAGATGAAATGGTGTCTCGGAAACATCTCCACCAATGCAAAACCAAAGGTGGTCATGGAGAATCTGCCCGTGTGCGCAAGCTGCCACCTCTTTTCCAGAGACGGAAAGACGATGAGCATGGAAATGAACTTCGGTGGGGATGGCGGTGCCCAATTTGTGACACCGGTGAGAAAAGATATCCGTCTGACGGCCGATGACTTCATGAGCTGGAACGACTACCCCAGGACCGGCGTTCTCCCCAAAAGCAGAGGCCTCTTCGGCAAGATGTCACCGTCGGCCAATTACCTGGTCAGTTCGGTAAATGAGATCTCCCTTGCCCTGATCACCAACGAAGCGGCCTTCTCACAGGTTTTTTTTCCCACCTACGGAATACTGGCCACCTATTCCATAAAGGAGAGGAAATTCACCCCATTGCCGGGAGCAGACGATTTTCAATACGTTCACGCCAATCCCAATTGGAGCCCCGACGAGCAGTTCATCGCCTTTTGCCGTGCCAGAACCAAAAACGAAGTGCACGAAAATATCGCCAACGTGGTTTCCATGTTCAAGGATGAGGGGATTCATGCACTGAACGAAAAGTACAACATCCAGTTTGACCTGTATCAGATACCCTTTCACCAGGGCCAGGGCGGCATTGCCAAACCAATTGAAGGCGCTTGTAAAAACGGTTTCAGCAATTACTTCCCCCGATACTCACCCGATGGCAAGTGGATCGTCTATACCCGAAGCAAGACGGGCATCATGCTCCAGCCGGACAGCGAGCTTTACATTGTTCCCAGCAATGGTGGCGTGGCGAGAAGAATGACATGCAACCGCAAATTGTTCAACTCCTGGCACAGCTGGTCCCCCAACGGCAGATGGCTCCTCTTCTCTTCCAAGGTCAACACCCCCTTTACGGAAATCTTTCTCACCCACGTCGATGAAGCGGGGAACGACAGCCCTCCCGTGCGCCTTTCCCAATTCAGTTCCTCCACCCACGCGGCGAATGTACCGGAATTTGTCAATATTGCGCCCGATGCCATCGAATCGATCCGGGTCCAGGGGTACCACGACTGAGATCTTTGAAAAAATGAATCAAGAAATTACATCTTCAGATATTTTCATGAGGTGATTGAAAAAGGGGAGAACGCCACTTCTCCGAATGCCAGATCATGATGAGCGAAGCTTCATCAATATCCTCTTGAACGTAGGACGTACAAGGCTCTTTTTTTCAACTCTTTACTCCCAGCGGAGCATTCCCTTTCAGATATACCCGAATCAATTCAAACAATTCTTTGTACACAGTGATCTTTCCAACCTCGGGCGCACCGATTGACATGAACACTGCCTGTCGCCCATACAGCCGATCCTCCCGAACCGTCTTGATTTCATCCCACGGTATCAAAAGCTTCCTTTGCCTACCCAACGGTGGACGCACCCAAATGAACAGCCCTCCAACGTCCATGCTCACTGTCACGCATCTTCGATAGCGCACAGCTCCGAGCTTCACGGTCTGCTTGGTTTGAAGACCCCCTCCAGGATCGTGCGTTGCACGATAATATTCAGATAGTTTGTCCATCAGCAAAGGGCTCCGGCCATCCGTTCGACGTTGACGTGCATGTTTAGCAGGCCCACTGGATTGCCGAATTGTGTATAGATTGCAACGTCAGCCGCATCGCGACCGAAAGCGATCGCGATGCGTCCTCCTTGGAGACCGACTTGTGTCGGATCGAATGTGTACCACCGATGTCCAACATAGGCCTCAAACCAAGCGTGAAGATCCATCGGTTCAAGCGTTTCAAGGTAACCCACGACCATTCGCGCCGGTATCGATAACGCACGGCAACATGCGATGCCCAAGTGTGCCATATCCCGGCATACACCACTTCCAAACTCGTTTACCTCGGTTGCGCTTATGATTCGCTGCCCGGCGCCAGGTGTGTACCGCACTGTGTTGCGGATATAATCGACGATGGCCGCACACTGGTCGTAGCCTGCGGCGCGGCCTGCTACGAGTGATCTGGCCATCTCGGTGAAACGATCTGATTCACAGTATCGGCTTGGATGCAGGAATGGCAGTGTCTCGTCGGGTAGCTGCTGTACTTCAACAAACGGGGCGTTAGGGTTCGCGTCATATGCATCTGCGGTTTCAATATCAACGGATGAATGAATGGTAAAATGTCCGGTAGGCGAGACCAGTCGTTGACACAGATTGCCGAACAAATCAGTGAACTCTACCACCGGCACACTCGGTTTCAAAACATACTGCTCGCGAGCGACCCACTGCTGCCATCCGCTCCGTGGACGAAGCATGAGTAGGAAAGGCGTTGGAACAGGTATCTTAAATTCAAGGAGGCAAGATGCGTGCAGCCACATAATGAACCTTCATTCTTAGAAGTACAGTCATAGAAAACGTTTGCAGTCCCAACTATTCATCGGCAAACGGGCCGCTTTTATTTTTTTCGTAACCAAGTGTGTAATGATTGCTGAATAACTCAAAAAAAGGCATCAGTAGTATCGATAAAATCCCTCCACCTTTGCCCCTCCCCCTCCGCCAGCCCGAGCAATGGCATTATCTGGCAGCACAGCACAGAAAATAACAATTGAAATAACGAATAAGAAACTGATATTATTCATTTTGATACTCCATTTTTTGCCTAACGGTCTAACTGGAAACGAATCATATAGATGTCAGCTTGAAATATATGGGTTGTCCGGTAGTTGAATAATCTCATAACCTTCATTCGCCAGTTTCTGGAGCAATTCTTTGGACGGCCTTTTTTTAAAAGTAATTGACGCAAGAATACCGTAATTGGAAAGCCCTAACTTTGATAAAACATCGGCAATGCAGATCAATGTCTTTACCTTCTTTTGCACAGGGCCTTTATCTGACATCTTTTCATACTCAACCCCTGGGAAGTAGGAATCATTAAGCTCTTTAAAAGCTACGGTCTTATAATTTAGCCCTAACGCCACCTTCTCCATTTCTCTCTTGGAAATACTATACACATAGTTGCCCGATTCTTCAAATGGATGTTTGTTGGTTTTCCTTCCAAGAAAATATTTAACCATATTTTTAATCTTTTTAAAAAGAATGATAGAATATCTGTGAATGATATAGCCGTCATTCGGCTCAATGAGTATGACGCCACTTCTTGCTACACGCAACATTTCGTAGAATGCGATCATAGGTCTTGGAAAATGATGATAAGATTCTTTGCATAAAATATAATCGAATGCTTCGTCCTCAAAAGATAGAGATTCCGCATTTTCTACTTTGTATTTGTCGATATATCCGATAGCTTTTGCTTCCTTAAGCAAACACTCAGATATGTCAGTTGCAAGAGCATCACATCCTTTTTCCGTGATATATTTTGAATCTTTTCCATATCTACCATCTCCCACAGTAAGCCACGTTGCATGTGGTTCGGCAGATAATATAGGATCAAGAACTTGATACATTCGCCGGTGACGCCATGCATCAACAGTATCTTCCGCAAACCACATTTTGGCGTGCAACGCTTTTTCGCCGTTCTCAGCGTATTCTTTAAAATGTTCCGCGTGTTGCTGGTAGCTTATCTCTTGAAAAGTTCTCATGGTGTTCATAAGAATTATCTCCTCGAATTGTGAAGGGTTACAATTATCAGCATCACTGATGCACAATAACAAGAATATTGGCGACAACGTTTCAAAAACGCGAACCACCCCCATATTTGCCAAAGAGCTTAGCAACACATGGAACTTGGCAGGTACGATGAAAATATCTTCGTTTTGGCTGACAACTTGGCTTAATGTCTTACATGATATGCGCGAAAGTGCCTGTTGCATCTGCGTGTAGCATCCAACATAAATCTCCGCATTTCCTGATCTCTGCAACGCCGCGATAGAACATTTCGGCACTTCTATTAGACTCTATAGTCAAAACTCTTAAGAAAGAAAAGTAGTTTTGTATGAAAAACGGACGAAAATTATTGGACAAGGCAAGACAGGAGAGATTTTTTCATACAGTCACGTTCTGAAGCCGGACGTGGGCGAGGGAATCAATGCAGTGGAAAGAGCGCCTCTGCCATATCGAATCACATGGATTTCACTTCGCTTCATTCCTCCTATTTGACCGAAATAAAATTGCCTATGTACAAACATGCCAAATGTTCGCTATGGTACATTTTTTCAAATCTCTACGAAATAAATTGAATGGAAGCGCGAATGGATGCTCAAATCGCCGAAATCATCGACAAAGCCACGGACCTGACTCCCATCGACCGGGAAGAGGCATTGGCACTGATGCAGGAACCTCTTCACTCGAAGGCGTGCTATATGATCATGGAGGCCGCCAACAGAATGTCCCGATCCCAATTCGGCAACAAGGGTGAAAATCATTATCATATCGGTCTCAATGTCGAACCCTGCCCCATGGATTGCCTCTTTTGCAGCCTCACCCGAAAGGCGGGAATTTTTAAGGAAAAAATCGATTTTTCCATGGATCAAATTCTGTCCTGGGCCAGGCAGGCCGAACAGGAAGGCGCAGACGCCCTGAACCTGATGACCACCGGCACCTATCCCTTCGATAAATTGCTCGAAGTGGGGAGAATGTTAAAAAAACAGATCAATGTTCCCCTGGTGGCCAACACGAGAGATATCAACCACAAAGAGGGCGAAGCCTTGATGGAAGCCGGCTTCGTGGGGGCCTACCATGCCATCCGGTTGGGAGAGGGTCGCGATACCCCCTTAAAACCGGAAAAACGCCTGAACACCATACGGGTCCTTTCGGATGTTGGCCTTTTGTGGATGAACTGCGTGGAGCCGGTGGGTCCCGAACACGCGGCCGAAGAGATCGTGGATCTCATGTTATTGGCACGGGACTATGGCGCGGTCTATAGCGGTGTCATGCGCCGGATCAACTTTCCGGGTTCCCCCATGGCGCGATTCGGTATGATCAGCGAACTGGAGATGGCCCGACTGGTGGCCATCAGTCGGTTGGTGATGGGGGATGTACCGAAGGCCCACTGCACCCACGAACCCCATGCGGCATCCCTCATGGCCGGAGCCAATCTCTTCTTTCCCGAGGTGGGATCGAGCCCCCGTGACGGCTGTCCCGACACCGGCAAGGGAAGAGGCAAGGATGTACAGCGGTGTCAGGACATTCATCGGGAGATGATGTGGGATCCGGCATTGCCTTCGAATGTCTTTTAAAATGCGCTTTATACTTATATTGATAAACGACTTCTTTTTTAAAAGGGAAAAATCATGTCTTGGAAAGGAAAATGTCTCGGCCTGGTAATCCTGTTAGCGCTCTTTCTTGCTCCCGATTTGTCATGGTCTGATGACGCGGTTCGCATCGGCACGTGGAAGACACCCCAGACCATCCAGCCTTTTTTCTACCAAGAGTACCTGCCCGATACGATGAAGGCACGGATACTTCCCTTTACCAATCCGGCGGATCAGAAGACGGCACTTCTGGCAAAGAGCCTGGACATGTGCGGCACCACATTGGCCCATGCCATTTACAGCGCCTCCGTCGGCCAACCAATCGTCATCGTTGCGGCGCTGTGCAACCGATGTTCGGCGCTGGTGGTAAAAAACGACGGCCCCATACGATCGGAAAAAGAGCTGGTCGGCAAAACCATCGGCTATGTGCCGGGCACCATGCACGAGATTCTCCTCCGGGAGACGCTGACCAGAAATGGCATTTCGCCGGCAAAGGGGGTGAAGCTCATGCGGGTCGACTTTTTCGACATGGGAACCGCCCTGGCCAGTGGCGTCATCGATGCATTTTTGTCCGGCGAACCGTTTCCCTCATTGGCGGTACACCAGGGATACGGACGCATTCTTTCCTATCCCTACTACGACGAATCCATCGGCACCATCAACGCCGGCATGCTGGTTCGGCGTGAAAGCATCGAAGGGTCCCCCGACAAAGTTTTCGAACTGGTCCTGGCCCACGCCCGTGCCACCCGATATTTGAGAAGCGATCGGAAGGCGTGGCTGGATCGGGCCCAAGGATTCGGCACGCCAAGGGATGTTCTGGAACGTGCGGCTTCCAACATGGAACTGGCCTGGGAAATGGATGCCGCCTTCGTGAAAAGAGCCAAAGCCCTGGGCGATCGCATGCAGGCACTGAACATGATCCAGCGGCAACCGAACTATGACCGGCTGTTTGATCTCTCCTTCGTAAAACGGGCAAGGGAAACAATTCGGTGACCGGGCGACACACACCATCGAAAGGACGCAACCATCTGCTGCCCTGGCTTTTGCCGGCCATTTTTCTGCTGCTCTGGTTCGGACTCAGCGAGACCGGCATCGTTCCCACCTACCTGCTCCCCTCTCCCCAGGGTGTTCTGGCCGCCGCAAAGGTCTACCTTTTCGATTTCTCCGGTAACGGTGCTTACGGGGGACGCTTCTTTTCCGACCTGATCGCCAGCACCACACGGGTGATGGGAGGATTCGGTCTGGCCGTGGCTGCAGGGCTACCGCTGGGCATCGTTTCGGGAAGGCTCGCCACTGTCAACCGGATGCTGAGCACGACCATCAATGGCTTGCGCGCCGTTCCCGGTATCAGTTGGCTGCCCCTGGCCATGGTCTGGTTTGGCGTCGGCTTGAAAACCACGATCTTTCTCGTGGCCCTGGCCGCCTTTTTCCCCATCTATCTCAACGCCGAAGCCGGCGCGCGTCAGGTCAATCCCTTGCTGCTGCAGGCCGGCGCCATGATGGGCGTGCGTCGGTTGCGCGGCACCTTTGCTATTCTGTTGCCCGCAGCCATGCCGCAGATCATCACCGGCCTGCGGCTGGGCATGGGCATCTCCTGGGCCTATCTGGTACTGGGCGAACTGACCGGTGTGCCTGACGGCCTGGGAGCGCTAATCATGGATGCCCGCATGCTCGGCCGCATCGATATCATCGTCGTCGGGATCTTCGCCATCGCCGTGATCGGACGGCTGTTTGATATCGGCCTGCACCAATTGCTGCGGCTCTGCCTCAAGAGTGCCAGGAGGCTGGGATGACCGATCAACGCACCGAAAACCACACAAGCGCATCGGATGCACCGGTAATTCTTGAAATCGACGATGTTAGCCACCGGTTTCGTACCAATGATGCCGGCCCCATCGAGGTCTTGCGGAACGTCCGGTTTTCGGCGCAACGCGGTGAAATGATCTGTATCCTTGGACGGAGCGGATGCGGCAAGACCACACTTCTCAAGCTGATCGCCGGATTTATCTCGCCCACCCGCGGCATGGTTGTGCTCAACGGACGGCGTGTCCGTCACCCGGGTCCGGATCGCTGTATCGTATTCCAGGAGGACGCCCTGTATCCCTGGCTCACGGTCAGGGAGAACATCGGTTTTGGCCTGCAGGGTCGAGAAATGGATCGAAAGACGATCCGTGGGGAGGTGGATCGGTTTCTCTCTCTCGTCGGGTTGCAGGATTTTGGCAATTATCTGCCCCAGGAGATTTCCGGCGGCATGAAGCAGCGGGTCGCTCTTGCCAGGGTCCTCATCCTCCAGCCGGAAGTGCTGCTCATGGACGAGCCCTTCGGGGCGCTGGACGCCCAGACGCGCGTGGAAATGCAAAACCTTTTGCTATCCCTCTGGAAAAAGCTGTCCCATACGGTCGTCTTCGTGACCCACGACGTAAACGAAGCGGTGCTGCTGGCAGACCGGATCATCCTCATGGACGATAATCCCGGGCGTGTGCGGGAAGAGGTCCCCATCGACCTGCCACGACCGAGGGAAAAACAGGCGAACCGTTTCTATGATCACTGCCGATGGTTACTGGACAAAATCAGTGAAAACGACGATCGCTGAGACCACAAGAGCCAGAATGAATTTAATGTCGCTTCGATCCAGCAATTGGATGAGATGGATCGAGCCGAAGGCGAATACCTGATTCTGGATTCTGTCTCCTGGAATCCTGTACCAATCCCCCACCAACAATCATTATTTCTGTTGTATGCGCCAAGCGGGTTGACATCGGCCGGCTCGTCCTATATATTCCTACGAAACGATATAGAGGGTACTATGAAAACATTCATCAAGGTAATGAAGGCCCTTTCCGACCCCACTCGGATTAAAATTCTGAAAATCCTGGAAAAACGATTCATGTGCGTGTGCGAGCTGCAGACAGCCATCGGCGCAGCCCAGTCGACGACGAGCAAACATCTGAAAATTCTGGAAGATGCGGGCTTGGTCGATTCCCACAAAGACGGTCTATGGGTCAACTACACCATCGCCGACGGGCGGCAGAGTCCCTATGCGGCATCCATCTTAGGAAATCTTCGCCATTGGCTGAACGATGATCCGGAGATCTCTTCGATCCTGTCCGACATTCATGGAATCGATCGATTTGCCATTTTGAACAAAAACTAATTGTTTTACCGCCAATATATGAGTATATCACGATACAATGAAATAATGACAACTACTGATTATGAACTCCAGTTGTGTAGTATTCACCGTTAGAAGAGAGTGTTGAGAAAAATGCAAAAGAAAACGAGAATTCTTTTTTTGTGCACCGGAAACTCATGCCGCAGCCAGATGGCCGAGGGATGGGCGAACCATCTGAAGCGTGATGTGATCGAAGCGCGGTCGGCGGGCATCGAAACCCATGGACTCAATCCTCTGGCGGTCAAGGCCATGGCCGAGAAAGGCGTTGACATCTCCCATCACCAATCCAAGCTGGCCAAGGATTTTCTTGACGAACCGTGGGATTTCGTGGTGACGCTCTGCGGCCACGCCCGCGAGACCTGCCCCTACTTCCCGGGGCCGGTACGAATCGTTCATATGGGTTTCGACGATCCGCCGACATTGGCCAAGGACGCACCCGACGAGGCGGCGGCCATGGTCCACTATCGCCGTATACGCGACGAGATTCGCACCTTCGTGCAATCCCTTCCCGAGGCCTTGGACAACCCGAGTAAAAATCCGGTTTCAGAGGACCCGGCTTCGGGCTCCCTATAAGGGGATGCATTACGAGCGTATGGTATCGCAGGAGCCAGGAGTCAGAATGAATCCGATGTCGCTTTGCCCCATCGAGTTGGAAAATATGGATCGAGCCGAAGGCGAATACCTGATTCTGGATTCTGAATTCTGACTCCTGGATTCTTTTAAGAAGCATACGGCAGGGCCGATGAACACTGACCTGGTCGATAGAGCCAGTTTTCTAAACGCCTTTATAAGGAGTGCCCACCTTATGACTGACAGCTCCCCCCAAACCAATGAACGGAAGATGACCAGTATCTTTGAGCGCTACCTCACCGTCTGGGTGCTATTGTGCATCCTCGGCGGCATCCTGCTGGGAAAGATCGCTCCCGGCGTTGCCCGGGCGCTGGATGGCATGGCCATCTTCGTGAACGGCGCACCGGTGGTCTCCATCCCCATCGCCATCTGTCTTTTCTTCATGATGTACCCCATCATGGTCAAGATCGATTTCGGTGAGGTGATCAAGGCGGGCAAAAGCGGAAAACCGGTATTTCTCACCCTTTTCATCAACTGGGCCGTCAAGCCCTTTACCATGTACGCCATCGCACTGTTTTTCCTGGGCACCCTGTTTCATGGTTTCATCGGGCCGGAAGCGATGGACCATGTGAAGATGCCCTTCGGCCTGGATCTTCCCGTGGGCGCCGCCCACGGTGCCGGAACCGTGGTATTGGTGGACGGCATCAAGATGCTGGAAGTCCCCTTGTGGCGAAGTTATCTTGCCGGATGCATCTTGCTTGGCATCGCCCCGTGCACGGCCATGGTGCTGGTGTGGGGATACCTCTCCCGGGGAAACGACGGGCTAACGCTGGTCATGGTCGCCATCAACTCCCTTACCATGCTTTTGCTCTACGGCGTCCTGGGCGGATTCCTGCTGGGTGTGGGACGCCTTCCGGTACCCTGGCAGGCACTTTTGCTCTCCATCGGTATTTACGTGGCACTTCCCCTCGTGGCAGGATATTTTTCCCGGCGCTGGATCATCGGTGCCAAGGGTGAGATTTGGTTCAAAGAGAAGTTCCTGCACGTGCTCACCCCCATCACCATCATCGCCCTGCTTGCCACGCTCGTCCTTCTCTTCTCCTTCAAAGGAGAAGTCATCCTCGGCAATCCGCTCACAATCTTGTGGATCGCCGTTCCCCTTTTCATCCAGACGGTGTTGATCTTTGCCATGGGATACGGATTGGCAAAACTGATGAAACTTCGCTATGAGGATGCCGCACCGTCCGCCATGATCGGCGCATCCAACCACTTCGAGGTGGCCATTGCCACATCGACCATGCTCTTCGGCCTCTCCTCCGGAGCCGCCCTGGCAACGGTGGTGGGCGTTCTCATCGAGGTCCCGGTGATGCTCATGCTGGTCAAGATCTGCCTCAATACCCGGTCATGGTTCCAACATGACGACAAATGAGAAGGATGCCGGGACCATTTGCCGCCAGGTCATCCAAGAATGCGCAGACTGTGACACATGCAGGTTCCTCATGGATGAGGATTGCCTGTTCTTTCCGGAACTTTACCGTATCGTAGACACGAAGGAGAATACCGGCAGGATCCCCGACGAACGGACGTTGAGAAACCTGGTGGACCTTTGCACGCTTTGCGGCCTGTGTCCATGCTCGAGCATTCGTACACAAATCACAAAGGCAAAGGCGGCATTTGCCCGAAGCAGGGGAGTACCGTTGCGAAGCCGCGTTCTGGCTGACCTTCAATGGATCGGACGTGCCTGCAGCTTGCTTCCGAAGTTCGCAAATTCGGCCGCGTCCAGCAAACCCGTTCAAGTGGCCATCAAAAAGCTGATGGGCATCCATCCGAAACGGGAGATGCCATTAATCCCCCATCAAAGCTTCTTCGCCTGGGCGAAAAACCGCGGCTTGTGTACGCCTCGCGACAATGGTCACGGTGTCGCCTATTTTTGCGGATGCACGGCCGGCTATCTGTTTCCCGAGGTGGCCCGGGCGGCGGTAAAGGTTCTGGAGAGAAATGGGAACCAAGTATACGTTCCTCCCCAAGCGTGTTGCGGCATGCCCACCCTGGTGGAAGGCATTGCGGCAACGACCCGTAAAAGGACCCGAAGCAACCTCCATTCGCTGCTGGAGGCCTCGGATATGGGATATCAACTCGTCGGATCGTGTCCTACCTGCGGATACTTGATCAAAGTGTTACTGCGGGGAGGGGCTCATCTTTCCCAATCCTACCAACGATCGGTGGGGGCTGGTGACGACGAGATCAAGATACCCCATGAAAGCGGCGAAGGATTCACCTCCCTGAAAAAATCATTGTACGGCACCATAATGAAAGACGGCGGACCCTTCAGCACACTATCGCCCATGGATCGCATTGCCCTCGCCGATAGATTTCAGGATATCGGTGAATATCTATCCACCCTTCTCTATGCCGGACGTCTGGACACCCGCTTTCACCCCATCCATGAGAAGATGGCGTACTTCGCCCCCTGCCACCAGCGGGAACAGAAAATTGGAACACCGTACATGGATCTGCTTTCGAAGATTCCCGGCCTCACCCTCCAGATAGTAGGCGGCGCAATGGATTGTTGCGGCATGGGAGGCGCCTTGGGATTTAAAAAAGATTTTTATGGCGACTCCGTGTCCATCGGCAGCCCCATCGCTGCCAAAATCCAGGCGTTGACCCCGGAAGCGGTGGTAACGGACTGCTTGAGCTGCCGGCTGCAATTTCAACATCTGCTGGCCTGCCCGGTGTACCATCCCCTGGAAATCCTTATGCGAGCATATGTCCCATAGGTTCGGCAGACCGGTTTTCTCCACCAATAAAGATTCCAGATTGCTGATCACGATAGTACCAGCCTTCATCCAAGTGCGTCAGAAACCCCATTGGTCTGGACACCGTCGACAACTGTGGTGTATGGTAACGTACCAAAAAGAATAAACGAGTCAACAATCACAAATGTCATCATCACGAATCGCACTGCGGCAATTTACACAAGGACCGGCAATCATGTCCATGGCGACGCTCTTGCTCGCCCTTTACCTTTGTATCCCGGGATGGGCCGTCGCAGGTGATATGCCCGGCGTCACCGCCGAGGATACCGTCACCCGCGCCCATGCCATCGCCATGAACAAGGAGCCGAAATATCCCTCGGGCTTCGACCATTTCCATTACGTCAACCCCCGCGCACCCAAGCAGGGCCTTCTCCGCCAGGCGTCCATCGGCACCTTCGATTCGCTGAATCCCTATATCGCCAAGGGGAATCCGGCCGACGGCCTGGGATTTACCTATGACACACTCATGGTATCCTCCGAAGACGAGCCCTTCACCCACTATGGCCTGATCGCCGAAACCATCGAGTATCCGGCCGACCGGTCGTGGGTGATCTTTCACATCGATCCGCAAGCCCGGTTCCATGACGGCCGACCGGTGACCGCCGCGGATGTGGTCTTCTCCTTTACCATCCTCATGGAGAAGGGATCACCCCTTTACTCCCGCTATTATGCCGACGTCACCGAAGTTCGGGCACTGGACGACCGGCGCGTGCGATTCGACTTCAAAGAGGGATCCAACCGCGAACTGCCGCTGATCCTGGGACAGCTGCCCGTTTTGCCCCAACACGCCTGGAAGGACCGTGATTTCGGGCAGACCACCCTGGACCCGCCCCTGGGATCGGGGCCCTATCGCATCGCCGGGATCGACCCGGGCCGTTCCATCACCTATGAACTGGACCCCGACTACTGGGGCCGGGACCTGCCGGTCAATCGCGGCCGTTTCAATTTTGCCCGCATGCGGTTCGACTACTACCGCGATGCCACGGTGTCACTGGAGGCGTTCAAAAGCGGTGCCTACGATTTCCGCCTGGAGAATATCGCCAAACAATGGGCCACGGCCTACACGGGCCCGCCATTCGAACAGGGTCGCATTGTCAAGGAAGAGATCCCCAATCAAATCCCCGCTGGCATGCAGTGCTTTGTGATGAACCAGCGCAGGCCGCTGTTCGCCGATCGGCGGGTGCGATTTGCTCTGGCCCATGCCTTCGACTTCGAGTGGACCAATCAGCAGCTGTTTTACGGTATGTATCGTCGGACGGACTCCTATTTCGAAAACTCCGAGATGGAGGCAAAAGGGCTGCCATCACCGGCGGAACTCGCCATTTTAAGCCCGCTTCGCGACCTTTTGTGGCCCGAAGTTTTCACAAAGGACTATTCCCCTCCCTCGACCGCGGGGCCCAACGGATTACGAAAAAATCTGCTTGCGGCCCTACAAATGCTCCGTGTGGCCGGATGGCATGTCGAGGATGGTATTTTGCGGAACAATGAAACCGGAGAGCCCTTCAGCTTCGAAATCCTGATTGTTCAGCCCTCCTTCGAACGGGTCGTGCTGCCCTTTACCGCCAATTTGAAACGGCTGGGCATCCGTGCCCAGGTGCGCCTCGTGGACAGCTCCCAGTACATCAACCGCCTACGCGAATTCGATTACGACATGATCGTGGCCGTCTTCGGCCAGTCCCTGTCACCGGGAAACGAACAGCGATGGTACTGGAGCTCCCAGGCGGCCGATATTCCGGGAACACGTAACTATGCCGGAATCAAGAGCGAGGCCGTCGACCGCCTCGTGGAGTTGGTCATCGCTGCCGACTCGCGAGAGGCCCTGGTGAACCGTTGCAGAGCACTGGACCGAGCCCTTCTCTGGGGACATTACGTGATTCCCCACTGGTACGTGGGGCAATTCCGCGTAGCCTATGCCTCCCGGCTCAGGCATCCCGAGAACCTGCCGCCCTATGGACTGGCACTGGATTCCTGGTGGATGGAGAAGTAGATGACCGCATATATCATCAGACGCCTTTTGCTGATCATCCCAACCCTTTTCGGGATCATGACCATCAACTTTTTCGTCATCCAGGCGGCACCGGGTGGACCGGTGGAACAGTTGTTGGCCAATCTGGAAGGCCAGGCCGTAAGTGCGACGGAGCGCTTTTCCGGGGGCGATACGGCCGAACTTCTCACCCGAGGCGGTCAGAAGGAGAGTACTTACCGCGGCGCCCAGGGGCTGGACGCCGATCTGGTGGAACGCATCGAGAAGATGTACGGTTTCGACAAGCCCCTGCACAAACGCTTCGTCGAAATGCTCGCCAACTACGCCACCTTCGATTTCGGTGACAGCTTCTACCAGGATCGCAGTGTCATCGACATCATCGTTTCCAAGTTGCCGGTCTCCATCTCCCTCGGGCTGTGGTCCACACTCCTGATCTACCTGGTCTCCATCCCCCTGGGCATCAAGAAGGCGGTGGAACACGGCTCGCGCTTCGATATCGTCAGTTCCACGGCGATCATCATCGGCAATGCCGTGCCGGTATTCCTCTTTGCCGTACTGCTGGTGGTCCTCTTCGCCGGCGGCGCCTATCTGGACTGGTTTCCATTGCGGGGACTCACCTCGGAGAACTGGTCGTCCCTCTCCTGGCCCATGCGGATCCTCGACTACTTCTGGCATCTGGTATTGCCGGTCACCGCCATCACCATCGGCGGCTTCGCCACCTTGACCATGCTGACCAAAAACTCTTTTCTGGACGAAATCGGAAAACAGTACGTGGTAACGGCACGGGCCAAGGGAATCTCCGAGCGCCGGGTGCTCTATTTCCACGTCTTTCGCAACGCCATGCTGATCATCATCGCCGGCTTTCCGGCGGCCTTCATCAGCATGTTCTTCACCGGTTCGCTTCTCATCGAGGTGATCTTCTCACTGGACGGATTGGGTCTTCTGGGTTATACGTCCACCATCACCCGCGACTATCCGGTCATGTTCGCAACGCTCTATATTTTCACCCTGGTGGGCCTTTTGTTGAAAATCGTTTCCGATATCACCTACATGCTGGTCGATCCCCGCATCGACTTCGAAACCCGGATGTAAGGGATATGAAGCTGACCCGCAAACCACAAAACCCTATCAACCGGCGCCGCTGGCGAAACTTCCGGTCCAACCGCCGCGGATGGTGGTCCCTGTGGATTTTTCTGATCCTCTTTGCCGGATCCATGGGGGCCGAATTGATCGCCAACGACAAGCCCCTCGTGGTCCGGTTCAAGGGGTCGTTCTACCTGCCCGTGGTGGCCACCTACCCCGAGACCACCTTCGGCGGCGATTTTCCCACCGAGACCGATTACCGGGATCCCTTCGTCCAGGAACTGATCGAGGCCGAGGGATGGATGCTCTGGCCGCCGATCCGGTTTTCCTACGATACCATCAACTGGCGGCTGGGACGTCCGGCGCCCAGCCCGCCCACCGCCGACAACTGGCTGGGTACCGACGACCGAGGACGCGACGTGGCCGCCCGCCTGATCTATGGATTTCGCATCTCGGTGATCTTCGGACTGGTTCTCACCCTTGCCAGTACGATTATCGGCGTGGCGGCAGGCGCCGTTCAAGGATTCTACGGCGGCCGCATCGACATTTTCGGCCAGCGGTTTATCGAGATCTGGCAGGGGCTGCCGGTGCTGTTTCTGCTCATCATTCTCTCCTCCTTCGTGCAGCCCAATTTCTGGTGGCTCTTGGGCATCATGCTGCTCTTCTCGTGGATGACCCTGGTGGACGTGGTGCGGGCCGAATTTCTCCGGGGCCGCAACCTCGATTACGTCAGGGCGGCGCGCACGCTGGGCGCCGGAGACCTGACCATCATGTTCCGGCACGTGCTGCCCAACGCAATGATCGCCACCGTCACCTTCATGCCCTTCATCCTCAACGGCTCCATCACCACCCTTACCAGCCTGGACTTTCTCGGCTTCGGCATGCCGCCGGGTTCCCCGAGTCTGGGAGAACTGCTGGCCCAGGGAAAGGCCAATCTGCAGGCGCCATGGATCGGTATATCCACCTTTATCGTACTTGCGTTGCTGCTCTCCCTGCTGGTCTTCATCGGTGAGGCAGCCCGGGATGCATTCGACCCCCGTCATGATCCAACCCAGGGAGGCCGCCCATGACCCGTCCCCTCCTGGAAATCCGTGACCTTTCCATCGACTTTGCATCCGGCGATACCGTGACCCATGCGGTGCAAAGCGTCGATTTCAGCGTAGACAAGGGTGAAACACTGGCCCTGGTGGGCGAATCCGGATCGGGCAAAACCGTGACGGCGATGTCCATCATCCGGCTCCTGCCATCGAACGCACGCTATGTGTCGGGAGAGATCCGGCTCAAGGACGAAGAGATGCTTGGTGCAGATGATGAGATCCTGCGTAAGGCCCGTGGCGACACCGTAGGGATGGTCTTCCAGGAACCCATGAGTTCACTCAACCCGCTTCACACGGTGCACAATCAGATCGCCGAGGTCATCGCCAACCATCGCCCCATGAACCGACAGCAAATGCGGGAAAGAGTAATCGAGTTGTTGCTCCTGGTCGGCATCCCCGATGCCGAAAAACGGCTCGGTGCCTTTCCCCATGAGCTCTCCGGCGGCCAGCGCCAGCGGGTGATGATCGCCATGGCACTGGCCAACGACCCAGAGCTGCTGATCGCCGACGAGCCCACCACGGCCTTGGACGTCACCATCCAGGTCCAGGTCATGGAACTGCTCGCAGACATTCAAAAACGTCTTGGGATGGCCGTGCTGTTGATCAGTCATGATCTGTCCATGGTGCGACGCATGGCCGACCGGGTGGCGGTGATGAAGGAAGGACGCATCGTCGAGACGGCCGGGCGGCAACAGCTCTTTTCCATGCCCCAGCATGCCTACACACGCCGGCTGATCGATGCCGAGCCGTCCGGACGTCCCGCCGGTAACATCCAGGACGCACCCGAACTTTTAGCCGTCGAGGACCTGAAGGTCCACTTTCCCATCAAAAAAGGTGTCTTCAAGCGAACCGTCGACCACGTGCGCGCCGTGGACGGGGTCTCTGTCTGCATTCGCCGGGGAGAATCCTTGGGTGTGGTGGGAGAATCGGGCTCGGGCAAATCGACCCTGGCTTATGCCGTGCTGCGATTGCTCAAGGAAGCCGTGGGGCCCATCCGGTTCGACGGAACGCGCCTGGACACCTTACACAGGCGGGCCATGCAACCCCATCGACGGGAAATCCAGGCGGTATTTCAGGATCCCTTCGGCTCCCTCTCCCCGCGCATGCCCATCCGTGACATCATCGCCGAAGGCCTTCGCATTCACGCCATCGGTGACGAGGACGAACGCGATCGGCAGGTGGTTGCGGCCATGGAGGAGGTGGGGCTCGATCCCGAACTTCGCCACCGCTATCCCCACGAATTTTCCGGCGGACAGCGCCAGCGGGTGGCCATCGCCCGCGTCCTCGTGCTCAAACCGAAACTGGTTATCCTCGATGAACCCACCTCTTCTTTGGACCGCACGGTTCAATTCCAGGTGATCGAACTCTTACGCCGGCTCCAGCGCGAGCACGATCTTGCCTACCTGTTCATTACCCACGATTTGAAGGTGGTCAAGGCCCTGTGCCACACGATCATTGTAATGAAAAACGGGAAAGTGGCCGAAGCCGGCGATGCCGATGAGATATTTCAATCCCCCCGGGCCGAAACCACCCGAGAACTATTACGTGCCGCTTTTTCCGAATACCGGGAATAGAAACGAGTTTATTGCATGCGATTGTGTGGCCATGCCTGGCTTGACGTAAAACAGTTTATGGTTTTGTGAGTTCATTGTGAATGTTACCGCTTTGAGCAGCATACAGATAGATGGAAACCATGATTTTTCTTTCTCCCCCCTTCTCTTTAAACCATTCTTCATTTCCCTAAAGCGTTTCCCGCTTCAGACCATCGTCAAACACTGGAAGATAGACGACGTCGACGATCATCAGAGAATTGATCGGCAGAATCATTCCGGCCCACATGGCGGTGCCCATTTGATTCATATGGAAAGGATAAGGGGTGAACCCATTCCTTGTTGTCTTGACTTTGATCCATTTAATATCTAATTTCAAAACTATATATTCAGAACACTGCATCTCCGGGAAAACTATGTGACACCTCCGGCATGATTTGAGGTGCTGCAGCCATTTAGTTCGAATATCATTTGCAGCTCGGTACCGGGGTATTTTACCTGCGCACTGTTCAGATGCGCAAACAGTTGGCAAAGAGCCCGATTGGCCGCTGGGAACGAAGCGCCGTGCAATCGTATATTCAATTGCTGATTTTCAATATCGGGCAGTACATCGCCTTCGGTCTGGAACAGTGTCTGGAGAAGACTCCGTGCATCCGACGAGTTTACCGTCGGACCCGTGAGCAACCCAACCATTGCCGTCTCTGCACGATATGCAATCATACGAACCGTGTCCATCAGGCGTTTTCTGCCCGGTTGTAAACGTAAAAATTTATCTTTTGCTTCAAGTTCTCCCCACGTGATGTGTTTACTTGTCTGTTTTCGTTTTTCTTTCAACTCGCTGAGTTGATACTCCATCTTTTCGATTTCTTCTAACAGCTCGGCCTTTTTCTCTATCCACTTCTTAAACTTTACCGGTTTGTCTTCATTTTCAGGGTGAATGGTCATCTCGGCAAAACAGGCACGACGATATCGTAGCTTGTTCTGCAACGAATTACGGGATTGATTCAATTGCCGCCAAACGGGGTTGATTACCCGTTCGGTATCAGGAAATTCAACGACACCATAATCTAAAAGCACATCGATATCAAAATGTTGCATCATATAGTTGAAAAAGTTTTCCTGACACCACCGGCTGAACATGCGTGCTGCCAATTGAGTATGCGGCAAATCGAAAGCGGTGCTGATTACGCTGGTCTGGTGTCCGGAATCGGTCAGTTTTCGCACTTGTCGCATCCATGTTGCACCCTTACCAGATCCCACCAAACTACCCATTTCGCAAAGCCGCATCTTCACCACCTCTTTGTTTGGCATCGCAACTTCATGCTCGGTGAACCAATGCTCCGGCCATGATTCACCAGGATGCTTATGATACGTCATGCAGCCGATTCGATGGCGATCCCACATTTCCTTGAAGAATGCGGGACTATATCCTTCCCTGTCGAAAACAAGAACGAACCGGCATAAACATGGGTTCTCTTGTAGTTGCTGCAAACCGGGTTGATTCGGAACGTCTTGCAACAACCGGGGAACGATATCGTCTCTTAAAACCGCCAATAATCCAGGATCGATCTGCTTTTCGACGACAAAAAAAGGTCGGCCAATCGCATCGTTAACCCAATAGTCGGTAATGCCCCTCATGCACAATCGTTCCCGGGACACGTAGCGGCGCGGTAGTCGGGTCAATTTTCCATGATAAACACGTACATGCCCGTCAACATAAAGCGCGCCAACCGATTCGGGCGCCTGTTCCATCCAGTATTTACCGAGGTATGCGGCCCACTTTTCCGCGCCGTGGTCTGCGCTCAACGCATCCATCTTGTAACGCAAACAGCGAACCTCCGGTGCACGATCCAAGCCCAATAACTTACCAAATTCTCCCGGAGCATGGCCTCGTATTTTTTCTGTCGTCTTGATCCTGCATAAGGCCATAAACGAAAGCAGCAACAAGACATGAAAGATCGTGTAATAGCCTTTGACTTGGCCGAGGAACTGTTTTGCGCCGGTAAACAACCCGTTTGCCACCAATGACGGTATCGCACAAAGAACGCCTGCTTTGGGAACGTCCAGGCATCTGTCAAAACGAACCGGCGCACCAACCATTTTGCCCAATGATGCCAATATGCGTTCCCCGACTCGGTTGCAAGCCGTCCCCATACCATCGGCAGCAGCCATGTCGACCATGTCCCGATCTGATTTGGTTAGACACGGTTCACCAATCCTTGATTCGATTAACCGACCATCATCTATAGCTTTGCGAAACGTATCGTATTTAATGCCAAGTTCCAGGGCGGCATCTTTTTTCGAGCACCCTTGATCCAGTAAACGTTGGGCTTGTTCAAGCACCTCAGGTTTGAAAACCTTGCCGCCGCGTCGTCCCCGCCGCTGAACGAAAAATGCCTCGGCGCCGCCGGACCTGAGTTTGTTCACGGATCGGATGACATTGCTCTTGGATACGCCGAATGTGTTTTGGATATCGATCTGGCGGCAAGCTCCGGATTCAACCAGTTGGGCTGTTATCATCCGAAACATTCGTTGATCGCCTTGTCTGTGAGAATAAATCGGAACGGTCGATAGAAAATAGGTCCAGGTCGTATCGTCACGAAATACACTGACAAGCCCGTTGATTTGTCTTGCACCCCGAGGAATAAGTGGTAGTATCTGTTGAGGCATGGCATCCTTTTCCTTTCATTTATCCGCCAAGATAATAAGGTTAAAGGTGCCATGTTCATTTTCCGGTTGCAATACCTTACCGGCCTGCTGGATTCAGACTCCTATCTTTCTGTTTTTCAACCACTTACATTATGTTTTGCTTGCCATATGCAACAATTAGGAAATCAAGTTTCCTGATATTGGATTCCTTAACCGATTGATCAATCATTCCCATTGATTGGACCAGAACTAAGTAGGAGTTGTCCTGCGTGCGTCTTCTGGTCCAATTCGGGTGTTTGTACGGGTTGCATGTTGCGTTCAATATCGATTTCGAAAGGTAATGGGCAGTCATGCGCAAACGTATGAAAAAAATCCTGACGCTGTATGATTCGGCGATCGAGGCCGAGAAAAGATTCGAATTTCAGAATGCGAAGAAATATTACAGAAAGATCGCATCACTATACCCCGGCAGTACTGAAGCGCAAATTGCAGAAGAGAGAATCGAGGATCTCGACGCCTTGAGCAATGAAAAGCGCATCTACCGCCGCATCGATCGGAATGCCAGGAGATTATTGACGGAGATCGGCATTGATATCAGCAACAGCTCGGCTTTGATGGAACTGTTAATGGAAGCCGACGCCATCGATCTGGATAGCAATCATGCCTTATTCATTCCATTAAGAGAAGATTATCTGGATTATTGCCTGGACCTGGTCCCCACCGATATGTCTGAAGACCCGGGTGGAAATGCCTTCGGAACCGGGGCTACTCCGCCGTTCTTGCTCCGTCCGGGGCGAGACGATCTTGCACCGGCCAACCACGTGGAATTTGAAGCGATTGTCGATACGGCCTGCCAGTTTACGGACAGCCTGGGTATCTTCAGCTTGCCGGTAGCCACCGATCATTCCATTTCAGATTTTGAGTGTGCAACATTGATGGATCGTTTTCCAGATCTTAAAATGACGCACACGGTGCACATGTCCGATGAAGAAGCAGCGCTTTTAAGTGACCGGGACGACTGGCTTGACGGTACAAGCCTCATCACATCACTGACATTCATGCCTTCGATGGTTGAACCGTTTTTAAGAAGCGTTCGGCTGGGAAACAACCTCTTGCTGCTCGACTTGACCATTGCCGGCTCAACCGGACCATTGAGCCCGGAAGCGCTGCTCACGCAGGTTCACGCCCAGGTTCTTTTCATGATGGTATTGGCGCAGACCGTCAACCCCGGCTTGACCTGTGTACACGGCGGCATCCCGGATGTGCTGGGCATCGGCGGAGATCTGAGCTACAGCGATCCCGGTCAACCGATCATCAACTCGGCCATGGCGCGATTGAACATGTGGGTAACGGGCTACCCCACTGCTCAGTCAGGCGGCAGCACCAGTATTATTGATGATATTCAGGCGGCAGTAGAGGAGTCCGAGCTGAGTCGAAACACATTGCGCGAATACGGTGTACACATCTTGCGTCACGCCATGGGTTCGCTGGGCAGTCTTAATTATTTCAGCCTGGAAAAATTTATAGAGGATTGCAAAAGGGAAAGGGCGGCACGTAAGATATGGCTCGGGAAACGCCATGATTTTTTCGTTCCCCTCTATGTGCCGGAAGACAAGAACGTAGTGAGCGGCATCCGGGAAATCGCGGAAAAGGGTGGGCCGAAAAACGCGGATCACACGCTGAATAATGTGGGCGCCTTTTTCAAATGGCGTCAGAAACTGATCGATGCCAGTCAAAGGAAGGAGTATTTTCCTGAATTGCCCAATACTGTCCGCAGAGAAAGGGATCAACTGAACCGTGCCTCCCGTGCCGACAGTGCCGCCCAGTTGCAGGAAACGTTTTTCGTGAATGAATAGAAACTTCAAAAAATGCGAGAATGACGATGGGTATAAGAATCTATATGGCCCATCGTTCACGAAGCTTCAAGAACGGCAAACAAGAATTCAAATCCAAAATCGTTATGCTAACTATGGAGAATTTTGTTCCTTTTCTCATTTTCCTTAAATCGACCGGTCCGTGAGATCCTGCGATTCATCGGTCTATTTTTACTCATGAGAAAAATAGCCATGAAGTTCGAACCGAAATTCTCTAATTTATAGATAAAATGAAAATTTCTCTTCCGCAAGATACAGGATTTGGAATTTTATCCTTTCTTTCCAGTAAATTACGATCTTTATTTTCTCATTGAAATCCGATTTCAGCGATCACATTGGTTGCTTTGTAGTAGAGATTATATTATAAAATCTATCTGTGCCAAGATATCGATTTCAGGAACCCGACAATGTCCTCCGATAAGACCGACATACCCCTTTTGCAAACCAAGCTGCACAAGCCGCCTGTGGTTACAGACCACCTGCTCCGGCAACAGTTGTTGGACCATCTCAACCGGCACCGGCAAAGGCCGCTGACCCTGGTTTTGGCCCCTGCAGGGTATGGCAAAAGCACGCTTGTGAGCTATTGGTTGGATACGTGTGGTACTCCCGGCGGATGGATATCATTAGACGAAAGTGATAACGATCTTCGATCATTTACGGCTTACTTGATAGCCGCCGTCCAACGTCTTTTCCCCGGGGCATGCCGTAGAACGCAAATCATGATCAACAGTCCAAATCTTCCTCCCCTGAAGAGATTGCGTTCCACATTGATCAATGAATTGGATCAAATCGAATCCCCCTGTATCATCGTGCTGGATGATTATCATCTTATCGATGAAACCGCGGTACACGATTTAATGACCGAGTTATTGAAAAATACCCCGCAATCCTTGCATCTGGTAATCATCGGCCGGCGGGATCCCCTTTTGCCGATTTCCGCGCTCCGTGCCAAGAGTCTTGTCACGGAGATCCGAACCAGGGATCTGTGTCTAAACCACCTTGAAACCGCAGAATTTTTGAGAATATTGCTTCATCAACGAATCGATTCAAAAATCGCCGCGGCCTTGAGAGAGAAAACGGAGGGGTGGATAACCGGACTGCATCTGGCTGCCATTTCCCTGCGTCGTATGGATCATCCCGAACCCAAATTGCTCGAAGCGCACTCGGAAGCCCACTATGTGATGGAATATCTGTTCGACGAGGCCTACGCAAGGCAATCACCGGTTATCAGACAATACCTTTTGGGATGCGCCATTCTGGATCGCTTTTGTGCATCGTTGTGCGAGGCGGTGTGCCTGCCGGAAACAGAAATGCTTTCATCCAAACTGACCGGCGGGGAGTATATTGCCTGGCTGCAAAAAGAAAACTTGTTCCTCATCCCACTGGACGCCGAAAACCGGTGGTTTCGCTTACATCATCTGTTTCGAAAACTGCTCTTGGAACAATTAACACATCGTTACAACTCCGAGGAAATCAACGCCCTCCACGCCAGGGCCAGTGCATGGTATGCCGATGAAGGGTTGATCACGGAAGCCATCCGACATGCTCTGGCGGCCGGTGATGAAACAGGAGCCGCGCAACTGGTTGTGCAGAATCGACTTGCCGTTTTAGACAATGAAAAATGGTTCGTCCTCGAGAAATGGTTGTCCATGTTACCCGATGCCATTATTCGGAAACAGCCGGAGCTCTTGATGGCACAGGCGTGGATTCACCATTATCATTACAATTACGGTTTCATCCCACCGATTCTCGATGCCATTGGGTCATTATTGCACCATCAGCAAGCGGAAGACCTGCTTTACGGAGAGATCTATTATTTCAAAGCTGTATTTTGTCTGAGTCAAGGCAAGGACGCAGAAAGCCTCACACTCCTGGAAAATTCGATAGAGCGGATTCCTGAGACACAAAACTTTATGCGGGGTTCGGCAGAACTTCATTTCGCAATAGCGGCTCAGATGCAAGGCCAGAAAGAGAGGGCTGTACATTTACTGACGGACCTGCTTCAAAACCGACAGCTGGGAAATGCACGGAAGGTCCGTGTGCTGTACGCACTTGTTTTCGTGTACATTCTCTCCGGAAATCTTTCGGTCGCATTTACCCTGAATCAGCAATTAAAAACATTCGCCGCCAGCATCAATTCTACCCACTACATTGCACGGAGTTCATATTTTTCAGGACTAATCCACTATTGCCGAAATGAATTAGACCTATCCCTTGACCATCTGGGCAAGGGCGCAGAACTCTCCGGCGCCGTTACAACCAGGCTAAACGTCGACTGTATGGCAGCGCTGGCGTTGACCTATCAGGCAGCGCATCAAACGGACAAGGCCGGTGCAACATTGGAACATCTCGCTGAATTTGTCCGTTTTCTCAACAACCCGGCCTTGTTGAATATCGTATATTCTTGCAAGATGCATTTGTCGCTGATGAAAGAAAAAGCATCCTTATCACAGGGTCCGGTAAGCAAAAAGAAAGTACTGCATGAAAAAACCATATATTTCTTTCTGGAGGTTCCAACCCTCACGCATTGTAGAGTACTCATTGAAGACGGATCGGAGGCAAGCCTTCAGGAAGCTGAGAATATACTCCTAAAACTACTGCGTTTGTGCGAATCGCAGCGCAACACCTTCCAGATGATCTTTATCATGCCTTTCCTGGCATTGGCGTATGAGAAGCAGAGTCGACGCGACAAGGCCCTGACAGTTCTGGAAGAAGCCGTCAATATGGCATGCCCGGGGGGATTCGTCCGGCCATTTGTCGAAGCGGGTCCGGATTTGAAAACTCCCTTGAAGCAGCTGGCTGAAAAAAATGTCGCCGTTGCGTATATCGGTCGGATTCTGGCCGCCGTGGCACCAACTGACCGGCAGACGTCCTCGGTCGCCCTCACACTGGATGGCCACCTGACAAATCGCGAGTATGATATTCTCGAACTGCTGGCAAAGCGGCTGCGAAACAAGGAAATCGCTGAAAAACTTTTCATCTCGGCGCATACGGTGAACACGCATCTGAAAAACATCTACCGCAAGCTTGACGCCAAAAGCCGAATAGAAGCCGTTGCCAGGGCCAAAGACCTTGGTCTTTTGTGACCAGACCGCCGACACATTTTTTACAGAGGTCTTTCCACCTGATTTTTTCCTTTTCCCCTACCATCGCCGGTACTTTTACAGCACCCGATTCTACCGGATCGAAATAAATATCCCTTAAAAATACCCTGGGATGAGGGATGAAACGTCCATCAAATTGCATTAGGGAACCCAACTGAATGATTGAAGCAAGGCGAACCGGTCAAGGGGGAGGTGACCTAAACCGTGCAATCGGAATTCATCGAAAAATCCAACGGTTTTTCAATGCCGGCCACATACAGCATCCACGTCGAGGGATTGCTGGATGAGCGTTGGCCTGAACGGCTTGGCGGTATGAATGTCGAGACGATCAAAGAGAATCATCTGCCCCTTATGACAGTACTGAGCGGTCGATTGACGGATCAGGCGGAACTGCTCGGCGTGTTGAATGCTCTCTATAATCTTCGGGTAACATTATTGGCTGTCAGGCGCCAGGATGAACCGCAAACGAAAAAGTATCGGTAGAAACGCATGCGAAATACACCAGCCCCCAACATCCTTTTGGTAGAAGACGACGCACCGACGAAAGACAGTGTTTGTGGCCTTCTTCGTTCATACGGCTATCATGCCCAAACGAGCAATAACCTGCATAGTACCTTGGATCACATTTCCAACACAGTCTATGATCTCATCGTGATAGACCTTCAAATGGAAGATCGAAACGGATTTGCCGTCATGGACCATATGAAAAAAAATGAGATCGATTCCCGTGTCATCGTAATCGCCGGAGAACAGTCCGAAAAAGAAGTGATCACTGCCTTTAAAAAAGGGGCTTTTGACTGTTTTACAAAACCTCTTGCGCCGGATGAACTCATTGAATCGACCCAAAAAGCAATCGATTCCATCAAGCAGCAGCGTAAAAACAAATGGATGCTGAATACCATCCTTGCCAGCCGGGAGCGATATCGCAGTGTCGTCGACCGTCAAAAAGAGTATGTTCTCCTGTTGGATAAAGACTACAAGATTTCCTTCATTAACAGAACGTACGCGGACTATTTGGGGTCCGAGCCAAAAGAACTGGTCGGCTGTCGCTATAAAACCCTGGCCCAGAAATCAACCCATACCCTTCTGTTCAGTACGCTTGACGATGTAAGAGCCGGTTCAACAGCCATGACTGTTGCGTTTCAGGTACTTGACACAAAAGGACGAAAACAATGGCAGGAATGGGATTTTAGTGGAATTTCAGGTAACAACGGGCAAGTGTGTGAAATCCACTGTGTTGGACGGGATATAACCGAACAGATGATTCGGACGGATAAAATCGATGGTAAAAAGGAAAAATTTCGCCAAATCGCTGCGTCTACCAGTGATTGGCTGTGGGAAATTGACGAGAACAATCTCTATACCTACGTGAGTCCGGTGGTGTTTGGTCTTTTGGGCTATCGACCGGAAGAGTTGATCGGTAAAAGTCCTTTCGATTTCATGCCTGCAAATGAAGCAAAGCGGATGAAACGAATCTTTCAGGAATCAAAGGCAGTGGGAAAACCATTCGTAAACATCGAAAATATTAATCTGCATAAAAATGGCTCCAAAATAGCCCTGAGGACCAATGGTGTGCCGATTTTTGACCCATCGGGGGCGGTCATTGGGTATCGTGGAATAGACCGCAACGTTACAGTCAGAAAAATGGCAGAGGAAAGTCTTTCCAAAAGGGCAACCTGCCGAAAAAATCTGTCCATAATGGACGGCAGAAGATCAGATCGCCTGATTCCCATCTGTACGTCATGCAAGATGGTCAGAGATGGAAACAATTCCTGGAACCAGATTGAGGACTACATGGAAGATCACTTCAACTTTGCGTTCAGCCGTGGCATTTGCCCTGAGTGTGTAAAAAAATGGTATCCGGAGGTGTTTGTGAGCGAAGAAATGGAAGGATAGCCAACCTCCCGACAAATCGGTTCACAACGGATCAACCGCCTCATTTCCGGCACAACGCACGGAGAGAACCCTATAACTACTCATTTCTCGGCTGCAAAAGCAGTCTTTCGCCCCTGCCAAAGCAGCGCTTCCGCACGAGGTATACAACAAGAAAGGATCCGATGGCCGTGGATCCCACCAGCATGACCATCACCATGATTTGGTACCGGACGGCCTGAAGCGGATCGGCGCCGGCCAGAATCTGCCCGGTCATCATACCTGGAATGAAGACGATACCGACGGTCATCATGGAATTGATCGACGGAATCATTCCGGCCCGCATGGCGGTGCCGAGTATCTTATTGCTGGCCTCTTTGTAATCCGCGCCCAGGCAAAGCAGCGCCTCTACTTCGTTCCGGCGCTTTCGAAGCTCACCCAGCAGCCGTTCCAGTGCGATTGCGGTGGCGTTCATGGAATTGCCGATCACCATCCCACCCAAAGGGATAAAATACTGCGGCTTCCACCAGGGCTTGACTCCGACCACCACGGCCGTCACCATATAGGAAACAATGATATAACTGACCACCATGGAAATGAACAGCGGCCAGAAAAACGTCACCTGTTTTTCTTTAATCCGGTTTCGAATTTCCCAGGCGGCAAAAAAGATCATGAAACCAAACACGGCCAGGACCAACACCGCGTCGTCCAGCTTGAAAATGAAGATGAGGATATAACCGAGAGCAAACAGCTGGACAAAAGTTCTGACAGTCCCCACCAGCAGGTCTTTTTCCAGTTTGAGCGCATGTACCAGAGAGGTGATACCGGCCACCAGTATGAAGACGAGCCCGAAAGCCAATTGCCCGATACCGATTGAGACGATCTCCGGTGTCATGGGACGACCTCCGCGCAACCATCACCAATCTCAAGCACCTTGGGCTTGACAAATCTGGATTCAAACCTTCGATGGCTTACCATCAGCACCGTCAAACCCGATTCCGAACACAATCTCTCCGCGGTTTCCTCCACAATCCGGGCACTTACTTCATCCAGGGCGCTGGCCGGCTCGTCTAACAGGAGCACCTTCGGATTCAGCAGCAATCCCCTCAAAAAGCACAGGCGTTGAAGCTGGCCAACGGAAAGTGTCAACGCATGCGTATCCAGAGATATGTCGTGTAAAAGAAATCGATCCAGAAGAGATCTGAGTTCATCATCGTCCGGCGGTTTCAGATCGCGGTTGTTTTTGAAAGAGAATGCCAAAAGCAGGTTCTCACGAACCGTTGCGTCAACGGAGGTCGGTGTCTGTTGAACGTAGAGAATCGACCGGCGAAGCAACGGAGGACTGTACGACGTAAGTTGACGGCCCTCGTACATCAGATGGCCGTGTGACGGTTCCTCCAGCCGATTGATCAGACGCAACAATGTAGATTTCCCTGAACCGGAAGGACCGCGCACCAGGTAAAAGGTGCCGCCTGCCAACTGCAGCGAAAAATTCCGAAAAAGATCCTTTCCCCCGGCGTAAGAAAAGCCGACCTCTGAAAACTCGATCATCGTGATGCTGTTTCCCATGATTTTTCTATCAGATATTGTATTTCATCATCATCGGTTTTTCAATTCATGAACCGTCTGTATTGAACGATATTAGTATGACAAGGAAGCGGTCGTTTTCAACACGACAACACATTTATTTTGTGTTGCCGTTGTTCAAAACGACCGTCTTGATCTGAAACAAGTATTTGCACCATGAATGTGGAGATCATCATGTTACAACGGTTGAACTTAAAATGGAAAGTACTGGCGATAATTGCGACGGGTCCACTGGTCATCGCCGTTATTTTTTCCTGGTATCGGGTCGGCGACATCCGCAACGGCGCCGAGAACGCCATCGTCGCGAAAAGCGAGGCCATCGTCCTGATGGCGGAGGCAACGCGGCAGGAGATGTCCAAAAAGCGAGAATCCGGTATCATGCGCCCCTTTGATGAAATCGACGAGTCAAAGGTCCTGCAGGCGGTTCCCGTCATCACCGCGATAAACACGGCAGCGATCAACGCGCAAAAGGCGACCTGTCCGAGACCCTTTCCGTGAAAAACAGCGATGAAATCGGCAAGATGGCCCAAAGCCTCAATGAAATGGCTGTTAATCTCCGCGGCATGATCCAGGAGATCTCCGCAAGTGGCGAAGAACTGGTCGGTTCGGCAGAGGGATTGGACTTTGTTTCCCGCTCTCTGGCCGAAGGATCGGAAAATACCGCCGGACGGTCCAATACGGTGGCCGTCGCAGCAGAAGAAATGAGTTCGAACATGAATACGGTCGCTGCCGCCATGGAGCAGGCCGCCACCAATGTCGGCATCGTCGCCACGGCCACCGAGGAGATGAATCGGACCATCAACGATATTTCCGGAAAAGCGGAAAATGCCAAAGACACGACGGAAAATGCCGTTATCCGTGCACGCAATGCCTCTGAAAAGATCAACGAACTCGGAAAGGCGGCCACCTTGATCGGCCGTGTCACCGAAACCATCACCGAGATTTCGGAACAGACCAACCTTCTGGCATTGAATGCTACCATCGAAGCCGCCCGGGCGGGAGAAGCCGGCAAGGGGTTCGCCGTTGTCGCCAATGAGATCAAGGAACTGGCCAAGCAGACCTCCGCCGCGACCGATGAAATCAGGCAAACCATTTTGGACATTCAGGATTCCACCAGCCAATCGGTGGCCGATATCGAAGACGTCACCGCCATCATCGACAAAGTCAACCACACTGTATTGGAGATCGCCACGGCCATGGAAGAACAGGCCCGGACGACCCGTGAAATTTCGGATAACGTCGGTCAAGCGTCCCTGGGAATCCAGGAGGTCAATGAGAATGTTTCCCAAAGTTCCGCGGTTTCCTCGGAAATCGCCCGGGATATCGTCGAAGTCAACCAGTCCGCCAATGACATGCGGGAGAACAGCAGCCAACTGGATGCCAACGCCAAAAGACTGATCGACGTATCCGACAAGATGATCGCCCGCGTTACGAAATTCACTCTGGAAGGCGAATCGGAAGGGTGATCACCGCTTGCGCACCACCCGATGAACGGTTGTGCAGCCCGATATGACCGCCATGCAAATGGGCCACCTGTTTGACGAGATTGAGTCCCAGTCCGGTACTCTTGCGGCCGCTGTCCTGGCGCCGCAAGGAGTAAAATTTATCGAAGACCTTTTTCAGGGCGTACGCGGGTATACCTGCGCCGTTGTCTTCGATCCGAATTTGCACGGTTTTACCGCTATATTTCACGGAGATGGCGATCTCTCCGGAAGGATGGCAAAAATCGATGGCATTTTGCACAAGGTTTGCCACTGCCTGGTGAAGCCAGAAGGCATCGCCGAAAATTTCCGTCTTCCCGGCAATATCCACGGTCACGGCGATGTGCTTGGCCACGAAAAGCGATTGTTTGCTTTGGATCACGTCATTGACAATGGTTTCCAGATTGACCCTTTCCCGCCGGGCGAGGGCCTGCTTGTTTTCCAGGCCCGAAAGCATGAGCATCCGGTCGACGATATTTTGAATCCGGTTGGCTTCGGTGCGAATGTGGGTCAAAAAACGTTTGCGCTGCGTTACGGGTACATCTTCTTCCAGCAGTTCGGCCGAGGCGCGGATGGCGGACAAGGGGCTTTTCACCTCATGGGTTAGCTGCTGCACATAGCGCTCCACGTATGCCTTTCCCTCCAGTGTTTTCTGCATCTTCTGCAGCGCCCTGCCCATGATGCCGATTTCGGTGCGGTCCAGTCGCGGAAAACCGGCGCGTCGCCCGTCGGATACGGCATTGGCATAGTCGGTCATGCGCTGGATGGGCCGCGTGATCCATAATGCCACCAGGTAGCCCAGCACGATGGCAATGAGTCCGAAAAACGCAACCACCTTGATGATGCGGGGTTTGGCCTGTTTTACGAAACTGTTGATGTTGGTGGTGGGCTTTGCCACACTCAAGACGCCTGCGATCTTACCATCCACCATGATCGGCGCTGCCACGAAGAGCACCGAGGATGTGGGATCATCCGGATCGGAAAGGCTGGTTCGCGCACCATACGTTCCCTCGAGGGTCAAGCTGACGTCTCGCCAATGTCTGAAATCGGCGCCGATCAAGCCGGGATCGCGGGAGTGAAACCGCACGATTCCCTGGGAATCGGTGATGTAGACGGCCGAATCCACGGCTGTTTTTGCAAGATGGTAAATGTTGACATCCAAAGAGCGCCGGTAGATGCCTGCGAAGGCATCGTAAAACGCCTCGGGATCGAATTGGTGGTCTGCCATCATCTGCCCCACCACACCGGCCAGGATATTGGCCTGATCCACGAGGGGATCCTCCACGCCTTCCAGATAGCGGGTACGGAGCGTGTCCAGTACCCATCCCACGGGAAAAGCGAAACAGATGCAGAAAATGATCAGATAACAGCCGAAAATACGGATTCCGAGTTTCATGACGGCGTGATATCTTCCTTCAATGCGTAGCCGGTGCCGCGGTGGGTGATGATGGGGTCGAGACCCTGCCGGACGCTTTTCAGCTTTGCCCTCAGATTCTTGATGTGGGCATCCACCGTGCGATCCATGCTGGCTTCGGGTTCATCCCATACGGCGGTCATGAGGTGTTCCCGGGTAAAAACCTGTCCGGGACGATGGATCAGGGTCCGCAGCAGTTCGAATTCGGTACGGGACAGTTCGAGAGGTCTGCCGAAGTAGTGGATGCGGCGCTTGGTGTCGTCCACGCCCCAGACGTCTTGTGGGCATGCTTCGTCCGGGCCGTTCGATCGGGTGCGGCGCAAAACCGCCTTGACGCGGGCGGTCAGCTCCCGGGGGCTGAAAGGTTTGACGACGTAGTCGTCACCGCCGATTTCCAGCCCGACGACCCGGTCCACCTCCTCATCCCGGGCCGTGAGGAAAATGATGGGCAGGGCGCTCTCCCGACGAATCTTCTTGCACAGCTCGAAACCGTTGATGTCCGGCAGGCCGATGTCCAGAATGATCAGATCGATTCCACCCGTGGCCACCTGCTGCAACGCCTCCTGTCCGGTGGGAACGGGAACCGGCGTAAACCCTTCGGTTTCCAGGGCATATTGGATGGTATCGGCGATGGCCGGTTCATCTTCCACAATCAGTATGTTTGCCATCGAATACATTCCTGTTTCCATAACGATCCACAAGCCGCCTCATCACCACAACGACGATCCACAGGATGACGGCGGACGCCACCACCATCAAACAATGCTTGCCGAATGCAGGCGGCGGTCGCCGAAATACCAAATTTACCGCCGGCACCCCCACGGCACCGAGAAGATACCACCCGAGAGGCAGCCAGGAGGGCCAAATGAGGTGATTACTCCGGCAGCAGGGTTCGAAGTGCGCTGCGAAAGAATCTATTATCGGAGCAAGCCCCTTGAAAAACAACCCCAAAGCGCCCAGGTAGAGCCAGACACCCACCAAGCGGTGAAGGGCGGCAGGCGAAAGCCAGGTGTTGTAGATGTCCGCCCGGTAGAGCGCCATACTGACTGCGATCCGCAAGGTATTGGTTCCCAGGGTGCAGATATAGGCACCGAAAAACGAAAAGGCCAACCATGCTGCCAGCACGGAAAAACGTCGCAGCCGGGCCAGACCGCAAAAAACGGCCAGGGCGAAGGCCATGATCACGAAATTGACCCCGGCGCAGGCCGGCGCGATGACGATCCCCCGACTGAAATCCACATACCCGACCCCGGCCTCCCAGACCGGATCGGTGCCGGTGAGAAGGGCCAACAAACGGGCGGTGGGCAAGAGGATCCACAACAGCTGTTCGGGACCGGCCATGCTGTAATGGCGTTTTAGCATCACCATCACAACCATGGCCATCATCGCTATCAGCAGCCGGTTTGTCCGGCTGTGGAAGAGGATCATGTCTGATCTTTCATCGGTGATCGAAAGATCCATTTTTTCCTCCCTTTACCGCTTAGCGCTGCAACTACGCTTGCGCCAGACCATCCAGAATACCGCTGCTGCGATCACAAACAGCATCGAGCCCATGTCCGGCTCCGGTACGTTGCGCGCACCCACGGCCATGTTGGATACGTGCAGGGGCAATGGCAGAGGTTGATCCACATCTGTTGCCGTATCTTCTGTGTTGCGCACCGTTTCGTGGACCGCAACAAAACTGGTATGGGCGGTCAGCATGTTATGGGCCAAGCCGATCCGGGTCACCTGCGCCTTGGTCTGTTCATCGTCTTCGACCGGTGAAAGGTCGATGAGCCCCTCCAGACGCCGCCGGGCCCAAAGATAAGGCAATGCGTCATGGGCGTTTGACGGCAAGACATCGGATGCCTGGAAGAATTCTTCATACCGTCCGTCGCCGGCAGTTCCCCTGATACCGATGGTCCCGAAGGGTTCACCGCGCCACTTGCCGCAGATGATCAAGGGGCGCTGGGCAAACAGATCGGCCGGCTGCTCTGGTTCGACCTCGTAGGCGTCGAAACCTTCCATATCGATCTCGATATCCGTGAGGACCGGCGCCGCGATATATTGCCTGAAACGGGCCGCGGCAACCGTGGCTTCATCGGCTTCGGTGACCACGAAGGGCTCCCCCTGCCCTGCCCTGGCCAGCCCTTCGATGAGATGGCGATTGACGCTGCTGCCGATCCCGAAAGCAAAAAAATTACACTGTCCCACCCCATCGGCGACCAGGCCGAACACCCTCTTTTCCGCGGCGATATACCCATCGGTGACCACGACCATGGTGCGGGCATAGCCTTCATCGTGGGGCATGTCGAGACCGGTTGTAAGTGCCCTTGCCAGTTCGGTGCTGCCACCGCCTTTCTCGTTTTCGATGAATGTTACGGCAGCCTGAATGAGGGCCGGATCGGCCTGAATGGATCGGGGAGAGAGCAGTCGGGCCGCACCGGCAAAGAGGATCACATTGAACCGATCTTCGGGACGCAGGCCCGCCAATAGATCTTTCATCAGTAACTTGGCGGTATTCAGCGGGAAGCCATGCATGGAGCCGGAAACATCCAACACGAAAATATATTCCCGGGGCGGCATGTCCTCCGGCGCCACGCGATGGGGAGGCTGGACCATGAGCATGAAAAAGTTTTCCGCACCGCCACGATGCAGCATCAGCCCGGAATGGATCCGGTCGCCGCTGAGACGATAGTCCAGAACGAAATCCCTGTTGCCGCCGTGGGATTCTTCAGGCGCCAAGGAGATGTGTGCCTTGGATGGACCATCCCATGCCACATCGGTGGCGTGGGAAGAGCATGCCACCTGTTGGATGGGAATACCGCCGGCGACGGTAACCCGGATCCCGAATATGCTGGTGGGTTTTTGCCCTTGGGTCAGGTAAGGATTTTGAAGCCATCGATGGTGGTCGTCGGCGCCTGTCTCGGATATGGTGGAATAGCGCGGACCGACCACCGTGGGATACACAAACCGGTACATGCCCTCTTCGGGCACCAGCAGTTCGCTGTAGTGCAGGTCGATGGCGATGGTTTCGCCGGGCATGATGTTGGCCACGTTCATGG
The DNA here is from genome assembly GCA_963674945.2 of uncultured Desulfosarcina sp. Classification (GTDB taxonomy): domain Bacteria; phylum Desulfobacterota; class Desulfobacteria; order Desulfobacterales; family Desulfosarcinaceae; genus Desulfosarcina. Next base: position 1,921,332 of record CAXXWQ010000004.1, read on the forward strand.
AGAACACATTGGGCCGCTGCTGCTCCAAAAGCGATGCGCTCCTGCCTTGGCTTTTGGCTTTGTCGAACACCTTCCTGGCCTTGGAACGGGCTTTGATGCGGGCCTCGATGACCTCTTCCCCCACGGTCATACGCATCCCATGGACCGCCGCCCGGGTGGAGGAAGGAAACACATAACGGGCGTTGATGGGCTGGGTACCCGTGTTGGCATAGGTCTGGGTCACCCGCACATCGGCGATTACCCCGCTGATCATCGCTTTCACCGATGTGGATTTCAGTGGAAAACTCTCCTGGCCTTCGGCGCCGCTCTCGACGAAAAAATAGGGCGAAAGGCGCTTTTCACCATTTTCCGCATCCGCCGGGACAACGCCGGCCCAGAACACCCCCAAAAGCAAACAAACAATCACTGCTTTCTTTCCCATCATCAACCTCCATTGTTTTGTGCACCGATTCGTTTTCTCTTCTCCGCGCATCCTGCATGGAAGAAGTGAAATGAAAATGAAGGTTTTGTGAAAAGCGGATGAAAAAGAAAGGGGCAATCACAAAGCATGTATATCCGGTGGCAAAGGTGATGCTGGCTTGCTCGGGTCTCCACATCCCAACGGATTATCCTGTGGTCACGGCGATCTGCTGTTCGTTTTCGAAGATATCCAGATCCGGCGTAAAGACCAAGCCGGGCCTCGTCTGCTCGGCGGGGATCGCTACCTCTTGTTTTTCTTTTACCTGAAGATCTTTGGAGTCACTTATTGTTTATCCGAAAACTCCTTCGCTCTCTGGCCACCCAGTTAGGGATCAAGCAAAAATCACCGTTCGACGACCTCATGGAGGATGAAAATGCATTGAACGCCATCGCGGCGGCGTCACCACCTGACAATACGGTGAGGGAGCTGCGCATTCAAAAGACATTCGTTGTCAGCCAAAGATCGTTGGCCGCCCTGGAAGCAATAACCAAGCGTTCGCCGGCATCTCGGGATGACCTGGTTGAACGGTCGATCCAGCGGCTGCTGCCGATTCTCGAATTGGAATAATTTTCAGCTCGAGTTGCCCTCCTATAAAATGAAAGATCCGCTCTTATGTTAACTTAGCCCTTTTGGCCGCAGTTATTTTAAGATACACTACCACAAGCAAGTGGCTCGAGCGGACACCAATCAACATGGCTCGGACCCTACGGACTGGCCAGCATCGTATTCACCGTGATCGTTCTCAACGCGCACCTACCCGGCAGAAAAACCATCACCATGACAGTCATTTGCACGGTTATTTGAGTTACGTGTGACCGTCCACGGAATCAGCGCCAACGCTGCAGAAAAAGACGGCCAACGATGAATGACCAATGGTGAACATGCAGAAAAACTTCAGCAATAGACCTGTTGTAAAAGTTGCAATCAACCGATAATACAATCCATACGACGTATGCAACAAAAAGTGAGAGGACCCATGTTTACCTACCGCCCCAGCATCCGGGACAAACTCATTTCCATTTTCATTGTTATCAAAGTGTTGCCCCTCGTAGCCCTTGCGTGGTTCTCCTGGAAGGCCGTATCCCATTTGGCCTTTACTGTCGAGGGTCAGGTATCGGAAATGGTCTCCGAAAGCCGGGATGTTGTCGGACAGATTGGAAAGATATCCACGGAAAACTCAATTCGCGCCCTGGATGTAAAAGCCCGCGAGTCCATCGAGCGGTTGACGACGGATACAGCCAAATCCGTAGCGATGTTTTTGTATGACCGGGACCGGGACATCGAGCATGCCGCATCCCTCGAACCGTCTGAAACCGCATATAAAAAATTTCTTCGCCACCAGACCAAACCGGTAATCGATCATCGCCCCTGGGTGATGGATGACGCCGGCAAAACATGGGTTCCTGCCAGGCCTGTTACGCCGGCTGAACCGGTGGTTACATCCCAAAACCATGACAACCGCACCGATTTTCATTATCGCTTTCCGGAGCAGACAGGGATCACCCATCAACGACCGTTGTTTTTAGAGATGACCTTTGTCGACCTTGCCGGACACGAGAAGGTCAAGGTGACCACCTCAGCGCGGATGGACCGCCACCTGCGGAATATCAGCAAAAAGGAAAATACATACTGCAAGGCGGAAACGTATTTTGACAAGCTGAAAACCCTGAAACCCGGTGATATCTATGTGTCCGATGTGATTGGCGCCTATGTGAAGGGTTACATGATCGGCCCCTACACCAAGGCCAGGGCTAAGGAGCAGGGGATGCCGTTTGCCCCCGAATCATCGGGGTATGCCGGGAAAGAAAATCCTGTGGGCAAGCGGTTTGAAGGCATTATCCGCTGGGCCACCCCGGTTGTGGACAATGGCGCGATAACCGGGTACGTCACACTGGCACTTGATCATGTGCATGTGATGGAGTTTACGGATCATATCATTCCGACCGAAGAACGCTACTCTCCCATATCGGATGCCGGAAGTGGGAATTATGCATTCATGTGGGACTACTTGGGCCGCTGCATATCCCACCCTCGCGACTATTTTATCGTCGGGCATGACCCGTCCACCGGAGAAATTGCCGTGCCATGGCTCGATGAGGAGTTGTATACCTCCTGGCAAAAAAGCAATTTGCCCATCAGCCGATTTTTGGAAACCGTCCCCCGGTTCAAGGAACAATCCTTGAGAAAGAGACCTGCGGCGTCTCTGACAAAAGCGGGGCTGGTCGCTTTGGACGGACGCTTTCTCAATTTTGCCCCCCAATGCACCGGATGGCACAACCTGACACAAAATGGCGGTTCAGGATCATTTCTTATCTACTGGAGCGGTTTGTGGAAACTGACAACCGCCGCTGCGATCCCCTATTTCACAGGTCAATATGGCGATCACCCCCGAGGATTCGGATATGTGACCATCGGGGCCAATGTGGATGAGTTTCACCGGGCCGCCAATGAAACCGCCGATAGAATCGAAACCATCGAAAAGACATACCAATCGAGTCTAAAAGCCAAATCGGAGCGAAACAAAGCCGCCATGGCCCGGACCTTGAAAGATACGGCCAGAGACCTCGGGCTCTACACTTCGCTGATGATCGTCATCGTTATTTTCATTGCCATTTGGATGGCAGCCGCCCTCACCGGCAAAATCACTAGCATGATCAAGGGGATCGGGCGTTTTCAACGGGGAGAGCGCGGGCACCGCCTGGAAAGAAAATCCACGGATGAGATGGGACGGTTGGCACAGGCGTTCAACGATATGGCCGACAGCGTGGAACAATCCATAGAAGAGATGCAAACTGCCAAAGAGACCGCTGAAAATACCAATATACTGTTAAAGGCTGAGATCGAAGAGAGGGAAAAAGCGGAGAAAGCCCTCGCCCGCCATCGTGACAATCTGGAAGTACGGGTCAAAGAGAGGACCCGGAAACTGGAAATAGAGATCGCAGACCGTAAAAGAATCGAAAAGATACAGCAAAACAGCGAAGACCGCCTCCGAAGACAGAATGACAGTCTTGTAAAATTGGCCAGAAATGAAGCGATTTATCTGGGCAATTTTAACGATGCGGTGCGGCTCATCGTGGAAACCGCGGCCCAAACCATGGACGTGGAACGCTGCAGCGTGTGGATGTTTGATAAAAACCACGATAAAATTGAATTGTTGGCATGTTATACATTGAGTTCCAAGTCCCATGTCACTGGCGGTGAGCTACTGGCTGACGATCACCCCGTCTACTTCAAAGCACTCGCGTCGGACCGGGTGATCGCCGCATCGGACGCCTATCACGACGTTAGAACAAAAGAATTTGCAAAGCACTACCTGCCGGCGAATGATATCGTGTCCATGCTGGACGTAAGCATATTGACCCATGGCGAAGTGGTGGGTGTTGTATGTGTCGAACAAAAAGCGGAGAAACGGCATTGGAAAATTGATGAGATTCAATTTATCAGTTCCATCTCCGATCTGGTTGCGCTGTCCTTGAATGCATCCGAGCGCCGGCAGGCGGAAATGGAAAAAAAAGAACTGGAGTATCGCCTTCACCGCGCAGAGAAGATGGAGGCCATCGGAACGCTGGCAGGTGGAGTGGCCCACGATCTGAACAATATTCTTTCCGGAATCGTCAGCTATCCGGAACTGCTGCTCATGAAGTTACCCACCGGCAGTGATATGAAAAATCCCCTGGAGACCATATTGAGTGCCGGGAAACGCGCCGCGGCAATCGTACAGGATCTTTTAACCCTGGCAAGACGGGGCGTGGTCGTATCGGAAACCGTGAATTTGAACACCATCGTTTCAGATTACCTGGACAGCCCCGAACATCGCAAACTCATTTCGTTTCATCCAATGGTAAACGTCAAGATCGATCTTGATCCGGATTTGATGAATATCTCCGGCTCTCCCGTTCATCTGTCCAAGACGATCATGAACCTGGTATCCAACTCCGTTGAGGCGATGCCGGAAGGCGGGTCTATCTCGATATCCACACAAAACAAGTACGTGGATCTGCCCATCGGGGGTTACAGCGATGTGACCGAAGGCGATTACGCCGTCCTGACCGTTACCGATACGGGTTTCGGTATTTCCCCTGACGATTTACGTCACATCTTCGAACCCTTTTATACAAAAAAGAAAATGGGGCGAAGCGGCACAGGCTTGGGTATGGCGGTGGTGTGGGGAACGGTGGATGACCACAAAGGCTACATCGATGTGGAAAGCCGCGAAGGAACCGGAACTCGTTTTACGCTCTATTTTCCGGTCATCCGAGAAACCCTTGAGAGGAATCAGATCAACGTCTTGACGGACGAAGACTGCCGCGGCGACGGAGAAACAATTCTTATTGTCGATGACGTGGAAGAACAGCGGACCATTGCCTCGATGATTCTATCGGAACTCGGCTATCGGGTCACGGCCGTATCCAGCGGTGAGATGGCCATCGACTATTTGTCTTCCCATTCGGTTGATCTGATCGTCCTCGACATGATCATGGACCCGGGTATGGATGGCCTCGATACTTACCGAAAAGTGATCGAGCTGCATCCCGGCCAAAAGGCCATTATCGCCAGCGGCTACTCTGAAACGGAACGGGTTCGCGCGGCACACAAGCTGGGAGTGGGTCAATATTTGAAAAAACCCTACTCCCTGAAACAGCTTGGCAGGGCCGTAAAGGTTGAACTGAACCGATGAAATGCAATAAGTCCCTCATATTCCGGATGGCGAACAAACGGATTGACGCCGTTTTTGGGGGACTTTCTCTCATCGGATTTCTGCTGCGGGCTCTCTTTTCTCATCTCGGCTATCTGTTGATTTCAGGAGTAAACTTGTAACGAGTTGTTACGAAAACGTTGTCAAAGCCCTATTCTTCGCATAGAATACAAACGATATGATGAAATTCAGATTCAGAATATGGCTGGTAGCATGGATGCTTACCGGACTTCTGGCCGGCGGTTGTGCCACAATATCCTTCGATGAACCCAAGTCAACCACGACTGCGATTACCGACACCGCCGCCACGGTACTGGGCAGGTATGCCGCAGCCAAGACGGAACATCTTGACGGTCAGTCGGCTTTTTATCCTCTGAGCCATGGTATGGATGCCCTTGGCGTTCGACTCCACCTGGCGGATATGGCGGAAAAATGCATCGACCTGCAGTATTTCTTAATGAAAAACGATACCGCCGGCGCCGTCATGGCCAAGGCATTGCTCAAAGCGGCGGACCGGGGCGTCCGAATCCGTTTTCTGCTGGATGACGTTTTCACCACCGTACCCGATGACAGTTTCCTGCTGATCAACAAACATCCAAACATCGAAATCAGAATATTCAATCCCGTTTCCCGAAGCGGTATCTACGCCATTAACTATGCTGCCCAGTTCGCCCAAGCGAACCGGCGCATGCACAACAAATCCTTCACGGTGGACAATTCCATCAGCGTCGTCGGAGGACGTAACATTGCCGATGAGTACTTCCAGCTAAAAGAAAACGCTGTATTTGTCGACTTCGATGTGTTGGCTGTTGGACCTATAACGGACGAGATTTCTCATTCCTTCGATCAATATTGGAACCACTCGCGCGCCGTTCCCATCGACCAATTCATCGAAGATAAAAAAGGCGAAAATCTGGAAGATGTTCGGGAAGAAATCGCCGAAGAACTCGATGATATTTATGAAACCGTGTTCAACCAGGCACTGGAAAGCCAATTGTTGCAAGATCTCATCGCGGATCGAAGGACGCTGTACACGGGTCCGGCGATGGTACTCGCCGATGATCCCGACAAGCTCATCAACCCGATCGACGAAGTGCACATGAAGCTCGCACAGAATTTGCGGGACATCCTGCATCAGGCGGAAAAAGAAATCATCTTCATTACCCCCTACTACATACCGGGAAAGCGTGGTGTGCAGCTTGCCAACGACTTGGCGGCCAAGGGGCTGCGCGCGGTGATCATCACCAATTCACTGGCGTCAACCAATCATGTGCCTGTTCATTCCGCCTATGCCCGATATCGCCGGGATATCATTCGGGCCGGAATCGAATTGTATGAGATACGCGCCAATGCCGCCCAGGAATTGACCGGTGATGCGCATGCCCCGGAAAGGTTGACCCTGCATACCAAGGCCATTATCGTCGACGAACGGTACCTTTTTATCGGTTCACTGAATCTCGACCCGCGCTCCATCGAAATCAACGCAGAAATGGGCCTGTTCATCGACTGCCCCCCCCTGGCCACCCGATATACACGGAACGGAGACGAGCGAATATCGGCCCTTACCTACCGGGTACGGGAAAGCGACGAGAAGAAACTGGAATGGCACGGCCGGATCGACGGCCGGGAGGTGATCGAAACAAATGAGCCGCTGACCGGTTGGTGGCGACGCTTCAAGGCCTGGTTCATGAAAATCGCCCCGGAGAGCCAATTGTAAACACCCGGAAAGGGAAATGGTGTATGCCCGATTATCACCAGTTTGCCATGATACAGGAAAATGAAGTGATCATGCTGGTCCTCGGCGTGGGTGTGCTGATCTTCATCATCAGCAATTATGCGAGGCTGAAACCATACCCTTCGATACACATTCTGATCGCCGGATTCTGTTTCAGCCTGCTGGGGTGGTCGCTGACCGTTGCCGAGGGTTTCCTGCTGGGCGCGACGCTGAATGTTGCCGAACATCTCTGTTACCTTTTCAGTGTCTTGTGTATCGCCTTGTGGCTGCACAAAGCATTTGTCGCCGCCAAGGAGACGGATTGATGCACCCGGTGGCCTTCATCGACCTGTTGACACTTGTCACCCTTGTCGGCACCACCATTTCATTGATCGTCGCATCACGACGACTTCATTACCGGGACCCCGTGCTGATATTCGGGTTCCTTCTTTTTTTGGATCTATACTATACATTGCTCTTTCTTGAATGGCTGTGGTCGAGTGCCGTGTTCGACCGACTGGAAGACTTTGCCGGAACGCTGGTACCCATGTGGTGGGTGTTTCTTTTTTACAACATCCTGCAGAAAATCGGCAGTCGCAAACTGGCACACAACCAACGCCGTTATCAGATGGTGGTGGACAATATCAGCGAATTGATCGTCAAGATCGATGAAGAGAATCGGATACTATTCGCAAGTCCGTCGTTTTGCACCATTGCCGAAAAATCCGAAGAGGAATTGATCGGCGCCTCTTATCCATCCGTCATGGGGATGGAGGGCGGCCATCCGGTGCTTGCGCTCCTGGATCGGGCCAAGGCCCCACCTTACGCTGCCGTTTATGAAACGTCTCTCCAAACACGGCGTGGCGAGCGCTGGTTTGCATGGAATGCCATAGGGCTCTTGGCGTCTTCCGAAACGGAAGTACGAATCCTTACTGTCGGTCGCGACGTTACCGAAAAGAAAACCTTCGAAGCCGCCCTGCAGGAAAGCCGGGACCTGCACCGCCAAGCCCAGCGATTGGCCAAGCTGGGACACTGGGAGTTACAAATAGACAGCTACAGTATAAGTGGTTCGGAGGAGTTGTATCGGATCTTTGAAATCGACAAAGTAAAACCTTTACAATGGAATTCTTTTTTAAATGGGGTACATCCAGAAGACCGTGCGATTGTCGAAGATAGTTTTTCCCAAACGATCGAAAGCGGTGTCGAAGGAGAAGCCGACTATCGCTTCGTTTTTCCGGACGGTAGAATCAAATTTATTCATTCCAAGGGCCACGCCGTTTCAGATAATACCGGAAAAATAATAAAAATAATGGGCACAGTCCAGGATGTGACCAATCTCAAAGAAGCCGAGATGGCGAAAGAGTCATCGGAACGGAAACTGCGGCAGGCCCAGAAGATGGAAGCCATCGGTACGCTGGCCGGGGGAATTGCCCATGACTTCAACAACATCCTGACCTCCCTCATCGGATTCACCCAGATTGCCATGGCAGAATTGCCCCGGGGGCATGCTGCCGCCGGACACCTCGACCATGTGCTCCAGGCGGGGTTGCGCGCCAGAGACCTGGTCGCCCAGATCCTTACTTTCAGCCGGCAGAGCGAGCAGAAGGCCGAAACCACCCAGTTGAACGTGATTATCAAGGAAGTGACCAAGCTGCTGAGGGCCACCATCCCGGCCAACATTGAAATCCGGCAGAAGATCGCCACCCGGGACTGCTTCATCCTGGCCGACCCGATCCAGATCCATCAGATCCTGATGAACCTGTGCACCAACGCCTACCAGTCCATCGGCCATGACAATGGTTGGATCTCCATTTCCTTAGAAAAAGTGGCGATCGGCCCGGACGATTTTCAGGAAGTATCGGACCTCACACCAGGCAAGTACGCCCACATTTCGGTCACCGATACAGGCCACGGAATGGCTTCGGAAACCCTTTCAAAAGTCTTCGACCCTTACTTCACCACAAAGAAGAAGGGGGAAGGCACCGGCCTGGGATTGGCTGTGGTACACGGTATCGTCCGGGAGCATGAGGGCCATATCACGGTCTACAGTGAACCCGGCCGGGGTACTTCCTTCAACGTTTACCTGCCCTGCGCCGAAGCGGTGAAAGATAGTTGCCGGAGTAATATGGAACTTCAGATGCTGACCGGGTCAGAGCACATCCTGATCGTTGATGACGAAGAATCAATTTTATTGATGATGAGCGAAACGCTCAACAGCTTGGGCTATCGCGTCACAACCTTTACACAGGCTCAACGGGCCGTTGAGTTTTTGCAGTCCCGGCCAAACGATTGCGACCTTGTCATCACCGACCTGATCATGCCGGCCATGAACGGGGAAGAACTGGCACAACGGATTCATCAGATCGACCCGCACATTCCCATCGTTATTCAGACAGGTTTCAGTGATGATATTCGACTCGAAGGGCTCGATTCCATCGGCGTTGCCGGGGTGCTGAGAAAACCGATTTTGCGAACCGACTTGAACCGGTGTATCCGACGGATGTTAGAAAACAGGGAATGACCAAATTGGACGACGACTTTCCCAGGGTAAGACGATGGCGTACATTCTGATTTTAGACGACGATCAAAAAATTCAACTGCTGCTGGAACATGTTGTCACAGGCCTGGGGCATAAAGCAACGACTTCGGGATGCCTACGCGAGGGACTCAGGCTGGCACGGACACAGGACTATGATCTGATTCTGCTGGATCTGGATTTTCCGGAGGGCAACGGCCTTGAGATACTGCCAGAACTGTTACACCTTTCCAGTTCGCCGGAAGTCATGATCATCACCGGGACCGGAGACACAAAAGGTGCCGAACTCGCTTTTACGTATGGTGCGTGGGATTTTCTGAAAAAGCCGTTTTTTGTCGAGGAGGTATCCCTTTCCATTGCCCGGGCCCTTCAATACCATGAAGAGAAAGTAAGAAGCAAAACGCCCACCGTCTTGCAAAGAGGTGACATAACAGGCAACTCGCCGGCACTGCTGCGGTGCCTGGATGACGCGGCCCGGGCCGCCGCCACGGACAGCAGCGTGTTGATCCTGGGTGAAACCGGCACCGGCAAGGAGCTGTTTGCAAAGGCCATTCACGAAAACAGCTGGCGCGCAAAGAAAAATTTCATCGTCATCGACTGCGGAGCCCTACCGGAAACGCTGGTAGAGAGCATCCTTTTCGGGCACAGGAAGGGGGCATTTACCGGTGCAGGCACGGACCGGGAGGGGCTCATTGCCCAAGCCGACGGCGGTACGCTTTTTCTGGATGAGATCGGCGAGCTTCCACTGCCAATCCAGAAAACCCTTCTGCGTACCCTGCAGGAACACCGCCTGCGCCCCATCGGCGCAAGTGAAGAGATCTCCGTGGATTTCAGACTGGTTGCGGCGACCAATTGTGACCTTGAAAAAATGGTGGCTGATCAAACGTTCCGTGAGGATTTGCTGTTTCGGATTCGTGGAATCGAATTTAAACTCCCCCCCCTTCGCGAGCGGAAGGATGATATCCTTACCATCGCACACCACAAAATTCTTCAACTCAGCAAACTCTATGGCTTGGCAACCAAAGGAATTTCCGTGGAATTCAGCGATATTCTGGAACAATATGAATGGCCGGGAAATGTGCGGGAACTCATCAATGTTCTCGAACACGCCCTGGCCAATGCAGGAGCCGATCCAACGCTGGTCCCCAAACATTTACCGGCCAAGTATCGTGCCACTTTTCTGGATCTGGATCAAACCGACAATCTTTCCAACCAGCCGCCCCATGGTCTGCGTACATTCACCGCCGATGGTGAAATACTCAAATGGGGCGATTTCCGTTTGCAAATGGAAACCGTATATTTACAGTCGCTTCTGATCAATGCTGAGGGTAATTGGGAAACCGCCTGCAAACTGTCCGGATTGTCCAAGACCAGATTGTATGAACTGATGAAAAAGCATCAACTCTCCTTTTCCTCCACCTAATCTATTACCCATCCAGAAATGGCTAATTTGCCCGATATCTTTGTTGCGCGAAAAATTTTATCCTCGGAATATCAACCATATGCCTGTGGTAAAATTTTTCACGCGCCTCGATCTCGACCAAATTTTCCTATTTCTGGATGGATAATAATCGAAAAAGCAGCTCCCGCCCGGTCTTTTCCGGAATACCGGAATCGATCGGTCCTCTTTTCCGGAATCGACTGTCCAAATTGCCATTGGATCGGCACGGCAAAACATCGTACCATATTGTTTTTACTGTATTTAATAAATAATTGATCGATTGGCATATCGTCTGCAGAAGGACTCATCGTGTCCAACGGACACATCTTGAAAGAACCATAGCGCAGCGAGATTGCCGATGAATATACTATTTTTTGCCCCCGATTTCGAACACAGCGACGTAAAAAAGGTTTTGTCCACCGTTCGCGGATCCTTTCCCGACGTGAAAATACAGTCGTTCACGGATTGCCAGACAATGTTTGATTGGCTGCGGATTCCGCCCAGAAGTTTCTTCGTCGCTATTTTACTGCCGGACAGCCACCAGACGCTGACCCAACTGGTATCCATGAGAGGTTTGTTCATGGACCGTAAAATCATTCTTTCGCTTCCCGACGATGCCCCGCGCAGCATCGCCCTGAGCCATAAACTAAACCCTCTCTATTTTCTGTCCGCTTCAGATGACAAAGAGGGAATGGTCTGCGTAATGAAGAAATTACTAATCGATGTAAACGAATCTGGAATGAGGGTCGAAAAACGGGCCAAATCACCATGCTGAAAAGTTTTTGCAATGCAACGATAATTTTACCAATATTTCGAAAAAGGAGACAATGACAATGAACTTCATCAAGAACATGAAAATTCGAATCAAACTGCTGTCTGCATTCGGTATCATGGTGTTGATCATGGGGGTGATCGGTTATACCGGCTACAAGAGCGTGAACAGTATCCAAAACGACCTGAAAACGATATCTTCCGTTCAGATGCCCAGCATCGATTATCTGATCGAGGCGGATCGGGATCTGCAGCAATTGCTTGTGGCGGAACGTTCATTGATCTTTACCGATCCCGACTCGGAGTTGTTCAGACAATTCGTTGATGAATACGAAACCAACTTCAAACAATCTTCCGATCGTTGGGGAAAATACCAGGCCCTGGCCAGCACCACGGCGGAAAAGGAAGTTTTTGGTATCTATGAAAAAGCCCGCATGGAATGGCAGGAGCATTCTCGAAAGGTTATTGAACTGGTCGAGAAAGGAAGCAGGCAGGAGGCCATCGCATTGACCCTGGGAGAAGCCAAGAAGGACTTTGAACAGATGCGCGACCAGCTTGACAAACTGACCGAAATCAATCTCGACCTTGCCCACAACGCCCAGAAAAATGCCCAAGCCACCTACAAATCGGCTCTGGCCATGCTGCTTACGGCGATACTGCTGGGAGTTGCAGTGGGTATTATTCTGGCAGGGTTCATCTCACGACTGATCACCAAACCGGTCAATGCCATGGTTGACGGCCTTAAGGACATCGCCCAAGGCGAAGGCGATCTGACCAAACGACTCGAGGATGGCGCAAAAGACGAACTGGGCGAATTGGCCACCTGGTTCAACACGTTCATGAACAAGCTGCAACAGCTTATCAGTGAAATCGCCGGGGGTGTGGAAACCTTGTCCTCTTCCTCCACCGAATTGTCGACCATCTCCGAGCAGATGACCCAGGGCATCCAAGACGTCTCTGAAAAGGCCAACACCGTTTCCGCCGCTTCCGAAGAGATGAGCGCCAACATCAACAATGTCGCCGCCGCCATGGAGCAGTCGGCCACCAACACCAACATGGTGGCCTCGGCCTCCGAGGAGATGTCGGCCACCATCGGCGAAGTCGCCCAGAATGCCGAGAAAGCCCGTGAAATATCCGACGAGGCGGCCCGCAAGGCGACCAACGCCTCAACCAACATGGACGAGTTGAGCAACGCCGCCAACTCCATCGGAAAGGTCGTTGAAACCATTACCGACATCAGCGAGCAGGTCAACCTCCTGGCACTGAACGCCACCATCGAAGCGGCAAGGGCAGGAGAAGCGGGCAAGGGGTTTGCCGTGGTCGCCAACGAGATCAAGGAACTGGCCAAGCAGACCGCCGAAGCAACCCAGGACATCAAGGACAAGATCGAAGGCATCCAGGGAACCACGTCCATGACGGTGGGACAGATTTCTGAAATCACGCAGGTGATCACCGACGTAAACGATATTGTCACCACCATCGCCACGGCCGTGGAGCAGCAATCTGCCGCCACCAAGGAGATCGCCGACAATGTAGCCCAGGCGTCCACCGGTATCCAGGAGGTAAACGAGAACGTCAACCAAAGTTCTTCCGTCGCAAGAAAGATTTCCGCTGACATCGCCGACGTGAGCGTCTCCACGAACGAGATGGCCAACAGCAGCGGTCAGGTCAACTTCAGCGCCCAGGAGCTCTCCCAGCTGTCTGAAAGCCTGAAAAGCATGGTGGATCAATTTAAAATCTAAGCAATGGTTGGCAGGAGGCGGACATCTCCATGTGATCCTTCCTGCAATGGCCTTTCGAAAGCCACGGGGAATTTGATCTGGAATGGTTACTATAGATACGATGAAAGGGATCCGGTGCGCAGGAATTCTTCAGCCCCTCTCTGATGCCATAGATGGAGTATACCAATCATGGAAAATACCATTGAACAACGGATCAAAGATCTGGAAGAAAAGGATCTTTTAACGACCGATAATTTGTTTGACGCCATATGGGTGATCGATACGACACTCATGACATTCAGCTACATCAGCCCTTCCATTGAGCGGATAAGTGGATACAGTGCAGATGAGTACATTGGCACGCCGGTAAGAGAACGAATGTCGGAAGAGGCGTATGAAAAAGTAAATACTGTTCTGAATCAATCGTTGATACAATTGGAAAAGGGCCCCGAGCCCGTCCTGAAGATTGAAGTTGAGATGACACATAAAAATGGCGGGCTGTATTGGGTTGAAATACGTGGCCAGCTGTTACAGGAAAAACAGGATGAACCGCTGAAAATCGTCGGCGTCACCAGAGATATCACGAAACGAAAAAAGTATGAATTCAGCCAGGAAGAACTGATCCAGCGACTAAACAAAGTCCTTGCAGAAAAACAACTTATTTCGGAAGAAAACAAAATGCTACGAAAGATCATTCCCATTTGCGGCGGGTGCAAACGAATCAGGGGAGAGGACGATCAATGGTGGCCCCTGGACGTTTATGTGGAGCGCCACACCGATTCCAGCATGACCCATACGATCTGTCCGGACTGCAGAGCCGTAATATATGGAAATGAATAGGCACACCCGATCGTGTTGGATGAATATGCTTTGGTTACTATAATCCGGGAGTCAGAATCCAGAATCAGGTACTGGCCTTCAATCGACGGAGCGGAACGACATCACATTCATTCTGGTTTTTGAATTCCGGCTTCTGGCTCCTGCGGTACCATGTGTTTACGATACTGCCCCCTTATAGGAGTTCCCACCCCCCATGCTCTCTCGACCCGGATCTTTTCTTGTGATGCCAATCACATCCAATTTGTGACGCCAATCACATCCACCCTCTCCTTAAAATAGATATGAAGACAATAAGGATTCACGATTCATACAATTTAGGTATACGCTCTATATTCAGGATGCACAATGATCCATGATCGCCGATTTTTTTATTCGCCCGCGGCACCAACTTCCTTCCTTACGTGAACCGTTATAGCGAAAAACCTTCCACCTAGCACATCCAGCGAATTCGACTATTTGCCATACACGAACACATCTTTTCGATGTTTCAGGAGACTTGCATCGCAATGGCAGCAAGCCATCGCACATTGGATTAATCATTTCATGAGAAAGGAGAGTGCGTCATGAGAAAAAACATTGACCTCATTGTCGCCTTATTGGCCATTGTATATCTCGGCATGGCATGTTCGGCCTATGTTTTTGTTGAACCCGTTACGACGATCACACTGATCATTGGCGGTGTCGCAGTAGGTGTTCTATCGCTGTACGGCATCTTTTTAAGCATTGCGGAACGAAAGGACGAGAAATACGATCAGTCGGCGGAGACCGTACAGGCCCGGGATCAACAAAAGGATCAGCCCCAAACCAAGGTCTGGGAAGAGACGGTTATGGTCGAAGAAACGCAGGAAGGTCTGGGCCTGTCGGCCCTCTGATTCTGATCTTGCCGCGAAAGGTTGACATACAATCGGGAATTTGCGATAAATTATCTGCGAGCCATCACGCCTGTCACATTCAACTGATATTTCCGGTTCGCGATATCCTGGGTGTTCATGGCTATCTTTCGGCCATGGTAGATTCTTGTCCCATCTATAGTGACGATAGCTGACGTAGATTCTGTTTCTTAACTTTACATAATGCCATTTTATGAATGGTGCATTACGCCTTTTTCTACCGTGAGTGCCGCCGGAAATTTCGGTAGTTTCCGTAAGGCAGTGTTATGGAAAATTCAATGCATTTGGAGCAGAATTAGAAGACCTCTCCACAATTTCATTCTAGCAACTGCCAAAATGAACACTTTTTCTACTCACATCAGGAGATCGATACGCTACTGGGCGGCTTTTTGGACACTCCAGGCAGGGTGTATTCTGGTTGCCGGCTTCCTTTACGCGTCGCGGGCCCATGCGGCCGACGAATCGGATACTGCCGTATGGGTAAGCAGAATCGTTTCCATCCAGGGAAGTGTTCTGGTCAGGCGGTCGGGAGATACCGACTGGCAGCCGGTCCAACTCAACGACACATTTTTCATCGGTGATCAGATCCGTGTACAAGTCAACAGCAGGGCCGGTATCCGGCTGAGTAACGATGCCGTACTGCGATTGGATCAAAACACCACCCTCGTATTCATCGAGATCGAAACGCAGACAACCTTCGTTTACCGGCTTGTCAAGGGAGCAGTTCAGTTTTTTAGTCACTGGCCACGTAGCTTGCGGATCCTCACACCCTTTGTCAACGGCGTTGTGTCGGGAACCGAATTCTTCGTCCGGGTCGACGACGATCAAACCCGGATCGACCTGTTCGAGGGCCGCATATTGGCCGAGAACACATTTGGTTCACTCCAACTGGCGGCCGGGGAGAGCGTCACAGCCGAAGCCGGTCATGCCCCCCAGCGCCAGATCCTCGTTCGGCCGATGGACGGCGTGCAGTGGGCGATGTATTATCCACCCATCCTGGCATGGGGGGGAAATGGCGGTTCTCCAGATATCGGTGACACGGCGGCGTTGGTTAACCAGGGAAGAATTTCCGATGCCCTGACTCGTCTGGAAGCTCTTGGCCCGCAGGTGCAGAATGCCCGGTTCTTCGTATTTCGCGCCGCGCTGCGACTCCATGTCGGACGCGTTGTCGAAGCAGAGGCGGACATCGGCCTGGCCCTGGAACTGGATCCGGCCGACGGCGATGCGCTGGCGCTGCAGGCTGTCATTGCCGTTGTCCAGAATCGAAAGACCGATGCGTTGCGAGATGCCCGGGAAGCAGTTCGGCTGGATCCCCGATCGGCAAGTACCCATATTGCCCTTTCCTACGCCCTGCAGGCCGATTTCGATCTCACCGGCGCCCTGCAGGCCGCCCGGGATGCCGTAACCCAGGCGCCCGGCAATTATGTGGCCTGGGCCCGCCTCGCCGAATTGCGACTTTCCGTGGGGGAACTGGATCAGGGCGTAGCGGCCGCGCGGAAAGCCGTCGACCTGAACCCGCGTGCGGCGCACGCCCACACCACCCTGGGATTTGCCCATTTGACGCAGATCCAAACCGAAAAAGCACGAAAGGCTTTCGACAAGGCCATCGCCCTGGACTCCGCCGCACCTCTGCCACGCCTGGGATTGGGACTGGCCACCATCCGCGACGGCGATCTGGAACAGGGCCGGGCACAGATCGAAATCGCTGCCAGTTTGGATCCGGCCAATGCCCTGATCCGCAGTTATCTGGGCAAGGCCTACTTCGAGGAAAAACGCGGCCCGCTGGATGAACGGCAGTTCGAGATCGCCAAGGCCCTGGACCCGAACGATCCAACGCCCTGGTTCTATGACGCCATCCGCAAGCAGATCCTCAACCGGCCGGGAGAAGCCCTACAGGATTTACAGAGGTCCATCGAACTGAACGACAATCGCGCCGTGTACCGGTCGCGGTTGTTCCTGGATCAGGACCTGGCCGCACGCAGTGCCAGTTTGGGAAGAATATTCAACGATCTGGACTTCCAGCATCTTGCATTGAACGAAGGGTACAAATCGCTTACTGCCGATGCCACCAATCACTCAGCCCACAGGTTGTTGGCGGATAACTACGCGGCGAAACCCCGCCATGAAATCGCAAGAGTGAGCGAATTGTTACAATCACAACTTCTCCAGCCGATCAATATTCTACCAGTTCAACCGTACCTTGCAGAAAGTAACCTCTCTATACTGTCATGTGCCGGTCCATCCTCGCCCTCCTTGTACGAATATACACCGCTGTTCAGCCGAAATCGGTTAGCTTTTCAGGCCGGTGTAATCACCGGTAGTAATTCAACGTTAGGTGATGAAATCGTTCAGTCTGGTATGTGGGGGCGGTATTCATACAGCCTCGGGCAGTTTTACTATGAAACAGATGGATTCAGGGAAAATAATGGTCAGACACACAATATATATAATGCCTTCGTACAAATGAGTGTGTCGCCCGAAACAAGCATCCAGGCCGAATATCGATATAAAGATTTGGAAAATGGTGACCTCGAGTTACGATTAGATCCAGAAAATTACTATCCATCATACCGGTATGATGAAAAAATACAGACCTTTCGTTTCGGCATGAGAAAAAGTTTCTTTCCCCATTCTACTCTGATAGCATCGGCAATCTATCAACTTGAAGATTATACCTACACTGATGCGGATTATAAAAATGACAATGAGGAAGATGGTGTTCTGCTTGAGCTCCGGTATCTTCTTAGCTATGAATTCATCCAATTAAGCTTAGGTGGTGGATATTTTGAATCTGATTTCACCTTCATCGATAATTATGATCCGGGTTCTATTGTAAAGTCAAAGTACAACAATATCTATGCATACCTTTCAATCAGCTATCCGAAAAGTATTACATGGCTGCTCGGTGGAAGTGGTGAGTCCTCAAAAATTGAGTCCACTAATCGTGATCAATTCAACCCCAAGATGGGAGTTCACTGGAATTTAACTTCCCGCACAACGCTTCGAGCAGCCGCATTTCGAACGCTACAAAGAGACATCATATCCAGCCAAACCATTGAACCGGTTCAGGTCGCTGGTTTTAATCAATTTTTCGAAGATGGTGTCGGCACTGATGCATGGAATTATGGCGTTGGCATTGATCAAATGTTTTCCAATTTTCTTTATGGTGGGTTAGACATATTAAATAGAGAACTTGATGTTCCCTATTTAGATATCTTTACCGGAGATAGATTTTCTGCAGATTGGAAAGAGTACATGTGGCGTGCATATTTGAACTTGATTCTATTATCCAATTTGTCAATAAGTGTAGATCTTCAATATGAGCAACTTAACAGGGACCATGAATTTGTGGGGTCAAATCTATTTGCTCGATTGGAAACCTATAGGCTACCAATCAGCTTCAACTACTTCCATGATTCCGGTTTCAGTTTTCACTTTAAAACAACCTATACCGATCAGCAGGGAGAGTTCGGTGACCCAGTTTTTGAAGATTTGGTCTCCAATGGCGATCATTTCTGGGTCGCTGATGCATCCGTCCGGTATCAGTTGCCGAACAGATTGGGCTTTTTCACCATTGTGGCAAAAAATATCTTTAATTCATCATTCAGGTTTCAGGACACGGATCCTGCGAATCCCCAAATTTATCCTGAGCCCTATTATTTTGCCAGGTTTGAATTCGGCTTTTAATTTTTCTTTACACTATCAAATGGGAAGTATTGGCTCGACAGTAGATTTATACTACCGAATTATTGTAATTACATTAAACGAAAGGAGAATGACATGGGTAATGTTAAAATGCGCATTACAATCGATGTAGAGAGCGATGAGATTGTTGTAAAGAAGGTGATCGACGGAAAAGAAGAAGATATCAGACCTGAAGACAAGCTCGGTGAAAACTTTGAGAGACTGGAAAACGTAACTCAATGCGACTCAGCTATCATTTTAAAAGCCCATAACAGTCCGGATTGTATATATATTTATCATAGAAAACTTGGTTGGATAAGAGTCTGTACGTAAAATATCATGGTGCCAACAACCAACATTAATACGGATGTCTTTGATTTCCGGCCATCAGCTGGAAAAACGAAAGCATATTAAAATTTCAATTGTTGTGCTAATCGCTGGAGGTGAGGGTGATTTGTTCTTTTGACTTATGATGTTTTGTTTCATCTAATAAAACTTTTTAACTACATTAGCGGAGGATGCTGATCGAAACGGCTATTTTCGCAGGACACTGATAAATGCCCTTTGAGCTTCGATCCCCGCTGTCTCGACCACCCGCAATGTCTGGGTACCGATGACGGAGATGTCTACTTTTGCCTTAAGAAATTCGTTGTCGGAGCGATCCTTGACGCTGAATCTCAGTTCCAGAGGTTAGCCGATGGCCTTTCGGCAATGTCTATTGTAGTACGAAATTTTCTAAAAGCTATCGATAAAGCCAACAAACATGATCCGTCTTTTTTTGGCAGGCATCTGATTTATATTTATAATCGCCTTCGCCATTTCCCGATATAGATATGGTCATGCACGTTCTCCCAGTTGTCTTTCTCTATTTTAACATGGTGTTTAAAATTGGCATGGAAGTCATCACATGCGGTGCAGCCTCCGATTTCTCCGATATACACGATCTCTTTTTCGGTGCCCCATTTATCCATGACGTCACATATATAATCATCACTCACGGGAGGCCAGGAGACGATAATACTGTCGGCCGGGAATTTTTCAATTGCCTCCATTGCATCCATACAGGTTACGCCGAAAGAGGAACTGTAAGTATCGGTTCTGTCCGTGGCAATGGAATTGATTCCAGCATTTCTTAGCCCATGGGATAACCAGCCCGAGCCTGCCATTATTTCCAGGCATTGCTTTCCTGTCAGATGGCCGGCCAGCTCCTGTATCCAACAATTTTCTATTAATGGGTAGATACCATGTTGAAGAAGTATAGTCCGAACAACATAGGCTTCACCGAAATTAGATGAATTTACTTCGTAGGCAGAAACTCCTTGTTTAAACACATCGGGGGCATTTTCAGGAAAATCTCCGGACAAAACACGATCCAGATATTCCTGGGATTTTCTGCTTATGTCATAACGATTCGTCGTTTTTGTGATTTCTTCAACAGGCACCTGATTGTAACCAAAGACATCAAACGACATAGGAACACCCATTTTACCTTATCAGGTCGCCGAGAAAAACACTCAAATTTTCGATCCCCCCTGTCTCCACCATTCGCAATGCCTGGGTTCCGATGACGGCGATGTCTGCCTTTCCCGTGAGAAATTCGATGTCGGAACGATCCTTGACGCCGAATCCCAACGCCAGGGGCAAGCCGGTGGCCTTTCGGCAGCGTTCCAGATAGTCATTCAGATCGCGGGAGAAATCGGTTTGATCGCCGGTGACCCCTTTGCGGGCCACACAGTAGACGAAACCGTCCGCCACCTTTGCGATGGTCTGCATGCGCCGTTCGGTTGTCTCGGGAGAAAAGATGAAAATGGGGCTGAGGCTCGTTCTGTTCATGGCGTCAAGGTACGCACCCGCCTCTTCCGGCGGCAGGTCGGGTACGATGGCACCTTTTACACCCGCATCCTTCATGTGATCGGCGAATCGGTCGACGCCGTACTTGAACAGGATGTTGTAGTAGGTCATGTAGAGAAAGGGAATGGAGAACCGGTCGACCACCGTACGTCCGAATTCTAGGCAGTCGGCGACCTTTACCCCCTGAGCCAGTGCCCGCTGGTTAGCCTTTAAAATCACCGGACCGTCCGCAATGGGTTCGGAAAAGGGGATCTGCAGTTCCATCAGATCCACGCCGGCCTCGATCATGGTGCGGACGATCTCCATGGATTTTTCCATGGAGGGATATCCGATGACGATATGGGTCATCAGAAGGATCTTCTTTTCTGCAAGCCGTGAACGGATATAGGATTCAAGCATGATATTGTTTTGCCTTTTCGATGATGAATTGTTTCCATTTGGGATCGTCGAAGGCATCGGCGATGGTGAAGATGTCCTTGTCTCCCCGACCGGACTGGTTGATGAGAATGATTTCATCGGACGACATCTTTGGTGCCTCCTTGAATGCCCGGGCAAAGGCATGGGCCGATTCCAGGGCCGGAATCACCCCTTCCTTGCGCATGGTCAGGGATGCCGCGTCGATCACCTCATCATCCGTCGCCCCCTCGAACCGGACCCGTCCCTTCTCTTTGAGATCGGATAGAATGGGACTGACGCCCACGTAGTCGAGGCCGGCGGCGATGGAGTGGGTCTCTCTCATCTGGCCGTCCCCGTCCTGCAGAAAATAGGTTTTGTATCCCTGGGCCACACCAACGCAGGCGTCCGGGCAGCAGAGCCGTGAAGCATGTTCGCCCGAATCCAGACCGCGCCCGGCGGCCTCCACGCCCACCAACGCCACATCGTCATCAAAAAACCCGCTGAAGATCCCCATGGCATTGGACCCGCCGCCCACACAGGCATAGACCCGGGAGGGCAATCGCCCTTCCCGTTCCAGCATCTGCCCGCGCGCCTCTTTGCCCACGATGGATTGAAACCAGGAGACCATCTCGGGGAATGGATGGGGTCCGCAGGCGGTACCCAGAACGTAATGGGTGGTATCCATATTGGTCACCCAGTCCCGGAAAGCCTCATTGATGGCGTCCTTTAATATCCGCGTGCCATCGGTCACCGGCACTACCGTCGCCCCCAACTGCTCCATCCAGAAGACATTGGGACGCTGGCGAAGCACGTCCACCTCTCCCATGTAGATGGTACAGTCGAATCCGAAGCGGGCGGCCATGGTGGCCGTAGCCACCCCGTGCTGTCCGGCGCCTGTCTCGGCGATCACACGGGTCTTTCCCATGCGTTTGACGAGCAACCCCTGCCCCATGACGTTGTTTGCCTTGTGCGCTCCGGTGTGATTCAGGTCTTCACGTTTGATGAAAATCCGGGCGCCGCCGAAATGGCGGGTAAGGTTCTCTGCTTCGGTTATGGGCGTCGGCCGGCACGAATAGCTGGACATCAGCTGCTCATATTCCGGCCAGAAGTCCGGATCTCCTTTGGCCGCTTCAAAGGCCGCTTCCAGTTCGTCAAACGTGGCAACCAGAATCTCGGGCAGAAAGGCCCCCCCGAAGCTGCCGTAGTAACCGCGTTTTTTCATCGATCGTTCCTCCGATTTACCGGTTTTCGATTTACCGGCCTCACATTTGCGCCGCGCCTGAGATTTGCTGCGCGAAAACGAAATTTTCGGTGTTGCATGTCAGGATGGAGAAGACGGCATTCTTGGCCTGGTTGAAATGAAGAAACCGGTTCACAACCAAAAGGGGCGTATCGGTACCCACCTCCATTGTGGCGGCTTTTTCCTTGTCGAGGGTGCCGACGTGAAAGGTCTGTCTTCCACCGACCGGACGCATGTAGAAGTTGGATTCCACCACCTGCGCCAGAGAGCGACCGTGAAGGTCCATACGTTCGATTCCCTTGAACAATACCGGGTGGAGATAGATCTCCTCCAGCAATACGGGTGTGCCGTCCACCCGATTAAGCCTGGTGAGGAAAAGAGCAGAACCGCCGGAAAAAGGGTTGCCGTCGCTTTTCGCCACAGCGATCCGACAAGTCGGCATCAGGGTCTCCACCTGCACGTCGATGCCCTCTTTCTGGAACGCAGAACTGGTACCGGCCAGGGAAAAGAGGTCCACCTCCTTGGCCGGTGTTCGCACGTAGGTGCCCGACCCCCTGCGCCTGGAGAGCATCCGCTTTCTCACAAGCAGATCCACGGCCTGACGCACCGTGGGCCGTCCGATGCCATACACCTTTGCCAGCTGCGGCTCCGAAGGGATACGCGTACCGGGCGGATAGTCCCCGGATCGGATCTCCTCCATGAGAATTTCGGCCAGCTGGTGATACAGCGGCATGGGAGATTGGGGATTCAGCATGGTTTTGTTTTCCTCTCTCATGGCCTGCACCATGACAGCAATCTGTAAAGTTGTCAAGACATTTAATCATATAAGGATAGCAATAACGGATCCATCCCTTTAACCGTCAACCAGTGCTTGCTCCATTTATCGGCATGCGGAAACAAAATACGCTTCCCGTTCCCACTTCGCTTTCAACATGGATGCGGCCGCCGTGCGCCTCCACGGCCAGTTTACAGAATGCCAGCCCGAGGCCGACAGACGTCTTTTGCCGCCCGCCGGTTTCCACAGTGGTGAACTTATCGAATATTGTCTTTTGGAAGCGCTCGGGGATTCCATCGCCGGAATCACAAACCTTTACCGTTATTCGGGACGCATCCGCCATGGTTTGGACCTCCACCGATCCGCCTTCGGGAGAAGCTTTGATGCCATTGCCAATCAGGTTGACGAGAACCCGCTGCATGATGTCCGGGTCCGCCCTTCCCTGGGAAGACGCCCCTGACAATTCGAGTTTCACTTTTGCCATCCGCGCCTGCACCGCCATCGCCCGGATGGCGTCCTGGGCAACGACCTTCATGTCAATGTCGGCTTGAACCAGCGGTATGCGCCCGGATTCAAGACGACCGATATCGAGAAGGGCCTGGGCCATGTTCGTTGCCGTCTGAACGCCGGCTTGGGCCATATGCAGCGAGTACACGCCGTCAGGCCCCGGCAATTCACCATTCAGATCCATCTTCAACAGATCCAATGAACCTTTTACGGTCATGAGGGGAGACCGCATATCATGGACGATCATGTGCGTAAGGTTATCTTTCGCCTCACCCAGCTCTTTCAATTCAGCATAACTGGCCCGCAAGGCCCGTTCGCTCTCTGCCAATGCAGCCTGTGATCGTTTGCGGCGCCCGATCTCCGCCTTCAGTCGCCGGTTCCAGTATACAAAAACCAGAATGACAACGAAGGTGCCCACCAGGATCTTTCCAAATAAGGAGTAGTCAAAGCCGTGTTCGTACCCGATCCACACCCATTTTCGGTAAAAGGCTGTCTTGTCTTCTTCGGGTAGGACCGCCAATACCTTATGCAGGATTCCGGCGAACAGTTCCCAGTCTTTTCTGACGGCCATGCGCAGCTTATAATCATAGGGCGTATCACCGGCAATCTTGATGCCATTGAGGCGCAGTTTGCTCAGATAGTAGTTGCCGGTAAGAACACCGCCGACAAACACATCGACAGCGCCCTTTTGCAAAAGACCGAAAGCATCGGAAATGCTTGCCGTTCGCGTCAGATTCAACTGCGGATGGTCCCGTGTTATCCACTCATCCGTCGCGTATCCGCCGACAACGGCGACACGGAGATTTTTTAATTCAGACAGCCGGCTGATGTATGGCATATCACTGCGTGAAAACAAAACAACCGGCGAACTCACATAGGGCTCCGTAAACGTCAGGTGCTCGAGCCGCTCCGGTGTAATGGAGAGACAGGTGCTCATATCGACCTCCCGCCGTTTCAGCTTTCCGTATGTCGTCTGCCAGTCGGTTGCCATGCTCGTGTCGAATCGAATACCGAGAATCTCTTCGATGGCTTTCAGGTACTCCATGGAGATTCCCCGGGGCGTTCCGTTGGTATCGGCAAATTCGATCGGCGCCCACTCACGGTCCCAGGCGATCCGTATTCGAGGATGCATGAGCAACCACTCGCGTTCTGCTTGTGAAAGATCGATGCGGGACGGTGCCGCTACGGGAAGGGGCAGCCACTTGGCGAATACTTCATTTCGCTGCCGCATGGTGATGGCACGTAGCGCCTTGTTGAGGATCGATACCAGCTCTGGCCGGTCTTTTCTGATACCGATGGCGAGCGGCTGAGGCCTCGGATCGGCATAACCGGCCATCTTGATGTTCGTAAGTGCCAGCTCATGCATGAGATGGGTTGTCACCGCCAGGTTGCCCACCACGGCGTCGATTACACCGCGTGACACGGCGAGCAAACCTTCCTCATACGTCTTGTACAGAACCGGCTCGAATTGCATATCCTCCGTTAAAAAAGCATGATGGGAGCTGTCCACCTGCACCCCCACCCGCAGGCCATGAAGGTCACTGATGTCCGACACCGGTGAATCCATGGGGGTAACAATGACCCGGGCAAACTTAAGATAGGGTTCGCTGAAGGAGAGGTACGACCGCCGTTCATCACTATACCCGATGCATGGCAGGATATCCGCTTCACCCTTCTTGATGGCATCCAAGCTATCCGACCAGCTCTTTTGTTGAACGAGTTCGAAATCGAGACCGGTCTTGTTTTCAATCAGGGTCATGAAATCCGCCGCCATGCCCCGGTATCTTCCGTCCTCGGTCAAAAACTCGAAAGGTGCAAACCCGGGGTCTACGCTGAAGCGGACAACTGGGTGCGCCAAGATCCACTGGCGCTCTTTCCGGGTCAGACGAAGCGGATGGGAGTATTTCTGGACTTCGCCTTTCCACTTTCTTTTTCCTCCGCCGAGGTAGTAGGCCAACACCTCATGGTAGACGGAACCGGGATTCTGCTTGGCTTTTTGCATCCAGTCGTCGATCTTTTGGAGCAACTGGTGTCCCCGTGTATCGTCTTTTCGAACGGAAAATGCGAGGACGCGGGGATTGAAGATGATGGGGCTAGGACGGACTTCATATGCATCGGAATGAAGTGTCCCGTAGAGTCGGTTGACGATGCCGACATCGGCTTGTTTTTCGTCTACGATCATCAACACTTGTTGATAATTGTCAAAGGCCATGTACCGGCACGGAATGCCGAACTGGGTCATCAATGACTTGATTCCCTGAGGCCCTTCCGTATGGATGCTTCCCCGCATGACTGCCACGGTCAACCCCTCCATGTCCAGGAAGGATTCTACAGTGATATCCGCTCGGGAGAAGGCAGTTCCCCAGTTGACCAGGACAGGCTCCTTTGAAAACGCATAGCGTTCTTTGCGTTCTTCTGATATCGCCATGTCGACCATCAAATCGATGGTGCCGTCCTGAAGTCTTTTGAGGCAGTCCTGCCAGCTGCCGAATACATAATCGATTTCCCAACCGCTCTGCTTGGCGATTTCCTCGAGCACTTCCGGAAACACTCCGGTCACACGACCGTCCGGCGTCATGAAAACCTTTGGCGGGTTCTGGTAGGCCCCCACCCGAATGGTTTCTTCACCAAAAGCGATCCCAGAGAGCGCCACCAAGACGATCAGAATGATGGACAGGCGTTTCATTCCATTTCTCAGCATGGGATTCCTCCTCACTGGCGCCTTTCTTTAATAAATATCCTGACATATCGAATGCTTGATAAAAATAGTGCCAATCCGATGCCGGTATACAGGATTGCCAGGTTTTTTTTCGGAATCGTTGAGTGGCGCAAGAGGGCGCCCATCGCGACCATGACAAGAATGATGAGATAGCTCTTCCAGGCGATGAAAGAGAAGACACACCTTTTGCCATCCATCTGGACTATTCGTTTCGTATTTCGGTTTACGATTTTTAAAAATCCAAAATGATGTATCAGCAACGCCAACAAAATGCCCATTGCCGAATACAGATAGAAGACGGTTGTTGATTCCACGGAAAGCCAGGAAAAAGCCAGGAAGATCAGCCAGATTCCTACAAGTTGCCAGACAATTCCCGCGATAAAAAGCAGAATCGTCCTGGCTACGGCAGGTTTATATTTATCGATGTTTCTCATAAGGAAAGGATGATACAAAAAATATACAATACAAATCAAATAATCCAATTTAACTTATACTGCAACCATATTGTTCTGCATCACAATAAAGTAACAATGCTATCATGTTATTTTACATTTATAGCGAATCGACTGGTTAAGTGGCACCAAAGTGAAAAATACGAATGGACTGATAAAAAAAGGCAGCGGTTCCGCTGCCTTTTAAACCCTTATCAATTTTACCAAATACCGTATTACATCTGTTTTCGCAAAATCAGCCGACAAACCTTGCTTTCCGGTGCGGAGAGGAAAAGAAAGGATAGGATAAACAGCGGAACGGCGAAGAAAAGGCCGACAACGGGAAGAATCAGGAAGCCGAGAAACCCCAATGCAACGGCAAGGGGAAGGAGAATGAGACCGACGGTTCGACTCGACCATTTCTGGGATACACAATCTTGTCTATTCATACTAAACCTCCTTATACGGCGGATATCGTTTATTTCATTGGTCCAACGATCTTTGTAGACATAAGATTGTGCATCAGTTTGATTTGTCAACGATCACCCGCAAATGGCACAAACCCGGTCTGCCACCTGCTGCGGTGTCAGGTCATCGGTATCGATCTCATGTTGGGCGGCATTCTTGTATTTCGACAGGCGGCCGGCCAACACCTGCAGCACCTCGTCCGTGAAGGATTTTTCGCCGGTGAGAGAGGGGCGTTGGGTGTCACCCTGGATGCGGGAAACAATGGTTTCCACCGTAGCTTTCAGCCAGATAACCACGGCATCTTTCCCCAAAGCGGCCATGTTTTCCGGCCGTTCGATGACGCCACCGCCGGTATCGACAACCAGATTGTCCCGGGCGGCAAATTCCATGGCCACTTCGGTCTCCCGATCACGGAACCCCGGCCATCCGAATTTTTCAACGATCTCGGGAATGGACATGCCGGCACGTTCAACGATACGCGCATCCATGCCCACCAGATCCAATCCCATACGGTCGGCCACGATCTCGCCCACCACGCTTTTTCCCGTTCCCCGGTAACCGATCAATACGATTCTCATGATTTCAAATGCTCCATCACGACGTTTCGCATCACCGCGACGGGAGCGTCCTGTCCGGTGAATTGTTCAAATTGCAGCACGGCCTGGTTGACAAACATTTCTACCCCGGAAATGACCGTGAGCCCACAATCTGCAGCATCCTTGAGCAGGCGGGTCTGCAAGGGGGTGTAGACCGCATCGAACACCACCTGGCCGGATCGAAACAGGTTTGCGGGAACCAGCGATGCATGCACATTGGGGTGCATTCCCACTGGCGTGCAGTGGATAACCACATCCGCCGTGGACATGGCGGGTGCCAGGGAATCATCGTTTAATGAATCCGATCGGATCTTGGCATCGGTACCGGCCTGAAGATCCGCCGTCAGTTTATTCCTCATTTTATCATCGATATCCAAGATGAGTAGTTCGGCAAGTTTTGTCTTCATGGCAAGCGTGAAGGCAATGGCCCTGGCCGCACCGCCGGAACCGATCATGAGGATCGATTTTCCGTCCACCTGCGCGCCGGCATCGGAAAGGGCCTTCAACGCACCGGGTCCATCGGTTCCCAGACCGACGAGCCGGTCCTTTTCATGAACCACCGTGTTGATGGAGCCGATGGCCCGGTCCACGGGGGCGATCTCATCCATATATTGCATCACTTCCATTTTGTGGGGAATGGTCACACTGAGCCCGCGAAAATTTTCGAGAGCCCGCATTCCGGCCAGGGCGCCTTTCACGTCCTCGACACGATGGGCCACATAAACATAATCCAAATTCAGGTGTTGATACCCCGCATTGTGAATGGCCGGCGAAAGGCTATGGGCGATGGGGTTGCCGATTACAGCACAAACCTGCGTACTGGGACTGATGGAACCAATATGTTTCATTTCTCCTCCTGAAGGATTGAAAAATGCTTTCTCCAATGGATGAGGGATAATATCAGAAAAGTTTTGCATACCCCCTCGTCCCAATGGCGTCAACCTTTAAGTGTTATTGGCAAATTTTACATGCTGTAAAAATTGCCGACATCCGATTCCCTTTTCTTCGGCTTTCCTGTTGCAAATAATTTCTTTAAATTGTGTGGGAACACTGCAATACATCAATTTGCGTCCCGTGGTATGACTATTGCTTTTCGTTTTATTAACGCAAAAAGCAAACACTTCGAAAAACGCATAATAGTTATAACTTTTTATGGTTACCGTTGGTTCATTGTCAGCCAGAAAACAGTAAAGCGATGGAGAGCAGTATTACGATACTTTTTTACGGAGGAAATATGAAAATGAAAAAAAATCCAAAATTAATAGTTATGCTGATCACTTTTCTTTCTTTGTCGATTTTTACCTCGAATTTGTGGGCAAAAGAAACATTGCATTATAGTAGTTCTGCTCAAGTCTATTCTGCTTTCGGTGAAACGGTTCTCAGAGCTTTTACCGAAGAAACCGGCATCGAGATCGATTTATACATCTGCTCTTCCGACGCGGCAGTAAATCGGATGATGAACGGTTTTGATGACGTTGCCAGTTCAGTAAAAAGACTGAGTCATACGAGTATTGATTATGGATACACTGAAATTATTTTTGCCAGAGCACCAATGGTTGTCATTACAAATGTTTCTTCGGAAATTGATGATCTGACGACCGATAATCTTCGAGAAATATTCAGCGGGTCGATCACGAACTGGAAGGAAGTTGGAGGCCCTGATAAAGATATTATTATCGTCATTCCAAGCGATAATACCGGGGCTTTTAAAAATTTCAGTATGCTCGCATTAAAACGGTTGGACATAAAGTACGATTATATGACATTTAGGTCCTCAAGCGTGGTAGATCTCGTCAGATATATTCCATGGAGCATATCATTCATTTCAAAAGGTATAAACACCCAAGACAAGGCGATAAAAACGATTCGAATTGATGGTGCAACCCCCGAAGATAATAACTACCCATTTTATCAGGATTTTTCTTTCATTACCAAGGGAAAACCAAAGGGAGCGACCAAAAAACTGATAGACTTTTTCTTGTCGGAAAAGGCAAACCAATATTTTGAAAATAGCGGTATTCAACGATTTAAGAAGTAAACGATCGTATCAACTGCGGAACATCTTCATATGAGGGGTGAAACCTTTCGAAGGGCTTCACCCCATTTTTTTGCGACATTACGGTTTCTTGACCATCCACAAACCCTCGCGGTGGACCTTTGCATGGATGAACGAATTGATGATATCTGGAAGATAAGCTCAGCGGGTGCCATAAGCGCAATTCGCGAAAGCGAGTGTTCGGCAATGTCTATTACTAAAGATGAATCTCAAATATGGCTGAACATTTGCGTAACCTCAACATTGATGTGTTTGGCAAGAAGGTCGATTTTTCATTTCTTCTTTTTCATAATAGAAGCTTTTTGGCCAGCCGAACTATCGCTGATGCTACCTGAGAAATCGGTTGAATGACGCGATATTTGGCAAAAACATAAATGAGTATAATGAAGATTAATGAGACAGAACTACTGGAAACTTGGAGAATGATTTCCCTGCGGCTTTCATTTATTTTATTATGCGAATATTTTTTAGTGACAGTCACAATACTTTCCATAAAAGTTGCAATCTGCAGAAGAGCCTTCACCCCATGACTAAGAAATTCAGGTTGTGAGTACGGATAAGGCCCCCCTTTCAATGCCAGAGGAAATATTGTATCCCTTTCCACATTTGACAAATGCACAATTCAGTATCAATTTTCAATGTATTACTGCGATACAGAACATCAATTCTTTTACTGCTATCCCAGCAACAGTTGTAGCAAAATAGAAAAGGCCCATACCCCAAAACCCGCAATGAGTAACGTGAATATGGACAAAGAAAAGTTATCGGTCTCACCGAAGACGGCCCCATTCAAGGATGCTCTGAAATTTTGGACCAAACTGGGACTCATTAGCAGTCCTTAGTGCTGCCTGAGTCATTCCCACTGGCAAAACACAAAAGTGTTTAGACCGGTTGACCACATTGGAAACCCGGTCTTTCAGTTTATCAAGCCTTGCCACTGACCAGGGTCTTCAAGCGGGATTAGGGAGGAGTGAACAACGATAGCGCGGTACGTTTCATCGTACAACTCAACCTCTATAGCGTCGGGCAAGTTAAAGTTCCGACAGTGGCCCGAAATTTTCTTCAAAGGATAGAAACAAAAGCTCCCCAAGCATCAACTGACTCGTGGTACCGAAATGGAGCCATCCATTATTTCGTGTTGTTTGATGCGCCCTGTCGTCGAGCAAAACTGATAGAATTCGACGTTGTCGGAAAAATAATTATATTCAGCAGGCAGTTGGGAAGTGACACCTAACCCATTCATATTGGATTGTCCGGATAGAATGAACACCATCGGCCTACTATGATCGGGATCGGAATTAATCAATTGTACATCAATGGTCTGGCTACATCCTCCAAGCAAAAGTAAGAAGGCAAATACAGCTGTTCTGACAAATTTAGAAATCGAGATCATCTTCTTTGGCCGGAGAAACGATTTGGCAACAACGATAACGTGGAAAATGATACTCAGGGTGCGCCGTTCAAAACAGGACGGCTCTGCAGTTTCATATTGCCCGCCATTTGTTTTCATCGCTTCAACTGAATGTGAGAATCTTCTTGTTTCGGTCGACGATATGGCTTCTTCTCATGAGTACATTTCCAAACCACTATTCGCTAAAACAATGAACAAACGAAATATTAAGGCTGTTGTGATGAATTTGATGCATAGCAAAATCGATAATAACAACTTTTCATTCATACTTTTCATCCTCAACAACAAAGCCAGAAATGAGGATATAGAACTGAGGACAGCCAAGCACCCATTTATATGAATGTGTTATGTCTTTTTTCTAACAATTAGCGGTGAGTTACGTCAAGCAATTTGCTGTTAGAATTTTGTTATAAGATTCTCAAATAGCCAAATTCTGATTTGTATTTACACGTAATACGGTTGGAAAGGAAAAGCAGCCTGTGTCTGATGCACGTCACGAGAGGTCCACCCATGCGGTTTAAAGCATGGAGCAGTTAAGATTCGGATGTATCTCGAGTGTCTTGTGAGTACTCCAGCATACTCCACACAAAAAATATGAGGAAAATAAGGTTGGACGCACCGGCGATTAAAAATCCAGAGCCAAATCCGATGGTCTCGATCAGGGGACCCAATCCGATTGAACCGGCCATCAGACCAAAATAAAGGAAACCGGACGGAATTACTCGGCAAACCCCAAACCGGTAAACCGTTCGACCGTGGCGTGATGGACCCGCCAGTCATTTCCCGTTCGGGTCAATTCCAGTTTCAATCGATACAGATCCGCGTTTTCTCCAATCCCGTCGAGCCATGCCAAGGGATCGTCGCGAAGCGTGTCCAGTCCCGGAAAGGTCTGCTCCTGTTTTACGATGAGAAAGGGCGTGCTGGCCTGTGCGGCTTTCCCCCCTTCCTCAATCTCGACGGAAACACGCGGGTAGAGAACTTTCAGTGGTCCGTAATAGTTAAAGGTTCGCCAGAGTAGGCCCTTGATGCCGCTTCTTCCAAGGTCCATGGGCATGGCCCGCACATCTTCCGTGGTCAGGTCCAGGAGTCCCCCGATATCGTGATCTTGCGCCAGGACCGCGCCCGTTGCAATCAATTCCCGAATCTGGACCGTAGCGTCTTTCTCGGTGCAGGCCCAAAAGGCTCCCATACAAATCATGACCAGGATAAACGAGGCGCCCAACCGTTTCATCATATCACCCCACACCTTCATTTATCCCCGGCAGCCTTTTCCTGGGAAAATATGGTGGCGGCCAGGTCGATATCCTCGGGGCAGAAGACGAAGAGGCACTTGGCATCCGGCCCGGCCACGGAACCGTACACGTAGTTGATGTTGATGCCTGCCTCGCCGAATTTGGAGGAGAGCCGGGCCAACTCACCGGGGCGATTGTCCAGTTCCACGGCGATGACCGGCATGATATCGAAGGTATAGCCGTGTTTGGAAAGAAGGTCGATGGCGGCATTGGTCTTGCCGTCTTCGGCCAGAAGCCGGATCAGGGCGAATTGGGCCGAGTCTTTTCTCATGGAGTTATAACTGGCGGCCGAGGCGATCCGTTTGAGCATCCTGCCCCGGGCCTTGAACAGTTCCAGCACATAGGCCGAGGCATCCTGTATGGTCAATGCATCGATGTTGATGCCCGCCTTTCCCATGAGCGTGGCCAGCTTACCCAGTTCGCCGGGTTCGTTTTTCAGAAACAGAGAGATTTCGGTTCTGATCATTACAGACCTCCCTTGTATTTTATCCCCAATTCTTACGATCAGGTAAAAAGCCCCTGTTCGGACGGATTCGTAAAAAGCCCGAGATCAAGGATTGCGAATTCGTGAGGAATGAGGCGTACCTATTGTACTCCGCAGTGACGAAGGATGAAGCGTAACGCCGATATCGGGCTTTTTACGAATCCGTCAATTCTAGCGGGTGACCCTTTTGTCCTTAAGAATATTGTTGGCGATCACCACGCGCTGGATCTCCGAGGTACCCTCGTAGATGGTGAACACCCTCGCGTCCCGGTAAAACCGCTCCACCGGATAGTCGGATGTAAAACCATATCCACCGTGTATCTGGAGGGCCTGTGCGGTGACCTTGTTGACCATCTCGGAAGCGAACAGCTTGGCCATGGAGGCCTGGGTGGTGAAGCGTTCTTTGCGGTCCTTCATGGCGGCGGCAGACAGCGTCAGTTGCCGGGCCGCCTCGATCTGGGTAGCCATGTCGGCGATGATCCATCGAAGGCCCTGAAACTTTGATATCTTCTGGCCGAACTGGTCCCGCTCCTTGGCGTAGCGAACCGCCGCGTCGAACGCCGCCTGGGCCACACCCAGACTCTGGGCGGCGATACCGATTCGCCCGCCGTCAAGTCCCTTCATGACGATTTTGAACCCCTCCCCTTCCGCACCCAGCCGATCCGATGCCGGCACGCAACAATCCTCGAAATGAAGATCGGTGGTATCCGAGGCACGCAGCCCCATCTTCTCCTCTGTCCTTCCCACTACGAGCCCGGGATTGTCCTTGGTAACGATGAATGTACTGATTCCCTTGTGCCGGGCATCGGGATCCGTCTTGGCCGCAACGATGACGAGACCGCAATTTTTACCGGTGGTGATGAACCGCTTGGTACCGCTGATGATGTAATGGTCACCGTCTTTCACCGCCGTGGTCTGCTGGCTCACCGGATCCGATCCCGCATCGGGTTCCGTAAGGGCAAAGGCGCCGATGATGTTGCCGGTGGCAAGATCCTTGAGATAACGCTCCCGCTGGTCTTCCGTGCCGAAATTCAGAATACTTTCGCAGACGATGGAGTTGTGTACGGACATGACCACCGCCGTTGACGCGCAGGCGTAGGCGATCTCGGAAAGTGCCAGCACATACCCGATGGAATCCGAGTCCGATCCTTCGTATTGGAAGGGCACCATCATCCCCAAGAGTCCCAGTTCTCCCATCTTCTTCAGGTTCTTTGCAGGAAATTCCTTGGTCTTGTCCCGCTCCGCCGCGGTTTCCGCCACCGCCTTTCGCGCGAACTCACGAACCATGGATTGAATCATCAGTTGTTCATCGGTCAGCTTGAAGGACATGGCCTTGTCTCCTATTGTAAAATCCGTGGCCCCAGTACCCGGCTTTGGACTCCTCCTAAACGAGGGATGCGATAGTATCAGGGAAAACCACAGGAGTCAGAAGCCAGCATTCAGGAGCCAGAATACTGACTCCTGGATTCTCATAACAATCTTTCGGTCGAGCCTTTTATTTTTTTGGCTTGGCCCGGAGGGACAGGGTTTCTTATCTGAACAAACCCAATCGTAGTCGAGCTACGGATTGTAGATGACCACGATCAATTCGGCATCCGTCTCTCCGATATTTCTCAGGTGGTGCTGAATCCCGGAATTGAAATGGAGAGTTTCCCCCGGGCCGATGGTGTTTACATGCTCCCCCACCATCACCTCGATGGTGCCCTCGAGGACGTACACGAACTCTTCCCCCTCGTGGTTATAACTCACCCCCTCGTGATCCGCCATGGCATCGATCTTCACGCGAAATGCCTTTAAATGCTTGTTTTCGGCTCCGGGGGTCAAAGTCGTGTAGGCATAGCTGTCCGTTCTCTTGGTATATGCCTTGATGCGATTTTTCATTCGCCCGCTGTCTTCCTTCAATAGTTCTCCGGAATCGATATCCAGGGCACGGGAAATCTGGAGCAATGAGCCGACCGGAGGCGTAATCTTGCCACTTTCCACCTTTTTGATAAAATCGATGGAAAATCCGGTCTCGTTGGCCAGGGTGTCGTAGGACATCTTCTTGTCGATGCGGGCCTTTTTGATCTTCTTTCCCACGGGCACCAGAGTGGATTTTTTTCTGGGGGGCATCGAAAAACCTCCTTTTTCAAAAGAGTTCGAGGATTCGAGAGGTCAGGGGATCGAGCAACGGAAACGGTCGGTTCACTCGAATCCTTGAATCCTCGATTTTAGTACTCGTAAAATCCTCTTTTCGTCTTTCTGCCCAACCATCCGGCTTCCACGTATTTTCTGAGCAGTGGGCAGGGTCGGTATTTGGGATCCTTGAATCCATCGTGCAGGGTCTCCATGATGGCCAGGCAGGTGTCCAGTCCGATGAAATCCGCAAGGGTCAGTGGCCCCATGGGATGATTCAATCCAAGTCTCATAACAGTGTCGATATCTTCCCGACTGCCAACACCGTGGTACAGGGCGAAAATTGCCTCATTGATCATGGGAAGTAAGATCCGGTTGGCGATAAAACCGGGGTAGTCGTTTGCCAGCACCGGTGTCTTTTTGAACTTGACAGAAAGGTCCCATGTGGTCTGGAAGGTTTCGTCACTGGTTGCGATGCCGCGAATCACCTCGATCAGTTTCATCACCGGCACGGGATTCATGAAATGCATGCCGATCACCTTGTCCGGACGGCCGGTCTGGGCGGCGATGCGGCCGATGGGAATGGAAGAGGTATTGGTCGCCAGAATCACCTCGGGCCGGCAGATTCCGTCCAACTCCTTGAAAATCTGAAGTTTGAGCGCCTCGTTTTCCGTTGCCGCTTCCACTGCAAAATCCACGTTTTCCATGTCCGCAAGGTCGGCCGTGATGTGGAGGCGACCCAAGATGGCGTCTTTCTCCTCGGTCGTGATCTTCCCCTTTCCCGCATCCTTTTCGAGGATACTGGTGATGTTGGAAAGCCCCTTTTCGGCAAACTCGATTTTGATATCACTCATGACGACGTTCAAACCTGCCGTGGCCGCCACCTGTGCGATTCCGTTTCCCATCTGTCCCGCACCGACAACACCGAACGTTTTTACTTCCATTTCTCGTCTCCTTATTCTTTCACATGTTATCGCTTGAATTCGTAACATAATATCAGTGTCTGTCCGGAAATAGGTAAGTTTGGTCGAGATCAAAGCGCGCGAAAAATTTTACCGGAGGTGCCCGAAGGAAATGCCCCGGGGTGCATATGGTTGATATTTCGAGGATAAAATTTTTCGCGCAACGCCGATATCGGCCCAAGCTACAATTGAACTGGCCATTTCTGGACGAAAATTACATATTCCGCCGGTACTGCCCGCCCACCTCATACAAGGCTCCGGTGATCTGCCCTAAGCTGCAGACCTTGACCGTTTCCATGAGTTCGGCGAAGATGTTGCCGCCGGAAAGGGCCACCTTCTGCAGCCGCGCCAACGCATCGGGTGCCCGGCCTTCGTTACGTGACTGAAATGCCGCCAGACGTTCGAGCTGGGACTCCTTCTCCTCGGTGGTGGCCCGGGCCAGGTCAATGCAGACCGCTTCTTCCAGAAGGTCGGCGCCATCTGCATGGGGATCCCGGAATGTGTTCACACCGACGATGGGATACTCTCCGGAGTGCTTCAGCATCTCGTAGTAAAGAGATTCCTCCTGTATCTTGCTGCGCTGGTAGCCGGTCTCCATGGCCCCCAGCACTCCGCCCCTGGCGGTAATCCTGTCATACTCCATGAGAACGGCCTCTTCCACCAGGTCGGTGAGTTCCTCTACGATGAAGCTGCCCTGGTAGGGGTTCTCGTTTTTCGCAAGTCCCCACTCCCGGTTGATGATCAGCTGGATGGCCAGCGCCCGCCGAACGGACTCTTCCGTCGGCGTGGTGATGGCCTCGTCAAAGGCGTTGGTGTGCAGGCTTTGGGCATTGTCATAAATGGCGCAAAGGGCCTGAAGCGTGGTTCGGATATCGTTGAGCTGGATATCCTGGCTGTGAAGACTGCGCCCGCTGGTCTGGATGTGGTATTTGAGCATCTGGCTGCGCGCCGACGCACCGTATTTTTCCCGCAGGGCCACGGCCCAGATGCGCCGAGCCACCCGACCGATGACCGTGTACTCCGGATCCATACCGTTGGAGAAGAAAAACGAGAGGTTGGGGGCGAAACGATCCAGGGGCATTCCCCGGGAAAGGTAGTATTCCAAGTAGGTAAAGCCGTTGGCCAGGGTGAATGCCAGTTGGCTGATGGGATTGGCGCCCGCCTCTGCGATGTGATAGCCGGAAATGGAGACGGAATAAAAATTGCGCACATTTTTCTCGATAAAATATTCCTGAATGTCGCCCATCATCTTCAAGGCGAAATCGATGGAGAAAATGCAGGTGTTTTGCCCCTGATCCTCCTTGAGAATGTCCGCCTGAACGGTTCCGCGCACACTCGAAAGCACCATGGCTTTGATCCGCTCGTATTCTTGTTCGTCGGGCTGCTTGTTTTTTTCGGCCGCATATTTTTCTACCTGTTGGTCGATGGCCGTATTGAGAAACATGGCCAGCATGATGGGCGCAGGCCCGTTGATGGTCATGGATACCGAGGTGTTGGGGGCGCACAGTTCGAACCCGCCATAGAGTACCTTCACATCGTCCAGGGTACAGACGCTCACACCGGCGTTGCCGATCTTGCCGTAGATATCGGGACGACGGTCAGGGTCGTAACCGTAGAGGGTGACTGAATCGAAAGCGGTCGACAGACGCTTTGCCTCGCTGTTTTCAGACAAGAGCTTGAATCTTCGGTTGGTACGGGCAGGGTCCCCCTCCCCGGCAAACATGCGGGTGGGATCTTCGCCCACGCGCTTCAATGGAAACACCCCTGCCGTGTATGGGAAATAGCCGGGAAGGTTCTCCCTGCGCTGCCAGCGATAGATCTCTCCGGGATCCGTAAACCGGGGCAGGGAAATCTTTGGTATCTTCTGACGGGAGAGGGATTCGGTGTAAAGGGGAACGCGGATCTCTTTCCCCCGGACCGTGTACACCAGTTCATCGCCGGAATAGGCGGCGCGGGTCTTCTCCCACGTGTCGACCAGCGTTTGTGTCTCGTCGGCCAGTGCCTTGCGGGACGATTCGATTTCATTTTTCAGCCGTTCGAGCAATGCATCCGCATCGCCGGAAAGGCAGGCGACCGCCTCTTCCAAGTGCCAGACCCGACGCACGGCCTCTGCCTGATGTTCGGTCTCTTTGTGGTAGGATCGCACCGTTTCCGCGATTTCGGCAAGATAGCGGGTGCGCTCCGGCGGAATGATGATGGTCTTGGAAGTGGAAGTCTTTGTGTCCGGTCGAGACAGACCGGAATGAAATTTTTCGCCGGTCTTGTCGTTGATACCGTCCAGAAACGCATGGTACAGTGCCGTCACCCCGTCATCGTTGAATTTGGAGGCGATGGTGCCATAGACCGGCATCGCCTCCACCGGCTGACCGAAGGCCATACGGTTTCGCTGCACCTGTTTTCTCACGTCGCGTACAGCGTCCTCGCCCCCCAGTTTTTCGTACTTGTTGACCACCACCAGATCGGCGAAGTCGAGCATGTCGATCTTCTCCAGCTGGGAGGCGGCGCCGAACTCGCTGGTCATCACGTACATGGACAGGTCCACCAGATCGGTGATGTTCGAGTCCCCCTGGCCGATACCGGCAGTTTCGACGATGATCAGATCGAAACCGGCAGCCTTGACCACGTCGATCGCCTCTTCCATGGCGTCGGGCAGTTCCGTGTTGGAACGGCGGGTGGCGATGGACCGCATGTAAACCCGGGGACTTCCGATGGCGTTCATACGGATCCGATCCCCCAGCAGTGCACCACCGGTCTTTCTGCGGGAGGGATCGGCACTGATGATGGCGATATGGATATCCTTGAAGTCGTGCAGGAGGCGAAGGATCAGTTCGTCGGTGAGCGATGACTTTCCCGCCCCGCCGGTACCGGTGATGCCCACAACCGGCACCCGCCGGTTGCCGATCTTCTCTTTCAGTTGCTCCCGCAGGTGCACCAGATGACCGTTCTGCCCGGCCTTGGCCTGCTCCACGGCAGTAATCCAACTGGCCACCCGCAACGGGTTGTCGGCAGCCAGATCGCCGGTATCCAGATCGGCATCAGGGGGCCGGGGAACATCCATCTGCGCCACCATGTGATTGATGATGCCTTGCAGTCCCATACGGGTGCCATCCTCGGGCGAGTAAATTTTGGTCACGCCGTAGGATTCCAGTTCCTTGATCTCCTCGGGAACGATGACCCCGCCACCGCCGCCGAATACCCGGACGTGGGACGCGCCCTTCTCCTTCAAAAGGTCCACCATGTATTTGAAGTACTCCTGGTGTCCACCCTGGTAGCTGGAAACGGCGATTCCCTGGGCATCCTCTTCGATGGCCGCGTCGACGATCTCCAGTACTGCACGGTTGTGCCCCAGGTGGATTACTTCCACACCAGTGCTCTGGAGAATTCGCCTGAAAATGTTGATGGAAGCGTCGTGGCCATCGAACAGGGATGTGGCCGTGACCACGCGAACGTCGTTTTTGGGCCGGTAAACCGACTTGTCATCGTTCATGCGTCCTCCTTACGCGAATAGGGGAATTTCCCGCCATCATGCCGGTTACGTTTCCTTCGTCCGCGCATTAAACCGTCAACGAACCGGTTTAACAATTGACCGGTGATTGTCATGGGACGAATCAGAAACGTTGCATGTGTAACTGCTGGCGGTGGTATTATGCCGTGTAAGGTCACAACATTCTTCGTCTTGTTTAAAAAGTCGTGGTATTTTCCTTTATTGCGTCAGCCGTATTGAATTCATCAGAACGCCACGGAATCCCATCTTATTTCAGTTTTCCGATAAGCGCACTGGCGATGGTGTTTTTCTGAATCTCCTTGGTCCCCTCGTAAATCTCGGTAATCTTGGCATCCCGATAGAAGCGCTCCACCTCGTATTCCGTCATGTAGCCATATCCACCCAAAAGCTGAATGGCTTCATCGGCCACCTCCACCGCGGTGCGCGCTGCGAACATCTTGGCCATGCTGGTGAGCTTGGGATCGATGCGGCCCTGGTCGAAGTTCCAGGCAGCTTTATAGGTAATCAGCCGGGCCAGTTCGATCTTGGTGGCCATGTCGGCCAGTTTGTGCTGGGTAACCTGAAACTGGGCAATTTTCTTGCCGAACTGCTCCCGCTGTTTCACATAGGCCAGGGCCCGGTCGTAGGCTCCCTGAGCCGTACCCAGGGCCTGGGCCGCCACCTGGATGCGGCTTTCATCGAAAAAGTGAAGCACATGGTAAAATCCCTTGTTCTCCTCGCCGATGAGGTTTTCCAGGGGAACGCGTACCTCTTTAAAGGTCACTTCGGCGGTGGCCATCATACGGATGCCCATCTTCGCGCCTACGTCTGCGGTGGAAACACCTTCCCGATCGGCTTCCACCAGAATCAGACTCTGGCCCCGATAACTGGGTTTGGCATCGGGGTCGGTCTGGCAAAGAACGTTGTAGAATCCGGCCAGTCCGCCGTTGGTGATAAAGGTCTTGCCCCCGCTGACCACCCAATGGTCCCCATCCTTTTCGGCGGTGGTGTTCATGAAGGTGATATCCGAACCATGATCCGGCTCGGTAAAGGCGCCGGCTGAAAGCATCTCTCCTTCGGCGACGGCAGGCAGATACTTCTCTTTCTGCGCATCGGTGCCGTAGTGCAGGATGAGTTCCGAGGCAAAGGGGGCCAGGGCAACGGCACCGCCCATGGTGGAATCGCCCCGGCACAACTCCTCGATGACGAGAATGTCCTCCAGCGACCCCAATCCCTGGCCGGAATATTCTTCCGGAAAATGAACCCCGATCAGTCCGAGGTCACAGGCTTTTTTCCAGATTTTCCTTGGAAATTCATGCTTTTTTTCCAATTCCAGGATGAGTTCCTTGTCGAACTCTCCCTTGACGAAATCCCGAACCGCTTTTTGGATGTCCTTTTGTGTCTTGTTTAATTCAAATTCCATTGGATGCCTCCTGAAGAACAGATGATGGTGTTGCTTTAACGTCTATAAAATTGAAACGCTTGGTTTGTTCAGTGCGCATCCAGAAATAGGCAAATTTGGTCGAGATCGAGGCGCACGAAAAATTTTAACGGAGGTATATGGTTGATATTCCGAGGATAAAATTTTTCGCGCAACAAAGATATCGGGCAAATTCGCCATTTCTGGAGGCGCACTGCTATTTCGATGCATTTTCTCTACACATCCCTATGATACATTTGGTCTGAAAATCAATGTAGTCGTCGATTTCGTATTGGTTGGCCAGAAACCAGCGACGAAACGTCCACATGTGGCCGAGTACCGAAATGTTGTGTGCCACGAGGTCCAATCGTCGCGCAGAAATTGGGGGAAGTTTACCTGCGGCCACGAGGTCGGCCAACACTTCGGTAAAAATACCGGTAATCCGGATTTCGTTTTCCAAGATCACCCGCTGCCACTTGCTGGGGAGGCTCTGGGTTTCCTGATAGACGAGCAGAATGAGGTCGTTCATGCGATGGCAGACCTTGAAATACTCCCGGATCACTTCCACCAGGGGATTCCTCCCCTCCTTTGCCCGTGCCAGAGCCTGTGCCACCCCTTTTTCGATGTCCGCGTGGATGGCGTCACACACCAGGTAGAGCACGTCCTCCTTGGTGGCGATGTACTCGTAGAGGCTTCCGATGGAGATGCCGGCTGCCCGGGCGATCTGCCGGGTGGTCGTTTTGTGAAAACCGTTTTCGATAAACAGTTTTACCGCCGCATCCACGATCTGTTGTCGACGTTGCTGCACCAGGGCCTGATTCTTCACCAGCGTCGGCACTTCTTTGATCTTATCGGTCCGCTGATCCATGGGCAAGGCCAAGTTTGGGATGAAGATGGAAATTCCGAACGAACGCTCAGTCACTTGGCCAGAATGTACCCATATGATCGGGAATGTCAAGGGCAAAACGGAACGAGGCCACGTCCCATTTGTATATGGCGATGATCACGATTAGATGGAAACGGAACTTTCGGGAACCACCCAGAAAACGCGAACAGGATGGATTCCGAAAATTGATTGGAACATGTTCTACGGTTCAGCACAGTACAGCGGTAATTGACCCGCTTCAAGGCGGCGGATGTTTTCCACCACCGCTTCCACGATACCCTGCATGGAAAGATCGGTCGAACCCCCTCAAACGGCGGATCAACGCCCGGCCAATCCCCCCCAGCCCCACGAGGCCGGCGGTTCGACCGCTCAGGGCCTTCCCCTGGGGCTGGCCCATCTTTCCCGCGCGCAGGCATTGGGCCATCCCCATCACATCTCTCGACAACCCGAGCAGCAAATAGATGCCCAGCTCCGCCACCGAGTCGGCGTTTCCCGAGACATCGGTGGGGACATTGGCCACATGGATGTTTTTTCCGCTGCGGCGGCGATATCGACGCCTTCCAGGCCGGACCCGCACTGTTGAATCAGTCTCAACCGGTCTGCGTCCCGTAACATATCACGGGTAATGGGACACATGGTGGGAATGAGCACATCC
Source organism: uncultured Desulfosarcina sp. (assembly GCA_963674945.2). GTDB lineage: Bacteria > Desulfobacterota > Desulfobacteria > Desulfobacterales > Desulfosarcinaceae > Desulfosarcina. The sequence continues at coordinate 1,963,833 of CAXXWQ010000004.1, forward strand.
ACGCCGGTGAGCGAGTCGACGGAAAAGCCGCCGGTGGCGACAAACCGGTGTTCCGGTAGTTGATTCTGAACGATTTGTAAAAATCCCCCCCAGGCATTTTCGGGTGCGGCAAATAGTATCTTCATCGTATCACTTATGTAAAAAGGACGGCAAAATTCGATACCCCTTCGGTTTCAGGATGGTCGTCTTGAATTGTCGCCGTATAAGAGGTATTGTCCTTTTCCCGTTTGATGTCCGTTTATCATAAACCAAGGATGCCCCCATTTTCAACATCGGCATCCGCTTCTTGGAAGGGAAACGCCCGGCGATTCCAAGACAAGGAAAAAATGGTATCCCCCACACCGCTTTCCGCCAGACGAAAGGCGTCGATCATCCTGGCAACGCTTTTGGCCTTGTTCCTGGCCGCCCTGGACACCCTGATCATGAGTGCGGCCATGCCCACCATCGTCGGCGACTTGGGAGGACTGCACCTATACAGCTGGGTCTTTTCCACCTATATGCTCAGCCGTGCCGTCAGTCTTCCGGTTTTCGGCAAATTGGCCGACCTTTTCCCCACCCGGACCCTTTATCTCATCTCCATTTTCGTTTTTCTTATCGGTTCCATTTTGGCAGGCATGGCACAGAGCATGGTTGCCCTTACCCTCTTTCGTGCCATACAGGGCATTGGTGCAGGCGGTAATTTCGCCCTGGCCTACATCGTCCTGGCGGATATCTCCGCTCCGGGGCAGCGCGGAAAAATGATGTCCTATGCCAGCTTCGTCTGGGGACTGGCCAGTGTCATGGGACCCTCTTTGGGCGGCTTTATCGTGAGTTGGATCTCATGGCGATGGATCTTTTACATCAACGTTCCCGTAGGTATCGTCTCCTTGGCCGGCATCTGGTTTTTTTTGACGGAAACAAGAGAAAAAAGAAGTGTCGTCGAGATCGACTACGCCGGCATCATCACCCTGGTGGCAGCCATCCTCGCGCTGCTTACCGCCTTTTTGCTTGGCGGCCGGGAATATGGGTGGACATCCCCGCAGATCCTGGGCCTGTTCGCCCTTTTCGGCATCAGCGTCGCAGGCTTCCATATGGCGGAAAAACGAAGCCGGGAACCGGTTCTTCGCTTCGCGTTGTTTCGGATAGGAGGATTTTCAACGGGCAACGGCCTGGCCTTTTTCGCAAGTATTGCCATTTTTTCCCTCTCTGCCTTCAGCCCCCTGTTCATCCAGGGGGCGCTCGGCCAATCGCCCTTTCAACTGGGGTTGGTCATGGTGTCCCTCAGTTTCGGTTGGTCGGCCGGTGCCCTGGTTTGCGGCCGGCAATCCAACCGATGGGGTGAAAAGCCCTTTGCCCTGGTGGGTGCCTTCGTGTTGATTGCCGGCTGCCTGATGGCCGTGCGATTTTCATCGTCCACCGGCTTGTGGACCTGTGCCGCGGCGCTGGGCCTGGCCGGGGTGGGGATGGGATTCACCTCCATTTCCACCTTGCTCATCGTCCAAAATGCAGCCCCGGAAGCGGACCTGGGTGTCGCCACGTCGTCCCACCAGTTTACCCGAACCCTGGGGGGAACCGTGGGCATCGGCATCTGCGGCAGCCTGGTCACCGCCAGGTTCGCCCGAACCCCCGAGGTGATGAGTGGCTCGAATCTGCAGGGTCAGGTTCCCAAACCGATCATGGATTTGATAAAGACCAACTTCGAAAATTTTTTTCGCCCGGATGTTCAGCAGCAATTGGGTTTCGAAGTAAAAAACCTCTTACATCAGGCCATCGGTCATTGTGTCATCGACGTTTTCTGGCTGGCCCTGGTTGCGGCATTGATTTGCCTGGGATTCGGCCTGTTCTTGCCGGGTGTCAGGCGCAAGTAAGAATAATGAACGCTGCCTGATCCAAAGGGACCAGGTAATCAACACCCTGCATGGCGTATGGGATCATCTTACGCCGTAAGCCTTGAACGAACGAGAAGAAGTGGTCGATCTATCTTATTGAGCACGCCCACCGCCACACTGCCGTAAAAAGACCTCGCATCGCCGCTTTGGCCGTGACTCGACATGGCCACCAGATCCGCCTCTTCCCGCATTGCGGTCTCGACGATGCAATTTACCACCGGCCCTTGTCCAATGCGTACGTGTGCACGAACACCCCGCGTCCGCCATTTGTCGATGACGGTCTGCAGATAGACTTCCATATTCTCTCGGTGCTCTTTTTGCTTTTTAAGATAAGTGCCCAAATCGATCACTTCGTCTCTTTCCAGAAACAGGTTGTACTTATCGTCCACCATGAGCAAGATGACATCGGCATCGTACCGGGCAGCCAGATTCTCAACATGGGGCAAAATGGTTTCGGCCCGCGCGGAGCCGTCCAATGGGACAAGAATTTTTTGATACATGGAATCTCTCCTTTCGAAAATAAAATGATCGATCAGCCAGCGCGGTTACAAATGAAGCGCGTGGCATGAACACGAAATACACGGATCAAAGCAACGGACCAGTTGTTCGCATTGCCAGACCAATCGATCCGGCGTCAGATCCGGAAATTGGTTGCCAAACGCCTTTAGATCCATTTCCATCCTCCTCAGGTTTTGAGATGTGGGCGGAACGATTCGAGCATCCAGTATGTTTCCAAAGGCGTCCATCCGATACTTGTGCCAGCACACCCCCCTGGGTGCCTCCACACACCCGTATCCTGTCGCGGCACAAGGGGAGATCAAAGCCGAGGAAGGTTTCACAGGGGCATACCGATCCATCAAGAGAAGTATTCGCTCGCAGGCATGCACCATTTCCACACTTCGGATGACGATGCTCTTGAAGGGATTCGTACAGGGCGGTTTCAGGTCAATTTCCGATGCCACCTGGCGGGCACCGGATGACAATTGGGGAAAATTGAGGTTGAACCGTGCCATGGGCCCCACCAGGTAAGCGCCGTGTTCCCGGTTAAGACCGTGGAGAGCGGTGGAATAACTTACCTGTTCCGCTGTCACGAAGGTCTCGAAATCATCGGCGGCCAGGTTTTCACCGGTACTCGCCACGAACCGCCCGGACATAATGGCATATTGCTCCGGATCATGAAGGGCCAAAAAGACATAATCCTGTTCGAATTCCGGAAACGTGAGCCCGGCGGTCCAACGGACGGTCTCCATGGCCGCCTCGCGGGCCCATGTGAGATCCTGTTTGAGCGAAGCGATTGCGGAAGATGGCGGCATTTTGAAAAATTCACCAATACGCAGGTTGACCGGATGAACTTCGCGGCCGCCGATAAGCCTGACGATATCGTTCCCCACTTGCTTGAGACGAAGGCCTCTTTTGACAATATCGGGATAACGGCGGGAAAGTGCGATCACGTCGGGGCAATCGAAAAAGTCCGGTGCATGCAAAAGGTGGATGTGGAGACTATGGCTGGCAATCCATTCACCGAGAAACATCAGCTCTCGCAAAAACGCCACCTCGGGAGGAATGGACAGGCCCAAAGCCGTTTCCATGGCCTGCGTGGCGGCCAACATGTGTGCCAGCGGACAAATTCCGCAGATACGGGCGGTCATATCCGGAACCTCGGCAAAATGCCGCCCCCGGAGAAACGCCTCGAACAGTCGCGGCGGTTCGAAGACATCGAACTTCGCCTCACATACCTTCCCATCCTTGAACTTGATGGAGAAGCCACCGTCTCCTTCCACGCGGGCCAGATGCGTTACCTTGAACGTTCCAGTTGCGTTCATGACCGCTCACTTTCCCGACGATAAGGGATCGGCCAAAAATTGATTCCTTGAAATGCCCGGTGAAATTCATCGGCCGGTACCGCCAGCCGTTGACACCAGACTTTCTCTAACGCCTGAACATTGTTGGTATCGCAGGGACCGAAACAGCCGTAGCAGCCTCGGCCCATAGCGGGACAGAGGGCGCCGCATCCGGCCTGGGTTACCGGTCCCATGCAGGGAATCCTGCGGGTCACGGTAACGCATATATATCCCATGCGCTTGCACTCCCCACACAAACTGTGGGTGGGCAGATAGGGTTTTCGGCCATGGCGATGGGCGGCAATCACTTCGATCAATTGTTCGGGGTTGATGGGACAACCGCGCAGTTCGAAATCCACGTGGATATGATGGGACAGGGGTGTCGATTGATCACAAATGTCAATGGCCGACGGGTTTGGGTAGACCAATTGCTTCCACTTACCGGTATCATGGCAATTTCGTAACGCCTGTATGCCGCCGCCGGTTGCACAGGCACCCAGAGCGACGACGACCCGGGATCGCCGGCGAATCTCTTGGATCAATTGCTCATCCTGGGGCGTAGAGATGGATCCTTCCACCAAAGAGATGTCGTAAGGCCCTTGGGCCGTATCCCTGAAACCTTGGGGGAACCGGGCAAAGTCAATCTCCTCGGCAATGGCCAACAACCGGTCCTCCAGATTGAGCAGGCGAAGCTGGCAGCCGTCGCACGAAGCGAATTTCCAGACGGCCATCTTTGGCTTTTTGGTTTGTCCCATGAAGTTCAACACTCCCGACGATAAAACAGCGCCTTGACCCTGTCGTATCGAAACACCGGCCCGTCGCGACAAACGAACAGGGGACCGATCTGACAGTGACCGCAGAGACCGAGACCGCATTTCATGTTCCGTTCCATGGAAAGGATGATCCGCTCTTCATCCAAACCCTTGGCAATGAGCGCCAAAATGGCAAACCGCATCATGATTTCAGGTCCGCACAGCAAGGCATAGGTGACCTGAGGATCGAATCGCAGCGACGATATCAATTGGGTGACGACCCCAACATCGCCGCGCCAATCACGACGAGCGCTATCCACGGTAACCCGGATGTCCAGATCGAACCTGCCTCGCCAGCGCTGAATCTGTCGACGGAAAAGCAAATCCTGAGGCGTCCGTTCACCGTAGAGCAAAGTTACCTTGCCATAACGTTCACGGTGGGCAAGGATGGCGTGTAAAGCCGGTCTGAGGGGGGCCAGGCCGATGCCGCCGGCACACATGAGGATGTCATTGCCCTGCAACAGGTCCATTGGCCAGCCGACACCATAGGGTCCTCTGACACCCAGGGTATCCCCTCGTTTCAGATTTTGCATCCGACCGGTAACCGTCCCGTAAGCGCGGATCGTATGGACCATGCTGTCGCTTTCGTCAGGATTCCCGCTCAGGGATATGGCCACTTCACCCACACCGGGCAAATAGAGCATATTGAACTGTCCGGGGAGAAAAGCGGATGTTGAACCAGACGCGTCGGCTTCCAATTCCAGCGTGATCGTATCTCGGGTTTCTGGCGTGGCCCGCCGAATGCGGTGCCACGTGGGTGTCAGTTGGTCATCCACGTCCACCTCCGCTATGGATGTGAAAGAACCGTGGGTCGGCTGTACAGATCCATCAGTTGCAGCCGCACGGCCTGCAGGTCTGCGACGACCGCTCGTGAAAGACGCTTGTACAGTTCATGGCCCAGATGGTGGTTCCGTTCGGCCTGTTCCCGCATACAGATCGCCTGCAGGGATATGGCCTCTACGAAAGTGAGGGCACGGGCATCACAGTGTCGATGATACGGGGGAAACAGCCAGGACCATCCCAAGATGTCTCCACCACACAAGGTCTGGACCGTCACCGCGCCATGCCGGCCGGAATGCAGTTCGAGAGCGACCCGCCCCTGAAGAACCAGGAAAAATTCATCGGCCGGATCCCCCTGACGGTAAACGAACTCCTCGGGTTCGAATACGACTTTATCGGCGCATGTACGAAGTTCGGCATACAGGGTTTCGGGAAACCCTTCGAAGAAAGGATGTCCTCGGATTTCTTGAACAATCGTTCCCATTGATAATCCTTTCCATGATCGGTCCCAATATTTTACGAATCCGTCCGAACAGCGATTTTTTTCGAGTTCGTCAATATTTAACCGGCGATACATTCCGCTTCCCGACGAAGGTCGATACCGGCCGGGCACCAGGTGATGCAACGTCCGCACCCCACGCAACCCGGTACGCCGAACTGATCCTTCCAGGTCACCAGCTTGTGCAAAAACCAATGGCGGTAGCGGCTTCTGACGGAAGCACGAACGCTTCCTCCGTGAAGGTAGCTAAAGTCCAAGTTGAAGCAGGAATCCTGGATACGAAGGCGTTGGGCCTGGCTGCCATCCAACGACCCCGTGTCTGCCAGGGTGTAACAGAAGCAAGTGGGGCATACCATGGTGCAGTTGCCGCAGGCCAGGCAGCGCAAATCCAATGAATGCCAATGGGGGGCGTCGAAGCGATCCTGTAGAAGCGAACCCATGTCAGACAAATTGGGTGCCCCATCCATGTGGGAAGCCGCCTCATCGGCAAGAATCTTTAATCTCGCCACCATTTGCTCCGGGGCCGGACCGCATCCGGTCTTTTCGAGAACCTCTGCGCCCTTGCGGCTGCCCGGTTCGGCCATGAGCAAGGAATGATCTTTCTCGACGACTTCATTCAAAACGATATCGAATCCGGAAACCGCAATCGGACTTCCCCCCACGGCCGTACAGAAACAGGTGCCACCGGGCTGGAAACAATTTACGACAATGATAAAAAGATGTTTTCTGAGAAAAGCGTAAATAGGATCCGCATAGACCTGTTGCAAAAGAACCGTATCAAGTATTTCCAAGGCGTGAAGATCGCAGGGTCGCATGCCAACGAATCCAAAAGAGGGAAGAGGTGCGTCCGTTTTTTGGGTGAAGATCTTTCCATCTCGGATGTCTGCTTGCCAACTCACCCATTCCGGTGGGAACAGAAATCTTTTCCAGGGATGAGGACCGCAACTGAATTGAAAAAAGCCTTGATCCCCGTTTTTTATCAGTTCGTATTCCCCCGCAGATTGGCGGTCGGTCCACCCGAAAGGAAGATCCTCGATGGAAACCAACCGGTCCAGGACGATGGCCGCATCTTTGACCGTCGGTCCTATGGTTTCATAACCATAACCGTGAAGAGTGTCTATAAGCTGTTGAAGGCCAGTTGAAGTCAACTGGAAGACAGTGGCCATGAACGGAATCCTTTCGTCCACAGTAACGACGGTATTCTCTGGCCATATTCCCCTTCACCGGCCATACGACGATGAATTCATTTCCTTTGATCTGAATATGGCCTGTCACTTGCTCTGACAAATCAATGTGGCATAAATCATGCCACTTGACCTTCCATCCCAGTTCTCTCCCAGCCGATGCACTGCCACTTGTACAAGTCGTTCATGATCCCATGTCCACAAGACCTGTACCTCAGACACATATGGATGTCCACCGCCACGACCGTATGCTGCGGTGCCGGTCCTGTTGCCAGTCATTGTTTTACAAGGTGTAAAAAAGAGTGACAGAGAAAATCGGTAGCGGGTATCCGTGCGTGGATAGTCGTTGACCCGAAAAACCCCATTGCTGGGGCCAAGCCATGATAAATGCAACCGAGCTGTACTGTTTTACTTATGGCATATCCTTTGCTCAATTATTCATCGAAGGATTCATCGAGGAAATGTGCCGAGATCCTTTCAAAACGGAGGCACAGGTGCCGTTTGGTCGTGTGTTTATCGAATTTACCGTTCTTGCCGATTCAAACTCCATATGGCCTCCGAGCCAAAATGCCAAACCCCAAAAGTAGAGGTGAACCATGGTAAAAAATTCGGTCATCCTCGTGGCGATAGATGGGTCGCCCACGTCCATGGACATGGTATCCTACCTTAGCGAAATCCTGTCGCCGAATCATGTCAGCGTAGAACTGTTCCATATCATGGCAAGGGCACCCGAACCCTTTTATGATCTGGGTGTCACCGATGAAGCGGCTGATTACGAAGCCGAAATCAGTCACTGGTCCCGAAAAAACCGGTCGGAAATCGACGAGTGCATGGAAACAGCCAAGAAAAAATTCATGTCTTCCGGTTTTCCGGAAGAGGCCGTTTGTATTACCATACAAAATCAGCAGATCGGTATCGCCCGGGACATCATCAACAAAGCCAGGCTGGGCTGTTCGGCTTTGGCCGTCGGAAGACGCGGTTTCGGAACGCTTCCCGATTATATGATGGGCGGTGTTGCGGCCAAACTGGTCGAGACCATCACCCATGTCCCCATTGCCGTCGTGGGGAATCGGCCGGATGCAAGAAAGATCCTGGTGGCGTTCGATCGCTCCCGTGATATCCAGAAAGGACTCGAACAGGTCAGTGACCATTTCATCCGATCCATCGAAGAAATCTTGCTATGCCACATTGTTCGCCCCCTGGCTGTTCCCGCCCGTCCCATACAGACATTTTTCACCCAAAACCATGAAATCCAATGGTTGGACGAAAATTCCCGCAAGATCATCCCGGCCATGGTCAAGGCGAAACAACGGCTGAAGGAAATCGGTTACGATACGGAAAATTTCCGAACGGAGATAATAAAAGAGAAGACCAGCCGGGCCGATGCCCTCGCCAAAGAAGCGGCGGCCATGAATTTCGGAACCATCATCATCGGACGACGGGGCGCCAGCGCCGTAGAGGAGTTCAGCATGGGACGGGTCACGCGAAAGGTCCTTTCCCTTTGCCTGGAATCGGCCGTGTGGATTGTCTGACAGCCGCCTTCAAATCACTCCGGCGTCTTTTCCTGGCCGATCATGACCACCGTCTCCTTTTGACGGGACGGTGGCCCCACAGCCGCTTCCTGGTGCAGGCAGTGCCGGGGGCAAGCCTCTACGCAGACCCCGCATCCGATACAGACATGTGCATCGAGAACCCAGCGGCGCAACGGACGCGCCACCTCGATGCAGGCGCTGGGACATTTGACGCCACAAACGCCACAAAAATTGCATCCTTCGATACGATTCACCACACGGCCACGTGTATTTGAAAACGGGGGTCTTGCCGTTCGGGGATAGTGCCGGGTGGCCGGCCCGTGAATAACATTCGAGAAAATGTGGGGCGTCATCGTAAACACGACGATTCTCCTTTCACCGCTCCAGACAACTCATGCATGGGTCGATACTCAACACCACCACCGGAACGTCGGACAGGTAAATACCGGGTAGCAGTTTGACCAGCACCGGAACGTTGGCAAAAGTGGGGGTCCGGATGCGGACCCGGGCAAGGTGCTTTTCACCCTCGGCCAGAATGTAATACACGACTTCTCCCCTGGGTTGTTCGACCCTTACGAAGGCCTCTCCCCTGGGTCGGCCACGGACCTCGGCACGGATATCGCCATCGGGTATTTGGGCAAGGGCCTGACCGATCAGCCGGATACTTTGATGGACCTCCCCCAACCGGACCATGCATCGGGCATGGCAATCGCCGTCTGTTTCGGTCACCGGTTCGAAATCCAGTTCATCATAGGCCGCATATCCGGTCTGACGCATATCCTGGGCGATACCGCTGGCCCGTGCCACCGGCCCTACGGCACCCAGGTCATAGGCCTGATCAGCCGTTAGAATGCCCTTCCCCACGGTCCGTTTCCGGATGGTGAAATTATCCCTGAACACCGGTTCGATCCGACGGACCTGGTCCTGGACCCAAGCGAGCTGTTCCATGATCCATGCGCCTTGACCGGCGTCCATATCCCTGCAGACGCCCCCCACCCGGATGGTTCCGAAGATGACCCGGTTTCCACAGGTCGCCTCCTGAATATCCACGACCCGTTCGCGAATTTTCCACATCTGCATGAACAGGCTTTCGAAACCCATGCTGTCGGCAAACAGTCCCATCCATAACAGGTGGCTGTGCAGCCGCAGCAGTTCACCCCAGATCACCCGGAGATAGCGGGCCCGGGGGGGCACCGCGATTCCCATGATGGTCTCCACTCCCTGACAGTAACAAATGGCATGCAGTACCGAGCAGATACCGCATACACGCTCTACGACCTGGACCATCTGATGAAAATCACGACTTTGGGCCAGTGACTCCAACCCCCTGTGGAGATAGCCCAGAGCCGGAACCGCCTCCATGACGATTTCGTCTTCCACGGTCAGTTTGAACTGAAGCGGTTCGGGGAACACGGGATGTTGAGGGCCGAATGGGATGACCGACCTTCTCATGCGCCACCTCCAGGTATCGATGGTCGATCATGGGACACGGCGCATGAGACATCCTTCGATGAACCGTCAGTGAAAAAAGGCGTTGTCTTCGTTGTCGCGGTCAGAAACAGCTTGCAATCGTAATCCAATACCAGCTTGGAAAAACGGATATGGAACAAATCCTGAATCTCGTTTTCGGCCAGGAAAGCGGCAAAGCAGATCGGCGATATGCTGGGCACGACATCGGAAAACGACACAGTAAGTCGAAGGTGAAGGGGAACCAACTGTTTATCGAAATGATACAACACCTGTGCCTGGTCGCTGCCCGTGTTGAGGCCGGACAGGGTCACCAGGCGGTAGCCCTCTGTTTTCAGCCGCGCCACCTCCCCTAAAAGCGTCGAGGTCGTCACGTCCACTACGTCACCGTTCATTCAACACCTTCCCCCATGGAACCGGATTTACGTTTTTCGTACAGGTCGTTCCAGACATTGCCTCGCCTGAATCAGTCCGTCGATGATAGCCTCGGGACGAGGCGGGCAACCCGGCACATAGATATCCACCGGGACAATTCGGTCCACGCCCCCCACCACATTGTACGCCGAGCGAAAGATGCCACCGGACAATCCGCAGGCACCCACAGCCATCACCACTTTGGGCGAAGGCATCTGTGCGTACAGGTTGGCCAGCACACGACCGTTTCGGCCGTTGACCGTACCGGTGACCAGCAGCAGATCGGCATGGAGGGGATTGCCTACGTTAATGACGCCGAACCGCTCCACATCATATACCGGTGTCAGGCAGGCCAACACCTCGATGTCACAGCCGTTGCAACTGCCACAATCGAAATGAAGCAGCCACGGCGACCGGCTCCTTGCCCGCCGGACCAGTTTATGAATCCATCGTATGGGCATGGTACTTACCGACATACAAGGTTTTATCACCTCAAGCGCTCACCCGTGATAGCGCCAGATCAGGTTCACCAGGCACATGGATAATCCCACAATCCACCCAGATAACATCATCCATCGCCAGTTGAGACGTGCCGTTGCGTTGTCAACGACGATCACGGCACCATAAACGACCATTGCCAACAGGACCATGGGCACGGGACCGGTTGCCCAGAACAGGCCGCAGTATCCCAACATCAGAACGGTTTCATACCAGTGGCCGATTTCGATCATACCCAGTAGGGGACCGGAAAAATCGGTTAAGACGCCCCTGACCAATTCCTGGTGCGCATGATGGCTGGCCGACAGGTCAAAAGGCGATTTTCTCAGTTTAATGACCAGCACCAGGCATAGGGGAAAAAAGAGCAGCGGCAGTTTCAAAATCAGCGGCGCGTCGTGCAGGAATACCGTTTCGATTGTAAAGGAACCGGTTTCCAGATAAATCCCCACGCCTGCCAAAAACAACAGGGGTTCATAGGATAGCATTTGCATCAGCTCTCGATGCGCGCCCAACTGGCTGTAGGGTGAGGTGGATGCCAGGGCACCCATGACCAGAAACACCGCCCCCACCGCCTGGATAAAGAGGATCAGCAACAGATCCGACTGCATGAAAAACAGCACCAGGGCCAACATGGTGGCAAAGAGGTAGTTGCAGGCACAAAAGGCCTGCCAGCCGTTGATCACCACCTGTTCTTTGGCAAGCAGCTTGATCACGTCAAAATAGGGCTGCCATAAAGGCGGTCCCACACGCGCCTGACACCGGGCGGTAACGATACGGTCCAGCCCGCCGGCCAATCCGCCCAGCACCGGTCCGGCGGCCACGGCGATTGCCAGGGCCATGATCGGATGGTTCATCGTACACCTCCCAAAAAAAGAACCAGCAGAACCACGGCAATGGTATTGAGCCATACCGTCAAATTCTTTTCACCGAAGATCGAGGTCAGATAGTAATTTTTGGCCCCGGCTTTTACCGGTTGATCCATGGGACCGTTGAACACGGTAGGAGCAACGGTCTGCTCACCGCACAAATATGGACTCACGCGGCGGCCCCGGCTGGCGTGACGGAAGGCCAAAACGGCGACGATACACCCGGCCAGAACCAGAAGACATAGTGGAAAAACGGCGAAACGGCCCACGGCACTTTCCATGACGCCCCCATGAACCATGAAATCCGCCGAAAATACCCGGCCACCGTTCGCGGCCATGAGTATTATTTCGTACAACCATGGCGCGGCGGCACTGAGACCGGCGGCACCGGCACTCAGGGAAAGTAGAACCATCCATGTATAAAAAGGCATATGCTCGAACCGATAGGGAATCACGACCGGTTCACTCATCAAGAGTCCGGCCCAACGGGCCCAGTACATTACCGTCATCGCACTGCCGGCCACGACCAGGACAATCACTTCCATGTGTGCCGCGGCCGATTCTATGGCCATCCATTTACCGAGCACCATGCCGAAGGGAGGCATGATCATCATGAGAACACCGGCAACGGTCATCAGGGCGGTGGTGGGCATGACGCCGTACAGGCCCAGCATGTCCTCGATATCCCGGCTGTGGATATGTTGTTCGATCGTCCCCACACACAAGAAGAGAAGGGCCTTTGTGACCGCATGAAAAAGCAACAGGTAAACGGCTGCGGTCAGGGAGAAAGACGTATTGATTCCGATGCAGGCGACGATCAATCCCAGGTTGCTGATGGTGGAATAGGCCAACACTTTTTTACCGTTGTGCTGACCCACCGCCAGTGCCGCCGCAGCCATGAAGACAAAACCGCCGTAAACGGCCATGCATGGACTTAAAAAAGTGTTATGGAAAAGCGGTGCCAGTCGAATGAGCATGTAAATCCCCGCCTTGACCATGGTACTGGCATGCAGTAGCGCTGATACCGGTGTGGGGGCGACCATGGCCCCCAACAGCCAGGATTGAAAGGGGAATTGGGCCGCTTTGACGAATGCGGCAAGGCAGAGCAATGAAAGAGCCGGCAACAGCAATTTCGCGGCAGGATTGTCGGCGCCAACCATCAACAGACGAAAATCCAATGTCTTCGCCGAAGTTTGGATCAGGACCAGGGCAAGGACAAAGGAGAGGCCACCGAAACTGTTCATCCATAGGGCGCGAAGAGCAGAATCTGTGGCATCGGTGGTGCGATCGTGGCCGATGAGGCAAAATGAGCATAGTGTGGTCAATTCGAAAAAAAAGTAAAGATGGTGAAGTTGGTTTGACAGCACCAGTCCGTTCATGGCCCCTATAAACAATAGCATCATGAAAAAAAACCGGGGTTGGGCAGATATGGCAAGGGACAGATGACGCTCGTGATTTTGCATGTAGGCAATGGCGTGGAAGCAGACCAGCGGCCCCACCAGATTGATGATCAGAATCATGGCGACGGACAGACCATCGGCATGAAAGACAACGGCGTCAACAGGAACGGACGGCGGTGCCAGCAGCTCCAATGCCCCCAGCAAAAGGATTTGGGCAACGCTTAAAAAAACGACCCTCCGGCTTTTGAATCGGAAACCGAAATAGAGGAAAAGAGAAAGCAGGATCACGTCGGTTGCCGTGATCGTACGGTCCAGTAGAACACCGCCCACGTCGGCGGCGGTGAGGATGACCGGTGCGTTCCACACCAGCATCACGGCACCGGCACCCAGCATCAGTCCGGAAAACAAGATGATTCCATTGCGCAACAACCCCTCATGACGCAGGCTGAGGCATATGAGGGCGGCGAGCAATGGAAGTATCAGACTGGATAAAAAGAAAAAGGCTGCCATATCAGTCGATAAAATCATGGATCGATAACACGATGATGTTTGTTTCTCTTTTCAAAATTGAGCGATCAGCCGTCAGCTAATTAGCAGCATAAATCACGCCAAAACATAAACAACCGATATTTGTGTTTATTTTCCCACAACCACTTCACCTGTCAAAAAAGATCGTCAGAATTGTTTACAGGCTGGAAAAATGTAAAACGGTGCGTCGTAATTATCGGTCTCCAATGCCGTGGTTTGATCCATTCATAAAAACGCTTGACAGAGATAAGCAGACCTTGTAGTTTGACGCGACTTTTTGAAAGGGACGGATTGATGCTTCGTTTTTTTACCGGCAGATATTTTTATTTTTATTACTTTTTTAGCAAAGGTCTGCCCGGCGCGCGCTGAATGTCCTGAGAAACCAAAAAGACAAACCGAGCCGTGGGCAGACCAAATCCCACGGCTCTTTTTATGTTAAGGCCGTGGAGAACATCTCCCCGGCCTTTTGTATATCGGAAATTGTAACACCTTCTAAGGAACTCGTTCGTCAATACAAATAAATAGAGGCTTCGTATCAAAAGCTTTTTAGAAAGTGAGACAACGCCCCCCATGGATGCGCCCGAAGAGAAAACCGATAGTACGATGCCCACGGAAATTTGTGATATTCGAGACCAGATCGACAACATCGACAATACTATCCTGGAGTTGATCAATCGTCGGCTCAACCTTGCAAAGCGGATCGGCGAACTGAAAAAGGACGGCGGCACCCAGGTGGTGGACAGCACCCGGGAGAGTGAAATTCTCAGACGACTCACGGCCTTGAACAAAGGGCCGTTGAATCCCAACGTGCTGCACCACATCTTCATCGACATCATCGCCGCCGCGCGATCCATACAGGCATCCCAACGCGTCGCCTACCTGGGGCCCGCGGCCACCTTCACCCATCTTGCCGCCACCAGCCACTTCGGCTACGCGGTCACCTACGTCCCCCAACCCAGCATCCGGGAAATTTTCAACGAGGTGGAAAAAGGCGCCTGCGACTATGGGGTGGTTCCGGTGGAGAACAGCGTAGAAGGATCGGTCCGGCACACCCTGGATCTCTTTTTCGAATCAGAACTTTGTATCTGCGCCGAGCGATACCAGCCTGTCTCCTACGACCTTCTCGCCCAACAGATCAACATCAACGCCATCGCGTCGGTCTACGCCCATTCTCAGGCGCTGAACCAGTGTCGAAACTGGCTCAATCAGTACCTGCCCGAAGCCACATGCGTGGAGTGCAGTTCCAGTGCCTTTGCCGTAGATCAGGCAACGAAGGACGAGACGGGCGCGGCCATCGCCGGTGTGGGCGCGGCCGCGATTTTCGGGCTGGAGGCGGTCGCCTCGAAAATCGAAGATTTTTCCCGTCCACCCACCCGATTTTTGGTCATCGGAAAGGAGAAGGTCCGACCATCAGGACGGGACAAGACATCTTTGATGTTCGCCCTGGCCCATGTACCCGGGGCCCTGGCCGGCGCACTGGCCCCCATTACCGATGCCGGCATCAACCTGGTCAAGATCGAATCCCGGCCCACGCGCCACGAAAACTGGAGCCACTTTTTCTTCATCGATCTGGAGGGACACATGGAAGAACAGCACATCAAACAGGCCATGGAATCGATCCAGCCTCATACCCTGTACCTGAAAAATCTCGGATCGTATCCGCTGATAGGGGTGGGCGTGTAGTCATGATCGAAATCAGACCCCATCGCATCGGCCATTGCCGGGTCCGGGTACCGGGATCGAAAAGCTATACCCATCGAACCCTTATCGGGGCGGCCCTGGCCGACGGCACCAGCCGGGTCCACCATCCCCTGCGAAGCCAGGACACGTTGTTGACCCTTTCTGCGCTGCAGAAAATGGGCGCGGTGGTGGATGACCGGGAGCACTCCGTCGAGATCCAGGGCGTAAACGGCCGGTTCGCCCCATGCGCCGACCCCATCTACCTGGCTAACTCCGGCACATCCATGCGACTTCTCACCGGCGTGGCGGCCCTGGGCCAGGGGACCTATACACTGACCGGCACCCGGCGAATGTACCATCGACCCATCGGCCACCTGCTTTCCGCCCTGAACCGGCTTGGTATCGATGCGCGGGCGGTGGACAATAACGACTGTCCACCGGTCACCATTCCGGGGGGACAGGTAAAAGGGGCAACGGTGACCATTAACTGCAGCGTGAGCAGCCAGTTTCTCTCCTCCTTGCTGCTCATGGCGCCGTGCACGGAAAAGGGGCTAACCATCACCGTCTCCCATGGACCGGTTTCCAGGCCCTACATCGACATGACCGTAAAAATCATGGAACTGTTCGGCATAGAGGTGACGCGAGAGGAGTATACGCGATTTCATGTGGCCGGCAAACAGGTCTATCGTGCCGGCGACTATACCGTAGAACCCGATGCCTCCCAGGCCGGATACTTCTGGGGGGCGGCGGCCATCACCGGGGCAGCGGTTACCGTCCAGGGCGTTACCTTGGAATCCAGCCAGGGGGATGTGAACCTGGCCCGGGTCTTCGAACAGATGGGATGCACCGTGGATTACGACACCGATGGCATCACGGTGACCGGCGGTGAACTTCGGGCCGTAACCGTGGACATGGCCGACATGCCCGACATGGTCCCCACCCTGGCCGTGGTGGCCGCCTTCGCCCAGGGGACGACCGTTATCGAAAACGTCTCCCACCTCAAGGCAAAGGAGAGCGACCGGCTGGCATCCACCTGCGCCGAATTGAAGAAGATGGGCATCGAGGCGGTGGCGGAATCGGACCGGCTGCTTGTGACCGGCGGTACGCCCTGCGGCGCGACCATCGAAACCTACGACGATCACCGCATCGCCATGAGTTTCGCCATGGCCGGCCTCGTTGCGCCCGGCGTAAAGATCCTGGACCCCGGGTGTGTGGAAAAATCATTCCCCGATTTTTGGGAGGTATGGGAAGACCTCTACTAGGAGAATACCTATGTCCAGCACATTTGGAACATTATTGCGAGTATCCACATTCGGTGAGTCCCACTGCAAGGGGGTGGGGGCGATCCTGGACGGGTGCCTGCCCGGCATGCAGCTTGGCGAATCGGACATCCAGGCCCAACTGGACAGACGGCGCCCGGGACAGAGCAAGCTCTCCACCGATCGCCAGGAAGCAGACCGGGTGACGATCTTTTCCGGTGTGGAAAACGGCCTCACCCTGGGGACCCCCATCGGCCTCTTCGTGCCCAACAAGGACCAGCGACCCGGCGATTACAGGGAAATGAGCAAGGTCCCCCGCCCATCCCACGCGGACTACACATACCAGGTGAAGTACGGCATCCGGGCATCTTCGGGCGGCGGCCGGTCCAGTGCCCGGGAGACCATCGGCCGGGTGGCGGCCGGGGCCATCGCGGAGAAAATGCTCCGGGAGGCCCATGGCGTCGAGATTGTGGCCTGGGTCAGCGCCATCGGTGAGATCTGCGCCGGTGCCGTGGACGTACTGACCATCAACCGCGACATGGTGGACCACACCCCGACCCGATGCCCCGACGCGGCGGCGGCCGATAAGATGGAACAACTGGTCGCCAGCACCAAGGAGAAAAAAGACAGCGTGGGCGGAATCGTCACCTGCACATGCAGAAACGTTCCCGCCGGATGGGGCGAACCGGTCTTCGACAAGATGGAGGCAAAACTGGCCCATGCCATGCTCTCCATTCCCGCCACCAAGGGATTCGAGATCGGCTCCGGTTTTGCCGGCAGTCGCCTGACGGGCTCGGCGCACAACGACTCATTCACAGCCAAGGGCGACCGGCTGGGTACCGCCACAAACAACAGCGGAGGCATCCAGGGCGGCATCTCCAACGGTGAACCGGTGATTTTCAAAGTGGCATTCAAACCGCCGGCCACCATCGGATTGGAACAGGAAACGGTGGATTTCGACGGCAACCCGGTCACCCTTGCGGCCAAGGGAAGGCATGATCCGTGCGTCGTTCCCCGGGCCGTGCCCATCGTGGAGGCCATGGCTGCACTGGTGTTGGGGGACTTAATGTTGAGACAAAAAATGAGATCGTAACATGGCACTTCAATTATCCAATCGCATCCAACGGGTCGAAGGATCGAAAACCGCCCGCTTCATTCCACTGATGGAAGAGTTGCGGAAACAAGGGCGATCGGTGATCAGCCTCTCTATCGGCGAACCGACGGACGAGACGCCGGCTAAGGTGATCGACGGCACCAAGGCTGCTCTTGACCTCCAAAAAACCCGATACGGCGATATCGGCGGCCTTTCGGGCTTACGTACCACCCTGGCCGACGGGTTTGCCGGATGCAGCCCGGAAAACGTCGTCATCTGCAACGGATCAAAGCAGGCGCTTTACGCCATCTTCCAGACCATCTGTGATCCAGGTGACGAAGTGATCATCCCTTTGCCCTGCTGGGTGAGCTTTTCCGAACAGGTCAAGCTGGCCGGCGGCCGGCCGGTGTTCGTTCCCACACGCGATCATCAGCTGGACACGGAGGCCATGGCGGCGGCGGTCACCGACAAGACCAAGGCGATCTTGATCAATTCCCCCAACAATCCCACCGGCGCGGTGTATCCGCGAAGGGATCTGGAACAAATCGCAAGGCTCGCATCGGCCCACGACCTCTTCTTGATCGCCGACGAGGCCTATGACTGGTTCGTCTACGACGATCAGTCCTGCGCATCCCTATACGATATGGCCGAGGTGCGGAACAGGGTCATCGTCACCCGAAGTTTTTCCAAGCACTACGCCATGACCGGATTTCGCGTGGGCTATGCCGTGGCCCCCACTGACGTGGCCCAGGCGTTGATTCGCCTGCAGAGCCACCTGACCGGCAACGTTTGCACCTTCGCCCAATACGGTGCCGTATCGGCCCTTGCCATGGGCGACGAACTCCTGGTCCGGCGCCGTCTGGTGCTGCAGCAAAAACGGGACCTGGCACTGGACCAACTCCACGGCCTTTTTCCCTGCATCCGCCCCCAGGGTGCTTTCTATCTCTTCCCTGACGTCTCCGACCACCTGAAAAAAGGGGAAACATCCGGTGATTTTGTTGCCCGCATCATCGAGGAGACGGCGGTGGTAATGGTTCCCGGCGAAGACTTCGGCATGGACGGTCACGTTCGCATCTGCTTTGCCGTGCCCGACGATCAATTGGTGGAAGCATTCAGAAGGATTCGAGAGGTAATATGAGCAGCATCGGTATCATCGGATTCGGGCGCTTCGGTGCGCTGGCAGCCCGCTACCTGTCCAGAGATTTCTTCGTCGTTGTTTCGACCCGGAGCAAAAAGGACGATGAGATCAGCGCCTGCGGCGCAAGGCCCGTCACACTTGAGGCTGCCTGCCGACAACGAATCGTTATTTTGTGCATGCCCATCTCCGCCATGCGCGAAACCCTGGGCCGGGTATCGCCCTTTTTATTGCCCGGCACCATTGTCGTGGATGTATGCTCGGTGAAGGTCTATCCGGTACAATGGATGAAAGAACTGCTCCCCTCGACCGTTTCCATCCTGCCCACCCACCCCATGTTCGGCCCTGACAGCGCTGCAGACGGGTTAAAGGGCCGCAAAATCGTATTATGCCCCGAAAACGAAAGGATCAAAACCGGCCCCTACGAAAAGATCAAGGCCTGGATGGAAGAAAAGGGTCTTGTTGTCATTCAGACCACGGCCGAAGAGCACGACGAGAAGATCGCCGTGAGCCTCTCCCTCACCCACTTTATCGGACGCAGCCTGTCGGCCTTCGGCGCAAGAGACCTGGACATCGATACCGAGGGGTACAAACGGCTCATGCACATCTTAGGGGTGGTCAGTCACGACACATGGCAGCTTTTCGAGGACATGAACACCTACAACCCCTATGCCAAACAAAAACGCCAGGCGTTCATGGACGCCATGGCCAACATTCACGAAAGGCTTGGCTGATGAAAGTTGCATTCCAAGGAATTCGAGGCGCTTACAGCGAGATGGCCCTGCACGAACATTTCGGCAACGACGTGGAGGCGGTAAGTTGCGACACCTTCGACGACGTGTTCGAACTGGTCAACAAGGGCGAGGTGACCTATGGCTTCATCCCCGTGGAAAATACCATCGCCGGAACCGTGGTGGAGAATTACGACCTCCTCTTTGCCAATGAACTCTTCGTGATCGCCGAAGCCTACCTGCCCGTCCGTCATACTCTTCTGGCCAAACGAGGAGCGAAGCTCGACGAGATCAAGGAGGCCTTTTCCCATCCCCACGCGCTCAAGCAGTGCAAGGCCTATCTGAAGTCCCAGAATATCCGGATGCGCCCCACCTACGACACGGCCGGGGCGGCCCAGGCCGTGTCCGCCGGAGATCGCATGGATTGCGCCGCCATCGCCTCGGAATTGTGTGCCGAGATCTATGACATGGAAATCCTGGAACGAAACATACAGACCAACAGCACCAACACCACCCGCTTTTTCGTCATCGCCAAGAACGAGAATGTTCCGGATGATTATGAGCGACAGAAGACCACCGTTGCCTTCAAGACCCGTCACTACCCCGGAGCCCTCGTGGACTGTTTGAAGATTTTCCAGAAGAACAATCTCAACCTCACCAAGCTGGAATCCAGACCCATTCCGGAGAATCCCTGGGAGTACATCTTCTATGCAGCCTTCGAAGCCGGCATCGATACCGATGAGGCCAAAGCTGCCATCGGTGAGCTGACGGTGCACGCCGTCTTCGTCAAGCTGCTTGGCAGTTATCCCATCGCGGACAAGTGCTGGTAAGATCATGACCCTGTTCAACATCCTTTTCATCGCCATCGCCCTTGCCATGGATGCCTTCGCCGTTTCCATCGCCGCCGGCGTGACCCTGAAATCTGTGGGCCCGCGCCAGACATTCCGCCTGGCATGGCACTTCGGCCTGTTCCAGGCCATGATGCCCGTCATCGGCTGGAGTGCCGGATTGACGGTGCGGAGCCATATCGAGGCCTACGATCACTGGATCGCCTTTTTGCTTCTCGCCTACGTGGCACAGGGAATGCTCCGCTCGGCATTCAAGGGAGAAACAAACGAAGAGGCCGCCAAGGACCCCACCCGGGGCATGACCATGGTGCTGCTCTCCATCGCCACCAGCATCGACGCCCTGGCCGTGGGTTTGAGTCTTTCCATGATCAACATCTCCATCTGGACCCCGGCACTGATCATCGGACTTGTGGCCGGCGCCTTCACCGCAGTCGGGATACATCTGGGTAAAATGGTAGGCCGGATGCCGCAGTTGAGCCGATGGGCCGAAACCACGGGGGGCGTCGTCCTTCTTCTCATCGGAGTGAATATATTGCGGGAACATGGTGCGCTTGCATGTTTCTGACGATTGTCCATACATAAACCAAAAGACAAAACAAGAAACAGAAAAAAAAGAAAAGGGGTCAAGTCTGCTTTTGGCTTTTATTTCATCTTTTGTTATGAATATAGATTATGTCTCGACCTCTACGGATCAAATTTCCAGATGCCTGGTATCACGTAATGAACCGCAGCAGGCGAGGTGAAGTGGTCTATCATGACAAGGATGATTATCATGCGTTTATCCAGCTGCTGATCGAATCAACGGAGATGTGGAAAGGCACGACACTCTCAAAGACATCGCAAGCCAGTTCCAGATGGAAAAATACAGTTCGGCAGGCAGTACCATGGAACGAATCAAAAACCTGAAAAAAACCAAGGTGGAACTCAACCAGCGAATCGATTTTTTGATCGATATTATCATCAAAAGCCAAAAGCAGACTTGACCCCTTTGTTCTTTGTCTTTGCTTACCGATCAAAAGCAAGCCGCCTGCCGGTGGGCTGCGGATCGATACGACCATCCAGATAGGCCGGATGACCGTTTACGAAGGTGGCGACGACGGTGGACCGAAAACTTCGGCCGGCAAAGGGTGTCCACCCGCACCGGTAATAGACCGGTTGTTCGTCAACATGCTGTCCGCGATGCAGATCCACCAGTACAAGATCCGCCCAATACCCCTCCCGTATGTATCCCCGCTCCTTCACGTCGAAAAGCCGCGCTGGATTGTGCGCGGTCAACTGGACCACCTGTTCCACGGTGAGCCTCTTGTCATGGACCTGTTCCAGCAGGCTGACAAGGGCATGCTGCACCAACGGCAGTCCGGATGGGGCCTCGGTGTAGTTCAGGTGCTTCTCCACCAGGGTATGGGGGGCATGGTCCGTCCCCACCACATCGATGCGTCCATCTGCGATAGCTGCCAGAAGCTGCCGTCGGTCCTCTTCTGTTTTAATGGCCGGATTGCATTTGATGAGGGTCTGTTTTTCCCCGTAATCGGTATCCGCGAAATAAAGATGATGAACACATGCCTCTGCGGTAATTTGTTTCTCGTGAGCGGGTTTGGCGGAAAAAAATTCCAACTCTCTGGCAGTGCTCAGGTGAAGCACATGAAGCCGGGTGTTGCACCGACGGGCCAGGGAAACGGCAAGCGAGGTGGATCGATAGCAGGCCTCCTCGCTTCGAATCACAGGATGCAATGCCATGGGAATGTCGTCGCCGTGGATCGCCCGATACTGCTGTGTGTTGGCCTCGATGGTGGGGGTGTCTTCGCAGTGAGTGGCCACGAGCGTCGGACTATGGGTAAAGATCTGCTCCAGTGCAACCGGATCATCCACGAGCATGTTGCCTGTGGAGGCCCCCATGAATACCTTCACCCCACACGCCGCCTTGGGATCCAGTCGCTTGATCTGTTCGATGTTGTCGTTGGCACCGCCCAGGTAGAAACTGTAGTTTGCAAAGGAGGTTTCGCCGGCGATGCGGTGTTTCTCCTCGAGGCGGCCGATGGTTGTGGTGGGTGGAGAGGTGTTGGGCATCTCCATGAAACTGGTGATGCCGCCGGCCACCGCCGCACGGGATTCAGAACCGATGTCTGCCTTGTGGGTCAGGCCCGGCTCTCTGAAATGGACCTGGTCGTCGATCATCCCCGGAAGGAGCAATCGGCCAGTAGCGTCGATGACCCGCTTTGCCCCTTCGGTGGGCAGGGTACTGCCCATGGCATCGATACGGCCATCTCGTATTCGGATATCCATGTGGGCCGATCGCCCTTCGTTTATCGTCAGTGCATTTGTAATCACAATCGTGGTCATGGCCACTCCCCAAATAAAATCGGTGGTTTCCAGCCACTTTTGGGGTTACCCTATTTTTCCCGAGGACAATCGAAAGGAATCGGTACAGGAAATCACCAAAGCGGCCGATAAGGTATTTCGAAACAATGATTACAGATCCTATACATGGACACCAATATCGTCAAATGGTTAACATCACGAAGGGTTGATTGCGTACCGCGCCGATTGTCAACAAAAAGCTAACTATACGAAGATGTTTGAATTTTTCAAATTCCAACCCAGACTGCCCGGACTCAAAAATTTTCCCCTGGAGTCCTATTCCACCGATTTTTCCATAGATCGTCTGGTACGAGGGGTTGACAATATCCGTCACGACGTGCGCCTGAGCCCAACGTTCTGCTCGTCCACTGCCAAACTCGCCGCTTTGCTTATCGAACAGGAAACCGGCATTTGGACCGGCCCGGAACACAAGCGTTTGAACGCGTTAACCATAGAGCAGGAAAGTTACCGCGAGCGCTATGGCCAAATCATGAATGACGCGGTGAACAAGGCCAGGGCCGCCAAAGAGATGCAGGTCGACTTCCTCGCACAGATCGCCATCCTCACAATGGTGCACGAGGAGATACGGCGTCAATACGACGGCCTGATCAGCCATTGTAAAACCGCAATTCGAAAATTTGACCTCGCCCACCACGATGACCACATGGCGGCCCATAAACTCAAGGAAAATCTGGCACATGTCCTCCAAAGCAGGGAATCGGTACAGCGAAAGGTTGGCCTGAAACTTTGTGAATACTTCCGGGAGGTTAGAGAGACGGATGTCCGTGAAATGCGCGAAGCCGTTTTCGGCCAGGATCTGCCATTTCTCTTCGATCTCCTCAGCAACCCCATCATTCACATGGACAACCCGTTCAACGACCACTTCATGATCGAGGAGTACGACCTGTGCATGGGACGCCGGATCGATGATCCCGATCATTATGAAATCCTGCTCAACCTGTTGCGCAATATCTTCGCCTTTTTGGACATGGAGGAAACGGCGGCCATTAGTTGGTCCCTGGATCGACGGCGCAGGGAAATGCTGGCAAGTTCGTTACAGCAAGACGACAGCGCCAAACATTTCCGGTTGGATCGTCTTGACCAATGGATCAAGCGTCCGGAAAATATCGATCTGTTGCTCAACAGAGACCTTTGTCGAAAACAATACAAGGCCTTGAAGCGGGAAAAAGCCGACAAAGAAACCCTTCGCACCTATCGCCTTCGCAGGAAGCATCAACGCCTTCTATTGGGATATTTTCTCCGGCAATTTTCACGAACGGGTCTCATGGAGCGGATAACGGCATCCTATGAAATGCAGCCTTTGTATCGCGAGTTCTGTCCACCCCTGATCCCCCAGCAAGTTCTGCAATACCTGGTCAGCCCCAAAGATCGGAAACTGATCAAAAAACGTCTCAAGCGCCTGAAACGGCTCTACGGAAAGACATTTCGACTCCGGCCCCTCAACCGCAAGGTGGTCCAGTTGGAACGAATGGGGACGCGCCGAAAAAAGGCATACCTGATGCGGTTTCTGCATTCATTTTGCAGGTTTCACCGAGATTTCTTCTGCTACACGGTCTATCAAAAAGCGGCGGAACGAATCAATCTGGTTACCGATAAAAAGATCCTCGCGCTCTCCAAGGCAAACCACACGCTCTACGAATTTCTGTTGCCCCACGAACAGGAGATGGTCGAAAAACCCATCATGAACCACACCATTATCAAGGCGGATCTCCGCGGGTCCACGGATATCACGCACCAGATGAATGCACGTGGTCTCAATTCCGCCACCTACTTCAGCCTCAATTTCTTCGATCCCATTACCGAGATCCTGTCCGAATATGGCGCCCACAAGGTATTCATCGAAGGGGACGCCATCATCTTGTCCATCTTCGAACAGGAAGATACACCCGATGGCTGGTACAGCGTGGCCCGTGCCTGCGGAATGGCCATCAACATGCTGATGATCATCAACCGCTATAACCAAAAGAGTCAGGAGTACCAATTGCCCATACTGGAATTGGGCATCGGCATCTGCCACCGCGCCGACGCCCCCACCTTTCTCTTCGATGGGGACAATCGGATCATGATCTCCCCGGCCATCAATCTGGCGGATCGCATGTCCGGATGCAACAAATCGGTACGCCATATCATCCGAAAAAACACCAGCCCATTCAACCTATTCGTTTTTCAGGGCGCCTCGGACGAGGAATTGGCCAAAACCGCAGACGACCTCTTCTTGCGATACAATGTCAACGGCATCCAGTTGAACGAGGCGGGCTTTCGCAAATTGAGACAGGAGATCGATTTAAAGCCTTTCTATGGTGACATTCCGGACCTCAGACTGAAAAAGGTTCGATTGTTTACTGGAAAATTCCCAACGAAATCTCTTCGTTATCAACGACTCGTCATACGGGAAGCGAAAATTCCCATCGTCGATCCCCAAAACCTCAATCAGCGCCGTGCCACCAACCGAAAATACTACGAGGTGTGCACAAGCCCGACATTGTATAAAGCCACGGCACACCTCATTTAGTCCTATGCAATGCTGGGATAAAGGTGCAACAACCGGTTGCCGAGCATCGTCGCCAAACGCTGGAACAAGGTTGTCCCTTCGGACGGATTCGCTTCGATAATTTTTAGGAAACCATCCTTGTCCAAACGACTCACAATGGTGGGTTCGAGGCAGGTGGCCGTTGCGGACATCACGTCGCGTCCAATGAGGCTGGACCAGCCGATGACCTCTCCCGGCTGATAGGCCACATATACCTCGCGGGATTTTTCTCCCAATGTGAGTTTAATGCGCCCCTTCACCAGGATATAGAAGGCGTTGGCCGGATCTCCCTCCTTGAAAACAGCCTTTCCCTCTTCGAGGTTCTCCTTGGTGCTGAGTTCCATGGCCGATTTGACGAAATCCTTGTCCATCCCCCAAAACAAATCTCCTTGCTTAAGATACATGGATGGCCTCCTTTCTAAGTGATTTATTGCAAAGCATCCATCGACAACCACGTATGGTTTGTACGGGAAGAGGCGCCATTGGTCAGAGGAAATCTCGAATTGAAAAAAAACAGGAGGTTGCCGGTCCTTCGGCGACATTCGGAAAAGAAAGTGGCAACATGAAACCAGACGCACGGGGAAGAAGGGGACTTCAAGATCAAGAATTTCGGATGGAACATCCCAAGTGGTCAGATCGAAACGCCCTTACCGTGACATTGGGTCGTCTATGAAATAAATTATAGTCGTCGAAAGGCAAAAGGGTCAATTGAAAAGGAAGAGGGAGATGAAAAATTTCAGAAATTGCCTTTCTCCCACTGGATTGGGTATGATATTACATCGGCAATTGAATGGCGTATTATTTTCTGCGCCATATTACCATAAACCCCATACACCATATTTTGGAGAAAAGAATTGTGGTTGGCACCTGCACCATTTGATTACCGGTTTAAATCGAAGAGTCCTTGGCACCTGTGAAACCAAATCAGGCAATCTCCGGTCGATTTATGATTGACGGCTTCGCAAAAAGTCCGATATCGGCGTTACGCTTCACCCCTCGTCACTGCGACGTATCAATACATACGCCTCATTTCTCGGGGTTCGCAAGCCTTGATCTCGAACTTTTTACGAAGCCGTCCGAAATTCGGCTTGTTACGAGCTCATCATGATTACCAGTGAAAACAGCATTAAAATTCAGTACTTTCTCTATTTCGGCACCATGGGTGTCTTCCTTCCCTATTTCAACCTGTACTGCCTCGACATTGGTTTCACGGGTTTTCAGATCGGTAGCCTCTCGGCGGTTCGTTCGGTCGTGTTGATTCTCTTTTCAATCTTTTGGAGTGTTTTGGCCGATCGAAAAGGCATACGTCGTCCCATCTACATTCTTTGCAGTTTTGCCAGCACATTGCTTTGGGTGCTGTTTCTTCTCACATCTGATTTTCGCTTAATGCTCGCCATAACCTTCTTCTATGGTGCGTTTTATTCTCCGATTATCTCCTTTTTGGAAGCATTCTCCATGGATGTTCTGGGAAAGACCAAACGGCGATACGGCAAAACGCGAGCATGGGGATCGGTTGCATTTATCTCGGTGGTCCTGACTGTGGGAAAGATGATCGACCGCTTTGAAGTTCGCATCATCCTCTATCTCGTACTGGCGATTTCGGCAGCGCATGCCATCACAACCATTACAATACCGAAAATCAGATCCCATTACCCCAAGCAACCCCATGACCGGGGCTGGCTCTTTTCAGGAAATACGATTGTGTTTCTGTTCAGTGCCTTCCTCATGCTGGTGAGTCATGGCGCTTATTATGGATTTTTCTCTATCCATCTTTCTCAATATGGGTTGGGCGGAGGCTTCATCGGCCTGTCCTGGGCGCTGGCATCCACGGCAGAGGTGGTGGTGATGATCAACTCACCCCGGCTTTTCAATCGTTTTTCCTTCAAACAGGTACTTGCCGCTTCATTTGGCGTTGCCACGGTTCGATGGCTGCTTTTATACTTCTCTCAGTCCGCCGTTGTCATTATGGCCAGCCAACTGCTACATGCCGTAACTTACGGTGCCTTTCACATGGCCGGAATTCTTTACATGGACCAACTCTCTCCGGCTTCTGAAAAAACCTTGGGGCAAGCGGTCAATAACGCGGTCACCTATGGATTGGGCCTCACCGTTGGTTTTTTTGCGAGCGGCGCTTTATTCAAAGCGGGAAATACAGAAAACCTGTTTCTGTACAGTGCCGGCGTGTCCATGCTCGGAGGATTGCTGTTTTTCGGGACCCATTGGCTGGTGCTACGAAAAAAAGCATCTTCTGCCAATTAGACGAATCATGGGTAATCCTGACGCGTAGGACGGACAACGATGTCACTTATATGCACATGGGGCGGTTGCGTGACAATATGAAGTATCGCATCTGCAATGTCATCTCCAATCAGCAATGGGCCAAATTTTTTATGAAAGGCATTAACCATTTCGTCACTGTAACCGGCTGTCTCCTGAAACCCGCTTTGTACGATCCCCGGCGCAACGAGTGAAACGCGAACTCCTTTTGGGCCGAGTTCTCGCCGAAGACCTTCTGCCAGCGCATGTACAGCAAATTTCGTAGCCCCGTATACTGCGCTGACCGGAGAAACATGTCGTCCGACAACCGATCCGATGATGACGATATCGGCCGCCGATTCGGGATAGGTGTTTTGTTGAAGCGCCACCATTTTCCTTGCCGCTTCTTGAATTAGAGCGAGCGCGCCGCTAACATTGATTTTTAATACTTCCTCAAACTGCTTTGCATCGGCGTTTCTCACCGAACCGCCCAAACCTCTTCCCGCGTTGGCAACGACGATATCGGCCTCCTTTCCAAAGTGTTCCTTTGCCAAGGCAAAAAGTTGTTTCAATACAACAGTGTCGGCAGCATCCCCCGTGACACTGCAAAATGCATGACCGATTTCATTTTCAAGTGCGGCCAGTTTCTCAGCGTTTCGCCCATTTCCGACGACGCCAAAACCGGCAGCGACAAATTTTCTCATCGTTGCTTCACCAATACCGGAGGTAGTGCCGGTTATTATGGCAATCCGCTTACATTTGGTAGACATACGATGTTCCCTCCTTGGAAAAAGATTGTTCGGCCAGATGCGAAGCCCAAACAATTGGCTGTTTGCACAGACAGCCCAATTGTTCCCGGGACAATGATGAAAAACCATTCGTTTTGTTCTATTTTAACAAAAAATTGCCCATTTTCAATCCAAGAAACGCATCCCATCGTGACGGCCCCATGATACCACAACGTGGCAATTTTTTCTTGACAACACATGCCTTATTGATTATTGTTACACGCATACCCCACAAGCAGTACTCAATCCTTCTACCCTAGGCGACCCTGCCATATCACCCCACAACGGCAGGGTCGCCCTCCTTACCTTGACCAAGGCAAAAGCGGCACGTTGCCAGTTGCCGTCTTTTCTGGTATTAAAGCCAAAAAATCAAAAAACCGCGATACCAAACAGGTCGAGGGGTAACTTTTAGCCCGATGAAGTCATTCGAAACACTATTTGCAGAACTCAAGGAAAAGGCCGTACGAAAGGATCCGGCGTCGGGAACGGTGCGGCAGTTGGAAAAAGGGATACACGCCATTGGCAAAAAAGTCATTGAAGAGGCCTGCGAGGTTTGGATGGCCGCCGAATACCAGGGAAAGGAACATACCGCGGTTGAAATTTCCCAACTGCTCTATCACATTCAGGTGATGATGATCGCCTGCGAATTGGACCTCGAGGACATCTACCGCCATCTGTAACCAGCAGTCAGACTCCATTGACCACTCACACGCCACTAATATTTCAACATTATCATAAGCCCCTTCGGTAAATAAAAGATGAAAGGGATTTTTTGACGATGCTTAAGATTGCCCTTCCCAACAAGGGAACATTATCGGAAGAGGCCGTTCAACTGATTCGTGAGGCCGGCTATCACTGCCGCCGGTACAGCCGTGAACTCGTCGTCTTCGACGGTACCAATCAGGTTGAGTTCGTTTTCCTTCGCCCACGGGATATCGCCATCTACGTAAGCAACGGTATTTTGGATATGGGGGTAACGGGAAGGGATCTGGCCATGGACAGCGGCGCCGATGTGGTCGAACTATCGCCGCTGGGGTTCGGCAAATCCAATTTCTGTTATGCCATTTCCAAAGACGCCAAGCGCTTGCCCGACCATTTTGAAGGACTGCGCATCGCCACATCATATCCCCGGCTGGTCCATGACGATCTCGGGAAAAGGAATATCAACGCAAAGATTGTGCGCCTGGACGGGGCTGTCGAAATTTCCATTCGATTGGGTGTGGCTGACGCCATTGCCGATGTGGTTCAAACCGGCCGAACCCTTGAAGCGGCGGGACTCAAGGTCGTAGGTGACCCGCTGCTGCACAGCGAGGCTGTTCTCGTGGCACGCGACCATGAGATCGGACGACAGGCGAAGGTCCACACCTTTATGGAACGGATACAGGGTATCGTCGTAGCCCGGGAGTATGTCATGGTGGAATACGACATCCCGGAAAAAATGCTGGAAAAGGCCTGTGCCATCACACCTGGCATCGAATCGCCAACCATCTCCCCATTGAGCAGGAAAGGGTGGGTGGCGGTTAAGTCCATGTCTAAAAAATGCGACGTCAACCAAATCATGGATCGCCTATCTGATATCGGCGCCAAGGGAATCATCGTGACCGATATCCGTACATGCCGAATATAGCAATACCTCATTTCAGTCCGCCCCCAGCAAAGAATTGCCCTGTTCCTGTCGTTGAATCATCTGTTGAAATGGATCAATCTATCCTTATAATTACCACATTGTGATAGGTGCGCCATGCTGTCTGGAGAGGTTTCTCACTTGCCGACCCATCTTCGATGCACTGGAGGAAAGCACGGGAGGCGTTATGGAAAGACGATGGAAAGGATATTTGGTGATCGTTATGGTGGTAATGACTGCTTCTTCGTTTTCTGTGGCCAATGTGGACCGCACCGATGATTGGTCCGTTTCGCCCGATCGGTTCAAGATGATGATCGATCGTCATCGGGGAGACGCGGACGTTGTGCTTTTGGACATCCGCACCCCTGGTGAGTACGAAAGCGGTCACATCGATGGAGCGGTTTTGATGGATTATTACGCCCACGATTTCGCAGACCGGATAAAAGCCCTGGACTGGGACAAAACCTACCTGATTTACTGCCGTAGCGGGAACCGAAGTGGACGGAGTCTCACCATCTTTCGTCATTTGGGCTTTACCCGGACCTTTCACCTGGATACTGGCATTAAAGGATGGCTGCATCACGGATACAAAGTGGTCCGGTAGTGCTAACCCAAAGATGATGATCTCGTAAAAAGTTGCTGATCGGACGGATTCGTAAAAGATAGCCAATGCCGGCCGATAGAGGAGACACCATGAACCTTGAAAAAGCACTGGAAGAAATGACCCGACGCAGGGGTGACACCTATCGCCCGCGAACCCGTCATTTGGACGATCAGGGAAAGCCTGTTTACACCAATCGCCTGTTTCTCGAATCCAGTCCTTACCTTCTTCAACATGCACACAATCCGGTAAATTGGTATCCCTGGGGAGACGAAGCCTTCTCGACCGCCGAACGCCTGGACCGTCCCGTGCTGCTGTCGGTGGGGTATGCCACCTGTCACTGGTGTCATGTCATGGAGGAGGAATCCTTCGAGGATGAAGAAATCGCCCGATACATCAATGCGAACTATATCCCTGTAAAGGTCGATCGGGAGGAAAGGCCCGACGTGGACAGCGTTTACTTGAGTGCCGTCCAGGCAATTACCGGTCACGGTGGATGGCCCATGACCGTGTGGCTCACCCCCGAGGGAGATCCGTTTTACGGGGGAACCTACTTTCCGGCGAGGGATGGTGATCGGGGAACCCCCATGGGCTTTTTTACGATTTTGCAGAAAATTCGAGGAAGCTACGACCATCGCAAGGAATCGGTGTCCCGGTCCGCCGCACAACTGAAACAGGCGGTCCGTCAAATGCTCACACCGGTATCTGCAACGCGTCTTCCTGGGAAAGACGCCATCGACCGTGCCATTGCATCCTGTAAGCAGCGTTTCGACAGGGTGAACGGAGGAATCACCGGTGCCCCGAAATTCCCCAGTTCCCTGCCGATTCGCCTGCTTTTGCGGCAATCTTTTCGAACGGGGGACGCCGAGAGCCGCGAGATGGCTGCGTTGACGTTGGAAAAAATGGCCGGTGGCGGCATATTCGATCAAGTGGGTGGCGGTTTTCACCGATATGCAACGGATGACCGGTGGCTGGTTCCCCACTTCGAAAAGATGCTCTACGACAACGCACTCTTGGTGCCCGCCTACATCGACGGGTGGAAGGCTTCAGGAAACGAAAATTACCGACGCGTGGCAGAAAAAACCCTGGACTATGTGGCCCGCGAGATGACCGCACCGGGCGGTGCCTTTTTCTCTGCCACCGATGCGGATAGTCTGACGCCATCCGGTCATCGGAAAGAAGGATGGTTTTTCACCTGGACGATGGCAGAACTCCAAAGCG
This sequence comes from uncultured Desulfosarcina sp., assembly GCA_963674945.2. Classification (GTDB taxonomy): domain Bacteria; phylum Desulfobacterota; class Desulfobacteria; order Desulfobacterales; family Desulfosarcinaceae; genus Desulfosarcina. Next base: position 1,995,667 of record CAXXWQ010000004.1, read on the forward strand.
CTCTGGGTGAAGAAGATGCCCATATCGCCGCCACTGTCTACGGGGCGAGCGCCGAAGGAAATTTCGAGGCAAGAAATGTCCTGTTCCTGCCCAAACCAACGGAGGAACTGGCCGATGATCTGGGCAGGAAACCGGATCGTTTGGTGTCGGACATGGATCGTATCAACCGGGTGCTGTATGCCACCCGCAAAAAGCGTCCCCATCCCCTTGTCGACGACAAGATCCTCGTTGCCTGGAACGGTTTGATGATCTCCGCCTTTGCCCAGGCCGGTTTTGCCATGAAACGCCCCCAACACCTCGAAAAAGCCGCTCAAGCGGCCGGCTTTATCCTGGAAAAGATGGCAGACGGTGGCAGGCTCAAACGGAGTTTCAAAGACGGCATTGCCGCCGGCAACGGTTTTCTCGACGATTATGCCTATCTCATCGCCGCTCTGTTGGACCTTTTTGAAACCACCGCAGCGCCCCACTGGTTGGATCATGCCGTCGAACTGAATGAAAAGTTGACCGATCGTTTTGCCGACCATGAAAATGGGGGCTATTTCATGACCGCTATGGACCACGAGCGATTGATCGCACGGGAAAAACCCATTGTCGACGGCGCGTTGCCATCGGCGAATGCGGTTGCCTTGCGGAACCTGTTGCGCCTGAGTCTCTTGACTGCGGATACCGCCTATTTGGACCAGGCCCAAAAGGGACTGGCAGCCGTCTCTGTCGCCGTTGAGACCAGTCCGCTGGCATTCGGGGAGATGATTCTGGCCATCGACGATTTCTTTCATCCGGCAAGCCAGGTGATCGTCGTGAAGCCACTTGATGCGGGCGACGATTTACTCACCGATCTAGTACGAACGGCCCATTGGCCCGGCGGCCTTGTGATGATCGTGACTGAAAAAGAAGCCTTGCACCTTGCCGAACGGCTCCCCTTGTTTCGGGGGAAAACGATCACACAGGGCAAAACGACTGCCTATGTGTGCCGAAACGGGTCGTGTCAACTGCCGGTGACGGATGCCGAAGCACTGATGGAAACAGTGGCCGTCTCACCGAAAAGAGGTGTTTGAGTCAAAGATCATTTCCAATGCATCCATGAATTTGTGGTTAACCTTGTGAAGGGGGAGTCGACGTACGCCACGCAGTGTCGTCCAGCGATGCCCCTTGATATTTTTCAGTCGGACACGCCCCTTGGCATACCGACAAAGGTAGACATCGCAGGTCAAGGTAAAGTGGGTGTAAGCGTGGCGGATTCGTTTCAACACCCTCTCCACGGTGGTGGTCAGGCCGGTCTCTGAGGCCACAATCTTCTGAAAATCCTTCATGTCGGTTCGGCCGTCGATGGCATCGAAGGCCGGAAATTCCCACAATCCTGCCAGAAGCCCATTGTCCGGCCGCTGAACCACTAACATCTTTCCATTTTTTTCGATCACCGCGATACTTTGGTGACGATGGGGAACCTTCCCCTTTGCCTTGCGCTTGGGATAATCGGTCGTCGTCTGATGACGATACGAAAGGCACAGGTCGGACAGGGGGCATATTTCGCATTCCGGCCGCTTGGGATGACAGACGAGCGCCCCCAGTTCCATGACGGCCTGGTTGAATGCCGCCGGGTGATCGGGGCAGAGCAGGTCCTGGGCCGGTACCTGGAACAATTTGTGCGCGTTTGCCGCATTAACGGGCACCCCCATTTCCAACAGCCGGGACAAAACCCGCTTGACGTTACCGTCCACCACGGCAATCGCATGACCGAAGGCGATGCTCATGACGGCGGCGGAGATATAGTCTCCGACGCCGGGAAGGGATCGAAAATCCTCCGGATCACGGGGAACTTCCCCGTGAAAACGGGAGACCACCTGGCAGGCTGCGCGGTGAAGATTGCGGGCACGAGAATAATACCCCAATCCTTCCCATCCCTTGAGCACCATTTGAAGGTCGGCATCGGCAAGGTGTCGAGGCGTCGGAAATCGTTTCATGAAGCGCAGGTAATAGGGAACGGCGGCAGCCACCCGGGTCTGCTGTAACATCACCTCCGAGACCCAGATGGCCCAGGGATCGGTGGTATCCCGCCACGGCAAGGAACGCCGGCACTTTTCGTACCAGGCCAATAGTCTCTTGCGCAAAACGCGTTGCTCCATTTCCGGTCGCTCTCCTTGGTAGCGGCTTCGCACCGGACATGTATCACAATCCGATCCGGACTGCCAGTTGGTGGATAAAGTAATCGATTCAAAAACCGATAATGGTGTTGTTCCCGCGACAATGCGCTTTCGATCACCGGCTCGTAGGACATGGTAGAAATTGTTTTATGTAATGCCCATGAAAGGAAATCCAGGCCATGCCAGAAAATATCGTCAATGACTTCTTGGAAGAACTACGATCATACCTGCAGCAAGAAAATGCAATAAAGGCCAAATTGGTGCTATCCAAGATCGATTCCGTTGACGATCGAACCAGAAAGACAGCCCTGTTCGAACTCAACCGGGCCGAAGACACGTTCGCCATTGCGCTGATTGTCGACCTGATTGCCAAAAACCGTTCCCTTGCCCAATCCTATCCCCAAATCAAGGAGATCCTGTACGCCAAAGCATTGTATCATCCGGAGCTTTTGCTCTCCATGATTATCCGTGAAGTCAAACGGGAAAACCGCGTGATCCTGATCGAGGTGGCCGGTGAAATTCGCCTGGAGGGGGCTGCCGAGGCACTCATTGGGATCCTCAACGAAGACCAGGATGAGACGGTCATCAGGGCCATTATCTCCGCTTTAGGCCTTATCGGCGATACATCCGCCACCATTCCCATTTCGGAATACCTCTACTCCAACCATCTGGAGCTGACCATCGCCGCCATATACGCCTTGGGCCAGCTGGCAAACCCCACGGCATTTCAGCGGCTGTCGGAAAAGCTGGGAAGTGATCCCGATCTGGACATCATGATATTGGATGTATTTGCCACGGACCAAAGCCCCGAAGCCATAGAAAGACTCAACGAAGGACTCTCTTCCCACCATGCCCATTTGCGAAACGCGGCAAAACAACATCTGCGGAAGATGGACGGCAAGTCCGTACCCATTTTGATCGGTAATCTCCACCACGATGATCCGGACCTACTGATTCACACGATCAATATCCTGGGAGAAATCGGCGACGAAAGCGCCATTTTACCCATTCGCAAACTGCTTCACAATGAACCCAAAGATGCCAACGTCCGCTTCGCAGCATATGAGGCGCTGGGATTATTGCCTGTGGGGAAAAGCGCCTTTGTTCTGGCCCAGGGACTATCGGATCCCGTGGAGAATGTCCGCTCGGCGGCTGCCGGTGCAATCGACCGAAACTATAACGCAATGCTGGCCGCAGGTTTGAAAAACTTGGTTCGGTCCGGAGAAAAGGAAACCCTGCAAGTCGTCGAAGCGGTTCTCAATTCCGGGTGTGAACGGATATATTTGGATCTTATCGGGGAAGCGACCTTCGAACGTTGTGCCCTGACCTATCTATCCAGGAATGCGCACCCGGATGTCCGCTCCCGTTTTATCCAGCTGATGAAACAAAACGGCCACGAATCCCTGGCAAATCGCGTCCTCGAAGGAATCAACGGTGGTGCGGCACCGAGATCGACCGTATATGTCGTCGACGACTCGAAAATGATTTTAAACATCTACAGGGGTATACTCCACCGTCTTGCGTGCGATTCCAAGATGTTCGAATTTCCCGCCGAGGCCATCGATGCTATTAAATCCGATCCACCGGATCTTATTTTTACCGATCTGAACATGCCAAACATCAACGGCATCCAATTGATCCGGGAAGTTCGTCGCCATTTCGACAAGGATCGTCTTCCCATCGTCATGGTCACCACGCAAAATGAAATGCAGGACAACGAGGCTGCCATGGCGGCAGGGGTCAATGCCATCTTACACAAGCCTTTCGACATCCAAACCCTTCAGCAAGCCATGGCAGAATTGGGAAAACTGCCGGCATCCCAATCCGCGGAGTAGTCGACGGCCACCCGCAAAGCGAACGGTTTGATGAAGCCCCCTTTTGAAGCAGGCTTGAAACCGGATTCATGAACTGCAATGATCACCAATGCGCCAATCCTGAACCCAACCGACGGAACCGGTGCCATGGCAAACCGGCCCCCAAATGTTTCGTTTGACGGAAAACTTCAAAAAGCCTTCTAATCCCACCCTGCCAACTGTTATTTTTCGTTGTTTCTCGTTTGTTAAAAGACATATTTTATTGAGTCTTCGATTTGATTTGACTGTGAATTATGAAAAATACAAATAGTAACATCTACTTTGTCTTTGAACCGAAACCTTCCTCACATCGCAAATACAAAGATCCTGAAATGTCAAAAACGATTTTGCCATCCGTGAAAATCCCCGCCCTTATCAAACTCATCCTGTTGGTGACCGCCGTCATCCCTCCCCTCCCGCAGGCCCATGCCGAAAAGATTTTCTTCGCCGGGTACAAGGGGGGCTTCTATATCCGTTCCGAAGAGGAAGGGGGGATGGAGCTTCGGCTTGGCGGTGCCTTTCAAACCGACTACCGGTACTATACGGAAAGCGAAAGGGCCGACGACCGTTTCGATGTTCGAAGGGCGAGACTTCGTTTCCAAGGTCAATTGACCCGATATTTTCGTTTTAAAATGGAGTACGAGTTCGAGGGAAACGAAACCGACAACCTGGTCGATGCCTACGTGGATGCCCTTTTCGGTGCCAATGCACTTCGTTTCGGACAAACCAAGGCTCCCTTCAGCCTCGAATGGCAATCGGTGGACAAGGCACAGTTTTTTGCCGAACGGTCCATGGGATACGATCTCGGCCCCAAACGGGACATCGGCCTCATGTTCCACGGCACAGCCTTTCAAGATGCCCTGGTTTACGCCGCAGGACTCTTTAACGGCGACGGCGACGACGGCGACACATCCGGCCCCGAAAAGGACACGCCCGAAATTGCGGCGCGAATCAACGTGTTGCCCTTCAAACGATCCCTGAATCCCTGGCTCAATGGCCTGCAGTTGGGCGGTGCCGCAACATATGCCGAAATCGATCCCATCAATGTCGATTTGCGGGTGAAAAGTACCGGCATGGTCGGTACGAACCGAAACCTCTATCTCTTCAGCCACAACACCAAATTCGGCGTGATCCAGGACGTGGAAAAACGGTGGCGAATCGGTCTGGAAGGTGCATGGGCCGTGGGACCGGTGCTGTTCCAGGGAGAATTCATAACGCTGACCTATTCCGGCCTCGCGGCAGCCGGTGACAACCCGGACGATGCCGAGTTTTCGTCCTGGTATGCCAGTGCCATGTGGTGCGTTACCGGAGAGCGGCCCATTTTGTCCAAGGGTGTTGTGAAGCCCATCTATCCCCGGCGTTTTTTCAACCCCGGCGAGGGCACCTGGGGCGCACTGTGCATAGCGGCCCGGATCGATCATTTCGACGGAGACGAAAACTGGATCAATCCGGCGGCCCACGTCTCAGTGGATCGGGCCGATGCCATTAGCGTGGCCATCAACTGGGTACTGTATCCCATGGCCAGGGTGGTTCTGGATTACTCCCACACCGACCTTTCCGATCCAATTCGGGTTCGTGTGCTGCCCGATGGCACAACCAATTATATCGACACGGAAAATGTTGCAACTTTACGATTCAGCATTGACTTTTAAGGAGGTGAAGATGAACAGATTCAAATGGATTGCCTTGTTTTCGACCCTCGCTCTTTTACTGGCGGCACCGGTGTATGCCGCCTATCACCACGAAGGCGAAAAGGATGCCGACAAATTTCTATCGGCATATCCGGACAAGGCCGGAACAAAAATAGACAATTGCAACCTTTGCCACAGCGGTGGGTCCTACGTAAACAGCAAAGGAAAAACCGTGGAACTGGGAAGTTGCCAGTGGTGCCATCAAACCTACGGTTACGACGGTGCCGGAGAGATCGAAGAGACCATCAACACCTATGGGGCCGCCTACAAAACCGCCGGCCGCAATGCGACGGCGGTGACGCAAATCGACGATGCAGACAGCGATGGCGACGGGTACAGCAACGCCGCGGAGATTGCCGCCAATGCGTTTCCAGGCAACGCCAACGACTATCCGGGGCTTGAAATCGCCCCCTACCGCGTCTACACGCGGGACCAGCTGGAAGCCTTGGGCAGCCACACCCAGTTCCTGCTCATGAACACCTCCAGATCCGGGGACTTCTACGCAGAATACACCGGAATTCCCATGAAGGATCTGCTGGATGACGCCGGAATCTTGAATAGCGCCACGGGGGTATGGGTATACGCACCGGACGGGTGGGGGCAAAACCACCCCCTGGTATACGACGCGGATCTGGACATGTACCATGTTTATGGAAACACACCGGGCCAGTCCTACCAATACCCGCCGGCAACCTACTACTATCACGAAGACGCGGATGTGGATCAGAACCCGGACTATGGCTGGTGCGATTATAGCGCCCCTTCCTGCGCCGGCCGCTCCCATGGTGACGCAATTTCCGTATCCGGCGGTCTCAAGGCCATTTTGGCTTACAAACGCGAGGGGGCGTATCTGGATGCCGGCGTTCTCGACGCAGACAACAAGTTGGACGGCGAGGGACCATTTCGCGTGGTGGTGCCCCAAAAATATGTGGGACCGCCGGATCAATCCAGCAATTCCGACGTCCAGGATGTGGAATGGCCCTACGACTATGATCTCGACCACAACGCAGGATCATGCTCCCGTTCGGCGACCATCATCAAGATCGAACCCCTTCCCGAAGACACCACCGACATCGACATTCTCGAGGCCGGCTGGGGATATGTGGACCAGAACAAGATCATCGTATACGGCGCTATCGACGGTACCGATTCCAACGGCAACGGCGTGTTGGACAGTGAGGAAGGCACCGACGACACCGACGACATGGACGGCGACGGCACCCCTGATTACAAAGATCCGGACACGGCGGCGGTGCGGCACGCCAAAGGCAAGGAGAGAATACGGCTTCACACCCAAAGTGGCAGCTTTTCCCAGGTAGCCTGTCTGAACGAGGAGGATCCGTCGTTGCCGGAGTTCACCGAAGAGGGCCTGTTTCCCTATGGGGTGAATCAGTTTATGATTACGGGCCTTACGGCCGGCGATGCGGTGACCGTGACGATTCAATTTCCGGAAAACGTTCCGACAACTGCGAAGTACTACAAGGTCAACTCTTCCGGTGAATGGGGACAGATCGAATTCGATGACAATGACGGTGATGACACCATCACCATTACGTTGACCGATGGCGATCCCGACACGGACGGCGACGGCACCGCAAATGGCGTCATCGAAGACCCCGGTGCCTTGATCACCTCTACCACCACGGTCGATGCGGCCACGGATGATGATGACGACAGTTGTTTTATCATGACACTGTTCGAATAACGCGAAAAAATACAAAAAGATCCGGCCCGTTCTCGCGGGCCGGGTCTTTTTTATTGATTAAATAATCCAAACGGCCAATTGATCGGCCAGCTTCAGCACCTGGTCGCTGACACGCCCGATGACGTACTCTTCGATGAAGGTGATGATCCCCCGACGGCCGACGACAATACTTCCGATGCCGTTTCCCATGGCCTCCTTGACGATGTGCCCGGCACGATCTTGCCCGACGGCGTGAATCTTCAAAGAGATCCGATCGGTTGGGAACCCATCCTCCAGAAGTCTCTTGCGAGCCTCCTCCAACCGGTCTCCGATTTTGAGTTTGCCCGTCACGATCCGACTGAGGCAATTGTCGATCCGAAAAGTGGGATCTTCTCCGGGCCAGAACTTTTTATCCTCATCGATGATGCTGTAAAGTTCCAGGTCATGGCCCGACGTGCCCACCAGGGAACCGACACACACGACCCCCTTCATGGCGCCGTGGGTACCGTCGAAAGCCACCAAGAGGTGCTCCAGGTCGGGCTTGCCACCCACCACCACGACGGGAATGTGTTTGATTCTGGAAACCAGTTTCATCGCGGTACTTTTGATCAGCCAGTCCTTGAAACGGCTCCAACCGGTGCGCCCCACCACGATGGCATCGTACTCGTCGTAGGACTCCTTTACGATGTCCTGTGTGATGCCCAGATTCTCAGCCGGCGTCTTGTAGGTGATGGCCGATTCGGGAAAACCTTTCTGCTTGAAATAGACCAATGCGCTGTGCATGGTGCTGTCGATGTTCACCTTTTGCTCCGTGGCCCATCGTTTCAACCCGGCCACGCGGCGCTTGTACAGGGGGTAGGCATCCAGTTCGGAAAAGAGCGTGAACAACTGGGCCTGAACATGGAATAGAACAACGTTGGTCCGATCCGGCGCAAATACATTTGCGGCATATCGAATCGCACGCAACGATTGCTCACTTCCATCCACGGCAACGAGAATTTTATGAGGGGGCACGCATTCTTTCATGTGATACCTCCTTGTTCGTTGTCCTACGGGTTGATTTGTAAGAAGAATCCCACAATTCTTCTATATTATTTGTAGCGTCTCGATAGGATGGCGTCAACATAAGAAAATGCCGGAGTGGAATGGGAAGAGAAGTTGGATCAAAAGCACGTCAATACTTTCATCGTCGGGTTGGCTCCGGGTGCAAGGCACCCGGTTTGCAAACAACCAGGCAACGCCGCTTTTACCGACTGCGATTTTTCATGAGTCGTTTGCAGATGTTGATACCTGTCATTGCATTGTCCGTCCAATAATCCGCGCCAATGCCGTGGTACCGTTCCGGACGCAGGCAAGAACTTCCGATGATGATCGGCGTGTTGGCAATGATTGGGTCCTCGTCATTTTTGAAAAGCCTAACGGTCTGTTGCATACTCTCGGCAGCCACCGTCAAAAGGCCCGATAACCCGACGATATCGGGCTGTTTTTCGGCCGCAGCGGCACGAAATTCGATCGGCGGTATATTCACACCGAGATCGATCACTCTGAAACCATGGCATGCCGCCATTCTTCCAAACAGATTTTTCCCCAGGTCGTGGATATCATTGTGGACCGTTCCCAGAAGAATGACCGCCGATTCCTTATCCTCCAGCCGTTCCTGAATCAATGGGTCGACCAGATCGCTTACTCCCTGGAAAATGGCACTCGCTGCAATCAGACTGGAGATGAAATATTCGCCGATTTCGTAGCGCCTTCCAACGTCGATCATTCCCTGCTGACATTCATCGATGATTTCCAGTGGGTCATCTCCCGCCTCCAACCGTGACGCGGCGAGCGTCAAGACCTCCTCTTCTTGAAGTTCGACGACCTTTTTAATAAAATCTTTACCCCGAATTTGATTCATTCATCGATCCTGGAGAGACCTGGGCCTGAAGTAGTAATGCAGGGGCGGATGATGTATCTATGCTGTGATGCCGACGGTTGTTGTAAAACGCAGTTTGTCACTTCTGCAAACAAATCGTCCCCAACTCAAAGGGCGTTCATCGAAGCCATAGAACAGATGGGTCAGAAAGAACGCCGCCGCCGGAGTTTGTACCTTTAAGATGCAAGCCTCCTCCTCCCCCATGATGCCGGCGCTTACCGTGATCTTTCCATATTTGAACAGATTGTGACCACGGCCTTCCAGCAGGCCCTGCATGGAAGTGACTTCCAGTTCTGATTCGACAATGGGATGGTGAACGTCACAGATTAGGTATTCACAATGATAGAACAGGGGGTTGTCATCGGTTACGATCAGCCGCCGGAGGTTGATGGTTCGCTCTCCTTCGGCGATGGATAGTTTCTCTGCAATTTTCGAATCGGCTGAAACCAGTTGAACATCGAGAATTTTTACCTTGGCGGTGGTGGCTTGGCTGTAAAGCTTTTGCAGGTCATCGAGGCTGAACGTCGCCGCTCCCAGATCCAACCGTTTGACGTAAGTCCCTCGACCTCGCTCGGTGGTGACGACGCCCTCGTCAACGAGCATGCTGATGGCCCGCCGCACTGTCATCGAACTGACATTATACGCCTTGCACAGTTCCGATTCCGAGGGGAGTTGCTCGCCGGCCCGGAGCCCTTCGGATATGATTTTTCTACGAAGAAGCCTTCCGAGTTGCACATAGACGGGTTCGTACGCGTTACGGTCGATCTGATCCAACGGTTTCTCGCTGGATGCTTGTTCTGCAAATGTGGGGTTCATCGAATCGTCCTCCGCCGCGTATGGGGATCCCGATGCGTCCAACCACCGACACCCGGCTACCAAATATCGAAAATTAAACTAATCATTTCAGATATTTTTACAAAACAGAACTTCTGTCGGCCTTTTTTTCTATAGCATGAGGTATCATCCGGGTACAAGAAGATAATACTTGACTACCTCTCTATGGAGGTTTATAAGCGCTATCGAAAAAGAAAGTGCCTGCATCGAAGAGTCACCTTCATCTCTTTTTCCATGCGAGGCTTGACAAATGTTAATGAAATATGGTTGTTTACTGCGCTGAAATTGACATCCCGGTAACAAAAGATTTCCATTTCGGAAGTCTTTTATACTTTTAGGGGTTCTTCGAATGAACATCAGGAAAAAAATGAAATTCAGGAAACACCAATGGCAAGAGGACTAGACGGATACGCGGGCAACGGCACCTTCTCCCATGGCATTCATCCTCCGGAAAACAAGGATCTGGCCAAGGATGCGGCCATTCGTGTGTTGCCCACGCCGGAAAAGGTGATGCTCTCCTTGCATCAGAACATCGGCGGACCGTGCGAACCATTGGTCAAGGCGCGCCAATCGGTATTGTGGGGGGAGATGATCGGCAAGGGAAAAATCTTCGTCTCCACCACTTTGCACGCATCGGTTCCCGGCATCGTCCAACGGCCCAAGCGCATGACCCTGGCCAACGGACGGCACATGGACACATTGCCCATTAAAACCGAGGGGGAGATTCCGGAAGGAGCGGCCCTGTTTGAGGAGATCTTCGGTGGCCATTGGCCGACAACCGGCCTGGATGCCTACGATCCATCCGAAATCAGTAAGGACATCAATGCAGGGGGTCTTGTGGGGCTGGGTGGAGCGGCTTTTCCCACCCATGTGAAAATCATGCCCAACGACAAGAAACCGGTGAACACCCTCATCGTAAACGGTTGTGAGTGCGAACCCTACCTCACATCCGACTACCGGCTGATGCTGGAAGCACCGGCGCCCATCATCACCGGTGCCCTGTTGGCAGCCCGCAGTGTCGGGGCCAGTCGGATCGCCATTGGCGTCGAGGACAATAAAATGGACGCCGTCGAAGCGCTCAAAAAGGCGGCCAGCGGCACCGGCATTCAGATCGCCGTGCTCAAGACGAAGTACCCCCAGGGCAGTGAGAAACACTTGGTTCAGGCCGTTACGAAGCTACAGGTACCACTTGGGGGGCTCCCATCGGATGTTGGCGTGGCCATCAGCAACGTCGGGACCATGGCCGCCGTGGCTCAGGCCGTGATTCACAAGAGGCCGCTTACCCATCGCGTGATCAGCGTCACGGGCAGGGGCATCGCCAACCCATCCAACGTACTGGCTCCCGTCGGGGTATCCTTCGGCGCCCTCATCGATTTCTGCGGCGGACTTACCGCCGATGCCGCCCGAATGGTTGCCGGTGGTCCCATGATGGGGTTTGCCTTTTCCAACCCCGATACACCGGTCACCAAGGGTACCAGCGGACTCACCGTCTTGACCCATGACGAGGTGAAGGCGGTGGAAGAAACCGTTTGTGTCAGGTGCGGTCGGTGTGTGGATGTATGTCCCATGAAACTGGTGCCAACAAAAATTGCCATGGCATCCAGGCACAAGGACATCTCATTGTCGCGACGGTATAACATCATGGCCTGTTTCGAGTGTGGCTCCTGTGCATACACATGCCCGGCCCACATCCCCCTCGTTCAACTGATTCGCGCCGGAAAGGCAATGGTTGCGGCGGCGGATCGGAGCTGAATTCGGAACCACAAAGAGAAATCAACCATGCAAAACAATCAAGTTACCTCCATCGATAAGAACCAGCAGGCAGAACCGGTGATCCACGTATCGCCATCACCCCACCTTGTGCAAACGACCACCAGTACCCAAAGGATGATGGTGGATGTGCTCGTGGCCCTTGTTCCCGCGGTCGCCATGTCCCTGTACATCTTCAGAGGGTACGCCCTGTTTCAGTTGGCCGTATGCATCACGGGAAGCCTCTTGGCGGAGTTTCTCTTCGTCAAACTCAGGGGCCGCAGCGCCACGCTAACGGATTGTTCGGCCCTGGTGACCGGTGTCATCCTCGCTCTCTCCCTGCCCGGAACGGCCCCCTGGTATGTGGGCGTCATCGCCGCCTTCGTCGCCATCGGCATCGGCAAGGTGATCTTCGGCGGGCTGGGCATGAACCTGTTCAATCCGGCCATGGTGGGACGGGCCTTCGTCATGATCTCCTTTGCCGGCGCATTGGCCGCCTCAGGGTTCGAAGACGTGCAAAGCGCCGTGGACGCCATCACCCAGGCCACACCCATGAATGCCTACAAGATGAACGGCACGGTGGCAACCCTCGGCAGTCTCTTCTGGGGGACCACCAACGGCAGCCTCGGAGAGACCAGTGCCCTGGCATGCCTGCTGGGCGGCATCTATCTGATCATTCGGAAAACCGCCTCATGGGAAATTCCGGTGGGAATCCTCTCTGCCGTGGTGATCATCGGCGGGCTGGCCGACATTTTGGGAAGTGCAGACGGATGGACGGTGATCCACCACATCTTCGGCGGTTCGCTGTTGTTCGGAGCCTTTTTCATTGCCACGGATCCGGTCACCAGCCCCTTGGCGCCCAAGGGCAAATTCATATTCGGACTGGGTATCGGTGTGTTTATCATGGTGTTGCGCCTGTTCTCCGGTTATCCGGAAGGTGTGATGTTTGCCGTCTTGTTCATGAACGGCCTGACCCCGCTGATCAATCGATGGACCATTCCCACACCGTTCGGTGGGAAATAATGAATCGGATCGAAAGATTGCGCACTTTTGCAGTAAGGACTTGGAATTGAGAGACGATGAACGACGACAACGCTGAAAAAAAATCGGTTGCCGGCGGGCTGAAATCAAACAAGCTCGTGCAGGCATGGCTGGTGCTGATCCTGGCCACGGGATTCGGCGTATCCCTGGCCAGTGTTCAAAACGCCCTGGGCCCCGTGATCGAAACAAACAAGCTCAACGAGACGCTGGAAAAGGTACCGGAACTGGTGCTGGGAAAGGAACTTGCCGCCAAGATGGCGGGTGAGAACCAGACCCTTTCCATAACGCCGCACCAGGTGGCCGTGGAAAAGGCGGACCGAAGCAAATTTTATAGCGTCTATGAAGCCCGGTACCAGGGAGACTTGAAGGGATGGGTAGTAAAGACCAAGGGACAGGGCTATGCAGACACCATAGAACTGCTGTTGGGTCTCTCTTCCGATCTTTCCACCATTACCGGCATGTTTGTTTTGGACCAGAAGGAGACACCCGGCCTGGGCAACAAGATCATCTTCGACGACTGGCGGGGACAGTTCATCGGTACACCGGCCACCCAGCCTCTGGTGGTGGTCAAGACCGGTGCCCAGAAACCCGGTGAGATCGACGCGGTGACTGGTGCCACCATTTCGTCCAAGAGCGTGACCAACTTGATCAACGGAGCCCTTGGCGATTTGCGGAAACCACTGGCCGATATGCCGGCCGCCGTTCAAGAGGGAGGCAAAACCGATGGCTGACAAACCCACCAACACAGAGCTGTTCATTCGGGGCATTTTGCCGGAGAACCCGGTATATCGCCAGCTCTTGGGACTCTGCCCCACCCTGGCCGTGACCAACGGCCTCAAGGCCGCCGTCACCATGACCGCAGCCGTGGCCTTCGTACTGCTTTGCGCCAATGTGATCACCAGCCTGATTCGAAACCTGCTCAAGCCCCATCTTCGCATCGTGGTTTTCACCTTGACCATCGCCACCTTCGTTACCATCGCCGATCGGATCCTGGCTGCCTACCTTTATCAGATGAGCAAAACCCTGGGGCCGTACATCCCGCTGATCATCGTCAACTGCATTATCATCTGTCGCTTAGAGGTGATCGCCTCCAAGCAGGGTGTTGTTTCCGCCGCAGCGGACGCCATCGGCCAGAGCCTGGGATTTGGGCTGGCCCTGGTGAGCATTGCCACCATCCGGGAGATTCTGGGAACCGGTTGCCTCTTCGGCATCGAGGTCCTGCCGACGGCATGGCCGGACTGGGTAATCATGGTGCTGCCGCCCGGTGCGTTTCTCACCTTCGGCCTGCTGCTGGGAACTGTCAACTGGTTCGCCGAGAAAAAGAAAGCGTAAGAAAAAATGAATTACCTCATCGATATTCTGCTCATCGCCCTTGGCGCGGCCCTGATCAACAACTTCGTTCTCTATTATTTCGTCGGCATCTGCCCCTTTATCGGGGTCTCCCGTCGGGTGGAGATGGCCGTTGGCATGGGGTGCGCCGTCACCTTCGTCATCTCCATCGCCGCATTCATCGCCTGGACCGTCACCACTTTCGTGCTGATGCCCGGTGCACCGCTTACGAAAATGATTGCGGGATTGTTCATGCCCGCAGAGTCCGCCGCCATGGTGGACCTTACCATATTGAGCTACATCGTCTACATTTTCGCCATCAGTAGTTCGGTCCAGTTCGTCGAGATGTACGTTCGACGCTTCTTTCCCAGCCTATACAAGGCCTTCGGCGTATTCTTACCGCTCATCACCACCAACTGCGCCATCTTGTTTGCCTGTCTGACCATCATGAGCAACGTAGTTGGCGCGGAAAATCCGGCGGACCGATGGGATCTGGGGCGAGCACTTACCCTTGCCTTTTTCGGCGGCGTGGGCTTTACCATCGCCATCGTCATCATGGCCGGCATCAGGGAAGAGCTGGAGCTTTGCGACATTCCCAAGCCCTTTCGCGGCGCCGCCATCACTTTGGTCGTCGGTGGCATCCTTGCCATGGCATTCATGGGCTTCACCGGGGTCGATTCAGGACTGCGGGAGGCCATGACCGCAAAACCGGCGGCAGTGGAGGCAAACGAATCCGTCCAGTCGCCACAGCCGTCTGAAGACAAACAACAAGCACGACGATTGGGCGATGGCCCCTTATCGGCATGCGTCGAATTGCCAATCCATCACCAACAGGGGGTATCATGTCTTGGGTAATCATCGGTCTGGCCGCCGCGACCATGCTGGCCATGGCCCTTATTTTCTCGTTCATATTGGGATGGGCCAATCAGGCCTTTCATGTGGAAGTGGATCCCCGGGTGGATGCGGCCATCGAAATACTGCCGGGAGCCAACTGCGGCGGTTGCGGCTACGTGGGTTGTGGTGAATACGCCGAAGCCGTGGTTTTGGAAGGGGCCGAGGTAAACCTGTGCACCGTCGGCGGAAAAAGTTGTGCCCTGGCCCTGGCCGATGTGATGGGTGTAGAAGTTTCCGTCAGCTTTCCATGGCGCCCCGTGGTCCATTGCGGTGCCACGGCGGAAGACCGTCTGGGAAAAAGTCCTTACAGGGGCGAACAGCGATGCGCCACTGCCAACCTGGTAACCGACATACAGGGCTGCACCTATGGCTGCCTCGGGTTCGGAGACTGTACACGGGCATGTAATTTCGACGCCATTCACGTGGTTGATGGACTGGCCCGGGTGGATTACGAAAAATGTGTGGGATGCGGCGCCTGCGCGAAAGCATGCCCGCGCAACATCATCACCATGGCCCCCTTCAAGACAGACCGTATGCTGGTTGTCGAGTGCGCCAACCTGGATGCAGGCAAAGACGTCAAGGATGTGTGCAAAGTTGGCTGTCTTGCGTGCAAGGCATGTGAACGGACCTGTAAAATGTTCAGCATCCAAAACAACCTCTCCACCATCGATTACGACAATTACACCGTTGAAAATTTAACCGCCGGCCTGGAAGCCGCCGAGAAATGTCCACGAAACCGACTCGTGTTCGTGGGTATTCCTTCGGAAAGGGATATTCTGGAAGCAGCCAAAGAGGACCTGCCCCAGGTGATTGAAGCGGATTTCAAAACCACGGTAGACGACACCGAGTGGCGGGGATAATCCTACCACGTTCAATTCATGAATATCTGCCTTGACGGTCAAAACACCGGGTTGGTAATGAAGGTGTTACGTCATGAAAGTGGAGCAGACCGCCGAAATCGGGTACGACGAAGTGGCAGTGGACTTTTGCTTGAAGCTGCCTTGCCTGTTTCGTCGCCTTCAACATGCAGCCATCTATCATTCCGAATCGGTTGGCCTCGGTCCGGAATCCATGGCACGAAACGGCGGCGTCTGGATACTGCATCGCATGCGGGTGAACATCCACCGCATGCCGATGTACCGAGAAACGATCACCGTTCGTACGTGGCACAAGGGGAGCACCGGATTCAGGGCCGGTAGAGACTATCTCGTTTTGTGCGGAGAGGAAACAGTAGCGGCGGCAACGAGTCAGTGGCTCTATTACGATCTGTCCCGTAAACGGATTGCCAAGATTGCTGAAGCCATCACCACCCCGTACGGCGCCGAAAAGGAAGATGCCCTCGATATCGACCGCGATATCAATACGATCGACTTCCCCATTCAAAAGGGAATGGTGCCTTCGCAGACGCTGCCCATCACCACCCGACATGGGGATTATGATACCAACGGCCATGTAAACAATACGGTTTACCTGGAATATCTCGATACCTTCCTTTGCCGAACCGATATTGTCTCGGGACGCATCAACCGAATCGGCATTGAATTCATCAAAGAGATCGGTTTTAATGTTCATACCATCCACTGTGGTGCCTCCCGAACCGATGATGCCGTGTATTTCCGGCTCTATGATCCGTCGGCAATTTATGCAGCGGGATTCATCACCATGGAAAAATGAAGACAGATCGATATGGACTATTTTCTCTGCGTTATTGGCATGGTGATGATTGTGGAAGGCGTTCCCTACTTTGCCGCACCGGCCCGAATGAAGGTGTGGATGGCGAAGATCATGGAAATGGCACCAGGCTCCCTCCGTCGCATCGGCCTGGTAATGATGGTGGTCGGATTGTTTCTCGTATATTTGGGGCGCCGATAAAAGGCTTTGCCTATCCGTTCTTATAAAGGTAGAAAAATTTCATCACCCGCTTCACGTACGCTTCGGTCTCCGGATAGGGGGGAATGCCCCGAAATCGATCCACTGCCTTTGGCCCTGCATTGTACGCCGCAAGGGCCAACGCCACGTGTCCGTCAAACCGATGGATCAACGTTTTCAGATATCGTGCCCCCCCCATGATATTCTGATAGGGATCGAAGGGATCGTTTACCCGAAGAACCGATAGGTTTTGCGGCATGATCTGCATCAGTCCCATGGCCCCTTTTTTCGACACCGCCTTGGGATCGAATGCCGACTCGGCGCGAATCACGGCCTTGAGAAGAAGAGAATCCACGCCATGAATTTCGGCAGCCTCCTCGATGTATCGATCGTAACGATCGGCATCGATTAAAAAGTTTCGGCATTGGGGGCGATCCTTGATGTAGACTTTATATTTGCCGGATGTGGGAACATTGGTAAAATGCATGACCCCCTGACTGTCGATGTATCGATAGATGTCGGCCGACACCGGGGTGGCCAACACGAAAACGACACACACGGCACACCGAAGAGACCACCACGTTTTCATCCTTTTGGTCATAGACCCGATACCATTGCAATATATGATCGATGGTTCAGCATTTCAACGGCCCGGCACACTTTGCCGGCGTTGTGTCTCATCCATAAAGTATCGGCACCATGGGCGAATCAGTTAAATCATTTCTCCATCCACAGCGGTGAAATGGGACGGACTTCCCAAAGCCACCTGCGGGACCTTGACACCCCATCGATTTTTCGCTTATAGAGCGGTTCAATTGTGGCGACAATCCACAAGTGCCTGCCCTCCCCTTTTTTATCCGGCCACCGTTGAAGAGGAGGGATAGGGATTTCAATGCTCTAACTTCGAGGAGATGACATGACCGCTCACACATCCGCTGCAGATTATCGGTTTCGTCCCCAGGGTAGCCTGGTGGGCGCCCAGATGCTGTTCGTCGCCTTCGGTGCCTTGGTCCTGGTTCCACTGCTCACCGGTTTGAATCCGAACGTCGCCCTGTTTACCGCCGGTGTTGGTACGCTGATATTTCAGGCCATTACCAAAGGAAAAGTGCCCATTTTCTTGGCTTCTTCCTTCGCATTCATCGCACCGATCATCTACGGCGTCAACACCTGGGGCATTCCCGGCACGATGTGCGGGCTGGCTGCGGCCGGACTGCTCTATGTGGTGCTCAGCCTATGTGTCAAAGTTTTCGGCGCCGGCTTCTTGCATCGGCTTCTTCCACCCGTCGTGGTGGGACCGGTGATCATGGTGATCGGGCTGGTATTGGCCCCGGTGGCCGTCCACATGGCCATGGGGCGAACCGGGGACGGCAGCGCATGGCTGGTTCCCCAGGGCACGGCCATGATCATTGCCGGCATCGCCCTTTTGACGACCATCCTGACCTCTTTGCTTGGAAAGGGGTGGTTCCGTCTGATCCCCATCTTGATCGGTATCGGTGTCGGCTACCTGGCGGCCCTCGTTCTCGATTTTTCCGGCATTTCGAACAGTATCCAGGCAGGGTTCGACCCCGGCAATCTGAAAAACTTTACCGGCCCTATGCTTATCAGCTTCAAACCGTTGGCGGAGGCCCGATGGTTCGCCGTTCCCGACTTCGTCTTTCCCCAGTGGAACCTGCAGGCCGTCCTCTTCATCGTACCGGTGGCCATCGCACCGGCCATCGAACATTTCGGTGACATTCTCGCCATCGGGGGTGTAACGGGCAAGGATTACGTACAAGATCCGGGAATCCATCGCACCATGATGGGCGATGGTATCGCTACTTCCGTCGCCTCCTTTTTGGGAGGGCCACCCAACACGACCTATAGTGAAGTGACCGGTGCCGTGACCCTCACCCGGATGTTCAATCCTGCCATCATGACCTGGGCCGCCATTTTTGCCATCATCCTTGCCTTTGTCGGAAAAATGGGCGCCCTGCTGCAGACCATACCGGTTCCGGTGATGGGTGGTATCATGCTCCTGCTTTTCGGTGCCATCACCGTGGTGGGATTGAACACACTGGTCAAAGCCGGTGAAGACCTGACCGCCCCCCGAAACCTCACCATCGTTGCACTGATTCTGGTATGCGGCATCGGCGGAATGGTACTTCCCATTGGCAAATTCACATTGGGCGGCATCGGTTTGTCCGGAATCATCGGTGTCTTGCTCAACCTTGTGCTTCCGGTAAAGAAGGAGGCCTGATTCCACCTTTGTCCAGATGCCCACGAGATAATGGTACAGCATTCAGGGACACCATCTATCGTGAAGGAAAAGGGCCGGTACCACCCTTTTCCTTCAACGCCGAAGTGGCTGAAGTATTCGACGACATGATCAATCGGTCGGTGCCCATGTACGGTGAAATCATCCATCAACAGGCCCGGATGATCATCCGAATGATTGAAATGGATGGTGGCGATCATCATTTTCGAATCTTCGATCTGGGATGCTCCACGGGGAACCTGGCGTTGGCATTGTGCAAATGCTTGCCCGCCGGTGCGTTTCACATGATCGCCGTTGACAATTCCTTGCCCATGCTGGAGATCTTTAAGAAACGGTTGCGGAACGCAGGGCGATCCAACGATGCCTCCTGCGTGTGCCAGGACATCGGCCAGGTTTCCATCCAAGGCGCCAGGGTCATAGCGGTAAATTTCACCCTTCAGTTCCTTGCCCCGGAAAACCGGGATGAGATGCTCCAGCGAATCTTTGATGGCCTGATGCCCGGCGGCGCCTTGCTCCTTTCGGAAAAAACCGTTCATCCAGACCGGACATTATCGAAATTGGAGGTGGATTTTCACCACCGCTTCAAACGGGACCAAGGCTATTCGGAAATGGAAATCAGCCAGAAACGGGAAGCGCTGGAGAACGTCCTCGTCCCGGAAACCGTGGAACGCCACCGTGAAAGGCTCCTGAGGTGCGGTTTCTCGGCCATTGACCTATGGCTCAAATGGTTCAACTTCTGCTCGTGGATCTGCATCAAATGAATCGGCTGGATGCCCTGGCCAAGGATCCTCGCATCTTTCCCTTCCTGAAAGAACTGATGGAGAAGGTGGATCGGCGAAATCGAGAAATTTTCGAAAAAAACAAAAAAGGCATCGCCCTTGCCCGCACACTGAAAAAACTTCCCGATGTGAGGCCTTCATCCGCGGACGTGACCCTTTCCCGGATTCGTGTCGGCTCGGCGAAAGAAATGGATGCTGCCCAGCGCACCGTTCTTCGTTCGGCACTGTACGATTTGAAGCCCTGGCGAAAGGGCCCCTTCGAGATTTTCGGCATTCCCATCGACAGCGAGTGGGACAGTTCCATCAAATGGGATCGACTTGCCGGTCACCTGGGGGACATGACCGGCAAACGGATACTGGATATCGGAGCCAGTTGCGGCTACTACATGTTCCGGATGGCTCACTGGAATCCACAGTTGATCATGGGCATCGAACCCTACCTTAACTTTTATTTCCAGTTTTTGGCATTGCAGCGATACTTGGCAATGTCGGATGTCCACTGCCTCCCAATGAAACTGGAGGAACTTCCCGCCATGAGACGCTGTTTCGATACGGTATTGTGCATGGGCATTTTGTACCACCGACGCTCGCCACTGGATACCCTGCTTCAGATTCATCGAATGATGATGCCGGGAGGGCGCCTGGTTGTGGAGACCCTTGTCTTGGAAGATGAATGGGAAATGGCCCTTTTTCCCCGAAAGAGGTATGCCAAGATGAAAAACATCTTCTTCATCCCCACCGTACCCTGCCTGACCCACTGGTTGGAACGATCCGGCTTTACGGAAATTCAATGCGTGGACGTCACCAGGACCACAGTTCAGGAGCAGCGAAAAACGGACTGGATCGATACCGAAAGCCTCCCCGACTTCCTTGACCCCGAAGATTCCCGAAAAACGGTGGAGGGCTATCCGGCGCCGGTGCGTGCCATGGTCCTGGCAACTGCCGCTCTCCGTTGAATTCAACCATTCAACAAACAGTGTTTATCTAAAAAATTGTGATCTGAATCATATGGCGCTCCAAACCAACTGGTTTATGGTTATCCTCGTTTCGTTCTCATGTTCATCGGGCAAACGTCGATACCTGCCAATGAATCGTAGCAAATCGGATTTTCCTTATTAAGGATTGGATAACGAGACCAGGAACAAAACCATTCGGAGTTAATGAGCAATGCAAGCCCACATCACATATACGGTCGTCTTCGAGGGCAGGGTCAGGCCCGGATACAATATAGAACGGGTAAAAAAGCGCCTGCAATCATCATTGCAGACCAACGCGGAAGGAATTGCCCGGTTGTTCACCGGCGTTCCCGTAACGGTTTACAAATCCACGGACCGAAAGACCGCCCAAAAATATAAAGAGGTCTTCGCCGCCGCCGGCGCCGTATGCAATATCGAAGAGGTGGCATATCCAAACGACGTGAAAGCACCGCAAGATTCGGCTTCTTCATCCTCTCGCATCGATACCGAAGCGTCCGTTCCTCGCGTTGGTGCATCGCCTTTCTCTCCTGATACATCCATTCGCCATCATTACCTGGCCACATCCAGTGGCGGGAAAATGATCGTCACCAACATCGAATCGGTTCCGGGAAAAACCGTAACCGAACATTACGGTCTGGTTTCCGGCAGTTCCATCCGGGCGAAACATGTCGGTCGAGACCTGATGGCCAGCTTGAAAAACATCGTCGGCGGAGAACTGAAAGGGTATACACAACTGCTTCAAGAATCCCGAAAACAGGCAATGGACCGGATGATCGAAGAGGCCCGCCTCATGGGCGCCAATGCCATCATCAATGTTCGGTTCTCCACGTCCTCCGTCGCCCAGGGGGCGGCGGAATTGTATGCTTACGGAACAGCAGTTCGCGTTAAATAGGAGAAAGTCATGACCGATCTGATCGTTCTTCTATCCCTGCTGGCCCTGGGATACGGTATGGGGACATGGTTGGAGAAACGACACTATCATTCGATCGTAAAAAGGGAGAGCGCGACCATCAACCTGCCGGCGGTCACCTTGCAATCGGTAGATATTCCGGAGGGCAAGATCCGGTCCGCCCGCATGGTATACGGCAGTGACGTAATCTCCGTTGATTATTTCAAGAGAATGCTGGCCGGATTGCACAACATTTTCGGTGGGAGGGTCAAATCCTACGAAAGCCTTATCGATCGGGCACGGCGCGAGGCCATCTTGCGTATGAAAGAGAAGGCCGGGGATGCATCCGTCATTGTAAACGTACGTATCGAAACATCCTCCGTGGGAAAGCACTCCAAGCGCAAACAGATCGGATGCCTGGAGGCCATGGCGTATGGAACGGCGTTGACCGTGGAGAAATAAGTGAAATTTACGCCACGGCGCCTTCGAACCAACGTAAACGTATCCGATTCCCATATTGCTACTATGGCCATGTGGGCGACGCCACATCTTTTTTCAGATCGATTCCGAAAAACGACGATCCGGGTCGATTCGGCCACTATTTCGCATCCCATCCCGAAAACCAGAGGCGCATCCGCCACCTGGACGACCTGATTGAGAAACAAAAGTATCCCATTTTGGCGCCTCTGCCTCTGCCGACTGAACTCGATATGGAAAAACGCCCTCATGCGCCTTGAGCATAGCAATGAAAAATGGTATCGGATGCCTTTGCCAAAGATCCCATTCGTGATCTGACGATCGTTTGGAGCAATTGAGAAACGAGGGAAGAGGGATGAAAATAAGGTAAGGCTTTTGTAGCCCGCATCCTTCGTCCTTCTTTCCTTCCTTTTCGCGAGGGCACCATTGACGACAATTTTGTTGATGTACATCCTGGTGGGTATTGTTGCCGGTATTCTTGCCGGCCTTTTGGGCATCGGTGGGGGATTGGTGATCGTACCCATGCTGGTGTTCTGCTTCGCTAAGCAACAGATTCCCGATGCCATGATCATGCACATGGCATTGGGCACCTCCCTTGCCAGCATCATGTTTACCTCCGTGTCCAGCTTCCGCGCCCACCACAAACGCGGCGCCGTGCACTGGGACGTGGTGCGAAAAATTCTCATCGGCATCTTCACCGGAACCTTCATCGGAAGCTACATCGCGGCACATCTTTCCACGAGTTTCCTGAAAGGGTTCTTTGTCGTCTTCCTCTATTATGTGGCCATTCAACTGCTGACCAACAAGAAACCCAAACCATCGAGACAGATTCCCGGGCCCCTTGCCATGTTCGGTGTCGGCAATGGTATCGGCGCCGTGTCCAGCCTGGTGGGCATCGGTGGGGGTACGTTGAGCGTGCCGTTCATGATCTGGTGCAACATGCCCGTTCACCATGCCATCGGCACCTCTGCGGCCATCGGTTTTCCCATCGCCATCGCCGGCAGTACCGGATACGTCTTCAACGGCTTGTCCGTGAACGGACTCCCCACCTTCTCACTGGGATATATCTATCTGCCGGCCCTATTGGGGATCGTGGTCTCCAGTGTCCTGACCGCTCCCATCGGCGTTCGCCTGGCCCACAGCCTGCCCGTCGATCGCCTCAAACGGGTCTTTGCCATCCTTCTGCTGGTGGTGGGCACACGGATGCTGGTCGGAATATGGTAATCATTTCAATCAAATGATCAAAATACGCGGAAATGACCCCATGGCAGGGAGGATTTGCCTGGCAGGCGCCGAATAGTTCTTGACAACACAACCGTTCCCGCATAGTTAATTCAACTTGGTATTTTTGTACCCTACCGGATATTTATCTGTAAATACAGATTATGAAAATCACATCATTGAAAGGAGAAACAACACATGTCCAATCTCATTCCTCCACATGGCGGCAAGGGGCTTACGATCTGCCTACTCGAAGGCGCTGAACTGGAAGCTGAAAAGAAAAAGGCCGAAGGCCTCAAAAAAGTAGAGATCAGCCCGCGCGTCAAGGGTGACCTCATTATGATCGGAATCGGCGGGTTTTCCCCCCTCACCGGTTTCATGACCAAGGCGGACTGGAAAGGCGTTTGCGAAAACTTCTTGACCGCCGACGGCACCTTCTGGCCCGTTCCCGTGTGCCTGGACGTGTCCAAAGAAGATGCGGACGCCATCGCCGACGGTGACGAAATCGCCCTCTACGATCCCAAAGGGGACGAGATCATGGCTACCATGAAGGTCACCGAAAAATTTGAGATGACCGAAGCCGACAAGAAGTGGGAGTGTGAGAAGGTATACATGGGCGAAGGCACCCCCACCGCCGAAGAGTTCTGGAAGATCGCCGAAGAAGATCACCCGGGTGTACAGATGGTCATGAACCAGAAACCCGTCAACCTGGCAGGCCCGGTCAAGGTCCTCAGCGAAGGCAACTACCCGACCAAATACGCCGACGTATACCATCGACCGGCCGAATCACGTAAATTGTTCGAAGATCGCGGATGGAGTGAAGTGGCCGCCCTGCAGTTGCGTAACCCCATGCACCGCAGCCATGAATACCTGTGCAAGATCGCCGTGGAAGTGTGTGACGGCGTCTACATCCACTCTTTGGTAGGCAACCTGAAACCCGGCGACATTCCCGCCGAAGTTCGCGTGAAATGCATCGATGCCCTGGTGAAGAACTACTTCGTCGAGAAAAACGTCATCCAGGGCGGTTATCCTCTGGATATGCGGTACGCCGGTCCCCGCGAGGGCCTTTTGCATGCCGCCTTCCGACAGAACTACGGCTGCTCCAAGATGATCATTGGCCGTGACCATGCCGGCGTCGGCGATTTCTACGGCATGTTCGAAGCCCAGACCATCTTCGACAAGATCCCGACCCCAAGCGATGGCAAGGGCCTGCTCTGCCAGCCTCTGAAGATCGACTGGACTTTCTACTGCTACAAGTGTGACGGCATGGCCTCTCTGAGAACCTGCCCCCATGCAAAAGAAGACCGCGTGCTGCTTTCCGGTACCATGCTTCGCAAGATGCTCTCCGAAGGCGGCGATCTGCCCGATCACTTTGGTCGTGACGAAGTCGTTGCCATCCTCCGTGAATACTACGAAGGCCTCACCGAAAAGGTGGAGATCAAGACTCACAAGGCAGCAACCGGCGATTAATCGGCCTTATGCAGCGTAACAACAAGAAGGGGGACGCACCGCACGTGCGTCCCCCTTTTTTTCGTCTATCAACCGTTCTTTCTGTGCTTACTGCAAAAAATCCGTCACCTGACAACTGACCGTCAGAATGAAAGTCTTACACCATGGCGGCCTGGTTGGTAAAAGCCTCTTTCAGCATGCCTTCGGCTGCCTTTTGGCTGTCCACCCGATAGGTTCCGTTTTTCAATTCATTTTGTATTTTGGTAACCAGGGCTTCCCGAACGTCCGGGACGGAAGCCATGGCCCGCTGGGCATCGGCGATCATTTTCCCCCGGCCGCTCAGGGCCACCCGATCCTGTAAAGAAATTGGTGAGGCAGACTTTTGGGACCTGGCGGTTTCTTCGTTTTTTTCCTGGACCTGGGTGTTTTGGTAAACACTAAGTTGTGATTGAAGATCACTGCCGGTAATTTTCATGGCCTTCGCTCCTTGTTTAGCACCGTGTGGGTATATTATTGGCCGATAGTACCAAAAACAATAGTTTTTTTTACGAAAAGGTATAATTTTTTGTTATGTTGCACAATAGTCGACGCCTAAGCACGTCCTGGGATGCCGATTCGACGAGTCACCGATCGCCACCCACCGGGAGGCTTGGCTTTTTTGGTCAAAAAAGCCTTGGCCACCACTTCAACCCCGCCCCTTGAATACCCCCCTCTGATGATTACGATACTGGCTATAATTTCATTAAAACCGTCATCCATAACGTTATGTGGAAAAACCAACGAATCGTCAAAAAAAGGAGGGGCCCATGATAACTGACAAAATGGCCCAGGCACTCAATGAACAGGTCAATCGGGAGATGTATTCGGCGTACCTCTACATGGCCATGAGCGCCCATTGCAACCAGGTAGGCCTCAAGGGTTTTGCCAACTGGTTCATGGTGCAGTACCATGAAGAGATGCTTCATGCCATGAAAATTTACGAGTATATCCAGCGCCAAGGGGCGAATGTTACGCTGATCGCCATCGGGCAGCCGCCCACCACCTTCGAATCCCCACTGGACATGTTCACCAAGACCCTGGAGCATGAGCAATTTATCACCCGCTGTATCAACGATCTCATGGAGTTGGCCATCGCCGAAAAGGATCATGCATCTCAGATTTTTCTTGAATGGTATGTAACCGAGCAGGTGGAAGAGGAAGAGAACGACAACGATATCATCGCACAGCTCAACTTCATCAAGGATAACCCCCAGGGGTTGATGATGCTGGATCGAGAGCTGGCCGGCAGAGTGACGAACGTTCCGACGGATTTCAGTAAAGGGATCGAATCGGCCATGGCAGCAACCGGTGCATAGGGCGTTCTCATCCACATGCCCATGCGGGTAATTTCGCGAAGCCCCCGGTTTTTTTCGTGTTTCTACCGATACCGCTTTTTTGGGGTTGTCCTATTTCCCCGAAGGCGGTATTTTTTTCCCCCATGAACGCCAAACGAAAAACCGTACTGTTGACCGTGGCACTGCTTTGCACCGCAGTATTTGCCGTTTTCGCAGCAGCCCTGGTTTGGATTCAGTCCGATGCGGGATTGGCATGGGTTCGAACCCAAATCGACCGACGCATCGCCGGCCGAATCGCCATCCAAAGCGTTCGACTCTCACCGCTGGCCCAACGACTCGCATTGGTGGATGTGGTCCTGTACGACGAAAAAGAAGCACCATTGGCCGGTTTTTCACGTCTTTCGGTTCGGTTGGATGGGTGGGCCCTGTTGCACCGGGAGATCCATCTTGCATCGGTCGCGCTGGTCGATCCCTGGGCGAATCTGGTCGTCGACGAAGGTGGGAACCTGAATATAGTGGGCGCATTGGCGTCACCCATAGGCGGTGCGAAACCGGATTCCACCGACCCAGCGCCCGGCCCGCCTTTCAACCTTGTCCTGGAAACCGGCGGAATGACCGGAGGCCGTTTTACCTATGAGGACAAAGCGGGAAAAAACCGAATAGAAACTGCCGGCGTAGCGTTAACGGCTTCCGGCAACCTTCTGGATCGAACCGGAGACCTGACACTTACGATCGCCCATGCAGGATTGGAAAACGAGGCCGTAGGCCTGAAACCGGCTCGAATCGGGCTTGGAACCAAACTGGATGGCGAATCGTTGACCATCTCCGATCTGAGGATAACATCGGAGCAACTTTCACTCCATCTATCCGGCAACGCCCATGACCTGACAGCAATTCCCGTGTTGGACGGCCGACTCTTTCTCGAAACAAACCTATCCCAGGTAAAGAAAATGCTTGGGCTGGTCGACACATATGATGGTGCCGTGTCGACCGCACTCACCGTAAAGGGAAGGGCGGACGACCCCGAGGCGGGCCTTACATTGCGGTTCGACGGCGGAACCATCGCCGGTCAACCACTGGACACGAGCCGTTTTGCCTTCACCCTTGCCGACCGGCAGGTCACTGTCGACGAGGCGACGGTGGGACTGGCGGGAGGCCATGTCAGACTGGGCGGCGGAATCGACCTGACCCGGGCTTTCCCATCGGGTTTCTTCACACCACCGGAGAACGTGAATGCCATCGCTTATGATCTCACGCTGACATCATCGATTCCCGATCTGTCCCCCTGGCTGAAAGGATTCGCTGCCATCGGGGGAAGCTTCTCGGGGCAACTTAAAATCGAAGGTGCCGGCATCGATCCTTCGAAAATGAACACCCGGTTGACCGCCTCGGCATCGGGGAAAGACCTGTCTGCACCAGGATTGGAGCGAACGGTACAGGGACGAATCCAATTGTATGCCCGGGCGGATCGGGGTGATGTGGTCCTTTCCGGCCTCGACCTGACTGCAGATGGGGCCCACCTGACGGGAGACGGTCGTTTCCACACCCGAAACCGAGAAGTTGCGGGAAATCTGGCATTAACCGCCACGGATCTTCAACGGGTCCTGGCTGTCGTGGGCAGGCCCGACATCCGGGGAAGTTGCCATGGCGACGTGACGGTGGGCGGCAGCCTGCAACGTCCACAACTTGTCCTGAACATGACCGCCCAGGATCTGGCCTCCGGGACATTCGTCTTCGGAGACCTGGCCGCCCACGTTCGCATGGACGAAGAGGGCGTAATCGATCTTTCCGACCTCACCCTGAAAAACCGGAATACCAGGGTACAGGGAAACGCCCGACTACGATGGAGACCCGGAGAAGGTGGCATCGATGATCGGTTCGACAACCACCTGGATCTGACCCTGGAATCGGTTTCGGCCGCCGACTTTGTCGCCGACGCACCGGTATCCGGAACAATGGACGGCCGGCTGCAATTGTCCGGCCCCTTATTGTCCCTTGCCGGTGACCTTTCTCTATCCGCCACAGCGCTGGCCACCGATGCCGTCACCATCGGTAACGTGGCGGGCCACATGGCGCTGAAGGAGGGTACCGTAGGGGTGGATCGGCTTCGGCTCACAAACCAGGATTCGGTTATCACCGCATCGGGCCGTGTCCGGATCATTGACCCCGAAACCGCAAGATGGACGATGAATCCGGCATTCGATTTCGATTTACAGTCGGATCACATGAACCCGGGCCATTTCGTGCACGGGATCCAAGGCGACGTTACCGCAAAGGGTGATGTCCAGGGCACGATGGACGATCCAATGGGAAGTCTGCAGATTTCCGGCAAAGGCATCGATCTCGCCGGTCAGCCACTGCAAGACCTTTCCATGGAGATGCATGTGGCCGGCCGTCGTCTGTACCTGGACCGTCTGTTCCTGTCCGTGGCACCGGACCAGCAGTTGACGGCCAGTGGATGGATCGATCGGGAAAAGGTCCTCGATCTTACCGTCCAGGCCGACGGCATTGCCATTTCCGCCATTGAAAGCCTCAAGGCACGATTCCCGGGTGAAGGGACCTTGGCCTTGGATGCCACCGCCCATGGCACCCTGGGAAATCCAGACATCGACGGAAGATTGACCGTCTCCGACCTCATCGTCCACGATCAGCCCATGGCGGATTTTACCCTTACCGCACGACTCCACGAAAGAAAGCTCCACGTCGACGGAGATCTGGATTTTTCCGTTATGGCCGACTGCGATCTGGAAAATTTGGATTTCGACGCACAATTGGCCTTCGACCGCACCGAGACAGCACCCTTTTTCGGAGCTGTCGGAAAACCGGAAATTCACGGCACCTTGACCGGACGGATGGCGGCGAAGGGAAATCTTCGGGATCCGGCCCAGTTGTCTGCCGAGGTGGAACTGTACAATCTTCGACTTCTTTTCAAGGATGCCCCCCTGATTTCCTCGGAACGAATATCCGTCCGGATGGCGGATCGAAAATTGTCCATTGTTGATGCGGATCTGGCAATTCTTTCTGAGGGCAACCTTCATCTGGAAGGCGAGGCGCTGTGGGATGGTCCCGTGGACATCGTCATCCATGGACGGATTCCCCTTGCCGCTGCGGGGACGCTGACCGACGAGCTGGCCGGCGCCACCGGTATTCTCATCCTTGCGGGAGAGATGTCGGGTCGCATGGAGCGACCGCATGTCGACGCTACATTACAGCTGGAAGAAGTCGGAATGACCATCCCCGCACTGAATCAAAAACTTCACGATCTGAATGGCCGCATCCATCTGACCGACAACCGCCTCGATGTCGACCACCTGTCCGGCATGCTGGACACGGGACGCTTTTCCATAAACGGTGGCCTGTCCCACAATAACTTTACACCGGCAAGCGTGGATCTGACGGCTTCCACGACCGCCCTTCCCCTGGAGGTACCCGACACTCTCTCCATGCTCCTCAACGGAAATGTCCAATTGACGGGTCGAAACCGATCGGCAGAGATCAAAGGCGAAATCGTCTTGCTCGAAGGCGTCTATTACAAGGATGTGAAAATCAGTCTGCTCAAGGTTGCATCCAGCGCCACATCCCGCCAGCGTACCGTGGCGGCGGCATCCACCCCCATTTCCATTCCCTTCTTCGACACGGTTCGACTGAATATCACCATCGGTCACCGGCAACCCTTCGCGGTCGACAACAATCTGGCGGCGCTTGAAATCAGCCCGGATCTGACGATTGGCGGGACCCTGGCAAAACCCGTGATCAACGGTCGGGCCCAGGTCAGGGAAGGAACGGTCTCCTTTCAAAAAAAGACATTTGATGTGAAAAAGGGCGTCATCGATTTTATCAATCCATACCGCACCGAAGCGGATATCGATATTCAAAGCGAGACGACCATCCGTGACTGGACCATCACCCTTGCCATCAAGGGGACACCGGACAATCTGGATTTCTCCCTTTCATCGGTTCCGGCCGAAACCGATTCGGACATTTTGTCGTTGATCCTCTTCGGAAGGACCGCAAAGGAACTCTCCCAGGGCGAGGGTGGTAGCAAACGCACGACGGCACAGATCATGGCGGAGATGATCGCCGACACCTTCGGAGACGACATCAAGCGAAAAACGGGGGTGGATATCCTTCAGGTGGAGACCAACGGCGCTGATGATGAGGACGAAGGTTCGGTCAAGGTAACCGTTGGCAAACACCTGTCCGATCGCATGACTGTGAAATACGCGGTGGAGACCAAAGACGGTGAAGTGACCCAGCGGGCCATTTCGGAGTATAAGCTGTTGGAGCATATCCTGGTTAACGGTTTTCAGGACAGCAAGGGCATTTACGGATCGGAACTGGTATACCGGATCGAATTCAGGTGATGATAACGCCAAGGACAATGGACAAAAAAATAGGTTCATGCCTGTGGGCATGGTTGATCGCCATGATGCTCTTTACCCCTTCCCCCATGCGGGCCGAGGATGATGTCAAGGTGAAAACCGGTGTCGAGGACGCGTCCGAGGCAAAGGTGGAAGTAAAGGCGATATCGGTGGTCATCGATGCCGCTTCCCATCTCCATGAAAAATACGCGGACATGGCACGCCGGATCATCCCCATTCAAGCCGGCATGCCCCTTACCCCAAAAACCATGGACGAAGCCATAAAAACCCTCACACAAAGCCGTCGTTTTTCAAAAATTCATGTGGATTCTGTGTCTCACGCCGACGGAGAGGCGTTGATCTTCACCCTTACCCCCTTCCACTACGCCAAAGAAATTCGCATCCACAACTACTACCCTTTGTTCGAACGGGACATCTTGAACCAGATGACCATCTATCCGGGAGACCCTCTGGAAACCAAAAATTTTTCCGATCAGGCCGATGCCATCGTCGAACTTTATAAACGGGAGGGGTATGTCGATCCCAAGGTCACGATTCAGTCCCAGGAGGAACCGGACGGGGAGACTGCCGTAGTGGTGGTGGACATTGAAAAAGGGCACCACTACCGCCTCGGGACATTGACCTTTACGAAAAACCGGGGGATCGGACCGGGACGGCTAAAGCCACGGATGCACATCTGGCGGGCGTCTCTGATGCCGTTTTTCGGCCGGTTCAGCGAATACCGGCTTGCACAAGACATGAAAAACCTGACCCAATACTACTGGCGTAAGGGATATTTCGACGCCCGACTCTCCTATCGGCTCTCCCCGCCCGACGAACATCACCGGGTTGATGTGAACATAGAAGTCGAAGAAAAGAGCCGCCACCGGATCGCGTTTTCCGGAAACACACATTTTTGGAACCTGACCCTGAAAAAGGATGTGGTTCTCTTCACCGAAGGCAATCGCAATGGAACGGGAACGCGAAAAAGCATTCGAAACATGCGCCGGCGATATGAAAATGCCGGCTACCAAGACGTTCGGGTCCGTGTCGAGGCCGCCCATAGTCCTGATGCATCCACGGATCTCGACCTGTTGCGGTTCGTCATCAATGAGGGGCCGCGGACCATCGTCGACGCCGTTACCATTGCAGGGAACCAAAGCATCGAAGAGAAACGGATTGAAAAAGAGCTACTCACTCGTCCGCCATCACTTTTTCACAGTGGCGCCTTCGTTCCCGAGACACTGGATGAGGATCTCTACGCCGTTACTACCCTTTACATGAAAGAGGGATTTCGCGAACGGTCGGTGGAAGCCGATGTGGCAACCAGTGAGGACCGCACCCGTGCCTCGGTTTCAATTGTGATCGATGAAGGGCCCCGGACCAGGGTCCGATCCATCGAAATCGAAAGCCTGTCGGCAGTTCCGGAAGCGGCGGCAAGGGAGACATTGATCCACCAGGTCGGCGAACCGTTTCGCGAATCGGCATTGAATGCGGAAAAAGAGGCAATCATCAGCCTGGTCTCCGAAGCAGGCTACCCCCATGCAAGGGTGGACAGTCGCGTCACATTCAGCGAAGATCAAACCCAGGCGGACATCGTTCATCGGGTGGATCCCGGCCCACAGGTGAAGCTGGGGCAAATTTTCATCGCCGGAAATCTGCGTACGGAAGAAAAGGTGATCCGCAGGGAACTGGACGTGACACCCGGTATGCCCCTTTCCCTTCGAACGCTTCACGATGGCCAGCGCCAGCTGCGGGACCTGTATATCTTTCACGGCGTACAGTACCGCACCTTCGGCCTAAAGGAAAAAGACGAGACGGTCAACCTCTTCGTGGATGTGGAAGAGGAAAAACCCTACTACTTTCAGATCGGCGGCGGATACGAATCGGACAGCGGCTTCTTCGGCCGGGCCAGGGTCGGGGATCGCAACATCTTCGGCCTGAACAAGGAGCTGTGGGCTGCCGGCGAGATCAGCGAGACAGGTTACCGGGTGGAGACCCGCCTCAACGAACCAAGGTTTCTCGGCTATCGCATCGGGGCAAGTGTCGGGTTCTTCAACGAAGAGACCATCGAGTTCAACCAGCCCTTCGGTACCAGAACCACCGGCGGGGCCCTCTCCTTCTCCCGGGATTGGGGTGCCCATGTCACGACAGCATTGAGTTTCAGCCTGGAAAAACGGGACCAGTTTACCGTGGAGGACCGTCCAGCAGACCTGATGGAGGAGGATTCCCGGACCATATTCGTCACCACCCCATACGTTCGATATGACAGCCGTGACAGTTTTGTTCGTCCCACCAAGGGGTTGTTCTCCTCTCTCTCCGTGGACATCTCCAAAGGCATCGATAATGAAATAGACGATTTCGTGCGCTACCTGCTGGACATGCGCATCTACCGATCGCCCCTTTCCCGCCTTACCTTCGCCGGGCTGGGAAGGATCGGACAGGTGCATCCCTATTCGAACGACGAACGGGTCCCCGATGACCAGCTCTTTTTTCTGGGTGGCATCCAGGACGTGCGGGGATACAAGGAAAATCTCTTGCGGTTCGACGAAAACGGGGATCCCGTGGGTGGAAAGACCGCCGTGGTGGGAAGTCTGGAAGCCCGCGTCGACCTGGGTCGAAACTGGGAACTGACCACCTTTTTTGACATCGGCAGCGTCCAGAACACCCAGGTTCCGGGTGGCTCGGACCGGTTCCGGTCGTCAGTGGGACTGGGACTGAGATACATCACCCCCGTGGGCCCCATGGGCCTTTTATACGGGTACAAGCTTGACCGGGAGGAAGGCGCATCGGCCGGACGGCTTCACCTCTCCATCGGGTACAGCTTTTAGCTCGTAATTGATCGGTCTACCGCCAGCGAATCTTTTCCGGCTTATAAGCAAGGGTCACGGGCCAGCCGCGATGAAGGGTCATCACCGACAGGTGGGACTCGGTCACCGGGACGGTGAGGACGAGGGAGCCGATACGCACATCGGCGAACAAATGACCGCTCTTTTTATCGATGGTGAGGCAGGTGATCGTACCGTCGACCGTCACCACATTCGTGCCGTCGAGCGGCGCATCCCTGGAGAGGATTCGAATGGCGGATGGGTCCAAGAATGCCGTGGCATCTTCAGCCGGCGGAGGAGAGACGGGAAAGTACCTGCCGTCTCCGGTGGTTTTGGCGAAACCGCCGTTGGGCAAAGAGATCCATGGGCCGAAGATCATGTTCACTCGTCCGGCCCCCACGGGTTTTCCCTTGAACAGGTGGATTACGTCGTCACAAACATCGTAAAGCCACTGGTGATCATGACTGGCAATGATCAATGTAGTCCCCCATTCGTCACGGGCCTTTATGGAGGCGGTGCGGATCAGTTCACTGGAAGCGGCATCCACGCTGGCGGTAGGTTCGTCCAGCAACAACACCCTGGGACGCAGTACAAGGCGAGCCGCCAGCGCCACCCGCTGTGCCTCTCCGCCGGACAACTCGTTCCACCTTCGAAGGGAAAAGATATGGGGATCGAGGCCGACCTCGGCCAGGGCATGGTTGATTAATGCGGCCCGATCTTCCTTTCCCCTTCTCACCTTCAGACCATAGGCGATGTTGTCGACCACAAAACGCTTCATCAGGTAGGGTTCCTGGGTTAACAGCGTCACCTGGAAGCGGACCGACGCATCGAAAGGGGCCGAAGGTACGCCGTCGAAAATAATCCGTCCCTCGCTGGGCCGCCGGACAAACGCCATGAGTTGGAGAAGGGTGCTCTTGCCGCTTCCGTTGGGCCCCACCAATCCCAATATGGATGCCGGTTGGATGTCCAGATGGTCCACACACAGCACGGGTTGGTCATCGTACCGGTGAATGAGATTTTCGATTCGATAGATGGGGTGGGTCAATAATAAAATCCAGTCAATTCATTAAGTTCCAGGCTATCATGATATGGCCGGCTTCGTAAGAGGTCCGAGATCAAGGCTTGCGATTCCCGAGGAGTGAGGTGTATCCATGATACTCCGCAAAGACGAGGGATGAAGCGTAACGCCGATATCGGGCTTCTTACGAGGCCGTCCTTTTACTTTCGCCGGAGAAACGATAAACACAGATTCACCCCAAAGGCAATGAGGAGCAGCACCACACCAAGCGCAATGCCGGTGGCGAACATGCCCTTGCCCGTTTCCAGTGCGATGGCGGTCGTGATGGTCCGGGTGTGCCACTTGATGTTCCCCCCCACCATCATGGATATCCCCACCTCGGTCATCACCCGTCCATAAGCGGTCAGCCCTGCTGCCAGGACACCATAGCGTATCTCCCACAAACTGCTGAAAAGCAGTTGACGTCGATTGGCACCCAGGGAAATCAACAGCGTACGCAGATGCCGATCCATTCCCTCCACGGCGGTGGCACTCAACGCTACGACGATGGGCAAGGCCAAAATGGTCTGGCCGATGACGATACCCGGTATTGTGAACAAAAGTCCCACCTCTCCCAACGGTCCCCGGTTGGAGATGAAGGCGTACACCATCAGACCGATGAATACCGTGGGAAGGGCCAGTGCCGTATCCACCAGGATCCTCACATGATGTTTACCGGGGAAATCGAAATACCCGAGAAAAAACCCCGCCGGAATTCCCAGGGTCAGGCTGATGGCCATGGAACCGGAAGAAGCCTTGACCGTGGCAAAAACGGCGGACCAGGTGGGGCCGTCCCCTCCTAAAAGCAGGACGATCGCTTTTGCGAATCCGGAAAGGATAAAGTCCATTGAACCCGATGGGAACGAAAATCATTTGGCGTTGGGAACGAATAGCGGCTTACCCAAAAGCTTGAAGTCTCGGATCAACCCTTGGGCCTCCTCGCCTGCCATCCAATTGGAAAAGGCCGTTGCCAGGTCGAATTTGGCCTTTTTGCACCGCTCTGGATTGATGGCCATTACACTGTACTGGTTCAGCAGGATCTCGTCTCCCTCCACGAGGATGGTGAGCGGGGGGTTACCGCCCGACGTATCGGCGTATTTGATAAATGTACCACGATCGGTCATGGTGTACCCGTTGCGCTCGGCGGCGATATTGATGGTGGCCAGCATCCCCTGACCGGTCTGCACGTACCAGGTCTCTTTTTCCGGCAGGTCCCCTCCTGCGGCCTTCCACAAGGAAATCTCCTTTTTATTGGTACCCGAGTTGTCTCCGCGACTGGCAAAGAGGGCGCCCTTTTTTCGGATTGCATCCAGCGCTTCGATCACACCCTTTCCCTTGATCACGGCCGGATCACTGGCAGGGCCGATGATCACGAAATCATTGTACATGATCTGCCGTCGGTCTACACCATACCCCATTTCCACATAGGCTTTTTCGGCTGCGGGAGCATGGACCAAAAGCACATCCACGTCACAATTTTCTCCCATTTTCAAGGCCTTTCCCGTACCCACCGAGGTCCATTTGAGTTCAATCCCCGTGGCCCTGGTAAAATGGGGCGCCAGATAATCCAGCAGTCCGGTATTGTCCGTGCTGGTCGTCGTCGCCATCATCAGCACCTTTTGTCCGGCCATGGCCGGTAATCCGACGAACAGTACCAATGACGACACCACGGCACATACCGCCAACACCTCTATTTTTTTCTTCATCGCTTCACCTTGTCTTTGTCTCTCGTGGGATGCAGGCACCCTGTCTGTCGATACCGGTTCTACCGAAACAACAGGTCATCCCCTAAGGTTGGTCTATCAGAAATGTGACTCCTCCTCCAATACCTGGGGAAACATCATCTTTCCGCTTTTGGAGATATCGTACCCTTCCAACTCTGTGGCCGCTTGGGCAAACTCCGGTTCGTGGAGCAGCCCCATGAAATACTGGACCTCCTGGTCAAAAAACCGTTCCCGGGTCACCAGAAGATCGTATCGTTCCTTCCGAATGGGAAGGAAATCGAGTCCAAGCAGGGATGCAACCGGCCGAATCCCCGGCCCGGCATCTGCATGCCCTCCCAAGATCGCCAGGCCGACATCCATGTGGCGATTCACTTCACGGTCGTATCCTTCGATTCTTTCCCCTGCAACACCCGCTTTTCGGAGTTCCCGATCGAAGAGCAGCCGGGTACCGGTTTCCAGAGACCGGTTGACGATTCGAACCCCGGGATTGCCAAGGTCCTTCACTTCACGGATCCCCGACGGATTCCCCTTTTTCAATAGAATCCCCTGATCCCGCATACAAAAGTTCACCACTACGGGCATCCGTTCGAAATGCCGCTGCAGAAAATCGAAATTGTACTCGTTTCCGTTCTCCTGAAGAAGGTGACTGGTTGCCATGTGGCAGAGGCTGCGCCGCAAGGCATGGATCCCGCCTACGGATCCCAGATTTCCAAAGACGGCGAGGTGCCCGGAATATCTTGCATTAAAAAGAGAAAGGACCTTATCCAGGAGAATATCGTTGCTGCCGGCCAGTACCAGCAAACCCTCATACTGCGGCAATACGTTGTGGTTCTGGGGATAGTTGATGGTATTGGACTCCACCCACTGCTCCACCAGGTGGCTGGGAAAAATCCATTTTCCGGTTATCTTGGAAGCGGGCAGTCCCTTTTCCGAAATCAACGTGTAAACCATTTTCTCGTTGATCCCGAGAAACTGTGCCACTTCCTTGGTAGAAAATAGCCGTGTCATCTTTTCCTGTTCACAAATGATAGATTGGAGTGCCCGTAACCCTATAAAAGTATTTTCCATGTTATGTAATTTTCTGTCAATAACAACTATTTTCAATAGCAAAACAAGAAAATATAAACATAAACAAACGAAAGATGACAACAAAGAGGCAATGCACTGAAAACCTGACTTGCGAACCGATCCACTGCCGGCCATATACATCCTTTGTGTCGGAAAGAACAAGCCGATATCACATGCAATTGTTTCGCTTGTCGTCTTTGGTGAAACCTCTTGGACCAATTTGAACAACATCGTGTTTCAAACATTTACACAATGGTGGACTTGACGTATGCCACTTCGGCCGTATAAATAGTCAATAATCAGCCACTTGGTTTATTCCGTAGAAAATGAAATGTTTTTGCCATTAGACAGACAATCTTTCGTATATGCTTTGATCCCCGCGACTCTGGAGAGCTGGCGTGATACTCAATGAAAAACAGAAAATGGACTCACTGCTTGTGACGGGAATTGAGATAAACCGGATCCACGACCTTGATATTCTGTTGGAGCGCCTTCTGACGCGTGCACGCCAATTCGTCAATGCCGACGCCGGTTCCATCTATATTCGCGAAGGAGATCAACTTCGGTTCGCCCATTCTCAAAATGCAACCCTGGAAAAAAAGCTCTCCCCCGGTGAAAAACTCATTTACACCAACGTCTCACTTCCCATCGATGAGAAAAGCATCGCCGGATATGCCGCCGCCACAAAAAAGATGCTTTGCATTCCAGACGTGTACGCACTCCCATCCACCAAAAAGTATCGATTCAGCAAGGTATTCGACGAGACATCGGGCTATGTTTGTAAATCCATGCTCACCATCCCGCTGATAAGTTCCAAGAAGGATGTGTTGGGCATTTTGCAGATTATCAACGCCCAGGATGAGAAACAGCAGATTCGGGCCTTCACGTCATCCGATGAAAAGGTGATGCTCCACTTTGCCGGCATGGCAGCCGTCGCCCTGGAACGCGCCCAGATGACCCGGGCGATGATTTTGCGCATGATTCGCATGGCCGAAATGCGTGATCCGATGGAAACCGGTGCCCATGTCAACCGGGTGGCCGAGTTCTCCCTGACAATCTATGAACAATGGGCCCGGCGACGGGGGATCGACCGAAAAACCATCGACAAAACCCGGGACGAACTTCGCATGGGAGCCATGCTCCACGACGTGG
Organism: uncultured Desulfosarcina sp.; assembly: GCA_963674945.2. Classification (GTDB taxonomy): domain Bacteria; phylum Desulfobacterota; class Desulfobacteria; order Desulfobacterales; family Desulfosarcinaceae; genus Desulfosarcina. Next base: position 2,034,243 of record CAXXWQ010000004.1, read on the forward strand.
GAAAAGTGGCCATCTCCGACGAAATCTTAAAAAAACCGGAACAATTGAGCCCCCACGAGTTCGAGATCATGAAACTGCACACCGTTTACGGGGCGCAGCTGTTCTCCAATCTGCAGTCGGACTACGATGAAGTCGCCGCCGTTATCGCATTGAACCACCATGAGCGGTGGGACGGAAACGGCTACCCCGGACACGTGGAATTGACAACGGGAAAATTGATGTGCCATGAAGATAAGAATCGCTCCCTGCCCGGAAAGAGGGGAAAAGAGATTCCCATTCTCGGCCGCATCGTCTCCATCGCCGATGTCTACGATGCGCTCTGTTCAAGAAGAAGCTACAAGGAGCCATGGGAGGAAAACTGCAGCATCGACTTTGTTTGTCAGTGCAAGGGAACCCATTTCGATCCCGAGTTGGTCGAAATCTTTATAAAACAACTCCCCTTCATCCGGGCCATCCAGGAACGGTACGCGGACTCGAAGGACAAAGCCCATCCAGCACAGATGGCGTCATAGGAAAACCATACGAAAAAAGAGAAAACGATGAAATTAACGACGTCCATCGTCTTGGAAGTCTTCTCCGACTACGTCTGACCCTGGTGCTACTTCAGTACCGGGCGTATTGAACGACTCAAATCTGCCTATCCCATTACCGTCAAATGGATCGCCTTTCCCCTCCATCCGGAAACCCCCGACGAAGGGCAATCCCTCGAGGAGTTGTTTGCCGGCCGGCCGGTAGACATTCCGGCCATGCTGTCGCGCCTGGAGAAAATCGCCCGGGAAGAAGGCCTGCCCTTTGGCCCGCGCACCATGACCTACAACAGCCGCCTGGCCCAGGAGCTGGGAAAGTGGGCCGAAGACCAGGGATGTGGTGATGTCTTTCACGAAGCCGTGTTTCTGGCCTATTTCCAACGTGGGGAAAACATCGGCCGCCACGACACCTTGCGTAACATCTGCTCGGCCGTGGGACTCGATCCGGCTGTGGGGCAAAATGTGCTGGAGCAGCGAAGTTACAGGAATTCAGTGGACCGGGATTGGGAGCGGTCCAGAGAAATAGGGATCACTGCGGTGCCCACATTCGTTTTGGACGAAAAGCGCCTGGTGGGGGCCCAGCCCTACCATAAGCTGGAGAGGATGGTCGTCGATGTCATGGAAGAAAACACACCGTAGGGAAAAAGCCTGCCTGGCGGGCATATTGTGTTTATGGCTGATGCTCTTCACGCCCCAGTCGGGCCACGGAGGCCAGGAACCAATGGACGGTGCAGCCGCTCCTCTGAGAATATCGAAGCAAGCCATGGAAACGGATTGCATCGCCTTCGCGCCGGAATCCGCTTCGGTCGTCAAAAAAAAGGGACACTGGGAGGTCGTCGATGGCGAAACGCGTATCTTCGACGCCGGTCGAGATCAGGCCACGGCCCATCAGGTCGTAGCGGTGATCCACCACTACCGCATGAATCGCCAATGTTTCATCGGATGGCCGGACCGCTATTTTTCCTATCTGCTGGCCAGAGGCGGCGCCCCATCGGGTCCCATGGACAATGAGAAGTGCATTGCATTCGACCCGGAACGGTTAACCCTGGCGAAAAAAAACGAGCGCTGGGCGATCTTTTCCGGACGTAAGCGGTTGTTTCTCTTCGGTCGGCAGGAGGCCCATGCCCAAAAGGCGGTAGCCGTCATTCACCGCCATGGATTCGAACACGTCTGTCGCGCAGGCCAAGGTAAATTCGTTTTCAATTACCTTCGTCGATAGTGTCCAATGTCCGAAAGGCGCCGATGACCTGGTTGACGATCTCGGCAGGGAATCCCCGACCGGCCAGATAGCGCCGGGCCTTCTGAAGGCGCTTTTGGGGATCTGTCTCGCGGCGCCATGCCAGAGCTCTTTTCTTTTCGAGCATCTGCTGCGCACATTGTACCTGATCATGATCATCCCCACAGCAGGCCATGGCCCTTTGGATCTGCCGTTCATCCACTCCTTTTTGCGACAGGGTGTGCTGGATACGAATTGCCCCATACCCCTTGCCGACCATTTGGCGGGCCATGATTTCGGCAGTTCTCGCATCGTTCAGATATCCCAGCTCCTTACAGCGCGCCAGGGTTTCGGCAATGGCCTTGCGGCCGAACCCCTTTTGGCAAAGTTTGGCGAAGAGTTCCTTCTCAGTGTGGTCCCGGCGGGTCAGGATGCGCAGGGCGCAGGCCATGGCAGCGGACGGACCGTTTCCGGTCTTGCCATCGGTTGGAGCGGTTCGTTTCAAGGCAGGTCCGGATGTCAAACCGTCAGCAGACTGTTGCCGGTCATCTCTTGCGGTTTTTCCAACCCCATCAATTCCAGCATGGTGGGGGCGATGTCACCCAGCCGGCCTTCCTGCAGCCGGACGCCTTTTCGCTTTTCGTCCACCAGAACCAGACGAACCGGATTGGTGGTGTGGGCCGTATAGGGTTTCCCATCGGCATCGGCCATCCGTTCCGAATTGCCGTGATCGGCTGTGACCAGGGCCACGCCACCTTGGGACAACAACTTGTCGAGCACCTTTTTCAGGCAACGATCCACGGTTTCGCAGGCCTTGACGGCGGCCGCCATGACACCGCTGTGCCCCACCATGTCCATGTTGGCGAAGTTGAGCACGATGAAATCGTATTTTCCCGATGCCAATCGATCGACCACCTCATCGGCCAGTTGGGGGGCACTCATCTCCGGTTTCTGGTCGTATGTGGCCACCTCCCGGGGCGAAGGAATCAGGCAGCGATCCTCGTTTTCGAATGGGGTCTCTTCACCGCCGTTGAAGAAATAGGTGACATGGGCGTATTTCTCGGTTTCGGCGATGCGCAGCTGGTGAAGTCCATTTCGGCTGACCACCTCGCCGAGAATGTTGTCCAGATGAACCGGGCCGAATGCCATGGGCAGGTCGAAATGCTCATCGTAGAGGGTCATGGTGGTATAACCGGAAAGGTTGGGAGACACTTGACGGGCAAATCCATCAAATCCTTTTTCGGTAAACGCCCGTGTGATTTCCCGGGCCCGGTCGGCACGGAAATTAAAGAATATAATGCCGTCACCGTCGCCCACCGTTCCCACCGGATCTCCGTCTTGCCCCACAATGGCCACCGGTGTAACGAACTCGTCGGTCTCTTCCCGTTGGTACGCGTCTTTTACGGCAGAAACTGCATCGGATGCCTTTCGGCCCTCGCCCTGGGTATATAACCGGTAGGCCTTTTCCACACGGTCCCATCGCTTGTCCCGATCCATGGCATAGTATCTGCCACAGACCGATGCGATGGTACCGGCACCGGTTTTTCGGATGTGATCCGCAAGTTGCTTCAGGTATCCCGCACCACTGTCCGGTGGGGTGTCCCGACCGTCTAATATGCAATGGACAAAAACCTTGGAAAGCCCTTTTTGTTTGGCCATCTCGATCAGGGCAAACAGATGGGTCAATTGGCTGTGCACGCCGCCGTCGGACACGAGTCCCATGAGATGGATGGCCCGATCCTGTTTTGCCACGGTATCCATGACAGCCGAAAGCGCTTCGTTGTCAAAAAAGGTCTTGTCTTCGATGGCCTTGTCGATACGCATTAGATCCTGGTAAACGATGCGTCCGGCACCGATATTCATATGCCCCACTTCGCTGTTTCCCATGATGCCGTCGGGCAGCCCCACATCCCGTCCCGAACAGAAAAGCCGCGTGGATGGATATGTGGAAACGAGTCGGTCCAAAAAGGGGGTATCGGCCATTAAAACGGCATTGGTCGGTTCGTCTTTCCCGATCCCCCATCCGTCGAGAATAATCAGCATGTGGGTCTTTTTCTGCATTCGCTCGCTCCCGTTGTATTATGAAGTAGGTTTCATAATCAGCTAACATCGCCGATTCGGGCGGTTTCGTAAAGAACTCGAGATCAAGGATTGCGAATCACGAGGAATGAGGCGTATAGATTATACGCCGCAATGACGAGAGATTCGCGTAACGCGGATATCGGGCTCTTTACGGAGCCGCCCCTCCTATTCGATGAAGACCACCTCATCCGCCTCCCCCGCATCACCATCTTCACCATCATCGTCTGTCGCATGTTTCATGCTCTCGCTGATGATCCGGCGGGCATCGGACCAAAGGGATTCCAGGTTGTAAAAAACTCGTGTCTGCTCGAAAAAGACATGAATGATCACGTGCCCGTAATCCATCAACACCCAATGCCCCTCCTTGAGTCCATCCACGCTCAAGGGTTTGATCCCCTGGTTCTTCAAATCCCTTAGAATATGTTCGGCGATGGCAGTCACCTGGCGATTTGACATGCCATGGCAGATCAAGAATGCATCCGCCAGGCTGGTAAGGTGGGCGACATCCAGCAATATCAGTTTTCTGGCCTTTTTCCCCAAGGCCGCTTTGACATATATGTCCAGTTCGGCATCATTTATCTGGGTCATCGATACAATTCCTTTCGCTCAATATAAGCGCACACCGCAGGCGGCACAAGGGCATCGATTGTTTTTGCCGCCCGTATCCGTCTTCTGACGAGGCTGGACGAGACGGGAACGGGTGTCATGGGAAGCAGATGGAAACGGTCTTTGCCATCGAGTTGCCAGCACTGCCGAGCGTCGTCATAGGCGACGTTACCGGATAGTCGGTTTCGTATATAGTCGTCCATTCGACAAACCGGATCATCGGCGGCGTCGACCGGTTCCAGAAATCGGGCGACGACAATAGGTTCGGCCAATGACAGCAGACGACGATGCGCCTTCCACGTATGAATCTCTAAAAAAGCATCCAGTCCCATGATCAGTTTCAGCTTTGCACCGGGGACCACCCGTTTTCCGAAATACTCGACCGTATCGATCGTATAGGAGGGGCCTTCACGCCGAATTTCCGCGTCACTGAGATGATATCGACGGTCCGGGGGGATTGCCAATTGAATCATCCGCATTCGATCCGCAGCCGGTGCCAACTGGGTCGGAAACTTATGGGGCGGCACCCGCAGGGGAATAACGTAGAGACGATCCAGATAAAAGTGTCGGAGAACTTGGTCTGCCACTGCCAGGTGGCCGTTGTGAATCGGGTTGAAGGTTCCTCCGAAGAGTCCTGCCTGCATGGGATACATCCGGTTATTGGCGGCTTTGTAAAAAGTCCGATATCTGCGTTACGCTTCACTCCTCGTCACTGCGACGTATCTATCCATACGCCTCATTCCTCGGGGTTCGCAAGCCTTGATCTCGAACTTTTTACAAAGCCGTCCGAAATCCGGCAGTCGATTACTGGCGGATCTGACCCTGGCCCAATACCACGAACTTTTCGGTGGTCAGCTCGGATAGCCCCATGGGTCCGTAAGCGTGCAACTTGGAAGTGCTGATCCCCATTTCGGCACCGAGCCCCAATTGGCCACCGTCGTTGAATCGGGTGGAGGCATTGACCAAAACGACCGAGGCATCCACCTCGCGCAGGAAACGGTGTGCCCTGCCATAATCGCCGGTAACGATGGCTTCCGTATGATTGGATCCGTAACGGGCGATGTGGGCCATGGCCTCATCCATATCTGCCACCACTTTGACCGCCAGAGTGAGGTCCAGATACTCCTCGGGCCAATCCGCCTCGGTGGCGGCGGTGACATGGCCAAGGATGGAACGGGTATTTTCGCACCCGCGCAATTCCACACCGGCTTCTTCCATCCGACGTGCCACTTTCGGTAAAAATTCGTCGGCCACCTTCCGGTGGACCAGCAAGGTCTCCATGGCGTTACAGACCCCCGGTCGCTGGACCTTGGCGTTGAAGGCGATGGATTCTGCCATCGTAAGGTCGGCCGATTGGTCCACGAACACATGGCAAACGCCCTTGTAGTGTTTGAGAACCGGTATCCTGGAATTTTCCACCACGAAGCGGATCAACCCCTCTCCGCCACGTGGAATGATCAGATCCACGAAGGATTCCTGGGCCAGAAGAACATTGATGGCCTTTCTGTCCGTCGTAGGTACCACCTGGGCGGCCTTGGATGGAAGGCCGACCGTCTTCAGGGCATCGCCGATGATCCGTGCCAGGGCTTTGTTGGAGTGAAGGGCCTCGGAACCACCCCGCAAGATGACGGCGTTGCCGGACTTCAGGCAAAGACCCGCTGCATCGATGGTCACATTGGGCCGTGACTCGTAGATGATACCGATCACCCCCAAAGGAATGCGCATCCTGGAGACCCGCAGGCCGTTGGGACGAATCCGGGTTTCGCCCATGGTACCCACCGGGTCCTCATACCCCGCCACCTCACGCAATCCATCGGCCATGGAGGCAATGGTCTTATCGGTGATGGTGAGGCGATCCACCATGGCCGCAGAAAGACCGGCCGCCTTGGCCGACTCCAGATCCTTGGCGTTCTCCTGAAAAATTTCTGTGCTTCTTTGTTCCAGCAATTCGGCCATGGTGAGGAGCACACGATTTTTTTGGGTCGTATCGCACCGACCGATAACGCCGGCCGCATCTTTGGCCTCGCGGGCCATGGTTTTGATGGTTTCGTCGATGTTCATGGCGTTATTCCTCTTCTGCATGTTCTATATTCCGGTGAACGACCAGGTTGTTTCTGTGAATCACCTCGTCATAGGTCTTCTGGCCGAGACAGGTCTTGATGTCACTGCTCTTTTTGCCCATGATCATTCGAATCTCATCGGCGGAGTAGTTTACCAATCCGTTTCCGATGAAACGGTCACGGCTGCCGACAACGGCAACCGCCGATCCCACGGCGAACTGCCCCGTAACCCCTACGATACCGCTGGGAAGCAGGCTCTTCCCATTATTCAAAAGCGCCTCGGTGGCCCCTTCATCGACGATAATGGTCCCCTGGGTGGTGACCGTATATCCGATCCAGCGCTTCTTTCGGTTCAGTCTGTCCTTTCGGGGAACGAAATATGTGCCATGGTTTTCTCCGGCCAACAGTCCGGATAGAATTTCCGGTCGATACCCACTGGCGATAACCATGGGAATTCCCGACTGGGTTACTTTCCGGGCCGCCTTGATCTTGCTGCGCATCCCCCCCGTACCCAGGGCTCCGGGGATGTCGCCGGCGACTTTTTCGATGCGTTTGCCAAGGGTCGTCACCCGGTCAATGAGCCGCGCATTGGGATGGACCCGGGGATCCTTGTCATACAAGCCGTCGATATCCGTGAGATTGATAAAAATGTCGGCATCCAACTGGAGGGCGATCATGGCCGCCAGATTGTCGTTGTCGCCCAGCTTGATCTCTTCCACCATGATGGTGTCATTCTCGTTGATGATGGGAACAACCATCCATTCCAACAGCGTGTGCAGGGTGTTTCGAGCGTTCAGGTATCGTTTTCGGTTGGTCAGATCCTCGCTGGTAAGCAAAATCTGGGCAACTTTACGGCCAAAACGCCCGAACGCTTTCTCCCACTCCCGGATCAAACCGGCCTGTCCCACGGCGGCGATGGCCTGACGTTTGGGGATTGCCTCGGGCCGTTCGGTAAATCCCATTTTTTTCATTCCTGACGCCATGGCACCCGACGAAACGAGAATGATCTGGTGGCCCTCATCCAACAGGTGGCAAATCTGGCTGCCAATGGCGTCGATGGCGTCAAGATTGAGGCCGTCTTTGGCCGTCAACACATTGCTGCCCACTTTAACCACTGCCCGCATCCTGGTCTCAGGCCTTTTCTTCAAATTCTGCGTCATCGCATCGGTCCAACATATCGCAAAGGGTTGCCGTCAACTGGTCCAGCCCCGCTCCGGAGGCAGCAGAGATTCTGAGGATGTCCGTCGTTTCAAGAGCCTGGATGAAAAATTCGGCCGCATCCGGAGCCCAGGGAACGTCCATCTTGTTCAATACCACGATTTGGGGCTTCTCGGCCAGAATCCGACTGTGTTGTCGAAGCTCTTCGTTTACCGTTTCAAAATCCTTTAGGGGATGATCCGGATCGATGGCAGCCGCATCCACCAGGTGCAAAAGGATGCGTGTCCTCTCGACGTGGCGCAAAAAACGGATACCGAGCCCCGTTCCCTCGTGAGCCCCTTCGATGAGGCCGGGAATATCGGCCATGATGAAAGGCTCCCGACGGTTGGCCCGGACGACACCGAGATTCGGGGTCAGCGTAGTAAAGGGATACTCTGCGATCTTCGGTTTGGCCGAAGAAAGGGCGGAAATCAGGGTCGACTTGCCGGCATTGGGCAGGCCCACGATGCCCACATCGGCGATGAGTTTCAATTCCAGCCGAAGGTTCAGGGATTGGCCCGGCTCTCCGGGTTGTGCGAATCGGGGGGTTCTGTTGGTGGCGGACTTGAACCGCGCGTTGCCAAGTCCCCCGCGACCACCTTTTGCAACGACGAAGACCTCGTCGGGTGTAACGAGGTCTTTGAGAAGCGTTCCGGTGTCAGCGTCAATCACGAGGGTGCCGGCGGGTAGTTCGATGAAAAGATCGTCTCCGCCTTTTCCCGCACGATTTTTTCCCTGGCCGCCCGCTCCGTTTTTCGCCTTGTAATGCTTATTGAACTGAAGGTGGTACAAGGTGCGTTTTTTGGTCGTCGCTTTAAAGACCACATCGCCACCTCGTCCCCCATCACCGCCGTCCGGCCCTCCTTTGGGAATGTATTTTTCCCGCCGGAAGCTGACGCAACCGGCGCCACCATTGCCCGACTGGACGGAGATACGCGCTTCGTCAACGAATTTCACGCGGCATAAACGCTCACCTGTTTACGGTCCCTGCCTTTGCGTTCATAGGTGACCACGCCATCGATCAGGGCGTACAGGGTATAATCCTTTCCCATCCCCACGTTGACGCCGGGATGAATCTTCGTCCCCACCTGTCTCACCAGGATGTTTCCGGCAAGAACCGACTGGCCCCCAAATCGTTTGACGCCCCTTCGCTGGGCATTGCTGTCCCGTCCGTTCTTCGAGCTACCGGCTGCTTTTTTATGTGCCATGATGTTCTCCTGACAAACCGAGGATCCCAACGAAATTGTATGGGAGCCTTTTAAATTAATTTCTTTCTGTTGTTTCAGAAATAGGATAATTTGGTTGAGATTAAGGCGCACCACCCAAATTTTAGCTCGGGTTTACCGCAGGTGCCCCGAAGGAAATGCCCTTGGGGTGCATATGGTTGATATTCCGAGGATCAAATTTTTCGGGCAACGCTGATATCGCCCCAAGCTACAATTGAATTAGCCATTTCTGAAATAGCAAGATTTATGCTTCGATGCTGTCGATCCGAATGGCCGTAAAAGGCTGGCGGTGCCCCTGTTTTCGTCGGTACCGTTTTCTGCGCTTATATTTGAAAACGATGATTTTTTTCGCCCTGCCCTGGGCTACGATCTGTCCGTGAACCGTCACGCCCTCCACCTCGGGCTGACCGATCTTGACATCTTCGCCATCGGAAAATATAAGCACTTTGTCGAAAGCGACCTGGGATCCGACATCCCCGGACAACTTTTCAACCCTGAGGACGTCCCCTTCCTCGACCTTATATTGCTTACCGCCTGTGGCAACCACTGCGTACATGTTGTCAGTCCTCCTGTAAAAACAATCCTGTGTTTCAAGTCATAAAAAATAAGAAATATTAAATTATTCGCCGTCGTTGTCAAGAAAAAAAGGGAGATGGACATCCTCATGTTTATCCTTATAATCTTGAAAGATTCCTGAAACGGCGTCACTGGTAAACCCTCGACAACGGCTTATCATGAAACGGGAAGAGGCAACGTGGAACGGCAACATCGAAAAATCATCATCATGGAAAAGGGTCAGGAACGATTCCAACCCATGATCCTGATCGGGGAAGAGCCACTATCCATCCGTGTTCAGGGTTCCCCCTATGCGGTTGTCATGCGAACCCCCGGTGACGAGAAGGCTCACGTGGCCGGCTTCTGCCTCGGCGAAGGTATCGTGGATGATCCCGATGAGATCATCAATATCGGATTTTGTGACGGCGAAGATACCAATGTGGCGGCCGTCACCCTGACCGTCGACCGACGCGCGAAAATCGCAGAGCATCTTGATCGACGGACCTATATCAGCCAGACTTCCTGTGGCATCTGCGGGAAATCCATCGTCGATGACCTGGCTCAGGCCATCTCCCCAATGGATAAGGACGAGGTCTTGGATGGCAATGCCGCTTTATCAGCCTTGCTCTCTCTGGAAAAATACCAGCCGCTTCGAGATCGAACCCGAGCCTCCCACGCCGCCGCCATTTACGACCGGAAAATAAGACAACTCAGTGTTGCCGAGGATGTGGGCCGGCACAACGCACTGGACAAAGCCATCGGCCGTCTGTTTTTGGAACGGAAATTGGAACATGCGCGGCTATTGATTCTTTCATCCCGAATCAGTTACGAGATGCTCCAGAAGGCGGCGCGTGCCCGGATTCCGGTTATCCTGGCCTTATCCCGCCCCACTTCCCTTTCTGTCGAGTTGGCAACCAGCCTGAACATGACGCTGGCCACCTTGGAAAAAGACGGCAATCTCATCGTTTACTGCAATCCCCACCGATTGGCGTGGGTCGATTGAATCCTGCCAGATGAACGATCCGAGACTATCCCGCCTTCTCAATCGTCCCTTGCGCATCGGAAAGGCCGCCATCGACGGCCGCCTGACGCTTGCTCCCATGACCCTTCTGGGACATATTGCATTCCGTGAACTTTTGGCTGGCTTCGGCGGCTACGGCCTGATGTTCGGCGAAATGTGTGCCGCCCGGCGAATCCCCAATGAAAACCCCGACCGTTCCGCATATTTCTGCTGGCGGGAGGAAGAAAAACAACAGTTGGTGATGCAGATTTTCGGGGCGGACCCGGCCCAGATGGCAACGGCGGCTGCAATCATCGAAGACAAAGGACTTTTCGGTGTGGACCTGAACTTCGGCTGCTCCGTGAAAAACATCTGTAAACGGCAATGCGGCGCAGCCCTGCTCAAGACACCGGCACTGGCCGTACGCATCGTAGAGGCCGTTCGGCGGGCCGTCGGATGCCCGCTGTTCGTCAAGTTTCGAACGGGCTGGACCGATGATCCGGATATCCCGGTGGCCCTGGCACGGCGATTCCAGTCGGCCGGCGCCGACGCCCTGACGTTTCATCCACGGGTGGCACCGGACCGACGGTCACGCCCCCCTCGCTGGGACTATATACGGCGGGTCAAGGATGCGGTCACCATTCCGGTATTCGGCAATGGAAACGTCTTCGATGGAGTCGACTGCCGACGAATGCTGGAAACCACTGGCTGTGACGGCGTGGCCATCGGTCGCATGGCCATCGCCCGACCCTGGATCATGGCCGAATTGACCGGTAATACAACGCCCGCCCCCGACATCTATCGGCAAACGGCTTTCGCCATGTTGGATCTGGTGCAGAAACATTTCGACGAGAGGCGTGCCCTTCGACGGTACAAAAAATTCGCCGGCTACTACAGCGCCAACTTCAAGTTTGCCCATACCTTTTGCAAACGAACGGGAAATGCCGCGAGCATGGACGAGTTGCGGCAAGAGCTGGAATCCTTTTTCCAGAGTGACCCGGAAACGACCAAGCGTCCGAACATGAATTTTTTTCAGTAAAACAGACTAGTTCCCAAAATATGTGCTGTACGCCAGCTTGAGGATCGTGATCGCCACGACAATCAAGAAAAAACCCCGAACAAACGCCGTCCCCCTCTGGATCACCAGCCTCGAACCAAAAAATGCCCCCAACATCTGGCCAACCCCCATGATCACGCCAGCGGAAACCATAACATGGCCGCCCAGAAAAAAGGCAGCCAAAGCAATCACGTTACTCGTAAAGTTAAAAACCTTGGTGTGTGCAGTGGCTTTTTTCAGGTTGAGCCCCAGCACGACCACGAGGACAATCGTCCAGAAGGATCCTGTTCCCGGGCCAAAAAAGCCGTCGTAAAATCCCAGCACCAGACCGGCACAAATGAAAAAAACCGGAGCGGCCAGATACGATCGTCGGTCCAACTTTCCCAGATCCGGAGACAACCAGGTAAAAAGAAAGATCCCTACCAGGAGAAAAAGGATGATATGCTGCAAAAAATCCGGTGACAACACCTGGACGGTCAGGGTCCCGGCAAGGGCACCCAGAGCGGTGAATAATACGCCGGTGGGGATCTCCTTGGGATTCACCAGTCCCATTCGAGTGTAGTTGACCGTTGCCGTCAGACTGCCGAAGGTTCCCTGGAGCTTGTTGGTACCCAACGCCAGATGGGGCGGCATACCTGTGGCCAGCAACGCGGGCAGGGAGATAATCCCCCCACCACCTGCGATGGAGTCCACGAATCCGGCAAACAGGCCTGTAATCAAGAGAAAAAAATATGCTGCGAAGGAGAGAATCTCCATTGGCAATCACCCTATATATAGATGTCCAGAAGCGTCCCCACCTGACCGCAGGTGATCAACCTGCCCTTGGGGCCATACCAGGGACCGGTTTCGGATTCGAAAATATCCACCCACACCGTTTGCCCGACACGCCACAGTCGACCGGAGGATTCACCGGAGGCGAGATGATTTTCGGCATTGTTGTGCATCGGCGTGGATAGGGCGGCCGGCACGAGGGCGGTGGTTTGAGCCATGCAAAAACTTTCGGCAATTTACGCAAAGTTCGATGTTAAACATTTTTCATCTGTCCGCCGATTGATGGAACGCAACAATCGTACAAAAAAGATAAAATTTGTTACAAATTGTAATCATTGGTTATTTTAGCGCCCATGGGCACGAAAAACGGTTTCGCTGCAAATTCTGCCCGGTCATTTTTACCCAATAACTGAAAACCGAAAGATCATGCTTTACAAACAGGTGTTTACGAATTTCGCTTTGGCGGTGTAGAGAAAAATGGGAGGACCAATGTTTCAGATTTTTCATTCGGAAGTGTCTTGGCAGCGGCATCGTTATCCTCAGAGGATTCCATCTGCCGGAGCTTTTCCCGGGCCGCTTTGGAGATAGTGACCCGGTCGACGACGCCAAAGGGCCGCTCATCGGCGGATTGACGCCCATGGGCCAATGGATCTTTGTGCGTAATTCGACGGATCGGTGCGATCTTCCGGTTGTCTACGACGATATATGGTGTGTTGTCATCTATTTTCATGGTGTCTCGACCGTATCTTTCATTTCACTCGATTCACATTTCATAAGTATCGCGATACGTCTCCTCGGTCGAAGATTTCTTTTAATCATACAAATAATAAGCATTATCAAGCAAAAATGAACGGCCGGGTTGAAGTTGGTAATGAAAAAGGGTAGAAACGAAAGAACGTATCAGAAAAATTGCACACTGGTATCAACAAATAATTCCCTTGTCCGCTTTTTTTTTCAAACCGGGATAACGATAGGACTGTTTGCCACAGCAATCTCAGTGCCCCCTTGCAGGAGCTGTTTTCAATGACCCCATACGAACTGTCGAAATTAATACACGTGGAATTGTCCCCGGTGGCACCAAAACTCTCTGCCGCCATCAATCGGGCACTGGTCGATATCGGAGAGGGATCCGTATTCGTTGGCCTGGGGCCCGGGACCCACGAGAACGACGACGTTTCTTTTCAGGAATCGGAAACGTTCAATGCAAAAGGCCCGGAGGCCGAAGGTATCCTTGCCAAAATACACGAAATGATGTGGAAACTGGAAGAACACAGTTCTTGGAAGGTAATCATCGATAAGAAACCGGGAAAAAAAAGAGCACCCCTGGAACTTCTTTACACTCTGGTAAGAACCCCGAAACATTTTTAGTGCCATAAAAAGGGTGTGGGGCGGTCAAGGACCGCCCCACGGGCAGAAGGAGTTAGATGAAAGAAGAGGAGGTCTTTCAATCCGGCGACAATCCCCCGATATGCCGCCGTGACAATTAGATCGACACTTTCCCGGTCCGACTTTAGTATTTTTTTCATTGTCTTTCAATTTCCTGCCCGGAGCGTCCGGATTTACGCTCCCTAACCGGCTGTTACAGCAGACGGCCACCCTGTTCTGGCACGTCCACCGGTAACTGCCATTTCACACAACCAGGAGGAGGAACGAAATGAAACGATGCCTTTTGTTCGCCCTGATGCTTTCCGTGTTGTTCGGTTTTGGCACCACCGTCGGCGCCGTGACCCTTACGGTGGGGTTGGACGCCGATCCGGTCAGCCTGGATCCCCATGTGCAGCTATCCGGTGGGATGCTTCAATACTCCCATTGGGTGTTCGACCCGTTGGTCCGCTACAGGCAAGACATGTCCATCGAACCTCGTCTGGCCACCCGCTGGGAACGCATCGACCCGTTGACCATGCGGTTTACCCTTCGGCAAGGGGTCAAATTCCACAGCGGCAACACTTTTTCGGCCAAGGATGTAAAATTCACCCTGCTCCGACTGAAAAAGAGCGTGGACTTCAAAGGTCTCTTCGAACTCTTCACCGAACCGGTAATCGTCGATCCGTACACGATCGATATCAAAACCAAAAAGCCTTACGCCCTCCTGCTTCGCATGTGCACCTACATCTTTCCCATGGACAGTGAATTTTACTCCGGCACCGACGAGACCGGCCAACCCAAGGATGCCATCGTCAAGATCGGTCCCTCATTTGCCCTGACCAACGAATCCGGCACCGGTCCTTTCCGGGTCACCCAAAGGGAACATGGGGTCAAAATGACCTTCGATCGTTTCGCCGATTACTGGGACGAAGGCTCGCCGGGCAACGTGGACCGCATGGTGTTAACGCCCATCAAAGAGGATGCCACCCGCGTAGCGGCCCTGCTCTCCGGAGATGTGGACTTCATCTCGCCGGTACCGCCCCAGGATTTTAAACGGATCGAAAAAGACCAAAAGGTGAACCTGTTTACCTACCCCGGTGGGCGCATCATCACCGTCCAGCTCAACCAGAAGCGGCTGCCGGCCTTCCGGGTGAAGAAGGTCCGTCAGGCCATCGTTTATGCCGTCAATAACGAAGGCATCGTAAAGAAGATCATGAAGGGAACCGCCACGCTCGCCGGACAGCAGAGCCCCAAAGGCTACGCCGGCTACAACCCCAATTGCGTGCCCCGCTACGATCTGAAAAAGGCGAAGGAACTGATGAAAGAGGCAGGATTCGAAAGCGGGTTTTCCTGCACCATGATCGCCCCCAACAACCGGTACGTCAACGACGAAAAGATCGCCGAAGCCGTGGTGGGTATGCTGGCCAAAATCAACATCAAGGTCAACTTGAAGACCATGCCCAAGGCCCAGTATTGGGATGAGTTCGACGCCCAGGTGGCTGACATCCAGATGATCGGCTGGCATTCCGACACCGAGGATTCGGGTAATTTTTCCGAATTTCTGGTCATGTGTCCCAACAAGGAGACCGGATACGGTCAGTACAATTCGGGCAACTATTGTAATCCGGAAGTGGATCGGCTGACCCTTGCCGCACAAAGCGAGACCGATCTTGCCAAACGAAGTGAAATGCTGCAGCAGATCGAGCAGATCCTTTACGATGACGCGGCATTCGTTCCCTTCCACTGGCAAAACCACAGCTATGGCGCCAAGAAAAACGTGGATGTCGCCCCTGTCATCAATACCATGAACTTTCCCTATTTTGGCGATATCGTAGTCAAATAGTGTATGTGCCGCAACGGGTGAAGCCGAATGTTTGCCTTTGTCGTCAGACGCATCATCCAAGCCCTCTTCGTCATGCTGATCATCAGCCTGGTGGGCTTTTCCATTAAAAACGAAATTGGCGACCCCGTTCGCGACATGGTGGGCGAACGGGTTACGCCGGCCGAAAGAGAGGCCCTGCGGGATAAGCTGGGCCTCAACGATCCCTTTTTCACCCAGTACCTGCGATTCGCCAAAAACGCCGCCATGGGGGATCTGGGGCTCTCCTTCTTTCACAAGAAGCCGGCCCTTTCGGTGATCGCCGCCAAGGCACCGGCCACCATCGAACTTGTACTGGGAGCGGCCCTGATCATTGTCCTCGTCTCCCTTCCCATCGGTGTCTTTTCGGCCATCTACCCCAACAGTGGTTTTTCCCGATTCACCATGGCCTTTTCCACTTTGGGGGTCTCCATACCGGTTTTTCTCACCGCCATCGTTCTGATCTTCATCTTTTCCGTTGAACTGAACTGGCTTCCCTCCTATGGGCGTGGCGAGACGGTGGCCATCGGTGGATGGGAAACGGGCCTTTTAACCGCCGATGGCATCAAGCACTTGATCTTGCCCAGTATTTCCCTGGCATCCATCATGCTCCCCCTCTTCATCCGCTTGATCCGGTCTGAAATGATGGAGGTGCTGGAAACCGAATATATCAAATTTGCCTGGGCCAAGGGGCTCGTGAAGCGGCGCATCTGGTTTGTCCATGCCCTGAAAAATACGCTCTTGCCGGTAATCACCGTCTTTGGCGTTCAAATCGGCATCATGTTCGCCTTCACCATTCTCACCGAAACGGTATTTCAATGGCAGGGAATGGGATTCATGTTCTTAGAGGCCGTCGAACGTTCTGACATCTCGTTGCTGGTGGCCTATCTGATGGTGGTGGGCGCCGTTTTCGTCGTGGTCAACACCGTGGTGGACATCGTTTACGGGCTGGTGAATCCAACAATCCGGATTGCGGGGAGAAAATGAAGCGGGCCCTGCGACGATTCGCAAATTCCTATCTGTTCTTCAGCTTCCGGCAGGACAAAACGGCGATTTTCAGCTTCGCAACGCTGTCGCTCCTCTTGCTGGTGGGCCTGCTGGCGCCTGTGGTCTCGCCATACGATCCCTATGACCCGGCCAACATCGACATCATGAATTCGGAAATGCCGCCGGCCTGGTCGGAGGAAGGCGAAACGGCCTTCTTGCTGGGAACCGATATCCAGGGAAGAGACCTTCTCAGTACCATGATCTACGGGTTGCGGCTCTCGATTCTCATCGGTTGCGGGGCGGTGATTCTCCAGGGGGTACTCGGTGTAATCGTAGGCCTCTTGGCCGGCTATCTGGGGGGGAAGATCGATGCGGTGCTCATGCGCATCGCCGACATCCAGCTCTCCCTGCCCTATCTGATGGTGGCCATTTTCATCAGCGCCATTTTCCAGGTGGCCTTCGGTATCGGTCGATACGAGGAGTTGGCCGTTCCTTTGCTGATCGTCATTATCGGCCTGGCCGAATGGCCGGTCTACGCCCGCACCGTCAGGGCATCGGTCATGGGAGAAAAACGCAAGGAGTACGTGGAGGCGGCCCGGGTGATCGGGTTGAGTCGCTGGCGGATCATGTTTCGTCACGTACTGCCCAACACCATGACATCGGTACTGGTCATCTCCACCATCCAGGTGGCCAACGCCATCATGAGCGAGGCGGCCCTCTCCTTCTTGGGCTTGGGCATGCCGGTGACCAAGCCCTCTCTGGGATCTTTGATCCGGTCCGGCTTCGAGTATATCTTCTCCGGCTCCTGGTGGATCACACTGTTTCCGGGGATATTTTTGGTATTGTTGGTACTGGTTATCAACCTCTTGGGAGACTGGCTCAGGGATGTACTCAATCCCAAGCTGTACAAGGGATGACAATTCATGCCGCATCTTCTGGAAGTCGAAAATCTGGAAGTACAATTCGCCCTTCGCACCGGCCATCTGACCGCCATCGACGGCATCGGATTTCACCTGGATCAGGGTGAACGCATGGGGCTGGTGGGGGAAAGCGGTGCCGGCAAGTCGGTCACCGGTTTTGCCATTATCAACCTCATCGGCAAACCGGGGTTCATCTCCGGCGGACGGGTGATGTTCGACGGGCAGAACCTGGCGGCCCTTTCCGATGAAGTGATGCGAAAGATCCGAGGCAACCGGATCAGTATGATCTTTCAGGATCCCATGATGACCCTTAATCCGGTGTTGACCATCGGCACCCAGATGACCGAAACCCTCATGGCCCACCGTCGGCTATCCCGGACCGAGGCCGAGGCCGTGGCCCTGGAGAAGTTGAAACAGGTCCAGATTCCTTCACCGGAAAAACGCCTGGCCCAGTATCCCCATGAGTTCTCCGGTGGGATGCGCCAGCGGATCGTCATCGCCATCGCCTTGATTACCGCCCCCAGGATCATCATCGCCGACGAACCCACCACGGCCCTGGACGTGACCATTCAGGCCGAAATCATGGATCTGTTACAGCGGCTTTGCGAATCTGAGAATACGGGGCTGATTCTCATCACACACGATCTGGGTGTCGTCTCTCAGGTCACAGAGAAAATCGCCGTCATGTACGCCGGAAAAATCGTGGAATCTGGCCCGACGGACGAAGTGATCCATCGTCCCCGGCACCCCTACACCCAGGGATTGATCAAAGCACTGCCCGGCAGCATGGTGCCGGGATCCCGCCTGAATCAGATCCCGGGAATGATGCCGACCCTGACGGACATTCCGGTGGGATGTGCCTTCAATCCACGGTGCGATCTCTGCGATGAAATCTGCCGGCGACAGGTACCGCCACTGCTTCCCGTAAAGAATAGTGAATGCAAGGTGGCCTGTCACATGGTAAACGAATAAGATCGGGTTACCGATAAACAGGCTTACAATCGGAAACAGATCATGAGGACCGAAAACACAGGCACCAACCAGGAAAAACACCGACATCTGCTCCAACTCGACCGGGTCGTCAAACACTTCGACATCTCCGGCGGTCTGCTGGATCAGCTCCGGTTGGAGAAGGGAAGAATCGTACGGCAACGAACCACGGTCAAGGCGGTGAACCGGGTGAGTCTGACCATCGCCCCGGGAGAAACCCTCAGTGTCGTGGGGGAAAGTGGTTGCGGAAAATCGACCCTGGCCCGGACCACCATCGGCATCTATCCGCCGGACAGCGGCCAGGTCAGCTACCGGGGAGAACGCATCGACGACAAACATTCCCGTCAGATGCGCCCCTTTCGCAAAAAGATGCAGATGATCTTTCAAGACCCCTATGCTTCCCTGAATCCAAGGAAGACCGTGATGCAGACCCTCGAGGAACCGGTGGTGTTCCACAATCGTGCCATTTCATCGAAACAGGTCAAACAGCGGGTAGCCGAGGTCATGTCCCAGGTCGGTGTGGATCCCAAGTGGGCCGGCCGGTACCCCCACGAATTCTCAGGGGGTCAGCGCCAGCGCATCAGCATCGCCAGGGCCCTGATGGTGGACCCTGAATTCATCGTCGCCGACGAACCCGTCTCTGCCCTGGACGTCTCCATCCAGGCACAGATTCTCAATCTGCTCATGGATGCCCAACAGCAGCGGGGCCTGACCTACATGTTCATCACCCACGATCTTTCGGTAGTCCAGCACATCAGCACCCGGGTAGCAGTCATGTACCTGGGAACCTTATGCGAACTCGCACCGGCCAAAGCCCTGTTTGAAAACCCGCAGCATCCCTACACGCGGGCCCTTCTTTCCGCCATCCCCCAGCTGGGACGCAAGAAAAGCGCCCACATCAAGTTGAAAGGCGAGGTGCCTACGCCCATCAACCTTCCAAGCGGTTGTGTGTTTCACGGTCGCTGTATCCATGCAGACCGTCGATGCGTGGAAGACATTCCGGAAGAAAGAACCCTTGAGGATAAACGGATTGTGGCCTGTCATGGGATGGAGGAAGGACGAATATAGTTCCCCTTTCGGAAATGGCCAAATTGGCCATTTCCGAAAGGGGAAAAGTTAAGCTCTCTTGTAGTTCGGTCCCTCGCCCCCTTCCGGACAGGTCCATGTGACATTGGAAAATGGGTCCTTGACGTCACAGGTCTTGCAATGCAGGCAGTTGGAAAAGTTAAGCTTGATGCCGTGGATGCCACGGCCGTTCTCGACAAGCTCCATTTCGTAAACATCCCCCGGACAAAACCGCGTGCAGGGACAACCATAGGTGGGATAACATTTTTCCACGCAGACCTTCTGGTCGTGGATGCGGACATGGCTGGGCTGGTCCTCCCGATGCAGCGTTCCGGAAAGATATACGCCGGTGAGTTTGTCCACCATGGCCGGATCATCTTTGGGCGGCATTCCTGTCATATTTGCAGCCGGCTCGATTTGTTGTTCTGGACGTTTCATTGGTTTCAATGTGGTGGCATCATCCTTCGAGGAGATTCGGTCCACCAGTCCCTTTCCCTTGGTAAGGTGCTGGGCCGCCAGGTGAATCCATTTGATGGGTCCCTTCTTGGCCAGGGCCTGGGCGAAATTGCGCCCTTCCATGAGTTCCGCACCGGCCCAACTTGCTTTCAGCCGCCTTGAATAGTCGGACAGGACTTGGACGTCGGTTTTTCCCCCCTTCAGCGCATCCATGGCGGTCTCCGCGGCCAGCATGCCGGACTTCATCGCCAGGTGGATGCCCTTGATGGCAGGTGCATTGTGCATGGCGGCGCCGTTTCCGGTGAAAAGAGCCCCATCCACGGCAAGCTGTGGCATGGTGTACCAGCCGCCGGTGGATACGGCGCGGGCACCCTGCTCCACCACCTTGCCCCCTTGGATGATCTCTTGAATCATGGGGTGGCCTTTGAACCGCATGAATGTATCGTAGATATCCAACGCCGGATCCTCGTACCCCAGGGCGACCAAGAATCCCAAAGCGATCTGATTGCCGGCCATTTCGTAGACGAAACCCCCGCCCGGGGTGTCCAGACCCAATGGAAAACCCAGGGTGTGAATGTCGTTGAAGGAGCTGTTGGAAAAAAAATGATCCTCGGGCAGTTGGATCACCTCCTTGATCCCTGTTTCGAACAGTTCCGGGAGCCGGTCTCTGCGAATGGGAAGTTTTCCGGAAAGAGACTTGATGAGACTGCCCCGCGCCCCTTCGCCCAGGATGGTGACCTTGGCCAGAAGATCGATGCCCGGCTCGAAGTTGGCTTTGGGCGTACCGTCCTTGTCCAGCCCCTTGTCACCGGTTCGCACCCCCGTCACCGTCCGGCCGTCGTCTGCCAGCAGGATCTCTTTGCCATCGAAGCCCGGAAAGACATTGACGCCCATCTCTTCCGCCTTTTCACCCAGCCATCGGCATACTTTGGAAAGACTGACGATGGGAAACCCCGTGTTGTGCATTGTACGGGGCACCCATGGCAATTTGAAACCACGATGTCTTGTCAGAAAAAACATCCCATCTTCCCGTACTGTCTGCTCGATGGGAAAGCCTTGCTGCAGGTAATCCGGATATAGCTCGGAAATGGCGGCAGGATTCATGATCGCACCACTGATGGCGTGGGCACCGATGGTGGACCCTTTATCGATGAGCGCGACTTCCAGTTCCTGGCCACTTTCCTCGGCCAGTTGCATCAATCGGATGGCACCGGCCAGATTGGCGGGCCCACCGCCGACAAAAAGCACATCAAATTCAATGGTTTCATGTGTAGTCATAAATTTCACCTCGAGTTCATCGGGTTACACGAACGGCAAAAATCGGAAAACACAAAGCCTCAACTTTCGGGATTCGGTTTCCGCTTGGGACGATTCCCGTAAGTCGAGATAAATCGGAACAAAAGAAATTGAAGCGTTCAGATAGCCTGATTTACCATGAATTACAAGTGCCTGCCCATGAAAATCACCAACCACCCTCACAGCAGGTGGTTTGATGAAACGTCGCCGAATGGGACGGAAAACCAGAAAATCGCTGTTTTTATCTTAAAATCCGAATGAAAAAAACATCTATAATTGTTCGACGTTTACAATTGCTACGATATCGTCTGTTCGTCTGTAAAGGCTTCATGGTAAAGTGTCGCCTGTTCGTCCAGAATTTCCTTGAGAATATCCATGGTGGTAAGGGGATTCATGATCACGCAACGCAGGACAACCATCCCGTTTTTTCTGTTCATTACCGGAAAGAGTGTCGTCCGGGACACGAAGCTCTTTCCGTTTTCCCGTTGGCGACGCTGAATAAGAATGTTGATTCGGTTCAGTCGATCCGCTCTCCGTTTTTCCTCCTGAGCACAAAGGTTTTCATCTTTTTGGCACCCTTGTTCCGGATTGATTCGGTAGGTGAGGATGTTCAGTTCCGGTACCGTTATCAGTTCGAAAAGAGATCGCCGTTCGATCTCTTCGGCAAACTGCCGGGCGGTTTCGATGCCATGGTCGATGAGAAGCGCATACCCTTTCTGCCCCATGATCTTCAATGCACTGTCCAGGATCAGTGAGTTGGCCTCACGGGAGCCGGGAAGGGACTTGATCCCCAAATCGACGGAACCCGGCCGGTTGATGTAGTTGGCGTGGTAGGCGACGGCATCCATGGCCCGTGGGTCTTTGAAAAAGATCATTCCGCAACTCATGGGCATATACAGCTGCTTGTGCCCATCGATGCTCACGGAATCGGCCCGGGAAATGCCGTCGAGCAGATGCCGGTACTTGTCGGACATGAGTGTCGGCCCCCCCCATACCGCATCCACATGAAAATGGATGTTGCGCTGCCGGCAAATCTCGCCCAGGGCAACGAGTGGATCGACACTTCCCGTCTCCGTGGTTCCGGCGATTCCCACAATGGCCATGACCCGCGTCGGGACGTCGCCCGTTTCCAGTTGATCCAATGTTCGTTGCAGCAGTGTCAGGTCGATTCGATTGTTTTCATCCACATCCACGGGAAGGATGTTGCTATTGCCAATACCCAATAGCCCGCCCGCCTTTTTCAGCGAGTAGTGGGCCAGACGGGAGACCAATACCACGCACCGCTGGATCCCATGGGCGGCAAATGCCGCATGCAGCCCCTCCTGCTCGATACCGGAAAAACCGGAACACGGGCTCAACAGTCGGTTTCTTGCCACCCACAGGGCCGTGATGTTGGCCATTGTCCCGTCTTCCACGAAGCTTCCCAGTGTTGTCTCCACGTGTTGCACGTGTTCATCGTAAAAGGTCTTGGGGAACTGGAATACCAGTCGATGAATCTTGGCCAGCACCTGTTTTTCGATAATGGAAACCACCTTGGATGTCTCGAGCTTCACCGTATTCTGGTTCAAGGCCGCCGTGATGGTTTTCAGATGAACCATGAAAAAGGGAATGGCGCCGGTCATGTGTCCGACGAAATAGGGGGAGGCCACATTGACGGCATGGGGGGCGATATTTTCGATCAGATCGGTGATGACATCCGCCAGCTTTTTCTGGGGCCTGTCGTTGATGACCGTGTCGGTGAAGCGCATGGCCAACTCCTTGAGGCTTGCCTCTTCGGTGATGCCCACATGGTCGCCCAGAAATTTGTGGAGACCGAAAAGGATCTGCTCCATGTACTTGACCAGGGTGGTGCGGGTGGATTCATTTTCCGGATGGATATAGGTGCGCATGAGCGCCTGCCAGTCGGCGACGAGACGGGAACCCGGTCCGGAAGTGTCGTTTTGGTTCATTTGCCGTATGCCCGTTTTCTGTACGATTTCCAAAAATTACCAATTATGCTTTTTTTTAAAATGTTGTCAACCGATCCCATGGAATCTTAAAGGGTGATCGCATGTAGATTTGATAGAGGGCATAGGCTTTCCCTGCTGAACACGGGGAAGGTGGGTGCAAGTGCCTATCGTGCGCTGACGTGCCTAGAATTAATGTATTCTGCCTTTTTATATGAAACAGCGGCAAAAATCCGTGCGGAATCAGAAGCTATAGGTAAACCTATCGGGCCTTATGACATATCGATCGCCGGCACTGCAGTCAGTTCAAATTGTGTATTGGTAACTCATAATACAAAAGAATTTTCTAGAGTAAAAAATTTGAACATCGAGGATTGGTATTGAACGAATTTTCGTTTAGTTTATAAGAACCATAGCGAACATTTTCTTGTTCCACCGTTTCTTAAAGACGTAAAGAAATCTTTAAAGGATTTTAACACCGATGACTCCCGAAGATCGGATGAACCTTGAAAACGCCGTTCAGGAAAAAACGGATGATGGGGGTAACCGATGGCATAAGGTGTATTCTGGAGGCGGTTCCCACTTCCGGAACTGGCTTGACCAAATCAAGGAAATTTACGGAGAGGAAAATGTGGAGATTGAAGAAGTGAATTCCAACGGCTTACGGTGTTACACGGAGAGTGGTGAAAAAATGTACCGAATATGGGCGAAACAAAAAAAATAAAGGCGAAAATAAAAAGGGCCGCCGGATTCCGGCAGCCCTTTCAATAAATCCGTTACGATTCGAATCAGTCACAAAGCTCGAACAGGGCGGCGGCACCCATACCTCCGCCGATGCACATGGATTCCACACCGTACTTGACACCCTTGTGCTGCATGTTGGCCAGCAGGGTTGCGCACAGCTTGGCCCCGGTGCATCCCAACGGGTGGCCCAGGGCGATGGCACCGCCGTGGATGTTGATGATATCCATGCTGTCTTCAAGACCCAGTTCGCGGATGCAGTACAGGGCCTGGGAAGCAAAGGCCTCGTTGATCTCCCAGAGGCCGATGTCGCTGGTTTTCATGCCGGCCAGATCCAAAAGCTTGGGAATGGCATAGCGGGGGCCCACGCCCATTTCATCCGGCTCGCAGCCCACGGTGGTGTACATCTTCAGCTTGGCGATGGGTTTGAGTCCGTACTTTTTCACGGCCTCTTCACTGGCGATGATGCTGGCCGCCGCGCCGTCGGTGGTCTGGGACGAATTGCCGGCGGTGACCGATCCGTTGGCGGCAAATACGGCCCGCAGTTTGGCCAGTCCCTCCAGTGTCGTGGTGGCGCGAACACCGTCATCGAAACCCTGTAGAAAGGTTTCTTTTTTGTAGGTGCCGTTTTCCTGGAGAACGAACTTGGCCGCCGGTGTGGGCACGATCTCGGTGAAAAGGCCTTCTTTCTGGGCCTTGGTGGCCCTCATCTGCGATTGGTAGGCAAAGGCATCCTGATCCTCGCGGCTTACGTTGTATCGGTTGGCAACGTTTTCCGCAGTGATTCCCATGGAACAATACAGATCCGCCTGGGCCCTGGAATGCTCGGGATGAGGGCGCGGCAGATTGCCGCCCATGGGAACATAGGTCATGGACTCCACACCCCCGCCCATGGTCATTTCGGACCAGCCGGCCATGACCCGCAGGGAGGCAAGGGCGATGGCTTCCAGACCGGAGGAGCAGAACCGGTTGACGGTGGCGCCGGAAACGGAGATGGGGAAACCGGCGATCTGGGTGGCCAGGCGGCCGATGTTGAGTCCCTGCTCCGCCTCGGGAAAGGAGCAGCCGATCATGACATCGTCGATATCCTTGGGTTCGATGGCGCCGGTTTTTTCGACCGCGGCCTTCATGATGAAGGAGAGCAGGTCTTCGGGACGGGTATCTTTCAAAGCCCCTTTGCCGCGCCGGCATCCGGGCGTCCTGACGGACGTAACGATATAGGCATCTCTCATTGTGAGTCCTCCTTGTTTGACGGATTCGTAAAAAGTCCGATATCGGCGTTACGCTTCATCCTTCGTCACTGCGGAGTACGATAAGGTACGCCTCATTCCTCAGGATTCGCAAGCCTTGATCTCGGGCTTTTTACGAATCCGTCCGAAAAGAGACCTTTTATGAGTTCCTCTTTGTTTAATTCCGTAAAGGCTTGCCGGTGGTCAGCATGTGCTCGACGCGGGCCACGGTTTTTTCCTGTTTCCAGAAATCGATGAACGCCTCTCTTTCCAGATTGAGAATCACCTCTTCATCCACCATGCTGTTGGTGCGTACATCGCCGCCGCTGAGAACAAAGGCGATCCGTTTGGCCAGGAACACGTCGTATTCGCTGACGTACTTGGCCGACTGCATGTTGAACAGCTCGGCGGCGATCATGCCCTGGGCTGCGGCGCCGAGAACCTGGATGGGCCGCTTTACAGGTGGTGCGTAGCCTTCATCGACCATCTTGAGGACCTCTTTCTTGGCTTCCCCGATGAGATAGTCACGGTTGAACACGATGCGATCTTTGGGTCCGAGGAAGCCGTTGGCGCGGGCCTCGGCCGCTGACATGGAAACTTTGGCCATGGCAATGGCCATGAAGGTCGGAACGAAAAACTTGGCCAGATCCACGTCCGTCACCGACGCGGGAATGTCGCAGGTCATCTTCTTCCACAGGTTGAGGCAACCGCCGCCGCCGGGCAAAAGGCCCACGCCGATTTCCACCAGTCCCATGTAAAGCTCGCTGTGGGCCACGATCTTGTCGGCGGCACCGATGCAGACTTCGCAGCCACCGCCCAGGGTCAGGCCATAGGGAGCCGCAACAACCGGGAAGTTCGCGTAGCGCACCTTCTGCATGCCGCTCTGGGCCTTCTTGAGGAAGGCGTCGATCTCGGCATACTTTCCCTCTTTGGCCAGCCCGGCCATGTAGAACAGGTCGCCGCCTGCGGAAAAGGCCCCGGGCATACCGCCAGCCTGATTGCCGATCACCAGACCGGCGCCGTTGGCATCCACGTAGTCCATGCCTTCTGCCATGAAATCCACGATTTCGCCGTTGATGGCGTTCATTTTGGTATGGAATTCCAGGCAGAAGACGTCATCGCCGATATCCACCAAAGAGGCGGACTTACAGGTCTTGACGGTTTTGTTGTCGGCCTTGCGGCCAGCCAGAGAAATGATATTGTCGCTAAGTTTTACCGGCTTGTAGGTGGATGAGGCAAAATCATAAAAATAGGGGTTGCCGTTTTCCACCTTGTAAAAGCGTTCGTTGCCGGCGGCAAGCATGACCTTGACTTTTTCAGGAACGACCATGCCGTCGGCTTCCATCTTGGCCACCGATTCGGCAACACCGATGGCATCCCAGGTTTCGAAGGGCCCCATTTCGAAATTGTAGCCCCATTTCATTGCATTATCGATTTCGACGATGGTGTCGGAAATTTCAGGAATTCGGTTGGCCGAGTAGATCAGGTTGGCGGCAATGGCCTTCCAGGCAAACTTGGCGCCCTTGTCGTCGCCGTAAACCACCGCCTTGATTTTCTCCGGCAGGGTTCTGGCGGCCTTGGCGGCAGCAATACAGGGAAGTTCCACCTTGCCGTACTCGCCATGTTCCAGGGTGGCCGGATCGATGACCTTGCGGATCTTCTTCCACTCGGGCGTCAGATCAGTCTTATAAAACCCCACCTTGGTCTTTTTCCCCAGCATCTTGCCCTCGATCATCTTGCCCACGAACGCAGGCATGACAAAATCGTTCCGGGCTTCGTCGTCGGGAACCATGTCATAGGTGTTTTGGGCCACGTGGGCCATCGTGTCCAGACCGACCAGGTCGGCGGTCTTGAACATGGCGGTTTTCGGACGCCCCATGGCCGGACCGAACAGGGCGTCGACCTCGGGAATCGTCAACCCCTCTTCCATCATCAGTTGCATGGTCTTGACCATACCCTGAACACCGATACGATTGCCCACGAAATTGGGGGTATCCTTGGCCCATACGATGCCCTTGCCAAGAACCCGTCCGCCGTAGTCGGCTATGAATTCCAGAATTTCGGGAAGTGTCTCTTCCCCGGGAATGATCTCCAGCAGCTTCATGTAGCGGACAGGATTGAAAAAATGGGTCCCCAGGAAATGTTGTTTAAATTCGGTGCCAAGATCTTCGCTCATGCTCTTCAGCGGAATGCCGGAGGTGTTCGAAGAAACGATGGCGCCCGGCTTTTTCACCGGTTCGATGCGTTTGAGCAGTTCCTGCTTGATCTTCAGATTCTCGACCACCACTTCCACGATCCAGTCGCATTCGGCCAGTTTGTCGAAGTCATCCTCAAGATTGCCAATGGAAATCAGATCGGCATCCTTGGACTGCATGAGAAGCGCTGGCCGGGACATGAGAACCGTATCCAATCCGGCTTTGGCCATCCGATTCCTGGCGACCGGGTCATTTTTCTCCTCGTCCGTAAGATCGAACGGAACGATGTCCAAAAGCAGCGTTTTCACGCCGGCACTGGCCAGAAGCGCCGCAATGCCGCCGCCCATGACACCGCTTCCGATGACCGCTGCCTTCCTGATTTTTCTGGTCATGGTGAAACCTCCTTATAATTTCGATTCCAATCCTTACGGTTTGTGAAACCGAGTCGGATACATCAAAAATGAATGAGTATTCATTCATATAGCAACAACGATAACCGTATGTCAAGATCAATTCACACGGAGAAT
This sequence comes from uncultured Desulfosarcina sp., assembly GCA_963674945.2. Lineage (GTDB taxonomy): Bacteria > Desulfobacterota > Desulfobacteria > Desulfobacterales > Desulfosarcinaceae > Desulfosarcina. The sequence goes on from CAXXWQ010000004.1 coordinate 2,062,115, forward strand.
TGAAATCCTACCTATTTAGAATTCATGGAAAGAGCAGTCGGCAGATGAGACGACATCCTTCCTGAACGATGGGAAAATCCGGCTTTTTTCAAATAAAAATGAATGAACATTCACTCAAGGAATCGACCTGCCGTCGGCGAACGCCGGTTCATGCAGGGGCAGCAAAATATCGGCCATGTCCCTCACCTTGATCATGAGGTCATAGGCCTCGTATGTGTTCACGTGGGTTCCCGGCGGAATCACCTCCATCTCCATGGCACGAATCTGTTTCGGCGGGAAGAAATTTTCATTGATCACGCAAAATCCGGTAATGGCTGCCATTCCACCGGCCGTCTCCACCAGTACCGTCAATCCTCCTTCGGTGTGGGCAGGGGTATGAAGGACACGAATGCCCTCGGCGACGATGTCCCCATCCTCCAGGAGCCGAATCTGGCCGTTCGCCTCCACATCTTCGATGTAATCTTCCACATATCGGAAATCCAAAGGATGCGGATCATGAATACGGACCATCTCTTCGGAGTGGACGAATATTTGGGCGTTGGTACACTTATAGTCATTTTCACAGTGGTCGTTGTGAAGATGGGTGTGAATCACCGTATCGATCTTTTCCGGAGTAAGCCCGTGTTTCGCAAGCCCCTCTTCGAAGGTATAAATCTTTCCGCCGATGGCGCGTTCCCGCTCCCCGGATTGCACCGGGTGCATTTCGCCGGTATCGACGATGATGGTCCGGTCACCGCCGTTCAAGTACCAGCAGTAGATGGGAATGGTAAATGGGGTTCCATAATCATGTTGATAGGTCATCATCCCTTTGTCGAATTGCTTGGTTCCCACGACGATGGGATAGATTCGGTACAGCGTCATCAAAAATCCTCCGGATTGGATACGATTCACTGCAGGAAAAAACGATGAGATTGCCAAGCCAGACGATCCCAGATCGGCTAGCATCGACGCGGTCAGTTTCAAATGGGCAAATCACACCACTTCATTCAAAGATATTTGATACCCGTCAATTAATGTAGGGTCTATTGCGCACATGGTCAATACCGGTTTTGGCGGAAACCGTCTTCCCGTATTGACAGCATACCCGTTGAAACTATACATGTTTGCCATAAAATAAAAATGTCGCGCAGAAAAAACGGCAAAGAGGAACGTCTCCATGACCCAAGAAAACGATATCGTGCTGATCCATTTCGAGGACCAACCCCTAAGTTTTGCACGCATTGAAAAGATACTTCCCAACAGCAAGCCGGATTGGTTTCATGTCACATTGCTGATGCTCCAGATTCCGCTGCAGGTCGTCACATGGATTTTACGAGACCGGTATATCGCCGGCGACGAGTTTACGATGAACGGGAAACGAATGCGATTGGAACGTGTCGTCTGCCCGGAACCCCTCGCCGAAGAAGAACCGCCTCCCGCACCCACCCCGGAAAAACCCCCGACGAAAAAAGATGGTAAGGCGAGGGTCATCACCTTGAAGGACAGGCGCAAGAAATAGGTCGCCAACCGATTGAAAAACATGGAAAGGGAAACGAAACAGGTCCTGTCCGTATCACGACGAACGGACATTCCCGCATTTTACATGCCCTGGTTCATGGACAGGGTGAATCGCGGCATGGTCGAGGTGGTCAACCCCTTCAACCGGAGGATCAGGCAGGTCCACGTCTCTCCTTCGCTTGTGCACACCATGGTTTTCTGGTCCAAAGACTTCGGACCCTTTTTACAGCAGCGGTGTGGTGAACGACTTCAAGCCATGGGGTACCGACTGTTTTTCAATTTCACGGTCAATTCCCGATCGACGATCCTGGAACCGGGTGTGCCGCCCCTGAACCAACGACTGGACCAGCTCCGCCGGCTGTGCGACCGGTTTGGCGCCGGTTGTGTTCAATGGCGATTCGATCCCATCTGCCATTATCTCGACCGCGATGGCAAAACGGCATCCAACACCCATGATTTTGAATCCATCGCAGCGGTCGCCGGCGCGTGCGGTATCGAAGGATGCATAACCAGCTTCATGGATTTCTATGGCAAAATCAAGCGGCGCACGAAAAACCGCCTGACTCTCGTCTCCCCGAGCATGGATGAGCGTGCAAAGATCCTTTCGGACATGGAAAAGACCTTGGCCCCTTTTGGAATTCGCCTGAATCTGTGCTGCGAGAATGAGGTTCTTGAACGGCTCCCCCATGATTCCACCGTCGTTGCCGGCGCCTGCATATCGGGCAGGCGCATCATGGCGGTCCACGGTGGTCGGGTATCCCTCAAACAGGACACCGGCCAACGGAAGAAGGCGGGATGCCGCTGCACCGTTTCCGTGGATGTGGGCTCGTATGATCTTCACCCCTGCCACCACAACTGCCTGTTCTGCTATGCCAATCCGGCCTGCGATAAGAGGCGCTGACCATGAGAATCGGCAATGTGACCATCGAAAACTTCACGGTGATGGCTCCCCTGGCCGGCATCACCAATTTGCCCATGCGCCTCTTGGCCAAGCGCGCCGGCTGCGGCATGGTATGCTCGGAGATGATCAGCTCCAACGGGTTGGTCTACCGATCCGGCAAAACAATGCAACTTTTGGACAGCAAACCGGAGGAAAAGCCCCTATCGGTGCAAATATTCGGTGCAAATCCGGACATCATGGCCGAAGCCGCGAAGATCGTGGAGGATTCCGGAGCTGACATCATCGACATCAATTTCGGCTGTTCCGTAAAAAAAATTCTAAAAAGCAATTCAGGCGCCGCCCTGATGAAAGATCCGCCGCTTTCGAAAAAAATCTTGCAATCCGTCCGTAAGGCCGTCTCCATTCCGCTGACCATCAAGATCCGATCCGGTTGGGAGTCTTCGGGTACCCAGGCATTGGAAATCGCCCGCCTGGCCCAAGAATGCGGCGTCGATGCCATTACCGTTCACCCGCGAACGGCCACCCAGGGCTTTCGGGGAGAGGCGGACTGGTGCATCATCGGTATGGTGAAAGAGGCGGCGACCATTCCAATCATCGGAAACGGCGATGTGACAACCCCTGAAGATGCCCTTCGCATGCTGCGGGAAACCGGGTGTGACGGGGTGATGGTGGGTCGGGCGGCCATCGGCAATCCCATTATCTTCGATCAAATCCTGGCAACGGCAAATGGTCGTCCTGCACCGACGCTGGATGATCGCCAGCGTATCGACATAATGCTCGCTTACCTGCGTGATTCGGTCCGTTACATGGGCGAGGACATGGCCTGTCGAATGATGCGCAGCCGGCTTTGCTGGTTCGTCAAGGGAATGCGTAACGCCGTACATTTCCGAGACGCCATTCGGTTCATCGAAACGGAAAAAGAAACCGTGGCGTTGATACAGCGATATGCGAGGGAGATCGGTGCGGCATACGTTGATGATCCCGAAACGAGGGACGATGGATGATGGACGAAAGACACGGGAAGAAAAAACCGAGAACCGAGAACCGTGAACCGTGAACCGTATACTACCTACCCGGAACCAATATACTGCCCACGGGAAATATTTCCTTGGATGATGACCTTCCCAAGGCTTTTTTCGGTGATACCTGCTCGATGATCATCTCCCCAATTCTGGGACCGGGAGCGACAAACCGCTGCCCGTCAAATCCAGTTATGGATTGACTTCCATCCAGCACGGAGAAAAGGTCCCCTTTTTCGATTCCCACATCGCTTCCGGCGGCAAGCACAAAAGAATCATCCTCTATGGCGGCGATGGAAGCCACCCAGCGGCTTTGGGAAATGACATCACCCATCTGACGGCCCAACGCCTCTCCCATCTCCCTGGCCACTTCCACCAATTTGGCCAACTCGATCTCCTGGCCCTTGCCGACGGCTTCGGCTTGCTGCGCATCGATTTTTACATCTTCATTCAAGATGGCAAGTTCCAACCGCGCACCGGTGATGACATCATAGACCGCAGATGCGGTGTGAACCTGAAGACGAGGCCCATCATTGCCAAAAAATAAAAACCCCGACTCTTCTTGCCGCACACGGATATCCATGAGCATGGGGCTTACGACTGAATTGATTCCCATCTGTCGTGCCGACTGTACAAGGGCCTGGACATCGATTCCGCCGTTTTCCTTCATCGGCGGCCGTTTTAAAAAGGAGGGATGGTCTTCGCCTCCCGGTAATAGAAGCATCGCGTTTTCACAGGTTGATGACACACCGGAAAAGAAGGCGTTCATGAACGGCACTACCACCTGGGAACTGGTAAAGATGCTGGCATTGGAAAGTGTCATGACACCAACAATCTTTCTGTATTGATGACTTGCGGGAAAATCGCCAATGGTCTTTTGTTCCGCCGGACGATAGGACCTGGAGAATTGACACGCGCAGAGCACGGATACGGCCGACAACAGGACAAGTAACCATTTTCCTTTGTGGTTTGCAGGGAGAATCATGAAGAAACCTCATACCGAGCGCATACGTCGGTGGTCAACCCGCCTCTCGATGTGAACCGCCCGGTCACCTCCATCATCTTGGGCTGGAGAACACTGACCAGGTCATCGAGTATTCGATTGGTAACGTGTTCGTAAAAAATACCAACGTTTCGATACTGCAGCAGGTAATACTTTAAGGATTTCAATTCGACGATACGCCTGTCGGGCGTATACCGAATATCGATGGTACCGAAATCCGGAAGGCCGGTCATGGGGCAGACCGAAGTGAATTCCGGTTGAGAAATCGTAATGACCACATCCCGTTTGCCGGCGTAGTGGTATTCGATGGGATCGAGGATATCGGTTTTGACGATATCCGGATTTTCAACTGTATATCGGACAGTATGATCATAGTTTTTCATATGGATCTCCAATCGATTTTTTCGGCTCCTTAATAGTGGATGGCGCAATCGGTGTCAAACATTCTGTCGCAATGGCATGTAAATTTCCACTTTGAAATTCTGCTTGACAAGAATGGCCCTTCTTGACTATTAGAAAGCCATATAAAAGTTATACTATTCTAAATTTGAAAGATGAAGCATGATACCAGCCGATCATCATCGATCTCCAGCCAAACCGCTGACAACCGTGATGGAAGACTACCTGGAGGCAATATTCGATCTCAGCCAGGATAAAAAGGTCGTTCGCGTCAAGGATATCGCCAAACGGATGGATGTAAAAATGCCTACCGTTTCCAGCATGTTGCGTACCTTGAATGATAGAGGCCTAGTCCACTACGAAAAATACGAATACATCGAATTAACAAAAGAGGGCGGGTATGTCGGCAAGGAGATGCGCCGCAGACACGAGGTACTCAATGCGTTTCTCACCGAAATCCTCCAAATTGGCCCCGAGAAGGCGAACGAAGAAGCGTGCAAAATGGAACATGCCTTAAGCGGGGAGACCTTGGACAGTTTGATCGATTTCATGGAGTTTATCCAGTCCTGCCCCCGAACCGGAAAGGTCTGGCTTGAACGCTTTCAAGAGTTCCGGGATCAAGGTCTCCAACCGGAAAAATGCCGTTCGCGAAGCAGTTCATTCTCCAAAATATTCAAGAAAAAGGTGAAAAACGGACAACCAACGAATACGGGGGAAGACGAGCAGACCGGATAGGTTTCCAATAAAAAGGCGCACTTTGCCGGTAACCGGCGAAAAATGGTAATTCCGCTTCGGATATCTTTCTTTCCTGAGCGGATTTTTTTGAAGAGGCATAGTTAGAATTACCTAATAACACAAGGAGGATCGAACCAGAATGACGGCTGAAAAGAACGAAATGCTAAATGTGCTTAGTACCAAATTACATGATCTTCAAAAGGACATTCATCTGCAATGCAACCTGGTCAATTCGATCTTGAATGATAATATCGACGACAAAAGCCTTAAACAACTTATCGAACGCTGCCCCAAACGCCTGCGGGAACGCAAACTGGAGGCGGCGATCTCCGAAGCCATCGAAGTGCTGGATGCGAGCAGGAAGGCCTTTAAATCCAAACAGCTGGAGGTGTTACGGAAAAAGTTGACCCAGACGCTCATCGAAGACCGATAAGGCAACAAGCCACCTGGGCAACGACGAGACGATACCAGGAATGTCTTACGGGTTCCATGCCGGTTGACCGCATGGAAAAAGTGAAGGCGTAACTCGATACGAAAATCATGCGAGGAGCGCCTTTGCTATTTTTGGGGTGTGAGAACAGGCCGCATTTTCTAAAATGCCTATTGATGGAGGAATTCTCATGAGCAAAAACTTTCAAGTCGAATTCGAAAAAAACAATGGCGACCTGCATGTCCGTCCCAGCGGCGATTTTGACGGCAGTTCCGCCTGGGAGTTGGTCAACCTGCTCCATGAACAATATGACGGGCACGGGCAAGTCTATATTGACACCGACAACCTGACGGTGTTGTGCCCTTTCGGATGCAGCACCTTTCATTGCCGCCTCAATCGACGGCTGCTTCCCGCCGAACGGATTTTCTTCAAAGGCAATAAAGGCGTCGATATCGCCCCCAAAGGAAGCACGGTCATCAATCATCCACCGAAATGCTGCTGTGGGGGTGATTGCGCCAGCTGCAAGTGCTGCCGGGGAAAGGAAAAGCATTAATCCTCGCAGATCCTTTTCTCGAACGGCTTTATTCAAGATGAGAGAAAATGACCATTTTTCATCTGTCCGTATACGCGTGTACTGAATATGATTGACGGAAACAATATGCAAAATGAAGTGCATCGCACCTATCCCGGAAGAGAGAAATCCGCCCCGATTCCGGTTTGTGTGGAGTGTTTCCAACTGTGCCATCACCGTGACGGCGAGTCATTGCGGTGCGATGCGGCCGAAGGAAGTAGTCTCGGAATGATTTGCTGCCTTTCAGGTAAAATAAAGATGCAGATATCCGATAACGGTCAGATCACCGAGTATTCGATCCTCGCCGGACGCTTGGGGTGTTATTCCTGCCCCCGCGGAAGTTGCCGGACCATGTGCACATCCCAAGAATGTGCTCGAATCTTGAAACTGCGATTTTCCCATACGATTTTACGAGCCTCGATGGGACACGCGGCGGATTTCCAGCAGGATACGGTCCCTGCACGCAAAGAGAGATGGGTTGGCATCGTCCGTGATATCACGCCGCAGATGAATCAGGTCATCCGCAATCTCCGGGATGCGTTGCAGTGCAGGCGAGGCACCGAACTGCTGATTCTGGCCAAAGCCATAGAGCTTTTATACCTTCATTTCAGTTCAGGTCCATGGGTCGTCGCACCGAACATCGATCCCCGTGACCACAAAGCCATTCAAAAAGCCCGATTTCTTCTGACCCACAATCTGGAGACTCCACCATCCTTGAGCGAATTGGCCGCTGCGGTCGGTATGAGTGTTTCGAAACTCAAGATGCTCTTCCCGAAAATTTGCGGGATGCCCCCATATGAGTACTTGCGGAAGATACGCATGCAGCGTGCCATGGAGTTGTTGCATCAAGACGGGATCAATGTCACCGAAGCCGCAATGGCCGTTGGCTACAGCAGTATCAGTCACTTCTCCAAGGCATTTCACCGGGAGTACACCATCTACCCTTCTCAAATTCGCCGTCGCCTTATCGATCCCTAAACCTCCATGCCGAAACAACGGGGCTCGATTTCACTTCGGATCGGCGCATTGCCTCTTCATCTTTCCTTCTATTTTCATACTCCAATGAAATGGCCTCGAGCGCTCACTTTTTGGCCGTTCGGGTTAGAAGTTTCTATTAAAGTTATGTAACTCATACAAGAAGCGACCAGATTTGTTGGAAACCGAATCCGATTGAATTTCGACGGACCTTTTAAATCCTTTGTCCAAGGGAGGTGATAATCGAAACAGAGATGATGAAGACCGAATCGGTCGAAAACCATGATCAACCCAATACGACTATCTAAGGAAAGGAGAGGGAGAAATGAAAAGAGTATTTATTTTAATTGGAGCGCTGTTCCTCGTGGCCGCCACGGCCGGTGGCGCAACGGCGGCAGCCACCTATGCCGCCACGGTGGTGGACTACGACGCCTATTTCATGAACTGGGATACGACCACTGGATTTTATCACAACGAAGTTACTGCTTACCCCGATGCCGGGGCGAATCTGGACTGGCTCCTGGGAGCGGAGGATCAAAGCGTGGCCGCCGGATGGGGCGGCGACGCCAACGGCGGAACCTTGACGCTGTACTATGACACCGCCTTTACCGCCGACGGTACCGATGCGGCCGATATCATCGTCTACGGATTCGGGTTCGCCTATAACACCCCCTTCTCTTCGGAAAAGGGCGCCATGACGGTATACGCCTCGTCCACTGGCGCGAATGATGACTGGACCGTGATCTCCGACTATGCCGGCTACGACAACGGATCCAACTGGGAAGCCAATCCGGACTTTACCGAGTCGGCACCAGGGGTTCCTTCCGTGATCATGGAGATCGATCTCGATGACGACATCTCAAACACCTACGATGGGGAGATCTCGTACCTCATGTTCGAACTGGGCGACGGCGACACCGGCCATGGCCGGGCTTTTTTCACCAGCGCCGTCGAGGGAGTGAATGCCGCCGTGCCCGTTCCGGGAGCCGTGTGGCTCATGGGATCCGGACTGCTCGGAGTCTTGGGCATCAAACGCAGACGATCTTGCTGAAACCATCGGCGGGTCTTTACCACTATAAAATGACGGGGCCTGCCGGACCCGGTATTGTCTTTTATTCACGCAGCCATCACAACGTTGCCGTTGGAGTATTCTACATGAGAAAAAACCTGTGGAAGCGGAGGCCGAGTGCCACCTTCACGGACGATCTCAGGCTGAGAGCCAACTATAAATACACCAATTCGGCAATCGTGTGATTCAACTTCCCTTTGGATCGACGATTCGCCTCTTCACCGCCCTTCATAGTTTTATATTCTTATGAAATGACCTCGAGCGCTCACTTTTTGGCCGTTCGGGTTAGATATTTCTATCAAAGTTGTGTAACCCACATAGCGTGTGGTCAGATCCGTTGATAACAGAAACCCAAACGAATTTCGGCGGACTTTCTAAATTCTTTGTCGAAGGGAGGTGAGAACACGGACCTAACCTGAAAGATTTTCTCGATCTGAAAAATGAATGAAAAGAAATCTTTATTAAGGAGGGAAATTGCGACAATGAGAAAAAAACCAGTGTTGAGAAAAAGAATGAAAAGCATGATCGACGTGATTGGGGCTTTCTTACTGGTGGCGATGACGGCCACGGGCGCCATGGCCTATGGAGAGCCGGTCTTTGCCAACAATCAGTATGCCACCAGTGCCGAGGCCGGCTGGTTTTACATTGACGATCAGAACGGCGTCCAGGATACCTGGACCCTTCAGGGGCCGGATCAGGATTGGTCCGGGGTAGGACTCATTCAGCCCGGCGTGGTGACCTATGACAATTTCCTCGGGGCACCGGATCAGTATACATCCGGTTGGGGCGGAGCCGCGGCCGGCGGTAGCCTTGTGGTGGGGTTTGATCAGGCCATCGTCGATGGTGAGGGCATCGATTTCATGGTGCATGGTTTCGGCTTTTGCTTTAACCAGGCCTTTTCCGAGGAACGGGGAACGGTCAGCATCTATGCTGCCGAAAGTTACGACAGCAGTTCACAGGCTGCCACGGATTGGGTGCAGCTATCCACCTGGCAGGGTTGGGGCGACTGGGACGACGATCCCAACACCGCGGACACCTGGATCGGCAACCCCGACATGAACTACGGCTCCTCGCCCGGTGCCTACGGTGAGTTCCTTTGGGGCGACCTGGCCGACGGCGGCCTGGATTCGGCCAATTATCTCATGTTCGTGCTGGGCGACGGCGGCCACTACGTCGATCCTTACAGCGGCGAACAGACCACCGGCCGCGCATTCTTTATCGATTCCGTCGAGGCCCGGGCCGTGCCCGTGCCGGGCGCAGTCTGGATGATGGGCACCGGTCTCCTGGGTCTGGTGGGGCTGCGCAGGAAAATGTAGCTTCTCATCCGGGTATTTTGTAGCCCTTGGCGACAATTTTCATCGGACGGGTCTTTGCCCCGTCCGATGTTTTCCGGGTGGCAGTCCCCGGACCTGCCGACGTGCCGGGGTAATCGCTTTTGGAAAACCGCGGTGACCGGTTTTATCCAACGGCAAACCGCATGGTCCGAGGTTTCTTTACACATAAAAGAAAGATCGACTGGACCGTATGAAATCGTTTTGGGTGTCTTTGTTTGCGCTGTTCCTGCTGCCGTTTTTTTTCTGCCGAACCGCAAGTGGGGAAGAGGCCGGGACATCTTCGAAGATCGTCGATCTCGACACCATCACCGTAACCGAGAAGGCCATCTCTTCGGAGCTCCAGGGCAAGTCCAACAGTATCACCATCATTTCCCGCGAGGATATCGATGCGGCCGCCGCCACCACGGTGGACGAGCTGCTGCGCACCTCGGTGGGGCTGGAAGTGTGGAAGCCCCAAGGGGTTTTCGGGAATGCCAGCCGCGTACGCATGCGCGGCTTCGCCGGTTCGCGGGCCACCGTTTTTCTGAAAGACGGCATGCCCGTCAACCGCATTTCCTGTGGCGAAACACTCCATAACGAAATCCCGTTGGACATGGTGGAACGTGTCGAGGTAATCCGGGGCGCCGCCGGATCCGTGTACGGCAAGGGAGCCATGGGCGGGGTAATCAACATCGTCACCCGCAAGGCCTCGGATCGCCCCCACGCCCACGCGTCCGCCACCTACGGGACGTATGACACCCGGTCTGCGGACTTCGGTGCCGGCGGAAAGCTCGGCGACCGATTCAATCTTCAGGTCGGCTATACGCATTTCGAAAGCGACGGCTATTTCGCCTGGAACGACGACTGGATTGCCGACCGGGTGGAATCCATGGACCAGAACCTGCTGTCGTGGAACAACACCGCCGAGGGATGGTCGGTCAAGGACAATTACCTGTCCGCCCTCGAAAAACAGAGCCGCGAAATGGATACCGTCAGCGCCGCCCTGGGCGGGCGTTTGGGCGAGCGTCTGAGATTCAACGCCGGCTATACCTGGTGGCAGAACAGCAATCACATCGGCTATACATTCGGGCATATCGATCAATTGCGCCATCGCGTGAACCTGGACTTCGCGCACCGGGGCGCTTTGGGCGTCTCCGGCAACCTGTTTGCCCTCGACGAAGCCATTGAATTTTCCCAACCCGTGCTGCCCTCGCCGGAAATGGATGCGGCGCAGGGACGTCAGACCTGGATCACACAGGGCAACAAAAGTGACATCCCCTTGAACGACTACGGCGGCATGCTCGCCCTGGCCGTCAATATCGGCAAACACCATGCCGTCAAGCTTTCCACCGACCACCGCTACGGCGTCCTGGAAAACGAACTCTATGACGGCCTGATCGACGAAACCATCAGCATTACCCAGGCCAAGCAGTACCGATGGGGCGTTACCCTGCAGGACACGATGACGGTCCGCACCCTGACGGCCCAGACAGGGATTCGCTTTCGGGGTGTCGAAACCTTCGATTTTTTTTACGAGGACCTGTACGAATACACCCCCTATGGGGTCGATTCCCTAAACGACACTCAATTCGATCCCTGGGTGGGGATCACCTGGAATGTCGATGACAGCACAGTGTTGCGGGCCAGCGTCTCCAAAAGCGCCACCTTCGCACCGCTATCCTACCTGCTGGGCGATTACGAACGGCCGCCGGGAAAAACCGTCATCGGCAATCCCGACCTGTGCACGGAGTGGGCCGTCAACTACGAGATCGGAGTGGAAAAATGGTTCGGCAACCGGGGGATGGTCCAACTGACCGCCTACTACAACGACATTCGCGACTGGATGCAGGAGGTCAGTGCCGCCGATCCGGCCTATTCCTCGATTTCAGTACGCTGGGAAAACATCGAAGAGGCCGCCGCCAAGGGGATCGAGCTTGCCGTCGACGCATTTCCCAGGGAAAACCTGCGCTTGTATGCCAATTACACCCTGAACGTTTCCGAGGTCGTCCGCTTCGAGGACAAGCACAACAACTACGACAACAAACGGCTGGAGGGCAACCAATTCCCGGACCAGGCCGAACACAAGGCCAATTTCGGGATCGCGTGGTCCCATCCCGCCATTGCCAGGTTCAATGTGTCGGTCCGGCACTCGGGGCCCCGCTATTACGATATCGAAAACACCATCAGGCTGCCCGCCTATACCGCCTGCGATCTCAAAATCATCCGGGATGTCGGCAAATACCTGCAACTCTCCTTCGAAGCCAAGGATCTTTTCGACGTGGCCTGGCAGGAAACGGCCATGCACAATACGCCGGGAAGGACCCTTTTCGGCAAGATTACGGTTACGTATTGAGAGCATGCGGGCTGGTGAGAAAAGGGAAAAACATGATGAAAAGGATATATCGTTGAAAGCAGCGCGGCATTTCACAATGATACTCTTTCTGGCGCTTGCCGGGCCGGGTTTGGTGCAGGCCGGCTCGCCCTACGCAATCCTCTCCGGTGCGGGTTGGTTTCATGTCAGCGACCAGACCGTCAATATTTGGAACGATGCCGACGGCGACGGCGCGCCGGACGTGAACGGCACCCGGCACAATGTGGACGTGGACGTGATCCAAGGCCCGGACCAGGACTGGTCCGGCACGGCCCGGATCAAACCCGGCCTGGTCCATTACGACAACTTTCTCGGCCCACGGGACACATGCACCTCCGGTTGGGGCGGGGCCGCCAGCGGCGGTGCCCTGATCGTGGGGTTTGACCAGGATTTCGAAAACGGCGATGGTACCGGCATTTACTTGGATTACGATGGCAATGAACAGGACCTGCCGGAGGGGGTGGATTTCATCGTCGAAGGCTTCGGGTTCAGTTTCAATAAGGCGTTTTCCGATGAACGCGGCACGGTCAATATCTATGCGGCCGATGCGGCCTACCGCCCCGTGGTCAGCGATGCCCACCCGGTAACGGGGCTGCGCTCTGTGACGGGTGACGAATCCCGATGGGTCAAGATATCAGGATGGCTTGGCCGTCAGCCGGACCAGACCTGGAGAGGCAACCCCAACCACAACTACGAGTCGGGGCCGGGGGCCTACGGCCTGTATCTGTGGGGCGACCTGGAAGGCTCCGGCCTCGATTCGGCCCGCTACATCAAGTTTGAGCTGGGCGATGGCGGTCACTACGAGGACCCCTACAGCGGCACCCAGAATACCGGCCGCGCCCTGTTCATCGACGCGGTCAAGACCCTGTATCATCGGCCCGTGGCCAACGCCGGCGGCGACCGTCAGGTCAGCGGGGGAACACGGGTGGAGCTGGACGGATCCGATTCCGAAGACCTGGATGACGATACGCTGACGTTCCAGTGGCACCAGACCGGCGGAGCAACCGTCTTGCTGGAAACCCCGGATACGGCCGCCACGGCCTTTACACCAGCGAAGACCGGAGACTACACCTTTGCGCTGAACGTCAGCGACGGCACCTTCGAAAACACGGATACGGTTACGATTACCGTGGTGGATGCCGGCATCAACCAGAGTCCCGTGGCCCGGGCCGGCGAGGACTTCCAGTGCAATGTGGGTGACACCGTCGTATTGGACGGCACGGCCTCGATGGATCCCGACGGGGACGGTCTCGAATACAACTGGCGGCAAATCACCGACGCGGACGTGGTTCTGGTCAACGCCAATTCCGGCCGGGCCAGTTTCACGGCGCCCAACATCCCCGTCTCCCCGGAGTTCGAACTGACCGTGACCGATCCTTCCGGACTGAGCGATACCGATACCGTCCGTGTGACCATCAATCGGCCGCTCATCGTGGATCTGTCAAGGACCGAAGAGACGGCCACCGAAAGCCTGCTCTTTACCCTGGACGCTTCCCGCAGTTGGGATCCGGACCTTGATGAATTGCAGTACGAATGGATACAGCGTTCAGGACCGTCGGTGACGCTGTCCGACGCCCGGGCAGTGCGATCCACCTTCATTGTACCCGAAACGGCCGGCGAAAAAATGGTTTTCCAGGTTACCGTTTCGGACGGCAACGGGTTCGCCCCAAGCGATACGGTTACCGTTACTATCCGTGAATTGTATATCATCACGGCGGACAACCCGGCCGCATCAGCCTTTCAGGTGGGCAGCTTCTCCTACCGCGACCAAGCGTTGGATTTGGCCAAGGCGGCCCTCGACTTCCCCGATTTCACCACGGACGGCCGAGGTGATGCTTCTGGTTTCCCGGACGGATATAGCGGCGAAATCACCCTGCGGTTCAATATCCCGGTGGCCGACGGAGACGGCGATGACCTGTCGGTGTATCATTTTGGAACCGGCAAGGCCGAACTCCAGGCCAGCATCGACGGAGAGAACTGGGTCAGCCTGGGCCGGTTGGCATCCGTGCACGGCGACACACCCGGCATCCAGCATTTCGACTTGGCCGCCTATCCCGGACTCAGCCTGTCACGGGTCATTTCAGTCCAGTTTCTGAGGATCGTCAAGTCCGGCAACGACGCGGCGCATTATATCGACGGCGTGATCGGTCACCACACGGCCCTGACTGCCATCTACGCCGCCTACGTGGAAGAGAACAACGGCGCGGTGGACTGGGTCGACAAACAAAAGGACGCCGGCGCCAACGCCCTGGGCGAGCCCGATTATGACGCCTCCACCCCGGGCATCGGCAATTGTTCCGGCTGGATGGTCAATGCCGGGTACCTCACCGCGGGTTTCGACAACCCCCTCACCGACCGCGACGGCCCGGACCTTTTTCTTTACCACTTCGGTCAGGGGGTCACCGACGCCGATATTTCTCTGGAAGCCACAGACGGTGCCACCACGGTGGAAGTCAGCGAGGACGGCAGCAACTGGGTCCTTCTGGGCGATCTGCCCCTGGGTGAAAACGGCGGCAACCGGCTCAGCGTGGACGCCTTCGACCTCAACGGGTATGCGGCTTTGGGAGACCTCGTGGGCGGCTACCGGGACACCCGCATCCGCTACGTGCGCATCAACAAGAACGGGCGGGGGTACGGCGCCGGCAAATTCATCGACGCCATCGAAGGACGCTTCGGCTTTCCCGGGCTGGGCAACCCGGCCGGCGGGAACGCGGTCGTCGTGGAGGGTGTGTCCGTAGAGCTGGGGCGCAAAAATCCGGCCCGGGACGATTTTACCGAAACGGTCTATGTCTGGGAGCAACTGGACAACGGCGCGCCCCTGGTTGCCCTTTCCGCCGATGATGCCAAAAATCCCACCTTCGTTGCCCCGCCGGTGAACGATGAAGAGACCACACTGGCATTTAAACTGACCCGCATCAACGAAAACGAGTTCGGCGTTTCGGTCTCCACGGTCGCCGTGGACGTTCGGGAAAACGGCATTACCGGCTTTCCGTCCGGCAGCACAACCTTTTGCAACCCGATCAGCGGAAACAACATGGGCCTGTTGGCGAAGCAGGGTGAACTGGTTTACTACCGTGCCGGCGATCCGGACTACAAGTATTCCCAGGTGTATATCGCCGAAATGAGCGGCCGGCCGAAGAATTTGATCCAGGGTATTCTCGATTTTTCAATCACCGTAGCTCCCGGCGGGCAGGCGGCGATTGACATCCTACTGGGAAAAACCGCGCCGGAGGCGTACCGCTGGTACAAGTACGCCCCGGGCAGCGGATGGTCGGAATGCGCAGTCGGCGCCTATCCCGAAGCGCCCGAAGACGGTGCGGTGTTCAGCGCGGACCGACGCACCGTAACGTTGCGGATCACCGATAACGGCCCCTTGGACGACGACGATCGGGAAGGGATCGTCAACGACCCTTCGGGTCTCGGCATCCCCGGCACCTGGCACGACGAAAGCGGTGCGGGGGGCTGTTTTATTCATTTTTTAAACGAGGAAGAACCGAAATGAGAAAAATAGGGTTGATGTTGTGCATTGTGTTTCTGGTTTCCGCCACGGCCGGCATGGCCATGGCCGAATATGGGGACCCGGTTTTTGATAACCCCATCTATGCCACCCAGGCCGGGGCGAGTGATTATTACGTCACCGACCAGACCATAAAACTCTGGGGGGACGACGGTTCCGGCAATCCGGTCGAAGTCGATATCCAGGACAACGTTGCCGTCACCGTGATCCAGGGCGCCGACCAGAACTGGGGCGGTACGGCCAATATCATGCCGGGTCTGGTCTCCTACGACAACCTCCTCGGCACCCCCGACTATGCGGCGGCCGGATGGGGCGGCGCCGCTTCCGGCGGCAGCCTCGTGCTTGCCTTTGACGAGGACATCATCGATGGCGACGGCATCGACTTCATGGTGCACGGTTTCGGCTTTTGCTTCAACAAGGCCTTTTCCGCCGAGCGCGGCACGGTCAGGATCTACGCGGCAACCACGGCTTATGCCCCCACCGTCAGCGCGGCCGACGATGACGGCCCCGGCCCCTTGGGCGAGGTCACCATCACCGGGGACGAGAACCAGTGGGTCCTGCTATCCGAGTGGAAGGGCTGGGGCGACTGGGACGGCGATCCCGACACGCCGGATACATGGGAAGGCAACCCCGACCACAATTATGGCTCGGCGCCGGGGGCCTATGGCGAATACCTTTGGGGGGATTTGGCGGACGGCGGCCTTTCGTCTGCCCGCTACATCAAGTTCGAGTTGGGGGACGGCGGTCACTACATCGATCCGTACAGCGGCGAAAACAACAACGGACGGGCTTTTTTTGTCGATGCCGTGGAAGGCCGGGGATATGAAGCCCCCGCCAATCGGGCACCGGTGCTGGAACCGATCGGAAACAAGGAAGTCGATGAGGAGGCTGAATTGCGCTTTGCCCTGCAAGCCGGCGACCCGGAGGGCGACAGTCTGCGCTTTTCCTTCACCAGCGATTTGTCTATGACCGGTGCCGCTCTCGACGTAGTCTCCGGTGTCTTTTCCTGGACGCCGGCGGACGGGGATGCCGGCATCTATACGGTCACGTTTACCGTCAGCGACGACGGCACACCGTCGGCTTCGGACGAAGAGACCATTGAAATTTCCGTCGGAAGCGTCAACCACCCGCCTGTTTTCGTTGCCAACGCTCCGGCATCGACCTATGCGGCCATGGAGGGACAAACCATCGAATTCGAGGTATCGGCGACGGACCCGGACGGCGACGATGTGTCCATTATGGCCGCCGATCTTCCCGGCGGAGCGCGTTTTTCCGGCGGTTCCTTTTCCTGGACAACGGATTCCGGTGACAGCGGCAGCTACACGGTGACGTTCACAGCCGTAGACGACGGTTCGCCGGTGGCATCGGCGACCAAGAGCGTGACGCTGACAGTGGGGGACGTCAGCCACCATGCCGGTCCGGACCAGGTCGTTACCGAACAAACCGCAGTTACGTTAGGCGTTTTGGAAGCCTGCGAGGAACAGTCAGACGATACGTACCAATGGGAACAGACATCGGGGCCTGAAGCGACGCTCTCGGATGTCGCTGCTGCGAATCCCAACTTTATCGCGCCCGGCGTGGAGGCCGGCGAAATGGTTCTGACTTTTCGGGCCCTTCTCAATGGCGATTCGACGGACGATGTCACAATAAAGGTCCGGGATAACGCCATTCAATTGACCGAAGCGGAAGCACGGCGGCTGGAAAATGCACAATTGGTTTTCGACAACCCGATCGGCGCTGGCATCGGTAATTTGAAGCACTGCCATATGGGCATTTCCGGCGAGCAGGGCGAATTGACTTTTTACAATGTCCTCGATCCGGCCGACGTGACCGCCGGCGATGCCGCACCCGAAAATCTGATCTATGGGCTTTTCGAATTCAAGCTCGTTTTGTCTCCAGGCGCACGAACGGCGGTTTGGTCGGTTTTCCTCCCCGAACCCGCACCGGAAACGTTTCGTTGGTACAAGTACAATCCCACTACAGGCGAATGGATCGATTTCGACCGCGAACGGATGTCCGGCGGCACGGGGGACGGGGCCGTGTTCAACGAAGACCGCACCCGGGTGACCCTCTACGTCACCGACGGCGGCGCCCATGACGATGACGGAATGATCAACCTGCGGGTGAGCGACCCCTCCGGTCTGGGTACGCCCCCGGTCAACGATGGCGACACCGACGACGACAATGGGGCCGTCATCGAGGACGGCGGGGGCGGCGGATGCTTTATCGGCAGTCTCGTAAAATGAATGGTCCGGCAGCATGCCGAATCGACGTGTCTCAACACAAACCACTCCCGTCACCTACCGGCATCGACGATGTCGGAAAAAAGGCGGGAGCGGATCGAAACAGGCTGCGTGCGAAGGCGCCATTCGAATAGGCGAACACCTCATGAAGGACCATGTCATGCCCACCCATTCACAATTGGCCGCACGGGTAAAGGCAATGTATCGGGAGTATGCAAACCTCGACACGTACACGCTTCAGTTCAACACCGTATCCAAAAAAAAGCTTTCGGCGCTGGCTCATCTGTACCACACGTACCCAAACGGCGCCGTTTCACTGCGTCCACCAACACCAGAAACACGCCTTTTGCGCGACGAAGCGCTGGATGAATACAAACGGCAGATGCAGCATTTTTTATCACGATCCAAAGTGGATCTATCCATACTCGATCTGAGTGTCCCCCAGATAGAAGCCGTAGCTAATTTTTTGGCCGGGATCAAACATCCGGCCGGCAACATCCGGACGAAACGAAAGTGTGTATGGGGTGCCAAGATCGATGCCGTTTTAAAAGAGTACGCCTGCAACGATTACTTCCCGGTCAAATCCTCGGGACTGCGCCTGGATCATAAAAAACAGATTCTGGAATTTCTCAAACATTTCCGATGCCGTCACACCCTTCGACCGCCGCTGCCCAACCATCGGAAAATGTTCATGCAGGAGTATTTTCACTATCGCCGGCGGGCACAGTCCTTTTTCGATCAAACGGAATTCCCCGTGGGTGTCGAGTACCTGACCCTGCCTTTGACGGAGGCGCTGCTGAATTTCATGGTCGGCCATAAATATCCCGAAAAAAGAAGATACCAGCGCGTCTTCAGGGCCAGTTCCATGAAGGCGGTGGACTATTTCGTTGCCATGTACAAATCCCATGAGAACAGACGGTATCCGATCTCCGTGGGGCAATACCATGGAACGAAAAACCAGATCACGCCGCTGCTTTATTTTAAACCCGTCGAGAAGGTCTGCCGGTGGTTTCCGCCTCCGCGAACCAACAAAATCCAGAAAGAACGACATCGGTTATTTCTCAACTATCAAGTGATGTTCCATCGGCTGGGCATATCAGTGGATCCTTGGATCCTTCCCATCGCCTATATCGAAGCGATCCTCAATTATGCGGAGGCCAAGGCCGTTCCCACCCATGGGAATGTCGACCACGGACTCATGTTACGCGCGGGATGAAGCTTTTTTCCATTCGAGCGATTACAGATGCCGTGGGGTCGCCTGTCACAAGGCCTCATCAACGATATTTCTTGGCCGAAAAAAAACGCTTGACATCCAACCGACGATGTGAAATTTAGACGCACTTGTTTAAGATAGAGTTATCTAATTAAACAAGTGCTGTCTTACGGCTTTCGGCCATCGTCGGCGCGAAAGAAGTGAAGGCGTAACGAAAGGCGCAATTTTGTGCGTCGCGTTACGCCTTTTTTATTGGTCACCCAAAGGAGCCCGAAATGACGCTGGATCAACTGAAACCGGGAAGCACCGGTCGCATTACGAAGCTGTCGGTACGTGACAAGCTGGGACAACGTTTGATGGACATGGGAATCTATCCGGGACTGAAGCTGAAAGTGGTCCGCAACGCGCCGATGGAAGATCCCATGGAGGTGGAACTGAACGGTTATTTTGTGAGCCTGCGTCACGACGAAGCGCGTTTCGTGGAGGTGGAATAAGGTGAGCGCAAAACCGATTTTAATCGCTCTGGCGGGCCAACCCAACTGCGGAAAATCGACGGTCTTCAACGCCCTGACCGGTGCCAGCCAGCATGTGGCCAATTATCCCGGCGTCACCGTGGACAAGATGACCGGACAGTATCGATACAATGGTTACCGCGTGGAAGTGGTGGACCTGCCCGGCACCTACAGCCTGACCTCCTTCTCACCGGAAGAACGGGTATCGCGGGATTTTATCCTGTATGAAAAGCCGTCCGTGACGGTCAATGTCATGGATGCGACCAATTTCAAACGCTGTCTCTACCTTACCTTCCAACTGCTCGAGATGGAGACGCCGGTCATTTTGAACCTTAATATGATGGACGTGGTCGAAAAACGCGGCATGACCATCGATATGGATTCGTTATCCAAACAATTGGGAATTCCCGTGGTGCCCACTACCATGAAGAGCGGCCGGGGGAAAAAAGAGCTTGTCGATACCATCGATGCCGTCGCCGCCGCGCCGCCGGCGAAACCAACCTTGCGCATCGATTACAAAGAGATGGAAGCGTATTTCCGTACAATTGCCGATCGGTTGACATCGGAGACCACGCTTTCCCAGCGGACTCCGCTTCGCTGGCTGGCCATCAAACTGATGGAAGGGGATGCCGAAGCCCAACGGTTGATCCGCGATCAGCACCCGGAAGCCGAACCGTTCATCGCCCGGGTACTTGCAGCACGGGCTGACTTCGAAGAGCGTTTCGACCGGGCGCCCGAGGTGCATATCGCCGAGTGCCGCTACAAGGCCGCCGACGCCGTTGCCCGAAGATGCCTGAAGCTTCCTAAAAAAATCAGACGGCCGCTTTCGGATCGCGTGGACGGCATCGTCTGCCACCGTTGGTTGGGACCGGTCATCATGGTGGGTGTGATCTGGCTGCTATATTACCTTGCCATTGTCCAGGGGTATCGCATCACCAACTACACCTGGCCGCTTCTGGCCAAGCTGCGCGGTCTCACCGAGGCGGCCATGCCGCCGCCCGGATTCATCGATATTCCCCTCATCCGTGAGTTCGCCTTGTGGGTTGTGGACAGCGTCAACGCCCTTTTAAACTACATTCCGATCTTCTTTATCCTCTTCGGATTGATCGCAATTTTAGAGGATAGCGGATACATGCCCCGCATGGCCTTCATCATGGACCGTCTTTTCAGCCGCTATGGCCTCCACGGCCAATCCACCCTGCCCATGGTGCTGGGCGGCATCTACGTGGGCGGGTGCGCGGTACCAGGCGTGATGGCCTGCAAGGGAATTCCGGACGAGAGGTCGCGCCTGGCCACCATTTTGATCATTCCATTGCTCAATTGCCTGGCCAAGGTGCCCCTGTACGTACTGCTGATCAACATCTACTTCGCCGCCCACAAGGCCTGGGCCATGTTTTTCATCTCCACGATCAGTCTGCTGATGGTGCTGCCGGTGTCCAAGATTCTCACTCTGACCGTCCTCAAGGACAAGGAAACGGCACCGTTTGTCATGGAAATGCCGCCCTATCACCTGCCCACCTGGCGGGGCGTGCTGGGTCGGGCCACGGAAAGGGTGTGGCTGTTCATACGCAAAATTACCACCATCGTGGTTGCCGTGGCCGTCATCGTCTTCGTACTGCTGCAATTTCCGGGTATCGGTAAAGAACGTACGGATTACTACCAGGCGCAGAAAGAAAAGGCCGTCGCCGCTTTCCACACAAAAATAGAAGGTACGCCATTTCATGAAGGCCTCCAGGGGGATCGCCTCATGGCGATGGTGCTTTACTGGGAGGCCTACAAGGATGCCAGGGTGGGCGCCGACGGCAAGGAGGGCATGGCAGCGGTGAATGCCGATTTCGAGGCCCGGGACGCGCTCTTTTTCAAAATCGTTCAGCCGGCAAAGGACAGTGTCGCCAAGAAGGTCGGCCGCGAATTCAAAAAGCTGATTAAAGAACGCAAAAGGCTGTTGCGGGAGATGCGCAAGGAACGCATCGACAACAGCTTTTTGGGTACGGCAGGACGGTGGCTGGAACCGTTGACCCAATGGGCCGGCTTCAACTGGCGGGTCAACGTGGCATTGCTCAGCGCCCTGGCGGCCAAGGAGAGCAGCGTGGCCACCTTAGGGGCGCTTTACGAACAGGAAGAGAGCGGAGAAGACTTAGAGCAGCGCATGGCGAGAGGCGAGGCTTCGTTCACCCCCCTGCACGCTCTGGCGCTCATGCTCTTCATGGTGCTCTATCCACCATGTATGGCGACGGCCATGGCAGTCAAGGTGCAGGCGGGCTCGGTCAAGTGGATGCTTTTTTCCATGGCTTACCCCATGCTGCTCGGACTCGTCGTCGCCAGCCTTGTCTTCTCTCTGGGAAGTGCCTTGGGACTTTCCGGCCTTCAGGCCATGTTCGCCTTTTTCCTGCTGGCCTTGGCATTCACTGTTTTCATCGGGTTTATCAAAAATCAACCCGAATACATCTAAGTAACGTTAGGAGGAATATTTCATGTTCAGACGCAATGTTTTTACGATTCCTGTAATGGTGCTGGCCGCGCTCTTTTTCGCCGGACAGGCCCTGGCCCACACCCCCTTGTGCTCCTGCTACGATAACGGGGACGGCACGGTCACCTGCGAAGGCGGATTTTCCGACGGATCTTCGGCCGCCGGTGTTGAGATGCGCGTGGAGAAAAAAGGCGGTGGAATACTGCTTACAGGCAAGATGGACGAAGACAGCGAGTTCACCTTCGACAAACCGACCGAAACTTACAAAGTCGTATTCGACGCCGGCGAGGGCCATGAAATCGAAATCGACGGGAAAGACATCGTGGAGTAAACCAATGCTGTCACTTGGATTACGGTATATTGAATGAGAAAAGAGAAAATGGTCGAATCGTGACGATTAGGTAGTACAACCACAATTTGCAATGGAAAGGATGATTTCAATGAAAAAAGCAGTTGTCTTGTTGACAGGTTTGCTGGTATTGGTCCTGACGGTCCCGGCCACGGCACATTTCCAGATGGTTTACACCCCGGAATCGGCCCTGAAAAAGGCGGAAACCATCGATTTGAAGCTGGTCTTCACCCATCCGTTCGAAGCCGGCCATACAATGGACATGGGCCAGCCGGAACAGTTCTTCGTAGTCCGCAAGGAGAAGAAGAAGGACCTTCTGTCCACACTCAACCCCATCACCTGGACCAGCCTCACCAACAGCGGCGCGGCCTACGAAACCACCTATAAGCTCCGGGGCATGGGTGACAATGTCTTCTGTCTGGTGCCCGCCCCCTACCATGAAGCGGAAGAAGGCTGCTATATCCAGCAGATCACCAAGGTGGTCGTCAACACCGGCGGTTTCCCCACTGACTGGGATGCCGAAATCGGCCTGCCGGCAGAAATCGTTCCATTGGACAAACCATACGGCCTGTGGACGGGCAACGTGTTCCGGGGTGTCGTCAAAAGCGCCGGAAAGCCGGTTCCGTTTGCCGAGATCGAGGTGGAATACCTGAATCACATGCCCCTGCCGGAAAAGAACGCCTTTGACCGGAAGGCGGAAGTGGAGGCACCCCAAGACGCTTTCGTCACAATGACGATCAAGGCCAATGTCAACGGCGAGTTCTCCTTCGGCATCCCCAGGGCCGGATGGTGGGGATTTTGCGCCCTGGGCGCGGGGCCCGATACTCAGTACAAGGGCAAAGAGCTGTCCCAGGATGCCGTGATCTGGGTCCAGGCCCGCGACATGAAGTAGTTCGATTCAGCCCAAAGCCCTGTTCCCGGACGGACGAAAGCGCATTCATGCGCCATCATGTCGCATGCTTCTTCTGTGACCGGCAGTCACCGGGCGGATTTGCACCTTTTCCAAATCCCGAGCCTGCCCCGCCCGGTGAATCTTCTCAAATGGTTCTTCCCCCATGACCCTGGGTCCGTTCAGAGACAGTATAAGGGGGCAGTGGATGTCAGGCGCCATATTCCTTTCATGACGCGCGCCTGGCATCTGCTGCCAAAAAATTATGGCAACAGGTACGGTTTCATGGGGTATGCGCATCGGCCGAATTCACGGCCCTACTGAGAGAAAATACGATGTCTGCAAGAATGTTTGTCATACGAACGGTGGTGGCGCTGATCGCCGTTCTGGGATTCACCCTTCATCGCTGGACGGACGCTGCGCCCCTGTTTTGGCTGGGTTCGTTTTTTTATCTTCTCTGCCTGGCGATGTACGCGCGATCCCTGCTCTCTGCCCTGATGCAGACCCGCAAGGTGACGGCAGATCTTCTGGTGGTGACCGTCATGGTGGTCGCCTTCGTCGCCAAAACGCCCTTGAGCGGTGCGCTGGTCGCCTGGTTCATCAGCATGGGGTTGGCGATCTCCTTTGCTATTATCGAAAAAACAAGGCGTAGGATCGAGGCCCTTACCAGCAAGGGGGAAAAGCCTGTTCGCATTTTAAGGGATGGGCGGTTTTCAGAACTGCCCATTGAAAAGATCCGACCGGGCGACGTGGCCGTTGTCCCCCAAGGCGAGATGATACCGGTGGATGGCGTAATTGTGGAAGGCGCTTCCGCCATCGACGAATCGGTCGTTACCGGCGAGCCATATACCGTTTTCAGGCAAAAGGGCGCCCGGGTGACGTCCGGGGCGATTAGTGTGACATCGGCACTCAAGGTCCGTGCCGTAAAAGCCGGCGACAAAGGATTTCTATATCGGATGTCTCAGGCGATCGCCGGTTCGTTGAAAACGAAACCCGATATCCATCGCCGCTCCGATCTCATTGTTCAGTTTTTTATCTGCGGCGTGGTTTTGTATGCCTTCGGCGTGTTTCTTTTCAGCGGTGGCCTGACCGGCGATGCGGCCACCGGGCTGATCCGGATGGCAGCCGTGACGGCCGTGGCCTGCCCCTGCGCCTGGGCCCTGTCGGTACCCACGGCCTTTGCCGCCGCCATTGGCGGATTGAGCGCGCAAGGGACCCTGGTAAAAGGCGGAATCCCGTTGGAAATCCTGGGACATGCCGTCAACTTCATTCTGGACAAGACCGGCACGGTTACCATGGGGCATCCAGAGGTGGTTGCCGTTAAATCCTTCGGTCTATCGGAAATGGAACTGCTTGGTCTGGCCGCATCGGTCGAATCCGGATTCAACCATCCCATCGCCAACGCCATCCTTGCTTACGCCTCGACCAAGGGGGTGTCTCCGGCAAAGGCCGTCCATACCGAATATCTTCCGGGGATCGGGGTCAAGTCCACGGTCTCGGGACGCAAGGTGTCCCTGGGAAGCAGCGAGACCATGGCCGCACTTGATATGGACATCCCTGCAGATTTGGATATCGACGGCCGGGCGGTCTGGATCGGCGCCGATGGCAAAATTGTCGGTGCGGTTGTAATTCAGGACGCGATCATGACGCTGGCCGACGGATTGGCCAGCATGCTTCGCGGTCTGGGGGCCAAGCGGGTTGTTCTGGCCACTGGGGACAACGAAGAGGCCGAAGCGCGGCGAGTCGCCCGCCAACTGGGCGCCGATGGATGTCATTGGGGGCTCAAGCCCGAGGATAAGCTGGCCCTGGTAAAAATCCTCGGCGATCAGGGTGTCACGGTCATGGTTGGAGACGGGGTCAATGACGCCACCGCGTTGGCCGAGGCGGATGTGGGAATTTCCATTGGTGGTGCCAAGGCCGATCTGGCCATCCAATCCTCGGATATTGTCATTATGCAAGAGGATGCATCGAGCCTGGCAGCCGTTGTTCGGACCGGCAAAAAACTGATTCGTGTCATCCGGCAGAATTACGCATGGGCCATCGGCTTCAATCTTGCGGGAATCGCGCTGGCCACGGCCGGGGTGTTGAGCCCGTGGCTGGCGGCGTTGTGTCACCATGCGAGTTCGGTACTCGTAGTGGCAAATTCGGCCCGACTGATCCGCGTGTCTGGGAAATAAGAATAGAATTTTAGAATTGCCATAAACGTCTTACGACTATCGGGTTGCACCACTCGCGATAAGCAGTGAAGGCGCTTTGGAACCGAACGTTTCGGTTATCCAATGCGCCTTTTTTCATTCGCTGCATCAGCCCTTATCCAAACAACAGCAATCGCCAACGACAGCAACACAACCTTGCGAACCAACATACCGCAATAACAAGGAGAGAAAAGGAGAATTGTTTTGCATCCGGAATTTACAATCGATTGCCGCAACAGTAGAGGGAATCTTCACGTCAGATTGCGCGGGGCGTTCAATGGAATGTGCGCATGGGAGCTGCTGAAAATACTAAGGCAGCATGATGGAACGGGCCGGGTGTTCGTGAACACGAATGGCATTGGGCCGGTGGCCGGAGAAGGAGTGGAACTGTTCCGCATGCACATGAAACGCCGCCGGATTCCCCGGGACTGGCTCTATTTCAAGGGGGCAATGGGATTCAAGATCGCCCCGGACGGTAGCCGGGTACTGATTTGCAAAAAAAGTTCGCAACCGGTGCAAATTCGAGATCGCTTCAGAAAGACGAAACCGGCCATAAAAATAGTGAAAAACACAAACACAGTATGACACTGTCATTGAAAACGAAAGGAAAGCACAATGAAAAGAGCACTGATCATCTTTGGTACGACCACCGGTAACACCGAAGAGATGGCGGGCATGGTTAAGAAAGAGCTAGAACAAGCGGGCGTCGAGACGGAGATGAAAGACGTAACCCAAGCGTCCGTCACGGACCTGACCGCCGGTCACGATCTGCTTCTGCTCGGGTGCCCGGCATACGGCGACGACGAAATCGAACTTCAGGAGGATTTCGCCGATTTTTACGAACAGCTCGATGGTATACGGATCGATGGGAAGGCCTTTGTCGTCTTTGCCCCCGGCGACAGCAGCTACGAGCACTTTTGCGGATCCGTGGACATGCTTGAAGAGAAGATGACAGATCTTGGCGGCAAACTGTTGACAGACGGACTGAAGGTCGACGGCGACCCCGAGGATGCCGCAGGAGAAATTGAGAACTGGATTGCGTCGGTTGCCGCTTCCATCGACTAATCGCTATTCGATTCTTCCACCCACCTGATTTTGTCGGCAGTCAGGTGAAAATGAACAACCCGGCCCATCTCCCCGGGTCCGGGTTGTTCCAACTAATTATAGCGCCCAACCCGGTAGCGTCAGACAAAAAGCGAAATTCGGTCACGCTGGCCATCCCGCTTTTTCATCAAACAGCAAAAACGGATCGCTGCAAGATCCATACGGCACCAAAATTACGGGGCACCCGTTTTTTATGGTTGACATTTTAGTTAAGTTGCTGTACCTTAGCGACCATGGATACCAAAGAAGATCTGATCAAGCATGCCCTTCGCGCGCTATTGCGTATCGCCCATTTGTATTCGCGTATCGAAGCGATGCCGGTTCCCGTGAACAGTCAAAATTCGGTGTCGACCCGTGAGGCGCACACCATTCAAGCCATTGGCGAGGGGGAAACCGTCAACGTGACCCAGGTGGCCGGTTATTTCGGGATTACCAAAAGCGCTGCTTCTCAATTAATTGCAAAGCTGGAAAAAAGAGGGTTTTTGGTGAAAAGGCCGGCTGCTCACAGCAACAAGGAGTTTGAACTCGTTTTGACGGATTTGGGATGGTGTGCTTTTCGTGCCCACGAGCACTTTCACGGCAAAGATTTTACCGAGCTGGTAAACAGTCTGAGCTCGTTCCCCATCTCGCAAATCGCGACCCTGTCGGTACTGATGGAGACATTAAGCGGGGTGATGGAAAAGCGCCTCTCGCAACATTCGCAGAGGTAATTGGTGCAAACGGTACTGTTCGCTATTGCCCACCCGGAAATGACCAAATTTGCCTATTTCCGGGCGGACACTCGATAGTATCCATCTGGACCCGGCAAATTTTTTTAGCTCAATAGTTAAGTTGCTTAACTTTAAATGCCGCAAGGAGTACAGATGAAAACAGTAAAATCCACCTTGATCGATTTTTCTATCAACCATTACCGGTTGGCGACGCTGGTAATGGTTTTGTTTACCATTTCGATGAGCATTTTCTTCCCATGGATTCAAGTGGATACTGATCCAGAGAACATGCTTCCGAAGGATGATCCGGCGCGTGTCTTTCACAATTTGTCCAAAAAAGAGTTCATGCTCAGTGAAACCGTTGTGGTCGGCGTTGTCAACGAGCATGATCCCGACGGGGTCTTCAACCCGGAAACCTTGGGGCATGTCTACGAATTAACCCAATTTGCCAAAACCCTGCGCTGGCTGGATGAAAGCAACCCCGGCGAAGTCTCCGGTGTTATCGAGGTGGATATGCTCGGACCGTCATTGGCCGACCATATGAGCCAGGGTGGGCCTGGAGAAATCAAATTTGAATGGCTCATGTCCAAGCCGCCGGAAACCCGGGAGGCGGCCCGGGCCATTCGTGACAAGGCCTATTCCAATCCCATGCTCAAAGGGCGGATGTTTTCGGAAGACGGCAAGGTGATCTGTATTTACCTGCCACTGACCGACAAGCATTTGAGCTACCGTATCAATGAAGAACTGAACAAGAAAATCGATTCGCTGGACGGGAAGGAGACCTACCATATTGCCGGCGTGCCGGTGGCGGAGGTCGCCATCGGTGTGGAGATGTTTTCCCAGATGGGCGTTGGCACGCCGTTGGCCATGGCGGTTATTTTCGCCTTTCTGGTATTGTTTTTCCGGAAATGGCGGTTGGTCATACTCCCCATGATCATCGCCATGTTTTCGGTCCTGTCCACGATGGGGTTGATGATCGCGCTCGGCTTTCAGGTTCACATCTTAAGCTCGATGATTCCGATCTTTTTAATGTGTATCGGTACGGTCAGCTCCATTCATATTCTGTCGGAATTTTTCGATGTCTATTCCGATGAAAAGGGGCGAAAAGAGACGATACGTGCCGTGATGGACGAGCTGTACGTACCGATTCTCTATACTTCGCTGACCACTGCGGCCGGTTTTGCTTCCCTGGTGTTTACGCCAATTCCGCCGGCCCAAGTTTTCGGTGCTTTTCTCAGCGTCGGGGTCATAATCGCGTGGTTGTATACGGTCATTTTCGTACCGGCGTATGTCATGATGATTCCAAAACGCAAACTCATCGATTTCGGTATGTCCGCCATGCAAAAAGAAAATGAAGGCCTGTTGACCAAAGTACTGCGGGCCACCGGCCGGCTGACTTTCCATCATCCCAAAAAACTGCTGGTGCTGTTTGTAATCCTTATGGGAACGGCCATTTGGGGAACCACACAAATCCATGTCAATGACAACTATGCCAAGCGTTTTGCCGACACCCATCCCATTCGCAAGGCCGACATTGCCCTGAACCGTCATCTGGACGGAACCTACACGGCGTATCTGATATTGCAGGCGCCAAAGATGGATAATCTCGATCCCGAATTCGTTAAGACTTTTTTCTCAGGCTTAACCGCCTATGCCGACACCATTGAGCCCGAATTCGACAATGCACCCGCCCTTGCCGGAAAAATTGTCCGGATTGCATCGGAACAGGCAGGTTGCTGTCAATCCAAGGAATGCTTTCTCGACGCAACGGCAAAAAAAGTGGACCAACTTGCTCAAACGGCTTCCGATGAGGATTTCTACGCCTATGACGAACTTCACGCTTACATCGGCGTGGAAAAAGAGAAATTGAAGGTTTTTAAACGTCCGGAGACGCTAACCTACATGGCAGGACTTCAGAAACATATGGAGGCAACCGGACTGGTTGGGAAAACCACTTCCACCGTGGATGTGGTGAGAAAAATCAACCAGGAGATGATTGATGGAAAACCGGAGAACTACCGCATCCCGGATAAGCTGCAGGGCATAGCCGAATGCTATTTGCAATTCCAGCAGGGGCATAGGCCCGATGACCTGTGGCACATGGTTACGCCGGATTTTATGCAGGCCAATCTGTGGATGCAGTTGAAAAGCGGAGACAGCAGTGCCATGAAATCCGCCGTCGAGGCAGTCGATGCCTATATAAAAAAGAATCCCGCGCCGTTTAGCGTAACCCATCGTTGGTCCGGGCTGCATTATATCAACCTGGTGCTTCAGGAAAAGCTGACTCCCTCCATGCTGCGCTCGTTCCTCGGAAGCTTTGCCGTGGTTTTTGTAATGATGACGTTTCTGTTCCGTTCTTTACGCTGGGGCTTGCTTTGCATGGTACCGCTGACCATCACCATCTTGACGATATACGGAATCATCGGCATCTCCGGCAAGGATTACGATTTGCCGGTCGCCGTCCTGGGTGCCCTGGCGCTGGGAATGGCGGTGGATTTTGCCATCCATTTTCTGCAGCGCGGGCGCGTTTACTGCAACACCAAGGGGTCGTGGGAACAAACCTATGACTATCTGTTCGGCGAACCGGCCCGGGCGATTAGCCGTAACGTGATGGTTATCGCCATCGGTTTTCTGCCGCTTTTGATCGGACCGATCGTTCCCTATAAAACCATCGGCACCATGCTGTTCGCCATTATGACCCTTTCCGGGATCTTTACCCTGCTGGTACTCCCGTCAATGCTGACGGTTTTTGAAAATCGGTTTTTTAAAAACCGGCAACAAAAATAATTGCACAGGCATCCGAAGCAACCGGTGCATCCGAACTCGATACTTCTCATAAATAATAAAGGAAGGGAAGCATTTCATGAAACGATCTTTTTTACTTTTATTGGGAGGACTGTTGTTGGCAGCCGGTGCGGCCATGGCCCAAACGGAAACGCCGACGGTTGATGAAATCATCCTTAAGGCCAACCACATGGCCCTTTACCAGGGTACGGATACCAAGGCAAAGGTATCTTTGGTGATTACGGACAAACAGGGGCGGGTGCGCAAAAGAGCATTTCGCAGCCTGCGCAAAAACGATGACAATCTGGATCGAAACCAGAAGTACTACACATTTTTTCAGGCACCTGCCGATGTGCGCAAAATGACGTTCATGGTGCACAAACATGCCGCTCTCGAAAAGGACGACGACAGATGGCTCTATTTGCCGAGCCTGGATCTGGTCAAACGGATCGCCGCAAGCGATAAACGTACGAGTTTTGTGGGATCGGATTTCCTATACGAGGATATTTCCGGTCGCAGCCCGGAAGACGATTCCCATGAGCTTATCGAGACGACAGAAAAATACTATGTGATTAAAAATACTCCGAAAAAGCCCGATAGTGTGGAGTTTGCCCACTACGCCGCCTACATCGACAAAAAGAACTTTTTACCGATGAAGATGGAATTCTTTAAAGAGGACGGTCGGGTTTACCGGGTGATCGAATCGGTGAAAGTGGATGCAATTAAAGCCGAGCAAAACGGCCTGCCGGTCACCTATCCAACCGTCACCGTTTCCGTTGCCAAAAACCTGGAAAGCGGCAGTACGACAAAAATGACCATTTCCAATGTTCATTACAATGTCGGCATCCGCGACAATATTTTTACCGAACGTTACCTGAGAAGACCGCCAAGGGATGTAATGCGATGACACGAACCTTCAAGACAATATGCCTGATACTGCTTTTAACCATGATGCAGACCTCGGCCCCTGCCCTTGGGGCCGAGAAAAAGAAAAAGGCCTGGCCGGAATTTTTAGAACTGTTGGAGGCACATGGATTTTTAGAGGTGCGCGGTGGAATCCGGACCCAGGACGATCCCAAGGCCAAGGACATCTCGGTGCTGGAGGCCCGGCTTCAGGCGGATCTATTTACCTACACGGATTGGGCGGAGTTCAAATTCAAGGGGGATGTTTGGGCCGACGGCGTCACCGAAAAAGGAGAAGGCGATATCCGAGAGGCCTTGTTTTTCTCGCGACCATCCGATTTTTTGGATCTCAAGATCGGCCGCCAGGTCCTGACCTGGGGAACGGGGGATCTGGTTTTTCTCAACGATCTTTTTCCCATGGATTGGCAGTCGTATTTCATCGGACGGGACGCCGAGTACCTGAAGGCGCCATCGGATGCAGCGAAGATCAGCTTGTTTAGCGAGATTGCCAATGTTGACCTGGTATACACGCCGCAGTTCGATCCCGACCGCTATATCACCGGTGAGTATGTCTCTTATTGGGATGCGGCCGCGGTCGACCATGCCGGTCGGGACGACATCATCCATGCCGACAGGCCCAATAACTGGTTCGATGATGACGAATTTGCGGTTCGTATATACCGGAATGTCCGCAATTACGAACTGGCGCTATATGGATATTGGGGTTTCTGGAAACGACCCGGCGGCCAAACCGCTTCCGGAACGGTCATCTTCCCCGAGCTGAACGTCTACGGCGCCAGTATCCGGGGACAGTTTGCCGGTGGAATCGGCAACCTGGAACTGGCCTATTACGATTCGGCCGAGGATTCCGGCGGAAGCGATCCGTTGATCAACAACTCGGAAATGCGCTATGTGGCGGGCTACACCCGGGACCTGGCCATGGATCTTAATGCCGGCTTGCAGTATTACGTGGAGCAACTGCTGGATTATGGCGCCTATGAGAAGAGTCTTTCCGGCGGCCCGGCCAGGGACGAGTTCAGGCATGTCATCACCTTGCAACTCACCCAATTGCTGATGAACCAGACCCTTGCGCTGTCGCTGTCCGGCTATTACTCTCCCAGCGATAAAGACGCCTATCTTCGACCAAAAATCAGTTACGATTTCAGCGACAGGATCATCGTTGAAACCGGTGCCAATATTTTCATAGGGAAAGGGGATCATACATTTTTCGGCCAGTTCGAAAAGGACACGAATATTTATGCGGCCGTTAGGTACAACCTTTAGGGAAAAGGCCTTCGTATAGATCCTTTGTTCGCTGAAACAGTCTGCTATTTTCTTGCTCACCGATGAGTAACGATGACCTTTAAAAACTTATAATTTATACAGAAATTGAAAAAAGGAGCTGGTGCTGTATTCCTTGACCTCGGCTGCGGCCCGTATCGTTGGCCCTTCGAGTACTGTCATCGCACTGGACAAGTGGCAATATCTCATCGACGGGTTAACGGACAAAGCATCTTCCGAAGGAAGGAATAACATAAACACTGCCAATGAATAGAACCGACCCAATTACAGTCATACCGGCAGCGCCTCCCAGTGTGAGAAGGACGTGGGCTACGCTGAACAGGTGTCGGTTTCCCTCCTGTCTTACCGGCAGCATGTATAATCTGCTTTTTACAAGCATGGATTCGAGCCTTTTAATCCAAAGGGGTTGACAGGCAATCTCCTTGATAATAAGAGATGGATCTCACAGTTTAAAAATAAAGAAAGTTCTTACGTCAGCCGGTCTTCTTAGCGACGCGAGTTGAAGTGAAGGCGTGGCCATACTTTTTGTCTTACGGGTATGTCCACGCCTTCTTTATTTGGCGGCATTAATCTTTTAATAGGGAGAAATACTCCATGCAACAGCGAGTATTCAGGAGATTCATCGTATCCGTACTGTTTTTTTTCATCATTGGCTGTATAGTGGTTCCGGCCATGGCCTCACTGGCCCAAACACCCAAAAAAATGGATGTGATCATGATCGGCGATTGTCTGGTGGATGTTGCCCATGGTCTGGGCGTACTACCGTCGGCCATGTCTGTGCGCTGTTCCCTGTGGCCCATGTGCTCATCCTTGCAATCTGCCGTCCACGTTCTGGGATGCCCCAATTGCCTGACCAAGAAAAAAGCGGCGCCATTACTCGCATTTGCCAAAAAAAATGGGATCAATCGTGTCCTGATCGAAAAGAGCGACCCGTTTTGCACCTACGTGCCGAAGTTACAATTAAAGAGGATCGCATCCTTTTTACAGGACAAGGGATTCGAAATACGATACATCGATTTTACCAAGGGAATCGGAGCGGCCGTGAGACAAACAGCCAACCTGTTGGAGTGTGCGGAAAAGGCCGATGACGTGTTGACTGATTATGCCAAGGAGATGGACAAAACCCGCAAAAAGATTGCCGGACAGCAATTTGCCAAGACGGTTGTCATTCTGCACGGCACTTATCAGGAAGCCACGGGAAAGACATTTTTGCGTGTCGAGGCGCCTGGTGGATACGCGGATCGCTTTCTGCTCAAGCCCATGGGAATTGAAAACGTGGGTGGGAAAGTTTACAAATCGGGTAACAAACCGTCCAAGGGACATGTTTTGGTTCGCAAGCTTGATGGCTTGATCCCTGCAGCCCCCGAGGCCATCGTGATGACCGGCGATGCCATTGCCGTGCAAAAGGCTCTGGCCGATGCCATTGGCGAGAATCCGTCCCTGGCCAAAATACCAGCCGTTAAGGCGCATGCCATTTACAGCCTGCCGGGTTACATCGACGCCAGTGTGCTCGAGTACCCGCTCATCCTTCGGCGCTGGGCCGATGCGCTAGGCAAAGAATAGATCGGACACCGCCCAAATAATTGCAATTGGAAAAATCGAACCAAAAAGCTTGACTTTTTTTGTTTAGTAGCTATACATAATGGCATGGAAAAAAGAATCGTTAAACTGTCAAGAATGCTCCTGCGGGTCTTTAACAAATTTGCCCAAAACGAAAAAAAGCCGCGCCGCTTTGGCGTGGATGAACTGTTGCATGCGTCCGAGATTCACATGGTCATGTTGATCGGAGACAACCCCGGGGGCCATGGTGCCGAGCTGGCCCGGATTGCTGGTGTTACTCGGGGTGCAGTCTCCCAACTCATTGCCAAACTCGAGAAAAAGGGGCTTGTACAAAAAATCGATGATACCGAAAACGGTTTGAAAAAGGTGCCGGTCCTCACCAACAAAGGCAAGGTAGCCTATTATGCCCATGAGCGATACCATGAAGAGATGGACGGCGACCTTTATGATTATGTGGCCCGGTTGACGGATGAACAGCTGGTTGTCATCGAGAATTTTCTGCTGGAACTGGAAAAAATGGCGGATCGGCTCCGTTGATTTTTTTTTGGGCCTAAACGTATAGTAACTTAACATTAAAGGGGAACGAAAATGAAAAAACTGTTTAATCCTCAATCGAAAACCGGCTATCGCCTCATGGTCTGGACCTTTAGAATCATGGATCTTTTCGGCAAACCCGACCGGCGATTGGATGATTTCCGGCTTCAAACGGGAAGTGTGGTAGTGGACTTTGGCTGCGGACCGGGCCGCTATATCTGCAAGGCAGCAGACCAGGTAGGTCCGAACGGCCACGTCTATGCGGCGGATATCCATCCAATGGCCATCGATCTGGTCAAACAAAAAATTGATACGTATCGCCTGACCAATGTGACGCCGGTGCTGCTGAGCGACGAGTCGGGAACCATTCCGGATCGCAGCGCCGATGTCGTCTATGCCCTGGACATGTTCCACCAAGTCGATGATCCGGCAGCCTTTTTGGACGGAATTCATCGCATCGTTAAGCCGGAAGGCGTGCTCTACCTGGAAGATGGCCATCAGCCACGCAGCCAAAGTCTGGAAAAAGTCCGACGCGCCAAACGATGGCGGGTCGCACGGGAAAACAAACAGTGGATGGAATTAAAACCTGCTGCCTAAAAATGCGCATAGAAAGGCCTCCAATGCCAAAAAGAATTTTACTCGCATGCCGTCGACCCTGGCCAATCGCTTCGTGCATCTAAACTTCGACGTGGATGTGACCGAGTGGCTGACCTGGGCGCAAGCTCGCGGGATAGCACCGGCGGTCGCCGCCCGGCGATTCCTCGCGCTGGTAGATCGGCCCTCCTGAAAGGAGGCTACATACGAAAACCGTTATACGCCGATTAACGATATGATCACGGCACCTATCCACTTTGCACCTATCCACCTTACTCTTTTGGTCAAAGCCCATACCATTTGCTGTTCTTCTACGTGAGTTATAGGACTTTGCGAGAAATTAAACTTTTATTATGCTGGCCGTTTTCATCTGTTCCGTTGTAAAAACCATTCACAACCAACGGAATCCAATACCACCGCAAGTATCGCCACTCATATACCAGCGGATATCAGCAAAAAAGTATTGACAACCGGCAATATAAAAGTTAGATTTTTCTAACTTATAAAGTGTTCACTAATAATAAGTTGACTTTCTTACGGCTCGGACCGATGGATCACCATTGGCAGTGAAGGCGCCTTGGCACCGACCCCCAAAGCACTTTCTGATTTTGATATGGAGGAATCAACCATGTTGATGCAAGCACAAGACGATCTGTTTGTTATAAAAGGAGTGGAAAAAATTGTGACCGGATCCAGACGCCGATTATCGATCTGGGAAGTCGACCGCTGCTTCAAATGCCCCATCATTGGAATGTGCATCACCCTTGACGAGCAAAAACGGCTGCTGAAAAAGACGGGGCTTCTGGAAAAAAAGGGCGGCCCCTTTGAGATGCATGAAATCATGGTATCCTCCATGGATAAGGAGAACCGGCTTTCCCGGAAAATCGACAACCTGCTCGAACGAAAATTCTGCAAGCCGGCCGCCGCGCTTCTCCAACTTGATGAGGCGGCCCTGTTGGACAATTTCAAGGCGGCAATGGAGGCCGGAGATGCATCAATGGTGTTGTGGGTAACGGCAGTCCGCCCCGATCTCTCCCCGGCATGTCGCCGAACGATTTTCGGCGATATTCACATGAGCATGCATTGGAATGGCGAGCAATTGATGCGATTGAAACGCAAGATTTCCCGACAGCAACTCGATCTCGACCGGCTACATAAGCGCCTCGACGATTCTGCTCGGAATCAGAGATCATTAAAAAAAGAAGTAAACGAATGGAGATATAAGAATAAAACACTGCAAACCGCGATTGCCACGGAGCAGAGAGAAAAACATAAATTGATCGCAGCCATGGCAGAGCCGACTTGTGCTGGTCGCACCGACGATCTTGAACAACAAAACCTGGAGTTACGGCAATCCATCGATACCCTCCGCCGGGAACTGGTCCAAGCCAAACGTGAAATCGCTTCCCACGAAGATGAAAACCGAAAACTGTCATCGCGGCTTTGCAAACAATTCGAAAAAAGCCGTCATTTCCGGGAAGAGGCCCGGTCCATTATCGCCGAAATGACGTCCTTACGCCAATGTGATGCCAATTGTCCATCCTTCGATCTGTGCCGAAAACGAATATTGATCGTCGGCGGAGTTACGCGCATGGAAGCACTGTTCCGTGATCTCATTGAAAACAGCAATGGCATTTTCGAGTACCATGACGGCTACGTTAAAAAAGGTGCCAGAAGTCTCGAAACCAGCCTGAAGCGGGCGGACATGGTGCTCTGCCCGGTCAATTGTAACAGTCATGCGGCCTGCTCGATTGTCAAGAATCTGGGGAAAAAACACAACAAGACCGTTCACATACTGGCCAATTCAAGCCTGAGCACGATATCCCAGGTGATTCGGGGCGGCAAGGACGGCAATGCATGCACACTAAACTGAGAACTACCATCCGTTTTCGACAAAGACATGAAGAAAACGATTTGCTCTACCTGTAGATATGAAAGCAATTGAAACGAAAAATGTCCGTGTCGAAATCACCTCGGCGACGCTGCTCCGCCTTCTCGAAAGCGGTCAGGTTTGTGCTACGGATCTTCGTTGCCTGGACTGCATATCGAAACAATGCCTCCAACGCCTTTGCATTCAAAGCTGTACATCGTGTTTGCGAAACCGCATCGACCGTGAGCAGGCTGCGGCATCCGTATGCCGCATTGGAAAACATTATCGCATGACGAAAGGTGCTGTTCCTCTCCCGACAGTTCATCGCGAATGCAAGATTGATGGTCTCGTAAAAAGTCGCTGTTCGGAAGGATTCGAAAAAAGCCCGAAATCAAGGCTTGCGAATCCGTAAGAATACTCTTTATTTGTTTGATATATCTATTTTTCAGATCGTGTCAAGTATTTTCTCACCCGAAGCGCACTGCCCA
This sequence comes from uncultured Desulfosarcina sp., assembly GCA_963674945.2. GTDB lineage: Bacteria > Desulfobacterota > Desulfobacteria > Desulfobacterales > Desulfosarcinaceae > Desulfosarcina. The sequence continues at coordinate 2,099,635 of CAXXWQ010000004.1, forward strand.
TTGAAGAGTAGCTATCGTAGATGGATCAGATCCATGTATCGGCAACAAAAAAGTCGTTGACAACCACAGCGAATTACTATATGAACGCTTGCACTAATTAGGACCCCCTAACTATTTTCTATTTCCCTTACGACCTTCGACGCATTAAAACGTGCGACAGGGAGTGAAGGCGCATCCGGATCCAAACCGCCATTGGATCTGAATGCGCCTTTTTTTATGCAAAACTGAAAGATTGCTGACATGATCGGAAGACTGCTGCTGGGCCTGTTTTTGATAGTGAGTGTATCATTTCCCGTTTCCGCCGACGCCACTGATAATAAAAAAGAGGAAGAGAAGGAGGATATTGGCAGCATTACTGTGGAGGACGAAAGCGAGGCGCTGGCGTTGACCCATTCGCCCATGCCCGTCTCCATTATCGAGATGGAAAAATATCACGGCCGCGCAATCTCCCTCAACGAAGTACTCCAGCGGGTGGCCGGCGTGCAGATCCGGCAGCAAGGGGGATTGGGAAGCGCGTCCACCATTGCCATCCAAGGCTTGGAAGGCAAACGGGTGAAGGTTTTCATCGACGGCAATCCGTTGAATGCGCCCGACGGAACTTTCGGGATCAACGATATCCCCATCCAGTTCATCGAGCGCATCGAGGTTTACAAAGGCGTCGTTCCGGCTCGGTTCGGCGGTGATGCCTTGGGCGGCGCCGTGAACGTTGTGATCAGGGAATTTACAGGCGATTATGCGGATCTGACATTCTCGGCGGGATCCTACGATACCTATCGCGGCACTGCGGTATTGAAAAAAGATTTCATGGACCACAAGTATGAAGTAGGAGTCGGCGGCTTTTACAATTACGCGGCCAATGACTACCTGATGAATTCCCCGTACGTGGATGGCTTGGAGATCAAACGGGACCATGACGCCTTTCAGTCCATCCTTTATGCGTTTGCGGGATCAGCCAACGATGTCTGGTTCGATGAAGTCCACCTCGAATTGGTCCGCTATGAATCCCAAAAGGAGATACAGGGAATCAAAACGCCCATCTATGCCGCCGAATCCAACAGCGATCTCAATGTTGTGGTGCTTTCCTTTGAAAAGGAACGGTTTTTTTCAGACCGGCTGGAATTTGAGTATGATTTTGTCTTTGCCGACCTCAATCTCAATCTGGTGGACAAGGCCCAAACCTGTTACGACTGGAACGGCAACCCGAGACCCTGCCCCGGCGTCGGCGGCGAGATGGAAGGCATCCCCAACGACTCCGACGACCAACAGGCGGAACTCAGGCATGACCTGAACCTGAATTACAGCTTTTCTAAAGACTACGCCGTCAATTTTCACCTTAATTCCCAGCATTCGAAAAAAGAGCCGCAAGACGAATTGGCCGGCGAGGCTCTTGGATACGATATCGGCGCTTTCCCGTCCGATAGCACAAACACCGTCCTGTCCCTGGGCCTCGAATCCTCCCATTTCTCAGAGGCGATGGCCAATGACATCGGCATAAAGTACTACCTCTATGACTATGAGGTGACATCCCAAGAGAGAGCATTGACGTCAGAACCCGTTCAGACGAATAACGACGGCAACGAGTTCGGGTTCTACGAGGCCATCCGCTACGAGCCCATCGAAGGGCTTTTTCTCAAGGCCTCCTACGAGCATGCCTACCGGCTGCCGAACAATGACGAGATTTTCGGCGACGGCGTCAACATCACATCTGCTCCGAACCTGAAACCCGAAGAGGCAGACAACTTCAATCTGGGCGTATTCTATGAAAAATTCAATTTCTATCGCTTGCCCTGGCTCAAGGCGGAGGCCAACCTCTTCTATCGCTATATCGAAAACCTGATCAAGCTCGAACCGGGTGTCCATACCATGGGTTATGTCAACCTGGGAGAAGTCGAGGTGACAGGCTTCGAACTAGAGGTCCAGACGGACCTAACCGAGAACTGGTATGTCTACGCCAACTACACCAACCAATCCTTGGTGGACAAACAGGAAACCCTGGCCGGAACGAATGGAACCCCCAACCCAACCCATGATCATGATCTTCCCAACGTGCCCAATCAATACGCAAACTTTGGCATCGAGTACAAGATTCTTGGTCTGTTCATGTATGATTCCCTGTTCAAGATTTTCTGGGAGAGCAACTGGGTGGACGAATATTACTACGGGTGGGAGTTGAGCCGGTATCAGAACCGCAAAATCGATGCCCAGTTTACCCACACCGCCGGTGTGGAATACTCGTTCATGGACGATATGTGGATCCTCGGCTTCGAGGTGCGCAACCTGACGGACGAAGAGGTGGTCGATGTCTTCAACTATCCGCTTCCAGGAATCCAATACCGTTTCAACCTCAGATACGTATGGAACCAGTTGTAAAAAAGGAGAAGATGATGCGAAAATCACCGAAAATGATAATGATTGCCTTTGTTCTGCTGACATTGATGATCGGCTGCGGCGACAGCGATGACGACAGCAGTTCAGCGGGACCGTCCGGCTCCGAACGGAATCCGGACCTGGCCGTGATGGTACGAATCGACGACACCACCGGCTTCATCACCACGATCGACGGACAAAGCGACACCCACGTCACTAACGCCGACAGCGTCGAAGTCGATCCGGGGTCCGGAATATTTGCTTATGGCGGATACGTCTACCGCACAGGCTCCATGGCCGACGACAAGATCGCCAAATACGAAGTCAACGCCGACGGCAGCCTCACGAAGATCGCCGAAACCACGGTTTACCAGAGCGGCAATTCCATCCCTACCAGCTTCATCTTCGTCGACGATACCAAGGCCTACCTTCCCCTGGCCGGAATCGGAGAACTTTTAATCATCGATCCCGGGGATCTGAGCGTTACGAAACGCATCGACCTGTCCGCCTATGCCATGGATGCCGACGGTGAATTCGGTGGTGACGACACCAACCCGGAACCGTCCGACGGCGTGATCCGGAACGGCAAACTCTATCTGGCACTCGCCCAACTTGACAGTTTTGCCACCTATTCTTCCCGCGGCAAGGCCAGCCTGCTGATCATCGATGCGGCCACAGACGAAATCCTCAAGCATATCAGCGATGACCGCACCAGCACGTCCGGTGTACTCTCCCCCAACAACGGCCTGACCCTGGATGAAAACGGCGACATCTACGTCAATAACCCGGCATCTTTCGGCTATTATCCGGGCTTGACGGCTGGCATTTTGCGAATCAAAAACGGTGAAGACGATTTCGATCCCGACTACTTCTTTTCCCTCACCGACCTGACCGGTCTTGACGTTCCCGGCGGTGTCGTCAGTTATGCCTACAACAGCGCTTATCTTAGCGACGGCGCGTTGTATACAACCCTTTTTGTTCCGGGGCTGACCAGCAACCCGCCAGACTACGTTAACGACAAGAACTATGTCCCATATATGCTGGACCTGTGGAACCAAACCGTCACGAAACTGGACATGCCGGCCACCAATGGCTGGGGCTCCCACATGATTAAATACAATGGGGAAATCGTCTACGCCATGTCCACAGATTGCGGGCCGGGGCTCTATTACGCCGGTGAGAACGAAGCCTTCGTCACCGTGGAGGGCAATCCGTTCATGATCGCGAACCTCCAATAGAGGAAACAATCGAAAGGAAAGCGACATGTTTCGGCGAATCGTGGTTCTGACAGCGCTGATGACGTTCTCGGCATCTGTCCTATGGGCAGCTGATGCGTTGGATAAAAGCAGACAAATCATCACCCAAACCAACAAGAATCTGCAATCGTCGCAAAAGCGAATCGACCAAGCGGACGATGAAATCATGCGCATGCTCGGCGAGTATAAGGCGGCACAGAAGGAGATTGACAATTATCTCGTTTATAACGGACAATTGAAAGAGATCGTCGATTCTCAGATGGAGGAAATGCGACTGCTCGAAGGCGATATCGACAAGATCGAGGCCACCGGTCTTCAGATCATGCCCTTCATGCAGAAGATGATCGACGGGCTGGCCCGGTTCATCACGTCCGACTACCCCTTCCTGCCTGCGGAGCGTAAGGAACGGATCGAACGGCTGAATGCCAATATGAAGCGGGCGGATCTGAGCATCGCCGCCAAGTACCGGCAGATTCTGGAAGCCTACCAGATCGAGATCGATTACGGCAATACACTGGAAGCCTACGAAGGGAATCTGGAGGACAGGAAGGTCAACTTTTTGAAGATCGGCCGGATCGGCTTGTACTACCTGCGCCTTGACAAAGAGAAATGTGGGGCCTGGGATCCGGTGAAGAAACAGTGGCAGGAACTTAACGATATCGATTATACTGTTTCCATCGACAAGGCCATTCGGATCGCCAAGAAACAACGATCCCCTGATCTGTTTTTTGCAGCCGTGGCATCGGCAAAGGAGAGAAAATGAGAATCGCAATGATGGCTTTTTTCTTCGCTTTATTGCTTGCCGTTACCGGACATGCCGGCGACTTCGATGCCCTTCTCGAAGAGATCAAATCCCAGACATCCCTGGAACTCAAAGAGAACCGGGCAAGGGAACAAACGTTTCTGGAGGCAAAAAGGGACAAGGCCATACTATTGGCGGAGACCAAGGCCGAATTGAAACGTCAGGCGGACGAAAGCGAATCCTTATCCGCCCAAATCGATGAGAATGAAAAGAAACTCACCGAACTAGAAGAGGGCCTGCACCGGAAGATGGGCGATCTGGGGGAATTGTATGGCGTGATTCGCCAATTTTCCGGAGAACTCGGCGCGGATTTCGATCACTCCATGATTTCCGTCCACTATCCGGAAAGATCACAATATCTGAATCGACTCGCCGAGCGCAAGGAACTGCCCGACATAGATTCTTTGAATCGCATGTGGCTTTCGATGCTGGAAGAGTTGAACGAATCCCGCAACGTCTCCCGGTTTACCGCACCCGTCGTTCAGGCGGACGGTTCTGCCAAAAATCAGGAGGTGACCCGCATTGGTACATACGGCGCCGTTTCGGAAGGCAAGTTTTTGACATACTCCGCTGAAGGAAACGTTTTTGCGACCGCACTGAAGCAGCCGGCAAAGCGTTTTCTGGCTACCGCGGACAACTTTGAGACGCCGGGCGACGACCTGGTAAAAGTGATGATCGACCCCACGCGAGGGCAGCTACTCAGCCTGTTGACCCAAAAGCCGAACCTGAGAGAGCGAATTCGCCAGGGAGGAATCATCGGGTATATCATCCTGTCGCTGGGGGCGATCGGTCTTTTGCTATGTTTCGTCCGTTACGGCTATCTCACCTTCGTCCTTACCCGGATTCGAAAACAGGCGCGTAATCTTGACAACCTGCGGACGGACAATCCGTTGGGGCGGATCGCGCTGGTTTACCGGGAGATTCGCAACAAACCCAGGGAGCAGCGGGAAGTGATCTGGGAGGAGGCCATCCTTAGAGAGATCCCCCGGGTGGAACGCTACAACACCTTCATCAAGTTGCTTGCGGCCATTTCACCGCTTTTGGGCCTTTTGGGAACGGTGACCGGTATGATCATCACTTTCCAGTCCATTACGCTTTTCGGAACCAGCGACCCCAAGCTCATGGCAGGGGGCATTTCAACCGCCCTGATCACGACGGTTCTCGGGCTTTCCGTCGCCATACCGCTGTTGTTCGCCTATACCTTTATCGCGGCAAAATCCAAGGGCATCGTGGACGTAATCGAGCATCAGAGCATCGGTCTCATTGCCAAGGCGACCAGATGAGCCCGGTACAGGCCCTATACGCGGTAAACGATTTTCTCGACCAGGGCGGGACGGCGCTGTATGTGATTTTTCTCATGGCCGTCGTTCTCTGGGTACTGATCATCGAACGCGTGCTGTTTCTCAGATTTTTTTCCCGAAAAGAGGAATCACGACTGCTCGCCCAATGGAAATCCTATCGGGTACACACAGATTCCGGCAGGATAAGACAATGTCTGCAGGTAGAATTGAAAGAGAGGCTGACGAACGGTTTTGAATTCATCAAGGTGCTGATCGCCATCGCCCCTCTGCTCGGTCTGTATGGAACGGTGTATGGGATGATCGAGATCTTCGACGTCATCGCCCAAAGTGGTACCGGCGACGCCCGTGCCATGGCCAACGGGATCTCCATGGCCACGCTGTCCACCATGTCGGGAATGGCCGTGGCCATCACAGGGCTTATTTTCAGCCACAAACTCGAAACCATGGTCCACCGCAAAACCGGAATGTTCAACGAAAAGTTAGACAGTTTGTAACATCAACGCCTTTTCCATTATTCTCGTATGAAACTACGCCAAAATGGCATAGTTACAGTTGTCGTTCAAACCGGCCAAAGGTCGGCGGCGGCTCTGAATTCTGGATTCTGTTTCCTGAATTCTTTTCACAACATCCCGGTGGAACCGTTTTATCCAAGGTCCTGAAAAAAGGACCGGATTTTCAGGAAAGCATTGTAATGAGACGCATAAGAAGAGAGAGCGAAGAGCAAACCATCGATCTGACCCCCATGCTGGATGTGGTGTTCATCATGCTGATCTTTTTCATCGTCACCACCTCTTTTGTGAAAGAGACCGGCATCGACATCAACCGCCCGAGTGCGGCGACGGCCGAAAAGAAGTCCAAAGGCAATATCCTTATCGCCATCACGCAAAATGGTGAGATCTGGTTGGATAAGCGCCAGATCGATATCCGGGCAGTACGGGCCAATATCCAGCGGTTCAAGGCAAAATTTCCCCAAAGTTCCGTGATCATTCAATCCGACACCGAATCGAAAACCGGTATTTTGGTGCGCGTGATGGACCAGATCAGACTGGCCGGTGTGCAGAACATCTCCATTGCCGCATCGGTGGACAAAAACGGATGACACGCATCGCTCTTAGGGTTCGCACAAAAATAAGTTTGCAGAATTGGTTGTTGAAGCGCCCGCCCGACAAGGCGCGAAAACGTAAGGCATATTTGGGATATTCCGACGTTTTCGCAACGCCGTCGGGCGGGATGAATCGGCGACCAAAATGTGAACTTATTTTTGCGCGAGCCCTTAGCATCGTACCCGCCGTGGCGGTCGTTTTCGGCCTGTTTTGGATTCTGCAGGGGATGATCCATGTGGCCGTCGCGCCGCCCACCGTCCGGGAGAAGCTGCACCCGGTGGATTTCGTCCGGCTGAAAAAGGAGCGGCCCTTGATCAAGAAGGAGCGGGTCAAACCCAAAAAGCCGAAACCCCAAAAAGAGATGCACAAGCCCAAAATCGATATTAAGAAAGAGGTCAAGGTGGAAAAACAGCCTCCGATGCATGCCGATATGGACTTGGATCTGTCCATCGATCTTTCTGCGGTCAGCGCCCTGGGCGATGCCTATGTGTCCGGATTCGGTAAGCAAGAGATCAACACCAACGTGCTGCCCCTGTCGACGATCCAGCCCATCTACCCAAAACGGGCCAAGATGATGAAGAAAGAAGGCTATGTGAAGCTGGAATTCACCATCACGCCATTCGGTACGGTCAAAGATGTGGAAATCGTTGCGTCGCATCCGGCCAGGCTATTCGACAATTCGGCCAAAAACGCCCTTTTAAAGTGGAAGTTCAAACCCAAGGTCGTGGCCGACCAGGCCGTGGAACAACGGGCGATGATTCAAATCGATTACCGGTTGAACTCATGAGAAAAAAAACTCTTTTGACCATCGCCGGCATATTGTTCGTTGCCGCGCAGGCAGCGGCAGAATGCAGCATGTCCATGCCAACCTATCGGCGCCTTTCGGCCATCGAGGATCTCATGGCCGAAAACGAATTCGACCAGGCCGAAGCAAAACTCAACGAGATGCTGGATCATCTGCCCGGCCGCAAGGAGGACTGCGCCTACATCTACTACACGACGGCCATGTTGTATCTGCAGAAAAACGACTATCCCAAGGCCAGATCCTATTTCGAATCCGCCTATGGTCTGCAACGTTTTCCGCAAAAGACCCTTTTATACGTCGAAAAGACGCTGGCGGGACTTTACATGCAGGAAGAGAATTTCGAATCCGCTATCCGCTATTATGAAGCCCATATGCAACACGCACCCGAGCCGGACAAGGATATCTATCTCGGGCTGGGAACCGCACATTACTACCGAAAGGCGTATGCAAAGGCCATCGACCTTTTCAAAAAGGCCAACGCGCTTTTCGAACCGTCCCCCTCCCCCTTTTTGATGCTCTTTTCCTCCTACTACGAATTACAGCGTCTCGACGAAGCGGCCCGGACCCTCGAACAGATGATACGCCTCTGGCCCGACGAACCGCGGTATTGGCTGCAATTGGCCACCCTTTATATCGAACGGGGGTCCTATGATCGCTCCCTGGAAATCATGCAGGCGGCATGGACCAGGGAATTTTTAACCAAAGAGACGGACATCATGCAGTATGTGTATGCCTTGTACGAAGAACATCTGCCCTACAAAGCCGCAACGATCCTCCAACGGGCCATCGATTTGCGTTTCCTTGAAGAGAACCGGAAGAACTATGAGATGCTGGCCACCATGTTCCATGAGGCCAAGGAGCGCGAAAGCGCCATCCAGGGATGGGAAAAGGCCGCCGACTATTCGACGGATGGAAAAAACGACCTGTGCATCGCCCAATTGTGTTTTGAAATGGAAGACGCCTACGACCGTGTCATCCGATACGCAAATCGCGCGCTGGCCAAGGGCATCAACAAGCCCGGCAGTGCCCACATGCTGATCGCGGTTGCCTGCAATGAGTTGGGACAAACGGATACGGCCAAAAAACATATCATGGAAGCCGGCCGCTACAAGGAGACAAGCAAAACATCCTCGCAATGGCTAAAGCGTCTGGACGATGAAAGTTCTCTGTTGGATTACGCCGGGAACCAGTGACGGACAAATAAAAATCCAAGCAGCTACCGGGATACCAAGCGACGCGGCCTGGTGTTTCGGGAGGACGCTCCGTTTGAAGAGATGGGAACCCATTATGCATAACCTCTTTCTGTTGAGAGGATAATGACTGAAAAATGATGCATACCGCCACCCTGGTATTTCAGATTCGCGATCCGCGAAAGACACCCGAAGCTGGATCCAAATAAAAAAGCTTGACTATACACAGATGATATGAAAGTTAGGTATATAATTTTTAGTTAGGGTATTCTATTTGTCTAAGAATTGCCTTACGGCCTGTGATCGATTGTCGGTGCACAGGAAGTGAAGGCGCAAGAGTACGTGCAACGCATGTACGACTTGTGCCTTTTTTATTTTTTGAGGAAAGGGGGTGAACCATGGACCCCGACATTTTCATCGAGGCCGAAAACGCTGTGGACAGGAACCGGAAAGAACAACGAAGATACGTTTAACAAGGAGATGAGTAATGAAAAAATCGATTATTAGGGGTTGGTTGTATTTGGCCATTTTCGGATTGATCGGTTCATCCGCGGTTTGCGCCGAAGTGATGTCCAATCATGAATTGTCGACACGCGTGGAGCAATTGGAGGAAAAGCTAAATGCCGAGGAAGGTGGCATGCCGGCACAATGGGCCCAGCGGATCACCTTTAGCGGTGTCGTCGAGGTGGAAGCCGGATTCGCAAGCTTCGAGCCTGATGGCGGTGAAAGCGAAGACGAAAGCGATATCGCCGTTGCCACCGTAGAGCTCGGTGTCGGAGCAAAAATCGCCGATCATGTCTCCGGTGACATCCTCTTTCTGTACGAAGACGGCGAGGACATCGTCGTCGATGAGGCCGTTATTACCATCGATGGTGAAGATGTCCTACCACTGTATCTGCGGGCCGGAGAAATGTATGTGCCGTTCGGCAGTTTCGAATCCCACATGATTTCCGATCCCCTCACATTGGAGATTGGTGAAACGCGGGAAGCCGCCATCCAATTGGGTGCAGAAACCGGAGGAATTCACGGCTCGATTTTCCTTTTTAACGGGGATGTGGATGAGGCCGATGCCGACGACAATCATATCGACAATTTCGGCGCCGAAGCGGGTTATACCATGGAAAGCGATGCCCTTTCCGTCGATGCCGGTGTCAGCTATATCAACGATCTCATGGACGCCGACGGGTTCGAGGATGTTTTCGCCGAGGGCGCCCAGCTTAACGAATATGCTGCCGGGTTGGGGGCCTATGTTATTGTCAGCATCGGGCCCGCCACCATTATCGGTGAGTATGTGGCCGCCATGGACGATATCGAGTTACTGGACGAGGCCGGGGACACCGTCTATAGTGAGAAAATCGCCGCATGGAATGCCGAGGCCGGCTTCGGATTTGCCATCGGTGAAAGAGAAGCCACCGTTGCGATCGGGTATCAGGGTACGGACAAAGCCGAGAATATGTTTCCAGAGACCCGATACCTGGGAACCTTTGGTCTGAACCTGTTTGAAAATACCGCCTTGGCCATCGAATACCTGCACGACGAATATGAAAATGACGATGAGGCCGATACATTCACGGCCCAGCTCGCCATTGAATTTTAAATCAACAAATGCCGGCCACTGGTCCACGAACGAGACCGGTGGTCAAACACGAAGCCGGAAGAAGGATCTTCCGGCTTCGTGAAGAGTCATGATGCCATCAAATCATTTGAGAGGACAGCCCGGCTCGTTGAAATCCGGAACCATATCCTTTACTGCGTTGTAGTCCGACTTGCTTTAGACGGTTTTTTCCAAAAGCCAAGCCGTGTTTTCCCCTAAGACTTATCTTATGTTCATTCCTTCTTTTCAGGGGCTTTCGTTAAAGCAACGACTTTCATAGTTCTTCTCCCTTATTAATCCTGGATCCTTGGATCAAATCCAAATAAATATGGTTTTGACCCTCACTGTCAACCCTGATATACAATTTGCGTCAGTAAAATTTGACGGTTTCCAAGGAACTGTTCAATCAAAATGATTTATGAAATTTTTTTATCTGGAAGGTAAGAATCGATGAGAAAAGCAGATAGGGATGAACAAATCCTCAGGGCTTCAAAGGAGATCGTTGTTAAATTCATTGAGACGGGCCGGGTATCGCCGACCGGTTTTTCGGAGGCCTTCAAGGCCATCTACCGCGCGGTGGATGAAACGGTGAAAGGGGCGGCGGGAAGCGAAACTGCCGTTGATGCCGACGAGAAGGCATCCGCCAAGTAAAAACAGGGATGTCTATGGATAGGAAGGGCGAAAAGGCGCGATCGCCTGAACGCCCTTTAATAAAAAGAATTCTTTAGTGAGCTGTATCTGTTTCTACAGCGGGTTTGTTCTCAGTCTTTTCGGTTTCAATTTTGTCGAGCCGTTCTTTTAGATGTGCTATTTTTTGATCAAGCATTTCTTTTTGAAAGCCGTTTATTTTAAGCGATCGGGCTTTTTCCAGATAACCTTCCGCTTTTTCCAAGTCTTCCGGAGTGTTGTTCCCAATGAGCGTATCCGCTCTGTATTGCAACACCGTAAAATCAATTGCATCGATTCGAGACTGAACTGTTTTTTTATCGGCTTTGGTTAACGCATATTTTTTTGCATTATTAAGGTATTCATAAATTTTCGCAAAATCGAGGATACCATCCTGTTCGATCATGCTATCGGCTTTTTTCTGACAAAAAGAAAAAATAAGCATGTAGATTTCATCTTTGAAGTAGGATGATTGTGCATTTTCCGGCATTTTCATATCAGGAAGTTCCATATACAGTTTCGCACCCATGGGAGCAAAACGTCCTTGCCAAACCTGGATCCCGCCATCGACTTCCTTAATATAGTAACTGCTTTTATTCATAGTGCTTGAGACAATTAAAGCAAGCAGCAATAAAATTCCAATCCCAGCCAACCCATACTTGATTTTCTTTTCCATAAAATCCTTTTCCTTCATTTTTGTTTTGGTAAGGTAGGTAGGTAAAACGAGCTTGTTTTTTAACCGGAGGCAACAATAGTGGGCAGACCCCTTTGTGTCAATAGCAATGTCGATGCAAAGTGTTGTATGGTATGCAATCCGGCATGTATCCGCTTAAAATTACATTTTCAAAACGCGGTTGCCGTTACAATGAAAAAAGGAAGCAGACCATGGGCAAACAGGGTAACGCCGTCAAAGCGCTGCGGCGTAAGATGATGGATGAAGCGTTTATCACCATGCCTTGCTGTTTTGACAGCCTGAGCGCGAAATTAATACAGGAAGCAGGGTTCACACTGACCTTCATGAGTGGATTTGCCGTATCCGCTACACGGCTGGGACTGCCGGATACCGGACTGATTTCGTATGCCGAGATGGCGGATCAACTTCGAAATATAACGGATTGTGTTGATATTCCGGTCATTGGAGACGGGGATACCGGCTACGGCAATCCGGTGAACGTAATGCGCACGGTGAAAGGGTATGCGCGGGCAGGTGCGGCCGGCGTTATGATTGAAGATCAGGTCAGTCCGAAACGCTGTGGCCACACCAGAGGAAAGGAGGTGGTGGATCGGCCCGAAGCCATCCGGCGCATGCGGGCTGCCGTCGAAGCCCGGGAGGAAATCCGTGCGAACGGAGATGACATCGTTATCGTGGCAAGGACCGATGCCCGTGCTCCTTACGGATTGACGGAAGCGGTCACCCGCGCTTCCGCTTTCGCTGAAATGGGCGCGGATATCATTTTTGTGGAAGCCCCCCACACCGAATCTGAAATGCGGGAAATCTGTCGTAACGTGGGTGGTTTTCAAATGGCCAACATGGTGGAACATGGGGTGACACCGGTACTGCCGCCCGACATCTTACAAGACATCGGATATCGTCTGGCCGCCTACCCCCTGACCCTGCTTTCCAGTGCCGTCCATGCCATGCGCCTGGCCCTTACCGCATTGCGGGAAGGCAAACCCCCTGAAAAAATATTGAATTTTTCCGATCTTACGGCCCTCGTCGGATTTCCGGCGTATGATGAAACCCTTCAACGTCTATCCACCGATGGAGTTGACTGAAATGATCGTCATTTGGCCCCGGCATTGTGAACAGATTACATTTTTTTCCGCAATCGCCATATCCGGCAATAATTTTTCGTCTTTTATGGTATAATTGGATTTCGAAATCGTGAAGCGCCTTCGATGCTTTGCTGCGGCCTTCTGTGCCAGTGCGAAATCAGGACTCTTTTCTATTCCATATGCTTACGATGTGGCGTATCCCCCTTACCGTTGAAACCTGCCGGCTTCCGAAGAAGTCGTTAATCAAAATAACTTATAACGTATTTTTTTAAAAAGCTTTTCCCGAATTTCCGCCTATCGGCAAAAAAAGTAAATCGAATTTCTTGCATGTGGTTGTTTGGCCATATTTGGCCTGGAAAAGCTTTTTGGGAGAAAGTCGTCCGGCGCCATGAAGAAAAAATCAAAGAAAAAAACCCCTTTGCGTATCGCCATCGTCGGTGGCGGACGTGCCTGCAGGTTTCTTCTGGAGTCTTCCAACCTGGAAAGCCTTCCCTATTTCGAAATCAAAATTGCCGGTGTATGCGATATCAACCCTGCGGCCGAGGGGCTGTTGGCCGCTCAACGGATGGGAATTTACACCACGAACGATTTCCGGGACTTTTTCGAGCTTGAAAATCTCGATGGCATCATCGAGCTGACCAACAACCGGGATGTACTGTCCGAACTCATTCAGCTCAGTCCAAAACGGATCGGTATTCTGGAATACAACATCGGTCGATTGTTACGAAAACTGTTCACTGCAGACCAGAATCTGCGCTCGGCCAAGCAGCAGATCCTCCAGGAACAGGCGATGCGGGCTTTCCTTCTCCAGGAAAACGACCAGCGGATCATGGTTCTCGATGCCGATTTTACCGTTCAGGATGTAAACGATGCCTATCTGGCCATCATTGGCAAAAGCCGCTCCGAAGTGATCGGCAAACCCTGCTATAGTGTGATTCACGGATTTACGGATCCATGCGATACCCTGAAAAGTGCATTTGCCTGTCCGATGCTGGAAACCATTCGAACAGGTAAACCAGCCTCCGTCATTCAGCCGGACCCGCAAGGCGGTTCCCAGCCCGCCTACAATAATATCGTGACCTATCCCATAAAAGATGGTGCCGGCAAGACGGTGCGCGTCATCGAGATTTGGCAGGATATCACCAAAGAAATATCCACCAGACTCGAAGAAAGGGAAAACGAGCTTCGATCGGATCTGAACAAACTGATCCAGGAAGACCGGCTGATCTCTCTCGGCAAACTCGTTGCCAGTTGCGTTCACGAAATCAACAATCCCATTCAGGGGCTTCTGACGTTCAGCCATCTCATTCAGGAAAATCTGGCCAAGCCGGCTTTGGCGCCCGACGAATTGGATCAATTGCGCCAGTTTGTCGAACTGATGAGCGTCGAGTTGGAGCGTTGCGGGAACATCATCTCAGGCCTGCTCTCTTTCTCCCGGGAATCCTCCATCTCACGCAAGGATATCGACCTCAATGACGTGATTTCCTCCGTGGTTCGGCTCATCAGCCACAAAATGGAGTTGATGAATATTTCCATGAGCGTCGATCTTTGTCCCCAAGCCATTTTGGTGCACGGTGATATGAACCAATTGCAGCAGTGTTTTCTGAATCTGGTGTTTAATGCCATCGATGCCATGGATTCCGGCGGATGTATGGAAATTCGGTCGAGAAAGGACGAACAACACAAAGAGGCGCAGCTGACCATCCGGGATGACGGGCATGGCATCACGGAACATCAACTTCACCATATTTTCGATCCGTTTTACACGACAAAGAAGATGGGAGAGGGTACCGGCCTTGGCCTGTCCATCGTCTACGGCGTTCTCAAACAACACGGTGGTGAGATCCGGGTGGAGTCCAATGTCGGCAGGGGCACGACATTTCAGATTCAGCTCCCCCTGACATGCTAAAAAGCTTTTTCAGGCAAGATCCGCATAATGTAAAAAGAGAGGCGCTCTTTTTTCGGGAGGCAGACGACCATGGATACGATGAATGTCATGATTGTCGATGATGAAAAAATCATCCGGGAGTCTTTTTTTCACTGGTTCGAAAAAAGCGGTCACCGGGTGGACACGGCCGCTTCCGGGGATGAAGCCCTGGAAAAAATGGAGGCCGTCTGTTTCGACCTTCTGCTGGTCGACATCAAAATGCCGGGCATGAGCGGAATCGATTTGCTGGAGAGGGTGAAGAAGGAATACCCGGATACGTCCGTCATCATCATTACGGCTTACGGTTCCATAGAGTCCGCGGTAGAGGCCATGAAACTCGGCGCTACCGATTACCTGCTCAAGCCGTTCAAGCCCAATCAGCTGTCATTGGTGATGGAAAAGGCTGCCCAGCAGAAAAAACTCTCTTCGGAAACCAACTATCTAAGGGGAAGATTGGCGCAATTTACCCGGTTCGACAACATCATCGGGCAATCTTCGGCCATGGAGAAAGTCTTCGATCTCATCGAGGAGGTGGCCCGGTCGGGCGCATCGGTGCTGCTGGTGGGAGAAACGGGAACCGGAAAAGAGCTCATCGCCAAGGCCATTCACGCCAAAAGTCCACGGGCGAATTTTCCCTACATCGCCATCAATTGCGGTGCGGTTCCCGAATCCCTGCTGGAAAGCGAACTTTTCGGCCACCGCAAGGGCGCGTTTACCGGTGCGGTTCACGGCCGAAAGGGATTTCTGGAAGTCGTCAGCGGTGGTACGCTGTTTCTCGACGAGGTAGGAGAAATCAGCCCCAAAATGCAGGTTGACCTGCTTCGGGTCCTGGAAGAAAAAAAAATCATCCCCATCGGCGGCAGTGAACCCCTGGATGTGGACTTCAGGCTGATTTCCGCCACCAGTCGCAATTTGCAAAATCAGATCGAAAAAGGCACCTTCCGTGAAGATTTCTATTACCGCATCAACGTGATCCGTCTGGAAATGCCTCCGTTGCGGGAAAGAAAGGAGGATATCCCACTTCTGGCAAGCCATTTTTTGAACAAGTTCAGCCACGAAACCACCAAGTACGTGGATCATCTGGCGCCGGAGGCCACCCGGCTTCTGGTGCAATACGATTGGCCGGGCAACGTGAGAGAACTTGAAAACGCCATTGAACGCGCCGTTGTGCTTTCCAAAGGACGAACGCTGTACGCCGATGATTTCAAATTCCTCCAGCCATTTGCGACACTCCGGCAGGAGGCCCTTGCCCTGATCGACGTGGAAAAGAACCATATTCAAAATATACTGGAAAGAAACCAGTGGAATGTCACCCGCTCCGCCAAGATACTGGGAATCAACCGGGTAACATTGCATAAGAAGATCAACCGCTACCATTTGCTCAGAAACGGATAACCAACGCAAGTGTCCATACGCAGGACAACAGGTCCCGTCGGCGTCGCACCCGTCGGCCAAACGGATGTGTTTGCCGCCGAGGTGATTGCCGCACACATCAGTGGATATTTTCTTTTGCCCGCAGAATGCCTGCCGGTAATGGCCTTGCCACCGGGCACCTTTGACAGCCATCGGTTTCAGCACAATGCGGTTTTACTGATTTCTGCCCTCGAGAAAAAATCTTTCGAGGAATTCTCCAAGGTGATCGCCGTGATGGATGTGGACATATTCATCCCCATCTTCACCCATGTATTCGGAGAGGCGCGGCAGGGCGGAAAAGTGGCGCTGGTTTCGCTGTTTCGACTGAGAGGCGCCGACGACGATTCGCCACCTTCAACCAGCAGAATGCTGGAAAGGGCAGCAAAAATCGCGCTTCACGAACTCGGCCATCTTTTCGGCCTGCTACACTGTGACGATGAACGCTGTCTGATGCATTTTTCCGGCGATGTCGACGAGGTGGACCGGCTGCCGCTCAACCTCTGCCGGTATTGCCGCATGTATTTAAAAGAGGCTGTTTGACGAAAATTCACCCTTTTTCTCTATCGCCTGGTGGTGTGCAGAAAACCGTTGACCAGAACGTCCCATTGCAGCTGCTCGCATGCGCCGAAAATGTCTTTCACCGGAGCACCACCGGTGGCTGCCAGCGCCTCGTATTCGGGCCCCATCATCTCAAACAGTTTCCGGTTTTCCGTTTCCAGCCATCGGGTGCTTTCCTTTCCGAAATAGAGCTGCTTCAGATTCCGTTTCGGCATATCCGGACGAACGATAAACAGCCAACCTTGGCCGTAAGGATCTTCGCTGATGAGTTCCGTATGCTCCCGGGCCGGATGGTTGATGGCCAGCACCTTACCGCTTACCGGAGATAGAACCGCCGCCCGGTTGCCGTTCCGGCCAAAGGTCCAGCCGACCTGATCCTGGATCAGTCCCGCACCAATGGGGGGCAGCTCGAGCACTGTCATCTTTCCGAAAAGTCGACAAAGGAAGTCGTCAAACCCCACCCGGACGTTCCCTCCGTGTTCGAAACGCACCCAGCTGTGCCCCATGTGATAATAATATCCGACGGCGAGGTTGAACCCGGAAACCACCACCGTCCTGGGGGCATCGACATCGTTGACCATGTCCATCTCGTCCAGCATCTGATCGAACTCGCAGTGGTGGCATTCATAGTTGTGAGGACAGATTTTCGGCGCTTCGATGCGGCCTGTCAACACATGACGACACGGGCGGTTGGCCCCGTCATATCGCTGGATGAGGTGTTCAACCCACCGGGGGGCCACATCTTCCGAGTCCAATTCCGGAGCGATTTCCATGGCCTTGCGCATGGCCGCGTTGAATCCGCAGGTATGACAGTCGTATGCGTTATCGCAAATGCGGTAGTTGATCACCCCCGCCTGCATCCATATACATCGGTTTTCGGCGACATTGAAACAGGTTACCCGCTTTTTTTCGGTACCCGTCGATTTCGAAGTCCTCATGATTCCACCTCCTTTGCTTACCCTTGATTGGCGTGATCCGGCATTTCAACGTCCAATATGGCAAAGGACATGCCATCGGATGCGTATTTGTTCTTTCTGGGTTCTGTAACAACCGGCCACAGGTCGTACGGTCGCGCTACCCGATTGAAAGGTCCCGACACCAGCACTGGAAACTACCGGAAAACAACATGAATACAAGCAATTAAAATGCATGCCACATCAAGGGAAATCCGTAAGGCGGGTATTATCGGAAAAAAGACGTTGCACGAAACAGATGCCCTGCTCTCCTTGGCTGTGGAATCGGAGCGAATCCTGCCTGCGGACAGGTGATTACATTCGCAACAGCAGCGGCCACCGATTCGATAAGTTTCGAATATTTATTACATATTATCAGTAAGATACAAACGTGTTGCGTTTTTAATCGATGGGCGATGCAATGGACTACACATAAATCTGGAACCAAAACAGTCCCTTCCCACCATTGAAATCCTCTATGACAACCAACACAAAAGATCGGAACTAACGATTGGACCTCTCTGCACAGAATGTCTACAGTGCATCAAACACGCGAAAAGTGTCTGTTGTGAACCACCCACAAAGCGAACGGACCATTAAAACCGGCAAGCATGACCATGGAAGGATGTAAATTCGACTGGATCCACAAAAAGGGAAGCGGCAGGCTGAATGAGGATGCCTATTTCCTGGTCCCTGGAATGTGCGGTGTATTTGACGGCTCCACCGCTTTGAACGGCTCCCTGTACCAGGACGGCAAGACCGGCGGCTATCTGGCCGCACAGATGGCCTGCAATGTCTTTCGCACAAACAACGCCCCCCTGCTGAAGCTTGCCGATCAGGCCAACCGTGAAATCTTAGGGGCAATGCGAACCAACGGTGTCGATCTGGCCAGAAAAGAAAACTTGTGGTGCACCAGTTTTGCCGTGGTCCGGATCGGCACCGACGCATTCGAGTGGGTTCAAAGCGGTGACAGCCTCATCCTGGCCATCGACCACGATCGCCGCTATCGGGTACTGGTTCCGGACCACTCCCATGACACCGAGACCCTGTGCATGTGGCGGGACAGGGCTGCGTGCGGTGCGCCGAGCATTTTCGAATCCCTGAAGGAGCAGATCATTACCGTCAGGCGGCGGATGAACGTCACCTACGGGGTACTCAACGGCGAACCGGAAGCCCTGGATTTCATCAGCCAGGGACGCGCACCGCTTCACGATATCGAGCATATCCTCCTGTTCACGGACGGCCTGTTTATTCCCAAAGAGGATCCCAAGGCCGATCATCGGTTCGACATCTTGGTGGAACGCTTTCTCGATGGTGGTCTGCATGCGGTGTACCAGTATGTCCATGACATACAGGCCGCCGATCCCCTCTGCCACAAATACCCCCGATTCAAACCCCACGACGATATCGCAGCCGTGGCCATCTCCTTTGACGCCTGATCATACATCGGCGGGACGAAACCTTTAATTCATACCGATTGAAAAAAACAGTGGCGGCACACCCGCGAAGCGTTGTACCTTTGAAGTATCGGAGAATGCTTCAGAACCATTGAAAAGGTGAACCGGGTGCGGGTGATCGACTGCCAAGGAACGGAAAAATGGAACCGCTATGTGAACGGTCATCCCCACGGCGGCGTGTTTCACCTGTTCGGCTGGAAAAGGGTCTTCCAGGAGGTGTACGGCCTTCCCGGCTATCATCTCATGGCCGTCGATGATCCTTGTTCCGCCGACGGACCGCCGGATCGACCAAACGCACCCGTTCGGGGCATTTGTGCGCTATTTTTTTTGCGATCGCCCCGAAATCGCAGACGGCTCATCGCCCCCCCCTATCTGGATGTAGGCGGTATACTTGCCGACGACCCCGACACCGAGACCCTTCTTCTTCAAGAGGCGATAAAATTCGCCAGAAAAGACCATGCCCGCTGGATCGAGCTTCGCCAGGCCCGGCCATTGGCCGGCCTTTCGGCTTCGCCCCGCCTAACGGAAGACACGGGTGTCGACATACCTCATCTACAGGTGTCCAATCATAAGGCCAGCCTCCAACGCACCCTGCCGGCCGACACCGCCACGCTGATGCACGCCTTCAAGTCCAAGCTGCGCAGTCAGATCCGCAAAGCAATGAAAAACGGACTGCATCCTGCGGTAGGCGGAATCGAACTATTGCCCGACTTCTACAAGGTCTTCTCCCACAACATGCGCGATCTGGGTTCACCGGTTCACTCCCGCCGTCTGTTCGAGCGGGTACTGCACACCTTTGGCCCTCAGGCCCGCATCGTAATCGTCCGCCGGGGCCCGAAGGCGGTGGCGGGATCCATCGTCCTTGGCTTCAAGCACCGGCTACACAACCCATGGGCATCTTCATTGCGCGCCTACCGCCACCTGGGCGCCAATATGCTGCTTTACTGGGCCATGCTGGCCCACGCCTGTGATACCGGGTTGACGACGTTCGATTTCGGCCGATCGTCTCCCGGTGCCGGCACCTATTCATTCAAACGCCAATGGGGGGCCGAACCGACCCCGTTGCACTGGTACTACCTGACCCTCGATGGCGACCCGGTGGATCCCATGGCCGAGCATCTCTCTTTCAGATTTTGGAAACGGCTGCCGGTGGGCCTGTCACGGATGATCGGCCCTAAGGTTCGCCGGCATATCGGGCTATAGACCAAACGAACAATGGATGGAGAATTGAACCTTGCCACATGAACTGACCATCCCCATGGCAATTCAACTGGTTATCGAAGACGTCGGCTGGTGGGATAGATCTCACCCGGTCGGCCCCAACGATCCATTTCGCTCGGGTCTGCACCGTCGACACCACCCCAAGGATTATGCCGCGTTGGTCCATCTGGCCAAGGGACTGGGCATGCGTCCCCTGATCGCCTTCGTTGCCTGCGAATGGGATCGCACCAATCTTTTAAAACAGATCCCCTCCGCCACCTGGATGGGGTCCAACTGGGACAACCGCCACAACGTCGGCCCCTGGCTGGATGAGGCCGCAGAAATTCTGAATGCCAATCGCGCACACCTGGAAATCGGCCTTCACGGCGTTGGGCACGAGTACTGGGACAAAGGCCGGCGTTCCCGCACCGAATTCCATACACCCGAGGGCGAAATGCGCCCCAAAGAGCATATCCAGCGCCACCTGGAGGCTTTCGGGGCGATCCTGGAACAAAACGGCCTGGACGCCTTCCCGCGCGCCTTTGTTCCGCCGGGCCTGAATCACAGTTTCGGCAATGGCGAAAGCGGTATCCACCCGCTCCTGAACCGGTTCGGAATCTGCCAGGTCACCACAAACCTGTCCAAGGCCAAAATGCACCGTCCCGCCCAGATGCCTAACATGGCCTGGGAATCGGGGGTGCTGCTCATCGAACGCGGCCCCGCACCGGTACCGTGGCACACGCCGGCAACAACACCGGAATTCAGCTTCGACCGGCCCGTTTTAAGCCTTCACTGGGCCAACCTGCTTCACGAGGATACCCGACGCAACCTGGAGATCATCCAAAATTGGGTAGCGTTCATCGATGCCGGGTATGATCGGCTGGAACAGACGCTGGCAAAGGACACGACCACCTGCTGGTCCCAGTTCGCGTACCGCACCCTAAGCCCCATCCGGCGCTCGGGGCAGGCCTTTGGCATCGACCTCAGCCAGCTGCGGCGTCTGCCCCAAAAGGCAATTCAACCCTTCTTTTATCTGAATGTACGCAGTCGGAAACCCATGAGATGGCAGATTGAAGGCGGAAAGATGGAAACACGGAAAAATCCGCACAAAACCGTTCAATCCTTCACCATCCGGCCGGACGAGGGCAGAGACGAAATCCGACTGACCCCATCGGAAAAGAATGGCCGGTTGAGGTGATTTCAAAATGTTCAATCGGGCTTAAGATTAAGGCGGGGGTAAGGTGACCAACCGAAGACAACCATTTAGTATTTCGAGGATTGGGCAGCTCGCCCCAACGCCGATATTGAGCCCGAGGGGACGTTTTGAAATTGCCTCGGTTAGCCGATTTTCGTTACACCATCAGGTTCATCAGCTTGCTGTGCAGCACCTCGTAGGAATAGAACTGTTTGGCGAGCCGGTAATTGGTATCCACCATCTTCTGCCGCGACGATTCATCTTCCAACAACGCACGGGTCTGGGCAACGGCTTCATCGGTCACATACCCGTCGATTTCAACCGCTTTAAACCCTTTGGGTTTGATATCGAAGGTATAGATGGAGTAGCAATTGACCAGGATCGGCTTTTTAAAATAGACCGCCTCCAGAAAGGCATTGCCGAATCCCTCGATGGAGGAGGGATAGGTGATGAAATCGGCGTGATGATAGATGTCGTCCAGGGTGTATACCTTGCGTCCGTCCGCGGTGGTGTCGCGTCGGTCGTTGATGATGTCCGAGACGAACAGGGTGTCGACCCCCATTCGCTTAGAATAGTCGATGAGCCGTTGTTCATAGTCATGGCCCTCATCACCGGAGGCGTGGGAGATGACCAGACGGGACTTGATGCCGAGACGACTGACCAGTTCAATGGCATTCTCGATCCCTTTTCTCTTGACGACGCGGGTGGGTTGAAGAATCAATTTCTCATCCGCCGCCAGTCCCAGTGCCTGGCGAACGTCGCCGGCATATTCATCGGGTGGCGGCGGCGGGTTTTCGAAATCCATGACGTTGGGAATAATGGTACTCGAGATGCCGGTACGCAAGGATAGCTGATTGGAAGCCGCCGAATTGATCACCACATGCCGGATGGTCGGCAAATGGGGGGGGAATGCCATATTGAGGTAGTCCCAGACCGAATTGGTCTTGAACTGTCGGCGCTCCCAGAAGAAATCGTGATGATGGGCGATGCAGGGCAGCCCGGTTTCGGCAAGAAGTTCGGTAATGGCAAGCCCCAAGGGAATGTTGAGGGGGATGGTCAGGGCATTTTCGGGAACCAGCAGATCGATGTTGAACTTGTCAATAAAATCGTATAGTTGATCCTTCAGCAACTCTTTGATGTCGTGAATCTGATTCGTCACCGCCCGACTGCGCGCCCTCTGGGAGGTACCCTCGAACACTGCGTTGAAGATATCCCTGATCTCCGGATCCATGAAATGGGCCTTTTCCGACAGATAGGAGCACTTGCGATCACGATCCAGTTCACCGGCGAAGTAAAAGCAATCGAACCTCTCCTTTTCAAAGACGCGCGCCCATTTTTCCGTCTCCAGGGAAACGCCGTCGGTTCCGGCAATACGGGTGGAAATAAAGCCGATATGATGCACCTTGTCGAAGGGAATGTACATAACCACACCTCATTGGATTGATCGGGAAGGCCAATTTTCCGCTCTTTCAGTAAGACACCAAAACACCAGTAGTGTCAACGCCCAAGGAGGACAAAATGAGATCGATTCTGCGGCGGATCTACGGTTCACAAAAAGGAAAAGAGGCCTTTGCCCGATTGCGCGCCCTCCTGGACGCCGTTCCCCCCGTGACGTCCAAGGTGTCCGATTCACTTTTTCACCAGCGCGATGCCGTCCTCATCACCTACGGAGACACCCTTCGCCGACGGGGCGAGCGGCCGCTCACAACCCTTCACCGATTCTGCGCCGACCACCTGCAGGGGGTCGTGTCGGGTATCCACATCCTGCCCTTTTTCCCCTATTCCTCGGACGATGGTTTCTCCATCACCGACTTTTCATCGGTGCGACCCGACTTGGGGGATTGGGGGGACATCATTTCCATTGGCCATGATTTCAAACTGATGGTCGATCTGGTAGCCAACCATGTATCTGCCCAGAGCCGGTGGTTCGAGGCATACCTGGCCGAACGCGAGGGATTCGACCGGCTGGCCATCGAAGTGGATCCGAAAACCGATCTATCCGCCGTAACGCGTCCACGAGCCTTACCGCTGTTGACTGTCTTCGAGAAGCGTTCCGGACGACGGGTATCGGTCTGGACCACCTTCAGTGCCGATCAGGTGGATCTCAATTACGAAAGCCTGGACGTACTCGAGATGATGGTTCGCACATTGCTGCTGTATATTTCCAATGGGGCTTGCCTCATCCGCCTGGACGCCATCGCCTACCTGTGGAAAACCATCGGAACGAAGTGTATCCACCTGCCCGAGACCCATGACATGGTCCGGCTGTTCCGTAAAGTGCTGGATCTTCGGGCTCCCCACGCGTCACTGGTCACCGAGACCAATGTTCCCCATGAGGAAAATATCGGCTATTTCGGCGATGGTACCGACGAAGCCCAGATGGTCTATAACTTCACCCTCCCCCCGCTGCTTCTCCACGCCCTTTGCAGGCAAAACGCAAAACGGTTTTCCCAATGGGTACAAACGCTGCGGACACCATCGCCGCGTACTACGTTTTTCAATTTCACTGCCTCCCACGACGGCATCGGGGTGCGACCGCTGGAGGGGATCCTTCCATCGTCGGAAATCGGATGGCTGGCCGAACGGGTCCGTAAAAACGGCGGGATGGTCTCCGAAAAAAACAATCCCGATGGTTCCACCAGTCCCTATGAACTCAATATCACCTACCTGGACGCCCTGAAAGACCCGGCACGCTCTCCTGATCCGCTGCACATCCCCCGATTCCTGGCATCCCAGGCCGCTGCGCTGGCCCTTGCGGGGGTACCCGGAATATACATCCACAGCATGCTTGGTACCACCAACTGGACGGATGGGGTTCGCATGACAGGAAGGGCGAGGACAATCAACCGTGCGCATCTGGATATGGACGAAGTACTCGAAAACGTGTCCAATCCGAACCACCGACGGGCCCTTATTTTTTCTGTCTACCGGAAAATGCTACAAACCCGCGCCGCCCAGCCCGCGTTTCATCCACGAGCCAAGATGCGCGTCCTCGACCTGGACCCGCGGATCTTCGGCGTACGGCGAGAATGCGATACCCAGACCCTGTATGCGCTGACCAATTTTTCGGAAAAGAACATCACCGTCTCCCTGCCCCTTGCCAGGGACGAAAACGAGTTGGTCGATCACTTGACGGGGAATCCATCGGCGGCCGGCAAAATCGTTCTGCCGGCCTACGCCACGGTCTGGCTGGACCCACACGCAAAATGACGGGTTGCAGGAGAACTACTGTTGACAAACGCAGGCATTTTCTAAAAAATAAAGGTATACCCCGCACACGTTCCAAGAGACAGATGAATCCTTTAGACGAACGTAAGGGCACACACAAAAAATACCCCCCCATCTTGCTTGCCTTTGTGTACGTCTACGGTGTTCCCTTTGCCAGCACATATTTTTCAATATGAACCGGCATTGATGCCTTGCAGGCAAACCCGGATGCGATGCAATCTCGGGAAAATATATTTTTTGCCTGTGCGCTAATGAGATGCGATGAAGGTTGCCATCGTTCACTATCACCTGAAGACGGGTGGGGTTACCACCGTCATCGGACACCAGGTAGCGGCACTAAAGGGCCTGTGTGAAACGCTTGTGGTGACCGGTGATGTGGCCGGAGCCCGGTTGGACTGTGATGTGGTGGAAGTTCCCGGACTGGGGTACGACCATCCGAAAAGGGCAATCCAGGAGCCGGATCAAGTCGCCGACCAGATGCTGACGGCCATCGGGACGGTCTGGACCCGAGGCGCCGACCTGATTCACATTCACAACCCGACGCTGGCCAAAAACCGCCAGTTTCTCCGGATCATCAAATGGTTACAGAATCTGGGCATCAAACTCTTTCTGCAGGTTCACGATTTTGCCGAAGATGGCCGCCCCGACGCTTATTTTTCGGAAGCCTATCCGGCTGATTGCCATTACGGCGTGCTCAACCGTCGGGATGAAGAGATTCTCAAAGGTGCAGGCCTTTTAGAGGAGGGTCTGCACCTCGTTCCCAATGCCGTCGCACCACTGCCCATTACAGACCGACAGGCAGTCGAAAAGCTGATGCTGTATCCGGTGCGGGCACTCCGCCGCAAGAACCTGGGGGAGGCCATCTTGCTATCCCTGTTTTTCGGCGATGACATGCGGCTTGCCATCACCCAGCCGCCCAACAGCCCGTCCGATCTTCGCCGGTATCACCAATGGGTAAAATGGGTCCGAAACCGGCGATTGCCCGTGGATTTCGCCGCCGGTCGCAACCGGAGCTTCGCCGATCTGGTGGGTGCCGCCCGCGCCATGATCACCACCAGCATCACCGAAGGGTTCGGGTTCTGTTATCTCGAGCCGTGGACCGCCGGCAAACGGGTATGGGGACGTCGGCTGGATGGCATTTGCAGCGATTTCCGGCAAAACGGAATTCATCTGGAGGGCTTGTACGGCCGCCTTGACGTTCCGCTGACCTGGTTCGACGCAAAGGAGTTATCGGCCCAATGGCAATCATCGGTCCTGCGCGCTTGCAGGGCATACGGATATCCCATGGAGAAAAAACGTGTCGAAACGGCATTTCACCGGGTGACGGATGGTGGGCGAATCGATTTTGGCATCCTGAGCGAACCGTTCCAGCGTCGGGTGGCAGAGCGCGTACTGGAGAGTGATACCCACAAGCGGGCGTTGGTATCGCTGAATCCATGGCTCGCCGAAGCCGCCGGACCGTCGATCCCGGATGCCATCATCAACCATAACCGTAGGATGGTGGCCCGGCATTACTCGGTTTCGGCATCCGGCCAACGTCTGATGGACATCTACCGGCAAGTGATGGAAAGACCGGTTCATCACCGCATCGACAAGGCTGCCCTGTTTGCTGCATTTCTGGATCTGAACCGTTTTTCCTTGCTCAAATGGTCGACCGATGAATGATCTGACGCCGATATTGAGGCGATACATCCGCCCCATGTCACCGATTCCGACGGACGTCCAACCGGTACTGGACAAGATGAGACCGTTTCCCGCCATCCTGTTCGATGTCTACGGAACGCTTCTGATCAGTGACGCCGGCGAGATCGGCGGCCACGCCCACCCAAGGGATCGTCTATCGGAGTTATCCGATCTGTTGAACGAATATGGAATCCAGCGATCGCCCAAGACAATCGACAAGGCCCTTTCAGCGGCCATCCGTTCGTCCCATGCCGCAGCCCGAAAGCGGGGAATCGATGTTCCCGAAGTCGATATCGTACAGATCTGGCGTGATGTGACCGGATCAGACGACATATCATCTGTCGTGGCATTGGCCCTGGCCCATGAACTGATCGTCAACCCGATCTTTCCAATGCCCGGCGCCGCCGAACTGGTAACGGCCGCCAGCCGTGCAGGCACGATTGTAGGGATCATTTCCAACGCCCAGTTCTACACGCCGCTGATCCTGAAATGGGCTTTCCAAACATCATCCGGGGAATTTGGTTTCGACGAAAACTGCTGCTTTTTCTCCTATCGCGAAGGACATGCGAAACCGTCCGTGTTCATGTTCCAAAAGGCAGGCAGACGGCTGGCGGGCATGGGCATTGCGAAAGAGAAAGTGCTCTACGTGGGAAACGACATGGGAAACGACATTCTTCCCGCCAGCAGCGTGGGGTTCGTCACGGCCCTTTTCGCCGGGGATGACCGGTCCCTGCGCATGCGTGCGGACAATGAACAGGTGGCCGGGACGACGCCGGATCTGATCGTCACCGATCTGCGTCAGCTCCTTGCGGGCATCGCAACTTCATGACCATGAGGAGGCCATGGAAAAAATCCTGAATCAGTTGCCCGATTTCGTGGAGCGGGTACGCGAGATTCGCGAGATTATCATCAGCAATATCGTGCTGATCGGCCAGGTTCCGGCGCCGACCTTCAAGGAGCGGCGAAGGGCCGAGATTCTGGTCGAACGGCTGGCAGACTTCCAGGTGGACGAATGCGCCATCGATGACCATGGAAACCCGGTGGGGATCATCCGCGGGCAGGACGCCAGCAGGAGTGCCATCTTTATCGTAGCCCATCTGGACACTTTCTGCGACGTGGATACCGACACCCTTTTTACGGTGACGGACAAAACCATCAGCGGAATGGGGGTATCGGACAACTCCGCCGCCGTGGGGGTCATGGCCTCTTTGCCGGAACTGTTTCGACACATGGGCCTGATTTTCGAATCGGATATCGTCCTGACGGCGCCGATTCAATCCCTGGGACCGGGTAATTTGAAAGGAACCCGTCAACTGCTCAAGAACTGGCCGACGCCGATCCGGGGGGCCATCTGCCTGGAAAGCGTCGCGTTGGGAAGGCTGAACTACTACTCCGACGGCATGATCCGGGGAGAAATCAGCTGCAGCATTCCCTTCGAAAAAAAGTTGGGCCGCCACTATCAACCCAACGCGATCCTGATCATTCACGAAGTCATCGACGCCATTCTCAAACTCAGATTGCCCCAAAAACCACGCACCCAAATCGTCATCGGCAAGATTGCCGGCGGTTTCAACCACGGGCAAGAGGCCTACGACGCCAGCATCGGTTTCGAAATCCGAAGTGATTCCGACCGGATGGTGAGACAATTGTACAGTGATATCAAAGACATCGTCAATGGTATCAACCAGATCCACGCCGTGGAGCTGAAGCTGACGAGAATCAGTTACCTTTACGCCAACCAGCTCGCCTACAACCACCCATTGGTCAAATGCGCCGCCCGGATTCTGTATCGATTGGGCGTGGAAGCCGTCAGCGAATCCAGTGAAACCGCGCTTTCCATCTTCCTGCAGAAACAGATCCCGGCAATCACCCTCGGCCTGACACGGGGAAGCCACTTCCATCAGGAGGGTGCCGTAGTGGAAATCGATCCCATGTTCAAGGGAATTGCACAGATACCGGCCCTGTTGATGGCCATAGACAGCGGGGTATGCAATGATGAAGAAATCCTGGATTGAAACCAATACCTTTCACCATGACGAATTCAGAGACCTCGATCGTCTGGTGGACGCCAAACGACGCAAAGACCTGACCATCTCCCTCTGCCTTCCCACGCTTAACGAAGAGCGGACCATCGCCAAAGAGATCGTGATCATGAAATCGGAACTGATGTTCCGCTACCCACTCATCGACGAGATCGTGGTCATCGACAGCGGTTCCACCGACAATACCCGTAAAATTGCACGCACCTACGGAGTGATCGTATACCAGGCAAACGAGATCCTGCCGAACCTTGACCGCTATCGGGGCAAGGGAGAAAACCTGTGGAAAGCCCTCTACGTGGCGCGAGGCGATATCATCGTCTACATCGATGCAGACATCAAAAACATACACCACCGGTTCGCATACGGCCTCCTCGGCCCACTGCTGCTTTCGGAAACCATTCGTTTTACCAAGGCCTTTTACGATCGTCCCATCTCCATCGGGCAGAACAAATTACGCCCCACCGGCGGCGGTCGCGTGACCGAGTTGGTGACGCGGCCCCTTTTCTCTCTTTTCATGCCCGACCTTACCCAGTTCGTGCAGCCGCTTTCCGGTGAATATGCCGGATTTCGGGATATTTTCGAAAGCATTCCGTTCCACATCGGCTACGGTGTGGAAACCGGAATGCTCATCGATATATTCGAAAAGTACGGGCTCGATGTGATGGCCCAGGTCGATCTGGACCGACGGGTCCACAAGAATCAGGACACCAAAGCACTGGGTCGCATGGCCTTCGTGATCATCAAAACCTTTTTGAAGCGGCTGCAGGATCTCAGGCGGATGGATATAAAACAAGAAATCTTCCCTGAGATGATTCAGTTTCACCTGGCCCATGACCAGCTGGAACCCGAAATTCATGTTCTCGAGCAGTATGAACGCCCGCCGATCATGGAAATCCAGGAGTACCGGGAAAAATTCAGATGGAGAAAACAAAAAGAAGATGAACCGGTTAAGGAAATGGTGGATTGACACACAATCATCGCTTTGCCATACTCGTTATAAAAGATCGAGTTCTCGTTCTTCATGAAACGCGACCTGCGGTGCAATGACCTTGTTGAGATGTAGTACACTTTTAAGTCCGCCTCAATGCCAGTGCCCCATGAATAAAAACCAGACAAGTGTGCAGTCATCTGCAAATTATGGACAAGCAACACAATCGTTTATCATTTCAAGCCGGTAAGACCAAATATGGATGGAACCATGCGTGCCTGTGCGCGGTTCGCAAATAGATCAAACAGGAAGGCTTCAATCTCTTTCCATATGAGCCGGAAGAAGATCCGATTATTTGGATGATTCATAACAAGCAAAGGAGGAAAGAAGAGATGAATAGAACGCATGTTTCAATCGTACTTTTGATGTGTGCTACCATGGTTTTGGTTGTTTCGGGTACCTTTGCAGCAGATGGCATCGTCATCGGTCACCCCGCCTGCCTTTCGGGAAAATACGCAAAGGCCGGTGAACAGGCGATTGGCGGAATCAAGGCGTGTATCGACTGGGTCAATTCCAACTATGGCGGGGTGAGCCTGGGCGACAAAAAAGTTCCTCTCGAATACAAATACTACGACTGTGAATCTTCCAAGGAACAGGTCACCAGCCTCATCGGTCGACTGATCACCGTTGATAAGGTCAACGTGGTTTTCGCCCCTTATAGTTCCGGTTTGACGCTCCGCGGTGCGCCAATCGCCGAAAGCCACAAGATGCTCTACATGGATCACGGGGGGGCCAGTAACGCAATCTTCCAGCAGGGATTTGAATATATCGTCCAGACCATCGGGCCTGGCACCAGTTATCACCAGGGAACCCTGGAGATGATAAACAAGATCGCGCCAAACGACAAAAAAGTGGCCCTGGCTTATGAAGACTCCGAATTTGCAAAAATGGTCATGCTGGGGGCGAAAGAACATGCGAAGAAACTCGGCTTCAATGTCGTTTTCGAGAGGACCTATCCCAAAGGCGTAACCGACCTGACGCCTTTGCTCTCGGCACTCAAGGCGTCCAAACCCGACTTTGTCCTGGGCGGTGGACACTTCGAGGACGGCCAACTCTTGAATCGGCAGATGGCCGATTTGGACCTCGATGTCAAAGGCCTCTCCTTGATCGCGGCGGCCACGCTGCCTGCTTTTTACGAAGCGCTGACCAGTATGGCCGAAGGGGTGATGGGTCCGTCCCACTGGGAATATGGCGTCAAATACGCCGCAACCGATGCAAAAAAGACCGGACTTCGATGGATCGGCCCCAGCCAGGATGCATTCGTGGCCCTCTTCAAAAACGCCCTGGGCAAAGATATCCTCCCGGATTATCACGCTGCAGAAGCCGGTGCCCAAGTCCTCGCCTATGTTCTCGCGGTGGAAAAGGCCAAAACAACGGATACGACCAAGGTCAGAGCGGCATTGGGCGATTTGAACTTCATGTCCTTTTACGGCGGATGGGATGTGGACGACACCGGTCTGCAGGTCGGCCACTCCATGGTGGACGTCCAGTGGCAGGACGGAAAACGGGTCATCGTATGGCCGGAGGAAGCACAAACCGGCAAGCCCTGTTATCCCATGCCGACATTCGCGGAAAAAGCAAAGGGGAAGAAAGCATCCCCATAGAGGCAATTTCAAAACGTCCCCTCGGACTCAATATCAGCGTCGGGGCGAGATGTCCAATCCTCGAAATACGACATGGTTGCACCCCAAGGGCACTTCCTAACGGGGCGTCTGCGGTTGGACATCTCACCCCGCCTTGATCTCGAGCCCGATTGAACATTTTGAAAGCACCTCTATAGTAAAGGAAACCAAAAACATGGTGTTCGAACAATTGGTCGGCAATCTGATACAAGGTCTGGTCCTGGGAGCGGTTTACGGCATGGCCACCATGGGGCTCAGCCTTATCTTCGGTGTCTTGCAGGTAGTCAATGTGGGGCACGGGGCCTTTATCATGGTGGGTGCGTTTGTCACGTACTGGCTGTTTACCGCTTTAGGGCTCAACCCGATCTTTGCCATTCCCATCGCTTTCGTGGTGGGAATGGCACTTGGATTGTTGTTTTACTACACGGCCATGAAGCGGCTGATAAAAGCACCCGAACTGGCGTCATTGCTGGCGACATTTTCCATCGGGGTGCTGCTCCAGGAAATCGTGAAGCTGATCTTCGGATCGGAATTTCGCGGGTACAACTGGGTTGTGGGAAAAATCGACCTGGGCATTACCGTGTTGCCGATGACCAAACTCTATGCCGCCCTCGGAAGTGTCCTCATCGCCGTCTTGCTCTATTTGTGGTTCAACAAGACCCGCTATGGATCCGCCATGCGCAGTGTGGTCGAGGACAGCGAAGGCGCCCGGGTATGCGGCATCAATGTCGACGGCGTGTACGCCATGAGTTTTGGACTGGGAATCGGCCTGACGGTCGCCAGCGGCGTTTTGCTCACCATGTTCATCCCCGTGGGCATCAACCCCTACATGGGGGGTGGCTATACCCTCAAGGCCTTTGTCATTGCTGTTCTCGGCGGGTTGGCATCGCCCTATGGGGCCTTTTTCGGCGGGCTGGTGTTCGGGTTGATCGAAAACGGCTCCTATACGCTGTTTGCGCTGATTCCCGGGGTTGAACCCTTCGCACTGACGCGGTTTTTCTCTTTCATGATATTGCTGGCCATACTTCTCATCAGACCAACCGGGCTTTTGAAAGCAAAATGAAAAAAGTAGAAAAGTATATTCCGATTCTGCCGGTATTGATCGCCTACATCGCATTATTCGCCGTGGGCAAGGGCATGACCGGCATGTGGCAACTGATCGCCACATTGCTCTTTTACTGTGCTCTGGGACAGGCCTTCAATATTTTCATGGGCATGACCGGCTATGTGGATTTCGGATATGTCGCCTTTATGGGGGTAGGTACCTACGGCATGGCATTGACCATCACACGACTGGCCGATGCTCAGGGCCTCGGTGTGGGTATCATCATCATCGGCTTTTTCGCAGCCCTTCTCTTTTCGACACTGCTCTCCCTGGCGGTGGGTGCCGTGGCACTGCGCCTCAGAGGCGCTTATTTCGCAATCGCCACCATCGGGGTCAATGAAGGCTTTCGGTTCCTGATTGAGGGCGCCAGAATCTGGAACGGTTCCGAGGGGCTTATCTTTACCGCAGAACTCAACCAGATCCTCGGCAAGCAAGCCGCCAGCCGGCTTTCCGTCTTCTGGGCCGATATCATCGTTCTGGGCATCGCGATCTTTGCCGCAGTCTTGACACTGGTCTATATGCGCAGCAAGATCGGTTATGCCCTTACCGCTCTGAGAGAAGACGAAGACGCCGCCAAGGTGATGGGCATCAATGTCACCAAATACAAAATCATTGCCTTTATCACCAGTGCCTGTATCGCCGGTTTGATCGGGGCCGCCTCCTGGGCGTTAAAGACGCCCTATGTGTTTCCACCGGAAGTATTCGAAATTCATTACACCATCGAAGCCATCATCATCGTTTTGCTCGGTGGGGCTGGAACCCTTTTGGGGCCGATCGTCGGCGGACTCATTTACGGTATCTCAAAGTACTATCTGTCGGTTATACTTCCCGGATTCCAGCTGCTAATCTTCGCACCGATCATCATCATCATCATCATCATGTTTCCCGAAGGCGTCATTGGCGTATTGAGAAAAAAGATCAAGGGAACAAAATTGGAACGGTATATCATGTAAGTGAGAAATATGACATTACTCAAGATCGATAACGTAACCAAACGGTTTGGTGGACTGGTGGCGCTTGATCGCGTCAGTTTCGAGATCGACCAGAATCAGTTCATTGGAATCGTGGGGCCCAACGGCAGTGGCAAGACAACCTTGTTCAATGTGATCAGCGGTGTCTTCTTTCCGGAGCAAGGAAATGTTTTCTTCGAAGGCAAAGATATTACCCGATTTCCACCTTACAGAAGAGCCCCTTTGGGGATCGGCCGAACATTTCAGATCCCACGGCCGTTTGCTTCGGCAACGGTGAGGGAAAATATCGCCGTGGGCGCCATGTTCGGCACCGTAAGTCATCGTGTCAATGTGGATGAATC
The DNA here is from genome assembly GCA_963674945.2 of uncultured Desulfosarcina sp. Lineage (GTDB taxonomy): Bacteria > Desulfobacterota > Desulfobacteria > Desulfobacterales > Desulfosarcinaceae > Desulfosarcina. The sequence continues at coordinate 2,133,178 of CAXXWQ010000004.1, forward strand.
CTTAGAGATTGCCGATCAAACCATAGAGCGCGTGGGCCTTACGGAGCATAAAGACAAGGTTGCCGGTGGATTGACGCCTGTTGAAAAGAAACTCATGGAAATCGGTCGCGCGCTGGCCATGAAACCCAAATTACTTCTGATGGATGAAGCCATGGCCGGCATGCATCCCAGCGACATCGATGACATTGTATCACTGATCAAACGGATCGCCGCGGAAGAACAAATCGCCATCGTCGCCATGGTGGAGCATATCATGAGGGCGGTGGTCGGAATGGCCGAAAAGGTCATCGTTTTACACCGAGGCGCAAAGATCGTTGACGCACCCACCAAAGAGGCATTGGAAAACCCGAAGGTGGTCGATGTTTACTTAGGGCGTCAAACAAAGGAGTCGTAATGCTCATCGTTAGAGAGCTCGAATCGGGATATGGCCCCATGCAGGTGTTATGGAAACCGAGTCTTTCGGTTAAATCGGGGTCGATCACCTCTTTGTTGGGCCCCAACGGCGCAGGGAAAAGTACATTGCTCGCGACGGTTTTCGGCTCGGTGACGCCCTGGGGAGGCGTGGTGCAATACGCCGATGAAGATGTCACCGGGCTTCCCACCCATAAAAAAGTGGACAAGGGTATCGCCCTGGTGCCCGAAGGCAAACACTTGTTTCCCAACATGACGGTGCTGGAAAATCTCAAGATGGGGGCCTATTTAAAAAAAGCACTGGTCCATAAGGATGAATCCATGGAGTTGGTGTATACGCTCTTTCCCCGACTCAAGGAGAGACGCCGCCAGACGGCCGGGTCCTTGAGCGGCGGTGAGCAGCAGATGGTCACCATCGCCAGGGCCTTGATGACCAAACCCAAGCTCATCATGTTGGATGAACCCAGCCAGGGTCTGGCACCGCTTTTGGTGGGAGAGGTCTTCGAGACCATCGTAAAAATGAAAGAAGAGATCGGACTGACGGTTCTGCTAGTCGAGCAAAATGCCGATGCCTCCCTAAATGCTGCGGATTACGTCTATATCATGCATGAAGGACAAATCAAAGCCGAGGGCACTCCCAAAGAGATCAAAGCATCCGCGGATATCAGAGAGACATTTTTGGGAATATAACTTATTCATCATCCAGCAGGAGCTGAAGAATCGGCGTAATGGACACCGCCGTTGCGTCCTGGTTGATCGTATGATGCAGGCCGGCAATGCCGAAGGAACCCGATCTGGATTGACGATTCGTATTTTCATCCACCAAGTAGGTAACGGTCCCATTGCCTGATCCACTGGCCCCATCCGTGATCGTGACCCAATCGAGGCTTTCCGACACACTCCACGCACATAGGGCGGGCGCGGTGACAAAGACATCGGCCAACCCGCCGTTGGAATCGAAGTCATAACTGACAGGATCGATGGTATAGCTGCAGATGGCCACCTGTGTGGCCGCTGTCTGCCATGCGCTGTCATCATATCCACTGCGGGTCGCTTTGACCCGGTAATAATAGGTCTCCCCGCCGCTTTTCCCTGTAATGGACGCGCTGGTGTTTGTTCCGCTGTAAGCGGTGCGAAGGTCGGCGGTGAAATTCGAATCCGTGGCCTCTTCCAGTACATAGGTCACGCTGCTCGTGCTCGACGCCTCCCAGCTAACCGTGAATTCACCGTCATCGTCGCTTTCGGGTACGGTGATGCTTGATGGTGCGTCGCAGACATAGTCGATGACCGTTGCCGTCAAGGTGCCGTCGCCGGCGTCATAACCATAGACGCGAATGTACCAAACGCCTACATCGGGATCCATATGGGTGCACGACTCCGAATCGGTGCCGTATTTCAAAGATGAGCAGTCATTTTTATCGGAGTTAGGGACCGCATTGTATCTGGTGTATAGATCCAGATCGGCCGAGAGGCTATCCAGGGCTACCGACAGTTCGTCCACGCCTTCGACCACCGCTATGGAATAGCATGCCGCTTCACCCGACGCCAAGGAGACACTGATGCCAGCACCGCTGGTGAGACCGGTGCAGTCACCGGGGTGAAAACCGACATAGCAACCATTTTCACCGGTTTGCCAGGAACTGTCAATATAACCGCTACGGGTGGCCTTGACACGGTAATAGCAGGTCACGCCATCGCCCCGGCCGGTGATGGAAGCACTGGTACCGCTGCCACTGTATGCCGTGCGCAGATCGGTGGCAAACGTCGCATCCGTGGCCTCTTCCAGTTCATAGGTTACACCGCTCGTACTCGATGCATCCCAGCTTACCGTATAATCACCGTCCACATCACTTGACGGTACCGTAATACTTGCCGGTGCACCACATACCGGCTCGGCCACCGTTGCCGTCAAGGTTCCACTGCCGGCTTCGGTGCCATATAACATGAGATACCACTGGCCTGCCGTTGGATCGCTGTGGGTACAGGTCTCCGAAACGGTTCCCGAAGAATTTGACCGACAGTCGTAGTTCGAAGTTGTCGCCGCTTCGCCATAGCGCGTATAAAGGTCCACATCGGCGGAAAGGCCGTCCAAGGCCACCGATAATTCACCGGCACCTTCGGGAACCTCGATGGTATAACACAACTCTTCGCCTTGTCCCACCGAAACGCTCACACCGACACTATCGGCGAGGCTGGTGCAATCACCCCCGCTGGCAATGTCCCATCCCAGATCCATTAAAAGGCCCCTGCCAAGGGTACCCGGATCATGAATGGCTTCGCCTGCGCTGATGGCGTACACCATCAGCTGGTTCGATGTGTTGTTGAAAGTGTCATAGTCGAAATGGGAATAGCTGGACCCGGAGGCCCATGTGGAAGGGGCATACATTTTGACCCGTGCACTGCCGTTGGCGGACATGGCGTTGGTGCCATGGAAATAGAGACCGTTGGAGGTCAAAACGGAAGCGAGGGCAGCCGTCCCACTTGTGTAGTCGGAAATGAGCACGTTTCCCGAACCATCCTGCATGAACACATCGTAGATATTGGGCTCGGGATAAGATGTGCCATATCCCCAAGATCCAAGTCCCGACGATACTCTCATGGAACCTGAAAAATTGAGGCCGTGAGCAATTTCGTGCAGAACGACGCTGAACAGGTCATATTCATAGCTGCCCGGATTGCCGTCCGTCCCGTAATACCAGTTAAAATTGGTATTATAGGTGATATACATATCGTACGAAGAAGACAGGTCGGATCCGTAGAGGGAATTTGCCAGGGAACCGGAAAACCAAGTGTCCGCCCTGGTGTTGCCGGAAAAATTCTTATGCAAAGGTCCACCACCCGAATACCCGAGCGTAGTGGAGCTTCCCAAATTGGCCCAGCAGGCACTGATGGTGATGGGTACGTCAGACTGTAAAATACTGGCCCACACGTTGGCGGCGGCTTCGAAAACCGTCTTTGCCGTCTCGGGGAAAGTAGTGCAGGTTTGCCCCCACGGATCGGAGCCACCATCGGCCACATAGGTAATGGAAAAGGTGGCGGTAGCCTCGCTTGGATCCATGGAGATGGCTTGGGGGGGCATTATCTTTTTCAGTTCCCCCGGCGGATTGGGATCGACAACAACGGCCTTTAGCGGCAGCCCATTGGTTAAGGTGTTTCCGTCCACTGCCAGTTCCGGTTCCAACCGTCGTGACAGATCATACAAAAAAGCCCCTGCATCGTCTGCCTCGGCGAAGGTAAATGGAGTCCAAATCAATACCAATAGCATCGTACAAAACCAAACCGGCAGTCCTTTTTTCATCCACAACACCTTTTTGATCTTCTGCTGCGTTTTTTATCCATGGTGCTATATCGGCACTTTTGCTGATTTTGTTTAGTGCTTCATCATCGAAGCGGCCCGTGCCGGTGAATACGGCAAAGGGTTTACGGCCGTTGCCAAAAGGAAAGGAGAAAAAGGGCATTTTGGAAGGACCGCTGTCATGGCACAGCGTAGTTCCACAAGGTCCGGATCTATTGGAAATTCATTGACAAAAATGCTAATTTTTCATACTTCGCCCCTATAAGGGATATGATTTCATCCGTCGTCGCAACGATGAGACAATGGCCTTTCGATGATCGCCATCCAATGATTTTTTGAACTTCAAGGGGAAATACCATGCCAGATGCAGATGATGTAAAAGAAGGGAAAAAGTATTATTCTGATATCCCTCAGGAAACCGAAGGCTTTTTTCTGAAAGGATGTAATGGCCTGGACTGGGGTATGAAAAACAGGCTGGCCCGGATTTTCAATCCCAAAACCGGCCGAACCGTGATGCTGGCCATTGACCATGGCTATTTTCAGGGACCCACAACCGGTTTGGAACGGGTGGATATCAACATTTTACCCATTGCGCCCCATGCCGACACATTGATGCTGACCCGCGGCATTCTGCGCGCCATTGTGCCGCCGTCATATTCCCAGCCCATTGTTTTAAGAGTATCTGGTGGAACCAGTATCCTGAAAGAACTGTCCAATGAAGACATCGCCGTTGATATTGAAGACTCCATCCGTCTCAACGTTTGTGCCATGGCTGTTCAGGTGTTTATCGGCGGGGAATTTGAAAAGGAATCCATCATCAACATGACCCGGCTGGTCGATATGGGAAACCGGTATGGCATACCGGTTCTGGCGGTGACCGCCGTGGGAAAGGATATGGCAAGAGATGCCCGATATTTCAGGCTGGCCACAAGAATATGCGCGGAGTTGGGTGCCCATTATATTAAATCGTACTATGTCGAAGATGGATTCGACACAATCACATCATCCTGCCCGGTTCCCATCGTGATGGCAGGCGGTAAAAAATTACCCGAAATCGATGCCCTGACCATGGCTTACAACGCCGTTCAACAGGGCGCCTGCGGGGTGGATATGGGCCGCAATATTTTCCAGTCCGATTCACCCGTGGCCATGTTACAGGCCGTGAAAGCGGTTGTTCACGAAAACATGGTGCCCAAAGATGCGCTTGCGCTGTACAATTCGTTGAAAGACAAAGGTTAACAACGCAAGCGGAACCGACAGCGCAAAAGGGGATTTTTATTTAGGGGATCACCGCATGCAAGTCTCCATGTGGTACAATAACCGCGATGTCCGGCTGGAAGATGTACCCATGCCCGAACCCGGACCGGACGAAATGCTTGTAAAGGTTTTGTCATGCGGAATTTGTGGCAGTGACATTTCCGAGTGGTACAGGCTGCCGAGGGCGCCGCTTGTGTTGGGGCACGAAATCGGCGGTGAAGTCGTAAAAACCGGTGAAAACGTAAATCAATACAAGGCCGGCGATCGAATATTTGTGGCGCCGAAAGTACCTTGCATGGCCTGCCATTACTGCGAAAACGGGCACTACCCGGTCTGTCCGAATGTAAAGGACCGCCTCCCCGGCGGATTCGCCCAATTCATCGTCGTACCTTCCGCCCTGGTGGACAAAGGCACCTATCTTCTTCCCGATAATGTCTCTTATGACCAGGCCACCTTCATCGAACCCTTGGCCTGTGTAACGCGGGCCCAACGGCTTTCCCGGGTAAAAGAGAATCAGACGATCATGGTTTTTGGATGCGGCATGTCCGGCCTGCTCCATGTGAAGCTGGCCAAATCCTTGAATTGCCGGACGATTGCCGTGGATGTTAACGAAAAGCGACTCGAATTTGCCGAAAAGTGTGGTGCGGACGTGGCGATTCATGCAACGGAACAGGTGCCTGAATTCTCCGAAAAAGCCGACGTGGTCATGCTGTGCACATCGGCCATGGCCGCCATCGAACAAGCCTGGCAGTGTGTTGACAAGGGTGGCAGCCTCGTATTTTTTGCGGTTCCGGAACCGCAAAAGATCGTCACGATCCCGATAAACGATTTTTGGATGAAAGAAGTGACCGTTCTCACATCCTACTACTGCGGACCGCCGGACATCATAGAGGCACTTGATTTTATCTCCAAAGGAGAAATTATCGTCGATGACATGATCACCCACCATCTGCCCTTGAAGGATATAAGAGAAGGATTCAGGCTGGTAACCGCAGGGAAAGATTCAATCAAGGTGATCATTCACCCCAACGCGTAGATAAGGTTTGATGTTGTTAAAAAAATGAGAAGGTCGGTGTTATCACCGACCTTCTCATTCTCTTGGTGTCTTACAAGCTTTCTTTCGTCCGGCTACCTCTTGTACTACCGCCTGCCCAGTTTTCGTAAATTATGAACTGAGAAGAAGTCGTCCGGTATGTCGTCGTATGATTCTGCTGGATAGCCGTTCACATACCTGAATGCAGCGTAAAAGTCCACCTGGTAATCGAAGTGAAAATATTGCGTCGCACGGAATACAGGAAAGTCATAATATTGTATTCCATGTGCAAATGACATTCGCCACAGGTTTCCGCGTTTATCGTATTTGTCGATTACCGCAATCGTCCATGAGTCTTCATCAATATAAAAATGCCTTTCGCCGTACATATGACGAGAGTTTTCCTTGAGGGTGTGGGTGATCTCCCATACCCGATGAAGCTCCCAGCGGATATATTCCGGGTTGGGATGGTGGGCTGTCATCATCACGTCATAGTCGGGAAGCATGTCGATCTTGTATGTGTTATAGGGTATGTACATCTCTTTTTTTCCGACCAGTTTCCAATCGAACCGGTCGAGTTTGCCCTTCCACATCCATGATTCGTCACTGCAACCGATACCACCGGCGGAAGAATCCAGTCCATCGTAAAACATGTTGGGGTTCCGGCGAACACGGCGTGCCCCTGGTATATAGGACCAGCCCACAGCGTCGTTTTTCGTATAGTCTGCCGGGTCCATCAATAGATAATATTCCCCTACCCGACCGGGCATTGTCATCTCCACGATTTTCCCAAAGACATAGTCCTGCGGATCAAATTTTTCATCGCCTTCGGCTTTATAGAGAAGATAATTCGTTGCATGCTGTCTCGCATATTTGCCGCTTCCCTGAACGATTCCGCCACCAAACGTCTGCTTAATATTTTTGGAGCCATGGGGTATGTAAACAAAATTTAACATGGCCTCCATGCCGCTTTTGGGAATTGGAAAGGGAAACCCTTTGCCGAAATTCGTTACACTGCCATATTCATCGAGAACCTCTGCCGTCATGGCATTGCTATATGTGCCCTCATAGGCTTTCTCGGTAAATGCGGCAGTTCTCCTTGTGGGATAGACATGGATCTTGAAGGTATCCGGGTATCGTTCGAACATTTTCACGATGCCCGCAGACAGTTTGTCTTTGTATTGATCGACATTTTGTGCCGTAATGGTAAACAGAATCTTGTCTTCGGCAAACGGGTCCGGGTGGGGCGTACCGGATTTGGCTTCATAATCGATACCTTCGGGAATTTTTGTGATTCCGCCGGTCCAGGCGGGGATGGTCCCTTCTTTGTTTCCGGCACGCTCGGCCCCAACGGGGGTTAATTCTGTTTTTAGTTTCGCGGCCTCTTCAGCAGTCACTTTCGCAAGAACTGGCGTTGCCGTACACACCATCAGGGTCGCCAAAACAAAGGCAAATATGGTTTTATATACGGTACTGTTCATGTGATGCTCCTTAGTTTAAGTTGGATCTGAAAGTTGGATCTGAAAGTTGTTCGTGTCCGATTTAAAAATAATATGAAAGTTTGAGGGGAAGAGTCTCACGATCCGCATTATCATGGATTTCACAGACAAGTTCTCCCTCCCACAATAAAAAAGACACACGTCACCGATGGAGCCGGATGAATATTCTTCCCTAAAATCCATAGTGCGACGCTGCCTTTGGAAATATTGGAAAATTCGAAACTCAGGCCCAAATTTGTTCGTCGAAATACCCGGTACCAATCGAACAAAGCTGCAACTAACTACTAAAGTTCTTCCTCGTTGTCAATGAGAAGCTTATTGTTTCATGAAAATATTTGCCGCCATATACACATTTTTACCTTGTTATTATTGATAATTTTATCATTTTCGTGAAAATATTTGCCGTTACATGCGTAATTTTTTCCCTGTCATCATTGATGATATCACAATTTCTGTGAAAATATTTGCCACTATATACTGATATTCCCCCTGTTATCATTGATTATATTTCATTTTATGTGAAAATATATGCCGTTACATACCTAATTTTTTTATTATTTTCATCTGTACATCATGTTGTGAAAATAAATTGGGGAAATTATGTAAATCCTTCATTGTTGCCGATTTGGATGAGAAGAACTCCTCTTGGAAAACGAACGAACATGAAGTAGTAATCTGAAATTAAACTTCAGTCACGAGATGAACTTTGGTTATTGTCTGAATTCAACTCACGAGATGAACCTTGGCCAAAAGATTCCCTGCATTGTATTCATCTCAAAATTTCTTCCAACACCCGAACGCGACCTTCCGGATTTACTCATGACGGCCGTATCTCTCTGGTGGTGCAACACCGATATCCACGTTCTTCAATGGTGGTCAGAATGCTGACGCGAACCCGGGCATGCACATATGATCCAGACAATGTTGTTTGATGGCTATTGCTATTTCGGATGGAGCGCCAAACGCTGCGATGTGGTCATCGATGGTGTAACTCAGAACGCACTCATGTTGTTTCCCATCGGGAAACCGCCGTCCTGGCACACATGTGCACAATATCGGTTTTGCACTCATCGCTGAGGAAAGGTTGATAATCAGTATCCATTGTAGTAACAGTACAAAAATGACGAATAACAACATGGATTCATCAAATACAGAACTGGATCAACTCGATCTCAAGCTTATTGAGGAGCTGGAAATCGATGCCAGGCAAACGAGTCGTGATCTCGGCAAGAAGTTGGGGGTGAGCGCAACAACCATTTCCAACAGAATGCGGAAAATGGTCGAGAACGAGGTAATCGATTTTGCAGTGGTAACGAGCCCTTCGGCCATTGGGCTACGGGTTGAAACGCTTTGGCGGCTGAAGATCACGCCTGGTAAATCGGCCGATGTTGTCGATTATTTTAAAGGTCTTCGCAATGTTCGAAACCTGGGCCGGTACACAGGCCGCTATGATGTGTTGCTGTACACCCTTTTCCAGGATAATGAGGAACTGCTCCATTGGATGATCGAACAGCTCAGCAACGTGGAAGATGTGTTGGTTGCTGAACAAATGACCGTGATCAAAATCACTAAACATTCATCCAAATATTTGCACGCCGAAACCAACCTGTCGTATCAAAACGTCTATCCGCAGTTTGATGAAAGTGATACCAAACTGATCAAAGAACTTGAATTGGAACCGAGAGATACTTACGACAGTCTGGGAAAGAAAGCCGGGGTAAGCAGACAACTGGCGGCAAGAAGACTGAAGAAGTTTATGGACGATGGCGTTGTAAGGGTATTTAGCGTCATCGATCCGCTGATGCTGGGATATTCCGTATGTGCCCATATTTTCATTAAAGTGCGTTTTAACAGAATTATGCCCACGACGAACATCTTGTCCGGCCATCCGAAGGTTAAATATGTAAGCATAATCGGCGGGACCAGCAATATAATGATCTACGCGGCTTTTCGTGATATTGATGAAATGTCCCGCTTTCTGACAGATGAATTGGGCAAAATTCCAGGCATCCTCGATCATGAGACCATGATACAGGTGGGAAAAGCGCACAGCTTTTATCACTTCATGAACTGGTGTTGTAAGTGATACGATCCTTTCATTTCCCTACCGATCAGAAAAATTCAGCGCAAGATCTTCAGACATAAATTTCATATGTCGGATCATACATCAGGGAACGGATATGCTCTTTCAACTCGTCGGGTGGATCTAAATCGGCGAGGTTGTGTTGATAAGCCAGATCCGCCACTTCGGCAGCGATATTCAGGGAGACCTCCCGGATATTTTTCAACGGCGGGAAGATGCAGCCCTTATGCAGATCATCATCCGTTACTTGAGCGGCAAGAGCCCTTGCTGCCCTTAAAAACATCTCGTCGGTAATATGGCGGATATTGCACGCTACCGCAGCAAGGCCGATTCCAGGAAAAATATAGACGTTATTCCCCTGCCCAGGGGTATAGGTTCTGCCATGATAGGTAACAGGGGGGAAGGGACTTCCGCTGGCAAAGATAGCACGACCCTGTGTCCAATTGTACGCATCCCGGGCGGTGCATTCGGATTTGTCCGTAGGATTTGACAAGGCAAAAACGATGGGTCGGTCGTTTATGTCTGCCATGATTTTCAGAACTTCCGGTGTAAATCTTCCTTTTTGGCCTGACGCACCGATGATTCCGGTAGGCTCCAGAGACTTGACCGCTGTTTCCATATCAGGGAGAAATTCATGATCATGGGCAAACAATCGTTTATGCTCCGTCAGGTCCTTTCTGCTTGTAACAATCAATCCCATTGAATCCACAAACCAGCAACACGATCTGGCATCGTCTTCCGACATTCCATCGTCCATCATGGCAGAGACCAGCAGTTCACCGATCCCTGTCCCTGCCTCACCAGCGCCCAGGAAAAGGAAGCGTTGTTCGTTTAGTGGCTTTCCGGTAATTCGCAAAGCCGCATATATCCCACCCAGGGCCACTGCAGCGGTTCCCTGGATATCATCATTGAAGGCACACACACGGCCACGATAAGTCTTAAGCAAACGAAATGCATTTCGATTGGCGAAATCCTCAAACTGAATAAGGGTATGGGGGAAAACATCCCGAACCGACATGATGAAGTCTTCAATCAGATCGTCATATCGTTTATCGCGCAACCGGCGGTGCTGCATACCGATGTAAAGGGGATCTTTCAACAATTTCTCATTATTCGTTCCGACATCGAGAATTACCGGAAGACATTGGGATGGACGAATTCCAGCACAAGCCGTATACAGTGCAAGCTTGCCGATGGGAATTCCCATTCCATCCACACCTAAATCGCCTAAGCCCAGGATACGTTCGCCGTCTGTGACAACGATGACACGGACATCTCGATGGGGCCAGTTGTCAAGAATTTCCCGAATACGCCCCTTGTGTTTTGCTGCGATAAAAAGCCCCCGCGGTCGGCGAAAAATATGTCCATACTCCTGACAGGCCTTGCCGACCGTCGGTGTGTACACGATCGGCGCCATTTCTTCGATATTTTCCAGCACCAAACGGGTAAACAAGGCCTCGTTACGGTCCTGAAGAGCGGTCAGAAAAATATATTTTTCAAGATCCGTTTCTTTCCGCCGTATATTGCCAAGCACCCGCATAATCTGCGCTTCCTGCGTGTGGACCCTTGGCGGCAGCAAGCCTCTCAATCCCAGTTCCTCGCGCTCTTCTTCGGTGAAAGCAGTACCTTTGTTCAAAATTGAATCTCGAAGAAGATCGATCCCTTTGGGAAATTTTGAAAGGTCAAATTTCGTATCAGACATCTATTACCTCATTTTATTCCGAATCATGACAAATCATATTAAATACAATTTAATATAAAACGCATTTTTTTATTTTTTTTCTCCATATCAAGTAATAATGCGCTATCCAATCCTTTTTTTGAAAAAGGTTGCGGAGATTGGAAATGACCCCCAATGCAATTACCGCCACCGGCAATCAACATTGCATTATTTTCAATGGGATGCTCCCATATGAGCAACGATTCTGAAGTCCGGTATACCAATCATGAATTTGACATGTTGCCTGTCGTTTACAAGACCGTGGATGACGAATGCGGGTACCCTATGGCAAGCTGATTTTAGGTTGACAGATTGGCATTTTTTGTATACTGATTTTTCCTTGTTTATTTACCTATCGCTGAAAATCTTAGTCAATTATCCTCAGCATTAAATCGGGATTAATTGATTTTAATTGCAGGCAGTTGATTAGTGTAAACCTATAGGGAGGCGAAAATTGGCAAGTTATATGATCGAATCAAACAAAAGAAAAAGCAAATGGCCTGCTAGGCTCGATTTGGCCCAAAGCGGGACTGGCCTTCTTCTCGGCTTGTTCATGTGGGCGCACATGTTTTTGGTCGCCAGCATACTTTTAGGGGAAAGGTCTTTTAATTTCGTGGCAAAAATGATGGAGCTTTCATTTTTGACCGATACTCCTCACGGTTATCCTGCTGCCGTTGCTCTCGCCGTTGCTACAGTATTAGTCCTCTTTTTCGTTCATGCAATGCTTGGCACCAGAAAATTCCCCATTTCTTGGAAACAACACAGGATATTCAGAGACCAAATGCAGATGATGAATCATACCGATACAAATTTCTGGTATATTCAGGCCATCACAGGGTTCATCATGTTTTTTGCCGGATCAGCCCATCTGTTTACCATGCTAACCAACCCGGGAGGGATCGGACCGTATATGTCGGCGGACAGATTTGTCTCCGGGAATTGGTGGCCGATTTACTTCCTTTTGTTAATTTGCGTTGAACTTCACGCGACCATCGGCCTTTACAGACTTTGCATGAAATGGGGATGGTTTATTGGAGACGATGCGAGACAATCGAGAAAAAAGCTAAAAAAACTCAAAACGGCGCTGACTGTCTTCTTCTTGGTGATTGGCTTTTCCGCATTTGCGGTGTTTGTGAAGATTGGCATCGATCACAAGGACAGAGCAGGGGAAAAATTCATACCCAATATAGAAGTCGAACTCAATGCCAACCAATAGACTGAAGAGCCACATTCAATTCAGACGTAATCATCAATAAGGAGAATATCCTAAATGAGAGTTGTATATACTGATTCACTCGTAATAGGTGGCGGACTGGCAGGACTGAGAGTTGCCATCGCTTGCAAGCAACGGGGTTTCGATACGATCATCCTTTCTTTGATCCCTGCAAAAAGATCTCATTCAGCGGCAGCACAAGGTGGCATGCAGGCAAGCCTTGGCGCGTGTATCAAAGGCGATGGAGATGATGAAGATGTCCATTTTGGGGATACTGTAAAAGGAAGTGACTGGGGATGCGACCAGGACGTGGCAAGAATGTTTGTCAATACTTCACCCAAGGCAATCAGACAATTGTCTGCCTGGGGTGTTCCCTGGTCAAGGGTCAGGGCCGGCGACAGAACCGTTATTATTAACGGCGAAAAAGTCACGATTACGGAAAAAGAAGAGGCTCACGGTTTAATCAACGCCAGAGACTTTGGCGGGACCAAAAAGTGGAGAACCTGTTATACGTCCGATGGCACCGGTCATACGATGCTCTATGCCATGGACAATAAAGCGATCCAACTCGGTATACCAGTGCATGAAAGAAAAGAGGCCATTTCATTGATCCATGAAAATGGTGTCTGTTATGGTGCCGTCGTTCGGGACCTCATCACGGGGGAACTCATTGCTTATGTGGCAAAGGCCACCACGATTGCGACCGGAGGGTATGGAAGGATCTATTCCGTTTCGACAAACGCCGTCATCTCCGAGGGTATCGGATGCGCAATCGCACTGGAGACCGGAGTGGCGCCCTTAGGTAACATGGAAGCCGTTCAATTTCACCCGACGGCAATTGTTCCGGTCGGTATTCTCACGACCGAGGGATGTCGTGGCGATGGTGGATTGCTTAAAGATAAAGACGGCTATCGGTTTATGCCGGATTATGAACCTGGAAAGAAGGAACTAGCTTCGAGGGACGTCGTATCACGACGCATGACCGAACATATGAGAAAGGGTAAAGGTGTTCCCTCCCCTTATGGCGATCACCTTTGGCTGGACATCACACTGCTAGGCCGTGAACATATCGAGAAGAATTTAAGGGAAGTAAAAGAGATCTGCGAATATTTTCTCGGAATCGACCCTGTCAAAGAGTATATTCCTGTTCGGCCGACCCAACATTATTCAATGGGCGGGATCAGGACCAACGCCACAGGAGAAAGCCCGGCGTTGAAGGGACTTTTTGCAGCAGGAGAAACCGCCTGCTGGGATATGCACGGGTTTAACCGTCTTGGCGGTAACTCGGTCGCCGAGACAGTCGTTGCGGGAATGATCGTCGGCGAATTCGTTGCCGATCGTTGCGCCTCTTCCGATTCCACAAACATAAGCACATCGACGATTGAACATTTTGTAAAAGAAGAAGAAAAGAAAATTTCCGATCTTCTCGCAAAAAGCAGCGGTGAGAATCCGTATGAGCTTAAGGCGAAGATGCAAGAAATCATGATGGATAAGGTCGGAATTTTTAGAAATGGAGACGATCTGCAACAGGCCGTCGACGAATTAACGGTCCTGAATCAAAGGGCAAAGAATGTTGCCTTGAGAAATAAGATCAGGTCCTCCAATCCCGAACTGGTGGAAGCCATCAGAGTTCCGAAGATGATAAAACTTGCTGCTTGTGTCGCCTATGGTGCTTTGCTACGGACCGAAAGCCGTGGCGCCCACGCCAGGGAAGATTTTCCTGAAAGAAATGACAGAGATTGGCTCAAACGCACATTGGCGACCTGGAAGGATGATTCCGCGGATCTTCCCGAAATTACATATGAAGATTTAGATATCATGAAAATGGAAATGCCTCCAGGATCCAGAGGATACGGTGTGGATAATACGATCCACCACCCGGATACGGAAAAGCGAATAAAAGAGATAGAAGAAATTAAAAAGGCGAATCCGGATGCGGATAGATTTAAACTGCAGCAGCTTTTGAATCCAATCAACCTTCCGGAAAAATTCATGGGCAAAAACGAACGCATAGGCAGAGGGTTTGAATAATGAGTAAAAAAGAGCGGACCTTAAAATTCCATATATTCCGATACAATCCCCAGATAAAAGGTGATAAGCCGAGAATGGTTACCTATAAGGTGACCGAAGCTCCTGGCATGACGGTATTCATCGCATTGAATAAAATTCGGGAAGAGCGGGATCCATCCCTGCAATTCGATTTTGTCTGCAGGGCGGGCATATGTGGATCTTGTGCCATGGTAATCAACGGGCACCCGGATCTTGCCTGTAGAACGCTTACCTCGAAATTTAAAAAACCGGAGATCAAACTGCTGCCGCTACCCGGTTTTGAACTTATCGGTGACCTCTCGGTAAACACGGGTAAATTTATGCGCGCCATGTCCGAAAGAGTAGAATCATGGATTCATGACAAAATTGCCGACGAAGTCGACTTCAATCGACTGGAAGAACGGATGGATCCGGATGTTGCCGACGAAATTTATGAACTGGAACGATGCGTGGAATGCGGATGTTGCGTTTCCGCCTGCGCCACCAAGAGAATGAGGCCCGATTTCCTTTCGGCCGTGGGATTCATGAGGCTGGCCCGTTTTGCATTGGATCCCAGGGATAAACGATCTGATGAAGAATTTTATGAAATTGTCGGTGATGATGACGGCGTCTTCGGTTGTATGACGCTTTTGGGATGCGAAGATTACTGCCCCAAAGATCTTCCGCATCAGGAACAAATCGCCTATCTTAGAAGGAAAATGGCATTTAACTAATGTCCATCCAAAGAATGGGAAATTTGTTATCGACTTCCCACTGAAAATCAGGTGGGATCAGAACACGCGCGAAAATTTACCACAGACACCTCTTGCTGCGAACAGGGTTGAAACTGTAAGGAATAGAATTATTCGCGCAACAAAGATGTCGGAAGAACCGGACATGTCAAAACCGAAGTAACACGACAATACCGGAAAACGACTCAGAGAAGAGGGAGACAGGCTTTCGCCGTTTCCCTCTCTCATTTTACCATCCCAAGGTTAAATAATCATGGACGGCGTTGGCCGCAATGCGCCCGGCCCCCATGGCCAGGATCACGGTGGCTGCCCCGGTGACGATATCACCACCGGCCCAGACTCCTTTCATGGTGGTCTTATTCGTCTTGGGATCGGTAACGATATAGCCCCATTTGTTCAATTTCAAATCGGGAGTGGACTGGGTAAGCAGGGGATTGGCCCCTGATCCCACGGCGACGATAACCAAATCGGTATCCAGTGTAAACTCCGATCCTTCGATGGCTATCGGCCGACGGCGGCCCGAATCGTCGGGTTCACCCAACGCCATCTTCAGGCATTCCATCCCGGTCAGGCGTCCGCTTTCATCGCCCAGGTAACGTGTGGGATTGGTCAGCAGATGAAATTCAATGCCCTCTTCTTCCGCATGGTGAATCTCGGCGCTCCGGGCCGGCATTTCTTCCCTGGAACGGCGATAGACGATGCGCACCCTGTCCGCCCCCAATCGCATGGCCGTTCGGGCGGAATCCATAGCCACGTTGCCGGCTCCCAGGACACAGACATCTTTTCCGACGAGGATGGGAGTGTCCACTTCGGGGAACTTGTAGGCCTTCATCAGGTTGGCACGGGTCAGATATTCGTTGGCAGACAGAACGCCAATGAGGTTTTCACCGGGAATGTTCATAAACCGCGGCAGGCCGGCACCGAGTCCCAGATAGACAGCATCGAAGCCCTGCTCGAACAACTCTTCCAGTGAAACCGTACGTCCCACAACCACATCGCACGCCACCTTGGCCCCCAGCCGTTCCAGAAAATTGATCTCCTGGGCCACGATAGCCTTGGGCAGCCGAAATTCTGGGATTCCGTAGACCAACACACCGCCGGGTTTGTGAAAGGCTTCCATAATGGTGACCTCGTGGCCTTTGACGATCAGATCGCCGGCGACGGTCAGGCTGGAGGGGCCGGAACCCACCACGGCCACTTTCTTACCGGTGGGCGCGGCCTTAGGGGGCAGTTCACCGGTGCCGTTTTCGCGTTCGTAGTCGGCGCAAAAGCGTTCCAGATTACCGATGGCGACCGGCTCCCCCTTTTTGGCCAGCACACATTTGCCTTCACATTGGATCTCTTGGGGGCAAACCCGTCCGCAGACCGCCGGAAGTGCGTTGGTGGACCAGATATGGCGAATGGCGCCGGTCAGGTCTCCTTCGGTGATTAAACGGATGAAGCCGGGAATATCGACTTCTACGGGGCAACCGGTGACACACCCAGGCTTTTTGCACTGGATACATCGAGCCGCTTCCTCCTGGGCCATCTGGACAGTGTATCCCGTGGGCACTTCATCGAAATTTCGTTTACGGATATCAGGGGCCTGCTCGGGCATTGCCACGCGGCCCGGCTTGGCTTCTTTGTCAGCCATCGTTCCCTCCTTCTCTCATGGTGCAGTCAACATAGTGTCTATCCGGAAATAGGAAAATTTGTTCGAGATCGAGGCGCGCGAAAAATTTTACCCCTGGTGCCCGAAGGAAATGCCCTTGGGGTGCATATGGTTGATATTCCGAAGATAAAATTTTTCGCCCAACAAAGATATCGGGCAAATTGGCCATTTCTGGATGGGGACTATCTATTCGGCCAGACGGCAATAGTCATCATAACACTGCTTCTCTTCTTCACAATAGGCGCGGAGGCGCAGGTTCAGCTCATCGAAATTGACCAGATGGCCGTCGAATTCGGGCCCGTCCACACAGGCGAACTTGGTTTCGCCACCCACGGAGACACGACAGCCGCCACACATTCCGGTGCCGTCGATCATAATGGGATTGAGGCTGACCAGGGTGGGCACCGCCTTTTCTTTGGTCAGGGCGCACACCGCTTTCATCATGGGCACCGGACCAATGGCAACGGCCTGCTGGATGTCGTTCTTTTCCAGAACCTCCTTGACGATATCGGTAACGAAGCCGTGATGTCCGTAGGAGCCGTCGTCCGTGCAAATGCGTAGATCATTGGAGGCGGCCTTCATTCGATCTTCCAGAATCAGCAGCTCTTTGTTCCGTGCACCGATGACACAGGTCACGTTGTTGCCGGCTGCCTTCATTGCCCGTGTGATGGGGTGCAAAACGGCCACACCGGTGCCGCCGCCAACGCAGAGCACATTGCCGACGTTCTCGATATGCGTGGGCTTGCCCAAGGGGCCAATCACATCCTGGTATCCCTGGCCGGTCTGCAGACTTTTGAAAAGTGCCGTGGATTTTCCCACTACCATGTAAATGATGGTGATGGTGCCCTTCTTGGTATCTGTCTCTGCCATGGTCAACGGAATGCGTTCGCCGTTTTCGTTGGCTTTGAGAATAACAAATTGTCCGGGTTTGGCCTTGGCAGCGATCAGTGGCGCCTCGATTTCATTCAGAACGACCGTGCCTTGCGCCATCTCCTCTCGTTTGACGATGGTAAACATACGCTTTCCTCCTAGAACTTTTATTTACAAAGCCCCATTTCCAACAACAGTGATTGCAAAAAAATGGAAAAAAGGCACCTTATCCACATCTTATTCCTATTTCAAGGCTAAATCTTTATCCAGGTGGAGGATATCGCACGGACGCAAACCCGCTTACGCTGATTTATAATGGATCGTCGGGCCGGAATATCAGAGTCAACCTGCTGCTCGGAGTCAAGCAATCCGCCATAGGTAGGGAAATGGTAATAAGAACGATCGTCCTCTGGAGGCAAGAATAGTGGCCAGGAACTTGTGTGTCAATAGTCAATAAAAATACAGCATGTTGGATAGTATGCAATTTGGCAGGCATCTGCTCCGAATAGGTTTTGGTGACCGCATTGTTGCGCATGCCGAATGATTTGTTGCAATCGTGACAGTCTGGAACGACAAACTCGTTCCCGAATATTAAAGTAAACAGTGCAACCGGCAGATAAATAAATAATCGTATTCATTTTTAGCGAGGAAACCCCATGAAGATCAAATGTTCCGGTTGTCCCAAAGTATTGGTTATCCCGGATGAACGTATCCCAAAGGACAAGGTCATCGTATTTCCCTGCCCTGATTGCGCAACCAAGATTAAAATTGACCTCAGGGAGAAGGCCGCTGAAACAGATCGGAATTCACCTGAAAAAGAGCACCTCACCGGCGATGCCCTGAAAAAGCAGATTCTTGCCACTGTCGATGACCTGCCTCCCATGCCCCAGACCGTCATCAAAGCCAGAGAGATCATGGATGACCCCCAGGCAGGGTTCAAGGAACTGGCCGAACTCTTCGAAGCCGACCAGGCCATTGCTGCAAAGATTCTGAAACTGGCCAATTCCCCTTATTACGGTATTGCCGGCGGTGTCTCCTCTATCCAGAAAGCCTCTGTGGTACTGGGCCAGAAAACCCTTAGAGACTTGATCACCCTAGGTGGTGTTTCCGGTTTGTTGGGCAACCAGTTGGTCGGCTATGGCCTGGATGTCGGCGACCTTTGGAAGCACAGTCTGGCTGCAGCCTTCGGAGCCCGGTTCATCGCCCAAAAAGTCGATGTGTCGCTGGACAACGATGCCTTTACCGCCGGATTGCTGCACGATTGCGGCAAACTCATATTGGACAAATACATCGCCGAACGGTGGCAGCAATTCGAAGATGCCATGGCCGACGGGAACACATCGTTTCTGGAGGCGGAAAAAAAGGTTCTGGATCTCGATCACCCTGAAATCGCATCGGAAGTATGCAAGGCGTGGAAAATTCCAAAAGCTATCAGTCATGCAATCCGGTATCACCACCACCCCTCCCAATCCAAAGAGAACAAGGTGGCCTACATCGTTCATGCCGCTGACGCCGTTGCCCTCATGTCCGGTTTCGGGCTTGGAATTGACGGTACCCGTTATAAGATGGAAGAAGGAACAATGCAGTTTCTGGGTTTCACAGATGACGACCTGGGAGACATTATGGGGTACGTGCTGAGCGCTGCCAAAAAGATCATTGAAGAATAAGACATAAGATCATTACGCAGTATATGACTTATTAAGGACCACACCATGGCAGACATCAAAGACCAGGATCTACTCGATGAGATCCGTTTTGATATAAAAGTAAAAGACCGTAAAAAGGCCGAACTCGTTCTGTCGGCACTCAGGTTCGTAAAACGGGACACCCAAAAAAAAGCACTGTTCGAGCTGAGCCGGGCCGATGCGGAATTTTCAATCGTCC
Organism: uncultured Desulfosarcina sp.; assembly: GCA_963674945.2. GTDB lineage: Bacteria > Desulfobacterota > Desulfobacteria > Desulfobacterales > Desulfosarcinaceae > Desulfosarcina. The sequence continues at coordinate 2,152,874 of CAXXWQ010000004.1, forward strand.
TCTTTGCAGGGCTCTTTGTGAACGCACCGGATATCGCCAACGCGTTCCCCCAGCTCAAAGAGACCATGTACGGCAAAATCATCAGCCGACCGGATGTGCTCCGGGAGCTGTTGCGAAAAGAGGCGAACTTGGAAATCAGAACGTTCCTGGTCCAGACGGTCGGTGAGATTCAGCTCAAAGACGCTGTGCCTTCATTGTTGGACCTTCTCAACAACGACTCCGATTCGTCCATTGTGTGGGCCACCATTGTGTCTCTGGGTATGCTCGGTGAACCAAACGCCGTTTCATCCATCGCCCCGTTTCTGGGGCACGCCGATCCGACCTTATCCTATGCCGCCATAGATGCCCTGGGTCAAATCGATACACCCGAAGCTGTCCAAAAAATCGCGAACTGCCTGGGCAACGACCCGGAGCTGGATCAGAAAATCATCGATATTTTATCGAGATCCCGGACATCCGAGGCCATCGAGGCGCTAAACGACACCATCTCCTCGGAACACGCCCACATCCGTACCACCGGAAAAGAAAAGCTTGGGGCCATTGGCGTTACCAGTGTTCGCGTATTGCTTAAAAACTTGGACAAACCGGACCCTGATCTGGTCATTCACTCCTTGAATGTCCTGGGAGATATCGGAGATGAGGCTGCGGTGACCGCCATTCGCAACCTGCTGAACGATCAACCGGAGGATGCCAACATCCGATTTGCCGCTTATGAGGCCCTGGGAAGACTTCCTTTGAAAAAAGGTGCCTATGCTCTCGCCGCGGGTCTGGAAGACCCGGTGGACAACGTGCGAACCGCCGCCGCCAAGGCCATCGACCGCAACTACAACGCCCTGCTGGCAGGTGGTTTGCGCAATATGACAAAGACCGGAGACAAATCCGCCGCCACCGTAATCCTCACCATTATCAACGCCGAATGTGAGCGTATCTTTATGGATCTTCTGGAAGAAGATTACTTCAAAACAGCCTCGCTTGCTTTCTTGCGCAAAAACGCCCATCCCGCTCTCCGCGCCTACTATGCCGCAATTTTATCTGCAAACGGGCGTCAAGAGCTGGCCAAACAAGTGGCGCCCAAGAAGGGTGTTACGGCACGCACCGGATTGCGGGTCTATGCCGTGGATGACAGCAAAATGATACTCAATATCTACCGCACAGTTCTGCACAGCCTGGGTTGTGAAGCCATTACCTTCCAACTTCCGATGGAAGCCGTAGCCCAGGTAAAAGAGAACCGTCCCGATGTAATCCTGACCGACCTGAACATGCCCGAAATAACGGGGATCGATCTGGCAGCAAAGGTCAGGGAATTCTTTTCCAAAGAGGAACTTCCCATTATCATGGTGACCACCCAGCAGGAGAGTCACGATTTGGAAAAGGCATCCAAGGCCGGCGTCAACGGGATTATACAAAAACCATTTACGGAATCCCATATCGGCGCAGCACTGAAAAAGTATGCCGGATACAAACCGCAAAAAGACAGCTGAAGTTTGCCTGCATAGAAAAGATAGCACTATGGTAAAAAGAGAGGCGAAATCTGTTCATGTAAGGGAAACCCTCCTTATTGTTGTATTAGGAGGGTGTTTGTAAGAGAAAATATTTGTTTTTCGCGTTAAACTGGAAGCAAATTTCTCTTGGCCAAGTCATCGGCGACGTCTGATAGTCCAAACTTCTCAAGCGTAGCTCTGGTAGGGACTCCGTCGACCCAGCCTCGCTCCTTATAGTAATCCTGTATTGTCGCATCGAAACCGGACTTCATGGTTAAATTTCTTCCATCAGAGCCCTTTCTTTCAAAATGCATATCCCATAATGTGTCTACGGCTTTGCCCCAGAATGGATCGTTCACGGTGGTGTATCCATCCCTGACCCAGATTGCCCGGACCAGGTTTGTAATCATCTCACCAGTTTTTTCCAGTTCTTCATGAGTTACGTCTCTGCCAAAGATGGCGCTTAGATATTCACTGCCGCCGTGGGGAGAGTGGTCCATCCAATCCTTGTAGTCGCGGGTTGCAACTACAGGACGATTGCTTACTTTGCTGTACTCGATACACCCGACCGCACTGCTGCCGACATAGCAAAGGTGCATGCTTTCCAGGACGGAGATTATATTCTCGAACTTTATTACCGCATGTGCGACTTCAGGTCCCCAATAATACATATCAAGGATCTTGTTCGTACCAGGCCCAAGCCATTTCTCCCTGACGGCCGGAGGAACAGCGCTGGGAAACTTTGTAGTGATATTGCCCCACATGAACTCAGGTTCCGACCCTGTCCTGTCCCCGACTGCGGTGTAGATGGATCTGGCCGCATTGGGGACATACTGCCCGTGCCCGCTTTCAAGGCAGCCCATATTACCGGCTTTTGAGTTGATCCGCTGGTAGATAAATAGCATTTTGTGCCTGTCAGGCCCGAACTCTTCGTGTTCGATAATGTATTTTGTCGCATATCGGAATCCCCTGGCCAGAACATCACCAAATCCATCTCGGTAACTTACCATCTGAATAAACCGCTGGCTGAATTCGCTGGTCCCAAATTTGTCCCAGGGAAGACCGGTGTTGGTCTCATTCAAAATTCCGAAGAGGTACCCTTGATAGAGCCAGTCTCCTCCAAGAAGGGATCCTTCGGCATTCTCCTTTTCATCAAACGGCCCTTTATGTCCATAAAGTGGTGCCAGAATGCAGAAATCATGTATGTTCAGTCCCATATCATCGCATAGCGCAGTGAATTCGTAACTCACCGGACCCAACATCTTTTTACTCCAGTTGTTAGCGATCGCTTCCGGGACACTCCAGCCAATATTTGATCCACATTGCATACTTGTGGTGGGCTGTGAACCGTCGACAAAACTGTATTTCGTGCGGCAAAAAGCTGCACACGCTTCACAGGCGTTGGGTTTGATTTTGACCTTGCCCAGTCTGGCCAGATCTCTTAACTGCGTTTCTGCGCCCACACTTCCGTGGCCCACGGCACGGGTCTCATCCCACTCCACACCTACAACCTCTTGTCCGTTAACGGTTCTCTTTTCACCCACTTGTATACTGCAAAACTTGGCCCTTTCTTTATTGATCTCAAGGAGTTTTAGAGGTCTGGCGACGTTAACTCTGCCTGTACCGCGCATGGCGATCGCCTTCAACTTTTTGGATCCCATCACCGCACCGAACCCGCCACGCCCAAAGGCAACATTGCAAGCCGTTAATATGATAGCGGAGACAACCATATTCTCCCCTGCAGGACCGATGGAGGCCACAACAGTTTGTTTATCGTGTTTCTGCCAGAGAAGGGAGCGGGTGTTGCGCGTCGTTTTCCCCCATAAATCCTGCGCGTCTCTGATTTCCACCTTTTTATTCGTTATCCATAAATATACAGGCAGGTCCGCCTTTCCTTGAATGATCAGGGCGTCGTATCCCGCACGCTTTAATTCGGGGGCAAACATAGCAGACTGTGAGTGGGTGAACGTTGAAACAGGTTGCCATACAGGAGACTTGGCAGCACACGCACCTTTGGAACTGCCGATCGTGCCCGTTGCCGTCGCTGGCCCGGAGGCGAAGATCAGTTTGTTTTCCGGATCAAAGGGCTTTACTTCCGGCCCGATCTCATCCCAGTATATTCTGGCGCACAGACCCTTCGAGCCCAGGTATTTCGGCAGGTATGTATCGATCGGTTCCTCGGTGATTTCCCTGGTTGTAAGATCCACTCTCAGGATTTTCCCCACGTATCCGTATAACACTGCCATTGTTATTTGCCTCCCATATATCCGGTGTTAACCCCATTTGGGTCTGTGTAATAGGTTAGCGCCCCGAACGGACACATCTTTACACATTGTGGATCTCCATTGCACAGATTGCATTTCGTTGCTTTTTTCTTCACTTCATCGTAGCGAATGCGAGGGGGGTCATACGGGCAGTGCTTTATGCATTCCTGGCAACCAATGCACCGCTTCTCATCAATAACTCTGGCGCCAGTTATTTCGTCAACCTTGATGGCATTTGTGGGACAATAGCGCATACACTCGGGTGCAACACATTGTAGGCATGGTTTGGCGGTATTGTCCCATTCTTCGTAACGCTTATTATCGACTTGGATTCTAGCGATATCCGGAGCGGCTACGCCATCGTTGTAGAGGGTACAGGTAAACACACAAATTGAACACCCGGCGCACATCTTATCATTAACCAACAGCACGCCTTTTGATGGTGCCACGGAGAGGGGCAATGCAAAGCCCTTTCGACCTCGGGCACCGGGTGACCCGGTTTTTCCTTTGGACTTGTTGGGATTGAAGGCCGCAGTCATTTCTTTTTTGGGCATGGTGGTTTTTCCTTTTGATGATTCCATGTCGTTATTCGTCGTTTCTTTGCCTGTCTATATACTGAACACCGACATTGCTGAACCTGAAAAGCTTACAACCTTACCGGCACATATTGCAATAACAATTTCGTCACATCTTTTATAAGGTTATATAAAATAATTTTTTAAAAACATAATAAATGTAATTAAAGGTATTATGTTGACAAATGGAATTCGATTGGTGTACACGGTCTTAAAATCGTTCCTTTGGTGCAGACGTTTCAGTTTGCCGGTATGGGAAACAAGTAGAGTCAATCCAAATGATGGGTGCGGCAGCACTTTGAAGAACAAAGGAGATTATAATTATGGCGACACGACAACTGAAACTGGGGAAAATGGAAAATGCTCCTGAATGGTATGGTAAGCCATTCGAGGAACAGCATTTCGAGTGGAGCAGGGAAGAAGAGAGGATACTCGAACGCTTCTGTGAAAGAATACTGGCAAATTGTGAAGAAGAGGAGATGACACCGCTTCAGCGCTACGAGGCCACCTGGCAGGGAAAAGAAAAGGACAGATTGCACATCGAACTCAAATACTTCGGCCCTATCGCGACGCGAACCCTTGACTGCTATGCCGATGCCCTTAAGCCGGGTGATGTGTACAAACGGCCCAAGCTTCATGTCATGGCGCACCTGGCGTTTGCCGCAAAGTATAAGCTTGATATTATCAATGTGTCGCCCATCTGCTACACGGAAGAGCTTTGGGGCGCTGACGGAAGAATGATCGACTACGGCACTCCCCAGCAAGTCGGCGGCCCGCCCATAACGACCATGGAGGACTTGGATCGTGTGGAGACGGCAGACCCCAAAAAACACGGGCTATATCCGGGTTTTCTCTGGGCGGTCAAAGAGATGCAGCGCATCATGGCCAAGTATGGCGTCGACAAAGTGATGCCCGTAGAAGTCGCCTTCTGTGCCGATCCGTTGGGAACAACCTTTCTTGGCATGACCGGCTTCAGCCAGGGCACGGTGATGATGAAAAAGAATCCCGAATTATTCAAGGCATGTATGGAAAGAGCGACAGAATGGTCGATCAAATGGGGCAGTGCCGTGAAAGAACTGAATCCAAACGGCTTCTACATGTGTTCCTTCATGGGCGCTTTTCCACCGCATGTAAAAAAGGTGGACAATTCATGGATAGCGGACCTCAATAAGAAAATAGGCGAGGCAATTATTGCCGCACCGGGTCACACGCCCTACATGTGGCACACCATCGGCGCACCCGGATTTGAGCGGTGGATGAAATTGTATTCAGAGCGCGGGGCTGTCGGGCCCGGCAGCTTCGGTGGATGGTACATCGGGCATGAGCAGCCCGTCGAAGATTGTTATGCGTTTGCACGGGAGAAAGATCTCTATTGCGCCCTCTCCATCGATGAAAAACTCTCCATCGATGGAGACTTCGAAGGGGTCAAGGAATGGCTCAAACCGCGCTGCGCAGAAGCCAAGAAATATCCCAAGCACGGTATCGCCCTCGGTCCTCTTGATTACTGGACTCCGCAACCGTACATCGAAAAGACGATGGAAATCACCAAAGAGATGGGCAAGTTCTAAATCATGTCATTCAAAACAGGAAGGGAACCATATAATGTTTAAAGAAAGATTACCGCTTAAAAAAGCGCCTTACTGGTACAACACGCCGTTCGACCAATTGGACTTCGAGTGGACCGTTGAAGAGGAACTGATGATTGAGCGGTTGTGTGAAAAGATACACAAGAACATCGAAGAAGAGGGGGGGATGACACCGTATGAGCGATTTGAAGCCCTGATGTTCGGCAAGGACAAGGACCGCATGTTCATGGGAATCCCGATGGTCAACGTCTATCCTACCAAGACCCTGGATTCGGCGGCCGAAGCCGTCAAACCGATCGATGTCTACCAGTTCCCCAAACTGTTCATCATGGCTCACCTCTCCTCGGTGGCGCGCTGGGGACTCGACTATCCCTGCACGCACAACATTAATTATGGAGAAGATTTGTGGGGCGGGCAGTCGTTAATGATCGAATACGGCAATCCGATTCTGGAAGGAAAGGCCCCCATCAAGAGTTTGGAAGACCTTGAGGGCATGCCGGAACCCGATCCGTACAAAGTAGGGTTGTATCCGGGGTATATGTGGGCACACAAAGAGATGAGGCGGATCTTCACCAAATACAAATTGCCCATGCCGATAATGGCATCCATCTGCCCCGGACCGCCATTGATGGTAATGATGGGGATGATGGGCTGGACGGAGTTCAGCATCGGCCTGCGAAAAAACCCGGAACTGGTCAGGGCATGCACCGAAATCGCCACAAAGTGGCTTCTCAAATTCGGCAAGGCCATGATCGATGAGTGCAAACCCGACATTGTGCACATGTGAGCCCAGGACGGCGGTTTCCCGTTGGGAAACAACATGTGGATGGTTGATCATTTCACCAAGATCGGCACAACGATCGCTTCGTATGCGGAAAAAGAGATGGGGAAAAAACTGCTCATGACCTATGGCTACGCCTTTTTGGGCAAAGCGCTCGAGTGGTACCAGATATTTTGGGGTAACGGTGCGCTGGGACCGGTCGGGACGACCTTCAACGGGGGAATCGGCGGACGCGGTGGCGTTGATTTGGAAAAAGTGGCCGACTGGCACCACGAACACGAGTGCGTTCTGAGTTACACCATCGATGACCACATCACAGAGTTTGGCTCTCCATCCGAAATAGAGGAAGCCATCAAAAAGCATTGTCTGGATCATAAGCACATGCCCAGGTTTGCGCCGGCATTCAAGCCACCATACTGGACACCTTTGAAGAACGTGGATATCGGGGTCGAGGCACTCAAGAAATACGGCAGGTACGAGTAGTTAACGGCCCGATCCGCATCGAGCATGAAGGACACCTTTCACCGGATATGCCACGCGAAGATGAGAATCTCAAACATTACCGTGATTGTCATTGGCATAGAGCCCATAAAATGGACCACGTAAAGTAAACCCTTGCCAAAATAGAAGTCATGAAATCAATACACCAAATTGCCAGGGCGATATCCGTATCGCCCTGGCCAGATGACCAACCGCCAGGTACTCATTTAACTTTTAAAATCGAAATCCCAAGAGGACGCCGACGCTATTGCCACCTACATCTGCGTTGTGGCCTTCCACTTCATATTCAATGGCCGTGTATCGTAAACCGGCATAATAGTATCCAAACAAAATGTCACTCTGAAGAACAAACCCCAACGCATTATCAAAATCGGCGCCAATTTCATCAACGACACCATCCCCATCTAATGATGGGCGTATATGATATGTGATGCCTCCGCCAAATCGAAACATTTTCAGTTTATAAAATTCCAATAGCTCTATGGGATAACGGTAAAATGATACATCACAGATCTTTTCAAAAGCTTGACATGGCTATAATATCAACTGCCTGCCAATGAACGTCTCGATTTCTCGAAGAGATGTTCAATCTCGCTGTAGGATTCCTTGTTCTTATCGGATATGTGCGCAACGGCGGTCATTACGCCATTGATATCATCGAGTATTGCGGATGCCGATTGGGATGTGGTATCCATAATTTCCTGAATACCGAGAAAACTCTCCACCTGCTCCTTGGCGGTCCCGGCAATGAGATCATTGATGTCACTGATTTCATAGATGGTTTTACCGATGACATTGATGCTGTGGATTGCATGGCCGGTGCTGCTTTGTATCTCTTTTACCTTATCCGTAATTTCTTCAGTGAAGACATAAGACTGTTTGGCCAACTCTTTGACTTCATCGGCAACGACTTTGAAACTCTTTCCGGCCTCACCAGCCCGGGATGCTTCAATATTGGCATTGAGGGCCAGAATATTGGTTTTCGTCGCAATCTACCTGATCTCTGCCACCACCTGACGAATCTTTTGCGCCGATTCACCAAGATTATCGACAATCTCTTTGCCCTTATCGGATTTTGAGACTTTTGCGTTTACAACGGCCGTCGCCTTATCCGTGCTACCACTCACTTCAGACAGGGATGAAAGCAATCCACCGACACGTACTACAATTTGACCTACTGTGGCGACCATCTGCTTTGCCTGTCGGCGTTACTCTTTAAAAGTTCGGATATGTTATTGGTCTTTTCGTGAACGTTGGTTACATTGTTTCTGAGATAGTGATGAAATCTGGTCCATACGACTGACACCCAGATCGGCGGCATACTTTGTGCGGCCGGCAACGGTGCCCGAATCGATGGTGACCGCCGTTCCCGCAAACACCACTTGAAAGACAAAAAAAAGCGTCCGCCAAGGATCGTCAATATCGATAAAAAAATCATACCCCGATGCATCATTCAGGATGGACCGAATTGATCTCTATGTGACACCCTGTATATATTTGTAATAATACTATCTTTTCGATTGGCTACGGATTAGATGAAAGATAACAAAATTATTGTTTCAAGACATGATAATGGCAACTGAATTTGCTGATCTTCCAAAAATGGAAACATCTTTTCCCATGTTCCCATAAACACGCTGATGCCCGGAAAGACGATCGTATTGAACCCATTCGTTGTCGATACAACCAAGCCCTCTTGACAAGTAAAACTGCTTGAAGTTTTTTTTGTTATCCTCAGAGAAAAGATGGGCATCAAGGTGTTTATTCCAGCCAACGGGTATGGTGATAAGAAAATCATTTGCCTGGGAAGTCAATCTTTCCAACGCAGAAATCGCAAGATACTTATCTTTTTTCAGTCCGTATTCGGTTTGTCCGACGTGTTCTATCGTAGAAATAGATAAAACATTTCTTCCTGATACATCTACTTCAAATAGGCATTTCCTTATGTTAACCAATGCGTGTTTATCTGTCGGATCAACAATATTACTAATTCTTCCCGGCCAATAGTAAGGTGTAACTGCGCCAATTTCAAATATATCATCGTGATCGTCGATCCATTCATCTGCAATCGACAACTCAACCGATCGTTCCGTCATTCGAAAAGGAGGCCAACCACAATTCATATTATGGGTAAACAAGGTATATGCTTTCCCATTAAAAACAAATTTGTTCGCATCTTTCCATAATCGCAGAGGCCGTGGCTCCTGATATTCCATTGTTCTCCTTAATTATAAAAGATAGCCAGCCAGACAGTAACCTTATTCGGATCAGTCCATGTGACCCGATGTTTTGTATGAGCCGGTATGTTGACATAATCTCCCTTACCCAATTTCACTTCAATGCCATCCTCAAAAGAGATGATTGCGCATCCGCCCAACACCAGCACCCATTCATGTTCCTCTTGCTCATACCATCCGTTTTCAGGTGATGACTGGCCTTTGGAGAGTATCCTTTCTATCCGAACGTTTTTATGCCGTAACAAATCGACAACAAGTTCTTCTTCCATCGTTTCAGGAATTGACGAGAATATGTTTTTCATTCACGAATATCTTTTCTATGACATGATAGTCCGATTTGCTGTGGTAATTTTGAGACAATCATGTCATTTTTTTCAACACCCAGCAATTTGGCGATTGGATCACATTTCGCAATTAATAGAAAAAAAATATTGGGATGGCCACTTCCCATAAGACCTTCAAAGTTCCCCTGCCCTTTCGATATTATGAGATCAGCATTGTTATATTCTTCGATAAATTCATCAGAGCAGAATTCAATAAGTGTGGAAGGTGCATCAAAACCATTGGAGATGACCCTGCATACATTATCAAAACCTACCCCATCGGCATCTTCGAGTGTTGCGTCGTTGATTACGGGTTTTCCTCGCACAACAAAAGTGATATTCGGATGTTTCATTGTTTCAATAAGCAATTTATCAAAAACGATTTCGCCACAATTATCCCCTAAATATAAAATACGTTTCGCCTTTCCGATTTGATTTTGCAATTCTTCCGTCATATCAACTTTCAACTTCATTCGTAAAAAAGATTCAATCTGACCGGATATATTGTCACTTACACTTTGTGCTCCATAATCGATTATATTGCCAATTACTGATAGTTTTGTCGCTGTAAAAAAAGGATTTTCACTCTGATTTACGACTGCTTCCCAATATGAGTATTTCGATAGAAGCATATCATTTGCCTTCAATTTTTCTTCGGCGTATAGGTTAGTATTTCTAAGATGAAGTCTTGCTGTACGGTGAATTTCGGTTGCCAGATTTGGATTCGGTACATCCCAATTGGTTTCAATCAGCTGATGCACTGATAAAATGAAATTTTCAGTAACTTTTTCGTCAGGTTTAAATTTTTCAATGAGTTTTTCAACAGTCCTGATATGACAGAAATAGCATTCGTGTCTCATATATTTCTTATCTCTCAATAAGAAAACGTTTGTATATTTTATAATGATCCGTTTCCTGGTATGCAACGGCACTTACCGGACTATAGTCAAAACTGTATATCTTAGCCCCTTCGCACGCCAACAAAATTGGAGAATGTGTCGCGATAATAAACTGTGAATGTCCCGCTTTTCCATTTTCACAAAGAATATCCAGTAACGCAAGTTGACTTTTGGGGGAAAGTGCTGTTTCTGGTTCATCAAGAAAGTAGATACCCTTTTTCTTATAGCGAGAACGAAAATAAGACATTATGGATTGACCATGGGATTGTGAAACCAGAGACTTTCCACCAAAATATTTCAATTGTCCAGGATCGGAGGCTGCCCAATTATCTACCAATGTTCTAAAATCGTTAAATATTTCCGAACCGAAATACGAACCGGGCACCCTTCCATTTGCCCACTCCAAAGAGATATATTTGTATAATTGCTTCTCATACCGGTTCACCTGGTAGCGCGCGCCTTCATATTTGCGCCAAATATGGATATCACTCGCAAGGGCTAATGCCTCCAATAGCGTAGACTTTCCCGTACCATTTTCACCCACGAAAAAAGTTACCGGTGCTTCGAATACGATCTGCTTCGTTTGGTTGAAGATCGGCAAAGAGAAGGGGTAATGACGACCTGATGGATACTTATCCTGGTGCAATGTAACACTATTTATGTGATTACTCATTGTTTTTCTATTGTTCCCTCCAGCGGTAAATTACCGGTCGATCGCAAATCGTTGGGTTAGCCTCGCTTGATTGCGCCGAAGGCAGCAAAACACGAATTCTTATGTAATAGTTCCACTTGATGGAAACCCACTCTCCTCAATAAATCCATTTGATATGTAACCGGCTTCGGTGAATCTTCCCTGTCGATATAATCAAAGACTTTTTCTTTGTATGATTCCCCACCAACAGAACGAAGATACTCTCCGTACCGTTCCCACATCATCGATTGAATCGGCATGGTTTCGTGTGAAATTAGATCCGTGATCCACACACTCCCTCCCGGAGCGGTCAGGCGATAGATCTTCGTAAATGTTGATTCCCAGTCCTGATCATCGCGCAGATGGTGTAAAACAGCCGCTGCCAGGATGACATCATATCCTTGTTCGGGCAACGCAAGGACGCGAAAATCTCCATGAAATATTCTGATATTTCCTGAATTGATTTCAAAAATCCGCTCTTTTGCCCTTTCGAGCATTGGCATGCTAAGATCGACAAGATCGGAATCGAAAGGCGCAACATAGTTTAATAATTGTATCGTATTATTTCCCGCACCACAGCCAATATCCAATACCCTTCGTATTCTTTTGGTCGATGCAAAGGCAGCTTGGGCTATCAATTCCATTGCCAGCGGTGCATCCATTGTGGCTGTTTGCCCGGTTTCGATATTTGAGAACCGTTCGACATCATTATCGAATCTCTGTCTTATGGCATCTATGGATGATTTCTTTTCCAGTACCGTCGTCATCGTTTCACTCATTTTTTGCGGCTGGCGTTGAAAAAAGGCGATGCACGCCTTGCGTACGATCATCGAAAATGCCATGATTTACAACGCTTCTTCAACAGTTTTTTGGTCTCTCGAATCCAATGAAAACATCGATCGACAGTAAGACGCGTCTCATGTTCCCTGATAAGACGCCAGACCTCATCGATCTGTTGTTTCGATGTTACATGTCCATGATAACTTATGAATCGTCGTTTATGGGTATAACGTCGAGAGCAATGCACGGATCATCCCCAATAACCCACGCGTCACTGCCCGGCGCTATTTCGAAAGCACAGCCCGGTTCAATTTCCGCCTCGCTTTCGTATTGATCCTTGACCATCATACGGCCTGAAAGAATGTAACCGATGTGATTTTGTGCGTCTTTTCCTGCTTGTGGCCCTGCGTGCAAAGACCATCGCCATCCAGGCTGATAGGTTCCAAATCCAACCGCGACAGTTCGAAGAACTGCATGGGAGCGAGTGCTGCCATCAATAAATGTTCGGGTGTTTCCGGCAGTGCTCGGATTTCCCTTAACGATGGTTGGTCGGATGGTTTCTATGGAATTCTTTTTCATTTGGATTGCATACCCTTCCCGCCATCGGGCGGATTTATGGGTTTTGGATCACCAGTACTTTTCTCAGGATTTTTCTTGATTTGATTCGACTGTGTGAAATTTGGTTGATCACGATAGTCAATTGCGGCCAGGGCGGCACCCATACCGGTATTGGCATACGTGCCCTGGCGCTTTTCCGGCGTATTGTGCACTTTGCGTTTTATGCAATTGTAGGTTGCCGGGACGAGGAAAAGACGGTCACTTTGAAAATAACGATCCGCAAGGTCTGCGTCGAGGTCGCGGAGCAGTTGTTTCATGGCTTCAATGTAACGGTTATCCTCTGACGGCCGATCATCGCCTGGCGGAAGAAGCAGGAAAATCGTTTTTCCATGGTCCAGGCACCAGCATATCGCCTCGACCACATTATCGAGTTTTTTCTGTTCCGGATGATGTCGGGACAAGCGGCGGTAATCCAACACATTGAATTCGTAGCTCAAGCCATCCAGCCCCGCGAGTTCTGCGGCGAAACGCTTGCTTTTGAAAACGCGAAGATTTGAAATCAGCTTGTAACCCGGATATATTTCCCGGAATCGTTGAATCGCCGTCGTGGAAAGCGTACTTCCGTAACGTGACTCGTCGTAGGTCATACACCAGATTTCATGGAAACCGTTGCGGCGTCCTGCATCGATGACGGGGTTTGGAAGCTTCCGGTTGTCGCCCACAAAAATCGGGCTCCAGTGGAATGCGGCCAGGTAGAAGGCGCGGGATTTCACGTGGCTGAGCACCGTGTCCTGTTCCGCGGGACTCTTAAGCGTGCGTATCCAGGCGTAAGGGACCCAGACGCCGTCAGCTCGTGCGGCAACTTCCTTCCATCCGTCCGAATGCCGTAGCTCCTTGGCAGTAAAGGCATGTCCGACATGGATCAGGACGCGGTAGGCAAAGGCGGAAGGCCCCCCGAACACAAGTGCCGCTAAAAGTGCGAGGATAACTTTGAACCGCTGTCTGTACAGCATTGCCTCATTCTTCCTTATGCAATAAGAAATCTGATATCCTTGTAATTCTCTTTGTCTGAAAAATACGCGAAATAAGAGTATTGATCACCGAGCCGATCCCCCCTCGCCTACCAAACCCGTGATGCAAGATTACGGCTGCCGGATGGATTCAGGTAAAGAGTCAAGCTCGCATTCAGCACGCCATTGCCTTTGATGGTGTGATAGGACACTGGCCATACGGCTCCTTTACCGTACAACGATCCGATCTTAAAATAGAAAAACTGCCACGGAACAGAGTTGCCCGAGGTTTGCGCCGGAAACCGCTTCTGATAGTTTGCTTCAGGTGCTTCTGTCAGAAAATCCCATCGTTCCCGGAGGGTTCCCTGCTTCGATTCGGCCGGAACGAACCCACCGTCAACGCCTTGAAGTTCAATATACAAGGGCGTGTCCAGGGTGTGCAGGGTATTATCCGCACCCGCATCGGCAAAATAGGAAAATGGCAGTCCGCCCGTAACGAGCGCAATGATTGCTTCACCGGCCTCTGGCTCGGTATTTTCTTTGATAAAAGTCCTGTCATATTGCTGTTTCATGTTCGGCGGTCTCCCTCTGATGACCGTCAGAGGACCTTTGTCCACGGTTCTGAGCTGGGCTTCGATAAGGGTCAGCCGCACAACGCTGTCTTCGGGTTTCAAAACGATGACAATGTTGTCACGGATGATGGTCAGAGGCTTGTTCTCGTATTTGTTGGGTTTGCCGGACATCACTGCCATGAGCTGTTGGGTGAGATGGTGTTCCTCATTCGGTGAGGCCTCGATCTCATATGTTTCCGACAGATACCCTGGCGCCCGAAACCTAAGCGTGTGAATCGGGCACTTGTCGCAAACGATGTGAAACCGTCCGTTGATGGTCTCCTTTCGCCGTTTTTGGGTGAATCCGATGGTATCCGGACGAGGATGGTGTTCGGTAATGGTCATGGTCACCCCGTTGATGGGATTTCCCCTCGCATCCTGCACATCACCGGAAAGGTCGAAGTTGATATTGGTGGCGATGATTTCGGGCGTATCCCGCCTTTCCGTATTGACCGGTTCCGTTGGCTCGGGCGGCGATACGGCCTCTTGCGTTCCCGGAGGCGGTCTGTCCGTAAACCGCATCACCCCATTTTCATCGACCCACTTGTACACACGAGCATCGACTGCTCCACCGATGAGCACCATCATGCAGGCGATACAAAGCATCCATCGCCCGACCGGAAATCGATTCATGAGCCTCCCCTCCCAGTGTTGATTTCATAATCCTGCAACCTTCGCAGCTTCGCAAAATATCTCCAGCGATCCCGGAATCGAAAAACAAAAAATCATATCACGGCCGTAAAGGCAATGGTTTCGTGCCGAACCGCAACAGGTTCTGCCATCTTTTTCATATAAACCCGGAAAGATAGATTCATCCGGTGAAAACGGAATTCGCAGAAGACCATTGTCTTCAATTCAATACGGCAGATCATTTCTCATGGCAATCATTGATGAAATCTATGTTCGGCACATGAAATGAGTATTATTATCAATGGACACATTAAAGATGCTTTGAATGTCCCCTATGATATGATTGCCCATAACGACGAGCCGCTTTATACCAATGGATATGACAACTGGTGTGCTGGCTATTCAAACCTGACAGAAATGTATGGTCCGGGCGTACTATCCGTGGACGAAGCGGAAGGAAGTTTCGTGTTTACCGGCATAATCAATCGTGTCAATTATGAAAATGTCTCTACCCGGGCTACGCATCACGGCATTACCTAAAAAGGTGGCGGATTGAGCAGCAGCAGTTTTCTCCAGGCCGATATCCCGCCGTTTTGTTTTCAGGAATTGCTGACATATCTCGGGGCAAGCCCGGAAGGCAACATGGCCGACGGCATTTATTACGGGGAGATGGCCGATTGGATGGTCAAATACCCTGACGGGCAGCGGGTGGATTTTGAAGTTATCTGGGAAGGAGCAGACCGTTATTACAATCTGTACGAATTATACGATGAAGCGGCATCCGAGTTCGATCCCGCCCCGAAAGATTTTGCGCCTCTGGGCATCGAACCCAGGATTGGCGGCACGCGGGATTCTAACCTGCTCTGGAATCCAGGATGCATTTATTGTTTTTATTCTTGTGTTTGCGGCATTACTTCCAATGCAAGAGCCAATGAAGAAACCTGGTTTGATGACGGTGGCATATACGATACAATAAACGCCCCGGATGACGAACGGAATTACTACGCCGGGAGGTATTATCCGAAGGCGGATTTGATGCCGGGAGCGGGTGCGATAATCCGGATCAGAGCCACCATTGTCGAATAATATTCACGCAAGATGCACCTTTACTCGTGCGCTTTGACGCTTTTGCGCGTTCACGATTGCCGTCATGTGTCTCGTTTGCTTCCATTCCAGCCGGAACTAGCAAACAATGAGGGTTTGCAGCAAAGAAAACCTGCAAATCCTTTCATTGAGGATTTTCATAAATACGATCCCGCACCGCGCACTTCAGGGCCGTAAATGCTTTTTACCAAATTGGATGCCTAATTTTCTCATCTTTGTCCTAAGCGTTGAGGGATTCAGATTCAGAAGTTTAGCGGCACCTTTTTCTCCTTCAATCCTGCCATTGGCCCGTTCCAAAGCCTGCATGATGATTTTCGTGACAGCCTGATCGAAGTCCAGGCCATTCGAAATTGCTGTTGAAAAACCGTTTGTGATTTTATTGGTTACGGCATAGCTCGGCTCTTCGAAGGTCAACGGCTTACCGTCACTGAGAATAAGGGCGCGTTCCACCGCATTCTGCAGTTCCCGGACGTTTCCGGGCCAATCATAATCCATCAATTTGGGCAGGCACCCCGGCGCCAGGATCGGAACATCCGTCCACCCCATCTGGCGCGCTTTTTTGGTCATAAAATGCTGTACCAAAATGGGAAGGTCGGCAAGCCGTTCCCGTAAGGGCGGAATCACAATCGGAAAAACGTTGAGACGGAAATAGAGGTCTTCCCTGAACTTTCCATTGGCGATCATTTCTTCCAGATTGCGATGGGTGGCTGCGATAACGCGAATGTCCACGGGAACGGTTTCCGAGCCGCCGATCCGCTCGATCTCGTTTTCCTGGAGAACCCTTAGTAGACGTACCTGCGCCTTGGGCGTCAGCTCGCCTATTTCATCCAGAAAGATGGTGCCGCCCTGGGCTCGTTCAAATCGGCCCCGCATCTTGCTGAACGCACCGGTAAATGCCCCCTTTTCGTGACCGAAAAGCTCGCTGTCCATTAGCGTTTCCGGAATTGCGCCGCAATTGACCTTAATCAATGGGCCTTTCCTGCGTGGCGAGATGTTGTGGATGGCTGTCGCGATGACCTCCTTTCCGGTTCCGGTCTCTCCCAGAAGAAGAACGGGGCTCATCATCGGCGCAACCTGGGCAGCCAACTTCATGACCTGCTGAAGTCCAAACTGCGCGCCTATAATTTCTTCATCGATATTCTGCTGAAGCTCATTTTGCAAATACCGGTTGTCGTCCAGCAAAATGTCTTTCAGTCGTAAAACTTCGCGGTAGCGAAGGTAATTACTCATCGCAATGGCCATGGGCTCATTAAGGAGAGAAAATAGGCGAATGTGGTCTTCGTTATATTTTTCCTCTGCATGGTTTCCGATGAAAACAGTGCAGAAAAGATTCCATTTCGGGACAGGTAATAAGATCATGAATGTGCCGTTCGGATACCCCGAAAAGGAAGTTATGGCTTTGAACGTTGAAGGTTCACTATAGCGATCAATCACCGCAACGGAGGCATTTTGATCGGGTTTCTTATGTTGCTCCTCTAAATTATGACGGATTTTCTCCGGAAGAACCAGCTTTAACGAAGTGAGTTGCCCGCCGTTAAGATCGGCTCTGGCCAAATTTTCACCAATGCCGGTGTCCAGGTTGTAAACATTCAAATAGATCATGTCGGCGGGGATATGCTGACGAATAAAGATTAGAAGATCGAATAGCGCTTTTTCGATTTCGAGACTTCCGCATACCAGCAACGTCGCCTCACGAAAAAAGATATTTTCATCGATCATGATGCAGGCTCCACGTCGGCCGTAAAGATTATTAAAAAAACTGTTGTATTGAACAGAATACAACAAAACCGGCAAATAAAACAGTAAATTGTCTTATCGCACAGCATTCCGCTTTGATTTACCTAACTATAAAATATTATTGTTGTTTTAATTTTTATGGTGGCGCGGTTCGTGCCTTGCCATGCCGTTCTTCAAGAAGTCCCAATCTTTGCTTCTCAGACAACCTTGCAAGAAAGCTACCAACAAACGACCATTCTTGACAGTTTGCTGCAAATGGGACTGGAACACAGTTTTGGATGGAGAAAACAGTATGCCAATCAAACTACAATACCTTATTAATTTAGAAAGTTTTACACATCTCCAACACTGCCTCTCGGGAAAAAATATTTTAATCAATCATACTCCTGTTCCTCATCAGACGCAAAGGTTGCCCCAAAGACTGCTTTATTAAACGGCGGGGCGGCTGAGGAAACGGAGAAAAAGTGTTTTATCCCACGGAACCCTTTTTCCTAAACATATAACCGTCCAATATTATAGCGAATTAAATGTTGGCACGGCGCGTGCTCTTTCATGGTGTTCTTCGAGGAGTACTTACTATCCTTGCGTTACAGACAAGATCGCAAGAAAGCGACCAACGAACGGCCATTCTCGCCAAATTGCTGTGGATGGGACTGGAATACCTTTGTAGATGGAGAAAACATTATGAAAATGAACCGTACCCTGTTGACCTGCCTGATGATGCTTCTGCCGTTTTATCACGCGGCAGCGGCACAGGACATGCTCACTCTCTCCGAAGGGCTGAAGATTGTGACGGAAGACAGCCGGGTGATCAAAGTGGCCAAGTGGAGCGAGGCCTTGGCGGAGTCGGATGCCAAAATGGCGCGGTCCGCGATGCTCCCGGACCTTACGGCCACTGCGGCGTATACGTACTTTAAAGATCAGCCGGCCATGCTTTTCGAAGGCATGGTTGTTCCGGCGTCCAATACCGATTTCTATCACCATCGCATTGTCCTTCAGCAGATCCTTTTTGCTTTTCGCGGCAATCTGTCGCGCTATGATGCGGCAAAAATGATTGTCGAGGCACAGAAATTCGATTCCGTTCGCGCGCGCAATGAGGTCGCCCTGGAGTTTATCAAATCCTTTTACAATCTTCTGGAAGCAAGACACCTCAGCGAACTGGCCGCCAAGGAAATAGAGCGGCTGGAGGCCCATAATCGGAATGCAGATCAGCTCTATGAAAAAGGCGTGATTACGAAAAACGACCTCTTACAAGTTCAGGTACGCCTCTCCGACGCCCGCCAAAACCATCTGTCGGCCCAAAACCTCGAGTCCATCCTGGCGGCAAAACTGAACAATCTGCTTCTACGACCTCTCAACGATAGTATCGAACCCCAAGAGCAAGCGGTGACGGTTGATGCACCTCGACAGATCGAGCTGGAAAATGCTTGGGAGATGGCTACTACCAATCGACCGGAGATACTTGTCGTGGATCGGACCCTTAGCGCCCTCGACCTGGATGAAACCGTAAAACGATCGGAATTCTTGCCGAAACTCTTCGTCAGCGGGGCCAATGAATATACGCAAAACGATTATCAAGCTCACGAAAACGAATGGCTCGTGACCTTCGGGATTACGATCAACCTATATAACGGTGGTCGGTCATCCGCCGATTTACAGAAGACGAGAAGAAAGAAGAAACAGCTTTTAGAGCAGCGGGCACAGCTTGTCGACGGGATCAAACTGGAGTTGCAAAGCTACCTTTTGTCCCAGGACAACGCTTACGCGAGTATCCTCGTCAATCGTGATGCCGCGGGGCAGGCCGAAGAGAACCTTAGGATCAACAAGAATCGTTATGAGGAGGGAGAGGGAACCGCAACGGAAGTACTCGACGCCATAACGCTTCTGACGGTTGCCGAAACCAATCGAATCCGGTCCGTCTATGACTACCGAAGGGCAGAGGCGGCCGTTCATTACGCAATGGGTGAAGATTTGCGGGATATCTGCCACTGAGTAATAAAGAGAAACCGTTTACACAAAGGAGCGGGTCTATGTTTGATTTAATTAAGAATAAAAAAGTGTTTGTTTCCCACTTGAGCGTTGCCTGCATCACTGCAGCCTTGGTGCTTATCATCACTCGGAACGGTAACGTGTCGCAAACCGAGCCAATGGAAGAAGACATTCCCCTGGTGCGAACCATGGTGGTTGCCTCGGAAAAGTCTGGTCAAAAATACGTCTATTCCGGCGAGGTAAGGGGCCGCTACGAAAGCAAGCTGGCCTTCCAGGTGGGGGGGAAAATCATCAGCCGGCTGGTGGAATTGGGGGATAAGGTAGAAAAGGGAGCACGGTTGATGCGAATCGACTCGAAAGACATCGAGCAACTCGTCACCAGCCAATCGGCCGTGGTCGCCTCAGCCAAATCGCAGCTTGAGCTTGCCGAAAAGGAGCTCAACCGATACCGCTCACTTTTTGATAAGGACGTGATCAGCCGCGCCCAACTGGATCGATATGAGACCGCCTATGAAAAGTCGCTGGCGGGGTATCGGAGCGCTGTCGCCCAGCAAACCAAGACCGCCAACCAGCTGAGTTATTGCACCCTTTATGCCGATCGGTCGGGCGTAGTGGCGTCCATCAGGGCCGAGGCGGGGCAGGTCGTGGGACCGGGGCAGCCGGTAATCACCCTGATCCAGGACGGTGAGCAGGAAATCGAAATCAATGTGCCTGAAAACCGCCTGCAGATCCTTCATGACGAACCCCAGATCCGGATCTCTTTCTGGGCCCTGCCCGACGTTACGGGGGAAGGAAAGATACGAGAAATCGCCCCCATGGCCGATCCCGTAACCCGCACCTATAAAGTCCGGGCGAGCCTGGTAGAACAAATTCCTCAGATCAACTTGGGTATGACGGCTTCCGTCGAGATCGCTCCCGACAAAAAAGAAGGCTTCATCTTTGTTCCTATTTCCTCCCTCTATCAGACGGAAGACACCCCCTGTGTCTGGATCGTTCAGGGAGAAATACTTGAACTGCGACGGATAAAAGTCGGCAAGTACGGTGCCGACGGGATCCAGGTGGTAGGGGGTTTGAAACCTGGAGAAACGATTGTGACCGCCGGTGTCCATAAATTGCGAGAAGGGCAGCGTGTAAAGATCCTGGGAGGCAGCCAATCATGAAGCATTTCAACCTGACCGAATGGGCGCTCAACCACAAACAGTTCATATACTATCTCATCATTATGATCTTTGTTGTCGGAGCCTATTGCTATCAAAACCTGGGGCGGATGGAAGACCCCGATTTCACGATTCGCAAGATGATCATCAGCGCCGCCTGGCCGGGTGCGTCAGCCCGGGAGGTGGAGGAGCAGGTGACCGACAAGATCGAAAGGAAACTTCAGGAAACACCTCGCCTGGATTATATCAGGAGTTATTCCACCCCGGGCCAGTCCTTCCTTTTCATCGCCCTTAGACCGGAAGTGACGGCGGATGAGATTCGTCCCACCTGGCTCGAAGTCCGCAACCTGGTGGGAGACATGAAGGGAACCCTTCCGCGGGGCGTCGTCGGCCCCTTCTTTAACGACCGCTTCAGTGATGTCTTCGGATGTGTTTACGCCCTGACCGGGGACGGCTTTACCTATGAGGAAATGCGGGAAGAGGCGGAGGAGATCCGGCGTGTTCTTATGGAGGTCGACAGCATAAAGAAGGTAGAACTTCTCGGCGTCCAGAAGGAAAAAATCACCGTTGAAATGGAAACGGAAAAGCTGGCCCAGTTGGGCATCGATCCTGCGTTGATCGCAGTATCGGTGGAGGGGCAAAACGCCATGACGCCTTCCGGAATGATTGAAACAACCTCCGATCGCGTCTTTTTCCGGGTCTCCCGGATGTTCGATAATTTGGATGACCTGCGAAATGTTCCGATCCCCATCGCCGGGCAAACCATCCGTCTCGGAGACATCGCCACCATACGGCGCGGGTATTCCGACCCGCCCGATTCCCGGATGTTTTTTAACAGCAGACCATCAATCGGAATTGCCGCTTCCATGCAGGAGGGGGGGAACATCCTGGTCTTGGGAAAAAATCTCGATGAGACCATGGTTGAGGTGAAAAAGAATCTCCCCGCAGGGATGGAAATTACTTCCGTTTTCAATCAGCCCAAAGTCGTAAAGAGTTCCATCAACGAATTTATCAAGGTACTGGGTGAAGCGGTCATTATTGTCCTTGTCGTCTGCTTTTTGAGCATGGGGTTGCGATCCGGAATCGTCGTCACCCTGTGCATCCCCTTGGTCATTACAGGGGTCTTCATCGTCATGAAATGCCTTGGGATCGATCTTCACAAGATCTCTCTAGGTGCACTGATCGTGGCGCTGGGTCTTCTCGTGGATGATGCCATCATCGCCATTGAGATGATGCTCGTCAAACTCGAACAGGGGTGGAAACGATTTGACGCAGCTTCCTTTGCCTATACCGCCACGGCCTATCCCCGCCTTACGGGGGCCTTGATCACCTGCGCCGGATTTATTCCCATCGGTTTTTCAAAAGGCGTCGCCGCAGAGTTCGTCGGATCCATCTTCGCTGTGGTGACGATTGCTCTCCTCATTTCCTGGGTCGTGGCCGGAACCGCCACGCCTCTCTTCGGATTGCTCATGGTCAAACCGAAACCGCATGTGGAAGGTCACGATATTTACGATACACCATTCTATCGGTCATTCAAACGTCTCCTTACCTGGTGCATGACGCATCGCTGGATGGTGATCGGCGCAACGGTCACCGGATTGGTCCTTGCCCTCTATTTAATGGGCTTCGTCAAACAGGAGTTCTTTCCTCCTTCGACCCGGCCGGAAGCCATCATCAATCTGCGCCTGCCGGAGGGGGCGTCCATACAGGCGACCGAGGAGGTGGCCTGCCGGTTTACTGAAAAATTTGCCGATGACCCCGATACGGTTCAATATTCCTGCTTTGTGGGGCAGGGTGCGCCCCGATTCGTTCTGGCTGCCGACCCGACGCTTCCCAATACGAATTTTGCACAAATCATTGTCCTGGCCAAGAATTTGGAGGCGCGCAACCGGGTTATCACAAAGGCGCGAAAGCTCTTTGAAACCGAGTTTCCCGGTATTCGCGGCAATGCCAAGGTTCTTCAAACGGGACCATCCCAACCGTATCCGGTGACGCTACGGGTGACCGGCCCCGATCATGAGAAGGTCCGCGAGCTTGCCAAACAGGTGAATGATATCATGGTAGCCGACGCCAACCTGCTGGATGTCCACATGGACTGCAATGAAAAAAACAAGGTCATGCTTCTATCGATCGATCAGGACAAAAGCAGTGCGCTGGGACTGAATAACCGAGCCCTGGCCAGGAATCTTCAGGCCCTTTTGTGTGGCGCGCCGATCGCCGAGTTCAGGGAAAAGGACAAGACGGTGAGCGTTCTCTTTCGTATTGACGAGAAGAACAGAAGCGACCTGTCGCATGTCAAGGATCTCAATATCCACATCGGCAAAGGACGATTCATTCCTTTAGACCAGATCGCCAGGATCGGCTATGAGGCAGAAAAGGGGCTTATCTGGCGCCGTGACCTGAAACCGACGATCACGCTCCAGGCCAACACGGTTGCCGGTGTTCTGGGAAACGATGCGACCCAAAAGGTTTATGACGATGTCGCTTCGATCCGACATTCTCTCCCCCAAAGGTATAGCATCGATGTCGGCGGGACGCTGGAGAGATCCATAAGGGCGTCAAAATTGTTGATGAAGCCTGTTCCCATCATGATTCTCGTCATCATGACCCTCCTGATGTTCCAGCTGCAGAGCATCTCCAAGATGATCCTGACCCTGCTCACGGCTCCCATGGGGATGATCGGGGCAGTTCTGGCCTTGCTTCTGACAGGACGCCCCAAGGGCTTTGTCGTTCAACTCGGTCTTTTGGCCTTGTTCGGAATTATCATGCGCAACACCGTCATCCTCATCGATCAGATCGACCAGCAGCTGAAAGCGGGACAATCGCTTTGGGACGCCATCATCAACGCCACGACGTTGCGTTTCCGTCCCATCATGCTGACGGCGGCGGCAGCCATTCTGGCTATGGTCCCGATTTCTTTCAGCCTCTTTTGGGGCCCCATGGCGGTCGCTATCGGCGGCGGGTTGTTCGGAGCGACGGTCCAGACCTTATTGGTCCTGCCGGCGATATACGCAGCGTGGTATAGGGTAAAACCCGAAAGTATGGAAGTATTAACGGCCTAAGATGGGGAGGTGAGTATATGATAACAAAACCGAATGCTAATATTATATTTATTTCACTTCAGAGGAGAGAGAGAATGAAACCGGTTTTTATGCTCCAAGTGTTCTTGATCAGTATCGGGCTGTTCCTGTTACCGTTCACTGCTTTTGGGATTGATACTGAAACCGAAAAAAAGGCCGATACAGGTACAATCAGCAGTGATATCCCTGAAATGTGCGACGGTTGCCTTCATGTGTTTCTGACAGAAAAGATGGGATACACGGATAATTTTTACAATTCCGACGCCTACAAGGATGATGATTTCATCATCCTTGGAAATCCGGGCATCTGGTTTATGCTGCCCGGTGAAACCAAACGTTTGTCAATGTCTCCGACTTCTCCCATCACTCCGGGGGGGGCCATGTATGGGAATTATCGGTCCGGTAACTTTGACCGAATGCAGGCATATCTGTTCTATAGTCCCGAGTTTGAAAGCTATGGGCATCACACGGAGGAAAATACGATCAACCAGATGGCTGAGGGTCTTTTTAATTACAGGTTTTCCGGAGGACTTGCCATCGGGGCGAGCAATCAGTTCGTACACGCGTATGATGAGCGGGGGACGGGTGATTTCTATTTTGAAACGAACAAATTCAACACAAATCTTTTGCGGGTGAACATGAGCTATCCGGTCACCGACAAAACCGATTTACGGATGAAGTATGACCACTATTACGTCGATTATACCGCCGATAGAAATAATTACCGGGATCGTGCAGATAACGGCGCCACGCTTTCCGTATTCCATAAGCTTTTCGGTGAGACATCGATTTTTGGAGAGTACGAATTTGTTCGGCTTTCTTACGATGAAAGAAATGAGAACGACAGCGACGAGCATCATTTTTTCGGTGGTATTCAGTGGGATGCATCTGAAAAATCAACCGCAAGCATCAAGGCGGGCTGGCAAATCAAGGATTTTGAGGAAACGGATGACCAAGAAGACAATTTTTTCCTGGAAATTCTACTCAACTATGAAATTACGCCCAAGTCATCGATAAATTTGGCGGGAGTCCGGAGATTGGCGGAAAGCGATACCATCGCAAATAATTATTCATTGTATCACACGGTGAGCGCCACCTATGCGCAAACGATTGCCGATAAAATTTCAGGCAATATTCAAATGTATCTTACGGATAATGAATATAAGAGGTTTGATACAGTAGTATCCGTGGTTGAGGAGAGGGATGATACGTTCTATGGAGTTACCGCATCTCTTGATTATGCATTTACGACCTGGCTGTCAGCAGGGGTTGAATATTCTTATAAGCAGTGCGACTCCAATTTATCAAATTTTGATTACACTACAAATATTGTGATGTTTCAACTCGACATCTCTCTTTGATCGAATAGGATGCTTAAAAGAGTCGCCGGACGATGCGTTTTGGCCATTTAACAGCGAATTTGTCCGAATTGCCATCAGGTATTCCCCCGGCTTTGCCGGGGGGGGGGCCTGAGGAAAGGATAAAACGATGATGCAACTATTTCCTCTTTCCTTAACGGATATTCTTATTCACTGATTTTCAGCAAGATGATTCATGCCAATATATGAGAAAGTACAACCCGGTCCTAGTGTTGAACCAGGGCCTGGATAGGTCTTTCCCATTACGGAAGCCGTATTATTACCTGATGCATACAATCCGGCAATGATCGATCCATCTTCACGCAATACCCGAGCAAATTCATCGGTCAGCAAACCACCCTTTGTTCCCAAATCCCCTGGATAAAATTTTACGGCATAAAAGGGAGGATTTTTAATTGGAGCTAAATTGCTGTTTGGTAACACCCTGTGATCACCGTAATACCGATCATAGATATCGGTACCCCTGCCAAAATCGTCATCGATGCCCTGGTACGCGAAACTATTAAATCGCTTGACCGTGTTACACAAATTTTCTTTTTTGATTTTGCACTTATCCGCAAGCGCCTCAATGGAATTTGCCTTTACGATTGCGCCCTCTTTGATATATTTTTTCGGTGTAATGCGTGGCGGCAACATATAGAATAAATATTTGTTTCGGTGGTTTGCATCCATAATCAGCCACGAGGGAACTGCTCCGCCAACTTCGGCTTCACGATCCAACATGGCGCGGCCAAAATCGACATAAGACGTGGATTCATTAACATACCGGAAACCTGACATATCGACGAGAATCGCACCGGGAAACGAACGTTCCCAAACAGAAAACATTACGGTATTTTCTATAATGAAAGAACCGCCCCACCAGGCTTCATCCATCAGTGCCAGGGCTGCTCCGACGTTCTCACCAGCTTGAATGGCATCACCGGTATTTCCGGGTGATGCAGATGTCCAGTCTGATCCCACTGGTTGATATTTACGCCTGTATTCATCATTTTGAGGAAAACCGCCGGCTGCCAATAATATCCCTTTTCTGGCCCGGACATTTACAAGCCTTCCTTCTTTTTCGACCACAATACCGACAGCGCGGCCATCTTCCATAATGATTTCTTTAAGAGGACTTTTTAGCCATACCGGCGTTTTATAATTTGTTTGCAAAATGTACATGAGTTGACCGACCAAGCTTCTTCCGATTCCAAGCGGCGTCTTTCCACTTAGTTTCCATGAAATCGTTTTTCCAAAGATACTCATTGCACGTTTGAAACTACACCAGGTTTGCATCACAAGAGGCATATAATGCGCATCGGCTGAGTGCATTGCGATATCAGGCGCTCCTGGCGCAGATGTTAATGACTTTCTCAACGTTCCGAGTTTTTTTCCATCAAAAACATCACCCTCTATACACCTGCCGGTCTTTGCTCCGGGTACAAGCGGGTAATAATCCGGATATAATTCGGCCCGTACCCATTGAAATCCTAATTTCGTTAGAAAATTCACCATTTCCGGTGCGTTTTTGACATAGGCTTCTTTTCTTTCTCTTGAACTGGCGGGTCCAACATCTTCAATAACAGCTTCCATATATTGTAATGCCTCTTCAGTTGAATCGAGACAACCGTGTTCTTTCATTAAAAAATTATTTGGTATCCACAGCCCGCCTCCGGAAAAAGCGCTGGAACCACCCCATTTCTCCAGCTTTTCAATTACCAGTGCTTTCATGCCGTTGTTCTCGGCAGTAATTGCTCCGGTAAGAGCGCTTCCACCGGTTCCCACCACTACGACATCATAAGTTGAATGCCAGTTCGTTTTCATATTCGCTTCCCAAAGTAGTTCGAGTTAAATTTGTGATGCAACAACAAGCATTACAGCAAGAAAGATCATCTCGGACTTCCCGCAGTCAGGGAACAACTGCGGGGTGGACAATATTGGATCGACGGCTAAATTATATCAGGGGCTGATACAAGCAAATAATATCGTGATACCGTAATTGAGTATCACTTGCCATACGCCCAAGTCAACACAGATTTCTGTATATATTTTATTAAATGGACGAATTATTGCCATATAACTGCGCGATGTGCCAAATTGTAAATTTAAACTTTATATATTACGACATAGATGGTATGTCCGTGACATAGATCTCCTCCGATCCAAATCTGACACATTACAGGAGTCGCAAGCCAAGGTGATGGACAATCGTCAAAAACATCCAATTTTGGACTTGGATGATCGTGATAAAATGCTAACCAAAGAATTGGAGATGGATGCCAGGCAGAGCATTCGTGTTCTTTCCCGAAAGCTGGGCGAAAGTGAAGCGACTACCAAAAAGCGACTTTCGAGACTCTTAGATAATGAGGCCATTTGTATTATCGCCTTTACAGATCGTTTATCGTTAGGATTGCAGGTTCTGGTGGTGATGGGAATAAATGCTAAACCTGGGGAAGCTGATGAAGTAATGAAACAGCTCTTCCCCCACGAGAGGATCCGAAGTATTATTCTGACGACCGGCCGATACGATATCTTGGCCTATGCGGAATTTCAAAACCTCATCGAATTCAGTTCTTTCTTCGACGAAGAATTGGGCCGCGTCAAAAACATAACAGGTGTTGAAACGATGATGTCTTTGGAAATCCATAAAGCCTCATCACACTATTTGAGTGATCACATCAAGCCAATGCGGCAAAGCAATCCTCGGGATCTTGATGATGTCGATACCCGATTGATTAAAGAACTCGAGTTGCACCCCAGGGAAAGTATTTCCAAATTGGCGAAAAAAATCGGAGTGAATCCCAAGCTGGCAAGCAGAAAAATGCAATCACTTATGGCCGATAATATTGTCCGGGTGATCGGCTTCCCCACACCGGCATTTTTCGGCCTTTCGTTGCCAATTTGCATATTCTTGAAACTTCGACCCGGCCAAGTCGGGCTTATCGCAAACAAACTTACTGCCGATAAAAGGATCCATTATATTTCTTCGCTCACCGGACGGTTTCAGCTCTTAATAAGTGCGGCTTTTCATGATCTGGACGAACTATCCCATTTTCTTAGAAACAGGTTAGGCAAACTTCCTGGCGTCGTATCCCATGAAACATTGATTCAAGTCTCACTTGTAAAAGGCCCGCAATCATTGCTATCATAGTATATCTGATTCTATTACAGGGCAGACAGGGCAATGGAATCAGATCCTGTGTTCAGAGAACGGCGTTGTCGATGTGCGGTCCGGCGCAGGGAATGCATAACAATCAATACTGTCAATGCAAAAAAAAGAAGCCTCTCTGATCGGCCTCGTCCGAAAATAAAGATGATTAAGAAATGGCAAAATGAATGCAGACGATTTTTTTCATCAGATAGAACATATCCCCACCGATTGGAATCGGTATCGATTACATGTGCCCTTATTCTATGAAGATATCAGGTATCTTGCTGTATTTATGCTGGCACCCATTAAAAACATAAAGCGGATTTTGCCGTCCAATCGGCTCAAACCTTATCGGATTACACCATGGCATGGTGTGATTACGATTTCCGCTTTTGAATATCGAAAATGCGATATAGGGCCTTATAACGAAGTTTCCATCGGTGCTCCCGTTACGATTGATGAAGACACACCAATATTTACGGGAATAATTCGGGGTATGCCGAAAGAAACAATGGTCTATTCCCGCCATCTGCCTGTAACAACGGAATACGCTTGCGACCTCGGTGTCACGTATGCCGGATATCCCAAGTTTTTGGCGGACATCGCATTTACCGAAGAAAGCAATTGGGTCACATGTGGATTGAAAGCAGATAGCCAAAATATACTCATGTTGCGGGGCCGAAAAATCGATTTACAAATGAATCCAAGAGTCCGTATGCATCATATCACCTATCGAAAAGGATATTTGCTACGAAGCGAGATTGTCTTCAGGGAAAGTGAATTTGGCGAATCCAGGAATAAAGAAGATGTTACATTGGATCTTGGAGAACATCAGATCGCAAGGGAGCTCAAGGAATTGAAGTTGGGAAGAGTATTAGGATATCGCTATTGTCCACGAGCACAGGCCATCCTGACACCGGTAATAGAAAGTTTCGCAGGGAAACAAAAATAGAAAACGAAACGTTCTAAAAGCAAAGAATCGTGAATATGTGCGAAGAGTTATATCATATTGCGGACGCACTGATTGATAAGTTTAAAAAATTTGATTCTTCTGGTTTACATAAGATTGTTCAGGTATGTGAAGAAATTGGCAGGTCCTGGAGTGGATCTTGTATTGGATACCATTCGAGAGTCTACTATAAGGATTTAATTCCGGTTCCGACCGATGCTCATTTTAATAGAGAATGGGGGTTCCTGAACAAAGCCGGAAATGACACAGTTGGCGATTGGGTCGAATATGATTCTGGCTACATCGTTTCGGTAATCGTTGAAAGGGCCGGTAATATTGATCTTGATGCTTTTGAAAAAACAGCATCCGTTGAAAAAGATTGTTTTGAAAAATATCGAAACAAACTTCTTACTATCCTGTCGACTGTTCTTGAACGACATGGCGAGAATAAATTCATCATCGATGTAATGGCTCGGATAAAAAAAGAGAAAATATATGGTGCGTTTGAATTTGCCCAGCAGTTGACATCCATCGATCAACAAATGTCCCGTGATGTGTATGCCGTACAAGCCGGTGTCCAGATACCGCCTCATATTCTGATGATGGCGAAAGCGAAATCTTTTCTTAGCTCCTCTCATTCATGCGAAAAACTCGGTGAATATGCAAAAAGGTCCGCTTCCTTTATAGAAAACCTGGGGAAAAACCAAGGAAGGGAAGAAAGGATTGAGGAGAAAATAGTCATTGGGTATGGTCAATCAAAAACATGGAAAGACCTAAAAGACTTTTTGCACAATCGATTACAGCTCCCATTGGATGAATTCGACTTTTTGTCTGTCGGTAGTGGAACCAATAGAAAGCGACTTTCCAGAATGTTGAACGAAGCGGCATTTGCTTTTCTAATAATGACCGCTGAAGATGAAAAGGCTGACACCAGACTGCAGCACCGTATGAATATCGCTCATACAGTCGGACTTTTTCAGGGACGGCTTGGCTTTCATAGAGTTATTGTTTTACTCGAAGAAGGGTGTGAAGAATTTTCAAATATAGCAGGAATTGACCAGATAAAATTTCCGAAATGGAAGATATATGCAATTTTTGAAGATATACGCCAAGTGTTGAAAAGAGAGAATATTATCGGATAACAGCAGAATCAACGAAAAGATAATTTCCATGTCGAGCTTCTCCGCAAGCATCAACTGTCTGGCTTCCCGAAGGCGAAACTGTTTCTGAGACTGTAAAGGGCTTAAAGCGGTCATCGAGCGGAAATGATGATGAAAGGTCGATGTGCTCATACCTGCCTTGGTCGCCAGATCGTCGACACGCAACGGCTTGACGGTGGTCGTGTCTAAAGAGACATTGATAAGTTGTATTCAAAACGGATTCTGTGCACCCGGAACCAATCCGAATGATGAATGTGAGGAGAGCCTATGAAACGGTCCTTGATTTTCTTGGGTCTCCTGCAGCGTATCACCGCCCCTGCCGGTATCGGATATGGCGGCTGTGCAAGAAAAACCCTTATTGGTACAAAAACCGGGTACTCCAGATGCATCGTGATACAAAATTCGCGTCAGGAAATCGCATCCTGGCACTTAATGCCATGAATCTGGAATTTTCCGGTTTTTTTTCAGGAAGATTCGCGGATAAGGTCCGAAAGTTTATTTGTGATGCTTGTAAGTTTTTCAAATTGAGTGTTAATTTTATCTATCTTACTGTTGCTGGTAGCGCTTTCGGTCATTTCCATTTGCAGCAACTCCAGATATCCGGAAATTGCCATGAGGGGCTGTTTCATTTCATGGCAGACCTCTCTCGCCATTTTCAGCACATCCTTTAGCCTTTCGGCCTCTCTATCGAAATTTTGATCCATGACCCTTCCCAGCATTTGCATTTACCTGAAATTTTATCGGTTAACAGTGTACGACGCTAAAGGAAAAACTTTCTCATATCTTTTTTTCCTTTGCAACCGCCTATGGTGATCTTTCCATGAAAACTGACCGGTTTCCCATCAAAATGGACATATATTCGGCTTCAAGCCGGATCATCGGTTGATCTTTCTTTCGCAGCCATTCGCTGAGCCAGGCAAAACGGATGGCCAATGTCAGATCCGGCAGGATCTTCCAGCTTTCCCGGGAATAGACGCCCGTGCCGTTCAAGCCACGAAGAAGCCGACTCGCAAAGGGGCCGGAACAGGTTGGCCGGGTCTTCCATCCCCAGACACCCCAACATGTTGGCCAGGTCATAGATTTCCGGCTTTATGCCGGAGAATTCCCAGTCAATGACCGCACGGATGGATTTTTCCCCCCAGATCACATTCAGGGGATGAAGGTCTCCATGGCAAAAAGATATGGAATTTTCTCCAGTAAAAAAAGACAACCGGAATTCGTCTCCACCACCGACCGCCACGTGGTACGCGCGGGACTGCCGGATATGGGAATATCCGGTCGAAAACGAATGAAACGTAAGCCCCACTTGTTTGAAGCGGTGGCCAGAATCCGCGAGGGATCCCGAAAAAAAGAGCCGGGATCGGGGCTGTTTGTCCGTAATTCGCCCCGATCCCATGCTCTTCCCATGCTTTTTGCCGAAGAGACTATTTTTTCCAATAGGGATTGATGATGTCTTCGAAGATGGCCAGGGCCGCTTCCGATCCGTACCCTGCGGCGGTGACGATCTGCTTGAAGCCGCCGGCTACGTCACCGGCCACGTAGATGCCGGGAATATTGGTCCTGAATTGATCGTGCTTGATGTATCCCTCTTCGGTGAGTTCCAGCCCACCTTTTTTGCAAGGTCGACGGCCGGATCGTAGCCGATGGCGAGGAAAACGCCGTCGGCCGGTTGGGTACCGGTCTGACCGGTGGCATTGTTGAATAAGACCACCTCGGTAACCCGATTCTCTCCCCGGATCTCCTGGATTTCGGTGTTAAAGAGAATGGGGATGCCATTGTCGATCAGCTGTTTGACCAGAACATCCTGGGCTTTCAGGCGATCCCGACGATGTACCAGCGTAACTTTCACACCCATGTTGTGCAGGTGAAGGGCCTCTGTTGCGGCGCTGTTTCCGCCACCCACCATAAAGACCCGTCTCCCCTTGAACAAGGGGCCGTCACAGGTGGCACAATAGCTGACGCCGCGACCGGAGAACCGCTGTTCCCCCGGCACCCTGAGGTTTCGATGGGTGGCGCCGGTGGCTAACAGTACGGCCTGGGTCTTGAATTTTCTCCGGGATGTCTGAACGACGTGCGGCTGTCCGGGAATGATATCGACCACTTCTTCGCCGGGGAATATCTGCACATACTCCAAAGCGTGGGTCACCATGATATCCACCAGGGTCTTGCCCCCAATTTCTTTCATGCCCGGATAGTTCTCCACCACCGGCGTAAGTGCCACCTGGCCGCCCAAGACGCCCTTTTCCACGACGACCGACGTTAATCCGCTGCGGGCCGCGTAGATACCGGCGGTGAGACCGGCAGGACCGCCGCCGACGATAACGAGTTGACACTCGACTTCCGCCTCGTCGCTTTCGGGGATGAAGATGGTTTGCTGTTCCATCTTGTCGATGGAAGAGACAAAGAGCTCTTCGGTCTGGGCGCCCATTGCGGTAAGGATATCGTTGGCAAAGGTCTGGGGGACCGAATGGGCGCCATATTGATCGGCCAGGTCGGCGTTGGCCTGAATGTCGATGATCGAAAGAGAAATCACATCCGGCCGGGCCACGGCGGCCTTGACGGCGTTTACGGCCTGCTGGGGGCAGTAGGGGCACGAGGCGCTGACGAAAACTTTGAGGTCGCGGGGTTGGTCGATCCTTTTCAGCACGCCCATGGCGGATTCGTTCAAGTCGCTTTTTCCCGTTCCCACACGCAAGAGCGCCTCCAAAAAGATGCGGCCCTCTTCTCCCAAGGGGGCACCGAGCCAGCGGATTTTGTATCGTTCCGGATCAAAGACAAGGGTGGGAGAGTGGTCAATTCCCATTTCACTGGCCTTTTCATGGCTCAGATCGAATTCCCTCAGCACGATTTTGTCTGTCAATTGCCGGAAGAAACGAAGTGCCTGGCGTGCCGCATCGTTGAATACTTCGTTTTTCCCGCCCTGGGTAAACAAGAAGACAGGAATTTCCTTTTTCAGACCACTCAAAATGCGGCGCAGTTCCGCTTGCACCTGCCGCATCTGTTCTTCGTCAATGTCATGTTCATGACTCATGGCGCCTTCTCCTTTTATCGTCTATCCATTCAAAACCGCTGGAAGGGTCGAAATTTTCAGTCCCGAAACACAAGTTTCCCACCGTACCAGCCGGCAGTCGCCGCAGCTGTCAGCATGATAAGGTTGATCACGAAAAAGGCAACTCGCAGGGGATGGGTGGTATGGATCACCTCCGGATTGACGAGCAGCCAGATGAACAGAATCCAGGCGGTTGCGGTAACGACGATGCCACAGGCAATCTTTACTGTGAAGACCTGGGTCATGACGCCATTGAACCGATTTTGCCAATCCACCCATCCGGAGAAGAGGACCAGCGGCATGGCAAGTGCCACCACTCCCATGTTGTACGCCGCCGCCGTTGCCATGCCCTCAATGGTGAACACGGCGGACAGGAAAATGAACAAGATGGTCACGGGCAAAAGGCCGTTGGGAATATGAACGGTAATGGGGTGCCCATGGAATCTGGTCATCATTTCGAACAGTTGCCGGTAACGTGAATCGGCAAAGGGTGAAACCGTTTTGGTGGTTTCCTCGGGTTCAGCAGCCGTTTCGGGTGTCTCGGATTCAGCAGAACCACTGGAAGCGGTGGATTCCAGAGGATCGGAGGAAGGTTGTTCCTCTGGATCCGGCTCGGGTTTCGGTGTCTCGGTTCCCTGTTCGCTGATTTCGATGAATCGACTCCGGGGCGCGCCGCAAACCGGGCATTTTTCAGGGGGCTCATCTCCAGTGTGAATATAACCACATACGGTACATTTCCATTTTTTCATTGTTCTTTATCGTGCCTCGTTGGTTGATGTAGATGATTTGTAAGTAATTCAATTCCAGTTGTTGCTTCCGAAGACGGGCCTTTTTGATTATCGGTCATCCATTGGAACGAATGCACATTCGTCCGGACCGCAGTAATCCCCCACATAATCCGATTCGGGCCGGTACAAGGTAGGCTTGGCGGCCGCCCCGCCGAACTGTTCTTCGATCACGTGCGCCACCCAACCGGCGATGCGGGAAATGGCGAATATGGGTGTAAACAAATCCACTGCGATTCCCATATAATAGTAAAGGCTTGCACTGTAAAAGTCTACATTGACAAAAATGTCCTTGCCTTTTCTCTCTTTAAATGCAGCCTTGCCTTTTGTCTCCAGTTCTCTGGATAGATCGTACCACCGGGTGTCGCCGGCCCGCTTTCCCAGTGCCTGGGACATTGGTGCGAGAATATGGGCACGTGGATCGTCCACCTGGTACACTGCGTGGCCCAACCCCATGATCACGCCGCCGGAATCCAGGATGTTGGTAATGTATTCGTCCACTTTGTCAACCGCCCCGATTTCCAAAAGCATCCGCATCACCCGTGTATTTGCCCCGCCATGAAGGGGGCCGGAGAGGGAGCCGACACCGGCTGCCACCGCTGCATACATATGCGCCTTTGTAGACGCGACCTCCCGGGCGGCGAAGGTGGATGCGTTAAACGAGTGTTCCGCATGGAGCACCAGGCAAGTATCGAAATAGCCGGCCATTTCATCGTCGGGGATTTCCCCGTTGAGCATGTAGAGAAAATTGGCAGCCTGTCCCAAGGTTGGATCCGGCGCGATGGGTGCTTTGCCATTTCTGATCCGATCCCATGCCGCAACGACGGTGGGAAACTTGGCGATGAGGCGAATGGCCATGCGGACGGCGCTTTCCATTTGGGTATCGCCGAGGTCCGGGTCGTAGTTTGCCATCATGGGAACGGTGGCCTGGAGCACGTCCATGGGCAGGGATTCTTTTGGCATGGTTTTCATTGCCGACAGGATTTCTTCGGGCAAGGCCCGCTGCTGAGCCATCTGCTCGGTAAAATCGGCAAGCTCTTTACGTCCCGGCAGTCGTTCGAACAAAAGCAGGAAGACCACTTCCTCGAATGTCGTTTTTCCGGCGAGATCCTTGACGAGGTATCCTCGATAGACCAATTTTCCTTCGGCGCCATTGACATCGCTGATTTTCGTACTTGCAATGGTTATACCCCGCAAGCCGGTGTTGATCGTCGGTTTACACGTTTCCATGACTCACCTCTTTGTTATCGTAAGGTAAAGAAAGATTGTTTCGGCGTGTCGCGTCAGGCCCTATGAGGCATCGAATACAAATTATGTGCCATTTTCAGGGTCATCGTGAAGGAGCTTCTGTACCGCTCTCGCTGGCAGGTTCGGATTGGATGCGCGAGGCCACTCGACCGGATGTCGATCCACAGTCTTGTCTCATATTTTTTTTGTGATACAGGAGTGTATCACAATACAAAATGCTGGAATAAAAGGAGCTTACGATTCGTTACCAGGAGGCGAATAAAAACGACGACATCTAACTGGCTTCTTTTCGGCCATCACGTTGATTGGCGCATTGTGGACACAGACCGGTGAATTCCAGATTGTGGCCGATGATTTCGAAAACCGTTGTTCCGTAAAGGTCATCTTCCAGTTCATTCAATGGTGCGATGGGAGCGTCGTCGACACGGCCACAGTGAACGCAACGGATATGGTAATGCTTCTTGGCGATACCGTCGTAGCGCTTCATGGAACCGGAAAGTTCCAGTCGCTGGATTTCGCCCATTTCGCAAAGAACATCAAGGTTTCGATAAACCGTGCCCAAACTGATTCGAGGCAACCGTTTCCGCACCCGTTCGTAAATTTCATCGGCTGCCGGATGGCTGCTGACTTTCCGTATTTCCTCCAGAATCACTCTCCGCTGCCGAGTCATCCGCGTTTTCTTTTCCAGTTCCACGCCTTCTACTCTCCACAAAACCAGTTTGCTCTTTTCCTAAAATGAAATCGGGTATATGTCAAGGGAAAGCGCTGTCCCATTTCAGAGGGACATCATTTGGGCCGCATTTTTTTCGGAAATGAGGCGCACCTTCCCAAGAGAAGAAAGCACAATGGCAACTTGCAGATCCGGATAAATCGTGTCAAAATAATCATCTTAGATCAACGGTTCCCAGAACTCCTTGCGCCTTTCGGAATTTTTTTCGTCCGGTATAAATATTGCTCAATGAAACCCAGTCGGTGCCCTCACATGGCAAAGACGCCAAGGCAACGACAATCCCATAAAAAACCTGATCATACAGGCCGATCGTTTCATAGCTTCGCACCGATCGTATATCGCAACAAAGGGCAATTGATGAATAGCTTGCACCTGAAAAAAGGATTTTCCCTAAAAATCACGGGCGCTCCGATTCGGCAGGTAAGCCAATTGAAAGCGCCCTCCCATGTGGGCATGCTTCCCGTGCGCATTCCGTTTATCAAACCCCGGATGCTGGTGGAATTGGGGGATACGGTAGCCATCGGCACTCCGCTGTTCGAAGACAAGCGAAATCCGCGTATCCGGTTTCTATCACCGGGAGGCGGTCGCATCTCCGATATCGTCTTCGGTCCGCGACGGGTCATCGAGAAGGTCATCATCCAATTGGATGCAACGGAGCGCCGGGAAACCTTCGATTCCCCTTCCGTGGAAAAACTCGGTGCCACCGATCGTCATACCCTGGTAGAAATGCTTCTCACAGGGGGTATGTGGCCGTTTCTAAGGGCGCTTCCCTTCCTGGACATGGCCGATCCCGAAGTCATTCCACCCGCTATCATCGTTCGCCTCGGCGACGATGAACCCTTCGGCCCCGATCCGACGGTTTACCTGAACGAAAAGGAGGCGATGTTCGAAATCGGCATGCGTGTGATAGAAAGATTGTGTGATCATGTGATGGTCCACATCCTGGGTAACGACGCGATCCATGCCCTTTTGCCCGACCGGATCGAGGTGCGGCAATTTTCCGGTCCCTACCCGGCGGGAAACCCCGGCGTTCAGCTGTACTGGACCAAGAAAGGACCGGACCAGAACCGAAGCTGGTTCATCGATGGCCAGGATGTGGTCCGTATTGGGGAATTTTTCGATTCCGGCCACTATCCCATCGAGCGGATTGTGTCGGTCGGGGGCAGTCTCGCCCCCGATACCGGGCATCTGTCCACCCGGGCCGGCGTGCCCCTGATCCACCTCATGGGTGAAAACAAAACCCTTGCGCCAACGGTCCGGACCATTGTCGGCGGGATTTTCACCGGTTTTCACAGTGATGCCAATGGATTCATGGGGTTTTTCGAAGATGCATTGAACCTTATCGATGACGGGGATCGGGAGGAGCCATTCGGTTTTATCCGATTGGGGTACAATAAACCCAGTTACTCCACCGCCTTTCTTTCGTCCTTTCGGCGAAAACCCTTTCCCATGGATTGTGGACAGCATGGCGAGGTGAGGGCCTGCGTCAACTGCGGTACGTGTGCCAACATCTGCCCGGTGGAGATCTTGCCCCAGTTCACCATGAAGTGTCTTATGGCTGATGAGGTGGAAGAGGCCCTGGCCCACGGCCTGTTGGACTGTGCCGAATGCGGGCTGTGCACCTATGCCTGCCCGTCAAAAATAGAGCTGACCCAGTTGTTTAAAATTGCCAAGGCACAGTATTATAAGGAGATTGCGTAAGAATCAAGTGTATCACGTTCGTGTTTTTATCTTCAATAAGACGTGATGAATTTATAAGAATGCAGGTAGAACTCCACTATGGTAAATTCCCTGAAACGAATCTTCGATTCCACCCGGTCCCACTTTGAATCCGGGGGGAAACTGAAACGACTCCATCCCCTTTTCGACGCCATCGAAACGGTGGCCTTCGCCCCGGCACTGCCCACAAAGGCCGATGCCCACGTGCGGGACAGCCTGGATTTGAAACGGTTCATGACCTTTGTCATCATATCCCTGCTTCCCCCGTTTTTCTACGGAATCTACAACACCGGATACCAGACGCAGCTGTCGTCGGGCCTCGATATGGGATGGCTCTCCGTATGGCTTCGGGGGGCGGATATCGTTTTTCCCATGCTGATGGTCTCCTATGCCGTTGGTTTGTTCTGGGAGATCCTTTTCGCATCGGTCCGTGGTCACAAAATCAGCGAGGGCTTTTTGGTGACCGGCCTGCTTTTTCCCATGACACTGCCACCGACGATCCCCCTCTGGCAGGTGGCCGTGGGCATCTCCTTCGGCGTGGTGATCGGCAAGGAAATTTTCGGAGGAACGGGCAGGAATATTCTCAATCCGGCGCTAACGGCCAGGGCCTTTCTCTTTTTTGCCTATCCGGCCAACATGTCCGGCGATCGTGTCTGGACGGCGGTCATTGAAAAGGGCCAAAATGCCCTGGACGCCGTAACCGGCGCCACGCCGCTGGCCCTGGCCCCTCTGGCCGCGTCCGGAGAATCGGTGACCCGGATCCTCACCGATGCCGGCTACACCTTCCAGCGGCTGTTCATGGGAAACATGGCGGGAAGTGTGGGTGAGACGTCGGCACTGATGATCCTCATCGGCGCCGGTTTTTTGGTTATCACCGGCGTGGCAAATTATCGCATCATGGCAGGCGGCGTTCTGGGCGTCCTGGCGGTGGCCTACCCGGGCTACCTGATCCATATCTATTCGGGCGGCGAGGCGGCGCGGATGTTCTCCGTGCATCCGGTCTGGCATCTGGTCATGGGCAGTTTTGCATTCGGTATCGTCTACATGGCAACGGATCCGGTGTCGGGTCCGGGTATGAACTTTTCTAGGTGGATCTATGGATTTCTCATCGGCGCGTTGACCGTCGCCATACGGGTGTTCAACCCGGCCTATCCGGAAGGCGTGATGCTGGCCATCTTGTTCATGAACCTGTTTGCCCCCCTGATCGACCACTTCGTCATCAAAACGCGGCTTAAAAAAAGGATTCCCAATGTCTGACCCAATGTCTGGTAAGATCAAATCCATTTCCTTTACCGCCGCGGTCGCCCTGGTGTGCAGTCTTTTGCTCACCGGTGCGGCATCGGGGCTGAAGGATCGAAAATTGCGCAATGTAGCCGTGGATCGGCAGAAAAACATATTGAAGTCCGTTGGCCTGATCAACCCATTACAAAAGCCGGATGCGGCGACAATCGAACGCCTCTACGATGAAAATATCCGCTGCTACGGCGTCGATGGCAACGGTGCCATCGTTTCCAAAGATTCCGATGGAAAACAGGCAAAACCGGTCTGCTTCTATGTTGCAGACGGAAAACCCGCGGCTTATATCCTCCCCGTGGATTCCCGCGGCCTGTGGGGACGGATTCACGGTTACATGGCCATTGAAAACGACGGCAAGACGGTGGCCGGATTTTCTGTATACAGCCACAACGAGACGCCGGGGCTGGGAGGAGAGATCGAAAAACCCTGGTTTCAGAAAAACTTCGTTGGCAAACGGATCGTGGACGGAAATGGCAATTTCGCCTCCGTCGGCATCGCCAAGGGAAAGGTGGCCGAAGTCATCCCAGCGGATCGACAGGCCAATTATGTAGACGGCATCAGCGGTGCCTCCCTCACCGGCAAGTTCCTCACCGGCGGCCTGGAGAAGGTATTGAGCAGGTACGAACCCCTTTCCAAACGATTCAGGGGTGGTTCGGTTGCCCTTCCCCAAGGCGGTTGAAATAAACAAAACAACATCCATCATGAGGTAATGGTGCTGTCATGAAAATAACCCAATCGCCTTCATTCAGGGCCTTTTCCGAACCATTGGCAAAGAACAACCCGGTGTTCATCCAGAGTCTGGGCATCTGCTCGGCGC
The DNA here is from genome assembly GCA_963674945.2 of uncultured Desulfosarcina sp. Taxonomy (GTDB): domain Bacteria; phylum Desulfobacterota; class Desulfobacteria; order Desulfobacterales; family Desulfosarcinaceae; genus Desulfosarcina. The sequence goes on from CAXXWQ010000004.1 coordinate 2,193,133, forward strand.
TGGCCGTCACCGTCCAGTTGAAGACGGCCATCGTCATGGCGCTGGCCATGACCTCCGTTACCGCCCTTTCCAGCCTGATCATTTCGACCATGCGTCACGCCATTCCCCGGAACGTGCGTATGATCGTCGAGCTGTCGGTCATCGCATCCCTGGTGATCCTGGCGGATGAACTGCTCCGGGCCTTCTTCTACGACATCAGCAAGCAGCTTTCTGTTTTCGTGGGTCTGATCATCACCAACTGCATCGTCATGGGGCGGGCTGAGACCTACGCACTGGGCAATCCGCCCATCCAATCTTTCATGGATGGGTTGGGAAACGGCGCCGGATACGGGTTGGTCCTGGTGACCGTGGCACTGATCCGTGAACTGTTTGGCACCGGCAAGCTGCTTGGATTTCCCGTGATACCCCACTTTTTCTACGATTTAGGTTACATGAACATGGGCTTCATGCAATTGGCGCCGGCGGCGTTCATCATCATCGGGCTGCTGGTGTGGCTGCAGAAAAGCTTGATGAAAGGGTAATTATGGAAAATCTGATCGGACTGTTTCTCCATTCGGTGTTTGTGGGCAACATCCTCCTTTCCTACTTTCTGGGGATGTGCTCATTTGTGGCGGTATCCAAGAACATGGACACGGCCATCGGGCTCGGCTTTGCCGTTGTGTTCGTCATGTCCATCACAGCGCCGGTCAACTGGCTGGTGTTCAAATACCTTTTGTCTCCCGGCGCCCTGAGCTGGGCGGGCCTGTCGTCCATCGATTTGAGTTTTTTGAAATTAATCACCTTTATTGCCGTCATCGCCGCCATCGTTCAGATGGTGGAGATGGTGATCGATCGCTATTCACCGGGTCTGTACATGGCATTGGGCGTGTTTTTGCCGTTAATCACCGTCAACTGTGCCATTTTGGGTGCCTCCCTTTTCATGGTGGAACGAAACTACAGCTTCGTGGAAACCGTGGTCTTCGGTTTCGGATCCGGTGTGGGCTGGCTTCTGGCAATCATCTCCATGGCCGCCATTCGAATCAAGATGCGATATGCCAACGTGCCCAAAGGGCTGGAGGGATTCGGGATCACCATGATCATGACCGGGCTTATGGCCATGGGTTTTATGCTTTTCTCGGGCATTACCCTGTAACGGGAACCTCAGGAGTGTCTATCCAGAAATAGGAAAATTTGGTCGAGATCGCGACGCGTGAAAAATTTTACCGGAGACATATGGTTGATATTTCGAGGATAAAATTTTCTGCGCAACAAAGATATCGGGCAAATTGGCCATTTCTGGATGGGCACTAAGGAGAATGTCTTGATTTACATCGTAGGAACCACCGTTTTTCTGTCGGTGATCATGATTCTCGTGGGGCTTTTGCTCTTCGTGGAAAGCAAGGTGGTCCAGAAAGGAACCAACCGGGTCGTTATCAACAAAGATGAAGACAGGAGCATCGATGCTCCGGCGGGAAAGACCCTTCTGTCGGCCCTTTCCGCCAATGGGATCTTCATCCCTTCCGGGTGCGGCGGCGGCGGTGCCTGCGGCATGTGCAAGTGCAAGGTGGAAGAGGGCTCCCGGGGCGTATTGCCCACAGAATTGGCCCACCTTTCCAGAAAAGAGAGGAAAGAGAACATTCGGCTGGCCTGTCAGTTGAAAGTCAAGGAAGACTTGTGGATTCGGATTCCGGAGGAGATCCTCTCCGTGAAAAAATACTCGGCCACGGTGGTTTCCAATGAAAACGTCGCCACTTTCATCAAGGATCTGATCCTGGAGCTGGATGACGAAGAACGCCTCGAATTTACCGCCGGCGCTTACATCCAGATCGACATTCCGGAGTACGAAATTCCCTTCGAACTATTCCGGGTCCGGGTGGCCGAGCGCTACCGGCCCGACTGGGACCGGTTCAACCTTTGGGGATTGAAGGGAAAAAACCTGGAGCCGGTGTTTCGGGCCTACTCCTTGGCAAATCCGCCGTCGGAACCCTCCCGGTTGCGCTTCACCATTCGTATTGCCACGCCGCCACCCGGTACCAAGGGATTGCCGCCCGGTACAGGCTCGACCTTCATCTTCAACCTGAAACCCGGCGACAAGGTCACCCTGAGCGGTCCCTTCGGCGAATTCGCCGTCAAGGACAGCCATCGGGAGATGTGTTTCGTGGGCGGTGGCGCCGGCATGGCCCCGTTGCGCAGCCAGATTATGGATCAACTGCTGCGGGTAAAGACCGATCGCATACTTTCCTTTTGGTATGGCGCCCGTTCCAAGCTCGAACTGTTCTTCGACGAGGAATTCAAGGAACTGGCTGAAAAACACCCGAACTTTTCCTACCATGTGGCCCTTTCCGACCCGATGCCCGAGGACAACTGGGAGGGAATGACCGGCTACATCCATCAACGGTTGCACGACGAATACCTTTCCAAACACAAGGATCCCACCGAGATCGAGTACTATCTTTGCGGGCCGCCCATGATGGTCCAGTCCGTGGAGGATATGCTGGACAACTTAGGGGTGGAGCCGGAAATGATTGCCTATGACAAATTTTCGTGATGGATGGTCGGAAATGCTTTCCAAGCAGTCATGGACTGCATGGATCTGGCGCAAAAAGTAATCAAGGCATTCAGCCGATAACGGCAAATCACTTCGTTTATATCCTATCATAGGGAACAAACCCCTTTGGCGTTCTTTCGGTCAATGCGCCCTTGGCATGATGAAACGCGGGACTGTCGTATATCCTTTTCAACAGTTTCTCTTTGACCTCCGGTGACGCCAGGTGGGCAATCCCGACGGCACGTTCTCCCATGCTCAACCCCCGGGGATCGAGAGCGCCGTTTTCGGTGACGATAACGACCGGGTCGGCGGCAATGGCCGTTGTGGTGATGCCTTCCGGACACATGTCCACGATTTTCGAAACGCCCTTGGTCGTCTTGGATTTCAAGGCGATGATCGGAACGCCGCCTTCGGAGAGGTTGGCACCGCGGATGAAATCGCATTGGCCGCCGACACCGCTGTAGATCTGTCTGGCCTTCATGGAGTCGGCCCAGATGTTCCCATGCAGATCCACGCCGATGGCGCCGTTAATGGAAACCATGTTGGGCTGCTGCGCGATATTGAGAATGCCATTGGTGTAGTCCGAAGGCCGGCTCTGCACGGCGGAGTTGTAGTCAAACCAGTCGTATCCCTCCTGGCTGCTGGCCAGGAAGATTGAGGCGATGCTGAACTTGTTGCGGGTTTTCGTGTATCGGTTCGTAACCACGCCAGCCTCCACCAGTCGGCGCATGGCGTCGGCGAAAAGCTCCGTATGGATGCCCAGGCTCTTTACTCCCTTTTCCAAGATGGCGTCTGTCACCGCCTCGGGAACCTGCCCGATGCCGTATTGGATCGTGCACCGATCCTTCACGAACAGGCCGGCGATGATCCGACCGATTTTTCGTGCCAGTTCATCGGGCGGCTGCACCGGACTTATGGGCAGCGAATAGTCGGAATCGATCAGATAGTCGATCCATTTGCCGGGAACCGTGTCGCCCATGACAAAGGGCATCCGGGCGTTTCTCTCCGCGAGGATCAGCCCACCTGCGGCCCGTACCGTTTCGATGGCAGCCATCACGCCTTCCATGGTGGTCCCCAGGCTGAAGTTACCGCCCTTGTCTGGCCCGGCAACGGTCAACATGGCTACGTTGGGCTTGAGATAGGCGCGCAGTTGCATGGGAATGTCGCCCAAATGCATGAGCTGATACTTGGCCCATCCCTGGTTGACGGCCTTTCGGGTGAGGTGGCTGTTGAAAATGACCCGGTGTGTAATTCGTTCACATGTCTCTTTTTCGAACAAATCCGCCACCTCCCCGAGATAGAGAACGCCCATCATCTCCACGTCCCGGATAGTGGGATCGGCTGCCAGTTGCCGAAAGAGCGTTTGGGGTGTGGCCGCGTTACCGGAGGCGTAGATTCGGCTTCCCGGCGGTAACAGGGTGCTGTTGACGATCTCTTCGACGCTGTCTACGATCTTCATGTTATCCTCGCCATTGATGGCTTTATAAAAAACTTTTCCAGGCCACATATGGCCAAAACACTTTTCATGGTAGAAAGAATTTTCCCCTTTGTACCAATGGCTTAAAAAAAGAAAAGCTTTTTATAAAAAATTTTCTTGCGTTGTATTTTCGTACCGAATTTTTTATGGTCGAAAGACCTTTCTCGTGCAATCGATTCCGTGTATTGTATGCTTTCAGTTTCAAGACAAAATGACGATAGATATGTAAACGGAAACCGATATCCACATCAAAGGAAGACTATGCGACCCATCGTTTTTTTTGTACTTATCGCAATTTTACTGATACCGGCCCCAAGTCAGGCGCTGACGCTGGAGGGCAATCTCGTTCAAGGGGGCATGGCCATCGGCAAGACCGCTCCCGGCGAGACCGTGAAATACAAGGGAAAAAGGCTCCGTGTCTCCCCCGAGGGGCTCTTCGTTGTCGGATTCGGCCGGGACGACCCAGCAGAGTCGTTTATCGAAATTCATCACCAAAACGGAACGGTGGAAAAGCATCCGTTCACGATTGAGACACGCACCTATAATATCCAGCGCATCGACGGATTGCCACCACGAAAAGTCAGCCCTTCGCCCGAAGACCTGGAACGTATCGGTAAAGAGATCGCCTTGGTGAAGGGCGTCCGAAAAAAAGATCTGCCCAATACAGATTTTTCCCAAAAATTCATCTGGCCGGTGATCGGACGGATCAGTGGTGTCTATGGAAGTCAACGGATATTGAATGGCAAGCCCCGAAGACCCCATTACGGCGTGGATATCGCAGCCCCCACGGGCACACCAGTACGTGCGCCGACAGACGGTGTCGTGACCCTGGTTCACGAAGATATGTTCTACTCGGGCGGAACACTGATCCTCGACCACGGACACGGCCTGTCCACAAGTTATCTTCATCTGCACAAGATTCTCGTCGAAGAGGGACAGCGGGTCGTGCAGGGGGAGACGATTGCCCAGGTGGGCGCCACGGGCCGGGTCACAGGCCCCCATTTGCACTGGGGAATGAACTGGTTTGATACGCGCCTGGATCCCTCCTTGCCGGCAGGCCCCATGCCAAAGAAAGTTTCGGCGGCAATTGGCGACCGGTCCGGCACCAAATAATCCTTTGGATATCCGGGCTATGGCCGGATGTCCAAGCCACACGTCTGGCGGGTGGTCGTTGACTTGGGCCGATACCGAAGCAGTCCCTTCTGGGTCACCGTGGCCACCAATAGCCCGTCCTGGGTAAAAAAATATTACCGATGAACAGTGCCCGTACCCGGGAGGCGCTGGGGCTTGCCAAATCGTAAAAAAGCCAGTCGTTCATCTGAAATTCCCGATGAAACCATATGGGAAAAATGGCCCGGCCGTTTTGGACGGCGACCACCCTTCGCGTGGTGAAGCTGTGCCCGTTTCGAATGCAGTCCACCGTTTAGACAACGGGCTTGGGCGGCGTGACAGATCCATCATTTGGCATTATTGTAAGTTGTATATTTTCGCGATTCATTTCCGCCGAAGAGGAGAACACCAATGCCAACAGCACCGAAAAACGCCATGGAGATCTTCAAACACCTTGAGAAATCCAATTGCCGGGAGTGCGGCGAAAAGACATGCCTTGCCTTTGCCGGTGCCGTGTTTCAGGGAAAAAAGGCAATCGACCAATGCCCCCGGCTCAGCCCCGGTGTTATCAAGCAATTTTCCCAAGGGGCCAACGGCCAGGAGGAACCGGTTGACAACCTGGAGGTCTTTTTGCAGATGATGAAGGAGAAAATCGCCCGTGTCGACCTGGCGGCGGCGGCAAAGCGTGTGGGGGGACGGTTCGAAAACAGCCGACTGACCATCAAAATCCTGGGGAAGGATTTTTCCGTGGACCAACAGGGCACACTGCGTTCGGATATCCATGTTAATCCCTGGGTGGCAGCACCCTTTTTCGACTACGTAATCGACGGTTTGGGTCTGGAGCCAAAGGAGAAATGGGTTCCCTTTCGGGAATTGAAAGAGGGCCGGGATCGGTACCCGCTGTTTCAAAAACGTTGCGAAGAGGCAATGAAGCAGGTGGCCGACGGCTATACCGACCTGTTCGACGATGTCGTACACCTTTTTTCCGGCAGACAGGTAGAACGCCAGTTCGAATCAGACATTTCCGTGGTACTGCATCCGTTGCCCAAGGTGCCCATCATGATCTGCTATTGGCGCCCGGACGAAGGTCTCGGTTCCAGCCTCAACATATTTTTCGATGAGACCGCCGACAAAAACCTGACCATCGGTTCCGTGTTCTCATTGGGCGCAGGACTGACCCAGATGTTTCAGAAGCTTGCCCTGCGGCATGGATGGCAAGAGACCGGGCCGTGAGTTTGGCTCTTGGCAGCGTGAAAGATGGGCCTATGTCCGCTTCATTTTTGTGCCGGGTTGTTTTTCATGAGTATTGTGATACATACGAATCGGCAACATGCAGTCGGAAGCACATATGGATTTGTCACGCGGGCGGTTTTCGGTTATGGGTGTTTCTATGGTTAAAAAAAAGTCGGCGAAAGGGACCGACATTGCCAGCATACAGGTGCTTATTCATATCGGTCCACCCAAAACCGGGACTTCCGCCATACAAAACTGGTTGCGTAACAATCGATCCTATCTGAAGAAGCTCGGGATCTATTACCCCGACCATCTTTTGGATAAAAATGGCGTCAGCTCCGGGAATGTGAGGCGCCTGTTTTATCCCCGGGTACCGGGCAAGCCGCTTGCGCCCATTGCCGACGCCCGCGAGAGATTGATTGGGGAGACGTCGACAAATGGCTGTGATCGTCTTTTGTTGTCTTCGGAAAACTTTTTCGCACAACTGCCCGATGTCATGGCGATCTTTCCCGAGGCTCTGCTCATCGCCTATATTCGGTTTCCCCTCGATTTGTTGGAGTCACGATACAACCAAAGCGTAAAACGCGGCAGAAACAAAGAGAAATTTCCTGCAGCATCTTCGGTTCCCGAGGCGACACACTTGGATACCTTGGCCGAATTCATCGGCCAGTACGGCAGAAATACCTTTTTGCTTCGCCCGTTCATGAAGGCCTGTTTCACGGATGGCGACATCGTCAGTGACTTTTTATCGGCAATCAAAGTAAAAAAGCCGTCCGGCTCGATCGTCGACGGCATTTTAAAGACCATAGGGGTAGGACAAGATAAAGCATCGTCCATGTCGTCCGTCGTCAATACTTCCTATTGTTTTGAAGCCCTTGAATTCAAACGCTGGCTCAACAACTTCGACCTTTCCCTGTGGCAAACCAGAATCGATACGTTTTTACAAGGGTATCGGGATGGGACTTTTAATTTTTCCTTACTCGATCCGGATCAGTATGCTCGAATAAAAGAACACTTCTTGAGAATTACCCGGGAATTCGTTCGGCGGTATCAGGTGATAAATGGTGATGCTTTCCTGCGTGCGATCGAAGAAAAAAAGCAGAAACCGTTCAAGCGGCAGGTACTCGATGTGAATGAATTTCGGTGTGTTGCCGAGGCCATGCGTCGGCATGACGCCTTGCTGGTAAAATATCTCGCTGTTCTCATTGAAAGCAGTGGCAGACGGGACCTTGTAAACAGCCCCTATGCAAAGGCTTTCGGCGTCGAGGCGAACCGGGCAAAACAGCATTTCGATCCCATCCATGGGAAAGTGGTCGGTTTTCATGAATTGAAGAATCGTTTATCGCTGCCCAAGGACAAAGGCCCTGCCGCCGTGTTCAAAAATCTCGCCCGGTTTTGTGAGGACAATGGTGAACTGGAATTTGCCTATCGGCTGGTAAAAGCGGCACAATCCATTCAGCCCAACGCTCCTTGGGTCCAAAAAAAACTGGCTGAATACAAAGACAAGTTAGAGAACCAGTCGAAATTGAAAAGCGCTTTGAAGAACGAGGAGAATGATCGCAATGGGAAAAACGAAGCATAGCCTTACTGCCGAACTCACCGCCGCAATCCGCGCCTGGCACTTTCTGTACGGAGAGAGACCGCTAATCCTGGAAGATCCAATCGCCATCGATCTGCTGAATCCGGAACTGCGCAAGCGATGCCTTGAAGGAGACAGGCAAAATGGATTTGGCCACGGCGGCAGCGCAGCCATCGTTCTTGGGCGTGCTCGCTATACCGAGGACAAGCTGATTGAGGCGGTGCAATCGGGAACGAATCAATATGTCGTGCTGGGTGCCGGTGGGGATTCGTTCGCACTGAGGCGTCCGGATTTAATGGAAAAAATCCGCGTATATGAGATCGACCAACCGGGAACCCAGGAATGGAAACGGGAATGTTTGGAGGGGCGCGGTCATGCGCTGCCGGTATCTCTGGAATTCATTCCCGCCGACCTTGAACATGAAACGGTCCTTGCAGTTCTCGCCCGGTCCTCTTTCAGAAAAAACCAACGGGTATTTTTCTCATGGCTTGGCACGTTAATGTATCTCACCCCAGATGCGATTTTCGGCACCCTGCGATCTTTCGCGAAAGCACTTGCCCCAGGCAGTGAAATTGCTTTTGATTATCGTGTACAGACCGAGTTTATCGATCCTGATGAGGTAGAATTCGTCCTGAAAGGTGACGAGGCGACAGCAGCAATGGGAGAGCCAAAAAACTCATTTTTCAACCCCCATACATTTCCGGATGAAATTAGAGCGACGGGCTTCGAAATGATAGAAAACCTTTCTCCGCAACAGTTAGCACAGCGTTACCTTAAAAATCGGAAGGACATGGAGAAGCCCACAACGCATCACTGGTTTGCGCAGATACGGCTTCGTTCTTAACCGACAATGTATGAAACCGACACAAGAACCAGCCTGGCCGCCCTGGTTTCCTTACTTCTCTTTATGCGCCTGGAAATACAAAATACCACCATTTGTATCACAACTGGTGAAAGTCAGACCATTATGACGGCATACATTTTGAAGATCATCAATCGTAAATGTATGAGCATCGTTCTTTTCTGCCAGCTTCTTCCACTTGGCATCGAATTCTTTATGAATCCCGACAACAGGAGTACTGCAAACAAACAGGAACCCATTGGCTAATACTTTCGATATTTGTGCAATTGCAAGTTGATAATCCGGTATCAAATGCAAAGACGTATCCATAAAAATAAAGTCAAATGATTCATGATCAAAAGGGAGATTTCCGGCATTTCCCTGAATAAGTCTGCATGATTTAAATGATTTCTTTTTGGCTTTTTTCACCGCTTCCTTTAGCATAGAGTAGGATAGGTCAAGGCCGGTATACTCATTGCTCTTATCAAAATGCGCGATTGCACTGCCGGTTCCGCATGCAATATCCAGAACACGGGATTCTTTTACTTGTGAAAGCAAAGATTTCAATATTTTTTTATGCAGTTTGGGATTCGCCTTGTGAAGGCGTGGAAGAAGATATTTTTCATGAACAAAATCGTAAAAAAACATAGAAGATGAGAATTGTTTGAGCCTCTGCTTGTTTTCTTCGGATAGTTCGCCAGGCAGTGCATTGATGATACCATTTTTATCCGGTGCGGGAAGTGTCTCTTTATTCATTTGCTCCTCATTATCATTCCGTCTTCTATCATACGATATTCGCTCGTGTTCATCCACATAGTATCAATGCCTCTATTTCACGGAATCATGCCTTTTCTTCCAAATCCTCTGCCAACACGGCCATTTGGGTAAACATACCTTTGGAAACCAGTTTCTCGACCCCATTGGCAACAGAAAAGACCTCAGATTCAGCTACTTTGATTTTTCTGCCGTTATTAATCACCTTCGACCGGCAAATCATGAGAGGGCCGACCGCTGGCTTCAAATAGTTGATCTTGAATTCTATTGTTAATATGCGAAATTCTTTTGAAACGGTTGTAAATGAGGCGTATCCGGAGGTATGATCTGCCATTGTCGCGATCACTCCGGCATGAACGAATCCATCTTGCTGCCGGTGTTCCTCATTGACCTTTAGGCTGGTTTCAAAAATGCCATAAGCTACGCGGGTGACCTCAAAACCGCAATACGCTGGAAAGCCATGAACAAAATCTTTTTTTAAAAACGCAAACCATTGAGAAGGCATATTTGTCCTATATTGACGGTTCTCATGTTAACAATAGTATAAAGTCCGGTTGCCTATTTTCATTATTTCATTCCCGGCATTGGTTCAACCCCATATTCCTAACATTCTAAGTATATTTGATAAAATCGCTTTAAACCTCCATTGGCTCATCTTTTGCATATATCGACTGGCGACAAACATGAAAAACACGGGAGGTTACGATGGAACCCATTTCAAAGATCAAGTCATTCCTGCTGAAAATGTCGTTATTCCAAAAACAGAAAGCCACGCCAGCGATACCGTCAAACGATAATTCATGGGATCGGGAATTTGCGCCCGAACAGCCATTTACGGATTCTTGGGAGAATGTAACGTGGCGCGTTGATGACCTTCAATCCGCATTCACCGATAAGGCGTTTCAATAAAATCAACTATTAGATAGAAGACGTAAATAACAATTACCGATTACTCGGTAAGGGGCCATTTTCTTTTCGGATAATCGCCGCGTTTTTTGAATCGCCGTTGGTGCAGTATCTCTTGCTCCACGTCTCGGTCAAAACTGGAACCTTCCAAAGACCCTTTTGCGGGATACTCTTTCTCATACGTTTCCTTGATGAGATCAATGGGAACATCCTCAAATTCGCCACGATATCGAAGGTACTCCAAATGACGATTTCCTTCAAGGTCAAACGGGTGAAATAGAGCGTCTTGATAGCCATCGAAATCGAGTGGCTTGATATTGAATTTACGGCATAGTTCGATATTAAAGGCTGGTGTGAGCTTAATCCAGTTCCCGTCCAGATAAATAACGGTGTATCCGTGCCAGTAAAATACATCGGTTTTCATTGCCTTTGGCATACGCTCGGTCGACAGGTGGTTGCGGACATCCGCAAAGCCCAATTTAGAAGGGATGCCAATGGATCGATAAGCGGCGGTGAGCAGGATTGCCTTTGGCACACACCAACCTCGCTTGCTTTCCAGTGTGGCACTGGCTCGTAGTCCTTCGACTGATAGCTTTACCGAATATGGATCGTATCGGATACCATCGCGAACAGCATAATAGAGATCGACGGCCTGTTGCCTGGGTTCCGTGTGATTGCCGCAATGTTGATTGGCAAATTCTTTAACTGCCGTATGAGAACTGTCGATTATAGGCGTTGGTTTAAGAAGCTGAATCATTTGTGTGGCCATGAATGTTGTTTCCGAACCATTTGAATGTAACTTTTCTTTAGACAATGAAATTTCCCAGTTTTTCCTATTCTTTCAAAATCCTTTTCTTTAGACCATTTCCGGTGTCCATATCAACCATTGAGTCGTTTGTGAATCACGTCCCTAATTCATAAGATACAATAGCGACACAGACTACCGATACGTTAAATCCGAAAAAAAAGACAAGCCCCCGGGAAAAGGGGCTTGTCTCGAAAGGAGGAGTGTAATGAGGAAGCATTTAAGCGCTCTTTAGAACAATGTTTCCCATTGCCAGAACAAAAAAGCATTTTTTATGCCAGTCTTTATTTTACTAAAAAAGGCTTTAATACATGGATGTTAAATGGTCACAACAATATTCCATGTTGTTTTTTTTGACAAATTCTTGACGGTTGCCAGCGATTGGGGACGTTGTTTGTCCAGCTTCGCTACAATTGGCTTTTGGTAGAACATCCCTGTTTTTCCGGAAATGCAAGAAGAATGGTATTCTTTGAAATGAATTGCAGGTTAGTTCTTAATAACGACCTGGTAAGTGTCACCGTCGATCCAGCCTTTATTGCTTTGGACATTGAAAGGACTGGCCGAAGTATAGTCGGGAGGGCATCGTCCGGATGCATCGTCGACTTGAATCGTAATTTCGGTATTCGGGTCCGGTGCAATAATTGTGTAGGCATTATTGGTTGGAATAAAATGACGGCTGCCGTCAGAAATGGTATTGTTGGTTGGAATTGAAAAGTAATCTCCGATTGCCGTTGCTAAATTGTTGGCATCCGATTCCACCCCAGAGCAGAAGCTCTTGTTTCGATAGGCGATAAAGTTGGGGATGGCGATGGCCGCAAGGATGCCGATGATGGCAATTACGATCATCAATTCGATTAGTGTAAACCCCATACCATCCAATTTTCTTAATTCTTTATTCATATTCATTGATATGCAAAAGATTTATGAAAGCTGGAAATGGTTTAATGCATATAAAATGCCAACAATGAGAATGCTTGAGCATGAAGATATAACCAGCTAAAATATTAAAGTATTGTATCGTTTTTATATGATTGGCCCTTTAAACAAAGTGCTTGTGGGTGTCAATATTTCGTAGAGTAAGCCAAAAAATGTCGTGATGTGATTGATCCGGATTTCCATCTCTGCCAGCAATTGCTTTTGTCAAGGGACTTCAAAGATGGTATTCAAAAGAGATCTGTCCTATTTCGGGTTTGTTATTAAAAAATATCTATACGTTTTCGACAGACGGGTGTTTTTCAAACTGGCCGTTCTTACAGCCATTCTCGTTGTTTCGGTTGTCTTTTTGGCACTGATCTTTTCGCATCCCCAATAGAAATGTTCGTTGCGGAACGCACCCGTTTCCGGATGGACGGGACGGATTGGCGGCAGGCGCCTTTTGACACAGGCGCGTCATTGTTCGAAAGCGACAGCGAGATCGAAAACAACTTTTTTCGCAATGGATTCATCGCTCCGCAAACGACTCCATGTACACCTGTCACAAACAAAGCATATCCGATGGGGGTACTTGTTTTTACTTCTCGATTAACGTTCGATTACCATTTGCCAAAGGACCGGCTTGTGGGAGGAGGAAAAATGGAACTTTTAAGAAAACTGGGCATCGAAGAAATGAATTTCGGCGCAACGACGGGAACAAAAGGGGGCAGGATCGAGGCGACGGGGCCAAAAATCAAGTCCTATTCGCCCATCGACGGCAAGCCCATCGCAACCATCATTCAGGCCGGTCCACAGGATTACGAGACCTTGATCAGCAAGGCGCAGGAGGCCTTCGTGAGGTGGCGCAAGATGCCTGGGCCCAGTCGGGGCGCGGTGGTCCGGCAGATCGCCGATGCCCTGCGTATCCACAAGCGGGCACTTGGCAGACTGGTCTCCCTGGAGGTGGGAAAAATTCAGGCCGAAGGGGAAGGGGAAGTTCAGGAGATGATTGACATCGCGGACTTCGCCGTTGGACTGTCCCGCCAGCTTTACGGCCTGACCATGGCCTCGGAGCGGCCCCGCCACCGCATGTTCGAACAGTGGCACCCCTTAGGACCCGTGGGGGTCATCACATCCTTCAATTTTCCCGTGGCCGTGTGGTCCTGGAATGCATTCATTGCATCGGTCTGCGGAGACGTGGTCGTGTGGAAGCCCAGTTCAAAGTCGGCCCTTTGTGCGCTGGCCGTGCAGAATCTCATTGACCCCATATTGGATGCACATGACCTGTCCGGTGTATTCACCCTGGTGATCGGTTCCGGAAGGGATATCGGCGAGCTTCTCATCAACGACCGGCGTATCCCCCTGATCAGTGCCACCGGGAGCTGTGCCATGGGGAGAAAAGTCGGGCAGACCGTGGCCGCCCGTTTGGGGAGATCGATCCTTGAGCTGGGTGGCAACAACGCCATTATCATCGCCGAAGATGCGGACTTGGACCTTGCGCTACGGGCTGTCGTGTTCGGCGCGGTGGGCACCGCCGGCCAGCGCTGCACGTCCACTCGCAGGGTCATCGTTCACCGATCGGTCAAGGATCGGTTTCTTGGTGCCCTTGCCGATGCCTACGCACAAGTCAAGGTGGGCGATCCCCTCGAACAAGACGTTCTCATGGGGCCTTTGATCGACAAGACTGCCGTCGATGTCATGATGAACACCTTACAGATGGCCGAAGCGCAAGGGGGCCGAATCGCCTTCGGAGGAAAACGGGTTGCGCCGGCCGGCCTGGAGGGCGGGCACTACGTGCAGCCCACCATCATCGAAGCGGATAGACATTTGGCCGTCATGGGCGAAGAGACCTTTGCCCCCATCCTCTACGTTGTTGCCTACGATACAATTGAAGAGGCCATACAGATTCACAACGGGGTTGACCAAGGCCTGTCCTCGGCAATCTTCACCGACTCCTTGAGATATTCCGAGGCCTTCTTATCCCATGAGGGATCGGATTGTGGCATTGCCAATGTGAATATCGGGACCAGCGGGGCGGAGATCGGTGGTGCCTTCGGCGGCGAGAAAGATACCGGCGGCGGACGGGAGGCCGGCTCGGACGCTTGGAAAGCCTATATGCGGCGTCAAACCAATACCATCAACTGGAGCGGTGAAATGCCTCTGGCCCAGGGCATTCGGTTCGACATATCGCCGGACGGATGAGAAGAAAGAAGATGCGGAAACGCAATCCGTTATTCCATGGAGCATCGAACCGCCACCGATCGATTGGTAGTTCCTGCCTATCAACCGGCACCCAACCGGCTCACATTGCGCAATCCCGTTGCTGCCGTATCTTTTGAGCAAGCAGGACAAACAACGACAGAACAATCAATTAGAGAGGTGACATCATGGCCGATAATAGAACGCAGGACTACTTTGACGACAGGAATGAAGGACACGTTGATACCCGCGAGAGAAACTTCGAGTGTGAAAACAAAGATGAACATCTGGGATGCGATCCAGGGATCGATGTCGCGGGATAACCGAAAGGAAGGTGCCCTATGGTAGGAACGATGATAACACTGGTTACGCTGGGTTACTATATCAACAGATGCATCGCCGGCCGGTCATCACAAGCCAATTGCAGGATCTGAGGGCATGAGAAACGGCAGAGCTTCGTACCAATAGAGAAAGATATCTTGTCCGCCGAAATGGCGGTGAACGGCAGAGCCTCTAACGGGGCTCTGCCTTTTTTTTAGTAGTAGCTGCTCCCATCCCAGCAATGGGTGCAAAGCGTGTTTTTGGGCAGGCCAATGGCAGTGACAAGATCTTCAAGATGCTGGTATTTCAGAGTCGTCAATCGAAGTCGTTGGCGAATGGCATCGATCATGGCCAGGTTCTTGTCCGAACCACTTCGGGCATACTGATCCAGATCGTTGTCCTCTTCGCCTTCAAGCTCCTGGATCACTTTTCTTCCGGCCAGATCCAAGGTAGAGCGGGAGGTGGAAAAGTTGAGAAATTCACACGGATAGATCAGCGTGGGGCAGGCGGGCCTCATGTGAACCTCTTTGGCTCCGTAATCGAAGAGGATCTGGACATTATCTTTGAGCTGGGTGCCACGAACGATAGAGTCTTCGCAAAACATCAGCCTTTGATCTTGGATGAGACGGCGTACGGGAATCAATTTCATTTGGGCCACCAGGTCACGCATCTTTTGATTTTGGGGCATGAAGCTACGCGGCCATGTGGGTGTATATTTAACAAACGGTCGCCGATAGGGAAGATGGCGATAATTGGCATACCCCAGGGCGTGACCAATACCCGAATCTGGAATGCCGGATACGACATCCACGTCGATATTGTCCCTACGGGCCAGGGCGGCACCACAATTGTAGCGCACATTTTCCACATTGATGCCTTCGTATTCCGAGGCTGGATAGCCGTAGTAGACCCATAAAAAGCAGCATACCTGCATCTTATCTCCCGGCGGGAGGCGCTGTTCCCATCCGTCAGCAGTTATGAACACTGTTTCGCCGGGGCCCAAAAAATGTTCGACTTCGAATCCAAGGTTGGGAAAGGCACAGGTCTCACACGTCACGGCAAAGGCTCCGTCACGGCGACCCAGTATTAATGCCGTGCGACCCAATCGATCCCGGGCCGCATAGATCCCTTTGTCCGTCAGGAGCAAAAATGAACAGGATCCTTTAATGGATGCTTGGGCGCGTTGTATACCGGCCTCGAAGCTATCCTCCTGGCAAATCAGCATGGCCACGACTTCTGTGGGATTCGTAATACCGTTGGTGGTATCGGAAAAATATCTCTTTTGGGCAAAGGCCTTGTCTACCAGTTCTTCCATATTTTTGATTCGGCCGACGGTAACGATACCGAATGTGCCGAGATGAGATCCGATGATGAGGGGTTGCGGGTCTGTGTCGCTGATCACACCGATGCCCTGCCTGCCTTGGAATTTTGTGAGATCGGATTCGAATTTCGTACGAAAATAGCTGTTTTCGATGTTATGGATTGCACGGTGGAGGCCCTGGGTATTTCGCACAGCCATCCCGCCTCGTTTGGTTCCCAGATGAGAGTGATAATCCGTACCGTAGTATATGTCAGCGACACAATCCGAAGTGGAAACCACGCCAAACAATCCGCCCATTTTTCATCTCTCCCTTTTATCTGACTTCTTCAGATCCTATCGGTTATTCAACCAAGGTTCGGATCCGTTTCTGTCCCATTTTTTTCCAGAAGATGTCATGCTATGCTGGATATCGCTTCTGGGAAAACAGGCAGCCACAAAGGCATCACCCTTTGGTTATGGTCCTGGGATCTTGGCCGTGATCCTCCCACGAGAAAGGAATCCTTAAAAAAAGTGGGAAAATTAAAATAGCAGGAAAGGCCTACCACGTAAAGTCTTTCGCCAGGGAAAAGCCGATCTTTCTTTTCATGCTACGTCCCCCATTTCCCCTGATGTGTTTCCAAAGCATCATCCCACCGCAAGCCCCTCGTCGATCCGCGCAAGGACGATAGGCTTCTCATCGGGGAATTTGTAACCCTCGTAATCATGGCTGAACAGCAGGCGGCCCCGACGGTCTTTCCAGTGGTTTCCCATGTGGTCGAAGGAAACCCGGCCGGTGAAGGTAAGTTCCTCCATGGTCAGACGGAGCTCTTCAAGTTGTTGGCGGGGTGAGAGCAGAAAGAGGTGCCGATCGGCCACCTCCTGGGCGATGGGGGTACCGGGCCAGGGACGAAAAGGGCGGGATCGCATGTAGTGAGGATTGATCTGGTTGATCACATAGGCCGTGTTTCGGGCATGCTGCTTCCATCGTTTCGCACCTCCCAAACCGGGCATCCAGTATTCCGACAGCTGGAATCCCGCTGCCAGAGCCTTCTTCCCTGCATCGATGTGAACCTCGGCACCGGCACCTTTTCGAACATTTTTTAAAATCTCGTCATCCCCGCTCTCCAATCCCACATGCAGCCGGTTCAGGCCGGCCTCACAGATGGCAGTGAGATCGTCAACAGACTTTTGCATCACGGTTTTGGATCGCGCGTAGGTGGTGACCCGGACGATAGAGGGAAAGGTATTGCGAAGATATCGCAGCGTTTCTACCAGCTGATCTGTTTTCATGATCACGCTGTTGGCATCCTGCAGAAATGCTGTTTGGCCTCCGGAAATCAACCAGTGGTAGAGCATGGCAAAACCCTGGTGGTCATTCAGGTGGGGATGTTCTTCGATGAGTGCGATAGCGGCCTTATGGAAAATCTCACCGCCATGCCCCAACTGTTTCGCCAGTGACGTCAAATCGTCGCGCACCGCCGCCATGGCATCGATGTCCCGCTTGATCTCGTCAACCGGTCTTACCTGGAATGTTTCGGTCTTGTACATTCCGCAGAAGGTACATCGGTTCCAGGGGCAATTGCGGGTGAATCGAACCAGGAGGGAGTTGCTGCCCCCTTCGCTGGGTGGGCGATAGATGCCCGTTTCGAAATGATATTTCTCAATTGTATTCATCGTCTTCTTTCCCTGGGGGATTAAATTAGCACTTTCAATTTCGTACTTCAACCCATGGTTCGGTATGTCCAGGACAACTGTATCGGAATTCGATGCGTGTACCGTGATCTGCCTGGATCTTCCACTCGCCGGAGATGGACAGATTTTTCCCGATGTTATGAGCCAATCCCGTGATTGACTCAAAAGACCAGTAATGCAATAATTTATGCCAATATTGAAAACAGCGGTTTATTCTGGAGGGTGCATGCAATGAGATCAAAAAGGCGTTACACAGATGAAAAGGGATCAATACTATGGTGGGTTCTGATCATTCTGGTCGTTGTGATTGTCGCGGCGGTTGCCGCCGTCAAATTTTTGCCCAGCACTTCTTCACCACCTGTCGTTGCTCGGATGAAGGTTCCCCCCATGCCCACGTCCGCCCCCCCCTCGACCGAAACGACTGTGAAAGGATCGGCGGTCGCCGAAGAGGAGTCGACCGCCGATTTGCCTCAGGGTGATCAAGAGGACGCCGACGCAACTGTGATGGCCCAGGATTCTTCACCGCAAGAGACCGAATCCGAACAGGCATCTGTAACCACGGTTGCCGATGTCGAACTTTCGAAGGCATCTTCTGAAACGGCGCCGGCGCCCGCCCCCGCCCCCGGTGCCGAAACCACATCGGAGCCAACACCTGCGTCGGAAGATGAAAGTGTGCAAACCCAAACAGCCGATGGAGAAAAACAAACCCAAAGCATGGTAATGGCGACACAGGAACGACCGATGGAAAAGGACGAACCGGAACCTGCAACAGCACCGGAGCAGAGCGATTCCACGGATGAACCGAAGACCACGGCGGTCAATTCTCCGGAGGTTGCAACGGAAACCGTGGCAACCAAGGATGAAATACCGGAAGCAGACACATCTGAAGAGAAGCCCACACGCTATACCATACAGGTGGGTGTATTTCGGAACAAGGCATATGCCGAGAGGAAGGTCGAGGCGATGGAACAGATCGGCTACGACTCTTTTCTCTCTCCCGTCGTCGGTACGAATGATGAAACTCTTTTTCTGGTTTGTTTCGGCAAATTTCAGAAAAAAAGTGACGCGTTAGCAGCAGCGGTGGAATTTTCGGAAAAAGAGAACATGAAGGCGGTGGTGACAAACTACTGATTCTCTCTTACCTCTTGCGGTAACATGAATATCGATAAATTGCCAATTCCTTTGTTCATCGCCCACCGGGGCATCCGGCACCGATTTCCAGAAAACACGATCGCCTCCTTCCAAGGCGCTATGGACGCCGGCGCCCACATGATCGAATTGGATCTTTGCCTCACCAAGGATCGGCAGCTGGTGGTCATTCACGACGAAACCGTGGACCGAACCACCAACGGGAGCGGAAGGGTCCGCCTCCTCACCATGGAAGCGCTGGCGCAATTGGATGCGGGAAGCTGGTTCGACCCGAGATTCAGCGGCGAGCGACTGCCCACCCTGGCCCAGGTATTGGCCTTGGCCAAAGGGAAAATCCTGGTCAACATCGAAATCAAACCAGAGGCCTTCGAAGTCCACGGGCCGAAAGATGCCATCGAACGTCAGGTGCTGGAACTGGTTCGCTCCCAACAGATGGAAGAGGACGTACTGATTTCCAGTTTTCAATGGCAGGTGCTGAAACGAATGCGAAAGATTGCACCGAACATTGCCTTGGGCCTGCTTTCTAACATCCCTGCCGACGATCGGCTATTTTCCTGGCACCGAAAAATCCAAGGATTTTCGTGGCATCCGGACTATCGGGTAGTGACCCGCCCGCAGGTGGAAATCCTGCACCAGATGGGTGCAAAGGTCTTTCCCTATGCAGTGAACGGCCGGATCGATACACACCGGTTGCGGGAAATGGGGGTGGACGGACTGATGGTGGATGACCCCGATCAGATGGCCGTCTCTTCGATCTGAATTGACGACTGATTACGAGTTCATCAAATTTATGCAAGGAACAATGAACCATGGGACGCTATCTTCTGCTGGATATCGGTGCTGGCACGCTGGATATGCTCTACTATGACACGGACCATGATCTCCACTACAAGGCTGTGGTCCGGTCCCCGGTACGGGCGCTGGCCGATCGGATTGAACAAACATCCGGAAACCTGGTGGTAACGGGCGGTGAAATGGGTGGCGGACCGGTCTCCCAGGCGCTGTGCAGCCGTGCCACAACCAACGAGGTGGTGATGACCGAATCCGCCGCGGCCACCATCCACCATGACCGAAAGCGGGTGATCGACCGGAAAATCCGGGTGATTGGTGAGAACGAAGCGGACTCGTTGATAGGCGATCCCCGTTTTACCCATGTGGTCACCGGGGATCTTCAAACGGAGCGGATCAGATCCATCGTTTCAGGATTCGGGGTTCCCTTCGAATTCGATGCGGTGGCCATATGCGCCCAGGACCATGGTGTGCCGCCGCCCGGAGTCTCCCATCTGGATTTCCGGCACCGTATGTTTACGGCGGCCTTGGATGAAAATCCGGTTCCCCAGGCGCTGTTATACCGTTTCGATGAAGTTCCGCAGCCGATGAATCGGCTTTCCACCATCGCCAGGGACGCGCAACACTTGCCCACCGAAAAGGTGTATGTGATGGATTCGGGCATGGCGGCAATCCTCGGTGCATCCAGGGACAACCTCATTGCCGACCAACGTCGTGTTCTGGTTTTGGACATCGCCACCTCCCACACCGTGGGTGCCGCGATGGAAGATGGGAAGTTGTGCGGCTTCTTCGAGTATCATACCATGGATGTAACAGCCGCACGTCTGGATCAACTCCTGATGGACCTTGCCGACGGCAGACTCGTCCATGAAAAAATACTCCAAGAGGGGGGCCACGGCGCGTATACGCGTTACTCTTTTGGATATGATGGTGTGGAGTGTATACTCGCCACGGGACCACGACGGGCATTGGCCACGGCCTGCACCCTTCCCATCAATTACGGCGCCCCCTGGGGAGACAACATGATGACCGGAACCGTGGGGTTGCTGGAGGCGGTGCGGTCAAGGGAGGGGTTGACACCCATCGGTTTTATCTGATGCGTTTTTCATCGGACCGTCATGGCTGGATGATGTGAAGTAAAACCGGGCATAGAGGATACGGTTTTGGACCCCTTGCAGAAAAAGGAATACACTGCGACCACGGAAAACCACAGGAGTCATACGTGAAGCCGGAATAAAACGGTACCCTCATCACCAAGAGCCAGGATCTGGTCTATCGAACGCGACATTGGTTTGTCGAACCGGAGTAGCTTATTGAAAAATTAAGGTTTGAACATACAAAGAGAAAAAGAATACTCAATATTTGCTGCAATTCTAACAATTGCCATCACTGAGTTGATAAAGATATGTTCCGATAACCTGACGTTTTTAAGCTGAATATTTTATGTATTATTTTACCTGTTTAATGGGTAATTAATTCCATATTGTCCATAAAATTTCTACAATATGGCAATGATAATAAATCTTTTCGTATTCCCTTATCAACCGTATTTTTGACTATCGGAATATCTTTTGAAATTCTTTTCCAGAAATTAGGAATAATATCAAATCACAATAAAACTTACTAATTATGTACATTTGCGTATGGCATTCTCTTTGCTTATCATGATACGGGGTTTCAAATAAAGTTCTAATTTGATGCTTCCCCCCCTGAAATACTATTTAACTGTCTTCTGAAAATTACATTTCTTTTGAGGTTTTAATGCTGCGGCACGTACGGATTCGCCTATTGTTAGGAATTGCGCTGTGTTCAGTCTGACATTGGAAAATACTTTCATTATGAGAAACCCCCAAACCTGCTGAAAAGCGGGGATGGAAGGAAAAGTTAATATGAAAACGTAGTTCATCCCTAACGCGTTAATAAAGTGTAGATACGAATCTTTCGAAACGAGAAAGCGACAATGGTCCTACGAATGAATTGAGAGAATGAAAGATGAAGAGGTTTCCCCGAAAGAGAGTGGTGATCACCGGTGCGGGATCTGGCTTGGGACGCGCCATGTCCATCGAATTTGCCAAACTGGGATGGAGGGTTTGCATATCGGATATCAATCCGGAACGGGCGGAACAGACCCGGACACTTGTAGAAAAAAGCGGTGGAACGCCGCTTGTGATCGATTGTGATGTCACCCGCCCCGAACAACTGGAAGCATTGGCCGGGGCACTGGAAAAACAATGGGGCGGGGTCGATGTGGTGATCAACAACGCCGGTGTGGCAGCTGCCGGTTACATGGAGAAGATCGCGCTGGAGACCTGGGACTGGATCATCGCCCTAAACCTCAAGAGTGTGATTTATAGTTGCCGCAGTTTTATTCCAATGCTCGAAAAACAGGGCGGCGGGCATATTGTCAACGTGGCCTCCAATGCAGGCATTGCCAGCCTGCCTGAGATGAGTTGCTACAATGTTACCAAAGCAGGCGTGATATCCTTGTCCGAAACGCTACGGAGCGAGTTGGCCGACAGGAAAATCGGCGTATCGGTGGTGGCCCCCTCTTTTTTTAAGACCAACCTCATGGACCAGTTTTCTTCCCCTGATCCGCGTCAACGGAAAATGGCCAATGCTTTTTTTGATAGATCCAGGGCGACCTCAAAAGATGTCGCCAAGGATGCCATCAGGGCAGTAAGAAAGAACAGGCTCTATGTGATCACCCAGATGGATGGGAAATTTGCCTGGATTTGCAAACGAATGACGCCAAGGCTCTATTTCAGGGTGCTGAGTTGGATATACAAAATGGGGCTGGGGGATCGCTATCTTGGCACGCCCAAAGCAGCCTGAGAGTATGATCGGCCGTGAATGGGAGTGCCACACTTCCCTATGGAGCACATGTCATAAAATTATTCTGTCGAGGCTTGTTAGCAATCCACAAAAAGTCGAAAATCCGGATCGGTTTCAGAAAATCAGGTCGTATGTAATCTTTAATATTTATTTGCGGCCAAATATGGAACCCAGCACACCGCGAATAATTTGGCGCCCGATCTGGCTTCCAATGGCCCGGGCGGCGCTCTTCATCATTGCCTCCCCTGCAGACTGGCGGTGCCGCTCGCCGCTCCTTGCAAGACGGCGCTGGGCACGCTCCTCCTCCTGGCGACGCTTGGCTGCCGCCATCTCAGCTCTTTGCTCATCCGCCTGAGCCTGAGCAGCTTCGGCACGTGCTTTCAAAAACTCATATGCCGACTCTCGATCCACGGATTGATCGTAGCGACCGTACAAAGGGGAACGCTGAATGGCCTCCTGAAGCTCATTATCCGTGATGGGACCGATCTGACTCTCAGGTGGTGCAATGAGCGTTTCTTCAACCGGTAGGGGTCTGCCTTCATCCGACAGCACCGACACCAGCGCCTCACCGATGCCTAGCGCCGTCACCGTTTCTGCTGTGCTAAAGGCGGGGTTGGGCACAAAGGATGCGGCTACGGATTTTATGGTCTTTTGATCTTTGGGGGTGAAGGCTCTCAGAGCGTGCTGCACCTTCATACCTAATTGTCCCAGTACATCTTCGGGAATATCCAGTGGATTCTGGGTAACAAAATAGACACCCACGCCCTTGGACCGAATCAACCGGACCACCTGC
This sequence comes from uncultured Desulfosarcina sp., assembly GCA_963674945.2. GTDB lineage: Bacteria > Desulfobacterota > Desulfobacteria > Desulfobacterales > Desulfosarcinaceae > Desulfosarcina. Next base: position 2,216,372 of record CAXXWQ010000004.1, read on the forward strand.
TCGATCTTATCCAGCAGCGGTTTAGGAGCCCTATCAAACAGAAGGTGCGCCTCGTCAAAAAAGAGCACCAGCTTAGGCGTAGGAGGATCACCACACTCGGGGAGTTGTTCGAAAAGTTCGGATAGCAGCCACAACAGAAAAGCGCTGTAAACGCGAGGAGCTTGTTGGATAATTCTTTGAACATTGAGGATACTGATAACGCCGCGACCGGAAAAGTCCGTGTGCATCAAATCATTCAGATTTAATGCAGGTTCGCCGAAAAACAGCTCGACTCCCTGTTCCTCCAATACGAAAAACCGCCTTTGAATGGCTCCTATACTCGACTTGCTGATGTATCCGTATTCATTTCCCAATTCGCTGGTATTTTCGCCCATCCACCCCAAAAGGGATCGAAGGTCTTTTACATCGAGAAGCATCAGGCCCTGATCATCGGCCAAATCGAAACCCGCATACAGAACGCTGGTTTGGGTGTCGTTCAGTTCCAGTAAATTGGATATCAGCAAAGGCCCTATTTCGGATATGGTTGAACGCACCGGATGCCCTTTCCGACCGTCTATATCCCAAAAAACGGTTGGGCAAGGCTGTTGCCGAAAGTCGGGCAGGATAATCTTCGCCAGCCGCTCATCTATTTTCGGATCGGGTTTTCCGGCCGCGGCCATACCGGAGAGATCTCCTTTGACATCCACGGCAAATACGGGAACGCCAATTTTGGAGAATCCCTCGGCCAATACCTGAAGCGTTATGGTCTTGCCGGTTCCGGTTGCACCGGCCACCAGCCCGTGGCGGTTGCTCATCCTGCCCAATTGCTGAACCAGTTTTCCGCTCGCTCCACCAATATTCAATGAAGAAGCCACCGCTATCCCTTTCTTTGCTTATGCAATGTTCAGAATGATGCAGGTACTGTTTAAAAGAGAGCCGCAAGTGAGATATAGGGAAAATAAAAAATGACACATCATGTCCTGTCAAGCAAGGCCGCTTCAGACATACCCGAGTTCCGGCGCAACTGCAGACACATTAATCATTGTAGGAAAGGTTCAGGAAACGCTTTTTACGCGCCGGCCTCCGCCAAATCCTCCTTTGGAAAGCATCCTCTATGATATAAGACTTTCTTTGAAAAACTCTTGGGAACACCTTCGAAGGGGGTTCGCTTCTTGAACCGCAGCGTCTTGGGATCACGCATGGCTTTCAAAATGTCGATGCTCTCCTTATATCCCCTGTTGACCCTGCAAAGCTCCATGGCCATTCCCACCAACTGGGCCACTGCCTGGACGAAGTTGACATCATCCAGGGCAAACTCCCAGGGTTCTGCCGTGTATACCCGCAGGCAACCGATGGTTCGCTCACCGATGATGATGGGTACGGACAGGATGGAGGCGATTCCCTCCTGTAGGGCCGCCTGGGGATATTGAAGCCGCGGATCATCGCTCACGTCGTAGATGGCGACCGGTTTCCCATCTTCCAGGGAGGAGGCGATGGACCGAATGGCGCTCACCGGTCCCTTGTCCAGGTAGTCCGAACGCAATCCATAACTGCCGGCCAGGGAAAGGGCCTCGCTTTTCTTGTCAACCAGAAAAAGGGCACATCCCTTCACCTTCAGCGCATGGGTAATCCCTTCTACCGTAACCAAAACGATCTCTTCGGGGTCACGGATCATGGAAATGGAGCTGGTAATGCGAATCAGGCTCTCATAGTTGATGATCGGTTTTTGCATGGCGACCTCCTTTTGGTTAAGTGATTGGTCATGACCGGCCATCCATATCGGGCACGGTGGTAGACCTTCGTACAAAGAGGTTTCACGATGCGATGGTTGTTGTATGGGGCAGTGCGTTTTGTCAGGTGTTTCGCGGATAACGGTGCTGCAATGTGTGGATGTGCGTTGAAACGGATCGATGTCGGTTTTGTGCCGATGTCGGATAACTACCGGCTGATAGGTAAAATGTCCCACACATCGGATGGGTTTGCAAGGGCAAATTCTCTCCCTGTCCCAGGGTGATCACATGTAGATTTGATACAGGACATGGGCTTGTCCGGCTGAACACGGGGAAGGCGGGTGGGATTGCCTAACGCTAATGTATTCTGCCTTTTACTATAAAACGGCGGAGTGAAGCGGATCCTGAAATTCAGGCACTTTAGCTCACTTTTGACATTTTGGTTCACGATATCATCGCTATTTACCCGCCAATTGATCCAGGGTTTGTTTCAACTCGCGCATGCCATCCGCGATTTCCTTTCGTTTGGGCGGTTTTTCGCTTAACCAGCGTGAAAGCGGCGTCTTATTCGGGGTGGCTGTCGCCCGCATCAGCTTTCGTATGCGAACACGCCGCAGGTCACTGTAAATGGTGATGGTGGGAATGAATGGAAACAAACGGCCCACACGGATCTTTTTGACCTCCTCCTTTGGCAAGAAGAAGCGGTTCACGGGGCTTGCGATGGATACACCCTGCGGTGTGATGTCGATGTAGTACCCCTCCCGGCTTCGTTTGGCCATCAGGTAGAGCAGCCCGATCCAGGTGGGAATGAGCAGCACGGCAAGAAAAAGGATGGCTCCGATCAGCATCTCCAGGCCGAAGACCGCATACTCGATGATCAGTTTCAGCATACTGGGCGCTTGAAACGGCGTCTGTTCGATGGTTGCCATCGTGGCCGGAACCGCCGTCGTCAGGCCAAGGGCGAGAACCGCCAGCTGGACGATGACGATCACACCCAATGCCAGGCGTGCATACCGGCGCCTCGTATAGAAGAAGCTGACGCCCTGGGGGGCATCCTTGTACCGGGGGCCGCGAAATGCGGAGATGATGGAATAGCGAAACCCCTCGAAGAGCGAGTACATCACCGGTACAACGACCAGGGTCAACACCGTGGCAAAGCAGATACCGAAGATGATCACCACACCCAGCCCTTCCCACAGTTCGTCGGTGATGGTCAAGGTGATGATGCCGCCCACCGTGGATAGGGTCGTGGAAAATATGGGGCGAAGGCGCTGCTGGCCGCCGACGACGATGGCGTCGAACAGATCGAGTCCGGATTGGCGCATGCGGTTGATGCAATCCACCAGCACGATACTGTCGTTGACCACGATACCGGAAAGGCCCACCAGGCCGACGAAACTCATGATGGAAAAAAGGTTGCCCGTCACATAGAGTCCCGCCATGGCACCGACGATGGACAGGGGAAGGGAGGTGAGAATGGCGAAAGGCTGGGCCAGAGAATCGAATTGGTAGACGAGAAGGGTAAAAATCAAAATGGCCGCAATGACGTAAGCCAGTCCCAGACTCTCGAAGGATTCCGCCGTCTCTTCATACTCTCCGGAAAGATCGAAGCTGTATCCAGGGGGGAGCTCTATCTGATTCAATTTTTCGATGAGTTCCTGGGTGATATCGACGGCCGACCGTCCTCGATTGCTGGCCGAAACCCGCACGATGCGTCGTCGATCCGAGTGCCGGATTCCGTTCAGCCCATTGTCCTGGGTGATTCGCACCAGGGTGGAGAGCGGCACCAGTTCGCCGGTGTTGGCCCGGACCTTTACGTCGTCGATCATGGATGGACGGGTACGCGATTCCGGCGAAAAACGCACCTTGAGATCGTATTTTTTGGATACATCCAGCTCATCGCGAAATTCGCGGATTTCCAGACCTGCCGTGGCCCCGCGCAGGGTGTAGGCCAATGCCTCCAGGGGAACCCCCATGGCCGCCGCCTTGGCCCGATCCACCACGATCCTGAGTTCCGGTGCCGCATCGGCAAAGTCGTCCTGGATATCCACGGTGCCGGGGATCTCCTCCATGATCTTGCGTACCCGGGCCGTAATATCACGCAGCACCTCGATCTCGGGGCCGACGATCTTGACCAGCACCGGTGCGGCGGTGGGCGGCCCCCACTGGAGGGCCCGAAAACGGATATCGGCGCCGGGAATCTTCTGGAGAAAGGGCCGAAGCCGCTCCTGGATCTCGCGGTGGGTGGCCCTGGCGAACTCCTTGCCGTCCGTCAGTTCCACGGTAATCTCTGCAAAGTGGCTGATGGCTCCCGATTCGAAAGAGAATTCATAGGCGCTCTGGCCCCTGTATCCGATGGTGGATACGGTCTGGACCGCCTCGGGGACGTGTTCTGCGACGATTTTCTCCACCTGTCTGGCGACGGCGTCGGTGATGTCCACTTCGGTACCGCGGGGTGTCTCTACGGTGATATAGAGGTAATCGAAGTCGGCATCGGGAAACATCTCGATTTTGACCAGTTTCAATGCCACCATGCTCAGGGCGCCCATAAAACTCAGTGTGATGAAGAGAATCACCCAGACCCGGTGGTTCAACGCCCAGGTGATACCGCGAACATAGAGCCGTTTTAACCGTTTCAGGTCCTCTTCGGGTGTGACGATCCGTCCGTCCTTCACGGTTCGCTTCATGAACAGGCTCAATAGCAGCGGGTTGGCAATCAAAGCGACGATCAGGGACGCGGCAAGGGCCAGGGACACGGTCTTTGGCAGAAAGCCCAAATATTCGCCCGTCACGCCGGTCATGAGCAGCATCGGCAGGAAGGCCGCCATGGTGGTCAAGGTCGCCGAGATCACCGGCATGGCGATTTCGCCGGTTCCGTCGATTACGGCCCTGACCCGGTCCTTACCCGATTGATAGTGGTGGTAGACATTTTCAACCACGATGATGGCGTTGTCCACCAGCATACCGATGCTCAATACTAGAGCGAATCGGACCATGTCGTTGTTGGAGAGTCCGAAGACTTTCAAAAAGATGAAGGTGAGCAGCAAGGACAAAGGGATGGACAGCGAGGTGATGATGGAGTTTCTCAGCCCCATGGCGAAATAGAGCACCACGATGACAATGAGCAGGCCCATGATGGCCGAGTTGTTCATCATGTCGAACCCCTGCTCGATGTACCTTGCCTTCTCCGCCGTGATGGTGGTCGTCACACCGGCCGGAAAACCTTTCTCCAGCTCCTTGAGTTTATCTTTGACCTTGTTTGATGACGCTATGATGTTGGCGCCGTTTCGTTTTTTTACGGCGATGGACGCCGAAGAGACACCGTTGATCCGGGACCTCGTGATCTCTTCGGAATGTCCGTCCACCACCGTTGCCACATCCGACAAAAAGACCACGCGATCCCCCTGGCGGTTCAAAGGCACCTTGGCGTAATCTTCCACCCGCTTGATTTCCGTGAGGGTGCGCAGCAGAAGGCGCCGCCCTTCGATGTTGACCTGACCGCCGGGAATGTTGATATCCGATTGCTTGACGGCGTTGTAGACATCCAAAATGGTCAGGCCGAACTGATTCAACCGCTCCGGATCCAGATAGATCTGAATCTCACGGACCAGTCCTCCGGCCACATCGGCGGCGAGAATCTCGGGCATGAGTTCGATCTCATCGGCCACCTTTTCCGCCAGCCGACGCAAACGGACCGGATCGATATCCCCCACCACCGATGCAATCAGGATGGGCATATCCGAAAAACTCACCTCGGTGACCTCGGGATCTTCGGCCTGCTCGGGAAGCTCCTTCTGGGCATCGGTGACATTTTCCCGCACCTTTTGCAGCGAGCGTTCCAGGTCTGCCTCGGCCTCAAAATCGATGACGACGATGGAGACCCCTTCCAGTGAATGGGAACGCATCTCCTTTACATCTTTCAGGTCGCTGAGTTCCTCTTCGATGGGATTGGTGACGAGGCTCTCCACCTCACTGGGAGAGGCCCCCGGGAAAAGGGTCACCACGATGGCCACCGGTGCGGAGACTTCCGGTTCGCCCTCCTTGGGAAGGGTTTTGTAGGAAAAGGTTCCTGCCACGATGGGCATGGCGATGACCAACAGGGCAAAAATCAGCCAGCGTCTGAGGATGAAAGGATAGAATTTCACTGGATCACCGTCACCTTGTCACCGGTCTTCAGATATTGGGCCCCGGACACCACCAGGTCGTCACCGGGTTGCAAGCCTTCGAGAATCTGCACATCGGAGCCGACCATCTGCCCCAGCTTGACCTCCCGCACCTGGGCCATCCGATCCCCGTTGACGACGAACACCTCCTTGCGATTCTCCCGGAAGAGGACGCTGCTTTGGGCAATGAGGATGGCGTCGGGAATGACTCTGGTTTCAATGGCCACACGGGCCGTTAAACCCGCCTTTAGCGTGAAATCCGGATTGTCCATAAGAATTTCCACTTCGAAGGTGTTGGTGCGGGAATCGGCCTGAATGCCGATCTTGTCCACCCGTCCCGCCATGGGCAGATGGTCGAAGGCCTCCACCGTTACGGTGACGGGATCATCTTTGTCCACATATACGTAATCCAGCTCGTTGATGTATATCTTGACCCGCATGGTTTTCGTATCGGCCACCTGCATGACGGGACTTCCCGCCGCGACATTTTGCCCCTTTTCGATGAATCGTTGGGTCACATGGCCGTCGAAAGGGGCGGTGATGGTGGTTTTGTCCAGACGCCGCTGGGCCATGGCCACCATGGTCTCCAATTGGGTGACGGTGGCCTGGGCACTGGCGTACGCAGCCTCGGCCTGTTCGTACAATTCCTCTGTGATCGCCTTTTCCGGAAGCAGGCGCTTTGCCCGTTCAAAGGAATTTTTCGTCACCGGCAACCGGATCTGGGCGGCCAGGAGATTGGCCTCGGCCTCCTTGAGGGCAAGACGATAGTCAACCGCCTCGATTTGCGCGAGACGATCGCCCTTTGCGACCTTGGAACCCACATCGGCGTCGTATTTCTCCAGAATACCCGGTACTTCGGCGGATATAACCACCTCCCGGTCGGGTGTTAGCCGGCCGACGGCACGGACCACGATGGGAAGATCCTGACTGACGATCGTTCGGGTCAAAACGGCACGGGGTGGCGTCTCTGCTTGCGTCTCTTCCTGTGGGGGCTTGCATGCGAAGATCATGACCCCGGCAAGCAGACCGACAACCCAAAAAAGATAGGATTTCATTGGCAACAATAACCTCGTTCAACAGCTACAATGCTTGGTTTTAAACGGAAAAGGATGGGACCGGCATGGGAACGTGGGGGGACAATAAAGAATTCATCCCCATAAATCAATACCCGCAGATTTTTATATGTGCCTTTTCGTGAGGATCGTTCGCGGCATTTCCCGCAAGGGGAAAAAGGATGAAATGGTTCAGGAAAAAGGTTCCGGGGCTTGACGAGGTTGCCTCCGATCATGGCAGACAACCTCGTTTCAATCTGTTTTACATTGAAAACGAATTGATGTCTAAAAAGGAATGTCATCCTCCTGATCATTGGGATAGGGAGGCTGGGGGTAGCCCTGGTCCGGGTAGCCGTCATTCTGGTAGTTCTTTCCGGGAGCACCGCCACCACCCGCCATGGGGCGAGGCCCGCCACCACCGTCCGCGCGGTTGCCGAGCATCTGCATGGTCCCGCGCATATCCACCACAACTTCCGTGGTATAACGGTCCTGACCATCCTGGCCCTGCCACTTTCGCGTTTGCAGCTTGCCTTCGATGTACACCTGACGTCCCTTGGCCAGATATTGGCCGCAGATTTCAGCGAGCTTGCCAAACACCACCACGCGATGCCACTCCGTCTTCTCCCTGCGTTCGCCGCTGTTTTTGTCCGTCCATGTCTCGGAGGTCGCCAGGGAAAAATTGGCAATGGGCCTGCCATCGGCCGTATATCGGATCTCGGGGTCCTGTCCAAGATTTCCCACCAATATCACTTTGTTGATACCACCTGCCATGTGTTCCCTTCCTTTCTTTTCCCTATGTTTCGGATGTATTATCGATTTTTCGCAAACCACGTCCACAACCTTCCGGCAATTGGCTGTTTTGCACGGATAGCCCCGTGGGGGCACACCTCCAAACAGCAGTAGCAGCGGATGCAGCCAGCGGCGTCGAATGAAATTTTCCGGTCGGTGTGGGTGATGACCTGTGCTGGGCAAATTTTCCAGCACTCGCCGCAAAGCTTGCAGGCATCGTTGTCCACCACCGGCTTTTGGATAACGAATCTGCGCATGAAGCGAGACAGATTCTCCTGCCCCATGAATACGAAGGTTCGTTCCGGAAACCGAAAATCGTTTAAAATCGTCAGGTCCCCGTCGATGTGCACACCGCCATCGTAGAGCCCCAACTCGATGGCGACCTTCTGGGTCTCCAAGACGACGGGATCCAGTCCCACGGTAAGACAGATGGCGTGATCCACGGCATGGGGTGTTTTTCCACCGATCAGAAGTCCCATCTGCCGAGGCGTGCCGCTTTTTCCCGGCCCCTGCCCCTCCATGGCCAGGATACCATCCACGATGGTGAAATCCGGATTCACGGCATCGCATATGCGGACGATCAACTTTGCGAACATGTGTCGATCAATCCCAGCGCGTGCGTGCCATTCGGGCTTTTGTAATCCCACGATACAGCCGAAGAGGTTTTTGACCCCCAGCGTCATTCCCATCTGGGCATGTGTCTTCAGCTTGGCCAGATTGATGACCACATCGGCCGCCATGGCATCCCTGGCCACGTCGATGGTACCGAAAGGCTCGCCCACATCCACGGTTATGGTACCATCGAAGGGCTTGATGGTCACGTCAAAACCATCGAGGGCCTCCTGATACCCCCCTTTTCTCATCAGGGAATGGAAGTTCCCCATGGCCGGGCTGTCGGATATCTGCACCTTTGCCCCCCGATCCAGCATGAATGCGACAGCGGCCTTTACGACGAGCGGATGTGTCGTAATGGCCTTATCGGGTTCGGCGGGCATAAGAAAATTGGGCTTGATCAGTACACGGGTACCGGCACGAATCTCGGGCGCGGCCTCGGATGCCAGCATCTCGAATACGATGGGTCGAAGTGATTGGTATTCGTATGACGCTTGTCGGATGTAGACGGTGGACATGCGTTACGCGTACTTTCTTAAATTTAGGAAATAGGATTTAAAAAGCGCTACAATAGGATATCAGGCGCCGTTAACCTTATTTACAAACCCATGGAACAACTGATAGGTTGCACCGGTAGTGCAGCTTAATATCGATGGGATTCCAAATCAAGCCCCGTCTTCGGATAAGATAATGCCCCAAACGGATCGTTCTCACCACAGCACTTTGGACAAACGGTTTCGTCGCCATGTTATCGGTCGGGTGCGGCAATACCATGTGATCACGATTCCGGGATTCGAAACGCTTTGCCACCGCGAACTCTCCGGCTTGGGTATTGCTCCCGACCAGATGAAGGCGGAACCCGGGGGTGTGACCTTTTCCGGTCGCTTCGTGGATTGCCAGAAGGCGAACCTTCACTTGCACACGGCGACGCGCGTTCTCATGCGCATCGATGAATTTACCGTGACAAATACCCGTCAATTGGAGAAAAAAGCCGCCGCAATTCCCTGGGAGCTGTTTCTCCCCAAAGGCCAAATGCCGGACTTTCGTATCCGCAGCCGGCGATCCCGGCTCTATCATACGAAGGCAATTTATCAAAGCCTTTCGGAAAGCATTCACCGGCGGATCGGCGTCGATTGTGACGCTCCGTCCCCAACGAAACGCGCCACCGTTTATGCCCGGGCCATCGATGATCGATTTGTCCTGTCCATGGATAGCAGTGGCGTCCCGCTTTACAAACGTGGTGTGAAAGAGGGAAAGGCACGGGCACCCATACGGGAAACCCTTGCCGCTGCCGTTCTCATGTCCGCCGGCTACGATTGCCGTCGGCCCCTGGTGGATCCCATGTGCGGCGCCGGGACCTTCTCCCTGGAAGCCGCCATGATGGCCAAACAGATGGCGCCGGGAATCGGCCGTCGGTTTGCTTTTATGGATTGGCCTGCATTTCGCGTTGCACCATGGAACTTCTTAAGACGGTCCGCCGAGGCCGGGATGCAAAAGATGCCGCAGCATTGTATCTTTGCATCGGACGTGGATCCCGTGTCCTGCAACCGGTTGGAGGGCACCGTCGCCGGAAGCGGCTTTGAAGATGCAGTCCGGATTCGCCGGCAAGATTTTTTTACCTGCCATGGAAAAGCGTTCGGCGATAAAACAGGGCTCGTGGTGATCAACCCACCCTATGGTATCCGCCTTTCGTCAAAAAAACAGGCAGAGAAGCTGTTCGTGGGCATTTGCCGCCACCTGGCCCAGGCATTCGGGGGCTGGAACGTGGCCCTGATCGTCCCCCAACGCCAATGGATCGGCAGGTTGCCGTTTCCCGCCCGGCAGATATCCTTTCCCCACGGGGGGTTGAAGTTGACGCTTCTGGTGGGAACGGTACCCTAACAGGTCAGTATAGAAAATATAGTCCTATGGGCTAATTCAAAAATAAATGGATCAACCGTAACGCTGTTTCAGGAATTCAGGAGTCAGAATTCAGAAGACAGAATCAGGTATTCGCCTTCGGCTCGATCCATTTTTTTCCAATCGATGAAGCGAAGCGACATCAGGTTCATTCTGACTCCTGAATTCTGACTTCTGGCTCCTGTGGCTTTTTGTAATCACTGCGCATCCCCTTTTTAGGGGAACATAATGTTGGGTCCTCTGGGGCCTGATTTCGTCTATCCCTTTTTCTTCAGCTTGGCCCAGGCATCCCGAAGGGTCACCGTTCGGTTGAAAACCAGATTGTCTGGCTTGGCGCCCTTGATGTCCACACAGAAATACCCCATCCGTTCGAACTGGCAAATGTATCCCGGCCGGACATCGGCAAGGCAGGGTTCCAGCTTGCAACCGTCGAGGACCTCCAATGCCTTTTTATTGATGAAATCCTTGTAGGTCTTGCCCTCCACTTTTTCGTCCGGGTTGGCCTTTTCGAAGAGCCGGTCATAAAGCCGCACCTTGGCATCCACGGCATGGCGCGCGGACACCCAATGGAGCGTTGCCTTGACCTTTCGCCCGTCGGGTGCGTCTCCGCCCCGTGTGGCCGGATCGTAAGTGCATCGAAGTTCCGTGACTTCACCGGTCGATTCGTCCTTGATCACGTCGATGCAGGTGATGAAGAAGGCGTATCGCAACCGTACCTCCCGCCCGGGCCCGAGGCGGAAGAATTTTTTGGGCGGATTCTCCATAAAATCGTCCTTCTCGATGTAGATTTCCCGGGAAAAAGGTACCTTTCGGGTTCCCGCCGACGGATCTTCGGGATTGTTTACGGCTTCCAGTTCGTCCACATGGCCTTCGGGATAATTTTCGATGACAACTTTCAAAGGCCGCAGGACACCCATGACCCGGGGGGCCTTCTTGTTCAAGCTCTCCCGGACGCTGTACTCCAAGAGGGCAACATCCACGACGCTGTCCCGTTTGGCCAGGCCGATGCGATCGCAAAAATTCCGGATCGCTTCGGGTGGATAACCCCGACGCCGAAGGCCGCAGATGGTGGGCATCCGCGGGTCGTCCCAACCTTCCACGAAACCCTCATCCACCAACTGGATGAGTTTTCTTTTGCTGAGCACCGTATAACTTAGGTTCAGACGGGCGAATTCGATCTGCTGGGGATGGCAGGGGGCACTTACGTTGTCCAGCACCCAGTCGTAAAGGGGGCGGTTGTTTTCAAACTCCAGTGTACACAGACTGTGGGTGATGCCTTCGATACTGTCGGACAGGCAATGGGTGAAATCATACATGGGATAGATACACCACTTGTCTCCGGTACGATGATGTCGGGTCTTTCGGATCCGGTATAGGGTCGGATCGCGCATGATCAGGTTGGGGTGTGCCATGTCGATCTTGGCCCGCAGCACCCGTGATCCGTCTTCGAATTCACCGGCACGCATGCGGGAAAACAGGTCCAGGTTCTCCTCGACGCTCCGATCACGAAACGGACTGTTCTTCCCCGGTTCGGTGAGCGTCCCGCGGTATCGGCGAATCTGGTCTGCGTCAAGGTCATCCACATAGGCCTTGCCCGACGCGATCAATTCCACGGCAAAATCGTACAACCGGTCGAAATAGTCCGATGCATAGTAAAGCCGCTCTTCCCAGTCATGCCCGAGCCAGCGCACATCTTCCATGATGGCATCGACATATTCCACGTCCTCCTTGGTGGGATTCGTGTCGTCGAAGCGCATGTTACACGTTCCGCCGTATTCTTTCGCCACACCGAAATTCAGGCAGATGGATTTTGCATGGCCGATGTGAAGGTAGCCATTGGGCTCCGGGGGAAACCGAGTGGCCACCTTGCCGTCGTTCTTTCCGGATTTTATATCTGCTTCAATAATGGCCGTAATGAAGTTGGTCCCCGACGGGGTTTCATTTTCCATTCTTGTTGGTTCCTTTTTGTGTAAATTTTTTTCTTTTGGGTTGGCTCACCGATGACTGGGAACAGACCATTTTTGATCTGGACGAAATTGAATATGGCAAAAACCATAGAGGGTGTCAAACCGATATGGGGGCGATGAGGTGCAAACCCACGTGTCCATCCTCGCACCTGACAACGATGGCGTCGATGGTGATGGGCTCGCGTCCGGCGATGTACAAGACACCCTCGACCCAACCGGAGAGGGGAAAGGGATCATTGTGGGAGATGCGAAGGCCATTTTTGCTGTAATCGACCACTTCGTATTCTTGCCGCCCGACTTTGAGCGTCGGTCGCATGGAATGTTCACATGAATGTCGCTGGAAGGCGCGTCTGGGATCTGGCATTTGTCCGGCTCCTGGGGATCGTCTGAAGGGGTCCTTTCTTGATTTTCTTCTATCTTATAGGATATCGATCCAAGCACCATGAACTTTACCCCCCATCGATCGACAATAGACGAAATGGAATCGAGTCGTTGAAAATATTGGACAAAACCCACGACCAGTTCGTCGGCCGTATTCAAAAACGATACGGCACGGGAACCCATATCAGCACGCCGTTGTACCGTCAGGTGATGAAAAAAGGAAAGATCTTTTTCGAAAACCTGCGGCTCGATGGAAAAAATCGGGAAATTGTAAAAACTCTTTCATCCAACCTGGCCTCGGACGCAGGCAGGGTGGTCCATCGAATATCCGATGAGGGTGTCGTTAAATTCGTCACCCGTTTGCGAGACGGCCTTGCCATCGAATCGGTGGTAATCCCCATGTTCAGGCGGCATACCCTGTGCGTTTCCAGCCAGGTGGGTTGTCGCATGGGTTGCCGATTCTGCCTAACCGGCAAGATGGGGCTGATCCGCCACCTGACCGCAGAAGAGATCGTCTGGCAGGTTTTCGCCGCCCGGCACCTTCTTCGGTTCAATATCCGAAACGTCGTGTTCATGGGAATGGGGGAACCGTTGGACAACCTTGAAAACGTGATGCAGGCGATCCGGGTACTCTCCGACCAGCGTGGATTGGATATCGCCCGGCGCTATATTACCGTTTCCACGGTGGGGCTGGCCGAGGGCATCGACCGCCTCGCCCGGATGGAGGGGAACCCGGTCAACCTCGCCGTCTCTCTCAACGCACCCGATGACGACATTCGTTGCCGGCTCATGCCCATCAATCGGGTCACGCCCATGGGCGTTTTGATGGAACGACTGACTGCGTATCCCCTGACCAGGAAGGCCGCCATTCTTATCGGGTATGTGCTCATATCCGGCGTAAACGACGATTCGGGACATGCGCGGGCATTGGCCCGGTACCTTGCCCCTATCCGGGCGAAGCTAAACCTGATTCGCTATAATCAATCGGAAAATCAAGACTTTCGTGCACCTTCCATGGAAAGTTTCGATCGATTTCACAAACTATTGGTAGCGGAGAAGGTGTTCGTAAGACGTCGCGGGGAAAAAGGAGGGAAAATCATGGCATCCTGCGGACAGTTGGGTGGCAGGCTGTCATCGTCCGAGAATGGGAACTTGTGAAATTAATTACATAGAGATGGGAAGTACCCACCATAAAAAGAGAAAGGCGAACCGGTCTTTCCCGTTTCTTCCATGTCACGAGAGCAACGATATTATTTTTTAACATTTTGTTATTTATGTATATTTAATTACATCCGATGGTGTCTCGCCCCAAGCCATCGGACTTGGCATCAAGGTTGCTTTTACAGGGGGAAACGCCGGTGAGGCATGGATTAATCAAAATAGATTTGGATACTACCAGTTGGGGCTTGAGACATGAAAAAAGCAATACCGTTTATCATACTACTTTTTGTCCTGGTGATATTTCCCTTTCTCAATTCGGGAGCGTTTGCTGATTTTGTCGGGAAAAGCCCGATTCCGATGGATTTCGTATTGGATCCCGTGAACATGCTTCTGTTTGGAATCGGACTCACTTTTGCCGGTACCAGAGGATAGGAAAAAAATAGTGTTTGGATATGTCATGGAACATAAGAAAAGATACAAAATCACCCACCGCAACACTCTCCTTGTAACAGCACCGAGCGCAATCGTCGCCATCGGCTGCAGGTAAATCGCCTTCATTAAAAAAATAAGGGAAGTTCCATGGCAACGCCATGGAACTTCCCTTTGCATTTTCTATGAACGGGTCAGGAAATGGCGTCTTTAAATATTTCAAGTCCCAAGCGCGCGATGGTCTTTCCCAGTCGTTCCCCCTTCTGCGCATTTTCCTTGTAACATTGAACAACCGAATCGATGGCATCTTGCACCCCCCTGTCATCCAATCCTGTCGCCACCGACGCGGCAATCCGGGGATCGGCGCCCACGTTTCCGCCGATCACCAACTGCCACCCATCCTTTTGTCCGATCAAGCCGATGTCCCTTACCCACGATTCGGAACAGCTCAAGTTGCATCCGGATACCGCCATCTTGAATTTTCCGGGAAGTTCCATGCTGTGGTATTTTTTATCCAACGCCATGCCGATGCCCAGTGCATCCTGCTTACCCAACCGGCAGAACGTGGTTCCCGGGCACGCCCGAACACTTCGCACACAAAGCCCCACAGCGGCGCCTTTGTCCAGTTTCAGCTCTTCCCAGGCGGAATCGATATCCTGCTCTTTCAACCCTACGATGGCCATTCGCGTGGCTCCGGTGATCTTTATTGCCTGGGCCCCGTATTTTTCCGCCACGTCGGCGATCTTCCTGAGCAGTTGTGGTGTCACCACGCCGCAGGGAATGTGCGGGGCAATGGCATAAGTTTCTTTGTCGCGCTGTAAAATGGCTCCTTTTTCGCCTAACTTCAGCATCATCAACCTCCTGTGCCTGAGTCGGCACGATCTTGGGGAATGGTCGTTTTCAACAAAACAGTCATCTTTGATGAACTTGTAAAAAGCAGGGTTTCGGACGGCTTCGTAAAAAGTTCGAGATCAAGGATTGCGAATCCCGAGGAATGAGGCGTATTTACGATACGTGGCAGTGGCGAGGGATGAAGCGTAACGCCGATATCGGACTTTTTACGGAGCCGTCATCTTTCATACGAAAAAGCGTCCCTGAAAGCAAACCGTATTATCATGCTGCAGAATGGATTGTATTTGCAAGACTGATAAATTTCCAACATATAAAAATACGATCGGCCCATTGCGAAAGCGAACGGTTTGTCTTGTTTGATAATATCTGTTGACTTGGTCGCGATATGGAATACATTCCACAGTTATCTGAATGTTTCATTCGAACCAAAGGAGGAGATCCGATGAAAAAGTCTATCGTTCTTATGGCAGTCTCGATGCTGCTTGTCTTTTCGGGTGCTGCAATGGCAAAAATGACCATCAAACTCGCCGTCGTTACCAAGCCCGGCTCGGCCCAGAACATCGCCGCGGAAAAATTCAAATCCCTGATCGAAGCGAAAAGTAACAACGACATTTCCGTAAAGATCTACCACAGCGCATCTTTGGGCAACGAAACCGAGATTCTGCAGCAGGTGCAGATGAACACGATCCAGATGGCCATCGTCACCGGCGGCCCCTTCGATACGTTCGATCCCATCACCCGCGTCATCAACTACCCCTTTTTGTTCAAGGACAACGATCAGGCGGATAAAATCCTCGACGGCCCCCTTGGCACCGAAATTCTGAAAAGCCTGGAAAGTTCCAAATTCAAGGGGTTGTGCTTTTCCGAAAACGGATTTCGCAATCTGACCAACAACAAGCGGCCGGTGACCAGCCCTGACGATATCAAAGGGCTGAAGATTCGCGTCATGGCCTCGACCATTCACAAGGCCATCTGGCAGGCCCTGGGTGCAAACCCCACCCCCATGCCATGGCCGATCTACACCGAGTTGGAACAGGGGGTCATCGACGGCCAGGAAAATCCCCTCTGGGTCATGGAGGTCTACAAATTTTACGAGATCCAAAAGTACATGACCCTCACCCGCCACGTCTACTCCTACCACATCGACGTGGCATCCCTTGACTGGTGGAATACCCTGTCTGAAGCGAACCGGAAGATGATTCAGGAGGCCATGTACGAGGCCGCCGTGTTTCAACGGAAAGACAATCGCAGCAAGGATGCCGACCGATTGAAACTGCTCAAGGAAAAGGGGATGCAGGTCGTGGAAAATCCCGACGTGGACGCCTTTCGCGCCAAAGTGGCCCATCTGAAGGACATGGACCTGTACAGCGATCCCAAGGTAAAGGCTATGCTGGAAAAGATGATTGCGGCCACTAAATAGTCCCCATCCAGAAATGCCTATTTCTAGACGCACACGAATTTACCGGAACTCATCGAAAAGTGGAGTATTTGTGTCTTTCTTGAATAAGCTGAGCGCCACGATCAACAAGAAAATCGAGTACCTGGTTTTCGGGCTCGGTCTCTCCATGGCATTGATCGTGGCGCTTCAGGTTTTTTTTCGATATGGTTTGAACCAATCGCTGTTCTGGTCAGAGGAACTGGCCCGCTACCTGCTCGTCTGGCTCACCTTCCTCGGCGCCTCGGCCGCCTATTTTCGCGGTGCCCATCCGGGTGTGGACGTGCTGGTCAACCGAATGGGCCGACGCCAGAGACGGGCTGTGGCCCTGTTGACCCATCTTCTATCCATCGGCTTGTTTCTGGTGATGATCGTCTACGGATGCCGGTTCGCCTATTTTGTCCGGATGCAGTCCACACCCGCCCTGCAAGTACCCAAGTGGATCATCCTCATGGTCATTCCCGTCAGCGGTGTCATTTTTCTGGTTCACGGCCTGGGTTTTCTCGTCAATGAATGGCATCGGAGCGGCCATGACAGCTGAGATCCTGCTCATATCACTGCTGGTTCTGTTTGCCATCAACACACCCATCGCCATTGCCATCGGTGTCGCCTCGGTCCTGGGAATCCTCGTCCAGGGTGACTTCAATCCCATGATGCTGGTCCAGCGCATGTTCGGCGGTACCGACTCGTTTCATCTCATGGCCGTCCCCCTGTTCATGTTTACGGGGACCATCATGGAGGCCGGCGGCATCAGCAGGCGGATCATCGACTTCGCCGATGCGCTCGTGGGATGGCTGCCCGGCGGCATGGCTGCCGTGACCATCGTCTCGGCCATGTTTTTTGCCGGCATCTCCGGATCGGCAGCCGCGGATGCGGCGGCCGTCGGGGCCATCTTGATTCCGGCCATGAAAAAAACAGGATACGAATCCGATTTCTCCGCTGCAGTCCTGGCCTCCGGCGGATCCATCGGCGTGATCATCCCCCCGTCGATTCCCATGATCATTTTCGGTTTTTTGACCGGTGCCTCCATCGGCCAATTGTTTGCCGCGGGCATCCTGCCGGGCCTTTTGATCGGCATGTCGCTCATCGCTGTGGCAACGTTCATCTCCTGGAAGAGAGGATATCGTGCGACGACACGCTTCTCGCCCGGCCGTGTCTGGCAAACCTTCAGACGCGCCATTCTCGCCCTGGGTGCACCGCTGATCATTCTCGGCGGGATATTGCTCGGGATATTTACGGCGACAGAATCGGCGGCGGTTGCCGTCGTATACGGGTTGGTGGTGGGAATGGTCGTCTATCGGAAGATCGGTGTAAGGGACCTTTTTCCCCTGTTCCGGGATGGGGCAATCACCGCTTCCATCGTCATGCTGATTATCGCAACCGCATCGGCATTCAGTTGGATCGCGGCCATCGAAGAGATTCCAGCCCGCCTCGCCGGTGGCCTGCTCGGGCTCACCACGCACCCGGCGGCGCTGCTCATGCTGATCAACCTGGTGCTGCTCATTGCCGGGACCTTCGTGGAAACCACGGCGGCGTTGATCCTGCTGGTGCCCATGATCACGGCCATGCTGCCCTCTTTGGGTATTGACGTGGTTCAATTGGGTGTGATCGTCGTCACCAATCTGGCCATCGGCATGTTGACGCCACCCATGGGAATATGCCTGATCGTCTCCTGCAGCATATCCGGAGACAACCTGGTGGCCATCAGCAGACGCGTGCTGCCATTCATGGCCATCCTCATCGTCGATTTGCTGATCATCACCTTCTATTCTCCCATTACCATGTGGATGGCAAACTGGATTACCCGGCCATGATCGATGAACGATTAACATAACGATAGAAAATCATCCTCTTCCGAAAAGCACAAATTTTGGAAAATGCGTCGTAAAAAGGAAACACTATGAACGATATATATGAAAACCTGGCCGCGCACCTGGACAAATTGCCCGCCGGCTTCCCCCGCACCGCATCGGGTGTCGAAATACGCATCCTAAAGCGCCTGTTCACCAGAAAAGAGGCCGAGATCGCCACGGCCCTGACCATGATTCCCGAACCGGCCCCGGACGTCGCCGCCAGGCTGAAAGAGGACCCGGAGCGCATGGAAGCGGCCCTGTCCGCCATGGCCCGAAAAGGGTTGATTTTCAGGATATCCAAGAAAGACCAGAACCTGTACAGCGCTTCCCAGTTCGTTGTGGGGATATGGGAGTATCACCTCAACGATTTGGACGAAGCATTGATCAAAGATGTCAACGAATACATGCCCGCCCTGCTCCAGGAGAGTTGGGTAAAGGCGGACACCAAGCAGCTGCGGGTGGTACCGGTGGCAAAGAGCGTATCGGCCGAAATGGCCATCATGCCTTACGAGGCGGCGGAAGCCATCATCTCCCGGCAGTCCAAAATCGTCGTATCCGACTGCATCTGTCGAAAAGAACAGAGAATGATCGGCAAAGGCTGCGATAAACCCATGGAAACCTGTTTCACTTTCGGCGCAGCGGCGCAGTATTACGAAGAGAACAAGCTGGGACGGGAAATCGACCAAGCCGAGGCGCTGGTCATCCTCAAGTCCGGTATCGATGCCGGTTTGGTGCTGCAGCCGGGCAACCAGCAAAAAGCCATCAACATCTGCATGTGTTGTGGTTGTTGCTGCGGCGTCCTCAAGAACTTGAAGTCGTTGGACAGCCCGGCCCGGATCGTCCATACCAATTTTTACGCGCGAGTGGATGAGACGCTGTGCAGCGCTTGCGAAGCCTGCGTGGAGCGCTGTCAGATGGCTGCCATCCAGGTAGACGATGTTGCACGCATCGACCTGGACCGATGCATCGGCTGTGGCCTTTGCGTAACCGACTGCCCAACCGGTGCAATTGTTCTTGTGCAAAAAGACGAGAAAAATCGATATCTTCCACCCAAAAATGCCGTGGAAACCTATCTCAGGATGGCACAGGAACGGGCGATCCGGAAAAAATAGGTGCCAGGTGAGTTCGCGGACCCAATGGGAAAAGGTCTTTCCCGCCATAGGTGACCGCTGCCCCTTCATGAACGGATGCATGAAGCCGGTTGCTTTTTTCCTTGCTGACGATCCCCCTGCCTGCTATTCTTCCAATGTTTTCATGCACCTTTTGCCCGCAGGACCGGAGATATGATGTCCACCAAAACCAAGAAAGAGAATCCGAAAAAGGTTTGCGTTAAATCCAAAGTCTGGCTGGAAGACAAACAGGGTCGTATCATTTTTGGCCTGGGCCGCACCCGAATCTTGCAGGCGATCGAAAAATGCGGGTCCCTGAATGCGGCGGCCAAAGAGCTGAAGATGAGCTACCGTGCCATCTGGGGTAAAATCAAGGTAACCGAAGAGGCGCTGGGAAGGCCCCTTTTGGAAAAGCAACAAGGAGGAGTCTCCGGTGGCGGATCGAAGCTGACGCCCTATGCCCACGTTCTCATCAAACGCTACCTGACCCTTTCCCGCATCATCGATACCGAGGCCGATGATCTGTTCGAGTCCGGATTTCTTGATTAAAGGATCACAATGAATATCAATGTAATTGGTGCCGGTGCCATGGGCAGCCTCTTTGGCGGCCTTCTTGCCGAAGCCGGTGAGACGGTGACCCTTGTGGATCTTCGCAAGGATCATGTTAACATGTTGAACGAACGAGGATTGACCATCGAAAAAGATGGCGAGAATCGCAAGGTCCGGATCACGGCTGTCGCCGATCATGGCATTGCTCCTTGTTCGGATCTGACCATCGTTTTCGTTAAATCCACCCACACCGCCGCGGCGGCCCAAACGGCAAAACGACTGGCCGGGCAGGACGGATCGGTCCTGACGCTGCAAAACGGAATGGGAAATGCCGACACATTGGCCGATGTGCTTACGCCCGACCAGGTGATCGCCGGCACCACATCCCATGGCGCCACATTTCTGGGACCCGGCGCCATTCGCCATGCCGGTGTCGGCGAAACGGTCATCGGACCCTGGAATTCGAAGGGAGAGACGAGAGCGCGTCAGGTGGCCGAGCTGTTCAATCGCGCCGGTATCGTAACCCGGGTGGTGGATGACGTCCGCCGCGTGTTGTGGGCCAAATTGTTCATCAATGTCGGAATCAACGCCATCACGGCCCTTACGGGCATCAAAAACGGACAGTTGTTGGACCTGGAAGAGACGCGGCAGATTTGTGAAGAAGCGGTACGGGAGGCCATGGCCGTAGCACAATTCCAGGGAATCGAAATCGAAGGAGATCCAGCACAAAAGGTGTTTGCGGTGGCAGCGGCGACCGGCCCCAACCGGTCGTCCATGGGCCAGGACGTGGACAACTGCCGGATGACGGAGATCACCGCCATCAATGGATTTATCGTAAAGCATGCCAAAAACGCAGGAGTACCGGTTCCGGTGAACCAGACGCTGACGGCATTGATCGAGACCCTTCAGGCTCACTATTCATGAACAGGAAGAAAGGAAAGAAACCATGGCCCAAGCGAAGGTGAGTATACCGGAAATCATCCAGGCGAAAGAGGAGGGGCGAAAACTGATCATGGTGACCGCCTACGATTACCCCTTCGGTCTCATGGCCGACGAAGCCGGTGTGGACATGGTTCTCGTGGGAGACTCCCTGGGAATGGTGGTCCTGGGGTTGGACAGTACGGTGCCGGTTACCATGGAGATGATGATTCATCACATCCAGGCGGTGGTTCGTGGATGCAAACGGGCAGTGGTCGTCGGTGACTTGCCCTTTATGAGCTACAACACCGGAATCCGGGATGCCGTCATCAATGCCGGACGATTGATGAAAGAAGGAGGATGTGACGCAGTGAAACTCGAAGGCGGCGTGGATTTCGCCCCGGTGGTCCAAGCCATCGTCAAAGCGGGAATCCCCGTCCAGGGCCATGTGGGCCTGACCCCCCAGACTGCCAGCGCCCTGGGTGGGTTCAGGATGCAGGGAAAAGATGCAACGGCGGCGCGAAAAATCATCGACGATGCCAAATCACTGGAAGCGGCCGGTGCCTTCTCCATCGTCGCCGAGGCGGTGCCGGCCCCATTGGGAAAACTGCTTTCCGAGTCGGTGACGGTTCCCATCATCGGTATCGGTGCCGGCGTGGATGTAGACGGCCAGGTGCTGGTCACCCACGACATGATTGGCCTGTTCGATCGGTTCGTTCCCAAGTTCGTCAAGCAATATACGAAGGTCCGTCCATCCATTATCGACGCCATCAAGTCTTTTGGCCAAGAGGTCCGAGATTCTGCGTTTCCAAAATCTGAACATAGCTTCTCCATGTCCGAAGAGACCCTCGCGAAATTAAAGGCATCACTCGAATCGAAAAAAAAGAAATAGTATTCAGCCGGAAAAGGTAAGGCACCGCATGGGAAAAATGGTCTTGTACGCAGTGGTTGTTGCCATCGTTCTTCTGGCGTTGGAATTTTTTCAAATCGTTGATATTCCTTATCTTGAGATACCCGACGGTCTGTCCAACAAGAAAGAGATGGTGGAAAAGACGGAAGATGTAATAAAGCAGATCAAATAGCCGCAACAGCGATGAAATGAATATCAAAAGAGGGAAAGAATGGATCTTTCACTGGATGAACAGGA
Source organism: uncultured Desulfosarcina sp. (assembly GCA_963674945.2). Taxonomy (GTDB): domain Bacteria; phylum Desulfobacterota; class Desulfobacteria; order Desulfobacterales; family Desulfosarcinaceae; genus Desulfosarcina. The sequence goes on from CAXXWQ010000004.1 coordinate 2,238,397, forward strand.
GATAAGAGTACTCGGCTGCCTGATGGAAAAAGCCATGGCAACGCCGGACTACTATCCCCTGTCTCTCAACGCGCTAACCAATGCCTGCAACCAGAAATCGAATCGCGATCCCGTGGTACAATGGGATGAGGATGTCGTTTCAAAGGCGGCGGCCAGTCTCATGGAAAAGAGTCTGGTCAACCGAAGCACGGTAGGCCGTGTACCCAAATACGAGGAGACCTTCACCCGCCACCACAACATGGTCACCGCCGAAGCCGCCGTCCTCTGCGTCCTTTTGCTCCGCGGTCCCCAGACGCCCGGTGCCATTCGAAGCCGAACCGAACGGTGCCACGCCTTCGACGATCTGCAATCGGTACAGGAAACCTTGGAGCGACTGGATGAATGGGATCTCGTTTGCCAGTTGGCACGGTTGCCCGGACACAAAGAACCGCGATACATGCACCGGCTCGGTCAGAAAGACGTGCCGGATTACACCGAACCGCAAATCGTCGATTCCCCGACGCCTGCGGTTGATATCGATCGATTGAATCGGGTAGAGGATCGAATCGACGCGTTGCAGGCGGAGTTGGCGGATCTTCGGGCCGCATTCGAAACCTTTTCCCGACAATTTGAATAGGATAAACGTCGGTTACCCCCGATGATCCGTCGCTACCGCTTTTACTAAAGATTGAGCGAAAGCGATCGAAAATATTTATATAAAGGTTTTCTATGGAAGGCTTTTATCAATACTATTGATAAAAGCTTTTTACGAAATGATCTATCGGAAGAAAAACAGGATGCTTGGCTGAGGGTTGGCAAATATGGGGGACAGTGCGGAAATCAAGAAGGAAAAACTGAACGACCTTTTTAACGAGCTCATTGATAAGCGAATTATCATCTCCATGAACATTGTCGGGACCAAGTTTGATCGCCTCACCTGTATCACCGGAATTACCAAAGACGCAACGGGCAACCATTTGATCGTGGACCCGCCGGATGATTTTGCCGAAGCCGCAGCGGCAAAGGAAAAATGGCACCTTCGATTTAATTTCAACGGTCCGGATCATCTGGAATATATCTTCAGTACCAAAGGCGGCAGCTTGTGCAAGCAGGGATTGAAGATTCCCTTTCCCGATCATGTGGAACGGCTCCAGCGCAGGCGGGACTTCCGGGTGGATACCCTGCCGGATTCGAAGGTTCACTTTCAGTTAAACAAAATCCGGGGCACCCTCGACATGATCAATATCAGCCTTGGGGGGTTTTACGGTGTCTTGACCAAGCATAATTTCAAATTTATCCGGGGCCCGATTGTAAAAAAAGATCAGCAGGTCCATGATATCAGCATGGTCTTTCCGGGAATCGAAAACAATCCAGGGGCAACCGTTTACGTAAAGCGGGCCGAAGTCAAGAGAATCGATTACGACAAGGATAATAAATTTTACCGCTATGCCTTTGAAATCATAGAGATTGAAAAGGAAGAACGGGACATCCTCCGGCTGACGATTTATGATCTGCAGCGATACTATCTCAGGCGCCGATAATCAGTGCCAATCCAGAAATGGCAAATTTGCCCGATATCGGCGTTGCGCTCAAAATTTTATCCTCGGAATATCAACCATATGCCTCCGGTAAAATTTTTCACGCGCCTTGATCTCGACCAAATTTGCCTATTTCTGGACGGACACTGTTAGTGCCTCCGTATGAAGGAAAATAAAGAGAAACTCCTAAAACAGATCGGGTTTCGGACGGCTTCGTAAAAAGTTCGAGATTAAGGCTTGCGAGTCCCGAGGAATGAGGCGTACATAGAGTACGCCGCAGTGACGAGGGGTGAAGCGTAACGCAGATATCCGACGTCTAAGGAACTCGTTCATTTTTCCACTTAAAGGGGACTTTTCTATAAAAAGCTTTTCCCTCGCTTACATCTATCTGCAAAGGAAATGATAACGAGTTTCTTGCACGCGATTGTTTGGCCGTATTTGGCCTGGAAAAGCTTTTTACGAAGCCGTTAAGCAAAGGAGTATTTACGATGGCAGTCATTACAAAGTATGTGGTGGTTCGAAATGGTGAAGAACTGGACAAGGAGTTCCTGGTAAAAAAAGAGGCCGAAGCCTACGATAAAATGCTCGATGCGGCGGAAAATCTTGCCGCGTACATCAAGGATTCCGGACCAAAAGTCGGCATCGACGACGATACAATCGATGCGATTTGTGTCTTCCTGGCGAAAAACGGCCCCGAAGTCACCCGAATTCTAAAGGGCCTGAAACCCGCTACCCCCTCCCCGGAACCGTCCCAAACCGAAAAAGAGAAAGAACCCTCGTCCTCGCCTACCACAAAGAAGGCCCCCGCTGCAAAGACGAAACCCAAAGGCAAATAGCCGTTGTCCATGGACACCATTTCCAAAAAGGAAGCCGATCGGTGGGACCGTGTGCTTGACGCCGCCGCCGAACTGGCCGATCTCATCGAATCCAGCGAAATCGAGATCGGCGAGTACGATCTGGAAGAGCTGACGATTTTTCTCGCTTCCAACGCCGCCGTCGTCCGTCAGATATTTCGGAGCCTCAAACGGACCCGGTCGTCACACCCCCCTGCTTCTCATGGCGACGATAATCACGGATGATGGGATTCATCCATAGGGATGAATGCGAACAGAGAACCGAAAAAGGAGAAAAACATGCCATATTTTTCCATTCGGACCAGCAAGACCGTGAATGAGCCCGAAAAACTGGCCCGGAAGGCGTCGGCATTCATTGCCGATCTCGTTGGAAAACCCGAGTCCTATGTCATGGCGGCCGTTCTTCCGGATACGGCCATGACTTTTGGCGGCAGCGCCCAACCGTCTGCCTTCATCGAGCTGAAAAGCCTCGGACTTGCGGAAGAGAAGTGCAGTCCGTATGCGGAAAAGATCTGCGCCTTCGTTCAAGCGGAGCTGGAGATCGAACCGAACCGTATCTTCATCGACTTTCCGGATATTCAGCGAACGCGGTTCGCCTGGAATGGAAAGACCTTCGGATAAACCATGGATGAGGGATTATTAGAACTCGGGCGGTGCGGTCTGCAGCATCCAGGCTTTTCTATCTTCTGTATATCGCCACGTTTGTTCATACTGGATTTTCTTCACGATGCCCTTGTCAAGGAAAAAGTATTCGGTCTCTATTTTCTGACTTACTTCCTGCTTGTCTTCTGATATATCCGTGTCGAGTATCGTGTATTTGACGATTTTCACATTATCGTAGCGTTCCACGCAGTCATCCCTGTCCATTATTGTCGGTGAGACGAACTGGCAGGCGGCATTGAAATCAGATAATCGCATGGTCGAATCGTAGGCGAACATGTTTCGTTCATATTCGTCCATTCTCGACTGACTGGAAAGGGCCGCACATCCCGCCGTCAGCAGACAGAAAAAAGATAGGCCGATGATTTTCTTTATTTCAAAATGAGACATTTCGATGGCAGACTCCTTTTTATCGGTAATATTTTTCAAAAATGGCCAATTTTTCCAGTTCTATATGAACACGGATCCATGGTAACGGTCATAATCGGAAGGTAGTGCGATTGTCAATGAAGACCGTTATGACCTACATAAAAGAGTCCCATCCGTGCTCAGTGACGGCGAATTCAGGTAACTGCTCTTTGATATAGACCCTTTATGGTCTATGCTATTGCAAAGGCTTGAAAAAACCCCTTCGCCGGCATATGGAGGACCTTGGGTGCACGAATTCAATTTTTCCTCATTTTGTGGTAACGAAATTAGATCGAATGTCATCATCGAATACCCTAAGACCATGGGATCTTTTATGACGCGCCGCTTTATTACCACACTGACGATCATGCTCTGCCTGTTTTCGCCTGTGAGTCAGGCAAGCATACGCCACCCTCTCGATGGTCACCTGACGGACAACTACACCGGTGATCTGAATGAATTGTTGGAAAGAAAATACATCCGGGTGCTGACCACTTACAACAGGACCAATTTTTTCCTGGCCAATGGAAGGCTGCGGGGATTCGAGTACGCGCTCGTCCAGAGGTATCAGAAAGCACTCAATAAAAATATCCCGAAAAAGGAGCTTCAAGTCGTGTTCGAATTCATTCCGGTATCCCGCGATCGCCTGATTTCCGGTCTGATCGAAGGGTACGGCGACATTGCCGCAGCGGGTCTCACCGTCACTGCCGAAAGAAAGCAAAAGGTCGACTTCACGACTGCCTATCTCAGCGGCATCGATGAAGTCCTCGTAACATACAAAACGGTTCCCGCCGTTTCAACGCCCTCGGCGCTTGCCGGAAAAAGCCTTTATATACGTAAGAGCAGCAGTTATTACGAAAGTGTGATGGCACTTAACAGGCGGCTTCGTGAACAGGGAAAACGGCCGGTACAAATCCTACGTGCCGATGAGAACCTTGAGACGGAGGATATCCTGGAACTGGTGAACATCGGTGCCATCTCCCAAACCGTCTGCGACAGTCATATGGCCGATGCGTGGGCGGAGGTTCTCCCGGATATTCGGGTCAATCATAACGTTCGTTTCCGGCAAGGTGGAAAAATCGCCTGGGCCATCCGGAAACACAGCCCAAAACTCAAAGAGAGCCTGGACCGATTCATCCGGTCCCATCGAAAAGGGACCTTGTTGGGTAACATTTATTTCAATCGCTATTTTGAAAACACGTCGTGGATAAAAAACCCGCTGGACGGTGGAGCCGAAAAACGCCTGGCCACTTATGCCCCACTGTTTAAAACCTATGGTGAACAATATGGTTTCGACTGGCGTCTGATCGCCGCCATGGCCTATCAGGAATCCGGCTTTAATAATAACAAGGTCAGCCCACGAGGCGCCGTGGGGATCATGCAGATTCGACCCGCCACCGCCGCCGACCCCAACGTGGGGATCACCGATATTCGCAATTTGGAGAACAACATCAACGCCGGGACCAAGTATCTCTCGTTTCTTCAAAGCCGTTATTTTGACGATGCAAAGATCCCTCTCCAGGACCAGGTCCGCTTCAGCCTGGCAGCGTATAACGCAGGTCCGGTCAAGATCCGCCGCGGACGTAATATGGCAAAGGATATGGGTCTGGACCCCAATCGATGGTTTCGAAACGTGGAGATCGCCATGCTCGAAGTCGTCGGGCAGGAGACAGTCCGGTACGTGAGCAACATCAATAAATATTATGTGGTATACAAAAATGCCTTCGAGCGGGTCGAAAAACGAAAAGAAGCCATTTTGGACGCGGAAAGAAAATAATATGGAGGATCCAATGCCCCAACCCGTCACACCAATTGCCTATCGTCTCACCATCGAACCGGACCTGGATCGTTTCGATTTCAGCGGTCGGGTGACCCTTTCCGCCAATGCCCAGGCCACTTTGGATACGATTACCCTGGACTGTGCGGAACTGGCCGTCGAAAAGTGCCAACTGGCGGTGAATGGCCCGGATGGGAAAAATGTATCGTGCCCCTTTACCCTGTATCCGGAAAAGGAGAATCTCACCATCCATTTTGCCGAACCCGTAACCGGCGAATTCGACCTGACCATTGACTATGCGGGAAAAATCAACGATCGTATGGCCGGTTTTTATCGAAGCCGCATCGGTGTCGACGGCGGGCCGTCTCACATCGCCATCACCCAGTTTCAGGAAAGCGATGCCCGTCGCGCCTTTCCCTGCCTGGATCATCCAGCGCAAAAGGCGATCTTCTCCGTCTGCCTGGTAATCGAAAATGCGCTGACCGCCATTTCAAATACCGATGTGCAACGTGTCGAGGCACTGGAAAACGGAAAACGCCGCATCACCTTTCATCCCACGCCAAAGATGTCCACCTATCTTCTGTTCTTCGGCGTGGGCCCATTTGAAATCCATGAAGATCCTGTCGATCCAAGGGTTCGTGCCGTCTGTCTGCCGAAAATGGGAGACCAGACCGAATTCGGGCGGGAATTCGGACGAAAGGCCCTGGCCTACGGCGAATCATATTACGGGATTGACTACCCGCTGACCAAGATGGATCTGATCGCCGTCCCCGATTTCGCCTTCGGCGCCATGGAGAACTGGGGCGCCATCACCTTCCGGGAAAATCTATTGCTCAATGTGCCCGGCGTGACTTCGAGGGAAGCACAGTCTCGAATCTGCGAGGTGATCGCCCACGAGATCGCCCATCAATGGTTCGGCAACCTGGTAACGCCAAAAAGATGGAAGTACCTGTGGCTGAACGAAAGCTTCGCCACCTACTTCGGATATGGCATGGTGAACCATTACCACCGTGACTGGGGGGTGTGGCACCAGTTCGTCAGGGGACAGACCGAAACGGCCATGACCCGGGATGCCTTTATGGAAACATTTGCCATCGAGATGCCGGGAGGAACGGATGTGGCCATCACCACCAGTACGGCGCCCATCATCTACAGCAAAGGAGGCAGTGTCCTGCGGCAGTTGGAGGCCTGGATTGGTCCAGATCATTTTAAAGCGGGTCTCAGGCGGTATCTGACGGCCTTCGCATACGATTGTGCCGCCAGCCATCATCTTTGGGAGTCATTTGCCACCGTCTCCGGCATGCCTGTCGACAAATTGATGCAAAATTGGGTCACCCAACCGGGTTTTCCCATGATCATCGCCGACCGCCAAGGCGACACCATCACCCTTTCCCAGCGGCGATTCTCCTTTATTCCCAACGATGAGGAACAAAGATGGATGATTCCCGTATCCGTGACGACTTACACAACAGATGGCGCGCCAGAGAAAAAGACACTGTTGATGGAGACGGCAAACGCCGAGATGACCCTTTCCCCGGAAACGGTAACGTACAAGATCAACACCGATCAGACCGGTTTTTACCATGTGCTCTACCGGGATGCGGACAATCTGACCCGACTGGGTGATATGGTGAAAAAAGGAACCCTTTCTCCCCTGGACCGGTGGGGATTGCAGAACGACCTGTTTGCCCTGGCCAAGGCAGGAGACGCCACCATGATGGAGTTTTTGCACATGGCCAACAACTTTTTTAGCGATCACGATTACTTGCCAATTTCCAGCCTGATCGGCCACCTGTTCGAGACCATTATGGTACTGACGGGAGATATTCGATCCAGGGCCGTTCAGACGGCTGAGACGCTGACCATTTCTGCTCTCGATACCATCGGTTGGGCACCCGATTCCAGAGAATCCCAGACAACAGCCATGCTACGGGACCAGCTTTTTGCCCAAGGCGCGTTGATGGGCAATGGCAAAATTCTCGACTATCTGGCCGACCTTTTTGATGCCTGGTCAAACGGAACCGCCATTGTCCCCGATCTGGCAAGGAGTGTGCTCACCGCCGGTGCCGTTTCCAAAGGACAGACAGCTCTGGATCTTTTGGTTCGTCGTTTTGAAAAAAGTCACACCGAGCATGAGCGCATGACCATCGCGGGAGCACTGGGAAGTATCGGCAAATGGCCGGTCCTGAAGAAAGCACTGGCCTATGCACTGGAAACAATTCCGGACCGTATTCGCTTCATGCCCCTGGTATCGTCGGCCGGTAACCCGGCGGGTGCAGACCGGCTCTGGCATTGGTTTGAAGAAAACATGCCAGCCATGCAACGCATGCACCCCTTGCTGCTGGAACGGGTTGTGGCGGCCATGGTCCCCGTTCCCGGCCTGGCGGACCCGGATCGAACCCGCAGTTACTGCAATGGACTGGTGGAGAAACAGCCTCGACTCAAGGATGTGATCGCACTTTCCCTGGAGCGCCTTAGCGTTAACATGGGATGGCGCGACCGAGAACGAAATATGACGGCTCCGTAAAAAATCTCTTTTGATTTGTATTGATGAATGAGTTTTCTATAAGTTTGAAAAAAATGAGAAGCCAGAATACTTCTTTCAACCCTTCCAGGATCTTCATGGTGGACGGTTTGCGAAGGTTTTGGGCTACGGTTCTGATCCTTTCGTTTCTTTTGGTACTTGCCGGTGCCTTGGCCATCCCCTTTGTCTTCGAATCGCCTTCCATGTGGTACAAATTCGGCATGGAGAAAATCAGCCTGCGAAGCGGAAAAATGATGGGCATGGCCGCAGGCCTTCTTCTTCTGGTCCAGCTCCCGCTGGCCGGCAGGCTAAAGACACTGGATCGCATCTTCTCTTTGCCCCTTCTCATGCGGCAGCATCGTATCCATGCATGGGCGGTCTTTGTGCTGGCACTGCTTCATCCATTTTGTGTGCTGCTGGCCGAGGGTACGATCGTGGTTCCTCTCGAGGCGCGCTACTGGCCGGAGTGGATCGGGGTGGCCCTTTGGGTCTTCGTCCTGGTTCAGTTCGTTACCAGCCGGTGGCGAAAACCATTGGGCATCTCCTTTCACCGGTGGCTGATGTTTCACCGTTTCATTGGATTGCTGGTAGCAATTCTCCTGGTTCTTCATGTCTTGTATGTAAGCGAAACGTTTACCGATGAGGAAATTCCCAGCCGTTGGGTGCTCGTCACCGCTACTCTTTTTGGAGTGGTTTGGCTGTGGGTGCGAACCGGCCGGTTCCGTCAGCGCAAAAACAGATATACGGTGTCCCGTATCGAACCGACGGGAAGCGACGCCACCATGGTGGAAATGGCACCCGTATCACCAGGATCATTTACCTATGCTCCCGGGCAATTCGCCTTCCTCTCCTTTCACAATACGGCCATCTCCAAAGAGCCCCACCCCTTTACCGTCGCCTCGGCACCCAACGAAAATGGAACGCTTCAATTCGTAATTCGATCCTGTGGCGACTGGACACGGAAACTGGAGTACATAAGGCCCGGCGATAAGGTCCTGGTCCAGGGACCCTTCGGTCATTTCAGCCACCTGTATGCCGCCGCGGATCAGGAATTGATCTTCATCGCCGGGGGAATCGGCATCACCCCCATGCTCAGCATGCTCCGTTTCATGGCCGATCGGGAAGATACGCGGCCCGTCACCCTCATCTGGAGCAACCGAAGCCCGGAACACATCGTCCTTGCCGAAGAGATGGATCGGCTGGCCGACAAATTGACAGGCCTGCACCGGGTTCCTATCTTTACGCGTAATACGACCATAGAGGAGCGTAGCGGTCGATTGAACCGAACCATGTTGGCGTCGATCCTTTCAGGATGCAGCCGACGCGCTGCCGTTTTCATCTGCGGGCCATATCCGATGATGGCCCGGTTGAAAGCGGATCTAAGGGCACTGGGCTTTCCCACCGGTTCCATTTTCAGTGAAGCATTTGGCCTTTAGATTTTTGTACCATCGACCGGCGTAAACGACATAAGACAATAAAAATAAACGCCATATCTTGAGGCCCGGCTGTAGGCTCCGCCTGGAAAGGGGATTCACGCTGATCGCGAAATATTGGGGGCGTCAGAAGTCTGTATTCAGGAGCCAGAATGTAGTTAGTGTCGCTTCGCTCCTTTGATTGGATAGGATGGCTCGCGCCGAAGGCGAAATCCTTCTTCTGAATTCTCGTATGAAACTACGCCAAAATGGCATAGTTACAGTTGTCGTTCAAACCGGCCAAAGGTCGGCGGCAGCGCTGGATTCTGACTCCTGAATTCTTATGACAATATTGCGACTGCGCCATTTATCTTTCGACCTGGCCCAGAGAGAAAGGTCCTATGGATTGAAAGAACTCACTATAGGAGGTACATATGAAAAAAAATTTTAAGAATGCATTGTTGGTCCTGTTTCTGATCGCTTTTTCCGCGTCGGCCCAAGCCAAGGCGCCACAATGGGAATTGGACCCGGCCCACTCCGGCATCTATTTCGGTGTGAACCACATCTACTCGACAACACGAGGCTATTTCGAGGATTTTACAGGCACGGTGATGTTCTCGCCCGATGACCTTGCCGGCAGCCGCTTCGATTTCCAGGTGATGGTAAAAAGCATAAACACGGGAAACGGAAAGCGCGACGGACACCTGAACTCCGGTGATTTTTTCGATGCGAAGAAATACCCGAAGATGACATTCACATCTACCAAAGTAAAACACAAAAAAGACAACATGTACGAGGTGGAAGGAAGGTTGACGGTAAAAGATGTCACCAAACCAATTTCGGTGCCCTTTACCTTGCTTGGAGTGAAGGAGCACCCCTTCGACAAAGGCTCAAAAGTTGCCGGATTCGAGGCCCGCATGACCATCGACCGTCTGGCCTACCATGTGGGAGGCGGCAAGTTTTACGACATGGGAGTGGTGGGAAAGGATGTGGACGTGCTCATCACCCTGGAGGTCACTCGGAAAAAGTAATGTATTTGATTCCTCACTCACTGCATAGGAGATCAATTGCCGAACGGCCGCGAGATGGCCTGCATCTCGCGGTCCGGTGCAAAGCAGGGGTGGCGTCAAAATTAGATTCCTTTTCATACATATAAAGTCGCGCATAACCTGCGGGGAAGAGCCGGATGGTTTTCCCCGCAGGTTATGCGCTTGTTATGTGGTGATTTCACATTTCATTAATAAACAACCGTGTTCATGTTTAATAAACTCATTTCCTCGTAATTCAACCTTCTGTACAACTTCGAATCCAGTACTTTCATAAAGAGGTATTGACAATGTGTTATCTGCGAAGACGATTAGACTCAGTGCACTGTATCCATACCGGACGGATCGGGCGGCTCTCCCTGGAAAAGAGCATCTCAATTGTCATGCCGGAATTGCCGTATTTGAAGTATTAAATCGACGGGTTAATAAGTGAAAAAACGAGGTCTGAGTTTTTCCGCTTCCCGGGCCGGCCGCGTCAAAACCGGACCGACGCAGCTTGGTGGGTGTGAATAGATATCACTTTCTTACGCTACCATAGAAGGCGGCTTCCTGATTGTAGCGAAATGGGGTCACCCATTAAAGGGCGACCCCAAGCCCATAGTGCCGTCGGACCACTTGTCATTCTTTTCGGTCAAGTTGTTCAGTATCGTCATTCCAATGAAAGGTTTATCCTTCAATTTTCTTTTGCAATAAATTCTGCGACTTCTTGCCACCAACGCAGTTCTGATTCTACCGGTACTTCATTGTGTCCGGCATTCTCAAACAGCCATAGCTTCTTCTCTATAGTTATTGATTCATACAGATTTCTTCCATGTTTCACTGGAATAACTTCGTCGTTTTTGGCGAGCAAAACGGCTATTCTTCCATTATATCTTTTCAAATTATCAATGTTGTTATACTTGTCCTTAACCAACCACCGAGTTGGAAAGTACCAGTAGTGTGTTTGAGCCAAATTCGGTAGCGTATCCCAAGGCAAAAAAAGAACTACTCCTTTGACAGAAATCTCAGTTTGACCGACAGCGTTAGACACAACGCCACATCCAAGTGACTCACCCCAGATGAATAGCGGTTCTCCCGCGCTCGGCCGGGTCGGGCCGCGCTAACCAATTGACATTACGAAATTATTAGCTTAAAAAGAGGATCAAAATAAGCTTAATCCACTGTTTTTAGCCCCAAAAACAAGCGTTTAAGGAAATCACTACGAAATGGCTCGGGCTAAGAGGCACTATATTCCAGGTCACGTCTGGCATATTACCCATAGATCCTGGTAACACGTACTTATGGGATCAATGAAAAAATACCTTAACCTGCTGTTTTTCACCATAAAAAGGGTTGATTTAGAACATTCTGGGACCTAATATTTGCCTCTTTTCTCTATATTACAGTGGGTTCCTGCGGCCCGCCCCCCCTTTTTTTATTTCTTGCTTCTTATCCATATTTTCATATTCGTGTGATTCGTGCCATTCGTGGTTAAATAATGAATTAAAGCATTCCTTTTTCTTTGAGATACTCAAATAGCATTGAGATCTGAGAGCCGGCCAAAGTACCACCTAAGGATAGGGAAACAGAGCAAACTTCCAAGATCTCTTCAGTCGTTGCGCCGTTATTAATCGCATGATCTGCCTGCCCTAAAATACAACCTTTGCATCCTGCTATAATTCCTCCACAAAGGGCTATCAACCTTTTTGTCTTGGAATCTAGAGCGCCATTACTGTAGACGGCTTCATAGTGGTCCTTAAATTTGTGATTGGTTCCAGGAAGATTTAGTAGTTCATTGAAAATTGTCCTGATCCCTTCAAGTTCTTTGGTTTTGTCCATAGTTCTGTTCCTTTTTATCTTTTCAAAAGTCCAACGCAGAGCTGTGGGGCGGCATGGTCCTCGCTGTCCCACACCATCGTGTTGTTAGCCATTCTCGTAATTAAAATTCTCTGTCAAGCCAATTAGATGGTCAATAAACATTGTCGCATCACTATAGGCTGTATCCCCGTCAGTGCCTTGATGCTCTGGATCATGACCGATATCAATATACATCCAAAAATTATCAAGTTTCATTGCTGTCCAAAATAATCAGAAACCCGCAACTGCTCTTTGATATTTCAACGTGTTAGGCGAGAAATCCGCCTAACTTCAGAATCAGGTTGCCTCTTTCAGTTGGTGCTGTCCAATTCCCTTAAACGGAAGAGGATATTGGACAGACTGAGTCGTTCCGGGAAGGACATCAAATGGCTTGTCGATCCATTCCCATAAATCCCTGTAAGTAAAAAGATTCCATCTGAGAAAAGCAACCAGATTTGACAACGACCAATTGAATCGGGACTTAAACTTCAGGTACTTGATTAGCAGCATGGCAATTAATGCTGTCCAAATCTGGATATACAGCGCATTCTCGCTGGTTCCAACAAAGGTTTTCACCTTCAGATTCTGTTTGAGTGCCTTGAAGAACAATTCTATTTGCCATCGATCTTTGTAAATGGCGGATATTGTGGTGGCCCCAAATTCCAGATGATTGGTCAGCAATACGATTTCACGATCCTGTTCTTTATCCCAAACGGTTACCTTTCGTAGCGTGTGGGGACAATTCTTACGAGCGTAGTGACCGTTGAACTGGATCAATTCGTCGGACAGGATGTTTCTATTGAAAGGGACCTGTCGTTGTTCAATCACCGTGTAATCGGCATTGTCCTTTAAACGGGTGACAAAATAGATCTGATTTTCCGTCCAGTAGGCAAATAGCCGATAATCATTATACCCCCGATCCATGGCGACGATCGATTGGGGTGACAGAGGAATCTTACGGGCAATGGTGACATCATGCTTTTTGCCGTTGGAGATATAAGCATAGGTCGGCAGATACCCGTCATGATCCAATAGCAAGTGAAGTTTAACGGCCCCCTTGGTCTGGCGGAATTTTGCCCACGGAAAAAGCGACAAACACAGCGAAATGGTTGAACTGTCCAGCGACAGCAACTTATTTTTAAATCGGAACCGATGTTTGCCTGGACCTGTCATCTTGCACACATCAAGTGTCTGGTAAAAAAGGTCGCGATACATTTGCCAGGGCCGATGGGCATTGGCATAGGACAACGTGGATTTGTTCGGCGCCTTTTTCACCCCAAGGTGACGGAGTTTGCCAAGGCAACAGGATAATCCGCCACAAATTTCACGCAGACTCTTGGCTTGAGCCAGTTGACAAAAAAGCATGGCTACAAAATGGTCCCAACTGCTGAAGCCTTTTGCGTAACGTTCAGCTTGATGACGAAAAACCAGATTGAAAAATTGACCTCGATGAAACAAAGCAACCAGTTGACTGAACAAGCTTGCATGGCGTACCATCTGTCTGCCTCCTTTGTTTGGCTAACGGTTTCTTTTGGCGATTAAACCATGCCTTACAAGGAGGCTTTTTTTCAAGTGCTTATCGAATTACTTCTGTTCAAATCGGTTCTTGGACAAGAGTGATCAAGTTTAAAAACCAAATCACGAGCCTTTTTTACGATTTCAATCAGTTCTGAGAATTCTTCGTTTACCAGAACTGTCGGAAGATCATGAGCAATTTTATTTCTCATATCCCTCATTGTAATAATCTGATCGACGTCATCCGAAGTTATCGCTTCGTAATGCTCGGCTAAGTATTTGGCACTTGCTATTAAAGGGTTATTGTGACGTACAAGAACATCTTTTTCGTAATCATCTGAATATTTATCACCACCATATCCAAATCCTATCAAAAATTCAAATTTAGTCCTCGGTAAAACCATTGATTTTATAATTTCATACGAAGATAAAATTATACTTGTTGCCAAAAGCTTTAATCTAAGCTCATGAGGATTTTCTGAATTTAGTGGTTTAGTATGTCGATTTCCAACCATTATTCTCTTTTACTGCTGGCTAACCAATAATTAGATAATTTCGGTACAACTCCAAACATGAATGCTATACAGAAAGCAGACAATTACCATTTAAGTGGAATCATGGTCGTGGAGCATTGAAAAACCACTTTTTCCGCCTCCGTTCAAAATGACCGAAATGAGCAAATTCATCTTGGGGAGCAGATGAGGATCTATGAGCGGTACATTGGAATTAAAGAAAAATTTCGTGGATATTTCAAGAAAAAACAACGAATTCGCTTTAGAAGGATTAGTTCTCCTTTTGCCGCCGTTTCTTTTCCAAATTTGTATCCAACTGCGGGCAAAAGGAAGAACGGGTTTTACGAATTCGGCTGTTCGGCCGTACCCGGATCCTGGAAAAGATTTTTACGATCCAGATGGTACAAGGTGGCCCCAACGGGTGCGAAGCTGAGAAAAAGCAGGTTCGCGATGGGAATGAGAAACAGAAGCCCGAATCCCAGGTGGAAGGGGAGGGACTTGACCAGGGTCGAAAAGCGTTCTTTGAATGGCGCAAGGTTCCGGGCCGGGATGAGATCGGTGTTGTCCCAGGCCAGAAAGATCACCGCCACCAACGGGCCGACGACGGTGAGTACCGGCCCCAGCGGCGTGAGCCAACCCAGAACCATGATAAAAAGTGTTAAAATGACAGGGATGATGTTGCGGGGCACTTCCTGACGCAGCAAGAATCCCATCTGGGACAAGATCGAAACCGTCGGTGATGAGGCCTGTTCGCCGGTGATCAATCGTTCTGTAACACGGGACATGAGATCCATGACGAATACGGCGAAAAGGACTTGGGACAACAGGTAGGCGATAATGGCGGCTATGCCGATGAGCAGAAGGGAAAGAAGCCAGCTGAGCAGGTGCCAGGCCCAGGCAATCCAGGCGCTTTCGGGCTGGTGCCAAAGCAGCGCTAATATTTCTCCATGATAGGCCAGCACCAATCCGGCCACACCCAAAGTAAAAATCGCCGTCACGGCAAAGCGCAAGAAACCCAAAAACAGCAAACGGGGAGTGCGAAGACTCAGCCAAAGTCCCCTGAGATTGTAAACGATTCCGGACACGAGGCTCATCTATTCCTCCTTTGCATGCTGATTACGAAAGGCAAACCGCTCACCGCAGGAGCTATCCCTGCTGAAAAGCGACAACCTCGGAGGCATGGGTAAGATATACTTCCTGTTTCAACTCCGGCAGCATCTCTTTCAACACCTTGAGGGTAACCGCATGGGGGTGGGCGATACCGATGGCGTATCCCTGGCGGCGGGCACGCTTAATCAACTGTTTAATCTGATTGCGAATAAATTCGGAACGCTGTTCGTGGTCGATGAACACGTCCCGTTCTGCAAAGGGAAGCTGAAGAAGCTGGGCCGACGGTGCGCACAGTGTCCGGGTCGATGTTCGGCTGTCCACGAAAAACAGATTCCGTTTCTTCAATGTGGTGAAAATCTGGCGCATCTGCGCAGAAGAGGCTGTGAGCTTTGACCCCATGTGATTGTTGACACCCTTGACACCGGGAATGCTGTCGAGGTTTTCATTGAGCTGTGCAATGAGGGTGTCCGGATCCATGGAAGTAAGCAAGGCACCCGGTCCCGGATCCACTGCAGGAAAACCGTCCGGCTCCATGGGCAGATGGAGCATAATCTCCACGTCCTTTTCTAAAGCCCGGTCGATAATCTTGTGGTTAAAGGTCCCATTGGGCAAAACCGAAAAGGTGAGGGGGATGTCCAGGGCCAAGAACCCCTCGGCCATTTCGTAATCGTAGCCAATATCGTCGATGATGATGGCCACGGGAATACCATTGGTGATCGGCTTTACCCGTGTGATCGGTTTGGGTGGTACAATATTCTCCCGGTGAAAGGCCTCATACTCCGGAACACGATGGTGGACCGGATGGGAGTCCTGCCGGGTGACGGGTCTGGATGGCGGTGGCTTGGGCTTCGTTTTCTCCGGTGGAGAGGACCGGGTAACCAGAAAGTTCGTCAGGAGTCCTGCCGTCACCAACAGACAAACCAGGATGGTCACCCCGGCTACGATCTTCATGAACTGGCGCTTTAGACTTTCTTTGGCTTTCTTCGATTTTTTTCGTGCCCTGGGTTTCGCCGATCCCTTCTTAGCCATTTTTCAATTCTTTGAAAATATCGTAACTGACCAGAATGTCCAAGGCACGCAAAACCTGATTGTCGCTTAAGAGGGATTCCCGGTCCAGGGGACTGTGTCTTGATTTATACTGTTTGAGTGCCGGCGGTTCTTCAACGGCGTCTGTCTCGGGTTGGTCTGAATCGGCGGTCGTATCTTCCCCTGCTTCGGGTTCCGCATCCAGGTGGTTTTTCAAGTCCTTTTCCTTGATCATCCGTCGATCTGCATCTTTCGTTTCTTCAATAACCCGATGTTGCACCTCCACGTCAGGTTCGACGCCTTTGGCCTGGATGGACCGACCCGATGGGGTATAGTAGCGGGCGATGGTATATTTGAGTCCATACCCATCCCGCAGCGTCTCTATGGTTTGAACAGACCCCTTGCCAAAGGATGTTGTCCCCAGGATAAGCGCCCGTTTATGATCCTGGAGGGCGCCGGCAACGATCTCGGATGCACTGGCACTGCCGCCGTTGATCAAAACCACGATGGGATAATCTCGCTGTATGTCATTGGCATGGGCCTTGAAAACTTTCGTGGTTTTTCCCCCCCGCCCCTTGATGCTGAGAATCTCGCCCGACTCCAGGAAAAGATCGGATACCTCGATGGCCTGATTGAGGATGCCGCCGGGGTTGTCCCGGAGATCCAGAATGAGCCCTTTCATGGGGGTCTCGCCGGAATCCATGGCGGCGAGGGCTTCGATCAGGTCTCCCGTTGTGTTCTCCCGGAAATTGGTGACCCAGACGTATCCGTATCCAGGCTTGATTATGTCTGCCTTGACGCTATAGATGGGGATCACGTCTCGTATCAACTCGAAGTCGAGCGGTTCCGTCTCGCCCTTGCGCAAAATCGTGATCTTTACCTTCGTTCCCTTGGGGCCGCGCATTCTTTTGACGGCATCCCTCAAATCCTCGGTGGGTTTATCGTCTACCTTAATGATCCGGTCCCCGGCTTTGATGCCGGCCCGGTAAGCCGGCGTCCCTTCGATGGGGGAGATCACCGTCACCAGATTGTCCCGCATGGTGATATGAATACCGATACCGGTGAATTCCCCATGGGTGTCGATCTGAAGCTCTTTGAGGGCATCGGGAGGAAGCAGTGTGGAGTGAGGATCCAGACTGTGAACCATTCCCTGGATGGCAGCCTCGATCATCTTTTTCTGATCCACCTCATCCACATAATTCTTCTGCACCAGCTCAATGACGTCAGTAAAAAGCGTCAATCCTTCGTACGACTCTTCAATATTGGCAGACAGATCCCGGTAAAAGCCGTGCCCGAGTATCAATGCGGCTGCCACGAGCACCATTGCCACACCCAGTTTCAGGTGTCGGGTTTTTCTGACGGTCATGTAAATTTCCCCTATCCTTTCTTGATCCAATGCAGTGGATTCATCGGCTTACCGCGGTAACGAACTTCAAAATGAAGACCCGCCCCGATCAGTGAGCCTGTATCGCCAACGGTGGCGATGACCTCACCGGTTTCTACCGGATCTCCCTTGGACTTGAATTGTTCTTCCAAATGGGCATAGACGGTGTAGTAATGGTCTCCATGATCGATGATCATCATGTTTCCGAAGCCCTTGAACCAGGAAGAAAACAACGTCTGTCCGCCATAAACGGCACGAACAGGCTCCCCCCTGTCCGCCTTTATCGCAATACCACTTTGAAATCGGGTAACGTTTAATCGTTCATCATTAAATTGCCCGAAAAAAGAAATTATTTTACCGTTCACCGGCATCATAAGCAAGCCCTTAAGCGAGGCAAACGGTTTTTCCCGAATCTCCATCTGAGGCAAGGTCTCTGTTGATGCGCTTTTTTCTCCAAGCGCCACCATTTTTCGATCCAGTTCCCTGGTCGAGGCTTCCAAGGATGCAATGGCGGCCAGCTGTAAGGATTTCTTGCTGCGAATTTCGGCAAGCAGTGCCTCCCGTTTGGCCTGCCGGCGATTCATGGTACCGATACGGTCGTCCAGTTTCGCCTTCGTAACCTGTTTCTCTTTCTTTTGGGTTCCCAGTTGTGCCAAGAGTGCTTGCATCCGGGACCGGTCCCTCTCCAATTGGGCCATTACAACCTCGTCCTGTGCCAAAATCCGTTCCATGGCCCGCTTGTTGATCAAAAAATCGAACATGGATTGTGCGGACGCCAAAATATGGAACCGTCCCAACCAGTTGAGTTTGTAAAGGGCGGTCAGTCGACCCGCTACATACTCCTCATTGACCCTGGCACGGGTTTCGATTTGTTCGTATTGATCTTCCAACCGCTTTATCCGCTTTGCAATTGCCTTCAACTCATCTGTGAGGATGGTAACCTTCCGACGGGCATCGGTCAACGCTCTTTCCGTTTCATCCAGTGCCTTGATTACGTCCGTCTCGTTTTTTACAAAAACGTCCAGCTTCTTTTGATGAACCACAATTTTCTGATTAATAGTATCGGTCGAAGTTGCCTTTTCTTCAGTTGCAGGCTCTTTCTGCGGGGAGGAATCCACCGGATCGTCGATACGCAGAAAGGATTCCCGGTTCATGACAAATCCCGTTTGGTCTCCGTGCAGAATCCGAACCCACTCACCCTCGTAGGAAAGCACCAGCACGCGGGTGCCTTTGTGCAAGGTGGCGATAACCGCATTGTGTCGTCCGGGGCCGGCACGCATGTTGAGGACCCGTGCGAGGACCGTCGCCGGTTGTTGAATGTTCGCTCCCAGCGGCGGACCGGGAAAAAGCCCTGCGAGGAGTATCGACAATCCCAGCCATGGGAAAAATTTTCTTGCATCGCTTGATAAGGGAAAGACGTACATCCGGTTTCTACCCCAACGCACCATCATTTTTTTTCAAAAATTGCCGTAGGGAAAAAAAACAACCCAAAAGTCCCGTTATTATACCACATCCGATGATTGCGGCACAGATCTTCGGTGGAAAGAAGCGAATGGTCATCACTTCGGCCGCCAGTGATTGCCCGAAATGGGATCCCAAGGCCGAAACCGCCCCATAAAGAAGACCCAGCCCGACGACGCTGCCAAAAAGGCCATGAATCATTCCCTCCAGAAAAAAAGGATTCCTGATAAAACTGTCAGTGGCTCCGACCAGACGCATGATCTGGATCTCTTCCCTTCTGGCGTAGAGCATCAAACGGATGGTGTTGGCGGTGATGAACACGGTGGCCATAAAGAACATGGTTCCCATACCGTATCCGACCAGCTTGAACAGGTTGAAAAAGGATCCGAACCGTTCGATCCACTGCTGTCCGTACTCCACCTCCGCGACCGATGTCAGGCTTTCGATGCGCCGGGACAAGAATTCGATTTTTTCCGGTGCATCGGTCTCCATGGCCAGGGTAACTTCGAAGGCGTCGGGCAAAGGATTATCTTTCAGGTTTTCCAACAAAGAACGCTGCCGAACCATTTTTTTCTTCAATATCTCCAATGCCTGCTGTTTGGAAACGAAGCGAATTCGCCGAACACCGGAAATGGCCAAAAGGCGCTCTTCCGTCTCTTGGCGCTGGTCATCGGTGGTGTCCGGAGCCAGGTACACCATTAGGCGGATTCCTTTTTTCCATCTGTCGAACTGGTCCTGGGCGTTGAGGAAAAAGAGCCCGGACGCACTGACAATGAAAACGGAGAGGGCGATGGTAACGACCGTCACCGCATTGAGAAAACGGTTATCGAGAATATCTTCGATTGCGCGCCTGAGGTAGAAGGTCATTTCATCATCAATCTTCACATATCGGGTGGCGGATCCAGTTGTCCCCCATGGATTTTCACGACACGGCCAATGGCATTTTCGATGAGGTTCTTGTCGTGGGTCGCCACCACGATGGTCGCACCACGCCGGTGAAACCGGTGCAGAAGCTGGAAAATAATGGCGGCCGATTCATCGTCCAGGCTTCCGGTTGGTTCGTCGGCGAGGATGATCTTGGGGTCACCGGCCACGGCCCGCGCCACGGCAACGCGCTGCTGCTCACCACCGGACAGGCTGGGGGGATAGGCGGTCAGTCGGTCTTCCAGGTCCACCACCCGCAAAAGAGCCCGGACCTTTTTTTCGATGATCTTGCGTTTTTTCCCCTGCGTTTCCAGCACCAGGGCCAGATTCTGGTAAACCGTCCGCGTGGGAATGAGCTTGTAATCTTGAAATATTATACCGAACTTACGACGAAGAAAAGGGACCCGATGGTGGGGAATTCGGGAAAGATTCATGCCGTCAACCAGGATCTGTCCCTGGGAGACCGGTTCGGCCAGGTAAAGGAGTTTGAGCAGCGTCGATTTTCCCGCACCACTGGGGCCGGTAATGAACAGAAATTCGTTTTTTTCGATATCCAGGGTTACATCCACCAATGCCTGCTTGACGCCGTATCGCTTATGGACGTGAAACATCCGAACGATGGCGCTCTTGTGGGCCGTTTGGCTCATTGATTCACGATGGTCTGGATCATGGGGTTTGTCATTGACCGGCCACCTCGCACCTGTTATGAATCGGACAATTCGGGCTTAAGGAGTGCTGTTCCCAGTTTTCCTTGCCATAGCCTCCACTGAATCCCAATGACGGGCTTCTTCCAGTTCGGTGGAGGCTTTTTTATCTGAAAAATCCCTTAAAATCAAGTATTTCTTATAAATCCGGTCGTATGCCCGGTCGTATATAAGGATTGTCATGAAAGATGAACTAATGCGGTTGTTGTGTGAAAAGTCCTTCAAATACAGCGAAACACCTTCTTTCAAACTGGTTTCGGGCCGCATGAGCCGATTCTATGTAAATTGCAAGCCCACCACATTGCATCCCCGGGGAATGTATCTCACCGGCCACTTGATGTTCGAGGCCATGAAGGACAGCGGCGCATCGGCAGTCGGCGGCCTCACCTTCGGTGCCGATCCCATCGCCATGGCCACGGCCTTCGCGTCGGAGTTGAAGGGGCAGCCCATGAATGCCTTTTCCATCCGAAAGGATCAAAAAGATCACGGCATCGTAAAATGGGTGGAGGGAGACGTCCAGCCGGGCGACAGGGTCGTGGTGATCGATGACGTTGCCACCACCGGCGGTTCCACCATCAAGGCAATCGAGCGCGCCCGGTCCGAAGGATTGGAAGTGATCCGTTCCGTGATCCTGGTGGATCGGCAGGAGGGGGGATTGGAGAACATCCGAAAACACGTTCCCGATGCATCCGCCATCATCACCCGGGATGAACTTTTAGAATGCTGGAAACGGATGAAGGCCTGATCAATGGTCGGGCACAATATGTTGTGCTTATTTCCCATTGACAACCTATCCGGCAGCCGGGTAAACGTTCAAGTGGTGTCCTGTTTCGGTTCAGGCCCAAATGGTATCCGGGGAAATCCCGGCTGACAGGCGCCGGCACTAGCTCGGCCTTTATATGTCCCCAACCGTGAGGGGAGATTCGTTTTCAGGGAAAAAAGCATGACCAAATTTGCAAAAGACATCATGGTGTCGACCTTTGACAAAATTCACGAAAATGCCCCTGTCCGGGATGCCATCCAGATGGTCCTTAACGGCAAAGTCAGGGACACGGGCTTCAAATCCATCAGCCTAATCGTTGTGAATGCTTATAAACAACTGGCCGGGGTGATCACCATGTACGACATCCTCTATCATTTGCGTCCAGACTTTCTCAATTATGATGTCATTAGCGCGGAACAGATATCCTGGGGCGACCAGTTAGAGCGCTATATCGAGGCGCTGAAAAATAAAAAGGTCAATCAGGTTATGAGCAGACATGTGGTCAGCGCCGCCGCGGATGAACACATCATGGTGATTCTAGACCGCATGATCAAGAACAAGTATCGCCGCCTGCCGGTCGTGGAGGCCAACCGGCCGATAGGCATCATTTACATATCCGATATTTATTGTCATCTTTTCAAGTAACCGCCTGTCGCAGCAGACTTTGCTCCTTTCTCAACCTATGAGATGACAAAGATATGTACAGGATCTCTGGCGGGATTGGGGTGGGAAAAAACTTGTATTTTCAGCTATCTTCAAAAATGTCAGATTAGAAAAGTATTTGAGATTAGAATGCATCGAGACACCTGGTCTTCATCGACATTTACAGCGTATTTGGCAAATGTTTTTTCACTTTTGCTTTAGATGCGAATTTTCCCTGATCTGCTTGCGTAATGCCTTCTTTGATAGCTTCAATTTGCCAGGACTGCTCGTCCACGTAAGCTTTTATCGCCTCACTGATCAGAATGGAAGAGATGGGTTTCTTTCGAAATACTGTTTGACCGTATTATGCCTGGAAAAGGATGAGGACGGCTTCGTAAAAAAGTTCGAGTCAAGGCTTGCGAGCCCCGAGAATACCGCTATCGCGGGTGCCGCAGGCAGCGTATGGTTGGATACGTCGCAGTGACGAGGGGTGAAGCGTAACGCAGATATCGGGCTTTTTACGAAGCCGGGTAATACGTGGCACAGGCGTCTTCCGACTCCCAGGTGGTCACACGGCTCACGGTGACGCCTGGTTCATCGAGCATCTCGGCAAGGTTCTTTGCGATGTAAACCGCGATATTTTCGGAAGAGGGGGGCACATCTTTGAATGCGGGAAGTTCGTTTAAAAATTGGTGATCCAGCCGCCCCATGATCTCGTTCACCTGCTTTTTTATAATGCCAAAATCGACGATGACCCCAGCCTCGTTCAGCCGATCTCCTTTGATGCACACTTCCACTTTCCAGTTGTGTCCATGCAGATTTTCACATTTTTTTGCAACCATGGTCAATTGGTGGGCGGCGGAAAAATGGGTGAGAATTTTCAATTCGAACATGATCGATTAACTCTCCTGATGAAACCGGGCGGTAGGGACGCCCGTTGCTAAGGTATCGGAATCTTGGAAACGATTTTGCACCCCGGAAACGAATTGAGATGAGGCTGCACTAGTTCGCCACTCTGCTGGGTCCGTTTTTTAAAATACTTTTCAATTTGCTCGTGAATTTGTTCTCTTCCAGGGACGCAAACTCCTTGAGCAGAGCAACCTGTTTTTTGTTGAGGTTGGTGGGAATCTTCACATTCACCTGAACAATCTGATCTCCGCGATGGCCGTTCCGCAAAGATGGAATGCCTTCGCCGCGCAAACGGAAAACATCATTGGGTTGGGTCCCCTTGGGGATTTCCAATTTGGTTTCCCCTTTCAGTGTGGGGATGGTGACGGTATCTCCGATGGCCGCTTGAACGAAAGAGATGGGGATCTGGCACAATACGTTCGTGTCGTCCCGCTGGAAGAAGTCGTGTCCCTCCACGTGGATAAAGACATACAGGTCACCGGTACCGCCGCCGTAAGAACCGGCCTCTCCTTCTCCGGTCAGTCGAAGCCGGGAACCGGTATTCACACCGGCGGGTATTCGGACGGAAACTTTTTTGTGTACCAGTACCCTTCCCTGACCCTGGCACGTATCGCACGGATCGGAGATGATCTGGCCTTGCCCCCGGCACTGACCACAGGTCGTCCGGACGGTGAAAAAACCCTGGCTTCGACCCACCTGGCCGGTCCCGCCACATTGGGGGCAGGTCACAGGGCCGGACCCTGGAGCGGCGCCGCTTCCCGAACAAGCCGCACAGGTCTCCGCCTTTTTAACATCGATCTCTTTTTCCGTACCAAAGGCAGCTTCCATGAAGGTAAGTTGCATGTCGTAGCGTAGGTCGTTCCCCCGATGACCACGCCCCCTGGAGCGGCGACCACCACCGAACCCGAAAAAATCTTCGAATATATCACCGAAACTGGAAAATATATCTTCGAAACCGCCGAAACCGGAGAATCCCGATCCCTCCAGCCCCTGGTGGCCAAACTGGTCGTAGATTTGCCGTTTTTGGCTGTCCCGGAGAACCTCATAGGCCTCGGCAGCCTCTTTGAACTTCTCTTCGGCTTCTTGGTTCCCCGGATTCTTGTCCGGATGAAATTTCAGTGCCAGCTTTCGATAGGCCTTTTTCAATTCGGTGTCGTCGGCATTCCGATCGACGCCAAGCACTTCGTAATAGTCACGTTTGGCTGTCATGGGTCATCCTGAAAACGCGTTTCCTTCGTGTTGTCACAAATGATCAGTTGTGTTAAATCTTGCCCCTTAATGGATGCTTTATGGTAATGCAAGATGAAAGGTTGTCAATGGAAACCCGAGAGCTTCCCTTCATTCGGGAGATGTTCAACAGCATCGCTCCGCGATACGATCTGCTGAATCGTCTGCTGAGCCTCCGTCAGGACGTTCACTGGCGGGAAAAAATGGTTTCACGGATGGTCGTTCCCCAACATGGCAGGATCCTGGATGTGGCTTGCGGTACCGGTGATGTCGTACTCGAAATCCGAAGGCAAAAAGGCCCCGAAACCATGGTGACCGGTGTCGATTTTTCGCCGGAGATGCTGGCTTTGGCCAAAGAAAAGGTATTGCCCAAAACCTCTCGGTCGATCTTCCTTCTGGTAGGAGATGCCTTGGCCATGCCGTTCAGCAAACCACTGTTCCATGCCGTGACCATCGCCTTCGGCATCCGGAATATTCAAGATCGGGCAAAGGCCCTGAAAAACTTTCACGAGATCCTTTTGCCCGGTGGAATGGTGTTGGTGCTGGAGTTGGCCACGCCAAAAAAAGGCCGCCTCTACGAAGCTTATATGACCTATTTTCAACGGGTGCTGCCCATCATCGGCCGCGTCTTTTCCAGGCACGCCTTTGCATACAACTATCTGCAAGAATCGGTAGCCCGGTTTCCGGGACCCGATGAATTCATGGAAATCATGGTCCAGGCAGGATTTACCAATGTCACCTGCACCCGACTGACACTGGGTGTGGCGAACCTTTTTATCGGCGTCAAGCCACCATGATGCCTCTTTACTGGTTCAGGCCGTCCATCCAAAGGTTCGCCGAACCGCCTTTTCCCATCCCCGGATGCCGGTCTGGCGGCTCTGCGCATCCATTTGCGGCTTCCAAATCTTGTCCACTTTCCAATATTTTTTCAGATCTGTCATGGATTCCCAGAATCCAATGGCCAGCCCTGCAGCATAAGCGGCCCCCAGGGCGGTTGTTTCGGTGACAGATGGCCGAATCACCGGCACATCCAGCAGATCTGCTTGAATTTGCATGAAAAGTTCGTTGGCCACCATACCGCCGTCCACCTTCAGTCCTTTCAGATCCACGCCGGAATCCTTTCTCATGGCAATCATGATGTCCCGTGTCTGGTAGGCGCACGCTTCCAGCACAGCCCTGGCAATATGGCCTTTGGTAACATACCGGGTGAGGCCGGCAATCACACCCCTGGCATCGGAACGCCAGTATGGGGCAAAGAGGCCCGAGAATGCCGGAACGATATATGCCCCGCCATTATCTTCCACTGTTTTCGCCAACGCTTCGATCTGGGGGGCCGAATCGATCAGCCCGAGGTTGTCCCGAAGCCACTGCACGAGGGCGCCGGCCACGGCGATGGATCCTTCCAGGCAGTAGATCGGTTTTTCACCACTGACCTGGTATCCCACGGTGGTCAACAGACCATGATCGGATGAAACCGGCCGGTCACCGGTGTTCATCAGCATGAAACACCCGGTGCCATAAGTGTTTTTCGCCTCTCCCACAGCAAAGCAGGTCTGGCCCACGACTGCAGCCTGCTGGTCACCGAGGGCTCCACATACCGGTATCGTCGCCCCAAAAGGGCCATCTTTTAAGGTGTGCCCCCAACCGTTTTTGTCGATGGACGGCACGATGCGCGGCAGCATCTTTCCGGGAATATCCAGGATGGACAGTATCTCTTCGTCCCATGCCAGCGAATGAAGGTCCATGAGAAGTGTCCGGGAGGCATTGGTGACGTCGGTGACGTGGGCACCGCCGTCTGCCGCCCCCGTAAGGTTCCAGATGATCCATGATTCGATGGTGCCGAACAGGGCGTCTCCCCTTTCCGCGGCGGCCCTTGCCCCGGAAACATTCTCCAGTATCCACTTGATCTTGGGGCCGGAAAAGTAGGTGGCGACGGGCAGTCCGGTGGTTGAACGAAACCGATCCTGCCCCCCTTGTGCAGCAAGGTTTCGGCAAATCTCATCTGATCTGGTGCATTGCCAGACGATGGCGTTGCAAAGGGGTTTTCCCGATCGCTTGTCCCATACAACAGCGGTTTCCCGCTGGTTGGTGATGCCGATGGCGGCGATCTGTTTGCCTGTGACGCCGATCTTTCCCATTGCACCCTTGATGACCCGGCAGGTGTTTTCCCAGATCTCCAGTGGATCGTGCTCCACCCAACCCGGCCGGGGAAAGATCTGCCGGTGCTCCATCTGATCCATTCCTACGATTTGGCCTTGATGGTCAAAAATGATGAACCGGTTGCTGGTGGTGCCCAGGTCCAGGGCGCCGATGTTGGTGGCCATGGGTCACTCCTTTCATCTTCGACGGCTTCGTAAAAAGCCCGATATCTGCGTTACGCTTCATCCCTCGTCACTGCGACGTACTTTTTTGTACGCCTCATTCCTCGGGACTCGCAAGCCTTGATCTCGAACTTTTTACGAAGCCGTCATTATTTATGGCGATTGATGGGTATCGGGAACAAAAGGATATTGCTTTGTTGCCCTATCACGTTCGACCGGGCGGGACAACTGGATGGATCAGGTCTATTGTTACTGGCGGTTGCCGGCAATAGCACTGACCGCCCCCAATGCCGTGGCCACGGCCAGTCCGGTACCGCTTTTGGTACGCACCCAATCTTGGTGGGCCAGAATAGAGCCGGCGGCATAAAGGTTGGCAAACACGACGCTGCCCGTTGGATCTACCGGTCGGAATTGGTCATCCACGGCCAACCCGGCCTGGTTGATGGCATGACCGCGTGGCGTCAGAAACGCCTCCCGGTGCCAACCGCTTCGATTATCGGGCTGGACGATTGACAGATCCAGCAGTGGCTCCCGGATTTTTTTGCGTTCGGCCACCAATCCCTTGCCCAGAAACCGCCCCGTGGCCAGAAGCAGGTGGTTTGCCACTACCGTGGTTTCCGGCGCGGACCTGCCCACGGAAAGCGAAAAGCGGTCGTCGGGAAGTCGTTTCACACCCATCACGCGGTGGTGAAGATAGGTGTTGATCCCCAAACGGGACAAATGCATTTCGAAGACCTCTTTGAGCCGAACGCCGGAGATGGCCGGCGGCATGGTGGGAATTTCAAAGACCCGCCTTCCCAGCATTTGCTCCAAATCTTGCAAGACGCCCTGGGTGTCGTGAATCCCCAAAATCGCGGGCAACCCGACAAAAGTCTCCTTTTTCAAATGCAAACGTATGGCATCGGCCAGTTCGCGGCGGTTCGCGGGCACTTCCAGTCCCCTGGCGATGTGTTCGGCATATTTGGGGCCCAATCGGTTTTCCCAGGGAAGATCGATGGAGGCCGCCGTGAGAGCAGGCCAGTTCTTTTTCAAGGTCCCGACGATTTGTTTCGCGCTAAAACCCCGCAACCCGATGATATCGATGATCAAACAGGGAGCATTGTCCTTCAGGGCCAAAACGCCGCTCCACATGGTCGCGGGAACGCGAAACGTTCGTTTGACTGTCCCCACCGGCGTGACCAGACGGACATTTTTGTCCGCCCGTCCCCGGTAAGGCTGACCGACCGATTCCAGAAAATCGGTCAACTGGTCCATGGCCGACCGAATCCGGTCCAGGGAGAGACGCGAATAAGGGTGTGCCGGGCAATCTTTTTTAAGTTGGTCGAGCCCCTGCCAGGGATCGTCGATGGGTGTTCGCGAAGTATCGTGGCTTACGCCATAAAGATCAAACAGACCGCTGGCATACAGGGTCTCGCCGGTCAGCCCTGCCTGAACCGTGGAGATGCCCTGGCGGGCGGCAAACAGCGCCGCCGCCGCGCCAGCCATGCCGGCACCGATGATCATTAGATCGCAGTTGATTTGGCTGTTTGGTTCTTTTTTCATGGTGAAAAGAGTGTTGCGTGTAAAGTTGATGTATTCTATCGATTTTATAATTAAGCTGAATGTATCTTGTACGACTTGTCGATTAAAGTGCGGGCAGCAGTCAGTATTTGCTATAAACGCTCCTCTTCCTTTGCTTAACACTTAAAACTTTATACTTAAAACTTGATCTATCATGAACGGAAAGTTGATATCTGCTTTTCAATTTCAGACTTGTTCATCAACATCCAAACAAAGAAGTCCGCAATGCAATGCCTCTAATAATTCGGCCTGGGCAACGGCCTGTCCCCACAGCAGCGGCCGGATGCCGCGCCATCGTTCACCCAAAAAACGTTTGAGTTCCGCGATGCCCTGATCAGCTTCCAACAATCCCCGATCATACATGTGTGCGGCCATACGAAGGCTGCAAAACGTTCCCTGGCATGGCCCTTTGCCCACACGGCTGCGTTGCCCCATCTCCAGCATGCCGGCATGATGACCCTCGGCGCGCAAAGTGGTGGCGATCTCGTCGAAAACACTGGTTGGCACCATTTCACATTCGCACAAAAGCAGGTCGGTGGGATCCTTTTTTTTGAACCACATTTTGGGCGTGTACCCCGGTACCGTGTATCGGGATAATTCGGATGCGGGCAGGGGCGCTGTGGCTGTTCGGCAGGGGGTTGTGTTTCCCAATCGGCGGCAGACCAGATCGGCTGTCTTTTCGGCCATCAATCGGTAGGTGGTGAGTTTTCCGCCGGTGATGGTGATGAAATTGTCCAGCCGGTCGCTCTCATGGCCGAGCAATGCAAATCCCCGGCTCACGGACCGGTCATCGGTTCCATTACCGGTTTTCACCAACGGCCGGACCCCCGCATAGGCACGGATAAAGCGGGTTTCGGCCAATTTGGGCACCATGGCCACACCATCGTCGATCATGCTGTCGATTTCAGTGATGGTGGGCCGACAATCTTCCGGATCCATGATCCGCCGGGATGTTGTGCCGAAAATCGATACCGTTCCGGCGGGAACGAGAATATCGGCATCGGCGGCTTTTCGCAATCGGTTGATTACGCGCTCTGCCAATCGCATCTGGCTGATGACCAGGGTTCCCTGGGAGTAGATCATATGGATTCGGGCGCCGGCCATGGCCGCAACTGTTTCTGCCCAGGCACCGCTGGCATTGATAATCTGATCCGCGACGATTCGAACCTTTCGCCCCGACAGCCCATCGTCCAAAAGGGCTGCTTCGATTCTTGGACCGCGCCGTTCAAAACCGGATACACGGTGGTGAAGCAGATGGCGGGCGCCCAGGGACCTGGCATGGGCAAGGTTGTCCAAAGAGAGTTGAAACGGGTCCACGACGGCATCGGAAACGGCGTAAACGGCAATGGTGTCGTTGGAAAGGCAGGGTTCCACTTCCAACGCCGTTTTGATGTCCATCGGCATGGCTGTGATACCGCATCGCCGGCAGTTTTCGGCAAAATCGGCAATATAGGTTTCCTCATCGCCTCTGACGGCAACGAAGAGACCGCCGGTCCCTTCCACGCATTGTGGCGCCATTCGTTTGATGATCCCCGCTTCGATGCGACATTCGCTGGCCGCGGTAGGATCGGATACCACGTACCGGGCACCGCTGTGCAGAAGACCATGGTTCGCCCCGCTGGCGCCGGTGTTGATATCTTTCCGGTCGACCAGAAGGCAGTCAACACCCCGCAGGGCAAGGTCCCGTGCCAGGCCCGTTCCCGTGACCCCTCCCCCGATGATAAGAACTTGGGTGGTGATTGTGTCGTTCATAGACATTTGCGAAACGACAACGATCGAACAGGCGATTTTTCACTTGAGAAAAAAAACTGCCGATGTTACGCCTCATGGACATATTCTTAGATTGATTCGGTCTTTTCTATACGGGAAAGTACCATATGCAAGGAAAGTTGTCACCATTGAATTTTCGTTTCAGATAATTTTTTACGAAGTTTTTTCTATTACGAAAATGAAAACCAAGATGTTTCGTGGTGCCTTCTAAGGGACTCGTTCATTAACATAAAAAGACTTTTTAATGACTTCTAACCGCGGATGGGCAATGCGCAACAGACCGGCAAGCAAGGCGACACCGGTTCGCCAAAGACACGAAAAAATAAGAAAGCTGGTTCAAACGCAAGGATTTGTCACGATTGAAATCCTTGCCCAGACCTTTTCGGTGACCCCACAGACCATTCGCCGCGATATCAATACGCTCAGTGAAAAGGGGCTGGTGTATCGGTATCATGGCGGTGCGGCAAGTATGACGTCAACGGAAAATGTAGCCTACAACGAACGAAAAGTAATCTGCTACCGCGAAAAACAAAAGATTGCACAGTTGATTGCCGGAAGCATCCCCGACAACGCATCGCTGTTTATCAACATCGGAACGACCACCGAGGCCATCGCCCATGCGCTGGCCAATCACAAACGTCTTCGGGTCATCACCAACAATCTCAATGTGGCATCCATCATGAGTGCCAACGAGAGCATCGAGGTGATCGTGGCCGGCGGACTGGTCCGCCATCGTGACAAGGGCATTATTGGCGAAGCCACCATCGATTTCATCAGTCAATTCAAAGTGGACTTTGGTATCATTGGCATCAGCGGCATCGATCTCGATGGCACCCTGCTCGATTTCGATTACCGCGAGGTTCGGGCGGCAAGAGCGATTATGGATAATTCACGCAAGGTATTTCTGGCCGCCGACCATACGAAATTCGGTCGCAACGCAATGGTCCGATTGGGCAGTATTGCGGAAATCGACGGCCTTTTTACCGATCGGCAGCCACCCGCCGGTCTGGCGGAAGTGATCGCCGCTGCAGAGGTGGCCCTGCATGTCGCCCAATCGCACAAGGAGTAAGCCCCGCATCCGGTCGTTCGGAACATGACTGTTCATTACCGAAAATAAATCTCCTCTTTTTTATCTTGTTGACGGCTAATTTTGATGATCCCGCAAAAAGTCGCAGCCTGGACGGATTCGTAAAAAGCCCGAGATCAAGGATTGCGAATCCTTAGGAATGAGGAGTACTTATCGTACTTCGCAGTGACGAAGGATGAAGCGTAACGCCGATATCGGACTTTTTACGAATCCGTAAATTTTCGCTTGCGAAAAACATTATAGAGTGCTACTTTTATTGAATCGCCTTCATTTTATCCTGGGGGTCCAGTCATGGGGTTGACCCTGCAGAATGTCAGAAAGATTGTCGGCCAAGAGACGCATCTTTACGATATCAACCTTGATTTTGCTTCCGGTTCCCGCAATGTGTTGCTGGGCCGTACACTGGCCGGAAAGACATCCCTTTTGCGTATCATGGCCGGTTTGGATCGACCGACCCGTGGGAATATTCGGATCGACGGGCAGGATGTGACCGGTGTTTCCGTCAGGAAACGCAGTGTTGCCATGGTGTACCAGCAATTCATCAACTACCCCTCGCTGACCGTTTACGACAATATCGCCTCGCCGCTTAAAATCGGCGGCCTGCCGAAAAAGGAGATCGATCGGCGCGTCCGCGAAACGGCGCGGATGCTTCATCTGGAGGATCTGCTGGACCGCCTCCCCGCACACCTTTCCGGTGGCCAGCAGCAGCGCACCGCCATTGCCCGTGCGCTGGTCAAAGAAGCCCAATTGCTTCTCTTGGACGAACCGCTGGTCAACCTCGACTACAAACTGCGCGAAGAGTTGCGGGTGGAATTGCAGGAAATCTTTCGAAAACGATCGGCCATCGTGGTCTATACGACCACGGAACCGTCTGAAGCCCTGATGCTGGGCGGCAACATCGTTCTTCTCGATGAAGGGCGTGTCTTGCAGTCCGGTGCCACGGCTTTGGTGTATCAACATCCCGAAACCCTCAAGGCGGCGGAGGTCATCAGCGACCCGCCCATCAACGCCCTGGAAAGCCGGGTCACCGGCGAAAAGGCGTTCATGGGGGAGGATATCGGTATCCCTTTGACCGGCCATCTGGCAGGTCTTGCCGAAGGATCATACCGCTTCGCCTTTCGGTCCAACCACCTGTGGCTGGATCGCCATAAAAGCGGTGATATTCCCATCAGCGGAAGGGTCGACATGTCGGAAATCAACGGCAGCGAAACCTTTGTCTATGTCAATCACGGGGGCAGTTCCTTCGTGGTGCAGCAGGAGGGGGTTCACCCGTTTGCCATGGGAAGTCCGATCACCGTCTACATCGACCCCGACCGTCTCTTTGTCTACGACACCGATGGACGGATAGTTGCCGCACCGACGCATAAGGAGTATGGAGAACCCCATGGCCCGCATTGAATTTGACCGGATTGCCCATAGCTACCTGTCAAAACCGAAATCCATGGCCGATTACGCACTCAAACAGATCGATACCGTATGGCAGGACGGAGGGGCCTACGCCCTGCTCGGTCCATCGGGATGCGGTAAAACCACGCTGCTCAATGTCATTTCCGGACTGCTCAAGCCCAGTCGGGGTCGAGTGCGCTACGACGGTGTCGACGTCACCGATCTGCCGCCGGAAAAGCGTAACATCGCCCAGGTGTTTCAATTCCCGGTACTCTACGACACCATGACGGTCTTCGACAATCTGGCTTTTCCGCTGAGAAATCGCGGGTTCAAGGCCGAGGTTACCACCCGCCGGGTTCATGAGGTCGCCGACATGCTGGATCTGACCCCTGACCTGAACAAGCGGGCGGCCGGGCTGAGCGCCGATGCCAAGCAGAAGATATCCCTTGGGCGCGGGCTGGTACGAAGCGATGTGGCGGCCATTCTTTTCGACGAACCGTTGACCGTCATCGATCCCCACCTGAAATGGCATCTTCGACGAAAGCTGAAAGAAGTTCACGAACAGCTGAAACTGACCCTGATCTATGTCACCCATGACCAGGTGGAAGCATTGACATTCGCCGATCAGGTCCTCTTGATGGTCGAGGGTGAAATCCTTCAGACCGGAACGCCCGAAGAGCTGTTCGAAAATCCTCGACACAAATTCGTGGGCTACTTCATCGGCAGCCCCGGCATGAACTTTCTGCCCTGCACCTTAGCGGGCAACCACGCCCGGGTCGACGATGTGGTCATCGCCCTGGATCCGGATACGGCAGCGCGTGGTGCCGACGCCAAGGGGAAACTGGAACTCGGGATCCGCCCCATGCATCTGATGGTGCACAGCACCCCCATCGACGACGGCGTGGCCGCGACCGTGAAGGCCGTGGAAGATCAAGGCGGTTTCAAAATCCTCACTCTGATGATGAATGCCCACATGTTGCGCGCCCGCATCCCGGAGGGGCATCCGGTCCCGGAATCGAAGGCATGGCTGACGTTTCCCCAAGATCGAACCAAACTTTTCGCCGACGAACGGCTGGTTTCATAAAGGAGATGGAATGGAAAAATGGCCAGATAACCGGGCATGGTTCCTGGTCCTGCCGGTCTTCGTGATTGTGGCCTTCAGTGCCATCATTCCACTGATGACCGTCGTCAACTATTCGATCCAGGACATCTTCGGTCCGGGTAATGCGGTGTTTGTCGGGACCGAGTGGTTTAAGGATATGTTAACCGACAAGCGATTGCACGACGCCCTGTGGCGCCAGTTCCTCTTCTCCGGGCTGGTTCTCGTGATCGAAATTCCCCTGGGCATCTTGATTGCGCTGGCCATGCCCAAAAAGGGGTGGGGCGTTTCCGCCAGTCTGGTGACGCTGGCCATTCCCTTGCTCATCCCGTGGAACGTCATCGGCACGATCTGGATCATCTTCACCCGCCCTGACATCGGGCTGTTGGGTGTGGGCATCAACAGCTTGAATATTCTGGATGTTCCCTTCGATCATACCGCCCGGCCGCTGTACGCCTGGATCACCCTGATGGCCATGGAGGTCTGGCACTGGACCCCGCTGGTGGCCCTTCTCTGTTATGCCGGACTGCGGGCCATCCCCGAGGCGTACTATCAGGCCGCGAAGATCGACGGTGCCTCCTCCTGGGCGGTATTTACGTATATCCAACTGCCCAAAATGCGCGGCGTTCTGACCATCGCCGTGCTTCTGCGATGGATGGACAGCTTTCTGATCTATGCCGAACCGTTCGCACTGACCGGTGGGGGGCCGGGCAACTCGACCACCTTTTTGTCCATCTACCTGGTGAAGCTGGCCACAGGCCAGTTCGACCTCGGGCCGGCGGCGGCCTTTTCCCTGATCTATTTTCTCATCGTTCTTTTATTCAGTTTTATCTTTTATCAGGCGCTGCTCAATGTCGGCAAGGGAGAGAAACGATCATGAAAATCCGCAAACGAAGTATTTTTCTCTTCATTTACTTTATCATTATCATCATTCCCATCTATTGGATGCTCAACATGTCCTTGCGAAGCAACGCCGACATCCTTGGCAGTTTCTCCCTTTATCCTTCGGATATAACATTCAGAAACTACATCAAAATCTTTACCGACGCGACCTGGTATTCGGGTTATATCAACGCGCTGATCTATGTCTGCATGAATACGGTCATGTCCCTGGCCTTTGCGCTTCCGGCAGCCTATGCGTTTTCCCGCTATCGCTTTCTTGGCGACGGCCAGATGTTCTTCTGGCTGCTGACCAACCGCATGGCACCCCCGGCAGTATTTTTGCTTCCCTATTTCCAGCTCTATTCGACCGTAAATCTGATCGATACACATATCGCCGTGGCTCTGGCCCATTGCCTGTTCAACGTGCCGCTGGCCGTATGGATTCTCGAAGGATTCATGTCCGGCATACCCAAAGAGATCGACGAAACCGCCTTTATCGATGGATACTCGTTCCCGCGATTCTTTTTCCGCCTTTTCCTTCCGCTCATCCGGGCCGGCGTTGGCGTAACCGCCTTTTTCTGTTTCATGTTCAGCTGGGTCGAACTCTTGTTCGCCCGCACCTTGACGGTCACCGAAGCCAAGCCCATCGTTGCCACCATGACACGCACCATCAGCGCCACCGGTCTGGATTGGGGGCTTTTGGCCGCCAATGGAATTCTTACCATCGTACCCGGTGCCCTGGTGATCTGGTTCGTGCGCAACCACCTGGCCAAGGGGTTTGCACTCGGCCGCGTATAAAAGAGGTTTCACCATGCGTCTGGATTGGATGTACTGGACCGTTCCGACGGCGATTTTCTTTACCACCATCGCCTTGATGATCCTTGGCATGCTCGTCTGGGAACTGATCGCCCCAACGATCGAACGCGCAGGATTTCTAAGGGTACCGACGACGCGCGGCACGCGGTTTTTCGTCGGCTTATTGGGGACCGCATACATTCATTTGGCATGGCTCGGGCTGACGAACCTGAATTTGTGGTTCGCGCTTCCCATTTCGGCCGTTTGGATGATTGTCGTCATGCGCTGGGGGTAATTGTCGTAACGAATAGAATCATCCCGTTTGCCTCTTTGTGTGATGAGTTCCGGAAGCTGAGAAGAAAACGGGTTGATTCGTTGCATTCAGACCGGGTGAACTGCACCCGGAACCAACCCGAACGATGAAAGCACTGGTGTGCGTTGACTGCCGGTACCGTTGTCATTCTTAACGGATACGTCGATCCTGCACCTTCCCATATTGCGTTCTAATCTGACCTTACGATTGTGTATTTGAACTTGCGCTTCCCATCACTGCCCGCGATGGGTGATGACCGGCGCAAAGGTTTCATTCCCACCAACAACGAAGAAAAAGGAGGAAAACTATGGCACATCGGATGAAAAGCAAGTTGCCCCGGGCGCTTCTATTGGGCGGATTTGCCGTGCTGCTGGTCGTCACTGCGGCCGGATCGTCCCTTGCGGACATGGCTGCCGCGAAAAAATGGGTAAAACAAGAGTTTACGCCCTCGACCCTTTCGGAAAAACAGCAGCTCAAGGAGATGGAGTGGTTCATCAAGGCATCCAAACCGTTTAAAGGCATGAACATCAAGGTGGTCTCGGAAACCATACCCACCCATGAATACGAGGCCAAGATTCTGGCCAAGGCTTTCGAGGAGATCACCGGCATCAAGGTATCCTTTGACCTGATCCAGGAGGGTGATGTCATCGAGAAGCTCCAGACCCAGTGGGCCTCGGGTGAGAACATTTACGATGGCTGGATCAACGATTCCGATCTGATTGGAACCCATGCCCGTTACGGCTATGTGGTGCCGTTGTCCGATTTCATGTCCGGTGAAGGCAGGGATGTGACCCTGCCGACGCTGGATGTGGATGACTTCATGGGCAAGTCCTTCACCACGGGGCCCGACGGAAAGCTCTACCAATTACCGGACCAGCAGTTCGCCAACCTCTACTGGTTCCGCTACGACTGGTTCAAACGGGACGACTTCAAAAAGCAGTTCAAAGAGATCTACGGTTATGAGTTGGGCGTACCGGTCAATTGGTCGGCATACGAGGACATCGCCGAATTTTTCACCGAGCATGTGCGGGAAATCGACGGAAAGGCCATTTTTGGCCATAACGATTACGGTAAAAAAGCCCCGGACCTGGGATGGCGCTTCACCGATGCCTGGCTCTCCATGGCTGGTGCCGGCGACAAGGGCATTCCCAATGGGAAGCCGGTGGATGAATGGGGAATCCGCATGGAGGGCTGCCGTCCAGTGGGGGCCACCGTAGCCCGTGGTGGCGCCGCCAACGGGCCGGCCGCAAAATACGCTCTTCGTAAGTACATGGAATGGTTGAGAAAATATGCCCCTCCGGGAAGCCTTGGAATGGACTTCTACACCTATCTGCCGTTTCTGGCCAGTGGCAGTGTGGCCCAGCAGATCTTCTGGTACACCGCCTTCGTTCCCGACATGGTTGCCCCGGGACCCACGGTGAATGAAGACGGCACCCCCAAATGGCGCATGGCACCGTCCCCCCACGGCCCCTATTGGGAGGAAGGAATGAAGCTGGGCTATCAGGACTGCGGATCCTGGACCTTCATGAAGAGCACCCCCTTAGAGCGCCGCAAGGCCGCCTGGCTCTTTGCCCAGTTTTGCGTGTGTAAGACCACCTCGCTGAAAAAGGCCCATGTGGGATTGACCCCCATCCGCGACAGCGACATCCGCCATGAGTCGTTCACCAAAAGGGCTCCCAAACTGGGAGGTCTGGTGGAATTCTACCGCAGCCCGGCCCGCGTGGCCTGGACGCCCACCGGAGTCAACGTGCCCGATTATCCCAAACTGGCCCAGCTGTGGTGGCAGAACATCGGCGAAGCGGTTGCCGGTGAAGTGACTGTGGACACGGCCATGGACAATCTTGCCAATGAGATGGACAAGGTCATGATGCGCATCGCCAGGTCCAAGACCCAAGGCGATTGTGGTCCCTTGCTCAATCCGGAAAAGGATGAAGCGTATTGGCTCGGCCAGCCCGGATCACCCAAGGCGAAGCTGGCCAATGAAAAACCCAAGGGGGAAACGGTGGATTACGATAAATTGATTCAGGCGTGGCGGGAGGGACGCGTTAAATAGGAACCCGTCTTTTCCGTTGGTACAGTTCGCATCGGGGTCGGTCCGCCTTCGGACCGACCCCGATTTTTAGTGAAGGGATTTGGATTTGACATTGCCTATGGGCTTGGGTAGTGTCCGTCCATTGTTGACGACTTCGTAAAAAGCTTTTCCAGGCCACACATGGCCAAACAATCGCATGCAAGAAACTCGTTTTTAATTTCTTTGCCAATAGGTTAAAAATTCGGGAAAAGCTTTTTATAAAAGTATGTTATAAATGATTTAATTGAACGAGTACCTTAGAAGTCCGAGAGATAACTTCATACGAGGTAGTACCACCAAAAAAGGAAGATCAATGAACGACGCAGACAAGACCGCCTGTATTTCACCGGTACGCTTGGGGTACAAGAGCAAGTTCCAATTTAAATGCCACCCGAAGGTATCGTGCTTTACCCAATGCTGCCGGGGTATCAATATCATACTGACCCCTTACGACATCATCCAACTGAAAAACCGGTTGGGCCTGACCTCCCGTGAATTTCTGGCCATCTATACCGAGCCCCACCTCTTGGAGAAGACAGACCTGCCCATGGTGACCCTCAAACTTCTGGATGATGATCTGAAATCGTGTCCTTTCGTGAAGGATGAAGAAGGCTGCATCATTTACGAGGATCGTCCCACCTCCTGCCGCTACTATCCCCTGGGAACGGCCACCTTGCAACACAAGGAGGGTGCCGATGACGACGGTTTTTTCTTTTTTATCAACGAGCCTCACTGCAAGGGGTTCGAAGAAGAGACCCAGTGGACCGTGGCCGACTGGCGGCAGGACCAGGGGGTGGATCTGCGGGATGAAATCAATCGGGAATGGACCGATCTGGTGGTACGAAAACGAAGTTTTCCCTCCAACATCAAACTGACCGAACAGGCCAAACAGATGTTTTTTCTGGTCAGCTACGACATCGATAAATTCCGGGAGTTCGTCTTCGATAGTTCCTTTCTGAAACGATTCGAAGTGGATGAGACCACCGTACAGAAAATTCGAACCGACGAGATTCAACTGCTGAAGTTCGGCATCGACTGGCTCAAAGGCATCTTGTTTAAACAGACCGAACCAGAACAGCAGGCGGCCAATTTCGCTGGCGGCGAAAAAACCGCCGACTGAAATCCGGGCACATAGGTTCGGCTTTGGCTTCCCCTGGAAGGAAGGGGCACTGCAATCACGGAAAGACAAAGGACCTGAATCAGTGGCCTAATTTTTGCTGTTAGGATTGGCGCGGGGCGATTGCCTCACACACCATCATTTGTTGATAATTTTTCTCACTATTTTCAAATTTCGAAGGAATTTTGCTCCTGTTTCTCATTCTTTAGCCATAGCAAATCACCAAGCAAATGCCTGTAAAATTGTTCTTTTAAAAATTATAGCTACTTCATAGCGGAAAGCAAATTCAGACGAAGATAAATCCGATCCATCAGTTTGGAAAATGGATTGAGTTGGCCAAAGGATATGTACCATTTTCTACTTCTGGTTACTAATCGACCGGCCATATACATCAAGTCCTGCATGACTGTCCGGATTCGACGCCGGGTAACTTTCTTCCGGCGTATACCGGGCAATTCAGTCGGATCACTCTCTTCGATGCTGATTTGTCCGATAATCCGTAGCATGTTGTACGTCAGCATCGCCAAATGAAGAATCAAGCTATTGGTGGAAAAATGACCGCTCGGCAAGCGCTCCAGGCCCATGTCGGATTTGAGTTCGGAGTGAAACTGCTCGCTGGTACCGTGATCGTGATAAAGTCGAATCACCTCATCCGGTGGCAACTGTGCGAGGCTGCACCAATAGGTATCGATCTGATACTCGGGGAACAGCAGTACTTGGCCCTTTTTGGTATGCCTTTCGGTAACCTCAAAGATGATTGGGTAGCGCAATGGATTGCCGTTGATGTCTTCAATCGTCTTTCCGATCCATACACATTTTCCTGAGCGGCAATGCTGTTGCTTGCCGGATTTTTTTGCCAGATCAACCCACTTTTGAACAGATTCTCTACGCAAATTGCGTTTGATGATAAAGTGGACATTCTTTCGTGAATCGTCAGGAAAGTTGTCTTGACTGTCGTTTCCTGAATCCAACCTCATCAAAATAGGCTGATCGGTAATTTGCCTGGCATAATCCAAGGTGGCGTTGATAAATTCGGGGGTGTTTTTCTGGCAGTGTTGTTTTCCTTCTCTGAACTCAAGATTCACCAGATACCCCTCGGTGCCCAGGTAGGCAAAGATCGGAGCGAAGCCATCCGTGCCTTTGTAGGTTCTGGAAACGCCTTCCTTTTGAGTCTTTGAGTTGTCAAACGGACTCACATCCATATCCAAAGGAAGGAAATCACCCGCACTGGTTTGGATGGGTGAAATCGCCGGAGCGCAGGATCGAACCAAATCAACGCCTGCATCCTTAATCAGCTTATCGGCTTGGTTGCCGATCAAATCGATTCGCTGACGCAATGTCGGGCTTGACGGGCATGCACGATTGCCAATGGCCTTGTTGAAAAATTCTTGCTTCTCACGAAAAATCTCGATCGCATCGTAATCAGGTTTACCAATACTCATGAGAGCAATCATCGAAGCTAAAATGTCACCATGAGAAATTTTCGGGTCTACACAATGGACGCCGTTGATCTTTTCGAAACGGAACCTGAAATTTATCGCATCAAGTAATGCGCCGATATTGATCAATCCGCTATGACTGGCAAGTTTTTCCATCTCGTGTTTTATGGTGATCGGACGCCGCATTGATTTCACCTCCGAAGTGAGCGTTTAGTGCCCTAATATTACCATAATATATATGTTTTATCAATTGGTTATAGTGTTTTAATCAGGTTTTGTGCCACGGAAACAGGAAAGGAGTCAGCGCCAAAGAATGCTGACCTGGTTCAGGAAACCAACTT
Organism: uncultured Desulfosarcina sp.; assembly: GCA_963674945.2. GTDB lineage: Bacteria > Desulfobacterota > Desulfobacteria > Desulfobacterales > Desulfosarcinaceae > Desulfosarcina. The sequence continues at coordinate 2,278,789 of CAXXWQ010000004.1, forward strand.
TTCTGTTCCTCAATAAAAAGCGCCTGATCATTCGGGATCGGACGCTCAGGCGGTATTCACACCGCCGGCAATGGCCAGCAGACGTTGTCAGCGAACGATGTCGCCCACGGTGAAACCGGTGCCGCTGACCACCGTTCCTTCCGCGTAGCCTTGCTCCACCATATTCAATTTTATTTCACCCACTGTTTTGTATTTGATTTTCAAGATCTTACCCGAGTTCGGGTCCTTGATGACCTTGCCCTGGCGCCAAATGGTGACTTTCTGGCCGACCTGCAAACCGATCTCCTTGCCCTTGTTCAAAGAGATGCTATTGCCGTCCACATCCGCCACCACCGCCTTTCCGGTGCTGGCAGCCGCCGGACCCGCCGACGAACTCGAAAGTGGCGTCGCTTCGATTTTGGCCGCCACCTTTTCAATGGCACCGCGCATGGCTTCGGTGGCATGCTTTTCGTTGAATTTTTCACCGCCGCCAAACCCGAAGACCTTTACGGAAAATGAGCTTTTATCGTCGCTGGCCGTATCGGCGAAGACGATCTTACCGGTGGTGGTGTCGACCATTCGAATGTCCACGGCCGAATGGTATCCGACTTTGCCGACGTCAACACCGCCGCCGCCGCCGCCGGCACGACTCTGCCCATACTCCGTCACCGCACCGGTGATGATGTAATTGACACCGATCAACTTCCCGATCTGGGCGGCCGTGGAGGGATCCACGAGTCCGGAGGCGCCCATTTTCTGCTCTTTCAGCACGCTGTTCAAGCGCTCGCGTTCGTACATGTCGAATTTACCGGTTTTCACCAGTGCGGTGGTCAAAATGTCGGCGGCACCGGAACCCAGGCGCCAGCCGCCATGCTGGGACCGATTCTCAAAATCCATCACCGCCACACGGGGGGCTGCCCATCCCGAGGCAATACTTGTAAAAACAATCAATAGTGCGGTTACAAAGACGAAACGGCATCTTCTCATCGGTTACACCTCCAAGGTCCACATGAATTTCATAGTTCATCAAAATTTAATATGCTTCATAGCACAGATCGGCAAAAAGATCAGCATCGTCCAGTCGCTCATCGATGTTCACCTGGAAAAAATCGGCCAGGGGAGCAAGAATTTCCGGATTGTTCGACTGAACGGTCTTGGCCATGGAAACCACCTTGTCCAGACCGGCCCGACTCATCTTGCCCAAAGGGGGTCGGCAGGAACCCGACGGTACCCCCAACAACTGCATCAGGGTCTTCAAGGCCAATGGATTTCTTGCTCTGCACGTCACATGACCGTAAGGGGTCTCTTCCGTGGTCGTCACCGTCACCAATCCGAACAGAGGCTCCAGGGCATCGGCAAGAGGTTTGGCCTCTTCGACCCGATTGTCCGCCAACAACCCAACCAGGTCGCTCATGGCCCTGGGTGCGATATTGGAAACCACCGAAATCACACCCGCCGCTGCAATTGCAGGGTCTGTCATCATTTCATACGTCAAGGCGTCATCACCGGAAAAGATCGTGAAATCGGACCCGCAACAACTGCGTGTGCGACGCATGTTGTCCAGATTGCCCGTGGCCTCCTTGACCGTATTGACATTGGGAAAATCTCTATAGAGCAGGGCCAGGTCTTCCGGGAAAAGCTGGGCACCTGTCCGGCCCGGAATCACGTAAGGGATGATGGTCAGGTCGGAAAAGGCCTTGGCCACCGGTGCCAAGTAAGCTTTTCGGATCTCCTGGCTGCTGGGACCGTTGTAATAGGGGTCCACCAGCAGGACGGCATCGGCACCCGCCTCTTGCGCCTGACCCGTTGCGGTCAGAGCCTCTTTGGTGTTGTTGCTTCCCGCCCCGGCGATACAAAGGCATTTCCCGCGGGTCTCGTCGGATACGAGTTGAACGACCCGATGATGTTCCTTCCAGGTCAGGGTCGGGCTCTCACCGGTCGTGCCCACGGCCAGAATACCGGTGATGCCGTTTTGAATCTGAAATTCGACGAGGCGGGAAAGACCTGTTTCGTCCAAGCCCGCCCCGTCGAATGGGGTTACCATTGCGGTATAACATCCTGAATTCATGCTACCTCCTACAGACGCATGGTATATATCAAGGAAAATGCGCGAACTGCCCCCCGAGACCGACCGCAGGGCAAGGGATCGCAAAAAAACAAATCACGACAGGTCTTGGTACGACCTGTTTCCCGATGCCTTACTGCACGGGGAATTGACGTAGGCAGCACCTGCCGAGGCGCGGTGTGACATGCAAACTTCCCCAATGGTCTCCGGTATCATGATGATGAGTTCCTGTGGGTTATCGAAGGAGTTGTTGCCGACGGCCAAGTCAAGCCAGTGGCAGACCTAAGAAATAATTAACAAAACACTTAAGAGAGTTGGGATACCATGTCAAGGGAAAAGCTGGAACGGAAGTGTTTTTCCTTGACACATCCAGGCAGTCACGTTACGGGGTTTGGCTTTATGGAAAATAATGATCATTTTAAATACAATGAATAATCGCCAAGCCACTTCGTGAACACACGAATTTGGTCAAGAACTCGGAATCGGTCGGTGGAAACACATAAAAAGTAAGGATGTCGATCATGTCAAATACACCCAAAGCACCCAACGCGGAGGCGTTTATCGAACAGCAGAAACAGGCAATCGCCAGCAATCCCGATTGCGGCACCTCTCACTACAACCTCGGTGTGGCCCTGCTGGGGCAAGGAAAAGTCGAAGAGGCGGAAAAATCCCTGAGCCATGCCATCGAATGTAGCCCGGGTCTGGCGGAGGCATACGTTCAAATGGGCGGAATCTGCCTGAAACGAGGCGATTTGGATGGCTGCCTGGACTGGAACCAGAGGGCCGTAAAGGCCAAACCCGGCTTTTCCGAAGGCTGGGGCAACATCGGTTTCGTATTGCTTCAGCGCGGTGACGTGGAAGGCGCCATCAAGGCGCTGGAAAAGGCCACCGTCTTCAATTTCAGGTTCATCCAGGCCTTCGCCACCCTGGCAAACGCCTATCTGATGAACGGACAGATCAAGGAGAGCATCGAGGCCAATCTCAAGGCCATAGAGCTTTCCCCCGACTTCGCCGTTGCCCATAACAACCTTGCCATCGCCTATCTGGAAGATGGAGAGCCCACCCTGGCCGCAAAACACGCCGACAAGGCCGTAGAACTCGGCTATGAAGTGGCACCGGAAATATTGAAGGAGTTGGAACCCCACAGATAACAATCATGCCCGCATCCTCATTTTTTCTGGCCACGGCGGATGACCCCGTGGACGAAAGTCATTCGTTGTGGTACCGACCGCTGCCGGGAAATCGCCGGACCCTGTTGGTTTCCGGTGAAACGGTCCCGGAAGATACCATAACGTACGGGACGTATTTCACATCCGTTCTTCGGTTTTGCGCTCACAACGGGTATGCCCGTGTCCTGGGTGCCGTTGGCGGCCGATTGAAACAACCGGTGGCCGTCACCGATATCCAACATCTGTCCATTTTTCTGGAAAAACACGGCGCCTTCTATCACCCGGCACGACTTACGGTCCAAATGGCAAATGGGCTTCATTCATTTGCCGTCAACGTGGCCGCTTCCGAATCCGGCCGGCTTACGCTGCCACGGGAGGTGGAGGTACTGGGTCACCTTGCCACCCATCGGCCGTTTGGGTGGGTACCGGCGGTGTACGCTGCCGACGTTACCGACCCGCCCATGTTTCTGGCGGACTGGTTAGAAGGATTTCATGAATTTCATCTCACCAGGAAGGAGGGTGACGGCAGCCTGGCCATCGTGGTCTGGGATGGCGCCGACAAACGACGTCTTCTTTCCGAAACGGAAATCGCATCGCTTTATCGCGAGATAGCCATGATCCTGACGGCGTTTTATGATCCCGTTACCTCGCGTCGGATCACTTCCTGGCACCATGGGGCCGGTGACTTCGTGGTGCGGCCAAATGACGAAAGGACCGCGGTTCGGCTGATCACCGCCCGCGATTATACACCGATTTCGGGAACGGGCGCGTCGCTTGACGACGAAAAGGCCGTCTTGGATGCCCTGGTGCGTTTTTTCATCCACCTTTCCATTCACATCCGCCTGGACCGTGTAGATGGGATATCCGATCTGGCTTGGGCATCCGATGGCTGCCTCGTACACCTCGTTACGGGCTTTTTCCAGGGTCTGGACCTTACCGCCCGCATCAGCGGCTTTCCCGAAAACTTCACCGAGATCTTTCGGAGCTATCTGGGTCGACACGATGGTCCTGCCCTTTTGCAGGCGGCCCGGCAATGGACGGCGGCGGCCTATGATCAACGATCCGAGGAGAGGCGTGTCGTCGACGAAAATCTATCCGAACACGTAAGCAACCTGATTGCAGTAATTTCAACCACATAACATCCTTTCAGCCTTTTGCGGACAGATGTCGACAGTCTTAAGAATCATAAGTGGCATACTACATAAAGACTATTTTTTACCAACATTCACAATATTTTGTGTGGTTGTGCCAGGGCATGTGTTCCCTGCGCTTTAACCGCGCGAAACCATGCTTTTTTATTGACAAGCCCCATGATTAATTCTATACAAGCGGCTTGCAGTTTGATTATGAAAACCACATGATTTCAATCATTACAGAATTCCAAGAAATGTTCGAGAGGAGGTGACCGCAACACCCCCCGCTGGGGAAGGTTTTATTCTTATTGGCATGACGGTATAATATCAATTCAAATGGAGGTAAAAGATGGCAAAGCATGCAACCCCTTTGTTGGACCAGCTTGAGTCCGGGCCATGGCCGAGCTTCGTGTCAGACCTGAAGCAGGAAGCCGCAAGCCGGGCCAAGAATGAAAACAACGTGGAATTCCAGGTCGCCCAAGACTGCGTGGAAGACATCCTGGGTGTAGTGGAACTCTCCTACAAGCACGGCCGGACCCACTGGAAACATGGCGGCATCGTGGGTGTGTTCGGATACGGCGGCGGCGTTATCGGCCGTTACTGCGACCAGCCGGAACAATTCCCCGGCGTGGCCCACTTTCACACCATGCGCATCAACCAGCCCGGCGGTAAATACTACACCACCGATTTCCTGAAAAAACTCTGTGACCTGTGGGAATTCCGCGGCTCCGGCGTCACCAACATGCACGGCTCCACCGGTGACATCATCTTCATCGGAACCTCCACGCCCCAATTGGAAGAGATCTTCTACGAACTGACCCACAAGTTCAATCAGGACCTGGGCGGCTCCGGCTCCAATCTGCGGACCCCGTCCGACTGCATCGGCTCTTCCCGCTGCGAATACGCCTGCTACGACACCCAGGCCATCTGCTTCGACCTGACCAATGAATATCAGGACGAGCTGCACCGTCCGGCCTTCCCGTACAAATTCAAGTTCAAGTTCGACGGCTGCCCCAACTGCTGCGTGGCCTCCATCGCACGTGCGGACATCTCCTTCGTGGGGACCTGGAAAGACGACATCAAGATCGACCAGGAAGCCGTTGCCGGCTATGTCGGCGGCGAATTTCCGCCCAACGGCGGCGCCCACAGCGGCCGCGACTGGGGCAAATTTGACATCCAAAAAGAGGTCATCGACCTGTGCCCCACCAAATGCATGAAATACGAAGGCGGCAAACTCGCCATCAATAACCGTGAGTGCACCCGCTGCATGCACTGCATCAACGTCATGCCGCGCGCCCTGCACATCGGCGACGACCGTGGCTGCTCCATGCTGGTCGGCGCCAAGGCCCCCATCCTCGACGGCGCCCAGATGGGATCGTTGCTGGTTCCCTTCATCAAGGTGGAAGAGCCCTACGACGAAATCAAGGAAGTCATCGAAGCCATCTGGGATTGGTGGATGGAAGAGGGCAAGAACCGCGAGCGTCTCGGTGAGCTGATCAAGCGTCAGGGATTCCAGAAACTGCTTGAAATGACCAACATCAAGCCTGTTCCCCAGCATGTTCAGGAACCGCGCCACAACCCCTACATCTTCTGGAAAGAAGACGAGGTTGAAGGCGGCTGGGATCGTGACATCAACGAATTCAGAAAATACCACCAGAGATAGAGGGGAGGAATCACAATGGCATTTATTTCTTCAGGATACAATCCCGACAAACCGATGGAAGACCGGATTACCGACATCGGCCCGCAAAAATATGATCAGTTTTATCCGCCGGTCATCGCCAAGAACAAGGGCAAATGGCTGTATCACGAAATCATCAAGCCCGGCGTGCTGGTCCATGTGGCCGAAAGCGGCGACGAGGTCTACACCATACGTTGCGGCGGCGCCCGTCTGATGACCGTGACCCATATCCGCGAGATCTGCGAAATCGCCGACAAACACTGCGACGGCCACGTTCGTTGGACCACCCGGAACAACATCGAGTTCATGGTTGACGACAAGTCCAAGGTCGATCCGCTGGTCAAGGATCTGGAAAGCCGCAAGTTCGACGGCGGCAGCTTCAAGTTCCCCATTGGCGGGACCGGCGCCGGCGTCACCAACATCATCCACACCCAGGGATGGATCCACTGCCACACCCCGGCCACCGACGCCTCCGGCCCGGTCAAGGCCACCATGGACGTTCTCTTCGAGGACTTTCAGAATCACCGCCTGCCGGCCCAGTTGCGCGTCTCTCTGGCCTGCTGCCTGAACATGTGCGGCGCCGTACACTGCTCCGATATCGCCATCCTCGGCTACCACAGAAAGCCGCCGATCCTGGATCACGAATACCTGGACAAGATGTGCGAAATTCCGCTGGCCATCGCCGCCTGCCCCACCGCAGCGATCAAACCGGCAAAGGTGAAAGTGGGCGACAAGGAACTCAAGTCCGTGGCCGTCAACAACGAACGCTGCATGTTCTGCGGTAACTGCTACACCATGTGCCCCTCCATGCCCCTGGCCGACAGTGAAGGCGACGGTATCGTCCTCATGGTGGGCGGCAAGGTCTCCAACCGTATCAGCACGCCCAAGTTCTCCAAGGTCGTCGTGGCCTTCCTGCCCAATGAAATGCCCCGCTGGCAGTCCACCACCGCCTGTATCAAGAAGATCGTCGAAGCCTACAGCGCCGGCGCCAACAAATACGAGCGTCTGGGAGACTGGGCCGAGAGAATCGGCTGGGAACGGTTCTTCGAAAAATGCGAACTTGAATTCACCCATCATCTCATCGATGATTTCCGTGATCCCGCCTACTACACCTGGCGTCAGACCACGCAGTTCAAGTTTTAATTTTCTCCGTATGAGTGAATCTGTGCAGGGGGAGGCCACGCGCCCCCCCTGCCTACTTTAGAAAAGAGGGAACCATGGAATACGAAGAGGCAAAAAAGCTGATCGTCGACAGCCTGACCAAGAAACTCAAGACCAAGAGCAAATTCTACTTTAATGACCTGTCCAAGATTCTCGACATGAAACCACGAGAGGCGAAAAAGATCGTCAATAAACTCGTTCAGGAAAATGTCCTCGAGTACTGGTCTTCGGGCAGCACCTCCATGTACGGTCTACCCGGTACCGGTAAACAAGCCAGCGCAGAACACGAAGATTAATCTGTTCCGCGACGAAGCGCCTCACCATCAGCACATTTCGCCGCCATGCACACGCTTTTGAAACAGGCTCCACATTCAACGTGCCGCGGCACACCGGGCTTTGTCGTCGCCGCCCTTCGGGGGGGATCGGGAAAGACCATCTTTTCCGTCGGCATCATCGCCGCGTTGCGGAGCCTGGGCAGATCCATCGCGCCTTTTAAGAAAGGTCCGGATTATATCGATGCCGGCTGGCTTGCATTGGCGGCTGGCCGGCCCTGCTACAACCTGGACACCTTCCTCATCGAGCGGGATACGATTCTTGCATCCTACGCTTCCCACACGCAAGACATCGACTTTACTGTTATCGAAGGCAATCGCGGCCTGTACGACTGTATCGATACCAGGGGCGAAACCAGTACCGCCGAGCTTGCCAAGCTACTGGGGCTGCCGGTCATTTTGTGCATCGACGCCACCAAGACTACCCGGACCATGGCCGCTGTCGTTGGTGGTATCACCGCCTTCGATCCGGATGTACACATCGGTGGCGTGATATTGAACCGTGTTGCCGGTCAACGTCACCAGTCGATCCTCACCCGAAGCATTGAAGAATATACGGGCGTCCCCATTCTTGGCGCCGTTCCCAAACTCAGGAAGCAGCGGTTTCCCGAGCGCCACATGGGGCTGGTGCCGACCCCGGAGCATAGCTGGGCACAACCGGCCGTCGAGGCCATTCGATCAGTGGCCCAAGATCACCTCGATATCGACAGAATCCTGGAAATCGCAGATACGGCTGCACCGCTTTCACCTGTCAAAGCCTCCCCGGCACCCCCGAAACCAAAAGCACATGGACGACCAACCATCGGTATCTTGAAGGACGCGGCATTTCAGTTCTACTACCCGGAAAATCTGGAGGCATTGGAGGCAGCCGGAGCCCGGCTGGTCTTTGCCAGTCCCCTGGCCGATGCCCATCTTCCTGCCGTGGATGCAATCTACATCGGCGGCGGCTTTCCGGAGACCAACGCCCGACAGTTGGAAGCCAACGAAAGCTTTCGCAGGGAACTGAAAAAACGATCGGAAACGGGTCTTCCCATCTACGCCGAATGCGGTGGGCTCATGTATCTGGGAGAAGAACTGCACCTGGAAGACGGGAACTACCAGATGACCGGCGTGTTACCGGCCATCTTCGGTTTTTCCAAACGGCCCCAGGGCCATGGGTATACCATCGTTCGGGTAGAATCGGAGAATCCCTATTTTCCCGTGGGAACAAAGCTGCTTGGACATGAATTTCACTACTCCAGCGTGAAAGCGTGGAAAGGACGAGAAGAAGACCTGGCCTTTACCATGCAGCGGGGTGCCGGATTTCTCAATGGCAAGGACGGCGTCTGCGTCAATAATGTTCTTGCCACCTATACCCACATCCACGCATTGGGAACGCCGCTTTGGGCGGCGGCCTTGGTGCGGGCGGCCCTGCAATTCAACCAACGCACAATGAAACCGCAATCGTGATGATCCCATAAAAAGTCGCTGTTTGGACGGAATCATAATTCTCGTTTCTTTTCCTTATCCCGTTATGCAAACCCACTCGCCGGACGGAAGCTGGATTTGTACGCATTCCGGATTTCGCCAGGCACGAATGACGGTTGCGGTTTTGATTTCTATATAGTCTTTGTCTTCCACCAGTTTTTTTGCAGCTTCAATGGCAATGGGCCCTTCACCGGTTACGCCCAAGGAACCTCCCGCACCGGGTCCCACCATGGCGGGTTCGGCGGAACCTTTCTTGTAGGCGACCAACATCATCACCTCTTCTCCCATCTCTTTCACCTGATATAGGAACTCTTCACTTGTCTTCGCAACTTTTACGACCATGGTATTCCCCTTTCTGTGATGGTGTGAATGGAATCTCGCTTTATCCCAATTACCAACGATCAAAAAGCAAGGGTAATCTTCGACAAGAAAGAACGTTCGGGAATGATTTCCGGATTATCAGGGTTCGTATCCTGAAAATGAAATCCTTCGTCCAGCAGATTCTTGCACTCGAGACTGATAATCCCCAATCGTTTCGGCAATCGATAACCGATGGTGGTGTCCACCACCCAGAAACGGTCGCTGTCATGGACCGTCGGCGCCTCCCACGGATTGCCGAAATCGCCGCTTTGATCCACATAGGAGGTCGTAAAACGAATAAATAGGCCGATGGGGTGAAACAGATTCAGGCCGATGGGAATCTTATGGGTAGTGAGGGTGGTAAACTGCTCCGGACCAACATATTGAGGTGCCCTTTCGAAGAGGGAATAGCCATAGGCCACGCTGGTGGAGACCCAATGGTGGGGCGTCCAGAAAAGGTAACCCCGGCCGGACGTTTCGTCCCAGTCAGTCTCAAAAAGAGACTGTTTATAATTGGAGCTCACCGTCAGGTCGCGCTCGATGTACTCGATTCCTGCGAACAGGTTGTGGCCAAATTCCTGGTCCACCGCACCTCCGTAGTGCCACGCCTCGGTGCGGTTGCCGTCGTCGTAAAACTGGCTGAATCCGGCTACCTGGGTGGGTTCCAGGGTCTGACCGGCGATGAGATCCCGATTAAAGGTACGAAAGGCCGCCGCACGCACGGTGGTCCCGCCGGCGATGCGCCAGGTGACACCGAATTTCGGGTTGAACTGCTCCTCTTTGGTAAGGGTGGAATCGTACAGATCCATACTTGCCCCCACGGTCCACGTCATCTGCACCGGCAGATGGATCATGGCGTAGAGGTACGGATTGGTGTGGTCCAACTTCGTTTTTCTTGCACTATCGGAAGGGGCAAAAGAACCGTCGTAATCAGTCGTTTGGTCCTTACCCGAATGGAAAAAGCCGATACCATCGATCAGATGGAACCATGGGGACCGAAATAGATGCTGGAGTTCGGCCATCATCCCGTCCAGTTCCTCCTCAACTGTATAGCTGAATCCGTACTGGGGTAAATTGTCACCCACCTTTCCGTCCAATTGGCTGAAAATTACTGTTCCGAGTATGTGGTTCTTTTGGTTGGGTGCCCAATGTCCGCCGATCCGAAAAGATCGGCGATCCGACACAAATCGGTAACTTTCATAATAATCGTCCGGATCGAATCGCAGGAAAAGGTCGCCTTGCTTTACGTTCCATTGACGAACTTCGGCCATGAGGGAAGCCCCGGGCGTGAGGCTGACCTGGGCGAAACCATTGTAGAGGTTTGTCCACCGATCGTTATTTTCCCGATACCCATCGGATTCGTAGTGGAACTGCCCGATGCTGTAAGAGAAGCGGTTCCAGATACCGGAATGTACCAGCTCGTCTCCCCAGGTGCCCTGGGTGCCCGCCACGCCGCTGGTCTGCAGATCCAATCGGTTGCGCAAAAAGAGCGGGCTGAATTCGTTGAACGCCTGTGCCGACGGTTCCGTGCCCTCCAGGATATAGTTGCCGGTCTCTGCCAGGCTGGGCTGGATCGGTGTGACATTCAACGGTTGAAGGAGCTGGCTTTGGAGCAGCTCACTGACCCGGGCGATTTCATGGCGGGGAAGTACCGAGTAGTTGTCTGCCAGGAAGCGATGGGCCGAATAGTTGGTGGGATCGAGATTTACCGAGTTCCAACCCTGCACCAGGGCCAGTTGCTGAAAGCCCAGATCCCGATAGATGCGGCCGATACCGGCACTGCGAGCGGCCAGATCCTGGTCCAGCAAAAGCCGGGAGCGATACACGGCCCGATTGTCGTTCAATGCCATTGAGGTCTTAAGGTCGCGTAAGGCTTCCACCGGACGATTCAGAGACTGTTTGCGCAGGGCGTCGTAATACCAGGGAGTGGGATCCGCAGGGTCCAGCTCTTTGGCCATGGCGAGTTGCACCCGCGCCGGTTCATCTCTTTTCTCCTCGAAATAGGCCTTTCCCAGATAGCTTCGGATCAGGGAACTGGCCGGGTCCAGGGCCGCTGCGATCTCGATCTCCTTGCGTCCCTGGTCCAGTTGACCGTCCCGGATAATCGCAAGACCAAGGCCGAGTCTCGCCATGGGTGCGGCCGAATCCAGGGTGATCGCCCGGGAAAATGCCGATTTGGCTTGGGCGGTATTCATCTGGGCGAGTTTGGAAAATCCCAGAATGATCTGGGTCTGGGCCAGCATCGGCCGAATCTGTACCGCACGCTCTCCCGCATCCAGTGCCTTTGCCCGCTCCCCCACCGACAGATAGAGTTCGGACAATCGGGCCCACGCCAGTGCATTGTTGGGTTCCTTTCGGACGGCCTCCCGGGCACTGGCCAGTGCGCCATCCAAGTTGAAAAAGGCCTGCTGTACATAGGTATTTGCCAGATCGACGGTGGCACCCCCCATCCGGGAACCTGCCATGGCTTGGGCAACCAGCTCATCGGCCTTTTCCTTCTCGTTTTGAACCATCGCGATCAGTGCCAGAAGGGCCGTTGCATCGGCTTTTTCATTGCCGACGGATTGCAGTGGCTGTAAGTCGATCATGGCGTCGTCCACCCTGCCGACGGACAGCAGCAGCACCGACCGGTAGAGCCGGTACCGTGGATCATCGATTTGTTGGGAGATGTTGGAGAGGCTCTCCATGGCTTGTCGCAGATCGCCCTCTCGCCAATGGGCGACCGATTGCCGGGCGATCTCACACCAGCTTTCATCACAGGAAAAATCTTCCGGTGTAAAATCGATGATGGTTGGATAGTATAAGGTCCATTGAACCGCATCACATGGACGAATCACGGATACGGGCGTCGGTGGTTGTCCGGACTTTGCGACCACGCTCTGGTTTTTCGAGAGCCGGACGGTTCCATTGGCATTGGACACATTCAATTTGCCTTCGAAGAGGGAAAAGGCGGTCTGATCGGCATCCACGCGTGCAAAAAATTCGGTACCCTCCACCGCACCGTTTACGAAGGGTGTAATCAGGCGAAGACTCCTGTTCATCCGGCTGAAGAAGTGAACGGCACCGTCGATCAGTTGGATTACGAAGGGCTTTTTGCGGTCTGCCTCTTTGAAGATGAGCGTGGTATGCTGGTCGACCCGTAGCGTGCTCTCATTGCGTAAAACGAATGCCGCACGGCTTTTCGCCTCCAGCTGGATCATGTCTCCTTCGATAAAACGGTCTTCCAGACGGATCGGCTGCCATTCACCGGATCCCTTGCGCCGCACGTGTGCCCGGCCTTGGAGGGAAACCACCTTGGCCACCCAAAGCTTTTCCAATGCTGTTTCGGCAAATGAAATTTCGGGTGAGATTGCCAAAACGCACAACGACCAAAGTACCAGCAGGCATCGCACGCCGTATCGAACCGCAACACGATGTTGTCCATGAATCGATCTGTCCATAACACCAAACACCCCGTTTCCGCTTCAGTTTCCGTTTCCGTTTAGATTCAGTAATTTCAGATTCAGCTCGCGTTTTCAGTGTATTTAACACTCCTCCCCTTTGTGCAATGTATACAGAAATGCGTATTGTTACTATCTGTAGAATCGAAATTGCCAATTTTCAAGGAAAAAGAAAGGGGGATGCCGCAATAATGCGGTCATCCCCCTTTTCTGGAAGAAATTTATCGGATCGCTATTTTTCCTTTGGATGGCAATCGGAACAGGTTTGGGGCGCATCCTTGGTCTTGTTTTTCTTGTTATAGTCCCGATGGCAGGTAATGCAGTTTTCATGAATCGCCTCGGCGTGATACTCCATCTCTACGGCGGCGATCTCTTTTTTAGAGGCCTTTTTCTCCCGCAACTCTTTTTTGAGATCGCCTGGCATTTTACCCGGTTTCTTATGGCATTCGATGCACCCTTTTACATCGTCCCCCATTTTCAAGTTGGCCAGGGGTTTTCCCTTGTCGTCGTGGTGGCATTCACCGCAGCCGATCTTATAGTCCACATTGTGCTTCTTGTGGCTAAACGTAACGATGGCCTTGGTGTGTTTCTTGTACGCCTTGTTTTCCATGTGAAAGACATCGTCGACCGTCTTGCCTGCGTAAATGGATCCTGCGGTAAACAAGAATGCCACGCTAACAGCCATTAGCAGAATTGTGCTTCTTTTTCCCATGGGTACTCCTCTCTTCTCACAAAATTAGTTGTGTTCAAACCGTGTGCTTTGCACCCGGTGACAACCCGAACGATAAAAGCACTGGCGTGCTTTTCGAAGGCCGGATATCCAAGCCATCCGCTTTGCGGCTGGTCGTTGACTGGTAAAAATCCCAAATTACTTATACCGAAAATGTCTATCAAGCCCAGGGACACCTGTCAATGGCGATTGACAGATATCATTGCAATTTATGTATCTTCAAGTAGTTATTGAAAATTCGGGATGAGATGCGACTGTAGGGATCGAAGTCCGCCATCAGTTCGAACCCTGGAACCAGCGCCTTGACCACGGGAATCGCAAGATCCTTTCGGGTGATATCCACATAGACGGGTGAAAATCCGTTGACACGGAGGGTCTCTTGGACCAGGGCCAGGTCCCGGTCGGGTGTGCCCGTGGAAAAATCGGGGAGGGACTCGAATTCGAGCCAGGGCAGATCCGGCGGTGCCGGGGAAGAAGGCGGACCCATGGGATAGGGATAGGGTGTTTCGGTCAGTGCCGACAGCACGGCACGTTTGCCGTTCAGGTCGACGCCGCCCCCCTTGGTCACGGTGCCGTCTCGACGGGACACCCAGCAAAGGCAGCAGGGAATACCGTACTCGGGGCTGATGTCCTGAAAAAAGATGTGGATGCCACGGTCCCGGTAGTCCTGAAATAGACGATTGATCCGCTCGTCTTTGGCATACACCCGAAAGCATCGGGACGGATGAAAGGGATTCACCGCCTCACTGTCCCGTTCGATCAGCTCGTACAGGGCGCTCAATCGGGCCTCTGCCACCGTGTTTCCCGATGCCAGGCCGGTGGAACCCAAACCGGAAAACAGGTTGCGCTCATCCAGGTTGCTGAAAAGGTAGACACACTGCACGGGGACCCAGACGGAACTTTCTCCTTCCGTGGCCAGGCACCGACCCTCCATCCAATACAACGGTTCGTCCCCATAGGGGACCTCGAGTCCCAGATCATTGGGGTCGACCAGCCGGTGACCATCGTCCATGAGCTTTGTGCGGCTGCCGTGAATCAGCGGGTGGGGACGAAGCGTCTCCCTGACACGTCCGTCCTCGATACCGGCAAAGGCGCTGACGCGTTCCGCCACCTCCATCAGGCAGGAAGCCCTGGCCTGATCCAATGAGGTGCCCCTTCCGTAGGAAGTCTGAACACCGGAGATCGTATAATCGAGCCGGCCGATGCGGACACGGCGTTCCAGGCGCCATTTTCGCAACAGGGCGATGGGGCTGAGGGATGATTGATGGCGCATTTCCGGCCCATCAAAAATACCCAGTTTTTCGAGCCGTTCCTGAGCATCGGAGATGGTCTCCGAAAGCGGCCGGCGGGATGTCCCGGCCCCCTTCATCCGAGGCAACCTGCGGGCAACGACCGCCTTGAGATGCAGGTGGTCGGCAATGGCTTCATCGCTTCCGTCGACACCTTTCACCGGAAAGTCAAGCCCCGTAGCATCCGGTGGCGGCAGGGGACGATGCCGGGTCAGGTTGGCAGAAAAGTATCGGGCCCATTTTTTGTGGATCGAGTGGTCGGAAAGCTTTTCGCTGCGCAGATAAATCAACGGCGTCTTTTCCGACAAGGCGATGCGCGCCCTTGGGGTGAACCGCTTTCTGATGGCCTTCAAATGCCCATGAATCGTCGCGGCTTCCAGAATCAGGGCGCGGACCACATGGTCCCTCGAATCAATGCCCGCCATCATCCGATCCACTTCGTCAAGGGGCATCTTAGCCAAACACCCCAGTAGATGGGCATGCATGAAACTGTCGTTGGAACAGTGGCGCAGATAGGAAAAACCCGTTTTTATGGTGGGAGAAGGCTCCGGGACGGCGGCAAAAAAACCGGTGCTAAGGGCCGTATCCTGAAGTTCGAGCCGGTAGCAGACGACGTTTTCCGCAAGATTCATGATACGCCGACGCCATCGCTATCCGGTGCCGAATCCTCTTCTTCTTCCTTCTTCTTCTTTCCGAAAATCCGGGCACCGACGATGCTGACCTCGTACAACACCATCAGGGGCAGGGCCATCATGACCTGGGTGACCACGTCCGGCGGCGTTAAAATGGCGGCGCCCACGAAAAAAAGGAGGATCGCATACTTCCGGTTCTTCTTCAAAAAGGGTACGGTGACGATGCCGAGCCGTGCCAGGAAGGTGATAACCAGCGGCAATTCGAAGACGAGGCCGAAGGCCAGGAGCAACTTGGCGGAGAAGCTCAAATACTCCTTCATGGAGGGCATGGGGCGGATGGACTCCGTGGCAAACCCCAGAAAGAATTCGAATCCGTAGGGAAAGACGATGAAGTAACCGAACAGGGCGCCTCCCACGAAAAAGAGGGTCGAAAGAAACACGATGGGAACCAGCAATCGCTTTTCCCGATCGTAGAGGCCGGGGGCGACGAACATCCAGAATTGGTAGATGATCACCGGCGAAGCGAGGATAAACCCTGCTAGAAAAGAGACCTTGAGAAAGGTGAAAAACGCTTCGGGCAAACCGGTGTAGATCAGTGTATCCCCCTGTTTCATGACCGAGATCAGGGGCTGGGTGAGGATCTGGAATAGTCGTTCCTTGAAACCATAGGAGATGGCAAATCCGATGCCCACGGCGATAAAACAGGTGATCAGCCTTTTGCGCAGCTCTTCCAGGTGGGCGGTAAATGGAATTTTGTCCTCGGTATCCAGATCGGTCACTTCGATTACCCCTTTTCTGGTTGTTCATCCGGGTCGGAAATGATCTGGGAGGGGTCGGACGGTGCCCCTTCATCTGCACCCTGGTCGCCTGCAGCGGGGTCTTCGCCGCTTTCTGCCTGTTTCGCGGTGACAGGATCGGCCGGTTTCTCTGTTTCCCGGGATTTTTCCTGGGATTTGTTCGACGCCGCGGCAGGCTTTCCTTTGATATCATCGTCGAGTTCGTCGAAGGTACGCTTCATGTCCTTGATTTCATCGTCGATTTGAATACTGTCTTTGAGATCGCGGGTCGCCTTCTTGAACTCTCCCATGGCCTTTCCCAGGGATTTGGCAAGATCCGGCAGTTTCTTGGGGCCGATGACGATCAGGGCCACTGCCAGGATCAATATCATTTCCGGCATTCCGATACCGAACATGAATTTCTCCTTGTATGGTTACGGTATTTTCCCGAGCGGGAACCCTACTGGTTTTACCGAGGGGTGTCAATGATGAAGGACGAAGGAAGCTAGGAGAGGGACGCAAAAACCCTACTCGTTCGTCCCTCTTCCATCGTCCTTCGTCCATCCCTTACCCGGTACGACAAATGAATTTTAGATATGGTCTGGTCGTAAGAATCGATCCGTCTGTTTGCCGTCACGGAGGGAAAGAGGCGTCGGGATCCAGGATCAACAGGAAAAAATCTCCCTCTTGCTGCATGTGTCCCGCCGCAATTTCGGCATAGGGGCCGTTTCCCCAGAAGATGTCCACCCTGCCCGGTCCGCGAATTGCGCCACCTGTGTCCTGGTTCAGGGCAAAGGCGGAAAAATCCATCCATCGATCGATGCGGCCGTTTCCATCCACTACCGGAATCTGGGTTTGGAAAAACGCAGGGGCCGCCATGGGAAAGACCCGTCGGTCCACGGCCACGCTGCGTCCGGGCGTCAGGTCAACGCCGATTGCACCGATGGGCCCCGTGGTTTCGATCTGGAAGAAAACATAACTGGGATTGTGGTTGAAAACCGCGTCCACTTCGTCGGGGTGGGTGCGCAGGTAGGCCTTCAGCCGCTGCATGGACATCTCTTCGGATGGGATCTTTCCCTGATCCATAAGAAGTCTTCCGATGCTGCGATACGGATGCCCATTGGTACCATGGTAGTGCACCCGAACAAAGGAGCCGTCATCCATATAGATCCGGCCGGAACCTTGAATCTGCAGGAAAAACAAATCGATACGGTCATCCACCCAGGCGATGGGCGAGGCGAGGCGGGCAAAGGTCTCGTCCGAGTTGATGGACTTGCGGTCCGGATAGGGTACCACGGTGTTCCCCTTCAACCGACCGACGATCCGCCGCCCTTTCAGGTCCTTGGAAAAGGGAGAAAGATCGATGACCATCAAATCCGAAGGCATGGCGTACACCGGATATCGGTAGCGGCTGTCCGGTGTATGACGCCCCCGGAGATAGGGCTCGTAATAGCCGGTAAATAGCACCTTTTTGCTGGAGGGTCCTCCCACCGAGCGATACACACGGTAATGATCGGCGATGAATCGGTTGATCTTTGCAGGAGCCGGCCGGGTCTTAACGAAATCTTTCAAAAGGCGCAGGGATCGTTGGAGATGCCGGGCGTCATAAGTATCTGCGCCGAATCGAAAGCCGCGCTCGGCGGGAACCTTCTCCAGATAGACCAGGCTCTTTTCGATTCCGTATACGAGGTTGTCCAGGAAGAAACCGTCGGAAAAGTCCGGGTAGTCCGATGGTGTAAGAAGGACCAGCCCCTCTTTCGCCGGGACCCGTGGCCGCTGAAAAAGGGAGCACCCGGATGCCATCACCATGAACAGCGCAAGAAAGAAAAGAGGGATCGTGCAACGCCGTCTGTTCAAGGAGTTCTGTCCTTTCGGATAAACAGACCGCTCTTCCCGCCACTTTTTTCCAGCAGGCAGACATCGGTGATGGTCATGGCCTTGTCCATGGCCTTGCACATGTCATAAAGGGTCAACGCCGCAACGGATACGGCGGTGAGTGCCTCCATCTCGACTCCGGTCTGGTCCTTGATGCGGGCGGTGCCTTCGATGCGAATCCGGTGTTCCGATTCATCCGGGAAGAAATCCACCTGCACATGGGTCAGGTTCAAAGGGTGGCACATGGGAATCAGATCCGAGGTCTTCTTGGCGGCCATGATTCCGGCGATTCGGGCCGTCTCCAACACATTGCCCTTGGCTGTGCTGCCGGTACAAATCCGTTCAAAGGTCTCGGTTGACATGTGAACGACTGCCTGGGCAACCGCTGTTCGTTTGGTCGGCGTCTTTTCGGTGACGTCCACCATGCGCACCTTGCCCTTGTCGTCAATGTGGGTTAAGTCGGCCATATCCCCCTCGATTTATATTGGTGACGGCTTCGTAACAAGTCCGATATCTGCGTTACGCTTCGCCCCTCGTCATTGCAACGTATCCAACCATACGCCTCATTCCTCGGGGCTCGCAAGCCTTGATCTCGAACTTGTTACGAAGCCTTCCGAAAACGTTTTTTATGAATTCATCACTTGTTAGTTAAACGAAAAACTGGGTCTTAGACGTCACCGTCGACTTGATTTCGTTCAGGGTGTCGGAGAGCACACCGATGACGTTCTCCCGGATATCCCCGGCCACCACCAGCATCATCACATCGTCCCCCACTGCCAGGTCACGGTCACCGGCGATCTCCACCTGGATGTCCAGGATGCCCGGTCGCGCCCGATGCCTGGCAAGCACCTTTGCCAACCGATCCTGATCCACGGCCACCCGCAGACCGGTCACCCGGCGGCCGTCTCGAGAGGTGCCCCGCACCACGCCATTGTGGCACAGGATCATACCTACCCGATCGTAGTCGGGATGAGCCTTGAGTTTTTCGATCATGCGATCTGCATTCATTCGTTGCCTTTTTGCTTTCATCGCGTTTTTATTTTTTCGTAGATGTCCTGGGCCGTCGTAAGGTCTTCCGGGGTATTGACGTTGAAAAAGGAGACCAACTCCGGATCCGCCTTTCGCAATTGCGCTTCCTCGATTTTCTTGACCCGCATCTTTCGAAACACCTGACTGATCTTAAATAAATTGTTCTCCAAGTGCCACGTCATGACGGGCAGACACGTCTTTCGGTAAACGGCAAACATGGGTTCATACCCGACCGATGTGCAGGGAACCACGATATCTGTTTTTCGTTCGATGGCATCGATGAGCATCCGGACCAGGGCTTCTTGGACGAATGGGGTGTCGCAGGCGGTGAAAAACGCATATTCGTGCGCTGCGGCGAACAATCCGGCGTGAAGACCGGTAAGAGAACTTCGCACCGGGTAGTGATCGGTAACGATCAAGGCATCCACATCCATGTAGATCGCCGGATCGTTGGTCACCAGGACCACTTGATCGAACAGTCTGGCACATACTTTCGCAAGACGATCGATGATACGTAGTTGACCTATGCGGATAAACGCCTTGTTCTGACCGCCAAATCGTTTGTTTTGTCCACCGGCGAGAATAACACCGGAGCAGTGTATTGACATAATCGTGCGCCTTAAAGACTATTCGATAGATTAGAAAAAAAAGAATTTGAAATCAAGGGCGGATGCAATGAGAGTGACAATTGTAAGGTAGAGCCATGTATCGTATGACCAGGATCAAAGGACCAGGTCTTCCGGACTGAATAAAAAATATTGCCTCTCAACGTGCGGCTTGCTATGGCCACCATTGTCACGATTTCATAATAAGCTTTTCCAGGCCAACAAAGGATATCGCCGGAAAATATACAATGAGGCAGGTAATCAATGGGTGTACATGAACATCGCAAATCGGCACCGGTCCAGGTGGCCGTTGGCGTTCTATCGGTTTCGACGACCCGGACCCTTACTCAAGATGAAAGCGGCTTGTGGATCGTCAACCGCGCCAGAAAGGAGGGTCATCTGGTCCGGTTTCATCAGGTGGTCGATGACGATATCGCCGCCATCCGGCAAATTGTCCTGCAGGCCATTCGGGAAAACGATTTACAGGCGCTTTTAATCACGGGTGGCACCGGCATCGCCAAAAGGGACGTCACCATCGAAGCGGTTCAACCGCTGTTCTCCAAGGAGATGACGGCTTTCGGTACCATTTTTGCCATGCTCAGCCATGAGGAGATCGATTCTGCGGCGATTATCTCCCGGGCGGCCGCCGGCGTGATCGGATCCACCGCCGTGTTCTGTATGCCCGGCAGCAAGAAGGCGTGCCAACTCGCCTGCAAGGCGTTGGTTTTTCCGGAGTTGGGGCATGTAGTCGCCCACATATAGCAGTGCCCATCCAGAAATGGCCAATTTGCCCGATATCTTTGTTGCGTTCAAAATTTTATCCTCGGAATATCAACCATATGCCTCCGGTAAAATTTTTCACGCGCCGCGATCTCGAACAAATTTGCCTATTTCTGGACGGACACTGGCGGATTCACCAAAAATCGATTTTGGACCGGGCCGGTGTTCTCGCTCCATTGAAATCCTCAACGTAGAACCGCTACGCCTCCGGTTTCAATGTCGCTGCGGCCTTGGCCTGAACCAAAATCTACTATTTTTGGGATCGAAACTGCAATCTGCCCATGGGAAGCAGCCACATAAAATAGAGGAACTGATTTGCGGCCTCATGAATCGAAACAGACGATAGGATGGCAGATGACTGAAATAGAACCAGAGCATCGGGTGAAAACACCGCTCACCGTCAAAGACCTCCAGGTCATCGTGGACCGCTGGGTCACCACCTACGGCGTTCGCTATTTTTCGGAGATGACCAATCTGGCCATTCTCATGGAAGAAGTGGGCGAACTGGCGCGGATCATGGCACGAACCTACGGCGAACAGAGCGCCAAAAAGAATGAGGTGTTGTCGAGCATCGACGATGAGCTTGCCGATATCCTCTTCGTTCTCGTGTGTATCGCCAACCAAACCGGCGTGGAACTGGAATCGGCCGTGCAACGAAACCTGAAAAAGAAAACCGGCCGGGACAACCGCCGACACCGGGAGAATCCCAAACTCAAGGCATAGGAGCAAAACAGCAGATGAGACTCGGAATCATCGGCCTCCCCCAGTCGGGCAAGGCCACTGTCTTTAACGCATTGACCCGAAGTGCTGCAGATGAAGGCCACCGCCAGGAGAGTCGTATCGGTACGATCACCGTTCCGGACGAACGGGTGGAGGTCCTCAGCCGGATGTACAAACCTCGGAAAACCATATTCGCCCAGGTGGCCTATTTCCTTCCCGGAAAGGGTGATCAAGGCGGGCAAGGCGCCAAGGAACAGAGCCTCTGGACCCAGGTGCGCGATTGCGATGCCTTGATTCACACCGTGCGAAATTTCAGCTTGTACGGCATGGCAGATCCCACTCCCAAGGCGGATGTGGCGGCCATTGACCAGGAGTTGATCATCTCCGATCTGGTCGTGGTGGAAAAACGCCTCGAACGACTGGCGCTGGATGAGAAGCGGGGAAAAAAACCCAGTCCGGAGGAGATCAATCTGCTCCACCAGTGCAAGGCCCACCTGGACGACGAAATCCCGCTGCGCCGGTTTCCGGAGATCGCCACGGCCAAGCTCCTGCGCGGGTTTGCCTTTCTTTCCGCCAAGCCCATGCTGATTCTCCTCAACAATACCGATGAGGACGATGCCCTGCCCGATGCCGACTCCCTGCCCGAGGGTGAGCAATGCATGGTGATTCGTGCCAAACTGGAAGAGGAATTGTCCCAGATGACAGACGAGGAGGCAAAGGAGTTTTTGGCCGAATTCAACATCACCGCTTCCGCCACGGACAGGGTGGTTCAACGCTCCTATGAGCTGATGGGGCTGATCTCCTTTTTCACCGTTGGTGAGGACGAGGTTCGTGCATGGACCATCGGCAGGGACACCGATGCCGTGGACGCCGCGGAAGTGATCCATTCGGACATCAAGAAAGGATTCATCCGGGCCGAGGTCTTGGCCTATGAGGATCTCATGGATGCAGGATCCTATGCCGAGGCGCGAAAAAAGGGCACGGTACGCCTGGAAGGCAAGACGTACAAGGTGTGTGACGGGGATATCATCAACTTCCGCTTCAACGTCTGATCGATGAGCCAATTTCCGACCCAATTGCCATCCTTACCCAAGCCCCGTTGGAAGGCGCTTTTGGAAAGATCCGTGACTACAGGCGAGCAGCTGGCCCGACACTTCGACATCGAACCTTTCCGGCTGAAACCCGCCATCGGAAAGTTTCCCATGCGGATCACCCCCTACTACCTGTCGCTGATTCGGCGCCCCGGTGATCCCTTATGGCGGCAGGTGGTTCCCGATCCATCCGAGTTGACGGATCCCTTTGGAACGGCCGATCCTCTGTGCGAGGAGGCGGCATCACCGGTGCCCGGCCTCATCCATCGATATCCGGACCGGGTGGTGCTGCTGGCATCGGCACAATGCGCCGTGGTCTGCCGTTTTTGCATGCGAAAACGACGAGCGGGCGGCGCATCCATGCAGAACCTGTTTGATGCCTGGCTGGATTACATTAAGAAAACACCCATGATCCATGAGGTCATCCTCTCCGGCGGGGATCCCCTCATCCTGGATGACGAACCCTTGTCAAAGATACTGGAGGGGATCCGAAAGATCGACCATGTCGGGCCGATCCGGATCCATTCGCGCATGCCCTGCACCCTGCCCCAGCGGATAACCAAGGATCTGGTGCGGATGCTCGGATCCTTTTCCCCCGTGTTCCTCAATATCCACTTCAACCATCCGGACGAGATCACCCGGCAGTCGGCCGATGCCTGTGCCAAAATGGCCGACGCCGGCATCCCCTTGGGATCTCAAACGGTCCTGCTGAAAGGGGTCAACGACGACGCCAAGGTCATGCACCGGCTCATGGAGAAGCTATTGGCCATCCGGGTACGCCCCTACTACCTGCACCAGTTGGATCGGGTGCAGGGTACCGGCCATTTCCACGTGCCCCTATCAACGGGGCTATTGATCATGGACCGGCTTCGGGGACGATTGTCCGGAATGGGAGTACCCCACTACATGGTGGACCTTCCCGGGGGCGGTGGGAAAGTACCCCTGATACCCGAATACGTGACACGAAGGGGAAATGATACCTGGACCATCAGAAATTATGAGGGCCGGCATTTTACTTATAAGTCCAGGGCTTGAAACGGCGAGGAACCAGCATGGGCACGTTCTTCTGGTACCTCCGGTAGTCATCACCGAAGCAGTTCACCAGGTCCCGCTCCTCCAATGTGGCGCCGATGATGATCCATATGGTCCACAACGCGTTGTGGATCGGACGATCTATTGTGAAAACCGGCGCGGTCCAGATGAGAATCAAGGCGAACAGGTATTGGGGGTGCCGCACCCATCCATAGGGGCCACGAACGATGAAGGGATCGGGTGCAACGGTGAGACGGCCGTTCAAGGCCGCCACGGCAGGCTTGACACCCAAAGGATCGAAATCCCGCAAGGCCAGCCCTCCCCACAAAGCACCTATGCAAGCGGATAAAAACAAAAGAATCAACAACCGGCGAATCCAATCGGGTGGTATCCAAAGGGGCGTTCCGACCGGTTGCCATAACCCCGTCAAAATCAGAAGACAGATTCCCGAGGCAGCGGCGAACAGGGCCCCGTGAAAATCGGCACGGACGGTTCGTGTCAGCCGGAGACGGAATCCGCCCCGCACCATGATGCTGTGCTGAGAAAAAAAGATCAGGCACAAGACGGCATCAAAAAGGAGTCGTCCCGTATCGCTCATTGAAAAAACCACAGGCGATACGGCCCCGAATGCCAAAAAAACCAGCCAGGCAAGCATGCCGCCGCCGCCCAAGAGGTAGGCGGCCCCCACGAGAATGATACCGCCTGGTCTTCGGGATACCAGCTGAGTAGCTGCGGCTCTACGGGCCTGGGCATCTCCCACCGCCGATATTTTACATGTGGGATGGCTTTTTTGCTGCTGCATGTTGGGGTTTTCCGGGTCGATTCAATGATGATGAACGTCTTATTCGAATATCATTTTTACGCCAATCGGCAAACCCATTTATACAGAATTGCCGTGAAACGGTACATTCACACCGATACGTCAACGGTGTACACACTGCGGTGTGGTGAGAACATTTCTTAATCCTGCCTCCTTAATCAGTACCAGGGATAAAGCATCCGACAGTTCGTCGATTGGGGCGATGGTCAGTCCATCCTGGATCTCTTCGGGAACCCTGGCAAGGTCGACGATATTTTTCGATGGGAGAACGACGGTATCGACGCCAGCCCTGAGGGCGGCCAGGAGTTTTTCCTTGAGGCCGCCTACGGGCAACACCCTTCCGGTCAGTGTCAATTCACCTGTCATTGCCGTTTTTCGATGGCATGGTATGTCGAGAATGACGGAAAGCAGGGCTATGGCAATGGGAAGTCCCGATGATGTTCCGTCTTTGGGAATGGCGCCTGCCGGAATGTGGATATGGATATCATGTTGCTGAAAAAAGTCTTCGTCGATTTCAAACGTCGCTGCGTTGCTTCGGATATAACTCATGGCCGCCCGTGCCGACTCTTTCATCACCGTTCCCAGAGAGCCGGTAAGAATGAGCTGGTTGCTTCCCCTCATCTTCGTGGCTTCGATAAAAACGATTTCTCCACCGGTTTGGGTCCACGCAAGACCCGTTGCGACACCGACACGATCTTTGGCCTGGGCCGCTTCAAAGGCAAATTTGCGAGGGCCCAGCATTTCTGTCACGGTTTCTTCCGTAACCCTTATTCCGTTTTGGTCGTTGGCGATATCGATCTGGTCTACGGCGATTTTTCTGCACACACTGGCGATTTGGCGCTGAAGGCCGCGCAAACCGGCTTCGCGTGTGTATTCACGGATAATTTTTGTCGTCGCCGACGGTGTGAAAGAAACGCACCTGCTTTTCAGGCCGTTTGCCTCGATCTCCCTGGGTATCAAATGGTTGACGGCAATCTGAATCTTTTCTTTCTCCGTATAGCCGGAGAGCCACAACACTTCCAGTCGGTCGAGCAGCGCTTCCGGAATCGAATCGACCGTGTTGGCCGTGGCGATGAACATGACCTTGGACAGATCGAAGGGAAGATCCAGATAGTGGTCTATGAAGTGCGTGTTTTGCTGCGGATCCAGTACCTCCAGGAGAACCGATGCCGGGTCGCCCTTGAACTCCTGGCTGATTTTATCGATCTCATCCAGCATAAAGACCGGATTGTTTGTCTCGCAACGACGAATCTCCTGGATGATTCGACCGGGCAGTGCGCCCACATAACTTCGACGGTGCCCGCGAAGCTGGGCCTCGTCTTTCATGCCGGCCAGAGATATGCGAACAAAGCGGCGCTGCATGCTTTTTGCGATGGATAATCCCAACGAGGTCTTTCCCGTGCCCGGTGGTCCGACAAAACAGATCACCGGCCCCCGGTTTTCAAAGCGATGCATTTTGCGACCCAGCGCTTTTTTTACCGTGGATCGGATCTCATCGAGCTTCAGCGGTTTGGCCAGAAAATGGTAGGATCCTTTTCTCATTGCGGATACGGCCGCCGGAACCGTAGCATATCCGGTAATGATGATCACCTCGGTATCCGGGTTTTTTGCTTTTGCGGCCTCCAGGACCGCCATGCCATCTGCCTTATCCATTTTCAAGTCGGTTATCACGAGATCGAAAGCCCGCTTTTTCAAACACGCCATGGCTTCCAATCCGTCCATGGCGGTTTCGACTTCATACTTTTCGTTTGTAAGTACGTGTTCTAAGTTTTTTCGGGTGATTTTTTCATCGTCTACTACCAAAATGGCGGGACGATACTCACAGAGCAGTATCCGCACGGCCAGATGTTCCAGCACCCGGTTTTTGACTTCCGAAAGACCGTCATGTTCCGCATCCAGCACCGATTTTGCGGCGGACAGATCGAGTCGGTCCTCGCTGCTCCGACTCCACGGAATGTTGGTCAAGTAATCCATATAATTGATGCCAATGGTATGCTCGGCGCTGCCCGGTGCCATCTTCGCGATCCGTTCAATCTCCTTTAGGGCGACCCGTTCCACATCCTGCGACATTCCTGCGGCATATACCGATCGACGGTACTCTTCGAATTCATCGACCTGCACTTCATGGACATCATCTCTTTTGAAAAGTTTCATGTTTGGCTTCCAGGGAAAGGTTGGCCGCCCGCCTGAGAAAAAGGCGACTTTTTGTTGTTAAAGGAAAATTCCTTACGAGTCTTGCATTGGTGCAAGAACCGTTCACACTTGCCAAATTTTTTTCCATGGGGTTGGCACCCCTTCTTTTATTTCATAATCCAGGACCCAGTGAAGGCAAAACAGCCGAAGAACGATAGATTACAGAGACCGCCTGTGAATTTGATTGTCTTTTATACTGTCTTATCCTGATTCTACCGCCTCGTCCACTCCCATCATCACAGGCAATCCGTTGCAATCCGCAACAGTCAACATGATTTTTGTAACAAAGGATAAGCTTTCGATATTGCATTGTTTTCTCTGCACGCATCTTTTTACGTTGCATATTGTAACGGTTGGATGTTTTTTGGTCGGGGCGCGCAGAAAGCATAAATAAACAAATATATCTGATGCTTATGCTCCATTGTTCATGCTGGCACATCCATTGAAATGGACATGCGCATCGAAGCCAATTCCCCGAAACCCGAAACCGAAAAATAAATCAAAAGGAGGCTTTATCATGTCACACGCAATACAATGGCTGGATGCCTTTGAACGATTGATGACAGCCGTGACCTTTGCCGAAAAAAATGATCAAAAAACCGCAAAATGGATATTGAAGTCCAAAACACCTTCCAATGTGATGATGTTCTCACAAAAAGCCAAATCAAAACCGGTGAACCGGCCAGTTGAAAGAATGTCACTCAATCCTTAGCAGATATTCCATCAGGGATCCCATGCAAACAGTCTTATATGCCATCGATCACATGAAGCCGGACAAACAATCCCTGGCATACGCCTTGACATTGTGCCGGCGGATGATGACCAGGCTGGATGTACTGCATATCCTCCAAACGCCGCATGGCCACCGCTATCCGCTGAAACGCATTACATCCGGTATCCTCAAGGCAAGGGATGCCTTTGAGAAGGCCATGGTAAAGGCAACCTTTGCAGAAGCCGGAGCACCGGATTACGAGAATGTATTGAAGGAAGCGGCATACGAAGCGTTTCAGCGTGTGCTGCCGGATGCCACGGATTCACGTTTCGATTATCACTGTATCGTCACCAACGAAAGCCCAGACACCGTTATCCAGCGATATGTCCATGACCACCGAAAAGTCGTCCTCGCTGTGTATGACACACCGCACATGTCCTCGTATTCCAAGAAGACTGGAAGTGCTTCGCCCCGGCAAACGGGTTTGCCGAAATTACCGATTCCGCTGGTTACGGTGAAAGATATTCGAAAGAAAATAAATAAAGGAGACGAGTAAAATGAGAAATCTATTTAAGAGAAGAAAGAAAAATAAGGCGAGCAACCATGTGCAAGACGGGAAAAAGATGGATCAAACATCTTCCGAATCGAAACAGATCGAAGGCATGAATGCACCCGGCGCAATCGAAGGTAAACTTGTCGTTATGGGCCGGGAAAGTGACTTTTCTCAGGAAGTGATAAGCTATGCCGTCGATATGGCAAAAAGAATGTCCTTTGAAATTCTGGCGTTGAACAGTGCCCCACTCAACTGCGACGCGTTCAGTCTTTTTTCCACCTCGAAGCACAAACTGTGCAATGAATTCAAGGCAATTTCGGAAAAAAACGCCATGGCATTCCGCCAGGCCGCCGAGGAAAACAGCATTCCATTTACCCAAATCATCAAGTTTGACGAACCGGAGAAGGCGCTTTCCGAGGTTCAGCGAGAATTCGGACAGATCGAATTTGTCATTTCCGAACCGCAATCATCACCGGACGTGAACCGTGTTTCCAATCAAAATCGCCCCCAAAACGAAGTCTTGGTCTATTCGATGATTTAAACGTAAATGGGAAAAGGATCACTATCATGAACTATCATTTTTTTCTATCCATGGGATTGATCGTCGTTGCCTTCGGCATTTGCTTCTATTTCCGGAGGGAAAAATAAGTGTCCAGCCAAACCGATTTGTACCGCATTGATGAAACCTTTCCCACTACCAAGAGGCTCAGTGGGGTTTTGAATGTTTTTGTGAAAGATCGAAAGGAGATCGTTGGATGACGCCCGAAATGATTTTAACCATGACAATGCTGACGTTCGCCGTCTTGTTGTTCGTGTTCGAGTGGGTGAGAGTGGATGTTGTCGGCATTATTATGATGGTCATGCTGCCGCTGACCGGCTTGATTGCCCCCAAGGAGGCATTTGTGGGCCTGAGCAGCAATGCCGTTTGTTCCATCATTGCCGTAATTATTATTGGTGCGGGGTTGGATAAGACCGGCGTGATGAATCAGGTTGCCGGGCCGATCATTAAACTGGCAGGAAACAGCGAGAGTCGAATCATTGCCCTGGTATCGGGGGCCGTCGGCATCATTTCCAGTATGATGCAAAACATCGGTGCGGCAGCCTTGTTCTTACCGGCGACGCAACGAATCGCAAAACGCATGGAAATTCCCGTATCGCGGATACTCATGCCCATGGGATTTTGTGCCATCATCGGCGGCACCCTGACACTGGTGGGGGCAAGCCCAACGATACTGCTCAATGACCTGATGGTTTTGGGTGGAGAGAAGCTGGAGCCTTTCGGTCTTTTTACCCAGACACCCATCGGTCTTTGCCTGTTGGTCGCCGCCATTGCCTACTTTATCTTATTCGGTAAGTTTGTCCTGCCGGCCGGGAAGGGGACGGCGGATCGTGGTGTGACAGCCTCATTGATGGACGAGTACAAGGCCATCGGCAATACCTTCGAGCTTCAGGTACCCGAGAACTTCGAGGGGCCCAGGACATTGCAGGAATTAGAGATCCGCTCCAAATTTCTGGTCACCATCGTCGGCATCCATCATGACGGCGAGAAAAGAATCAACCTGACCCCCAGAAGCAACAACGATATCATGGCCAAAGATACCATCGCCGTCATGGGCAAAGAGAAAAACGTTGGCAGGATGGCCGCAGAACTGGGGTGGACGCTGAAAGAAGGCCTGGAAGTGTTTGTGGAAAGCCTGGCGCGAACCAGTGCGGGCCTTGCCGAAACCGTGGTATCGCCACGCTCTGAGCTGATCGGAAAGTCCATGGACCAGATCAATTTCAAGGAGTTGTACAACCTTAATCCGGTGGCGCTGTTCAAGGGCAATCGGATCTACTACAGCGGTTTAACGCAAATGGCCCTTTCCATGGGGGACACGTTGCTCCTCCAGGGACCATGGGAGCGTTTTCATCTGTTGAAAAACCAACCCCAACCGCGGGCGCTGACATTTGCCACACCACTGGAGGGCGAAATCTTACGGCCCCAGAAAGCGAAGTTGGCAGTATTCTGGCTGGCACTGTCGCTGCTGCAGATCATCGCTTTCAAGATCCAACTCTCCGTCGCGCTCATGTCCGGTGCCCTGGGAATGATTATTACCGGCGTCTTGAGTATCGATGAGGCATATCATTCCGTGGACTGGATGACCGTCTTTTTGCTTGCCGGGCTGATCCCATTGGGTTTGGCTTTCGAAAAAACCGGTACCGCAGCATTCATTGCCACCAAGGTATTGGGATTGCTGGGACATCCGACACCCATTGTCTTGCTGACGGCCGTCGGCATCATGACATCGATTTTCACCCTGTTTATTTCCAATGTCGGCGCCACTGTGCTGCTGGTCCCGCTGTGCATGAACATGGCGGTGATGGCGTCGGTGGATCCCCGCATGGCAGCGCTGGTGGTTGGGCTTTCGGCATCGAACACCTTCGTGCTGCCGACGCATCAGGTCAATGCCCTGGTGATGCGACCCGGCGGATACCGGACCGCTGATTACGCCAAGGCAGGCTTTGTCATGACTTTCATTTTTCTAGTGGTGGAACTGACGATCATCTACTTTTTCTACGGCATTTGATGATCCCAATGGATTCGATGTCGTTAACCATCAAAATGCCGAGGATGTCGACAATATGGCAATTATTACCATCTCGAGGGGTTGTTATAGTCACGGGCAAGAAATCGCCCAGTGTGTCGCTGCCAAACTTTCATACGCGTGCGTAAGCCAGGAGGAGGTGTTACAAAATACCTCATCTTCTCATTCGCCGGAAAATCAACTGATCGAATCTCTTCACGATGCACCCGGCATTATTGAACGTATTTCCCATGCCCGCCAACGGTTTATCGACGAGTTTCAAGCCGCGCTGCTGGCCTATGTGGTAAAAGATGGCGTAGTGTATCATGGCTTTGCCGGACAGATCCTGCTGGGCAACATTTCCCATGTAATTAAGGTTCGTGTCGTCGCGGATATGGAGGATCGGATACGGCTGTTGAAAAGACAGCAGCATCTTACACGAAAGGAGGCACAACACATCATCGAAAAGGAGGACCACGAAAGGGCCGAATGGTACCGGACCATTTACAGAATCGATATGAACGATCCTGCGTATTATGATATTGTCTTGCATATCGGCCAGTTGACTATACCGGAGGCATGCGATATCATCTGTCATGCAGCGGGCTTGGACAGTTTTTCGACGACACCGGCGTCCCAGTTCGCGTTAATGGACCTATCCCTGGAAAGTAATGTTCGGTGTGCTTTGGCTGAAATCTGCAAAGCCGATGTGGTTTCAAAAGAGGGAATTGTTCACATTCGGGTAAAGGGCAACAAACTGAAAGCGGCAAGTGTTACCAGTCCTGACGTTCAGCATCAGGTACAGGACCAAATCCGGCAGGACCTGTATGATAAGATCATCTCGGTGGTAACAAAAATTCCAGAAGTGAAAGATATCGACTGTGTGATCGATATGCCCTATTATGCCTGAAATCTACTGTTTCACCGGTTGAAATCGATTGTGTCAGAGAAATCCTTATGCGGGTCAGCTATAAAAATAAAATCATTTTCGTCCTGACGATATATTTTGCCATCGGCAGTGTCATATGGTTCTTAAACTATTTCAACAACAACCTGATTAACCATCGAATACGGGTCATCGAAAAAAAAGAGGACTTGCTGAACACGATCCTGGAGGCGCGCCGATACGAAAAAAATTTTTTTCTGACCCAACACGAACACCACCTGGACAGCGCAATCTCCTTCATTCGGCAGGCCGAACAGAAAATGGCCGATCTGATCGAAATGGATGAAACGGTTCCGAATGGTAAAAATATATCGTTACGGTCGCCCGATCTGGAAGAATACCGATCGGCAATGAGTTTTCTCGTGACACAACCCATACCCGATGCAAAGGCAAATCATCTCGTCTCCTCCCATGAACGCATGGCCCAGCAGGAAATCATCCGTCGCCTGGGTCGAACCATCACCGAGACCTTCGAGTCCATGGTCCTATCGGATCGGGAACGCATCAACCGGCTGGTCCAGCGATCTCGATTCTACCACTTTGCCACTTTGATGGGAATGATCCTGATTACCACCCTGGCGGCATTGTTTTTCTTTTTCAACGTCATTCGACCGCTTAAAATGCTGGAAAAATCCATTGGCGAAATCGCCTCTGGAAACTATAAACATATCCCCTCCATCGCCGCGGCTGTTGAATTCGAATCGCTGGTGGGAAGCCTCAACAGGATGATCGGCATGTTGAACCGGCGCAGTGAGGCGCTCATCCAGGAAAAAAAGCTGGCCGCTTTGGGAACCTTGACTTCCGGTGTGGCACATGAACTGAACAATCCCCTCAATAATATCTCCACTTCCATGCAGATCCTCCTGGAAGAGTTGGAGGATCCGGATCTCGATTACAAACGAGAGCTTTTGCAGGATTCCGAAAAGGAGGTCGAACGCGCCCGGGACATTGTCCGTGCGCTGCTCGAATTTTCCCGTCAACACGCATTCAGCATCAAGACCATACTGTTCAGACCACTCGTGGATGACACCATAAAGTTGATCAAGTGTGAGTTACCACCCTCGATAAAACTGGTTGTGGACGTCCCGCAGGATATCCGGGCCAGCGTCGATACCCGTCGCATTCAGCAGGTTTTGCTCAACCTGATTTTCAATGCCATTCAGTCCATGGAAAGCGGTGGCACCATCACCGTTCTCGCAAGGCAAAGCAGCGAAGATACCTTCTACCTCAGTGTTTCCGATACGGGAAGAGGCATCCCCCCGGAAATGCTCTCCAAAATTTTCGATCCGTTTTTCTCCACGAAAAGTTCTCGAAGACGGACAGACTCCGATTCATCTTCCTATGACGGATACACAAATCACCAAGGAACAGGATTGGGACTCGCCATTTGCCACGGCATCGTCGACAAACATAACGGTCGAATCGAAGTGAAGAGTAAAGTTGGCGAGGGCACCACCTTCACGGTTTATCTTCCCCTGGAAAAATCCGATGAAGTCTTCTGATAGCGATCAAATATTGGTTGTCGAGGACGAATCCATTGCCCGCCGGAACCTGGTCCACGTCCTCGAAAAGGAAGGCTATATCGTCGTTCCCGCCGCATCCGGTGTCGAGGCCTTGGATCTCATCAAATCAACGGAATTCGATCTGGTGATCACCGATCTGAAAATGGGTGAAGTGGACGGCATGACGGTCTTGACCCAGAGCCGGAAACGAAATCCCCTGACCGAGGTAATCCTGGTTACCGGTTATGCCACGGTCGATTCGGCGGTCAAGGCCATGAAAAGCGGCGCGTATCATTACATCGCAAAGCCTTTTAAAATCGACGCGATTCGAAAAGTCGTTGCCGAGGCCATCCTGAAGAGGAGGCTTCTGCTTGAAAACATGCAGCTTAAGGAAAAGCTCGCATCTGCGGATCATGCGCCGCTCATTATCGGTGAAAGTCCGGCGATGAAAGCGGTCATGAAAACCCTCAACCAAATCGCGCCGGCCCTCTCTAACGTTCTGGTTTTCGGAGAAAGCGGGACAGGCAAAGAACTGGCTGCGCGTCGGATCCATTCTCTGAGTCCTCGGGCACGGAAACCTTTTGTCGCATTTAATTGTGGTTCCTTTACTGAAGAACTCATGGCCAATGAGTTGTTCGGTCACGAGAAGGGTGCCTTTACCGGTGCGAATCGGGAAAAGGCCGGTTTGTTGGAATCGGCTGACGGAGGAACGGTTTTCCTGGATGAAATCGGCGACATGCCCCTTACCATGCAGATAAAACTGCTTCGTGTCATACAGGAAGGGGAAGTTCTTCGTGTGGGCGGGGTGAGACCACTTTCCGTGGACGTCCGCTTTGTTGCCGCCACCCATCGTGATCTCAATGAGGATATCCAGCAGGGGCTTTTCCGACAGGATCTATACTACCGGCTCAACGTGATCACTCTCCGCATGCCCCCACTTTGCGATCGCGATGGCGACATCCCGTTATTGGCCAACTTCTTTCTCTCTCTCAAGGCAAGGGCCATGGAAAAACAGGTCCGCGCTATCCACCCCGATGCCATGTCGCTGCTTTGTCGTTATGGTTGGCCCGGAAATGTCCGAGAACTGGAAAACGTTATCGAACGGGGCGTTGCCCTGGCTACCGGGAACACCTTTTTGTCCGATGATTTGCCCGACCACATGAAAAATCTCACCATTGAAACCTATCGCCAGCCCAACGGTGAAATTCCGACGTTATACGAGCAGGAGCGTCGGTATATCTCCTGGGTCCTGGCAAAATGCGACGGCAACAAGACCCAGGCCGCATCCATCATGGGAATCGACCGGGTTTCCCTATGGCGAAAGCTGAAACGATTTGATATATCCTAGCAGAAGACAATCGCCGCGCCGATGATTCTTTACCAAGGGGACGAGTCAACAACT
Source organism: uncultured Desulfosarcina sp. (assembly GCA_963674945.2). Lineage (GTDB taxonomy): Bacteria > Desulfobacterota > Desulfobacteria > Desulfobacterales > Desulfosarcinaceae > Desulfosarcina. Next base: position 2,312,827 of record CAXXWQ010000004.1, read on the forward strand.
ACCCCCATAGCGGGTGGCTTGGATATTCGGCCATCGGCCGGATATCCAGAAGCACGTCAGTACTTTCATCGTCGGGTTGGTTCCGGGCAAAAAACACCCGGTTTGAATACAACCAACCAGTGAAACAATGCCCTCACTAATGTTTTTTCCCTTTTTTCCGATAAACGTATTCACGGACCCAATGATGTTTTGTACTACCTGTATATTGAATATGTGATCGGTTTTGCAGATGACCGTCGGATCTGAATCATAGCGGGGGAATGGGAAAATGGTACTGCTAAGAAATACAAAGATTTCGACCAAGATCATGGGTGGGTTCAGTGTGGTATTGCTGCTGCTTCTCGTCATGGGGTATGTGGGACTTCACGGGATGTCAGGCACAGCAAAGCGAACGAATCAGGCGGAAGAGGTAAATCGAGTAGTAAAATTGATCCAAAGCGCCCACCAGTATCAAAAAGATTTCATTATTTCCGGGAAAGAACACGATGCTCGAAAGGTGGATGAGCAGGTCGCCACACTGATCGATCGGGTCGAACGCTCCCGAAATGAGCTGAACCTTACTGCCGACAAGCAGAAAATCGACCAAATTCTTTCCCGGGCCAAGGCCTATCGTGCCGCTTTCAGTCAATACGTTGCCACGGAAAAGGAGAAGACAGCGTTGTTGGCAAACATGCAGGCCAGGGCAAACGATGCCATTGCCAAGCTGGAGACAAGTAGTGAAGACCAATTGGTTCGTTTGTCCGACGTGTTATTGGAATTGGGAACGTTCCGTGATTCCGGGCTCGATCAATCGGTGTTGGATTCAAAGTTAGAGATGCTTCACCTTCGGATTGATAATACCGATGATGCCAACAGGATGATCAAGTTGTTCCTCCAAGGGCGAAAAAGCGAGAAAGAATTTCTCATGACGGGCGATCATCGGCATTTTGAAGCGGTTCAATCGATCATTGGGAAAATCACCGATTTGGGTAATATGCTAAAAGAGGGTTTCAAAAGCGAAACGGGTGCCAATAATGTGGAGATGGCATTGGGTGCCCTAAACGCCTATTTCGAAGCGTTCAAGGCGTATTCTGCGAAGATGGAGAAGCAAGAACGGATCGATGCGCAGCTGGCCAAGGCGGCAGGGGCAACCCAGGAAGTGTGTGACGTGGTTTGGGCCGAACAGCGAAACATCATGGTATCCGACATCAAACGTTCCAATTTCGTGATCTACCTGATCTGCGGCATCGCCTTGGCCATCAGCGGGGCCGTCGCCGCATGGGTGACCCTTTCCATCCGAAAAGCCATTGGATACGCCGTCGCCATTACGACAAAGGTTGCCAACGGCGATTTGCGGGAAAGGATCCAAGTAAAGAGCAAGGATGAGATCGGGGACCTGCTGATCGCCATGCAACGGATGGTGAACAACTTGCGCAAAATGCTTCGCGACATCCTTGTCGGAGTCGATAAGTTGGCTTCTTCTTCGACGGAGTTGTCTATCATCTCCAAGCAATTGGCCGAGTCTTCCGAAAGCTCATCCGGAAAATCGGCTACGGTGGTGGCCGGTGCGGAAGAGATGAGCGGTAACATGAACTTCGTTGCCGCAGCCGCAGAGAAAACGTCTCAAAATGTCGGCATGGTGGCAAATGCCGCCGAAGAGATGACGGCTACCATCGCCGAGATCGTCCAAAACACGGAAAAAGGCCGCGACATCTCCGGTAAAGCCGTTGAAAAGGCGTTCAGTGCATCGGGCAAGATGGCCCATCTGGGCAAAATGGCCCAGGAGGTGGGAAAAGTGACCGAAACCATTACCGAGATTTCCGAGCAGACCAACCTGCTCGCCCTCAACGCCACCATCGAAGCTGCGCGGGCGGGTGAGGCAGGCAAGGGTTTTGCCGTGGTGGCCAACGAGATCAAAGAGCTGGCCCAGCAGACGGCCGGCGCAACCCTTCGGATACGCCGCCAGATCGAAAGTATCCAGAACTCAACGACATCGACGATTGTGGAAATCCAGGAGGTGACCGCGGTTATCAACGATGTCGATGAAGTTGTGGGAAACATCGCCTCGGCCATCGAACAGCAATCGAGTGCAACCAGGGAAATTTCCGAAAACGTCTCCCAAGCCTCCAGAGGCATTGAAGATATGACCCAAAACGTAACCCAAAGCTCGGTTGTCGCAGCCAGCATTTCCAGTGAAATTTCGGATGTCAATCACTCTGTCCAGGAGATCGCGACGGCCAGTTCGCAGGTGCAAATCAGCGCAGACGATCTATCGAAGCTGTCCGATCAATTGAAAGAGATGGCGGTGGATTTTCGGCTTCGCTGATTTCCATATATCCCCCAGTCAAAGCGCGTCGGTGCGTTTATCGTTCAGCGCAACTCTCAAGATTCGTACCGGGCCGGGCAGACAGGATAGATTTACAGATGAAGAGGGAAACCAGACGAAGGATCATTCGTTCCACCGTTGGCATCGCCCTGGCGATATGGCTGCTGTTCTCTTCGGGATTGAAGGTGCCGGGATTGGACGCCACGGCGGACACCTATTTTCAGGATGCCATCACAAAGGCGGGCCTGGCCTATGCCACCATTCGAACCATCAACGCCTCTGTTTCGATCATCAAGGAATCGACAGTCCAATTGGAGCCGGCGGGTGTCGGACTCTCCCTGGCGGTAGGACAGGTTCTGGATCCCATCGATGACATGACCGAGCGGTTGTCCCATGTGCTGGTGACGGCCATCGTTTCTTTGGGGGTACAAAAACTCTCCTATGAAATCGCTATCTCACTTGTACCCCCCCTTTTTGCAGCGGCACTGATCATCCTCTCCGTATTGATCTGGGTCGGGGATCATCGCCTCGGTGCCATCCAACACCTGGTGTTTCAGGTGCTGTTGTTCTCGGCCATTTTTCGGTTCTTTTTGCCGGTCTCCTCCATTGCCAATGCATTCGTGCACGACCACTTCTTCGCCGGTCGAATCGAGACGGCAAAGGCGGAGCTATCGTTGGGATCGACCGAGCTGGACAGACTCAAAGAGCTCTCCCTGCCGGAGATTGAAGGGGTTTGGACAACCATCGAAAAGGGCAAGTTGTTCTTGAAAAAAAAATCCGCCGAGTTTAAAGAAGCCGTGGTATACACCGTCGACAACATGGGACGCATCATCGAGAACCTCATGGAACTCACCTTTTTGTATGTCGGGCTGTTTGTGATTCAAGTCCTCTTCTTGCCCCTGATCTCCTTTTGGATTCTCCTGAAAATTGTCAACGCCCTGTTTGTCCGAAATGCTTTCATCCCACCAACAGGTTCATCATATGGGGCCGGTTCCGACACGGCGATGGGGACCAAATAAACATTTCATATGATCGTTTGAAATAAAGAATTGAAACGTCCATTTTAAAATGATATGTTGGGAGCCGTTTTGTCTGGCAATCTTGTTACCCGGGTCCATACGCACCGGAAAATCTCAAAATGAAGCATCGGCTCCGGCCGATATAAGGCGCAACATCGCAATGAAATCAAAATCCAAAAACCGTTTCCATCTGTTTATCGCCGTCGGCGCGATTCTGTCTCTGTGGACCATGGGGTGTCAGCCACAGGAGCAATCCCAGAATCGACCACCCCAGAGAACACCGGTAGTGTCCGTCGTGACGGTTACCACGCAACCGGTCACCCTGACCACGGAGTTGCCCGGGCGCACGTCGGCGTATCGGATCGCGGAGATCCGTCCCCAGGTCAACGGGTTGATTCAGAAGCGCCTGTTTACCGAAGGAAGCGAGGTAAAGGCCGGCGACGTGCTCTATCAAATCGATCCCGCACCCTACGAAGCGGCCCTTAAGAATGCAGAGGCCGGACAGGTCCGGTCCGAAGCCAATCTGCCGGCGATGCAGTCAAAGGTGGAGCGCTACGAAAAACTATTGGCCGAAAGCATCGTCAGCCAGCAGATCTATGACGATGCGGTTGCGGCGCTCAACCAGGCCCATGCCGATGTCCAGTACTGGAAGGCGACGGTGCAGACGGCACAAATCAATCTGGCCTACACCCGCATCACCGCCCCCATATCCGGCCGGATCGGCCGTTCCAACGTCACCGAGGGGGCCATCGTGACGGCCTATCAACCCACACCGCTGGCCACCATTCAGCAGTTGGACCCCATCTACGTGGATGTCCTCCAGCCCACCACCCAACTGCTCCGTATGAAGCGCTGGCTTGAGAGCGGACGCCTCGACCAAAAAAGCCAGAATCGAAAATCGGTCAAACTCACCCTGGAAGACGGCTCCCCCTATCCGTTGGCGGGAACTCTTCAGTTCCAGGACGTATCCGTGGATTCCACCACCGGTTCCGTGAACCTGCGGGTGGTGTTTCCCAATCCGGCCCGGCTTCTTTTGCCGGGCATGTTTGTGCGTGCATTGATCAACGAGGGGACGGACGAAAAAGCAACCACAATCCCCCAACAAACCCTCTTGCGCGATCCCAAAGGAAACCCCATGACCCTTGTCGTGGATGGAGAAAATATCGTTCAGCAGCGCATGCTGACCCTGGATCGGGCCATTGGGGATCAGTGGGTGGTCGGAAGTGGCCTTTCCGAAGGGGAACGGATCATTGCCGAAGGCAGCCAGCAGGTGAAACAGGGAGATACCGTCAAGACAGTCCCCTTCGAGGCCAGCACTGCAGGTGACAAAAACACCGCATCCACGAACGCCGGCCAGGCCGAGTAACGGGGAGGGACCATGTTATCCAAATTTTTTCTCGAGCGCCCCGTATTTGCCTGGGTCATCGCCATCGTACTGATGGTGGCAGGCGGACTTGGCATCTACAACCTGCCCATCAGCCAGTATCCGCCTATCGCTCCGCCGTCGATCGCCATCGACACCCTCTATCCGGGGGCCTCTGCGGAAACGATTGAAAACAGCATAACCCAGATCATCGAGCAGAAGATGACCGGATTCGACGATATGCTGTATATGTCGGCTTCCAGCGATTCATCGGGCCGATCCCGCATCGAATTGACCTTCGCGCCGGGTACCGATCCGGATCTTGCCTGGGCCAAGGTGCAAAACAAACTCCAGCTTGCCATGGCCGGCCTGCCGGAGTCGGTGCAGCGCCAGGGCGTAATGGTCACCAAGACTACCAGCAATTGGCTGATGGTCGTCGGGCTGGTTTCCGACGATCCCAACATGGGCGGCCATGATATACGCGATTATGCCAAGTCCAACCTGGAAAAGGTACTGGCACGGGTGCCGGGCGTGGGAGAGGTGAACGCCTTCGGAACCCAGTACGCCATGCGCATCTGGCTCAATCCGGAGCGGCTGATCCAGTATAACCTGACCATTCAGGACGTCATTACGGCACTTCGATCCTATAACGTGGAGATCTCCGCCGGCCAGTTCGGCGGCGCTCCGGCCGTTGAGGGCCAGCGGTTGAACGCCTCCATCATCGTCCAGAGCCTTTTAAAGACGCCCGAGGAGTTCGCCGCCATTCCCTTGCGCGTCAACACCGACGGATCCATCCTCCGGATCAAGGACGTGGGGCGTGCCGAGCTGGGCGCCGAGGAATACAATGTGGATGTCCTCTGGAACGGAATTCCGGGCGCGGGGATGGGCATTCGTCTGGCATCCGGGGCCAACGCCCTTGCCACCGCCGAAGCGGTGCGTACCAAGATGGACGAGATGAGCCGCTATTTTCCTCCGGGCATGAAGGTGGTCTACCCGGACGATACCACACCCTTCATCTCCATGGCCATCAAAGAGGTAATCAAGACCCTGTTCGAGGCCGTCATCCTGGTTTTTCTGGTGATGTATCTGTTCATGGGAAACATGCGGGCCACGCTGATCCCCACCATCGCCGTTCCGGTGGTGATCCTGGGCACCTTCGCAGTATTGGGGCTGTTCGGTTACTCCATCAACATGCTGACCATGTTCGCCATGGTGCTGGCCATCGGTCTGTTGGTCGACGATGCCATCGTGGTGGTGGAAAACGTGGAGCGCATCATGCGGGAAGAGGGACTCTCCCCCCATGCGGCCACGGCCAAATCCATGGAGCAGATCACCAGCGCCCTGATCGGCATCGGCCTGGTGCTTGCGGCGGTCTTCGGTCCCATGGCCTTTTTCCCCGGCTCAACGGGCGTCATCTATCGTCAGTTTTCCGTCACCATCGTCGCGGCCATGCTGCTTTCAGTAGTCGTGGCCCTGATTCTGACGCCGGTTCTCTGCGCATCCCTGCTCAAGCCCGTGCCCGCCGGCCACGAACCGGCCGACAACGCCGTATTCTTCATGCGTCCCTTTTTCCGGTGGTTCGACCATGCCTTCTTCCGGTCCCGGAATCTTTATATAAAGGTGGTCGGGCGCTTTTTGCATAAACCGCTGCGCTACATCCTCGCCTTCCTGCTCATCGTGGCGGCCATGGGCTACCTGTTCGAGAAGCTGCCCACCGCCTATCTTCCCGAGGAAGACCAGGGTATCTTTTATGTCCAGGCCATGCTGCCCCCCAACTCTACCATGGAGCAAACCCAGGCCGTTATGGACTATGTGAAAAAGTATCTTCTCACAAAGGAGAGCGAGGCGGTCGAATCCATGTTTACGCTCTCCGGCTTCAGTTTTTCCGGTCGCGGACAAAACGCCGGTCTGGCCTTCATCCGGCTCAGGGACTGGGAGCTTCGGGACCGGCCCGATCTGAAAGTGCAGGCGGTGGCCGGTCGAGCCATGAGGGCCTTTGCTCAGATAAAAAACGCCAGGGTGTATGCCTTCGCACCCCCGGCGGTCAGTGCATTGGGGCAGGCCAATGGTTTCAATTTCCAGCTTCTGGACCGCGGCGGCGCGGGCCACGCCGCCCTGATGGCAGCCAGAAACCGACTCCTGGGCATCGTCGCCAGGGATCCGCGGTTGACCCGGGTGCGGCCCAATGGTCTGGAGGATGAACCCCAATACCGCATCGATGTGGACTGGGAAAAGGCCGGTGCCATGGGTGTACCCATCACGGCCATCCACCAAACCATTTCCGCGGCCTTCGGCAGCGCCTATGTCAACGACTTCATCCACGCCGGAAGGGTAAAAAGAGTCTATGTCCAGGCCGATGCCCCATACCGGCGGCTGCCCAGCGACCTGGAAAGGTTGTATGTAGGCAACAATGCGGGAAAAATGGTTCCCTTCTCCTCTTTCGCCTCGGGGCACTGGTCATCCGGATCACCCAAGCTGGAAAGGTACAACGGCTTTCCGTCCATCAATATCTGGGGCGAAGCGGCCCATGGCAAGAGTTCCGGCGAGGCCATGCAGGCCATGGAGGAGGCGGTGGCCCAACTGCCCAAGGCCTTCGGGTTTGACTGGACCGGACTCTCCTACCAGGAACGCCAGTCCGGATCCCAGGCGCCGCTGCTCTACGCCTTTTCCATTCTGGTAATCTTTTTATGTCTGGCCGCCTTGTACGAAAGCTGGCCCATTCCCATTTCCATTCTGTTGACCCTGCCCCTGGGCGCCATCGGCGGTGTGATCGCATCGACGATGATGGACCTGCCCAATGACGTCTATTTTAAAATCGGAATACTTACCATCTTGGGGTTGACCACGAAAAACGCCATCTTGATCGTCCAGTTTGCAAGGGCGCGCGTGGACGAGGGCATGCCGCTCATCGATGCGACCCTGGAAGGCGCACGACTGCGGCTTCGACCCATCGTGATGACCTCCCTGGCTTTCGGGTTCGGCGTGCTGCCCCTGGCCCTGGCGAGGGGAGCCGGCGCCGGTGCCCAACAGGCCATCGGCATCGGCGTGGTAGGTGGCGTGGTGACGTCCACCATCCTGGTCATCAGTTATGCGCCGCTTTTTTATGTGTTGATTTACAAGGCACTCGGCCGGCACAGGAAGCGCGAACGGTCAGGCCACAAGGAGATTTCGGCTTCAGATTCGCCGTCGTGAGAAAGTTGCATGTCCTGATATGCAATGGGAAAAAGCAATGTCCTGAGCGATCCGTTCCAACCCAGTGAAGGGTGAAACCCGATGATCGACGCCAGCCTATTAGAAGAATCGGATACCAAAACCCGCATTTTAAACGTCGCGGAGGCGTTGTTCGCAAAACGAGGTTTTAAGCAGACATCCATCAGCCTCCTGGCCAAAATGGCGTCGGTCAACCAGGCGGCGGTCAACTACCATTTCGGATCCAAGGACGCCTTGATCGAAAAGGTGGTCAAACGCCGATTGTCCCAGATCCATGACTTGCGAATGAAAAACCTGACCGAAGTGCAGCGGGAGGCCCGGAAAAGGGGAACCATACCCGACCTGGAAGCGCTGATTCGCGCCTTTATCGAGCCGACCTTGCGGTTTCGGGAAGACAAGACGGGTGCAGACAATTTAATGATGATCGCGGGACGTGCCGTCTCGGAACTGGACATGACCGTCCAGAAAATCTTCGATGAAAATTTTAAACCCGGTTTCCTGCTTTTTTCGCAATTGATGGGAGAGGTCTTTCCGGATATGCCGAAAGCGGAACTGCGCTGGCGTATCTATTTCATCTTCGGAATATTGTCCCAGGTCATGCAGTTATTCGCAAGAATTGCACCGGTCCCTGACTACTTTCCTTCCGAGGAAAATCCCGATACCCTGATCCGGCGAATGATCGCTTTTATGGCGTCAGGCGTGAACGCCCCCTGCCCAGAGGGTGGGAAGGGGAAAGATGGGTGATGGTTGCGGCAGTTGCCCTCCGAAGATACAAAAGGAAGGCAGCCGCCTCATGAAACCAGTGTTTGATGAACTCGTAAAAAGTCACTGATCAGACGGATCCGTAAAAAGCCAGAGATCAAGGATTGCGAATCCGTCAATATTTATCAATCCCGCTGGCACAGCTCCACCAGGACGCCGTTGGTAGCCTTGGGATGCAAGAAGGCGATCTTGGCGCCACCCGCACCGATACGGGGCGTCTGATCGATGAGTTTCACACCCTTTTCCTTCAGTTCGGCCAACGCCTCCTCGATGTTTTCCACGCGAAAGGCCACGTGTTGGATTCCCTGGCCCTTCTTCTCGATATATTTGGCAACCGGACCATCGGGAGCCGTGGATTCCAGAAGTTCCACCTCGCTTTCGCCCACGGGGAAAAACGCCGTGGTGACCTTTTGTTCGGAAACGGTTTCCGCGCCTTCAAATTCAAGTCCCAGGACATCGGACCAGAATCCTTTCCCCTCTTCGATGCTGTTTACTGCAATGCCCAGATGGTCGATCTTCAATACTTTCATCCTGTGTGCCTCCTTTTCCACCTGTTTGGATAATAGAAATTCTCTTTGATTGTTATCATCACTTGAATTTTGCCATGACCTTCTGAAACGCAGGCATCGCGTCGACGATGGTTTGATCATCCACGCAAAACGAGATCCGAAAATGACCCGGTCCGGAAAATGCGCACCCGGGTACAACCAGCACCGACTCCTCCTGCAACGCCTCCACGAAGGCCACGTCATCGGCAATGGGGGTGCGGGGAAAGACGAAAAAGGTTCCCTGGGGCAATGTGAAATCGTAGCCGGCATCGGTAAGACCTTCACACAAAAGGTCTCTTTTCCGTTGAACATCGCCCACATCCACACTCACACCCTGCAGAAAGGCAACCACCCGTTGCATCAACGATGGTGCATTGACGAATCCCAAAATCCGATTGGCCATGGCCATACCGGCCATGATCATCTCTTTGTGGACGGCGGCAGGATTCACTGCGGCGAAACCGATACGCTCACCGGCAATGGCAATATCCCTGGAGTAAGAGGTGGCAATGATGGAATCGTCGTAGCATTGGAAGACGGACGGAACCCGCACATCGTCGAAGACAATTTTTCGAAAGGGCTCATGGGAAACCAGGTAGATGGTTCGACCGAATTGGCGGCTCTTTTCCTTCATTAGACGCCCAAGCCCATCCATGGTGGCCATGTCGTAAATCCGGCCGGTGGGATTGTTGGGGGAGTTGATCAGCACGATCTTGGTTTTATCGCCGATGGCGCCTGCCAGTGTGGAAAGATCGAGGGAAAAATCCGGTTTCGTCCCCACCGATTTTATTACACCACCATGATTTTCCGCATAAAAGCCGTAGGCCAGCGAACTCGGCCTGACGGTCAACACCTGGTCTCCGGGGTCCAGCAGCGCCTTGAATATCACATTCAAGGCCCCGGCCGACCCGCATGTCATGATGATTTCGCTGCAGGAGACCTGAGTCTTTTGTTCTGTGGCCAGATATTCAGCGATGGCATCGCAAACCTGCGGATACCCCACCTGGGGCATGTAGCAATGGTCCCCGAGCCCACAGGAATCCACGGTATCGCGAAGCGTCTCACCGAATTGTTCCGGCGGCGAAAGGTTGGGACTTTCCAGGGTGAAATCGAAGACCTCGTCGATTCCGTGCTTCCCATCGAGCCGTGCGTCCTCTTCGAAAATGTCATGAATCCATGACGCATTGGCCATGATGTCGTTGATTTTTCTGGCGACGGTCATCGTCTTGGCCTCCTGGTAACGTCGGGCTCTGGTGACGTCGGACATTGGTTAACGAAATACCCTTTTTAGGGAGATCTCATAGAAAATTCAAGGAATAATTTCGCCCTACGCAAAAGCCACATCTCAATGTGCTGAATCACATACGTAAATTATTACATATTTGTAATCAGTGACGTGGCATTCTATCCCACGGTCCGCCCATTATCATATGGCACCTCGTAATCCGGGGCGCAAATGGGGTGCAGAGAAATATAAATTACGTTAATGTAATTTGTTATAAAAATATTTCAATTTTGTACTTATATCCATGGCCAAAACACAAGAATGTCTTCAAGTTGAGCAAACGAATATACGGCTAAATTTTATAATCCAATGATACCAACAACATAAATGGTTTTATGTGACAATGGCACAAGCGTTGCTAATTTGTATGGCAACACAATGCTACACCCGGGATGGCTCATTTATTTAATAGGAACAGGAGAAACGAAATCATGAAAAAAATCGAGGCGATAATCAAGCCGTTCAAACTGGACGATGTGAAAGACGCATTGAACCGCATCGGCGTGTCGGGCATGACCGTCAGTGAAACCAAGGGATTCGGACGCCAGCGGGGTCACAAGGAGATATACCGTGGTGCCGAATACCAGACCGACTTCGTTCCCAAAGTGAAAATCGATATCGTCGTGGATTCCGATATGGCCGATAAGGTAATCTCCACGATTACAGACGTGGCCAATACCGGGAGCGTCGGCGACGGCAAGATATTCGTGATGCCCGTGGAAGGGGCATACCGCATCCGCACCGGCGAATCGGGCGTAGATGCCATCTGATCCATCAGCAAACCTTTATCACTCTATTATAATAAACGGTAAGGAGAAAAAAAATGAGAATGAAAGCAATTGCCCTGCTGATACTGGCCGCCCTGATTGGTGTTCCCGCTGCACTGGCAGCAGATACCGAAGCCCCAACGGTAATGACGAACAAGGAGGCCATCGATCTGGTCCAGACCCATGCCAACTACCTGTGGACCCTCATAGCAGCAGCCCTGGTCTTTTTCATGCAGGCCGGTTTCGCCATGGTCGAGGCCGGTTTCACACGGGCGAAAAATTCCATTAACATCATGATGAAAAACCTCATGGACTTTTCCATCGGCTCCATCGGCTATTGGGCCATCGGTTTCGGCCTCATGTTTGGTGCCACCTCCACCGGATGGTTCGGAACCAGTGGTTTCTTCCTCAGTGATTGGACGCCAGATGGTGACCCCTGGGTGCTGGCCTTCTGGATGTTTCAGGTGGTTTTCGCCGCCACCGCCGCCACCATCGTTTCCGGCGCCATGGCCGAGCGTACCAAGTTTACCGGATACATCATCTACAGCTGTATTGTATCCGCATTGATTTATCCCATCTTCGGTTCCTGGGCATGGGGAAGCCTTCTTAACGGCAGCGGATGGCTGGAAAAATTCGGTTTCATCGACTTTGCCGGCTCCACCGTCGTCCACTCGGTGGGCGGCTGGGCCGCCCTGGCCGGCGCCATTGTGCTGGGCCCCCGTATCGGCAAATATACCAAGGACGGCAAGATCAAACCCATCATGGGCCACAATATCCCCCTTGCCGCTCTCGGCGTCTTCATCCTGTGGCTGGGTTGGTTCGGATTCAACCCCGGTTCCACCACCACGGCGGATACCAGTATCGCCATGATCTTCGTCAACACCAATCTGGCTGCCGCGGCAGGTGCATGTTTGGCAATGATCGTCTCCTGGATCAAGTTCGGCAAGCCGGAAGTGGGCATGAGCCTCAACGGTGCCCTGGCGGGCCTGGTGGGCATCACGGCGGGCTGCGCCAACGTGAGTCCGTCCAGCGCCATCATGATCGGTGCCATCGCGGGTATCATCGTGGTCTTCTCGGTACTGTTCTTCGATAAAATCAAGGTGGATGATCCGGTCGGCGCCATTTCCGTTCACGGCGTCTGCGGTGCCTGGGGCACCTTGGGTGCCGGCCTTTTCAACATCAGTGGCACATCCGCAAAGATCATTGGTGTACAGCTCTTGGGTATCTCTGCCTGTTTTCTATGGACCTTCCCGATGGCGTTCATCATGTTTAAACTTATCGATAAAACCATCGGCCTGCGCGTATCGCCGGAAGAAGAGCTGGAAGGACTGGATCACACCGAACATGGCGGTATCGCCTACCCCGACTTCGGCGTCTCCACCCACGGCGGCATTTCCTCGATCTCCGGGACATCTGCGGCAGCGGCCAGTTATGCGGCCTCGTCGGAGCCCGTAACCCAGTCGTAGCCAAGAGTGGATTGGTAAAACCATAACGAATCACCCACCACCCAACTCCTCCTCCCCCATGGAATGCACCCTGGGACGGTTTCTCCCACCGCCTCGGGGTGCATTCTTTTTCTTTTCCAAGCCACCCGCTTTGCGGGTGACCGTTGACGCAGAGGCAAATCTCGTTTCCGCACTAACAATTTCAAAAATGTAATTTTATGGACGAAAAAATTACATTTTTGAAATAGGCATTTGATTTTCGAAGAGAACACATATATTTATATATACTTGATATCTCTATATATTTTTTCAATTCATCGTTTATGGCACGTGGGTTGCTTTACCTTATCCACATTCACTCACCATAAAAGTCACGTTAAAACATGGATACGATGGAAACCACCCGCGACAACAAATATGCAGATGCCTCCAAGGCGCTGGCCCATGGGCGGCAGTGCCTCATCGAGGACCTGGTTGCGGGAAAGACAGCCGGTTTTCTCGAAAATCACGCTCGGCTCATCGATGATTATTTTCGCCAAAGTTATGAAAAAAGTGTCGTCGGGCCGAAAATGGATATCGCCAAAAATCCCTATGCCGTGGTGGCGCTGGGTGGATACGGCCGGGCGGAGCAATGTGTCTACTCCGACGTGGACCTGTTGTTCCTGTTCGAAAAACGGGTCCCCCAGGTGGCCGAAGATCTGGTCCGGGAGATCATCTACCCCTTATGGGACATGGGACTTGACGTGGGCCACGCCACACGTTCCATAAAAGAGTGCGTCTCCATGGCCCGGCAGGACTATGAAGTACTTACGTCGATCTTGGATGCCCGTTTCATCTGCGGCATGTCTCCGCTGTTCATGAAGCTCATGGACACGATCCGTTCCAAGTTCATCAATCTCAAACCCGATGCCATCATTTCCTGGCTGGTGGACACCAATCGCGAGCGACATCGGCGGTTCGGCGACTCCTCCTACCTGCTCGAGCCCAATTTCAAAGAGGGGCAAGGGGGGCTTCGTGACTATCATACCATGTTGTGGATCGCCAAAATCCGCTCCGGCATCAAAGAGCGAAGGGACCTGGAGTATTACGGCTATTTTTCCCACGACGACTACCTTCGTTTGTCCGATGCATTGGATTTCATATGGAACATTCGAAATCGATTCCACCTTATGACCAATCGGAAAAGTGATCGAATCCATCTGGAGCAACAGCGAAAGCTGGCCGAAGTGATGGACGTACCGCCGGTGAACGGCCACCTTCCCGTGGAACAACTCCTGGGCGAACTCCACGGCCACATGGAATATGTCAAGCAGCAACACGAAATATTTCTGTTCGAGTTGGAACAGAGAAAGCGGCTCAAACGAAAGAACAAGGGCCTGAAGACCTCCCAGGTCAAGGGGCTGAAGTTCAATCGGGGCATGCTGAACTTTACGTCACCGGAAATGATTCTCAACAATCCGCGCCTGCTCATGGATATCTTCGCCGAAAGCGCCGCCCAAAAAGCACCTTTGAGCAGTGAAGCCATGCGTCTGGTAAAGGATTTCAATCATTTGGTAAATGCGCGTTTCAGAAGCGATGCCGAAGTGGTGAGACAATTTGAGCGAATCCTCATCCGATCGTCGCGTGCCTTCGATGTACTCAACCAGATGCTCAATACCGAGTTTTTGGAACGCTTCATTCCCGAATTTGCTGCCGTGATCAACCGGATTCAGTTCGATCAGTATCACCTCTACCCCGTTGCCCGACATCTGCTCTATTGCATCAAGACCATCAAGGGATTCGAAAACGAGGAGAGCGCCGAAACAGACCAACTCGCGCATCGATTGTACAAAGAGGTGAAGAAAAAGAAAGTACTTTTATGGGCCACCCTGCTGCACGATATCGGCAAGGGAGAGCCCACCGCCGGCCATTCCGAGCGCGGCGCCGCCATGGCGGAAAAGATACTGCTGGAAAAAGGCGCCGGCGCGGCCGATGCCAAGGCCGTCGCCTTTCTTGTCGAGCACCATCTGTTATTGGTCCAGACCGCCACAAGAAGGGACATCAACGACGAAGAGACCGCCATCGCCATGGCCCGCATCATCAAGAAGGCCGATCAGTTGAAGATGCTCTACCTTTTGACCGTGGCGGATTCTATGGCCACCGGCCCCAAGGCTTGGAACGACTGGACATCGTCCCTTTTGAAGAACCTTTTTTTCAAAGTGCTCAATGTACTCGATAGCGGCGAGTTGGCCACAGGCCGTGCCGTAAAGACCATCGACAAGAAAAAAGATGCCGTGATCGACGCCATGGCATCGGAGATGCCAACGGATCGGCTGGAGATGCTCTTGCAGTTCATGTCCCCACGGTATATGCTTTATACACCGGCGACCGTCATCCCCCAGCACGTCCGACTTTTCAACCGTCTCGGCGACCGTCCTTTCGTATGGCAGATCGACCAGTCATTGGATTCCAACACCCGCACCGTCACCATCTGCGGAAAGGATCGACCGGGGTTGATCTCCAATATTGCCGGCGTTTTTACCATGAACAACATCGACATCCTGGATGTCCAGATTTTTACCTGGCGCAACAATATCGCATTGGACGTTTTCGAGGTTACCCCTCCCCCCGATCCCATCTTCGAGGATGAACGATGGCAGCGGGCGAGCCGAAATCTCGAGGATGCCCTGGGAGGACGGCTGGATCTGAGCGCGGAACTGATCCGGAAGGAAAAAGATGCTTCTCCCATCCAGCCGTATACGGCCCAGCGCCCCACCGTAATTTCCATAGACAACGAAACCTCCAGCTTCTTTACCATCGTGGAGGTCGTAACCTTTGACTTTCCCGGACTCTTGTTTCGGGTAACCGACGTGCTGTTCAAAAGCGGCCTGGACATCTGGGTCGCCAAAATTGCCACCAAGGTGGATCAGGTGGTGGATGTATTTTATGTGAGGGATTTCGATGGCCAGAAGGTGGACGCACCGAAGCAGGTAGAGGCCATCAAGAAAGCCATTGCGGAAATTCTCCCGGGTGAAGATCCCATACATGGCCTAAGCCCGCTGTAACCGACAACAGGAAAGACCAGTAAAAAAAACACCAGCAGAGGGGGAGAAGATGAAATTGAAATATCTGTGGTTGACGTTGCTTTTGGGATGTATTGCGACGCCGGCGTTTGCCGAAGATGTGCTAAACACCGGCGACACGGCCTGGATGATCGTATCCACGGCACTGGTGATGATGATGACGCCGGCCGGGCTGGCCCTTTTTTACGGTGGCATGTCACGATATAAGAACCTTTTGAATACCCTGGCCATGACATTCGTCTCCTATTGTCTGGCAAGCATCATCTGGATGATGTGGGGATATACGCTGGCATTCGGATCGAGCAAGGGTGGCATCATCGGCGGTTTCGAACATTTCTTTCTGTCCGGAATCGGCGTGGAAAGCCTCTCCGGCTCCATTCCCACCTATGTGTTCGCCCTTTTTCAGATGACATTCGCCGGCATCACCGTGGCGCTCGTACTCGGATCCATCGTGGATCGAATGAAATTCTCCTCCTGGATCGTCTTCACCATTTTGTGGGTCACGTTCATCTACTGTCCCATCGCCCACTGGGTGTGGGGCGGGGGCTGGATGGGCGAGATGGGCGCATTGGATTTCGCCGGCGGAAACGTGGTCCACATCAACGCCGGTGTGGCCGGCCTCGTGCTCTCGCTGGTCCTGGGAAAACGACTCGGTTACGGCAAGGAGGCCATGTTTCCCTCGTCCATCACCCTGTGCGCATTGGGAGCGGCACTGTTGTGGTTCGGCTGGTTCGGGTTCAACGCCGGAAGCGAATTGGCCGCAGACGGCGTCGCTGCATCGGCTTTTCTCGTAACCAATACCTCCGCCGCAACCGCGGCCATGACCTGGATGTTTCTCGAGTGGATCATGACCGGCAAACCCACCGTTTTGGGCATCGCCTCCGGTATCGTCGCCGGCCTGGTGTCCATCACGCCGGCCGCCGGCTTCGTCAATATGCCCGCATCTTTGATCATCGGCCTGGGCGCTGGTGCGCTGGGATACTTTTTCGTCGCAGTGGTCAAGCAAAAGGTGGGATACGATGACTCCCTGGATGCTTTCGGCGTCCACGGTATGTGCGGCATCTGGGGGGCGCTTGCCACCGGGCTCTTCGCCAATCCTGCCATCACCGAAGGTGCGGCCGGACTCTTTTACGGAAACCCGGGCCAGTTATGGATCCAGTTTATCTCCATCATCGCCACCGCTGCCTTTACCGCCGTCGGCACGCTCATCGTGATCTTCGTTACCAAGATATTGACCGGTGGCATTCGTATCGAACGCGAGGATGAAATCCAGGGATTGGACAATACCTTTCACGGCGAACGTGGTTTTGAAGTGATGTAATATCTAACAATTGGGGAGACGACCATCGCTCTCTCGGCCATCAACAATAGGAGGTTAGGAAAATGAAGAAAATCGAAGCCATCGTCAAACCTTTCAAACTGGACGATGTCAAAGAGGCCCTCAACGAAATCGGCATCCAGGGAATGACCATCTCTGAAGTGAAGGGGTATGGACGTCAAAAGGGGCACAAGGAGATCTACCGGGGGGCCGAGTACGTGGTGGACTTTATTCCCAAGGTGAAAATCGAGATCATCGTCGATTCGGAACGCGCCGACCAAGTAGTGGAGACCATCCAAAAATCGGCGAACACCGGGAAAATCGGCGACGGCAAGATTTTCATCTTCCCCGTGGAAGAGGTGATCCGCGTTAGAACCGGAGAAAAGGGCAAAGATGCCATCTAAAATCAGGTGAACAGACTGAAGGTGTTTAGGCTGAAGAAGAGAAAAACGATCACTTTGATCGAGCATTCCGTAACCCTTCGGCCTTCGGTCTAAACACCGAATAACTTTATGACATGGAGGAAATTATGACACCGCAACAAGTATTGGCAATGGCAAAAGAAAATGACCTCAAGGTCGTCGACATTCGATTCATGGACTTTCCGGGCATGTGGCAGCACTTTTCCGTCCCCATCGGAGAACTCGAAGAGGGAAGCTTCGAAGACGGATTCGGATTCGACGGTTCCAGTATTCGCGGATGGCAGCCCATCAATGCCAGCGACATGCTGGTGATTCCAGATGCCGAAACGGCAAAGATCGATCCCTTCTATAAGATACCGACATTAGTACTCATCGGCGACATCGTCGACCCCATCACCCGGGAGGCCTACAGCCGCGACCCGAGAAATATCGCAAAGAAGGCGGAAGCCTACCTGAAAAGCACGGGCATCGGCGACACTGCATTTTTCGGACCCGAGGCGGAATTTTTCATCTTCGACGACATCCGCTACGAAAGCCGTCGCAACGGCTCCTTCTACTCCATCGATAGCGTGGAAGCAACATGGAATACGGGCCGCTGCGAGGAACCCAACCTGGGATACAAGCCTCGCCACAAGGAGGGATACTTCCCCGTTCCCCCGTCGGACAAATTCCAGGATCTGCGTTCGGAAATGCTGCTGACGTTGGAAAGCCTCGGCATCGACGTCGAGTGCCAGCACCACGAGGTGGCCACCGCCGGCCAGGCCGAGATCGACATGCGCTTCAAGCCGCTGTTACAGATGGCCGACCAGCTTAAGTGGTTCAAGTATGTTCTGAAAAACGTGGCGTACAAAGCCGGCCATACGGTGACCTTCATGCCCAAACCTCTGTTCGAAGACAATGGTACGGGCATGCACACCCATATCAGTATCTGGAAGGAAGGCAAACCCCTGTTCGCCGGAGACAAATACGCCGGCGTCAGCCAGGAAGCCCTCTATGCCATCGGCGGCATCCTCAAGCACTGCCGTGCCCTGTGCGCCATCACCAACCCCACCACCAACTCCTACAAGCGACTGGTGCCGGGATTCGAGGCGCCGGTGAATTTGGCATACTCCAGCCGAAACCGCAGCGCGGCAGTCCGTATTCCCATGTACTCCGCATCGCCCAAGGCCAAACGGATCGAGTTCCGTACGCCGGATCCATCCTGCAACGGCTACCTGGCATTTTCCGCCATGCTCATGGCGGTCATCGACGGCATCCAGAACAAGATCGACCCAGGCGACCCGCTGGACAAGAACATCTACGACCTGCCGCCCGAAGAGTTGGCCGATATCCCCTCTGCGCCGGGTGCCCTGGACGAAGCCCTGGCCGCCCTGGCCGAAGACAATGAGTTCCTTCTCAAGGGAGACGTCTTCACAAAGGACGCCATCGACATGTGGATCGAGTACAAAACCAAAAACGAAGTCAACCCGGTGAAACTGCGTCCCCATCCCCATGAGTTTCACCTGTACTATGATATTTAGTATCCAACCGGATATTCAAAATGTTTCTGGAGATACTCATATTGATGTCTGCTCAGAAATAGAAAACAATTCTGGATAGGCATTACGCTGACCGATTCCTCCTCCCCTTTCGATTCGGTCAAAACCAAACGGCGATCCGTGCACTTTCGGCGGGTCGCCGTTTGGTTATTCAGTTATATCTCCAACGCCACGAGATCTTCATATGTCTCCCGGCGGCGGGCAAGCGTCACTTTCTCACCGTCCACGAGAATCTCGGCGGCCCTGGGCCTGGCGTTGTACTGGGAGGACATGGTGAACCCATAAGCGCCAGCGGAAAACACCGCCAGATATTCACCGGTTTCCACCTTTGCAAGCAATCGATCCTGGGCGAGAAAATCGGAACTCTCACAGATGGGCCCCACCACATCAACTTTATGCTTTTCCCGTCCTTTTGGCGTTACCTCGCCGATTCGGTGAAAAGCGTCATAGAGGGAGGGACGCACCAGATCATTCATGGCCGCATCCACGATGACGAAGTGTTTCGCCTGCGTCCTCTTGTTATAGAGCACACGGGTAACCAGGATGCCGGCGTTTCCCGAGATGGCACGACCCGGCTCCAGGATTACGGTCATCTTTCTATCGGCCAAAGAATCGACGATGATCCGACCCAAGTCCGCGGGCAGGGGCGGTTCTTCCTTGTCGTAGGTGATGCCCAGCCCGCCACCCAGATCCAGGTATTGAATATGCACACCCGACTCTTTCAGACGGTCGGCAAAGGCCAGCAACTTCTCCAATGCTTCCACGAAGGGGCCGATTCCGGTAAGCTGGCTGCCGATGTGGCAATCCATACCCACAGGTTCGACCGAGGGCATCTTCTTTGCCATAAGATAAGCACCTGCAGCTTCCAGCATGTCCAACCCGAACTTGTTCTTCTTGAGTCCCGTGGAGATGTAGGGATGGGTTTTCGGGTCCACGTCCGGATTGATCCGCAGGCTGATCCGCGTGGTTGTGTCCATGGATTCAGCCAACTGGCCGATCCGCTCCAGTTCTTGCACCGACTCCACGTTGAACATGAGGATATCGGCCGCAAGCGCCTCTTTGATTTCGTGATCGGCTTTTCCCACCCCGGAATAGACGATCTTGTTGGAGGGAATACCGGCCTTTTGGGCCCGGTAAAGCTCTCCACCGGAAACGATGTCCACACCGGCGCCCAGCTCACCCAGCAGTCGAAGCAAGCTTACATTGCCATTGGCCTTGACGGAAAAACAGGTCAGGTGGTCCTGTCCTGCCAAGGCCTCGTCGAAGGCCCTGAAATGACGTTTTATGGTCTTCGTGGAATAGACGTACAGGGGAGTACCGAATTTCTCGGCCAGGTCGGCGATGCGAACTTTTTCCACCCATAGTTCTCCGTCGCGGTAGTCGAAATAGTCCATGGCACCATCCTTTGACTGCTTCGTAAAAAACTTTTCCAGGCCAACTATGGCCAGCCAACAACATGTCCAGGAACTGATTTTCCATTATATTGCCGATTACGTGAATGGGAAAAGCTTTTTATCAAAAGTCTTTTGGAATTTGGTTGGAGAAACGAGTTCCTTGGAATTCCGATATCTGCGCCTCATCCGGCGATCATATTCGCGGCAGATCGCAGCATCCCTTTTCCGGAAGGTCCGTCCGCCCCATGAGGAATCGATCCATGCAGCGGGCCGCCTCCCTGCCTTCGGAGATGGCCCATACGATGAGGGACTGACCCCGGTGGGCATCGCCTGCGGCAAAGACCCCGGAACGGGAGGTCATATAATTATCGCCGGTTCGGATGTTTCCGTGTTTGTCCAGCGCAAGCCCCAGTTCTTCGACAATGGTACCGGATTCCGGACCGGTAAAGCCAAGCGCCAAGAGCACCAGGTCTGCCGGCCATTTTTTCCGTGAACCGGGAATTTCGTCGAAATGGATCGGCCGTCCTTTTTCTTTTTTCCAGGAGACTTCCACCGTCTCGATAGCACGTATCCGTCCGTCACTTCCCACGAAAGCCTTGGTGAGCACATTCCAGTGGCGGCTGCCACCCTCTTCATGGCTGCTGCTGGTGCGAAGCCGCATGGGCCAATGGGGCCAGGGTTGAAATTCGGGGCGATCCGTCGTCGGCTGTGGCAGCAATTCGAAGTTGACCACAGAGGCCGCCCCCTGGCGATGGCTGGTTCCGATGCAGTCGCTTCCCGTGTCTCCGCCGCCGATGACGATGACATGCTTGCCCGAAGCCTCAATGGCAAGGGACGTGGACTCACCGGAAATCACTCGGTTCTGGTCGGCCAAAAAATCCATGGCAAAGTGGATGCCGGCAAGTTCCCGGCCGGGGATGGAAAGATCCCGGGGTCGAGTACTGCCCATGCACAGGACCACGGCATCGAAATCGGTACAGAGGATTTCGCCGCCCAGGTCCACGCCTGCGCGGACATTGGTCTGGAAGGTGATTCCCTCGGCCTCCATCACAGTCAGACGACGGTCCACGACCGTCTTTTCCAGTTTGAAATCGGGAATGCCATACCGCAACAGGCCGCCGGGTCTGGCATTGCGCTCGAAAACGGTCACCGTATGACCGACGCGGTTGAGTTGGTCGGCGCAGGCCAGCCCCGACGGACCGGAACCGATAACGGCCACCCGTTTTCCCGTGCGCCGCTTCGGCGGCGTGGGGATGACCCATCCCTCCTGAAAGGCCTTTTCGATGATGGTCTTTTCGATCTGCTCGATGGTCACCGCCGGCTGGTTGATGGACAGCACGCAGGCCTCCTCGCAGGGTGCCGGACAGAGGCGACCGGTAAATTCGGGAAAGTTGTTGGTGGCCGAAAGCAGCAAAAAGGCGTCTTTCCACCGGCCGTGGTATACCTCATCGTTCCAGTCGGGAATGCGGTTTCCCAAAGGGCACCCACCGTGGCAGGTGGGAACGCCGCAGTCCATGCAGCGGGCGGCCTGGTTGCGCAAGGTCGATTCGGGAAAGGGCCGGTAGATCTCCCTGAAATCCCCCACCCTCTCTTCTACCGGCCTGCGTTCGGGCAATTGCCGGTCGTGTTCCATGAATCCCGTGGGTTTTCCCATGACCGTTACCTCATTTTTCATTACTACAATTGAAAAAGTCTTTTTTAAAAAAGCTTTTCCATCGTTTCCATCTATCGGCAAAAAAAATACGAATGAGTTTCTTGCACGCGATTGTCTGGCCATATTTGGCCTGGAAAAGCTTTTTGCGAATCCGTCAAAGTTTGGCCAGCGCCTTCTTATATTCTATGGGCATCACCTTGATGAAGCGGTGGGGAATCGACGACCGGTCCGCCAGAATTCTTTCGGCAACGCGGCTTCCGGTGAAGGTCAGGTGTGATTGGATCAGGTCCGCCAGTTCAGCCAGGTCCTCGGGTGTCAGGCCCTCCAACGCCACGGCCTCCAGGTTGCAGTGGTGCCGTTGAAAACGGTCGTCCTCATCCACCAGCATATAGGCGATGCCGCCTGTCATGCCGGCGGCGAAATTTCGTCCCGTTGGTCCGAGAACGACCACCCTCCCACCGGTCATGTATTCACAACCGTGGTCGCCCACCCCTTCCACCACGGCCAGGACCCCGCTGTTTCTCACACAGAAGCGTTCGCCGGCCCGCCCACGGATGTAGGCCCGGCCCGAAGTCGCGCCGTAGAGGGCAACATTGCCAACGATGATGTTCTCCTCGGCAGCATAGGCCGCCGTCTCAGGGGGGCGGATGGCCAGCACGCTGCCGCTCAGACCCTTGCCGAAGTAGTCGTTGGCCTCCCCATCCACGCGAGCGGTAATGCCCGGTGCGCCGAAGGCGAAGAAACTCTGACCGGCGCTTCCCGTGGCGTGGATGGCGATGGTGTCGTCGGCCAACCCCTTCTCGCCGTATCGTTTCGTGACTTCATGGCTCAGGCGGGTTCCCACGGTGCGGCGGACGTTGGCGATGGCAAGATCGATACGCACCGGCCGGCCATTTTCCAGTGCCGGGGCCGCCCGGCGGATCAGGTCTTCGTCGGGCGGCGCGCCGTCACCGCGAATCAACCCCTTGGGGATGCAGAGCCGCTGGATGTGATCGGGTACTTCCGGCCGTTGAAGAATGGGTGCAAGGTTGAGGCCGCGGGTCTTCCAATGATCCCGGCCTTTGGCCACCCGAAGTCGCGACACCTGCCCCACCATCTCTTCTATCGTCCGAAAGCCCAAGGTGGCCATGATCCGGCGCAGGTCCTCGGCGATGAACCGCATGAGCCGCACCAGATGCTCGGGTTTTCCCGCAAACCGTTTCCTCAGTTCCGGATCCTGGGTGGCGATCCCCACCGGGCAGGTGTTTAGGTGGCACACCCGCATAATCACGCAGCCCAAGGCAACCAGGCTGATGGTGCCGAAACCGAACTCTTCGGCACCCAGCAGGCAGGCCACGGCCACGTCGTGGGCCGTCTTTAGCTGGCCGTCGCACTCGAGCATCACCCGGTCCCGCAGCCCGTTTTGAATCAGGGTCTGCTGGGTTTCGGACAACCCCAGCTCCCAGGGAAGGCCGCCGTAACGAATGGAGGTGAGGGGGGCGGCACCGGTACCGCCGGCCTCGCCGCTGATGAGGATGACATCGGCGCCGGCTTTGGCCACGCCGGCTGCCACGGTGCCCACGCCCACCTCGGAGACCAGCTTGACGTTGATACGGGCCGCTGGATTGGCACACTTTAAGTCGTAGATGAGCTGGGCCAGATCCTCGATGGAGTAGATGTCGTGGTGGGGGGGAGGCGAAATCAATCCCACGTAGGGGGTGCTGTGGCGGGTTTTGGCGATCCACGGATAGACCTTTTCCCCGGGAAGCTGTCCTCCCTCGCCCGGCTTGGCCCCCTGGGCCATCTTGATCTGCAGTTCCACGGCACTGGAGAGATAGGCCATGGTGACGCCGAAGCGGCCCGAAGCGATCTGTTTGATGGCGCTGTTGCGAAGATCGCCGTTTGCGTCGGCAGCGAAGCGGTCCGCATCCTCTCCCCCCTCGCCGCTGTTGCTCTTGCCGCCCATGCGGTTCATGGCGATGGCCTGGGTCTCGTGGGCTTCCTTGCTGATGGAACCGTAAGACATGGCACCGGTTTTAAACCGCTTGACGATCTCGGTCCACGGCGCCACCGCATCCAGGGCCAATGGCGTATCCGCCGGAATCAGTTCGAAGCGCCCGCGGATCAATCCCCCTTCCCTGTTGAGGGATTGCACGGTTTGCGCATATTGTTCCCATGCTTTGCCGTCATCCTGGCGCACCGCCCGCTGCAGCAGGGCGATGGTGTCGGGATTGTACTGGTGGGACTCGCCGTCCCGCCGCCACTTGTACCGGCCCTCCATGGCCAGGATGGGGTCTTTGGCTTCGGCCGTTGCCTCGTTCGTAAGGGTGCAGCGCAGACCGATCTCCCGGGCGAGGATTGCCATGTCCGCACCGCCGATGCGCGAAACCGTTCCGGTGAACCATCGATCGGTCACCGCGGTATCCAGCCCCACGCACTCGAAAATCTGGGCGCCTCGATAGCTCTGGAGGGTGGAGATGCCCATTTTGGACAGCACCTTCAACAGCCCCTTGTTGATGGCGGCGATGTAGCGCTTTCGGGCCGTCTGCCGGTCCACACCCGCCACCCGTCCCGTTTCCACCAGTCGGTCGATGGTGACCATGGCCAGCCAGGGAACGATGGCGCCGGCACCGTATCCCAGAAGGCAGCAAAAGTGATGAATCTCCCTTGCTTCCCCCGTTTCGACGATGAGACCGCAGCGGGCGCGCAACCCCGCCCGGATCAGCCCGTGGTGGACGGCGGCGGTGGCCATGAGGGCCGGCACGGGGGCAAACCCGTCGGGGATGTCCCGATCGGAGAGGACGAGGAGACGAACGCCTGCCTCCACCTGACGGACGGCATAGCGGCAAAGCGTTTCCAGCGCATCGGTCAATCCCTCGCCGCCGTCTGCCAGGGGCCAGCACAGGGAGAGTTCGGCCGTTTTCAACGCCGCCTCGTCCGATTGACGGATGGCGTCCAGCTGCGCCGGCGTGAGAATGGGGTCTTCCAGAAAGAGCTGACGGCAGTGCAGCGGCGTCTCGACAAACAGGTTCTGTTCCGCGCCCAACGGGGTGGACAATGCCGTCACCAGTTTTTCGCGGATGGCGTCCAGTGGGGGATTGGTCACCTGGGCGAAAAGCTGGCGGAAATAGTCGTAGAGCAGACGGGGCCTTTCGGAAAGGACGGCCGGAGGGATGTCATCCCCCATGGAGCCGGTGGGTTCCATGCCTTTCTCGGCCATGGGGGCGAGAATCAGCTTGAGGTCCTCGGCCGTGTAACCGAAGCGGTGCTGTGCGGCCACTACGGCCTCCGGGTCCGGGGAAGACGATTTTTGAACCCGGGGCAAATCGGTCATGTGGATCCGGTTTTGGGCCAGCCATTGGCCGTAGGGCCTTCTCGCGGCCATGGTCTCCTTGATCTCGTCGTCGTGGACGATGCGGTGCTGGTCCAGATCCACCAGGAACATACGGCCCGGCTCCAGACGACCCTTGACAGCGACCTGGGCCGGATCCACCGGCAAAACACCGGCTTCCGAAGCCATGATCACCCGCCCATCCTTCGTAACCGTGTAGCGGCAGGGACGAAGGCCGTTACGGTCCAGCACGGCGCCCACATGAACACCATCGGTAAAGGCGATGGCCGCCGGACCGTCCCAGGGTTCCATGAGGCTTGCGTGAAAGGCATAAAAGTCCTTTTTGGCCTGACTCATGGTGTCGTGGTGCTGCCAGGCCTCGGGGATCAGCATCATCATGCACTGAGCCAGCGGCCGGCCGGTGTGAAGCAACAGTTCCAGGGCGTTGTCCAGGGCCGCCGAATCGCTTCCGCCGGATTCGATGACGGGAAACAGTTCCTGGATCTCTTTTGCGAAGGCATCGCTTTGAAACAGGGGCTGTCTGGCGCGCATCCAGTTGATGTTGCCCCGGACCGTATTGATCTCTCCGTTGTGGCACAGATAGCGGAAGGGCTGGGCCAGATCCCAGGAGGGAAAGGTGTTGGTGCTGTACCGCTGGTGGACCAGGGCCAGTGCACTGACCAGATCCGGGTCACAAAGGTCCGGATAGAAGGAAGCGATCTGGTCCGCCAAAAGCATACCCTTGTATACCAGGGTCCGGGAGGAGAGGCTCACCACATGGAAAATTCCGTCCTCCGGTGCCAATTCCAGGGCAACGCGGTTTTCCGCCGCCTTGCGAACCAGGTAGAGTCGCCTTTCCAAATCGGCTCGATCCACAACGCCGTCGCCGATTCCCACGAACACCATGCGGATGGTCGGCATCAACCGCCTGGCAAGATCACCGGCGGCATCGGGATCCGTGGGAACCGGCCGCCACCCCAGGATGGAGAGCCCCTTTTCCCGCACCGTCCGGGCCAACGTCGCCATGGCGTCCTCACAAGCCGTTTCCTGCCGGGGAAGAAAAACAATTCCGGCCGCGTAGGCATCCTCGGGAGGAAGCCCGATACCCGCTTCAAGGGCGGCCTTTTCCAGAAAATGGTGGGGTTTCTGGATAAGAATCCCGGCGCCGTCACCGGTGGTTTCATCGCATCCACATGCACCCCGATGGGTCAGATTGACCAGAATCTGCAGGGCGTCCTCCACCAGGTCGTGACGCTTCCGGTCATGGATATCGCAAACCATGCCGATGCCGCAGGCATCGTGCTCGAATTGCGGATGGTATAAGCCGTTTTGAACGGGCCGTCGGAATTCCGGGAAAGGGCACGAGTTCATACAGACCCCCTCTCTTCTTTTATGATTCGGCAACGCCCGCACAGCGCGTGGCGTGAATTTTCCCACCGGGCGGAAAAAAACAAAACCATGTCACTGTTTCAATCGTTGCGGTTCCAAATGGATGTATCGACAACGGTTTGAAAACAACCAATCACATACAAATGCAGAAGCTACTTGAGAAAACTGCCGACGCAGCGGAAACGCACAGCATTGGATTGCCTGATAAGGCAATACACGGTGAGAATACTTGTGCAAAGCATATACCGTTATGGTCCGATGCACCTCACGGCAAGTACAAAACAGGTTGTCGCGAAGATCAATACATCCGAATGTTCCATGAATTCAACGAAATTCTTATCCATCGGATGCGTTTCCGGCAAAGAATTCCACATGGTGCGGGAACATTATCCTTCGAGACAAACGACAAAAACGTAATTAATCCGGCCAACGGCCTACTTTTATGTATTTTTTAACCAATTTTTCCTATCGATGGTCTAAAATCGAGCCTGCCCCCATGCGGTCGGTCGTTGACGCACACCGGCCTTCACATTGCCTCCTGGATTCGGTACGAGACCTGCATTATAGTGTAGACGATTCTACGATTCCGTAATCATCGAAAGGCCCGCGACGCCCCATGCATGAAAAACGACAAGATCTGCTGAACATGCTGTGCGACCTGAGTGATCTGTCCTCTTTGATCACCGATAGCGAGAACATCGAAAACTTTCTCCAGCGCACTGCAGACCTGGTATCCAGGCACCTGGGCACGCCCGTCTGCTCCATCTACCTGTATGACGAAACCGAAAAGGAACTGGTTCTGAAAGCCACGGTGGGACTGAACCGCCGGGCGATCAATCGGGTGCGCATGAAAATGGGGGAGGGATTGGTGGGTACGGTCATGGCCACCGGCAAACCGGTGCGCGAAGGATACGCCAGCAAGAATCCCCTGTTTCGCTATTTTCCGGAGACCGACGAACTTCGCTACGAATCCTTCTTGGCCGTACCCATTCAAAAAGGGTCCGTAAAAATTGGCGTGCTGGTGGTGCAGCACACCCGTCCCGATTACTTCGAAACCACCCATGTAACAGCCTTGAAGGCCACGGGCGGGCAATTGGCGGCCGTTTTGGAAAATGCCCGGCTGCTCATGGATCTGCAGCGAATGTGCAGCATACCGCCGCGACCGGAAAAACCGCTGGGCTTCATCAAGGGCCAGAAGGCCTCCGGCGGATACGCCCATGGACAGGCCCTGATCTGGGGAAAGAGTCACGTTCAGTTGGTTGCCGGCCCCCATGAACGCGAGGGTGGCAACATGGATGACTTCAGAAGTGCCGTCAACAAAACCGCAGTGCAGTTGAACGCGCTGCAGCAACGATGTGCGGAAAGGCTGCCCGAGAGCGCCTCGTTGATCTTCGCCGCCCATTTCATGATGCTCAAGGACCCCAAGTTTGTGGACCGCATGGCGGAAAAAATCCAGGAGGGAATGCCGGCCACAGGGGCCGTTCGGGAAGTGGCCGAACACTACATTCATCTGTTTTCGGACAGTCCCCATCCCTACATTCAGGAAAAGGTTTCCGATATCGAGGACCTGGCCGGCCGGTTGATGAGCAACCTGGTGCCGCCATCGCGAAAAGATAACGGCAGCAGCGGCGGTCGGGTGGTAATCGCCAAGGAACTCTATCCTTCTGAGCTGCTCAAGCTGGCAGCCGAATCGGTGGCGGCGGTCGTGTTGACCAACGGGGGGGTGACCTCCCACATGACGATCATCGCGCGATCCCTGAAAATTCCCGTTGTAGTGGCCCAGGTCCCGGAACTGTTGCATCTGCCCGACGGCACCCCCATCCTGGTGGACGGCGAAGTGGGAAACGTCTATGTTGATCCCTCACGGCAAATCATCGATCGGTTTACAGCCAGCACCCGGGCCCGGGAAAAGGTGGCCCGGCAAACAACACCCATGGAAGCCGGAAGGGTTCACACCCTGGACGGTACCCGGGTCGATCTCATGGCCAACATCAACCTTCTGGCGGAACTGCCCCTTGCACGTAAAATGGGGGCGGCGGGCATCGGATTGTACCGAACCGAGTTTCCCTTTCTCATCCGCCCCTCTTTTCCCTCGGAGACGGAACAATTTTTGGTCTATCGCCAGGTGGTGGAATCCATGGCCGATGATCCGGTGATTTTCCGGACCCTGGACATCGGCGGCGAGAAGGCCTTGATGTACACGAACACACCGGCGGAAGCCAACCCGGAGCTGGGGCTGCGCTCCATTCGTTTCACCCTGGCATACCGGGAAATCTTCGAACAGCAGATTCGCGCCATTCTCCGCGCCGCCGCCGGCCATGGCAACATCGGCATCATGTTCCCTTTGATCTCCTCCGTGGATGATTTCATTCAGGCGCGTCAGGTGGTAAGCGATTGTCTCGGGCAACTGGCGGCAGAGGGCGTGGTCCATCATACCGCACCGGCCATCGGGATGATGATCGAACTGCCGTCGGTAGTGGAGACCATGGCAGAGTTTGCCGCCGAAGCGGATTTCTTCTCCATCGGCACCAACGATTTCGTCCAGTACATGCTCGCCGTGGACCGGGCGAACAAGCAGGTTGCCGACTACTACCGCCCGGAGCACCCATCGGTGCTGCGGGCGTTGGCACGGGTGGTACGCATCGCCGACGAACACGAAAAACCCATCTCCGTCTGCGGAGAGATGGGCCACGATATCACCATGATCCCCTTTTTGCTGGGCATCGGTATCCGGCGGTTGAGTATCGATCCCCAGTTCATGCCCGCCGTCAACGGGAGAATCAAAAGCCTTACGATTGAACATTGCCGGGAAAACGCGCGACGGCTTCTGGCTGCGGGGAGCATTCGGGCGGTTCGACAATTGCTTTAGCGCCATCCAGTTCACAATTGATTCAATGGGACCATTGATATAATATTCGAACCCTCGAAAGAACGATCCACAATCGATCCAGAACCGTTCCATCGTCAATGAAAATCTTTCCGGAGCAAGGATCCATGCACCGAAATACATATGCAGCCAATATTCTGGCCATTTTCTGCACAACGGCGCTCTTGTCTTTTTTCGCATGGGTCGGACCGGCACACTGCCAGGAAGAACCGTCGGCGTCGCAGGAACCTGCCCCCTCGACGTCGCCCAACCTGACCGATATCGTGGAAAAGGCCGGTACCCTGGAACAACGGCTTTCCCAGCTGAAAAGCAGAACCGGTTCCACCATTGGCACGGAAAAGCTGGAGTTGCGGATCCAGAGAGCCGAATCGGCCTACGGACAGCTTTCCAAAAGATTCTCATCGATACAGGGAAATGACCTTCAGGGTTACCAGCAGTTGGGGTACATAAAAGGAGAAGCCCGAACAGAAATCGAAGCCATGGACCGGGTTGGGGAAATCCTGGCCGAGTCCATGGAAAACCTGGAAACCCAACGCCGCTTGTGGCTGATGGAAAAACAACAGTGGGACCAGTGGCAAAAACAGATTGCCGCAGAAGGGACGATTTCCAGTGTCGCCGATGCGCTATCCCGAGCCCAGAAGAGCATCGAGGAGGCGTTGGCCATCGTCTCCCGAAAACTCGACCCCCTGCTGACCGTTCAGCAAAAAGCCGGCGACATCAAAACACGACTGCGCAACCTCACCTATGAGATCGATGACATGCTGGCCCGGCAGCGAGGCGATACCTTCAGCGGCGGCATGCCGACCATGTTTTCCCATGCCTATTGGCAGCAGTTGATGGACCTGGTTCGTAAGCCGTCCGGACTCATCGGCAAACTGCCAACCCCGAACCCGATCTATCTTGCCGAGAACGGGTGGGTGATCGGGCTGCAAGTGGTGGCCTTTTTCCTGATTTTCTCCTTGATCCGGCACAATCGTTCAAAACTCCTCGCGATCTCGCAATGCCGGTCACTCGGCCGGCGACCCGTATCTCTTTCGCTATTCGTGGCGATCTTCACCCTCACATTTCTTCATGGATCCCCGCCGACCCTGTGGCGGATGTTCATCCAATCCATTGCCAGTGTGGCCATGGTCAGACTCGTGACCCTTTTCGTATCGGAAGCCTGGGTGAAACGTGCCATCGCCATTTTGGTCCTGGTGATGATCACCTTCCAGATCGTCCTCATACTCGAGATGCCTCTTGCCTTTATCCGCCTGCTTCTGTTGATCTGGTCTGCGGCGGGCATGATCTATTTTGGATGGCAGGCACACAAGGTGACGGCAGCGATCAGGCCGGCTTACTGGATATGGTTGTTGCGGATCATCGCGGTGGTCTTTGCCGCCGTTGTCGCCGCCGACATTTTCGGATACAGCGTCTTTGCGATCCAGCTTACCGAAGCCGCCATCCGGACCTCGATCCTGTTGCTCATGGCCTGGGTCATGATACGCCTGGTGCGGACAACGTTTGCGCTGGCCGTCCAATTCCTTCCCAGGGAGAAGGCGCCCTTCCTTCATCGGAATGCCGACGCCATTGTGAAACGGGCCGACTTTTTCATCACGATCCTGATCGTCATTCTCGTGACCGGCCATCTGCTGGTGGCATGGAAAATTTACGTGATCCCCATCGAGGCATTGCAGGCCATGTTCTCTTTCGGAATCAGTCTCGGGA
The DNA here is from genome assembly GCA_963674945.2 of uncultured Desulfosarcina sp. Classification (GTDB taxonomy): domain Bacteria; phylum Desulfobacterota; class Desulfobacteria; order Desulfobacterales; family Desulfosarcinaceae; genus Desulfosarcina. The sequence continues at coordinate 2,344,212 of CAXXWQ010000004.1, forward strand.
AGCATCGGATTACCGTCGGCCTGTTGATCATCGCCGGTCTGATTCTGTACGGCGCGTTTCTTCTTTCCTGGAGTGTTCAGGCGCTCCTTGCGGAAAATGTGCTGCTTCGGCGCCAGATGGATCCGGGAACACAGGTCTCCATTTCCCGCCTGATCCACTATGCCCTGGTGCTGATGGGATTTTTCATGGCCCTTTCCGCCCTGGGATTCGAACTGAAGAACATCACCATCATCGGTGGCGCCCTGGGCGTGGGCATCGGGTTCGGCATGCAAGCCATCGTGAACAATTTCGTCTCCGGCCTGATTCTTCTGTTCGAGCGCCCCATCAAGGTCGGCGATGTGATCCAGCTGAGCGACGGTCAACAGGGACGCGTCACAGACCTGGGCCTGCGGGCCACCACGATTCAAACCTTCGATCGCTCCGAAGTCGTGGTACCCAACGGCGATCTCATCGCAAACCAGGTGACCAATTGGACCTTGCAGGACCGCATCATGCGGCTGATCGTCCCCGTGGGGGTGGCTTACGGCTCCGATGTGGAAAAAGTGATGCGGATATTGTCCGAGGTGGCCGCAGACAACGACAAGGTGCTCAAGGATCCTGCACCCATGGCCCTGTTTCTCAATTTCGGGGACAGCTCTCTCGATTTCCAGCTGCGGGTGTGGATCGGCGATTTTCTTAACAGACGAATCATCCAGAGCACCCTGAACCGGGAGATCGATCGGCGGTTTCGGGCCGAAGGCATCGAAATTCCCTTTCCCCAGCGGGATCTGCACCTTCGCAGCGTGGATGAAACGGCCGCGAACCAGTTGAACAACCCCAAAAAATGAACTCGCAAAAAACAAGTTACGGACGGGTTCGTTAAAAAATTAGAGATCAGGGCTTGCGAGTCCCGAGGAATGAAGCGTATTTTATAAAATGCCGCAGTGACGAAGGATGAAGCGCAGCCGCCGATATCGGATTTCTTACGAAGCCGTCAAGGGGGATAATGATATGACGCAGATGAAACTCACCGACAAAGGATTGCTTCGGCAACAAGATTACATCGACGGCAAATGGTTCGACGCACGATCGAAAAAAACGATACCGGTGACCAATCCCGTCGACGGCACGCAACTGGGCACGGTTCCCGCCATCGATGCCGAGGAGACCCGGAAAGCCATCGCGGCAGCCCATGCGGCCTTCGGCTCCTGGTGTCGGCGAACCGCAAAGGAACGATCCGAAATTTTACTGCAATGGTACCGCCAGATTCTTGACCACCAAGCGGATCTGGCAACGATCCTCACCAGCGAGCAGGGAAAACCCCTATCCGAAGCGACCGGGGAGATCGCCTACGGCGCCGCCTTTATCCAATGGTTCGCCGAAGAGGCAAAAAGGGTGTATGGCGACACCATACCCGCGGCCTCCCCGGACCAGCGGATTCTCGTGATCCGACAGCCGGTGGGCGTATGCGGCGCCATCACCCCCTGGAACTTTCCGGCTGCCATGATCACCCGCAAGGCGGCACCGGCGCTGGCCGCCGGATGCACCATGGTGGTCAAACCGGCCAGCCAGACCCCCCTGACAGCCCTGGCCCTGGCCGAACTGGCGGATCGCGCCGGGGTACCCGGAGGCGTATTCAACGTCATCACCGGATCCTCCTCTGAAATCGGCACGCAACTCACCGCCAGCCCCATTGTGAAAAAACTCAGTTTCACCGGTTCCACCGAGGTGGGGAGAACGCTCATGGCACAGTGTGCACAGACCGTCAAGAAGGTCTCCCTGGAGCTCGGGGGAAACGCTCCCTTCATCGTTTTCGACGACGCGGACCTTTCCCGGGCGGTGGAGGGAGCCATGATCTCCAAATACCGCAACTCGGGCCAGACCTGTGTCTGTGCCAATCGAATCTTCGTGCAGGAAGGCGTCTATGAAGACTTCAGCCGTCAGCTGGTGACCGCCGTGGAAGGACTCAAGGTGGGAAGTGGATTCTTGCCCGACGTGCAGCAGGGCCCGCTCATCGACCGGGCCGCCCTGGATAAGGTGTCCCACCACATCGAGGATGCCATTTCAAAGGGCGCCAAACTGCTTACCGGCGGAAGGCCGCACAGCCTGGGCGGGACCTTTTTTCAGCCGACCGTGCTGGCCGATGTGAAACCGGAAATGACCGTGGCTGTGGACGAAACCTTCGGTCCCGTGGCGCCTCTGATTCGGTTCTCGGCGGAAGAGGACGTGATCCAAATGGCCAATGACACGCCCTACGGCCTCGCCGCTTACTTTTATGCCCGGGACATGGGCCGAATCTTCCGGGTTGCCGAGGCATTGGAATATGGTATGGTGGGCATCAATACCGGCCTGATTTCCACCGAGGTGGCGCCTTTTGGCGGTGTGAAGCAATCGGGGATCGGCAGGGAGGGCTCCCGTTACGGTATGGATGAGTATCTGGAGTTAAAGTACCTGTGCCTTTCCGGCATAAAGGAATGACAACTTCGTAAAAAGCTTTTCCAGTCCACACATGGCCAAACAATCGCATGCAAGAAACTCGTTATTATTTACTTCGCAGACAGATGGAGAAGAGGAAAAAGCTTTTTATAAAAAAGTCCTTTTTACTTGGAATAATGAACGAGTTCCTTAGAAGTCCGAATCCGACGTTTTACGAGTTTATCGAAAAATAAAGGAATAAAAATGGTACAACCCATCTACCTGGATTATAACGGAACCACCCCCCATGACCCGGAAGTGATCGCGGCCATGCGGCCCTTTCTGGAAACCGAATTCGGCAATCCATCTTCCGGACACTGGTATGGGATTCGGCCCAAAAAAGCCGTGGAGACGGCACGGCGGCAGGTGGCGGCGCTTTTGGGCTGCGAACCCAAAGAGGTGTTTTTCACTTCCGGCGGTACCGAATCCAACAACCACGCCATCAAGGGCATGGCCCGGGCGCTTTCGACAAAGGGTCGTCACATCGTCACCAGCACCATCGAACACCCGGCGGTATTGGAAGTCTGCCAATATTTGGAAAAAGAGGGATTCGAAACCACTTTCGTGGATGTGGATGAAGCGGGCATGATCGATGTGGCCGACGTGGCAGCGGCCATTCGGCCGGACACCGTCCTGATCACCATCATGCATGCCAACAACGAGGTGGGAACCATTCAGCCCATCGCCGAAATTGCCCGCATGGCAAGAGATCGGGGGATTGTCATGCATACCGACGCGGCCCAGAGTGTCGGCAAGATCGAAACCGACGTACGAATGCTGGGGGTGGACCTGCTCTCGGTTGCCGGGCACAAAATCTATGCTCCCAAGGGGATCGGCGCCCTTTTCGTCAGGTCGGGCGTGATGCCCGTCAAATTTTGCCATGGCGCCGGCCAGGAAATGGGGTGGCGGGCCGGCACCGAAAATGTCCTTGAGATCGTAGGCCTGGGAAAGGCATGCGAAATGGCGGATCGGAGCCTTTCCCATACCATGGCTCACCTTGAAGCCATGCGCGACCAGCTGCACCGGGGCATCGCAGCACAGGTGACGGATGTTCGCGTAAACGGCCATGGGGAAAAGCGTTTGCCCAACACCGTAAGTCTCTCATTCAAGGACCTGGAGGCGAACCGCATCCTGGAAGAGATCGGTTTGGAGGTGGCCGCTTCGGCCGGCGCCGCCTGCCACGCGGACACCGTCTCCGTATCCCACGTCCTTGCCGCCATGAACGTCCCTCTTTCCTGGGCCAAGGGAACCATTCGCTTTTCCACGGGGCGCATGACCACCGGTGAGCAGATCGAACGGGCAATCGTGGTCGTGGTAGACGCCGTCAATCGATTGCGCAATCACTAATTATTGCCCATCCAGAAGGAGGAAAACACCAATCATGAGCACTGATCCCAACAAAGTGATCTATTCCATGGTCCGCGTGAGTAAATTTTACGATAAAAAGCCGGTGATCAAAGACATCTCTCTCAGCTATTTCTACGGGGCCAAGATCGGCGTGCTGGGACTCAACGGCTCCGGCAAAAGCACCCTGCTTAAGATCATGGCCGGCGAGGACACTGAATTCAACGGCGAAACCATCCTTTCCAAAGGGTATACCATCGGCTACCTGGAACAGGAGCCGCTGGTGGACGAAACCAAGACCGTCAAGGAAATCGTCCAGGAAGGCGTCCAGGAAATCGTGGACCTGATGGACGAATTCAACCGGATCAACGAACAATTCGCCGAACCCATGACCGACGACGAAATGGACAAATTGATCCAGCAACAGGGAGAGGTCCAGGAGAAACTCGATGCGTTGGATGCCTGGGATCTGGACGCCCGGCTGGAGATGGCCATGGATGCCCTGCGCTGCCCGCCGGGAGACACACCGGTGAACGTGGTATCCGGTGGCGAGCGCCGGCGGGTGGCCCTTTGCCGACTTCTGCTGCAAAAGCCGGACATCCTTCTTCTGGACGAACCCACAAACCACCTGGATGCCGAGTCCGTGGCCTGGCTGGAACAGCACCTTCAGCAGTATCCGGGCACCATCATCGCCGTCACCCACGATCGCTACTTTCTGGACAACGTGGCCGGGTGGATCCTGGAACTGGATCGTGGCCACGGCATCCCGTGGAAGGGCAATTACAGTTCCTGGCTGGAACAGAAACAAAATCGCCTGGCCCAGGAGGAAAAATCCGAAGGCGAACGGCAACGGACCCTCAAGAGGGAATTGGAATGGATCCGGATGGCACCAAAAGGCCGCCGGGCCAAATCCAAGGCGCGCGTCACCGCTTACGAAAAGCTGCTGGGCCAGGAGAGTGAGCAGTTGGCCAAAGAGCTTCAGATCTATGTCCCGCCGGGCCCGCGTCTGGGAAATGTGGTCATCCAGGCAGACAAGGTAACGAAAAGTTACGGTGACAAACTTCTGGTGGAGAATATGACCTTTTCCCTTCCACCCGGTGGCATCGTCGGGATCATCGGACCCAACGGCGCGGGGAAAACAACCTTGTTCCGCATGATTACCGGGCAGGATGGGCCGGACACCGGAACCATTCATGTGGGAGAGACCGTTGAACTGGCCTATGTGGACCAGAGCCGCGACGTGCTGGACCCGGAGAAAAATATCTGGGAAATGATTTCAGACGGCCAGGATACCATCGAACTGGGGAAAAGGCAGGTCAACTCCCGGGCCTACGTGGCCCGTTTCAATTTTTCCGGATCCGACCAGCAAAAGAAGGTGGGGGTGCTTTCCGGCGGCGAACGAAACCGGGTTCACCTGGCCCGCATGCTCAAATCCGGGGCCAACGTATTGCTCCTCGACGAACCGACCAACGATTTGGATGTCAATACCATGCGGGCACTGGAAGAAGCCCTGGAAAATTTCGGCGGGTGTGCGGTGGTCATCAGCCACGACCGCTGGTTTCTGGACCGGATCGCCACCCACATCCTCGCCTTCGAGGGGGACAGCCGGGTGGTCTGGTTTGAAGGCAACTACTCCGACTATGAAAAGGACCGGAAAAAGCGACTGGGGGTTGCCGCCGACCAGCCCCACCGGATCAAGTATCGGCAGCTGACCCGGTGACGCGTTGCTTCCATGAAAGTGTCGACATGACAGCCTATCCCATCGTTACCATTGAATTGCCGGACTGGATCGACGCCACTTTGTCCCGGAAACGCACGGTCTGTCCCACCATGGCCGACCGCATGGCCCTGGTGATCGACCTGGCCGGAAAAAACGTGGCCGAAGGCACGGGCGGTCCCTTCGGTTCGGGGATATTCGAAATGGAATCGGGGCGTCTGGTGGCACCCGGAGTCAATCTGGTGGAGACGGCCAACAATTCGGTGGCCCATGCCGAGATCACCGCCATCATGGTGGCCCAAAAGATACTGGGGACTTATGATCTGGGGCAAGAAAATCTGCCTGCCATGGAATTGGTCACCAGCACCGAACCTTGTGCCATGTGTCTGGGGGCCGTGATCTGGAGCGGGGTGAAGCGACTGACATGTGCCGCCCGGGATGAGGACGCCCGTAGAATCGGATTCGACGAAGGACCCAAACCAGACGACTGGACCGGTGAACTGCATAAGCGGGGAATCGCGCTCATCCGGGATGTCCGCCGGGAGGAGGCGATTGCGGTACTGGAACAGTACGGGAAAAGCGGGGGCCTGATTTACAATGCGACCCGATGAGACCATCAATCTTTACGCATCCGTCCGAACAGCGACGTTTTACGAGACCATCAATCCTGACGTAGTGTCCGTCCAGAAACAGGTCTTTTATGGATGGGCATCAGAGAGGTCTGTATGACGATAGAATCCTTGAAAACCAAAGCGGAAACAATGGTCGTATCCCTTCGACATGCGATCTGGCGGCCTCGCCAGGAAAACCAGTCCGCGGCAAATTGGTTCCTGGTTCGATTGGCGCGCACGACGATTTTGTCGGCAAAGGGATTTATCCAACACCGGGGAACCCTGCGGGCCTCCTCTCTCACCTTTTTTACACTGCTCTCGCTGGTTCCGGTCGCGGCAATGGCATTTGGCATCGCCAAGGGTTTCGGTTTCGAAAAACGGCTCCAGCGGGAACTCCTGGAAAACTTTCCCGCCCAGCAGGAGGTGGTCCAACAGGTCATCGGATTCGCCCAGAACCTGCTGGACAACACCAAGGGGGGGATGATCGCCGGTATCGGTATCGTGGTCCTCTTCTGGGCGGTCATCCGCGTGCTGAGCAACATCGAAAATTCATTCAACCACATCTGGGGGGTGCGCTCGAGAACCTTCATACGAAAGCTGAGCGATTACCTGACCATCATGCTCATCTGTCCGTTGCTGGTGATCATGTCGGGCAGCGTCACGGTTTTCATCAAAAGTCAGGTCTCGGCCATCTCCGGCCGGTTCGAACTTCTACAGATGATGGGGCCCGTTATCTACACGGGGCTTCAGTTCCTGCCCTTCACCCTCATCTGGCTGCTGTTCACCCTCATCTATATTATCATGCCCAACACACGGGTGCGTTTCGACGGCGCCCTGCTGGCCGGTGTGGTTGCCGGCTCTGCTTATCAGATCCTTCAAGCCGCATACATCCACTTTCAGATTAACGTCGCCAAATACAACGCCATCTATGGCAGTTTTGCCGCCCTTCCTCTGTTCTTGGTCTGGTTGCAGATCAGCTGGTTCATTGTTCTCATTGGTGCGGAGATCTCCTATGCCTTTCAGAATTCCCTATATACGGCCCATGCGGACGATGGAGAAAGTTTGAACATCCAGCAGACCCGATTCCTCGCCCTGGCCATCTGTCATTATGTGGTCCAACGCTTTTCCGAAGGAAAGCCGGCCCAGACGAGCAAAGAGATCGGAGAAGCGCTTTCTCTGTCGCCGTTACTGGTGGATGATTTGTCCGGCCTTCTGGTACAGGGAAATATCCTGGTTCCAACCAAAGGAAACGGTCGCAACGAATCGTTCGCCCTCCTGCCGGCCCGGGACATCGGCGGGTTGACGGTCAATTCGGTGATAACGGCCATAGAGAAGGCGGGTGGCAAGGATTGGCCCCTTGCCGAGTGGTCCGGGAACGGCAACTTGTCCGAGACCCTGGCGGCATTTCGTTCGGAACTGGATCGATCCCAAGCCAACCGACTGGTAAAGGACTTGTAATCCAAAGCGAAAAGCCGTATTGGAGCAATCCATGGTATTGTTTCTCACCCTCTTTGCAACATCGTTCATCGTGGCCCTCTCCGGGGCCGTCATGCCGGGACCGCTGCTCACCGTCACAGTGAGCGAGAGCACACGCCGCGGTATCATGACCGGGCCCCTGCTCATCGTCGGCCATGCCCTGTTGGAACTGGCCCTCGTATTGGCCCTGCTCATGGGCCTTGCCCCCCTGTTACAAAACAAACCGGTATTCATCGCCATCGCCCTGGCCGGTTCCGCCGTTTTGTTGTGGATGGGCGTCGGCATGATCAGATCCCTGCCCTCCATGAAACTGACGGTGGATGATGATCGGGGCAGGGGCGGCAACCTGATCCTCTCCGGTGCATTGCTCAGCCTGGTCAACCCATATTGGACGATTTGGTGGGCAACCATCGGCCTCGGATACATCCTTCACAGCATGAATTCCGGCACACTGGGCGTGATGGCCTTCTTCACCGGCCACGTGGCCGGTGACCTTTTCTGGTATACTTTCGTCTCCACCGCCATCTGGAAGGGACGCAAGCTACTTTCGGACCGCAGCTATCGAGTGCTCATCGGAACATGCGCAATCTTTCTGATCGTCTTCTCCGGCCTGTTCGCCTGGTCCGGCGTGCAGCGACTCTTCACCTGACATAGCTCTTGTTTCTTGCCATCATCCGTGGTATCTGCCGATGCAAACCTGTTAAAATTCAATCACTACAAAAATGAAAATCGGCGCCGAGCCCGTCGTTATACCGAAGGTGCCGGGAGGACGTTTTCAAGGAGGGGTGGAACATGGCAAACCAGGGCAAGTATTCGGCATGGATATTGGTTTTGATTCTGGCGGTATGTCTTCAGATTGTGTTTGTTGTTGCGGACTGCAAGGAGTCGGCTACGACGACGGCAATTGAATTCACCAACGCATATTTCATGCTGGACACGGAATTGAACGACTTCGTTTGCCAGGATCTCGCAGGTGACGACGAAGCTTCCGCCACGGCCGCCTATCTGCAATCCATGTCCGATGAGGCCCGCGAAATGGGATTCGGAACGGGTATGGTCAGGAAGAAGATCTACCACGTCGAGACCGAGACCATTGCCCAGGATGCCGAAACCGCCACGATCCATATCAAGGGACATCATCGTACCTGTATCCACCCGGTCTTTACCTGGGTAGCCAAGTTGTTTCGGTTGGGAAGGGCGCATGAATTCGAAGAGACCCTGAAGCTGGTAAAAGAGGATGGCAAATGGAAGGTTTGTGGTGCCCCTTTTGGTTTGGTCTCGGAGGTATAGGCAGTAAAAACGGATAGAAGGCGTCGGATCGACGTCTTTTTCCCTCCCGTACGGCCTTGTATCCATAAACGGCCGAATTACCCACTGAAATCGCCATTGGACGACGTATATCGAAAAATTCGAAAGATCGCCCGAAAAATCGCCGCCCGCTACCCCTTGCCCGATTTTTACGGAGATCATCCATCCGAAGTCGCTCAATCTCACCATTTTTTTCGTTCCGATGCAGCCATCATACGCCTTCGCAAGGATATGGTCCGTCGCCTGGATGACGATTTCGGCCACGGCATGGGTCACGTCGAAAAAGTGGCGCTTGATGCCGGCACCCTTGCAATCATCGAAAGCAGACGGATCGGTCAGCCCAAAGCGCAGGTCGAGCGGAACCTGCTCATGGTTCAATGCGCCGGTCTCCTCCATGACATCCGTCGAAAAGAAAAATCCCATGCCGAAAAAGGCGCCGAAGCGGCGTACCGGATATTACAGACCTACCCGTTGATTCCCGAAGAGATCAAACACGTCTGCGCCGCAATTCGCAACCACGAGGCGTTCACGCCGCTTGCGCGATTGCCTGCAGAACAGGCCCGCATGATTTCGGACTGCCTTTACGATGCGGACAAATTTCGATGGGGACCGGATAATTTTACCCACACGATTTGGGATATGGTGGGGTTTTTGGGACCTTCGCTGGAAGCATTCGTGGACCACTACCCCAGTGGGATGAGCCGTCTGCGAAGAATTCGGGCCACGTTTCGCTCCGAAACCGGCCGGCGGTATGGGCCTCAATTCATCGACATGGGAATCGCCATCGGTGAAGAGCTCTACCAGGTGATCATCGCCGACTTTGTCGATCATTCATGAAATTTTTCCTCATTTGAATTTGTCATCTGCCCGTTGGTGGCTACACTTTTTTGGGATAAATCTCGAAAATCGCATCAATGGATCAACAATTGACTGGCATCTTGGTCGATTTTATGTTAGCCCAGTAAGGTTTATTTGGTTAGAATGATAGGGGCTATGATGCAAAATCGCATACTTGTCATCGCAACCCGCAACAAGGGCAAGACTGCCGAAATCAGGGATCTGCTGGATCCGTTTCCCATCACGATAAAGAATCTGGACGACTTCGGACCCATCCCCGAGGTGGTGGAAGATGGCGATACCTTCGATGAAAACGCTTACAAAAAGGCAAGCTTCACCGCTCGTGTATTGGGTTATCCGGCGCTTTCCGACGACTCCGGACTGGTAGTGGCGGCACTGGACGGCGCACCGGGCGTTCACAGCGCCCGATATGCCGGTCCCGATGCCACCGATGCCCAGCGATGCGATAAATTGCTACAGGAGATGGAGAATCATACCAACCGGCAGGCCGCCTTCGAATGCGTGATTTCCCTCGCGGTCCCTTCTGGACCGGCCCTTACCTACGAAGCACGCTGCGACGGGGAAATTTCCCTTCATCCTGTGGGCACCAACGGTTTCGGTTACGACCCGGTCTTTTATTACCCACCGTATGAGAAGACATTCGCCCAAATGACCATGGCGGAAAAAAGCCGCGTCAGTCACAGGGGAAAGGCACTCATGGAACTTCGGGATGAATTTCATAAGGTGATCAAATGGATCGACAGGCATATGCCCGATCCGATGATCGCCGGTTGCCAGGGAGAAGATGGTGACAACTGATTCGTTGTATTCAAACCGGGGGCCTTGCACCCGGAACCAGCCCGAACGATACAGCACTGACGTTGTTTTGACGCGGAAAAACAGCCAAACAAAGGGCTGCCAGGACAATACGTATGCGGATCGCGAATAAACCGATACGACATACAGCCTGGAGAAGGCCCATTCCATATATACTACCGACAAAGGGGTGAAACGCATGTTGAAGAAAAATGAGGGAATCGACATCGTACAAGCATTGGGAGGAATCGAAAGCGTCGAACAGGCCCAAGCGCTTTTTGAGAATCGGCTTACAGCGCCGCACCTATCCCGCGTCCGCACATTGCGCAATCCTCAAATTCTGTTAAAGATCGCCAACGCCATCGCCATGTGCGATCCCGTACGGGTCTATATCAACACCGGAAGCGAGCAAGATCGCCAGTTCATCCGTAAATTGGCATTGAACAAAGGGGAAGAGGCGGTTCTCACCATGCCCGATCATACCATCCACTATGATCTCAAGGAAGAACAGGGCCGAATCATCGATCGAACCTTTTACATCGCCAATCCGGATGAAAAAATCAGCAGCCTGGCAAACAAGATCCTGCGCGACGATGCCCTCGACGACATCCGCGAGCGGATGGTCGGCATCATGAAAGGCGCCACGATGGTGGTGGGGTTGTATTCCAGGGGGCCCGTGGGCGCCGCGGCCTCCAATCCGGCAATGGAGATCACCAGCAGTGCCTATGTCAGTCACAGCGCGGAGATTCTTTACCGCAATGCCTTTGCGGACTTCGAAAAAGAGGTGGATCGCCTGGGCCATTTTTACACCAACATTCACAGCGAAGGGTTAAACCGAGCCGAGGATCTGCCCAATGCCCGGGTCTTTATGGATCGCAGCCACCGGACCACCTACTCGTTCAACTGCACCTATGCCGGCAACACCTTGCTGCTGAAAAAGGGAAACCACCGTTTTTCCGTTGACAAGGCAGTGTATGAGGGAAACGGTATGGAACTGGCCGAGCACATGTTCATCACCGGCATCGATGGACCGGGAGGCCGGGTGACATGGGTGGCCGGTGCGGCACCTTCCGGTTGCGGCAAGACAACGACCGCCATGGCGGGAAACCATTTCGTGGGGGATGACCTGGCCCAGATGTGGATCGACGAAAAAGGATCCGTTCGTTCCATCAATCCGGAATGCGGTATTTTCGGCATCGTGGAGGATGTGAACGGGGAGGGCGACCCCATGCTCATGGATCGGCTGCGAAACCCCGGATCCGAGGTGATCTGGTCCAATGTGCTCATCGATGAAAACGGCGTTCCCCAGTGGACCGGTAACGGCGAAAAGCCGCCCTTGCGGGGCCGGAATTTTCAGGGGCCATGGGCAAAGGGCCTTCGGGATCAAAGCGGCAAGGAAGTACCCATCTCCCACCCCAATGCACGGTGCACCATCGCATCATCGGTCCTGGCCAATTTTTCGGACAAGGCCGAAGACCCGGACGGAGTCGAAACCCGTGTGATTACCTACAGCGGTCGGGACAGCGACACCATGCCGCCCGTGTGGGCCGCGAAAAATGCCGAACACGGTGTCGTTATCGGCGCATGCATCGTATCTGCGGCCACGGCTACGGAAGTGGGGGCCACCGGTGTAAAACGTGCGCCGTGGGCAAATGCCCCCTTCATCCCCGGCGCGCTCGGTGATTATATGAAAGCCCAATTCGACTTTTTCGGAAGCGCCGCCATCGCAGACGGCAGAAGGCCGGTCATTGCCGGACTGAACTATTTTCTCACCCATGAAGCCCGGGGAGGAGAAGGAAAGAAACTTCTCGGCGAAAAAAGGGACGTGAAGGTCTGGTTGGGATGGCTCGAGCGTCGAGCCCATGGGGACGTCGACGCCATCGAAACCCCCATCGGTTTTATTCCCAAGTACGAAGATCTCAAGGTGCTTTTCCAGGAACTCATCGACAAGCCTTACCCCAGAGATCTTTACGACAAACAGTTCTCACTGTATCTGGACAACATCCTGGTCAGAAATGAGCTGCAAACAAATGCATATGGGAAAGAAGAGAATATTCCCCAGCAATTGTTCGACGTCCTGAAAGAGCAGCGGGACGGACTCATTGCCCTGAAAGAGAAATTTGGTCCCATCGTCGCACCGGACCAATTATCCGACGGCGTATAATGTCCAAAGACGACACTTTTGAAAAAAAGAGGGCGGCGGCATGATGCCGCCGCCCTCTTTTGTAAGGCATATCGCCCGTGAACCCGTCCCATTTTCTGTCCATCATTTTCAACCGTCGCATGGTGGTATCCCTGATCATGGGGTTTTCATGCGGTCTCCCCCTTCCCCTTACAGGAGGTGTGCTTCAGGCGTGGATGCGTGAATCCGGAGTGGACCTGACCACCATCGGTCTCATGTCCCTGGTCGGGTTGCCCTATGCCCTCAAGTTTTTATGGTCGCCCGTATTCGACCGATATGCATTGCCTGTACTGGGGCGGCGCCGGGGCTGGCTCCTCATTTCCCAACTCACCCTGATGGCGGCCCTGGTATGGCTGGGACACAATGATCCGGTGGTCTACCCCCAACTGCTGGCGCTGTCGGCACTGGCCGTTACCCTATTCAGTGCCTCCCAGGATATCGTGGTGGATGCCTATCGGCGGGAAGATCTCCCGGACCGGGAACTGGGACTGGGATCCGCTCTTTACATCAACGGTTACCGTGTGGGCATGCTGCTGGCGTCCGGGGGAGGGCTGATTCTTGCGGATCACCTGCCCTTTTCCATGGTCTACGTCATCATGGCCCTTTGCATGGCCCCCGGTCTCGTTACCACTGTTTTGACACCCGAGCCAGAGGTATCGTCGATTCCCGTTTCCCTGTCGGCGGCCGTTATCGATCCCTTGAAAGAGTATTTCCAGCGGGCGGGCGCGGTCTGGATACTGGTATTTATTCTGATGTACAAGATCGGAGATACCATGGCCGCTGCCATGACGATGCCATTTTACCTGGACGTGGGATTTACCATGACCCAGATCGGCGCCGTCGTTAAAATATTTGCATTCTGGGCCACCGTCGTGGGAAGCATCTTCGGCGGAATCGTCATGCTCCGGTTGGGGATATTCCGCAGCCTGTGGATCTTCGGTATTCTCCAGATGCTTTCCACGGCGGGTTTCGCCTTGCTCTTCATGGCCGGACCGAATCTGACGATGCTGTCTGCCGTGATCGCCTTCGAGAACCTGAGTGCCGGAATGGGTACATCGGCCTACGCCGCATACATGGCGAGCATCACGGACAAACGGTTCACCGCCACCCAGTATGCCCTGCTTTCGAGCCTCATGGGAGTTCCCCGCGTGCTGGCGTCGGCCCCAACGGGGTACCTTGCCACCCATATGGGATGGGTCGGTTTTTTTATTTTCTGCACCCTCATGGCCATTCCCGGATTGGCGCTGCTCTTACGCATCCGAACCGCATCCCAGTAATTATTGCCTATCCAGCCTCCTTGTTTTTTTGTTTATTTTGATTATGATGAAGCACGTCGGGCCAATTGGTTCGACAACCGATGACTTGGTAACCAACTTGTACCTGCACGTTCGTCCGGGAATTGGACATTTCTGGATGAGCGCTTTTTGCATTATCAAAGGAAAAAAGTCTCTTGACACGCCCTCAAAAGCCCCCTATCGGACATGCCGAACGCGTACGCCAACTGGCACAGACGCGACGGCGCATCCTTTCCGGACCGGCAGAACAGGCCATGTCCATCATCCTAGACCATCCGCAGCCGGCGGCGCTGGTTCACAGCTTTTCCGAACAGGATTTGCATTTTCTGATCCATGATATCGGCATAGCAGAGGCCGGTTCCCTGATCGCCTTGGCGTCAAACCGCCAATGGGAATACATGCTGGACATGGAGGTCTGGCGCAAAGACCGAATGGATTTCGCGCGCTCGACCGAATGGCTGGGCATTCTTCTCCAGGCTGATCCGGATCGGCTGGTTCGGTGGTGCTTCGATGAAAAGATCGAATTTGTTGAGTATTTTCTGTTTCGGAACATCGAGCTTCGAATCCGGGAACACGATCAGTCGCCTTCGGATTTCGGAGAGGGGTTTTTTACCGATGACGATGTCTTTTACGTCCGCTTCGTGGACTATCCCGTGACCACCCCCGGGGAAAAGGCGGTGAAAGAGCGTCGAAACAAGATGCTGTTGGAACTTTTGCGCCGCCTGTCCATTTACGATCATCCACGCTACCAGGGGCTCTTGCTGGAAGCCATGGGCACGATTCCCGCCGAAACGGAAGAGGAATTGTATCGGTTTCGCAACGTCCGCTTGGGGGAAAAAGGATTTTTGCCGTTTGACGAAGCAATCGGCGTCTATCAACCGTTACAACCGGAAGAACTCGAGGGCCGAAAGAAAAAAAGCATCCACCCGGCGGCTGAAGTGGACGACTCTTTTCCGGTACCGCAGTTCACCGCCTCCTTTCTGGAAGGCGATAACCTTTTCATACGGGCGATCAAGAAACTTTCCGGCGATCACGGGATCCAGCATCTCCAAGCGGAACTGGCCGGCCTTTGCAACCAGGTCATATCCGCCGACCAGATCATCATCCAAAACCGTGATCAACTCCAGGAGGTGGTTTCCAAGGTGAGCGGCTATTTGAGCATCGGACTGGCGCGATTGATTCCCGATCAGACTGAAAACCGGGAAACCGAAGCATCCCGTCTGCTTCAACTGCATATGCTGTCCGACCTTTTTCGAACCGGGTTTGCCGATGCCCTTTCACTCAAATGGAAGGCCGTTCGGTGGCACAAAGAGAGCTGGTGCAAAGCCCAGCAGCTGGAGTTGACGTTCTGGGATCAATCGTTTTTTGGGCTTCTTGGTGGACTATTGATAAAAACCCCGAAATTTTACGATCCGCAACGACCCGAATCCCACTACCGTGAATTTCATACACTGGAGGAAATCAGCGCAACCCATGGACAATTGGAGCAGATCATGGCGCTGGATAGACTGCTGGGGGACATGGATATTATCGTTTCTCCTACCGCCGGACAACGATTGATCACCTATAAAAACCTGCTGCTCACCTTATGGGCCAGGTATCGATTGAAATTGCCGTCTGAGAACGAGCAGATGGGGACACTTTCGATTTCACGATCGGCTTTCGGTAAATTTTACGCCGAACTCTGGACCGACGGGAAAGATCACCGCATTATCGGCGACGACAAGAAGAACGATTTTTTAATGTGGGCCGCCGAAGCCTCGAAAACTGATCACGGGCAGTTGTCCGACCGGCTTGGCACCGTATTCGAGGCCCTCTTCGACGAAATTGAACGTGAACTGGCAACGGTGCGAGCCGGCAACCTGGATCCACGTTTCGTCAGCCTTTTTCTTTTGAAACCGTAAAAACAAGTTTCTTCTTGTGGTTGTCTGGCCATGTGCGGCCAGAGCGAGCTTTTTACGAATCCGTCAAGTTTGGGTTTAGAAATCTTGGCAGGGCGATGCCCTCTGGCATCATTGAAACAGAAAAGGAGGGGCAGGTGTTGATAAGTCAGGAATCGTGGGATTCGGTTGATAAACGCGGCCGGCGGCGATCCTGTCCGCTACGGCGTTCTTCACCGCTCCTGCGTTCGGGAATGTGAACGGCATAAATAAATTGTCGGCGGTCAAACCCGGATCGTCTTCCACCATTATCGTTTGCTGCGACGGCATTCATATTGATTCGGCGCATCCTCGTTTGTCATGGAGATGATCCCATCCCCATGAATCGTTTTCAGATTCGGAAAATGTAACAGAGAGCCGGAAAAGACCGATCAAAACATTCTTACATGCAAAAACCGAGCTACCTGTAATAAAAAATTTTTTATCTTCTAAGTTCAGGCAGATATATTATTAACAATATCCGTTCTTAAAAGGAAATAGGAAATAAATGAAACGAATTATAGGAAAATCATTCTATATAGGAATTTTTTTCTTTACCGGCCCTGTTCCCATTCGGGGTGCGTGTCCCGACACGCCAAACCGTCACCATTTTTCCTGCGATTCATGTCTCATGGTCGAATAAATATCCAACCGAACGAAGACTCTTGAAAAATATGGGATTTTTTGGATCCGGCTCAAAGTATTTGCGGAACCGGACGATGAAATTATCCACTGTGCGGGTCGTTGTTTTCCTTGAATACCCCCATCCGATCTGCAGTAGCTTCTCACGGGAAAGGGGCTTGCCGCGATTGGCGATGAACATTTTAAGGACCTTGCATTCCTGCTCGGTCAGTGCGACCGTCCCCTTTCGGCACAGGGCCGTGTAGGTGACAAAGTCGATACGGTTATCCCCGAATCGATAGGTTCGAATTGTGGGAAAAGTCGCCTCTCCCCCGTTTCGATTCCAGCTGTCGCGTTTGAGCAGCCGTTCTACCCGAAGGATGAGCTCTTCGAGGTTGAATGGTTTGGAAAGGTAATCATCCCCCCCGAAAGTGAGTCCCTTGACACGGTCATCGGGATCGCCCTTTGCCGACAGGATCAAAATGGGTAGACGCTCATCTTCCAACCGGATATTTTGAAGAATGGACAGACCATCGATGCCCGGCAGCATGATGTCCAGAATCACGAGATCCGGATTCATCTCTTTCCACTTGTTCAACCCCGCCACACCGTCGGTCGCAACGGCGACCCCATACCCCTGGAGTTCGAGGTTTAGCTGGATGCCCTCGGCGATATGGCTATCGTCTTCGATGATGAGAATTCGCTTTTTCGAGGATTCCACAATGGCCTCTCCTTTGTAAAGGCCCTTTCATGCATATCAGGTCAGGGCCGGTAGAACCAGCGTGAACGTGGACCCCCGGTCGCGTCCGGGGCTTTCGGCCACGACCCGTCCTTTGTGCAGCCGTGCGATGTGTTCCACCAGATGCAGTCCCAGTCCACTACCCTTTGCCGTCATGTTGTCCGATCGACCGATCTGATAAAACTTGCGGAAAATCTTTTTCATCTCTTTTTTTTCGAAGCCGATGCCGTTGTCCGAAAATCGAAGATGCGTATGCCGATTTTTGGGCTCAATGAAAATGTCTATTTCCGGAACCGCAGCGGCGTTGTATTTTATGGCATTGGTCAAGATGTTCATCAGCAACATCTCGAACAGGTGTCGATTGATCCGATTGTATATCTTCGCGTTTTCCTGGCAGTGGACGACAATTCTGCACTTTTCGAACAGATGAGCATTGTCCTTGACAAATTGCCGGACCACATTGACGACATCGCAAACGACAAACTCGCCCATGTAGCTTCGGCTTTCCAATCTGGCCAGGTTCAGCATCCGGTTGATATTTTCCGTCAGTCGATTCACATCGGAAAGCATGTATTGAATATACTTGAGTTGATTCTCCCGGGGCAGATCGTGCTTGGAAAAAGTCTGCAGATAAAGTTGCAGGGAGGTCACCGGCGTCTTCAGCTCATGGGTGAAATTGTTGATGAAATTGTTTTGCAGGCGATAAAGTTGCATCGTCTTTTGGCTGAATACAAAAATGATGAAGATTCCCAGGAAGATGGTCCCGATCAACAGGGAAAGAACGAGGATTACCAGCCAGGTGTCGGCAGACTGTATCTGCTTTTGTTCCAGGTTGAACCGCTCCATTGCCGACCGAAGAACGCTGCTGGCCTCAATGTACCAGTAGATGTAAAGAAAAAGAGAGACCACCAGAGCCGTAACAGATAAAACAAACACCAAAATGGGATGAAAAAGCCACTTCACCTGCCTCATGGGACGCCGTCACTCCTTTGATCCCGCCGTAACCAATACGGGGATTGAACAAACGATTTCTTCAATTGGATCCGCCAATTACGGGGAATTTGGAAAAAGGATCGTAAGGGGCAATTGGTGTGAACCATTTTACCGGCTTTCTCCTTGTATTTCAATTCAATGGTGCACGAACAAAACAAAATTGATGGTCCCGTAGAAAGTCGCTGTTCGGACGGACTCGTAAAAAATTGGACTTGACCCTTTCCCCGGGCCATACCATAATGAGCCTTACTCACTGGCTATTTTGGGTTGTTTTAAAACCGGGTGCCATGCACCCGGCTACAACCGCAACGATTAAAACACTGACGTGTTTTTGACTCGCACGCCTTGCATATCGAAATCGTCGATAATCGCCGCCCTGTTATTATTGCTGTAAATCGCCCTCGTTGAATCACTGCCCTTTCGCAAAGCGACCGCTCTTTGTTCAGACCGAAAAACCTGGGTCTCTGGGCCATGTCCGAAAGAAGTGACCCGGTACGCATGTATTTTTCTTCATTCGTCCAATCCGAGAAACCATCAACAAAGGAGGAAAAAATGAGCGAAAGTGTCTACAAAGTCATCGAGTTGGTTGGAACCAGTGCCACATCATGGGAGGACGCGGCCAAAAACGCCGTGGAAACAGCGGGGAAATCCTTGAAGGATCTAAGGGTGGCGGAAATATCCAAATTGGACATGAAGGTTGAAGATGGAAAGGTCACCGCATATCGTGCACGCGTGAACCTTTCATTCAAATACGCCTCGGAATAGTTCCGGATTCGTAAAAAGATGCCCATCCGGCAAATGGATAACAATCCTGTCCGGATGGGCATATTCCATCGTCGGCGTTTACGCCATGGCCTTGGCCATCAGCTCTCCAACCATTTTTGAAAAGCGGGTCGGGTTGTCCAGCTTTCCCCCCTCCCCTACCACCGCCATGTCAAACAGAAGCTGGCTGTAATCTTTAATCGTGGGATTATCCCGGTCGTTTTCGAATATGGTCTTGATCTTTTCCAGTACCGGATGATCCATGTTCAATTCGAGTACTCGTTTGGATTCGGGAATTTTTTGTCCGGATGCCTTGAGCAGTTTTTCCATGTAGGCACTCGTATCCCAGTCCTCTCCGGAAAGACAGGATACGGAGTCCTTGAGTCGCGACGAGGGTTTGACCTCCTTGATTCTGTCCTCCAGGTGCCCCTTGATGAAGCCGAAGAGGGCATTGAACTCCTCTTTCTTGGCATCGTCCACGGCATCCAGTCCCAGATCGCCCTTTTCGGCGCTTTTCAAGGGTTTTCCATCATACTCGGTCAAAGATTGTACCACCCATTCATCCACCGGATCCGTCATCAAAAGGACCTCGTAATCCTTCTCCTTCAGCTTTTCCAGATGCGGGCTGTTGAGAAGTGCGGAAAGCTTATCGCCCGTGATGTAATAGATCTCCTTCTGGTCGGCCTTCATGTTTTTTACATAGTCGTCCAAAGAGACCCATTTGTCCTCGGATTTGGTGGTCTTGTAACGGGCCAGGGGTGCAATCTTATCCTTGCTGGCAGGATCGGTGTAGATTCCCTCTTTCAAAACGGCACCGAATTCATCGTAGAAGGTGTTGTATTTCTCCGGCTCCATTTTGGCCAGCAGGTCAAAAATCTTTTTCACCAGGTTCTTCCGGATGTTCAGCACCAACCGATCCTGCTGCAAAATCTCGCGACTGACATTCAGGTTCAGATCCGATGCATCCACGACCCCCTTGATGAAGCGGAAGAATTCGGGCATTAACTCCTTGCAGTCGTCCATGATGAAAATCCGCTTGGAGTAAAGCTGGATGCCGTGACGGCGGTCGTGACTGAACAGGTCGAAGGGCGCCTTGGATGGAACAAAGAGCAGGACCTCGTATTCGGTTGTGCCTTCGAACCTGAGATGAAGCCGCTCCAAAGGGGGATTCCAGTCATGACTCACATGCTTGTAGAACTCTTCGTACTCCTCATCCTCGACCTCGCTGGGATTGCGGGTCCAGATGGCCTTCATGGAGTTTAGGGTCTCTTCGCGCATTTCCTTTCGCGTCGTCGCCCCGATGGGCTTTCCATCCTTGTCCTTGATGATCTCCTCATCGGGCAGCGGTTCGTCCCGCTCCACCTCCATGGTGATGGGGTAATTGACGAAATCGGAGTGCTGTTTGACGATGCCGCGAATGGTCCACTCGTCGGTCCAGTCCTTTTCATCCTTTTCTTTTTTCTTGAGTTCGAGGGTGATGGTCGTGCCCCGGGTGGCCTTCTCGGTGGATTCGATGGTGTACGAACCGTCTCCGCTGGAAACCCACTTTACCGCCTGGTCGGCATCTGCTCCGGCGGCACGGGTCACCAATGTGATCCTGTCGGCCACCATGAAGGCACTGTAAAAGCCCACACCGAACTGCCCGATCAGTTCCGGAATCAGGGATTCCTGTCCCTTGGCGGCTTCCAGGGCCTCCATGAAAGCAGCGGTTCCACTTTTGGCTATGGTTCCGATGTTTTCCAGCACCTCTTCCCGTGTCATGCCGATTCCGTTGTCGGAAATTTCGAAGGTCTGCTTGATGCCGTCCGGTTTCAGGTGGATCTTAAATTCCGTGTCGTTTCCCAGGATCCCCGGCTCGGTTTCCGCCTTGTACCGTACCTTGTCGATGGCGTCCGACGCGTTTGAAATCAACTCCCGCAAAAAGATATCCTTGTTCGAGTAAAGGGAGTTGATAATGAGGTTAAGTACCTGCTGAACTTCGGTCTTGAACTGAAAGGTCTCCTGCTTTGCTTCCATGGGCTCTCCTGAACGCTCCTTTATGTTCTTTTTGTCAATGGTTATAGTACGTTCGACAACGAGGATGAACAATAATGGGTGCGATTTCCCATTTGTCAAGGCGCCGCACCTAGCTTGGGTTGACAAAAAAGCCGCAACCATTTACAAAATGATCGAAAGAAAGATCTGACTTGCCCCGCCAATGGATGTTTGGGAAAAAAAATACCATTCAACGTCCAGACAGTTCAAAATCCGAAACTCAAATTTCTTATATAATTACAGACGTTTTTGTCATGCTGGGAAAATAATCGGATGCGGGTTCAAAATTTTGAACTCTGGTAAAAAATCATATTTATCTAAATTTAACAGATGGTTATTTTGTTTTCGGGAAATTATGGATTCACAATCGTGAACTTTTTTTCATGATTGCCCGTACGCGTCCACGAGACACATGGCGTCGGCCCCCATCCAATTATCTCTTATCCACCTTGATTCATTAGATATATTCTCGAATATCCTAATTTCAACGAAAGTACGGCGCCGTTGGCAAGATATTTGCTTTTTAATCTGGTAACCTAATAATTTTTCATCTGTTCTCCTCCTTAACGGTTAATCGGCGTCATCCCGATTGACCGTTTCCTTTTTGCCCAACCGTAAATGAAATTGCAAATTTTTTCCCGGCACGATAAATTGACCGTGTCAGTACATGGAGCGATCCATTCTCTTTCCTTGTGCGTCTCCAATGCTGTTCCATAACCTGTGATCCAGTGAATCGTAAGGATGGCTCCATCGATAAGGGGCAGACTGCGTTTCTCGTTCCATTGCTCCTTTTTTCCAAAAACCCCATAGATCATGCGCAAAAACCGTTCGGTGTATTCTTGTCCCGCACCATCGGTAAATTGATGAACTCTTAAAAGACGGATTTGCTGCAATTGAACAGGAGGTTTTTTATGCAAAATAAAAAGTGGGTATTTGCCTTCGACGATTTCGATGCCGTAACAGAATGCGTGGGAGACGATCGAGATGCCATCCGGACCCTGCTGGGTGGAAAAGGCGCCAACCTGGCTGAAATGGTTCGCATCGGCCTTCCCGTTCCCCATGGATTCACCATCTCTACCCAGGCATGCAATGCCTATCTCAAATCCGGTGGAACCCTGCAGGAAGGCATGTGGGACCAGGTATTGGCCGCCTTGCAAAAAGTCGAAGAGGAAACGGGAAAAACTTTTGGCAATGGTGACAACCCGCTTTTGCTCTCATGCCGTTCCGGTGCAAAGTTATCCATGCCGGGCATGATGGACACGGTGCTCAACATCGGCCTCAATGAACAGACGGTGTCTGCGATGATCCGCCTGACCGATGATCCCCGGTTCGTCTATGATGCGTATCGACGCCTGATCCATATGTTCGGTGCGGTGGTCATGGGCATCGCCGACGAACCCTTCGAAGCGATTCTCACCAAGACCCGCCAGGCCGCCGGTGTGGAAAACGATACCGACCTGTCGGCCGATCACTGGCGGCAGGTAGTGGAACGGTTCAAGGTTCTGTATCGTCATCATACCACGCACACTTTTCCGGAAGACCCGTATAAGCAATTGAAGATGGCAACCGAGGCGGTATTCAAAAGCTGGAACGGAAAGAGGGCGGTGGATTACCGCAACGCCGCCGGCATTCCCCACGACCTGGGAACGGCCGTGAATATCGTGAGCATGGTATTCGGCAACATGGGCGATGACTGTGCAACGGGAGTCGCCATGACCCGCAACAGTTCGACGGGCGAGCCCCACATCGAAGGGGACTACCTCACAAACGCCCAGGGCGAGGATGTGGTGGCCGGTATTCGCATGACCCGGGACATTTCCCAGTTGGAACAAGAGATGCCGGTGGTCTACGCCGAATTTAAACGCATCGCCGGTTTGCTGGAGGCGCACTACAAGGATATGCAGGACATGGAGTTCACCATCGAAAAGGGCAAGCTGTGGATGCTCCAGACCCGGGACGGAAAACGATCGGCCCAGGCGGCGGTTCGCATTGCCGTTGACTTGACCGAAGAGGGCCGGATCGATCGGAAAACGGCGGTGCTCCGGGTGAAACCCGAACAGGTTGACTTTTTCCTGCATCCCCAATTCAATGCCGCAACCGCGGCGAATGCACGGATTCTGGCATGGGGTCTCAACGTCTCACCCGGCGCCGCCGTCGGCCAGGTGGCATTTGATGCCAACATGGCCGAAGCCTGGGCAAAAAACGAAGGGAAATCGGTGATCATGGTCCGGCCGGAAACCAAACCCGACGATGTCCACGGAATGCTGGCCGCCCAGGGAATTCTTACCAGCAGGGGGGGCAGGACCAGCCACGCGGCACTGGTGGCCCGGCAATTCGGAAAGCCGGCGGTGGTCGGGGCATCCGCCATACGCATCGACCTGACCAACCGGCTGATGACCATCGGTGATCGGGAGATCCACGAAGGAGAGTGGATCTCCATCGACGGCACCACCGGCAAAGTGTTCGACGGCAAGCTGGAAACCATGGTGCCGGATATCCAGGATCCATATTTGATCAAACTTCTCTCCTGGGCCGACGAGTTCAGGAGACTCGGCGTCTGGGCCAATGCCGATTACCCCCAGGATGCGCGTCGGGCCCTGGAATACGGCGCCCAGGGCATCGGGTTGTGCCGATCCGAGCACATGTTTTTCGAAACCGATCGCCTCCCCCACTTCCAGCGAATGATCATGGCCGACTACCCCGTCGAGCGCCGCGAGGCGCTGGCCGCGCTCCTTCCCTTTCAACGCGAGGATTTCGCCGGACTCTTTCGGGTCATGGACGGAAGACCGGTCATCGTGCGCCTCATCGACCCCCCGTTGCATGAATTTTTGCCGGATCTGGTGGAGTTGGTGGCCGAACTGGCAGATTTGAAAATTCAGCTCAAGCACGCACCCGACATGGCGGCCATCGATAACCTGCTGGGCCAGATCCGCGTAAAAGAGCAGCTTCGAAAAAGGGCACTGAGCCTGCGGGAGGCCAATCCCATGCTGGGCCTGCGGGGGGTCCGCCTTGGTATCTACATTCCCGAACTGACCACCATGCAGGTCCGGGCGATCTTCGAGGCGGCCTGCATGGTTCACAAGGAGGGAATCCGTGTTCAGCCGGAAGTGATGATTCCGTTGACCAGCCACGTCAACGAACTGGTTCGACAGCGGTCGGCGCTGGAGGCCGAAGCACGGACGGTAATGAAGGAACAGGGCGTTACCATCGAATACAAATTCGGGACCATGATCGAACTGCCGCGGGCGGCACTCACTGCAGATAAAATTGCCGAAAAAGCCGAATTTTTCTCCTTCGGCACCAATGATTTGACACAAACCACTTACGGTATCTCCAGGGACGACGCCGAGACCGGATTTCTAATCGATTACATGGAGACGGGGATCTTGCCCGCAAATCCATTTGCTACGTTGGATCCGGATGGCGTGGGGCAACTCATCGACATGGCGGTAAAAAAGGGCCGCAGTGTGAAGCCGGACCTGGAGTGCGGCATCTGCGGCGAGCACGGCGGAGAGCCCAAATCCATCGCCCTGTGCCACCAGCTGGGGCTCTCCTATGTCTCCTGCTCGCCCTTCCGGGTGCCCATCGCCCGGTTGGCGGCGGCCCATGCGGCGATTGATGATAATGCTGGTCGATGAGGAGCCACCATTCGTTAGTGGTATCGCTGCCAGTTGATGCGTACTATCACAAAATAGTGTTAAGTGTTAAGGAAAGGATATATATCATTTTGAATTGAAATCGAGTCGGTCCCAATCAGCGGACAAGCCACATAAAAATCTATCATCGATAGAATACATTAACTTAACATCGGACGGTTTTGTAAAAAGTTTGGGATCAAGGCTTGTGAGTCCCGAGGAATGAGGCGTATTCATAATACGTCGCAGTGACGAGGGATGAAGCGTAACGCCGATATCGGACTTTTTACGAAGCCGTCAATCCTTACCACTTGATTCGGAGATTAAATGCGCCACACATCCTTGCTCACCGTTCTTTTAATGCTCATTCTCTTTCTCTCATCAACAGCCCACGCCGCAGACGTTCCCGACTCCCTTTCCCAGTGGGAAAAATGGGTGCTCCACGGTGATAAGGAACAAAACTGTCCCGTTCCCTTCGATGGCAAGGCACAACGACACTGCTGGTGGCCGTCGTACCTGTCCTTGGACGTGGGAGACCGGGGCGGCCTGTTCACCATGAAGGTGCGCGTGTATGGACCGACCTGGGTGTTTCTTCCCGGTGATGAGGATCACTGGCCCGAATCGGTGGCCATCGGCGAAAACGGCATACCGGTGACGGATGTCAAGGAGCGGCCTGCCGTCTGGCTGACACCCGGCGACTGGCAAATCAACGGGGCATTCGTCTGGGATGGACAGCCCGAACGTCTTCAGCTGCCCGTTGAAACGGGAATCGTATCCTTGACCGTCGACGGCAACGAAATCCAGGAACCGGACCTTGATGCCCAGGGCCGACTGCGCCTGCAATCCAAAAAAAATTTTTCCGGAAGCAAAGAGACGGTCAAGGCGCAGCTTTTCCGGCTCATCGAAGACGGCATTCCCCTTCGGATCGTCACCCGGGTCATGCTTCAGGTCTCCGGAGGAGCCCGGGATATCCAACTGGCATCCGTGCTGCCCGCCGGCGCTACCGTGATGAAGGTCGACAGCCCGCTGCCCGTCCGGATCTCGGATGATGGTGGACTTCTCGTCCAGGGTCGTCCGGGCCATTGGGACATCGACGTGACCGTACGCCTCGCCGGACCGGTGGAAACCCTTTCCATGGGAAAAGGCGTTTACGGCGAGGAGACATGGTCATTCAAGGCCGCCAACCACCTGCGCATGGTGACGATTTCCGGTGCTCCCGCCGTCGAACCATCCCGGACCCGCATGCCCGATGCGTGGAAACGGTTTCCCGCATACCAGGTGAAACCGGGGGGGACACTTTCGCTTGCCACCATACGCCGGGGAGACCCGGACCCGTCGCCGGATCAGTTGAAACTGACACGAACCTGGTGGCTGGATTTCGATGGATCGGGGTTTACCGTCCACGACAGCATCGACGGCCGTCTCAACCGCACCTGGCACCTGGCCATGGTACCCCCCATGGAACTGGGACGGGTGGCCGTCGATGGCAGGGACCAGTTGATTACCCTTCAGGGGAAGGGACCATGGCCCGGTGTCCAAATGCGCCGGGGCATGGTGAACCTGGAGGCGGACAGTCGGATACGTAAAACCGGATCCACACTGCCGGCCATCGGCTGGGACCACGATTTTCAGAGTGTCGGCGGCCTGCTTCACCTGCCGCCGGGATGGCGCCTGTTTGCCGCCACCGGGGTCGACATTCCGGAAGGCACCTGGCTTTCGCGCTGGAGCCTGCTTGACCTTTTCCTTGCCCTGATTATCTCCATCGGCGCTTATAAATGCTATGGCAGGACCACCGGCCTCGTAACCCTTTTCACCCTGGCGTTGATCTTCCAGGAACCGGGGGCACCCCGCCAGGTCTGGCTTCACCTGCTTGCCGCCGGTGCATTGCTCAGATATCTTCCCGACGGCTGGTTCAAACGGCTCATCAACCTCTGGCGCGCTGCCGCCATCATCGTGCTGATCGTCATTGCCCTGCCTTTCATGGTGCAACAGGTTCGCATTGCCATTTACCCGCAACTTTCCAACGCCTTTTGGCCGGTATCGCATCGCCCGTTGGTTTCACAAATCGAGGATCGTCTGGCGCCGCAGATGGCCATGGAAATGGATTCCGTATCCATCGCAAAACAGGCGAGAAAAGCCATGGACAAAGGTCGGCAGTTGGAACCCGAAGCACCGGGGCCCGCCTTCCAACATACGATTTCCGATTCCGATGCTCTCATTCAGACGGGTCCGGGACTTCCCGCCTGGAGATGGCAATCCGTCCGGCTGCGATGGAACGGACCGGTGGACCAGAGCCAAAACATGCGTCTGTGGCTGATGGGTCCCTTTTTGAACATGGTTTTGGGATTGGCCCGCGTCGCCCTTCTGGCCATTTTAACCATGTTTTTTCTCGATCTTCGCAATTGGCGACGACACCTGCCCGGATTGGCCGACAAAGGCGTTTCCATGGCCGGTCTCCTCCTGGTGGTCCCAATCTTTGCCCAGGTTTTTTTCGTTGAAACGGCCCATTCTGACTTCCCGCCCGACCACCTGCTGGAAGAGCTCCATCAGCGGCTTACCGAACCACCGCCATGCCTTCCCCATTGTGCCGACGTGAGCCGCCTGGAACTGACTGCCACGCCGGATCAGCTGCGCCTGTTCATGCAGATTCACGCCCAGGCCGACACGGCCATCCCATTGCCCGTTACCCTCGACGCCTGGCGCCCCCAGTCGGTCATGCTGAATAGTAAACCCGCAGAAAGCCTGACCCGGGACGAACACGGCAATCTATGGATGGTCGTTCCCAAGGGTGTTCACCAGGTCAAGTTGACCGGCGCTGCGGGCCACGTCGACGAGATCCGGATATCCTTTCCCCTGGTTCCCCATATGGGCACCTATGCCGGTGTCGGATGGCAGGCACGGGGATTTGCACCGGGTGGGAAAATGGACGCAACCATCTCCCTGTCCCGTATGAGCAAAACCGATGAACCCACGGACCAGGCAGCCAGCGCAGCGATTCCCGCCTTCTTTCACGTCACCCGCACTTTGCGCCTGGGCATCCAATGGGAGGTGACCACACATATCCAGCGACTCACCCCTGTGGGCGATCCGGTGCGACTGGCCGTACCCCTCCTCTTGCCCCAAGCGAAGCTGACCACCGCCGGCATTCGTGTCGAAGAGGGTGCGGCGCAGATCGCCATGGGGCCGGGTGAGACGGCGGTCACCTTTTCGACGACCCTTCCCGTATCGCCCAAAATTCAATTGAAAGCGCCGACAGGGGTGCCTTGGACGGAGACATGGATCCTGGATGCCGCGACCATATGGCGATGCACCTTTTCCGGGATAACGGTGATTCACCATCAGGATTCCGGCAGCAACTTTCAGCCCCAATGGCAACCGTGGCCGGGAGAGGCGGTAACCATCGTCGTCGACCGCCCGAAGCCGATTCCCGGACGCACCGTGACCATCGACAAAAGCCGTCTCAACCTTTCTCCGGGACAGCGGTTTACCCGCGCCGAACTGACGCTGGCGGCGCGCACCAGCCGGGGTGGTCCCCACGTCATCCAGTTGCCGGAAGATATCAACCTGCAAACGGTTACGGTAAATGGAAAACCACTGCCGGTGCGCCAGGAGGGACAAAAAATCACCGTTCCACTGGAACCGGGCAGCCAGACGGTGGAGATTTCATGGCTCCAGTTGACCGACTCCTTGCAGTGGATCCGCTCGCCCCGTATCCATGTGGGCGACGGCGCCGTAAACGCCGATACCACCATTCAAATGCCCGACAATCGTTGGATTCTCTTCACCTGGGGGCCGCGCCTCGGTCCCGCCGTCCTCTTCTGGAGTTATGTGATCGTTGTCGTGGTCGCCGCATGGGGGCTGGGAAAGACCAGACTGACGCCGCTTCGTCCTTACCAATGGCTGTTATTGGGACTGGGGCTGACCCAGATTCCGGCTTACGTTGCCGTGGCAATCGTGGGATGGCTGCTCTTTCTGGGATACCGCTACCAATGGGATGGCCCCGAAAAACCGTTCGCCTTCAACCTTGTCCAGCTATTGACGATCGTCCTTACCCTTGCCGCACTGGCAGGGCTTTACGATGCCATCGAACAGGGCCTGCTGGGCATCCCGGATATGCAGATCGCAGGCAACCACTCCAGCCGTCTTCAGCTCAACTGGACCCAGGACCGCATCGAAGGGCTTATGCCCACCGCCTGGATCATCAGTCTGCCCCATTGGGTCTACCACCTGCTCATGCTGGCGTGGTCCCTCTGGCTGGCCTATCGCCTTATCTTCTGGTTGCACTGGGGGTGGGGTTGTTTTTCGAAAAACGGCCTTTGGAAAACCATCCGGTGGCGGCGCAAACCGAAATCGGATGAAACGCTCAACGTAGGAGAGAAATAAGGAGGAACCACCATGATCATTGGCATCCTGAAAGAGATCAAAAAAGGGGAGAACCGTGTCAGCATGACACCGGCAGGAGTGGAGGTGATGATCCATAGCGGTCAAAAGGTCCTGGTGGAAAAAAACGCCGGTACGGGAAGCGGTTTCGACGACGGTTTGTTCTCCAAAGCCGGCGCCCGGATTATCGACACACCGGAAGCGATTTACGATTCGGCGGACATGGTGATGCATGTCAAAGAGCCCCAACCGTCCGAGTACGACCTGATCCGGAAAGGTCAGATCGTCTTCACCTACCTTCATCTTGCCGCCGACGAACCACAGACCCTGGCCCTGATTAAAAGCGAATCCGTGTGCATCGCCTACGAAACCATCCAGAAGGACGACGGTACGCTGCCGCTTCTCACCCCCATGAGTGAGGTGGCCGGTCGTATGGCCATCCAGCAAGGGGCCAAGTACCTGGAGATGGCCCAGGGTGGGCGCGGTATTCTGCTGGGTGGGGTGCCCGGCGTGGAACCGGGAACGGTGGTGGTGATCGGCGGTGGCGTGGTTGGCATCAATGCGGCCAAGATGGCCTGCGGTCTGGGTGCCAGGGTCTACCTGCTGGACATGAACCTGGACCGGCTGCGCTATTTAAACGACGTGATGCCGGCCAATTGCATCACCCTCGCGTCCAGTCCGATGGCCATCCGCGAACTGCTCCGACAGGCCGATGTGGTCGTGGGGGCGGTATTGATTCCAGGTGCCAAAGCGCCCAAACTGGTAACCCGGGACATGCTCTCCACCATGAAGCCCGGTTCGGTCCTGGTAGACGTGGCCATCGACCAGGGGGGCTGCTTCGAAACCTCCAAACCCACGACCCACGACAATCCCACCTACGTGGTGGACGGCGTGGTACACTACTGCGTGGCCAACATACCCGGGGCCGTGGCCAAAACCTCGACCAAGGCATTGACCAACGCTACCCTTCCCTATGCGGTGCAGATCGCCGACAAGGGGTGGAAAAAGGCCATGGCGGAAAACACCGAGATCAAACGCGGCGCCAACGTGATCGAGGGCAAGGTGACCTACCGGGCCGTGGCCGACGCCTTCGGATTGCCCTATGTTGCCGTGGATACGCTAGTCAGTCCATAGTTGATTCGATTTTTAAATTCGTTCATGACCTTCTGTGGAGTGCCGTAGGAACTGGCCATGCCTGCGACGATGATTATCCGGGGATGAAATTTTTCGTGCAACGCCGATATCGGGCAAATTGGCCATTTCTGGACTAGTCTAATTATTGACATTAACATGCCAGATCACTATATATAGTTAAAGGTTCTTTTAAAAATTGGGGGCGAAACGGCTTCGACGGGGATAAAGAAGCACTGACTGCATGCCGAGTTCCTGCCGACTCGTAAAACTGGTGGGATCTAAATATAATCGCAGACGATTATAACTACGCCGTAGCAGCTTAATGCTACCGTTCTACCGGGTTTTTCCCGCGCACCTGGATAGAGCGTCGACTAGTGGGATAGTCGGTCCTGAGTGCCTGTTCCAGTATCGGCGAAATTAATAACAGGATAGCCTTTGCAGTACCCTGCCTGATGGAGACTCAGCAGAGGCGATACCCAGAGATCAGGATAAGCATGTAGATGTTCGTGTGGAATGTTTTCGGACGCGGGTTCGACTCCCGCCGCCTCCACCATTAAATGGTAACGAAATCAAATATTTATATGTTTTGAAGTGGGCCATATAAGTCGCCCACATGTGGCCCACCCAATCATTCATTTCTTTTCCTTAATTTAATTACCTCGCCTCTACGTTTTGTTGTATCTTTGTAGATATCTCTCAGATCGTCAGATTCAAGTCTAAAATAACGTTCGAAGGCTTTATTAGTCGAGTGCATTGTTGCGCGTCGGATCTCTTCAGGGGTCCTGTATTTGCGCAGGGCGATGGCTGAGCTATGCCTTGTTCCACCATAAAGATCAACGCCCTCAATTCCAAGTTTTTCGCAGGCCCGAATCCACCATTTATAGAAATATTTTTCACCGAACGGCTGGTTTTCCCTGACGCTTTGAAGGCCTTTTTGGTGTCTGAAAAATGCCAGCTCTGGAAAGCCTTTCGGAAACGACTTAATCAGCTCAATATCTTCATCAAGCATCGGGACGAGTTTTGGCCTTTTTTCTTTTGGGTCAGGTATCATCAGGTAACCGTTACCGGTGTCGATGTGTTTTTCTTTGATCCTGATCAGCTCTCCAGGACGAATCGATATATATGTACATAGCCATTTGATACCGAGCCAGATCTTTGGGTTGATATGGAATGTCATCTCGCGGACAGCTTCAAGGATTGACTCTTGTGTTTCTTTGTCCACTGTCGTTCTGAATCCAAGCTCGAATTTTGTCTCTGGGAATTCCGGCATCTGGTCCGGCCTGATGAGTCTGCGCTTGCGAAGCCAGACCCAGAAATCATGCAGTGCAGACCGAACATTTGAGCGTGTTTTGTCTGAGATTGGCTTTCCAGTTTTTCCTACCTTTTGATCAAGCAGGAAGTCTTCAATCTCAGCGTAGCCTATCTCTTTGATGTTGCGGTTGCCCCAAGCCTGGATAGCCCTGACCATATAGTTGAAAAGGTTTCGATATGATTTGGGTTTTGTTTCGCGTTCTTTGACCTCAAGCCATTTGGTGGCAAGGTTTTCAAACCCAAGCGGGTTATCGTGCTTATAGTCACGGACATCAAATGTGCCCTCATCATGTTTGAAACGAAGCCCAGTCAAGAATCTCTGTGCTGCAAAGTAATCGTTTTTGAATCTCTTGCGGACTTTCCTGCCGAATTTTACGCGGAATGAAGTTGCTCTCTTATCTGGATGGTTTGGGCAGATAAGCCCGTCTCTCCCATTATCTAAGAATTTGCTGTTGCACAGAGGACAGCGTTGGTCTGAATAAATGCCACCGATCATGCAAAGACCTCCTTGCTGATTTTTTGATGGTGGCATCATATCAATTCGACCTGTTAAGTGTCAATCACGCTGCATTTTCAGATAGTTAATTGATTTTAAACTCAAATATAAAACTCCGATATCGGCCTGAACTCTAAAGCATCTCCGTAGGTGTAGATCAGATCACCTGCCTTCCCCATGCACTTGTCGATGTCTGTATCGTCGGCAACGATTATCACCCGGTCTGCCAATTTGTTTTCGAGTGCGGTGGTGATGTTGTCCTGGATGTTTTTGTCGTGGATGGTGATCTCGTAGTCGTGGCTCTCGCCGTCTTTTTCGGCATAGACATCCATCCTATGCGGGTGGCCGTTAGCAGTGGCTTCGAGGGTGCAGGTCCACCCATCGTTTTCAAGCTGCATCTTGACCAGCTCGGCATATACCTGGTGCTTGACTCCGGGCCTGTTCCAGGCATGGGCTTTGATTCCCATCCTTTGGTGAGCTTGCGGTGTGAGGCGCATGAAGGTGTATGGCTTGCCTTTTTTCTGAATTTTTACAGTTTCTTTAATGATGTAGCCGTTCTTGATCAGGCTATTCTGTGTTTTGTTTGCAGTGTTTGGGTTAAATCCGCACTCTTTATAGATCTGTGTCACGTACATCAGCGGGTTTTCGTGGATGGTGCGCATCAGCAGCTCTTCATCCGGTGTGGTGCGTGGTAATGGTGTCGGGCGTTTTGCCGGGTCTGGTTTTGGTTCAATTGTTTGCGGTGTTGGAACGTCCGGGATCTCGTATTGTTTGAGGAACTCGTTGTTGTACTCGACCACCTCTTCATCTGGCACCCTTCTGTCCGGGTCGGGGACGTGCGGGAACTGGACTGGGAATGGTGTTGGGTATCCAGCGTATTTGATAATTGCATGGCCGTGGCCTTCAGCAGACAGTTGCCGGTAAAATTCCATTTGGGCTTGATTTAATCCGAGAGACATGGCCGCGTCCATCAGCTCTTTTCCATCTGAGAGAGGGAATGCGATCATAGTGTTGACGTTGGCTTTGATTGTTGTGGACACGCTTTTGGGTTCCTGGGTGGCTACTATGAAGCCGATGTTCATCTTTCTTGCCAGGGCATACTGTTTCTCAAGTTCCTTTTCGCCGAATCCGGTTGTTGCGCGGCTGAACAGGTCCCTGCCTTCGTCCATGATGATCAGGTTCAGATGGTCGGTTCGCTCGTGTTTTTTGTAGTGGTACAGCCTGCTCAAGAGCATTGCAGTGCGGAACATGTCGATCTCTGATATTGAGTCACCGATCTCGAAAACTGCGTCCATGTGCATCAGGTCTTCGATTGGGATGTGCACATTCCGGCTGTGCCTATCGTACTCTGAAAGTCCAATGAATCTGTTTACAAGCGACTGGATAGGGTCGCCTTCGCGGAATGATCCAGAGGCCTTCACATCTGCTCTGCATTTTTCAAGCATCTCTTCAGTCGTTGGGTATGGTTTTCCGTCAGCTTCAAAGTCAATGAGTGCGGATATGAGTTGGTTTTTTGACGCTATTTTGAACTGTTGCTCTGTTCCCATGATCTGGGCGACTATCCAGCGCCATGTGTAGTTAGGCATATAAGGTGTGGGCGGTCTGAACAGGTCTTCGCGCATGTCCTGGAGTGTGAATATTTTGAACTTCGGATAAAGGAAGTTCCGGAATGATTTTGCCGGCTCGAACACCCAGATTGATATCTTATCGCCAAGAACAGTTTTGAGCGCTGCAATCATTGCAAGGATACCTCTGGATTTGCCTCTGCCTGGGCTTCCGCAGATGAACATATGCCGTCTGAAATCACCGGGCGACATTATCATTCCATCTGGTGGGCCTCCTTCGCCGAACGGATCATTGATTGCGGCAACCGGAATGTTGCCGGTGAAGTTTTCTGTGGTGGGGCGCGGGTAGAACGGATCGGCCTCTTGTTTTTGGACTTCGATCTGGTTTTGTATTGTCCATTGTTGGATGAGCGGCATCTGGTCCTTGATCATGTATTCGACCTCTGACCAGTCGCCTGTCTGTTGTGCAATTCCTATCAATTGAGCAAATACAGGGTGGTTTTCAAGGCCAGCCGATTTGGCGATTGCCATCAAGGCTCGGGGATCAGGTTGTTTCATTCGAGGATTTTGCGGTTTTTTGTATCTCTTTTGTCTCATCACTCACCTCCAAAAAATCCCTCCAGGAATCCATTAAAGAAGTTCCAGCGTTTTAGTGACTTAGTTTCTTCTTCAAAGTGAGGTGTGCAAAGAAATCTTTTACTCTCACCGTCATCTAAAAAAAATCCATCAGGGTTTCCAAATACGCACAACCCCACTCTGCATTTGTGGCACATTCTAAGGTGTTCTTTGCAGACAAGTTGGCCAGTCCACGATCTGCCCGCTATTCTCCGGAACTGTCGCTCATTGATCGCAGTTGTGAGAGGGCATCCGCAGCCACCTTCGAAATAAAATACATATCTCCAGTTATTGGCGTAGATGACCGATGGGATCATCCCTCTTATATCTTTGATGGTTGTGTTTAGTGGCAGATCAGGCGGTACGCGGTCCAATATATCGTATAATTGAACGTAAGCAGTATTCATCAGTCCTTGGTTTTGCATAGGCATCTGTGGGATATTCATCGCGAACCTCCAAATCCGAAAAATCTCAGAAATCTTTTGATTGGGTCTTCGTCTTCATCCTCATCCTCATAATCATCGCTGCTGTTGTATCCGCCGCCGTATCGGTTTGATTTTGCATCAGCTTTTAGTCGATCCATCACTTTGCGCAGCTCTGGGTTGAATTCATCATCCGCTGGTCTTACTGACAAGTGTTCATCGTCTTCATCGTCACCCTTATCCTCATTATCCTCAGTCTCAATCTTGATCTGGTTTTCATCATCGTATTCATCGATCTCCCTGTAGAACCCTATCTCATAGCTTCCGTCCCACATGTTTTGGATTGACCAGCACGGTTCGATTTCACCCGAAATGTCATTTTCAACATGCACATCCACGTCTTCCTGATCGTCATCAGATATCAGCTCGGTGCTCTCGTCAGCCTCGACCTCGAACTCAACATCCTCGTCAAGATCTCTGTCACCGTCTTCATCTGAATCAATCTCCCAGTCGGCCTCGAAATCGTCGTCACAGTCCATGTCATTGGAATCATAATCAAAGTCCATTTTTGTTTCCTCTCTTGATTCAAAGTTGGATATTCTGATATATTCAAGGGTCATATCGTTGTGCGATCTTTTTTTGTTCAAGAAAGGTGTATAAAGTGCCGGAATATTTGGAAAGATACAGAGAAATATATTTGAGTATTACAGCTTATGTTGTCGATAAAAATCAGTTTGATAACTATCAGTTGGATAGATATTATAATGAAGCTAATAGGTTATTACATTACATAATCGATACTCGTGCAGAGAGGAGTTTCGAACATAACAAGGCTTTAATTATAAGAAATTGTAAAAAAAATGCCGTGGCACATGCATTCAATGTACCGCAAAGAGATCAAAAGTTAGACTCCATTGATGATTATTTTAATCTTAAATATGAAACGAGTTACGTCGTTCCAAATAAAAACCCTGAAGAAATACTTATCCGAAGAGAAGAAATAGAAAAGAAGATATTTATCTGTAGAGAACAGAACAGACTATTAAGCAGATTCCTTCCTAATTTGTCAGTAGAGGAAAGGAAAATATATCGGTTAAGACTATACAAGGATATGGCGTATCAAAAAATAGCTGAAAAAGTTAAGATTCCTTGGGCGACAGTTCGCAGGCGATATCTTAAAATTATGGCGAAGCTTAAAGATTACTATATGGAAATAGATGAACAGACCAGAGCCGACAAGATTGCGGAGGCAGCGTCATGAACTGTAAAGATATGACAAAAGAAGAATTAGATGAGCTTTTGGTCAAGTATGTTACAGAAGAACTTGACGAGTCCGATGTTGAAGACATTGAGATGCATATATTTGATTGCGATGAATGTTCAAAGCAGGTTCTTGCCATCTCGAAAGTCATGCGTATATCAAAACAAAATTTTATTTATGAAGACCTATGCGCAGCTTATGACAATAAAGAATGGCAGGATGTCATCCGGCTTGGTGATGAGCTTGAGGGACTGGGATATGCTGAGAGTGTGCACCCGACATTAGAAAAAATCCGAATCGCTGAATCTGAACTGAAATTAACAAAGTCGGATCATCGTAATATAGAATCTCGTGGCCAAAACATTATCTCCCTGATAATCGATGATGTTGAAGAGAGATATACATGGGAAAACGATGAGATAGTGCATCTGGTTGATAATGATGACAAAAAAGAGCTCAAAATCATTATTGATAATGAGATTATAGTCGATTTAACATTACCTGAAAAGGAAGAATTGTTAGAATTAGAAGATCAATCAGAGGGCAAGCTTCATTTTGAGAGTGAAGACTTTACTATAAATATTTATCTGGGAATGTTTGATTATAAGATTGTAATAACAAAAAAATAAAGTCTATACTTTTAAAAATTTTATGAAAAATATATATTCCCCATTTAGAGACTCAATAACATCTGAAAATAATGCTTCTATTACAAATACTTTAAAAAGGGTAAAAGGTAAATATATCCCCAATAGTTGCTTTATCCTAATCAATGCAAACTTTCACGATTATTTAACAGATATAAATTCCTCTGAATTGAAAAATCACAATGAAATATTATTTAATACTCAAAATGAAATTAGCAGGAGTTTGATCCATGAGTTTATGCATTGTTTTCATACAATGACATCTCCACTTGGAGCGATCAATATAATATGTAGCGAAAAACAAAATTACTGGCTTATTGAATATCTCCAAACAATTGAAGAGTTTGATGGATCGCATTTTGAAAGATATAAAGATGAACGAATTTTAAATTATTTATATTCTAAAGAATTTAATAGCTGGCTTAATTATCAAAAGGTTTTAAATTGTTTTAAAGGAGTTCTTCGAAATAAATTTCTACCCAAAGTAAAAGATTATGCCAATCCAATTCACTGGGCAATGTGTGCATTTTCAGATATTTATGAAGGACTATCTGGGCAAAAAGCAAATTTTCAAAATCTCTCTTATAAGTTGTCTGAAGAGCTTGTTATCAAGGCAGAGCAATCATTAGTTACGTCTCTGTTTTATTTCGGTAATGAAAAGCAAAAAGATTGGAAGAAACAATTCAGTTACAACAAAAATTACGACTGTGTTTTTTTAACAACACATATTATCCTAGAGGGGTATGCCAAAATCATTGAATTCTATATAAACAACAAAGAAAAAATTGATAATTGTGATAGTATAGATACCCATTCAGAAATATGGGAACAATTAGTAAAAAGTTTGAAAGGAATTTATTCTGTTACAGTAACAAATGTTTTAAACGATTTACATTGGATTTTGACAGAAAGAGGAATCCATGAATTTATTTTTACTTGCTTTTCAGCTTACGAAATAGCTTTGATGACAAGATTTCATCCAATTCTTTTATATGAGTCTGAAGATATTTGTCTATCTGAGATTTTTATCCCCCATAGATATATGAAAGTGATAAATTTTTTTTCCGATAAAAGATTGTCTATCAGCGATTTTATTTCTGAATCAGATGATGCCAACCAAGACATAATTAAAGCCTTGGATAAAATTTGTGCTGAGATCTCATTTTTAAAATATAGTGTCTGTTTAGAAAGAATATCTGATCTTTATGACAGCGATATTTTGAATAGCGGCTACCAATCAATATTAGGAAAATTTTACTGTGATTATAAAAAGAAAGTAGATGTTTTTGGAATTGAAATCAGGCGACACCCGATACATCCAATTGTTTTTTTTAATGATGTTGTCGTAGTTCCAGAACCCTTAAAAAACTTAATCACTGAAAATAATTGGTTGTTTTTTTCAATAATGGATTATGTGTATTCGATTTATGGATATAATTTGGTCTTAGGTGATGGACTTGAATTGACAAAGAAAACTATAAGGTTTTTTAGCAATATTAAGAATATTAGCTTAGATTGGAATTACATTACCTGAATCAGTGGCCTAATTTTTGCTGTTAGGATTGGCGCGGGGCGATTGCCTCACACACCATCATTTGTTGATAATTTTTCTCACTATTTTCAAATTTCGAAGGAATTTTGCTCCTGTTTCTCATTCTTTAGCCATAGCAAATCACCAAGCAAATGCCTGTAAAATTGTTCTTTTAAAAATTATAGCTACTTCATAGCGGAAAGCAAATTCAGACGAAGATAAATCCGATCCATCAGTTTGGAAAATGGATTGAGTTGGCCAAAGGATATGTACCATTTTCTACTTCTGGTTACTAATCGACCGGCCATATACATCAAGTCCTGCATGACTGTCCGGATTCGACGCCGGGTAACTTTCTTCCGGCGTATACCGGGCAATTCAGTCGGATCACTCTCTTCGATGCTGATTTGTCCGATAATCCGTAGCATGTTGTACGTCAGCATCGCCAAATGAAGAATCAAGCTATTGGTGGAAAAATGACCGCTCGGCAAGCGCTCCAGGCCCATGTCGGATTTGAGTTCGGAGTGAAACTGCTCGCTGGTACCGTGATCGTGATAAAGTCGAATCACCTCATCCGGTGGCAACTGTGCGAGGCTGCACCAATAGGTATCGATCTGATACTCGGGGAACAGCAGTACTTGGCCCTTTTTGGTATGCCTTTCGGTAACCTCAAAGATGATTGGGTAGCGCAATGGATTGCCGTTGATGTCTTCAATCGTCTTTCCGATCCATACACATTTTCCTGAGCGGCAATGCTGTTGCTTGCCGGATTTTTTTGCCAGATCAACCCACTTTTGAACAGATTC
This sequence comes from uncultured Desulfosarcina sp., assembly GCA_963674945.2. Classification (GTDB taxonomy): domain Bacteria; phylum Desulfobacterota; class Desulfobacteria; order Desulfobacterales; family Desulfosarcinaceae; genus Desulfosarcina. Next base: position 2,383,123 of record CAXXWQ010000004.1, read on the forward strand.
TCTACGCAAATTGCGTTTGATGATAAAGTGGACATTCTTTCGTGAATCGTCAGGAAAGTTGTCTTGACTGTCGTTTCCTGAATCCAACCTCATCAAAATAGGCTGATCGGTAATTTGCCTGGCATAATCCAAGGTGGCGTTGATAAATTCGGGGGTGTTTTTCTGGCAGTGTTGTTTTCCTTCTCTGAACTCAAGATTCACCAGATACCCCTCGGTGCCCAGGTAGGCAAAGATCGGAGCGAAGCCATCCGTGCCTTTGTAGGTTCTGGAAACGCCTTCCTTTTGAGTCTTTGAGTTGTCAAACGGACTCACATCCATATCCAAAGGAAGGAAATCACCCGCACTGGTTTGGATGGGTGAAATCGCCGGAGCGCAGGATCGAACCAAATCAACGCCTGCATCCTTAATCAGCTTATCGGCTTGGTTGCCGATCAAATCGATTCGCTGACGCAATGTCGGGCTTGACGGGCATGCACGATTGCCAATGGCCTTGTTGAAAAATTCTTGCTTCTCACGAAAAATCTCGATCGCATCGTAATCAGGTTTACCAATACTCATGAGAGCAATCATCGAAGCTAAAATGTCACCATGAGAAATTTTCGGGTCTACACAATGGACGCCGTTGATCTTTTCGAAACGGAACCTGAAATTTATCGCATCAAGTAATGCGCCGATATTGATCAATCCGCTATGACTGGCAAGTTTTTCCATCTCGTGTTTTATGGTGATCGGACGCCGCATTGATTTCACCTCCGAAGTGAGCGTTTAGTGCCCTAATATTACCATAATATATATGTTTTATCAATTGGTTATAGTGTTTTAATCAGGTTTTGTGCCACGGAAACAGGATTACATTATTCAAGACAACAAGTTGAATCTTTTTTCTGAAATGAAAGAAATTTTAAATTAAAAATTTAAGTTTAAACTCAAGTAAATAATTGAATTATTTAGATATTTTGTATTGACACTCTCCGTTTTGCGCCTTAGGATTGTACAGGGCGCAAAATCTTTTTTAGGAGGTGTCTCATGCGAACTTTTCTCTTTGTTTTCCTTTCCGTTCTTCTCATTCCGTCAATTGCCTTCTCGGGCGAGCTTCCAGATTGGGTTTACAATTCGGCTGTCAAGGATGGTGATGTGTGGCGGTTCTCAGGGTCGGTGCATGATGTATCGCTTTTGAATGTTGCCATGCCGCTTGCCCGGTCTGCGGCACTGTCCAATCTGGCTCAATCTATTGGTGTGAATGTGAACGCTGCGGTGGGTCATGGGTATAGTGGCAGTGAGGCCGATGGGTATTATGAGACTGTTGATGTGAAGCATGGGTACATTCTCAACAATGTGGCGGCGTATGGGGTTGTGCAGAAGGAAACTTATGTTGAGCGTGTTGATGATCCATATAGTGGCCGCACCAAGTTCAACGTCCACGTGTTGCTTGAGGTATCTGATGCTGATCTGCAGAGGGCCAAGGCTGACTTTTCAAAGCGGTCATATGTCGCTCCCAAGCCCGCCATCCGTCCAAAGGACGAAGGCCCAATCAAATCATTTATCAGGAAGATCGTGTTTTGAGGGCGCTGCTAATCGTCCTGTTGATATGTCCGGTTGCGTGGGCTGAAACCATCACTGTTCCGTCCGGCCACTTTCTTGGGTTGTCTGTGCCGTGTGCCTCTGTGAGTGAGGCTCGGGATTCGGCTCTGCAGGATGTGGCTGAACAGATATTGCGTACTATCGGTGCGTCCTACTCTGTGCGGTTTTCGTCTCGGATGATAGGGACCACTGAGCGGATTTCCCACTCTGTCGATGAGCGGTTCCATTATAGTTCGTCTGGGTTCCTTTCTGAGATCGAGAACCGTATAGTGTCGCAATCGTATGACCGTGCGGATGGCGGTGTGGTGTACCGGATGCTTGTCCATTACCCGCCATCGCTTGTTGCTCGGATGCGGCGGTTATCGCGTGGTGCAAAGGTGCTGGCCACCAAGGTGAGTCCGGGCGTCTATAACCTGCGCGAGGTCAACGGTGTTAGTTGTGTGCTGACTGAGGCGGCATATATCGTGTCAGAGCGCAACCGGAATGCCGGATTCCTAAGCTATTATGTCATGAAGGTGTCCAGTGGTAAAACCCACAATTACACAAAACCACTAAATCAGCCTGTTACGCTTGAAGGTAAGGCTTCAAAACGGGTTCGGTTAATGGTGTCCTTTCGGCAACGGTGCGTAAGCAGATTTTTCTCAAGGCGGGGCTACGGTGCTGACAGAATGGCTACGTAGGCAGGGTGATAAGCCCCTGCCCACGGTTAGGAGTTGATTTCAGAGGTCTGCCGTTCATAATTCCACGGCATCCATTGATCCGGGCGGGCTTTCACCTGCTCTGAGTGTTCCCGGATGGCAACCAGATAGTCAAAAGGATTTGCAGTGCATAGTTCGCAGGTGTGGATCAGGCTCATAAACAGGTCACCGACTCGGGCACCACGTTCAGTCTTGTAGAACAAGGCGTTTTTCCGATTCAAAATCGCTTTTTTCAAGGCGCGTTCACAAACATTATTGTCTAACGGGGCACCCGGCTGACGTAAAAACAGGGTCAGTTTCTCCCAGTGGTTGCACATATACTTGATGGCCTGGCCAAGCCCGGAGTTGGGCTCCACATTTTTTTCCTCGAACTGCTCATCAAACCAGTCTCTAAGATCCTTCATCAACGAACCGCTATGGTTCCGATGGTATTCGAGGCGCTGATCGTCAGAAAGGTTTTGCTCCCTGGCATCGGCATCGTTTTTATACACCTTGCCCAACACGTTGAGTACATGAGTGCATTCGTCCGGGAAGTTATCGTATACATCCACGAAGCGCCGCCTTCCATGTGAGATGCAGTTGGCCAAAAGGGTTTCAAAATCCTTGGGCACATTTCTCGACAGCGCGTCGCACATCTGGATCGGCGGACCCAGATCGGCCTGGCGCTTGGTAAGTAGATCCGCCAGGTTTTCTCCGGCATGGTTGTTTCCGGTAAAAAACAGCCCGATTTTGTGATCGTCCGACACCGCCACCATGCCGCTGGTAAAAATGCCCTTTCTTTTGGCATCTTGTGTTTCGTTGACCAAAGAAAGAATTTTCATGGTGGTGTCGTCATTATGGATCAGCTTTGCGCCAGCCGCTTGCCGGATCAGTTCATCAAAGGCCGGGTAGGCGTGCCAATAAAAATCCCTGACAATATCCCATTGGGTCGATGCAGGCAGCGGTATGCCGATACTGTCCTGCAGATTTTGAAGCCGGTAGAAAGGAAAGCCGTTGCCATATTTTAAAAGAGCAATCATTGCTCCGGCGGATGCATCGTATTTTTCCTCGCCGACATCCCGTGGGGCATCGGCCGTAAAAATCTCTCCACACAGATTACAGCGCAATTTTTCCAGCTCGTATATCGACGCTGTTAACGGCGAGGTGCCGGTGACACGGATGAGGGTTTTGGGCTGTTTATATACATAGACCTTGCCCTTGGGACAAAGCGGGCACGGATCTTTATGTTTAAGCTCACCATGAGACACCGTGATCTTCTCGGCACCGGTGTAATCATCAGCCCCATTTCGGCCATGGCCTTTTTTCTTGGCCTTGGGCGTTTTATCAGCGCTCTTCGGTTTTCGTTTTTTGACAATGGTATCGGTTTTTTCCGTGGATGCGCCGAAGATCATTTTCAGCAAGCGTTTGATGGATGCGGCTTTTTCATCCACACTGTGACTCAACACGTTGATCGTCTCGCCCATGGCCGCAATAGTTGCATAATCCTTATCCAAAAGGCTGCGAGATTTGACCCGATCGATCAGTGCGTTAAGCTCCTCGGCCGAAAGTTCGATGGGCGGCGGTGTCATGCGCTTTTTCCTGCGGTAAGACGAGATCTGAACATCTTGACCAGCGGATATCCCCAAACCGCTTTGATGGATCGGTTCGGCCGGTGGGTTTGGTCATTCTTCCCACGGCCGGTGGTATCTCCCAGGTAAATCCAGTTGGCGGCGTTGTAACAGGTGCCGGCAAACCGGTCCTTGTCCACGAAGGTTTCCAGATAATAAATGGGATGATTGTATATCGCTTGCCAATCCGTTGGCAGGATACGACGCATCCGCCCCAGAATATGAGAGGCCAGGTGTGATACGCGAACCCAGGGCAATATCAAAAAGCGGCTGTTGTATGCCATCAAATGCAGGTTCGCCATTCGCCGATGCTGGGACCAACCGATGAACCGGTCACGGCATCCGATATGCCTGGCGGCCGATGACCAGGACAGGCACGCGATGGGCCGCTTTTGAGAATAAACGATGTATTTCAGGTGTTCACCGACCGGCTGGGTGTAGCCCAAATAATGGTACTGTTCCAACAAGCTGTTGAACAACGGTTCGGCATCGGTTCGGCGAACCTGTCGGAATGTAAGGGGGGTAATGGCTGACAGCTTGCTTTCTATCGGGCATCGCTCAATGGTGATGTTCTCAGGCTCTTTTCGTCTGGCCAAAGGATTGTTCGGGGTCATTTTTTTGGCCGGCAATCGAATGTGCCCGGCCCGGTGAAGAGCGAGCATCAAGCCCCGGCAGACCATATCCCGAAAGGCGCCGTTGGCTTGGCGCCAATCCCAGGCTTGGCAAAGTTTGACGGAAAGGCGTCTTCGGCTGTCGCTCGGGTTTCGGTCGATCAGCTGCTGGATAAACGCCGCATCCTGAACTGTTACGGTTTTGCCGCGGTAGGTGAGAATCGTTTCCATGGTCGGCATTCATAGCACACTCGTTACTGGAACGCAAGCCCCTATGCATGAATCTTTTTCCAATGCGGGGCGACCTCGATGGTGGCAAGGTCTCCGTTCCAAATCAGCGATTGCAGTTGATACGCATTGAGCCGACGCAAGACATCATCCGTGCCATTGGGCCACCAGGTAAACCGCCCTTTCGACAGCCGCTTTTGACAAAGCCAGAATCCCTGGCCGTCGTATACAATAATTTTCAATGCCGTGGCCCGTTTGTTGCGAAAAACAAATACGGCACCGGAAAATGGGTCCGCCTTGAGATGGTCACGGCAAAGCTTGGCTAATCCGTCGATGCCTTTTCGAAAATCAGCCGGCTCCACTGCAACAAAAATCCGCATGTGTGGCGTGATGGCAATCATGAAGCCATAGCCAAAAATGCTTTTCCCAGTTCCACCAGATCGGAACAGGTGGCTCCTTTTACATTCATTCTCATGACCGAACCGTTCGTTTTGATCATTTCGATGGTGGATTCAGGTAGAAGGGGTGCCGGAGCCGGCAATTCTATAAAGGGTGTGGAGAAAATCTCGCACGGGTGTTCTTCCGGCAAGTGAGTACCGGCAACTTTTTTCTTTAACGTCGTGTAGTTTACACGCAGGGCCTTTGACAGGTGGTAGATGGAGTACTCTTCTGATAGCGCGACCGCTGCCTGCCAAAGGTTTTGGGGAATTCGGGTGCGTTTCTTTCGCAGCTTTCGCCAGGATTCAAACCGCTGTTGAACTTGCTCAAGGCTGGGAGCGATTATAGAAACATCTTGGATATCGTCATTCATCGGCGGGCCTCCTTATTATTGGGGTCAACCGATAATATCCCATCTCTCAGCGGATTTCATGCACGCTTGCCGAAAACACACGGTTAATGGTGCCCACCGGAAATGGGGTGGGAGATATAGTGCTTGGCACTCGTCGGGATGTGACGATCACGCTTACAGGCGTGGATGAGGTCGGTCGGATTGTATCTGTAAATGTAAAATGAAAAGCGATAACGGGGCCAAAGAAAAGGCAGTGGGGAGGCGTTGCTTGATGGTCTTGAAAATCCTTCAGCGAAATGGGTATTCAGGTGAAGGCCGCCTCAGCTTCTGGAGTATTGCTTTTTGGCAAAGTAGCGTCATTTAGCATTTCTAATAGACGTGCCGCGTTTGGAGGTCTTTTATCTGGATTATGAGATAGTGATTGGAAAATTGGTTCAAATATATTTTTGGGACCACTCCAATCACTTTTATCTATTACGCCGAAAGGGTGCCTGCCTGTAACAACAAACCAGAAAATACTACAGAGTTGAAAAATATCAGATTTTATAGTTATTTCATCATCGTTCCCCACCATTCTGTTTACTGCTTCGGGTGACATCCAGTATCGAGGACCAATCGCTTCTTGCACGTTAGTAAAATCCTGTTGGTTATTGTTAAAAAATTTACATAATCCTAAGTCGCTTAGAAACCATGTTTCGCCTTTGATAAGTAAGGGTCAAATAAACCCCATCTTCACATAGCCCAGATATTATGACATCATAGGCTTGGCAATGAAAATGTGTATGGGAGACGATTGTGAACCGGCCGGTAGAAAGTAAGAGAAGAATCAATAGCGAAGGATCGCCAGCGTCTGTTTGTCGATATTTTTTGGCAAAAGCGCCAGATGGTCCTCCCGCGTCCTGGCCAGCGGAAGTTTGGCGAACAGGTATCGAAGATAGGCATAGGGTTCCAGCCCATTGGCTTTGGCCGTTTCGATCAAACCGAAGAAGGTGGCGCTGGCTTCCGCACCCCGGGGCGCGCCGGAAAACAGCCAGTTCTTGCGACCCAACACGAATGGCCGGATGACATTTTCAGCCACATTGTTGTCGGGCTTCAGAAATCCGGCATTGATATAGACAACCAGTTTGTCCCATTGGTTTAGGCAATATTGGATCGCTTTGCCGAGAAGGCTTTTCGGAGGAGCTTGCCAATGGTAGGTGTCCAGCCAGGTTTTAAATTGTTTCAGAATCGGCTTGGCCTTTTCCTGTCGCAGGTCACGGATCTGTTCATACGACAAATCCTTGTCTCGCGCATACCGTTCTATGCCATACAATGCGCCAATGTAATCCAGCGCCTCGTCGGCAAGCCCCTTGGCTGCTTTTTGTTTGCCGCGCGCCTTGCGCCCTTTGTTCACCTCGACAAATTTACGTCGGGCATGGGTCAGGCAACCTAAATGGATGATCCCTTGCTTTTGGGACAGCTGATCATAGCCGCTGTAGCCGTCGCTTTGAACATAGCCCGAATAGTCTTCTATCATATCTTGCACTACCTTCCCACTACGGGTGGGATGATACTGGTAAAGCACCACAGGGGCATCCAACGGGCCGCCACAAAACACCCACATATACGATTTTGTTGTATTGCTGCGGCCCGGTTCCTGAAGCACCTGAAACGGACTTTCATCGATATTGATCACAGGACCGCTTCGAATCTCCTGATGCATCAATTCGACGATCGGCTGGCAGCAACCGGCGGCCTGAATCATCCAATTGGCCATGGTTGACCGTGAGATGTCAACGCCCAGACGGTCAAATATCTTTTGTTGGCGATGCAGGGGAAGCGCATCGGCGAATTTTGAGACAGCGATGTGGGCCAGCAGTCCCTCAGTGGCGTTGCTCTTGGGAATCAGTTGTTCTGGCGGCGGAGCGATCCTAACGGTGGGGCCGTCATCCTCGACGCCTTCGCAGGCCTTGCAGGCGTATTTGGGGCGGATGTGACGGATCACCTGGATTTTTGCCGGGATATAATCGAGCTTCTCACAGGTCTCTTCGCCGATACGGCTCAGTTCAACTCCGCAAGCACACCGTTTCTCGGCCTCAGGGATATCGTGCAGGACCTCGACGCGGGGCAGATCCTCAGGCAACGGTTTGCGGCCACGCTTTTTGCGGGTGTGCTCCGGGACGGTGATGTCGTCATCGGCAAGGACGGGCTCTGCGGTTTCGTCGGGTTTGAACAACTGGAGTTGGTTGGGATTGACGGCCGGCAAAACTTCACTTTTGCGACCGAACAGCTCGTTCTTCAGCAGACGTACCATTTCTTGCAGATGGTCGATTTGCTGCTGCTGAGAAGAGATAATCTCCTTAAGCGATTGGGCGTCATCGGGCAGGTTGTTCGATTCCGAAAGCATGCCTGATACATAGCATAACCAATTGAATTTGTACACACTTATTTTACTTCCAGGTGGATGTTCTCAGCTTGCATAACGGTAGTTTAAACGCACATGAGCATTCGTATAATCCAGTCCGGCGAGAAGCCATTCCAGTTCTTTCGCACTAAGGGAAACGACTTCTTTTGTGGTTGTTGGCCAGTGGAAACGGTGCTTCTCCAGCCGTTTGAGCCAGAGAGCAAATCCATTTTTATCCCAGTATAAAATTTTTATCATGTTCCGACGCCGATTGCAGAAGACGAACAGGTCCCCTTCGAAGGGATTCAAATCCATGGCCTGTTCCACCAAAACCGAAAGCCCGTTGATCGATTTGCGCATATCGGTATTACCCACGGCCAGAAAGACCCTTTTGGGATTGGTGGGCAACATCATAATGTAGCCACCATTGCAACAAGCTTGTTGATTTCTATCGATCCGTTTTGATCATCGACTTCGATGGTAAATCCGTTGGGGGTATGAATACGAACGGATGGATGTTTCCTCGTCGCTGATCCGTTGAGCGCAACCGGCAAAAAAGTAACTCGGGTTTTATCAACGGGCATGATGCGCCGTTTCCAATCGTAAAACCGATGGAGAATGAGATCGTTTTTTTTACAATAGGCCCTTTGGCTTAGGCTGCTGATCTTCCATTTCTCGATATGATTTTCCCAAAATTTTCGCCTTTGCTTGGAATCGAATGAATCATAGTCTTCAGGCATGATATCTTCTCCTTTCTTTGGGGAAACACATTGCCATGCCTGAACAATTTTGTGAAGATGGGGTTAATAAACCGCTTACTTTGATAAGTATGTTTTCTGGTTTTAAGTCAATGTCGTTAACTTAACCGATCGGCTTGTACTGAGGAAAATATATGCGCGGTTTCGCTTTGTGTTTGCGCGGATATTTTCTCCCCGGCCTAATCGGTTCAACGGTTCTTTGAAAAATATATTGCAAATCGGCGATCAATCGTTTGATCATCCTTTTCGTATCGAGAAACAGCAAGACGATCACACCTTTACTTTTTGACAGCGCCTGGGTGAAATTGATCTGGTATCGGTGTTTTTTATCCACAATGTCATTGTCCATCTGGTCTTGGACAGGAAAAGCCATCATCCAGACCAGGTTTTTGGCGAAAATCTTTGCGTGAAAGTCTTGATACACAGACAGCGCAGATTGGCCAGAAAAGTTTTCCAGTTCCATCCGGCATTTGATGATTTTGTAATCCTCTTCCACTGGCCATCTTTTGTGGTAAAGATCGCTAAACAGTTCGATTGGATATGTTCCCTTGTCAATCAGCGAAGTCATTAGCACGGCAACCTTCCCATCGTTTTCAATGCGGATCAGACGAAGTTTTAAAGGGGTTGTGTCCAACCCCATCTGTTTGCATTGGGAAACGGAGGTAGGATGAACAGGCACGGTAACAATCTTTTCCGATAGCCCGGAATGAAAAAACTTACGAACGACTTTCCATTTCGTACAAGACACGCGGGCACAGAAGTTGGCCTCCATGGAAAGGATCAGGTTAAAAAGCCACCATGCCGGGTACCCCCTATCGAGAAGGATCAAATCCTTGGGCATGACGTTTAGCATGTGTTGCGCCGCCAGTTCGCGTTCACCGATACGTTTGGGCTTGATAAGGGCATCGACGGTCATTTTGTTGAGGACATCGAAAAGCTGAGAAACCCTTGCCATGGGAGATGGCGCACCCTGACGAACGTTCCAAACGCCAAAATGCTGGGCGACATCATCCGTCACCGGCAATTTTGTTGTAGAACCGTCAATGGCCAGCAACCGGAACCCGAACCACAACTTGGGACGAAAATGCTTTTCAAAATAGATGATTAACTGTAAATTCAATTCAACAAAGGCTTCATACTTGAGCTTCATTCGCGCTTTTGTTAAAGCTGCTTTCGATACGACCCGTCTTGCCACATCGAAGCGGCATAATGTCTTGAAGAATCTATCCAGTTCGTCCTGGTATGAACCTTTGACAAGGTTGATGAGAAAAACGATCAAGACATGAAACGGAAGTTTTCTATTCCGTGTGAAATCGTTCTTGTTTTTTCTGTGGCGAGCGATGAAGTCAGGAGAGGAGATAATTTCTCTTATAAATTCAATTGTTTTGGCACATACATTGAAAATCAGGTTTCGTGCCAAAGTTACCAAATTTCTCGCTAATTTTCGACATGGTATGCTCCTTTTGATTATATAACTGGCTGTTATTATTGAAAGTGAGTATACCATGTCGATCCACCTAATACAACATAATTTGCAATATATTTGATATGTTATGCCGTTTAACTGCTTCTTAAGTTAATGGCATTGGGTTTTAAGTCTCTATGTAATGCTTTGTTATGAAGCGCGGCGAGAGCTGATGCTAAACCCTTAAATTGGGCTATATACACCTCGTAAGACACTTTGTTTTCTGCTGAAAGAATGTAATCTTTTAAGTTCTGATCAGCTTTAGGCATAATTAAAAAAGGGATTTTTTTTATTTCTTTCTTAACCTTTGCCTCTACGAACCCATCATCAATATATTGAATTAATTGTGCGTGATTAACCTGTTTGATTATATTTATTTCTTGCTTGAATCTCCTAATTCTTTTAAATCCTTTAGCTAAGAGAAATTTTATAGCATATTCATTACCTGTTGATTGCTCGACACATTCATGAATAACCGCGTTTCCCCCGCAAGCGATTCGATCTTGAACCTCATATTGGTTGTTCGAAATAGAGCTAACCGTGTCATCAATGTGGTGAATTCCAAACTTTTTATTGTCAAAGAAAAGTGGAACAGTCAAATCATCCCCTCCTCTTTCATGACTTGATCCATATCCGTGATATATTAGCTGTTTTTAGTTCTAATCGCCTTGGACATGTTCAGCTTTTTTTACACATTCAACATGCGTGAATTCTGCATTCGATAGTTGGTAATTCGTAGTATCTTTAGACCATCCCAATAAAACATCACTTTTCTTACAGCCTTCAATTTGATTGTTACATATCGGACATTCTTCAAGATAAGGTGGGCAACTCACGTCTTCACTGGAAGTGTATAAATCCCATAATATGTCATGGAATTTTTTTATAGTTTCTTGTTCAGGAAGCTTGTTTACGTATGTTCCTTTCAATATGTCCTTTAAAAAATCTCTTCTCCAGATTCTACTTTTTATCGTATTGCCTTGGGAAACACATTTGATCGCGTACTCTGATAACAGCTCAATATCCGATTCTGGTTCTATATTAACATTTAGTAATTTAAGATCCTCTCTTAAATCGTCAGTATTTTTGCCTTCCAAAGCATTGCCTTCGATCTGAAGCTCATTAATAGCTGAGAATAAGCTATAAAAATCGGCCTTTTGCCTGAATCTGGTTTTAGAAATAGTGTAGGAATCTTCAGGAAAAATTTTCTGAAGGTCATCAATAATTTTCTCGAATCTATCTCGTATTAAAGTAACATCTTTTTTGGGCCAAGTTGAATAATCTTGGTAGAATTGATCCAGTGTCGTCTTTTTATCTTGAATTCCATCAATCAAAATGGCAAGCAATTCAGATATATATTCGACGTCACCCATTCTTCTGCGATTGGCAATTGTAAATATTTTTGAATCTTCAAAAAAACTATGTTGTGATAATTCTTCGGATAACTTCAAGAATTGACCTGGAAAGTCTGCCCGACGGAGTTCCTGTTTATTAAGTGCAATATTATATTTGTTGACTCTTGAATAAATTTCTCGAACGATTTCATCAGAAGCATTTCTTATTTCGTTGACATCAATTTTATATGAAAGGAAATCTTGCCTAACATTTTCTGGAAGATCTGTGAAATGCATATCCGAATATTCACCATTGTATGGATTAGATAATTTAAACTCGTCCCTTAAGAATGAAAGAATGGCCCTGATTCTTTGCTGGCCATCGATTACAATTCTGTATGTATCATTATCTCTAATAACGGCCTCAAAGAACATTTTTGGCATAGGTATATTTTTGAGGATCGTATCCATCAACATAATCATTGCTGCTTTTGTCCATACCGTTTGCCTTTGAAAATCAGGTCTAACTTCCAACCTTTTATTCATGTTCCAATCACGCATATCGGATATTGGATGAGAACTTGTGATCCACTTCCAAGTCATGTGTTTCCACCTTTAAGTTGAAAAACCTATCCTTTTCTGATTAGAGCATCCAACTCGTCAGATATATTCCAAATGGGCTCGGCATCACCGGTTTTTAGCATTTCTATAACCTTTGGAAGACCAGCTACTGCAAGTCCATTTGCTAAAGCCATCACCTGCCTTGGTTGAGATACGATTTGAACGTCATTAGTTTTTTTGATAGCGATTAGCATAAGTGCATGTATCCGCAAAGGATCATTTCCAAATATTGAGCCTTCAATTATTTTATACGTATCGCTCTTTTCGAGATCAGCTGGTTCCATATCTAATCTGACAGCTATGCATAGTGATAAGAACCACAAATCTACCATTCGTGGGAATGGACTATCATCAACATTTGAGCCCCCCTTAGTTCTGCAATACCTCGCGAAAGTATCCCTGTATTCTTCAGGTACGCTGAGGTCCATACCTTGGAATGGGTTATAGTAGCGTTCAGCCATTATATCCTCCTAAATGGATTCTTCCATCTCGATTTCTGCATCGAATCTACGTGCACATAGCTGACAGTCTTCTCTGTGCGTACAGTTACAAGCAAGAATTGTTTGTTCTGTAAAATGAGGATCATTAACCAACATCTTAGGATAATGGCAGGGATTTGTGAGTGTGACGACAACACCAGCAGCATCGTCAAGGATCTCCTCACATCCTGCGATTTCGTCATGAGTTAAAAATAAAATAAGTTGGGAACTTTTTTCGATTGCAGTTCTTAGAACTGATCTTTTTACATAACCACTCATCATACCTAGCGGTGTATCAATCACATTTGGCGCTTCCACTTCACTAACTAATGTGAGCGATAAAATGAAGGCTAATGTGAGAGCTCTTCTAGATGCACCGTTAAGGTCACGATCAGGGTCAAGTGTTCTATCCTGCGGTCCATAGACTTTAATATCAAAATCTCGGTTGATCTCAGCACGTCTTATTATTGCAAATTGCTCTGGATCAGCACCAATCATCTCTAAGAATATTTCATTCATCTTTTCGCTAACACGTATGAGCTCTTCATTTGTAATCTTATCATAAGAACTTTTGAGTACATTTATAATATCTTGAGTTACTATGAGTTCTGAAAGGACTCTGGTACCTTTATCTTGAATTCTTAAAAGCCGGTCTCGCTCCCTAACCAAATAAGCTCGGTCTCTATTGAGGCTCTCCAACTGTGTTTCTAAAGTTGATTTCTTTTGTAAAAATCGGTCTCTTTGTTCTTTGTATCTTTTTTTAGTGTCACGTAACCCTTGGATATCTGCATCAGGTAATCTATCAATTTCAAGTTCAATTGATCTTTTCTTTGCACCTGCCTGGTCGCGTAGAATTGTAAGACCATCTCGATTTTCTACAACCCTTTTATACTCATTTAACCACCGCGATTCTGTTGGTTCAGGGGATTTTTGTAGAGCTTTCGATCCAAAATAAAGATCAGTAATAATTACCTGTATTTCATCAGCTTGCTTACTATCATCAATAAGTTTTTGTATATTGAGTCTCCGGCGATTACCATCAGGATCGTTCTCATCTATACTCTCACCACAAATGCAATTTTCTTGTTTAAGCCTTTCCTCTAATACTGGTATTGTCGTATTAGGAATCTTCCCCTGGTCACGAAGATCTGTAAGTTTCTGAAACGCGTCATCTAAAACAGGCGATAGCAAATCAATGGCCAAAGAGTCACTTCGAAATAATTCAGTGTGGTCCTTTTCCGCAGACTCTATTCGTTTATTAAGCTGTTTTATTTCACGATTAATAGTCTCAAGACTTCTTTTAAGCTTTTCTTCATCACCTTTTTGCAAGGCTTCGGCTATTTTTCGATCGATTGAATTGAATTTTTCATCGAATGCAGCAAACTGCTCCTTGGCATCTTCGTAGTCGGCCTCTTTGTCTTCGATCTCATCCTCGATGCCCTGTAATTGAGTAGCAACGGTGATCAGATCTCCTGAAGTTTGGAGTTTTTTTGCTTTTTTATTTGCCTCAGAGGTAGATTTATTAACATGACGTATAGCGTCCTCAATAATACTTAAACCAAGTAATGATCGAATTGCGTTTTGTACTCTTTGGCGTTTTGTAGAGGCCGCGACATCCGCTTCGATGAAACTAAGAGCTCGATCGCCATCTGTGAAAAATACCTCTCTAAGATCAGGAGGCAGCTCCTCGTTTACGTGAACCTCAGGTGACTCAACTGGCTCAGCCCCCCTGTCTGTCAATAGGAACAATTTGACTGCTGAAGGCTGCCTACTCCATTTTGCCCCACTAATCTCTTCAAATGCTGATCTGACGATTCGATATTGGTGGCGACTTTCTATAATACCTCTATTACTTCTTCTCAATTTTGAGATTTCAAAGTCCACGGTTACAGTCACTGGAACTCTTTGGCCATTTTCAGCACTCCAATCAATGGGATGAAGTCTGTAATTGCTTCCCTTTCCTGGAAGGGCTTGGTCGCCATAAAGAGCCCATTGCAATGCTGTCAGAATGGTCGTTTTTCCAGTTTCATTCGCAGCTCTGATTACCGTTAGATTTCGTTCGGAGTCTGTAGAGAATGTCAGTTCGATGTTTCTTAATAATCTGAAATTCTCAAATTCAGCTCGAAGAATTTTCATAATATTAATACTCCCCACTCCGACTGGTCTTTAAGGAATACAGAAAATAATATAGACTATTCTTTGACAGCAGTGTTTTTGGCTAAGAATTGACCGGTTGCATCACATTTATCATTTATTTTTTGCTGTATGTTTATAGAGCGTATTCGGTGTTGTCGTTCAAGTTCTAAGATGTCGGCAATAGTATTGAAAATTTCACCCCTATATCCACTGCACCGCTTCTCTATGCTCTTGCACTGATCGGATATTATCGTGACAATCTTTTTATTAAGCAATGGCATTGAGTTATACCCTCCCAAATCATAAATATGCTGAATTCACCAGCTCATCGATTATTTTCAGCGGTCCATCAGGTCTACCCGCATTTCTTGCAAGACTTGCAAATTCATGAATGCGCGATAATTCTGACCGAATAAGTGCGCGCGTATCAGAGTCCATTCCTTGATTTATATTCGGTGGTAATGCGATGAAATCATGTATGATGCTATGATTCTTGTCGATTGCGCTACAAGTCCTGAGCAAACGCCCCCGGCGTTGAACCCATTGTCGTTCAACTGTCGTGCTCGCTAAGATGAATGCCTGACATATCTGAGGTATATTTACACCTTCATCAAGAACCCTTTTTGCTGTCAAAATCTGTATTTCGCCATGCTGGAATGATTGAATGATTTGTTGTGTTTTTTGACGATCCTTCGTCTCGTCTGCAGTCAATTGGTGAAAAAGCACACCCCTATCTTTTAGCAAACCATTTATATATTCTAATTGTTCTGGTCCCTTATCAGATCCATAAATTAACGTGTACTTAACATTTTTCAGATTTAGTCCATCAAGCAATGATGCCAAAATATCAATTTTACTGTCAATTGTTTCAAGCAATTCCCGCCTATCTCGAAAAAGCTTCGCAAGATAATCATCCGGTTTCCCGTCTTCCTGTCTCCACGCACTTTTTTTTATTTTTTCAGTAAGATCGTACCAATGGTCCATTTCCGTATTTGATAAATAACAGCGATGAAGATGGTAATCATACTCAACAAGACATTTCCCAATTGCTTCTTTTAAGGTGAATTGGTAGACGACTGGACCAAAAAAATCGAAGATGGCTTTTGTTCCTTCTTCATCATATTGTCTGACTGGTGTTGCAGATAATCCTAATCGAAATTCATAATAATCAGGTGTATTTTCGATAAAACCTTGCCTTCCAAGGTTATGAGCCTCATCAGCGATCAATAGGCGCGGGCAATCAAACAAAGAGATTGCATTAAAGAAATCTTCTGAACACAATGTGTTATGCGTGACAACGATTGCTTCTACGTCAGAAATACCCGTTCTCAAACGCCTTTTTACCTGATTTATGGATTTCAAGCGTCCTGCAGAGTTAGCATCATCTGTCAGATTAGTGGTCTTCACATTGAATAGTTCTATTTCGCCAAACCATTGGTTGATAAGTGGAATGTATGGCGCTGCAACAACTATTAGAAGTGGCTTATTTTCCTGGTAGGCCATATAGGCCGATATCATGGCTGTTATGGTCTTACCTGAACCAGTGGCCATCTCTAAAACACCGCGATAATCAGATGAACACCAAGCATCAACAGCCTTTCCTTGATGTTCGAATGGACCGGACTGATAGTTTATCCAGCTTGGGATCTCAAATTTAAAATCAAACGAAAACTGTGGTTCTTTTTTCATCCCATTATTTTTAATGGCTTTACTTGCCCGACTGAACAATGATTCATAATCGGATTCTGAAGGGGGATGTTCTGAGGGATATGAACATAGGATATTGTCTCT
Source organism: uncultured Desulfosarcina sp. (assembly GCA_963674945.2). GTDB lineage: Bacteria > Desulfobacterota > Desulfobacteria > Desulfobacterales > Desulfosarcinaceae > Desulfosarcina. The sequence continues at coordinate 2,399,605 of CAXXWQ010000004.1, forward strand.
GACTGCGAGTGGGATTGGTATCACATAGCAATCGTCTTCATCTTCATCCCAAAGACGCTTGAATTTAAATTTTAATTTATCAATAATTTGTCCCTGTGTCGGATCGATCCAAGATTTAGATATGGTTATTTGCTCAAAATTATGTTTGATGCCTTTGAGGGTAATATTGCTTGAACCATGTGCGGCAATCACATCAATACCATTTTCGAATATCCATACTTTTGGGTGAAACAAAGCTTGCTTCATTAACGCTATTTTTAGTTCAATGCGTCCAACGCGTATGAGATATGAGAGGCATTTCAATGTATGTAGTTCTATCAGATCCTCAGTGATGATAAGCGGTTCTATAATCTTTTGAGCGATTTCTTCTGGAGAGCGAATACCATTTTCGATAGCTTCACGATCCTCTGGACGCAAAAAAGGGCTAATTATCAATCTGAAATTGAACCGCGAGTTATTAATAAAAGCTGCAAGACCTGGAGCTAACGTAGATAGCGCTTCACTGGAAAAAAATCCCATCATACAGTCAGCTTTTTCAGACATTCGAAACGTCGGTATAAGAACTTCTTCTGAGAACGGGTCAGTTGGCAAGAAATATATTGGCTGGATGCCTTTTAGTGAGTGAAAATCTGCGTCTTTGTCTTTGCCGGAAAGCATAGCTTATCGTTTTTATAGCATATAATTATAAATTGCAGACAAAACAGAAACCTTCATTCTCCTCATCAAGCACTGAGTCAAAGATTTCAATAAGAGGACGATTGGGTTGATTTTTCTTTCTTAGTTTCATCATTCTTTTGTGGTCAGATATTATTTTATCCTTCCTATTTATGAGCTGTCGTAATGATTCTTCCTGATTCCAATAATATTTTCTGCCATCAGAATGTTCCTGCTCATATTTGACGGCTTCTTCAAATAGATCCCGATGGGTCTCATATAATCTTACCCACTCGATTTTTCGCTGGAAAAAACAGAAAAAACACCCTGATCTCGAACGCCAGCTGTAATAATCGGGCATCCCAATTCCGCTCTCTTCGATTATTTTTAATATATCCTTTTTTACAAGACCATCTCTCATAAAAGGGAATATCGGCATTATATTGGGTTTAGTTGAGATATAACCTGCACGATTTTCATCTGCTCTGATAGCTATATAGCTGACCGCTTCATCATCACCAATAAATTTCTCTAAGGGTTCAATCTTGAGCATTTTGGTGCACCATCGCGATTGATGATTTGGTAAAAAACCATCATAGATGTCTAGCCAATGATCAAATCCCCTCTTAGCTTCAAGCCTAACTATCCTTTTTCCTAATAAAATCTCTAGTTTATCTATATATTCGTAGGTTTCTGGCAGTTCCTTGTGTGTGTCACAAAAAAAATATTCAATATTTGGGATCTTCTCCTTAAGATATAACGCCAAGGCGGTACTATCTTTTCCGCCTGAAAGACCAAGAATGTGCCGCACTTTCTTATCAGACAATCTTTCTCTCCTTTTTCAGATCTTGCGTCTGCACGTTCTCACCACGTTTGTGAAATATTTTTTCAATCAATGCGGCTGTTACAGCTTGCTTTAAAGTTGTATCATCATCTAGATCATAACTCTCGATAATCTTATCAGCAATCTGTTCGATATTTATCTGCTTGTCTCGGTCAATCCAAAGCATCTGGTGAATCTCCTTACCATCAGGATATGTAATAGTTATTCTCCTTGCATCGATCCCTTCACTCGGAATTGCAATTTCCTTTTGTAATGCCTCAAGATTCGTAAATCTTCGTGCTATATCGCTCAACTTCGTTTCGAACACCACAACATCTTCATCTGTCCATGATTTCGGTGCCTTATTCATTATTATCAACAAGATTGATTCAAGCCAAGATCTATTGTCCAGTCCGTCATTGGCTGCTGTAAGGATAAAACTTTTCATACGAGGTTCTATTACATGCGATGATAAATTCATCGCCCTGTACTTCAAATTATCCCGAAACTCTGCTGAATCAATCCTAATAGCAAACGAATTTTTTATCAATTTCTCACAGTGCCCAAGCATATCATCATAAGCCGCTTGCAAAGAACTAAGGGATAAGGCCAGCTTTTTTCGGAATTTTTTTACAAGATTTTTATCCTGATCTTCATTGCTGCCGATGGGTGGAAGATCGCAAGCTCTTGGCAGCGCTGTAAACAGTAGTTCATCTGGTTCCTTGGCCTCAAGAAGAGCCTCCCTGACGGCCTTAGCATCTCTAGATATCCTGTTTTTCGTTGATATGGTGAACTTAGGCAGCCTTTTTGCAAATCCGACAAGTGGTTTGACAATACTTAAAATCGTCTTGTTTCTGAGGGAGTTGTCTTCTTTTAATTTATCAGAAGATAGAATCTTACCAAGCTCTTGGAAAATTTCAGCTCTCAGACCTGATACTTCAAAATATTTTACTGAGAACCTAGTCGGCTTTTTTACGAGCAATTCAAGGTGCTCCACCCCAAGAACGGGTATGAATGTTCCATCAAGATAAACGCTAACATATTCATTGTGGTACATCAGAACTGAAAGGAGTATAACTGGAATGATTCCTTGCTTTGTTCCATATGGTGGTTTTTCAAGCATATTATATAGTTGGCTTATATTCTTTGGTTCCTTACTGGCTCCTTTACAAAAATTTTCAACAGCCATCCATATGTGATAGACCCCTTCATCATTTGCTGGTGGCTTTGAATATATCCAGTCATCTCCCGATGCTACATACAGTCCTGCCTGGATTAGAACAGATTCGAACATACTATATTCAGGTCCGTTCCCAATAATACCAAGTCTTTGCTTTCCAGCATTTTCAAGCATCGCAGTCATGAGCTTGTTTCGTGCGGATGCACCTTGAGATGTAAGCTCTCTTCTATTTATCAGCTCATTCCATAGACACGGGCCTTTATCGTAAATTGAATCACAAATGTGTGACAGGTAGGCTTGGAAATCTGCCCAGTCGCTAAATTTAATCTTATCGCTAATATCATAGAAGTCCACATTCCCAAAAGCTATATCAAATGCCTTTGACAAAGCATCATTCAACAGTCTTTGTGCATAAATAATTCTATGTCCAACCTCCCTCCGCGCTACACCATCTGTCTGCAGCTGTGATGCATTTTTCAGAACATTATTTAATATCACGTATTCATTACAGGCTATCCGCAAAGTATTTAGCTCAGATGCGCAGATGATAATGACTGGTTTGCCACTAATCGTCTTACGAGGTATTGTATTAAGTTTTTTTAGATCTCGTTTATTTCCTACCCAATAGCATATTAGCCCGTCACTATCTGGATATTTACATTCCAGCGACTCAAAGCATTCTTTTCTATCGTAATATAGCCTCTCAAAATATCTTAAAGTCCCGGACTGATAGCTGTGTTTCTGAACGATAAGTGGCTTAATAGGAGCGTATTCATTGAGCAGATCAGCTAAAGATATATTGATGACCTCAGCTTGCTCTGAAAGTTCTCTTTCTATATCAAAGTCCGAACCTTCCCATATTCGAAGTTCATCTATCCGTTTTCGCCATATGATAAATCCTTTATCCAACAGTTCTTGTATTATTTTATCCCAATGTTTGATTTCATCTTCGTTGCCCGGCTCATTGCACATTGCAAGTGCAATGGTTTTTCTTGAAGCTCTCAACGAACCCGTAGTTGATACGAGGTTAAGAAGCCCGATCGTTTTTAAAACAAAAAGGACATCAGGATCGAGGCTGCTGGCATCAGACAGGCGCGATTGAATCTCTATCCACTTCTGAAAGTGTGGTCTCGATGAAATCGACATTCCAGCTGATTCTACGAAATAATCATATACTTTGTGTAACTTGAATGTCGGAAGCTCATTATCTCTGTAGTTTGTTTGTTTTAGGAATATTGAAAAAGAATCAGGCTCACCGCTTGCAAGAAATGTAAAGAGGGTTCGATCATTCTGGGAGAATTTTGTGCAAAGTATCGGCAAAACTATGGCGGAAAGCGGATGCAGAGGGAAAATAGACGCAACGTCGCTAAAGGAAAAATAATTAGAAATTTCTGTATCTGATAATGTTGACTGCCACTTCTTTGTCCATCTATTCACAGACGAACTAAATGAGCTGTTATTGGATCCATCTATTGCCTCACCGATCAGCCGGACCATCTGATCTGCCGTTTCGATGAAAGGTATATCTTCAAACCTACCCTGAATTTTTGCCCATTCGTTCCTCTGAGCTGAAGCCACTCCATGGGCGTAATCGATGAATGCTTGGTGCAAAAGGCCGAAAACTGACACATTGTATCCGTCTCGGTTTGACGGCATTTCAGCAATCTGCTGAAGTAGGTAGAGATCATCCAATGATTGGTTTTGTGCAGAAAACTCCAGGTTCTTACCAAGTTCATCGATAACAAGCAATATTCCTGCTTTTGATGATTGTGCTAATGACTGTATTACCTCCAACAAGTATTTGTTATCAATGAAATTCCCTTTCTGTGATTCCAAATAAAGATCATTCAAATCATCTATCGCATTAGGCCGTCGCCCCCTTGCATTCTGCCAATATAATTCGACGCCACGTCTAAGCGCTCTAACAACGGTCCTAATAATTGGCTCTCTTTGAGCTGTTGCAATGGCCCTTATTAGGCCTGATTCTGGCAGCCTCTTTTTTATTTGCCGCTGCAAGGAATTTGATTTTTCAGACTGTTTAAGGATTTTTATTGCGCTTTGAAATATATCACTGTCCCGAGGTGAACAGAGTGCAGTTAGGAAGTTAGCGAATGCTGATTTCCCTGTTCCATATGAACCTGTAAGTGTCCAAGCTCGAACGGAATTGTCAAAGGTAAAAGATCTCAGGAACCTTTCAACGCTGTCAACAGCCCTTGATGTTGGAATATAACCAAGCAAGCTATCTGGAATTCCAAAATCTCGTTCAAGGTTGACTGATCTTAAATACCTCCTCTTTACGGTAACAAATTCCGACAGGACCGGCATATCAATTCCTTTTCTTGTAATAACCGTTTAAAATTCTTTTTGATATTTTTAAGGGATTATTATCGTAAGCGAATTGGACCATCCCTGCAGTATCTGTCAGGTTAATGTCCTTTGCCTTCACAGAGATCGTTTCAATAGCACTACTTAGTGAGCTTTCAGTTAATTTGAAAACCTGACCGGGGCTTCCCGCATCATAAAGAAGTCTTGATATTGAAATCGTTCTCGCATCGTCCTTAAATGTTGATGAGAATTCAAGGCATGCTGAAACGATAATTTCGGGTGGTAAGGATGGCTTGTCACCGAAATTGAAAGTAAACTTTTTCGAGTCTGTATATGCATTGATGATTCCTAAGTCAGTGAACGGACAATCAAGTGATTCCTCTTTTAGGTTCTGACGCCCAGCTTTTTCAACATACATTCTAAGAAGGCAATTTACGTCCTTATTGAGAGATGAATCGAGGATTCTTTTGCTTGGGAATTTCCTGTCCCTGTATTCTTTTAACGAATAGAGTAGGTCATCTGCAGAAAAATCGATTTTATTCAGCTCATTGAATGTGAAAAACCAAGCTGGAGAATAGCATGGCATTTTGAACAGGTTCCAGTGAAGTAGCCAAAGTGATGACGGATTCTCAAGAAATGGGTCCCAACCATTTTCACCGAGCAGGTTTTCAGCAAATTCGGTTGGTTTGTGTATAAACTTTCCGTTGACCTTGGACTCATGGACTACCTTAAATGTAATGCACCAGTATTTAATGGCTTTGACCATATTTTTACCGACACCTAATGTGGTGGGCGCAGACTCTTTGGAAAATATGGAATTATCATCACTCGCCTTATCAAAGCCTTTTTTCAGCCATCCGAATCTTGGATGAAAGGTCTCGTGGCGCGCAAAAATGGGGTGAAAGGTCGTATCCTGTCCCATCATTCCTTCCTCGCCTCATTGGCTAATATGAAATTTTCTTTTGAACAAATCTATAGCAGATTTTAACAATAAAAACCACATCATATTGTGCATACTGCGATTGCCTTCAACATATGTTGTGGTCAAAATATTCCACCGAAATATTAGTACTTTAATGGACTTTTTGACAAATCATATATTGTGGGTTTGTCAGATCCGGTCACAATTCCCTGAAAATTTATGATCTTTTAAATTTTTTATGCTTTGTCACAGCCAATCGTCCAATGTGTACGACTTTGGCCTATATGCAATCAGCCGCACCGGATTTGTTACATTTTCTCGCCATTTTTCAATAATTTTGATTGCTTGTCTGTAATCTAAGACGGTGTTCCAGTCGATGATCCCCTCACCAGGTGCGATTAGCCACGGCATGTATATGTAGCCGTTGACTGTGCACATCTTGACCATGTTGAGGTTGATATCCTGGGCGAATAGTCTCAGGCTGAAATTGGATGCGGCCAGGAGCATCGATCCGGTGCCGGCGCATTGGTCGGCTACGGTCTTGGTCTTGTCAGCGGTTGTCATCTGTATTTGGGCCATCATAGTGCAGACGTTCATCGGTGTCGGAAAATATCCGTTGCTTGACATCCTCGCGAGTTCGCATGATCCCCAAGCCATATAGTCTGCCGGTGCCTGTATCATCAGCCCAAGGTTAAACGTCGTGTAGAGCCGCCAGCTTGTGTCTTCGTTTATCCGTGGCGGGAACTCACCCACCAGGTCAGATCCAAATCCCCACAGAAGCCAGTCAACAAACGCGCACCATGCGTCATGTGCGCTGTATCCGCTTGATTGGATTGTCTTGATGCAGTCGCTTAGGTTTTTTGTGGCGGTGTTTCTGGGGCGCGATTCAAACTCAATCTGCGGGATTGGTTCGTTGAGCGGCTTTCTGGCATCGAGTGTCCGCAGCCAATAGTCCCACCTTTTCGAAAACATGTCATCCAGTGCAATCAGATATGGTCTGAGCCACCCTTTTGGCAGCGGGTGTGTGAATCTACTTTTTGATTTTTCCATTGAACATCACCTTCGCTAGATCAGGTGATGTTCGAGTCGATAGTGCTATCATAACTAGCTGAAAATGTGAAAATATCTAGCTTCCTTCTTCAGAAATCATCATATATATTTGGGTTTAAACCAATCAAAAAAAGGAGGGGCCAGATGACACAGCGCATTCAGTACAATAGTCAGATCGAATATTCCAGAATTCTTGATGGAAACCACGCCAGGAAAAGACGCCTTTCACAAACTGAGTGCGAGCGTATCCTGATAGATGCCGGTGCCTCATACGAACAGGCAAAAAACGGTGCGTATGTATACATCCATCATGGTGATAACCTTAGGGCCAAATTTAGGGCTACTCAGAGCGGGTATAATGAGGTTCTGGACGAGTTCGATGCAAAAAACAAAAGGCCAGCCGATTGTATCAGGTTTTTGGAGAAAATTGGATGCAGCTACGGTCAGGCAAAAAGTGCTGTATACAAATATAGGCTGGAAAGAGGGCTTGTTAAAAGATAACCTATTGACAAGTTTAGTAATACTTGCAAAAATTAAACTTTCCATCTCACAAACCTGATTTATGACAATTGGGCTACCAATTACAAAGTTGGTGATGAGGTCCGTAAAGTGCCTGGCTTTACGCGAAATGAACGCATCAATGTATCTGAAAACCTGCACGTGATCATCAGGTTATCGCTCGAAGCCGGTTAGGATAAATCGGTGTCAGAATAAAATAATCACTTGAGGTTTAAAATGGTCGAAAAACATCAAGGTGCTGTTGATCTGAAAAATAATTTCAATTCGGCGCATGAATGGCTTCGAACCAATGGAGAGGTTGATCTGAAGACATCCCATGATACGCCTTTTTCAGCTAAAGCCGATACCACAAATAGCGGCGACCACTCAGGGGAACCGGTAATCAGGTTTTTTCAACGTGGTAAGGAATTCGGTCGATCATATCAATGTTGTTGGGGGCATTACTACAACTGCAACCGTACACGCATTGGAATGTACTGTGAGGCTTTGGATCGCGTAATATAGTCATTGCCCTCATTGTATTCATAAAGAGTTGATAAATGGAATTCAAACCAGTCACTTGTAAAAAACGTCTAAGCTGAGACCAAGACTATGATTGATTGTCTTAAAATCTTCTGGGCTAAAAATACCAGAGGTGAGGCGATTTTCCATCAATAATTTAGGTTTATCGCGAGGAGTCTAAAATGGAAAAGCAAAAGGTGTTGATCATCGGATCAGGGATATCACTTGTTCTCATTTTCGTTTTAGGCTATTTGCAGAGTGTCGATTCAAAGTTCCTTAATCTTCCTTCGCACTGGATAGCAGTCGCAGTCATACCCGTCTTGATCTCACTTTTTGTTGGAGGATTCATAAAACGCTTCAAGGGTTTCGGTGTGGAGTTGGAGGCTGATTTGCAGAAACCTGTGGCATCACTGGGCTTGACTGCAGCAGATGCGGTCGAATCAGTTGAAGGAGATGAAAAAAAGACTCACGAAGAATTAGAAAAACTATCACCTAAGGAAAAACTTTCAATTAGAAGGCTCATATTTAAATCTGACCGGAAAAATTATTATGAACCTTATTCAATCGGGATGTATATTTCGAGATTACCAAATCTTGAATATTTTGAGGTTCAAAATAAATCTGGAGCTATAATATGTCTCATACCAAAATCTACGTTTGTAGAGACCACTCTAGAGCCACCATATATTAAAATAGATTCCAATAAATTAGGTATGTTTGTGCAGGCTATCGAGAATGATGAAGTTCCAGGTACTTTCGTGGACTCAGCTATTACTTTGAAAGTTAGTAATGATCAAAGTTTAGTTAATGTCCTAAAAAGAATGCGAATTGAAAATGTTGAGTTTGCTCCAGTGATAGGTGCTAAAGAAAATTATTTGGGTGTAGTCTTTGCCAAGGATATTGAGAGAAAAATCGCTGATTCTGTATTGGCAAATACGGATACGTGAGACGGACGTGATGACTTTTTCTGCCATCCTGTCTCTAACTGTATTAATGTGTTACGGCCACCCTTCTTTCATGTTTTCCAAAATGAGTTGGAATTGAGTATGAAGGAAGTGTGCCGCACTTGTTGCCCATAATAATGGAAATTAAACTGTCTGCAACTCTCTAAATTTCTTGCCAGGATCAATTAAGTTTTCCAACATTTCATCTGTTTCAGCTCTGATAAGGCTCAGAGCCTCTTCGATCCTCGCTTTATTTGCATCATGTTTGAGGTTGAAGAGGTCAATTTTTTCCAATGAATACATAACAAGAGCCATAACAACTGTTGAAAGAATAGATGCAGCTATGATTGATAGGGGTTCACTTATTCCAAACTTATTGAGCATTGCCTCTATTCCAATACCCACCAAGGCACTTGAAGAAAAAGCCACAATCTTTAGGATGGCATCACCTTTTTCAGCGGCACTTTTAGTTTTATCATTAAGGACTGGGATTGCTTTGATAAAAATCCTTACTCCTTCGCTTACGGCTCGTGCGATGTGCTTAAATATTCCGACGAAGCATTGAAGAATACCTTCAATGAGCATGCTAAAAAACGAAATTATGAGATTTTGAATTCCACCTTGGAACATGCCCTTTACGTTCTTCTCAACATATACACGCATGCGTTTTGTGCGTTTTTTTAGAGCATGCTTAAAGTCTGAGGCGTTTACGCCATTCTCAATTCCGTTTGTGAGGCAGTCTCTTAATTCGTGTGTTTTCGGCAAGCGTGCATGAAATCCGCTGAGAGATGGGATATTATCGGTTGACCCCAATAATAAGGAGGCCCGCCGATGAATGACGATATCCAAGATGTTTCTATAATCGCTCCCAGCCTTGAGCAAGTTCAACAGCGGTTTGAATCCTGGCGAAAGCTGCGAAAGAAACGCACCCGAATTCCCCAAAACCTTTGGCAGGCAGCGGTCGCGCTATCAGAAGAGTACTCCATCTACCACCTGTCAAAGGCCCTGCGTGTAAACTACACGACGTTAAAGAAAAAAGTTGCCGGTACTCACTTGCCGGAAGAACACCCGTGCGAGATTTTCTCCACACCCTTTATAGAATTGCCGGCTCCGGCACCCCTTCTACCTGAATCCACCATCGAAATGATCAAAACGAACGGTTCGGTCATGAGAATGAATGTAAAAGGAGCCACCTGTTCCGATCTGGTGGAACTGGGAAAAGCATTTTTGGCTATGGCTTCATGATTGCCATCACGCCACACATGCGGATTTTTGTTGCAGTGGAGCCGGCTGATTTTCGAAAAGGCATCGACGGATTAGCCAAGCTTTGCCGTGACCATCTCAAGGCGGACCCATTTTCCGGTGCCGTATTTGTTTTTCGCAACAAACGGGCCACGGCATTGAAAATTATTGTATACGACGGCCAGGGATTCTGGCTTTGTCAAAAGCGGCTGTCGAAAGGGCGGTTTACCTGGTGGCCCAATGGCACGGATGATGTCTTGCGTCGGCTCAATGCGTATCAACTGCAATCGCTGATTTGGAACGGAGACCTTGCCACCATCGAGGTCGCCCCGCATTGGAAAAAGATTCATGCATAGGGGCTTGCGTTCCAGTAACGAGTGTGCTATGAATGCCGACCATGGAAACGATTCTCACCTACCGCGGCAAAACCGTAACAGTTCAGGATGCGGCGTTTATCCAGCAGCTGATCGACCGAAACCCGAGCGACAGCCGAAGACGCCTTTCCGTCAAACTTTGCCAAGCCTGGGATTGGCGCCAAGCCAACGGCGCCTTTCGGGATATGGTCTGCCGGGGCTTGATGCTCGCTCTTCACCGGGCCGGGCACATTCGATTGCCGGCCAAAAAAATGACCCCGAACAATCCTTTGGCCAGACGAAAAGAGCCTGAGAACATCACCATTGAGCGATGCCCGATAGAAAGCAAGCTGTCAGCCATTACCCCCCTTACATTCCGACAGGTTCGCCGAACCGATGCCGAACCGTTGTTCAACAGCTTGTTGGAACAGTACCATTATTTGGGCTACACCCAGCCGGTCGGTGAACACCTGAAATACATCGTTTATTCTCAAAAGCGGCCCATCGCGTGCCTGTCCTGGTCATCGGCCGCCAGGCATATCGGATGCCGTGACCGGTTCATCGGTTGGTCCCAGCATCGGCGAATGGCGAACCTGCATTTGATGGCATACAACAGCCGCTTTTTGATATTGCCCTGGGTTCGCGTATCACACCTGGCCTCTCATATTCTGGGGCGGATGCGTCGTATCCTGCCAACGGATTGGCAAGCGATATACAATCATCCCATTTATTATCTGGAAACCTTCGTGGACAAGGACCGGTTTGCCGGCACCTGTTACAACGCCGCCAACTGGATTTACCTGGGAGATACCACCGGCCGTGGGAAGAATGACCAAACCCACCGGCCGAACCGATCCATCAAAGCGGTTTGGGGATATCCGCTGGTCAAGATGTTCAGATCTCGTCTTACCGCAGGAAAAAGCGCATGACACCGCCGCCCATCGAACTTTCGGCCGAGGAGCTTAACGCACTGATCGATCGGGTCAAATCTCGCAGCCTTTTGGATAAGGATTATGCAACTATTGCGGCCATGGGCGAGACGATCAACGTGTTGAGTCACAGTGTGGATGAAAAAGCCGCATCCATCAAACGCTTGCTGAAAATGATCTTCGGCGCATCCACGGAAAAAACCGATACCATTGTCAAAAAACGAAAACCGAAGAGCGCTGATAAAACGCCCAAGGCCAAGAAAAAAGGCCATGGCCGAAATGGGGCTGATGATTACACCGGTGCCGAGAAGATCACGGTGTCTCATGGTGAGCTTAAACATAAAGATCCGTGCCCGCTTTGTCCCAAGGGCAAGGTCTATGTATATAAACAGCCCAAAACCCTCATCCGTGTCACCGGCACCTCGCCGTTAACAGCGTCGATATACGAGCTGGAAAAATTGCGCTGTAATCTGTGTGGAGAGATTTTTACGGCCGATGCCCCACGGGATGTCGGCGAGGAAAAATACGATGCATCCGCCGGAGCAATGATTGCTCTTTTAAAATATGGCAACGGCTTTCCTTTCTACCGGCTTCAAAATCTGCAGGACAGTATCGGCATACCGCTGCCTGCATCGACCCAATGGGATATTGTCAGGGATTTTTATTGGCACGCCTACCCGGCCTTTGATGAACTGATCCGGCAAGCGGCTGGCGCAAAGCTGATCCATAATGACGACACCACCATGAAAATTCTTTCTTTGGTCAACGAAACACAAGATGCCAAAAGAAAGGGCATTTTTACCAGCGGCATGGTGGCGGTGTCGGACGATCACAAAATCGGGCTGTTTTTTACCGGAAACAACCATGCCGGAGAAAACCTGGCGGATCTACTTACCAAGCGCCAGGCCGATCTGGGTCCGCCGATCCAGATGTGCGACGCGCTGTCGAGAAATGTGCCCAAGGATTTTGAAACCCTTTTGGCCAACTGCATCTCACATGGAAGGCGGCGCTTCGTGGATGTATACGATAACTTCCCGGACGAATGCACTCATGTACTCAACGTGTTGGGCAAGGTGTATAAAAACGATGCCGATGCCAGGGAGCAAAACCTTTCTGACGATCAGCGCCTCGAATACCATCGGAACCATAGCGGTTCGTTGATGAAGGATCTTAGAGACTGGTTTGATGAGCAGTTCGAGGAAAAAAATGTGGAGCCCAACTCCGGGCTTGGCCAGGCCATCAAGTATATGTGCAACCACTGGGAGAAACTGACCCTGTTTTTACGTCAGCCGGGTGCCCCGTTAGACAATAATGTTTGTGAACGCGCCTTGAAAAAAGCGATTTTGAATCGGAAAAACGCCTTGTTCTACAAGACTGAACGTGGTGCCCGAGTCGGTGACCTGTTTATGAGCCTGATCCACACCTGCGAACTATGCACTGCAAATCCTTTTGACTATCTGGTTGCCATCCGGGAACACTCAGAGCAGGTGAAAGCCCGCCCGGATCAATGGATGCCGTGGAATTATGAACGGCAGACCTCTGAAATCAACTCCTAACCGTGGGCAGGGGCTTATCACCCTGCCTACGTAGCCATTCTGTCAGCACCGTAGCCCCGCCTTGAGAAAAATCTGCTTACGCACCGTTGCCGAAAGGACACCTTAATTCAAAATGAAGCGGTCTTATGAAAAAGATTATTGCATCACCGATAGCCCTGTGACCAGCAGCACCTGCTGCGTCTTTGGAAAGTCGAGCCTGAACTGTTCGGTTAGAGATAACGTTTGTAGCGACTTTTTTGTTAACGTTCTTATCGATGGACGCTCTTGCCTCTCGGCTTTTTTCAAGCATCTTTGCCTTTAGTTCATCAGGCAGATTTTCCTTGTCTCTTTCAACAAATTTCTCATTAGTTATTCCGCCCTTGTGACGGTTTATCTGGCAGCTAGTTACGGCCAAGTTGCTTTCATCATTCAATATTTCTTTAATATCTCCAGAGTTGAGCGCCTTATTTTTTTTCAACTCGTTACATACTATTGTACATGGGGTGATATGATCTGTCTCCGCGCTCTGGTGATGTATTTTCTGTTTAGGACTTAATCTACCTTCAATCTCAAAGGCCGTTTCGTTGTCCTTATATACAGTCTCTCCGGGAGCGTACTCGTCTTCAGCGGTATCACGACCAGCGAAATATTCTTTTTTATAATCTTCCATCTTTCCATGGTCACGCATATTTATTTGGTCTTCGCCTTCTCTTGTGAAAACCCCGCCGTTATAATTCGACTTATTGTCAAAATCTTTTATATTATCTGTTTCGTTGAGGAACTCAGTGAACCTGTCCACCCTCGGATCAACATAATCGGTACCATCATAGGTGAAAGATTTACATTCACTGTATATTCGAGTCGCAGTAAGTCCCTGTCTGTTACCCAGCTTAAATGCTCGCATTGTACCATCAATCAGGCTTAAGAAAGCTGGTTCAATTAAAGCGTCTATTGCAGCTTCTTTATCATTGAATTTATTTAAGAAATCATGAACCTCTGAGTCAGAAACGCTTATCGTATTCAAATCCACCTGGTTTGATTTAGCAAGCTCACTCATGCATAGATCTACCCGTTTGGAATCAGGTGCTTCTGATAAATGAGCTTTGACTAATTCAACATTTATAAGGGTAGGTTTTTCAGGAGTCTTTTTAAGTCCTTTTGTTATTTGTTTCCGACGTTTAAATCTTTCTAATCTATCTGACATAAAACCGCCTTTTATTTTAAGCTGTTTTTCTTAGCACTTGCCATGCTTCCCTAAACGCTATCTCTTTTTCATCCTCGTAGCCATCGGCACTGATAACTGAATCAATAAGATCATCGTAAGGGTCAAATAAACCCCATCTTCACATAGCCCAGATATTATGACATCATAGGCTTGGCAATGAAAATGTGTATGGGAGACGATTGTGAACCGGCCGGTAGAAAGTAAGAGAAGAATCAATAGCGAAGGATCGCCAGCGTCTGTTTGTCGATATTTTTTGGCAAAAGCGCCAGATGGTCCTCCCGCGTCCTGGCCAGCGGAAGTTTGGCGAACAGGTATCGAAGATAGGCATAGGGTTCCAGCCCATTGGCTTTGGCCGTTTCGATCAAACCGAAGAAGGTGGCGCTGGCTTCCGCACCCCGGGGCGCGCCGGAAAACAGCCAGTTCTTGCGACCCAACACGAATGGCCGGATGACATTTTCAGCCACATTGTTGTCGGGCTTCAGAAATCCGGCATTGATATAGACAACCAGTTTGTCCCATTGGTTTAGGCAATATTGGATCGCTTTGCCGAGAAGGCTTTTCGGAGGAGCTTGCCAATGGTAGGTGTCCAGCCAGGTTTTAAATTGTTTCAGAATCGGCTTGGCCTTTTCCTGTCGCAGGTCACGGATCTGTTCATACGACAAATCCTTGTCTCGCGCATACCGTTCTATGCCATACAATGCGCCAATGTAATCCAGCGCCTCGTCGGCAAGCCCCTTGGCTGCTTTTTGTTTGCCGCGCGCCTTGCGCCCTTTGTTCACCTCGACAAATTTACGTCGGGCATGGGTCAGGCAACCTAAATGGATGATCCCTTGCTTTTGGGACAGCTGATCATAGCCGCTGTAGCCGTCGCTTTGAACATAGCCCGAATAGTCTTCTATCATATCTTGCACTACCTTCCCACTACGGGTGGGATGATACTGGTAAAGCACCACAGGGGCATCCAACGGGCCGCCACAAAACACCCACATATACGATTTTGTTGTATTGCTGCGGCCCGGTTCCTGAAGCACCTGAAACGGACTTTCATCGATATTGATCACAGGACCGCTTCGAATCTCCTGATGCATCAATTCGACGATCGGCTGGCAGCAACCGGCGGCCTGAATCATCCAATTGGCCATGGTTGACCGTGAGATGTCAACGCCCAGACGGTCAAATATCTTTTGTTGGCGATGCAGGGGAAGCGCATCGGCGAATTTTGAGACAGCGATGTGGGCCAGCAGTCCCTCAGTGGCGTTGCTCTTGGGAATCAGTTGTTCTGGCGGCGGAGCGATCCTAACGGTGGGGCCGTCATCCTCGACGCCTTCGCAGGCCTTGCAGGCGTATTTGGGGCGGATGTGACGGATCACCTGGATTTTTGCCGGGATATAATCGAGCTTCTCACAGGTCTCTTCGCCGATACGGCTCAGTTCAACTCCGCAAGCACACCGTTTCTCGGCCTCAGGGATATCGTGCAGGACCTCGACGCGGGGCAGATCCTCAGGCAACGGTTTGCGGCCACGCTTTTTGCGGGTGTGCTCCGGGACGGTGATGTCGTCATCGGCAAGGACGGGCTCTGCGGTTTCGTCGGGTTTGAACAACTGGAGTTGGTTGGGATTGACGGCCGGCAAAACTTCACTTTTGCGACCGAACAGCTCGTTCTTCAGCAGACGTACCATTTCTTGCAGATGGTCGATTTGCTGCTGCTGAGAAGAGATAATCTCCTTAAGCGATTGGGCGTCATCGGGCAGGTTGTTCGATTCCGAAAGCATGCCTGATACATAGCATAACCAATTGAATTTGTACACACTTATTTTACTTCCAGGTGGATGTTCTCAGCTTGCATAACGGTAGTTTAAACGCACATGAGCATTCGTATAATCCAGTCCGGCGAGAAGCCATTCCAGTTCTTTCGCACTAAGGGAAACGACTTCTTTTGTGGTTGTTGGCCAGTGGAAACGGTGCTTCTCCAGCCGTTTGAGCCAGAGAGCAAATCCATTTTTATCCCAGTATAAAATTTTTATCATGTTCCGACGCCGATTGCAGAAGACGAACAGGTCCCCTTCGAAGGGATTCAAATCCATGGCCTGTTCCACCAAAACCGAAAGCCCGTTGATCGATTTGCGCATATCGGTATTACCCACGGCCAGAAAGACCCTTTTGGGATTGGTGGGCAACATCATAATGTAGCCACCATTGCAACAAGCTTGTTGATTTCTATCGATCCGTTTTGATCATCGACTTCGATGGTAAATCCGTTGGGGGTATGAATACGAACGGATGGATGTTTCCTCGTCGCTGATCCGTTGAGCGCAACCGGCAAAAAAGTAACTCGGGTTTTATCAACGGGCATGATGCGCCGTTTCCAATCGTAAAACCGATGGAGAATGAGATCGTTTTTTTTACAATAGGCCCTTTGGCTTAGGCTGCTGATCTTCCATTTCTCGATATGATTTTCCCAAAATTTTCGCCTTTGCTTGGAATCGAATGAATCATAGTCTTCAGGCATGATATCTTCTCCTTTCTTTGGGGAAACACATTGCCATGCCTGAACAATTTTGTGAAGATGGGGTTAATAAACCGCTTACAGATCATCAACATCTTTCCATCCTTTTTCAGTCATATCGGCTTTTTTGAGGAAATCATAGGCGGTTGATAACGAAGGAGGATTTTCGGATAGCATCTTTATTTGTTTCTTCACATTCTCCGGGAATTTGTTTGACAAAACCCCACATACAAATTCTTCGATTTCCTTTGATTCTTCTTCAGAAATATTTCCATCGGCATTGGCTGTTGCAATTCCGATCGCATGCATAGCAATGATATAGTCGTGGATCTTTGTTGTGTCTTTCAGAGCCTCGTTAATTTTTGCTACAAGTTTATTTCTCTCAATCTCGTGTGCTGCCTTCTGTTCATTGAGCTTATCTTCTTCATCTTTCTTTTCAAAATCTGAAAGAGCTTTACCGGCGGCTGCGCCCACGACACCAGCACCTGCTGCCGTTGCGATGGTCCCAGTTCCTGATAAAGATGCAAGCAAGCCAATAGTCCCGAACAAAGAACCGCCACCAGTGAAAGGAACAGCAGCGACTGTACCAACTCCAATAACTGTTCCCATCAAGATTTTCATGTACCCCATATCTAATCCCCCATAAAATGAGTTTAACCTGAATCAGTGGCCTAATTTTTGCTGTTAGGATTGGCGCGGGGCGATTGCCTCACACACCATCATTTGTTGATAATTTTTCTCACTATTTTCAAATTTCGAAGGAATTTTGCTCCTGTTTCTCATTCTTTAGCCATAGCAAATCACCAAGCAAATGCCTGTAAAATTGTTCTTTTAAAAATTATAGCTACTTCATAGCGGAAAGCAAATTCAGACGAAGATAAATCCGATCCATCAGTTTGGAAAATGGATTGAGTTGGCCAAAGGATATGTACCATTTTCTACTTCTGGTTACTAATCGACCGGCCATATACATCAAGTCCTGCATGACTGTCCGGATTCGACGCCGGGTAACTTTCTTCCGGCGTATACCGGGCAATTCAGTCGGATCACTCTCTTCGATGCTGATTTGTCCGATAATCCGTAGCATGTTGTACGTCAGCATCGCCAAATGAAGAATCAAGCTATTGGTGGAAAAATGACCGCTCGGCAAGCGCTCCAGGCCCATGTCGGATTTGAGTTCGGAGTGAAACTGCTCGCTGGTACCGTGATCGTGATAAAGTCGAATCACCTCATCCGGTGGCAACTGTGCGAGGCTGCACCAATAGGTATCGATCTGATACTCGGGGAACAGCAGTACTTGGCCCTTTTTGGTATGCCTTTCGGTAACCTCAAAGATGATTGGGTAGCGCAATGGATTGCCGTTGATGTCTTCAATCGTCTTTCCGATCCATACACATTTTCCTGAGCGGCAATGCTGTTGCTTGCCGGATTTTTTTGCCAGATCAACCCACTTTTGAACAGATTCTCTACGCAAATTGCGTTTGATGATAAAGTGGACATTCTTTCGTGAATCGTCAGGAAAGTTGTCTTGACTGTCGTTTCCTGAATCCAACCTCATCAAAATAGGCTGATCGGTAATTTGCCTGGCATAATCCAAGGTGGCGTTGATAAATTCGGGGGTGTTTTTCTGGCAGTGTTGTTTTCCTTCTCTGAACTCAAGATTCACCAGATACCCCTCGGTGCCCAGGTAGGCAAAGATCGGAGCGAAGCCATCCGTGCCTTTGTAGGTTCTGGAAACGCCTTCCTTTTGAGTCTTTGAGTTGTCAAACGGACTCACATCCATATCCAAAGGAAGGAAATCACCCGCACTGGTTTGGATGGGTGAAATCGCCGGAGCGCAGGATCGAACCAAATCAACGCCTGCATCCTTAATCAGCTTATCGGCTTGGTTGCCGATCAAATCGATTCGCTGACGCAATGTCGGGCTTGACGGGCATGCACGATTGCCAATGGCCTTGTTGAAAAATTCTTGCTTCTCACGAAAAATCTCGATCGCATCGTAATCAGGTTTACCAATACTCATGAGAGCAATCATCGAAGCTAAAATGTCACCATGAGAAATTTTCGGGTCTACACAATGGACGCCGTTGATCTTTTCGAAACGGAACCTGAAATTTATCGCATCAAGTAATGCGCCGATATTGATCAATCCGCTATGACTGGCAAGTTTTTCCATCTCGTGTTTTATGGTGATCGGACGCCGCATTGATTTCACCTCCGAAGTGAGCGTTTAGTGCCCTAATATTACCATAATATATATGTTTTATCAATTGGTTATAGTGTTTTAATCAGGTTTTGTGCCACGGAAACAGGTTTGACATAAAAGTTGTTTTTTTCCCACTCGTTAAGATCCATACCCTCTATAATGCTGGCGATTATGCGGTGTTGCTTCCCAAGCCCCCTGGCGAGCTTTAGACTCGTTGTAACCGGTACGCCTTTAGAATTAAGAACCACTAAATCAGTGTCGTTTGATGCTAAAAATTTCATCTGTTATCCTTTCGGAATTCGAAGCACATGCTCCGAGGTTAAAAACGTCCTCTAATTGGGACAAAAAATCATAGCTATCGTTTAACAGCTGTGTAGCCTGCCGGCGCTCAGCTATGGAATCGGCAGAATAATAACCGTGTTTCAAAGCGTTTACGTTTCCTACCGGGGCACCACTGCCAGCCGCTCCTCCATGCATCCTGCAACGCCGTTTACCTTTCACGGGCGGGTTTCTGCAAGGAGAACCACTTCGGGTTTTTGCACCACAGCGCAATACTGCAAGGGGTTGATCCACCGCTTTTTTCATTTCCGTCCACCGCTTTCCACATTTCCGACGATTGCCTGTTCGGCGTTAACCACGACTTGACCGACCGACATCCGTCGTGACCCCTGCGAGTATTTTCCAAATGCCTCAAGTTGCTGGAGGTACATACGCATTAACCGCATGGCTAAATTGAGATATTTCTGAGCAGTTTCCGGAAATCCGCTGTCAGCTGCCCGTCTTAAAAAATGCATCGCCTGGAGATGTACGCACTCAATTTGACAGGCCAATTGGGCCTCTATAACATCCCTCGGACCGATCTCTGATATAGCCGCAATCAGTGCATTGATAACGGATTCCCTGTCGGATCCAATGTTGGCAGTAGCCTGGTTGAGCAATTGCAGTTGGGTGAGAGCCAATTTTGAATTTTCGGTCCCAAACACCCTGGTAAGGTTGGCAACCCATTGGTCAAAGTTTGAATTTTCGCCGAGGGCCGGAGAGGGTAGGCCTTCTTGGTCGATCCTGATTTCCGGGAAGTTGTGCTTTCTTTGTCGGTGTTCTGATACAGTGACAGCCGTCATTATCAACTCTCCTTGGTCGTTAGGTCCTGATACTGGCTTTTTGTCAATGCCGGTGGGTGACAAACACTGCAAATGCGTCGGTTTTGGCCAAAAGGACGCCACCACTGATCGCTACCACAAATACTGCAAGTGCCTGTGTCTTCATATTCGCTTGTCGGTTTATTCAACTTCCTCCATCGGTTGTCAGGGCATTGGCCCGTTTTTTCGAAGAGGTCCAAAACCGGTTGGCCATTTAACCCACAGATGCCCCCATCGGCTTGGCGAAAATAGCTGCAAAGATAATCGATGCAAAAAGCTGTTTGCTGGACCGACACCCCACTCTTCTCAAGATGGTGTAACCCTGGTGAAACCTGGATTAGGTTACTTGTGGGAACGATTTTATTATTGTTATTACAGTTTGTTAGAGGCCTTGTGACCTCTGTAACCTGTGTAACCCCATCGCGACGTCTCATCTTATTCTGCTCCTTAAGGAGCAGTTCCAATATGGTCGTACAATCATCGTTAGTGTGCATATTCGCTCCATCATCAGTTTGAGGTTACGCAGGTTACACATAAATAAAATATATTATAATGTCAGAACACTGCATCTCCGGGAAAACTATGTGACACCTCCGGCATGATTTGAGGTGCTGCAGCCATTTAGTTCGAATATCATTTGCAGCTCGGTACCGGGGTATTTTACCTGCGCACTGTTCAGATGCGCAAACAGTTGGCAAAGAGCCCGATTGGCCGCTGGGAACGAAGCGCCGTGCAATCGTATATTCAATTGCTGATTTTCAATATCGGGCAGTACATCGCCTTCGGTCTGGAACAGTGTCTGGAGAAGACTCCGTGCATCCGACGAGTTTACCGTCGGACCCGTGAGCAACCCAACCATTGCCGTCTCTGCACGATATGCAATCATACGAACCGTGTCCATCAGGCGTTTTCTGCCCGGTTGTAAACGTAAAAATTTATCTTTTGCTTCAAGTTCTCCCCACGTGATGTGTTTACTTGTCTGTTTTCGTTTTTCTTTCAACTCGCTGAGTTGATACTCCATCTTTTCGATTTCTTCTAACAGCTCGGCCTTTTTCTCTATCCACTTCTTAAACTTTACCGGTTTGTCTTCATTTTCAGGGTGAATGGTCATCTCGGCAAAACAGGCACGACGATATCGTAGCTTGTTCTGCAACGAATTACGGGATTGATTCAATTGCCGCCAAACGGGGTTGATTACCCGTTCGGTATCAGGAAATTCAACGACACCATAATCTAAAAGCACATCGATATCAAAATGTTGCATCATATAGTTGAAAAAGTTTTCCTGACACCACCGGCTGAACATGCGTGCTGCCAATTGAGTATGCGGCAAATCGAAAGCGGTGCTGATTACGCTGGTCTGGTGTCCGGAATCGGTCAGTTTTCGCACTTGTCGCATCCATGTTGCACCCTTACCAGATCCCACCAAACTACCCATTTCGCAAAGCCGCATCTTCACCACCTCTTTGTTTGGCATCGCAACTTCATACTCGGTGAACCAATGCTCCGGCCATGATTCACCAGGATGCTTATGATACGTCATGCAGCCGATTCGATGGCGATCCCACATTTCCTTGAAGAATGCGGGACTATATCCTTCCCTGTCGAAAACAAGAACGAACCGGCATAAACATGGGTTCTCTTGTAGTTGCTGCAAACCGGGTTGATTCGGAACGTCTTGCAACAACCGGGGAACGATATCGTCTCTTAAAACCGCCAATAATCCAGGATCGATCTGCTTTTCGACGACAAAAAAAGGTCGGCCAATCGCATCGTTAACCCAATAGTCGGTAATGCCCCTCATGCACAATCGTTCCCGGGACACGTAGCGGCGCGGTAGTCGGGTCAATTTTCCATGATAAACACGTACATGCCCGTCAACATAAAGCGCGCCAACCGATTCGGGCGCCTGTTCCATCCAGTATTTACCGAGGTATGCGGCCCACTTTTCCGCGCCGTGGTCTGCGCTCAACGCATCCATCTTGTAACGCAAACAGCGAACCTCCGGTGCACGATCCAAGCCCAATAACTTACCAAATTCTCCCGGAGCATGGCCTCGTATTTTTTCTGTCGTCTTGATCCTGCATAAGGCCATAAACGAAAGCAGCAACAAGACATGAAAGATCGTGTAATAGCCTTTGACTTGGCCGAGGAACTGTTTTGCGCCGGTAAACAACCCGTTTGCCACCAATGACGGTATCGCACAAAGAACGCCTGCTTTGGGAACGTCCAGGCATCTGTCAAAACGAACCGGCGCACCAACCATTTTGCCCAATGATGCCAATATGCGTTCCCCGACTCGGTTGCAAGCCGTCCCCATACCATCGGCAGCAGCCATGTCGACCATGTCCCGATCTGATTTGGTTAGACACGGTTCACCAATCCTTGATTCGATTAACCGACCATCATCTATAGCTTTGCGAAACGTATCGTATTTAATGCCAAGTTCCAGGGCGGCATCTTTTTTCGAGCACCCTTGATCCAGTAAACGTTGGGCTTGTTCAAGCACCTCAGGTTTGAAAACCTTGCCGCCGCGTCGTCCCCGCCGCTGAACGAAAAATGCCTCGGCGCCGCCGGACCTGAGTTTGTTCACGAATCGGATGACATTGCTCTTGGATACGCCGAATGTGTTTTGGATATCGATCTGGCGGCAAGCTCCGGATTCAACCAGTTGGGCTGTTATCATCCGAAACATTCGTTGATCGCCTTGTCTGTGAGAATAAATCGGAACGGTCGATAGAAAATAGGTCCAGGTCGTATCGTCACGAAATACACTGACAAGCCCGTTGATTTGTCTTGCACCGCGAGGAATAAGTGGTAGTATCTGTTGAGGCATGGCATCCTTTTCCTTTCATTTATCCGCCAAGATAATAAGGTTAAAGGTGCCATGTTCATTTTCCGGTTGCAATACCTTACCGGCCTGCTGGATTCAGACTCCTATCTTTCTGTTTTTCAACCACTTACATTATGTTTTGCTTGCCATATGCAACAATTAGGAAATCAAGTTTCCTGAATGTATTAATTTTATTATATTTTAATGTGTAACCTGAAACGTAACCACATGTTACCTATGAAACCCCGTCCTGAGCTAAAGGCATCTTAGAAATATCGAATCCCCAAGCCTTTTGGACCTTATGGTTGATTCGATGGGTCTTATTGCTGAACAGAAATGCCGGATGATCCTTCAGGGCTTCCATGAGCTCAGTTGATCTCCAGCCGAGTGGAAAGTTCTGATCCTTTAAAGTCTTCTCTGCACTGGGCTTATGAATCCAGATGATCCCGTCTTTAATATCGAGGAACGTTGACATCGCATCTTGTTTTAGCCCCGTAATCATGTCGAAGAACTCGTCAGCGACCGTCTCTTCGTACTCCAAGCACGTTCGCTGTTTAGCCTGCGCAAGAGTTTTTAAATAGGGCAGCATGTCGTAGTCGATTCGCAACAATTCGGCCAGGAGTCTGTAAAATCCGAGAACCAATCCGTGAGTCTCCTTTATTCGTGAAGTCAGATCAAGTCCATCCAGGTCATTTTTCGCCTCCTCAAAATGTTGGTACCACTGCTTTTCTAAGAACAGTCGGTGCTGCATGACTTGAGGATAGAACCCAGCTTTTACAGAATTCGGAACCCGGTCCAATTCGTTGAAGGCTCGCAGAGTAGTCTCGTTGAGCTCTTCCGCTAAAAATGGAACTGAGATTACTCGTTCCTTCAGGGGGGGGTATTAAAGGGTTCATTGTTTTGAACAAACATCAGGGCTCCGTAAAAAGGCGTCTCATGAGTTCGATTGTCATTGGTCATTAGAGCGCGGAGCTGAAGCCCATTCTTGTTGTAGATTGGCAACATGAAACCCAGGCTCAAACGGGTCTGGCGCCAATCCTTCGGCCACTCGAGTAGCGCAGTGAAAAGGCCCGACCGTTGGGACATTTTGCGGATTTCTCCTTTGGCGGTGTTGGTCTTGCTCATAGGGATACCTTCCTCATCTAGGCATTGAAAGAGGTTCATAATTCTGGTCAGGTTGGATTTACCCGTCTGGGAGTTCTTATAAAGAGACAGAAACGGGAAAAATCCGACTTGGTCCTTAATCTGGTTGACAAACCAGCTGGCTACGACCCAAGCTAACGTTACCAATGCCTTATACCCCCAAGCCCTATAAAGCTGATCGATAAGAAAGTGAACGTCAGTCCCTTCAGAAGGCTTCAGCGTGTTATGGTATGGTGGGCGGATATATTTTCCGGAATTGACTTTGAAAAAACCGTTTTTATCAGGCATCACCATTCGACCTTCACGGTCGATCATATGATCCCGATAGATGTAGCAATCGGATTCTCGATCATAACCGAAAATATGCAACTGTCTGACGACAGGTGCTTTGGAATTGAGAATCAGTTTAACCAATTCGTTCGAAGGCGCTTTCTCGCCAGTCCATGATACCCGCCCCCTTTGCAGAAACATGGTCCGTAGCCCTTGAGGGGATGAAAGTTCTTTGGCTATGACAGTAAAAGTGGCTTTATGACCACTTTTAGCCTTAACCTCCAGGTGGTAGCGATAAACAGGTTCATCAGGATTTGACTGGTCCAATTCGTAATATACTGTCCGGAGCGTAAAATCCGAGACCTGCTGACATACGACGTCTTTAAGGTCATTACCTTTGAGAGTCGAAAAATAGTATGCTCCATTGAAATCGAACAGTCCTGTCAGATTCCGATGGCCATACCAAATTCTGGCATACTCTTGTGCGCTACTCGCACAAGCCAGATGGGCTTCGGTAGCATATTCGACCCGATCTTTTTCGAATGTTAAAGGCTCCAATTTCCCATTCAAAAGCAGATCATTCCAATCTCCATGTATCGGTAGAATGGTCTTAATATAATCGTGCTGTTGCCCTTTTAGATATGACTTGAACCGTTTGAGGGCTTTGTGACCAGCAGGATCGTTGTCAAACGCGAGAACAATCTTCTTGTACGAACTTAGATCGACTTTTTCAGGATCCTGGTTTGAACTAAGGATGGCAACTGCTTGGTGTCCAGCTTCGATCAAGGACAAGGCATTGATGATCCCTTCTGTGACAAATGTCTCTTTGGTCGGATCATCGTCAAACCCTGGGTGGCGCCAGACGCACCCGGAGGTGCTACCCTTATTGTGTGTCTTGCCCTCTCCATCAGGAGGATCAAAAAGGCGTCCATTGTAGACCGTTTCTCCTGATGGCGATTTAATTGGAAACATGACTGCACCCGAGCCCGTTTTTCTGACATCAGACCAATACTTGTAATCGAGTCCTTCCAGAGATTTATTTAAACCCCTGCTTTGAAGGTAGGTGGTCCCCGGCCGATTCTTGTCTTCAGCAGTCGCGGGAAAATCTTCTTCGAAATTGATTCGTGCACCTGGAAGAATATCTGCGACGTCCACAACGGCGCCACAGTTATTTCTACGGTTGCAATAAAGTTTGTCTGGCCTTTCCGAATAGGCATAGGCCTCAGGCTCGCCGCATTCCGGGCAGTTTAGCCCCGTGATATACTTGTCGCTACGCTTGGTGTGATCCCCCCAATATGCGCTGCTTTGCAGCTCTGCGAGGATTTTCTCGGCTATTGCATTTTGCGTCATTGTGGTCAGCTCTCAATGCCTTGCCGTTCCTGGTAACGGTCTGCGACCGAAGCATGACCTGGAGCAGGGTTTATCGTGGCAATGATACTTCCACGATTGGTCACCCAGACGCTTTGTTGGGTCCGGTGGACAAAATTAAGGATTCTGGATACGGCCCAAGCGAGTTCGGTGACAGACACGATCCGATGATTTTCTTGTGCTTGGGTGGGTTGGGATTTCTCAAAAGGTTTTGGTGCTTTCATAAGACTTTTCTCCTTATACAAGAAGTAGTGATGAGGACATTCGGCCCAGTGCTGAATGTCTATGTAAGTATCTAATAAATAATGGGTGTTTGCCGGAGCAAAGTTAAGTGTTAAGTGACTGTTTTATCAATATAATCAAAAATAAATTAATTGATAAATTTCACTTCAAAAAAGGTAGGTAGATAGCCAAAATTTACTAGTGAAAGCAGTTTTAATTGACTATCCTATAAGGAGAAAGGAACCTGCCCAATGCAACAAGTTAATTTCAACCATCTTCATGTCCATACGGAGTACAGCCTTTTGGACGGCGCTATTCGCGTGAACGATCTGATCAGCAAAACAAGAGAACTTGGAATGACGGCCGTGGCGATCACCGATCACGGTACTATGTTCGGAGTGATGGACTTCTACCGGCAGGCGGACCATGCTGGTATTAAGCCCATCATTGGTTGTGAGTTTTATGTAGCCCCACGAACGATGGCAGACAAGACACCAGAAGATCGGATGGGGACCAACCACCTCGTTCTGTTGGCCGAGAATCAAGCGGGCTACCGCAATCTATGCAAACTGGCAACGATTGCACAGCAGGAAGGTCACTACTACAAACCTCGCATCGACAGGAACGTCCTGGTTGAATGTGCCGAAGGCATCATCGCACTCTCGGCCTGCCTCAAAGGGGACATTCCGCAGCACATCCTGGCTGGACAGATAGACAAAGCCGAGGAGTCAGCCCAGTATTACCGGAGAACGTTCGGAGAGGATAGCTTTTTTCTGGAACTTCAGCATAACGGCATCCCCGCTCAGGAAGCTGTCAACCGAGGACTGGCAGAGCTGTATCAACGCCTTTCCATCCCGCTTGTAGCAACCAACGATTGCCACTATCTTACCCGGCAGGACGCCAAGGCTCACGAAGTTTTTCTGTGCATCCAGACGAAGAAAACCATTAACGATTCGAACCGCCTATCCTTCAACACAGATCAGCTCTATATTAAGTCCCCTGCGGAAATGGAGGAGTGCTTGGGTAGCTATCCTGGTGCTATTGAGAACTCGGCAGTCATCGCTGAACGATGCAATGTCGAGTTCGATTTAAAATCCTATCATTTTCCCAAATACTCTATCCAGTCACAGAAAGCCGAAGAACAATTGTTCGACGATGAGGTGCACCAAGGGTTTGAGCGACGCATGGCCGTCATACGTGAGACTTGTCCTGAACTTGATGAAAAAATCTATCGTGATCGACTGGAATACGAGATAAAGACCATCAAAGAAATTGGCTTTCCAGGTTATTTTCTCATCGTTGCCGACTTTATCCGCCATGCTAAGGAAAACGGTATCCCGGTGGGGCCGGGCCGCGGGTCGTCTGCAGGTAGTTTGGTCGCTTTCGCCCTGTTCATCACCGATATCGATCCTATCGAGCATGGGTTGATCTTCGAACGTTTCCTCAACCCATCTCGAATCAGTATGCCCGATATCGACGTGGATTTCTGTATTAATGGTCGTGAACGCGTATACGACTATGTCGTGGAACGCTACGGTGGCAGAGATTTTGTGGCGCAGATTGTCACTTTTGGTAAGATGAAGGCGAAACAGGTGATTCGAGACGTGGGCAGGGCATTGGATATTCCACTATCAGAGGTAAACAGCATTGCCAAATTGATTCCTGACGACACCAAGATGACCATAGATAAGGCGTTGAGTATGGAACCAAGATTGGTCAAGCTGGCCGCGACGGATCCACGCATCGCCGAGTTGTTCGAGATTAGTCGGGGTCTGGAAGGCTTGTCCCGCCATTCATCAACACATGCGGCTGGCGTTGTGATCGGTGACAAGCCCTTGATCGATTACATGCCGTTATATAAAGGTAAGGAAAACTCAGTCGTCACGCAATTCGATATGCACAACGTCGAGAAACTCGGTTTGGTCAAGTTCGATTTTCTTGGGCTGCGAAACCTCACCGTAATCGCTCAAACTCTGAAACTCATCAAGGAACAAGAGAAGGATGTGCCTGATCTTGGGAATCTGCCGAAGAATGATCCAGACACATTCGACCTGTTGCAATCCGGGGAAACCACCGGTGTGTTCCAACTTGAAAGCCCGGGTATGAAAGATCTGCTGGCCCGGTTGTATCCCGAAAATTTCTCGGATTTGACCGCATTGGTGGCATTGTACCGTCCAGGTCCTTTGAATAGCGGCATGGTTGACGACTTTGTCGAGTGCAAGCATGGCCGCCGAAACATCGAGTACCTATTCCCAGAGTTGGAACCGATCCTCAAGGAAACATACGGAGTTATAGTCTATCAGGAACAGGTCATGCAAATTGCCTGTAAATTGGCCGGCTATTCTATGGCCGACGCCGATAGCCTGCGCAAAGCCATCGGAAAAAAGATAGACTCGTTGATGGCCGAACATCGTGAAAGTTTTATAAGTGGGTGTATCGCGAACCATTTGGACGAAGAAAAGGTCACACACCTGTTCGATCTGATAGAGAAATTCGGTGGATACGGATTCAACAAGTCCCACAGCGCCGCTTATGCGCTGCTCTCTTATCAGACGGCGTATTTGAAAGCCCATTACCCTGTCGAATTTATGGCGGCGTGGTTGTCCATCGCTAAGGGTGATTCGGATGAAACTGCGAAATTCATAGATCAGTGTAAGGAAAGAGATATAGCTGTTCTCCCACCAGACATCAACGTCAGCGATAAAGCTTTCAGTATCGAACAAGGCGCTATCCGATATGGATTGCAGGCGATTAAAAACCTCGGCTCTAAAGCGATCGATACTATTTTAGAAGCTCGGGGTTACAGTCCTTTTACGGGCCTGATGGATTTTCAAACCCGTGTGCCCAAAAGGAAAGCCAATAAACGTGTCGTTGAAACGCTGATCAAGGCGGGCGCTTTCGAATCAACCGGATGGTCCAAGGATCAGTTGCTCGTCCAGTTGGATCCAAAACTCAAGCCCGTTAGTTTGGAAACGAAGTATCAAACCCCGTCAGCAAGCCGTTTACTCGACCTCGGCCATTTGAATTACGAACAGGAAGCGCTCGGGTTATATTTGACTGGTCATCCTGTTCAGCTTCACCAGGATCTCATTAGTGGTCTTGAATGCGTGGATAGCAAAAGGTTCCCCGAATTGGCTAATAAACAGGCGGTATGCGTGGCCGGTACTATTGATCAGATAACACGAACTACCACTAAGCACGGAAAAGCCATGTGCTTCGTATCTATATCCGATGCAAATGGATGTGTCGATGGGGTAATTTTCCCGAAGCCATACCATCTCGCGAAATTCAAGCTGAATGAGAAAGGAATCTTATTCTTTTACGGAGAATGCGAGCACCGCGACAAAAAACGTCAACTGGTGATCAGAAGACTAGAGACTGCTGAGGAGGCGGAGGCTTGCAGCGCAGTGGGGCTACATTTAATCTTGGATACACACCGGTTTACAGCCACAGCTGCAGATCGTTTAATCGACCACCTCTCCAAGCATAGTGGTACGAAACGGGTCTTCTTACATGACATGCAAGGCGGCCATGTCGTGCAGATCAAGGAGGATTTGAGAGTTAAAGTGAATAACACGCTCAAATCCTGGTTGGTCGAGCTTCCGGGTGTTGTTGGTGTTGAAGTTACTTTGGGCTGATCGTGTAACTGTGATTTGGAAGGAAATCGGAGGAATAATATGTATCTTAAGGATTTGCGGTCGATTTTCAGAGGTAAGAAGTATTCACGCGAGGTGAAAACCAGCTGTGAGGATTTAACTGACAGTGTGGCGCACGCTCGAATGCAACACCAGGAACTTCAAGCCTCATACAATATGATGGCTCAGATGGTGCACGCTGTCGGAGGCTTTCTATGGAAAAAAGACTGCCATGGGCGCTATCAATTTGCCAACAGGAGTTATTTTAGACGTGTATTGAAACCTGATATCGTTGACAAGCTTCGTTCTTCCAATACTAATATCACAGAGAGTGTGTCAGGAAAAAACGATGAGGAGTTGTTCGGTTCCTATGCGGAGCGGTCAGGCAACCCCCACTCCTTTGCCCCGACGATGAAAGCCGCCGACGCTTACGTCATTGAGACTGGTCAGAGCTGCAGGTTTCTCGAATTAGGTCGGATCGGCAATAATCCAATGATGCTCAAATCTACTCGGACACCAACTTTTAACCCAAGTGGTAACCTCGGAGGCATTGTGGGCTTTGCCATGGATGAGGGTGAATGGTGGGCCTATTTCCGCCAAGGACTCGATTGGTATCTTGCGGATTCGAATACCAGGCAGATAGGACCCGGCCTATACTTGTTGCGTCAGGAGCCAGAATCTCCGAGTGAAGTATCGGAGACGCTTAAAGGTGTATTTAGGGCGGACCAGAGATGTGTATTGCCTCCTGACGCGAGCACTTGGCATGCTACACAATGATACGTGAAGCGAAGAAACTACATTGGGATCTCAATCTACGCACCCACATGATGGAGGCCGTCTATACCCTGGGAATGCGCAGTGTTACCGGGCTTGAATCCACGCCCCAACATGGGAAACGACCATATACGCCCCCTATAACGACAATGAAAAGTCCCTTGTTGTCATTCGGCCGGCGAGGAATTTTTCATTACTGAGCAAAGGCTTGGATTGACATGAAGAACAAATTCGAATGCCTCGGACATCCGATGATGGTTTCAAATTCAATAGCTTTGTTTACCTGGGTACTGAGATTGAGGCTGTTGCTATACTAGGCCTGTTCCGACTTGGCGGATATGGATCAGCGGGAGTCTGTCTTGTGGTATACACCGTTATATTAATAGTTCTGGAACGATCCTGAATCCACAGTTCTTCGCAATTAACAAGATTATTTCACCAATTCATTCTCAATATAATCTGTACTTGGACTAAAACTGATATAGGGTATTGATATCAGTAAGTGTGTATAAGATCCTGACGCTTGGGATAGATCGACAAACATGCAATAATCAGCGAAAAAGGGCTGGCACAATATATTGTGTATGACCGTCGTTTTCTATCGGTTTAACCGATTCCAGCGATAAAATGGAAATCTCAAGTTTTATTAACCCTTATTTTAAGGAAACAATCTGCCCCGTACATCTGTCATCTTAAAGTATGTTTAATGCTGTGCGAGCTACTTTTTCTATAGTATTAGTGCCCGAAGGCTATCTTGCCATAATTTCTGCTATGCATATTTCATTGCATACCCAGGAATCGTCCCGGGCCGGGCCGTTTCAATGGCCTTAGCTGTCCCTTTGGCACTGGCCTCAATGGCTTTTTCTATCGGCATGCTGTTAAGGGCGTTGACGATTGCGTTGTTTGTTTCTCCAGGGACAAGTAGTGGCTGCTTGCCAAGCGCCTCCAACGCCAGCCGTGTCACCTCTTCCGGACTCATCAAGTTATCGAGGAACTGCTCACGCTTTAATCCGGCCGTAGTGATCGCATCTGTATCCGTGGCGCCAGGAGCCAATACCAGCAGGTCGACGCCGGTGCCTTCCAGTTCGCCATAGAGAGCAAAGCCGAGATGGTGCACGAAGGCCTTGCTCGCTCCGTAGACGGCAGACCACGGAGCTGGTATCTCACCTTCCATGGATCCCACAAGAATGATTCCGCCATGGCCACGCTTCTTTAGACGTGGTAGCAGTTTGTACATCAGCAACAATGGCACTCGGGTAACGACGTAGAAGGCAGCCATCACCCGATCGAGGGGGAATGACTCGAATTCGCCCTTGAGGCCCCATCCAGCGTTGCTGATGACAAGACCCAAATCCTTATCGCCAATGGCGGAGATGGTCCGATCAACCGCATCTTCCTGAGCCAGATCGACCTGTACGAGTTCGATCTCGATCTTGTGCTGGATAACCAACTCGTCGCGTAGTTTCTCCATCGGCGCCAAATTGATATCCACCATGATTAAGTTGAATCCGTCGGCGGCAAGATGGTGGGCGTAGCATACCCCCTGGCCGCCAGCAGCTCCCGTGACCAATGCCCATGGGCCATACGTAGCAATGTCAATCGCCATGGCTTTCATACCTCCGTGTTGATTGTATCCTCTGTGATCTTACCTGGCAAAGTCTTACCCGTCGAGTTCGGCAAGCATGCGTCGAGTGGTTTCAACTGCGGGAACCATATGATCATAAGGCGATATTCCGGCTTCGGCCTTGGACACGCTAGGTATCTCCAGACCGATGACAATATCGCGTGGTAGCGCAGAAAGAATTTCACTCAAGGGAAACTCTCCCAAGCCAGGCAGCAACCGCTCTGAACTTGCCTCTAATAAATAGTTCTCCATAGCAGGGACAATTGTCGCATCGCAGAAGTGCGCATACCCGATCATCTTGGGATCGAGGGCTGCCAAATCGGCCGCTCCACTTCCACTACGAACCAGATGCATCATGTCGATTAACAGACGGCAACTGGGTCGCCCTACATATTGTACTGCAGCGACAGCACTGGCAAGGTCGGGAAGCGCCGTCACCGGTGCGAATTCGACAACCACTTCGAGGCCAATAGCATCGGCCATATCTACAAGCTTGGACAGCTGATCGAAAGTACGGTCACGATCTGGCTCGAAGCTCACAATATTTAGGATAGGGTCGCCGAGTTCCTTGGCAATTTCGAGGTCACCAGAAAGGCTCTCCACATCGACTCCTGGCCGAAGGACCAGGAAGCCATCAATCAGCGAGGCGGAGATGCCCTTATCGCGCATCATAGTGATCATATCTTGCCTGAGGGAGGCGTCGTCTCTGAGCGAGCTTTGCGGGTAGTTGTATGGATTGATGGGCCCTGGCGAGTTTAACCAGATACTGATGTGCTGGCACCCGAGCTTAGCTACCAGATCGACCGCCTGAAGCGGTGGCATCCCCAAATGACTGTTAGGTTCGATTGCGATTCTTTCCAATAGACGAATCCTCCATAAAATGACTTTCCCATTGTTGGATCGAAAAGTGAAGTTGGTTAATTCAAAGATGTCGGGTGCAAATAATTAATTAATCCAATGGCTTTTTGACAGCAATCGTCAATCCATCTTCGAATGGGAGAATCAAGATGTCTGCTCTATGATCTTTACTAATTTTCTCATTGAACTCACGGGTATGCGTTCCAAACTTGACCATGGTATCAAGCATCTGTTCCGGCCAGATTCTCGCTAACTTTTCTCGCATTGCTTCTTCACCTTTTACCGCAACCGAACCGGAGAAGAGGGTATTATCATAGATGAGCATTCCCCCTGGACGAGCCAGTTTCATTCCCAAATCCCAATAATTCGGATAGCCGGGTTTATCAGCGTCGATAAACAGGAGGTCGAAGGTCTCGCCATGTCCCTCATCCAGTAAGGATTGCATGGTTTCGGCTGCCGGACCGACACGCATGTCCGTCCTATCACTCACTCCGGCCTTTTCCCAATACTTACGCGCTATCTTGGCATTGTTTTCATCGATTTCCATACCGACAAGCCATCCATCCTTCGGTATTGCCAGCGCCATACACAGAGCGCTGTATCCGGTGAAAGACCCCACGTCCAAAACTCGTTTTGCTTTTGTTGCCTTTACCATAAGCTGCAAAAATAGTCCCTGCCGGTGGGTCACCTGACAAATGGCATATGGATGATCAAGCGTCTCCTGGCGAAGCTCGGCCAGCACTTTGGGCTCGGGTGAAGAAAATGAATCAACGTATGCAAGAAGATTCTCATCAAAACCCAAAAAGTTACGACTCGTACCTAATTCCATATCTTATCCTCCTTTAATCTGATATTGCTTTTTACCGGTATCATCTGATCCAACTTAGCAAAGGTCCTCCATCTGCCTATCTCGCTTTCAAGCAAGTTCATCTTCGCTATCGTCAAACCAATCCACTGGGCTATTTTCAAACCTTAACAGGAGTTTTTCCAATAGCAAATTTAATAGAACAACCTCTGCAAAGGTGAATTCAGCAAAATAAGACTGCATTCTCCTGACGGCGATTTTATCTGTGATTTCATGAAATTTTTTACCATGATCGGTCATTCTCACCAGAACGACGCGCTTATCGTTGGGATCAGATAATCGTTCAGCTAAGTCATTGTCGACCCACCAGGCGACCAGACGATTGGTGGTTGCGGGCGGTAGTAAAAGCTCCTTCGTCAAATCTCCCATGCTGATGTTTGGCCGGTTAAATAGAATCTTGCCTATCGCATAAAAGGCGAGACTGCCTGCAATCAGACCAGGATTATTGCCCTTGATGAAAAATTTTTCCAACATCCTTTTTGCCCCCTCACTCTTTTGAATCCCTGAGTTGGCAAGGTGAAACTCCACCTTCCTGAAGTTACCAATAAAACGGGCAGTCCATTCTGGAGATGATATTTCTTGCAGATTGTTTTTTATCATTTTGTCCCTTTTTATTTCCATTTGGAAACATTAGTAGCCTCTATAAAATTAAATGTCAATTCTTGATTTCGTTTAAACAAGAAAAAAATGCATTAATTCGAAATGGTTTAAAGGATATTGGCCAGATAAATTGCTAAAATATCTCTTATCGGTAAACCACAGAAGAACTTTCCATATGGATATTTTTACTTTTTTCACCCTGGTTGTGAATCAGAACATTAAAAATGTAAGGACAAAACTGTTTTTTCAAGACAGATGAAGAACGAATTCAGAAAGTAGTGTACGGAACTAGTGCAGTGGACCCGAAAGGCTGGATAGTTGGCCAGCCGAGAATAGAACCATTGAAAAATCTGGTGCGCTATTTGGAAGTACGCTTTCGCCAGATTTCTTGATTTCAAGGCGACAATTACCCATACCATATCTTGTGGTCTGCCATTATTCCCCGAGGTACAGATTATAAAAATAATCTGAACCGAATCTCAAAAATTGATTTTTTCATATATGTACAGGATAGTTTGATACAATGGAGACCGTCAAATCGTTTGATTACATCAGAGAATCCCCTTCCAATTTTCTTTGCAGATTATTGAATATCCACTCCGCTCCAGGATATAATGGTGGTCATCGGGCATAGCCCGTCTTTCAAACCTACAATTTTACAGGAGGTCCACCATGAAACTTTCAAAAGCAGCAACAATCTGGATTGGCTATCACGAAAACCATTCGAAAAAAAAACACACTCCGATCCTATAAAGCCGTTATTGACCCGTTTCGCCGGGAATTTGGTGACAGGACAATCGGTCAGGTCACACCGGATGAAATCCTAACATTCCTGAACCACCTCACCGATGGCAACAAACCCTATACAAAGCGGGTTCGATTTGCCCAATTATCGTCTTTCTTCAGTTTCGTACGGAACAACATCGATTCCGAATCAGCAAATCCATGCGATTCCCCCATGATCCGGAAACTTTATCGCCAAAAAGTGACATCAAAGTGGGAAATCATCGAAAAAGGAACGATTGACGAGATTATATTCCGAACGACCAAGAATCGTAATCGCTTATTGCTCGAATTGATGGCCCGTGGCGGGATGCGGGTCGGAGAGGTGCTGAAGCTCAGGTTGAAAGACATTCGAGATCAGAAGTTGGTCCTTTACGATCCGAAAAGCGGCAAAGAGCAAGAGATCGTGTTCATACCTCAGAAGGTAGCCGACCGCCTCCGTGATTATGCCCACCAAGTATGCAAAAAGCCCGAGGATCGTATATTTCCCATTTGCTACGAGGCAGCGCGGATGATTGTTCTGAAAGCAGGGAAACTGGTGGGCATCCACTTACGTCCCCATGACCTGCGCCGTCACGCCGCGACATTTGCATCTCGATCTGGCTTACCCATTGAAATTATTTCTAAAGTTATCCTTCGACACGCGAATCTTTCGACTACCCAGATGTACCTGGGAACAATAAAAGATGTGGAGGCGATCAGATGGATTGATAACCTTTATAGTTAAAAACTACGGGGCGGATCACCGAGATGGGGTTTCGCCCCATGTCTGCAGATACCTTCCAACTGCTATGAAATCTGTATTATCTAACATTTCAGCAAGTTGATATCCTGTACGTATCTGAAAAATGCGATTTCTGTGATGCGGGCCAGATTAGTTTTAATAAGCTGTACTTCAGGGCAAATCGGCCGACCACAAGATGTGGGATTGATGGTGTTCGTCTTAAAATCGGCGACAATGGCAAGTAAACACACGAATTGGTGGTGTCCATTATTGTGGGATAGCCAGAACATAATTTGGCAGAAGAAAATTTATTATCACTCAATTTCTATCTGGCATAAAACTCTATCTCTTCGCATTTCTCTAAGAATGCTATTAATGTCGCTGATAGGGTATTTACGTGTAAATGCTGGCCACGTTGGTGACATGGATGCTGAAATTAGAATCTTCATTTTTCTGTAGCGGCTATCAGACCCTATGATTGTAACTGCGTTATCTTTGTAAATCTTTGTAGATGACATCATTGCAGTCCGGGCAAATTGTATGCGTTATTTTGGAATTGGTGTACCGCTGAAGATAAATGTCCAATGGCCACCATCGATCAACTTCGTCCCTGATACGTTTGCACCCACTGCAAACAGGTAGAAGCTCACGTAACAATTTGTTTTCGACAATGAGCTTTTGCTTTTCTAGTAGGGCTTCATTCAGCCGATGAATCATTTCTTCCTGGCCGAGCTCGAATTTTTTCCGCTCAGTGATATCTCTGCTGACTCCGACGATTTTTATGGGCTCATCGTTTTCCTCTATCAGTTTGGCACATATTTCAACCCAATAGACCGTTCCATTTTTATGGATCATCTCAACTTCGATGGTATGAGTAGGTTCGGGCACCTTTTTCATCTGCAGCAGCGACTGTTTCAGTTCGTTCACCAATTCTTCATAAACTTTTATTGGCATTCGTTCTTTCAGAGCCATACCGATGTATTCATCTGCACGATAACCACTGAGCCGCTCAATGGAGGGGGTGATGTAATTAAATGTCATTGTCTCAATATCGATTACCCAGATGGCGTCGAATATGTTCTCGTTCAATAGTTGATTGTTCTCTTCAAGCTTTTTGATTCTTGCAGCGATATCAGGCATGGTAGTTTTCCTTTGTTTGCTCCGTAAGACATCCTTTGATGTTTCCGCTTCCAGTTTTCTATTTATTTTTGAATTGTAAGCACCCACATCTTTCTTATGGCGTTTCGTCTTTACTTCTCAAACATTCATCTTTTGATGGACGACCTGAAGAAGCACCGGCAGATTGTTGCCGATGAAGCCGGCCAGCATCACACTGATCTCTATTTTCTTCAGCCTGTCATCTTCATTGTCTGAACCTATGGGAAACGGTCCATGGAAGCCATCACGACAACCGGTTTCCTCGTAGCACCGCTTTAGGGTGTCCAGAATCGCCTGCACTAAGCCATGGGTCCGTTCGCTATGTAGTAGGAACCGTCCTCGATGCATCGCATTGCCCAGCATTGAGTAAATTCGTTTGTTTGCCCACAGGATTTCGCAATCCTCAACCTTCCAATTGCCTTTGGTATCCAGGCTGATGCCGATACCGGATGGTGTTGAATCGAGAATTGTCAAAAGCTTCGGTTGCAGCAGCTTCAAAGCTTCTTCTAACATGACGGTTTCCCCTATCGGATACCCCGAAATTAAAATGAGCAGCAGAAACAAGATCTGTAAATTCCCGCTGACCACAGTTTAGCGTTATACTTTAAACTGATCCACCATCTGCTTCAGGCTCTCTGATAGCCGGGACAGTTCCTGGGCGCTGATATTGACCTGGCTGCTGCCGGTGGACATCTCATTCATGGAAAGACTTACGTTGGCGATGTCTTTTGAAATTTCAGCGGATACCGCCGAACTCTGATTGACGTTCTCATTAACCTCCTGAATACCTTGGGAGGCCTGGGCCACATTGTTGGCGATGTCTTTGGTCGCTGAACTCTGCTCTTCCACGGCGGTGGCGATTGTGGCTACCACCTCGTTGACATCGGTGATGACCGTGGTGATCTCGCTGATTTGTCCCACGGTCATGTTGGTGGTCCCCTGAATGCCTTCGATTTTCTCCTTGATATCCTGGGTGGCTTCGGCTGTCTGCTTGGCCAGTTCCTTGATCTCGTTGGCCACCACGGCAAAGCCCTTGCCCGCCTCTCCGGCCCGTGCCGCTTCGATGGTGGCGTTGAGGGCCAACAGATTGACCTGCTCGCTGATGTCGGTAATGGTCTCGATGACTTTGCCGATGGCGTTGGCCGCCTCGCCCAACCGGTCCATGTTGGTGGAGGCACTGGATGCCTTATGGGCGGCCTCATCGGAGATGCTGCGGGCTTTTTCGGCATTCTGGGCGATCTCGCTGATGGTGACGGACATTTCCTCCGATGCCGTGGCCACCATGTTGGTATTGGTGGCCGACTGCTCAATTGCGGCAGCCACGCTTTTCATGTTGGCGCTCATCTCCTCGGCGGCAGCGGAGACGGTATTGGAGTTGTCGGAGACATTGGTGATGCCCTGGGTCATCTGTTCGGAGATGGCGGAGAGTTCAGTGGACGATGCGGAGAGCGTTTCTACGCCGGCAGCAATATCCTTGATGATGCCCTGCAGCTTTTCGATGAAGATATTGAACCATTTCGCCAGCGCGCCGACTTCGTCGCGGCTGCTCACCTGAAGGCGCATGGTCAGGTCGCCTTCTCCCCGGGCGATGTCCTTGAGGCCGGCCACGGCGGCATTGATGGGCCTTACGATGGATCGTGCGGCAAACAGAACGATTAAAACCACGATCAGACCGGCCACGAGTGTGACGATAACGTTGGCGTTGCGGATGGCATTGGAAGCAAAGAGAAACTCCTCCTGGTCCTGTGTGGCGCTGATGGACCACCCATCGATCCCAACCGGAGCAAACCCGGCAATTTTAGGAACCCCTTCAAAAATATATTGCTCCACACCCGTTTCACCTTTTAACATTTTATTGATGAAAACATTCATCCCTTTCAGAGTTGTGGCATTCAATCTCAGTATGAAATCGGTCTTGGGATGGGCCAGAACGGTGCCTTGGTTGTCAATCATAAAACCATAACCGGTCTTTCCGATTTTGCGATCGGTGATGAGCCGGGTAAACGTTTCGGCCTTGATAATAACACCCAAGGCCCCAAAGAACTGCCCTTGATCGGACACGATGGGGGCACATGCAACCATGATCGGCTGACCGGTTTTTTTCGAAACAACCATTTTGCTGACCACCGCCTTTCCTTCCCGCCGGGCGGATTGAAAATACCCTCTGTCACCGACGCTGATGCCCTTTGCTTCGCCACCATCTTCCATGACGCCGGTAATCACATTCCCCTGGTCATCGGCGATGAAAATTGACTCGTAGTGATCCCCCAATCGACGAAATTGGTTGCTCAGATCGGAGAACACCGACTGGAGCGAAGATGCATTGGTCGTGATGCCCGACCTGGAAACGGCTTCACTCAATGCGACGATATTGGCCTGGCTCGCCAGCCCCTGCGCCTTTTCCATTTCCCCATGGATGAAGGTTCGGGTTAGCGATGCCAGGTCCAATGCGATTCCCACGGCCTGGATTTCCCCCATCTCCAACATGGCCGTCCTGGCTTTGGAAAATGAAATATACCCTACAATGATCAATGGAATCAGCACTGCCGCGAGACCGCCAAAAATGAGTTTGGAAGAGATGGATTGCAGGTTGATCTTCATGTTGATGCTCCTTACTGATTTTATGGTCATAGTTACAACTGTTTATGGTAGAATAGACTTAGGATTCGAAGAATCTGGATAGCTTCCAGTGTAGTCTGGACCATTTTGACCAAATTCGATTTGACATCCTCTTTGACATCTTCGGGTAGATCAGAACATAAGAGCATTTCAAATTGGCTGTTGATCATGATCAGGTACATGTTGATGCCCTGAAGGCCATCAAGTATGATTTTTCCTGTTTTTTCAATTCTATGGTGTGGTTGCATCATTGTCTCCTCATCGACTCCATAGTACGTGTGATTTTCAATCTCCTTCCCGATTAACAAACATCTTCTTTGCGCTTAATACGTTCTGCGCAAATCCTTTACGCTTTCTACCCCTCTGAAGTTTCTAATAAATATCTTTCGTAAAACAGATAATATATCATTCACCCCCATCTCCAAATAGGAGATAAAGCTTGGATTTAACTGTAAGGCCATCGAGAGGGTTTTCTTGTCATTGTCCGTTAGAACCAAAATCAGCCGGGTATCACGTAACAGCGCTTTCAATCCAAGTACTTGGCCGATGGCCTCTTCAGATGAAAGAAACATGACGATTGCTGCCACTCGATGTAACGGCTTGCGAAGATGCCGCAATAAATTCTCAAATGAGATGATCGGCTTCACATGGATACCTGGCAGCTGATTGTTTACCAGCCTTTGGAGCCTCCTGATTTGTTCGTTTGATATATCCCCGAAAAGTAAAAGCTTCATTGTATCCGTCTTTAAGACTGTTTTAATGGATTTGCCGTTTTCATTTTGGCTATCAGCTACAATAGATAGCAGGAAAAATGCCAATAAAATGAACTGATAAAAAATGAATTAAAATCGAATAGTTGAAATAGTGTTCGGGCGGTAAAGATGGGGTTTTGGGGAAGGATTTACTGAATCCGGGAACGCAAGTCATTCCTCATTACAGGAATGAAGAACGATAGCAGCGCGATGGGTTTAAAAATCGCTTTTCAGGAACCAAAACCAGGAAGATTGTATTTCCTTAGCAGGGAATACAGCCTGGACTGAGAGACACCAGACAGGCGAGACGCTTTTTTACGATCCCCCTTAGCCAGATCAAGTAACTCGGTAAGGTACTCTTTCTCAAGTTTCTCTCGTAGATCATACAACTTTGGAAAATTGCTTTCACTATTTAGCGCGATATCGGGCAACGTGGCGGCATTATCCTGTTGAGGGGATTTGAAGGAAATACCTTTAAGCCGGTATTGAGGTGGCAAATGTTTGGGTACCAATGTGGGGCCCTTACCGGCTGAAGCCAATGAATGCTCCAATACGTTGATCAGCTCGCGCACATTGCCCGGCCATTCGTGATTGGTAAGCATGGCCATAAAATCCGGTGAAATGGCCTTGGCCTCAATGTTGTAATGATTAGAAAGTTCATGGATTTTTTTATAAACGATTTCTTTAATATCTTTTCCGCGTTCCCGTAAAGGCGGAAGTTTAATTTCAATCGCCCGGATGCGGTATAATAAATCTTCCCTGAACAAGCTATTTTCAACCATCTGATCAAGGTCGAGGTTGGTCGCGGCCACCAGTCGGATATCGACGGCGATTTCCTTTTTTCCGCCGATGGGTCGGACTTTCCTTTCTTGAAGCGTCCGTAAAAACGTTTTTTGGACGGATAGGGGCATGTCGCCGACTTCATCAAGCATCAGTGTCCCACCATTGGCTTGGACCACAAGGCCATCCTGCCTGGCAGCGGCACCGGTAAAAGCGCCTTTTTCGTGACCAAACAGGGTGCTTTCGATCAGCGTGTCGGGAAGTGCGCCACAATCCACAGCAATAAACGGCCCGGAGGCTCTTCTGCTGTTTTCATGTATCGCCCTTGAAAAGAGCTCTTTGCCGGTCCCTGTTTCTCCGGTGATCAGGATGCTGGCATCCGTTGATGCGGCATTGGCAACTTCCTCCAGACACTTTCTAATGGCCGCTGATTCGCCAACGATGCCAGTCCGAACCAGGGGTACCAGCTGGCGGCTCGATAATTTTTCTCTCCGGTATGCCAGTGCCCTTTTTATGGGCAATGTCACCTCATCCAAATTGAAGGGCTTCTGAACATAGTCCCAGGCATCGTACTTGAACGCCATCTCCGCACCCCTGACGTCCCCGGTCCCGGTTATGATAATCACTTCAGGGGAATAAGGGGCGTTGATAAGATCCGGCATGATATCCAGCCCGTTACCGTCCGGAAGTTCAAGATCCAGCAACACAAGATCGAATTTGTTGGCCTGGCTTAGTTTTTTCCCCTTGTCGATCCGGTTTGCCGTGAAGGTCTCATGCCCCATTTTATGAAGAAGGGTTTTTAAAAAAAGGCATATTTTCGAATCGTCATCGATAATTAAAATTCGGGCCATAGTTTACTCTTTATTCAGCGCATGGTGTACGGTTCTGGATAACTGACTGGCTATTATGGGCTTCATTACCATATCAACAATTCCTATCGAACGGCACTTCTCCTTGGTCAAGCCATGGCTGAACCCCGTACAAAGGATGATGGGTATATCCGGGTTGAGTCGTTTGATCTCCTTTGAAAAATCAAGGCCGGTCATTTGCGGCATGGTCATATCGGTCAAAACCAGGTCGTAGCCAGAGGGGTCGCTGGTAAAATGCGCCAAGGCCTCGGTACTTGAAATCATGCCCGTTGTCTCATACCCCAGCTTTGTCAGGATGCCGCATGTTCCCTTGACGATGGATTCTTCATCGTCCACGACCAAAACCCTACCGCTCCCCTTCACCATCGGTTCTTTTGTTCTGGCTTTTTTGCGTTCAGCGGCGCCCGCTTGTAACGGCAACAGGATTTTAAAGGTGGTGCCAAGCCCCTCTTCACTGTAAACGGATACGCTGCCGCCCATTTTTTTAAGAATTCCATAAACGGTTGAAAGGCCCATTCCGGTACCTTCGCCGCGCTCCTTGGTGGTAAAGAACGGTTCAAAAATTCTGTCTACCAAGGCATTGGGAATGCCGCAACCCGTATCCGAAACGACGAGTTCAAGGTATTTGCCGCGTTTTATGCCTTTGAATTGGGCTGACTCATCCATTGTGATATCAATGGTGGCCAGTCTGACGCCAAGAACGCCACCTTTATCTTTCATGGCGTGGGCGGCATTGGTAAACAAATTCATCAGGACCTGGTGGAAAAACGTCGGGTCTCCCAGCACCTGGTCGGTTTTGGTATTCAGCTCCGATCGAATTTCAATGCTGGCCGGTATGGATGCCCGAATGAATTTCAAAGTTTCTTTAATCAGGTGATTCAGGGAGAAAATTTGCGTTGTTTCATCAGCTTTCCTGCTGAAAGTCAGGATATGCCTGACAAGGTCCCTGGCTCTCAAACTCGCGGCACTGACTTCGTCCAGATATCCGACAAGTGCGTTGTTTCCTTCCGCTTCCATTTTGGCCAAATCGGTAAACCCCATTAGGGCGGACAAGATATTGTTGAAATCGTGAGCGATCCCGCCGGCCAGCACACCGATGGCTTCCATTTTCTGGGTTTGCAAAAGCTGCTTCTGTAATTCTTGCCGTTCCTTTTCTATCTTTTTTATTTCCGTGATGTCCTGCACGACAGAGAGGATAAACAATTCACCCGATAAGTTGATGGGCCGCGCTGAATACAGTCCCATACGGACGGTGCCGTTCTTGCGCCGAAAATTCACCTCCAAATTCAACAGATCCCGCCCGGCCTCCAGCTCTTTTATCAAGTCCGACCGAAGCGTCGGTTTCGCCCAGAAACGAATTTCTGTGGACGTCAATCCGATAACCTCGCTTTTTTCCCACCCTGTAATTTCTTCGAAGCCGTCGTTGACATCAACGAAACATCCATCCTCCATCCGGGAGATAGCGACGATGGACGGGGCCATGGCAAAAATCTTTGAAAACTTTTCCTCGGATTGCCGCAATTGCGCATCCGCCTGTTTACGTTCAGTGATGTCCTGATGGGTTCCGACTACCCGAACGGGCTTATTATTCTCATCTCTCTCGACGATCTTTCCCCGGCTGAATATCCACTTCCAGTCTCCTTTTTTTGTCTGCATCCTGAATTCTGTTGTATATCGATCTGTCTTTCCTTCGATATAATCAAAAAGCTGTCGCTTTGCTCGCCCGATATCGTCGGGATGAACCATTCGTTTCCAGGTGTCGAAAGTGCCCGGAAAATCGCCGGGTTCGTACCCCAACATGCGAAAGTAATTGGGGCTGTGATAGACATCTTCAGTGTCGAGGTTGAGATCCCACAGCCCATCACTGGCGGCATCGAACGCCAACTTCAATCGCTCTTCGCTTTCTTGGAGGGCCGCTTCCGCATTTTTACGATCCGTAATGTCGAGCGTGGTGGTCAATATGGCTTTTTCTGCCCCCCAATCAATAATCCGACTGGAAAAAAGAATATGTTCGCGCTTTTCACCCAGCTTCACGGCAATTTCAACACTATGTATCTCGCCTTTTTGTATTAACTCTTCCGTGATCCTCTTTTTATCATCCGAGTCGAGTGTCCGGCCAACCTCCTCCAATGTGCGGTCGATAAGCTCCTCTTGAGTTTTGCCTGTTTTCCTGCAGAAATATTGGTTGGCCATGAGGTAGCGCCCGTCCATGTCGCTGATCACACACGAGAACGGGAGAAGGTTGAAGAGCGCCTGGAATCGTTCCAAGCTGGCTCTCAATTCGGCTTTCGTTTTAATGATATCGCTGAGATCAATAAGATTGACCAATATGCTTTCGTCGACAAGGGTGGCCCGGACGCTTATGGTGCGAACGGTTCCGTCTTTACAGGTCACCTGGTAGCTTTTACCCTTTATCGGCTTACCGGACCGGATCGCTTCTTGTACGAGGTGCTCCCACTCCTGACGGACCTCTTCACGGTACTCAGGATCGGGATAGGCCAGAGACCACCAGTCATCAATCGTGGCGATATCCTCTTCGGAATAGCCAAACGTGTCGGTAAAGCCACGGTTTAAAAGGGCCTGTCCATTGGCTGTGTACAACTCGACCATCGGCAACGGAGCGTTCTCGAAAAAGGATCGGTAGCGGGCTTCGCTTTTGGCGATTTCATCCTGAGCTTTTTGCAGCCGCAGCAACTTTTCGTTGAGTCGTCGTTTTAAAATGAAGGAAATACAGGC
Source organism: uncultured Desulfosarcina sp. (assembly GCA_963674945.2). Taxonomy (GTDB): domain Bacteria; phylum Desulfobacterota; class Desulfobacteria; order Desulfobacterales; family Desulfosarcinaceae; genus Desulfosarcina. The sequence goes on from CAXXWQ010000004.1 coordinate 2,444,271, forward strand.
CAGGCTAATAATAAGCAGCAACAGGAAAATGCCGACTGCCTTTAATCGCTCTACCGTTTTTGAAGACAACCCCACCTCTAAGTTCAGTTTTATCCATCGATCCTGAATCGCGGATAACGCTTCCGGAGATGGACTCTCCACAGCTTTTTGAATCGAAGAAAATAACAACGGGTATTTCTTGCTTACGCCAATGCGTAATTCGGAGATATAATCGGTAATGCCGGCGACACGAAGATTGGTGATTCCCTGCTGGCCGATGTGGTAAGAGGCAACGGCCAGGTTATTTACACAAGCATCCGCCTGTCCAAAAGCGACAGCGCGCAAGCACTCGGGAACATGGGTGAAGGTTATGAAGTTCAAAGATAAATCGTTAAAGCTTTTTAAATATTTTTCAATCGCGCTGCCGGAAACAACAGCGACTTTTTTATTGCTCAGATCTTTGAAGGTAATGCCGGTGCCGTAGTTTTGAGTGGTGATGATGACTGCGCGAATCTTGGCATAGACAGGTGAAAACAAAACATATTGGGCCCTGTCCGCGTTTTTGACAATCGCCGGGGCAACGGCACACGCTCCACTCTCTAGAGCAGCCTGATTCATGTTCCAGTCCCTGGAAACCGTTTTCGCAAAGGTGATGCCCAATTGTTTTTCCACCAGGGCGATCACATCGGCCGCCATCCCATTAAAATTTCCTTCTGCGTCGGAATATTCAATGGGGGGGAAATTATCATTGAACCAAAGGGGAATATCCTCGGAATGCTGGCCCAGCCACTCTTTTTCCGCCATTGTCAGGGTCTGGAGTTCCGGCTCAATGGCATCAGCTGTGGTTCTGCAAAGGATCAAGAGAAAGAAAAGGCCCATCCACTTGAGATTAAAAAAAGAAGAAATATAAGTGCCGTTCATATTAAGCTCTCGTCATCTACTATAACTGAAGTGCCCTGATGGAGGGCAGCTTTGATTGGTTAGGCAAAACAATATCCCCATGTCTGTAAAATTATCGGTAACGGCGCAGACAGGATGACCTAAAACTACCAATAAAATATACGGGTTGCTGAGATCGCTTGTCGAGGGAAAAAATTGAGATCCAAAAGGCGCTATGAATCTGCCAGGGTGGCTGCTACCCATTTCCCGACCCCAATTCATTATTTCCGGTATAGAGATCGGCTTGGTATAGTATGGAAAGGGCAGGAATTTCTATAACTTGTTATAGCCGTATCATACTTCATGGTTTCTGAAACGTGCGTTTTACCGCTATGTCTCTGTACTCAAACAAACCGCCAATGAAAGGCGGTTATATACAAGATCTTGTGGTGGGCCATCTTTTTAGAATTTTGCAGGTTAGTCGCATATATCCCAATAGTCATCAGTTCTTACGCCGGTGCAGATTTCAATACCTAGTCGCAACTGGATGAAGAGAGCAGATACATTATGCATCCGAAAAATTGTGACCAGCTATCTATATGCCACATAGGTTCCGAACTCTATAGGGTCGCGTTGCCCGGTATTGTATTGTCTACAGTTGGTAAACCATATGGGCTTAATCTGCACTCGGTAGCACATTCTCTTCTGAGTCCTCCCGAAATGATGTAAAAAAGTATTCGCTACTAATCGTTTTACTTCTCGTCGCTTGGGATCACTTTGGGGACGGGCATGAAATGATGCGTTTCACTCCAAAAAATGGAAATTTGTATATCGGACAGTTAGGGATCACAGCACCCAAGCGTAACAAAGCGTTTCACTTTCATTGATAATACGTGATCGCCGGTCCACGAAATCTTCGCCATCGACGTCATCTAAAAAACCTTCCGATGCGCAATCCCTCGGCAAATGATGTGCTGCAACGATCCAGGCGCATCTATACGGGCTTTTCTCGGCATCCAATGTAGGCATCATCTTCTCTTCAAAACAGTAGCGATATCATGGTTATCGGGGGAGTATCTGTCAGGTCGCAAACACCCGAACCTGATAGGGCGCCAATGAGAGTCGCGCTGAACCCGCATCATTCTGTTCCAGAGGCGCGCAGTGCTGTGGCGGCGCGATCTCGGTAACCGATGGCAGATCCATCCAGTACCAAGGCAGGTTATAATGGTCGTATGACTGCGGTCCGATGTTCCCTGCCACGACAATCTGATCGTTGCCCCCCAGCCTGACACCGCGAGTACGGCAGTAGACGAACACCCTGGCGCCATCGTTTCGATCGAAATCGGGATGGAAATGGAAAAATTCGGTTTCATTGCGGGTCAGTGCCGGATGTCCGATCCGTATCGCGATCAACGCAGCCACCTTGCGCCACAAATCGCGGTTGTTGGCCGAAGCATCGATCCGCTCCCAGTCCACCGGATCGGACATCTTCAGGCGCCAATTGCGATGGTCGAGATCGTGCACATCACCGAATTCATCGCCGGCAAGAATCATAGGGATGCCGATAGAGGTCATCAGCAGACAGAAAGCGCTACGCAGACGCTCAAGGGCCAGGCCATGGAGGAAGCGTTGCCGATCGTCGGCGCCTGTCTCGATATGATCGGCCACCCAGCGGATATCGTCTACCGTACTTCGATACCCCTGGTCATCGAGCATTGGCGCCAGGAGATAGTTCATGATGCGTTTTTCGTCATCCTTTTCTACGTCGTGGGACGTCAGGTAGTTGACCGCCTGGGAGAGATCATAGAAGCCCGGGTCGGCCGTCTTGCTCATGTCATTCCAGATCTGGCCGCCCGTCACCATCCAGCGGATACGCTCCCGACGCGAGGGCTCCCCCCATGCCGTTTCGAGATGGCCGGAAAACGTCCGGCGCAATTCGTCGCGAAAGGCGAAGTTCCACATGGCGTCGGTAACCTTGCGGCCGTTGGGATTGTCGCTCCGTGTATGGGTTATGACTGCCCGTCGCCAGGAGTCCTCGGCGATGACGATAAAAGGCCGGCCGGGAAAGGTCTGTTGGTGGGTATACCAGGCATGATCTCGAAACTGCTGGATGAACGCCCAATGATTGATACCCTTGAATTCATCGATCCTGAAGCCGTCGGCATGGTACTCGGTGATCAGGTAATCGGCCATGCGCAACTGAAAATCCCGCGCCGGGGTCTGGTCATTTTCGTCTGGCCAATAGCGAAACAGGTTCGCGCCATAATCCTCACCCCGATGCGAGCGCTCATCGTCATCGCTGGAAAGGAAGTAACGTGAATAGTCAAGCCGTGCCAAAGGGCAATTGCGGGCGTGATTCATCACCACGTCAAAAATGACCCGGATTCCCCGCCGATGGCAATGTTTGATGAAGAATTTGAGTTCGACCGGCATCCCCATGTCGATGTCGGGGGCGAAGAAGAAGCGGGTCCCATAGCCCCAATTGAGGGTGTCCGGTGAATCCTGCACCGGTAGCAGCTCAATGGCATTGATGCCCAGCTCCTTGAGCCGATCGAGATGGGCGAACACTGTCTTCTCGAAGGTCCCCAGACCCACCTGGCGTGCCTTTTCCGGAGCGCTCTCCATCCAGCGCATGGGCATTTCATAGATCACCAACTGGTGGTTGTTGTACAACTCATTTTCGGGGGTAAATTCATCCTCCCAGGTGAACGGCTGCTGCCAGCGATGGCTGTCACGGATCTGAAAGATTCCTCGATAGCCGCCGAAACGGGTGATATGGACGGCATATGGATCGGCGATAGGCGCATCGATTGCGCCATTTAAAATGAACTCATATTCATAATCGCCATCATCCAAATCCAGTATATTCAGATCGATCTCGAACCAACCGTCCTGACCGGCGACCGGTTCCAGTTCAACGGTTCTCCAGTTTTGCGGATCGTAACGATCACGTTGAAGGATATCGGCAAAGCGCATCTCGATGCGACTGCCGGCGGGGGCGGGTATCCGCAGATGAGGATCTATCACCGTTCCATGAGGGTAGTTATGATTGTTTGGCATATCATCCCTCCATCCCAATTGATGTATATGGATATAACTTATGTTAGGTAAAAGTAATCAGTGGATCGGAAAGTCTCTATTCTACTTTCGAGAGTTGATCGCAGTTCGAAAAAATCGAAACAATTTAAATTTTGCAGTGAATGATATTGGTTTAGAGATATATTTTTTACCGATTATCACTGTAAATGATTCATAGATGTGATTCAGCTCACATTTGACATTTCCAACGCTATTGGCACAGATCGCCATCTGAAAAAGCAGGTAGAGAAAATTAAAAATGATCAAAATGGGTAATGTGGAGACCCATGACCTTTGACACCATGACCTTTTTGTGTGGAATCCGACCCGTAAGATTATTTGGTGCCTTTCAAAAATTTGAATGCCGTAAAAGGATCGACACCAGCGAAATAAGTCCTCCTACCGTAGCAATTCCGAGCCAAAATAACCCGGCATCTCCCATGGTACCGATTAACATCGGCACCATGCCACCACCGATAATAAATGCGAAAGGAATCGTGATCGATATAGCGATATGACGGGTTTCTTGTGGGCTGATCAGGGACAGGGCAACAAGGGCAGCTGGTGGAAAGCATACGGCGATCATGGGTTGAAGAAAAACGAAAACGAGCGTCCACAGGCCCTCTCCAAAACCAAGTGCCGTCGTCAGTAAGCCTGTTAGGATAAGGATCCAAAACAGGGTGCGCTTCGGACCGAAACGATCAGTCGCCCAGCCCCCTGCAAAAACGATCGCCAAACCAGGAATTCTCGAAATTGCGACAAGGGTATTGGCCATTTCCCGCTCCATCCCCTTTTCGGTTACCAGATAAAGTGGGAGCATTGTATAAATGCCTAAAATACCGCCAATACCCACACAAAAAACAATCAACATGATCAAGAATGATTTTTGTTTCACCAACGTTAGAAACACACCGAATTTAAGTGCTTTCCCGGCGAAATTCCCGCCTTTGCCCCAGTGGTTGTTTACTATACCCAGTAAAAGAGAAATCATCCCCAAAAGCAGCAATATCACACGCCAGGAGAACCAATGTAACAAAAACTCAGCCAACAGAGGGGCCATCACGAATCCCAAACCTGGCGCCAGCTCGTGAATTGCGAAGGCTTTGCCCCATTGGTTTGGATTGATAATGGAGGTAATCGTGGCCAAACCGGAAGGAAGGTAAAGTCCGGCAGTCAAGCCGATCAGATATAAACTGGTGAGCAAAACCCATTTGTTCGAGCTGAAAGAAATTGGCAAGAATGCTAACCCAAGCGCAATGGCTGACAGTGATATGGTTTTTTTATGGGTTATGAAGGAAGAAAGAAAGCCGGAGCTCAGCATTCCGGAGAAATACCCAATAGATATGAACAGAAAAAGCATTCCGGCGTCACTGTGGGTGATGTTCAAGTCCCCCTCGATCGTCGGCATCAACGGTGAGAAAATGATTCTGGCTGTAAAGTTAATGAAAAAAATCAATACCAGTAAAAGCAAAACGGGAAGTTGAGAACGCATACTCCCATAGCTGTTGACATGATCAACCCCGAATGCATCTTTTTGGGATTTGGCATTCAAAATAACAATCCTTATACTTCATTGAGGCATTTTACAGGTCATTGGATTACTCTTGATAGTATCGAGAATCTCGTGCTGGGAACTTTTCCACACCCGCCGCTTCCCATCAATATGATCTCATCCTGTCTGAGTTTTACCAATAAGGGTATGACCGAATTTTTTGTCGTGCCGTTGTAATGGGTAAATTGAATTAACTCATCGGTATGGACTTCATACGTTTGATTTTCCTCGTCATGTTCACATAATCCCGATGAGCCCATCCCGATAGCGGCGAGTGAACCTTCAATTAAATCAAATGTCCCATCATCATATATTTTGACGATTCCGGTTGGATCATGGATCAAATCATCATCGAGATTCGTAATTTTCCAAGTGCCGATCATTGCCTCCGATAGAACCAGGGTGATCTCTTCCAATGCATCCTGAACGTTGTCCGACGCAATATTGGAATTAATGACGTTCTCAAAAATTACATTTTCCGCCATTATCTGTGTTTCAGTATCAATGGATTGGGCGTAAGCACTTTGCGTCAGATTGAAATTGAACGGATTGATATCTTCGGAGGAGTGCGATGGGGCCGCATTGGATTGATTCCTTGCACCCGAGTTAAATATTATATTTTTCGACAGGTATTTTGTACCATCGCTACGGTCGCTGATACTGCTGTCGTCAGTACCACAGGCGATTAAATTGCATGATAAGAAGACACCAAAAACAATTGATATAAGATATCGTACCACAATTTTTTCCTTCCGTATTGGGATTGTATGGTGTGAGGATGGCTATTGGCGGTTCAGCTACACATTGACATGCCAATCCATACAACGAAGCGAAAATCATATGTCAGGACAATGTTCAGTGAGCCAAGGTTTTTTTGATCGGCCGTTTTTCGAAAAACTATAGCTGAACCGTTAGAAAAAGGGATATTAAGGGGCATGATGTTGAAATGGCGAATCGGTTGGGACATTTGTGATGAATCGATGCAACGCAACTTCCTCACAGGAACGATCAGGAGAGATCCGATTAATGGAAGGCCCCTATTACCGGTATAAAAAATCATTATACCAAAAGTGGCGGAAAGGAAGTAATTTATCGCGTTCCCAATACAGACGCCACTCACGCGCGAGGCTGTCGGTGTGGACGGCAACCCTGCCAGCACCATTCTCGTGTAAATCACAGTGCTGGCCGGGTTGTAAGAATATGATCCTGTGAGGCCGACTTATTCCTGAACTTCTTCGAAATTGACGATCACGATGGAACGCGTGGCTTTGCCCTTGGACACAGTTCCGCTGACTTTGACGGTCTTGCCGATCATTGCGCTAATATTCTGCCCCAAAACGTTAAAGGATTGACCATCGTCCATTTTGATGACAGTGATGCCTTTTTCCCCTTTTTCCACCTTGCCCTGAATGGTTTGTTCCCCTGCCGGGACCTTATCCGAAGCAAGTGTGGAAGTTCCGATCAGTAGCCCTGCAACCAGCATAAACACAAAAGCGGATCTAAAATAACTGTTTTTCATTTTTGTTCTCCTCTTGATAACGGTTGATTAAAGCCTTGCAACAGTTTCGATTGGATTGACCCGGAAGGCTGCAGTCAATAGAAGCAATTCTTGTTCCATAAAAAATATCGTGTAATTATAAGATTTTATAAAACAGAAGATTGCAAACGAGAACTTATAGATCCGAATTCTGGCGCAGATAGGTCCCGGTTCTTCCGATTTTTTAGGGAAAATGAACGTCTCTAATTAACAAATTATTCGATGCAAACGCCAGGTTCGGTATAAATCGATCATATTCCAGGAAGATGCCTATCTTTTGGAACTGGTGCGATATTTTCATCTCAATCCTTTGCGCGCCGGCATAGTAGACGATTTTAAGACGCTGGTGAATTACTCATTCAGCGGCCACTGGTTGTTGGCAGGTGCCGGAGAGTGTTACTGGCAGGACGCCACCTATGTGCTTCGCCAATTCGGAAAAAGCGTCATCAGATCACGAAAAGGGTACCTTGCTTATATAAACGAAGGGATTGCCATGGGGCGTCGACCCGAATTGGTTGGGGTGGATTGATCCGCAGTTTGGGTGGCTGGGCCGAGGTAAAAAAATGCGACGAAAAGGCCGGCAAAAATTGCGTCCGGATGCCCGCGGACTGTTCTGTTATTGGTGCGCCAGAGAGCTGGGCATCCCTCTGACGCAACTTGCAAGGAAACTCGAGATGACCGTTTCGGGCATCGGCTATGCCATCCAAAGAGATAAAGCCATCGCCATTATCCACTCACAGGTTCAATCCGGCAGGGTACAAACCGATGCATGGGCGTACCCAGCAGATCCCTGTGCGTGTTTTTGGTAAGTTTGTTGACATTCAGTCCGTAAACCGTGTCACCATACTTTAAACCGAAACCGTGTGGAATCAGCACGGTGCCCTGTCGGATCCGGCGCGACACCTCGAGCTCGCCCACCTCGCTTCCTGCCGAAGTGGTGACCCTTATATGTTGGCCATCGGCAAGTTCCATTTCCTCTGCATCCAAAGGGTTCACGGCGACGGTGCAGGCCCGCTTGCCCTTGTTCCACTCCTGACCGCGGATCATGGTATTGATGTTATATCGCGTGTGTCTGCCGGCATTCAGGATCATGGGGAATTCTTCCGGCAGTTTCAGGTCGCGGGCTTCGTTTTCAGCATTCAGGTTTCTGGCCTCCTCTTCCAATTCCGGGACAAAAACTTCCACCTTGCCGGATGGTGTTTTAATGGCTGTAAAGTTCTCCTCAGGATCCACTTCACCGATCCAGATTCCTTCGGGATGATCCAAAAGCGCCTGGAATATGCGGTCTCCCTGATCGATGCCGGGCGGGAAACCGATACGGGCGGCGTTTTTTCGAAACGCCTTGGGAGTGGTCATCAAAACCCCCCATAGTCCTGCCAGTGCGGCACTATCCCAATGTCTGCCCAGGGTTTTCGCCAGTACGAACGGCATGGCAGCCGGCGCCTCGGGACATGACGCCACCCATTCCATGAGTTTCGCGCCATAGGTCAACCGGTCTCCTTCGGCAGCCGCATATAACGCATCCGGAATTTTTGGGATCGACCCCAGTTTGTCCGCCATCAAGGTGAAAATCTGGCATGCTTCCAGGCATTTTCCCGGCGGGGAAACGATGGGCCGTCGCATTTGAAAAAAAACTTTTGGAAAGGTCCAGGGGAAAAAGGTTCCGTCCCAGGATTCATAATACGTTCGGCAAGGCAATACGTAATGGGCCAGCCGGGCGGTTTCACTCATTACGATGTCATTGACCACCAGCAGATCCAGTTTTGAAAAGGCCTCTTCATAGGCAGTGGTGTCAGGGTAGGACCGTAAGGGGTTGCAGGCGCTCACATACACGGCCCGTAGCCGTTTCGGGTGGTCGTTTACGATTTCTTCCGGCATGACGGCTGGCGGGAAAGAACCGGCAGATGCCGGCGGCATATGGGTAACAACCGTCTTCCAGACATTGGGATCCCGCTCATCGGCGTGATATCCCATGGGCACCACCATTCCGGGGATGACATTGCCGCCGGGCACGCAGAAAACACCGCAGATCGCGCCGAGAATATTCATCATATAGGAATTCATCACACTTTTTCGCCCCATATAGATCCCGAGATCCGGATGAACGCACCATCTTTTGGTGGTCATGAGGCGGCATAATTCAAGCACCTGATCATATTCAAGCTCGCAAACCGCGATGGCGGCTTTGGCATCGAAGTTTTCAAACCAGGGACGAATGGTATCCCAGCCATCCACATGCGCGGTGATGTATTTCGTATTTTCCCATCCATTGTCGATAATGAGAGAGATCATGGCCTTGATGAAAAGCGCATCCGTGCCGGGCCGGATGGGAAGGTGGATATTGGCGATGGCAGCGGTTTCGCTTTTTCGCGGATCGATGATGACGAGCAATTTATCCGGGTTTTCTGAAAATTCTTTCAAGACCCTGGGCGCCTGGGGCATCTGGTGGCTTTCCATGCCGTTCCAGCCCCAGCCGACAAGCATTTCACTGCCATGTTCATCCGGTCCTGCCACATTGTACTGTTTGCCCAGCATGCGGCCAAACAGCCACCAGGCGCTGGAAAATTCCTGGCCGCCGGAATTGTAAAAGTACTGGGATCCCAAAGCGCGCAGGATCGAAAGGCCGAATGCGCCTTCAAAATGACCGCCCTGGGCGCTGGCGCCCATATAAGCGATTGAACGGGGGCCGTGGGTCCCGACAATGTCCTTCATTCTGGCGGTAACTTCATCGATGGCCCGTTCCCATGATATGGGTTCAAATTTCTCTCCCACCCGTTTTACGGGTTCCGTGATGCGATCTTTCGGGTATTGGTGATAAATCACATTCAAACCCTTGCGACAGGCATACCCCTGGCTTCTCGCGTTTGATCTGTCCGGTCTGACGTTTACCATGCGGCCGTTTTCCACCAAAACTTCCAGACCGCAATTCTGCGCGCATAGAACACAGCCTGTTTTGTGCCAAGCCCCCATTCTATCCTCCCGGGACAAGGCGCTTATGGGCAAGCGTTGAACCGCTTGCCGCATTTCTTGCCGTCCCTATAAGTACTATGGACCACATACAATTTGCATTTGGCAATCATATATCATAGGCTCGCCTCGAATGCTGCCCGAATCTTCAGCCCTTTCCTTCGAGGAGACCGGCCGTGGAACCTTCCCGTATGCAACCGGCTTCCAGTGATCCGGGATCGAATCGATCAACCTCATGGCGCAATCATACAAAATCTGCGGGATGGTAAGAAATGAAAACCGACCGGTCCAATGAAACGCCAACCATGGCCGCAGGACTGTTTATATGGAGTTTTGGTGCGCTTTTTTACCTGATCGGTTTCTTTCACAGGGTAGCGCCAGCGGTGATCACCGCTGAATTGATGCAGGCGTTTCAAATCAATGCGTCTGCATTGGGCAACCTTTCCGCATTCTATTTTTACAGTTATGTGGCGATGCAGATACCTACCGGCATTCTGGCAGACCGTTGGGGACCTCGCCGATTGCTTACCGCGGGTGCGGTGATCGCATCCATTGGCGCCGTGATGTTCGGATGGGCGCCCGATATCCGCCTGGCTGGCGCGGGCAGATTTCTTATCGGCGGTTCGGTTGCGGTTGCCTTTGTTGCACTGCTTAAGGTGACGACTTGCTGGTTTGCCCCGAACCGTTTTGCGCTGGTCTCGGGATTGGCACTTTTTTTCGGGATCGTCGGGGCGGTTTTTGCCGGAACGCCGCTACGCATACTCGTTGACAACTTCGGATGGCGCAGCGCGATGCTTTTCTCAGCTGCCGCCACATTGATTGTCGGGATTGGAACATGGTCGTTTGTCAGGGACTATCCCCATGAAAACGGTTACCGGAATTTTGCGAACACCTTTTCAGCAGCAGATGGAAAGGCGAACCACCATATCATTGCAGGACTGTTGGCGGTGTTTTCTTACCGGAACACATGGCTCCTTTTTTTTATTCCCGGCGGTATGGTCGGTTGTGTGCTCACCTTTTCGGGCTTATGGGGTGTGCCATTTCTGACAACGGTGTATGGGCTGTCACCGGTGTTTTCCTCCGCACTTACCTCGTCTTTGCTGGTCGCCTGGGCATTGGGCGGGCCATTTTTTGGATGGCTCTCCGATCGACTGCAAAACAGAAAACGACTGTACATATTGGGATGCGGCATTTCCGTCACCGGGTGGATTGTGATCGCCCTGACCGAGAGTGTCCCGCTGAGTATTCTTGTGCCGGTTTTGCTGATCACCGGTTTTGCATCGGGAAGCATGATCGTCAGCTTTGTATTCGTCAAAGAATCGGTGCCCCTTCGCCTCTCGGGTACGGTTTCCGGGGTCATCAACATGGGTGTGATGACGGGTCCCATGATTTTGCAGCCGGCGGTGGGGTTGGTATTGGATCGCATGTGGAAGGGAGATCTTTCTGAAGGCGTTCGTATGTACGATGCGGCGGCCTATCATAGCGGCTTTTCGATTATGCTGGCATGGATCGTGATTTCATTCATTTTATTGTTTTTCACCCGCGAGACAAATTGCCAGCAGATGGTCGAACGAGAGAATAAAGAGAAATCTTTGCCGGCCGCATGATGTCGGGAATGGGCATTGAAACCAGTGCGGTCATCAAGGGGGAAGCGATGATGTCTTTGATCGACAGCCATGTTCATCTGGACCACATTCTTGCAGGTCAATCCGGCCGTATCGACTGGCTTCGGGCCCACCATTGTGCCGTGGTTTCCTGGGCCTGGTGCCGGGAACCCGAATCCGTGAAGGATCTGCGCGACTATCTTGGACAAAAACAGAGGACCATCCATGCGCTTCACCGGCAGGGGCTCTCCTGTTGCTATCTTGCCGGTATCCACCCCCGTAACATCACCCATGACCTGACTGCCGAAGCGGTCGTCGACCTGGTGGCCCCCCACCTGGAAGATCCGCTGTGCCGGGGCATCGGTGAAATCGGGCTGGAGTACGGAAGCGCGCGTGAGACCGAGATCCTTGCGGCCCATCTTTCTCTGGCGGCAGACGTGCGCGCGGCGGGGAAAAAAATCGGGATTCACACGCCGCGCGGCAACAAGGTCGCCGTAACCGAAACCCTGTTGGCGTTTTTGGCAACCGTGCCCGAAATCAAGCCCCTGTCGGTGATCGATCATTGCAGTGCAACGACCCTGCCGCCTGTATTGGCGGGAGGGTATCGGGCAGGCATCACCCTGAGCCCCATTAAGACCGATTGGCGGACATTGCCTGTCCTGACGGAGCGCCATGGAAAAGATCTGGATCGGATCATGTGCAATACGGATTCAGGGACACGATTTTATGAGGACCTGGTAACAGCCAGTCGCGAGGCTCGAATCGAGCCCCATGCCGCCAGGCAGATTTTTCATGACAATGCGGCTCTATTTTTTGGTATGAAGTAAGCAGCAGTCCCACACAGTGATATGCGTATACACCCAAGAAAAAAAAGGCAGAGCCCCGTTAGAGGCTCTGCCGTTCACCGCCATTTCGGCGGACAAGATATCTTTCTCTATTGGTACGAAGCTCTGCCGTTTCTCATGCCCTCAGATCCTGCAATTGGCTTGTGATGACCGGCCGGCGATGCATCTGTTGATATAGTAACCCAGCGTAACCAGTGTTATCATCGTTCCTACCATAGGGCACCTTCCTTTCGGTTATCCCGCGACATCGATCCCTGGATCGCATCCCAGATGTTCATCTTTGTTTTCACACTCGAAGTTTCTCTCGCGGGTATCAACGTGTCCTTCATTCCTGTCGTCAAAGTAGTCCTGCGTTCTATTATCGGCCATGATGTCACCTCTCTGGTTGATTGTTCTGTCGTTGTTTGTCCTGCTTGCTCAAAAGATACGGCAGCAACGGGATTGCGCAATGTGAGCCGGTTGGGTGCCGGTTGATAGGCAGGAACTACCAATCGATCGGCAAACGCTTGTTGCCTGGGCGCAGAAAGGACGTTTCAGGGATTCTTACGATAATACTGCTGTCCGGTTTTTCCAAATCGGTCCGGCCCCGCTTTCCAGAAGGATTTCGGAAAGCAGGGCCGGTATGGAACCCCTGCCAAGGGTTACCATGCAAGGGTAGGGAGATGAGAGTCAACGGCCACCCATGGAAAACCGGCATGGCTTGCGGGAAAAATGGATAAGGCCCATCCAGAGACCAGATATACGTTTTTCGACCGTCGATCGTTATGATGGGGGCCAGCTTCGGATCACCTGGTTGTTGCTGTCGCTGATGGTGATGGAAACGCCGTGATCGCCGTCCAGGCGATGGGTTGCACAGCTGACTCACGGGTCGTAGGCGCGCACCGACATCTCGATCTTGTTGAGGATCCCCTCGTCCACATGGCCGTTTTGGATCAGGCTGCGGGCCGCCTGATCCACACTCATGTTAATGGGGCCCAGGTTGTGGGTGGTACCGACGATCATGTTGGCCCGGGTGATCAGTCCATTCTCGTCCGTGGAATAGTCGTGAATCAGCGTTCCCCGGGGTGCCTCCACACAACCGACCCCACGACCGGCACCGGGCCGGACATCGGACCGAACCTCGGGATCGGTGATCTGCGGATCGTGTAACAGTGCGATGGCATGTTCGCAGGCATATACCTCTTCGATGAGCCGTGCCCAGTGATACAGCAGGGTTGCCTGTGCCGGCCGTCCGAATTTTTCTCGGAACTCTTCCAGCTCCGCCTGGGCCCTGGGCGTTGTCATCTTGTCCGCCACGTTGAGGCGGGCGAGGCAGTTGGCCCGGTAAATGCCCTTTGGGTCGGCAAGGTCCAGCGAAAATCCTTCGTTCCAGCTTTTCGCATAGGGAAACTTACCGTAAGACCAGTCGACCACCTGTTCGCTGATGTAATCGGTGTAGTCCTGGACCTCGAAATCGGTAAAGCTGCCGTCGGATTTCATCAGCCGGAGTTTGCCGTCATACAGGTTCAGCGCGCCGTCGCCATCCACGGTACCCAGGAAACCGGTGGTGATCACCCCCAGGGTCTGGACGGTTTCCAGATACGGGGGGAAGACCTGGGTTTTGGCAAAATCCATGGTGTACAGGGCAAAATCCAGGATCTCCTGCATGTCGGCCAGCATCTGCTTCCGGTCCTCTTCCAGCATGGGCTTGGCAAAGCCGCCGGTCACACCGGCCACCGGGTGGATCGCTTTACCGGCAAACTTCTCCAGCATCATCTTGGCCTTGAACCGCATCCGGACGACTTTTTGCGCCAGTTCCGGATTCGCCCTGGCCACGCCGATGACGTTGCGGACGGCATAGTCGGCATCCGGGCCCATAACGAAATCAGCCGCCGCCAGAAAGAAGAAATGCAGCAGCTTGTCCTCGGCATGGGCGATGGTCTGCATCAGCTCGCGCAATTTCTGACCGGCCGGCGGTACGGTGGCGTTGAAACAGCCATCCACGGCCTTGTTGGCGGCCAGGTGGTGGTGCCATGGACAGATTCCGCAGATACGGTTGACGATCCGGGGCAACTCTTCTGCGGGCTTGCCTTCCACGAATTTCTCAAAGCCGCGCATGGACTGAAAGTGAACCTTGGCATCGGCAACGTTACCGCCGTCGTCCAGCTGGATGGCGATGGAGGCATGCCCCTCGATCCGGGTGAGTGGCGCGATGTTGATGGTTCTTGCCATTTAACGTGTCTCCTTGGTACCCGTTTGGGGCCTGAGCAGTTGATGCGCGCCGGAAAAGCGCAGCAGGGAAGTACTCTCCGGAAGCGACTGGATATCGATTCCGTTGGACGCCAGGGCATTGAGCATGTCCAGGCGCTGGTTGCCGTTTTGGCGTACCGGTCCGTAGCATCCCCGGCAGGGCACACGGGCGGATATACAGCGCGGGTTGACCCCATCGCCCCCGCAACCGGCCCGGGTCACCGGTCCCATGCACAGGATGCCCTGCTCCAACAGGCAGCGCATGCGATCGATGGGTTCGCCGGGGGTGAATTTCGGCTTTTGCAGGAACCGACGCAATTGTGCAAGCCGGCCCTTGCCTTCCCGGATGGTGGGGCAGGTGTCGCAGACGCTCTTCCCCCTGAGCGCGGGCGCCTTTCCCTCGAGCAAGGCGGCCAGGGCACCGAAGATCTGGTCGGAATGGGGCGGACAACCGGGAAGATAGACATCCACCTTGATTTTTTCGTCCAGGGCGTAGGCCGAATCCAACAGCGGCGGAATGCCGTCCGATGGCAGTCGCTGCGCCGGCGTGGTGGATTCGGTTGCGTAATAGCGATCCAGCAGTTCGACGTTGGTGTAACTGTTGGACAAAGCCGGAATGCCACCGTGGGTGGCACAGGTACCAAGGGCAATAATCAGTTTGCATTGCTCTCGCATCCTGGTGGCGATTTCCAGGTGTTCCTCATTGCGAATGCCGCCGCTGATAATGCCCACATCGGCTTCGGGGATGGCCACATGCTGTCCATCACCGGTCTGTCCATAATATTTGTGGTCCATGAGCACCGGAATGTGGACGAAATCCACCAGGTCGAGCACATCCAGAAGGCGCTCGCCCATGTCAACGATGGAGATTTCACATCCCGAACAGCTGTTGAGCCATTCACTTGCTACTTTTACAGTCATTGGTTTTCCTCATCATTGACGGCTTCGTAAAAAGTCCGATATCGGCGTTACGCTTCATCCTTCGTCACTGCGACGTATCCTAAATACGCCTCATTCCTCAGGATTCGCAAGCCTTGATCTCGGGCTTTTTACGAAGCCGTCTGAACAGCGACTTTTTACGAGTTCATCATCATTGGATGGTGCTACCGGGGTCCAGGTCAGCGTTCAGCTCACTACCGTGACACCGGTCTTTCCGTTTTCCCGACGATACTGACGGGCCATTTTCTTTTTGCGGGCCGACCAGCCGCGCACCATACGCAGGGCATGGCTGGCAAAATTCTCATCCTCGTCGTGGGTCATTTCCTCGATGGTATTGCCCTTGGCGTCGGCGAATGCCGCCCGGCCCAGCGGAGTGCGGATGATCGTCGTGGTCCAGCCTTCCCGGGCGCCGATACCGCCGAATGAGATGTCGGCGAACTCGGCCGAGTAATCGCCACAGTACCGGCAGCCCACCCGCTTCATGAAATCGAGGTCTTCCAGCGGGATATTGATGATATCCCCGTCTTTCAGGTGCACCTGGAAGTGCTCTTTGACGTTGAGGCGCAACACCTTTTCCCAATCAAACCGATGGTCCGCGGCCAGTTTTTCCCGTTCCTTGTCACCGAAGACGAAATTGCCCGAGCAGAACAGGCCGAAGCAAAACTTGATGGAGTCGGCAGGAACGATCTCCATGGCTTCCATGCGCCGGAATGCCTTGATCTGGCAGGGCATGCCCACCAGCGCCACACGATTGAGGCCTTTGCGTACCATGGGGGCGAACTCCTCGATGGAAGAGTAGGTCAAATAGGCATCGCTGAACCGTTTCATTCCGTGGGAGGTGTCAAAGTAAAATCCGGCAGCGTTGCGAATCTCCTCGGCGCTGGTGGCCAGACAGGGTTGACGCTGGAATGGTCCGGCCGGTTTGGTGACGATCGCGCCATCGATGCGGCCGGTTTCAAAAAGGTGTAGGAGCAGGGCCGTGACAACGCCGCCATCCGTGGCCGATTCCCGCACCGCAGGATCCATGGCCCGGGCGATCGTGGTTTCGATGACGCGCCCCATGGGGGCGCTCCAGGCGGCGCGCTGCTTGGTGACCGCCTCCAGTTCGTCGATCTCCGGACAGATGCTGTAGCAGAGCCCGCACTCGATGCATTTTTCGATATCACCGTAACGGGGCTTTCCGTCCGGGTCCAGTTCCAGGGCGCCGTAATTCACCGCGTTGCAAAAGGTCACGCACCCACCACAGCGGTGACATCGACCGGGTTTCTGAACCTCTTGGATCAGGTTGAAAAATGTCTCCATGGTATCTCCTAACCGACCGCCGCGACGGGTCGCCGTGCCGGATTTGGACCCAGTTCGCGAATCGCCTCGGTAAACCGGGTCACCACTTCTGCAAAACGGGGTGCTTCGGCCGACGACACCCATTCCAGGGCGAACCGCCGGGGATCGATGCCGTTGTCCGCCAGGACGATGTTGATGACGTCGGCTCTTGCCTTGGCGATGTGATTACCTTCCAGGTAATGGCATTCTCCCAGGTGTCATCCCATGACGATGACGCCGTCGGCCCCCTTGGAGATCGTCTCCACCACCAGATCGGGCGACACCATGCCGGAGCACATGACCCGGATGGGACGCATGTTGGGCGGATATTGAAGACGTGACACGCCGGCCAGGTCACCGCCGGCATAGGCGCACCAGTTGCATAGAAAACCGATAATCAGGGGTTCGAAAGTTTGGGACATGGCGATACGCTCCGTCGTTGGACTCTGTAAAAATTAATTGGCCAATAATTCCGTTTCTTGCAGTGTAATCGGTTCCAGGGCGGCATCCACCTGGACTTTCAACTGCTCGCGGGTAAAGCCATGAACATGAATGCCACCCTTGGGACAGGTTGCCGCACAAAGTCCGCACCCCTTGCAGAGTGCGGCGTCCGTGACAATCCGCCGGGTCGTCACTTCGTCTATGGTTTCTTCCACCAGGGAGATGGCCTTGTACGGGCACACGTCCAGGCAAAGGGCACACCCGTCACAAGCGTCGGTAACAAAGGACTTGATGGGATCCAACTGCATGGCAGCCCTGGAAAGGACGACACCTGCCCGGGAGGCGGCTGCCTTGGCCTGGGCCACGGCCTCGTCGATGGGCTTGGGGTAGTTGCACAGACCGGCCACGAACAGGCCGTCCACACTCATATCCACCGGTCGCAGTTTGGGATGGGCCTCGTTGACGAACCCCTCCGGATTGCTGCTGAATTTAAAGATGTTCTGCAGCCACTCCGTATCATTGGGCTCGATGGCCGCCGCCAGAATCAGGTAGTCGGCCGTGATGTCGAGAGTACGCTGGAGGACCGGATCGGCTGTGCGGACCACGATCTCACCGTCGTCGATACGGACCTGGGGCTTGTCTTCGGCATCGAAACGAATGAATATCACGCCCAGCTCGCGTGCCCGGGTGTAGTGCACCTCCCGGACACCATAGGTGCGGATATCCCGGTAGAGCACAAACACATTCATCCGCGGGTTGATGGTTTTCATCTCGATTGCACTTTGCACTGTGTGGGTGCAGCATACCCTGCTGCAATAGGGTCGCCGCCGGTCCCGGGATCCCACGCATTGGATAAAGACGGCGCTTTTGGCTTCGGCCACGGTATCCGGATGGCCGGCCAGGAGCGCGTCCAGCTGCAGGTGGGTGAGAATCCGCTCGTGACGGCCGTACATATATTCATCCGGCGTGGTCTCCCGGCCTCCGACGGCCAGTACGGCCGCGCCGTAACCGATTGTACGACGGGTGCCGTCGACGTCGATTTCGCTGGAGAAATTGCCCACGGATCCGGTTGCCGACAGCAACGTGGTCCGCATCAGGACCTCGATATCCGGATGCGCCGTGACATCTCCAATCAACTGTTCCAACATGGGGCGAATGGCTTCACCCTGTCCGGTTCGGCCCAGCCGCCAGGCATTGCCGCCCAATCGAGCACTCTTTTCGATCAGAACCGTGGGAAATCCCTGGCCGGCCAACATCAGGGCGGCCTTCATGCCGGCGATGCCGCCACCGATGACCAATGCCCGCTGCACCACCGCCACCTGGAGCGGATTCAGGCCATAGGCCACCGCAGCCCGCGCCACGGCCATGCGGACCTGATCCTTTGCCTTTTCGGTGGCCCGTTCCGGTTCGTTTTGATGAACCCAGGAATTTTGATTGCGGATATTGGCCATTTCCACCAGATGGCCGTTGAGGCCCGCCTCTTTCAGCGTGTCCTGAAACAATGGCTCATGGGTCCGCGGGGTGCAGGCGGCGACGACGATGCGGTTGAGCCCGTGTTCTTTGATCTTGGCGCCGATCATCGCCTGGGTGTCCGTGGAGCAGGTGAACAGATTGTTTTCCACGAGCACCACATGGGGCAGGGTTGCGGCGTATCGGACCACGGCCTGAACATCCACCACGTTGGCGATATTGATACCGCACGAACAGACAAACACACCGATGCGGGGCGTTTCGTCGTCCAGCCGGCGTTCGTCCGGATAAATTTTGGTTTTTGTCAGCGAACCCTTGGCCGACACCAGTGCCCGGCTCACTTCGGCGGCGGCGGTCGATGCCTGGGTGACCGACCGTGGAATGGCCATGGGCGCCTGGAAGCTGCCGCTGACATAAACGCCGTCCCGGGAGCTGGTCACGGGCCAAAAACTATCGGTCTTGGCAAAATGATGGTCATCCAGGGCAATCCCCAGTCGCTCGGACAGGGCAATGGCATCCGGGGAAGCTTCCATACCGATGGAGAGCACCGCCATGTCGAAATTCTCGGTGGTCTGGGTGCCGTCTTCAAGGGTGTAGGTAAACGTCACACCGGTATTTCCAGGTCCCGGATTGATCGTGTGCGGACGCGCACGAACGAACCGCACCTTTTTCTCCACGGCATCTTCATAATATCGTTCGAACTCTTTACCGTGACTGCGAATATCCATGTAAAATATGGATTGGGTCAACCCGTCTCCGGAAAGATGCTCCGCGGTGACCAGAGCCTGCTTGATGGCGTACATGCAACAGACACTGGAACAGTATCCATTGTCGCAGCGGTTGGTGTTCCTGGAGCCCACACACTGCAGCCAGGCGATCTTCTTGGGTTCCTGACGGTCCGAGGGTTTCACCAGATGGCCCTGATACGGACCGCTGGCGGACAACATGCGCTCGTATTCGAGGCTGGTGACCACATCCGGGATGGTCCCATAGCCGTAATAATCCATGCCGGATGGATCAAAGGGTTTATAGCCGGGGGAAAGGATCATGGCCCCCACATTCAATGTCAGGGTGGTTTCCCGGTCTTCGAAATTGATGGCACCGGTAGGGCAGAATTTTTCACAGGCCCGGCATTTTCCCTTGGTCAGGTAAAGGCAATGCTCCGGATCAATCGCGTATTTCAGTGGAACCGTCTGCCCATACTGAATATAGGCGGCCTTTCGTTTGGATACGCCCATATTGAATTCATCATCGACTTTTTTGGGGCATTTCTGTGCACACAGCCCGCAGGCAATGCATTTGTCCATGTCGATATAACGGGGCTTTTGGCGGACGGTGACGGTAAAGTCGCCTTTTTGTCCACTGACATCGACGATTTCGGAAAGGGTGAGAAGCGAAATGTTTAAGTGCCGACCGCACTCGACCAACTTGGGCGAGACGATTCACATGGCACAGTCGTTTGTGGGAAAGGTTTTATCGAGCTTTGCCATTACACCGCCGATACCGGGGCTCTTTTCCACGAGATAAACGTAGTATCCCGAATCGGCCAGATCCAGCGAAGCCTGGATCCCGGCGATTCCACCGCCGACGACGACTACCGCGCCGATGGTTGTTTCGGAAGATGATGCCAGGAGCTTTTTTGTCTGCAATTCATCGGCAAGAAAGGGTTGGCGGGATGTGGAGCCGGCATCCGTCCCGATCCAGTTGCGCACCGCATCCGGGGAGATACTTTGGGAATCGATAAACGCAAGAAAGGAAGATTTTTCTATGGCATACTTTTTCCCCACGGTTGGCCGGGCTTCGAACTTGCCGCTTCTGATCCAGTTGCGGATGGTGTTTCGGTGCACGCCCAACGCCTGGGCCAGTTCACCGACACGAATGGTAATCATGAAAGCTCCTTTCCAATTATTTCCAGAATCCGGCAACTGGCCATCTTTACGGCCTTCGCCATTGCCGATGACAACCCCGGCGCCACATGATCCGGAATCGTCTGGATCTGACCGACGAGAACGCGGATGTCCATGTCGGTATCGGTCTTCAGTTCTTTGAGCATGTTGGTCGTGGGAAACTGGTGAAGTAAAAAATCACCCATTTTTTTCGGATCGATCTCATCAAGCTCAATCTCGAACACCTCACCCGGGCGCCTGTCCGGATGCCGGGCGGCGTCGACGATGACAATCTGCTTCGGTTTTTGTTCCAGGAGCAATATGTCAAACAGAAAGTCGCGAATCGACGTTCCCACATCCAGAAAAGCGGCATCATCCGGCGTTCGATGGTGCGTCTCCAGATCGGCGATCACTTCGGGACCGAAGCCATCATCGCCGAACAATGGATTTCCACAACCGAAAACCAGACGCTGCTTTGTATGGATGAGTTCTATCATGGAACACCAAACCCATGGATTTGTGCAAATTGTGCCAAAATGCGGCGACTGCATACGATCTGTTCAAGAATCGCATACTCAAGCCCACATAACAACATCGGTTTTGTTTTACAGGCATTTTTTGCACAATGGGCAAATTACGATGACTTGTGCAATCTGTGCAATATGAACGAGCGGCATGTCGGACCAAAACCATCTTTTTCAGCCCGCCTCTAAAGATTCGTCCTTTTATGTCGATCATGCCTATACCATATGAAATAGCAAAGATGGCATCGGTTATCGAATAGACAAAGGATCAGACCATGACCTGGAATTTGAAGAACAAATTTCTTATTCCGATGCTCGCACTGATTGTGGCGGGCATGGGCGTTTCCAACGTGATTTCCTATTCCAAGGCCCGCAATGCCTTGAAAGAGGCCATCATCGAAGATGTTCAGCATCTTGCCGATTCTACCTCCAAAATGATGGTTTCCTGGATCCAGGGGCGAAAGCTGGATATCAAGAACTGGAGCAGGCAGGAAGTTTTGACGGTGGCCCTGAAAAACAATCTTTTGGGAAAATCCGCCAGCCAATCCGCCAACCAGTGGTTGGATGATATTAAGCAGGAGTACGGGTTCTATGAAAATTTGCTGTTGGCCGATACCGCCGGTCAGGTGATCGCCAGCTCCGACACCGAACTGGTGGGCTCGCTCGATGTTGCGGAAGGGACGGCGTTCAAATCCGCCCTGCAGGGAAAACTCTCCATTTCGGAAGTGACCCTCAGCCCGACTACCGGTGCGCCGGTATTCTCCATTGCATACCCGGTAATGGACAAAAGTGCTGTGGGGGGTGTTTTTCTGGGTACGATCAGCGTCTCCTCATTCAGTGGCAAATTCGTGGATCCCGTAAAGATCGGCAAAAACGGTTATGCCTATATTTACGATCAGCGCGGATTCGTCATCGCCCATCCCAAAGACAAGTCTTTGATCTTAAAGTTGAACATGAATGATTTGACATTTGGCAAGAAGATGACGGCCATGGGATCGGGTATCATGGAGTACGAGTGGAGAGGCAAGGTCAAGACGGTCGCTTTCAAGAAAGAGGATGGGCTGGGCTGGACCGTTGGTGTGGGGGCGGATAACGCCGATATTCTGAGTGCGGTCAAAAGCCTGGGTGTGGTCAATTTCAGCGTCGCCCTGCTGGTGGTCGTGGCGGCCGCAGGGATCATTATCTTCCTGGTGCGTGCCACGATCAGACCCATCAACGATGCTGCGGACCGGCTTAAGGATATCGCCCAAGGCGAGGGGGACCTGACCCAGCGTCTGGCGACGACCACGCGTGACGAGATGGGGCAGATGTCCTCTTGGTTCAATGCGTTTCTGAGCAATCTCCAGGAGATGATCAAAGATATCGCCAACAATGCCGGTACCCTTGCCAATGCCTCTAACGCGCTTTCCGCCATTTCCGAGCAGATGTCGACAGGCGCCAACCAGACTGCGGACAAGTCCTATGTGGTGGCGGAAGCGGCCCGGGAGATGAGCTCCAACATCGGGTCGGTGGCTGCCGCCATGGAAGAGGCGGCCACCAATCTCTCCATGGTGGCATCGGCCACCGAGCAGATGACTGCCAGTGTCGGCGATATTGCAAAGAATACCGAAAAGGCGCAACGTATTACCAGTCAGGCCGTATCCAAGGCCCGGGGGACCTCACAAAAGGTGGATGCACTGGGCAACGCGACCCAGGCCATCAGCAAGGTGACCAAGGTGATCTCGGAAATCTCCGAGCAGACCAATCTGCTGGCGCTGAATGCCACCATCGAGGCGGCCCGCGCCGGCGAGGCCGGCAAAGGATTTGCTGTTGTGGCCAACGAGATCAAGGAATTGGCCAGACAGACCTCCGAAGCGACACAGGAAATCAGGGAGCAGATCGAGGGGGTCCAAAACGCCACTCAGGAAGCAGTGACGGAGATCGGTGAAATCACCGAAGTGATCGGAAGCGTGGACAATGTTGTCAGTACCATCGCCGCAGCGGTGGAGGAGCAGTCGGTCACCACCCGGGACATCGCCGGAAATATCGCCCAGGCCTCATCGGGGATCCAGGATGTCAACGCCAACGTCGCCCAGAGTTCCAAGGCAACCGAAACCATTACCCGCGATATCAACGAGGTGAATCAGTTGTCCAACGAAATGACCACCAGCAGCTCACAGGTCCAGATGAGCGCCGCGGAACTGTCCGGGCTGGCGGAGAAGATCAATGAAATGGTCATGAAGTTTAAAGTGTAGAGACAATAAAAAACGGGGGAGTGACCCATCCGGCTGTTTACATCATACATCGGCATCGATTATTCGGGTGCGAAAACCGCGGCAGCCAGATTGAGGGGGTTGCGTGTGTTCAAGGCATCTTACACAGACGGCCCCACAAGAGTATTGCCACCGGCAGGGATTCATCGGAACTGGTCGCGAAAGGAGCTTGCCCATTGGTGCCTGGAAGAGTTGAAAGGAGAAGCTCCGGTCATCATCGGAATTGATCATGGTTTTTCATTTCCCCTGAGCTACATGAAACGGTACCGGATCGAACGCTGGGATCAATTTCTCGATGATTTCCAAAGACATTGGCCCACAAATCAAGACGAACGTTCCGTAGAGGCCTTACGCATCGGCAACAAACGGACAGGAAAGCACACCGAATTCAGGATGACCGAAAATTGGACCACATCGGCCCAAAGTGTTTTTAAACTGGATGGTGCCGGCACTGTGGGGAAATCCACACACTGCGGCATCCCCTGGCTAAGATACATCCGAAGAAATACCGATCCCCCCAACAGACCTCATTTCTGGCCCTTTGATGGTTTCGAAATCCCACCGAAACGATCGGTTGTCACAGAGATGTTCCCCTCCCTTTTCCGTAAACGATATTCCCCCCGAAGAAATTATACCGCAGATGATCATGACGCCATGAGCGTGGCCCGATGGCTCAAAGAAATGGACAGCAGAAGGCATTTACAATCCTATTTCAACCCACCGTTGACCGCCAAAGAGAAAGATATTGCAAGATTGGAGGGCTGGATTCTAGGTGTCTATTGAGCATCCCCTCCCCTTCCATTCGCTGTACGATCACAAAAATCAGTAAGATGCAGAAACGAATCGATGTGCAAATGGAATTTTTTCATTGTTTTTTACCGTTTTGCCTACTCTTTTGTCTAAAGTTTTTTCTTATGTTGGCGATCATGTTCGTACAATGCTTTTTCTGTAAACTATTAACATTTTGAATTTTGGAGATTGTAATGAGATCATTGCGAATATCAAACAAGGTCTGGATCAGCCTGGGAATTTTGATCGTCGGATATTTCATATCCATGGTGGCCGGCTACTATCTCGGGCAGAAAACGGAATCCATTGTTCTCCAAGCCTCGGACGCCCTGTTTCCCGCTACCATGAACAGCAACGCGGCCCTGACCGCCTTCAAGGAACAGATGAAGGGGTACAACGACGCGGTGCTCATGGGGGAAGAGTCCATATTCACGCAGACGAAGGAAAAATCCGAAGAGGTGAAGCAGAACCTGACGGACATCGTGAAGATGGAAGGCATCGATACCGCCCTGGCAGCGGACATCAACAAAACCATTTCCGCACTGACCGCATTCACCGCCACGGCCCAGGAGGTCTACGGTGCCATCAGCCGCGGCGAGTCGTCAGGAAACGACAAGCAGATGGCGCAACTGGCCGAGCAGACCCAGGGGATCCAAGAATCCCTGGCCCGATACAAATCCGAGCTGTCCAAACAACTCAAAGACGAACTGACCCGCATCGGAACCAGCTCCAAAACCCAGCGAATGATGAACATCTGGTTCTTTGTGGCCGTCGTTGCGTTCGCCCTGGTATTTGTCTGGTTCATCGTAACCAGAGCCATTACCCGCCCCTTGAACAACACGGTAACCATGTTGCGTGACATCGCCGAGGGGGAAGGCGACCTGACCAAGCGGTTGAACATTGCCTCCAATGACGAGGTGGGGGAAGTGGCCAAGTGGTTCAACACCTTCATCGAGAAGCTGCAAACCATCATCCGCGATTTTTCGGACAATGCCAATGGATTGAACGACGCATCCAACAATCTGGCCAAACTGTCCGAGCACATGTCCCAGGAGGCGACGGACATGTCGTCCAAGTCCGATGCCGTATCCAGATCCACCGAGGAGATGAGCTCCAATCTCAACAACGTGGCCGCCGCCATGGAACAGTCGAGCACCAACACGTCCATGGTCGCTTCTGCCGCCGAGGAGATGAACACCACCATCAACAATATCGCCCAGAACGCGGACCAGGCCCGCTCGATCTCCAATGACGCGGTTCAGCAGACCAAGAACGCGGCCGAAAAAATGAGCGCCCTGGGCAATGCGGTCCAGGCCATCGGCAAGGTGACCGAAACCATCAACGAGATATCGGAGCAGACCAATCTGCTGGCCCTCAACGCCACCATCGAAGCCGCCCGTGCAGGCGAGGCAGGCAAGGGGTTTGCCGTGGTGGCCAACGAGATCAAGGAGTTGGCCAAGCAGACCGCAGCGGCTACCGGCGATATCAGGAGCCAGATCGAAGCCGTCCAGTCGACGACGGCGGACACGGTGGAGGAGATCAACCAGATCAGCGCGGTCATCGACACCATCAACGAAAACGTCGCCACCATCGCCAACGCGGTGGAGGAACAGAGCGCCACCACCAGAGAAATTGCCAACAACATTGCCCAGGCGTCCGAGGGAATCAATGAAGTCAACGTCAACGTGAATGACTCGTCTGCCACGGCCTCCCGGGTCACCGGCACCATCGGTGAGGTGAGTCTGTCGGCCAACGAAATCTCCAACAGCAGCGAACAGGTCAACCTCAGTGCCCAGGGGTTAAAGGATATGGCAACCAAACTCAACGAAATCGTCAGCCGTTTTAAAGTATAGCACCAGCCAGTTGAAAGATGTAGATCGATTTTTTTTCTCATTTGCTTACGGAACCTCGATGATCATTCGTTTTAACTTAAATCAACTCAGGAGGAAGAAAATATGAGAAAAAGGACCTCTTTGCTACGAACAGCAATGGCCTTCCTGGTGTTTTCCCTGGCCATCATGGCACTTTGGCAACCGGCGGAGGCGGCCGACGTTCTCGTCATTGCCAACAAGAGCGCTCCAGCAGACGCCATGGATGAGGCAGTGATCAAAAATGTGTTTCTGGGAAAAACAACATCCTGGGACGACGGAAGCTCCATGGAATTCGTTCTCCTGGCCGATGGCCCGGCGCACGAGGCCTTTTTGAAGGGCTTTGTCAAAAAGACGCCTTCCCAGTTCTCCACCTACTGGAAAAAAATGGTGTTCACGGGAAAAGGCGCTACACCGAAATCATTTGCCACGGAAAGCGAGTTGGTCTCCTATGTGGCCGGCCATGCCGGCGCAGTCGGGTATGTTTCCGGCGCCGCCGATGTGACCGCCGTAAAAGTGGTGAACCAGCAATAGGAAAGGAGCGAATCGATGAAACGAAAATATATTGGTGTAATGACACTTTGTGTGTTGGCCGCTGTTGGCCTCTTGGCAAACGCTGCTGGGGCGATGACGACGGCAGGAGTGGATATCCACGGTTTTATTTCCCAGGGCTTTTTATACAGCGACGAGTACAATTACCTGGCCCACAACAGCACGGACGGCAGCTTTGAGTACAACGAGTTCGGCATCAACTTTTCCAAAAACCTCACCGACAAGCTTCGCATGGGAATTCAGTTCTTCAGCCGGGATATCGGAGATGCCAGCAACAACAAGGTTACGGTGGACTGGGCCTACGGCGACTACCGATTCAAGGACTGGCTGGGCGTCCGGGCCGGCAGGATCAAACTGCCCATGGGCCTGTACAACGAAATCCGGGACGTGGACATGCTGCGCACCAGTATCGTCCTTCCCCAGGGGATTTATAACGACCTGCTCCGGGACACCCTCATCGCCGTGAACGGTGTCGGCCTGTACGGTAACTTCGATTTGGGAGCCGTCGGCGGGTTGGAATACCAGGCCCTCTCCGGTGGTATTTATTCGGATCCCGATAGCGGCGTCAGCAAGTATATGGATGATGGTGTGGCTGAAATGGGGCTAGAAGCGATCGGGGCTACCGAAAACGGTACCGCCTATGCCGCTTCGCTCCGATGGGAGACGCCGGTGCCGGGGCTTCGGTTAGGGTACTCCTTTTGGAAGTCGGACCCAACAAATAAAATCGGAGCGAATGGCGTCGTAATGGCGACCATGGAGGGTACGACCAAGACGCATATCGGTTCCGCCGAATTCGTATGGAACGATCTGACGGTGGTGGGAGAATACCTGCTCCGGCAATCCGATATCAAGGTCGGGTCTTCGGACGTGGGCAAAGACATGGAAACCTATTACGTCTCCGCCTCATACGTGTTTACCGACTGGTTCACCCTGGGCGCCTACTATTCCCTATATTACCCGGACAAGGATGATAAGGACGGCGACGATCTGGTGGCCGCGGACGAGCCCGATCATGGTGCCTGGGAGAAAGACCTGGCCATGACCTTGCGTTTCGATATCAATCCATACTGGGTGTTCAAGGTCGAGGGGCATTATGTGGACGGAACAGCCCTCGTGTTGGGACTGGACAATCCCGGCAGCAACCCAAATAGCCCAAATAGCGAAGACACCTGGTACTATGGTGCCGCCAAGGTCACCTTCAGTTTCTAGTTCCCGGATCAGGGACTATTCTGCCCGGTGGGGAAAGCCCCCACCGGGTAGAAACGACACTTACCGTAACCATTAACCCAGTCGTTACAGCGTGCTAACAAAACATGATAGTGACATAGGCTTCATCCGTTAAAAAATTAGGTTCGGCTCAGTCCAAATGCTCATTTGTTCCCGTCCATTTCGTTCTTCGTTCCTCTCTCAACGTTCATTGAGCCCTCCATTTATTATCCGAGAAATTATCAATCAATTTCTTTCAAGCGTTTCATCTTGCCGCAAGCGGTGGGAGATTCGTCCCAAAAAACTCGTAACGGAGTTGGAAGTTTCGTTTATCTGGTGTGAACAGTTTGACACCGTATTTTTTTACTTATCTCAACTCAGGAGGAAGAAAATATGAGAAAAAGGACCTCTTTGCTACGAACAGCAATGGCCTGCCTGGTGTTTTTCCTGGCCGTCATGGCGCTCTGGCAGCCTGTGGAGGCGGCCGATGTTCAAGTCGTTGCCAACAAGAACGCACCGGATGGTGCCATGGATGAGGCAATGATCAAAAATGTGTTTCTGGGCAAGACGACATCGTGGTCCGACGGAAGTCCCATCGAGTTCGTAATCCTGGCCGATGGCCCGGCGCACGAGGCCTTTTTGAAGGCCTTTGTTAAAAAGACGCCCGCCCAGTTTTCCACCTACTGGAAGAAGATGGTGTTCACGGGCAAAGGCGCAACACCGAAATCATTCGCCACGGACAGCGAGTTGGTTTCCTATGTGGCCGGTCATAATGGCGCAGTAGGATATGTTTCCGGTGCCGCCGATGTGGCCGCCGTAAAAGTAGTGAACCAGCAATAGAAAGGAGTTACTCGATGAATCGAAAGTATATTGGTGTAATTGCTATTTGTGTGTTGGCCGCTGTCGGCCTTTTGACAATGCCCGCAGGAGCGATGACGACGTCGGGTGTGGATGTCCACGGTTTTATTTCCCAGGGTTTCTTGTACAGCGACGAATACAATTACCTGGCCCACAACAGCACGGACGGCAGTTTCGAGTACAACGAGTTCGGCATCAACTTCTCCAAAGACCTCACCGACAAGCTTCGCATGGGGATGCAGTTGTTCAGCCGGGATATCGGGGATGCCAGCAACAATAAGGTTACTATCGACTGGGCCTACGGCGACTACCGCTTTCAGGATTGGCTGGGGGTTCGGGCCGGCAGAATCAAACTGCCCATCGGGCTGTACAACGAAATCCGGGACGTGGACATGTTGCGCACCAGCATCATCCTGCCCCAGGGAATTTACAACGACCTGTTCCGGGACACCCTCATCGCCATCAACGGTGCCGGCCTTTATGGTAATGTGGACCTGGGAGCCGCCGGCGGGCTGGAATACCAGGCCCTCGTCGGGGGAATATATTCAGACGCCGATAGCGGGGTCGGCAAGTACACAAATGACGGTGTGGCCGAATACGGAGGGGAACTTCTCGGTGATACCGATAACGATACCTCCTATACCGGAGCGATCCGGTGGGAGACACCGCTATCGGGCCTTCGTTTGGGTTACTCCATTACCTCTACAAAGGCGGTAAGTCAGCTTGGATTCTCCGGCGGCGCCACGGTGGTGAATTTAGAGAGCGAATCCGTGCAGCACGTCGGCTCAATTGAGTTCGTATGGAACGACTTAACGGTGGTGGCTGAATATATGCAACGGAATTCTGAAACCGAAATGGGATCCAGAACCATCGAAACCGATACGGAAAGCTATTACCTGTTGGCCTCATATGGATTTACCGACTGGTTCACCTTGGGCGCCTACTATTCCGTATATTACCCGCGAAAGGATGATAAGGACGGCG
The DNA here is from genome assembly GCA_963674945.2 of uncultured Desulfosarcina sp. Taxonomy (GTDB): domain Bacteria; phylum Desulfobacterota; class Desulfobacteria; order Desulfobacterales; family Desulfosarcinaceae; genus Desulfosarcina. Next base: position 2,474,030 of record CAXXWQ010000004.1, read on the forward strand.
ACGATTTAGTAGCGGCAGGCGAGCCCGATCATGGCGCCTGGCAGAAAGACATGGCGGCGACCTTGCGTTTTGACATCAACGAATACTGGGTCTTCAAGGTCGAAGGGCATTATGTGGACGGAACCGCTCTTGTGCTGGGACTGGATAATCCCGACAACGACTTTACCGAAGACACCTGGTACTACGGTGCCGCCAAGGTCACTTTCAGTTTCTAAGCTTCGTATTATCTTTCATCCCGGTGGGAAAGCCCCATTGGACAGAAGCAGAAGGTAACACAACCTCAACCCCGTCGTTACCACGGGTATGCAGCCCATGGAAACGACGGGGTTTTTATCTGTAAACATTCATCGATCGGTGGCACCCAAAACGATACCTCCTTTGCCGGTGCCCTCCGTTGGGAGACGCCGTTATCGGGCCTGCGGTTATGTTATTCCTACTATAAGGCAGAACCAACATCTCAATTTGGATTTTCGGCGGCACCATGGTAGTGCCGTTAGAAATTACGACCAGGCAGCATGTGGGCTCCGCCGAGTTCGTATGGAACGATCTGACGGTAGCGGCTGAATACTTGTTTCGGGATTCCGATGCCACCTTTGGGGCCAATACCATCAAAAGCGAAACGGAAAGCTACTACCTGTCGGCCTCATACGGGTTTATCGAATGGTTTACGTTGGGCGCCTACTATGCAATTTATTACCCGGACAAGGATGACAAGGACGGCGATAAACTGGCGGCCCAGGAAAAGCCAGATCATCGTGCCTGGCAGAAAGACCTGGCTGTAACCTTTCGTTTCAATCTCAATGAATACTGGATTGTCAAAGTCGAAGGTCACGCAGTGGACGGTTCGGCCGATGTGCTGTCCATAGATAATCCAGCCCCCGACAATGACTTCAGTGAGTCGAACTGGTACTATGGTGCGGCCAAGGTCACCTTCAGTTTCTAAGTTTTACGAATCCGTCCGAACGGCAACAGTTTACGAGATCATCAGGTTTGGACACCTACGTTTCTCGATCTCTGACCCACTGTATTGGAACGTAACGACCCGTCAGGCCAATCGCTTGCCTGCACCCGGACCCGGTGATACGCCGAAGATCTCTTCGATGTGAAGAATGGCGGCACCCTTGGATTTGAGGGGAAAGCCGGTTTTTTCGCTCATCTCCTTGATCCATTGGGCGGTTTCCTCGAAACGCTGGCCACTGGTCTCGATGGAGACGGTGCCCTTGAGCTGGTACCCTTCACGGCCCTCCCAGAAGGTCACCGCCGCCTTGGGATTGGCCTTCATGTTTTCCAGGGTCTTGTTGAAGAACTGATCGGAAATGAGAATGGTTTCGCTGTCGATAATCCGCTTGGCACCGACCGGTACGGCATTGGGTGTTCCATCTGCTGTGGCAGTGGAGAGAATCACGGTACGAATCGAATTGAACAACTCCTGCATTCTTTCAGTCATTTGGGCCATTTTGCCGCCTCCTATAAAGTTGATTCGGTTAACAGGAACATCTTCAGCCGGGAGGTTCTTCGGGTTTCCGTGCATCAATGATCGGGGACACACATCCCAGTTTTCCCTCCCGGTTTCGATGCGCCAAGAGAAGTGATCGATAAATGAGCCCCCGATCCAATGACCATTGGTGGCAATGAAACCGCCCCTTCTCATCACAATACGCCAGCAGGTCGCCGGTGAATCCCGCTTTCGCGAAAATGTCCGAAAATCGATGCTCATCCTTGCTACGGGTCCGCGAAGCGGTTGTTCCATATCAGGAATTTGAGTAATTGGCAAATGTACAAAACAAAAAAAATAGGATCGCACACGATCGACGAGCACGTAAAAAGTAGCTGTTCGATACGAGGTTCGTCGTTGACTCTCCCACGGGTTCGGTTCATTGTGGTAGATTATCAGTGTGTCCTACTGCAATGGGAGAAAGCTGTAATGGTAACCCAATCAAATGGTCCGCCAAATCCGGATTGTCTCTTTTGTCAGTGGATTCGGGAGGGTAAACCGGTAACGGCCCTGGGCACGGTCGCCGCATTCCAGGATGGCAACCCCGTAACCGAGGGCCATCTGCTGATCGTTCCGCTGCGACATACCGGTGACTGGTTATCCATGAGCCGGCAGGAAGTACTGGACACCGACCGGTTGATCCGCAAGCTGGTCGAGACGATTCGACGAATCGATCCCGCCGTGACCGGCTTCAACATCGGAATGAACATCGGCCGGTCGGCCGGACAGACCATCTTCCACGCCCACACCCACCTGATCCCCCGGCGCGACAGGGACACGCCTGACCCCAAAGGCGGTGTGCGGGGCGTCATCGACGGAAAGAGAGGGTATTAGGCTTTCGATTGAAGGTCATTCGAAAAGCCCCGGCAACAGACCTTGCCTTCGAAATATGGACAGGCGGCACATGCAGAAGATCCGTCCGGTGGCAATGTGCGACGATGAGCATTTTTCAGGTAGGGTGAGAGGTGGCGCAGAGCGCGATCCAGCTGCCGTCGGTCGACTCCGGTATTGACACCCTGTTCTTCCAGGGCGGCGACGACCTCTCCGGTGGCCACATTACCGCTGGCACCGGGGGCATAGGGGCAGCCACCCAGGCCGCCCACGCTGGCATCGAAGATTCGAATCCCCGATGACCACGCAGCCAGTGCATTCTCCACACCCCGGCCGTATGTGTCGTGAAAATGAGCGGCAATGCGGTCTTCGGACAGACGGGGAAGCAGCAGGTCGAAAAGCCGCCGGACCTCATCCTCAGTCGCCTTCCCGATGGTGTCTGAAATTGCCACCTCCTCGATCCCGATGTCCACCAGGCGATCGACAACCGATACGACGGCGGATGGCGGGATCTTTCCTTCGAATGCACACCAGAAGGCCGTGGAAACATATCCCCGCACCGACAGGCCGGCATCCATCGCCGCAGTCACGACAGGTTTGAAACGCCGGATGGAACCGGCAATGGAGGTGTTGATGTTTTTACGGTTGAACGTTTCACTGGCGCCGGTGAAGACCGAAATTTTGTCTGCCCTGGCTGCCAGCGCTCTCTCGAACCCGTGATCATTGGGTACCAGGGCCGAATACACCACATCGGGCTGCCGGGTGATCCCTTCGAACACCGCGGCAGCATCGCTCAGTTGGGGCACCCATAAAGGGGAGACGAAGGCGCTTACCTCGATTTCATGGACACCGCTTCGCGACAGGGTATTGACCAGGGCGATCTTGGCCGCTGTCGGTATTGGTACGGATTCGTTCTGGAGCCCATCCCGTGGGCCGACTTCGACGATGCGCATGGTTGTCCTCCGTGTAAAAATGGTTATCGTGTAGGATGCAGATGATGGCCCATAATGTGAAGTTAATGCATTTAAAATAAAATTGCCATCAATGGTTCATTCACTGCGGTACAAAAAGAGGAAAAGGTAAAGGCATGCAATGACAACCGGAAACGAATCAATACCACCGGATGAGACAAAGGACTCTGGTTCATCGGAAATTATGCCGGTGTTGTTTGTGGGCCACGGCAGTCCCATGAACGCAATCGAGGACAACCCCTTCAGCCACGCCTGGGAAGAAATGGGGCGGACGCTACCTTGCCCCCGGGCAATCGTGGTCATCAGTGCCCACTGGGAGACCGCCGGCACTTGTGTTACGGCAATGGAGCGGCCGTCCACATTGTACGACTTTCACGGCTTTCCACAAGAATTGTACGAAATTTCCTATCCGGCTCCCGGCGACCCCGGGCTGGCCCGAAGCATCAAAAAAGCTGTTTCGGATCCGGTCATCAACCTCGACTTCGGCTGGGGACTGGACCACGGTGCCTGGTCGGTACTGCGCCGCATGTTTCCCGCAGAGGACATCCCCGTGGTGCAACTCAGCCTGGATTTCGACCGGCCGCCGGAATTCCACTATGGGTTGGGAAAGCAGCTGGCCTTTTTGCGCAAGCAAGGGATTATGATTATCGGCAGCGGCAACATCGTTCACAACCTGCGTGCCATCGTTTGGGAGGATACCGCCTTCGACTGGGCCCGAAAATTCGATGAACGGGTGAAGTGCCTGATCCTCGCCGGGGAACATCAGCCCCTGATCGACTATACGGCACTGGGCGAAGACGCCCTGTTGGCCATCCCCACCAACGAGCACTACCTGCCGCTGCTCTACGTACTGGCGCTTCAGGATCCTGCCGACCGGATCTCGTTTTTCTGCGAATCGGTCACCCTGGGATCGGTTTCCATGCGATCGTTCATCCTGGACAGTGCAACGCGATGACCGGTTTCCTTCATCCTTGATGAATGATGAATCACGGGACCGTTTTCAAATTGAAGCTGGCGCCCAGACCGTCGGTGGTGTTGGCCATCATGCCGAAGGAGATGAATCCCTTTTCGTAGCCAAATACGTTTCGCAGGGATTTCGGATTGCAGAGCGGCGCCCAATGGACCGCATCGGCACTTACGTACAGCATGAATTTTTTGAAAAACGCATTCTTCTCCGCATCGCTCCACTGGGAGATGCGCTGCATATCGATGTCGTTTATTTGGGAAATCTCTTCTTCCGTAAGGTTTTCCGGCATCTTGATCATGAAGTAGAGTTTTTTCTTGGCGACGAGATCGATGTGATCCTGTTCAAAACCGATAAAGTCGGTATTCATTGAAATGGAAAGGGGAAGGGTGTCACCTTCGTTCATATAGGCTACGGTGTTGTTCAGGCTCTTGGTTTTCTCCCAACCCTTGATCTGGCTGTAATGGACGATGTTCTCTTCTGGAAAGGACCTGACCAGCAACTTGTTGCCTGCGCATCCCGTCAGGACGATGGTGAAAAGAATCATCATTCCGGTGGAGATCATATAACTTCTCACATTAATTGGACTCATTGTCTTCTCCTCTTTTTTCGCAGTATTCCAATATGTCGCCAGGTTGACATGAAAGATACCGGCAGATTGCATCCAGGGTCTCCAGGCGAATGGCACGGGCTTTTCCGGTTTTCAGAATGGAGAGGTTCTGCGGCGTAATACCGATTTTGTCGGCCAGTTCAAAGGATTTCATCTTGCGACGTGCAAGCATGACATCCAGGTGAATACGAATGGACATATTGCTCCTTATACGGTATAGTCCTGATCCTCCTGAAGCCTTTGCCCCTCTTCCATCACCCAGGTGATGATGGATAAAATGAAACCAATCAGCAAAATGCCTAAATCGGAAGAACTCACCCCCAACGTCAGCATGCGTTGTCCCGGTGGATTGTGAAGGGTCAGGGCAATACCCAGAAGGGTTCTTTCCACGATGCGGGCGGCGAACCACCAGATGAGAATCCGGGACAGGTGTTTGTAACATTGAACGTTGGCATCCCTGAAGATGGATCCCTTCCCGTACAGATCAAAAAGACGCATCAGATGAAGAGCACCGACAATGACCACGGACGCGGACACCATGGTAACCAGAAATCCCATCAGACGGGTGGTGGCCGGCAGGGGCATGGTCACGAAATGGGGGAGTATTTCTCGATAGATATCCACCGGCAGATCGTTGATGAAAAGCCATACCATCGCATTGATCAGGGGCATGACAATGATGACGCCGGCCAGGATGCGGCGCATTCGGTGACTGGCCCGCTGGATCTGTTCCACATTGTGCATCAATTACCTCCGTTCGTATCCCATATTGGTAGTGCAGATGGAGATGACGGAACAATACCGAAGCGATCACCTTCGTGTGAAGGCGAAAACCATCTCGACGAATGGTTCGATCGTTGGTATTAATGAATTACGGCAATAAATTATTGTTTGTCAATAATTTTTTAGTGAAAACTTCATGTGGGACCGACGGGTCCTGCGGCGTGAGTGGTGGAAAAAGGATCATGGGGCGGGATGAAAAGCGATGACGTTTCATCCCGCTTCCGTTGTCCATCTTTTTCAAAATAGAAGATGTTCTAAAAGAGGTTATACATCACTGCACTGACGACCAGACCGGCAAGGACCATGGCGGCGCGGGACAGATTCTGGGTAACCAGCCGACGGCCGGATTCTCCGGTAAATTTCGGCCGCATCGCCGTGGTGACGGTGCTGAAAACATATTGTGGATTCTTATATCCCTTGTAAATGGGCGTGACCTTCTTATCCAGATGCAACAGGGTGTATACACCGATCTGGGCGGCTCTGACCGAGTACTCCAGGGTGAATACGATATCATCGGGTATTTCGCAAAACTGCCCCAGTACGGCCAGGTTGGAAATCTCATCCGATACCACTGGGGGGCGGTCCTCGCTTGTCCTGGGCAGGAACTGGCTGGTGATATACGGCAACAGACAGGGGATGCAGGTGGACGTTTCAAGAATGCGATCCATATGATCTTGCATCCCGAGATGGGAACACACTTCCATGAGGATCTCCCTGCCCGAACATTCGGATATTTTCTTTTTTACAAAGTTGCCCTCCGTATCGGTGGACAGCCCGTATCCCCAGCCGACATTGACATTTTCCGGTTGATTTTTAAAAAACGGATAGGGCGTCATGGCAAAGGAGATCAACCAATTGGAATCCTTTATGGTCACTGCGCCTTCGGTTCCCATTTCCGTGCCGGTATATTTTTTCAGTTGTTCGACAAATACGGGATCTCTGAATGTCATGGAAAAAGAGGTCCATTTGCTTTTTTCCAGGTCGGTGTTAAAAACAGACGGTTTCCCGAATACGGGTTCTTTCCGGGCGATATTTTCCCACAGGAGCCACGAAGAATCCTTTTCCGCTATGTTTTCCTCGGGCACCGTGTCCATGGTTCCGATACTGGAATTGGCGGTCATGGACCCCAGGGTTGCAAAAACAAGGTCACTGGCATCGACGGGTATCACACAGTCCTTGCCTTCTTTGATGCAGTGGAGTATCTGGACGGCTTTCCCGCCTTCGATGCCGCCGAATTCAAAATCGACCACCCGCGTGTTAAATTCAAACCGTACCCCCTGATCCTGCAGCCACGACACGAGGGGAACAACGATGGATTCGTATTCATTGTAGGGTGTAAGCCGCACACATGCCATGCTGCTCAACTGCGGAGAGACATGACAGAATCGCAGAATGTACCGTTTGAACTCAACCAGCGAGTGCCAGGGCTGAAATGAGAAAGTGGTACACATCTGTACCCAGAAGTTGCTGGTAAAAAAAGAGGGTGAAAAGTAGTCCGCGATGGTCATGTCTTCCAAAATATCTTCCGGGCGCGTCAGAAACCAGAGCAACCGGAAACGGTCTTTCACATTCAGGTGAAATGGAAAGGGTTCCACGACCTTTCCCTTTTCTATGAGACGTGCCTTCGCATCGATCCGGACCCGATCGTTAAATTCCTTGAATTCGTCCAGGACGGTCTTCTCCGGATCTTCCAGGGAAGGGATAAAGGACAGCAGGTCATACATGCAGGAATAGACCCTGCTTTCCAGCATTCGATAGCCGCGCATGACATAACCTTCGCCGGCATTGATATCTTCGGCATCCAGGCTGCCACCCACATTTTTGCTTTCTTCGTAAACAATGATGTTTTCACCTGGTATTTTTCCATCCCTGATCAAATATGCCGCACTGGCCAGTGAAGCCAACCCACCACCGATGATGTACGCTCTCTTTTTTTCCATGACGGCCCTTCCCGATTTCAATCCCTGTTTTCATCCAATGAAAAAATTGTGACACAAGTGACATCGTATCCATTATCGGCCGGTGGCTCTCAGGTCTTGAGAAATAGATGGGAAGACGTTCGTTTTCGCTATTGGCGGGTGGGGCAAAAAGGTAAGCGTTGACACTTGAACCGCGGACATGGAAAAAACGAAACATCGCATCGAAGTTGAACGCTACAGAAAAACTGGTAAAGAGTCAGATTATAGACGGCTTCGTAAAAAGTTCGAGATCAAGGCTTGCGAATCCCGAGGAATGAGGCGTACATGTAGTACTCCGCAGTGACGAGGGATGAAGCGTAACGCAGATATCGGGCTTTTTACGAAGCCGTCACAATTCGGTTTTAAAAGGAGTATGATCAGTGAAAACGATTCGAGACGTGTCCATTGTCGGTGCCGGTGCCATGGGTGCCGCCTATGCGTCCATGTTTACCGACGCCCGTGGCTTTTCCGTGACTTTCCTGGCGCGAGGGGAACGCCATGAGCGGCTAAAAACCAGGATTTTTGCCATTAACGGCAAAGACTACCACTTTCCCGTCGTTCATGCCGACCGGATACCCGCGCCGGCGGACCTGGTTCTCGTGGCGCTGAAACATCATCACCTGGCCGGAGCCGTCGAGGACATCCGGGCGCTGGTGGGGGAAAACACGGTGATTTTGTCGGTCATGAACGGTCTGGAGAGTGAGGCGATCATCGGAGAAGCCTGCGGCATGGACAAGCTGGTCCATGCCATCTCCGTGGGTATCGATGCCGTTCATGAAAACGGGCGCTATACCTATGCCAATCCGGGGAAAATCATTTTCGGACGGGTGGACGATGACGGTGTCGGCCCCTCTCTGGAACGAATTGCGGAAGCATTGGATCGGGCCAATATTCCCAACGAGGTCCCCGAAGACATCCTGCGTGCCTTGTGGTGGAAGTTCATGATCAACGTTGGCATCAATCAGGCGTCGGCCGTGCTCGGGGCCCCTTATCGTGTTTTCCAATCCTCTGCCCATGCCCGGTCCCTGATGCGATCCCTCATGGAAGAGGTGGTGAACCTGGCAATAAAATTGGACATCGGTCTTACCGATACGGATCTCGACGCGTGGGAGACGATTTTAATGGAACTTTCTCCCACCGGCAAGACATCCATGCTTCAGGACGTGGAGGCCAAAAGGAAGACCGAGGTGGCGGTCTTTGCCGGCAGGGTGATCGCGCTGGGCAGGGAACACGGCATCCCGACACCCGTAAACGAAACGATTTATAAGATCATCCGGGTTATGGAAGAGTGTTTCGGGTTGTAAATCGAAGGCACGAATCGTTGGGAACCGATTCATTGCGCAACGGATAACCGGCCATGGCCCATTCCGTGGTTCGTTGGCGTCCGTCGATGGTAAAATGGGCCCGCACACTCCACAGATATCGCGTGTCCGGTGCCAGGGACGATGCCATCGGATGGACGGTTTCCGCCAATCCATCGCGCGCGTATACCAGCTTTCCCGTTTCGCTGGGAACCGTTCGCCAGACACGCAGCTCGTAGGTGATATTTTCCGGCATGTGCAACGGATCGAACCGATCCAGGTTCAACGGCTGCCAGCGAAAGGTGGGCATGCGTTCGTCCACCACAACGAAGTCAGCGACCAGGGACAAACTTTTTCTCACAATCGGCGGATAATCCGGATGCAGTCCGACGAATGCCGGCTTTCCGCAGCCCATGACGATCCATGCAAACGTGCCCATGACGAGAATGCGGGTCGTCAATCGATTCAGGTGGCAAAGCACGTATTTCTCCTACTTCCATTCGATGGGGTAAACCCGGAAAAGATCGTCCACGATTTTTTCCGCCAGATCCGGTACACACGACACAAATTCTGCGATCATTTGATTTCCCCCTTGGGCCGACCAGTCACGGAACATTTTCTCTTCATCGCTGGCACAGGTGAAGTGCTCGTCGAGCAAAACCACATCGTCATCGATGCGAATGAGCCGTACGCGAATTTCCAGAAAAATATCCATGGGTGGATCGATTCGATATTGTCCGCGAAGGCCGGCATGGAGGAACTGGATGGACAATTTCGTGTCGATGGTGTCGTTTGCCGGAAACGATCGACGCCTATTGGACTGGCTTGCCGTGGCCACTTGGTCTTCGGGCCAGGCGACGAATCGCAGATCCGTTCGGAGGTTACCCAATTCGAGCAGGAGCTGAAGAAAATCCTCCCGAAGAGGCATTTGCCGAAGTTCATCCGATGCTTTCAAAAGCATGGTCTCCGCGTTTTCCACCTCCTGTTCCGGAAGGGCCGTGAATATGCCGTGAACGCCTCCGACCAACGCACCCATGGGGGCAAACAACACGCCCAGTGCCGTTCCCCCGGGAATCGGCGAGACGAAGCCGAGCATCACCGGAAGGGAGGCCCCGACCAGGACTCCCCTTTTTGCTCCACCCCAAACCCCCTTGGCCGGCAGCAGGACCCGGTTTTCGGGAAACGCCGAATCGAGATGGACACCCACCGTATGGCATTCGGACCGGATTTTTTCCAGGTCGGTCGGATCCATTGAGTAAATATGAGGCGATTTCGCACAACCTGCGGCCAATAGAAGCAGTGCGAGCAATGCGGCCGTCCGCATATCCCCACTGTGTGGATTCATGTGGCTTGTTTTGGAATTCTTCTTTGCCATTTCGATCTCACATTAAAAGCCAAATACCGCCATGAGAGCCGAAGTTTGGCCCGCGTTTTATTCTTCCCCAAAACGTAGCGATCGTCGTCGAAAAACGAGTCGATCCAATCGGCAGCCGACAGCATCATCTCCGAGGAACGATTATGGGTATCGCCGAGTCAACACCTGCTGTATGCCCGATTGCCATTCACCAATTTCTGATACCCATACCTAATTTTTCGCTGCACGCATCGTCGTATTGGATGAAATCCGCCGTGAGGCAGGAAAGGGATCGTCTGGTCCACCGACGGCTTCCCCATTCGTGATGAATTTGACAACAAGTGATTGGCAGAGTATAAAAAAAATGCTATAAAGACGCAAAACATTTCAACAGTTCATAATACCGATCCACGCAAGTTCCTTATCCAAATCGAAAGGGGCGAAGCCCAATTTTGTTGATTCGCCCCGAAGTTTTTATCCATCCTTTTGGTTTTCGATGGCTGCTTTATCATGGCACCATCCATGCTAAAAGTTATCCGCTATTCGGAATTGCACTGTGAAGTAAAGGTTCCTGATTCCCAGACGATCCAGCGGGATGATCGCCGAATGGTCTTTTGATAAACCTGGAGGGAACGATACAGAAATGGGCACCTCGCCTGTAATCAACCATTCACCAGCACACCGATGGCAGTCATAATATCCGATGTGTCCATAACCACCACAAGTGGAACAAGGCGCTCGCGCAGGAACCATGATCCTCGCGGCTCCGCCCCGACGGGACTGCTCACTGGTCAGCGGCACTTCCAAGGTCATATTTTGCATCCGGCCGGATCTGGATGGAACTCCTTTGTCAATATCGGGAGTTGCATTCGATGTAATTTCTAAAATCGCGAAATAGCTTTGGGCCATCATAAACCTCCTTTCCTGTATATCCGTGTCAAGGGGCAACGACGCCGCTATGGCCTGCAACGCATCCTCATCCGCCATGAGGAAATCGAACAGGGATTTTTGCTTGATCCCGAACTGGGCGGCCAGAGAACGCAGAAGCGCAATTGTTGTCGGATGCAGTTTGAACGTTGCCCGCACCGATTTCTTTCCCGGCAGACCGGGGATGAACTGGATGTCTGCCAGGGTCTTTCCGGCCGTTAATCTAACCGAGGATGCGGAAAACTACTATATCCGGGCCGAACTGCCGCCGAATATCCACTTTTTCATTCCAGGCAATCTGATGTTCATCCATGACGTTTTCCTGTCTGATGGTTTTGGTGTTGCACAGTATCTGATTTGCATTTCGCTACTGCATATCATACACTGAGTCACCAACCTGAGAGGAGCGTTTCAATTTTTTTTGAAAGAATAAAATATCTTGTAATACTAAAATGATGGCTCAATTCCTACCTCGAACATGTGAAACGCTTCGCTCAGGTTAACGTAACTCATATGGATTTGGAAAGTCGGATATGATCCTTGCCGTGGACGTGCATTACAAAGGCAACTGTGCTGCTATCGGCGGCGTTACCTTCGCAAAATGGTCTTCAGCGGGTGAAGAGTCCACCTACTTGAGTCGCATGACCGGAATCAAAGACTATATGCCTGGCGCGTTCTTTCGCAGAGAACTGCCCTGTATCCTTCATCTCCTCTCGGAGCATTCACTAACACCAGACACGATCGTGGTGGATGGTTTCGTGTTTCTCGATGGACTTACTACACCGGGATTGGGCAAGCACCTGTTTGACGCCCTTGGCCATAGAGTACCTGTTGTCGGAGTCGCCAAGAGCAGATTCGCCGCAGCCCCGGAAGATATCAAGTTGTATCGAGGAAGGAGTAAGACACCACTGTATGTAACAAGCGTGGGAATCCCATCGGTCGAAGCAAGACAATGCATCCTGTCCATGCATGGACGGTATCGCATACCTTTCATGTTGAAAATGGCAGACCAGGTGTCGAGAATGATTGCGCCAACATCAGGTGGATCGCTGGCACTGTGTTGTTCCCAAAATTAGGGACACCTGTTTCAAGCGGGCGTCAACCGGTTTATCGATCCCTCAATCATGGGGAAAAGACAACAATGAATAATCTTCTTCAATATTAACAGGTTACTGATTGGAACGCTGGTTTGTACAATCTCAAATTCCACGCTTCGTTGAAGGTAAAGTGGGTCATCGTTCTGGTGGTGGATTTTTTTTTACTGATCGCTGCGGCTTTTCCGGTGCAGGCCGATCCTCCGCCGGCACGTCCGGATGATCCCCAGCGACCGAGACTCGGGCTGGTGCTTTCCGGTGGCGGTGCCCTTGGATATGCGCACATCGGTGTGCTTCGCGTATTAGAAGAACTGCATGTGCCAATTGACTGTGTGGTGGGAACGAGTATGGGTGCCCTGGTGGGCGGTGCCTATGCCGCAGGTATCAGCCCTGCACACATGCAACAACTTATCTCCGAAACCGATATCGGTGCGCTTTTCGATGACGATCCGCCTCGTTCCGAAATTGCTCAATCCATCAAACAAGACGACTTCAAGCCGTTGTTCGATCTATCTTTAGGATTTAACAAAGGGAAAATTGAACTACCCTTTGGCGCATCGGCCGGATACAAGTTTGAATTGTTTCTCAAGGAACTAATCGGCCTTCGTTCATCCATGTCGAATATTCATTTTGATGACATGCCCATACCCTATCGTGCAATCGCCACTGATCTGGGGACCGGTGCGATGATGGTATTTGACCACGGCGATTTAACCAAAGTCATGCGTGCAAGCATGTCACTGCCCGGTCTCGTTTCTCCAATCGAAATCGATGACCACCTATACGTCGATGGCGGACTGGTAAACAATCTGCCAATCGATGTGGGACGGAGTTTGTGCGGTGAGATAATCATTGCCGTTAATTTGGGAACGAAGCCCAAATCCAAGGATGAGATCAAAAATTCGCTCGATGTTGCCATGCAATCCATCGTGTTGTTGACAGAACAAAATGTAACGGCTTCACTTGCCGAACTGACGGATCGTGATATTCTCATTTCTCCCAATCTCAATGGATTCGAATCCTCGGATTTCTCCAAACCGCAGCAAATCATTGAACGCGGCGTTGAGGCCGCAATGGCGAATAAAAAAAAGCTTTCCAGGTTGGCAGTGTCCCCAATTGAATATCAGCGTTGGCTGGCGGCACATCAACCCGAACAAATGCCACCCGTAACGATCGACAAAATCGATGTGAAAGCATCTGATGAAGTTAGTGCAAAAGCCGTAGAACGAGATATTAAAACAAGCACCGGTGAAGATTTCGATATGAATCGTTTGCATAAGGATATCGTCGATATCTATGGTCGTGGCGATTTTTCCTATGTCGGATATTCCGCCATTGCTTCAGATGATGCGGTCGATATCGTTATCGAAGCCCAACGCAAGCCGTGGGGACCTGGTTACCTGAAATTTGGTTTCGATATGGCAACGGATTTCAACAGTCCGACACAATTCAACCTGGCGGCAAGCTATCGCCGAACCTGGCTGAATTCCCTCGGCGCGGAATTGCGAACCGATGTACAAATCGGTTATGACTCTTTGATTGATATTGAATTTTTTCAGCCCTTGCAGATTCGAGATGGTGCTTTTGTTTCGCCCTATTTCTTTGCAAGACGCAATTCGGTACAATTCTACATAGAAGATGATCGCTTGGGCGATGTTGATGTACAGCGGATGCAGCTCGGCCTTGATGTGGGCATTACCGGAAGTTTTGGTGAAATGAGAATCGGTGGTTATGGCAATTACATTGACAGCAATCCTGATCTTGGCATCTTGAATGTTGCCCTGGAAGAGGAGCAGGTCTACCAGACGGGCTTCTCAGTCTCGGGCCAATATGACCAGCTTGACAGCAGCGTTTTTCCCCGCTCGGGGATATATGCCGAAACTGAAATTCGCAAAGCATACCAAAGCGGGGACGTCTCCGAAGGGTACACAAGAGCGCAACTGACCATCACCGGAGCCAAGAGCTTTGGAGAAAATACACTCAATGGATATGTTGGATGGGGAGAATTATTGGGTGGTGTGGAGAACCTGTCCATTTATGATACCTTTTCCCTTGGCGGCCCCAGTCGGCTTTCCGGCTTGTATCTGGATCAGTTAACCGGATCCCGGTACAATCTCGCTGTACTCAGATATTATCGGCGGTTCGCAAGCCTGCCACCACAATTGGGGCGCGGTTTATACTTCGGAGGTTCCCTGGAATCAGGGAGAATCAATGATGATCTTATGGAAGATCCATGGAGTTGGGTTACGGCAGGCGGCATCTTCCTGGGCGCCGACACCTTCCTTGGTGGCTTTTATTTGGGTTACGGGTATGCGAGCCTGGGACAAGGATCGTTTTATATGGTATTCGGTCCACAATTTTAAAGATCGATCATATGGAAGGGATATCGTAGTTGATAACATGCGAGATCTGAGTAACATCTTTACCGCGAGCTGCGATATCGGCCCGATTCAATTTCTGAGTCTGCCGATAAATTCCCACACCACCATAAGTAGCCACGCTTCTGACGCGAGTATGCTGCCCAAGTATTTTAATTGTTTGATGCTATTTTCGGATAATAGATTGAATTTATGCGAGCAATATAAATTTAAGCGAAATTTCAATGATTTAGCTTGATTTCTGTGTGAAATATGACTATATTGTGCATATTCAATCAAGTCCTGCCCCTATTTAGTCTTCGGGACGGTTCCTTTCTGAAGGAAAACTTCCATTTGTAAAAATGGCTCCCTCCAGTTTGCGACATTGAATTTCTTGCCCTGATAGTAAAGAAGACTCTTTTTCTATCTTCAGCTATTATTATTTCAACCGAAAGGGAGGTAACAAATGCGCCAGAAATATTTAATTTCCCGAAATTTAGAAAGAAAAGAATTGAGAATTATGGAATATGCTGTCCTTAATAAGGATTTGAAAAATGTCGCTTCAGAAAATTTGCGGAAGGATAGTTACTCATTACTTGCCAGAGAAACATATGAAAGTGAAACAATTGTCGCATCCATTTCCCGTGGAAACACTGCTCTGGTTGAAACGCTCCGCACGCAAAACATTTTTCCCATTAGCCCATATGCCAGCAAAATAGCTGAAACAATTAGAGAACTATATGACCTCTCCGAAGATGCCACAATGGAATTGTTTTTTGACGACATGGATTTAATCTCTATTGAGCAAAACGTTGAATGATTGACATTCAAAATACTGTCTTGCCATCTTTGGCCTGGAAAAGCTTTTTAGTGGGCCGTTTTCCTCCCTAAACCCGCCTGTGCTGTAGGGGCATCCAGCAGTTTCCTATCCCGTTCGTAAATATCCGGGCGAAAGGTAACGACGCCTTGCGCATCGACCGAGACCGTACCGTAGAACAAAATGACTGGAAACGAATCGTTCAGATGGATTCGTTTTGTTTCACCGGATTGCAACAGCGCCCGGAGACGATCATCCGACGCCTGACCATCGATTCGATGCCTGTCTTGAAATCGACAGGTGAGGAAGATGTCGCCCATCGATTTTTTGAAAAACATCGAAAAGCGGCCGGAATCATGGTGGCTATAGCACGAATTCCGAAAGTTGCGTAATGACTATTTCCCTTCGTGCGTATCGGCAGGGCGATGAAATGCGCCGTGACGCAGAAAATAGACGGTCTGGGCCGCAATCTCTTTTTCTTTCATGATGAACGGATGGGAAAAGGGCAGTTCCAAAAAATCGGCCATCCCCTCCACCTTTGCCCGTTCTACGGAAACCTTGCCATCGTCTTCCCCGGGAATTTTCCCGGCAAACCAGGCATCGAACATGGCATGCGTGTTGCCGGTAATCACACCCACCGGGTAGTCGACCGCTCCCAGGCCGGCGATAAAGCTGTCCGGACCGGTACCCAGCTGCTGTCCGGCCGGGCCGTTATACCATTGGTAAAGGGGGTTGTCCTTGAGTGCGTCGGCGATCTCGCTGCCCTGGTTTGGCGGGCTGAGCATGACCACCCGCCCGAGAGTCTCAATGGGACGCCGGGTCAGGTAAAAGCGTACCAGGATACCGCCCATGGAGTGGGTCACGAAATGGATTTTTTGCACATTCTTTGCTTGGCATTGTTCGATTCCCCGGGGAATGACATCCATGGCAAGTGTTTCAACAGAATCGTCACGGGAGGGGTAATCCAGGTTGACCGTATCGAAACCGGCCTTCTCCAGCGCTTCGGCCAATTCCGCCATTGAATCGGCGGTGCGCCCTAATCCATGAAGCAGGATGACACATTCGGTATTCGCTTTGCATTCCGGACCGTCGGCCTCTAGCGGAAAGGCTGACAGTACTGTAATGAGAAACGTCCATGGCAGAAACAAAACAATCTTTTGAAAATCGAAACGAACGATACTCTTTTGAATCTGCAATTGTCCCAGTGCCTTGTCGATCGCTTGCATTTTAAGGAACTCGTTCATTATTCCAATTCAAAAGGACTTTTTCATAAAAAGTGTTTCCCTCGTCTTCGTCTGTCTGCGAAGAAAATACTAACGCGTTTCTTGCATGCGATTGTATGGCCATATTTGGCATGGAAACGCTTTCTATATTCTATAACGGTACGACCCACCAAATACACGCAAAAATCACCGCCAGACCGAAAAGAGCGCCGACTGTGGCGGGTTTGCGTTTGGCATGCAGTTTTCTGCGGTTGCTTTTCATAATCAAGGCCAATCGTGCCGGGTTCTGATCATAGGGAGATGCGATGGTGCTTATCATTGTTTTGCTCCTTTGGCTTGAACCTGAATCAGTGGCCTAATTTTTGCTGTTAGGATTGGCGCGGGGCGATTGCCTCACACACCATCATTTGTTGATAATTTTTCTCACTATTTTCAAATTTCGAAGGAATTTTGCTCCTGTTTCTCATTCTTTAGCCATAGCAAATCACCAAGCAAATGCCTGTAAAATTGTTCTTTTAAAAATTATAGCTACTTCATAGCGGAAAGCAAATTCAGACGAAGATAAATCCGATCCATCAGTTTGGAAAATGGATTGAGTTGGCCAAAGGATATGTACCATTTTCTACTTCTGGTTACTAATCGACCGGCCATATACATCAAGTCCTGCATGACTGTCCGGATTCGACGCCGGGTAACTTTCTTCCGGCGTATACCGGGCAATTCAGTCGGATCACTCTCTTCGATGCTGATTTGTCCGATAATCCGTAGCATGTTGTACGTCAGCATCGCCAAATGAAGAATCAAGCTATTGGTGGAAAAATGACCGCTCGGCAAGCGCTCCAGGCCCATGTCGGATTTGAGTTCGGAGTGAAACTGCTCGCTGGTACCGTGATCGTGATAAAGTCGAATCACCTCATCCGGTGGCAACTGTGCGAGGCTGCACCAATAGGTATCGATCTGATACTCGGGGAACAGCAGTACTTGGCCCTTTTTGGTATGCCTTTCGGTAACCTCAAAGATGATTGGGTAGCGCAATGGATTGCCGTTGATGTCTTCAATCGTCTTTCCGATCCATACACATTTTCCTGAGCGGCAATGCTGTTGCTTGCCGGATTTTTTTGCCAGATCAACCCACTTTTGAACAGATTCTCTACGCAAATTGCGTTTGATGATAAAGTGGACATTCTTTCGTGAATCGTCAGGAAAGTTGTCTTGACTGTCGTTTCCTGAATCCAACCTCATCAAAATAGGCTGATCGGTAATTTGCCTGGCATAATCCAAGGTGGCGTTGATAAATTCGGGGGTGTTTTTCTGGCAGTGTTGTTTTCCTTCTCTGAACTCAAGATTCACCAGATACCCCTCGGTGCCCAGGTAGGCAAAGATCGGAGCGAAGCCATCCGTGCCTTTGTAGGTTCTGGAAACGCCTTCCTTTTGAGTCTTTGAGTTGTCAAACGGACTCACATCCATATCCAAAGGAAGGAAATCACCCGCACTGGTTTGGATGGGTGAAATCGCCGGAGCGCAGGATCGAACCAAATCAACGCCTGCATCCTTAATCAGCTTATCGGCTTGGTTGCCGATCAAATCGATTCGCTGACGCAATGTCGGGCTTGACGGGCATGCACGATTGCCAATGGCCTTGTTGAAAAATTCTTGCTTCTCACGAAAAATCTCGATCGCATCGTAATCAGGTTTACCAATACTCATGAGAGCAATCATCGAAGCTAAAATGTCACCATGAGAAATTTTCGGGTCTACACAATGGACGCCGTTGATCTTTTCGAAACGGAACCTGAAATTTATCGCATCAAGTAATGCGCCGATATTGATCAATCCGCTATGACTGGCAAGTTTTTCCATCTCGTGTTTTATGGTGATCGGACGCCGCATTGATTTCACCTCCGAAGTGAGCGTTTAGTGCCCTAATATTACCATAATATATATGTTTTATCAATTGGTTATAGTGTTTTAATCAGGTTTTGTGCCACGGAAACAGGTTGAAGTAAAAACGTGGCTTCAGGTTTCATTCCTTGATTTGCGGAATTTGATGGTTGACAATACAAGGAGCATGCCACGGTTTTTTTCCAAATCCAAAACGAGCATAACTATTTGAAATTCTGATTAATATTACCATTGTGCGTCAAGAGGGGGCAATGGAGGCAGAAGAAACGGGATGAGGAATCGCGACTGTTTTGGCGCCCTCCCAACATTAACCTGCTGAATTCATATGAAATATAAAAGTACGCCAATATTGGCATACTTCAAGCCATTATGGTCTTGTGCGAATTTTGCTATGTGGGCATTTCGTTTATTTCAGGTCGTAAAACTGCATTTTTCGTTGTAGTGTGCGCAGACCGATACCGAGCGCCTTTGCGGTTCGGGTTCGGTTCCAGCGGTGCTGGGCCAGGGCCGCATCGATCTGCCGCTTTTCGAACCGCTTCACGGCTTCGGCAAGGTTGGCGATGTCGGCATCCACCAACGCTTCTTTCTCCGGTTCCGGCATCGGCGCCGTATCGCCCACCAGATCGAGCCGTTTCAGGGTGACGAAGCGAAACATGACGTTCTGCAGTTCGCGGACATTGCCCGGCCAGTCGTATTTCATCAGGGTGTCGATGACCCGGGTGGTCACCTTGGGTCGGATTTTGCGATCGTAGGCTTTCAGAAAGTGATCCACCAGCAGGGGGATATCCTCCTTGCGTTTTCTCAGAGGCGGCAGTTGAATGGGAATCACGTGGATGCGATAGAAAAAATCGCTGCGCATCTGCCCCTTTCTCACCAGGTCCGGCAGGTTGCGGCTGGTGGCCGCGATGATGCGAAAATCGGGCTTTCGCACCTCGTTCGAACCGATCGGGGAGTAGCCGCCCCCTTCGATGGCGCGCAGCAGTTTGACTTGCATATCCTGCCGTATCTCGCCGATTTCGTCCAGAAACAGGCCACCGCCGTCGGCCTTGCCCAAAAAACCATCCTCGTCCCTTTCCGCCCCTGTGAAAGCCCCTTTTCGATGGCCGAAGAACTCCCGCTCCATCAGGGTTTCCGGAATGGCGCCGCAATTCACCGGAACGAACGGCTTATCGCGGCGGGCACTCATGTTGTGGATCGCCCTGGCGACCAGTTCCTTGCCCGTGCCCGACTCCCCGTAGAGGATGATGTTGGTGTCCGAGGCGGCGGCCATCAACATCAATTCATAGACCTCCTGCATGGCCGGGCTCTTGCCGACGATGTCGCCGAAGCGATGCCGATCTTCAATGGTGGAGCGCAGGCGGATGTTCTCCTCCAGCAGGTGGGCTTCGCTGTCGCGCAGCGCCTGCTCCATGCCCTTGCGCTCATGGATGTCCCGGATCATGGCCTGGCAGTAGAGCGTTCCATCGGAGAGGCGCACCGGCACATTGACGCTGGAGTACCACCTCTGATCGTTGGGGTTTCTCATCTCGAAACGGACCGTCCGCCCTTCGAAGACCTGGTCGCTGACGCACCACACGCATTTGGACCGGCGGTTGTGCAACGCCTCGTAACAGGTTCTTCCGGTGGCATCGAACCCCACATGGCGGATCAGATTTTCGTTCATGAAAAAAATTTTGTAATCCTGGCCGATGAAGTAGACGAACCCTTCATAGCCTTCCAGAATGGCACTGTACAGGGCCTCGCGGTCCCGCAACTCCTGGGTGGTCTGTTTCAGTGAGGTGATGTCGATCAAAGAGACGATGGTCCGACCGGGTTCGGGCAGCAGGCCCACCTTGGTGAAGATGTGCCTGACCCGGCCCTGGCGGTCGACGATCCGGCACTCATACTCGGAAGGCGCACTGCCGTCCCTGGCGCGGCGGGAGAAGTGATAGCCGTACACCATTTCATGATCATCCCCATGAATGAAATCGGTCCATTTCATGCGATTCTCGATCTCATTGCGCGGGTAGCCGGTGAGTTCCTCGAACTTGGGGTTGACCATGGAGACGGTGAAATCCTGCTCCACCGCGATGGAAGGCGAGCCAGAATGGTGGAAAATAATGCGATAGCGGTTTTCGGCCAGCGACCAGTCGGCGGTGCGGGCCTCCATCTGGTGGCGCAGATTTTCCTGATGCCGGTGGAGCTGTTCCTCCATCTGTCTGAGCCTGGTGACGTTGCGCACAACCACAATGGCTTCTTCGTCGGTATAGCAGACCATCCGGGCTTCGTAGTGGCGCAACCCGTCGCTGAAGGTGATGCTGTACTCCAATTGCTGCTCCCGACGGGTTTTAAAAGCGTCCTCGAGATGGGACATGAACAGGTCGGCCGTATCCGCCGGCAGCACCTCCGTAAGCTTTTTGCCCAGGTATTCGTCCACCGGCCGGTAGAGATCATGGGGGGCGCCCTTGAAATCGAGAAACACGCCGTCACGATCCATGCGGATGATCATATCGGGCATGGCGTCCAGGATGGCCGCACTGGCATTTTTTTCGTGGGTGGTCATCGGACGGGTCTCTCCCCTTCGCAACGCATCCCGATTCCCTGAATTTCCAGCCTGCCGAGTGGCGTCGTCATCTCTTTAATAACATGATGCGACAGAAATGGCACGCACTGCAAATCGATAGTTTACGTCAATTCAATCTCCCTTAGGTAGATGCTTTTCCCCTCTTTGATGGTTTCCTCTATCTGAATCTCCCTGATCTTCATGGGCTCGATGGCCAGGGGATCGTCGGAGAGAACCACCAGGTCCGCCAGTTTACCCGTTTCAAGGGTACCCTTGCGGTCTTCCTCGAAATTCTGCCAGGCGGCATCCGCGGTGATGGCGCGCAGTGCCTCGAAAGGCGTGATACGCTGTTCCGGGCCAAGCTCTTTGCCGCCCGATGTCACGCGGTTTACCGCTGACCAGGCCACCGTGAGCATTTCGATGCCGGCAACGGGTGCATCGTGGTGAAGGGTGATCTTTAGATTGCGGTCGAGGGCTGTACGTGACGGACTGATGCGTTCTGCCCGCTCCGGGCCGAGAAATATGTCGCGATGGCGGTCGCCCCAGAAATAGACGTGGATCGGGAAAAAGGACGGGGTCAGGCCATGTCGGGCGGAAAAATCGAGCTGATCCTCCCGCATGGTCTGGCCATGGACGATGGTGGTGCGCAGGTCCGGGCGGGGCTTGTCCCCGCGGGCCTTTTTCACGGCTGCGATGAGCATGTCCGTAGCGGCGGCGCCGTTGGTGTGGGCCTGAATCTGAACTCTGGCCGCGTCGCAGCGCCGCACCCAGGTATCGACCTGTTCCTGGGTCATGCTCGGGTAGCCGCGATGGCCTTGGCCGGGCGACTGCAAATCTTCCAGGATATCGGTTTGGTTGTCCGGGCTGACGAAGAGGCTTTCGGCCTCCTCGCTGTCGCAATGGTCGGTAGTGATCTGAGCATTACCGGGTTGGACGTGGTAGGGCCGGGAAAGATACCCGGTGTAACCCTGGAGGGAGCCGTCCAGGGTAAGCTTGACGCCCCCCAGCCTCAGACGGCCCTGGTGGTTTCTATGGGCCGCAATGGCATCGAAGGTGGCATCGTCGATCCCCTTATACAAGGCCCAGGCGTTGACATCGATGGGCAGTTTGCCCGCTTGTGCCATGGCGGCCAGAAGTTTCCATGTGCCCTTGCCGCTGGCACAGTCCTGGGCCGTGGTAATGCCCGCCCGGGCATAGTGACGCAATCCCTCTTCCAGCATGGCCATGGCCTGTTCCGGCGTCGGCGTGGGAATCTTTTCTAAGACCAGAAGCATGGCATTCTCTTCCAGCACGCCGTTGGGCTCGGTGCTTCCGGGCCTGCGCTGGATGACGCCACCCTGGGGGTCTTTGGTATCCGCCGCGACGCCGATCTCTTCCATGAGCTTGCTGTTACCGGCCATTAAATGGGCGGAAATGTGCATCAGCACGATGGGATGCGCGGTGGACACCGCATCCAGGTCCTCACGGGTGGGATGTCGCTGTTCCTTGATGCCGGTATCGTCATAGCCCCAACCGATGACCCACTGCCCGGGAGCGAGTTTCTTCTCTTTGATCCAGTCGCGCAAGGCTTGCTGGATATCGGCGATGGAAGCGATCTCGCCGATGGGGACGGGGTCGAGGTTGGCCGTGGAAAATTTTACCGACTGCAGCACCACATGGGAGTGGGGATCGTAAAACCCCGGCATGAGGGTCTTGCCCCCAAGATCGATCAGTTTTGTTTCACTTCCCTTGCTGGCCATGACTTCGGTCTTCTTACCCACAACGAGAATTTTTCCATCTTTTACTGCCAGTGCCTCGGCCCGGTCACCATCTTTAACCATGGTCAATATGGGTCCCCCATGATAGATGGTGTCTGCCAATGGACCCGTGCCGGCGGCCCGCGTGTCTGATTTGGCGGCCGTACAGCTCGTAAGCACGGAAGATGTGAGACCACCTATGGCAAACATTCCGCCTGCGGCCGTCGTCCCCTTGATGAAATCACATCTCGATAATTTCAAGCCCGCATTTTCCATCATATTGACAAACAGGGTTGGCGTGCAGCCACAACCACCTTCATGGATGCAATTTTGATCTTTCTTACGCTTTCCTGACATCACTTTCCTCCATTTCTTCTAAAAGGCAAAGAAACGATGTCTCAGGGAACCAACCGGTCAGCGGAAATCCATTAAAAACGAACCCGAAACATCAGTCTGTATAAAACGGGAACGAATATCAGGGTGATCACCGTGGCAAACAGCAAGCCGAAGATGATCCCGATGGCCATGGGCTGCCACATCTCGCCGCCTCCCATCCACAACGGGATTAACCCTAAAGAAGTGGTGGCGGTGGTGAGCAGAATGGGACGAAACCGCTGTTTGGCGGCGGCCACGATGGCCTCGCCTTCGGGCCGTTGAAACTCTTCCATCTCTATCTTGATTCGGTCCAGCAGCACGATGCCGTTGTTGATGACGATCCCGGAAAGGGAGATGATGCCCAAAAATCCGTTGAAACTGAAAAATGATCGTGTGATCAACAGACCGACGATCACCCCGATCACCCCCAGCGGGATGGTCAAGAGCACGATGATGGACTTTCGTAGGGAGTTGAACTGGCCGATCAGCAAAAGGACGACGATCATGAAAGACATGGGGAGATAGTTGAAAACGGCACCGATGGACTTCTCACTCATTTCGGCATCGCCACCCAGTTCAAACCAGTAACCGGCCCCCCACTCTTTCTGCTGCGCATCCAGCCATGGCCGGATTTGGCCCAAAACCCCGGCGGCCGTGTACCCCGTCTCGACTTCGGAAAGCACCGTCATGGTCCGATACTGGTCCCGTCGCAGAATCTTGGAGGCCTCCCATTTTACCTGGATATCGGCCACCTGTTTCAGGGGGACGCTCTGCCCGGTCTGCTGATTGTACAGATTCATGGTCTCCAGCCGATCGATTTCCGGCGTTTCGGAAGACTCCCTTCGAATGACGATGGGAATGCTCTTGTCCTCTTCGCGAAAGCGTTCGACTTCCATGCCTCCCAGAAGGGTCTGCAGTGACGTGGCGATATCCTGGCTGGTGATGCCTGCCAGTTGGGCTTTTGCCTGGTCCACCTTGACCAGCAATTTTTTCGACCGCAACCCCCAGTCGTCCTGGACATTCTTCGATCCGGGCACGGCGGCGACGTTGCCCTTGATCTGTTCGATAATATTCTGCAGTTTGTCCATCTGTTTGCCGGACACGCGGATGGCGATGGGCTGGGCCGATCCGCCCCCCTGCTGCAATCGGGAAATGGTGGCCGACATTTCCGGAAAACGATCCAGGCAGAAGTCCTCCAGACCGTCGATCACCTGCTGATTGATCGAATCGGACGTGGTGTTGAGCAGAATGTGGGCCGAGTAGGGCGCCGTTTCCGGCGGGTTGTAGCCCAGGTCGTACTTGGGTGCCCCCTGGCCGATGTAGGAGGACCAGGAGGATACCCCTTCGGTGCGTTCGTCATTGGTGGCCAGGTGCTCGCGGACGAAGGCTTCGATGGCATCCACGGCAGCCGTCGTGCTCTCGATGGAGGTGCCGATGGGCAGCTCGATGTTGGCCGTGATCAGGGGCCGGTCGCTCTCCGGGACGAAGATGAAGGGAACAAAACCGGCCAGTTTCAGGGACACCACGAACAAAACGACGATGCCAGCGATCAGGAGCCACGGCTTTTTCAGGAAAAAGACCAGCCAGCCGGCGTAGACGTCGTTGAACCGGTCGAACACGGACGGCTTGTCCGACTGTTCGGTCCGGACGCGCAAAAAGGTGACGGCCAGGATGGGAACCACGGTGAGGGCGAGCAGCCACGAGGAGAGCAGTGCGATGGACACCACCACGAACAGGTTTCCCATGATCTCCCCCATGATCGATTCGGCCAGAAAAAAGGAGAGAAAGGCCGCCGAGGTGGTGAGGGTGGCGACCAGCAGGGGCACCATGAGTTCCCGGGAGGCGCTTATGGCCGCCGGTACCGCCTCTTCTCCTTTGGCCATCTTCACCATGATCGATTCGGACATGACGATGGCGTTGTCCACCAGCATGCCCAAAGCGATGATGAGCGATGCCAGGGTCACCTTGTTGAGTCCGGTACCGATCAATGACATGACCAACAGGGTCACGATCATGGTACAGGGAATCAGGCTGACCACCACGAGACCGGTGCGCAATCCCAAGAAGACGAACATGACGATCATGACCACCACAACACTCTGGAAGAGATTGTTGACGAAATCCTTTACGGATTTGTCCACCACGGTATCCTGGTAGGCCACCCGGATGAAGTCGACGCCGATGGGGTAGATCCGGCGATACTCGTTCAGCTTCTCGTCCACCTGCTGGCCCAACTGAATGATATTGCCGCCCTCTTTCAGGGAGATCGCCAGCACCAAACCTTTTTGCCCGTTGATCTTGACCAGGCTGGTGGGAGGATCGATGTATCCCCGGTAGATCCGGGTGACGTCTCCCAGATAGACCAGCTCCTGGCCCCCTTCGACGGGAATCAGGGTCTTGCGGATATCTTCCACGGTTTCGAAATTTCCCGTGGGTTCCAGGATGATTCTCTCCGGTCCCACTTCCACATTGCCGCCGGGAAAGATGATATTCTGGGCCGCCAGGGTCTGCTGCAGCTTCTGTCGGGTCAGCCCCAGCTCGGCCAGCTTGGCATCGTTGAAATCGATCCAGACGCGCTCCTCCTGATCTCCCGAGATCTCCACCTTGGCCGAATTGGGGATCTTGATCAGACCGTCGCGCACATCGTCGGCGATCTCTTTTATTTCGGCGTAGCTGTAGCCTTCGGCCACGACGCCGATGATCAGGCCGAAAACGTCACCGATTTCGTCGTCCACCATTGGCACCACGCCTTGGGGCAGTTCCGGCTGAACCTGCTCCACTTTGCGGCGAATGCGGTCGAAGACCGGTTGCAGTTCTTTTACGCCGTCTTTCAGGGCGACGTTGACCACTGAGACACCGGTGCGCGACTCGCTGGTGATGTAGTCGACTTCGGGAATCTCCTGGATCACCTTCTCGATCTTGTCGGAAACCAGCATCTCCATTCGCTGCGGGCTGGCACCGGGGAAGGTGGATACGATGGTGAGATAGCGAATCAGAAAGGGCGGCATGTCGTCCCTGGGCATGTTATTAAAGACGGAGACGCCGAACCCGATGAGAATCACCAGGATCGAGAAAACCAGGGTTTTGTTCCTGATGGCGATTTCGGTAGGATTCATTGGGGAACCCGGACTTTCATCTGGTCGGTGATCATGGAGACGCCGGAGGTGACGATGAACTCCCCTTCGGTCAGCCCATATAGGATCTCAATGCCGGCCCCGCTCAGCTCACCCACGGTCACCGGGGTGCGATGAACCGTTGCGAATCCCTCTTCCGGACCCATTGTCAGGGCAAAGACAAACCGCCCATCTCTGTCCTCGGCCACGGCCACGGCCGGCACATGGATCCGCTTACCCCCGCCGTCATCGTCGAAGGCGAAGGTCACCTCCGCGGGCATGCCCGGACGGATCTCGTCGGTCACCTGATCGAGACGCACGGAGACCGGGTAGGTCGAGGCGGCGGAGGCCACATGGGAAACCTTGGTGACCACGCCGGTATAGGGCCGGGGGGAGTGGGCAAACCGGACGGAGGTTTTCAGGCCGGGCGCCACCCGCTGGATGAAGGTGCCGGGCATTCCCACTTCGACCTCCATGTTGGCTCCGGAGATGATCGACGCGACCAATTGTCCGGCCTGCACGTTTTCATTTTTCTCCACCGGTACTTCGGCCACATAGCCGTCTACCGGGGAGAACAGCACTCCGTAGGAGAGCTGCCGTTTTTGCAGGTCCAACTGCTTTTGCTTGGACTCGTAAGTGGCCTTGGCCGAGGAATACTGGTTCTTGGCCCCCTCATATTCACTCAGGGCGATATTGTTGTTCTCATACAATTCCCGGATCCGGTTGAGATTGGATCGTGCGGTCTCCTGCTGGACACGGGCGTTTTCCACTTCGGCCCTGGCCTCTTCCAGCCGCAGGGTCAAGTCGATGGTGTCGATGGCGGCCACCCGGTCCCCTTTTTTCACCGCTTGTCCGACCTCCACATCGATGGTGGTAATAATCCCTCCCACCTGAAAGCTGAGATTGGTTATGGTTTCCGCCTTTGATACACCCGAGAAGGTTCGCATCAGATTTCCCGCCGACGCCTCGACCTTTTGGTAGCGGACGGGCCGTACGACGGGTTTGGGCGCCACTGATTCATCGCTACAGCCCAGGAGAAAAAGGGCGATGATGATTGTCAATCCGGTCATACGGAATCGTTTCATGGTCATGATCACTTTTTTCGGTGTTCTTTGAGGTATTGTTCGAACCGATTGAAAAAATCCACCTGCTGCTGTTTGGTTGTCAACATGACGAAGCGCCCCATGGATCGTTCCAGGTTCAGGTAACTGATGAAATACTCGTAAACGGCGTTGGCCGCAGCCAGTTTTGAGGTAAGGGCCACGTTTTGGGCGTCCAGCAGTTGTACGATGGCAACCAGCCCTTTCTCATAGGAATCCTGCACCAGATCGAGGCTCTTGGCTCCGGCTTCGGCCGCCCTGCGGGAGAGTTCGATGTTGAAGGTTTTGGTTACGAGATCCAGGACATTGTTGCGAAGGGTCAACTCCAGGCCATGAATCAGATCGGCCCGTTGGGTCTGCAGTCGGGAGATGTCGATGCGAAGCTGACGGGTCCGAACGGAAATCTCGCCACCCGGGAAAAGGGGCCAGCTGGCGTTCACCCCCACCTGCCACGAATTTTCGTCCGGAAGGTCTATTTCGGATCCGGCACCGTCACGGGAAAAGACTTGGTCCGTCCGGGCGCTTGCCACCACATCGGGAAGAAAACGCTTGCGCCCATAGGAAGTGAGGATTCGTTCGTTTGCCAGTATGGCTTCGTCGATCTCCTTGATTTCCGGCAAGCTCTCCGTGGTTTCTGCGACCAGAAAATCCGTGGCCAATTTCATGGATGCCGGATTGTCCACGTATTTTCGAAAATCGGCTTCCGGATATTGGCTGAACAGGTGTTCGGACAGGTGCACGTCGGCGACCGAGAACTCTTCATCGATGGGCCGAAACAGGATCTGATTCAATCGCTGTTTCGTGGCGAGAAGGGTGGTGTGGGCTTCGATAAGGGAATTTTTGGCGGAGGCCAGTTCACTCTCCCATCGATAGACATCGGCGGCGCCGGCATACCCCACGGCCAGCCGTTTTTGGGCGATGTGAAGATTCTCCTTGACCAGTTCCATATAATCTCTGCGAATCCGACGGTTTGTTATGGCCCGCAGAATATCGAAGTAGGCCACGCCGCTGCTCAGGACGGTGTCCAACTCCGTTTGATCGAGGCTGTACTCGGAGGCCATCATTTCGTGGCGGCGAACGGCCAGGCTGGCAAGCAGGGATTCGGAAAAAAGGACCTGATCCAGCGTTGCCGCTCCGCTGACCGTTCTTTCCGCCGTTCCCTGGATTGCCTGGTTTTCGTCCACCACCCGTGCCCCGGCCGAGAGACCCACCTGGGGAAACAATTGGGTCCTGGCAAGTCCCACATCCTTCTCTTTGGACTGGTAGGCCTTTCTTTGGGCGGCCAGGGTCCGGTT
Source organism: uncultured Desulfosarcina sp. (assembly GCA_963674945.2). Lineage (GTDB taxonomy): Bacteria > Desulfobacterota > Desulfobacteria > Desulfobacterales > Desulfosarcinaceae > Desulfosarcina. The sequence goes on from CAXXWQ010000004.1 coordinate 2,502,778, forward strand.
GGCGGCCAAGGCCTGGGTGATGGTGTCTGTAAGCCCTATCGTAATACCAGCCGATGAACCTGCATCGATGAGCTCGGCTTCCAGAAGGATATCCCATGAGGGCGAGAAACCGATCCGGCGGGCCGTCGTCATGTTCACGTACAGGTTCTGCTGGCGCTCTAGACGTATGGGCAGCGTGGCCGGATCTTCACCATTGAGGATTCGTTCGATGTTCAGGGCTACACGTCGAATCAGCCGGGGAGAATCCGTTGCCGGCCGGGTGGTGGCCAGCGCACCCAGTTTCAGATCCCCTTCCCCCATGATGGCGAAGGTGGGTAGTCTTTGTCTGTTTATTTTTTCAATGAGCGCGGCCCTTTCGCTCTTTTCGAACCGATACAGACTCCCGATGATTACCGCGTCTACGTTTTCGGCCAGTTTGTCCACATCCACGTCCACGGAATCCACACCAATGGGAAGCACCTCGATGCCTCTTTTTGCCAAAATTGCGGTCAGGGGATTGTGTATGGGAAAGAGTTCCAGCAGGCGGCGGTCTTCGATCAGTGCGATTTTTTTGAACGGATACAGAGAAAAAAAGGATTCCATATCCGCGTCCAGAGACTGGGGGAACGTGATGAAGGTCAGATTGGCGACACCCGATCTATTGTCAGGCGTGACCGGGATGTTCTGCATTTCCGGGTCGATTACGCCGACGGCGATGAAGGGCTTCGGGTAGACCGGCCGGCGGGTAAGTATCGCGCTGTTTAGCGGCCCGATGCCCACGATGATATCGATCCGAGGATCCGCGACGAGGCGTTGGTAATTTTTTTCGATGCATTCGGTGGACCAGTTGCACTGCAAAATTTGGTCGGGTTCCATGGAGACGGTATACCGGGGTTGGAGAAGATTGGACAGTTCGGTTTCCAGCTGGCGGACAAACCCCATGTTTTCCTCTTTTTCCACATCCAGGAGGATACCGAGGCGAATCGTCTTGTTTTTGTTTGCCGACTGTGCATTGCTCTCGACTGGAAAAGCGGCGATGAAAATGAGAAGCAAAGCGATGAAAATTCTGAATGCAAATCGATCCAATGGAAACGCCACCTCATTTTTTGCATTTGCGGAGAGTCTGATCGGGTGTGAATGTTGACGGCTCTGCAAAAAGTCCGATATCTGCGTTACGCTTCATCCCTCGTCACTGCGGAGTACTATCTGTACGCTGCCTACGGCACCCGCGATAGCGGTATTCTCGGGATTGAACATAAATGTTCGCCGTAAGGATTAAAATCTTTTTTTTGTACGCTCGCTTGCGCTCGCTATCGCGGCCCGCAAGCCTTGATCTCGAAACTTTTACAAAGCCGTCCAAAATCTTACTTTATGCGAATTCATCAATGTTTTTTTATTAAAACAATATCAAGACATCTTGCAGATATCCAATGGCTCTTTGCAGGTCAAGTAGATTTATTTTACCTGTTTCGACAAATCTGCACGTAAAGTGGTTATGTTGCCGCAAGAACATTTTGCATCCATTGGGCGAAACGCGCCTCGCCGGCCGGCCGGAGTCCGAACGCGTCACCGGCCGCAAACAGGGCGCCGATCATACCGTCGGCATACCCGCGGCTGAAGGTGAGAAGGAATCCACCGCTGCCATCGACGGCACTTTCTATGATCGTGATCTGGCAGGGGATGCGGCAGAACGGACCCTGCAAAAGAAAGGGGGGCGATTTCTCCGGATCCATGAAATCGAGATTGGTCAATTTTTCCGTGATTCGAAACACATTGGGACCGAAAAGGGCCAGAAACACGGTGGATTCGGAAACATCGGTATAACCGATGGCGTCCGGCAGGTCCGGTACCGACACGCCGAGATGATAGATGGCGGCCTGGGTGCGATTCATGCGGTTGATCAGGATGGCGTCGGTGAGGAGACATTCCCCCGGTTTCCGGGGAACGTCCAGATCACAAAAAGTGAGATCATCGATGCGGCGATCCTGAAGATCCCATCGGACTTTGTGGGCAAGATCCGCCAGCCACGGCCCCTCTCCCTCATCTTCGTATTCCAGTACTACCGTCCAGTTGTCTCTCTCTTCCGATTCTCGCGGGCTGACATCGAACTGTACCGGTGATTCTCTTTTTAATTTGATCATGACGTATACCTTATATATTATCAATGGGATATAGATTCATCACTATTCCAAAAGGCCAAGTAATTTAAAATAGTTTTAAGTGTTAAGCGGCGGATCGGGTCTATTTTAAGATAGAATACCTTCCCTTAACACTTAAAACTTTAAACTTAACACTCATCCATACTATTTCACAAAATGATAAAAGTACTCAACATCCATTGATTGTTCAGGCTTTCATGCGATCTCCTTCCGGATCATAAAACGGCATCTTCACAACCCGGGCAGGCAATCGAACGCCGTCACATTCATCTTCGAAAATTTCCAGCCGGGTGTCCATGTTGGCGAGCTGCGATTCCACCAGGGCCATGCCGACGGCCTGGCCGGTGGACGGGCTCTTTCGCATGGTGGCCACGTATCCGCGAACCCGGTCGTCGACGATCAGGCTGCCGTCGCGGGCCGGGCGTGTGTCGTCTTCCATGCGGATACCCACCAGGGTCAGACGACCGGTATCAGCCTCGGCCTGGCGCAGGGCTACGGCGCCGACGGTACGGGCCTCCGTCTTCGCCCGATCCCAGAGAAAGCCCAAGCCAAGGTCCAGCAGGTTGGTTCGCTGTTCCGACTCCTGGCCCAGAATGATGTGTCCCTTTTCCATGCGGAGCACGTTCTGGGCCTCCACACCGAAATTGCGGATGCCCAATTCACTGCCGGCCGTCTTGAGCATGTCCCACACGGCCTTCGTATAGGAGGCGGGCACGTGAAGCTCGTAGGAAAGTTCGCCCACGAATCCCAGGCGCATGGCACGGACGAAGACGGTGTCTTTAATGAGAAACTCCCTGTATCCGGCAAAGGGGAACGTTTCGTTGGAAAGATCCACGTCCACCACTTTTTCCAGCACCTTTCGGGAATTGGGGCCGGACAGGTTAATTACCCCCATGGCGTCGGTGAGGTTGACCAGGTGATAATCCCAGCCATCGTAGCGGGTGTGGTAGCGGATCCACTCCACGGTCTGTCCGGCACGGCCGGTGGAAGTGGTGAAGTAGTAGTCGTCTTCTCCTTTTTTGACAATAACGCCATCGTCGATGACGCATCCGTCGTCGTTGCACATGGCCGAGTACTTGATGCGGCCTGCTTTGACCTTGGACATGTCGGACACGTAGACCCGCTGCAGGGCCTTTTCAGCATCCGGACCGAAGATGCGAAACTTTCCCAGCGTGGAAGCATCCAGCATGCCCACGTTGTTTCTGACGTTCAGAATCTCTTCCTCACAGGAGAAATCATCGGAGAAGTATCGCGCCCGTTGCCAGACGCCGATGTTGCGAAAGATACCGCCATCGGCCTTTTGGCAGCGGTGAAGGGGGGTACGCTTGAACATGTGGCGGTTGTACCCGGCGTAGGTTGAGATGAGTGCGGGCGCAAGCGGCGGACGCACCGTCGTGGGCCGGGGCGTTTTCTCCGACACCGTGTACTGGGCCACCAGCAGGGGCAGGTTGTGGCCGGGTATGCCTCCCTGTCCGGGACCAAGCCCCACGCCGGCGAAACGCTTGACCAGCTCGGGAACGTCGAAGCCCTGATCCATGGCCTGCTTCACCGACTTTACCGTGGCGTCCTCGTCGAAGCAGATGAAACTCTTTCGTCCCTTGACCGGGGCGAAGACCAGTTTCGATCCGCGCTGGGGTCCGGGTAGCGCCTGTACCACCGCCGCTGCATCGTTCCGGTCCAAGGATGTACCGCCGGCGGCGATCGCCGCATCCAGGCCGGCAAGACGACCGGAAGCCTCAATGGCGTCGGGGTTGTTGATGCCGAGGACGCGGCCCGCGGCAAACATCGTTTCCGGAAGTATTTTGGGCAGAAAGGTGCCGGTGTGCTCGTCGTAGCCCATCTTTGCCTGTGCCAGGACAAAAGGACCCGTCACCGGCGTAAGGCCGGCGGAAGCGACCAGGAGATCGCAGGAGAAACGACGATGGATCATTCCGTTTGTCGTGGAGACGGTGACCGCTTTTACTCCTTTGGATCCGTGGGCCGTCGTTGCCACCCACCCTTTCATTACCGGAATATTTCGCTCGGCCAGGGCCAGAACGAGATCCGGATGCTGGCCATCTTCGCGTATATCGGCCACGCAGTGAATGGTAAGGCCCAGATCGGACAGATTCACGGCCGCCTCCAGCCCCAGATCGTGGCCCACGGAAAAAACCGCTTCGCTTCCCGGCAAAATGCCGTATGTGTGCGCCAGGCGATGGGCGCACCCCACCTGCATGACGCCGGGGCGCTCGTTGTTATCGAAAATCAGCGGTCGTTCCATGCAACCGGTGGCCACCACCACGCTTTTGGATCGAATCTCCACGTAGCGTTCGGTGAAGTCATCGTCTGCGCCGCCGACCTGGAAGGCGGTGATCAGATTGTTGCTGTAAACCCCGACCATGGAAGTGTGGGGAAACAGGCGAATGTTGGCTGTATGGGCCACAAACCGGGCCAGTTCCCGGGACCGTTCATGAAGCGGCGTTCCCCGGCCGTTGGTGGTTGTCCGGTAATCGAAGCAGCCGCCCAGTTGGGGACGCGCCTCCAGCAGAACCACCCGCATACCGGATTCGGCGGCGGCCAGCGCCGCGGCCATTCCGGCAGCGCCGCCACCAATTACGGTGACCTCGGCGTTACCGTAGCATTCATCGTATCGGCCCTCGATGTTATGATCGGGCGAGATCGCACCCAGCCCGGCGGCCTTGCGGATCCGCTTCATGGCAATGGGCCAGATGGCGGCCGGTTTATGCAACGCCTTGTAGTAAAATCCGGCCGGCATCAGCCAGTCCAGCCTGTCCAGAAACCCCATCCAGTCCCAGTTGGCCGAGCCGACGACGTTTTGCGTTTCCACCACCATGCCGTCTGTAAGAAGGGTTTTTTCCGTTGGCACGTTGACGCTTCCGTCGACCCGCATCAGCGTGTTGGCGCACTCACCGTCGAGGCTGTATAGTCCTCGGGGGCGGTGGTACTTGAGACTGCGGGAGAAGATTCTGACACCATTTGAAAAAAGGGCCGATGCGATCGTGTCGCCGGCAACCCCGTGCAGCGTCTTTCCCCGGTATTGCAAGGCGCGTTCTTCTTTCGGATCGATGCGCAGGGTGGGCAGTCCACTGAGCCTGTTCATTCGCTTGTCTCCTGTACTTCTAAATTATTGGTGGTGTTCCGCAAGGTTGTAAACCAGGAACCGCAGCCATCACGGTGAAACCACCATTCTTTTTGCACCCCGGTCGTACATTGGTTCATATGCACGTATTCGCACCATTTCTCTGGTGTCAGGCCCTCTTCTGCCGGCCTCGGTCCCTTGTCTTCTCCCCCATACCGAAACTCGTATCCGTTTCGTTTACCGCAGATGGGACAGGTGAGTGTTAAAGCCATGTCTTTCTCCTATCAATGTCCATTAGTTATCCGGTGAGTAGTTTACCAAGGCTGCCGTCTCTCCCATCAACCGGTGATTTTCGTACCGCCGTAGGGAAAATGGTCTGAGCATCTCCGGACAACTTCCCGTCGCCATGTATTCGGCCATGTATTTTCCCACAGCACTGCACGACTTGAAGCCGAAGTAGCCCCAGCCGCAGTCCATGAAAAAACCGTCGATGGGATCATTGCCGTCCATGATGGGAGCCATGTCCGGTGTCATGTCGGCCAATCCGCCCCACGTGCGCATGAACTTCACGCCACGCAGGCAGGGAAGCCAGTCCGAAAGCGCTTCGGCCTGATGTTTGATGTAAAAGGCCGTGGTCTGGGTCGTATAGTTGGGCCAAGGATCCATGTGGGCGCCGGTAGCGATCTCCCCTTTGAGCGTCTGGTTGGCATAGCAGTGATATGCGCCGGAGGAGACCACATGGTGGAGGATCGGCTTTAGTGGCTGGGTGACCATGGCCTGGATGGTCAGCACGCTGATGGGAAGTGAAATGCCCAGCATGTGATGGATGATACCGGCGCTGTAGCCCCCGGCGGTGACCAGCACCCGTTTGGTGTGAATCCGGCCTCGGGTGGTATCTACTCCGGTGATTTTGCCCCCCTGGGTGAATATGGCCGTGGCCTCGGTTTGCTGGTGGATATGAACTCCCAGCCTGGCCGCCCCCTTGGCGAGCCCCCAGACCACTGCATCGTGGCGGACGATTCCGCCGGGCGGATGATACATGGCCCCGTGGATGGGAAAGGCGATATCTTCTCCGATGTTCAGGGCCGGCACCAGATCTTTGGCCTGTTTGGCGTCGATGAGATGACTCTCTACCCCGTGGAACTGGGCCGTGGCCACGTTCATGCGGGCCGCCTTCATGGCCGCTTCACTGTGCATGAGGTTCAGGTTGCCGCAGTTGTTGAACATGAGATTGAAGTTCAACTCGCGAGTGAGCACCGGCCAAAGGTCCAGCGCCTCTTTGTAAAGGGGCACGTTTTCCTGGGTTCGCTGGTTGGCCCGGACGATGGCGGTATTTCGTCCTGCACCGCCGAAACCGATGTACCGTTTTTCCAGGATGGCGACGTCGGTCAGCCCGTGTTCCTTTGCCAGGAAATAGGCCGTGGCCAGACCATGCAGGCCGCCGCCGATGATGACGGCATCGTAACTGGCTTTAAGGGGTTTTTTCTTTCCCCACAAAAGTTTGCGTTTGAAAAGCATAGTACCACCTTATCTGATGATGTGTTGAAAACCCGGTCCTCTGAGCCGGGTCAGCGTTTATCGGTTCTGCCGTATCATTGTTAGAAGAATCCAGGAGTCAGAATTCAGCGCCGCCGCCGGCTTTCAACCGGTTTGAACTAAAACCTGACTTCGGGAAAATGAAGTCAGATACGAGAATGAGGTATTCGCCTTCGGCTCTATCCATTTCATCCAATCGATGGAGCAAAGCGATATCCGATTTATTCTGGCTCCTTTTGTCTTACGTGATCAGAGCGCATCCTTCCTCCCAGGCGGAATCCAAAACGGAACCCTCTGGATCCGGATATTTTTGATGAAGTGTAACACCGATATCGGACTTCTAAGGAACTCGTTCATTCTTCCAATTAATAGGGACTTTTTACAAAGCCGTCATTTCAGTCCACCTCCACCTCCATACTCTTCATCACCTCCGCCTGTACGCTGTCCCATATGGTTCGTTTGAGTTCCATGTATCGATTGGAAAGCTGGACGTCGGCGTTTCTCGGATGGGGAAGATCGTTGACAATCTCCTGGGCGATCCGCCCGGGTCTTGCCGTCATGACCATGATTCTCGATGACAACAAAAGTGCTTCATCGATGGAGTGAGTGATGAAAAGAATCGTTTTGCGATGCTTTTCATAGATTCGCACGAGTTGTTCCTGAAGCACCTGACGCGTCATGGCATCCAGGGCGGCAAAGGGTTCGTCGAGGAGCATCACTTTGGGATTGTTGGCCATGCTGCGGGCGATGGACACCCGCTGTTTCATGCCGCCTGATAAATGGTGCGGATAGCTTTTCTCAAATCCCTTCAGTCCCACCATGTCGATGAACCTGGCGGCTCGTTCCACTCGCTGCTCTTTCGGCATGCGCTTCATTTTCATGCCGAATTCCACGTTTTCTTGAACCGTCTTCCACGGAAAGAGAGCATACTGTTGAAAAATCATACCGCACTCGGGCGTGATACCGGTTACCGGCTCCCCGTCCAGGAAGATCGCGCCGTGGGTCGGGCGTTCGAAACCGGCCACCAGATTCAGCAGGGTCGTCTTTCCGCATCCCGAAGCGCCGACGATGACCAGAAACTCTCCCTCCTGGACATCCATGGACAGGTCCTGTAGTGCGGTCACCTCGCCCCGTTTTCCGGAAAACGTTTTCGTAACCTCCTTGATGGAAATTTTGTTTTCACGGGTTACCGGGTCCATGGAAGCAGCCTCTTCTCGAACTTGCGGAACACCAGGTCGATGACCATGACAGTAATGCTGATCATCACCATGCCCAACAGGACGGTATCTGTCTGAAAGTACTCCTTTCCGTTCATGATCATAAAGCCAAGTCCCTCCCTGGCGGCAACGAGTTCGGCGGAAATGATACAGGTCCAGGCGATGCCGAGCATCACCTTCAGGCCGGCGATGATCTGCGGCAGCGCCCCCGGCAGGATCACCTCCCGCATTACATCCAGCTTTGAAGCACCAAGATTTCTTGCCGCCCGGATGAGAAGTGGATCGATGCTTTTGGTCGCCTCGATGATATACAAGAGCGAAGGAGCAAAGGAACCCATGAAGACGATGGAGTACTTCTGGGTTTCGGTGATGCCCAGCCAAAGCAGGGACAAAGGAATCCAACTCATGGACGGTAAGGGACGAAGAAGGGAGATGAGGGGGTCGAACACCGCCATGAAGAAACGGGACGATCCGAGAAAAATACCGAAGGGGATCGCCACCATGCTCGAAACGGCGAATCCGACCATAACCCGCCGGGTGGAGGCCAATGTATGAACCACGAGTTGGCCGTTATCTATTAGTTTCAATGCACGCGCGAAGATTTTGGAGGGCGCCGGTAAAAACAGTGGCTCGATGAATCCCAGGCGGCAGAAAAGCTCCCACGCGGTGATGAACAGAAACAGGGAAACGACGCTGATGGTTACTGATTTGGCAGTACTGTCGACTTTCATATGCTAACCTTGACGGCTTCGTAAAAAGTCCGATATCGGCGTTACGCTTCACCCCTCGTCACCGGGGAGTACTCTATTCGCGCCTCATTCCTCGGGGCTCGCAAGCCTTGATCTCGGACTTTTTACGAAACCGTCCGAAATCCGACTTTTAACGAGTTAATCAACACTTATTTGAGAAGTTTTTCACAAAACGTTTAGACCCGATGGGACGTTACGGCACCATCGTTTTTACGATCCATTTCTTCACGTCGGGCGCGGCATCGATTTGCTGATGCTTGACCAAAAATTTTGCCAGTTGTTGCATGCCTGTGACAAAATCGCCGGGGTCAACCATCAGGGCCTTTTGTTCGCTGCCTTTGATCCAGGTAATATCCTTGAGCACCGCCATCTGGTCTGCCATGTCCAGGTTGGTCAGTTTTACCAGCTCCTCGGCGCACGCTTCGGGCTGCTCGATCAGCATGTCCACGGCTTCGAAATACCCTTTGACAAACGCCTTGCAGGTTTTCGGATACTTTTCGGCAAACTCTGTGCGGACCACCAAAAGATCCGGACCCGGCCCGAGTTTATACTTTTTGAAGAGACTGAATTCGGTATCATTCACCAGAAGGTGGTTGCCCGGCATGTTGAGTAATTTGTTGAAATGGGGTGTCCATGCAGCGCATGCATCGATCTCCCCGGAACCCATGGCCGCAGGCATTTCGTTGACTTTCAGATTGATCAGGGTAAGGTCCTTCTCCGGGTCCAGGCCATTTTGCTCCAATATATCCAGCACCAGAACGTGGGCGCTGGACGCAAACGGGGCTGCGAGCCGTTTCCCCTTGAGATCCGCGATCTTCTTTATGCCTTTTTTCGCGATGATTCCCTCCACGGTGGCATAGGAGTCCTGGGTGCCGAAGGCCATGAACCCCTTGCTTCCGGACGCCATCAGCGCAATGGCGGAAATGCTGCCCGTCGAAGCCACGTCCAGGTCTCCGGCCACCAATGAGCCCATGCGGCCGGAAGAGGCATAAAAATTTTGGAACAATACGCCAAGGCCATACTTCTTGAACAGGCCCTTCTGGATGCCGACCCAGGCCGGGTAATGCCCGAGCCACGAAGATCCCCCATAAATCACGGTCACCTTCTCGGGTTTCTCATCGGCACCTGCCCAAACAGCACCGACGACCAGAATAAAGACGACTGTCAGAACAAATGTTTTTTTCCAGATCTTCGTCATTCTCTTTTCCTCCTTTCGAAGTTTGTCGTCAAAATAACGGATCACTTTTCTTCCTTCGGACAAGAGCCAAACCATTCACCGCATTGGCTCGTCCGATGTATTCAATTCCGGGTGCTTTCTATACAAGATCCGTCCCAATTCCCGATGGGTGAAGTACGGGTCATCATTGCGAAGGTAAGGCAAAAGAATGCGTTTTTTTCGGATGATATCCCTCGATAACGTCGCAAACAAGGCGTCCGGTTCGTAGAGCTTGGCCGTGGCGATGGGTTGGCCGAAGGGGTTGATGATTTCGCTTCCCCCCCAGAAACGAAATGGATTGTCGTCCACGGTGGCCGGATCGGCAACCTTCTGGTCGTCGTCGGACCGCATGTCCTCGAACATTTCGCACCCCACCCGGTTGGCGCAAAGATTGTAAACACCGAATATTCGCGAGTAGAAGCGGTTGATGATGCTCCAGCTTTCGATGTTGGAGAACTCATCGCCCATGGATCCCCGTGAGGAATTGAAAATGGTGATGAAGATGTCGGCCTTCTGCGTAACCCCCAGATACGGCAACGCGGGATGCCACAGATCGTTGCAGATGAACGGGGCGATGGTCAACCCCTTGTAGCAGAACACGCGGATGTGCTTTCCTCCGGAGAAAATCTTGCGCTCTTCGAACACGCCGTAATTGGGAAGGTTAAGTTTTCGATAGGCGAACAGGGCCTCTCCGTCCACGGCCACCAGGGCGGAGTTATAAAAATTCAACGCATGGGATTCTTCGATAAACCCCACCACGGCGGCCGTTCCACGGGTCGCCTCTGTCAGGCGTTTGATTTCCGGGCTATCCATGCGAAGTGCCGCTTCGTGGTAGCGCTCCCTCACAAAATAGCCGGTCAGGGAAAGTTCGGGAAAAACGACCAGGTCCGCACCCTGGGCCTTGGCCGCCGCGATATTGGCAATGGTCTGCTCCAGGTTGGATTTGATGTCCAGCAGCGTCGGATCGGTCTGATAGATACATACTTTCATTGTCGGCATCCTTCCAGTAAGGGATCAATGGTCGTCCATCTTTCGGCCGACCAGAGCTTCTCCACCAATACCCCGGCCTTTCTCTTTCCAAGGACAGGGCCTGCCAGCCAGAGAAATTTGTCTTCCAGTTCGCCATCCGAAGGCAGGGTATCCGGCGGCTCCCACCGGGCCTCCATGCGGCCCGAAGAAAAGGTTTGGCCATCTGTCGTTTCCACTATCACCTCGGCCGGTGCCTTGGCGGGAAACTCAGCCTCCAACGCAGGTGCCACTTCCACTGCGACCCGGGACAGCAATGATACCAAATCGGGATCGGTAAGGCGTGGGGGAAGTACCTGTCTTGGCCCCACCTCTCCATCCAAAAGGGCCGCTGCCACAGGAAAGGCCAGATTGTATTGGGCCGATTCCGTATCGCTGGGGGGATCATTGGGCAGACGCGCGGCCGCCGCGAAGGTGCGTACGCGGATGCGCCGGATCTGGTCCGGTATCAACCGGTGTTCACGGACGATTTTGAGCGCGCCGGCAACGGCCGGCTGTCCCCAGCGGCAAGCGGCATAGGGTTTGAAGTAGAGGTTGCGTATTTCCCACACCGTTCCCAGCTCGCGTACCCGGAGCGGGTCCGGGGTGTCGTCGAACAATGGCCGTATGCCGGTGAATCCGGCGCCGGCCAGCAGGGCCGATTGTACCCCGACCATGCATCCCCAGCCGATGGCGTCTTTTCCCATGGAAGGCGTGTCGATCCCTTTCATCATGGGAGCAATGGGCGCATGGTATTCGGCAATTCCCATGGCGTGTCGCATCTGGCCATGAGAGAATCCCAAGAGCCTGCCCACGGCGGCGGCCCCGGCGATGGCCCCCCAACTGCCGGAAGCGTGGTAACAATCGTAAGTGGCGTGTCGAACCAGACCGGCACGGATGCCCAGCTCGTTGGCAATCACCAGGGTGGTGAGAAATTCCCGACCGCTGCAGCGGCCTGCTGCCAGTTCGGCACCGGCCAGAACCGGCGGAAGGGCACAAGAACCGGGGTGCCCTTTGATGTTTCGATATCCGTCGTCGATATCCAGGGCATTGCCGAAAAAACCATTGGCCAGGGCGGCTCCCACGGCGGATACACGATCCCCGAATACCAGAATGGTGGCCTGGTCTCCGCCGAATTGCCGCCGGGCAGTCTCCTGGACGATCCGGGCCACCGGTGTCTGCGACCCGGCGACCAGGGCGCCCAGGGTGTCCAGCAGACAGCGTTTGGATTGATGCTTGACCTCGATGGGAAGATCTTCCCAACGGGTTTTCAGCGTGAAATCAATGGCATGATCCGTTACCGATTGCATTCGTTTCTGTTTGATCTATTTATCCGAACGGGCGAATCGTTCTTCGTGTTGAATCAAACCATCGGTGATCTCGTAGTAGTCCCCCTTCTGGGAGACCCAGACGTGTCCGGTGGTCGCAAGACCGGTGGGTTCATCCAGCGCACCGGCTGCGATGGAGATACGCGGCTTTCCCTTCGGATCCCAGAACAGACTGGCGCCGCACTTGCGACAGAAGCCGCGGTGTACGTCCGGGGTTTCGTCGGTGACGGAACGAAACCATTGTAACGTCTCGGATCGAACCAGGAAGAGGTTCCTCCGATCCGTTGCGGTGTATGCCCCGATGTGACCGTGGAAACGCCTGCATTTGCTGCAGTGACAGTTAATCACATCCATGAGCGGACCACGGACCTCGAACCGGACACCACCGCAGAGACATCCGCCCGTGGACACGGATTTTTGTGCAGGGGAAGAGTCGTTCAATTTAGATCAGGCCTTTCTCTTTTAAGAACCCCTCTGCCACTTCGGTGACGGATTTCTTTTCTACGTCAACCTTGGCGTTCAACGCGCTCATGGTGGCATCATCGAAAAGGGACGAGAGTTTGTTGAGGTCGTCGGCAAGATCCGGGTGCGCCGACAGCGTCTCTTTTCGAATGGTCGGTGTAATGGCATAAGCGGGAAAGAAGTTTTTCGTATCTTTCAGCACGGTGAAGTTGAATGCGGGAATGCGGCCGTCCGTGGCAAAGACCAGTCCCACGTCCACGTCGCCGTCCTTGAGGGCCTTGTAGATCAGACCGGTTTCCATGCGTTTGATGTCCGAGCGGGGAAACTTGAAGCCATAGGCTTTCTGCAGCGGTTTCAATCCGTCGTCCCGTTTGTAGAACTCGATGTTGCACCCTAGGGTTAATTCTTCGCCGGCGTTGAGTTTGGCCGCGAGATCTTCCAGCGAGTGGAGCCCCTTTGCCTTTGCATCGGCCTGGCGAACCGCCAGGGCATAAGTGTTGTTGGCTTTCGAGGCGTTGAGCCAGATGATACCGATCTTCTCATCTTTGGCCTTTACCGACGCGTATATTTCTTCCGGCGACTGATTGGCGAATTTGTTTTTATGAAAAGTTAAAAACGCCGTTCCCGTATACTCCCAGTACAAGTCCACCTGCTTGTTCTCCAAAGCATCGCGCACCAGGGAAGTTCCCATGCCGGTTTTCAGCTGGACGTCATATCCCTTGCTGGTGAGATATTGACCGGTGATTTCAGCCAAGAGAAGTTGTTCCGTAAACCCCTTGCCACCGACGACGATGGAGGCCGCAGAGGCCGTCTGCACGGCAAACGCCAGCGACATCACCATGGCGACGAAGGCGAAACATTTCATTTTCTTTTTCACGGTTATCTCCTTTTCTGTTTCGTTATTGTTCCGGGAACCGCTGCGGATTAACGCCCTTGGGCAGCAGTAAAAACTGCATTTTTGACAGGATAAAGTCCGTAACAATGGCCAGTGCGGCAACGGACAGGGACCCGATCAGAAGTGAGTTGAACTCGTTGAGTTGTATTCCGGTAAAAATGTACTCGCCCAGCGAGTCGGCGGCGATGAGGGTAATCAGGGGACTGGTGCCCACGTTCAGAGCGAAACCGGTTCGAATTCCCGCCGAAATGACGTAACTGGCATTGGGAATCTGCACTTTCCACAGGATCTGGCCGTCGGTCATTCCCTGGCCCCGTGCCGCCTCGATCATGTGTTCCGGAACCTCCCGGATTCCCTGGAAGGTGTTTCGGACAACGGGCAAAATGGTGACGGTGAGAAGCCCGATGAAGGCGGATTTGAATCCCAGCCCCGTAAGTGTCATGATGATGGCCAGAATCGCCAGGGTGGGAACGGCCGAAAGGATATTGAAGCTCTGGGCAAAGGCTTGAGAATACCGCTGAAACCATGGCCGGGTCATGAGAATGCCGGCAGCGATGCCCAAAAGGGAAGCCGTGATCCCCGAAGCAAAAACGATGTACACATTTTGCCGCAACAGGTAAATCCAGTCTTCATACGAACCCAGAAATTCCTCGATCAGACCGGTCGATTCGGACAACACGCCGGACAGGTATACCAGTGCCAGCAAAAGGTAGAGGAAGAAGGTCTTGCTTTTCTGGACGAGCTCGATAACGGTATTCATGTTTCGACCCTAAACGATTTTTTCGCCTTGCTTTCGAGGCGCTTCGCCCAGCAGGCTGGCGATGATGTGCTGGGTGATATAGCCTTTGTAGATGCCCTCGTCGTCCACTACGGGCATCCAGTCCGTTGCATGGGCGTACATTTGCGACACGGCGTCATGAAGGTTGTCGTTTTCATGGATCGTGCCGGGGATGGGGTCGATGTAATCGCCGACCATGCCGCCCTGGCCGCCCTTTACCTCTTCCCGGGTAATGTAGCCGTGTGCGCGTCCCCGCGGCCCGACCACTACGGCGATGTGGGCGTTGCGCTCCCGCATTTTTCCGGCCGCCGTTTCCATCGTATCCTCGGCTTTGACGGTCATGCGAAAGGGCATGATCGCTTCGGTGACCTTGAGGAGTTTCAGCCGTTTCAGGGCGCGATCCGTACCGACGAACTCTTTGACGAAGTTGTTGGCCGGATTGGCCAGGATCTCGTCGGGCGTATCGCATTGCTCGAGAACGCCTTCCCGAAAAATGGCGATCTTGTCGCCCATTTTAATGGCTTCGTCGATATCATGGCTGACGAACAATACGGTTTTGCCCAGCTCTTGGTTCATTTTTAAAAATTCGTCCTGAATCACCTCGCGGTTGATGGGATCGATGGCACCAAATGGCTCATCCATCAGCATCAGGGGTGGGTCCGCCGCCAAAGCCCGGATCACGCCGACGCGTTGCTGCTGCCCTCCAGAGAGTTCCCGGGGATAGCGTTTTAAAAAAATGGCCGGATCCAGATTGACCATCTCCATCAATTCAATGGCCCTTTTCCGGCTCTTTTTCCTGTCCATCTGCAACAGATCCGGCACCACACAGATATTGGCCTCGATGGTCATGTTGGGAAACAGGCCGATCTGCTGGATCACATAGCCGATTTTCCGCCGAAGGTTGATGGGGTCCATGCTGTCCGTGTCCTCCCCCTCGATATAGATCTTCCCCGAGGTTTTGGGGATCAACTTGTTGACCATTTTCAGCGCGGTGGTTTTCCCACACCCCGATGGCCCAAGGAAGATGCAGATCTCTCCCTTTCCCACTTCCATGGAAACGTTGTTGGCGGCGATGACCGGTTCTTTTCCCGGTACTTCGAAATGCTTGGTCAGATTTTCAAGCCGAATCATGATGTCTCCCCACTCAAGCCTTTCGGCGTCAGTAATATTTGGATGAAGAGAAACAGATAATCTGCAATGACGGCGAGCAGGGACACGGCCACCGCTCCCACGATCAATTTGGTGCTGTTTGTGCCGGTGATTCCCTCGTTGATGATGGTTCCAAGACCCCCCGCACCGATGTAGACGGCGATGGTGGCAACGGCGATGTTCATCACCACGGCCATGCGGACGCCGGCCATGATAACGGGGACCGCAAGGGGGATCTCCACCTTTGCCAATCGCTGCCAGTCACTCATCCCCATTCCTCTTGCCGCTTCCCGGAGCGCGGGATCGATGTTGTTGATTGCGGTGTAGGTGTTGCGTATGATGGGAAGCTGGGAGTAGAGAAAGATGGCGATGGCCGCCGGCCAGAACCCGATTCCCCGGTTCACCAGAGACAGGATGGGGATCATCAGGCCGAACATAGCGACGGAGGGAATGGTGATGACCACCGATGCGGCGTAGAGAACGGCATCCGCGAAATTCTTGTCTTTTGTGATGAGAATTCCGACGGGCACACCGGTCAGGATCGCAACGCCCACCGATATGCTCACCAGATAGAGATGTTCGATGGTCAACCGGAGGATGGTGGGGTAATTACCCACAACATATCGAAAAATATCTTCCATTGGTCACCTACGATCTGTCGATTTTCGGTGTTGCCAGGGGTTCGGCGCACAATGGTGATCAAGGAACCCTTGGCGTCCGGGGATAAAGACCAAACTGATTGTTTCAAATTATCTCAAATAATGAAAGGCGATAACTTCTTTGAACTTTGGTACAGCATTTTCTCGAAAATTCGAAACGCTCAGTCCAGGAAAGAGTTCACACTTATCTTTCGGCAGCTTCAGCTTCAACGGTGGTAATAATCGGGGAGAAATGAACGATTGGTCGAAATCATTGTAGCGCAATCATTCCGTCACGTCAACGCACCATCGGCCTTTTCCCAAAGCAATCGCAAGTAGCGATGTTATAGTGAACTACTCTACGAATTCGCGCCCAATATTGGCAGTCGTCAGCGAATCATCCATATACATTCCCAACCCCACGCGTTGTATGGATTCCATACCCCGCTCGTCATATTCCGGCATCTGCATTTCCGGTGCCTCGTCCGCGGTGACCTCCTCGGCGATTCGAATGGCGGCCTCCAATTTGGCAAAAGAAAAATCCACCAGGTGTCGCAAAAAGCCGAAACAATGCCGCATCATGTGAAATCCATATTTTTTGCACATGGCCTGCCCGATTCTGGCATCTTCCAATGCCCTTTCGGTGACATGTTCTTCATTGGTGGTGCACCCGCTTTGAAAGGTTGGGATATCCAGCATCAGGTTCAAATGCGTCATGAGCAAATTGAGCAGGAAATGGCTTTTAAGCCCATAGTTGGGGTTGTACTCGAAACGTGGGTCCGCAATGGTCGGAAATCCCGCATGGATGCAGATGTGCCCCGGCCGGAGCAATTGTGCCGCACATATGCCGAACAACACTTCGGCATGGGTCACGGCGAGCACGCCACTATAGCAATACGGGGCGCTGATACCTGCCATGGGCATGGAGGAGATGAACACCGGCAGACCGGCCCGGACCACATTTACGAAATCGGTGGAAAAGTTTTCGTTGACCGTAAGCGGCGGGCGGGTAAGGCAGAAGACGATCATCTCCCTGCCCCGCTTTTCGTACATCTTCTTGGCGTGTTCGAGCGTACGCTGCGACGTGACGGCATAATAAATGGGTTTGGAGCAGTTTTTCACCATCGAATCGATCTGGATGATTTCATCCTTGAGTTTGAGGCCACGCCCCATTCCCCCCACGATGGGGTTGGCCTCGGCGATTTGTGCAATCCGCTCCACATCGGCCGCTGTCGGCATCAGGCCGCCAACCTTTTTCTCGTCATCATACACATAGGGGGCGGTACCGCCCACGAAAAAACTGTTGCGCGGTACAAAAAAACCATCGATGCCAGGTACCGTTGACAGACATTCCTTCACCAGATCCGCGGTGATATAGATGCGATCCTCGAAGAGGACAGACTTGCCGTCCGCTTCGTGCTGCCGGAAGGCTTCGACCATATCGGGCTGTTTGCAGCCGACGCCCATATTCTCGAGCATCCAGAGTGCGTCCTCGTGGACCTTCATCAGCATTTCCACGGTGTTCTCACCAAACAGCGCCTTGGATGTCTGTGTCTGGTCTGCGTTCATATCTCCCCCACGTTTTTCGCGGCTTCGTAAAAAGCCCGATATCTACGTTGCGCTTCGCCCCTCGTCACTGCGACGTATCATGAATACGGCTCATTCCTCGGGACTCGCAAGCCTTGATCTCGAATTTTTTACGAAGCCGTCTGAAATTCATCTTTTTGATCGCCGGTCGGTATCTTTGGCGGAATGGAACACCGGCAGTCAGAAATGTTGAAACAAAGATGACATCCGTTTCGATGGCGACCTGCGGAACCGTCGTGTCCATGTTGTTTCCGCCACGATCCTATTGCCCATGAATGATAATTTTGTATTGCATATGAAGGAATTTGTGTCAAAATAAAAATTGTCTTTTCGTTGATCTATTTCTTTAATAACTTTTTATTATCTGATTTTATTTAATTTTTATTTGTTTTTCAAAAAGGGCTGTGCGTGAAATCGTAATGTTCAAAATGAATGTTTTTGATTCATATTTATTGCCGATCAAAACAAAATCTTGATTTACGATTGTTTTATTGCCAGAAGTGCGGCCTTCGGGATCCACTTGAAGAGAGAGAAAAAAGATCCGCGACATACATTTGGAGAGAACATGAACAAAAACAATCACCATCCACTGGCTACAAAAAACCATGAACTTTCCGGCAGCCTGACCCCAAAGGGTAAACTGATCCAGGCCTATCTGACGGATAACATTCGAAAGGCAGTGTTCATGACGGCACGGGAGCTGGCACATGCCTGTGGCACAAGCGAAGCCACGGTAATTCGATTCGTCGCACGGTTGGGATACAGCGGATACAGCGAGATGCAGCAGGCCCTTCGAGATTTTGTGGATGCGGAAATGACTCTCTTGGACCGAAGAGACCTGTTGCGCCGCAGAGGTCATGACATAGATGGATTCCGGAAAACAATTGCCGACGAGATCGAGAACCTGAGCTATCTGTACAACACGATGCAAACAAAGGACCTCGAGGCCGCCGTGAATCTTTTGTGCGAGAAGGACAGCATTTACGCCGTTGGTTCCCGGCTCTCCTACGCCATTGCCTATTACCTGGGGTGGTCTTTGGTCAAGGTGAGAAGAAATGTTCACATCCTTAAAGGCAGCGATACGACCACGTTTGACCGTTTGACCGTCGCCCCGGAAAAGAGTCTCGTGGTTGTGGTGGCGATGTCCCGCTATCCCAACGAACTGCTTCGCGTGGGACGCTGGGCCCACCGGAAAGGCCTGACACTGATGGTCATCACCGATGGCGCCAGCTGCCCCTTGATTCCTTTTTCCCAACTCTCCCTGGTGGCCCCTTCCCGGCAAATTCCCTTTTTGGGAAACACCACATCCCTCTCCTGCCTGGTCAACTATCTGGTCCACGAGGCGGCCAGCCAGTTGGGTGAATCCCTTACCGCCCATCAGGAAAAAATCGAACAAACCTACATCGAGAATGATCTGTTTTTCAACCCGACCCGATAGCAGCTCAATAATATTACAATATTTCAGATCGTTACAAAATATCGCGTTTTTATGTTTGAAAATCATCATCGTCCAATGGTATTTAGCGGTCCAATTGTTAGAATATCGTTAGATTTTCATAAAGATTTTGTTTAGGATTCGCCTAGTAAATCCCATTCAATTACGAAAGACAGATAGATGTCAGCTGAAATGATCATTTTAATTCTGGGATTCACATTCGGTTTTTACATGGCTTGGAATATTGGTGCCAACGACGTGGCCAATTCCATGGCGTCTGCCGTTGGTGCCAAGGCGATAACCATTCGTCAGGCAGTATTTATTGCGGGGATATTAAATATCGTTGGCGCAACTTTCATCGGATCCCATGTTACCAACACCATTCGAAAAGGCATTATTTCCACGGCGGTCATGTCGGATCCGCACCTGGCCCTGACGGGTGCCCTGGCGGCCCTTCTTGCGGCGGCACTATGGGTGAGCTTTGCCACATGGCGATCGCTTCCGGTGTCGACGACACATTCCATTGTCGGGGCCATGATCGGCTTCGGCATCATGGCAGGCGGCTTCGATATGGTCAATTGGGGAAAACTGGGTGCCGTGGTCCTTAGCTGGGTGATTTCGCCGGTATTCAGCCTGGTTATCGGTTTTATCGTATTCAAAGTGATCATACGGCTGATTTTGTCTAAGAAAGAGTCTTTTGCGCTGGCCATGCGATATTCACCATATTTTATCATGATCACCATTTTCGTTGTTGTGCTCTCATTTCTCTTAAAGACACCCCTTGGTAAAAAGCTCTCGATTTCAATGCCCTATGCTCTTTTGATTGCATCGGTCCTTGCGGTAATTCTCGGATTTATCGGCAAACGGTTGCTACAAAAATTCATTCTCCCTACCGAGGGTGATGGAGCGGAAGAGATTTTCCGCCGGATTCAAATCGGGACTTCATGCTATGTTGCATTGGCCCAAGGAGCCAATGATGTGGCCAACGCGATCGGACCGCTGGCGGTGATTTACTTTCTGGTGAAAACCGGAACGGTTGGTGCAAAAGTACCGGTACCTGTCTTTCTGCTCATGTTCGGAGGAGTCGGTATTGCGTTGGGCATCGGAATGGCAGGCCAAAGGGTGATGACGACCATTGGCACGAAAATCACCACCCTTACCAACACACGCGGCTTCTCCGTCGATTTTGCAGCAGCCACAACCGTGCTGGTGGCTTCTAAATTAGGACTTCCCGTATCGACAACCCATGCCGCAGTGGGCGGTGTGATGGGTGTTGGCCTGGCCAGGGGGTTGGAAGCAGTCAATTTCAGAATCATTTTCCAGATCATGATTTACTGGGTGCTGACAGTTCCAGCTGCTGCAGTGACAAGTATGCTGATCTTCAAGATAATAGAACTTTTTTACTAGAGGAGTAGATTATGCGTATCCCTTTTTTATCCATGTTCGTGACCTCACCTTTTAAAGGCCTGCAGGAACATGCCGAGATTGTGAAGGATTGCGCATGGGTTTTTCAGGAAGCAGTGGAGTGCCACATATCCGACAAGTGCGGTCACTTCGAGGAATTACGAAAAAAAATCATCGAAATGGAACGAAATGCGGATGCCGTAAAACGCCGGATTCGTGGACACCTCCCCAAGGGCACGCTCATGCCGGTGGACAAATTTCAGCTTTTCCGCTACTTACGGGAGCAGGATTCAATGATCGATGCCGTGGAGGATGCACTGGACTGGCTGTCGTTTCGCCCTGAATCGGCCATACCGGAAGAACTGAAAAAAGACTTTGCCTTGTTTGTAGACAAGGTGGTGGACCCGATCGATGAAATGATAAAAATGGTCGATGAGGCCAGGAAATACTTCGGAAGTTATTCCGAGGAACAGCGGGTGAAAGTCAAGGAAATCATCAGGACTCTTCGGCATCAGGAGCGAGAAGCGGACAAGGTGGAGTATATGATCAAGAAAAAAGTCTTTGGCATGGACATTGACCCGGTCACAGTATTTCACATCGTTCGGCTGGCTGAGATCATTGGCAACGTGGCGGATCACGCCGAGAACGCAGGTGACATGATGCGGGCCATGGTAGCCAGATAAATTTACGTAAAAACGCGGCGCCCAGGGTCAGGTCAAAATTTAAAAAGCGCTGCCACGAGATTGTTGGCAGAAACCTGGGCGATGGGGAATTTCTTCTTTTCGAGGCCGTATCGCCCTGGCTGTCTACTGTACTGGTTGGTTACCTTCGTGTTTGAATCGAAAGACAAAAGTGCTGCCAATAGGGGAACACGCCAGGAATGCCCAGCGAAACTTACCCTCCGAAAGTAAATTCTCAGTTGAACCTGCCGTATACAGGATCAGTACGAGAGTATTCTCTCCGGATTCTGTTCCAGCATTTTATTCGATTCTTCACTTAAACCAACCATCGCAAGCATCTTCGGTACGAACTCCACAATACGGGTATATCCATAATTACCGAACGAGACTCCGCAGAATTTACCGAGTGCATCCTGGCCAAGAACAATCTGTGATCCATAACCTCTTTTCAGCAGATATACGAGTGCTTTGATTTTGTCATAGTCGTCAACCAATCTATAAGACGGATTGTCCATGGGGTTTCCCCAGCTGTCAAAACTGATATTGATGCCCTTATCCAAAAATTGTAATAGAAGTTTTGTATTCGTATCCAGATTTTTTGTAGCATCGATATCTGAAATATAGGCCATAATACCTTTCGGGTCAGTCAAATAGGTATCCATGTGAAGCAATAACAGTTTTTCCGGTTGAACGCCACACTCGTTCAATATGATATCGACAGTCTGTAAAATATGATCGGTGTTGACTGGATAGGCCGAGTGAAGTTGAAGGGACATCCCGTTTTCTGCCGCAATCTTGGCACAAGCTCTGACAGCAGTAAGTTCCCTGTCATCAATCGTTCCGTTATCGTTTCGCTCGTTGATCGCGCATTTTAAAAAACCGGGCTTGATATTCGTTCCGTCAATGCCATCATGAATCTCTCGTTTAAAACAGGAGCTCATATACGCTTCACTTTTCCCGATAAACGCCTCTGGTTGCGAAACTGCTGTATATAATCCGGTAGCGCAAATGATATTGACACCCGATGCTTCGGACACTTTCAAAAGATCGACGGGGTCTCCCCGCAAGCCGATTGGTGAGCCATCGACAATCGATCGTCCACCAACCTTTTTGAATGCATTCAGTTCAGATAGGATAAAATCAGTGTCCGGTGAATTCCCTTCTGAAAATAACCATAAACCCTGTCTTAAAAACGAAAAATTTTCTAATTTAAAAGTCATTCTCTCCGGAGGCAGCATGGCCTTTATTCCGATTTTCGGGGCAAGCAGCAGACGTAAATCAGACAGGGTATGTTCGTGCATTGATGTTACGCCGAGTTCGTCGGGTGAAATATCGCCTCTCACAGTAGTTATTTTTTTCATTGCAGTAGCCTTTTTATGCTATTGATTTTGCGATTTGCATAGCCAGTTCTTCCTGATTGAATTGATTGCAATTAATCGTAACTTCGGCATATTTTTTATATAGAATCTGACGCTCTTTGAAAAGATCATAAAATGTTTGATCCTTCGCCTTCGCGATTCCTCTTGTGGAAAAATTACGAATTCTCTTTTTTATTTCTTCAAAATCAACTTCAAGAAATATTATTTTTGATATATTTCGCAGGTGGGCCATTGCTTTTTCACTATATGCCGCACTTCCTCCGGTGGCGATAACATGGTTATGTATATTTAATTTGAGAATTTCCTTTTTTTCGATCATTCTTAAATTATAATGATCCGTCTCATCGATTATTTGTTGCAGCGTCTTTTGCTGATTAATCTGAATCAGTACATCGGTGTCGATAAAGCCCAATCCTAAATTTTTTGCCAATATTATTCCGATCGTACTTTTTCCTGCACCAGGCATACCGATAAGCGTTATATTTGATTTCATACGTAATCTCTCAACATCGGTTTTCTTTTCCAAAGAAAAATCATAGAAAAATGATGGATATGTTTTTTTTCATTGCGCGGCATTTCCTCTACAGATATTGGATTCAAAATCCCGGAAATTCCTCTCCAATTCGTCGTCGCCGAAATAGGGATGAAGTACCCGAGTCATCGTCATTACCGTACACGCCCTTTTTGTTTCACCAATTTGGTGGAGAGCGACGGCAGTTCGATACCGCGATTGGAACCAGTAGTATGTGCCCTCTTCTACGCCGTCTGAAAATTTCCGCCAGGCTTGAAGGGCCTTGCGCCACTGCCCCTTCCGCTCATAGATCAGCCCGAAACCATATACGGCGTCAGCGGATCGCCTGTTTCTTTCCAGAACATTTGAGTATAATTCCGCTGCTCGGTCGATGCGGTTTTCCTGCATGCAGATTTCGGCCATTCTCAGCGCAATGGATTCGCAATCATTTGCATATGCGGCATCTTCCATTGAAATGGTGCCGAGCTTTTCATATATCGCCAGTGCTGCCAGGGCAAAACGGCTTGATAGGCGCTTTTCTGCTTTTGTGGAGGTTTTTTTCGATTTGGTGTAAAAACTGTTTGCCAGCGCATGCAGTTGGGCATATCGCAACGGATCGATGAGCGTGGTGCCCATGAAGCGGTCGACCTCCGTTTCAAAATGTTTTTCTCGTTGAAGCAATACGTAAAACTCGATTCTCAATTTGGCCGCCTCCGAAAATAGGCGCGTTTTTTCCGGATATCGCTGTTCAAATCCTTGAACCAGTCGAAGACCGCTCTCCCAGGCGTTCGCCTTTCCATGAAGGTAAAATTTCGCCTGGAGGACGGCCATGTAAGGTTGCAGCTTTTCCCAATTGACGGCAGCCTCTTCACCATCGGGTGCTGCCCGGCGACATTCATCGATCAAAAAGAGCCCTTCACGGTAGATGCGCATCTTTTCTTCTGCGTTTACGCTCCCCTTTTTTGAGAATCCATCGAGGCATTTGAGGCATGATTCCAGGACATAATACTTCGCCTGGAAAAAATTGGGCGAATCATCCTTGACGGCTGAGAATTCATTTATTGCCCGATCGTATTTTCCAAACTTCTGATAGTGTCTGCCCAGCTGAAAACGTAGTTCGCTTCGGGCCTCACAGCCGTCGCAGACTTCCAGATACTTCTGAATCGCCGCAATATAGACTTCGTAGGCGCCGTCTTGTCCATTTTCTTTGTACAATTTTGAAGCGGCAGTGTAATACAGGACCCCCGCCTCCTTTGCCAGCCGCGAATCAGAAAAATCCTCGTGAAATCCGTCCAGAAGCTTCACCACCTCCTGCCATTGCTGTTTTACATAAAAAATGGTGGCAGTACGAAACTTCAGACGGTCCAGGGCCTGATTGAATGGCAGGGGCATGTCCCTTAGCAGTTGTCGGTAATAAAAAAGCGCATTGTCATAATCTTTTTTATCGAAAAAACAGTCGCCGATGGCCATGGTCGCAACCGGTCCCAGTTCGCTGTAAGGCAGATTTGCGAGTTGATCCGCAATCGTCTGAACATACCGGTAGAATTGTTTGTTAATTCTTTTATTTTGTACCGCCAGTGGCCTCATTTCGTTGAAGGCACTTGCAGATCTTGAATCGACGTCCTTCGCTGTATCACCGCCTTGTTCCGATTTTTTCATAATTTGCGATAGTTGTATGTTCGCTCGAAGATCATCTACGCCGTAGTTCATGCTTTCCGGCATACTGTCTTTGGGAAACACCTCGTGAATCTTATCCAGCTTGCCAAGGGCCAGTCTGAAATTTCCGGTATCATAACTGATGGATGCCTCCTCGAAAAGACATTTTGCGTACAGCAAATCCTCTTTTTTGCTAAGATCCTTCACCGTTTTGAAATCATACAGTGCATTCTGAAAATCCTTGCGCTGTTTATAACAAAGACCTCGCCCATAAAGGCTCTTTGCAATGACCGTTTCCTCTTCAAAATCGATGAACGCCCTGCTGAACCCATCGATTGCTTCCATTAGCATTCGTTTTCTTTCAGGATCACTTTCCGGGATGACAAGACTCGCATAATACCCGTTCCATCCCAGACAATAGCTGGAAATGGAAATCAACTGCCGAGGATCCTGCCAGTGGGGTGTTTGAAAAAATGCCAGCGGGTCCTCCAGGGTATCTAGTACGGCCTCCTGAAGATACACTATTTTTTCCTCATTGATGGTGAGAATTTTTTTGATAATATCCTCGTTTTTCATGAAAAGGGCTTTCCCGGACTGTCTGACCGTATTCGCATCGTATGCTTCCATGCGGCAAAGATATGCCAGTCGGCTGATGCATTCTCCGGCCCTGGCAAGGATATTCTTTTGAAACGCGGATGTGAATGTGTCGTTCCCAACGGCGTCGGCGGCACTTGTTTTCACTACCGAAAGAGCCGCTTGCATCTCTTCAAAGGAATCAATCTGATCGACCTTGAGGTCATCCAGGGTGCCGGCCTCTCTGTGGTAACCTGATACCAACGCCAGAGGAAGGATTATGAAAACAGGCAGCCAGCGAAGGGTTTTTCGAACGCGCGTTTTCATAGGTGCAGACTATCGTGATAGTTTAAAATTGACGGATTCGTAAAAAGTCCGATATCGGCGTTACGCTTCATCCTTCGTCACTGCGGAGTACGATCTGTACGCCTCATTCCTTAAGGATTTGCAAGCCTTGATCTCGGGCTTTTTACGAATCCGTACGAACAGCGACTATTTACGAGATCATCAAAGTGCAATTCTCATGATATGCTGAAGACGATATCTTTCTTGTGCGATTTCAGGCACGTATTATATACACCGATAACATGTTCATAGGGAACATTGTCGCCCGGCTCTATCACCAGCAGAATGTCTTCCGGCAGCTGGTCAAGATAGTACAGCAGGTCCACGTATGTCCTCACTACCCGTTCCTGCAGGAAAATCTCGAGACCGCCGCTTTCCTTGGCCATTTTGATGCGTAGCCTTACCGTCTCCCAGTCCTTGGTGGGGTCTTCGCTTTCCTCGTTGCCGATCTGCGGCAGCCGGTTTTCCAGGATGAGCGCCGGCTTCTGAAAATTGAAGGTCATCAAAAAAAATATCATCAGAAGAAAAATAACGTCGATGAGCGGCGTCATGTTGTTTGAAAACCGGTTTTTCGGCGTATTGCTTTTCGACCGGAGTATCATTCTGCCTCTTTTCTCACCAGGGGATCGGGAACTCCATCGATGGTAGCGAATTCAATTTTTTCGATGTGCAAAAGGGCCAGATGGAAAAGGACTTTTTTGACCACCGCATAGTCCACATCGTTATTTGCGCGTATCTGAACGGTGATATCCCGCGTGTCCACACGCCCCTTAACAATGTCGGGCAGTTCAGACAGGTAAAGCCGCTGTCGCTGCCAGAACATAAGGTCTTCGGACTTGATGGTAATGGGAATTTTCAGCCTGTTTTCCACATGGCGTTTGGTTGCCTCGTCGGCCTTGGGTAAATTGACGGCACGCAGGTGGACCTCGGAAAAGTTGATCATGATAATAAAGAATATGATGATCAGAAATACCACATCGATCAGCGGTGTCATGTTTACAAAAAGAGCGGCCCAAGGCCTTTTCCGATAAGCGCGCATCATGACATTTTACCCGTTGGCTTGAATCCGGAAATAAGCTGCTCGGCTTTCATCGACGCTTCTCCGGAAAATTCATCGACGCGATTTCGGAACAACGCATAACAGTAAAGGGCCGGAATGGCGACAATCAGTCCCATGCAAGTGGTGACGAGGGCTTCGAATATTCCGGCAGCCAACTGTCTTGGCTCGATGGCGCCGGTCATGTGCGCGATCTCGTTGAAGCATCGCAACATCCCGATCACGGTGCCGAGGAGCCCCATCATGGGGGAGATGTTGCCGATAACATTAAGGTGTTCGGTCTTGCGTGCGATGCCGCTTGCCAGAGCCTCTCCCGTATCCTCCATGGCCTTGATCATGGCCTGATAGCCGTTGGACGATTCTCTGAGGCCGGCCACGGTTACCCTGGCAAGAAAGGACTTCCTTCGTTTCTCGAAAGTAATGATGGCCTCTTCGGTGGGGTCTTTCACCAACTCCTGCAATAAAAGGATGTCTTTGGAGGGGAGGATGTTTCCCCGACGTATGGTAACGCGGTAACTGATAATCAACCCAAGCGAAATGACCGATAGCAGGATGATTGTGTACCCGACGACCCCGCCCTTTTTAATGAGATCGAAAAGGTTGCTTTCTTCCATTTGCCGGTCCGTCATAAAAACCGGCTTGGCAGGCGAAACGACTTGTGAAGTCGAAGCCTTATCCGGCACCGTTTCTTTTTCCATGTCCAGGGATATGAGGTCTGTGGATTTTTCCTTACAGAAAGAGACAGAAGAGGGTACAAGCAGTGTTGAAAAAAAAACGAGTGTGAAAACGCACAATGCGTGCCTGTACATAGGTGCCTCCATTCCTATAAGTTCTTCATAAACTCGGTTAGATACATCTCCCACCGCAGGCCGAATATCAGCAGCATCATCTTTTTTACGACGACTTCTTCGTTTCCCAAACGTGCAGACGCTCCGCGGCCCGCCTGGGCGAGCATGCGGAATTCATCCATGACATCTTGGCTGCCCGCCGAATGACGATAGTGTTCCGAACAAAATTTCGGATCGCCCGAAGGCAGCATTGTCTGCAGGTGTTCGGTGCCCCTGGTATCCAGAACCGCTACGGTACCGCCCATCTCCTGTCGGAACCGATCCACCAGTTCCAAAGTGTTCGACATGTCCTTTTGATGCGGTGGCGCATCGCCGATGATGAGAATGAATTTCTTTGATTCTTCGTTCCAGTCAATTTCCTCCACGGCTGCGGTCAGTCCCTCAAAAACCGCCTCGGCACGGTCCGCGCCTCCCTTCGGCGCGATGTCCGAAAGAAAGTCGAAGAAGGAAGTAATGCCGTAGGTCAAAGGATGAACGCGGGTCACAAACTCTGACTCCTCATCCACATCCCGATAGGCAACGAGCCCGATTCTACAGGTGGGAACCAGTTTCTTAAATGCCTCGGCCAGGCCCTCAATCTTTTGTTTTACCTCGAATAAAAAACTTTGCATGCTCGCGGTGGCGTCGAACACGAAGACAACATCAAGCCCCCCTTTTCTGAGGACCTGGATATGCCTTGAAAACGACCCCGCAAACGTTTCCGGCCCGGTGTAGCGTGGCCGACGCCCGGTGGAGGGATTTACCCACTGGTGATCCATGGCGGCGGCCTCGATACTGATGATGCCCAGCTTCTCGCTTATACTGGCATTGGGATAAAAAGCCACTTCAGGCGTAACGGCCCGGTATTCGATCTCGGGAAGTGAATAGGCCATCTTATCATCGGTTCTGAATGAATCGAGCCGGTCCGTCCCTTGAAATTTCAGGCCGTCATCCCGTCTTCCGTCAAGTATAATCCTTGCCGGCAGATCTTCATTTGAACTGGCATCCCGGCCGAACCGCCAGGTTACGCTTTTTGAGAGATAGAGGACGCCCGTATGAAAACTGAGGGAAAGCAAAAAGGGAAGCGATGCCAGGACAAAGACAAATGCAATCGAGAAGCGCTTAAGTAGAGAATTTGAATTCTGTGTTGGTGATGACAATTTATACTCGCCTTCTAGGAAACTCGTTTATCAATACAAATCAAGCATCACTTTTTATAAAAACAGAATAAAAAATCCGGGACTTCCCCATTTTCTCTAACGGGTTTTACCTGAATGCTGATACAAGAAAGCTGGAAGTGCCTTCAAACCATTTCAAAATATTCTTTTTACCCAATATCTTTACTTTTGAGATGGCTTGTACTCTGTGCCGAAGATTGTATCGTCGCGTTGACAAATTCTACCTTGGCATCAAATGAAACTAAAACAAATTTTGTTAATTGATTGAAAATTATTTTAAACAATTCCCACCATGATCTCAAGCCTTTTTTCATTTGAACCGCTTCGAATAGCAAAAAGGTTCTTGCGGTCAATACGTACTTTTTGGAAAATAGTCGATCGTGTCCGGGACCGACTTCGCAACACCTTCTTTTGAAAGGGAGAGGAAGCAAAAAGATACAGTTTTTCAATACACTGAAAGACCTTGAGAATCTCGATCCGTAGAATTACCGGAATGTCTTGACTTCCGTTCTCAAATATAAAAGATATAATATAAGAAAAGGATAGAACCAACTGCATGGATATTCTTGAATGAGGTTTACATGTCCACAAAATTCAAGAAAAAGATCAATGGTCGAGTCATCGGCTTTATCTTTGTATTCTGGACCTTCTATGTGGTGGCATATGCTCTTTGCGCATATATAAATTTGGGGGGCGCTCCTTTAAAAAAATATCTCTTTGAGTCAGCGTACCAGCATATCTGGATGGCGTTCATCAGTATCGGTCTATGGTTTCTATGCAAAAGAATGCCCTTTGGGAGATTTTCTTTTTGGCTTTTTCTTCTAATTCATTCCTTATTTGCCTGTCTTGCCACAATTGTCTGGTCCACAATCGTATTGGGATCTGCGTATCTTGCATTTGGTGATGACATTTACTACGCCGTACCTAATTTTCCTCGGTCGATTGCCTGGCAATTACTCTTTGGTATCATACTATATTTTATCATTACAGTAAGTTACTATGCCATCATGTACTATCAGAACTTCAGGAAAAAAGAACTTGCCGAAACCAGACTCAAACTGCTTTCCAGAGACGCCGAATTAAGGGCGCTAAAGCTTCAGTTAAATCCCCATTTTCTTTTCAATTCTCTAAATTCAATCAACGCCATGGTCACGGCAAATCCGAAACAGGCCAGAAAAATGATTGCCCGTCTTTCAGATCTTTTGCGCATGGCGTTAGAGAGCCACGACCAACAAACAGTGCCTTTGCAGTATGAACTGGATTTTACCCATGCATACCTTGATATTGAAAAAATCCGATTTGAGGATAAGATGGATTATCAGGAACAGGTTGATCCGGAACTGTTGACAAAAACGGTGCCCGCAATGATGCTTCAGCCGTTGCTGGAGAATGCCGTTAAGCACGGCATCACCAATCGTCTCGACGGCGGAACGGTTCGGCTGACCATCGCATCATCTACGGAACACGTGATTGTCGAGGTCCGCAATCCACTACACTCGAAACAGTTTATCGATTCGAAGATGCTCGATGGTAATGGAACCGGTCTAAACAACTTGAAAGAGCGTCTTTATCAGCTCTATGGAGAAAACTATCAATTGGACATTGATGCCGATTATGGAAAAGAGTTCAAAATTTGTTTACAACTGCCGAATATGACGGAGGCTTGGAAACATGCCGATTAAAGCCGTTATCATCGATGACGAAATCTGGGGCCGCAAAATTATCCGTGAATATGCCGCATCCCATCCTGATGTAAATATTGTTGCTGAATGCAAAGATGCCCATGAGGCGTTACATGCCGTAACGGTGCATGACCCTGAACTTCTCTTTTTAGACATACAGATGCCTGAAATCAACGGGTTTGAGTTCTTGGAATTATTGGAAGAAAAACCCCATGTCATTTTTTCCACCGCCTTCGATGAATACGCCATCAAGGCATTTGAAATCAACGCGGTGGATTATCTGCTGAAACCGTTTGACCAGGAACGGTTTGATACGGCTTTGAACCGTGCAAAGGAAGATCTGAACAGCAAAGATGGATTGACCCCCAAACTGGAAGCGCTGTTAAACGGTCTGCCAAATGAACAGCATTACAGGGAAAGATTTTTGATCAAGGAATCCGGCCGGGTTATCATCTTAAAAAGCGATGACATCGTTTTTATTGAAGCCATGGATAATTATGTAAAAATTCATACGATCCATAAAGGGCATCTGATACAAAACACCCTGACAAGCCTTGAAAGCAAATTAAACCCGGAAAAATTTGTCCGGGTTCATCGCTCCTATATTGTAAGCCTCGATAAAATCACAGGAATCCACACGTCCACATCAGGTAAACATGTGGTTTATTTTAGTGATCGAACCCAAATTCCGGTGAGCCGATCGGGAATGAAGCGACTTAAGGATTTTGCCCTGTAGAGAAATCCCTGCCATAAAGTTGCTGTCGCTTCTTCCGTTGGCTGCTGCTTTCCGCTAAAGTGACGTTTACTCCTTAGATTAATACCACTTAAAAAAATATAAGGCGTTTCTTGTGCTTTCAGGTAGAGACGAATATAACTCGATAAATTTGGATTCTACCTGGTCGGATGTGGTTTCTTCGTTGATCATATGAATATCGACATCCGTCTCATCGGCGTCAAAAACGATGCTTTTGTCCTCGCCATCCTGGTTTGACCATCGGTTCCAGTCAGGAAGGTGATCGCATTGAGGAATTTCGGTATGGGCAAAATTCTTAATATATTCCATCATTGCTTCCGAAAGCGCTTTTCTGCCGTGAGTGTCATGGTTAACGTTAAACACCCTGCCGCCGGATATGAAATGAAAACCGCTTCCGAAGAAAAATTGAATGTCCTCAAAATGTGCGGCACCCAAACAGAAGTTATAGGGGCTCCCATCCGGTCCGTCCCAGCTGAAAAGATAGGTATATACCTCATCCTGATGTTCGCTTAGCGTCCTGGCAATGTGGTCAACGAAATTATAGCGCCACATCAGGCTGCCGCCTACTGCACATGCTTCATACAGGGCCTTATCATCCTGTGTCGGAAGGACATCGTCTACAGCAAGATCTCCGAAAGCTGCGCCAAAGATATCTCCCCATGTATAGCTGCCCGATGGAATGGGATCGGTGATGCCAATTTCAGGATAATCCAAATAGGCTGTTTTTAAAAAAGTGCTGAAACTGGGAAGAATCAGCTTCATCTCATATCTATTACTACCCAGGATAATCGGAACTTTGTTGTAATGTCCCGCTTGGAAAGATGCAATTTCTCCGACTTCAGGGATTACCGTGCCATCCTCACAAGGTGTTGCACTGTTCTTATCCACATATTCGTTGGCATTACCGAATCCTTCTATAAGTTCATAAGCTGTTTTTCCACGAAGATATGCCTCCACATCCTCCGGGTAGTCCATGGAGCCATCCCGATCCATGAGACGAAGGATGAAGTCCTCACAATTTTGATCCGCTTCATCTACAGGTATCGATTTGCCCATTGCACTCTGGGACATGGCTTTATGAAACAGGCCTTTGGCAAGAGGTGATGCAACACAACTTAAAACATTGTGCCCCCCTGCCGACTCTCCTGAAAGAAGGACATTGTCTGGATTTCCACCAAAGGCCTCGATATTTTCATTGATCCATTCCAACGCCTTGATCATATCCAGATTTCCGAAATTTCCCGATGCGTCAAGGCTGTCTTTGCCTTCTCTCATGTCCGGATGCGTCAGCCATCCAAAGGGACCGAGTCTGTATTGGAACGTTTCAAAAACCACATTGCTTTTCTTTACGACAGAAGGAGCAAGCAAATTATAATCATTTATCGCGCCTGCGGTATTTGCTCCGCCATGAATAAATACATAAACCGGCAGATTGCTATCTTGAGAATTCGGCCGATAGATATTCAGATACAAACAGTCCTCACTTCCGGTTATTGTATGTGTTGATGTAACCAGGTCCGTTTTATTCTGAACGCATGGGCTGCAATCCTCGGTGGCATCCCTTATTTCCGTCCAGGGTTCCGGATCTTGGGGCGCCCTCCAGCGCAGTTCGCCCACAGGCGGTTTGGCATATGGAATGCTTTTCCAGATTGATATATTATTTGCCCTGTCCGTATATCCCATGACCTTTCCGTAGTTGGTCTCAACAACTTCGCTGGTATCTGTTACATTGCCCGTATCGTCATCGCCACAGGAATATACGGCAATAAGGCAAAAACACAAAATCACGGACCGAAGCAAAAATGCAGCGCATTGTTTCCTCATTACCGCCTCCTGATGCCTCTGGTATTATAGGAGTTGTTCTGTCCATGCGTTCATTCGTCCGACTGCAACCTGCGATTACCGCTTGCCCAGTTTACGTAAATTTTGAACGGAGAAGAAGTCGTCCGGAATTTCTTCGTACGATTCGGGCGGATACCCGTTCATTGTCTTAAATGCAGCATAAAAGTCCACCTGGAAATCGAAATGATAATACTGGGTCTGACGGAACACTGGAAAGTCATAAAATTGTTTTCCTTGTGCAAACGACATTCGCCACAGGTTTCCGCGTTTGTCGTATTTGTCGATGAGAGCGCAATTCCAGGAGTCTTCATCGAAATAATAGTGCCGTTCGCCGTACACATGGCGCGAACCTTCCTTGAGGGTGTGGCAGACGACCCATACCCGGTGAAGCTCCCAGCGGATATATTCCGGGTTCGGATGATGGGGGGTAAATATCACATCATGTGAGGGCGGCAGGTCGGTCCGATACGTGTTATAAGGGATGAACATCTCTTTCTTCCCGACCAGTTTCCAGTCGAACCGGTCGAGTTTTCCCTTCCACATCCACGATCCGTCACTGGTCCCAATGCCGCCGGCGGAAGAGTCGAGCCCATCGTAAAACATGTTGGGGTTCCGGCGCACCCGGCGCATTCCCGGTACATAGGACCAGCCGATAGCGTCATTTTTCGTATAGTTCGCCGGGTCCATCATCAGATACAATTCGCCCACGCGGCCGGGCACTGTCATTTCAACAATTTTTCCAAAGACATAGTCTTGTGGATCGAACTTTTCTCCGCTTTCTATCTTATAGAGAAGATAATTCGTTGCATGTTGCTCATTGTATTTGCCGCTTGCCTGCACGATTCCGCCGCCAAACGTCTGTTTTATATTTTTGGCGCCATGGGGTATGAAAACAAAATTCAACATGACTTCCATGCCGCTTTTGGGAATGGGAAAGGGAAACCCCATACCGAAATTGGTTACGCTGCCGTATTCATCGATCACTTCTGCCGTCAAGGCATTGTCGAATGTACTCTCATAGTGCTTTTCGGAAAATGCGGCGGATCTTCTGGTGGGATAGACATGGATCTTGAAGGTATCCGGGTATAGCTCGAACATTTTCACAATACCCGCGGCTAATTTGTATTTATATTGATCGACATTTTGCCCCGTAATGGTAAACAGGATCTTGTCTTCGGCAAACGGATCCGGGTGGACCTCTCCAGACTTGGCCACATAATCGATGCCTTCGGGAATTTGGATGAGCCCACCGGTCCAGGCAGGGATGGTTCCCTCTTTGTTTCCCGCCCGTTCTGCGCCGACGGGGGTCAAGTCTGCTTTCAGTTTTGCCGCCTCTTCGGCAGACACCTTCGCCCGAACCGGAATTGCAGCAGATACCATGAGGGTTGTCAGCACCAGGGAAATTATAGATTTCAATATGATATTGTTCATCACAACTCCTTTTCTCTTTTTCTACGTTTTGGTTAGAATGAATAGGAAAGTTTAAAGGCAAGTGTGTCGCGATCCGCCAGATCATGGTTGTGTAATCGATTCTCATAAGTGAGGTCACCTTCCCATACATCGTTGAACATAAAATCGACACCGACGGAAACGGAATTTTTATTTTCCTGGAAATCCACTGCCTTCAGATAATCGTCACCTTTGGGCGTAGCAGAGTATTTCACGTTGAAGCCGAAATCTGTTCTTTGCAGCACCTGGAACCAGTCAAAATTAACAACGGCCACATACTTGAATCCTTCCTCGTTTCTCCCTTCGAGGCCATCTTGTGCGCCATAAGCTGCTTCACCGGACACGATGATTCTATCTGCCACCCCGAACCATCCCGGACTCTTGAGATAGGTAAAACAGGCCTGTGCCTGCCAATAGCCCCCCTCTATAAGACTTTCCGGCCCTCTTAACTCAGGATCTTGGAAAATGATATCGTCTCGATAGGCGAATTCGGCGCCGATCTGGGCATCACCGACCACCGAACTGACGGAAAAGCCATACAGCTTGATGTCTTCCGGATAGATTACTCTATACAAAACGGTGGCTGGGTCGGGATACACGATGGCCTGATTTTTTTCATGATAGTTGATATAATAACCCGCGATTTCCGTCGCGGCCCACGGCAGCATATACGATAGCGCTACGCCGTATTGTCCGTCATCCCTTGGTTCCTCATCCTCTGTCCGGGGTATGTTTACAAGAACCCCACCGTAGTCATACAAAAGAGGGGCCTTTATTTCATCAAGCATATCCGATGAAGAGAAAAAGGTGCCGCCCTCCATGAATCTGCTTTTTTCCCATTCCCACTGATAGTACGCGCGCAATCCCACATCACCATATCCTGTCTGAAGATAAATCGCTCCCGTGGGCAGATACATTTCCTTTACCTCCGTTCCCACTGCAGTCGCGGCGGAAAAATCCATGGGGGCTTGCGCCGAACTGATGCCGGTTATTATATAGCTGCTCTCTCCCCAGGAGATGACCTGATTTCCGACTCGGAGATCAAAAGGGATCTCGCCCACACGAAAGTTGGTATATGCAAAAGCATCCAGGATTTCCGCATTCAGGCCGTGGATATCCTCAACTTCTTCCGCCCATTCATCCGGCTCCTGAATCAGACCGCCGACGTAGGCACTGTTGTTATCATTGCTGGAACCGTCATTGGAGTTATTTGTCATATACACATGGTCATAAAACGCCTTGGGCCGAACGAACACGCCAACATTTTTATAGATGAATTCGATGTCCGCAATCGCCGTTATCTTGTTGTTGTAAAAGTCCCATTGGTCAAAATTCCGGTTGCTGTCATCATGCATGGTATTGGCCAGCAATTCCTCGTCCCTGTCGGACACTCTTATACCCGATCCGTAGGAGAGAGTTACGTCCAAAAGAAATTCTGCCTCAGACCCGAGATACCATTTCCCCGCACCTGCCGTTCCAAGAAATGAAAACACGCCAATTATCAACACCATCGTCAACAAAATGTTTCCTTGCCTTTCCAAATGCCTCATATCTTCCTCCTCAAGAATTTTGAGAGTTTAAAGACATAGAGCTTGTGC
Source organism: uncultured Desulfosarcina sp. (assembly GCA_963674945.2). Classification (GTDB taxonomy): domain Bacteria; phylum Desulfobacterota; class Desulfobacteria; order Desulfobacterales; family Desulfosarcinaceae; genus Desulfosarcina. The sequence goes on from CAXXWQ010000004.1 coordinate 2,538,925, forward strand.
TGTCAGGATTGGGCGGGTATTACGTAAAGCTTTAACCTGAACGAAATAGAAGCCTATGAAGATTATTCGATGTTGCCGGTAGCAAGGCTACCAAAAATGGGTGAATTGACATATTCTATGGGTTAACTGCATCAGAATAAAGGTAGTGGAAATCGTCGGAACTTGTGTTTATTGGACAGGATAATGATTAGAAATCATATCGAACTAATTGATTATGTGGCCAGCCATAACAGGAGACTGGTTTCTCCTGTTGGTGGAGGAAGCGCAGAAAGATTCAACGCGCAAACTGACACTTATAGTATGACACCTGAAGAAAAAATTGCTCAATGGCTGCATTTTCAGACCAAAGAATATGGGCATGATTTTGTATTTTCCAGCATACCATATATCGATATTTGCAGCTATTTGGGTCTGGAAACGTATACTGACCGATACGGGACGGAGCATGTCCGCTTGGGCCAAATCAACAGCATGAATGATTTAATAAAAATCAAGAATTCCATATCGTTCGATGCATTCATGACGAATCCCTATATACAAGCGGTAAAAGAGTTTAAAAAGCGATCCACGACTGCGATAGGCGTCGGAGGCTTTGGCCCGGCAACATTGGCCAGTTATGTATTAGGGGTAGAAAATTTTTTACTAAAATGCATTAAAGACCCTGTGCTTATCCAGGAAGTTTCGAATTTTTTTGCGGAATTTATTATAGAAATTGCATGTGAAGGTGAAAAAATTGGAGCAGATTTCTTATGGGTTGGAGAACCGGTCATCGTAATGGTTTCTCCAAAACATTTCAAAAATTTTTCAGGTCAATATGTAAAAAAAATTTTTGATAAAACTTCTTTACCCGGCTTCCTACATGTCCCGGGAGAGACAAATCATCTGATTGATGAATTTGTGCAAACTGGAGCACAATGTTTGAGTTTAGATCATCATGTTGATATGAGAAAAGTCGCCTATACTGTTCCTCCAAATGTTGTAACGCTTGGAAACATCGATACAATCTCAATGGCAATGAACGACGTTAAGAAAATAGAAAATCAAGTAATCGAGTTGAATGAAAAGATTAAAAATTTCCCTAATTTTATTGTAACCTGTTTCCGTGGCACAAAACCTGATTAAAACACTATAACCAATTGATAAAACATATATATTATGGTAATATTAGGGCACTAAACGCTCACTTCGGAGGTGAAATCAATGCGGCGTCCGATCACCATAAAACACGAGATGGAAAAACTTGCCAGTCATAGCGGATTGATCAATATCGGCGCATTACTTGATGCGATAAATTTCAGGTTCCGTTTCGAAAAGATCAACGGCGTCCATTGTGTAGACCCGAAAATTTCTCATGGTGACATTTTAGCTTCGATGATTGCTCTCATGAGTATTGGTAAACCTGATTACGATGCGATCGAGATTTTTCGTGAGAAGCAAGAATTTTTCAACAAGGCCATTGGCAATCGTGCATGCCCGTCAAGCCCGACATTGCGTCAGCGAATCGATTTGATCGGCAACCAAGCCGATAAGCTGATTAAGGATGCAGGCGTTGATTTGGTTCGATCCTGCGCTCCGGCGATTTCACCCATCCAAACCAGTGCGGGTGATTTCCTTCCTTTGGATATGGATGTGAGTCCGTTTGACAACTCAAAGACTCAAAAGGAAGGCGTTTCCAGAACCTACAAAGGCACGGATGGCTTCGCTCCGATCTTTGCCTACCTGGGCACCGAGGGGTATCTGGTGAATCTTGAGTTCAGAGAAGGAAAACAACACTGCCAGAAAAACACCCCCGAATTTATCAACGCCACCTTGGATTATGCCAGGCAAATTACCGATCAGCCTATTTTGATGAGGTTGGATTCAGGAAACGACAGTCAAGACAACTTTCCTGACGATTCACGAAAGAATGTCCACTTTATCATCAAACGCAATTTGCGTAGAGAATCTGTTCAAAAGTGGGTTGATCTGGCAAAAAAATCCGGCAAGCAACAGCATTGCCGCTCAGGAAAATGTGTATGGATCGGAAAGACGATTGAAGACATCAACGGCAATCCATTGCGCTACCCAATCATCTTTGAGGTTACCGAAAGGCATACCAAAAAGGGCCAAGTACTGCTGTTCCCCGAGTATCAGATCGATACCTATTGGTGCAGCCTCGCACAGTTGCCACCGGATGAGGTGATTCGACTTTATCACGATCACGGTACCAGCGAGCAGTTTCACTCCGAACTCAAATCCGACATGGGCCTGGAGCGCTTGCCGAGCGGTCATTTTTCCACCAATAGCTTGATTCTTCATTTGGCGATGCTGACGTACAACATGCTACGGATTATCGGACAAATCAGCATCGAAGAGAGTGATCCGACTGAATTGCCCGGTATACGCCGGAAGAAAGTTACCCGGCGTCGAATCCGGACAGTCATGCAGGACTTGATGTATATGGCCGGTCGATTAGTAACCAGAAGTAGAAAATGGTACATATCCTTTGGCCAACTCAATCCATTTTCCAAACTGATGGATCGGATTTATCTTCGTCTGAATTTGCTTTCCGCTATGAAGTAGCTATAATTTTTAAAAGAACAATTTTACAGGCATTTGCTTGGTGATTTGCTATGGCTAAAGAATGAGAAACAGGAGCAAAATTCCTTCGAAATTTGAAAATAGTGAGAAAAATTATCAACAAATGATGGTGTGTGAGGCAATCGCCCCGCGCCAATCCTAACAGCAAAAATTAGGCCACTGATTCAGGTGTAAGTTCAGGCGGCGGTATTATAGACGGCACGCCTGAAGAAAGTTTACGCGTATTGTTTGATGTAACGAGCAGGTTTCCGGTTTACCATAAAGAACAATACCATCAAATAAATGATCTATGGAGAATTGTGGCTGTAAACAATCGGGAGCGATTCGATCGCTATATTTCAGAAAACAATGTATCAAACACAATAATCGATGCATGCATTGAGGAAGCTTGCAAATATTTACATTTTCAGATGGAAAACAATAAGATAGACCTTGAAACGTACAATAAAAGGATCAATGAAATCAAGATTGCCATTCAAAGGGACCGTTCTTGATTTACCCATCGTTGCACAGAGGGTCTCTGACATGGCCGATGTGCACAGTCCATCAGTTTTTTGGTACCCTATGCGGATACTGTTTAAGAAAAGGTGAAGGCTGAAGAGAGATTGGAAAAATACCGCTTCGCGTTCCCGGTCAATATAAAGCGGCAGGTTCGAATGCTATGCGGCAGTAGATTTGTTTAATCTTTCGGCAAGCCAAATTTTAATAATCGACTGCCGTGGAACACCGAGACGTTTGGCTTCTTTATCTAGTGAACGAATCATCCAAAGAGGGAAATCGACATTAACCCGTTTTTGCTCCTGGTTCGGCCGTCTTGCTTTTGAGAGATTCAGATGTTCTATGATGCTTTTCCCCTCATCAAATTTCTTGTCTAATTCTTTAGCTTTCATAAAGATCTATCTCCTCATTTCTGGCACGCCGCACTGAAATAATACGTATGTTATCATTGCGATAAGTAATAATCCCAGTCCAGTGTTTTTCGTCTATTTTTCCAATCACCAGAAATCTCGGTTCATCGGTTGTTTTAGCCGGAATTTCCAACAAATCAATATCATCCCAAAGCTCTTGGGCCTCAACAAAATCAATCCCATGCTTAATTTTATTGTTATTCGACTTTTTGGGGTCAAATTCAAATATCATGGTATAAATAATATACCAATATGGTATTTTATGTCAACTTAAGGATGACTTCGAGTCAAGAGAACCAATCGATCCCTATAATGCCGTTTTTGAGGCCGAAAAGTGCGATATTGATGCCAAAAGCATCTCGTTTTAGGATATTTTCATTATACTTTCAGGATTATAGCTTGGGCACCCCCCTTTTCTGATCTTCTTAAAGAGCTGACAGAACCTCTTTCACGATATTAACGAATTTATAAAAAACCGCCGTTTTCATTCTCAACGAACGGTGACCAAGATTGTCAAACATTTTTTCCCTTAATCCCCTTGAAATTTCCAACTGAACACCTTCCCCGCTCCCGCACCTGTTACAAATATTTTCAGGTCTGATTCCCCTCAGCCCCGGTATCTCACTGATTTCGGCATCAAATCCGGCTGTCTTCAATGCGTACATTATTTTCTGTTTCAGCTTCTCATTTCTTCCGCCGATATGAACCGCTTCCGTTCTGAATCCGGAACCGTGAACCGAAATTACAATGACAGCATTCTGAGAAACTCTCACTCCCAACGTCTCATCAAATCTGTTGCTGTTTATGTGCAATATTCTGTTCCCTGTCTTTTTCAGCCCCTTGAATGCATAAAATGTATGATCACATCCGGCCAGCGCATCCGCGATATCAATTGTGCCGGGTTCTATGCCTCCTCCGTGGGGTGCGATCACAGCGATTTCGGAATCACCCTCACGATGGAAGGTTGCGTAATCCTCATTTTCCCTTTCATTCCGCCTTAGTTCGGCATAACCTGCATATCTGTCTGTCATAATTCAGCAATCAACTTTATAAACTGATGTCTAAAAAAATATAACGCCTGCCTCAGCAGCCGCGGCGATCTATCAGCGGTCTGCTGGAGGCTATTGTTGGCTTGAAGATATCTTTGAAAAATATTTTACTCTCGGCAGATTTTTAAAATGAGCGTCTTGGGTCCAAATATCACACTGATGCATTTTGGCAGTGGCGAATATTATGCTATCCGCCATCGGCAGACTATATTGCATACTTATTTTAGCGGCATTCATAGACAAATTCACCGTGAGATCAATAACTTTCCCTTTTTGCATTGCAGCTACTGACTGCAAGGCTTCGTCTTCACCGGCTTCACGCAAGACCACTTTAAACACTTCATGGATAGTAATGACGGGCACAATAAGGGAGGAAGGGGCCTCTAAAGGCAGAGAAAAATTTGCTGAATTTGGACCGCCTTCAAAGTATTCTAACCAGCCGGAGGAGTCGACAATGTTCATAGACGATCATCCTCTCGCTCAAAATCCGTATTAATTCCCTTTAAGAATCCCCTTAGTTCTGAAATATCCCTATCTGGAATTAATTCAATCCTTCCTTCATATTCAATGACCCTTAATTTTTGTCCAGGGCGTAATTGCATTGTTTCTCGTATGATTTTTGGGATAACCACTTGATATTTAGGAGAAACTGTGACAATTTGCATAATTGCACCTCAATCGATATAGTTTTTGTAATACGATATCATTATCGATGCGATTCTGTCAATTATTGAGGAGCCAACAGTGGCAATACATGGAAAAATTTTCCACGTATTGGCATATTACGTGCGGAAAGTGGAAAATATGGCCCAGAATTTTCCACTTTTCATTTTTAGGACATGCCCAAAATGGAGCCCAATCATAAATTTGCCCCAGACCCAAATTTAATATTAATGGATCAAGTCCGCCAAGTGCTACGCTACCATCATTATTCCATGAGCACTGGGACAGTTTTATCGACAAGGCGGCTGCTTTGTAAATGGATTCTCGTTAAAAATGCGTACAGAAAACAGGTGGTACTTATGAGAAAGTACTCAATTTCACTCCCCCGGTGGTCAAGCATAAAGTGCCGCTATGTTAACCAATACCAATCGTGTGATCGCATCAATTTCTCTATGGTTTTGCTTTTTCGCGGGCACGACCCGCTCCTGCAACAGCCACACCTTGACAACCTTCCTTGCGGCGATCTACCATTAATCTTCGATTACACCGGCACCTTCAGTGTTTGCACGAAGCTTTTCCAGCAAAGGCAAAGAAGAATTTTTTATGAACCCGACCCTCCACTTCACCAACGGCGACGTCGCCGGCAAAATTCTCGAACATTCCGGCATTTCAGGAGAAGTGCTGGTATGGCGCGACGTGCTGTACGAAGGTCCCCGGAGCGTCGGCTGGCCCGATGAGGCGACGCTTCGGGCACGGGCACGATTTCTCGGGCAGTCCACCGATGGTGCCTTGGACGAGAATGTCATTTACCGCACCCTGCAGGACCAGTATGCCAGGCTTGAAAGGGCGAAAACCGGAACGTATGACATCGTCCTGTGGTTCGATGCCTGCCTGTTCGACCAGAGCATGCTCGTTCATATCCTGTCTCGCATGCACGAAAAGGAGATAAACGACATACAACTCATCTGCGTGGACCGATTTCCCGGCATCGCGCCTTTTAACGGACTCGGTCAGCTCACGCCGGAACAGATGGCCTCCCTGTACGACAGCCGCCGGCCGGTCACCGACAGCCAATTTTTGTATGCAAAGGAGGTGGATCGGGCATTCGCCCTGCAGGACCCGTCATTTCTCGCCCAGTTTGCAGGGCAATCCGACGTTCCCCTGCCGTGGGTGCCTGCCGCCGCAAGGCGCTGGCTGGCCGAACAACCGGATCCGCAAAGCGGCCTGGGACGGCTGGAACAACTGACCCTGGAGGCGATCCGCAATGGATGCACAACGCCGCCGGAGATCTTCAAGGCGGTGGCGGCGGCCGACACACCGCCCCAATTCTGGGGGGATACCACTTTATGGGAAAAAATCAACGGACTGGCGGACCGTGATCCTCCCTTGGTGAGAATCGCCGGGCCTGCCGAAAGGCTCCCCCAATGGGAGAGCGAGCTGGATCTGAAGTCATTTCATGATTATTTTCGCACCTAAGTACATCTATTCACAAATATGAAAACGGATTCTTTCACCACCGAGGACACAGAGAACACAGAAGTCAGAAGCCAGTATTCAGGAGCCAGAATAGAGTTGATGTCGCTTCGCTCCTTCGATTGGATAGTGGAAAGGATGGATCGAGCCGAAGGCGAATACCTTATTCTGGATTCTAACTCTTTGAGTCTTTTAGCAATCTTGCGGCAGTGCCATTTATCTTTTCACCCAGTCCAGAGAACCAGTTCTTCTGAATTGAATAATACGCCGCAGTGACGAGGTGTGAAGCGTAACGAAGATATCGGTTTTTTACTGTTGCCGTCACTCTTCCGAATGGAAACTGCGGATAATATACCCGCCCGATTTCTCGTCCGGCTCCAGTTCCATGAGGCCGCGGCTCGCCGCCTCATCCAGAAGGTGCTTGAAAGACCGGAATCCATAATAGGACTCGTTAAATCCCGGCCGTCTGCGCTTGAGGGTCTGTTTCACCATGGAACCCCATATCAGGTCTCCCGCCCCCCGCTCTTCGGCAAGAGCTTCCAGTGTCTCCATCACCAGATCCAGGGCGTCCTCTTTGGCGCCTGTTTCGGTCACCGTGCTCTTGGGCTCCTTTGGCGCGGGTTTGCGAGGCGGTTTCTTGGCCTTTTTCTTCTTTCGGACCAGGTCGTCGTAGTAGATGAACTCGTCGCAGTTGGCGATCAGCAGATCGGAGCTTGAGTTCTTCACCCCCACGCCGATAACATGTTTGTTGTTTTCCCGGAGCTTGCTGACCAGGGGCGAGAAGTCCGAATCGCCGCTGATCACGACGAAGGTGTCTACGTGAGACTTGGTGTAGCAAAGGTCCAGAGCGTCGACAACCATGCGGATGTCCGCGGAATTCTTGCCGGACTGGCGGACGTGGGGGATCTCGATGAGTTCGAAGGCTGCTTCGTGCATGACCGATTTGAACTCCTTGTACCGTTCCCAGTCACAGTACGCTTTCTTGACCACGATGCTGCCCTTGAGCAAAAGACGTTCCAAAACCTTGTTGATGTCGAACTGTGCATAATGGGCTTCCCGAACCCCCAGGGCGACATTTTCGAAATCACAAAATACGGCCAGGTTGGTCGTTTCCAGTGTCTTGCTCATACTCTCCTTTTTTCGGTCGTAGGCGCTTTTTTGGGATATTGATATGAAAACCCTTTGGATCATTACAGGAAATTCGATGTTTGATCATACCCGGAATTGGCAAAAAAGCAAACCTTTCCTGTTTTGTATTTATCGACAGAAACGCTTTTATCGGGCTTTTACCAAGGTCGGCACGGATATTATTGACAGCCGCAACGATTCGACCCAAAATATTTCCTGAACCGGGCGTTTCAGAGTTTCAGGCATTTTTCATGCCGTGCAGGCCCCGTTTGCACAACCACCAGTTGAAAGGACCAAGTTCATGCGTCGGGAAGCTGACGATGCCGTTGCCAGAGCGATTGCACAAGAGAACCGGGAGTGGATCGAGAGCCTCGATTATGTCTATGAAAGCCAGGGGGCAAAACGGGTGCTGGAACTTCTGCGACACCTTCAGGTTCGCGCCCAGCAACACGGCATCCATGCCCCTTTTTCCGCCAACACCCCATACATCAACACCATTTCCGCCCGCCACCAACCCGTCTTCCCCGGCAGCAGGGAGATCGAACGGCGCATCAAAAGCATCATCCGTTGGAATGCCATGGCCATGGTGGTCCGCGCCAACCGTCATAGTTCCGGGATCGGCGGCCATATCTCCACCTTTGCCTCATGTGCGACCTTGTACGAGGTGGGCTTCAATCACTTTTTTCGGGCAAAGAGCACCGGCCACCCCGGAGACATGGTCTTTTTCCAGGGGCATGCGGCACCGGGAATCTATGCCCGCGCCTTTTTGGAAGGGCGCATCACCGAAACCCAGATGGAAAATTTCCGCCGGGAACTGGCTGCGGGCGGGGGCCTGAGCAGCTATCCCCACCCCTGTCTCATGCCCGAATTCTGGCAGTTTCCCACCGTTTCCATGGGCCTTTCGCCCATCATGGCCATCTATCAGGCCCGGTTCAACCGCTACATGGAGGATCGTTGGATCAAACCCCCCGATGACCGCCGGGTGTGGGCCTTTTTGGGAGACGGCGAAACCGATGAACCGGAGTCCTTAGGGGCAATTACCCTAGCGGCCCGGGAACGGCTGGACAATCTGATTTTCGTGATCAACTGCAACCTTCAGCGATTGGACGGGCCGGTACGGGGCAACGGCAAAATCATTCAGGAACTGGAAGCGGCCTTTCGCGGTGCCGGCTGGCACGTGATCAAAGTGATTTGGGGGGACGACTGGGACCCGCTTTTGGCCCAGGACCACCAGGGATTGTTGGTCAAACGAATGGAGGAAGTGCCCGACGGCCAATATCAGATGTATTCGGTGGCCGGCGGGGAATACATCCGCCGGGATTTTTTCGGGAAGACCCCCGAATTGGCCCGCATGGTGGAAGGGTACAGCAACGAGCAACTCCGGAAATTGCGAAGGGGCGGTCACGATCCGCAAAAGGTCTATGCGGCCTTTCAGGCGGCCGTGGAACATAAGGGATCGCCGACGGTCATCCTGGCAAAGACCATCAAGGGCTATGGTCTGGGAGAGGCGGGAGAGGGCCGCAACGTCACACACCAGCAGAAGAAACTCAATGAAGAGGAGCTTCGCCATTTCCGAAGCCGTTTCGGCATCCCCATTCCCGACGATCAGATCCAACAGGCCCCTTTCTATCGACCAGATGAGGATAGCGAAGAGATCCGGTACCTGAAGGCCAGGCGAAAGGATCTGGGCGGTTATCTGCCGTCCCGCAGCGTCTCCGTTCCCATCTTTCGCCCGCCATCGAAAAGCCTGTACGAAGATTTCCTGAAGGGATCCGACGGCCGGGAGGTTGCCACGACCATGGTCATGGTCTCCCTTTTGGGAAAGCTTCTTTCCGACAAGAAACTGGGAAGCAGTATCGTCCCTATCGTTCCCGACGAAGCACGAACCTTCGGCATGGAGAGCCTGTTTCGAAAATTCGGTATCTATTCCCATGTTGGCCAGAATTACGAACCGGTGGATCGCAGCAGTCTTCTCTATTATAAGGAGGCCGTCGACGGCCAGATTCTGGAAGAAGGGATCACCGAATGCGGATCCATGGCCTCGTTCATCGCCGCCGGCACCGCCTATTCCACCTTCGATATCAACATGGTGCCCTTCTTCTTTTTCTACTCCATGTTCGGATTCCAGCGTATCGGCGACTTGATCTGGGCCGCCGGAGACATCCAGGCAAGGGGCTTTCTGCTGGGGGCCACATCCGGGCGTACAACACTGGCAGGCGAAGGACTTCAACACCAGGACGGCAACAGCCACATCCTCGCCCTTCCCAATCCTTCGGTGCTGGCCTATGATCCGGCATTTGCCTTCGAGATCGCCGTCATCGTGCGCGAAGGGCTTCGCCGAATGTTGGAAGTGGGAGAAAACCTGGTCTACTACCTCACCATCACCAACGAATTTTATGCAATGCCCCCCATGCCCGAAGGCGTGGAAGAGGAAATCGTAAAAGGCATCTACAAATTTTCCCCGTCGGCACTGGAAAACCCCGCGGCCAAGGCACACCTTTTGGGAAGCGGCGCCATTTTCAACGAATGCATCAAGGCACGAGAAATTTTAGAAAAAGAATATGACATCGCCTGCGACCTGTGGAGTGTCACCAGCTACAAGAACCTCTACTGGGATGCCCAGGACACCGATCGTACCAATCGGCTCAACCCTGAGATAAAACCCCGACAATCCTTTTTGCAGCGACAGACCGCCGTTGAATCCGGCGTATTCGTGTTGGCCTGCGACTATATCAAGGCCCTTGCCGAAACCATCGTCCGCCATCTGCCCGGACCGGTGACCGTGCTGGGCACCGATGGCTATGGACGAAGCGAGACGCGAAGTACCCTTCGGGATTTTTTCGAAGTGGATGCCAGACACATCGCCTTTGCCGCATTGTCCGCCCTGGCCAAAGAGGGAACCGTTTCAATGGAGACGGTAACAAAGGCCAGAACCCGGCTGAAGATCGACCCCCATCGCCAAAACCCCTTGTTCTTGCAGCAATAGGAGATATTTCATGATCAGAGAGATCAAAATACCGGAAATCGGAGAGAATGTGAAATCGGGTGTGGTTGTGGCCGTTCATATCAGAGTCGACGATACGATTGACGTGGATGATACGATCATCGAGCTGGAGACGGACAAGGCGTTGGTTGAAATCCCATCCCCATTTGCCGGAAAAGTGACGCAGATTCTGGCAGAAGCGGGCAGTGAGATGAAGGTCGGGGAGGTTATCGCACGGGTGGATCTGGCATCCGAAAATGAATCGACCACCGAAACCGGTAGCGATGAAACGAAAGCGGAACCGGAAAAAGAGGCCAAGCGGGAAGCACCCCCATCAACATTCAGCGATAACGAGGAGGGGGGAAAGAAAAAAAGTGATCTTTCAACACCGGATACAGGATCCGAAACACAAACGCCCCCGGACAATAAACCCGTACCCGCCTCACCCTCCATCCGCAGGCTGGCCAGGGAGTTCGGTGTAAATCTGAACGGCGTCACCGGCACCGGAAGCGGCGGTCGAATCACCGAAGAGGACGTTCGATCCCATGTGCGGGAACGATTGGAAGCCGAACCCCAAGGAGGCGTTCAAGCGCCGCCGCTTCCAGATTTCACTCAGTACGGTGACGTGGAAATCATGGAGATGGGGATGGTACGAAGGCTGACGGCCCAGCGTACCGCCACTTCCTGGGAGACGATCCCCCATGTCACCCAGTTTGACGAGGCCGACGTCACCGATGTCTTGTCATTCATAGAAAAATATGGGAAACGGGCCGAAAATGCCGGTGCCAAGATGACGGTGATGACCATCGTCACCTGTATGTGTACCAGGGCACTCAGGCGGTTTCCGAAATTTAACGCCAGCATCGATACGGCCGGCAACCGCATCATTGTAAAAAAATACATCCACATCGGCATCGCCGTGGATACCCCCAGAGGATTGCTGGCACCGGTGATCCGGGATGCCGATCAAAAGAGCATTGTCGAACTGGCCGTCTCCATCGCCGATCTGGCGTGGCGGGCGCGAAGCAAGAAGATCAAACCGGACGAGATGAAAGGCGGTACGTTCAGCATCTCGAATCAGGGCGGCATCGGCGGCGTAGGATTCACACCCATCGTGTTGTGGCCCCAGGTGGCCACTCTCGGGATGAGTCGCACCGCCGTCAAGCCTGTTTACATGAACGATGGTTTCCAGCCGCGAACCATTCTTCCCCTGTCCCTCTCATACGACCACCGCATCATCGACGGGGCCGATGCAGCCCGTTTTCTTCGCTGGATCTGTGACGGACTGGAAGACCCCATGACCCTCTTCTTGGAGTAAAAATGACCGAAAACCGAACCCCTTTGGCTGTTATCGGCGCCGGTCCCGGCGGTTACGCGGCGGCATTTCTTGCGGCCGATATGGGCATGTCCGTCACCCTGATCGATCCGGAAAAGACCCCCGGCGGGGTTTGCCTGCACCGTGGATGCATTCCCTCCAAAGCCCTTCTGCATGTGGCCCGGCATATTACCGAAACCAAGGAGGCCGGTTCCTGGGGCGTCTTCTACGACAACCCAAAAATCGACCTCGATCTCATGCGAAAATGGAAAGCCAACATCGTAATCAGCCTCACCGACGGATTGAAGAGACTGGTCGACCAGCGAAAGATCGATTATGTCAGGGCGAAAGCCGCTTTCCTGGATGAAAAGACCCTTGCACTCGCGGACGAGGCGGGAAATACCGGCACGCTCACCTTTGAACACGCCATCATTGCGACGGGATCTTCCACTACCAGACTCCCCATCTTCGCCGACGACACGGAACGGATCTGGTACTCGAAGCATGCCCTCGATCTGAGAATGATTCCCGATTCACTGCTGGTGGTGGGGGGGGGCTACATCGGCCTCGAGCTGGCAAGTGTGTATGCGGCATTGGGATCGCGGGTAAGCGTCGTGGAGATGCTTCCCAACCTTCTCTCCGGCGTAGACAGGGATCTGGTTCGATTTTTGTCCAAACGCCTGACCGATCGTTTCGACAAAATCCTTGTCAACACGACGGTGGAAAAGGCTGAAATCCGGGAACACGGGGTTAGGATCACCTTTCAGGAAAGGGACAAAGCGCCCGTTGATCAAACCTTCCAGAGGATTCTCGTGGCTGTGGGCCGCAGTCCCAATACCGCCGAGCTTGGACTTGACAAGGCAAAAGTGATGGTGGATAAAGCCGGCTTCATCCATACCGATGATCAATGCCGGACCGCATCACGGCGTATATTTGCCGTTGGTGATGTGGCCGGCCAGCCCATGCTGGCCCACAAGGCGTCCTATGAGGCACGCATCGCAGTGGAAACCATCGCCGGGAAGAATGTGATCGCCGACCCCGTGGCCATTCCGGCAGTGGTCTTCACCGATCCGGAAATCGCCTGGGCCGGCTTCACCGAAAACAAGGCCAAGGAAAAAGGTGTGAGCGCAGAAATCATTCGCTACCCATGGGCGGCTTCGGGGCGTGCCGTTGCAACGGGAAAAAGTGATGGGCTCACCAAATTGCTGATCGACCCGAAAACACAGCGGTTGATCGGTGCCGGCATCGTCGGTTCGGGTGCCGGGGAGTTGATCGCCGAAGCGACTCTGGGCATGGAGATGGGAGCCAATGCCGCGGACCTGGGGTTGACCATTCACCCTCATCCCACCTTGTCTGAGACACTCAAAGAAGCTGCCGACGTTTACCACGGAATCGCCACCCATTTTTATCGCCCCAAACGTAAGAAAAAAGAATAGTTAATGAAAAACGTTCATTATTTGCTTGCTTTTCTATTTCGAGGTGATATGTTTTGGGGATCATGAAAGCCTGCCGTGGTTGCCAGGCTGTTTTCTTTCCAAAGGCATCACCCATTTGTCAAATGGCGCCTGAAGATGGAAGCAATGATATTTTTTTTTATTATCCGTAGGAGGAAGTAAGTATGGCAAATGGTATCGTGAAATGGTTTAACGACAGCAAGGGATTTGGATTTATCGAGCAGGAAGATGGTCCGGATGTATTCGTCCATCATTCCGCAATTAACGCAACGGGTTTCAGATCCCTTAACGAAGGTGACCGCGTCACTTTTGACATCGAACAAGGCCCCAAAGGACCGGCCGCATCCAACGTGACTGTGGTCTAAAACGTCGTTAATTACGATAACCCGAGGGCATTTCGCATCACACGCGAAATGCCCTTTTTTATCCCGATGACTCCCTGCACCTCTCTTGGATGTGGAAAAATCCCCCAACCTTTTTCAGTTTTTGGTGAATTATAGAAAGTCAGATTTCGGACGGCTTCGTAAAAAGTGTTTCCCTCGTTTTCGTCTATCTGCAAAAAAAGAATAACGAGTTTCTTGCATGCGATTGTTTGGCCATATTTGGCCTGGAAAAGCTTTTCGCGAAGCCGTCACTGCTCGAACCAGAAATGAATCGCCTCGGGAAACTTAAAATCAACCTTATACCCCGGCCCGATGACGCCTCTTTCGGTTAGAAGGATCTCTTTGTTCTTGATGGTAACCCCTTCTTGTTTCTCCATGAGGATATAGGTGCCATTGGAACTCGAATCGGTGAGATAATACATGCCATTTTTAAACTCGATGACGGCATGGGTACGTGACACACGGCTGTTGATGACCTGAATGTCATTGCTTTTTTTGCGTCCGATCTCCACTCTGGCATTGGTTTCGTTTACGATGACGACCACCTTGCCATATTTGAGTATGAGTCGGGATCTGGGTGATTTCTCTGTTTCCGGGGGAGACAACTCCTCGATGGCCTTGGCCCGTTCGCCGTAAAAACGCAGAAAGTCACCACAGTTCTCGCATGCAATCTTCGGCGATGTTCCCTGGATGCGAGACGCATCGATCACATTCTTAAAACCACACTCTTCACAATAAACAATCATCGTCTATCATCCATGCTTTTTTATGCAATCACATACGCAGTACCGTTTTGTAGTACCATTTTGGGTTGTTTGGATCAAATCTTAAATATTTAATTCCAACAGGAAATTCCCATTCGTTTATTATTCTCCCCCTCCTGATTTCGAACCATCCACCGTCAATTCGGGATGCAATGACTGGGCGATAAGTGCCGCAGCGTCGGCCTGTTCCTTCGCCTTGACCGCCCGGCGAACCGCTTTTTCCGCCGCCTGGTCCGCCTCTTCGAGGATTTCCATCATCGATTGCCGTTCCTCCAGGGGAACGGCACCGGAAACACCCTTTTCCTCCAACACCTTAATCCGTTCTTTTTGAATTTCCACGATTTCCTGGGCCTTGTGAACCTCCTTGAGGGCGATCTGTGCATTCTTCCGTGCGGCTTCCAGATCGTCGGCCACACGGGAAACCAGTGCAGGCAACCCTTCTTCGGGCTCAGCGTCCAGGTCGATATCCTCTGCGGCCATGACCACGGCCGAAATCGGCAACCGGGGAAGACTTCGTTCGAAGGAGTGTCCGGTGGGGTCCAGGATGCGGTTTTGCCCGATGGTCATGGGCAGAAACACGAAGTCCGCATCGGCCGACTGCCCGACGATGGTTTTGGCATCGAAAATTTCGACGATCTGGATGGCGGCATCGATACGAACCCCATCCAAATGCTTTTTCAGGTTCGCTTCTTCCATTTCGACATCCCCTGCATTCCCTTGTGTCAGCACGCGAAGCGTTGCCCGATCCCATGGGGCGTCTCTGGTCATCAGATACGCGAGAAGCAGCATGAGGTGACCGGTGGCATTGCCTTGATACCACACATCGATTCGACGGGGGCCATCCGATTGCGAAAGTCGACTCCAGGTTTCCGCATCCGTATGGAAAAGCACCAGGTTTTTTCCCAGACGGAAAATGAGGTCTAAATTTTTCACGTAGTTGTAGGCACCGATTCCGCGCAGGGCGGATACGGATCCACCGAACCAATTCGTTACCACGGTATTGGGGCGCAATGGGCCGAATCCTGAACTTTGAATGAGCGTACCCATGGTCTGGGTGGCGTCTTTGGAACAGATGGTCAGAGGGAACATGGGATGCCGACCGCGGGCGATATCCGCGGCCAGCTTTCGATGGGCTGAATCCGAATGGATTCTTGCGAGCGGACCATCTCCTTCGATTACCTGCACCGCTTCGGCAAAACCGCTGTCTCCCTCGATCCAATCGGCAAATGTCAAAAGTGGCAACCGCCGATCCGAATCCCGGGTGAAGACCAATAAGTGGGGTCTCCAGTCCCTGGGATGGACGATCTCTTCTCCTGCTGCAAGCAGGTGTTTCCGGACCATCTGCATATGGTAGGACCGACTGGAGTCCGCCCATCGGGAAGGCCCCGCCGTTCGCTGTAGATACTGATATACGGCGAACAGCAGGGCAACGGCGACCACGCCGCTTTTGGGATCGATGGCCAGCATGGTTCCAGCGCAGATCAAAAATCCCAGCAGGCTCAACCGCGGGGAAAACCACTTGAACCGGGGTCGAAAAGATGGACTTTGGGTCCTGGCCTCGAAATAGGTGGCGTAATTCAAAAGGCCGTAGGAGATCAGAAAGAACATGGAGACCACACTGGCGATCAGATTCAGCTTTCCCAGGGCGATGGTGACGAAGGCGATGCCGGCTGCCAGCAGAACACCCCGTCTCGGGTTTTTGGTTGGCCCACTGGTCCTGGCAAATGGTGCCAAAATGGAAAACACCTTGTCTGCGGCCAGAGATTGGAGGATTCGCGGCGCACCCATAAACGACGCCATGGCAGACGAGAGGGTCGCTGCGATCACGCCGGCATCGATGAAAAAACCCACCGCGGAGACCCTTTTCATGGCGCCATAATCCGAAGACAAGACGTCATTGGGCGTTGTTGCGGCAAACAGGATCGAAACACCAAAATATACAAAAATCGATACCCCCACTGCCAAAAAGGTCCCCACGGGAATACTTCTTCCGGGTTCGGCAAGATCTCCGGACATGCTCACGCCCTGGGTAAAACCGGTGACGGCGGGAAAAAAAATGGCAAAAAGCACCCAAAACGGAGCGCCGCTTTCCGGCGCAGCCCAGTTGGCGGCAAGAAGCGCACTGTCCCAATGGCGAATGCCGCCGATGCAAAAGGAGAGAAGGGCAAGGATCAAAAGGGCCATGACACCGAACTGGAAACGGGTAGCCCAGTCCGCCCCTTTCCAGGCAAAAATCAGGAGAAGAGCGACGGCCCCTGCGGCAATGGCCTGTACCGCAAAGTGATCCGCCGGGGAAAAGAAGGCGGCCACGGCTTCGGCAAACCCGATGCAGTAGAAGGCAATGGAGACACTCTGGGCCAAAAACAGGACCAAACCGATGGCCCCGCCAAACGCCACACCGAGGGTTCGGGAAATGAGGTAGTAGTCGCCTCCTCCCTTTACCTTCAGATTGGTTGCCACGGCGGATAAGGAGATACTCGTCAGCACACTGATGGCGTTGGCAAGTGCGACGATGACCAATCCGTTTGCCAACCCGGCGCTGCCGACCACATACCCAAGCCGCAGAAACAGGATGATCCCCAAAATGGTGAGAACGCTGGGTGTGAAAACGCCGGCAAAGGTACCCAATTTACCGGTTGAAGGGGTGTTGTTGCTGGAAATGGGTTTTTGCATTATCGATTTTGATCCGTTGTTTGGCAAAGTATGCCGCACCAAATGGCTCACAATGGTCTGAAAAGGAGGTGGGGAAATTACCAACCCCCTGGTATCATAAGTTTGTTTGGCAATTCGGTCAATTGGAATATCCGCCACTCACATGGACGGGAGATGAATACGGCCCGCTACCCCGGTTTTTTGACGGCCGTGAAGATGGTTTAAGTTTTTTACAAGATGGCCGAAAAAAAGTCTGGAAGTCACTTTTTCATGCGGCGGGACAAAGAGACGCCGAAGCGATGCAATACCATAAAATATGAAACCGATTCTTTCCAAAGGCAGGTTCATCACCGCCACCATCTTCATCGTTATCCTCCTCGCCGTTTATGTCGCAGGTGCACGCCATGGCTACCATCTGGGATACTCCGATGGCCAGAATTCCGCCAATGGCTGGTGGATCGACAAGAAAAGTCAATATTACGAATCCGCTGAGATCAAGAAAAAACGCATTATCGGAAAGCACAATCACATTTAGTGGGTGACCCTCCAGAAAGGGCCAAGCCGAACAGCTACTTTTTACGAGATCATCAATCTTAGCTCGGGCCGGTATCTTTGATGCACCAAAATTTGCCGGTTCGTGCGCAATTTTCGTAACCGACACACCGATACGCCCAAACAAAAAAAACAGAAATAATCATATAATTTCAATTTGTTATGACTTAACAACGATTTTGCGCCTGTTATTTGCATTCCTTTTGCGATGATAAGGGATACCATCCGCTGTTTCAGACTCGCTGGTTCGTATCAGCAACCGAATCTGTGCAAATGACATTTTTGATCCAATGAAGTGGTTTCGCGTCGACGGCTCCCGTGGTTGGATCTTCAAGCCCCGATGCACGCTCCTTTTGCCATTCACCTCCTGTCGTATCCGACGAAAACAATGATGCCCCTTTGGATCTCCGGCCTTTTGACCGGATATCCAAGCCACCTGTTTTGCGGGTGGTCGTTGAGTCCCATGAAGCCGATTTCAACCCAATATTTCAACAAAAAGAGGAGGTGCACCAATGAAAAAATCGACGCGATCCATCGCCATTGTTATCATCTTGATCTCTTGTTTTTCCGCAATGGCGTGGGCAGAAAGTGCAACAAAGGACGAAGTAATCGCCAAATGTGAAGCGGCAGCCAAAATGGTTCATGAAAAAGGGGTGGTGGAGGCCGGCAAAGCCATCGGAGACAAGATGGGACCCTTTGTCTGGAAAGATACGTATGTTTTCTTGATGGATCTGGACGGAAAAATGATCGCCCACCCCATCAAGCCGGAACTGACGGAGGAGGACAATCTATTACAGGTGGCAGATACGGACGGCAAACCCCTGTTTCTCGAATTCGTACAGGTTGCCGGCAGTAAAGGGCAGGGTTGGGTCGACTATATGTGGCCGAAACCAGGGGAAGAGAAACCGGCGGCAAAAACCAGCTACATCTATCGCATATCCGGCACCCCATATTTCGTCGGCGCAGGAATTTACAAATAGGAACGCATAAGCAAAAAATTTAGGGCCGGGCCATTTATCTCTACCTTGGCCCAGAGGACCAGTTATATTAACGAAGAACAGAAAAGGGGGGCCGGGTTCGGTCCTCCCTTTTTGTTTACACCGCAACTTTCGTGAGCATCCCAAGCGGTGCGGGCAGGATGATTTGATGCGGCGAGCGCGAAAATCGCCAGGATTGCATCCGGAAAGTGCTGCTGCGCAAATTCCGTAACAAAAAGCAAAAATAGTTCTTCGAAGTCGGATACTCTTCCGGGAGGAACATTTTATAATTCATTTATTTCAGCATGTTAACAACTGGCACGCCTATTGCTAACACAAGATTTTCTTCTAGCTGCAACAGATGAGAAAAAAGGAATTCACATGAACAAAACAAGTAGTAAAAAAGTTGTCTATATCTATTTATTTTTGCTTTCAATAACGGTGTTGCTGGCCGTCGCAACCGGATTGGAACCAATTTGGGCAACAATTGGGAACCTGCCTCTGGGAAATGCGGTGGTTCTCCTGTCCCAAATGTTTTTCGCCATTCACATCGCTGTTTTCATCTGGCGGATCGTTCTTTTCCTCCAATACAAACCCGCCGCTTCCTGTAGCGATGATCGTCTTCCGGAAGTGACGGTGATCGTACCAGCCTACAATGAAGGCAGGCAGTCCTTTGACACCATTAAAAGTATCGTGAAAAGCGACTACCCGGCAGAAAAAATGACGATCGTCGGTGTGGACGATGGGAGCGTGGACAATACGTGGGCATGGCTTCAAAGGGCGGCCATGGCGTTTCCCGATCGGGTGAAACTCTTTCGGCAACCGGAGAATCGGGGAAAACGCCACGCGCTCTACAGAGGCTTCAAATACGGGAATGGGAATGTTTTTGTCACCATCGATAGCGATTCCAACGTCGCGCCGCAGACACTTCGCCAACTGGTAAGCCCATTCGTTCATGATCCGAAAGTGGGGGCCGTGGCCGGAAACGTCCGCATACTGAACCGTCGTGAAGGCTTCATTCCCAAAATGCTGGAAGTCTCCTTTGCCTACAGCTTCGATTTTCTTCGGGCAGGCCAAAGCGTCATCAACTCCGTGATGTGCACGCCCGGCGCACTTTCCGCGTATCGTAGCGAAGTCGTCAAGCAGGTGTTGCCCGCATGGATCGACCAGCGCTTTTGTGGCCGTCCGGCAAATATTGGCGAGGACAGGGCCATGACCAATCTCATTTTGAAAAGCGGTTATCGCGTTCACTATCAGAAAGATGCCGTCGTCTACACCACGGCACCCACAACCCTTTCCAAACTTTGGAAAATGTTACTGCGATGGGCCAGGAGTAACATACGCGAAACCCTGGTGATCAGCAAATTCGTATTCGGCAAATTCCGCCAGGAGGGTGCCACCGGCTTGCGAATCAACGTCTTGCTGGGAATCATGAACCTCACAATCGGTCAGATCATGCGCCTTTCCGGCGTCGCCTTGCTGGTCTACCTTCCCGTTGTGGTCGGGCCCAAAATGATCTTCGGCGCAGCCATTGCATCATGCGCGCCAGGTCTTTTCTACGCCATTCGGTACAAGAGCAGCCAGGCCTTTTGGGCGATTCCCTATAGCTATTTCTGGATGACATGCCTGACCTGGATCAGCACCTATGCACTGGTGACCCCCCACAAGACCGGATGGATGACCCGGGACATGGACAACCTGGAGGTTTCCTGGACCTCTTCATCGGGAAAGGCACCCTCCCTGACCCCCACGCCATAGGTGTCCGCCTGAAAATCGGGTCGTAAGCATCGAAAGATTCTTACGACCCGTCATTCTTCAGATCGTCGACATTCCTTCTTTTTTGTCTTACCATGTATTTTGAATAATTACTTTTTCACGAGACACGGCCACCGGTGCATGGTAAAATGCCGAAGCATTCGGTAAAGATCGTAAATAGACCAGATAATAAGGAATAGATGATTTTTTTATTGTCAAGTCCACGTCCGTTGTGCCGAAATAACATATTGGAGGTTCAGAAAAGGATCTGGACATTTACCGGGCAAACGACAACTACAAATGGGATGTTTTCTTTTCATTTCCGGGAGTTTTTGTGATGGCGAACGACAAGCAGAAAGCGTACTTCCCGCTACGCATATGGTTCGTGTTATGGTTTTCGATGTTGACACTGTCCTGCGCAACCGGGCAAGGTGAGGGCATATCGGCCAATCATGACCACCTTTTGGCCGAAAACAGCGCCATGAAAAGACGGCTTCCCCTCGTCGAAAGAGAAAATGACGTTCTGCAAAAGGAAAACAATATTTTCAGAACGAAAGTGCAGCAGATGGAAACCGAGATCCAGGAATTGACCACTCGGTTGGCCCGGATGAATGATCGGTATGAAAATCAGATTGCCGAAAGCAAGCGGCAAATCACCTATCTTGAAGAATCCATGCAGCAATTGGATACGCAGCGGCACGAAGAGATTTCGACATTGGAAAGCCGAATGGCCACCCAACGGGAAATCTTCGACCTGGAGCGCGAAAAGACCAGTGCGGAACGAGATAAAAGAGAGTCGGCGTTAACCGGTCAGCTTGCAGACCTGAAAAAAGATCTCGAAAGAAAAGCATCGGAGATCGCTTCGCTGACATCGGCCAACACGGAAATGCAAAACGACCTTGCGCACAAAAAAGACGAAAATGCCTCGCTCGTATCGGCCAACGAAGAGATGAAGGCGGAATTGGAGAAAAAATCATCCGAAATCACCGCGCTGGTAAAAACAAATGAAGACCTTTCGAAAAAACTCGAAAAAAAGACCGAATTGGCCCGATCTCTGAAGAAAGCCCGGGACGAGTCCATTGCGGAACTTGAATCGGTGAAAGCCGCAAGCAGCGACCTGGTAAAAAACCTGAAAGAACTCTTTCATCAAATGACCAGCAATTCGGATCAACACCAAACGAAGATATAATCGTGCCGATCGGATGTTCGATATTGGTCGGCAGGCCGCATCAACGACCACCCGCAAAGCGGTTGCTTGGATGTTCGATCCATCGGCCGCATATCCCAAAACACGTCAGTTCTTTCCTCACTCGGGTTGGTTCCGGGTGCCAAGCACCCGGTTTGAATAGAACGGATCGAATGCTGCGTACTTTGCTTTTCCGCATACCTTTCATTGCGTTTCTCGTGTTCCTGGCGACCGTTTTATCGGCACAGGCAAAAGATTCCCTGTCGGTTCTGCTGACATCCAACCTGCAGGGAAATTTCTCCCTCGAAGTGGAAGGCCAGGAGACGACAGATCCCCTGTTGCTATTGGCCCAAAACATCATTGACCAGAAAAAAAAAGGAATCGATCTCTATTTGGATATGGGAAACGCTTTTTATCCAGGCGTTCTCTCAAAGTATAGTTCCGGCTCCATCATGATGGATTTTTTGGATTATTTTTCATGCTCGGCCCTTCTCGTCTCTTCCAAGGACCTGCAGGTTGGAACAAACAATCTCGAATTTCTCCAAAAAGACAAGACTGTCCATCTGCTATCCGCCAACATTGTCAAGGACGAACGCCCCATCTTCACCCCCTGGTTCAAGGTACCGGATGTCACCCCTTCCATTGCAATTCTCGGGATTTCATCGGGAAAAGTCCTGTTCGACATTGCCGAAGAGGACCTTTATGGATACAGCCTGGAGAAAGGTGGGGAAGCGCTGGTGCCATACCTGGATCAGATAAGAGAGGCCGGCATCCAACATGTCATTCTGCTTTGTGGTGGAAATCTTCGGGAGTTGGTCGAAATCATGGAATCCTTTCCGGAGATCTCCATGGCCATCTGCGGAGGCGACAACGCCGGCCGTTTTTTTGCCGGGAAGGCATCCCGCGTGGACCTGTCAGACGGCCGATCCATCGTCATCACAGATGATGAGGCAAATTTTTTCCGCCTGGATCTGACAATCGACGATACCATCGCCGTCAATCGGTTTCTGCCCATAAAATCGGAGCCAATTCCCACATACGACTATGCGTACCATGAATTTAAGAATCGGCTCACCCTATGGAAAGAAAAATTTCGGGAGGACGAAGTTCGGCTCATCGAAAACCTGAAAGCTACGGAAACCGACGTAAACGACATGCGATTTGCCCAGCTGCTGCGAGACCGATTCGATTGTGAAATCGCCGTTGTGGAAAAGAACACCCTTATCCCATTGTCCGTTCATCAGGACATCAAATCTTCCGATTTCTTAACCATGGTCAACCGCGACTACTTCATTTTTCTCTTTTCCCTCACCGGAAATGAGTTACATCAATTGATCGCCGAAAACATGGATCTGGTAATTGCGGGACTGGATCTTGAGAATGCGTCGGTTCAAGGATATGATCTGGAGGGAGCCCGCCCCTATCGAATCGCCGCGTCCCAGCCGGCGATGCATGCCATCGGGCGCATGCTTCGAAAAAGAATCCCCTTCACCAATACCTGGATGACGGTAACGGACCTGCTCAAGTCCGATTTAAAGGATCGTTGCGTCGTCTTGAACAACGACTACGACTTTTTGGACCGTCGTTTTCGAACGACCGTCGATATCTATCTGTCCAATTTCATCGATAACAGCGGTGTGAAAAGGGGCGATTCCATCGAGGTTCCCCCTGGCCAACCGTCGAAAACCTATAACAAATGGGGCCTGGAAAATGAGATCGAGGTCATTTTCTACAACAAGTACCATCGTTTCGTCTTCACCCCCTACATGCTCTACAGCCGCCAGGACGAAGACTATCTGAACAACATTTTGAAGGGTACCTTTCTCTATGAGTACAATTGGCGGGATAACATCCGTCCTTATAGTAAGTTTCGCTGTGATTCAGTGGTGGAACGGGTCGATGGCATGCAGCCGATTCTCCTCAGGGAGACGCTTGGCATTTCCGGAACCTACAAGCGATTGGAAGGTAAAATCGGACTCGGTTTCGAAAAGGAGGTGCAAGATCCTGCCAACGCTGCTTTGTACGGAATCGAAATCCTGGCAGGCGCATCCATTCCCTTCCTTTCTCATTTTACCTATACATTCGACCTCGATGCCTTTTCCGGCATTCGGGATGATGATGGAAGCGCCTGGCAGATCCGAAGCGAGATAAACAATTCCATCTCAGCTGCCTTCAACGACTATCTTGCGCTGACATTTCGCCACAAGTACTTCTATGTCTACGAGGAATCACTTCAGGAGTACTACCAGAACTCACAGTTCATCACGTCACTGGATTTCACCAAGGATTGGAAGTTCTGGTAGTTGTTTTTCAGATAACCAGCGGTTCTACCTGATTTCTTATCCTTCCACTCTCTACGGCCTCAATGAACTCTTCTGCCAATTGGCGGCTCAATTGCACGGTACGGTTCCAGTAGGCGATGCGCTCATCATCGTGCCCTCGGAAACGAGAAAAATCAGTCCGGTCGGGAATCTTGCGAAGGGGTAGCTTTTCCAGCAAGGCGGATGAGGGTGCAATGAACAGGACATTTTTCAAGTGAGACATCGCCGGCTTTCGCCAGGAGAGTTTCTTGTCGAGCCAGCCGGGGATGATGCGCTCCATGTAATGGGGGAAAAGGACGATGTGATCGTAGTCGTTGGAAAAGGGAATATCCAGGTGGTAATCGATTACGCCACCATCCCGATAGGTCCCTTTCGGCGCACCGGGAATATTCCGGATGCCCTTCATCACCAGGGGAATGGAACCTGAAGACATGAGGGCCGGTCTGACATTGGCTCTGGACAGACCGACGCGGTGTATGGGAAAGGCATCCATCCCATGAAAGGGCGGCGTGTCCCGTGTGTCATGGAAAAGAATGCGCTCGAAAAAGAAACCAAGCCAGCGGCGACGTATTGCATTGCCCAGAGCAGCCAGTGCCATCCCCACCAGCAAATTGATTTTGTGATCCACACCGGTCAGATGTTTGCCGCGGACAGACATGAAATTCAGTCGAAAACTGGGGTGGCGTAGGACGTCGGTATCACCGCGCGTGCCCATCATATGGGCGAGGATCTTTTCTCCTTCCCGGCTGATCTGCGCCGGAGAGGGGTTCGCATCATACCGTTGGTTGATGTACGCCGTTTCCAATCGGCAAATGGCATCCAAGGGATCTTGCTGGGCGGCGGCGGCGAAACGCCATGCGCCGCTGGATGATCCGATTAAAAACAGTGGGCTGGTGCGGCCGAAAAACCACTGAGAAAAAAGCAGGCGATCCATTCCAGCCAGAATCAGCCATTTGGGACCGCCGGCGGCACCTGCCACAACATGGACATCATCGGGTGTAAGGCCGTTTTCCTTTATCCGGCGATAGGCGGCTTTGCCGGCCTGCAACGTGTAGTGCTGGAACATGGTGGACTCCGTGAATAACATCAGGCAGCGACAATTCTCACGTGAAAGCTGATCAGATCAAAAACCATGTGCATACCCAGAAACTCGAAAAAACGCGCCGAGCCGTAGATGACACCCCATTTCGTGCGGTCTATATCGAAGTGGGCCTCGGCCAATAATTCTTTTTCCGGTGTCGTCGTAATCGTCGCCGCGAAATCTTGAGAAACCTCTATCCCTTTCAGTTCCAGGGTACCATTGATCTCATAATTCGGAAGGCTCAGGTACGGCGTTTGTGCCGTTACCGCTCGGTCTATGCGGTAACTTGCGGTCGGGAACCGCTTGGTGAGGAAAAAGTCATCGGATTTGAGGTGGGCCACCAGGATGGGCTGCAATTCATCCCCCTCCAGATTGATGTTGGCAATCGAATCCATGTCGATGTCCACCCTTCCCGTGATCGTTCCACCTTTCGCGTCGAGTATGCCACCGGAGACCCTGACAGTTCCGAAGTGCGTCGTGCTGGGATTCCGTCCCCACCACTGGATGACACTTTTTTCCGAATCGACGCCATAGGAACCATCGTCGAGTTTCAGTATTGTCTGGGGATCGTGCGGTTCGTCGGCAGCATCTCCTTCCAGCGACAGGCCGGCAGCCTGCCAGGCTTCCATGCCGCCCTTTACCACGAAAAGGTGTCGATAGCCATTGTGATGAAGCTTTTCTGCCGCAACAGCTGCATCCATGGATCTGGCACTGGCACCGTAGAGTACGATTTCTGCATTGCTATCGTCGGTTATGGCCTTGACCTGGTCAATAAAGGTCACTTCGAAGACGCAGGCATTCCTGGCGTCGGGTATATGTCGCCTTGTAAACGTATCCGACTTTAATAGGTCGATGAGATAAAATTGTTTTTTCTGTCTGAGCCAATCATTGAGTTCATTCGGAGACATTTCACGGCAGACATGGGATGCAATCATTTTCTTCTCCTTTCTTTTCCTCAACCCCTTCATGAAACAACGAAGCGATTATATCCAAACAGGATTTTTGCTCAACCAATATGTCTACCATCAAAAGATCGGCACTTGCATCATCGAAACAGGTGTTGAAACCGCTGGATCAATCATGAAAAGATATGTGTGGCCGTTAAACAGCCATCCGTAGGACAGCGCGCCGGTGTCCTAGTCGGGGTATCATCTCAAAGCCATTACGGGGATGCTTTTTGTTGTGAATCGTTGTTGACGCTTGGAGCAATTGTAATCAGAATCCACAACAAATGGCAAGCCGATCTTCAGGGGTACGCCGCAACATGGCCATCCGGGTGTGGCGAAAACCGGAATGAATCCGAAAATGATAGGACCGCCCCGGCGGCGTGATGCTGCGACGTGACTTCGGATTCAAGGGCAGAAGGAATTCAATGGAGACATCGATGCATCGGCAATGGCACTACTTATTTTCTCCATACAAATCAAATTGAAAACACGGATTGGATAACAATCATAACAGGAAACTGTTTCTGTACAACACAAACCATAGGAGGAACAAAATGAAAGCCATCGGTCCTATCAATGCACTCTATCCCATGCCCACCACGCTGGTCGGCGCAACGGTCAACGAAAGACCCAATTTTCTGGCAGTCGCACACGTGGGAATTATGAACCACGGAACACCCCAGTATCTGACCATCGGGCTAAGCAAGAGCCACTATACCAATGCCGGTATTCATGAAAATCATACGTTCAGTATCTGTCTTCCATCCGAAGCGATTTTGGTCGAAACGGATTATTGCGGTATCATGACCGGTAAGAGAACGGACAAGGCCGCCTTGTTCGATATTTTTTATGGTGAACTAAAAAGCGCCCCCATGATCCGTCAATGTCCCGTCAACATGGAATTGAAGCTATACGACGTGCTGGATTTTTCCACCCACGACATCTTCGTGGGAGAACTCGTCCAAACCTACGCCGATGAAAGCGTGATCGCAAATGGACTCATCGATATTGCCAAGCTCAATCCACTTCTTTTCGACATGCATACCAAACAATACTGGGCAGTTGGAAAGGTGCTGGGAAAGTGCTGGAGTGCCGGAAAGGCCTTGAAGTCAAAATAGAAAAAAAGGCAGCGGGCCGAAGCCCCTGCCTTTTTTACGATAATTTTTTTTACCTCGACTATTTGAGAAGGCTCATCACGTTGGCCATCAAGCTGACAAGTTTATCAAACCAATCTTCATTTCTTTCCATAACTTTTGTTTCCATGGCGTCGTCCTTTCATTAAAACGTAAAATAATAAAAAGAGAAATATTTGTTGTTTTATCGGCATTCTCGTCTGAAAGTTAAGTTTTATGGACCCAATGAGATGCGAAAAGCCTTCAGAAAAAATGTATTTAATTAGAATATCAATTGGTTATATCCACGCCACAATGACATGGGCCATGAAATCATTATCGAATGGAAACCTTGCAGCCCCATCATGGTTTTGATAAACAGAATCAAACAATATTACGATTCTTTCTTCTTATGAGGCTTGCCATGAAGACGCTTCGACCCCCTTTGATTCTCGTCGCCTTTTTATCTTTCTCCGTTTTTCTTTTTTTCCTTATCAGACTGACAGCCGCCGGCGATGAAATGAAACTGCTGAAATTGAAAGCATCCCACGGAGAGGATACGATCCGGGAGACCGGCGTATCCGAAATCGGCCAGGATCAATACAAAGCCATGACTTCGGCGAAAATCATCGCCCAGGCAAACCTGATGAGTACCATCGAAGGCACATTTATCGAAAGGATCGTTCGGACAAACGGCGGAAAAAAAATTGGAGAGGAGATCCGAACCCGTGTTAAGGGGACCTTGGCCGGCGCAAAGCCTTGTGGTGCGGTGTATCATGCCGACCAAGGGTATGCCGAAGTTTGCCTCGAAATCAAGCTCAAGGGAAAGGGCGGGCTGTACGAGGCCCTTTCTCCGTACACGTTTCGAAAAGTCGAAGGCGATCAGCAATACGAACTTACGGGCCCCGCCTCCGTTTTGCAGCAATAAAGCAGGCCCCCATTTGGCACATATTGTTTCTCAATCCATTTACGATCGTCTCACCGCACGCATCAACCTCTTTCTTTCGGGAGCGCCGCCTTCCGAACGACTCGATGTTCATGATTCGACCGGATGAAACTTGAACAGCGGGCACCCTTTGCAGACATCCATTCCCGGCCAGGGTTTGAAGCCCTTGCCCAGGACGGAGGCACCGCCTTTTTCCACGCGCATGGCCTGCTGCTCGGCCGTCGGTGCGATGTGTTCGCCGGGAATGAAAACGTTGACATAATTCATCTCAGTTTTCCCGGATGTTTTGGAGCCGGCGCACATGGTGGTCATGTTGGCGGTCTGATTGTTGTAGGACCAGACGCTGCCGGCGCAGACGGCTGAATTGGGCGTGTGGAAGAAGTTCAGGTTGGCCCTTTTCATGGCTCCCATGTAATCGTTGAAAATGTGATAGGCCTGATAGGGAACACAGACGAAGAAAACGACATCGGGACCCGTTTCTACGTTATCGAAAGCGTCCAAGGGAGCCATGTAAATTGCCTTGCAGGCGCCCACTTCCAGCCGTGCCTTTTCCTGGGGGGCCTTCCAGGCCAACTCTTCGTCGACCAAATATTTCATGTGGCGCTGGGTATCGGCATCTTTTTCCAGTTCGCGGAAACCGAACACCGGATAGGCGTTCTGACAGAGCAGCTTCTCCGGCTTCATCAATAGTGCATAGCGCTCCTGCCGACAAGCGGCCAGAAACTGACAATAGGTGATTTTGGCGCCGGCCTGGTGGGTTACCGGCAGGCGTTCGATTTCCGCCTCGTCCATGACAAATCGAATGCCGACAGGGTCGAAGTCAAGACGCAGGTTCCAGATCATCTGTTCACGGATCGTTTTGAAATTCATTGACATACATCACTCTCCTTGTTGGTGACGGAGGCGTTGAAAAGCAGGTTCCGCCGATTGAACAACGAAACCAGGTTTACGGAACCGTCATGGATCATAACATTGGGAGGCACAATACCCCGGTCATGGAGATATGCCCGCCGGCTCAATTGCAGGGAGGTTTCCTACCAAAAGCGAAAACCTTTGGCAAACTTTTTTGAGCATTTTCTTAAAAGTAATTGTTCCGTATCACTCGGCCATGAGGATATACAGGCGATTCCATGGGAACGCAGTGATTGACGTTTTCACAATCACGCCATATCCGGTCGGGACAGGGTCCCCACGCTTGACGAATGGGATACGCATTTTTCCCTTCGTCCGAACAGCCTGCCGATATCCTCCAACACCAGATAGAACGACGGCACCATGATCAGGGTAATCAACGTGGCAAACACAACACCGAATCCCAGGGAGATGGCCATGGGGATCATCATCCGTGCCTGGAAGGATGTTTCCGTGATCATGGGCATCAACCCCCCGAATGTGGTTACGGTGGTCAGCAGGATCGGCCGAAACCGCTGGATGCCGGCGCCGTGCACCGCCTCTTTGGGGGCCATGCCGGACCGGACATTGCGATTGGCCAAATCGATGAGCACCAGCGCGTCGTTGACCACCACGCCGGACAGGGCCACCACACCGAAGATGCTGTTTAACGAAAGGGCGTAGCCCATCAGCAGATGCCCGAAGATGGCGCCGATGACACCGAAGGGAATGCTGCACATGATGATCAGGGGCTGTGTGTAGCTTTTAAACGGTATCGCCAGCAATGCATAAATGCAAAAAAGGGCCAGGAGCGATCCTGTCGCCAGGGCGCCAAGGCTTTCGCGCATGTCGGCCTGGTGCCCTTCGAAGCTGAAGGAAAGGCCCGGATACCGGCCGGTCAAGGCCGGAAGAAGCGTCGATTTCAGTTCCCGGATGATATTTTCCGCCTGGGACGGCGGGTTCACATTGGCCGTCACGGTGATGTCCCGTCGGCCGTTGGAGCGTTCGATGGCGGTATAGGCCCTGCCGGCGGTCAAATGCACCGCATCGCGCAGATAGACCTCCCCTTCGGGCGCCTGCAAAATCAGGTTCTCCAGGGTGGCTTCGGATCGACGTTCATCTTCGGGAAGACTCACACGAACGGTGACCTCATTGCGTCCGCGCTGCTGATGAACGGCTTCGACACCTTGGAAGGCATTGCGCACCTGCCGGGCCACGGATTGGGAGGTAAGCCCCATCCGTTCTCCCAGGGGACGCAGCCGGATGTCGTACTGTCTCTTTCCCCGTGCCGATCCGTCATCGATATCCGAAACGATGGAGAATTGGGACAATTGCCGTGCCATTTCCCTGCCTGCGTTTTCCAACATCTGGGTATCGCTGTGGCTGAGCATGACGGTCAGGTTTTTGCCCGCACCCGGCCCCCCCATGTTGGATTCGAAACGAATCGTTTCCAATCCGGCGATGGTTCCGGCACGCCGGCGCCATCGGTCGACCATCTGTGATGTGGAGATGGGACGCTGATCGGCCGGGGTGAGAAAGACGCGCACCGTTACGCCATTGTCGGCCACATTGCTGAGCACCCCTTTTGCCAGTTCGATGCCGCCATTTTCGTCGATCACCGCCCGGGCTGCATCCACCAATTGTTTTTCGATGGTCCTCAAGCGCGCCTCGGCCGTGCCGTAGGGAAGGGTTGCCGAGCAATAGGCAAAATCCGACTCGCTTTTCGGAAACATCTCCAATCCCATTCGTCCCGATGCCACGTACCCGGCCAGGGCCAATATCATGGCGATGCCGGCGGCCAACACCGTGTACCGTTGACTGAGAAATAAACCGAGGAGGGCACCGTATCGGTCGCGGACGAAACGCTCGAAGGCATCGCTGAACCGTTCCTGCCAGCGTTGCAGGTGATGGAACGGCCAGATCATCCGCCCCCTTCGACTGTGCCCCAGGTGGGCCGGCAGGATGAACAGGCTTTCGATGAGGGAGACAAAAAACACCGCGGCGACCACCAGTGGAATCACCTTGAAGATTTTGCCCATGAATCCGGGGACAAACATGAGCGGCATGAAGGCCACGAGGTTGGTGAGTACGGAAAACACCACCGGCATGGCCATTTCCCGGGTTCCGGCCACGGCCGCCGGAAGAAAGGCAACCCCCTTGCGACGCCAGTGGTAGATGTTTTCCCCCACCACCACGGCGTCGTCGACCACGATCCCCAGGGTCACGATAAAGGCGAACATGCTGATGATGCTGATGATGTTGATGGAAAAATCCGTGGTCGAGAGAAACAAAAAGGAACCCACGAAGGAGATGGGAATACCAAGGCTCACCCAGAAGGCGAGGCGGGTTTCCAGAAACAGGGCCAGAAAAATGAAAACCAGAATCAGCCCCTGGAAGGCGTTTTTCACGAGCAAGGTCGCGCGCTGGGAAAACACTTTGCTGTGATCTTCCAATACGGTCAGTCGCAGTCCCTGGGGCAGGCTGCCGTTGAGTTTGTCAACGACAGTCCTTCCGGCTTCGGCGACCTCGGTGGGCGTCTGATCACCCACCCGGTAGACCTCGATGATGACGGCGGGATCGCCGTCGAAGGCGGCCCAAGTGTTTGAATCTTCGAAACCCTCCCGGATCGTCGCCACATCACCGAGCAATGGCCGGGATCCGTCGGACCGGGTCAACAGGGGAAGATGTGCGTATTGAAAAACATCTTCCCGGCGGTCCTTGACGCGCACCAGGATATCGCCACCGGATGTCTTCAGACGTCCCCCTCCCAGTTCCACGGAAGATGCGGCGATGGCGTCGGCGACATCGGCCAGCGTGATGCCATACCGCCGCAAGGTGGCCTGGGGAATCTCCACCTGAATCTCCAGATCCTTGACACCGGTAAGTTCCACCTGGGTGATGTGAGAGTCGCGCAACAACCGGTCCCGCACCGTATCCGCCGCCGATCGCAGGGTTACCGGATCCACATCTCCGTGCAGGGCCAGGGTCAACACGCCCCGTTTGTGATCGGCAATGGCGACCTGGGGATCATTGGCCTCGTCCGGAAAGGTGTCGATGCGGTCCACTTCACTCTTGATCTCCTGCCACACACGGGTGACATCGGTGCCTTCCCGAACATCGACGGTGATGCTGGCACTTCCTTCGGTGGCGGTGGAGGTGATCTCATCGATTCCCTCCAGGTCTTCGATTGCCTCTTCCACGGCCAGTACGATACCGTTCTCCACCTCTTCCGGGCTGGCGCCGGGATAGCCAACGTTGATCCGGACCACGTCCATGGTGAAATCGGGAAAGACCTCCTGTTTTACCTGCCACCCGACGATGAGTCCTCCCACGAGAAAAACGAACATCAGCAGGTTGGCGACGACGCTGTTGCCCGCCATCCACGCCAGCGGGCCGCGGTCGATGGTGTTATGTTGCCTGGTTTTCATGAATCTGCTCGCTTATCGTCTGTTTCCATTGCCGGCCTGTCATCGGCTACATCTGCTGTTTTCAACGCCATGCCCGGAACCGGTGTGGATAGATTCGAAACCAC
Source organism: uncultured Desulfosarcina sp. (assembly GCA_963674945.2). Classification (GTDB taxonomy): domain Bacteria; phylum Desulfobacterota; class Desulfobacteria; order Desulfobacterales; family Desulfosarcinaceae; genus Desulfosarcina. The sequence goes on from CAXXWQ010000004.1 coordinate 2,571,577, forward strand.
CACCAGCTCACCCGATTGTACGCCGTTGAGCAAAAAGACCTTGTCGGCGTTCTTCCATGCCACGGTGACTTTCCGGATATCCAAGGCGCTTTCATGGTTGATCCAGACGGTGTCATCGTCCTGCAGGGCGGCCCGCGGCAATTCGATGACGTCGGTCAGCGCGCGACCGGTGATGTCGGCGTAGACGTAGTCATCGATCATCAAAGGCGTCCTGCCCCTCTCCAGCGGATTGGCCACCGACAGGATCACCGTGGCCATCCGGCTGGATTCGTTCAACTTGCCGGCGATCTGAACCACCCGGGCGTCCCAGGTTCCGCCACCGCTTTGGGATCGGATCACCGCCGTGCAGCCACCCGGGGCGTCGAGGTCGATCAGGGAGAGCTGATCCAAGGGGACAACCGCTTCGATCCAGAACGCATCCGTCCCGACCAGCGTTGCCAGACTCTCCTGTGATCCCACGTAAGCACCCACGTCGACGCTGCGTGAAACGATCATGGCGTTAAACGGCGCTTTCACCATCGTTCGATTCAAATTCAGCATGGCCTGACGAAGGTCCGCTTCGGCACTTTCGACGGCGGCCTGGGCCTGCAATAGCTGTGGTTTTCGCAATGCAAGGTCTTTTTCGACCACCGTTTCGGCCGACAATTCGGAAAATAACTTCAACTCCTCCCGGGCGATATTCTGGCTTCCCTGCTCGATGGCAAGGGACGCCTTTGCATCGGCGAGGGCACTTTTCGCCTTCATGACCGCCACCTCATAATCGGTGGGATCCAGCATCAGCAGATTTTCGCCCTTTTTCATCCGCCCCCCGGGAACGTACCGGTCCGACACATCCCGGACGACGCCGGAAACCTGAGCCTTTACGGTCACCTCCCGCGCGGGAACCACGGTTCCCATGGCGGAGACGACGGTTCGCGCATCTTTCCGGTGAACCCTTTGAACGTCCACCACGAAAACCTCCCGCTTCGGTGGTGATTTTTTCATTACCGGTACCGTGGACGTAAAGTAGGACCACGCCGCACCGCCGGCCACGATCAGCATCACGGGAATCAGCACCTGGATGGATCTGGCAATAAATGATGAAATTTTTTTGTTTTCCGACATATCGCTATTTCTCCGTAACTTTAGGCACTTTAGCGCACTATAGGCACTTCTCCCCCCCTTCCCCGTGTTCATCATTCAGCAGGACAAGCCCATGCCCTTTATCAAATCTACATGCAATCACCTCGTTTCATCGAGGAAGTGGCGTTTTCCGAATCGATTGGGCATTTTCGCCGGTCATCACGGCATCGTGCCAGTCACCCCCCAGGGCCCGGTACAAGGTGACCCGGTTCTGGATCAGGATGGCGTGTTCGCTCACCAATTGCCGTTCCAACTCTTGGAAGCTGGTCCAGGCCGTGAGGTAATCGATATAGTTACCCTGTCCATTGGTGTACTGAAGGCGGGCGTCCTTCATGGTCAGCCGTGAGGTCTTGCGCCGATCCTCCAGCAGTTCGAGGTATTCCTGCTGCCGCATTTCAGTGACGAGGCCGTCTTCCACCTCCTGGATCGCCTCGGCCACGACCCGGGCATAGACGGTCAAGGTCTCTTCGACCACAGCCTGAGTGCGCGCCAATTCGGCCGATCGAAAACCGCCATCGAAGATTGGCCCGGTGACGCCGGCCGCCAGGGACGCCACCCAATTGCCGAACAACAGATCGATGGTATCGCTGGAAAAGGCAATGGAGGGACTCAGGGTAATGGCCGGCAACCGGTCTGCCCTTGCTGCGCTGACTTGCCAATCCGATGCGGATAGGCGCAGTCCCGCCGCACGGATATCGGGGCGGCGCGCCAGGAGGTCGGCGGGCAGACCGGTTGCCGGCAGGGGGATCGGTTCCGGCAGGACGGTTTGGGAAATGGTAAGGTTGCTCTCAGTGCTTTGTCCCAACAGGAGGGCCAGTGCGTTTCTCTGCTTTTGTTCGGCCAACTGCAGGGGCGGCAGATTGGCCCTGGCCGCGGCAAGGACTTCGCGCTGTTGGGAAACATCCAATGCGTCGGCCTGGCCGTTGACGAAACGAAGCTCCAGTATCTTCAGCATCTTCTGGTTGATCTGGATCTGATCCTGTAAAATCGCAATCTGCCGGCGAAGGGAGAGAGTCTCGACCCAGGCCGTCACCACTTCGGCCGCTACGGTGACGGCTGCCGCTTCCAGGTCCTTGCCGACTGCTTCATACTCCAGGGTCTCCGACTTCCGGGCTGCATTCAACCGCCCCCACAGGTCGAGTTCGTATGCCGCGCTCACGCCGGCAGAAAATGTTTGGTCGTCTGAACGGCGGGTTCCGGTTTCATCGGTTTTGGTCTGAGTCCGGCCGACCTCGGCACCGGCGCCGTATTCGACGCTTGGCATAAGATCAGCACCGGCCTGGCGCGCCACTGCATCTGCCTGCTTCAATCGCGACCAGGCCGTTCGGATGTCGAAGTTATCGGCAAGTGCCACCTCCACCAGCCGGTTCAGTTCGTCACTGCCGAAGGCTTCCCACCACTTGCCGGGGCCGGGATCATCGGCGACGAACAGAGAGTATCGATCCGGAACGGCGATGGGTGGTTCCGTCCGAACCGCCGGTTCAAACGTGGCGCAGCAGGCAACGGCAAACAGGGTGATGACAAGGCAAACGTATCGAAACATGGTCTCTCCATCCGTTATCCGCGATAAATTTATCGCGGTTTGTCATTAGGTAACGGATGGGGAGAGAAAAACTTGCGTAAAAAAATTCGGACCCGAAGAAATTTGTGTTTGGCGGGGATCGTACTATATGAAGTTTAAGTAAATATTTTTGGCGAAGCCATTAAACGGTGAAACGCCCAATTTGGGTTAAAGTAGCTAAATATCTTTTTGCGATGTCAATGTTTTCCCGCATAATTTAACATCATCATTTTCCGCTACATCAAAAGGTGTATAATTATTCTAATCTTTACTCTTTACATCGGCACCTGATTTTATCAGGTACTTCACAACATCTAAATGCCCTTTTTTCGCGGCTTCATGAAGAGGAGTCGAACCAATATTGTCTGTAACATTGACATCTGCTTTTAAATCAATCAGATATTTTACAATTTCAAAATGGCCTTCTGCCGCCGCCCAGTGCAAGGGTGTTTGATTGAAATCATTTTGCATATTGATATCCCACCCATCTTTCAACAAACCTTTGACGGATTCAATATCGCCCTCTTTTGCAGCAGAATACAGCTGAGTGAGATCCGGTTGTTTTGTTCTACGCATATTCCTTAACTCCTCAGATAGAGCTGGATTACAATATAGAATTGAAAAAAACAGAACCATTATAATTAATCGCATTTCATCCTTTTCTCGCCCAAACGGCTTTTCAGCGTTCTGCGGGCGCGTACCAGCAGGGATTCGACGGCACTGACCGAAAGTTCCATTACGTCGGCGATCTCTTTATAGCCAAGCTGCTCCGTATGGCGCAGAAGCAGTGCCGTGCGCTGGTTGACGGGGAGGTTGCCCATGGCCGTTTCCAGGTGTTGGACGGCGATGGCGCCCTCCAACAGGTCGAGAGGGGTCTCCTGGGAGGGGAGATCGGGCAGTTCGTCCACCAGTTCGGGGCGTTTCTTACGAAGGTGATCGATGCAGATATTTTTTGTGATCCGGATCAGGTAGGCACGCAGGGAGGCATGGGGACGATATCGGTGTGCGGCTCTGTAGAGACGGAGGAAGGTCTCCTGGGAGGCATCCTCGGCCGCCTGGGTGTCGCTGAGCATACGGCAGGCAAAGCCGTAAACGGCATCCTGATGACGATACAGCAGTTCGGCGAATGAACGTTCATCACCTTCGGCGACCCGAGAGACCAGGTCGGCATCACTCCGGTGAGTGTTACGAGAGCGGAATATCATCGGCGATGGTTTTGCGCCTTTTTCTCCAGATGATCGAGCAGGAGGGAAAAGTATAAGGCGCCCTTTTCGTCACCCAACTTGATTCGCATGTCCATCATGTGTGCCGCGAATGCCCGGACCTTTTTCTTTTCATAGGATTCGACGGTCTCGACGACCCCATTGAACCGATCGGTATCCAGCGGTCCGTCTTTTGCCAGAACCCGAATTACATCCCCGCGGGCCTGTCGAAGGTCTTTGTCAAGCCCATCAATGGTGGTGCTGAATTCGGTGACGTTGTCGAGCACGGTGCGTTCCTGCTTTGCCGGCAGGTCCAATTGGTCCACGATTGTCACGATCTCATGCCATATACGTTCGTGGCGGGAAGCCGGGTGGTAAAGGAACATCACGATGGCCGCTGCCACGAAACCGATGTTCAATGCCACCGAAAAAAAAATCAGCAGCCTCTTGTGAAAAAGTCTCACGGAAAGATTCCTCTGCTGGCGTAAAGGGTTTGATAGGGATTGCTTCCAACACCGGCGCCGGACGGAACAAGAGTAGAGCCCAATACCACACCGAACAGCAGGCCGGCCGCGACGGCACCGCAGACCGCGCCGCGCATGGTCAGGCTCAGCTTGCGCCACCACTGGGCCAGGTCCGGTCTCTCCAGTCCGGCCACGAAGGCCCGTCGAGTTTTGCGGGTTAGCCTGGATGGCGCGGTAATCGTGGAAAGTTCGGCCAGGGCGGTGACGATCCGTCCGAGGGATTCGGCTTCTCTCCGACATCCGGGACACCCTCGGAGGTGATGGTCCACCTCCTGGCTCTCTTCCGGTGCCAATTCACCGTCGATCCAGGCATCCAGACGCTTTTTGACGTCATCACAGTGCATATCCGCCTCCGTTTTCGTTACTATTCAAAAATATAAACGGATATTCCAACGATTACCTGCGCAACTTTTTTTTCGGGTATCCGAATACGATGTATGATAAAGGAATTTCTATTTCAGACTAAATACCACCTGCCCTTTATTGCCTCCGTCATCCGCTTTCGAATCCGACACCTTGGAGGCCACGATGAAGATGCGATTGCGATCCACCTGCCCCGTTTCCATCAGGTAGCTCTTGGCGGCAAGGGCCCGGGCATTGGCCAGCTTTCGAAAATCGTCTTCGGTGACCTCGGTGTGGGTACGCAAAAGCAGCTCCACGGTTTCGGGTGTCGGTTCCACGGGTTTGCCCTTCTCGTCCTTGGGCAGGGGGATACCGGATTCTTCAAATACGGCCGACAACAGTTCCGGCCGCTCCGCTTCATCCACGACGATCTCGTCCAGGGGGACGGCTCCCTTTCCCGATTTCATGATCCGTTGGAGCTTTTTCGCCTTGAGGCTGTTTTCCAATAGTCTTGCGCGCAGGGCATCCCGGTCCGCCTCCAGCACCGCCGTGCCCCGGACGTCCAGGTTCAATCCCGGCCGTTCGTACAGCACCGTTGCCAGTTTATCCATCTTTTCGGCGTTTTCCGGCCCGATCTCACTCTCTCCGGCATCGAAATCCAGATAGCTCAACTCTTCGCCGCCGTCGACCAAAGCGCCCAAGGCGGCAAAGGGAGAGGTGACAATCTTCACGATGAGGTTTTTTAAGACGGTCACCACCGCCTTACCCACCCTGAATTCCGGATCGTCCACATTACCGCTCACCGGCAGGTCCAGATTGATGTTGCCCTCACGATCCTTTAACAGGGCAATGGCCAGCTTGATGGGAAGATTTACTGCATCGATGCTCTCCACCGAATCACCCAGGGTGAGCTGCTGGATGGCGATGCTGTTTTTGCCCTCCAGCTTCCCCTCCTCCATCAGGTACTCTACATTGAAGGTCAATTTTCCCTTTTCGACGATATACCCCATGTATTTTCCCGAATAGGGTGAAAAGGGACTCAGTTCGATGTCTGAGATGGTAAGGTTCAGATCCACGTACGGATTTTCGATCAACGGATTGATCTGACCGGTGATCCTGACAGGCGCATGGTTGGACCACATGCCCTCCAGGAGCACATCGGCCCTTTTTTCCCGGATGGATTCCAGCCCGGATACACGACCGGCCAGGTCGTGAAATTTGGCATTGAAGTTGGGTTTGATGAGTCGATCGGAAAAATCGATGGTCCCGCCGCTGACGGTGACTCGGGAGATTCGGATCGGCGTTGATTCGGCATCCGAGGCCGGTTTTTCTTCCGGCAAATCCGTCTTTTCGTCACTGTTGGGCGAGGTATTGGTCCCGGCGTCGGATCCGCTGAACATGGAGACCAGATTGACGCTGCCATCCGGAGAGACGATCACCCGGGCGAAAAAATTCGAAAGGGAAACCTGATCGATGGACAGTCGGGTAGGATTGATGCCTAATTGGAGATTGTCCAGGGCCAGCGACTCCCAATTGAGAAAATCGTTGGCATTCGCCTTATCGATGGAGGCGAACCGGTTGAGGCCGATCTTGCCGTCGTAAGTGATGGTTGGCGCGTGCCCGTCGGCACCGGACAATTTCAGGCGTCCCTGGGTTCCGGCAAAGCCTTTGGTGACGATGATGCCCGCCTGCTCGGAGAGGTAGGGCTGGAAGGGACGAACGTCCAATTGATCCAGATCTACCGCCATATCCAGCGAAAGGGGTGATATGGTGACATCACCGCCCATGTGGATCGTGCCCGATTGCTCCCATCGCATGGAGAGATCGGCCTTTCCTTTTCTATTCTTTGCCGTGGAAAGATCCGAAGCGGTCACTGCGATCTGGTCCACCCTGAACTTTACCGGATCCATGGGCACACGATCCTCCACGTCTACGACCACATCAGCAATCTTCAGGGCAGCGAGATTCACGACAAATGGCGAGGTGGTTTCATCGGCGTTGCGGGGCTCCTCTTCCTGTTTGGCCGTCGCATCCGGCTCTGCCGCCGCTGAAGGAGCGGCAGGGGTAAAGGCCCTGGCCAGATTCAAAGTGCCGTCCTTTTCCCGTCGACAGACCAGTTGTGCCCGGTCCAGGTCGACGCGGCCCAAAGTCAATTCTCGCCGGCTCGAATCAAAAGTGGTGTCGGCGACCTGGAACCGGTCCAACTGAACCAGCGGGTCGTCGTCGTCTTCGTCCACCACCTTCAGCTTTTCTACCAAAAGGTGCATATCGGCCACTTGAACCCATGGTGCCCCCTCTTTCTCGCTAAGGCGGTATGCGCCGCCCAGTGACACGCTTCCCTCTGCGGCCCTGAATTCGAACATGTCCTTATAGTAGGGAAAGTAGCGGGACGCGTTGGCACTCGAAACGTCGATCTCACCGGTCACGACCAACGGCGAAATGGAGGCGGTACCGGACAGCGCCATTGACTCGTCGGCTTCGGTTTTTAACGATAGCCGGTACTTGGCGGTGCGATCGACGTTGAGACCGAAATTCTCCAGCGCCACATCCAGGTCGTCGACGGTGGTAGTGAAAGGCTCGCTGTTGGCCAGATCCGTGTAGTGAACGACGCCGTCGGCAAAGGAGAATTGATCGACGGTAACCCTGAGCTCGAAATCACCGGTTTCGTCCCCGGCGGATTTCTCCTCTGCCTTGTCATAGGCGCGCACCGTCAAAAATGGAAGGTAGAGTGATCCCGTAGGGAGCCGTTTGAGGAAGTACTCCGGTGCCTTGGTCTCCACATGGGCCAGCCGCAGTTCACCGGTAAGGACCTTTGACGGCAGAAAATCAACGGCTAACAGAGGATTATTGACGAAGGGATCACCTTTGCCGTCGGCCAGTCTCACATCTTCGAGGGTGATGGGTCCTGCCACCACCAGCTCGGGCCGGTCGTCGCTTCCCATGCGAAAATCGATCTCGGCTTCCGCTTCCACGACCGAAGATTCGATCTTCAGATTCTCGGGTAACGGAATATAGGGAAGATAGTGGACAATGCTTAACTGGGAGATGTCAATTTCCACTTCCGTTTGCCGGGAGGGATCGAAGGGGCGGGCCTTTCCGGATACCGAGAGGATGGCGCCGTTGATCTTGGCGTCGACGTCGATAAGGGAAAAGAAAGCCGCATCTTTCTTCCGGGTGGAGAAGTCCGACAGGTGCAGGTGCAGGTCCTCGATCCGGTGGTCCACCGATACGACCCGGTCGTCCATGGCAATGCGGCCGCTATCGATGCGAAGGTCGTAAATGGCAATGCCAAACCCGCCGTCATCGGCCGGTTTTTCTTCCACCACGGGCTCGGTTTCCTCGGTCTTTCCGATATCAGAGAAGTTGAAGGTGGCCTCGCCGGTGCGCACCAGCCGGATGTCGGGACTGACCAGCCGCACGGATTTGAGCACCAGGGCCCACTTGAAAAGAGAAAAAGTCTGCACATTGGCGTAGGCTTCGTCCAGATGGACGAAGGGCTTGTCGTCCGTTTCCCGAATATCCACGTCCCGCAGTGTGACGGAGAGGGTGATGGGATTGACCCGCACCGCTCCTACCGCAATCTTGCGGCCAATGGCCTCGGCCACCTGTTTTTCGACAATGCCGTCCACGACAAAGGGTGCCGCGAGAAAGCCGAAAAGGAGATAGAGTACAAAGATAGCGATAATGACGATGACGATCTTCTTCTGCCGAACCGTCAAATCTCCTGTTTTTATCATTGGTTTGTGTCCATTCCTGGATGGGCATCTACAGGGCCTCGGCGATTGCCGCCATCGCCCGTCTGACCAGTTCCATATCCGCCTGGGTGCCCATATGCCCGATACGAAACACCTTATCGGTCAGTGGTCCGTAACTGCCGGCCACCACCAGGCCCTGCGCCCGAAGGCGCCGGTCCCAGGTCTCCCAGCCGTATTTTACCGGCACTTTGGCCGCCGTCACCGTGGGTGAAGAGATGGCCCCCTTGGCGGGAAACAGTTCGATGTCCATTTCCACCAGACTCCGCCGGCAAAAGCGGGCTACCTTGTTGTGGCGGTTGAAACTCTTTTCCAGCCCTTCGGCAAGCAGCATTCGGGCCGCCGTATGAAGCGCTGCGACGCCCTGCCAGCTGGGAGTATAAGGAAAATATCGGTGGGCCACGGCATTTTGAAACGGCTTCAAGGCGTCGTATCCCACATAATCCACTGCATCGATGATCTCCCACGCCTTGGGGCTGACCGACAGGAAACACATGTCCGGCGGCGCACTAAGGCATTTTTGCGCCCCCCCCAAACACAAGTCGATGTGCCAGTCGTCGGCCAGCACGGGGACGCCGCCGGCACTGGCCACCGCATCCACGTAAAACAACGGGATTCGGTAGGCGTTCTTCAACCGTCCCAGCTCTTCCAGGGGGTTGAGGGTTCCCGACGGTGTCTCGCAGTGCACGGCGGTGATCATTCGGGGTTTGAATTCGGCGATGGCCGCCTCGATGCGTGCCATGTCGTTGATGGTCTCGTCGTAGCTGAAGCCGACGGTCTTGACGTCCGCCCCCAGATGCTGCGCCATCTCGCCGATACCGTATCCGAACACCCCCGTCGCCACGGCCAGCACCCGATCACCGGGCACAAGGCAGCTTTTCAGGGCACTCCATAAAGCCAGCATTCCCTCACCGGACATGATCACGATGTCATCCCGTGTGCAGAAAACCGATTTGAGAAGGCGTTGTGTATGGGTGTAGAGATCGAAGAATTCCGCTTCCAGGTCGCCGGAGCCATATGGTTCCAGATAGACCTTTCGGATCTCTTCGGGTACCACAACCGGACCGGGTACCATGGGAATGGGATAGGTTTCCATGAAATTCCCTCCTTATACCTGTATGCCGCGGATCTTCTTTAACAGGGGTTGAATCCGCTCTCGGTGTTCTGGTGGAATCATTAGCACAAACACCGGCTGATTGGCCACGAGACCGGCCGGCGGTGCCGGAAGCCGGCCGTCAATGTAGGCGTTTCGGTTCTCTTCGGATTCGAGAAAGGAAAGCACGTCGACAAAATTGCCCGTATAGCCTTTGGCGTCGATGTGTTCGATATGCTGCATAAATACGTCATTTACCGTAAGGATGAACGGATCCATGTCGGCAAAACCGGTCTTGCCGCAATTTTGGGCGGAAACCATGCACCGACAGCCAAAAGGACGGACCCCGTAGAAGGGGCAGGCACCTTCGGTGAGTATTGGACAGGAACCGGCATCGGGGTTCATCTGTTCTTCGGGCGGATCGCCGCCGCGGGCACAGATGTCCGCCATGCGATTGATGGAGACCTCGGGCACGAATCGATCCGCAGGTGCATTCTTGTGAAGATTCATCAAACAGTTTGTATTATCGGTCTGGGAAAGATGGGAAACGATCCGATATCCTTCCAGGGTGGTCATGGTCATATTGGCCGTGCAGCAATGGGCGCAGTACTTTTCACAGGCCAGATCGAATTCGGCTGTGAACTGGTCGTAGATCTCCATCATGCGGTCGTATACGGTCAGTTTGGTGCGTAGTTCCATATAAGTCTTCGACTTTCCATTGGATAAAAGTGTCGGCTTCGTAAAAAGTCCGATATCTGCGTTACGCGTCACCCCTCGTCACTGCGACGTATCCAACCATACGTCTCATTCCTCGGAGTTCGCAAGCCTTGATCTCGAACTTTTTACGAAGCCGCCCGAAGTCCAAATTGCTACGAGTTCATCAAAAGTGAATCATAATGTCATTCCCGGTTGTGTCCTTCCGGAAATTGGTCATTTCTGGGTCGGCACGTAATTTTTTTCCGCGCCCCCTTATACCCTAATCCATCACCTTTTTCCAGCGACCTTGACAACCCGTTGTCCTGACGGTAGGAAAGAGGGCGTCGGTAGTATTTTCGATCCTACCTGAATGCAGGCACGCTGGAAGCAGGCACACCAACATTGTAACAATTTGTTATTTTTTATAAAACCGACCAACATAGAATATGTATAGGAAGGGGGTCCATGACGAGCAAAGTCTATTTCATCGATATGCGCGCCACGGTCAAGGAAAGCTTTATCCAGAAAATCGGACGGCTCATGGAGATCGCCGGCATCGCCAATGCCGTCGGCGACCGGGACTTGACGGCGGTAAAGATCCACTTCGGAGAGTTGGGCAACGCCGCCTTCATCCGTCCCGTGTACATTCGAAAGGTAGTGGAGGTGGTCAAACAGGCGGGGGGCTCGCCCTTTCTTACCGATGCCAATACATTGTATGCCGGCACCCGCAGCGATGCGCCCAACCACCTGCGGACGGCCATCGCCAACGGCTTCGACTTTTCCGTGGTCCAGGCGCCCCTCGTCATCGCGGACGGCCTGCGGGGAAAGAGTGAAACGGCCGTGCCCATCAATCAGAAACGATTCGAATCGGTTTACATCGGTCAGGAGATCGTGGAGGCGGACGCCCTTGTGTCGGTGGCCCACTTCAAGGGCCATGAGCTCTCCGGCTTCGGGGGCACCATCAAAAACCTGGGAATGGGATGCGCCTCCCGAAAAGGCAAGCTTGCCCAGCATTCGTCCCTGTCGCCGAAGATTTCCGGCGAACAGTGTATCGGCTGCGGCGATTGCCAGGATCACTGTTCCCAGAAGGCCATCTCCCTAGTGGATGAAAAGGCACGGATCGACGAAGAAAAGTGCATCGGTTGCGGCGAGTGTATCCTCGTGTGTCCCAACGAGGCGATTTCCATCCAGTGGAATCAATCCGTCCCGGTATTTCTCGAAAACATGGTGGAGTATACCATGGGAGTATTGGCGGGAAAGGAAAAGAAGTCGTTCTACCTCAATTTCATCACGGACGTTTCCCCGGCCTGCGACTGCTTTCCGGCCAACGATGCGCCCATCGTGAAAAACATCGGCGTGGTGGCATCCACCGATCCGGTCGCCATCGACCAGGCCTCCGTGGACCTGGTCAATGCAGAACCCGCCCTGGAAGGCACCCAACTAACCACCAATACCGCCCCCGGTGAAGATAAATTCAAAGGAATTTATCCCCAAGTGGATTGGGAAATCCAGCTGGACTACGCCGAAAAACTGGGACTGGGCAGCCGCGCCTACGAGTTGGTCAAATTGTAACGTGCTCGGGACTGCCGCTCACATCGCCTCGCATATCCTGGTGCCGGGTGTCGTCGCCCGTATAGGATTCCCCCGGCACTGGAAAAAGGCCTGGGCAGTAATGGCAGCCACCATGGTTGTCGATGTCGACCACCTGCTGGCAACACCGGTCTTCGATCCGGATCGCTGCAGTCTCGGTTTTCATCCATTGCACACCTGGCCCGCCATCGCGGGCTATCTCCTGATGACACGTTTCCCCAGGACCCGGTGGATCGCCCTGGGACTGCTCATTCACATGGCGTTGGACGGACTGAATTGCCTCGTATAGGATCTGTGATCCGGTCGTGGCGGCATGATCGGGCCAGCCGTAGTTGACAGAAACAATATCAGCAGATGGGGATCGTAAAGGCTCCCGGTTTCATGGCATAAGGAGTAAGGATAGATCGTGGTAAAACCCGACGACGGGTTGTCGCGTCATTAGAGAAAAATATCTCGAAGAAATGCCTGCTTCGGTTTATTCGGATCCACAACGATCTGTACATATTTGCCGGACGAAATGTTTTCGGAAGAAAGCACATAGCGACGCTTTTTATACGACCGGCCCTGATATACGTATGAAAAGGTTACCCGGCTGTTAAGGGAAAGCCCCCGCCTTTTGTTATTTTTGATGGATTCGCACTTTCCCCGGACGTTCGCTCCCCGTTCAAATACGGCACGGATCAGACGAATTCGACAAACCAGCAATACCATGCAGGTCCCTGCCGCGCCACCTGCCGAAAGTAGAATAAAGTACCAGGTTTCTGGATTTGCTTCCGTTTGTGTTGCGTCAAATAACTTTTCGTATCCAACGACGGCACCGATGAGAATGGAAAAAATGGTGCAAAGAAAACAAAAATAATCCGCGAAGATAATTTTAAAAGGGGATGGTGTTTTGTTTATCATGGTCAGCTGCGCTTCGGGAAAATGGAATCGAATTATCCCGTGTATGTGATGCGGCCTCGTCCCGAATATATCTATAGTATTGAAAATCGTTGTCAATCAATTTGGCGGCCATCAATTTAATTTTGCATAACGATTTGAAATAGCGTAAATACTTTACATCTCAAAAAGAAACAATGTCAGTATATCAGAAAATGTCCCGAACGATGATGGAAAACCGATTTATCAAAAACTCGGTTTTCTCTCATCTCCAGATCCAATGAGGTTATTTATTCTGAAATAAATGGCATTTCCCTTAAGGCTCAATTGGTAAACGACTATGACAAGAACGAATCAGATGTTTTCCGATCGCATAACGGATGTTCCACGTTCCTTCATACGCGAGATCTTGAAAGTAACACTCGATTCAAGCGTGATCTCCTTTGCCGGCGGTTTGCCGAACCGTCAGTTGTTTCCCGTTGACAGACTCAAAGAGGCGACGTGCAAGGTCTTCGAAACCCACGGCAGGGACGTCTTGCAATATGCCAACTCGGAAGGACATGCCGGACTCAGAGAGTACATATCGGCTCGTTACAAAGAGAAGGCGAACCTGAATGTACCGGCAGACAACATTTTGATCACCAACGGATCGCAGCAAGGTCTGGATTTGCTTGGAAAGACGATCTTAAATGACAATGATGCGGTTGTAATCGAAGAGCCCGGATACCTTGGCGCAATCCAGGCGTTCTCTCTTTATCGGCCAACGTTCCTGCCTGTTCCGGTTTCCCTCGCGGGAATGGATCCCGATGTATTGGAAACGGTATTGTCCGACAACCGCCCCAAGCTGATCTATTCCGTACCGAACTTCCAGAACCCATCCGGAATTTCCTATTCCGAGCAGAACAGGAGGGATCTGGCAAAGATACTTGAGAGGACCGACACGATCCTGATTGAGGATGATCCATATGGAGAATTGAGATTCTCTGGCGTTGCAAAGCCATCTTTCAAAGCGCTCTTGCCTGAAAACACAGTCTTGCTGGGGTCATTTTCAAAGAGTCTGGTTCCGGGGTTCCGGCTCGGGTGGATTGTTGCCCGATCGGAATTAATGCAGAAATTGATCACTGCAAAGCAGGCGACAGACCTCCACACAAGCCATTTTACGCAGGGTATCGTTTGTCAGTTTCTTCAGGACAATGATGCGGATGAACACATCCGGATGATTCGAGACGTCTATGGTCAGCAGTGCAACGCCATGATAAGCAGCATACAGAGGTTCTTTCCTCCCGAAGTTACCTATACGCAACCTGAAGGAGGGATGTTTCTCTGGGCTGAATTGCCCCATGGCATGGTGGCCGCAGATTTGTTCGAACTTGCGGTCGAGGATAAAGTCGTATTTGTTCCGGGTGATCCCTTTTATGTTCGTGGCAAAGGACACAATACCCTTCGGCTCAATTTTTCTTGCTCTGACGTGGATACTATCGAGGTAGGGATTGAACGACTCGGCAAGGCCATTGGTAAGTTAATTGAGAGAAAGAATGTTTGAAGCGTTAGAGAGAATCAACGAGCGGCCGGAACCGTTCGCGTTTTACACCGCGAACGACCTATGGACGGATGCGCATACATCGTCACAGATGCTCTCTTTCCACCTAAATGAAACCATCGATGTTTCTTCGCGAAACGCGGCGTTTATCGATCGATCGGTGAAATGGATTGCTTCGAAATTCGACATCGGCAAGGATACAAAAATCGCGGACTTCGGCTGCGGTCCGGGATTGTATGCAACGCGTTTAGCGAAACGGCGGGCGGAAGTGACAGGCATTGATTTCTCGGGCAGGTCCATCGAATATGCAAAGAACGTGGCATCCCGGGAGAAGCTGAACATCAGCTATGTATTGCAGAACTATCTGGACTTTGAAACACAGGACCGATTTGACCTTGTCTTGATGATCATGTGCGACTACTGCGCCCTGAGCCCGACACAAAGAAAAGAGATTCTGAACAAATTCCATAGGATTCTGAAACCGGACGGTTCCGTCCTTCTTGATGTTTATTCCCTGTCGGCTTTTGACCAAAGAGAAGAGGTGGCGACATACGAAGTAAACCTGCTCAATGGATTCTGGTCGCCGAATAAGTACTATGGCTTTCTGAATACCGTAAAATACGATGAAGAGAAGGTCGCATTGGACAAATACACAATCGTTGAACCGGAGCGCACCAGAACGGTGTTCAACTGGCTGCAATATTTTTCACCCGAGGATCTGGGGAAAGAGTTTCAGGATGCCGGATTTTGCATTGAGGGTCTTTACTCGGACGTCATGGGGACCCCGTATGATCGGAACTCCGATGAATTTGCGGTCATCGCCAAAAGGGCTTGGACCGGCACAGAACATCAGAATAGGCAGATCATCATGGAAAGAGGAACAGATATGAAAACTTCCGCAACCGGCAGGTATGATATCGGAAAGTGCAGGAGCGTCAGGATCAAATGTGTTTCTGAATTGGGATGGTTCGACTCAGAAAGAGTCTTGGAGCAGATGATGGAAGCGGGCGGACCTGAAACGAGTCAGTGGGATATTCCCTGGGACATCCAAAATGCGGCCGGATGCTGTTCGCTGGTCGATATGGAGGCAATCGATGGTTCCCGTCACAAATTTCTAATGGACACGGGATGGAACAACCAGTACATGGATGAGGCGTTTGCGCGTGAGGGGATTGATAAGATGCTCACAAACGGAGAGATCGAGTTTCTCATCATTACCCACGAACATCTGGATCACTATTGGGGGTTGGAAACCACCTTACGATACAACCCTGAAATCAAGATTATCATTCCCGATACTTTTTCTTCCGAAGGCTTGTCTTTTCTCAAAGGAGCCGAATTCAGCGATTCCAATACCCGCAACGTAATTCCCCATAGAGGAAATTTGATTAAAACCGGACCAGGCATTGTAAACAAATTATATGAAGGATGTGCCTGCGTTGCCTTTGATCTGCCGATCCTAATGCGTGTTCGTGGTGAGCAGTCCTTGTTTTTCAATGTCCAGGACAAAGGGATTGTCTGTGTGACAGGCTGCTGTCACCAGAGCATCTTGGCGCTCGCCGATTTCGCGCGGGAAAACATTGTCGGCGGTGATACCATTTACGGTGTTTATGGCGGATTGCACATTGCTCCCTTCGGCCCGATGAATTCCGAAAGTGAACATATTGTCAGAGAAATGGGAAAATACAATTTCAGCAAAATCGCCTGCAACCATTGTACTGGCATTTCGGCAGTGGAAAAGATGGTAGAACTCGGCTATCCGATTGTTCGGGGGACGGGCAGTTTCGGATCGAAAAGTGATCTTTATATCGGAAATGGGGATCAGGTTGTTTTCGGATAATGGCTATGGCCTGGATGATCCGATCGATATTTTTTGGGATTATTTCAATATATCTTCATCACACCAAATTCTATATTTATCATGCTCTCGGCGCAGGCTCACCCGAAAACAACTCAGGTTGTGAACAAATGCTATAAATTCTAATGGCCCATCATATAATAGTAATTGACAAATAGAATTTAATTGGTTATAAAAAGTGAATTGAATTCATTCAGACTTCGTTTTTGGCCCTCCTGGGAAAAGAAGCGATGAATTATGAACTTTTTGTTCATGGAGTATATTGGTTTTTACGTTACAACGTAGATCCGAGCATCATTATGAATGAGGGCACAACGAAATCCGAGTATTTAAGCGGTATCCTTGCCGCTGCCCCGAATGGTCGTTGCGTTCAACATACGAATTGAATCTTTAAATGAAAACTGAGAAACAGAAAGGCTTTTTAATGAAAAAATTGCTGAAGCAGAATGGCTTTATCCTCACTGCTGCATTCTTTTTTTCGGTTTCAACATTGATTGGATGTGGCAGTGGAAATGACCTTCAGTCCCAAGTTAGCGGAACGTGGCAACGCATTCAAGGTGAAGGGACCGTCGAAATAAATCTTGAAAAGATGCCTTACAGTTTGAAATTTAACGATAAATTATATTCTGTTACTATCGAAGAAATTGATAAGGAAAAGAACAACGTTTATCTGCAGGTAGAAACCACAGCCGGGCAAAAAGAAGATTGGACCCTCCATCAGGTATGGGATGATAACGGATCCAGCTTCAAAATAGCCTTTACTCACAATGGGACCAAGGAAATCCTGGGGTCAAAAATTCACACCTGACAATTTCGCCATTATAATTACAAAAGCGCTGTCATTGCTACTTTACAGGGTCTTTCTCAGCCTGGCAAAATATCTTTTGCATATGGATTTACGGAGCCTATATTCCAGATAGCCTAAATTTTAAACGACTCGGGTCATACGATCAACGGCGGTTTCACAAACTTGCCCCGTTTCCAAAACCGCCGTGGTAAATGAATGATCGAAAGCGCCTGTCTTGCTTTTTGCGAGTTCCAGTCCAATGCAGTTGCGCAACACCGACCACAAGTCAAACGCCCATGTTCGTTGTTTCGGCTATCCTTCCGCCTTTTTCTCGAGTTCATCCAGTTTGTCCGGATCGGAGACGGCGATGTCCACAAGGCTCTTGGGGATGGAGCTTTGTTCACACATCGT
This sequence comes from uncultured Desulfosarcina sp., assembly GCA_963674945.2. Classification (GTDB taxonomy): domain Bacteria; phylum Desulfobacterota; class Desulfobacteria; order Desulfobacterales; family Desulfosarcinaceae; genus Desulfosarcina. Next base: position 2,588,934 of record CAXXWQ010000004.1, read on the forward strand.
GCGAATCTCCTTTTCCACATCACTGAACTCCATGATTTCGCGAATGGATTCGATGAAAAAGAGCATATCTTCCGATGAAATGTCTTCCAGCGCCGGACCTTCGGCTTCCGCTTTCTTTCGGGCGGCTTCCTCTTCGGCCAGCCGCTGCTTCTCCTTCATCTCCTCTTCCATGGACTTTTTGACCGCATCGATGGTGCCCTGATCCACCTTCATCATCTCGATGATCAATGCTTCGGTGACTTCATTGTCAAAGAGATGCTTGACCTTTTCTTCTTCTGATTTGGAGGCGACTTTTTCTAGCAGGATGGACACTCTTTCTCTCTCTGCCTGCTCCTTTTTTATCGCCGCCTGCACCTGTTTCAGCTGGTCTTCGGTAATTTCAAGGGAACTGATGATGGTTTTCGCATTGATCTCTTCTTCGATCAACATACGAATGCCTTTATCATCGGGCATGCCCTTGGCCTTGGCAACCAGCAAATCGAGTTTCGCCTTTTCGACGGCCCGGACCACTTCCGGACGACGCTCAGGCGTTCTGAGTTCAGGCCAGGTCTTGCCGATATCATCGAGAAGTCTGGTGGTTGCCCCAAAAGGATCGGTGACATCCTCCAGTGTGAAGGCGGCGATGGCACCATTGAGATCCTTCAACATGGGCTTTCCGACACTTCGCATTTTATCGACGGCCCATCTCAACTGCATCAGGTTGCCTCCGTGACGGGAAACGTTGTAGCCGGCTTTATCCAATTCACCGGCAATCTGTTGAATCGATGATTCTACGTTGCCCTCCGAAATATCCTTGGCTTCGAGAGCAAGAATGTTTTCCTCCATTGCAAGCCAAAGAGGCCTCTTTTTTGCTTCACTCGTCGTCATCCTCCAGTCTCCTTTCTGAATTTTCAATTCGGTGGTTTCGATGCGCAAAGGGTTATCGCTGAAACCCAGCGGTTTCCCTAATGTTTCAATGGGTAATGAAAATGAAGTCCTTTTGCCAGGCAGAGTCTATAGAGACCAGTACATTCGAGTCAAGCAAAATTTGAAATGGATAAGGGCGGGCAATGGATAAGGACAAGCCGATGGAAAATATCGCTTTTGGATAGCGTGACGATTTTGTGCGAATCGCTTTGATCGTTTTTGTTTTGCAACCATGTTTGGTTTTCATGTATGATATATGATCAAGGAGAAAAACATGAAAAAAATGGCAAACCCACTCTCCATTGCGGTCTTGGCCGTTCTTTTGCTTGCCTGTACCGGTTCGCGTATGCAAATGACGCCCACCCACGTGGAAGAAACGGCGGCAGGGACACCGATCACAGATACGCTGATTATCGTCGTGATTGACGATGAAGAACTCAGGACGGTCTTCGAAAAGCATTTCAAGGATTGGCTGGCGTCCAAAGGCGTTGAGGCGGTTACCAGCTCCGAAATATTCCCCGGCCAACAGGATATCAGGTTGGAAAAACAGGTGATCGATGATGTTATCGATAAATATGAAAATGACTCCGTGTTGATCACCCATTTGGTGAAGTTTGACGAGAACGAAGTATTCAACCGAGACCGACCTCAGTTTGTCGGCACATACTATAGCTATTATGGATATGCATGGGGCTATGTCTACCACCCCACTGTCTATGGTGAAACGGTTCGATACACACTCGAAACCCTTCTGTACGATGTGAAAACCCAAAAACCGATCTGGTCAGGCGAGTCGAAAATAACCAATCCCAAAACCGCCGGGCAGGCCATCAGCCAGGTAGTGGCGGCGGTAATGGAGGAACTGGAAAAAAACGGTCTTTTGCCCGCCCCGTCCTCTGTGAGGACAAAAACCCAATAGACATCCTTCATACAGAAAAATTCGTGGATCGAGGCAGTGTACCTATTTGAATTGCTGATGGTGAAAATTTTCATACATCGCTTCCCTTTTTTCGGGTAATTTGGTAAAAGTAACAGAAGCTTACAATAGATATCGAGGAAATCATGATACCGATTATAAAAGAGCAGCTTCAGTCTTTGACGGACCGGCTGGATGATCCGAACCAGCTCGATGCATGCAAGGATGAAATGCGCCGTATTCGTGATAAACAGTGGGAATCGTTCCGAAGTTCCGAAGGCTCCTGTTGTCTCGTGCCCAGTCCGGACGCCGATCTTTTCAGCGAGGTTCATATGATGGATCGGGTGGTTACGGCTCTCGAACAACGGGATGCCGCCGAAGCCGCATCCCTGTTGCGGGAAGCCCTTTCGAGCGCCGATACGTAGGCAATCGAATTGAGAGGCAATTCGACTCTCTCCAACATTACGGATGCGGAGTCAATTTTTTCGCTACTTGGAAAAATGGATAAAGAAATCCTAGGTGATGCCGATATAGATGCAAGCCCCAAAAAAACGTGATCTTCCAGGGGGGAACCATAACTTACAAATCGGGATCATGATACAATTATACGTGGCCGGCATGGCACAGACAAACTGAAGGTCTTTTTCAATCTTCATTCGGGTGGGCAAAAGGCCCCATGGATGAAAAGCAAGAAAGGAACGATCATGAAAAAAGCGTTTTCGATTACCGGCGTATTGATTGGCATCGCGATTCTCGCCTTGCTGCCCATCGCATGCGGTGGCGGTGGTGATGGTGGTGGCGTCACTCCGGGCGGCGGGGGAGGCGGGACATCTCCGACAATGGTGCTCGATCAGACCAAAGTGGATGAAATCCTTACCGTCGTTGATGAAACCATGCCATTTTGTACGCGAGACGGAAGCGCGACGCAGGCTGCCACATCGACAATGAAAACAATGGCTCGCCTTGGAACCGAAGTCATGGACAGCATCGGTGTTCAATATGCCAACCAGACAGCGATTGCCCCGTCCGCAACAGTTCCAATCGATCCAATTCCGGGAGATTGCGCCACCAATCCGGGTCAATTGGTTCCCACCATTGATATGGATCAAAGCACCGGGGCATTCTCCGGCCAAATCGATTTTCAGAGCCTCTGTATCGATGGCGGAGCGGCCGGCGAAATCAATATCGACGGCGCAGGCACGTTCAACGGCACGATTGACGATCTTGAAAATCCACAATCCGTCACACTGAACGTCGCCACGGTCAGCCCGGGCATTCAAATCGGCACCCAGGATGTCAGCACCAACATTTCCATCACCGGTTTCAGCATGTCCCTGTCCCTCAACGAGGACCAATCCAGCGGAACCTTGTCTGTTACCCTGACCGACGCAACAGTAACGGCGACCGACAGCGAGGGAGAGGAATCCGTTTCCCTGACGAATTTTACCCTGTCGGCGAGCGTTGCCGGAACCGGCGAGGTGACCAATGTTACCATTAATGCATCCGGAACCGTCTCCCAGACCGGAGAGGGCACCGTCACCTTCACGCTCACCGATGTAATCATCGATTCAGACGGCAATATTGTCGGTGGCAGCATCGTCATTGCCGGAGCCAACAACACGACAATCACCATCACGCCGACATCGGGCAGTGACTTCGTCGTCTCTGCTGATACGGATGGAGACGGGACCGACGATTTCAGTTGCGCCTATTCATGCGACACTGACCTACTCATGGAGTCGTCCGCTCCGTAATTCGGTCATGGCCGACCGAATGCAGCAAAAAGGGGTGTCGTTCATTTAAAAAGCCAAGGCCACGGATTCGACACCTCTTCATCACCTAAAACAGATAAGGGGCGATCCACTTGCACGGATCGCCCCTTCTTCCGTCTTTGGTTTTTTCAGGAATCGATTACCAGATTTTCAGGCCCTTTCCCTTCAGCCGAATCAATTCATCCGTGGTGATTCGGAGGCGTTCGGCGAGGACATCCGCGAAGACACGATAGATCACATACCCGAAGGCCAGCTTGTCGGTTCCGGTCAACTGCTCGATGTAATAGATATCCGTGGCCAGACATACCGTCTCCTCCATGGTGACGGCCGATGCCGATCGGGGTGCGCAGGTCATCGCCCCCATCTCACCGAAGATATCGCCCCTGCGTTGAAGCAAGGCCACCGGCTTGTTGTCCTTCATCAGCCGCACCTTTCCGTAAACCAGAAAATAAAGCCACGTGTCTGCGCTTCCCTGTTCGAAAATGGTCTCCTTTGCACCGTATTTTCTGATCTTGCTCATGGACATGAGGTGGTGGAGTTCGTCGTCTTGAAACGGCTCGAAAATTTCAAATTTTTTGATATCCGACAAAACACGCTGGTTCCCCCGTAAAAAATCGGTCTCTTGCATGGTGACTGATCCTCTCTGGCCCGACCGCTTATCAAGACAGCTAAAACGGTATTGGAATAGTAACCGTCGATTCGCAAAAAGAGATGGCGCCCAATCATGCACACCCGATGAATCGACATCGATAATTCCATCTTAGTGCAAGAAAGGGGAAAGGCAACAGATTTTTTTATGCATCGGCGCGTTGTGCGAGCCGGGTAACCCAGGCCTTGATGACGGAATTTACCAGGGTTGCCAGGGGAACGGCGAAAAAGAGCCCCCAAACCCCCCACAAGCCCCCGAACAGTAACACCGCCACAACGATGGCAAGGGGGTGCAGATTCACCACTTCGGAGAGCAAAAGGGGTGCCAGCAGGTTGCCGTCCAGGATTTGAATCACGGCATAGGCCACCATGGCCCAGGCGAAATCACCACTCCACCCCCACTGGATGAAAGCGACCAGGGCCATGACGAACCCCATCACCGTTACCCCGATATAGGGAATGATGACCGACATCCCCACGAACATGGAGACAACAAGGGCGAATTGCAGCCCCATGGCCTTGAATACGGCATAGCTGATTGCCCAGATGATGAGCAGTTCCCATCCTTTTCCCCGGATATAATTGGTGATCTGATCATTCGCCTCCTGCCAGACGGACTCGGTGAGGTCCATGTTGTCGGGAAGAAAACGTCGGCCCCAGTTCAATATCAGATCTTTGTCCTTGAGCATGAAAAAGACCATGAGAGGCACCAACACCAGGTAGACCACGATTTGAATGAGACCCAGTACCGACGCCAGGGACACGGTCAGTACCCGTCTGCCCAAGGTGGTGATGCCGTCACTGAGCAGATTGATCACTTCGTTCACCTGGTTCTGGGAAATCAGGTCCGGATAGATGGTGGGCAGTTGCAGCAGGCGTTCTTGAATGGTTACCAGCATGCCGGGCAACTGGTGGACGAGTTGGCTGATCTGCTTGACGGTCAGGGGAATGAGCCACAGGATCATGACGATCATGCCAAGCATGAAAACGGTGAAGACGATCCCTACGGCGGCCATTCGGGGGACGTGGGAGCGATGAAGCAGCGCCACCAGACCTTCGAGCAGATAAGCGATAATGACGCTGATGAGCACCGGGGCCAAAAGATTGCCCAGAAAGTAGATCAGACCCGCCCCCACCAGGAGCACGAGACCCAGAATCAATCGCTGGGGATCGGAAAAGTGCCGCTTTTGCCAACGCCTGAACAACCCGCCGACGGTTTGGTTTTGCTGATCCGTTTTTTCCTGTCCATTGCTGGAATTCATCGGCTTGCAACCCTAAAAATGGTATTCGTAAAACAGCCCCAAGGAATCCATACCTTCGTTTTCGGAGGCCAGGTAGGCATTGGAGATGTGGTCGAAGGCAAAAATGATCCGGTGACGCCGGTTCATGACATATCCAAACTCCAGTGGAATCCGGAACAGCACAGGTGAACCCAAAGATTTTCGTTCCGGATTGTCCGTATCCGTCTCTCCGTTGTGCAGGGCCAGGCCAAGCCCCGTCGTGAAAAAGAGGTCCCACCCAAGCATCCAGGTCAACTGTGCGCCGCCATATACCTTGCTGGTATCTCCGCGAGTGTTGATACTGCCCCCAATGCTGGGGAAAAGGGTTGTCCCCAGAACACGGAAAAAGGGATGATTGAAGACCACCTGAACGCATACATCCGGCCCCCTCTCCCTGGAACAATGGCTCCACAATCCATCGACATCATGGACGGCCAATCCCACACGAACCGCCTTGACCATGGGGGAAGGGCGGGCCGTTTCATCGGCGACACTGGTACCACCAAAGGCGGCCAGGATCAAAAACAGGGTCGTCGTGCCGATCCGCCGCCACGGAAGGTACGACATCCGATTCCATCCAACGGTACGAAAATGGATCATCCGGCAGCGTCCGAAGGCAAGGCGCATGAATCCGCTCGCGTCGATTTTTTTGCCTCCACATAGTGGGCGGCCGCCAGCGCTGCCGTGCATCCATCGGCCGCCGACAGGACGATCTGCCTTGCGAATTTTTCCCTCAGGTCTCCGATAATGAAAATACCGGGAGTGTTGGTCTCACACTTTTCGTCCGTCATCACCAGACCATCGGCATTCATGCGGGTACCGGCAGGAACGAGCTCATTGTTGGGATTGAAACCGATAAAGATAAAGACACCGTCCACATCCAAATCTCGTACCGCATCCGTAACGGTATCTTTCAGACCTACACCCTCGACACCTTCCGCACCTGCCTTGATCTCCGTCAAGACGGTGTTCCACAGCATCTCGATGTTGCAATCTTCGAAAACCCGCTGCTGGAGAATCTTGCTCGCGCGAAGCTCATCCCGGCGATGAGCGATATAGACTTTCTTACACAATTTGGCCAGGTAGAGCGCCTCCTCGGCGGCACTGTCCCCGCCGCCGACCACCACAACGGTTTTCCCCCGAAAGAAAAATCCGTCACAGGTGGCGCAGTAGCTTACACCCTTGCCGTAAAATTCCCTTTCCCCGGGCACGTCGAGCTTCCTCGGGCTCCCACCGGTGGCGAGGATCACCGAATGGGCCTTGAGCGTTTCACCGTTTGCCAATCGCACCGTATGATGGTCCAATCCGGGATCCAGGGCCGTCGCCTCCTGGGAAATCATCTCCAGATCGTAGGATTGGGCGTGTTCTGTGAATTTCATGGACAGCTCGGCACCACTGATGTGGATAAAACCCGGATAATTTTCGACTTCGTCGCTCATGGTGACCTGTCCGCCGGTGACGCCCTTTTCCACCAGTGCGGTCGTAAGTGCCGCCCGCATGGCGTAGATGGCGGCCGACAGCCCGCCGGGACCGCCACCGATGATCACCAGGTCGTACATTTCGCGTATTGCCATGGTCAGCCTCCCTTTTTCTGTTTGGACATGGCCTTTTTCAACTGATCCCCAAGGGAACCCAATGAGTTGTTGTTTTCAGCGGCATAGGCCTGCCAGCTTTGATCATCGACGACATCGCCGGTGCCCAGGGAAATTTTTCGCTCCCCCGGATTCACGGTATCGACGGTGACGGTGATGGCAGCACCGGGTTTGAGTGCTTCGATGGCAGCTGCTTTCTCCGATGCGGCGATTTTCGATTTGGGCAAAAGTCCGGTGATACCCGGTGCCAGATTGACGAAAATCCCGAAGCCTTCCTTTTTCTCCACCTGCCCCGTCACGCTTTTCCCCGGTGTGAATCGTTCCTCCACGTCCGCCCAAGGATCCCCTTCGGCATCCTTGATACTCAAGGAGATCCGTTTACGGTCCAGATCGAAGGACTTGACGGCCACCATCACTTCATCCCCCGGGGCGACGACGTCTTCGGGTCGCATCACCCTTCGCGTATAACTCATTTCGCTGATGTGAACCAAGCCCTCAATACCGGGAAAGAGCTCGACGAAAGCACCGAAATTGGCACATCGGGTCACCTTGCCCTTGATTTTGTCGCCCACCCGGATCCGGCTGGACGCATCGGCCCAGGGATCGCCCATGGCCTGTTTGACGGAAAGGGAAATTTTCCGGCTTCCCGGCTTTTCGCCGTTTTTGATGCCCAGCACTTTCACCCGGAGACGATCTCCAACCTTGACGGCCTGGTCAGGGGTTTCCAGTCGGGACCAACTCAGTTCGCTGATGTGAACCAACCCTTCCACGCCCGGTACCAGGTTGACGAAGGCCCCAAAAGGCATGATGCGGGCCACGGTACCTTCGTATACCGTATCCTCGTCAAGTTGTTCCATGAACGCCTTTCGGCTGGCCTCCTGCTCCTTCTGGAGGATATCCCTGCGGGATACGACGATGTTGCGTCCCTTCTCCTCGAAACGCTTGATGAGAAAGGAAAAAGTTTGGCCCACATAGATGGAAGGATCTTCCACATAGGCAATATCCATTTGACTGATGGGACAAAAGGCCCGTCTCTTGATCACCTCTACATGGAAACCGCCTTTGACGGTGGAAACCACCTTTCCCTCCACCGGGATTTTCTGCTCGTAGGCATCCCGCAGCATATTGATCCCGCCGATACCGGAAATGGCTTTGGAAAGTCGGATTTCACTTTCACTTGCAGCAATGACGTACAAGTCCAAATCGTCCCCTTCGCTTACCGTCAGGTGCTGCTCTTCATCCAAAAGTTCTGCTCTTTCCACAATGCCATCCACCTTTGTGCCCGTGTCCACGAAGACATTATTGGTACCAATGGAGATGACCCGGCATCGAATCTGATCACCGACCTGAATATTTTCATTCATACCGGCACTGTATGCTTCCAACAGATCGGCAAAACTCTCCTCGGCTTCCGGAGTTTCGTTATTGTTCTCGTCATTCATGGCAGTTCTCCAAATAGAATAAGAAAGTGCGGCAACTTCACCAGAAAATGAAGGGATTTGCAAGCCTATTGTATGGGATAATGCAATTCTCCGGGCGGAATAAAGAATCGTTCCCCAGGCCCTCTTCGGGGTTGACAACCGGGGGAAGAAAGGTAAGTTATCCGTATCATCGATCCCATGGATGAATGCACGGTTGAAAGGAGCTGAGATGGCCATTATCGAGTGGGACCCAAAGGGGAATATCGCTGCGCTGCAAAACCGCATCAACCAATTGTTTCTTGATTCGTTTCCCTGTCAGACCGAAGAAAACGGTTCGACCCCCCGGTGTTCCTGGACACCCCGTGTGGATATTGTCGAAACCGCAGCGGGCATCGTCATCGCAGCCGATCTTCCCGGCGTGAAAAAGCAGGACGTGATGGTGGAGGTCAAGAACAACACGCTTACCATCGGTGGTCTGCGGGCCGCACAGACACCCCATATTGAACATCGGTACCTTCGTCAAGAACGCTTCTTCGGAACATTTCGTCGCTCTTTCACCTTTCACACCGTGATTGCGCCGGAATCGATCAAGGCCCGGTTCAAGGAAGGCGTACTGGTTGTGGAAATTCCAAAGCCCGATGAAGAGACCGCCAGGAAAATTTCGGTGGATGTGGAATCGGATGAATGATCCGGATGGGGACGTTGGGGAATTCAGCGGACGCTGAAATTGGGGTCGATATACCCGTCCTCGTTCGAGATGTCGTAAAATCGGTATAGTACATGATAAATACCGGATGAAGGTCACTTGTCCGTTGGGGCAGCCGCTTCTTGCGTCTTTCCCATGGAAAATAAAATGGCCGAAAGGTTATGGCGGCTCTTCTCGGTATCGGGATGATCGGTTCCCAGCTCAAAATTCAACACCTCCAACGCACGACGGCAGTGTCGTTCGGCATCGGCAAAGCGGCCCAGATCATGGTACAACAAGGACAGATTGTTCAAGACAGGGGCCATTTCGGGATGATCCCCATCCGGCTGGCTCTCTAGAAGATGCAGGACCTGAAGGTATAAGGGTTCGGCGTCGAGGAATTTTCCCTGGTCGTGGAGCACTGCCGCCAAATCGAAAAGAGCGCCTGTGGTATCGGGATGATCGACCCCCGATCGAGACCTTACGATCTTTACTGCCTGACGGCAAATCGATTCGGCATCGTCGAACTTCCCCTGTTTTTTTAACACCCGAACGAGATCCCGCAAGCCCTCTGCGACAAGGAGAAGTTCACCTCCCGAATGGGTCTTTCGGATTCCGATGGCCCGGCGGCAGTAAGGTTCGGCCTCGGCATACCGCCCGAAACATTCGAGCAGTACCGATAGGTTGAGCAGTCCGGTGGCAATATGGGGATGGTCTCCTCCCAACTTGTTTTCCCATGTCTTGATGGCCTTGCGAAACAATGGTTCCGCTTCCGCAAGGTCGCCGATCTCCAGAAGCGAAACGGCCAGGTTGTTCAGCGCTGCGGCTGTATGGAAATTGTCTTCGCCCAACCGGTCAGCATAAATCTTCCATACCTGGCGGAAGAGCAAAGCAGCCTCTTCATCGTTGCCCCGGTCACGTAAAAACAACGCGAGGTTGTTTGTTACCGCCCCCGTGTAAAGATGGTCATCTCCCAAACGGCTTTGATAAATATGAAGTGCACGCCGAAAATATGATTCCGCCTCATCGAAGCGCTTTCCATCGTAAAGCAAGGTAGCCAGGTTGTTGGCGACCGCACCGGCATGGGGGTGATCGTCTCCGAACTTCCGTTCGTAATGGTCCAGTTCCTGTTTGAAATAGGTTTCGGCCTCGGCAAACGCCCCCCGTTCCTGCAGCTGGCGCCTCATACTGTCCAGAAGATTGGCGATAACTTCCAATGCAACCCCATTTTCCCGGACATGGGCAACTACGGTTCGGGCATGACAAAAAAGAATATCCCATTTCAGCCCTGGCTGATCACCGTCCGTTTCACCTGGAGAAAAGACGTGATGGATCGTGCGAACCGCGGCATCGGCCCATCTTTGCCGCTCATCCGTCTTCAGATGTTCCCGCACCATTTCCTGAATGAGATGGTTCACAAGGAGATCTTCCGAAATCGATGCCACAAGCCCGTATCGTTCCAACACTGCGATGTTATGGTCCAGTGCCTCGGGATCATTGAAAGATTCTGCAAATGGTGGCGCCACAAACTGCCCCGCCTTGGAAAAAAGAGGACGGGATATCCCGTCGGAAGATAGATAGGCGGTAAGATACAGGATCCCCAAGGCAACCGGTTCCCTGTTCTGAATCGCTTGCAGGGAAAGGAAAAAGGCCGTTCCAGCCGTCCGGGGATATTTGGACGAAGCTTTCTTTATGGCACTTTGGCATTTCCTGTGAGACTGCAGGTAATCGCCGAAGTCGATTTCGGTTTCCATCAAGTACGCTCCGGCCAATTCCATTGCCACGGGAAGGTCTCCCAGTTGTTCGGCGACTTCGGCCGCGCCCCGTGGGTCATTTGTATCTGCGCGACGAAGGAGAAAATCTATCGATTCCGATCGGGACCAGAACAAAAGAGGCAATTCACAAAACGATTTTTCCCAGACCATGTGACGCGTGGTGATGATCACGTGGCCGCCGCATTTTTCGGGAAGATATCGTTTCAGGTCTTCCGGCCTCTTGACATCATCGAGGATGAGCAACCAGTTTTGGTTATTCGTGAGCCACTCCCTTACGGAATCGATGACGGTCTTCTCATCCTGCCCCTGATTTTCCAACAAATTCATCGTGGTGGCAAACGCGCGATAATCCGATAACAGCGTCTCCTTCTCTTTTGCCCGCAACCACCAAACCGCCTGATAGATGGATGCCTGGCGAAAGGCGTATTCCACTGCGATCTGGGTTTTGCCTATTCCCGCCATCCCCTTGATCACCTGGGGAAGGACCGCACGCTCTTTGGAATGAAATGCTTCCGTCAATTTGGAAAGAATTGCGTCGCGCCCTGTGAAATGGATGTTGCGGGGCATGGGAACATTCCAAACCGGTGGCAACGTGACGGAAGAATGGGGCTGGACCGAACCCTCATTGAGTTGCTTCAACAGACCACCTCCAAATGATGAACGCTCCGGTTGTTACGTGTCGGATTCTGTGGAATCTTCCACGAATCACTTTCTTTCCACCGCATGGCAATCGTTTCCCATGACAACCCCCTGGGGATCATCGGAAATTTTCGAGATGGTGGGGGCTTTGTGACGCTTTATCCATCGCTGGGCACCCAGATTCAAAAAAAAGACCAGGCCTGCTACCAGAATGATGGATGCTCCCGACGTAACATCAAAGGCGTAGGAAATCCACAAACCGGCGATGGTGAACACGGCACCGAGCATGCTGGATCCGATCATCATCTGCAGCATGGAGCGGGCATGGGTTTCCATGATAAAGGGAGGGATGGTCAAAAGGGCGATGACCAGGATCAATCCCACCACCTGGATGACCAGAACCACGGTGATCGCCAGCAGACCGATGAGCAGAAAGTACAAGGCGGTTACCGGAACGCCCCGGATTCTGGCAAACTCCTCGTCGTAGGACATGGCAAGTAAATCCTCGTAGTAAACGGCAACGAGCCCCACGATCACGATCCCCATACCGACCATGAGCCAAATATCGGTGTCCGGTACCGTCAGGATGCTGCCGAAAAGATAACTCATCAGATCCACGTTGTAGCCGGGACTGAGATCGATGAGGATGATGCCGCAGGCCATTCCCAGTGCCCAGATGACTCCAATCATCGTATCGGCCCGGTGCCTGGCTTTTACGGTGACCGCGGCCATGATCCATGCCGCCCCGAGGGAAAATCCCAACGTGCCGGCGAGATAGGACCAGTTGAAAAAAAATGCCAGGCCGATGCCACCATAGGCCGCGTGGGCGATGCCGCCGGATAGAAAAACGATCCGGTTCACCACCACCAGCGTGCCCATGATGCCGCAAATCAGACTGGCCAATAGCCCTGCGGCGAGGGCGTTTTGCATGAACTCGTACTGCATGGCTTCGATCATCGATCACTCCTCATGATGCTTTAACACCCGATGGGGCACATGACCATGGGTAACCAGTTCGATCGGGCAGGTCCCTTCTTCCATGGATGGATACATGCTGTCTATCATCTGACTGTCGATTTCGGAATGCTGGTGATAGTGCAGCCGCCGGTTCACACAGGCGATGGATTTGATGTAGGTGGAAATGGCCAAAAGGTCATGACTGACGACCACGATTGTCACATCCCGATTCAATTGCTGGAGCAATTGAAAAAAAGCCGCCTGTCCCCTCGCGTCAATGCTTGCCGTTGGCTCGTCCATCAAGAGCAAACGAGGTTTGGTTACCATGGCCCGGGCGATGAAGACACGCTGCCGCTGGCCACCGGACAGTTCACCCATGCGCCGGCTCGCATGGACGGCAATACCAATTTTTTCCATTGCATGAAGGGCGTCCTGGCGATCTTTCTTACCGTTCTTGGCCCATCGTTTCCCTGGGGTCAGCTTGCCCGTTCGCACCACATCCAGCGCCGTAATGGGAAAATGCCGGTTGATATGTACGTTCTGGGGCACGTACCCGACCTGGTGCGATGCGCGTCCGGCAGGTCGTCCCATTACTCGGATCCAACCATGGTGAGGTTTGAGCAATCCCAGCATCAGCTTGAGCAAGGTGGTTTTGCCACCGCCGTTCGGACCGATCATGGCAACGAAATCGCCCTGGGCAACCGTCAGGTTGACATCGGTGAGAACGGGTTGATGATCATAAGCAAAGTCCAGATCACGGATCTCGATGATGGGGTTTGCGGTGACGTGGTCAACGGAATGCATGTTTGAACTCCTCTGCCGCCTTTTGCAAATTGGTCGCCCAGTCAGGGGCAAGCGGATCGACGATGATGACGCGACCCGATATGGACTTTGCGATCTGCCGGGCGCCTTTGGATGAGAACTGGGGCTGCACAAAAATCACCCGAATGTGATTTTCTTTTGCAAATTCGATCAATTGGCCGATCTGTGCCGGCTTGGGGCTTTTTCCTTCCAGCTCGATGGGAACCTGCTTCAGGCCATAGGTATGGGCAAAGGTGCCCCAGGAGGGATGAAACACCATGAAAGCACTGCCGCTCAGCCCGTCGAAGGTTTCCCTCAGCCGGGCATCCAAATCGACCAGCGACACCATGAACTGTCTGTAGTTCGCTTCATAAACGGTTCGGTGGTTCGGGTCGGCCGCCTGCAGGGCCAAAAGAATCGTCCGTGCCTGCATCATTACCATGGGAGGAGACAACCAGACATGAGGATCGCGTGTTCCATGGTCGTGGTCGTCCTCTCCTTTTTTCCGGTGCGAGTGTTCTTCTTCATGGTGGTGCCTTGCATCCATGGGCAGCTTCAAGATGCCGTCGTCGGTATGAATCACTTTCAAATCGGGATTCATGGCAACGATCTTGTCCAGCCTGGCCGCCTCCATTTCCACGCCGATGGCGAAGTAAAGGAGGGCTTTGGAAAGGGCCGCCATCTGTTGGGGCCGGGGCTCATAGGTGTGCGGATCGGCCCCCGGCTCCACCAGTACCTGAACGGTTACCAGCTCTCCGCCGATTTGCTCCACGAAGTAGCGCTGGGGTGCGATGGTGACGAAAACGGATAGCGGCGCAGCGCCGGCCTGGCCCGTGGTCACCCCCCATGCCAGGATTGCTGCGGCCCACAAAAAATGCTTGGTGCATGTCATCAGGTCCTCCATCCATCTGTCTTGTCCAGACTTCGTTGCCGCTGGTGCTTTGGGCGAAACAACGCAAAATGAATATGGTTCGTCCTATTCCATCTTCCTGAAGAACATCTTCACAAAGGGGCTTAGGTCCTGGCGTGCCCGGTATTCCATAGGGCTTTGTTGGACAAACCCCAGCCTGCCGTAAAGGGCCTCCAGTCGTGGATTGTTGGTCAGGGAGATGAAACGGGTATATCCTTGGGTTCGCATCAGATCCATGAACGCATTCACCATATGCACGCCCACCCGCTGGTTGCGAAACCGTGTGGAGATGGCAACCGCCCCCAGTTCCACGGTCCGGTCGTCGATAATCTTTTTCTCCACGCATCCCACAACGATGCCGTCGATGGCGGTGACGTAGAACCGATTCCGGTTTTCGTACAGATATGCCTTGTCTCTGGGCAATAAAAATCCGGAATGTTTGTACATTTCGAGAATGCGGTGAACGATGGCCACCTCTTCATCGGATCGAACCGGTCGAAAATCTTCCGTAAAGTCATTGGCGATGAGTGTACCCGAACCCTCCACGGTGAACAATTCATTTTTTATGGTATTCTTTCCCGCCGGCAGGATGTGGACACGTTCACATTGGCCGGCTTCGATCCGTTTGCAGATACAGGCCAGCACCCCCTTCAGGTTGACATTGGCGACCCGACCGTCGAAATCCGCCATAGACCTTCGCACCCGATCGGTGGTGAGGGCGTTGATCTTGTTTCCTTGCCGGTCCACGAGGTATCGACGCTCCAACAGGATGACTTTGAACATGGATTTTCGATGGTTGAGCGCCGCATCGTAAAAGTCCGTATCCGGCGGAATCCGGATGATTTCGGTGGATGGCAACCGGCGGGCCAGTTGTTTCACCCCTTTGCGGTTGGCGAACCGGTTGGGCATGTTGTGCAAGAAGGTGGTCCGGACACCATGGCGCACGAGAAACTTGATGTCGGCAATGATATGGTGAAAGTGGTCGCGCAGGATTCCTTCCCGACAGGCGATGAACACCTGTTTGTCGAAAAGTACCCGTTCATATTCTTTCAGATAGAGTCTGGGCATAACATTATTGCCTGTCCGGGAAACCGTTGCTTCCTTAACGTTAGCGCACTTTAGGCACTTGTTACTTTGGGGACTCTCCCTATATACCCGTATAGTTACGCGGCGAAATCGCCAATAATTCCTCTTTTACCGAATCGGTCACGTCCAGGGTGTCGATAAAGGCGGCGATGGCCGCCTGGTCGATGGCCCCATGGGTACGGGTCAGTTCCAGAAGGGCTTCGTAGGGTTTGGGGTAACCCTCTCGCCGCAAAATGGTCTGAATGCCTTCGGCCACCACGGCCCAGTTCGCGTCCAGATCCTTTTCCAGCACCGCCGCGTGTAAGATCAGCTTTCCCAGTCCCCGCCGGATGGACCGAAGTGCGATGAGGGTGTGTCCCATGGGAACGCCGATATTGCGGCTTACCGTGGAATCGGTCAAATCCCTCTGGAGCCGGGAAATGGGCAGCTTGGCCGACAGGTGTTCAAACACGGCATTGGCCATGCCCAGGTTGCCTTCGGCGTTTTCAAAATCGATGGGATTGACCTTGTGGGGCATGGCCGACGAACCGATCTCTCCCGCTTTGATCTTCTGTTTGAAATAGTCCATGGAGATGTAGGTCCAAAGATCGCGGCACAGATCGATCAGGATGGTGTTGATTCGCTTTACGCCATCGAAGAATGCGGCCTGGTGGTCATAATGTTCGATCTGGGTGGTCACCTGGGAGCGGAAAAGCCCCAATCGTTCGTCCACCAGACGATTGGCGAAAGCGATCCAGTCGATGTTCGGATAGGCCACATGGTGGGCATTGAAATTGCCGGTGGCACCGCCGAACTTGGCGGCGAAGGGAATGGCTTTAAGATTCGCCAGCTGTTGGTGGAGACGGTCGACGAACACCGAGATCTCCTTTCCCAATCGAGTGGGAGAGGCGGGTTGACCATGGGTGCGGGCCAGCATGGGAACGGACTTCCACGCGTCTGCCTTGGCTGTAAGGTCGGCCACCGTTTCGGTAAGGGCCGGCAGCAATACGTTGTTCCACGCCTCCTTCATGGCCAGGGGCATGGCCGTATTGTTGATGTCCTGGGAGGTGAGGCCAAAGTGAATGAACTCCTTGAATTGGGATAGGCGCAATCGATCGAAAGCCTCCTTGACGAAATATTCCACGGCTTTGACATCGTGATTGGTCGTCTTCTCGATATCTTTGATCTTGGCGGCATCTTTCATTGTGAAATCGCGGAAGATTTTTCGAAGTGAGGGAAAGACCGACGGGTCGACATCGGCAAGCTGCGGCAGAGGAATCTGGCAGAGGGCGATGAAGTATTCGATTTCCACCCGCACCCGGTATCGGATCAGGGCACCTTCGCTGAAATAGTCCGACAGGGCGGTGGTGGCCCGATGGTAACGGCCGTCCACGGGGGACACGGCGGTAAGGGGGGTAAGCGTCATCTCCGTCTCCTACAGTATCAAAGGTATAATGGCCGCATTGGCTATGTTTTCAAGGCAGCTTATAAAAAAACGGCTAATCAAAGTCAAAAACTTAAAACTGATGAACTCGTAAAAAGTCGGGTTTCGGACGGCTTCGTAAAAAGTTCGAGATCAAGGCTTGCGAAGCCCGAGGAATGAGGCGTATGGTTGGATACGTCGCAGTGACGAGGGATGAAGCGTAACGCCGATATCGGACTTTTTACGAAGCCGTCAAAACTCTCTTATCAACTCCTCCAACATGGTCTGGCGCAAACCGGTATCGCGGTTTTTGACCGCCATGGCCATGGCCTTTCGCGTACCCACCAGCACGGCCAGCCGTCTGGCCCTGGTCAGGCCGGTATACAGCAGGTTTCGAAACAGCATTTTAAAATGTTGGGTGAGAACCGGAAGGATCACCACTTCGAATTCGCTCCCCTGGGATTTATGGATGGTGATGGCGTATGCCAGGTCGAGTTCGACGACATCATCGTGTTGGTACGTAACGAGGCGATCATCCGGAGAAAAGGAAACGGTGCAGGTAAGCGCCTGGCTGTCGATGGCCACAATACGCCCGATATCCCCGTTGAAAACACCCAGATCGTAGTTGTTTCGCCGGTGAATCACCCGGTCACCGGTTCGAAAAATCCGTTCACCCACCTTCAGTTGGTGCTTTTCCGCCGATGGTGGATTGGCTGACGCCTGAATCATGGCATTGAGGCTCGATGTGCCGAGGCTGCCCCGGGTCATGGGAGACAAAATCTGGATTTCGCGGCCAGGGCGGTATTTGGGAATCCATTCCACGTAAAGTCTCCGAACGACTTCCGCGGCAGAAAGCCCTGCGTGCAGCGACGACCACGGGTGTACTTTTTTCAACACGGCCAATAGTTCCTGGGAGCGTGATTTGGCCCGAATGACCCGGTTCAGATCCACGTGTTGGAATTTTTTCGGGATCGTCAGTTCGGTCTCGTAGGGAAGCACCGACTCATGGACACGAAATTCATAAAGGTTTTCCGGACGCGTATCATCCGGAGAAAAAAGGTTCACTTCTTCAGTAAAAAACCGTTTCACCCGGGCAACGAATCCCAACTGCTCTTTTGTGGCTTCGTCGGAATCGATGAAGAAACAATCCGTCTTGCCGTCGGTCCACACCTTAGGCCTGTAAAACGGGGATTCCACATGGGGAATTGTGCCTTGATTGATCTCATGGGCATATTGGATGATCAGCGACCGGGCGGCCTGCCGGAAGATGCGGGTCAGGTGGAAACAGGGAACGATACCGGACGAAATGATGTCTTTTAATACATTTCCGGCCCCTACCGAGGGTAGTTGATCGGCGTCGCCGATGAACAGCACCTGGCAATTGCCGGGTACCGCCCGCAGCAGGGAGGCCGTAAGGCTGATATCCAGCATGGAACACTCATCAACGATGAGAAAATCCGTGTCCAGAGGGTTTTCCTCGTCTTTCTTGAATCGGCCCATCCGCCATTCCAACAGGCGATGGATGGTCTTGGACTCCCTGCCGATCACATCTGTCATCCGCTGGGCGGCACGTCCGGTGGGGGCCGCCAGCATCACCTTTTCCCCCATCGTTTCCAGTACTTTGACCAAAATGAGAATCGTAGTGGTCTTTCCCACGCCGGGACCACCGGTCATGACGGAAAACCGCCTTCCCACGATTCCCCGGACTGCCGCCATCTGCTCCTCGCTCAAACGGATTTTGCTCTTTCGGCAATGGTCATGGACTGCTTCAAGCATCCATTTGTGATCAAGGGCCACAGAACCGTCCATTCCTGCAATCTTTCGGGCGACATATTGCTCATCGAAGAAAAGGGTTCTCGAATAGTAGCAGCGATAGGATTCTCTGGCATCGACATTTTTCTGCCGAACCATGAGCAGGCCATCGGCCTCCATTTTCCTGAGTATATCGGGCACACGATCACTCACATCCAGTGCCAACAGGTCATTCACCTGATCCAGAATCTGGGATTCGGTCAGATAGCAATGCCCGAACTCCCGGCTGGCGGAAAGGGAGTGGCCGATTCCCGCCACGATTCGCCGACGACTGTCCCTGGCCAGCCCGATGCTCAGGGCCACCTTGTCGGCCGAGAAAAAACCGATACCGTAAATATCCCGGGCCAACCGATACGGATCCTCGGTGACGACGGCAATGGCATCATCCCCGTATTCCTTGTAAATCCGTACGGCGAATAGGGTACTGATACCATGGGATTGCAGGAACATCATGACGTCGCGGATGGCACGGTGCGCGGACCATGCCTCGGAGATCATCACCAGTTTTTTTTCGGCGATACCCGGCACTTCGGTAAGTCTTCGGATGTCCCCTTCGAAAACCTCCAGGGTTTCGCTTCCAAAGTGCCTGACGATTTCCCTGGCCGTCTTTGGTCCGACACCTTTGATAAGCCCCGACCCGAGGTACTTTTCCAATGCGCCGCTCGTGGCCGGTCGGTGCTCGACGGCATGGGTTGCCGAAAATTGCCTTCCATACTTGGGGCTTATGGTCCATGAACCGGAAAATTCCATCGTGGCACCGGCAAAAACACGGGCTTGATGGACGATGACGGTTTCACGCTGGTGGGGGTTGTCAAAGGGTTGGACGCGTAGCACCGACCAACCGTTTTCCGCGTTGTGGTAGGTCACGCGGTCCACGATTCCCCGAAGACGTTCGATGATGACGCCCGTACTGCTGTGTAAAGCCGTTCCCATGAGGATTCTTTTTCCCATTATCGACAAGATTTCATACAATCAACTTGAAACCCGATGATCAAGAAATATATTGAAGAAAACATGCTTGATTAACCTGCCGTCATTTCATAAGGTGCCGAATCATGGGATACGTATTCGATTTTCACGATGCCAGGCGGTATGACCAGTGGCTCGCCAAACGAAAAAACCGCTTGGCAGCTGATCTGGAGAGCCGGCTCATGCTTAGCATGCTGGACCCGGTGGCCGGGGAATCGGTGCTGGATATCGGCTGTGGCACCGGGGCATCCTCTCTTCCCCTGCTGGAAAAGGGGTTGGATGTCACCGGGATCGACCCATCTCCCTATATGCTGGATATCTTGGCAGAATCGCTGGGAAATCGAATCTCCTTATACCGTGGTGTGGCCGAGGACCTGCCCTTCGATGACAATTCGTTTAACCATGCCTGCCTGTTTACCAGCCTGGAATTTGTGGATGATCCGGTAAAAGCCCTGGAGGAGGCCTTTCGCGTGGCGAAAGACCGTGTCTTTATCGGTTTTCTAAACCGCTATGCCTTAACGGGGATCGGCCGCCGCGTACAGGGGATTTTCACGACGATCATCTATAATCGGGCCAACTTTTACAGTGTATGGGAGATTAAAAGTATGGTTCGAAGGCTGATGGGAACGGTACCGGTTACCTGGCGGACCGTTTGCCAGTTTCCGGGCCCCTTCAGTGCATGGATGAAGCATATCGAAGGATCGAATATCGTTCAACGGTTTCCTTTCGGAACCTTTGCAGGCATGACCGTAACACTCGTACCCCGGTTTCGCACCCGTCCCCTGGCGATTCGCTACCAACCCAAAAAGGTCGGAAAGGTGGCCACCGGTACTGCCGGTTGCCCCGGAATGGCACCTTCAAACGGGTGGAAACATTTTCCGTAAAAAAGTCCTTTTTCATTGGAATAATGAACGAGTTCCGTAGTAGCTTTTCCAGGCCACGTATGGCCAAACAACCACATGACGGAACGCATTATTATTGACGACTTTCTCAGAAGAGCCCAAAGGCCATCGGTTCCGTTAGACAAAAACCGGCCAATCCGGTGAGAATCGTTTGACAAATGGCTCCACCAACGATTTAAAGTAAATTATTATTACAAAATTCGCGAACTTTTTAGGTGTATCCAAATCGAAAGGCGCTCTGACTCATGGAAGCCTGGCTTTACGAAACCATGAACAACCAACGTGTGCGGTGCCGGCTTTGCAGTCACATGTGTGTGATCGGCGATGGTGAGCGGGGCATCTGCGGCGTTCGGGAAAACCGGAAAGGTGTCTTACACACGCTGGTATACGGTCGATTAATCGCGGCCGGTGATGATCCCATAGAGAAGAAACCGCTATTTCATCTGATGCCGGGCAGCCGCTCCTTTTCCATTGCCACCGTGGGGTGCAACTTTCGGTGCCGGTTTTGCCAGAATGCCCACATCGCCCAAATTTCGGTGGACCACGAAACACGGATATCTGGCCAGCAGACAACCCCGGAAGAAGTCGTCTCGGCGGCCAGAAGAAGCGGTTGCACCAGCATCGCATACACCTATACCGAGCCCACCATCTTCTTCGAGTTCGCCTGTGATACGGCCCGGCTGGCCAGCGGGGCGGGGCTCAAGAATGTGTTTGTCACCAACGGATATATGAGCGACGAGGCCCTTTCGCGTGTCCGTCCCTGGTTGGATGCCGCCAATGTGGATCTGAAGGCCTTTTCGGATGATTTTTACAAAAAGCAATGCGGCGGCCGCTTGCAGCCGGTCAAAGATACTCTCCGGCGAATGAAATCCTATGACATTTGGGTGGAGGTCACCACCTTGATCATTCCCGGACTCAATGACGATGCGGCACAATTGTCTCAGCTCGCAGACTTTATCGTAACAGCGTTGGGACCCGAGACGCCCTGGCACGTGAGCCGTTTTCATCCTACCCACCGCATGCTCGATCGACATCCGACACCGGTGCAAACCCTTTGTAAGGCAAGAGATATTGGCATTGCGGCGGGACTCAAGTATGTCTACACGGGAAATATACCCGGTCAGGGAGGAGAAAACACCGTTTGCCCCGGCTGCAAGGAGATGGTCATCGCCCGAAATGGCTTTTCTATCATAGAAAATCGGTTGAAAAACGGCCGTTGCCCGAGTTGCCAGACGGTTATCGAAGGCATTGCCATGTGAATTACTGACGATCAGAAGAGAATGCGATAGCCATGTCGAGTATCGGGAACCTCAATCTGGACCACCTTATCGGCCAGCAGTTTGGAACATCCGTTTTGTTGAAAAAACTGGGGCACGGCGCCATGTCCGCCGTATTCGTTGCCTATCAAAAGAGCCTCAAGCGACAGATTGCCGTCAAGATCCTTCCCAAAGCCATCATAACGAAAGAGACTGCGGCCTTTTTCCAGCAGGAAGCCGAATCGGCGGCAATTCTGTCGCATCCCAACATCATTCCCATTTACGAAGTGGGGGAAACCAAATCGTTTCTTTTTTTCACCATGCAGTTGGTAAAGGGCAACGCCTTATCTTATTTTATTCGACGGACCCGAAAAAACATCGTTCCTTCAAAACGGTTTATGCCCTTGTCGACGACGATTCCTATCATGCTGAAGATTCTCGATGCCCTCTCCTATGCCCACGACAACGATATCATCCATCGGGACATCAAACCGGATAACATCATGATCGAGGCCCACTCCAAACGACCCCTGGTCACCGATTTCGGCGTGGCCAGGGTTGCCCGAACCACGGGAAATAGCGACAAGATGCTATTGGGAACGCCTGTGTACATTGCACCGGAGCAGATCCTGACCGGCAAGGTGGATGGACGTGCGGATATGTACAGTGCCGGGACGATGATGATGGAGATGCTCATGGGCGATGTTCCCTATCCGCCGTACAAATCCGCCATGGAGCTGTTGAAAATGAAGTTGTCGCTCAAAGACCACATTTTTCAGAAACGGCCATCGCAGGTCCACCCCATGGCCAACAAAGAACTGGATGAGATCCTGTTCAAGGCACTGGCCTTCGATCGGGATCAAAGGTATGGCTCCTGTCGGGAGTTCGCCTCAACCCTGGAAGCATACCACAAAAAGCGATCTTCTCATTGCTGATTTTGGAAGCGAAACCGTTTACCTTCTCATAAATGGAAAATTAGATGAGGTCCCCATGCAAGTAGATGCCACAACAAAAAACCAGCTTGCACAGTTCGGACGAACCATCGCGTTGATGTTCAATCGATCCCTCATGTACCAGGCCAACCATCCGTTTGTACAGCAATCCATCGATATGTTTTACGAAGGGGCGCGCTCTTTGCTTGCCACCATCTCGCCATTGGTATTTATTCTCAATCGCGAAGAGTTCTATGTGGATGAAGTGCCCTTGGACCCCCGCATCAATGTAGGCCGCCTTTTGTTACTTTTTAAAAACAACGATATCCAGTCCATCTCCATCGAACCGGGGCTCGAAAAACGGGAGGTGAGGGTGTTTCTGGAGGTATTCGGCGAAATCAAAAAGTACAGTAGTGCAGAAGCGATTAAAAAGGCCATCTTCTCCCGTGGTGTCACAAATATCAAAATCAACCACGTACGATATAAAAAAGTAACGGAAGACGACGAGATCATCTCCAGGGACACGATAAAGGGTTTTACACCGAATCTCATGAGTGCCGAGGAAGAAGCCAAAACCCGAAAGATGTTTATGGATTCTCTTCTGGAGAGTGTTCTCACCGAGGAGTTTGCCAAGACCTTGAATATCGAATCGCTCATGGCCAACCCTGCCGCCGTATCGGAAAACATGATTCAGGCGGATCTGGAACACGTCGCTTCCACCGCCGGGGAATCGGGCTCAGGGGGAGTTGGTGGTGCCGAAAAAAGTTCGGATACCGGCTCCGGGTCAATGGCCGATGGGGGTGTTCCGGGCGGCATTTCGGGTACTGGGGCCAGAGGCGTGGATGCCGGGGGCGACGCAGAAGAAGGTTCGGGTACGGGCGGTGGCTTGCGTGCCGGAACGGATACAGGCGCACAGACAGAACTCGAAGGCGCCGGTCCTGCGCGCGGCATGGGCGGCAGCGGTCATGGTGGTTTGTTGATCCAGCAATTGGACGTGATGCGCATGGAAGTGGAAAATCATATTGCGGGAAAAGGCAATGTGGAGATTTCCCAGTTGGCCGATGCCATCTTCGATATGAAAAAGCAATTGCTGGCGGGTATCGAAGCCCAAAAAGCACTGGGGGTGGCCTACGAAAACGAATCAGACATCCTGCAGCATGCCAATGAACTCACCGATCAGGTACTCCTTCAATTGGTTCGAGACGAGTATCAGAAGGGAGAAATCACACCTTCTCGCATGGCCCAAATCGTAAGACGTCTCATACCCGAAGCGGATGAGTTGAAGCGCCTTTTGCCCGATATCAAAGCCGTCCTTTTGGATGAGGGCATGTCCCACACCCAGTACCTGGAATTGATTCAGGCGTTGAGCAAGGAGCTTCAAAGCGAAGGCCTGGCCAATATTCTCCAGGCGAGCGGGGAGGAAATCGGCGTGGATGGTGAATTGCTGATCACCGAACTCAAACAGAATCCCGAACAAGCCGCCCAGTTGATCTACCTGGCATCGGAAATTCGAAAGGGAGACGGTGACGACGAAGCACTGACCGAAATCCTGGCCGGATATGTTGAGAAGATGGGCGGAGATTTGGCCCTGGAGCAGGCCGGGGAAAAGGATGATCCGGCGCATCTTCAAAAAGTGATGGGAAGCATCGAGACAAGTATCGTCCGGCAGTTGGAAAAAATGGATGTGGAAAGTGATGTCATCGCAAAGCTGGAAAAACGGCTGAACGACCGGATGGAAGCTGTTTTGGACCAGATGCGGGCCGAGTGGATGCAAGCGCGAAACCGACAGGGAAAAGGCGGAGAAGGAGGAAAGCCGCGACGCGTACTCAGTGTCCTGGAAACCCTTGAGCAGAGCGTCAGCGAACACGACGAATTGGGACTAATTCTAAATGTCGTACGAGAAAAAGTGGAATCCGGTAAAATCGACGAAAACGACTATAAAGCCATTCAAAATGAAATTACGCTGGAAAAGCAACGAATCAAAGAAGCAGAAGCCAACCGCGTCACGCCCACGGGTGTGATCAAAGCGGGGGCGATGGTCTTTATTCTGGAAAAGGAGATCGCCCGGGCCAACCGGTATGACTATTCATTTTCGGTGTTGGCTTTTTCAATGGTTCGAATCAAACCTCAGGCCAAAGTCCCGGCCGGTACAATTCACAACGAAATCCTCATTGAATCCGCTCTTGCCAAGATGGTCGAAATCTTTCGCGAGGTGGACATCGTTGGGCAGATGGGCAAAAATACAATCATCGTCGTGCTCCCATTGATTGACCGCGAGGATTCGAAAAAGGCCTTAAACCGTGTCATAACGAAGCTTCAGGGAGAGTACCTTGTCGTCAACGATATTCCGGTTGATGTGAAATATGCAGGAATCGCCATGACTTTCGACGGTGAACACACACCCGACGCGAAAAGTTTCATACGGGTCATGTCCAGTCGACTTCAGGATATGGCCAATCGCTTGAAAAATATTCAATCGTACATGTCGTGACAATGCAAAGGAAACATTGCCCATGCCCCGACCCATCTCCCGAAAATCTTTTATCGCTCTCTTTGGAAAACGCTCATGGTGGAGAGTAAAATAGCATGAAGTATCGAAAAATTACTCTCATCCTTTTTCTATTTGCAGGATTGTGTGCAGCAGTGGTATGGGCGGCAGAAAGCTCGAATGCAAACCTTTCCGCATTCCCGCCAGACCTGGACAGCTATGGTGACGAGGCGATGGGCAGCATCTTCGCTATATTGAAAAACCGCGTCCATCAGCACCCCTTCAACCTCGTGGCAACGATCATCTTTTTCTGTGCCATTATACACACTTTCTTGACCGGTCGATTCATGGTAATCTCCCATCGATGGGCCCACGATCATGAAGAGAAAATAAAAAAAGGCCTGGCGCCGAAACATTCGGTACACCACGGTGCAGAGCTTTTTCATTTTCTCGGGGAAGTGGAGGCGGTTTTCGGCATCTGGGCCGCCGCTTTGGTGGGTACCATTGTAATGTTTTTCGATTGGCAAACGGCCAAGAGCTACATCCTGTACAAGGTCAATTTCACCGAACCGATGTTCGTGGTGGTTATCATGACCCTGGCGGCGACCCGGCCGATTCTGCAGCTTTCCGAAAAGGCCATGGCCAAGGTTGCCAATCTGATGGGCGGGACGCTTTCCGCCTGGTGGTGGACGTTACTCACCATCGGTCCCATCCTCGGTTCCTTTATCACCGAGCCGGCCGCCATGACCATTACCGCCATGCTGCTGTCCGAAAAAATCTACGAACTCAACCCTTCGAACAAATTCAAGTACGCGACCTTGGGTCTTTTGTTCGTCAATGTCAGTGTTGGTGGTACGCTTACCAGTTACGCGGCGCCGCCGGTGCTCATGGTGGCCGCCCCCTGGAGTTGGGATACCGCCTTCATGATAAGCCATTATGGATGGAAGGCCATTCTTGGAATACTGGTGGCCAACCTGAGCTATTATTTTATGTTTCGAGGCGAATTGAAATCATTGGAAATGGCTTTTTCCATGGAAAGCCTGAAGAATGAGATTCAACGACGCTACCTGAAGCGATCCCATCTGGAAGCGATGGTGGACGACTGCATCGAACGATTGGGCGATCGGCTCCATTTTTTCGATAACTTTTCAAATCAGTTTAAAGACGCCACCAAAGAACTCTACGAGAGACTGGAAAAACGGGTGATGGCGGCGTTGAAGGAAAAGGGCGTCAATGAACAGCTGGCCAAACAGGCCTTTGAAGAGCGCATCGGCGAGATCCAGCTACGGCGAATGCGGCAAAATTTTCCCGCTTTGCTGCCACCTGCCGATCGACCGGCCTTTATGGACCCGGATTGGGATCATCGAGACGATCCGGTACCTTACTGGGTAACATTGTTTCATCTTGCCTTTATGGGATGGACCATCATCAACGCCCACTACCCGCCATTTTTTATTCCGGGACTTCTCTTCTTTTTGGGTTTTGCCCAGGTGAGTTCGCCATACCAGAACCGTATCAGCCTCAAACCGGCCCTGCTGGTGGGCTTTTTTCTCGGTGGTCTGGTCATCCATGGTGGGCTTCAGGGGTGGTGGATTGAGCCGGTATTGGGAAATCTGTCCAAAATTCCACTGATGATGGGGGCCACGATTCTCACGGCATTTAACGACAACGCGGCCATCACATTTTTAAGCACACTTGTGCCCAACTTTTCCGACAGCATGAAATACACCGTGGTTGCCGGTGCCGTGGCCGGCGGCGGCCTGACGATCATCGCAAATGCTCCCAACCCCGCCGGGCTGAGCATACTCAAATCCTATTTTCATGAGGAAGTGTCTCCCGGATTGATTTTTCTGGCAGCAATTTTGCCGACGGTAATCTTATGGTTATCTTTTCTTTTGCTATAGCGCGAATGGAAAAATGGCCAATTTTCCCGATATCCGTATTGCCGAAAGACTTCATCTTCGGAATACCAAGTTTGTGCCCCGACAAAGTTTTCCTATGTTGGGCGAACACCATGGAATGATAGACTCGGCTTTACATTTTTCGGTATTCATGGGAGAAGACAATGACCAAATGGCTGCGAACCTTCGAGCACATCATCATTCGGTCACTCATCGTGATGATGGCCGTCATCATCCTCATCTCCACCATCGAACTGGGCTATCTGCTGGTCAAGGATATCGTCAGTCCACCGGTCTTTTTCCTGGAGATCGATGAACTGCTGGAGCTTTTCGGCTTCTTTCTGCTGATTCTGATCGGGATCGAACTGTTGGAGACCATCAAAGCATACCTGCAAGACGAAGTCGTCCATTCGGAAATCGTTTTGGAAGTGGCCCTTATTGCCATTGCGCGTAAAGTGATAATATTGGACTTCGAGAAATATGACAGCATGGTCATTCTCGGCATCGCCGCCCTGATCGTAACGATTTCCCTTTCGTACTATATCGTTCGGCGGAAAATCCGAGTCGATCTTTCGATGGACAAGTCAACGCGATCCTGAGTGCGGAATCGATTGTCTCCGGATTGTTACGAATGAAAGGAAATAGCACAAAACGATGAAATCCTGGAAAAAGAGATTGTTCATTGGCGCTGCCATAATCCTGGCATTGCTGATCGGCATTGCATTGATGAAGCTGATATTCGTTGACTTCGTGGTCGACTACTGGTGGTTTCAATCCCAGGAATTGAGCCTTTTTTTTATCATGCGCCTGGTTTACCGCTACCTGGTGTTTCTTTTCTTTGCATTTGTCTTTTTCGCCTTTTTTTATGTCAATTTCTGGATTGCCTCCCGATTTGTCGGTTTCGATGATTCGGCGAATCGAACGGAAAACAAGGATATCGTCCGACGCCTTCACGGTGCGCTGGGGCGGTTCTATCTTCCCGTTTCCCTGTTGATGGCCCTGCCCATCGCCGTTCCCATGTATGCGCATTGGGAGGAGGCGCTGATGTTTCTGTTCGGCGGCAAAAGCGGCGTCACCGATCCGCTGTTGGGCAAGAACATCAGCTTTTACCTCTTTTCCCTGCCCGTCTACAACTTGCTCCAGAAGGAGATCCTGCTGGTTGCCGTAATCCTGTTTCTCGTGGTGATTTTTCTCTATTGGTACGAGCACCGCCTGTTGGCCCGAAAAGATGAAGTCCTGCCAAGAGGCGCGCGCATTCACATCAACCTTCTCGCCCTCGTCATTATCGGCATCCTATGCTGGGGATTTGTTCTCGAACGATACGGGCTTCTCTATGAAACGACCAACCTTCCGGTCTTCTTCGGCCCCGGCTACGTGGAGATGCGCGTCATCCTCCCGTTTATCTGGTCGACAATCATCTTTCTCGGTGCCACCGGCATATCTTTGGTGATTTCGATCAATCGCGGCCGTGGCTGGAAGTTGCCGGCGACGTTCGCGGTCCTGTTCATTCTCAGCATCGTCGGAAGAAACGCCGATTTCTTTGCCGACAGTGTTCGCAAGTATGTCGTCGCCCCCAACCAGATCATTCGAGAAAAAACGTACATCGATGCCAATATCCGCTCGACGCTGGCGGCATTCGACCTGGATGACATTGAAATCCGCGACTACGCCACCCGGGCCCGACCTGATTTCGACGCCCAGGATCCGGACCTGATCCGTCGCCTGCAAAACATTCCCGTGTGGGACCGGGAAATGCTGGGCAGTGTTTACGAAGAGCTTCAGGGAATTCGAACCTATTACTCCTTTCCCACCATCGATGTGGATCGCTATACGGTCGAAGGAAATTATCGCCAGGTCTATCTGGGTGCCAGGGAGGTTCAGTTTTCCAAGCTTCCCCAATCGGCGCAGAACTGGATCAACCTTCATCTCCAGTACACCCATGGTCAGGGGGTGGTCATGATTCCGGCCGCCCAGGCCGGCGATGCATTCATGACCTGGTTCGTCAAGGATATCCCCCCCACCTCCGACTACGGGCTTTCCAGCGACCAAACCGCTATCTATTTCGGAATGGAAAACAAACCCTATGTGATCGTGCCCAATGACGCCGGGGAGATCGGGTCTCCCATGGGGGAAGATGAAGCCATCGTAAATTACGAGGGAACCGGCGGGGTGAGCATCGATTCCCTATGGCGAAAATTGCTTTTTTCCCTCTATTTCAAGGACCGCAACATTTTTTGGACCACCAAGACCAACGACCAGAGCCGGATTCTGTTTCGCCGCCACGTCATTGACCGGATCACCCACATCACCCCGTTTCTGAAACTCGATCAGGACCCCTACATCGTCATGACCGAAGGCGGGTTGTTCTGGATCCAGGATGCCTATACCACGGCAGACAACTATCCTCTCGTCATGCCGCTGGGGGATGGATACAACTATATCCGCAACGCGGTGAAGATCGTCGTCGATGCCTACAACGGAAAGGCTTCCTACTACATTTCCGATTCCGCGGATCCCATCATCAGCGCCTATCGCCGCATGTATCCGGGCGTGTTCAAGCCGCTGGATGAGATGCCGGAGAGCCTGCGCAACCACATTCGCTATCCCCAGGACATGTTTCATACCCAGGTCTCCGTCTATGCCAAATACCATCAGACCGACCCGGAACGGTTCTATCGCCAGGAAGACATCTGGGAGTTTTCCAAGATGCCCCAGGGACGGGATCTGGTTCCGGCAAAGCCCTACTATTTGACGCTGGACCTGATCAATTCGGGCGAGGAGGATTTTCTTTTGTTCATGCCCCTTTCGCCCTTCGGCCGCGACAACCTGCGCGCCTTGATGATCGCAGGCAGTGACGGCAATAACTACGGAAAGATTTTTGCTTATCGATTCTCCCGGGAACAGCAGGTCTATGGACCGGCTCAGATCCATTCCCTCGTCAACCAGGACGTGATCATCTCCGAACAATTCACCCTTTGGGACCAGGAGGGCTCCGAGGTGATTTTAGGGAAAATGATCATCGAGCCCACAGGCGGGTCCCTGCTTTATATTCAGCCGGTGTACCTGCAGGAGGAGGGGTCGCTGAAAATTCCCCAACTCAAACGTTTGATCATGGCCCTGGGCGATGCAGTGGTCATGGCACCGAGTTTAGAAGAGGCTGCCGTGAAGCTCGAAGCGGAACTGGCCCGCAAATCCAACCCCAGGGGAGTACAACGTCGGACGCCATCCGACCTGCCCACGGCACCGATCGACGAATCCGAATCGAAATCAGCGGTGCCGCAAGAAATGAAGCCGGTTACCAACGGAGCCGCGAATCCACCCATGTCAAACGGGAATCAAGATGTTACACTGCCGGATCATCCATCCGAAGAAAATGGGGATGTCATGAAGCAGCCTTGAATGCTTGACACCCGACGATAAAGGCTCCAAACTGTCAGGTACATACGACGGCCCATGAACAAAGTGTTTGCAGTGATGCACAACACAAAAAAAGGCGGTAAAAGCGCCTTCGATGGCGCTGCAGAACGGGAGGTACGCCATGATTAAGAGGATCCTGGTCGGATTGGGTGGAACACCGTTTACCAGGGTAAGCTCCCAGTTTGCAACCATGTTGGCGACTCTCCATCAGGCCCAGACCACGGGGGTAACCGTTGTGGACCTGGCCAGGCTGGGCAAGCTGGGACCCGTTCCTGCAGGTGGTCATTTCTATGCCCAACGGATGCGGGAACGCAGACAAAAGGTTACCCGTGAGGGAATCGAAGCCGCAGTAGAGGCCTTCAAGACCAGTTGCAGTTCCCAGAAAGTGGTGTGCCGTCGCATCGAATATGAACATCAGGATCCCTTCACGGCCATGATCGCCGAGGCCCGGTACAACGATCTGGTCATATTCGGTTTGCGCAGCATATTCGACTACGGGTTTGTATCGGACCCGGACAAGGCGATCATCAAGCTGGTTACCCAGGGGGTCAGGCCGATCCTGGCCGTAGCGGAAAACTATCGCCCCGTAAAAAAAGCGTTGATCGCCTACAGTGGTTCCATGGAGTCGGCCAAAGCGATCCGTCACTTCCTTCATTTAAAGCCCTGGCCCGGTGTCAGACTGCACATCGTCCATTTTAAGGAGAGTGCCGGCACTGAGCCATTTCTGCTTGAAAATGCCGCCGACTTTTGTCAGGCACACGGTTTCGAGGTGCAATCCGACATTGTGGATGGTCAGGCGCGCACCGATCTGATGCCCTATGCAAACGAGATCGACGCCGACCTGGTCGTAATGGGCAACAGCGTGCAAAAGACGCTGATCAAGAAATTAATTGGCGATACGGTGTTGGAAACCATTAAATCGGCCGATCGTCCCCTTTTCCTGTCTCAATGACATGGTTTTACCGATGTCGAACCCATCAGACCACCATGACAGATACCGTCTCGGCCGATTGCCCTGGGCCCTGCTTCCGCTGATTCTGTTTTCCGGACTGTGCATCCTCTGGCCGCGGGTAATCCATGGAGAGGTGTTCGTGGTCAATCTTCCCTGGGTGCCCGACCTGGACCTCGCCCTGCAATTCCGACTGGATGGCCTGAATCTGCTGTTCGGCCTGATCATTACCGCAGCCGGATTCTTCGTGACCCTCTATTCCGCCGCCTACCTTCCGGAAGACGTCCCGGCCGGACGCTTCTTCGTGATCTTACAGGCGTTCATGGCGGCCATGCTCGGTCTGATAACGGCCGACAACCTGCTGCTGCTCTTTGTCTTCTGGGAAATGACCACTGTGTTCTCGTTCCTCCTGATCGGCTTTGATCATGAATCGGCCACGGCGCGCGACAACGCCCGCCAGGCGCTCTTGGTCACCGGTGGCGGCGGACTGGCATTGTTGCTCGGCATTTTGCTGATGGAAATCGCCGGCACATCCCTTACCCTCAGTGACTGGTTGACCGCCGGCGACCAGCTCCGGGGACATGACCTGTATGTTCCGATCCTGATCCTGCTGCTGCTGGGGGCGATGACCAAATCCGCCCAGATGCCGTTCCATTTCTGGTTGCCCAATGCCATGTGCGCGCCGACGCCCATCAGTGCCTTTCTGCACGCCGCCACCATGGTCAAAGCAGGCATTTATCTGCTGATGCGCCTGCACCCCCTGATGGGCGGGACCCCCTTGTGGATGGGCAGCCTGGTCATCATCGGCGGCGTCACGGCACTGTGGGGGGCGATCCAGGCCCTCACCTTGTGTGATCTCAAACGGGTCCTGGCCTATACGACGATCATGGCCCTGGGCATGCTGACCATGTTCCTCGGTGGAAACAACACGGCGTCGCTGACCGCCGCCGCCACGTTCCTGCTGGTCCACGCCCTCTACAAGGCGGCCCTGTTTCTGGCCGTCGGTATCATCGACCACCAGACCGGCACACGGCAGTGCGATCGCCTGGGCGGGCTCTGGCGGGCCATGCCACTGACCGCCCTTGCCGTGGCCACCGCAACGATGTCCATGGCCGGTTTCCCCTTGTTTTTCGGCTTCATCGGCAAGGAAATTATGTACAAGGGCGTTCTGACCGAAGAGGTGTTCCCCCTGTTCGCCGTCACCATCGCTCTTCTGGCCAACGCCTTGATGACCGCCGTGGCCGGCTTTCTGCTGCTCGGCCCATTCACAGGCAAACGTCCCCTGCAGCTGGCGGCGGTCCGGGAGGCATCATGGCCCATGCTGCTGGGTCCCGGTTTCATGGGCGGGCTATGCCTGCTGTTCGGCCTAATTCCCGGGTGGGTCGGCGAAACGATGATCCAGCCGGCGGTGCACGCCTTTCACGCCGGCGGTGAACCGATTGATCTGGCGATTTTTCATGGATTCAATACGCCGCTGCTGCTCAGTATCGCCACCCTGACGCTGGGTTCGGGAATTTATTTGATGCGCGGTGTCCTGGGAGGTTGGATCTCGGCGTTCAGTCAACGACTCCCCATTACGGCCCACGGCGTCTACGAAGCCGGCATCCACGGATTCGCCCATGCGGCGGGTTGGATCATCCGACGAGTCCAGAACGGCTCATTGCACGCCTATCTGCTGACGATCATGGCGGTGTTCACGATGACGACGATTGGCGTCTGGTTGACAAACGGGGTGGAGATCGGCCATATGGCGCTACCGCGGCTGCCCCTGGCCCAGTGGGTCCTGGTACTGCTGATGGTTGCCGCCGTATGCGTGGTGGTCACGACCCGTTCACGCGTACTTGCCGTATGCGCATTGGGAATCGTCGGTTCCGGCGCGGCGTTGGTGTTTTTAATTTACGGTGCTCCAGACCTGGCACTCACCCAACTGCTGGTGGAAACGCTGACCCTGATCATCGTGTCCATCATCCTGTTGCGTCTGCCACCGCTTCCCCCACGGGCTGACGGCGGGAGGTACTCCCGGTGGCGAACGGCCCTTTTGGCCGTCGGCGGCGGTACCGTCGTCGCCGCACTCTCCCTGGCGACGACCCGGGGTGCCATGGACTTGCAGCTGACCGAGTTCTTCGCGCAGCACAGCTACCTGGCGGCCCACGGCCGCAATATCGTCAACGTCATCCTGGTCGATTTCCGTGGTCTGGATACCCTTGGGGAAATTACCGTTGTTGCCACGGCGGGCCTGGCCGGTGCGGCACTGATCGCCCGGCAGAGGAGGTGAACGGCACCATGGACTCTCATATTCTGCGGATTGCCACACGCATGCTGGTGGGATTGATCCTGGTATTTTCCATCTACCTGCTATTTCGCGGGCACAATGCGCCGGGCGGGGGATTTTCCGCTGCCCTGGTGGCCGGGACGGGCTTCTCGCTGTTTGCCATTACCGAGGGCCCGCGGGCTGTCCGGCAGTCCCTTCGAATCGATCCCCTCAACTGCACCGCCTGGGGAATGCTGCTGGCCATCGGATCGGGGCTGCCGGCCGTCGTGACCGGCCGCCCTTTTCTGACGGGACTGTGGTGGCCGGTCGATTCCGTCGGTAATGCAGCCGTCCTGGGAACACCCATGTTGTTCGACACGGGGGTCTTTCTGGTGGTCGTCGGCGCCATCTTAACCCTGATGCTTCATCTGGAGGAACGCTGACATGGAGACGGTACTGGCCCTGCTCAGTGGTGCACTGGTCGCCGGCAGCTTCTACCTGATGCTGGGCAGGGACCTGGTACGCTTCATTTTCGGGCTCGTACTGGCCGGCAATGCCGTGAATCTGGTAATTTTCGCGGCCGGACGACCGGATACGGCCACGCCCCCCTTGATTCCGGACGATGCCGTGATACCGGCCGCCGCCATGGCCAACAGCCTGCCCCAGGCCCTGATCCTGACGGCCATCGTCATCGGCTTCGCCCTGCTGGTGTTCGTCTTCATCCTGTTTTTTCGTGCCTATGAAACGCTGGGCACCATCGATACCGAAGCCATGACCGATGCGGAGCGCCTCGACGCCGATCCGACAAACCAAGCGGAGCGTACCCCATGAACGGTTGGCTGGCAGCCCCCATCATCCTCCCATTTGCGGTCGCCGCCCTTTCACTGCTGATCCGCCGCCGCCCGCTGCTGCAGAACACGATGGCCATGGTGAGCGCCACCGCGCACCTGACGCTGGGCGCCTGGCTGCTCTACCGGACGCACACCACCGGGATAACTGTTTTGCATGTGGGCAGCTGGCAGGCACCGTTCGGTATTGCCCTGGTATCCGACCACCTCGGCGCCCTGATGTTGCTGATCACCGGAGTAGTGTACGCCGCCGTCACCGTCTATTCTCGGGAAGATATCGATGTCGATGCATGCCACCGGGGATATTACCCGCTGCTGCACATTCTGGTGGGTGGCATCAGCGGCGCGTTTCTGACCGGAGATCTGTTCAACCTCTACGTCTGGTTCGAGGTGATGCTGATGGCTTCCTTCGGCCTCCTGGTGCTCGGCCGGACCCGAGCGCAATTGGACGGAGGCGTCAAATACGTGGTCATCAACCTGCTTTCCACATTGCTTTTTCTGACCGGCCTGGGATTACTCTATGGCATGACCGGCACACTCAACATGGCCCATCTGCACGTCAAACTGCAGACAGCCGCCGATCCGGCGCTGGCGGCGGCGGTGGCGGTGCTGTTTCTCACTGCATTCGGCATCAAGTCCGGTCTGTTCCCGCTTTTTTTCTGGTTGCCGGCCGCCTATCATACACCCCCGGTCGCCGTCTCGGCGATCTTTTCCGGACTATTGACCAAAGTGGGTGTCTATGCCCTGATTCGGATCTTTACCCTGGTTTTTCCTTTCACCGACAATGGCCTGCGGGAACTCGTGCTCGCGGCCGCTGCACTGACCATGATCGTCGGGGTCGTCGGCGCGGCGGCACACGGTGAAGTGCGCAGGATTCTCTCCTTTCATATCATCAGCCAGGTCGGATACATGGTCCTGGGACTGGGACTGTTCACTCCCCTGGCCCTGGCCGGTGCGGTGTTCTATCTGCTGCATCACATCGTGGTCAAAGCCAATCTGTTTCTGATCAGTGGCCTGCTGCGGCAACGGGGCGGCTCTTTCGCGCTTTCCCGCCTGGGGGGATTCTACAAATCAAATGGATTGATCGCGATCCTTTTTTTCATTCCTGCCTTCTCGCTGGCCGGCTTTCCCCCGCTGTCCGGATTCTGGGCCAAGATGATGCTCATCCGGGCCAGTCTGGAAATCGGCCGTTTCCTTCTCGCCGGCGTCGCAGCCGTGGTGGGCCTGCTGACGGTTTATTCCATGACCAAAATATGGAACGAAGCCTTCTGGAAGCCGGCGCCCGTTCCCGTGGCGGATTCCGGCAGCCTGCCGGCAAACGGCGGCAAGGGATGGATGTTCGGTCCGGTGGTCGCCCTGGCAGTGATCACCCTGCTCATGGGTCTGTCGCCGAATCCGATATACCAGCTGGCCCGCCAGGCTGCCGAAGAGCTTATGGACCCGGGGGCGTATGTTTACAGCGTGGTGGGGGATCTGCCATGAACCTGCTCTTCATCAATACCTTTATCGCGCTGGCGTTTGTGGGCGTAAAAGGAAAATTCAACCTGACCGGCTTTTTGGTGGGGTTCGCCCTGGGCTATCTGGCCCTGTGGATCACCCAGCCGCTATACGGCAACACGGGCTATTTCCGGCGCGTCCCCAAAACGCTGCGTCTGGGTCTCTTTTTTATCATCGAACTGATCCGGTCCAACCTGCGGGTATTCTGGGATGTCATCACTCCCGGCCACATCAGTCATCCGGGCATTGTCGGCGTCCCCCTGACCGCAAGAACCGACGTGGAAATCCTGCTTGTGGCCAATTTGATTTCCCTGACACCGGGAACGTTGAGTATCGACCTCTCCGAGGATCGCCAGACTCTCTTCGTGCATGTGATGTTTCTGGACGATCCCGAAAAATTCCGGCAAAGCATCAAGGAGGGAATCGAACGCCGGGTGTTGGCGGTGACGCGATGACGATCGACGCGACTATGTTGCTTTCAGGGGTTAGCCGGTTGTCGCTGGCGTTGCTGCTGATCAGTATTGGGCTTGCTTTCCTGCGCCTGGTACGGGGACCACAGGCAGCGGACCGTGTCATTGCACTGGATTTAATTGCAGTGCTAATCGTCGCGTTTTTGGCGGCCTATGCGATCCATACAGGCAACACCTCTTTCCTGGATGTGGCCATCGCGTATGCCCTGGTTGCTTTTCTGGGAACGGTCGCCCTGGCGCGTTTTTTGATCCGATCGAAACGACGGAATGATGGACGGCCATCTTCCCGGAGGATTCCATGAACGCCATCATCGCCGCAATCCTGCTATTGGCCGGAACGCTGTTCTGCCTGGTCGCCGCCGTGGGCATGCTGCGGCTGCCGGACACCCTTATCCGCATGCACGCGGCAACCAAAGCCGGCACCCTGGGTGCAGGATTTATTCTCGCGGCACAGGCCGTAGCCGCCGGCGAGTTGGGAACCACCCTGAAGGTCATCGCCGTCATCGTCTTTCTGCTACTCACCGCACCAGTGGCGGCGCACCTCATCGGACGCGCCGCCTATCGCCGGGGAATCCAACTGTACGATGGCACATGGACCGACGAACTCGCCCAGACGATGAGAAAAAGTGGCATCGATGGTCCGCTGCCGGGTCGGCAGGCCCTGGAACCCGCTCAGGGAACAACCCAGAGCGCACCGCCGGAAAACTGATTGACCAGATACCGGCTGACGCTGCCGGAAAAGTATCTTCTGTTCGTTCCTCGCCGTCCGAGGATGAGGGTTCCGAAGTCACCTTTGCCATAGGCATCGAGGATTGCCTTGGCCACCTTGAATCCGCCTTTTCGAACATCGATGCGAATCTGGCTCTCACTGATTCCGGCATCATCCAGTTTTTTTAGCGCATGGGCGTAGAACCGGTCGATGTAGGCCTTGTCACTTTGCTGGATGATCTCTTCCAACTGTGAAGTATCCGTATCCGAAAAATCGATGGGGCAGAAATCGGACAGCCGAGGGACAACATGGAAAAAAGTGATCGTCGTTGCGGGGTTACCACCGAAGACAAAAGAGAGATGATCCACGGCGCGCAAGGAACTCTGGGACCCGTCTACGGCCACCATGATACCGTTGGCGGTTGGTTTTTCGTCCACCACCCAGATGGGGAGCAACTCGGAGTTGTCCACGATGTTGTGGCTGACGCTGCCTGTGAACACTTCCGTTAGGCCGGACACGCCCCGCCGGCCGATGATGATGGCGTCATACAGCAGTGCCGTGCCGTATTCTAGAATGTCTTTTGCCACACCAAACTTTTTGGGCAGTGTTACGATCTGGACGTCCGCTTCGGCGACACCCATGGAGACCATCAGGGCTTTTTGCTTTTCAAGCAAAGCGTTTGCCGCCTCGTGGGTTTTTCGCATCAGCTTCTTCAGCTCGGCATTGGCGCTGGGTTTTATCCTGGCCTCGTCCACAAGGTATTGAGAGATGGTGGGCTGGACGTGGTACAAGACAAACTTGAGTTCCTTCACCGAATCGATTAAACCCGCCGCATATCGTAACGCATTCTCCGAATGACGCGAGTCATCCACCGCAATCAGTACTTTCTTTTCCATGGTGGGCCCTCCAAATATAATTTCGTAGTGGAATTATTTTTGGAAGTCTACAGGAAACCCATCCCGATAACAATGGATCTGTTTCAGTTATATGCTTGTTTTTGCCTGCCACCGTGTCAATCGAGCACGGATGGAAGGATAGCAATTGTAAACGGATCGATTTCCTTGCTAGGGCACCGTCCCGGCAAGAATTGCGATTTCCGCCACGGATGTCCAGGCATTGGCGTTTACTTCCGTGAGCGCCACGAGTCGGACATATCGACCGGCAATGGTGGTGAAACGGACCTCTTTTTCGTCATTGCCATTTGCAAACACGCCCTGTGCCACCGGATCGCCCCAGCTCGAAGCGGTGCCGGGCTGGGTCTGGGTCACGTAGAAGGCATATTCTCCGATCGTTCCATTCGTGCTGCCGTCCTGGCGGGGAAGGTAGCGGAACCCGCCGACGGGGACGATCTCTCCGAAATCGATCCAGATTTCGTGTGGTGGATGGGTCACTTCGCTGGACCATTTGGTGTGCCAGAACGTATTCGGATCCCCATCGAAGGCTTGGACGGCGGGTGCATATTCCCTCATCACCTCCTCGCTGTCCACATAGAGCAGGGTCCAGGTTGCCGGAGAGATCGGATCCCCGGTCTGGGGCTGAACAGGCAATGGGTCGCCGTATAATATGGTCATTTCCGCCACGGATGTCCAGGCATTGGCGTTTACTTCCGTGAGCGCCACGAGTCGGACATATCGACCGGCAATGGTGGTGAAACGGACCTCTTTTTCGTCATTGCCATTTGCAAACACGCCCTGTGCCACCGGATCGCCCCAGCTCGAAGCGGTGCCGGGCTGGGTCTGGGTCACGTAGAAGGCATATTCTCCGATCGTTCCATTCGTGCTGCCGTCCTGGCGGGGAAGGTAGCGGAACCCGCCGACGGGGACGATCTCTCCGAAATCGATCCAGATTTCGTGTGGTGGATGGGTCACTTCGCTGGACCATTTGGTGTGCCAGAACGTATTCGGATCCCCATCGAAGGCTTGGACGGCGGGTGCATATTCCCTCATCACCTCCTCGCTGTCCACATAGAGCAGGGTCCAGGTTGCCGGAGAGATCGGATCCCCGGTCTGGGGCTGGTCGGGTGGAGGATCTTCACGGAGTATCGTCAGCTCCGCTACGGATGTCCAGGCTCTGGCATTGATTTCCGTAAGGGCGACCAAGCGGACATAACGGCCGGACAAGGACGAAAAAAGAATTTCATGCTCGGACCCGGCACCGGCAAATTCGCCTCGTGCAACCGGCTCGCCCCAGCTGGAAGCGTCGGCCGGCATTTCTGTGGTCGCATAGAAGGCATATTCTCCAATAGATCCATTCATGCTGCCGTCTTGGCGGGGAAGGTAGCGGAATCCGCCGATTTTGACAGTTTCACCCAGATCAATCCATATCTCATGAGGTGGATCGGTCACGTCGGCGGACCATTTGGTGTGCCAGAACGTATTCGGATCCCCATCGAAGGCTTGGGCAGCAGGTGCATATTCGTATGCCACCTCCTCGCTGTCCACATAGAGCAGGGTCCAGTTTGTCGGAGAGATCGGACCATCAGCCGACGGGATGAGGTCCTTTTGGTTTGTAATGAAAAGTTTGTCCAATCTTGTACCATCGTCTCGATGTTTTATGGATAGCCGGTGTGTGCCGGCACTTAAATGAAACGATACCGGGTTCTCGTAATTTCTCGGTTGTTCGGGTTCTCGAATACTCACCACGTCCCATGTCCAGTTTTCTTGCTCACCGTGTTTGGTGTACCAGGTAACTTCGTTGGCGTCATCAACGGACACAAAAAAGGAGTCTCCCTGCGTCTCATTGGAAGACTGCCGCGCCCAGATCCGATACTCTCCTTCCTCTGGCACGGCAAAATGAAATTCCCCGCACCCGTCGGCCTCCAAAGGATTTTCCACACTGCCGTTTCCGGAAGGGACCCAAATATAACTGCCGTGGCTGGCAGCTTCATCATCTGCAATCTCCATTGGCCATTGCATGTCGCCATCTTCTGCTTCGATAATGATGTTTACCGGAGAACTTTCCGAAAAGGATACTGAAATGGTGTGGTTTTCATTTACATTATCGAATACGTAGCTGGCAACGGCGCCCAAAGATTCGCCATCGACCACGACATCTGAAATGTGAAACCCCGGGTCTGGTGTAAAAGAAAAGGGTTGATGCCCGCCATTGGATACCGCCACTGTTTCGGCCGGCATGATCGTGCCATTGCCTCCTGAAGTTGCCGTGATCTCAAAGAAATCGGCTTCAAAAGCGGCATGAATCGTATGATTTCCGTCGACTGAGGTGAAAATATAGGAATTGGATGTCTCGACCGGCGTGCCATCCACGAAAAGGCCGGAAACATGGTAACCAACTGCCGGTATGATGGAAAATGTGATATGATCACCATCGGTTACTATTGAATCGTCTGAGGGCGAGATTTCACCATTGGGACCTGCCGTAGCAGTGATTACGTAAGTGTCAATGGCAAATGTCGCTTCGATGGCATGATTTTCAGTGACTTCGTCGAATGTGTAGGAAGAGATCGCCCCTTGGGACACACCATCAATTGTAACGTCTGCAATATGATGGCCGGCATCAGGGGTGATGGCAAAGGTCTGATTCGTTCCCTCGATCACGACGACCTCACCATTCGGTGAAAGAATACCATGTTCGCCGGCAGTTGCCATGATCGTATGCCGAACGGGTTCAATCGTCGGCGTGACGCAGGAGACTTCTTGGGAGTCCGGACTCTGCATTGCTCCATCATATGCCCGCACCACAAAATAATAGGTGGTTTCCCAATCCAGGTTGTACACATTTCCACTGGTTTCCGAGCCTGTCCAGCAAGGGGTATCGTAGTCGTAGACCTCTCCCTGCTTTCGCTGGTAAATTCGGTATCCTTCAGGCGCGGGATCATTTTCTTCCCATGATACCGTGACACCTGCGGTATTTGGAACCGTGTAGGTTGCGGCCGAGAGTCGGAAGGCTGGCAGTGCCAGGATGACACCGACGGTAAACGCAAAACAGACAAGGGTGGTGAACAGGTTTGACAACCGTTGAAACATACTACGATCCTCCGTGGTTCAAAGATGGACAACCGGTAGATCCACAGAGGATGCATCCGCTTGCCTTCGGCGGCCCTGCTGCCGTGTCTTCTTGAAAAAAGAAGAGTTAGGCCAGAAGCGTTGCGTCCCATTCTTTCGAATGGTTTGCCATTATCGAGCAGCTTGATGACTGTCTCAAAAATCTTTTTTGCAATCAAAATGCCATCGGCATTATATTTTTTGATATTGTATTAAAAATCTAAAATTAAAACAGATTCTGTTCATAGCGGGTGTTGTGCAGGAACCAGAAGGGAATGAAAAAGTGTATCATACCGTATAAAAAAGAACATCGATCGTCCTAAATCGTTATGCCGAAAAATGCCCATCATGTGATGCAATCGTAGCTATCCCATAAAAGTTCCTTCCATGGTCGTCCGAGATCATCGTTTCCGTATTCCTTCATCGGCGGCAGAAGAAGACCATCCCGTGGCAGGGCAATCACGTTGATCTTTTATTGAACCTACGCTATGGTTCGATTATTGTTTTCACATAACTCCATCCATCACAAATTCCACCAAAAGGAGAAGGTAACATGAAGGTTACGATTACCAGTCAATGTATGGGTGACAGAAATTGTAACAATCTTTGTCCAGAAGTTTTCGAATATGACGAAGATCAACTGCAGTCCATCGTAAAATTCGATACGATCCCCGAAAAATATGAGGACGTCGTCCGACAGGCCGCGAGTGAGTGTGGCGCAGAAGCAATCGAGATCATGGAGGAGTAATATACTTTCTTTCCCTTTCACCCTGCCTTCCAGATTACCGTTTCCGGCGGTGCCGATCCAACCGGGGAGGCGCCGCTTGCCACGAAAACGTGAAACGTGTGAGTATTCGTTCACGCCAAGATCCAAACACGCGATTCACCAATCGTTCAATGGGGGTTGCGCATGTCCCGGTTCAGAGAGAGTCAAACGGCAAAAAACCTTCTAATTTCATATGCATTCGAATCCCAGGCGACCACGCGATACACATTTTTTGCCGATCAGGCAAAAAGGGACGGTTACATTCAGGTCGCCGCCATTTTCAATGAAACCGCCAGCCAGGAGTGCGAACATGCGCTTCGCTTTTTCAAATTTTTCAATGGTGGAAAACTTGAGGTGACGGCCAGTTTTCTCACCGGCGTGGTCAAGGCGACTTATGAAAATTTGGAATCTGCAGCGGATTTGGAGCTGGATGTTCACAGTCGGCTGTACCCCGGATTTGCTCAAATTGCGCGCCAGGAGGGATTCGATCGCGCAGCGGATGTTTGGGATGCAATCATCGTTGCCGAAGTGCAACACGAAAAGAATTTTCGCGAACTTGCAGAGAATGTGAAGACCGATCGGGTTTTCAGCCGATCTAGTGCCAGGATTTGGCGTTGTATGAACTGCGGATATATCCACGAAGGAAAGTGCGCGCCGGCCAAATGTCCGGCTTGCGTGCAACCGTCGAACTATTTCGAATTATTTGTTCCCAATTGGTAGCAGATCCAAAACCGTGAAGAATCATTCCACGCAATCGTGTTTTTTCCACGTCGGGAACCAACGCCAAATGAGCTGGGCACAAAGAGAAAAATATGGTAAGAAGTCTGGATTTTCCATAAGGAGGACTGAATCCCATGCTGTCCAGGTTTTCCAACGAGGTGCTTTCCAAGGGTGCGCAAGCCGTACTTCCCCAGAACTTAAATGGATTCTGGCTGCAAAGACTGCAAAAACTGTCCGACGACTTCCTCGATCATAATTTCGCCACCGACCGATGTTTGGAAACCCCGGAGACGGATGATCCAGTACTTTTATCCTGTGTTCATGAAGTGTTGCGGTATAATGGAACCGACGGTTCCAGCCGATCTGCCGAGCAACTGGCCGAAGATATAACCATATACGCCCTTTCCATCACAATGGAAACCATCCGCCGGGAATCGGATATCGAAATGTCGCCTCCGACATTGGAGGAACTTCTCTCCTTGGATCGAATCGTTCAATTTGGCAAAACAAACCCTGATTTTGGTCGATTTCTCGAACAGGCATGCATCGTTCGGGAAGATTCGTCCTCGGACGAAGAAAATTGGTTTCAAAGGCTGAAACGAAGGATCCGAGCCCGAATTTCCGAAGATTGATGGGCTTGTTTCGGCCCTTCAATCTTGATGAAATTGCAAAAAGTCGAATTTCGGACGGCTTCGTAACAAGTTCGAGATCAAGGATTGCGAACCCCGAGGAATGAGGCGTATGGTTGAATACGTCGCAGTGACGAGGGGTGAAGCGTAACGCAGATATCGGATTTTTACGAAAACGTCAGTCGTCATATCCCACGCGGTGAAGTTTAATGATATTGGTGGATCCGGCTTTGAGCCCCATGCCGATCACCAATACCACGAGGTCTCCCTTGGCAACCCGATCCTTTCCCATGAGCATTCGTTCGCTGGCCTCCACCAACTTGGCCGCATCTTCGATCATGCCGATAAACATCGGGGTGATTCCCCATAGCAAGGCAAGACGGTGGTAGGTGTCCTGGCGTGATGTAAAGGCATATACGGGTTTCGACGGCCGCTGTTTGGAAATCTGTTTCGATGTGCTGCCCGAAACGGAAAATGCAATGATGCACCGGGCGTTTACCTCATGAAGAATGCTTACGGCGCTTTTGGCCACGGCGTGGGTTACCGGGTCCGCCGGATCCGAATCGTGACGGAGATTGAACCGTAAAAATGGTGAACCCTCGGCCTGGCGAGCGATTTTGACCATCATCTGAACTGCATTCACCGGGTATTTGCCGGATGCGGTTTCTCCGGACAGCATGACGGCATCGGTGCCGTCGAAAATCGCGTTTGCCACATCCGAGGCTTCGGCTCGGGTTGGGATGGGGTTGACGGTCATCGATTCCAGCATCTGCGTTGCGGTGATCACCGGCTTGTTTTTTCGGATACTGGCGGCGATGATTCTCTTCTGGATGATGGGGACCAGTTCGGGTTGCACCTCCACCCCCAGATCTCCCCGCGCCACCATTACCCCGTCTGTCACATCCAGAATCGCATCCAGGTTTTCCACGGCCTCCGGTTTTTCGATTTTGGCAATCACCGGTATGGTC
This sequence comes from uncultured Desulfosarcina sp., assembly GCA_963674945.2. GTDB lineage: Bacteria > Desulfobacterota > Desulfobacteria > Desulfobacterales > Desulfosarcinaceae > Desulfosarcina. Next base: position 2,633,212 of record CAXXWQ010000004.1, read on the forward strand.
ACCCCCTGTTTTTTCATGATGAATTTGATGGCCGAGAGATCTTCGGCGCTGCGAACGAAGGAGAGGGCAAAATAATCAACGCTGTTTTTAATGCCGAAATTCACGTCCCGGATGTCTTTTTCCGTCAGGGAGGGAGCGGAAACAGCGACCCCCGGAAGATTGATGCCTTTGTTTTCTTTTAAGATCCCTTCGTTTCGAACCTCACACAAGACGGTATCATCGGTCTTCGATTTCACCCGAAGCCGGATCAGCCCGTCGTCGAGCAAGATGGTGTCTCCGGGTCTCACATCGCCGGGCAGATTTTGATACGTGGTGGAGACCATCTGGGCGTTGCCCGTCACTGGTTTGATTGTGATGGAAAAATCAGCGCAACGCTGCAGACGAACCGGTTCACCGTTTTCCAGTTTTCCCACACGGATTTTGGGCCCCTGCAGGTCCAGTAAAATGCCCACGGGGCGGTTGAGCGTTCGGGAGGCGGATCGGATATTCCGGATGGCCCCGCTGTGGGTTTCGTAATTGCCGTGGGAAAAATTCAACCGGGCGACATTCATGCCGGCGGAAACCAATTTTGCCAGCATTTCCGGTTGATTGGATGCGGGGCCGATCGTAGCCACGATTTTGGTTCGGATCGTCATGGATCGTCCTTTCTCGTCTGATTTGGTGAACATGTTTCCTTCTCATGGGTTGTTTTAAAACCGGGTGCTATGCACCCGGTTACAACCGCAACGATTGAAACACGGACGTGTTTTTGACTCTGGAATGTCCTTGGGACGCATGTTGCAAAGACGAAAGGATAGTCCGTGGCCCAAGATGGCCAGGCTTTCGGCGTCCAGGAAGGCGTCAGCCCGTTTTTCGAACAGGATGGATGCGGCGGCGGGAAAATCCTCGTCCGCCGCATTGAAAACCAATAATAGCGGCACCTTGGGCAACGGCATGAATCGACGGTGAAGATCGCAGGCAATGGAAAGATTCGTAACGCTGCCGCCCAAGGCGTCGCAGGCACCTTCAAGGGTGGTAAGATCTCCGGAAAACGCTTTGGCAAGGGGCCGTTCCACGGCATCTTTCCAATATGCGGTCAACGGACCGGCGGCGGGGAAATCCCGGAAGGCCACCCACTCTTTGTTCTTGGGTACAACCTTCGGGCACATGATCAGGTAGCGACAGATCACGACACAGTCAGAAAAAAGGGGCCTTCCACCGTTTTCGTCGGAAAGACCGGTGTCCGTCAGCCGGATGGTTCTGCCATGGTAGGGAATCAATACTGAATCGCCGTCGAGACCAATTCCCAAGGCCGCTTCCTTTCCCGTAAAATCAATGGTCTTCAACTGATCGAGGTAGTAGCGGTAGGTTTGTTCGTACACGGATTGTGTTTCATTCGGCGCCATCGTCATTGCCTTTTCGATACCATGAAGTATTTACGGATGACTTCCAAAGAACGCGTTCATCAATACGAATCAAAAAAGATTGTCTAAAAAGCGTTTCCCATTTCATCCATCGGCAAAATAATGGGAAAAAGAGTCTTTTTCGAAATATTGTTCGGCCATCTTTGGTCTGGAAAAGCTTTTTATGGACAATGAAAAAATCCATACTTATTTTCCGAATCCTACGGCAGTTGCACGGTTCATTGCAATGGATATTTCGAAACGACCAGGGGCTGCACCCACTGTGCAAGATCGATCAGAAAGTGAATCGCGAGATGAAAAATCATCCAAATGGAAACCCGCGTGTATTTAAGGGACACACGCGGAAAAAACGAAACGCAAGGGAGTTGGATACCATCGAGGTGAAGGGGGCCCGGGAGCATAACCTCAAACAGATCGATGTGAGCCTTCCCAAGAAGAAGCTGATCGTATTCACCGGTGTCTCCGGTTCGGGGAAATCCAGTCTCGCCTTCGATACGATCTTTGCCGAGGGCCAGCGGCGATACGTGGAGTCGCTTTCGGCATATGCCCGCCAATTCATCGGCCAGATGGAAAAACCCCAATACGAAACCATCCGGGGACTCTCGCCGACCATCTCCATCGAGCAAAAATCCGCCAGCAAAAACCCGCGCTCCACGGTGGGCACCATCACCGAAATTTACGACTACCTGCGTGTCCTCTTCGCCCGTATCGGCCAGCAGACCTGTGTCCACTGCAAAAAGCCGGTGGGAAAGGGGGACGCCCAGAGCATGGTGGCCCGCGTCATGGAGATGCCGGAAGGCAGCAAAATTCTCATCCTGTCACCGGTAATCGAAAACCGGAAAGGAGAGCACCGGGAGGTGATCGCCCGGCTCCAGCAGCAGGGTTACGCAAGGCTTCGGGTCGACGGCGTCGTCCAGGACATCGAGGCGGTCCAGACCCTTGCCCGATACAAGAAACACACCATCGAGGCCGTGGTAGACCGGCTGAAGGTCACCGGAAACGATGATTTCAGAAAACGGCTCACCGATTCGGTGGAGACGGCGCTGCACCTGGGAGAGGGCCGGATCATCGTACACCGCATGGACCATGGGGATATCCCCATGAGCGAGGCGCGTTCGTGCTGCGGCATTGCCTATCCGGAGCTGGACCCGCCCCTTTTTTCCTTCAACTCCCCGCTGGGCATGTGTCCGGACTGCAACGGCATCGGGGCCAAACTGGCAATGGACGCCGACAAGGTGGTCGCCGACGGAAATTTGTCCATCCGGCATGGGGCGATCATTCCTTGGCAGGGCCATTTCACCGGCAAGGGCAGACTAAACGGTTCGTGGACGGCGGAGCAATTGCGTGCCATGGAGACCCAGTGGCAAATCGACCTCGATACCCCGTGGAACCGCCTGCCCAAACGCCAAAGGGATCTGATTCTATACGGCAGCGGCGGTCGGGAACTGACGGTGACCTGGAATGCAGAGAAGATCCAGGGTGCCTATACGACATCCTACGAGGGACTGCTCAACACCCTCATGCGTCGGTACAGGCAGACCGAATCGGAAAATGCCAAAAAGTATTACAGCCGTTTTCTCTCCACCCGGCCCTGCGACACCTGCCATGGGCGGCGGCTCAAACCCGAAGTGCTGGCGGTAACGATTCAAGATCGTTCCATCATCGATGTCACGGACATGACGATCCGGGAAGCCAGGGACTTTCTGGATGCATTGGAGTTGTCCGGCAATCGTGAGATCATCGCCCGGGAACTGCTCAAGGAGATTACCGGCCGGTTGGGCTTTCTGGTCAACGTTGGACTGGATTATCTTTCACTGAGCCGAAAGGGCCCCACCCTTTCCGGCGGCGAATCCCAGCGGATCCGTCTGGCTTCCCAGGTGGGGTCGGAACTCACCGGTGTCCTCTATATCCTGGACGAGCCCTCCATCGGCCTTCACCAGCGGGACAATATCAAACTACTGGACACCTTATGTCACCTGCGGGATATCGGCAATACCCTTATCGTCGTGGAGCATGACCGCGAGACAATGCTCTCATCCGACTGGATCTTGGATTTTGGCCCGGGCGCCGGGCACCTGGGGGGAGAAATCGTGGCCCAGGGAACGCCCAGGCAGATCATGCGCCGCAGGACTTCCCTCACCGGCCGCTATCTCAGCGGCAAAGAGGAGATCGAAACGCCAGTCTCACGCCGGACGGTAAAATCTGCCGGCAATCGGTACATTACCATCGTCAGGGCCAATGAGAACAATCTGGACAACCTTACCGCCAAGATTCCTCTCGGCCTGTTGGTGGCCGTGACCGGCGTGTCCGGTGCCGGTAAGTCCACCCTGATCAACCAGATCCTCTACCCGGCCCTGGCGGCCAGACTCCACGGCAGCCTGCTGGAAACCGGACGGCACAAGGGGATCAAGGGTCTTTCCCATCTGGACAAGGTGATCAACATCGACCAGAAGGCCATCGGGCGAACGCCCCGCAGCAATCCGGCCACCTACACCAAGGTCTTCGATCATATCCGGGATTTCTTCGCCCAGCTGCCCGAATCCAACATGCGCGGGTACAAAAAGGGGCGGTACTCCTTCAATGTCAAAGGGGGGCGCTGCGAATCCTGCAGTGGAGACGGGTACATCAAAGTGGAGATGCACTTTCTGGCCGATGTGTACGTCCCCTGTGAAACCTGCCGTGGCAAGCGTTTCAACGATGCCACCTTGGAAATTAGGTACAAGGGGCATTCCATCGCCGATGTGTTGGACCTTTCGGTGGCCCAGGCCAGGGAACTTTTCATCAACCACCCGCGAATTCGAAAAATTCTGGACACCCTGATGGATGTGGGGCTCTCCTATATCAAGCTTGGACAGGCGGCCACCACTTTGTCCGGTGGGGAAGCCCAGCGCATCAAGCTGGCCCGGGAACTTGCCAAACGAGCCACGGGTCGAACCCTCTACATCCTCGACGAACCCACAACGGGTCTTCACTTCCAGGATGTGAAGATGCTGCTTGCCGTGCTTCATCGTCTTGTGGATGACGGCAATACCGTGGTGGTGATCGAACACAACCTGGATGTGATCAAAACCGCCGACTGGATTATCGATCTGGGACCCGAGGGGGGAAAGGGGGGCGGCCGGGTCGTGGCCCAGGGGCCACCGGAAAAGGTGGCACGGGTTGAAGAAAGCTATACGGGACGATTCTTACTGGATTGTATGTAAGCGGCGGTTACCTATCCATAAGGGAACTGTGGGTGGCTTCGAAATCCTTTTCGATCTTTTCGAATACTTCGACAATCTTCGGATCGAAATGACCACCGGCGCCTTCCAAGATGATGGCCCTGGATGTTTCATGGGAGAACGGTTCCTTGTAAGGCCGCCGGGAACGTAAGGCATCGTATACATCCACCAGTGCCATGATCCGGGCGCTCAAAGGGATTTCCTCACCGGCCAGGCCGTCCGGATAACCGGTCCCGTCCCACTTTTCGTGGTGATGTTTGGCAATTTCGATTCCCATGTTGACGAATTCATTTTTCGGATTCTGCACCTTCACCGATTCGAGGGTGGCGGCGCCGATGGTGGTGTGGGTTTTCATCAACGCGAATTCTTCATCGGTCAATTTTCCCGGTTTCAGCAAGATGGCATCTTTAATTCCCACCTTGCCAAGATCATGAAGCGGACTGGCGTGAAAGATTGTTTTGATGAACTCCGGTGAAATTTCATAGGCAAAGTCCTCCGATTGAGACAAAGCGGTCGAGAGCAACCGACATAGATGCTGTACCCGCTCCAGGTGAAGGCCGGTATCGTCGTCACGGGTGTGGGATAACTTTGCCAATGCGAAAATCATCGCCAATTGGGTCTTGTTGATCTCCTCCACCTGTTGGGAAACACGCTCCTTTAGCCTGTCATTGAACTGGCGAAGAACATCCTGGACGCTGTTCAACTGAAGATGGATGTCTACTCTTGCGTATACCTCCTCCATCTGAAAGGGTTTGGTGATGTAATCCACCCCTCCGCATTTCAATGCTCTCACCTTGTCGTCGGCATCATTCAGGGCGCTGATGAAAATAATGGGAATGTCCTTGAGCTCTCTTCGGGACTTGAAGGCTTCACACACCTCAAATCCATTCATTTCCGGCATGTTGATGTCCAGCAAGACCAGATCCGGACGCTTTCGCACCGCCGCCGCCAGCGCCATTTTTCCTTGCGGAAAAGCGGATACGGCGTACCCTTTTCTCTGGAGCATGGAGCTGAGCAGTTGTAGATTCTCGGGAATATCGTCAATGATCATTATGGTCTCTTTGTTCAACATCTATATCTCTCCGGTTGCATCGTTTCGGTCATGTGTGGATAGAATGTTCAACAGGGCGGCATAATCAAACTGCAGGGCCAGGTTCTTGAGATGATCCGCCAGTTGTCTGTCGATGGCGGTTGCCTCGTCCGCCAATTTCGTAAATTGTGTCATGTCTCCGGACTCCACGGCATTCTGAAGTCGCTGCCGCAATGCCTTGGACAGCTGGCATACTTTTTCCATGACCGCCGGCGGATCGGTGTTTTCCCCATCGCATGAATCCGATAGGTCGAAATCTTCATCTTCCATGAAGAATCCACGGATTTTGTCTACAATATCCTCGGTCTTGAACGGCTTGGGAACGAAGTCATCGGCACCTGCCGCTTTTGCCTTTTGGCGTATCTCGTCGGCATTGATACCGGTTGCCGTCACCGTGATAATGTATGCCTCCGGTCCACCGGGCCGCCGACGAATCCGCCGGATCGTTTCATACCCATCCATGCCCGGCAAAAGGACATCCATCAGCACCACCTTGGGAGAAAACGTCTCCATTGCCGTCAAGGCGTTCTCGCCACTTTCCACCACCAGCGTTTCAAACCCGTTGCGGTCCAGCACCCGCTTCAAAAGGTTGGCACAAACTGCATCGTCTTCCACGATGAGCACCCGTGGCGTTGATGCCGTGTCCCACTGTCGGGTAATGGGAACATTGGCTTCGTCTTCCGGCCGATCCGCTTTCTTCGCGAGAAAAGTAAAACGGAAAACGGCGCCTTGATCGACGTCGCTCGCAACGAGGCGCAGATCTCCCCCCATGGAACGGGCGTAGGCCCTGCTGATGGAGAGGCCCAGCCCGGTACCTTCCGAGGCACGATGGCCGCTTGTGGTCTGCTCGAATGCATGAAACAGGTTGGCCTGCTCCGCCGGCCCGATGCCACTTCCCGTATCGCGAACATCCATCGTTATGGCCCATGTCCGATTTCTCTCTTCTGTCGCACGGACACCGAGGGTGATGCGCCCGCCTTGCCCTGTGAACTTTACGGCATTGGATACGAGGTTGATCAGGATCTGACGGATTTTTCCAGGATCTGCAATGATGGGACCGGGTATCTGCCCCACGGTGTCGATTGTAAAGTGCAGATCCTTTTTCTGGCAGGCCAATTGGAAGATGGCGTAAATATCATCGATCAACCGCTGGAAATTCATGGCTTCGGGCTGGACCTTGATATGTCCCGCCTCGATCTTGGACATCTCCAGAATATCGCTGATCAGCTTCAGAAGATGATCCCCGCTGCGGTTGATGGTCATGAGCTGCCGACGCTGCTCGCTGTTCAGTGAAAGGTCCTGCTGCAACAATTGAGAGTGCCCCAAGATGGCGTTGAGCGGCGTGCGAATCTCATGGCTCATATTGGCCAGAAAGACACTCTTGGAGCGATTGGCCGCCTCCGCCTTCCCCGCCAGCTCTTCGGCATGGGCGATGGCGACGGTCAATTTGTCGTTGGCTTGTATCAATGCCTTTTCGGCAGCGACCCTGCTGCGAATATCGATAATGCATTCCAGCAGTTTTTCATCACCGCGGATGACGATGCGGTTGACTGTCTTGAGAACGGGTATCCGGCTGCCATCGTGGCAGCACAATATCCGGTCCGAACTGTCTACTCTCTGGTTCAAATCGAGGATGGGGCACGTATTTTCATCGGCAGGACACATGAAACGGTGACACCGGTTTCCCGCGATGGCGTCTGCCGGTGCGCCGAACAGATGGGCCGCAGTGGAATTGATCCACTCGATGACACGGGTTTTGGCATTGATGATGATCAACCCAACGGGAAGACTCTCCATGAGGGTGCGCTGAATCTGCTCCTTTTCGCCTAATGCTGCCTCCATCCGTTTTCTTTCGGTAATATCGTGAAAAGCCATGATGGATCCGACCAGTTCTCCTCGTACGGTAATGGGGCGACTGGCCAACTCCACGATGAGCACCTTACCGGTTTTGTGCAGAAACTGCTCCTCCCCATCGTAAGGTATACCCCGGCTCGCTTGGCGATAAAGGGGACAATGTGCAAGTTGAAGATGGGCATTGTTTGGGTGGCTGTGTAGTTGCGCATGGGCGTTTTTTCCGATCAACTCTTTCTCATCATATCCCAGTATCCGAAGGGCCGCCGGATTGATGCGAATGATCGCCCCCTCCTTGTCCATCACGTAGACACCCTCGGCCAAAGCGTCGTTCATTACTTTCAGATTGTGTTTTTCCCGGCTTAGGGCAAGACTCCGGCGGCGATAGGCCAAAAGAAGGGTTCCGATCATCGCCAGGGCCGAAGCCGCGGCAACCAGGAAAACGATATACTCCTTACGATAGGTTCCCGTCACCCGATCCGGCGCGTAGGTAACCAGGTAACCGGCCAACTGATCTGCGACGTCGAAAATGGGCAAAAGGGAAACCACGTATGGTAAACCGGCAACCGAACTGCCAATGGTTATGGCCTCCCCGCGGTCCATGGCATCCTGGACATTTTTGTTTTTCCTGAGCTTTTGGGTAACGGCCTTTGCATGATCGGATAAGGGCGGAGGACTGTCCGGAAGCAACGCATTGGCGTCTTCAACGATAAATTTGGGATGCAGATCCGATGTGGAGTAGAGCCATTTTTGCTCGCTGAACACAAATGGTTCGATCAACAATCGATTCATAACAAAAGAGTATTCCCGACGGGGATCCAACTCCGCCATGGCATCGCGGATGGCCTTGGTCGTCACACTCGCCTCGACGGATCCCAGGTGGTGGCCTTCCCAGAATACAGGGTAGACATAGCGGAAACCGGATCGGACCTTACCCGTTTCAAAACCATCGATCGGACGCAACCGGGAGTTGGCGATGCGAACAGTGCGGCGAACCTGCAGCAGGTTGTCGCCGTGTCGGTCCGGCTTGTGAAAGCGAAGATAACTCGTTCCGTCAGCCAGATGAAAGTGCAATTGCAGCAGATTCTGTCTCTTCATGGCCTGGTATTGGGGAAAGAGACGGCGGTAGAGACGTCCTTTGGCAATGGCCCGTTGGTCGCCGTGACCGTTGATGCCTTCGGAAAAAAGCCGAAGGACTTCGGGCTGACAGATGGCGTTGTTGTAGAACCCCTCCATGGCCAGACGATACATCTGGACGCTGGCGTGATAGGCGGTTTCCAACACTTCCTGGTGCTGGGAAAAGTAGCTGCGCTGCTTGATCATCCGATTGTGGTGCAAAAGGAAACCCAGGCCGGCGGCAACGAGGGCCAAAACGAGGGCGAGGAAAAGAGCATGCTGGAGTACGCGACCGATGATTCGTTTCATTTAGAAATTGCTCTTTTCCGGAATCTTTGTATAGCCCAGCAGTTCACGGACCGGACGGTAATCATCGTCCGATGCCGTGACGGCACCGTATCGAATGTTCTTGCCCCATGATTCCAACTGTGATTTATCCTTGCCATCGGGCTCCAAAATGGTGAGGCAGGACTGGATCTGGAACATGCGCTCCGGTGTCAGGGTCTTGGCGTTTCCCACCAGGGCGAATGCCGGCAGTGGATCTGTTTCGGCGATGATTCGAAGCCCCATGTGGGCATACTCCCTTGCGATGGCGGACTTGAGTCCGCCGGCCTCGAATTCTCCCTGGATGATACTCAGGGCTACGGCATCGTGTCTTCCCAGATAGCGGTAGCGATTGGCCTCCAAGTCGCTGCCATGGTTTCGCATCAGGCCGCTGACGGACAGGTAACCGCAAGTGGAAAGGGGTTGCGTCAAGGCAATTTTTCTGTTTACGGCAAATTGCATTTCGAATCCGGCATCGGGGAAGGTCGCCATGGCGCAGGTGTAGCTGGCATTGCCGGATTTTTCCTTGAAATGAACCAATGGTTCGGCATGGGCATACGTGGCGCGCAATTCCACATAGGGAAGGGGACCGAGATAGGCCAGATCCACTTGCGATCGACGAAATTTATCTAAAAGATCCGAGTAGTTGTCCGAATAGTCGTAGATGATTTGGACATGCAGGTTCTTTTCCAGATAAACGATCATGGGCTTACACTGCTTGATTATCGTCTCCCGATCCTGCATGGGAAGAGGAGCGAATCGAATGGTTTCGGCATAACCGATGGAAACGGTGAACCATACGAACAATAGTACCGCAACGCATTTCCATCTCATTTGGAACGCCTCCTTTACCGATCGAATTGCACATGCCAACATCAATATCGGTAATCATATGAGGTCTCTTTAATCAGATCGATTTTTTTGTCAAAGGTACGACCAGATCTCTTTGCAATCTTGTCACACAAAGGGAAAACCAAGCCATATAAAGATGTCTGAAAAACGGCTTTCCAACGTCATCGGTTTCGACGACACACCCTTTGATCGAAACCATCGGGGAAGGGTAAATGTCGTGGGTACCGTGTATGCAAGTCTTCGCTTCGATGGCGTTCTGATTTCGGAGGTGGAAAAAGATGGGGACGATGCGGCCGCTTCCTTGATCTGTGCTGTTCGTCAATCGAAATTCATGGAGCACGCCCAGTTGATCATGCTCCAGGGGATCACCATGGCGGGGTTCAACGTGGTGGATGTCTTCGCCTTGTCCGATGCCCTTTCACTTCCCGTTCTGGTGGTGGCCCGAAAACAGCCCGATTTCACGGCCATCAAAAAGGCGCTTCTCACCCATTTTGATGGGGGGGAGATGCGATGGCGGATCATCGAAACACTGGGACCCATGGAACCGGTGGGTGCCGTCCACGTCCAGCGCGTCGGCCTCACGTTACGTCAGGCGCAAAAGACCATCCGGCATTTTTCCCAACACGGCCATATCCCCGAACCGCTGCGATCCGCCCATCTGATCGCTGGGGCGCTTTCTTTTGGACAGCGCAGGGGCAATCCATGACCTACGGCATTGCGTCCCGATAAAATAGTCCTCTGGGAAAAATAAAAAAAAATGAGGCTATCCAAAGATTGTTACAAGAATCCAGGAGTCAGAATTCAGTATCCAGAATCAGGTATTCGCCTTCGGCTCGATCTATTTTAGGAACCGACAAAGCGAAGGGACATCAATTTCATTCTGGCTCCTGAATTCTGGCTTCTGACTACTGTGGTTCACCACGATCACAATGCATCCTCTTGCGCTAAGGGGAGACCGAAGATGAACCCTACGAATCCTGATTTCTACTGGGCAAGTTTCTCTCACCGGTGATAAACGGCTTTATATCCAGAATCGGCGTGCCGTCGATCATATCCATACTTTGGACACGCAGAACATTTTGATTGCGGTCAAGCACGGTCAGGACCGACAGCCCGATCGGGTTCGGACGTCTGGGAGAACAGATGCTGAACACGCCCATGGCTTGATCACGATGAGGCGGTGTCTGTTTTAACAGATCGGGTGAAAAGGGGGCGCTTTTGTGGAAATGAAAAAGCACAATGATCTGTTGTCCGACACGGATGTCCGAGAGCCCTTCGGTGTATGCCGGATCAATGACCAGTGTGCCCTCGATATCCGACACCGTCCAGTGGCGGGGAATGTTCGTTGCATCCGTGTGTGCCGTTCCAATGGGCTGGAGTTTTACCTGCATCGCTTATCCTTTTTTCTATGATCGAATCACCGGTTCAGGTCTGGACCCTGTATTCCGCATCATGGGCTTTTGCCCCCACAGCCCTCATTCTTCTACCGGCCTTCCGCCGAAATTCCCTACGCGCCCATCAGACGCGGCAACACAAATCTTACAATTGTATAAACCACGCCGATGGTGATGAAAAGGCCTGTACAGATGCTGTGAATCCAGAACACGCAACCGATGCGGCCGGTGGTTTTGCGAGTATGCGATACATACGTTTTGTAAAATTCGATAATATTCGGCGCCGGATGTTTCGGATCGGCAAGGCCGCGGTCGAAAAGGTATTTTACGATTGCCGCGAAGGCCCCGGCTGCGAGAATGGCTGAAACGGCCATCAGTGCCAGGATGAGGATATCGGTAGTCTTCACGCGGTTGTCTCCCGAACGCTGATTCCAGAATTGATTTACGCGTGTTAATAAAGAACGTATACCGGTCACGGGCGAAACAAAAAGCGGTCTGCCGGGATTTTCGCGTTGAGCACGGCGAAGAACCGGCGTATTTTATTTGTATCCGTGCGGTGGTAGTCATTTTGTTTATACAGCATGTAATCGTTATAGTAAAAGGGTGAATTTTCGATGAAGTCTCTTTTTGCCTGATGCCCTCGACTCCCTCCAAATGGATGATCCCGCCTTTGCCGATGCCATCGAGCTGATATCCCGGAAAAATGCCGAGTTCCTTGGAATCGAGAAAAAAGTCGGCACTCTTACGAAGGGCCGCTGGGCCTCATTCACCTGCTGGAACGGCGACCCCTTTGACCTGACCACGTTTCCGGTGGCCGTCTTCGGCGAAGGCGAGTGCCTGCACCGGCAACAATCGCTCTCAGGGAAAAATGGGCGCTCATTTCCCTGAAAGCACGGATAGCCAGTATACTTTCGGTTGCAATCCATGCATACACCGTAGTATATTCTGGATTTAAAGATCTTGGATATCCTTGCAGTGCGGCGTCTCGTACAGATGTTCGATCGTACGCGTACCTTCAAACTGTGATGGTGCCGATACTCTCTTGGGCGAAATTGGAATCTAATTTTGTGTAATCTGAATGCCCGCTCCGGCGCCCCTCTCTCCGTGACCATTATTTAACATGATCTTGGTTCAAAGCAATTTGAATGGGACTCGTATACATTTCCGATAAGACAAGGAGAAGAAAATGAAAGGGCGTCTACTGTTATTCCTGATGATGCTGTTTGCCTTTTCCTTGCTGCTGATTCCAGGAACCTTTGAGCAGCCACAGGCGGCCAAAGGATGCTGCAAGCAGTATAGGAATGGCCAGTATTATCCCAACGGAATGAACCTTCGCCAGTGTCAGGATGCAAATAATGCCACCGATAGGGACAACCTCTATCAGCCATCCGGTCAATTCTGGTGGGATGTAAACTGCTAGCACCACATAAACCCACACCGGCTTTTTATGGTAATCATCATGAAAGCAATCAATGCAGCTTCGGAAAAATTTCTATCGGTAGAAGAAACATCCGATAAGGATGTTGAAGTCTGGGTTACGCCTCACGAGAAAAGAATGCTGTATCACAAGCCTGAAAAGGAACCGCTATATGAAAAACCGAAGGGACTCTCCGAAAACTGGGTGTACGATAATATCAAGGACGCTATCTATCACTGCCGTAAGATTTACTACATCTATCTGGGCATACTTTGCTACACCCTTCTGACGATCTTTACGACGCCTGCCCTATACTTTTTCATTGAACAAAAGATCGAACTGCCCATCATGAACGCAAAGATGCCGCTGCATGCCTATCTTGTTGCTGCTCCGCTGTTGCTGATCGGTTTTTTTGTGTACAAACAGCTCTACCTCCAAAAAGCAAACAAATTGATCCAATACGCGATAGATGAATGTAATGACAAAAACCAGGGCAACTGTGCCGCCTGCCTTGAGAAGGGGGATAAATGCACCGCCACCAGTATTTGCCGGCATCACCGAAGCCGTATCTATCCCTGGATCATCGTCTACTGCCGTTTCATGGAAGACAATTCCAATAAATTTGAAAATAGCCACCTAAACAACTGGATCGAGAAATTCCAGAGAATCTTTGTCAGTTTTTCGCTTTGGTGGCTGCTCCCATTTATACTCATTTCGCTATCTGTTTTTATACTCAGGGAACATAGCCGATTTTGGTTTTTCTACATGTTGTCGATGACCATTTTGGGTATTACAGTCGTTGCCATATTCTGGTTCCAACAACAAAAAATTCCCAACCGATCCGTCTGGCTTTTTCCTTCATCCTTAGCAGTAATCGGTGCTGCCGTTTCTGTTGCACTTATTGCGTTGCATCTAAGTGCTCTTAAAGGAAAAGTGCCCTGGGTTGAAAAACCATGGCCCTCACATCCTGAGGTTTCCTACCAAGGGGCGGTGAGCCCCCCATTGTATTCGGAAATTTTGCGCAGCTTTGTCCTTGCAGACCTAAGATTCAGCTCCATGGCCGGCAATCCGACGGGAGCGAAAAACGAAAAGGCAATCTATGCGGTGGATCTGACGGGTCGCCGGTTTGAAGGGGCAAACCTGTCCAATGCCAAGTTGGTAAAGGCGGATCTAAGAGAGTCAAATTTAAACAATGCCATTCTCATTGAAACAAATTTACGTGAGGCAACACTTGATGGGGCAACCGCAGAAAAGGCGGTTTTTATTTATACCGTATTAGCAGAAGCCCGTTTGGTTGAAACGGTGTTGAAAGAGGCGGACTTTAGCGAAGCGAACTTGTATAAAGCCAATTTTTATATGGCCAATCTTGAAAGAGCTTGCTTTTTTAACGCAGATCTTTCAAACGCGTATTTGACGAACACCAATGTTAATGGAGCTGTATTTACCATGGCCAATCTCCAGAATACTCATTTAGAAACGGCCGTGGGACTTGATCCCGAACAATTAAGACCGGCGAGGAATTACCACCTGGCATATTATAACAAGGTTCTAATCGACCAGCTGGGCTTTAAAAAGGACCATAATGATCGTGTACCGGCCAGAAGATTTCCTCAGTATGATTTCACAGAGGCTCTTCTCGAAGGCGCCGATCTGGAGGGAGCGAATCTTACCAATTCAAAACTTAGAAAAGCTGTTCTTTCCGGGGCAAATCTCAGTAACGCTATTTTAAATGGTGCCGATGTAACAGATGCACAATTGAGAAATGCCGATTTTAGAAATGCCAGGATGGAAAAAATCAGTTTTTCCAGTTACACGCAGTTTGAAAACGTGAAAACCCTTTTTAATGCCAGACTCGACGATAAAGTGCAAAAAACGCTTGAAACCCGCTACCCGCGTTTGTTTGTTGAACCTTCAAAGAGAGACTGACAACGCGAATCGGTATTTTCCCGGCATGGCGCAACCCAAACGGCACACTTTTATAGCGATAACACGCTCAACGGCCTGCCCATGCTTCTCGAGAAAATCGAGGAACATCTGGAAGGCATCGGTGAGAAGTATTTTTCCCTGTTCCCACGATTTACCTATTGACCGGGCACCGTTGATTGTGTTTTTCCTTATAAGGGATAAACCGCACGGACCGAAATTCTGTCCGCACGGTTTTCTACCTATAACTTCTCCAGCCGTATCGCACAGGCTTTAAACTCGGCCGTTTTCGAAATCGGGTCGAAGGCCGGATTTGTCAGCCAATTGGCACAGTTTTCACGGAAGTGAAAAGCCATCCAGACCAGACCTGACGGCACATGGGAGGTGATTTTGGCGGCCACATCCACCGCACCGCGTCTGGATGCCACGCGATTTTTTTCGCCTTGGGAAATCCCCAGCGCCTTTGCATCCTCCGCCGAAATATCGGCGGTTTCTTCTGGCATGATCAGAATGAGTTTATGACGATCGACTGTTTGAAGACTTGCGCTTCCGCAAACCCAGGATCATCGTTGAGACCGCCGCGGCCATAGGGCCGCGGCGGTCAAAAAATTCGATCGTGTCCTGAAGCCTTCCTACTTATTTCTCTCGATCCACCGGGCCATTTTGCCGTCAAAAATCGCTTTGACCTTGTCCAGTGCATCGAAGGCGGACTCACCAAAGGTATCGGCGCCGACCTCGTCACACCACTCGGGCGTCATGCCCCAGCCGCCGGTGATAAAGATCACGTCGTCTCTGACGCCGGCTTCCACCATGGCCTTGTGGATGACCCCGCAATACGGTGTCACAGGCCCGATGATGGCCGAGGCGCCCACGATATCGGGCTTGTACTTCTTTATTGCCGTAACGAACCCATCGGCCGACACGTTCTCTCCGATGTCGATGGCCTTGATGCCCGCACCGGAAAAAAAGGCGGAGACGATCCTTTTGCCCACGTTGTGGAGATCGCCTTCTACCGTTCCGATGATCATCACCTTATCCTCCGGCTTCCGATTCAAAATGGAGGCTTCCACAGCCGCTGTCGGAAGCAACCGTTCCATGGCATCGTTCATGATCTGGCCTGAGATCATCAGATCGCTCATGAACCGGTCATTGGCCTCGTACTCGTCGCCGATGATGGTCAATCCGGGACTTAAACCGTTAACAATCACATCTATTGGCGGAATATCGGCAGCCACGCATTCTTCGACCAAATTGGCGACCAAATCGTCATCGAGATCGATAATCGCCTCTTTCAATTTTTCGAGTATTTCTTCGTTTGCCATTTGATCAGACTCCTTTATTCGTATCTGCCGTATTTCTTGAGTGCGGCAACCCCGATTTCGACGTTTTCAAAACTCGTGAAGTATGTCGGTTTAAATGACGGACCGAACTTGGGTTTGTCTTTGTGGCGCATGATTTGCTGCTTTATCGCTTCCTCTATCTCAGATGGCGTGCCAAACTCGATGGTGTGATCCTCGATGGTGAAGCTTAAATATAGTTCACGTTCATGACACCAATCCGCCAGTTTATCCAGGTCACAGGCGCCTTGCCCCCCGGTCCCGCCATTAAAGGTCGTCCCCACCGGTCCCTGCCCGCCGTGCTCGTACATTGTTTCAAAAAATTCCTGCGACTTGCCCATGAAGGCTAATCCCCAGCCCATGTAGAGCTCTTTGCCCGCCTTGTCTTTTGAATATTGACAGATGGTTTCACCGACTCTTCGATAGTGATCGGCGATCCACAGGTTCTTTTCGTTTGTGCACGGGAAACCGCCATCCTGGGCGCACATGGTGAGTGCGTCCACCTGCGCCTCGTCAACCAGGGCCTTGCCAAAGCCGCAAAGGAATTGCGTGCCGATTTCGGTGCATGCCTTGGCCAGTTCCGGGTTCTTGCGCAGGGCGATGCTGTACTCCGTCCAGCCCATCATGCCCATCATTGCCAACAGGGCCGGACTGGGACAAATAGAAGGCCATACCACAATGGGCAGCTTGTATTTCTCCACAATCCGCCTGTACTCCCTGACGGCCCAGATGTAACCCGGATACAAACCGTCCTTCCTGGCATCGGGTATCGGCATGCCCTCCAGATCTTCCAGGCACTTTATGGGAGGCTCGCCCTTGATGATCGGGTTGCCGTATTCAATCATCGCCGACAGTCCGCCCCACATGTCCTCGCCGTAATTCGTGTTGTGCATGCAGCTGTAATCGAGCTTGAACCGGGCCATCATCATCAGGTGCGCCTTTACATACTGCTTGGGGAACTGGTAGATGTCGATGGGCTTGTAGGCATCGGCTGCGGAATCCAGGACTTTCACCGCATATGGATTGTTGTGCGGTATCCCCATAAACATACGGTCCTTGTCCTCTCCCCACATGGCGGCATGCCACCGCTCGTACGGGGTCATGCCCCCCTCTTCCTCGATGTTCTTGTGGATCTTTTCACAAATACGTTCTATCTCCCGCGTCTCTTCGGGAGACCATTCGAAATCTAACTTCTCGAGCGGCGTGTTGTACCAATAAGGCGCATTTTCAAGCGGTTGTCTTCCTTTGAACATGATCTGTTACCCTCCCTTTTGCGTTGAGAATTTACTTGCCCCACCTCACAATGAGTTCTATCATGCACGACAGATTTATTATTTTGACATGGACTCGGACGCCGGCAATGAGCCTTTGTGCCGAGAATTAATCAGCTGTATCACCTGAACCGAATCACCGATTATCGAACAAAGATGGACAAAGCACCGCACCTTAAGAAGATGATCCAGTTCATGAAAATACCGAAACACAATCAGTAGACACCGGGCCGCAGCAGTCCAACCTGATGGAATGGGAGGTTACATGGACGATTTCTATTTACCAATAGTTATCGTAATTTGAGACGATTGAAGCCGAGGGCGGAAGCATGCGTGGCTTAGAAGAACCCAATGGCCGGGAAGTTCTGCGGATTACCCTTAGCGACTGAAGATCTTGAGGGTGATCGATTGCTTCTGCGCAACAGCTATGCCAAACCCATTCTCAAACGCTGCTTTCAAATCAACGAGAAGACACGCTTCATGTTGACTGCAATTTCATCTGCGTTGCAGCAAATCGATCACCCCCTTTCAAATGAAATATAGAACGCTACTTATCGTAATCGACCAATTGATATTCTTCCTCAAGCATATCAATTGGTTTAGATAGATGGATTCTAGTACGAAGATAAGAAGATATCTACTATATATTAAAGCCACTACTTGATGTCAATGAGAATCTAACCTTTATGTGAAAATAAATACGGTATTTTCTATATTTTTATCCTGATATTATTGCATTAAATAAAATTTATATGAAAATAAGTGCGACGATTTCATAGAGATTTCCTCATCAGCGCTGATTATTGTTACTGTACATGTGAAAATAATAAAGCTTATTTGCCCTAATTTATCTTGATATTATTAATAAAAAATTCATCAACACGAAAATAATTATGGTTATATCTGTAAATCTTTTATCGTTTTCATAAAAATAATTATTGTGAAAATAATTTATACGATATCCGGAAATTCTTCACCATTACCAATGTGAATGATGAAATTTATCTAAAGTCGAAGTATTACTTTTTACTATTAATCACTTTAATAGTATCGCTGATATAATGATCGGCGATTGCCAAGAATGGGAGATCGGCAACTGCGATTTTTGCCCATTGCATTTTTGTGTGACCAATAATTACTCATCAGTCGACAATTTTTTCTCGGCTTATAAAAAAGGGATGATTTATAATGAAAAATATATTGCAGGTTGGCGATCATTCGCTGTAATCGCGTAACGGTATCGTGGAATAGCAATGCGATCAACCATTTGCTTTTTTGAATGCATGGCTGAAGTTTACCTGGTAGTTATGCTTCTTGGTGTCGGCATCCCTCCAAAAATAGTGTATCGAAATCTTTGACAAACTATCGTCAAAGTCGAAAAATCAGGCTAATACTCCCTGGGCAACGCATCCAATTGCGCCTTGGTGAACACGGGGCCATCGTGGCACACATAATACGGCCCCACGTTGCAGCGACCGCAGATGCCGATGCCGCATTTCATCCGGTTTTCCAGGCTCATGATGATCTGGTCCCCCTGCCAACCGCATTTGTTCATGGCCGGCTGGGTAAACTTGATCATCACCGGGGGGCCGCAGATCAGGGCAACGGCATTATCCGGGCTGGGTGAAAGTTGTTCCACGATCTGGGGCACAAAGCCCACATGCTTGTCCCAGCCATCTACTTCCCTGTCTATGGTGATCGCCGTGGTTACGTCCGGACGCCGGTCCCATTCTTCCAGAGTATCCTTATACAGCAGCATGCCGGGGGTTCTGGCCCCGTACACAAAGGTGATGTCGGCGTAATTGTCGCGGTTGGCCGGATCCAGCAGCCAGACCATGGTGGCACGCAGGGTGGTCACGGCATAGCCCCCGGCGATAATAACGATATTTTTCCCCGTCAGCGTCTTCAATGGATAAGGATTGCCCAAGGGCCCCCTCACGCCGATCTGGTCCCCTTCCTTCATGTGATGCAGTGCGGTGGTCACCACCCCGGCCAGGCTCACCGTAAACAAAAGCGTGTTTCCCTCGGTGGGGCTTGAGGCGATCCCGATGGGCGATTCCCCAACTCCCGAGACCGAGATTTCGGCGAACTGCCCGGGCAGATAGGAAAAACGGGTCGCATCGTCAGGATTCAGAAACTCCAGTTCAAAAGTCCGCAACGTTTTGTCTTCGGTGGCGATCTCTATTCGTTTAATGATTACCGGATAAGGCAGATATGGATTTTTCATAATGCTCCCACTCTTGTTGGCACCTGAATTTTTGACGGATTCGTAAAAAGTCCGATATCGGCGTTACGCTTCATCCTTCGTCACTGCGGCGTACGATCAGTACGCCTCATTTCTCAGGACTCGCAAGCCTTGATCTCGGGCTTTTTACGAATCCGTCCGAATAGCTACTTTTTACATGTTCATCAATTTCTGGAACATTCTTTTGTCGAACCGGCACAGGGCTCGCCCATTCAGCAGCACGCCTGATTCATCTGATCGATTACTTCCCTCACATCCAGATTGACCGGGCATCGTTGAACGCAGCGGCCGCATCCCACACATCCGGCGGCGCCGTCCAGCCTCATGGGCATGTATTTGAATTTGTGCATGAAGCGCTGTCTCACCCGGTCTTTTTTCGTCCCTCTGGGGTTGTGCCCCGACGTGTGCAGGGTAAACAACCGGCTCATGCAGGTGTCCCAATTCCTGATCCGGTGACCGTACTTGCCCTGGGTCTCATCCTGGATATCGAAGCAGTGGCAGACCGGGCAATAAAAGGTACAGGTCCCGCAATTAAGACAGGGTTCGTGAAGCTTGTCCCAGATTCCGGCGTCATACAGTGCCAAGAGGTCCTGGGAACCGATGTTGTCCAGGTTCGTCGACGCCTGAATGGATTCTTCGGCCCTCTGTTTCTGGTGTCCGGCCTGTTCCTGAAGCCGGGCCGGGGCCTCGGGAAAGTCGGAAAGCAAGGCCTCGCCATTGGGGGTCAGGCCCGAGAGCAATACCTCTTCGTCCAGGTCGGTCATGAGCACATCCAGGCCTTCCCGGTGATGGGGACCGCAATCCATGGAGGTACAAAAACAGGAAGGGTGCGGTTCCTTACATGCCAGCCCGATCAACAGGGTCTTTTCCCGTTTCTCCTGCCAATAGGGATCACAGGCGGATTCGGTCTTGCCGAATACCTTGTCCAGGATGCGAAAGGCCTTGGCGTCGCAAGGACGAATCCCCAAAAGGGCCTGTTTTTCGCCTCGTTCGGATTCCGCCTGCATGATACGTTCTTTGGTGTCCTCAAGATCGTTGGTAAAATGCATCAGGCGTTCTGTCTGGGGGAAGAAGAACTTCTTTGGCGACATGTCCGTATTACCGAACGCCCAGCACAGGTCTTCGGCCCGGTCCAGCGTTTCCCAACTTACGGATGTGCCCTGTTCGGCCGGTGCGTATAATCGATACTCAGGCCGCAACCTGTCCAAAAGCTGTCCGATTTCGCTTTTCTTCAGTATCTTGTCTGACATCATAAATCCTTTTGGTTAGCGGACGAAGGGTTGTCGGTTCGATATATCAGTGTCTATCCAGAAATAGGCCATTTATGAATAGGCACTAATTGATCTCCGGGTCATCCTGTCTATAGTTACTGAGCGGGGGAACGGATTCCATGTCCAGACCCGGCGAGTAATCGTATTTTTCCCTGACGCTGGATTCCAGTTTGCTGGTCAGAAGCCGCATATTGATCCCGACCGGACAGGCAGACTCACAGGCCCCGCAGTCGACGCATCTGCCCGCACAGTGAAATGCCCTGAGAAGATGAAAGGTAAGGATATCCGTCTGCTGCTGTCCCTTGCCGCACCACTGGGGATTGTGCTCGTCAACGAAACAGACGTCGCAATAGCACAAGGGGCAGGAATTGCGGCAGGCATAGCAGCGGATACAATCCTGAAAGGTCTGATTGAAGCTGTCCCAGCGTTCATCGGGATTCAGCGCGTCCCAGGGGGCGGCCATCTCGTCGATATCCCCGCCGCCGGTCTCCTCACCCTTTTCTCCGATGAATTCGTCATACAGCACCGCATTTCTGTGGGTGCAGGTGATGCAATTGTTTCTCCTGACCTCAGCAAAGGGAACACGCTCCGTGAAGCCACTCCCCTCAACCAAAATCTCGTCTCCTTCCAGGGTGACCCGGTGCAAAACCTTGCCTGGAAATCTTTCCTGAATCTTCTTCGCATCCACCATGCCCGGTGAGTGGACACCCAGGATATAAACGTCGTCCCGGTCGACCTGATTCTCCTTGATCAGCCCAACGATGCTCCGGCTGACGCATCCTTGCGCGACGATAGCGTTTTTTCCCGGCCGGCCGATCAAAAAATTGGCCAGGTTCTGGGTGCAAAACACCGACCAGGTCAGTTGCCCGGCATCTTCCGGGGTATAGGCAAAAAACGGCTGTTCCTGCATGGGAACGGTTCCCTTCTTATACCCGATCACGCAGTCCACCCGGCCGCTTGAGAGGAGCGCTTCGGCGCGGGTTCTGATTTGTTCGATGATTTCTTTCATAAAATCTCTCCCTGAATATCCCTCACCAGTCGCCTTGCCGGGCCCAGGGCTTTGACAGCTTCCACCACCTTGCGTGCGGTCTCTTGAAATTTTCCTGCCTCGGCGGCAGATATCCATGAAAAATGGAGTCTGCCCGGTTCAAGGCCGATGTATTCCACGAGGTCTTTGAACATGACGAACCGCCTCCTGGCATAAAGGTTACCGCTCAGATAATGGCAGTCTCCGGGATGACAGCCGGAGACCCAGACCCCGTCCATTCCGTGGCGAAAGGCCTGGAGGATATATTTCGGACTCATTCCCCCGGTGCAGGGAATCCGTATGACCTTGATCCCCGGGGAGTATTGCAGTCGTCCGACCCCCGCCAGATCCGCGGCCCCGTAGCTGCACCAGTTGCATAAAAACGCCATCACTTTGGGTTCCCATTCCGACATATCAATCTCCTTTGCGATCTGCCAGAGGCTGTTTGAAAAGTTTGGATAAGGTCCGATAACAAGGCGGAAAGTGGTTCGAAAGCGGAGCATATATGGTATATGTGAGCATTTTGAGACACTTTCCAACGCCGGTAGCGGGCCTTAAACGGGCTTTTCAAGCAGACTCTCAGCTTGCTTCGATCATGGCATACACCTGATTCATATTCGTTCCGTTCAACAATATTGCCCCCGAACGGCAAGAGGCCGCACAAAGCCCGCATCCTTTGCATAGGGACGCATTGATTTGGGCCTTGCCCGCGAAGGGGCCTTCTTCCACCAGAAAGGGCGCCGAGTAGGGGCAAATGGCTACGCAGGTCCCGCAACTGCTGCAAAAGGCCGGACTCACCTTGGCCACTTCCCCACTGGAGAAAATCTTCTCCTGGGCCAGCAGGGTAATGGCTCTGGAGGCAGCGGCCTTGCCCTGGGCGATGGACTCGTCGATGCTCTTGGGATAATGGGCCATGCCGCACAAAAACATCCCGTCGATGGCGAACTGCGAAGGCCCCAGCTTGACATGCTGCTCGGCGAAAAATCCGTCTTCGGTCAGAGGCAGTTTATAAAAACCGGCCAGGGTCTCGTTCTCTTCGGGTACGATGGCGCCTGCCAGGGTGAGCAGGTCGGTTCTGATTTCAAGGACTTGCTGGAGAATGTGGTCCTTCACTTTGACCAGCAGTCCGTCATCTTCGGCAACGACCTCCGGTTTTTCATCCAACGAATAACGGATAAAAATAACGCCGGCCGCCCGCGCCTCGCTGTAGATCGCCTCCCTTTGCCCATAGGTGCGGATGTCCCGGTAAAGGATGAAGACATCCATGTCCGGATTCGCTTTTTTCAGTTCCAGGGCGCTCTTTACGGAATGGGTACAGCAGACCCTGGAACAATAGGCCCTTCCCTCTTGCCGGGATCCCACGCACTGGATGAACACCGCCCGGTTCAGGGCCTTGAGAGTTTCTCTGTCCGCCATGAGCATGCGGTCCAGTTCCAGTCCGGTCTTGACCCTGGGGTCCTTGCCGTACAGGTATTCGTCGGGCCTGTATTCCCTGGCGCCGGTGGCCACTACGGCCACGCCGTGGGCGATATGCTCCTGCCCCTCCCGGTTTTCGATGGAAGTATCGAAATTGCCAACGAAGCCTTTGACATCGGTTATTTTCGAGTCCAGGTGCACGACGATGTTGGGCTCGTCCGCCACTTCCCGGATCATCGCCGCAAGATTGTCCTGGACGTCCTCGCCTTTCCAGGTCTTGTACAGATGTCTGGCCTGGCCTCCCAGCACCGGTGACTTTTCCAGAAGGTGGGTTTCATGCCCCTGCCGGGCCAGGCTCAAGGCAGCGGACATGCCCGATATCCCGCCGCCGATGACCAGGGCCTTCTGGTCAATGCCCAACTCCTGTTCTTCCAACGGCTCGCTGAAGGCGATGGCGGACACGGTCATGCGTACCAGATCCTTGGCCTTTTGGGTGGCCAGGTCCGGATCGTCCTTGTGTACCCAGGAGCAGAGGTTGCGGATATTGACCATGCTGAACAGGTAGGGGTTGAGACCGGCGTTGACCAGGGTCTCCTTGAACAACGGATCGTGGGTCTTGGGGCTGCAGGAGGCCACGATGACCCGGTTCAGCATCTTTTCCTTGATGATATGGGTGATGTCTTCCTGGGTGTTTTGGGAGCAGGTGTAGAGGTTGTATTCGGAATACTCCACAAAGGGCAGGGTGGCGGCATAGTCCGTGACCGCCGGTACATCCACCACGCCGGCGATGTTGCTGCCGCATTTGCAGACAAACACGCCGATCCTGGGTCGCTGTCCGAAGACACTCTTTTCCGGGACCCATTCCTTGACCCGGGTTTGGGAATGTCTGGCCGGGCTCAGAATCTCGCCGGCGGCCGCGCTGGCCGCGCTGGCATCCACGACCGAGGTGGGAATGTCCTTGGGGCCCTGAAAGGCGCCGCTCACAAAGATACCCTCCCGGGTGGTCGAAATGGGGCTGAACGAGGTGGTTTGGCAAAAGCCGTCCCCATTCAATTCAACGCCCAGTTTATCAGCCAGAGCCTTGGTCCTGGCGCTGACCTGGAGCCCCACGGACAGAACCACAATGTCGAAGACCTCGGTCTTTACCCGGCCGTCGTCGTCCAAAAAGCCCAGTTCGAGATCCCCGGTCTCATCAATCTGCCGGACGGTATGGACCCGGGAGCGGATGAACCGGACGCCGTCTCTGTCCCTGGCGTCATTGTAACAGCGCTCGAAGTCCTTTCCATAGGTCCGCATGTCCATGTAAAAGATTGCGCAATCCAGGTCCTTGGAGGCATGTTCCTTGGCGATGATCGCTTCCTTGATGGCGTACATGCAGCAGACCGAGGAACAGTAGCCATGGGCGCTCCGGTTGATATCCCTGGAGCCGATACATTGCAGCCAGGCGATTTTTTTGGGTTCGGTCCGGTCGCTGGGCCGCATCAGATGGCCGAAGTAGGGTCCCGATGCGCTCAGGATCCGTTCGAACTCGGGACTGGTGACCACGTTCGGGTATTTGCCGTATCCCAGAAAATCCATTTCTCCGGGATCGAAGGCCTCGGTGCCGGGACACAAAATGATGGACCCGATCTCAAGGTCTTGTTCCACCGGCCGGTCATCGTACTTGATGGCCTTGGCCAGGCACATGTTCTCGCAGAGTCCGCAGCCGATACAGACGTCCTGATCGATGGCGAAGGAGAGCGGCACGGCCTGTGGATAGACGATGTAAATGGCCCTTCGATCCCGCATGTTCTGGTTGTAGGCGTCCACCGCGCTCACAGGACAGGTAGCCGCGCACTGGCCGCAGCCGGTACAGACATCGGGGTCTATGAAACGGGGCTTTGTCTTGACCTTGACCCGAAAGTCGCCCGCCTTTCCGTCGACCTGCGCGATCTCGGTGTTGGTAAGGATGTCGATGTTCAGATGCCGCCCCACCTCGACCAGCTTGGGAGACATGATACACATGGCACAGTCGTTTGTGGGAAAGGTCTTGTCCAGCCAGGACATCATTCCCCCGATGGCCGGGGACTGCTCCACCATATAAACCCGAAAACCGGAATCGGCCAGGTCCAAAGCGGTCTGTATCCCGGTTATCCCGCCGCCCACGACCATCACCGATCCTTGCATGTTTCCAGAAACGCTATTCATATCGAAGACTCCTTAAACACAATCATAAGGTTATGAACGCGGCCCGGTTTTCAGAAAAACCTGTGAACTCCACCGTGCCGATTTTTTCCATATCCGCCAGCAGATAGGATATGGTGGTGAGCGCAAGACCGGTTTGTGCGCCGATGTCCTGGACCGTTTTACAGCCCGTTTCAATGGCGGCGTAGATCAGGTTTTCCTGGTACTCCTGGTCCGCTGTCCGATCCAGCAAGGGCTCGTATTGCTCCGCCGTCCAGGGGCGATGGTACACATCGCCCTTTTCGACCAGATCTTTTTGAACGCCGACCATCCAGCGGATTTTCTCCCCGTCCAGGGTTCTGCGGACGGCCTTGAGGGGCAGCGCCAACCCTTCGCGGTCCAGGGGACCCAACTCCTTGATGGTCTCCACCAGCTGTGTGGTCACCTGGGCAAACCGCCGGCCCTCGGCCGCCGAGACCCAGGCCAGCCGAAGCCGACTGCCGCCGATGCCCGCGCGTTCCAGAAGGCTTCGGGTCAGGCGGATCTTGCTTTCCGCATGCACATTCCCGTCGATGTAATGGCACTCTCCGATATGGCAACCGGCGACCAGGACCCCGTCCGCACCCTGAATCAATGCATCCAGAATAAAAACCGGGTCCACCCGCCCGCTGCACATCACCCGGACCGGACGCAGATTAAGAGGGTACTGAAAACGGGATACGCCGGCCAGGTCCGCTCCGGCGTACGCGCACCAATTGCATAAAAAGGCGATAATCTTGGGTTCCATCTTTTGCATGACCATACTCCTTTGCCAGGCGGTCTAACGCCTGTAGAAAAAATCATGGACCGTTCTCTGTTCGTGAGCGCCCGTTTGAAAAGGCAGGATCAGGCCCGATAACAAGGCGGAAAATGGCTCAAAAGCGGAGCATATATGGAATATGTGAGCATTTTGAGACACTTTCCAACGCCGGTAGCGAGCCTTAGACGGCCTTTTCCAACGGGCGATTAGAAGGCTGCGGCAATGGCATCTTCTATCTGTCCGGCCCTGAAGTGCAGCATGTCGATGGTCTTCTGGGGACAGGAGGCGGCGCAAACCCCGCAGCCCTTGCAGGAGGCGGCGATACGTTCCGGCCTGAGACCCAGGTCGACGACCGGCTCCATCTTGATCGCCCCGAAGGGACACACCCTGGCGCACAGTCCGCAGCCGATGCAGTTTTCAAGGTCGATTTGCGAGACCAGCGGAGAGACATGAACGGTGTCCTTGGACAACACCGTGGCTGCCTTGGAGGCGGCGGCCTTGGCCTGGGAAATGGATTCTTCGATGGGCTTGGGATAATGGGCCAGCCCGCACAGGTACATCCCGTCCGATGCGAATTCCACGGGCCTCAGCTTGGCATGGGCCTCCATCAGGAAGTTTTCGTCGTTCCGCTGCAATTTGAAGATGTTGATCAACCGGCTGTTGTCGTTGGGCACGATGGCGGTGGACAGGTTCAAAAGATCCACCTCCACATGGATTTGCCTTCGAAGGACAGGCTCGAAAACCGAGACGACCAGTTTGTCGCCCTCCTCTTTCACCTCGGGCTTGTGCGCCAGATCGTAGCGAATGAAGAGTACCCCCAATTTTCTGGCCTTTTGATAGAGCAGCTCCTTGAGTCCAGGGGTGCGGATGTCACGATAAAAGATGTAGACGTTCTTGTCCGGATCCTTCTCCTTGATGTGAATGGCCTGGGAGATGGCGCTCGTACAGCAAATCTGGGAACAATAGGGCCTTTGGTCGTCCCTGGATCCGACGCACTGAATGAAGCCCACGGCCCTGGCCTGTTCGAGGTCCTGGGCCCGGTCTTCCAGCTCATGCCAACAGGTGACCCTGGGACTCTTGTGGTACAGATATTCATCGGTATCCGCGGCCACACCCCCGGTGGCAAAGATCGTCACGCCGTGTTTGATCTTGCGGGTTACATCCCCGCACAAAACCGTCGTCTCGAAATTGCCCACGAAACCGGTGGATTCCTGGATCTGTGAATTGAGCAATAGATTGATGGCCCGGTGCTCGGTCACCTGTTTCTTGAGTTGGCCGAGATACGCCTGGACGTCCTGCCCCGACCAGGTGAGGCCGATCTGGTTTGCAGCGCCGCCCAGTGCCGCGGTATTTTCGATGAGGCTGACCGTATATCCCTGGTCCGCCAGGGTCAGGGCGGCATTCATCCCGGCAATACCGGCGCCGACGACCAGAGCCGATTTGTCGATCTGTACGGACAGATCCGGAATCGGCTCCAACCCGGCCGCCTTGGCCACGGCCATGCGCACCATCTCTTTGCACTTTTCCGTTGCCTTTTCCTTGTCGCCGGAGTGGCACCAGGTGCATTGGTTGCGGATATTGGCCATTTCGAACAGGTATGGATTGAGCCCGGCTTCCTTGATGGTGTCCTGGAACAACGGTTCGTGGGTCCTGGGCGTGCAGGCGGCCACCACCACCCGGTTCAGTCCCTTTTCCTTGATGGTATTTACGATTTTGTCCTGGGTATCCTGACTGCACGTGAAAGCATTGTCTTCCACGTACGCCACGTGAGGAAGGGTCCGGGCGAATTCCGCAATGTCCGGGACATTGGCGTACCCTCCGATGTTGGAGCCGCAATTGCAGACAAAAACGCCGATTTTGGCTTCATCCGCCAAGGGGCTTTCCGCGGGATAGGTCTTGGTCTTGATTTGGCTGCCCCTGGCCGGACTCAGCAAGGTCCCGGCATTGCAGGCCGCTGCGCCGGCCTCGACCACGGACTGGGGGATATCCTTGCAGCCGTTGATCACCCCGGCGGAGTAAATGCCCGGAACGGAGGTGCTGACCGGATCGAGATCGTCCGTTTGCACGAAATTGAAGCGATTCAGGGAGATTCCCATGCGCTGCGCCGTCTCCACCGCCGAATCGGCGGGCTCCATACCCACCGACAGCACCGCCAGATCGAAGGTTTCCTTGACGTTTTTTCCCTCTTCGGTGGTGTAGACGATTTCCAGTGTGCCGGAGTCGTCTTTTTCCGTGATGGTGTGCACCCGTGAACGCAGGAAACGAATTCCTTCCTGCTCTGCCCGGTAATAGGCCTTTTCGAACTCCTTGCCCGATGTGCGCAGATCCATATAAAAAATGGTTCCCGAAAAGTCCGATCCCAAATGGTCCTTGGCGATAATGGCTTCCTTGATCGCATACATGCAGCAGACGCCGGAGCAATATTCGTTGTCGCAGCAATTTACGTCCCTGGAACCGATACATTGCAGCCAGGCGATCCGACGGGCGGGTTTGTGGTCGGAAAGACGAATCACCTCACCGGTCGTGGGGCCACCGGCGGCCAGAATCCGTTCGAATTCGATGCTGGTGACCACGTTCCGGTAGGCCGCGTGCTGATAGGGAGCAAGGCCCGACGGATCGAAGGTCTTCAAGCCCGCGCTGAAAATGATGGACCCCACATGTAGCCGTGTCTCCCGCGGCTTGTCATCGAAATTTATGGCGTCGGCGGGGCAGAATTTTTCACAGGCCCGGCACCGGCCCTTTTTGAAATAGAGACAGTTTTCCGCATCGATCTGGTATTTCAGGGGCACCGTCTGGGGATAGAGAAGATAAGCGGCCTTTCTAACACCGAGGCCCTGTTCGTATTCGTTTATGACCTTGACCGGACATTTTTCCGCGCACAGCCCGCAGGCGATGCACTTGTCCGGATCCACATACCTGGGCCGGGTCCTGACCGTGACGGTGAAGTCGCCCGCCTCGCCCTCCACGCCTTCCACGGTGGACAAGGTGAGCAATTCGATATTTTCGTGCCTGCCCACCTCAACCAGTTTTGGTGAAAGGATGCACATGGAACAGTCATTGGTCGGAAAGGTCTTGTCCAGTTTGGCCATGGTCCCGCCGATGCCCGACTCCTTTTCCACCAGATATACAAAGTACCCGGAATCGGCGAGATCCAGCGCCGCCTGTATGCCCCCGATACCGGCGCCTATCACCAGCACCGCCCCACACGTGTTCAGGGCCTGCGTTTCGTTTTGCATGTTGTCTCCTTTAGCCACCGGCTTAAAGCCCCACGTTTTTGAGGTCATCTCCCAGGTATTGCCGTTCCTCTTCGCCCAGAATGCCGAGAGAGAGGCAGATCAGGGTCCACAGATGAACCGTATGGTAACCGCCTTCGTAATATTCATTTAAGTCCAGGATCTGGGAATGGCAGTTATGGCAGGGAGTGATGCAATAACCGGCACCGGTTGCCTTTATCTGATCGAATTTGACTCTGCCGAATTGTCTGCGCTGTTCGTTAAAAGGGGTCTGCAACGTTCCACCCCCGCCCCCGCAGCAGTAGTTGTTGGACCGGTTGGGGATCATATCGATAAAGTTCTCTTCCCCGACCACGGATTTGACCACAAACCGCAGGTCTTCGGCGACCGGGTCCCCGAAATTCTTTCGGATCAGCTGGCAGGGATCCTGTACGGTGAATTTGGCCTGGATATCCTTGTTCCAGTCTGAATTGACCGGCAGCTTACCCTGCTTGATCCATTCGGCATAGCAGGAAACGATGGGTTTTATCTCGAAGCTATGGGGGATCTGGTATCTTCGGATTCCCTCCACCATGGCAAAGATCTCGTGGCCGCACTCGTCGTTCAACCAGACCTTGCAGCCCAGTTCCTCCACTGTCTTGACCTTGTTTTTGACAACCTCTTCCCAGGCCTCTTCGTCGGCCAGAAACATGCAGTAGTTCTCACCGGCCCAGTGCTTGCTGCTATAGGTCCAATCCGCCCCGACCCGATGAAAAATCTTCCACAGAGGGATCATCTCTTCGGGTTCCAGTACGGGATTACGAGAATTGACAGCCAGGTAGTAGTATGCACCCTGCTTATCCATAGGAGCCTGCAAGTCTTTGAATTCGGGCTGATTCTCTCTTGTCTCGTCCAGAACGTCCTGCACCACGAACTTGAAATCATCTTCCGGCGTACCCATGGCACTGCTGCTTTCATTCTTGAACGCCAGGTCGCAGGACAGTCGGATACCTTTCGGCCTTTTGTCTCTTGCCCAGCTTTTCCTGCAGGCGAGGACCAACTCCGGGATATTGATACCCATGGGGCAAGCATACTGACAGCGCCTGCATTGGGTGCAGATCCAGACCCAGGGATGCTCTGTGAGTTCCTGATCCAGGCCCAGGGCCGCCATTCGCAGAAATTTTCTGGGGTCCATGTCCTCGATACCGGTCGCCGGGCAACCGGCCGAACATGCGCCGCAGGTCAGGCACATGTTCAGATTGCCGCCTTCAGGGAGGGCCTTTCTCACCGCATCCAAAAAAGTCGGCCTGGATGTAAGCGCTAACGTCAGATCAGCTTCCATAACAACCTCTCAGTAATTGGGGTTCCCTAATGGTTTATGTCGACCCGAAAAACCGAGCCGATCCAAAGAAAACGTATGAAGGTATGTCTTTCGGTTTCTTTTTCTCAGGAAGATCCAAAGAAATATCCACACACGAAAAATCCGGATCAGCGATTGAGATTTTTGCTTTCACGCACACAAAAATCCCGATTTCGTGACCAAGCTCAATTCTTTTTTGGTGGAGGCAAACGGGTAACGATTTACTGAAAAACTGAATGTCTCACCTGCCGACCACCTCGATCCGGACAGACAAACTGCTCCGTCACAAATCCTGATTCACCAATGAAAGCGCATACATATCCATCTCAAAGAATGCGCAGCATGGAGCAGCGTGCGAATTCTGTCCGTAGCCGCTATTCTTTGAATGCGACATACCTGCAATTACAAAACTGAACGTCTACCGAATCCCGGGCAGACCTATTCAGTTTCTCAGGTAAAACCGATGAAATAAGGAACTCGTAAGGAAAAAAGGCAGGAATGACGAGGGGAAGACGTTGAACGTTTACATTGAATCTTCAGACCTGTCCGTTGGCGTGTCATTTGTAAAAAAGAAGCAATTGCCATTTTAAATTAAAAATATACAACTATTCGGTAAGAATTAGTATTTTGGCAAGCTAAATATATAAATCAGTATCGGCTGTCAAGAAAAAAAGAAAGTTGTTCCCCGCAGGATTAAAACCGATACCCGAATTCCGACATGACAAAACCGTTCGTCAATCCCTGCATGTTCGGCAGCCCCGTAACCGTCATGAATACGCCTGTATCCTGGCCCAACCGTACTTTGAGCAATGGACCGATTTTAATGCGTCTTTCGTCACTGCCATATTCCACACCTTTGTAGGTGCAGACCAAGCTGATGATTGGCGTGAACCATTTCCATTGTAAACGCTCATGGGAAATATCCGTAAAGATGCCATAGCTGCGCAGATGATATGAATCGACATAGGTACCTGCACCTGTATTGAAACGCCAGTTCTCTTTTTTCAACTCTCGAGAAATCGCAAGGTATTCGATATTGCCATCATTGGTTTCTTCTTGCGGGTCAAAATGATTGGTCCATCCGAAAAAATAAACACTGTACCCCTCAAAATGCGAACACCCCCACATGGAATTGGCAATACAGAAAAGAACAATCCCCCGACACGACCAGGTCATCAACATTCGCCGGGTAAGAAAATGTTCGATCATTGTTCTTTTGTCTGCACCCGAAGAGGAAAGGCGCAACATTTCAATGAACTCCCACCACCTGTGGCCAGAGGTAATAAAAGCCAGGCGCCAGAGCCAGCCAGTCGCCGATGAACCCCATCTTCACCAGTGCGACCGGGTCGGCATCCTGGCCGCTGGAAAGGGTGTTATACAAATTGTCATCGGCATACTCGGTCCGGCGATAGATCACCACCTTTGCATCGGTGTCCAGGCGGGCGATGGCCTTGGCCTCGTCGATGGCATCGGAAAGGTAGCCGATCTTGTCAACCAGCCCTGCGGCAAGAGCCTTGTCGGCCGGAAAGATTCTTGCGTCGGCTACCAATGCCATTTGCTCATCGCTCAGGCTCCGTTGCTTTTGGACCAGTCCGGTGAATCGACGGGCCAAACCATCGATCATCTCCTGCAGAATTTCCTCCTCTTCTGGCGTGGCGGAACGAAAAGGGGAGCCCATGTCCTTGTTCTCACCCGACTTGTTGACCTGAACGGCAACCCCGATCTTTTCCATTAACCCGGAAACCTGAGGCCTCATAAGAATTACGCCGATGGCACCGGTGATGGTGGTCGGATGGGCCATGATGACGTCGGCCGACAGGGAGATGTAATAGCCTCCGGAAGTCGCCATGTTCATCATACATACCGCAACCTTCTTTCCGGTACGCTGTTTGAAGGAAATGATTTCATGGTAGAGAATATCACTGGCCGTGATCGTACCGCCGGGGGAATTAATCTTAAGAAGTACTGCTTTTACATGGTCGTCCTTTTCCGCCTTCTGCAGATGGGACACCACCTCCTGCACAACGGAGGGCATGGTTCGCATGAACTGGCCCTTGGGTTCATCATTGATGACCCCGGAGATTGGGATGACCAGCACCTTTTGCTTGCCCGTACCGGACAACGTTATCTCCTGAAGCGGATCGGCAGCATCGGAAAACAATTTGATTGTCGGACCGGCACAGCCAATCATTCCCATGACAAAAAAAAGAAGCAATAAGTTCCTTACAATTCTTTTCATGTATTCTTCCTCCATATCATGGCAGTCGTTCAAAAAGCCTCGGATTCAGGTTCGATAACAAGGCGGAAAAGGCCTCGAAAGCGGAGCATACACGTAGTATATGAGCATTTTGAGACCTTTTCCAACGCCGTTAGCGGGCCTTAGACGAGGCTTTTACGTTCTTAGTGGGCTTGCGCCCAGTTCTCCCCCCACGCCAAATTAACCTTCAAGGGCACCGCCAATTCCCAAACGGTCTCCATCTTTTTTCGTACCAGGTCCCTGGCATCGTCCATCTCCTCGGGCGGCACCTCGAAAATCATCTCATCATGCACGGAGAGCAGCATGGTGGTTCTCATCTTCCCATCCTGCAAGGCCCGGTCCACATGGATCATGGCCAGTTTGATCAAATCCGCCGCGCTGCCCTGGATCGGTGTGTTGACGGCGGTGCGCTCGGCAAACTGACGCACGTTTCGGTTTGTGCTGGCGATATCCGGCAGTTTTCGAATGCGTCCCAGCAGGGTGCTCGTCTGGCGGGTTTTGTGTGCCGCCTCGATGGTTTCAT
This sequence comes from uncultured Desulfosarcina sp., assembly GCA_963674945.2. Lineage (GTDB taxonomy): Bacteria > Desulfobacterota > Desulfobacteria > Desulfobacterales > Desulfosarcinaceae > Desulfosarcina. Next base: position 2,666,684 of record CAXXWQ010000004.1, read on the forward strand.
CGATGAATTGTTTGACCTCCTTGTATCGATCGAAATAGTGGTCGATGTAGGTCTGGGCCATCTTGTTGCTGATCGTAAGCTCCCTTGCCAGACCATACGCACTCATGCCGTAAATGATACCGAAATTGATCGCCTTTGCCTGTCTACGCAAATCGTCGTCGATAAACTGGGGGATGACCTGAAAAACCTCGGCGGCCGTTCTGCTGTGGATGTCCTCGTCTTCCTTGAAGGCCTGGATGAGAATCGGGTCCTGGCTGCAATGGGCCAGGAGGCGAAGCTCGATCTGAGAGTAGTCGGCCGAGAGAAAATGCCATCCTTTCCGCGGAACGAATGCCTTTCTGATTTCACGCCCCTCTTCGGTCCGAATGGGGATATTTTGCAAGTTGGGATCGCTGCTGCTCAATCGGCCGGTGGCGGCCACGGTCTGGTTAAATGAAGTGTGAATGCGTCCGGTATCCGGATGGATCAACTCCAAAAGGGCATCGGCATAGGTGGACTTGAGTTTGGCGAGACTGCGGTGACGCAGGATGCGTGCAGGCAGTTCATGATCCCTGGCCAGTGTGGTGAGCACCTCCACATCGGTGGAGTATCCGGTTTTCTTCTTTGTCTTTTTCTGGACCGGCAGGTTCAGCTTCTCGAACAGGATCCGTCCCAATTGCTGGGAAGAGTTGATGTTGAAACGTTCACCCGCCAGGTCATAAATTTCTTTTTCGAGTCCGTCGAGTTGGTCTGAAAAGGAGCGGGACAACTCTTTGAGTCGCTCCCGATCCACGCAGACACCGGCCATCTCCATGCCGAGCAGTACGGGGACCAGCGGCATCTCCACAGTTTCCATCAGATCCGTCAATTTGTTCTCCTGGAGCAGGGGGACGAAAACGTCGTGGGCGGCCATGGTGATGGCCGCGTCCTCGCTGGCATAGGGCGTCGCCTTTTCGATGGTCACCTGGTCGAAGGTAACGGCCGTTTTCCCTTTTCCGGCCACCTCGGTGTAAGAGATATTCTTGTGCCCCAGGTAATCCAGCGCAATCTGATCCAGGCCATGGGCACGCTTGCCCGGATCGATCAGGTAAGAGGCCACCATGGTATCGAACCGGACGCCGGCCAGATCCAGGCCGTGCCGGCGCAGCACCATCCAGTCGTACTTGATGTTCTGGCCGATTTTCTCGATTTTCGGATCGGCCAGGACTGGCTGCAACCGATCCCGCACGAGGGAAAATGGAAGCTGATCCGGTACCCCCAGGTAGTTGTGTCCCACGGGAATGTACCAGGCGCGTGTTGGTTCGATGGCAAAGGAAAAACCCACCAGCCTGGCCCGCATGGGATCCTGGCTGGTGGTCTCCGTATCCAGAGCGAATCGACCGGCCTCTTTAAGACGTCCCACCAGATCATCGAGGGCGGCTTCGTCCAGGATGGCTTCGTAATGGCGCTTAACCGCTTCATCGCCCTTTGCATATTCTTGTTGCAGCTGACGGAACTCCAATTGGGAGAAGAGCCGGGTCAGCCGGTCGTCGTCGGCATTTCGCCGCTTTACTTCCACCGGATCGAAGGCCACGGGCGCATTTTGTTCGATGGTGACCAGTTCCCGGCTGAGCAGTGCCTGTTCCTTGAATTCAATCAACTTCTCTTTCTGCTTCTTCGCCGTGATTTCGTCGATTCGATCGTACACCCCGTCGATGCTGCCGAAGGTCTGGATCAATTTTGCGGCGGTCTTCGGGCCGATGCCGGGCACGCCGGGAATATTGTCGGATGTGTCACCAGAAAGCCCCATCACATCGATCATCTGAAGCGGTTTTAGCTGGAACTCTTTTTCGATGGTTTCCGGGTCGATGACCTTGTCTTTCATGGGATCCCAAATCGTACAACGTTCGGTGACCAACTGCATGAAGTCCTTGTCCCCGGTGACCATCACCACCGAAAATCCCTTTTCCTGTGCCCCGCGGGCCAGGGTGGCGATAAGGTCGTCGGCCTCGAATCCCGTCTCTTCGAAAACGGGAATGTTGAAGGCCTCGGTGACCCTCCGGATCCAGGGAAGCTGGGCCACGAGATCATCGGGCATGGGAGGCCGGTTTGCCTTGTAGTCCTCGTACCGTTCATGGCGAAACGTGGGCCCCTTGGCATCGAAGAACATGGCCACATGGGATGGAGATCGATCCTGCATCAACTTGATCAGCATGCGGGTAAACCCGAAGGTGGCGTTGGTGGGCAGTCCGGTACTGTTGGACAGCCCGCGAACGGCATGGTAGGCACGGTAAATATACGCGCTTCCGTCGATCAGGTATACGGTGGGCGTTTCCGGTTCCTTTTCCATTTCAATTTGCGTTGACACGAGTCGGCTCCTGCATTAGTTATTCGTTTTCGTCGACAGTACCATTATTAAACCGGCAATTAAATAGCCAAACCGAACGAAACAGTTCTTTTCTCTAAACCATGGTTTATAAGGGTTTATAAAAATATTGCGTTGGTAGAATTGCGCTATTTGCTTGCCGGTTTAATAACCATCTAAAACGACAACACTTTGGCGAGTTGATACGTTACCATGAACGATGATGGATCCCGCCGGAAAAAGCGCTCCCGAAGACGTCAAAAAGGACCGAAAACCTGCCATTGCTGCCGGGCGGAAGTTCCCTTTTGCTGGACATGTCGCTGCGGTTTCATGATCTGCCAGGACTGCATGAACGAGAACGTGTGGGGGATGTCATGCAACGGCATTACCTGGCAATGCCCGGACTGCGGCGGGCAGAACGGATTTGGCAACCAGTAATCGTAGATTACTGTCTGCACAACACTTAATATGAAAAACCGTTACCTAAAATCCGACCTGCTCTTCTTGACCACGGCGACCATATGGGGATTCGCATTCGTGGCCCAGCGTATGGGAATGGATCACGTGGGGCCCTTCACTTTCAATGGCATCCGGTTCTTCCTCGGCGCCATGGTGTTGTTGCCCTTCATCCATGGCAGGTCCAAGCGCAACCATGAAAAAAAAGCCTTACGCCGAAAGGAAAATATCCATGGACTGGCCATTTTCGGTACGATTGCCGGCCTTGCCATCTTCGCCGGCGCATCCTTGCAACAGGTGGGCCTTGTGTACACCACCGCCGGCAAGGCGGGATTCATTACCGGGCTGTATGTAATCATAGTCCCCATCATGGGCCTTTGCTGGGGCCAACGAACCAATGCGGGAACCTGGATCGGAGCGCTGCTGGCTACGGTCGGCATGTACCTGCTCAGCATCACCGAAGACGTTTCCATCTCCATGGGGGACCTTTTGGAATTGATCGGTGCGGTGTTCTGGGCCGGCCACATCCACCTGATCGGCTGGGTCTCGCCCAAGACCGACGCCTTGAAGTTGGCCTTTGCCCAGTATGTCGTATGCGCCGCGGCCAGTCTGGCAACAGCCTTTGTGTTCGAAACCATCACTCTGCCGGGCATCATCAATGCCGCGATCCCCATCCTGTACGGGGGCGTATTGTCCGTGGGAATCGCCTACACGCTCCAGGTGGTGGCCCAACGCCACGCCCATCCGGCCCATGCCGCCATCCTGCTCAGCCTGGAATCTGTGTTCGCCGCCTTAGGCGGGTGGCTGATTTTAGATGAAATGATGTCGGGCAGGGGAATGGCAGGATGCTGCCTGATGTTCTCTGGAATGCTGGTCTCCCAGTTATACGGTTTTATCCGTATGGGGCATGGAAAAAAAGAGTAAAACCGGCGCCGCCTTGGACCAGGCAGACACCGCGGCCATGTGTGCGCCTTCATGGGCGCGCACCTCCTGGTCCCGCTTTTTCAACTCCCGCACCTGTTTCCACTCCGGCTCACCGAGATTCTGGTCCTCGTCCGCATTGGAAATGGATTTTTCCGATCATGGTTTTTTCTTCGCGTGTAGTAAGTTCATCACGCCAATGCACTGCAAATTGCGGCAGCCGACGATTCGATGGAAAGCGTACCGGTATTAAGGATCATATCGTAATGAGCCGGATCACGGATATCGCTGTTAAAATACTTGCGCACAAACGCCTGACGATCGGAATCGGTCCGTATCACCCGCTTCCTGGCCACCTTTTTGTCCACACCATAGGTTTCCGCCACACGGTTCACACGAATTTCCAGGGGAGCGATGACACGTACCCGGAAACGGTTTTCCGGCGGTAGGACAAAATTGGCACCCCGGCCCACAATGATGGCCTTTCCATGCCGGCCAATCGTGCCGATGACCTTCATCAACATGTGGGAGACTTCATCCGGCCACAGATGCCGATCGCTGATGGCGGCCGAGACCCAGTCTTCGAGCATGGAAAGACCCCGTTCGTCCAAAGTCCGGATGACCCGGGTACTGGTATCTGCATTTTCCGCCATGGCATTAATCAATTGTTGATGAAAAATATCGAGTCCGAGCCTCTCGGCCACGGCTTCGGCTATCAGTTTTCCACCACTGCCCGGTTCCCGGGAAAGGGTGATCACCGGCAATGGTTTTTCTTCGGATGCCTCTTTTTGTAAAATCTCCCAGCGACGCACCTTCTCTTCGATAAGTTGGTGAATGGATTTCATGGTGCCTCCTTTTGGTTGCGGGTCTATCACATTTTATGTCCGCCTATGGAACGATACTTTGCCGAGTTCGTAAAAAGCTATTTTTACTTATATGTATGAACGAGTTCCGTGGGAGGCCGAGATCCGATTTCAGGTCAGACCAGCAAACAGAGAGGGCTGCGTTTGGAAGAACGATCGCGAAAAAACGTCGGGTGACACGTGGAACCGAAGGATAGAACGAAACGTGAAAGAGAAGAACGATTGGCACAAAAAGCAGCAATAACAGTAGTATTTTAAAAATTGTATGCGACAATGGTTTTGATGTCAACAATGTGATGCGGCCGCATCAGGAGAATCGCAAGTAGCGATGATAGAGTGAACCCGCCTTCCCCATGCCCTGTATCAGATCAACATGCGATCACCCCGGAAACCGCATCCAGGCAATGGACACGACATGGACGCCTACCTTTTTCGAACACTTCGGCCTTTCTTCTCGACATTTTTACTGCTACTATCATTGCCAATGGAAGAAAAAGCATATCCGGACCAAACGAAAAAGGTCTATTTTTTCGGAACCTGCCTGATGGACGCCCTTTATCCCGACGCGGGCATGGCGGCCATCCGTCTGTTGGAATTCTTCGGCGTCAACGTCCTTTTTCCACAGGGTCAATCCTGTTGCGGCCAACCGGCGTACAATTCCGGTTTTCCCAAAGAAGCCAGGGCCGTTGCCCGCAGACAGATGCGGGTATTTGCCGGACCCTATCCCATCGTTGTGCCATCCGGCTCCTGTGCCGGCATGATGAAACATCACTATCCGGATCTGTTTGCCGGAACACCGGACGAAGCCAGGGCGCGCCGTTTCTCCCGGCGGGTCTACGAATGGTCGGAATATATGGCAACGGTGATGAACGCCACCATCGAAGACAGGGGAGATCCGGTGACCATTACCTGGCATAGTTCCTGTCATGCCCTGCGGGAAATGGATGTGATCCGCCACTCCAAGACCCTGATTCGACAGTTGAAAAACGTCACCCTGGTAGAACTGTCGCGCGAGACGGAATGCTGCGGATTCGGCGGCACCTTCGCCGTCAAGCAATCAGCCATATCGGCCGCCATGGTCCTGGACAAGGTGGCCGATATCGCCCAAACAGGTGCTCGGATCGTCGTCGCCGGAGACTGCGGATGCCTGATGAACATCACCGGTGCCATGGCCAAAACCGGCATGACGGTGACCGGCAAACACCTGGCTGAATTTCTCTGGGAGAGAATCAATGGAAAATGAGCCGCGTTTCGATTTCCAGCACAATGTGAACGGTGCTCTGGCAGACGATCAGCTGCGGAAAAACCTGCGCAACGCCATGGACATTCTCGTCGACAAGCGCAAAGCGGTCTTTCCCGATACAAAAATCCTGGAGCAACTGCGGTCGGCCGGCAACGCCATCAAGCGCCGTGCGCTGAAAAAATTGCCGCAGCTTTTAGAACAGCTGGAGATCAACTGCAAACAAAACGGCATCCAGGTGCACTGGGCCGAGGAGACGACCCGGGCCAACGACTTCGTGCTGGACATCCTACGCCGCCATGGGGCATCGGCCATCGTCAAGGGCAAATCCATGGTCTCCGAGGAGATGCACCTGAACCGGTTTCTGGAGAGAAACGGCATCGAGGCGATAGAGACGGACCTGGGCGAGTTCATCATCCAGCTCAACCATGAAACCCCCTCCCACATCATCGTACCGGCCATTCACAAGAACAAGGACGAGGTAGCCGCCATCTTTCACGAAAAACTGCCGGATACACCCTATACCGAGAACGTGGAGGAACTGACCGGTATCGCACGCAAGGTGCTGCGAAAGCGTTTCGCCGGCACCACGGTGGGTCTCTCGGGCGTCAACTTCGCCATCGCCGAGACCGGCACCCTGCTCCTTGTGGAAAATGAGGGCAACGGTCGCATGTGCACCACGGTTCCCGATGTGCACATCGCCGTGATGGGTCTGGAAAAGGTTGTGGAAACGCTTTCGGACGTGCCCCCGTTGCTTCGGCTGCTCACCGGTTCGGCCACGGGTCAGGTCATCACCACCTATGTCAACATGATCACCTCCCCCCGGAAAGAAGGAGAGAGAGATGGACCCAAGGAGGTTCACCTGATCATTTTAGATAACGGCCGATCCGAGATTCTGGCCGATCCGCAGCTACGCCAAACCCTCTTGTGCATTCGCTGCGGGACCTGCCTGAACCATTGTCCGGTCTACGTGCGCATCGGCGGTCATGCCTATGGACACGTCTACCCGGGGCCCATCGGTAAAATTCTCACCCCGCAGATGGAGGGTCTCGAACGGACCGGTGTTCTGGTGACGGCGTCCAGCCTCTGCGGTGCCTGCGGTGAAGTGTGCCCCGTGAAAATCCCCATTCCCCATTTGATCCGGCGCCTGCGAAACGAACTGTACGATGAAAAGGGAAGCGCCGTGGTAAAAGGCGGGGGTTGCAAACGGACTACTGCCGAAACCATGGTGTGGAAAGGATGGGAACTGGTCAACCGCTCACCGTTGCTCAACGATATGGGCACGCGCCTGGCCGGCAAGGCGGGAAAGCGATTACCCGCGGTTGGCCCGATGAAACAATGGACCCGTGTCCGTACGAAACCGGTGGTGGCCCCTGTCAGTCTGCATCAACGCGTCCGCCATGAGGGGATTCGAGATGAATAGCCAAACCGCCCGCCGGCGGATCATGTTCCGCCTCAAGGCCGCCGGTTCCCATGGAATCGAAGTGCCGGACGCCCCGCAGTCGCCAACACCCCACCTGGAAAGGGAAGAGAGAATACAGCTGCTCTCCGAGCTGATGACGGCCATGCGGACCGAAGTCCACATGGTGACCGCCGACACCTGGATCGACAGACTCAAGGCGCTGGCACGGGAAAAGGGTTGGAAAAACATGCTGTATGGCCCTAAAACGCCCATTGGATCGGTTTTGGAGAACGCATGGACATCCGATGATGATCATGGGCTGCCCCAACTGGTGCCCTATGCCGAACCGGTGGAAACGTTCAAGGAAGAGCTGTTTCAGATCGATGCCGGCATCACCATTGCCCGTGGCGCCGTGGCCGACACCGGTGCCATCGTGCTGTGGCCGACCCGGGATGAACCGCGGCTCATCTCACTGGTGCCGGCCGTACATATCGCGGTTCTCGATGCGGACAAGATCTACAATTCGCTGACGGAAATGATGGCGGTCGAGAGATGGTCGGACGGCATGCCGACAAACGTTCTGTTGGTTTCGGGTCCTTCCAAGACGGCCGATATCGAGTTTACGCTGGTGTTCGGCGTTCATGGGCCGAAGGAGCTGGTGGTACTGATAAGGAAAGAATCGGCAGGGTCCGCTTTCACGGATTCAGCCTTTTTTCTCCAACTGCCGGCCGAGCAGGAAGGCATCGACGGCACTGATGATCCAGGTTAAAACGATGACCAGCAGGGCGATCGCATATCCACCGGTGTCCACCTGCGCCATGGCCTGGTTGGCCTCGGCGACCATATGGTTGAAATCGGCCATATTCGTGGCGGGCCCCATTTGGGCGACGATATCCATGGCGGTCTGTGTGGCCCGCACCATGACGACGATCAACCCACCCATGACGGCAAGCATGTAGACTGTGCCGCGAATGTACCGTTTGAGGACGATTTGGCCCAGACCGGGCAGCACGAGTCCTGAATAGAGAAGACCTTTGATGGATTTGCGCATGATACTTCTCTTCATTTGTTAATCCGCCACATTGGATAATTCCCCCGATACGGATGGATCGAAAATGTCCGGGAAATAGAAACGAAGGCGGTGGGATGTAACGGGGGGATCGAAAGAGAGGCCTGGGGCGTTAGCAACCACAGACACCAGAATGCCCGGTTCCATGTCCGGTTTATCTCCTTGTAATTAAATATAAATATATAATTTTGTCCTGTTTCTTACAATCGCAGGTAGAAAAATTCGAATTCACCATCATTGATGTCGATCTTGAGGTTATACCCCCTGGATTCGGCAAAAACGATCCAGGGAGGGCGGTCGCCTTTGCCGCAATCGTGTCTGGGCCAGTACTCCCCCGTTTTTCCGCTGTTGTACGAGAGCATCATGGCGTTCTTGTCCATCTCCCGGGCCTTCTCCTTAGCCATTGCACTGGCCGACGGCAGGTCGAGGTTAGGGTCTTTCACAGTGATGGTAACGGTTTCCAGGGTATATTCATCGCTTGCCGTTTTGATTTGTGCCATCTCGGCCTCCTTTTCCAATGGGGAATCATTTTCCAAACAAGATAAGGCCTTATGGGGATCTGTCCAATAATGACAAAAAAAGTCTTTAAAAAAGTGTTTCCCTTTTCAGAGAATCAAGTGGTCTCCATGGACCGGATGTCCCTGTTTTCCAAGACAGGGGCAACATGCGCACCGGTTCCGTAAAGGCCGGCATGAACCATGGCAGCTGCCAATTTTTCTGAAGTGATGCCGAGGTTCGGATATATGTGGCGAACAAAGGGGTAGAGTAGGCGGGGGATCGCATACATGAGATTGGGCTCCTTACGTGGCGTGACCGGGTAGATGTATCCGGGCCGGAAAATGTGCACGCGGGTAAAGCCCGTTTCCAGCAGGCCGTTTTCGGCCATCCCCTTGTAACGGCCGAAGGCCATCCGGCTCTTTCCGGTTCGGTCGGCACCCTGTCCGCTGAGATAACAAAAGGCGGCCTGCGAGCTCTTCTCCATGAGGGCCGATGCAAATGCCAGGGTGTAGTCGACCGTGATCTTTCGGAATTCATCATCGGGAACCGCACCGGTGTAAACGCCTAAGCAGTACAGTGCCGCATCATTATCCTGGAACGCGTCGGCAACCGCTGAATAATCCATGAAATTGTCGTGAAGAACATCGCGAAGTTTGGCGTGCTCGATGTCGACTGGACGCCTCCCGATGACCGTTACGTTGGCGACATCCGGTTTGTCCAGGCACAAACGCAAAACGCATCCGCCGACCATGCCGGTTGCACCGGTAATGATGATACGCTTTCCCTTCATGAATGCGCAATCCTTTGAAATTATTTTTGTTCGATATAAAACGACCCCGAACGTTGCGTTACTGCCCCAACAGTTCCAAGAGGTAACGGGCCACCGTATCCGCCCCGTTTTCGGATTGCATTCGGCCACGGGGAATACCGAGCAGTTCCGGCACATGTCGAATCCAGTCGCCTCTTGCGTAGGCGTCATTGGGTATGGCCAGGCTCGGCATCTCGTCTTTTAAAAAGGATTCGAGAACCGCCGATTCCGGTGATGCGGGCCGTCCGATGTAGCCGAACGGAATTCCCGCGTGATAGGCTTCGGCGATCGTACTGTAACCGGCCTTTCCCACCAGTGCGTCGGCCGCCTTCATCAGGTCGGGATGCGGGAATGTCGAATGGGTGGGAAGCGTAATCACATCTTCGTGGGAAAATTGCATAGGATCGCATCCCGGAATGACCAGGCGCCAGTCCAGTCTGGGAGGAAGCGCGGAAAAAAAATCGTAGGTATCCGGAACCCCTCCCATGGTGAGCAGCACCATCTTTTCCTCCTCGGCGATTCCCAGCCGCTTTCGAACCTCGCTTCGGGTGGAGAAGCCGTTGCGACTGATGGGTCCGACCTGGATGGCATGTTTCGAAGGCCGGCAAAGGGGTGGGGTTTGAATGTGGTAATCCGCCTGCCGGAACACGCCGGCCAGGTAATCGACGTGGGGCCGGAATCGAGGGGCCTCGGCCGCATAGTTTTCATAAATCCAATCCCAGGTGAAATTCTCCACCAGGACGCTGGGTAACCCCGCCGTTCGGGCCACGGCAATTCCCAAAGGCGAAATATCACAGATCACCATGGTCGCTCCGAGCCTGCGTACTTTCTCGGCCAGTTCCCTCACCCGGTTCTCGTCATAGGGCAGAGCAAGGTCCAATTGGTCGCAGGTGGCCGGCAGATCCTCCTGTAAAGGGGAAAGCTGGACCACACCCACATCCGAGGAGACCGGATGATAACCGAAGGTCTCTTTCAGGAAAATCGTGAAAAACGGCTTGGGAACGGTGGTGAAAAGTTCGAAACGGACACGCAAAAGCTTGGACTGCAAGGCCTGCATCACGGCTGTCGCACGACTCCCATGTCCGAATCCATGGGGGGTAATAAAATAAGCAATAATACGTTGCGTTGCCAACGGGTGCGAGCCTCCTGTTATCATGAGAACGCTGGTTCCGGCGGACCGTGCTTTCGACGCCCCGAAAAAAGATGTACGACGATCACGGGAATAGGACCATGTTTTCTTTACACCGAATAAAGACATTAAATCGTCAACGCACACAAGTAAAATTATAATTTTCAATGGAAACCGACCTTCCCATTGACATTACCGATTTGATTTTGGTTTTGTGCAGGATTACCATCCGAAAAAATTGTGCCCGTGCAGAAACAGGAATACTTCCCATTTCCGGACGGGTGCAAGCTAGCGATTGGAGGTCAGGTGTCCACAAACGGGGAATCTTGCCTTTCGGCCCAAATGACGGTATTGGAGATTCTCAGCCAATACCGATCCACCGAAGCGGTGTTTCGTTCATGGGACGAACGGGCGGGCGCTTGCATCTGCTGCAATGCCCTTTTCGATACCGTGGAGCAAGTCGCGGACCGGTACCAACTGGACCTGGACCGGCTGATGGCAGAGCTCATACTCGCGGTCATTCCCCCGCAGGACACTGCCAACCCTCGATAGGAGACAAAACATGGTCGAAAAACCCAATAACGAAAGCGGCCCGCGCCTCACGGAAACGGTAAAAGGGGCGGGTTGAGCCTCAAAGCTGCCTCCAGGGGACCTGGATAAGGCATTGTGCGGGCTCGATTTTCCTTCGGATGACAACGTGTTGGTCGGCCTTTCCCGTGCCGATGACGCCGGCATATACCGGATTTCCGATGAACTGGCACTGATCCAGACGGTGGATTTCTTCACGCCTGTGGTGGATGATCCCTACTGGTTCGGTCAGATCGCCGCGGCCAACGCCTTGAGTGACGTCTACGCCATGGGCGGTGTTCCCAAAACCGCCATGAACCTGGTGGGCTTTCCCCTGAGAACAATGGACCTTTCCGTGTTACGGCAGGTGATCCAGGGGGGAATCGATAAGGTCAGAGAGGCGGGAGCAGTGCTTTTGGGCGGGCACAGCGTGGAAGACGATGAACTCAAGTATGGCCTGTCCGTCACCGGTTTCGTTCATCCCGATCGGATCCTCACCAAACAGGGGATCAGAGCCGGCGACAAACTGGTACTGACAAAGCCCCTGGGCACGGGAATCGTCAACACCGCAATAAAAGGAAATCTGGCATCGGGAGAAATCGCCCGCAAGGTGACCGACATCATGGCAGCACTGAATCGCTCTGCTGCCGACGTCATGACACATTATCCGGTTCACGCCTGCACGGATATCACAGGTTTCGGACTCATCGGCCATCTGGCCGAAATGATCGACGGCACCGGGTTAGGCATGAAGATCTTCGTGGAAACGTTGCCCGTTATCGACGTGGCGTTAGGTTTTGCGGCCATGGGCCTGGTACCCGGCGGCGCCCACAATAACCGGAGTTTCCGCTCCCTCATGGTAGATATGGACGAGGGTGTGGACAAAGCCATGGAGGATGTCATGTATGATCCGCAGACCTCCGGTGGTCTTTGCATCGCCGTACCATCCGTCTCTGCGGATGCCATGGTGGACCACTTGAAGGACGATGGGGTCGAACACGCCACCATCATCGGAGAGGTCGTGGATTATCCGGCGGGCATCATTCAGGTCCGATGACCGTTGCGGAGCACCCGATCTTTTGGGGTGTCGATGCTCTTCTTCACGGCGGAATCGTAAAAAGGTCCTTTTTAATTGGAATGATGAGCGAGTTCCGTAGAAGTCTATTATCATTTGTTTTGATGAACGAGTTGCATAGAAGTTAGCAAGCGAGGATGAATCTGGTATGAAACAAATCGACGCAAAAGGGCTCTCCTGCCCGGCGCCGGTCCTGGAGACAAAAGTGGCCGTGGATGAAAGCCATCCCCGGATGATCCAGGTACAGGTAGACAACGAGCCGGCCCAGCAGAATGTAGCGCGTTTTCTGCAATCCCAGGGATATCGAACCGAGGTGGACCGGCAGGGAGAAATCTTCACCATCGTGGGAACCAACGAAGGTGCGGCAGAGGATGAAGCTCGTCAGCCCGCACCCATGGATACGGACGATACCGAGCAGACGACTAAAATCGTGGTAATGGTGACCACCGACCGGCTGGGAAGCGGGGACGATGAATTGGGCGGCAAACTGATGATCAATTTCATCAAGACCCTCAAGGAGATGGGCCCGAACCTGTGGCAACTGCTCCTTCTAAACGGCGGCGTGAAGTTGGCCATCGAAGGCGCCACGACCCTGGCAGATCTTATGGACCTGGCCGAATCGGGGGTTACGATTCTGGTGTGCGGCACCTGCCTGGATCACTTCGGGTTGCTGGATCAAAAAGAAGTGGGCGAAACCACCAACATGCTGGATGTCGTCACCGCCCTGGAGGTGGCCGACAAGGTGATTTCCATTTAACGTAACTTTCGGGATTGGTGTCTTGGGATGTGTCACGAAGGCGTCGTGTTTGCGCCGAGAAAATCCGCGACCTGATTGGCCGCCCAAACCCCCGACGCCATGCAACTGAGCACACCGGCGCTGATAGCGCCGGCCCCGACGACAAAGAGCCCGTCGATACCGGACTTGCAATCGAGAAACCGGCAGGGACCGAATTGATCCGGCGTTTGTGCCGGACCGAAATTGCCCCCCTGGTAACTATTGACCCAATAGGCGTTGGTCAGCGGCGTGGCGAACTCCACATAGGTCAGATGATCACCAAGACCGGGGATATAGCGCTCGGCGCTGCGGACGAGGGACATGCCGATCCGGTTCTTCAGCCGAAGATAGTCCTCGCCGCGCTTGCGACTCGAAGTGCCTGACCATTGACCGAAAGGATGGGTTTCCCCCAGGCTGGAGATGATTTGGAGGGTGTGGCAGCCTTCAGGGGCGTGATGACTTTCGGGGTCTTTCAACGATGGTGAAGTGATGAAGTAGTAAGGAAAAGGTTCCTCGGTCTTTCTCGTAGCGATCGCCCCAAAGGTTCGATTCACGTCGGTATAGTCAAAATGGATCAGGTTGGCATCGGTCATGCCGATACCGGCAAGGTCTATTTGGGTGCCGACAAATGCGTAAAATGATCCCCCCGAAGGGCGCATCCTTGCCACCTTCTTCCTCGTGCCCCGCGGTATGAGACGGGGATCGATCAACTCGCGGAAGGCAATGAGTGGATCCACGTTACTGACGACGCTCTTGGCCGTAAACACCCCCTTTTCGCCACAGGTGACCACGAACGTTCCATGGGACCGATGAATACCGGTCACCGGCATCCGGCTTTTCAGGACGGTGCCGTATCGCTTCAGGGCCGTTACGAACGCATCCCGGAGGGCGGCGCTGCCGCCTTTCGGATAAAAAGCCCCTTCCAGATAGTGATCCAGCAGCATCATGCACAAGAAGGCCGAAGCACGTTCGGGGGGAAGTCCGCTGTTGCCGCAATGGGCGGACAATGCCGCCTGAAGATTACGGTTGTCCGTAATGTCGTCCAGCATCTTCTGATAGGTAGCGCGATGATACCGCATGAGGACTGAATGCCGGAAGATATATTGTAAGCGGGAAAACAGACTTTTGGGAGGACCCTGGGGATCGGAGAACGCCTTCAGCAAACGGTCGAGCAGTTCAAAATATCGACGGATGGCCGTTGATTCGCCGGGGAAAAGACGGTGGAGCCGGCTTTGGAATCGTTTGGTACCTTTGCACAGCCTGAGTTCAAAGTCCGGAAACAGGTATCGATCGAAACCGTCGGGATCGATCTCGACGAAATCGACGGATTCATCCAACGCCAGCAGCCTCAAGATCTCCCGAAAGGAACCACCGGGACCGAGTTTCCCCAGATAGTGAAGGCCGGTATCGAAGCAAAACCCGTCTCGGACGAAGGGATTGATATACCCACCGAAAGCGGGCATGGCCTCCAACACCAAAACCGAAATATCTTGCTGGGCCATGCGCAACGCCGAACTGAGCCCTCCGGCCCCGCTGCCCACGACAATGGCATCAAAATCCGTCAACGTCTTTTCCCTTTCAACTTGGTGCTAACGCCAATTTTTCCGGATCGATCAATTGGGAGGAGCGATGGCCTTGCATCGGGATTCCATCAAGACTTGAATCACCTTTTTTTGATCCGGGGTCAGCGTATCGAAACGAACACCGACGCCATTGGGATCTCGTCTCACGACCCGCCCGTTGATGGCCAGGGTTTTGGAAAGGATCGGGGAAGATAAAAAGATCGTCAATTTCTGCGCAACCCTGATGGGCTGCTCGGTCTCCACGTAGGCCCCCCCCTGACTGATATCACGCAGGCAGCATTGGTAGGTCCAATCGGCGATCTCAAAATCCACCCCCACGAGGCAGTCGAACCGGTTGTGTTTGCGCAGATCAGACCCCTGGCTGTGCTTTTCATCCACGATTCGACCGCTTTCGAGAATCAGGTTCATCAGCGGTGTGTTGATTTCCCGTTCCATTTTAAAAGGCGCATAGTCGATGTCGATCCAAACGTTTTGCCAGGATAGAATATGCTGAATGGCGGAATCACCGGTCAAAAATCCCATTTTTGCGGCGATGGGGTTGCCATTTTGGACGAAAACCGTTCCGACTTTCCCTTTGGTGGCAACCCGTAGTGTACACGACAGTCTATCGAATTCCAGCATCTGGAGAAACGCGGCAAGGGAGACGCCCCGAAGCTGTCCACCATAGTCGATCTGCAGTTCGGTAAAGATTCGCTTGGTCAGAAGACCGATGTCCAACGGTTGATCGAAATGGATGACCGTCGGCATCTGTTTGATCTTTGTTCGAAACATTGACGATGCGTTGTTGGTCATGACGATAATGCGGATATCCGGATATTTTCCCACCACCAGGGAGGCCAACTCGAAGGTGTCCATTTCATTCAGATGCTGACCGGCAATGAGGACATGAATCGTTTCACTGGCAAGAATTTCCAAGGTCACCTGGACGTTGGTTGCCGAGGAAATGTTCAGAAATCCGCCCTGGCCTCTCAACAAACCAGCGACAGTATGAAGCAGAATGGGATCACTGTCGACTACGAGTATTTTCTTCATTTTCTCACAATCCTACGATTTCAATATCTCAGGCAGCACTTCATAGTGATCGAAAGGCGGCATGATGCAGGCACCGGCGAATCGTTCGCGTGCCAGGGAAACCATTTTCCTGGCATTTTCGACACCCGCAGCCACCGGATCAGCGGCTTCGTGCATTCGACGTCGCAGGCTTTCCGGGACGGCGATTCCGTCGACTTTTTCGTGCAGAAAGTCCGCGTGGCGGGGGGTGCGAAGGGGAAGAATGCCCATGATCACGGGAATTCCGATATTGCCGACGGCATCGGCGATCTCATCGGCGCCCGCATCATCGTAAACGGGTTGGGTGACGGCAAACTGGGCACCCGCATCCACTTTCCGCGCAAGATGGGCGACGGCCCGATTCAGGCCGTTGTTCTCCGGATGGGTGTCGAAGACGACGCCGGTTCTCAACTTCGCCGCACGGGCCATCTTTACCAAACCGTACACATCGGCATCCCGAACCGTCGTGGTATGATGGCGGTCTTTGTAAGCGACGAAATCACCCGTGGCCACCATTACGGTTTCGATCCCCAGGGCGCGCGCGCCCCACAACTCCCCTTGAAGGCTCAAACGATTGTGATCACGGGTGGTGACATGCAAGATAGCCTGTCTTTCCGTCCTGTGTTGGATCAGGCTGCACAAGGCCATGGCACTCATGCGCGGTTTTGCCACGGGATTGGTGGCAACACTGAAACCGAAAATCGGCAGATCGACCAGGGAAGCCAGCGCATCCAATAATATAGCAGGATCCGGCCCCTCCGGCGGAACCACCTCGATGGTTACGACAAAAGTTTCGTCAAACATGTCAGATCCTCTTTCAGCGAGCCGCCTCATCGATGAAATGCGTTGCAGCGAGGTAAATTGTCATCCTGCGCGAATTATTTTTATTTCATGGAAAATTTCTCTCAAAATATCCTTTTGTTTTTTTTTGGTCAAGGATGGATCTTCCAGGTACCCTCCGCCGTAACGATATTATTCGGTTTTTTCCGGTTCTACCGGATCCACGAATGCCAAAGCACATTTATGTAAACAAAAACATATATACTTACAATTATGTGCTTTGTGCCACACCAAGAACCACCGCAGAAAATGACGATAACGAATTGATCCCTGATGGTTAGGTCGTATCTTCGAATATGGCACATGTCTTGAAATCATTGTGACCAGATCAACGAAAGAGGTGTTCTGATGATAGCGATAAATAACATTAATTGTAATGGAGAAATCTGGCGCAAACTTCTCAACAGTGTGGCGGGGAAATATGACTGCGGTGTCAATTTTACCATTACCGCGGGAAGATTGGGTTTCGAAGGTGACCGGGCGTGTGCCGAAGAGATCGTCAAAGAGGTCCTGACGTTGCTCAATGGCAAGGCATAATCGCAAGGATGGCGCCCGTCTGCCGTTCGCCAATGAATCAGCCAATCACGGGTATCGACCGGAAAGGTTGATCTCCCCTTTTTCCTGGACACGAACCACGGGGGTCAATCCGCCAAAATCCAGTTTTGCGTTCAACGAATAGGCGATGGAATCTTTTTTCTTGTTCATCAGTTCCGATAAGAGGCGGATGCTGTTGATCATGTTGGCCGTGGCAACCAGTGTCACGTCACCTTCCCCGTACCCTTCAATCACCGGCAGTTCGTTGGCGACGCCCGTCAACAGATCATGTCCTTCCAGGGATAAGGTGTAGGCGATCCCATGAAGTTTCAGGGAGGTCCGGTTGGGGTTGATGATATGCAATCCGATTTCGAACTTGGGTGTCAACCCATCCGAGGCCAATGGACGGATCTGGGTGACGTTTACGGTGGGAGTTTCAAAATCCGACTTCATCGTTGCACATCCTGCCAAAAGAAGTGCAATGAAGAGAAACGGCAATCGTTTGCACGGTTTCATAGGCTCACTCCCCTTTTCTATTTCCCCATGATCATCAATAACGGGATGAAAACCAATCCGGCCAGGGCAAGGTACAAACCGTTGAGTATGCGCTGATATTTGTAACGCGTCGCCTCATCCGGCTCTTCCGTGGCCAATTTCTTGAATCGGCGGTAATCTTCCATCCACCCGGTCATCAGATCCACATGGTATCCCTTGTCCTTCAACGCCATCTTGATCTGTTGAAAACTGTGAAGGGCAAACACCAGGGCACCGATCAAACCGAAATGCAGCCAGCTCATGGCGCCTCCTCTTGAACATAAAAAAGTGACATCATCGATTTCGCGATTCAAAACAATCTACCACACATTTCAGATGGGTGCCAACATCCGTTTTCTTTCCCATTGACTTCGTTCATACATGGCGATAAAAACTCTATCTAACTGGATTAATGTTACATTTTCACCCAACTCGGGTTTCCCCGCAAAAGTGATGAACTTGTGAAAAAGTCCTACTCGTAAAAGGCTTTGTAAAAAGTTCGAGATCAAGGATTGCGAACCCCGAGAATACCGCTATCGCGGGTGCCGTAGGCAGCGTATGGTTGGATACGTCGCAGTGACGAGGGGTGAAGCGTAACGCAGATATCGGGCTTTTTACAAAGCCTTCTGATAAAAAGAGCATGACAACTGCTGAACGTTACCAACGGACGTTGGGATACATGCTGCTGGCATACATGACCGCGATGATCGCCGTCGTCACATTCATTCCTTTCGCGTTCACCGTCCCGAAAACCATCCAGTTCACTTTACGAGGCAATCTTTTCGATGTGTTGATCAACATCGTTCTTTTTGTTCCCCTCGGTTTCTTCTTTCAGACAATCCATGGCCATGCTGGCTGGAAGTCGCTTATCGGTGCGCTGTGTTTTGGTTTGGCGGTTAGCTGCATCGTCGAAGCCGGACAGCTTTTTCTTCCCTCGAGATATTCATCACTCATCGATATGATCACCAATGGAATGGGCGCCTTGCTGGGATCAGCCATCGCAGTCTATCATCAACGGCTGGTGCGAAACGGGCGCATACCGGAACTCCTCGGATTCGGATTACCGTTGATCTCTTCTGTCTATCTTCTCGTCCCGTTGTTGTGGTTGGGGGGAATCTCCATGGGCCATGAGATTTCTCGTCTGGGATTGATGGCCCTGGTGGGCGTGCACGGCGGCGGAGTAATCTCCTCTGCCGTCGTAAACCGGGCAGAAAATCGCATAAGATGGCCCGGATTGGCGGTATTTGGTATTACGACATGCTGGTTTATGATCGGTGCGGCACCCGCCTTGCCCCATTTTCCACTCGCGACGGCAGCAGTCGGCTGTACTGTCGGTGTTGCCGCCCGGCTTTCAGGACCCTTCTGGAAAAAAAAGGATACAACGGAACGGCGGTTCGAGCTGCCCACACTGAAACGGCTTTTACCGATTTACCTTTTTTACCTGCTGCTCGTAACCGTCTGGCCGACCACTGTTCCGTTGAGCGAATGGTCACTGCGCGGCGAATTTCAATTGCTTGACCAGGCAAAGCGCGTATTGTTCATCTCGAGGTTCGTGGAGGTAATCGCGGCCTTCACGCTCCTGGGCTATCTGTTGGCGGAGATATCAGGCAGGAAGAGGGAATCCGGTCTGACGTCGTTAAAGCGTGTGCTTCTCTATGTCATGGGCATCGCCATCTGTATCACCACGCTGCACAATGTACTCGTAAAACCGCTGTATATCTTCGTTGAGACGGCTATACTCACCATTGCCGCCATGTATGGGGCAATCGTATACAGGCTCCAGCTGGCGGTAGTAAAAAAGTACGGAGAAAAAAAGAAAAATATTGGAAATCGGCCGCCAGCGGTCGGCCGGTGAAGCATTAGCTGGAACTGATTTTAAATCTGGATACCATTTCCTTGAGTCGTTCCGAAAGGTTGGAAAGCTGCTCTGCGCTCATATGGACCTGAGAACTGGCATTGGCGTTTTCCTGTGCAGCGGAATTCACCTCGGCAATATCACTCGTAATCTCGGAGGATGCCGTTGAGCTTCGGGACACATTTTGGGTCACTTCCTGAACGCCGAACGATGCCTGGGAGACATTGTTGGCAATTTCCTTGGTCGCAACGGATTGTTCCTCTATGGCGGTGGCGATTGAACTGACCACATCGCTGACCTCGTTGATGACCCGTGTTACCTGTTCGATCTCACCGACTGTACTCGATGTGGAATTTTGAATTCCGTCGATGCGCTGTTGGATCTGCTGGGTCGCCTCGGCCGTTTGCTTGGCCAGCTCCTTAATTTCATTTGCCACAACCGCAAATCCTTTTCCGGCCTCACCTGCTCTCGCCGCTTCGATGGTCGCATTCAGCGCCAGAAGATTCGTTTGCTCGGAAATCTCTTTGATGGTTTCGGTTACCGTACCCACTTCCATGGCTGCATTTCCCAGTTCCTGCATTCTACTTGAAGCGCTTGCGGCCTGCATTACGGCATCGGATGCGATGCTTCGCCCTTTCTCCGTATTCTGCGCGATTTCATCAATGGACGTACTCATCTCTTCAGCGGCGGAAGCAACCATGTCCATATTCTGGGATACCTCTTCGGTGGCCGCCGAGACCGAGTTCATGCTGGAACTCATCTCTTCGGCAGAGGAAGCGACCCGGGCTGCCTTTTGAGACGACTGTTCTGCACCGGCCGACATCTGTTGTGAAATGGCGGAAAGTTCTGTCGATGATGAGGATAAGGTCTCGATGCCTTCGGTGATGTCCCCGAACATGTTGCGGAGATTCTCCGTCATCGTTCGCATGGCCCTGGCAAGCACACCGATTTCATCCTGTTGGTCCAGATCGATGGACTTGGTAAGATCCCCCTTGGAAATGGCCTCGGCCAGATCTACACCTTTCTTCAGTGGACCGATGATACCCCTGGCCAGGACAAAGGCCAGAAAAGATCCGGAAATCAACGCGACTGCGCCGAACAGCAGGACGCCTTTGCGTGTATGTACCGCAGCGTTGAGCATCTGGGTGTCCGTCATGATCATCTTGTGAGCCTGGCCGCGAATCTGATTCAACAGATTTTGCACCTGGTGGAGCGCCGGCACGGTCATCGAGGCATAGACCGCATTGGCTTTTTCCTTGCCATCGAGGGCCTCTTGGGCTTGGTCGTGCAGAAAATTTATTTTTTCAATGGTTTGTGCCAGAAACGGCAATGTGGTCTGTTCGAAGCTCTCTATTGCTTCTTCGTGGGAATCGGCCAGTTCATTCTCCACGCTGATCGCAGATCTGTGGAGTTGATCGTGGACTTTGCCCATTTCCCTCCACGCCTCTTTGAAAGCGTCGTCTCCGTTATCATAGGCCCGTTTCCCATCGGCGGATTGAAGCCATCGGCCCAAAGCGCACTTTGTCGGATCCGTCTCAACCCCAAGGCTCATGCGGCCCTGCAGGAAAGCATCCCTGATCTCGGCCGCCCAGTTGAGATGATCGATAGTACGCGCAAGAAGGACTGCCGGGAGATGGGGATCTGCCGGTGCAAAGTGGTCATGAATGGCTATGGCCGATTCATGCAGCTTGCGGTGCGGTTCCTCGATCTCTTTTAAAAGGGGTGCAAGGCTGGGAACTTGTGTTTCGGCTCTCTTTCGTCCCTCGCCATACAACCACTTCCCGAAATCGCATTTATGATCATCGGTCTCCACATCCAGCGTCGTCACGGTCTCATCGGTAAGAAGCGCGTTGACCTTATTCACCCAATTCAGATGGTCGACCTCTTTTTGGGCGAGCAACCCGTTTAATTGGTTACCGCCGATCACCTCTTTGGCATTATCGACGATGCCGCCGATTCCAAAGATCGACCACATCGCCACAACCGACAGGAGCGTGAGCACTAGGCCGAAACCGATCGTAAATTTTTTTCCTAAGCCGATGTTTTTCCATTTCAGGTTCATTCCAGGTGACCTCCAGGGCAGTGTGAATGTCTCACAAAATACAATAGTGTATCAAATAGACACTATAATTGCATGATGTGTCATTTTTATGGGACAGATTATCGCCAAATTTTAAGCTGACTTTAGTTTTCTTTTCACATTTGATAGGATTTGATCGGTCAGAAGAAAAAGCCTTGTTCACTGGTGAAGTATTGCGTATTACTGGGTTTTGGAAGAATAACAGGAGGCAGCAAAATAAATCCAATGCATTTCAAACCAGATTTTAATCCCACGCACGATCCGTCGGAATCCGCTCTGTGGTTTATCTTCGATAGAGGCCATCTGCTGACCAAAATCAACAATAATCAACTCGGCGTTCCGGACACGGCCGACCTGGAATCCCTTGGGATCTCGCCATCCGACAGCCTGTATCTGGGATCTTTGGACGGCCAGCCATGCTACGCGGGTGCACTGGAAACGGACACCGCCGTTGATGAAAATTTCGAGCTACTCAATTTGCGAACGCTTTTCGGTTCGCTTCCGGACCCGTTATTCTGGGTTGCCGGCCGCGGAAATCAGTTTGTGTATTGGTATCAATCTCACCGATACTGCGGAAAATGCGGTCATGAAACGGACGATAAAACCGACGAACGGGCAAAGATATGTCCCCGATGTCAACACATCTATTACCCTCGCCTGTCACCGGCGGTGATCGTGGCGATTATCAGGGACAACCGGATTCTTCTGGCCCGCAACCGGAATTTCAAGGGATCGTTTTACAGCGTTCTGGCAGGTTTCGTGGAGCCGGGGGAATCGTTGGAGGAGTGCGTTGAAAGGGAAATCAAAGAAGAGGTCGGCATTGCCGTAAAAAACATACGATACTTCGGCAGCCAGCCCTGGCCCTTTCCGGACTCTCTGATGATTGGGTTTGTCTCGGACTACGATTCGGGAAAAATTGCCATCGACGGATCGGAAATCGTCGAGGCCGCATGGTTTTCAAAGGACGAACTTCCCCAGATACCCCCCAAAATCAGTATTGCCCGGCAGTTGATAGACTGGTTCTCTCAATTATGACGGATTCGTAAAAAGTCCGATATCGGCGTTACGCTTCATCCTTCATCACTGCGGCGTACGATCAGTACACCTCATTCCTTAAGGACTCGCAAGCCTTGATCTCGGGCTTTTTACGAATCCGTCCGAACAGCGACTTTTTACGAGATCATCAATTATAACACGCACAAATCTCGTTTCGGAGTTCGCCGAGCCTTTTTGTCGATGGGAAACGGCCAACGATCGCATCTATTCAAGCAGCAAAAAAAGAGGGGGAAGAATTCCTTTGGGCTTTTGCTCGGGAACGATGCCCATGGTAAAATAGATGTCGGTTTTCCAGTTGCGAAAATCACCCCAGGCGACATAGACCTTGTTTCCTGAAATGGCGATTTTCGGATCCTCAACACGGGCAGTGCTATCGCCACAGGCATTGTCATTCAGGTACCCCCCCTTTGGCTCGGCAAAGTGCGTTCCCCCGTCGAGGGAGTAATTGTAACGCACGCTCTGGTCTAAACATGAGGTATCGTACCAGGCGAAAAAAACCAGGGAATCAAGGAGTGCGAATGATGGCGCATGGAATGTCAGCATATTGTATGCTCTGACATCCACCGGATCGCGCCAACCGGTTTGGAGGGTATATTTCCGGAAGAAGATGCTGTTGTCCTGCACGTTGGTGACGCTGACGGTCCCGTTTCTCAGTTCCACCTGGGGATTGCCGTAAAAACTCATTTCAGTATCTGTTGTATCCCAACTTGCACCGCCGTCTGACGAATGGTTGAGAAACAGTCCTTCCAGGTAGCCATCGCGCGTCTCAACCCATGAGACGTAGACATTGTCTCCCGAGACATGCACCTGGGGTGGCCAACAATATTTTTCTCCGGCCGCGCTGCCCAGATTCAGCCGAACATCGTTGTTGAGCCAGGTCTGGCCATAATCTTTGGAATAATTGAAAAAAATATCTGCAAAATCTTTTTTTCGGCGCATGATTCTATAATACAAAATCAAACGTCTTACAACATAACTTCTCACTTTTTCAAACGCTTGATATTGCATTCAAATTGCCGGGTGTATGATCGGGGGGGAGTAGCATCAGATGCCGGGCTTTTCAAACATGCCGCCGGTATCTTTATAAACAACCGGATCTCGGCCGGCGTCCGTGTTTTCAAATGTTCCTTGGGCAAGCTCGTTTGGTATGGCTAAAACGTAAGGAAGGGGAATTTTTCCTCCAACTCCTCCAGGGTAGCGGCGGTATCGATCCGATGCATGAACTCGTCCTTCCATCTTTTCACATGTTCAAATGTGGCCTTTGGCCCGATTAGATCGATCTTCCGGGCAATCAATCGTCTGGCGATCTTGTATTCCGGAGTGCCCGGTTTCAGGCCGCCGTCCTCTTTCAAAATCGCCATTATCATCGCCATGGCTTGGAATCTGTTCATGGGAAACCGTCTTGCTGGGTTACGCGGTAATGCCTTTGTAAACCATAGAAGATGGTCAGTTGTCAACGCGAACAAGAGTAACCTTTTGGAATCTCTTAAAGATTTTATTAAAAAGGACGATTACTGTTTTTGGAAGTCTTTTTCACTTGACGGAACAATGCGTAATACCGCTTCTTTTCCAGGGAGGCTTTTCATGGCGAAAATCTTGGACTTTCCCAAAAAGAGAGACATCTTTTACGATTTCAAAGACAGATTTCCCACAGAGGCCTTCGAACCCCTGTCCATCGCATATATCAAAACAAAAGAAATGTCGGAAAAATTTCCTGTTATTTTGGAGAAACTACCTCCCGGTGCCAAAGGAGAGGTGGAATATCTGATCAAAGAATATGAAGCGCTCACGCTCATACTGTTGAGAAGAATCATGGGCCTTGAAAAGGCACTGTTTATCGAAAAGGGAAAAAAATAGCATCCATTTTCCTTTTTATGTTTTTTCCAGCCAATCCCTGGCAAGTGCTACGGTGCGAAAAACCTGGTATTCGTTGGGCAGATTGTAAATTTGTGCAATGGCGGCAAAGAATTTTCCAAGCCCGATATTGACATTTTTGGATCCAACCAGCGCCACCTTCCGAACCTTTCCATCCGTGGAGACCTTTTTGATACTTGTCGCAATGCCGTCCAATTCTGCCGTAGACACATCGAGACGCGACACGTGGGAAAAATCCCATAAGGATGCATCGGTCTGCTGATCCGCCATGTACCTGGTTGCCTGAACCACAATATCCGTGGCGGTAACATCTCCGGTCACCGTGAAAATGGTGCAATTTCCTTGTGTTTCCATTGAAATCATAATTATTTCAACTGCATCGCACGATTCCGGACGGCTTGGAGACAAACCATTATGGAAAACACGTTGAATCGTCATCTGTTTTTATCAGCCGGTCGGAAGCGCACGTTCTTCCCACCGTTTACCGTCAATACCTTTTACCAGGAGCCATAACGCGAATGCCAACTCCCCGGGGACTGACAAGACCACAACGATGGTTGCGAGGATGCCGTCATACTGGGGTAAAAGAATATGTCCATAACTTTGCGACAGATAGCCAACAGATGCAATGAAAATCAATACACCGAGTATTTTCGGCAAAAAGCCGGATCGATAAACAAGGTATCCAAGCAATAAGAGATGAAAGCCAAAGATCAATCCCCAGATCATGATAACGAAAGCGTTGATGTTCATGAACAGCAGCACCATCGCGTTCAACGGATCGGTTGCCAATGCGGCGAAGCAGCGATCCCCATTTAGCAGAAGCAAGGCAGGGACGGCGGTGAACAGGCTAACGGCCTGTAGGATGGCCTGCGCGAATCGGGCGAGGGCGGCGGCCAGGGAAAGGGGTCTGCTCACCGGTTTCAGGAGGACGTAGAGAAGGGCGCATATGATGATCTCTACGAGTACAATAAAGGTTTCGGCCACCATGCCGAAGCGGAACGTCCACGCCGAAGCCATCAGGTTCCCCAGAGTCGCGCCGGGATCGTTTGGAACGACGATGCCGGTCCTTCCCATGAAAAATGCGAAGGGGCCGAGAATGAAGAGAACCAGGTACAGGGCGCCTGCGATTCTCGCGTAGGTGCACGGGGAGGTCTTTGCGTTCTGGGTTGTCATTTCAATCACACCTCTTGATGGCATCATAGTCCTGTACGCTGGACATACCGTAATCGAAGTAGACGATCTGACCGCTCATATAACTGCAGATCCCGCTGCCCATGACGACAAGGGGATACCCCATTTCCTCGGGCTCGGCCGCTCTGCCATTCCATGGCTCCAGAAATATCTGATGGATCAGCGCCCTTCCTTGGGACGGATCATCCGGTGTAATCCCCTTGTAGAAATCTTCAGAGAGTCCGGTTTCCGTATTGCCGGCGGCCAAGGCGTTTAGCCGTATCCTGCGGTTGATAAATTCAGGCCGATGGACCTGGGACATCACATACACATGCATGCATTGTTTGGAAAAAACATAGGGTGACGCAATTTGTTCCGGGTGTTCTTCATACCATGTCACGGCCTCATCCCAGGTCCTGCATGCAATCACTTCCTCACATTGGGGGATCACATCCTGCCACATGCGTCCACCGTTGGAGGATATCAAGGTAACGGAGCCGTTATCCGAAATTTTCGGCAAAAGCCTTTCAATCAGGTATTTGTGGCTGAGAAAATTTGTGATGCTGACCTCCAGATCGGTGTGTCGATACTGGGCGATGGCATGGCACAGAAAAATCGCCGCAAACTCGTTATCCAGCTGTTCGATGACGGCATCGAGCTGCGCACGATCGCCCAAATCTGCCTTGATCGCCTTGGCGGCGGGAAAATCCAGTGGATTGTTCCGGACTGTGGCGTATACGTTGGCACCCAATTCAGCCAGCAGCCTGCCCGCAGCTTTTCCCATACCGGAACCGGCGCCGGTAATGAACACGTTTTTTCCTTCGAATCCAAAAATTGATTTCAATTGAATGCTCATGTTGTTTTTCTCTTTCTATATGCAACCCTATTTATGCTTAATTACCATCAAGGGCGAACTGATCGGAAATTCGAAGCTATCTCAAAAATAGGATTCCGGTTCAAGATCAAGGCGGTTCCGCGTTTCGAACCGCAGGCATATATGGAATATGTTGAGGATTTGAAACGCGGATCCAACACAGATATTGGACAGGAAGACATTTTTGAGATGGTTTCTAACAATATTTGTCAACTCTCTTCGCAATCTTAATCCGAACGGTGTTTTCGGGAACGCCTTCCGTCTCGCGCCACAGTGACCATTGCGTGCCGATGAGTGTCTTGCTCATACCATACCACATGGAAAGATAGGCCGTCGTTATGAGCGACATATCACACCCGATGCCGCGCTCGAGGGTGCTTTTGTCGATATCGAGAACGACTTCCTTCTCGTCGAAAGCCGCGATGGCATAATCGATCAGTGTGGCCTGGAGTACGACTTCGATCAGACCGCCGAGCACGCGGCCGTCATTGACATCACCGGGAACGCCGAGCCAGTCACGGACACCTTTGATCGCCGCGAATTCGGAAAATGCCATCTTGCCGGCGGCCTCAAACACGCATTTGGTTACATTTTGAACCTTTTCCTTATCGGGTTCCATGGCCTCCAGTGTCGCGATGACATCGTTGCTGCCGAGATGTGTCATCATCGAGTGAGAATACAGCTCGGCGGCGGTCCACTCTGCGCAATACCCGTTGCGGTATTTGCCGCCACCTTCCGGGCGGTACTGCTGCGGCTCCTTATAGCATTTTTCTTCGGGAGTGAATTTGATCTGGTCCGCCGTTGCGATCGGGCCAAAGGTTTCGTAGCATTCCTTTCTGGGAGACATCGGATATTTCTCACGGTTTTCACCGATAACGCGGCAATGCAGATCGCCGCAGCCCTTTGCCTCCACCATGTTGAATTCCATGCTCGGCTCGCCGAATGTGTTGCTGATCGCCTCGAAATAGGAAGTCGTGGCGCGGCAGAATTCAGAGCCGACGATATCCCATGGACAGGTATCGAGCTCTTTCTCGAAACGATACGAACCGTAGTCATTGACGCGGCCGGTCATCAGCATGGACTCGTCTCCCTGGTCTCCCGCCAGCACACCGATCATGGTACCTTTGACAAAAGGGGGAACATTTTGTCTCTCTTTGTGCATTTGTTGCACTTCGGGAATTTGAAATACACTGCGGAGTCTTTGTGTGTTGATATCGACGAACGCCTTTGTGCGTTCGTGATAATCCGGAATAATGATACGCAGCACCTGCATGAAGGTCGCCGCAACACTCGCGATGTGCCGGCAAGCATAATGATGTGCATCGTGGAACGATATGAGTTTCTCCCATGGGGTCTTTACTGCAGGATGGTCCGCAAGCAGCCCCGATTCAAGACCCGAAGGTCGGCGTGTTTTATTTGTTTCCGCCATATTGTTTTCTCCTTCAAATGATCGTGGTAGCGTAGATACCTTCCCCTCATTTACCGAAGATTCTTTTGTTTTCTCTATCATACCAGATTCTGTCCGTTAAAGTTGCCGCATATCCACTGATGATTGCCCTGTCTCCGATGTTTGCCCTGGCCCTGTCGACCAGAGCGAATCCGATGCATTTTTCGTTTGTGTAGCTGTAGGTAAACTTGGTCACTCTTCCGACCTCTTGGCCATCAACCATGACGACAGCGCCGAATGAGCCCCTGTTCATGCCTTCGATATGCGCTGCATCGTCATCGACGGTGAATCCGAGCAAGTGACGTTTCGGGCCTTCCGCTTTGATTTTTTCCAATGCCGACTTGCCGATGAACTCTTTGTCCCAGTCAATCGTTCGATCGAAACCGGTTTCGAGGGGATTCGTTCCGCGCAGATCGCTCATGAGGTTGTACCCCTTTTCACTGGGAAGGGTCCAAACCACGACCTGAAACTCGGTAATCTGCATTGCGTCGAACGCTTTTCCGCATTCGGCGAGCTTTGACTCCACCAGCGCCATATTTTCCGGTGCGAAGTAGATTTCATATCCCAGTTCACCGGTATATCCGGTTCTGGCGACTTTTACCGGGATATTTTCGATTCCGTTGTCTCTGATCGCAAAAAACTTCAGGTCGTCGATTTTTTCCGCCAAAATGGCGTTTACCAGATCCCTGGATTTCGGACCCTGCACCGCAATCATTTCCATCGTGCTGGTTATATCTTCGTATTTCACATTGCTCTCGTCTTTGTGCGCATCGAGCCACGCGATCAGTTTCTTTACATGAAGCGTCGAGATCCAGTATTGGTTCTCTTCCATGTGAAATACGATAACGTCATCGATGATGATACCGTCTTCATCCAGCATGGTCGTATATTTTGCGCCGCCCACCTTTGTCCTGGCAATGGAACTTGCAAAGATCCTGTCCAGAAAAGCGGTTGCATCCGCCCCTGTTACCGCAAGCAGGTGATGGGTCCAGCAATACCATCCGACCGCATTTCTAACGGCTTCGTGCTGCGCCTTCATGGCAGCGTCGTCTATCAGCATTTTCGTTCCCTCCTTTTCAGTGGATGTCTTTTATTATTCTTTCTCATCTTTTTCCCACGAAGCAACCAGGGGCCTTTCGGGAGAAGGATAAGGTGGTTCTTCATAATTCTTGACCTCCTGCACTGCGGCACTTCGCAGCTTAAACAACAAATTCCTTAACTGCCCCGTCTCTTCGAAGGTCAGGGAAGACAGAACCTTCGGCAAAAACAGGCTCTTTGCCTCCAGCTCGGCGAGTATCTGCTGCCCTTTTTCGGTCAGCTCGATCACGATGTAGGTTTTGTCGTTGGGTTTCGCGCGCTTCTTTTTCCGAATAAAACCTTTTCGGTGAAGCCGTTGCACCATGGTGATGATACTCGTGTGCCTGCGCATCATCCAGCGGGCCAATTCGGCCTGTGTGGCATCTTCCCCGAGGGCCTTGACAACGGATAGAAACGCGAACCCGTCACCGGTAATGGGGTAATCGGCCAGCATCTGGTCGCTGCCCTGGCTCAGGAGGGTATGAACCTGCCCCACCAGGAATCCGAGTTCCCAGATGGCCCCTTTTTCATCTACCCGGGCTTCCTTCACCAATTGATGTAATCGCTTCACGGCAGTTGCAACCCACTATAATTCATATTTTTTAATCTCCTTCCATAAATATAGAATACGATGTAGTATGCTACATCGTATTCTATATTTCTATATCTTTTTTGTTCGTTCTGTCAAGGTGTAAAGCGTAGAAGGACAGGGGGATCAATCGTGAATCAATAATAAAATTCCATGAAATTAGAATTATATTGAAGACGCCTGGAAAGCCAAACATGAACCCTGCGATCCGACACCGTGGGAGGAATTGAAAAAGGAGCCTGAGCGTTGAGCTCTCCCATATATCGATACTATTTTTCAGTCTGTAACAACCACATCGACTCTGAATTGATCTAATGGTTCTTCTCCGAAGGATCTGTGGTATTCAAGCAGTATCGCACCTGTGCCCGTATGACTGGCGATGAAGGAAAGCTGCTCTACCCCTCCACAACCATCTAATCCGGCGCACTCTTCATCTTCGATAAAATTGGATTCACCATCCTGATTTATAAAAGTGCCGTCGGTATTTGCATGTTCCCAATGATATCCAGTTGACGGATTGGATGGAAGTTCGATAATAATTTTTTCCGTGATATCAAGTTCCAATGTAATACCGTTGTCCTCTTCATATAGCAGGACGGAATAATCATCCTGTGGTTCCGTATTGCTATCTGAACATCCGAACAGATAAAGAAACAAGCTCAAAATGATTGCAGGCACTAAAAATCTCATTTTCATTTCAGTAGCCTCCTTGATTTGAGTCAAAATGGTACGAATCAGACGTGCGGTCTTTTGCATCGGCTGAATTAGCCCTTTTAGATGATTCTATTCTTTTAAAAGTGTCGTCGTATTTTGAAAGGATCGCAAGAACGTTGTCTGGGCCAATTATCAAAATAGCTGAGATCATGAGTTTTATTAATGGACCTATCAGATACGTCCACCTGTTTTGAACTGTCCGTAAATCTTTCTATATTTCATTAATATCCCTATAGTAGAGCCCCACATCTATGGACAATTGTATAAATCAATACTCAACAACCTCAGGCACAGTATAACAAAGTCTTTATTTTTCATGTGTCACATTTCTTTTTAAGGACATCTAACGGGCTTCGGACTTCGCATATAGCGACCTGATATTAAATGGGGTCGCCTATCCCCAAAACATAAAGCCATTGCAGCCATCGCCGTCTATCTTTTGCAAATTTAAGAAAAAATTCCCGTTTATGGCAACCGATGAGTAATGTGCCAAATTTGTCCGGGGATGCAGTGTCTTTCAGCCCTTGCCATGGCTATATCGCTGTTTTTGGCCTTAAAAAGTGCAATATAAGTCTACTTCCTCGATCAATTTTTCGTATATTCGCTATATATTCTAACGGTTCGTGCGACCCGATTCCATTTATAGTACATCCACTCAAGCGCCTTGTTCGAAATAAATATTTATTTTGTCTTTAAACTCTTCAGGTATAAATTTTTGGAAAAATGGAGATAGGTTAAGGGAAATTTTTCCGTGGTCTGAAAAATTGACAATATCATCCCGATAAGCTGTATTAAGTTTTACGACATCACCAGGGCCTGTCTTTGATTTTGCAACGACCAATAGAATTTTCTTTTGTTTAAGAAAGTCAACAAAATCATGTGCAAATCTACGTTGTTCCGATTTAGTACCTTTAGCAAGTGAAACATCTTGATGAGTTCCAGCTATCCTTCTTACAATGGTTTTTGTAACCTCTCTTGCTGCCTCATACCATGCTTGACCTAATAGAGGATTTAAGCTTGACTGATTATTAACACTTGATCCTTTTGTAAAAAGCCACTGTGAGGCATCATTTCCAGACAAAATTGCCGTAGTTTTTTTTTCATATTCATCAAATACAAATATAGACACAATCTCTGATTCCTTGAAATCACATCCTTTAAGTATTGCTTCATCAAGAGTTACTTGTTCAAGAATACAATCGATGAATTTGGAATTACGTAAATCTGATTTTCTGAAGTCAGTACCAAAAGCAATGCAATCTTTGAAAATAGAATTACTGAGATTAAGTCCTGAGAAATCAATGTCGCCAATATCGATTCCCTCAATTGATACAGGCTTTCCAAGTAATGTTAGGTTTGCAGGGTCTTTTCGAATCAATCCAAAAACTAATTTAAAGAATGATTCTTTGAGAGATGAAGAATGAATCTCACTAAATTTATCACGCAACAATTCAATCAATTCAGGCTTGAATTCGCATAATCCACTAAAAAAATCAGCAACTACATCTGTAACAATTACGTCATCAATATTTATATATGTACGGTCATTAAGAAGCACATCGGCAAACGATTCTGCAACAAGAAATTCTCTCAAACTATTGTGAGAGAAACCAACATTTGAATCGACATCATCTTCATCAATAGGTGCATCAACCATTCCAGAAGTGTCTTTGAATTGACCTTCTGTAGTCAGCCCAGAGTGTCTTCTGCAAGTTCGGTAGTAGTTCTCGAGTAACTGCGAAGGAGTATCGCTTCTTCTTATTTCCCTACTAAATACTTTATTCACAAGGTTTTTTATTTCCTTTGGCGATGCAAAAAATGCACCCTCTTTCCTCTGTAAATAAATTGCAAACTGTCTGAGCCAAATAAGACGCTGACCAGTGGATAATATGCCAATACCTTGATCTCTATAAAGTAAATTATATAATACAATCTCAAAAATTTTCGACTCATTAAGGTTGTTAATGTCTTCCGGAAGAAGAGGGTAACCTTCTATAGTTTTTGTCTCTCTATTTTCGGAAAGTGTTGTTGCTACTGTTGTTAGCAACCTGGCAATAACCGCTTTTTGTGATATGTTTTCTAAATTCTGAAATTGTTCGAATAAATTTATAAGTTTTTTGTAAGCCTCACTATGCGCCCCTAAAACAGTTGAAAAGAGATTCAACCTTTGCTCATTTGTTAAATCTTGAATACGTGAGAATTGTATTCTTTCAAGGCGTTGCTTGATAGTCACTGATAAAGAAGATAGGTTTAAATGTTTCTCCTCATCTAAAGGATGCCATTCTATGTTTCCGTCTTTTTCTACAACAAGTAATCTTTCTGCTCGACCTTCAAAATAATTTGGTCGAGATGTCATTATTGTCTTCGATTTTTTTGAAATTCCAGATAAAAGCTCATTCAAATTAGATCTAATGTCATTCCTATTGAGATGTTGCGCCATTTCATCAAACGAATCTAGCAGAAAAAGAATCTTTCCTTCCAGCATTAACCATTCAAAAGCTTTATAATATACACCGCCTAATCCATAGTTTTGAAAACATCGTAAAATTAAATTTTGGAAATCGAATGATTTTGTAAAACTTTGCAGTGGGATAAAGAATGGCAATAGGTTGTTACTAGGGTTTTCTTTGTATTTTTCAACTCTATAATAGAGATATCGTTTTAAAGTCCACGATTTACCGACCCCATAATCCCCTAATATTGTCAACCAATGAGAATCATTTTCAATCCATTTATCTAAAAATTTAATTGATTTATCAATTGATTTTTTATTGCCCTCGAAATGCATTTTATTGGGCTGGTATTCTTTTAAAATTACATCTCTTGAACTGTCATTTTCAATAGCGTCAATGTACTTATGGAAATTAATCAGTCTGCTTCTTAGTTCATCAATTGAGAAAATATCAATTCCTGAGTCAATTGCTAAGCCATATGCTTCAGGTGAATAACCATTACGTGAAACATGGGTGAGCACTGCACGTTCTTTTAGGTGGTCTCTGGCTGCAGATAGTTTATTTATATCTGTTTGCAGCTTATCTACCCCAACAGGTTTTTCGTAGTCAGCACACTCTATCAAAACAGTTTTGGGTATAATATTTTGTAGTTCAACGGCATAAACATCAATTTCGCGGTGGTTAACTTTTACGCTAGTTTTTACTGAATACCCACTAATTGAGAAGAGTTCTGAAACTTCCCTTACCAGATCGGTTTTATCCATATTCTTTACCTTTCGAACACGATGTTCCAGTGGCGGCATTCTCCTCACCGTTCCACGGACAAACACGTTATATAAGGTTTTAATGAATTAGAGCCATGGGTAGCACTTATCTCTATATTTTACCCATTCGGCAATTTCATGCTTTTTTTTCAGGTTACTGATTATATTATATCTTTGAAATTGTAACAAAAAATCTAATTTCTTACACACTTCAAATCATCACATTCCCAACAACCGCTAAGGTTCATTTCTTTAAAACACTTTAATATTTTTGTAAGTGCAGCCATAATCATCACCACCTACTCCACGAGGTGTGGCACAGTTAATTCCTGCAATTGCCTTTAAGGAGGCGATCAATAAATTGAAATTTTCGAATTCATTCAGCAATTCGTTAGCTAAATCCGAGTCTCTACACTTGTATCGAATGCAATCCCCACAAGAATGGCCACAATATCCTGTAAGTTCTTTTTCTATCATCGATTTTTCCATACAACATAGTATAGACGATCCTAAATATCACCTTACAAGACGACCATTTTGCAAACGCAAATCGAATCAGACAACCCTTTGTCCGTTTACTAATTTCCATATAATAAAATCAGGAACATACGCACACCCCAATATTTTAATAGAACCTTATGGTTCTCTTCGGAGCTATTAAAAATTCGAACCGCCGATGGATCAACTGGCTTTGGATTGCTTACCAAATGTATCGGCTTATGCCTTCAATGGCATAAGGAAAAAATAAAAACATAATTCGTGCTATTGATACGTGGTAAGAACTAATAGCGTAGTCAGGCTGGATTTGGCAATAAAAATCGATTGTTTTCCGTATTTTTGGCGGCAACTTACCAACGTCAAGATGCACAAGGGCCGTTCTTTCCAGGCTAAAGTCGCAGACCGGTAGCGCCGATACTCATCTGGAGAATATACTGTTCGATGTCCATCCGAATAAAATACAAATGAAGCGAAATGCAGGAGGTTCGTTGATGAAAAGACTCTTGGTGTGTGTGCAATTTATCTGCCTGGTTTTCTCCTTATTCAACTGTGCTACGGTAAACAACACCTCTGATCGTACCGGTGCGAACACGGATATGAAAGCTTCACGCGCCTACGGCAGTATAGCGACCCAGACCGAAGCGCCGACGCCTCCCAAGCGTGATGTCGAGTTTGTCGTTCAGGTGATGGAATCATCCTCTCCCATATGCTTTAGCCCCGATGGCCGATTTCTCGTGACCATCAGCATTGACAAAAAGAGCCTGCAGCTTTGGCAGGTTTCCACCGGCCGGCTGGTGCGGACATTTGCACCGGACCGGACATTCATCGAAAAAGTCGTTTACGACCCTACCGGGAAATATCTTCTGGTGGTCAACCTGAGCCACGATATTCGGCTTGTGGAGGTAACATCCGGCAAAACCATTGGATTTCTCGATGCCGAACGCTCGGGGGCAAGGGTTGTTTACGCCGGTTTTACCGGCGACGGCCGCCATGTGCTAATCAAACGGGATCCCGAAGCCCAGGGTGTCGTCGTGTCGGAAAGGAGCATGTTCAGGCCCGAGCAAAACTCGCCCCGTCTTTTTGACGTTCAAGATGGCACCGAGGTAAAAAATTACATGATTGCCGACATGACGGAAAAAGAGCGCTGCGTTCTCACCTCGGACGGCCGCCGTTTTCTTGCCGAGGTGGGGCACAGTCAATTCAAACGGACCTTTCGTCTGGAGTGGTTCGATGTAGAAACCGGTCACAGTGCAGGACGGGTGCCGCTTGAAAAGGGTTACCGCTTCGACGGCCTCACCTTCGCGGTAAGTCCCGATGCACGTTATCTGGTAACCAATCGTTCGGACTTCACCGAAAATAAAATCGTTTACCAGCTGCAAATCGTCGACCTCGAGACCGGAAGCATACGCCTGCAAAAGATATCCGGCTTCCTGAATTTCGTACAATTCAGCCCGGACGGCCGTTATCTGTTCTATAAATCCATTGGAGATGAAATCCATATGATGGAAATCGCCAGTGGTGACGAGATACGAACATTCGAAAAAACAAACTATACTGAATGCTTCGCCGTATCCCCCGGGGGCAATTTGATCGCCTACACCACAACCGATGACTTTTTCTCCTTTTTCCTTGAAGATTTCGCCGATACCAGAACAATCCGTACCATCGGCGGCCTGCATCCCATCTTAAGTGAAGCCGACCTGTATTTCGTTCCCGGCGAAAAGGCCATTTTATCTCAGTCCATTGGTCATCCGTTGAACCTTACCACCGGTGAAGCCGAATCAATGGAGGAAAGCAAAATGAGCCCATTTCGCTTTAGCGGCGACGGCCGCCGCGCAATCATGATGGAATGGGACGATGAGAAATATCAAACGCTGGGGGAGAACAACACACCGGAAATGGCGCTGCACGAATGGCCGAGCAGGAAACGAATCAAGACCCTGCCATCAAAAAAGGGATTCTTGAGGGATCTGAGCCACGACGGCCGTGTGGCCTTGTGGGGCGAAGTGACCAGCATGGAGACGAAGGTATGGCATCTCGAAGAATCCGACGAGCTGGTCAAACTGCAGGATTACCCTGTGAGTCACGCCTGGCGACAGACTTCCAATACGGCCATCAGCCCCGATGGCACAAAGGTGGCGGCAGCCTTTGCCGAAGGCATTGGTGATAAGGGCTGCGTCTATGTATGGGATTCGCAAAACGGCGCAAAGATTCAAACATTTAATTACCGGAAAGGAATTTTGTCTTTCGACAGTTACAACATCAGCCGTGTCGCCTTCAGCCCGGACAACCGGACGCTGGTCGTGGGCCTTACCTTTCAAACCAATAAGTATGAAGGTAAATCGGGAACCTGGCTGTTTGGTTACAATTACTGGCGAACTTTGGAAAAACACGCTATCGACGTTTATACGATCGACAATGGTTACAAAAAGCGCACTATCGATGGAATCGGGGCACCCGTGACCGATTTTGCCTTCAGCCCGGATGGGGACTATCTTTTCAGTGGGGCCACCGATGGGGTGATTACCCGCTGGGAATTGAAATCGGGCCGGCGGACCGGCAGCTATTTCACGCCATCGAGCGTCAAAGGGCTCGCCATCAGTCCGGACGGGCGCCACATGCTGGTACAGGGGTTTGCGACGTCCTATTGGGAAGTCGAATCCGGCAAACATCTATTCAGTCATGTGCAAAAAAGTGACCCCCAAAATCCCCAACGATTTCTTTACCTGACATGGACGCCGGACGGCTATTATCGTGGCAGCGATTCCCTGGCCCGGGAGTATTGCCACCTGGTGCACGGGATGAAAACCTACGCCCTTGACCAGTTTTTCGAGCAGTTTTACAACCCGGCCATGATCGAGGCCAGGGTAAAAGGCTTTGAAATGGAGACCCTCGATGTCACGAGGGTGTTACTCGACTCGCCGCCGCCCGTCGTCTCCTTCTCCAAACCAGTGATCGACAATACAGGCATTGCCACTTTCAGCGTAAATGCCCGCAGCACCGGTGGGGGGGTAAGCCAAATCAGACTCTTTCACAACGGCAAACGCATTGGTGACGGAAGCCTTGAACCGGTCAAACAGTTTCAGCTTTCGGAAAACGGCCAGGGTATCCGCGATCGGGGCATTTTTATCTCCACAGCCGCCACGGCACCCCGACCAGACCTGCCGGATGCAACCGCCCCCGTAAGCGACGACATGCGCAGGACCTTTGAGATCCAACTGCTGCCCGGAGAAAACCAGTTGCGGGCCAGTGCTTTTTCGGCGCAGATGATCGAATGCGAACCGGCAACAATAACCCTGTTTCACAAGGGCAGCAGCAATTTGCCCCACCTGTATCTAATCTCTGTGGGCATCCATCAATACCAGCCCCCCATATCCCAACTGCCAATGGCCCGAAGGGACGCCGAAGGGTTTGTCCAGAAATTGACCCAAACGGCGCCGACGCTTTTCAGGAACTACAAGGTTGTTACGCTGTATGACACCAGCGCCACCCGTTCCGGAATCCTGAAAGCCATGACGGCGGTGGCGCAAAAGGCCAAGCCCGAAGATATGGTGGTCTTTTTCTTTGCCGGACACGGCACGGTTCTATCGGAAGATGGCCGATTTTATCTGGTGGCCCAGGGTGTGCGCGACCTGGACCATGCGGACGGCGAAACGTCCATTTGCCAGGCAGGCGTGTCGGATTTGATGCTGGGATCGGCGCTTCAGAAGATACCGGCCCTGAAACAGGTGGTATTCATGGACGCCTGCCAGTCGGGCGGCGCAGACTTCACGGACTCATTCCGCAATTCCGGCAGGGAGGTGGCCATCAAACGGATCGGGCGTAATGCGGGCACCTGGATTTTCTCAGCTGCCGGCAAGACCGAAAGCGCCTATGAAAACAGTGGATTGGGTCATGGTCTTTTCACCTTCGCCCTCTTAGCCGGTCTGGATGGGAAAGCCGATGTAGTCCACAGCGACGGTACGATAACCCTATCCGAACTGGAATCCTTTATCGTGCAGGAAGTGTCCAGTCAGGCCAAAAAGATCGGCATCCAACAAAAACCGACTATCCAGCGTGGACTGAACGATTTTGCTTTTTCGGGAGGACATCACCAGAAGTGAACAACACATAGGAAGCTTTCCGGAACGAGTGTGGTCAGACAACGAAATGGAATCGATGTACGATCACATCATCCATGGACATCCACGATGTCTTTGTCCTCGCTGAAGAGAGTAACGGAGATTTAAAAATCACGACGAACGCAATCAGGGGCAATCGGGATTTTCAGCAACTTCATCGATATTGTTTTATGGTAGCGAAATATAGAATTTTTTACCCCACTGATCTCTATAGATACTGTTACACCAATGTAAAAAGTCAACTTTATCTTTATTGGTTTGAGTGTAATCATTCTTTTTAATCGTCAAGTCAAACTTATTTTGATTAACAATTAATAAGCTAGAACCATTTATGAATGCATCCCACAACATTACTGCTTCAAAGAAATCATCTTTTAAAAGATTATTGGTAGAATTCCAGCCTTCTACTTGCTTTTTTCCATCGTTGAATATTGGCGTTATTTTCTCTAAATTCGAAAATAGTAACGTTTGCACGTCTACCCGTTGATTGGTTGCGTCCAAGTATATGAGGTTATAGTCTGGATCATGTGCTTCCCATTTTTTAGTATCTTCATTATAAACATTTAAGAATGTATGACTTTGAAATGTATCTTTATTGTCTGTGTATATTTGCACCATATATGATTTAATCCCTATTAATCGTAATATTCGCATCATGCTTCTAGATCTTGGTCCACATGTCATTCGAGGTCTATCTTTAGACTTGTTTTTGTGGACTAGTATCATATTTTTTATCATTAAGTCAGTGTTCCATTTCTGCTGATCAAATGGCTCTTTATGTTCGGAATTATTGTAAACAAACTGCCTGACCTGATCAATCATAGCAGTCACAGTGATGTCCTGATTTTTAAATTTCTTTATCAAAAAAGATTGCTCTGATTCTGTCAACTGACTCATCTTGGCATTGCAAGGTAGGCATACCGATACACCAGTAATTAAAACCAATGTAAATAAAAAGACTTTTTTTTCAATTCTAAACATAAGCATAACTCTTATTTTTCAATTAAGTTTAATCGTTTTTTTTCAGTCCTACTAGTTTAGACGCCCCAATTGTCACCTTATAATACGACCATTTGCAGACGAAATCGGATTGGACAATCAATTCGCCATCTAATCCCTTTATTGTGGGGAATTGGGCGACTTTTTAACCGTCTAATAATTTCCACATTATTAACGATTTTGAAGATCAGGCAGCAACATACACACTCAATGTCCAAAAAAACTCTAATCCTCAATTCGATGCTATTTAAAAACTCGAATCACCAATGGACCAATGAGATTTGGATTGCTTACAAAGCATATCGGCTTATGCCTTCTGCGACATAAGAAAAAAAGAATTCGTTCTATTGATAATTGGGCCAGACATTTCGACTAATCGATGGATTCGCTAGCAAAACGCCTTCACCCAGTTGAATCGATGCACGATCACATATCATCCATGGACATCCACGATGTCTTTGTCCTCGCTGAAGAGAGTAAATGACCTCTTGTGCGTTTTGAGGGCAACCAGATTTTCGTAGTGTATTACTCCGGGCATGTTGCCCAAATCCTTGGCCAGGAAATCGGACATCTGGGGTGGATTCTGAAAGTTTGTCCATATCATGCAGTCGAATGCGCCAAAGGTAAGGGCGACCAATTTCACTGGTGGCTGCATTTTCAACTCTTCGGTCAGCGTATTCAGGCTGGATGGGTTGGCGTGGATCAGCGTTATTCCGTTGGCTGCGTACCCAAAGGCGGTCGGATCGGGAATACAGAGAATTCGAACGATATCCTGCTCAAAAATTTTGTACAAACTGAAGCGCACAGATGAAAAACTCGCACCGATGCTCCTGGCAATTTCCTTTGCAGATGCTCTCGGGAATTCTTCCAGCCTCCTGATTACGGACAGGTCCAACGCTGTGGGAGTGAAGTTTGAATAAGAGGAAAAATTACCGAGATTCGTATGGGTCAAAAGAGCCCAGCTTCTCTTGATTGTCTTCGTCGACAACATGACCTCCACCCTGCCGCTCCCCAGAACACATCCGATCTCACCGGGAAATGAACGCATATACTCCTCGGGACTATGGTATAAGGCTAACGCCAAAAGGTCATAACGTCCCGCAGTAATACAAATGTATTTGATTCTATTGATGGAAGCCAGTTGCCTTGCCAATGCGTTCATCGTCCCTGGGGCGGCATTGATTCCCAAAACAACAAGGGACCTGAATCCCAATGCGACATAATTCAACATTGTGCCGATCATGACGACGCCTGAATCGACAAGTTTGTCAATCCTTCTGCGCACCGTGGGCGGCGATGTGCCTATCTTTGATGCAAGCGCCGCATAACTGACCCGGGCATTCTGTTCCAACTCTTGTACGAGCTTACTATCCAATTCATCCAAGTTGTGAATATTTTTTTCCATGAACTCAATCAATTGTAGCCAATCGATCAGCCGGCTTCGAATCGCTTAACGAAGCATATCAGTTAATGTATCCAACGACAGAAAGAAACAAATAAAGATATAATTCGTGCTGTTTTTAAGTGGTTACAAATTATACCGCGGTCTTTTCGGATTTGGCAATTAAAAAAGCCATCGTCTTGCCGATCTTTCTCGGGAAATCGGTATGGAAAAGCGAACGTGCAGGCCTTAAAATCGTCGTTGGACAGTTGGCTTATTGAGATGGGAAAAAGACTTGGAACGATTTATCGCGAGTGCGCTTCCACGTATTTTTCGATCAGACTTCGAATCATTTGCTGATCGTTTACGCCGTGGTTTTCTGCCTCATGCTTAAAAAAATGGACGCAGTTTTGGCCATCTTCGGGCTGGAAGTGCGTTTTATTTGACGACAACCATTTTTATATCGATGAGACCTGACTCCAAATTTCCGATGCTGCTGAAAGCCGATCGTGTGAGATCGATGATCCGTCCCTTAACAAACGGCCCCCTGTCATTGATCCGCACCAATACACTCTTGCCGTTTTTCACGTTTGTCACGTTTACCATCGTCCCAAAAGGCAATTCTCGATGCGCGGCCGTATGGGCTTCCTGATTCAGTCGCTCGCCGCTGGCGGTTTTTCGGCCATGATATTTCATTGCATAATATGATGCTTTGCCCGATTTTTGATACCCGATCGATGCCGGCGTGCGTGTGGCGGTCGTATTGGCGCAGCCGATAAGTGCCGACACAATCCATGGGACGAATAGATATACAAGTCTTTTCAATTTTTTCTCCACAATCTCGTGTGAATAGGGATCAATCCGGAATGTCTAAATATCGGCGCGCCGTCCAATAAGACTGGCGCCAATATTGATTTTGAAGGCTCGAGATGGTCACGCCGTTGCTGCTGGAGGCATGGGCAAATTCAGCACGGCTCAAATAGATTCCCACATGTCCCTTTTTATAGGAACTTTGAAAAAACACCAGGTCACCGGCACGCAGCTGCTTTTTGCCAACCGATCGACCCGATTTTACCAGAAGCTCCGTTGAGCGTGGAAGTTGCCGGCCGAAAACGTCCCGGTACAACCGGTTGACAAAACCCGAGCAGTCGATCCCCCGGTGCGTCATTCCGCCCATCAGGTGAGGTGTTCCTTCCCACTTTTTCACCTCTGACCGCAGCTTTTGTTCAACGGTACCGAAATCACTTGTCGCTGTTTTCGATCCCGTGATTTGCGGTTCAGGCTGAATCTTCCTTTGAGAATCGGAAGCATTGTTCTTTGCCTGATGGTAAGAAGGGCCGGCACATCCAGTCGCCATGATAAATGCGAACCCAATCAACAGCAACCACCGGTGCCACTCAGATCGATGATGTCCAAGGATGAGAGATTGATGCAACATGATCTGTTAATCGGTAGTCACGGACCATTACTTGAGCATTCTCCTTTCTTGCTCGACTTTCGGCATCCATTCCAAGCCCATGGAACCGTGCGATGTATGTCGTCATCTGTTGTTCCGACCAGGCGGTAAACGGGGACATTGTTTACAAGGTGTACATAAATGAACAGATGGCAGGATCGGTTTCGAGGAGAATCCGGGAACGTTGTCACGCGGTATTCTCGGTCTTCCGGCAAATCGGCCTTTCGGTTGGTCGACGAGATGGCACTTCCTATCGCCCTTCCGATCAAATACAAAAAATTGTTTTTATTTAATAATTTAGGAATCCCGCAGATATTGCGAGGAGGGATTACGTATAGAAAGTTAACAACGTCCCGTAAACAATGTCATTTCGATAATGGCGGCAATTGAAGCGGATACTGCTTGCCGTAAAAAATTATCTTTGAACCTTGAATGACATCATCCGCCACAATAAAAAGCTCTTTGTTTTCTTCCTGCAAATGCGGGGAAAGCGTTCTACCATAATAGGAACCCCAAATCGGTTTGGAAGGACTGGAATCATAACTCGTACCAAACCCCATATTCGAAGATGAACCGGAACGATCAATCAGAGCAAACTCGGATCTTTTTAGGCTTTCTCTGATTGCCGAAGAATTTTTGAGACCATAGGAAACAATAACGAAAGAGTAGCCTTCGTCTGGTTCATATTCCACGATGACGGGTCGAAAACGTTCCATGTCAAATCTTTCGACAAAGTGTTGCGCCTCCTTGGTGACCTCCACATGCAGAACGGTAAATAAAAATGGGGACGATGTTGACTGTTCGAAAACCGGCTCTTTTTCCGGTGGATCCTGTTTTGCCGCCGTTCTGTCGGTTGTGCTGCAACCACATGCAAACACAACAATAAATAAAGAAAACACCACATTTTGGAGCAAGCTGTTATTGTTCATTGTCAAATCTCCCGTGTTAATTTC
This sequence comes from uncultured Desulfosarcina sp., assembly GCA_963674945.2. Classification (GTDB taxonomy): domain Bacteria; phylum Desulfobacterota; class Desulfobacteria; order Desulfobacterales; family Desulfosarcinaceae; genus Desulfosarcina. The sequence goes on from CAXXWQ010000004.1 coordinate 2,709,716, forward strand.
CAAATAGGCATATGGCACCAATGGCTGTCCACGTCAACATCCCACTCGGGGAAAACGGCCTCTGTGTTTGTAAGCTATTGGTTCTGTATAAAGGTTGGATAAAGCCGAGTTAAAGATTTTATAAAAAAGGCTTTGTTAGCGTGTATGAATGAACGGGTTCCTTAGAAGACTGCAGGCGGGGAACAGATGATCAGCAGGAGTAGACCTGCTCTGCTTTTGCACAGATGAAAACCATGTCGTTACCATAGCTCGCTAACACCTGGTGACGACATGGTTGATATTTCGCTAAAAACCGGTCCCGCCCGGTGGGCTGTCCCCACCGGGTGGAGAGACAAATATGGGACTTAAAAACTGAAGGAAACCTTGGCGGCACCGTAGTACCAGTCCGACTCACTGAAGTTGTTGTCGATGTTATCTTGTCTGAGGACAATACCCGTGCCGTCCACGGCATGCCCTTCGAGTTTGAGAATCATGTACTCGTTGATATCGAAACGAAAGGACAGGGCCAGGTCTTTCTGCCAGGCACTGTGATCGGGCTCGCCCGCGGCCACCTTATCGTCGCCGTCCCGATCATCCTTGTCCGGGTAAACCACGGAATAGTAGGCGCCCAGCGTAAACCAGTCGGTAAACCTGTACGAAGCCATCAGGTAATAGCACTCCGATGTTTTTTCAGCCTGTTGGGACATGATGCGGAACTCCGAATCCCTTTGGAAGTATTCGGCCACCAGCGTCAGATCATTCCACATGTATTCAGCGGAGCCGATGTGTATCTTGGAACCGTTCTCCATGGACGTCACCGCCGTGCCGTTCACACCCAGTTGCATCGTCTGATCCATCTTGAGATAAGAGTACCCTACGCGAAGGCCCGGCACAAATGTCTCCCACCGGAGCGCACCGGCATAGGAGGTACTGGTTTCGGTATCCCCGATCGCTGCCACACCACGATCAGCCAAACCATCATTGATGAATTTGCTGATGCCACTGTTCGGGTCCGAATAGATGCCGCCGGTAAGGGCCTGGTATTCCAACCCGCCGACAGCGCCCAGGTCCACGTTACCGTATATGCCCACACCGTTCATGGCGATGAGATAGTCCCGCAGCCAGTCGTTGTAAATTCCCTGTGGCAGAACGATACAGGTCCGCAGCATGTCCACGTCCCGGATTGTGTTGAACAACCCCATGGGGATTTTGATTCTGCCGGCCTGGATCCCCAGCCAGTCCTGGAAGCGATAGTCGCCGTATGCCCAGTCCACCGTTATCTTGTTGTTGCTGGCATCCCCGATATCCCGGCTGAATAACTGCATCCCCATGCGAAGCTTGTCGGTGAGGTTCTTGGAAAAGTTGATACCGAACTCGTTGTATTCAAAACTGCCGTCCTTGCTGTTGTGGGCCAGGTAGTTGTACTCATCGCTGTACAAAAAACCCTGGGAAATAAAACCGTGGATATCCACACCCCCCGTCGTCATGGCGCCTGCGGGCATTGCCAACATACCGAAGGCGGCAACCATGCAAAGCATAACCACACCAATATATTTCCGATTCATCGATTCACTCCTTTCCTATTGCTGATTCATCACTTTTACACCGGTCACATCGGCGGTGCCGGAAACATATCCGACGGCGCCATTATGACCGGCCACATAGGCGACCAACTCGCTTTCCGTGGCAAATGATTTCGGTGTTGCGCCTTTTCCCGTGAACACCATCTTTTTCCAGTAGGTGGAGAACTGGGCAGGCGTCTTTCTTACAAAGATCCTCAAAAATGCGTCGTGCGCGGAGCCATCGGAAAGGGCCACGAACTCGATGGGTCTTCCGTCGGACCATGATGTTGTCTTGCCCAGAAACACATTTTTAACCACTGCCGCATCCAGTGAATCTGTTGGCACATTCTTGTTGGCAATGACGAGAACACCGCCCGCCACCACCGGCTGCCAGAGCGCCATGATGGCCAACCAAGACACCAGGCAGGCCATTGCCGTTCGCAATAACAGATTCCTTTTTCGCATCTTTCTTCCTCCCTTTGTTTGAATAAGTAAAAAACAGCACATCTGTCCGTTCACAAAAATTCAAAGTGATTTCCTATTGACAATTTCTCCTATCATAAAATGAGAGATAATATGAGTAATTGGATTGGAGTTTGCTGGCTTTTGATATCGCTACGATTCAAAACTCTTAGAGGTATCGCTGGCCGGCAGATTTACTTCACCGGCGTTCCTGATGAATTGGGGTGCAATGGCTGGTGAGCAGTTCTCTTTTATGTATACCGCACCACTGCAATCTCTCATCTGCGCGTTGAAGGCGGGCAGGAGTGCGTTGCTGCTCATGATTGTGGGAAAAGGGAATTTCGGCGATTTGAAAACAATGAATTTTGTTTTCCGTCCGAGGAATAAAACGGCCGCCACTGACAGGAAATATCCGATGATAAAAATTCTCATGCTGATCCACACCTCGCTTGATATCCGCTCCGATTCAATTGAAACGACACAAAATTCACAACGCATCATGATCCACTCAACATAGCATGGTACAAACATGATCGCCTAAATGAGAGATAACTTTAGGCAACTTTAAAAATAAATTGAGAAAAACGAAAAAATCTCATTAAAGCACGGAAAAGTACTCAATTCGTTTCTGTTTTATGAAAAATTGAAACACATGAAAGTGAGCCCGCCTTGATGTTGTTCGAAGAAAGGGCTACATTTTTTATATTATTGACAGCATTACCGGATTGCATTTATGCGTTTTTCAGCGCCTTGCCTGTTACTTATCAACAAGGAGGTATGGGATCGTGAAACTATTTGCTCTTTGCATAGGGATCGTTTTTGGTGTTTTTGCTATAGTGGTGTACGCGTATGGTCTTAGGCTCCGTATAAAAGAGTTAAGGAAAAAGCCGGATGAAAAGCAATAGTCGATCGGGGAAAGTCATTTTACATTTTTATGGCGATACGGTCGCCTTATGCGGACTTGCATAATACCACATTGTGATACTATGCCCGTTGTGTTAAAAATGATTCCTTTACAGATACTGTTTGCCGGTTTTATGATGATTTCGTTTTTACGGAAAGGAGTGCCTTACATGAATATCACAATCACGGACCAAGATGGAAATGAACTGGAAATTACGTTGGACAGCGACGTCTCCCTGGTTGATACGACCAGCGATAGAGACAGCACGATAGCATGGTCTGAGCTCTCCGAAAACACCCAGGAGAAGCTCTATGAGCTGTCCGATCAGTGTGTCGAAGTTATGGAGGCTGTAAAATTTGAAGCGGCAAAGAACCTTGGCGACCTGTTGGAAGAGGAAGACATGGACGATGACTAACCTCCCGTACCATATGAGCCAAACAGGGCCATTGGTCATTGATGAAATACGAAACGGTCCTTGGCGCGCAGGCGACACCCCCCTTTTTTGGACCCACATATTAGAATTGTCATCCCGAACGGCCACTGCGGCAGTTCCGTGATTCATGGGATCTATAAAACCTCACGGATGGAACGGGCGAGCCGATAGATATTGATTGGCTTTGAGATCAGCGAGGATATCCCGGCTTTCTGGGCGGCCCTTTCCACCTCCTTGCTGATATACCCCGATGTGAGGCCTGTTTGATACGCTTTGCAATCTCTATCCCCGTAATTTTTGGCATGGAATAGTCCGTGATGATCAGATCGAAATCATCCGGATTGTCGGTGATTGCCGCCAGTGCCTCCTGGCTGTCTGTAAAAACCCTTACACGGTATCCGATGTTCGTCAGGATCGTTTGCATAATATCGGTCAGTGCGGTTTCGTCATCGACCAGCGCGAGCTTTTCGGTTCCGCCCTGGATCGTCGAATTCAACTCGTGGAGATCCGATTCCACGGCATCGATTCTGGGAATGAGGATTAAGAAATCTTTTTGTTCAGCCCGATCTGCATGATAACTTCCGTTGAATGCCAGGTCACCTGTTCAATCATTTCCATCATATTTTGGATGGGCGTACTGATCCGGTGAAAATAAATGATGATCGTGCTGATGGTAATTACCAGAAAAATGATGCCGGCGAGGAAGATGGATGTCAGAATGCGGTTAACCGGGGCGGTTATCTCTTCCCGGCTCTGGGAAAAGACCACCGTCCAGCCGGTCAATCCTATACGGGCTGCGCCGGCAATCCGTCTCGAACCCTCGGACAAAAAATAAGCCGTGCCGGTTTTCTGCGATTTCACCATCCTCGCAAGTGCCTCGGCACCCGGCTGGTCAAAGAGCCGGTGTTTGAGTATGTAATCTTCCCGTGGATGGATCAGCACGAGTCCTTTAACATTGATGAGATAGGCACAACCTGTTTTAGAAAACTCTTTTTTGTCGTCTGTGTCCTCTATGAAAAAGCCGTGCATGATGAGACTTCGAAAGCAGATGAAGCCGTGTCACATGATACTTGCATTCGTATCCGAAGTGGCCTACTCTCCCATTGTTGTTCATCGAAATCCTTTTTTCTGCGATCTTTGCATGGGTCACCGAGGAAGGATTTCGTCTATTCCGGGAATTGTCAAACGGTGGGAGAAATCCGATGGAAGAAGGAAAAGCGAGTCCAACTGCCGTCGCAGGAGCCATTATGCGCGCGGCGCATCTGCTGCTGGACGATGAGCCGAAGGTTTTGCGCGATGAGTTCGCTCTGGGACTCAGCGGGATTGAAAGCAGCGCCGCATTGCAGGCAGTCATGGAGGGGATGATCGGCAAGGCATCGAAGTACACGACCGCTGAATTTGCGCAAAGCTTCGTCCGATACTTACGAGCGGAGGTGACGCAACGCAATCGATATGCGGAAGACGAACTGGCCAACGCCATCCAGGGTGGCATTGGACAATACGTCATCCTGGGTGCCGGACTCGACTCCTATGCGTATCGAAATCAAGCGCTTTCCGACAGGATACAGGTATTTGAAGTCGACCATCCGGCCACACAGCAATGGAAACTTGAAAGGTTGAATGCGCTGAAGGTGGAGATTCCGGCCAATGTGACGTTTGTACCATTGGATTTCGAGAGAAAGACACTGCGGGAAGGGCTGGAAGAGAGCGGCTACCGTTTGGAGACGCCCGGCTTCTTCTCGTGGATCGCCGTCGTGCCGTATCTTACGGAAGATGCGATCTTCGGCACGCTGGGAGATATCGCATCCCTGGCCGCCGGAACCGAAGTTGTTTTTGAGTATGCAGTTCCCGATACGTTACTCAATGAAGAAGAGCGTCGTCCGGGCGCAGTGGCCAAAGCGATCGCATTGGAAGGTGGGGAACCGGCGTTCAGCTTTTTTCATCCAGCGACATTGCGGGAAAAAGTGCAAGCGCTGGGCTTCGATGTAATCGAGGATTTTGGCTCGGAGGATGCCAATGCACGCTATTTCTCCGGACGAAAGGATGGACTTCGCGCTTTTCCTTCGTTTCACCTGATGAAAGCCCGTGTAGGCAGCAGCGCGCATTCATCGGCATGAGCCCTTATACGGGTTTCGGAGAAGCGGCGACGGCGCTGCCCCAATGGCCCCGTTGACCATTCATCGCCAAAATACAAAAAAAGGGGGGGTCACGAAATAGAGCAAAACACCAGACCGCGCTTTCCTGTTCAATTGGATCGTAACGGACAGCCATTTTGATCGAACACAGTAAACCAACGAATCTTTTCTGTCTCTGTTAAAACGTTCCGTCTATTGCACAACGTGAAGTTCACCGGCGAGCTTCAGCGCGTCCAGTGGAGCATGGCAAAACGATGGTGAAACGGTTGGTCAGAAACATATTATTCAGTTGATAAAAGATTAACTTTTTTCAAAATTCACCTTTGATTTTTCTTTTTTTTATACCATTCCTCATCTCCGTACATTTCATCCATGCAATCAGTACACAGACCATGACTAAATTTGATCTCAGAATGTTTGTGGAAATAGGTCTCAATTTGATTCCAATAGCCTTCATCATCTCTAATTTTCTTACATTTAGCGCAAATCGGCAATAGCCCACTCAGAGTTTTAACCTCGGCCAATGTTGCTTGCAATTTTTTGATGACTCTCTCTCGATGTTTCTCACTTCTAATTCGAGCTTCTATCTCTTTATTTAAATTTTTATTGGAAGTATCAAGTTCTTTAAAAATTATTTTGTATGGTTCTTGAATACCAATTTCTATAATTGCTTTGTAGATGAGGTAAAAAGAAAAGAGCTTGAAATAGTGGCCTACAATATTTGAAAGCCCGTAGTTGCTAATATAGAAAGTGAACGCTAATTCAGATACAATTGTGCAACAAATTGATAGTATTAGAAGACGGTAACTATATAATTCAAATCGATTTTTGTTTCTGAAAAGTAAAAATAAGCTGATTATTAGATATAGACAGATTATATATTCGCTTATTTTCTTGAAAGCAGTTAGACCTTTGCCATCCACAAAACACACTGGGAATAGTTTCCAGTGAAATATGCTCATAACCAAAACAATGGTGATAATCGTGTATGTTACAAAAACCTTCTCGGTGTTAAGTGCTTTATCAATTCTAAGGAAATAGAATGCCACCAGTAAGTAAGGGTCAAATAAACCCCATCTTCACATAGCCCAGATATTATGACATCATAGGCTTGGCAATGAAAATGTGTATGGGAGACGATTGTGAACCGGCCGGTAGAAAGTAAGAGAAGAATCAATAGCGAAGGATCGCCAGCGTCTGTTTGTCGATATTTTTTGGCAAAAGCGCCAGATGGTCCTCCCGCGTCCTGGCCAGCGGAAGTTTGGCGAACAGGTATCGAAGATAGGCATAGGGTTCCAGCCCATTGGCTTTGGCCGTTTCGATCAAACCGAAGAAGGTGGCGCTGGCTTCCGCACCCCGGGGCGCGCCGGAAAACAGCCAGTTCTTGCGACCCAACACGAATGGCCGGATGACATTTTCAGCCACATTGTTGTCGGGCTTCAGAAATCCGGCATTGATATAGACAACCAGTTTGTCCCATTGGTTTAGGCAATATTGGATCGCTTTGCCGAGAAGGCTTTTCGGAGGAGCTTGCCAATGGTAGGTGTCCAGCCAGGTTTTAAATTGTTTCAGAATCGGCTTGGCCTTTTCCTGTCGCAGGTCACGGATCTGTTCATACGACAAATCCTTGTCTCGCGCATACCGTTCTATGCCATACAATGCGCCAATGTAATCCAGCGCCTCGTCGGCAAGCCCCTTGGCTGCTTTTTGTTTGCCGCGCGCCTTGCGCCCTTTGTTCACCTCGACAAATTTACGTCGGGCATGGGTCAGGCAACCTAAATGGATGATCCCTTGCTTTTGGGACAGCTGATCATAGCCGCTGTAGCCGTCGCTTTGAACATAGCCCGAATAGTCTTCTATCATATCTTGCACTACCTTCCCACTACGGGTGGGATGATACTGGTAAAGCACCACAGGGGCATCCAACGGGCCGCCACAAAACACCCACATATACGATTTTGTTGTATTGCTGCGGCCCGGTTCCTGAAGCACCTGAAACGGACTTTCATCGATATTGATCACAGGACCGCTTCGAATCTCCTGATGCATCAATTCGACGATCGGCTGGCAGCAACCGGCGGCCTGAATCATCCAATTGGCCATGGTTGACCGTGAGATGTCAACGCCCAGACGGTCAAATATCTTTTGTTGGCGATGCAGGGGAAGCGCATCGGCGAATTTTGAGACAGCGATGTGGGCCAGCAGTCCCTCAGTGGCGTTGCTCTTGGGAATCAGTTGTTCTGGCGGCGGAGCGATCCTAACGGTGGGGCCGTCATCCTCGACGCCTTCGCAGGCCTTGCAGGCGTATTTGGGGCGGATGTGACGGATCACCTGGATTTTTGCCGGGATATAATCGAGCTTCTCACAGGTCTCTTCGCCGATACGGCTCAGTTCAACTCCGCAAGCACACCGTTTCTCGGCCTCAGGGATATCGTGCAGGACCTCGACGCGGGGCAGATCCTCAGGCAACGGTTTGCGGCCACGCTTTTTGCGGGTGTGCTCCGGGACGGTGATGTCGTCATCGGCAAGGACGGGCTCTGCGGTTTCGTCGGGTTTGAACAACTGGAGTTGGTTGGGATTGACGGCCGGCAAAACTTCACTTTTGCGACCGAACAGCTCGTTCTTCAGCAGACGTACCATTTCTTGCAGATGGTCGATTTGCTGCTGCTGAGAAGAGATAATCTCCTTAAGCGATTGGGCGTCATCGGGCAGGTTGTTCGATTCCGAAAGCATGCCTGATACATAGCATAACCAATTGAATTTGTACACACTTATTTTACTTCCAGGTGGATGTTCTCAGCTTGCATAACGGTAGTTTAAACGCACATGAGCATTCGTATAATCCAGTCCGGCGAGAAGCCATTCCAGTTCTTTCGCACTAAGGGAAACGACTTCTTTTGTGGTTGTTGGCCAGTGGAAACGGTGCTTCTCCAGCCGTTTGAGCCAGAGAGCAAATCCATTTTTATCCCAGTATAAAATTTTTATCATGTTCCGACGCCGATTGCAGAAGACGAACAGGTCCCCTTCGAAGGGATTCAAATCCATGGCCTGTTCCACCAAAACCGAAAGCCCGTTGATCGATTTGCGCATATCGGTATTACCCACGGCCAGAAAGACCCTTTTGGGATTGGTGGGCAACATCATAATGTAGCCACCATTGCAACAAGCTTGTTGATTTCTATCGATCCGTTTTGATCATCGACTTCGATGGTAAATCCGTTGGGGGTATGAATACGAACGGATGGATGTTTCCTCGTCGCTGATCCGTTGAGCGCAACCGGCAAAAAAGTAACTCGGGTTTTATCAACGGGCATGATGCGCCGTTTCCAATCGTAAAACCGATGGAGAATGAGATCGTTTTTTTTACAATAGGCCCTTTGGCTTAGGCTGCTGATCTTCCATTTCTCGATATGATTTTCCCAAAATTTTCGCCTTTGCTTGGAATCGAATGAATCATAGTCTTCAGGCATGATATCTTCTCCTTTCTTTGGGGAAACACATTGCCATGCCTGAACAATTTTGTGAAGATGGGGTTAATAAACCGCTTACACCAGTAACGTCAAACTTTCCAAATACCTTGCACCAATCCATAGTTGATTAGCGTAATATTCATAATCAGTAAAAATCGGCATACCCTTATACGCCAGAGTGTGCAGGAGATCCAAGATGGCTATAAATAGGTAGGCAATGCCAATGAATAAAAGGTACTGGTTTGTTATATATTTTCTTGAAGCCCAAGTGATTGTGAAAAAAGAAAAAGCTATAACAATACTGAAGATCTCCACAACACTATGAAATAGAAGGTAATTAACAAATATTGTGAAGTACAATCCTACAAGCAATGCTCCAGCGAAAAAGGAATGTAAAATATTTGTATATCTCAGATAGAAAGACAAGAGCCCTCCCCCTATCCAAGGAACAGAGACGAATTATATGCCATGATGATATAGATTTAAGGCAAATTTAACCTTAACTTAAGAAGGCAGAGAATACAACAGCAGGAAATCTTGCAGCGGTCCAATATTTCTGACTAAGGTCAATTCATCGTTCCCTATCCAAGAATTTAAAATCTCATCGTAATTTACCGATTTTTTAATGCAAGAAACCCCTTCCAGGGTAGTAATAGGGTAGAAAATTAAAAAGGGTTACAGTCTCGAATATCTGTAACCCATTGTTTTTATTGTGGTGGAGATGAAGGGATTCGAACCCTCGACTTCAGCGTTGCGAACGCTGCGCTCTCCCAGCTGAGCTACATCCCCATATTCTGGAAAACTCTCGAATCGTATGATTCGATTCCGATCTTAGCCCTTTTGAAAAGCAATTTCAAGGGAATCAGTGTTCCTGGGCGACCATCACCGGGTCGGTCTCTTTCTTTAAAAGGTTATCGACCTGCAACTGCCGCTCGGCGATGACCTCTTTGAATCGGGCCAACATTTCGTCGTTCAAGGGTTTGCCCGGCGTCTTGACGACCGAGTTCGGGTTGATCGGTTTGTCGTTCACCCGAACTTCATAGTGCACATGGGGTCCCGTGGCCATGCCGGTCTGGCCCACCCGGGCGATGATATCTCCTTGGTCCACCCGATTGCCCCTCTTCTTCAAGAGGCGACTGCAGTGGCCATAGTAAGTCTCATACCCGTTGGGATGCCTGACGATGATCAGTTTGCCGTATCCCCCCTTCCATCCGGAAAAGGTGACCTGGCCGCTGGCGGTGGCGAAAATCGCGGTGCCCGTGGGCGCGCCATAATCGATGCCGGTGTGGGCCTTGTACCGTTTGGAGATGGGGTGGAACCGTCGGATGGAGAAGTGGGACGTCATCTTGCCGAATTTCACCGGAATCCGGAGAAACATCTTTTTCAAGGGTTGGCCCTCTTCGTCGTAATACCCCTTGACGTGGCCATCATCGTACCAGTAGGCGGAGTAGGCCTTGTGCGCACCCTCATAACGCGCCGCCAGAATCGTTCCGTCTTTGATAAAATCGCCATTCTTGTAGCAGCGTTCATAGACGACGGCGATTTTGTCCCCTTTGCGCGGATAGAGGTAAAAATCGATGTCCCAGGCGAAGATATCGGCAATTTTACACGTGAGCGCCGAATCCCCATCGTTTTCGGAAATGGCCTGGGAAAGAGAGGTTTCGATGGTGAACACCTGGGACACCATCTCTTTGTCCAGTTCGATTTTCCGTTTGTGAACGCGATACGCGCCGTTTTCATCCCGGACGGCTTCGTATTCATCTGTGGGACTGGTCTTGTACACGAATTTTTGAATGGTGTGCCGGTCGTCCACACACACCCCGTACTCGTCCTTGGGCCGGGAAAACCGAAAATCGAAGATCTCTTTGAAGGAACTGGATAGCGCCAGAATCTCGGCTGCGGGGATATTGTACGCCGCAAGGGTGTCATACAGGGTTCGTTGGCAAAGCCTTCCCTCGATGACACGAATCGAGTGCGGTCGGGCCGCCCTCTCCATGGAAAGGGACACGGATGAACCGTAAGCCGGGCCTGTAGTGGCGAGCAGCAATCCTAGAATGGTGACAAAACGCCGTAACAGCGTTGCGGGCGAATTGAATCGGTACATCATAATCAGTATAACCCCATCGTTTCGATTATGCCGCCCCATGACAAGACAATGAAATCGAATGCGTAAGGGAAAATGAGCAGCATGCATGCGTTTTTTACATTTTTGCGCAATTTCTATATCGGCCGAAAGTAAAATTAGTTTTGCAAATTCTTAACGGACACTATCGAATGGTAAATGCTACATACCACCGATTGGCACCTTCCGACAACAGCACATCATCCGGATTGATCTTCTCCACGACGATATTGTCCACGACGCCGCCTTCCCGGATCATTTTGTTGTTGATCACCACGAACCGTGATCCGGGTTCCGGTGCCCATACCAGGGCCTGGAGGGTGATTCGCGGATCCTCCCTGTAATTTTTCTCTTCCTCTTTTTTCGCTATTTTGCCGCTGACCGTATTTTCCTCATCTGCCGCAGTATCTTCGACGGGCTCTTCCATTTTTTCGTAGGACGTCTCAACACCGGAAGCCGGCACGTCGGATGCGGGCGTCGCCGTGGCGACGGCAGGAGACTTGGCTGCGCCTTTTACCGATGCATCTTTTCGGGAAATGGCGTTGGGAGCAACGGCCGTGAAATATCTGTCCGTTTGCTTTGACCCGGATACCGTGGCAGGATCCGCACCAACGGCGGTTTTTCCGAAGAGCTGCGCCGGGGACGAATCGTTTTTTTCCGGAGCCCCGTTATCGGGGTGCGAGCCCCTGGTACGGGTATCTTCCGTGGATGCCGGAACCACTGTTTCGGCACTGTTTCGGGGACCGGCCCATCTGACCTGCCAGTAGGCCAGGCCCGAAACAGCCAGCACTGCGATGAAACCGGCAAGCATCCACCATCGCCGCCTGCCACCATCGGATGAAGACGGCATGGAAGAGGGCGCTTGCCATGGCATGGTCGACCCGGTCTGGGCGGCGGATTCCATTTCGACTTTTTTCAATGCCTTTAAAATGGAACTCAACTGTCCTTATCCTCCATCAACAATCCTCAGCCTGCTGAGGATTCCACCAGGCGCGGAATGGTGAGCGCATGGTCCTCATTATACAGTACGATTTTCGTCAAAGGCCCCACCATGCCATCCGCATCCAGTCCGTTTCGTCGCTGTATCTTCTCTACCACCATCCGGGTGGCGGTATCATAGGCGGGATTCAAGGAACGCATGGGATACCCCAGATTTTTCAGGTGAACTTTAAACGATAGAATCACCTCACCTGGCGATGAGACCGGTATGATACCGGTATAGTTATAAAAATTACGCCACAGAACATGGGCCGTCCCGTTCCATGCGTCGGCAATCGATTCGGGTTCGGCATCGAAGGCGACATCACCATTTGACAATCGAATTTTCGATTCAGGCAGACCGATCACCGCCAAATATCGGTTACCGCCGCCGTCTTCGCGAGGAAATTCCAATATTGCCGGTAAATTGAGCTTCTTTATCAGGTTGAGATTGCCCTGGACCCGCAGATATTCCAAGGCATTGTTTTTTGCAGCCACACGAAAATAGGTCGGCGCATCACCCCCTTCCATGGGCAAGGGAAGAAGGGTCGGGTCTTTTCTTTTCCACTGGTTCAAGACAGCCCGCAGCGCCTGTTCCCTGGAGTTTGTACCATCGGTCTCGGCGAGGACCTGTTCGAGACCGGGGGCCGCCGGTTGGAAGATGGTTTCGGATTCTTGTGTCGCGACCTGGGATTTTTTTTCCGGTTCCGTCGAGACCGGGATATCCGATGGCGGCGGCGACGTGCCGGGTTCCATTGTATCCGGCGCTTCCGGATCTTCCGTCAAAACGGAAACCGTTTGGGAGGTTGGGGAAGGCGATGGATCCCCACTGGAAATCGAGGTCTTCGTATCTGCCATGGTGATGGGAAACCGGTCGAAAATCCGCATTCCGAAAATCAGCGCCACCGCAACCACAACCATGAAGGCCAAAAGACCCCATGCCAGCGGTTTCTTGAACATGATGGACCGGTCCGAACGATCGATCTTTCCTTCCAATTCATTTATCGCCTGCTTTACCAGCGACTGGGTGATCTCTCTTTTTCCCTGTGTAAAGGCAATCAGTAAGGATCGCTCGCATACGATGTTAATGCGTCGGGGAACGCCGCCGGCAAATCTGAAGATGGACCGAAATGCGCCCTTTGTGAAGGAAAGACCGGGGTTGTGGGAAGCGATGTGGATGCGATGGTCAATGTACGCCCGGGTCTCGGCAAAGCTCAGGGGAACCAGGTGACAGCTCAGGGAAATTCGTTGGCTCAATTGGCGAAGGCCATCGGTTTCCAGCAGTTCGTCCAACTCCGGCTGGCCCACCAAAATAATCTGCAGGAGTTTACTGGTGGTGGTTTCCAGGTTGGACAACAGCCGCAGCTGCTCCAGCACGTCGGTCTGTAAGTTCTGTGCCTCGTCCACCAACAGGACGACCCGTTTGTTCTGGGCTTTTTTTTCCAGGAGAAAGCGGTTGAACCGGTCGATGAGGCGCTTCACCGAATTGGTGTCGGAAGGAATGGCGAATTCGTCGTTGATGGCCTTGAGCAACTGGATGGCGTCGAGTTTGGGATTGAAGATGTAGGCCGCCTCGGTATCGTCCTCCAGGTTTTCCAGAAACATGCGGCATAGGGTGGTTTTACCGGTTCCCACCTCCCCGGTAATGGCCACGAATCCCTCTCCGTAGGCCACCGCATAATTGAGGTGCGCCAGCACCTCTTCGTGGATCCGGGAAAGGTAGAGGTAGGCCGGGTTGGGAACCAGCTTGAAGGGTCTCTCCTTCAATCCGAAAAATTGGTTGTACATGAATGCCTTTTTACATCCCCGTTGAAGGATCGGCCGACAGAGAACGCGCCGCCTGCTGGGTTTCATACCACGATTCAGAAAGCTTTCGGATCGCGGTCCATAAAAATCACCCTACTGGGCGATTTTACTGTTCCGGTTCTGAATGTAACCGTTGCGAAACGCCTCGTAGGGGTCCAAGGCGGCATTTTTCAAGGCTTCATAGTCGCCGATGCGAAAGGATGTGTCGTTTACGGTTCGCACACCGTAGACGACCACGCTGGTAACGTCGGAGGTCAGCACGCCGGCGTCCAGATCGACCAATTTCATGAATGAAAAGGGATTCAACACCCAATCCCCGAGGCCCCCCACCGTATCGCGCAGGGTGGAGGGGCCCAACACCGGCCATACGATGTAGAATCCGTTTCCCGCACCGTAATGCCCGAATGTCTGGCCCATGTCCTCTTCCGGCGGGTTCAGCTCGGGATAATCGCCCGCGGGATTGAATATGCCCCCTACGCCAATAATGGAGTTGACCGCGAATCGGCCAAACTCGCCTTCGGCGGCCTTGAACTTGCCCTGCAACAGGCAGTTCACCAATCGAACGGGCATTAACAGATTGAAGAAAAAATTCTTCACGCCCAACCGCACCGGCGTCGGGACGACAACCTTATACCCCGACGCCACCGGTTTGAGGACCCAGAAGTAAAGCTTGTCATTGACCACAAACATGGCCCGGTTGAAGCCCACGATGGGATCGGATACCGTCTCCATCATCGGTTGACCCTCTTCAAAAGGATCTTCCAGACCGTCATCGAAGGGATCGAAAAGAACCTCTTCTTGTGATTCAGCGGATTCTTCGGAATTTTTGAAAACAGGATCATCGGCATGGGCAACGCCGGTGAACACCAGAAGCGCCACAAAGATCATCAAGTATTTGCCGTAGGTCAACATGAATCGAATCATCGTCGAAAACAGGGCACCCGGTTGTCGTGTTCGTGTTTTGTACCCACAATGTATCAGCTTTCAGATAGCTGCTTGCGCTGTTCCGCCAGCTTTTCGTTGAGTCGTTGGATCAGCTGGGCCGGCTTTTCCTTCTGCAGGATGTTGGCAAACTGTGTACGATAGTTTTTCACCAGGCTTATCCCCTCAACGATGATATCGTATACCCGCCATTGGCCGTCATCGTTTTTGAAGAGCCTGTAATCCACTGCAATTTTAGTACTTTCTCGAACAATTTGGGTCTTCACTTCGGCATAGGTATCCTTGTACAGATTCTGTTCGAGATAAACGATCTGCTCGTTGTGATATTCACCCTGGATTTTATCGATGTAGGTATTGCCCAAAAACTCGGAAAACACATCGGTAAAACTCGCTTTTTCCGTATCTGCGAAATCAGACCAGTTTCGTGCGACGGCGCGCCGGGAGACCTCATTGAAATCGAACATGGGTTTTACGACTTTCCAGATCTCATCCCGCTGTGCGGACCTGGTATTCGAATCCTTGTATTTGGGATCATTCAGAATCTTGATTGCGGTATCGATGGGGCCCTTGATAGCCGCCATGGGTTCCATGGAAAATGCCAAGACCGGCAAAACCAGCAATATACAGGCTACCGTGCCGGCGATCGTCTTCTGGATCATTGGTGCCTCCAACAGGTGATTTGTGCATCCGTCGACAGTGTATCGAGGCAACGACGGGTGAAGGTGATTGCTGACGATCACCCGTCCATGAAAGGCCAATTTGCCCGATATCTGCAGTATACGAAAAATTTCATCCTCGAAATAGCAACCATATACACCCCAAGGGCACTTTCCTCGGGGCTTCTCCGGTAAAATTTTTCGAAGGCTTCGAAGTCCTTGAACTCGACCAACATTACCGATCTATGGGCGGACAATACCCAAAGTATTTAGAAATAACTGACATTTCGGGTAAAGTAAAGAATAAGATCGACGACGGGCGCCGAATCAATCGGTTTTGCGGTGGTCACCGCGAGGATTATGAGCTTTTGTTCGATATGCTTGACTTCGATAAGACCATTTCATAAAGTCGGGATTCAAGATATTCTTCAAAAGCCAAAGGAGATCGCCATGACCGACAAGACACCAGATTCAATCGAAGCGTTGCCTGAGGAAAAGATCGCTCGCCTCGTAATGGATTTCATGCACCGCACCATCATCCACTATGCCTTGTGGTTCACCGAAATTCGCCACCAGCTGGGTATGGAAAAAGCGCTTGCGGCTCTCTCCGTGGCATCGGAAAAAAGTATCGGAATTCAGCTCAACCGGCTATCCAAAATCCTTGGATTCAAGATGCAAGACGCCATTCCAGCCCCATTACTTCAGATGGAGAAAAAGGACCTGCTGGCGCTGTTGGACGGAACGGCCATCAACTGGCTGGCAAATGACGGGGTTTGGTTCCAATCCGTTGAATTCACCAGCGGCATGAACGACGCCAAGCGCTGCAACGATACGTGTTGGGCTCACTTTTCGCCCTTCGAGGCATGGGCCATCAAGCGGTTTCTGGGCCTTGGCGATCGCTGCGGATTGCAGGGATTAAAAAAAGCGCTTCAATTCCGGGTCTACGCGCGCGTCAACGTGCAGTCCTTTGTCGACGACGGCCCGGATGCCTTTATTTTCCACATGAATGATTGCAGGGTCCAGTCGGCCAGAAAGCGCAAAGGACTGGACGACTACCCGTGCAAATCCGGCGGATTGGTTGAGTACACCTATTTTGCCCAAGCCATTGACGATCGAATCCGGGCCGAATGCATCGGCTGCCCTCCCGACGACCATCCGGACGAATGGTATTGCGCCTGGCGCTTTTCATTGGATCAATCGTCCTAAACGGATCGTCGATCCCGTGCGGCCGCGATCTTATTGTCCGAATCGCCGTCCCGATGCAAAATGGGCTAATGCCTGGCGAAAAATGACCGATGTTAGAACATGACTGTAGGTTCGTCGCATTTGTTACCGCCAACTTGCATCAAGGATGAATTGGATAATGGATCATCTTTCCGCAATATTGAAAAGAGTCAAGAAACTGGACCCCATTCCGGTGGTCATACACCGGGTTCTCGAACTGGCCAATGACCCGGATGCCCCTCTGAAGGATATGGTTGCCGTCGTCGAACGGGATCCGGCCATCACCGCCAACCTGTTAAAAATGGTCAACTCCGCCTACATGGGTCTTCCCGTGAAGGTCGATTCGGTCCATCAGGCGGTCTCCATGCTTGGAGCGCAGCAGGTTGTGGAATTGGTCATGTCCCAGAACCTGTCGGGCAATTTGAACCGCGCCCAAAAAGGCTATGGACTGGCCAGGGGAGACCTGTGGCGTCAGAGCCTGTCCGTTGCCATGGTGGCACGCACCCTGGCAAGCCAGCGGGACCTGATGAGCCTGCCGGCCATCTATACCGCGGCGCTGTTAAAGGATATCGGCAAAGTGATTCTCCATGAATTCGTCGGCGATCAGCTTCAGGACATACAAAAAGCCGTTACGGAACATGGCATGAGCTTCGTCGAGGCCGAAAACGATGTTTTGGGAATGGATCACACCATCGTGGGCGGTATCATCGCCAAGCAGTGGAACTTCAGCCCCCATATGACCTATATGATCGAAAATCACCACCTGACCAACGAAGCGGCCCGCACCGACCCGGCCACATCCACCCTCTATCTGGCCGACATGGTGGCCATGATGGTGGATACGGGCGTCGGCGTGGACCGGCTCGCCTACCATGTGTATCAGGATGTCTTCAATGACTTCTTTCCCGACAAACA
Organism: uncultured Desulfosarcina sp.; assembly: GCA_963674945.2. Taxonomy (GTDB): domain Bacteria; phylum Desulfobacterota; class Desulfobacteria; order Desulfobacterales; family Desulfosarcinaceae; genus Desulfosarcina. Next base: position 2,727,304 of record CAXXWQ010000004.1, read on the forward strand.
GCAGGTAAAATCGCTCATGATCACCTACAAGAGCTACCGGCGGGAAATCAAGGAGTTCATGGAGACCACGTGATGTAGAGGGAACAAATGAGGGACGATGGAAGCGGGATGAAACGGTATCGCGCGTATCATCTTTTGTCCCGCATCCTTCGTCCTTCCTTTTCAATCCCATTGAACAAAAGGAAAACCGGCCATGACGCCGAAAAAGAACGAGGTCCCAACGCGGCCAGCCTGCTTTCAACCTCGCCTTCCTTGACAATGGGCCTGCCACAATTACCTTTCCCATCATAAGTCCGCCTCACCCGATTTTTCTAGATCGGAAGGCACCGACGGAGCCGTGGAAAAAAAGGGATCCGTTACTCTTCCACTGAAATGAAGGTCGTGGTGCTGCCGTATCGACCACCACAACCGAAAAAATAGGAGATATGGATATGGGAGACTTGATCAGAGGTTTCGCAACCAAGGCAATCCATGCCGGCCACACGCCGGATCCGATTACCCATAGCCGGGCGGTGCCGTTGTACCAGACATCGTCCTTTTCCTTCGAAAGCACACAGCATGCCGCGGATCTCTTCGGCCTTCGGAAGTTCGGCAATATCTATACACGCATCATGAACCCCACCACCGATGTGCTGGAGAAGCGTGTGGCGGCCCTGGAAGGCGGGGTCGGGGCTTTGGCCGTTGCCTCCGGGCAGGCGGCGGAAACCCTGGCCATCCTGACCCTGGCCGAGTGCGGCGACGAGATCGTCGCCTCCACCGACCTATACGGCGGAACGGTGAGCCTCTTTTCCCACACGCTGAAAAAAATGGGCATCGCGGTTCGATTCGTCTCTCCCGGCGACATGGATGCCTGGGAAAAGGCAATCACCGACCGAACCAAGGCCTTTTTCGTGGAAACCATCGGCAATCCCAAACTGGAAATCGTCGACCTGGCCGCCATCGCCGATATCGGAAACCGGCACGGCATTCCCCTCGTGGTGGACAACACCGTCACCACCCCCTATCTCACCCGGCCCTTCGATCACGGAGCCGCCGTCGTGATCCACTCGGCCACCAAATTCATCGGCGGTCACGGCACCAGCATCGGCGGTATCATCGTGGATTCGGGAACCTTCGACTGGGCCGCCTCCGGCCGGTTTCCCGGGTTCGTCGATCCCGATCCCGCCTACCACGGCCTGAAGTTCTTGGAATCATTCGGAAACATGGCATTTATCCTGCGGGCCCGGGTGCTGGGGTTGCGGGACATGGGGGCCGCCATGAGTCCGTTCAACGCATGGCTGTTTCTCCAGGGTCTGGAAACCCTTCATTTACGGATGCAACGCCACTCGGAAAACGGACTGGCCGTGGCCCGGTATTTGGAAAATCACCCCTGTGTTTCCTGGGTTCGATATCCCGGATTGGCGTCGTCTCCGACCCATGACCTTGTGGACCGATACCTTCCCAAGGGTCAGGGGGCTCTGGTGGGTTTTGGAATAAAGGGGGGCCGGAGTTCGGCCGTGAAGTTCATCGAAAGCCTTGCATTGTTCAGCCACCTTGCCAATATCGGCGATGCCAAGAGCCTGGTGATTCACCCCGCCTCCACCACCCACGAGCAGCTTTCCGAATCCGAACAAAAAGCTGCCGGCGTAACGGAAGATTTTATCCGTCTGAGTGTGGGCATCGAGGATATTACCGATATCTTGGATGATTTGGACAATGCCCTTACGGTGGGTGTTTCCTGTAACGTCTGATTATTTGCGGATGCAGATTCGGTCAGTGGTAGGGCGGAACCCACCACACCGGTTCAACGAACCGCATACCGATGGACAGTTCCGAATCGGTCTGTGCAATGTCTGTGATTTTCGCCGGCGCCACCTGTTCCCCGGGAATGCCGGGAAATTCACAGCGAAGGGTGACCGCATCATCCACCTGCAGGGATGCGGGTTGGGCCGATGCATTGGATTGAAAAACACATCGTGCACCGTTTTTGCTGATGTCACGGATGATGCCGACGAGAACCAGGCCCTTGTCAATGGCCTCGAAAGTGGCCGATACGGTGCACCGCGTTCGTTTGCTGTCGCGCAGTTCGAATGTTTCAACCGTTTTGGGGGCCTGGATTCGCCACAAGCGTAGCGGATGGTCGATGACCTCGAGAAGCGTCGAGGCAAATTCGATCATTTGTGCGTTGCAAAGACACAGACATTGTATGCTCTCCTCCGGCGCCGGAGATCCGCGTTCCTCACAAAGCGGTACCACGATATAGTCTCCGGTTTCTCCCGTCCCGACATAAAGAGATTCGGTGGCCCCGGCACCATCGGCGACGACGATTTTGATTCGATCTCCCTTTTCCAAGGTCAACGCAGGTGTTCCCATCCAGATGGTTTCTCCCCTCATAAAATTGTCGAACCGTTGAATATTTTTCAATGTCTATCGAAAAATAGTACACATCGCCGTCGTAGCTGTAAAGAGAAGATCACACATGCCGTTGGGTGCCACCAGGCCGATACGGTCCCATTCGTGCGTGTGGAAGTCGAGATGATTCAAGATCATCGGGCCGCCGGGATAGCCAAAGCAGATCCGGGCCAGGTTGAGAATGACAGGACGCATGGACAACGGCTTTCCAATCGGTTATGGATTGGATTTTGCGCTTTTTATATGGTAGACGAAATCCGTTTCAAAGAGCGATGTTGCTTTTTTCCGTCCAGAAAACCCGGTGCCCTGGACCGGAATTTTTACTGAAATCCATGGCATCTGCAGCCCGAGACGCTACATGAAAAGCACGACGCACCCCACTCATTTGATCGTTTTCGGTCGGTATCCCAGACCCGGGGGAACCAAGACCCGGCTGATCCCTGCGTTGGGCCCGGTGGGTGCGGCGGCACTGCAGAAATGCCTTACCGAACAGATCGTAACCGAGACGAAAAAGTGGGCCCGGCGTCGCGGCGTCACCATTGTCTTTTGCCATCACGGGGCGACTTCGAATCAGATGATCCGATGGCTGGGCCAGGAGGAAATGACCTATCAGACCCAATCTGCAGGCGACTTGGGCCGCCGCATGCTGTTTGCCATCCAAACCTCCTTTGCAAAAGGCGCCCGGCGCGTGCTGCTCATGGGAACGGATGTCTTGCGGGTCACATCGGCGACGCTGGACGAGGCGTTGAATGCCTTGAATCGGCGGGACATCGTCCTGGGTCCCAGCACCGACGGCGGCTACTGGCTGGTGGGGATGTCCCGGCCCGTGGATCTGTTTGCCGGCATCGCCTGGAGCCGGCCGGATGTCCTTGAAAAAACAATCAAACTTGCGGACATAAAGGGATCGAAGCCCTTTCTGCTGACGACATTGACGGATCTGGATACGCCGGCTGACCTGGGCCGTGAAGGGGTGACATCAAAAATAACAGCACCGTATGTGTCGGTGATCATCCCCACCCTCAACGAGGAGAGGCATCTTGCGCCTACCCTTGCAGCCGCACGATCGGTGGATGCGGAAATCATCGTATCGGATGGCGGAAGTACGGATCGTTCCGTCGAACTGGCGAGGTCCATGGGGGCCCGCGTCGTCTTCGGAAAGCCGGGCCGTGCCGTCCAGCAGAACCGGGGCGCATGGGCCGCGAGGGGCCGGGTATTGCTCTTCCTTCACGCCGATACCCGGCTGCCGCCGGATTACGGTACGCATATTTTCCATACCCTCATGGATCGCGAAATCATCCTGGGCGCCTTTGGGTTCGGCACCGATCTACAAACGCCTGCCATGGAAAAGATCGCCCTCCTGGCCAATCTTCGGGCCAAATGGCTTCACATGCCATACGGCGACCAGGGGCTGTTCCTTCGCAGGACCGATTTTCTCAAAGTCGGCGGATTTCCCGATCAACCCATCGCCGAGGATCTGTTTCTGGTCCGCCGCCTGCGCCGCCGGGGCCGCATCGCCATCGCACCGGCCGTGGTCACCACATCCGCAAGACGCTGGCGTCGTTTAGGGATTTTGCGGACGACGCTGATCAACACCATCATCGCAATCGGATGCATCGCCGGTGTGGCACCCGAACGACTGGCCACCTTGTACCGCTTGCCGAAACGGCCAAAACATGAGCAAACCGAAACGAGTGCATAGACAAAAGCGATCTTCCGGTAGAAAGCCTCAGTGGCTCACCGCCGTGGTCGCCAATGAAAGAGGGGAGATTTTCGATCTTCAGGGTTTCGGCGCAGTCGGTGCGGACGGCGCCCGACAAACGCTTCTGACCACAGCCGCCACCATCGAACTGCCCCATGGCAGCGAACTGATGTTTTTACCGGACCGCAAGCCCGTGGTCATGGACCTTTCCACCGGCAAAATGAAAACCCTGGACAGAAATCCTCACTTTCCCGACGAGCGAATTTTTCCCGTGGCGGCCTTCAACTCTCCCGGAGTGGTGTTGTCCCACACCTGTGCATATGAGGAGCGACCCGGTGCGGAAATCCTGCCCCTGTTCTCCTATGGGGCGGTGGGCTGGCATCCCGACGGGTTTCGGTCGGCGGCCCTGGTGGTGGACACGGAACCACGCCAGGACCTTCGCCGGATGCCCAGAGAGCGCATCGTTTCCGGCGTCGAACAGATGCGCGGCCGGCTGCCGGAGAACCGGCTGGCCCGTCACCTGGAGCACTGTGCCCTGACGTACGGCTGTCCCGCGGGCAAAAACTTCTTTTTGGGCCGATACGAAGCCCCCCTGCCCACCTCCCGGGCCTGCAACGCCCGCTGCCTGGGATGCATCAGCATGCAGAAAGACCGGCGGCTCACCAGCAGCCAGAATCGCATCGCATTCACCCCATCGGCCGAAGAGATCGCCGAGGTGGCACTGGCGCATATCCGCCGGGTGAGCAGTGCCGTGGTCAGTTTCGGGCAGGGCTGTGAAGGCGACCCGCTCATGGCGGCCCGTGTGATCGGTCCGGCCATCCGAAAAATTCGAGAAAAAACCGACCGTGGTACCATCAACATGAACACCAACGCCAGCCTTCCGCAGGTACTGGCGCCGCTTTTGGATGCCGGCCTGGACAGTATCCGCGTGAGCATGAATTCGGTGAGAAATAAATGTTATCACGCCTATTTTCGCCCCAAGGGGTACGATTTTGCAAAGGTCGTAGAAAGCATCGACCTGGCCCTTGAAAGGGGAAAACACGTGGCGATCAACTATCTGAACTGTCCCGGTTTCACTGACAGTCCCGAAGAGACGGCGGCCCTGTCGGTCTTTCTGGAAAAGCATCCGGTGCACCTGATTCAGTGGCGTAATCTCAACTTCGATCCCTTACGCTACCTGAAAATCATGGGCGATGCCTGTCCTTTGGGTGAACCCGTAGGAATGGATCGGCTCTTGCATATGATTCGCAAGCAGTTTCCTCATCTGCGATACGGCTACTTCAATCCTCCCAAGGAGCGCTTTACAGAATGAAATGGATAGCGGCAAAGGTGAATTTCGACCATCCCGACCACCGGCTTGCCACGGACCTGGTGGCCGATGCTTTCTATGCGTTGGGCCTGAAAGGGGTACAGGTGGAAGACCCGGAGATTGACCTGGATCAGGATTGGGGAGAAGACGCCGTGCCGGCGCCGTCAACGCCCGCCGTCATCGGCTATTTTCCCGACACCCCGGAGCTTGCAGATCGCTGCCGATCCCTGGAGAGGGCCTTGCAGCGGCTCGAGAAGAATGCCACCGTCACAACGCACCTTTCCTACACGCGGATCGACGAGCAGGATTGGGCGGAAGCCTGGAAAGAGTACTTCTGGCCGGAGAAAATCACGGACACCATCGTGGTCAAACCCTCCTGGCGGGAATATGAGGCCGATCCCGACGAAATCATCCTTACCATCGATCCGGGAATGGCCTTTGGCACCGGAACCCACCCCACGACGTCCCTTTGCATCCGGATGATGCAATATTATCTTCGATCCGGTGATGCGTTTCTGGACATCGGCACCGGTTCGGGCATCTTGATGGTGGCGGCCGCCAAGCTGGGTGCCGGTGTGCTGGTTGGGGTCGACAATGATCCCCTCGCCGTCACCGTGGCCCGGAAAAACCTGATGGCCAATGACATCGACGGTTTTCACCTTTCCGTAGGGAATCTGGTGGAAAGCGTGAATCGAACCTTTACCGTGATCGCCGCCAACATCCTGGCCGAAGTCATCCTTCGTTTGCTGCCCCATGTCCCGCCGATTCTGAATCGGGATGGGATTTTCATCTCCTCCGGCATCATCACGGCGAAAAAAGAGGCCGTGTTGTCGGATTTGCACAAAAATGGATTTTCGGTGGACCGGGTGATGGAAAAAGAGGGATGGGTGGCCATCGCGGCCCGAAGAAACGTTTCGTCACCGGAATAGAAAGGAGGCCCATGACAACCCGAAAAACAAAGACTCCTGCCGATTCCAGAGGCTATATCGCCGAGATCATCGGCGACGAGAGTCTGTACGGTCAACGGATGTTTGCCGGTGTGTTGCTGCACATGATGGATTTCGCCGCGGCCCAGGCGGCCATTCGCCATACGGAAAGCACCCTGGTGACCCTGGCCTTCGACCGGGTGGAGCTGTTGGACTTCGTGTTTCACCGGGACTACGTCCGCTACGACGCCTGCGTAATCAAGGTGGGAAAATCCTCCGTGATGGTCAAGGTGGACGCCTCCATCAAGTCCCCCACGGAAATGACCGTGCGAAAGGGGCACAGCGGCATCATCACCATGGTGGCCATCGACGACAAGGGCCGGCCCAACTGGAACATCCCTGCACTCGATTATGAGACCCCCGAAGACTTGAAGATGAAAAAAATTGCCGAACAGCGCGATTGCCAGGTGGAAATTCGACGAAAGATGCTCGCCGACATCGAGAATCTGGACAAAATCGATGCCCATGACCTCAAGGACCGCTTTCCCCGGGATCATTACTACCCGTCATCGGAGACGGTTCTGACCATTCGAAAGGTTTTTCTTCCCAGAAACGCCAATGCCCTTGGCATCGTCTTCGGGGGAGACACCATCCAACTGATGGAGGAACTAGCCCGGGCCACGGCCCGCCAATTCACCGGCAACTTCCGGATGGTCACCATCGCCATGGAAGATGTTCTCTTTCTGCACCCGCTGTATGTGAGAGAAATCGTGGAAATGTCCGGACAGGTGATCTTCGTGGCCGAGACCACCCTCATGGTGGAGATTACCGTCAAATCCATCCCCCTGTTCTATAGAGAAAAGGCCAAAGTGACCAACAAGGGTACGTTCACCGTGTTGAATTTGGACGGCGACGGAAGAAAGATGCCCATTCGAAAGGGAATCGATCTGAAAAAGGCCTCTTCTTACATCAAAAAATGCTACTTGAAAGAACAGATCCAGTACGAAAACCGCAAGGGAAACAGCGAAAGCCCCAGGTATTCGTGTTGAATGAATGAGGGGTAATTGCGTATCGATGCAAAACAAAAAGCCGCCCTTTCGGGCGGCTTTTTCGGTTATTTTCGTCAGAGGATCGCGTCGGAGCCACCATTTTTTAATGGGGATCACCGGTTTCAATGGGACGCGTCGGATCGGCGATCCAGTCGTACCAACCGGAATCATAATTTTTCGCGTTCGTATACCCCATCATATACGCATACCAGGCTGCAAATCCGGATCTCTGTCCGATTGTGCAGACAAAGGCGATTGCTTTGTCATGCGCAACGCCGAGAGCCTTCAACTCGGCACGGACCTCATCGAAATCACGCAACATGGAATCTTCACCATCCACGCCGCTTTCGATCATGTTCAGGTACGGGTAATAGAACGAACCCGGAATCCTGCCGGGTGTGCTGATGTATGCATGGTAATCATCGGTGCCGGTGTACTCTTCCCACGTGCGTGTATCCAGCAAAATGGCTCCATTTGGGTCATTCATATATGTTTCCATGTCGCTGGTCGTGGCATTATTTGTTGCAAGCACCGGATCGGGTATGGTTCCGGTATATGTGATCGGTGTCCTCGAATTGATTGTTGTTTCAACTGTTCCGCCGTTTGCCTCCCATGCGGTCACGCCCCCGTTTAATACCCTTACGTCCTCAACGCCCACGCACATCAGTGCCCAGGCAACCCTGCCATACAGCGTCGCCCATTTACTGCAAATGACCACGGTCGTATCATGATCGATGCCGAGTGCTTCGAGCTTGGCCTTCATTTCAGCCGGCGCCTTGAGGTTTCCACCATCCGGTGTGGTCGGATTTTTGGTCTCTTCCTTATTGAGCTCCCACCAACTCATTGCAATGGCGCCGGTCACATGGCCGGCGTCATATCCGCCGGCCCAGTTATCGAGATCGATGATGATGTATCCGTTTCCACCATATCCCTCCGGAGTGCCCGCTGTTCCGGGATTTCCACCGTTGATGAGTGTGTCCACCCATTCTGCGGACACCAGCCTGTCGGACGTGCCGTTTTCCCGAGGATTGCCGTAATAGGACCACTCAAACCAGCCTCCATCATAGTTCGCGGCCGGCCAGCCCATCAGGTAGGCATAAAAGGTATACAACCCGGACCGCCACCCTGTGCCGCAATAGAAATACATGGTTTTATCTGATGAAAATCCGGAAGTGATCCAGTCGTTTTCCACCTCTTCATAATTTCGCAGGGATTGCGTATCCTCTGAAACCAGTTCCACCCAGTCTCCGATCCACCGGGCGTCTGGTATGCGGCCAAGTTCGTGGAAGTAGTGATAGTATGAATTCGATGACCCGATATATTCCGCCCACTCCCGGTCATCTACGATGATCGCGTTTGTGTTGACGCCGTCGATGACGTCATGCAGATCCTCCGACGTCGCGAGATACTGCGGATTGCCTTTTACAGCGCCGAAGTCCACGGCGGGCAGGGTGTTCGGCGTGGTTTCAATCTCTCCTCCGTAAGCAACCCATGCGGCATAGTTGCCCTGGAGAATGCGAACGTCGTCCACACCGGCAAGGAGCAATGCCCAGGCCGTGCGACCGGCGGTCATCATGGAAATATCGTCATCCGCGTAAACCACAACGGTTTTGTCGCTGGAAATGCCCAGCGAGCCAAAAAAACGCTGAAGCTCGGCAATGGGTTTGACACTACCTTCCTCGGGAAATACATACCCGTCGCCGTATTCCGAATTCGGACCGTTTTCGATGCTGTAGGTGTCCATGAAAATCGCGCCCGGAATATGGCCTGTTTCGTAACGGCTGCCTACATAATCGGTGCGATTTTCGCTGTACCGGGGCTCATAGGATGTATAGAGAACGACATATCCGTTTCCCGGATACGTCGGCGGGTTTTCGTCCTTGATCAGGGCATCCACCCAGGCGGGATTGACAAGCGCCTTGTAGTTAGCGGGCCTGTTTGCTTCATCCGTCCACGGGAACAGCGATGTATCACGCGGGGAAGTTACGTTCGAACTGGAGGAGCTGTCGCAGCCTATCATCATCAACATTGCGATCGCTATCGATAATACAAACAACCACCATCGGTTTTTGCTCTTCATATGGATTCCTCTCCTTCTTGTTCTGAAAACACTGAAACATCGAATCAATCGGCACATTAATCCAGCCGACATTAAAATTCGAGCCTTCAATCTGTCAAATCGATTATTTCTATAAAAATTGATTTAAAAATACATAAAATGAATCTGGCTTGCTGAACAGCAACCAACCATCTGAAAAATTGTCATAATCAGAGATAATTGGAAAATGACGAATCCTGGAAGTTGACAACCGCCGGCCAATTGGGCTATGGAATTCGGAAGGCACAGGTGCGGGACCTTGTTTGTCCCGGTAAAAGGAAAGATGGTGAAATCCCATCGCATACCAGCCGTTGCTGTGATCGGGAACGAACGCCGCGATAGACCACTGTCGACAAGGTGCCGACGGGAAGGTGCGGCAAGTAGAAAAGAAGTGAAACGCCCGTAAGCCAGAAAGCCTGCCTGATCAATGCCCGGGGCATCGTAGATGCCCGTTTTACGGATACCCGCTGGAAGCTGTCCGTATCGTTTTCGTCCGGAAACAAAGGGCGAGAAGATACCGGATCACGCTGCCGCGGGTTTTGTTTTTTCCGGTTCTCCTTCCCCGTGTTCCGGCAGTATCCGATATCGCGAAAAGGAGAATACGGACAGATGCGACAGGACAAGTCATTCGGTACCCTCATCACCCGGCTCATGAACAAAGAGAACCTTTCCCGGGAAGAATCCAAACGGGCTTTTTCGTGCATATTAAACGACGAGACCTCGGCCATGCAGCAGGGGGCATTTTTGGCTGCATTGCGGGCCAAAGGAGAGACCGAAGCGGAGGTGGCCGGCAGTTGGGAGGCCATCTATGGCCTCGACACCGTCAAGATCTCCTTGAACGATGATCTCTGCATCGTCGAAAACGCCGGCACCGGCATGGACACCTTCAAAACCTTCAACATCAGTACGGCCGCCGCCATCGTGGCCGCCGCGGCCGGGGTTCGGATGGCCCGTCATGGCGCCCGCGCCATCACCTCCGTCTGTGGTACGGTGGACATGGCCGAGGCCCTGGGCGTGGACGTGGAGTGCGGGGCAGACGTCGTGGCGAAAAGCATCGCAGATGCCAAGATCGGCCTGTTCAACGGCATGAGCCCGAAGGTTCATCCCAGCGCCCTGGGTCGGATCCTCTCCCAGATCCACTTCGGCTCCACCCTGAACATCGCCGCCAGCCTGGCCAACCCGGTCATGCCCAAGGTAGGCGTCCGGGGGGTCTACGACCGGCAGATGATTCTGCCGGTGATCCGGGTAATGAAAGAGATCGGTTATCGGCGTGCACTGGTCTTCCACGGCGAGGTGAACGGCACCGGCAAGGGCATGGACGAGGCCTCGGTGTGCGGTACCACCTGGTGTGCCCGGCTGGACGAGAAGGGTGGCATCACGGAATTCGTCATCGATCCCAAAGAGATAGGGGTCGGAAACCATGATCCGGCGGCCCTCTCCCCCGAAGCCGACATCGGGACCGAAGCCCGGCGGTTCGTGGACCTGATCCGGGGGCGGGAAAACGGCAACAGCCCCCGAAGGCATGCCATCGTACTCAACGCAGCCCTGATACTGCAGGTCGCCGGAAGGGCCGGCTCACTGGCATCGGGTATCGCAGATGCCGCGAACACCATCGATACGGGGAAGGCCTGGGATACCCTCCAGCGCTGGGTGACCGCCCAGAACCGGGAGCCGGAGGTAGGGTTGGCGAAATTGCATAACCTTACTTAGAAAGGACCCAATATGGAACTTCTCATTATCAAAACCGACGACGACTACATCCGGGTCAAAGATGGTTTGTACGAAGCCGTGGGCCTGGACAAGGCCCGCGTTTTTCCCATGGAAAAACTGGACCGGGTAAAAACGCACCTGGCCGAAGTTCGGGCCGGGGGGTTTCCCCGGGCGGCCATCTATCGCCTGTGCCTGACCGAAAAACCGCTGGAAGATTCGTAAGGGGCCAAGGATTTTAGGGTTCAAGGGGGTGGCTACCAAAAGGCCATTGTTCCTTACCCCACTCGACCCCTTGAATCCTCGAATCCTTCTTCTCCAAATTGTTGAAAGGCCAGAAAGACGCAAACACCACTTCTTAGGAGGATAGAAAGGAATTTTCAGATGCAACTTCTCCTCACCGGATTGAACAAAATCGAGATTCGTTCTTCCGATACGTTACAATCGAACGACAATAGCAAGCGTCTTCGCGTCCAATACTGCGGCGTATGCCGGACCGACGCCAAGATGTGGAACGAAGGGCACCGGGATCTGGTCTTTCCACGGGTGCCGGGACATGAAATCATGGCCGCGGACGATATGGGCAACGCCTTTACCGTATGGCCGGGAACCGCCTGTGGCGACTGCCCGTACTGCCGAAGCGGAAGGGAGAACCTGTGCGAGAATATGAAGATCATGGGATTTCACTTCGACGGCGGTTTCAGCGACAACCTGCTGGCCGGGCAAGAAAACATCATTGCGGTACCACCTGGCATTTCTCCCCATCTGGTATGTTTCGCCGAGCCGGTGGGTTGCGTGATCAACGCCCTGGAGAAAATTGATCTGGCATCCGGTGATCGCCTGGTCATCTTCGGCGGCGGCACCGTCGGGTTGATCACCGCGTTGGTGGCCAGGGATTTTGGGGCCGTACCGCTGGTCATCGAAAAAAATGCCAAAAAGATCGAAAAGGCCGCTCCCTTTCTCGCCCATCGGCAAATCAACTGTGTCCAGGAAACCCATGAGAGCGAGTTCGACGCTGTAATCAACGCCTGCCCGGATATCATCGCCTTCTGCCAGGGCGTAACCAAACTGGCCAGGGGCGGCCGATACGCCTTTTTCAGCGGCATTACCAAAAACCAGCACGTGGAGACCAACCTGCTCAACCTGTTTCACTACAAGGAGGCCACGGTGGTCGGTGCCTATGGCCTGACCCGCCGTGATCTCTCGGCCGCATTGACCATCATCGGCAAATATCCAGAAGCGTTGGAAATGCTGGTGGAATCGGTAATCGCCCCCCACCAGCTTTCGGACGTACTTCCCAACGTACTGTCCGGAGACGCATTTAAATATATTCTGGATTTTTCCAATACGGATGAATCCGAACCCGGCCGGATCGGACCACAGTACCAACCGGCCGCCCCGGAAAATGCCGGCATCGATAATCCTTTGCCCGAAGGTCGCCTCTATCAACGCACCTGCCTTGCCGTTGCACCGGTCTCCCGGGACCTTATGCCGGCGGCCCGGCAAAAGATGGACAACAAGACCAAACCCTTAGGCGCCTTGGGGCGGCTGGAAGCGTTGGCCGTTCAAATGAGCCTGATCCAAAAAACCCTCTCACCGAAGACCGACGGAAAGGCATTGTTCGTGTTTGCTGCAGACCATGGCATCACCGAAGAGGGCGTCTCCGCCTATCCCGCAGAGGTCACCGGCCAGATGGTTATGAACTTTCTCGAAGGCGGTGCGGCCATCAATGTACTGTGCAGACACCACAACATCCGGATGAAGATCGTCGACATGGGGGTCAATGCCGACATTGCCCCCCATCCCGACCTGATCGACCGGAAAATTCGTCGTGGAACGCGCAATTTCGCTCTGGAACCGGCCATGACACATGAGGAAGCCATACGCGCCCTGGAGGCGGGCATGACCTGCTTTCTCGACGCCCATGCCGCCGACCCGATTCATATCGTGGGCCTGGGAGAGATGGGGATCGGAAACACCACTGCGGCTTCGGCCATCATCTCTGCGGCCACCGGAATATCGCCAAAAGAAGCCACCGGCTGCGGTACCGGCGTCGATGACGCGGGAATTCGGCACAAAATCGAGGTGATCGAAAAGGTGCTGGGTTTTCAGCAACCGGATCCCGATGACGGACTGGACCTTTTGTGCAAGGTGGGGGGATTCGAAATCGCCGGAATCGTCGGTGCCGCACTGGCCGCGGCATCCAAAGGGGTCGCCGTGGTAATCGACGGCGTCATCTCCACGGCCGCCGGCCTCATCGCCCATCGGATCTGTCCGGCGATCGGAGACTACCTGATCAGCGGCCACCGCTCCGTGGAAGCGGCCCAGGCAGCCGCCCTGGAGCAGATGGGGCTCACGCCGGTCCTGGATCTCGAGATGCGGCTGGGAGAAGGCACCGGCGCGGCCATGACCATGGACATCGTTGCCGCCGCCTGCCGGATCATGAACGAGATGGCCTCCTTCGCGGATGCAGGGGTGTCTGGAAAATCTTGACAATTCCCTTGCACGTCGTAAAATTGTAAAAATAGAATTGAACTTACAGACTCGTTCTTTTCTGACCATCCTAACAATGGATATCACTACATCGATACAGATAGATCGACCTAATCACAGATTTACCCATGAGAGACCAACCACAATTTTACGGCTTTAATGGTGAAAGAACGATTCAAACATGAAATCCTGTCAGGAATTTTTGCAGTATGTAAAATTGAAATCGGTACTCGCTTACAATTGGGTTTGAAATGTCTCGACGGTTAAGTGAAATCGGACTGTTCATTTCCGCAATAATCCATCTGCTTGTAGTCTAACGCCAGAAGCGCAATCCTGTCCCTTGGGTCCTGACGAGATCGCTTTTTCTCAAACAGGGAATTGTTGAAATCATGATCAGAGTCAACAACCACCGGCAAGGCGGGTGGCTTGGATAGGCGGCCGATGGCCGCATATCCAAAAACACGTCAGTGCTTTCATCGTTCGGGTTGGTCCGAATGCAATGCACCCGGTTTGAACACAACGAATCAGTGCCTTGATCGGTATAGATGTATCGTTCGTTATATACCTGACAGCCTGGCACATGGTTTGCGTTAAAACTTTTTTAACTTCTCGAATGGAAGAATGCTCAGCATCAAAGGAGAGAAAAGGAAGATAAAGAGAAAAACGATGTTATGGTGGAGCGGCTCTATGGATCAATCACCCGCGTGGTGGATCTGCCTGTAGACGTTGACCCGGATGTTTCTTTCGTTTCTGCAAAAGACGGGTCTCCGCACGCGGAGCCGTCGGCCAGTTCAACCCGCCAGCAGCCAGTGGCGGCAACAGAGTGAGCCTCATGCCAATCTCCCATCAATCCAAGATCTTACGCGCCATGATGCAGCCGGAATGCTACCCGCATCCGGTCCAGGCCATCGAACGGCGCGAAACCCATATTTCGACGGTGTTTCTCACCGGGCCCTTTGTCTACAAGATAAAAAAACCGGTGGATCTGGGTTTCCTGGATTTTTCGACCCTCGATAAACGCCGTACCTGCTGCCGACAGGAAGTCACCTTGAACCGCCGCCTCTCTGAGGGCGTTTATGTGGACGTCGTTCCCATTACCCTCCATGACGGCCGATATAAAGTAGACGCGTCGGGTCCGGCCGTGGAGTTCGCCGTGAAAATGCGCCAGCTGGCCGATGCGGACGCCATGCACCAGCGCCTTACGGACGCCTCCCTCACCCAGGGGCAGATGGAGGCTCTGATGCGCCGGCTGGTGGATTTCTACGAGAACGCCACAGCAGACTGTGCCATGGCGGCGACCGCCGTACCCGCCTGGGAGGAGAACCTCCAACGAATGGATGGTTTCGCCGGCATATGGATCGACCGTCGGCAGTATGCGTTCGTCCGCACCGCAATGCGCACCTTCGCCGGTAATCGCCAATCCGTTTTCGAACGTCGTCGCACCAATCAAAAAATCAGGGACGGTCACGGGGATCTGCGCAGCGACCACATCTACTTTACTGAAGACGGGATTCAGGTCATCGACTGCATCGAATTCAATTCGGAACTGCGCTGTGTGGATATCATCAGCGACCTGGCCTTTCTGGCAATGGACCTGGAGGCGCAAGGATTCTGGCCGACGGCCGCATCCCTGATCCAATTGTACATCCACGCCACCGGTGATCTCGGTGCCCTGCCCCTGCTGGATTTTTACCGCTGCTATCGGGCCATGGTACGCTGCAAGGTGAGTTGTTACCGGCTCGCCGAAGGCGGACAGGCGTATCCCGCATGGAACGACTTCCGGCGATCTGCCGCCCGCTATCTGGACTTGGCCCGGCAGTATGCCGAGCTGTTCTGCCGTCCAACGCTGTGGGTGGTCTGCGGCCCGCCCGCCTCGGGGAAAAGCACCATCGCCGCCGCCCTGGCGGCCCTTTATGAAATCGCCGTGATCCGTTCCGATGTGTTGCGCAAAAAACTCTTCGGCGGATCCGCCGATCCTCTTATGAGAAACACCTTGGACCAAGGGATCTACTCGCCGTCGGCCACCGAAACCACATATGAACGAATGAATCGGCTGGCGGATGAAGCCCTCAAAACGGGCAACAGCATGGTGGTGGATGCCACCTTCAGCCGCATGGCGCATCGACTTCAGATCCTGCGCATGGCCAAAAATCGTCAGGCGCTGCCGGTCTTCGTGGAGTGTCTGGCGGACGAAGCGATCCTGGCCGAACGGCTCCGAAAACGCGAGACGGCGCCATCTGTCTCAGACGCCCGCCTGCTCCATCTCGAAGCCTTCAAAAGCCGGTTTGAACCCCTGAAGGCCATGACCGGGGCCGTCCACATTCGTATCGACACGGCCGACCCCTTGCCGCACTGCCTGCGGCAGATCCTGCTCACGACGGTTCAGCCCGCCGCAGCGCCGGTTGCACCGAACCAACGCGCCCAACAAGGAGGATATCATGTTTCATCGAATTCTGGCGGCCACTGACCTCGTTACCACGGTTGATGCACCGGTGCTGACGGCAGCCCGTCTGGCCCGGCATCACAATGCCCGGCTCGATGTGCTGCATGTAATGGAATCGTCGTCGCTGAGCAACCGCCGTCTGGTCCGACATTATGCCACCGATGAGGAACGCCTCGCCGATGCTGACTATGAACAATCCGTAGCCCAGGCGCTTCGGCAGACTTACGGCGATGTGCTGGCGGGAATCAACGTTTCGCTGCATATCGGTGCCGGCTTTCCCTGGGAAGCGATCCTGCATTGGTCCGCCCGGATCGATGCCGATCTCATCGTTATGGGGCCGCATTCGACGCGCTCCCAGGAAAAAGGCGTGGTGCGAATCGCCGGCAAGGTCGGATCCACCGTGGCGCACGTGATGACCCACGAAACCTGTCCGGTAATGATCGCCCGTCACCCCGCCGAGGAAGATCTGCTCCATTTCCGCCGTGTGCTGATCCCCGTCGACTTCTCCCGATCCTGCGAATGTGCCATCTGTTTCGCCGCGCGGCTGGCTGCCCGATGCCACAGCCGGCTGCTGGTGTTCCACATGATGCCGGTTCCACCGGTCCCCAAATACTCCCGGGAGGCGTATGCCCGGGACAAGAACCATGCCCGCGAACGGCTCGATGCATTCTACACCACCTATCTGGACGGCATCGACCACCGATTCCTGATCCGTGCCGGCGCCGTCCCCCACCTGGAAATTCTAAAGGCCGCCGAGGAGCATCAGGCAGATCTGATCATCATGGGATCCCACACCAAGGAGACCTCAGGCAAATGGTACCCGGGCAGCGCGGTGGAACGCGTCGCTTACAGGGCGGCTTGCCCGGTGGCCGTAATCACCGACCCGCAGGTGCTGATCCGCTGGGACGGCAGATTGTCCGATGACCAGAGTAAAACGGCGGATCGTTGGATCCATGTCTTTACCGGGACTTGATCCCGGCTTACCAACCAAACCAAGGAGGAGTCCCATGACAACCAAATCACAAGTTTTCAAATGCAACGCCTGCGGCGCCATCGTGGCAGTGATCACAGGCGGCAAGGGGGAACTGGTCTGCTGCGACCAGAAAATGAACGAGGTGACCCCGGACAAAGCCAAGAAGCTGATCCATGGCATAACGCGACCCGGTACACCCTGATTCGCCCGGCACACATCGGCTGCGGGAACGACGCCAAGCGCAGCAGGCCGGTACGGCTGCACCTGTATTAGACGCAACCCATCGGCAGGGGGGCCGAATTTGAAACAGAACGTCAGAAGTGGTAGCGTACCCCCGCCCCTAGTGCATTCGACCCCCCATCCTCATGGACGGTCCCGAAACCATCCGAGCGGTGATGCAACCGGAGCAAGGCCTCCCAGCGGGCCTTGGGCGGCCCCATTGTCAATTCACCGAACCAGTAGATCAACCATCGGTTACTGTTTTCGTTGGTATCGAGCTCGACTTTCGGGATTCGGGTAGCATAGGAAGGGCCGATTCCCCATGCCAGACTGGTGGCCAGGTGCTCGTCCCAGGGAAACCGATGCCAGCGAAAACCGAAGATGGAAAGGTCGAACTCCCAGTGGTGCTGGCCGCCGAAGTGTTTGCCGACAACGGCCTCCATCTCCCAGGATAGTTGATCGTTGAAAAATCGTTTGGCCGTCCATGCCCCGGCAACCGCCAAAAGGGTAGCATCCGTGTACTGTGCCCCGGGCAAGATGGCCTGTTCCCACTTCTCCCTGGTCATCTGCGCACCGTAAAGGGCCAGGGCAAACTCCTGGGCAAAAAGAGAGCCCGGCCAGGTTGAAAGGAGAAGGCTCGCAATGCCGGCCAGGAAGATCTTTCTCGACAGTGTCATCATTGTCCGATGGTGATGGGAAAAACGCCCGCAATCGGACGATATCGATTGCGGGCAAATTGGCCATTTCTGTGTGGTACTATCCCGCAATGGTCCTTGCATCCAACCCCAACGCCTTGCGTTTGTTTTCGATCGTCCGGCGCAGGAAAACGGCCGCCTTTTCCGGATCCGGCTCGACGGCAAAGGTGGCGCCCACCACCTCCTTGAGACCGTCGGTGAGAAGGTTGACCACGTTCATGCTGCCGGTAATGGGCGGCATGGGCCCAAGGTGCGTGGTGACGCCCGAGGCGACGAAGTAGGTGCCGATGGTCACCGCCTTTTCCGAGTACCACTCCGGCGCCGATCCGGCCACGGGCAGATCGCCGATGTCCACGCCCAGGGCGTCGGCCAGGGCCGATACCAGCACGAGGATGCGTACGTTGTCCACACAACTGCCCATGTGGAGCACCGGCGGAATCTTCAGGGCGGTGCAGATCTCCTTCAGTCCCGGTCCGGCCATTTTCGCCGCCTCGGGCAGTTTGAAACCGGCCTTGGCGTTGGCCACGGATACGCAGCCTGTGTCCACGACGAGGATGTCGTTCTCGATGAGCCGCCGGGTCAGGGTCACGTGGCCGTAATCGTGCTTGATTTTGGGATTGTTGCACCCCACGATGCCCACGGCACCCCGGATCTTTCCGGCCTTGATGGCATCGATGAGCGGATCGGGCGTCCCCCCCAGGGCACCCACGATGGTCTCCACGGAAAAACCGCCGACGGCATTCTGGGGCGTTACCGGGATGAGGACGGCACCCCGGTTGGTAAAGTTCTCCACCGCTTCTTTCACCACATCCACGGCCTTTTTCTCGGCGTTGTCCGGGTGAAACTCGTGATGGGTCATGTGAGGAAACTGGGCCTTGTCGCTGGTGCTGATCATCTTGGTATGGTAGCACCCGGCCACTTTTCCCACCGAGGGCATGATACACTGGTAGTCCACGATCATCATATCCACGGCGCCGGTGGACAGGATCAGTTCGGTCATCAGGTGGTTACCCGCCATGGCGATACCCCTTCTCATGAGAAGTTCGTTGCCGGTGCAGCACACCCCCACCAGGTTAATGCCCTTGGCGCCTTTGGACTTGGCAAGATCCAGCAAATCCCGGGACTGGCAGGCGGCGGAAACCATTTCAGAAACCACCGGGTTGTGACCGTGGACAACGATGTTCACCTGATCCTCTCTGAGAACACCGGCGTTGACCGTAGTCGGCCGCGGGGTGGGCACGCCAAAGAGGATATCCGATACTTCGGTGGCGATCATGGAGCCGCCCCAGCCATCGGACAGTGCGTTTCGCATGGCCTGGAGGAGCAGGGTCTGCCAGTTGTTGTCCACACCCATATGGGTACGATGCATCATCTCCGAGGTTTCCCGGTCGATGCCCCGGGGTGTCAGGTTGAACTTCTCCCATATCTCCCGCCGCTTTTTCGGTGCCCGGGCCACCAGTTTGATGGACTTCTGGCGCATGCCGTAGTCTTCCATCATGGCCTGGGCCAGATCGCCGGCAATGGCCAGGGGTGTCTTTCCGTCAATGGCAACACCGTATTCTGTAGCCACGCGTTTGAGTTTTTCCTCGTCGCGAATCTGATATCCGATGGCAGTGCCGTCCGCGACCCCGGCCATCACCTCCACCAGGTCCCTGCCATGGTCGGAGTGGGCCGCGGCACCGGCCGCTACCATGCGGCACAGATTGCGGGCCACGATGATGTCGGCATCGGCGCCGCAAACGCCGGTCTGGGGCCCCTCGCCAAAAGGATCCACCCGGCACGGTCCCATGACGCAGATTCGACAGGAAAGGCCCATGTCGCAGAAACCGCATTGGGGCTGCTGCGCCTCGTGGCGCTCCCAGACCGTTTCGATTCCGTCCTGCCTGGCTTTTTCATAAAGCCGATTCCCATCTTCGGTGACCGAAAAACGCGATTTGGGTCAAACATAATACCCTCCTTACATTCGTGTAAGATTTATTTCCGATTGTGTAACAGCCCTGTTCAATGCCACACCGGTGGGAACGGCCGGACGGTCGGCATCCGACGACATACTGCGTGCCACATCCCTGTTTTTCCGTGCCATGGCGGCGTCCATCTCTTCGTAGGTCAATGCTCCTGCCTTGCAAATTTCCACGCAGGCAGGCGTTTGGCCCTTGGCCGTCCGGGCGCTGCAGTTGTCGCATTTGATGGCGATGGCGTGTCCGGCGGGTCCCAGCGGGTCCTCATGAAAACGAATGACACCGAAGGGACAGGCCATGGCACAGGATGCGCAGTTGATACAACGATCCGGGTTGACCATCACCGTGCCCGTGGACGCCCGGCGATAGATGGCACCGGCCAGGCATGCGGCCTGGCAGGGGGCAGGGTCGCAATGGCGGCATCGGTTGGGAAACCCTTCGTTGAAGAGACCGGCGCCCACGTGAATCCTCGGCTTTGGCAGCGGCGTCTCCTGAGTCGCGGCAAACAGAGACAGGCTCTTGGAATGCGCCGCGGCGCAGGCCAGCATGCACTGCATGCAACCCACGCATTTTTCTGGATGGACGACAACCTGTTTCATCTCTCCTCCTTTTATGCATCGAC
Organism: uncultured Desulfosarcina sp.; assembly: GCA_963674945.2. Taxonomy (GTDB): domain Bacteria; phylum Desulfobacterota; class Desulfobacteria; order Desulfobacterales; family Desulfosarcinaceae; genus Desulfosarcina. The sequence goes on from CAXXWQ010000004.1 coordinate 2,747,886, forward strand.
TTCGAGATCGGAGTTTTTGGACTGCGGTATTGGTCGTCGCGGTATACCAACACACAGCGTCCTCCCACTATCCTTGCCAAGAACACCGATCTCAATGTCCCGTGGGAACGATACAAAGTAAAATTGATCATTAACGAAAAGATCTCAATTATCAGCGTCTTAACAACCGACCGAAATTGAAACCCGGGGCAATAAGGGTTTCGGGTGGTACGCCGATGGGCGTCCGGTTTTCGATCAACGCCCGGAGCACGCCCCCCTGTTCGATTTGATTGATCATCACGGCGCCCACAAGAAAATCTTCCTTGAAAACGAGCCGCCGGTAGAACCCCTTGCCGGCACCGCCAACCGCTGCGATTTGATAGGCTTCGCCCACCGGCGGGTTGGCAATGCCGACGGTGAGGACATCCAAATCGAATACCCGCATCACATTGCGGCTGAGGCTGCCGGGATAGGCCACCGGTCGGCCGGCCATGTTCAAACCGGCCACCCGGCCCTGGTTTGCCGCCTCCGGCCAAAGGGCATTGACCCAATTACAGCCCCGGGCGATATCTTCCATTTCCGCCACGTCGCCGGCGGCAAAGACATCCGGTGCACTGGTGCGAAGATGTGCATCCACGAGAATGCCCAAGTCCACTTTGATTTGATCCCGGGGAACGAAGGCCCGGGCCGGCAGCACCCCTTTGCCGATGATCACCATATCGCAGGGCAACCGGGCACCATCATCGGTGAGGGCGACGCGGACCGTTCCATTGCCTTCGAAAGCGGTGACGCTCACCCCCACCTCGACCTTCAGGCCGTGCATAACCAACGCGTCCAGAATCATCCGCCCGGCGGTTTCGTCCACCTGCATGGAGAGCGGATATCCGGAAGTAATCAGCATGGTTACCGAAAGACCGCGCTTGAGAAGGCCGTAGGCTGCCTTGAATCCCACCAGGCCACCGCCCAATACGATGGCCCGGCGGGCACCGTCCAGGGCGGCCAGCTGGCGTTTCACCTGCGCCTGGGTGCGCATGTAAAAAATATTGGCAAGGTCCATGCCCGTTGCCTTCACCGGCCGGGGATCGGCGCCGGCGGCGAGGAGCAAACGATCGTACAAAACGGGTGGGGCCTCTTCGAAGGTAACCTGCCGGTTCTTTACATCGATGCCCGTTGCCCGCTTTCCGAGAAGCGCGGTGACCTTCAGATCCTCATAGAAGTGGTTTGAGCGGATGGGCAGCTTATCATGGGGTTGGGAACCGTCCAGCACATGGCTGATCATGGGACGGCTGTACGGGGGAAAGGTTTCATCGCCGATGATGGTAATTTGGGCGATTTCGTCCTGCTGCCGGATTGCCTCTGCCGCACAGACCCCGGCGATACCGTTTCCGATGATCACGTGTTTCATCCAAATTCTCCCGCTTGCCCCGCGGACGATGACCGAAAGGGAAAGCCATCGGATATGTATGATCCGGTACTTTCAAATATGCCGGGAAAAGGGCCGGCCCCGTCCAAAGGGACTGCCGAAAAGTGCACTTAGGAAAAAAACGACGACATGGAGCGTTTCGCAGCGCGAATCGTGGTGAATGAGCGATGATCGAGTATGTTCAAAGTTGTTATACTACCGGTGGAAGATCGTACCGTCAAGGAAAAAGCCCGCCGTTGCCACACGGACAGTATTTCCACTGTTCCGTTTTTGAAAAGAGGATCTGGTTTCCTTGCGATGGGGCGAAAAAAAAGAAGGAAGGATGCGGACCGAGGGTCGGACCCAACATCTTTTCACCCCTCTTCCATCGTCCTTCGTCCCTCTATGGACGCGGCCGTTTACACGAAAAGGTATTTTTCGATGGTAGATAGCAGAATTTCCGGCTGAATGGGTTTTGCCACATAATCGGTCATGCCCGCCTGAAGACACTTGTCCCGATCGCCTTCCAGAACATGGGCGGTCATGGCGATGATGACCACCGCCGGATTCAATATCTTCGTGCCACGTTCCCGAATTTTTCGTGCGGCTTCCAATCCGTCCATGACCGGCATCTGAACATCCATCAGCACCAGATCATAGAATTTGGATGCAAGCGCTTCCAGCGCCTCCTCTCCGTTGGATACCGCGTCGGCGGCAAGCCCGAAGCGTTTCAGCATAACGAGGGCCAGCTTCCGATTGACAGGATTGTCCTCGGCAATCAGAATGGATTTTTCCCGTCGTTTCTTCTCCGACAACGAATGAACGGAAACGATGGGCTGGTCAATCCGCTCCTCTTGTCCATCGCTTTTTCGACTCATCACGGCTTCGATGCAATCCAACAGGAGTGATCGCCGCACTGGCTTTGTCAGGTATCCGGAAAAGCCGATGCGTTTCATTTCGGCAGCATCTCCACGAATGCCCTGGGAGGTGAGTATGATCATTCTGGTTTTCGCGAGCAGTGGATCGCCCTTGATCCGTCGTCCCAGTTCGGCACCATCTACTTCGGGCATCATCATGTCGGTGATGACAAGGTCATACGGTCTGCCGGAAATGGCGGCGGTGCCCATGGCGGAGATCGCCATGGCTGCGCCGGTCGCCGTATCGCAAGGACAGCGCCAACGATCCAGGTAACCACTCAGCACTTTGAGGTTTGTCCGGTTATCGTCCACGATTAATATCCGTTTGTCTTTGAGATCTTCGGGTACGGTAAGGGGCTTATGCGGCATATCGCGCTGCCGTGCCAAAGAGACCCGAAACCAGAAGGTCGCTCCTTTTCCCGATTCGCTCGTGACCCCGATACTACCGTCCATGAGTTCCACCAGGCGTTTGGAGATGGCCAGTCCCAGGCCGGTGCCACCGTATTTGCGCGTGGAAGAGGTGTCCACCTGTTGAAAGGATTCGAACAATTTGGATTGATCGGCTTCACTTATACCGATGCCGGTATCCTCGACGCAGAAGCGAAGTGCGATACTTCGCGCAGACGCGCTTTCCAGAAATATTCGAAAAACGATCTCGCCCTTGCTCGTGAATTTGATCGCATTGGTGATCAGATTCATGATGATCTGACGCAGCCTTCCCGGATCACCCCGAAGCAGGGAGGGAACCTCCGGATCCATATGATAGACGAACTCGAGCCCTTTTTGATGAGCAAGCACGGCAGGTGCCGCGACCAGGTCGCCGATGGTATTTCTCAGATCGAAATCGATGATTTCCACATCCATCCCGCCCGCTTCGATTTTCGAAAAATCGAGGACATCATTGACGATTTCAAGAAGGCCGGTGGCACTGTTCTTGCCGGTGATGGCAAAATCACGCTGTTCGCGCGTCAGTGGCGTATCCAGCAGTAGATTGTACATGCCGATAATGCCGTTCATGGGTGTGCGGATTTCGTGGCTCATGTTGGCCAGAAAGTGACTTTTTGCCCGGGTGGCCGCTTCCGCCCGCTCCTTGGCCTCTGCGAGTGCCACCTCCACCTCCCTGCGTTCGGTCATATCCCTGGCGATCCCGCAAATTCCTCTTCTTCTCCCCCCTGCATCCCGTAAAATGGAAACGGAGAACTCTAAAAAGCGGTTCGCCCCGTCGCTGCGGATGATTTCGCATTGCAGCGTCTGTTCCGATTTTCCGGACCGCAGGACCTTTTTTGTCGTTTCATATACATCTTCCACCACCTGGGGGTGCAACACGTCCCGAAAGGTCATCGAGGATAACGTCTTTCGATCATACCCGAGGATTCGACACATGGCATCATTGAAAGAGGAAAAGCGTCCTGCAAGGTCGAATTCGAAGTAGGCATCTTCCAAGGACGCGATGACGTTGCGGTAATGTTTCTCACGTTGCCCGAGACGCCGCTCCCGCGCCTTGTTTTCAAAGGCAACGGCAAGAACGCCGGAGAGCATATGGGCATCGACGGCGCAAGACGGCAAATACCCACGGGCGCCATGTTTCGCCGCTTCCTCCGCCCGTTTCGGTTCTTCCGGCGCCGCCGATACAATGGTGAGGGAATCCGGTGCATCGCGACGCACGGCAATCAGCGTCTCGATACCCTTGCTGTCCGGCAGATCCAGATGCAACAAGATGACGTCGTACTGCTTCGTTGATAGCGCCTCGCGGGCCTTGGCAAGCGTATCGACGACCGTCACCGCAAAAACCCAATTTTCTACTTCGGTTATGATTTTTCCCAGATGAGAAGCACAATCGATTCTGTTTTCAGCCAATAAGAGGTTCAACCGTAGAATCCTTTCGGAAAATTGGTCACCGACGATTGGCCATATCGGTCATTTTGCCGCGAATCTTTAATGATCGGGCCGGAGCGCCATCGAATACTTCTTTCGGACCCTTTACACCGTCCGGTTTTTGTCTTACCCTTTGAAAATACCATATTATCCATTGATTTTGACCATGACCGGGAGGCAGCCATGAGCGGTACAATTTTTATCGAGAACGGCAAAAGGTCAAGGACGAAGACGGCCTTTATACTGCCGAGCCCAAAAAACACCCCGATGCCGCCTTTATCCCGGAGATCGGGGCCGGGAAGCCGATGGAAAGGGATCTGGATGACCTGGTCATCGAACGACCGTTCCTGGAAATCAGCCAGAACAGCGAAGTGATCGACAAAGTGCAGATCACCAACGGGCTTGTGCCGGGTGATATCACCCGGGCGCTCAACGGTGAACGCGTGGACACGTTCATCCATCGCCAGTAAATTTCAACCATCAGAATCGAAGGTGACAGCTGGATGGAAGAAGACCAAGATACCAAGAAGAACGCCCCTGACGAGAAAGTGCCCGTTTGTTATTCCAGTGAAGAGGCACGGACAGTGCTGGACTCCTTGTCCGCCCACATCGCCATTGTCGATGCAAACGGGGTGATCCTGGACACCAACTCGGCATGGCGCGCCTTTGCCGAGAAAAGCGGTATGCCCGAAGGATACGATTCCATCGGCGACAACTACCTGGATATCTGCGACGCGACCCGGGGAGAGGAGGGTGATCATGCCCGTTCAGTAGCCGCCGGAATCCGGGATGTGATCGACGGCCGGGTCGAAGAGTTTCTTTACGATTATCCGTGCCACGGCGACGACGGTCAGCACTGGTACTATATGCGTGCCATACGGATGGCGGGAAAAGGCCCCTTGCGGGTCGTGGTCAGCCATGAGGAGATTACGGCGCTCAAAATCACCGAGGAGGCGCTCAGGAAGAGCCAGGCGCAACTGACAGACCAGAAGGTAGAACTGGAAGAGGCCAACATCGCCCTGAAAGTCCTTTTAAAACAGCGAGAGGGCGACAAGGCGGAACTGGAGCACAAGGTCATCACCAATATCAAGGAGACGGTGATGCCCTACGTGGAAAAACTCAAACGCGTCAATCTGAACCCCAAAGACAAGACAGTGGTGGAGATTATCGAATCCCACCTCAAGGATATCATTTCCCCCATGATGCAAAAGCTGGCAAACGCCAACATCATCCTTACCCCCCAGGAAATTCAGGTCGCCTCCCTGGTAAAGGACGGAAAGGCCAGCAAGGAGATCGCACAGATCCTGAACGTCTCAGAAACAACCGTTCATTTTCACCGCAAGAACCTTCGAAAGAAATTCGGCTTGAGCCACAGCCAGACCAATTTGAGAAGCTATCTGATCTCCATCTCTTAAGCTTGACGGCTTCGTAAAAAATCCGATATCGGCGTTACGCTTCGTCCCTCGTCACTGCGGCGAACTCTATGTACGCCTCATTCCTCGGGGCTCGCAAGCCTTGATCTCGAACTTTTTACAAAGCCGTCCGAAACCCGAATTTTGCGCGTTCATCAAACTTCCTAACCAGCTCCGATATCTGGCTGATTCGCCATTTCTGGAAAGCCCATTGGTAGTTTTTTCCTCTCACCAACCTGCTATGGGATTCACATGGCCGACGCATCCATGGGTGATTACTATCGTTGGACAAGGGGTGTGATTTCACATAATCGGAGGCGCTCATGAAAACTATCGACATGAACAGTGTGGCAGACATCGTTTTTCAACTCAAGTGGCATAGTGAAAATGCGACGCACAACGAGTGTTACGCCGCACGGGGCGTTAACCTTTGGCGGGATTGGCTTCCGGAAGACGTAAGAGAGGCGCTCATTGGCAAACAGGCATGGGACAAAGCATCCATCGGATTTTCACCGGGGGCTCTCTTCGGTCAGGACGGCGGTCCCGCAAAGATCGATCGCAGACGCCTGCGAGTAACGCCCAAGCCGGGTCGTTTTTATCCCAAGGGGCTGTTAAACGGATTTCCGGGTGTTTTTCCCCAGAACATGCAGCCATTTCGCTGTACAGGAATAAATAACGGCCATGTTGGCATCGACATGGCCCATCCACTCGCCCATCTTCCCCTTTCCCTCTCCATGACTGTCGGCCAGATTTCGGACAAGGAGAACGAAAGGGGCGGAAGCAGCGTCGATTGGGTCGGCATGCTCACAGATGGTCCGGGAATGCAGGCGCGTTGGCACAATCAACCCACCGATTTTTTCGACGGTGACGCCTTTTCCCGTCAAAACGAGCAGCAGGATGCCGAATTTTACGGCACACCGCGTCTGGTTCATCATCTGGACCAGACAGCCCAGGACATGGTAGCCGATGTCTACAAGCGGTTCGTAGAAAGTGACATGAAGGTGCTGGATCTGATGAGTAGTTGGGTCTCCCACCTGCCGGAAGCGGTGAGGCCGGCCGAAGTGGTGGGACTGGGCATGAATCCCATCGAATTGGGTCACAATGAAAGGTTAACGGAAAACATAGTCCACGACCTGAATGCAGATCCGATGCTGCCGTTTCCCGACAATGCCTTTGACGTGGCCCTGTGCAGCCTATCGGTGGAATACCTGATCCAGCCGCTGACCTTGTTCGCCGAGGTGGGTCGTGTCCTCAAGCCCGGCGCTGCCTTCGTGGTGACCTTTTCCAATCGCTGGTTCCCGCCCAAGGTGATCCGCATCTGGGAGAAGATTCACGAATTCGAACGAATGGGCCTGGTCATGGAGTATTTCATTCGAAGCGGCATCTACGGCGACCTGGGGACCTACTCCATGCGAGGGCTTCCCCGACCGCGAGAAGACAAATACGCCGGAGAACAGATCTTCTCCGATCCGGTCTACGCCGTGTGGGGAAAAAAGAGATGACGGGGTAGATAAACCATTCGACACGTTATTTAAGCTGAATCAAAGATGATGAACCCCTAAAAAGTCGCTGTTCGGACGGATTCGTCAAAGATAAAACCAAAGACATCCATACCTGGAGGTGAAGATGAATGTAAGAACCTATTTTGAAGAGGCCAAAGGATTCGGTGTACTATCGACGGCCGACGGCAATGGCCTGGTAAACGCCGCTGTCTATGCCCGTCCCCGCGTCATGGATGACGGGAAACTTGCCTTTATCATGCGGGACCGCTTGTCACACCACAATCTGCAATCCAATCCACACGCGGCGTTCCTGTTTCGGGAGGAGGGGCCGGGATACAAAGGACTTCGGTTGCATCTGACCAAGACGCACGAGGAAACCGATACTCCGCTGGTAAAAGAGTTGTGCAGACGATGCCCCGACGAGGACAAACCGGATGCCGTTCGGCATCTGGTAGTATTTGCCGTCGACAAACAATTGCCCCTTATCGGCGCCGAAGAAACGAGTGACTAAATTGCATTTGAAAATGTGCGCCCGCAAATGATATGGTGCAAAAATGGATGCCCGTATTAAAATCGGTGTCAGCACCTGTCTGTTGGGAGAAAAGGTTCGCTACGATGGCGGCCATAAGCACGACCGCTATATTACCCAGACGCTGGGCCAATATTTCACCTTCGTGCCGGTATGCCCGGAAAGCGAGTGTGGCCTCGGCATCCCCAGGGAGCCCATGCGGCTGGTGGGAGATGTCGATCACCCCCGGCTGGTCACCAACAAAACCGGCATCGATCTGACCGACCGAATGCTGTCCTGGATACCCGGTCGCCTTGCGTCCCTGGAAAAAGAAGAGCTGTGTGGTTTTATCTTCAAAAAAGGATCTCCCAGCAGCGGCCTGCACCGGGTCAAGGTTTACAACGAGAAGGGGCATCCCGTCATGAGCGGCCAAGGGCTATTCGCCGCTGCATTCACCCGAAGGTTCCCCCGCATTCCCGTCGAAGAGGAGGGGCGGCTCCACGATCCTACACTGCGGGAGAATTTCATCGAGCAGATATTCGCCCTTACGCGTTGGCGCCAGACCATCGCCAGGAAAAAATCCACGGGAAACCTGGTGGCATTCCACACGCGGGAAAAACTGCTCCTCATGGCCCACAGCCCCCAGCACTACCGAAAAATGGGCCATCTGGTGGCGCAGGGAAAAGCAATGGGGGCAGGCGCCCTTTATGATGAATACGAAAAATCCCTATTCTCTGCGCTGAACCTGAAGGCGACTGTTTCCAAGCACGGTAATGTGCTCATGCACATTTTGGGATACTTTAAGAAACAACTTGCCGGTGACGAAAAAAAGGAGGTTCTTGACCTGATCCAGGAATATCGAAACGGCAACCTCCCACTGATCGTTCCCGTAACGTTGATGAACCATTTCGTCCGAAAATACCACCAGCCCTATCTTTCGGAACAGACCTATTTGAATCCCCACCCGATTGACTTGCGGCTGCGCAATCACGTCTGATGGCGTTCAATTAGCCCGTCAAAGGTACCTTCCGGCCATTGTCATCGAAACGCGCTGTTTTCTTTTTGTTGAAAAGGGAACGGTGGAGAACTATTGTAAGAAAAGAATCTGTGACGAGTGATTGCAAAGAAAAATTTCGCCATGATTCATGCTGTAAGCAAACATGACAAAATTCACCCCGACGGAAAGGAGATTGCAATGACGGAAAAAAAATTCAAGCAAGTGTGCAAGTGCGAAAAATGCGGAAACGAAGCCGAAATGGTCATCACCTGTTCCCTGGAAGAGGAGAAGATGGAAACCGCCGAACCAAAGGTCGTGCCCAGAGGCCAGGGAACAACCGAAGCACATGCCGTTTGCAGCCACTGCGGCGGAGAGGCGGACATCTGGCTGGATGTCTGATGCGAAGGAAGGCACACCATTGTAAAGACGGAAAAAGGTGTTAGCGCATGAAAACGATCGGACTGCTTGGTGGAATGAGCTGGGAAAGCACCCAGACGTACTACCGGGCCATCAACGAAACGGTGAAAAGACGCCTCGGTGGCCTTCACTCGGCCGAGATCGTTTTGTACAGCGTCGACTTCGATCCCATCGAAAAGCTGCAGCAGGCGGGTGACTGGACAAAGGCCGGTAATGTGCTGTGCCGCGTGGCCCAGCGGATCGAGGCCGCCGGCGCCGATTTCCTCATGATCTGCACGAACACCATGCACAAGGTCGCCGACCAGGTGGCCGCGGCGATAAAGATCCCCCTGCTGCACATCGCCGATGCCACCGGAGAGGCGATAGAAAAGGCCGGCATTCGGCGCGTGGGCCTTCTCGGCACGGCCTTCACCATGGAGCAGGACTTTTATAAAGGCAGGTTAAAGGAAAAGTATGGGCTGGAGGTGGTGGTTCCCGACGAGAGCGACCGCCGGAAGGTTCACGACATAATTTTCCGGGAACTGTGCCTGGGTGATATCAGACCGCAATCCAAACAGGTGTATATCGACATCATCGACCGCCTGGCCCAAAAAGATGCGGAGGCCGTGATCCTGGGATGCACGGAAATCGGGCTGCTGATCAAGCAGGCCGAAACCCCGGTTCCCCTTTATGACACGACGTCCATCCATGCGGAAAAGGCTGTGGAGGTGGCACTTTCCGCGGCCCGATAAAGTTTTTCCCGCCGACTCGTTTCTGTGAAGATGTGAAATGGGCCGTGTATATTTACATCCTGCGAATCCGTTTTGCGATCACCCACGTTCACCCATTTCGGGTCTGATGCGTTCGACGCTTTGCCGCAACAGTGACATGGGAGGGTTTTTGCCATGAATTACAGACAATTAGGAAGAACAGGCCTGCTGGTCTCGGAGTTGTGTTTCGGGACCATGACATTCGGCGGGAAGGGTTTTTGGAAGGCGATCGGGCGGCAGCCCCAGGAGCTGGCGAACGATCTGGTCGCACAGGCCCTCGATGCGGGTGTCAACTTCATCGATACGGCCAATGTTTACTCCGAGGGAATGAGTGAAGAGATTCTGGGAAAATCCTTGGGAAAACGCCGCAAGGATGTGGTGCTTGCGACGAAGGTGCACGGCCGCATGGGACCGGGGCCCAACGACATGGGATTGTCCCGCAACCATATCATGCAATCGGTGGAAGAGAGTCTGACCCGATTGCATACCGATTTCATCGACCTGTACCAGATTCACGGATTCGATCCAATTACGCCCATCGAAGAGACACTCCGGGCCCTGGATGACCTGGTGCGCTCGGGAAAGGTGCGATATATCGGTTGCTCCAACCTGGCCGCCTGGCAGCTGATGAAGGCATTGTGGATTTCCGACAAATACAACCTTCACCGCTTCGAAAGCCTGCAGGCCTATTACACCATCGCCGGCCGCGATCTGGAGCGGGAGATCGTACCCATTTTGCAGGACCAGAACCTGGGCCTGATGGTGTGGAGCCCCCTGGCCGGGGGACTGCTGTCCGGCAAGTACGAACGGAATGGCAGCGGCCCGGCAGGCGCCCGGCGCGTCGATTTCGACTTTCCGCCGGTGAACAAGGAACGTGCCTTTGACGTGGTGGATGCGATGCGGGAAATGGCCCGGGACAAAGATGCCACCGTGGCGCAGATCGCCTTGCGCTGGCTGTTGCACCAACCGGCTGTCACCAGTGTGATCGTTGGGGCCAAGACCCCGCAGCAACTGGCTGAAAACCTCGCCGCACCGGATGTTACCCTGACCGACGATGAACTGACGCGACTCAATACGGTGAGCACGCTTCCGGCGGAGTATCCCGGCTGGATGATCCGGACGCAGTCCCAAAATCGTTTTCCGAAAGAATCGACGGACGAATAATCGATTCAGCGACGGCCTTCATTGCGCGGATCGAAATCCTGAAGCCCGAACCTTCCCCACAAATTCATACACCACGGGTTTCCAAATTAAAGCACTCACCTCGAACTGCCAATAAGTATCCCATGGAAACCCATCGCCCCCTTCTGTACCGTGCCTGGAAACGGCTGATCATCGCATACCTGCTTTCCTTTGCCGTGAGCCTCATGATCGGAGCCCTGCTGGTGAAGATGGGGGGCGCCGAACCACAGGCTCTCTTCGAGGCCTCCACCAAGCGGCTCTCCTATGCCATGCCCGTCTTGGAAAAAGGGACGCGACTCGGTTTGGATCTGGGCGTTTTGCTGTTTGCCTGGAACACGGCCGGCGCCCTTGCCACCCTCTCCTTCATCTATACGGCCACCCTGTTCAACCCTTACCACAAGGACCTGGCCCCCCGGAAGGTAAGGCGGATATTCTGCGGGACGACACGGATGAAGCTCTTCAACTTTCTGCCCGATTGCAGGAAAATCCAAGACGAGTCCTTGCGAAGGTTGTATGTCTGGGTAATGGTTCCATTGCTCGGCATGATTCTGCTGGGCGCTGAAAGCGGGCTGACCGCTGCCACCACCACGCATCTCTTCGGATCGTTTTGGGTGGCCCTCGTTGCCTTTTTGCCCCATGGCATCATCGAAATTCCCGCCATCTCACTTGCCGGCGCCGTCGCTTACTCTGCCCATTTACTGATCGCAAGGCCGGCCCGGAGCAATCGGATTGGCCCGGTGTTTCAAACGATCGTTGCTCACCGCAATGCCATGCCCATGAAAACCATCGTCATGTCGGTGGTCGCATGCTTGCTGGTGGCCGGATGGGTGGAAGCCCATGTCACCCGGCAAATCGTGGAAAATCTCATAGGATCCGGAATGGGAAGTTAGCGGCCTTGCCGATCGTCCCCCTTTCCGGCCAAATCGGATCTGCTTGATGTCATTGATTGTATTTCTCAATCACTTTTTCGGTGTCGGGCCGAATAAACAACGCACCGTTCACATCTACAACGGGTATGCTGTAACGTCTCGTTTCCAGACCGGCCGCTGACATCCGCCGATGCAATTCGTCATTGGATTCTTCCTTTTCGAGATCCTTAAAAAGGAACGGAATTTCTTTCTCCCTAAGTTCCCGTTTCATCTTTTGGCATAAGCCGCAGGCTGTTTTCCCGTAAACGATTACGTAGGGTTCTTCGTACAACGGTTCAATCCCCGGTCTTACAACATCTTTCATTACAAAATAGCCGGCAATAACGATCACGCAAATGAGCAGTAATTTTTTCAAACGTTTCCCCCGTTTCTACAGGTTCGGTTATTCCACCCTATTTTCTGCAAAAGAGAAATTGAACAGTCTTGAAGAAATAGACACGGGGATGATGGGGTCAGGTCCCCATGTTCAGCCTGCCTCGGCTTCACCGCGGCACCTGTGCAAGTACTGTCATCACTCATCATCTCCGTAGATTTCACGGTAACAGTCTGGACATAGTCCGTGGGAGAATCGGGCCTCACTGTGCTCGCTGATGTATGTCTCGATCTCTACCCAAGAGGAAGAAACTGTCGGGTCATGCCCCTCAAGGCGAATCTTCTTGCAGAAAGAGCAGGTTGGGAGGATGCCGCGCAAGGTCTTGACCTCCAGCAACGCATTCTCCAACTCGCGATTTGCTCTCACGAGTTCCTCTTCTGCCTTCTTGATCTCTGAGACATCCTGAATGAGACCATATGACACGACGGGGTCGACACCAGCATATCTGACAAAGGAGTCCACCTTCAAGTGCCGCGACGCGCCATTCACCACCACACGATAGATTACGTTGATATGCTCTTTCTGGCTGTCTACCCCGCGAGAGATACTGGCAGCAATTCCGCTCCTGTCATCAGGATGCACAATAGCAAGCCACTCCTCCATGGATAACGACGGCCTGGTAATGCCAAGCAATTGCTGCGCACGCTGGTCAAAATCCACACTATCATTTGAGAACTGGTGCAACCACGTGCCGCAATTGGTTCCCTCTAACGTGGCTGACAGTCTCTCCTCGGTGCTGCCAAAATCTTGATAGTCCACAGCACGTACCTCCTGTGCCGAACGAATGCTTGCGTTGAGACGCGCGCGTCTTTTTGCGCGTCTCAACGCAAGCGGTTGCTGCAAATTCGTTATTGCGAAATTTTTCGCCCAGAGATCGCGGAACGCCGGTAACCACTGTCCGTTCTTTGCAGGGACGGAATATTCGTGAAGCATCCAACACAAATCTCATCCCATCTTGGTCTCCGCAACTCCATTTAAGAAAATTTCGGCGCTTCTAATTGACACTATAGTCAAAGCTCCTAAAAAAAGAAAGTAGTTTTCACATAAAGAACGAGCCAAGATTATTTGACCAGGAAAGACAGGAAATTCGTTTGCGGCACTATTTCAACGAACAGAACAAGCATATGTATCCTGGATCAGACGATACACCCTGTTTCATCACAAGCACCATTCCAAAGAGATGGAAAAAATTGAACAAGATTGTCGTTCGCAGGGGGGAATCGTGGGTGATGAAATTATGCGTTTTTGCCTAGGGGATAGAAATGAGCTATGCTTCCAATGGACGCCTCTGCGGTAATGCCTGCATATCGCGACGGCCATCGGCAATTCCCATAATATAAACATTTTCGGCCATGATCCGGAAGATGATGATGCAAACGCCCACATCCTCCATTGGTAGCAGAGGAAATGGGCGTTTTTCGTGACGGTTCAGAAATCCGCGCCCATGGATCTCAACCAAAGGTTCCTGTTTCTGGACGAACACTATCATGATCCGGTAACATTCAGCTGGACACGTGAGCAACGTATCCAACTGAACGCTAGATCTGCCGAAACACGATCCTCTCACCCTCGGCCTCGGCGCTGATTTTGGCGCCTTCGGAAATATTGCCTTCGAGAATTTCCATGGCCAGGGGATTTTCGATCCGGCGCTGAATCACGCGCTTGAGCGGGCGGGCGCCGTATATGGGATCATACCCTTCCCGGGCGATGAGGTTCCGTGCCGATTCGGACAGAATCAGCTCGATGTTCTGTTCGGCCAGCCGGTCGGACAGATGGGACATCTGTATATCGACGATCTTTCCGATCTGATCCGGATCCAGGTTAAAGAAGATGATGGTCTCGTCGATGCGGTTGAGAAATTCCGGCTTGAACCCCATCCGGAGGGCCTCGGTAACCCGCCGCTCCATCTCCTCCCGGTCCCGGCCCCCCAATTCCTGGATGATCTGGCTGCCGACGTTGGAGGTCATGATGATGATGGTGTTCTTGAAATCCACCGTCTTTCCGTGGCCGTCGGTCATGCGCCCGTCGTCCAGGATCTGCAACAGTACATTGAACACCTCGGGATGGGCCTTTTCGATCTCGTCGAACAACACCACGGAGTAAGGCCGGCGCCTGACCGCTTCGGTGAGGTATCCGCCCTCGTCGTACCCCACGTAGCCCGGAGGTGCACCGATGAGCCGGGAAACCGAGTGCTTTTCCATGAATTCAGACATGTCGATGCGCACCATGGCCTGTTCGCTGTCGAAGATGAACTCGGCCAGGGCCTTGGCCAGCTCGGTCTTGCCCACGCCGGTGGGTCCCATGAAGATGAATGAACCGATGGGCCGGTTGGGATCCTGCAGGCCCGAGCGAGCCCGACGTACGGCGTTGGAGACCGCCTCGATGGCCTTTTGCTGGCCGATGACCCGTTGGCCGAGCCGATCTTCCATCCGTACCAGCTTCTGACGCTCGCCCTCCAGCATGCGGCTGACGGGGATGCCGGTCCAGCGGGAGATCACCTCGGCGATGTCCTCATCGTCCACCTCTTCCTTGAGCATCTTCTTGTGCTCCTGGAGTGACGCCAGATCCTTTTTGGCCTGCTCCAGCTGGGCTTTCAATTCATTGGTCCGACCGTATCGAAGCTCGGCCACCTTCGCCAGATCTCCTTCCCGTTCGGCCCGCTGCTCCTCGATGCCCAACTGCTCCTGCTCCTCCTTGATTTTGCGGATGTTCTGAATCAGCCGTTTCTCGTCTTCCCAATGGGTCTTCATGGCCGCGATCTGGGCACGCATGGCCTCCAGGGAGTCCTCAAGCTTGACCAGACGCTCCTGGGATGCCGGATCCGATTCTTTCTTCAGGGCCTCGCGCTCGATCTCCGCCTGGAGGATCTTGCGCTGAATTTCATCGATCTCCACGGGCATGGAGTCGATCTCGATGCGAAGTTTGGAGGCGCATTCGTCGATGAGATCGATGGCCTTGTCCGGCAAGAATCGATCTGCGATATAGCGATGGGACAGGGCCGCCGCCGCCACGATGGCCGAATCCTTGATGCGGACACCGTGGTGCACCTCATACTTTTCCTTGAGGCCCCGCAAGATGGAGACGGTATCCTCCACCGTGGGCTCACGCACCAGCACCGGCTGAAATCGACGCTCCAGCGCCGCATCCTTTTCGATATACTTGCGGTATTCATTCAACGTGGTGGCCCCCACACAACGCAGGGTTCCGCGGGCCAGCGCGGGCTTGAGCATGTTGGAGGCGTCCATGGATCCTTCGCTGGCGCCGGCGCCCACAAGGGTATGCAACTCGTCGATGAACAGGATCACCTCTCCCTCGGCCTTTTCCACCTCCTTCAAAACCGCCTTGAGTCGATCTTCGAACTCACCCCGGTATTTGGCACCGGCGATCAGGGCCCCCATGTCCAGGGCCACCAATCGGCGGTTTTTCAGGCTTTCGGATACGTCGCCGGCCACGATACGCTGGGCAAGTCCCTCCACGATGGCGGTCTTGCCAACACCCGGTTCGCCGATGAGGACAGGATTGTTCTTGGTACGCCGGGAAAGCACCTGGACGATGCGGCGAATCTCTTCGTCCCGGCCGATTACCGGATCCAGCTTGCCGCTGCGGGCCATGTCCGTCAGATCCCTGCTGAACTTATTCAGCGCCTCGTATTTTTCTTCGGGATTCGGATCGGTGATACGCTGATTGCCCCGGATCTCCATCAGCACTTTCAAAATGGCTTCCCGATCGACTCCGTTTCTGGATAGAATGCGAAAGGCCTCCCCGGACCGTTTGTCACACAGCGCAAGCAGGATGTGCTCGATGCTGGTGTATTCATCCTTCATCTTTCCCGCTTCGACAAAAGCGGCCTCCAGTACTGCCTTGGCGGCGGAAGACAAATACACATCCGCCCCGCCGCTGACCCTGGGAAGCCTTTCGACGGCGCCGGCTGCCTGGCCGGAAATGGTGTCACCGGATACCCCCAGTCGCTTGAAAACCGATCTGGCCACCCCCTCCTTCTCCTCGAGCATGGCCGCCAGAAGGTGTTCCGGCTCGATCTGCTGGTTGTTGTTGCCCGATGCCAATGCCTGGGCATTTTGGATCAATTCCTGTGATTTAATGGTGAATCGGTCAAACCGCATCACGTCCTCCTTTACTTAACAATGGTCGCAAACACCATGTTGGTCTGTATTTTGCAGAAACAAATATAAACACCGGAAAGGGTATGTCAAATGAAGGCAACGTATCGATATAAATCTTAATTTTCCAAATTCAAGCCCTGTTCCAACTTTATGAAAACGAAGATGGCTCCTATTTTCTTGACGCAAAAGACCGGTTGTGCAAAAAATCTTCTTTGGCCGCAATGACGATATGACGGACAAATCACGTTGGCACGGTCACGGAAAGGTCGCGTAAACAATCAATTGCATGGGATGGATGAGAAATGTCCGGTTATGTTCCCGTTCGTATCGATCAGTTTGTCGAGCAATACCTGCGCAACAACAAGGACGCCGATGGTGATTCGGTTCGTGCCGCCGTGGAGGAGGCCATCGCCGCATGGCGCCAGGGCGTGCGGTGTGCCTGTGGAAAACCTCTTTGGGTAGCCGGATCGGCAGTCGCCGGCTATGGGTGTTTTTCCTGTATCACCGGATCACCCGAACCGGAAGGTGACCCTGAGATCGACGTGGTATGTGACGACTTCGCCTACGACATCATGGACCAGCAAATGCGATTCGAGCAGGTTACCGAGATCATGAAAAATCATCCCGGTGACTACCGGGAACGTTTGGAAGCCATCGGCTTTGTCTGGCAGGATGAAGAATACGACCTGTTATTCGAAGAAGAGCGCCAGGAAGAGCAAAAAGCCATGCCCCGATCGGAAAATGAGATCCGGCTGATCCATTTTTTCGAACACGGTGGCCACGTAACCCGATCCATTCTCGATGCCTACCTGGCGGAACGGTATTCGGAAACCGCAAACGTTCCGCTGATCCGAAAATATTTCAAGCAGGCCAATCCAAACCTGAAAGCGATCTTGCTCAAGGGCCTGGCAGCGAACCCGACCGACCTGGACCTTCTTGACGATCTCTCCTACTTCAGCGAGTTCGACAGCATTTTAGGGGAGCTGATCCGCCATTACACCGACGCCTGCCGCCTGGAGACGGACATGGAAAAGTTTTCCATGCTGGCCCAGGATTTTCATTTGAATACCCACGACCAGGGTTACGACGCCCTTTACGAATTGTCCTCCATTTTCCAATCGGGCACCAAGGGTGCAGTGGTCCAGCATCTGTGTGATAGCATTGAGGACGCCCATGGGGAGGAGGGCTCTTTCCTATAAGCGGGGGAACCAGCCTTTCGTTCGATACCGAAGAGGATTTGGCTGCCATCGCCGGAAAACTTCCGGTGCATACGCGCATCGGGGCCAACGCAGCCGTGTTTGCCGGTAATCCCGATTTTGCAAGGCGGCCGTCATCCATGACGTGGCCAAGGATGTGGCCGCATTCTTGCGCCTCACAACGGATACGACCGATTGAAGGAAAAGGGTGATGCCTTCATCCAAAACGGAAATCTCATGAAACACCGTATCTTTCAGAAACCGACGGAACTGGCAATTTCCTTCAAGATCCTCATACCAAGTGGCATCGTGTTCTTATTGTTCGTCTATTTCTCCTTTTTTGTTATGCTCCCTTTCGTGGAAAAACACCTTATGAAGCAGCAGCGGCAGATGCTGATCAGCACGACAACCGGTATCATCAGTTTGTTGGATTATCTGAATGCCAACGTCCAAACCGGAAAAATGCCCGAAAAAGAGGCGAAACGCAGGGCATTGGCTGCCATCCGCAATCTTCGATACGGTCCAAACGGTGAGAATTATTTTTGGATTGGCGAAATTACCGGTGCCGTTCTCTTTGAACCCGGTCAACCCGACCTGGCCGGCACATTCCTATTGGAATGCAACGAAGGGAAAGCATGCCGGTTTTATTCCGACGCGTTGACCATCGCGCAAGGATCGGGTGCGGGTTTCATCGAGCACAAATGGCCGTCGAAAGGTGATCCGTCCCGTATCGTCGATAAGCTTTCCTACGTCAGATTGTACGAACCCTGGGAATGGATTGTAGGGACGGGCCTTTACATGGCCGATGTCAAATCCGAAATCGCCTTTTTGACAAGAAAATTGCTTTGGTTGCTGATCGGTGTGATGGTGGTGTCCCTGGTCTTCTGCTTTTACGTCTATCAGCAGGCGCTGACTGTGGAGATAAAACGCCAGAGGGCAGAGAAGATCAATCAGAGTCTCATAGATATCTCTAATGCGGTCAATACTACCTTTGATCTCGAAACATTGTATGGCACCATTCATCACAGCCTTCAAAATATCAACGACATGAAAAATTTCTTTGTGGCCATCTACGAAGAAGAGAAAGACCTTATCGCCTTTGCGTACCGTCAGGACGAACTGGACAATGACCTTCCGACCATCGAAGCGGTTCATCGGTCAGGATCGCCTTTCGCCCGTGTAATCGTCACCCAGGCACCGGTTTTTGCCACGCGCAAACAAATTCTCGAATGGGAAAGCCGTTACGGCACCCGATCCAAGCACATACCCATGGCATCGTTTCTCGGTGTCCCGCTACAGATGAAAGACAAAATGATCGGCGTGATGGCTGCAGCAGACTATTTTCGTGATGATCAATTCGATGAAACGGATCTGAATGTTTTTCTCTCCGTTTCCGACCAGTTGGCAGTCGCCATCGAACGAAAACAGGACGAGTTGGATTTAAGAAGAAAATATGAACAAACCGAATGTATCCTGCGGGAAAGCGAAGAGAGATTGCTCCAGAGTGAGCGACTTGCGGCGACCGGTCAACTGGCGGCGTTTATTGCCCATGAAATCAACTCTCCCTTGCAGGGTGTCACCTCCCTGCTGAATGTCATCCGGAGAGAATACGGAAATGACGCGAATCTCGTGGCGCATTTGAATCTTATCAAAGGCGCTTTCAACAGCATTCGAAGGACGGTGAAAAACCTTCTGGATCTCAATCGTCCTGGAAAGGAGAAATACCAGCCCATCCACCTCCAGGAAATCCTCAGATCAACCGGTGCATTGGTGAGAAGCTTTCTAAAGGATCATGGGGTACGGTTGAACCTGGAGCTGGCGCCTGATTTGCCCATGATCATGGGATCACCCCAGCAACTGAGCCAGGTGTTCATGAACCTGATCAACAACGCCGTTGAGTCCATGAACATGAATCCGGAAAACATCGAACGACGCATCACCATTCATGCCGAATCGGACGAAGATCGTTTGACCATTCACGTTGAGGACACCGGCCCTGGTATACCGAAGGAAGACATGCCCCGGATATTCGACGCATTCTTCACCAAAAAGAGAAGAATGGGTATGGGTGTGGGGCTGTTCATTTGCCATCGAATCCTCGAGGGACACAATGGCACCATCTGGGTGGAAAACCAGACGGACCGGGGCGCACGATTTACCATTCGACTTCCCATACGCCATCGCGGCGATATCCGAAAAAGGGGGTGAAGATGCGATACGGAGCCATGAATTTTCCGGTAACGCCGGTATTGGAAGAAATCGAAACCTTTTCCCGCCTGGGATTCGATTACCTGGAACTGACCATGGACCCGCCCATGGCCCATCACACAAAGCTGTCCGCGATTCGGGAAAAGATCATCCAGGCGCTGGCGGAAAACAACATGGGCATTGTCTGTCACCTGCCCACCTTCGTGACCACGGCGGATCTTACCGAAAGCCTCCGGCAGGCATCGGTGAATGAGATGCGACGATCATTGGATGTGGCCGCATCCTTGGGGGCGAAAAAGATCGTTTTTCACCCCAGCATGGTCACCGGCATGGGGGCCTTTGTCATGGATACGGTGCGAAAGCACGCGTTTGACTTTATTTGCGAGATGGCCGACGCGGCAAAGCGGCTGAATGTGACGTTGTGCCTGGAAAACATGTTCCCCCGTTGTCGATTGGGGGTGGAGCCCGATGATCTCGCACAAATCTTCAATGTCGTTCCTGCACTGAAGCTGACCTTGGATACGGGTCATGCCAACATCGGCGATCGACGCGGACGACGTTTACGGGAGATGGTGTCACGATTCGGAAAAAGAATCGGCCATCTTCATTTCAGCGACAATCAGGGATCGGTGGACGACCATTTGGCCGTGGGCCAGGGAACGGTAAACTTCTCATGGCTGACAGGACAGTTGTCGGCCCTTGGATATGACGATACCATCACCTTGGAAGTCTTCGATGAAAACCGGTCCATGCTGGTCGAAAGCCGCAAGCGCATTGAACGGATGATCATCGGGGCTCGGCGCTAATTTCCTTCCTCTCGTTTCTCCACGGTCCCATGGGGGAATTTTCTTATTGGAAGATTGATGATCTCGCAAAAAGTCGCTTTGTTCGGACGGATTCGTAAAAATCAGATCGGGGTATTTCTCCGCAGGATGGATACAATACGATCCAGGTTCTCCGCTGCCTTTTCTCTAGGGAATCGACATGCCCCGGCCCCTGGATGGCCGCCTCCCCCGAAATCGGCAAGCATCTTTCCCACGTTTACCTCACACCCGCGGTTTAGTATGCTGTGCCCCACCTTTATGCTGGCCAGATTGTCTTTGTCATAAATGATTTTCACGTTCACCGTGCAGTCGGGGAAAAGGGAGTAGATTAAAAACCGGTTTCCGTTGGGTGCGGGATCCAGTCCCCTGAAATCGGTAATGGAGACATGGTCGACCATTGTTGTGTGGGATATCAATGCTTTCTCATAGGCGGTGTTGGTGGATATTACCTGCCGACACCGCTTTCGCACATCCCCGTCCTTCATCACCTCATCCATGGAATGCGTGCGCAGAAGGTGCACCAGATGATCCCAATAGCTGTTTTCCCGTGGATCCTGGTTTGTGATGGTCATGGAGAGGAGAACGAACGGATATTTTTCCGGGTGAAGGATTTCGTCCAGCGTCAGGTCCGCCGAATCGATCCGATCGGTTTGACGAACCAATTCTTCGTAATCCCGATCCAGCCTCGACCTGTAATGCTCGTAGACGATACCGGCGGCAGACGGTGCGATCTTGAAGACACCGTCTACGGATTGTTCGCGTTGGTTGGAATAGTGGTGGTCGAACCACAGGCAGCAATTTTCATGAAACGGCAAATTGGCGATGATGTCACCGGCCTGTATCGATACGTTCCCATGCTGGATCTCACTGGGTTGTGTCCAAAGTATCGGTGGGTCGATGTTCAGTGCATCCATGAGCAAAACAGCACACACCACACCGTCAAAGTCGGGACGTGTAACCACTCTCTTCGGATTTTGTCCTGTCACTGTTGACCCCATCCATTCGTTTTCGCCTGTCTCATCGATACCAGCAAATGCCAACAACCGCAATAGCGGGCATGCCGCTATGATTTTTTCCGGCGCCTGCGGGGAAGGTTGGTCAGAAAAACCGCCGACAGCACGAGCAGTCCGCCACCGGCCTGAACAACGGTGAGTCTTTCGGCAAGCAGCACCCATGCACCGATGGCCGTAACCACAGGTATGCCGTTGATAAATACGGAGGCCCGAGACGCAGGCACCTGGGTCAGGGCGAAATTGTAACACAAAAAGGCCCCCACGGTGGCAAATGCCGTCAGATAGACCAGCGCCAGGACCGATCGGCCGGTGATGACCGACCAGGACAGCGACGGCAACTCCAATAAAAACGGCAGTCCAAATATCAGGGCGCCGTAAACGATCTGCGTGAATGTGATTTCAAGGGCCGAGTATCGAAGTCCCAGGTCACGGGCCAGGATGATATACGAGGACCCCGCAAGAACGGCACCGCCGATCAACAGGTCCCCCAACAAGGATCCTTTCAGCGCCCAGCGAAAGTTTGGATCACCGACGACGAGCAGGAGGATGCCGAAGAAAGAGATGAGGATGCCGACGATGCGAACGCCACTGGTTTTCTCTTTCAACACCACAATACTCAAAAGCAGGACGATCAGGGGAATGGTGGCGATGATCAAGGAGGTCTTCGCCGCGCTGGTGTATTGGAGGCCGATGGTCTCGAAAAGAAAGTAGAGCCCCGGTTCGAAAATGGCCAGCAGCGCCATCTTCACTTTATCCCGGCCTTGGAAGTCGGGCCATTTTCGCCCCTGCCGCAAAAAGAGAAAAATCAGCGCCGCCAAAAAAAAGCGGACAAAGACCAGGGTGAACGTGGGGATGCTTTCCAGGGCCACCTTGGTGGCGACGAAGGAGAGTCCCCAGAACACCACGGTAGCCACAAGAGCGGTATAGGTTTTGATCATGCCAGCGGCCATGGTGCCTGCCTTTAATTACGCAACGTACGGGATTCGGTCTTTAGCGGACAGAATAATTGGGATCTGTCGTGTCCACCAGAAATGGTAGGTCATGGCTCAGGCCAAGGACGCAGTGACGTTGATGACTTTGGATGGATTCGTAAAAGATCCGAGATCAAGGATTGCGAGCCCCGAGGAGTGAGTCGTACACAAAAGTACGTCGCAGCGACGAGGGGCGAAGCGTAACGCAGATATCGGGGCTTTTACGAATCCGTCCTATACAACGCCGTCGGGCATTGGCGCTATCCTATCCCCTCCCAAAACATAGCCGCCGTCCAGGCGAATCACGCTTCCGGTCATAAAGGGGGCGTCTGCCAATAGATAGCGAACGGCCCGAATTACATCATCCATCCGGCCGATCCGGTTCATGAGAGTGTGATCAACGATGGCCTGACGCTGATCTCCGGTCAACAGCCCCCACCCCCGGGTGGATGGCCCGTGGCGGGTTTCAAAAACGCCCAACATCAATTCATTCACCCGCACCGATGGTGCCCCGAGGCGGGCCCAAGTCTCTGTAAGCAACGAAATACCACGATTGGCCGCGGCGTACCCTTCGTTGAAAAGATAGCTGGCCGGACCGCTGCGCCCCACGATGCCTGCGATGGAAGAGATGTTGACGACGGCGCCGTCTCCGGAATCCTTCAGGTGTGGCAGCGCCGCATCGAAGACCCACTGCTTTGCACGCAACGTGGTGGCCAGTTCAAGATCCCACTGCTCCTGGGTGTATCGGCCATGAACCACCGGCCACCCGCCCCGTTCGATGTTGTTGATCAAAAAGTCCAACCGGCCGAATCGGTCCACGACGCCCGCCACCCAATGTCCGATGGCATCGGTATCGGTAAGATCGACCCTCTCGATCCAATGATCCGTGCCCGTTACGGCAAATCCGGTTTTCATGGCGGACAGACGCTCGGGCCAATCATGCCAGCTGCACGCCACACGGATGCCCTGATGCAAAAGGTCCAAAGCGATGGCGTAACCGATTCCACTGATGGCGCCCAGCACCACTGCGACTTTTTCGTTTTTGCTCATTTGTAATGATACCGTCACGTTTGATGACTTTCTTAAAATTCGGATTTCAGACGGATTCCTAAGAAGTTCGAGATCAAGGATTGCGAGTCCTTAAGGTAATGAGGCGTATATAAAGTACGCCGCAGTGACGAGGGATGAAGCGTAACGCCGATATCGTACTTTTACGGAGCCGTCACGTTTTCGAAAAGATGGTTTCCTTGACCCACTCCATGGCCGCCGCCAACAGATCCGAATCGGCCAACGAATCCTTTGAAAAGGGCAAAGATACCTTTCCCTCGATCCAATCTACGCGAAATCGGTCAAGGTCATACAGCGCCCGGTACACCCGTTCGCTCTCCGCTGGAACCAAAGGGTGCGGATGGCACCGATTCTTCATGGCAATCAGCGATAACATCTTGTCGTTCATTTGGTTGTGCATCGTAAGTTGCTGGTCGGCCATCCATTGAACCGGAGTCTGCGAACGTCGGCTGCTAAATCCCTGGCAATGGGATTCGTGGATCAACGCGAATTGTTCAGTTAACATACCGGTGGACCGGTTTCGGGTAACCCCCCGTGCAAGTGGGTACATACGGCAGGAGGCGGGACGGACGGGGTAGACCCGGCAACCGGCCTTCGTAACAAAGGGGCAGGTCCTGTCCTTGCCATCGCCAAAGCGCAGCGACACCACCGGCAACCCCGAGCCGGGACCGATGCTCTCTACTGTGTAGGTGTCGAGAAATTCATGGGAAGGGATTTTCAAGAAATCTTTCAGGCAAAGAACATCAAAGGGGGCCAACGCCTGGTTCAGATCCCTGCAGCAGGCGTTGAAGCATGACACATCAGGGCTGCAGGAGAAAAAAAATTCCTGATCTTTTTCAATATGTGAGAACCAGTTTTCCATTCCCGAACACTCCAAAGATGCAAATGAAGCAAACCAAGGCATTGGTACCATGTTGGGCTACCAAGTCAACCGAAATTCCACTGCACGATCGCAGTTTTAAGCATATGAATGTTTACTCCGGCGCGATCTTTTTGCATTCGGATCCCCCACCACATCTTGTACCATCCAAAGAGGATTCAACGATATATGGGCAATTGCCGGTGTGATTGTAAGGTACTGCATATTTTGGGGTTTTATGTCGCCGAAAATTCTTGACAATGCCTATGCTGGATGGTATTGATCTTACCTTGCATTGTAAAGTGACTATCTTACCGAATTTATACGATAAAATTAAACAAACAATGCCGACGCCGATTGAATGCAAATCCATTTACGGTATTCGTTACACAAGGCAAAAAGGCATTTTTCAGATTCATCGGTGCAATAGTCCGGGTCGAAACCATTCGGACGCCTAATTAATGGAAGGGAGGTGCAAGTAACAGGAGGTTGACCTTAGTTTTGGAAGTAGGTTCAGTAAACTCTTTTCAACTAACCTTAGGAGGTATAGTAAATGCCAAGTTTTGTAATTCAGGAAAAATGTGACGGCTGCAAGGGTGGCGACAAAACCGCTTGCATGTACATTTGTCCCAATGACCTGATGGTGCTGGATCCCAACGCCATGAAAGCGTACAACCAGGAACCGGATCAGTGCTGGGAATGCTTTTCCTGCGTAAAGATCTGCCCCACCCAGGCCATCGAAGTGCGCGGCTACGCCGACTTCGTGCCGCTGGGGAGCTCCATCATGCCCATGATGGGTACCGAAGACGTCATGTGGACCTGTAAGTTCAGAAATGGCCTCATCAAACGCTTCAAGTTCCCCATCCGGACCACCCCCGAAGGCCAGGCCAACGCCTACGCCGACCTCAAGGGCAAGGATCTCGAAAGCGGTCTGCTCTCAACGGAAGAAGCCGACGGCTACACCATCCCGACCCCCAAGGTCTAATCCGGTCCATCGTTTGTTCGTAAAAAAAATAAAAGAATTTCGATATTCTACAGGAGGATAAAATATGGCAATACCGAATAAACCTGTGGGTGAACTTAAGGCCGTACGGGATCCCGAAGTCGTCGAGAAAGAAGTTGACATTCTCATCGTTGGCGGTGGCATGGCAGCATGCGGAACCGCTTTCGAAGTGAAAAAATGGATGAAAGACGGACAGAGTGTTCTTCTGTGCGACAAGGCCGCCATGGAGCGTTCCGGTGCCGTTGCCCAGGGCCTTTCCGCCATCAACACCTACATCGGCGAAAATGCTCCCGAAGACTACGTCCGCATGGTCAGAAACGACCTGATGGGTCTGGTTCGCGAAGACCTGATCTTCGATCTGGGCTGCCACGTGGATGACTCCGTAAACCTGTTCGAAGAGTGGGGACTGCCAATCTGGAAGAAGACCGAAGACGGAAAGAACCTGGACGGCAAGAAGGGTCAGAAGATGGGGACCCTGAAAGCCGGTGCCCAGCCGGTCCGTACCGGTAAATGGCAGATCATGATCAACGGTGAGTCCTACAAGCGTATCGTCGCCGAAGCAGCCAAGCTGGCGCTGGGCGAAGACAACATCATCGAGCGCTGCTTCATCGTCGAACTGCTCCTGGACGCCAACGTCGAGAATCAGATCGCCGGCGCAGTGGGTTTCTCCGTTCGTGAAAACAAAGTCTACATCATCAAATGCAAGACCATGATGGTTGCCTGCGGTGGCGCCGTGAACATCTATCAGCCGCGTTCGGTAGGTGAAGGTAAAGGCCGCGCCTGGTATCCAGTATGGAACGCAGGGTCCACCTACACCATGTGTATGAAGGTCGGCGCCGAGCTTACCATGATGGAAAACCGTTTCACCCCGGCCCGTTTCAAAGACGGTTACGGCCCGGTCGGTGCCTGGTTCCTGCTGTTCAAGGCCAAAACCCTCAACGGTTTGGGCGAACCCTATGCCGGTAGTGATGCCGCCAAGGCCGAGCTGGAAAAATACGCTCCCTACGGCACCGCCGCCATCACCCCGACCTGTCTGCGGAACCACCTGATGCTGTTCGAGATGAAAGAGGGCCGCGGCCCGATCATCATGGACACCGTCACCGCGCTGGCCGAGTTGGGCGCCACCATGGACAAGAAAGAGCTCAAACACCTCGAGTCCGAAGCGTGGGAAGACTTCCTGGATATGACCTGTGGCCAGGCCAACCTGTGGTGTGCGCAGGACTGTGAGCCGGAGAAGAAAAACTCCGAAGTCATGCCCACCGAGCCTTACCTTCTGGGTTCCCACTCCGGTTGCTGCGGTCTGTGGGCCTCCGGTCCCGATTATGACTGGGTTCCGGATGACTACAAGATCAAAGCCCGTAACGGCAAGATCTACAAACAGATGACCACCGTCGAAGGTCTGTTCACCGCCGGCGACGGCGTGGGCGGTTCCGGCCACAAGTTCTCCTCCGGATCCCATGCCGAAGGTCGTATCGCCGCCAAGCAGATGGTGCGCTATGCTTCTGATTTCGCCGACTTCGCCCCGGCCCTGAAGCAGTCCAAGGAAGAGCTGGTCGACCTGGTCTACAAACCGGTCCGCACCTTCCTCGACAACTGCGAGTACACCACCGCCGTGGACATCAACCCCAACTACATCAAACCGAACGGCATGATGTACCGCCTGATGAAGGCCACTCATGAGTACGGTGCCGGTACCGCCACCTTCTACATGACCACCAGCAAGTCTCTGGAAATCGTCATGGATCTTCTGGCCACCATGCGCGAAGACTGCGAGAAGCTGGCTGCCGGTGACCTGCACGAGCTGATGAGATGCTGGGAAATCGAGCACCGCATCTGGACCGTCGAGGCTCACCTGCGTCACATCCAGTTCCGTAAAGAGACCCGCTATCCGGGCTTCTACTATCAGGCAGACTATCCGGGACAGGATGACGAGAACTGGTTCTGCTTCGTCAACTCCAAGTTCAATCCGGAAAAGAAAGAATGGGATGTCAAGAAAGTTCCTTACATCAAGATTATCCCGGACTAATGAAATGTCGACGGTAGTTTTTGTCGAATAGCAACACGCCTCCAGGTGCCTTGCGGGCACCTGGAGGTTTTTATTACCGAACCGAGTGTCGTTGATTTTTGTTTTCGGGTAGTACCCATCTGGGACCGTGCCGTTTCGCAGTGATTGCGCTTTCGACATTGCCCCATTGCCGTCATTGGTCCATTGGAGCGTGAAACCGGCACCTGGAGGTCCTTGGCTGTTCGATTTTTGTGGAGTTCCAGCTTCCCGTTTCCAGTTTCAATAAACGGGTATTGCCCGAAGAAATAGACGGTATCGTAATTTTTTAAGTTTTCATGACCTAAATAGAAACGTTGATGCACGGAGGGATAGCATGACAAACGACAACGCAGCCCCAACGAGTGGAAGCATTATGGTGGTTGGCGGCGGCATCGCCGGGCTCACCTCGGCAATCGAAGCCGCTGAAGTGGGGTATGAAGTGTTCTTGGTCGAAAAAAATCCTTATCTGGGCGGAAGAGTAGCACAGCTGAAGCAATATTTTCCCAAGCTATGCCCTCCGACCTGTGGATTGGAGATCAACTTTCGCCGAATCAAGGACAATCCCAGAATCAAGGTGTTCACCCTGTCAGAAGTGGAAAAGGTGAACGGCACGCCCGGCAACTACAACGTCAGCGTGAAGATCAATCCCCGTTATGTGAACGAAAACTGCACCTGCTGCGGGGCGTGTGCCGAGGCTTGCGAGACCGAGGTCACCGATGACTTCAACTTCGGCATGTGCCGGAAGAAGGCTGCCTACCTGCCCTTCGAGATGGCCTTTCCCGCAAAATATGTAATTTCGCCACAGATCATCGGCACCGAAGATGCCGCCAAGGTGGCAGCGGCATGTAAATATGACGCGGTGGACCTGGATATGCAGGCCAAAACCGTGGATTTGGCCGTGGGCGCCATCATCTGGGCCACCGGTTGGGAGCCCTACGATGCCCATCGCATCGACAACCTGGGCTTCGGTCAGTACGACAACATCGTCACCAACATGATGCTCGAGCGCCTTGCCTCCAAATCCGGCCCCACCGGCGGCAAGATTCTCCGCCCCTCCGACGACAAGGCGCCCGAAAGTGTCGCCTTCGTCCAATGCGCCGGTTCCCGCGACGAGAATCACCTGCCCTACTGCTCCTACATATGCTGTATGGCCTCTTTAAAGCATGCCACCTATATCCGTGAGCAATATCCGGATACCAAGGTTTACATCTTCTACATCGACATCCGTTCGCCCGGTGATCGTTACGAAAAATTCTTCAATAAGATCAAGGAAGACGAAAATGTCATACTGATCAAAGGCAAAGTCGCCGAGGTCAGTGAAGACCCGGCAACAAAAAGCATCACCGTGGTTGCTGAAAATGCGGTCACCGGGGAGAAAATCCATCAAACGGTGGATATGGCGGTTCTGGCCACGGGTATGCAGCCCACGGCTGCCAATACCAAACTGCCCGCCGACCTTACGGTCAACGATGACGGTTTCATCATCAATGACTATGCAAAAGGCGGCATGTTTGCCGCCGGCTGCGCCAACAAACCGGCCGACGTGATTTCGTCCAATCAGAATGCGACCGGCATGGCCCTGAAAGCCATTCAAACCCTGGTGAAAAGGTAGGAGGTAACCCATGGATAAGAAGTATGGTGTGTATATATGCGAAGGTTGTGGCATCGGGGAGTCCCTCGATGTGAAAGCCCTGTGCGGGATTCCCGAAGAGGAGGGCGTGCCCGTCAAGACCCATCCTTTCCTGTGCGGCAAGGAAGGCGTCGAACTGCTCAAAAAGGACATCGCCGACGGCACCAACTCCCTGGTCATCGCCGCCTGTTCCCGACGCGTCAATTTCGACATCTTTCGGTTCGACGGCTGTATCGTTGATCGTGTGAACCTGCGAGAGGGTGTGGTCTGGTCCCATCCCCGCAGCGAGTTTCCCGCGCTGACCGAAGAGGAGAAAGAGGACGAGGACAACTTCGATCGCGTCCAGATGATGGCCGAAGATTATATCCGCATGGGCATGATCCGTGTGGAAAAAATCAAACTGCCCGAACCGTATCTTTTGGAAAATGTCTCCAAGAAAATTCTCGTCCTCGGCGGCGGTATCACCGGTATGAGCGCGGCCATCGACGCGGCCAAAGCCGGTTTCGACGTGACCATCGTCGAAAAGACCGAAAGCCTTGGTGGTTATGCGGCGAAGGTGAGAAAACAGATCCCCGTTTCGGCACCCTATGACAGCCTCATTTCTCCTGTTGTTGCTGCCAAGATCGCCGAGGTCGAAGCCATGCCCAACATCACCGTGAAGACAGGAACCGCCGTGGCCCGGATCGCCGGCCAGCCTGGTGAATTCACGGTTACCATGAAAAAACCGGGAGAGAAGATCCCCTTCGACGTTCCCTACCCGCTGCCCGATGAGATGAAGTTGGACGAAAAGGGCAATGAGCTGGATGCCACATCACAGCATGAAGCCTTTTTGAAATACAACGAAGGCAAAAATGACATCCTCAAGCTCGACCCGGACGGCGAACTGTTCGGCGCCGTCATCCTGGCCGCCGGCTGGCGCCCGGATGATCTTTCCGATGGCGATTTCAGCCACCTGGGATACGGTGAGATTCCCGACGTGATCACCAACCATCAGTTCGAAGAGATCGCCAAGAGAGGAAAAATTGTCCGCCCCTCTGACGGAAAACCGGCCAAATCCGTGGTTTTCGTCCAGAGCCCGGGAAAGGATGGATCGGATAGCGACTTCGCCTACGCCGGAGCGGTCACCAGCATGGTCGCCCTGAAACAGGCCAAGTACGTGAGAGAAGATTACAGTACCGACGGCAAGGCCTTCATCTTTTACCAACACATGCGCACCCCCGGTTTTTCCGAGCTTTTCTATAAGGGGCTGCAGCAGGACCCGGGAATCTTCATGACCAAGGGTTCCGTGATGAGCGTAAAGAAAAACGGTGACGGCATGATCGTGGACGCCGATAATACCCTGCTGGGTGAAAAGCTTCAGGTCAAGGCGGACCTGGTGGTTCTGGGTGCCGGAATGGTTCCGGTGACCAAGGATGACCCGGTTGTCAATCTGGCCTATCGCCAGGGACCGGGCTTTCGGGACATCGGATTGTTCAATGGCTATGTCGACTCCAACTTCATCTGCTTTCCCTACGAAACCCAACGGACCGGCATCTATGCCGCCGGCGCCATCCGTCGCTCCATGACCATGGAAGAGGCCATCGAAGACGCCTCCGGCGCCGCCCTCAAGGCCATCCAGTGCCTCGAATCCGTGAATCGCGGCGTATCCGTGCATCCGAGAAGCGGCGACATGACCTTCCCGGACTTCTTTTTCCAGCGCTGCACCCAGTGCAAGCGTTGTACGGAAGAGTGCCCCTTCGGCGCCCTGGACGACGATGAAAAGGGTACTCCCAAACCAAACCCCACGCGCTGCCGCCGCTGCGGAACCTGCATGGGTGCGTGCCCCGAGCGAATCATCGGTTTTGCCGATTACAACATCGACAGCATCGGTTCCATGGTCAAGTCCATCAGCGTGCCGTCGGAGGACGACTACACCGAACCACCGTTTCGCATCCTCGGCCTGGTATGTGAGAACGATGCATATCCGGCGCTGGACATGGCCGGTCTCAACAAACTGGGCTATTCGGCGGATGTCCGCATCATTCCCATCCGCTGCCTTGGTTCCATGAACGTAATCTGGATCAAAGACGCCCTCTCCCAGGGCATGGACGGTGTCTTCCTTCTTGGATGCAAGCACGGTGACGACTATCAGTGTCACTTTGTCAAGGGCTCCGAGCTGGCCGATATCCGCATGAAGAAGATCGGTGACGCCCTTGCCAGCCTGGCATTGGAAACCGAGCGCGTGGCTCAGTTCGAAGTTGCCATCGACGACTACGACAAGGTTCCCCAGATGATCAACGATTTCGTTGAATCCATCGAGGCATTAGGACCCAACCCGTTCAAGGGTTTTTAATCTAACCGAACCCATGGAGAGGCGGAATACGAAGACGCCTCTCATAGCCATTTTTGCCAAGTGAGGAGGTTTCCAATGGCAGATTCATATTTGGTTGATCCCGATGTGGGGTTTATCGAAGAAATAAGCAGACTCGGGGGTGCCGACGTAAAAAAGTGTTTTCAATGCGCGACATGTGCCGTAGCATGCCCCATCTCCCCGGACACCAAGCCCTTTCCCCGAAAAGAGATGATTGCCGCATCATGGGGATTGAAGGATCGTTTGATCGGCAACGGTGATGTCTGGTTGTGTCACAACTGCGGCGATTGTTCCACCCTGTGTCCGAGGGGCGCCCAGCCTGGCGACGTGCTGGCGGCGGTTCGCGCGGCCACCGTCATTGAGTACGCCACACCCAAAGCCATCGCAAAGATGGTCAGCGATCCCACAAAGCTGCCGATTCTTTTGGCCATTCCGGCGGTCATTTTTCTGGTCGTGGGCCTTTTGCTCAAAATGGTGGGCATCGACTGGCTCAATTTTGCCCCCACCGGTGACCACTTGTGGCAGGCGGATTATATCGGCAACTATCTGGTGGACATCATCATGGTACCCACCTTTACGGCGGCCATCGTGGTATTTGCGTTGGGTCTGAAACGCTTTTTGTCGGATATGCACCAAAATGCCCTCGCCGAAGGAAAGACAACGAAGGAGGAGATCGATCCCCTGGGTTTTGTCCAGGCTCTGATCCGGACGATTCCGACCATCATGAAGCACCAGAAATTCAACGAGTGCGGTGAAAACAATGATCGATCCACGGCCCACATGATGGTCCTGTACGGTTTCATCGGCCTGTTCATCGTGACCGGCTGCTTCTTTATCGCAGAGTGGGTTTTTCATATCGAGGGTCCCTATCGACAGATCAACCCGGTGAAATGGCTGGGCAACATCGCCGGCGTCTCCCTGGTCATCGGGAGTATCCTTCTCTTTAAAAACCGGTTGGCCAAGAAGGACCAGATATCCAGCTATTGGGATTGGCAACTCGTTGGCCTTGTCGTGCTGCTGGGCGTCACGGGAATGCTGACCGAGATGCTTCGCCTGAGCGGAGCATACAGCCTCATGGCCATCATTTATTTTATCCACCTGATTCTCGTCTGGAGTCTGTTCGCCTATACGCCGTTTTCCAAACTGGCCCATCTGATCTATCGGACCGTTGCAATGACGTATAATGAGTATAGCGGACGAAAATAACGCATCATTATAAAAACAAAAAAAGGGGAGCCTTCGCTCCCCTTTTTTTGTTTTTATTCCGAGGATAAAATTTTTCGCGCAACGCCGATATCGGCCCAAGCCGCAATTGATTTGTCATTTCTGGATAGGCACTTTACATTGGTGCGCCATTGATACAAGGCAATTGCCGTGGCAACGGCGGCGTTGAGGGACTCCACCGCCGGATTCATGGGAATCGATACGGCCTGGGCCTCCCAGTGTTGCGGCAGTCCCGGGCCTTCCAAACCGGCAAGCAGGCAAAAGGATTGGGGAAACCGGATGTGGGACAATGGCCTTCCCTTGGTGGCGAGGGCGATGACTTTCAGATCCCTTGGAATTTCGGCCAGGCCGGGTCCCTGAAACAGTCGGGCGGAAAACACCGCTGCCGCCGAGGCGCGTACCGCCTTGGGATGAAAGGGATTGGCACTTTCAGCCAACAGGACGATGCGATCCACCTGGAACGCTTCTGCCGATCGGATCACGGCTCCCACGTTTTCCGGGTCCTGGAAGGGAACCAGAAGGGTACATCCGGGTAACGGATCGTCCGTCGGATGCCAGGGAACGGGCTTGGGGGCTTTGGCGAGGAGTATGGGTGATTTGGTTCCGAAGACGTCCAGGCGAGCAAACAGATCGGGCGTCAGTTGAATCCATTCCATGGATTCCGGCGCACCATCAGGTGGTGGATGACCATCGCCTTTGGTTACCCAGGCCAGACACACCTGCGGATGTTTTCCCACCATTTCCGCCACCAGCCGGCTGCCGCACACCAATGCTTTTTCCTGTTTCTTCACACCCTTGCCGCCCAGCAATTTCCTCAGATCCTTGAACAGGGGGTTACCCTCACTTTCAATGGTGCGGATCCGGTATGGCGTAACGGAATCCATGTCACCGGTTTCCAGCATCGGCGAATTGTTTCGTCGAAAGATCACGAGGCGGCGACGGTGGGGCGTGCCGGGAATCTGGTAGGGAATGTCTTCGGCCAGCGAATGTGTCGTTGTACACCGTCGGACGGCCTCCTCCAACTCTTTATCGCAACCGGGTCCTTTCATGAAGATGGCCAATCCGCCCGGTGAGAGACAGCCTGCAACCCTCTCCAGCGTATCGGCCATGGGCTCCACGGCCCGGGTGATGACGCCTTGCACCTTGCGGTCGAAGTCCGGTGCGATGCCGCGATCAAGGACTTCAAGTCCGTCAATCCCCAGCTCATCGACGACCATTTTCAGAAAATCGCACCGGTTCTGCCGGCTTTCGGCAAGAATGATGTGAAGGTCCGGGCGAAAAATCTTTAAGGGGACGCCCGGCATACCCGGCCCTGTTCCCAAATCCAGAAGCGGCGATGGCAGGGTCGTTTGCATGGCCGGCAAGATGGAATCGGCGTAGAGCTTGAGTACCATGTTGTCAAAATTGCGGATTCGGGTCAGGTTGAGCCGATCATCGTGGTGGCGAAGCAGTTGGTGGTAGCGCCACAATTGGTTGCGCTGTTCGTCCGTGAGATGAATGCCGCATCGCCGGAGAAGCCGGTCCATGGAATCGGGGGAAGGGGAAGCTGCCTTCTTTCCCATGGGCGGCTTTTTGGGATGTCGAGTTCCGCGATCGGTCACGAACGGCTCCTTTAGGGATAAGTATTGACTTGAGATTAATAAACCATCGGGTATGTTGATGCAAGATACGAAAATCCATGATGGACCGTTATTTTTTGTAATTAAGGGAAAAGACGGATTGGAATTATCCAAAACAACGAGCAATCAAAACGGGCACGAAAATTTCGCAGGAGAGCGGTGTGACAAATCGAATTGAAACGCAGGAGCCTTGTCTGTTCGATCCCCGGTGGCCGGTGCTTTACATAGACAATCATCTGCTGGCCGTCTATAAACCGGCGGGCCTGTTGGTGCAGGGGGATCGAACCGGGGACGTCTGCCTGCTGGATCTGTGCAAGGACTGGCTCAGGGAGCGATACAAGAAACCGGGCCGTGTGTTTTTGGCCATGGTCCATCGGCTGGATCGGCCGGTGGCCGGCGTGGTGCTCTTCGCCCGTACCTCAAAGGCCGCCTCCCGTCTGGCGAAACAATTTCGGGAGCGCAGCGTGGAAAAACGATACCTGGCCGTGGTGGAAGGTGAGGTTCGTAACCCATCCGGCCGTCTCATCCACCACATCCATCGCCAGGATCGGGCGAGCCATATCGTTCCGGCTCCCGTCACCGGCAGCCAGGAGGCCCGCCTGCGCTATCGGGTTCTGGAAACCGGTCCGAAACGAAGCCTGCTCGGCATCGAGTTGGAGACCGGCAGGCGCCACCAGATCCGGATTCAACTGGCCCACGCGGGACACGCCATTCTGGGTGATCTTCGTTACGGTGCCATGGCTCCTTTGGCAAACCGGCAGATCGCGCTGTTGGCGCACACCCTGTCGGTCAATCACCCCACAAAAGGGGATCGATTGACCCTTACCTGCCCGATTCCGCAAAATTGGCCCTGGCCCGACTGCGTATCTTTGGCCTCCCCGATCCCCTCTCCACCGTGGGATTGGCGGGCTTTCGATTCTTTAGATAAGACGAATTAAATCCGGGCCCTTTGGACCCGGATTTCCATTTTGCGGCCATTCAGTGTCTGCCCAAAATTAAAGAATTTGGTTGAGATCAAGGCGCACGACCAATTTTAGCTCGGGTTTCACCGCAGGTATATGCGTTGATATTCAAAGGATAGACTTTTTCGCGCAACGCCGATATCGGCCCAAGATAGAATTGATTTGTCATTTCTGGATGGACACTTCGATTGCTGCAGCCAAGGCCGCACGCAGATTCTTCAGGTCATCCTCGTTGGGATGTCCCACGGCCCTGGGTGCGTCATCCAGCCATACGGGTGGCTGAGGCTTGGCCTTGACTTTTTCCAGCACCTTTGGATTGACTTCTCCGAAACAGCTGAAGGTGCCCGCCACGTTGGCCCCCTGGGCCAGGGATTGGGCGTGGGCCATGGCGTTCTTGGCATGTTCGGAGTCCGGGTCGGCCCCATGGGTGGCAAAGAGAAAAAGTTTCTTGTGGCTTTTCAACCGCTCCAGATAACCGGATGACTTTGGATCCGGTTTTCCTCCCTGAAGCCAAAAACCGAGGGCAACGAAGTCGTATTCCGCTGGATCCGGGGCTTCGTCGACAATGCAGATGCGTGTATCGCCGGAGAGGTTCTCGCCAAGGGCCTCGGCCAGCTTTTTTGTGTTTCCCGTTTGACTGGCGTAAACGATGAGGGATTTCATGATGATGCTCCTTTCTTTGCTTGAAGAAGAGTAGATACTATAGGACAGTAAAGGGGCTCTCCGTCTCCTCACCGGCGAGTACTTTTTTAATGGCTTCTTCGAGACCGTTTTTGGACACCATGCCGGTGACGGAGTGAACCGCTTTTCCGTTTTTAAAGATTTTCAGCGTGGGAATCGATTTAATGCCGAGGCGACCGGCCACGGCCTGACTGTCATCCACATTGCATTTGGCGAATATCATTTCATCGCCATAGGTTTCTGCCAGTGATTCGAATAACGGCCCCATTGCCTTGCATGGACCACACCAGGGAGCCCAGAAATCCACGATGATGGGCCGCTCTTGCCCGAGAACCGTTTGCTCGAAATCATTGTCTTGAATCTCGACAACCTTTTTAGACATTGGAACACTCCTTTTCGATTTCATGAATCAACCATGGGATTTTCATCCCTTCCGCCTTGTGCAGCGCCCGAATGAGAAGCTGCTTTGCCCGCTTCGGATTGGTTTGGCGCAGTATCCGGGCACGCAACACCAACACGAGGGTTTCGTGTTTGGCGGCACCGGTCTTGACGGCGATTTCATGGGCACCGTCCAGATGGCGCAACGCCTCCCGCTTTTTTCCCCGCGCAAGAAAAAGGCGTGACAAGGCAAGCCGCGTCCGAGTCTTGATTCGCCAGATCGCATAAACATCCCGCAGGTATCGGACTTCTCGCCAGATTTGTTGGATCTCTTCCTCGGCCTGGTCGATATCGCCCATTTGAAGAAGGTTTTCCGCGATATTGAGCCGTGCATTGTAAATGGTTTCCGGATCGTTGCCCACGAGTGCCTCGGACAATGCTTGCCGGTTTACGGACAGGGCCGCCGCCGGATTTTTTTCCAAAGCCAAAATCCATCCCAATGTGTTTCGCATACGCGGAAGCCAGAAGGTCTCTTCTGCAGGTTCCAGCCTCTCGATGCAAGGATCAAGGAAGGCTCTGGCCCGCTTGAATTCTCCCAGGGAAACGGATAGCAGGCCCTGGTGGAACGTCAGAAACGACTCGAAATAGCGGCTTTTCAAGTGCCGGTTCAGTTTTTCCAATGACGAGCACCGTTCCATGGCACGTATAAATTCGCCCGTCCAGTAGTCGTGCTTGATCAACGCACCGAGCGTCCAGACCCTCGTCTCCATATCCAACGTTTCATCAAGCAGCGCCATCGCTTCGTCAAGAAGCGCTCTTCCCGTCTTGAACTTTCCCAGAACCAGGTGAAGATAGCCGAGAAAACTCGTGGCCTTCAATTTGATCTGGTGCTGCCCGATCCGTTTCGCCCGGTCCCTTGCCGCCGTCAGATTTTTCAATGCCAGTTTCGGTTTGTGCAAAAAGAAGCTGATCCATCCCACCCGAAACAGGCCCTCGGATATCATCTGGTTGTTCCGGGACTTTTGGGCCAGGGCCAACATGGTCTGAAACGAATCCAGGGCGGCGGTGAAGTGTCCGCAGCAGTATTGCATGAGTCCTTTCCATTTGAGCACCGTCATTTGCACGACCCGATGGTTTTGGGGATGATACGTTTCCAGAATCTTTGTCACACGTTCGAAGCAGGTGAGTGCCGTCCGGCAGGCAAAAATACGACGGGCACGATGGCCGGCCTCTATGTTATACGCCAATGCCTTAAACCAATGGTCGGCCATGAAATAGTGGTATGCCAGAAGCCCGACCACCTTTTCCTTGTCCGTTTCATGCCGTTTCTCCAGGGCATCGGCAACGCGCAAATGGATGGATTTTCTGGTCTTCGTAAGCATCATTTCATAGGCAACGTCACGCATCAGCTGCTGCCTGAAACGAAATGCGGGTTCGTCACCTTCGTCAAGACGGTCGATCATTCCCGACGTTTCGAGCCTTTCGAGCCGCCCGGTGAGGTCGCGGCCGGAATCTGTGACCATACGCAACAGCCCAACCGAAAATGAAGTTCCGATCACCGAAGCAACCAACAGGACCTGTTTATCGTCTTCGGCCAACCCGTCCAGTTGCGCGGCCAAAATCCCATAGATACCGGCGGGAAGATTCAATCGGTCATAGGCCGTTTTCAACATGGCACGATTCCGGTCCATGACCACATGATGGCCGTTCGTAAGGGTCTCGGCGAGAGAAAGGATATAGAGCGGATTTCCCGCGGCACGATCGATAACGAGGCGTTTCAACAGCGGATCGATCCGCTTTGCCCCCAATTTTGCCGTGAACAATGCGATGGCGCTTTGTTCGGAAAGTGGTCCCAGGTCGATGCGATGATCGAAACGACATCCATTGGCGCGCATCTCGGCTTCTCGCCCCGTGCAGAGAAAAAGAAGGGGAAAGGCACTTTTTTGCTCGGTCAGCGACAGGATCCATTCGGCGGAAAACGAATCGATCCACTGGCTGTTGTGGATGGCCACGATGGTTGGGTGAATAACGGCTACGTCCCCGATCAGCCGTTCCAACTTCTCGAAAAACAATTTTTTTCTCCCATCCAGCAAAGTATCCACATGCGTTTTTGTACTGCTGATTCGTTTGAATTCAGCCTGAAGTTCCGCCACCCGGGAAACAATGGGTTCGCGTTGTGATCCGTTGGCCGGTTTTTCTTTGGACTTGGCGGGCAGGGCATCCGCAAGCCGGTCCAGGAGAAGTTCAAACACAGTGTTATTTCCGAAGGGATGGCAGTGGCAGGAGAGAAGCAAACGGTCAGGTGCGTCCAATGTGGAAAAAAAGTGGTTCAACAGTCTTCGCTTTCCAATACCCGCAAGTCCCGTCATGGAGACAAAAAGCGGGCCTTGGGCGTTTGCCTGTTTCCATGCCGATTGCAGTTGGCTCAGTGCATCTTCCCGGCCCAGAAGGTCCGTCGATGCCTGCGAAGGTCCACGGGAACTTGTTTTATCGGAAAGCAGCGAAAAAATAGGTTGTGGCTCCGATATGCCCTTGAGCCGACGGGCTCCCATGCTCTCAAATTCGAACAGGTGGCCGACGGATTCTGCCACGGAAGCGGAAACATGGATGGAACCCGGCGGTGCCGATGCCTGAAGCCGGGCCGCAAGATTCGTCGTGTCGCCGATGGCGGTATAATCCAGGCGCAGGTTGTCGCCGATGGCGCCCACAACCACCTGTCCCGCGTTGATCCCCATTCGCATCCTGAAATCGATGCCATAGGCCTTTGTGGCCTGTTGGTGATACAACGCCAGGCGGTGCTGGATCGATAGCGCCGCATAGCACGCCCTTGCGACATAGGCCTCCAAGGCGATGGGGGCGCCGAACAGCGCCATTACACCATCGCCGGTATACTGGTTGATGGTTCCTCCCGTTCCGTGGATCTCCTCACCGAGAATTGTGAAACACCCCTCCATCAATTGATGAAGGCTCTCAGGGTCGATTTTTCCTGCAATCTTTGAAAAACCGGCCACATCGGCAAAGAGGACGGCGACCTGCTTGTTCTCACCGATCATGGCATGGCGCGATTGCAGAACTTCATCCAAAAGAAATTTGGGCGTGTAGGTCATGGCACTGCCGCCCGTATCGGCTAACGGGTCGTTCGGTGTCCACTCCCTGTCTCCGGTCTTTTGCTGCTGTTGAGAAAGCGGATGCCCGCATTTTCCACAGAAATTCATCTCATATGCATTTTCGAAATCGCAACTTGGGCATCTTTTGGTGTGCACGATATTATGCCTTTTTTTCCAACACGCTGGGGAATAAATCCAGGTTGGTGTGTGGCAGAAAAAGCGCCGAAGTAAAAGCATCCATATAGCTCGACTTGCTGGAAAAGTCCACATACGTCATGTTGTTGCAAATTTCTCTGGCTTCTTTGCGATGAGCGTTGGAGAGCAAGGCCATATAGGCGCCAGCGATGGAACTGTTACCCATGTAGCAAAATTTTTCTCGATCGATATCGGGCAGAAGGCCGATGGTCACCGCCTTTTCGATGTCGAGATATTGTCCGAAGCCGCCGGTGATGATGATACGATCCACCATGGAAAAATCCATGCCTGCCTCGTCGAGAAGAGTGGAGAAGCCGGCATATACCGCACCCTTGCTGTAGATAAGATTTTTCAAATCCGATTGGGTGAAAACGACATCTTCTTCCATGGGTGTCTGATCTGCAAAAGCAAGGACGTAAGAAGGATCATCAGTATCCTCTCGAACCCGTTCGTTGTTCAATCCCTGAACAAACCGACCACTTTGGTCCACGATGTCGGTTCGTAAGAGTTCTGCGATTAAATCGATCATTCCCGATCCGCAGATTCCACGAATGGGTGCATCGTTCACCGTGGAAAATTCCGGCGTCAATCGTTGGGGGTCGATTCTCACCTTTTCGATAGCCCCTTCCTCTGCACGCATCCCCCATCGAATACCCCCACCTTCGAATGCCGGACCGGCACTGCAGGCAGCGGTCATCATCCAATCCCGGTTACCCAGAACGATCTCACCGTTGGTGCCGATATCGATGAACAAAGTGACATGTTCCTCCCGATGGAGACCGGTATAAAGGATGCCGGAAACGATA
Organism: uncultured Desulfosarcina sp.; assembly: GCA_963674945.2. Classification (GTDB taxonomy): domain Bacteria; phylum Desulfobacterota; class Desulfobacteria; order Desulfobacterales; family Desulfosarcinaceae; genus Desulfosarcina. Next base: position 2,788,387 of record CAXXWQ010000004.1, read on the forward strand.
TCCCCCCCCACATAGCTGGCGGGTCCGGGCATGATGAACACTGCGGCTATGGGGTTGGCCTTCAGTCCGATATCTCCCGCCTTTACAATGGGAAATTCGGAAATGGTTGGTATATATGGGGTTCTACGGATATGGCGAGGCTCGATGGAGAGCAGTAAGTGGACCATGGTGGTATTGCCGGAAATCACGATATTGCCGATGGCCGATGCCTTCATGCCGACACTGTCCAATGCTTCGCCGATGAGTCCATTGATTGTGGCAAGTGCCATGCGACTGAGTTTCTTGACGCCGTCTTTTTCTGCACAGACGATCCTGTTGATGACATCGTCTCCGCAATCCGCCTGGCGATTGTGGCCGGCTGTGGCGGCCACAACGGTGCCGTCGGCCAGGTCTACCAGGTAGACCACGATGGTTGTGGTTCCCACATCGATGGCCAGTCCCAAAGAGAGTTGGGTACCGTTGCCAGGCTGGACAAAGAGAATTTCGTTGGCGCATTTGCGGCGAATGATCGTGGCGGTGACGTTCCAATCGTCTTGACGAACGGCCTGTGCCAGCTGGCGCAAGACCTTGATCCCAACGTTCATTCGCGCCACGTCGCATCCCTCTTTTTTCAGACTGCGGTGGAGACGGTCCAGGTCACTCACCGAATCCTCTAGAGAGGGTGGAGAAAGGGTCAGCGGGACCTCCTTGAGCATGGGATCGATCTGTGTGACCAGTCCTTTTACCTTTTCTGTGACGGCCTGTCCCATCCCGGCGATTTTGAGTTTTTTCGCCAGTGCATCCTCGGGGATTCGAACCGTGACATCACCGGTGATTTGGCTCTGGCACGCGAGCACGAACCCTTTCTCCTTTTCTTTATCTGACAACAAGGGTGTGGGACTCGTCTGCACGGTACCGGTATCCACGACCAGCTTACACTTGCCGCATGATCCGTTGCCGTTGCAGGAAGCATTGAGGTGGACACCGGCGGCTCGGGCCGCATCCAGCAAGGTGGTGCCCGAAGCCATGGAAACGGTCTGTCCATCCGGTAAAAAGGTTACATCGTGGGATGTGACCGCCGCCTTTTTGTCCTCGGCATCCCACCTCTCCCGTCGTTTGCTCATGAACCAAATAGGGCAGGCGGAACGGTGCTTGCAATAGATGTTGGGATCTTTGCACGCAAGGCATTCATCGCACAGGTAAATCTGGTGTTTCATGCACAGATACGGGGTTTCACGGTCCGGGTGATTGATGCACCTTCCCATTTTTGGCCTCTCCTTTCATTTGAGAACAAAGAGACTTCAAAGGATATGCCATCTTGCAACAAAGTAAAAATAATAAGTAGATGCAGTATGTTGAAAGAAAATCGATGAAATTTCTATGAACGAATGGGAGTCGGATTCCAAGGACAAGGAGCGCTACCAACGTTACTTATAACGTTGGTAGCGCTCCTGATTTTGTTGTGGCGTCGAAAAGAGGATATGGACGCTGAGAAAATGTTGTTGGCAAGACCAGAGGGAGGAAGCTGTATGATACGATAACGCACTTCAAAAACACGTTCTCAAAATTTATAGCTTCTTCATCAACTGATTTGCCGCCGTTAGCAGCGGGTCCCATACCGGGCCAAATGGGGGTGCATAAGCCAGATCGGTCTGGGAAAACGCCGAGACCGTCATCCTGGCGTGCAGGGCGACGGCCGCGGCATTGATGCGATGGGCCACGCCTTCCCGTCCCACCATTTGGGCCCCCAGAAGTCGACCGCTGGATTTGTCCCCCACCAGATGAACCCAGATCGTCTCGGATCCGGGGTGGGCGTGGGCCCGGGATCGGCTTTGAATGGTGACCGAAGCCGTGTCGAATCCGTGGGCGTCGGCCTGGTCGATGGTAAGTCCGGTGCGGGCCACCTGGAGGTCGAAGACCTTGAAGACGGCGGTTCCTGCGACACCCTCGAGCCGGGTGGGAATTTCGCAAACATTGTCCGCGGCGGCCCACCCGGCCCGATTGGCCCGCAAGGCCAATGGAATCCAGGTTGTTTTTCCGGTGACCACGTGAAACGCATCGGCACAATCACCCGCCGCATAAACGAACGCCTCCGAGGTCTTGAGGTTTCGATCGACGGCAATGCTGTTGCCGTCACCGGTTTCGATGCCGGCGTCGACGGCCAGCTCGCTGTTGGGGACGATGCCCATGGCAACCAGGACCATATCCGTAGAGATTGTGCCTTTGTCACAGACCGCGTGTAATCTGCCTTCATCGGATTCGATGGCTGAGGTGTGTTGCCCCAGGTGGAGCCGCACGCCGCCGGCATCCAAGGTATCGAAGACCGCCTGGGCAAGCTCCCGGGGCATCCATGGCAATAGATCCGGGCCGGGTTTGACCATGTCGACATGGATATCCCTTTTCCGGAGGGCTTCGGCCATCTCCAATCCGATATATCCCATGCCGATGATAACGGCCCGTTTCACACCGTGGCGTCCGATGAAATCCTTGATTCGCCGGCCATCGGCCAGGCTCTTCAATACCAATACGCCGGGAAGATCGAATCCGGGTCGATCCGGGACGATGGGTCGCCCCCCGGTGGCGATCAGCAGCCGATCATAATGCGAGGCAAAGACCTCGCCATTTTCCAATCGCGTTCCGGATACCGTCCGGCTCTTCGTATCGATGGACTCCACCCGGGCACCGGTTACAAGATCGATTCCCTGTTTTTTTCGAAACACCTCGGCGGATCTTACCACCAGATCGTCGATTTTCCGGTCGCCATCGGCGATGTTGTATGGCATGCCGCAGGCGCTGTAGGAAACGTCCTGCGTCTTCTCGAAGACCACGACCTCCATGTCGGGCTTTGTCCGTTTGGCGCGGCTCGCCGCACTCATGCCGGCGGCATCTGCCCCGATGATGACGAATCTCATTGTGCTTACCCCGGTAGTTGTTTTAGCGTTTTGGTCTTTTTATTGAAAACAACCTCAATTGCTAAAGGCTGATCGCTTATCTTGGGAACACAATACGCAAGAGCAAGCTGCCGGTCAAGGCAACCGAGCCTCGACCGTGAAGAATAATTTTCATTTGACCCCATGTAACGCAAGCGGTAAAGTAACGGAAGGTAACGGTAACGATGGTTCATCTAAAGAGTCTATTCTGTTTGGTCTTTCCAAACGAGTTTATTATAGTGTTCAAGCTATAGAAGGCCCGACTTGTCCAATATCCGGTTGATTTAAAAAATGTAACGTAAGCGGCGAGAACATTGGAAGAAAAAATTCACGAAATCTGGAATGTCCGTTTCATCAACCGCATCATCGATTCCATGGCAGATGGGGTGTTTACCATGGATGAAAAGGGAAGGATCTCGTCCTGGAATCCATCCATGGAGCGTATCAGCGGCTACAGCGCAAAGGAGGCGCTTGGCAAAACCTGTCAACTGCTTCAGTGCAGCGAGTGTTTCGGAAAAAAGTGCCCTGCCAGCATCGAAAAATGCCGTATCGTCGAAAAGGAGACATCGGAAGCCAAGGCCTGCAAGGTCCGGCACAAGGATGGGCACGACGTCCCCGTGATTAAAAATGCCAGCGTCGTGAAGGATGATGATGGCACGGTCATCGGCATTGTCGAGACGGTGACCGATATGACGGAACTGAGTCGAGCCCGCAAACAGGCACAGGAAGCAGTGCTTCGGTTGGGTGAGATCCACCGTATGAACAACATCATCGGAAAGAGCCGCTCCATGCAACAGGTGTTCTCCGCCATTCGGGCCGCCGCGGCCAGCGAGGCCACCATACTGGTTCAGGGAGAGAGCGGAACGGGCAAGGAACTGGTCGCCGGGGCCATCCATTTCAACGGTGATCGCCGCAAAGGACCATTGATTACGGTCAACTGCAGCGCCTTGTCCGAAAGTCTTCTGGAGAGCGAATTGTTCGGCCATGTGACAGGGGCGTTTACCGGTGCCAACCGGGATCGCAAGGGGCGTTTTGAGGAGGCTTCCGGCGGTACCATTTTCCTTGACGAAATCGGCGAGTTGAGCCCGTTCATCCAGGTCAAGTTGTTACGGGTCCTGCAGGAGAGGGAAGTGGAGCGGGTGGGGGATTCCCGCAAACGCAAGATCGATATTCGTATCATCGCGGCCACCCACAAGGACCTGTATGCCCGGGTAAGGGAAGGGCTTTTCAGGGAAGATCTCTACTACCGCCTGAAGGTTTTTCCCATCCATATTCCGCCGCTGCGTTCCCGGCGGGAAGACATCCCGCTGCTGGCCGACCATTTCATTAAAAAGATGAACCCCAAGACGGGAAAGGAAATCACGGGACTCTCGCCGGACGCCCTGCGTATCTTCATGGACTACACCTGGCCGGGAAACGTCCGTGAACTGGAAAATGCCATCGAGCACGCCTTCGTTTTATGTAACGGTCGAACCATCGACGTTTCCGACCTTCCCATTGAAATTCGCCGGCCGGATCACTTCGTCTTTCCCCATGGCGGCAACCAACCAACCGTCTTTCCGGCAAGAAAACGAAGAAAACTATCAAAGGAGACTCTTTACGCCTTGTTGGAGGAGTGCGATTGGAACAAGGCAGAGGTGGGGCGTAGGGTGGGCCTCAGCCGGACGGCGATCTGGAAATACATGAAAAAGTGGAATATCCCCCTTCAACGAGAATCGTGATACTCGATGTTGCACATACTCAGAAGATGAAAACAAGATACAGATCGTGTCACATCGTTGGGGTACCGGGTGGGCGGTGAAAAGAAAAACAGACCCGCCAGGCCGGTACCCCGTGTTGGTTGTTATTCGGAATCATCCTGAGCCAGCTCGGCAATTCTTTTTTCGATTGCCGACAGTGAACGCTTCATGGATTCGGCATCGGCCTGAAGCCGCTGCATTTCATCGGCTGTGCTCTCCGGATACCCCATCGGGTAAGACGACGGATAGGGAGCACCGCCATAGGCCGGATAGAATCCGCGTCCCCGGCCAGGCCCCATGCCGCGTCTGCGCCCCATGCCTCTGCCGTAACCGCCACCGTAACCCTGTCCGTAACCCGGTCGGATCCCCGGCATCGATGCACCAGTACAGAGACCTCTTCGGCCACCCGTCATGGGGCCGGCTCCCATTGGACCACTTCCATCAAATCCTGGCATGATAACACCTCTCTTTAATAACTTTTGATATTATGGGTTTTGTCTGCGAGAACGGCCTTGGCCGCCACCTTGTCCCTGGCCGGATTTCCGGCCGCCACCTTGCCCTTGGCCGCGACCACCGCGTCCCTGGCCTTGACCGGATCCCCGGCCGCCACCCTTTCCGCCTTGGCCGCAGGGACCTCGGCCCTTTCCGGTACCTGGGCCTTGTCCTGTGGGCCCGGTTTTATCTCCTCGTGGCATATGCACCTCACCTCCCTTCTATGCGCCTGTTTGAAAACACTGGATCAGGCTCCAAGCGGTCATTGAAATCTTGAATTGACTTGGTTTCATGGCTCTCTCGTACCCATTCCAACGCGGCCCCGACCCCGGCGACGCCGGCGCCCGCCGCCGCGGACGGCATAGTTACCACCTTCGACCCGCACGGCTTTTCCGGTGACCAGCGCTTCTCCGATGATGCCCCGTGCCGATGTTAAAATTCTCCCATAGGTCTGACGGGATACCTGCATCAGGTTTGCCGCCGACTCCTGGTCCAGTCGCTCGAAATCGCTTAACCGGATCGCCTCCAGTTCCTCGATGGAGAGTGTCAATTCTCCGGTGATGGGAACGCCCTGGGGGACGAATGCGGCAATGGTCGGATAACCGGATACGAATCTGGGTTTCTTGGGTCTGGGCACACCACGTCCTTTCTTTCTGATCGTTTGACTATAACCTATTACCTAAATGGTTTGGTGTCAATATAAATAATGATCAATTGATCATAAATTGTTGTGTAGAAACTCCTATGGCTTGATAAACATGCTAAGAGTCGCTGTTCGGACGGCTTCGTAAAAAGCCCGAGATCAAGGATTGCGAGTCCCGAGGAATGAGGCGTGTTCGTAATACGTCGCGGTGACGAAGGATGAAGCGTAACGCCGATATCGGGCTTTTTACGAAGCCGTCATGGCTTGGATCAATTTATCAGCGACTGCAGGACGTCGGTAAGCGCTTCCAGGGGCTGCAAACCGATTAGGCGGCTGGCCTCCTTGCCGTCTTTAAAGAAGATGATGGTAGGTATGCTCTGAATGCCAAGACGAAATGCAAGGTCTCGATATTCATCGATATTCAGTTGCTTCACAGTGGCCGCCCCCCTGGTTCTTCTTTCAAACGCACTGATGATCTGCGTTTGGACGCGGCAGGGACGGCTCCAGGTCGCAATGAAATCCAATATGGTGATGCCACCGGCCATCAGCTGGTTCAGGTTTTCGGTCATGGAAAAGGAAAGGGTCATTGTCGTTCTCCCATGAAAAACCGGATAGGGTATCGCTGCGTTACGCTATCCGAAATCGAGGGTTTTTCAATGGGGAAATCAAAATCCATGCCAGCAAATGGTAAATTCATCAAAAAAGGTAACGATCTTTCCATGGGCTTGTGCCGACCGCATTGACAGGCATCGGGCCACGATCTATGTTAATTCGACAAAGTCATAAATCTCTGATTTGGCATAGAGGACCAGGTTTTCTATGCTGAACAACAAAGGCGGTACAAAATGAAGACAGCTCATGAAATGATCCAGGAAAAGGGGGGTGAGATCCTCAGCGTGCCGGAGGGGACCGTCGTCATGGAAGCGTTGGAAAAGATGAATGCGGGAAGTGTGGGCGCCATTATGGTTACCCGGAATCAGATGCCGGTGGGCATCTGGACGGAGCGAGACCTGATGCGCAACATGCTCGACGCAGCTTTCGATCCCCATAAGACACGCATCGAAGATGTCATGACAAAAAACGTGATCTTTACATCCCACACCGATACCGTTTACAACCTCATGGACAAATTCCTCGGATTACGGTTGCGCCACCTTCTTATAAAGAAAGATGGGGAAACCATTGGCATGCTCTCAAGCGGAGACGTCATGAAGGCCTGCATTCAGGAAAAAGACGCGGAACTCAAGCAGCTCAATTCCATGGTGGGGTGGGACTATTACGAAAATTGGTGCTGGCGGCCTGATTCCAAATGATGGTGTATTCGGAACTTTTCGCTACCACGATGACATCTTGACCGTCCGGTGAAACGTCAACTACTTATGCTCGGAAGCCCGGTGTATATCGATAATCTTCGTATGACTGAAATAGTCCGTTGTCTCATATCGGGTGATTCCCTGCAGCTTGTCGGTGATATCTCGCATGCGTTCAATCTGGACCGTAATTTTTTCGATATTGGCCAATGCATCGCTGTCTTCCAATTGCATGGCCAATAACTCGGTATATCCGGACAGGGTCTGAAGGGGTTGGTTAAGCTCATGACAGACAGCACCGGCCGTCTCCAAAACACCCTCCAACTTCTCTTTTTGAATCTGGTTATGGGCCGCACGGTTTTTTTCCGTCAGATCCGACAGGACAGCCACGCTGCCGTTTAGCTCTCCCTCTTTATCCGTCAACGGTGCAAGGCTGAAAAGAAAGTCCCGGCGCTCCCCATCGGCACGTTGCACCTGGGCCTCATGCGTGTGAAAACCGGCCTTCTCCATCATTTTTCGCTCTTCCCGCAGATATGCAGCGGCCAGATCGGCAGGAATCTGTTCGGGTAGTTCCTGTGGCCGCTTCCCGATAATACGGTCTCGCGTAAGCCCAAGTATCTGTTTGGCATAAACCTTGTTGCACCCCTGAAAATACCCTTCGGCGTCCTTGAAATAGATGGGATTCGGTATGGTGTTCACCAGTGTATCCATCAATTGTAGGAAGCTGCGAAGCTTCTCTTCGGATTGCTCCCACCGGGCTTTGTCCCGATCGTGTAACTCCTGTTGTTTTCTCAACTGTTGGCTGGCCTCGTGAAGGGACTGATTCAGCTCCAGTATTTTCTTGCCCTGCCGCCAATAGTTATGCCCTCCCCACGCGCCGACACCGACGAGCATAACAATAAAAAACAGATAATCGAGCACCATTTTCCAGGTTCTCCATTTATGAATTCGTTGTATTCAAACCGGGTGCTGCACTCCCGGTTACAACCCGAACGATGAAAGCACGAACGTGCTTCTGGGCATCCGGCCGATGGCCGAATATCCAAGCCGCCCGCTTTGCGGGCGGTCGGTGACGCAATATGTTTGGGCCGCGAAGAAGTATGGCCGGTATTATGATAGCAGAAACACGGATTTTCGTCATGTATAGTTTCCGGATCTCCATCGGGCGAAACGGAGCCGCATGCTCCTTTGACCCGGAGTCCCCATTTCATCCGGAGAGGAAATTGCCACTTTTGTTGACTTTATTTCCTTATTCCAATATAGAGAACTGCGAAAAGGCAATTTTATCGACCGGTTCCCTTTCGTGTTCCTCAGACTTAAAGGAAAAAGGTAATGGTGAGGAAACCCTTGCTGTTGATCCTGGCAGCAATTTCGATTGTCGTCAGCGCAGGGATCATAAATGCCACGATTTGGGATCTTGGAGACGGATGGTTCTCAGATAACGCCCAAAACGATCAGCCTCTGCAGCAATCATGGTTTACCAATGCCTTCGGCTATGAGACGAGGGGCAATTTGATGGCGGATGCGAATCTACACCGAACCGAAATTTCCGTCCGTGCAACCGACCAACCACCCCGGGTCACACCCCGTACCGAATCGATCGTATCCCAACACAAGGTGCCGACACTTCTCCTTTTGGCCAACGGTATCATCGGTCTCGTCGGATTTTGGCGGCGGACTGCCAAATGAACAGATTTCAGGCAATGGTACAAATCATGGCCTTGATCAATGAGGACCACGACTTGAAACCGGGAAGCCGGGAGGCAAAACTCATCCGTAGGGTGATCTCCAGCAAGATCGAACGGCTTGGGCCGGAAGGCGCGCTGGCACAAATCATGGATACCAAGGCGCACTTGATTGCACAGATTCAGAGTTTGATTCCATAACCGGTCTTTTTCTCTCCCCTCGACCGATACCCAATTTTTACGAATCCGTCCGCACAGCAACTTCCAAGGAACTCGTTCATCGATACAAGTCAAAAAAGACTTTTTACGAGATCATCAATTTTATTCGAATTGCGATTCTTGCAACAGTCCCCGCCGAATCCAGGGAGTGGCTGTCTGTTGTTTCCTTCCCATCCGAGTATTGACTTTAAATGAATCTCGATTTCAATTGACCCCGACCAGAACACACCGATTCGAGAAGGACCGGATGGTCCTTTCTTAGCTTCCCCCGTGTTTTTTCTTATAGTCTCTAACTCATTATGGAAGTGTGAAAAAATTATGCTTGATGTATCCTGTCAAATAAGATAAATAATCGCCCTTCATGCTCATATGCTTATTAAGCAATGGCATGCGCTCAGACCCCCCAAGCAAATTCACAGGACCAACGAATTCGTTTTGCGCCAGGCAAAAGGGGTGGTTTGTTATTGCAAACAGAGAAGGATACAATTCATGGAGTTTTGGCGCGTACCACTAGATGCAAATCACATCGATATCACCAAAGGAATCGTCCACATCATCGAGGACCGATGCAAGGGATGCGGCTATTGCGTTGAATTTTGTCCCCGGGATGTCCTGACTTTTTCCGAACGTTTCAACACAAAAGGGTACCATCCGCCCGAGGTTCGAAAAGCCGATGGATGCATCAACTGCCACTATTGTGAAATCATTTGTCCGGAGTTTGCTATTTATTCCGTTGAAGATGGCTAAGCAAAGGTCGGATGAATAATGGAAAGAAGTTTTAAGTGTTAAGGGAAGGATGAGGATCGATTTTAAAATTTCTTATTAAGCCTTTTATTTCTTCCTATATAAATCGACAGAATACCTCAACTTAATCACTTAAAACGTAATACTCGGCGGGTCGCAGAGATCCCGCCACCGCTAAACAGCAGAAAAATAATCAAATTTCGGAATTTGGTAACATGAAAAACAGACCCGCCGTACTAACCGGAGAACACTACATGACCGGTGATGAAGCCTGCGCCGAAGGCGCCCTGGCAGCCGGATGCCGATTTTTCGGCGCCTATCCCATCACACCGGCAACGGAGATCGCCGAGCACATGTCAGCACGGCTTCCCGAAGTGGGCGGAACCTTCATCCAGATGGAAGATGAAATCGCCGCCATGGGCTCGGTCTTGGGTGCTGCCTGGGCCGGTCAGAAGAGCATGACCGCCACCTCGGGTCCGGGCTTCAGCCTGATGATGGAAAACATCGGTCTTGGGGTGGTGACCGAGACTCCCTGCGTGGTTGTCAATGTCCAACGTGGCGGCCCCTCCACCGGCCTGCCCACCATGAGCGCCCAGGCGGATATGATGCAGGCCCGCTGGGGCTCCCACGGAGACTATGAAATCATCGCCCTGGCCCCCGCCTCTGCCCAGGAGATCTTCTACCAGACCATCACCGCCTTCGACTTGAGCGAAAAATACCGAACGCCGGTGCTCGTGATGACAGACGGAGTGATCGGCCACATGAGCGAAAAGGTGGTCATCCCCGCGGCAAACACCATCAAGCCGGTTTCCCGGCCCACGCCCAAAGGACGAAAGGACCGGTTTTTGTTGTACAAGCCGGACAAAAACGGCGTTGCCCCCATGCCGGCGGCCGGTCAAGGATACAACGTTCATGTCACCGGGCTTACCCACGATGAAAAAGGCTATCCCGCCATGAGCGTAGAGGCCCAGAAAGAGATGATGGACCGGATCACCAATAAGATTCTGGCCAACCGGGACGACATCATCATCACTGACGACCACCACCTGGAGGACGCCGAAGTCGTGTTGGTTTCCTATGGAATTTCGGCCAGGACCAGCCTGGCCGCAATGGCCCGGGCCAGGGAAAAGGGACGGAAGGTGGGGCTCTTGCGCCTGGTGACAGTATGGCCCTTTTGCGAAGAGCGAATCCGGCAGCTGGCGCAGCGTGTGAGAGCGTTTATCACCGTCGAGATCAACTTGGGACAGGTTCATCTGGAGGTGGAACGATGCGCCGGCAAACAAGCACCTTGCCACCTGGTGGGACATGCCGGCGGGACCGTCATTACTCCGGAGCAAGTGCTTGCGAAGATAGAGGAGGTGTTTTCATGACTGCGGCAACCGCAGAGAAGGAACTGGCGGTACCGACAGATCGGCATCCCTTGGATGACCTGATCCGAACGGACCGCATACCCCACATATGGTGTCCCGGCTGCGGTATTGGAACGGCTTTCTCCGCCTGTCTGCGCGCCATGATCGCAAGCGGTATCGATCTTCAAAAGACCTGCATGGTCTCCGGTATCGGCTGCTCCGGGCGGGCCGCCGGATACGTCAAGCTGGATTCGTTTCATACCACCCACGGACGGGCCATTCCCTTTGCCACCGGACTTAAACTGGGAAATCCGGAACTCAACGTGGTGGTTTTTTCGGGAGACGGGGATCTGTTTGCCATCGGCGGAAACCACTTCATTCATGCCGCCCGGCGCAACATAGACATAACGGTGATCTGTCTTAACAACCTGAACTACGGCATGACCGGCGGCCAGGTGGCGGCCACGACACCCCAACAGGCAAAGACCACCACGACCCAGTCGGGCAACCCCGATGCCCCGTTCAACCTGCCGCTGATGGCCTATGCCGCCGGAGCCACATACGTGGCGCGCTGGACCATCTTGCACACCCGGGAGATGACCGAAGCCTTCAAGAAAGCCATGGTAAAACCGGGATTTTCGTTCATCGAGGTATTGGGCCCCTGCCCCATCAACTACGGCAGGCGGAACAAGGAAAAAGCCATGGACACATTGCGTCTCTACCAGGAAAAAACCATCATCCGCAACAATGCCGACATCACCGAACTGGATATCGATTTCGGCAATCAGGTGGTTCTGGGTGAATTCGTGGACAAACAGCGGCCGACTTGTATCGAGAATTATGATAGAACCTGTCGGTTAATATAGTGTTAAGTGATTAAGTTGAGGTATTCTGTCGATTTATAAATGAAGAGATAAATGACACAAGAAAAAATCTAAAATCGATTCCTATCCTTCCCTTAACACTTAACCACTTGAAACTTAACACTTTCTTTACAATATGACGAATCAACACAGATACTCCAAACCGGAGCATGATTAATGAACAAACAGATAATAATAACCGGTTTCGGCGGCCAGGGAGTTGTACTGGCAGGACGCATCATAGGAAAAGCGGCGGCCATCGGCGACAAACTGGAATCAACCCTGGTCCAGTCTTACGGGCCGGAATCCAGGGGCGGTGCCTGCAGCGCACAGGTGACCATCGCCGACGAAGAGATCTTCTACCCCTACATCTCCAATCCCGACGTCCTGGTGGCCATGAGCCAGTCCGGCTACGAAAAATACAAGGATCTTCTACGCCCCGAGGGCATCCTGATCGTGGATCAGGACCTGGTCCGGCCGGATGCTTCGGCCCAAAATCCGTATTGTGTTCCGTGCACCCGGTTTGCCGAGGAGATGGGGCTTGTGATGATGGCCAATATCATCATGGTCGGTTTTTTCACCGCCGTCACCGAAGCCGTCTCCCAGGAAGCCGCACGCCAGACTGTTTTGGAATCCGTTCCCAAGGGGACGGAAAAGAAAAACCTTGGCGCCTTCGACAAGGGGTGGGAGTTCGGCAAGGCCACATTGAAAGGACGAGCCAAGAAAGCCGCCGGACGAATCGGAGTGATCGCATGAAAAGCCCCAAGAACAGACTGCACCGGGTGTTGGTTGTCGGTGCGACACCCGCCGGGGTGGCAGCGACCAACAAGCTGGGAGAACTGGGCATCCCGGTAACCCTGGTGGACAAGCACACCGACCTGAATGAAAAGCTGGCCGACGACCGCTATCGCCTCAATTCCGGCGTGCCGTTCAATTTTGCTCACCGGCCTGGACTGATCCGCATCTTGGGAAACCCTGGAATTCGCTGCGTCTTGCCGGCTACGGTAACCGGCGCCAAACACAGCCGGCAGGGGTTTGCCGTGAAAATCGAGCGGCACCAGACCTTTGTGGACCCAAACCGTTGCACCCTGTGTGGCAAATGCATGGCCGTCTGTCCGGTTTCCGATGAATCGGGGAAAGCCCCCATCTCTTTTGCAAGCCGAATGGCCCTTCCCGGCCGGGCGACGATCGACAAGCGACAGGATCCGTTGTGCCAGGCCAATTGTCCGTTAGGGGTCAACGCCCAGGGCTACATCGCCCTTGCCAGTGCCGGACGCTACGATGAGGCACTGGCGCTGGTCCGTAAGGACAACGTACTGCCCGGCATCTGCGGCCGGGTATGTCACCACCCCTGCGAAGCCGCCTGCCGCCGGTCCGAGGTGGATGCACCGCTTGCCATTCGCGACATCAAACGCTTTCTGGCCGATCACGGCCGCCAAAATCCAGTATCCGGGTCCCCGTCCGACAAGCCCACTCGGCCGGAAAAGATCGCCGTGGTGGGTTCCGGTCCGGCCGGACTGGCTGCCGCCGCAGACCTTGCCTGGAACGGCTTTGCCGTGACCCTGTTCGAGAAAAAATCCAAGGCCGGCGGACTTTTGCGCTACGGTATCGGCCCATACCGTCTGCCCCGGGAGATCATCGACGAAGAGATCGAAGCCATCGTACGCATGGGAGTGAGCCTTCGCACCGGTCATGCCATTGACCTTGCACAAGGCCTGGACGAATTGAAAAAAGAATTTTCCGCCGTGATTCTTACTGTCGGCACCTGGGCCGACCGGCGATTGGGCGTACCCGGTGAGGATTTGGACGGCATCAGTGGCAGCCTTTCTTTTTTGGAGCGGTTTTCCGACAATGAAATTCGATCCGTAGAAGGCAATGTAGCCGTCATCGGCGGCGGGAACGCCGCCATCGACGTGTCCCGTGCGGCAATCCGGCTTGGCGCGAAAAGCGTACAAATCGTCTACCGCCGAACCCGCGCGGAGATGCCGGCCTGGGAAGAAGAGATCCATGCGGCCGAGGCCGAGGGAATCCGGATCATGGAATGCCGTCAGGTGACTGAATTCGTCGGAAAAAACGGCAGACTCCAGGGGCTGCGCCTTGTGGCTACCCGTCCGGGTCCCGCCGACGAAAACGGCAGATCGTTGCCGATACCGGTCGAAGATGGCGATACCACTGTATTGCCTGTAGACAGGGTTTTCCTGGCCATCGGACAGAAGGGTGCCTACCGGTTTTCCGGCCGGGGCATAAGAGCCACCGCCCAAGGATACCTGGCCGCCGATCCAACGGGACAAACCGATATGCCAAAGGTCTGGGCTGCCGGAGACGCGGTGTCCGGCGCCAGCACCGTGGTCCAGGCCATGGCCGATGGACGGGCCGTGGCAAAAGCGGTCATGGACGAACTGTTGGGAACGGACGAACCTTTCGACGCGTCGGACATTACCCGCAGACCCAAGGGAAGGGAATTCATCCCCATCGATCCGAACATGGTCGCCTGCATGCGCACTCCCATGCCCGAAATTGCTTTGTCCGCACGGCAGGGAAGCTTTGCCGAGGTGGCAAAGGGATACGATGAGAATCAAATGAAGAGGGAGGCCTGCCGCTGTCTGCAATGCGCCAGCTGCTCCGAATGCTTAGCGTGCGTCACGGCCTGCGGTGTCAACCGGGCCATCCGTCACGATGAGCCCGCCGAACTTCTCACGGAAAATGCCGGCGTGGTCATTATCGCCGACCCGGAAATGGGGATGCACATCCGGGGAGAGGATGTCATCCGGGCATACGGCCCGAAATCGGCCAAATCTGATGTCTATGCCATGCTGATCCGGGGCTTTGCGGCAGCAGCCAAGGCCATGGCCCTGCTCAAGGACACCTCGAGTCGGCCCAAGGGCCACGGGATCGCCTTCGTCCCTCCCGATCCCGGCCTGGACGAAAGGATACGCATGGGCGTTTTCGCTTGTCGGTGTAACGACAGCCTGGGGTGGACGCCGCAGATGGACGCCTACATGGAGAACCTGAACCGGCGGTCCGACATCGTCCATGCCGAAATGCTGCCGTCTGCATGTCTTCCGGAAGGCGTGGGTCAAATCGTGGCCACGATACGGGATCGGAGGTTGACCCGTGTTGTGCTGGCGTCTTGCGTTTGCTGCCCCCTCAACTTCGTCTGCAGCGCCTGCACACAGCAGCGAAGCCGGCTGAAAACGGGACTCTTCGTCGGAACCGGCATCAGCCGTTCCATGGTCCAAACCGTCAACCTGCGCGGCGAAGCGCTGCGAATGGTGGAAAAGGACCCCGACCTGGCCCAGACACGATTCACGGCGGTAATGGATAGCACGATCCGCCTGGCCGCCAAACTGCTGCCGTTTCCCGCACCGGTTCGGACATATAACTTCACGACGGCGGTGATCGGCCAGAGCGAGGCCGCCGCTACCGCCGCCGTGACGTTGGCCGAATCCGGTCTGGACGTGGTCATGCTCGGGACCCGGAAAAATCCGCTTGAAAAACCGCCCCTTCATCCAAATATCCGTTCGTTCGTCGATGGGCACGTGGAGGCCATCAGCGGTACCCTGGGGAACTTTCGGGTATTCGTAAAAAACGGCCACACATCTTGGACCTTCACCGTCGGCGGGATCGTCTTGGGAGAAAATTCCCGGAAAATCAATCTCTATCGTCAGCACGAGGATCAACGCGAATACCGGGTTCACTCGACCATGCAGACCAGCGGATCACAGGGCACACCCTTCATCTACCCCGGAACCACCTCCATTTCCGGCCTCTTTTTGGCGGATCCGCCGGGCATCCAGCTCTCCAAGCGGACCAAAGGGTCCGCCGCCGCCATCATGGCCGCCGCCGCCATGCCACGGGGGCCGCGCCAAAGCCGCGGTTTCACCGTTTCGGTAAACCGGGAATTGTGCCGAAGCTGCGGTCGATGTATCGCCGTCTGCCCTTACCAGGCCATCGCCTTCCACTCCGACGGCGAAGGCGGATACTACGCCCGGGTGGACGAAGCCCTGTGCAAGGGGTGTGGCAATTGTATCTCCGTTTGTCCCTCGGACGCCGCCGACAGTCTGTACCGGGATCATCTCTACTTGGAGAAGACCGTTGAAAGCATGCTTGCCGTGTCCGATACCGGCCGGCAGTAAAGGATAAATCCATGGCCCCGTTCAAAATCATACTGTTTTTGTGCAACTGGAGTCCCCATGCCGCCTACCAGACCCTGCAGGACCGGGGGATGGACATTCCTCCCGAAATCATGATGGTCCGCATTCCCTGTAGCGGGCGTATCACGAAAGCCCTTTTGCTCAGGGCGTTTGAGATGGGTGCCGACGGTGTTCTTCTTCTGGGTTGCCGGCCAGGAGCGTGCCGGTACGGCAGCGGCACCCAGGCGGCCCGGGACAACACCACCGAGACCCGGCGCATCCTCGAGCTCTTGGGATTGGGTGCCGACCGGCTGCAGTTGGGAAATTTCCTGCCCGACCAGCCCGATCTTCTGCTGGAATTGCTGCAGAATTTCTCCCGAAAGATCAAACAGATGGGAAAGAGCCCCATCTCGGAAGCGACCGAACCCATGGAAGAAGCGCTTTCCGACATGGATGCCGGTGCCATCGTCGCCCACCACGACGTCTTCGCCTGTCAGGATTGCGGAAAGTGTACCTCGGCCTGCACCCTGGCACTGGCCGGCAAACCCTTTTCACCCCGGCAGGTCGTCGGCGACATCATCGCCGGAAGGGCCGACTCGCTTGAGGTCCGTCATGCGGTCAATGCCTGCCTCACCTGCGGCGTCTGTTACGAGCGGTGTCCGTCGGCGGTCGACTTCCCGGCCTTCATTCAATCCATGCGGGCCTATTATCGCCGGCGGGATATGGAACTGGCGCCCACCCACGGGGGATTTTTCCAAAGCATGATGCGAACCATGGCGACGGAGCAGTGCGCTCCCGTAAGGTGGCAGTCACTGCCACCGGGCATCGACACCCAGCCCAGGGGAGAAGTCCTCTTTTTCGGCGGCTGCGCCCCCTATTTCGACATCTTCTTCGGCAAGTTCCTGGGGGTCGACACCGCAAGAATCCTCGAAGACAGCCTTCGGCTGCTCAATTTCTTCGACGTCACACCGGCGGTGTTGGAAGGTGAGCGCTGTTGCGGCCACGACCTGTTGTGGACGGGGGACCGGGAAAACTTCTTGCGTCTGGCCCGAAAAAACGCCGCCGCCTTCGCCGAGACGGGGGCCAGTGAACTGATCACCGCCTGTCCCGAATGTTATCGTACCCTCGCCCACGACTATGGGGCCAATGGCGTCGATCTGCCGCTCACCGTCACCCATATGTACCAATTTTTAGAAAGGGAGATCGACAAGGGCGCTGTTGGATTCAAGTCCCTGGATCGCCGGGTGACTTTCCAGGACAGCTGTCGCCAGAGCCGCATGGACGGGCTTTCCGATCTGCCGCGGCGGTTGATCCGGAAGATGTCCGGCACGGATTTTACGGAAATGCCCGAGTCGGGAAAGGCCGCCGTGTGCTGCGGCAACAGCGCCTGGACCGGCTGTGACCGGTACTCCAAAGCCTTGCAGGTGAAAAGACTGGACAGCGCCAAGGCAACGGGCAGCGACCTCATGCTCACCGCATGTCCCAAGTGCCAGATCCACCTGCGCTGTGCCATGGAAGACGCGGTACGGGGCGAGAATTTGAAAATGGAAATGATGGACCTGACCAGTGCCATCGCCAGGACGATTTATTGGGAATGAGATGTGGGAGTATTCATACGAGAAGGTGGAACTCGCCTTCGGCTCGATTGATGATGAAATGACGGAGTGAAGCGACTGCGAACTTTCCGGCTCCCGTATTCTTTTGATCTATCTTGAGGATAGACAGCACAGACAAAACAATAGGAAACCAACCATGAAATCAACAGCAACCGCATCCATACCGGCAAACATCCCCGAAGAGCTTCGCATCGGCGTCTACGTCTGCCATTGCGGGCTAAACATCGCACAGACGGTGGACTGCGACGGCGTGGCCCAGGAGATGGCATCGCTGCCCGATGTGGTCGTATCCAAAGGGATCGGCTACGCCTGCAGCGAACCGGGCCAGCGGGAAATCCGCGAGGATATCGAAGAAAACGGGCTCAACCGCATCGTGGTGGCATCGTGTTCGCCACGGCTTCACGAACCCACCTTCCGCCAGATGATCAAGGACGCCGGCCTCAATCCCTACTTGCTGGAAATGACCAACCTGCGGGAGCAGTGCAGTTGGGTGCACATGAAGGCGCCTGCCGATGCTACGAAAAAGGCCCTGGACCTGGTCAAGATGTCCCTGGCACGGGTGCGGCAGCATGTTCCCTTGCACGAATCGCAGCTGCCCCTTACCAAACGGGTCATGGTGATCGGCGGCGGCGTTGCCGGCATCCAATCGGCCCTGGACCTGGCCGACAACGGATTCGATGTCGTCATGGTGGAAAAGCAGCCTTCCATCGGCGGGGTCATGGCCCAGTTGGACAAGACCTTTCCCACCATGGATTGCTCCATCTGAATCCTCGGTCCGAAAATGACGGATGCCGGTCGGCATCCTCGCATAACCATCCACACCTTGAGCGAAGTGAAGGATGTAAAGGGATATGTGGGCAATTTCGACGTGCGAATCGTCAAGAAAGCCCGCTATGTGGACGAGACGGCGTGCACCGCATGCGGCGAGTGCGCCCGGGTCTGCCCGGTGGTGCGCCCGGACGAATTCAATATGGGGTTAAGTTCGCGAAAGGCCATCTATTCCCCCTTTCCCCAGGCCGTGCCGTCGGCCTACGTGCTCAACCCCCACGAATGCCTGGGGCACAACCCCACGGTGTGCAGCAAGTGCCTGGAGGCGTGCGAGAAAAAGTGCATCGATTTTCACATGTCCGACGAGACCATCGACGAGCGGGTGGGGGCCATCGTGGTGGCCACGGGGCTTACCCCCCACGACCCGAAGGTGATGGACGAGTACGGCTACACCCGTTTCGAAAACGTGCTCACCAGCATGGAGTTCGAGCGGCTGGTCAACGCCGGGGGCCCAACCCAGGGGGCGGTGGTGCGCCCCACGGATCGAAAGCATCCCAAATCCATCGGGTTCATCCAGTGCGTGGGGTCCCGTTCGGCCCGGCGGGGCAAACCCTATTGTTCCAACATCTGCTGCATGAATACGGTGAAAAGCACCCTTGTGCTCAAGGAGCACTATCCCGAGATGGACGTCAAGGTCTTTTACATCGACATCCGGGCTTTCGGCAAAGGGTTCGAGGATCTTTATATGCGAAGCCGCCGCCTGGGCACCCACTACGTGCGGGGCCTTCCCGGCAACGTGGAGCAGCTTTCCGACGGCAGCCTTCGCGTGGCCGTGGAAAATACCGCCACGGGAAGACTAAACTACTACGACCTGGACATGCTGGTGCTGGCCATCGGCATGGAGCCGGCCCAAAGTACCCAGCGGCTTCAGGAGATGCTGGGGCTGCAGCTCACCTCGGACGGCTTTTTCCTGGAGGCTCACCCCAAACTCCAGCCCGTCGACGCGGCGACACGGGGGGTCTTTTACGCTGGTTGCGCCGAAGGGCCAAAGGACATCAAGGATTCGGTCACCCAGGCATCGGCAGCGGCGGTGCGGACCATTCGTCTCTTGCACGAAGGGCACATCACCGCGGAAGCGATCACCGCAGAAGTGATCACCGACAAGTGCAAGATCTGCGGACGATGCGCCCAGGTATGCCCCTACAACGCCATCACCGTGGACGTGAAGAAGAAGATTCCGGCCCAGGTCACCACCGCCGCCTGCAGCGGTTGCGGCACCTGCGCGGCCGAATGTAAATTCGACGCCATTGTCACCAACCACTTCACCGACGGACAGATTACCGGTCAGATCGATGCCATGCTCGAACGAGAGCCCACGGAGAAGATCCTGGCCTTTGCCTGCAACTGGTGCTCCTATGCCGGGGCCGACTATGCCGGCGTCTCCCGATTGCAGTATCCGCCCAATGTCCGCCTGATTCGCACCATGTGCTCGGGCCGGGTCAGCGAGAAGTTCATCTGGGAAGGGTTCAAGATGGGCGCTCCGGTGGTTCTCGTCAGCGGCTGCCACATCGGCGACTGCCACTACATCGACGCCAACCACTGGACCGAAAAGCGCATCGCCAAGATGCACAAGAAGATGGAAAAGCGGGGCATCCGCCCCGAACGGCTTCAGCTCTCATGGATCAGCGCCGCCGAAGGCGTGCGCTTCGCCCAGGTGATGGAAAAAATGGAGGCATTGCGGCGGTCGGTGACCCGGGAGGAAATCGAGTCCACCAAGGCGATTCTCGGAGAAAAAAGGTGATGAAAAGAGGGACCTGATTTGCACCAAATGGCTGTCAGGCAATCGATGCGGCCATGATGTCCCGGACAGCACCGATTGCCTGATAGATATCATCCACATCTACGGCCAGGCTTGTCACCGCGCGGATGGTATGCGCCCCTGTCGGCAGAACCAGCACGTTCTTCTCCTTCAACAGGTCGGCAAATTGTTTTGCCGTTCTGTCTTCGACATCGAAGTACACCATATTTGTGTCAATTATGTCACTGTTCACATGGATCCCGGGAATTTCGTCCAACCCGGACGCAAGCCGCCTGGCGTTGGCATGGTCATCCGCCAACCGCTTGCGGTGGTGTCGCAAGGCATAGAGCCCGCCAGCCGCAATAATCCCGGCTTGTCGCATTCCGCCGCCAAACTGCTTGCGGAAACGACGTGCACGCGCCACGAATTCTGCACTCCCTGCAAGCGCCGAACCCACGGGTGCCCCAAGACCCTTGGAGAAGCAAACGCTCACACTGTCAAATTCTTTGGCGTACTCTGATTCCGCAATTCCTGTCGCCACCGATGCGTTCCACATTCGGGCCCCGTCGAGATGGGTACGGATGCCTTCTTCCCGGGCAACGCTGCATACCCCTTGAATCTGTTCCAACGTCCAGATCGATCCTCCTCCTCGATTATGGGTATTCTCTACGGCGAGCAAACGTGTGGGCGGAAAATGGATGTCTTTTGGCCGAAGGGCGGCACGTACGTCGGCTGCGGAGAACACACCGCGCACTCCCGGCAAAATCCGGCAAATCACACCCGACAGCGCTGCCGATGCGCCGGCCTCATACCAGTAGATGTGCGCATTGGCATCCAGCAGCATTTCATCACCGGGTTGTGTGTGACAGCGGATTGCCACCTGATTCGCCATGGTCCCCGATGGGACGAAGACCGCCGCCTCCTTGCCGAGCAACGCGGCAGTATGACGCTCCAATTCCTTTACTGTTGGGTCGTCCCCCATGACATCGTCACCTACGTTTGCCTCCGCCATCGCTTGACGCATGGCCCCGGTTGGCTTGGTGACGGTGTCGCTTCGCAGGTCTATCGTTTTGATGTTCATGTCATCTGTCTCTTTTTCATTGTGGTTTTTCATGATGAAATTATCAAAACCGCCCAGTCGAAGTAATGCATTATAAACGCATATTTTCTACTCTTTTCTCCCGATCATGACGCCGCCGTTTCTCTCAACAAATGACATTCCTGCCGCCTTCATCCATGACTTGACTTCCGACACGGTATACGTATCGCCGGACTTCTTCAGAACGTTCAGTGCGCAAAGGGTATTCAGCAAACGGTCCGTTCCTCGTTGATCCGCACAAATGGCATCGGAAATATCCCTGGAAGATTTCTCTTCGTCTCCCAATACGGTAAACACATCCAATTCATAGGCCGTAAGCAAGATGCGACTTTTCTGAAAAGCCCGGGACAGCGCCATCATTTGGTTCAAGGACATGCCATCCGATGTTTCATTTGTTACATCGTTCATCGATTTCTCCATGATTGAATTTCGATTATATTTCCTTCTGGATCTCGGAAGTAAACAAACATTAAATTTCCTACACCTTCAACATTTCTTTCGGTGATTTTTCCTAATCCTAATAACCGGCCACCATGTTGTATCGCCAAATCCAGCGTGTGGCAAACATCTCGTACCTCGAATGCGATATGGGTGAACCCGATGAAATTCGCCATTATCGGAGTATGGTCCTGCATAGATAAATAACGCTTCATTCGGTTATAGGCTTATCAATCATGTCATCATTGAGGACTGATAGCATTTTCCGTTTTTGAGTTTGGCAATCCGGTTTTTCTTCTAACCCTCTAAATTCACAGGACAAACACCAGTGGCAGCTGCGTTGCCCAGCGCGGCGGGAAACGTCAATTAAAACTTAGATTTACATGGGTGTGCCCTGCTTTTCCTGGAACCAGCAGGTCCATGCTTTAGTCATTTACACGCTTGCCAATAATAGAAAGACTATATTCGATTCCATCCATTTCGGCAATATTGGGAAGTATGCCCCATTCTTCAAAACCAAAGGATTTAAACAGCTTTATGCTTGGGGCATTATGGGAAAAAATAAAACAAACAACCGTTTTGATATTCAATTTCCTTGTTCTTTCCAACGATTCTTTTAAAAGAGATCGACCCAATCCTTTTCCTCTTTGTTCTGGAGATATATAAATGCTGATTTCAGCAGTATGGTCATACGCGGGCCGCCCATAAAAAGACTGAAAGCTGACCCAACCAATAACTTTTCCTTTCTCTTCATGGACCAGTAGGGGTCTTTTTTTGGGGTCGTGTTGCCTGAACCATTCCAGCCTCGATGCAACAGACACTTCTGATGTATCTGCCGTCGATTGTCTTGTTGATATCGTAGTGTTATATATGGCGACGATATCTTCTAAATCCTTCTCTGCGGCAATTCTCATTTTCTTTCACCGAATGACGTTTATCACCACATGTTCGTCGGTTAACAATCCACCCTGGTTCCAAATCGCTGGGATAAAATTTGACCGGTGAAACGTGTCATCAATCCCCTGGTAGGCGTAACTATTTGTTTTCCCATGGGAGTTCTTCAGGAGATGCTTTGCGCCACTCTTCAATTATTCTTTTTGCTTCAGGCAAATCTGTCTCGGAAACACAAATCAGGCCCCAGCCATATTGCGATTGGAAGAGGCCATCATAGGCAGTATCGTGAAATGATTTTATTTCTGCATATATTCCGTTTTCCGCTAAAACCGATTTGATTACATTTGCTTCTGCTTCATTCTCAGGCTTCAGTACTGTTTTCAAGATTTCGTTTCCTGCACTTTTAATGGGTATCGGCCAATCGCTCGATTTCGATTAAAACAAAATTCGTGCTTGTTTCAAGAAAAAACCCCAAGGAAGCGTTTCCTTCATCGTGTCGATCTGGTAAAAAGCATTTGGTGGAAAGATAATGGATACGATGATCGAAAGGAGATTCGTCATAATGGGATCGAAGATGCATAGAAACAGACTCGCCATTTGCGTATTGATGTCGTTGGTCATTTGGATTTCGTTGGTGACAATGTCCCACGCGCGCACCTATCCCCACATCGTCGCCTTCGGCGACAGCCTCACCGACCATCATGGATTGCAATACTACCTGGAGCCCTATGTCGGGTTATACGATCCGGTGACCAATCCCGACGGCGTGCTCGAGGTATGGTCCAACGGCGACGTCTGGGTGGAGTACCTGGCCGACGACTGGGATGCGACCCTGGAAAACAACGCCATCGCCGGCGCCATGACCCGGGGACATGAAAATGGAACGGTTCAGGATTATGTGGACAGCGGCTTGTTGCCACCGCTGGGCCTGGTGGGGCAGGTGGACCGATATGTGGACGCCGACCCCGCATTCGAGCCCGATAGCACCTTGTTCACCATCTGGATCGGCGCCAACGACATCCTGGAGTTCGACAAGGGGGATACGGAGTATCCCGATATTTCATCGTTGGTCGAATCGGCGATGCACCGCATCACCAACAGCGTCATCCAGCTACACGATGCAGGCGCCGCGAACTTTTTGATCCTGAACCTGCCGGATATCGGACGCACCCCGGAATACCTCGACACGCCGGAAGCGGCCGCATTGGTCACGGGATACGTTCAAGCCTATAACGACGCACTCATCGATGTGATTGCGGACCTGGAAGGCCAACTGCCGGACATCACCATTTATACCTTCGACATGTTCCAATATTTGATGGAACTGATTCAAGGCGGGGCCTTTGTCAACGTTACCGGCACCTACATGGAACTGGATGAGGATAACGTCAACGGCGATGCCGCGGACTACCTTTTCTGGGACAGCATCCATCCCACGACCCGGGCACATGGGATGTTCGCCGAATCCGTATCAGACACCCTTTTTCCCGAAGGCGATGCGGATGACGATGATTTCTGTTTTATCCGCACCATCGGAGATGACGTCGGCGCGATGCCATCGGTTGCCGCGGGTGGCGCACTCATCGCCCTATTTCTGGTAATGATGGTTCAAATGGGGAGGCGTTTTTCGGCGGGTCGTCAGTGAGTGTGATCCGGTTGATGTTCCAAGGATAACACTTTTCGCGTAAATTGACCCTTTTTTGATTTCGTTTGTCGGGAAGCGCCTGCGATTTCGGCCGCCCGATCCAGCGTTTCGCGAACGACCTTTAATAGTTCCACCAGGGAATAGGGCTTTCCCACGAATCCCTGTGCCCGCTCTACGAGGTCCGCCTTTTGGCGGCCTTCGGGGGCGTCGCCGGAGGCGATCAGGACGGGAACATCGCGGTCGACATCGCGTAATTCTGCAAGGAATTGCGACCCATCCATTTTCGGCATGTTCAAGTCGAGAACGATCAAATCGATGGAATCGCTCGATTGGCGGTATAGATCCAGGGCCGCCTGGCCATCAACGGTCTCGATGACCCGATATCCGTACCCCTCCAGGAGTTCACGACCCAATTGACGAATGAGAGGTTCATCATCCACGATCAGGATGGTTTCCTTCCCGCCGCGAATGTTCCATTGATCTTCCGATTCTTCCTTTTGATGAGACACCTTTTTCGCCGCAGGCAGGTAAATGGTAAATGTCGTTCCCCGACCGGGTGTACTGGAGCAGTGTATGATTCCGTTGTGATTTTTGATGATGCCGTAGACCATGGCCAATCCAAGACCGGTTCCCGAACCGGGCTCGCGGGTGGTAAAAAACGGCTCGAAAATACGGACGCGGGTTGCTTCATCCATCCCGATACCGGTGTCCGATATGGCGAGCATGGCATGGGGACCGGGTTTGGCACCGAAGTGCTGCCGGCAAAATGCGTCACCCAGGATGATACTTCGGGTTTCGATGCGAAGGGTTCCGCCATCGGGCATGGCATGGCCGGCATTGATGGAAAGGTTCATCAGGACCTGTTCGAACTGGACGGGGTCCGCCGTTGCGATGGGCAGGTCATCGGCCAGGTCCAGCTGAATATCGATGATGCGCGGCAATGTGCGCCGGAGAAGTTTCGTCACCGACTGCAGTTGGTGATTTAAATCCAATGGCGTCAGCTTGCTTTCGATTTTACGGCTGAAGGTGAGCAACTGTTGCGTAAGCTCACGGGCATGATCGCAGCTGTGCTGGATGGTGGCCAGCATTTCCTTTTGCCGGTTGGCGCCATATTCTTCCATCAACAAGAGCTGTGTGTACCCGGAAATGGCCTGCAGGCTGTTGTTGAAATCGTGGGCGATGCCCCCGGCCAACGTTCCGATGGCATCCATTTTTTGGGATTGCAGCAGTTGTGACTCCATTCGGCGCAAGGCGCTTTCCGCTGCACGCTGATCCGTGATATCCAGACCGGCACCCACCATAAACGTCACCTCGCCGTCCGCTCCCCGCATGATGGTGTTGGACCATTGGATCAGGCGCCAATCGCCATCCTTTTTCACCCAATGGTTGGTATGCCGATTCGCCGTTTGGGTCCGAAAAACCGAATCGAAGGATCGTTGCAGATCCTCTTTTTCCTCTTCCGGAATCAGACGGTCGAGGAGCAGTTCTCCCAAGACCTCCTCCTGGCGATACCCGCTGCACGCTTCACAGGCACGGTTGAAAATGACAATCCGTCCCTTCAGATCCAGAACGATGACCAACGCCTCCACCGAAGAGATAATGAACTTGTTGAAATCCCTTACTTGTTGCAGGGAGAGGGAAGTCTCGCGGTGCCGTGACACCTCGGCCGTCAGATCGTCGTGGGAGGTTTGCAGCCGTTCCAAAAAATCGTTGAATATACGTCCCAGGCGACCGATTTCATCTTCGGACTCGTTGATCACCCGTGCGCTCAGGTCGCCCTGGCGCCTCTTGTTGATGACCGCCATAAGGTGACGGAGACGCCGGGTAATGGAGTTGCTGACCAGCAGGGTCATCATCGTGCTCAATCCGATGGCGGCGGCGACAAAAAGGATCGTCAGATCCCGGACCTTTCGGATGGGTGAATTGATTTCCGCCACATCTCCTGTGGATCCGACGATCCATTCATACTCGGGGATATATCCGAACACCGCGATCTTTTCCCGGGCTTCGGTGTCGCCCGGATTTTTCCAGCGATAGGTGATCTGACCGGATTTTTTCGCTGCAATGCGCTTGAAAAACGAATGGTTCTCACTGGTGACGTCATAAAAGTTCTGACCTTCCAACTCCGGGTGGACGATGATGTTACCGTTAATGTCGGCCACGAAGACATACCCGCTCTCACCGAAGGTCAGGGCCTTTATACTGGACCGGATCTCTTCCATGGGAAGTAACGCAAGGAACTCGTCGCGGTAGGTGGAGACGGAGATAATCCAGTCATAGGGGGCAAAATAGGTCATGTAGAGGGCCTTGGGCCGCATAACCTGCTCGCCCGGATTTTTCCATTGGTATTCGATGTATCCGGTCTTTAGGCGGGTCTGTTTGCGAACGAATTCAAAATTGAGTCTGTTTTCTCCCTCCAGCTGTTCGTTGGGATGTACCGTGGCCACCCCCTTGCTGTCGATGCAGTAGATGTATCCGGTTTTTCCGATGGTCTGCTCCAGAAAAACACGGCGCATCTCCCTTCGCGCCTCGGCGTCCGTTATCTCTCCCGCAAGAAAACGGTTGTGGATCTTATGGGCGATTTCGAGGTTCTTTTCCGCCACGGCGCGCAGATAATTGGTGATGGAACCTTGTACCGCGGTTTCCACCATGTTGACGATGGTCTGGGTGCCAAAGCGCAGATCGTCTTCGATATGGTGTTGAACGGCACCCTTGATGGTAAAAAGGGCCGCCGCCCCTCCGAAGGAGAAGAGAACCGCCGTCAACCCAAGATAGGCAAAAAGAAGCTTCGTGCGAAGACGAAAACTACCAAATCCTGTTCTTTTTCGCACGAGGTCTCCTGCTTTCGAGGTTCGGTTGTTCAATGTGCTTTTCATGGGCGACCATTTTTCGAACGCCGATCGTCATCGTCGGATTTCGCCACAGGGACGATACTATGCTTATTGGTCACGTTTACTATTAACTTTACTACTTTGTAAAAAGCTTTTCCAGGCCAATTACGGCCGGACAGTAAATCATTCTTCCGTTACTCGGCCGATGGCGTAACGGTAAAAGCGTTTTAGGGAAAACCGGTCAGCCAGACACCGTTTCGAAGGCGCCACAAAAGGGCCGGCCCGACGGTGAGCAGGGTGAACCCGATCAGGGCGGTGGTGACACGTACGGCGGATCGGCGGCTGCGGATTCGGACTGGATGGGCAAGCGTCGGATGCCGGGTGCCCATTGTGCCAGCCAGCCCGGTGTCGATGCTTTCCACGAGGACGACCGCCAGGCAACCGAATATAAGAAATCCGGCACCTCGGTACTGGGGCAGAAACAGGCACCATGGGCAAGGGTGGGACAAGACCTGGTAGTAGTAGGCGGACCAGACCCGCTTCACGGAAAACATCGACCCGACGCCCCACAATATGGCGACGGCCGGCCACAGAAAACCGGAATGGCGGTCGGGAGAGCGGATGGCCGAGGCCGCCAGAAACAGCAATACGGCCGTTCCCGCCAGTTGGATAAAAATAGCAGCGGGTTCGCGCCACCGGGCGGACGCGGACATACCATCCGCAACCCTGTCGTATACTGCGGCACAGCAACTTACCGTGGGTACGGCGGCGACATTCATCCACGCCTGCCATGTGAAAAGAAGGGCCGGCAACAGAAAGGGGGCGGCAAGGAGAAGGAAGCGGGCGTTGACGGATGCCAACCTGCCTTGCGGATGGTGGCGATCCAGGTCGTCCAACACCCGCCAGCCGTAGAGAAGGACGAGCGCGGCACCCCAGAAAAAGATAGCCCGGCCGCCGTGGACACCGGTTGCCTGGAGCACCCCGGTACCGCACATGGCACCGGGGATGATCCGGTGCCAGATACGGGTAATCCCCACCAGGGCAACGATGGCCGCAATCGCCAGGCAGCCGAAGGCCCAACGTCCGAGAAGGGACGCCGTCTGGGCATGGCGTTCCCGTCGGAGCTGCGCCGCGTCCAAAGCCGATGGATCCCATCCGATCACCACCGCAATGGCGCGGACGGCGCCGACGAGGTAGAGCAGCGCGCCGGTCGCCGCGACCGCCCAAAAGGCCCAGGAGAATGGATGCCAGATCACGAGGGATCCTGCCCTTGTTCTGCTTGAACCGGCGATAATGTTCCCGACGCCAGGCGAAATCGCCGCTGGTTTGCGTTGGACGAGCGAAGACGCGGATCATGGGACCCGATGACCACCACGGCACCATCTCCGGCGGCGTCATGGAGAAGCGTTTCGATCTGCCGGGTGTGCCGGTCGTCCTGAAAGGCGGTGGGCTCGTCGACAAAAAGAAACCGGGGACGGGTCACCAGTGCCCGTGCCACGGCCAGGCGCTGCTGCTGGCCACCGGAAAGAGCCATGGTCTTTGTTTGGGCCAAGCCCGATAGATCCAACGCTTCGAGAACCCCTTGGATTTTTTTCTGCATCTTTTTGAATGCAAGGGATTTGGGAATCAGGGGCACCAGCAGGTTCTCCGCCGCGGTGAGATCCGCCACCAACGCCAGGTGTTGAAATACGATGCCCATTTGCTTCCGCCACCGATCCCGGTGGTGGGGCGACCACCGGGACACCGGCTTTCCATCGGCCCACACCTCGCCCGCCGTCGGGCGCAGCAGGCTCGCTAGAATATGCAAAAGGGTGCTCTTTCCCGCACCGGTATCGCCGGTGATCAACGTTACCGAACCCGGCGGAAACGTCGCCTCCACGGAGGACAACAAGGACGGCACCCCTGCCTGCCATCGGAACTCCAGGCGGCGGCAGGCCAGCCCATGCTTCAGTTCCATGGATTCACCTGCGTGTGGGGACCAGGATCGCCGGTGGCCAGGCGGAGACTGGACAGAAAAACGGTGGCCAGATAGGGAAGTCCCACCATGGCGACGACCTGTATCAACATCGTGGGCACGCCCTTTGCCGACAGAAATAGGGCCGGTAATTGTTGCCCGCCGGTAACCCAGTGGGCCAAAAGGGCGGCGGACGGCGGGTGAAAGACCATGACATAGGCCCCGAAGATGCCAAGGGCCAGTGCAGGTCCACCGATGACCAACGCCTTGGCCATCTGAAAAGAGAGAATGTTTTCGGTGGTCCACCCCAGGGCTTTCATGAGCCCCCACTGGTGACGCTGGGCGTTTTGAAAGGCGAATGTGCCGGCGATGATGTACAGCATCGCCAGCATCGCCGGAATCCAGGCCACGAGGGTGATTCCACCGATTTGAATGATGTGTGTGTGCTGTCGAACAAGGTGGGTGCTCAAATCGGTGATGCGAACGGGCCAGGGGAAGGCGGCGGCCAGATCGGCCTGGATCGCCTTCTCCTCTTCCCGGCGAAACAGATGAACGGCCAGATCGCTAGCTTGCCCCGGCTTCAACCCCAGCACGGCGCGGGCGTCTTCGGGAGACAACCAGACCAGGTCATGGGTGACCAGGCCGGAATTCTCGGGAAATCGCCCCGTAATCGTAAAAGAGACAGGCTCCGGCGTATACAATACCAGTCGACCGTCCGGGGCGTCACCAAAGATCCCCTGACCCACGACGGCCTGGCCCGGGGAAGGGGGATGGATACCATCGCCGATGGGTCGGGAAAGCCATCGGAGAGAGGAGACCAGTGTCACCGGGCCGCCGGAACCCATGGCCACCCCCCAGATTCGCGGCGTCGGGTCCAAGGCACCGGCAACGGCCTCGGCGCAGGCAACCGCCTGATCTGCCGGCAGGGGTGCCCAGCCGCCTGCGTCGATGCGACGGACCACCAGATCCGGAGCGTGATTCATCAACGCTTGTCGCGTGGCATCCATTGCCTGTGTGAACAGCAGCACGGTCGCTACCATGAAAACCAGAACAGACAGACTAAAGAAAAGAAGCAGGCTGCTACCCCCTTGCCGTTGGATATCGCGGGCGGCCCAGATGACCATGGGAAGATATCGCGCACCGAATCTCATGGTTCGATCTCCGGTACGGGGATCAACCGCAGGTCCACACCCGGGTGAAGGGTTTCCGGACTGCGCTTGGGGCTGCCGGCGGGCCACAGGGCCGTTTCGCTGAGGGAAAAGGTTTTTATCGCCAACACCGCGCTTTCGGGGCCGGGCGAACGCAACCAAAGGTGCGTGCCGATGGCCACCATCACCAGGAGGCAAAACCCGGTGGAACCGTACAAGAGCCATTGGGCGAAACGACATGGCGCAGGAGGTGAATCTTTTTTTTTCATCGGTAGTGATTTCATGGTAGGCACTTTTCGGGCCGCGGCGATTATCGGTTCCCATTCAGAAATGGCACATGTGCCATTTCTGTGTGGGCACTTTGGCCGGCAGCGCATGGTTACTGATCCGCCGCCACAAGTCATCGTCCAACTGGTCGAAGGTGAAGACGTGTCGTCCCCCGTGACGCGCCTTGAAGGTGGCCAGTTGTGATGCATCACCCAACGCGATGATGGCCGGGCCCATGGGGCCCACCACGTCGGATCCGGCCACCCACGTGGCCTTTCGTCCGTTTATGGGTGCACCGGAAAAATAGTCCAAGACCACCAGGCGATCGATACTGTCACGGGTTTTACCCAGATAGATACCCGGTCGAAGCCAAGAGCGGAGAAGACATCCATTGGTGCAAAAGTAAAAGGTCTCACCACTCGCAAGGGTCATGGCCGCCGCCGTTTGGGGGTAGCGAGCCGGAAACATGGCACACACCGGGCATCGATCGGACTCGCTCGGGTTCAACGCGCCGTCTGCGGACAGGGATTGTTCTGCCGGTGCCGGTCCGCCTTGGGCGGCACCGGCAGTTCCGACGCAAAATACAAACATCATCGCAAAAAAAATGTTCAAGATGTTTTTTGTTGCCGATGAGAATACACTCACGCTGTTGTTCTTCCTTCCCACCCCCCGAAAGACAGGGTGAGCGCCGTTCCGACGCGAAAAAAGTGGATTGGCGACGACGCCAGAAGAGATGGCAAGTGTATCCATTTTTTGGCCAAACCGCAAGTCGTTCCGGTGCCGGATCTATTGACTTCAATGTTTTGCCGGCGTACTTCAATGTAAATGACACCTGCCATCGATCCGACGATAGACGTGATGGGCCTGTTCATGCTGGGCCTTATGGGAACCGGTCACTGCATCGGCATGTGCGGCCCTCTGGTGGTGGCCCTGCCGGGGCAGACAGGACGATTTTCCGCCCATCTTTTTTACCATGCCGGCCGATTGATCACCTACGGGGTGATCGGGGGGATCATGGGGGGCGTTGGAAGCGGATTGATTCGAATGGCGGCGGGCCTGGGCGCCGATCCCATGGCATGGATGATCCGGACACAGGTGGGGCTTAGCCTTCTTGCGGCAATTTTCCTGTTTCTGCTTGGACTGTCCCGCCTGGGCTTCGTCAGCGAACCTCAGTGGCTCAGCATCGCCGCACCCAACCGAATTCCCGGGTGGCGGAAACTCATGTCCAAGAAGGGCCATCGGCGCAGCGACGGGGATCTTTTTCTCATGGGATTGCTTTTGGGCGGCCTTCCCTGCGGATTGTCCTACGCCGCCTTTACCAAGTCCATGGCGAATGCGCAGATACCGTCCGGCGCGTTGTTGGCCTTCGTATTCGGCCTTGGGACCCTGCCCGGACTCCTGGCCATCGGTGCCGGCGCGGCGGCCATGATGCGGCGATACAGACAACACACCGAGATCGCGTCCGGTTTGATCATGATCGGCATGGCCGCCATGTTGCTCGTCAAGGTGATGGAGGCCATGGGAGGATAAAGGAAAATTACCGTGGGTGCCGTGGGCCGCGTATGGTTGGATACGTCGCAGTGACGCAGATTTCGGGCTTTTTACGATGCCGTCAACCCCGCAGACCGCAACATGGGCAGCAGGTGGGCCAGGCTCCGGCTTCCGGCCTCTTCGGGCCGGTCGGTATAAGGGTAAAGCTCCAGACTCATGTCACAATTGTAGCCAAGGCGTTTCATGGCAGCGAATACCGACGGAAAGTCGATGGCCCCTTCACCGGCGATGAGGTGGTTGTGCTCCCGGGAGGGGGCGATATCCTCGATGTGAACATGGCCGATCCAGGGAAACAGATCCTCGAAGGCGGTCGCAGGATCCTCCCCCGCACAATAGAAGTGGCCGATATCGAAGTTGATGCCAACGACGGGTGATTGGATTTCCGCAACGAAGGGCTTGATCTCACCGGTTCGTTCCATGAGAAGGTCCGGTTCCGGTTCGATGAGAAGTTTCACCTCCAATGCCTCGGCTCTGGGCAACACCTGTTCCAGCCCCCGATGAAACAGATCAAGGGCCTGTTTTCGGGTCATGTTGGCGGGCAATGGCCCTCCCGGTGGCACCGAGATGTTTCGGCAGCCGATGAAGGCCGCGATGTCCAGGCATGCCAGGGTATGGTCCACACGCATCTGCCGGCGATGTGCCTCCGGTTCGATCCAGGATGGCAGATAGGTATCCCCCACGGCAAAAAGGGTAAAGCTGTTGAGATTCGTGGGCGCCAGACCATTTTTTTCAAGGGAGGATTTCACCTCTTCCAGCCGTTTGGCATCGTACTCTGGTGGGTAAAGGTGAGGCTGGTCGCACATGATCTCCACGCCGGAAAATCCAAGCCCGGCAATGCGGTCCAATGACGCCAGTAGAGAATACTTGACAAAGGCATTCGTGCTGTAACCAAAAATCATGTTTTTTATCCTTGCCGGCTTCGCGAAAAGCCCGATATCTGCGTTACGCTTCGCCCGTTCGGGCTTGAATCAGCGATTCCAGACGCGACAATGCGGCCAGCTGATCCTGAAAGGTGAGCGGTGCCCCCGACCCCACAGCCCTTTTGAAGAAAAAGCCCAGGTCGGGTATGGGGCCCGCAACACCGGCCACCTGCAGGGCGGTCACCCAACGGGCCAGGTCCAGAACCATCGGGGCGGCGAGGATAGAATCCCGTCCCTGCAGGTTCAGCCGAAGACTCATGGGCATGCCGAAAAGGCCGGTAATGTCGATGGTGTCCCACGCCTCCTTGGCGTCTCCCCTGGGCGGATAGTAGTCGATGTGGACCTTGTGGGTCGGGTGGCCATATCTCTCACCCACCGAATATTCCAGGATTTCATCCAACAGCCGGGTCTTGTTGGTCAATTTCCCGCAGGCATTGTCCGGGTCCATGAGATTTCGGCCGTCCGCATTTCCCAGGATGTTCAGACTGTACCAGCCGTCCACATAAAGCCCCCTTGCCTTCAGGGCCGAGGCGAGGACAACCTTGAAATAGGTCTGGCCTGTCTTGCCGTCACGACCGGCGATGGGCACCCCGTTGGTTTCGGCCAGTGACAGTATGGCAGGCAGTTCAACGGTATTGGGTGTGAAGTTGACCACCGGTATACCTGTCTCCACGGCGGCGGCCACATAGGCCAGGTCCGGCAATACCGTTCGGGCGTTTTGGGCCCGTATCACCTCCATTTGGGAAAAATTCTCAGGGTCCATGACATCGCAGGCCGCCGGCAAGAGATTGGCAAGCACCGGCCGGGCATCGGGAAAGCGCTCCCGGCAGTTGCGGATACCGGCCTGGATTTGGGTCATCTGATCGCCGATCGTACCCGTATCGGCCGGTGCATCGTAGACGACCAGCTCGGCCAGTTCGGATTCATAGGGACGCCACGACGCTTCGGACAACACGCCATGGTGCGATAGGCTTTCAACCATTGTATTCGATGACGCGTCCCATCCGGCCATGACCACCGCGGGGCAGGGTCCCAGAAAGGAAAATTTATCGGCGGTCGTCAGCGCATCGACAATAAGCTGGGGGTTCGTCTGCATGGCGGCGACGGCGGCCGCGAGGGTTGTCCCGATGGCACCCTTTGCGCCGGCCACCAGCAACAATAATCGCGGAGAATGTTCTGACAGATTGCGCATGGCGTATTCGACTCAGTATGCGTGGGTTATTGGCAGTTACTCATCAGCCGGGGTACAATAAAAAGACGGTCTGTCAATGTCAAGTACGATGAAACCGTAAAACATGGCATCAGGGAATGGTCGATTTGATCCGATAGGTCGAAAGCCGGTTTTGAAATTGGGTGATGTGGTTTCGCTCCTCGGCGATAATCCGATCCAACTGACCGGCGACCTCCTCGTCCATTACGAGGGCCTTGAGCACTTCGTAAAAGGCGATGGTGTCATCTTCGAACCCGATGAAAACGCGAATCATCTCTTCTGCGGTTTTGATGGTGGAAAAATCCACCTCCTGCAGGGAAAAGGCCTGGTCCTGAATCACATCCTCTACCAGTGCGCTGCTCAGTTGCTGCATCAGGTGATGATCTTCCCCTTTTCTCAACCGATCCTTTTGTCGGCTGAACCATTCGGCATGATTTTTTTCTTCCTGGGCCATCCAAGCCAAAAGCGCCTTCAACGCTTCATCGGGCGCATGGGCCATGGCTGCCCGATAGGTCTTTTCACCGTTTTCTTCCAGGCGAATGGCGATGTCGAAAATATCTTGGGCGGTGAACATGATGGCCTTTTCACTTTCTTTGGACCCGTTTCCCGGTCGCGTTCCAATCCATTTCGCTAATCGGTAGCGGCCTTCTCCAGATCAATAATCTTTCTGTCCAGATAGGATTTGGTCTCATAACGGGTGACACGCATCAGTTTGTTCGTGATGTCGCCCATCTTGCTGATTTGCGAAAGGATCTTCTTGATCTTTTCGCTGCGGGAAGCATTTTCGGGGTATTCCATCAGGAGCAACTCCGCATAGCCGGTGATGGCCATGAGAGGTTGATTCAGATCGTGACACACCGCACCGGCGAGTTCCAGGGCGCCTTGCAATCGTTCGTTTTTTCGATTGGCCGCCTCGGCCTCTTTTTGTTGGGTAATGTCGTCGAGGATGATCACACAGCCGCGAAACTTCTCACTGACATCCAACATCCGTTTGATTTTGATGGAAAGGTAGCGACAGCCCGATGCCGTTTCCACTTCACGCACCACCGTTTTTTCCTGAACGCCGCTTTCGACGAAGTTGTGAACTTCCGGAAGCAACCATGCAACCAAACGGTCCGGTCGGCTGTCGTGATAGTAGTCGGCGCCCGGGACGGTGTCACCCCCGAACAGGGTCACCCAGGCATGGTTCAGCGAATCGACGCGATTGTGCTCATCCAGCACGGCCACCGGCGATTGGAGGCTTTCGAAGATGGTCAGGTATTTGTTTTTTTCGTTGGTGATGGTGCGGTTGGCCTGCTGGAGCGCTTTCAAATGATCGGTTCCGTTGGGTGCTTGCCAGGTGGTGACGAGGCCGATTTCGATCCGATCGAAAAAGCGTTTGAGGGTGTGGCGACACCGCTTCCGGCAGTCTGGATCCGGTTGTCTCTGATCGATCAGATCCATAAAACTCTGCCGGCAGTATTTCAACAATCCCAAAAACATCCGCAGATCCACGCCACGGTCCCGATGTCGCATGGCCTCGAGGATACCGAATTGCGTCAGTGTATCTTTGGTGTAATCTTCGTCCGGCTCCAGTTCCACATCCGACGGCAGGGATTTTAGCGCAACGATCATAGAGTTCGATAGGCCGGCGATGACCTGTCGCCAGGCTTCGCGCAAGGTGGGGGCATAACGGACGTACCCTTGGCGTTTGGCGTAATGGAGGATCCTGTCAATCAGCCAATCTTCGTTTTCGGCGATAAGGGCGCAAAGGGCTTCGGAATCGGCTTGGTGAAATAGGTCCATCTCGTCGATCTTTCTAGGACGATTCGGCCATGGTGATACGGAGGTTCATGTCGTGCTCTCGATATATTTGAATCGTAGTGCAAATCCAGGACAAAGTAAAGCAAGCTTACCTTTCATCAGTCGTCCGTTTCGCTTTTTTCTGAAGCTCCAAAATGAATTTTTTGACCGACAAGAGCGCAGCACAACGAAAAACCCTCTTGCCGGTTGTCCATTACACGGATATGAAAATGATAGTAAGCACCATACCCTTCTGAAAGTCAAAGGAGCCATGAGACCTACATCCGATGCAGTACGCCGTAAACTGAGAGCAAGCGCGACGGCGATTTTCCAGGCCGGCATCCAGGCGGTGGATCCCGAAACCTGCGTGAATCGCTGGCTGCGGGTCACCGGCGACCGAATCGTCATTGGTGACCATGACTACCCGCAAGAAAAGATCCGCAGGCTCTATCTCGTCGGTGCCGGCAAGGCATCGGCAGCCATGGCAAGGGCTGCCGAAAAACGGCTGGGGCCTCGCATCGACGACGGGGTGGTGATCACCAAATACGGACACGGCATGCCCCTTGCGTATTGCCGTCTCTTTGAAGCGGGTCATCCGATTCCCGACGAACAGGGTCTTTTGGCCACCCAGTCGCTGTTGGATCTGGTCGCCGGTGCCGGTCCTGGCGATCTGATCCTGTGTATGATCTCCGGTGGGGGGTCCGCCCTCTCTCCTGCACCGCCCCCGGGGATCACCCTGGCCCACAAGCAGGAAACCACCCGGTTGCTGCTGGCATGCGGGGCCACCATCCACGAGATCAACGTCATTCGCAAACACCTGTCGCGAATAAAAGGGGGACGGCTCTGCAAAAGTGCCAACGGCGCCCGTATCGTTTCCTTGATCCTCTCCGACGTCATCGGAGACGACCTGGATATCATCGCCTCGGGTATGACGGCACCGGACGAGAGCACTTTCGACCAGTGCATGGCCATCTTGGCCCGGTATGATCTTTTGGATCGTATTCCCGGCCCCGTGCGCCGACACCTGCACCAGGGGTGCGAAAAGTCGATACCGGAGACCCCAAAGCCTGGAAATGAACTTTTCACACGCGTTCGCAACCACATCGTCGGCAGTATTTCCGATGCCCTGTCGGCCGCCGAGGAAAAGGCCCGAAGAGAAGGATTCTCTCCCTTGGTGCTGACGTCGACGATGCAAGGGGAAGCCAGGGAAGTGGCCAAGGTATTGTGCAGCATCGCCCGGGAGGTTCGGCGGTCCGGAAGGCCCCTGGCGCCACCGGCCTGCCTGCTGTCCGGTGGGGAGACCACGGTGACCCTCACCGGAAACGGATTGGGGGGGCGAAACATGGAACTCGCCCTTTCCGCCGGTATTCAATTGGCGGGAGAATCGAATCTATTATTGCTTTCCGGTGGAACGGACGGCACGGACGGCCCAACGGACGCTGCCGGGGCATTCGCAGATGGATCGATGGTAAAGCGGGCGACTGCCCTCGGCATTTCTTCATCGGACCATCTGGCCAACAACGACGCCTACAACTTCTTCAAGCCATTGGAGGATCTTTTCATCACCGGACCGACGCGAACCAATGTGATGGACGTTCAGATCTTTCTCATTCGCTGATGTCCGACATTTTAGGGGCTCATTCGCAAGGCATCACCCTATTATTCTTTTCGATACAGAATGTATCTGCAATCGGGTGAAAGTTGAGATACAGGGTATTGATATCTGTTCCGAGACCTCAAAAGTTTTAGATCAACGGATTGAATGTATCTGTAATCGAGCCAAGGCTTGGTTGCATCAAAATTCTACTCTGTTTTTTTTAAGTGGGTTCTAATCACTCAAAAGCAGCAGCGGTATGTGTGGCATAGGCATCCCAAACGGTGGTGTCTGACAATCCCCCCATCCCAGTTGAATAGCATTAAGGAAATCTCGAAGGTCAGGATCTGTTGCATACAGATGGTTGTTGCAAATGTCTAGTTCCTCCAGCCTTGTAAGGTTTGTCAGCGTCGAGGGAATTTTTCCTCTTAGCTCATTGTCGCTTAAATCAAGCACCAACAAACGCGTTAGATACCCCAATTCAAGAGGGATGTGACCGGTCAATTGGTTTCCATTCAGCCTTAACCACGTGAGGTAACCACAATTACCCAACTCAGAGAGAATAGATCCTGTGAAATCATTGTGATCAAGATAAAGACGTACAAGGTTAAGGTTATATAATTCTATAGGTATCGTTCCTGAAAGTTGGTTGTTATCGAGTTCCAGATGTGTAAGATTACCAAGATTACCAATTTCCTGAGGGATCGCACCAGTTAATTGATTTTTATCAAGACATAGCCACCGAAGATTATCAAGACCCCACAGTTCTATGGGGATAGTACCGACCAAATGGTTGTTACTAAGGTTCAAGCTTTGAAGATTAGATAAGTTGCTAATTTCCGGGGGGATAACACCGCTTAGCTGGTTATTTAAGAGACTTAGTGCTCTAAGATTGTTAAGGTGGGTCAACTCTGGAGGAATAGAACCGAGTAACTGGTTACCACCAAGCTGCAATGATATTAAGTTATCAAGGTCACCTAATGTTGAAGGGATAGAACCAGTTAACTGATTCGCTTGAAGATCCATCTCAGCAAGGTTAATAAGGCCACCTAATTTTGCAGGAATGGGACCAGTTAATTGATTGTTCGAGAGAAATAGTTTTGTAAGCTTAACAAGGCTTCCCAATTCTGTGGGAATAGAACTGTTTAGCTGATTGTTTCTTAGAAATAGATAAGAAAGATTGGAAAGGTTCCCTAATTCTGGCGGAATAGTACCGATTAGATTGTTTGAGCTGATCATTATTTGAGTAATACTTTCATTATTGGTGCATGTCACCCCATACCATTGATTCTCAGTTCCCGGCATAGCAAAACCGTCGGTGTGCAAGGGTACAGTTTTCCACCCGCTGTTGTCAGTCCAATTGTCTCCATCCGTGCTGTTGTATAACGCTATTAGGGCTGCTCTTTCCGTGGCTGAGATGTCGGCGTGAGAGGTGTTTATGAGAAATGGATAAGTAACAAAGATAACGGCAGCTACTACTACAATTTTCTTTATAGTCCGGCTCATATTTGCGCTCCTAACGTTCAGTCGATCCTCATCGTAGTCGAGTTGCAAGCAAAAATAGTGCAAGGAGGAAGGTTTTGGCTTTTTGAATCAAAAACGCATTAGAACAGCGGGTTAGATATGCGTGACTATTGTCAGATGACAGATATTGGCATGGAATTATTTACATAATATGGGGTTTTTTACATAGCCCAGTGGCGTTGCAAAAATTCTGCTACAGGTAAAAATGAAGGGATCGGCGGTGGTCTCCAAAAACATCACAATGTGATAAGAGTTAATAAGTAAGGCCAACATGCAATTCAACTTTTGGAACAGTTCATGACTTGGAAGGCCATCTGTACAGATATATTAAGCCGCAGTGTGGATAAAGAAAATTGTTTGCCATACGTAAGGTAACCCAACGTCTCAGCTACTGTTAAAAACTTGTATTTTCAACTGTCTATAAAAGTGTTCGTTGTGATAGACAGACCATATCTGGTGTGGAATGAAGGACTGCTTTATCGTTTTATGGTTTTTAGGAGCCCGCA
Source organism: uncultured Desulfosarcina sp. (assembly GCA_963674945.2). Classification (GTDB taxonomy): domain Bacteria; phylum Desulfobacterota; class Desulfobacteria; order Desulfobacterales; family Desulfosarcinaceae; genus Desulfosarcina. The sequence continues at coordinate 2,828,018 of CAXXWQ010000004.1, forward strand.
AGATTTTTTTGATTACGGCTATACGATTTCGTCGATGATGCGACCTTCTTGATGGAATGGATCCTCTGATCGTGATGATGTGGCGTTAGAATCGGTTTTGTTTTTTGCCTGCCGCTGTTCCAGTTCAGCCTTTCAACATCATGTTGCCATCGCCCTCTGGGCACCGGTTTCCAGCGCCATGAGAGAAGCTTGCAGCAACTTCGGCTTGTCTTTCAGCCGCCGGGTCAACACCGCTTCTATGTTCTTCGTGTCGCAGTGAAACACTCCCGGTTTCCCCTCCCCATGCGGAAAACAGGCCAGGGCATAGCCCAGCAAAAAGAGATTCACGGAACGGGGCGCGCCCGTTTCCCGGGCCAGCCGGTCTACATCGAAAAACAGACGGCGACCCGCCGATTCCGTTTCGCTTCCGTTTATCACCGCCCACCCTCCGGGCTTGAGAAAACCGCCGTGCTGATCGAGGCTTTCCGCTTTCAGGGCGATCAGTCCGTCCGCCTGACCCGGACGGATCAAAGGACTGGTAAAACGGCCGACTTTGAGATGGGAGATCACCGTACCCCCCCGCTGCGCCATCCCATGGGTTTCCGATGTGAAGACCGGCATGCCTTTGTCGATGGCTGCCTCGGCCAGGAGCCGGGTGACGAACAAGACGCCCTGGCCTCCGACGCCGCCGATGACCAGTTGAAATGAAAATTCTTTATCCATTGTTATCTCTTTTCACAATTGCCCCCTTTGGGCAGACCGCAAGACACACACCGCAGCCGATGCATACCATGGGATCCACCATGGTACGCTGACCATCGTCTGTGGGAACCAGGCCCGGGCACTCGAAATGCTCCAGACAGTATTTACAGCCATCGCAGCCGTCATCCACCATGACTTCCATAAAATCTGCGGTCCCGCCCTTTCGGGACAGGTCGATGATACACGGATGGCGGGCGATGACAACCGCCGGGCCCCGGTCGCGGGCAAAGGCCACGGCCGATTTGAGCGTCCGAATGAAAATTTCCAGGTCGTAGGGATCACCCACTTCGAGGAATTGGACGCCACATCCTTCGATGAGCTTCTCCATGTCTACTTTTACCAATGGCTCCCCGGCGACCCCTCTGCCCGTGGCCGGCGTCGGCTGGCTGCCGGTCATGGCCGTGGTTCGGTTGTCCAGAACCACGAGAACGAAACGGACATTTTGGTTCACCGCGTCGATGAGGGCGGGGACGCCTGCGTGGAAAAAAGTGGAGTCTCCCATGGTGGCCACGATGTCGGGCCGTTTGGCCTCGTTTTTGTGGGCGTGGTAAAATCCGGCGGCCTGACTGATGGCGGCGCCCATGCATAGGACCGTGTCCACCGCCTTCAGGTTCAACCCCAAGGTGTAACAGCCAATATCACTGGTATAGATCCCCCGCGGTGCCGCTTTTTTAATGGCGAAAAAACTGGCCCGGTGGGGGCAGCCGGCGCACAGGGTCGGCCGGCGCCCCGTAACCTCGGCCACCGTCGGAATGTCGACCCGCATACCGGAAAAATCGGCCACCAGCTGGGCGACCTTCTCGGGAAGCAGCTCTCCCACCCGGGGTACAACACCGTTCAATTTTCCCTTTATGTGTCGGTGATCGGCCAGCTGCATCTCGATGATGCCGGTGGTCTCCTCCAGGATCAGCACCTCTTCATGATCGGCAAGCAGACGCTTTGCGAAAGCCGCATGCAGGGGAAAGGGTTGCAGGACCTGGTAAAAAGGAAGCGTTTCCCATAGCCCCAGATCCTTCAGGGCCTCGGCGGTGTAGGCGGCGGCCACCCCGCTGGCCACGACGGCCCGACGGCCGGAAGCCTTAGGATTGTGCCGTACCGGCGCGGTGCCCGGATAGGCTGCCATGACCGACAGCTTCTCTTCCAGTTCCAAGTGAAGCCGGTATCGGAACTTTGGCGTCGCGGCCCACCGCGAAGGATCCTTGGCAAAATTTGGGGTGGTGACATGGGGCATTACCGTTCCCGGCGCAATATCCTGCCGGCTGTGGCACACCCTCGTCGTCGGCCGGATCATCACCGGCGTCCTGACTTTCTCGGACAGAAGGTATGCCAGATCCACCATTTCCCCTGCCTGCCGGGGAGAGTCAGGATCGAGCACGGGAATCTTGGCCATCATGGCCATCATACGGCTGTCCTGTTCCGTCTGGGAGGAGTGTGGTCCGGGATCGTCGGCGCTGATGATCACGAACCCGCCGAACACGCCCATGTAGGCGGCACTCATCAACGGATCAGATGCTACGTTGAGGCCCACCTGCTTCATGGCGACGGCCGTTCGGAGGCCGGCCTGACAACCGGCGTAGGCGATTTCCAATGCCACCTTTTCATTGATGGCCCATTGGGTGTGCATCTGAATTTTGTATCGTTTTCGGTAGCCGGTGACGGCCGCCAGGATCTCCGAGGAGGGGGTTCCCGGATAGGCCGTGGCGATGCGGCAACCATTTTCCAGCAATCCATGGGCAATGGCTTCGTTGCCCATCATCAATTCCTTTTTTCCATCCTGATGTTTCATCGGGTCCTCGGCTGGTAACAACGGCTTGTGTCCATGGAAAGATGAAGCACATTCATGGTTCTTTCAATCTTGACGCTTGGAACTCGGCAAGTGGTTTTCGTTCTACCGGCTGTAGAAAAGCCACTTGCCGTCGCACTGCGCCAAAACATGTCTGTGCTGTATCGTTCGGGTTGGTTCCGGATGAAAAGCACCGGATTTGATTACAACAAATTAAAGAAAAAGTCGAGGCGCAGTCTACCAATGACCAGACGATCACATTTGGACCTCTTCGTTTATTGAAATATTTCCAAATTCCACTATTTGTGAAATTGGAAGGATGAAAATCATTTTTCCTTTCATTCCTAAAGTTACTCTCATTTCCACCGATTTTTAAGACACGTGGCTATCATTGTTCCTCGCTCACTGCGCCAAGTTCTTTGCCGTCAACCGCACAGCACCCTGCAAAAAATGGATACCACATCACATTTCATCTGGATTGGAGGGATACTCATGTACAAAACAGGCATCTTCGTTTTTATTTTCACGTTGCTCTTTGGTCTGACCTGCGGTTGGGCCACCGAAGAAGAGGCGCCCCAGGCCGTGAAAGAATTGGCCCATGGCTCACTGGCCCAATTGGGTTCAGACCCTGTGATCGTTGCGGCAGTCAAAGCCGAAAACGAAAAGCAAAAGACCATGGACCAGATCAAGTCCATGGACGAAAAATGGCTATCCACAGCAGGTATCGCCGATTTCATGAAGGCCCTGATGGACTCGCCGTGCGGGCAACACCTGAGAAAAATTCAGAATTCAAATGCCTACTATGCGGAAATTTTCGTAATGGACAACCAGGGTGCCAATGTGGCCATGACGGATAAGACATCGGACTACTGGCAAGGTGATGAAGCCAAATTCAAAAAGGCTTTCAACGGTGGCAAGAGCGCCGTTTTCGTGGATGCGGTGGAATTCGACGACAGTGCCCAGGCCTATCTTTGCCAGGTATCGGTGCCTGTACTGGACAATGGCAAGGCCATCGGGGCCATCACCTTCGGCATCGACGTGGACAAGGTTCAATAGTCGCGGCCAGATACATGCGTGCCCGTTCTCATCCGGCAGCCGTGTACACATAAAGGCGGGCTCCTTTTCGAGGTTGATTATTAGAAGAGAAATAGAAATTATGACCAAAATAATAAATATTTTCAGAAATTTAAAAATTCGTGCCAAGCTCTTTTCCAGTTTTTCGATCCTGCTTTTATTCATGGGCCTCATCGGATATACGGGCTACAATAGCGTACGTCATGTTATGGAGGACCTGAAAGAGATTTTCAACGTACGCCTGCCCAGCATCAATTATCTTTTGCAGGCCGACAGAGATCTTCACCAGTTGCTTGTGGCGGAGCGGTCGATGATCTTTGCCAATACGAAATCGGACCAATTCAAGGAACTGGTATCCGAGTACGAGACCAATCTGAAGCAAGCCGAAGAGCGCTGGGAGAAATTCAAGGCACTGCCGGCAAGTCCCGAGGAAGAGGCCATCATGCCGGTTTATGACAAGGCACGCAAAGAGTGGATGGCCGTTTCCCGGAAAATCGTGGAGGGTCGGTTGGCGGATACCCGACAGGGGAGACGATATGCTCTGGATGTTGCCCTTGGCGAAGCAAAAACCAAGTTCGAACAGATGCGCGACCACCTGGACAAACTGACGGAGATCAACCTGACCATTGCCGCCCAGGCGGAGGAGGCTGCTTCCAAAAGTTATCAACATGCCGTTGTCGTTCTGATGACGACCCTGGCCATGAGCATTTTTCTGGGAATTGTGATGGCCTGGCTGATCGGCCGCAATATCACCCGCCCGGTAAACGCTGCCGTTGAAAGTCTCAAGGACATCGCCCAGGGTGAAGGGGACCTGACAATGCGCCTGCCGGTAAGCAGCCGGGACGAGGTGGGTGAACTGTCCCGCTGGTTCAACACCTTTATCGAGAAACTCCAGGGTGTCATCAGGGAGATCGCCGGCGGCGTGGAGACCCTCTCTTCGTCGTCCACGGAGCTTTCCACTATCAGCGACCAGATGGCTCAGGGGATAGAAAACGTCACGGACAAGTCAAACACCGTCTCTGCCGCCGCCGAAGAGATGAGTACCAACATGAATAACGTTGCTGCCGCCATGGAGCAGTCGGCCACCAACACCAATATGGTGGCCGCCGCCGCCGAACAGATGTCCGCTACCGTCGGCGAAATCGCCCAGAACGCGGAAAAGGCGCGTAGCACCTCCGAAGAGGCGGCGAAGAAAGCGACCAGTACATCGGCCAACATGGATCAGCTGGGTGCGGCGGCACAGGCCATCGGCAAGGTTGTCGAGACCATCACCGACATCAGTGAGCAGGTGAATCTGTTGGCACTCAACGCCACCATCGAGGCGGCACGGGCCGGCGAGGCGGGCAAGGGCTTTGCCGTAGTGGCGAACGAGATCAAGGAACTGGCCAAGCAAACCGCCGCGGCAACAGGTGATATAAAGGAGAAGATCGATCGGATCCAGGGTACCACCGATACCACGGTGGAACAGATCGGTGAGATCGCCCAGGTGATCGCCGCCGTCAACGACGTGGTGGCCACCATTGCCGCCGCCGTCGAGGAGCAATCGACCTCCACGAGGGATATCGCAACCAATGTGACCCAGGCGTCCCAGGGCATCCAGGATGTCAACGAGAGTGTGAACCAAAGCTCTTCCGTATCTGCCGAGATGTCAAAGGACATCGGCGAGGTCAGCGTATCCATGAACGAAATGTCCACGAGCAGCAGCCAGGTGAATCTCAGCGCCCGGGAACTGTCCACACTTTCGGAAAACCTGAAACGGCTGGTGGATCAGTTTAAGGTGTAGAAATCCTGGGAGCGCGATTGGTATCGCGCTCCCAGGATTTTTATAATTGGTTTTTTTTTCTTTCCTATAGCACGAGCAAAGATTCTCGCTGCAGGTATCCTGATGACAGAGATGCGTGGAAATTCGAAAATCTACGATCATTTTTTCGTGGCCAGGCAGCCGATTTTTCATGAAAACGGACAGATCTGGGGGTATGAATTATTGTTTCGGTCCGGCCCGGACTATCAAATCGCAGCCATCACCGACGGTGACCTGGCCACCTTCTCGGTTGCCACCTGTGGATTTATTCGATCCCAGGAAGACATCGATCAGAGTAAAAAAATCTGTGTGAATTTTACGGAACAGCTTCTGGTTCAGGGGGCACCTCGGGGATTGCCGAGTACCGTCGCCGTCATCGAGGTGCTGGAAGACGTGATTCCGTCCGACACGGTGATCGAAAAACTGATCGAGTACAAACAAGAAGGGTATCTGATCGCCATCGACGATTTCGAAGGAAGAACGGATATCATGGATTTCATCGGACTGGCGGACATCATCAAAGTCGATGTCTTTGATAAAACAATAGGAGAAATCGAAGGGATCTGCCGGATTATTGAAGGCAGCAAGGCCGTTCGGCTTGCCGAGAAGGTGGAACACAGCGAACTCATTCCCCCGTTACAACGGTTGGGATTCACCCTTTTCCAGGGGTACTATTTTTCCAAACCGGAGCTGTTACGTGGCCGTAAGATCAGTGCCACGGAAATTTCGAAGCTGCGCGTTCTCCAGGTAATCGAGGATGCATCCGCAACGACGGAGACCATCGAGACGGTGATCGCCTACGACCCGAGCATTACCTATCGACTGTTGCGGCTGTTAAACAGCGCCGCATTCGGCTTTTCCATTAAAATCAAGTCCATCCGTCACGCCATAACCTTGGTGGGACTGAAACGCCTGAAAAACTGGCTACGGATGGTGGTGCTGTCCGATCTGTTGGGGGGAAAAAATCCCGAAATCTATACGATGGCATTGACGCGTGGAAAGATGCTCGAGGAGATGGTCGACGAAGACCAGATTCGGGATACCGGTGCCGAAACGATGTTTTTGTTCGGCCTGCTCTCCCTGATCGATACCATGATGGACATCCCCATGGCCCAGATGCTCGACCAGCTCCCCCTTCCGGATGCGATAAAAGCCGGCTACATTGACGAAAACTCCAAGTACAACAAATATCTACAACTCCTCGTGGCCGTTGAGCATTCGCGGCCGGATCGATTTACCGGCTTATGCAATGAGCTTGAATTTGACCGGGAACGTGTCGCACAAGGCTATCTGCGCGCCATTGTATGGGCGAACAAGGTGAACATGCAGGCTCTTCAATAGGCGAACGCGAGACCAGATTTTCCTTCCCCCCCACCACCCCTCCCCGTTTGGCGACAGCCGCATGTTGTTGTCTGGCCGGTCGCCTCGAACACATGCCGGGCCGATCCCCATTATCCATACGATTCGGTAAATTTTCGGTTGTCGTTCCGGATCGGGGAAACGTATGATCATCCCGGAACCAGGGGCACCGAAAGTAAAAAATGTCGTTTGTTTCTATCTATCGGTACTTGACCTGGGCCTGTGGCTGGAATAGGTAGGGGTGATCAAATTTCGTTAACAGTGTGGGAGGGTGTCGTGTCCGATTTCCACGACCTCATACAATTCGTCTTTGCGGGTATCACCAGTGGTGCCATCTATGCGCTGATCGCATTGGGCTTTTGTGTGGTGAACAATACCATGGGCATCGTCAACTTCGTTCAGGTGGATTTTGTCTCCTTGGGCGGTATGTTCCTCTTTTCCGGATTGTTCTGGATGGGCCTGCCCATGGTCCTCGCCCTGCCCATGGCCGTGATCACCGTAACCCTGGTGGGCATGGCCGTAGAGCGAATCGGGATTCGCGCCTCGCGATCCCAAAACCATCTGGTACTGATATTTCTGACCATCGGTATCTCCATCATCCTGCGCGGTATCATGAAGCTGGTGTGGGGAAAAAACCGGATGGCCGTGCCCTCCCTGATCGGCGACGCCCCCTTGCACATCGCCGGTGCCACTATCTTGCCCCAGGCCGTGGCCATCCTGGTAATCACCGCACTGGCCATTTGCCTGCTGGTCTTATTCTTTCAGGGAACCCGGCTGGGCCTGGCAATGCGAGCGGTAGCATCGAATCAGACGGCAGCGGCGGTGGTGGGGCTTCCCGTGGGTCGTGTAAAGGCGGCCAGCTTTGCCCTGGCCGGCGCTTTGGGCGGACTCGCCGGCGTACTGGTGACTCCCATCACCACCTTGAGCTACGATGTGGGTGTCCTTTTGGGCCTCAAGGGGTTCGCCGCGGCCATTTTGGGTGGTTTCGGGTCTTTTCCCGGCGCCGTTTTGGGGGGTGTGGGACTGGGTTTGCTGGAAAGCCTGTCCGCCGGTTATCTCAGCAGTGCCTACAAGGATGTGATGGCGTTCGTGGTATTGCTGCTGGTGCTGTTTGTAAGACCCAAGGGTTTGCTGGGCAAATAGGCCGAGTATGCCAAAAACGGGTAAATCCACGAGATGAGACGTTACGTTCAATGATGACCGCCAAGGAAAAGATTCTTTACTTCATCTACCTGCATCGCACCGGCTTGACCGTTACGGTCCTTTCGGTGCTGCTGCTTTTTTGGCCACTGGTGGAAAAGAACCCGTACACGCTGGGCCTTTCCAATTTGATCGCCATCCATGCCATGGTGGTATTGGGACTCAACCTGTTCATCGGATACACCGGCCAGATCAGCCTGGGTCATGCGGCCTTTTTCGCCCTCGGTGCCTACGGATCGGCCCTGGGTACAACCACTTTCGGGTGGCCGGTGTGGATCGTGATGGCACTGGTAGCCGTGTGTACGGCCACCATCGCTTTGTTGGTGGGACTTCCCGCACTCAAACTGAGCGGACACTACCTTGCCATGGCCACATTGGGTTTCAACATCGTGGTCTATATCGTGCTGGTACAATGGGACACGGTCACCGGCGGACCCAGCGGGTTTTCCGGCATCCCCTACATCTCTATCGGTCCAATTGTCTTCGACGAGGAGATCTCTTTTCACTACCTGGTGTGGACCTTTGCCATGCTCTCTCTTCTCCTTTGCCTCAATCTGGTGCGAAGCGGCGTGGGGCGAGGCCTGTCCGCCCTGGCCGAGGACGAGACCGCTGCGGCCGCCTTGGGTGTGGATACCCGGGTGGCCAAGGTCAAGGTGTTCGTTCTGTCGGCGGTGCTGACCGCCTTGGCCGGCAGCCTCTTCGCCCATTGCTACGCCTTCGTGAGCCCCGATTCGTTCAATATTTTCGTTTCCATCGATTTCGTGATCATGGTGATCGTCGGCGGAATGGGATCCATCTGGGGATCCTTGTTCGGTGCAGGGTTGATTACCCTTTTGCCGGAATGGATCGAAGCGCTTGTAACTTATAAAGACATCGTTTATGGCCTGATCCTGGTGGTGATCCTGCTCTTCTTGCCCCAGGGGCTGGTTACGGGGGTCGTGGATGCGGTAAGGACACGCGTTGCCCTGAGGCGCGATCATGCTTGAATTGGAAAACGTGAGCAAATTCTTCGGCGGCCTGCCGGCGTTGATGGAGGTTTCCTTTGCCGCAGAGCCGGGAAAGGTCACGGCGCTCATCGGCCCCAACGGGGCCGGAAAATCCACCCTGATCGACTGCATCAGCGGAGTCAACCAGATCCAAAGCGGGCGGATTCATTTGGAGAATATGCGTATCGACGGGAAACCGGCACATGAAATCGCCGGACTGAAAGTGACACGGACCTTTCAGAACCTGAAGATCTTCTCCCGGTTGTCCGTGCTGGACAATGTGCTCACCGGACTGACGGTGGCGGCCGAGCGATCGTTTCTCTTTTCCATGTTGCGTCTGCCCCCGCTTCGCCACCAGGAGCGGCGCCTGCGGCTTCGTGCCTTGGAAGCACTGGACAATTTTGGGCTGGCCAAGAAAGCCCACTGGCCGGCTGCGGCGCTTTCCTACGGTGAGAAAAAGCGGGTGGAGATGGCCCGTGCCTTCGTAGGAGAACCGAAGCTTGTCCTTTTGGACGAACCCGTAGCAGGGCTCAACGCCGACGAAACGGCACATGTTGCACATCATATCTGCCGGCAGCGAAACGCAGGCCACACCATGCTGCTGGTGGAGCACGACATGGACCTTGTGATGGCGGTGGCCGATCGGGTCGTCGTGTTGGACAGCGGCCGGTGCATCGCACAGGGAAAGCCGGACGAAGTGCGCCGGAACCCCCTGGTACTGGAGGCCTATCTGGGCCGCATGGAGGCGACTGCCTGAGATGCGCAACGACCATTTACTTTCCATCCAAGGTGCGACGGCCCATTACGGAGCGGCCCAGGCCCTTTTCGGCGTGGACCTGAACGTCATGCCTGGAGAGACCGTTGCGCTGGTGGGGGCAAATGGTGCCGGCAAGACCACCTTGCTCAAATGCATCATGGGACTCATGCCCTTTTCCGGAGGCAGCCTGCACCTGGATGGCCGGCGGATCAGAAAGGCGTCTCCGGCCCGAATGGTTCGAAGGGGCCTTGCCCTGACCCCCGAAGGACGGGAGGTGTTCGGGCACCTGACCGTGGCGGAGAATCTCGAACTGGGGGCGGCAGCCGTAAAGACAGGACGAAGGGAAGTGGCCCGACGCATGAAGGGGGTATACGATCGGTTCGGTCGTCTGGCAGAGCGGAAGGATCAGGTGGCCGGAACCCTTTCCGGTGGCGAGCAACAGATGCTGGCCATGGGGCGGGCGCTCATGTCCCGGCCCCGCCTTTTGCTGCTGGATGAACCCAGCCTCGGCCTGGCACCGTTGGTCACCGATGAAATTTTTTCGATCATCCACCAGTTGTCCCGCGCCGGCGTGACCATTTTGCTAGTGGAACAAAATGCCGCACGGGCCCTGTCGGCCTCCCACAGGGCCTTTTTGATGGCCGGTGGACGCATCGTCCAACATGGAAAAAGCGATGATCTGCTGTTGAATCCAAATCTGCGCGCCGCTTTTTTGGGAGCCGCCAGCCAAGATAAACCCGGAGCCAGTAGACTGGGTGGCGCCGGTCTGACCAATATTCGTTTGGAGAAACCACTCATGCACAAAAAGACATTCATACCCGATTTCATCGATGAAAAAGACCTTGCGGCACACCAGCTCAAAGGACTGCAATGGACCGTCCGTCATGCCTTCGAAGGATCCAGTTTCTACCGCCAGCGCCTGGAGGCGGCCGGGGTTGCGCCCGATTCCATCCAAAGTCTGGACGATCTTCGGCGGCTGCCGTTCACCACCGCAGACGACCTGCGCGAATTCTACCCCTTTCCGCTTCGGTCGGTTCCCTTCGAGCAGATTGTTCGCATTCACGCCAGTTCCGGAACCACGGGCAAACGTAAGATCATCGGTTACACCCAAAAGGACATCGACGACTGGATTCACTTCTTCGCTCGCTGCTACGAAATGGCCGGCGTCACCCCCCTGGACCGGGTGCAGATCGCCGTGGGGTACGGAATCTGGACCGCCGGCATGGGATTCCAGCTGGGATGCGAGAAGGTCGGTGCCATGGCGGTACCGGTGGGACCGGGAAATATAGATATGCACCTTCAGTTCATGGAAGATCTGCGTTCGACGGTATTTTGCAGCACGGCTTCCATGGCACTTCTCATGGCAGAGGAGATCCACCACCGTGGTATTGCCGACAAGATCAACATCCGCAAGATTATTTACGGTTCCGAGCGCAGCTCCCGATCCATGCGCCAGAAAATTTCCGATCTGTTCGGTGGCGCGGAACTCTTCGACATCACGGGATTAACCGAGCTTTACGGTCCCGGAACCGGCATCGAGTGCAGCGACCACGACTGCATCCACTACTGGGGTGACTACTATATCCTTGAAATCGTGGATCCAAAGACCCTGGAACCGCTGCCCGACGGCGAATGGGGGGAAATGGTGGTAACCACCTTGCAAAAAGAGGCCGCTCCATTGATCCGCTATCGCACAAGGGATATCACCCGCATCATTCCCGGCCGTTGCACCTGCGGATCGATCGTTCCACGGCATTCCCGCATCAAGGGACGCAGCGACGACACCATCAAGTTCAGGGGGGTCAACATCTATCCCTCGACCATCGATACCATTTTGTCCGCCATTCCCGGCCTTGGCTCCGAGTACCAGATTAAACTGAACCGGGACGAAAAGAGTGGAAAGGATTTTATGAAATTGGTGGTCGAACGGGGCCAGGGCGTCGATGCCGATCGATCGGCGCAGCTGATCCATGAGACCGAGTACCAGATCAAAAAGCAGCTTCTGGTCTCCACACAGGTGGAGCTGGTGGACTACCAGGCGCTACCGCGGACCCAGCGAAAGAGTCAGCGGGTGTTTGATACGAGGATCACCGACGAAATCGTTTAAAATTGGGGCTGCGGCCCAGTTTTAATGGGAAATGGCACACAACAACAGGGGTGAACAGGAGCAAGGAGGAAAACGATGAGAAGAATTGGGAAGCTGGTTTTGATTACCGTTTTGACGATGGTGATGGCAGGCGGGGTTGCATTTGCTGATGATATGATCAAGATCGGTGCCTTTTTCGATCTGTCCGGTCCGGCCGCCGCCATCGGCACCCCCACCAAGTTGGTGGCTGAAATGGTGGTGGACAAGATCAATGGAGAGGGTGGTGTCAATGGAAAAAAAATCGAATTGATCCTGGGTGACACCGAAGGCGACCCGGCAAAGGCGGTGAACATCGCAAAGAAATTCATTTACAAGGACAAGGTGGCCGCCATCATCGGCCCCACCCGAACCGGTACCGGCATGGCCGTCAAGAGAATCATACACGACGGCAAGATCCCGGCATTCATGACCGTGGGAGGAGATCCGGTCATCATGGGGGGAGAGAAACTGGGTCCCTTCGACTGGGTGTTCAAATCGCCACAACGCTCGTCGGTGGCCGTCAAGCGGTTGTACATGTACCTGAAAGAGAAGGGGTTGACCAAGATCGGCCTGCTCACCGCTTCGGACGGCTTCGGCAAGGACGGCGTTCGATGGCTGACCAAGCTGGCGCCCGAGTATGGCATCCAGGTGGTGGCCCAGGAGAGCTTCGGTCCCAAAGACACCGACATGACCGCCCAGCTGACCAATGCAAAAAATGCAGCACCCCAGGCCCTGGTGGTCTGGACCATCGGTCCGGCCGGCGCCATCGTTTCCAAGAACAAGGCCCAGTTGGGTATCGATCTGCCCCTGTTCCAATGCCACGGGCTGCCTGATCCCAAATATGTCGAACTGGCCGGCAAAGCCAGTGAGGGGGACCGCATGCCGGCCACCAAATTGATGATCGCCGATGCCCTGCCCGACGATGATCCCCAGAAGCCGGTCATTCAGGAGTTCATCCACCTCTACACCGACGTCTATCACTATGACAAACAGTTTCCCATCAACACCCATTCCGGGTATGCCTGGGATGCCATTCTGATTGTCGCCAACGCCATGAAGACGGCGGGCACCGATGCCGAGGCGCTACGAAGCGCCATCGAGCAGACCAAGGGCTACGTAGGCGTCTCCGGTGTCTACAACCTCACACCCGAAGACCACAACGGTCTGGATGTGGATTCCATGGTGGTCGTGCAGGTCAAGGGTGGAAAATTCGTGAGGGCACAGTAATCGGCCATGGGGAAGGAACGTTTCGCCGCTACCGGACGTGCCGACCGGTTTTCCGGTTCAGCCACAATTCGAAACGTTCCACCAGCAAGGAGCAGGTCAGGCAGAGAACGAAGTAGATGGCCAAAACGGTAAGCCACACCTCGAAGGTGAGAAAGGTGGCGGCCATCAGCTCCATGCCCTGAAAGGTGAGTTCCTGGATGGAGATCACCGATACGATGGCCGAGTCTTTGATGGTGGAGATGAACTGCCCGGCCATGGGGGGGATCACCCGAACCAGCGCCTGGGGGAAAATCACGTACAAAAGCTGCTGGTTGCGGGTAAACCCCAGTGCGGAAGAGGCCTCCCACTGACCGCTGTCGATGGATTGGATGCCCGCCCGTATGATTTCCGTCATATAGGCCCCTTCGTATACCCCAAGGGCCAGGGTCCCGGAAAGAAAGACGGACATTCGGGAAGGGTCGTCCATGGCGAACCGGAGAAAGACGGACAATGGCCCCTCTTCCAGGTTCGCCAATCGGTCGACCCCCAGGGCCGGCAGGAGCCGGTCGCCGATGAAGTAGTAAAAGAGGAAGATCCATACCAAGACCGGTATGTTACGGATGATGGCCACGTATCCGGCGCCCAGCAAGCGCCGGTAGCGGCTGCGGCCGGTTCGAAACAGCCCCATGATGATTCCCATGACCAACGACAGGACCGAAGCCCAGATGCTGAGGCGCAGGGTGACCAGCACGCCTTGGGTGATCAGTCCGGGAACCCATCGATCACGGGCGGCATCGAACCGGAAAAGGTACTGGGGGATGACCTGCCAGTTCCACTGATACTGGGCATGGATGTTGGCCCGGTAGAGCCACCATACCGCCGCCACGCCGATTCCGGTGAGCAGGAAAAGGTCCCACTTGGTGATTTTCAAGGGCTTGGGGATCACTTGAGCCGGGATTCCCAATCTTTGGTTTCAAACCAGTAGGTTTTGCGTTCCTTCAGCCATCCTTCGGCCTTCACGTAGCCGATCCAGTTGTTGAAAAAATTGAGCGTATCCACATCACCCTTGCGAACGGCAAAGCCGATGGGTTCGGTGGTGAAGGTGCCGTTTATGGGCAGAAAGAGCCTGTCCGGATAGCGGATGGCCTGGAAGGCGGGCGTAGGCGCGGAGCCGACCACGGCGTGTACCCGCCCGTTGATCACCTCCTGGTAGGCCTGGGCCTCATCATCGAACATGCGGATCTCTGCCTTGGGCAGGTATTTCTTGGTGGCGGCCACGGCGGTGGAACCCAATCGGGCCGCGATGATCACCCCAGGTTTATTGAATGCATCCAGACCCTCCATGCCGGCGGCCATCTTCCTGCTGGCCACGATGGACATTCCGGTAAAATCGTACGGATCGGTGAAATTGACCTTGAGATTGCGGCTGGGAAGAATGCCCATGCCGCCGATGATGACATCGAATTTCCCGGTGAGAAGGGCAGGGATGATGCCGGACCATTTGGTGGGAACGAATTCGACCCGAACGCCCATGTCCTCGGCCAGGCGCGTGGCCACGTCGATTTCGAACCCGATCAGTTTGCCGGTCTTGTCCTTCATGGCCCAGGGAACGAAGGTGGACATTCCCACACGCAGCACGCCGCGTTGAATCACCTGCTCCACGACGCTCTCTTGCTCCTGCCCGGCAACGGCGCCGGTAACACCGATTACCATGGTCGTCCACAACGCCAACACAACCATCAGAATCATCCGTCTCGAAAATCTCATGTCATGCTCCTTTCCGCATTTATTCCTAAGTTTAGCAATTAGCTGTTATCGATTAGCAACCTAATTTCAAAGAATTGCTGATAAATACGCAATAAAAAAGAGCGAACAACAAATCGCTAAAGGCGAACCGCTCACCATGGGGTTTTTATACAAGCAACCGTTTCTCCATTACCCGGGTAGCCAAAGACAAGGCCAGGGTCAAGCTCAGGTACAATGCTGCGATGGAGAACCACAATTCAAACACCAGGTAGGTCTCCGCAATGATCTCCTGTCCTCTCATGGTCAGGTCGTAAATGGCGATGGTACTGACAAGGGCCGAATCCTTGATCAGGGACACCGCCTGACTGACCAGGGGCGGTGCCATACGGCGCAAAGCCTGGGGTAGCACCACGTGCCGCAACGTCTGGTATCGATTCAGACCGATGCTCATGGCGGCCTCCCACTGTCCCCGATCCACGGACAAGATGCCGGCGCGAATGATTTCCGAGGCGTACGCTCCTTCGAACAGGCTGAGTGCCAGCACCGCCGATGAAAAGCGGCCCAAGTCCAGCATGGGGCCGAAAACAAAGTAAATGAAAAACAACTGGACCAAAAGGGGCGTATTGCGGATGGTTTCCAAGTAGATCCGCGCCAGGAACCGAGGGGTGACAGCAGGGGACAGACGGCTGATTGCGGTTACCAGGCCAAGCAGACTGGACAGCAAGAGTGACAGGGCACTTACCTTCAATGTCACCATGAGCCCTTGAATCAAGGGACCGGCCACGATTTTCCCATCTGCAACGGTTACCAGATACCGGGGCACACGATACCACTGCCAATTGTATCCCAATTCCTTTCCTCCGACATAGACGAGCCAGAGGAGAAGGCCGGCGGTTGCCGTCGCCTTCAACCCATCTGCAAACAGTGTCCGCATCGTCGATGAAGCGTCCTTATTTTCCAGGCCAATGGCGTCACAATTGTTCATATCATGCCGGCGTTAAATGTTCTGATGGGCACGGCCACGATGTTTCCGTGTCTTCCAAGATGTACCATTTTCTGGAAAAAGCAAGTTTTCGTTCCCCTTCATGCGGTTGAACAAACATGTTTCATGTATTATTTTTTTGATACAACTATGTTTCAATAAACTGTTTCGATATGACCTGTCGGGTCAATGGGAGGACGGTATCGGTTTCATGCAGGTGACAAACAAACAATTGAAATAAAATAGAATACATCATATCTGGTGATCCATGTTGCGTCTGGCACGATTCTGGCTCACAAATCGACAGCGAATATTATCCCAGCGAGATAGACAGACTTCGCTGGTTTGGGTAACTCGAATATACGGGAGTTTCGAAAAATGATGAATATCGATGAAATCAAAGGAAATACGGATCTTGTCAACGCCATTGACTGGGACATGACACCCGAAGAGGCCGTTCGCCTCTATTTGGAGTGGGGGAACAACTGGGCACGAGGTAACTATGTCATCCGATCAAAGGACGACGTATCTCATTATTTCGTTGTCAACACCTGGAAGGAAGAGCCGGTGATCTATTTCATTCGCCGCAACAGCGATGAAGCCGTGGAACTGGCGAAGATCGAAATGCCGAAAGATCTAAAACGAAGATACTTGCATTCTCAAGGTCGGCACAAAGGCGTGTGGGCACCGGATGCCGACGTTAAAGCTTGGCTCAGAAAAAAGTTGAATGTTCACTAATCGAAAGCGTTTCCAGGCTTAACCCCCAGGGGCTTGAGAATTTTCACAAGCGGGCAAAACCCCGTAATGCTGGACTGCAGGAGGTTGGCACCGACAAAAGCGGTGAGCCAAAGCCAATAGTGACTGTGCATCTGTGAAAGAATCAGTGAGACCAGTATCATCGTTCCAGCAAAGGCCAAGACAATGCGATCAATATTCATAGTAACCTCCCGTGCATGAATTATGTGTTGAGAATAAAGAGCGCCGCACCCTGTTGATGGTTACAGCCGAGGGACAAAATTTATGATGATCCCTTCGTTCATAAAAAAATCAATGGCATATTACAACCAATTTTAGTATAACCGAGCCTACTCAAAACAAACCAATCATCAAGGGGGCAACATGAATTTCAATTCCTTCGAGGAGATTCTTGATTTCGCAATCGAAAGGGAAAAACAGGCCGTTGCTTTTTATCAAAAACTGGTGGACAAGGAGACCTTTCCTGCATCCAAAAAGACCCTCGCCGAGTTTGTGGAAGAAGAAAAAAAACATCAGAGACTCCTGGAGGAGTTCAAAAAGGGAAATCGTTCCGTCGTCGAATACGATTACGAATGGATTCCGGATATCAAACGCAGCGATTACATCGTAGATACGAAGTACGAACCGGGAATGGACTTCGCCGAAATCCTTCGGTTGGCCATGAAACGGGAGGAGAAAGCCCTGAGACTGTACAACGCCCTTGCCACCAAAACAGATGATCCGGACTGTATCAAGCTGTTCAAGGTTTTGGCACAGGAAGAAGCCAAGCACAAGCAAACGTTCGAAACCTTGTATGATGACCATATGGCAAAATTGGGAGATTAATCGCATGTCCCACCCGATTTGAACAGTTGTCCGCCGGTCGACTGGCAACTTTCTTTTGCAAGGAGGAATTATGCTGCCAAAGATCAAAAAGATCCTCTATGCCACAGATCTATCCGAGAACGCACGGTATGCCTATAACTATGCGGCAAGTTTGGGACAACAATACGGTGCGCAGATCACCATCGTCCATGTCATCGAAAAATTAACCGCCGAAACCTTTCTGCAGATCCAGGGATATTTGGGGGAAGAGAAGTGGAAACAGATCCAGAAAGATAAACAGGCGGATTTTATCGCCACCATCAAGGGACGACTCAGCGACTTTTGTAACAAGATCAGCGACGAAGTGGACGCCTGCACCTTCCAGGTGGAAAAGATTATCGTCGTAGAGGGAATCCCCGCCGACGAAATCCTACACCAGGCCGATTTAAACGATGCAGACATCATCGTCATCGGATCCAAAGGACACGGATTGTTCAAGGAAGCCCTGATGGGCGGAACGGCCAGGAGAGTGGTGAGAAGAAGCACCATTCCGGTGATGGTTGTTCGACTTCCGGAAACATAATCTTTTACGACGACAAAACTTATCCTATTGAATATTATTGTCTTTTTGATTACCTGCACTTATCCGTCATCCCATCTCTTTTCTCCGATCAAATGCCAATTGACATCTTCCGTTCACAAACCGTGGCCATCGTTGACTCAAAAACAAAATCGGTGTACCTAATAGCCATTTCATCAAGCGATTCAAGATTCGGAAGAATCCGCCATAGATCCAATATCCAAGCCCGGTTCACCGGCAATCACAATTATCAAGGCTTTAGGAGGGGGACATCATGCAAGTGACCATTACGAAAACCGACCAACGCAAACCCAAGCCGGATGAGGGCAAATTGGATTTCGGTACCATCTTTACAGATCACATGTTCAATATGGACTACAGCCTGGAAAAAGGTTGGCACAACCCCCGCATCGAACCCTATGCCCCCCTTGTAATGGAGCCATCCACCATGGTTCTCCATTATGGTCAGGGCGTCTTCGAGGGAATGAAAGCCTACCGAACCAAAGGTGGCGACATTCAACTGTTTCGCCCCCAGGAAAATTTCAAGCGGCTCAACACGTCCAACCGCAAACTCTGTATTCCCGAAATCGATGAAGCATTTGCCCTGGATGCACTCAAACAGCTGCTCACCGTTGAAAAGGAGTGGGTGCCCAGCCAGCCGGGAACGTCTTTGTACATCCGGCCGACCATCATCGCTACCGATCCGTTTTTGGGTGTTCGTGCGTCCCACACCTATCGTTTTTTCATCATCCTGTGTCCGGTGGGCGCCTATTATGCCGAGGGGTTTAACCCGGTCAAGATCATGGTGACCAGGGAGCATGTGCGCGCCGTACGCGGCGGTGTGGGGGACACCAAGACCATGGGTAACTATGCGGCCAGTCTGCTCGCCGGTGAAAAAGCGCATGACGAGGGATATACACAGGTGTTGTGGCTCGATGGTGTAGAGTTGAAATATATCGAGGAGGTCGGGTCCATGAACATCTTCTTCGTCCTCGACGACGAACTTGTCACCCCCATGCTCTCGGGCAGTATCTTGCCCGGCATCACCCGCGATTCGGTAATCCAGCTGGGACGGTCGTGGGGGCTTACGGTGACCGAAAGAAAGATCAGCATCGACGAACTGATGGAAGCCCACGAATCGGGCAAATTGAAAGAAATTTTCGGATCCGGCACGGCAGCCGTCATCTCACCGGTAGGAGAGCTCAAATACGATGAAAGGGTGATCACCGTCGGCGAAGGTCAGGTGGGCCCCCTGGCCCATCGCTTCTTCCAGTCCATCCAGGACATTCAATACGGTTCCATCGAAGGCCCTGAAGGGTGGGTGGTAAGAATCTAACACGCACCCATCCGGAAACGGGAAATTGTGTTTATCCCAGAAAAGCTTCCACTAAGTAAGGGATGGACAAAGACAAGGGAGGTTGAATGAAAATCAGAAAAGCTGTGTTCCCCGTCGCAGGCTTGGGAACCCGATTCTTACCGGCAACCAAAGCCATGGCCAAGGAAATGCTTCCCATCGTGGACAAACCCCTGATTCAATATGCCGTGGAAGAGGCATATGAATCGGGCATTACTGAAATCATCTTCGTGACCGGCGCCGGTAAGAATGCCATCGAGAATCACTTCGACCACTCCTGCGAGCTGGAGCACATGCTGATGTCACGGGGAAAGGACGCCCAGCTCAAGATGATCCATGACCTGATCCCCGAGTCCGGTTCGATCATTTACACCCGCCAGAACCAACCGTTGGGCCTGGGCCATGCGATCTGGTGTGCCCGAAACATCGTGGGCAACGAACCTTTCGCCGTATTGTTGGCAGATGACCTGATCAAGGCCGAAAAACCGGTGTTGAAACAGATGATTGAAAAATTCGACGAACTGCAGTCCTCCATCGTCTCGGTGGTGGAGGTTGAGAAAAAGGACACCAGCAAATACGGCATTCTGGAAGCCGATCCACTGGTCGACAGCGTTACGAAGATACGCGGCCTCGTGGAAAAACCAAAGCCGGAGAAGGCGCCCTCCAACCTGGCGATCATCGGCCGGTATATTCTAACCCCCGAAATCTTCGACATCCTGGATAACAAAGAAGTGGGCGCGGGCGGTGAAATCCAGATCACAGACGCCATGTGCAGACTCCTCGAGACCCAGCAGATCTATGGGTATCGATACGAAGGTACCCGCTTCGACTGCGGCAACAAGGCCGGATTTCAGATGGCCAACATCTCCTTTTCCTTAGATCGCCCGGACATGCGCGATCGCCTGTTGCCGTTTATCCGTGATCTGATGAAAACCTTATAACGAAGTGAAGCCAACCGTCCTCCCAACGCCCCTTCTCTCCTTGGGAGGACGAACCCGTTTCTGAAAACCGATCTCCCTTCTGATGTCGACGCTCAATCATCATCGGAAAGGGAAACATGTGCATGCTCGCCGACGTGGGCCAGGGCTGTTTGGCAATGGTCGCCTTGCGCCGTGGCACGATCGAGCGCCCCTTTGATCAGCACCGACAGCCCTCCCGTCATGAACGCGGCGCCACCGGTCAACAGCGTTCCTTTTTTATTGAGCCCGACACCGGGATGGGCCAGTGTCCCTTTCAGCTTGATAAACGGCGTCACGAACATGTCTGCGCTGATACCGACACCGGATCGGGGCTTGGTGTTGAATTCGATGTCGAGTTTTTCCGTTTTCAGATCGATGGTTCCGCCACCCACAATCATGATTTTTTCCTGCTGGACCAAAAGGCCGTCGATCGTGGCGAGACCATCGACGATGGGAACGCTGAGCACGGTACAGTCCCAATTCGTAAAAGATTCTTTCGCACGGAAGGGATTCAACGCATTTATCAATTGAGCGATAATGTCACTGGAAAACATCCCCAGCATGGTGTTGTTGGTTTTACCCGGACCCTGGGTGAGAAGAACGCGGCCATTGGCGGAGGAGGCCAGTTCCCGTGGAGAACGTCCCGCTGACTTGAGTTCAACTGTCAAACTGACAGGGGGTACTTCCTCCAGATCGATTCCTTCTGCGAGAAGGGCCATCCGATAATCTGACACACTGACGATTGCATCTACTTCGGCCCTGTTTTCCCGTGTCGCCAACACCATTTTGCCGGCCATGACCCCTTTGCTTGCCGATTTCAGGGAAAACGTTGCGTCTGCCTTACCGTTTTGCAGCGTTGCACCCGCCATCATGTCCTTCAAGTCTACGTTCCCGTATAAAACATGCCCCAGACGAATTTTGGCGTCCAGGTCAAGCGCTTGCAACGGCGCCAACTGCAAGGGTGTGTTCTTAAAAACGTAGGGGTCGGTCGACTGATGTTCTGCATCGGGTGATGGCGCAGATTCCGAGGGTGCCCTTGCCCCTTTTCCGCCGGCGTCAGCCGATCTGCCAAAGGGACGAAGGTCCAGCAAAGAGGATGTCAAATTAACATCGATTTTCTTCTTCTCTTCCAAAACCATCTTGAAATCGCCGGCAAGGTCACTTTTATCGAATTTGAGCGAAAGCCCGGTAACGGCAATGTTCTTGGGTGCGTATTGGACAGCGGCGTTTGTTCTCAAATCAATGTTTGGCAAGGACGCCATCAACGTACGCAGGTCGGGACTCGTAAAAGAAAAAGATACGTTTGATGGATCCGCCGCACCGATATGCCCGTTTGCCACCAGATGGTTGTCTCCGATGTCGGCTTTCAATTGTTTGATCTCAAACGCATTTGACGACAACAGCGTTGCCTGGCATTTCAAGCGTAACGGCTCATCGGTGACACCTTGCATGTCAAATAATTCGCCAATCCGTCGAAGTGGGGAAACCTTGGATTTCAGGTCCAATTGGCTGTCCTTCAAAGAAGCACCCACAGCGGTGGAAATGCCGTCAACATCGGCCGTGATGTTCGCCTTGCAGGCCTCATCGTCGAAGGTGACCGTTGCATCCGCAGACAAGAGGCCGGTGAACGGCAGATCGACTTCAAAGGCCCCGAGGGTCTTTTTCATTTCATCCACCCGGAGATTGATTCGAACAGTTTCCAATGATGCCCCCGCGATGGTTGTCGTGGCCTGTGCATCGATGCCTTCCAAACGTGTCTTGGCCGACACGTCGAGCCCCTTTTCAGCCGAACGTGCAGAAAAGTCCGCTGTGAGTTTTCCGCCAAGGGGGAAGCGAATATCTGCCTTTTCAAGGGTCTTTTGAACATCCGGAACAACGAGGTGGAGATTGCTGTCGAGATCGGCCAGGGTTTTCAACTCGCCGGTATGAACGTTTCCGGTCATTCGAACATCGCCTGAAGAGACCCGTATGTCCGCAGTTACCGCTCCGTGCGCCTTGACCGATGGTTTGGAGGTGATCCTTCCGTCGATTTTCATGGGAAACGCAAGCACGTTGCCGGTAGCATGAACGAGGATGTCATCGTTATCGTCGGAGTTGCCATCCAGGGTGGTGAGGTGGAAAATCCGGTCCTTTTTTTTCGGCTCTCGCAGGGTGACGGATATATTTTTGAACTGGACGAAATCGACCATCACCGGAAGATGAAAACGAAGTTCTTGTTTGGGTTCCGCTTTTTTCTTGGATTTCTCCGTAATCGACTTTTCTGAAGAATCGGACACTCCCATCGACCAGTTACCGACTCGTTGATCGTTTTTTTCCAATACCGCGTTCACATCGGTAAGGATAACGCGCCTCACGACGATCATGTCCGTAAACAGAGATAGAAAATCAATGGAAGCGTCGAAGTGACCCACACGGATCATCTCCGGTTCGGTTCCCCATGGGGCGTTGGCCAGGGAGATCTCTGAGAGGGCAATCTCGGGATGTGGAAACACATTCACATCGAGATGGCCCTGGATCTTTAGTTGTCGGTCAATCGCCCGGGTGGCGATTTTTTCGATGCTGCTGCGGAAGGAATCGAGATTGGCAAAATGGAGAAACGCCGTAGCGGCAACCAGAATGCCGATTACGATGAAAAAGAGAAGAACCAATGCTTTTTTCAATATTTTCAACAAGACCTCCGAATGTTTCACGCACGGTAGACAATCCGCGGTGATTTTATGATCCAGCCTGACGATTTTTGTAATAAATGTTATCCAGCCGGGATTGTCACAAGTGGCAGCCCTTCGCTTCCACCGGTCTCCGTCAAAGAAAAGAGAACCATGAGAAAGGTGAAGGTTCGTTTGGATCGAAAGTCCGTTTTATCGATCCAAAACCAATGATCTTCGTATTTGATTGCCGTAAACGGGTCTTTGGGTTTGCTTTCGGTACAATTGACCGAGATCAGTCGCCCGAGTTCACCACCTTCTCCTTCAGAAGGCGCCAGCGAGGGGATCGTGCGGCCATCTTCCACATGGGCGTCAGGAACCTGGATCTGTGTCGACAGATCGACCATGATCTGAAGAATCGATCGGGTGAGAATGGCCATTTCATTTTTCATTTTTGGGATCGGTCCGTAGGTGACGGTAAATTGCTGTGCTTCCGATTCCAAGCCCAACAGCGACTTGAAACGACGAATTGCCGCCAGGGTTTCGGGCTTGATGTTCTTACTATGAAAAAAAGCAGAACCGTGGTCTCTTTCTGATCGTTCTCTTTGACGATGCGCATGCTCACGGCACCGGATTGCTGGATCTCGGTCAAGGCTCTCACCAGGTCGTAGTATTCCGGGTCCCCCTCTCGCTGGTGAACACCACCGGCCTTACGGCTGTGAAGTCCGTTGATGGACTCGACGACCACAGGAAAAATCATGTTGGCACTCCATCCGGACTGCGTCAAAAACAATACGGCTTTTGGGGGAATGGGGGTCATGAAATTCTCGTTGAATTTTGCACCGGTAATGGGGGAATAAGTAATCGTGGGCCGATCCGTGTATTTACCCGTGGTACCCAAAGCAAGGAAATCCCCCTGCACCGCCGATTCCGAGGAGACAGTGCCGTTAAGATTGACCGATCCCTCCATGGTGTAACCGCTCACCACCGAAGCCACCTCCACGAAAAGCGGCATGTCCGCGTAACGCAACTTGACGATGTTTAAAAGCGTCTGTTCTTTCCAGGAGTTGGAGATGGCCGTATTGTAGTCGAAACGATCCCTGGGAACGGTAGGCGGTCCGATATGGGAACAACCGGAAAACCAAAGGATAAGGATTGCCGCAGGCAAATAATATCGAAGGGTCATAATCGGTCTCCTCCATCAGTAATTTTTTCATGGGCACCCTCCTGTGGTTTTGTCGGCGACAGATCGCTTTTTTTGCCTCGACGCCGGTGGTTGAAAGAATGCGCTGATCACAAAAATTAAGGCTTTCTCTGGGAAATGATGACAAAACCGATCACACCAATTCCCAACAGCAACAAAATCAAGTTTAATGACACGAAGAAACCTCATCGATAGAACAAACGCCTGGTGCCGCCGATCGGGTTGTCATCATTGATTTCGAGAAAGCGGCCCGGAAAAGAT
The DNA here is from genome assembly GCA_963674945.2 of uncultured Desulfosarcina sp. Lineage (GTDB taxonomy): Bacteria > Desulfobacterota > Desulfobacteria > Desulfobacterales > Desulfosarcinaceae > Desulfosarcina. The sequence continues at coordinate 2,852,341 of CAXXWQ010000004.1, forward strand.
GCAACAAGCAGTGTTCGCTGCAGACGGTAAAAATGTGAATTAGAGGAGGAGAGTTTGCTCTGCTTGAATGCTGAAAGCACGAATATAATAGATCCGCTGTGCCGGTCAAGATTTTTTAAATGGAGCCCAATGGAGATCTTCTATGTGGCAGGAGAGGGAGGGGATAGATCCTTATTCATCCGGTTGGATGAAACATGACACAAACGGCTACATGACGGTAGTTGCAGAAGGGGAAAAGGCATGACTTGTGAAATAGAGGGACCGGTCTTGATGGTAGTGGTCCACACCTACATCAAGACCGGTACCCTCACGATTTGATGAAATCTTTAAATACTCGATTTTCGGACGGCTTCGTAAAAAGTTCGAGAGCAAGGCTTGCGAGTCCCGGGGAATGAAGCGTATATTTGGATACGTCGCAGTGACGAGGGGTGAATCGTAACACCGATATCGGACTTTTTACGAAGCCGTCAATGATTTAAATGGCAATCCTCGCCTCCTGTAATATCTTGGGCACGATATCGGCCCACCCCAATGGCATGAGATGAACGCCCTGTACCATATCCTTGATCTCAGACAGAAACCGGCCCATCATCTCCGCCGCCTTCATTTTTCGATCTTTCTTTTCCACGCTGCCGATTTCATCGATCCAGGATTGGGGCACCTGGATGCCGGAAACGTTGTCATTCATGAATTTTCCCATCTGGGGAGATTTGAGTACAACCAATCCGACCTGAATCGGAACGTTCAATTTGGATGCCTCGTCGATGAAGGCTTCGAAAACCTTTCGATCATATACCGCCTGGGTCTGAAAGAATTCCGCGCCGGCATCGACCTTCTTCTTCATCTTTAACAGTTGCAATTCCAGCGGCTCAAAATTGGGATTCACCACGGCGCCGTAGGCCATGTCGGGCGGATTCTCGATGGGATTTCCCGTGATGTCGTGGCCGTTTCTCAGCCCCATTGCCATGGAGATCAGCTGCACCGAGTCCAGATCGAAGACCGGTTTGGCCTCCTTGTGGTCGCCCAGTTGGATGTGATCGCCGGTGATCAAAAGTACGTTATCGATCCCCAGCGAGTATGCTGTGAGCAGATCGCTTTGCAGGGCGATACGGTTGCGGTCCCGGCAGGTGAGTTGGTAGACCGGTTCGATGCCTTTCTGTTTCAAGCCAACACTGGCGGCCAGGGAACCCAGCCGCATCACCGCGCTCTGGTTGTCGGTGACGTTGACGGCATGGACCCAGCCTTGCAGATATTTGGCCTCCTGGGTACAGGCCGGATCGATGGATTTATCCCGGTTGACGGCCCCTTTGATCGGTCCCACCTCACCTGTGACGACGAATTCGCCTTTATTGAAAAGGTCGGTCAGTTTCATTATTCGACTCCTAAATTTAATTACTCAGACTCCTCACGATTTGGAACCAAACCAGATTAACCGCGAGATCAAGGATTGCGCGCCTGGAGGAGCAACGCGTACACATCGTAAGCCGCAGCGACGATAGGCGACGTGTCTTCATATGGCGTCGTCAGTCCTGGTTGCTGACGGTCACCGTCCCCGCCTGGGAACAGAAGGTGGCTTCGGTTTCACTGACCTCCAGGGTCCTGGGACGGCTCCACTTGGCATGGTTTTTCGGTTTCTGGTAGGGGTCCAGCAGTTCGAGCCGGTCCAGCTTTTTAAGCCGTTCATAGATCATGACCCATCCGCAGGGACGCTCCTTGTCGACCTCACACATGCCCTTTTCCGCACCGCCGCAAGGCCCATTAAGCAGTTGTTTGGAACATAGGGTCATGGGACACAGCCCCCCGGTAAATTCAATCACGCACTCCCCGCAAAGGGAGCAGTACTCCTCGATGTCCGTGGCCGAGACGGTTTCCCCGCCAAAAATGGTATCGCAGCCCGGGTGCACCATGCCGCCTTCTGTGGCGTCGATTACCGTGTGAACCCCTTGTCCACACCCCATCACCAGGAAGCTGTCCGCCTTGGCAATGGTGTCCGCATAATCCTCCTGAAGCACTTTTTTCGTGTGATCCAGCTTGCACAGGGACATGCCCTGGGGGCCGGGAACCGCATATCCCACAACCTCGATACCACGCCGGGTCAGGCGCTCGGCCATCTTTTGGGTTTCTTCCTCACCGCCGGAGTGGCATTTCCAGGCGCAGTTATTACAGCCAACCACGAAGACCTTCTCTCGGGGCCGGATAAAACTGACAATTTCTTCGATCGGTTTTTGTATGGTAGCATGCATATTCTCATCCTATCTTGTCAATTTCTAAAGAATACAGGTTCATAGACAACCTGCGCCGCTTCAAATTCATCATAGAGCAGCCGCAGGCGATGATTGGCGACATCCATTTTTTTCGCCTTTTCCTCATGTTCCTTGTCCATTGGGTAGCAGGCCAGGCAGCGCTCATAATGGTGGGTGGTGCCAAGACAGGTGATGGCGAAATCGACCATCAAGAAAATCATCTTCTGTTTGTGATTGGCAAAATGTTCGACGGCCGGGACGAATTCGATCTGGGGCAAAACAGATACCGAATTGTCTTCCTTTGCCATGGTAATATAATCATGAATCACCATGGTGGGGCCGTGGGTCTCCTGGACGCCTTCGAACTTGACGGTCATCTCTTCCAGGGTGAACAATTTCTTTTCAATAACGATCCCGGCCTGTTCGAGTTTGCGGTAGTCCTTTTGCAGATAACGATTGGCGATCATGACGGCCTGGGAGACGTGAGGGCAAAGGTTGTTGGGACAGCCGCGCGCATAACATTTACGGAAACCATAGGCTTGCCCATCGATTTCACCGGTGTATCGGCACAGGAAAATAAGCGCCTGAAACGGGTTTTCACGGTGTTGAAAATCCACGGGCAGAATTTCGAATTCGGTCCCACATGTGACAGACGCCCCCCTGGTGATCAAGGTCACCAGATCGGTGATGCGATTCGGATGGGTGGTTTGAGATGGAAGATTCATGTTTTGCGTCCTCGCTTGCCTGAGCTCCCGAAAATGGGTATCCCGGGAGTCGATATTGTTGCGCCGGCTTCCATGTTATGGGTTCTTTTCCATGAAAAGAAATTTTCTAATACGTGAAGACGGCATCGGCGGCAATGGCGGCAAGATTCACCTGACCGCCGGCAGTTATCTCGGCACCCTCGATGAGGTCGTTTTCTGCGATATTGCGACTCTCGATGCAGGGCATACAAACCCATACTTTTCCGCCGAGTTCCACGAAGTCCTGGATGAGTTTTTTGATGGGCGGAAAGCCCCCTCCCCGCGGCATGTCGTCGACAAATCCCTTCTTCGCCACAAAAACGGCCTCACCCTGCAATATGACCGTGGCCTGGACATCCATGGCCAGAGCGGCATTGCCCAAGACAAAGGGCATGGCCGCCCTTTCCAAATCCTCTTTTCCGTGGGTGGAAATATACAAAATCTTCTCTGCTTTTTCTTCCATGGATATACTCCTTTATTCCAATATTTATAATTGGTGTTCTCGTAAAAAGGTCATTTTAATCTGTATTTATGAACGAATTCCTTTGAAGTCTCTGTTCGGACGAATCCGTCATAATTGGCCCACGAGCACGCTCGATAAGTCCTCCACCGCAGCCCCCGATTTCTGAAGGTTACCCAAACAGATTGGGCACATGGCGACAATCTTCTCTCCGGTATCATTCAGCTCTTCTACCCGTCTGCCGCCGATCTCCGTAGAAAGTTTGGGAGAAATGGACTCTGCGGGCCCTCCACAACAATTGGTGAAACGGCCAGAAGTTCTCACTTTAGTGCACGCGACACCGATCTTTCCCAAAAGTGTCGCCGGGACATCTGCCAGATCCAGGTAACGACCATAAAAGCAGGGATCGTGGAGGGTGACCCGCCGGTTACCGTTCTTGGACGTAAAATCGACGAGTTCAAAATAGGTGTGAACCTCGAAATGGGCATCCACATGTTTGGGGAACAGTACTTTAAGGGCATAGGTGGTATGGGGGTCGACGGTGATGAGGCTGCGAATCCCTGCAGATTTCAGCTTTTGTGCCACATATCGGGCATGGTCGACAAACCCCTGTTGGTCGCCAAGATCATAGAGCAGCACGCCACTGTAATCGTCCATCTCCGGTCGGTAGAAGAAATTGACGTTGGATGCCCGAAGGACTTTGGCGATGTTGCGCAAAATGGCGTCGAAGGCTTTTTTCTTCTCCGGAGGGGTGATCATGGCCAGCCCCACCCCGGATAAATAACCGGGTACATGGCGCGCGTATCCCATATAGTCGGCCCAGCGTGTATCTTCAAATTGCCCCAGCGCATTCGTGGTGGTCTCGATATAGGGGACGAACTGATACATCATGCCGGTGAACAGCATTGCCTTGCCGTGTCGGGGTAGCTTTAACCCTTTGTGCCAGCGATTGATCATGAACCGTGGAACCCCGAACGGGTTCCGCGTCTGCCGAACATTATTGCCGATGATGTCGATGATATGTTTGGGGTGATACATGTCAGGACCTCCTCCAGTTGGCGACCACGAAACGCTTCAAACCCAAGATGATCTCCCCTGGATTGGCTTCCCGGGGGCAGGTTTGGGTGCACAGGCCGCAGTGAAGGCAGCGCCAAAGTTCCTTGGCATTTTCGAGGATGCGGTCTTTGGCGCCGATCTGGACATAGCGGATCATCTTTCTCGGAAAGTGTTCATGAATGAGCGGACAGATGGCCGTGCACGTCCCGCAGTTGAAGCAGGCCAGCGCCGTGTCCTCGGTGAACGGTTCCACCTCTTTTGCAAAATTTGGATTTAGTAAGGCCATTGATATTCTCTCCTTGTAAAACGGCAATCCGTTGGATTGTCAGCTTTTCGCCTTGGGGGTTACGGCGTAACGAAAGTAGCTGCCGTCTTTTTCGGCCTCCACGATCTCGCCGTATTTTTTCAGGGCGGCCATGTACCACAACACATCGGCAGGCTTCATTCCCATGGCCCGGGCGACTTCCGGAATCGTCCCGGCGCCGGCAGCCAGGTGCTTTCGAATCGCCGCAAGGTCTTTTTTTTGCTGTTTGACCCGATTCGATGCATTGGCAATCCACTGCTGCCGCTCTTGTCTCAGTTTTTTCATGGCCTGTTTCTTCTCTAGGGAAGGGGACGTTTCCGGTTGCATGGGCTTTTCCTCGTTTTTTCTCATTCGTTATGCCGGCTCTTCAGCCAAAATCCGGTCCACCATGGTTTCGTACTGCGCGAGGGTCCAACCGGCCACGTCGATGGCGTTTTCCGGGCACACGCTGGCGCATGCGCCGCACCCGAGGCACAGGGCCGGGGTGACTTGGGCCCGTTTCACCGCCTGACCATCCACGGTCATTTCCACCAAGTTCAATGCGCCGTCACTGAGGCAGGCTTCGACACATGAACCGTGGCCCTGGCATTTTGAAAGGTCCACCTCGGCCACGAATGGATCGAGCTCGACAACCCCTTGTCCCAAAAGGGCCGCCGCCTTTACGGCCGCTGCGCCTGCGGCATTGCACGCTTCGCCCACATCCATGGGCGCCTGACAGGTGCCGGCCAGAAGGATCCCGGCAATGGGCAGCTCCACCGGCCGCAGCTTGGGGTGAACCTCGAGAAGAAAACGGTCCATTCCCACGGGCAGTTTCATCATCTCGACCAAATCATTCACCGGGCTGGCTTCGATACCGGTGGCCAGCACCACCAGATCCACCGGCAGTTCGAGCTCTTCGTCAAAGGTCAGCGTATCCTTTACTTTGACCATCAGGGAGTAATCCATTTTTGCTCGATCATTGGCGACGACGGTAGGGGCTTCATCGGCCTCGAACCGAAAAAACACCACCTGGTCACGGCCTGCCTGCTCGTAAAGATCTTCCTGTCCCCGGCCGTAGGTGCGGATGTCGCGATAACATTCGTACACCTTCGTGCCGGGATAGCGCTTGCGGATGGCGCTGGCCGCATTGAGGGTCGCCGAACAGCAGGTTCGCGAACAGTACTCGTTGAGATGACCGTCCGGACCCTCCGGATGAATGCCCGGAATCTGACGACTGCCGACGCAGTGAATCATGGCCATGCTTCGAATCCGACGCCCGTCCACGGACAGGACATTGCCTACATGGTTCTCTTTCGCCATGCGCCGAATCAAATCCGGCAGGGTGATGACTTCTTTGTGGTCACCAAAGCCATATTCTCCCGGCTGGGGACGATAAGATCGAAAACCGGTCGCCAGAACGACGACCCCGGTTTCGACAGTGAAGGTTTCTGCCGTTGACGGCACTTTACCGGCGGCGACCCCGGCACATGGAACGTATTTTCCCGTCATCGTGTCGGATGGCCGCAGACGCTCCGTCTTATCCAAATCCGTGGTCGATGTGGGCGGCTGCTTGGTAATCGTAAGATTGAAGTTTCCCACGTAGCCGTCGAAGGCCGTCACCGTGGCACAGGCATGGATGGTGATCAGACGATGGTTCATTACCTGTCGGCTCAGTTCCTGGATCAGGTCGGAGGCCTTTTCGCCGGTGGGCGCCAGTCGGTCCAGATTGGCCAGCTGACCGCCCAGAAAAGGGCTTTTTTCGACCAGCGCAACGGTGATGCCTCGATCTGCCAGGTCCTTGGCCGCCTTCAGTCCTGCGACACCGCCACCGATCACCGTGGCGTGGCGCCTGGCTTTCACCTGGATCGGCTCCAGCGGTTTAAGCTGCTCGGCCTTGGCCGCCGCCATGGAGACCAGCCGAGTGGCCTTTTCCGTGGCCTTGTCACCATGGTGGACCCAGCTGACCTGCTCTCGGATATTGGCATGATCGTAAATATACGGATTCCCACCGGCCCGGGCGATGGCCCCCCGGAAGGTGGTTTCATGAAGACTCGGTGCACATGAGGCCACCACGACCCGATCGACGGTACCGTTTTTCAGGTCCTCCATGATCAGCGCCTGGCCGGGATCACTGCACATGAACATGTTGGTTCTGGCCACAGCCACTTCGGGCAATTTCTCCACTCGGTCGCGAACGTGTTCCACATCCACGTGGTCTGAAATATTGCCGCCACAGTAGCAGATGTAGACGCCGACTTTTCCTTCGGGTTTTTTCAACGCGTTATCTTTTTTCTCTTCTGTCATGGTCACTCTCCACCGACCAGGAAAATGTTATAGTTAAAGCATACTTTATGCTGCCTTGGTTTTCGCGGATGCCTGTATTGCCGACAGATAATTGGCCGTCTCCATGGCGGCGGCGCCGGCCTCGGTAATGGTATCCACGATATCCTTGGGGCCGGCCGCCGCACCGGCAACGAACACGCCCTCCATATCCGTAAGGGTCGGCGATATTTTGGGTCGTATGGTTCTCACGAACCGGTCTCCCGCCGTGGACACAGGACAGACACCGGATGGATTCCAACCCGGCACCATACCCAGGGAGAGAACCACCAGATCGTGATTGGCCGTCTCGGTTCCGGCTCCATTTTGGGCCTCGTAGCGAAGGGTCACGCCACCGTTTTCCCCCTGTCCGATGGATGCGACCTTTCCTTTGATGAACTCGATCCCCATGGCTTTGGCATTTTGGTAAAATTGTTCGTAGCCTTTACCGAAGGCCCGGATATCCATGTAGTAGATGGTCAAGTCCGCTAGCGGCAGGGCGCCGGAGAGCAGCATGGCCTGTTTGATGGTGTACATGCAGCAGACCCTGGAGCAATAGGATACGCCCATGCTCTTGTCCCGGGAGCCGGCACACTGAACATAGGCAATGGCGTCGGGTTCCATTCCGTCGGATGGCCGCAGTACCCGGTTATACGGGCCATGGGGGGCGAGCAGCCGTTCCATTTGCAGGGCATCGATCACGTTGGGAATGTCGCCCATGCCGTATTGCGGCTTGTCGGAAAGCGAGGACATGGAAAAACCCGTGGTAATAACGGCCGCCTTGGCGGCAAGCGTAAATTCCTCTGCCTGCTGGAAGTAATCGATCGCCTGGGTGGGACACACCTTCTCGCATTTGCCGCATAGCATGCAGTTTTCCACAGCCAATACCGCCGTCTGGGGAATGGCGTTGGAAAAAGGAATGGCGATGGCCTTGGTGGCCGAGAAACCGCCCTGTTCCGGGTCGGATACATAGACCGGGCAGTTGTACTCACACTGGCGGCAACCGATGCATTTATCCGCATCCACATAACGCGGACGCCGGGTGATGGCTGCCGTGATCGTGTCGCCGTTGCGGTCCAACGACGTCAGATCACAATAGGTGAACAAGGTGATGTTGTCATGATGGGCGGCCGCCGCCATCTTCGGCGTGGTGATGCAGCTGGCGCAGTCAAGGGTGGGAAACACCTTTGAAAGCCGGATCATCTTGCCGCCGATGGTGGCGTCTTTTTCGACGATCGCCACCCGATACGACTGGTCCGCGAGATCAAGAGCTGCCTGGAGGCCGGCGATACCTCCACCCACGACAAGCACATCAAAATCGGTTTTGCGTTTGGCACTCATTCATTCCTCCCGAAATATCCGGCGATTTACTGCCCACAACCGGTTGACCTTTTTCCTGGCTCCGGACATTTCTCGTCCATCATGCCAGTTGCGGCGGACCGATTTCCTGGATCAAGGTGTTCATCTGGTTGACCTCGTTGAGAAAGGCCCGGTTACACACCGTGCAGATGGCCGTCAGGCGAAGCCGACGGATATCCAGGGCCAATTCTTTCATCCTGGCGTATACCCGGTCCAGCCGTTTGGCCAATGCTTTGTAGGCGCCCTCATACGGGCATTCCTCTCCGCATGACATGACGATGATGCCGCTGATCCCCTTTCGAAAACAATCCAGATAAAACTTCTCGGGAAAGAGAACCGGCGCCTTGACCCTGAGGATATAGGTGTTGGCCGGATAACTGGCGTGGGCCTGGCCCACCGAATCTGCACCGGGGTAGGCACAACTTTCGGTGGCCAGGATCAGGATCTTGCCTACTGTTGATTCGTTTGGCAAAGATGGCATGATGCGGCCCCGTTTACTTGCTTCTGCGAACGAAGTGTTTGTCGTAGCCATCGGCTTCTTGTACGCCGATGTAAACGTGGCCGACCTTATTCGCCCATGCGGGAATGTCCGTACGCGTGCCGGAATCATTGGAGTAAATCTCCAGTACTTCGCCGACCTTTACCTTGCCGATGCCTTTCTTTGCTTCCAGAAGCGGTCCTGGGCAGGCACTGCCTCTTGCGTCAACGGTGTTGGCCACTTCCACGGAACTCAAATTGATGTCAGACATGATGGGGTTCCTTTCGCGTTTTTGGTGTTTGGTTTTTTTTCTTTCTCAGCCGCAGCCGGGTCAACGGACCGTCGTGAATAACGGTTTCCCTGGCAATCAGATCGTAATTGGTATGGGGAAGAATTCGCAGGACATCTTTTATCATTGCGGCCTCATCCGGATCCGTTCCCGCTATTATCTCCATCTCATCCCCTGGTTCCATTTCGCGGAACAAATTGGTGATCTGCAGAAGAGAAAAAGGAATCAACGTCTCGCGCAAATCAAATGAAACCATTGTGGCGCCTGCTTCGTTTGTTTTGGAAAAGTATCTGTTGCTGTTGATTTCATCTCACACGAATGTATGAGCAAAGCCGATGCCACAACGCCCAAGGCAAATTGGAAATTTAAATTTCATTTCATTTCGGATTGATACAAGCGAATGGATGATATTGCGTTCGATCCTGCTTGCTTTTGATGGTCTCCGGCTTGGCAACCATCTGTTCATGTGTTAAGTTTGTGAACAGGTGTTTTGTTTAACTTTTTTACAGCAGGACAAAACGATGAACAACATCGACATCAATGACTACTGGAAACTTGTGGTCGACACCATTCAGGATGGTGTGATAGTGGTCAGTCCGGAGGGTATCATTGTCTCCATCAACCGCGCCTTCGAGGAGATCACCGGGTATGATCGACGGGAAATCGTGGGCCGGAAATGCACGACCCTCAACTGCACCTCCTGCAACATCGTTAGACAAGAAGAGGCATGCCACTGGTGTGTACTGTTCAGGCGTGGCTCTTTGAGCAAACAGCGTTGCAGCATTACCCGCAAGGACGGACGAATCGTTCATATCCTGAAAAACGCCTCGGTTCTCAAGAATCAACGTGGTGTGGTCACGGGAGCCGTGGAGACCATGACAGATATCACGGAACTGGTGGACAAGGAGACTCAGATCGAAACCTACCGCCAGGAACTGGATGCCGAGGATCGTTTTCACGGCATGATCGGTACCAGCGCCGCCATGAAGCGGGTGTTCGCGTTGATTGCCAATGCCGCCGTGTCTGACGCACCGGTAATCATCTATGGGGAAAGCGGGTCCGGCAAAGAGATGGTGGCCAGGGCCATTCACAATGCCGGCCTGCGCCATGAACGACCCTACGTGAAAGTCAACTGCGCTGCCTTGAACGAATCCCTATTGGAAAGCGAATTGTTCGGCCATGTAAAGGGCGCCTATACCGGTGCACACAAGAGTCGCCAAGGCCGTTTCGAGGCCGCCAACGGGGGAGATATCTTCCTGGATGAAATCGGGGACCTGCCCCTTTCCACCCAGGTGAAGTTGCTACGGGTATTGGAGGAAAAAGTGGTGGAACGGGTGGGGGACAATCAACCCATCGATGTCGACGTGCGAATCATCTCCGCTACCAACCGAAACCTGGCGGAAATGATCAACGCCGGTACGTTTAGAGAAGATTTTTACTACCGCATCAACGTCATTCCAGTCCACATTCCGCCCCTTCGGGACCGTGTCGAGGACATTCCCTTGTTGGCAAGGTCCTTTTTCAATCGCATCCAAATGAAAAGCGGCAAGCATCTGGATGGCATCTCCAAAGAGGCCATGGATCGCCTCGTGACGTACAATTGGCCGGGAAATGCCCGAGAGCTGAAAAGCGCCTTCGAGTTTGCCTTCGTCAGTTGCCCGGACGGTTTGATTGGCGCCGAGCATCTGCCGCCACAGATCACCAGCGTTGATCCGGCTTGCAGGGAAGTGCCGTTGTCAATGGATGAGAGTCTCGATGATGTCAAGAAACGAAAATTGGTGGATACGTTGCGGCGCACCAGGGGCAACAAGTCCGAAACGGCACGTCTGCTTGGAATTTCCCGAACCAGTGTCTGGAACCAGATGAAGAAATACAACCTCACCAAAATGCGATATTCTTGAGTTAGAAACATACAACTCTCGAATTAGTAGTGTAAGACGGGGTGCTGTTCACCCGGTTACAACGGCAACGATTAAAACACGAACGTGTTTTGTTTTCCGGCCGATGGACCGGAAATCCAAGCCACCCGCTATGCGGATTGTCGTTGACAAAAATGGGAGAAAAATCTTTGGACCGCTTCGGCCACCCGCTCTCCGTCCACGGCGCAGGAGACGATGCCACCGGCATATCCGGCACCCTCACCGCAGGGAAAAAGGCCAGCAACGGATGGATGCTGCAGTGAATCCGGTTCCCTGGGAATTCTCACGGGAGAACTGGTCCTCGACTCGACACCCACCACCACGGCATCGTTGGTCAAAAACCCCTTCATCTTTTCATCGAAGGTTTTGAGGCCGGACTGGAGTCTTCGGTAAATGGTTGCGGGAAGCCATTCTTGCAGAGAGGAGACGGCCACTCCCGGCGGATAGGAGCATGGGGGAATAGAAGAAGAATATTTTCCCTCGACGAAGTCCACCAGCCGCTGAGCCGGTGCGACCATCTGGCCGCCGCCGTGGTCGAAGGCCGCCGCTTCCAGTTTTCGCTGATAGTCTAAACCGGCCAGGGGATTAGCGGTATCCATACCGGGAATATCCGAGAGCGCAATCTCCACCACGATGCCGGCATTGGCAAAGGGAGAGTTGCGGCGGGAAAAGGACATGCCGTTGACCACGATCGTCCGATCCTCGGTGGCGGCGGGCACGATGATACCGCCCGGGCACATGCAAAAACTGTATACACCGCGACCGTCCACCTGGACTGCGAGTCGGTAGTTGGCTGGCGGCAGGAAATCACCGCGATCTCTTTTGTACTGGACCCGGTCGATAAGCTGCTGGGGGTGTTCCACCCGAACGCCCATGGCAAAGGCCTTTGGCTCCAGCGACACCCCCTGTCTTACCAACACCTCGTAAACATCCCGCGCGCTATGGCCGGTGGCCAGGACCACTGCATGGCCGTCGATGCGATGACCCGCTGCAAGACGAACGCCGGTGGCCCTGCCGTTGGAGATGGTGACTTCCACTACTTTTTGTTGGAAATGGATCTCCCCGCCTGCGGAAAGGATGGTTTGGCCCATTGCCGAAACGATGTCCGGCAACCGGTTGGATCCGATGTGGGGATGGGCTTCGTATAGAATAGAGGGATCGGCACCGTGCCGGCAAAATCGATGGAGAATGCGTTTGTGGTCCCCCCGCTTCCTGGATCGGGTGTAGAGCTTGCCATCGGAAAAGGTACCGGCGCCACCTTCGCCGAAGGCATAGTTGGATTCGCCGTCGAGAACGCCTCGCCGGTTCAAGGCTGCCACATCCTTGCGACGCGGCGCTACCGGCTTTCCCCGTTCGACCACGATCGGCTTGACCCCCAACTCGATGAGGCGAAGGGCGGCAAACAGGCCGGCCGGACCGGCGCCGACGACCACCGCCGGCGGTGCGGCGTGAACATCCCGGTAGCAAAAAGTCGGCTCATTTTCGCGAGGATCCTCTCCTTCGCCAAAAACCCGCAGGTTCAGATGGATTCGGATTTGTCCCCGACGAGCGTCGATGGAACGATGGGTGATGATCCATCGATCGGGGGGGACAAAGAGGCTCAATTTTCGCGTCAGCTCACGCTGGATCTCCTCCTTCGTGGCGGCTTGGCGGGGGGATAAAAGTAAAGAGACATCTTCGGGCATGTGGATATCCGGATCGTATGTTTCCGTCACTGTCGTAGTTTTCTACCCAACATTGATTGGGTGATGGTGTTGATTTTCATCCGACACGCTTTATGTTATGGCATATTTGCTTCGAAATAAAGTTTTTCATCGTTTTTAATAAAGAGGAATTTTATCCTTCCAATTCGTTTCCGGCGAAAACCGGAGGGCTTGTGCAAACACTTTTGGATATTCCGGATAGCTCGTTAGTTCCACATAATTCACCCGACGGGCGATCTCCATCGACATTTGGCGCTGCGATTTGGAAATCAACGCCTTTTTTGCGCCAACGCCTGCTGCGTTTCCCACTTGAGAGTAACGGTCCAGGGCAAACGGTGGCAGCATCCCGATACGAATGGCGCTTGCCACATCAATATAGTTGCCAAAGGCGCCGGCGATGATCACCTCGTCGACATCTTGCCAATGGATGCCGGCTTGTTTCAAAAGGATATTCATCCCAGAACCGATGGCACCTTTGGCCAGTTGAATTTCACTCAGGTCATTTCCGGTAAGCGTGATGTCTTTTCCGGTGAATTCTTCTTTTCTCAGTTTACTCTACAACAAATGCGCCATGGTTTTGAGATTTTTCGCACACTTATCTTTTTGCTGCAATTATTCTCATTCTAATATGTTTTCTGTATGTTATATGAATCCCATGATAGAAGTTCTTCTCTCTTTCATGTCGGTTGGCCGCAGCTGCAGGTGTTAACAGCGTGTTAAGTAACGCATTGTTACGATGGTTACACTTGGTGGCGCTACCTTAAGATGGAACTCGAAAGGCTCCTGTTCTTTCAAAGGGATTTTGTTGGAAATAGAAAAATCGGACAATCGTATTAGGAAAAACGTAAGAAGACTTCTTACGCGATGCCGTCTAATGCTTTACTCACCATCCTTGCCGCAGCCCGGCGATTTAGTGCTCCCCCGGGTTGCGGTAAACCAGCAACATCCCGGAAACCTTAGGGACACCAGTGTGTCCGCTTGGTTTTCAGCCGGCAACTATCAAAGAAATGCGATCATGGAAACGGTTTCATTTGAAAATATCGCTATTGTTTCCTGCGGCACCATGAGCATTGAGCTCAATTATTTGAAAAAAGCCGATGAGGCGGAAAGAAATCGAATCAAAGATGAAATTGCCCCTTGAGAGCCGGTATGGTGGATGACACCGGGATGGATCAAATTCCGGAAGGATATCTTCAAGAGTTGGGACCATGCCCTCGCCAACGAGAACTTTCCCAGACAGACCGGGGGCGTCATCGTGCTGGATGGCACAGGGTACATGGACACCTGCATGGCGCAGGAGCCCGAGGCTCCGACTGGATGGGCATTCCCATCATTCCCGACCAGACATCCCTGGACCGATTCAAATCACTGCTGTTCGATCAGGCACGGAAACAATGTTGAACCGGCAATCTGGGTGCGGTCTTATTTCAAAGAAGAGAGGGGAATGCGCTATTGCATCTGGTTGACCCAGCGTGAAAAGGTATGAAAGCATAAACAGCACCATTATTGTCCCGGCACCGACGATTACTACCGGCGGTACGACGTGTACGTCCCCAAAGAAGAAGGACGGCTCGTTTTCACGTTGATCCTCTCCTTCGCCAAAGACCCGAAGATTCAAATGGACTTTTTATAAAAAGCGTTTCCCTCGTTTTCGCCTATCGGCAATATAAATATTAACGAGTTTCTTGCATGCGATTGTTTGGCCATACGTGCCCTGGAAAAGCTTTTTACGAAGCCGTCAATAGGTACTTACGCCGCAACGAGCTGGTAGCCGGCATTGGACCAGGCAAACACGCCGCCGGCAAGGGACTTGACTTTTTCGTATCCCGCCTGACGCAGGAGGCTGGCTGCGATATTGGATCGATACCCGCTACCGCACTGCAGTATCAGTTCTTCGTCTTTTCCCGCTTCTGGAAACTTCCCGTCGAGGATATCCGAAAGGGGCAGGTGCTCGGCCCACTTGATCCGACTGGCGGTCCATTCGGCCGGTGTCCGCACGTCGATGATCCGAATGTTGCTGGTTTCCAGACGCGCGGAGAGCTGCTGGGGGGAAATCTGCTCCAACTGATCCACTGGCCTTCCGCTCATGAGCCAGGCCATGATCCCACCGGAAAGATAACCGAAAATCAGGTCGTAGCCGATGCGGTGCAACTCGGTGACCATACGATCGTAATCCTTTCGGTCGTCCACCACCAGAAGAATCTCGGAGTCGGGATCCACCACCATCCCCACCCAATTGGCCAGTTGTTTTTCGAATCCGATGTTGATGCTGCCGGGAATGTGAAATCCACCAAAGGCCGCCGAATCGCGTGCATCGATGACAATGGCGCCATCGTTCATCATCTCTTCGAATTGCTTCGGGGTGAGACTCTTGTCCATGGGACATGCGTCCAGAGTGGCCGCGCCCTTTATATTGGTATCGATGATGTGAGAAAAGCTTTTCGGCCTTACCGGAAATGCCGACATGACCTCCTTCTTGAAAGCCTCGAAGGAGGGAAACCGCAGCATTGGATTGGCCCGCCGCTCATAGCCTAAAGTGGAGCTTTTCTTGGCACTCATTCCTCGCCCGCAAAGAGATCCTTCTCCATGGGCCGGGAATACTTCCAGATGATCCGGATAGTCGGCCAGTTTCACGTATAGACTGTTGTACAAATTCTTTACCTGTTCGTCGAGGATCTGTGCACCCGGAAGATCGGGACGACCGATGTCGCCGACGAAGAGAAGATCACCGGTGAGCAGCATCTGGGGCTCCTCCGATCGTACCTTGTCGGTTACCAGAAGAGAAATGGAATTGGGCGTGTGGCCGGGCGTATGCAGAACTTCGATGCGGGCGGCACCGAGTTCGAAAACGTCTCCCTCTGTTAGATCCTTGTGTTTGTACTCCACCTGCGCGCTTTCGTGAATATAAATGTCCGCACCCGTTGCCAGCCGCAGTTCCTGGTCGCCGCTCACATGATCTGCGTGCACATGGGTGTTGATGATGTGGGTGATCTGCATGCCCTCCTCCCGGGCAATCTCCAGATAGTCATGAACATCGCGTTTCGGATCGATCACCGCCATGGCCTTGGCCCGGGGACAACCGATGGCGTATGAGAGGCACCCCAACCCCGAAACGGCGATTTGATTGAAATACATGTCCAGCTCCTTTCTGCAACCATTGTTTACATGACTCAAACTTACATCACCGATCGGCAATATTTGAAAACATTGCCGGGGGAGATCATTATCCTACACAAGATGAGCATTGTTTTCCGATAGTGAAGAGCAACATATTGAAAAAATGTTACGGTTTTTACAAAAATTTGATGATCTTGTAAAAAGTCGCTGTTCGGACGGATTCGTAAAAAGCCCGAGATCAAGGCTTGCGAATCCTGAGGAATGAGGCGTACTTATCGTACTCCGCAGTGACGAAGGATGAAGCGTAACGCCCATATCGGACTTTTTACGAATCCGTCAAATTTGATTGCCGGCCTCACCACTCTCACCAAGCCAGATTGCTTTTCACGGCAAGACCGGCAATTGCTCAAATTTGTCCTGAGATACGGTTAGTCGAATGCCATGCTCGTCTTCCACTCCTTCCAGACATTGCCCACCAGATCCGGTCCCGGTTTGAGGGTCTTCTTGCCGGGGCGCCATCCCGATGGCGTCGCCTCTGCGCCTTTGCTCTGGCGCACCAGCTGGAAGGCCTGGACCTGCCGCAGGGTCTCGTTTACATTGCGACCCACCGGTGGCGTCAACACCTCGTACCCCTGAATCACGCCATCCGGATCGATGATAAAACGGCCACGGTTCTCCACGCCGGCGGCTTCGTTGAAAACGCCGTACAATCGTCCCACCTTGCCGCCGGCATCGGACAACATGGGGAAAGGAACACCGCCTTCGACCATTTTGGAGAGTTCATGGTCATCCCACATCTTATGAACAAACATGCTGTCGATACTCATGGAGAGAATTTCGACACCCAGCTTCTGGAACTCGGGATATTTTTCGGCGACCGCCGAAATTTCAGTGGCTCATACAAAGGTGAAATCGCCGGGATAAAAGCAGAGCAAGGACCATTTTCCCAGATAGTCCGAAAGCTTGGCATTGATGAATTTTCCCTTTTGATATCCCGGAGCCACAAAATCCGGTGCTTTTTCTCCGACATGTATCATCTTCATCTCCTCCTTGATGGGTGCAATGATTGCCTCGTTGGTGGTTTCCGGTGCCTCTTCACCGACGGGTCCTCCGGTGGGCCGGGCACACCCGACCTCCATCTCTTCAGCCATGGAATACTCCTTTCGTTGGTGGTTGCGAAAGCCTATTGTTTACATCGACGCAATCGAGGATATCTGTTGTCTGTGGAAATTCATTTTCCATAAAAATGGGGACGACACTATTTCGCTGCACTCGAACAAGGGTCACGCGTCAATGTGGGTTGGCTTCCATATGAAGGATATTATTGATTAATAATTAAGCAAAATCAGGCGACGTGTCAAATCGATATTTACATTCTCTTTGGGAAGGCCCGACAGGCATAGACCAAATCAATATGGAGGGTTCAGAATTGCGATAAAGACCGCTGGCACGAGCACAGACAATCCCGGCCAACCATCCTTCCCGAAACGAGAAGGACTGGCCTGACCGGGATATTGGAAAACCCATGGTGTGGCGATTTAGTGTGCTTTATACCCCATGGGCAACTTCTTGAATCGTCCGCCGTAAATGATGGGATCACCCTTGTACCCCAGGGCCTTGAAGTCGATGTAGTCCGTAGTACCCACAAGGTGGCTGACATCGCGGCCTTTGGAAGCCATATAGGAAAAGTCGGTTCCCTTGTGCGCAATGTTCTTGAAATTCACATTCCGATTATCCTGATGGCAGCGGTTGCAGGTCCGTTCACCCTTGAGACTCTGGTGGCACTGCACGCAGGAAAGCGCCATATCCGCAGGCATGACCTCATGCTCGACACCCCAGTACATGTTGGTGGTGATCCAATCAAACTGTCCCGAGTATTTCATCCCCATGGCCTGCATTCCGTCGGCAAAGGCTTTCTGCCAGTCGCGGTGCTTCCAGTAGGCCGTCTTGTCTTCTTTGTCGCGTGGAAATAGATGGGGCACCAGCAGATGGTCATATTTGGCGTCCACCGCCTGCACGCCCTTCATGATTTTGAAGGGGGATATCTTGGAATTGGGATCATTGATGGACCCCACCGGCTCGGTGATGTTGATTTCCGCCAGACTCCGGTCCAACTGGTCGCCCAGCAGAATCCGTTTCATGAACCCGCCGTACCAGGTGTACACCGGCTTTGCCGATTCCTTCCAGATGAACTCGCCCTTCTTCCAGTTGTAATCGTCCATGCCGTATTTGTCTTTTTTGGGCTTTCGGTTCTTATCACCGGCTTTTGACCAGTCCCAGAACACCTTGGTGGGTTTGCACTTGGCGTACACCGGGGCATGACAGGTGGTGCAGGCGATGTTGTCGCTGTGTTTGTTTAAGTGATGGTCCAGCAGATCGTCCCCATAGTGGGGTGTCGCCGAATGGCATCCCGTGCAGGACATGCTGCCTTCCACCACGGGGACCGACGAACTGCGTCCGGCGATCTTGTGGTTGCGCGTTCGGTGGCACTCGCTGCACGTAAAATCGTATCCACCCATGTGAACGTCGCAATTGCGCTCCGGTTCAAGCAGTTGGCGGGAGAGGTCGGCATGTTTGACGGCTTCTCCGCCGCCACCGTTGAAGTGACAGTCCCCGCAGGTCTTGCGGGAGGTGGGACCGACGCTCTTGGCCACGGCCACCAGATCCACGGATGGATCTGGCATGCCGGCGGCCGTGGGCGTTTTCTTGTAGGTGCCGGTGGTATCATGACACACCAAGCAGTCGATTTTGGTCATATCGCTAAAATCAAAGGAATCGTCTTTCCAACCATAGCCTGCATGACAACTTGTGCAACGAGCCTCGTTGCTGGTGATGCTGATTCAGAAGTTGTTCGTGGCAATGGTCGCTTTACCGAGATTGACCGCCTTTCTATGATCCAGGGTATACGGCGACGGTCCCTTCCAGAGCCAATGGGCCGATTTTAGCATGTCCTCTCCGGCCTGCTGATGACAGCGCAGGCATTCGGCCGTTACCTGGGAGGGCTCTGGGCTTTTTGCCAGCTGAATCTTTTCCTTGTGATCGGGAACGTTTTTTCTATGGCAGCCGGCGCAGTCGATGGGCCCCTTGTTCATTTCACGGTGGCAGCCCATGCACTGCTGGTGATAAGCGGCCTTGAGACCCAACCGTTCGGGATGATCCTTCTGGAAGGACTGTTGATGACAGGCCGAGCATCGCACGGTTTCCGATGCTGCCTCGTCCAGGGGACGATAGTGGTGACAAAGGGCGCAGTCCTTGATCACCACGGCATGTTTGGTGTGCATGAAGCGCACCGGGCCGTAATGGTCTTCGGTCTTACGGATGACCGGGCTGTCCAGCAAAAAGTAGCTTTCCGATTGGTCTTTGACACCAAGGCCCTGGTCCCGAAGCCGCTGCTGTCGGCATAACCGGCATTCGTCGCGCACGGCTTCGACAAAGGGCACCACCTCGGCGGCCCGTTTTTTGGCCGCCTCCTGGTCCGGGGCAACCCATCGGGTCGCCTCTGCCGGCTGCGGCGCATCTTCAGGAGGCGCGGCGGCCCGTACCGGGACACTGAAACAAAGCCCGGCCAGAAAGATAATAGACAATCCTATTTGAACCGGTCCTCTTATGGTCATGCACGCACCTCCTGCTGTGTTTTGTGTAACACGGGTAAATGGGTGACGAGAAATCGATAGATGAACATCAGTGCGGCGATCAGCCCCACGGTGACCAGAATCTCACCGACGGCAGGAAAGTAGTTGGCCTCGCTGATCGGCGGACGATACCCGACGACGAACACATTGAGGCGGTTGATCAGAACACCGACGACGATCATCGTACAGGCGATGAAAAGCCAGCGGCGGGAACTGCGCACCTTTGGTGACAGCAGCATCAACCAGGGAACGATTACGCCAAAAATCAGTTCGACGAGAAACGCATTGGTCTGGGCGGTAAAATCAAACAGATAGACGTACGTGCCGCGAACCACCATATCACCCACCTTGAGAGCCAGGTAGAGCCCCAACAGAAAAATGGTGATGCGCGTCAAGGGGGTCAGTATTTTCATCTCCGAATCAAGCTTCAGCGAGGAGGTGGCCAGGGTCGCCTCGAACACCACCATGGGATACCCGACGGCAATGGCCGAGGTGAGAAACAGGAGCGGCAGGATAGGCGTGTACCACAACGGGTGCAGTTTGGTCGGCGCGATGAGCATCAGCGAGCCCAGGCTGGATTGGTGCATGCAGGAGAGTACCACGCCGGCAATGATAAAAAACCACATGATCTTGGGAAGGATCGTATCGGCCAGTCGAAGCAGGCCGTCCACAGGCACATTCAGCGCTACCAGCGGCCCGGGCAGGTTGACCCGGCCCTTGAACCGCTCTACCACAATTGGCAAAAACTCGATGTACAGCACAGTAAGGTAGAACATGACGCACATGGCCACCTCGAACAGCACCGACGTTGGATTCCAGTAAAACATGGGCTTCCATATGGCCCAGCTGCGGCCGATATCCACGATGAGCCCCAGAACCACGAAGGTGTACCCCAGCACGGCGGTGAGAAGCGCCGGCCGGACAATGGCCTCGTAATAGTGACGGCCGATGATATGGGCCAGAAAAGCGGTGGTGAAACCGCCGGCGGCCAGGGCCACACCGGAGGCTACATCCACCCCGATCCACAGCCCCCAGGGCCTCGCGGTGGAAAGGTTGGAAACGTAGCCGATGCCGCCGATGAAACGGGCAAGGATCGCCATCGCACCGGCGGCCACAAGCACGACCAGAACGACGACGCCGGGGGTCCAGAATTTCGCCTTCACAGGCGCTGCCTGATGGCTCATCGGTCACCTCCTTCCTCATGGTTGCCGGTGCGGTCCCCTTTGTCTTTGGAAGCCCACATTACCCCGCCGAGCATACCGAAGAGCACGATGGGCGACCACATGTAACTGAACAGGCTGTGCTGAATGGTTTCCGCCAGCCGGGGCATGGGCGTTTCCGGCAAGGAGTTGAAGCCCAGCTTCTCGAAAGGAACGCCCGAAATATACATCCAGCTGGTGCCGCCGACCTCTTTTTCACCATAGACATGGTCGATATAGCGGCCTGGATTTTTTCGTATGCGACGATGGGCCTCGGCCAGGATATCGCTGCGCCGGCCAAAGGTGATGGCTTCCACCGGGCAGATCTCTGCACATCCGGGAAGCTTGTTTTCCGACTGCACCCGCTCATAGCAAAAGGTGCACTTCATCACCCGCGGGGTAATGGGGTCGTGATACTCGTATGCAGGGATCTCGAACGGACACGCCACCATGCAGTACCGGCAGCCGATGCATTTGGTCACATCGTAGTGCACCGCTCCGTTTTCCTTTTTGGACAAGGCTCCGACGATGCAGGCCGAGGCACATGCCGGGTCCTGACAATGCATGCACTGCAGTTTGACGAAGGTGGGCACCAGTTGGTCGCGTTCGTCGATTACCCCTGAAATGTAGCGATTGACAACGGTGTAGGATCGCTCGTCCGGGCGGCGTTTGCGATCCAGTACGGTGTAATCTTCGAAACTGCGATCCGGTGCCGGCAGGCCGTTGACCCGGTTGCAGGCCTGTTCGCATTTACGGCAACCGATACAGCGGGTCAGATCCACCAGGCATCCCACGGGATCGGACGGTGCTCTGGATTGCCAGGCACGTGCGGATCGACCGGATCCCGCCACGGCAGCACCGGCAACGGTCAGTGTTTTGAAAAAATCACGTCTGTTCAGCCCCATAAGGCCCTCCTAAAGAAAAGTAAACAGCTTGTCGGCAATCAGCCTTCATCCGGAACGCAACATTGTCGTTTATTGTCTTCTTGTTATAAAATACGTTTTTCCATTTTGACCTCAATGCGACACTTCTCGTCCGACGTTGAGGTCGTGAATTTCATATCCGGCCGATGTCGCAGTAACCGGAGCAGATTTGCCATCACATCCGCATCTTTCAAAAAAGCGATCATATGATCGCCGGGCTTCATTTCGGAAACGGCTTGGTTGAATTTGAGGATATTCATCGGCCACGGCATATCCTCGAGGTTGATGCGACGACGCCGTTCCACGGTACCCTTTGCCTCCCATTGGTTGGTTTCCGCCCGACGCTGATTGTAAACAGGCACCTACGGCACGGACCTGTTTTCCCAAACCTCTTGTGAACAAAAAACATGCCATGGACCGCAAAATTTATAACAACCCAAAAATATTTGAATTTTATTAATCATTGAATTTTTCCTTTTGCTTTGGCAAAAAAAATGTTTAAACAACGATTCAACACGTGTAAAAGGATTGACAGCTGTTTAAACAGTGTTGACATGCCCACAACACACACCGGTTGCCGGAAAAGGTTATGCAAATCAAAGATATCAATCGACATTGGGAGCGAGTGATCAACACCATGAGCGAGGCCCTGCTGATCATCAGCAAGGACGGCCGCATCCTGTCGGTCAACCACTCCTTCGAGGAGATGACCGGCTTCTCAGCCGAAGAGGTGTCCGGCCGGCCGTGCACACTCCTGGAATGCCAGGCCTGTGAAATGGCCATCAATAATCATGGCGAGGGATGGTGCAAGCTGTTCGAGCCGGAACAGCCGGAAATGCGGCGCTGCCGATGTACCATCAAAAAAAAGGATGGAACATTTTTCCCTGCCCTGAAAAACGCATCGGTGCTTCGGGATGATGATGGAGCCGTCCTGGGTGCCGTGGAAACACTGACCGATCTAAGCGAAGTCGACCGCCTCGACCGAAAAGTGGAGATTCTATCCCGCCAACTGGATGAAAACAGCGGTTTCGGCGGCCTCGTGGGCGGCAGCGACGCCATGAAGGCGGTGTATGCCATCATCGAAAAGGCCGCTTACAGTGACGCCCCCATTATCATTTTTGGTGAGAGCGGCACGGGAAAGGAATTGGTGGCCCGGGCCATCCACGAACGCGGCAAACGGCAATTCGGCCCGTACGTACAGCTCAACTGTGCCGCGCTAAACGAATCTTTGCTGGAAAGCGAATTGTTCGGCCACGTGAAAGGATCGTTTACCGGAGCCTTCAAAGACCGGATCGGACGGTTTGAAGCCGCCCATGGGGGAGACCTGTTTCTGGATGAAATCGGAGACATTCCCCTTTCCATCCAGATCAAGCTGCTTCGGGTCTTGGAGACCCGTCAGTTCGAACGGGTGGGGGAAAACACCCCCGT
The DNA here is from genome assembly GCA_963674945.2 of uncultured Desulfosarcina sp. Taxonomy (GTDB): domain Bacteria; phylum Desulfobacterota; class Desulfobacteria; order Desulfobacterales; family Desulfosarcinaceae; genus Desulfosarcina. Next base: position 2,875,492 of record CAXXWQ010000004.1, read on the forward strand.
ATCGGTGGACGTACGCATCATCACCGCCACCAACCGCAATCTGTTGGAACTCATCGAAAAAAAAAGCTTCCGGGAGGACCTCTATTTTCGCATCAACGTGATTCCCATTCATCTGCCACCGGTTCGCGAACGCAGGGAAGACATCCCCTTGTTGGCCAACACATTTATCGACCGCCTGGAACTGCGCACCGGTAAATCGATCCGCGGGTTGACCCGCCAGGCGCTGAATCGCTTCATGGAGTATCGCTGGCCGGGGAATGTGCGGGAGATGAAAAGTGCCCTGGAATACGCCTTTACCGTGGCGGACAAAGACACCATCGATATCGATCACCTTCCCCCACACATGCTTCAGGCGGACAAGCCAGCGGTCATGGCCGTTGACCGACCAATCCTTGCTGAAACCGACAAGAGTGAACGCCGGCAACTCATCGAAGCCCTTCAGGCAACTGGCGGCAACCAGAGCAAAGCAGCTCGTCTATTGGGTATCAACCGTGTGACGGTTTGGAATCGAATGCGAAAATATGGAATCAACCTGAAGCGTGAAATTGAAGGGAAGGGAACCATACCAGAGATTTAATTTTCAACGGACGCGGTAAAACACCTCATGGTTTTTCCAGTCGGCAAAAACCAAATCCTGGTTCATCAGCTGGCCGAGGATCTTTGAAACCTCGTTGATATGCAGGCCGAAGGCGTCCTGAATCTGTCGATTGGAACAGGGCCTGCGTTTCAACATTGCCAGGACGGTCTCCTGCGTTGCATTTCGGCGCTTGCCGCCTTGTACGACGGTATCGGCGATGATTTGCGCAGGCGGATCGAAAAACGGGGCCAATGCCTCCATCTGCGATACCGGAACGGCCGCTGCAAAATCTTCGGCCGGTGGTCTTGCAGTGGTGTTGAAATGGATTCGCTCCGGTTCCAGCTGGCGGGCAAGGCGGGCGATTTTCTTTGCCTGCTCCACCCCGGCATTGATGCCCAGCAGCAAGAAGACCTCCACCCACAATTGGCCGTCAAAACGTCTTCGAAACTGTTTCAATCCGTCGAAAACCACATCGAAAGTCAATTGTCGGCAAGGACGGTTGACCCACTCGAATGACTTTTGATCCCAGGCACTGAGCGACACCTTGACGACACGGGCCAAGGCCGCGGATTCTTGCACCGCGGGCTGGTGAAGCAGGGTTCCATTGGTAAGAAGTACCGAAGGAATTTTTTGATGGCGCAAAAATTTCAGCACTTCACCAAATTCCGAATGCAGGGTGGGCTCACCGGAGCCGGAAAGGGTCAGATAATCGGCATTGCCATCTGTTTTTAGCCAGTGATCGACTTCCGCGATCACGATTTCCGTGGGGATATATGGCTTTCGTTCCAGCGTCTTTTTTCGGGTTCGACCCAGTTGGCAAAAGACACAATCCAGGGTGCAGGTCTTCAACGGTGTAAGATCGATTCCCAGCGAACGCCCGAATCGCCGGGATGGTACCGGGCCGAAGAGATGCTTGTAGTCGGAACGATCCATAGTAACCTTGATGAACGTGTAAAAAGTCGGGTTTCGGACGTCTTCGGATAAAGTTCGAGACCAAGGCTTGCGAGTCACAGGGATGAAGCGTAACGCCGAGATCGGACTTTTTCCGAAGACGTCAATCTTTATTGGATGTCATGTACCGATGCAATGCCTCCTGAACGGCTGCCGCGGCAAGAAACGCACAGTGCTGCTCTTCTTCGGGAAGTTGGCCGAGTCTTTCCAAGACGGCCTCGCCGGTGATGTCCGTCAGCTCATCGGGTGTCTTTCCGTGGGCCATCTCGGCGGCAAAAGAGCCGCAGACCGTGCTGGAACCACACCCGTCGGTACGATAGGCCGCGTCTACAACCCGGCCGTTTTCGAATTTAAGGAAAATTTCCATGGTGTCCCCGCAACTCCCCTTGACCCGGGAGTGTGAATCCGCATCGGCCAGGGGGCCACGGTACATAGGGTTGCGCCAGCGTTCGAAACCGGCATCACCATAGGCCTGGCGCGTCTCCTCGAAAATCTGTTCCTGTAACTTGTCTACGAATGCATCGAAATTGTCACCCATCGTAATTCTATCTTTCCCTTGCTATCCAAACTCTTTCATTTTCGACTCGATTTGGGCCAACTGCCGTTTCAGGTCTTCTGCCTGTCTGCGCAACAGGTCAAGCTGCTCTTTTGGGTCCGCCGGGGAGGCACTGCCTCCCAAATCCGCAGTCGCCGAATTGGAATAGCACCCCCCCATACCTCTGCCGCCCCCCATGCCTCTGCCGCCACCCATGCCTCTGCCGCCACCCATGCCTCTGCCGCAGCCCATGCCTCTGCCGCCACCCATGCCCGGTTGAAAGCCGCCTTGCATGGATGGGGTTGCCGTTCCTGATTTTCCGGGAACGTTACCCTGGGTGGATGCCTGAAGTTTTCCCTCTTTGAACCGCGCGACGGCATCTTTGACACTGCCGTATTGTCCCAGGATGACATCGATGTTGGTTTCGGCAAACACCTGCATGGCCTTGGGACCGCAATTTCCGGTGATGACCGCGGCCACATCCTTGGATGCCACGAAACTGGCGGATTGAATGCCGGCACTGGATGACAACTCGGCATTGGTGTTTTCAAAGGCTTCGTAACGCATATCCGTGGTATCGACGATAATGAAATATCGGCATCGGCCAAACCGTTCGTCGATGGTGGATTCGAGACTGTTTCCCGTTGCACTTACTGCGATTTTCATGTGTGTCTCCTTATGTTTGGTTACCCCTTGATCAATTATGTGTTATGTGTCAAATCGATGATTTTTTGTGAGATATCGAGAAACGCCCGGCTCACCGGCGTGTCGGCATGTTGGCTCCGATAGGAGATGCCCGCGTCGCCGCATTTGACCAATTTGGGATCGAATGGAATCTGTCCCAGCAACGCAAGCCCCGTTGAAAGAGCTGTTCGCTCTCCGCCTCCGGATCCGAAAAAATCGATGCGTTCGCCGCATTGGGGGCAGGTAAAACCGCTCATATTTTCCACCAAACCGAGGATTTTCATTTTCATTGTTTTACAAAAATTGATCGATTTTCTCACATCTGCCAGGGCCACTTCCTGGGGCGTCGTCACGACGATGGCATATGCATCTTTGATCAATTGTGCGACGGTCAAGGGTTCGTCTCCTGTACCCGGCGGGGAATCGATGATCAAGAAATCCAGATCTCCCCAATTCACTTCTCCAATGAACTGGCGTATGGCACCGTGTTTGACGGGACCTCGCCAGATGATGGCATCGTCCTTGTTTTTCATGAGTGATTCGATGGAGACGGCCACCAGGTTCTCGGAATAGCGCAAAGGAACGATCTTTTTCTTTTGGGCGTCTCCCTCCAGCATTCCCATAAGACCGAGCATCCTCGGGATATCGGGTCCATGAACGTCCACATCCATCAATCCAACCGTAAACCCTTTTTCCGCCAGGGCAATGGCCAGGTTTACCGAGACGCTGGATTTACCGACCCCTCCTTTTCCGCTCATGACCATGATCTTGTGTTTGATTCGGGCCAGAGACTGCTGGGCCAATTCGTCCGGACTTGGCCCCGGTGGCTTGTCAGAGATGCCAATTCCATCGGGTTTTTTCTTCATTTTCTTGCCTCGGGTTTCAATTATCTTCCGACTTTCGGCGCAAGGCCGAGAATTCGATTCAGATGGTCCATCAACCGCATACCATCGGCTGGTTCCGGATTGGGTGGAAGCTGCATCAAGAGCCCCAATCCTTCGGTAGCCTCGTGATAGTCTTCTTTCGATAGCGGGCTGACCAATGCGCAATTGATCAGCGGGTTTGCCGCCACCAGTCGTTTGGTAAAAGAGAGGCCGTCCATGTCGCCAAGGTTTTCATCCACCACAACAAGATCGACGGCGTTATTTGCGATGGCAGCCAGCGCCTGATCACCGGAATCCGCCCAGCTGATGGTTGCCCCCGTGGATTCCATGGCGGGGGGCAGATTTGCTAAACGAGATCTGTCGGCGGCGGCGAGAAGGATTTGCGTCATTGGTTTGTTTCTCCTTTTGAACGTCTGTGTTTTTCCTCAAAACGATGAGTGGGTCCCGGTCGTGACATTTTTACAGCCAGGCATGCTGAAGGTGGGGGAGAGGGCATCACCCTTGGCATATGCGCCCATCACCTGATCCACCTCTCCTGCGATAAATGGGATAAGCGTAATTCCGGCATCGGTCATAAGGGTTGCCGGAACCTGGGAAATCGCACCGCAAATCAGCACATGCACATCCATTCCGGAAAGGGTTTTGGCCAAATGCGTCGGCTCCCCGGGATCAAAGGCCATGTAAGACCGGTTCGCGATCTGTCCACTTCGTATCTCCGCAACCAAAAGACGCCGCGATGCATCGAATACCGGTGAAATTCGTTCTTCCCAAACGGTGACAGCGACCTTCATTGTATCTCCCGAATCTTCAGTTATCCGGCGTTGGGACGACCTTGCTCTTTCAGACAGATGCAGATATTGCGAACCATGTGCCAGTCCGACCAGCAACCTGTGAATTAAACAATATCTTTTAAATTCAGGTTGTTGTAATGAAAACCGATCCACTGCGCGAATGCTGGAAAGACAAAGGGTCGCGTATTTGCGTCGGTCTTCGCCAGATGAATCGCGACACTGCATATCTTAACCTGTGCCCTGTCATTCCGAAAGCGATGATTGCCGTTTCTTCGCAGACCGACCGTCGGTTTGGGGAAGGACGATTCCCAACTTCTTAATTTTTCGAAAGAGCGTACTCTTGTGCATGCCCAACGCTTTTGCCGTGGCCAGGCGATTGTAACGATGGCGTTTGAGGGCATTGGTGATGGCGATGGCTTCCGTGGAATCGAGTGTGTGCGCCAGCGAATCCTGGTCTTTCGGTGGCGCACACACCCCGGAAAATCCCTCGGGCAGGTGGCGGGTACAGATGGTGCCGGAAGGGCAAAGCACGAAAGCATGCTCGATGATATTCTCCAGTTCTCGAATATTACCGGGATAGTCGTGACACATGAGGATTCTAAGAACATCATCCTCCACCCCGGTAATCATCTTTTTCCGCATCATGTTCATTTTTTCGATGAAGTGCCCGATCAGCAATGGAACATCCTCTTTTCGCTCCCGCAACGGGGGCAGCGTAAGACGAACCACATTGATACGATAGAAAAGATCCTGTCGAAAGTTTCCCTTTGCCACCTGATCGGAGAGATTTTTATTGGTGGCCGCTATTACGCGAACATCGGTCTTTTCTTTTTTTACCGCCCCCAATGGTGTAAATGCCTGCTCTTCCAGGACGCGTAGCAGCTTCACCTGAAAGGCAGAGGTGGTGTCTCCAATCTCATCCAGCAAGATGGTTCCCCCGTGGACAACGGAAAAATAGCCAAGCTTGTCTTTTACGGCATTGGTGAAGGCGCCGGATTTGTATCCAAACAATTCGGACTCCAGCAAGGTATCCGGAAGAGCACCGCAGTTGATGGCCACGAAGGGCTTCTCTTTTCGCGGACTGGCTTCGTGTATGGCCCTGGCCAACAGTTCCTTTCCCGTTCCGGTCTCGCCCTCCAGCAGTATCGTGCTGCCGCTTTCGGCCACCATGGGCAAAATGGCAAGAATGTCCCCCATGGCTTCACTGCGGCTGACGATGTCCCCGATTTGGAATCGACCGTCCAGCCGTTTGCGAAGCGCTTCCTCCAGACTTCGGTCCTGAAAGGTCTCCACGCCTCCCAGAACCTCTCCGCCTCTACCGATTAAAGGAGCCGTTGAAACGGAGATGGGAATCCGCTTCCGATCGCTGGTGATGATGTGGGTGTCACTGCTCGTAAAGGAGGAGCCCTCCTTCATGGTCCGCTTCAAGGCGCAGTCGGATTCGCACATATTGGACCGAAACACCTCCCAGCAATGCCGGCCGATGGCCTCCTCCCGGTCGATTCCCGTGATCCGCTCGGCCGCACGGTTAAAGGACATGATCCGCCAGTGGTGATCGACCGTAAACACTCCATCGGAGATACTTTCCAAGATGATCTCTGTGACATTTTCCGGAATCGGGGCGCGTTTTCGTCTCATCATTGCGACAGTGGTCGTTGTATACAGTTTTATGGATACGGTTCGATCCATCCCCGAGGGACGCGAACCATTTTTGAGAATATACCCTATTTTGATAAATCATTCCAGAGGGAGTTAAAGCGGTGTCGGATAGGTATAACGGGAGAAGCCGATATACGCCTCTGTAGTATATCGGCTGGGACCGCCGGCTGTTATCCGCAAGGATTATCAATATTGGAATGGTTGCCCGCTGTTACCAAGTGCAGACGGCATTTTTTTCTTCGCCATCGGTCGAAGGACGCCAGGTGCTCCAGAAGATCCAGGCACTCCATGCGGAGCATTCGGACTTGATAGATGTTCGAGGGCAAGATGCGCGTCTTGAAGAAATGGAAGATACTTTTTTTTCCGCAGGGGTCCAGAATGTTCAGAAGGTGGATCAGTCTTTCCACCGTGGGAAAGTAGTCGTTGATATCGATGGGTGTCGAGACCACCTTGTCCGCCAAGGATTTCAGCTCCCGATACGCCTCGTATTGGTCCGTGACGGCGTTCTGGGTTGCCTTCAACGTTGCGTCCCAGCGTGTTTTCAATTCGGATAGGGTCACATGATCGTCCATGCTATCCTCTTTACCGAAAAATGCCGATCATCGCAAACGCTGATAGGGCCTGCCGCCAAAAGGGTCCAACGGAGAAGACCCTCAAAGCGGCAGACCTGTGGTCGGCAGCACGGTTTTTCAGGTCCGCTACCCCAGACGAACCCGACCCCCGCAATGCCTTTCAACAACGAAAAAGCGTTTCCAGGCCAAGCTACGATATGGCAAGGAACGAATTTTTCAATTTTTACCGATAGCCAAAAGGGGGAACCGCTTTTTGTGAAAAAATTCTTTATTGATTCGTTCCTTATGGTGTCTGTCCAGAAACAGGCAAAATTGGTCCTTTCTGGATGGGCACTGTCTATCCTTACATGGCCGTTTCCGGATGAAACACATTCACCTCTTTCAGATCATCACCCAGATATTCCCTCTCGTTGGGCCCCAATATACCCAAAGAGAGACAGATGAGGGTCCACAGGTGAACCACCGGATATCCGCCGCCGTAATGTTCGCTCAGCTCGTGAATCTGGGCGTGGCAGTTGTGGCAGGCGGCGATGCAATAATCGGCGCCTGTGGCCTTGATTTGCTGATCCTTGATCATGCCGTACTTGAGTCGCTGTTCCTTGAATCCGGATTGCAGGAAACCGCCGCCCCCCCCACAGCAGAAATTATTGGATCGGTTGGGCTGCATGTCGATAAAATTTTCCTCACCGACGATCGATTTGACCACGAAGCGAAGATCATCAGCAACGGGGTCCCCATAGCTTTTCCGAACGATCTGGCAAGGATCCTGAACCGTGAACTTGATCTTCAGGTCTTTGTTCCAGTCCGAATTAACCTTGAGTTTACCTTCACGGATCCATTTTGCATAATATTCGTATATGCTTTTTACTTCGAAGTTGTGCTCGAGATTGAATTTTTTCAGTCCGGCCCGGACTGAGAAGGTCACGTGCCCTCACTCGGTGTTGAGAAAGGTCTTCACCCCCAATTTATTGGCCTGGTTGACCGTCGTCCGTGTGACATGCTCCCAGGCGTCGTCGTCGGCCAGAAACATGCAGTAGTTTTCTCCGGCCCATCCCTCACTGCCATAGGTCCAGTCCACACCGGCCACATGCAGGATCTTCCAAAGCGGGACAAGCTCATCGGGCTCGGTCACCGGCTCCCTGGAATTTTGGTTCAGAAAAAACTCGGCGCCCTGTTTGTCGATGGGAGCCTTCATATCGGCAAATTCCGGTTGCGCCTCCTGGTACTCTTCCAGGACGTCTTCGACGACGAAGACGAAATCATCCGGTGATGTTCCCATGGCGCTCCCGCTGGCGTTTCGAAGGGCCATATCGCAGGATCCCAAAATTCCCTTGGGGCGTTCCTCTCTGGGTCGCAGGGCTCTGGCGTTGTAAATTAGCTGGGGAATGTCGATTTTCATGGGACAAACGTAAATGCATCGCTGGCACATGGTGCACATCCACGGCCAGTTCGACTTGGCGATCTCGTCATCCAGGCCCAATGCCGCCATGCGTAAGAACTTGCGCGGATCCATCTCATCCAGCCCCGTTGCCGGGCAACCGGACGAACATGCACCGCAGGTCAGGCAAAGATTCAAATTGCCTCCGTCGGGCAGTATCTCCTTGACCTTTTCCATAAAGGTACTTTTTTTCATTGTACCGCCCAATTGAATGAGCTCACCAGTCATTGATTTCGCCTCCTGTTTTGTTGTTTGTATCGTTATAAGATTCTTACGGAGAAACGATTTGAGGGCATAACGACCGGCTCGTGTATCGACCTTTGGCCGCAGTATCCCAAAGAGGAATATAGCAGCACAAAACGTGCCTTTTCAAACGGACTGCCGATTTTAGAATTACCTCATCATTTCAAATTGTTGAGCCAAACCCGAATTCAGATCAGATCAAACTGTGTCGCATTCATGCAACCCTGTATACACTGCCAGATTCTGATTTTGCGACTCTTTGAGATCTCTTTTCACGGACGATCGGTTTGCCCGAGGTCTGTTTTGGATGAAAAATTCCCTTGACGTTTTCTGAGACGATGCTTAATAATCATTTGCGCATAAAAACGCGACCCGAAACGAATTGATAAAGGCAAAAATCATGATCGTAAGTATCGCCAGCGGGAAAGGTGGCACAGGAAAGACCACAGTCGCAACCAATCTGGCCGTTTCCATCGACGGACCGGTACAATTGCTGGACTGTGACGTCGAAGAGCCCAACGCCCACCTGTTTTTGCGACCGACCATCGAAAAAACCCGGACCGTTACCACGCCGGTTCCCGACATCGACCTGAAAAAATGTGACCAATGTAAAAAATGCATGGAGATCTGCCGGTTCAAGGCCATCGCCGTCGTCGGAGAGATGGTGCTCACTTTCCCCGAGCTCTGTCACAGCTGCGGTGGTTGCATGGCGATCTGTCCCAACGGGGCCATCACGGAAACGGGAAGGGAGCTGGGCGTTTTGGAAACCGGCGCAGCCAACGGTGTTCGCTTTGTGCACGGACGAATACGTGTGGGCGAAGCCATGGCCCCGCCGCTCATCCGGGAAGTCCGCCAGTGCATCCATGATGATGGGTTGACGCTGATCGATGCTCCGCCGGGTACATCCTGTCCGGTAATCGCCGCCATGAAGGATACGGATTTCGTCCTGCTGGTCACCGAGCCGACCCCTTTTGGTCTGCATGATCTGAAACTGGCCGTTGAGGCGGTCAAGATCCTGAAGATCCCCATGGGGCTGGTCATCAATCGCAGTGACATGGGAGACGATGCGGTCCAAGAGTACGCCAAGGCCGAGGGCATACCCATTTTGATGGAGATTCCTTTCATTCGGCAGATTGCCGAATGCTACTCCCGCGGAGAACTCTTCGCGTTGGTCATTCCCCAATGGAAGAACCGTTTTCGTCGACTGGCGGAGCAGATCGCATCCTTGTCCGGAAAGGGGACGGGAGAACAATGAAAGAACTGGTAATTTTGAGTGGAAAAGGGGGAACCGGAAAAACCAGCATCACGGCATCGTTTGCCACACTGATCTCCAATGGCCTGCTTTGCGATGCCGATGTGGATGCGGCCGATCTCCATTTACTGATGCAACCCGAGATTCTCGAAACCAACGATTTTCAGGGGGGAGGGATTGCGATCATCGATCCCCAGCGTTGTACCCAATGCGGCACATGCATCGATATGTGCCGCTTCTCGGCCATTGGATCGGACTTCGTGGTGGATGACATCGCCTGTGAAGGGTGCGGCGTCTGTGTGGACTTTTGTCCGGAACATGCCATCGATTTTCCGGCGAGAACCTGTGGTCAGTGGTTCATCTCCCGAACCCGGTTCGGCCCCATGGTCCATGCCAGGCTGGGAATTGCCGAAGAAAACTCGGGGAAACTGGTGACCCTGGTCAGGCAAAAGGCCAAACAAATGGCCGAAAAAGAAAACCACGAAATGATCCTCACCGACGGCCCGCCGGGGGTGGGCTGTCCGGTCATCGCCTCTGTTGGCGGCGCATCGAGTGTGTTGATCGTCACCGAACCGACCGTTTCCGGAATCCATGATATGTCCCGGGCGGTGGAACTGTGCAAACATTTCAAGGTTCCGGTCATGATCTGCATCAACAAATTCGATCTGAATACGGAAAACACCGAGGCCATCGAAAAGATGGCAACGGAAAATGAGGTGCCCGTGGTGGGTCGCATTCCCTTCGACCCCACCTTCACCCGGGCCATGGTGCAGGGAAAGACACTCTTGGAATTCGACGGCAACGCAGCCGCCAGCGATTATATTCGTCGCTTGTGGGATGCGGTTATGCAAACACCGGCCATGATGGCCCAATAAATTGATATTATCGTAAAGGAGTATTGAACCATGGAAAATGGAAGAATCGCCATCCCCTCGATGGCAGACGGCGGCCTCGATGGCAAACGGGCCGGCCACTTCGGCCACTGCGATACCTTTACCTTCGTGGACGTGAAGGACGGTGTCATCGACAATGTAACCACCATCGCAAACAGAGAACACGTCCAGGGAGGTTGCATGGTACCGGTCAACTTGCTGGCAGACAACCAGGTCAACGCATTGATCGTGGGCGGCATCGGCATGCGCCCCCTGATGGGGTTCCGGCAGGTTGGCATCGAAGTCTACCATGACGATCAGCGTCCGGACATTCGTCCGGTTGTCGAGGATTTAATCGCCGGGAAACTGGCCATCATCACAGACAATCAGGTTTGTGGAGGCGGTGGCGGTCAATTATAGGAGGTCACTACATGAAAATCGCCGTAACATCCACGGGACAGGATCTGGACTCCCCCATTGATCCCCGCTTCGGCCGGGCCGCATACATTCTCATCGTTGACAGCGACACCATGGCGTACGAGGTGCTGGACAACGCCGAAAATGTGAACGCATTCAAGGGCGCCGGTATTCAGGCGGCGACCATGATCAGTGAAAAAAAAGCAGACGTTTTACTGACCGGCTTTTGCGGCCCCAATGCATTCAAGACGCTCGAGGCGGCAGGGGTAAAGGTGGGCGGAGATGTCAACGGAACCGTTCGACAGGCAGTGATGGATTATAAGGACGGAAAGGTTCATTTGACTTCCGCCCCGAATACCGAGGGGCACTGGTAAACTCTCAATCGCGAAGGGGATATGATCTAAATTCATCGAAACGAATTCGCCGGAGGGTGTAACGTTCTGTTTGCGCCCTCCGGTTTCTTATTCCGTCAAAGCACTCACGAACTCATTTTGGGGAACGTCTCTGCCGGTCCATAACAGAAAGGTGCGCCGGGCCTGAAAAGCAAGGGCGGACAGCCCATCCATGAATCGGCAATCCGATTTTTCTGCCAATTTCTTCCAGATATTTTTCCGAGCACCATAGTTAAGATCGAATACCATCTGACAGCCGTCAACGTTCATGTTGTCGGCAAAGTCAGCCAATTGTTCGGATTCATCCGGGCTGGAAATCGATGTGGCATTGATGACCAGGTCAACGGGCAGGGAAACGTTTGCCAAAGCCTCCAACCGCATCGGTGAGCCACCGAAATGTTCGGCAAGGCGCAAGGTCTTTTCACGGTCCCGACCGGTAATGGTGATGGATTGTGCGCGCAGCCAATTGAGGATGAAAACGACGGCTCGCGCAGCCCCGCCGGTTCCGATGACCAAGGCCCGTTTCCCGGCAATCTCGAACTTGACATCGTTTAAAGCATCCATGATGCCGATGGCGTTTGTGTTGTAGCCTTTCAGCCCGCCATCTTTACAAACGATGGTATTCACGGCACCGATGATGTTGGCACCTTCGGAGAGCACATCAAGGTATGGAAGAACCTTTTCCTTGAAAGGAGCGGTAATGTTGGCACCGGCAATGTTGAGCACCGAAAGACTCTCCAGCGCCTTGCCGATGTTGTTTTCCTGAACCATGAACGGGACATAGGCCCCGTTGATGCCTGTTCGATTCAATATCCGGGTAAACAACGATGGTGATCTGGATCGAAACACCCGCTGATTGCTGATGATACAAAATACCTTTGTCTGAAGCGCGTGTTTCTCTTCCATGAATCGCAATGCCCGTGTCATGTAAAATCATGTTGGAAAAGAAGAAAAGTACGCCCCCGAATCCAGCACATCCGACCCCTGTCTTTTCTGATCCGTGATTGTTGCGGAAAACCCGGCAAAATTGATCCCAGTGGATGTGTGGATCCGGAAACGTCCACCCATGGCCAAGGACGCAACCCCTTTTACGTCCTCTGGCCATGGCAATGGGTATCGGGAACATTCAGCGATGGTGGCGGCCCGAGCGACTGTCGCTTGGACGCGGTCTGGGACACGATATCCATCACCACCGCCGTCGGTTTCTTGGAACCGAAATCACAGGTTCAACAACCCTTTCAGGCTTTGGGTAATCTCCTCTGCGGATGCAGGCTTGGGAAGATAGTCATCGGCCTCCATGCTCATGCCGTCGTAATGGGAATACCGTGTTGAAGAGACGTGGGATGCCACTGCGGTGAGCATGATGATAGGAATGTCCGCGAACTTTTGGTCACTTTTCAACTCCTTGCAGACCTCGTACCCATCTTTTTCCGGCATCATGACGTCCAAAACAATGGCGTCCGGTGGGTTGGCATGCACCTTTTCCAGGCCCTGAACGCCGTCGTAGGCGATTTCTACTTCGAAACCTTCCTTCTCCAGATTTCCCTGAACGATGGAGCAGAAATCAGGCTCATCGTCCACAACCAAAATTCTTTTTTTTTCACTCATAACCTATCTCCTTTATTTCAGCTGATTACAGTTAACCAGCAGCCTGAGCGAAGCCTCATGACAAAATGCAACGAAGTATCGGTAAGTGACCCCATGGCAAGGGTCTCCAACTGCTCCTTATTTCCGGACTATTCCACTTGCGGACGCGGCAGCACGTTAGCGCGCTCGGCAATCTCCGGCACCTTGTGTTCCCATTCGATGGCCATGAGGTGAACGCCGGCAACACCTTCCATCTCCTTGAACTCCTCGATCTGCTCGATGGCGAATTTGATTCCCTCTTCGGCCATCTTTCCTTTTCCGGCACCCTTTAACCGCTCGATGATCTCCTCGGGGACATCCATGCCCGGAACATTCTTGGCCATGTACTGGGCCATTCGGGCACTCTTCATGGGGGTGACACCGGCCAGGATGTATGCCCTCTCTGTAAGGCCCATGTCGACGGCCTTTTTCATGAAATCACGGAATCGGGGCATGTTGTAGATACACTGCGTCTGGATGAAATCTGCCCCTGCATCGATTTTGTTCGCAAGCCGATAGATGCGGAATTCGTAGGGATCGGCAAATGGGTTGGCCGCCGCACCGATAAACATTTTCGGTGGTTCATCGATCTCCTCCTCGTTGAGAAATTTCCCCTCGTCCCGCATCTTTTTCACCATGGCGATCAGCTGCATGGAGTCGATGTCGTATACGTTTTTCGATTGTGGATGATTACCGAATTTCTGGTGATCTCCGGATAGGCAGAGCATATTTTTCACACCGAGTGAATAGACGCCTAATATATCGGCCATCATGGCCAGACGATTTCTGTCCCGACAGACCATCTGAAAGTTCGGTTCGATGCCGTTTGCGACCATGATGGCGGAAGCCGCCATACTGCACATACGGACGACGGCGGTCTGGTTGTCGGTCACGTTTACCGCATCCACCTTTCCCCGAAGGTGTTCGAATTTCTCCTTTAAATGCTCGACATTGGCGCCTTTGGGTGGACCGCATTCTCCGGTAAATGCAAAATGGCCCGCTTTGAGTACTTTCTCCAGATTGCTTCCTGACTTAAGACCGTTATTACTCATTGCACCAACTCCTCTCTTATGCTTTTTCGAGGACCGCCATCTCTCGCCGACTGCCAGTCTTTCGCCGACCGTATTATTCTAAGGTCGTCCAGACGCCCCTGTTCCATTTTCTTTTTAACGATGGTGTCCCATATACATTCGACGTCCTTGGCGATTTCACATTTTCCACCGGCACTGCCACCGCATGGGCCATGTTGAAGGCTTTTGGAACAGCGAGCGATGGGACACAGACCATCGTAATAATGGATGATACAGGTTCCGCAGCCGGCACAACGTTCTTCCCAGATGCCGTGGGTCACTGCGCCGCCGAAAAACTTGGTGTTCACCATGGGAAAAAACTTCTGACCGGGATAGGCCTCGGAGAGAAACTGAGGACCAACGCCGCAGGCCATGGACAGGACGGCATCATACTGGTCATAGATGTCCCGGATCTGCTCTATGTATTCGGGATCACATTGTCGTTCAATGGTCTTCTCATCGATAACGATGGGATTGCCTTCTTTCTTTCGGGCTATTTTCAGGGTAGCGGCCAGAATGCCGACCTCTTTGGCACCGCCGACATTGCAGACGGTCACACACCCTTTACATCCCAACAGAAGAACTTTTTGGTACGCCTTTATCATTTCTATTATCTCTTCTAACGGTTTTCGGTCCGCAACTATCATAATTTCACCTCTTGCGGCTTCCCATGCGGTGTTGCCAGCCGGAAAGACCGTGGTTAAGATGTTACCGGAGATGGTCCCAGCGACCTGATTTTTTCGGTCATTTCGGTTGCGATTTCCGCAAACCGCGGGCCCTGTGCAGAAGAAAGATTGTACATTTGCACCCGTTCCGGCTCAATGCCCAGCTCTTCGAGGGTTCGCTGGACGTACTCGACTTTCCTTCTTGTCTTGAGATTTCCTTCCAGGAAATGACACTCACCTTCCAGTCAACCGGCCACGTAAACGCCGTCGGCGCCATTTTCGAATGCGGTTAATAGATGAAGGATGTCCACCCTGCCGCTGCACGGCACTTGAATCACTTTTACATTGCTTGGGTAATTCAAGCGCATGGAGCCCGCCAGGTCGGCGGCTGCATAGGCACAATACTTACAACAGTACGCCAGGATCTGGGGTTCAAAGGTATCATTCATGGCTTCTCTCCGATAAAAATTGAATTTTCATTGCTTAGGCGAAGGACTGAAGAGGTAACGACACCGATCACAGTTCAATTCATGTTGCCTTTCAGCCTTTTACCTATCCCCCTTTCTTCTATATACCTGTTATCATTGGGCGCCCGGAAGTTCTCAGGCTGCCGGTAATACTGGCGCCCTTTTTCTCAAATGATCAGGCGGCTGCCTCTTTTTTCTTTTGGAAAAGGGCAGCCGTTTTTGCTATGAGCTGTTCATCGGTAAAATGTTTGAGCTGAATCGCCTTTCCCGGACATTCGGCCACACAGCAGCCACAACCATGACACTCGGCCGGCTCGATCACGGCGTGACCCTCTTCGCCGATGTAAGGGATGTTGTAAGGACAGGTACGCACACAGGTAACGCAAACGGCGCACTTGTCCGGATCCACCTCCGCCACGACACCACCGACCATTATCGCTTCTCTGGAGAGGATGGTCATGGCCCTGGAGACCGATGCCCTGGCTTGGGCGATACTTTCTTCAAGGGGTTTGGGGTAATGAGCCAAACCGGCCATGAAGATGCCCTCGGAACCAAAGTCCACAGGTCTGAGCTTGGCATGGGCTTCCACCAGGAAACCTTCGGCGTTGATGGGCACCTTGAAGAGCTCGAAAAGATCTTTGTTCTCATTGGGAAGTATTGCCGTCGCCAGGACAAGTAAATCCGGATTGAGCTCCACCGGCATCTGAAGAACATGATCACGAACTTTCAAGGTGAGAGTTCCGTCTTCGGACGCACTCACATCGGGCATGTTGTTTTCCAGATTGTAGCGCATGAAAATAACGCCTTCTTCTCTGGCTTTTTTGTAGAGATCTTCACGGAAACCGTAAGAGCGGATATCTCGATACAGGACATAAATGTTCGTGTCGGGATTGCTCTCTTTCAGGCGAAGTGCACTCTTCAGCGTGTGGGTGCAGCACAGGCGGCTGCAGTACTGCCGCTCGGGGATTCGTGACCCGACACACTGGATAAAGGTGACACATTCGGCCTTGGCAATCCGTTCGTCATCTGCCGCCATGGCCGCATCCATATCGAAGTGGGTCAGCACATTTGAATTCTGACCATATAAATACTCGGTGGGTATATACTCCTTTCCGCCGGTGGCGATGATCGTGGCACCGTGCTCTATAACGGTCTCTGTCAGCGTTTCACCGGAAGTCATCAAAGTAGAGGTAAAATTCCCCATGATACCGGTTGTTTCGACGGGTTCGGTATTCATGAAGACACGAATGTTCTCGTGGCTGCGCGCCTTGTCGATCAGCGATTCCAGGTAGGGCTTCACCGCCTCGCCCTGCCAGGTCGCCATAAGATGGTGCGCGACACCACCGAGTTTTTTGCTTCGTTCGACGAGGAAGACCGGAAGACCTTGATCGGCGACCCCGATGGCCGCTTCCAGCCCGGCAACACCGCCACCCACCACCAGTACTTTCTGTACCACCTCCAAACGGACCTGATGAAGCGGTTCGATGTAGGCGGCCTTGGCCACCGCCATTCGCACCAGATCCTTTGCCTTTGCCGTCGCCCGATCCGGGTTGTTCATGTGAACCCATGTGTTCTGATCCCGGATGTTGGCCATCTCGAACAAGTACTTATTCAGACCCGCGTCGCGAATGGTTTCCTGGAACAGGGGTTCATGGGTACGCGGACTGCAGGATGCCACGATCACCCGGTTGATATTGTTTTCCTTGATCACCTCTTTCATCTTATCCTGTGTATCCTGGCTGCAGGTAAAGAGGTTGTCTTCCACATGCACAACGTAAGGCAGGGTCCGCGCATACTCTCTCACCGCCGGCACATCGGCTACGCCGCCGATGTTGATGCCGCAGTTGCAGACGAAAACGCCGATGCGCGGCTCCTGGCCGGAGAAGTCGATTTCCGGTGGCAGCTCCTTGGTCCGGATGAGCGTTCCCCGCGCCTTCGCCAGCGGCCCGGTGGCCGTGGATGCCGCGGCCGAGGCTTCCATTACCGACTGCGGGATATCCTTTGGCTCCTGGAAGGCCCCGCAGACAAACACGCCGGGCCGGCTGGATGAAACCGGTTCGAGGGTTTTGGTTGCGGCATGCAAATGTTCGTTCAGGTCGATCCCTATGGTTTTGGCCAGGTCGATCGACTCTTTGTTGGGCGCCAGACCCACGGCCAGCACGACCATATCAAAATCTTCTTCCTTTATTTCTCCCTCTTCGGTCACGTATCGCAAGCGCAGGTTGTCGTCCTTGACCGGATCGATGGTATGCACCTTGGAACGGATGAATCGTACGCCCTTTTCCTCTTTTGTACGAACGTAGTACTTTTCAAAATCTTTACCATACGTCCGCATATCCATGAAAAAGACCGCCGTATCCAGTGGTTTTTCACTGTGCTCCTTTGCGATGACTGTCTGTTTGTTGGTGTACATACAGCACACCGATGAACAATAACCGTGATCCGAGCAATTGATATCCCGCGAGCCGACACATTGAAGCCATGCAATTTTGTCCGGCTCCTTGTGATCCGAGGGCCTCACCAGGTGCCCTTCAAAGGGTCCGGAAGCACTGAGAATTCTCTCAAACTCGAGACTGGTCACAACATTGGGGTGACTCGCATAAGAATAGGTCTTATGGGCTGTAGGATCAAACGGCGTGAAGCCCGGCGCCAGAATGATGGCGCCCACGTTGATCTCCTTGTGCTCTGCCACCATATCGTGATTCACCGCATTTGCCAGGCATGCATCCACACACTGGTAGCACTCGCTGCAAAGTCCGCACTTGAGACAACGCTCAGCTTCAGCCTTGGCCTCCTCCTCATTGTAACCGAATGAAACCTCTAAAAAATTA
Source organism: uncultured Desulfosarcina sp. (assembly GCA_963674945.2). Taxonomy (GTDB): domain Bacteria; phylum Desulfobacterota; class Desulfobacteria; order Desulfobacterales; family Desulfosarcinaceae; genus Desulfosarcina. Next base: position 2,893,418 of record CAXXWQ010000004.1, read on the forward strand.
CACTCTCTCGCTTCGGGGTCCAGACAGCGGACGACGGTTCTCTTCTTATTCTCTTCGTCTTCCACATCAGGTCTGACATACTCCCAGTTTTTCTCGCGTCCTTCCGCAAGATCCTGACCGTTAATGAAGCGATGAATGCTCTCGGCCGCCTCCTTGCCGCAGGCCACTGCATCCACCACCGATTTTGGACCGTAGACGGCATCACCACCTGCAAAGACCCAATCGATCGGCGTCTGTAGCGTAACCGGATCCGCCTCCAATCCACCGGGACGGGAAATGGCGATGCCCTGCTCTTTGATACCGGCAAGGTTGGTGCTCTGGCCGATGGCGACGATGACGGTGTCGCCGAAAAAGGGCTGGCACTCCTTCTCATCGTAAGATGGGTTGAATCGACCGTTTTCATCGAAAACCGCCGTACATGTCTTGAATTCGATTCCGGATACCCGCTGATTCTTGTCGATGAAAAACGATTTGGGACCGAAGCTGTTGACGATTTTGATTTCGCTCTCCAAAGCCTCTTGGATCTCGTGTTCCCAGGCGGGCATCTCTTCGCGTTTTTCCAGGCAAATGAGGGTAACGTTCTTTGCCCCTTTGCGCTTTGCGGTGAGGGCAACGTCGATGGCAACATTGCCGCCGCCGACCACGATCACATCCTCGCCCAGATCGAAATCCTTGCCCATGGCCGCATCGCGCAAAAAGTCGACGCCCTGCAGTACGCCTTCCGTGTCTTCATTTTCCACGCCCAGCTTCCGGCCCCCGTGGAGGCCGATGGCCATGAAACAGGCATGATAGCCGTCGGTCTTGAGGCTTTCCAGGGTCACGTCCGAACCGAACGTCACGCCACACTTGATCTCACCGCCCATCTGGCGCACCACATTGATCTCGCCGGCCAGGATATCCCTGGGCAATCGATATTCGGGAATACCGTACCGCATCATACCACCGGGTTCAGGCATTTTTTCGAAGATGGTGACACCATATCCTTGTTGAAGAAGATAATAAGCCGCCGTAACACCCGCCGGTCCTGATCCGACAATGGCTATTTTCTCTTGTCTCTTCTCTGCCATTATTTCCGGAATGTAGTACTCTCCGCTTTGTTTTTCGGTATCGGCGAGAAAACGGTGGAGCTCTCGAATGGCCAGCGGTTGATCTACGTCTTTGCGGGTACATTCACCTTCACAGGGATGATGGCAAACGCGCCCGCAGACACCGGGAAAGGGGTGATCCTGCTTGAAGAGCTTCAGCGCCTCTTTGTAACGCCCGTCGTTGATCAGGGCGATATATCCCTGAATACTCACGTGAGCCGGACAGGTCGCTTTACAGGGGGCGGTGCCGCGCTTTTCGATGGCATAGGCCGATGGCATCCCCTGGGGATAGAGCTTGTAGGCTGCTTTGCGGTCGCGAAGCCCTTCATCGAACAAATTCGGTGTTTCGATGGGGCAAGCCTTGGCGCACTCCCCACAGGCCGTACACTTGTCCATTTCGATGTAGCGGGCGTTCTGACGCAGCTTGACAGTGAAATTACCCACGTCGCCGCTTACCGCCTCGATCTCGGTCAGCGTCATCAAATCAATGTTCAGGTGCCGCCCGCACTCCACCAGTTTGGGAGAGATGATGCACATGGAACAGTCGTTGGTGGGAAAGGTTTTGTCCAACTGGGCCATGACGCCGCCGATAGCCGATTTCGTCTCTGTCATATGGACGAAATAGCCCGAATCCGCCAGATCCAGGGCCGCCTGTATACCTGCAATACCGCCGCCAACGACCAACACGCTACCGACGATATCCTTTTCTTGGGTGTTGTCTTTTTCTGCCATTCCCTGTTCCTCACATATTTTTTGTAATCGGGGGGTAATCGTTTCGCCTGCCGGCCATCAGATCATATCCATCAGCTTTTGCAGCTTGTCCTCCCATCCCATTGCGGAAATGAGGACTCCGGCAAAACCGGCCTCTTCCACCGCTGAAATGACTTGTCTTGCGATGGATAGGCTCTCCGTGACCTTGTCCGGCGCCCGCATGATCCGCTGGATCAGTTCCTGGGAGATATTCATTTTCATATGCCTGGCCAGATAACGGGCCATGCCGACGGATTTGAGCAGCATGACGGTGGGAACGATGCGGTTTTTTTTCAGGTCCACCTTCTCCATGAAAGGGGCAATGTCATCCATGTCAAAGACAGGGGGCGCAATAAAGAAATCCACGCCAGCCTCGGCCTTTTGGGCCATACGATCCAGCTCTTTCTCCAATTCATCCATAGCGGCATTCGCATTGACCGTGGCGCCAACCAGGAACGATGGGGATCCATTCAGTTCGTTACCGGCCAAATCCTTTCCGGCCTGCAGGGTCGAAACGGCCTTAAATAGCGTCATCAGATCGATATCGTGGACCGCCTTGGTTTCGTAATGGTCCCCAATACTTGGATCTTCTCCGGAAACCCCCATGATGTTGATGATCCCTGCGCCGTAGGCTGCCAACAGATCCGCCTGAAGGGCAATTCGGTTACGATCCCGACAATTGATCTGCATCACGGTCTCCAACCCGTTGCTTTGGAGGATCATTGCCCCTCCCAACGCACTCATGCGCATGACGGCATTGCCCATCTCCGGCACAAGGAAGGCGTCAACCGTACTTTTTACACGTATTGCGCTGTTGACCATCGCCGAGACGTCAACTCCCTTTGGAGGCTGCATCTCCGCGAGGATGGTGAATTTGCCGACATCCATTTTGTTTTTTAAATGCATAAGCCAATCCCCTTATGGTTGCTGCGGAAAACGAAAGGAAAATAGTATATGGAAAGACGAGAGAACGTCGGTTCTGTATCTGAAAAGGCACCGATTACCTTTTCGAAAAAGCATGGCCAGAATCGGTATGATAGCAAAAATTGATCTCTTCTTTGCCATTATGGGATAGCAATGCCCGTGCCATTCCCGCACCGATGCCTGAGCTATCCACTTTAGCCAAATATATCAATTAGATAGAGACAAACCATCGGCCCGTTTCAAACGATTGGGGAAGTAAAAAATCCATGGACAAGTATGCCAAATTGGCATATAAAAAGAATAAAACCATAGAAAAATAGGGCGTTGCCCATATCGTCCATTTTGGACTGGTCCAAAATGGCACACCCAGCGGGGCAGACATGAAAAGCAATATCGTTGTCGTGGACGATGATCGGGACTATCTGGAGGTTTTGGGAAGAAAACTTGCGCAGATCGGCCACAAGCAGGTCCGTCTGGAAGAAAGCGCCGTAAAGCTGGCAAAGGATGTAAAGGCTGGGCAAACCTATGACCTGGTGCTCATCGATATGACGATGCCGGAAATGGACGGAATGGCCTTGCTGGAAACCATCAAATCCTTCTCTCCCGCCACCGAATGCATCATGGTGACAGCCATCAACGAGGCGCGCGTCGCTGTGGAATGTTTGAACAAAGGGGCCTACGACTACCTGGTGAAACCCGTTGCCACCGAGGATCTATCCCTGTCCATCAAACGAACCCTGGAGCGAAAACGACTCTTGGACCTGTTGGACCTGGAAAAACGGGACGACCTTCCCACCCTGGAAAACGAAGCTCCTTTTCGGCCCATCGTCACGCAATCCAAAAAGGTGCTGCGCATTCTAAAGGAGGCGGAGCTGCACGCTACCAGTTCGGTTCCCGTATTGATCACCGGAGAAAGTGGCACCGGCAAGGAGCTGTTGGCACGGGCCATTCATGGTGCCAGCCCCCGTTCCCAGTGCCCCTTTACACCGATCAACATGGCGTCGCTCACCAGCTCCCTTTTCGAAGCGGAGTTTTTCGGTCACACCAAGGGAGCTTTCACCGGGGCGGAAAGCGGCCGCGTCGGGTATCTGGAGTACACCAATGGGGGAACGTTGTTCTTGGACGAAATCGGAGACCTGCCACTTCCGCTTCAGGGAAAGCTGTTGCGCGTTTTTCAGGACGGCGAATTCTCCAAACTCGGATCCAGTGCCCGGCAAAAGGTGGACCTTCGCTTCATCGCTGCCACAAACGAGAACCTGGAGCAGATGATGTCCCAAAAACGCTTCCGCAAGGATCTCTACTACCGAATTCGGGGCGGCTGGCTTCACCTTCCCCCCCTTCGGGAGCGGCCCGAAGACATCTTTCTCCTGGCAAAAAAATTTTTGGAAAAGTACTACGACGTGCGTAAAGATGGTTTTATCGAAAAGAGCACCCTGGATCTGCTGCTTCGTTATCCTTACCCCGGTAACATACGTGAACTCAAGTCCATCCTGCAATCCGCCGTCAATCTGGCCAGGGGGGAAACAATCCGGGACGCCCACCTGCCAACCCACATAACGGCGACATTGAAAGATTGTGTCGAAGAGGAGAAAGCGTTTGGGGCGGATGCCATCAAACCCCTGATCGAGGTGGAAAAAGAGCACATTTTACATGCATACAAGCACACCGGCGAAAACAAATCCAAGACGGCAAGGCTCTTGGGCATCGGCCTCAACACCCTGCGCCGCAAACTGGCCGTATATGGTGTGGTGTAGGACAAGGTAAGAGATAAAACAAAAGACAGGTTTTGCCTTTTCCGTTTTGTTCCATGGATCTGGATGGAGACTATCTAAGGAGACGGAGATCGAATGAACATTAACACAAACCAACGCAACCGAATCGACGAAATCCTTCACGCCAATGGTTATACCGACTATAAATGGATCGACCCGAAAAAAATTATCGTGGGCCAGTGGGTGCGCTTGAAGTGTATGTTCGGCTGCGTCGAATACGGTCGCAGTGGCGCCTGCCCGCCCAACACGCCCACGGTGTCCGAATGTGAGCGCTTTTTCAAAGAGTACGACGATGCCATTATTATGCACTTCGAAGGCAAAATGGACAAACCCGAAGACCGTCACGCCTGGAGCGCAAAAATCAACGCCCGCCTGGTCAAGCTCGAACGGGCCGTCTTTTTGGCCGGTTACCACCGCGCCTTTCAACTCTTCATGGATTCGTGCTGTTTTTGTAAAACCTGTTCGGGCAGCCGGGAAACCTGCGAACAACCCCGCATGGCCCGACCCGCCCCCGAAGCCATGGCCGTGGATGTTTATGAGACCGTCCGTCAATTCGGGTTCGAAATCAATGTGAAAACAGACTATGACCAAAAAATGGACCGATTTGCGTTTTTGATGGTTCAATAGGGAAAACCGCGAAAACATCTGGCACACCGAATTGCGGACAGGGGGTTGCAAAGCGAGTTCGTCTCTGAACGTGATGGCTTTTTTCTTTAATTCAGCTTAAAGGACATGAACTTGATGGTCTTTTCCCGGGACCGGGCGGAACTCTCGAAAGCAGAAACCACCTTGCATGCTCCGAGAATGCCGTCAGCGGTTTTATGGAGATCACGATATGCTGCGATAACGCGCCCCCCCCATCGGTTCACCGATTCGCTGGTATAGTCAAAAAGCTGGTCGCTGTCCGTTTTCAGGTTCACCGTGCCCCCCGGCTTGAGCAGTTTCGCGTACGCCCTTAGGAAAGGAGGGGCGGACAGACGCAGGTGGCTTGCGCGATGCTTCGGATGGGGATCGGGAAAGGTCAGCCAGATTTCATCGATGGACGCTTTCGAGAAAAACGATTCGAGGCATTCGATACGGGCCCGGAGAAACTGGACGTTTTCAAGCCCCATGGCAATGGCCTTCTCCGCACCCACGCACAGGCGGTGACTTTTGCGGTCGACACCGACACAAAGGGAATTGGGATTGGCTGCGGCAAAGGCAAGACTGTGCTCGCCTTTGCCGCAACCCAGTTCGAGCACCCGCTTCATGTTGTCATACCGGTTATCATGCCAGGGATAGGAACCGGATGAAACAGACGAATGTGATGCTATGACGGTCACATTGGGCAGGTATTTCACGCGTTGGTACTTTTGGCGTTTGTTTTTCGGCATGGATGGTTGTATTTTTGTTCGGGACCAATCCCAGACGATTTTGGCCCGAACCGTTTTAGGTTCAACGACAAGTAGAGATATATACGAAAATTCGATTGAAAATGGAACCATCGAGTGTCGGACCGGACAGATCGTTCTTTCTTTGCGGCGTAGTGTCTTCGCTTGAGGAAGAGACACCCATAAAAACCATCGATTCAACGAAGGCAGGAAAAAGAGAGACCTTTTTAAAGGTCTCTCGGAAAAACCGTATGAACATACTCAAGATTTTATTTCTCATCCTCGGCGCCATCTATCTTCTCGTCCCTAGCGATCTGCTGCCTGATTTTCTGGTTGGTTTCGGGTGGATCGATGATATCATCGTGATTGGTTTGCTTTGGTGGTATTACCGCCGATTCTCGCAACCCCAACGGCCCGTAAATCATTCCGATCGGGGAAGGGATTCGGCGGGAGAGGAAAAACACCGTAAAACAGATTCAGCGCGCAACAATTCAACGGATCCGTACTCGGTTTTAGGCATAGCCCCGGGAGCCTCCCCCGAAGAGATCAAAAGCGCATACCGCCGCCTCGCCGCCCAGTATCATCCGGACAAGGTGCAGCATCTGGGAAAAGAAATTCAGGCCTTGGCCGAAGCACGATTTCGGGAAATTCAACAGGCGTATGATGCGCTTGTTTCTAAGTGAGAAAAGGTTTGATTCTGGCAAAGGTCCGGGCCGATTGCGCCGAGAAGAAATTGGTAATACCTGCCATCTACCATGCCTACCTGCGTTGGCTCTAAACCCAGAGCATCACCGGCAACATCCTGGGCGCACAATCTGGACCGGATTGTATCCCGAAACAATGGATCGGAATTCTTGAACTGCGCGAACTCATCGTTGAAATAGCCACAGATTTGGCAGAGCAGTACCCTCCAAATTAAAAGAATACATACGCCCATATCTGAATATAAAGGTTATCCGTTGCTGTTTTTCTCGAAGGCTGCAGTGATATGATAAGGAGAACATCCCATGGAAATCCCCATTGGTGTTGAGGTGATTTGCGGGACGGAGGTCTGCGGGCATTCGACCCGCCTTGTGATCAACCCGGTAAACGACCAAGAGACCCACCTGGTCGTTGCAGAAAAACACTTCCCGAACACCGAACACCTGGTACCGGTTCGTCAAATCCTCGAATCTACTGCAACATCGACCCAGTTACGATGCGGCCCGAAAGAGCTTGCCGGCATGGACCGGAAATGGAAATCATGTAGTTATCGATGAAGGGGGCCCAGATTGCCAGAACGGCCGTGCTGCTTTGGCTGTCTGTTCAGGTGCCGTGAACGTGGCCATGTCGCCCAGCATCACCTCGAAGCCGGTAAGGTCACTGCGTACCCATGGTGCATAGTTGCCACGAACCGTGAGGACAACCCGCAACTCCAGTTCTGTGGATCCGTCGGCAAACAGAAGCAAACCCAAATTATAACCGTTGCGGTCGAGGCTTCGGTAAAATCGTTGTGCATTCAAAATACCCTGAACCAGGGTTTTCCAGTCATCGTCTTCGAGTTTACGAAAATCGGTTGCTTCCGGCAAAATCCCCCAGATCTCATAAAAGCCTTCCGGAGCAAAGGCGCAGAGCCACTGCCACGGACCGGTTTTTCCGACAAATCGGCTTTTCGATCGTTGTTCGTGTTTCAAATAATCCGAAAAAATTCGGGTGCCGAAACGCCGCAGATATTCGGTGGCCCGCTGTTTCAGGTACCGCTGGTGGTTTGACGAGATACGGTCGGCCTGGACCTGTAAATGAGGGTGGAGCAAAGATCCTCCTGCCGACGGCAGATGATTCTGGGTGATGGCCATGTAAACGGCTGCCGGATCATGGGACAGGACCCGTTTTAAATAATCCCTGCAATTGAGAAAGCAGTCCGTATAAGATCGATGGCTGGCCGCTGCGATCTCGACGAAATGGTTTTCATCGAAAAGGCTGACCGCAGAATAGCGGCCGTATGGATAGAGATTGGGAAACAGCGTCGAACGACCCCTGATCAGGCGGCCTTCAGGACAAAGATCCGGATCGAGCCTCGGCGTATTGGCGGCGATATTTTCACGACAGAAAGGGCAATGCGTGTTATCACCGGCAAACGGTGGAGGCATGGGAAGGACACTTGTGCCCGGTTCTTTTTCTTCACTTCGGCTAAATGTGATTCTACAGCTGCGGCCCGTGATCGGGTGGAAACGGATCTCGAAGGGTCGACATTGGACCTCGCCATTGGGAAGAACGATACGGGAGGAAAAGAGCTCCCGTTGAAAACAAAGCCCACAGATATCATGTTGGCCATTTTCACAGATTTTTTCCACCATGGGTTTTCCTCCGATACCGGACCGAACGAAAATTTCTTTTTGCGCAAAGATTGATTATCGTTCCCCTCTTCGATAGGGCTCCCCCAGCATTGCCGGTGCATTGAGCCGCCGACTGTCACGCAAACCGCCCACAAGAAGAACGACCAAGGTCGCCAGATAAGGCAGCATGGCCAAAAAATTGGGGGAAATGCCCAAGGGTTGCAACAGATATTGAAGGACGAAAATCCCTCCGAAGAGAAAGGCGCCGAAAATGGCACGTAGGGGATTCCAAAGGGAAAAGATGGTCAGGGCGATAACGATCCAACCACGACCGGCGACCATTCCCTCGATCCATGATTTGCTGTACGAAATGGATAGATGGGCGCCGGCCATGGCGGAAAAACCACCGCCGGTAATGATTGCCAAGTAACGAATCCGCGAGACATTGATTCCCTGTGCCTCCGTTGCTTTCGGATTTTCTCCGGCGGAACGAATGCGGATGCCCAAAAGCGTGTGTTCGAGCACGAACCACGCGCCGATGGCAAGCAGCACAGAAAGGTAGAAAAAAGGACTATGAGAAAAAAGCACAGGCCCGAACAGGGGAAGATCGGACAGATAGGGAATGGGCATGTCTTGGATCTTCACGGCCAGGGGTTTACCGACGAAGGGCTTGCCCAGCAAACCGGAAAGGCCCAGTCCCAACATGGCCAGGGCAAGGCCTGAAACCACCTGGTTGGATTGCAGCGTCACGGAGGCGAAAGCATGGAACAGGGAAATGGCCATACCGGCGGCGATAGCCACACAAAGGCCAAGCCAAGGATCTCCCGTGTAGTGGGTTACGATAAACGCTGTCACGGCACCAATGGCCATAACCCCTTCGACACCCAGGTTGAGAATTCCCGATCGCTCACAGATGATTTCTCCGATGGTGCCGATTAAAAGTGGCGTCCCAGCCACAAGCGCTCTTTGCGCAACGGAAACGATTACATCCGTCACGGATTATCTCCTTTCTCCCCAATAAATCAGGACCGTGTTCTTGGTAAAAAAGTCTCCCATAATCAGGAAGAAAAGCAGGATTCCATTAAAGATATGAACTGTCGCCGCCGGCAGGCCGAGCGAAATCTGGATGGCATCCCCTCCGACGAGTATGCCAGAGAGGAATATACCCGAAAAAATAACATACATCGGATTGAGCTTTGCCAACCAGGCAACGATGATGGCCGTAAACCCATAACCGGAGGAGATCGAATCTGGATAACTCAGATAATGATGAATCCCTGCCACCTCTCCAACACCGGCCAGTCCGGCCAGTCCGCCGGAAATCGCCATGAAGAGAATCGTGGTTCGCTCGAAATCGACGCCTGCATACTTTGCCGCATAAGGGTTCTCACCCATTACACGAACCTCGTATCCGAACCGGGTATTATAGACAATGATGGTCAAAAGAACTGCGGCGGCAATGGCCAGAATCAAAGTAACGAAATGGATCCGTGATCCGGGAAGAAGAGAAAGAATCGCAGAACTTGGAAGGTCGTCGGTATAGGGAAAACCAAACTTTTTTGCGCTCTTCCATGGACCGACGATGAGCAGGGTAAGAAATTCCGCGCAGATGTAATTGAGCATCAGCGTGGAAATCACCTCATTAATGGAAAACCGAAGTTTCAGGATTGCCGGAATCATGCCCCAGAACGCACCGCCGATAAAACCGGCGAAGAACATCAAGGGAACGATTGCCGGTGCAGGAAGCGTAGGCCCCCAATTGAGTCCAACCCAGGTGCCCAGGATGGCCCCCAGGAGAAGCTGGCTTTCCGCTCCGATATTCCAGAATTTCGCCGTAAAGGCCAGCGCCAGGCCTGACCCGATGAGAATCAGCGGAATGGCTTTGGTGATCGTCTCTTTAAAGCCGTAAACACTGCCGAAGGATCCTTGGAAAATTTTGATAAAGGCAAATAGCGGGTTCACGCCACAAAGGAGAAAAATCATTCCGATGACCAACATGCCGATCGTCAGTGCCGAAACCAATATAAAAAAGGTACCGACTGCAGAAATCCTCTCTCTTTCCGTTACCTTACAGTGAAGCATCAGCCTCTTTTCCTTCACCGATACTTTTTGTTCCCGCCATCATCAAGCCGATCTCAGAAATCCGCGGATCATCTGCTTCGAGGGTTCCCATGAAACGTCCCTGAAAAATAACGGCGACTCGGTCGCATAGCTCGAAGATCTCATCCAAATCCTCGGAAATCAACAGCACTGCGCCACCTTCCGATCTTCTCGTAAGGAGCTGATTCCGCAAATACTCCGTTGCCCCCACATCCAATCCGTAGGTGGGATGAGATGCGACCAAGAGGTCCGGCATGTCCGATATCTCACGACCGAGAATAAGTTTTTGGATATTACCGCCGGACAGATTTTTCGTCTGGATATGAATGGAAGGCGTGGCTACCTGATAGTCCGCAATCAATTTTTGTGTGTATGTCTTGATCTTATTCCATGCGAGAAATGATTTCTTGGAAAACTTTTTTTGATGGTGTTTTTTTAATATCGCATTTTCGTAAACGGAAAGGTTTGGTGCGATGCCGAATCGAATCCGTTCCTCCGGAACATGGGAAATGCCGATGTTGTGAATCGTCCTCGGCGTCTGGTTTGTGATATCGATTCCATTGATCCGAATCTTGCCACGGACGACACGCCGAAGCCCCGTAATCGCCTCGGCCAATTCGCGCTGACCGTTTCCGGACACACCCGCGATACCAAAAATTTCGTTTCTGTACACATCAAAGGAGACGCCGTCGACGACACGATTTCCCTTGTCTCCGTCGATGTATAAACCCTCTACATCCAACACCTTCTCTTTTCTTGGCAGTTTTTCTTTGGCAAAGGAAAAAACGACATCCCTTCCGACCATCATGCGGGCCATTTCACGCTTATCCAGGTTTTCGGCATCCGCATGTCCGACGACACGTCCCTGTCTAAGCACGACAACCCGATCGCATAATTTTTTAATCTCCTCGAGTTTATGGCTGATGAGAATAATCATCCGCCCTTCGTTTCTCATCTTTTCAAAAATATGAAAGAAATCGCGCGTTTCCTGGGGTGTGAGAACGGAAGTCGGTTCGTCGAGAATCAGCAACTCGGCACCATTGACCAGCGCCTTGATGATTTCAACCCGCTGCTGTTCGCCGGCGGATAGCTGCCAGACCTTTTTATCGGGGTCGATGTTGAAATTGAATTGTTCGGAAAAAGCGCGTATTCGTTCGCGGATTTTACGTTGCGGGAAAAGCCCCGGCGCATGAATATATCCCAGGACAATATTTTCGATGACCGAGTGGTTTTGAATCAACATGAAATGCTGATGTACCATGCCGATTCCATGGGTGATCGATGCCTTGGGAGAGTCGATGAATATCCGTTTGCCGTCGATCCGGATCTCTCCGCCATCGGGTTGATAAATCCCATACAGGATATTCATCAACGTGGTTTTTCCGGCACCGTTTTCTCCCAATAGGCCGAGGATCTCCCCGGATGAGACGTGTAAACGGATTCGGTCATTTGCAACCACACCTTGAAAGGATTTGGATACATCTACCATTTCAAGGCTTTCAATTTTTCTCATGGTGATCTTCGTTTCAACACCAAGGGGAGCGGACCGCACTTCGGCTCCCCTTCGCCAAAAAGGATATCCCTTTTCCTTTGCTCTATAATCGCTACCCCCATGGATGGCTATTTTGGAATCGTTCCGACGACATTGTCCACATAGTACATGATCGATAGAAGATCTTCTTTGGTGGCTCTTTCACCCGATTTGATCTGAAGCTTTCCAGTATTGTCGGTGATGGGGCCCATATAGGGATCGAAAATGTCGGCTCCCTCTTTCATCTGCTCATACCGTTTGTACACCAAATCATAGACGGACAGGCTGCCGAAATCCGCGGTGTCCACCGTAACGGCTTTTAAATCCTTTTCGAACTTGGGATTGATGGGGTGTTTGAAGTCACCGCCCAAAATGGCCGCCTTTTCGGCAACCAACCACCAGAGATCTTCATTGGTCCAGGTGCCTTGGTGAATATCCGACAATATCTTTACGTACATGACACCCCAGTCCACCAGTTGCCCGGACACCACCGAATCCTTTCCATAGGGCTCCATGGGGCTATAATGGCTGAACGTGTAAATCTGCTTTCCCTTTGCCGTGTGTTCCTGCCCCACCTCGATGACGGCGGGGGTGTCCTCGGTAAAGGCAAGTGCGTCGCAGCCTTCTGCGACAAGGGCCTCGGCCGCTTCACGGGCCTTATCCGGACCATACCAGGCGTATGTCCATCTCACATGGACCTTGGCTTTCGGATTGACCGCCTTGATCCCCAAGGCGAAGGCATCGATATGGCGTACCAATTCAGGAATGGGAAACGCCGCAACATAACCGATTTTATCGGTTTTGGTCAGCGCACCGGCCATTACTCCGTTCAGGTAGTAGGCCTGATACAAATCGGCAAAATAGGTCCCGACGTTCTTTTCCCGTTTAAAACCGGAACAATGCATGAAAAGCTTGTCAGGATACCGTCGGCCCGCCTTTATGGTTTCATCCATGTACCCAAAGCTTGTTGTAAAAACCACATCGCATTTTTCTTCCTGGATAAAACGATCGATAATTCTGGCCGAATCCGCCTCGGCAACGGATTCAATATAGACCGTCTTCAACCATGGAAGTTGTTTTTCCGCAAATTTCCGGCCCACATCGTGGGCATGAGACCAGCCATAATCGCCCACCGGGCCCACATAGATGAACCCGGCTTTCAGCTGTTTTCCGGCAGCCTGTTTTGCCGGCTTTTCCTTGGCGATCGAATTTATTTGAGCGGACAGCATTTCCACCTGTTTGGAAAGCTCCTCGACCCGCTTTGTTAGGCCATCAACTCTTTTCGCAAGGTCTTTGTCCATATCGCGCTCTGTGCAGGAAATGCCACAAAAAAGAAAGAGGGACAAAAGCAAAAACAACAAAGTCTTTTTCCTGAACAACGTTTTCATTTTTTTCGCTCCTTCACAATGGTTATGAACTTCATTCTTCGGATCCCGGAAAAATCTGGTGGCTTGGTCAACCGTGAAGCTGACGCATGGGCACATGCGCATAACAAAATTTTGAATTTGACAAGAACGCATGAAAAAAATAAACATGCTGACAGAAATACAAGAGATAGCGTTATATGTTTCCCGGGGCGCTCGCTCCTCTTTTTACCATCATCTCTACGACATTCCTTTTCTTTAAGTCAATAGTAGTACCGGGGAATTGGAAATTTGTAGGAAAGATGCTGATTTTCTCATTATGATCTGTTTACTATTGACTTTATCACGATGTTATGGCTGTTTAAGTGGTTTATGCAAATTCACATAGAGCTGGTTCTTTTATTCCAACACCGTCGTTACTACGATAAAATGCTTGATAGGAGGTAATATGTACGGGTTAGCAGCCATTGAGCAAGCCAACGGCTGGGCAATGGCAGGCGCAGGCGCCTGTATTGTGCTAAGTGGTTTGGCCGTGCTCTGCTTTCTGATTTCCTTGATCCCTCGCATTACCGGTGCCTTTGAAAAGAAGGAAACGTTACCTGCAGAACAAACGGCGGCGGTACCCGAAAGCAAAAAAACAATGGTGGAAGAAGAACCCAATGAATTGGATGCCACGTGTGCATGTTACATGGCGTTGACACAAGATCTGGGTGAGGCGTTTACCCTGGTCGATTTACATAAAAAGTCACGAAGCGCGGGACACCCCGATCCCCATCTTTCCGTCAATCGTCTCCGACAAGCCGGTCTGCTTGTTTGTGTCGGCGACGAACGATTTGCGTGGAAAACCCCATCCGAATAAAGAAGAGGGAAATGTAAATGGATTTATTGTTGCAGTTTCTATCCAACACCGGATACTACCTCGCCGACTTTCGCCATTTTCTGATGTGGGGCGTCGGCATATTTTTCGTTTATCTGGCCATCGCAAAACATTACGAACCGCTTTTGCTTCTGCCCATCGGTTTCGGAATTCTTGTGGGAAACGTTCCCTTCTTCAAGGGATTCGGTCTGGGGATATACGAACCCAACAGCGTGCTTCATTATTTATACTTCGGCGTGACAACGGGTGTTTATCCCTCTATCGTTTTTTTGGGCTTGGGTGCCATGACCGACTTCTCGTCACTTCTCGCCCGACCCAAACTGATGCTTCTGGGCGCAGCGGCCCAAATGGGAATCTTCTTCACCCTGCTCAGTGCACTGGCACTTGGATTTCTGCCCAAGGAAGCGGCTTCCATCGCCATTATCGGTGGCGCGGACGGACCCACTTCCATATTTTTAACAGCCAAACTGGCCCCGCACCTGATCGGTCCCATTGCCATTGCTGCCTACTCTTACATGGCGCTGATTCCCATCATCCAGCCGCCGATCATGAAACTACTCACAACGAAAAAAGAACGAATGATTCATATGCCGGAGCCAAGGCCGGTCTCCCGCAAAGAGCTGCTGATTTTTCCCGTGATCGGACTCTTTCTCTGCTGTTTTCTCGCCCCCGCTTCCATTCCCCTGTTGGGAACATTCTTCTTCGGCAATATATTGAAGGTTAGCGGCGTGGTCGATCGACTGGCCCAAACGGCCAAGACGGCGATCATCGACACGGCAACCATATTTTTGGGACTCACCGTCGGTGCCAGTACCCAGGCGGATGTTTTTCTCACTACGAAATCCGTCGGTATTTTTGCCCTCGGCGCTGTCGCATTCAGCATCGCAACGGCATCCGGCCTTATTTTCGCAAAAATCATGAACCTCTTTTTGAAAGAGAAAATCAACCCATTGCTCGGTGCAGCCGGCGTATCTGCAGTTCCCGGATCTGCTAGAGAAGTTCATTTGATGGGACAAAGGGAAGATCCGACGAATTTTCTGCTGATGCATGCCATGGCCTGCAACTCTTCCGGCGTGATCGGTTCCGCCATCTGTGCCGGTATTCTATGGAGCTTTCTCATCGGTTAAGATACTTCACATTCTCTACTCTCTGGAAGCCGTTGTGAACGATTGGTTCTCAACGGCTTTTTTCTTGACCATTTTACTATTGCTGTGCCATTGTTTGAACATCAACGAAAATGGAGCGGCAAGTTCCCTTTGCAGCACATTCGCTCGTCATCCCCTTCGCGATTTACCCATCCTGCCGTCGTCTCCAAAGTCCATCCCATCGGTCAGAAAAGGAGGTCGCCCATGATCGCAAAAATCATCATTAAAAGACGATTTACCAAGGAAAACCGACCACAAATCCTCTCCCTTCTTAACAAAATCAGGACCATCGCCCTGGAACAACCGGGTTATATCTCCGGAGAAACCCTGATGCAGCCGAACTTTCCCGAAAACATGGCCGTCATCTGTACATGGCAAAGCATGGCAGACTGGGAACGTTGGAGAAACAGCGAAGAACGGAAAAAATACGAGGAGATGTTAGAAATCTATCAAACGAGGCCGACGGAACATGAAGAATATGTTCTTGGTACTTCGTTTAAAGAGGGAGCCACTGTAACATAAATGCCAAGATGCGATGAAAAATGATTTTATCCTTTGATTTATACAAATCCTTTTTAATAGCAGTATGTTAAAAATGGACAACGGAGGGCTCTATTTTTAGATGATTTGTCCTTCATCAAGGGATAAGCGTGGAGACCAGGGATTGGCCCAAAAAATCGCCTCTCAGCAGGCATACGGCACCCCAATCATTTTCAGTGATCTTTTTTGCTGGAAAAAAACCGAGGCGTTCATAGGAGGAACAAATGTCATCCATTTCGGCGATGCGTAAGCCGGAAAAGATGGCCATCCCGTCACATTCTAACCTTTCATCCAATTGATCTCTCAACGCGAACAACGTCGGAAAACGTAGGTTTGCCAAAACCAGGTCTATGGATCCGGGCAAGAGGTCCAATCCTTTGCCCGAGATCCTGATCCGTGCGTCCAAATCATTGAGAAGTACATTTCTTCTCGCTTCGAATACACAGCAAGGATCGATATCGACCCCCCATATGGATCCGACACCCATTTTCGCTGCCACGATGGCAAGAACACCCGTTCCGGTTCCGATGTCCACCGCACGGAATGCGCCCAATCGATTTCGCAGTTGGCTTTGATAGAGAAACGCATCCATCAATCGAATGGCCAATCTTGTGGACGGATGTTCCCCGCCACCAAAGGAGGCGCCTCGTTCCAGGAAGACGGCGCATGGACCGTCCCTGGAAGAGCGATGAAGGGAAGACGGTTTAATTACGACATTATCTGATATCTGTTGTGGCGCATCGTAAGAAACTTCGATATAGGTGCCGCCGAAATGTGTCGTATAGCGAAGCTTCCCCTCTTCTACCAGTTGGTTCACAATTCTTTTCAGCGTTTTCTTGTCGATTGGGTTCTCCGATCGAGCATAGGACTGCAGTTTTGAAAAATTAACCTTTGAAGAAGATTCTGAAATGAATCGATAAATTTGGGTGGCAAAACTTCCCATCGGCTGTGAAAATTCCCATGGCTGGCGGTCATGATTCAAAAAGGGCGTTTAATCGAGGCCCTCTATCTTCAACAAATTACGGTGCCACAACGCAAATTCATACATTCCTATGAATCGGTCATCATCATTCACGATGCCGATTGCCATTTCCAAGACGCCTCTTCCGTAGCTGTTGGAGTATTCTTCCAAGGTTCTTGACTGTAAGAACTCGCGAACCAGCATTTGAGCAGTCCGATTGCTTTTATCCTTTCGAATATCGATGGGGTCTTTCGGCTTTTCAAAAGGATTCCAATTGTCATACCCGACTTTGTTGATAATATGTTTCTGTCTCCGGGCAGACATGGATTCGAAAATGGCCTTTTTCTTGTCCTCTTCGGAAAAACCATTACCCATTTCCGCCACCTTTCTCCTCTTTTTTTTCAGAACATTGTTCTTCGCTCTTTAGCCCCAGATACTCTTCATCGAAAACGGTCAACAGCGCCATGGAAAGCGGCATCAAAACCTCTCCCATTTTCACATGCCTGGATTTAATCAGCGAAACGATTTCATGAGAAAGCTGTTGAAGCTTTCCATTTATCGCATCGATATTCACCGTTGGGTACGATTCACCCTCAGAAAAACCGGACAAGCCACACGTATGCCCCCTCCCGCCGATGGAGGTCGGGATGCCGTAAAGTCGACAGGTAATCGGTCTATGCTCATATAAAACGCAACGATCTTCATCATTCAACAATGGACAACGCACTCGTTGGGCTGCCATTTCAAGAAGCACCTGCTCTTCCGACTTCTCCCCAGACGAAACCGATTTAAATGCCTTTCGTTTCAGTTGATAGGTCATTCGATCGGCCTTATTGGCAATCTCCAAGACTTCACACCTTCGGTTTTCTGTGGCCTTTTCCAGAAAGCTTCGATTGATGTAGAGTGCTTCCACTAGGGAAAGATCGAAAAGCGCATGACAACAATCCGCGCAGCCCAATTTACAGGCAACGAGTTCCCCGTATTTTTCCTTTACCTGACGGAAAACATCATCAACCTGTTCCACCAGGGCTTCATACTTCTTAAAAACACCATCCAATTCGGGTATCATTCGTCGATTCTCCATCGAATGTTTCACGTGAAACACTATTTGCCGATACAAAACTGATTAAAAATTTGATCGTAAAGTCCATCTTGTTGTTGATCCCCAGTGATTTCACCAAGAAGCTTCCGTACACGCATGAGTGTATCGGAAATGAATTCCAATGAGTTTTCATGGAATTCTTCCAAATTTTCCTTACGAAACTCCCTTATCACATTTTCCAGAATTTTTCGTTGTCTCAAATTAGGTGAAACGCGATTATCGCGATTCATTGAATCGGGTTTCACCATTGCAAAAAAAATACGTTCTTTCAATTTATCGATGTTGGTTCCATATTTTGCAGACACCCGCAAAGCGCGTATGGGATGAAGATGCTTTTGGATGCGGTCCATTGTTTCTTCCTCGCCAATATCCGCTTTGTTGATTACGTAAATCCTCTTTTGCTTCATCGTCATGTCTGTTTCTTTGATCTCGTACTCGCTGAGGTCACGGGAACCGTCAAAAACCATCAGCACCAAATCAGCTGCCCGTATTTGCTCTTTGGCCTTAACGATTCCCATGCATTCCACGGGATCTATTGTCTCTTGTATACCGGCCGTATCGCAGATCATTACCGGAACGCCGTTAATGGAGATGTAGTCTCGGACAACATCCCTTGTGGTTCCGGGAAATTCGGAGACGATAGCGGTTTCTTTTTGAACCAATTGATTCAATAAACTCGATTTTCCGACGTTGGGCACACCGGCTATCGTCAAGGAAAAGCCTTCTTTGTAAATAGCCGCTTCTTTCTGCCGCAGGATGAGATCGTTGATGTGCGGAATCAGTTGCCCATTGATTTCATCATTAATCCCATGACCGTTTACTGATTCTTCTATCTCTTCTGAAAATTCTATCTGCGCCTCACATCTTGCCAGTAACGTGTTTACCTGTTCGACAAGCCCTTGTACAATATTTCGAAATCCTCCTGTCACTTGCTCGCTGGCCATCTGTGCGGCCGTTTCACAAGGGGCGTTAATAAGATCGATGATACCCTCGGCTTGGGTAAGATCGATCCGTCCATTCATAAACGCGCGTTTGGTAAATTCTCCGGGTTCTGCCAGTAACGCCCCGTTATCGAGGACCATTTCTAATATTTTTTCCAGAACCACATAACCGGAGTGGGAGTGGATTTCTACCACATCCTCTCTTGTATAACTCTTTGGACCGGCCATATAAATAGCCAACACCTCATCTACCAAATCCATCGAAACTGGATCGACAATGAATCCATAATGAATTTTATGAGATGGTAAAAAGGCCGTTTCGCGATCGGAGGAATCGCTTGTTTTGATTGATTTCGTACCGGAAAACAGACGCTTGAGAATGGTAAGAGATCTCGGACCGGAAATTCGAATGATGCCGATTCCACCGGTTCCCAAAGGTGTGGCGATGGCGGCAATCGTCGTATCAATCATGGGAGAATTTTTATTTTTGTTTTGTTTTAGAAAAATAGAAAATCATTCCTTCTTCCTTCGCTTATTCCAGCCCTGCTTTTTAGGAAATATCATCAATTTTCGATAGTAGCCATCGCCGATACTCTGGGTTCGAACTCCTTCTTCGTCTTTGAGTTGAATATGGACGATTCGACGATCGTGGGCATTCATCTGTCCGATGGTGACCGGTTTTTTTATTTTTTTTGCCTTTTCCGCCATGCGCATGGCAAGCTTTTTGAGATTGCTTTTTCTTTTTTCGAGATACCCTTCCACATCAACAATCGTTCTTACACGATTGGTGCTTTTCTTATTAATCATTTTTTCCAGCAAATATTGTATTGCTTCCAGCGTTTGACCGCGCTTTCCGATGAGCACGCCGCTATCGCCTCCGGTTATGGAAAAAAACAATTTGTTCTCTTTTTGATTCCAATCCACAGTAGCGCCGATTGTGATTTCATCGACGATGGTTTGCAACGCGTTCTTTCCGTATTCTGCGAGGTCATCCGTAATCTCAATATGCTCTTGCGCAACTTCAGAAACACTGCTTTCGGGTATCGTCGGTGTTTCTGGCTGTCTCGGTCGTTTCTCCTGTTTTTTAGCCGAAGCAGTCTGTTTTTTTTCGGCTTCCACGAATACTTTGATCTTCGCCTTTTTTACACCCACCAGTCCGAAGATCCCACTGGATCCATAGGATACGACATCATGCTTGATTTTTTCTATCGGGATGGAAAGTGTTTGGCTCGCCAGTTCAAGCGCCTGTTCGACGTTTTTTCCAATAAAATCGTATGTTTTGACCATAGAATTGCCTCCAGTAATTACCTGGTTTTCTTTTGGACATAGTATTGCTGGCCGATGGAAAGAAGGTTGTTGGTCAGCCAGTACAGCACCAGTCCAGAGGAGAAATTGATAAAGATAAAAGTGAAAACCACTGGCATGAGCATCATCATCTTGGCTTGGGTTGGATCACCGGGAGGGGGTGACATTTTTTGTTGAAGAATCATCGTAGCACCCATGATTATGGTCAGCACCGGAATACCGGTCGGTGGCTGCATGAACGGGATCGAGAAACCAAAATTCAATAGTCGGTCAGGTGCGGATAGGTCGTTAATCCATAAAAAGAACGGTGCGTGCCGCAATTCGATTGCTTGATAGAGCATTCGATAGAGGGCAAAGAAAACGGGAATCTGCAGAATCATCGGTAGGCATCCGCCCACCGGATTGACCTTGTATGTTTTGTACAAGGCCATCAATTCCTGATTCATCTGTTGTTTGTCGTCTTTGTATTTCTCTCGGATTTCCGTCATGAGAGGTTGAAGTTTCTTCATCTCGCTCATGGACTTATAGCTCTTGTTTCCCAGAGGCCACAGCAAAATCTTAGTAAATATGGTCAACAAGATGATGGCAATGCCATAATTCGGCACAACATGGTGAATCTGATTCATGAACCAGAGGCAGGGTTTGGCGATGAAATTAAAGAATCCAAAATTCAGTGCTTTTCCCATGTCGTGCCCGAGGCTGTTGAGCAAATTCATGCTCTTGGGCCCCATGAACAGGGAATAATGAAATGTCTGTTGGCTTCCCGGCAAAATTTCAAACAGTGGATGGATCAGACGATTGAAGACGACGTCTTTTTCCACCTCTAATTTCATTGTTCCGTTAATATCCGTTTCGGGAATGATACTGGTCATGAAATATCGATCTTCTATACTGATCCATCTGATATTCCCTTTGTATTCGTTATTTTCTTCTATTTTTTTTGTTTTGACCTGTTCGAGATTGTCGTCAATCAATGCGCTGGGTCCGGTAAACCCATACCCCTTGTTCTCCTCGATGGTTTTTCTGACCGAAACGACGAACTGATCCCGCAACGGTCGATCGGTTCCATTTTTTATCTGGATTTTTAGATCGATAAGATAGGATTTGGGATCGAAGGTGTAGCTTTTGGTTACCAACGTGCCGTCTTCGGCGATCCAATGAAAATCAAGTTGCTGTGCCTCATCAATGGCCTGAATGTAGTCGGATGGTTGAGAAACCGAAAAATAGGCTTGATCCATTCCGTTGAGAGATTTTGCGGCAAGGGCGGTGAAGATATTTCCCCGCGAAAAGGAAGGCGGAATGAGTTGCTTGTTCGGTGAATCCGTTTGAACCGTCTCTCGGTATTGTTTCAATATATAGCTATCGAAAGTTGCACCGCGACTGGAAAGTCGGGTCGTGTAGAAAGGTGTCTCGACGGTAATCTGGCGGATATCTTTCCCGTCATCCTGGGATTTGCTTATTTCTTTCGCCTCTTTTTGAATTTCCGCGATCTTTTGCGAATCGACTTCCATGTGTTCCGGCTTTTCATCCGTGGCCGGTTGGGGTTTCGAATTTGTCTGACGCATCGTCTGTTGTTCATCAACGGGTGGCCTTTCAACAAAAAAAACAGACCATACGAAGAGGACAAGAAAAGATAGTCCAATGGCCAAAAGCAGTCGAACTTGTTCCATTTTTTTCTCCTAGACGCTAATTTGCGCCATTAGTCGGGACACATCCGTTTATTCTTGAATTCTCAGAAAAAAGCAAAAAATTCGCGGAAGGCGGTCACGGCGGGCGTGGAACCGAGCGGGTTAATTTTCGAATGGAAAAATTTTACGGCACCGGATCAAATCCTCCCGGATGAAATGGATGGCACCGTAAAATTCTTTTGATCGCGAGCAAGCCACCACGATATATGCCATACGTGCTGATGGCCTGATAAGCGTATTCTGAACAGGTCGGAACAAATCGGCATGCCGGCCCCAAAACGGGTGAAATCGTTATCCGGTAGAACCTTATAAGAAAGAGTGCCAGCTTATCGACCATGATTATATTCGGGCTTTCTCGCGATTCTCTTGAAACCAGACCGAAGGTTATCTCGAATTATCGAAGCCCCATGTTTTCCGGAAGATTTTTTCGCAATGACGTTAATATCCAGCTGGCCCGGCAAAATACCTCTGTTCAATCGAAAATATTCGCGAATGAGTCGCTTGATCCTGTTTCTTGTAACAGCATTCCCGACTTTTTTAGAGACGGTAATGCCAAGGCGAGATCTTGAAAACTGGTTTTTCGAAACGACGAATATAAAATGGTCGCTATGGTGGCGAATCCCATTTTTTTTTAGAAATTGATATTCTTCAGATAACCTTATGCGATCTGCCTTGGTAAAAGTTAATATTTTCAACCAAATAGAATCCTTATCCATTTACGTGAAAATATTGGGGCACAATTTTGTCAATCCAATGAGGTTTTGGGTCGTCTATCACGCGAATAGACTATAATGCCAATCGTTTTCTTCCTTTTGCCCTTCGCCGATTGATGATGCGCCGTCCCGCTTTGCTCGACATTCTTTTTCGAAAGCCATGGGTACGAGCCCTTTTCACTCTGCTCGGTTGGTACGTACGTTTCATCGTAAAATTTCCTTTTCTCCGTTGTTAATAATGGTATTTCAGTGCCCACCAATGCGATTGGTTGAATCGGATACTCTAACCATACGAAACAGTCGGTGTCAAGCCGTAATGTTGCCGGTGTCACATCCCGGTGTGACCACTTTATATCGGTATGTTGTATTTTTATATAGAATCGGAAGTATTTTCTATTATTTCGAATTCTTCTGTATGGTATTGACTATCTGGATAGATGGTAATTTGCTTATTGATTTTCTTCTCGAGGCCAGGAATGAGGTTATTTTCCTCCTCATGGAGGTACTCTGCCACTTGGGGGTTGACGCGCAATGTTAGCCGTAATCCGGTCATATCCGAAGCATATCGCAAAATTTCTCTATATACAGAATAACATACCGATTTTATTGATATAACGTATCCTTCCCCTTCACAATAGGGACAAGGGTCGCAGAGTAGCCGCGTCAGTGGTTTGCGGGTTCTTTTCCTAGTCATCTGAATGAGTCCCATCTCTGAAATGGGAAGAATATGGGTTTTGCTTCTATCTTTGGCAAAAGCCTCGTTGAGGGCGGAAAACACCTTTTCCTGATTGGATTTTTTTTCCATATCGATGAAGTCGATAATGATGATCCCACCGATATCACGCAATCGAATCTGGTAGGCGATCTCTTTGACCGCTTCCAAATTTGTTTTCAAGATGGTCTCTTCCAGATTGTGTTTTCCCACATATCGACCGGTATTCACGTCGATTGCCACCAGCGCCTCGGTATGTTCGATGACGATATACCCCCCAGAACGGAGCCAGACTTTTCGATTCAACGCCCGGGATATATCCCCTTCCAGGTTGTAGGCATCGAAGATCGGTTCCATTCCTTCGTACAATTCAACCGACTCTTTCAGGGATGGATTGAAGGTATCAAGAAAACGCAGAACCGATTCAAAATCCTTCGGCGAATCGATAACCAGTTTTTCCGCCTCCTGAAGGAGTAAATCCCTTACCGCCCGCAGGCTGATGGTAAGTTCTTGATGCAGCAAAGATGGCGTCGACGCCGTCTGATACTTTTTCTGAATGTTGCACCAGAGGTTTTTTAAAAAACCCATCTCATAGGCGATTTTTTCCTTTTTTACACCCTCTGCAGCCGTTCGCACGATGTAGCCCATCATACTATTGTTGGATAATTCGGTGACGATTTGCTTTAGACGCTGCCGTTCTTCTTCGTCTTCGATACGACGGGATATGCCGATATGGGAAGATGTGGGCATCAGGACCAGAAATCGTCCTGGTAGCGAAATATTGGATGTAATTCTCGCGCCCTTCGTACCGATGGGGGATTTGGATACCTGAACGAGCACCTCCTGACCCTCATGGATCAGATTTTCGATATTCTCTTTTTCCTCTTTTGGCTTATAGACATCCTCTCCTTTGTTTTCAAATCGTTCATCCTCATCGAAATCTTCACAACAAAAATGTTCTTCGATGTCCGAATAATTATCCCGAACCACATCATCCACATAGATAAAAGCTGCCTGGTGCAATCCGATATCCACAAAAGCCGCCTGCATACCCGGTAATACGCGTTGCACGCGCCCCTTATAGATATTTCCCGTGCTGTCTCGGCTGTCTCGTCGCTCTATAAAAAGTTCGACGATGGTTTCATCCTCCACGAGAGCGACTCTTGTTTCATGGTCCGCTACGTTGATAATAATTCGTTTAGACATGACTCGAATTTCTTTTGGTAATGACGGCGGTGAGGATCTGTTGATCGTCCAAATGAAAGACGCTTTTCATGACGTGGGCGGGTCTCACCGTCAATTGGTCATGCAAACCAAGGGTAATGGATAGACGACGGTTATCGATCAGACGAATTCGAACCACCGCCTTTTTCAGGTCGACGACACCCTTTTTTCCTTTCTTTCTTTTCCTTTCTATCGGTACGTTCTCTTGGCGCAAAAACCAGTCTAAATCTTTTTCAGTAAAAAAGCCATCTTTTAGTTCCACATGGTATTCCTGCTCGATGTTCCGATTCAAGGATATTTCCCGCACATATGGCGTACACCCGACAATCTCTAATCCATCGGGAAGTTGTCCTGTAAGGCACCGACACAATGACATCGGATCGACCTGCCGGGTCAAACCGATCAACATCTGCTCCGCTTCACTTTGCATTCCAAGGGGTAAGGTATCTTTAAAGGATATCTTCGGCATGGGGTGATATCCCTTAGAATATTGAAGCGGCAACCGCTCTCTTCTCAGGCATCGGGTAAAGACCTTGGTCATCTCCAAATGACCCAAAAAGCGCGCCAATCCAACCTTTTTATAATTTATCAGATACTTGAATGATGATCCCGTTTTTGATGAATCATCGGTAGTAACGGGGAGGGAAACAAAACCCTTTTGTTCATGGAACGAAATGGGGCGGACTGCATCGAAATCACAGATTCCGCAACCAGCACACCTTCCGGTTCTACAGTCGTCTGTCCTCTCTTGCCGGATCGCTCTTTCCCTTTCTTGTTGAAGAAAGGACCGATCCACTCCCATGTGGATATGATCCCACGGCAAGGATGCACCGGGGTCCGAATTGCAGTTGTTGTAGGACTCTGGTTCTATACCGTTTTCGGATAGAACCCGAATCCATGTTTCGTATTTGAAATAATCGCTCCACCCGTCAAAACGGCAACCCTTTTCCCACGCGTCGACCAAAACCTTACGCAACATTCGATCTCCCCGTGAAAAAACACCTTCGACCACGCTGACTTTTGGATCCTGCCATTTTACCTTGACACCGGACATTTTTACGTTGTCTTTAAGCCATTCGATCTTTTCCGTCGCCTCTTCCAGCGATATTTGCGGCTCCCATTGAAAGGGCGTGTGTGGTTTGGGTACGAAGGTGGCCACGCTAACGTTTATCGTCGCACGCTTTCCGTATCTCGTTGTTTGGTTTTTCAGTTTTTTGACAAGATCGACGATGGCCTCGATATCCTCTTTTGTCTCCGTGGGAAGACCGATCATGAAGTACAGCTTGATTACCTTCCAACCGAGGGAAAATGCATCGGTGACTGTTCGTATGATGTCCGCTTCGGTAATATTTTTATTAATGACATCCCGCAGTCGTTGACTACCCGCTTCCGGTGCGATGGTGAATCCCGTCTTCCGGACCTTTTTGATCAGTTCCATCAGTTCTGGCGTAAGAGAACCGGCCCTTAGAGAGGGAAGAGATACCGCCACATGGTCCCTTTCTCCGAAAGACATGATGCCTTTCATCAAGGGAACGATACAAGAATAGTCACCCGTGCTCAAAGAGAGTAATGAAAGATCTTCGTATCCTGTTTCGGAAAGCAGACGTTTCACCGAATCCATGATCGCTTCCGGATGACGTTCACGTACCGGGCGATAGATCATACCTGCCTGGCAAAAACGACATCCTCTGGTGCATCCCCTTGCGATTTCCATTCGCAGCCGGTCATGTACCGGGCGGCCAAAGGGAACCACGGGTTTTTTTGCAAAAGGCGCCTTATTTAGATCCGCCACCAAAACCTTTTCAATTTTCGATGGCGCTGCTGGATCCGTAGGGACCAATTTCCAGCCGTCGTTACTTATAAGGTTATAAAAACCGGGAATATAGACACCCTTGATGCTCGACCATTTGTGCAAAAGATCCTTACGTTTTCGATTTTCGCGTTTTTGCCAGGAAAACCATGCATCGGTCATCTGTAACACTACCTCTTCCCCATCTCCGATAACGATGGCATCGAAAAAATCGGCGACGGGTTCCGGATTGCTGGTACACGGTCCGCCGGCGATGACAAAGGGGGCGGTCTCACTGCGCTGGTGTGAAAAAAAGGGAATTTTCGATAGATGGAGCATATTCACCATATTGGTGTAATTCAATTCATAGAGCAGGCTGAATCCGACGATATCGAAACGATGCAGGGGGGTTTGGGACTCCAAAGAGAACAGGGAAACACCATTGTTTGTGAGCTGCTGCTCCATATCCAAGGCCGGGGCGAATACCCGTTCGGCGACAATGTCCTCCTTCTCGTTCAGTATTCCGTATAAAAGTTGAATACCGAAGTGGGATGTTCCGATTTCATACAGATCGGGAAAGGCCAAGGCCACATGAAGGGTGGTTCGATCCCAGGATTTTCGTATGCAATTTATTTCGTTTCCGATATACCGGCTGGGCATCTGAACTTGCGACAGGATATCTTGAATGGTCTGATCACTCATGGTATATTTCTTAAATGATTGTGAATCCTTAAAAAGGGTTTGAAATGACAAAGTTGTCGATACAAATCAACAAAAAAAAAATACGCATCCTTTTGTTTTTCGGTTCGCTATCGATTTTCTCGTTGTTTGGGTTCACTACCGTTGGAAGCGAACAAACACGGGAAAACAATGTGGTAAAAGCCGTAAGAAAGGTCAGTCCGGCAGTCGTCAATATAAGTTCTGAATATGAGATTCGCAAGAATTCCAATCCGTTTTCCATATACGGAATGGATCCCATGTTTGAAAATTTCTTCCGCGACTTCTTTTCTCCGGAATATAACCGAAGGGAAAAGCGAACCAGTCTCGGCTCCGGTGTCATCATCGACGGTGATCGCGGTTTCGTCTTGACAAATGCACACGTCATCGAAAAGGCAACATCCATCCACGTCACATTGAACGACGAACGCGAACTTTCGGCGACGATCGTGGGCATGGATCCGGATTCGGACCTGGCAGTCCTGAAAATCGAATCCGAACATCCATTGCCATCGGTTCAGATGGGAGATTCCGACGATATCATGATCGGCGAGTCGGTTATCGCCATCGGCAATCCTTTCGGTTTTTCCCACACGGTTACCACCGGTGTGGTCAGTGCCGTAAATCGAAGCATCAAAACCAATAACCACATCTTTCACGAATTCATTCAAACCGATGCCTCCATCAATCCGGGAAACAGTGGTGGTCCCTTGCTGAATATCGATGGTCAGCTTATCGGCATCAACACGGCCATCTATGCAGAAGCACAGGGAATCGGTTTCGCCATTCCAATTAACCGGGCACGCCGTATCGTTTCCGATCTGATTAACTTTGGCCAGGTGGTACAGGCGTGGATTGGTCTTGCCGTCCAGTCCATCGACACCAGTTTGTCTGCCTACCTGAATATCGATCGCGGTGTCGGTGTCATCGTCAGTCAGGTGGAACTCGAAAGCCCCGCGGCTTCGGAGGGCTTTCTCGAAGGAGATATCATCATCAGCGTAGACGGGGAAAAAATAACCGGCCTGGAAAGCTATATCGCAAAAATAAAAGATGTTTCCGTCGGACAAATCATTCAAATAGCGATGATTCGCCAGGGAAAAAGCAAAACCCTCTCTTTGACGGCTACCAAGTTTCCCGTGGAACAGGCGCTGAATCTGGCGAAACGGCGAATGGGTATCGAAATCTCTCCCCTCGATGAAAAGATCCGCTCTGAATACGGCATTCGTGCAACAAAAGGCGTTTTAATCTCTAAAATGCAGCGAAATAGCCACCTGTATCGAATCGGAGTACGTCCGGGGGATATCGTTCGTCAAATCGACGAAGCGCGGATCGACGACATGGAAGATTTTAAAACGGCCATCGTCAGATACCGAAACAAGACGTCGGTGGTGATGTTGATTCTGCGTGATGGCCAATTTTACTACGTCAATGCCAATATGAAGGATGGCGGATGATGAAAAGAACAAAAATAAATACGTTGTTGAAATCAGAAAAACCGCTTGAAAACGTAACGATAAAGGGATGGATTCGAACCAAACGGGATTCTAAAACCTTCTCCTTTATTGAAGTGAACGACGGCTCCTGCCTTACCAACATCCAAGTGGTCGTCGATGACACAACACCGGATTACAATGAAATCAAGAAATTGACCACCGGATCGGCAATCACCGTATGGGGGTCTCTGGTCGCCTCCCAAGGCAAGGGTCAACAATGGGAGATACAGGCAAATGGAATCGAACTCATCGGCATTGCACCGGATACCTATCCTCTCCAGAAAAAGCGTCACAGTGATGAATTTTTACGGACCATTGCCCACCTGCGACCTCGAACCAATAAATACGGTGCCATTTTCAGAATCCGATCGGAACTTGCCTGGGCCGTTCATCATTTTTTCAGGGAAAGGGGATTCCGATACATTCATACGCCGGTAATTACCGGTTCTGATTGTGAAGGGGCTGGAGAACTATTTCGGGTGACGACCCTGGATCCCTGCCTCTCCATACCACCCGGTGAAAAATTCGATTATTCAAAGGATTTCTTCGGTGCGGAATCCAGTCTTACCGTTTCCGGCCAATTGTCGGCAGAGATGTTCGCCCTCTCCCTAGGTGACGTCTACACCTTCGGCCCTACCTTCCGCGCGGAAAATTCAAACACCAGCAGGCATGTGGCGGAGTTCTGGATGATCGAACCGGAAATGGCCTTTTGTGATCTTGACGGAAACATGGATATAGCGGAAACCTTCGTCAAACATCTCGTCTCCTTCGCCATGGAAAATTGCATGGAAGACCTGACACTTTTTTCCCGTTTCGTGGATAAAACCCTCCAAAAGACGCTGGAAAATATATCAAGTGCGAATTTTGCCCGAATCCCATATGAAGAGGCGGTCGATATTCTGTTGGGATCGAAAACGTCTTTCGAATTCGATGTTTCCCATGGCGCGGACCTTCAGTCGGAACACGAACGCTACCTGACAGAAGTTCATTTTAAAAAGCCTGTTATTTTGTACGACTATCCAAAAAACATCAAACCTTTTTACATGCGTCTCAACGACAATGACGAAACCGTGGCAGCCATGGATCTTCTGGTTCCCCGAATCGGTGAACTCATCGGCGGCAGTCAGCGGGAAGAACGGTTGGATGTGCTTACGATGCGAATGGATCAGGCAAAACTTCCAAAGGAGCGATACTGGTGGTACCTTGACTCGAGGCGCTACGGCAGTGTTCCCCACAGCGGTTTCGGATTGGGATTCGAAAGATTGTTGATGCTCGTTACCGGTGTATCCAACATCCGTGATGTCATTCCATTTCCAAGGACGCCGGGAAATATAGAATTTTAATCGGTTTTCAGGCATCTTAGCTTGGCCAGATCCTCTGCATATCCGTACAGGTGTAGGCCTTTGCTCTCAACGATCATCTCTCCATCCGCAACGCCGATTTCACCGGCCATGTACTCTTTCAGATTCTGAATTCCCGCGAGATTGGCCGGCATACCGCCCCATAAATCCCAGGAACGAAAATAGACGATGAAATGAAGTGTATCATCCTGGATTCGGGTATCGATGGATCGAAGACACGGCGGATCTACGAGGGTAACATCCGATGGGTGCGCGACCTGGAGAACCATCTGGTTGTTTCGGTGACCATAGCGTCTGTACGTATCGATAATCCATTCGATCTGATTCAGGTATAAGATTCCGTCCTCCTCGAAAAGTATATTTTCATCATTATCCCGAAGATCGATAATTTCGGTATTTCCCGATTTCCACCATTTCAGTTTCTCCCCGGTAATGGGAACCCTTGTCAGCCTTTCCCCATAGGTATAGGATTCACCGGGTTCCTTGTGCCCCGTCATCAGATATTCAATATAGGACCGATTGTACCCGTCCCCGCCGAAGATGTAGGCCTCCTCAACCGGATTGGGAATTCCACACGATGGGGGAATATCCGGAATCAGCGGTTGTGTCCCTGGATATTCCACATGTCCGATAAAATAGTCGTATTCCAGGCGCGTCTGACCGGCATATGAGCCACGATCGATAGTGAATCGACGACCGTATTCCAGAATATCATGAACGGCCTGAAACCACAGATCGGGAAGATCCCTTGCATTTACATTGTGTAATTTCATTTCAAACTCCCGATAATTACAAAAATTGGTATATTTATTTTATAATATTTCCAGATAGTTTAAAAAAATAACATTTTTTTTTAAATTATTAAGCAATACGTATTGACAGCGGATCTTCTATATGAGAGGTATAAATTGCTCTTGACCGCTGTTCATTTAGTCCTCCAGTTGAAGTGAATCGCTGAACCGCATAATGTTGAACCGAAATCCGGATGCTGACGTTGAGCCGAAAGCCTGGAACGTAAAGAGCGCACCCATTTAAGAACCCCTGAATCTCCATTTTCGGAAATTCAGGGGTTCTTCATTGGGTGGTACACAATTAAGAATATGCCTTTCATATATCGAGTGTACTGACTTCCAGGGCATTGTTTTGAATAAAATCCCGCCTCGGTTCCACCTCATCCCCCATTAAAACAGTAAAAATTTCATCCGATTCCACCGCATCTTCCACCTTTATCTTCAACAAATTTCGACGATCCGGATGCATGGTCGTCTGCCATAATTGCTCGGGATTCATCTCTCCCAATCCTTTGTATCGTTGGATCTGTAACCCCTTTTTTCCATCTTCCAAAAGGAATTCCAACAGTTTTCGCTTGTCTTCCAATACGACGGGAGGCGCATCACTATCCTTGGTGAATACCTCGAAGGGAGGGTGGTCATGGGAAGCTAATTTTTCATTGAGAATATAACCTTTCTGATAGTCCAGTGAATAAATTAAGCTTCTGCCAATTGTTATACTCTGATGATAACTATTTTGTTCCTTCGAAGTAACGATCAAGTCAAACATGTCATCGTCGTCGTTCCAGGACGGATCTTTCGTTGCATATCCACTCTCTTCGATGGTCTTTTGTAACTTGGCCATCTTCTGGCGATCCTGAAAAAATGATTTATCCTGAAGCCCTTCCGACAAAAGGATATGAATGATTTTTTGATCGAATCCTCGGTTTTCCAATTTCGCTATTATCGAGACAAATTCACTCAGATCACAAAGAAAGATAAAGAGATTGTGGTTGGTTAAAAGCACATCCGTTTCTGCAATCCGAACATTCTTCTTTTCACATATTTTCTTTAATATATAGTCGCTTAACTCTGTTTCATCCTTGAGATAGGATTCGCTTTTGCCTTTACCTATTTTAAATAGAGGAGGCTGAGCGATATACAGGTAACCCTTGTCCACCAGTTCCGGCATTTGACGATAAAAAAAGGTGAGCAGAAGGGTACGAATATGAGATCCATCCACGTCGGCGTCCGTCATGATGATGACCTTATGATATCGAATCTTGTCGATATTGTATTCTTCCTTGCCTACCCCTGTGCCCAGTGCGGTAATGATGTTTTTGATCTCCTCGCTTCGAAGAATCTTGTCGAACCGTGCCTTCTCCACATTCAAGATTTTTCCTTTGAGTGGTAGGATGGCTTGAAATTTTCGATCTCTTCCCTGCTTGGCAGATCCGCCTGCGCTGTCCCCCTCCACCAGAAAGAGTTCTCGCTGTGCAGGATCCGACACTTGACACTCTGCCAATTTACCGGGAAGTGTGGAATCGATCAGTGCGCCCTTGTTTCTGGCCAAGTCCCGTGCACGCTTGGCAGCATCCCTTGCCCTTGCTGCATCCACCGCCTTTTCGACGATTTTTCGGGATATGGTAGGATTTTCTTCCAAAAATGCGCCCAGCTTTTCGTTAACAAGGGATTCCACCAATCCCTTTACTTCGCTGTTGCCCAATTTTGTTTTGGTTTGCCCTTCAAACTGGGGATTCATGATTTTGACGCTGATAATCGCCGTCAACCCTTCCCTTACGTCATCACCACCGATCTTGGCCGAAAGATTTTTGGGCAGGTTGCCTGTGATGGTGTAGTTGTTGATACACCGGGTCAATGCCGCCTTGAAGCCGATTAAGTGGAATCCGCCTTCCGCCGTATTGATATTGTTGGCAAATGAAAATATGTTTTCCTTGTATGTGTTGTTGTACTGAATGGCCACTTGGATGTTGACATCGTTTCGATCACCTTCGATGAAAACCGGATCATGAAGGGGAGTATGCCGTTTGTTCAAATATTCGACGAAGGATACGATTCCGCCTTCGTAAAAGTAGGTTTCACCGTTGTCGAATCGTTCGTCTTGGATATGGATGGTCACACCCTTGTTCAAAAATGCAAGTTCCCTGAGACGGCGGGAGAGAATATCGTAGTTGAACTCGGTAATGTTGAAAATCGTTTCGTCGGGTAAAAAATGGATTCGTGTCCCTCGCTTATCGGAATCTCCGGTAATCTGCAATTCGCTGGTTTTCACACCCCTGGAATAACTCTGGTGATAGATTTTCCCATTCGTATAGATTTCTACCTCTAAAATCGTCGACAATGCATTTACAACACTTACGCCGACACCATGCAGACCACCGGATACCTTATAGCTGTCATTGTCAAACTTGCCACCGGCATGCAACTTGGTAAGGACGACCTCCACCGCGGGAATATTTTCCGTTCGGTGGATGTCGACGGGAATACCACGACCATTGTCTTCTACACTGACGCTATTGTCCTTGTGAATCGTTACCTCAATTCGATCACAAAAACCCGCCATGGCTTCATCGATGCTATTGTCCACGACTTCGTACACCAGGTGATGAAGCCCGGCTACATCCACATTACCGATATACATGGAAGGACGGAGGCGGACCGGCTCGAGCCCCTCCAATACGTCTATGCTGCTCGCATCGTAAATGTCATTCATCTATTTTTCCGTTGGTTGTGAAATCAATGATCAGATAGGAAGTTATATTCTCATGGGCATGATAACGCTGATAAAAGACTTGTCCGTCTCTCCTTCAACGATACAAGGATGGCTGCTGTCCATGATATTGAGAACGATTTGATCACCATCGACAACACTCAAGGTGTCCAAAAAAAACTTCGGGTTAAATGCGGCTTCAATGGGTTCTCCTGAAAATTCTATTTCCATATCCTCCTTGGATTCACCATAATCCGGATTGGTGGCATTTACCAACAATTTGTTTTCCTCGAAGGTAAAAACGGCGCCCTTGTAATTGTCAGTTGCAAGAATCGACATTCGTTTCAGCATTTTACTAAATTTTGTCTTATCCAGTTGGATCAGATAGAATCCATCTTTATTTAAAATATCACCATATTTTGGAAATTCCCCCTCCAACATCCTGATGATAATCGTCTCTGATTCCTTTTTCACGATGAAATTGCTGTCCTTGATGCCGACTTGCACCTCACCCTCGATATCAAGGAACTTGGCGACTTCAACCAATCCCTTCTTGGGAATCAACACACCATCGCCAAGGGGCAGCTCACTTTGGGTTTCATACACATGGTCCACCGCATTCAGCCTGCTGCCGTCCGTTGATACGATGCGAAGTCGTCTGCTATTACCATCTTCCATTCGTTCCAAGTATACACCGTTGATGTGCGCCCTTTTTTCATCTCCGGTCGCCGATATAACAACGGATCGATCGATCATTTTCTCGAGAATGAAAGCATCAATGGAGAAAAAATCCACTTCGGTAAAGTAAGGTGTTTCCGGAAAATCATCCGGATTCATCCCCACAATATGATATTGCACTTTATCGTTTCCGATTTCGATCCATCGATTTTCCACCTCGTTTACAAGGATTTCCTCTTCGGGAAATTCCCTAACGATTTCATATAATTTTTTTGCGCTGACCGCCACTGTCCCCTCTTTTTCCACCGTAGCCGGATAGGATCCCTCGAATCCGGTTTCCAGATCGGTGGCCGTCAGGTGGATGGCGTTTCCCTCGGATCGGATCAGAACATTTTCGGTGATGGAAAGGTTGCTCTTCCGACCGGTCAATCCCTGTATCTTTGCCAGCACGGTAACGATTTGAAATTTGTTGATAATGAATTTCATAATATATTTCCTTTATACTATATTGTACTTATAGTAAGGGCTGACAATAAGCTGATAACTTAGTAAGGATCTAATTTTAAACTATATAATTCTTTTTCCGATTGTTTACAACCAGATGATTTCGTCTTGAAAACTTGATCGTTTTCATCATGGAAACCGCTTTTGTTCATAACTAAATAATTATTAACCAAATATCAATATACAAGTGTTCATAGTCATCGTGGCGAAACCTTGACCGTATTACATCATCCCTCCATCCATTTTCGAATTTTCAAAAGGATGGTCTGTTTCCATTGTTCCGATGCTCTCAATTTCAAGTAGGCATTGAACAGGTTGTTGATGAGGTTGACTGCCTTTTCGTACAGGTACGCCTTTTCCAATACCATCGCCTCCAAATCCTCTTTTTTCTCCATGGGACCGGTTTCGGGGACTTTGAGGCCTGAAAAGCTAAGGCTTTCCCCTTTTAAGGTGAAGGCCCATTGTTGATTTTCCGAGGCGCAGGAAAGGTTGATCTCAACCACGACGGCGCCTTTTCGAAGGGCCAGAAAACCCTCTTCCAAGCCGGCGTCATCTCCTTTAATGGTGATCACCTCGGTGGCTTCGTTGTGGGTGTTCTCCAGAACAATACGATTGCCCAAATACAAAGAGGTGAGACTTTCATCCAAGGATTGAAAAAAAGACTGGTTGGTCTCGATGGTAAACCACAACCAAGTTAAAAATTCGTTTCCGATAAATTTGTATCGGTTGTATGCAACGGCTACGTCGAGCATCGCGGATGGTTCACTCCATGAATCGGGTTGGGGTTAATTGAAAGATGGCGTCCTTTTCCGCTTCCGACAAAGGTGAGGTCAATGCCGCCATGGTGTAGGGAAATAACCGAATCAATTTAACATTAAAAGAGCGGGCAAAGAGTGTCTCCAACTCCTCGTTGGCGCCCTTCAGATTGGAAAAGAACCAAAGATGGTTTTCCTCATAATTCCATATGAGATCGTAAATATTCGGTGTTGCGGGAATCCGAAGGTATAAGACGTTTAAAACGTGTTCCCTGATCTCCTTTTTTTCGGTTTTGCTCAAAAAATCCCGACCGCTATTTTTCAGTCGTTTTTTCATTTCCAGGTGATAGTGCTTCTGGACAATCTTGGCTGGGATGTTTTTTTTGTCGATTCGCATGGAAAAAACAAGGTGGGTTCCGATCAGAAAAGGGGATTGATCGAAATCGGAGCTGAAGGGATCATTAAAACAAGTCCAGCCGATGGCCTTGTCCGCAGCATCGTTGTCGATCTCTTCGATTGTATTTTTTTTCAGACCACGGGACACGGTCTCCATGATCGGTTCGGATAGTTTTCCTTCCACGTGATATTGGGTAATGGAAGCGGACGACGATAAGATCCCCATATTTATATCCTATTTATTTAAAATAAAAACAAGTATATATAACATTTTTAAATTTGTTTTTCAAGCTGTTTTTATTATTCTTGGTGAGTTGACAAAACAGGGTGGATGGTCCAAAACGTCATACATCACCCTATTCGCTGCAATATGGATTTACAAAGTTGAGTTATGTGAGCCATGGTAACCAAACCCTTTATCGCCGATCTTCATATCCATTCGAAATATTCCCGTGCAACGGCGCGCAACCTCGATCTGGAAAATATTTACATATGGGCCCAGCGAAAAGGTATAACGGTGGTGGGAACCGGGGATTTTACCCATCCCGAATGGTTCGATCAGTTAAAGGAGAAACTGGAACCAGCAGAACCCGGTTTGTATCGTCTGAAACCGGATATCGCTTCTCGTTGCGACGAAGAGGTGCAGACCTCGTGCCGCGGTATCGTGCGCTTCATGCTCACCTGTGAGATCAGTAACATCTATAAAAGAGAAGGACATACGCGAAAAAATCATAATCTGGTATTCTTTTCCGAAATGGCTGACGTGGAAAAATTCAATTCCCGACTGGAAGAGATCGGAAACATTCGCTCCGACGGACGGCCCATATTGGGATTGGACGCCCGCAATCTATTGGAGATCGTTTTGGAGACTTCCGATGAAGGATATCTGGTTCCCGCGCATATCTGGACGCCCTGGTTTTCCATGTTGGGCTCGAAGTCGGGATTCGATTCCATCGAAGCGTGTTTTTCTGATCTTCGTTCCCACGTATTTGCGGCAGAAACAGGACTTTCTTCGGATCCTGCAATGAACTGGCGTGTGTCCGACCTGGACGGGTTGACCCTGATCTCCAATTCCGATGCCCATTCCCCTTCGAAACTGGGAAGGGAGGCGAACCGATTTACCACTTCTTTGGATTACCATGCCATGCGATCGGCGCTGGAAACGGGAGATGGATTTGCCGGTACCTTTGAATTTTATCCGGAAGAGGGAAAATATCATGTCGACGGGCATCGAAAGTGCGAGATCGCCTTCACCCCTGCGCAGACCCGGTCCCACAAGGGAATCTGTCCCGTATGCCAAAGACCTTTGACCCTCGGCGTGCTTCACCGAGTGGTTGATTTGTCGACCCGGCCCGAAGGCGTCAGGCCGAAACGGTCCTTTCCCTTTCACCGCCTCATACCTCTGGACGATCTTTTATCGGAGATTTTACGGGTGGGTGTGCAATCCAAAAAAGTCAAACAAAATTACCAGATCCTTTTGGAAAAACTGGGAAGTGAATTTTCCATTCTCCACGATCTGGAAAAAGAGATCATCGAAACCGCCGGTATTCCTTTGCTGGCAGAAGCCATAGAACGAATGCGTGACAACCGGGTAAATTTTTCTCCCGGATTTGACGGACAATATGGAACGGTTCGGATTTTCTCTGAACAGGAACGAAAACAACTGTTGGGGCAACGCATGCTTTTTGCCAATTTCGAGAAACAATGCGATTCATCAAAGGCGGAAAAAGAGAAAATTCCTTGTTCCACCGGTGCATTTTCGTCCTGTTCGATTCCGCGGGAAAATCGTATTGAAAATACGCATTCTTTTGGTTTGAATGCGGACCAGCAACAGGCCGTTGACCACGATAAAGGATCTCTCATGATCGTGGCGGGGCCGGGAACGGGCAAAACGCGCACCCTTACCCATAAGATCGCCCGATGCATCCAAGATGGCACCGATGCCGAAAAAATCCTCGCAGTGACATTTACCAACAAGGCTGCGACGGAAATGAAGGAACGACTCACCGATCTCATTTCCCGGGACATTCCTGTTCCCTTCGTCGGAACCTTTCATGGACTGGGATATGAAATCCTGCGCAGTTGTTCAGACGATGCACCACCTGTAATCGTGGATGAACGGATGCGAAAAGATCTGGTAAGAGATGCCATTGTCTTGGGGGGAATTTCCAATTCGACTGCGAACAAGGAAATCAAGGATATTCTCGCGCGGATTGCCTTGGCCAAACAAAGGATGAAAGCCAGTGATGACCAACTGGACGGCATCTGCCCTTCCGACCGATTAGATGTATTTTCGAAATGTTATCAAATTTATGAGCATCTTCTTCGTTTTCAGGGACTCGTGGATTTCGAAGACCTGATTTTCAGAACCGTAAAATCCCTTCAGACAGATCCCAAAGCACGTAGAAAATACATCGGTCGTTACGAATACCTTTTCGTCGATGAATACCAGGATATCAACGCCGGTCAATATCGATTGGTGCGGTTACTTGCCGGCGATCATGCAAAGGTATGTATTATCGGTGATCCGGATCAGGCCATCTACGGATTCAGGGGATCGGACGTAAAATGTTTTTCCTGGTTCATGAACGATTTTCCCGATGCCCGTCCCATTTACCTGAAGCGAAACTACCGGTCGACAACAACGATTCTGGACATATCCACCCAGGTCATCCAACGAAATCCGGAAATACAAGCCATTGGAGGCCGTAAACAGATATTTTCGGATGTGGCCGGAAACCGCACGATCCAGTTTATCAGTGCAGTTTCCGAAAAGGCGGAGGCCGTCGCCATCGGAAAGACCATCGAAACGATGATGGGCGGTACCAGTTTTTTCAGTATGGACACGGAGGCGGTGGACAGCACCAACAAGACCCCCGCATTCGGTTTTTCAGACTTTGCCGTGTTATGCCGCACCCGTCGCCAGGGACATTGCCTGATGGACGTTCTGGAAAAAGCGGGTATTCCCTGCCAGATGGTCGATCGAAACGGGGTATTGGACCATCCGGGAATTCAGGCGGTGCTCTCTTTGTTCAGGCTGATTTGCCTCGAACCCCTTTTCGCCGATCTTCATCATGTATCGGAAATATTCAAGCCGTCGTTATCGAAACCGACCATCGAAATCGTAAAGAATTGGTCATATACCAATGATCTTTCCTGTTCCATGGCTCTGGAACAGGCACGGCGGTTGCCAATTCCGGATCTGGGACGATCGAGACAAAAGCAACTCTATGAAATTACGAGAAAATTAAATGAATGTAGGGAAAACTTCAAAGAATCCACCATAGATGCGGTACTCGGATGGATTTTGGATCGGATGCGCAATGGAAGAAAAATGGAAGGGGATCGATCGTTCGAAAAGGGTCGAGCCCACGTAATGGATACCGCACGGTCCCATGGCACGGATGGAAATGGTTTCATGTCCGCCGTTGCATTGACCGGAGATACGGACGTTTACGACCACCGGGCGGAAAAGGTGGCGCTGATCACCATGCATGCCGCCAAGGGATTGGAATTTCCCGCCGTTTTTATTTGCGGCTGCGAAGAGGGGTGGATTCCCTATGAATCCCATACGCTCCCGGTAAATGAAGACGAAGAGCGACGACTCTTCTATGTGGCCTTGACCCGGGCCAAAAGGCACCTGTTTCTGACAAAGGCGGACAAAAGAAAAATCAATGGCAGCCTGCTTTCTCGAAAATGGTCACCCTTTGCAAAAGATATCGAAAACCGATACAAATCCTTTTCCGGTTCCACTTCGAAAAAAACAGAAAAGCCGACCCAGACGCAGCTTTCACTCTTTTGATAGAGAAACAGCTTCGAATATAAGATGAAAACCGACAACCTAATTCAATTCAATCCATCGAAACAGCTTTTACAGAAAGCCTGGAATATCGTCAACGATGTGGAATTTTTTCTTTCCAATGCAAACAGTTCCGTTGACTGCCTGATCGACGCCCTGTCATGGGCGGACGTTTCCTTGAAATTGAAAATCGTTCCTTT
This sequence comes from uncultured Desulfosarcina sp., assembly GCA_963674945.2. GTDB lineage: Bacteria > Desulfobacterota > Desulfobacteria > Desulfobacterales > Desulfosarcinaceae > Desulfosarcina. The sequence continues at coordinate 2,933,030 of CAXXWQ010000004.1, forward strand.
GTTGGGGCTTTCCGGACAAGAGAGGGTGCTCGAACCCCTTTATGGGCTCGTCGTGAATTCCCGGCAAGACGAACGGGTTCGTCAGATGGCGGCAGTACAGCTATCAATCGCCGTTTCTCGGTGTTGCAACGATCCGTCGGACTTACGAAAACGGCTCATCACGGGTCTTTCCCATCAAGACGGCGCCATACGGGAAAACTGTGCCCTGGCATTGGGATGGGAGGGAAACATCGAGGCGGTAAAAGACCTCGTTCAATGCCTGAACGATCCTGACCGAGGTGTTCAATCCGCCGCTGTCTCTGCCCTTTCCTCCGTGGATGACGATCGCGTTTTCGATTTGTTGATCAACAGGCTTTCTGTCGGTATTTTTGAGGAAAAGCGGAATATATTGCTCCATCTGTGGCGATTTGCGAGAAAAAGATCCCAGGTGGCATCGGTGTATATCGATCACCTGGAGGATCTGGATAACGACTTACGAATGGATGCCCTTTTCGGTATGGCCATGATTCCCCCCTCGTCGAAGATCTTGGACGCGTACCGAAAAATTGTAACCAATGAAAAAGGGGCGATTCTTCGACGAGTGTTGGAGAATCTATCCGGAATGGATCCCTTCGTAACGAAATCGTTTGAGGACGTTCTTCGGAATCTGGCCAGCGACCCGGATGCCAGGATTCGGCAATTGGCGATCCGTATTGTTTCCAGTCCCGTTTCAGGCAAATGGTCTTGATCAATCACCGCTACATGTCGGATTTGAAAAACGATTCGGCATCCACGATGGTATCCGGTCGCTTCGTGTATTCGGTGGGAACGGTGCCTTCTTTGAAACACTCAAACCGGGTTTTTTTCGATTCGGGAATGGGCAACAGTCCCGTTTCCGCATCGATTTTTGCGAAAACCACCCCCTTTGGCACCTGAAACACTCTTTCCGGCAGGCCTTTGTGTACGGCCTCCATGAATCCCAACCAGATGGGGCTTGCGGTTCGGGATCCGGTTTCTCCTCTTCCCATGGGACGTCCGTTGTCAAACCCCACCCATACGCCGGATATGAATTGTGGGGTATAGCCCATGAACCACGCATCCTGAAGATCGTTGGTGGTTCCTGTTTTTCCGGCAACCGGCCTATTCAGTGCCCTGACCCTTCTGCCTGTTCCCTCCTTGACGACGCTTTCCAGCAGACTGGTCATGATATAGGCCGTACTTTTATCGATGACCCGCTCCCGGGAAGGGCTCATCTCTTCGAGAATATTGCCGTACCGATCTTCGATTTTGGTGATGAAGGCCGGTTGTACCAAATACCCCTGATTGGCAAATACGGCATAGGCATTGACGAGTTCAAGCAAAGACACCCCGGACGAGCCCAATGCAATGGAAAGGTCCCGGGACAATTCACTCTCGATTCCCAGTCTCCTTGCGTAATTGATGCAATAGTCTATGCCGATATCCTGTAGAATCTTTATTGTGACAACGTTTCTCGACTTGGCCAACGCCTCGCGAAGCAAGGTGGGACCGTAGAATTTTTTTCCGTAGTTTTTCGGTTTCCAGGTAAAATCGCTGGTTTCGTCCGTAAAGACAATGGGAGAGTCGATGATCTCCGTTGCAGGGGTGTATCCCTTGTCCAGGGCCGCCGCGTAGATGATGGGTTTGAAGGCGCTGCCCGGCTGTCTACGGGATTGAATGGCCCGGTTGAACTGACTCTGCATGAAATCACGGCCGCCGACCATGACCTTCACCAGTCCGGTTTCCGCTTCGATGCACAATAGGGCGCTTTGGGCATCTGGAACCTGATCCAAGGTCAGTTTCCACAGATCACCGTCATCGGTCTTTTCTTCCAGCCGCACGAGGATGACGTCTCCGGTCTTTAGCACATTACTGATCTTTCGCACGGGATCTTGTCGCATGGTCCGGTTGACATTGGGTTTTCTTGCCCAACGCATATCCTTCAGGAAAATGGCTCCCTGGTCGTTCCCCATGCGGACGGTTGCGGTCCCGGCGGCATCATCAATGTCGATGATGACGCCACGAACGGAGGATCCCTCGGTCAGCGGTGTTTCTTCGAAGGTAAGTTGCAGCATCTCGCTAAATTGTTCGATTTCTTCCGGCGTCAGGTGTTCTTCCGGTCCTCTGTATCCCTGGCGCCGGTCCAGGTCCCGGAGCCCCTTTTCAATCTCCTTGCGTGCGGCCTTTTGCATCTCGATGTTCACGGCCGCGTATATTTTCAGTCCCTGTGTGTAAAGAGCCTCTTTTCCATACTTTTTTTCCACGTAACGGCGAACATGTTCCGTATAGATGGGCACCTGTTCGATGTACCAGTTCCGTCTGGGCTTGATATCCATTTTGATGTCAATGGCTTCGGTAACCGCTGCATTATCGATGAACCCTTCTTCCAGCATTCGGTTCAACACGTATATTTGCCGCTGTTTTGCCCGTTCGGGATACCGAAACGGTGAGTAACGGCTGGGTGCCTGGGGAAGTCCGGCCAAAATGGCGCATTCTGCCAAGTTCAGCTCACTGACCGATTTTCCAAAGTAGTTTTCCGCCGCCGCTTCCACACCGTATGCGCCGTGCCCCAGATAGATTTGGTTCAAATATAGGTAGAGGATCTCTTCCTTGGTCAGGGCCTTGTCGATCTTATACGCCAAAATGGCTTCCTTGATCTTTCGTTCATAGCTTCGCTCCGGTGAAAGCAGAAAGGATTTGGTAACCTGCTGGGTGATGGTGCTTCCCCCCTGAACGATGGCCCCTGCCTCCAGATTTTTAATGAAGGCCCGGATGATACTCAAAAAGTCGATGCCGTTGTGCGTGTAGAAGCGGGCATCTTCCGCTGCGACGAAAGCCTGTTGAAGCGTAAGTGGGATTTTCGACAAGGGAACGACGATGCGCCGTTCCTTGTAGAACTCGGCAATTTTGCGGTTGTCGTCCGAATATACGGTGGTGATGATGGAAGGGTGGTAATCGGTCAAGGACGTGATTTTGGGGAGGTCCTTGCTCAAATAGTAGTATACGGCGACTGCGGCCGCAGCGCCGGCGATGACAAATAAACAGGCGATCACAAGAGACCATTTGATCAGCCTGCCGATCAATCCGTTTGATTTTCGGCGGGCCCGCTTTCTTAAAATTTGTGATGTACTTTTTTCTTTGGACATGATTAGCCTGGAGAGAAAAGAATGTTTTTGGATTCGGGCAAAAGCAAGGGCAATCCTTGCACCATTTCGTTCTTCCTTGGAAGAGATGATCGTAAAACCAAGACAAAGTCAAGAATCTTTCGCAAGAGTATCCAACAGTTGGATAAAAAGGGATTGACTCGAACGGTCGATCTGGGTAGATACTTCGGTTTTGCAAAAACGTTTGAAAAGACGGAGTGAAAAACCGATGATCGAATTGAAATTCGAAAAAATGGGCGGTTTGATTCCGGCAATCGCCCAAGATGAAAAAACAGGCGAGGTTCTCATGCTGGCCTACATGAACCGAGAGGCATGGGAAGCCACCTTGAAAACCGGTCGGGCCACTTACTACAGTCGAAGCCGCGATACGTTGTGGGTCAAGGGGCTCACCTCCGGGCATGTTCAGAACGTCAAGGAGATTCGGGTGGATTGTGATGCCGATACCGTGCTGCTCAGCGTCGAGCAGGTGGGGGGCGCCGCCTGTCATACCGGGTACGCCAGCTGTTTCTATCAACGGGTAAAAGATGGTGCGCTGATTGTCGACAAAGAGCCGGTTTTTGATCCCAAGGAGGTTTACAAAAAATGACCACACCCCTGAAACTGGGTATTCCAAAAGGCAGCCTGCAAAACGCCACATTTGCCCTCTTCAAGCGATCCGGATGGAATATCACGGTCAATGATCGCAGTTATTTTCCCGAGATCAACGACGATACCATCGAATGCGCCATCTGCAGGGCACAGGAGATGTCCCGATATGTGGAGAACGGCACCCTGGACGCCGGTCTTACCGGAAAGGACTGGATTGCCGAAAACAACAGCCAAGTTCATGTGGTAGAGGATCTGATCTATTCAAAGGTCAGCGCGCGTCCGGCACGATGGGTCCTGGCCGTTCCCTACGATTCATCCATCAAATCGTTGGAGGATTTAAACGGAAAAAAAATTGCCACCGAACTGGTGGCTTTTACCGAACGTTTTTTCAAAGAGCGTAACATCGATGTGAAAGTGGAATTTTCCTGGGGTGCAACCGAAGCCAAGGTGGTTTCCGAACTGGCCGACGCCATCGTGGAGGTCACGGAAACCGGCAGCACCATTAAAGCACACGGGCTTCGCATCATCCATGAACTGATGCAGACCAACACCCAGTTGATCGCCAACAAAACGGCATGGGAGGATCGGGCCAAACGGACGAAGATCGAACAGATCGCCCTTTTGCTTAAAGGGGCGCTTCTGGGTGAAAAGATGGTGGGAATCAAGATGAACGTGCCACAGGACAAATTGTCCCAGGTGGTGGATCGATTGCCAAGCCTCCATGCACCCACCATCGCCTCCTTGTATCAGTCCGACTGGTTTTCCGTGGAGACCGTCGTGGACACCGGTGTAATCCGGGATCTGATCCCCGAACTGCTGAAAATGGGAGCCGAAGGGATCATCGAATACCCGCTGAATAAGGTAATCTGACGCAAATTAAAAAGGGGTGGGCCATGGCATCGAAACGTACCGAGAAGATGACGTCTTTTATCGTCATGGATGTATTGGAACGGGCCTGTACCATGGAGTGTGAAGGCAAGGATATCGTCCATCTGGAGGTGGGCGAACCGGACTTCGACACGCCGGCTTGTATCAAGGCAGCCGCCTGCAAGGCCCTTGACGAAGGCTTTACCCATTATACCCACAGCCTGGGAATTGTCGAACTGCGGGAGGCCATTTGTGAATACTACCACGGCACCTACGGTGTTTCGGTAGATCCGGACCAGGTGGTGGTCACTTCCGGGACATCACCGGCAATCTTCATGACATTTGCCGCCCTTCTGGAAGCCGGCGACGAGGTGATTCTATCCGACCCCCACTACGCCTGCTATCCCAATTTTATCGAGTTTGTGGGTGGGATTCCGGTGCTGGTGCCGGTCTTCGAACAAGACGGATTCCAATTTCGTCCCGAAGCCATTCAAAAGAAGATGACCAGCAGGACCCGGGGCATCTTCATCAACTCTCCTTCCAACCCCACGGGCAATCTTTTGTCCGAAAAAAGAATGAACGCCATCGCCGACCTGGGCCCATGGGTCGTATCCGACGAGATCTATCACGGTCTGGTCTACGAGGGGAAGGAACATTCAATCCTTGAGTTCACCGACCGGGCCTTCGTGTTGAACGGGTTCTCCAAACTCTTTGCCATGACCGGCCTTCGCCTGGGATACCTGATCGCACCCAAAGAATTCGTTCGTCCCCTTCAAAAGGTACATCAGAATTTCTTCATTTCGGCAAACGCCATGATTCAAAAGGCGGGAATCGCCGCGTTGAAGGAAGCCGGGGATGATGTGGCGCGGATGAAGCGGATCTACAACGAGCGGCGGGTTTTTATGATTCGGCGACTCAAGGAGATGGGGCTGGGCATCACCGTTGAACCCACCGGGGCCTTCTACGTTTTCGCCAATGCCAGCCATCTTTCCAACGACTCCTACGCATTGGCGTTCGAAATCCTGGAAAACGCCTGCGTGGGTGTTACGCCGGGCATCGATTTCGGTCGAAACGGCGAGGGATACCTTCGGTTTTCCTACGCCAATTCCATGAAAAATATCGAAGAAGGCCTGAATCGTCTGGAAAATTATCTTTCCACCCGAAAGTAGCGCGCCATGATCGTCAAATCGGCACAATTTGTCACCAGCGCCGTCAAGCCGTCCCAATATCCCGCAGCGACGCTTCCCGAGGCGGCTTTCGCCGGCCGTTCCAATGTGGGCAAGTCATCTTTGATCAACACTCTGGTGAATCGAAAGCGATTGGTCAAGACCGGATCCACGCCCGGCCGGACACAGCTCATCAACTTTTTTACCGTCAACGACAGACTTTTTCTCGTGGATCTTCCCGGGTACGGATACGCCAAGGTGCCCGAATCGGTACGCCGCAAGTGGGGTCCCATGATCGAGGCCTATCTGAAGGGACGAAAATCCCTTTCGGCCGTCGTACTGATTCTGGACGTCCGACGGACACCCGGTGTCGAAGAAAAAAATTTCATTGATTGGCTGGCGTTGTACGGCAGAAAGTCGATCCTGGTTTTGACCAAGGCGGATAAGTTGTCAAAAACCGCACAGAAGAAGCGGCAGACCGCTATCGGGACCGAATTGGGTGTCGATCCTTCCTGTTTGATTCTCTTTTCTGCCAAGACACGGTTGGGCAAAGAGCGGGTATGGTCGGCGCTGGAAAGAGCCGTACTGGATGAACACCATGAAAAGGACTGATGGTTCATCCGGTTTTCGATCCGGATTCGTTGCCATTCTCGGTGCACCCAATGCGGGCAAATCGACACTTCTCAATCGTTTTCTCGGTCAGAAGATCTCCATCGTTTCCAAAAAACCCCAGACCACCCGAAACCGCATCCTGGGCGTCGCCCACGGAGCCGGTTCCCAGATGGTTTTTTTGGATACGCCGGGCGTTCATCGAACGAAAACCCCCCTTAACACACGAATCGTGGACGCGGCCTTCGCCACCCTTTCCGAGGCCGATCTCGTCTTGCTGGTGGCCGATGCCCAGCATCCGGATGAATCGTCGGAACGTCTTTTGCTGAAAAATTTAGAAAAGCAACGGTTGCCGGTGATTCTGGCCCTTAACAAGATCGATCTGATCAAACGATCAGTGCTGCTTACCCGGATCGCGTCATGGGATGAACGCTTTTCCTTTACGGCGGTGGTTCCCGTCAGTGCAAAAAACGGGGAGCAGGTGGACAGTTTGCTGTCCGCTATGGAGACGGTCCTTCCCATCGGGCCGCCATTTTTTCCCCCGGAGAGTCTCACGGATTTACCCACGCGGTTCATCGCCGCCGAAATGATCCGGGAAAAGGCCTTTCGACTCACCGGTCAGGAGGTTCCCTACGCCGTCGCGGTGACCATCGATTCCTTTACAGAAGAAAAGGATGGGTCCCTGGTACGAATCGATGCCACCATCCACGTGGAACGGGATTCACAAAAGGGAATCGTCATTGGAAAACAGGGAGCGAAACTCAAACAGATCGGTGAGGCGGCGCGAAAGGAGATCGAAATGCTATTGGACACGAAAGTATTTTTAAAACTGTTCGTCCGTGTGCAGAAAAACTGGACAAAAGATACCAAAGCGCTTCGTAAATTCGGTTATTAGAAATGAAAGAAGAAAAAATCACATTCCAATCAGGTGCGCTGGAATTGGAAGGCTTGTACAGCCACAACCCAGGCACCAAGGCCGCGGTGATCACCCATCCCCACCCCCTTTACGGCGGTGACATGTACAACCCCGTGGTGGAGGCCATTTGCCATGCTTACCAGAAGGCCGGTTTTTCAACTTTACGATTCAATTTCCGAGGAACGGGAAGAAGTACCGGTACCCATGACGATGGCATCGGGGAAAAGGCGGATGTGGCCAGTGCAATGGCTTTTTTGGGAAACGAAGGTTTCGAAACGCTTCATCTGTCCGGATACTCCTTCGGATCATGGGTCAATGCAATGTTCCTTCAAAGGGACGTTTTTTTTACCGCGTTGACCATGGTGGCACCGCCTGTGGCATTTATCCCTTTCGATGAGGGCATCCGATTGCCCTCTCTTTCAATGGTTATTGCCGGCAGTCACGATGAATTTGCCCCGCCGGAACAGATCCGACCATTACTGAACAAGTGGAACCGATCTGCAGGAATGGAGATCATCCATGGTGCCGATCATTTTTTTTTCGGATTTCTCGACGATGTGACCGAAAGACTGCTTGGACACCTTGGAACACAATGATCCACATCAACCCTTGGCCAATTCCCTTTTTATCGCCAGGCCAATGTTTCGAATGGTATAGGGTTTTCTCACGTAGGTGCCGGCCCCCAGCACCTGGGTTTTTTTCACGGCTTCGGTTTCCGAAAAACCGCTGGCGATTATGGCCTTTAGTCCGGGATTCGCTTCGATGGCCCGTTTATAGGTCTCATACCCATCCATTCCCGGTGCCATGATCATATCCAGGATCAAAAGGTCTACCTTTCGTTTTTTCAGGTAGCCGATGGCTTCAAGGCCGCTTGCCACACAATCTGCCGAATATCCCAACTGCGTGAGGATGGAGACGGCGATGGTCCGTTGCTCTTCGACGTCATCTACGACGAGTATGTGCTCACCGCCTCCCTTTATCGATTCGAAATCAAAATCTTCATTGGTCTCTTTGGTTTTCTTTCTGGTTGCCGGGAAGAAAATGGTGAACTTTGTCCATTGTCCCACTTCACTTTGAACATCGATATGGCCATTATGGTCTGTTACGGTTCCCCAAACCACCGACATCCCCAATCCGGTTCCACTGCGACCCATGGTTTTTTTCGTGTAGAAAGGTTCGAAGATCCGCTCCTTTTCATCTGCGCCGATTCCGGATCCCTCATCCAGAATTGTTATTACGACGTAGTCCCCTTCCTTGAGTGTATCATGCATTATGGCGTCTTCGTCCATATGGGTGTTCGTCGTAGAAATGGTTATTTTTCCACCTTCGGGCATCGCCTCGGCAGCATTGGAAACCAGATTCATGACCATCTTGGATAAATGGACCTGCGAGCCTTCCACATTCAGAAGGTCGGGGTCGAGATCCATCACGATTTGGATGCCCCGATGAAAGAGCAACAGCTTTTCAAATTCCGGGCTTTTGAAATATTCGGTAATGATTGTGTTGAGATTCAAAACATCGATGGAAGCAACACCCCGTCTGGCCAACGTCAGCATATCTTGTACGATGGCGGCGGCCTTTTTTCCCGACTGCATGATCGTCTCCAACGGTTTTCTCAGTTCGCTGTCCGAGGGGATCTTCATAAGCAGCAATTCCGGATAACTGACGACGCCGGATAGAATATTGTTCAGGTCATGGGCAACACCCCCGGCCAATGTGCCAATGGCCTCCATTTTCTGGGCCTTCACCAGCTTTACTTCCAATTGCCGTTTTTCCGATTCGGTCGCCAGACGCAAGGTGATATCTTTTCCCGAGACCACCTTGCCAACCGGAGCATTGTTTTCATCGATCAACGGCGCACAATTCATCTCGAAGGTCTTTTTTTCTCCGATGGTCGTTTCCACCATCAAATTGAAGTTGTTTGACTGGCGATCCGACGCCGGCATATCCGTCTTTGACAAAACGCCATCGGGAAACGGTCCCAGGTATTCTTCTATGGGTTTTTCGATCACCTCATGATTCTCTTTTTGAAAAAGGAGGCGGGCGGATCGGTTCAAACGTAATATACGATCCTTTTTGTCCAGCAAGAAAATGACATCATCCACCGAATCGAATGTGTTTTCCCAGTCTGTTGCCAGTTTGCTTAAAGAATTCATGGTTTGCTCGAGTTTTTCATGCATGGTGAGAAATGCGTGCTTGAGCTCGCCAAGCTCTCCACTGTCTGGTATTCCCACCAATTTTTGGCTGATTTTAGATTTCTGGAAAAACATATCGGCCGTCTCCCCGGCGCTGTGCCCTAAAAAACGACTCGCTTCCTGAAGCTTCATCAGCGGAATTGTAATTCCCCGCATCAAAACGGCGCCCAAGAGCCCCGCGGAGACGGCGGCCAGCAAGACCGCCGCGACAATTCTTTTTCGTGCACGGATGATGGGCGCATAGGCCTCTTTCTTTGTTTGCTGACATCCCATGATCCAATTCGTTCCCTTGATGTGCTTCAAGTAGATGAGCATGGGAATTCCCTTGGAATTCACCGTCTCCCCGGTTCCCTCGAACCCTTCGATCGCCGCATCGAACAATTCATTCACACCGACGGGAACATCCTTTTTAAATATCCTTTCCTCTCTTGGATGGAGAATCATCATCCGGTCCTTGTCATAGACATAGAGGTAGCCGGACGCACCGATTTTTGTCAGGCGAATACCTTCCAATGCTTTCTGGGACGTCAATTCTACCGAACACCCCAACAGCCCCATGAAATTACCTTTTTCATCTTGCAGGATGGCGGTGAAGGTTAAGACCGGCTTTCCGGTTCTCTTGGAACGATAGGGGGTACCGACGATTCCTTTTTTCTCAGCCCTGGTCCTCTGAAAATACTGCCGGTAGTCGAATCTTCTCCCCCTGGTCTCCGGATGGATGGGGTAGTCAGCCCATAACCTGCCCTCGGGATCGAGAAGAAACATACCATTTTCAAACTTAGGAAAGATTCTTAAATAATCCGATAGAATGGATTCCATGGCGCGGGTATCTCTATTCTCCAAGACGCTTTTGGGGATCGCCCGCGCCACGGCTTCGGCCTCCCTCAAAGAATCAGAAAGAAATCGAGTGATTGCTTGAGAGGATGTCTCGCCGACACTGGCAAGCCCCTTAAAAATGGAATCCCGCAAACTGGTTTCAAAAAAGGTAAGATAGAAATAACCGGTAATTCCCAACGCCAGACTGATTAAAAGGCACAGGATGATGGATGCTTTCGTGCGAAGTGTCATGGGGCGTCCCATCGCTTTCGTTATGTCGTCGGCTTTCGAATCCACGCGTCACTTTTTCTTAATGTTTTGTTAATCGATACCGATAATCAAACAGAAATTGACGATCGACGTTTGTGATTTGAAGCAACCTGCGAACTGTCGTTCTTTCCCTCTTGTCCTTTTGTGAAGACGGTCATCATTTCAATAAAACAAGTGGTTTTGAATTTTTGGTGGCCGACATGGCTGAAACGCACAAGAGTGTTTCGTCGTCTGTCGGCAATGAGACCAAGAAGGCAGACGCAACAATGCACGGTTGGTTGGACCGAATAAACAAAAGATTTTTTTCTTTCACCAGTGCCGCAAGCAGTGCCGCGTTCACGGAAGCGACCCCTTGCGCTGCGAGTGCCGAACAGGACCAATCTTCCCAAGAATCCGACAAGCAAAACGAACCACCGGTCATTGCCCCTCATGATGTCCATCGGCTATCGACACGGATCGATCATAGCCTGACGGCTCTGCCGCAGGCCTGCAACCGGACAGAAACCGACTTTCTGAACATCGGCAAACAGTTGCAGGATATCTACGCCGAAGCCGAACGATTGACCCAAATGGCCCAGGAGGCCGTCGGGTGCGTCGCAACGGATACGGATGAATCCGCCTCTGCCGGCATCATCGACAAAGCCCACGAGACCCTGGGTGACCTGAAAAAAGAACAATCGGTTATGGCCGGCCACGCGGAGACCATTGCTTCTTTATGTGCAAATGTCGGCAAGTTAAATGGCCTTACCGTGGGTTTTGGTCGCATCGCCAAGGATCTTAAGATGGTTGCGATCAATATTAACATCGAAAGCACGCGAAACGAAGCCTCCCGGGAGAGTTTTTCGATCCTGTCACAGGAAATTCGCGAGTTGTCCAATACGGTGGCCGACTTGGGACAAACGTTGCGTGACGAGATCCAGGCAATAACGACAAAACTGGAAACCATGGGGCAGAAGGTGGATGCCGACATGCGTCGACTCAACCAGCTGCTTGACGATGCAAAGCGTGTCATTGATCGTGCAATCCCCGAATACCGGACGCTAATGACCAGTTCTGTGCAGACCCTGGATTTTGTAAGTACAAATAGCGCTAACATTTCCCGAAGCACCAGCCAGATCGTCGTGAATTTACAAATTCATGACAATGTCAGCCAGCGTGTCGAACACGTCGCCGAGGCATTGGCCGATGCCAAGAACCTGCTTTCCGACGTGATTCCCACGAAACAAATGTCGGACGGTGATGGTGACTGGATTTCCGCCGTGTTTGCCAACCTTACCATTCAAGGATCTCAATTGGCAACAATTGTGAGAGACATCGACGCCGTCTATCAGGAGAGTGCGCGGTCGTTTGGCGTCCTGGACGATACGGTCCGCGACATCACCTCAACTATCGTGAAAATTGCCCGGGGGAATGACACGGGTGCATTGGATGGAGAGGAGACATTCGGATCTCTCGACTCTTTTCAAGCCGCTCTCAAAAAAATACAGGACCTCATCGGTGAAAGTGATGAAGCGGTCGACGGCATCAGCGGCATCGAACAGGATGCGACCGCGGCAGCCGCATCCATCGACGACCATATAAAATCGGTGAAAAGGGTAAATTTCGACATTCATCTCAAATCCCTCAATGCGATCTTCAAGTCCGTACAGTTGGGAGATCAGGGTCGATCCATCGGCATCCTGGTGAAAGAGATGAAAACATTGGCAACGCAGTCCAATGAATTGGTGGAAAAAATTGAATCGATCAACAAATCCATTGTCGATCATGTCCATCAGCTGAAATCAGATGGGGGTACCACGAGATCCCGGGTCCGGCAGGAAACTGCGACGGGTGAAAAACGATTCGACGATCTCGTAACTGATTTTTTCCATCGTCGTGATTCATTCAACCGTCTATCCGAAGAGATGGCAACGCTTGGAAAGAGACTCGCCGCATTGATTGGCGCCGCTGGCGACCAGTTGTCGTTCATCGTTCCGTTCACCCGAGAACTTACATCGCATCAGAAACAATTGGATGAGAGTCGCGAAGCCCTGGCGCAATGGTGCAACCTCGATGAAGCATCGGTCTTGGACGAGGCGCGCCTTTCCGAACGCTATACAATGGAGCAAGAACGGCTCGTTCACGAATCCGCCCTGGATGGCACCTCCGATGCCGACCGGCAATCCGAGGCGCCGGAGGATGTAATCCTTTTTACCGGCGATACGGGCACAGAACAAAAACGAGACGATTCACAACAAGAAGACGACTTCGGTGACAATGTGGAGCTGTTTTGATCCGAACGTCAAATCCGATAGGAATCGAACCATGAAACGTGCGCAGACCTCCGACAATGAAGAGAAGGTTTTGACGCTGAAAGGCGAACTCAGCATTTCCCATGCCGCTCAGTTGAAGTCCGAACTGATCCAGGCGTTGGACGCCGCACCGCGCATCGTCATCGATGTGAACGCGGTAACCGATGTGGACCTGTCCGCCCTGCAGCTTATCTGTGCGGCGCACAAAAGCGCCGTCGCCAAGGGAAAACAGTTGATACTGGCACCGGATCTGCCGGAAACGCTCACCCGACAGATCCAACGGGCCGGATTGATGGACGGCCATCATTGCGGCCGTGACAGCAGCGCAGATTGCCTGTGGAAAGGAGTTGATCGATAAATGTCAAAAGTCATCCTCACCGCCGACGATTCCTCCAGTGTGCGTCAGATGGTCGCCTTTACCCTGAAAGGGGCGGGCTACGACGTGGTCGAGGCCGAGGACGGAAAAGATGCCCTGTCCAAGGCAAAAAGCAGTGCCGTCAACATGGTGGTCACCGACCTGAACATGCCCAACATGAACGGAATCGACCTGATCAAAGCGCTTCGGGCCGAACCCAAATATAAATTCATCCCCATCGTCATGCTGACCACCGAATCACAGGCGACCCGGAAACAGGAAGGGAAGGCCGCCGGTGCCACGGGTTGGATCGTCAAACCGTTTAAACCGGAACAATTATTGGCAGTTGTCAAAAAAGTATTGGGGTAGCCTGAACATGAATGATCCAAGAGATGCTTTTCGGGAAGAGGCCTTCGATCTGTTGGCCGAATTGGAAACCGCATTGATGGAGTTGGAAGAAAACCCGACCGATACGGAGCTGATCGATCGTGTCTTTCGGGCCATGCACACCATCAAAGGATCGGGAGCCATGTTCGGGTTCAACGAAATCGCCGATTTCACCCACAATCTGGAAACCGCATTCGACCTGGTGCGCGAAAACAAGATGCCGGTTACCGAAAAACTGGTCTCCCTCTCTCTCATGGCGCGGGATAAAATCAATGCCATGCTGCATGCGCCCGATGATGCGGCGCCGGCCGATGATGAAGCGTGTCGCACGATCATCCGGGAACTCGATGCCATGATTGCGCAAAGCGTTCCGGCAGGGGACGGTTCATCGCCTTTTGATGACGGGCAGGACCCAACCGCCTCCATTACACCCGAGCCGCCGGCCCGGTGCGATCTGGAGGACGACGCCGAAGAAGCAGCTATCTTCCGCATACGATTTCAACCGGGTGCCGATCTGTTCAAAACGGGCACCAATCCGCTGTTGCTGCTCGATGAGCTGCGCGAATTGGGAACCTGCACGGTCATCGCCGATACCGGTGCGATCCCTTCCTTGGAAGAGGTCGACCCGGAATCCTGTTACACCGGTTGGGATATCGTGCTGACCACCGACAGGGGCGAAAATGCCATTCAGGACGTCTTTATCTTCGTGGAAGACGACTGCCGTATCGACATTCAGCCCATCGAATCGGCCATCGGCAGTGATCTCGATGCCGAGGCCAAGAAGATCGGCCAGATTCTGGTGGAACGGGGCGACGTGCAAACAGATGATCTCGAAACGGTTCTGAAAGAACAGCCCCGAATCGGCGAACTGCTTGTCGATCGAAAGGTCGTCAACGGAAGTGCCGTTAAATCGGCCCTTGCCGAACAGGCCCACGTCAGGCAGGTCCACAAGCAAATCAAGGAGAGCGCCGCCGCATCCACCGTGCGGGTGGCCTCGGACAAGCTGGATATGCTGGTCGACCTGGTGGGAGAACTGGTTACCGTTCAGGCACGCCTGAGTCAGAAAGCGGATGCGGGAGAAGATGCGGATCTGTCCAATATCGCAGAAGTGGTGGAGCGGCTGACCACCGAGTTGCGGGATAACACCATGAGCATTCGGATGATGCCCTTTGGCACCACCTTCTCCCGATTCAAGCGGCTGGTCCGGGATCTGTCCAACGAGTTGGGCAAACAGGTGGTCTTGAACACCGTCGGCGGAGAGACCGAACTGGACAAGACCGTTATCGAGCAGCTCAACGATCCATTGGTGCACATCCTGCGCAACAGCATCGACCATGGGATCGAACCTCCCGATGTGCGGGAAGCCAAGGGAAAACCCGTCCATGGTACCATCCATCTGAGTGCGGAACATTCCGGCGGCCACGTGTTGATTCGCATCGCAGACGACGGCGCCGGCCTCGATGTGGATGCCATTTGGACAAAGGCCATTGAAAAAGGGTTGATGGACAAGACCACGGTGGCGAGCAACCGTGAGATCTTCAATCTCATCTTTGCGCCGGGATTCTCGACGACCGCCAAGGTAACCAGCGTCTCCGGTCGGGGCGTGGGAATGGACGTGGTCAAACGGGGAATCGACATGCTGCGCGGCAGTATCGACGTCGACAGCACTCCGGGCAAGGGCACGGTCATCACCCTGAAATTGCCTCTGACGCTGGCCATCATCGACGGATTGCTGGTGGAGACCGATGGTGACAAGTATGTCCTGCCCCTGGCCGTTGTCGAGGAGTGTGTGGAATTGACCGGTGAAGACCTGCGGCGTACCAATGGCCGGAACATCTTGAATATTCGTGGTGAAATGGTCCCCTATGTGAGCCTTCGCGAACGATTCAGAATCACAGGAAACCGCCCCCCCCTGGAGCAGATCGTCGTCAATGACGCCAATGGACAACGTCTCGGTATCGTGGTGGACCGGGTCATCGGCCAGCACCAGATCGTGATCAAAACCATGAGCAAACTATACGGCGATGTGAACGAGGTGTCCGGCGCCACCATTTTAGGGGACGGCACCATCGCCCTGATACTGGATATCCCCGGGCTCATCGGCACAGATGCCGAAACCAGGCAGGTCGCGTAAGACAACATTCAAACGGGTTGAAAGTACAGCAAACCGTTTTACGGTACCTTGAAATGGATATTACGACACAGCAAACACTTTCGGAAACCACCTTTGCCACCATCAGCCGGTTTATTTACGATAAACTGGGCATCAAGATGCCGAAGCAGAAACGAACCATGCTTCAGGGTCGCTTGATGAAGCGGCTTCGCACCCTGAAACTGGATTCTTATGAAACATACTGTGACTACCTCTTCAGCGACGAAGGCCGCCGTGAGGAGATGGTTCACATGATGGATGTGGTAACCACCAACAAGACCGATTTTTTCCGTGAGTCGAGACACTTCGATGTGATGACCGAGCACGTTTTGCCCGAACTGATGCGGCTTCACAATACCGGTGAACGAAGGCCCCTGACCGTCTGGAGCGCCGGCTGTTCAACGGGTGCCGAACCCTACACCCTGGCGATGGTGTTGAGAGAATTTGCCGCGAAACATCAGGGTTTCGATTTCGCCGTTCTCGGAACCGATATCTCTACCCGGGTACTACAAAAGGCGCGTGAGGCCGTCTATACCGAAACCGAGGCCAATCCGATCCCGGCTTCGCTCAAGAAGAAATATCTGCTACGCAGCAAGAATCGGGAAAAACAGCTGGTCCGCATCGTCCCGGAACTGAGAAAGAAGGTCGCCTTTCGCAGGCTCAATTTCATGGATGCGGAGTATGGCGTCAAAACACCCATGGACATCATTTTTTGCCGAAATGTTCTGATCTATTTCGACATGTCGACCCAGCAGCAGGTACTTGGCCGATTGTGCCGCCATCTTCGCGTCGGCGGCTACCTGTTCTGCGGACACTCGGAAACGTTGAACGAGTTTGACCTGCCTCTGGCCCAGATGGCCACAACGGTGCATCGAAGAATCGAATCGTAACGATTTTTGTTTGAAAATACAAAATGGACGCTTGACGAGGCGAAAAGCGCCGGCAGTCCAAAAAAGAAAGAGAGAACCACAATGAAATGGCAAATGAAAGACATCAGCATTACATGGCAATTGATGACCATCTGTACGCTTCTGGTCGCCATACCGGTATCGTTTTTCGGCTTTCTCAGCTACAGGACGATTCGAACGGAAACCTTCGGCCAGATCGAGCAGAGACTCCAACAGCAGGCGCTCCAGGTGAATCTGCTGGTCGAGAGCGCATACGAGGAGATCGAGACCAATCGAAAAGACTCGGATATCCTGGCGCGTAAAATCGTAGGTTCCCAGGCCGATGCCGTAAAACGACTGATGACCGACTGGCGTGGGTCGGAAGAACAGTTAAAAAATCTCATCGCTTCCATCAATGTCGGCAAGACAGGCTATATCTGGGTGTTGGACTACGACGGCAACTACATCGTCAGCCAGGGACGACAATCCGATGGAAAAAACGTCTGGGATGTCCGGGATGCCAACGGCAATCTGTTTATTCGGGAAGCCGTCGCAAAGGCCCGTCAATTGTCCGGGGACCAGGTGGCCTATTATCAGTATCCCTGGAAAAACCAGGGTGAGGATCGCTCGCGAGACAAGATCGCCGCCCTGCTGCATGACGTGGATCGACAATGGGTCGTCGGTATCGGTGTCTATTATGACGAGTTGATCGACATGACCTTTGCAGCCAACAAAATCAACGCCCTTAAAGATCAATTGGCCAGTGTCGTCGTCGGCAAGACAGGCTATCTCTTTATCCTCGATGAAAAGGGCAACTATATCCTGTCCTACAAACGCGGTCGAGACGGCGAGAACATCTGGAACGCAAAGGATGCCGATGGAAAACTGTTTATTCAGGAAATCGTCAAAAAGGGATCGGCGTTGGGCAGTCATGAAACATCGACCACCTACTATCCGTGGAAAAACGAGGGGGATGACGAAGCCCGTCTGAAATTGGCCAGCTACACCTTTATGCCGCAGTGGAAATGGGTGGTGGCGGCCTCTGCCTATCAGGACGACTTCCTGGATGGCCTCAAGGAGATTTTTTCACTGACCATCATCATCTGTGTCGTCTCCATCCTGGTGGGGTCCACGGTGGCCTACCTGTTTACCCGGTTCATGACCCAGAAATTCAAGATCCTCGTGGACGGGATGAATCGAATCGCTTTGGGCGATTTGTCCATCCAGACCGAAGAAAGTCCCGGGAAAAATGAAATCGGCCAAATGGTCGGCTCCATGGGAAAAATGGTCGCCAATCTAAACGATACCGTGGAAATGGCCAAGCGACTGGCCGAGGGGGATCTGCGGGTAAGGGTAAATATTCTCTCGGACAAGGATTCACTGGGGCAGTCGTTGGCGGCGATGGTCGAAAAGCTGCAGGCCGTCGTTTCGGATGTACGGACCGCCGCCGACCAGGTAGCGGCGGGAAGCCAGCAGCTCAGCTCCAGCAGCGAGCAGATGTCTCAAGGTGCGACCGAGCAGGCGAGTTCGGCCGAAGAGGCTTCGTCCTCCATGGAGCAAATGGCTGCCAACATCAAGCAGAATGCGGACAATTCCCTCCAGACCAAGAATATTGCGCTCAAATCGGCGGAAGACGCCAGTCAGGGTGGCCAGGCGGTGGTACAGACGGTACAGGCGATGAAGGAGATCGCCGGCAAAATCAACATCATCGAAGAGATTGCCCGCCAGACCGACCTCTTGGCACTGAACGCGGCCATCGAGGCGGCCCGGGCCGGAGAGCATGGAAAGGGGTTTGCCGTGGTGGCCTCCGAGGTTCGCAAACTGGCCGAACGCAGTCAGGAAGCGGCCGGTGAAATCAGCCGTCTGTCCAGCAGCAGTGTCGATGTTGCCGAAAAGGCCGGCGACATGCTGAACCGCATCGTTCCCGACATTCAAAAGACGGCCGAATTGGTTCAGGAGATCAGTGCCGCCTCCAACGAGCAGAACACCGGGGCCGAGCAGGTAAACACGGCAATCCAGCAGCTGGATCAGGTGATTCAACAAAACGCATCGGTTTCGGAGGAGATGGCGGCCAGCGCCGAAGAGCTTGCCGGGCAGGCCGATTATCTTCAGAATATCGTTGCCTTCTTTAAATTGGAACGCAATCGCTTCCAATCCAATTCGGCGCCGGCCGCAGAGACCAACAGAAAGAAACCGGCCAAGGCCACGACCGAAAAGAGTCGTACCTCATTCAAGAAAGCCACGATTCCTATAAAGAAAGCCAAAACCGGCTTTGACGAGGGGCACAAAGGGTCTGACGGCTTTGAGCTGGACATGTCCGACATGGGGTCTGTAGACGATCATCTGGATACCGAATTCGAACGGTATTAATCAATGATGCCGGTCGACCCAAAACCCGTTGCAATGGGTTTTTGGTCGGCCGGTGAACCTCTTCGGTGTCTGTCCTAAAATCGATGGTCTCGTAAAAAGTCGCTGTTCGGACGGATTCGTAAAAATTATGATGACACCACCAATGGGAGATGAACCATATGAGCGAACCCACAGTAAAATCAAACGCCCAGTACCTGACCTTCAAGCTGGGTGATGAACTATTTGCCATCGATGTTGTTCAAGTCCGAGAAGTGTTGGACGTGACCACCATCACCAAGGTGCCACGATCGGCCGACTTCATGCGCGGGGTGATCAACGTGCGGGGCAATGTCGTTCCCGTGGCGGATCTGCGTATGAAGTTCGGCATGGACCCGACCGAAACCACGGTCAATACGCGCATCGTGGTCATGGAGATCGTCATCGCCGGAGACACCATCGTCCTGGGCGCTCTTGCCGATTCCGTTCACGACGTCATGGACATGCTCCGGGACCAGATCGAACCGGCACCCACCATCGGGGCCAAATGGGACACCCGCTTCATCAAGGGAATCGGCAAGCATGGCGATCAATTCATTATCATTTTGGATGTGGACAAAGTGTTTTCCACCGATGAGGCAAAATTGTTGACAGAACCCTCCGCCATGGCAGCGGATGAGATGGTCAGCGCTTAAATGACACACGTTGCATGCGATCGCTCTATCTAAAACCCGGAGAATACTACCTGGGTGATCGACCGATCCGCATCACGACGGTGTTGGGATCTTGCGTGGCGGTGAGCCTGTATCATCGCCCGAGCCGGCTTGCCTGTATCTGCCATGTGCTGGCGCCGGCCTGCAAACCGGAGGTCCATTGCCAGGATAAATGTACGCAGGCCTACCGATACGTGAACTGCATGATTCCGGCCATGGTTCGATCTTTCACGACGCGTGGCATCGCATCGAAAGAAATCGAAACCAAATTGTTCGGGGGGGCATCGGTGATCGGCGAACCATGCCGATCCGGCGACGAAGAATCCATCGGTGCGCTGAACATCGCTGCGGCCAGAAAAGCGATCGACCACCTGGGGCTTGTCATCAAGATCGAGGATGTAGGGGGATGTGTCGGTCGAAAGATCGTCTTCGATACGAGCACGGGCGATATTCTGCTCAAACGCCTTCGCAGACCTTTTTAAAAACCGCAACCCGACATTTCGGACGAAGATAGAGAAACCCATGAAAAAAATAAAAGTATTGATCGTAGATGACTCGGCCGTGGTGCGACAGACGCTCAGCGAAATCCTGGAATCCGATCCTCAGATCGAAATCATGGCCACGGCATCGGACCCCTTCGTGGCCGCCCAGAAAATCCGCCAGGAAATTCCCGACGTTATCACCCTCGACGTGGAGATGCCACGCATGGACGGCATCACCTTTCTCGAAAAAATCATGCGCCAGCATCCCATACCCGTGGTGATGTGCTCGAGCCTGACGGAAAAGGGTGCGGCCACGACCCTTCGTGCCCTCGATTACGGGGCCGTGGAAATCATCCAGAAGCCCCGCCTGGGCACCAGACAGTTTCTGGAAGAATCACGGGCACTGATTTGTGACGCCGTCAAGGCCGCTTCCATGTCACGCCCCCAGCGGAAAGCCCATCTGAAGGTTGCGCCCAAACTCACCGCCGACGCCATCATGGCCAAACCGTCGGCGAACAAGGCCATGCTGCAAACCACCGATCGCGTCGTTGCCGTCGGCGCCTCCACCGGTGGAACCGAGGCTCTTCGGCTGTTTCTGGAAGCGCTGCCGCCGGATGCACCGGGAATGGTCATCGTCCAGCACATGCCGGAAAATTTCACCCGCAGCTTTGCCAGGCGCCTCGATCAAATCTGTCAGGTCAGCGTGAAGGAGGCGGAAAACAACGATACGGTCATGACAGGAAGGGCATTGATCGCACCGGGAAATCGTCATCTGCTGCTCAAACGAAGCGGTGCCCGGTACTATGTGGAGACGAAAGAGGGTCCCCTGGTCAGTCGTCACCGTCCCTCGGTGGACGTGCTCTTTCGCTCGACGGCCCGCTATGCGGGAGCCAATGCCGTGGGCGTGATCATGACCGGCATGGGAGACGATGGCGCGCAGGGGCTGTTGGAAATGAAGACGGCCGGCGCCTACACCATTGCCCAGGACGAGGCTTCCTGCGTGGTATTCGGCATGCCCGCCGAAGCGATCAAGCGCGACGCGGCCGCCAAGGTGCTGCCCCTGTCCGATATCGCCAGGGAGGTTCTTCGTTTTTGCCTGTAAGCGAATGATTACCTTTTGATAATCTTCCCCGCCTTGACAACCCCGGGCGCCTCATTTATTTTTCTCTGTGTCTTCATACCGACACTTCATGCCGGTCGTTTTCATTGACGATGGTATCTGTTTTCGATTCCTTAAAAAGGAGACGAACCCGTGCCTCTGGAAGAACTGAACGCACAGATCGAAGCCAAACATTTCGTGGTGAACCGGATCCGTGAAGAGATCGCCAAGGTTCTGGTGGGACAACGGAAGCTTATCGACGGGCTGCTCATGGGGCTTTTTACCCGGGGCCACATTCTCATCGAGGGGGTGCCCGGCCTGGCCAAGACCAGTGCGGTGAAGGCCCTGGCCGACACGGTCCGCGCAGACTTCAAGCGCATTCAGTTTACCCCCGACCTGCTGCCGGCCGACCTCGTGGGAACGGAAATCTACCGCCCCAAGACCGGCGATTTCACGATAAAAAAAGGCCCTTTGTTCAACAACATCATCCTTGCCGACGAAATCAACCGGGCACCCTCCAAGGTCCAGTCGGCGCTGTTGGAAGCCATGCAGGAGCGCCAGGTGACCATCGGCGAAACCACCTTTGCCCTGGCCGACCCGTTTCTGGTCATGGCCACCCAGAACCCCATCGAGCAGGAGGGCACCTATCCGCTGCCCGAGGCCCAGGTGGACCGGTTCATGCTGAAAATTCTCATCGACTATCCGGACAAATCCGAGGAGAAGGAGATCATGAAACGGGTGGGATTCGACGCACCCGAGGCCATCTCCCCCATACTGGAACCGGCGGAAATCAGCGCCATCGGCCAGTTGATCAATGCGGTCTACATGGAAGAGAAGCTGAAAGACTACATCGTGGACCTGGTCTTCGCCACACGAAACCCGACCGCCTACAACATCGATGTGGCCAATTATATCCAGTTCGGGGCCTCCCCCCGGGCCACCATTTTTTTGAGCCTGGCGGCACGGGCCTACGCCTTTTTGCAGGGGCGGGCCTACGTGACCCCCCAGGACGTAAAGACCATCGCCCCGGCCGTGTTGCGGCACCGCATCCTGCTGACCTACGAGGCGGAAGCGGAAGATGTGGATACCGATCAGATCATCGGCCACATTTTCGATTCGGTGGAGGTTCCATAAAACAGGGATTTAGGCTGGAGGCTGAAGTAACATAATGTAAAGGCAACCCTCGTTTGTTTACCAATATGCTTTCCCCCGAAATCGTAAAAAAAATCAAAAAAGTCCACATCAAGACCGGCCGCATGGTCAACACCCTCATGGCCGGGCAATACCGCTCGGTCTTTCGCGGGGCAGGCATCGAGTTTGAAGAGGTGCGCGAATACAGTGCCGGGGACGACGTCAAGAGCATCGACTGGAAGGTTTCGGCCCGCATGGGCAAACCCTTCATCAAGCGCTACCGGGAAGAGCGGGAACAGGTCGTCATGTTACTTGTGGACATGAGCGGTTCGGGCCGCTTCGGCACCACCGGCAGCATCAAGCGGGAGACGGCCGCCGAAATCGCCGCCATCCTGGCCTTCAATGCCATTCGCAACAACGACAAGGCCGGCGCCATCCTGTTCACCAACCAGGTGGAGCGGTACATTCCCCCCAAGAAGGGATCGGCCCACGTGTGGCGGCTGATTCGTGAAATCTTCACCTTCCAGCCCACCAACCCCGGCACCGATATCGTCGAAGCCGTGGATTTTCTGGCGCGGGTGTGTCGCAAGCGAACGGTGGCCTTCCTCGTCTCCGATTTTCTCACCGAGGATTTCGGCCGAACCAGTGCCCTGAGAATGAAATCGGCCGCAAGAAGACACGAGCTCATCAGCGTTCTCATTTCCGATCCCGGGGAGTTTCGGCTGCCGGGAGCCGGCATCGTTGCCTTTCGCGACCTGGAGACCGGCGTGATGCAATATATGGACGCCTCGGACCGCGCTACGCGGACACGGTATGAGGCCAGTCGAAAAGATGTCCACCGGCAGATCCTCGAAACCCACAAGGCCATGGACATGGATTGCATCGAGATGAGCACGGACGGTGATGCGGCCGATGCCCTGATCCGATACTTTCGATACCGGGAGCGAAGGAAGCGATGAAACGGTGGATCGAACTGGTTTTTGCCGTCCTCCTTCTTCTCCTCCCATGGGCAACGGCCGGGGCGGATAATGATCCCGGCGCCGTTATACAGCCAAAGGCGTCTGTCCAGCCGTCGGCACCGGATACACCGGCGCCCATGACCGACATCCATGATATCCTGCCGCCGGTCCGGGTGGGGGCGGATCTTTCATGGCTTGTGCCGGCACTTCTGGCAGTGGGGGCGATAATCATCGTCGCGGTGCTCTGGTGGTGGTGGAAAAGACGCAGAAAAGGCCAGACGCCCGAGACCATCGTTCCGGAACTTCCCCCGGAGATGCTCGCCATGCGGTCCTTGAACGAGATCAACGACGTGCGCATCATGGACGGCAAGACCTTTTACTTTCGACTTTCGGCCATCGTGCGGCAATACGTCTTCGGTCGATTCGCCATCGGCGCGCCGGAGATGACTACGGAGGAGTTTTTGCCCTGCATCGACAAGCTGCCCATCGACGGGGCTCTGGCAAGGCGCTTGAAGTGGTTGAGTCTGGCAATGGACCCGGTCAAGTTCGGCGGGCAAACCGCGGTGGAACGACAAATGGAGGCGGACCTTTCCTTTGCGCGGGATTTCGTGAGAAACACCACGCCGTCTGACGAGTGACGCAACATGTTTCGATTCGAGTCTCCCTATTTTTTGTTTTTCCTTTTGCTGGTGCCCGTCATCCTCTGGTACCGGAATCGACGGCATAAGGTGCCCGCCATGGCCACCAGTGCCCTGTTTCCCGTGAAAGCCGTTTTTGCGTCACCGTGCCTTCGGCTGCATCGGCTGGTGCCGGCCATCAAGTATCTGGTGCTTTGCCTGCTGGTCGTGGCCGTGGCCCGTCCCCAATGGGGAACCGAAAGAAGAAACGTGAAGACCGAAGGGATCAACATCGTTCTGGCCATCGACCTTTCCGAAAGCATGGCCGCACTGGATTTCAAGAAAGAAGGTCGTGTGGTCAACCGGCTGGAAGCGGTAAAAGGCGTGGTCCAGGAGTTCGTGTCCGGTCGAAACGGGGATCGCATCGGCATGGTGGTATTCGGCACCCACGCCTACACACAGCTTCCCCTGACCCGGGACTACAACACCGTGGTCAGCATGCTGGACCGCCTTGCCATCGGCGCCGCCGGAAAATCCACGGCCATCGGGGATGCCATCGGCATCTCTTTGAAACGGCTGGCCGACATCGAAAGCAAATCCAATATCATCATCCTGCTCACCGACGGCCAGAGCAATGCCGGAGAGCTCTCGCCGGAAATCGCAGGAGACATCGCCGTGGAGAAAGGGGTCAAGGTTTATACCATCGGCGTGGGAACCCGGGGAAAGGCCCCCTTTTTGATCAACGACCCGCTTTTCGGCCAGCGGTATGTCTACCAGCAGGTAAACATCGACGAAGAGACCCTTCGAAACGTTGCCGACCGGACCGGGGGGCTCTACTTTCGGGCAGAGGACCTGGCGGAACTGGAACAGGTTTACAAGGCCATCGACGCCATGGAGACCACCGAAGTCCAGGTGGAGATCTTCGCCGACTACAACGAGATCTATCCCTGGCTGCTGATTCCGTCCCTGGTGCTTTTGTCCGTTTACCTTCTTTTGCGCAACACGAGGTATCTTGTCGTGCCATGAACTTTTTTCGAACCGAAATGCTTTTTTTCATCTGGGCCATCCCGGTGCTGTTTCTGGTGATCCTCTACGGCATGCGACGGCGAAAGGCGATCATGGAGCGGTTCGCATCCGCCCACGGGCTGTCGGTCATCGCACCGGATCAGGTGGGGCCCCGTCGGTGGATCAAGGCGAGTCTGGTCCTGGGTGCCGTTCTGTTTGGCGCCGTGGCCCTGGCGGGCCCCAAGTACGGGTACCGTTGGCAGGAGATTCACCAGCGGGGCGTGGATATCGTCATCGCACTGGACTGTTCCCGCTCCATGACCGCAGCCGACATCCAGCCCACACGGCTGGAGCGGGCGAAACGGGAGGTCTTCGATCTGCTCACCATGCTGAAAGGGGACAGGGTGGCGCTGGTGGCCTTCGCCGGAACGGCTTTTCTCCAGTGTCCGCTGACTTTGGATTACGAGTCGTTCAACCTTTTTCTCGACACCTTGTCGCCCGACTACCTGCCCGTGGGCGGAACCAATATCACCGCCGCCCTGACCACGGCAATGGAGAGTTTCGATCCCGAGAGCGCCACGGAAAAAGCCGTTATTCTCATCACGGACGGGGAGAATACGGGCCAGGGAGACCCGGTAAAGGCCGCCCAGGATCTCAAGGAGAAAGAGATCAAGCTGTTTTGTATCGGCGTGGGCAAGGAGGAGGGCGTTCCCATCACCGAACCGGATGGCGGATTCAAGAAGGACAGAAAGGGACAGATCATCCTCTCCCGCCTGGACGAACACACCCTCAAACAGTTGGCGGTGGTCACCGGCGGAACCTATGTGCGCAGCGTGGCCGGCGACATGGATCTGGACGCCATCTACACCGACGAAATCCGGGGAAAGATGGAAGCCTCGGAGCTGGCTTCGGGTCGCAAACAGATATGGGAGGACCGCTTTCAGTGGCCCCTGGCCCTTTCCATCCTCTGTCTGGTGGCCGAATTGATGCTGCCCGTGACCCGGAAAACGGCTGTCGTCCTGGCCGCGGTGATTATTCTCTCGTTTCCGGCCGGTCAAACGGCCCGTGCCGACGAGACCCGTGACGGTATCGATGCCTATGAAAAGGGCGAATTCGATACGGCTCTGAAGCATTTCGTGGACGCCCAACTCGAGGCGCCGGACCGGGCCGAAAGACTTTACAACGTGGCCGATGCCTACTATAAAACGGGCAATTTCGATGCGGCGGCCGATCACTACCAGCAGGTGCTGGAAACGGACGACGAAGCGCTCAAGAAAAAGGCCCTGTTCAATCTGGGCAACACCGAATTTCGCCGGGGGAACGGAGAGAAAGCCATGGAACATTACGAATCGGTCCTCTCCATGGATCCCGATGATCGACTGGCAAAGGAGAACCTGGAATTCGTAAAACAGGCGCTGACCCAACAGAAGCAGCAACAGCAATCCCAAGAGGGCCAAAAGGATAAGGATCAAAAGGATTCGGACCAGGACCGGAAGGACAAGGGCCAGGGCGACGAATCGAAGCAGGAACAACAACCGGAACAGCAGAAGTCCCAGGACGGCCAGGAGCAGCAATCTTCCGACGAAGGAAATCAGGAAGAGCAGCAATCCCCCGAATTCGGAGATGAAATGGACGACGAGCAGGCCCAGGCAGGCCAGCAGCCGCAACCGTCCCAGGAAGATGCGGGGGATGAATCCAAACGCCCGGAACAATCGGCCCAGGCCGGAGATCTCCAGAAAGATCCCGGACAGGCCGAGCGAATGCTCAACCGCCTGAAGGATGAGCCGGGAAGGGCGATGATGCCGAATACAGGAAAACAAAGGGTGGACAAGGATTGGTGATATTAAAGGGCTGTTTTATCTACCATAGAGAGCACAGAGAAAACCCAAGGGAAATAACAATGTCCAAATCACAAATTCCAAACAAATTACAATACCCAATTTTTGAAATTCCAAACGACAAAACCGAGAAAAATAGGGGTTGTGCATCGAGCGTTGGTATCGTTTGATATTTGATCATTGGAATTTATTTGTAATTTGATGCTTGGGATTTGTAATTTTAATTCTGTGGTTGGTCTTCTGCCATAGGTGAAGTCAACGTGGTAAAAACGAGAAAAACACGTACCAATACGATGACCGCGGTCAGAAGTTTGATGATGGTGTTGTTGGTTCTGGCCTGCGCATCGGAAGCGGCACAGGCCGCAACCGTTCGTGCCCTGGTGGACCGTGACCGCGTCATGGTGGGGGAATCCATCTCCCTGCAGGTGATCATCGACGGGGGCGACGGCGAGGTGGATCTGTCCGGGCTCACCGATTTCAAGACCATTTCCAGGGGAACCAGCAGCAGTTTCCAGATGATCAACGGCCGTACGTCGCGGCAGTTGACCCATAATTACGTCATCATTCCCACAAAGACCGGCGAATTGACCATTTCGGCGATTTCCGTGACCATTGACGGCAAGGTTTCCTACACGCGCCCCATCCGCGTTTTTGTCACCGAGCAGCCACCGGCGGACAGCGGCCGGCGCGATGTCTATGTAACCGCCGAGGTCTCCGAAACATCGCCATGGCGCGGCCAGCAGTTCGTGTACACGTTTCGACTCTTCAACAGTGTGCAGGTAGCCGATGCCAAGTTCCAAGCCCCTGAATTTACAGGCTTCAACGCCGAGCAGTTGGAAGATCAGAAGACCTATCGAAAGGTCATCAACGGCCGGGAGTTCATGGTCAGCGAGGTGGTCATTGTTCTGGTTCCCGTCAAATCAGGCGTGCTCACCATCGAACCGGCAGTCCTCCAGGTGGGCGTCGTGCAACGAGGCCGCCAGCCAGGTCCGTTTTCCGGCATGGACGCCTTCTTCGGGCGAAGGGAGACCACCACCCGCATTCTCGAAACCAAGCCCATTGAGATCCGGGTCCGGGACCTGCCGCCACCGCCTGGCGGAACGGCATTCTCCGGCCTGGTGGGCCGGTTCGAACTCACCGCGACCCTGGACAATGCGGCCATTCAAGAGGCCGATTCAGCCACGCTGACGGTCACCATCCAGGGGCGGGGCAACATCATGGATGCCACGGCACCGGTCATCCCCTCCCCCCAGTCCTTCAAGACCTATGCGGATAACCCGGAGGAGGAGATCCAATTGGGGCGTAAGGGGTACTCGGGCAGGAAGATCTTTCGTACCGCCCTGGTGCCGGTAACCGCCGGCCAGTTTACCATCGACCCCATCTTTCTAACCTACTTCGACGTGGAGACGGCGGAATATCGCACCCTGACCACCGAAGCCCTGGCCATCCATGTCTCCCCTTCGGACAAGGATGTGACCGACGCCGAGGTGTTCCGTGCCGCCCCCACGCCATCCTTGAACCTGAAGAAAAGCGTGGAGTTTACCGGCCGGGATATCCTGCCCCTCAAAACGGATCTGGCGGCCATCGAGTCTATTCACACCATGAGACCACTGTGGTTCGCCTTGCTCATGGCTCTGCCGGTCTTGATCTTTGCCGCAGCCATGGTGTTGACGAAGTTTTCCAGAAAGGACGACAGACCGGAAAAAATCATGGGTGACCGGGCGAAACAGGCATTGAAGGCGGCTACGGGATCCGGTGCGACGGACGGCGACTTTCTCTCGGCCCTTCACAGGGCACTTGTTTCGGCCATCTGCAGCCGGCAGGGTGCCATGGGAGCCTCTTTGACCTGGGCCGAAGCCAGGGACCGGCTTTCCGATCTGGGGTGGCGTGAAGAGGATGCCGCCGACACGGCAAGGCTTCTGGAAACGATCGAATCTTTCAACTACTCCGGAGAAACGCTGGACGAGAACAAGCGGGCGGATCTCCTGGACCGGACCCGCAGGGCGGTCCGGCAGCTGATCCGATGAATCGAAAAGACATGGCAAATGTGACGAAATGTTGGCTGCGTGTCGTGTGTATGGTGTTGTGGGTGGCCCTGGTCTTCTGCCCGACCGCCCAGGCATCCAAGGCGGCACGCACCTTCATGGACGGAACCGAGGCATACGGCAACGGCGACTGGCCGTCGGCCATCGACGCCTTCGAACGCCTGGCCGACCAGGGGATCGACAATGGAATGCTCTTTTACAACCTGGGCAACGCCTACCTGAAAAACGACGACCTGGGCCATGCCCTTCTCTGGTATGAACGGGCGAAAAATCTCATTCCCGACGATCCCGATCTTCGCTTCAACTACGAATACGCCCTGACGCTCCTCAAGGACGAACAGGGAGAAATCACATCCCCACTGCTTCGCATTCTCTTCTTCTGGAAGTATCAGATGAGTCCTTCCTCCGTTCTCTGGGTGGCCATTGTCCTCAACGCCGCCCTCTGGATCGCCCTGTCCGTTCTGGCGATCCGCAAAAAACATCTTCTTCGACCCAGCATCGTGCTCCTTGCCGCCGGAACCCTCCTGTTTACCGCCACGGCACTGTATAACGGGTATGAGGCCGCAAGAATTCACCACGCCGTCATTCTGCCAGAAGCGGTGTCCGTCCGTTCCGGTTTCACAGACAGCGCCACCGAACTGTTCGTCCTTCACGCCGGCACCAAGGTCCGCGTCCAGCGCGAATCGGAACGCCACATCATGATCCGTTATACCAAGGACAAGATCGGGTGGGTGAAGCGGGGTGAAATCGGGGTGATTTGACGTAGACGGCCAAGTCCCAAACGCCCCCATTCCATCGTAACGGAAGTCCGAGATGACAAGAAGCCCCTCAACCGCCGATTGTCAGTCAATTTTATCATCCCATGATCTTCCCCCTCACCAGCTTATGCTAAGTGCAAATAACTTTTTATTTCATTGACATAACGGTCATTCGTCGCTTAAACGAAACAAATGGCGAAAATGTAATTCCATTCCGCCGTTATCGCGCCATGCACGTTTGTTTACACACTACGAGATCTAAAATAATTATTGAATTGTTATCGGACGATTTAGACCAATAACAATCGAAATTAAGGGTGTTATTGGCCTGATGAGACCAAAGAATATCATTAGGCGTCCATCTATACGTTAAATAATACGTCTATCGGGCCGTCGAAACGTTACTAGGTTCAGGAAACTTGATTTCCTAATTGTTGCATATGGCAAGCAAAACATAATGTAAGTGGTTGAAAAACAGAAAGATAGGAGTCTGAATCCAGCAGGCCGGTAAGGTATTGCAACCGGAAAATGAACATGGCACCTTTAACCTTATTATCTTGGCGGATAAATGAAAGGAAAAGGATGCCATGCCTCAACAGATACTACCACTTATTCCTCGCGGTGCAAGACAAATCAACGGGCTTGTCAGTGTATTTCGTGACGATACGACCTGGACCTATTTTCTATCGACCGTTCCGATTTATTCTCACAGACAAGGCGATCAACGAATGTTTCGGATGATAACAGCCCAACTGGTTGAATCCGGAGCTTGCCGCCAGATCGATATCCAAAACACATTCGGCGTATCCAAGAGCAATGTCATCCGATCCGTGAACAAACTCAGGTCCGGCGGCGCCGAGGCATTTTTCGTTCAGCGGCGGGGACGACGCGGCGGCAAGGTTTTCAAACCTGAGGTGCTTGAACAAGCCCAACGTTTACTGGATCAAGGGTGCTCGAAAAAAGATGCCGCCCTGGAACTTGGCATTAAATACGATACGTTTCGCAAAGCTATAGATGATGGTCGGTTAATCGAATCAAGGATTGGTGAACCGTGTCTAACCAAATCAGATCGGGACATGGTCGACATGGCTGCTGCCGATGGTATGGGGACGGCTTGCAACCGAGTCGGGGAACGCATATTGGCATCATTGGGCAAAATGGTTGGTGCGCCGGTTCGTTTTGACAGATGCCTGGACGTTCCCAAAGCAGGCGTTCTTTGTGCGATACCGTCATTGGTGGCAAACGGGTTGTTTACCGGCGCAAAACAGTTCCTCGGCCAAGTCAAAGGCTATTACACGATCTTTCATGTCTTGTTGCTGCTTTCGTTTATGGCCTTATGCAGGATCAAGACGACAGAAAAAATACGAGGCCATGCTCCGGGAGAATTTGGTAAGTTATTGGGCTTGGATCGTGCACCGGAGGTTCGCTGTTTGCGTTACAAGATGGATGCGTTGAGCGCAGACCACGGCGCGGAAAAGTGGGCCGCATACCTCGGTAAATACTGGATGGAACAGGCGCCCGAATCGGTTGGCGCGCTTTATGTTGACGGGCATGTACGTGTTTATCATGGAAAATTGACCCGACTACCGCGCCGCTACGTGTCCCGGGAACGATTGTGCATGAGGGGCATTACCGACTATTGGGTTAACGATGCGATTGGCCGACCTTTTTTTGTCGTCGAAAAGCAGATCGATCCTGGATTATTGGCGGTTTTAAGAGACGATATCGTTCCCCGGTTGTTGCAAGACGTTCCGAATCAACCCGGTTTGCAGCAACTACAAGAGAACCCATGTTTATGCCGGTTCGTTCTTGTTTTCGACAGGGAAGGATATAGTCCCGCATTCTTCAAGGAAATGTGGGATCGCCATCGAATCGGCTGCATGACGTATCATAAGCATCCTGGTGAATCATGGCCGGAGCATTGGTTCACCGAGTATGAAGTTGCGATGCCAAACAAAGAGGTGGTGAAGATGCGGCTTTGCGAAATGGGTAGTTTGGTGGGATCTGGTAAGGGTGCAACATGGATGCGACAAGTGCGAAAACTGACCGATTCCGGACACCAGACCAGCGTAATCAGCACCGCTTTCGATTTGCCGCATACTCAATTGGCAGCACGCATGTTCAGCCGGTGGTGTCAGGAAAACTTTTTCAACTATATGATGCAACATTTTGATATCGATGTGCTTTTAGATTATGGTGTCGTTGAATTTCCTGATACCGAACGGGTAATCAACCCCGTTTGGCGGCAATTGAATCAATCCCGTAATTCGTTGCAGAACAAGCTACGATATCGTCGTGCCTGTTTTGCCGAGATGACCATTCACCCTGAAAATGAAGACAAACCGGTAAAGTTTAAGAAGTGGATAGAGAAAAAGGCCGAGCTGTTAGAAGAAATCGAAAAGATGGAGTATCAACTCAGCGAGTTGAAAGAAAAACGAAAACAGACAAGTAAACACATCACGTGGGGAGAACTTGAAGCAAAAGATAAATTTTTACGTTTACAACCGGGCAGAAAACGCCTGATGGACACGGTTCGTATGATTGCATATCGTGCAGAGACGGCAATGGTTGGGTTGCTCACGGGTCCGACGGTAAACTCGTCGGATGCACGGAGTCTTCTCCAGACACTGTTCCAGACCGAAGGCGATGTACTGCCCGATATTGAAAATCAGCAATTGAATATACGATTGCACGGCGCTTCGTTCCCAGCGGCCAATCGGGCTCTTTGCCAACTGTTTGCGCATCTGAACAGTGCGCAGGTAAAATACCCCGGTACCGAGCTGCAAATGATATTCGAACTAAATGGCTGCAGCACCTCAAATCATGCCGGAGGTGTCACATAGTTTTCCCGGAGATGCAGTGTTCTGAGGTTAGAGCGACCCAGGAAGAGGTCTGAAGTGGCAAGCACGCCACTACCTATCGTGAAGGTACTGTGCAATCACAGTGACAACGCGGTCATCGGGGGGGTGTTATGGATGGAAAATCAGCTGTTTGGCGGATGGGTTTATGGTCGGCGGTGTTCGCATCCATCTTTAGCATCGCCTACGACATCATGCAGATCGGCGAGTGGGTCGGTTTGATGGGATCGGGGGGCGGCCCCGAGAACGACAGCACATGGTACGGGCTTGTCGTCCTACTCGTCCCGTCACTGTTTCTCGGTATCTCCTTCGTGATCCTGATGGGTAGCGTTCATCGTCAGACGCCGACCGAGAGAAAGATCTGGAGTCAAACCGGACTCACGTTCGCGATCATGTACGGCACCCTGATCTGCATGAACTACTACGTGCAGCTTACTCTCGTCGCTCCCGCCCTGTATAGAGGGGATGTGCCCGAGCATGTGAGACCATTCCTCTTCCACGTCTTCAACTCGTTTATCTACTCTGTAGACCTCCTCGGATACAGCTTCATGAGTCTATCGACGCTCTTTGCCGCGTTCGCATTCACCGGACCTGGGGTGGAGAAGGTGGTTCGTTGGTTCCTGATCGCGAACGGTGTCATCGTCCCCTTCGTCGCCCTGCAAACCTTCTACCACCCAATGATCTGGGGCGCTACGCTGTGGGCGGTCACGCTGCCAGGCTCAACGATTTCCCTCGCTGTGCTGTTCAGAAGGAAGCTCCAAGCATTGAGAATGAGCCAGGCAGAGCCAGTTGCGTCGATTACCGCAGGCGTTGGGGAGCCAAGAGCAATGGAACTGTAGCACCCCAACCCATTGATCGTAAGGACACGCAAAACTACCGCGCGCCTCACAGCAATGCGTTGGGTGAGCAAAGGTTTCAGATAGCGTGGAAATAGAATAGGAGTCACTAATCATGCAGAATAATCTTGATATTGCAAAGAGATATTGAAATCAGGTGAAGTAAGCCGATTTCATAAAGTCGCCTCAGATGAAATTTGGAATTTGTATCAAGGTTTCGGAGTCAATCTTTTTACTTGGGATGGATCTGAAACGCCTCCTCGTTGCACAACATTGTCGGCAAGTGACAACTGTTTTTGCCATGTTGTCCCTGCGGGTATATGGCAAGCAGCGGAACCAATTTCAGAAGACGTCTTGGTTGGATGTTCAGTTGCGCCCGGTTTTGAATTTTCAGATTTCCAATTACTTGATCCAATCTCAATGGAAGCGGAACAGTTACTATCTGTCGCCCCTGAGATGGAAAAATATATTCCTTTAACCTAAATAACGACGCTTTTTCGGCGGATCATAAAAGCGCACCCGCAAAAATGCGTCGTCAGTATCAACGGTTCTTACACATAGGAATTTCTATGGATAATCATCACATAAGCCAATCATTTTCATCCCTTTCAGCACCTCTCATATCCGATGCTTGTCTGCGTATAGAAACATCTCTCAGAGTAGCCCCGGCAGGGATCTCTCCTCTGAGGAAAATAAAGTCACCCAAACGTATCCTGAACATCGATTTAACCCCCTACTTTCATAGGCACTACGCTGAATTTCATTCAGTCTGTATACAGCTGATATGTTGTCGTTTTCCCGTTTTTGTGTAACTACGGCTGTCTTAATCATGGACAATGCCTCATGGCATAAGCGTAAATCTACCAAATGGCATAGCTGGCAGCCGAAGTATTTGCCACCATATTCACCGAACTTAAATCCGACTGAACGCATCTGGAATATCATGAAAGCCCGTTGGTTTAATAACCATGCATGCAAAAATGAAGAAAAACTATTAGAACGTTTGAACCATAATGTTCTACATGTAATTGACAATCCGAAAGATACACAAAAAACTACCACTATCGGAACGTTATTTTGACAAACGCTCTAACATCTCTTTTTCCTCAAGCCATTGAAGATCCTACCGATAATATGAGTAAACGATCCATCATTTATCCTCTCAACAAGGGACAACAGCATAAATAGGAAAAGGAGTGAGGAGTGAAAACGGCATACAGACTTCCTGTCTTTTTTGTAATCGTCATAGTAACAGCTTTGTTCTCAGGATGTTTCGGCCCGGATATGGACACCCCGATGAAGGCGTCGACTCTCGATGAATACTGCGACAGCATGTTAAAGATCGGAAAGGCGCTGAGCCCCGAAGACCAACAACGGTTTTATGAGGCCCTGGACAAAGTGGCCATCGGTCCGGAATTAAGATGGGATTCATCCAATTTTCTTCCAACCCGAAAGAACTGCTAGAAAAAATGAAGACGCTTTCCCGAAAATGTGACGGTAAATCGCCAAATTTGATCATCCAGATGGCCGAACTAATGGAGGAAGAGAGCCTCGAAACGGAATAAAAACTTGAATCGTGAAGAAGAGAAGTTTTCACAATTTAAGGTTTGACCCCAAAAATCATCGCACCTTATAAAGGGTCCGGGGTGCAATCCATTTTTCGGGTAATCAACAGGGGTCTTTTCCAAATTTACGAACAGGACCATTTCGCCAATCCTGGTTTTCCTCCCTAAGATCCAAGGCTACCGAACGACACCGTTGGATGTTCATTGAAGCAGGATTCCAAAAAGTGTATTGATGAACTGCCTTTACACACTGACCGGCGTGTCGATCAGATTCCATATCGTTTCCGTGAAGTGGTGCCACCACCGATTGGCCCCCCCATGGTGATGGAACGAAATCGATGATGGTTGCCGATACTTTCTTTATACCGAAATTTCGCTTTCGAACAGTAGAACAAGCCCGGCAATTGACGAACCGGTCCCTACAGGATATCAATAGATGTTTTTGAGATGCATTACCTCACAGCATTCGGATTGTCGATATGGCGAAACGGTCAAAGAAGCGCGAGAAGAAGCGGCGGATTGCCTGGAAAATGTTGTTTTTCCTCGTTATATTTTTCGGTTTGCTGATAGCGGCGGGCTATGTTGCCTATCTCGATTTCACCGTTCGGACGCGGTTCGAGGGCAAGCGGTTTGCATTGCCGGCGCGTGTATATGCCCGGCCGCAGGAGCTCTATCCCGGCCTGAAGTTGCGCAAGACGGAGCTTTTGGCTGAGCTGAGTCTGCTCGGCTATCGGCAGACGAGCCGGCTTAGCGAACCGGGGAGCTACCATTGGCGTGGTCAGGTCGTGGACCTGGTGACACGACAGTTCGATTTTGGAAATGACCGTCAAGAATCGATGGCGCTGCGTGTGGTTTTTGATAGCAGTGGTGTTACGGCACTGCAGCGGCGGGCCGATGGCACCCGACTCGACCTGGTCCGCCTGGATCCGGCCTTGATCGGGGGCATCTACCCGGGGAAAAATGAAGACCGTGTGTTGGTTGGATTGAAGGATGTGCCCCGGCATGTCATCGATGCCCTGATCGCCGTCGAGGACAATCGTTTTTACAGCCACCACGGTATCGATCCACGCGGTATCGCCCGGGCCGTTTTCACCATCGTCAGCGGCGGGGGGCTGCAGGGCGGCAGCACCCTGACCCAGCAACTGGTCAAAAATTTCTACCTGACCGCCGAGCGGACCTTGAAGCGCAAGTCCATCGAAATGGTGATGGCGGTGCTGCTGGAGATCCATTACAGCAAGGAGGAGATTCTCGAAACCTATATCAACGAAGTCTATCTGGCGCAGGACGGAAACCGTGCCATTCACGGCTTCGGTCTGGCCTGTTCTTATTTTTTCGATAAACCGCTGGAGAAGATCAGCCTTTCCGAAACCGCCCTTCTGGTTGGTCTTCTCAAGGGGCCGGCCTACTACAACCCCCGCCGCCATCCGAAACGCGCAATGGAGCGACGCAATCTGGTGCTGGCCGAGATGGCCGAAAGCGGTTATATCACCAAAGACCAGCAGATGGCGGCCCGGACCGCACCTCTGGGCGTCATCGATCGGCCGCCCCGGGGCACTTCGCCCTACCCGGCCTTTCTCGACCTTGTTCTCCGTCAGTTGCGGCGGGATTATCGTGAAGAAGACCTGCGCTCGGAAGGCCTGCGGATCATTACCACACTCGATCCCCGGGTGCAGGGTATCGCCGAGAAATCCTTGACCGGCGGCCTGTCCAAGCTGGAAAAAAGCAGGGGCGGCAGAACCACCGGTCTGCAAGGCGCCATCGTGGTGACGAGCGTCCACGATGCAGAGGTTCAGGCTTTGGTCGGCGATCGAAATCCCCGATTCAAAGGCTTTGACCGGGCTCTCGACGCCCATCGGCCTATCGGCTCCCTGATCAAACCGATTGTCTACCTCACCGCACTCCAGGACCCGCGGCACTACACGCTGGCGACGCTGTTGGATGACAGCCCCCTGGTGCTGAAACAACAGGGATCCGAGGATTGGAAGCCGCAAAATTACGACAGGCAATCACACGGCATGGTAACGCTTCGCACCGCGCTGGCAAACTCCTACAACCTGTCCACCGTGCGACTGGGCCTTGACATTGGCGTCGCTCCGGTAATGGAGAACCTGCATCGCCTGGGAATGGACCGTGAGCTGTCAGCTTATGCCGCGAGTCTGCTCGGCGCCAACACCCTGTCGCCGATGGAAGTTACCCAGGTCTACCAGACCATTGCCGCCAGTGGTTTCCGAACGCCGTTAAAAGCGATCCGGGAAGTATTGACCGCCGATGGCAAGCCGCTACAGCGTTATCCATTGGAGGTCGAACAGGTGATCGACCCGGCCTCGCTCTACCTGCTCACCGTGGCACTCCAGGATGTGGTGCGCGAGGGGACGGCACGCAGACTGGCCGCCCGCCTTCCTTCCGATATACAAGCGGCGGGAAAGACCGGCACCACAAATGAACTCCGCGACAGTTGGTTCGCGGGATTTACCGGCGATCGTCTGGCCGTGGTATGGGTCGGCCGCGACGACAACCAGCCGACAGGCCTGACCGGTTCCACCGGTGCCATGTCCGTCTGGGGCGATATGATGACGGAACTCGATCCAGAACCGCTCATACTGCCGGAACCGGATGGTATCGAACGGGCCTGGATCGATCCCGCATCAGGCCTGCTCAGCGGCAGCGATTGCCCCAACGCCGTCGAACTGCCCTTCATTGCAGGCTCTGCTCCCATCGATTCCGCCGATTGCGGTCCTCCCCCGGGCAAATCTATTAAAAACTGGTTCAAGAGGTTGTTTCGATGAAAATGATCACCCGCCGGATATTCATTTTGATCGCCGCGCTAATTCTCGGCGGCTGCGCTGGTTCACGACAGACCGGCGCGCCTCCGATGCAGCCGTCACAGCCGTCAGACAACACGGCGGTGATCGCTTTGCTGAACAAGGCGGGCAATCAATCCGCCGCGGGCCAAATGGATGAGGCCAGTGAAAACCTGGAACGCGCGTTGCGCATGGAGCCGCGCAATCCCGTGCTGTGGCACGAACTGGCACGAATCCGGCTGGAACAGTGCCAATACCGGCAGGCCGAAAACATGGCGGCCAAATCCAACATGCTGACGGGGATCAACCAGTCTCTGAAGGCGAAAAACTGGCGTATCATCGGCGAGGCCCGCAGCCGGCTTGGCGATCTGCAAGGCGCGCAGGAGGCCTTCGAAAGGGCAGAACAGCCCTGACCACCGGCAGTTGGCGGAATCGCGCCGCAAAGCCGGAGTGTAATTGCCGATGCGCGTCTCATAACGGGCTGCGAGATGCGATGCCATGGAGCGGGCAGGTATGTGTTGAATCCTTACTGGCACCTTGGTCCTATTGGTGTTCTGCCATCTCACAGGGGAAGAGGGGTTGGTACTGAACTGATGCAGCGTTTTTGCAAAAAAGTGGATAATTGTGCGGCAAAGGCATACCTGGAAACAGATCTGGATGAAAATGTCCGTTTTTATGAAAAGTTAGATTTTCCGGAAATTTGGCCTGATCCAGCGGGCAGTTCACTTTGAAGGGCGGCCAGAGAGTCTCTCCTGAGAGGTCTTCTATATGAAGAGACGTAAGGTGAAGGACAACCGGGCTGAAGCAGGCGCAACACTCGATCGCGTGGAAGTACCTGCGCGGAATGTCGCATTCGACTATTTACGAACATTTACAGTTGTTCTCGTGCTGTGCCACCACGCGATTCTCGCCTACACCAAATACGCTTTCATCAATCTTGAGAACCCGTTCGCAAATTCCAATCCGGTCGTAAACGAGCAGCGATGGATCGGATTTGATCTGATTGTGGCATTCAACGAGACGTTTTTCATGCCGTTGCTTTTCTTTGTCTCCGGGATGTTTGTCTGGCAGAGTCTGGCAAGAAAGGGTGCCCGAAAATACCTTGGAGATCGTCTGACAAGGCTCGGCCTTCCCTTTGTCATCGGTGTTTTGTTCCTGATTCCCCTGGCCTACTACCCTGCCCAGCTCCAAATAGAGCAGATTACAGGAGCGGACGCCGGCTATGGAATCTTCTGGCTCAAAATGGTCCGGTCCGGCTTCGGGACCGCCGGTCCCCTCTGGTTCATATGGCTGCTGCTGGCATTCAACGGCCTGGCAACCCTTTTGTATCGGGCCGCCCCTTTCCATGGAGATTTCATCAGAAAGCGATTGACGATCATCATTGATCGCCCCGTAGGGTTTTTTGGAGCTCTGCTTGGAATTTCAATCGCCGTGTATCTGCCTGTTGCTGTCCTTATCGGACCGGAGCTGTGGATTGGAATTGGGCCCTTTCATGCACAGGCTATCCGAATGTTGCTCTATCGTGTGTACTTCCTTGCGGGTACGGCCGTCGGGACATATGGTTTGGACCACAGCATGTTCAGATCCGAGGGCGCCCTCGCCAAGCGTTGGTGGGTGTGGTTGGTTGTGGGTCTGATCTCTTTCATCGTGTTTATCATCATGCTCGTCGTTGTATCTGATATGGAGCGAACCATTGTCAGTGAAACTGCTTTCGTGATCTGCTGCGGGGCCACCGTATTCGGGATGATTGGGCTCTTTCTTCGGTTTGCAAAACGGCGCGTAGGTATCTTCGACAGCCTGAGCGAAAACTCCTACGGGATCTATATTGTTCACTGGTTGTTTGTAACCTGGCTTCAGTACTTGCTGTTGGGACGCACCCTTGCTCCCGGCGTGAAGGCGATGGTGGTGTTCCTGGGCACATTGGTTCTCAGTTGGGGAGCGGTTGCCGCTATTCGATGTATACCGGTTGTAAGGAAAGTCATATAACTTTAGATCCAAGGCGTTGCAGAGATCGGGACATAGACCGATTCATTGTGACTTTTTAGAGGCCGTGCATGAACAGATACTGTGATTTACACCTTCATTTGGGAAGAAGCATTTCTCAGAAGCTGGTGAGACAGTTTGCCCAATCGGACCATGACCAGTACGCCCTTGATGCGCTGGGAACCGATAATACACTGAATTTTTCAACGAGTTTTCAGTCGGAGAAGG
This sequence comes from uncultured Desulfosarcina sp., assembly GCA_963674945.2. GTDB lineage: Bacteria > Desulfobacterota > Desulfobacteria > Desulfobacterales > Desulfosarcinaceae > Desulfosarcina. Next base: position 2,972,954 of record CAXXWQ010000004.1, read on the forward strand.
ACCTTTTTGTCAACGCGTTTTCCTATAATCCGGCCAACGGATGGAATTACAGGTTTGGACAATCACACAGCATCGAAGGGGGACAAGGCCGTCTTGACACCCGATACGCTTGTGGTTACATACGTCAACGTATGAATTGGGGACATTGATTGCGCTGGCCCTGTGTTGACTGATAAAGAATTGCTCCATTCGGTTTTTCCGGAAAACAACGGCGGCGGACGCATTTTACGGGCTTGTTGGGGGCCAAGAGGGTGGCATGGGCGTGTACAGATTGATTTTGGCCGCATTGGTGGCCATCTCTCATACCGGTATTGATTTTTTCGGTTATAATCCCGGAGTGGTCGCGGTAATTTCCTTTTATCTGCTAAGCGGATATGTGATGACCATTTTAATTGACAAGTATTACAAGGATTCGTTTGCTATCTCCGCCTTCTATTTAGATCGGGCTGCAAGGCTTTTTCCACAGTTCCTCTTTTACATGCTTCTTGCATCAGGATGCATCTATTTTTTTAAAATTGAATCTCCATTCACATATCAACTCAATTTTTTTAAGTGGGTGCTGAATTTTTTCATACTTCCACAAGGGTTTTTTATGTATTGGGCGGATGGGGCTCTGGTGATACCGCAATCCTGGTCGCTCGGATTGGAAATGACCTTCTACCTGGTCATTCCATGGATATTGATGTATTGCCCAGCGCGATGGATTTATGGTTTGTCGGGCATTTCGTTTATCATTTTTTTGATGGCCTACTTCGGCAAGGTTAATTCTGACTACTTTGGCTATCGGCTTCTTCCGGGAACACTCTTTATGTTCCTCGTTGGATCCTCATTCTATAAAAATAATAACGACGCCAAAAAATTCAGAGCGATTGTTTTTTTGTCGGTCGTGGCTCTTTTACTGTTCGCATTTCTTAAAAATACGCTTTATCAACTTCGCTATAACAAAGAAGTATTGGTAGGATTGATACTTGGCATTATTTGTGTGAATATTCTGAAAGAGAGTACTTTTTCTAAAATCGACGAATTTTTCGGAAACCTTAGTTATGGCGTATTCCTGAATCATTTTATTGTCATTTGGATAATGCAAAAATTTTTCGCAGTAAAATGTTTCAATACGGCCAATGTGGCAATCCTTTTGTTTGCCTCGTGTGCGCTTGCTTTTGGCTCCTTCCTTTTTGTTGAACGCCCTGCTTTAAAGTGGAGGCGCAGGATACGGTATGGCGTCAATTAGAAACCATGATCATCTTTTTGTACCGGCTGAAAAAGCGGACGCTGCGCTATCGGCACTTAACGAGTTCAACAGGTAATATCAAAAACCATGTTAGCTGTTGTATATGGTTTAAACGATGCCCTGCTTCTCATGCGGTGCACCACCAGGAAAACGATGGCATCGATATTGCTGTTATTCAGAACGAGTTTGCTTGGCATTTACCTCCATTTCGTTCAGGCACCTCACACTCACCTCCTTCGGCCCCGGAGCGATGCGATACACACATTGCTCCGGGGCCTACTTTTTGTCGTCTTGGTTTTGTTAAAAGAAGGCATTGAGTTAACGTTACATAACGCTACCGCTCTTTGGTAACGGGAACCACGATGGCAATGTCCTTCCCCGCCTTTCATCAGGCATCCCTACACTCCCACTATCTGCAGTCCCTGGCGGCTGCGGGCGATATTGACGATCATTTTCTCCCCATGCTACAGCAGATGAATGAAAATGGTAAAGACACGGCGCGCCGATGGACCGGATTTTTCGTCCATTTTCTGGAACACGTCGACTCTTTGGCGGGAGGCCAATGCCAGTTTGTCGGCCGCCATCCAGGAAAACCTGCCGGCAATGGACGAATTATACCAGCTCGCCGGCGGTATTCGAGAGGCCCTTGTTTCTCTTTTTCCCGTGATGGACGATCTGTGCCGGCGCACATGCCCCTCCTGTAATGATATCTGTTCTGAAAACACTCAATGAAGTGAAATGGATGCGACGCAAACTGGAAGACGATTTCATTTTTGCCGTGAGCGGATCTAATTTGAAGACCGACGGCCAAAGCCGCCGTCGGTCTTCGTCGTACCGGAACCGTTGGAGAGGAAGAAAGAGGGATCTGTGGACTTGTGTGATCAATCACATCCATCAAAGGTCATCCCAGCGCGGGCCGTCCCCGGTCAGGCGGCCTTCCCGGGAACCAACTCTATCACCTTGCCCTTGCAGTTGAGCAACCAATGACAATCCTCGTCCGCCCGCAAGTGGCACCCTTGTGGGATGGCAAGCCCTTCTATCACGGGCAACTGGCACTGTTCTTCAGCCTCTGTTTCCGTCGCTGACGCCTGCCGGCTGTGTTCCCGGGCAATCAACATGTAGATGGACGGAATGACCAACAACGTAAAAGCCGTGCCGATGGTCATTCCCCCCACCAGCACCAGGCCGATGGAATTGCGGGCGGCGGCACCGGCGCCGCTGGCCAGGATCAGGGGGAAGTAGCCCACGATGGTGGCGGTGCTGGTCATCAGAACGGGACGCAGCCGTATCAGAACCGCCGCTTTGATGGCATCGCGCTTGGTCATGCCACGTACCTGCAGCTTGTTGGCGAATTCGACGATGAGGATTCCGTTCTTCGACACGACGCCAACCAGCGTCACCAACCCCACCTGGGAATAGATGTTCAACGTCGTCGTCCATGATTCTGTCCAGAAAGCCACGTTGGGATCAGGCATCTTAAGGAAAGAGAAGATCAGAGCCCCGAACATGGCCAGAGGAACGGATCCGGCCAGAATGACGAAGGGATCACGGAAACTGTTGTACTGGGCGGCCAGGGTGAGGAAGATCATGATCAGCGCCAGTCCGAAGGCAGGAAGAAATTTGTTGCCTTCAGCACGCAGCTGTCGTGACTCGCCGGTGTAGTCGATGACGTAGCCCTGGGGCAGAATCTTTGCGGCTTCATCTTCGAGAAACGTCAACGCCTCATCCAGGGGCCGGATGGCGACGCCGGAAAGCTTCACCGCATTGAATTGCTGAAAGCGATTGATGGAGCGGGGTACGGTTCGGTACTCCACCCGGGCAATGGTACCCAGGGGAACCAGTCGGCCGTTTGGACCCGTCACGTAAACCGAATCGAGCTGTTCGGCGGTCAGCCGGTCGGTTCGTTGGATCTGCGGAATCACCTTGTAGCTTCGGCCGTCGATGCTGAATCGATTGACAAAATCACCGCCCACCAGAGAGGAGAGGTCCGATCCCACCTGCCCAAGATTCAATCCCAGGTCCGCGGTTTTGTCCCGGTCAATGACGATTTTCGCTTCGGGCTGGTCGATTTTCACATCGATGATCGGCGGAAATGCGAACATGCCGCTTTCGATTGCCTTTTGCTGCAACGTTTCGGCAAATCCGAGGATGATTTCCGGGTCTGCGGTCGCGGCCAGGATAAACTCCACCGGAAATTGGCCGCCGCCGGGAAGGGCTGGCGGGGTAACGGCAAACATGCGAATGCCCGGTATCTGCATCAGGCCCTGCTGCACCTCCGGCATGATATCGAAAACCGTGCGATCCCGTTCTTCCCATGGGGAGAGCACCATTCCGCCGAATCCGGATGTCGGTGAGGTGATCTGGAAGGTGAATTCGGTTTCCGGAACGCCTAAGAAGACACGGTTGGCCGCCGCTGCATCGCGGCTGGTCTGATCGAGGGTGGCATTGGCCGCCGCATCCACGATGCCGAAGATGACGCCCTGGTCCTCGGTTGGCGCCAGCTCCTTGGCAGACAGGAGAAACATGGGGATGGTGGCCAGGCTCAAAAGCACCCACACCACATAAACCGCTGGCCGTGATCGAAGGCTCTTGTCCAGCAGTCGGCCGTAGAATCGTTGCAGGCCGCCGAAGACGCGGTCAATGTGTCCGGCCAGGCCGTTTTCGGCCGTGCCCGATTCCAGAAGCTTGGACGACATCATGGGTGAGAGGGTCAACGCCACCACCGTGGAAATGATCACCGCACCCGTCAGCGTGAAAGCGAACTCACGGAACAGGGATCCGGTCAATCCGCCTTGAATTCCGATTGGCGTGTAAACGGCCGCCAACACGATGGTCGTCGCGATGACAGGCCCCACCAGCTCCCTGGCGCCGACCAGCGCCGCTTCTACCGGTGGTTTTCCCAATTGCAGATGGCGCTGCACATTCTCCACCATGACGATGGCGTCGTCCACCACCAGTCCCACGGCCAAGACGATGGCCAGCAGTGTCAAAAGGTTGATGCTGAAACCAAATACCTGCATTAAAAATAATCCACCGACAAGAGAGAGGGGAATGGCCAACATGGGAACCAGCGCCGACCGAATGGATCCCAGAAAGAGGAAGATGACGGCTGCCACGATTACCAGGGTAATGACCAGGGTCTGGGTCACCTCCCCGATGGCATCGTCAATATACCGGGTCGCATCGTAGGCCACCCGGCCGGTCAGCCCGCTGGGAAGCGACTGGGTGATGGCGGCCATCTCCTTGCGGATCGCATTGATCACCTCCAGGGAATTGGCATTGGGCAGGGGCCATATCCCCATGAAGACCGCTGTCTGGCCGGAAAAACGAACCTCGGTGTCGTAGTCTTCCGAACCCAGCACCACATCGGCCACATCCGAAAGCCGTACCAGTGCGCCTCCCTGCTCTTTCACAACCAGACGGTTGAACTCCTCCACCGAGGTCAGGTCGGTATCGGCGGAAAGGTTTACCTGAACAAGGGCCCCTTTGGTCTGCCCCACGGCGGCGATGAAATTGTTGGCCGCAAGGGCTCGTCGAACCTGCACCGGGCTGACATTGAATGCGGCCATGCGATCCGGTTTCAGCCAGATGCGCATGGCGAAGGTGCGTGCACCCAAAATGTCCGCCCGCTGCACGCCGGCCACGGCCGACAGGCGCGGTTGGACCACCCGTACAAGATAGTCGGTAATCTGGTTCTGTTGTAGGATTTCCGAGGTGAAACTGAGATACGCCGAGGCAAATTCACTGTCGGCGGATTCGATATTGATGGTGGGCACCTCGGCTTCCGGCGGCAGGTCACCGCGCACCTGGTCGACCTTTGCGCTGATCTCCGACATCGCCTTCACGGCGTCTGTGTTAAGCTCGAGCCGGGCGGTAATGGTGGAAACCCCCAGTCGGCTCGCAGATTCGATATAATCGATTCCATCGGCACTGGCGATGGCACGCTCAAGAGGTGTGGTAATGAATCCGCTCACCAATTCGGCACTGGCACCCACATAGGCCGTGGTCACGGTTACCGCCGCATTGTCGCTTCTGGGGTACTGGCGGACATTCAACGTCACCAACGCCTGAAGGCCGGCAATGATGATGAGCAGACTGAGCACCACGGAAAGCACCGGACGTCTGATGAAGATATCGGTTATGTTCATGGTTCACCCACCTTACGCGTTTTCGGGACGGGGGTTGAGATCGAATTCGGGAGAGAGGGAGTTGTCGACCACAACCGACATGCCGTTGCGCAGTTTGAACACCCCCGTGCTCACCACCTGCTCTCCGGCCTGAAGGCCGCCGACAACGGCTACGAAATCGCCACGCTTTTCCCCAAGCTGAACGAACTGCTGACGAAGCACCTGGCGCGGCTGACCCATGTCGTCTGTCCGGGCTTCGACCACAAACACCGAATCGCTGTAAGGTGCGTACAGCACCGCCGTCGCGGGTACGGTCAACACCGGCTGTTTGTCCGGCAAGATGATACGAACCCTGGCGAACATGCCCGGACGAAGGTGCTCATCCTCATTTTCCATGGTGGCCTGAATGGTGACGTTTCGCGTGTCCGGATCCACACCAGGACCGATTGCCGTGATGCTGCCCGCCACCGTCATTTCACCATCTTCCGTCGGTTGTGCATGAACTCGAAGTCCGGTCTCGAGTTTGGTCAATTTTTGCTGGGGAAGCTGAAAGGTAACGTATATGGGATTTAGGGATAATAGGGAGACCACTTCTTGCCCCGGCTTTAGGACTTCGCCCAGATCGACCTTGCGAATGCCCAGCCGGCCCGCGAAAGGCGCCCGAATGGTTTTTTTGGCGATGACGGCCCGAATGGTCTCAACTTCGGCGACTGCCTGTTCGTATTGGGCCTGGGCATCGTCCAGGACCGATTGGGTGGCGACCTTCTCCGCGTTGAGCAGCTTCGCCCGATCCAATTCCTTTCGTGCCAGTTTCGCACGACTCTCGGCCGCCCGCAGACGGGCCTGTTCCTCCAAGACATCCTGCTGAACCAAAAGCTGGCCTTCCTCGATCCGCGCACCCGATGAGAACGCGATCCGGGTCACCTTTCCGGACAATTCCGCCGTTATCGCGACACCCTGTACGGCTTCCAATGTGCCCACTGCCGTGAGAGTGTTTTCCCACACTGACCGCTGCACCGTCGCCGCAGTTACGGTCTGTGGCGGCGGCACGAAGGCTTCGCTCTGGGCCACCATGCGGCCGATCTGCAGGCCCTTGATCGTTCCCAGGCCAACCAGCACCGCAACCACGCCAAATACGGCAATCAGGATTTTCATGTACATTTTCATATCTGCTCACCCCCACGCGATGTTGTTGGATCTTATTGTGGAAGATCTTACAGTGGCACTCATTGGAGTATCCACTTTCTGAAGATTAGTATCTCAGAAAAATGACGACGGGCACGGCGATGTCAATGAGGGGGTCTTGGGGGTAGAGTGATAGTATCGGTGATAGTCCATGTCGGAATGGCTGGATGTTCAATGTTCGTCGTTTAGGGTACGATCTCCTCTTTCAGCATACAGCAGGCAATCTTGTAAGCAGGTTTTCCGTTACTGCCGGAAGGCAGGTTGGCGGGCTGAATGATGCGGTTCATGACGCATCCTTCGGGTATGGTAAGGGGAAACAGATCCGCTTCGTTCACCTTGGGACGATGAACCAGGCGGTCGCTTATAATTTCAAGGCTGTGCAAGGGATAGTCTTCGCATAAGGGGCAGCGGTACACCCGGCCATTGGGAAAAATAAAATAGTTGTCCGCAACCAGTCCCGCACACTCGAAGACCTCGTCGGATGAAAGGAACACCTTCGGGAACGTGACATGAATTTTTCTGAGGGCCGCCTCTTCCGCCACCCGGGGGATGACTTCCAGCCAGAGGTCCCGATCCACCTGGGCAAGGGCGTCTTTCGTCTTTGTATCTTCGACCCATTTTCCCCGGATGCCGATCACCTGAATGAAAAAACGATCCACCCCCAATTGAGCAAGAAGTGCTGGCATGTAATGCAGATGCCCGATGTTCGCCATACTGACCGTATAGATCAAGCTGACGGCAAATCCTCGCCGCTTTGCCTCGGTTATGCCGCGGGCACATTGTTCGAAGCTTCCCTCTCCCCGGAGCGGATCGTTGATGTCGGTGCTGGGACCGTCCATGCTGAAACTGAAAAAATCCACTTCTTCCGGCGTTACCCGATCCAGTATATCATGAAACAGGTATCCATTGGTGTCGATCGTTACCGAGGCATATCCCAATTGCCGAGACCGTTTTACGGCAGCGGAGAGATCCGGGTGCAGGGTGGGTTCGCCACCTAAAAAAATAACGTTGGGCGATCGATGGCGATGAACGAACAATTGAAGCCAGCGATCAATGGTTTCCATGGAAAGGGTCCGGCGGCCGTGTTGCTCTGGATTGATGTAGCAATGCCGGCAGTGAAGGTTGCATTGGGTCAGCAGGTGAAAGAAGATGTTTGCCGCACGACGGGTGAAGGAGACGGTTCTTCGCATAGGGATTTTATTCGTATTGCCGTAAGCGTTCGATTTCCAGACGGCTTTGGTTGGCGTTCGCGATCAAGGCTTGCGAGCCCCGAGGAATGAGGCGAACACGCGAGTATGCTGCAGTGACGAGGGATGAAGCGCAGGCGCAGATATCGAGATTTAACCAAAGCTGTCGTTTAATCCGGGAGGTTCCCTCCGAGCCGCCTCACCTCTTTTCTCGCCTGGATCAATTCCTCGTTGGTGAGACGGAGGCGCTGGGTCATGTACTCTGCGAAAATTCGGTAGAGCAAAAGAAGGAAGTCGAGGCGTTCGTCCTTTTGATCAGAGGAGGAGAGCCGATTTCCTGCCGACGTGTCCACGGCCAGACAAACGGTCTTGCCGACGGCATACACCGTTGCGCTTCGGATCTGATCGTCGATGATGCGCATCTCGCCGAAGATTTCACCTTTTTTATCGATTGTGCTTATATCTTCCCCGGCTTTTGCGATCCGAATCTTACCGTTGAGTAGAAAGTAGAGCCAGGGATCGATGTCCCCTTCGGTGATGATGGCTTCACCGTCTTCGTATTGGCGAATCTTGCTGAGGCGAAGCAGTTTCCCCAGGTTTCGGGTTTCGAAATGCTTCAGCGTCGAAAGAGACATAAGCCTCTGAATATTTTCGATATTTTCCTTTAGGTATTTGGATTCGATCATGGGGTCTCCCGATGCGAAAAGATTCTATTCAGTAGCGCTGCGATTCGGCTGCACCCTGCTGAAGGCTATCGAAAATCCACCTGGTCGCATCTTACTGATATGTGCCGGTAAAGGCAAGCCTCCTTATCCCATCTCCATGCAATTTTTGGTAAGATTCTCATCAAAAGAGACAGGGTAGCATCCATCGAAGCAGGCCTTGCAGAACTGGTTTTCCGGATTCTCCATGCCCGTGGATGCGAGCAATCCGTCGAGACTCAGGTATTGCAAAGAATCGAGTCCCAGATATTTGCCAAGCTCCTTTACGTTCATCTTCGCTGCGATCAATTCCCCCTTCGTGGAGAAATCGATGCCATAGTGACAGGGAAACCGGTGGGGCGGCCCGCTGACCCGCAGATGTACTCGCTTGACGCCCAATTCCCGAAGCGCCTTGACCCTGGTCTTGGCCGTTGTGCCCCGAATGATGGAATCTTCGATAATGATGATGTCCTTGCCTTTCAGCACCTCCTTGATGGGATTGAGCTTCACGCGAACGCCGAAGTCCCGCATGCTCTGGGTGGGCTGGATGAAGGTTCGACCCACATAGTGGTTTCGGATCATTCCCGTTTCAAAGGGAATTTGAGATTCTTCCGAATAGCCCAGTGCCGCGTATACGCCCGAATCGGGAAAGGGCATGACAAGGTCTGCATCCACCCCAGACTCCCTTGCCAGCTGTCGGCCATGGGCCTTGCGGGTAAGGTAGACGTTGTGTCCGAAGAAGGTGGAGTCGGGCCGGGCGAAATAGATGAACTCGAAAATGCAAAAGGCACGTCGATTGGGGGTGCTGGTGTGGATGCTCTTCACACCGTCCCGGCTGATGATAACGATCTCGCCGGGATCCAGTTCACGAACGAATTCTGCCTGTACCAGGTCCAGGGCGCAGGTCTCCGAGGCCAATACCCAAGAGCCGTTGAGTTTGCCAAGGCAAAGGGGACGAAATCCGTTGGGATCCTTGATTCCGATCAACTCGCCCCGGCTGGTCAGCATAATCAGGGAGAAGGCGCCCTTGAGCCGGGCAACGGTGGCTTTCAGGGCCTCTTCAAACCCGAGGCTGATGTTGCGGACGAAAAGGTGCAGGAACACCTCCGAGTCCATTGTGGTCTGGAAAATTGAACCGGCGTCTTCCAGATCGGCCTTGATGGTGTGGGCGTTCACCAGATTCCCATTGTGCGCCACAGCATAGGCACGATTTCGATGCCGAATCACCAGGGGCTGGACGTTGGCGACCACCGAGCTTCCGGTTGTGGAATAGCGAACGTGTCCGACGGCGCTGGGGCCGTTGAGACCGTCCAGCGTATCCATGTCGAAGACGTCGGGAACGAGTCCCATTCCCTTGTACTCGTCGATTCTCCCATTATCGGCCACGGCGATACCGGCACTCTCCTGGCCCCGATGCTGAAGGGCGTAGATGCCGAAGTAACAGAGTGTTGCCGCATCCGGATGGTCGAAGACGCCGAACAGGCCGCAGGCTTCACGGGGCTTGTCTTCTTCGATGAATTCGGGTGCTTCGGGTTCCATTAATTTCATTGTCAGCTTCTCTTGGAAATCGTTGAGAATTGCATAAGGGCTGTCCCCATCGAACGTGCAAAAATCTTATCCATGGTAGTCCTGGATGGATTTTACATCGAAGGGTTTTTCGATGAGAGCCTCCACTGCCCGGCACACCGCCATCGCGCCGGCGGCGGTGGTGACGTAGGGGATCTTAAACTTCAGGGCAGTCCGGCGAATGGTATAGCCGTCCCGGCGGGGTTCATCCCCGGTACCGGTGTTGACGATCAGCTGGATTCTGCCATTTTTAATGGCATCGGCCACATGGGGCCGGCCCTGGGAAACCTTGTTGATTCGACTGGCAACGATGCCGTTGTTATTCAGATGGGCCCAGGTACCATCTGTGGCCAGTACGGAATACCCCAACTGAACGAATTGTCTGGCCACCGGTAGCATTGCCGCCTTGTCTTCATCCCCCACGCTGATGAAAACCGTTCCGGAAAGGGGAAGGCGTTGTCCAGCACCCAATTGGGCTTTGGCGTAGGCAAGGCCGAAATCGGTGCCGATTCCCATCACCTCGCCGGTGGACTTCATTTCCGGGCCCAAAAGGGTGTCCACATCGGGAAAGCGATCGAATGGCAAGACCGCCTCTTTCACGGACAGGTGACTGGGAACCACCTCCCTGGTGAATCCCAATTGCTCCAGGGTCTCTCCAAGCATGATTCGCGTTGCCAGTTTCGCCAGCGGCACACCGGTTGCCTTGCTGACGAAGGGGATGGTCCGCGATGCCCTGGGATTGACCTCGATCACGAACAATTGTTCCTGTTTGATGGCATACTGGACGTTCATCAGTCCCACGACGGAAAGCTCTTTGGCCATGGCCCTGGTGGCGTCGCTGATTCGCTCGATCATCTTGTCGTCGATGCTGTATGGGGGAAGCACACAAGCCGAATCGCCGCTATGAACACCTGCGGCCTCGATATGCTCCATGATGCCCCCGATGACGGTGGTGTTGCCGTCGCTGATGGCGTCCACATCCACTTCCACCGCAGCTTCCAGGAATTTGTCGATGAGCACGGGATGGCCGGGCGAGGCCAGAATGGCCAGCCGGGTAAAATTTTCCATATCCTTGGGATCGTAGACGATTTTCATGGCGCGCCCACCCAGTACGAAGGAAGGTCGTACGATCACCGGATAGCCGATTTTATCGGCGATGACGAGGGCCTGTTGGATGGACAGGGCCGTACCATTGGCCGGCTGCCTAAGGCCCAGTTTTTTCAGCATGGCCTGGAACAGCTCCCGATCCTCGGCCCGGTCGATGCTCTCCGGCTGGGTTCCCAGTATGGGGACTCCCTCCCGATATAACGGGGTAGAGAGATTCAAGGGCGTCTGGCCGCCGAACTGGACGATGACGCCGTCGGGTTTCTCTTTTTCCACGATGTGCAGCACATCCTCACGGGTCAGCGGTTCGAAATAGAGCTTGTCCGACGTGTCGTAATCGGTACTCACCGTCTCGGGGTTGCTGTTGACCATGATGCTCTCCACACCGATATCCCGCAAGGCAAAGGAGGCGTGAACACAGCAATAGTCGAATTCGATACCCTGTCCGATGCGGTTTGGTCCGCCGCCTAAAATCATCACCTTTTTGCGGTCCGACACCCGGGCCTCGCATTCGGTCTCGTACGTGGAGTAGTAGTAGGGGGTGGCGGCCCGAAACTCCGCCGCACAGGTGTCCACCAGTTTGTACACCGGCCGGATTCCCATGGCCTTTCGTGCCTGCTCCACCGCTTTTTCAGTGCTTGCCGTAAGGTGGGCGATCTGAACGTCGGAAAAGCCATAGGCCTTGGCCTTTTTCAATTGCCGCTCATCCAGTGCCGAAAAGGCGTCGTCGGAAGGAGATCCGTCGGGAACGGATTCTTTGATCTCCCGCTCCATCTGGTAGATCTGGTTCAATTGATGAAGGAACCAGGGGTCGATGGCGGTGATTTGGTAGATCTCGTCGACGGACATGCCGGCTTCCAGTGCGTGGCGCAGATAAAAAATGCGCTTGGAGTTGGGGGTGGCCAGTTTTTGTTCGATCTCGTCCCGATCCGGAGGTGTTCCATCTTCCTCCAGACGATCCTTTCCATCGGCGCCGAAGCCGAATCGACCGATCTCCAGGCTGCGCAGTCCCTTTTGAAAGGCCTCCTTGAAGGTCCTTCCGATGGCCATGGTCTCGCCCACCGATTTCATGGAGGTGGTCAGCATGTCCTTGGTATCCGGGAATTTCTCGAAGGTCCATCGGGGGATCTTGACCACACAGTAGTCGAGGGTGGGTTCGAAGGAGGCCAGGGTCTCGCCGGTGATGTCATTGGAAATTTCGTCCAGGGTATATCCCACGGCCAACTTGGCGGCAATCTTGGCAATGGGAAAACCCGTGGCCTTGGAGGCCAGGGCGCTGCTTCTGGAAACACGGGGATTCATCTCCACGACGATCATCTCTCCGTTTTGGGGATCGATGGCGAATTGCACGTTGGAGCCGCCGGTATCCACACCGATCTCCCGCATGATGGAAAGGCTGGCGTCCCGCATGACCTGATACTCTTTGTCCGTGAGGGTCTGGGCCGGAGCCACGGTGATGGAGTCACCGGTATGCACCCCCATGGGATCCAGGTTCTCGATGCTGCAGATGATCACCACGTTGTCGGCGTGATCCCGCATCACTTCCAGTTCGTACTCCTTCCATCCCAGGACCGATTGTTCCAGCATCACCTGGTTGGTGAGGCTGGCGTCCAGCCCCGTTTTGACGATTGTTTCCAGGTCTTCTGGATTGTACGCCACGCCGCCGCCGGTCCCCCCAAGAGTATAACTGGGTCGGATGATCAATGGAAAACCGATCTCCTGGGCGATGGTGCGCGCCTCTTCCATGGTGGTGGCGATACCGCTTTGGGGGATGCGAAGGCCGATGCGGCTCATGGCTTCCCGGAATCGATCCCGGGATTCGGCCTTTTCGATGGCGTCCAAAGATGCTCCGATCAACTCAACCCCAAAGGAGTCGAGAGTTCCCATGCGGGCCACCTCGACGGCGGTGTTCAGTCCGGTCTGCCCGCCCAATGTGGGCAACAGGGCATCGGGGCGCTCCTTCTCGATGATTTTGGCCACCGCCTCGGGTGTCACCGGTTCAATATAGGTACGATCCGCCGTTTCCGGATCGGTCATGATGGTGGCCGGGTTGGAGTTGACCAATACAACCTCGAACCCCTCCTCCTTGAGGGCCTTGCATGCCTGGGTGCCCGAGTAGTCGAACTCGCAGGCCTGGCCGATGATAATGGGACCGGCGCCGATGATCAGTATTTTATGAATGTCCGTGCGTTTGGGCATGTATGTCGCTATTCCGAGGATAAAATTTTGCGCATAACATAAAGATATCGAGGCCTTAATGAATCCGCCTCCCAGATTCAGGCGGTTTTCATCATGGCCCTGAACTGGTCGAACAAATAAGCAGCGTCATGGGGTCCCGGTGATGCCTCCGGGTGGTATTGAACGGAAAATGCCGGCAATCGGCGATGGCGAATACCCTCCACGGTGTCATCGTTCAGGTTGATGTGGGTTACCTGCACATCGCCGGCATCCAGGCTCTTCATGTCCACTGCAAAACCGTGGTTTTGGGAGGTGATCTCCACGCGGCCGGTGGCCAGATTCTTCACCGGCTGATTGGCGCCCCGATGGCCGAACTTGAGCTTGTAGGTCTTGCCACCCAATGCCAGTCCCAGAATCTGGTTTCCCAGGCAGATGCCGAAAATCGGCAATCGTCCCAAAAGCTCCCTGACCGTTTCGACCCCATAGGTTACCGGCTCCGGATCACCTGGCCCGTTGGAGAGAAACAGGCCGTCGGGGGCCATGGCCAGGATGGTCGAAGGATCCGTCTTGGCCGGCAGTATCATCACCTCGAAGCCGACCCGATCCAGGCAGCGGGCGATGTTGTATTTGAGGCCGAAATCCATTGCCACCACCGACGGGCGACTGTCACTGCATCGCCAGATACCGGAATCCAGTTTATCATCCCCGTTCAGCGGTTCAGGCCTGCCGTCGATCCACCGGTAGGGATTGGCCGTCGTCACATGCCGGGCCAGATCCAGCCCCACCATGCTGGGCAGGGCCTTGGCGCGGCGGGTCAACGATTCGGCGTCCAGATCGCTGGTGGAGATGATGGCGCGCATGGCCCCCCGGTTTCGGATGTGGCGGGTCAGTGCCCGGGTATCCAGTTCTTCCACACCCATGATCCCCTGGCTGGAAAGGTACTCGGCAAGGGAACCGGCTGCCCGGTAGTTGCTGTAAAAGTGCTGGTACTCCTTAACAAGGAAGGCGGCCACCTGGATGCGATCCGATTCCACGTCTTCCAGGTTGACACCGTAGTTTCCAATCAGCGGATAGGTCATGGCAACCATCTGTCCGCTGTAGGAGGGGTCGGTAAGGACCTCCTGGTAGCCGGACATGCTGGTGTTGAACACCACCTCGCCGCTGGCTTCACCCGCACCGGTGAAAGAGCGACAGGAAAAGGTGCGCCCGTCCTCGAGTGTTAGCAGTGCTTCCATCGTATCCGTAATTTATATGCGAATTTTGATGAACTCGTAAAAAGTCGCTGTCCGGAGGGATTCGTAAAAAGCCCGAGATCAAGGCTTGCGAATCCGTAAGGAATGAGGCGTACTGATCCTACTCCGCAGTGACGAAGGATGAAGCGTAACGACGATATCGGACTTTTTACGAATCCCTCAATTTTAATTTTCAGGTCAATTACCACATCTGACCGGCAAATCAACCCTTTAAAAAAGGCAGGCGAGGCCTGCCTTTTTTACGGGTTCTTTCTTATTGGTTTCGTGGAAATGAGGGCTTTTGGTCGAGATCGAGGCTTGCGCAACGATTTTACCAGAGGCATATAAGTAATATTCCGAGGATAAAATCTTTGCGCCTAACGAAGATATCGGGCAAAATAACCATTTCCACCGCTATCCGATGGGTGTGTTCTCTACCAAATCCCATATCCCGCACGGACAAGCCCCGGCACAAAACCCGCAGCCGATGCAGCGGGCAGGATCCACCGTGTATTCGAAGGCAATCTCGTCGATGGCCCTTCGGCTGATGGCCGCCTCCGGGCACATGGCCACACAGATGCCGCAATCCCGGCAACTGCCGCAAGACGAGCACTGGGAGCCGCAATGGTCTAAATTTTCATACTCGATAAGCCGCGGATCCAAATACTCCAGGGAAACACGATTGATATCGATGACCATCTTGCGGTCGGCACCGGGTCGTTTTCCGGCAAGGATCTCGGCGATGGTTTCCGCAGCTCGCCTGCCGGCGCCGATGGCATCGGTGAGCAGGCCGGGTCGCACCAGGTCGCCGATGGCGTAAACCTTGGGATTGGATGTCTGGTAGTCGTCGTTGACCACGACGAAGCCCCTCTCCGTGGCCACGTCCTCGGGCAGAAAATCCAGGTCCGGCGCGTCACCGATGGAGATGATCACGGTATCGGCACCGATCACCTCGCCGGTATCGGTCTCCACGCCCGCTTCGGTGATCTTCTTGGAAAAGACCGGCCAGCGGAATTTGGCCCCGACGGCCTCGGCATCCTCCCGCTCCTTACCGAAACTGGCCGGCTCCTGGACGTCCAGCAGGGTAATCTGTTCGGCACCCATTCGTGCCGCTTCGGTGGCCACGTCACAGCCCACGTTGCCGGCACCGATGATCACCACCCGGCGACCCGGCTTGGCTTGATCCTTCTTTGCATCGGTCAGAAAATCCGTGGCCGTGATCAGTCGTTCGTTGCCCGGGATGGGCAGGGTCCTGGGTTTCTGGGCACCGGCGGCGAGAATCACGAAATCGTAATCGGCGACGAGGTGTGCCGTTTCGGTTCTGTCCAGCTTCTGTTGGAGGTGAACATGGGGAATCACCTCGGCGGCTCGGTCCAATTCCTTTTTTACCACCTCGGCGGGAATGCGGGTGCTGGGAATCACCGAGGCGATCTTGCCGCCCAGGGTCGGGTGATTGTCGAATACCACTGCCTCGTGTCCCAGGCGTCTGAGCTGCCAGGCCGTGGAGATACCGGCCGGCCCGCCACCGATGACGGCGATGCGCTTGCCGGATAGCGCCGGCAAATCCGGTGTCTTGGCATCGATGCTGGCCCGTCCCAATTGGGAAACATCCACCGGTGTCATGAAGGCCGATGTTTTGGTGCAGGCGGTCATGCAGGGATGGGGACAAAGATATCCGCAGACGGTTGCCGGAAAAGGGGTAAAGGCCAGGGCCAGGTCCACCGCCTCATCCACGCGGCCTTCCCTGACCAGTCGCCACCGTTCCTGCACCGGTATGCCCGACGGGCAGGTGTTTTCACAAGGCGCCTTGTATTTTCGATTCTCCCAGACCGGGACGAAGCGCCTCAGGTCGCCTTTGGTGATCAACGGGATGGGGCTGCGGTCGATGTCGGTCAGGTCGCCGACGATGCCCCCTTTACCCAGCTTCTTGTCCCAGACGTTCTCCCTGAATTCGGCCATGGAGCGGCGTTTGATGCCGAGTTTCTCCTGGGGAGAACGGGCGGCGATCATTTGCCATTCGTCCCGAACCGTCAGGGTCTCGAATAATTCCATGCGGTCGATGGCGGTCAGGAATCCCTTGAGCCCGTCGACCAGCCATGTCCATGTCTCTTCATCGATGGGTTTCATTTTGGCATCGGCATGGCTGAAGCCCTTGTGGGGGCCGCGGAACAAGACCTTTCCGCCGACCATTCCCACCATGGGGCGGTAGCCCAGCACGTTTTCCGGATTCTGGGGCCGGTGACCGCAGATCACGGCAATGCCGCCGGCCATGAACTCGGCGAAATAGTCACCGGCGCTTCCCAGGACCCACAGCTCGGGGGGCTCGAAGCGTGGATTTTGTTTGGTCATGGTCATTCCCCGGGCACCGATATTGCCGCCGACGTAAACGACACCCTGGGCCATGCCGTTGGCCACACCATTGGACGCGTGACCGTGGACCGTGATGGCGGCGCCGGCGTTGAGCCATCCTACATCGTCCGAGGACGGTCCCATCACATCGATGCGCGTGCCCGGGTACCCCATGGACCCCACCCGCTGGCCGGGATTGCCCTCGATGGTCACGAAAAGGGGCTCCCCGTTGGTCTTCCAAAGCCGACCGCCGATGCCGTGTTGGCCGAAGGCCTGGATGGTCAAATGACGATGGCCCGCTTCCACGGCTCTCTGGATTTTCTCTTCAAGGACCCGTGAATCCAGGCGCACGCCGTCCTGTTTTCCCGATATCGTAAATGGTTGTGTGATTTCACTCATCTTTTACACCACATATTTGATTTTTAAACGCTCGGCGGCCTGGTAGTCACTGATGCCCAGGGCATCGGACATGCCGATGGGAAGTGCCGTGGACCGGCCCAGGGGGGCCATGATCTTCTTCAGTTCCGTATCGAAGGCAAGAAAGAGATCCACGACCCGCTCGGCCACCTTCTCCACATCCAGTCGGCGATAGAGGCGCGGATCCTGGGAGGTGATGCCCCGGGGGCAACGGCCGATATTGCAGATGTTGCACCGGTCGGACTCCGAGCCCAGACATCCGGCGGCGGCCTGCATGATGTATTTTCCCGTTTGTACGCCACTGGCACCCAGCATGATCAGTGCCGCGGCATTTGCGGCCAGGTTCCCCCTTTTCCCGACACCACCGCCGGCGAACAGGGGAATCTCGTTTTGCATTCCTACCTCCACCAGGTTCAGGTAACCGTCCCGGATGTTGGTGGCGATGGGGTGGCCCATGTGGTCCATGGAAACATTGTACGCTGCGCCGGTACCGCCGTCCTCGCCGTCGATGGCAAGGCCCGCTGCATAGGGGTTGCGGGTGAGGTTGTTGAGGACCGCCATTGCCGTAGAAGTGGCTGAAATTT
Organism: uncultured Desulfosarcina sp.; assembly: GCA_963674945.2. Lineage (GTDB taxonomy): Bacteria > Desulfobacterota > Desulfobacteria > Desulfobacterales > Desulfosarcinaceae > Desulfosarcina. The sequence goes on from CAXXWQ010000004.1 coordinate 2,990,815, forward strand.
TTGGGTAAACTGGCACCCTGAAGCCCCATGCCATATACATGGACTGGATCATCTTGGCCACGGACTCCTCGATGGAGTACTTGGTCTGATGGGTGGGCGGGCTGGGCAGGCTCACGCCGGGAGGAACACCGCGGATGGCGGCGATCAGTTTGTTTACCTTATGCCACATGAGAAGCCCCCCGTCACCGGGCTTGGCCCCCTGGCCGTACTTGATCTCCACGGCGCATGGATCCTCCACCATCTCGGGAATGGCATGGATGATTTCGTCCCAGCCGAAGTAACCGCTGGCGATCTGCAGGATCACGTATTTGAGAAAGGGGCTTCGCAGCAGCCGGGGGGGGCAGCCGCCTTCGCCGGTACACATGCGGACCGGCATGCCCAGTTCCTCGTTGAGATAGGCGACTCCCATTTGCAGCCCTTCCCACATGTTGGGAGAGAGGGCTCCGAAGCTCATGCCGCCGATGATCAGCGGATAGATCTCCCGGACTGGTGGGATCCACCCATTCTCATTCAAAAACTGCAGAGTCTTCTCTGGTGGCAAAATCCGGCCCAGAAGTGTCCGAAGCTCGAATTCATGACGCCCGGCATCCAACGCCGGATCGGTGAGCATGGAGATCCGGATGAACTTGATCTGGTCGAGGATGCCGCCGGGCACGTTCCGGCGACCACCGCGTCTTCGGGGCTGGCCGCCGCGGTTGATATGGAATCGCAGTTTGTCTACCTCGTCCGACCGTACGGGGATGATGGCATCGTTGGGACAGACAAGGCTGCAGGTGGCGCATCCGACGCAGGCATAGGCCGGATCGGTTTTCTGACGGATGCCGTGGTAGACCTCGAAACTGGAAGAGGGGTTGCCCTGTGGCTCCAGCGACACCTTGATCCGTCTTTTCCGAAATACGCCCAATTCGATTGCGTTGACCGGACAGACCGCCGTGCAACGTCCGCAAAGGGAGCATTTGTCCTTGTGCCAGAGAATCTGCCAGGGCAGGTCCTTTACGCTTAGTGTAGAGGGGGTAATGGTTGCATTTGGTTGCATATGGTGACCTCCTGGCGCTCCGGTCCGACGATGACCGTGTCCAGATGCATGGGTTGAAAGTCTTTTCTCTTGTCTCGATCGGGAACCGCGTAGTCAAGGCCGCAAATTTCGGAAGAGAAGGCGTATCGCCCCGGCCGTCCGCCCACCACGCCGGGGCGAAGTTTCTTTCGGTCCTGTACCATGAAGAGGCTGTGATCCGGCAGACAACCGATGACGCAGTTGGGGCCGTCGATGATCAGTCTTCGGCAGGAATTTTTCAGCTGCTTCAGAAGTTGGGCGTCGTGGTGTTTGGCGATGGCCTCATCTTGCAACGGCGTGATGATGTGTTTATAGGCCGACACATCCAACCCCAGCTTGGTCTGGGTGTAATGCAGAATGTGGGTGAAGACTTCCGAGTCACTCTGGTATCCCGAATATCCGGGAAAATTGCGGGAGAGCAAAAACTCCCGGATGGGGGTGAACGCCGTGTTTTCCCCATTGGTCATGGAAGCGTATCCCTGGATGAAAAAGGGATGGCAGGCGTACAAATTGATGGCGTAGTTGGTGTTTTGCCGTCCCTGGGCCATGATAACCCGTGCATGCAGCTCCTTGCGATCCAGCTTCAGGTAATTGGCCACCTGCAGCGGATCACCGATCTCCTTGATCATGATCACATCGGGCCAGAAGGAGAAGACGATCATGTCCTGTTTTTCCTCTCCCATTGCCCTGAGCGTCAGGCGGATCTCCAGCAATTTGTCATACAGGGCCTGTTCGGTGTAATCGTCCCACTCCTCGGGGTATTCATAGGCACGAATCAGATAGATGTCCCGCTTGGGAACGCCGGGCGGTGATGTCTTGGGAACCCGGATGGAGATCTTGTACTTGGTCATGAACCCGATATCCATCATGAAATCGTCGAGGCGTTTCAATCCCTCTTCGCTGAAAATCCCCGACAGGATGGGTGCGTTTTTCATCTCTTCGAAAGGTCCGCTCAGGTCGCGCAGAAACAACCCGACGCCGGAACCATCGTGACCTTCCCGCATGACATCCATGGCTTCCATGGCGATCATGGGGGAGACGGGGGTCTCACTGGTCATGGCAAACAGTCGGCACATGGTGGTTCACTCCTTTGGCTGCCGATGGTAAAAAGGCCGGCATTGACCTGTCAATGCCGGACCCTGACAAACATTTGATTTTTTTTGCTTTATGTGACTCATCTATAGCAAGTTGCGTACCATAATATAAATTTTGCGGAAATTCAACACCGTCATCATCCAGGCAACCACTTTTGGATCGGTTTCGATTCGCAAAAGCGGACCTCTGCTGGGTTGAGACGCGTAATTCTGTCCCGCAGCAATCTTTCCATGCCTGTGCAATCATTTCCCCGTTGGCCATCACCTGCGGTAAAGCGCCGCCATTCTTTTCAAAATTGTAATAAATCGATCCGAAAAAATACAATATTGTAAAAAACAAAAACCGCATTTGAAAACAGCGTAACCTGTCGAAAAAATACAGATCTTGGCACGATTTAAGAAAAATGGTAAAGCGTATTGTCATAGGAAAATCAGTAGTCAAAAGTCAATCCCCAGGAGCCAGAAGAAAGATGAGGTCGCTTCGCTCCGTCGAGTTTATGTTTTGGCTTGAGCCGAGGGCGAAAACCTGATTCTGACTACTGACGCCTGAATTCCCTTGGAAATCGTATGGCATAACCACCAATTTTTACCTGTTCCAAAGGAACAAGCTGTCTGGACTGAAGAAAGAACTCCATGACCGAATCGCCTGTCGAAAACCTGGATCGTCATCAGCGGGATCGCTGGTCCGCTTTTTGCCAAGCGGCCCAAGCCGCCCGTGCTTCATTTAACGAGGATGCACAAAGCGCCAAGGCTCTTTTTCGGGCGTTCGGATTCAGCGATTTCGTAGCCGATGGCTGTATCGGCCATCCCGAAATGGCCTCGGAATTGATCCGAAGCGGTGATCTGGTAAGTCGCTACGATACCGATCATTTCCAAAAGTGCCTGTCGCGACGTCTCGAATCGCTGATAACGGACCGTCCGGATGCGCCGGTGGCGGATCTCATACCCCCCTTGCAGGCGACCCTCCGATCCTTCCGCCGTCGTGAAATGGTTCGCATTGCCGTTCGTGACCTGGCCGGCCTCAGCGATCTGGACGAAACCATGGCCGACCTGTCGGCGCTGGCTTCCGCCGCCATCGACGACGCCCTGGCCCTGTTGTACCAACAGATGACACGCACGGAAGGCACCCCGGCGGATGCGGCCGGCAACGAACAGAAGCTGGTGGTGATCGGCATGGGAAAACTGGGCGCGGGAGAACTCAATTTTTCTTCGGATGTGGACCTGATCTTCGCCTTTCCGGCCGTTGGCGAAACCCGGGGCGGAAAGGCGCCCTGCTCCAATCAGGATTTTTTCAGCCGGCTCTGTCGAACCCTGATTCAGGCCATCGGTGAAAATACCGACGACGGATTCGTATTTCGCATGGACACCCGGCTTCGGCCATACGGTGACGGCGGCCCCCTGGTCATGAGCTTCGACCAAATGGAAGACTATTACCAGTCTCAGGGAAGGGAATGGGAGCGGTATGCACTGGTCAAGGCCGATGTGGTGGCCGGTGACCGGGATGCGGGCCGAATCCTTCTATATCGTCTCCGTCCCTTCGTCTATCGTCGATATCTCGATTTCGGCGTATTCGAATCCCTGCGGGAGATGAAACGAAAAATCAATGCCGAGGTGCGTCGCAAAAAGCTCCACGACAACATCAAGCTGGGGAGAGGCGGAATCCGGGAAATCGAATTTTTCGGTCAGATGTTCCAGCTGATCCGCGGCGGAGTGCTGCCCTCCCTTCAAAACCCGGCCATTCAACCGGTGCTTGCCGTCCTGGAAAAAGAGGGAATCGTACCCGTGCCCGTATGCCGTGAACTGACATCGGCCTATCGCTTTCTTCGAATGGTGGAACATCGACTCCAGGAGGCAAACGACCAGCAGACCCATGCACTGCCGTCGCAACCGGTGGACATGCTCCGGCTGGCCCGATCCATGGGCTTTACCGCCCAAGAAGAGTTCGAAAAGATCCTTACGGATCATCGGGGCCGGGTCCGGAGCCACTTCGACGGACTGCTGGCCACCGCCGAAACGGATGCCGTCTCGGACCAAGGGGAATCCTGCGATATCTCCCTTTTGGTCGATGCATGGAATCTATCCGTCTCTACGGAGGAACGTCGGAAGCTATTGGCGGCCGCCGGTTTCAAAGATGCTGCCACAGCCGTGGATCTGCTGGAAAAATTCAAAACCGAACCGGCTACCCGATCGTTGAGCAGTACGGGCAAAGGCCGGCTGGACCGGTTGATGCCACGGGTGCTGCAGGCCATTGGCAGTTGTGAGGCGCCGGAGACGGTACTCGGGCGGGTACTCGATCTGCTCAAACAGATCCAACAGCGAACCAGCTACCTTTCATTGCTGGTGGAATATCCCAATGCCCTGGTTCATCTGATACGGCTGGTAAGCGCCAGTCCCTGGATCGCCGCTTTCCTGCGCCGCCATCCGGTATTGCTCGACGAGCTGTTGGACCCGCGCTCCCTTTACAAACCTCCCGGCCGCGAAGCGCTTCGGTCCGGTCTCGAACGACATCTTTCCGCTGTGGCCGACGATGATCCGGAGTATCAGATCGAATCACTGTGCATATTTCGGCAGGTCAATACGTTGCGGGTTGCCGCATCGGACATCACCAGCGTCTTGCCGTTGATGAAGGTGAGCGATCATCTTTCCTGGATCGCCGAAACCATCTTGGACAAGGTAGTACAGATCTCCTGGAACCATCTGGAGAAGAGACATGGCCGGCCCTCTTGCTCATTCAAGGGAAAGGCCTGCGAAAAGGGCTTCGCCGTCATCGGTTACGGGAAATTGGGGGGAATCGAACTGGGGTACGCCTCGGACCTGGACCTTGTCTTTCTCCATGCCGCCGATCCCGGTGAAACCGTAGGGGGAAAACAATCCATTGACAATTCACACTTTTTCGCGAGACTTGGGCAACGGGTTGTCCACATGCTCACCACCCACACCGCAGCCGGCGCCCTCTACGAGACCGACATGCGGCTTCGTCCCAGCGGCAGTTCGGGGCTTCTGGTCAGCCACGTGGACGGATTCGAAACCTACCAGTTGAAAGAGGCGTGGACCTGGGAGCACCAGGCCCTTATCCGTGCCCGGCCCATCGTCGGAGATGTCGCTCTCATGGACGCCTTTCGTGCCATTCGAAAAAAAGTACTATGCCTTCGGCGGGAGACGGTCCCCCTCAAGAAAGAGGTGGTGGAGATGCGAGAGCGAATGCGTGAAAGCCGGCTTGCGGGCGATCGAGACCGGTTCGATATCAAAGAAGATCCCGGTGCCATCGTGGACATCGAATTTCTCGTCCAGTACCTGGTATTGCGATTCGCCCACCGATATCCGGAAACGACCCGCTGGACCGACAACGTCCGGATCCTGCAGTCTCTGGCCGAAGCCGGCGTCATCGATGAGGTTACTGCATACCGGCTACGGCGCGCCTACCTGATTTTCAGGGCAGCCGCCCATCGTCTCAACCTTGCCGAGCGATCCACTCGGGTCGATGGTCGCCGCTTCGCTCACCTTGCCGTAGGTGTTCGTCGGGTCTGGAAGCGAATCCTATTGTAGTTCGCAGGAGCTGCCGATAACAGGTACACACAAATTTTTGTCCGAAAAGGCCTTTTTGCATGCGGAAAAAAAATCCCCAACGCCTCCAACCGATGATCCATCGCCGGCGTGTGTACCGCGAATCTTGGCTGACATTTCAGGCGCGACTGCTGATCTTTTCCCTGATCCCCCTTGTCGTCCTGACCACCGGTGGATTTCTTCTCTTCGTGGGAATCGACGCCAAAGGGCAGTGGTCGATTCCGGCTGTCTTTCTCATCGTGCTTTGCATCGGTGCTTTTACGGCATCTTTTGTCCTCGGCCGCCATGTCCTCGCCACGATGCGGAACCTGACCGAAAAGGCAACCAGGGCCATGGCAGATCAATATGACACCAAGGACGCTATCGTCACAACAGACGTGTTGGTTCGGCTGGAAAGAACCATCGACATTCTGATCGATGAATTTGAGAAGGCCATGGGGCACGGTGACGTATTGTCCCGATTGAATTCAGGATTGGACGACATGCAAAGGCAGCTTTTCGGCCTCGAAGAGACCGGTGATGTCGTTCAAAACGGGTTGGAATTCATCAGCCGGTTCACGGATCTAAATGAAGCCGCCTTCTATTTTCTGGATGAAACGGACGTTATGTGCTGCATCGGCCGTTTTCCCGACCATGTTCACCCTGACGCTGCGCTTCGGATATCTCACCCTGGCGATGCGATCGAAAAGACGGTCGAAAAAAAAAGGCTGCTTTTTTTCCGGAAGGATTTGACCTGTGGTGAATCAAGCATCGATCAGGCCGATCTGATCACGCTGCCCGTGCTTTGGAAGGAGAAGGTGCAGGGCGTACTGAAAATGGAAAGATCCGAAGGCTTTTCCCCATTTCACCTTCGATTCGCAAAAGGTGCGGCACAGATCATGGGAGCGGCCATAGAAATGGCCTCGGCCCTGGGGCAAAAAGCAATTTTATTGGAACGAGCGTCACGCCAGAAAAAAAATATCGACTCCCTTCAAACCGCTTTGACCAACAGCCTGGAAGAGCTCGAAGATCAGCACCAGGCATTCGAGGCAACCAGAAAAAAGCTCCGGTTAAAACAGCTGGAAACCGAGGCCGCAAATGCACAGATGTTGAAAAATGCGCTGGATCTGGAAGCACATATGGCCATTTTGGAAAAGCAGAATGCGGCGTTGGAGACCGCCCGCCTGGAACTGGAAGAAAAGGCCCGTGAACTGGAGATCACGAGTCAGTACAAGACCTCTTTTCTTGCCAACATGTCCCACGAACTGAGAACCCCCCTCAATAGTATCTTGCTGCTCTCCCGACTCTTGCAGGAGAGCGAGGGAAAGCCCCTGACGGACAAGCGGCTGGAATTTGCAAAAACCATCCGCTCCGCCGGCGAGGATCTGCTCAATCTGATCGACGAGGTGCTGGACCTTGCCACGATAGAATCGGGAAAGATGGCGGTGAATCTGGCTCCGGTCACGATCCGATCCATCGCGGACACCATGGCGGAGATTTTCTCGCCCTTGGCTGAACAAAAAAGAGTGGCCTTCTCCACCCGTGTGGCGCCGGAGGTGCCGGAACGCGTGATTACCGACCGAAAGCGAATCGGACAGATCGTCAAGAACTTTCTCTCCAACGCTTTCAAGTTTACCGAAAGAGGTTCCGTCACCCTTGAAATCGACGTTGCGGCGGGAGATCCGCTGTCCGCGGATCGGACGGAAGTACCCCGTCATGACTGCCTGACCATCGCCGTTGCGGATACGGGAATCGGTATCCCGTCGGACAAAATCCAAATGGTGTTCGAAGCCTTCGAGCAAGTGGACGGTTCCACCCGGCGCAAATATGGTGGCACGGGGTTGGGGCTTTCCATTTCCCGGCAACTTGCACAATTGCTGGGCGGGGATATCACACTGGAAAGCCAAGAGGGCGAGGGAAGCCGTTTTGCCCTTAACCTTCCCATCATCCAGGAAGAGGAGAAAGGGGAGATGATCTTCCGCGCCCAAATTCGCGAAAGCAGCAAATTCATCGGAAAATCGGTTTTGTTATCGGACGATACCACCGAACGCGTTCCCACCGATGCGGAGAAAAAGCCATGGCCATCCGATCGTCGTATCGACACTTTTTCGTTAAAAGGGAAAACGATCTTGCTGGCCGACGATGACATGCGGACGGTGTTTGCCCTTTCCAATGCGCTGGAGGCACAGGGAGCCAGGGTGCTCGCCGGAAAGACCGGAAAGGAAAGTCTTGACAAAATCCATGGTTTTCCGGAGATTGACCTTGTCATCATGGATGTGATGATAACCGGAACGGACGGCTACGAGGCCCTTCGAACGATTCGTGGCCGAAAAGAGCATGGAAATCTTCCCATCATTGCCCTCACGGCCAAAGCCATGAAAGGAGACCGGTCCAAGTGCATTGCGGCGGGAGCCAATGACTATTTGTCCAAACCGGTGAATTTGGATGCGTTGATGACCATCATTGACAACCGATTGGCCCCACCTTCCCCAGATGATCAGTCAATCAGGCAATCGCCCGACCCAGAATGACCATACCACGCGACGCCTGCAACCCCTCACGGTTTCATTGCAACACGAGTTGCTCTCAGACCGGGGTAACAATTGCGATACCGGCTGTCCATCGATAAAAATTATTGGGCCTACCGAAGACATTGGACGAAATTACGAAAATATTGATTGTCGACGACAGACCGGAAAATCTTTTGGCCATCGAGGGGGTTTTGGATCAGCCGGGACTTACCATCATCACCGCCACCACCGGTAACGAGGCGTTGGGGCTGGTATTGGAACACGACTTCGCCCTTGTTCTGTTGGATGTACAGATGCCCGGCATGGATGGTTTCGAGGTGGCGCAGCTCATGCGGGGCAGCGAAAAGACACGCCATGTCCCCATCATCTTTCTCACGGCCATCAGCAAGGAGGATACTCACGTCTTCGCCGGTTATGAGAAGGGCGCTGTGGATTACCTGTTCAAGCCGCTGGACCCAATGGTCCTGAGAAGTAAAGTAAATGTCTTCGTGACCTTGCATCGGCAACAAATGCGATTGGAACGAAGCAATGAAGAGCTTCAGAAAATGATTTCGGACCTGGAGGAGGCCAACCAGAAAGTACAGGCGCAACAAAAGGCGATTGTCCAGGAGGAACGGCTCAAGGTTTTGTTGGAGATGGCCGGTGCCACCGCCCATGAATTGAATCAACCCCTGATGGTGCTGATGGGAAACATTCAACTGATCGAAATGGATGGCGGTCTGCCCGAAAAACAGATCCCTCGAATTGAAAAAATTTCCGAGGCTGCCGGTAGAATGGCTAGGATCGTGAAGCAAATCCAGACGATACGCCATGACGAACCCCGAACCTACACCGGCGGACAAGTCATTTTAAATCTGGACCAGAAGATCTCGATTCTTTCCATCGATGATGATGACGAGGATTTTACCGATATCGAGCAGACTGTGAAGGGTCATAGCAAGTTGTCCCTGAACCGGTCAACCACCATTCAAGACGCCTTGGAGCGGTTGGAAAAAGATCGCCTGGATATGATATTGATGGAATACCGGCTCCCCGACGGTACCGCCCTGGAATTTCTCGAATCCATCATCAGTCAGGCCATAGAGATCCCCGTGGTGGTCATCACCGATCAGGGAGACGAGCTGGCAGCCTCACGGGTGATCAAAGCAGGCGCATATGATTACCTTCCCAAAAATAAGGTAACGGAAGAGTCGCTTTTGCGGATCATCTCCCACTCATTGGAAAAGGCCGGGTTTCGAAGAGAGATGCGCATGGCCCAGGAAAAACTGGCGGAATTGTCTGTGCGGGACGAACTGACAGGCTTATTCAACCGGCGCTATTTTCAAGATGCCTTGAGCCGGGAGATATCCGGCGCCAAACGATACGACCACAATATGGCCCTTTGTATGTTCGATCTTGACCATTTCAAACGGGTCAACGACACAAAGGGACATCTGTTCGGCGACCAGGTTCTGCGGGAATTCGGGAAGCTTTTGATCGAAAGCATTCGCCAGTACGATGTGGCCTGCCGGTACGGAGGAGAAGAGTTTGCCCTGATCCTACCCGATACAACCCTGGAAGAAGCGGTTTCCCTGTGCGAGCGGTTCCGTCAGCGGGTGGAAGCGAACCCGTTTTACTATGGCGACCTGATGGTCCACATCACCACCAGCGTGGGCGTCGCCGAGCGCCTTGCCGTCAGCGAGATCACGGACGAGAAACTGATCGAAATGGCCGACAAAGCCCTGTATCAGGCCAAAGAGAGGGGGCGTAACCGGGTGGTTGCGCTGTAACACCTGGTCCGGAAGACCATGTTTTATTAAAAATGTATGCTGCAACCTTGTTGTGTCCTCATTTCGCCTTTTCTATCCTTGCTGGAATAAAAACGGCAACACCCCAAAGAAACCGTAAACACTATACGCCGCATCCAGATTATTGATGCCGCCGCTTCGCCTATAGTATTCAAACGATTGGTGCCGTTTAACGAACCTTGATCGTCGGGGGCGCTGATGTTTATAATGAAGGATGATTACAACCAATTGATTGAGAAGCTGAAAAATCGATTTTTAAAAAGAAACGACACATCGAAGTTCCAGAGTCAAAGCAACTTGCTCCGGATATCGATGAAATAAAAAAGGTGATCTGCAGCGAATACAGCATCGAAAAAGATCAGTTGCTTTATAGGAAAGGTCTTACACATGGATCTCCAAAAAGGAGTTATTGTTTTGGTTGTCACTATTTCAGGATACCTTTTTTCCGATTCCCCTTTTGCCCAAGGCGTTATTCAGCTTGCATAGACCGGCCAGACCGCCAGTTACCATGCTTTGGACGACGGGGATCTCCAACCAGGCGTTTCCTGGCCCGACCCCGTTTCACGGACCACGGCAACGGTTCCGCCACGGACCATTTGACCGGACTGATGTGGATGACCGACGCCAACCTCATGCAGACGCTCGATCCCGGGTACGACACGGACGGTACCAGTGACGGACTGGTGAGCTGGTATCACGCCCTGGATTACATCGCAGGCATGAATGGAAGTATCCATCCGAATTACGGCTATACCGAATGGCGCTTGCCCAATCGGGTGGAGGCGCTGAGCCTGCTGGATTTCAACCAGCACCGTCCGCCACTCCCGGAAAACCATCCATTTTCTGAACCATATGGTTGGAATGCCAATACCGCGACGACATCGGCCGCAGACACGACCATGGACTGGATAGTGATCCTCGGGGACCGGGGATATAGCCATTGAGCCTATACATGGGACAGATCGGAACTCTAAACAGTCTGTAGATTAACTAAAAATGAATGACGGTGAGATCGTCACAAATCATTTTTTACAACGCGGCCTGGGAATATGGTTGATTTTGAATTGAGCAGGATGTCCCTGTCTTCTGTGGCCAAGTTCCGATTATTGTTCCGTAACGGATGTACAAGAACTTCCAGCAGGGTAATGGTTGAAGTGACAACCATGAAGCCGCCTTTTTCCATTGCCTCGAAAAAATGCCTGACTGTTTCTATGTAGGTGGGGTTTTCTTCGATGAAATAAATCAGCGGTGCGGTATCAAGACCAATAGTTTTCCCGTGTAATTCGTTTATCCATTCCACGATGATCGTTCCTCATCGATATAGGATTTAACATTAACGTTTTTCCAGATATCCTTGCCCTTGCCTTTACGCTCTAAAATGCTGCGAGGCTTCGCCTTGTTTGTCTGTCGTCGAATGATTTTTGCCATCTCTTCTAAAAGACGGAGTTGGTCTGACAAATCCATTGTTTTTATTTCAGAAATGACATTATTATAGTTTGGTTCCGGCATGATCCCGTCTCCTCATGAGTTGAATGGTTTGTTACAGTGAAACATCCTGCCAACATAGTAAGCGATCTTGTGCCCAAATTCAATTGTTCCGGTAATTTTCTTTGTTAAACGGCAACCGTTATGGCCGTCCCCATCCTTTCCCATCCATTTATAAGCTGGGGGACAGCAACCTTTTAGCAACTATATGTGGACCATGGCCATGGAACCTATCAAAAGAGTAGGTAGGGATTATGGAATGCAATCCTTGCCCTTTATATTGGTTATAGGGCATGAGGCGATAGCCAGTATGTACAACACGATTTGTAAAAACGGTGTTTACTGCTATGAAGGTGGACATTAGAATAAAAGAGACCAACCACAACATCTGGTGGTTGGTCTCTTATTTTAAAACCTGTGATAAATCGATATATCCCAAGCGACATCAGTCCATATGCCGGTGAAGATATCAATACCATATGTTGAAATGCTGAAAAGACGACGTCAGTTATGAATTGAGAAAAATGCAAAAAAGCCTACCACAATATATCGTGGTAGGCTTTTTTGTGGGCGCAAATCCTGACTTTTAGGGTTACCCCTTTTTCCCACCGGCATATCCGATGTTCTGTAACGCCTCTTCCATCTCCCCAAGGATGGTCGGATCGTCGATGGTGGCCGGAACTTTATACTCCTTGCTATCGGCGATTTTCTGGATCGTTCCCCGAAGTATCTTTCCCGAACGGGTCTTGGGAAGCCGCTTGACCACCGTGGCCGTCTTGAAGGCGGCAACGGGTCCGATGCGTTCTCTCACCATCTGGATCACCTCTTTTACAATCTCCTCTTTGGCCTTTGTCACCCCCGCCTTGAGTACGAGAAATCCAACGGGAACCTGGCCCTTGAGACTGTCATCCACCCCCAGCACCGCACACTCGGCGACATCCGGATGGTCGGAGAGCACCTCTTCCATTGCCCCGGTGGAGAGGCGATGTCCCGCAACGTTGATGATATCGTCCGTCCGGCTCATCACGAAGACGTAGCCGTCCTCATCGATAAATCCGGCATCGGCCGTTTTGTAGTAGCCGGGAAATTCCTCCAGGTAGGATTCCACGTACCGTTCGTCGTTTTGCCACAAGGTGGGCAAGGCACCCGGCGGCAGGGGCAGTTTCACGACCAGGGCGCCGATCTCGCCGGCGGGCACCTCCTGGTTGTTGGCGTTGACCACTTTCAGGTTCCAACCCGGTGCGGGTTTGGTGGGTGAGCCCTCCTTTACGGTAAACTCGTGCAGGCCTATGCAATTGGCGGCGATGGCCCAGCCCGTCTCCGTCTGCCACCAATGGTCCACGACCGGAACATTCAGGGCGTTTCTGGCCCAGTGCAAGGTATTGGGATCGGTGCGCTCACCGGCCAAAAACAATGCCTTGAAATTGGAAAGATCGTACTTTTTCATCAGCTCGGCGTTGGGATCCTCGCGCTTTATGGCCCGAAACGCCGTGGGGGCCGTGAACATGGTCTTCACCTTGTGTTCGGAGATGACCCGCCAGAAAACGCCGGCATCGGGGGTACCCACGGGTTTGCCTTCGAACAGAATGGTCGTGCACCCCTTGAACAATGGGGCGTATACGATGTAGCTGTGGCCCACCACCCATCCGACGTCCGAGGCGGCCCAATAAACGTCGCCGGCATCGACATTATAAATGTTTTTCATCGTCCATTTGAGGGAAACCACATGGCCGCCGTTGTCCCGCACCACCCCCTTGGGCTGCCCGGTGGTTCCCGATGTGTAGAGGATGTAGAGAGGATCGGTGGCCGCCACCGGAACGCAATCGGCCGGCGTTGCCGAAGCCATGGCATCGTTCCAGTCGACGTCCCGGCCGGCGACAAAATCCGCCAATTCCATGGAGCGCTGGAAGATGATGCATTTTTCCGGCTTGGACCGACTCATGTCGATGGCCGCGTCAAGAAGCGGTTTGTACTTGATGATCTTCTTCACTTCGATGCCGCAGGAGGCGGAGACGATCACCTTTGGCTTGGCGTCGTTGATGCGTGTTGCCAGTTCGTTGGCCGCGAATCCGCCAAAAACCACCGAATGAACGGCACCAATGCGCGCACACGCCAGCATGGCCATTGCCGATTCGGCGATCATCGGCATGTAGATCAATACCCGATCACCCTTTTTCACACCCTGGGCCTGGAGCACCCCCGCAAATTTGGCCACCTCGTCCCGGAGGGTCTTGTACGTGTATTTGGTAATGGTTTCGGTGACCGGGCTGTCGTAAATCAGGGCCAACTGATCACCGCGGCCCTGATCGATGTGGTAATCCACGGCATTGTAGCAGGTGTTGATCTCTCCACCGGTAAACCACCGGAAAAACGGCTTGTTGTCATCATCGAGCACCTTGTCCCAGCGTTTGTACCAGTGGCAGTCTTCCGCCGCCTTGCCCCAGAATCCGTTTGGATCTTCGATGGATTGTCTGAACGCCGCGTCATAGGGATTGGTCATATAGATTCTCCTTTTTTCCGTTGGTTGATAATTGGTTGTATTCAAACCGGATGCGTTGCACCCGGAACTAACCCGAACGATACAGCACTGATATACTTTTGGATATCCGGCCCAGGGGGCCGTATATCGAAACCACCCGATTTGCGGGTGGTCGTTGACGACAGTACTCTCGGGTTTCATCGACACTGCGATATCCAGGTGCTGTCTGCTGCGATACGGGCTTTGGGGTAACAAGAGAGCATGGGCAGTATATTCGGCGGGGAGCAGACAAAATCGCAATATTAAATATTATTGTCAAACAACAAATAATGTCAATAATAAAATATGAATTTCATACAGTTGATGAATATGGATAGAGGCGGGTTGTTTTTATTCAGAGGAATGCTACCGTAACCAGATGAACCATCAACTGGTGCTTGGCATTGTTCAACTGGGGCTCTTCCGCCCAATCCGCATCGGACCCGTCTATAACGATTGTTTCGCTACGCCACTTTCCGGCCACCTTGTGTACAGAGCAACCCGGTATCGCCATACAGATAAGGAGCGCCGTGAAGAGGAGCCATCGTCGTTTCATATTCCGTTTATATCGATTTAAGGGTGCGCAGGCCTTGCTTCGGCCCGGCTGATGTAGCCATCCCCGTCCGCATCCATCTCGTCGAAGTGATCTTCCGGCCCACTGAACTCGGCCAGGGAAACGAAGCCGTCGCCGTCGGTATCGTCATTTTCGAACCCATTTTCCATGGGTGGCGCCGGCGGCTTGTCCGCGGCAAGTTCTTCGGCAGTCAATACACCATCGGAATCGGCGTCTAGATTATCGAAGTGTTCCGGCGGTCCGGGAAACTCCGCTGAAGAGATCTGCCCATCGCCATCCGTGTCCCAATCTGTGAAACGTGTCTGGGCGTTCAAGGGCGCCGGGGGAGGACCGTGGGGCGACTCCCCATTGTCCAGGTATCCGTTGCCGTCGGCATCCATTTCGTTGAATCGATCCATGGGACCGGGAAACTCCTCTGCCGAGACTATCCCGTCACCATCTTGATCAAAGTGGAGTATGAATGACGAACCGGTCTCACCGGTGCTGTCCTCGCCTGCCCAGGCGGTGATGGCCATACCGACCATTGCCAGAGCAATCAAACTGTTTACCAACCACTTTCCAAAACGTTTTTCTTCCATGGAAATGCTCCTTTGCGGTTTCCGTTTACCAAATCGTTGTTTCTGATTATTAAGACAGTTGTGAACCTATCATTGAACTGTGGAGACATTGTGGAGAAAGCATGGGATTTATTTGAAAAACCGTTGACATTGCTTGAAGATATGGTGAACATCGATTACATCAACGATATTTGTATGCAATGGTGCAAAAGCGATTTCGGCATGCTGCCGGAAGATGGCCTGTTCCTAATAAGAGACGATGGGGGCAAAGGAAGTGGTGCAATGATGACGATCCCCTCTTTTTATTATCGACGTTTCCATTGCGGTCGAACTGGCCGGTATGCAAAATCGGAAACGAGATGATGCGGATCCGATTGTCGATAAAACTCTTCCTGGCGTTTTTCTTGATTCTGGCCATGTCCGTGTGTGCCTTGTTTTTGGCCCGCTACCTCTCTGCCCGAAACGTCGCCCATTTCATGCACCAGTTGGATCTGCAGCGGCTGGAGCCATTGGTGCCGCTCCTTCAGGAGGAATACCGCAGTCTGGACAATTGGGACGGCTTTCGCAAGGATCCGCGCCGCTTGGATCATCTATTACGCCGTTCACCGGAAATGGAACGTTCTTTTCGACCACCGCTACCGCCCAATGGTGCCCCTCCCAGCCCCCACGGTGGTCCCGGCCCCGGCCCACATGGCGGCGGTCCGTCGCGGGTCTTTTTACTGGATGCCAACCGCCTGACAGTCGTCGGCAAACCGGAATCCGGCGACAAGGACCAGATGATATCCATCACCGTGGATGGCCGGACGGTTGGTTATTTGGGCATGACACACCTCGAACCTTTTGGATCAGGCCCACCGGCCGCATTGTTGCAACGCCAGACGATGCAATTTTACCTGCTGGGTGCCGGATTGATCGCCCTGACGGCCTTGATCGCCCTTCTGTTCTCCAGGCATCTTCTCGTGCCCATCAGGCGGCTTATGAGGGGGACCGAGGCGCTGGCCGACAGGAATTTTACCATTCGCATTCGGGCGACGACCGGCGACGAACTGGGACAACTGGCAAAAAATTTCAATGTCATGGCCCAGACCCTGGAAAACTACGAACAGATGCGACGGCAGTGGCTGACCGACATTTCCCACGAACTCAGGACCCCATTGGCTGTTTTGCGTGGCGAAATCGAAGGGATTTTGGACGGCATCCGCGAGCCCACACCCGACAACCTCTCTTCGCTGCACGGCGAAATCCTGAGAATCGGTAAAATCGTGGAAGACCTTCACCTTCTTTCCATGGCTGATGCGGATCGCCTCCAATTGAACAAGCAGCGGGTGTTGCCGGCAACCATCTTGGACCCCATCGCTGCAATTTACCAACCACGGTTCGAGCGTTGCGGACTTCAATTGGAATTGAAACTAGATGATACGAAAACCGCCTGGATCGACGGCGATGCCGACCGTCTGGCACAGGTCTTTAACAATATTTTGAACAACGCATACAAATACGTGGCGCCGCCGGGAGCGTTGGCGATTATCGGCCGTGTGGAGGAAAATCAGGTCCGCCTCTCTTTTCGAGACACCGGCCCCGGGGTTCCCGAAGAGGCCCTTGACCGTCTTTTCGACCGGCTCTTCCGGGTGGACGCCTCCCGAAGCCGGAACACCGGCGGCAGCGGTCTGGGGCTCTCCATCTGCCGGGACATCATCGAAAACCACGGCGGGCGGATATGGGCGGAAAACAGCGTTGGCGGGGGGTTGATTATCGAAATCGCACTTCCCCGATCTGACGGGACGAGCCAATAGGCGTGGCGACCGTTTGAGGGAAATGGTGATGATCTATCCCTCCGCTGAAAGTCGCGATGGATTATTGTGCGCAGCGTTTCAATCTCTTCGGTCGGCGTGTGCACGAATTCCATTCTGCAGCGAAGAGGAAGAATGGCGCTTCCTTTTTGTAAGTTGGTCTGATCTGCGTTGTTTTGGGCTTTGATGGAATCGTTACCCTGATTCCGTATATCGCTTATAATTCAACCTTCCCATAATTTTTTCGAGTCTGTTTTCTATCTCTTCAGCATCTCTTTTGGACAGGTAATCATTCCATTTCTTTGTCTGCTTCATTACATCTTTATGGACATATGGATCCCATGCAGGACCCTTGATTGATTCATCGCCAAGTATACAATCCCTGTCATATGGCTCTCCTAGAAAGTTGCACAACTTTTTAAAACCTGATTCCGGATCGTTAACAAACGTTTCGTAATTTAATAAAAAAATATTGTCCGGATACTTTTTCAGGAACCAAAACATTGATTGATAGCACTCATTATATTGTTTGCAAAAAGAAGACAAATGAACATCAAGCCATGATTCAGGATCAACCATTGCTCGTTTTTTAAAGGAACTGTAAACATCAACAGGATGGCGAATAGCAAAAATTATTTTAGTATCAGGGAAAGAGTAAAAAATTTCCGATAAATATTGGTAATGATGGGGTGTTTTTTCAACTATACGTTGGCCGTTTCGAACGCTTGAGACACAATCAAAATAGGAATTGATAAT
The DNA here is from genome assembly GCA_963674945.2 of uncultured Desulfosarcina sp. Lineage (GTDB taxonomy): Bacteria > Desulfobacterota > Desulfobacteria > Desulfobacterales > Desulfosarcinaceae > Desulfosarcina. Next base: position 3,008,504 of record CAXXWQ010000004.1, read on the forward strand.
AAAATAATTAAGGCTAAGAACATAGTGCCATATCCGTATTGAATGACTTATTATATTATTTCCGATCGCTTTTTGCAGCAGGTAAACATACCGATATTTCAACAGCCTAACAGGAGAAATTTTCTGCAAAGAGATCAAGAAGTTCAATTTTTTCAGGAAGCGATCAAATTCCTTCGGACTATTGAAAAAATCAATTACGTTCCTTTCCCATGAGCACGAGACTTGTTTGTATTGATACAGCATCTCAAAAATATGCGTTTCAGGAGTAAAAAACATGGTGTTTTCCGGATTTCCGTTTTTCTTTACAATAAAAGATGGATGAGACTCTACGATCCTTTTAACTAACGTGGTACCCGTACGTGGAAATCCAACAACAAAAACGTGTGGTGCCGTTTTCTCTAAATCCATTTTTCGTTTTTTCCTAGAAATCATGTAGGGACTCGGGTTGTTTTCTTTTCAATCCGTAGCCATAGCGGGACAGGTGTTTCCAGCAGTGCAAGCGAAGGCTGTATGAATGGAGGATTCGGAAAGAACCAACATAAAACCCAAAACACCACTCTATCCTCGGCAACCCTCATAATACAATCATTTTTTTCTGTTGAAGACTGTTTTTCTTGGCTATGGTTTCAATGCACGCGTTCCTTGGAAATCGAATCTGTTTTACACAGGTGTCTGGTACCGCTTGGTGTCTCCGGTGAACGTAACACCGAAATGTGATGAAAATTTGTATGAAATATGGGATTATTGGGAAAAACGCTTCGTAATAGAAAACAGCAGGGGAAAAGATGCCATGTCCCAAGAACACATCCTGGTGATCGAAGACGAAGTGAAGATCGCCTCACTGTTACGTGACTACCTGGATCAAGCCGGGTTCAAGGTTACCTGCCTCGAACGGGGAGATGGGGCCGTGGATATGATCCGACGATTGTCGCCTGCACTGGTGTTGCTGGACCTGATGCTTCCCGGAACCGACGGCATCGCCATCTGCCGGGAGGTCCGGCAATTCTCCGATCTGCCCATCATCATGATCACCGCAAAGGTGGAAGAGGTCGATCGGCTGGTGGGGTTGGAACTCGGGGCGGACGATTACATCTGCAAGCCCTTCAGTCCGCGGGAGGTAGTGGCCCGGGTAAAGGTCGTACTGCGTCGCACCCGTCCGGGCAGCCCTTTTCAGCGACTCGTTGCCGGGCCCATCATTCTCGACGAACCCCATCGCCGGGTGACCGTCGACGGAACGGAATTATCCCTCACCCCCAGCGAATTCAGCCTGCTTCAGGTATTGATCACCGCACCCGGAAGGGTTTTTTCACGCGGAGAACTGCTGGACAGGGTTCAAGGATACCGTTTCGAGGGATACGACAGAACCATCGACAGCCATATCAAGAATCTGCGAAAAAAAATTGCCCGGGTTCTGCCCGATCGGGAGGTGATCGTGACGATCTATGGTGCGGGGTACAAACTGGCTCTGTGAGTCATGTCCGACAAGATAATACAAGAATGCGTTTCTTTCGTAATACTGTTTGGCCATCTTTGGCCTGGAAACGCTTTTTACGAGATCATCAATGGTGACGAAAAAAAGTTGACCGAAAAAAATGCATCCGATAAGTCAGAATCATGATCCTCTCATATCACCCCTGCTTCGAAGCCGATGAAAACCGCCTTTGTGCGGGAAGACAGCCGGATAAAGACGATCTTGCCCTCATTTCAAAGGCGTGTGCCGTGATTTTGCCCCAGGGATGCCCGGAGGCGCTGTACGAAATGGCCAGCCGGCATTGTGATCACGTGTTTCCCCATTACGAGGCGCGGTTCCGATACCCGGGAAAGACCGGTCAAGCCAGAATGATGAAAGACTTGTCGGTTCCCTGTCCCCGGTCCTGGGTGTTTCCCGACACGAAACAGGCTGAAAAAATCGCCCGGACCGTCAACGCCATCGGTTTTCCTCTCGTATTCAAACTGAACTGGGGGGGGGAAGGAGACACGGTTTTTCTTCTTTCCGGCCCTGCGGATCTTGACGCCGCTCTTTCCCGGGCAGCGTCCTACGAGCGCAGCGGACAAAAGGGTTTCGTCCTTCAACAGTATCTTCCCCACGGCGGACGGACCCTTCGGGTTGTGGTGATTGGAGAACATTACCAGGCCTATTGGCGAATCCAGGATGATCCATTTGTTTTCGGCACCAGTATGAACCGAGGCGCCCGGATCGATCATTCGGAAGATCCCCCTCTTCGGGAATCGGGAACGGCCCTGGTGCAAGATGTTTGTCAAAAAACCCGTATCAACCTGGCCGGATTCGACGTTATTTTTAATCATTCGGAAAAAGGACACCTGGAACCGACGCCGATGGTGCTGGAAATCAACTACTTTTTCGGTAGAAGGGGGCTTGGCGGATCGGAACCATTTTATGGCCTGCTGCAACGCCAGATCGAAAAATGGCTGGACGGTTTGTCGCTGCACATGAAACCGTGCCTGGCGAAAATGGACGCAAAGGAGATACCGTGAAACCATTTGCCTTCGACCTGGATGAAAAAGACATGAAACGGGAGCGCCATAAGGCCAGGGAGCTTCGGCAATCCCAATGGTGGAAACGCCGATTGGCAAAGTGCCGCTGTCATTATTGTGGAAGTGAGATCCCGGCTGCGCTTTTGACCATGGACCACATCGTCCCCGTGGCCCGGGGAGGAAAAACGACCAAAGGAAACGTGGTTCCCGCATGCAAATCGTGTAACAACAAAAAAAAGCAGATGCTTCCCTTGGAATGGGACGAATATCTGAGGAACCTTCGATCTCGATGAACCGCACGATCTTGACGGATTCGTAAAAAGTCCGATATCGGCGTTACGCTTCATCCTTCGTCACTGCGGAGTACGATAAGTACGCCTCATTCCTCAGGATTCGCAAGCCTTGATCTCGGGCTTTTTACGAATCCGTCCGAGAGGCGACTTTTTACGAGATCACCAATTTTCGTCGGTTTCATGGACCATTGCCGGTATCAATTCGGCCCATAGCTGTTGACAACATCTCAAAACTGTCTTTTAATCGCGCGACCGCAGATTTTTCGTACCTTCAACCCTTCGGAGGTCTGATGATTACGGAAAAAGAGCACAACTTGATTCTGCGTGCCTTTGATGCTTTCACGCGTAGAATTGTCGTCATATCCAAAGATTTTCGCATCTTGGCATCCGTCGGTTTTAAAGAAAAGGAAGAAATGACCCCGACGGGGGAATTCTGCCACCTTCTGATTTACAAAAGAAACGAACCTTGCGAAAAATGTCCGGCCAGGATCGTCTTGAAAACAGGCACCGCCTCCCTGCGCGACCTGTCCGCCGGTGCCTTTAGCAAGCGAGGCCGGGCCTGTTTATATGCGTACCCCATCGAAAATGAAGATGGAGAAGAATGCATCGCGGTTTTTGCCTTCGAATTTCCCGCCTTGGATGGCATCGAGGAAGAGCTGCAAACAGCCAACCGTTTCCTGTACAATTTGCTGCAAAGCGCATGTGATGGTGTCATCGCCGCCGACATGTCGGGAAAGATCGTCATTTTCAACGATGCCGCCGCAGAAGTTACCGGTTATAGCGTCGAAGAGGCATTGGATCACCTGAACATCCGAGAGATCTACGAGGAAGGGGTGGCCCATGAGGTGATGCAGAACCTGAGAAGCGAAGACTATGGTGGAAAGGGAAAACTAAAAAAATACCGCATACAGGCCTGTGGCAAAAACGGGGCTAAGATTCCTATCAGTTTGTATGCATCCATCATTTATGACGAATACGGAGAAGAAGCCGGCTCCATCGGCTTTTTCCACGATCTGCGGGAACGCATTCACATCCAAAACAAACTGGAAAAGACACAACTGCAACTGATCCAATCGGAAAAAATGGCGAGTTTGGGAAAATTGGCCGCCGGCGTTGCCCATCAGCTCAACAATCCACTGGGCGGTATCACCTTGTATACCAAGCTAATGCTGGAAGATTACGAACTGGAGGAAAATGCAAAAAAGGATCTATACCGGATACTGAAGGATGCCCAGCGGTGCCGGGACACGGTAAAAGAACTGCTCGAATTTTCCCGGCAGACGCGTCAGATGATGAAACCCCTGAATATCAACAAAGCCATTGAACGGACCCTGTTTCTCATCGAAAACCAGACGCTGTTTCACAACATCATCCTCAAGAAAAACATGGCGCCATTCATCCCCCTGGTCATTGCGGACAGTCAACAGATGGGCCACGTCTTCATGAACATCATCATCAATTCGGCCCAGGCAATGGACGGCCATGGCACCATCAACATCACCACGCGGGAATCGGCGAACAGGGACCGGGTGATCATCAGCATCGCCGACACCGGTCCGGGAATTGCCGCCGAAGACCTGGACCATATCTTCGAACCGTTTTTTACCACCAAAGAAGAGGGAAAAGGTACCGGATTGGGATTGAGCATCGTGTATGGCATCATCGAAAACCACGACGGTAAAATTTATGCCAGAAGCGTTCAGGGTCAAGGAACCACCTTTACCATCGAACTTCCCGTCATCCATGACAGAGAAAAAGGAGCCGAACATGCAGAGCAAACCTGATCCTTTGACCGTTCTGGTGGTCGATGATGAAAAAGGAATTCGGGACGGATCGAAGCGGATCATCAGCCGTATGGATTGCGACGTATTGACGGCGAAAAACGGAGATGAAGGGCTTTCCCTCCTCGAAGGGAACGATGTGGCCATCGTTCTGTTGGATCTGAAGATGCCCGGTATTGACGGCATGGAGGTGTTGAAACGGATTCAGGCGATGAACCGCAATATCCTGGTCATCGTGATCACCGGTTTCGCCACCGTCGAAACAGCCATCGAGGCCATGAAACAAGGTGCCTATGACTTCGTATCCAAACCCTTTGAGCCGGATCAACTTCGGATCGTGGTGAATCGCGCCCGGGAAAAGTGCTGGCTGGAAAAAGAACGGGAAAAACTGGAAATCGAGAGACGGCAGACCCTCGCGGATCTGGGAGCGGAAAAGAGCCGGATTCGAACCATCATCGATTCGCTTCCCAATGGCATCGTCGTGACCAACTCCGACGGCAGGGTGGTACTGATGAATCCTTCCTGCCGCCGGCTTTTGAATCTCCACAAGGACGAAGTCGTCGGCGAAACAATCGACCACTACATTTCCGACATTGGGCTTTGTCAGCTAATCCTTGAAATCTCCACGGGGTGTCATGTGGATTACGAGGACATTCCCACCTACGAATTTTCCATCGGCGGCGACCGTTTTCTCATGGTCCGGGGCCGGCCGGTCCTGGGTCAGCGCAATCAGTGCCTGGGAGCTGTGGTCACTGTCGTGGACATCACCAACATGAAGGTGTTGGACCGTCTCAAGTCTGAATTCGTTGCAAAGGTATCCCATGAACTCAGGAGTCCTTTGTCCACTATCCATGAGCAACTCGCCCTGGTGCTCAACGACCTCATGGGGCAACTCGGCGAATCAGAAGAGCACCTGCTCTCCCGTGCCAAGGAAAAGACCCAGGGTCTCATTTCCACCATTGGTGACCTCCTGGATCTTTCCCGAATCGAGTCCGGTGCGACCTGCCAGGAGCCCAAGCCGGTGCAGCTGGAGGATCTGTTGGGAAATATCGTCGATTTTTTACGTACTCGTGCCCGTTCCAAGGACCAGTCGCTGAGCTTGGACCACCCCTCCGATCCGCTGCCAACCATCAAAGCCGACCCGCTGGCCCTGGAGAGTATCTTCGGAAACCTCATCACCAACGCCATCAACTACACCCAAGCGGGAGGGGAGATTCGTGTGTTGGTGGATAGCGCCGGCATCAATCTGCGCGTCCAGGTGATCGACAACGGATTCGGCATCGAAGCGCGATACCTGGACAAAATTTTCGAAAGGTTTTTCCGTGTAAAAAATGACAAGACCCGCTTCATCACCGGAACCGGCTTGGGGCTGCCCATCGTCAAGGGGTTGGTGGAGGCGCTGAACGGCCAGATCCAGGTGGAGAGCATCCCGGACAAGGGAACGACCTTTACGGTGTTGTTGCCGGCTTAAGTTTAATCCATCCTTCCTGACCCGTTTACCGAGGATGGCTGATATCCTCACGCCTTTCGTTTTTTATTGTGTATGCAAACTCACGCCATGTCATAAATCCCCTTTTCTCATAATAAAGAGGCCCCGCATGGGGGCGATGATACGTCTTTATGGGGTTTACCGGCGTAAGATACTGACGACCATCAGTGAGATAGTGCCATGCAACAAGCGGGAAAAGGCCGATCCAACTCCTGATTTGGGTTTTGTAGGAGGTACAGTATAAAAGATATTTCAGCCTGTTTTTTGGTGGAATTGGTTTCGATACGGTTCGGCCATTGTTTTTCAATGGTTGTAGAACTCTGAAAAATGGATGGGTCAAATTTGCGGCGTTATAAAGAGGATACTGCCAGCATGGTGTTTTAATGTTTTGCTTTTCAATTATAATTGAAGCAATGAGAAACAGTGCATCATGATCCGGATGCCCCCCTTCCCAAGCCGGACAGTACAGGCTGGAAAGCCTTTGATTCTCGATCAGTTCAGCAATTGCCGAAACGGCGGCCGGCAAAAAGAAACATAGTTTTGTGTCTTTAATACAAAGTCGGGTGCCGATAAAATGAATATTCTCTTCTTGCACTCCCAGCCGGGTTAACACTTTGCGGGATTCCTCATTCCGATCTTCCGGAGAAGCTTCCCCATAGCTGCCGTCAGTAAGATAGAGGCATATCGGGCGAACGTTTTTTTGTATCGATTTTTCGATTTCGTAAAAAACACCATACTCATCGTCCTGGTGAGGAAACAGAAAAAGGGCAGCGGGCTTAGTAATTTTCATCTTAATAGGCATCAAAATCCAAAAAGGAGAATAGTACTTTGCCTTTTTCGATCATTTTGGTTTTATCGTCCAGTGGCCTGAATATAAAATTAAGGGGAGAGGGTTTAAAACGTTCGGGTATGGGAAAATAGCGTTTGAATGGAACTCGGCCTTTGGGAACCAATCCGATAAATAATTTTGCCGGAGAAAAACGAAGCAGATGATTTTTTCTTTCGCTGGCAGGTGTGATGTCTGTGCGTATCTCCGTAGTAATCGGAATCAGGCCGTTAATTGATTTTGCATAACACCTTACATGATCATCTTTTTTTTCCCAAAAAACGGGATTGTCAGGATTGGAAAGACGCCATTGTAAGGATTCCGGGGTCCAGTTCCGCTTAAATTGTATGTTTTTTTGATGAGCAATCGGGATATGCTGAAGTTTGCCAACCCCGATTCCTGCCTCCAGCGGTTGGATCAGTTGATACCCTTGTCCTCGAATACATCCGGGAGTACTGTTTGCATTGGCAACCGCATAGACGCAGGAATAACCGTTTTCCGCCGCCAATTGAAACGTCATTTTTGCTAATTTGACATAAAGACCCCTTCTTTGAAAGTCCGGATGCGTTACGGAATTCAAAGGCCATATGGCCCTGACCGTTTCCCCATGCACGGTCAGGGGAACGGGAAGGGCCGCATAATGTGCGGCTATGGTTTTTCCCTCGAAAGCATCAAAACCGATGGCTTCTCCATCGGGGCATTTTTGATAGAGCCATCGCAGATAGGCCATGGTAAATTTATGCGAATTCGGAAAGCATCGAGTCATCAGTGAAACATAAATATCGAGCGTTTTATCGTCGAGATTGATCTTTCGAAATTCCATAGGTGCGATGACCTTATTTGCTGAATTTGCAAAATACGATTTATTGGTTTGATGTGGCGACCCAGATTCCGCAGCAGATCAGGACGGCACCGATGATCGTTTGCCAGTGGATCGGTTCACCAAGAAACAATCGTGAAAAAACAGGAACAAAGATAAAGGCCATACCCATAAACGGATATGCAATTTTCAGGGGCGTCATTTTCAGAACGACGAGCCACATGACGGTGGCGGCAGCATATATCGTCAGCGCAAAAAACAACTTGAGGTTCAAAAAGTCTGCAAGCAAATGGCCAAATGAAAAGGTCATATCGCCGGCTGCGAGCTTAAAGAGAATCTGGCCTGCAGAGATAAGGACAACCGTTATAAGAATGATGAGTATTTGATATAATGACATTTTCATTTTTTCCGTTTGCAGTAATCGAGGGTGTGTCAAATCAACTCTCAATGGGCGTTGCAGGGAATCCAGTTATACCAGGGGCAAAAATGCATCTTCTATGTCGAATCAGCAAGAACAAGGCAAACAGCAACGTCATGACGGTAATGACGAGGCCAATGTAAAACATCCGCGGGACATATTCAATGATTATGTGATTTTTCCCGGGATTGATTCGAATCGCTTTCCCCAGTACCTGGGCGCTGTAAACAGTTGTCGGCATGCCGTTGATTTTTGCTTCCCAGCCTGGATAATTTGCATCCGCAAGAAACAGCCATGCCGCCCGGGGTGTGTCCAACGTTAATTCATATCTCTGGCTGCTTTTTTCTACATATTGGATGTTCTCTAAAACCATCTTTTCAGTGAAGTTTTGAAGCGTTTGGGTTTCCGGGAAAGAGATCTGCCGGATTTTTTCTTCTTCCGGCCGCTCTAGATAAAGCGTCTTTTCTTCGGCTGATTTGATTTTCATTAATGCTTCTTCATAGGAATCCACAAATACATGGGAGGTATATATTTGAAATCTGGGCAGTGCTCTCGTGTTATGATAAACACGAACACCCCTCTCAAAATATAATGGTTTTAGCGCAGGATTTTTTGGAGGCTTACTGGTGGATATGTATTTTAACCCCAATATATCGATCATCTTGTACTTCGTATTTTGATCCTGAAAGATTTCTTCTTCAAAGACAGGATCCAAAACCGAGCGTCTCCCCATTTTTAGTGCCAGCGCACCGTCAATGGATGAATATCCCCATATAAGTCCGGTTAGCGCGGGCAATGACGTCATTGTTTTTCTAAAGGCATCCTCCAAGACAGGACTCTTGGGGTCGATGAATATCATGGTTGCACCGGATCCTGCATGTGTTTTGTATTCAGGAAGAAACGGGTCGTCAAGTACATGGTCGACCGTTTCCTTGGCAGGGGCGACAATGGAATAGGGCGCAAAATGAAACATATTTGTTCTCAATAGCAGGCATTCAGAGAATAGAATCAATACCGCCAAAACAGGGATAACGTGGGTAAAATTTGCCTTTCGTAATAGAAAAATGAATACAAATGTGATGAGAAAGGTAAAGATCTGTATGACTGATGCGCTTTCGGTAAAACATTCCACACTTATTGGTATAAGAAAGCAGAGTGAAAGCAGTAATAACAGAATTGCGAAGCATTTCTTGCGTTTTCCCCCAGCCCAGAATGGGATGATGTCCTTTGAGACGGAGTCAATAAAAAAGCCGGCCAATATGGAAATTCCGATTACTGAGATATTAAGAAACACAAACATTGCCCGATGATAATGCAGCCCGGGAATTAAATGAAATTTGTATATAAAATTAAAAACAGGGGATGTATCCTGCAGGCCTAAGTTAATCAATAGAAAGGACGCGATAATATGACCCATGATCCGATTTGGCGTTTTAATGAAAAGGGTCCCGAGAGCGATACCGAGTACCATCAAACTGCCCAAATTGGGTACATTACCGCTGCTCATTGGATTAGGTTCATTAAAAGCGTAGGTAAATAAAAGCCCCCTGAACCACAATATGGAATCTAAACCTGTAAAGAGCATTTCGATACCATGCGTCCTGTGAGACTGGCGGATAAGCTCGATCAATGGAAACGTTTGCACCGCAGTAAGTCCGATGAATAGCAGAACCGCCAGGCTCCCGGTAAGAAGATATCTTTTCCAGTTTGATTTGAGAACGCCTCTTGATTCTGATGCAAATGGCAGTGGGAGCATGCTGGCAATCATATAAATAACAGCACCATATGGTAATTGGGGATATCCAGCCAAAACGGATAACGCAGTGGGAATGGCCAGCAACAAGGCGCTAACGGCTGAAGGACGCTTTATCCAATACTCGCATGCGACAATCATCCAGGGGATCCAGGTCAGCGTCGATGATCCGGTGTAGTTATGCAGAACCGATATCCAGGCAGTGGAAAATACCGACGCCAACGAAGCAAAGGTGGCGCTCCAAGAACTTAGTTTGAGTTGTCTGCCCAGAACAAATACGCCCAATCCACCTATCACCATCAACAGGATATGCACCATTTGATGCCCTAAATTGGGATTGAATATAAGCGCGATCAGAATGTTGAGTGGATTTGCAAAGCCGCCTTGCCCCTCTGCAAATAACGGATGTCCTCCGTATATCTTGTTTGACCACAAGACCGATTCGCTGCCGAAAAGCAATTGTTTGTTTGTGTAGAACAATGGCAACCCGTGAAGTACAGAATCTCCGTGGATGATTGTTTTTCCATGAAATAATGCGGGATACCAAAATAATACAACGAGAATTCCTCCCAGTAGCAAAGAATATTTCCCACTGAGGAAAATGGTTTTTATTTGAACTGCGGCAATATCTGTTTTTTGATTCATTTACATCGATATATGGTTTCGATCCAGAGGGGAAAATTGTCTTCTTTGTCGAATCAGCAAGAACAAGGCAAACAGCAGCGTCATGGCGGTAATGACGAGGCCAATGTAAAACATCCGCGGGACATATTCAATGATTATGTGATTTTTCCCGGGATTGATTCGAATCGCTTTCCCCAGTACCTGAGCGCTGTAAACAGTTGTCGGCATGCCGTTGATTTTTGCTTCCCAGCCTGGATAATTTGCATCCGCAAGAAACAGCCATGCCGCCCGGGGTGTGTCCAACGTTAATTCATATCTCTGGCTGCTTTTTTCTACATATTGGATGTTCTCTAAAACCATCTTTTCAGTGAAGTTTTGAAGCGTTTGGGTTTCCGGGAAAGAGATCTGCCGGATTTTTTCTTCTTCCGGCCGCTCTAGATAAAGCGTCTTTTCTTCGGCTGATTTGATTTTCATTAATGCTTCTTCATAGGAATCCACAAATACATGGGAGGTATATATTTGAAATCTGGGCAGTGCTTTCCGATTAATATACACCTTAATATTGTTTGTCCTGTCAAAATATAACAGTTGCATTGCAGGGTTTCTCACAGGCTTATTGGCGACGATATATTTTAATCCCAGGATATCCATCATCTTAAAACCTTCATTTTGGTCCTGAAAGATCTCCTCTTCAAATACAGGGTCCAGAATGGAACGTCTTCCCAATTTTAGTGCCAGTGCCCCATCGATGGATGAAAGCCCCCACATGAGTCCGGGAAAACAAGGAAGGGAGCTCATGAATCTTTTAAATCCACTCTCCAAAGCCGGGTGCCTGGGGTCCATGAAAAACATGAATGGACCAGCACCGGTATGTGTTTTGTACTCATGAATCAATGGGTCGCTAAGTACATGATCGACCGTTTCCTTGGGCGGGGCGACGATGGAACCGGGCGCAAAATGGAACATCTTTGTTCTTAAAAGCAGGCATTCCGTGAATAGAACCAATACCAACAGAACGGGGATAACGCGGGCAAAACTTGCCTTTCGTAATAGAAAAATGAATACAAATGCGATGAGAAAGGTTAAAACCTGGATGACGGAAGCACTTTCGGTAAAGCATTCCACACTTTTTGGTATGAGAAAAAAGGCCAAGAGCAGTAATATCAAAGCGGCAAGGTATTTCTTGGGTTTTCCCACGGCCCAGAACGGGATGATGTTCTTTGAAACGGAGTCAACAAAAAAGCCAGCCAATATGGAAATTCCGATTACTGAAATATCGAGAAATACATGCATTATTCTGTAATAATGCAATCCCGGAATTAAATGAAACGTATATATGAAATTAAAAATCGGGGACGCGTCCTGCATGCCCAAATTGATTAACAGAAAGGATGCGATAATATGACCCATGATCCGAACCGGCATTTTGACAAACAAGGATCCAAGTGCCAGGCAAAATACCATCAAGCTGCCCAAGTTGGCTACATTCGCTGCACTTATCGGATTGGCTTCATTAAGGGCATAGGTGAATAAAAGTCCTCTGAACCAATATATGAAATCAATACCTGTGAAGGCCAGTTTGATGCCATGATTCCTGTGAGATTGGCCGACGAGCTCAATCAAAGGCAAGGTCTGCATGGCAGTCATTCCGATGAATATCAGGACCGCCAGGCTTCCGGTAAGAAGATATTTTTTCCAGTTTGATTTGAAAACACCTTTCGTCTCCGATGCGAATGGCAGGGGGAGCATGCTGGCAATCATATAAACAACCACACCATACGGGAATTGCGGATATCCGGCCAAAATGGAGAATGCGGTGGGAATGGCAAGCAGCAAGGCGCTAACGGCTGAAGGACGCTTTAACCAATATTCACATGCGACCAACATCCAAGGTGCCCAGGTCAGTGTCGATGACCCGGTATAGTTATATAAAACAGATATCCAGGCGGTGGAAAATGCCGTCGCCAATGCAGCAAAGGTGGCGCTCCAATAACTTAATTTGAGTTGTCTGCCCAAAACAAAAACGCCCGCTCCGCCGATCACCATTGCCAGGAGGTACACCAGTTGATGGCCAAAATTAAGATTGAAAAAAAACGCAATGAGAATATTCAGTGGATTTGCATAGCCGCCTTGCCCTTCTGCGAATAATGGATGCCCGCCGTATATCTTATTTGACCATAAAACCGATTCACTGTCGGAGAGCAATTGTTTGTGCGTATAGAACAACGGCAATCCATGATGAACGGAATCTCCATGGATGATGGTTTTTCCCTGAAATAAAGCGGGGTACCAAAACACTAAAACGAGAATTCCAACCAGCAGAAGAGAACATTTACCATTGAGAATGGTGGTTTTTATCTTGCCGACCACGTTATCCATTATATTTTTTGTCTGAAATAATCGAAGGTGTGGTAAATAAACCCGCAATCGGTGTTGCGGGAATTAAGGATATATCATGGGCAAAAAAGGCCAATAACAGCTGAATTCCCAATATGACGGGTAATGCCGCCAGCAAAATCGTTCCCAAAGGAGTGGCCTGCCCCTCGACGATCGCGATGTGCCAGTGATAAAATCCGAAAATCAATCCAAAGAAAAACAGAACGGTTCCTGCCAACAGCTCCAGTGAAGCAAGCGACATGTCTCTTAAAAAGTAGTTATAAAAAATTCTCTTTAAAAAATTCTTGGTATGCTTGTAAATGAACTCAAAGAACACATTTTTTATAGACAAATTGCTGCTTTCGCCGTCATATTTTGCATCCATGGGGATATCGAGGACAACTGCCCGAAGGATGTTCAATCGAAACAGCATGTCTGTCTCGAAAAAATATCTGTTGCTGATTTTCTGGAAAGGAAGAAGCTTTGCCACCCTAGCATCTATGGCCGTGTATCCGTTGGTGGGATCAAAATTTGTCCAGTACCCTGTCGAAAGCTTGGACATGAAAGAGAGAACGAGGTTGCCGATTACCCTGATCCGAGGCATACGCTTGAGTTGTGCGAGATCGTAAAAGCGATTTCCTTTGGTATAGTCCGCCTGCCCCTTGATAATCGGGTAAACAAAGCGGGGAAGAAGTGAAGGTTCCATCTGTTCATCACCGTCAATCTTGACGATGATATCACAATCATCCTTGATTGCTTCCACATATCCCGCGAGCACGGCTCCGCCGACGCCCAAATTTTTTTTATTCCGGACAACGGTTACACGTGGATCTTTGCAATGGGTTTCAACATGATCTCCTGTTTTTTCCGGACAACCATCGTCAACAACATAAATGCGGTCAACTTCAGGGCCGATTTTGGAAACCACTTCCAGAATATGCGTTTTTACCTTAAAAGACGGGATGACGACGGCAATTTTTGGTTTCATAATAACATATTCAATTCTGAAGCAGGCGATGTTGGTTTTTAGTCGAAATGTCCCCTGAAATATGAATTTGATTTCATAAACGCCGGTTGTTTCCTAAAACCGTTGCGTCAAACCGATCCTTCAATTTACCATGGATGTGGTACGCTTGTTTCAGAATATTGGCGTCCAGGTCACACTTCTCATGTGCTGGTGCCTTTGACAGGACAAAACCCGCAGGCAATTGTTCCCTTACCGTTGCGCAATGGGCAACGGCCTTCCAGACCATCTCCGGATCATCACATAATTCTTCATATCCCACAAAACACAGTTCCAAATTCGTTTCTTGGGCGTGATTCAGAATGTATCCATATACATTGATCCACTGCTCCAACCAGTACTCCGGGTCGTCCAAAGACTTTGTGGATGCGGTACTATGTAAATCGAAAAAGCGATGGTCGCTTCCAAATTCATGGTGAACCAGCCATTTCATGTATTTTTTTGAGAATTTGTCCTCGCGGTGGAGCGCAACAAAACGCCGATGCTGATTATGCAGAGACAGCGAATGCTGAATCGGATCGCGAAATGGGATAATCATTACCGAATTGGGGAATGCTTTTCGGATAGACGATAGTCTTATGATATTGTTGTTATTTTTTGACAAATATCTTTCCGAATCATTAATTTGTAACAGGCCCGCTATATATTTTCTAAACTTTTCGATTTCGCTTTTTCCCGCCGCCATTGCTGTCAGCCGATCCGGCAAAATGTATTGATCGCCACAGAAAACACGCCAAAATACTTCTTCCAAGGCTTCCGGACTGTCAAAATCCACCATCATGCCGTCTGCGTGTGCTCTTTCATTCATCCTGCCTTCTCTGTCCCCTCCCCCTCTGCATTTCCTCCAGAGATTGGGTGAAAGTGGAAACGGCATGTCTCGATACGTTAAAGAGCAAAATTCCCCTGTTTCATAAAATAACCGCATAAGGGCCGTTGTTCCGGCACGAGCCAGACCAGAAATAAATACATGTTTCCGGTTTTGGACATTGTCAGCGTCTTCATGCTCAGGTTTAAATGTAAGCAGCATCTGGTCCATCATGAAGGCCATCTCCAACATGCTTGAAAAATTGAGGGCAACATAATGAAGCAACCGATCCATGAAGCTATAATTATTTTTTGGCATAATTCTTTCTCAGCCTTCCATATGTTAGCGCAATCAGCGTCGTCACAATCATGCCGCAAGGAGTGGACAGAATCTTTCCGATATTCAAAGAAAAAGGGATTGATAGATAAACAGCGATAATAAAAGGGGAAAAAACAATTGCCATTATAAGAAACAAAAATATCGATTCACGAAAGAGCATAACGGCATATTTTGTCAACACTTTTTCTTTCCAGTGGTCGGAAATTGCCTTGCTTCGTAACACCTTAAAAATCTTATGATACGTGGTGTTCATGTTTCGGACAGTTGAAAAGAACGTTGACTTCAACAGAATTTCAACCGTCATGATGCAGCAGACAAAAATGATCGACCAGCTTATTATATTATCTTTCATTTTCGTTTTTTATGAATCCGTCCGAACAGTGACTTTTTACATATTCATCATTTTTGGAATGAAAAATTTTTTTGCCAAATTTTTACCTTGTATGCGCATCGGCACCTCGATGAATCGGTAGTTGAGCTCCGATAATGCGAAGACGGTAACAAAAGCCAAAAGTATAATGAAGACATTTGAAATCCTTTTTTCAAACGCTGAAAATTCCATGTTCGGAAAATATTTTGCCCATGTTTCGGCGATAATAAAAAAGGTGATGAGATGGATGATGTAAATAGAGTATGAACGAGAACCAATATATAGCATTACTTTCCGATACAGTCGTACAGAACCGAGGCTATTTTCATAAGAAGCTGCGAGAAGAACAATTATCGCTGACACGAACGCCAAAAAGCCGATACTATAAATTGCCGTATCTGAGCCGAAACCCTGCAACCGTGCCGACCAGAAAGGCAGCATCAGAATCAATGTGTAAGATATGAATGGCGTGACTGCACCATTGTTTAAAATACCATCAATCCTGCTGAACCGAATTTTTTTGGATGGAAGAAGTGCAATGAGTATTCCCCAGCAAAATCCATCAATTCGGAAGAACCAGCCATAGGTCCAATAAGGTCTCTGCCAAAAAAATTGAATGACGATTAGAAAAATCATGATCACAATCAGGGGCCTTTTTTTAAAGAGCAAAAAGAGAATCGGCAAAACGATATAGAATTGTTGCTCCAGCGATAGTGACCAATAATGTCCATAATAGTAAAGAATGTTGCACCAGAATGCATCGGAAGGATTGGCGGTGCAATATGCTGCATAATAATTATTCACATTGGCCAGTGCTGATCCCATGGGTATGAAATTCCTCAGGTGCAGATCACCGAGACTACCATAAAACCCTTGAAACCATTGATAAAGAAACACCACAAAGACCCAGAAAAAAGCTGCGGGGAGCAACCTGAACGCTCGCTTGATCCAGAATGCGAATAATGCATTTTTCTTTGACCGCGTATTGAAAAAGGATCTGCTGACCGAAAGCGTAATCACATAGCCAGAAATGACAAAAAAAAGATCAACGCCAACATTTCCATCAAAAAAAGTTTTCAAATGCTTATAGGCATTTGATGGAAATGCCAGGGCACACCCCAAATGAACAGACAGAACCATTATAATTGCGATGGCTCTCAGGATTTCAATGTTTTCATTTTTATTTTGAATAATTTCTGTATGTTGCATGGCCACATTCGGATCTTTTACCTAAACTGGGCGTTTCACCTCAGTTTTTTTATCGCCGGACTTTTTTAATACTCCTAATTTGATCAATAATCTTTTTACCGGGTACCAGAAGACAGCAAACACTGCCAAAAAGATCGACATAATAAAGCCGAAGATAACGGCGATTGTCCCTGCGCCGAGTCCCGGACCGATGTAGGCATATACAGGAGATGAAAAAATAAGACTCATTGTAATCATAAAAGTCAGGTTAGATAGATATCTCATGCTTATTGTCCTTTTATATATTCTAACGATTTCGATTACTGCTTCCGGTAGAGGTCAAATTCTATGCCATGAAGAGCCATGGCCAATACTCTTTGATCGGGTGAGTCTGGAGATCTTGCATCCGGGAATTCAAACGCCAGCATGTTCAATTCAGATGAACTGATTACAGAGGCAGGAATATGAAAAGAGATCTTTTCCGGACGGGCTATTTCCACATCAAACAGTTTGATAAATTTCCCATTACAGGAAACCCGAATTTTCTGTCGACCGAGAGTGTGGATTGATAATTGAACCAAAACATTCTGTTCAGATACTTCTTCGGGAAGGCTAAAATGTAAGAAAGCGTCATGCCCCGTGCTCCATCGAAACAAATTTTCCGGACCGCTCCATCCATCAAAAACCAAAAAAGGATTGTCGACAAAAGGTAATTCCATTTCAAGCGGAACTGGTGGTAAACCCTCGATGTGCTGTTTCAGGGGCGTTTGAGATGCGCTGGAATGCAGCGAAAGATTTTGACCTGGATGCCATTTCGCTCTGGATTTGTCCGTACCCGCTTTCAGGGGGTTTTTCTCGCTGGTGTCAAATGCAAAGAAATCTTTCGGCAGCCATATGGCTTCGGATACCAGAAGCGCCTTCTTCTCGTCATACATATTTACGATTTCAAAGACAGTCCTGCCATCACCGTCGACGATGAAGATACGTCCCTGCATTGAACTGGTTATGAGAATATTACCGTTTGGCAGAAATTGGTGTTTTCCCCGGATTGAAGAATAAAATTGATCAGTGTTTCCGTCATACAGGACTTCCGTTTTATAATTGTTGACATCGATACTTACGATACGGCTGTATCGTTCTCTGCCGAGGTAATGGCCAATGCGGTACTTGTCACGCGTGTTATTGTCATAAACGGTAATAAGGCCGCTTTTTTGCCAATCCGGATCATGCTGCTGTATGAAGGAACCCGCCCGCCACCATTTGATTTTCAGTGAATTTGGATCAACAACCATGATCGCATGAAGGGCCCTCATGCTCATTAAAAGATCCCCGGGATGAAATTGCGGAAAAGCACTCTCATAGTCGACAGGCAGCACTTCAATGTCATTGAAATGCCAGGGATCATAAATCCATTCTCCAGAAATAAAGTTACGCCTTATGGACAGGAGACTACAGTCGGAATTGGCCTTCATGATATCCTGTACTTTAATGATCGTCAGCGACATACCGCTGGTTGTATCGATACGATGCAGCCGGTCATTGCCTTCAATTGCCCAGATCTTTGCGCCGCTTTCATCCTTTGATATAATGTGGTTAAAAGATCCCAGTTTAATCCACTGGACGTTGGATAAATAATCTATTTTTTGCATTCCATTTCCGGGATCACTGTCATTAAAGATCAGTGATCCGTCCGGGAAAACAGCCAGGCCCTGAGGAAAGGTCAATTGCGTGGGGATGTATGAAACTTCTTCCCTGCCTTCTTGGATCATCTTTTCATTGTATGCTTTGACCTCTTCAATAAAAGCTTCTTCATCAGGAATCCATCGATGAACCATGCGAAGGTTTTCATCGAGAAGTATTGCGCCATGTATGTGCGTTTCAAAATCAAAAGCACCCCATATTAAAAGATAGCCGGGAGGAAAAGTGTTTTTGCGATCTGCAAACACCAAAGGCAGAGCACGTCTTTTTTTTAATCCCTCTATTGGCAACGGCTGATACACTCTATTTTCATTGAGGGAGGCGTTTTCCATCAAACGATCAGGCCGTATTCCCATATCGTTGGCAAGCTTTTCTCCAATGGATTTTTCATCTGATTCTCCACCCCGGACAAAGGCAGCCACCTCATCACAGATTTCTTTTATTTTTGCCCCCGGGTATGTTTCATAGGCACCGGCAGAAAATCCCCACCAGAAGAAAGCGACGCATAGTAAGAATATGCCGGAAATAATACTCAGATATTTCATTGTCCCATCACTATACGCTTTTCAAAATGAACATTCAGTCGTTTCTGTCTCAGTCATCCACCCCACAAAAAGGGAAATTTTAAAAAACGTTGGTTGCTGCTGGAAACTCCGGAAAAGAGTTGAATTTGCTATTTTTGTGCTCAAATATGTCAAACTGATCCTTGTGTGTCAATACCACCATTACCACAGGATGTTGTGTAATTCCCAATTGAGTGAGTCGCCCTTGCAAACCCATGGTTGTCTGGTCGGAAAAATCAATATTCCGGCCTTGCCAAAAAACGAAGATAGACGAAACTGGGGCGAACCGTATTTTCCTTCTGTATTGTGCGATAACGATTGTCTATGTGGGCGGCAAATTAAACAGAATCCTGCCAACAATGCAAGTGCAAGAATGAAGCATCGGTTTGAACCTATCGAAACGTCAGCTTGTCTTCCGACGGGTTTTCATGAGCCCAGGCGCAAAACATGCATCCATCCTTTTTGTGCACAATCAAGCAGATGCCTTTCTGTTCTTTCACATGGAATTGCGGTTCATCAGGATAATGGTTTGAGCACATCGATTTTTTTTGATATTTGTATATGGGCAGTTTCATCGATGAAAGAATGATATTAGAAAATACCTTAAATAACAAGCAGATACAATTGCACTTTTTACTCTACACGAAGATCGGCGAAGACACGGTACAAAAAAGCCTCGGATTGCCCGAATACAGTTACTACTTCGTCTACAAAGGGTTCAAGGATGTCTTCGCATCCCTTGGAACGGTGACCTCCGTTCATTCGGAATACGAAATTATCGATACCTATGATCGACTGGCATCCCAGAACAAAGACTGTACTGTCGTATTTTTCTGTCCCCCCCACGTGGCACCCGACATCCATCCGCGAAAGGCCTTTTGCGTGTTGGCCTGGGAGTTCGATACGATTCCCAATGAAATATGGAATGACGATCCAAGAAACGATTGGCGTCATGTTTTCAACCGGCATCTGGGCCTGATCTGTCTCTCTTCCCATACCCGAGACGTCGTCCAAAAAGCCATGGGACCGGATTTCCCGGTTCTGCACGCACCGGTACCGGTATGGGAACAATTTTCATCGAAAACGTTGCCGGAGGGAAAGGAAAGGGGGTTGGATCCACTGACTCTTGACGTCGCCGGAATTGTGATCGACAACTGGTCCTACCGGATTACACCGGAGTGGTTTCAAATTGAAAAGGACGACAACCTGGCTTTTTTACCATCATGGAATGGGAATAAAATCGAGCTGGTTTTCACCGATGAACACGTGGACAGCGAGTTGTTGGGCGGGTTTTTCCAGGCGGAATCATGGGGAACGTGGTCGCGACTGGCAAACCCTTGGATCTTCCTTGAATGTTTGGTTCACGGTGATTTCAACCTTTCCCTTACCCTTCGCGGCTTCGGACCGTCCATCGGAAAAACGCTGACCATTGACATTGGCGGGGTAAAGCGCCACCTGGTATTACAGGAAGCGTCCACGACCTACACCTTACGTTTCGAAGATGTGCCGCCGAGCCATTTGATTCAGATTTCAGGGATCGATACGACACCCCATGGGTTCACCCAAGATCCGCGGACCATGGCCGTCGGCATCGAATCCTTGACCTTTTCGGGACGCAACAACGGTGAAACAACACCCGGGCGCACGGAAAAATTGATCCGGATTGATCTGTCCGGTGTTATTTACACGACGGTATTCAACCCGGCTGATGCCAGAAAACGGTGGGAGGATATTGTCAGCGCATTTTGCTATGCGCTCAGGGACAACGGAGAAGCGACCCTGATTCTCAAAATCACTCATCATGATAGCAAATCCATCATGGGACGGTTACACTTCCTCATGGAAAAAATCGGTGCGGTGAAATGCAGGGTCATCGCGATTCACGGGTTTCTGCCCGACGAAAATTTCTTAAAGCTGATCCATGCCACAACTTACTATGTGAATGCCTCTTCCGGGGAAGGCCTGTGTCTGCCTTTGATGGAGCATATGGCCTGCGGGATTCCCGCCATTGCTCCGAAACATACGGCAATGGCCGATTATGTGGACGAAAAGTCTTCCTTTTTATTGTCTTTTTCCAGAGAACTGGATATCTGGCCACATGATATGAGAGAGAAGAAGAGAGCCATCAGTTTTCGGGTAAACTGGGTCTCTTTGGTGGAACAATTCAGAAGAAGCTTCGACTGTGCCAAGAACGATGATGCTGCGTATCGGAAAAAGGCATCTTGTTCCAAGGAAAAGTTGCGGTCTTTTTGCAGCGGGAAACGAGTAAGGGAAAAGGTTAATTCTTTTCTACAGGATACAAACAGGCCATAAGGTCGTATACGAAAACAGCCCGACAAATTGAGAGGTTTTTCCGGCGCTGCCGGTTGGAACGAAAAGCGATTATGGTTTTTATTGTTTACGCGGAGCTTAAGAGTCACACCATTGGCAATTCTCTGGGTGTTGCAGACTATAGTTATCATTTTGTCTTGAAGCTGTTTGCCGACGTCCTGAAGAAATACGGGCAGGTCGTCGAAGTGGGGAGTGTAACACCGACGGTCGACCGGCTTTACAAACTGGCACGGGCGCTTGGCCAATCATGCGTGTTTCTCTCCTTTACACCTCCCCACAAAACCACAAAAGACCTGTCGTGTCCCACGATTCCGGTGTTTGCCTGGGAGTACAATACAATCCCCAATGAGTCATGGGGAAAAGATGAGAAAAATAACTGGGCAAAGGAACTCGAAGCCTACCCCGTGGCCATCACCCATTCTTGCCAGACCTGTGAGGCCGTCAAACAGGCGGTAGCGGAATCGTTTCCCATTTTCAGCATTCCTGCACCGGTCTGGGATCATTTTGAAAAATACTACGATGCAGACAGGCCCGCCTACCATGAACAGCCGGTGCGGTTGCGGATAAAGGGATGGGTCATCGATTCGGCCGCATCGAATGGTGAGATCCGCTGGAAAGATGCCGTACGGGGCAAGCATTCGATCCTTCTTTCCGGTGTGGTCTATTGTTCCGTTTTTAACCCCAATGATGGTCGAAAAAACTGGGAAGCCCTCGTACAGGCCTTTTGTTGGGCTTTTAAAGAATGTTCCGATGCAACCTTGGTCTTGAAACTGACCCATACCGACCCGGCATTCAGTCTGAACATCCTTTCGACCGAGTTGAACAGACTCATGCCCTTTTCCTGCCGTGTCGTTTTCATTCACGGTTATCTGAACAAAAGGGAATATAAGAATTTAATCCAGGCAAGCATTTACGTGGTAAATTCATCCTTTGGAGAGGGGCAGTGTCTGCCACTCATGGAGTTCATGTCCGCCGGCCGCCCGGCCATCGCTCCGGATCACAGCGGCATGGCCGATTATATCCGCCCGGCCAACAGCTTCGTGGTTCAATCCAGCGACGAGTGGACCCATTGGCCCCACGACCCCCGGGTCCTTTTTCGAACCTTTCGGCGGCGGATCGATTGGGGAAATCTTCACGACAGTTATCTTTCAAGTTACGAAGAGGCCAAATTCCGAAAAGACGAATATGGGAAACGATCCGCACAGGCCAGATCGGACCTTCAAAAGCATTGTTCTCAACAGGTTGCCCTGCAGCAGATCGAAACGGTGGTTGCCCTTTGCAAACAACGATACCCGGAAGGCTTTTCTGGCAAGCCCGTTTCCGGCGTGTCTCTCGTTTATGCGGCGATCTGGTGGGTCGTCGGTCGCGTGGGAATAGGAGCGGTGTTCGCGGTGTTGGGCTCCGAGCCGGTGCATCGGTTTCGAAGGTATTGCCGACGCATGGCCGCAAATTTTATCCATCGTATGAGAGATGGAAAGGCACGGGCTCTGCAAAAAATAAAACGGTCACTGTAATCTGTATTATTGGTTGCTTGCTGCCAAGGCCATCCGGTAGGCTGACACCGTCTTTTCCGCACACCGTTGCCAGGTGAATTGAGAAGCTTGCACAAACCCTTTTTTTTGGAGTGAGAACCAATGATTGTTGTCCTCTATCAGGCGGACCATGGCCTGACGATACGCGTTTGTGTCGTCCAGTTCGATAATTTCTGCGGCCGATCCGGCCACCTCCGGCAAGGAGGCCCGGTTTGAGGTGATAACCGGCAGGCCCGATGCCATGGCTTCTACGACCGGCAGCCCGAAACCTTCATAAATGGATGGATAGACCATCATTTTGGCGCCACTTGTGACCGCTGCAAGGGTTTCGTCGTTGAGATACCCCATCACGCGAACCGTTCCTTCACTGATACCCGCTCTGAGTTCGGTGGAAAATTGATCGTAGCGCCATCCGGCCATACCGACAAGCACCAGCGGATATTCGCGACGCATGGATTCGGTCATTCGTTGGTGTGCCCTCAGGGTAAAGGAGAGATTCTTTCTCGGTTCCAATGTGCCGATGGAAAGGATGTACTTATGATATCGTAGTCCCAATTTTATCAGATAAGGCTCGACCTCGAGTTTTTCACGGGGTCTGAAATGATTGGACACGCCCAAGGGGGCGACCACGATTTTTTCTTGGGACACCCCATAATGGGAGACGACCTCTTGGGCAATAAATTTTGAATCCACCAAAATCGTTTTTGACCGACGAATACCGTTGAGGCAGGTGCGTTCGATCTCTTTGAGCCGGTTTTTCGGCTGCGTTTCCGGATAGTGGATATGGGTGAGGTCATGCAGTGTCATGACGTTGGGAACGTCGCTTGTAAGTGGCCACAGACTCGGCTCGTGATAGATGTCGGGTTGGACGTTTTTGCTCAGTCGGGTAAAGCGCTTTTGCATCAGATAGCGACGGGCCTGGTAGGCCACGGGCAACCAATCCCGGATCAACGTTACGAAACGGCCGCCGTTGGCTTCACTCATTTGGGATAGATCTTCTCGGAGGCCAAAACCGTCGAACAGGTGTACTTCCAAGTTCGGTTGCCGGGAAAGACACTTGGCCAGTTCCCAGGTGTATTGACCGATCCCCGTGCGAAGAACGCGCAGAACGGATACGTTCAACAGCACTTTCATGGCGCAATTCGCGAAGCGTTACGGGGCTTGTCGAGGTTTTCTTTGACACGGTCCAGCAAAAGGTCTGCCGACTCTTTCCAACTAAGCCATTTCCAGGATTTCAGCTTCTCTTTTTCTTTTTCAAAGTCAAGGGATTCGAAGGTCTTTACGGTTTGGCACAAACTGGCAGGGTCCGTAAGATCGAAATAGAATGCAAGATCTCCGGCTATTTCACGAAAGACCGGTATGTCGCTGGCAAGAACCGGCAGACCGTAGCTGAAAGACTCGATAAGGGGCAGACCAAAACCCTCGATGAAGGAAGAAAAGATCAGTGCCTTGGATGCCTGATAACAATGGGCCAGATCATTATCCGAAAGACCGCTTAACAAAAACAGGCGACGTTCTCTTTGGGGGTGGGTTTCGATTCGTTTGATTATGGATTCATACTTCCATCCCATTTTTCCGACGATACAAAGGGAAATATCCCGGCCATCGGCCCACAATCGATCAAATGCATCAATCACATAGGCATGATTTTTTCGTGGTTCGATGGTTCCCACCATCAGGTACACCGGCCTTTTCGAGGCAAATACTTCTCGCACCTCAGGCGATATGGGAGCATCCATGTCTACGAGATCCAACGCAGCACCATTGTAAAAATGATCATACCAGCGTTTTTGGTATACCGATGCTTTCGAACGCAATCGATCGAACCGACGTACTTGATCGGAAGTACTGTTGGAGACACAAATGAAACCATCGGCGAGTTTGGCAACCTTATCAAACCAGGCTCCAAAATCCCGAACCAGTTTGTCGTCGAAGAATTGAGGATGGGAAAGGGGAATCAAATCGTGGACGAGCCCGACGACCTTGACGCCCTTTGATTTCAATGCCTCGATGTTTTTAAAGAAGTTGAAGTGCCATGAGGAATCGAGCAAAACAATCACATCATGGGGTTTTACTTCCAAATGTTCTAAACGTGTATAGTCGATCCAAAACCGGGTCACCGCAACCACCACCGCCAATGGAATGATATAGATGAGGCTGAACAGACGAAAAACAATGAACAGCAGACGACGAAGGTTCCGTGAATGTACGAATGGTTTTTTCCGTTTCAGCGTTTCATGACGGAGCCAGTATTGCACTCGGCGTTTCTGTGCCCAGTTTCTCAATCGGGCAATCCACCCGCTGGAACCTGCGATTTTCAGGTCGGTGACCCGAAACGCCTTACCCCGTTTGAACGCGATGGGAATACACGCTTCCTCTCTGGTCAGGTTGGGAAGGTTGTTGATGATATTGCGCACAACCCGTTGAATCCCGGCGTTCTCATCGGGATGGTCGAAGACATAGGTACATTCGAGTAAAAATCTCATATTGAACTGGTGAAATCCATTTTAATGATCATGAGAATCGATCGATCTGAACAGATGAATCCAAATAATTGCACCCGACAAAATCCACTTTATTAAAATTTACCACATGAAAGATCAAGGCACGATCGATCCACTGGTAGTTCGTATCCAAGTGGGAGTCAAACCGGGACGCCGATAAGGAGATCGAGTAATTTCCCTTGCCCAGGTTGGCGTCGAAGGAGAATCGAAAGGCAATGCGTTCTCCGGCCGAAAGGTTTACCAGCGCCTTGTCCACACGGTGCGTATTGATGCCGTAAATGGGTTGGCCCAAATGGTCTTTGATTAAAAAACCCAGCACCAGGCGGGAAATCTTTTGATTGACCACCATATCAACCTTTAGCATCACAGGTTGGCCAACCGAGATCGATTCGCGGCTTCGCCCCTCCTCGTCCAACAGTTGGACCGATTCGAAGGTCGCCTCCCCGGTCCCGGAAACGGTTTGTAAAGATCCGTCGCTCAAGATGTTTTGTTTGATCTGCTGATGCTGGCGCTCGGCCAGCATGGCGTTGTAATAATCCAAGACCTCATCCGGTTGTCCCTGTGATTCAACTTTTCCTTTATGGAGCAAAATCGCGCGGTCGCAGATGGATTGGATGGCGGAATGATTGTGACTCACGATTAACAACGTCGTCCCCTTTTCCCGGAACCGGCGAATTCGGTCGAAGCTTTTGTGTTGAAAATAAGCGTCTCCCACGGACAAGGCCTCATCGACAATCAACAAGTCGGGCCGTCTTGCGGTGGCCAGGCTAAATGCCAGCCGAACCTGCATTCCGCTGGAATAGGTTCGAATGGGCTTGTCGATATATTCGCCGATTTCCGCAAAGTCTTCAATGGCGGGCAACAACGCCGCAACGTCTTCCGTAGTCAAACCGAGCAATGGCGCTGTCATCGTGACATTTTGACGACCGGTGAATTCGGGGTGAAATCCCATTCCCAACTCGAGCAGCGCCGCAATCCGGCCATCGACGACCACTCGTCCTGTAGTGGGTCGCGTGATGCCGGTAATGATTTTGAGAAGTGTGCTTTTTCCCGCGCCATTGATGCCAACGATGCCGACGGCCTCTCCGGCGTTCAAAGAAAACGTCACATTTTCAAGCACCCATTTTTTTCGGTGTCTCTCCTTGGAAAAGGGAAGAATCCATTCCAAAAGCCGCGCCTGTCGGGATGGATATTGCTTATAGGCCTTACCCAGGTTTTCGATTCGAATACTGCTCATCAGAGTTCATCCACGATGTCGACGGAACATCTTCGATACAGAAAAATGGCACAGGTCACCAAAACAGTCGCCGCGACCATCGTGGGGGCAAGGGATGGCCATCGGGGCCAGGAACCGGAAACAAACAGTCCCTGGTAGGCCTCCACCAGCGGGGTAACCGGATTTAGTCGAATGATCTTCTGGATCCTGTCCGGAAGAACGGAAAGGGGGTAGACAATGGGCGTGAGCCAGAACCAGAACTGAAACACGATACCGAACAATTGGCCAACGTCGCGAAAAAAAACATTGAGCACCCCGAGAATGATTCCCAGTCCCGTGGCCAGGCATATCTGAAGAAGGAACAACGGGGCGATGGCAAGCAGGGATACGCCGATGTTGCCATTTGAAACAACCAGAAACAAGAGTATGATCACAAGCATGATGGAAAAGCTGATACCGGCGGAGAGCACGACAATGATGGGAAGACAGATCCGGGGAAAGGACATCTTTCGAATCAGATCGGAATTTTCGATAAACACGTTTTGGCATCGGTTGGAGATCTCGGTAAACGTGCTCCAGCACAGTATCCCGGCGCAAAGATAAATACCATAGCCCAATGTGTTTTCGACGCCCGGAAGCCGGGCTCTCATGATGCGGGAGAAAACGACCGTATAGATGAAGACCATGGATAACGGGTGGAGCACGGCCCAGGCGGTTCCCAGAAAAGAGGTCTGATACCGAATCTTGAATTCCCGGGCAACCGACCCGGAGATAAAGCCCCGATATTGCCATATGGCAGATAGATTCATATCAATTTTCCACCCTCTTACGAAAACGGAAGGCTTCGTTTCAAACGATGGCGCAATCTCCGTTTTTACCTCTTTCGCCGACCGGCAGCGAGTGGTTTCCCCCCGATTGCCCTTTCCCATCGCCTTTTTTGATTCGGTCGGCGAATACAGCCCCCCTCTTGCGCAAGGGTGTTTCCAAAAATCTGTAATTCAAGTCGCTTAAGAAAAACAAGGCCGCCAGCGCGATGATCAGGACAAGAACCGGGTTCGGGGACTGGATGTTTGCGCGATGCAAGGTTTCCCGTACCCCGAAAAAAAGGGGAATATGGATTAAATAGATGGCATAGGAACGACTGCCCACCCAGCACAATAGTTTCCGCAAAGGAGAAAACGACAGAATATACCCCCTGTCATAGGAGGCAAGCCAGACCAACAGTGTGGATATCAATGCCACCATGCCGATGGGCTGCGGGACAATCCTCAACTCTGCAGAGGGCATGCACACCAATCCCGTCAGAAGCAACGCAAGTACGCCGAGTGCGGTTACAGGCGATTTTTTCAAGGGTGCCGGTTCAAACAATCGATAGCTTTCCGTTCGCGTCCACAGGGCCAGCAAGATACCCAGCAAAATGGCGTCCGTGCGAAACGCCATCAACAACAAAGATCGTTGGATAAAGAATTGGAGGGCCACTCCAATGGCAAACAAGGGTGGCAGCCACCGGCGGAAAAGGAGAATGGCAAACGGAAACAAAAGATAAAACTGCTCTTCCAACGAAAGGCTCCAGTATACGAAGCTGGCACCATAAAAATGATTTCCAAATACATGGGCAAAACGAACGTTGGCCACATTGAAAATACCGGCCAGTGTAGCGGCAAAATTCGTCCGAAAGCTTCCGAATACTCCGGAATCATTGTAAAAAACAGAACATGTGAGGATGACCAGCAACCAGATCCAGGAGGAGGGCAACAAGCGATAGGCCCGACGGATCCAAAAGGAAAGTGACGTTCGCCAGAACGCCGGGCGTTCGATGCCTGCCGGCAGTTGCGGCATGAGGGATCGGGCGATGACGAAGCCGGATATGGCAAAAAAAAGATCGACGCCCACCCACCCGTTAAAATAGTCGTAAAAACGGATTATTATGGGGGATGTGAACTTGATCAAGCTTCCGTTGATGTGGTGAAAAACAACAAACAATACGGCAAACGCGCGCAGCACCTCGATACAATCGATCCGATTCCCATGGTTGTTGTTTCGCGTATGGGTCATGCTCAGGGCTTTCTGGCAATGATCAGTTGGGTTTTCGGCATAAAATCATCCAGGGCCCGCTTGATTCGAGGACCGTCTTCACTTTCCAGCAGCAAGGACCAGGTGGTCGTCCACGATTGCAGCAATGGATGCCATGGCGGTGATATCTCTTGCCCACAGGCCCAGAAAAAGACCCACCACATGGACCAGTAAAACCCGAAACGCTCTCGCTGCTGAATGTCAAGCCCTGCCGATTCGACCAATCCTGCAAATCCATCCCGTTCCAATATGCGGACATGGTTGGGTTTTTTAAAATATTCGTCCGGCGCCAGGTTGTTTTTCTGCAGCTTCTCGATCACTGGGTCGGGGGCGGTAATCAGGAAGAGGGCGCCTGGTCTGGCGACCCGCACCAATTCTGCTAAAAACCGCTTGGGATTATCGACATGCTCAATTACCTCCAACGAGATCACCTTGTCAACCGTCCCGCTTTCCAATGGCAATGCATCGCAGTTGCTGACGAAGGAAGAGGTCCGCAGGGAAGGCGTCTTTTTCAAGGCGTTGCGCGTCGCCGAAACCTTGGTCCGATCGATATCGGTAAAGAGCACATGGGCCCCTTGCGTAGCACAGAATCGGGAAAATGGCGCATCCCCACAGCCCACGTCCAGGACCGTATCCCCCCTGTCGATGGGAAATCCGGTAAACAGTTCACCGGTCTCGGCTTGAAACCATCCGGAGAGGGCCGTATCCAGCGGGACACCGAAACCGCCTGATGCCGACTGTGAAACCGGTCGCTCCACATGGTTCTCTTTCCCGGCAAAAAGGCGACGCATCCCCCGCCGAAAGAGGCGCTGGATTCTGGAAAACATGGAACTCTCCTTGTCCTTGCACAAACGAAACCCGTATCGTAGGAAAAAAACGGTGAGACCGCCGCTGGCCGGTTCCCGGCCCTCACCAAAGAGATCCTTCTATTCGGGCTTTCTGGCGATCACCGCCTGAGATTTGGGCAACTCACGATTAAACGAATCCAACATGGGTTGAACATCCGGAAGCTTCAGGATTTCATCCCAGGTCTTGGCCCAATTCATCAAAGCGCCATGATAGGGCGGTTTACTGATCCTCTCCATGATTTCTCCTTGCACTTCATGGGCGTTGAGACACCAGTAGATGGACATCCACATCACCCAGTAAAAACCCCAGGTGGTATAAGATTCGACGACCATCCCCGCGGACTCCACGAGATCGAGTAGCCGCTTTTTATCGAATACTTGAATATGGTTCGGCGGCGTGAAATAATTGCTGCTGGCAAAGGGTTTTTGCAGTAATTCGCTGCGATGACCCGGGACGGAGATCAGGTATTGGGCGCCGGGTTTGCCCACACGATACAGCTCTTTTACAATCGCCGCCGGATCCTCGGTATGCTCGAGCATATCCATGGCCAACACCTTGGTCGCATATCCGTCGGGGATGGGCAGGGGAAGGGAGTCGCTGACATATGCCTCCACTTTTCTTGCAGGGGATCGTTGGGCTTTTTCCTTTAAATGCTCGATTTTTCTCGGATTCACATCCGTGAAGACCACATGGGCACCTTGATTGGCACAAAACAGGATCGACAGCCCCTCTCCACACCCCACGTCCAGCACGGTGTCCTGGGGCTCGATGGGAAAGCCCTTTAGAAGCTCCCCGGTTTCCCGCTGATACCAGCCACTGTTGACCGCATCCCGATAGCCGACGACGCGGGGATCCACCCCTTGGAGGGAATCCTTTGCCGTCTCCTTTTCCTCCCGTGCAGAGCCCGTTCGGGAAAACAATTTTCGAAACATATTCTGCATGTTATCCTCGCGAACGGTGGGTCGGCTGGCACAGGGCATGGAACCTGGGCCAGCAGCCGGCGGTTTTCCCAAACTCTTCGAGAAAGCGTCCGATTTCTTGTGCCAGCCGATTTTTCACCAGCGTTTTCGCCGATTCACTCCAATGGATCGGTTTGGTAAACGGTCTCCGAAGGCCCAGTTTTTTGGCAACGCTGTCCTGATTGTTGATACTGACCCAGCTCAAGGGAGGACCGATGATGGGATTGTTTCTCATCCAACGAAAAAGCTTGGTGTCATACAACTTTTCTCCTCCGCGATTCAGATGAGGCAGGTCATCCTTTTCGAATTTGTGCTTACCGACGCCAAGAAATTCATAGCACCGGCTGGCCACCGCCTGCGCGTCTGTTTTCAAATCTTCCATGAAAATTACCAGTATATTATCCTTGCCAAACCGTTCGCGGTGGGTCTGCATGCGGGAATAGTAGGCGGTGTCCTCCAACAGTTGCGGCATTTCCACGAGGGCGTCCTCCAGTTGAAACGGCGTATCGAGCCCGAACTTGGGTGCACTGTTGTGCATTTCCCGAAAACTCGACTCGATCCGATCCAGCGGATCCCTTGCGATAAAAATCAGTTTCGCTTTTGGGTTGTTCTCGAACATCTCGCAGCTGGCCCTGGTTTCCATGAAGATGCTGCTGTAAAATGTGGTGCAATCGCCTTTTATCTGGTGGGATGCCGCCTTTTCATAGAGGCTGTCGAACCAGGCCGTCCTTTTTTCCTCGGGAGCCGATCCGAAATA
Organism: uncultured Desulfosarcina sp.; assembly: GCA_963674945.2. Lineage (GTDB taxonomy): Bacteria > Desulfobacterota > Desulfobacteria > Desulfobacterales > Desulfosarcinaceae > Desulfosarcina. The sequence continues at coordinate 3,039,588 of CAXXWQ010000004.1, forward strand.
CTGCGGTTCCTTATAATCGGGGATGAAAATATCAGGGTGGTGGTTCAAAACCGCGAAAAGGGTCGTCGTTCCACATTTGCTAAACCCCGGCACGAAGAAATCGATCCTGGTCTTCTCTGAAGGCGTATTGTGTTTGGGTATCACGGGTAGCGCATTCTCTACTATTTTCAATTTGTTCCTCGGAAACAAAGCGTTGGCCGAACTGTCGTCATGCTCGGTTTTTCTCTACCCATTCCAATTCAGCACGTACCATCAAGCGCGCGACATCATCGAGCGAATGGCGGGATACCCAGCCGAGTTTTTCCTTGGCCTTGGCAGGATTGCTTCGGGACACCAAAATATCGGTGGGTCGGTAATACTCCGGTTTGAGGATGACGTGATCCTGCCAATGCAGGCCCAGTTGGGAAAATACCAGTTTGATAAATGTCTTCAGGCTGTGGGTATTTCCCGTTGAAATGATAAAATCTTCCGGTTCTTCCTGTTGAACGATCAGCCAAATCGCCTCTACATAGTCCGGCGCCCATCCCCAGTCCCGCTGAATGTCGATGTTTCCCAATTCCAGTTTGTCTTGCTTTCCTGCGGCGATCCGGCAGGCACCCATGACAATCTTCTGGGTCACGAACCGGGAAGGACGCAATGGGGACTCATGATTGAAAAGAATACCGGAGCTGGTGAAAAGACCATAGGCTTCCCGATAGTTGGCGGTCTGCCAGAATGCGGCTGCTTTGGCCACCGCATATGGGCTGCGAGGCCGAAAGGGAGTCGCCTCCGTTGCCGCGTCTCCGTTGGTATTTCCGAAACATTCACTGGAAGAGGCGTTAAACAGCCGCGTATTGAGCTTAAGGAAACGAAGGGCTTCCAACAGATTCAAGGTTCCGAGGGTTATGCTTTCGAAGGTTTCTACCGGCTGCTCGAAGGAGAGACCCACGGAGGTCTGCCCAGCCAGGTTATAGATTTCGTCCGGCGCGATTTTGCTGAGAACCTGAATCACGCTTCTGAAATCGTTCAGACTCATGGAGGTAACCTCGACCCGGTCTCGAACGCCCAACCGATGAAGGTTGTGAAATCTGGAGACCTGGGCGTCGCGTGAGGATCCCCACACCGTGTACCCTTTTTCCAACAGAAATTTGGATAAGTAGGCTCCGTCCTGGCCGGAAACACCGATAATCAGCGCTTTTCTATTTTTCATAAACAGTTATATCTCCCAATGAGAATTGTTTATTATAAAAAGTTGTACATAGTGTGTCAATAAACGCATGGGCACATGATGTTGTGTAAGATGAATCCAAAACGATGAAGGCCTTGACCGTTTAAGGCCATTGGGATACGTAACAGCAAAAATTGATCGATATATTTGAGTTATGCAATAGGCATCAGCCACCCAGGCTCAACGTGGGTGGCTGTTTTTTTTACGAAGCCGTCAAAGAAGGAGATGTACTGTGGTGACGCTTCTGGTAATCGATAATTACGACTCATTTACCTATAACCTGGTGCAGATGTTCATGGGCTATGATCTTTCCATCCAGGTGTTCCGTAGTGATTGTATCTCCCTTGATCGGATCAAAGATCTGTCACCGGACTATCTGCTGGTCAGTCCCGGCCCCAAAGACCCGGAACATGCCGGTATCTCCAAGGCGCTCATCCAAACATTTTACAAGGTAATCCCCATCTTGGGTGTCTGCCTGGGCATGCAGTGCATCAACGAGGTGTTTGGCGGACGGACAATCCGATCGACGGCGCCCATGCATGGAAAAACCAGTCCGGTGGTTCATGACCAGGAGATGCTTTTTTATGGGATCCCCTCTCCTTTTGCAGCTGCCCGGTATCACTCCCTAGTGGTTCAGCCTTCGCATTCGGCCCTTGCCCGATCCCTTTGCGTGACCGGTCGCACCGCTGACGGCACGATCATGGGGCTGTCCCACAGGCACTACCCCCTCCATGGGGTGCAGTTTCATCCGGAGAGTTTCATGACCGAATATGGATTTCCGATCATCGAAAATTTCCTACGTTTGGGCCCCCTTGGTGCCTCTTTGCCGACAGACAGTTCCGGCAAGACACGAAAAGCCACCCAATCCAAGGGGACGATAACGGAGGCGGCACTTTGCTGAACCGGCTGGCGGACCGATTGGACGGCATCGAAGAGGTCCGAACCCGGACCGTTCATCTGCAAGAACCCTTTTCGGATATGGGTGCCCGCTTTGCCGGCGAGCCGGGCAGTGTCGTCCTGCTGAGCGGCGGGGATCTGGATTGTGCCCGCCACCACATTCTGGCCATCCGCCCCTGGATGACCATCGCCGGGTGGCGGGACAGGACGATTGTCACCCTTGACGGCGAGGAGCTGACCTTTTCCCATCCACCACTGGACGTGTTGGAAACGGTCCTGGACCGTTGTCATCTTCCCGTGGCGCAAGAGCAAGGACCCATTTGTGCCGGACTCTTCGGATACCTGGCCTATGACCTGAAAGACACCTTGGAGGTTCTGCCCCGAACCACCATCGACCCCTTGAACCTGCCCCATCTGTTTTTGGTGGCACCGTCGCTGATCGTGGTCCGGGACAAGACCAGTGGAACCACGGTGGTACACGCGCCCGTTCGCCGGGGGCATCCTATGGAAGCGGCCGAAGCCGCCATCGATGGATTCCTCCAACGCCTGAAGGACCCGTTGCCCGTGTCCGGCGGTTTTTCCGTGATGGGGGCGGCACCAAAATCCAATTTCACCCGGGACGCGTACCTCGCTTCCGTGCAACGGATCCGGGAATACATCGCAGCCGGTGACGTCTATCAGGTCAACCTCTCCCAGCGGTTCGAGACGGGCTTCCACGGAGATGGGTACGACCTTTTCCGGACCCTGTACAGGATGAATCCCGCCCCTTTTTTCGCCTTTGTTCACGCCGGCGACCACCAGATCGTCTCCACTTCACCCGAACGGTTTCTTTGTCAAAGGGGGCGACGGGTGGAGACCCGTCCCATCAAGGGCACACGACCCAGGGGCAAGACGGAGCAGGAGGATCGGGCGATGCGGGCGGATTTGATCCAAAGTCCAAAGGATGCCGCAGAGCTGTCCATGATCGTGGACCTGCTTCGAAACGACATCGGTAAGGTGTGCGCAGGCGGATCGGTGGCGGTCTCGGCCCATAAGCGATTGGAAGCCTATCAGAACGTCCATCACCTGGTATCCGATGTCACGGGGACCCTGGCGAAAGGGAGGAGCACCGTGGATCTGATCCGGGCCACCTTTCCCGGCGGCTCCATCACCGGCTGCCCCAAGATTCGTTCCATGGAGATCATCGACGAGTTGGAAACCCACTGCCGCCATATCTACACCGGTTCCATCGGATACATCGGATTCGATGACACCATGGATCTCTCCATCGCCATCCGCACGGCGACCATCGCAGGAGATCGCCTCGTTTTTTCCGTCGGAGGCGGCATCGTTTTCGATTCCGATCCCGAGGACGAATACGACGAGACCCTTCACAAGGGCCAGACCCTCATGAAAGCCCTTACGGCAAAAGGATCGGACCTTTCGGAAGATGGGGCGGAAAAACCATGGGTATGGCAGGATGGCCGTCTGATTCCCCTCGAAGCGGCATCGGTTTCGGCCGCCGACCTGGGATTGCAGTACGGATTCGGCTTTTTCGAAACGATTCGGGTGGAAAAGGGATCGATCTGCCGACTCGATGCCCATATCCTTCGGTTCGACCGGGCGTGGAAGAATCTTTTTCCCGGGCCGCCGCCCGATGTGACCTGGAAGGAGATCATCGGGCAGGTGATCGAGAAAAACCGGCTGACCGATACCGTCGCGGCAGTCAAGATTCTCGCCACCCGGGGAGACGGTAACGGCGGGCGTACCAACGGCACCCTGGTGGTTTTGGCCCGGTCCTATCGCCATCGTCTGGCGGTTCTGGGATCGACCGGTTTGAGACTGGCCACCTACCCCAAACCGCGCCAGACCCCGTTGGCGGACCATAAAACATTGAATTATCTCTACTACCACCTGGCCGGTCTCTGGGCACGGGCCCAGGGTGCCGACGAGGCGGTCATCCTCAATCCCGACGGCACCCTTTCCGAGACCAACACGGCCAGTATCCTGGTGGTATCGGAAAGAGGTGTCCGGGTTCCCCACTCGCCCCACGTTCTCGACGGTACGATGCAACAGGCAGTGGTAAGACGCCTGGAAGCCATGGGGTATACCATCGAGACGAAACCGATGCTCCCGGCGGACATCTCGGATACGGACATGGTTCTTCTCACCAACAGCCTCATGGGTGCCGTGCCTGCCCTCTCTTTGGATGAACGGCAACTGACTTTCGATGCTTCGCTTTTGGACTCAATCAATGAGGAAACACGGCAAAGAGACAAGCCCGCCTGCGATACGTAGATGGTTTTTCAATTGGATGGTAATTCCAGGCCGGGTGTAACCGGTTGATAAGACATTACAGAAGGCGCCGAATGAAAAAAAAGAAAGCTCGTCTGGATACTCTCGATGGGGTCTTGGAAGATGCCTGGAAGATGCTCTTGCGGGGGGCCAAGCGTTCCGATGATCCGTTTCACTGTCCGGTGCTGGGGAGTACGGGGCAGCATGGCTGCAACCTGCGCACGGTGATTCTCAGGCAGGTTCTTGTTCCCAAGAGGATGCTGGTTTGTCATACGGATGCCAGAGCGCCCAAGGCCGATGAGATTCAAGTATCCGAACGGATCGCTTGGCTCTTTTACCACCCCAAAAAAAAGGTGCAACTCAGGATTTACGGAAAGGCGACGCTGCATCGGGACGATTCCATGGCCGATGAGCAATGGGCCGCCTCCGGTATAACGAGCCGACTCAATTACGCCGCCCGCCAGCCTCCAGGCACGCCGGTGGCGCATCCCACCTCGGGTTTGCCCGATATCTTGCGGAACAAGGTCCCCTCCCTGCTGGAAAGCGAGACGGTGCGCCCACATTTCATGGCGATTGCCTGTCACTTCGACGCCATGGACTGGCTTCGGCTGAGCCTTATGGGAAACCGGCGGGCCCGGTTTGCCTGGGATGATAAAGACGGTTTGCAGGCTACCTGGTTGGTTCCCTGATTGCTGGGGGAACATTCGTGACGGCGGAAGGAGAAAAAGACAGATCGGAAAACCCACAATAATAGAATTAAAGTCAATGTCGTTAACTTAACCGATCGGCTTGTACTGAGGAAAATATATGCGCGGTTTCGCTTTGTGTTTGCGCGGATATTTTCTCCCCGGCCTAATCGGTTCAACGGTTCTTTGAAAAATATATTGCAAATCGGCGATCAATCGTTTGATCATCCTTTTCGTATCGAGAAACAGCAAGACGATCACACCTTTACTTTTTGACAGCGCCTGGGTGAAATTGATCTGGTATCGGTGTTTTTTATCCACAATGTCATTGTCCATCTGGTCTTGGACAGGAAAAGCCATCATCCAGACCAGGTTTTTGGCGAAAATCTTTGCGTGAAAGTCTTGATACACAGACAGCGCAGATTGGCCAGAAAAGTTTTCCAGTTCCATCCGGCATTTGATGATTTTGTAATCCTCTTCCACTGGCCATCTTTTGTGGTAAAGATCGCTAAACAGTTCGATTGGATATGTTCCCTTGTCAATCAGCGAAGTCATTAGCACGGCAACCTTCCCATCGTTTTCAATGCGGATCAGACGAAGTTTTAAAGGGGTTGTGTCCAACCCCATCTGTTTGCATTGGGAAACGGAGGTAGGATGAACAGGCACGGTAACAATCTTTTCCGATAGCCCGGAATGAAAAAACTTACGAACGACTTTCCATTTCGTACAAGACACGCGGGCACAGAAGTTGGCCTCCATGGAAAGGATCAGGTTAAAAAGCCACCATGCCGGGTACCCCCTATCGAGAAGGATCAAATCCTTGGGCATGACGTTTAGCATGTGTTGCGCCGCCAGTTCGCGTTCACCGATACGTTTGGGCTTGATAAGGGCATCGACGGTCATTTTGTTGAGGACATCGAAAAGCTGAGAAACCCTTGCCATGGGAGATGGCGCACCCTGACGAACGTTCCAAACGCCAAAATGCTGGGCGACATCATCCGTCACCGGCAATTTTGTTGTAGAACCGTCAATGGCCAGCAACCGGAACCCGAACCACAACTTGGGACGAAAATGCTTTTCAAAATAGATGATTAACTGTAAATTCAATTCAACAAAGGCTTCATACTTGAGCTTCATTCGCGCTTTTGTTAAAGCTGCTTTCGATACGACCCGTCTTGCCACATCGAAGCGGCATAATGTCTTGAAGAATCTATCCAGTTCGTCCTGGTATGAACCTTTGACAAGGTTGATGAGAAAAACGATCAAGACATGAAACGGAAGTTTTCTATTCCGTGTGAAATCGTTCTTGTTTTTTCTGTGGCGAGCGATGAAGTCAGGAGAGGAGATAATTTCTCTTATAAATTCAATTGTTTTGGCACATACATTGAAAATCAGGTTTCGTGCCAAAGTTACCAAATTTCTCGCTAATTTTCGACATGGTATGCTCCTTTTGATTATATAACTGGCTGTTATTATTGAAAGTGAGTATACCATGTCGATCCACCTAATACAACATAATTTGCAATATATTTGATATGTTATGCCGTTTAACTGCTTCTTAAGTTAATGGCATTGGAATTAAAGTTATTCCAAGGATACAACCAAATCGTTTCTTCGAGGTGCATGATTATAATCGTTTTCGCTCCAAAATGAAGCGATGATTGGTTAGACAGCCAACAACGTATTGATATTAAAAATGAAATGATGTTTGCATCATAATGAATCAATCAGAGAAGATGCGAAAAAAGCAGCACTCGCCCATCGCGGTGCAGGATCATCGCCCGCTCGATCACATTTCTCAGTTTTTCTTTTTTAAAAGGGCCTCTAAATTGGCGAATGGCCGGTGGGTAAGGCCGTCTTCCTCCCTATCCCGATCGGGATTGCCACTTTCGTCGTAGGCTTCGGCCACCTCCAGACGTCCGTGTTCGTTGTCATGGCAGTAGATGCACAAAAGTTCCCAGTTACTGCCGTCGGGCGGGTTATTGTCGTGGTTGTGGTCCCGATGGTGGACGGTCAGTTCTTTGAGCTTTTTTCCGGAAAACTCCCGGCCACAACGGCCGCACACATGGGGATACATCTTAAGGGCCTTCTCACGATAGGTGTTTTCCCGTTCTTTCATGTGGCGGCGGGCTTCGATCACCACGTTGGAGAGATTGCCGGATTCTTTTTTACGATTGGACATGGCTGCCTCCTTACGTCACGAATTCGTTTCTTCCGATACGGACAGATTTATAGACCAAAGTCAGGCTATTTTCCACATCCATTTGGTAATGGGCCACCGTGTCTAAAAAGCGAGTGTTTTACGGAACAGTAATACCATCTGCTTGTTCACGATAAATTTTGCCGTTGATCAGAGGCGCATATATCCCAACAATTGACAAGGATGCAATTCGGGAGCTATTCTCAACGTATGCCCACTTGATTCAAACGCTGGAAGTGCACTGATTGTGTAATGTACCGTATTAATATCCTCCTCCTCTGTTATATTGGCATGAAGATCAGAATTCGTTGACAATTTTGATACTTTCGCCTGCTTAATGATGTTTTGATTATCTGTACGGTTTTTCCATTGTTTTTCTTTCTTCAGCAGGTTCATTCTTGTCCATTATTTTGATTTCAAACGAAATTATTCCGGAAACGGAGCCATGAAAAAATATACCTTCTATAAAAAATCCTCATTACCGAGGTCACTTTGTCGTCACGCACCATGAGATTACATGAAACTTGACCAATAAACCTTTCAGAAGGAGAAATACCAATGAGTGAAAAATCCGTTTACAGTGTCTGCGGCATGTGTACGGTGCGTTGCCCCATCCACGTGACCACCGAAAACGGCAAGGTGCAATTCATTCAAGGCAATCCCCATTTGAAGGGCATCGAAGGAGCGATATGCGGCCGTGGCGCGGCGGGAACCGCCCTGATAGAGGACCATGAACGGCCCCAATATCCCATGATACGCGTCGGAGGGCGCGGCGACGGGAATTGGCGTAAGGTCACCTGGGACGAAGCGCTGAATTATGTAGCCGACCGACTCAAAACGATTTTTGCGCAATACGGAGCCAAAAGTCTGCTTTTAACGGACAGGGGAGGCCCTTTCCGGGATTTCCATCGGGCCTTTCTCCGTGGACTCGGAACCCCCAACTATTGCAATCACGACGGCTCCTGCGCCCGAAACGTCCAGCACGCCGCACTGTCTGTCTTTGGCTTCGGCCGCAAGGGAGTGGTCTACGATCTGAGCAACGCCCGACATGTGGTACTCCAGACGCGAAACATCTTCGAGGCCATCAACGTCCGTGAAGTCAATGAACTGATCGGGGCCCTGGAGAACGGGTGCAAGCTGACGGTAATCGACATCCGGTCAACCGCCAGCTCGGCCAAGGCCCACAATTTCTTTCAGATTCGACCGGGCACGGACTATGGTTTCAATCTGGCTGTGATTCACGAACTGATCACCCAAAAACGCTACGACCAGGACTACGTCAAACGCCATTTCAAGGATTTTGACGAACTGGTGAGATTTATCCAACCCTACACCCCACAGTGGGCCGAAGAGGAGACCGGCATTCCGGCTAACCGGCTGGTCAATTTCGTCCGGGAACTGGCAGATGAAAAGCCGGCGGTTTTGTGGCATCCGGGATGGATGAACGCCAGGTACAAGAACTCATTTTACATGTCCCGCAGTATCTACATCATTAACGCCCTTCTGGGGTCTGTCGGCGCCAAGGGTGGCCTGCCGCTGGTCAACAAACCCGGAGACTACGACCGTAAAGGGCTCAATAAACTCATGGACCTTTACGAGAAGCCCACCGAAAAGCGTGCCGACGGTGCCGGCTGGAAATATCCCCACTTCGAGTCCGGGCCGGGCATTACGCATCTAGCGTTCAAGGCTATCGAATCCGAGGATCCCTATCCGCTAAAAGCGTACATCGCATACCGACACGACCCCCTCATGGGGTTTCCGGACCCCGACGGCCTGAAGAAGGTTTTCGACAAGCTGGACCTTATGGTGTCCATTACCTTTTCATGGTCTGATACGGCCTGGTATTCCGACGTCGTGCTACCGCTGTCTCCCTACCTGGAACGGCAGACCGTTATTGCCACCAAAAACGACTTGCTTCCCTACTTTTTTATCCGTCGTCAGGCAGTGCTTCCCACCTTCGATACCAAGTGCGACTGGGAGATTTTTTCCGAATTGTCCAAACGGATGGGGCTCGAAAAGCTCATTTTTGACAACGTGGAGGACTTGTGGAATTTCCAGCTCGAAGGGACCGGGGTCAGCCTGTCGGATTTCGACAAAACCGGGATCGTGCTGTTGGGTGATGAACCCAAATACCGGGATGTAGCGGAACTCGATTTTAAAACCCCCTCGGGCAAGATCGAGATGATCTGTAAAACGTTGGAAGACCAAGGAATTCCATCCCTGAAACCATACGAATCGCCTGCCGCTCCCAAAGAGGGCCAGTTCCGTTTGACTTTTGGTCGCTGTGCGGTCCACACACAGGGCCACACCGTCAACAATCCCATACTCTTCGAACAAATGCCCGAAAACGTTCTGTGGATCAACGACGTGGAGGCCAATAAGCTGGGTATCAAGGACAAGGATCTGGTAAATGTCTCCAACAATGGCCATACCGGGCAGATCCGGGCCAACGTTACCGAGAATATCCATCCGGAAGCCGTCTTTGTGGTCCACGGCTTTGGACACCAATTGCCGGTAGAAAGCCGTGCCTTCGGTCGAGGGCTGGCCGATAATAAATTAATGCCCAATGGCTACGAGATTTACGATATCGCCGGTGGCGGCGTCGCTTTCCAGGAACATTTTGTTTCAGTAAAAAAAGCGTAACAAAAAAAATAGCTGATGCTTACAATTCCGCGCCGCCGCCGACCTTTGGCCGGTTTGAACGGCAACTGAAACGATGCCATTTTGGCGTAGTTTCATACGAGTAGTGTTGGATGATACTACCGAATAACGACTGGTGCATTCGGCGAAAACAAAGAGATTGTTATGGAACTCTCCAGGACTACGTTGCTTTCGCGTAGACGAGTCTCCAGATCAATTTGCCGTTTATGGATGGAGACGTTCAGATTGAAATGGCCAGCCGGACCCCTTGTTCGATGGCCCGCTTGGCATCCAGTTCGGCGGCCTGGTCCGCACCGCCGATGACATGGACGGTCATCGGTCCTCCCGCTAAACCGTCGGCCAGTGTCCGCAACGGTTCCTGTCCGGCGCAGACGATGACCGTATCCGCTGCGATGGTGCCGGCGTTCCCTTTTCGTCGGATGTGAAGTCCTTCGTCGTCGACCTTCTCGTAGGTGACACCATTGATCATGGTGACGCCTCGTTTTTTCAGGGTGACCACGTGGATCCATCCAGTGGTCTTGCCCAGTGAAGCACCCACCTTGGCGCTCTTTCGCTGCAGCAGGAAGACTTTCGGGCGTTGGCCGACCGAGACGGGATCGGAAGATGCCAAGCCGCCGGGTTGCCGGTAGTTCGTGTCCACGCCCCACTCCTCGAGGAAACGGTCGCGGTCCAGGCTGGTGGACGGTCCCGATTGGGTTACGAGAAGAGCCGTATCGAAACCGATTCCTCCGGCACCGATGATGGCCACGGTGCCACCCATGGACCGGGCACCCGAGATGGCGTCGATATAGGAGATCACCTTGGGGTGATCGATACCGGGAAGGGTCAGTCGGCGGGGGATGACACCGGTTGCCACGACGACGGCATCAAATGTACTATCCGAGAGCATTTTCGTATCCACTTCGGTGTTCAGCCGAAGTGTCACCGACAGGCGTTTCAGTAAATGGCGGTAATAGGAGAGCGTCTCGGCAAACTCCTCCTTGCCGGGAACCCGAACGGCAAGGTTCAACTGGCCGCCGATACGGTCCTGGCGGTCAAACAGGGTGATTTGGTGTCCCCTTTTGGCGGCCGTAGCGGAAAAGGCCATTCCGGCGGGACCTGCACCCACCACGGCGATCCGCTTGGGGGCATCCGTTGGGGTAACAGCCAGCTCGGTCTCCCGGCACGCCAGGGGATTGACCAGGCAGCTCACCTTCTGGTTGGTGAAGATGTGGTCCAGGCAAGCCTGATTGCAGCCGATGCAGACGTTGATTTCGGAAGAACGCCCTTGTTGGGCCTTGTTCATAAAATCCGGATCCGCCAGGAAGGGTCTGGCCATGGAGACCAGATCGGCGTCACCTGCGGCCAGGACTTCTTCGGCCACTTCGGGGCGGTTGATCCGGTTGCTGGTCACCAGGGGAACGGAGACGCTGTCTTTGAGACGTTGGGTGACCCAGGTAAAGGCCGCCCGGGGAACCATGGTCGCGATGGTGGGAATCCGGGCTTCGTGCCAGCCGATGCCCGTGTTGATGATGGAGACGCCGGTATCGGCCACCTTCCGGGCCAGGGCCGCCACCTGGTCCCAGGTGCTGCCGTCTTCGATCAGGTCCAGCATGGAGAGCCGGTAGATGATGATGAAGTCGGCCCCCACCGCCTCTCGGACCTGCCGGAGGATTGCAAGGGGAAAGCGGATCCGGTTCTCGAAAGATCCTCCCCATCGGTCGGTTCGCCGGTTGGTGGCAGGAGCGATAAACTGATTGATCAGGTATCCTTCCGACCCCATGATTTCTACGCCGTCGTATCCCGCCTCCCGGGCCAGATGGGCACAGCGTGCGAAATCCTCGATCTGGCGAAGGATTTGTTTTTCGGTCAATGCCTTGGGTTTGTAAATATTGATGGGCGCCTGCAGGTCCGATGCGCTCACGATATTTTTATGGTACCCGTATCGACCGGTATGAAGAATCTGAAGGGCGATTTTTCCGCTGCTGTCATGAACCGCCGCGGTGACAATCCGGTGACGCGGCACCGCTGCCTCGTCGTCCAGCCGGGCCGCGTTTTCCGAAATACAGCCTTCCGGGTTGGGTGAAAACCCGCCCGTCACCATGAGCGCGACACCGCCCTTGGCCCGCCTCGCGAAATAGGCGGCCATGCGCTCGAATCCGTCTTCGGCCTCTTCCAGACCGGTGTGCATGGACCCCATGATAACCCTGTTTTTCAAGGTGGTGAATCCCAGGTCCAAAGGGGCAAACAGGTGGGGATACAGCTTGTGTTTCATTTTCTTCAAGGCTCCTGCCACGGTCTCGATGCGGTCCGAGGAAAAAGGTCATCGTCCCACTGACGAGGAACCATACCATTACCGAATTTGGCGAACAAGGGTTCAAAAAACTCGGGTCAGAAAAAACGAATTTGGGGCGTACTGGTCGTATGGACCAAAGGCGATGGAAGGGCGATGAAAAATGGCTAAACTTCCTGTCTTTTCCACAAAATTCTTGCGAGGACAGGCAAAAGCACCATGGCGCCAACCATGTTCCACAGGAACATAAAGGTTAACAAAAATCCCATATCCGCCTGGAATTTGATGGGTGAGAACGCCCAGGTGGCGACGCCGATGGACAGTGTAATGCCGGTGAAAGAGACGGCTCTGCCCGTCGTGTTCAGGGTCCGGTAAAAAGCCGGCGTCAACTTGTACCCCAGTTCATCCCGGTAATAGAGAAGCTTGTTATAGATATAAATGCCGTAGTCCACCCCGATGCCGACGCCGACGGCGATGACGGGCAACGTGGCGACCTTGATACCGATGCCCATTTGGGCCATCAGGGCCTCGCACAGCACGGAGGTGATCGCCAGGGGCGTAACAACGCATACAGCTGCCTTTACATTTCGGTAGGTAACCAAGCACACCAGAAATACCACCGCATATACCAGAATGGTCAATTTCAAAAGCGCCTTTTCCACCTCGACATTGGTGGCCGCCTCGATACCCCCGTTGCCGGCAGCCATCAAAAACTGCATGGTGTCCGTATTGTGCTTTTTGGCAAATTCATCGACGGCCGCGACCACCCGCTCCAGTGTTTCCGCCTTGTGGTCGTCCAAAAAGACCAGAATGGGTGTAAAAGCACCCTCTTTCTTCTGTAAGATACCCGGGGTCTGAAAAATCAGACTGTCGAGGGTCACCTTGCTCCGGGGTATGGCCGTCCATTTCAGGTTTCCTTCCATATAAGCCGCATTGAGAAGTTTTAAAACGTCCGAGTGGCTGATAACATTCTGTACACCTTCGACATCATGGGTCAACTTCGCGTCCAGCTTATCGGTGAGCACCACCACCGGATATGCGCTGCTGCCTCTCTTCGGCGTTGTCAGCATCACAACGAATACATCACTGCTGGTGGAATAGTGTTCGTTCATATAGGCGTTGTCCTTGTTGTAACGGGAATCCGGCCGCAATTCAGGAGCCCCGGGGTCCAGGTCACCGGTTTTCAAATCCTCCATCAGGTAAAGACCGCCCACCAGAAAGATGGCTGCTACCACAACCGTACCGTAGGCCCACTTTGGCTCGGTGTATCGGGTCAGATGGGTCCATACGGGGTGGTTTGTCGAGGCGTTGGCCTTTTTCATTCTTTCGATGGTCGTTGGGCTGATTCCGGAATAGGACATCAACACGGGCAAAAAGATCAGGTTGGTAACGGCCACCACGGCCACACCGATGCTGGCTCCAACGGCGACGTCCTGAATCACGCCGATCTGAATCACCATCAGGGTGGCAAAACCGATAAAGTCGGTGAACAGTGCGGCCAGACCCGGCCTGAAAATCTGACGAAAGCCCAGACGCGCCGCCGTTACTTTGTCCGCCCCGGCGATCATCTCCAGGCCCATGGCATTGAACATCTGCATGCCGTGGCTGACGACCAGAGCGAACATGAGAAAAGGCACCAGCATGGAATAGGGATTCAGCCCGTACCCGCAGAGCCTCATGATCCCCAATTGCCAGACCACCGCCGTCAGAGAGGAGATCGCCCGTACGGCCGTGTTTTTCACGCACCGCGAACTGAACCACAGTAAAATAAGCAGAATCAAAAAAGCGATGAAAAAGAAGAGTAGAATCCGGGTGGAACCATCGATGAGATCCCCCACGATTTTGGCGAATCCGGTAATATGGATCTTGATATCGTCATTCTGGAACCGGGTTCGAATCTCCTCCAGCTTTTTCGCAAAAAGATTGTAGTCGATGGGTTTTTGCGTTTCCGGATTAATATCAAACAGGGGTGCCATGATGACACTGGATCTGAAATCGTTTGCCACCAGACTGCCCACCTCACCGGACTTGAATACATTCAAACGGACCTGCGCAAGGTCTTTCTGGCTGCCGGAGTAAGTACTGGGGATGACTTCCCCCCCGAGGAAACCATCTTCGTTCACCTCTATCCATCGGACATTCGGTGTCCACAGCGACTTCAATCCCGCCCGGTTTACACCGGGAATGTAAAAAATATCGTCACTTACCTTTCTCAACACGGCCATGTACTCTTTGGTGAAAATATCTCCTTTGGTGGTTTCGACGCAAATGCGGACGACGTTGCCCATTTCCTTAAGATCTTCCTGGTGCGCGATAAAATTCTTGATGAAAGGATGATAGGTGGGAATCATGCGTAAAAAACTGGCCTCGGGCCTCATCTGAAGCATGTGATAGCCGAAAAAGATCGTAAAGCCGACATACAACACCATAACGATTGGCCGTCTGGGAAAGAGCATCCTTTCTAAAAACCACGCGTCATCTACATATGAGCTGTCAACTTCAGTCGATACGTTCTTCTGGAGCATTTTGCATTTCCTCTATTTCTCGTTGGCTGGTTTTTTGATTTCGATCCGGGAAATCCCTGCGAGCCCCACTACTGCCAGCACGTCTCTTTTCATCTCGGCCATGGCAATCCCCCCCCCGGGGTATCGTTGGGGTAGTGCCGTGAAGGTTTTTCCCCGATCCTTGCTTCTCAAAATGACCCCATCAATGCCCACAACACAAAAAGATCCATCCAATAGAACGGTGCCGCCGGAAAGTGATACCGGCCTACCAATGTTTGAGGTGTTCCAGGATTCTCCCCGGTCCAAAGAATAATAGATATGCCCCCTCAGTCCGAAGATCGTTACAAACCCGCCGGACGGATCTCCGATAATGCCGAAAAAGGACCCTCCGTAGGGAGACTGAAGGTGCTGCCAGCTTTGGCCGAAATCCTCTGACCGGTACAATGCACCGGCCTCCCCGGCAATGAACAGATCGTCACCGGAATGTTCGATGCTGTAGTAGTGATATCCGGTCGTATTATCGATGCGATCCAGATTGGGCTGCCAGGTATTCCCCCCGTCTTTCGTCGAAAGAATCAGTCCGTAGACGCCGATAATGATGCCTTCCCGATCATTTTTAAACCATAGATCCATCAACGGCTGGCAGGGGCCCTGTTTCGAGGTAAACGCCATGTCGCTTAACAGGTAGCTCAGATCATCCGCCTTCAACACCAAATCCTCCCGTTCTTCTTCGGTCAGCGCCGGGTCTGCAAGAAGCTCGTTCTTGGCGTTCACCATCTGCGCCATCTGGTTATAGACCAGTTTGTTGATCTGCCAGCCGTCCAACTGCGTTTTCCATGTTTTGCCGCCATCTTCGGTGTGAAGCACCACACCGTCGTGTCCAACGGCCCATCCGTGATCATGGGTCGGAAAACAGACTGCCGTCAGGGTAACGCTCACCGGTACCTCCGCCTGGATCCAGCCCTCGCATTCGTTATCCGAATACAGGATATGCCCCCGCTCACCAACCACCACGATACGGCCATCCACCTTCGCCACATCCATGAGGATTGCGTATGGCGCCCAGTCGACTTTTTCCGACGGCTCCTTCAACAGGTCTACGGTCTCACCAGATGTTGATATTGCAGCGCATAGGAAAAGAAAAATGCAACCGATGCCAAAGAGGTATTTTCTTTGGCCATTTTTATGCTCACCGGATCGATTCTCCATATTTCCAATTTCACCTTTTTCATTTCGTTATTTTGCCGTTGGAGCAAAGTGGGAAACGTACAAGGAACTAAATAAAATGAGAATGTCGGCGGTATAACGACCTGCTCATTATTTGGGCCTCTTACATGTTTTCTTACATCCCATTACCGCCTGCCGCTTTTTCGCAAATGCTGAATTGTGAAGTGGGAGTCGGGTATGTCCTTCGTACTTGGGGGGCCTCCTTCGTAAAAATTAGCTCCTTGATACACGGGCACCTGGGAATCAAAATTATAGTACTGGGTCTGACGGGTCACAGGAATGTCATAGTATTGTTTTACATTTGCAAAGGACCATCGCCACAGGTTTCCGCGATTATCGTACTGATCCTTGAGTAAAATCTGCCATGAGTCCTCATCCAGATAAAAATCCCGCTTGCCATACATATGCCGATACCCTTCCCGGATGGTTGCGACGACTTTCCATACCCGATGAAGCTCCCAGCGCATATATTCCGGGTCGACATGATGCGGTGTCAGTACCGCTTTGGGGTCGCGCTTAAACTCGTCTTCGATACGGTAGGCGTTATACGGTACGAACATCTCTTTTTTCCCGTTCAATGTCCAATCGAACCGGTCGATCTTGCTGGAATACATCCATGAGTCGTCGTTGCATGCAACGATGCCGGTTGTTGGATCAACACCGTCGTAAAATACGTTGGGCGCCCGGCGCACCCGGCGTTGTCCCGGCATATATTGCCAGCCGCCGGCGTCTCCATCCCGATAGTCCCCACGTAACAATCGTAGAAAAACTTCGCCGTAGCGGCCGGGTATATCGAGTTCATACCAACCTCCTACGGTAAAATCCTTTGGGTTGAACTTTTCTTTCGGTACGGTTTCAGCTTCAGATAGATAGTACCAGGCTTGAATTGTCCCTCCTTCGGCCCAGGTGCCGTCTTCCTGAACGACGCCACCGCCACCATAAAAACTTAAATTTTTCGATCCATTTGGTTTGTTAAGAAAATTTAATATGGCCTGGGCGCCGTTTTGCGGAATCGGAAACACAAACCCTTTCCAGTAATTTGTCATGCTACCATCACGATCGACAAGCTCCGCCGTCAGGGCATTTTCATATGTACTTCGATAAATTTCTTCGGAAAATGCGGCAGATCTTCTGGTGGGATAAATATGCATCTTCCAGGTATCCGGGTACATTTCGAACATTTTCAACAGGCCCTGGGATAATTTGTCCTTATATTGATCGACATTTTGTGCTGTAATGGTAAACAGGGGCTTGTCTTCGGGATAGGGATCCGGGAGAAACTCTCCGGGAACAACCTTCACGTTTTCTGGTGTTTTTGAAAGTCCACCGGTCCAAGGGGGAATGGTTTCTTCCTTGTTTCCCGAACGCTCGCCTCCCATGGGGTTTAGCTCCTTTTTCAGTTTTTCCGCCTCTTCAGCAGTCACTTTCGCCTGAACCGCCACTGTGATACACACCAATAGGCTCGCCAGCATCACGGACAATATTCTTTTCCATATGGTACGGTTCATTTAATGCTCCTTTTGATATTTGATTTAAAAGGAATACGACAAGCTAAAGGCAATCGTGTCACGATCCTTTAAAATATGCCTGTTGTATCGGTTCTCATAGGTAAGCGCGCCCTTCCAAACGTTATTATAGAGAAAATCGACTCCGACGGAGGCGGATGCATAACCTTCTGGAAAACCATTGTCACCCAGCATGTTCGTGCCGCTGAGAACATCGGAATTCGCCAGGTTCAAGCCTATCGTCGTTTTCGGAAACACCTCGAACCAATCGAACCCGACCAGGACCGAATACATCCATGCAAACTCGTTCTCCTCGCCGAAGCCGACTTCCTTGCCGCATGCGACTTCACCGGTGATCATAAGTGAGTCTGCAAAACTACGGAGAGACCTCATATAGATAGCCGAAGTCTGTGCCTGCCAGAAATCGCCCTCTTCAACCACGGGCATCCCCGTTGCATCCAAGGCTTGAAATCCCACATCCTGTCGATAGCTGAATTCGCCGCTTAAATTGGCTTCTCCGAGCATTGAACTGAAGCTGAAGCCGTAAAGCTTGATGTCTTCGGTAAATTTTGAATACAGCGTCCCATATGGATTGGTTGCGCTGGGATCCCCATAAAGAACGGACGGATTCTTATCGTGATAGTTGATGTAGTAGCCGCCAATTTCCGTTGCGTCCAACCACGGCAGCAAATAGGTTAATTTGATTCCATACTGGCCGTCGTCTTTTGCTTCTTCATCCTCTCCCCTAGGAATGGCCAGCAACGTGGAGCCAAACTGATTCAAGGTGGGCACCCTGATTTCATCAAGCGTATCCGTCCTCGCAAAAAAAGTGCCGCCCTCCATGAGTCTGGTTTTTTCCCATTTCCACTGGTAATAACCGCCCAGCCCCAATTCCGGAGTTATCGAAATCTGAAGATAGGCCGATTCCGTGGGTAAAAACATTTCTTTTACCTCCGTACCCACGGCAACCGCGGCGGAAGCATCCATGGGGCTTTGCGCAGAAGAAATGCCCCCCGGAATCAAAAGGCTCTCTCCCCAGCTGATAACCTGCTTTCCCACACGAATATCAATTTCCCGGTCTTCCAGGTAGAAGCTGTAATATCCGAAGAGGTCCAGGATTTCTGCATTCCGGCCGTGGATGTCCTCGATTTCATCGTGCCACTCATCCGAGGCGCCAATACTACCACCGACGAAGGCATTGTTGGTCTCCGGGCTGTCATTGGCGTTGTCCGTCATGTAAACATGGTCATAAAACGCCTTGGGCCGAACGAACACGCCAGCACTCTTATAATTGAATTCGATGTCCGCAAGCGCAGTGATCTTGTTGTTGATCAGGTCCCACTGGTCGAAATTCCGGTTGGCGTCATCGTTGTTGATATCGGCCAGCAAATCGTCGTCCTGGTCCGATACTCTCATACCCACACCGTATGTGAGTGTTACGTCACAAGTTAGTTCTGTGTCGGGCCCGAGGTTGAACTGCACGGCACCCGCAGGTCCAAGCAAAGAAAACACGCCAAAGAGGAATACCGTTGTCAGCAATATCTTTTTTTGATTCTGCCCACACCACATTTTCCTATCCATTCCCATTCTCCTTTTTGAGTGTGCCGTTCCTCCCAGCTTGTTGACAGGCATGAACTTTTTGCTGAACCTTGACCGGCAATCCCGCGATTTGTCGTAGTGACAAATCGATACAAGGCCAAAACGCGTTTGGCGAAGTCGTTTGATCGTCATTTCCATTTTTTTGATACAAGCATCTTGATGTCTGCGAATGTAAAAACGGCAATGAAGCTATATGGTAAAACGCCCCTCGGTTAAACGGGAGGAGGTCTTAATCCGAGGGGCATGCTCTCTTGAGTGGTGATCTCTTGAGAGTAAATCATATTTAAAAGCTGACCTTGCCAGCAGTATAGATCTTAATCAGTAGAAGGGATAAGAGATGTCTGTCATGAAAGAAAACGTCATGCAAATTACATCATGGTAAAAACCTGACCGGTAATCCGATCGGCTTCGTCAGATAGAATGAAACGCGCCACCTTTGCCACCTCTTCAGGAGAATTCAATCCTCTTGGGTTCTGCGTTCCCAACGTTTCATGCACCGCATTCTCATCCATCCCCATGGCTCTGAATGCGCCCAGTGTCAGTTCAGTGGGAACGATTCCCGGCAAGATGCAATTGATGTTGATCAACTTCCCCTCGAGCTCTGCGACCATGGTTTCCATGAGACTTTTCATGACGGCTTTGCCTGCCTGGTATCCGGCAAGACCCGCCGTTCCCCCTGTCGCCGATATGAAAAAGAGCATTTTGCCGGTATTGCGCTCCGTAAAATGTTCCATGATGTTGTGGGCGCAATTGAACATTGTGTAGCCGTTGAATTCCACCTGCTGTTTGAAGAAATCAAAATCGTAATCCGGCAATCCCTTGAATACGCCCCCGCCAACGGTATCAACCATATAGTCGATGCCCCCCATCTCTTTGATGGTTTCCTCAGTGACACTTTTTATGTCGTCATAATCCAGGGCATTTGCCTTTTTCACTGCAGCCTTTCCACCGGCATCTTGTACTTCTTTGGCGGTCGTCCCGGCGCTTTCGGTGTTGATGTCCCAGATGCAGATGTCGACCCCGGCTTTTGCCAGTTCCAATGCGACGGCCCGTCCGATTGAATTTTGTGCGGCGCCTACGACGACTGCGTTTTCTCCTTTAAAGTTCATAATGGAATCCTCGTGTTTTTATTGTTAATAAACATCGTATGTCGAATACCGGTTATCTTGTATAAAACTTTTTACCTACATGGCATGTTCCGTTCGGGAAATGATCTCATCACGTACTTCCGGCGTCAGCTCGGTCCAGTATGCGCTGTATCCGGCGACTCTCACGACCAAATCTTTGTAGTTCTCCGGATGGGCTTTCGCATCGATCAGGGTGTCTTTGTTCAGGATGTTCAGTTGCACCTGGGAACCGCCCTTGGCAAAGAAGGTGTCCAGCAGAGCGGAAAATTTCATCTTGCCCTCTTTGGTCGCCATAATGCCGGCGGAGAATTTCATGTTCATCAACGTGCTCTCCATTCCCTGCATATCGATCTTCGACGCGGAATTCATTACTGCAGTGGGGCCGTTCTTGTCACAGCCACGAACAGGCGACAACGATCCGTCGGCCAGCGGCTCGCCATGCTTTTTCCCGTTGGGGAGTGCGCCGGTGGTCGGGGCGACCCATTGGGCCCATGCGGCGCCCTGTCGAAAGAGTCGGGGCTTGCGACCGAACTCATCCCGATAGGAAAGTGCCTCGTCCCGGGTAAAGGCCCAGAGGTGGGCCATCATTTCATCGGGTTCTTCCAAATCGTTGCCATATTTGGGATAATCGATCAGTTTTTTACGCAACTCTTCATACCCTTCGAAGTCGGCTTCGAGCGCCTTGATCAGTTCGTCCATGGTGCAGATCTTGTCTTCAAAGACGGCGTGTTTGATGGCAATCAGCGAGTCGGCGGTGTCGGAAATGGCTCGATCCACGAAGGAACCGCCTTCGAGTCGATACGCATACCGGGTCCCGCGATGGTTGCAGTCGATTCCGTTTTCGACACATCCTTCCAGCCAGCCCGAGGCAAACGGCATGTAGGAATTTCCCGTACCATCACAATGCCTGGCTCCGTCGAGCCCCATATTCATGTGGAATGCGTAGTGGTGGCGAACCTGCTCTTTGTAGGCTTCCAGAACATCGTCGAAGTTCTTGAATTCTTTCGGGTCTCCCGTATCCGTTCCCAGCTTGTACCCGCTGTCCGGATCAACGCCGTGATTCAGCGCTATCTGAAGAAGTTTGGCATGATGCACAAAGCCCGGGCCGGGCCCCATACCCCAGGCGAATGCCTTACAGATTCCGGTATTCACGCAGCCGCCCATGGACCAGTCCCGGGCCTCTTCGTGGGGAACGCCGCGGCTCATCAGGTACTCCATGTTGTTACGGTCGTTGAACCATGCCGGAATGCCTGCACCCTGGTTTCTGTTGCATTCGATAGCCGCGTCAAGGAACTCGGGCGCCATGGCGTGGTGATAGCGTACCGAGATATGCGGCTGGTGGGTTTTGACCTGTCCTGCCACGTGTAACACCAGGCAGCCGAATTCGTTGGAAGCGTCCCTGCCTCTGCGGTCAATTCCACCGAGGGTGACATTGACGATGTAATTGGCCTGGGCCACCGCCTGATGGTCCCTGCGCCCCATGAGTCCACCGAAAAGGAACGGCTCCAGCGAGTCCCAGAAAATGAAGATGTTGCCCATCAACTCGGCGGCTTCCTGGCGGGTCAGGCGGCCTTCGTTGATGTCCTTCATATAAAATGGGAACATATACTGATCGAACCGGCCGGCATAGTGATTGGATATGGCTTTTTCCATATCGTGGACCACCGGGATAAACCAGTAGGCCTGCATCGCCTCCCGGAAGGTCCGCGGCGGGTTTGTCGCAACCCATTCACACACATCGCCGATCTCTTTCAGCTCTTTCTTCCTTTTGGTCCTCTTCTCTTTCTTCGCCATCTCCCTGGCTTTTTCGGCGTGGCGCATGATGAATCGCTGGAAGCCCTTCTGGACGATGATAAACGATTCCAGCGTCTTGATCTTATCCGTGTCCTCAAGGGTAATGGCATCACCTTTGCGGCGAATCTTAGCAATCCGGTCTTGGATTTCAACGATCAGGCCGTTTATGCCGATGGCAAGATATTTTTCGAAGTCACAGCCAACAACCAGCGGGGTGTGTGCTCCCTTTGGCATGACACCGCCCATATTGAGTTTGGCTTCACCCATTTGTTGCCGTTTTTGGCCACCGAAGGCGACATTTGCTTCATAGCGTGGTTTGCCCAGATTCATGGCGTCCCAATATTCGGCTGCGGCGCGGATGTCCTCGATGGTTTCGTCGGTAAGCCCTGCGTCCTGCTCCTCGCTGCCGGCGCTGGCCATCTGGTCCCGGTGCTGAAGGATCATTAAGATGTGCTCGGGTCCTGCGGTATGGCCCGGATAGGCGCCGCGGTTATAGGGCGTCGGCTTGCCCACGATCAGCTCTCCGTACCGGATGATAATGGGCATCTTGGCCATGTGGTTGACTTCTGCCTTGGCCTTCCGGATTGCAGGATGCTCGCCTTCGGTCTCCTTGTAAGACGAGAGCCAGTATCTGGCTCTCTCGCCGGCGATGTGAACGCCTTCTTCCCGCACTCTGTCCTTCAGCATCCGAATCCGATCGGTGAGGCCATTGGTCTTGTAAACTTCCTCCAGTTGGATAACGCGTGGATCGACCTTTGGTTCTTTGTTTTTTTTGGCAGTCATTTCCCCCCCCCTCTTTTTTCTTTAAAAACAAGATCTTTTATTTGAATTTTGAATCGGCTGTTCTATAAAACCGGATGCGAAGTTTCCAGATGATACCAGAAAGATTGGAGCCGCTACGTTTTATGACCTGTGTTTTTTTATAAGGATGGCGTCTAATTGATAAATCCTGTTTATTACATGAATCGTGCCAAGAAAATTATCTTTAAATAACAGTGGGTTGATTTTTAAGCCACACCAAATTAACGCCATATGACAAATTTGATTGTCCTATGGCATAGCAAGTGATAATAATACGCTATGTGACGATTCGGTTCCAGTTTTTGAGAAATTACTTACCGGGGCGCACCAATCATATGCAGAATTTTGATAAAAATGAGTTTTTTCGACAAGCGACCGCTCACATTTGTGGTAGTCTGGATATCAATGAAGCATTAAAACGCTGCTACCATTTTTTAAAACAAGCGCTTCCCTGTGATGATATGTTTTTTGTGCGATACGATCGGGAATTAAACGCATTTCCCATCGTGGCAAAGCATCAAAAGTATCCACGTAACGCGGAGGACATCAACATTATGCCTTCGCAAAGCAAAAAACTATGGCTTTACCTCTGGGAGCAGGAAAAAGAGGTTTATATTATTAACCGACCGGCTGAAATTCCGGAATTTCGGCAATTGAGCAAATCTTTAAAGTTTACACTCAACCAATCCTTCATCAGTTTGAAACTGCGCATCGGCGGGCAAAAAAGCGGTTTTTTCGTAATTAGCGCCCGCGGGAGCAATCGGTATAATCAAGCCCATTTAGGTCTTGTGCACATGTTAAAAGATCCCCTGACCATTTGCATGGCGAATGCGCTCAAGCATCAAGAGTTGGTTCGTCTTAAGGATATTCTCAATGACAACAATCGCTTTTTACAATGCGAGCTCAACGATCTATCCGGTACGGAAATAATTGGCACCAATGGCGGGTTGCGCCCAGTGATGGAAATGGCACGGCAGGTGTCCCGACTCGATAGTCCGATTTTGCTTGAAGGCGAAACCGGTGTTGGCAAAGGGTTGATCGCCCAGACCCTTCACCGTATGTCAAAACGAAGGGAAGGTCCGTTTATCAGTGTCAATTGCGGCGCTATTCCGGATTCGCTTTTGGATAGCGAGTTGTTCGGGCATGAAAAGGGAGCATTCACAGGTGCAATCGAGCGAAAGCGGGGACGTTTTGAACGGGCGGACAAAGGGACGATATTTCTCGATGAAGTCGGCGAACTGCCCCTCAAAGCCCAGGTTCGGCTTCTTCATGTTCTTCAAAACAAGACAATCGAGCGCGTTGGCGGCTCCCAAACCATTCCTGTGGATATCCGTATCATTTCGGCTACCAATCGAAACCTGGAGGAAATGGTAAACGCGGGCAAATTCAGGGAAGACTTGTGGTATCGACTGAATGTTTTTCCGATTCGCATCCCGCCGCTGCGGCAAAGAAAAGAAGATATTCCGGCACTCATCCATTATTTTACGGAAAGAAAATCCGTTGAGCTGAAAAAGACGGAACATCCCATCCTCGCTCCGGGAACCATTAACAGGCTTATGGCCTACCAGTGGCCTGGAAATGTGCGCGAACTTCAGAACATTGTTGAACGGGCGCTGATCCAGCACACCAAAGGCCTCTTACGGTTTACCGATACGGCCCTGTGGCAGGAAGGGAAGCACGAAGATACACAGTACACCGATGCGAAAGACCAGTTGCTGCCGCTGGAAACGGTGACGGCGATTCATATCCGGCGAGCGTTAGTGATTTCAAATGGAAAAATCAGCGGTCCCGGCGGGGCCGCTGATTTATTGGCCATCAACCCCAATACGCTTCGAAAAAAAATGGATAAGCTGCAAATTCCGTATAAAAAGAGAAAAATCGGCCGGAATCGGCCAGCCTATCGTACTAGCAACGTTTGTGCAATGGGACAGTGAGTCTGCCTTTGCGGATCAATCAATGCACTTTATTGCTGTGTCGTTCCGGGTGAAACCGGATGCAACTCGACCGGTTTGAATACAACCAATCAATACGTTTGAGACGACATTACACATTTGGACAATCGTGATACGAAATGAAGAGGAAATATGAAAACAGCACAAAGAGAAATGATGGCCTGGCGGGTTCACCAATACGGCGAATTTGAAAAAGCACTCGTACATGAGACGTGTCCGCCGCCAAAACCTGCGGGCAAACAGGGGATCATTCGGGTCTCGGCAATCGGTCTTAATTTTCTGGATGTGCTCAGCATCGCAGGACAATACCAGGAGAAGAGTCCACTGCCCTTCATTCCCGGTGTGGAAGCCGCCGGCAGGATCGTGGAGACAGCCGAGGATTGTCCTTTTCAAGTTGGCGACCGGGTGATGACGGTGGGGGAAAGCGGCGCCTTTGCCGAATACATGGTCGTGGAACCGAAAAACACATTCGTTTTTCCCGAGGATATGACCTACGCGGATGCTGCGGCCATGCAACTGGTCTATCAGACGGCCCATGTTGGGCTGATACATCGGGCACGGCTTTCAAAGGACGATTTTCTCCTGGTTCATGCCGGTGCAGGGGGCGTGGGTACGGCGGCCGTTCAGATCGGGCAGGCGTGTGGCGCCCGGGTCATCGCAACGGCTGGAAGCGATGATAAACTCGACATCTGTCGCAAGTGCGGGGCAGCGTTTGTCATCAATTACCAGAAAGAGAATTTTGTCGACAGCGTCAAGGAAATTACCGGCGGCCACGGTGCCGATGTGATCTTCGACCCGGTCGGGGGCGCGGTGTTCGACGATAGCACCCGGTGTATCGCCTTCGAGGGCCGTATCGTCGTGATCGGTTTCGCCTCGGGCAAGATTTCCAAGATCGCGACAAACCGCGTTTTGCTCAAAAATATCGACATCGTCGGTCTTTATTGGGGTAACTACAAGAAGTTCGACCCGGAAATTTTTCGCAAAACCCAGGACGCTCTATACGATCTCTATCGATCGGGAGATATCAAGCCGCTGATCTACCGACAATTTCCCTTTTCCGCTCTTCCCGAGGCGCTGGCAAGCCTGGCCGGGCGAAAGAGCTACGGCAAGGTGATCGTCGACGGCCCCAGCATCCGATGAAAAAGCCCCATGATTTTAAGCCATTGAGATAGCACCCATTTGTTCGTAGAGAAAGTACAGGTAGATGACCAAACACAATGAGAAGGTGGTGGTATACCGACCTTCTCATTGTACTTCATTCCGCCCATGATTTCTTTATTCTGGCGTACCACCCGCGTTTACCGCCGACCCATTTTTCGCAAATTTTGAACTGAGAAGAAGTCGTCCGGTATTTCGTTATACTCTTCGGGCGGAAAACCGTTAAAATACGTAAATGTAGCATAAAACGCCACCTGGAAATCGAAGTGATGGTACTGGGTCTGGCGGAATACGGGAAAATCATAATATTCTTTTCCATGTGCCCATGACATTCGCCACAGGTTTCCGCGTTTGTCGTATTTGTCAATAACGGCAATCAGCCATGAGTCTTCATCCAGAAAATAGTGCCGTTTGCCGTAAAGATGCCGAGAACCTTCCTTAAGGGTCCCGATGACTTCCCATACCCGGTGAAGCTCCCAGCGAATCGGTTCCGGGTTGGGATGATGGGGGGTCATCATCGGTTCAAATTCCGGAAGCAATTCGATCTTGTAGGTGTTATAAGGTATGTACATCTCTTTTTTCCCGACCAATTTCCAATCAAACCGGTCGAGTTTGCCTTTCCACATCCACGATCCGTCACTGCAGCCGATGCCGCCGGCAGAAGAATCGAGTCCGTCGTAAAACATGTTGGGGTTCCGGCGCACCCTACGCATTCCCGGTATATAGGACCAGCCGATCGCGTCATTTTTACTGTAGTCTGCCGGGTCCATCATGAGATAGATTTCGCCTACACGGCCGGGCATATCCATTACAACGATTTTTCCATAGATATAGTCGGCCGGATCAAATGGTTCATCACCTTCGGGTTTATGCAGAAAATAATCAGTTGCGTAGTTTATCGCATATT
The DNA here is from genome assembly GCA_963674945.2 of uncultured Desulfosarcina sp. Classification (GTDB taxonomy): domain Bacteria; phylum Desulfobacterota; class Desulfobacteria; order Desulfobacterales; family Desulfosarcinaceae; genus Desulfosarcina. The sequence continues at coordinate 3,066,359 of CAXXWQ010000004.1, forward strand.
TGCCGCTTCCCTGCACAATCCCGCCACCATAAGTGCCTTTCATATTTTTCGAGGGCCACGGTCTGTGAACCATATTCAGCATGGCCTCTGTACCGCTTTTGGGAATTGGAAACGGAAACCCGGCAACGAAATTGGTTACACTGCCGTATTCATCGATCACCTCTGCCGTCAAGGCGTTTTTATACGTTCCCTCATAGACGTGTTTGGTGTATGCGGCGGATCTTCTTGTTGGGTACACATGGATCTTGAAGGTATCCGGGTATAGTTTGAACATGTTCGCCACACCAGCAGACAATTTGTCTTTATATTGCTCGACATTTTGTGCCGTAATGGTAAACAGGATCTTGTCATCGGCAAACGGATCCGGATGGGGTAATCCGGATTTGGGCACATAGTCTATGCCTTCGGGAGTTTTAGAAAGTCCACCGGTCCAGGCAGGAATGGTCCCCTCTTTGTTTCCCGCTATCTCACTTCCCATGGGGGTTAATTCTGTTTTCAGTCTCGCGGCCTCTTCAGCAGTCACTTTCGCCAGCGCCGGCATTGCGATACACACAAGCAGAATCGCCAACATCAAGGACAATGTGGTTCTACATACTGCATTGTTCATAAAATACTCCTCTTCTCTTTTGCATCGATTAAAACACTGATTCGGTTTTTTTTCCGGGCTATGGCCAGAAATTCGAGCCGCCCGTTATGCGGGTGGCTGTTGACGCAATAATGCAAAATACCCCTCGATTGATATGGGGGAGTAATTCCAATCGAGGGGTGATCTCTCTTGAGAGTAAATCTTTATTGCTTTCTAAGGAAAATGATTCATTTAAAGATCGAAACCATTTCAACAAATGAATCGCTATCATAAATCATGCCAATTGTATTGTGGCTAAAATTTCAAGATGTTAAATTTTAACGAACACATAATGATGCCATTTGACAAAAATGATTGGTCATATGGCATCATTTATGATAATAAGCTGCCATTTGACAATTTCATTCTTTTTTCTATCGATAACGTACCAGCGATATAAATATGCAGGTCATTGATAAAAATCAGTTTTTCCGACAAGGCACCGTTCGTATTTGTGGCAGTCTGGACATCGATGAAGCGCTAAAATGCTGCTACGAGTATCTAACCCAAGTTATTCCCTGTACCGAAATAACTTTTGTGCAATACGATATAGAACTAAATGCATTCAGGATTGTGGCAACACTCAGAAATCATAGACGTTTCGTGGGGGATATCTCCATTTTGCCCTTGCAAAGCAAAAAATTATGGCAAGACCTTTTTAAGAAAAAGAAGGAAATCACTATCATTAACCAGCCGGATAGGATACCATTGTTTCGGTTTTTAAATAGAAGTTACGGTTTTGTTCTCGATTTATCTTGTATTATTTTGAGACTAAACATCAGCGGGCCCAGAATCGGTTTTTTCATCGTCGGCACACAAGGTACCGACAAGTACACGAAAGCCCATGCCGATCTTGTTCATATCCTGCACCCCCCCCTGGCCATCTGCATGGCAAATGCACTCAAACATCAAGAGTTGATCCGTCTCAAGGATATTCTCAATGACAATAACCGTTTTTTACAATGCGAACTCAACAATCTGTCCGGCACGGAGATCATTGGTGCCGATGGCGGGTTGCGCCATGTCATGCAGATGGTACGGCAGGTGTCCCAACTTGACAGTCCGATTTTATTGGAAGGCGAAACCGGTGTCGGCAAAGGGCTGATCGCCAATACGCTCCACCGCATGTCCAAACGAAAGGAAGGTCCGTTTATCAGTGTCAATTGCGGCGCCATCCCGGACTCGCTTTTGGATAGTGAGTTGTTCGGGCATGAAAAGGGAGCATTCACAGGCGCAGTTGAGCAAAAGCGGGGACGTTTCGAGCGGGCGGACAAAGGGACGATCTTTCTCGATGAAGTCGGCGAACTGCCCCACCAGGCCCAGGTTCGACTTCTTCATGTCCTTCAAAACAGAGAAATTGAGCGAGTCGGCGGCACCCGAACCATTCCCGTGGATATTCGCATCATTTCGGCAACCAATCGAAACCTGGAGGAAATGGTAAATGCCGGTAAATTCAGGAGAGACCTGTGGTATCGACTGAATGTTTTCCCGATTTCCATTCCGCCGCTGCGGCAGAGAAAGGAAGACATTCCGGCACTTGTCCATTATTTTACGGAAAAAAAATCCGTTGAACTGAAAAAGACGGAACAACCCGTCCTCGCGCCGGGAACCCTCAACAGGCTTCTGGCCTACCATTGGCCTGGAAATGTCCGCGAACTGCAGAACGTCGTTGAACGGGCGCTGATCCAACACACCCAAGGCCCCTTACGGTTTACCGATACGGACCCGTGGTCGGAAGGCAAGAACGAAGATACCCAGTACACAGATGTGCGAGGCCAACTGCTGTCGCTGGAAACGGCGACGTCTGTTCATATCCGGCGAGCGTTGGCGATTGCGAATGGAAAAATCAGCGGGCCTGGCGGGGCCGCCGAGTTGTTAACCGTCAATCCGAAGACGCTTCGAAAAAAGATGGACAAGCTGAAAATCCCTTACAAAAAAAAGGATGTTTCAGAAATTGGCCAAATATTTTCAACACCTGCGTAATTTTACCGATGTGATAACAAGCTGCCATTCGACAAATTCATACCTTTTTCGATGGATAACGTACCGGCGATATAAACATGCAGGCCATTGATAAAAATCAGTTTTTCCGACAAGGCACCATTCGTATTTGTGGCAGTCTGGACATCGATGAAGCGCTAAAACGTTGCCACCAGTATTTAGTCCAAGTTATTCCCTGTACCGATATTAATTTTATACAATACGATCTGGAATTAAATGTATTCAGGATCGTGGCTACACTTATAAATCATCGGCGTTTCGTGGGGATGGGGAATATCTCCATTATGCCCTTGGAAAGCAAAAAATTGTGGCAAGATGTTTTTAAGCAAATGAAAGAAATCATCGTCATCAACCAGCCGGTTATGATACCGGTGTTTCGGTTTCTGAATAGAAGTTACGGATTTATGCTCGACTCATCTTATATTGTGTTGAAATTAAGCATCAGCGGGCCCAGAATCGGTTTTTTCATCGTCGGCACACAAGGTACCGACAAGTACACGAAAGCCCATGCCGATCTTGTTCATATCCTGCACCCCCCCCTGGCCATCTGCATGGCAAATGCACTCAAACATCAAGAGTTGATCCGTCTCAAGGATATTCTCAATGACAATAACCGTTTTTTACAATGCGAACTCAACAATCTGTCCGGCACGGAGATCATTGGTGCCGATGGCGGGTTGCGCCATGTCATGCAGATGGTACGGCAGGTGTCCCAACTTGACAGTCCGATTTTATTGGAAGGCGAAACCGGTGTCGGCAAAGGGCTGATCGCCAATACGCTCCACCGCATGTCCAAACGAAAGGAAGGTCCGTTTATCAGTGTCAATTGCGGCGCCATCCCGGACTCGCTTTTGGATAGTGAGTTGTTCGGGCATGAAAAGGGAGCATTCACAGGCGCAGTTGAGCAAAAGCGGGGACGTTTCGAGCGGGCGGACAAAGGGACGATCTTTCTCGATGAAGTCGGCGAACTGCCCCACCAGGCCCAGGTTCGACTTCTTCATGTCCTTCAAAACAGAGAAATTGAGCGAGTCGGCGGCACCCGAACCATTCCCGTAGATATTCGCATCATTTCGGCAACCAATCGAAACCTGGAGGAAATGGTAAATGCCGGTAAATTCAGGAGAGACCTGTGGTATCGACTGAATGTTTTCCCGATTTCCATTCCGCCGCTGCGGCAGAGAAAGGAAGACATTCCGGCACTTGTCCATTATTTTACGGAAAAAAAATCCGTTGAACTGAAAAAGACGGAACAACCCGTCCTCGCGCCGGGAACCCTCAACAGGCTTCTGGCCTACCATTGGCCTGGAAATGTCCGCGAACTGCAGAACGTCGTTGAACGGGCGCTGATCCAACACACCCAAGGCCCCTTACGGTTTACCGATACGGACCCGTGGTCGGAAGGCAAGAACGAAGATACCCAGTACACAGATGCGCAAGGCCAACTGCTGTCGCTGGAAACGATGACGATTGTCCATATCCGGCGGGCGTTGGCGATTGCGAATAAAAAAGTCAGTGGCCCAAACGGGGCCGCTGATTTATTGGCCATCAACCCCAATACGCTTCGAAAAAAAATGGACAGGCTGAAAATCCCCTATAAAAAGAGAGGAGCCGGCCGGAGTCGGACGACCCCAAGATACAAAAAACATTAAAATTCTGGCAAGGGAAGGCAGAAGCACCATGGCGCCAACCATGTTCCGCATCAACGGCGATGACGGGCAATGAGGCCACCTTGATGTCGATGCCCATTTTGGCCATCAGGGCCTCGTATCGCACGGAGGTGAGCACCAGAGGCGTGACAACGTATGTGGGCTTCCTTGAATCCATGTATTTGAGATGATTTTTAAGGAAAGGATGATGGGTGGGAATCTACCTTAAAAAGCTGGCTTCAGGCTTCATCTGAATCATATTTCGTCCTTCCCGATGTGCTGGCAAGCATGGCCTGGTGAAAAGGCTACGTGAGGGTGGTCGTCGTCGGCCATAGTTCTTCTGTTTTAAGAGGATACCGCTCAATCGTGTCCCATGAGATTGAAAGCTCCCGTTTCATGGGCAATGGTTCCTCCAGCGTTTCCTACGCGCTCACTTCCTAAGGGGTTTCATTCATTTTGTTGATTTTACTATTACATGTTCGATTATTGCTTACTCCTCATCAAATGCAGTCTCTTCCGCAACTTTCCGCCAAGCATTCACATCCGCTTTGACTATTTCCAGTTTCGTCTCGACAATTCTGATCGCATCGCTTCCCAACGGCAATCGCATGGGCGGGTTGTCACTCTCAACAGCTTGAATCATTGCCAGCGCCGCCTTGGCAGGGTCTCCTTTCTGTTTGCCATGCCCCGCCAAGGTATGTTTGATAATTGCACCACTTGTAGCGGTGTAGTCATCAATCACCGTATCCGTCCTGAAATAAGATGCTCGAAAATTGGTTCGGAACTCACCTGGTTCGACAATTGTAACCCGAATTCCCAATGGCTTGCCTTCTGCTGCGAGGACTTCGGACATTCCTTCCAGGGCAAATTTTGTAATACAGTAGACACCCACACCAGGGGCGCCGATAAAACCCGCCACGGAAGAGAGATTTAAAATATGGCCGCTTCTCTGGCTTCGCATAATCGGCAACACGACGCGTGTCACGTCCAGGTGGCCAAAAAAGTTGACTTCAAACATTTCACGAACCGCATCATCGGTGACTTCTTCCAGGGCGCCCAACAAGCCGTGGCCTGCATTGTTGACCAATACATCGATTCGGCCAAATGCATCCATGGCGGCCTTTATGGCTTCACGAACCTCTGCTGGTTTGGTAATGTCAAGGCGAAGGCTTTTCATGACATCCGGAAAACGATCCGCGACATCCTTCAACGTTTCAGGTTTCCGTGCGGTGGCAACGACCTGATCGCCCTTTTTAAGCGCCGCTACTGTCAAAGCCCGTCCTATCCCTGTCGAGCAGCCGGTAATAAACCACGTTTTTTGATTATCAGCCATAATCGATTTCCTTTAGTCCAAATAGTCAGGCGATTGCGGAAGCGAAGATATTTGATCGAAATCATGGGAAATGATCAGTTTTGCTCCTTTCTCAGCAATGAACTTTTCAATCACGTCCATGGACTTCAGCGTCTGCTTTCGGTCATGATTAATGCGAGGTACCCTCCTGTGGGTTCTTTGTTCCGCAAAGTGATAAAGATCTCCCGAAATTACGACAGGCCCCATTTTTGGCAAATTTACAAAAAGTACGCGATGACCGGGGGAATGCCCGGGGGCAGGGACAGTCAGGACCAGACCATCGCCAAATATGTCATATATGCCTGTCATTTTTATCGTGTGACTCTCCGCGAGTCTATTGTAGTAATGAAAAAAAGGTGATTCTTTGGCATTGTCATTGAAAACGGATGAATATTCTGTCCCGTCTATGAGAAAGGTTGCGTCGGCAAACAGGTTTGCGTTCCCGATATGGTCATAATGCATATGCGAAAAGGTTACGTACTCAATGTCCTTAGGTGTAATCTCAATTTCTTCGAGCAGCGAAACCAAGGTTTTTTGTACACTAAAATTCAGGTCCCCGTTAAGTACATCTAAGCCGCCAGGCTCCTTTACCAGATCATCAGGGAGTCCGGTATCCCAAAGCAGCCATCCTTTGGGATGCCGAATCAGAATGCAGGTTATGGAAAGCTTCTTCTTTCGATTTTTGTAGATGTCGGATTCTGCTTCCGCAAAAACCTCCAGGTTGTTTGCCGTACATAGTCCGCCTTGAAGAATATACATTCTGCAGTTTGTATTTTCTGTTGTACTCATAAATCAATCCTAAGTCATCATCTATCTTTAAATTCAGGCTTTCTTTTTTCCATAAACGCGGCCACTCCTTCTGCTTTGTCTTCCGTCTCGCATAATTCTCCCCAAATTTCTCTTTCAAGCTTCATCGATTCGTCAAAATCAAGCTTTACACCTTCAGTGATGACTTTAATCGTTGCCTTAACAACAACCCGACTTTTTGTTGCGATGGTTTTCGCCAATGACATGGCTGCGTCCATGACTTCGCCCCCGGGCACAATGCGATTCACGACGCCATATTCCGCTGCCTGTTTGGCGGAAATGAAGTCTCCGGAAAGAATTAATTCCATAGCCCTGGCTTTGCCCAATTGACGGGCCCCCCGTTGGGTGCCGCCATATCCCGGTATCACACCCAGCTTGATTTCCGGCTGTCCAAATTGTGCATTCTCGTCTGCCAGGCGCATATGGCAGGCCAATGCGAATTCCATTCCTCCTCCCAGGCAATACCCTTGAATTGCGGCAATGAAGGGCTTGTCCGCATTCTCAATCGTCTGGGTTATTTTCTGGCCCTTTGTCAGATAATTGATCGCGGCTTCTTTCTTGTTCAAATTGACAAATTCACTGATGTCGGCGCCCGCAATAAAAGCACGTTTGCCGGCACCGGTGAATACCACAACCCTTACGGATTCATCTGCCAGCGCTTCATTGACCGTCGCCTCTATATCATCGATCACAACTGTGCTTAACGCGTTTACGGGCGGGTTGTCTACGGTCATCACGGCGACGCCGTCACTCACGGAATAGGTGCATTTTCGATCTGCCATCTGGTACCTCCTGATTCGGGTTATAACGTTGAAAAGATGATAACGTGGGTTGTTTTCAGAAACGTGAATTGCAAATCCCGATGAAATTAATGCAAATTTCAAACCATGCATCGCAAGCGTGTCCGGTATGATAGGAAATACACAGCGCTGTTTCCCGTATAAATGTCGGTTTGCAAGCAAATGGGCAATATTATCAAAGCTGATGTTAGAGACGGAAATGCAGACTGCTCCATCGGTATTGAAAATGCGAGGGCATGGCCACGCTTCAAAAAGATGCATACAAAACAATGGGTGATGCACAGACGCACCATAATTGTAAGCGGCACCCTGGCCTTGATGTCCATTGGTTTATTGCCGCCTGTAAATGCTTTTTAAATTCTAAATAGCTGATTGTGTGCACCGGATTATCACATTATTTTTTTTAAAATGCTGGTTGCATATGCAACACATTGTAAATATAAATCATTCGGATATAGGCATGTAATTTGCGAAAAAAGAACTGTCGTCCATCCAGAAATGATAGGTTTGCACGAAATCTGATTTGCGCGAAAAACATTATCCTTGCAATATCAGGCACATGTATTCAACGGCACTTGCTATGGGTGCTTGTGGAAGAATTTTTCGCGTACATTCCGCCCTGATTCTCAACGGGAGATCTCGACCAAATTTTCTTCTTTCTGGACGGGCACAAGTTTGTGAATATACCTTTCGAAGCATAAGCGCAAACCTAATTTACGGAGATTGTCCAGATGACTGACCGCGTATTCATCGACCCGGATTTACAATTCATAGAAGGCATTATTCAAGGTGGTGGTGAAGATCTGAAAAAGTGCTTTCAATGCGCTACTTGTACAGTCGTATGCCCGCTTTCGCCGGATGGGGCCCCGTTTCCGCGCAAAGAAATGATCACCGCGCAATGGGGCATCAAGGACAAGCTGTTACACAGTATGGATCCCTGGCTCTGTTTTCATTGCGGAGATTGCTCCGAGATGTGCCCCAGGGGAGCGAAACCTGGCGATGTAATGGCTGCGATTCGAAATATGATTATCGCAAATGTTTCCGTGCCGTCATTTATCGGAAAAGCGACACAATCACCAGTTGGTGCGCTGGCACTATTGCTGGTTCCCATTATACTCTTGGCGGCCGTGATAGCTGGGATACATGGTGGAGACCTCAGTTTTTTCGGAAAGACGCCCATCGACTTTTCAAAGAATATGATACCTCAGCTCGCCATCGAGTTAATCTTCATTCCAACTGCCATGTTTGCAGTAGTTACAGCGATTTTGGGGGTTCGGAACTTGATTGGTGGATTTAAAAAGGAATACCCTCCAAATGGTAACGGAGTACCAATCGTTCCGTCGCTGGTCGGAGCAATGAAAGATGTTTTCTCACATGGCAAATTCAAAGAGTGTGGCCCGAATCAGGAACGATACGTAGCACATCTTATGCTGTTTTATGCATTTATCGGATTGTTGCTGACGACACTCGGTGTGACCTTGATCTATTACATCAATTTGTTTTCTGTCCAAAAAGGATACGCCCCGCCGTTAACACCGACGCCGCTGCCTTTCCTTCACCCGATAAAAATATTGGGGAATCTCAGCGCATTGGCCGCACTTTCGGGAATCGGCGGGATCGTGGTCAGGCGACTTTTCAGTGACGTAATCGGCAAAACCGTCGCCTTTGACTGGATTTTTATCGGTGATGTTCTTTTGATAATTCTCACCGGTATTCTCGCACAGGTTGCGCGTATGGCAGACATGCCAATCGCTTATTTCATCTATTTCAGCCATCTTGTCTTTGTATTTTTTCTGTTTGCATACGCCCCTCATTCAAAATTCGGTCACATGTTTTACAGGACTGCGGCATTGGTTTACGCCCGATATTCGGGACGGGATAAAAGCTTGGGTGGTAAGATTTGACAATCAAAAAATGCAAACGGTAGGGTCTCTTGATCAATTTTTTTCCATATTACGATCGTTCGGCAATCTGATGTTGTACATTTTTGAATTTGGGTTGACAGATTATTTGGGTTTGGATAATTTTTAGTGACAATAATAACCTCTTATCATTTAAAGGAAAATTACAAATTATGATGCCTTTGGAAGGAATACGGGTGTTGGATTTGACGACATTGGGACCGGGTAATTTTACCACGATGTATATGGGGGATATGGGAGCGGAAGTCATCGTTATCGGCCCGCCGCCTAAAAGTAGTGCGCGTGTCAGTGCCAGTTCCTACGCCACAGGCAAAGACAGCGACACCTACCACTGGAGCATGGCGAATGCCATCAGAGTACTCGTCGAGTCTCTGAACCGCAACAAGAAAAGCCTCACGCTAAACCTGAAGGCAGAAGAAGGCCATGATATTTTCTGTGAACTGGCGAAACAGTCCGATGTTGTCGTAGACGGCTTCAGGCCTGGGGTGACCAAGCGCCTGGGGATCGACTATGAATCTTTGAGCAAAATAAATCCGAAAATTATCTATGTCTCCATGTCGGGATATGGGACAGACGGCCCATACCGCGACCTTCCCGGCCATGATATCAACTACTCGGCGCTCGGAGGGGGAATCGATATGGTTGGACAAAAAGATGGCCCACCGGCGATCCCGATGAACCTCTTTGCCGACTGGGCGACTTCCATGAATGCGGTTATCGGTGTTTTAACCGCTCTTGCCGCAAGAGAAAAAACAGGTCGCGGACAGTTTGTCGAAACGGCCTTTCTGGACACCGTGATAGGAATGCTCAATCCCTACCACTTCGACTATCTGAATTACGGAACGATCTATAAGCGCGGCGACAATTTTTACAATGGCGCAAATCCCTTCTACGATGTCTATGAGACCAAGGACGGTAAATACTTCACCATCGGCTGCAACGAACCTGGTTTTTGGGCAAACCTGTGCCGGGTACTGGGTAGAGAGGATTTGATCGAAGAACAATTCACACAAGGCGAAAAGAAACAGGAAATTATTACCTGGTTGAAAGAGACCTTTCTCACCAAGACAAGAGATGCGTGGTTCGAAGAGTTAAAAGACAAGAACGTCCCCATTGGAAAAGTATACAGCAGCGATGAGGTCTTCACCGACCCTCACGTCACCGCGCGCGACATGGTTCAGGAAATCGACAACCCCAAAGGTGGCAAGATGAAATATATCAAGCTTCCGTTTAAGCTGTCCGACTCTCGCGGGAAAATCACCAGTCCGTCACCTGAAATCGGTCAGCATACGGAAGATATTCTCACCAATATGCTCAATTTATCCAAAGAGAATATTGATAAGCTAAGGGAGAGTAATATTATTTGATAAATACGAGTTTATAAGAAATAATAAGAAATAAAAAAAATCGGGGACTTTCAAGAAGCCCCCGATTTTTTATGGCAAAATCTATTGGAAACGTTTACGCAGTTCGCGCCTCATGATCTTCCCGCTCACGGTCTTGGGCAGTTCGGAGACAAACTCAATTTCCCTTGGATAAATATGCGCAGCATATGCGCTTTTGACTTGTTTTTGAATTTCTTCGGCCAGTGTGGGGGAAGGTTCAAAGCCGGCTTTCAGAACAACGAAAGCCATTACAATCTCGGTCCTGAGCGGATCCGGCTTTCCTACTGCCGCGACCTCTGCGACGGAGGGATGTTTCATTACCGCTGCTTCCACCTCGGCCGGACCGATTCGATAGCCGGAGCTCGAGATGACATCGTCATCTCTTCCGCGATAGAAGAAATATCCATCCTCATCCACAGCCGCCATATCATTGGTGTTATACCACTTTTCTTTGACGAAGCAGTTCTGCCATTTTTCCGGTTCCCCCAGGTAACCGCTGGCAAGGAAAAAGTCGTTCTTCTCGACCATGATGATTCCGGTTTCTCCTTGTGGGACCTCATTGCCATCCTCGTCCATGACTTTAACATTGAACCCCGGTATTGGCCGGCCCATGGAACCCTGCTTGTCGAGCATGAAGGGGTAGTTGCCAAGAACCATCCCGATCTCGGTCAATCCATATTGGTCAGATATGCTGGCGCCAAATTTTTCTTTAAACCAACTGCTTACTTTGGGATCAAGATACTCACCGGCTGCAGTATAACGCCAGGTTTTCATCTTATCCTTATATTTATCCGCCAACTCATCGCCGGCGGCCATAACCATGCGGAAAAGGGTAGGCGCCGCGGCGAAGTTGGTAACCTCATATTTATCCATGAGTTGGTACCAATTCTCGGCATCCATCCGTCCACCGTAAATAAGCAGCGAACCCCCCCCGATCAAAACAGAGGTTCCGGTTGTGAACAAGGCATAAATCCAGCCCGGATCGGCAAACCCCCAAAACATGTCATTTCCCTGGAGATTGAGGGAATACATGCAATAGGGGAGCATGAACATGGCACCCTTCTGGTTAATCATGGCGCCTTTCGGTTTTCCGGTGGTACCCGACGTGTAGTGCACCAAAAGCAGATCTTCTGCTTTCATCTTTTCCGTATCAAATTGCCTTGAGCAGTTTGAAAGCTCCTTCCAGTAATCATAGTCTCCGTCTTGAAGCCCCTCACCATTCGGCCCTGGAACAACGACAATCTTTACACCCGGCAGACCTCCGGAAATCTTGTCTACCTTGGGTCTGTTATCCGCATCGGTGATCAAAACCTTCACTTCGGATCTCTTTGCCCGATACTCCAAGGCTTCAGGCCCATAGGCGGTAAAAACAGGAACATCAATTGCTCCGGCTTTCCAGTTTCCAAGAAATGTGTTGTAGTTTTCGATGCTTCGCGGCAACATTCTGGCAACACTGTCACCCTTTTTGACTCCCAGCTTTCGAAGCATGTTAGCATGCTGAGACGTCAAATTTTTCATATCCCGAAAGGTGTATTTCTCTTCTTTGCCTTCTGCAGATATGTAAAATATGGCAACTTTCTTTGGATCATCGGCATGTCTATCGATCGCCTCATGGGTGATGTTGAAATATCCGTTTTTCGGCCAATCGAGATATTCTTTCATGCATTGGTCCCAAGAGAAGTCTCGATATACTTTTTCATATTCAAGTGATGTGTTCATGGCAACTACAATCCCCCTCTCCACAGATATTGATAATACAGTTATTCAGCAGTCGTCTCTCTGGCCCTTTTCTCCAAAAGAGCCTTTTTACAAACGGCCTCGGCAGGCTGGTAACTACCCGACCCGAAATCCCACCAGGTTTTCACATCCGTAAATCCCAGTTTTACCGCTTTGTTGATTACCGCCTCGGCGATAGAGGCATCTTCCGAGTAAGGTGTCAACTCGCTCCAAATACTGTCTCCCGATGCATCGATGAATCGTTCCGTATCCCCCATAACCTCATCCGAGACGACTTCATGGCCCATTACTTCTCTGGCCACCAATATATTCAATTCCCTTCCGGGTTCCATTTTCAGTATTCTATCTTGATCCATTATGGTCTTTCTTCGAAGAGAAAAACCATGGTATACGTTTTCGGATTTACCCTGCCCGTTCATAGAAACGAAATCCTTTTTTGTAACTATTCTTGATATCCTACTACGTATCCTTTTCGTTGGTCATTATCTCCAAAAGAGCCTTTTTACAAACGGCCTCGGCAGGCTGGTAACTACCCGATCCGAAATCCCACCAGGTTTTGACATCTTTGAATCCCAACTTTACCGCTTTATTGATTACCGCCTCGGCAGCGGCAACATCCTCGGAGTAGGGTGTCAACTCGCTCCAGATGCTGTCTCCTTCGCTATCGAGAAAGCGTTCCGTATCTCCCATTACTTCATCCACGGCAACCTCGTGGCCCATCACTTCTTTGGCCACCATGAGGTTCAACTCCCTTCCGGGTTTCATGTTGAGTATTTTGTCTTCGGCCATCATTACCTTCCTTCGGAGCGAGCCCGTATCGTATCGTTGGCATCCTCCAATGATTTAAAACCATATTGTTTCATAGAGGCCAGCATGATTATTTCCGAGCCATTCTTATTTTCCTTACGCAATTTTTGTACATGTGTCAAATAGTGTTTAAGTGTAAGGGTTGAATAGCTTTTTAACTCCCCCTTGAGATAAGTTTCCAGCGAGGTCACGCCAGGCATGTCTTCCTTGCTAAAAAGAGGTCTGCCTCTCGCTATGATATAAGGGTACTTTTTTGTCAGTTCTACTTCCCATTCCATGACGATGGGTACGATCTGTTCGATAATGGCAGTCGCCTCCGTATCGATCTTAGGTAAAAGAGGGGCGATGTTCGCATATTCGGCAGGTGATGTCGATTCCATCATATGGCCGTATTTTTCAGAAAGCAAATTTCTGCCCGCGTTTTCTGCCTCAATGAGATCTTGCTGATAGCTTGCGAGGGTTTCTTTGGACCAGCTCGACGCCTGGCTGGATCGCATAATGCGAAAGGTACTATAGTCGTCCTGGCAGGTGGCGCGTGCACCAACATTTTTAACCTCCTGGAACATCTTCCATTCCCGCTGGAGGATATCTTCTATCAATTCTTCTTTTTTTTCCATGATATCTTCCTTTCAATTGATTATGGTAAAACGTTTCCCTAATGTTTCATCGCTAATGCGGCTATGAACACTATGGGCATGTTCCAGAAGGAAATCGGAGGAGGAGTCGCTCAATCCTTGATTCTTCAACTCTTTTATGAGAACGGCACAGGCATTTTCGATGATATGCGGTTTCTCCTTCATATCGGTGGGCTGGATCAAATCGGCTATCAGCCCATGTGCCCATTCGCCCAAAAGCGATAACTCTTTCACTCCACGGTGCAGCCACTTATAATATGGCGCATATTGTTTGTTGAGCAGGTAAATCAGGGATATGGTATCGGTACAAAACTGCGATAGCGAAGCAAAAGCAGAAAAAGTCTCCCCTCTTTTAAGCGAACGCGGCAGGTTGTACTGCCCGGATTGCGCAATGGTGGCACAACGGGAGGCGATCTTTTTGAGGCGCACATCCTCCGGGTAAAATGCCAGCAATTCTTTCCGCCAGCGCGTGAATTCGCCCATCGGATCAGAAAAAACGCGTCCGTTGGTGCACATGGCAAGGGATGCGTCGGGAATTCTCATCCACTGGGCAATTTCACACGGAACATGGCGCAGCCCGGTATAGGTGGCATAAAAAAGCGCCGTGGGACAGGCCCCGACCCGGAAATCCTCGCCCGGGCTGGCGATGCGCGGGCCATACCCCTTGAAACGTTTGGGTAAGGATTCATAGGCCTTTTGAATCGATTTGCCATGATCGCGATAATCGTCGTACGTCAACCAGATGCAAAATGCCGGTCCCCAATCATGATCGCGTGAGAGTTCATCATCGAAGCCAAAACACTCCGAACCGGCACCGGCGAATCCCACGGCCAAACGGTCCACCAGTTCGCCGAATCGATCCGCGAGCATCGGTTTACCAATCTGTTCATAGTATTCCTGCGCCAGTTCCAGACCTTTCATTGAGGCGCTTTTCCCATGGCTGATATCAGGTTTTGAAGATTATGCGTGGTGACGTCGATGCGCCGACGATCACCTGATTCTTCATAGAGGGGAAGAGCCTTGTGATACAAATTGATCGCCTCTTCCATATCACCTCGTCTCGTATGAACATAAGCCATATTGGTATATTGATCGGCGATGCCAAGTTTATGATCGAGGTCTTCATATAAGGGCAGCGCCTCGAAATAGGCCTCCATGGCTTTTTCATATAGTTCCATATTGCGATAGGTGGAACCGATGTTACCCCACATCTCGGCCATTTGAAGCTTCTTGCCCAACCGCCCAAACAATTCCAGCGCTTTAAGAAAATGTACCAGCGCATCCTCGTTTCGGCCCATCCCGGACTGAATCAGCCCCACATTGTTCAGCGTCTTTGCCTGACCGTAGTAATCTTGCAGTACGGCAAACGTATCAGCGTTTTTTAAATAGAGCGTCAACGCTTTTTGGTGATCACCGGCCAACAGACACTTGTCCGCTTCAATATTGATCTGGGCTGATTCGCCCGGCTGGTCTTTTTTCGTCATCGCTGATTTACGGTCTCTTCCATGTCTTCTTCTGTTACCGTTTTTTGCCGATAGGGTGCTACTTTTCCTTGGCAAGATGATTCATGGCGATATATCCGAAGGTGCAGGTTGGACCGAGGGTGGATCCCGGCCCCGGGTATGTCTGTCCCATAACGGAAGCCGAGTTGTTACCCGTGCAATAGAGTCCTTCGATTATAGAGCCGTCTTCCCGCAATACCCGGGCATGTTCATCGGTCAACAGGCCTCCTTTGGTTCCCAAATCGCCGGGATAAAACTTGATTGCGTAGAAAGGAGCTTTTTCAAGGGGCGCCAGATTGGCATTTGGCAAAACCCGGGGATCGCCGTAGTAGCGATCGTATATATCATTGCCCCGCTTAAAATCATCATCGAGGCCCTGGTGGGCAAAACTATTGAATCGTTTGACGGTTTTTACCAGATTCTCTTTATTGATGTTGCATTTGCCGGCAAGTTCTTCAATGGTGTCGGCCTTTATCAGGGTACCGTTCTTGGTATATTTACCCGGCGTAACACCCGGCAACATCATTCCAAACATAAACTTTTTTCGGTATGTTTTATCAAAGATCAGCCATGAGGGAATCGCTCCTCCCACCCTGGCTTCTCGGTCCAGCATCGCACGGCCGAAATCGACATAAGAGGTAGATTCATTGACATAACGCTCACCTGAGTGGTCCACAAGAATGGCACCGGGAAATGAACGTTCATGCACGGAAAACATGACTTTTCCATCCATGATGTATGAACCGCCCCACCATGCCATTTCCATCAAATCCAGCTTGGCTCCAACTTTTTCGCCGGCCTGATGGACATCACCGGTATTTCCTGGACACGCGGAACTCCAGTCTGCTCCAATAGGCTGGTATTTGCGTCTGTATTCATCACCCTTTGCGAAACCGCCGGCTGCCAACAGGATACCTTTTCTGGCCTGCACGTTGATCAGCTTTCCTTCTTTTTCGACGGTAACGCCCACTGCGCGACCATCTTCCATGATGATGTCTTTCATGGGACTGTTCAACCATATTGGAGTCTGGTAATTTGATTGCAAAATGTACATGAGTTGCCCTGCCAGACTCCTTCCGATGCCAAGGGGATACCTACCGGTCAAACCCCACCCAATGGCGATTCCCACTACTTTCATGGCGGTCTTGAAACCTTTCCAGGTTTGAAAGACCAGTGGCAACAGATATGCTTGGGCCGAATGAACCGGAACATTCGCCATCCCCGGCATATTACCCAGCGATTTGCATAGCTTGCCGAGTTTTCTGCCGTTAAAAATCGCGCCTTCGATACACCTGCCGACTTTGCCACCGAGTTTTTCCGGGTAGTAATCCGGGTAAAATTCGGCCTGAATCCATTGAAACCCCATATCCCGTAACATTTCCACCATCAGCGGTGCATTTTTGACATAGGCTTCTTTTCTTTCTCTGGAACTGGCCGGTCCGACATCATCGATAACCTCTTCCATATACTGCAAGGCTTCTTCTTCCGAATCCAGCAGCCCTCTTTCCCGCATCAAGAAATTATTGGGGATCCATAGTCCTCCACCGGAAAATGCGCTAGAACCGCCCCATGTATCGAGTTTTTCAAGAACCAGCGCCTTCAGACCATTTTTTTCAGCGGTAATTGCCCCGGTAAGAGCGCCTCCGCCCGAACCCACAACAACAACATCATAAGTTGAATGCCAGTCAGTCGCCATGAATTGTATACCTCCACCCCGTTTTATTGAAAAGACCCCCAATCCATTGATTAGGGGTCTTTTTACGCCTTTTCAATTACTATTCGTTCAATCAACATCAGCGAGAAAGAGCGTAGATTAACTTAATTTTTCCATCAAATCCTCTGTCTTACATCGCGTGTTCCGTTCTGGAAATGATCTCGTCCCGAACTTCCGGTGTGAGCTCGGTCCAGTAGGCGCTGTATCCCGCAACCCTGACTACCAGATCCTTGTAGTTCTCCGGATGTGCTTTGGCATCCAGCAGGGTCGCCGTGTTCAGGATGTTGACCTGAACCTGGGAGCCGCCTTTGGCAAAATAGGTGTCCAGAAGGGCACGAAACTTCTGTTTGCCATCGTTGGTTCCGAGAACGCCCGCGGAAAACTTCATGTTCAACAGCGTGCTTTGCATACCCATTGTGTCGCACTTGGCCGCAGAGTTCAGGACGGCTGTTGGGCCGCTCTTGTCGTAGCCACGCACGGGAGACAAGGAGCCATCGGCCAGCGGCTCGCCATGTTTTTTACCATTGGGCAACGCGCCGGTAACCGGGGCCACCCACTGCGCCCAGGCCGCGCCTTGTCGGAATATTACCGGTGCACGGTCGTATTGATCCCGATATTCCAAAGCCCTGTCTCTGGTCCAGGACCAAAGGTATGCCATCATCTCATCGGGCTCTTCCAGGTCGTTGCCATACTTGGGATAATCCATCAGCTTTTTGCGCAGGTCTTCATGGCCTTCGAAGTCGGCTTCCATGGCCTTGAGCAGTTCTTCCATGGTGCAGATTTTGTCTTCGAATATCGCGTGTTTAATGGCAATCAGGCAGTCGGCGGTATCGGAGATGGCCCGGTCAACAAAGTGGCCGCCTTCGAGTTCCATGAAGTATTTGTCACCACCGCGGCTCAGGTCCTTGCCATTTTCGATACACCCTTCCAGCCAGGCCGAAGCGAACGGCATGTAGGCGGTCTCCTGGTCGAAATGCGGACACATGGCGGCATACATGTTCATGTGGAAATCATAGTTGAACATGACCTGCTCCTTGTAGGCAGCCACCACTTCTTCGAAGGTCGCGAATTCCCTCGGGTCTCCTGTGTCCGGCCCTAGCTTCATTTTCGAGTCCGGATCCACACCACGGTTCAGCGCCATCTGAAGCAGTTTGGCATGATGGACAAATCCGGGACCCGGTCCGGGCGTCCAGGCCCATGATTTACCATAGGCGGTATTGACGCAGCCGGCCATGGACCAATCCCGGGCATCCTCATGGGAGACCCCCCGGCTCATCAGCCACTCCATGTTATTGCGGTCATTGAACCATGCCGGAATGCCGGCGCCGTGGTTCTTGTTGCACTCGATGGCCGCATCCAGGAACTCGGGTTTCGTGGCATGGTGATAGCGGATGGAGATATGCGGCTGGTGGGTTTTGAGCTGTCCAGCCACATGCAGCACCAGACAACCGAATTCATTGGAATTGTCTCTGCCCCTTCGGTCGATTCCGCCGAGGGTAACGTTGACGATGTAATTGGCCTGGGCCACCGCCTGATGGTCCCGTTTGCCGGCCAGTCCGGCAAAGAGGAACGGCTCCAGCGAATCCCAGAAGAGAAAAATGTTCCCCATGAGTTCCGCCGCTTCCTGGCGGGTCAGGCGCCCCTCGTTGATGTCTTTCATGTAGAACGGGAACATATACTGATCGAACCTGGCGGCGTAGTGATTGGATATCGCCTTTTCCATATCGTGTGCCACCGGAATGAACCAATAGGCCTGTAGTGCCTCACGGAAGGTCCTCGGCGGATTCACGGCGATCCATTCGCAGACATCGCCGATCTCTTTCAGCTCTTTCTTCCGCTTGGCGTTCTTTTCTTTCTTTGCCATCTCCCGGGCCACTTCGGCATGCCGCTGGATAAATCGCTGGAATCCCTTCTGCGCGATGATCATCGCCTCGAGCATGTGAATTCTGTCGTTGTCCTCAGTGGTGGTCTTCATTCCCTTGCGGCGAATCGTTGCAATCCGATCCTCGATTTCGGCGATGATTCCGGGGGTGCCGATGGTCAGGTATTTTTCGAAGTCACACCCTAAAACCAGCGGTGCCACTTCGCCCGGAGGGGTAACGCCGCCCATATTCACCTTGGATGCCCCAAACTTGTTGCGCAAGCCGTCTCCGAAGGCCATTCCCACTTCATACGCCTTCTTATTGAGACCCATTTTGGACCAGTATTCGGCCGCAGCTTTGATATCCGCAAGGTCTTCATCGCTGAGCTCGGCGATTTGGGACTCGCTGCCGGCAGTGGCCATGCTCTCCCGGTGTTTGATAATCATCAAGGTCTGGTCCGGCGCCATACTGTGATTGGCAAAGGCACCGCGGTTGTGAGGCGTCGGTTTGCCAACAATGAGTTCACCCTCCCGGATGACGATGGGCACCTTTTCAAAGAGAAGGGCCTCGGCCTTGGCCCGCCGGATGGCCGGATGCTTGCCCTCGGTCTCTTTATAAGACTCCAGGTGATATTTTGATCGTTCACCGGCGATGTGGACTCCGGACTCCCTCAGATTCTTCTTCATCATTTGAATCCTGTCCGTGAGCCCATTGGTCTTGTAGACTGCATCCAGATTGATCTTTTGCAGGTCGACCTTTGGTTCTTTCGTTGCTGCGCTTGCCATTTTACTCCTCCCTTATGCTGTAAAATCGTTGCAATGACAAAAACATTAAAATTATTATGCAAATTAGATGCCTGGCTTGGAAGTCAAGTGCTCACATCTGGGTAAATGCCCGTACCCGAACAAATTATTTTTAAAAATGAAATTCCAGTATCCCAATAAATTAAAATGTTTGCCATATTTTTAAAAAACTATCACAATACGGTGCGTAAAAACAGCAATTTTCAATATTATGCACGGTTATAAGTTAACATAAAGCAATCTGCAGCAGCACCGAAGCATTCTTCATCGCTCCGGTGCGCCAGCGCACCTGCCCCGGCTTTTCTTCCATTGGTGTTTTGCAACGGTTTATCCAGATGCGACACGATACCTTTGAAGCTTTCTGACAACCGTTGAATGATGAATTCTCAGTTTATTGGCGATTTGCCTTACAGAACCACCTTGTCTGAGCGCTTCACGAAAAATTTCCTGTTCCATCAAATCTTGCGCTTCTTTTAATGGAATCAGGTTGTCCACCTTTACCTGGATCTCTGCTTCCGTTTTTTTATTGCGAGGGCGCATATCTTGCGGCAGGTGTTTCGTGTCGATTACTTTTTCATCGACCAGAACAACGAGTTGTTCGATCAGATGCTCTAGTTCTCTTACATTCCCAGGCCATTCATATTGTTCAAAAAATGGTATGATATTGTGATCGAGCTCTTTTGAACTGTGATATAAGCTGCAAAAATGCTTTAGAAAGTGTTGCGCAAGCGGCGCAATATCCTTTTTTCGTTCCTTTAACGGGGGGATTTGGATCGGAATCACACAAAGGCGATAGTAGAGATCCTGTCGGAAGCGCCCTTTTTGTACCAACTCCTTCACATCGCAATTGGACGCAACCAGTAAGCGGACATCTCCATGTTGAACCCTGGTTCCGCCAATTTTAATGAATTCCTTATTTTGTAAAAACCGAAGCAGCTTCGCCTGAAGTTGCATTGGAAGACTGTTAATCTCATCAAGGAACAAAGTGCCACCGTTTGCGGCTTCAATCAATCCTTGCTTGCCCTCCCTGGCTGCACCGGTAAAGGCTCCTTTTTCATAGCCGAAAAGTTCGGATTCAAGAAGCGATTCGGGGATGGCCGCGCAATTGACCTTCAGGAATGTGCGGTTCGATCGGGGGCCCATTCGATGAACAATTTCGGCAACAATCTCTTTCCCGACGCCTGTTTCACCGGTAATAAAAACATTGGAAACTGTTTTGGCAGCCTTTAGGGCAAGCCGCACAACCTTTTCCATGTTCGGATCTACAATCACAATGTTGGGAAACGTTTTTTGGATTTCTTTTAATCCTCCTTTTCTTCTTGTTCCAGACGCCGATACAATGGAGTGAAATTCGTGTGAGATATGTTTGCCAAGAATTAATACCAGCACCCCGACGTTTTCTTTTCCATAATTTAGCGGATAATATTGGAGCACGACTGACGGATCGTCTTTGTCATAGTGATATCGTAAAGGGATATTTTCCATCCATTGTTCTCTATCCGGAAGTACATTAATAATTTTATCAAGAGAAATTTTAAGAAGATTTTTTGTATTTGGATCGATAACTTCATTGAATGATTGATTTGCATAAATAAGCTGTTTGTCCGTCGATATCACGCCGACGCCAATATCCAATTGGTTTAAAATCGAATGAAACATCTCGATTTCTTTCGCCAGACCGCGGATCACATCCACACGTCTTAAAATGCCTTGGTATTTTTCATTGGAATCCAATACAATCCGGTCAACTGGAAAATGAGCTGCATTTTCAAGTGGTTCATCAAGACCGATCGTGTTTATTCGACGCCTGAGGCAATCGGAAGGAATGGCGTGGTCGGGATCCGTCAATTGCATAAGATGATTGATTAGCTTAAAGACATCCAGAACGGCTGTCACATGATCTTTTGAATCAACAATAGGAATTTCCGTAAGTCGGTGCTTTGAAATAGGTGCAGAAGCATCCATGAGATTTTGACCTTCACGGATATGCAACAACTCCTTTACATTTACATAATCTGATGTCGAGAACAATGTAGCCTCCTAATGATGGAAAGATCAAGGCAACCTGCTATGTTGTGACGGCTTTGTAAAAAGTCCGATATCTGCGTTACGCTTCACCCCTCGTCACTGCGGCGTACTATATGTACGACTCACTCCTCGTGGCTCGCAATCCTTGATCTCGAACTTTTTACAAATCCGTCCGAAATCCGACTTTTTACGAGTTCATCGCTATGCTGACGGTTAATTTTCAATAGCCTTTGAAAATCGGTTCGCGCTTTTCAAGATACGCGGTCATTCCTTCGAAAAAATCATCCGTTCCGGAGCTTTCGATGCTTGCCTCAAGCTCTTGCCTCAGGCTTTCGGCGATTGGTTTTTCTTTGCCTTTTTTTACCAGTTGTTTCATCGCCGAAACGGTTAATATTGCTTTGGCGGAAATCTTCCGGGCAATTTCAAGTGCGGTCGGATACACTTCTTCTACCGGCTTGATAAAATCAACGAACCCAAGCTGCAGCCCTTCTCGGGCGGACATTTCGTCGGTCGTATACAAATAATAAAGCGCTCGACCTTGCGGTATCAATCTCGGCAGCCGTTGCGTAGCACCTCCTGCGGAGACGACCCCAAATTTACATTCAGGAAACCGAAATGTAGCGTCCTTGTTCGCAACGCGAATGTCGCAAACCATGGCCAACTCACACCCATTTCCGGCAGCATGGCTGTTAATTGCGCAAATAGTGGGCTTCGGGAACGCATCAATCCGATTGAAAACAGTATGAATCTGGGTAAAATAGACTTTTATCTGATTCCGTTCTCTTCTGGAAAGTGCATTAATGTCAGCCCCGGCAACAAAGGCCCGTTTTCCCACCGCCGTTAGAATGACGGCATGCACATCATTATCTGTTTCCAGGTCATTAAACGCACACTCGAGTTCGGAAAGCATTTCAAACGTTAACGCATTGACAGGTGGATAATTGATAACAACCGTTGCAATTCCAGGTTCATCATGCGTGATCGTTACAATTTTCTGATTTTTTTCAGCCAATTGGCTCTCCTCTTGCTATTGTTCATCGAATGATCACCGTTTCGGGAACGTTTACTATGGAATTGCATCGGTGTTGATCACAGGCATGATATGCCTCAATAATCCTCTCAGTAAATATCGTAATACCAAGTCATTGTGGGATGCCCATACATTGAACCGAATTCAGAATGGTGCAACATTCCACCATATATCGAAAAGAAGAAAATAAATCAATTGTAAATTCTAAAGGGATGGGTATAGAAATCTACCCATTTGCTCTATAACGATCTGTTTATTTACGAATTAATAAAAGTTCGGGGTGTTGCATCGCAGTCGATGCAAAAATGCACCGGAAAACGATTCGAGGAGAGCAGGTTGGAAATAAAGCAGGGGGCCTGATGATGCAGGCCCCCTTTTGTGGATTCGCTACTTTGTATTTAACAAAGACTAAATAAGGGGCGGGCGGCCTCACCAAAGTAATAGGTGTCGCCGGGAAATACTTTGTGACCCAGTGTCACCCGGCGTCCGATGACATCCATCGTGACCTTGGCCGGGTCTATACCAACCAGGTTTCCGGATATCCATGGACCTTCGTCAAGGCAAACCATCACAATGGTATATGGGGCTTCGACTTCACGCCCCAATGGCACGACATGACTGGTGGTGAACGTCTTGATTTCCCCTTCACCGCTGAGCTCGACGATCTCCTGATCGGTACTCGCGCATTCCTGGCAGGCCATCGTCGGTGGACAGGTAATGGTGCCGCATGATTTGCACTTGAGTCCGAGAAGCTGGTTTTTCTTCAGCGCATCGCTATATGTACGAAAATCGATTTTGTATTTCATCCTTTATATCCTCTATCAAACCGGGTTAGTCTCTCTTAAGAACCAGATTGACAATAATGCCGTCTCCTCCCAACGTGTCCACCAGACCGACTTTGGCACCTTCGACCTGGCGCCCCTGGTCTACCAGACCACCGCGCAGCTGTTTGGCCACCTCGTAAACTTGGGATACACCGGTGGCGCCGATGGGGTGACCTTTTGATTTTAGACCGCCGGATATGTTGATCGCCGTTTTTCCATCGATTTCAAATTGCCCTTTTTGCCACATCTCACCTGCGGTGCCACGCTCTGCAAAACCGAGGCTTTCCGCCGCGATGATACTCGCGATACTGAAGCAATCGTGTAACTCGCAGATATCGACATCCTCAGGGCCGATGCCGGCCATGTCATATGCCTGTTTCACCGAGACTTCCCTGGCATGAAGATGGGGCAGGTGCTTGTACTGGGAGGCTAAATGTCCCGAGGACGCCTGGCCGGTGCCTGCAATATATACGGGTTTATCGGTGAGCTTTTTGGCCATCTCTTCCGATGCCAGCACCACTGCCGCCGCTCCGTCCGTAAACGGGCAGCAGTCAAGCAACTGCAACGGCGAGGTTACCATCATGCCATTGAGCACTTTTTCCACCGTGATCTCTTTTTGAAACTGAGCATTGGGATTTTTCGCACCATAATAATGGGACTGAACCGACACCTGGGCCATCTGCTCCTTCAGTTTTTCCAGCGGTATGCCATAGTGAGAGGCATACAAATGGGCCAGCATGGCGAAAACCGCCGGAAATGTAAATCCGGCCGGCGTTTCGAAACGGCTGTCATTGAACATTCCAAAGGTTCGCGTGGCAAGCGGAGTACCCATGGACGTTGCTTTCTCGACACCGCACACGAGAACGATATCATATGCACCGGAGGCAACCCACATGGCGGCATCCCGAACGGCCATGGTGGCGGTGGCACAAGCGCCTTCATATCGGAAAGCAGGAACATTGGTGCATCCAATATCGTTGGCGAGAAACGAATGGACCATGCCCTGCCCATCGGTAAACTCACCCAGCACGTTGCCACAATAGATCGCTTGTATATCTTTCGGTGTTATGTTGGACTGGACGATGGCATCCAAGGATGCCTCCGCGGCAAGTTCTATACTCGTATTCGGCGAATCGGTCATAAATTTGGTATGACCCCCTCCAATCACCGCAACTTTTCTCATTGGTAACAACTCCTTTCTATTTTGCCGCCATCCGAATGGCGGCATCCAGGCGAATGGTTTCACCATTTAGCATCGGATTTTCAATGATATGTCCAACCAACATAGCAAATTCAGCTGGATTTCCCAACCGTTTTGGAAATGGCATCATTTTCGCCAGTGCTTCCTGGGCTTTCGGCGGAAGACCGGCTACCATGGGCGTCATGAAGATTCCCGGTGCAATGGCGTTGCAACGAATTCCCAAACTGGCAAACTCCCTGGCAAGGGGCAGGGTCATCCCAACGACACCGGCCTTGGAGGCGCTGTAGGCCGACTGGCCGATCTGGCCTTCAAACGCGGCCACTGAAGCTACATTGATGACGGCTCCCTTTTCACCATCACTGTTCGGCTCATTTTTCAGCATTTGAACGGCGGCAAGACGAACAACATTCATGGTGCCCACCAGATTGATCTGAATCACTTTATTGAAAAAATCGATGGGCATAGGGTTTCCGTCCCTGTCGATCACTTTTTTCGGTGTTCCGACCCCTGCACAGTTGACCGCAACGTGAATCCCGCCAAAAGCCGCCACGGTGCTATCCATCGCTGCTTGTACACTGGCTTCATCCGTCACGTCGGTTTTGCAGAAAATGACCGCGTCTCCAAGCTCAGCCGCCAGCTTTTCACCCTTGTCGGCATCAAAATCCAAAATGGAGGCTTTGCCCCCTTTTTCCACCACATCCCTTACGACTGCCTCGCCTAGGCCGGACGCCCCGCCTGTGACAACGGCCACACAATTCTTTCTATCCATGGGTTACGCTCCTCAAATTATAATTTATGAATCGGTTCATTAGATACCGTTATGACCTGATGCCCGACTGAATATGAATTTCATCATCAGTATATGCCCAACAGCTAAGATATGCCCAACAGCTAAGCTGATGAAATTGGATTATAAGCAATTGCTATACTTAGTTAAAAAGGGAAAGGCAATTGCCATGCCTTTCAGAAATAATTGTTCTTACTGCCTAAAATAATTGATTAATATATTTTTACCGGATTTTATATCAATAAGCACTGATTAACTCTGGTGGAATTTTGCACCAGTCTTTGGGCGATGCTGCCCGGAAGTAGTCATTGCGATAAATGAAATCGATAGATTCCGCCTTTTGCCGAGATGCAATTGATTTAACGAAATGCGGATCATTTTTGGTGGTGCATTTGGTGGTGCATTTTAATCAAAGCGATATGAAAATTGTAACACCTTTATTATTATAGGGAAAACAATTGATACAGAGAATTTGACAGTCATTTTTACGATTATTATTCCGTCGAAAAACACCGGTTCTAGATCTTACCATGTCGAAAACATCGCATCCGAGAAGTTGAGCAGAGGTAATCCTTGCCAAATTGGAATGTGTTGGCATGCAATTTGATAAGACTTACCATTATATGTACAAATACTTTAGACATCGTAACGACAAGATACAGATTCTTCGCCTGAAGCTACCGATTCAAATACCATCCATTCTTCGTTTCTACTAAAATTCGTTGCTGATGTCATGGGTCTTGTATCAACGATTGCTCAGAATAGGAAAAACTCGGTTACGAAGTGCCATACTATAATTTTAAACAGTTAAGAAAGTGAGAACATTATGAAGTTGAAGGGAAAAGTTGCGCTCGTTACGGGCGCATCCAGGGGGATTGGAAGGGCGATCGCCATTTCATTGGCAAAGGAGGGTGCATTTGTCGCGGTAAATTATGCCAGCAACGCAAAGGCTGCCCAAGAGGTTGTGCAACTCATTCAGGATGCCGGATCCGATGCAACGGCTTATCAAGCTGATATTGCAGACATTTCAGCTGTTGAAAAAATGGTCGCTGAGATAATGGAAAAACAAGGTGGTATCGACATCCTGGTCAACAACGCTGGGGTTTGGCGAGGAGGCAAGCTTCAAAAGGTGCAACCCGCCGACTGGGACAAGGTTTTGGATACCAACCTGAAGGGGATGCTGTGCTGCACACGCGCCGTATTGCCTTCGATGTTAGAAAAAAAAGCAGGTAAAATTATCAATATATCTTCGGTGATTGGCATCGTCGGTTATCCGGGAGATACCATTTACGGAACTTCCAAAGCCGGAATTTTTGGGTTTACGAAATCCCTTGCCAAGGAAGTTGCGACAAAAGGAATTAATGTAAATGCCATCGCACCCGGTATCATCTCTACGGATATGAACAAGTCCCTCGACGAAGCCACCCGGGAAAAGTTATTGAAAAGTATTCCCATGAGAACGATGGGAGAACCCGAAGATATCGCCGAGGTTGTCTGTTTTCTTGCCTGTGGTGCTCGTTATGTGACAGGCCAGGTGTGGACTGTCGATGGCGGATACACAATGTTGTCGTAAGAAAAAATTGCTTTGATCGAGGCATAGGATCGACAATACCAAAACAGTGGTTTCGTTTACAACTGTTGGTATAATGATAATAGTTATTGTGTTTAGTTTGGTTGTGCCACTTTCATTCGGACATGAGGAGAAAATTAAATGATTATTACATCAGAAGAGTGGGTCGACAGACAGCTATCCATGAAAAAAAATATCTATATGGGAGGTGATCTCGTAGGAAGAGATCATCCTCTCATTGTACCCGGGAGAAACGTAATTGCCATGACATATGACATGGCACAAGACGAGAAATACAAGGGTATCATTACTGCCAAATCCCACATAGACGGTAGTGAGATCAACCGCTGGTGCAACCTGCATCAAAACGTCGAAGATTTATTGATCAAACAGAAGTCGACGCGATGCGGAATTCACAATTGCGGATTCTGCATGCAGCGGTGCATGGGAAATGACGGCTTGAACGCCCTTTATGTGGTGACAAAAGAACTGGATGAAAAATATGGGACCGACTATCATCAGAAGATGCAGGATTTTGCTGCCTATTTCCAGAAAAACGATATCACATCGGCCCTTGCACAAACCGATGTCAAGGGAGACCGTTCAAAACGGCCCGCCGATCAGGATGATCCGGATCAATACGTTCGGATGATAAAAAAGACGAAAGACGGCATCATTGTCCGCGGTGCGAAAATTCACATCACCATGGCGCCATACGCCGATGAAATTATTGTCTTGCCCACTCGGGTCATGAGAGAGGAAGAAAAGGACTATGCGGTGGCCTTTGCGATTCCGGCAGATACCGAAGGCGTCCATATCATTAACAGGGCATCGGCACCCAGGGGGCGGAAGAAATATGAAGCGCCCATGAACAAGTATGGAAGTTCAGATGCCATTACCGTTTTCGATGATGTTTTTGTTCCGTGGGAACGGGTATTCATGTGTGGTGAATACCAGGAAGCCGGCCGGCTTGCGTTGTTGTTCGCCAATTACCATAGACACGCCTATTGTGGCTGCAAGCCAGGCGTTACGGATGTGATCATGGGATTCACCCAACTCGTTGCCGAATACAGCGGGATTCAGAAAGCACAGCATGTTCGACACGAAATGGCTGATCTGATTGCTGTTGCGGAGTTGGTTTATGCTGCAGGAATCGCAAGTTCGGTGCAGGCCACAACATCTTCTTCAGGGGTCGTGATTCCGAACCCGGTCTATTCCAACGTCGGACGTCGATTGGCAGGAGAGAACATTTACCATGAGCATAACATTCTGGTGGCGATTGCAGGTGGTTTGCCCGCAACCCTGCCCTTTGAGGAAGATTTCATCAACGACAAGACAGCCCCCTTCCTCGAAAAATATTTAAAGAGAGTAAAGAGTGTATCATCCGAAGATGTTCATCGATGTTTCCGCAGTATATCAGACTTGACTTGTTCGGCATGGGGTGGTGTCTGGCAGATCGCAGGCGTCCATGGAGGTGGTTCACCCATCATGGAAACCATTGCGATTTTATCGAATTACAATTTGAAACAAAAAACGGACATCGCCAAATTCCTTTCCGGAATTGCTAACGACAATAAAGATAAAGAGGAAGTATTCGAGAACGAAAAAGATGATTTGGCATCTTTTAAAAAGCATCTCGAGTTGTACAAAAAGTCATAAGTAGGGTTATCATCGTAAATAGATCCCACCCTTTGGGTCAATGATGAGTCGTAAACGATGGATCAAAAGATCACGTTTCCTCATTAGGCCCGTGGGGTGGGATTTTTTAATGTATGGTGCTTTTTAAGACAGGCGGAAATTTAATGGAGAGTAAAGGGGCGGACACACAATAAGATACCGGAAATGACATTTTTGGAACAGGGCCGGAATGTTTCGCAGGTCGTTGAAGTGTGCGTGTTTTGCGGAGATGTTTGAAGAGTGAAATACGATATGAGAAAATTTTGGTGTCGAAGATGTTTCACGCATTGTGTAGCGTGTAGCCTGGCTGCTGTCACTGCGATTATTCCCCGTGCATGCGCAATTGGGAAGATATCGCTCCTGCAGAAGATGGAATTGTGACAGCAGGCGCGAATTGCAGGAGCGATATCAGGTACTTCCCGGCAGCTAAAATGGGTACGCTTTTAACTGCCCTTTTCCGCTATGAACATGAACGATAACCATACCCTCTTGGTCAGCTCAATATACAGCAGCTTGGCAAGGTTCAGACCAAAGATCCTGGTTTTGCTTGGAAATCGTTTAGCATCTCTTCGTCGGCTCAATTCCCAGTGCGTTGGCCATGTTCAGACCAAAGATTTTCGCCTTGTCGTCTTCTGTGAGAGGTGCGAATCCATAATCTTCCTGCAAACTCTCACTGAACTGGAATTTACGGAAGGCATCGATCGATGGCTTCTCCAGAGCTCCCTCGTGGCTCCAGATGAGCTTTTCTACACCTGCGTACATTATGGCATGACCCAGAAGTTTGGCAAACCAGCGGGGGCGGCATTCGATGCAATTATCGATAAAACTCATGCCGATATACAGGTTGGGATAGGTACCGGCCAGACAGTTCAGATCATCATGCCACGGCCATCCAAAATGGAAGGCGAGAAGCTTGAGGTCGTAGAAGTTTCGGCAGACCTCGTCCAAATACCTCGGATTGCAGACATCGGTGTTGGCTCCATATACGTAACCGTGTCCGAAATGGCCCCCCACCATGAATCCCAGTTCCTGGGCTTTCTCCCAGAATGGCCACAATCGTTTATCATTAGGAGCCCACTTTTCTCCCGGCCAATAAATCTTTCCAAATGTGGCGCCATGCTCCTTGGCCATATACTCCAGTTCCCAGATAGCTTGATCGACGCCTCGTGTCGAGGGCTCGAAGACGGGGCCGGGACGAAGTCGGTCTGGGTATTTCTCACAAGCGTCCAGCATAAAAGCAACGTTAGTCCCTTTGGGATCAACATTCATATAGAGGCCATGCCTGTGAGGAACTAGATGCAACATGTCAACACCGTCATGATCCATGAGGTCAATGAGGGAATCGGGCATGGGTTTGCTACCCAAGATTTCTCTCATTTTCATGGCATTTTCAATGAAGCTCGTCTGAAACTTCGGATTATTGGCAGTCATAACCCGATAGGGCAACCGGCTGGCTGCATAACGTTGATAATCGCGGTAATGTTTCAGATGCTCGGCTTCGTTCAGCATATCCGGTGAAAAATGACCTTCATGCTCGATTATGAAATAGTCTTTTGCCATAACGATTCTCCTCGGCTAAATTGGTCTGAATTTTCAAAAAAGACTGCAAGTAAATGGTGTAGCGAGTTAGAATTGATTTTCCGATGGTCTTTCGCCAGCGCCTATAGCTGTCAAATGGACAGCTATAGGCGAAGAGAGATTAAATCATTTCAACAACCTGTCCGTTTATCCGCCATGCTTCATCGGAGACGAGGAAGAGCGCAACCTTGGCCACGTCGGGAGGCGTGCTGATACCACGCGTCTTTGCCGCGATCATGGCTTGCAACCTCTGCTTCCCACCAGTCATTTTTGCAAACGCGCCTCTTGTAAGCGGTGTGTCGACCACTCCCGGCAGAATGCCATTGATGTTGACTTTCTGCTTGAACATCTCGGTTTCGGCGGCGATACTTTGAACGATACTCTTTACCGCGGCCTTCCCCGCCTGGTATCCGGGAAGTACTGGCTGGCCACCGGTTGATGAAGTAAAGAAGAGCATGAAACCATAGTTCTGCTTTTTCATGAAGTCGAGGGCGGCATGGGCACAGTTGAATGATGGATCGATCTGAAAGTCCAATTGCTTTTTAAAGAATTCGAAGGTGCAATGCTCGAAGGGCATCATGGTTCCACCGCCGACGGTGCTGATCATGATATCGATCTTGCCGTGGTCCTGCACCACCTGCTTGACCCCTTTGTACACATCGGCATAGTCCATGGCGTTCATTTTTACGCCTTGGGCCTTGCCTCCATTGGAGTTTATCCGCTCTGCGATCCCTTTGGCGCCGTCTTCATTGATATCCCAGATGACGACGGTTCCGCCTTCAGCCCCAAGTCCCTCGGCAATGGCCTCGCCGATGCTTCCGGGACTCCCCCCGCCACAGACGATTGCTACTTTATCTTTGAATCTCATTAAAATTCCTTCCCAAATACTGGTTATGTACCAAAGTTTCGCAGTTGACTTTCCCTATAAAGTCGATCAGAACCTCATGATTCGCGAAAACCAAACAAACGACATGTAATTTACCACATTTTCCATAGGGTTTGAGACCACAACCGGTACTTGGCGCCTGGAAATGAATTAGAAAATCATAACTGCATGGCCCCAATTTCAACTGCGAAACTTTGGTTATTTTTTATCGATTCTCTTTTGCCTTATCCTCGACGGCTGATCAACGGGGAACAGCGCGACCATTTTCGATGGTTACGACGCGTTCTTTAAAGCGCCATTTTCCGTCATCGCATTTGACGAATTTGTCCTTGTAGTTGCCGAATACGAGTACATATGCCCAGCCTGACAACATGTTTGCCGTACCATTGTTGACCTCATCGAGCCGGAAAAAATAAGACTCCGCAGAAGCTTCCGTATCACTTTCCAGCGTAATATTCGTTGCACTGGTACAATGCTTATGCCAGGCATCCGGTGCATTGGGATGACCCATAATGTACCCTTTCAGCATGTCTTTGCCTTTTAGGCCGCCTTCGGGTTGGGGAACGATGACTTGCGGTATTGTTTTACCCCGGTTTGTGATTTTGTAAACGCCATCGTCAATCCACAGATCCAGCCATTCTTCATTCCGGCCGTAGTCAATGAAGTGCCCGTAGTTATTAATGGTTTGCTGAATAGCCTTTTCGGCTTCCAATGCCTGAATACGTTTTTCGAGATCACCACTCATAATCCTTCTCCTTTCAACTTTTGGTTTAATTGGCGCCGGTCTCCTCTACCGGCCTAAACTCACCTAGAATCACCACTTCAAGCAGAAATAAATAAGGTGATAGTATTCGGCGTATTCGTAAATACAAACGAATAAACATTTACAATACAATGGGTATGATCAGAGCGCGGCCATAACTGACCATAGTTCATTTGCAACTTAAGTGCCAGTATAGAAACAATCTAAAATTTCAATATGTTATGTAGTAAGCTGGTTTTTTATACAGAGAAGAATCTGAAATTTGGTGCACAGAATCATCGGTTTTAAACAAAAAAAACCATTTGAAAAGGGCGATAAACCAAAAATACAGCGTGACCACGCACGTTCCTTCATGGTGCGTCTGTGCATCGCCAATGGCTTTATTTACACCTTGTTTGCATGCGGTTTGTCAGCGCAAGGGCAAACTCTGTTTGATCAAATAAAAAAAATCAGTTTGTATCCTAAGGTCGTCGTCTTGATAATACATTGTATATCCGAAATATGGATCAAGGCACCTAATTTGCAGTAAACCAACAAATTTGGTACGCTAAAAAAATTTTATCAGTGCGAAACAGCCGCTGTAAAAAGGGAGCCGTGTTGGAATGAACAGTCCGGGAAGGAAATGATGACAGAGATTTGGTCTTGTGAAATTTGTGGGCAGGAAGGTCCATTGATCGTTGCCGGTACGTGCTGAGGAGGCGAAAGCGAAGCCCGTGAGGCTGAGCAACCGAATGATATCGTTACTTTCCATATGGGAAAGATGTATTCAATCCGAACTTGCCGATTATGCCGGGACAAACACAGTGACAACGACCTTCGCCAAAGGATTCGGGATAAGTTGAAAAAACCGAGCGCTTCAGCCAGACCGTAATATGAGGGAGTAAGCAATTGCTCTGCTATTTTCGAGCGTTCTGATGTTTTTATTCAGGCAAGCAATATGGAAAAAGCAGCTTTCTGCTGTGATGATTTACTGGGTCGTCATCCCGTTTGCGGTGCTCGGCGGCGGACGGATAGCGGACGTTTTACTGCATTTTCCCGCTGCCGCGTATGGCTTTTTTCAGCAGGGTGCGGGATGGACTCTCGTTGCCGCCGGTGTCTTGCTGATTTGGCGGTCAATGGTGGACCTTGAAAGCGGCGGTGGCACGCCAAGCCCGTTTCGTCCCGCCAAACACCTTGTCACAATAGGGAGCTATCGCCTCTGTCGTCACCCCATGTGGCTGGGATATGATGCCGCTGCATTCGGAGTCATCCTGTTGGTCGGCTCCTGGGGGGCATTGCTGGCGAGCTACCCGTTGCTGTTGTTTTTTTCCATTCGCTTTCTGCGACGGGAAGAACAATTTCTTTTCATGAAATTCAAAACGGCGTATGCTGAGTACCGTCGGAAAACCCCGTTTTTGCTACCGCGACTGCCGCTCGGAAGGAATAGAAAATGAACGCCATGTTGCCGTTGACCGCATACCGCAAACTCTACCCTTCCTTGAAGGAGCACCAGATGATGGAAAAAAGCATCATCGCGATGCTCTCTGCCGAGTTGGAAGAAAAATATATCGATCAGAATCGGATCACCCGTCTGAGTCCGATCACATATGCCCAAAAAAATTTTTTTTCCATCCTTTTTCTTTCCATCTACCGAACCGTCGGCATTTCTTCAGAGAGGCGACTTTTCTATGGCATCATCAATCATTGCCTGCGCGGTCTGGTGACCGGTACGGATAATCTTCTCGACAATGAATATAAGGAGATGCTGCCGCTCGGTTTTGCCGAATCCGCCTATAAATTCAAAAGTGTCATGCATATTCTGCTATTCGACCGCTTCCTTTTCAAGATCATCGGCCGCATGCAGGACGACGGCATGATTACCAAGGACGATGTTGACCGGTTGCACGGAGCCATCTTCAAAGCCATCGTGCCCATTGGTGCCGAGGAGGCCTTGGAGGAAGGCGGTGTCAAAACCATCCTTCGGCCGGAAGAAATTCTGTCGGCAGTACATATATATAAAGGAGGCCGGCTGCTCTGCCTTGCCTTTGTTGCGCCGTTGTTGCTTGAACACAGGCCACACGCCCGGCTTGTCACAGCCGAAAAAGGCATCTATTGCATCGGCATCAGCCTCCAGCTGATCGATGACATTACTGATTTCTACGAAGATATCGCGGCCGGCAATCACAATTATCTGGTCTCCTCCGTCCACTGGAACGGTTCCATGGAGGAAAAGGAGCAGCTCGTCGGAATCCTGCGGAGTCACGGGGATGAAACACGTGCAGGTCCGGTGGAACAGCTCTTCCCATCCACCGTGCGTCTTGTCATCGGAAAGGCCATCGACGAAGCCATGGAAGGCTTTCGGCTGCTGGAGTCGGTGGGCTATTGGTGCACCCAGGTGCAAGCAATGGCCCTCGTCAAGTATCTCTTCACGCTTCGCGGTTTGAAGCATCTTCTGCCTTATTTTCCGGACCACGCTATACAGCCGGCACCGTCCCCCGAATCCGAATCTCACACCGATAGCGGCGTTCAACATCTTTTGCCGAGTCGTTTTTCATGTGATCATGGCCAAACTGCGCCGCAAGACGATCAAGAATGTCCTGGTGCCTGATATTGAACGCATCCGGTTTGAAAACAACCAGTCAGCAGAGAAAAGCGAGGGGCGTCAGGTGAGTTACCCTGATAACAGTTTTGGACGGAATTGGTGAAATGCTGTTATGAAAGGATCCGGCACTTGGGGAGAACCCCAAGTGCCAATCTGTAACCTTCGTTTGTCTATGCAGCCGTCCAGCCGGCATCGGCAGGAATGATTGCTCCGTTTACGAACTTCGAATCATCCGATGCAAGAAACAACGCCAGGTTGGCGATGTCTGTGGACGTGCCCAAGCCTGGCATGATCCCTATATATGTCTTTATGCGTTCATTTCCCTTGGGGTCGATTCTTGACAGGTCGCTGCTCTCC
Source organism: uncultured Desulfosarcina sp. (assembly GCA_963674945.2). GTDB lineage: Bacteria > Desulfobacterota > Desulfobacteria > Desulfobacterales > Desulfosarcinaceae > Desulfosarcina. Next base: position 3,101,238 of record CAXXWQ010000004.1, read on the forward strand.
AGGATGTTTGTCGCCACGCCTCCGGGACAAATGGCATTACAGCGAATGCCGTCCTTTGCGTAAATCCATGCCGTGCTGCGTGTTAAACCCACGACACCGTGCTTCGATACCACGTATGCCACACCCGCTGGAGCGCCGCTAACACCTGCGGTTGACGCGATGTTGATGATGGAACCGCCACCTTGTTTGACCATGGTGGGGATGGCGCATCGCGAAGTGAACATGGGGCCATTGAGATTGACACCAAGCGTGCGCTCCCACGCATCGTTGGTCAGCTCTCCGACGCCTTGCCATAAATCGTTCACACCGGCATTGTTGACCAATATATCGATCTTTCCATATGTACTGACGGCAAGATTGACAAGTGCTTCCGCATCTGACTGTTCCGCCATATTGCCTTGAAGCCCCGTGATATCGCGGCCTTCGTCGTTTAATTTGGCAACAAGTTTATCCAACGATTCGGCATTCCAGTCATTTGCCACAATTTTCGCTCCTTCTTGGGCAAACAACTCAGCCATGGCGAGTCCCATACCGGAACCAGCTCCCGTTATTACTGCAATCTTTCCATTCAATCTCATTTTGAATACTCCTTTCAAATGGCCATACCACAAACTTTATCCAGCGCTCTGTTTTTCATAACCATTTTCTAATCTGAAAGACCTTGCCCTAATTTACAAGAAAAAACAATTCTATATTTTGACAAACAAAACATCTAATTTTGTATCTTATATATTTACGAGGTGTTACAAAGATGATAAATTTTTCTTAAATATTGAATTTATGATACGGTGCAAGCTCACATATCCCGACATGATTTCCATCATCGGTTGATAGCGTTACAATCAGCACAATTGAATCAGAATTCAGCGCCGCCGCCGACCTTTGGCCGGTTTGAACGACAACTGAAACTATGCCATTTTGGCGTAGTTTCATACGAGAATTTTTTGGTTCGTTGCGAACAAAAGGATAATCCAATGAAAAAAAATGTGGTTGTCATCGGAGGCAGCTATTTTGCCGGAAGAGTATTTTCCATACACGCCGCAAAAGGTGAACGGCTGGCCCTGCATGTCGTAAATCGTGGTAAGTACAAGCTCAATCTGCCTGGTGTGAGGGAGTATCAATGCGATCGGCACGATACAGATACGTTTTCTCAAATTCTGCCGGATATAAGGTATGACGCTGTTGTGGATTTCTGCGGTTATCATCCCAAGGAGATAAGCGCCATTATCCATTCCTTGCCAGAAAGAATAGGACAGTACATATTCATCAGCACCAGCAGTGTGTATGCGACCACAGGCATAAAAAAAGAGGGAGATCCCATCATAACGGTATCACCCAACGAAACAGACCCAACAAAAGAGTATCTTTTCAACAAAGTCCGTTTGGAACGAGAACTGAAAGAGACGTGCGGGAATGCGAAAATACCATACACCATCGTTCGTCCATGCTTTATATATGGGCCGTATAACTACGCTCCCCGGGAGTCATATTTCATAGAAAAAATCGTGAAAGGCATCCCGGTGCCGGAACCGGAGGATGCACGTGCAAAGTTCAGCATGGTCTATGTCCTGGATGTTGCCCGCGCCCTTGAAGCGTTTGTTGGAGATAAAAAGGCATTTGACGAAGTATTCAATCTCGCAGGCGTGGAACAGGTAACATATGCCACCCTGTTTTCCGAGCTCGAGCGCTGCAACGGCAAGGGATTTTCCAAAATACCGATGACGGTATCACAGGCCCAGGCTGATAAAATCCCTTTTCCCTTTCCTTTGAATGTGGACGATCTTTGCAGCGGAGAAAAAATGGCACAGGCCTTTGGGTTACCATACACACCTTTCACCAATGGGATGGAGAAAGCATTTGCGGCATTCAAATCGGTATTTTCCTGAATTAAACAAGATGTGCATGTAAAAGGTCGCTGTTCAGACGGAATCGCAAAACAAGGAGACAAAACATGGAACTGGACATGAGTCGGAATTTCTTGATAGCATGGTCATATTCGGTAAGAATACGCGGGCGTTCAATGAAAAAATCAGTAAGGATCCACGAGTAAAACTCCTGATCCTGCCCTTTGAAGATGGCCTGACCGTTGCTGTTAAAAAGCCCTAAGCAAACAAGAAAAGAACCGTAATTTTGTCTGTCTGCGACGCATCACCATCGGTGCATACTGCGAATGAATGCCGGTGGCGAGATGTTTCGGTGATAAAGCGTGTCCAAGATGGGCCATTGGAAACACCTATGGTTTATTGAACTTTCTGGCCAGATCATTGTCGATGACATAAATACAAATCGCCTTTGCTCCCAGCTCGGTATATCGGTATTTTTTCATGAGGTTGTTCATCAAGAAGGTAACATCCCCGCGGATTTTTTTGTCATATGTTTTAAAGTCTTCTTCGGCATAATCTTTTATTGCCCGACGGAAATTTTCGTTTTCCAGGAAGGGGTCCAGCACTTTTTCCTTCAAGTTGTATTCGTATCGCTCCTTTAAAGATTGAAAAAGCTGGGTTTCCGTAGGCAGTGTTCCCGCAACCATGATTTCCTGGGTCAGGGTCCGGGAAGTATACTCTTTTTGCGTTTCTTTTCTGAAATCGATCCGTTTTTTCTGTTCCGCCTGATTACCAAGAATGCGTTTTTCGAAGGTGTCCAGCAAGTCTTCCGTGATGTGGATATTCTCTCCCGTGAATTTACAGGTTTCAATGGTTCCGGGCTCAAAATTCACGGAAAACATGTAGTGTAAAATTTCCCGGGCGATCTGTTCCTCATTATAGTAGTACAAGGATTCCTTTACCTCCTGAAGGATCGAAAAATCGTATAGCAGCAAGAGTGAATCTAAAAAACCTTCCGGTATGGTTGCTTTCAATTCCTTCTGTCCATGGAAGAACTTACACAGCATACTCATATCGATCAGGGCACCGGATTTTGCATAGGTGGTGTAAAAGGTGTTAAAGATCTTAATGGAATCGCGTCCCGAAATTCCCTCCCTCCCCTCGGTTTCCGACTCACCGATGATGCGACGGCGACGCTTGGCGGTAAGAGCCTTTCGGTCTTCCTCGGATAACCAGCCAGGGATGTGGCCGGTATAGATTTCCATTTTCAGCAGTTGCAGGTTTTTGTCACAGTATCGCCGGTATTTTTCCGGTTCGGGAATCCATTCCAACATGGCGTCGGAGCGAAGACTCAATCTCGACGAGATGATGACGCGCGCGAAGTTGTGGAGAACGCGGGGCAGAAAATTATCGTCAATACGTGAGCCGAAAATATTTCTGTATATCTCTACTTCGGTGTTAAGATCGAGCACATAGGGGATGTTGATGTAAACGATCCGGTCGGAGAAAGACTGGAACTCCTTTATGTTTTTTTTGTCCTCCGGATTCATCAGGGCCAGAAATAAAGAACTGACGTTCTCTTCGATATCTTCCACTTTGTGAAGACCTTCACTGATGATATTGTGTAATTCAATGAGACGTTCGATGTTGTGGGATTTGATATCCATCAAGGCATAAATGCCGTTGTTGGTTTTGGCAAACCGGGAGAAGATATAGCGCACCTGGTTGCTGTCCGAAAAAAGACGGTTAATCGTTCGCTGCAGGTAATCGTTGGAGAGAATAAGTTGTTTGACCGGTCGATCTCCTGGGCTGAACACGCTGATTCCTTTTCCCAGCCGTCGATTGAAGGTGTATGGAACGGCATAAACCATTTCGAACACCTTTGCCGGGTTCTTCAATCGCGTCAATAATGCTTCATAGAGTGATCCGCAGATCGTGCAGGGAAGATCATGGAAAATCCACTCGTATGCCTTGTCGGTGAACAGCGTGTACTTGAATTCGTTGTTATCGAACAGGTCATCGAGAAATTGCCGTCTATAATTTTTGGGTATTATAAGAAGCGGATTGTCATGGCAAGGGCAGGGGACTTCCACATAATCAGTATATGCTCCGGGAAGCGCCATGGCTTGGACGGTATCGAACTGTTTTTTATTCGGGTCCTGCTGCATCTGAAACAGGCTCTCCAATATGGAGGCGGTTTCATTTCCAGACTCCTGGCTCAGTTGCCGGCGGTCCAACCGCCATACGGTTTCATAGCGCAGGCCCGAATCGGTATTGGCATATTCCTCGAATCGTTTCAGCAAATTGTTTAAAAAAGTGCTTTTCCCACAGCCGTGGGGGCCGTCGAAAATATAAATTTTATTTTGCTGGGCGCCACTGCGAAGCGCGTCCACGTGATTCACCAACCGGTTAGCGAAAAGCCGGTCTGCAAAAAAGGGGTGATCCGAGTCCTCTACGAACAAACGGCTGCAGTCATAGCTCACGTATCGGATCGACTCCGGATCGTTGGGGTACTCATCAACGCCTTCACCCACGTAGGTTTTAAACAGATCATAAAAGACCTGGAATACATTGCGGATGGTACCCATGGGATTTTTTTGCACCATACGGAGAAAGTCTTCGAAGGAGATGGCTTCGCGGCCTTTTAATCCGCCGCTGCCGATATCGATATGCCGCATCGCTTTTTTGATGTTTTCCATAACACCTCGATCCTAAAGAACCTTTCTGCTTAGCTTTCGGCCTTTCATTGTGTATAGGACCCGTTGCCAACTCATTTCCCGCGGTCTCGGGTCATCTACTGGCTTTGCCGCAGCAAGACCGGGCAAAAAGGGACTTCTCGGCGTTTGCGTTGTGGCAACCAACTCCGTCGTTTCCAGACACACCGGCCCTCCCCACAGATATTCAATGCCGAGCATGGTATTGGGTATGTAATCGGTCAAGAGGGGTTTGCCTTCAAACTTGTGATTTAAATACAGGCTGTTTTCCCTGGTCTTTTCCAGGTCCACTTCGATGCTCGGCGGATGGTACAAGGACGTCATGATCATGTCCCGATAATCATCCGCTTTTCGGCTCTTCACGTAATACTCCCAAACCATCTTTTTTTGGTTCAACCGTCTTCCAGCCACGAAGAGTTTGTTTTTGCTAACGAAATCCTGATCCACGAAATTTTTAATAAAGGTGAAGTCGGAAAAATTCTCTCTAACATGGAAGATATACGATTTGCCTTTTCCGGTCTTCTCGTCATAGACTTTGCGACGTTCGGTATCGGCCAGATTCTGGTATTCCCATGAAATCTTGCCCTTTTCCGCCATCTCTTCCAAATAGTAAAACAGGCGCATTCCCAATGCATAGGGATTAAGTCCCACCCTGGGCATCGACGTTACACCGGCATTGACCCGGGCAAAGTCCACCTCGTGCCCCTTGATGCGGTCGTCTTTCATATATAAGGTTTCATGCCAATAGGAAGCCCACCCTTCGTTCATGATTTTGGTGCGAATCTGGGGCTGGAAAAACAGCGCTGTTTTCCGAATCACATGAATGACCATCAGCATCCATTGATTCTCCTCCTTGCGCAACCTTTTGGAATTCTCGACGATGAACTCCAAAAGGTCCTGGGGCTTTTGCCTTTTCGTTTCCTGGTATTTCTTGAACAGGCTGGCGAATTCAGGATATCGTCGGTCGATCCGTGAAAAGAACCGCTGCTCACCCATGACGGGATCCTCTTTCACATCGGCGTTGTATTGCTCCAACTCCTTAATGTATTTGCTGATGTTGACCTTGGCGATATCCTGAAGATAGATGTCGAAATAGTAGTCGACTTTCGCACTATAGTCCGGTTTCTTTTTGATAAAGAGCGTCGACAGCAATTCGTGATATCCGACGAGGTTGTCTATTCCTCTTGCGAATTCAATCACATAGTCCACCCAGCGCCCCCTCTCCGATCGAAGCTTGGCGATGGTGCGTTTGTCCGATAGTGCCTCACCATTGAAATCATAGTCCCAGGTGTGTCGAAAAAAAAGATTGTTCTGGAAGAAATCGATATGGCCGATCACATGATAGAAGATCATCACGTTGAGCCAATCCGGATTGTTGTCGTTGTAGAAAGAGATTGCAGGACGCGTATTGATTACCGTCTCGTATGGATTGCCCGGATAGAGCTCGTATTTGCCTTTTTCCTTGAGCACTTCAACGTCGTGCACCCAGTAGTCATAAAGGGTGGGAATCATCACCTTGGGTGTAAGTTCGATGAGGTCCCGGTTGGTGACGATATATTCCAGCGTTTCGTCCTCGAAACGCAAGCCGGCGTCACGTGCACGCGCTTTGCATCCTTCCATGATGGATTTGGTATGTTGGTCGATCAGTTCCATGGGTTCTTTCGTTTCCGCCCCATAATGAACGCATCACTCGGAAATCAATTTTTTGATTCCTTCGATCAGTCGGGGCTCTTCGGTACTTTCATTGATGACGTCCATTCGTATGAGTTTGGGGAATTTTTCCAAAATTCCCGATGTTTTTATATACCGTTCGACTTCCGTGTTGTTCTGGGAGCGGCTGCCGTGCTCGGCAATGGTAATGCCGATGCGGCTTGCATAGTTCATCATCTCCTTTAACGCCGGAATTGCCTTTTTCCCCTGGGAGTCCCAATCGTCTCCGTCCGTGCCATGGAAAACATAGATATTGTATTCTGCAGAAAGGTTTTCCTCTTTTACGATTCGGTTGACCATCTCATAGGCGGAGTAGACCTGGGTGCCGCCAGCGACCTTGGAATTATAGTAGGTATAAAAATCCTTGACCTCCTTGGCTTCGGTGTCGTGAAGGATAAACCGGGATTCTACCTGGTTTGCATATTGATAAAGCAGCCAACTGTAAATGAGGACATGTTGGGTGACCACCAGTTCTGTGGATTTACCCACCATGGATCCGGAGTAATCGCGGAGAAAAAAAACCACTGCCTGCGACTCGAAATCCTTTTCCTTGGATAGGATTCGATAAATCTTGTCTTTCGGTGAGATGATAAATCGGGACGGGTCAATTTCGCTGACATCGGGAATGTTGCCGAGGTTGATGTTGGTTTCGACAATTTTTTTCAACGTCGCTTTTTTATCCAACACCTGACCAAAACCACGGTTTCTATCCGTCATGTCATAGGTGTAACGGGTCAAAGAGCGTTTTTTGCCCTTATCCTGGAGATTGGGAAGTTCGAATTGCTCGGTAAGAATTTTTCCAAGATCGTAGGCGGATGACTCCATCTCGTGCTGCCCGCCTTCCCCTTCGCCTGGCCCCCCCTCACCGGCTTGGTCAGGGTCTCTCACCGGCTGTTCGCCGATTACTTCTCCTTCCTCGCCATCACCGCTGCCACCCTGGCCTTGACCCTCTTCCTGTTGAGAAAAGTTGGGGTCATGGATGAATTTTTCTTCCACCGTCGTGGGAACGACAACTACTTTTCCCTTTCCGGCCTTTCCGGGCTTGATCATCTTCCCAACCCGAATTTTCCTGGGAAAGCCGTCCTTTTCCCGCTGGCGGTCCTTTTCCAACAGTTCGTCGATGGAGCGGATACGGCTGACATAGCCGCCGTCGGGTTCACCCATGGACTGAAGGGTCATCAGGTCGTGGTAATCATACAGGTTGAGCAGGCGACAGGTGCCTTCATCGGTGGTGATGAGCGCAACATCACCATCGATGACCGGCATATCATGACCCTGCTCACAGTTGATCTCAAAGCGTATTTTCTTTTCCTGCTCCGGCGTCAGTCCTGCGGATTTCATTTTTTCATATATTTTCTTAAGATCGGTGCTCATTTTCTATCCAATTCATTTTAACTTTCATCCTCTTGCGTGCAGAAATATTCAATCGTTTTCTGTGCACAGGTACTGCAGTACCCCAACTTATTGAGCATGGTGTCCACCATGCGGTCGTATAATTTCTGGTTCTCCTCGTTGGTCCGATTGGCCAGGGCGCCGATGAGACTACCCGCACCGGCGATATCCGATTTCAGGCGGACGTCCGTGACAGCCTTGACCAGTTCCAGATTGTCCATGAAATCATAGTCCGGATCCACGGAGATCTTTTGACCGTAGATTTTTCGAATGGATGTCCGAAAGGTCTCCCGTTGTTCCTCGGTCTTCAATCCCAGTCGCTCTTCGACACTCTTGATGTACCGTTCGTCGATTTTCAGGGCCCGGAGTTCTCCGGTCTGCGGGTCCTTGTACTTCCACATCTTGTCCGGCCCCAGATTTTCGGCATCGATACCGATGATCATGTTCACGTAGTTCATCACGTCTTTCCGGATGGCAAGCGGCTCGTCCATATATGCATTGAACATTTCCGTCATGATCCGTTCCCGATACAGTCCCTTTGCGGTCTTCATGTCATCGATATATTTGGCCCGGTCATTGGCATCGGTGACATAATCCAGGATGATCCGTTCCAACGCTTTGAAGATATCGTATGCGAACATGCATCTGCCTTCGTTGGTCTCGGAGCTTTCGATGAGCAGTTGCATGGCCCGTCCAAGGTTACGCTGCCCCAGTCCCTTCTGGCCGAAGCGTTTGGTGATATCCGGGTCCTGGTTCAGGGTGTCGATGACCTCGGCCAGGGTCTTGATGCTTTTTTCACCGGCCACTTCGCCCGCCGCCAGTTTCATGGTTTCGATGGGAGTCAGTTTTTCCGAACGCGCCAGGCGGGTAAGTACTACGGCTATCGATGCCGCGTAATTCAAATTGGGATCCTGATGAAGATATTCACGACTCAAGGTAGTGCGCGTTTCGCTCCCGATGGAATAGAGGGTCAAGTCTTTTTGAAGCTTGTAATTCGTGTTGTGGGAGACATAGCAGATGCGGCAGCGGTCGACGATGGGGGCCTCTTCCTTTTCGGCCAGGAATCGGTTGAATTCGCTGTTGTTGCTGGTGGCGATGATAAGGGTATCGATGGGCCATTTATAGCCGTCGATTTCGATGTTTCGGTTCTGGATCACACCCAGATACACCTGAACCAGATCTTTTTTGTTCTTGAAGATTTCATCGGAAAAATGAATGCCGCCACCGGCTACGCGGGCAAGGGCACCGCGGCGCAGGTCGAAACGATAGGGATTGTTGGTCTCCGTAATGTGCAACAGCCGCTGGATGGATTCTTCCCCCAGAAGATCCACCGCAGACGAGGTGATTTTGTCTTTTGCCGGATATTTACCGGTGACGGTACCCAGGCTCTCGGTCATCGGGACGGGAAAGAGTTCGATGAACTGGAGCATTTGGGTCAAATCACCATCGACATGGGATCGGATGTCGTTCCAGATAAAAGCGCTGCAGGCGCCCAAGGGACGATAATCCTCCCAAAGCATTTCGATCTCGTTGTCCGAGAATCCGATCTCCTTGGAGAGAAATTCACGGTTCATGTCCGGGTCGTCGGTAATGTTCATCCCCAGTATCATGGGGTCCTCATAGGTCTGGGATTCGATACTGGAGATTTTTCCGTATCCTCTGATTTGGTCCAGGCCGACGAATCGGAGGGAATATTTGCGATTGGGTTCTTTGGACAAAAAGGATCGGTACTTATTGCAGATGTATTCAACGAGAAATGTCTTTCCGTTTCCCGGTTCCCCCACCAAGACGAATGCCATCTCCTTGGACGAACCATTTTCGGCGGCATCTTTGACATAGGAGACGAAACTGTTGATTTCATCATACATCCCGATAATGTGTTTTTTGCCCGTGCGAAAAATGCTGAAATCGTAGGTGGTTTTGCCATTTACCACGACCTTTTCGATATCGCTTTCCAGAATCATCCGCGACACGCCCTGAAAAGCATTCTCGAAGCAGCGTTTTCCCTCCTTCACTTCGATCAGGTGGTGATGAAGCGCCGATGTGTTCTTATTTCCCATGATCCCCCCTTACATGTTGATTCGCCCGTGCTGGAGATGTCGGCACAGGATGATGACGTAACGTCTATCACTTTACACGATCACCGGTGAAGATACGATTTTATGTTGTGATCACCGAATTCGCCGCTAAGGATATTCCATAAAGGCCGTTTCAGATGGCTATTCAGCCTTTCCGGTAACAGGCTATGCAGTGGGTCGGGAACGAGGACGAAACCGAATCAACGGAAATTGCGGCAGCGTGGTCGCCGTGGTCATGGTGAATCAATGGACACTTTTGGATTCACCGAAAGACCGTAGCAATAGCGAGAGAAATGCACGAGCGCTCAATTACAATTGTTCCGCATGCAATGTTCACAATTCCAAACAAGTGCAATTTTTGGGGATGGCCACGTTTCCGGCGGGCAGGCCATGACCGTCGTCCATCCTTTCCGGCTCATGGGGATGAGAAATCCATCCCTTTCAGATGAGTATAACACCTCATCGGCAAACTGCAACCCGAATTTCCCAGTGTTTCCATGAACGCGGGATGTTGAAAAAAAGCGGCGACATTTTGTATCCTTTCCTTTCCCATGACGATTATCGGATAATACTTGATTCCTACGGCCGCCTTTCCTATTATAACCGCGATTTGATCTATCGATCATCAACCGCGACAAGGGGTAAACCGACCGTGCTCAGAGAGCTGTCAATTAAAAATTTTGCCATCATCGACGACCTGAATATTCGTTTCGATGAAGGATTGACCATTTTGAGTGGAGAAACCGGTGCAGGCAAGTCCATCATCGTAAATGCGGTCAACCTTTTGCTGGGTTCGAGGGCCAGTTCAAAAATGATTCGGGACGGGTGCGACGCGGCCGAACTATTCGCCTGCTTCGATGTTCCAGAAACCTCCAAGGCGGCACAGATCATGGCGGAAAGCGGACATGACCCATCACAGGGCTTTCTGGTGCGTCGCATCATCGCCGAAAATGATCGCCATCGTATCTACATCAATGACCGAATGGCCACAATGCAGACATTGGCCAACATTACCGCCGATCTTGCCAGTATTTCCGGACAACATGCCCATCAGGGATTGCTCAAGGAGGAGACCCACCTGCCCATTTTGGACCGTTACGGCAACCTACTTTCCATTGTACAAAAGGTAACCGAATCCCATGGAAAGCTGTTGCCACTGATCAAGACCCTCGATGAAAAGAAGGCAAAAAAAGAGAGCCTGGAAAAGGAGATGGATCTGCTTTTGTATCAGGCCCGGGAAATCGATGAGGTGGATGCCGGACCGAACGAAGATGAAGCGCTAGAACAAGAGCGCATGCGGCTGAAAAATGCGGAAACGTTGAAACATTCTGTCTATTCTGCCGTCGAATCGCTCCATGGCGCCGACGGTGCCGTCATCGAGCGTTTGGGTCAGGTGCGAAAGGACATGGAAAAGGCCGCAACCATGGATAACGCACTGTCTCCCCAGGTGCAGGAGCTCTCCGATCATCTGTTTGGTCTGGAGGATATCGTCCACTCTTTGCGTGCTTATCTCGGAACACTGGAAACCGAATCGGACCGGTTGGTTTCGGTGGAGGCACGACTGGATTCGATCAATCGGCTGAAACGAAAATATGGCGGAACACTGGAAGCGATTCGGGAAAGGCGTGATGAGATACAATTACGAATCAGCGACATCGATAACCTGGATGACGATATTGCCCTGCTTGAATCCCATGTTCGTGAAGTGTACGATGATTTGGCGGGCCGGGTCCGAAGCCTGTCACATCGGCGAAAAGAAGTTGCTGCGGATTTTGCAGAGGCCGTAGAAAAGGAACTGGCCGGATTGAAAATGGCAGGCACCCGTTTTTGCGTTGATTTTTCGCAATCTTCGGCTTCTTCTCGGACGAGCCCATGGTTGCGCGTGGACGGCCAGGTGCTTACCGGCACGGGCATCGACCATGCGGTGTTCATGATCGCGCCCAACGTGGGGGAATCGATGAAGGCGCTCTCCAGTATCGCCTCCGGTGGGGAACTCTCCCGGGTGGTTCTGGCCTTAAAGGCGATCCTGGCGGAAACGGATGCCGTGGGAACGATTGTATTTGACGAAGTGGACGCGGGAATCGGTGGTGCCGTTGCCGATTTGGTTGGAAAAAAGCTGGACACACTTTCCAGAAAGCACCAGTTGATTTGCATTACCCATCTTCCACAAATCGCCCGTTTTGGTGACCATCACTACCAAATCGAAAAAAAGGTCGTGGGCGGCAGGACCACCACCACAATACGGCCGATGGATCAAGAAGAGCGCATCGAAGAGATCGCCCGTATGCTTGGAGGGGAAGAGATAACACAAACGGCGATGGAGCATGCTCGCTCATTGGTTGCGCCATGACACGGCCACCCCTTCTTGACAAACGGTAGTTGATGGTCACGTTTTTAAAAACAACGATAAGGAGAACAAGATGCCGATTTACGAATTCAAATGCATGGAATGTGATGAATACATGGAAATATTGGTGATGAACAAACAGGACGAAGTGGAAATGGTTTGTTCCAAATGCGGTTCCGGTCGACTGGAGCGTATCCTTTCCACTGCAAACCATACGGTCACCGGAACCGGAGCAGCAAAGGGAGCCGCTTCCGGCACTCGTTCCCAGACGCGAACCTGCAGTTCGGGATCTTGCACCACATACACCATTCCTGGGCCCGCATAGGCATCTCTTTCACCCCGTTGTCTCGATTCTGTACGCACTCTTTGATCAAGGTCGATTTCATGCAACATACCCTTCACAAGCGGGAAAAGGAACAATTCTGCAAGCTATTCCAACAGGACCGGATTTCTGATTTCGAGAATCGATTTGCCGTCATGGAGGCCTTCATGCAAACAGAAGGTCACATCTCTCCGGCACAAATGATCGAAAGACTCGAGAACGCGGGGCTTTCACTTCCTCCTGAATTTGTCCGTGACACGCTACAGTTGATGTGTCAATATGGTTTCGCCGAAAAACGGCGATTCGAAAATGGTGAAATTTTATATGAACATCGGCATCTTGGCCAGCATCATGATCACATGATCTGCACCAAATGCAAACGGATCATGGAATTTCGGGACCAGGAGTTGGAGCGACTCCAGATCCAAGCCGCCGAACGGCACGGATTCCACCTTTTGCAGCACAAGATGGAAATGTACGGCATTTGTTCCCAATGTATGGCCCAACGCCAGGAATTGATACCGCTGGCCGACGCACCGAAAGGGGACCGCCTGGTCATTTCGCGCATCGATGGCGGCCCCCGGATGATCGGTAGGTTGATGGCCATGGGACTTCGAATCGGCGATACGGTGGAGGTGATCACCAATTCCGGGAAAGGGCAGCTTGTCATTGGTGTCGATTACAAACGGTTGGTACTTGGTCGTGGCATGGCCCAAAAATTGATGGTTCGGTCCAGTACCAACACAGCGTGAGCCCATTGTTATGATATTTATGTCAAATTCATTGGATTCATGACAGATATCATGCCGGAGGCATAGAGATGAAGAGAGTCCACCTCTTGGTTTTGGCCATCGTGTCTATCTTGGTTGGTGCAAATCAGGTATTGGCGGAGCGTTTGAGCGTCACCGCCAATATTGCCAATGTTCGTGCCACTCCGAGCAGAGATGGGAAGGTCATGTGGCAGATCGAAAAATTCCATCCACTGCAGATCATCGAGAAACAGGGGCAATGGTATCTGTTTGAGGATTTTGAAAAGGATCGCGGTTGGATATACGGTTCACTTCTGGCCGATATCCGGACCGTAATCGTAGATAAGGACAACTGCAATGTCCGTTCCGGTCCGGGAACCGATCACGAGATCCGGTTTACCGTGGATCGGGGTGTTCCTTTTCGTGTGATGGAAGAAAAAGGCAAATGGCTGCATGTGATTCATGCCGATGGGGATCAAGGGTGGATTCATCAATCCCTGGTCTGGTGATGAGTTACGGTTTTTAAGCTTTGATTGGTAATGTTTCGGAAGGCGTAAGAAAGGGGAGAAAGACAAGTTGATCGTGAAAAATGCACACAAACGGATCGTCGGACTCGGCTCTGCGCTCGTGGATATTCTGGTTCACGAAAACGATGGGTTCATCGAAAGAATTGGCGTCGAAAAAGGGGGCATGGTCCTCGTGGAGATGTCTGAACTGGAGAAAATCATGGGCCAGGTATCCCGACGGCCGGTCGAGGTTCCTGGAGGATCCGCCTGTAATACAGCCGTGGGTGTCGGCATGTTGGGCGGGCAGGCGCGATTCGTCGGAAAACGCGGAGAAGACGAGGTTGGGCTGTTTTTTGAAAACTCCCTGTCCCAGCGGCAAGTGGAACCCATCTTGACGACGTCGTCTTTGGCCACCGGCCGTGTGCTTTCCATCATCACCCCCGATGCGCAGCGAACCATGCTCACCTATTTGGGTGCCTCGGCAGATATCGGTCCGGATGAAATTACCGTAAAATGCTTTTCCGACAGCGCCGTTGTTCACATCGAGGGCTATCTGTTGTTCAATTCCGATGTGATGATGGCGGCGTTGAAAGCCGCAAAGGAAGCGGGGTGCATGATTTCTTTGGATTTGGCGAGCTTTACCGTGGTCGAACAGTCCAAAGCCATCCTCGATGAGATCATCGAACAATACGTGGATATCCTGATCGCCAATGAGGACGAAGCATTGGCATATACCGGCCACTCTGACGAAGAACGGTCCCTCGCCAGATTGGCGCGGGATGTGGACATTGCCGCTCTCAAAGTCGGTGGCAGGGGGAGTTACATTCGGCACCAAGACCGGATTTACCGGATTCCCGCCCAGGGTGGTGGAACTGCTGTTGACACGACCGGTGCCGGAGATCTGTGGGCATCGGGCTTGCTCTATGGGCTGGTTAACGGGTATGATCTTGAAGCAAGTGGAAGGCTTGCCTCTGCATGCGGTTATGAAGTATGTCAGGTGATTGGCGCACACATCCCCGAAGATGGGTGGCAGCGGATTCACAAAGCAATGGAGGAATGATGGCCAAGGCAGCAAAGACCCGAAAACAGCTCCTTAAGGAACCGGATCAGTTCATCACCTTTTCGGCAAGACTCATCGACTTCGGTCGGTCGCATTTGAAATCGATCCTCATTGCCACGGGTATCGTGGCGGCCGTTTTGTTGATCCTGATTACGGTGCGTCAGGTGTCAATCCGAAACGAAAACCGTGCCTCCGAACAGATCGAAAAAGTGATGGCCAAGTACGATGATGCGTTGCATGAGACGGACGCCAAAGGCGCCTATGATCGGACAAAGGGCGATTTTGTGAGCGTTTTCGATCAGTATCCGTCAAAAAAAGCGGTGCGTCTTGCCCGAATCGTATACGGTGACATGAGCCTTGATGCCGGGGATGTCGATACCGCCATATCCATGTATGCCCAAGCGCTGAAAGACTTTGACCAAACGCCTTCAATCAAAAATATCGTTTTAAGCGGATTGGGGTACGCCCATTTGCAGAAAAAGGAGTATCCGCAGGCCATGGAATATTTCGAATCCGTCGCAAATGGAAATGACGGGTCCATGAAAAGCGGGGCCCTTTTCAACTTGGCCTGGCTTTACGAAGCCGCCGGTGACAAAGAGAAAAGCCATGCTACCTACGAAAAATTGCTGGCGGAATTTCCCGATACCACCTACGGCGAACTGGTGAAGAAAAAACTGAACCGATAACGTTCACACGGAGCACTAGGCGTCTGAGGAACGATTCAATAAAAGACTTTTCTTTAAAAAGCTTTTCCCCTTTCAGATAATCGGAAAAATGGGAAAATGCGCTCATTACGATACGGTCGTTTGGCCATACTCGGCCTGGAAAAGCTTTTTAGGATGATGATTCTTCCTTGTTGAATAGACTGTACTTTTTTATTTTTTGATTCAGACCGCTTTTACCGATACCCAGCAGATTTGCGGCATGGGCTTGCACGTAGTTCGTTTTCTTTAACGCCCGCTGGATCATGTTTTTTTCCACCAGGGCCAATGTATCGTACAAATTGGCATCCGCCGGTATGCCCTCCATATAACGTGTGCCGTGGGCGCTGCCGACAAAATCCTTTGGCAGATCGGAGACCTGAATAATCTCCTCCGGTGTCATCACCACTGCCCGTTCGATCACATTCTCCAGTTCCCGAACGTTGCCGGGCCAATCATATTCGAAAAAGAGCCGCTCCACTTCCCGATCGATACCCGTCACCGGCGCTCCTGTGTGGCGCTCTTTGTTGTATTTGGCGATAAAATGTTCGGCAAGCGGCCGGATATCTTCCAACCGTCTATGAAGTGGTGGAAGGGTGATGGGGACCACATTGAGTCGATAGTATAAATCTTCCCGAAAGTTCCCCCTGGCAACCTCTTTCTTTAACGATTTATTTGTCGCGGCAATCAGGCGTATATTCACGGCAATGGGGCGAACGCCGCCAACCCGCTCGATTACCCTTTCCTGAAGGACACGAAGCAGCTTGACCTGAAGGCCCGGGGAGAGTTCACCGATTTCATCCAGAAAAAGGGTTCCACCATCGGCAATTTCAAATCGTCCTTTCTTTCTTGAAACTGCACCGGTAAAGGCTCCTTTTTCATGACCGAATAGTTCGCTTTCCAAGAGTGATTCGGCCAAGGCCGAACAATTGACCGCCACGAAAGGTTTATCCTTTCGAAAACTATTGAAATGAAGGGCATTGGCCACCAATTCCTTTCCCGTTCCACTGGCACCTTCAATAAGGACTGTCGCTGTTGCCGGTGCGACTTTCCGAATGATGTCAAAGACATCTTGCATGGCTTTGCTTTTTCCGATGATATTGTGGAAGCGATAGCGATCTTGTACGGCGCTGCGCAGTTGTCTGTTTTCCTTTACCACGCGATACATGGAGATTGCTTTGTTCACATAGAGAACGAGCCTTTCGTTATCGAAAGGTTTTAATATATAGCTATAAGCGCCTTTTTGCATCGCTTCCACGGCCTTTTCCACCGTGCCATAGGCGGTCATCATGATCACCGGAAGGTCGGCGTCTTCCTTTTTCACCTGTTCGAGAAGCTCGATGCCGTCCATGACCGGCATCTTCATGTCTGTCAGTACCAGATCCACATCGGATTCGGACAGAATTTCCATTGCCTCTGGACCGCTGTTTGCAGTGATCGTCTCATATCCCTCGTCCTCCAATACCGCCGAGAGAATCAATGTATAATTTTTCTCATCATCAACAATGAGAATGGTTTCCATTAGCTTTTCCTCCTGGCGAAAGCGGAAGCGTAATCGTAACTCTTGCCCCTTTCGGGCGTCTATTTTCAATTCGAACCGTTCCATCATGGGCTTCGATGATATTTTTAACGATGCCCAACCCCAAACCCGTTCCCTTCTGTTTTGTCGTAACAAAAGGATCCCATATCTTTTCGATGATAGATTTGGATACACCCTGTCCATAATCTTCCACAATGACCCACAATGTACCGTCTTCGGATTCGATGGTCACATCGATTGTACCGCCCTGGGGCATGGCCTGCATGCCGTTGATCAACAGGTTTAAAAACGCTTGGTAGAGCATATCCTTGTCCGCCAGCAGAACCGGAATGTCGGCTCCCGAAAAAGTTCTGATTTCATAGCCATTTTCCTTTAGATGCGCTTCGAGGAAATGGATGTTTTTGGCGATCACCTCCTCGATACGACAAGGGCTGCGATTGGGTGTTTTGGGACGGGCGTAGTTTAAAAAGTCTGTGATAATGTTGTTCAACCGGCGGGCTTCTGCCACGATGATATCGGCAATGGCGTTCAAGGCATTTTGGGGGTCCATCTTTTTTTTCAATAATTCTGCGCTGCTGCTGATGATTCCTAATGGATTTCGGATTTCATGGGAGACGGCCGCGACCATCTCCCCAATTGAAGAGAGATGTTTGGCGTTTGCCAATTGTTCTTTAAGACGCAACCGCTCTATGGCGCGCTTTTCCATTATGCCCTCGCCCCGTTTTACAACAAAAATCAACGTCAGCAGCAAAATTCCCATGACGAAACTGATCGTACAGATAACCAGAACCTGGAACCGGAATATTCGGCTGTAGTCGCTGGACAGATCCTGCCGGATTTCCACAACTCCCAATACCGGTCCGGATATGGGGGACAACGGCTTTTCCGCCCGCAGAGGGGCAAAGGTAATAATTTTAATTTCCTTGGGAATACCCAAGAATATTTCCCATAAAGAGCCGTTTTGTACCAGCTTGGAAGTCGATTCTCCCGCCAGCGCATTTTTATAAAAGGTTCCCCCGAGGTTCTCCTTGCCCAGCAGCTCCTGTGAAAAGCTATAGGCGATGATGTCGTTTTTGCCGTATATATTGACCATTTCGACTTTGAAGCTGTGCAGGGTGCTTCGAACGACGCTGTCCATTCTTTCAAATTGCTCCTGGTGTCTCAACTCTATCTTTCCGTACTTTAATCCGACGGGAAGAATGAATTGCAAAAACACCTGATGATTCAGATTTTCGATGAGCAGCAGCGCATAATCCTCGCTTTTTTGATACTGCATTTGGCGAACCCAATGGGTGTTTAATGAAGAGAGGATAATCGTACTGATGAAAATGACGATAAGACTGGTAAATGTAAAATATTTTACGAGACGAAACGGTTTGGCACGTTCTGTGAATTTTTTTTCGCGCATGGCAATTAATAATGAAAAAAATGAGCTAAAGTTTTTTCACGCCGGTGCCGAACTCAGTGCTAACCACCGGCAACTGTATCAAAGCTATATTAAAAACTGAGTATCATGTCCAATGTGCCTGTGGCCATCTAAAAAATGAAAAGATGGCAATATATAATACAGTATGTATAAAAATAGTTAAATTATATATAAAAGTCATATAATTTAGCTTGACAACGAGCACGATAACATTTTGAATGATGGGGAGTAACGAACGAAACCTTTTTGCCAGTGAAACAACATGACTTTTGTGAGGCCACAGGGCGGTAGTGTAAAATGATTAAAAATTCACTAAAAAAGATTAGAGAGTCCCTTTTAATGAGCAAATCAGAACTGGCCAGAGAAGCGAATGTCTCTCCAATTACGATTACGAGGATTGAACAGGGGAAGCCATGCCGACTGGAGACCAAGAGAAAGATCCTGCTTGCTTTGGGATACAGTCTTTCGGACAGCAAAAAAATTTTTGGCGAATAGAAGAGTAAACCATGTTTCTTGGAAAAAAAGATCAACTCATCGGCCTCGACATCGGATCGAGATCCATAAAGGCAGCGCAAATCTCAGAAACGAAAAAGGGTAGCTCACTCGAACGATTCGCGATTACCGAGATAGCACCCGGACTCATCGAGGATGGCGCGATTAAAGATGCCGAAAGGGTTTCGGACACCATACAACAACTATTCAAAAATTATAGTATCAAGGGTAACAATGTCGCTCTTTCCATCGGTGGTTATTCGGTTATCGTCAAAAAAATCAATGTACAAACAATGCCGGAGGAACAACTGCAAGACACCATCAGTTTCGAAGCGGAGCAGTACATCCCCTTTGACATCGCCGATGTGAATCTGGATTTTCAAATTCTGGGCGAAAATCCAAATAATCCAAACCAGATGAATGTCCTGCTGGTTGCCGCCAAAAAAGAGATGGTAAACGATTATGTGAATCTTGCACAGATGGCAGGACTGAATCCATGCGTTATCGATGTGGACGCATTTGCCCTTCAAAATATTTACGAACTCAATTATTCACCATCTGAAGACGAAAATGTCGCGCTCATCGATATCGGTGCAAGCAAGACGTCTTTGAACATACTAAAGGGTGCGACCTCTGTTTTCATGAGAGATGTCTCCCTGGGGTGTGGACAAATCAATCAAAAAATCGTCTCATTAATTGATTGCTCTTTGGATGATGCCGAGGAGATTAAATTCGGCACCCAGTCGGAAAAGATCGCTTCTGGCGACCTTACCGATATCGTTTCGTCCGTGGTGTCGGATTGGTGTACGGAAATCAGACGGGCATTGGATTTCTTTTACTCAACCTATCCAGATGATCAGATCAAAAAGATCGTCCTGAGTGGTGGCGGAGGCAATATTAAGGAGTTCAGGCAGTTGCTTTCTGTTGAGACTTCCGCCGAAGTCGCGACGATCAATCCTTTCGAGGGGTTTCAGGTAGACACGAATCGGTTTGACGTGGAATTTTTAAAAAAAATCGCCCCCCAGGCTTCCATTAGCATGGGACTGGCAACGAGAAAAGTTGATGATAAATGATACGCATTAATTTACTCCCATTTCGAGCCGCACGAAAAAAAGAGAATATTCGGAGACAAGTTTCCATATTTTTTCTCTCTCTCTTCCTAGTAATCATCGTCGCGTCTTGGTTCAATTTCGTCTTGTCCGGAAAAATAAAATCCTTGGACAAGAAAATCGTTGCAACCAAAGCCCAGGTTGAAAAGTATAATAAAATCAACAGGGAAATTGCTGAGATTAAAAAGAACCTGGAAACTTTACAGAAAAAGATTGACGTTATTGAATCTTTGGATCTGACGCGAAAAGCCCCTGTCGACCTGCTCAATGACATGTCACAACTGGTAGTAGAAAACCAGATGTGGCTAACGTCGCTGGAAGACAGATCGGGAAACATTAAAGTCGTTGGCATCGCCCTGGACAATCCGACTGTTGCCGAGTACATGACCCGACTTGAGTCATCAAAAAAATATACCGGCGTCAGACTCGTGTCAATTAACCAGGATACTAGTGTCAGGGGATTGGCGCTAAAACGGTTCAGTATCAATTTTCAAAAAGTCACACCGAAAAAAAAACCTGAATAGGTGATGTGGATATGAAAAAGGGTAACGCGGTTTCCATTGAAAAGGAAAATCAGATTTTTGAAAAGCTGGAACAGCTTACCAAGGTCCAGCGGATCGCCATATGGGCAGGGATTCTGATATTGGTAATCGGCGGATTCGTTTATTTTTCATACATGAAAAAATTTGAAAAAATAGACAGGCTTCAGACCAATCTTGCAAAAGTCGAAAAGGAATTGAAAACTGCCAAAAAAAACGCGCAGGAGCTGAATTCCTATAGAAAAAAAATGCAAGCGGCAGAAAAGGAGTTTAAGGTCGTTATGCGTGCTCTGCCTGAAAAGGAAGAAATTCCACCCCTTCTGACGGGTATTTCGAAAGCCGGAAAAAATTCCGGTCTGGACTTTCTTCTTTTTCAACCAAAACCCGAGGTAAAAAAGGACTTCTATGCCGAAATCCCCGTGGCAATTCAGGTCGTTGGCAATTATCATGGCGTCGCGACCTTCTTCGAGGGCGTTGCAGAATTGAACCGGATCGTGAATATCAAAGATATCACCATTTCACCTGGCAGCAGTGATGATAAAATGGTTACGAACTGCACGGCCGTTACCTATAAATTCCTTGAGCCGAGCGAACAACCAACGAATAAGAGAAAGAACAGGAAAAAGAAGCGATAATACCATGCGAATGCAACGTAACAAAAATTATTTGATTTTGCTCCTGTTTTTGCTGATTCCTGGTTTTATTTGGAGTTGTGGCGAAGATAAAGAGCCGCCCCAACAATCCCAGGTTGTCAGCAAGAAGATTACAGTAAAAGATCAACCCCAGCCGGAAAAAAAACAAGATACGCCGGCTGTAAAGGATCGGTCGGAAAATGCCGAAACCGAGGTAACGGCTGCGCCCACAAATGCTGCAACGCGGATTTACCACCCGAAAGAGAGGACCAATCCCTTCACGCCTTTGTTTCGTGCAGAAAAAAAAGATACCAGTATCGCACCTTCGACAAAAGGCAAGAAGAAAAAGCGATTGCCCCAAACACCATTGGAGAGAATCGGTCTCGATCAGCTTAAGCTTGTTGCAACCATTCGAGCCCCCTCTGGAAACAGAGCTCTCGTGGAAGATAGCAGTGGTAAAGGGTACATCATAAAGAACGGAACCTATATCGGATTGAACTCCGGAATTGTGACCCAGATCAACGCGGCGAGTGTGATCGTCGAGGAAGAAATTGAGAACTTTTTGGGAGAGCAGATTCTCCAAAATACCGAAATAAAACTTCAGAAACCGGCTGGAGAGTAATATGTGCAACTTCAGGATCAAATGTAATGAGAGAATAACACTCGTTTTTTGCCTTGGTTTGATCGTCGCTTTTCTCCTTACAGGATGTGCGACCCAAGGAAAAAATGGTAAAACAGGTGCTGCCGATGTTGATCCTTCCTCATCCGTGACGATTACATCCATTGGGTTGTCCGAGGCGGCTGACACGGCAAGTGTTGTTATTACCAGTACCGCGCCGTTGACCTATACTTCCGTCAAACAGCCGCTTCCATTGGGCGTTGTTCTCTATTTCCCCAATACTCGTATCGATGTTTCCAACGACAGTGTGCAGGCTGCCGGAGATCCCGTGACGGCGATACACGCCGGTTCGGTCGCTTCAGCGAACGACACAGCGCGCATTGAGATTCTTTTGGCAGAGGATGCACCATACAATGTCGTTCAAGATGCCGATGCCCTCAAGATCCAGTTCGCCAAGTCTATTCCCGTCAAGGAAGCCGAGGGTAGCGGTCCGGCAACGGCATCCGCCTCCGCGCCTGAAGCAGCGATCCTGGCGACGCCTGTGCAGTCGTCGGCACCGGCCGCGCCTTTCACCAGCCAGATAACGCCGTCCGGTACCTATCAGGGCACCGGTGTTGAGGTCAACAAAGAAGACCAAATCTGGGTGAATCGCATCGACTTTCTGGGGGAGCAAGATGGGAAGTCGACCCTTTCCATCGAAACGACAAAAAAAGTGGACTACAAAATACAAAAGGTTACCGATACCCTTTTGGAACTTCGCCTGATGAACACAAACATCGCTG
Source organism: uncultured Desulfosarcina sp. (assembly GCA_963674945.2). Classification (GTDB taxonomy): domain Bacteria; phylum Desulfobacterota; class Desulfobacteria; order Desulfobacterales; family Desulfosarcinaceae; genus Desulfosarcina. The sequence goes on from CAXXWQ010000004.1 coordinate 3,123,779, forward strand.
AATTCAGGCAACGGCCTTTGATCACCACCCGGTTCGAAAGCGCGGTCAATCGCATTATGCCCGTTCAATTGCCATCAATGAAGAATTATTCGATGTTCTCCATCGAACTTCGCGAACCGGTCAGCTATTACGTGGAGCAGGTGGAAGAATTGTTACTTGTTCACTTCGGCGCTTCCTCGGTTCCCCCCGCACCCGCTGACGAGACAAACCTTCCGGAATGGAAGAAAGCCCTCCAAGAGACATTGGGTCCCGCCGACGTTTTCATGGCCGAATCCCCAAAAGGGCAGGCTGCGACCGTGGGACAAACAGGAAGTTCCATGGAAAAAGAGATGGATTTGCCCTTGGATGTGAACGCAGCCGAATCGATCATGGATGCGGACCAAGCCATGGTCATCAAGAAGAAGACCAAAAAGTTTACCGGAGAGAAGATCGCATTAGATTTTTTCCAGACCGACGTTAAGAACGTATTTCGGATCCTTCGAGAGGTGAGTGGTAAGAATTTTGCCATCGACAAGGACGTGAGCGGAAAAGTGACACTGACGCTGGAGAAACCGGTTCCCTGGGATCAGGTTATGGACCTGGTTTTACGGATGAACCAGCTTGGAATGGTCGCCGAAGGGGATATCTATCGGATCGCAACACTGACAACGCTCAAACAGGAAAACGAACTGAGAAAAGCCCAGATTGCCGCCCTTCAAAAGGAAAAAGAGCAGTTAAAGGCCCTCGAGCCGCTGGAGACCCGGTATATTCCCATCAGTTATTCCAATGCAACCTCCGAAATATTGCCTCACATTCAGAAGATCGTTACCCCGGGAAGGGGGAGTGCAACCGTCGACGAGAAAAACAACCAGATCATTATTACAGATACAATAGACAAGATCCGCCAGGCTCAGGAGATCACCGCCCAGATCGACAAGGTGACAGCGCAGGTGATTATCGAAGCCCGGGTTGTGGAAGTCGAGGAGAGTTATACCAAAGAGCTGGGATTCAACTGGGAACTGGGTGTCGGACCCATCACCATGTTCAACCACGGTTCCGAGTATGAGGGCAATGTCGCCATGAACTATGCGGCATCCTCGGACAATGGATTCGGCTTGAGCTATACCAAAATCGCCGGAACGCCGTTAACATTGGACGCGAGACTCACCGCGCTTGAGACCAACGGGAAAGCCCGGGTCCTTTCCGCACCGAAAATCGTGACCCTGAACAACAAGAAAGCCAAAATCAAACAGGGATCCGAAGTCGGATACCTGGAACGGGATTCTGCCGGCGGTTCATCGGTCAGTTTCAAGGACGTCGATCTATTGCTCGAAGTCACACCCCATGTGACGCCGGACAATCGTATTTCCCTGAGCATCAACATCACCAAGAACGATGTCACCAACTACGTCGAAGGGGTGCCGGTCATCTCCACAAACGAAGCCAACACGGAGCTTTTGGTAAACGACGGAGACACCGTGGTCATCGGTGGTATCATCAAATCCTCACAAGGCAGTGAGAAAAGCGCCTTTCCCGGGCTGCATAAAATACCCGTCTTGGGATGGATGTTCCAGAGCAATCTGGATCAGTACGAAAGCCTCGAATTGCTGATTTTCATGAATCCCAAGATCGTTCAGCTGGAACAGCGTCATGCGTCCTATATGGACCAATAACACAAACACGGGGGAATCCCCATCCGTTAACAACACCCGGTATGGACGCATGCCGGCGTACCACGGTCATTGAAGATAACCGATAAAGGATCCATTTTTGGAGGTCGATACATGAAAAATCCTTTTTTCAAATTGATATCAGGTTTACTCGTACTATTCGCGGCGTTTTCGTTTATTGCCTGTTCAGAGGGTGTAGATGAAGGTGGTGGAACAACTCCGGCACAGATCGCGAGTTCCATCGCGATCGGCGTATCGGCCTCCTCGGTATCTTCGGGTGGTGAATCTTCAATTCAGGTTACGGCCTCACTTCTGGACCAGAACAACGCCGCCGTGGAGGGCGTGCCGGTGTCCTTTTCCGCAAGCACCGGGAAGTTGAGCATGGCCTCACTAGAGACGGATAGCAGCGGCCTCGCACAGGTCGACTTCAGTTCCGGCTATAACGATCAGAGCAACCGTACCGCCACCATCACGGCGACGGCCGGAGCGCTGACGGCCCAGGTCCCGGTCCAGATCACCGGTTCAGCAGTTACGGTGAATCAAAACAAATCCACCCTCATCATCGGTGAGGCGCCGGATAGTCTGGAAATCTACGTGACCAACTCGGTCGGCACGGCAATCAACAACACGCCGGTAACCATTGCCGTCGCCGCCTCTTCTACGGGAAATGTAACGATGACCCCAACTTCGGGCAACACGGGCGTGGAAGGCACCCTCGACGTTTCGGTTTCCGGAGCCAACGCCGGGACGGTCACACTGATGATCACTGCTGCCGGCGCCACGGCATCTTGCCAATACATGGTCGAATCAGCTGGTAATGTCTTGCAGATCACCAGTCCGACAGATCCGGCAAGCATGGCCACCGACCAATCCCTCACGATCGTGGTAGCCGATCCAAATCCCGGGCCGAGTAATCAGGTGGTGCTTTCCACCACACTGGGCACACTCACCAATGGGGGCAGTTCGGGGTCTGCGGTAATCCTTCCCGTGTCGGGCGGCCAGGTAACTGCCGTGTTGACCTCCAGCACCGCTGGTATTGCCACTATACAGGCCTATGACAAAGATTCCCCCGGCGTCACGGATAGCATCACGGTAGCCATGTATGCGCCGGCCAGCGACGCCAATAGCATCTCCATCCAGGCCAGCAATACCGTGGTGGCAGTCAGCACCGCCCAATCGAAGAATTCGGTACAAATCACCGCAAGGGTGCTCGACGATAATGATGTGCCGGTGGGACAGGCGCCGGTGGTCTTCACCATGACCAACACCACCGGTGGAGGTGAATATATCTCTCCAAGTATTGTCTATACCGATGTAACCGGGGTCGCGAAAACCACTTTCACATCCGGTTCTCTGAGTTCCGCCGGAGACGGGGTCCGCGTCTCCGCCTATGTCTTGGGCAGTAGTCCGACCATCGAAACCTTAGAGCCCGTGGAAATTATTATCGGTGGCACCGCAGGGTCCGTATCCATCGGCGTCAGCACAGATATCGAATCGGTAAACGAAGGAACCGCCTATCGCCTCGCAGTTTCCATTCTCGTGTCCGATTCCAATGGTAATCCGGTTCCCGGCGCTGAGGTGACAATGAACCTGTGGCCTTATTACTACTATGCAGGAAATGCCTACACGTCTACTCCCGAATATGATTGGTGGGGGCCTTTCGCAAATGAAGACGATCCTGACAGGAATCTAAATTTGGATCCCGGCGAGGATCTCAACGATGATGGACAGCTGACACCGGGAATCTCGACAGCCGGAAGCATGCCCGGTGTGGTCACGGTGGATGAAAACGGTGTGGGAACCTTCGATTGGATCTATCTGAAGAGCTATGCCTGGTATGTCCGGGCTGAGATCAGTGCGAGCACATTCGTTCTGGGCAGCGAAACGACATCTTCCATCCTTCAACTGTTGATACCGTCCCAAGACGATGTGCAGGAAGGGTCCCTGGGGTGGTCGCCCTTCTTGCCCCCTACCGGATTTGTTCCACCGACACCGTAAATCCCATTGATTCGGTCCTCCATGCGAGGGCCTGAGATGCAAAGCATTCAAATCTTATCAAGGCGTTGCCGATCATCGTTCGGCAACGCTTTTTTATTGTTATGGATTACCCCTCGTAAATCACTGCCAGTATCGTTGCCGTGCCCTTTGCCGCGGCGATCAGGTGGGGTGTGGTGGACAGGTAGTAGGCGCTGTCTCCGGGTGACAGGTCGAAGTGGTCGTCGCCGATGTCCAAAGACACCGTTCCTTCCAGGACGTAGATGAACTCCTCCCCTTCGTGGACGGATCTTTCCGCCTCTTTCGTCTCTTCCAACTGGACGATGAGCGACTCCATGTGCCTGCCTTTGACTTCGGACGCCAGGCTCTTGTATGTGTAGGCCTGTCTCTTCCCCTTTTGGGATGTGGAGCGGGAGACGGTCTTTTGTTCTTTTTTGCGGGTAATGGCATACAGCTTCTCACCCACGCCGGAAACCAGTCTGCCCAAGGCGCTGTCCAGTGCCTTGGAAAGTTTGATGGCCGTTCCCAATTGGGGCTGGACTTCGCATCGCTCGATGCTGTCGAGAAGCTCCACATCGAAACCGGTCATGTGGGACAATTCTTCCAGCGAAATCCCCTTGGCCTGGCGGATCGCCTTGATCCGCTGCCCGATGTCCTCTTGTCCGTCTTTTGTTGCGCCACAGGCATCCGTGCCGATGCGACCGGTCAGGTCTTCGAAATAATCCACGTTGATGTGGGGTTTTTTGGGGCCTGTTTCCATGACATTACTCCTCGTTCATCCATTTGAAATGGGCCTGTTTGGCAATTGCTTCATGACGGTCAGCATCCGATGTAACGGGAAATGACGATGCGCTGCACCTCCGAGGTTCCCTCTCCGATGTCCAGCAGCTTCTGGTCCCGGTAGAAGCGTTCCACATCATACTCCTTCATCAGGCCGTAGCCCCCATGGATCTGAACGGCATGATTGGCAACCCTTCCCATGAGTTCCGAGCAGTAGAGTTTGGCCATGGCGGCTTCCTTCTCAAACGGGCGCTTTTGGTCGCGGAGCCAGCACGCCTTGTAGAGAAGATTGCGCCCGCATTCGATCTCCACGGCACTGTCCGCCAGTTTGAATGCGACGGCCTGGAATTTGGAAATGGGCTGGCCGAATTGTTCTCGATGCTGGGCGTATTTCAAGGCCGTATCGTAGGCCCCCTGGGCACCGCCGAGGCCCATTGCGGCAATGGAAAGTCTTCCACCATCCAACGTTTTGAGCATCTGGTGAAATCCGTCTCCTTGTTCTCCCAATATATTTTCTGCAGGCACGCGTACGTCGTCGAAGTAGAGTTCCGCCGTGTTGGAGCCGCGCCACATCATCTTCTTTTTCATGGGGACGGCCGTGAATCCAGGCGTGCCGCGCTCCACAATGAAACAGGTGTATTCGGGTTTGCCGTTTGGACGGGTCCCGGTCACGGCCTGGACCGTCACCCCAAGGGTCATGTCGCAGGCCGCATTGGTAATGAATATCTTGGAACCGTTGATCACCCATTGGCTGCCATCTTTGACCGCCGTTGTTTTCGAGCCGCCGGCATCGGAACCGGCTGTGGGTTCGGTGAGCCCGAAACCCCACAATGCCTCTCCATTGCAAAGCGGGGGCAGGTACTTCTGTTTTTGTGCTTCGTTACCGAAATAGTAGAGGGGGCCGATGCCCAGAGAGTTGCCAGCGGCAATGGTGGCCGCCTGGGATCCGTCCACCCGTGCGATTTCCTCCACGGCGATAATATAGGAGAGGTAGTCCATTGCCTGGCCGTCGTAGGCCTCCGAAACAAACATGCCAAAGAGGCCGATCTCACCCATCTTTCGTGTGAGTTCGGACGAAAACGCCTCCCGTTCGTCGAGATCCAAGGCCACCGGTGCAATTTCGCTCTTGGCGAACTTGCGGACTTCCTTGCGGATCATCTCCTGCTCCCTGGTCAAGTCAAAATCCACGACGACCTCCTTTCAGTGGCATGGAAGAAGCGCTATGTGAACGAAAGAACCCTTATTTTTCCGGCTCCTGCCAACCGGGCAGGGAATAGGCGGATAAAATCCTTCCGGTTCGGGTTTCCAGTTCCACCCATGCCTGGCGCAATGCCACCAGTGACAAGGCCAGATTGCTCTGGGCGGTAATCAAATCCCGTTGGGCCTCGTTCAGACGAACCAACGAAACCTGGCCGGCATTGTACTCCTTTTCCACGAGGTCCCGCGTTCGGGCCACGAGTTCCGAGTTTTCCCGTTGAAGGGCCACCTGGGACTGCGCCGTGGAGACCAACTCTGCGGCCTTACGGATTTCAGATGCAGCAGAGACGCTGAGTTCTTCCAGCCGTTTCTCCAGTTCCATCTGACGATGCCGGGCTTCGGTCACCCTGGCCTTGGTCAATCCACCGGAAAAGATGTTGTATGAAAGCCCCAGCGAAATGGTGTTGCCGAAGTCATCCCCCTCGAATCCCAGATCTTCCGCCCGTTCACCGTCGATGCTTCCGGCCAGAACAATCGAAGGGTAATAGTCGGAGCGGGCAATTTCTTCCTGGGCTTCACTCTGCTTGATCGTCCAACGAAGCTGCTGGATATCCGGCCGTGCTTCCATCGCGCTGACAAGCAATTCATCCACGGGCGGGGTCGTGAGCTCCCTTTCGGTCTCGCGGGAAAGCCGCGCCAATCCCACATGAGCGGGTAGTCTGGAATCGGATCGTCCCAACAATGCGGCCAGTCCATAAAGAGCGGTCTGATACTCGTACTCCTGGTTGATGCGATTGGTCTTGGCCTGGTTCATTCTTACCTGAAAATTGAGCACACTGGAAAGAGCGCCCGTCCCCACACGGTTTCGTGCTTTTGCATCGACAAGCTGTTTCTGGTTAAAATCTTCGTCGGCCTTGGCAATGGCAATGTTCTCCGAGGCCAACTGAGCCGAATAGTAGGCGAAGCTGACGGCGGAAATCAGCAACCGTCGCGCATCGTTCAGGGCGGCCTTGCTGGAATTTTCACCATATCGGGCCAAGGCGTTGGTAAATTTCCGTTCGAATCCGTCGAATACGGTCCAGGATGCGATCAGGCTGGCCTTGAAGTAGTTCTCGGGATTATCGACAGCGGATACGGATGGGTCAAATAATTGGGCCAATCGGGCGAGGCCCAGATTCTGTTGATAGTCGTTTTCGGACAAATCGACCCTGGCCCCCGATGCATTGATGTCCAATCGCGGCCAATAGGTGGATTTTGCCTGTTCCACCTGGGCTTTTGCCTGTTGAACCCGGGTAGCTGATGCCTGGAGACCGGGATTTCCGGCCAGGGCCACGTAGACGGCGGTCCTGAGATCCAAAATTTGGATTTTATCCCAATCCACAACCTGTGCATGGTTGGGTTGGGTTTCCATCGTCATTTCACCGTCTGCCGGTTTTTCCGCCGATTGTCCCACGGGAACAATCACCAACCCGAAGAAAAAAAGTATTACGATCCAGTTGAAACAATTTTTCATTTTTTTTCGCCTTCTGCAGTAAAGAAAATCAATTACAAACATCTACCGATTGCGTCCTACTATATGAATCGCGATCGTCCATCAATAGATCCTTGTGGCGATCCCGAGCCGGTTCCACTTCTATGCGTTTAGGCCATCGGCCATGCCGAAAACGATGCACCAACAGACGAAAATCATTTGCGATCACCAGCAAGCTGGGGATAAGCACCAGTGTTAAAACGGTGGCAAAGGCCAAGCCGGCGGCGACGGAGAGTGCCATGGGAATCAATACCCTGGCCTGCAGATCCGTTTCCATGATCAAGGGTGCCAAACCGCCGATAGTGCTCAGGCTGGTGAGAAAGATGGCCCGGAATCGCCGTGCACCACCCTTTAAAATGGCGTCGAAAAAGGGCATCTCACAGGCAAGATTCTCATTGACCCTTTCGATGAGAACGATGGCATCGTTGACCACTACACCGGTAAGGGCCACCATACCGAAAATGCTCATCATACACAAGTCATGCCCAAAAAGCAGGTGGCCAAGCACGGCACCGATGATGCCGAAGGGAACGGTAAACATGATTACCAACGGCTGCAGATAGGATCGAAACATTGTAGCGATGATGATGAATATGCCCAATATCGCAAGGGGAAAACCGTAGAACAGCGTACTGAAGGATTCGCGTACCTTTTTCTTTTCCCCCTGAAGGTCAACAAAGATCCCGGGGTGGCGTTTCTTTAGCAGGGGAAAGTAGTTTGCCGACAATTCGGCAAAAATCTCGTTGGCGTTGGCCTTGTTGGAATCCACATCGGCGCTGACTGCCACTCGTCGCATGCCGTCGGTCCGGGTGATGGTTGCGTATCCGGAAGAAAAGGAGACGTCCGCCACCGATAACAAGGGGACCTCAAAGCCGCTGGAAGTGCGGATTCTTACCCGTTCCAGATCGGATAACCGACGCCGTTCATCCGCCGTATATCGTACCTTTACCCGGATGTCATCCCGCCCCCGCTGCAGGCGAAGCGCCTCCACACCATAGTATCCCGCGTAAATCTGTCGGGCCATATCCTCCACGGTGAGGCCCAGTGTTCGGGCTTCGGGTTTGAGGCGAAGGCGCATTTCGTTTTTCCCCGGTGAAAAATCAGACCGGATCTGGTAGACACCCTCGAATTTTCGCAGCCGCTCCATCAGTTCGTCTGTCGCGGCCAAGATTTCTTCCATATCATGGCCTTGGAGCCACACTTCGATGGGATCGCCGGGAGGACCGGCCGCCATGGCGGTGAAGGTCAGGCTTTTGACGCCGGGCAGGATACCCACTTCCTTTTCCCATCCGACCATGAGTTCTTCCAATGGAACGCCACGATCCTCGCTATCGAGGAGAAAGGCCTGGACCGCGCCGAAGTTGGGACCCGTTTGAGGACTTGAACCCATGGTCTGTCCCACCAGGCTCAACCGCTTTTCTATCAGGGGGTCTCCGGATCGTGTCGGGGTTGTCTCCCCCAGCCGAAGCAAGGCCGCTTCGATCTGCCCAATGGCCTGTCGGGTTGTTTCCGGCGGCGTACCACTGGGAAACTCGACGGTACTGGTCATGACGAATCCATCCAACTTCGGGAAGACCTGGAATTTGATGATTCCGCTTTGTACCAGCCCGGCGGTGAGCATGAGGATGGCGATGGCAATGGTGAGAGAGACGTACCGCCAGTCAAGCGCCTTGCTGAGAAGTGGCAGATAGATGTGGATTACGAAGTGCTCCATCCATCGGGCGGTGGCCTTTTGCACTCCTAAAAGGCGCCGGAACAAACCACTGGAAGGGGCCTTTTCCTTATTCGGGTCGGGCAGGTGGCTCAGATGGGCGGGGAGCAAAAAGAGGCATTCGATCAGTGACACCATGAGACAGGCAATCACCACGGCTGGCAGGATGGCGATGAATTTACCCATGATACCGCCCACATAAAACAGGGGAATGAAAGCGACGACGGAAGTGAGAACGGCGGCAACGACCGGCATGCCCACTTCCGAAACGCCGTCGACGGCGGCCTTGAGTGCGGGCTTGCCCTGTGAACGGTGAACGTAGATCGCCTCTCCCACCACGATGGCATCGTCCACCACGATGCCCAATACCATGATCAGTCCGAAAAGGCTGATCAGGTTGATGGTGCCGCCAAGGGCCCACAGGATGACCAATGCGCCTGCGATGGAAACGGGAATGCCCAGACCGGCCCAAAAGGAGAGCCTGGCATTGAGAAAACACCAAAGCAGAAAAAAGACGATGAAAAGCCCGATGATACCGTTTTTCAACAGCAGGTCAATTCGTGACCGGAGCATGAACGTTCTGTCGAAAAGCACCTTCATGTTGGCACCTTCCGGGATCATGGCCTGTTTTTCCCTGGCGTATTGTTGGATCGTCTTGGAGATCGCCAGGGCGTCCTCTTCGGGTGTCTTGAATACGACGACAAGAACCGCAGGCTCTCCGTTGACGGTAGCGGCGATGGGGTCTTCGGTGAAACCATCGTCGATATGGGCCAGGCGATCCAAGGTGATCACCTCGCCCTCGGGCCGGGCGAGCACCACGATGTCGGCCAATTCCGCCCCGGTGTACTTCCGGCCCATGGTACGTACCCGTATCTCCTCTTCCCGTGTTCGGATGGTGCCACCGGCCAGATTGAGGCTGCTGCGACGCACGGCGGCGGCCACCTGGGAAAAGGTGAGTCCGTATTCGCGCAGGCGTTCTTCGGAGACCTCGATGGCGATTTCGTATTCCCGCGCACCGAAGATGGCCACCTGACTGATGTTGGGAAGTCGTTGAACCTCGTCTTTGACCTGTTCGGACCACTCCTTGATCCGTCGTTCGGACATGTCACCGGAAAGGTAGAGCAATATCACCAGGTCTTTGGCGATCAATTCACTGATAACCGGTTTTTCCGCATCCACCGGAAAGGTGGAGATGGCATTGACCTTGGTGCGAACCCGGTCGAGCACCTCCTCCACATCGTAATCCTCCCGGACTTCGATATTGGCTGTCCCGATGCCTTCGGCCGACTGGGTGGTGTACTGCTTGATGCCTTCCAACCCCTCGATGGCCTCTTCGATCTTGCGGCTGATGCCCTCTTCCACCTCTTCGGGGTCGGCCCCGGGGTAGGCAACCGTGATGTTAATCATATCAAGGGAGATTTCGGGGAACGTCTCCCGCACCAGGTTCGCCGCTGCGAGGAAGCCGGCGATGAAAATCAACACTAGGACGATATTGGCAAAAACCGTGTTGCGGGCAAATGCGGCGATGATCCCTTTCATGATCGCTTCTCCACATCCGACTCGTCATCCACGACTTCGAGAAGGGTATTTTCCAGAGGATCCACAAGCCGGGTGAGAACGACCGTATCTCCCGGGGAAAGGCCGCTTGAAACGTATGCGTACTCGTCTTCGATTCGCACCACTTCGACGTCCACGGTCTTCAATCGACGATCGGCGTCCACCAGATGGGCTTTGTTCGTGAAACTCACGGCCTGACGGGGCAGACGATGGACTCCTTTGAGTGTGCGGCCCGGAATTTCCACCATGCAAAACATACTCTCCACCAGCGGCAGGGATGCGCCTTGTCCCTTTGTTGCGTCTTCTGCGGTGACCCGTATCGCCACCTTGAGGGTCCGCGTTCGCTCATCAAACGCCACCACGCGGTTCAAGGTTCCAGTCCATGCCGTTCCCGCCTTATCCTCGGTCCATCGGATAGTGCATTTCACGGGTGTAAGGTGGGGAAACCAGGCAATTGACAGGTCTCGGGCGGGTAAGGATTTGAATTGGAGCCATTGTCGGGCATCCCGGCTGTCCAGGGGAACTTGGATCTCCAGCAGGCTATCGTCGGCTAGGGTCAACAGGGGCTGGCCGGGGGAGACATATTGCTCATTTTCCACAGATACTGATTTGATACGGGCATCGAAAGGCGCGGTTACCGTGCAGCGAGACAGGTTGGCTTGGGCCACCGAAAGACGGGCCTGGGCCGAAAGCAGGTTGCTCTCGGCCTCTTTTATCCGATGGGGGTAGAGGCTTACCGCCTGTTTCATCTGATCGGCCTGGTCCGAGACACTATTGTATGTCCTTTCCGCCTGATCGACTCCGGATTGGGTTCCCACGCGACTTTTTTCGAACAGGCGTTTTACCCTATCGAATTCAATGCGTGCCAGTTCAGCGCTTCGGATCAGCGTCTTCATGCGCTGTGTGTCGATCTCCCATTGCTTTTTCAACCTGGCCACAGTGCTCTGCCACTGGGCCACCATTGCCCTGGCCTCCTGTTGCCCTGCCTCATAATTGGCCGGATCAATGGAGAAAAGCACCTCACCAGCAGAAATGATGCGCCCCACCTTTAATTTCGGGTGGGTATGGACTACTTTGCCGGAAACCTCGGGAGAGATGGTCACCTCCGTTACCGGCCGTGCCTCCCCATATCCGGTGATGGTCACTTCGTAGTTACCGGGTTGGGTCACGATAGCTTTCACCTTCAGGGCCTTCTCTTCTGGCTTTGCCTCGGTGGGAGGCGTCTTCAGGCTCGCCAATCCCTTCATCCCCACCCAGCCAATCAGAAGAATGACGGTACAAACAGCAATGCGAATCAGGATGTGCTTTTTTGCATCACGTTTTTCGTGTTCTTCCATCTTACCCGCCTCTTCTTTGGCAACGATCGTGAAAGTTAATTGTCGTTCAGCACCTTGCTGATTTCCCGGAGCACCTCACACCACTTTTTCGTGGTTTCCGGTCCGATTGCCTTCACCAGTTCCATAAAAGATGCCAGGACCTTTTCTTGAACGCGTGCAATATCTTTTCGGGCTTCCGGTGAGACCTGGATGACTACTTTTCGTCGATCCTGTCGGCAGGGTGTCCGGGTCAAGAGCCCCCGTTCCACCAGGCGATCCACCATTGCCGAGACAGATGGCGGGGACACGCCCAAGTGTGCCGCCAGTTCACTCACCGATACAGCCTCACGGGCATTGATTATCACGATCATGTTTATCTGCGGTGCCGACAGGTCGCCCAGCCTTCCCTCGGCCATACGGATGTACTCGCCGGTGGTCACACGTTGTATACGATCATGGATCATTCGGCCCGTTGTAGAGATATAGCGGGCACTTTCCAAAAAATCTTGTTCAGACAATGATACCTCCGCATTTCAGTATGATTTCATAATAGACGCCAAGGCGAATTTTTTGTCAAATAAAATATTTGTTTTTCTAATTAATAGTTTTTCGAATGATATAGATTGCCTCTTTAACCTTAAAGTAAGTTTTTCCGGGGCCGATATTGATGGTAACATGATAATTTCGCCAAACAGGCGTCTTGAACGGAAATAATGACTATGGCCTTGAGCAAGAAAGCGCCGCGAACCCTGTGTGTGACCAGCGGCAAAGGTGGTGTCGGCAAAACCAGTTTCACGGTAAATTTTGCCATCGCCTTGACGCGAACCAACAAGCGTGTGCTGGTAATTGACGGTGACATGGGGCTGGCAAACGTGGATGTGTTGCTCCGGTTGTCCGTGAAAAACAACATCCGGGATATTTTAGAAAGCGGTGCTTCACCCCAGCAAGCGTTGATTCATGCACGGCCCAACCTGGCCATCCTGCCGGGCAGTTCGGGGGTTCCGGAGATGGTTTCATTGGGAAAGGAGCGACAAAAACGACTGTCAAAGTACATCCGTGCGGTCTCCGAAGGGTTCGACTATGTTCTCATCGACACGGCGGCAGGCATCGGATCTTCGGTGGTCTGGTATAATCGATTCTGCGATCACAATATTTTTATTTTGAGTCCTGACCCCACATCCATGACGGATGCCTATGCACTGATCAAGTTGTTATCGAGGGATCACGACATTCATCGATTCAATCTGGTCCTCAACTTCGTTCGAGATGCACAAGAAGGCGATCATACCATCGAAACATTAAAGCGGGTAACCCAACGTTTTCTCAATTTAGAATTATCACATCTTGCCAGTATCCCCGATGACAAAACGGTCCGAAGGGCCGTCCTCGACCAGGTTCCCTTCATCGAGCAGGCGCCGGGAAGCAAGCCGGCCCGCATCATCGATCAACTGGCAAGACAGATCCACAATAAAATGATTTGATGAATTTTTTCCTCCTGAATCCCCGTCTGTTTCGTCTTTGCAACCGTTTTTCCGCCGGCATTTCGGTGGCGCTTTGCATTGCACGTTCCACCAATGCCTGGGGTGGTGATGGTCACATTCACGCCAATGCCTTTTGGGTGCTGGTATGGATCATCGTGCTGGTCGTGGTGGTGTTTGTCGGCTATCTGCAGCAAAATCGAATGGTACGACGTAAAACGGCGGAACTGAAGCAGGAGCTGTTCGAACGCCAGATGGCGGAAAAGGAACTGCAGGCGATCGAACGAAGTCTCCGCCAATCGCTGGCGGAGAAGGAATCTTTGCTCAAAGAGATCCATCACCGCGTGAAGAACAACCTGCAGATCGTTTCCAGCCTGCTCTACCTTCAGGAAGAGTACATGACAGATGCCAAGGGGATTGAAATTTTGCGGGAAAGCCAAAATCGGGTGAAGTCCATGGCCTTGATCCACGAGCAGCTTTATGGTACGGCGGATCTCGCTCGAATCGATTTTGGCCGGTACATTCAAGGGCTCGCCGCCAATCTTTTCGATGCCTACTGCATCGATCCAAACCGAATCCGACTCAATGTCAGGGCGGATGAAATCGGCTTGGGCATAGACAAGGCGGTCCCTTGCGGACTGATTATCAACGAGTTGGTTTCAAATGCCCTGAAACATGCTTTCTTGCCGGAAGTCGACGGCACCATTGACATCTTTATCCATACACGGAAAAAGGGTCAATTCAACATCGTCGTCGCCGATAACGGCGTCGGCCTCGATCGATCATCCACGGATGCAGAAAAGCAGTCGTTGGGATTGCGACTCGTCGACACACTAACGGCGCAACTCGACGGAACCCTGACCATCGAAACGGGAAATGGCACTAGGTTCTCGATTATCGTAAACCTTTCCGAACCAGCAACAAAAGGAACGACGACATGATGCAGGCAAATATTTTGGTTGTGGAAGATGAGGGTATCGTCGCACAGGAGATCAAAAGCCGTCTGGAGAAAAGCGGCTACAAGGTCTGCGCCATCGCCCATGACGGCCAGACCGCCATCGACCGCGCCGGTGAATTGCATCCGGATCTGGTGCTCATGGATATCCGCCTTAAAGGAGAAATGGACGGCATCGAAGCCGCCAGTGTGATCCAGGACCGGTTTCACCTGCCCGTCGTGTATCTTACCGCGTATACCGATCCGGCAACCTTGGAACGAGCCAAGGTCATGGATCCTTTCGGCTATGTGGTCAAGCCATTTGAGACCCGTAGCCTCATGGTATCCATTGAGATCGCCCTTCACCGGCACCGCAGCGAAACCGAAAGAATTTATCGGGAAAAGCTCGAGGCGGTACTGGAAACCGCGGGTGCCATCTGCCACGAACTGAACCAGCCAATGATGGCCATTTCCGGACAGACAGAGCTGCTTTTGGGAACCGTCGAACCCGGTGATTCCGCCCATGAGAGACTCGTTAAAATCAAATCCCAAGTGATGCGAATGGGCACCATTACCCAGAAGCTCATGGGGATTACACGATACGAAACCAAGGATTTCGTAAGAGGCGAACGGATTGTGGATCTCGAAAAGTCATCCTTGACTTTGGGGTGAGACAGAAAAGGGCATCATTCGATTTCCCAGTGGGTCTAAAAAGCTTTTCCAGGCCAAATATGGCCAAACAATCCCATGCAAGAAACTCGTTATTATTTTTTGCAGATAGACGGAAACGAGGGAAACGCTTTTTATAAAAAAGTCCTTTTTCATTGGAATAATGAACGAGTTTCTTAGAAGAATATACGAAAGAAGAGGGACGAATAAAAGCAAAAGCATTTCATCCCGCTTCCATCGTCCTTCGTCCCTCGCTCGTCCCATGCGAGCGGTTGATTCCAAGTGCGGACCTCCTTCCGGCAAAATATGAAACGATTGCCATCTTCCTTTGCCCTATCGACAAGCGGCATCGATACCATTGCCCGCCAGCCATTGTTCGATAAAATGAACCGTTACGCGGATGTCGGTTCCGCTTTTGTCTGCCAGAGACTGCAATTTGTCCAATTGCTCCGCTATCTCCCGGCGTTCACCAATCAACGCATAGATCTTGATGCTTCGATCCAAGTGGTCCAGTGCCGCTTTTATATTTCCTTGTTTTTCATAAAGACCGGCAATGGCACAAAGATCATCTGCCACCGCACGAAAACGTCCGGCTTTCCGATCCATTGTGAGGGCTTGCTGGAAACAGGGCATGGCTTCGTCCTCGTTGCCCATCATCACCATCAGTCGACCGCGGGTGAAACGAAGGGACGCATCGACACCGCTTTTCCGGGAGAATGAGTCGGCCTGATCCAAGAGGGAAACCGCCTCTTCGGTTTGCCCGGTTTTCATCGCCAGCACTGCCCGATGGTTCAAGATCCGGATACGAATGGTATCCTGTTCCAGAACGATCGACTGCGCCTCATCCAGAACCACCCTAGCGCCGGGAAAATCTTCCATTTCCAGCAATAAGGCCGCCTTGTTTGCCAATGCCTGGGCCGCCACCGATCGGTCTTCGCAATTTTCGGCTTCAGAGCACTTGGACGTTGAAATGGCGGCATCGTAAAAGAGTATCGCGTTCTTTTGATCACCCATAAGGCGATAGGCATTGCCGATTCCATCCATGCTACGGGCCACACCAATTCGGTTGTCCACGAGGCAATAGTACTCGTGGGCCGCGAAAAAGTGATCCAAGGCTTTTCGCACACATCCTTTTTGGTACCAAGAGACACCCCGTTGCATCTCCCGACCTCCCTTTTCAATTGATTCAGCCGATGCAGACGTTGCGGGCACCGAGGCACATGAAGATATAAACAGAGAAGCCAATGCCAGAATGAGAACCCAGGTATGTTTCATCTTTTCTTTTCCATTTTTTTGTGATTTTCTGTGTTATGTTATACATAAAATGAAATCGTCGGGTCAAATTCAATCACGAACCGAGATCGTTGACATCACTGTTGGGCCTTTGATATTAAAGGCAACAGAGAAAATGCATGATGGAGATAAGTGAGATGAACGGCAACATTCATACGTCAGCGGCGGCCGCAACGGACACGGTCCATTGACGGTCGGCACCAGCATTACAGACAGCTGAACAACCGAACATCATTGGGCCGAACCTGCCACCGGCCCTGTTCGCTTCAACCCCTGGCCGGTCGGCCGGGGGTTTTTTTTGGTTACGGGTGGTGGCGGTGTGGAAAGCCCAAAGAAAAGAGAAAACCATGGACAAAAATTCGAATATCCGTTTCGCGGACCGTATGTCCCAACTTCCACCATACCTTTTTGGTATGATCAACAAGATGAAAATGGAACGGCGTTGGAACGGAGAAGACGTCATCGATCTGGGCATGGGGAATCCCGTGGATCCGGCGCCGGATACGGTCATCGGTAAATTGTGTGAAGTGGCCCAGGATCCCAAGACCCATCGTTACCCGGTAGCCGGCGGAATGCGAAATCTGCGACGGGAGATCGCCAGTTACTATGAACGAAATTACGGGGTTCCCCTCACATCGGAAGAGGAGGTAATCTGCACCATTGGTTCAAAAGAGGGAATCTCCCATCTGTGTCTCGCTCTGGTGGGACCGGGCGACACGGTTTTGGTGGCCGCTCCGGCCTTTCCCATTCACGTATATGCCGCCGTCATCGCAGGAGCGAGTGTGATCCGTGTACCCCTTGCATCGGAAGATGAATTCTTGCAGCGCATCACCACAATGTGCGAATCATTGACGCCCGGCCCCCGTCTGCTCTTGCTCAACTATCCCCACAACCCGACGGGTACCGTGGCTTCAAAGGCCTTTTTCGCCCAGATCGTGACCCTGGCAAAACGCTATGGCTTCATGGTCGTCAACGATTTCGCCTATGCCCGTGTCACCTTCGACGGTTATGTTGCCCCCAGCTTCATGGAGATTCCTGGCGCAAAAGACGTGGGTGTGGAATTTGGTTCATTCTCCAAATCCTACAACATGGCCGGCTGGCGTGTGGGGTATTGTGTCGGCAACGCGAAAATCATCGAAGGCTTGGGAAGGATTAAGGGGTACTATGACTACGGCATCTTTTCCCCCATCCAGATTGCCGGTATCGTGGCCATGCGTGATTGCGAAGACGACATCGCCAATCAGGTGAAGCTTTACCAGAGTCGGCGGGACGTGATGTGCGAGGGGCTGGAGCGCTTGGGATGGCCGGTGGAAAGACCAAAGGCCGGTATGTTCGTTTGGGTGAAGATTCCCGAACCCTGGTGCCGCATGGGGTCCGTAAAGTTCGCAATCGAGATGATGGAGCGGGCAAATGTGGCGGTCACCCCCGGAGCCGGCTTCGGGGAAGAGGGGGACGGATACCTGCGTCTGGCCCTGGTGGAAAACGAAAACCGCATCCGCCAGGCGCTCCGCCAGATGCGCCGGGCCATGGCGGACATGGAGCGAACAGGATAATTCTATTCGTTACAACACGAATCTCAAAAGTTGAGTCATAAGGATATCACCCGGCTGCCGGATTGCTAGTTGGGACAGATGGGGATGATTTTATGCGTTTTGACATCTACCTAAATAGTATCGCATATTTTCATCCCCGGCCCCTAAAGTCCTCAAAAAAAGGGTTGCGGCTAATAAACGCGACCCTTTGATTTCACTTGAAAGCTGAGTGAGATGGATTGAAGCTACGATGGCCTATATATTCTGTCTCTTATAATAGGCTTCGTCCCCTTATCGCCTTTATAAATACCTCAGGAATTAATCGAGATATTTCAGATGCGCCATTTCTTGTGCCTTCTGTTTTGACTTGGCAAATTCGGAAAAGTCTTTATCGGTTCTCTGCTCAAGGGATGAACGTACCTCACTAACCTCCTTTTTCGATGTAAGCAGTCCCTTCACCTCTTTCATTTTCACTTTTTTCAATGAGTTCATTTCATACCTCGCAGAGATTATTTATGTAACAATAATATGGCGTTATTTGATTTGCGTCAAGGTTGCCAAACCTAAACCGTCCAGGATCATCCGTCAAGAAATTTCGGTCGTTAAGCAAAAGGAAGTCCGGATAATGGATCGATAGAAATGCAAATCTGTCATAGTGATTTGCCGTGCTATCGAATAGTATCTCGCCGGCAATCTTGCATTCTTTATATAATTCTGGCGTAGAAATTTCACACACCCAGATAAATTTCGGCATCTCCGAAATCGAATTCCAAGGATGCCTTTTGCCGTATCTTTTCTTCTTGGGTGTCCGTTGTTCCATCGACATCAGGGACTTTAGCTCCTTCGTCGGAAACCAGGATCGCTTTTTGTTTTTCCTCTAATTTTTTCAGCTCCTGCTCAATGCAGACTTTAAGATAGGACCTGTCGAATTTATCCGAAAGCGCCTTTTCGATCTCGATGAGAATATCGTCTCCTAAAAGAGATAGCGTGTGTTCATTGGGCCGGATTGAGATGGAGGTGTTATCACCGGTTTTCACATGCTCAAAAAGCGTCTGCGTAAAACCACTGAACAAGGAGAGATCGAGAGTCAATTCATCATTTGTCCATCGATAATTAATCAGGGTGCGGAAATTGAATCGGGTTTCTGTAAAGGCAGCGAAATAATTGAGGATGCTTAGAGTAAGCCTGTTTTTTTCAGAAGGAGTATCAACCATTTACTCAACTTTCAGGATTTACCGCCAGGCGATGCAAAACATAAAATATGCTGAAAAAAGAACTGAGCGATCAAGCTTAGTAAGATAGCTTCATATTAAAAAAATACAACGATATCAAAAGGAAAGGATCGCAAGATTTATAACAGTATTACACTGCAAACTCAAGCTGGAATCTGTGAGCACAGAAAAATCACAGGTGGCCCCCTAAATAGGGAAGGACCTTCCTGCGGGGAGTCGGGGACCAAATATCGTTTGAAAGGATCGGGTGGCGAGCCTTTTGAAATGCCTCTTGGAAAAAATGAGAAAGAAATCATTGCCCATATCCAGCGGCAGGGCTCAATTACCAATGCCGAATGCCGGGACTTGTTAGGTGCCAATCTTGACGATATCTCGTACATTCTTAAAAAATGACCGAAAAAGGTGGCAATGAAAAAAATAGGAAAAGGCAGATGGACCCGTTATGAATTGTCTGGATGTCTATTTGGAATTCTATTCGTAATTTCCAAATAGAATTACGAATAGAATTTTCATCACTATGGGCAACCTGACTCAAAAAATTAAAACAAGCGATCCAATCTGAGTGAGCCGGGGAGGTCGCGATTGCGCGTTTCTTCCTTCCGGCTCTCCGATCAGGTTCTTATTTCTACCTTGACGGCTAATCCGCCACCATTTTTCGTATTACATAATGCAGGTGCAGAAAAAACGACTTTACAGGGATATCACCCGGCTGCCGGATCGTTGATCCGCAACGTGCAGTGTCGTCTGCGTACCTGTAAGCACCGTCTCCACCGTTTTTCTTGCGATGTCCGGGGTATTGTTCTCTTCGCTCAGGTGAGCGAGGATCACATGGGCCAGGCGGTCGTGGCGCAGCGTTTCCAGGAGCAAGGCGGCATCTTCATTGGAGAGGTGGCCGCTGCGGCCGCGAATTCGCTGTTTCAAAGGCCACGGATAGGGGCCGTCGACGAGCATCTGAGGATCGTGATTGGCCTCGAGAATGAGAATATCAGTCTCTTCCAAATGGGTTCTCACCACACCGGTGACGATGCCAAGATCCGTTGCCACTCCCAATTTCGTGCCGTTTGCGCCGATGGCAAAGCCCGCCGGGTCCGTGGCATCGTGGGAGACAGAGAACGGGTGGATGGACAAGCCACCGATGGAAAAGGCCTGCCCGCAGGAAAATGGGCATACCCGGGGCAGTTTTCCCAGGGATTTTGCCGATGCCTTCCAGGTTGGATCGTTGACGTGAACCGATAGATTGAATCGTCGGGCGAGTACTCCCACGCCTTGAATATGATCGGTATGTTCGTGAGAGACGACGATGGCATCCAGATCTTTCGGATCCAATCCCTTCTCGGCCATGCGATGCTGGATCTGGATTCCTGAAAGCCCTGCATCGATCAAAATGGCCGTGCTGCCGTCACTGACATAGGTGGCATTTCCCCGGCTGCCGCTTGCCAGAACGGCGACCGAGATACGCGGCTTGTCCGTGGGGGGATGCGGTTTTTTATTGTTCCGGTGGACCATATCATCGACCCGTGTGGCCGAAACCACCGCTACTCCGGTCAGTTTCGTCGAGTCGATCCACGACGTTCACCCGGACGCGGTAGACCTGCTGAATGACCATTTGCGCAATACGGTCCCCCCGTTTCAATGTCACGGGTTCCGACCCCAGGTTAATCAAAGCGACCTTGACTTCTCCCCTGTAATCGGCATCAATGGTTCCCGGGGAATTAATGATGCCGATGCCGTGTTTTACGGCAAGGCCGCTGCGTGGCCGAATCTGGGCCTCGTAGCCATCGGGAAGGGCCATGGCGAATCCAGTGGGCACCAGCTGGATGCGGCCGGGCATGATCACCAACGCTGTATCGATTGCGGCGCAGATATCCATGCCGGCACTCTGCTCGGTCATGTATCGCGGAAGCGGGATATCATTGTCTTTTTCCGGGCAAAGTCTGCGAAGGGCGACAACGGGAGACGGATGTTTCGGCAAAATGGATACCTGACGTTTGCGTTTACTGCGGTTTGCGATCGGTTGTTCTTTTCTGGTTAGGCGCTGTCTACAGGGACAGCAATCCGGAAAGTTCGGTCTGGTCACAGGCCGGTCCTAACACGGATATGGCCGCGTGACAATCCTTCCATAGGGTTTCGGCCAGAAAGAGCAGGTCCGAAGTGGTGACCGCGTCGATATGATCGATCACCGTCTGCAAAGGGATGGATCGGCCGAAATAGAATTCGTTTTGGGCCAGGCGAACCATCTGGTTGTCCGGGCTCTCGGCGGCCATCAAGAGGTTGCCTTTTGTGAATTCCTTGGCGTCTTCGAGCACGTCGGTGGGTATCGGCTCACGCCGCAGTCGGCGAAACTGTTCCATGATCAAATCGACCACAGTCGTAACATCCTCAGGACCGACGGCCGTGCAGACGCCGAACATGCCGGCATCTTGATAGGCGTTGAGAAAAGAGTAGATCGAATAGGCCAGTCCCCGCTCTTCACGGACGATCTGAAAGAGTCGGCTGCTCATGTTGCCACCCAGAATGGTATTGAGAAGGGCTGCGGCGAATCTGCGTGGATCGACGACGGATACGCCGGGCAGTCCCAGACAGATGTGGGTCTGTTCAAGGTCCCGATGTTTGCGTTGGATCCCGCATCCTGTGGCTGGCGGTGTTCTGGGGGCAAAGCCGTTACCCTTTTCGATCGTGGAGAAAAAAGGGGCGATTTTCTCCAGCAGATTTTGGTGATCCAGATTGCCGGCCAAGGCGACGACGATTCGGTCCGGCTGATAGAGCCGCTTGAAAAAGTTCTTGATGTTCCGGCTGTTGAAACCCAGAATATTCTCACTCGAACCGAGAATGGAACGGCCCAGTTGATGGTCTCCCCAAAAGGCCGGTCCCATCATCGTGTGGACCAGCTCCTCGGGGCTGTCTTCCACCATCTTGATTTCCTGGAAGATTACGGGTCTCTCCCGTTCGACCTCTTGATCATCGAAGACCGAATTGAGAAAAATATCGGAGAGGATGTCCACCATCGTATCCAACCGGGAGTCCAGAACCCGTGCATGGTAACAGGTGTGCTCCATTGCCGTGAAGGCATTGGTCTGTCCACCGATGGCGTCAAACTCTTTGGCGATCTGAAAGGCGGTCCGGCGGGTCGTCCCTTTGAATATCATATGCTCGATAAAATGGGACAAACCGGCTTCGGCGTCGGTTTCGTCACGGGCTCCGACGCAAACCCATACTCCCATGGAGACGGAACGTACGTGGGGCATGGTCAGTGATATGACACGGACACCATTTTCAAGGGTGGTTCTATTGATCTTCGGATTCTCGTTGTTCATTCAAAACGGCCTTGTGACTCAGGCGTATCTTGCCATCCTTGGAAATTTCGAGGACCTTTACCCGTAACATGTCCCCCTCCTTGACGACATCCGTCACCTTTCCCACACGATGATTGGCCAGTTGACTGATGTGGACCAATCCGTCGGTTCCAGGCACGATTTGAACGAAAGCCCCGAAATCGGTGGTTTTTACCACCTTTCCTTCGTAGATGACACCCACTTCAGGCTCCATGGTAAGCGCCTCGATCTCCTGACGGGCGGCATCGGCATCTTCGGCGGAAGTTGCGGCGATTTTCACCAAGCCGCTATCATCGATTTCGATCTTTGTATCGGTTTCCGCCTGGATGGCCCGAATTACCTTTCCTCCGGGGCCGATGACATCGCGAATCTTGTCCGGATTGATTTTAATGGCAATGATCTTGGGGGCGAACGGCGAAATGTCCTCCCTGGGAACGGCCAGGGCTTGGAGCATCTTGTCGAGGATGTGCAGCCGACCCGATCTGGCCTGAGCCAGGGCTTTTTCCATGATATCACGGGAAAGCTCGTGAATTTTAATGTCCATCTGAAGGGCGGTGATGCCTTCGGCGGTGCCGGTAACCTTGAAATCCATGTCGCCGGTATGGTCTTCATCTCCCAGGATATCCGACAGAATCACCACCTGGTCGCCCTCTTTCACCAACCCCATGGCGATGCCCGACACGGGGGCCTTGATGGGTACACCTCCATCCATAAGGGCCAACGTCCCCGAACAGACGGTTCCCATGGAGGATGAGCCGTTGGACTCCAGCACCTCGGAGACGATGCGGATCGTATAGTCGAAATCCTCCTTGTCCGGCAATACCCGTTCCAGGGCACGGGTGGAAAGACCGCCGTGGCCGATATCCCGTCTGCTGGGCGCCCCCACCCGTTTGACCTCGCCCACCGAATAGGGCGGAAAGTTGTAATGAAGCATGAAGGGCCGGTTTTCCTCACCGCTCAAGGTTTCCACACGCTGCTCATCGCCACCCGATCCGAGGGTCAAGATTCCCAGTACCTGTGTCTCACCACGGGTAAACAGGGCGCTGCCATGCGGTCGGGGCAAGAGGCCGACTTCGCAAGTGATAGGACGGATTTCGTCGAACCGGCGATTGTCGATGCGGCGACCCTCTTTGAGAATCATATCCCGGCAGATCTGCTTTTGCAGATCGCTCAATATGGAACCGATCTCATCGCGGCGTTCCGCCATTTCGTCACCCATTGCTTCGATGACCTGGGCTTTCACCGTACGTACAGCCTCGTATCGTTTCATCTTTTCGGGGATGGTCAGGGCTTCATGTAACGGCGCGGTCGCCTTTTCACGCAGCGTTTCAACCAGATCGGGGTCTTTTTCCGGTGGTGTAAACACCCGCTTGGTCTTGCCCAATTTTTCCTTGAGCTGCTCCTGGATGTCGATGAGCGGTTGGATGGCCTCGTGGCCGAAAAAAATTGCCGCGAGCATATCCTCTTCGCTTACCACGTCTCCGCCACCTTCCACCATGACCACACCGGTGCGGGAACCGGCGACGATAATATTGATATCGCTTTGTGCCATCTGGGAAAGTGTGGGGTTGGCCACCCATTGGCCGTCGATTCGCCCGATGCGAACGCTGGCAATGGGGCCCGCGAAAGGAATATCGGAGATTTCCAAGGCCGCGGATGCACCCACCATGGCCAATACGTCCGGATCATTTTCCTGGTCCATGGAAAGGACTGTGGCGATCACCTGGGTTTCGTACCGGTACTCCTTGGGAAACAGAGGCCGAATGGGGCGATCGATCAGACGGGCGGTGAGGGTCTCCTTTTCACTGGGGCGTCCGATTTCCCTCCGAAAGTAATTGCCCGGAATCCTTCCGGCCGCGTATACTTTTTCCTGATACTCCACGGAAAGGGGTAGAAAATTGGTATCCCGCTCCTCGTTGGCGGAAACCACGGTTACCAACACCATCGTGTCGCCGTATTGAACCAATACGGACCCGGATGCTTGTTTGGCGACTTTTCCCGCCTGAATGCGAAGGGTTGTGCCTCCCAAATCGGCCTCGAATGTGTATTCCATTGATTTCTTCTCTCCTGACTGGATAGGGAATGGGGCGATGGGTTACCGTCTCCTCCTAATTGTAAGTACGCAGGCCAATTGGTTGCCTTCGGGCCCCAAAACGGGAAGGCATTCGCTCGACGGCAATCATGTCTGTGGCCGTGTCACCCATGGCAACCGGCAGTTGCATCACGGCAAACGTTTTTCGTCGCAATGGGACAACCCTACCGCCGAAGGCCGAGGGTTTCGATGATGGATCGATACCGTTGAACGTCGTTTCTCTTGACATAGTTGAGCAACCTGCGACGTTTTCCGACCAACATCAACAGCCCCCGGCGGGAGTGATGGTCTTTTTTGTGCACCTTCAAATGTTCGGTAAGATAGGTGATCCGATGGGTGAGCAGACCGATCTGAACCTCCGGGGAACCGGTGTCGGAGTCATGCTGCTTGTATTTTTCGATGAGTTCCTTTTTGGTTTCTGCTGTGTAGGCCAATGGTTCTTCCTCCTTGAAAGTATTGCTTCGATATAAACGATTTGTTCCCCTTATTACCTTTACTCTTGAAAAACACAACAATAATTATACCTGTCCGTTTCCGGCGAAGAGGCCAGAATCGCGATTAGCGAACCTTGCCGGTCGACCACTTTAAACAGGTCGTCACCATTGCCCTGTTGGGGTGACGGAAAATCATCCATCGTAAGTTTCATGCCATTTCGAATCTGCCTTGCCAACCGGTCATCTGCGATTGCCGCTGGCATGGTCGGAAGCGCATCGTTCATGGAAATCAAAACTTGGGCCAAATGGTCCTCGTTTCGATACCGCGCCATTTCTTCCAGTTTGAATGCATCGGCAAGCGTATACCCGCAACTCATTGTCCTGCGAAGCTTTGCAAGGTGCCCACCGCACCCCAGTTTCCGGCCCATATCCGCGCACAGGGTTCGTACGTAGGTACCGGATGAACATACAACTGAGAATCCAACCAGCGGCAGACGAATATCCGTGATCGAAAGCCGGTACACGCGAACCGGTCGGGGCGGTTTTTCCACAGGCACTCCGCGGCGCGCCAATTTATACAATGGCGTTCCACAGTGTTTCAGGGCCGAATACGCCGGCGGGACTTGGGAAAGGGCACCCACGAATCCTTTGGCTGTTTCCCGTATCTTTTCATCCGACAGTTCTCGTATCGGCCGACGCCTGATGATACTGCCCGTTGCATCCTGCGTATCCGTCTCCACGCCCAATACCATTTGGGCATCGTACTCCTTGTCGCCTTTCACCAGGAACCGGGAGAGTCGCGTCGCCTTGTTGATGCAGCAGATCAGCACACCGGTGGCAAATGGATCCAATGTCCCGGTATGACCGACCTTTCTGGCTCCGAAGAGTTTCTTGACCTTGGAGACGACGCCCGCTGAGGATATCCCTTCGGGTTTGTCCACGACAACCAGTCCGCTCAGTTCAGCTGGCATTTCGGATTAAACGTATCGGATAGATTGTAAATGGTCTGCTTCAACTCCGTAAGACGCGACTCCATCGAGAATCCGGCGGCACCGGTATGGCCACCGCCACCGAAATCCATCGCGATTCTGGAAACATCCACGCTTCCATCCGAACGTAAACTGACATGATATTTCTTACGGCCACCTGGATTGCCACTGCCGTTTTCCAGTTCATGGATCAAGGCGGCAACCTTCACATCCCGAATGCGCCGGGCATAGTTGATCAACCCATCGGCGTCTTCGGGCTGCGTTCCGGTCTCCTCCAGCATCGCCTGGGTCACCGTCATGATGGACAGATACCCATTGTTGGAAATTTCGATGGAATCCAATGCCAGGTTGAGCAGTTTGATACGTCCCAATGAATATGTGCCATATACATGCTGAGCAACCGCAGATGGATTGACACCCATGGCCACCATCGCTTCGCATATGGTAAAGGCTGCCTGATTGGTGTTGGAAAATCGAAAAGAGCCCGTGTCGGTTAAAATTCCCGTATAGATTGCGGTGGCAATGGTCTGGTCTATGGCAATGTCCATGGCACGCTCCATGACCGAGATCAACCGGTATACGATTTCACAAGTCGCGCAGGCCTGTACATCCACGATTTGGTGGTTTCCGAATTGGGTGTTGGTCGTGTGGTGATCGATGTTGACGATAACGGGAATATCGGCGATGGCATCGGCCATGGCACCCACGCGGCTGAGATTGCCACAATCCAAAATCACCGCCGTGTCAAAAGAAGCAACATCCGTCAAAACCTTCTGTATGCGGTCAACCGAGGGCAAAAAGCGATATACGGCGGGGATGGCGCTCTCATTGTACAAGACAACCTTGCACCCGACTTTTTCAAGGGCCAATCCCGTTGCCAATAGTGCGCCGATGGCATCGCCGTCTGGATTGGTGTGGGATACCAACAGGACGCGATCACTCTTTGTCAGTCGTTGGATTATCTTTTTCATTATCAATCGTAATGGATTTCAATACGCGGTCAATTTGGGCGCCGTAATCGAAGGAATGATCGTAAAAAAACCGCAAATCCGGCATGTAGCGAAGACCCAGCGCTTTTGCCAGTTCCCGTTTGATAAATCCCTTGGCGCTCTCAAATCCCTCCAACACAGCCTTTTCGCCATGGGGCGAACCATGTGCGGCGAAATAGACGTTGGCGATTCTCAGATCACGACTCATCGTCACACCGGTTATGGTCGCCTGGGCAATCCGTGGATCGTTGATGCCCTTTCGGATCAGATCTGACAGAATCTTCTGCACCTGTCCGCCGACCCGATCTGCTCTGTTAAAAGACCGGTTTACCACGTTGATCTCGCATTTTTATTCAATAATTGATGATCTCCATTTGTGTGTCGATCATTTCGGCGAGCCCCAAATCTTCGGCAAAGTTGAACAATTTGTCCAGTTTGGCGTTGATCATCCGGCGCTGGGCTCCCACCATGCTGATGCCGATGACGGCCCGCTGGTAGATGTCGTTGTCCGCCACTTCGGACACCGAAGCATTGAAGTTGTTCCGGATGCGGGCGACGATCGCCTTGACCACCTTTCGTTTCTCCTTCAATGATCGGCATTGATGAATTCTGAAAACGATTCTGCCGACACCCACAACCATGATGACTCGTTACTCCACTTCCGGTCTAATTTCTTCCAAGTAGTAGCTTTCGATCACATCGCCGACTTTGATATCATTGAAATTCTCGATGGCGATGCCGCACTCGTAGCCGGTCTGTACCTCTTTCACATCGTCTTTGAAACGGCGCAGACTGCTGTTTTTCCCTTCGTAGGTGATAATGCCGTCTCGAAGTAGCCGCATGAGCTGTCCCCGCTGAATTTTGCCGTCGGTTACGTAGCATCCGGCGATGGTGCCAACTTTTGGTACGTGGAATGTCTGCCGAACCTCGGCGCGGCCGAGGACTCTTTCCTCGTAGGTCGACTCCATCATGCCCATGATGGCGTCTTTAACCTCTTTGATAACGTTATAAATAACGTTGTGGAAGCGCATATCCACATTCTCTTCGGACGCCATTTCCTGTACCTTGGCATTGGGACGAACGTTGAAGCCGATGATAATGGCATCGGAACCCGCGGCCAGAAAGATATCCGATTCGGTGATCGTTCCGGTGGCTGCATGGACCACATTGATACTGACTTCATCATTGGAAAGCTTGACCAAAGAGTCTCTCAATGCCTCGATGGAACCGTCCACATCTGCCTTGATGATCAAATTCAGATCCTTGACCTCGCCCTGTTGCATCTTTTCGAACAGCCCTTCGAGGCTCAGCCGGTTGGTCTTGGCCAGTTCCTTGGATCGCTGTTTCTGGATACGGTGCTGGCTTACCTGCCGGGCGTCTTTTTCATCTTCCAGGGCGATCAATTCATCCCCTGCCATGGGAACACCGGAAAGCCCGACGATTTCTACCGGCATGGAGGGGCCGGCGGAATCCACCGTACGGCCCAGATCATCCTGAAGCACCCGGATTTTTCCGTAGTGCATCCCGCAAACGACGGAGTCGCCGGCGCGAAGCGTACCCTCCTGAACCAAAACGGTGGCCACGGGGCCGCGTCCGGAGTCGAGCTTGGCCTCGACAACATGGCCGCTTGCCAGTTTGTTCGGATTGGCTTTCAGTTCCAGGATCTCCGCCTGAAGCAGAATCATCTCGAGCAGTTCATCGATTCCCGTATTCTTCTTGGCCGATACCATGACGCAAATGGTATCGCCGCCCCAAGCTTCCGGTACCAGGCCATGCTCGCTGAGTTCACGCTGAACACGATCGGGATCGGCATCGGGCTTATCCATCTTGTTTACGGCTACGATAATGGGTACGTTAGATGCCTTGGAGTGATTGATTGCTTCGATGGTCTGGGGCATGACTCCGTCATCGGCCGCCACGACCAAAATAACGATGTCGGTTACCTTGGCACCGCGTGAACGCATGGCGGAGAAGGCTTCGTGTCCGGGTGTGTCCAAAAAGGCGATCACTCCTTTATCGGTCTCGACATGATAGGCACCGATATGCTGGGTAATGCCACCGGCCTCCCCTTCCGTCACCCGGGTTTTTCGAATCACGTCAAGCAGCGAGGTCTTGCCGTGGTCGACATGCCCCATGATGGTCACCACGGGAGGGCGGGGAATCAATGCTTCGGGATCATCCTTTTCGGTCTTTTTCAGGATCACATCCTCTTCGAAGGATGCCTTTTCGACTTCGTAGTTGAATTCCCCCGCAACCAGCACCGCCGTGTCGTAATCGATGGTCTGGTTGACGGTGGCCATGACCCCCATTCCCATAAGCTTGACGATCATTTCATTGGCCTTGATGCCCATTCGCTTGGCGAGTTCCGACAAGACGATGGTTTCATCGATTTTCACCCGTCGCTTGATGGCCTTTGCCGTCGTGATCTGGGTTTTCTGTCCGATCGGTGCGGCCTTGGCGGCCTTACCGCCCTTGCGACCCTTCCGACCACGCTTCCCGCTGTAAAGGGCGGCGCCCTCGACGATCTCTTTCTTTCTGCCGCCTCCTCTTTTCCTGCCGAACCGGTTGTCCTGCTCCTCCACTGCTTTTTTGCGCCATCCCTTTTTCTTTTCCCTGGGGCTGGCGGTGGTATCCATGGAGGACGGTTCTGCCTGCTCCATCGGTGGCGTTCGCTTTGCGTTGATCGCCGCGATTTTTGACTTTGTCGGAAGCTTGATGATCGTGGCCGGCGCCTCCTTTTTCCCCTTTTTCCCCTTTACCGGGGAGACCTTGGACGGCTTGGGTTGTGTTGGTTTGGCCTGTTCTTTTTCTGCCGGCGCCTCTTTTTCTGGCGAAGTCGTCGCTTCGGATACCGTTTCATCCACAGCTTCTTCTTGTTTGGGAATTTCGGTATCCTGGGGTGCTTCGGCTTGGGGGGGCAAGACCTCGGCAACCGTTTGCTCTTCCTTGGAAATCGATTCTTCCGACTCTGGCGCCGATGTCGGTTCGGACGCTTCGAGAAGTGTCGAAACCGACTCGTCGGCAGCGGGCACCTCCGGTTCCTCTGTTTGTTTCTCGACAACCGGCTTGGAGATGATTTTTGCCGATTCGACCCGCTTTCGCCGTTTTGTTGCTGGCTTCTTCTCCTCTGGCGCTGTCTCTTTTGGTTCTTGTGCTGTCCGTTTCTCCGTTTCGATGGCCGGCGTCACCGTTTCGATGGCCGGCGTCACCGTTTCTTCCGGTTCGGTCGAAACGGCGGCTTCTGGTTCCTTCTCGGGCGTGGCTTCGGTCGCCGAGACCTCCGATTCCTTGGGGGGAACAACCTTGCGTCGTCGGATTACAGTGGGCCGGATGCGCTTTTCTTCAAGGTTTTTGTCTTTTTCGTCTCCGAAAAGCGCCGATTTTACCATTGCCACTGCATCTTCATCCAGAGAACTCATATGACTGCTGACTTCGATATCCAGGTCTCGGATTTTGTCCAAGAGTTCCCTGTTCGTCATGTTTAGATCTCTGGCAAATTCATATACTCTGATTTTTGCCATCCATTCCCCCCAAACTCGTTTTGTAAGCATTTATCACATTGTCACCCGTAACAAATGTGGCGCTACCTCGTCTCCTCGGAGGCATCGGTATCTGAATCTGCGTCTTGATCGGTCGCTTCGGCGGACGCTTCAAGCGCATCCACCGGTGCATCGGCAGCTTCTTCGAGGTCTCGTGCATCGGCCGGTTTTTCGGTCTGCGCTGCATCGGCCTTTTCTTCCAATCTGCGGGATTCACGCGCCTGGGCGACAGAATGTCTCGCGTTTTCAATCAGAATGACGGCCTTTTCCTGCCCGATACCCCGAATATCGATCAGTTCCTCGACGGTGGACTCGGCCAATTCGTCGGCGGAATAAATCCCTTTCTCGAAAAGTGCGTCGGCCAAACTGTCACCGACGCCGGGAATATTGACAAGCGACTCGAAGCCGATCTTCAACATTTCCTCGTATTTGGACTCGGATGTGACGTCCAGATGCCAACCGGTCAGTTTCGAGGCCAGGCGAACGTTTTGACCGCGTTTCCCGATTGCCACGGAGAGAAACTCGTCGGGAACGATCACCTCCATGGCATTGTTCTCTTCATCTATGATGACCCGCGATATTTCCGCCGGTGCCAGGGCGTTGCAAACAAATTTGGCCGCATCCACATGCCAGGTGATGATATCGATTTTCTCTCCTCTAAGTTCCTGCACCACATTCTGAACCCGGCTTCCCTTCATGCCCACACAGGCACCTACCGGATCGATATCGGAGTCATTTGAGGAGACGGCAAACTTAGCACGAACACCCGGTTCCCGGGCGGCCCCCTTGACCTCTACAATGCCTTCACTAATCTCTGGCACTTCGGTTTTAAACAGGTTGATGAGAAGATCGGGATGGGTTCTGGATAGAACGATCTGGGGGCCGCGGGTATCGTATAGGACGTCATGGATCAGGGCTCGGATCCGATCGCCCCTTCTGTAGGTTTCCCTGGGTATCTGTTCCCGTGTCGGCAGGATCGCTTCGGTGGTTCCCAGGTTAACGATAATGTTACCCCTGTCGACCCGTTGCACGATGCCATTTATGACTTCACCCTTTCGATCGATATAGCTGGAATAAACGGCATCCCGTTCGGCATCTTTCATCTTTTGAATGATCACCTGTTTGGCGGATTGCGCAGCGATTCGACCGAAGGTCGTGGTATCCATCTTGCTGCCCAGGCTGTCTCCGATTTCACAATCCGGATCGAGTTCCCTGCCCTCCTCCAGGCTGATCTGCAGGTCCGGTTCGCTTACGTGCTCTACGACCTCCTTGAACTGGAAAACTTCGATCTCTCCCGTGTCAGGACTGTACTGCGCCTCAATGTCCACTTTACTGCCGAATTTTTTTCTGGCAGCTGAACGCAGTGCCTCTTCCAGGGCACGGATTAGAATCTCGACATCGATGCCCTTGTCCCGGCTTACCTGCTCCACCACACGTTTGATATCTGCGATAAACATCAGTGTTCTCCGTTATAGTTGATCAGCCGTGCCCTTGTTATGTGTTCAAAATCCAGATGTACCATTTTGTCCTGTAATTGAACCCGGACCATGTTATCGACCACGCCGTGCAATATCCCGGTGAAATTCCTTCGACCGTCAATGGGCTCATCCATGCGGATATTGGCTCGATGTCCTTGAAAACGAATAAAATCCTGAAGCTTTCCAACGGGTCGATCAATGCCCGGCGAAGAGACTTCCAACCGGTACGGCGGAGCGTCTTGCATGTGCACATCCAGAAGGTCACCCAGTTGTCTGCTGATCTCGACACAATCGTCCAGTGTAATACCTCCAGGCTTGTCAATGTAGAGACGCAGGGTCAAACCGCCCGGTTCCCGTTGGAAATCCACATGCACCAGTTCCATGCCTTCTGCGCTGCACAAGGGATCGCCCAGACGGGTCACCCTTTCGATAAATGCCTGCTGTCGCTTTTTGCTTGTATTGTTCGGTTGACGACCTTTTTTTTCCTCACCACTTTTTTTTCTTCGTCTTGCCGACTGCTTCGTCATTTTTGCACCGAGAAAAACAAAAACGGGCAACCAGCCCGTTTTCAATTCAACCGATTATGGATTCCATCACCTACCTGTCCATAAAAATCACGCCCCTGGAAAATCGACCCTTCTTCAGGTGAAGATCACCGTAACAGGCGAAAACGGACTTGAATTGGAGCGGGCAACGAGACTCGAACTCGCGACACCAAGCTTGGGAAGCTTGTACTCTACCAACTGAGCTATGCCCGCTCACCAAAGCATATTATTTAAGGCAAAACAGGTGTGCTGTCAATAACTTTCTATAATATCGCCGGCCTTTTGTGACCTTTGAAGTCCCACTTTCCAAAGATGAGCGATCAGCGTCGACTCTCATCGATCAAATCGCGAATTCGAATCAGCTCTCTTTTTACCTCGGTCAAATCCATTGTTTTTTCATTCGATGGGAGCAAGGGGGCAGTCTTTTGTTTGAGATGTCGTCTTGCGCCGTCGATGGTGAATTTTTTTTCATACAGCAAATGTTTGATTCGCAGAATCAGTGCCACATCCTGCCTTCGGTAAAGTCGCTGGCCCGCATCGGTTCGCTTGGGCCTGATTTGAACAAATTCCGTTTCCCAGAATCGAAGGACATAGGCGGGTACGTCGGCGATCTGACTGACTTCACCGATCTTGAAGTAAATCTTATCGGGAATGGTGACCGGGCTGTGGGAATCATTTTCCATCGACGGCTTCGTAAAGAGTTCGATATCGGCGTTACGCTTCACTCCTCGTCACTGCGACGTATCCAACCATACGCCTCATTCCTCGGGACTCGCAATCCTTGATCTCGGACTCTTTACGAATCCGTCCGAAATAAGACTTTTTTTCATCATCCATTACAATTGGAAAAAAGGCCTGTACGGGACTTCTCGCCGATCAAACCGGCAAGGACGCGCCGAATTCATCGATCAGGCGGTGTGTAAGCCGGCCATGAATCGCATTCACCGCATCGTCTTCCAAGGTTTGCTCCTCGCTTTGATAAACAACCCTGAACGAGACGCTCTTTTTTCCGGCAGGCACCGGATCTCCGGAAAAGAGGTCGAACAGAAAGATTTCTTTCACCAGCGCCTCTTTGAATTGCGCCACCTTTTCAAGCAAACGGCCGGACTCCACTTCCTGGTCGATGATAACGGTGACATCCCGGGATGTCGCCGGATACCGGGGAATGGGAACCATCCGTTTGGCATTCGGCAGTCGATCGCCGAGCACCGTGAGGTCCATCTCCACGATAAACGTATTTTGCCGGATATCGTAACTCTTCATGACCGCGGCATCCAATTCGCCCACGATTCCCAAGGACCGACCGGCCAATCGGATCTGCGCCGTATGGCCGATACGGGTGTAACGGCAATCTTCGTCCGGCAATGCCGTAAAGGAGAGTCCTGTGATACCGAGGGCATTTACCAGGGCTTCAACCATTCCCTTGGCATCGTAAAAATCGCAGGTGGCGTCTTTCGTGTGCCAATTGGGTTTTTCCCGTAAGCCGGTCAACAGACCGACGAGCACTTCCTTCTCTACAGGCAGGAGCTCTTCGGGCTGGGGAAGGAAAGCCTTACCGATTTCAAAGAGCCGGAGGTTGTTTTGCTGTCGGGAAATATTTCTCTGTGCCGTTTCAAGCATTCCCGGAATCAGGCTGGTCCGCATCACCGACTGCTCCTCTGAGATGGGATTGAGGAGGGTGACGTGGTTTCTGCGGGGATCCTCCGACGCCAAGCGAAGCCGGTCGCAGGAATCGGCGCCGATGAAACTGTAATTGATGGCTTCCGAGAATCCGAAACCCGAAAGAATTTCCCGCACCCGATTGCGAAACATCATCGCCGGCAGGAGAGCGGTCCCTTGTGCGGGGAGTGTGGGAAATGTCGTCGGGATCCGGTTGTAGCCATAAAGACGGGCCACTTCTTCTACCAAATCACAAGGACGGGTGACGTCCACGCGAAAAGAGGGAACGCGGACGATAATCGCATCTTCTTTTTCCTGTCGTGTCTCGAAACCGACGCTTTCCAGAAGATCCGCCATGTGATTTCTGTCCAGGTCGGTTCCCAGCTGGTGGTTGGTGGCGGTGGCGCTCAGCGACAATTCGGGGGGAGCGGTGGTCCGAAAATCTTCATCGATGACACCGTCGATCAACGCCCCCTTTCCCAACTCGGTCATGAGTGCGGCGGCGCGATCCAAGGCGTACAATGTTCCATCCGGATCGACGCCTCGTTCGAATCGATGGGATGCATCGGTGCCGAGGCCGAGAGCCTTTGCCGTTTTACGGACGCTGATAGGGTCGAAACAGGCACTTTCAATCAATACACGGGTCGTCGTGTCCTCGATCTCCGAATTCAGTCCACCCATGACCCCGCCCACGGCCACCGGTTTTTCTCCATCACAGATCATCAGCATATGGTCGGAAAGCCGGCGATCCTTCTGGTCCAATGTGGTAAAGGCTTCTTTTTCCGTGGCGGTCCGGACGACGATCCGGTTTTCGGCCAGGTGGTCGAAATCAAACGCGTGCAGGGGTTGGCCGGTCTCCATCATGACGAAGTTGGTCACGTCCACGAGATTGTTGATGGGACGGATGCCCACCGAACGAAGACGGTCCTGCAACCAGAAGGGGGATGGCGCGACGGTCACCTGCGTAACGAGGCGAGCGGCATACCGGGGGCAGTGATCCGGGGCTTCGATGGTAACGGAACTTACGTCCGCGATGCTCCCCTTGGCCTCGGGCAGTTGAATCTTCGGCCGATTCATTGTGACGCCGGCAATGGCGGCGATCTCCCGGGCCACGCCCAATAAGCTCAGGCAATCCGGCCGGTTGGGAGTCAGGTCGATTTCGATGGTGGCGTCCGAAAGGCCAAGGGCTTGGGTAAGGGGCGTGCCCGGTTGAAGGCCCCTATCCAATACCATCAAACCCGAACCGTCCGTGCCCAGTTCCAATTCGGTTTCGCTGCACAGCATTCCCTCGGAGGTCATCTTGCGAATGACGCTTTTTTCCACCTCCATGCCATTGGGCAACCGGGTTCCGATCATGGCCAAGGGAGCGTTCATCCCCGCCGTCACATTGGGGGCGCCGCACACAACCTGCACTACTCCGTCACCATGATCGACACGGCAGCATTTGAGTCGGTCGGCATTGGGGTG
Organism: uncultured Desulfosarcina sp.; assembly: GCA_963674945.2. Lineage (GTDB taxonomy): Bacteria > Desulfobacterota > Desulfobacteria > Desulfobacterales > Desulfosarcinaceae > Desulfosarcina. The sequence goes on from CAXXWQ010000004.1 coordinate 3,159,177, forward strand.
GGGCATCACTTCCACGACCTTACCGACCAGAACGGTCTCGAGGAAGGCATATCGATCCGTTACGGCGTCCACTTCCAAACCAGCCATGGTCAACGCCTCGCACAGATCGTCAAGCTCCATCTGGATGGGTACATATTCCCGTAGCCAGCTCAAACTCACTTTCATCGGTTCTGTTACACTCCCTTACCCATCAAAATTGACGCAGGAATCGATAGTCGTTGTCGAAATATCGCCTGATATCATCGATACCGAATTTGAGCATGGCGATTCTTTCCACGCCCATCCCAAATGCGAAACCGGTGTATTGGTTCGTGTCGTAGCCGACGTTTTCGAATACCGCAGGATGGACCATGCCCGACCCGAGCACCTCTATCCAACCGGTGTGGGAACAGACACGGCACCCTGCGCCCCGGCACATGACACAACGGATGTCCACTTCGGCGCTGGGTTCGGTGAAGGGAAAAAAGCTGGGGCGAAATCGCAGTGTGGTCTTGTCATCGAACATCTGGTGGACAAATGCGGTCAATACCCCTTTGAGGTCGGCGAAGGAGACGCGGCGATCCACCAAGAGGCCCTCCACCTGGTGAAACATCGGCGTGTGGGTCAGATCGGAGTCACAACGATACACCTTTCCCGGGGCGATGATGCGTACCGGCGGTTGCCTTTTTTCCATTACCCGGGGCTGGGTGGGGGAGGTGTGGGTTCGAAGCACAACGTTATCCGAAACATAGAATGTATCCTGCATGTCCCGGGCCGGGTGATTCTTGGGTATGTTCAGCGCTTCGAAGTTATAGTAGTCGGTCTCCACCTCCGGGCCTTCGACGACGTCGAATCCCATTTGGGAAAAAATGTCGCAGATACGATTCGTGATTTGCGTGATGGGGTGCAGCGACCCCTTTTCCGAAAACCGGCCGGGCAGTGATACGTCGATGCGGTCCACGGCCGGCTGTGCTGTTTCCGAAAGACGGACCAGCGCCTGTTCGAAGGCCTCTTCCAGTTCGCGCTTGATCTCGTTGGCACGTTTTCCTGCAAGTGGGCGCTCCTCCTGGGGAAGCTTGGAGATGTTTCGCAAGAAATGGGTGACGCGGCCCTTTCTACCCAGGTATTGGATGGAAAGTTCGTTTACGGCATCCTCATCCGGTGCCGAGGCCAAAGCGTCCATGGCATCCGTGTAAATCCGTTCTATACTATTTTCCACGATTGTCGCTCTGTCCGCTTTACCGATGTTGAGATGCCAGCGCGGCAATTTGAGCAAATCCTTCGGGATCGGATATGGCAAGGTCGGCGAGCACTTTCCGGTCCAGACTGACATGCGCTTTTTTCAGACCGCTGATGAATTGGCTGTAAGAAAGGTCGTTCATACGGGCCGCCGCATTGATCCGCGCGATCCACAGTCGTCGAAATTGACGTTTCCGTTGTTTGCGGTCCCGGTAGCCATAGGTTAATGCCTTGTCAACCGAATCTGCCGCGGTCCGAAACAATTTACTCCGACCGCCACGAAATCCTCTCGCCAGTTTCAGTACCTTTTGACGGCGCCTGCGCGCCTTAAAACCTCTTTTAATTCGCATGATCTCATCTCCTTGTGACGATACGATTATCCGTTGGGCAACAAAAGCCGGATTTCCCGCATATCACTTTTTTTAATCATCTGCATCTTTTTCAATGCGCGTTTGCGTTTCCGGGTTTTGGAAGTCAAAATGTGTCTGTGGTGGGACTTTGAAAACCTGTACCCACCGGATCCGGTTTTGTTGAAACGCTTTGCAGCAGATCGGTTGGTTTTGATCTTCGGCATTGTGTTTGTTTCCTCCGATTGTTACGTGTTCATCCGTTGCACTGTAAAAACCGCTGGCGTGAACGAAAAGTTTGCGTTCACGCCAGCGGTTGAAACGATAGACTTCTTCTCGATCGGGCCACGGCGTCTGCTCATCAACCGCGACCCATTTGCAGTTGGGCGTTATTTGGGTGCCAAGACCATCATCATCGTACGACCTTCGAATTTGGGGTATTGCTCCACTACCGCAACCTCTTCCAGTTCTGTGGCGATTTGTTCCAACAAATCCCTTCCTCTGTCCGAGAGGGTAATTTCCCGTCCCCGAAACATTACGGTGACTTTGACTTTGTCTTTCCGGGCGAGAAATTTACGAATGTGCCCCATCTTCGTCTCGAGATCATGCTCTCCGGTTTTCGGCCGGACCTTGATCTCTTTGATCTGGAAAGTGGTCTGTTTTTTCTTGGCTTCCTGCTGTTTTTTCGTCTGTTCGTATTTGAACCGCCCGTAATCCATAATTTTGCACACCGGCGGCTTTGCATTGGGCGAGATCTCGACAAGGTCGAGACCAAAATCATTCGCTTTTGCCAAGGCCTGATGAATCGGAAGTATGCCGATCTGATTTCCATCCGGGTCAATCAATCGGACTTCCCTTACCCGTATGCCCTGATTGATCCTTGTGGTATCGGGACGCCTTCTATCCATATTTCTATTCCTGGGACCAGCTATTCTTACACCTCCTCAAGACCTCTTGTTAACGGTTGTAGACCCTCGTATCCCCAAACGTTCAAGCCAATTGAACAATTCAAACCCAATGGCCCGATTAAAATTTACTCTAGTATCCGACACCGTAAGCAATTGCAAGGGAAAAGTGAAAAACCATCGTGGACATTGGATGTTGCCGTTTGTTCGATTAGGGTTCCAGGGCCTGGTTCAGCGTATAGCGGCTCAACATGCTGTCCGACCAATATGTATTTTGCGGATCGGAAAAAAACTGCCGAAACAGCAAAAGACTTTCTCTTCTCATCACCGCCGGCACGATCGTCAGCTCCGCTTCCCGGTATAGCGGTGACAGGTTGGACCGATCCAATCCGCTTCCCCCCCCCATTATATCTTCAAAGGCATAGACGATGCGGTGAATACCGCATAGCATGATGGCGGAAAAACACATCAGGCACGGTTCCATCGTGCAATACAGGGTCAAGCCTGAGCGATCCACGGTGGGAATTCTGTCACAAAGATTGCGAATCGCATTGATTTCTGCATGATCGATCTCGTTTTCGACACCCGTTGCCGTGCCCGTTCTGTGACCCCGGGCGACGACCGTTTTTCCGTCGGCAATCACGCATCCAACGGGAAACTCTCCGAGGGCCAGCGCCCTTTGCGCCAGCGCCAATGCTTGGGACATGAATATCGTGTCTTGCGTGGATTCGGCCATCGGACTCATGCGATCCTGCAGGTCGTATCGTCGCAGGGGCAGCTATCGTCGATTTCAAAAGCGTAGACGATCCGGGACTCCATTTCGGCTCTTTTGCCGGTGATCGGTAGGAATTTATATTTCGCCAGGTCACGTTCCAGCACATCTCGGGTTGGAATGGCGTCGAATCCCGAAGCCAATGCCCGACCCGTGGAACCGTCCAGTATATCTGCATCCTCCCCATTGGTCACCACCACATAGGGGGGCTGGTAGTCGGCAACCAATCGAGAGATGGCCAGTGTCGGCCGATGTCGGGTTACCAGAGAGCCCGGGGCGTATTTGACCACGATCATCACACGGCCCTGGAGATGGACCAGGAAATCCACCCACAGGCGACCTTTTCGACTGCCGGCGGAAACGGCCAAGGGTACCCGGGGCTGGATGTCCGATTTTGCGAACCCCTTTTCCGAAAGCAGCACGCGGGCAATTTTTTGGCGGTATCGCTCATCGTGCGTGTCGGCCAGGGTCTCTCCGGTGATAATATCCTTCGTTTGTCCCAAAATTAGGTGATGACCGCTCATCATGATTCCTGCTTTACAAAGTTCATTGTCTGTGAATAGATAATGGGTCAATGATAATACAGGGTTCGGGAGATCACAAGCGAAGTTACGATGAATATCCGCCAGCAGTATGAAAAACGCGAAAAAAACTTCATGTCTCCGTTTGCCTGCCAGAGTGCAGATAGTCACGGCCGCAGAAAAGCGGAGGCGCCGTGCCCCATCCGAACCGCTTTTCAGGTAGACCGGGACCGCATCGTTTACTCCAACGCGTTTCGTCGGTTGAAGCACAAGACCCAGGTGTTTCTAAACCCGCTTGGAGACGAGTACCGAACCCGGCTTACCCACACCTTGGAAGTGGCGCAAATCGCAAGGACCATCGCCAGGGCGATGTTTCTCAATGAAGATTTGGCCGAAGCCATCGCACTGGGTCACGATTTGGGGCATACACCCTTCGGTCATGGCGGAGAGGCGGTACTCCAAGAGATTCATTCCCCGGATTTCTCCCACCACAAACAGAGTCTCCGGGTCGTCGACGTCATCGAAAACAACGCCAGGGGCCTGAACCTGACCCACGAGGTCCGGGACGGTATCCTCAAACATTCCAAGGGCTATGGAAAAATATTGCCCGACAATCCCGATGAAATGGCATGCACCAATGAAGGACGCGTGGTACGAATTGCAGATATCATGGCATACCTGAATCATGACCTGGATGATGCCATCCGAAGCGGCGTCATTCGTTCGGATCAGGTCCCGTCTGCTTGTACCGGTGTCATCGGTCGAACCCACCAGGAACGGGCAACGACCATGATTCGGGACCTGATCTTTTCCAGTCGGGCAAGTGGTGGTGAGTTACACCTGGACATGAGCGACGACGTGTTCGATGCCATGACCACGCTCAGATCCTTTCTATACGAGAATGTGTACCGCTCCGCAAAAGTCCACAGGGAGTTTATCAAGGCGAAAAAAATCCTCTCCGAGCTATATGCATTCATGTTGGATAACGACGACTTTTTTGAAAAAGAACTCATTCGCATGGGAATCGCCGGGTGCCTCGAAAATGGATCTCCTAAGGAACAGGTGGTATGCGATTTCATTGCCAGCATAACGGACCGGTATGCCCTGAATCTGTACGAAAAAATTTTTTTTCCTTCACCCACTGTGTAAGGTCATCTGCGATCACCATGAATCTGACACCCGAATCGTTTTTCCCTTTACGGCGTCGTTATCTTTCGATTCTCGATAAACTGGCTGAAATTTTTTCGGAAATGGACCTTGCCTACGCGATCGTTGCCGAAGGATACGGGTTTGTGTGCAACGGCTGCAACGAGAATTGTTGCCAGACCCGTTTTTACCACCACACACTCCTGGAGTATCTCTACCTGATGGAGGGGATGCACACACTGGAAGAAGAAACCGCCAGAGAGGTTCGAAACGATGCGACGGTCGTCAACGACCGGATGGCAGATGCAGACAAAAAGGGTCTCTCCATTCGGATCATGTGTCCACTTAACAACGATGGCCGATGCCTGACGTATCCTTATCGCCCCATGATTTGCCGGCTTCACGGCATCCCCCACGAACTGCGCCGTCCGGATGGCCGGATTACGAAAAATCCGGGATGTGACGCCTTTTTCGATCAATGCCGCAGTCTCGGAAAAACCGATTACATTCCTTTTGACCGAACCCCATTTTACCGCCAGATGGCCATACTGGAAAATGAGTTGCGAAGATGTGTGGGGTATACGGACAAGATCAAACGAACCGTCGCCCAAATGATACTAACATTTTGAAATAATATTATGAAATCGATACACCCCAAAGATATCGAGCACCTGCCTGGCAGCCCGCTTACGTCCACCGACACCTTCAACTTTCGCTGCCACAGCGCGCTTTCGTGCTTCAACCGGTGTTGCCGGAACCTGAACCTGTTTCTCTACCCCTATGACGTGCTTCGTCTGCGAAGCTGCCTTGGCATGGATTCCGACAGCTTCCTGGAGGCCCACGTGGATGTTGTGATGCGAAAGGGTAACTATTTTCCCGACGTCCTGTTGAAGATGGCAGACAACGACGAACAAACCTGCCCATTTCTCAGCGAGAAGGGGTGTACGGTCTACCCTGACCGTCCCGATACCTGTCGGACATTTCCCGTAGAGCACGGTGTTCTCTTCAGAGACCGAATTGAGGAGGCGAGCATCGTCAGTTTTTTTCGCCCCCCGGATTTCTGCCAGGGGCAGCATGAGGAACAACGATTTACCCTTGCCCAGTGGACCGATGATCAGGAGGCGGAGACCCACAATCGGATGACTGCACGCTGGGCCGCCATCAAGGCGCTTTTTTATGAGAATCCGTGGGGACTGGAAGGGATCAACGGCCCGAAAGGAAAGATGGCTTTCATGGCCGCTTACAACATCGACCGATTCAGACAATTCGTCTTCGAAAGCAGTTTTCTGAAACGTTACCGGGTGAAAAAGGCGGTGGTAAAAAAGCTGAAGGTCAGTGACCGGGAGTTGTTGCTCTTTGGATTCGAGTGGATTCGGTTTTTCGTCTGGGGAATGCCTTCCCCAAATATCCGATCTTAGATCCGATACCCAATGGCGTAATATTCTACGTCCTCCGGATGGACACATACCTCGGAAATCGCCTTGTCCCGGACCGATATGCCGGCCCGGTGAACGGAGTCCGGATCACCGGATACCAGGGGGTGCCAGTCAAAAAGTTCCTTTCCTTCAGAAATCAGCCGGTACGCACAGGTTTTCGGAAGCCACCGCAGCTTCGGAATCTGCCGTGGTGAAAGCACGAGACATTCGGGAACCAGTATGGTGCGATGCGCATAGTCGGTGCATCGGCATCGCCGGGTGTCCAAAAGGTAACAGGAGACCCAGGTATAGGTTACCTTACCTGTTTTGCCGTCTTGAAATTTCTGCAGGCAACATCGGCCACAACCATCGCAAAGGGACTCCCATTGCCCACGGCTCATCTTCTCCAATGGTGTGGCTTTCCAAAAATGTAGCGTTGTGGTCTGCGAATCCAGGTGAAGATTATCCATAGATCGCATCATACGCCCTATCTCGCCAAAAGGCAAAAAAGCCACGAGAGGTGTGAAACGCTTCTTTACCCCCCATGGCATTATTTCTTAGGCACAATCGCTTGGTATAAGAATCAGACCATTTTTCTGGAAATGCTGCCCATCTCCGCTTTGAATTTTTTATGAAATGTAAGTACCTTTTTGATGTATATCCGGGTCGCCTTAAACGGCGGGACGCCTTCATAATTTCGCACGTGGCGGGAGCCGGCATTGTAGGCGGCCAGTGCCAACTTAACATCGCCGTCGAAACGGTCGAGAAGGGACTTGAAATAACGAACGCCGCCATCGATGTTCTCCTCGGGATCATCCACGTTTTGCACACCGAGGGCCTTTGCCGTCGCCGGCATTAGTTGCATCAGCCCACGGGCTCCTTTTTTCGACCTTGCCTTTGGGTTGAATCCGGACTCGGCGAAAATAATCGCCCGAATCAAGTGGGGATCCACTTCGTACCTGCCTGCCACCTCATTGATGATTCCGTGAAAGGGGGGCTTTTTTTGATGGGTGGCGGCGTTCCCGACGGGTTCTGCCTGTTTCGCCAAGACCCCATCTCCGTCGCTTTTCGACCATGGATCAAATGAAATCGTTTCCAACATGTATTCCGACAGCGGCGGCTGCCAACCCATTTCAACGGCAGGGATGTTCAATACCACCGTATAAGCCTGTTCATTCTTGGCAGCCTGGGGCTCCTCCACCACTGACGGGAGGGAGATTTTGCTTTCATAACGATCTTCCCCGTTTGGAGCGGCGGTTTTGAAACCGCCTATCATGCCCGGAAGGATCAGCGCGATGCCCAATACGGTTATCGTCCAGAGAAATAACGTGAACTCCATCGGTGCTGATATTCGTTTTATGTCGGTTTTTTCTTTGTCCATGAAATGACCTGCTTTTTTCGGATTGTTCAGGTAACGAATAAGCAATGCCGTAACCTATGCGTAACTTGGACTCCAGAAAAAGCAAGATAAATGCCATTAACGGATTAGTTTAATATGCCTTTTGTTTTCAAGCGGTTAAAATGCCAAGGAGCATTTTCCTGAATTTCCACCATGAAAAAACATCAATATGAAAAATGGCATCGATTTCACAATGTGAAAATGATTTCCCAATAATTACCATTGGTTCTCGCAATTGGGCAGATCAATCTCTAAATGCCCAGATAGGCCCGCTTCACGTCTTCGTTGGCGAGCAGCCGTTCGGCTGTGTCAGACAGGGTAATTCGTCCATTCTCCATGACATATCCCCGGTGGGCGACCTTCAGGGCAAGATTGGCGTTCTGTTCCACGAGAAAAATGGTGGTATTGTTTTCTTCGTTTATTTTGTTTATAATTTCAAATATTTGCCTTACAACCAGGGGTGCCAGCCCCAAAGAGGGTTCGTCCAGCAAAAGCAGCCTGGGACGAGCCATTATTGCCCGGGAGATGGCCAGCATCTGCTGTTCGCCACCACTTAGGGTGCCACCGGCCTGGTGGCGCCGTTCGGCCAGAATGGGAAAGAGCTCGAATACGTACTCCAGGTCCGACTTCACGGCATCCGTGTCGTTTCGTAAGAATGCCCCCATATCCAAGTTTTCCAGTACGGTGAGATAAGGAAAGATTCTTCTTCCTTCCGGTACCTGGCTGATTCCCATGGAGACGATTTTGTCTGGATTGACCCGTGTGATCGGTTTTTCCATGAATGTGATTTCGCCGCTTCGCGGCGGTACGATTCCGGAAATGGACATCAGGGTCGTCGTCTTTCCGGCGCCATTGGCACCGATCAGCGTGATGATCTCTCCTTCCTTGACCTCCAGGCTCACGCCCTTCAAGGCTTGGATATTGCCGTAAAACGTCCTGATGTCATGGAGTTTAAGCATCGATTGACTCTCCAAGGTACGCCTTGATCACCGCCGGATTTTGGCTGATCTCCCCGGGAGATCCTTCTGCAATCTTTTTTCCGTAATCAACGACGAAAATACGATCGGAGAGGTTCATCACCAGTCTCATGTCGTGCTCGATGAGTAAGATGGCGATCGCCTCCTCCTTACGTAATTGTTCAATCATCGCATCGAGCTCCCTGGTCTCCTGAGCGTTCATGCCCGCCGCCGGTTCATCCAGTAAAAGAAGGAAGGGGTCGGTGGCCATGGCACGCGCGATTTCCAATCGCCGCTGGGCACCGTAGGGAAGATTTTTTGCAAATTCGTTTACATATCGATCCAAACCAAATTTTTCAAGTATTTGATAACTATCCGCGATGACTTGTTTCTCTTCCATCCTGGCACGCGGCGGACGAAAAATGGCGCCGGGAATACCGGTTCGCATGCGACAATGCCGGCCGATCATAACGTTTTCCAACACCGTCATGTTTTGGAACAGACGAATATTTTGAAAGGTTCGGGCCATTCCCTTCTTTGTGACTTGATCGGGCTTGAGCCCGTTGAGTCGGCTGGCATACCCATCTCTGTCTGTGAGGACGACATCCCCGGCAGAGGGCGTATAGATGCCGGTGATGCAGTTGAACAAGGTTGTCTTACCGGCACCGTTGGGACCGATCAAGGCGACGATTTCGTTCTGGTCGACTGTCAGATCCACTTGGTCCAGGGCCTTCAAACCGCCAAAATTCATGGTCAACTTGGTGAGCGTCAACACCGGTTTTGTCGATCGACTAGTTTCCACGGCTTTTATCTTCACCTTTAAAACGATAGATTTTTCTTACGTCACTGATGATGCCGCCGGGGCGAAATACCATCATGATCACCAGAACCATGCCGAAAATCAGCATCCGATATTCGGAAAAGGCCCGAAAATATTCGGGAAGCAGCTTTAAGGCAAAGGCACCACAGATAACGCCGATGATGGATCCCATGCCCCCGAGCACCACGCAACACAGAATGATGACCGACTCCCAGATGGTAAAACTGGCCGGATTGATGAAAGTGGTCTTGGCCGCGAACATCACACCGCCCATACCCGCCCACGTGGCACCCAAGGCAAAGGCGCTGAGCTTTGTAAGGGTTTTGTTGATCCCCATGGCCTGGCAGGCCACTTCATCTTCTCGAAGGGCCATCCATGCACGGCCGATGCGGGAGTCCTGGAGACGGCGGACCACGAAGATGGTGAACAGGGCCAATGCCACCATCAGGTAGTAGATATAGATGTGGTTCTGGTGCAGGGAAAGGGTTATGCCGAAGAAACCGGGCCGGGGTATGTTGGCGATGCCGCTGGGGCCGAAAGAAAATTCATTCCAGTTTTCCAGAATCAATCGAATGATTTCGCCGAAGCCCAATGTGACGATGGCCAGATAGTCTCCGCGCAACCGTAATACGGGAAAACCAAGCAATACACCGAAAACGAAACCCAGAGCGCCTCCGATGGGCAATGCCAGCCAGAACCCCACATCGAAATGGTAGTTGAGAAGGGCATAGGCATAGGCACCGACGGCGTAAAATGCGACATAACCGAGATCGAGCAGGCCGGCCAGCCCGACGACGATGTTCAGCCCCAGCGCTACGACCACATAGATGAGGGCGGTGGTCATGATGTCGATTTGATAGAGGGACGTGACCAGAGGGAAAACCAGAAAAGCAATGCCGACGATGACGATTCCCGGCCTTGCGAACCGGGGATCCTTGATCAACCGCTGGGGCAGGGTGAGGGCTTCCTGATCTCCCTCTTCGGCTTTTTTAATGCCCGCCTCCTTGCGCCGAATCAAGAAACGCCAGAGAAAGGAGAGAAAAAACGCCCCCACGCCGACATAAGCCATGCGGTGCCAGCGCCATTCGACGGTTTTATAGATTGTGTTGACGCGAATGACCATAATGGGAAATGTCAGGAACATAAACCACATGCTGGTCAGAAGCGACTTTTTTACCTCATCCCAACGAAACATCGCGCTGGTTGTTGATTCGTCCGTGGTTGCCATGGGATCGTTGTGGTCTCCTCATCCAAAGCGTGGGAAAATGGAATCGGTCGTCCATGTTGTAACGGCACCGGCATCATTTTCCAAATGTCCAATACCGCCATGCGGGGCACTACACTTTGATGAACTCGTTAAAATCTGTTTCGGACGGCTTCGTAACAAGTTCGAGATCAAGGATTGCGAACCCCGAGGAATGAGGCGTATTGTTGAATACGTCACAGTGACGAGGGGTGAAGCGTAACGCAGATATCGGACTTGTTACGAAGTCGTCACACTTTGTCTGTTTCCTTTCTTCCCAGCAGTCCGGAAGGTCGAAAGATCAAAATGAGAACCAAAAAAAGAAAGGCAAATACGTCTTCATAGTCACTGGAGATGTAACCGGTAAAAAAACTCTCGGTCCATCCCAACACCAGGCTTCCCAAAACGGCTCCGGGCATGCTGCCGATACCGCCCAAGACCGCTGCGACGAATGCCTTTATGCCGGCGATAAATCCGATGTAAAAATTGATCTGGCCGATATGGGAAGCGATCAATATGCCGCCTAGCGCCGCCGTCGCCGATCCCACGACGAAGGTCATGGAGATCACCTTGTCCACGTTCACCCCCACCAGCATGGCCATCTCACGATCCTGGGATGTGGCACGCATGGCTTTTCCGATGCGGGTGAACTTAATCAAAAAGGTCAGCAGGACCATGACAATTGCCGTGGTGATGTAGATGACAAGCTCCGATGACCGCACAATGTGCTCCACTGGTTTCAAAAAGGCGAAATCGGGGATCAAGTTGGGAAATGGGAGAAAATCGGAGGTCTGGGCCAGCAGAACATAATTTTGTAAAAACAGACACATACCGATGGCGCTGATCAGTGCCGAAAGCCGTGGCGCCTTACGCAGCGGCTTGTAGGCGATTTTTTCCATGGTCCATCCATAGGATGCCGACCAGATCACCGCCGCCAAGGAGGCGATGACCAGGATAGCCAATGTATTCCAGCCGGCAAGGGTTAAAATTCCCACCACGATCAGACCGGTAAAGGCGCCGATCATGTAAATTTCGCCATGGGCGAAATTGATCAGCTCTATTATGCCGTATACCATGGTATAGCCCAATGCGATCATGGCATAAATGCTACCGCGGGTCAGCCCTCCCAGAAACATTTCAATAAAGTAATCGACGTTCATCTTACCGTCATCTCCTTACGATAGCTGACCGGCGTGTTTTTATCTTTCTGAAAACCGTCTGTCCAAAAAAAACAAGTAGGGAACGGTTGTTTGTACTCCGTTCCCTACTGTTGGGCTCCAAAGAGCCTATTTTATTTCCACATAAACACCGTTTTGAACCTGGTACATGGCGAAACCGACGCCGATGGCATCTCCTTTTTCATCGAATTTGATGATTCCCAAGGGGGTGGCCACCCATTCGTTGCGCAGCACATTTACCATATCATCGTATTCGGTGGAACACGATTTTTCAATCGCATTGATCAACGCCAGGCTTGCGGCATAGGCATTCAGGAAAAAGGCACCCGGATCATCGCCATATTTGGCTTTATGGGCCTCGATCGCCTCGATGGCGATGGGATTTTTCGAAGTGTCCATGGGGCCGGTGGCGTAGACGCCTTCCGCGTATTCGCCGGCGACTTTGATAAACGTGTCGTCTTTGACGCCGTCATCGGAAATAAAAATGGTATCCATGGCTTTCTTGCGCATCTGGGATACGATCTTGGATGCTTCGGGATGGTAGCCGCCGAAGATCACGGCTTGGGCTCCCGACTGTTTGATCTTGTTGACTACGGCAGAATAATCCACGGCACCCGGGGTGACGCCTTCGTACAATACGACTTCTCCGCGGCTGTCGGCCTCGATGAAACCCTTGGCGAATTCGGCCAATCCTTTTCCGTAATCGCCTTTGTCATGGAGGACGGCAACTTTGCTGAGCTTGAGGTTGCCCAATGCGAATTCGACCTCCAACTTTGCCTGGGCATCATCCGATGCGATGGTGCGGAAAAAGTTGGGATAATCGCCGCTTTGGGTCAATGCGGGGTTCGTTGCGGAGGGGGACATGGCCACGATATTCGAATCCTTGTAGATCCCCAGAGCGGCCTTGGTGGCACCAGAGCAGATATGCCCCAGTACGGCATTGACACCTTCACCGGTCACTTTCGTCGCGGAACTGGTGGCAATTTCCGGTTTACAGACATCGTCTTCCACAACCAGTTCGATTTTTCTTTCATTGATACCACAAAGGGCATTTCGACGATCCACTACCAGTTCGGCCGCCCGCGTCGTCGGTATTCCATAAGATGCCAAGTCGCCACTGTGGGGACCGACAACGGCGATTTTTACTGGCGGCAGTTCGGCTTTTTCTTCCACTTTCGCCGTCTCTTCCTTCTGTGCGCAGGCGACGACCATGGCGATGGATACAATTACCGCGATGAACAGTCCAAAAAAGCGCCAACGATTTTGATGCATAATGTTTCCTCCTCGTTCTCCTTGCTGGTTGTAAATGCTTTTCTGCCCGATTGTTACTGCTTGTATAGAAGGGGTATCCGAAGTTGTCAAATATAATCACAATCCTTTCGAAAAGCAAAGCGGTTGGCAACCATTCACATTTCCTTTTCATCAGAAAGGGTTTTTCGAATTCTTCCATTTACCGACAACCGAAAGGGAAGAGCCGAAGGAAAGTGAAAGAAAAATCTTTTATGCCTGCGGAAGCGGATTTTTCCGAGTAACCATCTTGCCCTTGACACCACTTCGTATATAGGAGAAATATCGATCATTCGTAATCCACGAACCTTTCGTATTCACCCCGGTTCATTGGAAATGAACGATCGTATCATCCGTGGGAAATTGGCCCATCATGAAAAAGAACATCGGCCTGATTGTCAAAGACGAAGAAAACGCGCGACTGCAAGCCGACCGTTTCGAAAGGTGGCTGGTGAAAAGAGGTATTGCCGTGATTCGGCGGCAAAGTGGCATCCATGGCGTCGAATCCATGGCCCCGTCGCAAAAATTTTCGCTGCCTCCCCTTTTTTGTATTTTCGTGTTGGGGGGGGACGGAACATTTTTAAGTGCCGTTCGCTGGATTAAAGATCGACAAATCCCCATCATCGGAGTGAAGTTTGGAGAAGTGGGGTTCCTGGCCGAGGCCACGGAGGACCGGCTGTGTGATGTCGCCGAAGCGATTCTGGACAACCGATTTGCCATCCGGGCACAAATGCGTCTCTCCATTCAAACCTTTCGTGACGGTGTGGAGATCACCAAAGAATCCGCATTTAATGATGTGGTCATCAACAAGGGGGCCCTGGCGCGTCTGGCCAGGATTCGTACCCACATCGACGATCAGTTTCTCACCGACTATCGCGCCGATGGACTCATCGTGGCCACACCCACCGGATCAACGGCATATTCTCTTGCGGCGGGCGGGCCCATCATTCACCCGACGGTTCCCGGAATTCTGATCACCCCCATTTGTCCTTTTACCCTTACCAATCGTCCCTTGATGGTTCCGGACACATCCACCATCACGATTCGTGTTGCCGAGGATACCGAAGACATCATGCTTACCTGTGATGGCCAAGTGGGAATACAAATCGACGCACGGGACACGGTCGTCATCAAAAAGAGCACCACGCCGGTTCTGATGATCACCCTGCCTGAGCAGAACTATTACGACGTACTCAAGGCGAAACTGAAATGGAGTGGCAGCCGTGTTTAACCCGAGTTTAATAAACAAAGGTGCTTTTAATTTTTCAAGGTTCATGGTAGCAATTACATAACTTTCCTGAAATGAAAAAACGATGAAAGGAGAAAACATGGTACATGTAAGGGGTCGTTTGTTGTTTCTCTTGATCGCAGTAAATGGTTTACTCCTTTTTTCTGTGAGCAGCGCCATGGGATCCGGGGTCGCCATCATCGAACAGAGTGCCTCCATGGCAGGATATGCCTATGCCGGGGCGGCGGCGGCGGCACAGGATGCCAGCACCCTTTTTTTCAATCCGGCGGGCATGGCCAAATTCGACCAAAACGAAGTGCAGGCGGGCGTACACTATCTTCTCGTCACCAGTGACTTCACGAATCAAGGATCCACCAACTTCTGGGGTGCGCCACTTACAGGTCCAGACGATGACGGCGGAGAAAACGCGCTGGTACCCAACTTATACTACATCCACAGCATCTCGGAGCAATGGAAGGCCGGCATCGCTGTAACCGCGCCTTACGGGCTGGCCACGGAGTATGAAGAGGGCTGGGTGGGACGGTACCATGCCCTTCGATCGGAACTGACCACCTACAACATCAATCCATCGATGGCGTACAAGTTCAACGAACAGTGGGCCGTGGGAGTCGGCGTAAGTATCGAGTATGCAGAGGCGGAACTGAGCAGTGCCGTCGATTTTGGCGCCGCCGCGGGCGTTCCGTCTTTGTCCCAGACCCTGGACGGCAAGGCGACGGTGACAGGCGACGACTGGAATTTCGGCGGCAACATCGGCCTGCTCTATGAACCGATGGTGGGCACCCGACTGGGGCTGCACTACCGTTCACAGATCAATCACAAGCTCGAAGGCGACGCCGACTTCACCGTACCGGATTCCATCAGGTCCGTAGCCGAAGCAGCCGGATATTACGATACCGGTGGGTCTGCCCAAATCACCCTGCCGGACACCGTTTCGTTCAGTGCCTACCACGACATCAACGAAAAATGGGCAATTCTGGCGGATGTCACTTGGACCCATTGGAGCCTTTGGAATGAAATACGGGTCAAGATCGAAAGTGACGCCGATGACAGCGTCACCACGCTGGACTGGGATGATACCTTCCGGTATGCCCTCGGTGCGGTCTACAAAGCCACGGATCCGTTGGTATTGAGAGCCGGCGTGGCCTTCGACGAGTCTCCCATTCCCGCCGCCAAGAACCGAACGCCGCGGTTGCCGGGCGCAGATCGGATCTGGGTCACGCTGGGAGGCGGCTATCAATTTTCCAACGGGTTCAGGGTCGATGCTGCCTACGCCCATCTCTTCGTGGATGATCCGGAGATCGATAAAGATCTCAGCGATCCGGAAAACGAACTGCGTGGTGCACTGGTCGGTGAGTACGATGCCGCTGTGGATATCATCAGCGCGTCCGTCTCCTATCAGTTCTGATGAGCCTGCTTTTGGGGTAACAGACGCGACAAAACGAACGTGCATCCAGAAGATCGGCCGGATGCCAAGGGCAAGATGTCAAACCGCGTTGTCATAACGGGCCGGGGGACCATCAATGCCATCGCAAAAAATGCCCAGACCTTTGCCCGGGCATTGATGGCGGGCCATTGCGGTATCGGCCCCCTGACCCTCTTCGACACCGCCGATTTTCGAACCCGCACCGGCGCCCAGGTGATGGATTTCGATCCTGGGAACCATATTCCCGGACGATTTTCCGTAAAACGCATGTCCCGTTCTGATCAAATGGCAATGGCCGCCGCACTGGAGGCCCTTTTCGAAGCGGGCCTGTTTCCCATGCCGGATAAGGTTGCCGCCCGTACCGGTGTCATCATCGGCGGCGGGGCCGGGGGCATGCTGGAGTGCGAACCGGTTTTCGCCCGGTACCTGGACCATGGCGTCGCCCGTATGCCCGCTTCCCCCTTTGCCAGCTTCTCATGCGCCTCGTCGGCCGACCATATCGCCACCCATTTACACCTGGCCGGTCCCAAGACCACCTTCATGACGGCCTGCTCCTCCGGTGCCACGGCCATCGGCTTCGCCAGGGACCTGATCCGATCGAAGGCCGCCGCCGTCGTCGTATGTGGCGGCACCGAACCCCTTTGTCGTATCACCTATGCGTCGTTTAACGCCCTGCAGGCGGTGGATCCGGATTTTTGCAAACCCTTTGATCGGAATCGACGGGGTTTGTCCCTGGGAGAGGGGGCGGGAATCCTGGTCCTGGAATCGGAAGATCATGCCATGAAGCGAGGTGCGCGGATCTTCGGCGAAGTTCTCGGTTGCGGAATCAGCTGCGACGCCGGTCACATGACCGCTCCGGACCCCATGGGAACCGGAGCCGCGACGGCCATGGTGGCTGCGTTGACCGATGCCGGTATCGGACCCGATGACGTGGATTACATCAACGCCCACGGCACGGCCACACCGGCAAACGACCAAATGGAGGTCCGTGCCATTCGGACCGTCTTTGGGCTCAGGGCAGACAAGATTCCGGTCAGTTCCACAAAGTCTATGATCGGCCATACCCTGGGGGCGGCCGGTGCCATCGAAGCGGTTGCCTGCATGCTGGCCATCGAAAACGGGTTCGTTCCGCCCACCGTCCACCATGAAGTGCCCGATGACGCCTGCAGCCTGGATTTCGTACCAGGTGTTTCCAAAGATGCCTGCCTGAAAACGGTGCTCTCCAACTCCTTCGCCTTCGGAGGGAACAACACCTGCCTCGTTTTATCCGGCTATCATGAATCCGGAAAGGCGACATGAAGCATCGGGTGGTGGTGACCGGGCTGGGGGTGGTAACGCCCATCGGTATCGGCCGTGATGCTTTCGCCGAAAATCTTCTTGATGGCAAAAGTGGCATTGGTTCTGTCGAGGGCTTTGACGCAAAATCGAATGCCCTGCGGCTGGCCGCCCGGGTGCGTGACTTCGAACCGGCCGATTTCATCTGCAGCCGAAACCTTCGGCGTATGGATCGCCTTTCCCAGATGATCACCGCATCGGCGAAAATGGCCTTGACGGACGCGGGTTTGGATCCGACGAAAGTGGATCCGGACCGCACGGGGATCGTCATGGGAACGGCATTTGGCGCAACCGATGTGGTCACCCGTTTCGCAACCACGCTCTTCACCGAGGGGCCCCGCCGGGTCAACCCCATTCTCGTGCCCAATACGGTGATGAACGCACCGGCCGGGCATGCGGCCATCGAGCTTGGACTTACGGGCATCAATACCACATTAAACCACCGGGAGGCATCGGCAGAGGCGGCCATCGCCTATGCGGCCATGCAAATCCAACTGGGACGGGTCGATGTCGTTTTGACTGGCGGTGGTGACATTCTGTCGCCATTTTTCGTCTCCATGCTGGAACGGTTCCGGGCCCTGTCTCCCCAAAACGGTGGGCAAGAAGGGGCCCGCCCTTTTGACGTGGATCGAAACGGCCCCGTAGCGGGAGAGGGGAGTGGGGTGCTCTGCCTGGAATCGATGGAATCGGCGCGACGGCGGGAGGTGCCCGTCTATTGCGAGATCGACGGCTGGGCCATGGGCGCCGCACCGGCGCCTGCCAATGATTGGCCGGAGGATCCATCCGCCATGGTTGCCACAATGGGCGGTGCCATGACCATGGCAGGCGTGGACTCTGCGCAGGTGGATGTCGTTTCCGCCGCGGCAAACGGCGGCATCCGATCCGACCGGCTGGAAGCGGCCGCTCTGGATCAAATCTTCTCCGGTGATCGGCTACCGCTGGTCACTTCCATCAAGGGCGGCTTGGGAGAAAATTTCGCATCCGGCGGTATACGCGCGGTGGCCATGGCCATTTCCATTGAACGTGGTATGGTGCCGCCTACCATCGGCCTGGATCAATCCATCACCGCACTGCCGGTGGTGAAACACAAAAGCCGCAAGCAGGTGGTCAACCGAGGACTGATCAACGCCTGTGCTTCCGGCGGAACATTCGTTACGCTTTCCTTTAAAAAGTTTTTACATTGTTTCCGATGAACGATTGTTTTGAAGATCGATGTTTGAAACGATATCGTTTGGTTTAGATTAACATGGCATGAATATTGAATTTTTCCTTCCATAGGGAGCCGAATTCTTGATGACGTATCGGACAACAAGGGAGGAAAAAGCCATGAAAAATTCAGCCCACACCCATGCGACGACAGTGGAAATGGAAGTTTGCCCCTATTGTTATGCTGAAACAAGCATCAATCCGCCCATCAATTTTGCGCCGGTATTTGTCTTCTGCGACGTGTGCAACGCCAAATTCATCGTGGAGCGCCATTCAGACGGGTTTGATGTGATGACCATAGAGGAGGCGCCCTGCCTAAGCAATCCCGACTGCATCGAACTGGAGATGGGTGGCTGTGACGAAGAGTAAGCTTTTTGTGATCGCTCTGCGGGTAGGTGATGATCTCGTGCGTGTAACGTTATATAACGGTGTTCAATAGTTATCGTAACGGTTTTGGTCGCAAGATCACGACTCATCACCCTGTCATTTGTTACAATGGCCGTCAACGTTGGTGATCTCGCAAAAAGCTTTTCCCTCGTTTCCGTCTACCTGCAAAAAAATAATAACGAGTTTCTTGCATGCGATTGTTTGGCCATATTTGGCCTGGAAAAGCTTTTTACGAATCCGTCAGAGTCAGTTTTTTACCCTCGCCATATACTGTCCAGTCTCCGTGTTCACCCGGACGACATCTCCGGTGGTGAGGTATTCGGGGACCTGCACCGTCACGCCATTGGTCAGCTCGGCGGGCTTGTTGCGGTTTGTCGCCGTCGCACCTTTGATCACCGGTGCCGTGTTCACGATCTCAATGTCGATGGTTTGGGGCAGTTCGATGCACAAGGGATGTCCGTCCCGTAGCAGGGCCGTGATGTTCTCCAATCCGTCGATCAGCCAGGGAATTAATTCTTCGATACTCTCCTCGGACAAGGTGTACTGCTCGTAATTCTCGCTGTCCATGAAGGTGAAAAGGTGCTGGTCCCGATAGAGAAAGCTGACCCGACGTTTGTCCACCACCATTTCCTCCAAAGAATCGTTACCCTTGTATGTCTGCTCCAGTTTCTGGCCCGTAATCAAGGATGCATATCGGACCTTATACAAGGTGTTGGCGCCTCGGGCGGACGGTGTGTGCACATCGATCTGTTTGACCTGGTAGGGGTGCTCGTCGATATTGATGATATTGCCTTTTTGAAGGTTGCTGGCTTTGGGCACCTTGGTTCTCCTGTGATTGCTATAATGGTTCCGATAAAAAGCGGGATATACAATTGACGATGGGTGAATGCAACACCATCTTAGATTTTGTTTGGTGTGAACGCGCTTATGTTCGTTGGGAAGAATCAGGGAGAAAAAGATGGTGAACGACACATCCATATCGGTGGTGGAAACGCTTGCACATGCGGCATTGGACGAGCGGCAACAGTCATGGCTGTTCAAAAGAATCAAAGACCTGTTTTCGGACGCCATCGATGCCCGATCGCCGAAAAATAGACCTCCCGGTAAGGCGGGATTAAGGTCCGAAAAGGGTTATTTTCGATTGCTTTACCTGGAGGGTGAATTTCAAGACGCGATTTTATCCCATGGAAACGACGGCAGCCGGACCTATGATTGGCAACGAATATCCGAGATTTTTGGCCAGCTGAAGGATCTTCCAGAGGTACGATCGGAACTTTCGTTAGGAATCGAAGCGGCGTTACATGAGTTGACGGAACAATGACAGAAAATCCAATCGAAATTACGTTGATTCCGACTCATGAATTCCGGCTTCTGTGAATTTCAACGATCATTGCGCGCCCCTCTTCCAGGAGGTGATCAAAGCCGGGCACTCTGTGTCCGGTTTTACTTCACAGACCAGGGACCGACTTCATCGGGGGTTTCGGCGGTATCCTTTGTGTCTGTTGAAAGCCTGTCACTTTCAGCCCCTTTCGAATCGAGGTTCTCATACTCAAAGAAGACCTCATTTTTCTCTTCGCTGGTGGTGACTTTGATCTGGTCATCCTTTTCCGTAGAAATCTGGATCTGGATGGGGCGTTTCCACTGTGGTTCTCCTCCCATACGGATGAATTCTTCGGCGGTTCTCCTTGCCGTATGCTCGGCCACCTCTTTGGTGAAGGATGATATGGTAAGCTCCCAGGGGAAGAGGACGATCTTCCCATCCAATTCGCCCAGACCCCAGGAAAATCGATCCAGGACCGGCTTTAGCTGAATCGCTACGGGAACATCCTTTTCTGCAAGAAGATGACAGTTGGTGATCTTCGTATCGTTGGGAATCGCTTCCAATTTGGTGCCTTCGATATTGCGAATGTAGATACCGCGCCGGGTACTGACCACGCGGTCGTTATTGCCCAGAACACTCAACATTTCCTGTCGCACTTTTTCGACTGCCATGTTACCGTTGGAATATTCTTGTTGAAGATTGTCGAAGCGTCTTCTTTGTTGTAACCCCAGTTCCTTTACCATGAGAGAGACTTGGGCGGCCTGCTCGCCGAAAATTTCGTCCAGTGTCGATCGGTTCGTGGCTCGAATGAGTTGGTCGACTTTCTGTTCCAGACGTTCGAAGTCCTGTTTGGTTGCACAGCCTGCGAAAAATCCAACCATGACAAAAAAAATGATCCAGCGATATCGAAAAACCATGCTCTATTTCCTTTTTACTGATTTTGTTAAAAGCAAGAGTACTGTAAATCTCTTATTTATCCAATGCGTATAGCCGGTTTACAGGGACGTCGAATTCCTCGATCTTCGGTAAAAATAAAATATGAATCAGAGGTTGACACAAAAAGGTGCAAAACCATTTCAACCAACACAATTTCCAGTTGAAAAGCAAGCTTAAATTGAGTGCTGTCAGAAACGAAGGTTTACGCAGGCGCCATTTGAAAAAAGCCCGATTGGTGGCCTCGTATGGGAAACATGCCTGCCGTTTTTTATTTCAGTGTTTGGACAATATCGGCGTGCTGGTGAAATCGAACGAGTATTTTAAAACGTTTCTGATGTGAACAATCTCATACCTGATAATACCGGAGATACGGGACAGTTCATCCGATAAAAAATGGTTCATGTGCTTGCTGTCTTCAAATTGTGCCCCGAAAAATATCTGCCATTGACCGGTTATCAGGCTTACATATCGCGCCGTGTCTTTCACCGATAACCTATTGGCTGCATCATAGGCGCTGTCTGGTTTGCACATGATCAGGATTATCGCTCCGGTATTATATCCCAACGCAGCAGGGTCGACGATACTGACAAACCGGATGACGCCATCATTGATGAGTTTCTCCAAATTTATCTTCGCCGCCGATATGCTGCAGCCAACCGTTTTGGCCAGTTGTGTTATGGTCTGTCGAGGGTGTTGCTGCATCGCCGTAACGATGGACAGATCAAAGTCGTTGAGTCTGCATTGTGGGCATTTGCGGACACTTTCCGTTTGCGGCCTGAAATACCGCCATGAGTCTCTCATCCAGTGATAGAAATGCATCATCTCTATTGTTGCGATATCGCATAGGCCGGTCAGTTCCGTAGACATGAAATGGGTCAAACTCGCCCGATCTCGAAAGATTGCCCACACCAGAATGTCATAGTGGCCGACTGTCAGGAAGACAACCTTTACTGCCGATAGCGGCATTAATTGATCTGCAACAATATTCGTCTTTCCGGGAGAGGTGTTGATTCCAATTAATAGTGGGAGCTGGTATCCCAAGAGTTCGGCGTCACTTATGCAGGCAATGCTCACAATCCGTTCGGCTCTAAGCCGGTTCAGGCGGTAGCGGATGGTGGTCCTTGCTACCGCCAGCTTTTTGGCAAGTGCCTGAACCGGCATCCTGGCATCCTCC
Organism: uncultured Desulfosarcina sp.; assembly: GCA_963674945.2. Classification (GTDB taxonomy): domain Bacteria; phylum Desulfobacterota; class Desulfobacteria; order Desulfobacterales; family Desulfosarcinaceae; genus Desulfosarcina. The sequence continues at coordinate 3,181,415 of CAXXWQ010000004.1, forward strand.
TCCAGTTCTTCCATGATCATGAGATCAAGCTTGCTAAGCACAACGCCCCCTTTTCATGCTGCGGTACGGATTGGGTGAGGAGCAATCGAATGTGGAAAGTGTGAAAACCATCCGTGTTGTGAATCGATCCGACTTCTTCTCTGTGAAATATATCCCTTTTTATACGGGAATGCTACTAAAAGAACAATATTAATTGGCCACAATTCAATGTAAAGAATAAATATTTCAATTTAACGGCCAATATGTTTATTAATATTTGACGCTTTCATTCAATCGTGATATCGTCCACGGAGCGGTTCTGCTATGGGCCGAAGAGAGGAAGTCGACGGATTTCCGAAGTTCATCGTTCAATGATTCCCGAGTGGTTCACATGGCCAGGATGAAAGACAGAGGAGGAGTAGGATGAACAGAAAAAACAATACGTTGGTCTTGCCTGACCCTACAATGCAGTACCGGGTCGTTCAATGGGGGGCTGGAAATGTCGGCGCACGCGCCATGCGCGCCATTATCGAGCACCCGAATATGACCCTGGTCGGACTCAAAGAGATCAGTGAAAAGGTGGGGCAGGACGCCGGACAGCTCTGCGGTCTCGACCCCATCGGCGTCAAGGCCACTGACAGCATCGATGACATCATCGCCCTCAAGCCCGATTGTGTCCTGTACATGCAGCAGGGAACCGACTTCGATGATATCTGTAAACTGCTCGCCTCGGGCGCCAATATCGTCACCACGCGCCCGGATTTTCATAGTCCGACGCTTCTCGATTCCGCGCTCCGGGATCGAGTGGAGACGGCATGTCGACAAGGCGGCACTTCCATTCACAGTACCGGCAGCAGCCCCGGATTCATTACAGAAGCCGTCCCGCTGGTGCTGTTGTCCATCCAGCGTCGTCTCGATCGCCTGACAATCAACGAGTTTGCAGACGTTTCTTCCCGGGACTCGGCGTATATGCTCTTTGACATTATGGGTTTTGGCAAGGATACCGACGAGATTCCCGGCTATATTCTGGACTTTGTACAGGAGTCTTTTGGCCCGTCCCTTTCTCAGGTTGCCGATGCCATCGGCATGCCACTGGACGGCTACGAAGCGAGCGGAGAGATCGCCGTGGCAAATCAAAAGACCGAGATTGCCGCCGGTATCATAGAGGCAGGTACGATGGCGGCGCAGCGGATCACCGTATCGGGAATGAGAAGAGGCGCGCCGCTTCTTCGCATGCGCGTCAATTGGTATGTCACCAAAGATATCGATCCGGTCTGGGAACTGCGCGACAACGGCTGGCACATTCTTCTCGAAGGAGACACGGCCCTCGACGTAAACATCGGCTTTCCCGTAGCAAAGGAGCAATATGCGGAGTACTCCCCCGGATTGACGGCGCATCGTCCCGTTAACGTCATTCCCTTTATCTGTGCTGCCGAACCGGGGATTCGTCCCGTTGTCGATCTTCCCCAGATCATCCCGGTGCTCCGGTGAGTCGGTGACAGACATTGTAGCCAAGAGATCTGTTGGATTATCGTTTCAATTGAAGGGGGCTTCATGACTACCCATCCTGTCGAAACCAAACGCACCTATTGCAAAGTCTGCATGGTTCATTGTGGACTGGTGGCAGAGGTTTCCGGCAATCAGGTTCTCAAGGTGCGAGGTGACCGCGAACACCCGCTCACCGATGGCTACTGCTGCCCGAAAGGGCTGGCGACCGGCCGGATTCATCACACCCCTGACGCGATCACGCAGCCTTTGATGAGAAAAAATGGCGGGCTGAAACCGGTCAGCTGGGATGAAGCCTTAGATGACATCACAGTGAAACTGCGTAGCCTTATCGATACGTATGGTCCGCGCTGCATCGGCATCAATTTTGGCAGTGGATTGGGGCTGGATTCTTCGGGTTATGCCATGCTGGAGGCGCTGCACAACGCGCTGGGTAACGGGCCGAAGTTTACACCGATGACCATCGATGGTGTGGCAAAGGTTCTTGTGGCCGGTGCAATGGGCGCATTTCCCGGTCTCATGCCCAAAACCGACTACGACAACGTGCGCATGCTCATTTACGTCGGCACCAATCCGGTTGTCAGTCATGCGCACAATACCGGCATGTTCAAGCCTGTTGTCTGGATCAAGGAAGCCGCCAGGCGCGGCGAGGTCTGGACCATCGATCCGCTGTTTACCGAAACCGCCAAACTCTCCACCCGGCACATCGCAGCTTATCCGGGTGGTGTTTACGCCATTCTTGCCTGGCTCACCCGCGAGATTATCGATGGCGGTCCGCTTACGCCAAGACAGGCCGTCCGTGGTCTCGATGAATTGCGCGCCGCACTGGAAGGTTACGATCTGGCAACCGCAGCCGAAGTCGCCGGTGTCGATCAGCAGGATATGCTGGACCTGTTGGCCGCCATCCGCCGCCAGGGCGGCAATGTGGTGGTGGAGACCGGAACCGGAATTACCATGGCGGCCGACTGCAATCTGACCCAATGGTTTGCCTGGTTGCTGATGATTCTCACTGGTGCCATGAACAATAAAGGCGGCACCTTTTTTCACCCCAGCTTCCTCTTTCCCTATGAGAGCTTCGAACTTCCGGAGTTGGACCTGTGGACTTCCGGCTCCAATGTCCGCCCGGAAGTGCCCGGCGTGATCGGCGATTGGCCCTGTGCAGTCCTGCCGGATGAGATCGAAGCAGGCAACATCCGTGCACTGTTAAACTTCGGTGGCAGGCTGCTTCGGACCTGGCCGGATACGAATGCGCTGGAAAGGACCCTCGGCAAACTCGCGTTGCATGTAATGGGCGAGATCGCCTTCAATGAAACCACCCAATTCGCCACCCACGTGCTACCCACAAAGGATGCCATCGAACGTCCAGAGATAACCCGATGGGATTTTCTCCGATGGAACCTCTCGATGCAATACTCAGAACCGCTAGTTGCGCCCATGGGAGAGCGCCGCTCTGCCTGGTGGGTAATTTCCCAGATCATGCGCCGCTCCGGCCTCCCCGTGCCGGAGCATGTACCCATGGACGATCACGAGCCCGGGGCGGACGAGGCGATGCTTGCCAGCCTCATGCAGATGGCGCGCTGCAGTTTCGAGGAGTTAAAAGAAAAACGCTATGTGGCGCACACCCTGGAGTTTCCCGCTGTCTGGGTCGACAAACATATTGAACGCATCGGTGGTTGGCGTCTGGCGCCACAACGTTTTCTGGATCAGTGGAAGAAAATACGCGCGGCCGATGCGGCGAAAAGCGGCAAACCAAAACCACTTTGCTTTTCTTCCCGTCGACAGCGTAAAAAATTCAATGCCCAGCTGGATTTTTTGGGTGAAGAAGCAAATGCGGTTTTGCACCCTTTTGATGCCGACACCCATGGCATCCGCGACGGGCAGGCGGTACGGATCAGCAACGAATGTGGAGAAATCGTCCTGACCGCAAGAATTGACCCGGGAATGCGCCCCGGTGTGGTGTCCATCTGTCATGGCCATCTGAACGGGAATGTGAATCGCCTGACGAGTAAATCGGTCATTGACGAGATAAGTGGCATGGCGCTTTTTTCCGGCGTACCGATCGAGATTGAGCCGGTGAGTTGAAAAGTGGTAACCATAATTGACGGTTTCGTAAAAAGTCCGATATCGGCGTTACGCTTCATCCCTCGTCGCTGCGGCGTACTCTATGTACGCCTCATTCCTCGGAACTTGCAAGCATTGATCTCGAACTTTTTACGAAGCCGTCCGAAATCCTACTTTTTACGAGTTCATCATTAAGCGGATGCTTCATGGAGTTTCTCGATGGATCGGTCGGGACCCAGCAGAACCAGGATATCACTGGGCTTGATGACGAAACCACCGGTGGGAATCATCGTCACCTGATCGGGCACCATCTCCTTTATGGCGACCACCTGAATTCCGTACTTGTTGATCAGGTCCAACTCTTTGAGCATTTTTCCGATAAAATAGCTGGGAGGGGCCAGCTCCATGATACTGTACCCCTCCATGAACGGTAGATAATCGATCACGTTGGGATTGTCCAGACGCCGGGCCGTGGCCAGGGCCAGGTCCTTTTCGGGAAAGAAGATTTCATCGGCGCCTATTTTTTCCAGAATCCGACCATGTGCTTCACTCACCGCCTTGGCCAGTATACGCTTAACGCCTTCATCTTTAACGTTCAAGGTTGCGAGAATGGAGTTGTTAAGGTTGGAACCGATGCCGATCACGACGGCATCCATGGCCTTCAAATCCAATTCTTTCAGCGCCTGGGGGTCGGTGGCGTCGGCGATGACGGCTCTGCTCACCAGATCCCGTATCTCCTGCACCTTTTTTTCATCGATATCAATCCCCAGCACTTCATGTCCCTTTTCGAAAAGAGAGGACGCAAGATAGAATCCCAAATTCCCCAATCCGATGACGGCAAACTGTTTCTTCATGGTTTCATCCAATCATGACGGTTTCTTCGGCATATTGGAACCGGCGCAAACGGACACGGCTTACCGCCAGGCCGATCACCATTGGACCCAACCGGCCGACAAACATCAGCCCGGAGACAATGACCCGACCGGTTGGAGAGAGGGTTCCGGTGGCACCGGTGGAAAGCCCGACGGTACCAAAGGCGCTTATCGCTTCAAAAAACAATTCCAGAAACTTACCACGGGTTTGAATGTGGGAAAGCCCACCCAATTCACTCATCATCAATGCCATGACGGCAATCGCAATCACCGCGATACTGATCATGACGAGGCTGGATGCCTTTTCCGTGGTGGCTTCAGGCAGCGACCTATGAAATATTTGCGGTCGGCCCATGCCTCGGATCCGTGAAATCCCCATCACCACCAGACAGGCGACCGTCGTCGTCTTTACACCGCCTCCGCAGGAACCGGGACTCGCACCGACGAACATGAGAATCGACAGCATAAACAGGGTCTCGTTGGCCATGCCGCCCATCTCCAGTGTGTTGAAACCGGCCGTTCTTGCACTGATGGATTGGAAAAGGGCGGCGAGCAGGCGCCCCGAAACGGTCAACGATGATAGGGTGTTGTCCCATTCCATGAATAATATCGCACCAGCGCCAATACAAATGAGCAGTACGCTGGTGGCAAGGGCCAAACGGCTGTGGAGGCTCAATCGTTTGACATGCTTGCCCTTTTTCCAGAGGCGACGCTTGACATCCACGATCACCACGAAACCGATGCCGCCGATGAAAATGAGCAATCCGATGATTCCGTTGACGATCCAGTCTTCCCGAAAGGCAGTGAAACTGTCCGGGTACAGGGAAAATCCGGCGTTGCAAAAGGCGCTGATAGAATGAAACACTGCTGGGTAGAAGGCGTTGCGCCAACCGGTCAAAGGCGCCGTTCGAAGATAGAGACAAAGGGCGCCCATGGCCTCGATGGAAAATGCGGTGATGAATATCGCCTTGAGCACGAACGCCGCAGACTGTTTCCCCCCGCCGTAAGTGAAGGTGTCCTTGATAATGGCCTGGCCCGACAGTGAGGGACGCCCGCGCACCATCATGAGCAACAGCGTCGAAATGGTGAGAATGCCCAAACCGCCCGTTTGGATCAACACCAAGATCACCAGTTGGCCGAACATCGTCAATTGGCGGCCGATGTCCAGGACGGTAAGCCCGGTCACACAGGTCGCTGAAGTGGACATGAACAGTGCGTCGACGACGCCCACTGCAGCGCCCGTCGATGAAATGGGCAGCATGAGCAGAACCGATCCAATGGTAATGAGAGCCGCGAACCCAATAATGGAGGAGCGTGCGGGGGATCTGAGCAAATAGAACGAAGCGCGGGATCGGAATGTTCGTTTCACCGATGATGAAGTCATGGTTTTCGGCCGTTTCAGGCGGATATGGATATCATCTTTGATATCGTACTTTTTACGAAGCCGTCATCTTTACCAGGTGACGCTCATCATGGAACAATTCAAACCGCTGCCGATCCCCATGAGGCCGACGTGATCACCGGGTCCGATCCGACCGGTCTCGGCGGCCTGGCACAAGGTGATGGGCAAGGCCGCCGGGCCGATGTTCCCCAGTGTGGGAAAATTAAGATGGTGCTTTTCTGCGGAAAGGCCCAACTTCTCGTTGAGCACGTCCATGTTTCGCTGGCTCACCTGGTGGGGAATGTAAGCATCGATCTCGGCGTCGTTCCAATGGGGCAGGACGCTATGGGCCAGGTCCCAGGTCGTTTTCGCCAGTTCCACACCGAAGATCATCACCTTGGATGCATCGGCGATCATGTGGTCCCGTTGTCCCAGACAGAGGCGGCAGTGCTGGGTGGCGGCGCAGGTGACCGATCCGTTGATCCTATGGCTTTTCGAGGAAAGATCCTTTCTGCACAGAATCATGGCAACGGCCCCCGATCCCAGGGTGAGGGTGGCGAACTGGTCCCGAAATTCGGCAGGGCCGGCTTCGGGCCGAATCAATCGTGCAATGGTCGCCTCCACCACCTCACGGGAATTTTCGCCGGCCACGATGAGACCGTAATCGATGAATCCGGCGTCGATCATCATGCCCATGCTGCCCATGGCGTTAACGAACCCCAGGCATGCGTTTCCGATATCGTAATTGAGGCAGTGGCCGGCCAATGCCAGATTGCCGTGTACCAGGCTGGCCACGGACGGCTCGATATAGTCCTTGGAGACAGACGTGCTGATCAGGCAACCGATGCGGTCCTTTGGAATGCCGGAGGTCGCCAACACTTTTTCCGCCGCCATTGTGGCGACGTCGCTGGCCTGCTGGCCCGCATCCCAAAATCGCCGTTCCCGGATACCGGTAAGTCCTTCGATGACTCCCGGCTTCATCTTCATCCGTGCCAGGGCAACGGCGATCTGGCGCTCGATTTGCGCCGAGGTGATCACCGTTGTCGGCAGTACATATGCCACCGCCTCGATGGCCACGTTTGCAAAGTACATCGGTTTCATGGTGGTCCGTTCTTTTCTCGCCATTCGTTTCGTTCACATCTCCTGTAACGAACAGCAGACATAAGAACATATTTCGGGAAGCGTTTCAACCATCGGGAGGGTTGTTGCAAGGAAAACTGCAGCTTGGTTCTACTGGCCATATAAGACATCCACCCGTTTCAATACTATCGGCGGTAACCGGTGCGGCTGCCTATCTATGAATCGGCAGCATGCTGTTCTCCCCCATACTGGGCTTTTACCGCCTCCCGGTCGATGGAACCATTCTTTTCAGGCAGTGACGCCACGAATTGTACGTATTGGGGTTTCTTAAACCGGGCAATGCGTCCGCCCACGAAATCGATGAGTTCCTTTTCCTCCAGTGATTGACCGGATTCGAGAACACAGACGGCTTTGATGCCCTCTTTCCATTTGGGATCCGGGACGCCAAAAACAACGGTCCGGGCAACGCCGGGATGTTCGAGGATCACCTTTTCCACTTCGGCCGGATAGACGTTCTCTCCGCCGGGTTTGATCAGCTCTTTTTCCGCCTTTCGACCGGCGTACCATAAGAAGCCCTTTTCGTCGAATTTTCCCAGGTCGCCGGTATGGTGTCGATCGTTGCGGAAGGTGTGCCGATTATCTTCGTCAAGGTTCCAGTACCCCTTGAAGACCATGGGGCCCTTGAGCGTTATCTCCCCCACCTGTCCCGCCGGTACAGGTTGATCCTGGTCATCCACCAGTTCCACGAGGCCTAAGGGAATGGGGCGGCCGGCGCTGCCGGGACATGCGTCGTAAGGGGCCATGGTGGTCAGCAGACTGGTTTCGGTCTGGCCGAACATGACGTAAAAACGACCATCGGTGGTCTCCTGGTACCGCTCGATGGTTTCCGGCGTGTCCAGTCCCATGACCGCCCGCAAGGAAGTGATGTCGGTACCCTTCTTCTCCTGGGCGTCGAGGATGGATCCGAGAATCGGTGAGAACTCGAAAAAGTAGGATACATTTTTCGAATTGATGAGATCCACGGCTGCATTGGCGTCGAATTTACTCATGTTCACGTTCAATATACCGGAATGAAAAGCGCTTACTGCCATGAACAGGCCCGCCACGTGGAACAGGGGCAAGAGGTTCAGGTGAACATCTGTGGACGAAAGGCCGAAACAATAGGCGAGATGCATGCTGGAACACAATAGGTTGGCGTGGCTCACCAGTGCTCCCCGCGGTCTCCCGGCAACGGCTGCCGTATGGATGATCGCAAAGCCTGTGTCATGTTCCACCGGAGCGAAATCGAAAGGACCATCACCCAGTAAGCCTGAAAAGGGTTCCAGGGGGCCGGTTTCGGTAAGGTTGACCATCCGCTTCACGGAGGGAATCCCATGGCGGACACCGGTCATTGTCTCTGCGAAGGGAGCGTCCACGAAAACCATGACAGGAGTGCAGTCATTGAGATTATACGCCATTTCGTCGGCGGAAAGCCGCCAGTTGATGGCCACGACGATGGCACCGATGGCTGCGGCGGCACCATAGATCTGAAAATAGGACAGGCTATTTTTCCCAACGATGCCGATCCTGTCACCGGCCTTGATGCCCTCGCTCTTTAATCCTGCGGCCAGTCGATCCACACGAGCTTTGAATTCTCCGAATGTGACCGTCTCACCGGTGTCGGCCTCGAACCAAGCCGTTCGATTGGGAAAACATTCGGCATTTCTACGAATCAGGTCGTAGACGGTAAAATCATAAAGTCCCATGATTTCCTCACTTGATGGTGGTCACCGGGCATGCCGCCTTCAGAATAATGTACTGCGCCGTCGACCCGAGGAGTAGTTTGCTTGTTCTCGATCGTTTTTCGATGCCCACGAAGATGTGATCGATACCGTTCTCCTTTGCGAAAGAGATGATATCCTCCCCGGGAGAAAGTCCCCGCGCCATCTCCTCGACATCGTGTTCGATACCGGCATCGGCGAGCTTCTGGCGAACCTGTTTCAACTCCCGGTTGACCCGGGCGATGTCTTCGGGCTTTTCGCTGCGCCCGCCTTCCATGGAGGTGATGACAAACAGCCTGGCACCGTAATCCGATGCGGTTTTCATCGCCAGATCGAGGGCGGCTTTGCTCTCCTTGGATCCATTGTACGCCACGAGAAATTTCATTGTTTATTCTTTTTCTATTTTGATGAACTCGTAAAAAGTCTGATTCCGGACGGCTTCGTAAAAAGTTCGAGATCAAGGCTTGCGAGTCCCGAGGAATGAGGCGTATTTTTGATACGTCGCAGTGACGAGGGATGAGGCGTAACGCCGATATCGGACTTCTAAGGAACTCGTTCATTATTCCACTTAAAAAGGACTTTTTTATAAAAAGCTTTTCCCTCGTTTTCATCTATCTGCAAAGAAAAGAATACCGAGTTTCTTGCTTGCGATTGTTTGGCCGTATTTGGCCTGGAAAAGCTTTTTACGAAGCCGTCAATTTTACATCCAGCGCTTACGCCGTTTGTAGGACTTAACTTCCTTGAAGGATTTTCGTCCGCCGCCACGGGTGAGGCCCATGTAAAATTCTTTCACGTCCGGGTTGTTTTGCAATTCTTTTGACGGTCCTTCCAAAACAATTTTTCCGGATTCCATGATGTAGGCGTAATTGGAAATCTCCAAGGCAATTCGTGCGTTTTGTTCGACAACCAGGATCGTGGTTCCCATCTCCCGGTTGATGAGCTGAATATTGTCGAAGATCTCCTTGACGAGCAAAGGAGCCAGGCCCAGGGAGGGCTCGTCAAGCATCAGCATCCGCGGAGAGGCCATCAGCGCTCGCGCGATGGCGATCATCTGCTGTTCTCCACCCGAACAATATCCTGCCAGCCGGTTGGTAATTTTGGAGAGCCGCGGAAAATGGTCATACATCATCTGGTGATCGGAGCGGATCTTCTGGGAACCGTCCTTTCGCGTAATGGAACCGACCCGAATGTTTTCATCCACGGTGAGGTGTTTGAAGACCCGGCGGCCTTCGGGGACCATTACCGCGCCCAATGTGACGACGCGGGTTCCCAGAACATTGGTGATGTCCTCTCCGGAAAAACGCAGGTAGCCATCCCGAATAAAACCATTTTCCGGCTTCAGAAGACCGGAAATTGCGCGTAGTGTGGTGGTTTTTCCCGCGCCGTTGGTTCCCAACAGACTGACGATGCTGCCCTCGGCCACCTGAAGGCTGACCCCACGAAGCACCTGGATGATGTCGTTGTACACCACCTCGATGTTGTTGACCTCGAGCAATATGTTTTGGTCCTGTGACATGATCTCGTCCTCGGAGCGCTTGCAGGGGGATCGGCGGCAGCAGAACCTGCCGCCGATATCCGTACAAGTAGCCTTCGCTATTCCACCATCCGCATGTACTTGGATCGGAACGGGCCGCCCACGGCAACCCACTTGCCGTCTTGGACGCGGTAGAGTTGAAGGGCATCCACGCCGGCATGGTCTTTGGGAGAGTAAGTTACCGGTCCCACGGTGGTCACCGGGTAAAAGGCGTTGAGGCCGTTCATCTGATTCAGCTCGGCGTAGAGGTTGGCCCGGTTCACCTCGTTACCCTTGGCCTTGCAGCGACGAATGGCCTCGAAGGCTACCTGGGCGACCATGATACCGTTGGTGTAGTTGTGGCTGTTGGCGGTCTTGTCGTCCCGGCCATATTTTTTCGCCAGCGCCAACTGGGCCTCGGTCCCCACGCCGGGTACACTGGTCAGGGTGTAGGAAGTGGTCCAGTAAAAATTCTCGGCCGCACTACCGGCCAGGGCGATCAGATCCGTGCCGCCGGTGTAATGGGCGCCCATGAAGGTGATTTTGCCCGGTTCGCCGAAGGTTTTTGCGACCATGCCCAACCGCTCGGCATCCTTCAGAAAGGTGGCTACCGGACTCTGGACGGTCTGGCTGATGACGAACTGTACACCCTTGCTCTTCAGCCGTTGCAGGGTGGCGGTGCTGTCCAGGTTTTTGCCGTGCTCCACCGTCTCGATGATATCGATGTCCAGGCCGGCTGCCACTGCTTTTTTCAGATCATCCACCGGTCCACGGCCGAAGGCAGATGGATGGATGAACAGGGCCACCTTTGCCTTGCCACCTTTGAAATGGTTGGCCACGTATTCGGCCAAGCCGATGAATTGTTCGGAATAAGACGCAATGGGCAGAAAGATGTAGTTTGATCCGTCCAGGTTGCCACGGTGAAAGGAGGCGGGAATGGTAGGAATCTTCTCCTCTTCGAAATCCCGTTTGAGCCCCAATGTGCTGCCGGTAGAGTAGTTAAGGTAGAGGGGAATCCCCATATCCAGAAACTCTTCGAAGTTGCGCTTGGTGATGTCGGTCTGGTACTGGTCGTCTTTGATGGTGCAGTCGATGGTGTCTTTGCCGAGCAGCTTTTCATCGTTGACATACTTGAAAAAATCCTCGACACCCTTGGCATAGGGCTGGCCCGCGTCGGAGGTGGGGCCGGACATTGCCAAGGACAAACCCAGTTTGATTGCCTTGGCGTGTGCGGGTACACCAGCGGCAAACAGAAAAACGATCGCGAGCATAAAAATAACTGTCATTCTCAGATGTTTCATCTCTTCTCCCTTCGTTTTTTTGGTTACGATTCTGAAATCGTTACGGTTCGCGTGGTCAGTAGCGAAATGGCCACAGTTTCACGTAGGATCGTACGATTCGCCACCAGTTGGCGATTCCCCTGGGTTCGAACATGAGAAACAACACGATGACCAGGCCGAAACTAAAGGGCCGCAGTGCCGTCGCCAGGTTGCCCTGGGCCGGAAAAATTTGGGCGGCCCATTCGGAAATGTTCTCCACCTGCAGATCTAAAAGCTTGATGGCTGCCGGACCCCAGAAAGATCCGTTCAACGTCCCCAGCCCGCCGACGATGGCCATGGCCAGATAGGTGATGGACTGGTGCAGGGTAAAGGATTCGATGCCTACCCCCCGGTACAGATAGGCGTGCAACGCTCCGGCCAAACCGGCCATGAAGCCGGCCAGCGAGAAGGCGTAGACCTTGGTCAGTCCCGGATGCATGCCCATGGCGTCGGCGGCCCGGTCGTTGTCCCGCACGGCGATGAGGCAGCGTCCGTACCGGGTGCGCAGCAGGTTGCGGATGCCGAAACCCGTGATAACGACCACCAACAGGCACACGTAATACCAGAACGCATAGTGGTCCCGTCGGCCCACCTGGCCGGTGAGCCAGAAAACCCGGCCCACGAAGATGGTCTGTCCCTGGTTAAAAAAACCCATGAAGTGGATCACCCATTCGAAAATCATCTGAAAGGAGAGCGTGGCGATGGCCAAGTAAAGGTGTTTCAGCCGAAGGGCCGGCAATCCAACGAAGGCACCAAAAAGTGCCCCGACGGCACCGGACAAAAGGATCATCACGGGCCAGGCGTGGGTGATCAATACGTGGCTGTCACCCAGTGTGGTCGCAACGGAAGCCAGCGTATAGGCCCCCACCCCCACGAATGCGGCGTGTCCGATGGAGATCAATCCGGCGAATCCCGTCACCAGGTTCAGCCCCATGATTGCCACGACGGCAATCAGGGTGTTGTCGATGACCAACATGTACTTGTTGCTCAGTTCGAAAAACAGGGGCCAGGCGAACAAAAACAATAAAAAGACGGCAAAGATCGTCCGATCCAGGTGGGTGGAAAAAATTCGCTGCTCTTGTCTGTATGTGGTGTAAAAGTTGCCCGTTGCAAGCCATCGATTAGCCGACATTAGATCACACTCTCTCGATTTCGTGGGTGCCGAACAGACCGTGGGGTTTGAACAGCAAAATGATCAACAAAATGATATAAGGCAATACATTGGCCGTTCCGGCAAGACCCCATTTCCCGTCCAGGTAGCCGCCGGCGAATTGCTGGATCAGGCCCATGATGATGCCGGCCACGACGGCGCCGATGATGGAATCCAGTCCCCCCAAGATCACCACGGGGAAAACGACGATGCCGAAAGCGTGCAGGGTATCGAAATTGAGTCCCGTGATGTTGCCGATGATGGCGCCGGCGGCTGCGGCGCTCAGCCCCGCCATGGCCCATGCAAGACCGAATACGCGGGGGACGGAGATGCCGACGGACATGGCGGCCATCTGGTCGTCACTGACGGCACGCATGCTGATCCCCAGCGTCGATCGTTTGAAAAACCAGGAGAATCCGCCGATGAGGATCGCCGTAATGATGACACCGACCATCTGGGTCCAGGAGATGGAGACCCCGCCGAAGCTGATGGGCGTTACGGGAAGCACCGGCGGAAACGAGAAGTTGACCGACCCGAAGGGTGTCAGGTAGATGAGGCCGTCCAAAATGGACATGAGGCCGATGGTGACCATGATGACCGAGATGATGGGCTCGCCGATGAGCCGGCGCAAGAAGACCCGCTCCACGCTCATGGCCAGAAAGAAGGTAATCACCATACTGGCCAGAAATGAGAGAAAAATGGGAACGCCCACCCAGACCGTCAGGGCATAGACGATAAAGGCGCCCGCCGCGATGATCTGACCATGGGCAAGGTTCAGTACCCGGCTGGATTTGTAAATGAGGACGAAACCCAGTGCGGACAGGGCGTAGATGGAACCCACCACGATGCCGCTGACCACGAGTTGAAAAAAATAACTCATCAGACGCCTTCCAAAGTGTAGAATTTGATCGTTGTTTTGACGGTAGTGGTCTGACCGTCCTGGTATTGATAGAAAGCCTCCACTGTCTTTTCCGAAACGGCGGTATCGTAAAGTGCTTCGTAGAGGTTCCGGTACTTCTCCATAACGAATTTTCTTCGAATCTTTCCCGTCTTGGTCAACTCCCCGTCGTCCATGTCCAACAGCTTGTACAAGATGGCAAACCGCCTGATGGTAAAATGCTCCTTCTCCGCCTGTCCGTTGATGGATTGCACCTCGCCGAGGATCAGATCGGCCACCTGAGGCTTTGCGGACAGGTCCATGAAGGTGGTGTAAGAGATGCCCCGATCCTCGGCCCACTTGCCCACGACGATGGGGTCGATGTTGATCAGCGCCGACACGAAATCCTGCTGGTCGCCGAACACCACCGCCTCCTTGATGTAGGGGCTGAATTTGAGTCGATTTTCCAGAAACATGGGGCTGAACATCTCCCCGGAGTGGTTGTGCATCACGTCGGAGAGTCGGTCGATCACTACCAAATGCCCGTTTTCGTCGATGTAGCCGGCATCACCGGAGTGGAGCCAGCCGCCTTCCAGCAGCTCTTCGGTCTTTTCCGGTAATTTGTAATAGCCGGGTGTCACCGATGCCGAACGGGACAGGATTTCACCTTCATCGGAAATCTTGCACTCGGTTCCCGGAAGGGGTTTGCCCACCGTGTCGGGCCGTATGTCTTTGTCTCTGTGCATGTAGGCGATACCGGTGATTTCGGTCTGGCCGTAAATTTGTTTCAGGTTTACCCCGATGGCCTGGTAGAAGGTGAACAGCTCCGGTCCCAAGGCGGCACCGCCGGTGTAAGCCCGCCGCAGGCGAAGCAGGCCGATCTGGTTGATCAATGGCCGAAACACCATCTGGGTACCCAGCCAGGCTTTGATCTTTAGGCCCAGCGGCAGGGATTTGCCGATCATCCGGTAGCGGGCGGCCCGTTCCCCCACCCGTATGAAGTAATTGTAGAATTTTTTGTTCAGCCAGTAGGACTCGTCGATTTTGAGCCAGATCTGGCTGCGGATGGTTTCGTATATGCGGGGAGCACCGAACATGAAATGGGGACCAATCTCCTTGAGATCTTCCATGGCCGTCTCCACCGACTCGGGAAAGTTAATGGTGATGCCCGTGGCCATGGCGATGCCGAAAGAGTTCATCTGCTCGCCGATCCATGCGAAGGGGAGAAAAGAGAGGTACTCGTCCGTCGGTTCCAGCGCATCGACCCTGGTGATCTGAACACCCATGTTAATGTAGTTGCGATGGGTCATCATGGCACCCTTGGGAAGTCCCGTGGTACCGGAGGTAAGGCACAGATGGCATGGATCATCCGGTTCTCCCCGGTCCACCATGGTCTCGAAACGATCGGGCGCGGCCTCGTGCGCCTTCTGGCCCAGCGCGTACAACGACTCGATGTCCATAAACCAGGGATCCTGCCGGTAGCCGCGCATACCCCGGGGATCTTCGTAGATCACCTTTTTGACGCCGGGGATCCGGGCGCGGATTTCCACGAGTTTATCCACCTGCTCCTGGTCGTTGCAGAATACGGCCGTCACTTCCAGGTAGTTGATGATGTCGGCGATTTCATCGGGAAGGGTGGTCTGGTAGATGCCGGCGGACATGCCGCCCAGGGCGTGGGTGCCGATGGCCACGAAGAGCAGTTCGGGGATATTGTCGCCGATGAGGGCGACCGTGTCTGCCGATTTCAGGCCGATGCTTTGTAATCCCAATGCGGTCTTTCGGACGAAGGCGTAGTATTCGGTCCAGGTGTAAGATCTCCAGTGACCGAAATCCTTTTCCCGTAATGCAACCTTGTCCGGGGAGGTCTCGACGCGCCAGCGCAGCAGTTGGGGAATGGAGAATTCGAGCAGGTGGTCTTTGTCTTCCATGGGCAAATCAATCTTCTCCGATATATGCTTCGATGACTTTGGGATTTTTGGCCACTTGTTCGGGTGTTCCGGCGCCGATCAGCTCGCCGAAGTCCAGGACGTGGATATTGTCCGAAATATCCATCACCACGCCCAGATCGTGCTCCACGAGAATGACCGTGGTCTTTCGCTCTTTCTGGATATCGATGATAAAGCGAACCATGTCCTCTTTTTCTTCGATATTCATTCCGGCCATGGGTTCGTCCAGCAATAGGACACGCGGATCCAGGGTCAGCGCCCGCGCTACCTCCACCCGCTTTTGCACCCCGTAGCTCAAGGATCCGACCATGTGTTTCCGAAAGGGCTCCAGTTCCATGAAGTCGATGACATCTTCCACATAGGCACGGTTTTCGGCCTCGATCCTTGACGTCTTGCCCCAATAGATCAGGGCATGAAAGAAGCTGTATTTCAATTTCTGGTGTCGGGCCAGCATGAGGTTGTCCAATACCGTCATGCCGCTGAACAATTCCAGGTTCTGAAACGCCCGGGCGATGCCCAGGTTCGACACCTGATGGGGGGATGCATGGGTGAGGCGGCGCTTGCCGTAGTGAATATCGCCTCGGCTGGGATGGTAAAAACCGGATATACAGTTGAGTAGACTGGTCTTTCCGGCACCGTTCGGGCCGATGACAGAGCTGATCTTTCCCGGTTCGAAATGCATATTGATATCGGTCAATGCATTGAGGCCACCAAATGTCAGCGTCACATTAGAGATGATCAACGGGTTCATATTATCAAGTATTTATCGAAAAAAGAAGGAAATGGGATCAATTGAATTATATTGCCTTATGAATGCCATCATGTCCAGAATGATTTGCTCAATCCGTTCGTCACATGTTTTTATGAACACATGTCCGAAACAAAAGCCGTTCCCCAGCCAGTCGTATGGATGCAATTAAACACCTGACCTCTCCAAGGTGTCAAGTTGATAAAATAGCAGGGAACTAGCGGGGGAAAACCACTATTTATCAAAAGAGAGGAGGTGGGTTCGAAGATTGATCCGTTTGTTTTTCAATCCCAGTTTCGTTCGGATGCGCTGCCTGTGAAACAGGACCGTGTTTTTGGAGATAAAGAGGATTTCGGCAATCTCCTTGTTGGTCTTTCCCTCTTTGATCAGGTTGGCCACTCGGATCTCGGCGGGTGTGAAATTGAAGTATCGGGATGATACCCTGCTAATAAAGGGGGAGATGATATTTTCCAGGTTTGTCTGGAGAATTTCCAGCAAGGTGGCCTGCTGGGGCTCAAGCCGTCCCTTTTTCAATCGGGAGAGATAGGGAATCACCAACTCCTTGACATTGGACAGGACGTTTTCCTGGACCTCCTTCTTGTCCATCTCCCTTTGTTTCAACAAGACACGCAGTGCCGTGTTCACCTCCTCCAGGTGGTTGGATTGGGCTCGCAGCGCGGCATCCGCCCTTTTTCGTTCGTCGATTTGCTGCTGGAGTCGGCGGTTGGCTTCGGCCAATGCCGCCGTTCTCTCCTGAATCCGTTCCTCCAGCTGATCCTGGTATTGCAACAGCACCGCTTCGGCCTTTTTCCGAGAGCTGATATCCCGAAGGGTAACAATATTACCGGCCTGCTTGCCGTCGGACCCGAAAAACAGTGTCGAACTGATCTGGACGTCCAAAATACTCCCGTTTTTCGCCAGCCGTTTGGTTTCGAACAGGGTAATCTTGCTCCCGCTTCGCATTCGATCAATGGCTGCCTCGGTTTCGGGCCAACATTCGGAAGGGACGAAATCGATGCGCTTTCCCAGCAGTTCATCGCGGGAATAGCCGAACGTCTGTTCGAAGGCGGGATTGACATAGGTGGCCTCTCCCGTCATATCATAAACGACGATGGGATCCGGGGAGGATTCCAGAAAAGAGAGGTAACGCCGGCTGCTGTCACGGATGCGCGCCTCTGTTTTTTTCTGTTCGGCCAATTCACGGGTCAGTTTGCCGTACAGGGATGCTTTTTCCAGAGCCAGCAGTGCCAGGGCGGCGAATCGTTCCAGGACGGCAATATCCTCTTCGTCGAACCGCTTGTCCGGGTCCACGTGGGCAAGACCAATGACCCCCTGCACCCGCCGGTCCGATTTGAGCGGAATCCCCACGATGCAGTGCAAACCATCCAGCTCCGGATCCTTCAGCCGGCCGTGCCAGCGGTGGTAGTCCGCCACCAGCACGGGGGCTTCCGTCTGCCATACCCTTCCCCCCATCCCCTGTCCAATGCGCACGGTTCGGCCCAGCTGGTTGGCGAAAAAGCCTTTTCCCACCCGCATGGTCATCTCTTGGTTGTCCGCGTCCAAAAGGTAGATATAGCCATGCTGGGTGCCGGTGAGAAAGGCGGCACGCTCGATGATGGTCTCTAAAAGCTCTTCTTTGTCGATCTTGTCGAGAAGCCCCAATGCCGTTTCATGAAGAGCCCTGAGCGAAGCGTTTTTTCTCCGATTCCGCTGGTTTGGCGATTTGGATTCCGTGTTTTCGATCATTCCGGACGGTGATCGTAAATCGTAGAAGAGGGGTTTTGCATCTGAATTCATTGAAAATACACATACCAATTCCCAATCGGTATTGTCAATGATTTCGCATTGACATCGATAATTCGGGTTGATAGATAAAAAAGTTTCGGCAAAGGGTATTTCCCTTCTATCGGTCGGGCAACGGCATACTGTACGCGATTGTTGGCATGGAATGAAATCCGTTGAATCCAGAAAAATTCGAATTGTCAATGATCTCGGGCTTCATGCCCGGTCTGCGGCCCGTCTGGCGCAGCTGGCCGGAGAGGCCAAAGGCGGTGTATGGGTAATGAAAAACGAAGAGGTGGTCGATGCCACCTCCATGTTGGACATCCTGACGTTGAATTGCCCCAAAGATACAATGATCACCATCGGTATCGAAGACGAAGCGGACAGAACTGTTTTGGAGCGCATATGCGAACTGGTGCGCTCCGGGTTTGGAGAGTAGCCGTTCATGGAAGACAATGAAATCCAGGAAGTGATCCTCCATGGCATTGGCGCGTCCCCGGGGATATGCATCGGCAAAGCCTACCTCGTGGACAGCGAAGGCGTGGATGTCGTCAAGAAGTATATCCTGCGAGAAGAGTCGATTTCAAACGAAATCAATCGTTTCAAGACAGCGGTGAAAAAGGCCCGGGATGCCCTGCGACGGATCATCGACGAGACACCCGAAGGGCTGCGCCAGCACGCCCAGATATTGGAGACCCATGTTCTGCTCTTGGAAGACAAGATGCTCTATGACCGGACCATCGACGTGATCGAGAAGGAACGGGTCAATGCCGAATGGGCGCTGAAAAAGGTGGTCGATGAGGTCAAACCCATGTTCGAAAACATGACCGACGACTACCTCAAACAGCGGGCAGAGGACATCACCCATGTTTCCAACCGCATCATGGATAGTTTGGTGGGTGCGGACCCGGTGAACATCGCCCATATCGACAAGCGGGTGATCCTGGTGGCCCGGGACCTGTCACCGGCCCAGACCAGCCAGATCAATCTGGAACGGATCAAGGGTTTCGTCACCAACCGCGGCGGCCGGGCATCCCACACGGGTATCATCGCCAGGACCCTTGAAATTCCGGCGGTATTGGGTGTGGGCAACGCAACATTGAACATCAAAAACGATGATATTCTGATCGTCGACGGGAAAACGGGTGCCGTGGTGGTCCATCCCACGGAGAAAACCCTTCTTGAAACCGAAGAGCGAAGGGGAGAGTATGAGATTCAGCGGGCGTTGATGGTGAGAAAAAGCCATTTGCCCGCCCAGACCCGGAACGGGTGTCGGATTCCGGTGATGGGCAACATCGAACTTCCCGAGGAAGTGGTGTCGGTCCTGGACAATGGTGGAGACGGCATCGGCCTCTATCGAACCGAATTTCAGTATCTGAGCCGTTCAAACTTTCCCTCCGAGGAGATGCTGTTTGACAACTACAAGGACGTGGTTGATGTGATGGGGAATCGGCCGGTGACGATTCGGACCCTGGATATCAACGGTGACAAGGCGGTCAGTTACATTCGGGACAAACAGGAGGTCAACCCAGCATTGGGGCTTCGTGCCATTCGTTACTGCCTGAAGAAGCCCGAGATCTTCAAGACCCAGCTCAGGGCCATCTTGCGGGCCGCTGCCTTCGGGGATGTCCGTATCCTCGTCCCCATGATTTCCGGTGTAGAAGAGGTAGACCAGGCAAAGCGGCTTCTGGACGAGGCGGCACTGAGTCTGGATCAGCAAGGTGTCGCCTACGATCGCAACGTTCCACTGGGAATCATGATCGAGGTTCCCTCTGCGGCGGTAACAGCAGATCTGTTGGCCGATAAAGTCGATTTTTTCAGCATCGGCACCAACGACCTGATCCAGTATACATTGGCCATCGATCGCGGGAATCGGCACGTGGCCCATCTGTATCAACCGCTTCACCCGGCCATCTTGCGCATCATCAAGCAAATATGCGATGCGGCCCGGGAAAAGGGCATCAAGACCTACATGTGTGGCGAGATGGCCGGCGAACCCCTGTATGCCCCCATTCTGCTCGGTTTGGGGGTGGATGAGCTGAGCATGAATCCCCAGGCCATTCCCCTTGTCAAAAACGCAATTCGCTCCATTGGCGCCTCCGATGTCGACGCGTTCCTTCATTCGGTGATGAAGATGACCCGCGCCGATGAAATTGAGGCGTACGTTGCGGAAGAATTCGGTGCCATCGTGGAAACGATTGCCCACCAACAACAGGAACAATAGGGAAATTGGAGAAAAACCACATCAAATTGGTGGCGGAGAACCGAAAAGCCCGACACGACTATATCATCGAGGACAAATACGAAGCGGGGATGGTGCTTCGGGGCACAGAAGTCAAGTCCCTTCGCATGGGCAAGGCCAACCTCAAGGATTCCTACGCGAGAATCAAAAACGGAGAGGTCTTCGTATACCAGATGCACATCGGCGTCTACCCCTTCGCTTACTACGACAATCACGATCCCCTTCGTCCCAGAAAACTGCTCCTGCATCATCACGAAATAAAGAAGCTGTACGGCAAGGTCAATGAAAAGGGGTATGCTCTGATTCCCTTGAAACTCTATTTCAAGGCGGGGAAGGCAAAACTCAGCCTGGCCCTGGCAAAGGGGAAACAGAGCCATGATAAGCGGGAAACCATCCGGCGTCGCGACCAAAAAAGGGAACTGGAACGGGAACGCAAAAACAATCGATAAGGCCTTACACGGGTTGCGCGTTTCCATTTTCGTTGAATCCGGCCCATTGGATCAACATTGTGAGGATGGTTTCCAAAAATCATGAACAAGAAGCAGTTTGACCGTAAGAAAAAACCTCCGGTGTTTACGGGCCCCCGGGAGCGAATCAGCCAGATGCTGGTTCGTGCGCGTCAACTGGAGGGCAATCCCAATGAACTTGCCCGGGGGATGGCGGTTGGTATCTTTATTTCCATTACTCCCATCATCCCCTTCCAGACCGTGGCCGCCATCCTGATGGCGTTTCTGGTTCGTGGAAGCAAAGCGGCCGCGGTGTTGGGAACCTGGTTAAGCAACCCCTTGACCATTCCGTTGGTCTACTATGTCAACTACAAGGTGGGATGTTTGCTGCTGGGGTATGAGAGTGCCGCGGACCGCATCGTATTCGGTTCCCTGTTCCAGCTCATGGAACTGGGGCTGGCGGTGACCTCGGCCATGATGGTCGGCGGCGTAATCATCGGCACCATTCTCGGTGTGATCGCCTATTTCGTAACCTTTTATCTGTTTGTCACCTTCCGGGAACGGTCAGGGCGCAATCACAACGACCCGGGAATCCAGACATGACTTCACCGAGAACATTGCTTACCGCTTGGAACATCAAGGCCAAAAAACAGCTGGGGCAGAATTTCCTTACTGATCCCAAGATCGCCAGGGCCATTGTCGAGGCTGCCGACATCACAAAGGCGGAAGTCGTTCTGGAGATCGGGCCCGGCCTGGGTGCCATTACCACCTTCGCCGCCATCCATGCCCGCAAAGTGATCGCGGTGGAAAAGGATCAGCGGATCATCGACCTTTTGAAGACGGAGCTTGTGGCAAAAGGTATTGACAACGTGGACGTTCTGCAGGGTGACATTCTTCGAACCGACCTGGCATCCATTGCACGCCAGGCAAAGGGACGCTTGGTCGTGCTGGGCAACCTGCCCTACAATATCTCATCGCAGGTGGTTGTCCGGCTGATCCAGGCGAGAGGCGGCGTCGATCGGGCCGTTCTCATGCTTCAACGTGAGATGGCCCAGCGTATCTGCGCGGATCCAGGATCCAAGGACTATGGCCGTCTGTCTGTCATGCTGAAATATTGCGCACGGACCAGGACCCTGATGCCGGTAGGGGCATCCCGATTTTTCCCGGCACCCAAAGTGGATTCCACGGTGGTGGTCATCGATTTTTCTGCGCAGGTTGAAGATCGTGCCAAAGACGAATCACTTCTCTTTCGTGTCGTCAAGGCCGCATTCGGAAAAAGGAGAAAAACATTACGAAACGCATTGTCCCAGAGTGATTTGGATCTTTCGCCCGGCAGTTGTGATCAATTACTACAAGAGGCCCGGATCGATCCCATGAAGCGGGCCGAACAGATTCCCGTATCGGCGTTTGTCCGGTTGAGCAACACTCTTTTCCATTATCTGGAAGATACCGGTCCTTTCGTTGCTTGATCTTCGATTGGTTGTATGAAAACCGGATGATTTACACCCGGAACCAAACCGAACAATTAAAGCGCTGACACGCTTTCGGAGAACCGGCCATTGGCCGAATATCCAGGCCACCCGCTTTCCGGGTGGTTGTTGACGCTGGACATTCAATACGCCGTTCGGTCGAGATAGGTGATCGAGATGAGAAAATTTCATATCCTGTTGGTGGACGACGACCCATTCATTCTCTCCGGCATCGGAAAGGACCTTGCCGGTGAAGGCTACGAGGTTACCACGGCGGACAGTGGTGAGCGCGCCATCGGCCTGATGGAAGAAACCATTTTCGACATGGTGATCACAGATCTGGTCATGTACCGCGTTGACGGCATACAGGTGCTCAAGGCCGCAAAGGCGAAGAATCCGGAAACCATGGTGATGATTCTGACCGGATATGGGGACATGGCATCGGCCATCGATGCCCTTCGGCTCGATGCCGATGATTACATGCTCAAACCCTGCGAGCCTGACGAGATGAAAATTCGCGTCTCCCGTTGTTTTGAACGGCTGGAAACCGTCCGGAAACTCAAGTTGTACGAGAAGATGTTGCCCATCTGCTGCGTCTGCAAGATGATTCGTGATGACAGTGGCAGGGAGCCGGGAACGGGTCCGTGGATGACCGTTGAAAAATACATTTGGGAAAAGGCCGGTGTCGCACCGACGTCAACTTACTGCCCCAAATGTGCCCAATCCGTCAAAAAAGAACTCGGACTCGAATGATCTTTGGCCATAAAAGTCCCTTTTGGGCGGCAAGCATCCCCGGTATGCTCCCGTACGTAGCCACGCTGGCACCTACTCTTGGCAGATAGACGGAAACGAGGGAAACGCTTTTTACGAATCCGTCACAATTGTCCAATGGCCAATGCGCTTAGTATACTCAGAGCCACCCAAAGTACGGCTTTTCTCCGTCGCCAGGCGGATCGTTCCAAAGCAAGATCGACGTGGGGCTCTACCGAAGATGAGTCTTCCGGTGAAAAAAGAAAGAAGAGAACCCTTGCCGATCGAATTTTCCGGATTGCCGCTTTCATGATCCACCCCCAGCTTCCTCCATCGCGTGAAACATCATCGTTCGTCTCGTTTTGGCGGTTCCATGGAATTGGTACTTGCCGAATCCTACCAGATCCGATAAAGGATAACAGATACAGAAATCGAGAAATAAATAAATAACAGAATGAGGTGCAAGCCATGACCACTGCCGTTGAATCCGGCTTTCGGTATGCAAGGCTGGCGGACGATCTGGAGACGAAAATCAGGGATGGCGTCTATCGCTCCGGGGAAAAACTGCCTTCATTGCGCAAACTGCATGGCCAGACGGGCCTTTCCATCACAACCGTATACCAGGCCTATATCGAGCTGGAAAAACGGGGCGTGGTGGTGCCGCGACAAAAATCCGGCTACTATGTCAAGCCATTGATAGAACGAATCCTGCCGCCGCCGGAAGCGAAGAAATTGCGCCCGGTGCCCAAAAAGGTCACCATGAATGCCCTGGCATACGCCATCGTGGAAGATATGAGTGACCCGGCGTTTCTCCAACTGGGGGGCTCGGTGGTAATGCCCGAACTTCTCCCCTTCAAGCAACTCACCCGCTGCATGCGTACCCAATCCCAGGAGGTTATGAAGCGAAGCCTGATGCGATACGAAAACCCATACGGCAATGCCGAATTAAAACGGCAGATCGCAAAGCGCATGGTGGGACAGGCCCGGCCGGACGTTACCGAAGAGATGGTCATTACCGCTGGATGCATCGAAGCGGTGCGCCTCTGCCTTGAAGCCGTGGGGGATGCCGGAGACACTGTGGTGGTGGAGTCCCCCACCTACCCGTGGTTTCTGCAAAATATCGAAGATCAGAAAAAATATGCCCTGGAGATTCCCACGGATCCTGTGACGGGGATCGACCTGGATCAGCTTCAGAGGGCGGTGCGGAAAAACAGGGTGGCGGCCTGTATTCTGGTTCCCAACATTCACAACCCGTTGGGATTTACCATGCCCCAGGAAAAAAAGGAAGCGCTGGTCGATATGATGGCCCGGGAAAAGATCCCTATCATCGAGGACAATATCCACGGCGAACTCTATTTTGGACAGTCCCGGCCCTCCACTTTGAAATCACTGGACCGAGAGGGTCTGGTTCTTCACTGTGCCTCTTTTTCCAAGACCCTCTCGCCAGGCTTGCGGGTGGGGTGGGCGCTTCCGGGACGATTCACCCACCGGGTAAAGCGGTTGAAAATGGACAGTACCGTTGCTTCTCCCACATTGAATCAACATATGGTGGCCCAGTTTTTAAAGACCGGCGCCTATGACCGTCACCTTCGGCGGCTTCGCACGGCCCTGAAAAACCAAATCACCAACACGGCCCTTTCCATCGCGCGCCACTTCCCCAAAGGGACGCGAATCACCGCTCCCCAGGGCGGGGTCACCTTGTGGGTGGAACTCGACGAACGTGTGGACGGGCTAACGGTTTATCAGGAAGCGCGCAAACACAAGATATCCATATTTCCCGGCATCATCTGCTCTTCCACCGATCGATACCGGAACTTTATCCGCATCAGTTGTGGCTATCCCTGGGAGGAACGAATCGAGGCGGGAATTATGACCCTGGCGGATATTATCGCAACGTTGATCTGAGGGGGCGAATTGGAATATCAATCAACTCCTGATGTGGATTTTAGTGCTTCGGCCGATCGTTCACATCAGTTGATCAGACGGCAAAAAAAATTGTTAGTTACATGAATTGACAGAGGCGGGCGGAGAAAGGTACATTTTTCTATTCAAACTCGTTCCAATCAGCATTTCCAAGCATAACGCTACAAATTTCATGATACACAGATCTGTATCGTAACTTGTTATACCGGCTTTACCAAAACATAGAGGAAACATGACTGATCGATGGGGTCATAGTGGTACGTGGGAGGATATGCTGCGTCAGGTATATAAAGGCGTAGACTTAAGAGTCGAGGATCTATATTTACTTGAGGCTTGTGAATTGGAGAGCCTGTACGAACGTGTTACCCACCGCGCGATCGCAGCAGTGATTCACGCAAACCCGGCACTTCGGCGAGTATGGAGCACCCGTTATCCGGAGATATGCACTTTTATTGATAAAGTCACTACTGCGTATGGCCCTGCTCCAACCAAGAAAGAACTGGATTTCCTTTCCGACAAGATCGTATGGGAACTCGCTGAGTTATTGGTCTACCATCGTTATCCAAAGATATACGATGAGCGTGCGGCGATCGCTTGGGACTTCGAGGATTTGACTACAGAAGTCACATTGGCGGATCGTGTGGTGGCCGATGTTGGCGCTGGAACAGGGCGTATCGCATTTCAGGCGGCGCCGTTCGCACGTTGGGTTTTTGCCGTTGAACCTGTGAGTTCTTTCCGTCGCTTCATGCGTGAGAGAATTCGAACGGAGAAAATTGAAAACGTTTATGTCGTTGATGGACTCCTCTCCGATATTCCATTACCTGATGGATTTGTCGATGTGCTTGCAACTTCGCAGGCATTTGGATGGTCTTTGGCAGATGAGTTGCGTGAAATCGAGCGAGTAGTACGTCCGGGTGGGACGGCAATTCATTTCAGCGGAATGCCTGTTGACGAAAACGGACCAATCCATCCAGTCGTCACATCCGACAAATGGGGTTACAAATGTAAGCAATACCGTAACCAGGGAGAATGGCATTGCAAGTATATCCGGCATTTTTAATTACAACCGGATCGGTATTCTCAAAATAGACAAAAAAGCATAACAACCCGGAAGCAATCGACGGCCTGAAGACGCGCGTGATCGGCAACATTCGCTTCCGAATTGGTAGTACAATGGGTGATAAAACAGAAATTGGTAAACTCGCATCTGCAACCGAAACCGATGAATACCGCTTTGGTTATACTCATGAGGAGATAGAGCGGCTAAGGTATCAGCACCACGTCTGGGCCAAAGACCCGAGCTGGATTCAGCACGGGTGCAACTCTGGTTGATCTCGGTTGCGGCTTCGGTTATACAACTCTCGATCTGACACGAGTCGTCGGGACGAAGGGGAACGTAATTGCCGTAGATCGGGATGGAGAACGCTCACTCCCGCTATTGAAGGCGCAAGCAGAGGCCGTAGGTCTTTTTAATATTGAGACAAGGACTGATAATCTGGAAACTTTTGATCTTCCAGAGGAAAGCGTGGATGGCGTTTATTGTCGATGGGTGCTGATGTATCTTCCCGCGGCAACAGTGAAGCCGCTGATTGGTCGTATAGCAAAGTGGCTTCGGCCCGGAGGGGTTTGTGCACTCACCGAGTTCTGTGATTACTGTCATATCCATATTCACCCCAAAAGCGAGTATCTGCCTGAAATCGCAGAGGCTCTCATCCAAGCCGTTTCGGGCGAACGTGGCTGCAACCCGGAGATTGGAAACGATCTTCCCGGATTACTCTGCTCTGCCGGAATAGACGTCGAGATGAATGTGATCGCCAAGGCAGTTCGCGCCACCACACAAGAATGGCTCTGGCCAGATGCCCTATTCCGAAATCATTTACCTGCTCTTGTGAATGAAGGTTTCCTTCTTGCGCAAGAATTACAACCCCAATAGCAGGGTCATTAACGCCGCAAAAAAAACACAGCCGACCATGGCCATGCACTCCCAAAGACCCCTGCCGGCGCGTCTGGCGAGTCGACACACGTCCCATCGCCGAACCTGTGATGTGATTGTTCTGCCACGATGCCCAAAGGGCATTGCATGTCGTGCGCAACGACTTTTTGCGGGAATTACGTTTGCGATGTATCCGACCATGCAGGAAGGCGATGGAAGCAGTCTTGCCACGGCGTGGTCATATCCCAAGACCATCTGCTCTGATTTATTCATCTTTTTACCTCAACTCTCGGCAGATCCAGAGAACCTTTCCGATGATGCGCACACGATCCATCTCCTCACGGGACAAAAAGATCGGTGCATACTCCTTGTTGTCACTTAAAAGAACGAGTTTGCGCGGATGTTTTTCGATGCGTTTGACCATGATCGTATCCTCTACGCCCACCGCGTAGACGGTACCGGCGAAAATGTCGGTTTGGGACTGGTCGATGAGCACCGTGTCTCCATCTTTCATCTCCGGCGCCATGGAGTTGCCGAAAACATCCATCAGGATCATCCGGTCTTTTACCCCCCTGCCTTGCAGCCATGCCGTCCGGAACGAGTAATGGTCTTCGATCTGCTCGCCGATTTCAAAAGAACCGGCCCCGGCGCAAAGCCGCGCCTGCACTTTCGGAATCGCAAAAAAATCCCCGCCATCGGCATCAACGGGTTTCAACCATTTCGGGCCATCGCCACTCTCCAGCCAGTCGGGATTCAACCCGTGGCTGCGGAAAAGTGTCAGCAGCCAATTGGCGGGAACGGAGTTCTTTTTACGGGCCTGGGTGATGGAAGAACGATTGACACACAAGATGTCGGCCAGTTCGGAAAGGCTTTTAACGCCCAGGGTACCGGATACGCGTTCGAAAAAGGTCTGGAAGTTTTTGTCCATGGTTGTTGCAAAATTCCATTCGTTTTTGATTTAATGTTTTTATACATAAACTAACTGTTTATTAAATACAACAAAAAAATAGTCTAAGTTAAAAACATATTGGAAGAACCATTTCCGGAGAGAACGGATGTTGTTTGGATGCCGTGAACAAATTGTTGCGATTTGCCTTGGCTATGGGAGGGAAACGGATTTATCTTCAACTTGAAGCTGATTCTTTGAAAGAGTCTGATCTTGAACCAAATTGACGGCCTTCAGGCAAAAGGTTCGTTTCAACGCTTCGATATTTTTTTTCTTCAGGCCTTGCACCCGAGAGACCATGGACGGGTGGGTGGTAATGGTCAGCGTGTCGGGTGGATGGGCCATTTGCCGTATCGCCGCCATTACGGCATCCAATACGATTTCACAGAGAACCATGTGCCCGAAAGCCGGGTGAAACGGACCTGCCAGCAAGTCTTTGTCTGGGGTCAACCCATCAGCGGCCTGCAGCCCCATGCGAGCCACGGGAATCCCCAACCTCTTAAAATACAAATAGATCCGTTTCACCAATGTCACGCAGCGGGCCAGTTGTATGGGGGTGTATCGACCTGCACGGTACCACGACGCCAGAAGGCTTCCCTTGAGGACGACGGTGGGGTAGATTCTCACGAAGTCGGGCGATAGTGCGGCAATTCGGTGGGCCGATTCCATGGCACCTTGGTCATCATCACCGGGAAGTCCGACCATCATCTGCAGGCCCACCTGATACCCCGCTTTTTTCAATAACGCCACCGCCTGAATGGTATCCGACGATCGGTGTCCCCTGTGGGAGGCTGTCAGTACATGGTCGTTCATGGATTGAACGCCCAGTTCCACCGTTTGTACCGGAAATCCCTCCAGCAGCGCCAACGTCTCGCCATTGACCGTGTCCGGGCGGGTGGAAAAGCGGATACCCGCCACAGATTTTTCTTCGGTAAAGGGCAAGACTGTGTGCAAGAGCGATAAAATGGCCGCAGGGTCGAGTCCTAAAAAATTTCCCCCGAAAAAGGAAATTTGTGTGGTGGTGACATCTCTTTTTCCGTAGGAAAGAAGTCGATGTACCTCGTTTCGTATCCTTTCCGCGGATGGAAATTGGGCCGCGCTTCCGGTAATGGCGTGTTGGTTGCAGAACACACACTGATGCGGGCATCCCAGATGGGGTATGAACATCGGAATGATGAAAAGGGGGACGGCTCTTGGGGTGATTACCCGCGGTGCCATGTCAAGGGGATTTTTCGAGCAGTTCGAGTCCTGCCTGGGCAGCGGCCTGCTCGGCCATCTTTTTGTTTTTTCCATCGCCTTCGGCAGCGATACCGGCCACGGTCAAGCGTACGGTGAATGTCTTGTCGTGGTCCGGCCCCTGTTCGCGGATTACCCGATACTGGGGAACTTGCCGATGGGTTGACTGAACAACCTCTTGAAGCCTGCTTTTGTAGTCGGTTTCATAGCTTGCCTGTGTAATGGCTTTCAGCCGTTGGGAAAAGCGATTTCCCACGAATGCAAAAACAGCGTCGAAACCACCATCCAGGTAAATTGCCGCGATCACCGCCTCTGTCGCATCGGCCAGAATGGAGTTTTTTTCCCTGCCGTCGGTGAGCGCTTCCCCCTTTCCCAAGAGCAGGTGAGGGCCGAGGCCGAGTTCCCGGGCGATGTCGGCCAATTGGGTTTCATTGACCAAATGTGCCCGGTTTCTGGAAAGATCGCCTTCGGATAGGTCCGGATACCGGATCATCAAAAGGTGGCTGATGGAAAGGTTCAGCACCGCGTCGCCTAAAAATTCGAGCCTCTCATTGCTGGTGATAGAAGATTCCGGCTGCTCATTGACGAAAGAACTGTGGCGAAGGGCCGCGGTGAGCTTCTCCGGGTCCTTGAATCGGTATCCGAGCGCCTCTTCCAGTTGGCCGAGGTCCGGATTTTCCGTTATCGAAGTATCCGTGTTCATCGTTTCAGCCGTGCTATCAGGGATTCATACAGGTGATAGGGTACATGAAAACTGCCGTTTCCAACCCCCATCTCAAGGTTCGGGGTCACGGCACCGTGAAAGTCGGTTCCTCCCGTGATCAACAGGTCATGTTTTCGGGCAAGAAGACAGTATTCCTCGGTGGCCCATTGGGGGTGGTCTGGATAGATGGCCTCGATTCCCTTCAGTCCCTTGGATTGGAGGTCCAAAATGAAGTTCTCGCGGACTTTCGCATCCTTCAATCCGTTTACATGGGGATGGGCCAACACGGCAATACCGCCGGCCCCATTGATGGCATCGATGGTGTCGGTCATGGGGATTCGGTACTTTTGCACATAGGCGGGTTTGTTTTTTCCCAAGAATCGATCGAATGCATCGTCGATGGATGTCACCATCTTTTTTTCCATCATTAACCGGGCAATGTGGGGACGGCCGACCATGGCACTGCCCACGATACGGGAAAGCTCCCTCTCCTCGAGGACCATACCCAAGGCTTTGAGCCGCTTTATGATCTTCGGCGTTCTCTCTTCTCTGGCCTGTTGCGCAATCTGCAAAACGTCCAGCAGGCCCGGATTGGAAGGATCGATGCCGTATCCGAGAACATGAACGCTCCCGTTCAGCGGATACCCGTCAGGGGCGGCAGCACTGATTTCGATTCCGGTCAAAAACTCGAGTGAAGGGGGAATGCCCCTGGCCAGGGCGTCTTCGGAACCCGAAAGGGTATCATGGTCGGTGATGGCGATGGCTTTCAGGCCAAGCGTTACCGCCTTCACCAGAATCTCGGATGGTGTCAGTGTGCCGTCAGAGGCCGTTGAGTGGATATGCAGATCGATGCCGGCAGAGGATTCAGATGCCAAGGGCTTTTTCAAAAGCCTCCTCTTTGGTTTTGCATTCGATACACTGGGTGGTGACCGGCCTTGCCTTGAGCCGCTCTATGGAGATATCATCGCCACATTTTTCGCAGATGCCGAAGGTACCGTTTTCGATTCGTTCCAGTGCTTTTTTTACCTTCTTGATCAGCTTGTGCTCGCGGTCTCGAATCCGCAACATGAAGTTGCGATCGGATTCCAGTGTCGCCCGGTCCGTGGGATCCGGAAAGTTTTCCTTTTGTTCCGTCATCCCGGAAACGGTTTGGTCCGCATGACTCAACAATTCCTGCAGCCGCTTGTGGAGGAGCTCTTCAAAAAATTTGATCTCTTTTTTATCCATCGCTCAATCCTGTGCAAAGTGAAAATATCTCTATTTCTAACAAAGAATGAAAGTTAACACATGGTTGGAGGCATGTAAAGGGGTATTGTATCATTATACCGTGCCGCCACAATGGACAATAAATGTGGCGGCACGGAGATCTTTCATTCAGGATCACCGGGAAACCAGCGATTCCAGTGATTTCATATCACTGACATTGAAAACGGAGTATTCGTAGTCAACAGGTACGATCTTCTTCAGCAGGCCCGCAAGCACTTTTCCCGGCCCCACTTCCACGAACATGTCGACCCGCTCTTCGACGAATCGGCATACGGTATCGAACCATTTGACCGGGCTGCAAAGCTGCAACGCCATGAGCCTGCGGATTTCATTTCCATCTTCACAGCCATCGGCGGTCACGTTGTGGATGACGGTGCGGGTCGGGGAATTGAACGCAACGCCGCCTAAAAAGTCCGTGAACTCCGCCTCGGCACCCCGGATCAGATCGCTGTGCCAGGCACCGCTCACCTTCAGGGGAATGGCCCGGGCCCCCTTTGATTTGGCTGCGGCGGACACGGCACCCACCGCATCCGGAGAACCGGTAATGACGATCTGCGTTTCGGCATTGTGATTGGCAACGGAAACCACGCCTTCTTCCTGTCCCTCCTCTACCAGGGCCGTTACGGCGGACATGTCCAGTCCGATGATGGCACTCATGGCGCCTTTGTGTTTCAACGATTCCCGATGCATCAGTTCGCCCCGTTTGAAAACCAAACGAAGGGTGTCGGCCATGGAAATCACGCCGGCGGACCGCAGGGCGCAATATTCTCCCAGGCTGTGACCGGCGGAAAACGCGCAGGCAACACCCGTTTGATCGATGGCGGCCAGGACTGCGAGGTTAACGGCGGTAATGGCCGGTTGAAGGTTCACGGTTTCGGTAAGCGTCTCCATGGGACCTTTGAAACAATAGCGGGATATGGGCGCACCGGCGATATCATCGGCGGCATCGAAAATCTCCCTGACGAAGTCGTATTCCTGAAACAGGTCCTGTCCCATCCCGACCGATTGAGAACCCTGGCCGGGAAACAAAAATGCAATTTTTTTCAATGTGTCTCCTCCATTTCCAATAGGTCTGCCCGTATGATCTTCTAAGGAATTCGTTCATTAGTACAAATAAAAAGCTTTTCCCTCATTTTCGCCTATCGGCAAAAGTTAATAAAACGAGTTTCTTGCATGTGATTGTTTGGCCATACGTGGCCTGGAAAAGCTTTTTACAGCTTGAAAAGTTTCCGTGTCATCTCCAGTGAGACACGCTTATCTCCCCGGCATCCGTTTTTCTTCAGGAAACTGGTGGGGTCGTGGAGAATTTTATTCACCAACGCGCCGGTCATTCGCTCGATGGCACGTTTGTCCGATTCGGAAAGATGACCCAGGGAGACCAGGGTTTTTTCCAGTTCCCGTCTGGCCAGATCCTCCACCTTCGAACGCAGCGAAACGATGGTCGGAACGACTTCGAGGGTTTCGTACCATTTGCGGAAACCGATGACCGCTTCGTCGATGATCCGCTGTGCCTTGATGGCCTCGCGGTTTCGGTCTTCCACGTTTTCATCCACGATTCCTTTCAGATCGTCGATGTCGTATACATAGGCATTGCTGAGTCGGTTGATGGCCGGATCGATGTCCCTGGGCACGGCGATGTCGATGAAAAAGAGACTGCGATTGCGTCGGCTTTTCATGGCCTCTTTGACCTGTCCCTTTTCCAGAACGAATTGGCTGGCACCGGTGGAACTGATGACGATGTCCACTTTTTTCAAGGCTTCCGGGATCTCTTCGAATTTGATCGCCTCGCCGGAAAAGCGATTTGCCAATTCCACACCACGGGCAAAGGTACGGTTGGCCACCGTGATGGCACCGGCCCGGTTGCGGATCAGGTGCTCGACGGCCAGTTCGGCCATCTCTCCCGCACCCACCAACATCACCTGCTTTCCGAAAATGTCCCCGAAGATCTTCTTTGCCAATTCGATGGCGGCATAACTGATGCTTACCGCATGGTCACCGATGCCAGTCTCCGTTCGGACCTTTTTGGCCACGAAAAAGGTTCGGTGAAGCAGTTTGTTAAGTATGACGCCGGAGGTCTTCTCCTCCGTCGCCCTGCGATAGGCCGCCTTCATCTGGCCGAGGATCTGGGGCTCTCCCACCACCATGGAATCCAGACTGGCCGCCACCGTGAAAACGTGTCGCACGGCCTCGTCTCCCGTGTACTGGTAGAGGGCATCTTCAAACCGGGACAAGGGGATTTTTTTGAAGTCGGAGATGAATTCTTTCGCCAGGGGAAGGGCCGTCTCCTGATTTTCCACGGCCATGAGCAGTTCGACGCGATTGCAGGTGGAAAAGAGGACGGATTCGTCGATGGCCGGCATGTCCCGGAGTGCGACCAAGGCCCGATCGGCCTCCTCCGGGGTAAAGGCGATACACTCCCGCACATCGACAGAGGCGGTTTTATGGTTCATTCCGAGCAGTAGGATGTCACGCATGGTTTTCGATTGGTTGTCGGTCCGGCACCTTTCGGCGTCGGCGGTTTTCGGGGCCGATTGCATCATCTATAACGCCGTGAAGGTGCCATGGTGGCCCTGAAGTAAAAAGTTCACACCCAAAAAGGTGAACAGCAAGACGCCGAATCCGATGATGGCCATGATGGCCGCCCGTCTTCCCCGCCAGCCAACGGCGAGCCGTTCATGGAGAAGTGCCGCGTAAAACAGCCAGGTGATGGCGGACCATACCTCCTTGGGATCCCACCCCCAGAATCTCCCCCAGACAGCTTTTGCGTATATCATGCCGGTAATCAAACCGATGGTTGTCATGGAAAAACCCACCACGATGCAGGCATAACCGGTGACGTCCAACAGATCCAGTGCCGGCAGTCGGGAGAAAAAGAACCCCCGGATTTTCCTTTTGATGGCTCTTTCCTGCAAAAGGTACAAAAGGCCGAGTCCGCAGGCCAGGGCAAAGGCGGCGTTTCCCAAGAAGATCGTCACGATATGGGCGGCGAGCCACCAGCTTTTAAACAGTTGCGGGGTCTGGGATACCGATTTGGGCATCTGATATGCTGCAATCATGGTCAAACTGATGAGCGGTGCGGCGTATATCCCCAAGATTTTCAGCCGATACACGAAAAAAAAGCCCAAAAACACGGCCGTGATGGCCCATGCGGTGACCGAAAGGGTCTCGTGAAGGTTGCTGATGGGGAAGGTTCCTGCCCGGATGCCGCCGATCACCAGTGAAGCCGTGTGGACGATGAATCCAGCCAGCATCAAACCGGCGGCGATTCGCTGGATGGCGTCTTTTTGAAAAAAAAGAAACCCGAAATAGCAGGCGCAACTGAACAGATAGACGATGGTCGCGAGGATGAAGACGGGTTCCATGTTACTCCCCGGGCCTTGTGCCGGACGGCATCAATTGATCGTATCGGTAGCCGGGCCCCAACACTTCTTCCAGCAATCCATCAATGCGATGGATATCCCTTTTTTTCACCAGTCCGAGCAGGTCTTCGGCGATGAGCCGTTCGAACAAGGGTTTGTGCACTTCGGGATCATGGGCCGTGGCTAGCAATCGGATTCGGATGGCCCCCATCAGATCCAGAAGGACTCCATATTCCGGGCCGAACTGTGTCTCCAGCCGTTGCCTGATGTGTTTGGCAAAGGCGGGGCTCTTTCCGGCCGTTGAGATCGCCATCACGAAATCACCCCGACGAACGATGGCCGGCAAAGTGAAATTACATATCTCGGGGCGGTCGGCGATGTTGCACAGGATGTTTCCTGATTCGGCGTCGGCGCTGATCCGGCGATTCAATTGTTCATCGTCGGTGGCGCCGATCACCAGAAACATACCCGTGACATCCGCTGACCGGTAGGCACGTCGTTTCAGTTCGATGGTCCGGTCCGATGCCAGCGCTTCCACTGCAGGCGTGACCGCCGGGCTCACGACCGTCACCAGCGCCCCGCATTGTACCAGGGTCGTCACCTTTCGTGCCCCCACCCGCCCGCCACCGACCACAAGACAGGGGCGATTGCGAATGTCGAGGTTTACCGGATAGTATCGCATAGAGCGGGTTCGTCTTCACACAGGGTTATAATTCGAAGGTCAATAGATCCTTTGCCAGTACAATCGAACCATTATAGGTGTTTCGGCACTGTTTTTCAATATCGGCGTCATCGCATGCGGGATAAAAATGGGTCAGCACCAATTTTCTGACCGACGCTGTCTGGGCGATTGTCCCGGCCGCAGAGGGGGTCAGGTGGCCTTCGACTTTTTGTCCGTCGGGAAACGCCGATTCACAGATGAAAAGGTCTGCATCGGTGGCGAGACGGACCAGTTCCCGACAAACGTCGGTGTCCCCCGAGTAGACCATGGTCTTTTTGTCCGTATCGGTAATGCGAAAAGCCAGGCTTTCCGGTCTGTGGGCTACGGGGGCGCTGTCAACGGTAAAGGAAGGAAACCGGTGGCGGTCCGGTTTCTCGGTGTCGAGTTCCACAATCTCGAAACGGTCCGGTGGAAGGACGATCCACTGGCCATAAACATCCTGCAAACGAGAGAAAAAAGCTTGAAACCCGTGGCCGGCGACGATGGTGATCGGCTGTTTTTGGAAAGAAGGTGCCGGATATTTCAGGGCGAACAGAAACGAAGCCAGTTCGCCTACATGATCCGGATGAAAGTGGCTGATGAAAAGATGGGAGATGTCGAAGATGGAGACACCGGCCTCCAGCAATCGGCGCATCACACCGGGACCGCAGTCGAAGAGCATCTTGTTGCCCTCCGTTTGCATCAAAACAGCGCATGGGGAACGCTTCAGGGAGGGGACGCAGGTCCCTGAGCCGAGTATCGTGATTTGACTGGTCATCGTCTCTTCCTTTCTACCGTGGTGAAAGACATGATGGTGACGGCCAAATCAGTTTTCGGGCCGTGTGTGGGACCATCATGGTACAGATAAAATAGACGACAATGAAAAAAAAATCGAGCGTCCAAATCACGATAAAAAGTGATTACATGGGAGCACTTTGCTTTTTTGCCGTCATCGTATGGCTTGGCGTCCGGATTATGGTGCTTGACACAATGCATCGAAATATTTATTAATGAATGCAGTTCAAGGGTTGTTGAACATAAGAAAAAACTAACCATTATAATAATTTAATGCCGATCACATCGGCTCTGGAGTGCATGGCCAATCCGGTCGCTGCCGTCTATGGTGCGGTTACAAAAGTCCCGCCATGCGCCTATTCGTTCCCGGCGGACCAAAAGCAAGCTCAATCAGAACGGAAACATTGGTTGTTCGATTTCAAAAAAAACAGGGATTGGGCCGAAAACCTGACGATTGTAACCCAGTTGGGTCTGACCATGGCCGGTTGCATCGTTTTTTGTTTTTTTTTAGGATACTTTCTGGACCGGTGGATCGGGTGGAACGGCGTGTTTACGACGATATTCATCTTACTCGGCGTCGCCGGAGGGGCAAATGTCTGCTACCGGCAGATCCTCGAAGTGACCGAACCGAAAAAGAAGGATGATCCCCATGACCATAGCGGCACCCGTTCGTGAGATTCAAAAAAGTTATGGCACCAAAGCCATGGCCCTTGCCATCGGTGTCAGTATAATTTTTTTGATATTCGGGGAAAAAGCCATGTGTCGGGGATTGGTGCTCGGCGCGTTTTTCAGCGTCCTCAATTTCGTCCTGATGGCGCAGACACTGCACCTGAAAATAAAACCGGAACGCACCAAAGCATCCATTTCCGCCCTGGGCAATGTGTTTTTTCGATTTGCGTTCATGGCCATTCCGCTCTTTTTTGCCATTCAGTACCCCAGATTCGATCTGATGACCACCATCGTCGGGCTATTTTCGGTTCAGACGGTTATATTGGTTGATCATCTTCTGCGTCACTATGTGTTTTCAAAAAGAAAGTGATACGGTGCGAACGAAATGGAAGAATTAGGGAAAGTCCACCAACTCATCGTTCCTTTTCTCGGCCGCAACATGGTGTTTAATTTGGACGCCATCATGTACACCTGGATCGTCATGTTGCTGATCCTGGTGTTCGGCATTTTGAGTACGCGAAAAAGAGGCGTCATACCCAATCCATTCCAAATCTTCGGCGAGTTGTTTGTCACCATTCTCTACGACCTGACCGAAGACGCGTTGGGAAAGGAGATGGGGAAGAAATACGCACCCTTGATCTGTGCGCTTTTCATGTTTCTTCTGCTATGCAACTGGATCGGCATCATTCCCCATCTGGAGGAGCCCACGAAGGACCTCAACACGCCCTTGAGTCTGGGTGTCATGGGATTTTGTATCGCCCACTATGTCGGTATCAAAACCAAGGGATTCAAGGCCTATATCAAAGAGTATTTCGAACCATTTTTCATCATGATGCCGCTGAATCTGATCGGTGAGCTGGCCAAAATCGTTTCCATCTCTTTTCGTCTGTTCGGTAATATCATGGGCGGCGCCATCATCATTCTCGTCGTCTCGTATCTGACCTACAGCATTCTCTTACCACCTCTTTTAAACGCGTTTTTCGGCCTTTTTGTCGGTGCGATCCAGGCCTTTGTGTTTACCATGTTAACCGTAGTTTATATCTCAGTGCAGGCAAAGTAATCCATGGAAACAGATATTCAGACGTGGATCAGTGTGGCCGCCTATTCGGGGGCGGGAATAGCGATGGGATGCGGTGCTATCGGTGCGGCCATCGGTGAGGGATACACGGCGGCGCAAGCCAATTTCGCCATCTCTCGAAATCCGGAAATTGCCGGTGACATTTTCAAGTCCATGCTTGTGGGGCAGGCAATCGCCGAATCCGCTTCGATCTTCGCCCTGGTCGTCGCGATGATCTTGTTGTTTTCGACGTTCCCCGGAGATTCCTACGTCATGGCCTCGGTGGTCCTTTCCGCCGGGCTTTGCATGGGATTGGGCGCCATCGGTTCGGGTGTCGGGTCGGGCTTTCCTGCCGGTGCGGCCTGTATCGGTATGTCCCGGCAACCTGCAACCAGCGGTCGATTGACCACCAACATGTTGATCGGTTCAGCCGTTTGCCAGACACCATCCATTTTCGCATTGGTCACTTCGTTCATTCTGTTGTTTACCAATTTTTCGTCTCGTCCGGTCTCGCCGACCTGGGCCGCTGTTCTCGGTGCCGGATTGGCATCGGGGTTGGGTGCCATCGGATCCGGCCTGGGCGGTGGGTTCGTTGCCGAAACCAGTTGCGAGGGGGTCGCCCGGCATCCGGAAATGGCGGGGCCGGTGACCAATGTCATGCTGTTGGGACAGGCGGTCACCCAAACGACGGCCATTTATGGCCTCCTGGTCAGCTTTATCCTGATGTTCAAATCCTTTCCCGCAACCGATGCCCTCGCACCGCCCATGGCACTTTTGGGGGCCGGGTTGTGCATGGGAATCGGCGCCATCGGCCCCGGCGTGGGTGAGGGGCTTACGGCCAGATCAGCGGTGCAATGGATTGCGCGCAATCCAACGTCCATTGCCGAATTGACGCGTTCCATGCTGGTCGGCCAAGCCGTGGCGGAATCCACGGGAATCTATTCGCTGGTCATTGCATTGATACTCATATTTGTCATGTAAGATATTACAAATTATTTGATAGAGGAGGAAGACCATGGCAATTGAAGGTGCGGATATTATAAAAGCGGCGGCATTTCTCGGCGCAGGACTTTCCATGGGATTGGGTGCCATCGGACCCGGTGTCGGTGAGGGCATGGCTGCGGCAAAGGCGTGTGAAGCCATTGGACGAAATCCCCAGGAAGCGGGCCTGTTGACGCGAACCATGCTGGTGGGCCAGGCGGTTTCGGAATCGACGGGTATCTATTCGCTCGTTGTCGCCCTGCTTCTGCTCTTCGTGGTGTGAACGAATTCCCGATCACGCCTATGGAACCATGTCGTTTTTATCACGTTAGACGGAGCGATGAATCATGGAGATCATCAGCACCATTTCGCTGATCAGCATCAACGAAACCTTTTTTATTCAATTGCTATCCTTCTTGCTGTTTCTATTCGTCTTGAATCGGTTGATGTTCCGACCGTTGATCGATACCATGAATCAGCGCAAGGATTATCTCTCCGATGTAAGAACGGAAATTGAAGAGGCAAAATCGGATCTGGACGATCTCAATAAAAACCTGGGTGAACAGCGCACCCAGGCTATCCGGGAGGCCAATGCCGTCATCGGCGCCATGGAGGAAGAGGCGGATCGCACCGCGTCGGAAATGATTAACTCGGCAAGGGGACGGATCACCCAGCTCCGCATGGAAACGGAAACGAAAATCGACCAGGAATTGAAATCGGCCAGATCCCAGTTGGCCGGAGAAGTGGGATCGTTAACCACTGCCATCATGGAAAAAGTGCTGGATCGGAGACTGTCACCATGAAGAAAAACGACTTTTACCGTATCCGTTCCAGACTGTTTTTTGCAACGACTTGGCTAACCTTGCTGCCGGCAGCGGCCTTTGCGTCCAGCCCGGATTGGCGGCCGACCTATGACCTGGTGATGATGTATGTCAACTTTATCATTTTTGCCGCGGTAATCGTCAAGTTTGGCCGTCAACCGTTAAAGCAATTTCTCAAAGAGAAAAAAGAGGACGTGGTATCGGAGATCGAGTCGTTGGAGGCGGAGAAGAAACGAATCGTCGAAGAGATTGAAACCACCAACGTTCAGGTATCGGAAGGAACCATCCGGCTGCAGGAGATGAAGGCGCGTCTGATCTCCCAGGGGGAGGCGAAAAAGAAACAGATCATCGACACCGCCGAAAAACAGAGCGCCATCATGATCGAAGAGGCGCAGAAAAAAATGGCGAATCGGATCTTTCAGGCAAAGAAGACGCTCAAGCTCGAACTGGCGGATTTGGCATTCGAGCAGGCACTCATCCAACTCCCCAAAATCATCACGGACGGCGACAATCAGCGATTGCTGGACGAATACATGGCCAGCATGAACGCCGATTCCGGTTTTTCGGTTTATAATCGCTGAATATCACCGTTAATCCTCTTCGGTTAAAATATTCGTCACCATCTGACTTTTCTCATCGGCCTTGGTCTCTTCCATGCTTTCCGATTCCTTGTGGGATTCTGGAAGGGTTTGCCAATGGGTCTTGTATATGTTCCGAAAGGCGATTTGAAACATTGCCTCGATGAGGCAATAGGCGGGAAGTTGTCGTTTCACTGAGTCGATGGTGGTGATGGCCAGGCTTTTTTCGTCCGCTCCCTGTTTCAGCCGAATCAGGTTTTTCAAGAAGGCGATCATTTCAGGGGCCAGCTTTCGATGGTTTTCGGAAAGCTGGGTGGTGTCTTTCCATCGGTGTACCTGTTTTTTTATGGCATCGGTGTCGGCGTTCATGAGAAAGGATCGATTCTTTTCA
The DNA here is from genome assembly GCA_963674945.2 of uncultured Desulfosarcina sp. Classification (GTDB taxonomy): domain Bacteria; phylum Desulfobacterota; class Desulfobacteria; order Desulfobacterales; family Desulfosarcinaceae; genus Desulfosarcina. The sequence continues at coordinate 3,221,654 of CAXXWQ010000004.1, forward strand.
CTTTTTAAGAGTGGAAAACGCGATACCCTCTTTGCGATCTCTTTGGTAAGGCACCTTTTTTCCCTCTCGAGCTCTTCGCGAATCACCGGGACCATGGGTTCGGGAACGGTGAGGGTCAATTGGTTCAATTGTTCTGAAAAAACGGCAAGATGGACTCTCACATCAGCGATGGCAGCCGACCAGAATTTCTGGTTCATGGCCTTGATTGTAGATTCGTCCGGTCGCTTTTTTTGCCGACTGGATTTCAGTATCTTCAATACTTCCGGGAAAGAACGGGCGGCTCGCTGGAACAGATTTTTTCCGGTGATTGCCTTGAAGATGATGGCCAGCATTGCGAACCAGTCCTGAAAATAGTAGGCTTGTGACGAATCTTGGAAGTATTCGGCAAGGACTTCGTTTTTCAATAGATGCAGTGGCGTGGCGTACAAAGGGGTTCCCCCCAAAAGGGGTTGTTCGATGATGCCACTTTCCCCGGGAATCAGGGAGAGGGCCGTTTCGACATCGATAACGCCGATGGAAAAGGCCGAAGGGTCTTTCAGGAAGATCGGATAGTCGTCCGGATTGGCATCCAGAAAAAGATTGTCCGGCTTCAAGTCTCGCAAGGCAATGCGCTTTTCCTTTAGCTGATGCAGGAGCCGTAACGTGTTGGAGGAGAGATTTTCGATCTGTTTGTGGCTTTTGGTAAATGCCTTGGCGGACAGGTGGGTCTTTAACAGTCGGATCAGGTCTTCCACCAATTGTTGATTGGCCGCAAAGATTGTGGAAAATCTCGTTTCGATCTGGGCCGTCAATGTCTCTCCGATGTTCCAGGCTTCTCGGCTGATGGTTTCTCCGGCAAGTTTGCTGAGAATCCAGCTTCGGATTTGAAAAGGCTGGATGCTCACATCTCGCCCGGACTCAGTAACGATACGGCGAACCTCCATATCGCATTCCCGATACAGATTTTGAAGTCCTTTGAACAAGGAGAGGGATTCCAATCCATATCGGGCGGTAAAGGCTTCCTGGTCCCATGCCGTCTCCGGCGCCTCCCGAATCTCATCGCCGATTTGCTCCTTGGGTGCATGCAATTCGTCGATAACGCGGCTCAAAAAGAAGTTGTTGGTCAGTTCCATGAAAAAGGCGAAGTGGTCGCCCACCTTAAGGTATTGCTGGTATTCCTCTTCCTCTTCGACCAGGCGGATATACCGTTTTTCCAATTGTTCCTTGTTAAGGGAGTCGGCATAGGGGAGGGTCTTCACCTTCTCGAGAACCACCGATACCCTGGGTACGATACAGGCGATGGGAGACAGCTGTGCGGCAATCTGAACTTCTCTGCGTATGGCGGTAAGATAGGTTTTCATGTCGGTCACCGGAGACGGCGGCAGCTTGATTACCATATGGGTGTCGTAAATGACGTAGAAACATTTGCTCTTGCTTCCTGACTCCTCTCCCAGTGGGCCGATGGACATTCGTCTCGTCTGCCAATCCTGTTCACCCATAATACTCAGTTCGAAAACCTTCATCTTTCCGAAGGCTGCGTTTCCGGTCATTTTGTAACGGGCCGGCGAATCTTTGGCCAACCCCTTCTGTACCCTGAACAACTCGAGAAAGAAAAGGGCAAGATCCCGCACATCAGAGGATTCATGTTCCCCTCCGGAGACCATGTCCATCATCTCGTCGGATTGGGCAGCTTCGTCAACCTCGTTTTTCTGCAGCGCTTTTCGAATCAGTCGCCAGAGACGTGGCGGAAGTTGATCGATTGCGACGGCCGCAATCATCAACAAAGCGAGAAGGAAAAGGCGACTGTCGAGAAACCGGATCCACTTCGGGCTTATTCCCAGGCGTGTCATTGCGATCCGCTTTTGGCGGTCCAGGATCTTAAGCAGGCCGATCTTCTTTTCGACGGTGATGTCTCCCACGCCTTGTACATCATCTTTCATGAACATGCCCGAATTGCCGTCGATTTCGTAAAAGACAAACTGATCGGACTGTTTCACCCGATCGGCCAAAAACGGCTCTCCATCCTGTAAATAGATGATTTTCCGATTTTCGGTCACATCCACCTTTACGATGGTGATCCCAAAGGCGCAAAGTGCGCAAACAGCAAGAATGAGTATCCACTTTTTCATGGTGACTGCATTTGTTTTTTCGAGGTGTTTGCCAAACGCCTTCCCTAAAAATTCTCGTGGGCGTTACATTCGTATTTGAGGACCACCGAACCGACTTTTATGATGTCCATCTTTTCGAGACGAACCGGTCCGCGTATGGTCCGACCATTGACTTTCGGCCTGATCCAGCCCACTACGGCGTTGATGTAATGATGCTGCGGCGTTTTGCTGATGGTCGCAGCCGGATCGCCAGCCAGGAAAGAAAAAAAGCCTTTAATGACAATGTCGCATTGATTGCTCGTTCCGATGGTCACGAGACTTTTGTTCAATTCCATTCGCCCGCTTCCACCCGAGAGAAAGTCCACATATGTAAATTGGGCGGGCTGCGACTGCGCATCCTTGCTTTCTGCCAGCATCCGGCGGAAAGCCTCGCCTTCCATGAACATGGTCTCGTCAGGACCGGGATCACCGGGAGCGGCAGATGTCTTCAGCCCTGCCTGGCTGGCCCGCGTACGGGACCTTCCACGATCCAAGAACACCAGGGCGTGTTTTCCGATGGTGATGACATCGCCGTTTTTCAATGTGGCCTGCCGTACGAGCAAACCGTTGAGAAAAGTTCCGTTCTTGCTGTTCTGGTCCGATAATCGATAATGATTTCTCTCTCTTCTGATAACGGCGTGATCGCCGGAAACGCCATAGTTGTCGATAATCAGATCGTTCGTGGATTTTCTGCCGATGGTGAGAGTATCGAGACGATCGAGGGAAAGTTCTTTGATCGTTCTGTCCTTGAATTTGACAAGCAGCCTGATCATTTGATTGCCAGTTCCCCTTACGGTTTTCTCATTGGTTCGATTTTATGCCCATAAGGGAGCCAATCCATGCCGGAATATTGGAAATCCGGCCAAACTGTCGAGCAAGTGTATTTTTTTTCTCCGATTTGATCTTGACCACGATGACGGTGATGTTGTCCTCACCGCCGCGATCGTTTGCCAGACGTATCAGCTTATGGCAGGCGGTCTCCGAATCGTTTTCAAGGACCAGATCACGTATCTCGTTTCTTTTGATTTTTCCACTGAGACCATCGCTGCAGATAACGATGGTATCTCCTCTTAAACATGGGAGTTGGACATGGTCCACATGCACTTCCGATCGTATGCCCACGGCCCGGGTGAGGACATGGGCCAATTTCCCATTGGAGAAACGACCTTCCATTGATTTCGGTATTTTTTTCCGTTCGTGGAGCAGGGTGTGCGGCGTAAAAAGGTCTTCGATTTCGCCGTTTCTCAGCAGGTAGATGGGACTGTCTCCCACATTCGCGGTAATGATGTCCGTGCCGTAAAGAAGGAGGGCGGATACGGTCGTCCCCATTCCCCGATAGGCGTCTACATTCACCGATTTTGCATAGATCCGTTTGTTGGCCATACTGATACTTTTGCATAGGCGCTTTACGGCTTGATTCAATGCGGCCGCAGGATCGGTTTGATCGGTTTCGGGATGAGACGCCGTTTGTGTATGAGAAGCCTTCATGTAGCCGTCGATGGCTTCTATGGCGGTCTGGCTGGCCATGGCGCCACCGCGATGTCCTCCCATGCCGTCGGCAACGACGTACAGGCCAAGCTGCTCGTTAAGAAGGAAGCTGTCTTCGTTCGCTTTTCGGACTTTGCCAACATCGCTGTTTCCAGCGGCTTCAACCAATATCATGTTCGGCCCCTTTTTTTCTAAAAAACAATAAATTTAGAGAGTTGTCAAGAAAAACAGTGAGACCTGCGGCAATCGTTCTTTTTTGCATGTCCTTGGTCGAACCTTGCATCACTGCCGACAAGATGGGGCGCCATGGATGCCGCCCCCCCTGTTTTTTTCGATAGAAACAGGCAATTCGAATTATCGCGCCACCTCCAATATTCTCTGGGGCTGTTTTCATTCACAGATCCGTTTGCGTTATCGATCCGTTACCGGTTCTCCGGCTGATGATTGGTTTTGGCAAACAGCACGGCAATGGCCGATAGAATAGAAAATAGGGCACCGGTCAGATACCCCCAATGCAGTCCATTGACAAAGGCGTCGAGCTGACCTGCGCGAAAGGGTCCGGCGTAACCGCGCGTCGTAAACGGTGCCAGATTGTAAACGACCGCGCCGGCGATGGCAATGCCGAAAGCCATGCCGGTATTGCGCATCACGGCCAGCAGGCTGGAGGCGATGCCGCGAAACGCTGCGGGAGCGCTGCTCATGACGGCGCTGTTAACGGGGCTTTGAAACATGCCTGCGCCAAATCCGCAAACCGCAAGGCGCCAGGCCACATCCAGGTTCTCCGCACTTGTATCCAGTCGGCTGAGCAGTACCAACCCCGATGCGTGGATCAACATACCGGCAAATCCCAGCCCCCGGGAGCCGATGTGGTCGGACAGGGCTCCACTGAGCGGACCGATGAAAAACGTCAGCGAGGCAAAGGCCATCATCACCATTCCCACGGAAAAGACATCTTTGTGTAGTGCATCGGCCAGGTACCAGGGTGTCAGAAAAACAACAGTATAAAGGCCCATAAAATTCAGCATGGAGCTTATACAGGCAAACGTGAAGCGGGGGTTGGAAAAAATCTTGAGATTGAGCATGGGCTGCGCAGCCCTTTGTTCTACACGAATAAATAGCGCTCCAAATCCAATGGCACAAACCAGCAACACCGTGCCCCAAACGGAAAACCATCCTATCCGTTCTCCCCGATTGGCATACAGCATAAGGCTGAATAAAAATAAAAATGCCAGTGCCGCACCGGCCATATCCAGATGCTGTCCCGGTTTTTGTTTTCCCGGCGGGATTATCCGACGACCCCATAAAAGTGCGACAGCGGCAATGGGAACATTAACGAAAAAGACATACCGCCAGTTCAGATATTGGGCAATGATGCCCCCCAACACCGGACCAAGCATCAACCCCAGGGCAATCGCGGTGGCATAAATGCCGATGGCTTTGCCCCTTTCTCTGCGAGGAAAAGCAGAAGTGACAATGGCCAACCCCAGGGCCATCTGCATGGCCACGGTAAGACCCTGGACGGCCCGGAAAATAATGAGCATCCAGATATTGCGGGACAAACCGCACAGCAGCGATGCAAAGGCAAAACAGGCAAGTCCGGTGAGAAAAATCCGTTTATAGCCAAGCATGTCTCCCAGTCGGCCGTAGACAAGGATAAAAGAGCAGATGGCCAGCAGATAGATGGTGGGGACCCATTGTGCGAGAGCGTAATCGGTCTGAAAATGATTGGCAATCGTCGGAAGGACCACATTGACAATACTTCCATCGATGGGTCCCATGATGACGCCCAGCATCACGGCGCAGAGAATCATCCATTTGTTTTCATCGCCCTTTGTATCATTTGTGTGTTCCATATCGATTTTTCCAACCAGCGGCAATTTCCAAAACAGACATTTTTCTTTTCACTCTGGGCAATGCTACACCAGGGAAAGCTTACCGAAATAATTGGCAAGGTAAAAGGCCATTGCCAAGGCTCCGATAAAGTAGCTGATGAAGATGGCCTGGTGCCGCTGGTTCAGCCTCCCGAAGTAGACAAAAGCAAAGGCGATGAAAAAATTAATAGCGGCCCAAGCAATATTTGACACCGGTGAGGACAACCCCACGCCAGGGTGATCTGAAAATGGGGATGGGAAAGGTCTTCCGCTTATACCGTTGATAAAATGTGGCAGGAAGTTAACGAATATACCCCCTGCAACAAAAGCAAAGACATGATGATACCATCGTGTTTCCATATATATGCCTTTTTCTCATTATACTTCACTGAAGTGTCTACATATTCGACTCTCACTTGCTCATTCTCATAATTAGAAATTGTGGAATCTTTATCGAGAAAAAAAACACCCGGACATCCATTCTTAAGCGCGTTAACCTGGAAAAACGAATGCGCCATTGATTCTCGACCTTTTTATACTTTTCATGATAATGTCCATATCCATGTAAGTCGATACCACCTGAGAACCGAACAAGATCTTCCATTGCCCAAATTCCGGTAGCAGTATCCGATGAGGTGAGCTCAATTTCCGGCATGTGGCCATGATGGACCGTAGTCTTGGAAGAAATCGTTTTTCTTATGAAAGATACGAACGCATCGGCTCCATTGACAACCTTTCCGCCTGAAGCTGTTGTATCACTGGTGAAATCTTCAGTGAAGACATCGCGAAAAGAATCCCAATCTTTCGTATCCAGAGCACGAAAGTATCTGGACTTAAGATTTTTTATATCTTCAATATCATTCATGCGTCAAATTCCTGTTGCCAACGGGGAAGCCGCATACCAAACTCTGTGTGTTTATTCATATGAGTATTTCGTGGAACACCCATATCCCGCATCATGCCACTACATATGAACCGGTGCCAACGGCAATGAGATCATCCTTATCGTTATTCAGTTCAATCCGGGTAACAGCAACTTTATTTCCCGTTCTTAACACATAGCCCGAGGAAACAAACCATTTCCCCAGACCAGGCCGCAAATAGTCGACGCGTAAATCAATCGTTCCCAGCTTCTTAAATCGTTCCAGCTTTTTTTCTGTTGTTTCGCCGGACATTTTTTTCTGAACACCGATAAATGCCGACAGGCCGCCGGTAACGTCAATGACAGAGGAAATAACACCACCGTGCAATGTTCCTCGCGTGTAATTTCCAATCAGCTCATCCCGAATTTCAAAACGAACTTTCGCAATGTCATAATTTAACGACTCGACTTTCAGCCCAAGTACTCTGTTAAATGGAATCTTATCTTCAAATATTTCTCTAATTGTCAAAAACAATTCTTCATTTTTTTCAAACCGATCCATTATTCCTCCCATGTTAGAAGATCGGGCAGCCGGGGTTTGTATCGGCCCAACCCCCGAATAACCGTACGTGCGAATTTTTCAGCATTGGTGCGGTTCTGTGTTTTCGGATAATATCCATTGTTGTCATCACGTGGTATGGCGGTGAACGGCAAACTGACAAATTTACCATAAAAACAGGCGATATCAGACCCTATATCATGTTTTTCCCACCATAGAAAATGGGATATGGAAAATAGTCCCCCCATCATCGGTCTCTAAAATGCTCAATTTGTCACAAGGAAGGCAATATAGACCCAAGCATAGGGGGTATCGAGAGGGTTCCACTAAAAAGTGAAGCGAAAGCATCGGTATGATTCGGCAATGAACGATTGGAAAGTGTGTATTCGTATTCCGGAATTTGTGGTATTGATGTGCGTCTTTGTTTGCGGATCAAGGAGGAATGAATGGAAATATCAGAGAAAATTGCAGTTGTCAGTGGCGGTGCTTCCGGCTTGGGCGAAGCGACGGTGAAAGGTCTGGTTGCTTCGGGTGCCAAGGTGGCGATTCTTGATACAAACGTTGACGCTGGCAACGAAATTGCGAGTCAGCTCGGTGATAACGCAATATTTTGTGAAGCAGACATGGCGATGGAAGATTCCGTTCAATCTGCAATCGAAACAGCGTATAAGACATTTGGTGCGATTCACATTGCCGTTTCATGTGCAGGTGTTTTGTTGCCCGCAAGAGTCATCGGCAAAAAAGGCCCCTTTCCCATGGATCAATTCGATCGAGTCGTTCAGGTCAATCTCATGGGAACGATGAATGTAATTCGGCTTGCCGGGATGAAGATGAAGGAAAACAAACCAAATGAGGATGGTGAAGTTGGTGTTATTATCAATACTGCTTCTGTCGCTGCATTTGAGGGCCAGATCGGCCACGCGGCTTATAGCGCCTCAAAGGGTGGTATCGCCAGTATGACGTTGCCCGTTGCCAGGGAGTTTGCCGAATACGGTATCCGCGTCGTTTCCATAGCCCCTGGCCTGTTTCGGACCGCCATGATGATGGAAGTACCGGAATCCATCCGTGTCTCTTTGGCGAAGAGGGCGACATTTCCAAAACGATTCGGGTATCCCCATGAATATGCACATCTGGTCTCATGCATCATAGAAAATCCCATGATAAATGGCTGTACCATCAGGTTGGATGCCGCCTACAGGATGCAAGCCAGGTAGCGGCGGTGATGAAAGCTGGGTGTCTGCATGCAATTGGACAATCATACCATTAGAATCCAGCAAATCAATATCAGCAGCGATACTAACGTTACCGGAATACCGACGGCTGCGTGCTGCAAAAATGTTATTTTAATATTGAAGCGTTCTGCCTGTTCCACGACTATCAGATTTGCTATGCTGCCCAACAAAAAGAAATTTCCGGCAAAGGTACTCGACACAGCCAGCGTGTACCATTGGGCATGTTCAAGGGGATCAAGAGACCCAGTGAGTAACATTGTTGCCGGTACATTGCTGAACAGGTTGCTCGTTACTGCGGAAACCCCTGTCAATATCGGCAGGTTATGCAGATTCATCCCCATATTGGATAGCCGGTTCATCAAAATGGCAAGATAGCCACTTTGAGAAATACCATGGATCACTCTTGTCCAAGAACCGATTTGAACAGAAGTAATTCGATAAGCACTTGAAAAAAAGCCTCCTTGTAAGGCATGGTTTAATCGCCAAAAGAAACCGTTAGCCAAACAAAGGAGGCAGACAGATGGTACGCCATGCAAGCTTGTTCAGTCAACTGGTTGCTTTGTTTCATCGAGGTCAATTTTTCAATCTGGTTTTTCGTCATCAAGCTGAACGTTACGCAAAAGGCTTCAGCAGTTGGGACCATTTTGTAGCCATGCTTTTTTGTCAACTGGCTCAAGCCAAGAGTCTGCGTGAAATTTGTGGCGGATTATCCTGTTGCCTTGGCAAACTCCGTCACCTTGGGGTGAAAAAGGCGCCGAACAAATCCACGTTGTCCTATGCCAATGCCCATCGGCCCTGGCAAATGTATCGCGACCTTTTTTACCAGACACTTGATGTGTGCAAGATGACAGGTCCAGGCAAACATCGGTTCCGATTTAAAAATAAGTTGCTGTCGCTGGACAGTTCAACCATTTCGCTGTGTTTGTCGCTTTTTCCGTGGGCAAAATTCCGCCAGACCAAGGGGGCCGTTAAACTTCACTTGCTATTGGATCATGACGGGTATCTGCCGACCTATGCTTATATCTCCAACGGCAAAAAGCATGATGTCACCATTGCCCGTAAGATTCCTCTGTCACCCCAATCGATCGTCGCCATGGATCGGGGGTATAATGATTATCGGCTATTTGCCTACTGGACGGAAAATCAGATCTATTTTGTCACCCGTTTAAAGGACAATGCCGATTACACGGTGATTGAACAACGACAGGTCCCTTTCAATAGAAACATCCTGTCCGACGAATTGATCCAGTTCAACGGTCACTACGCTCGTAAGAATTGTCCCCACACGCTACGAAAGGTAACCGTTTGGGATAAAGAACAGGATCGTGAAATCGTATTGCTGACCAATCATCTGGAATTTGGGGCCACCACAATATCCGCCATTTACAAAGATCGATGGCAAATAGAATTGTTCTTCAAGGCACTCAAACAGAATCTGAAGGTGAAAACCTTTGTTGGAACCAGCGAGAATGCGCTGTATATCCAGATTTGGACAGCATTAATTGCCATGCTGCTAATCAAGTACCTGAAGTTTAAGTCCCGATTCAATTGGTCGTTGTCAAATCTGGTTGCTTTTCTCAGATGGAATCTTTTTACTTACAGGGATTTATGGGAATGGATCGACAAGCCATTTGATGTCCTTCCCGGAACGACTCAGTCTGTCCAATATCCTCTTCCGTTTAAGGGAATTGGACAGCACCAACTGAAAGAGGCAACCTGATTCTGAAGTTAGGCGGATTTCTCGCCTAACACGTTGAAATATCAAAGAGCAGTTGCGGGTTTCTGATTATTTTGGACAGCAATGACCATGGATGATGATAAAAAGGGCAAGAAACAGTGTAATCAAGTGCCAGTCTACAAGGCCCATGATGTCTCTGGTTTTCATTTTTCGACTGCATAATAATATTCCTGCAATGCCGATCGCTGAGAATTCCCTTGGTATTGAAGAAAAGAACAATACCATGAGTATCGTGATCGCAAAGATCCCTTTTGAAGTTTGCCATTTGTCAAAGGCCTGCAGGGGTTCTTTTCTGTCGCCGATATATTTCACTTTGCAATAAAGCTTTTGTCGGTATCGCCGCAATATGATCAGATAGCTGGCGAAAAGAGCCACAAGCGAGGGCGGGCCGCACCAAAATAAGAATTCTGCAAACGCCAGACGACCGGTTTGACCAATCATCATATTCTGAGGGTTTCCGATGATTGTCGCCGCTGAACCGATATTGCTTGAAACCGCCAGTCCGATAAGAAATGGCAGCGGATTCAGGCCTGCTTCCAACAAAGAAAGGGCCAATATCGGAGTAAATGCAAAACATACGATGTCATTTGCCAATAGTGCAGATAACAACGCGCTCACGAGCATAGTAATCAACAGAAAAAGGCGAGGATGGGTATAGTAAGGCACTATTTTTAGCGCAACCCAGGTGTAAAAGCCGCCAAGTCTGAGTTGCGCGGAAATAATCATCAAAGAATAGAGCAATAAAATCGTTGGCAGATTGATCGATCTTACAGCCCCTTCAACCGTCACAACGTCGCAAACCACCATGGCAATGGCTCCAAGAAGAGCGATGCCGACTCTGTCAACAATGAGCCCTGGGATTTTTCCAAGAGCGATGCCCAAATAAGCAAGACAAAAAATAGTAATCGCTAACATATAGATGCCAGATTGTCGTATGTAAGTATTGTCATGCTACCGTCAAGCCCGAATTCATGCCAATGATACTATTTTATTGCCAGCGCCAATTCTTTACCTAACTGATATGCCCTGCGAATTGCATTTGTATCTTTTTTGACCTCTGCTTTGTCGAAAATTTTGAATACAGAGAGTTCACCAACGATTTCATAACCGAGTGCCATGAGTGGCTTTTTCATCGCCTCTAAAGTGAAGCCCATATCATCGATGGATTCTTGTTCACATATGGCGGCAAGTACGGCTTTTCGACCTTGATTGGAAAACTGGCTCGACCAGCTTCTTGGTCGGTCATTTTCAAAATTGTAGAAACAATAAAGGCGGTCGATAAACGCTTTCATCCAGGATGTTACATTGTAGTTATGTGTCGGGCATGACAGGACAAGACCTTTGGCTGAAATTATTTTCTTATAGAGTACGGACATCCCATCGACCAAACCGGTACATATCTTGTCTTTTCTGCATTTCTCGCATCCAATACATCCCTGAAATTTCACTTTTGTTAAATTTACATAATCAGTAACAACGTTTTCCCCGATAACGCCGGATATGATATTTTTCAGCAGAATATCTGAATTGCCATTGATTCTTGGACTTCCACTCAGACCGAAAACTTCAATATTCGGCTGCACGTTTGATGTGTCATTCATTAACATTTTTCAAGATCCCTCCAGCTATTTCTTTGAAGCAATTTATCTTTTTTCAGTCGCAGCACATCACGCTCTCCGGCGCGGTAAAGCCACGTCGGAAGCGGCAACTGGTTATGAAATCGTGTCTTTTTCCCGTGTTTATCAGCTGCTCCCAGACAGTGCCGATCCGCTCGAAGGCTTGATTGCAGACATGAAAAATACAGGATAGTCACGAACCGTGCCTGTTGCATCAGACTTGGTGAACACATAGTACTCTTCCCAGCGAATATGAACCAAGCCGCGGTTTTTCAAAAGCTGCCCCAGGTGATTCTCGTCGAAGCCGCAGTGATATACACCTTCAATGTCGCCATGGAAAGATCCGTCCTCCACACACAGGTCGCCAAGACATAAACAACCATCCTGTTTGAGCACGCGGCACAGATCCGTCAAAAAACCGGTGATGTCCTCAATATGATGGAGGACATTGTTCATGTAGATCACATCAAATTCCTCGGCATGTAACGAGGCTCCATGAAGATCAGCATGGATGACCCTCATGTTTCGGATATTGTTTCGCGCGATTTTTTCGCGGAGGATGTCTAACATGGCTTCAGAGGTGTCCATCATCACGAGTGATGCGACATCCTCATACAGGTGCATGCCAACCAGTCCAGAGCCGCAACCGCAGTCCAGCAGCTTCGACTTCGTTGAAATCGGAACTTTCTTCTTGATCTGCTCGGCAAATTTGAGAGCCATCTCCCTGAGGAGTGGATACGTATCAAACACTCTTGCTTCTTGTTTAGACCGTTCACTCATAGTTCCCCTCTATGCGTTTTCTGAATCTGGTGCTTGCGATAGATACAACGGTGAAGAGGAGCGCCAAGAGAACGGCTTACAGGATAAGATGCCAAGCCTCACCGCGTGTATCCGCAACTTTCTGGTTTGCCTTTCAAATCAAGCTTCAGATAAATAACATCCGGTATCGGATTCTCGTAGTAAGGTTCCGTGCTCACGAAACCCAATGAGCTGTAAAGATGTAGTGCGGCTTCCAGCCTTGCAAGTGTATCGAGAACCATGGTGGCGTAACCAAGGCGAACCGCGTCCTGTATGAGCCGGTTGGCGATCCGTTTGCCGATGCCCAAACCTCTGGCCTCGGGGCAGACATACAGCCTCTTCATCTCACATGTGCGGTTTTCAACCAAATCGATCCTGCGCAATGCACCGCAACCGATAGCCTTCTGCCTTTCGGTGGCAAGAAGAAGTGTGCCTGACGGTGGTGCATACTTTCCAGGAAGATTTGCCAGCTCTGATTCAAACTGCTGAAAACATAGATCAACACCAAGCTTGGTTTCGTATTCCCGGAAAAGCCTTCGAACCTCGTCGAGCTCTTTTTGGGTTTTTGCTGGAAAAATGTTCATAATAATTGAGGCTGTCGCTAATTGGGAAGCCGGGTGTGATTACCGAGGTATGGGTAAACTATCCCAGCCAACCGGAAGAAAAGGTTATTCAAGAACGTCCCGGATTTTGCGCCCCCTCTTCAAAATATTGTTGGGCTTTCCGTATTCCGTTTCTCAGAACATCAATCCAAATTGCGTTCCCTTTTGAGTTTAGGTGAACGCCGTCACCATCGTGATACTTATCATCCATGTTCCCAGAACCATCAATAAGTAAGGGGCCGGCATCCACAAAGAAGAGACGACTGTCTGTCTTGACGAGTTTTTCGATACTTGTGTTCAACTTCCCTATACGTTGTTGATTTCGGCGTTGCCATTTATCAATCGATTCTTCATCGACAGGTAGGAGGGCACTCAGAACGATTGGCGTTGTCTTTGGGATTTTTTCAATGATGGTGCGATAGTTTTCAAGTATCTCCTCGTTTGATCGTCGTATCATGTCGTTGATACCGATAGCAAGGACGACGACACTTGCCCTTTCGATTGACTTGTAGGCCGAGAGACGCCGAAGCACACCAAGAGTCGTGTCATTTCCGATTCCATAATTCACTGAAGGAGAAGCAACTGCTGAAACGCATAAACCTTGCGTTATGCTGTCGCCAATAAAGATGACTGCTCTTTCCGGTACATTTCCGTCCATACGCCTGTGAAAGTTCAGCATCGTTACGAAGTGCTCGGTGATTTCGGGAGATGCATGTATGCCAAGCTTGCGTTCGGCTCGGTCGATAAAGTCGCTCCTGAGCAATACGAAAGCCAAGAGAATGTGGATTCCGATCAGGTATGCTGCTGCGATTCTCTTTTTCATCTCTACCTGCCAAACGAGTTTAACGATATTGCCACAGAAGAAAACTCACGAAGCAGTTGCTTGTCAACTGTGACGAAAGGGACTTTCAGGTCATTTGCAATCGCGATAAATTCGCAATCATAAGCAGAACAATTGCTTGTTGAGGTAAGTCCTAATACTTCATATGATGGAACTTCATATTCTCGCCCCTTCAGTAATTTCATGGCACTATTCAGTTGATTCCCAATTTTCGTGATTATGGATTCACGATGCTGCCAATGAAACCTCCAACATTGATTTTTAACTTCGCGAGCTCCTCTTCGTGTAAATACATCATGTGGCCTGCTTTATAATAGTTCAGCTGGATTCGGTCCTGAACGTTTCCGGGAAGTAATAGGTGGTCCATCGTGTATTCGGTGGCGAAAAAAGGGGTTGCCATGTCGAAGATACCGTTTTCGACCTGCACTCTCAGATGCGGATTTTCAATAAGCACGCGGATCAAATCCCCCTCGACATTCGGAGCACCGGGAAAGAAAGATACCTGCCCTGAATTGTGTTTCCAGTCCCAGGCCTTACTCGGTTCCGCTGGAAGAACTTTGTAGGTTTTAGAATTTCCAAATTTCAAGTCATGACGAACATAGCTGTTAAATGCCGATGTAAAGGCACTCCGTATACTTGAAAATGAAGGATCGAACTCCGCATACTCTGTCAACAAATCGTAGGTTTCGCCCATGTAACGGGCATCGAAACGCCCGATCGTGAATCCGCGGCTTCTTTGGAGTTCTGCCTGAAACTGCGCGAGTTTGACGCGAAGATTGGCTTTTATCAAGTAGTCTTCACTCAGGCCGGTAAATCCGGCGAGTTTCTGTGCAATGTCCGCTGTCTCGTTGTCGCTCAGCTTCGAACCCTTCATGAGGGCGGCGGCGTACTCGGTGGATGCAAACCGCCGTGCGTCATCCAGGACTGTATTCAAATCGTCGGGACGGTCTTCGAGGATATTGTAATACCATGCCGCCGCCGCATACGTCGGAAGGTAAAAAATGTAGGACATGTCATTGCCGTGATTAAAAGAAACCGTTCCCATATCGAGAATGCTCGAGATCAGGATAATGCCGTTGATAGATATCCCGTCGTTGGACTGCAGATATTTGGCTAGCGCCACGGAGCGAAACGTTCCGTAGCTCTCACCGATAAGTAATTTCGGCGAATTCCATCGGTTGCTGCGGCTGATATAAATATTGATGAATTGGGCCAGCGACTTGATGTCCTGATCGACACCCCAGAAATCCTTCCCCTCAGCATCGCCGACCGCACGGCTGAATCCAGTGCCGACTGGATCGATGAAGACGAGATCAGCCTTATCAAGCAGTGTACACTCGTTTTCCACAATCCTGTATGGAGCAGGAGGTGTTGCTGCCGCATCGTTTGTTACAACACGCATAGGTCCGAAAGCACCTATGTGCAGCCATATTGAAGCCGACCCGGGTCCACCGTTGTATATGAACGCTATGGGTCGCCGGGATAGATCTTTTACATCGTTGCGCGTGTATGCAGTTGAATAAATCAATGCTGTCGGCAGGTCTTTATCGTCTTTGAGCAAAATGGTCGAAGCAGTCGCTTGGTACGAATCGACTTTCCGTCGATGCGAATTTTATGATCAGTAACAGATGTCTCCTCTTTGGGCGCGGGAGCTTCGGGTTTGGTCTTGCTGTCTATATTTTTTGACTTGGGAGAAGCGGTCTCTTTCTCCATCTCCTGAGCGAAATTCTGTGAAACCCACACAAAAACCAGAAGCAAAGCAATCATGCAACACGACAAGTAACGTTTCATCATCAGACTCCTGTGCCATTAATGGCTTTTTAAAGTAACAAAATGGCGTCGTCAAACGCAATGGACTAAATGCGCTAAATGGGGCCGCCCTTTAATGGGCGACCCCATTTTAATGCCTAAAAAGACGATATTGCCCAATAAAATGGGTTGTTTTATATAACATATGGCATTAATTCAGATAGACTTCCCTTTTTACCTTTCCTTTTACTTTTAATTCAGGGTGTTAAATCTTGTCCTACTTTAATATATCGACATATACATACAATATATGTATATGATTTAATCATAGACATAACATGGGACTCCAAAAAGCTGAAATCAATTTTAGAAAACATGGGATACGCTTCCCCGATGCAGAAATTGTGCTTTATGATCTATTTGCCATGACACTGGAAGATCATGTTGTTGCCGGTGAAAGGCGATTTGTGACCGTTGGTTTAGACGCAGTTGGCCGAATAATCGCCGTTGTTTACACATACCGTCCAGATAGCATCCGTTTGATTTCGGCCCGAAAGGCGACACCAAAGGAAACAATATGAAAAAGGAATATGATTTTACAAAGGCCAAAAGAGGTCAGGTTGTTCCGACAAAAGGAAAAACCAGAATTACAATGTACCTTGACACGGATATCATTGATGATTTCCGTACACGAGCGGAAAAAGCTGGATATGGGTACCAGACAATGATTAATGAAGCCCTCAGGGAATATCTTACGAAGAGTGGAAAACCTGTCGACGAAACGGTTCTTCGCCAAGTAATTCGAGAAGAATTGGATCGAGCAGCTAATCATGGATAATTGGCACCCCTTTTCCCCCATGCGGTCCAGCCTGTTGAGCAAATTCAGGCACTGCCGAACTGTTTTGCCGGAAGGAGGAATCAAAACTTGGTCCGCCTGTTTAGCAAACTCTGTTTTGGTCAACGGATTGAACGCATCTTTAAGATAGGCCAGAAATTTGCCTTTGAACTTTGCGGCAAACGCCGGAACGGGTAATAAGAACTTCTCGTTTGCCGTTACCCACCGGTCGTCTTTGTTCAAGCCGCCGGCGGTAATGACCAAATGGAGATAGCTATGCGGAAGAAAGTGATCGTCCCAGCTTTGAAATACCATGATGACGCCGGGAAGTCTGCCCAGCCACCGAAAATCGCCGAGCATCTCCCTGAGCGAATGCCAGGCGGTTTTCATCATAAGCCCGGTGAACAACCGGCGGTTTGCCTCCCATATGGGGTGAAGGTCGTGACTGACGGTAATCACGCCATGAAAGGATGGGCAGCCCAGCGCCTGAAGTCTGCACCGCTCCAGCCATAGCCGGGTTTCCGTGGCCCCGCACTGTGGGCATGACCTGTTTTTGCACGAGTTGGGCAGGATCACACGGTAGTCGCCGTTGTGGCAGGCATCGACATGAAATCCCCTTTCAAGTGTCCGGCAAGTCATGATATTTTAGGCCGCCCGCCACTTTCGGACATCGAGGATGCGGCTTTTCCGGTAAACCTTGAAATGATCGCTGAAAATTCGTTGTAGGATTCCGGTTGTCATTTTTCAAACATGTCGGATGTAAATTCCGCCTTGCACTCGTTTAAAAGTTCAAGTGCGTGCTCTTCTCCAAATTGCTCCACCATCTGATTCCAAATCTCGGAGTTTTGTAATTCTTTCTGAAAGTTCCGGGTAAACAAATCCGATGCCTTTTCGGATAGGCCTTTAGATGACGTTTCCCATCTTCTCAGGCTACTTCCTGCTGCGCAGCAGCATTCGTTCAAAGATTGAGTTGAGACGCGCGCGTTTTTTACGCGTCGATTCTCAAAGGATTTGTTCGGCACTTCTAATTGACGCTATAGTCAAAACGCCTAAGAAAGGAAAGTAGTTTTTATATGAAGAACAAGCCAAAATTATTGGACTATGTAAGACGGGAAATATGTTTGCGACACTATTCCATACGAACGGCACAAGCGAATGTATCCTGGATCAGACGATACATCCTGTTTCATCACAAACGACACCCCAAGGAGATGGGAAAAAAGGAAATAGAGGAATTTTTGTCTCATCTTGCCAAACATCGAAAGGTAGCGGCATCTACTCAAAACCAGGCATTCAACGCCTTGATTTTTTTGTATCGTCAGGTTTTGAATTTGGATGTGGGTGATGGTATCAAGGCGCCATTGAAAGAGCACCTTCGTTATGTCAAGAGGCTTCATGATAACGAACTGACCAAAAATTTGGGTCAGGTTTACCTCCCTTATGCCCTGGCACGGAAATATCCGACGTCAGATCGGCAATGGGCCTGGTAATATGTCTTTCCATCCAAATGGTGAATACCCAAACACGACTACCCGTGACTAACCCCAGGGCAACCGCATTTGTCGCACCTTGACACGCATATATATAGAGATATAGTATGCATTAGGAGGCATACAAATATGCGAACGACACTGAACATTAATGACAAAGCCCTATCCGATGCCATGGCTTTGGCCCCTGGTATGACCAAGACTGAAGTCATCAATGAAGCCTTACGAAAATATGCGCGTGGTAAGCGTCGAAAGGAAATTCTCAAGCTATGCGGCAAGGTAAAATGGGAAGGTGACCTCAATGCACTTAGGAAACGCATATGATGATACTGGTGGATACCTCGGTATGGATTGATTTTTTCAATAGCTACGAAAGCCGGGAAGCCCAAACACTTGCCGAACTGATTGATCAGGAGATGGAGATCGCCACCTGCGGCATTGTGGCGGCAGAGTTCATGCAAGGCATTCGCGATAAAAAGACCTTAAAAATCCTCGATATGCAATTCAGGGATATGGAATGGTTGACACCGCGCGAACCAGACACCTACCTGGAAGCGGCCGCTTTGTTCAGGGCGTTGCGTAGCAGGGGCATTACTATCCGATCGACCATCGATTGCCTGATCGCCCGACTTGCATATGAAAACAAAGCCTCTTTGCTTTCAAGGGATCGCGATCTGAAAATGATCATCGATTCCGGAATTCTATCTCTTAAAAGCATTTCGAAAACGCTATAGTGCCCATCCAAACATGACAACCCTGTGAAAATTTCATTCCCGAATTGACAAAAGGGTTGATTTTATATAGGAAAGCAGGGTTGATAAAAGGTTGTCGTATCGGCATCCAACCCTTTTCGAAGGACCCTGCCAAAGGAGCGGTTACGCATGGAAAACAAGAATTTGATCGTAATAAATGGAAATGAACTTCCCTTTGAACAGGGGGAGACGATTCTGGAGGTGGCCCGTCGGGCAAACATCGATATCCCGACCCTGTGCCATCTCAAGGGGGCCACACCCACGGGCGCCTGCCGGATCTGCGTGGTGGAGGTGAAAGGGGCGCGCACGTTGCTTCCCTCCTGTTCCACTCCTGCGGCACCCAACATGGTGGTGCGGACCGAATCACCGGAGGTAGTGGCGGCGCGCAGGGAGATTCTTCGTCTGATGCTCAGCTCCGGAAATCACAATTGTGCCGTCCGCGGGCGGGACGACGGGGACTTCACCCAATTTCAACTGGGCGTCGCCAGAGATGACGGCTCCGACGAACTGTGTCCGGTGTGGGGGGACTGCCGTCTCCAGGACCTGGCCTACCGCTACCAGGTGACCGGCGAGGGATTTCAGGGAACATCGGCCCGCTACCCCATCGAAGAGGTCAATCCGTTTATCGTGCGGGACTTTTCCCGGTGTATCCTTTGCGGGCGGTGCGTTCAGGCCTGCAACGAGGTCCAGGTGAACAACGCCATCAGTTTCGGCTACCGGGGAGCCAATACCAAGATCATCGCCGCCGGAGACCGGCCGCTGAAGGATTCCGACTGCGTCTTCTGCGGCGAGTGCGTCCAGGCCTGTCCGGTGGGTGCCCTGGTGGAAAAGGATGTGCGCTACCGCGTCCGTCCCTGGGAGACCCAAACGGTGCGGACCACCTGCAGCTACTGCGGCGTGGGATGTCAGATGAATCTTCACGTCAAGGACAACAAGGTCGTCAAGGTGACCGGCGTGGACGAGGCCCCCAACAACGGTAGCCTGTGCGTGAAGGGCCGGTTCGGATTCAATTTCATCGCAAGCGAGGAGCGCCTCACCGATCCGTTGATCAAGGAGAACGGTGAGTTCAGGAAGGCCACCTGGGAAGAGACCATCGGCAAGGTCGCCGAGAAGTTCAAAGAGATCCGCGATGCCCACGGCAGTGACAGCCTCGGCGTTCTCACCTCGGCCCGCATTACCAACGAAGAGAACTACATCGCCCACAAGTTCACCCGGGCGGTTCTCAAGACGAACAATATCGATCATTGCGCCCGTCTCTGACACAGCTCCACCGTGGCCGGTCTGGCCGCAGCCTTCGGAAGTGGCGCCATGACGAACACCATCGCCGACATCGAGGAGGCCGACGTCATCCTCGTCGTCGGTTCCAACACCACGGAAAACCACCCCGTTATCTCCACCTTCATCAAGCGGGCGGTGACCCGGCGGGGCGCCAAACTCATCGTCGTGGATCCGCGCCGCATCAAGATGACCGAGTTTGCCGAGCAGTGGGTCCGTCCCGACCTGGGTACTGACGTGGCCTGGATCAACGGCATGATGCACGTGATCATCAAGGAAGATCTTCACGACAAGGCCTTCATCTCGGAGAGAACGGAGAAGTTCGACGAACTTGCGGTCATGGTCGAAAAATACACGCCCGAACACGTGGAATCCATCACCGGCATTCCGGCCCGGCAGCTCGTGGACGCAGCAAGGCTTTATGCCGAAGCAAAGGCGGGAAGCATTGTCTACTGCATGGGGATCACTCAGCACACCACGGGCACGGACAACGTCAAGAGCCTGGCCAACCTGGCCATGCTTTGCGGCAACCTGGGTATCCGGGGTGGCGGCGTGAACCCCTTGCGCGGCCAGAACAATGTCCAGGGTGCCTGCGATTTGGGTGGCCTTCCCAACGTGCTCACCGGTTACCAGACGGTGGACAACCTGGACGCCATCTCCAAGGTGGAGAAGGCCTGGAACGTCACCGGTCTTCCCACGAAGGTCGGTCTCAAGGTGACGGAGATGTTCCCCAAGGCCCACGAAGGGGAAATCAAGGCCATGTACATCATCGGCGAGAATCCCATGGTCTCCGATGCGGATCTGAACCACGTGGAGGCGTGCATCAAGCATCTGGACTTTCTCGTGGTCCAGGATATCTTTCTCACCGAGACCGCCCGGATGGCCGACGTGGTGCTGCCCTCCAAGTGCTTCGCCGAAAAGGACGGCACCTTCTCCAATACGGAGCGGAGGGTACAAAGGGTACGCCAGGCGGTGGATGCTCCGGGCCAAGCCAAGGACGACTGGCAGATCACCTGTGAAATCGCAGCCGCCATGGGCTATGAGATGGCCTATGAAAACAGCGAAGCGATTTTCAACGAACTGGCAAGCGTGACCCCCTCCTATGCAGGTATCCGCTACGACCGCATCGAGAACGAGGGAATCCACTGGCCCTGTCCCACGCCGGAACATCCCGGCACCCCAATCTTGCATGGGGCCCAGTTTACCCGGGGCAAGGGACTGTTCCACGCTCTCGAGTGGATTCCGCCGGCCGAGAAAATCGACGACGAATATCCGCTCTATCTGACCACCGGCCGGGTGATCTACCACTACCACACCGGAACCATGACCATGAAGTCCGATGGGTTGAACGAAAGGGCGCCGGATTCCTTCGTGGAACTCACCATGGACGACGCCAAAAACATGGGAATCGCCGACGGCGATACGGTGAAGGTGAGCTCCCGCCGCGGCGAGATCCGGGTCCGGGCATTCGTATCCCCCAAGGCCGTGGCGGGAACGGTGTTCATTCCCTTCCACTTTGCCCAGGCGGCGGCCAACAAACTGACCAATGGAGCGTTGGATCCGATTTCCGGTATTCCCGAGTACAAGGTGTGTGCGGTAAAAGTATCAAAATAAAAATAAGAAACGGACGGTTATCCCGTCCGTTTCTTATTTTTATCAATTAATTTTTTGTGGTTGGTCTTACCTAAAAAACATATAAAAATAAAACCGGCGCTCTGCTGTTAGAGCGCCGGTTTTATTTTTCGTTAGAAGTTGGATGATTCGGGGTGAAATACGTCCACTTCCTTGAGGTCGTCGCCAAGGTATTCCCGTTCATTGGGGCCGAGAATGCCCATGGAGAGGCAGATCAGGGTCCACAGATGCACGGTTTGCCATGCGTGGTCCCGCTGGTCGGCCAGGTCGTGAACCTGGGCGTGGCAGTTGTGGCAGGGAGTAATGGCGTATTGCGCCCCGGTTGCCAGAATCTGTTGGGCCTTGAGTTCGCCGTAGGCCCGCCGCTGATCCGGGAATCCGGACTGGAGGAATCCACCGCCGCCGCCGCAACAGAAGTTGTTGGAGCGGTTGGGATGCATGTCGATGAAGTTCTCTTCCCCGACCACCGCTTTCACGACGAACCGCAGGTCCTCCGCCACCGGGTCGCCGAAGGATTTTCGTACCAGTTGGCAGGGATCCTGGACGGTGAACTTGATTTTCCGGTCCTTGTTCCAATCGGAACTGACCTTGAGTTTGCCCTCCTTGATCCACTGGGCATAGTATTGGATGATGCTCTTGATCTCGAAGTTATAGGGAATCTTGAATTTTTCCAGTCCGAACCGGACTGCGAATAGTTCGTGCCCTCACTCCGTATTGAGCCAGACCTTGCAGCCCAGGTCCTCCACCGCCTTTTTCTTCACCTCGACGATGTGTTTCCAGTTCTCGTCGTCGGCGAGGAACATGCAGTAATTTTCCGCGGCAAAGCCTTTGGTGCCGTAGGTCCAGTCCGCACCCACCGAATGGAGAATCTTCCACAACGGAACCATCTCGTCGGGTTCAGTCACCGGCTCCCTGGAGTTCTGGTTGAGGTAGAACTGTGCACCCTGCTTGTTGACGGGTGCCTGCATCTCCGCAAATTCAGGCTGGGCCTCCTGGTACTCTTCCAAAACGTCTTCGACGACGAATTGAAAATCTTCTTCCGTGGCGCCCATGGCGCTGCAGGTGTCATTGCGAAGGGCCACGTCACAGGAGCCGAGGATTCCCTTGGGGCGTTCTTCCCGGGGCCATGCGGCACGAGCATGGTAAACCAACTGGGGTATGTTGATTTTCATGGGGCAGACGTAAACGCAGCGGACACACATGCTGCACATCCAGACCCACTTTGTGCTCAGGACCTCTTCGTCCATTCCCAGGGCAGCCATTCTCAAGAACTTTCTTGGATCCATCCCCTCGAGACCCGTCGCCGGACACCCGGATGAACAGGCGCCACAGGTCAGGCAGAGATTCAGGTTGCCGCCCTCGGGGAGGATCTCCTTCACCTTGTCGATGAAGACGGACCCCTTTTTTCCGCCGAGTTTGATCGCTTCATCAGCCATAATCCATTAACCTCCGTTGTTTGTTCGTACCCTTCCAGAAATGAACGATTTCTAAAATGGGCACTACATTGCTACCGACCACGTAAACGATATACAATTCATCGAGCTTGTATTTATTTACGAAACCCGATCAAAATACAAGGAAAAAATTTCTGTCAGCAGCATCGATCGTTACCAAATAAGCCACGCGCGTCCTTGCCCGAAAACATGCAAAGACGCGCGTGGCTTCGTGCATAGGGTGCTACTTGGACGTGATGGTCGCTTCCATTTCCATGAGGATCCGCGAAAAATCGGAACCCATGTTGGCGGCCGTCGTGGCAAAACAGATTCGCTCCTTTTCGAGACCGATGGTTTCGATCATTTCCTGGGCGTTGGCGGCACGCCATTTGGCGTACAGGCTGCCCTTTTCCGATTTGCAATTGCCGTTGTGACAGGCCATGATCACCACGCCGTCGGCGCCTTCGGCCATGGCCTGCATGACGTAGTCGATGTCCACCTTTCCGGCGCAGGGAACGGCTACGGTCTTCAATCCCTTGGGCAGGGGCATGCCGAAGGAAGCGGCCATGTTGGCTGCCTCGAGACCGCTGTTCTGGCAGCAGAATGCCACGATGGTGGGACCACCGTCACCCTTGGCCGCAGCCGATTCGGTGACCTGCGCGATCATGGCGTCGTCGTTGTAGTCGCCGATCTGAATGGCATCCATGGGGCATTCCGATGCACAGATGCCGCATCCCTGGCAGGCCACGGCGGAGAAGACCGGCTTGTTGTCGCTGGACCAGTCGATGGCACCATGGGGGCAGCAGCGGTAGCAGGTCAAGCAGAAGGTGCACTTGCCGATGTCCAATACCGCCTTGTTGGCCGGCACAACGGCCGTCCCGTCGCCCAGCAGGCGACGTACGCGAAGGGCCGCATTCTGGGCGTCCATCAGGTAGCCGTAGCGTTTTTTCACCCTGCGGCTGCCGCCTATCACGAAGATGCCCTCGCGGTTGGTGTCCACCGGGTAACGATGAACGTTGTCGGTCTGCAGGAATCCCATGCCGCCCGTGTCGATATTGAGTATTTCGGAGATGGTTTCGTTGACCTTGTCGGCTCCGATGGCTTCTTCCACGACGATGACATCCGGCGTCAATTCCACGTTTCGCTGGAGGACCGGGTCTTCGTAGGTGATGGTGAGGCTGTCGCCCTCCTGTTTGATCTCGGGAATTGCCGTTAGCTTCACGTACATGGCGCCCTTGTCCCGGCACTTGAGGTAGAGGCGTTCCAGGCCGTCTTCGGCCACCTTCAGGTCGCCGGCAAACACATAGGCAGCGGTGTCCTTGCTTTCCATGTGCAACACACTCTTGAGAACGCGTTCTAAGACCAGGGGGTTGCCGTCCTGGGCCAGGCCCATCATGAAGGCTACGGTCTTTCCGCCAAATGCCGACGGGTCATTTTGTAAGGCCTCTTCCAACTGGCTCTGTGTAATGACCGTATCGGAGAGGATCAGGCCGTATGATTCGTGCATGGGGCAGGTGACCAGTTCCGATGCCACAACGATGGCACCCACGGATTTTTCCACGACATCGTCGCTGGCCGACAGCCACACTTTAAAATCGCCGGGACAGCCGGCCGCACCGTCCATCCGGGTTCCGGTCATCACCTCGATCATGTCCGAGTCGTTTACCGATTTAATCAGGTCGTCCAGAACCGTTTGCTCTTCACCGTCCAGATCGGCCGCGGTCGTCGCCGTTCCAATGGTACTTCCTTCGTCAATGAGCACCACCTTATAGCCGCTTGCGGCAATCTCGGTGGCAGCCTTGACGCCGGTCATGCCGGCACCCACCACCAGGACGTCGGTGGTCAGGTTGATGGTTTCCGTTTGTGTCTGTTGTGTCATGAGGCCCTCCCCAGATATTTCATCACTTCGCCGGCAGACTGACCTGCGTTGACGATGGATTCGGCAATGGTTTTCGGTCCCGAAGCGGTACCGGCAACAAATATTCCCGCCTGGCCGGTAGCCGTCCGGTTGAGGTTGTCGGCACAGGCAAAGAAACCGTCGCTGCTTAGCCCGATGCCAATCTGTTCGGCGAGCGTCTCATTGTCTGCGCCGGGCATGATGCCCACGGAGAGCACCACCAGGTCGAAATCCTCTTCCACCGCTTCGCTGTTGCCTTCGGCTGCCATGAAACGGGTCCGGACGCAGTCATTTTCCACCAGATACATGTCTACGGGGATGTTGCGGACGAATTTCATCTCGTCTTTGCACTGCTGGTAAAACACGGGGAAGTCATTTCCCGTGTTCTGGATATCCATGTAGAAGATGGTGATGTCCAGTTCAGGGTCCTGATGCTTCATGGCCTGGGCCGTTCTCAGGGCATATGGGCAGCAAACCTGGCTGCACCACAGGTTTCCCAGCCGCTCGTCCCGGCTGCCCACACATTGAATGAAAGCGACTTTTTTGGGAGGCTTACCGTCGGAGGGGCGAAGCACCGCGCCGTTGGACCGCTTGCCCGATTCCAGGTCCAGGCCGCTGACCACATTTGCCAACTCGTTGTAGCGGTAGGTGGATTTGATATTTGGATCGAAAGGGGTGAAACCGGTGGCAACGACGACGGCATCCACTTCGATAGATTTTGCGCTGCCGGCGGTTTCCGGGTTGAGGCTCCCGTCGGGCTGGTAGTATTTGGCGTTGTTGACGGAAAATCCCTTGACAACCGAGCAGCCCTTGGGGTCGGTGGTATATCCGCCTTCGCATGTCTTGCGGGAGGTGTCGGTGGCGGCTTTTTTCAGGCCGACCGCGAATTTTCCATTCTTGCTGATCTTGTCCACTTCGGTGGCCAGATGAACCGTGATGGCCGGCTCGTTGACCACGTTTTTCAACATGCTTTCGACGGCACAGGCACCGCATTGGCGGCACTCGTCCGTTGCTTTGCAGGCGTATTGGATGGCGTGTCCGCCCAAGTAGTCGGCCTTTTCCACCAGTTCTACCTGTGCACCGAGGCCGGCAAGCTCCCAGGCTGCCGTCAGACCGGCGATCCCGCCCCCAATGACCATGACTTTTTTCGATTTAGTACTCACGTGAAAACTCCTTTGGTGATCGTTGGTTGACAATGGATGGTCGTCGATGATCAGACCTTGGGCCTGGGCAGGACGTTTGCCCGTTCTGCAATTTCCGGCACCTTGTGTTCCCATTCGATGGCCATGAGGTGGACGCCGGCGACGCCTTTCATCTCCTTGAACTCTTCGATCTGTTCGCAGGCGATTTTAATCCCCTCGTCGGCCACCTTCTTCTTATCCACACCCTGGAGTCGTTTGATGATTTCATCGGGAACGTCCATTCCCGGCACCTTGAGCTTCATGTAGCGGGCCATACCGACGCTCTTCATGGGAGTGATGCCGGCCAGGATGTACACCTTCTCGGTGAGTCCCATGTCCACGGCCTCTTTCACCCAGGTGCGCATCCGTTCCATGTTGAAGATACACTGGGTCTGAATGAAGTCCACGCCGGCGGCCACTTTCTTGGCCAGACGGTGAACCCGCCATTCATGGGGCGTGGCAAAGGGGTTGGCAGCACCGCCGATGAAGATCTTGGGAGGCTCGTCGATCTCCGCGCCGCCGAGGAATTTTCCTTCGTCGCGCATCTTCTTCACGGTGCCGATCAACTGGGTGGAATCGATGTCGAACACCCCCTTGGACTGGGGATGGTCGCCGAACTGCTGATGGTCGCCGGACAGGCAGAGCATGTTACGGATGCCCAGGGCCGATGCACCGAGGATGTCGGACTGCATGGCCAGGCGGTTTCTGTCCCGGCACACCATCTGATAGTTGGGCTCGAGACCCTCTTGCATGGCAATGAGCGAGGCGGCCCAACTGGACATTCGGACCATGGCGGTCTGGTTGTCGGTGATGTTGACGGCGTCCACATTGCCGACCAATGGTTTCGCCTTTTCCCGCACCGCCTCCACGTTGGAACCGCGGGGCGGTCCCAACTCTCCGGTGAAGGCAAAATGACCGGCGCGCAGTATTTTTTCAAGATTGCTTCCTGATTTCATATACAAATCCCTCTATTTGCTTGTTTTCCGTTTTCGTGATCCGCATCTCCGGAACGTTTGGTTACTTAATACCGAGCGCGGCAAGTCGTTCCTTGTAGCCGGGTTGAACGATGGTCCGCGGTGTCTGGTTGCGCCAGTCGTTGGGCGGGCAGATTTCGTGGATGTTGTTCAGCCGGCCTTGCTGGGCCAGTCTCTCATGGATGCGATGCCAGGCACAGGGCTGGTCGCTGTTGATTTCACAGCTGCCATTGTTGGTTCCACCGCAGGGACCGTTGAACAGGCCCTTGGCACACATGGTGACCGGGCAGATACCGGCCGTCGTACCCAGAACACAGGTACCGCAGGCGCGACATTTTTCTTCGTACCACCCCACCTCGCGGTTGACACCGATGAAACTGGTGTTGACACCGGGAAAAACGGGAATTTGAGGGAATCGTTCGGCGATGAATTGGATGCCGGCGCCGCAGGCCATGGAGATGATGGCGTCGTACTCATCCACGATACCGTCCAGTTCCTCCAAAAACTCCATGTCGCATTGCCGTTCCACCGTAACGCCACCGGTTTCGATGGGTTTGCCGTCCATGCGGCGGGCGATTTTCAGTTCGGAGTTGAGTACCCCGACCTCCTTTTCGCCGCCTGCCAGGCATACCGCCACGCAGGTGCCACATCCCACGGTCAGGACCTTTTCAAAGTCTGCGACCATGGCCTTGACCTCGTCAAAAGGCTTTCGTTCCGCAACAATCATTTTACATTCCTCCTATTTGGCACGGCATGGGGTCAGTGCCATGTGATGGGATACAGCCTGCACCTGTAAAAGGGGTGTGCGCAAGCTGTATATTTACGCCAAGAGGCGACCCTACCCTGAGAAAATAAAATATGTCAACATATAATAGATGGTTTCCCGGCATGAACCACATTTACAAATTAAAAGCCATTTATTTTACATGGGAGCAACCATCCGGCTGAAGGTGCGAAGGCCCCCAAATGGTTAGAAAAATGAATAGTCATTCATTTTCATGATTTCGTGTTTTGGGAAGATCATGGCCAACTAAGACAAAATTTATAGGTAATGCTTGACATGCGATGCGCGTTTCTGATAATGAATGAACATTCATTCATGATGCGCTTTTGTGAGGAGGCTGCCATTCGTACGCCAAAGAAAAAAATCGACCGATACCATCAGATTCTGGATGCCGCGATTGCCGTTTTTGCGAATAAGGGCTTTTTTCAGTCGACGATCTCCCAAATCGCCAGGGAAGCCGGCGTGGCCGACGGAACGATCTATCTCTACTTCAAGAACAAGGACGATATTCTGATTCAGTTCTACCATTACAAGACACGGCAGATTTTCGAGCAGTTTCGGGCCTCGGTGGGGCAGGCCAAGACCGCGGAAGAGAAATTGCGGTGCCTCATCCGCATCCATCTTCAGGAGTTTCAGAAAGACCGGAACATGGCCATCGTCTATCAGGCCGAAACCCACCAGAACCGGCCCATCGGGAAAGAGCACATCAAGGAGATGTCCAAGATGTACCGGGATATCATTACCGACGTGGTGGAACTGGGGCAGGAAGAGGGGGCCATTCGAAAGGATCTATACCTTGGTCTCGTCAAACGATTCATAAATGGCGCCGTTGATGAGGTGATCAACTCGTGGATCCATTCCGGTGGTCAGTACGACCTCGTCTCCATGGCCGACCCGCTTGTGGATCTTTTCTTAAAGGGTATCGGAAACCACGGCTTTGAACAAATGGCTGTTTGACAAAAAGAACGAAGCAAAACACCATATTTTAGGGGGAAAACATGGCACAAGTCATTGCGGATCGAAGGGATATCGATTTCGTCCTTCACGAACAATTCAATGTGGGGGAATTGAGCAATCATCCAAAATTTTCGGCGTTTGACAAAAAGACGGTCGATCTGGTCATCAAAGAGGCACGAAATCTGGCCATCAAGGAGATCCTGCCTACCTTCAAGCCCGGAGACGAGGAACAATGCCGCCTGGAAAATGGCGAGGTATTCGTACCGGAAAGCTTCCATCGTGCCTGGGAGCTGTTTCTCGAAGGTGAATGGCTGGCCTTGCCCGAAGACCCGGAATACGGCGGTCAGGGAATGCCCCGGACCGTTGCGCTGGCCGCAGGCGACTATTTCAACGGCGCCAACTATGCTTTCATGATGTACGCCGGCCTGACCCACGGAGCGGCGTTGCTGGTGGAGGCGTTTGGTACCGACGAACAGAAGAAATGCTACTTGAAAAATATGTTCACGGGCAAATGGACCGGCACCATGTTGCTCACCGAACCCGAGGCGGGAAGTGACGTGGGAAGACTTTCGACCACCGCGGTGAAGAACCCGGACGGCACTTACAGTATCACGGGAAGCAAGATCTTCATCTCCTCCGGGGAGCATGACCTGGCGGAAAATATCGTACACCCGGTCCTGGCCCGCATCGAGGGAGCACCGGAGGGTACCAAGGGGATCTCCCTCTTCCTGGTTCCCAAATACAAGGTGAATGCGGACGGCACCCTGGGCGAGCGTAACGATATCGTCTGCACGGGCATCGAGCACAAGATGGGCATCAACGGAAACGCCACCTGCTCCATGACCCTGGGCGGCAAGGGGGCGTGCGTGGGAGAACTGTTAGGGCAGGAAAACAAAGGCATGCGGGCCATGTTCCTGATGATGAACGAGGCGCGTCTGCTCGTCGGCATGCAGGGGTTGGCCTGCGCCAGTGCATCGTACATGAATGCCGTGAACTACGCCCGGGAGCGGATTCAGGGCAAGAACCTGATGAAGATGATGGAACCCGATTCACCGGCGGTGCCCATCATTCAGCATCCGGATGTCCGGCGAATGCTGATTTCGATGAAATCCTACGTAGAAGGCATGCGCAGCCTGCTCTACTACGCCGGATACCTCACCGATCAGATGGCCGTCATCGATGATGCCGAGGAAAAAGAGCGCCTCCAAGGATTGTTAGACCTGCTCATTCCCATCTGCAAGGGGTACGTCACCGACCGGGCCTTCGAGGTCTGCAGCACCGGCGTTCAGGTCTTCGGCGGTTACGGGTACATCAAAGAATATCCCCAGGAACAACTTTTACGGGATTGCCGCATTACATTGATCTACGAAGGTACCAACGGCATACAGGCCATGGACCTGTTGGGCAGAAAACTGGGTATGAACAAGGGGAAACCCATTATGGATTTTCTGGCGGAGGTCCAAATGACCATCGACAACGCCAAGGCCTTTGATGCCGTCTCTGAATATGCCGCCGGTCTGAAAAAGGCCCTCAACCGGCTGGGGGAGGTCGCCATGCACATGGGCGCAACCGCCATGTCGCCCAAGGTGATGAATGCCTTTGCCTTCGCACATCCGTTTTTGGAGGCCTTTGGTGACGTGGCCACGGCCTGGATGCTGTTGTGGCGTGGGGTCATCGCCGCCGAGAAGATGGAAAAGGGGATAAAGAAGAAAGAACAGGCCTTTTACGAAGGCGTGATCAAGAGCCTGCAGTACTTTTCCCAGGTGGTGTTGCCCGTGACAATGGGGAAGATGGATGCCATCATGGCGACCAGCGACGCAGCGGTGGAAATCAGTGAGGATGCTTTCGGGGGAAAATAGCGGCAGGGATACCAGGGTGGTCCCATGTAGATTTGATACAGGGCATGGGCTTGCCCTGCTGAACACGGGGAAGGCGGGTTGACGTGCCTATCGTGCCTGAAGTTAATGTATTTTGCCTTTTTCTACAAAACGACTCATGAACTTTAGGCACTTTGGCTCATGATATCATCGCTACTTGCGATTCCCCTGGCAGGAATACGTTGTGTGCTTGCTTTTTCGCAGTACCTAGGTAAAATTAAGTAGGTCTTTGTGTTTCATTGTTACTTCCAAGATTAACAATGTAAAACAAAAAGGAGTTATCTGTGACCACAGACAATCCCTATTCAGAAAAGCCGTGGCTCAAACAATACGAGGCCGGTGTTCCCGAACATGTCGATTATGAAAACGTCTGTCTGCCCGATTTTCTAAGGCATTCCGCCGGCAAATTTCCCCGGAAGATGGCACTTTCCTTTCAAGGATACGATGTCAGCTTCGCCGAGTTGGATGAGATGGTGGACCGATTTGCCACATTCCTTGCCGGTATCGGTATCGGAAAGGGAGACAGCGTGGCCATCGTGCTGCCCAACCTGATTCCCTGTGTCGCGGCGTATTATGCCATCTTGCGGATCGGCGCCATCGCGGTCATGAACAATCCTCTTTACACCGACCGGGAACTGGCCCACCAGTTCACCGATTCCGAAGCGAAAGCGATGATCACCCTGGATCTTCTCGGAAATCGGATGATCGATCTTCGTCCGTCGACCCGGATCAAGCATATCGTTTATACCAGCATCGGCGATTACCTTCCCTTTCCCAAAAACATTCTCTTCCCGCTGGTGGGAAAGAAGAAAGGACTGGCGGCGAAAGTAAAAGACGCGGAAAATCTGCATAGATGGAAGGCGGTCCTCAACTCCAACGATGCGAACCCGCCCGCCGTCGACCTTTCCTTCGACGATGTGGCCATGTACCAGTATACCGGAGGAACGACAGGCCGCTCCAAGGGTGCCATGCTCACCCATGGCAACCTGAGCAAGCAGGTCCAACACATATCTTCCTGGTTCCCCTCATTTCAGAGTGACGAGGTGATGCTCGGCGCATTGCCTTTTTTTCATGTTTTCGGCCTGTCTACGGCCATGAACCTGGCCATCTACCTGGGATGGGGAGACATCCTGGTGCCCAAACCCCAGCCTTCCCAGCTGTTGGAGGCCATCAGTAAATACAAGCCCACCTTCGCACCACTGGTCCCCACCATGTACATCGGGATGCTGGAGCACCCCGACATCCAACGCGTCGACCTCTCGTCCATCAAAGGATGTTTTTCCGGCAGCGCCCCTCTTCCCGTCGAGGTCATCCGTGCATTCGAGGAAAAAACCGGCGCCATCATCGTAGAGGGATACGGCCTTACCGAAACCAGCCCCGTGACCCACGTCAATCCTTTCCGGGGCCAACGCAAGGTGGGCAGCATCGGCGTGCCCATTTCGGATACCGAATGCCGTATCGTGGACCTTGCCGACAGCGAGAAGATTCTTCCCGTGGGGGAGGCGGGTGAACTGATGATTCGGGGACCCCAGGTGATGTCAGGCTATCGTAACC
The DNA here is from genome assembly GCA_963674945.2 of uncultured Desulfosarcina sp. GTDB lineage: Bacteria > Desulfobacterota > Desulfobacteria > Desulfobacterales > Desulfosarcinaceae > Desulfosarcina. The sequence goes on from CAXXWQ010000004.1 coordinate 3,253,777, forward strand.
TTCCCGAGGAAACGGCCCAAGCCATTTCCGACGGATGGCTCCACACCGGTGATATTGCAAAGATGGATGAAGAGGGGTACTTCTTTATCGTCGATCGGAAAAAAGACATTATCATCTCCGGGGGGTACAATGTCTACCCCAGGGACATCGAAGAGGTATTTTTCGAACATCCCAAAGTAATGGAGGCGACGGTCATCGGCATTCCCCACCCCAAGCGGGGTGAGGCGGTAAAGGTCTTCGTCGTCCTGAAAGAGGGAGAAAGCGCGACAACCGAAGAAATGCTCGAATACTGCAAGGACAAGTTGGCCAAGTACAAGTGGCCGACACAAATCCAATTTTGCGACGAGTTGCCCAAAACCACTGTGGGCAAAGTGTTGAAAAGAAATCTTCGAGACAGTGAATTGGCGAAACAGGGATGAAATCGAAAGTTCCATCGCCAAACTGCAAGACCCGATTCCTGACAGCTCCGGTAGGGCCTTCGTTTGATCATGAGTGAATATTCATTCAAGATTCGTGTATTAACATAGCAATGCCAAAGGGATAATATGGAAAGCGCATTAATCGCACCGGCCAAGTATTTCATGTTTTCGATTCCCACGGTCATTTTTTCACTGCTGATCCCGATCGTCGGGGTGGCGATCTTCACCTACATCATGGCGCTCAGGGTGGCTCCATTGGTGCGGTCGGCGCCGGACAAGCGCTTCGACAGAATCCCGGCGCGTATTTTTCACGTGTTCAAGATCTGGCTGGCCCAGTACCGCCATCCCCGCTACCTGCAGGCCGGGGTCATCCACATCGTGATTTTCGCCGGCTTTTTGATCCTGAGCATCCGCAGTTGCTCGTTGGTTATCATGGGCATTTCCGAAAGCTTCGTCATGCCCGGGTTCGACGGGGTGGTGGGCCACATTTACAACTTTTTGAAGGATTATGCGGCCACGGCGGTGCTGGTGGCCTGTTGTTTCGCCGCATACCGGCGCGTTGTGGTCAAACCGGCGCGGTATGCCGTGCCGGCCAAGTACGGCAAGGACCATACGGGCGAGGCGCTTTTCGTCCTGGGGCTGATCTCCACCCTGATGATTTCCGAAAGCCTGTTCGAGGCCAGCTTTGCTTCCGCCAACGCGAAGGCGGGGCTTCACGTCGAGTTCCTGGCGCCCTTGAGCCTGGCGTGGCTCTTCAAGAATTTTCTCATGGTGGCATCCAAAGAGACCTTGCAGGCCATTCACATCATCGCCTACTATGTTCATGATCTCACCTTCTTCTTCTTTTTGTGTTTCTTGCCTCTGGGAAAGCACTTCCATGTGATCACCAGCATATTCAATGTCTTTTTCATGCGTATCGACAAGGGGAATATCAAGCCGGTGGTGCATGGCGTCGAGGACGAACAGCTGGACGACCTGGAGTCCTTCGGCGTCAAGAAACTGGAAGACTTTACCTGGAAGCACATCCTGGACTTTTACTCATGCGCCGACTGCGGACGCTGCTCGGACAACTGCCCGGCCAACGCCGTGGGCCGACCGCTCTCGCCGCGGTTCATCTCCATCAAGGGGCGGGATCTGACGTTCAAGAACTATCCGATCTACCCTTACGGCGCCCCTTTCAAGAAAAGCGAGAATCTCATGGGCACAACCTACGAGGAGGATGAGATCTGGTCGTGCACCACCTGTGGCGCCTGTGAACAGGAGTGCCCGGTGGGCATCGAGTACATCGACAAGATCGTGGATCTTCGCCGGGGCATGGTGGACGAGGGGATGGTTCCCCAGAGCCTGCAAAAGCCCTTGAGTGCTTTGGAGAAACGGGGTAACCCCTGGGGAAAGATGGAGAAAAAGCGGTCCGACTGGACCAAGGACCTGCCCGAAGAGGTGGTCGTAAAGGATCTTTCCAAGGGCAAGGAGACGGCGCAGATGCTCTATTTCGTGGACAGCATTACCTCCTTCGACGACCGGATGCAGGATATCGGCCGGGCCACGGCGACGATTCTGTCAAAGGCCGGTGCCGATTTCGGTATCCTGGGCAAGAATGAGAAGGACAGCGGCAACGAAGTGCGGCGGTTCGGCGAGGAGATGCTCTTTCAGACCCTGAAAGAGATGAACACCGACGCCATCGAAAAGAGCGGTGTGACGAAGATCGTGACGGCCGATCCCCATGCCTACAACGTCTTGAAGAACGATTACAAGGGGATGCCGCCGGTGGAGCACATCAGCCAGTTCATCGCGCGAAAGGTTCGATCCGGTGCCATCCGTCTGACCGGGGCCAACGGCGACGGCAAGGTATACACTTATCACGACCCGTGCTACCTGGGCCGTCACAACGAGGTGTACGACGATCCCCGGGCGGTGCTGGATGCCATCGAGGGGCTCACGCGCGTGGAGATGACCCGTAGCCGTGACCGCTCCTTTTGCTGTGGCGGCGGCGGCCTGATGCTCTTCTACGAGCCGGAAGAAGAACAGCGCATGGGCGTTGTTCGGGTGCAGATGGCAGCCGAGGCCGGTGCCAATGTGATCGTCACGGCCTGCCCATTCTGCCTGGTGAACATGGAGGACGCCATCAAGGTGGCCGGCATGGAAGGAGAGATGGAGGCGATTGACCTGTCGGAGTTGATTGCGAGTCATATGGAGTAGGCCAGTTTTTGTAAATGATGATTCAAGTAATAGAATCCAGGAGACAGAAGTCAGAATCCAGAAGAAGGATTCGCCTGCGGCTCAACCTATTGAAATGGCTGGAGCAAAGCGACTTCCGATCGATTCTGAATACTGACTTCTGACTCCTGAATTCTTTAGGTATGAAAAGATAAAAAGATTGACCATGTGAACATCAACTAGGAGGTACCAAATGGAAATACTCGTCTGTGTGAAACGGGTTCCCGACACCGCGGAGAACGAGATCGAGGTGTCCGGCGACGGTAGTGATATCGAACGGGACGACCTGGTCTATTCGGTCAACGAGTGGGACAACTACGCCGTGGAAGAGGCGATTCAACTGCGCGACGCGCACGGCGGATCGGTGACGGTGGTAACCGTTGGCGACGACGAGTCCGAAGAGGTACTTCGCCGGGAGATGGCCATGGGCGCGGACAACGGTATTTTGCTCTGCGACGACGCCTTTGACGGCATCGACGGCCGGCAGACGGCGGCGCTCCTCGCGGCGGCGGTACAAAAGGGCAACTACGATTTGATCCTCACCGGTGCCCAGGCCGACGGCGGCGCGGGCCAGGTGGGGGGCATGGTGGCCGCCATGCTGGATTACCCTTACGCCTCTTTGGTGAACAAGATCGAGGTGGCCGGCGACAAGCTCAAGGTAGGCCGCGAGATCGAGGGGGGCAACCAGGAGATGAACGAGATTTCTTTACCCTGCGTGCTTTCCATTCAGACGGGCATCAACGAGCCGCGCTACGTGGGCATCCGGGGCATCCGCAAGGTGGCCTCGGTGGAGATTCCCCAGTTGGGCGCATCGGATCTCGGCGTTGACCTGGGCGAGGCCAATGTGAAGCGCGCCGACTACTTCGTTCCGGAACTGGGCGATGGTGCCGAGATGCTCGAGGGCAGCACCGAAGAGATCATCGCCAAGCTCATTGAACTGCTCAAGGCCAAAGGAGGGCTGAAATAATGGCTGATATTTTTGCATACATCCCCCACAAAAATGGTGTGGCCGACGACGCGGCCCTGGAACTGATCACCGCTGCCGGGAAGATCGATGCCGATGCATCCGTCACCGCCATCGTGACCGGTGCGGGCGCGGACCTGGACAAGGTGGCCGATGCGGTCGCCGCAACCTATCCCAAGGTCTTCAAATTCGACAATGACCTCCTGGCCTATCCCAACGCCGAGGTGGTCCGAAAACTGCTGGTAAACGGATTGCCGAAAGGTGCCATCGTGCTGATTCCCCACGACACCTTCGGCATGGACCTTGGCCCCGGCCTTTCCATCAAGCTGGATTCGGCCTTCGTGTCCGACGTCGTGGACATCGAGGGGACGGACGGCGACAACCTGAAGGTGATCCGCCAGGAGTATTCGGGCATGGTGAGCACCCACGTGAACGTGAATATGGCCAAGGGTGTGGTGGTGAACATCCGCCCCGGCGCCTTTGCCGCGGATGAAAGCAAGGCTGCCGGAGGCACGGTGGAGGACAAAAGCGGCGATGCCGGCGATCTTACCGTAAACCGCACCTTCCTTGAGATCGTGGAAGCCGAGGTGGGCGACGTGGACATCACCAAATCGGACGTCCTGGTCTCCATCGGCCGGGGTATCGAAGACGAGGAGAACATCGAGATCGCCCAGGAACTGGCCGACGCCATGGGGGCCGTGGTCTCCTGCTCCCGCCCCATCGTGGATGCCAAGTGGCTGGAGAAATCCCGCCAGGTGGGAACATCGGGCCAGACGGTCAAGCCCAAGGTGTACCTTGCCTGCGGCATCTCGGGCAGTTTTCAGCACATGGGGGGCATCAAGGGAGCGCCCTTTATCGTGGCCATCAACAAGAACGTCAAGGCACCCATTTTCCAGGTGGCCGACGTGGGCATCGAAGCCGACATCCTCGACTTCCTGCCCGAGCTGACCGAGGCCATCGAAGAGCTGTAAAAAGCTTTTCCAGACCAAAGGTAACCGAACCGTATTACGAAAGAAACGCATTTTCCCATTATTTTACCGTTGGCGTAAAATGGGAAAAGCTTTTTATAGAAAGCTTCTTTTCATTTCTATTCATCCGGCGGATCGTTTTGTAATCGAACGAACGATTCGCCGGTTTTTTATCTTAGGATCCCGACGTTCTTTGGTAACTCTGGGACAGGGTAACCGTATTTGGTGTCCATTGCGGTAATTCGTTGTCGCAGGCATGGCCAGCTCCTACAAAAAGCCGCGAATCGCCTATCTTTTGAAGGTGTACGAGCGGGCCATGCCCGCGAAGAAATGAAATCGGTCCAAATACGGTTATCCTGGTCCATGTGGTTGCCGATCTTGACAAGTAGTCGGCCTTGACATAGATCTATTTGTTTGTAGGATTCACAGCACCGGTTCGCCAAAATAGATACAGTCTGGTGATTCCATGAATGAGAGATGGAAAATTCATTTGCGATGTGCCCTTTTCATTCTGGTCGTCGCCGTTGGACTATCGGTTAATGGCCCTTTGCTACCGGCTCTTGCCGGAAACGGGGGAAAACAGGTGGTTCACTTGTATTTTGCCCAACCGAATCGCCCATTTCTCGTGGGAGAACAGCGGGTATTGCCCCATGCCGGTGATGCCTTGGCCTTGGGAAGACAGATCCTCACGGAACTGATGGCGGGATCTACCCATGGAAACCTCGCCACGATACCGGATGGTACGGCGATCCGTTCCTTTTTTATCCTGAATGACAAAACGGCCGTGGCAGATTTTTCGGATCATTTGAGAAATTATCACGAGGGGAGTTGCAGAAAGGAGCAGTTGATACTATTTTCTATCGTCAATTCCCTGGTGCTCAATTGTCCCCAGATTGATCGGGTGCAGTTTCTCATTGATGGTGAACCAGTGCAGACCCTCGCCGGTCATGTGGCTCTGGAATTTCCCTTAACCGCGGACATGCTGCTGACAAGATGAAAAAGAAATCGGAAAAAATCAATAATATTAGAAATATCGGTATCATTGCGCACATCGACGCGGGCAAGACGACGGTCACCGAACGCGTTCTCTACTACACGGGGAAATCCCATAAAATCGGAGAGGTGCACGATGGCGAAGCGGTGATGGACTGGATGGTGGACGAACAGGAACGGGGAATTACGATCACTTCTGCGGTCACTACCTGCAAGTGGAAGGACCGGGACATCCAGGTCATCGATACACCGGGACACGTCGATTTCACTATCGAGGTGGAACGATCCTTACGGGTGCTGGACGGGGCCGTCGGCGTGTTTTGCGCCGTCGGCGGCGTGGAACCCCAGTCCGAGACGGTTTGGCGCCAGGCCGACCGATACAAGGTTCCGAAAATTGCCTTCGTCAACAAAATGGATCGTATCGGCGCCGATTTTTTCGGTACCGTCCAGATGATGAAAGATCGTCTGGCCGCCAAACCATTGATCATTCAGATTCCCGTGGGTGCGGAAGACGGCTTCACCGGGGTGGTGGATCTCATCGCCATGAAGCAGATCCGATGGGATGACGATACCCTGGGGGCCAGCTTTGCCGAACTGGATATCGATGAAAACATTTTCGAGGATGCCAGGACCCACAGGGAGCAACTGCTCGAGACACTTGCCGAAGTGGACGATGAGATCATGGAGGCCTACCTTTCGGAAACGCCCATGGATGAGGATATGATTCGTGCCGCCATCCGAAAGGCCGTTATCGATTTGAAGCTGGTTCCGGTGTTGTGCGGCACCGCATTGAAAAATAAAGGAATCCAGCCCCTTCTGGATGCGATTGTGCAATATCTGCCAAGTCCCGCCGAGGTTCCGGCCATCCGGGGGGAAAATCCCGAAACCGGTGAACAGATCTTGTGCCAGCCGGAGGAGAAGGCACCGCTGGCGGCCCTGATTTTCAAGGTTTCCATGATGGAAGGTCGCAAGCTCTCCTTTGTCCGGGTGTACAGTGGAACGCTTCAGGCCGGCAGTGACGTGTTCAATCCCAGCCGAAAGAAAAAGGAGAAGCTGTCCCGGATCCTCATGATGCACGCCAACAAACGGGAACGGGTGGATGCGGTGGGGCCGGGCTCCATCGTCGGGGTGGTGGGATTGAAAGAATCCTCGACGGGGGAGACACTTTGCCATCAGGACCATCCGGTGGTGCTGGAAAAGATGGATTTTTATGAACCCGTCATCTCCGTGGCCGTGGAGCCCAGGACCCATAGCGATCAGGAAAAACTGATGCAGGTGCTGGATAAATTCATGGCGGAAGATCCCACGCTGCGGGTTCGGGAGGATGAGGATACCGGCCAGATGATTCTTTCCGGGATGGGTGAATTGCATCTCGAAATCATCACCAGTCGCATGCAGCGGGAATTCAACACCCAGGTCAATGTGGGAAAACCCCAGGTCGTCTATCGGGAGACCATCGAAAGCGAAGCGTCGGGTCATGCCGTTTTCGACAAGGAGGTGGCCGGTAACCGTCACTTTGCCGAAGTAAAAATCAAGCTCGTTCCCCTTTCCCGTGGGGAAGGAAACCGATTTGATTCACAACTGAACGAGACGGTCATCGCCCCGGAATTGGTCAAAGCCGTGGAAAAAGGGGTGATGGAGTCCCTGGAGAGTGGTATTCTCATGGGATATCCGGTGGTGGACGTGGGGGCCTTCTTGACGAACGCGACCACGAAAGAGTCCAATGGGACGGAACTGGCCTTTACCGTCGCTGCTTCCATGGCTGTTCGGGAGGCTTTGACCGCAGGAAGCTCCTTTCTCCTGGATCCAATCATGGCCGTGGAGGTGATCGTTCCCGAGGATTTCATGGGAGACGTGATCGGGGATCTCAACGCGCGTGGAGGAAAGATCGAAGCCATCGTCCCGAGAATGGGCGTTCAGATGATCAAGGCCACCGTTCCCCTTGCCAAGATGTTCGGCTATTCCACCGGTCTGCGATCCGCCACCCAGGGGCGGGGGACGTTTACCATGCAGTTCTCCCGGTTCGATAAAAATTGACGGCTCCGTAAAAAGTCCGATTTACCCCATGGGCGGTTTTTTCCCGTTTTTCGGTTCTATCATCTTGAGCTGGCGATCCACCATCTCTCTCTGGGCTTCGTTCACGGCTATATTTCTCGCCCGTTTCAGGTGAAAATGGGCATTGTTCAGGTCCATTTTCTGCCGATAGAAAATACCGAGGTTATAGTGGGCGCCGAACATATCCCCCAGTCGGCTGCTGGCCTCTCCCAAATAGTAGTAGGCCTCGGTGTAATTTTCATCATCCCGTACGAGGTTTTCGAAGGTCTCTTTTGCATCGGCCGTGTGGTCCAGTTCCATTTGGGCGCGTCCCAGGTAGAGACTTCCCTCCGGGTATTTTGCGGACGCACCGGCCAACAGGGCCGACGATGCTTTCTCATACTCTCCGTCATGGAAGTAAATTTTTCCCAGATCCTGCAGCATATGGGCGGCCATGGCATTGCCCTCGATGGCCAGCTTCATATGCTCGGCGGCATCGTGCCATTTTTCTTCCCGTGTCAATGCCAGCGCGTACCCGTAGTTGGCCATGGGGTCTTTCGGCGATTTGTCGATTTTTCGTTTGAAGTGGTTCAGGGCCTCCCGTTCGTCGGTGTAAAGGGCTACAAGCCGCGTATGGGCAAGTTCGAAACCGCCGGTTTCGGGACGGTCGACCTGCTTTATGGGCGTGTGCTGGTGAAGCCAACTGTCGATGTAGATGATTCGTTCTTCCGATCCGGGGTGTGTCGTCAGATAGGTGGGGACTTCATTCGCCCCGTACCACTGCTTGCTGCGGATTTTTTTCAGCGATGTCAAAAGTCCCTCTCCGGTATAGCCGGCATTCGTAAGATAGTCCAATCCGATCTGGTCGGCCTGCATCTCATCCTGGCGGCTGTAGGCCAAAACCGCCGACTGGCCGGCGGCAACGGACCCCATGGTCACGGCACCGGCAGCGGCGCCGGCGCCACCGGCACCCAACAGGACGCCTGCGACCATGCCCGCCAGGGTGGCCATACTGATCTTCTTGCTGCTTTCGATGCGTTGGGAGATGTGCCGGCAGGTGACATGGGCGATCTCATGGCCGATGATGCCGGCAAGTTCCTCCTCGGATTCCAGGGCGGCAAACAGTCCGCTATTGAAAAAGATGTGCCCGGCCGGCGTGGCAAAGGCGTTGTACACATCTTCATGGAGCACATGGAAATGATAGGTAAAGGGTTGCGGTGGCAGGGAAGAAACAATTCGATTGCCCACACGATTGACGTAATCGACGATGATCGGATCATGGATCAGGGGGAATTGGGCGCGGACGACCTCCATGAACTCCCTGGACATTTCCCGCTCTTCTTGTATGGTGATACAATACCCTTTCGGCACAACGGGGCCCAGGGTGGCAGCGAGAAAAAAAAGCAATACCGACAATGCAAAAATTTTTTTATTTATCAACATTTTAAGTTATTTTAACGGCTACGGTTGAAAGCAGATTTCTCCCTTTCTACAAACTACAATGGCATATTCTAATCTACTTTTCAAACTTCATGTTTTGTGTTAAAGATTTGCACCATGGCACACACGATATGCATCGCCAACCAAAAGGGCGGCGTGGGAAAAACCACCACGGCCGTCAATCTCTCCGCCGCACTTGCCGTTTCCGAGAAACGGACGCTTCTGGTGGATTGTGATCCCCAGGCCAATGCGACGACCGGCGTGGGCGTGGATAAAGCCACGCTGGAAAAGACCCTCTATCATGGCCTCATCGGCGATGTCGGTGCCGCCGCGATTATCGTGGACACCCAGATCGACTCCCTGAAAGTGATGCCGTCCCGCGTGGAGTTGATCGGTTTCGATGTGGAGATGTTAGACGAATCCAATCGGGAACATTCCTTGCGTCGCCTCCTGGCCCAGGTGGAAAGCGACTTCGATTATATCGTTATCGACTGTCCTCCCTCCTTGAGCCTTTTAACGGTAAATGCCATGACGGCCGCCAATGCCCTTTTGATTCCACTTCAGTGTGAATTTTATGCACTGGAAGGTCTTAGTCAACTCGTCAAGACATTCAAACGCATAAAAAAAGGATTAAATCCGGCACTTACCGTTGCCGGTATTTTGCTGACCATGTTCGATCGCCGCACAAATTTGAGCCATCAGGTGGCGCAGGACGCGGAACACCATTTCAAGAACCTGGTATTCAAAACGATGATTCCCCGTAATGTCCGCCTTGGCGAGGCACCCAGTTACGGCCAACCCATTTTGCTGTACGATGCCACATCACCCGGAGCGGTTAGCTATTTTTCCCTGGCCAAGGAGGTGATGGCCGCCAATCACGCCGGACGTGCCGCGTAGCAGCATTCAACCCGTTGACCTTCGGTAATGTAGGATTTTCATGTCGGCTAAACAAAAGGAAAAGAGCGCCGATGCCGGTGCAAAGAAAAAACGCAAAGCAGCCTTGGGCCGCGGATTAGACGCCCTCATACCGGATTTGGGGAGTGTTGCGGAACTCAATTCCACGCCAGGTTCGTCGCAAAGTGACTACTTTTTGTGTGAAGTGGATATGATACGGCCGAACCGGTATCAGCCCCGTCGTCGTTTCTCCGATGAAGAGTTGGCGGAACTGGCCGAATCCGTACGTGTTCAGGGCATCCTTCAACCGCTGCTGGTCCGCAGGGATGAGATTGACGGGTATGAACTGGTGGCAGGAGAAAGGCGTCTGCGGGCGGCAGCCATGGCCGGCTTAGATCGCGTTCCCGTGGTCGTGAAAGATGTGTCGGACGCCGAGATGCTGGAGATTTCCATCGTGGAGAACATCCAGCGGGAGAATCTCAATCCGATGGAAGAGGCGAACGCCTACCATCGGCTGATCACCGAGTTTGAGCTGACCCAGGATCAGGCAGCCGATCGCGTGGGAAAGAGCCGAAGTGCCGTGGCCAACTTCCTCCGTCTCCGGCATCTGCCCGATCCCATCCAATCCAGCATCATGGAGGGGGTCTTGCGCATGGGCCATGCACGGGCCCTGCTGGGTGCCGAAACACAGGCCAAACAGCAGGCCGCCTTCCGGGAGGTGGTGGCCAAAAAATTGTCTGTGCGCCAAACCGAGGCACTGATCAAACGCATCAATGGCGAAAAAAAAACGGCCCAACCGTCTGAATTGACCCCCGAACAGCGGTATTTCAGGGACATTTCCGACGATCTGTCCCGCCATTACGGCACCCGTGTGCGAATTCATCGAAAGGGAAAAAAGGGCCGGGTCGAAATCGATTTTTTCAACGACGATGACTTGAACCGATTGTTGGAAATGTTGCGATCATAAGTGCCCATCCGGAAATGACCTTTTTCTGGACAGACACCGACGAAGATGTAATGGGTGTTCACATCATCATAGATGGTTACAACCTGATCCGACAGTCCCCTTCACTGTCGAAAGTGGACCGCCAGGATCTTCAGCTGGGGCGGGAGGCCCTTGTGGCGCTTTTGGTGGCCTACAAGAAAGTCAAGCCCCATCCCATCACCGTGGTTTTCGACGGAAGCGCCGATCCCTCTCTCTACGGCCCCCGTGATCGTGTCAAGGGAATTTCCATTCGCTACTCCCATGGCGGAGAGAGTGCAGACGACGTGATTCGGCGAATGGCGCGGCGGGAGAAGGCAAAAGCCCTGGTGGTCAGCAGCGACCGGGCGGTGATGGCCGCCGCCGAAGCGGCCGGTGCAACGGCGATGCACGCGGCGGACTTTGAAAACAAGATTGCCATGGCCCACTATATGAGCGTGAAAGGCGGAGAGCCGCCGGCCGAGTCCGAGGGCTGGATTCCCACCACGCGAAAGAAAGGGCCCAGCCGGCGGTTGCCCAAGAGAAAGCGCCGGGCGCTGGCAAGGGCCAAGAAGCTATAACCTAAACTGAGCGTTTCAAATTTCCTTGAACAATGAAATCTCCCGAAATTGTGGAACGATGGCTCAATATTTTCATCGAAAATTTGAAACCCGTTGGGATTGCCGATCTCACCACATCTGCGGCGTCAGATGCCTTCCCGCATAGGTGACCATAGCGGAAAGCCATCTTCCTTGTAAATGCGGCAATCTCGACAATCGCTCCGCTTAGGTATAAAAAAGTCATTTAGGAGTCGTGATGTCGCGAACGAATGCGCGTAAAACGATTTGCGTGATTGACGGCCAGGGCGGCGGTATCGGCAGTACGGTCATCAAGGCCATCAAGGCCAGATTCGGAGAATCCGTCGAAATCGTTGCCCTGGGGACCAACGCCATCGCCACCGCCCAGATGTTAAAGGCAAGGGCAAACCGCGGGGCCTCGGGTGAAAACGCCATCGTGCGAACGGTGGCAGGGGTGGACGTGGTGGTCGGCACTTTGGGTATCATGCTCGCCCACGCCATGATGGGAGAGGTGACGCCGAAGATGGCCGAGGCGGTCAGTGGCTGTGATGCCGTCAAACTCATTCTGCCCATTTTCCAGGAGAACGTTCAATTGATCGGGGCTTCGGATGATCCGCTGCCCCACCTGGTCGAAGCCATGGTGAACGACCACCTTGCACCATTGCTGGAGAATCGTTAATTGGTAGAGGCGATTTCAAAATGTTCAATCGGGTTCAAGATCAAGGCGGGGTGAGGTGGTCAACCGCAAACATACATTTCGTATTTCGAGGATTGGACAGGTCGCCCCAACGCCGATATTGAGCCCGAGGGAGCGTTTTGGAATTGCCTCGATAGGAAAGGATGAATTAAGATGTGCGAGGCCAATGCATACCTACTCTCCGACGGAGAAGAGACACTCGTCATGGAGTCGGTGGATTACGTCCTGCCGGAAGGGGACGGTCTGAAGCTGGTGAATATCTTTGGTGAACAAAAATTTCTCAAAGCCGCCATTCACTCCCTATCTCTTGTGGATCACAAGGTGTTTCTCAAATCCGTGGAGAGACGCTAACCGATCCAAAGAGTGATCCATGAAGATCGAAATCGCTAAGACCGCCGGTTTTTGCATGGGTGTGAGAAGGGCCGTGGACATGGTCCTGGATGCCCCGGCAAAACATATGGCGCCCATCTATACTTACGGTCCCTTGATACACAACCCACAGGTCCTCTCCATGTTCGAGCGGCGTGGCATATCGGTGTTGGAACGGATTCCGGAGAGGGGGACCGGTACGGTCCTGGTTCGTGCTCACGGGGTGCCGCCCGAAGAGAAACAGGGTCTTGCGGATGCCGGTTTCACCGTGGTGGACGCCACCTGTCCCCGGGTCATTCGCGTACAGACCATCATCCGGGTCCACGCCCGAAAGGGATATGCAGTCATCATCGTCGGCGACCGGGACCATCCCGAGGTGGTGGGGCTCATGGGGTATGCCGGTGAATTCGGGCATGTGGTCAGTTCCATGGTGGAGCTTTCGGCCCTGCCCGCCTTCGAGAAAGCCATCATCGTCGCCCAGACGACACAGAACACACGATTGTACGACCAGGTAAAGGCCTGGGCCGCCACGACGTATCCCCATTACAAAACCTTCGATACCATCTGCGATTCCACGGAAAAACGGCAGGCGGAGGCAAAGCGACTGGCGAGCCGGGTGGATGCCGTCATCGTTGTGGGAGGGAAACAGAGCGGAAACACCCAGCGACTGGCGGAAATCGCCGCGGAAACGGGGAAACCGTCTTTTCACGTGGAGACCGAGGCCGAACTGCCATCGTGTGATCTGGAGCATGCGGCCCATGTCGGCATCACCGCCGGTGCCTCCACACCCAACTGGCTCATCAAGCGGGTGTATCGGGAACTGGAGCGACTGCCGACGCAACGCCAGTCCCGTGTGGCCAAAACCCTGTACGCCACCATGAGATCCCTATTGTTGACCAATGTCCTGGTGGCCATGGGCGCAGGAAGCCTCTGTTTTTCCTGCACGCGGCTTTTGGGGGTCTCTCCGGCGATTTTCCCGGTGGCGATGGCGATGCTCTACGTATTGTCCATGCATATGCTGAACCATCTCACCGGAACGGCAGAGGACCAGTACAATGATCCTGAACGCGCTCAATTTTACAGCCAATACAAGGTTTTTCTGGCCATCATGGCCATCGTCGCCGGAGGGCTGGGAATTCTGAGCGCTTCGGCCATGGGAAGCGCCTCCTTCGTGATCCTGTTGGTGATGAGTTTTCTGGGGCTTTCCTACAATCTATATTGGATCCCCAAAGGATTGGGGCTCAGGTTCCGGCGCATCAAGGACATTCCCGGCTCCAAGACCTTTCTCATCGCCGTTGCCTGGGGCGTGGTGGTGGCACTGCTTCCCGGTATCGCGGACAAGGGGAAGTTGACCCTTTCCATCTTCTGTGTTTTCCTGTGGGCCACGGCCCTGGTGTTGGCCCGCACCGCATTTTTTGATTTGCTGGACATTCAGGGGGATCGACTCGTGGGCAAGGAGACCATACCCATCTTGTTGGGAACGCGCAAAACAGTGGTCCTCTTAAAGGGTATCCTCACCTTTTGTATCGTCCAGCCCGCCCTTTTGGCCGCCTTGGGGCTGATATCATCGTTGGGGTTTATCCTGGCCCTTATTCCCATTGGCATGCTGCTGATCGTGGATACCTATGAGAATGAACGCATACAGCCGGGAATGCGCCTGGAGTTTTTCGTGGAGAGCCTGTTTTTTTTGTCGGGCGTCATCACATTGCTGTGGATGGTCGTAGCCTCCCCATGATCGGGTGATGGAACAATGAACAGCGAGAATCGCGAACTGGGGCTTGCCGAAGAATTCATCCGGGATACCGGCTGCCATCTTTTTTTAACGGGCAGGGCGGGAACCGGCAAGACAACCTTTCTGCGCAAGCTGAAGCGAGAAAATCCCAAACGTCTGGTGGTGACGGCGCCTACGGGTGTGGCGGCCATCAACGCTGGCGGCGTTACCCTTCACTCCTTCTTTCAATTGCCCTTCGGCCCCTTTGTCCCAGGTGGTGAAGAGACCCGGTTGCGGTATCGCGTGAGCCGGCAGAAGATCGACATCATCAAGAGTCTTGACCTGTTGATCATCGACGAGATCAGCATGGTGCGGGCAGATCTGCTGGATGGTGTGGACCAGGTCCTGCGCCACTACCGCCGCAGTGATCGACCCTTCGGCGGGATTCAGTTGCTGATGATCGGCGACCTTTTCCAGCTCCCGCCCGTTGTGAAGGAAACGGATTGGCAAATCCTTCGTCCTTTTTACGATTCTCCCTATTTTTTCTGCAGTAACGCCCTGTCCGCAGCGAAGATGGTGACCATTGAGTTGACGCACATCTATCGCCAGACGGACAGCCGTTTCATCGACATTCTCAATCGTGTTCGAAGCGGAACGCTTGACCAATGGGCACTGGCAGCCCTCAATGATCGGTGCAGCGCAGCGTGTCAGGCCAACGCCGGTGAGGGGTATATCACCCTTTCCACCCACAACCGAAGCGTCGATGGTATCAATTCCCAGCGGCTCGACGCGCTAAAGGGGAATCCGCACGCCTTCGCTGCCGAAATCGAAGGGGACTTTCCCCAGCAGGCCTACCCCACACCGGCCACTCTCAGGATCAAGCCGGGGGCACAGGTAATGTTCGTTCGAAATGACAATTCGCCGGAAAAAAGGTATTTCAACGGGAAGATCGGAACGGTGGTTGACATCGACGGCGATGCGATTCATGTGCAATGCCAAGACGATGCGGAGGCCATTTGGGTCGAGCCCGTCACCTGGGAAAACATCGAGTATTCCCTGAACCAGGAAAACAACGAGATCAGCGAAACAACCATCGGCACATTCACCCAATACCCCCTTCGGCTGGCCTGGGCCGTCACCATTCACAAGAGCCAGGGGCTTACTTTCGATCAAGCCATTATCGACGCACAGGCCGCCTTCGCCCATGGACAGGTATATGTGGCCCTGAGCCGATGCCGGACACTGGAGGGGATGGTCCTGTCGACACCCATTCGTCGGCAGGCGTTGATGGTCGATCCCATCGTCCAGAATTTCGACCGACAAGCCCGGCAAAATCCGCCCGGCAAAACGCTGCTGATGGAGGAAAAGAAGCGATACCAGGAGCAACTGCTGGTCCAATGCTTCGACTTTACCGCACTTCGAAGACTCCTGGGGCGTTTCGTCGGTCTGGTTCTGGGAAATGCCCAGCGTATCCACCTGACAGGCGTCGACGACCTAAGAGAGGCACAAACAGCCTGTGAAACAGAGATCTTTACTATCGGAGACAAGTTCATCCGACAGCTGCAAGGACTTATATCCGACGATACACTGCCGGCGGATGATCCCGCGGTTCTGGACCGGATCGCAAAGGCGTCGGCCTATTTTCAGGAAAAGATCGATCAGTGCCTCGTTTCTATACTTACGCGTATTGGCTGGGAGACGGACAACACCGCTTTAAAAACCAAGGCCAACCGGTTTTTCAAACTTCTTCGGGAAGAGACGGCAAAAAAAAGTGCCGGTGTGAAGAGCTGTGCGGACGGTTTCTCGCCCACAAATTACTTTCGGGCCGTTTCCGCAGCGGCCGTCGCCGACGCCAGGGACGGCAAATCCGTGGCGCCGCCACCATTGTATGACGAAACGGATATTTCCCATCCGGAATTGTTCCGGACCCTGAAGGAGTGGAGAAGCGATCAGGCAAAGGCGGAAGGCATCGCCAATTACCAGGTGCTTCACCAGAAGACCCTGATTCAGATCGCCATCCATTTGCCCGGTAGCCTTTCGGATCTGAAAAAGATCCACGGTATCGGAAAACAACTGACAAAACGCTATGGTCAGGCGCTGGTTGAAATGGTGAACGCGTATCGGGAAAAGTACCGGATCGATTCTGTACACCTGCCTCCATCTTCCCCGGAGAGAAAAGAATCCGACGGTTCCCAAAAGCCGGAAAAATCCAAGACGGCCAAGATCGATACCAAACAGGCAACCCTGGATCTCTTCGAAAAGGGGCTTTCCCTGCCACAGATCGCCGAGCGGCGGGGATTGATGGTTGCCACCATCGAGGGTCACATGGCCCATTGGGTAAAGCGCGGCGATGTGGCCGTCGACCGTCTGGTTTCGTCTGAAAAACGACGCCTCATCGAACAGGCGGTTTCGCAGTTGCCGGGAAGATCCATGAAGGAGATCAAGACGTTTCTCGGCGCCGATGTTTCCTACGGCGAGATCAAATTGGTGCAGGCGCATCTTGCCAGGCAAATCAATCCATGACGGTTTCGTAAAAAGCTTCCAAGGAACTCGTTTATTATTCCAATTAAAAAGGACCTTTTTACGAGTTCATCAATCCGTTAACCCCGGAAAAGGGGACAGCATGATGCCTACGACCATTCTCTTCGTGGATGATGACACGAAACTTCTAAAGTTGCTGAAAGAGTATTTTCATGCCAAGGGATTCGAATTGGTTACGGCGATTTCCGGAAGCCAGGGGCTCGCTTTTTTGAAACGTTCGACTTTCGACATCGTAATCCTGGACCTCATGCTCCCGGAAATGGACGGTTTCGAGACCCTTTCGGCCATAAAACAGATATCCGACGTCCCCGTGATCATGCTCACCGCCCTGGAGGACGAAACCGACCGCATCGTCGGTTTGGAGATGGGTGCAGACGACTATCTACACAAACCCATCAACCCGCGGGAGCTTATGGCAAGAATCAAGGCGGTGCTGCGTCGGGCCGGACAAACCAAGCATCTTCATCATCCGGACCAGGCTACGGATCAACGGCGGTTGGAAAGCATGGGGATCGTCGTCGACACGGCCCGACGGCGGGTGCGCTTGAAAAACGAGATCATCGACCTGTCCACGGTGGAGTTCGATATTCTATGTGCGCTGATCCAATCCGAGGGACGCGTCGTTACCAGGGAACGTCTCATGGATATGGCCAGGGGACGCGCCTTCGAAGCCTTTGACCGTTCCATCGATGTCCACATCAGCCGTATCCGCAAAAAGATAGAGGATGATCCTGCAAGACCGGCCCGGATCAAGACGGTTTGGGGTAAGGGGTACATGTGGCCGGGGGACTGAACCAAAATCTATCGATTACTCGGATTTTTCGCCGAGCGATGATTGGGCAAACAGAGTACGAATTTTCTCCATGCGTTTTCGGTTCGCCCCCAGATCCCCGTACCCCACCCGGGATGCCGATCTCATGTGAATCACCTGCTCATGATGAGGAATCAAAAATTCCACATCATCCACGAATTTCATGATCCGGGTCTTGAATTCGGCGTGGATGTAACCCTCCTCTTCCCGGACGATGGTCGCTCCTTTACAATCGGACACGATTTTCCGGATCCGGGCGATGGCTTCGTCTCTATCGCCCTGGTAGACGATCGGATCGATGGCGTGTTTTCCGTCTCCATTCATGCTTACCACACAGTTCGGGCTGTTGGGACACGGCCGAAGAGTACCGTCGACCAAACCGACGCCCGGGGAAGTGCAACCGGAAAAGAGGGTCAGCAACACGCAAAACTGAAATGGCATCGATGGATTTTTCATCTATATTCCTTTCCTTGGACGTTTTTTCCCTTGGGTAGTTCAAAGGTAAATATCGATTTTCCCGTTTCACGCCGATACGCGATGGTACCGTTGTGGAGTGTCACGATCCTTTTACAGATGGCAAGGCCCAGCCCCATGCCTCCGGTTCCGCGACTGCGGGAAGGATCGGCCCGGAACAGGGGTTCGAATATCCTGTCGCACAAGTGGTCTGCAATACCTTGGCCGGTATCTTCGACGGTAAATTGAACGACCGTATCTTTTTCTTCCATGGTAAGTGTGATCGTGCCAGCCGGTGAGCAGTACTGCAACGCGTTGTCCAACAGGTTGTTCAGTACCCGTTCCATCTGTTCTCGATCCACCATGACCGTGCCGTGGCATGGCAAGATCTTTTTGTGGAAGGAAAACCCCTTGGCGGCGACGATGTGGACATATCGCGCATAGGCTTTTTCCATGATCGTCGACGGATCGATCGGTTGTCGCTGCAAGGAAAAATTGGGTAGATTGATTCTTGAATAGACGGACAGCGACCAGATCATCTCGTCCATGAATCGAATCTCTTCGGATATGAGGTTGAGGTGTTGTAAGCTATTTTCATTTTGGCATTTATCCCTGAGCAACTCCGTCGAAACCTCCATGCGGGCCAGAGGTGACCGCATCTCGTGGGAGATGTCGGCCAGCAATTGCTTTTTCGATGCAATCATCTCCTTGACCGATTGGCTCATCCTGTAAAAAACCTGCAACAAATCTCCAAGTTCGTCCTCCCGTTGATTCATATTCAATTTCGGCGAAAAGTTTCCCATCGCAGTTTGATCCAACGCCCGGGCAAGCTCACTGATTGGTCGCGTAAAGTTACGGGCCAGCGGATAAATGGCGATGGTCAGCAGGATGCAGATGGTAATCAACCCCAAAAGGAGGATGAGTAGGGGCCTGAATATAGATGCTTGTCTGGCGATGTACAGGTAGTGCGGCGATAGCCCGACAGCAAAGGGGAGCACATAAATCGTGGGTTTCCCAAAGTGTCCGGGCTGCACGAACCGTTCTCGATGCCGGATCTGTTCCAGCATTACATCGGTAAGGACGGCGTTGGGTGACGCAGTTTCCGGAACAGAGATGATGGGGCGGCGGGTCGGTCCTAACAGCACAACAGCCATTTCATAGTTGCTGGCTGTCTTTTTAATGAATGACCTCACCTGATCCATGGAATGCCCATCGTTCATCATCTGTTCGATATGCAAGGCGATAAGATGGGTGTGATCGCGTAAAAGCCGGTGAATGTCACGGGCCATTGGACGGCCCACCGTAAAGAAAAACAGCAGGGCCGACAAAAGGCACGTGATGAAAATCAATCCGATGAAGGATCGAAGCAGTTTGATATAAATGGTAGATTTCAAAGCAGTATATTGCTACTTGTTCATTGGAAACAATTCAGCCCTGGCGTATGCGGTAATGTCATTGGCGAAATGGATGTACAGGTCACTATCGCCGTTTACCGGGATCCAATAGGTATCCCGGATCGAATCTGTTATTTTATTGTAGGCGACATTTCGCTTGCCTGCCTTTTCCTTCAAGGCCAAGGCCGCCTTGCAATCGGCACATGTGCGATCTCGCCCCAACAAAGAGTAGCAAGTAATTCCCGGTGTAAGTCCCAATTCCCGCGCCACTTTGTTCAGTGCCACAATCACCTGTTTCTTGGTGATGAGCATCACCGGTGAAGGGTAATTCTCCCACATCGTGTCAAATGCTTCAATCGCCGTTTTGATATGTTTTTCGTCCATTGTTTTCCTCCTTCCTGTTCGATGCGTTTTATTGCCCAACGACGATTAGCATACAGGCAAGTTGTAACTTTCCCATTTCCCCTTTCGTAAAAGTTTGTAAAAAATTGTAAAGGATGGCCCCGAAAATTTCCTGGAAGTTGTCTTGGAACATCGGCTTGACAAAAACGAAACTCGTTTTCACATACCATGTTCCGTTTGTATTATTTGCACTGAAACGATTTACACTGGATTAAATATGAAGATACCACAGGTTTTAAAGACCTTCATTTCGCTGGAATTACCTGTGCTCTATCTTCTAAAACCGACTTCGGAAATTTTGTTCAGCTTCACTCTTGTCCAAGAACCGATTTGAACAGAAGTAATTCGATAAGCACTTGAAAAAAAGCCTCCTTGTAAGGCATGGTTTAATCGCCAAAAGAAACCGTTAGCCAAACAAAGGAGGCAGACAGATGGTACGCCATGCAAGCTTGTTCAGTCAACTGGTTGCTTTGTTTCATCGAGGTCAATTTTTCAATCTGGTTTTTCGTCATCAAGCTGAACGTTACGCAAAAGGCTTCAGCAGTTGGGACCATTTTGTAGCCATGCTTTTTTGTCAACTGGCTCAAGCCAAGAGTCTGCGTGAAATTTGTGGCGGATTATCCTGTTGCCTTGGCAAACTCCGTCACCTTGGGGTGAAAAAGGCGCCGAACAAATCCACGTTGTCCTATGCCAATGCCCATCGGCCCTGGCAAATGTATCGCGACCTTTTTTACCAGACACTTGATGTGTGCAAGATGACAGGTCCAGGCAAACATCGGTTCCGATTTAAAAATAAGTTGCTGTCGCTGGACAGTTCAACCATTTCGCTGTGTTTGTCGCTTTTTCCGTGGGCAAAATTCCGCCAGACCAAGGGGGCCGTTAAACTTCACTTGCTATTGGATCATGACGGGTATCTGCCGACCTATGCTTATATCTCCAACGGCAAAAAGCATGATGTCACCATTGCCCGTAAGATTCCTCTGTCACCCCAATCGATCGTCGCCATGGATCGGGGGTATAATGATTATCGGCTATTTGCTTACTGGACGGAAAATCAGATCTATTTTGTCACCCGTTTAAAGGACAATGCCGATTACACGGTGATTGAACAACGACAGGTCCCTTTCAATAGAAACATCCTGTCCGACGAATTGATCCAGTTCAACGGTCACTACGCTCGTAAGAATTGTCCCCACACGCTACGAAAGGTAACCGTTTGGGATAAAGAACAGGATCGTGAAATCGTATTGCTGACCAATCATCTGGAATTTGGGGCCACCACAATATCCGCCATTTACAAAGATCGATGGCAAATAGAATTGTTCTTCAAGGCACTCAAACAGAATCTGAAGGTGAAAACCTTTGTTGGAACCAGCGAGAATGCGCTGTATATCCAGATTTGGACAGCATTAATTGCCATGCTGCTAATCAAGTACCTGAAGTTTAAGTCCCGATTCAATTGGTCGTTGTCAAATCTGGTTGCTTTTCTCAGATGGAATCTTTTTACTTACAGGGATTTATGGGAATGGATCGACAAGCCATTTGATGTCCTTCCCGGAACGACTCAGTCTGTCCAATATCCTCTTCCGTTTAAGGGAATTGGACAGCACCAACTGAAAGAGGCAACCTGATTCTGAAGTTAGGCGGATTTCTCGCCTAACACGTTGAAATATCAAAGAGCAGTTGCGGGTTTCTGATTATTTTGGACAGCAATGATATATCTATTGAAATTATGGTTTGAGAAACTCAAGTTCAATAATTATTAGCTGGGCGTAACCTGTGAACGGATACGAGGTGATGCAATGGACGTCAAGGATTGGTTTAAACGGCTACCACCTGCCTACTGGCTTCCGTTTTCAGCCATTATTGTTGCCGCTGCATATTATCTATGTGCAATATTCGGATTGAGGTTAAGTTTTAAACCTGATTACATCGCTGCGCTCTGGCCTCCCAACGCGATCTTGCTTGCCGCCCTCCTTTTGGCGAAACCCAAAGACTGGCTATGGTTCTTAATCGCAGTTATCCCTGCTGAGCTCGCCGCCGATCTGCCTTCCGGCATCCCCCTGACTATGGCCTTGGGATTTGTTGGCGCTGACTGGATAGAGGTTCTAACAGCAGCCCTATTGCTTCGAAAACTCTCAAAAACCCCACCCGAATTTGACAATCTTAGAATAACAATGATTTATATTATCTGTTGTGTATTGGTCGCTCCTTTTATCGCTGCATTCCCAGGTGCTTTAGTTACTGGAATGGGGCAAGCCGGGCCTGCATTCATTACGAGATGGTCTCGATGGTTCATCAGCGACGCATTGACCCATCTGTTGATTACACCCTTCATCATATTATGGATATGGGATTTTTCAAAAATCAGTTCACGGCAACCTCCATACTTCCTCAAACTGATTTGTCTAACGACGATATTGGTGATTTTGAGCATCGTCACCCTCAGCGGATTCTTGATGGATCTACAAAAATATCCTGCAATGATATATATTCCCCTACCCGTTCTTCTATGGATATCTGTTCGCTATGGTCCTCACGGCATTTTTTCTTCATCTGTTGTATACACGATTATTTGTGTTTGGATGCGGTCTCAAGGATACGGTCATTTCATCGAGCACTCCGTTGCTCAAGATATAATCAACTTACAAATCTATCTCGCCTTGACATTGACACCCATGTTGCTTCTGTCGGCTTTGATAGAGGACCGCAGACGTGCTGAGAAGCTTTTACAGACCAGTGAAAATCAGTATCGTGCTCTTTTTATCAATAATATTTCCGCTATGTTAATTATTGACCCGGAGACTGCTGAAATTGTCGATGCAAACCCGTCTGCATGCTCATTCTATGGTTATCCAAAAAATATTTTAACCAGCATGAAAATTACGGATATAAACGTTATGTCTGAGGATGAAATATTCAAGGAGATGAAACGGTCTAAAAGCGAAGGGAAAAACCATTTCAATTTCCGTCATCAGCTATCCGACAAGACAATTCGCGATGTTGACGTATATAGTGGGCCCATTACATTTGGCGGAAAAACACTGCTATGTTCTATTGTTCATGATATATTTGAGCGAAAGAAAATAGAAACGGAACGAGAAAAATTGATTCGCGATCTTCAAAGTGCTTTGTCAGAGGTGAAGACGTTGCGAGGTTTCCTCCCAATTTGTGCTTCATGTAAGAAAATTCGTGATGATAAAGGGTACTGGAATCAAATCGAAGAATATATTTCCGCTCATTCCGATGCCCAGTTTAGTCATGGGATATGCCCTGATTGTGCCAGAAAATTATATCCAGATATTGATATAGAAAAAAGGTAGATTGGATGATTGATTATATTTGAAGACGTCCAACCACAACATCTGGTAGCTGGCCTTTTCTATAGAAAGTTTGGATTAGGTTGAGTATCCCAAGCCCCATCAGTTCCTACTCCGGTAAACATAACAATACTTATTCACCAATCCGTATTCAGTTGTGATATCCACCGATCAAAATGATGGAGCATTGGCGATTTTCAGAAACCGTAAAAAATCTACCTGCCGTAAGCAGTGTGTCTCATTACTGTTCCTTGCAGAGGCCTTCTGCTTTCAATACATTGATACATCACAGGCAAATTATCCGAATAGTTTTTCTTTCCGTGAATTCAGTAATTGCAGGTATTTGGTTTTCATCGAATCCGACAAAAAACTGACCGCCACCAGATTTTCCCAGGCAGGTACCGCCTTCAATGCGTCATTTACTGCAGCTGATATAATTTTGTTGGATAACCCCAAGCGGTGCCGACCGAAATAATCGATCAGGATATCGGCATCCAGTTTGCGTTTTTTTCCTTTTATCGGCAGCGCAATCTCCTCCTGTGGGTTGGTAAGCACTATTTTGTCAGTGCAATTTTGGATTTCGTCTATTGAGACAGCTATTCATTGCAGTTATTGCCGCTGAGACGGTAGGTGGTGGGGCTGAAAAACCTGGAATACGTTCTAACGCATTAAAATGCCTGGAATCGTGTAACAGCATACCGATCGTATCGACGGCAGAATGTTTTGGAAGGATTCCGAGCAGATAGGTTACACAGGCTGGCGTTATTTCGTCTTTTGGGTATACTTGATGGACAGCACCAGCTGGTTTCGCAGCATGCTCACGTAGCGATGCTCGGTCTCGCTAATGGGCCGGCCCGTCGTCTCCCGATCGCCGTACAGGGCGCCGATGTTCATATTCTGGTAGAAGACGGGCAAGAAGACGAAGGAGGGGGCATCGATCTGTTCACGATACCAGGAGGGAATGAGGTGGACCATCTTTTCGTCGTGGGAGTCTTCGACGACCAGGTCTTTTCCCACCTGAAGGGAGAAATTGAACAGGTCCTTTGATGGTTTGATCTCAAAACCGAGGTGATTCATCAGTCGCTGGCTTTGCTCACCATACCCGAAGCGGGCCTGCATCTGCATTTTCCCGTGATCCCGGATGAACATCAATACCCGGTTGAAATCCAGGGCCCGATAGAAGATTTCCAGGCTCATGACGGCGATGGTGTCCACGTCGGAATCGGTCATCATGAGTTGTGACAGCTCCTGGATGCCTTCCATGAGGATATCGCCGGGATTCCGGGTGCCGGGAATACGCGCACTGGTCTTGAGCTGGCTGTCGTCCGTCAACAGATAGCTGCCCGGTACCCTGTCCAGCGTCGAATCTTCGTCTTTGCCCTGGACGACCTCATCCTCGATCCGTTCCTGTTTTTCCGGGTCGTAGATGGCCACCAGCTGTTCCAGAAAGTTGCTTTTGGAAATGTGAAGACTCAACGCCTCTGCATGATCCCGAACGTTCTCCAGCGAATCCTGGACAAGCGTTTCCAGTCGTTTCTTGGAAAGGGGGATGTGGGGTGCATAGCTTTCCAGAAGGGTTTGCAGCTGTTCTGAATCGGCCGGCTGACTGTCATTGGCGATGATGCCGTGCATGGCCCTCACGAAATCGGTGACGACCCTGAGCTTTTCCGGCACTTTCTTTTTGTTTTTCAGCGCCGTCCGGGAAAGGGGTGTCATGGCTTCGCAGATCTGTGACGGGAAGTTCCACTGCCTGGCCACGGCCAGGCCCAACTCCTCGTAGGTGACACCGCAAACCGCCTTGACCGCCCGGGTCTCACTGATCCCATCATCGATGATCCGGTTGGAAATCTTCCGATAGTCCCCCGGCAGATAGTGGATCATGACCATCTTTCCCAGGTAGCTCATCATGGCGCATACGAAGGTTTCTTCCGGGTCTACCCCGTCCACGATACCTGCCAGCTGGCGAGCCATCATTCCGGACCAGAAGGCGCCGACAACCGTTTCCTGCAGATCCCCGGCGTAGGCGCGTCCCTTGAAATGTTCGAACAGGACCAGGCTCAACACGGCCAGGCGAACGTTTTCGTAACCGAGTAACACCACCGCCCGTGTGACCGTGCTCACCTTGCCGCCGGCCAGTCCGAAATAGGCGGAGTTGACCATCTTGAGCAGCTTACTGGTCAGGCCATGGTCGTTGATGATGATGTTGGACAGCTCGGTTGCATTGGTGGTCTCCGGGTTCGCCTCCAGTTTCTGGTTGAGTTCGACGACATACTTGGAGATGGAGGGAAACGCATCGTCCAGGTTGATGCGGCTCAACAAACGTTCCAGGGCGGTTTTACCTTGGTTGGGCTGATCTTGGGGCGTGGTTCTGTTCATTTGGGGTTCCGGCTTGGCGTCCAAAGGGCTTTGCCCATATCATAATACTCTTGTTCTGGTATCGACAATTGCCGGAAAAAGTTGATGGATTTTTATTAATGGCTATCCCCCGCATCCTAACGTCGGATCCGCCGAAGCCGAACCCCGGCGAATGCGTTTTTTCTTCTTGATCTGGCACAGAAGTGTCTTATAGACGGGAAAACCGGAAATTTCGTCGTACTGACGGTCATCGGTGAGAAAGTTCACGTTGGCCTCCTGCCAGGCCTTCGTCCCCAAGGGGCCGCCGCCGCCCACCGGGGCATAGACGAATCCTGCCATGATCGTATCGGTCACGAACGCGTGCATGGTCACCTTTCCCCGCGGCGTTTTGATCACCACCACGTCGTCCGTTTCGATGCCCCGCGCCTTGGCGTCGGCCGGATTCATCTGGACTGCCGGATGGGGGTATTTTTCCATGAATCCGGGAACTGCGCGAAGGCAGGATTTCATGTCCGGCTTGAAGGGGCCGGTTCCCAAAATCAGCGGGAAACGGCGAAAAAGATCCGGATCACTGACCGGCGTCTCGTCGGATTCCTTGTAGACGGGCAACCCATCGTATCCGTACTTTTCCAGGATCGTGGATTTGATCTCGAATTTTCCGGTAGGCGTGTCGAACCCCGGCTTTCCGTCGCCTCGCAGCAGCCCCAGTTCCCACTTGCGATGATTCACGGGGGCGCGCTGCGGGGCGTAGACCATTCGGGGTGACTTTTTCAGGTCGTCCACGGTAAGGTTCCACCGGGCCAGGGTCAGGGCCAGCATGGCATCGGGGTCCTTGGGGTAATGATGACCGTACCCCAATCGATCCGCCAGTTCCACAAGAATCTGATATCCGGGTTTGGCCTCGCCCACCGGTGGGATCATCTGTTCCCGATAGCGGATGGCGTTGCCATAGTAGCAATAGGAGGCCTGCTCGAAGGCCGTGGTGGCCGGCAGGACCAGATCCGCGTAGGCCGCATCCCGGGTGAGCTGCAGGTCCATTGTCACCAGAAAATCGAGTTTTTCCAATGCCCTTTGCCACAGTGCCGGGTTGGGCCAGGCGGTGAGCAGCGATGCCCCCAGTATGAGCAGCGCCCGTATGGGGTAAGGCTCGCCGTCCATGATGGCCCGTGGGAGCAGCATGGCGTGGGGTTCGCCACCGCAGTAGTGGGCGTAGACGGGAAACTCGTCCCTGCCGATGGATTTTTCCCACCCCGGCGTGGTCAGCTGATGGTCCGTGGGCAGCGGTAAACTGGTTTTCTGCCCAAGAAAATTGCGGCCTCCCTCCACATCCAGTTGTCCTGCCAGGGCCCACAGCACCATGACGGCCCGGATATTCTGGACACCGCTTTTGGTGTACTCCAAACCCGTGTACATGACGTAACTGGCGCCGTCGGCATCGACGATGCGTTCGGCCAGCTCTTCGATGGTATCCGGATCGATCCCGGTGATTGTAGACACCCGGTCCGGTGGGAAATTCTGAACATAGGCGGCAAATTCGTCGAAGCCTACCGTCCATTCGTCGACGAAGTGTTTGTCGTATTCGCCGTCTCGGATCAGGACGTGGCACAGCCCCAGGGCCAGGGCGCCATCGGAGCCGGGACGGATGGGAATCCACTGGCTGCCGGGAAGTTCCGCGCAGCGTGTCCTGCGCGGATCGATCACGATAATTTCGGCCCCTTCCGCAGCTGCGGTCTTGAGTTGCTCGAACATGATGGGCGGGGTGGACGTGGAGGGATCGGTACCCCATACCAGGATCAGGTCGCTATTGTCCACATCGCTGTACATGTCGATATGCAGGCACCCCATCGTCAGCTTGGGTGCCAACACCCCCAGGGAGGTGTAGCAGGGGGCGCCGACACCGAAGGTGTTGGGTGAGCCATAGGGAAAGAGGATGGTGGTGGCCAGATAGATCTCCGCCTCCCTGAGTTTGAATGCGTCCTTGAAGGCACGTTCATAGGAACCTGTTCCCGCATAAAAGGCCGCGGCCTCGGGGCCGTGTTCCTGTTTTACCGTTGTTAGTCGCCGGACGATGGTGTCGTAGGCTTCGTCCCAGGTGATCGGCTCAAAATCATATGTTCCTTTGGGGCCTTTTCGCTTCAGGGGCCGGGTGAGCCGTTTTTCCGAATAGATGACCTGTTCCACATGGTCGGCGATGGGGCAAAGCACCTTTCCCAAGGGGGCTTTCGGGTCGGGTTCCAGTCGTACGATGCGGCCGTTTTCGTCGAAATGAACGATGGCGCCGCATCCGGGGCTGTGAAAGCAAAGACCGCAGATACCGTTTTTTGTCTTCAAAATCGAACCTCTTTTTATTGAAATGTGGAAACCCTGGTCCCCTGGACCTGATCAGAGTTCACTAACTCAGCCGTATGCTCGTTACAAGAATTCAGGAGTCAGCATGCAGAATCCAGAATCAGGTATTCGCCTTCGGCTCGATCCAATATGATTTAACCGACGGAGCGAAGCGACACCAGATTTATTCTGGCTCCTGAATACTGGCTTCTGACTCCTGCGGTGTTTACCGTGATCGCAGTGCATCCCCTTCCAGGCGGGGCCAAAGCCGGACCCTCTGGATCGGATTTTATTCTCTTCTTCCGACCAGGTATTGAGAAGTAATATGCTCCCACAAGTTTTCGGTTTTTCGAATTCTCCAGGAGACGTTTCCTTGTTGAACGATGGTCAACGGGGGTTGAAAGGTGCCATACTCGCCGGCGAAGAATCGTCGCATGGTATCGATGCCACGGGGACTGTACAATTTGTTACCGTTTCCGCTCAGCCAGCGTTCAGGAGGGGAGACGGCGGCGTCCCAGGAGAAGGGATCGGAGAAGAGAAACATGGAATCATTCTCACGAAGCACACGATCGACCTCTTCCAGGTGTCTGAGCGGATCCGGGACCTTTTCAAGAAGATTGATCGCCGATACGGTAGAGAACTCACCGGTTTCGAAGGGCAAGGCCAGGGCGTCGGCCACGATGAAGTCAACATTTTCAAGATGCCAGGTCTCGTCGAAATCACAACCTTTCGGATCGGTGAGATGCCCTTCGACGATCAAGTCGAAATCGAGTCTTTTACGTTGCGCGATTTCGCGGGCTTTTCGAATGAAAGCAATGGAGGTGTCCAGGCCGATGACCCGCTCATGGGTCTTTGCCAGCTCGAAAGTCAATCTCCCCACGGCGCATCCCACGTCCAGACCATCGCCACGCATCGCAGGCAGGCAGGACGACCAGATCTCGTAGGCGTTTGTCGCATCGGGATCGCCGAACAGATCGCCGAAGTGGCTCCACAGATAGGCGGAAAGCATGATCGGCGCGTTGTATCCGGAATTGTCGTGGATGATCTCTTTCGTCTTTTCGGGCAAGACGACGGCAATGCCCTCTTCGATGGGATAGTGCTGCCCGCAGGTTGAACATCCGAGTGTTCCAGCCATGATTTCGTCTCTGTCTTCGTCTCGTATGGTCAGTTCCAACGGTACATTCTGCGCCAAGCATGTGGGGCACCTGAGCTTTTCTGCCACCCATTTCTTCATGGTTTCTCCCAAAATTTCATGTGACGTTGATTAAAAAAGTGCTTATTATACCGGTGGTGCTATTTGGTTTCAAGAGTTTAGAAAAATCTGCGATAAATCGATCGAAACGTCGATGAACCGGTGTGACATCCTCTTGTCATGGTGTGGAGGAAGATGTAATAAGGTATAATCGTTCATCATTGATCAATTCAAGGGATTGTGAGTGTTTTCTTTCCATGCGCGCCATTTTCAATATCGCCTTCAAGAATCTGCTTCGTAACAGACTTCGCAGCATCATGACCATTTGTGGAACGGGTGTCGGTTTGTCCCTCTTCATCGTTTTGATGACCATCGCCCATAGTGTGAAAGGCCAGCTCCATCACATGATCGACGGATTCGGCGTCGATGTGGTGGTCCAGGCCGGTGGAACACCCAACCCCATCTCTTCCCGCATCGCCGTGTCGGACATCGCGGCGTTGTCTGCGCTTCCCGGCGTTCGGTCGGCCAGTGGTCTGATTGTGGGCTCCAAGCGCCTCTCCTGGAATCGGTATTTCGTGCTTATGGGGGCCGATCCGTCGGCACCGATCATGACGCAGTTTCCCATCGTTCACGGAACCATCTTTTCCAAGGATGAAAAACAGATTCTCATCGGCTCTCTTCTTGCCAAACGGCGCAAATTGCGTGTCGGCGACACCATCCGACTGGATCGTCATGGCGATTATCGGATCTGCGGGATATTCAATACCGGGGTTCGTGTGTTCGATGGCGCCGCATTCCTGGGATTGTCCCAGGCCCAAAAGGTCCTTCAACGAAAAGACCAGGTGAACCTCGTAGTGGCCCGGTTGGACGAGCAGACATCGGAGAAAACGGTCATGGCGCGCATATCGGAGAAATTTCCCCATCTGGAGGTGATGCCCGGATTGGATTTTGTGGGTCAGATACGGGTCTTCGATACGATATTGGGTTTTGCCAAAGCCATTGGGGCGTTATCTCTCATCGCCTGTTGTATCACGGTAATGGACACCTTGCTCATGGCCATATCCGAGCGAACAAAGGAGATCGGAATTCTCATGGCCATCGGTTGGAGTCGATGGCAGATCGTATGGATCATTCTCAGCGAATCGCTTCTCATCTGTTTGATGGGCAGCATGGCGGGGAACCTGTTCGGGACACTGTTTTTGTGGATGACCAACGATACGCAACTGTTGGGTATCGGATGGGTGCCGGTTTTTCCTTCACCAACCATTGCAATTTCGGCGGTGGGGCTGGGTATCGCCATGGGATGCATGAGCGCCGCCTATCCCGCCGTGGTCGCATGGCGCATGTTGCCGGCAACGGCACTCCGCTTTGAAAAATAAAAGACGTTGATCCTAAAAATGGAACGAACCATGCCGCTTCTATCGGTTAAAGACGTGAGAAAGACCTATGACAACGGGCGGACCGTGGCCCTGTCCGGTGTGACCATGGCATTGGAAAAGGGAGCGGCATTGGCGATCATGGGACCGTCGGGCAGCGGAAAGAGCACACTGCTGAATCTGCTGGGTACCCTGGATCGACCCACCGATGGAGAGATCCGTTTCGGCGGCAAAGATCTTTTTTCCCATATTCCGTTGCATCGTTTCCGTTCCCGAAATATTGGTTTTGTTTTTCAATTCCACCACCTGATTCCCAGCTTGACCCTACTGGAAAATGTGGAACTGGCACTGGTTCCCTGGGGTATTTCCGCTGCCCGAAGACGTGCGCGTGCACAAAGCGCATTGGAACAGATGAACCTTACCTCCCGGCAATCTTCACTTCCTCCCCAGACTTCCGGTGGTGAACGGCAACGGGCCGCCATCGCCAGGGCATTGGTTCACCAGCCGAAACTGGTACTGGCCGACGAGCCTACCGGCCACCTGGATACCAAAAACGGAGAGATGGTGATGAATCTGCTTATGACCAATTGTCGTGAGAATGGCACCACCGTTGTCGTCGCCACCCATGATCCGGAGATTGCCGCTTTGGCCGACCGGCAGCTGTATATGCGAAATGGAAGAATCATCTCGAAGGAGAAGACAAAAGAGGCTTGAAACACGACGTCATTCTTCTACTTTTCTTTCTCTTACGCTATACTTCGTCCTTCATATCCAATTCGTGGGTAATGTCGATGGCTTCGATAACGCTCTGGGCCGCCGGACACAAGGTGATATAGTTATCGAACGCCTTCTCTGCTTCAGGGCGTTTGTCCGGCGGAAGCACGAGGCGATAGTGAACGTGAATACGGGTGATTTTCAATACGCCATTGACGTCTTCGATGTCTCCGGTCACCGTAGCCGTGTAGCGGTCCTGAAAGGTTCGAATTTTCTTTTTGGCCAGCACCGTGGCCAACGTGCCCATCATTCACCCGCCCACGGCGCCCACAATATGGTCCAATGTGGCGGCGTGTTCCTCCTCCGGATCGACCTTGTAGAAGTGTTTGATGCCCCCATGTACGCCATAGTAGACCGGCTGGTCAAATCCCCGGATGTGCGCGATTCGTGTGGGGCCTTTTTCCCTTGTTATAGTGATATGGGATTGATGAACGACCTTTTTCATGAGTCCCTCCTTTGGTCTCCTGGATGAAGTGACAAACAATCAACTCCAACAAAATAGGGACGGTTTTGCGGGATGTAAATTTGACGGATTCGAAAGAACTGCCCGGGGATCTACTCTTTCGCCTCAAACACCAGTTGTCTGCCGGGGGCCGGCAGCAAATCTTCGAACACGGCGATTTCTTTGGCCAACAGGGTCGGGTTGCTGAAAGAAGGGAAGGGGCGGTGCCTGTTGTCGGCAAAGGGGTGGCGGGTCGGTTCCGTTGGGTCTAAAATCATATTCGTGTAGCAGAAGACGCCGTATCGGACGAAACCAAAACCCCCGGCCAATGGCAGCTCGTGGCGCAATCCGGTAAGGTTTTCGATGATATTTTTTTCTACGGGCATGATGGCCGCACCGGTGAACAAGTCATTGAACAAGTTCGAAACCGGTCGGATGTCGTTCGGGCCTTTACAGTATATCGTGGCAAACTTTCCCTCTACCTCACCGGAAAAGCTTTCATACACCGCTTTGGATCGGGCATATTTGAAAACCAATCCTTCAGAGGCCGTGTGCACGGCGAAATATTGTACCGCACGTCGGGCTTTCTCGTAATCGGAAGGGTAGATGGTCAGGTGTATCTTCCATCCGGCGACATACCACTTCAAGTCTCTTCGCATCTGGGGCGTCAGTGAGCCGACCGTGGACGAGCGCAATCTGAAGGACTGTCGGCTCTCATCCCAATATCGGGCAACTGCCTTGTAGTCACTTTTGCGAAATGAGCCAATGGTATGCCACGTCACGGTCAATGGTTCCTTTGTTTTTGTTCTGGCCGGTGCCAACATCACGATGTTTCCGGTATGCCCAATAGTATCGGCAATTGTAAGGTTTCCTTTACCATTGGTTCGGCACTATTTCGAGCGATCCCGAACCACCTTTCCTGTTTTCCCAATGGACTGTTTTGCCAAAGCGCTGCGATGCTTTTGGATCGCTTCCACGACATAGGGGTAAACCGTCTGCGCGATACGGTCGTGACCGTCGGCATTGGGATGGATGCTGTCCGCCTGGTTGAGATGGTCCCGGGCGGCGACGCCCTCCAGAAAGAAGGGAATGAGGATCACTCCGTGTCTTTCGGCGACCTGCGGATAAATTTGTGAAAAGTCACAAACGTAGGCGGGGCCGAGATTGGGAAGCATCTGCATTCCTGCCAGAACCACTTGAATCTGGTGATCTTTCAAGATGGTGACCAGCCGGTCCAGGTTCGTTTCGATCAGTTCGAGATCAAGGCCTCGCATTCCGTCGTTGGCACCGGTTTCCAAAATGACGATGTCGGGAACCAGGCTTGAGATGATCCAGTCGATGCGTGACAGCATGCCGCTGCTGGTCTCTCCGCTGACTCCGGCATTGACCACATGGTAATGGTATCCGGCGGCCTCGATCCGTTGGGCCAATCGTGCCGGATAGGCCTCCCTTTCCATAACGCCCAGCCCGGCGGTCAGGCTGTCTCCCAAGGCCACGATGGTGCCTTCATAGGTTTTTTGCGATGGTTGTGGCACGGTATCGGGTTGGGATGCCGGCGGTTTTTTATTGCACCCTATGGTAAACAGTACAAAGATCATCACCAGTGTCAGGATGAACCGAGTTGACGCAAAAAATAACTTTGGCTTTTTGATAAAAAGCTTTTCCCATTTCAGAGAATCGGCAACAAGAGGGAAAATGAGTTTATTATTGGACGGTTTTTTGGCGATGCTCGTCCTGGAAAAGTTTTTTACGGATACATTACCCATTTTGCTGCTTCCTCAGATAGGTGACAGGCTTTTTTGCCATGATCGAACGCGATGCACCCAATCCCACCGCCACCACCAGTATGACGGTGAGACCGACCATGGCGGTGGATGCCGCTATGAAAGGCCGGTACCCGATATCGAATTGTTCCGTGCAGATCCAGTAGGCGATGGACTGTGCCATGGCAAGGCCAAGGAGACCTCCCAGCAGTCCAATAAGAATGTTTTCCAGGGCGAACACGGTCCAGACGAATCGGCGGTCTGCTCCCAGAATCTTGTAATACGCAGATTCGGCGATCCGTTCGGAACGGGTTGCGGATACGGAACTCGCCAAGATCAACATGCCGCTTGCGATGCTGAAGAAGGCAAATACAAACATGATGCGTGAAAGCCGTTCCAGGAGTCGAACCAGGGTGCCGATGGTCTGGGACAGGTCGATGACACTCACGTTGGGAAATTGGGCAACCAGTCTGTTTTGCAGAGGGCCGACTTGTCCGGGGGGTATTTCTATGGCACAAAACAGGGTCTGGGGCGCCTTTTCGAGAACGGATGTCGGAAACACAAAGTAGAAGAAGGGGGAAAAGGATTGTTTTTCCCGGCTTCGAATGCTGGCGACGCGGGCGGTCAGGGGAACACCTTGAATCTTGAACTGGATTCGATCGCCGATCTTCATTGGGTGCATGGAAGCGATCGTATCCATGATCGATACCTGGGGTTCGGTCCACTTATCATGAAACAGGGTGTCACCATCAATAATGGATTCGTCTGCAAGGAGGCTTTCCCGGTACGTGAGGTTGAAGACCCGCGAAAGGTTGTCCCGGCGTTTCCGTTTTTCCTTTTGGTAGTCGATGTTTTGACTGTTTACCGCCGTGATACGGGCTCTGACGACGGGATAGAACCGAACAGGGCGGTCCACGGCTTTCTGGAAGGCTTCGACCTGG
Source organism: uncultured Desulfosarcina sp. (assembly GCA_963674945.2). GTDB lineage: Bacteria > Desulfobacterota > Desulfobacteria > Desulfobacterales > Desulfosarcinaceae > Desulfosarcina. The sequence goes on from CAXXWQ010000004.1 coordinate 3,288,114, forward strand.
TGGGGCTGGACATCCAGGAAATAGACGTTCGGGGTGTCTGCGGGGAAGGCATGGACGAAGGTGACGGCAAGGTTTCGTTCCAGGAGAAGGTCTCCGAAGATTACAGACAGGGAGACGGTCAGGGTGATCAGGACGCTTTTCGTGGCGTTTCCCCGTCGAAAGAGACCGCGGGCAGCCTGGCGAAGGGCCAGGTTCCGGATGGGCAGGCGCTTCACGACGGCCAATGCCAGCTGGGCCACCAGGGCCGAAAAGAGGATCATGCCACCCATGGTGCCGACGAATCGGACACCGAACCGAATATCCGCCATGTGCCAAGCCACCAGGCCCAGAAAAAAGAGTACGAGGGAAACAGATGCGATGGTTGCGGGCCATCGTGAGGTTCGTGTCGGCGGACGGCGGTACAAGATGGTGACCGGGCGCATCTGTCCGAGCCGATAAAGGGGAAGGGCGGAAAAGAGGAGCACGATGATTCCTCCCATGGCCAAGGCTTCCACCACACCGCCCAGAGAAAAGGTCCAGCTGACCCGACCGGGCAACATGGGGGAGAGGCGCCAGAACAAAACACTCTGGGCCGCCATACCGGCAACGATTCCGACGATGGTGCCTATCGCGGCCAGCGCAAACACCATGAAAAGAAAGTGGGTGATGATATACCGGGTACCGGCTCCCACGGTCTTCATGACGGCCACGGTGGATTGGTTTTCGTTGAAAAGGGCCATCAATGTGCTTTGAATGCCGATTCCGGATACGGCCAGAATGAAAAGTCCAACCAGTTTCAAAAAGAAGAGAAAGTTGTCAAAAAATCGTTTCACGGCAGAACGGGCGGTCCGAAAGGTGTCCACGCGTTCTCCGGCCATGGGGGCAATGTTTCGCAAACGGGCTGCCACGGCATCTATCCCCTGCGGATCCAGTGCCTTGATCAGTACCTTTCGCCGGATGCGGCTGCCGGTTGCCAAAAGGCCCGTTGATGCAAGATCCGCATCGTGGATGAAAACGCGCGGTCCCAGAGTGAAAAGCGCCAGTGGACGATCCGGCTCGTTTGTCACCACGTCGACAATTTTCAATGTAGCGTGGCCGACCTTAACCTTGTCTCCTATGCTTAGCCCCGTGCGTCCGAGCAGATTTTTGGCCACGATGCAGGTGCCGGGGGTGAGTTTTTCATCAAATTTTCCACCCGATGCAAGAACTACGTTGCCGTAGAAGGGGTAACCGGGGGAGACTGCCTTGATCATGGAAAGGACCGACGCCGTTTCGTCCGCCGTCAGTACTACCGAGTAGAATTCATGGACGTTGGCCCGAAGAATCTTACCCTGCGCTGCCAATCCATTGATGGCACGAATCATGTCGTCCGAGATAGGGTCTGGGGATTGAACGATGATGTCTGCCGCATGGAGGCTTCGGGCATCTTTTTCCAGGGCCAGTTTAACATTACGGGCAAAGCCGGAAACGGCGGTCAGGGCGGCAAGGGACAAAGCAACGCAGAGGGCGAAGAATCCGGCCTGCTTGGATGATCGCCGTACCTGGCGGAAAATGGTGGGCAGATGGCGCATGCTATCCCGCTGTCTGGAAGGTGGTCCGGGTCTCAGCCATGAGACGGCCGTCCACGAGGGGCAGCAGTCGGCCGGCGAAACGGGCGATCTGTGGGTTGTGGGTGACCAGGATCAGCGTGGCGCCCTACTCCTTTCTCAAGGCCATCAGTTGGTTCAGGACGAGCCTCCCATTTTCCGAGTCCAGGTTACCCGTGGGTTCATCGGCAAAGACCAGTTTGGGACGGTTGATCAATGCGCGGCATAGGGCCACGCGCTGTTTTTCACCGCCGGAGAGCTGGGTCGGTAAGTTGTCGGCCCGCTCCAGAAGCCCCACCCGCTCCAAGAGGTCGTCGGCACGGGCACAGGCATCGGGGTCTTTGTTGAGTTCGGCCGGAAACCGGACATTTTCCCTGGCGGTCATGGACGGTATCAGGTGAAAGGACTGGAAGACGAAACCGATTGTCCGATTCCGGAGTGTGGTAAGGTCCGCTTCTCCGGCGCCGGTGATCTCCATGCCGTCAACAGTCACCCGGCCCGATGTCGGATGGTCCAGACCCGAAAGCAGGGTCAGCAGTGTTGTCTTTCCACTTCCGCTGCTGCCGGTGATGACGACGAACTCCCCTTTTTCAACGGTCATGGATACATCGGAAAGGACGCTGATCACCCGGTGATTGACCGTGTAGGTCTTGAACAGATTGTGTGCCTCGAGCAGGGCCATAACGGAAGGGCCTTTCTACTTTTCATGCAACACCTGCAACTTGGCGTCGATCAACTGTTTGTGGGAAAGGCGCAGCAGTTTCGACACTTTGTTCATCAGGTAGTGTTCGTGCCGATCCATCTTGCCGTCCACGTAGACGACACGCCACAGGCGTCTGACCAGTTTCTCTTTGTCGGCCGGAGTATAGTGGTCATTGATTACCCGTGCAAACTGCCATAGATCGACGCTCTCTTCCAACTCGCGGTCTGCTTCTCCCATCAGGGTGTCGGCATCCTCTTTGGAAAGGCCATACTTTTGCTGTAAGATGGAAAGCACCTTTGCCAGTTCTTCATTTGTGAAGCTTTCGTCAATTCGTCCCATTTCCAAGAACAGGGCGCATACGGCCACGTTCAGGTCATTTTCGCTGTTTTTTTCACCGGGTGTTTCAGCTTCAGACAAGGCACCAAACAATCGTTTTAATTTTTCCAGCATGGTCATTGTTCCCTTTTATTGTCCGGTTGATTTGTTGCATTCATCGTGGTCAGTTTTTTTCCAAGGACGCGAGATTTGCCGGATCGGCAATCTCGTTCCAACATGCGTCGAGATCATTGGGTCAGGACGCCGACACGATTCCAAGATAGAGGAAGATTCCGTATGTCAGGGTCAGCACCAAGCCCATGATCCGGGGCAGCCGGCCGATGAAGCCAATGAAAAAGAGGTGAATCATCCCCACGCCGAGGATGATGAAAATGCCCTTTTCCATGCCCGCTGGGGTCTGTATTTGGGAAAAAAGGGCAAACAGCCCGATGCACATGGGGATACAGATATGGGCGTCACCCACCTGTGAACTGTAGACGATGTCGGCACGGCCGATCCAGGCGTAGTAGCCGGCCAGAAGGGCGTTGGGCAGGACCATCAGGCAGCCGCTGACCAGCCCCAGCCGGTCATAGACGAACACCCCGGGACCTTGGGCCATCACCCATTGTACCAGTTGATCGATGCCGGCAAAGACGCCGATGCCGAAGGCCACCACCAAAAGCACATCCACCAGGATCGTCCATTGAAGGTCGCGACGCCGATGGATGTTGTACTTGATCACATCGAACACCTGGAAGAGCTGCCAAAACAGAAAAGTTCCCACCAGTACGAGGCCGTCGCCAAAATCCAGTGTTCCGTCCCGACCCATCGCCCAGAGGGAACCGGTGAAAAAGAGGAGGGCCGAAAGGGTGAGGGCCAGGGAGATGACGTTCAACTGATGATCCGGGGAGATGTATTTTCGCCGCTTACCGGAAGACGAAGCGGGGCGAATGTTCAGGTTCCAGATCATGGCCGGCAGGCCCATGAGCAGGGTGAGGTTGGTGACATTGTTGACGATGCAGTTTTCGACGAGAACCCAACCACTGCCACCCTGCCGTCCGAGGGAGAGGGCGAACATGAGGTTGGGAAAACCCGATGCATAGGGCATGACGAGCGTCCCCAATACCGTTCCTTCCAGCCCTTTTCTCTCCAGCGCGTTGAGACGGTGGACCATCAGTATGGCGCATAGGAGAAACAGCCCCAAAGGGACCCAAGGACCTGACGTAAAAGTGTGCCGCCACACCTCTTCCACGCCCCGAAACACCTGGTATACGTCGGCGACAACGCCTTTTCGCGATTGGAAAAAAGAGGCTTCCCAAAAGGTACGAATTACGGATTCCCCGCTACCAGTTCCTGCCATCGCCGTTCCAGTTTCTTCGTCTGTTCAACAATTTCTTCCAGGGTGTCCACATCTGTTCGGGGAATATTCAGCTTTTCTGCATAGGTGTATACTTTTTGTTTTTCGAAAAGAGTGAAATTTCCGTCCATGGAGGCGATCATGATGGCATCTTTAAGCACCCGCAGTGCCGTTAAACGGGATACTTCCGGACTGCCGATTTCGAAGGTTTCATCGGTATCGGCCAGTGTTTTTTCATAGTCGATTCCCAAATGGATGGCCTGTTTGCGGATATATGCATACTCTTTGGGACCGTTTTCCTTGTCGGCTTTGGCGATGGTGATCAATAGTTTCAGATAGGTCTCCCGATCGAAAACGGATCGCTTTTTTTCCAGATTGTCGCGTGGCATTTTATCCTTCCTCCCATGGGATCAATAAAGCAAATAGTATGCCTGGAGAAATGGAAAAACGCAATGGACAATTGGGTGATAGATACGGTTGGGTAAAAGATACGGGTTCGAAGCCGGCGCCCATGGGCCATTCCGGCTTCGAACCGGGGATGAGTGTGGCGGGGAGGGGTCCAACGGGGAAAATCAGAAAGGCTGAGCCTGTTTCAAGCCTCAATTAACACTTCCTTACGGAAACAAAATGCTCCTGCAGGGCCATCGCACCGCCGCCTTTGTCCCATTGATCCAAACCACCGCACATCATTTCGTGGTCGGCCACGCCTTTGCCGAAGGCGCGACTCTCAACGGGGAGCCGGTGGCCGAATCCGTGAAGCATGAACACCGCTTCGGGGTGGATCAAATCGGTCAATTTGGCCTTGATGCGGCCACCGCCGCCGTTTCCGCCGATTTCCACCATGCCGCCGTCGGAAACGCCCAAAGCGGCACCTGCCTCGGTGTTCATCCAGAGGATATTTTCCGACACCTGCTCGAAGAGCAGGCTGTTGTTGAGCGTGTGGCCCTGGGTGTGCACCCCGCAGCGTCCGAAGGTCAGCCGAAACTTTCCTACTGGCGGATGGCTTCCCTCGTAGGGCGCAAGGGATGGCACACCCTGGGATTCCCATTTGTCCGAAACGATCTCTATCTTTCCCGACGGCGTTTTAAAAGTGGGTTCCGGTTTGTACAACGGGCCGTCACCCAGGGGGATAAATCCTTTGGCGTCGAAATCCGCCATGGTGACGCCTGTGCCGTCGAGCTGGTAGTTCCAAATCTCTTCGATGGCGTTGAAGGCCAGTGCATCGATGCCCATTCGTTTGGCAAGGCCGGTGAGGATCTCCCAGTCGGCGCGTGTATCGTAGCGCGGCGCAACGGCTCTTTGTCGAAGGAAGAAATAGGGATTGAGCCCGTTTTTGCAAGCCAGAATCGATTCTCGCTCCAAGTAGGGCGAAAGAGGCAAAACCAGATCGGAGTGCCAGGCCGTGTCGGACCACGTGAAACTGACGGACATGAGAAAATCCAGTTTGGCCCATTTCTGTTTGATCCGCTCGGGATCGGGAAATCCCATGAGGGGGTCGTGGCGATAGGCGATGTAAGCTTTCACCGGATAGGGGTCTTCGGTTTCAATGGCGTCGAACCCCAGATGGAGCAATCCGGGACCCGTGTCGAGGTGGCCCAGTTTCCAGCCGGTTCCGTCGGCACGTTTTTCCTTGGGGTTTTCCACCAGCGCGGTGAGCTTATTCAGTCCCCTGCGGCCAACATCGCTGGGTTTGTTGACCATGGGCAGGCCGCCCTTGGCACCGATGGCTCCTAACAGCGCATTGATAATATATACGGTACGGGACATGTAAAACGAATCTTTATACCGGGCGTTCATCCATCCGGGGTGCCAAATCACCGAAGGGGCGTCCTTGGCCAAATCTTTTGCAAAAGCGATGATCTGATCGGCAGATATTCCGGTTTCGCCTTCGGCCCATTTGGGCGTGTAGGGTTCGACGAACCGTTTCAGCACATCAAGATCTTTGATCCACCGGTTGGCGTAAGCGACGTCGTATAGATTCTGATTGATCAATGTATGGATGACAGACAGGTTCAGGGCATAGTCCGAGCCGGGACGAATCATTAGAAACCGCTGGGCCTTGGTGGCCGATACATTGGCACGGATGTCGATCACCGTCAATTTACACCCTTTTTCCATGGCCGATGTGAGGTCGTTGACCTCCTTGACGTTGATGGCCTCGAAAATATTGCGGGTCTGCAGTACCACGTGCCGGGCGTTTTTCAGGTCGTACCCGACCCCTTTTCGACCGAAACCGAATAGTGAGAGGGCGGCATGTTGGACGTTGCGTGCACACGAGGCATCGTGGTTGGACCAGTTGGGAGATCCCAATCCTCTGACAAAAGCCTGGTGCAGATCCCGGAAAGGACCGCCGCGGTCGGAAAAGAGAACGCTTTTGCCACCGTATTGGTCGATGACGCTTTTGAGTTTGCCTGCAGCGTAGTCCAAGGCCTCGTCCCAGCTGATGGGCTTCCAGTTTCCCTGGCCCCGGTCTCCCATCCGGATCATCGGCTGCTGGATCCGTTCGCTGTCTGCGATCAACGCCTTGCCGGCGGCCCCACGGGCGCAAAGGGCACCGTTGATGCCGCCCATATGCGGATTTCCCTGAATAAATTCGATGACGCCGTCTTTGGTTTGGACTTCGATGGGACACCTCACCGTACACATGCCGCAGACGCTAAAGGTGGAATTGTTTGCTGCCATAATTCTCTCCTGATAACGGAAAAAACGACTAACCATTGAATAATACCCGAATATCTCAGCTTTTTAATCGTGTCAATGCGGAAGTATTATTGCACTTGTCTCAAGATAATCGATATTTATCGAGACATTTTACCGGCCGCCGTTGGCGGCTGTGATTCCTTCTTTCCCATGCGGCATTCATAATATCCATTGACAAAGTCTTCAATATTCAATACCGATCGGTTCGTTGTGTCCATGGTGGCATAGAGGTGGGCCGGGTCCGCCAAAGTTGAAAAATAGCAGAATATCATAGGCTTATTGTGGAAAGGAGTTGGCGATGGCAGAGAGCACCATAACCATCAACGGCACCGGGTTTTCATTTGAACCGGGGCAGACCATCCTTCAGGTCGCAGAGGAGAACCAGATTCGGATTCCAACACTTTGTTATCTCAAGGGCGCTTCGCCCACGGGGGCGTGTCGAATCTGCGTGGTGGAGGTCGAAGGTGCACGAACGCTGATGACCGCCTGCAGCACGCCCGCCCAAAACGGCATGGTCGTGCACACCGAGTCACCCAAGGTGGTCGCTTCCAGAAAAGAGACCCTGGAACTGCTTTTGGCATCGGGCAACCACAACTGCGCCATCGGCACCGGAACAGTGAAAAGCTGGACCGATTTTCAGATGCAGGCGGCCACGGACGATGATTTCGAAACATTGTGTCCGTCCTGGGGGGATTGCCGCCTCCAGGACCTGGCCTATCAGTATCAGGTGGAAGGGGGGAAATATCCGAGGACCGAGACCCGCTATCCCATCGAGACGGTCAACCCGCTTATCGTTCGGGATTTTTCCCGCTGTATCCTGTGTGGCCGCTGCATTCAGGCGTGCAACGAAGTCCAGGTCAACCAGGCCATCAGCTTCGGCTATCGGGGTGCCGCCACCAAGGTCGTGGCCGGCGCCGATGTGTCGCTCAAGGATTCCCAGTGCGTTTTTTGCGGTGAATGCATTCAGGCATGTCCCACCGGCGCACTGACGGAGAAGAAGGCCCGGTTTCAGTGGCGCCCTTGGAAGAGCGAAAAGATCCGTACCACCTGTCCTTACTGCGGTGTGGGCTGCCAGCTCTGGCTCCATGTCCAGGATGATCGAATCGTCAAGGTCACCGGCGTGGAGGAGGGATCTCCCAACAAGGGACGGCTATGTGTCAAGGGGCGTTTCGGCTACGATTTTATCTATTCTGAAGATCGGCTCACCTCCCCCCTGATCCGGGAAGGAGACACCTTTCGCGAAGCTTCCTGGGACGAGGCCCTGGATCTGGTGGCCCATCGGTTCAAGGCGATCATCGACGAAAGCGGTCCCGATGCGGTGGCCGGCGTAAGCTGCGCACGAAGTATCAACGAGGATTCCTACCAGATGCAAAAGCTTTTTCGGGCCGTCTTCAAGACCAACAATATCGATCATTGTGCCCGCACTTGACATGCCCCGACGGTCGCCGGGTTGGCGACCACGTTTGGTTCCGGGGCAATGACCAATTCATTCGGTGAATTCTCACGGGCGAAAATGTTTTTCGTCATCGGTTCCAATATGACCGAAGCGCACCCGGTGGCGGCCACCTTCGTGAAAAATGCCCTCCTCGACGGCGCCAAGCTGATCGTAGCCGACCCGCGAAGACACCGGTTGGTGGACTTTGCCGACATGCACCTCCCATTGAAGGTGGGAAGCGACATCGCACTTCTCAACTCCATCATGTACGTGCTCATCGAGGAAGATCTCTACGACAAGTCATTTGTCGCGGCCAGCACCACCGGATTCGATCAACTGGCCCAGACCGTAGCGTCCTACCCGCCCGAGAAGGTGACCGATATCTGCGGCATCGAGCCCGAGACCATCTACGAGGTAGCCCGGCTGTTGGCATCGGTAAAACCGGTGATGGTGTGCTATACGCTGGGCATCACCGAGCACACCTGCGGAAAGAACAACGTCATGTCCGTTGCCAACCTGCAGATGCTGTTGGGCAATATGGGCGTGGAGATGGGTGGCGTCAATCCCTTGCGGGGCCAGAACAACGTGCAGGGTGCCTGCGATATGGGGGCGCTTCCCAATGTTTATCCGGGATACCAGGCGGTGACCGATGCGAAGAGTTGTGAAAAGTTCGAAGCCGCCTGGAAGACGACCGGCATGTCCCAGAATCTGGGGCTCATGATTCCCCAGATGATGGACGGTCTGGTTGATGGCAAGGTTCGCGCGTTTTACATCTTCGGTGAGAATTTGGCCAATACGGAGCCCGACATCCACAAGGTGGAACATGAGTTGGCCTCGGCCGAATTTCTCGTGGTCCAGGATATTTTCCAGAACGAAACCACGCGATTTGCCCACGTTGTGCTGCCGGCGGCCGCCTGGAGTGAAAACGACGGTACCTTTACCAACAGCGAACGCCGGGTCAGCCGCGTACGAACGGCAAGTCCGGCACCGGGTGTTGCCAAACCCAACTGGTGGATCTTCAAACAGATCGCAAAACGTTTGGGCCATGACTGGGAATCGGACAGCGCACGGGAAATCTGGGACAACGAAATTTCGGCCCTGGCCCCCAGCATGGGCGGCATCAAGTACGGGCGGATCGAAGGAGACGGGCTTCAGTGGCCGTGTCCCACCGAAGAGCACCCCGGTACATCCTTTTTGCATAAAGGCGGCAATTTTACCTGTGGGTTGGGACGGTTCACACCGGCCGAATGGACGCCGCCGGCGGAGGTGCCGGACGAGGAGTATCCCTTTGTGCTCAGTACCGGAAGGCGCCTGTACCACTATCACACCCGGACCCAGACCGGCCGATGTGAGGGCCTCAACGATCTTCTCGGCGAGGAGACGGCCGACATCTCTTTTTCCGATGCCCATCGCCTGGGTATCGAAAACGGCGAGAAAATTCGGGTGAAATCCAGAAGGGGGGATGTGACGGTGCGTGCAAAGGTGACCCCCGAAGTTCCGGAAGGACTGGTCTGGATGGCCTTTCATTTTCGCGAGGGCAACGCCAACTGGCTCACCAACGCCGCGTTCGATCCGGCTACCCTCACTGCCGAGTACAAGGCCTGTGCAGTCCGCATCGAGAAGATATAACCGAAATCTTGCATGAAAAGCAAAACGTCGGTTTACGAATGCAAAGGTTATGGTTCTTTTGGTAAATTATTGAAGCAGCGCAAATATGTTCAACAAATTAAGAGGATTTCAATCTTTTTCCTTTTCACCCTTCGGGCACACCGGAGGGGTCCAGATTCGGCGTTGCCAAGGGTTCGCAGTAACATCATACTACGGCTTCACCCTTGGCGCTTTGACTCTGAAGCCCTCCGATGCGTGCAAGATCCAGGTATAGTCAATGGCTTATTGGCTAAGGGGTGACGCTTCCTGGGAAGATCCATCCTGCATCTGTGATGGCAGCAGCGAACGTTGGCTGCATTTCAACCGAAAGCTCACCCGCGATGCGAAATCTTTGCTGAACGAAGCCGCCATCGCGTATCTTCTGGCAACGCTGCAACGGATGAACATCGAGGATTCGTGCATCTACTGGCTTTCCCTCACACGTCTGGCCGAATTGGCCCTTTTGCAAGCCGGTGTATATGCGGATTCGTGTGAATTTCAGGCCGCCGGGGATCTTTTGGTCAATCCCCGACGGATCGATATACGGATCCGGGGAAGGTCAGAAAAGGTGGTCAAAGACCGCCATCGATGCCTCAGCGATCAGCTTGCCGTCATGATGGGAGATGATGTGCCGGTGAACTGGCTTCGCCGCAATGTCCGCCCGCAGATCCGACAAGAGGCTCTCTTGCCCCTTCTGAAGCGAATGATGGCGTCCTCCGGCCGCATCCATGAGGATTACCTCGTCGACTTCACCCGACGAATGGGCAAGGTGGCCCAAACCATCGCATTTCTGAGCGCCTGGCAGATAAACGACTGTGCCGATCTCTATCGCAGGATACGTGCGGCATCTGCCCAGGAGGAGGCGTTCATCTTGTCGCATCTTTGCCGATTCGACAACGAGCGCTTCATGGATATGGGGCGGGCAGTAGAACGAATCATCTTCTCTGCCGATGGAATAACTATTTCTTCAGCATGGTGCGGGCCGCCTCCACGATCCTTTCCGGTGTAAATCCGAATTTTTCCAGTACCGTCCCCCCCGGTGCCGACGCCCCGAATCCATCGATACCGATGACGACGCCGTCGGAACCCACGTAGCGCTCCCATCCCATGGGAATGCCGGCTTCGATGGCGATGCGGTGTTTGAGGGCAGGCGGGAGGATGCGTTTTTTATAGGACTCCGATCGCTCTTCGAAGATTTCCCAGGAGGGCATGTTCACCACGCGGGCGGCAATTTTCGCATCGGCCAGCATTTTTTGGGCCGCAAGGGCAATGTGAACCTCGGCACCCGTGGCGATGAGCAGGATCTCCGGATTGCCTTTACAGTCGGAGAGCACATAGCCACCGCGCTCGACCCCGTTGGCGGTCTTTTGGGCATCGAGGATGGGCAGTTTCTGGCGACTGAGGAGCAGGGCCACCGGCCTGTCGTTTGTAGCGATTGCCTTTCGCCAGGCTTCGGCGGTTTCTGTTGCGTCTGCCGGACGGATTACCGTCAGGTTGGGAATGGCCCGCAGGGACGCCAGGTGTTCCACCGGCTGGTGGGTGGGGCCGTCTTCGCCAACGGCCACGCTGTCGTGGGTGAACACGTAAATTACCGGCAGCTTCATCAGTGCCGCCACGCGAATCGCCGGACGGATGTAGTCGGCGAAAACCAGGAATGTACCGCCATAAGGGCGGATCCCGCCGTGGAGGAACATGCCGGACATGATGGCGCCCATGGCGAATTCCCGGACGCCGAATCGGATGTTTCGTCCGTCATAGAGCCCCTTCTGAAATTCATGGCTGGCATCCAGATAGGTCTTGTTGGACGGTGCCAGGTCCGCGGATCCGCCCATGAGGCTGGGAAAGATGGCTGCGGCTGCGTTGAGGACTTTGCCCGAGGCGGCGCGGGTGGCCATGGGACCGTCTTCGGGCTTGAATTGGGGTAGATTCGATTCCCACCCCTTGGGCGCGAAACGGGTCAATCCATTTACCCACCCGTCGGCCAATTCGGTGTGTTTCCGGGCGTATTCCTGGTAGCGCACCTTCCAGTCGGACTCGGCCGCTTCCCCTTTTTCGACACATTGGCGAAAGGTTGTAAGGGCTTTTTCAGGAATGGCGAACGGTTCGGTTTCCGTCCATCCCAATGCCGCCTTGGTCAATACAATCTCCTCTTGCCCCAAAGGGGAACCGTGGGCATCGGCGCTGCCCTGTTTGTTGGGGCTTCCATGGGCAATCAGTGTCTTCATCTTGATGATGGACGGTTTTTCGGTTTCCGCCCTGGCGGCGAGAAGGGCCTTTTCGACAGCAATCGGATCACTGCCGTCGGAGACTTCGATCACCTGCCAGCCGTAAGCTTCGAACCGTTTGGCAACATCCTCCGTAAAGGCGATGCCGGTAGGGCCTTCGATGGAGATCCCGTTGTCGTCATAGATGCAAATGAGCTTGGATAGTCCCAAATGCCCTGCCAACGAGGCGGCTTCCGAGGCGACGCCCTCCATGAGGTCGCCGTCTCCACACATCACATAGGTGTAGTGATCGACGATTTCGTTTCCCGGCCGGTTGAAGGTGGCTGCCAGATGACGTTCGGCCATGGCCATGCCAACGGCATTGGCAAAACCCTGGCCCAAGGGGCCGGTCGTCGTTTCCACGCCGGGCGTGTGACCATATTCCGGATGGCCGGGGGTTTTACTGCCCCATTGCCGGAAGTTCTTGATTTCGTCCAGAGACAGATCGTAACCGGTCAGGTGCAGAAGGCTGTAGAGCAGCATGGAACCGTGCCCGCCGGAGAGTACGAAGCGGTCGCGATCGGGCCAGTCCGGGTTCTTGGGATTGTGCTTCATGACCCGGGTCCATAGTACGTAACCGGCCGGGGCAAGCCCCATGGGTGCGCCGGGATGACCGGAGTTGGCCTTTTGCACTGCATCCATGGAAAGGGTGCGAATGGTGTTGATACAAAGTTCATCTCTGGTCGGTTGTTCCAAAGAGGCGCCCGTGGTCATGGTATGCTGCTCCTTTTTCTGGATAGACACTGATATAGATGGTGATAAACCCTTTTCCTATGAGTCGACATAAAATGGGTTGATACAAGAGATTGGCGGATGAAGCAAGGGTTTTAGGGGGTACTTTGTTTGCATCATTTAGACGGGAACGAGAGAAACGCTCTTTATCAAAACGTCTTTTTCAATTGGAATAATGAACGAGTTCCTAAGAAGTTCGAGATCAAGGCTTGCGAATCCCGAGGAATGAGGCGTATGGTTGGATACATCACAGTGACGAGGGGTGACGCGTAACGCAGATATCGGACCTTTTACGAAGCCGTCAAAATTACTTTTTGCGTTCATGACGGCGGTCGATCTATAAAAATGGCAAACAGCACAAATTGTGGTGTCGGATTTAATTGGATTTTTGTCCGGCCGATATCCATCTTTTGGCTTGCAGCTTCCGTTTTATCCTGCAATTATATGATATAAAAGGGGAAAACCGTTGTTGTCCATCATCAACGTTTTCATGTTCGCGATACTATTGTCCATGGCATTGGATTTTCGGGCAAACACCGCCGATCGGCTTCTCTCCTTTTGTATCGTACGTGTTCTTTTCTATCTTCCGGTTTTTTCCATTACCTATCTTTTTCTCTATTTTCGATTTGATTCCTTTGCGTTTTATCATGTCGAAAATGGGTTCTTTCTATTGTTGATGTTCTTTTCGTACCGATTGTTCCAGGTCACGACTGCCGTGGAAGAAAGATTGATGATTTTTGGCGTTTTGTTTTTTTCCGGATTGGCGGCTGTGACCACAACGGCAGTGTTCGCCCTTCGCAACACAGGGGCCGGCGTCCTTGTCGAAGATGCGCTTCGTTTTTCCCATTTCGGTATCGTCTATTTCTCGACCATATTTCAGCTCATGTCTGTTCTGCTTCTGGTCTGGCGGCTCGAATCCTTTTGGCGCTCTTTGGATAGCGGTGAAAAATGGCGGTACAAATATATGATGATCGGTCTCGCCCTGATTGGCGCCGTTTTTGGATTTGAGCTGGCCTATCGATTGACCTATCTGCAATTGTCCCAAGACCATCTTATGCTTCTGGCCATTGTACTGTCTGTGGCATTTGTCTTCATCGCCTATGCTACGGCAAAACACCGGTTGCTCAACCGCAAGATGTTCATCTCCCGAAAGGTGGTCTATGCTTCCATCACGCCCCTGGTTTTTTCCGGATTTTTTCTTCTCCTCGGCACACTGGCACTTCTTTCCAGACTCTTCGGTTGGTCCATTCCTTTCATTTTGCAATGGCTGGTTGTCATTTTGGGAATCTTGGGGATCAGCGTGCTTGCCCTTTCCACAACCATTCGAAAAAATGTACGGTATTTCATCAGTACTCATTTTTACGTGAACAAATACGAGTATCGGGATGAATGGCTGGCCTTTTCCAACTTCTTGCAGGATAAACGCACGGAAGAAGGTGTGGTGGGTGCGTTGCATCAAATTCTCAAAGACAGCCTCTATACGCAGGCAATTTTAATTTGGCTCGGCGACACGAAAAATGGGTTTCGATTGGTTGCATACCGGGAAAAACAAGCTTCAAAAACAAACACGATCCTTCCCGGAGACGATCCGATCATCTGCTATCTGCGCAACACGCCGCATCTTTATATCGAAAGCAACAATACAGACCTCGCCTTTCAATCCTTGGTAGAAGAACGGAACGCATTTTTCCGATCCCATGGGATCGTTTTGCTCGTTCCGCTGATTCTGGGCAGCCAGTTCGTGGGATTGATCGGCTTGGGGCCGGAAAGCACCGGCGGTCGTTACGGACAAGACGATTTCGATCTGTTATCGGCTTTGGGGTCACATGCCGCGTCTGCCCTTCTCGCCGTCCAAAATGCCGAAAAACTGGCAAAAGCCCGCGAACAATCGGCCTACCATCATCTATCCGCCTTTGTCCTTCACGACATCAAAAATGCGGCCACCATGTTGGACCTGGCGCGTGAAAACGCTCCTGCGCATATGGAAAAGCCTGAATTTCAAAGGGACCTGCTTATGTCCATCGACGATGCCCTTTCGCGCATGGGAAGAGTCCTCACCCGGCTTTCTGTGCTAAGGGAGGAGCTGCTCCCGGATATCGCAACGGTTGACCTCCATGGATTGCTACGGGTCTTCCAGGATCGATACGTCCGGAAACTGCCGGGTATATCCGTCCATGCGACATGTCCGGCGGGTCTTCATATGGAAAGCGATTCCGAATTTATGGAGCGGATATTGGAAAATATTTTGCTTAACGCGAAAGAGGCCGGTGCCACCAGGGTCGACATCACGGCTGTGGCCTGTCCGGAAAACCGCACGGATATTCGAATCGAAATCGTCGACAACGGCCCGGGCATCTCACCGGATCTCTTACCCGACCTTTTGTTTGAGCCCTTTCGAACAAAACGACCCGATGGCAGCGGGATCGGACTGTGGCAGGTGCGAAAGTCCGTCGAAACGCTGAAAGGCAGTATCGAGGCATTCAATTCACCCGACGGCGGGGCACAGTTTGTGATCAAATTACCGATCAGCAAGCAAGATACATGACACCTGTCGTTGTTGCACGTCGATCCTGCCGGCCGCTCTGATCGCAACCTTTCTTCACACCGCCGTCCAGGTTCTGGCGGCAGCAGCCCTGGTGCGATGGTACCGATCCATCAAAGGCAGTGGCATCGCTGCAGGCAACTGGTTGGCCCTGGTCTTCGTAACCATTTGTTCGCTGTTCCTTTATGGTCTGTACAGGGCAACCTCAATCCTTAGCCCTAAAAAACCTAAAAAAAAAATAAAAGGGTATCACGGAGGCCTTTTTGACCAAAAAATTAGCCCGATTTCGGTGGTCCGAGATCGGGCTAACTTATTGAGATTATGGCGGAGAGAGAGGGATTCGAACCCTCGGTGCAGCTTTCACCACACACTCGCTTAGCAGGCGAGCGCCTTCAGCCGGCTCGGCCATCTCTCCAAAATCTGTTTTTATCTTTACCAATCCGGCTGGAAAAAATCCAGTCATTTGCGACTGAAAACCGGATATCCAAGCCACCCGCCTTGCGGGTGGTCGCTGACTTTCGTGGCGGAGGGAGTAGGATTCGAACCCACGGAGCTTTCGCTCAACGGTTTTCAAGACCGCCGCCTTAAACCACTCGGCCATCCCTCCACGATAAACAAGGCGTTTTGTTACCATTTTGATCAATTAGCGTCAATCCCTTAAATGATGGTTGACATCAAAGATGTTTTATGATGTTCCTCCCAGCACAAAATTAGGAGAAAGATTATTTCTGGAGGAAAGTGGGAATGAAACAAAAATACGTTGTATTGTTGGATAAGGAAGCCGGTAAACTGGCGATCCAGGAATATGCCGAACTGGATAAGGAAATACTGAGCTTGCTGTGCGAAGAGTCCTACGATGCAGACACGATCAAAACGGCCATGGAAAAGGATCGCAATGCGTTGATCCAGGCCCTTCGTACGCACAATATGTATCCACCGGGACTCTATACGGAGCGTATCGCCGACACCGTAACCGAGATGTTTCAGCCGGACGGCGCAGCCAGTGCCGAACTCCTCTTTGAAGAGCGTGAGATGTTTGAAGAGGCGGAAGAGGAAATTGTAGACGATACGGACGATGTCGACGAAGACAGTACCATCGATGTGGATGATTTGCTCGATGATGAAATCGATGATGACTTCGAGGAAAAAGGAATCATCGATAACCTGAACAAAAAGAACAGCATTTCGGACGCCAATATGGATATGGACGACGACTGAAACCGGCCAATCGCAATGCTTACAAATACCCGAAGCGCCCTGCCGATAATGGCGGGCGTTTTTTATTTTTCTTACACCCAAGGGATTGACGAAAGATATTATTTCTGGATAGACACTTGCTATTTCAATCGTATTGCGCAATAAAAAGATAAATACCAGCTGCTTCCCACCTTTTGCACCGACAGTGGAACCCGCGAAACGCTGAAAAATCCCGTGATTGGCAGCACAGGAAAAGTATTCATCCAGTGGTTTTCGTTGTCGTGTTCCTACCATATATCCTTAACCCGCATCAGGAGGTGCCAATGGAAAAGGAAAAGGAGTTTTATGATCGTTTGAAGGAGAAAGGATTCTCACGAAGAGATTTCATGCGGTACTGTACGGCGCTGACGGCAACCATGGGCCTGTCATCGTCTTTCGTACCTAAGGTGGCCGAGGTATTTGCCGCACCGGCACAACGGCCGCCGGTGATCTGGCTGCACTTTGCCGAGTGTACCGGGTGCTCCGAGTCCCTTCTGCGGTCCCAGTATCCCTATGCTGATGAACTGGTTCTCGAGGTGCTCTCGGTGGAGTATCACGAGACCATCATGGCGGCCGCCGGTCAACAGGCCGAAGAGCAGCTGCATCACGCCGTAAACAAGTACGACGGCAAGTTCATCTGCGTCGTCGAGGGCGCGGTGGCAACGAAATACGACGGCGGTTATGGAAAGATCGGAGGCCGGTCCTTCTTGGAGATCGCCAAGGAGGTTTGTCCCAAGGCGGCGGCCGTCATCGCCTATGGTACCTGCGCCACCTTTGGCGGCGTTCAAGCCGCTGCACCGAACCCCGGCGGATACAAGGGGGTCGGCGAAGCCATTGGAATGAAAACCCTCAACATCCCCGGATGTCCTCCCAACCCGGTCAACATCGTCGGAACCGTGGTCAATTATCTGATGCTTGGCAAACTGCCTGACCTGGACGACCTAGGGCGCCCCCTGTTCGCCTTTGGCAGCACCATCCACGACAAATGTCCCAGGCGTTCCCATTTCGAGAACGAAGAATTCGTGGAAGAGTTCGGAAGCGAAGAGGCGGCCTTGGGCTACTGCCTCTACAAGATGGGGTGTCGCGGTCCGGAAACCTACAACAACTGTCCCACGGCCAAGTTCAACGACGGCACCAGCTGGCCGGTGGAGGCGGGGCACCCGTGCATCGGCTGCGCCCAACCCGACTTCTGGGACAAGATGAGTCCGTTTTATGAAGAGATGTAAAGACCGGTTCATCTGATTGTAAACAATTTTCCGAACAACTTTCCTTTGTTTGAAAAGGAGGACATCAATATGGGCAAACGTGTAGTCGTCGATCCGATTACAAGGTTAGAGGGGCATCTTCGTATCGAAGTGGAAGTCGCCGGTGGCAAGGTGGTCAATGCCTGGAGCAGCGGCCAGATGTTTCGCGGCATCGAATTGATCCTGCAGGGCCGCGATCCCAGGGATGCGCATCATTTCGTGCAGCGCTCGTGCGGCGTCTGAACTTATACACACGCTCTGTCCTCGGTGAGGGCAGTCGAAGACGCCGTTGGCGTTCAGATTCCCAAAAACGCCCGAATCATCCGGAATCTGATGCATGGTGCACAATTTCAGCACGACCACATGGTTCACTTTTACCATCTCCATGCCCTGGACTGGGTGGACATCGTCAGCGCCCTGAAGGCCGACCCGAAGAAAACCGCCGCCCTGGCGGATAACGTCAGCAATGCCTCCATGGGCGGGGCATCTTACTACAAACAGGTTCAGACCCGCCTTCAGACCTTCGTGGACAGCGGCCAGCTGGGACCGTTCTCCAACGCCTACTGGGGCCATTCGGCCTATGCGCTGCCACCGGAGGCGAACCTGATGGCCTGTGCCCACTATTTGGAGGCCTTGCGTCTGCAGGCCCGGACCGCCCGCATGCATGCCGTGTTCGGCGGCAAGAACCCCCATCCCCAGTTTCTGGTGGTGGGCGGCATCACCAGCGTCGCGGATCTAAAGCCCGACCGGATTGCCGAATTTCTCTACCTTCTGAAAGAGACCCAGAAGTTCATCGAGAACGTTTACATTCCGGACATTGTGGCCATCGCTTCCTTCTACAAGGATTGGGGCGGAATTGGTGGGACGACCAATTTTCTCGCTTGGGGTGACTTCCCTGAAAGCGAAACCGAACCCGAAAGCCTTCTTTTGCCCCGCGGCGTGATCAAGAAACGAAAGCTTTCCGATATTCCCCTTGCCATCCAGGAGAATGTCGCCGAAAATGTCACCCGTGCCTGGTACGAAGACGGCCCGGACCGGCATCCCTACGAGGGTGAGACCAAACCGGTCCAGGAAGATCCCAAATACCGTCCCGACGCCGGCAAGTACTCCTGGTTCAAGGCACCGCGGTACGATGGCGATCCCTGTGAAGTGGGACCATTGGCCCGGGTGCTGGTGGCCTATGGAAAGGGGCACAAACAGATCAAACCCCTGGTGGACAACACCCTTTCGAAACTGGGCGTTTCTGCAGGCGCCCTGTTTTCCACCCTGGGACGTACCGCGGCCAGGGGATTGGAAACCGTGGTCGTCGGCCAGGCCATGGAAGGATGGATCAACGAATTGCTGGACAACCTCAAGGGGGGTGACACGGCCACCTACCAATCCTGGGAAATGCCGGACAAGGCCATGGGGCTGGGACTCAACGACGTTCCCCGTGGTTCCTTAGGACACTGGATCAACATCGAAGGCGGCAAGATCAAGAACTACCAGTATGTGGTGCCGTCCACATGGAACTTCGGTCCCCGGGACGACAAGGGAAATTTGGGACCGGTGGAAGAGGCCCTCATCGGAACCCCGGTGGCCGATGCCAAGCAACCGCTGGAAGTGCTTCGTACCGTCCACTCCTTTGACCCGTGCGTGGCCTGTGGTGTCCACGTGATCGATCCGGACTCCAACCAGGTCTATAAAATCAAAGTCATTTAACGTATCGTGTGAGATGTCGGGAAGCGGGCACGTGAATCACGGATTCCCGTTTCCCGGCACTTCTCAGTGCTCATCCAGAAATGGCCAATTTGCCGGATATCTTTGTTACGCGAAAAATTTTATCCTCGGAATATGAAACATATGCACCCCAAGGACATTTCCTTCGGGGCACCTGCGGTAAAATTTTTCGTTCGCCGCGATCTCGACCAAATTTGCCTATTTCTGGATAGACACTGCTTCGTATTACCGAAGAATGAACAATAAAAAACTGAACTCATCGTCTATGACAGAAAACCATATTATGATCCTGGGTGTGGGAAATCTCCTGTTTTCCGACGAGGGATTCGGCATCCGTGTGGTGGAGGCGCTTGATGACCGCTATCGATTTCCATCGAACGTCTCCATCGTGGACGGCGGCGTTTTGGGTGTTGGCCTCATGGGGATCATGTCCGAGGCCGACGAGTTGATCGTCGTGGACGTAATCCGCAACAACGGCAAGCCCGGCGACCTTTATCGCCTGGCCGGCGATGCCATACCCGAGCGCATCCGGGCGAAAAACTCCCTTCACCAGATTGATTTTTTGGAGGCATTGACCCTTTGCCAGGCTTTAGATAAAGTGCCCGAAACGGTAATCGTCGGCGTGGAGCCCGAAGATATCCTTACCCTGAGTACCCAACTGACTGAAACCACCCAGAGCCGATTGGAAGAGGTCATCCAGATGGTATTGGAGGAACTGGCCCGGCTGGGAATCACCGGCGAAAGAAGAGGAACCAACGAAAATGTGCCTTGCCATCCCATCTAAGATCACCCATATCGAAAACGACATGGCCACCATCGATGTAGACGGCGTGAAACGATCGGCCAGCCTCATGCTCATGGCCGATGCCGCCGTCGGTGACTACGTCATCGTTCATGCGGGATTCGCCATCCAGAAAATCGACGAGGCCTCAGCCCTGGAGACC
Source organism: uncultured Desulfosarcina sp. (assembly GCA_963674945.2). Taxonomy (GTDB): domain Bacteria; phylum Desulfobacterota; class Desulfobacteria; order Desulfobacterales; family Desulfosarcinaceae; genus Desulfosarcina. The sequence goes on from CAXXWQ010000004.1 coordinate 3,308,517, forward strand.
ATCCGGCTCCTCAAGGATGCCGCCAATTTTATTGACGATCTGGAATCCGGCATGGGATAATCGACCGAAACGGTTCATGACCTCTCCCATTACCGCAAAACGACTGGAAATCAACGGCATCGTTCAAGGCGTCGGATTCCGCCCCTTTCTCTTCAAGCTGGCAAATCGACACGGCCTCAAGGGAGAGGTGGCCAACACGGCAAGCGGCGTATCGTTGATCGTCGAGGGAGTCCATCTTGCCGTCGATCGATTCATCTCGGATCTGCCTGATCGAAAGCCGCCGCTGGCCCATATCGTACAGGTGACGGTTACATCGATTCCCACCAGTGGATACACCACTTTTTCCATCGCACAGAGCCAATCCGGCGAGACACGCGCCACCTTGATTTCTCCGGATGTGGCGGTTTGTGATGACTGCCTTTCGGAGATGCGTGATCCATCGGACCGACGCTTCGGTTATCCGTTCATCAACTGCACCAATTGCGGGCCTCGTTATACCATCATCCACGATGTCCCCTACGACCGCCCCAAGACCAGCATGCGTCACTTCACCATGTGCGGACTTTGCCAGAAAGAGTATGACGATCCGGAAGATCGGCGCTTCCACGCCCAGCCCAACGCATGTCCTGTTTGCGGTCCCCGGGTGACCCTGTGCGACGGCCGGGGCAATCCCATTGCGGCCGAAGATTCCATCGCGGAAACTGTCCGCAGGATCAGAGAGGGACGGATCGTCGCCATCAAGGGACTGGGAGGATTCCACCTGGCCGTTGACGCCACCAACGGCAATGCGGTGTCCCGGTTGCGCCGACGCAAACACCGGGAGGAAAAGCCTTTGGCCCTCATGTGCGAAAACCTATCCGGCATTCGGGCCATCTGTCATGTGAGCGCCCAGGAAGAGAGGCTGCTAACCACCATCTGGCGCCCCATCGTCCTTCTCGAAAAACGAATTCCCAATCCCATTGCCCAACAGGTGTCGCCACACAACCGCTATTTCGGCGTCATGCTGTCCTACACGCCGCTGCACCACCTCATACTGGATCATGGTTTTGTCGCCCTGGTGATGACCAGTGCAAACCTGAGCGAAGAGCCCATCGCCATCGATAACGAGGAGGCCTTTTCCCGGCTGGCGGGGATCGCCGACGATTTTCTCGTCCACGATCGTGACATCTATCTTCGCACGGACGACTCCATCGTGAGACACTGCGCGGGCAGCGCGCGTCTGATTCGACGCTCCCGGGGGTACGTACCCGTTCCCGTTTTTCTGAAAGACGAAGTGCAGCAGGTTCTGGCCTGCGGGGCGGAGTTGAAAAATACCGTCTGTCTCACCCGTGGGAACCAGGCCTTCTTGAGCCAGCATATCGGAGACCTGGAAAACCGGGCCACCGACGATTTTTTTCGTCTCACCGTGGACCATCTCAAAAGAATCCTGGACATCGCGCCATCCATCGTGGCCCACGACTTGCACCCGGATTACATGAGCAGTCGATATGCTGGGCAATTGAATGGGGTAGAAAAGGTTGCCGTGCAGCACCACCACGCCCACATCGCGGCGTGCCTGGCGGAAAACCGAATCGAAGGACCGGTCATCGGACTCTCCTTCGACGGTACCGGTCTGGGATCGGACGGCACCGTCTGGGGCGGCGAGGTACTGGTGGCCGATACCAAGCGTTTTACCCGGGCGGCCCATCTGGCAACGGTGCCCATGCCCGGCAGCGCGGCCGCCATCAAGGAACCCTGGCGAATGGCCGTGGCTCATCTTCATGCCGCCTACGGAGAAGAACCGGCCTTTCCTCCCCTTTTTCAACGCCATGAGAAAAAGTCGATACGTACCCTGGTGGCCATGATGGAAAACCGGATCAACTCTCCCCTGACCTCCAGCATGGGCCGGCTTTTCGACGCGGTTGCTTCGATTGTCGATCTGCGGGACCGGGTGGCCTTCGAAGGGCAGGCCGCAATGGAACTGGAGATGATCGCCGAAGAGACGGAAACCGGCTTTTACGAATTCGCCTGGCAGGGGAAAGAAATTCTGGAAATCGCTACGGCGAACATCATCCGGGGCGTTGTGGCCGACATGGAAAGAAACGTACCACCACCCACGATCAGCGCCCGTTTTCACAACACCCTGATCCGACTTTTCGATGAACTGTGTCGGCATCTTCGAAAAACCACCGGAATCGAACGGGTGGCCCTTAGCGGTGGCGTCTTCCAAAACGGTTTGCTATTGAGGGGATTGACATCGGCACTGGAAAAGAGCGGGTTCCTGGTTTACACGCACCGCCTGGTCCCCACCAACGACGGCGGCATCTCTTTGGGCCAGGCCGTAGTGGCCGCGGCGAGGGCCGGAGAGGACGATTGACAAGAGCAAAACAGGATCCAGAGGGTTTCCTTGGAAGGGGTATGCGATGCGATCGCGTAGAACCACAGGAGTCAGAATTCAGGAGCCAGAATGAATTTGATGTCGCTTCGTCGATTGGATAAAAAGGATCGAGCCGAAGGCGAATACCTGATTCTCGTATTCTGAATTCTGACTCCTGGATTCCCGTAACAATCTTATGCTAGACTCATTTGTCTTTTAACAGAGCCAAGGGGATCGGGTTTCAGGACCGAATATAAGGAAAAAACCAATATGCCCGAAAACAATCGAAGCGACGCCTTTAACGATCCTGCCATCGCCGACCATCTGGCCCGTGAAATCAGACACGCCAGCAACAAACCCATTCGCCTCATGGAGGTGTGCGGCACCCATACGGTCTCCATCTTCAGAAGCGGCATCCGCTCTCTGCTTCCGCCGACAATCTCCCTGATTTCGGGACCGGGATGCCCGGTATGCGTTACGGCCCAGTCGGAGATCGATCTCTTTGTCGCCCTGGCCCGCCAGCCGGATACCATCGTGACCACCTTCGGGGACCTGATCCGGGTGCCGGGCAGCGGATCGTCCTTGCAGCGGGAAAAGGCCGATGGGGCGGATGTGCGAATCGTTTACGCCACCCTGGACGCCGTGAACCTGGCCCGGGAAAATCCGGACAAGCGGGTGGTCTTTCTGGGGGTGGGGTTCGAGACCACCGCACCGACGGTGGCGGCCGCCATCATGGCAGCACACCGGGAGCATCTGGAAAACTTCTTCGTGGTGTCCGCCCACAAGATCGTACCGCCGGCCCTGTCGGCGTTGGCCGGCAAGGGGCTGGCCATCGACGGTTTTCTGCTTCCCGGCCACGTTTCGGTGATCATCGGCACGGAGGCCTATCGTCCATTTTTCGAAAGATACCGGATACCCTCGGTGGTGGCCGGGTTCGAGCCCATCGACCTGCTTCAGGCCATCTTTCTTTTGGTCCGGCAGATTGAATCGGACAGGCCGGAATTGGCCAACGCCTATCCCCGGGCCGTCTCTTCCGAAGGAAATCCAACGGCCGTGGCCGTCATGGACCAGGTGTTCGAAAGAATCGATGCCCAGTGGCGGGGGCTGGGCACCATCGCAAAAAGCGGTCTGGCCATCCGAGGGGCCTATGCCCGTTTCGATGCGGCCAGGGTTTTCGACCTTTGCATACAACCAAGTCCCGAGCCCAAAGGATGCGCCTGCGGAGAAATTCTCACCGGCACGAAGATTCCGCCCCAATGCCCCCTTTACCGAACGAGATGCAATCCCATGCACCCGGTGGGACCATGCATGGTCTCCAGCGAAGGGACGTGTGCGGCGTACTACCGGTATGACACGACGGGATAACCGCATTCGGATCGATTTTATATTTGTCACGGGAATGGCCCGCTCCTGCACCCGCAAAAGGATTGACGATTCGCGGCTTCTTGTAGGAGCTGGCCATGCCTGCGACAAGGATTTTCCACAATGGATATTAAATGCGATGATCCTGTTTGATAGTACGGATCGGCTTGATCAATCATAGAAAAAGTGCCAAAGTTCGTGGTTGCCAATGGAAAGGCAGGACCCGTTTACATGAAAATGGATAAGATTTTACTGGATCACGGCAGTGGTGGCAAAGTATCCCACCAGCTTACCGCCGACCTTTTTTTGCCCGCATTCGACAATCCGGCGCTGGCGAAGCTGGACGACGGCGCCGCCTTGCAGATGGCCGGCGGACGCATCGCCTTTTCCACGGATACCTATGTGGTTGATCCCATTTTTTTTCCCGGCGGCAGCATCGGAGATCTGGCCATCAATGGTACGGTCAACGATGTGTCCATGTGTGGCGCCGTTCCCCTGTACCTGAGTGTCGCCATGGTCATCGAGGAGGGATTCGCCGTTTCCGACCTGAAACGGATCGTGGATGATATGGGACGGGCCGCCAAGACGGCAGGGGTGGCGGTGGTCACCGGTGACACCAAGGTTGTGCCAAGGGGGGCGGCGGACAAGATCTTCATCAACACGGCCGGCGTCGGCGTCATCGATGAAAATGTCAACGTCTCCGGGGCCAATGCACGACCCGGAGACAGGGTCATCCTGAGCGGCACCATGGCGGACCACGGCATGACCATTCTTTCCCGGCGCCAGGGGCTCGAATTCGAGTCGGACATCACCAGCGATTCGGCGCCTCTCAATAAAATGGTGGCGGATATTCTAAAGACCGGGTGTGACATTCACACGCTGCGCGATCCCACACGGGGCGGCGTCGGAACGACTCTCAACGAGATCGCCGGACAGTCCCATGTCGGCATCCGCATCCATGAAAAAGCGCTTCCCATCCGGTCCGCCGTAAGGGGCATCTGTGAGCTTTTAGGATTCGATCCCCTTTACGTTGCCAATGAAGGAAAGCTGTTGGCATTCGTTCCCGACAACCAGGCAGACCGTGTGCTGGCGGCCATCCAAAATTCTCCATATGGAAAAGAGGCCCGTATCATCGGGGAGGTGGTCGACGACCATCCGGGGCGCGTCTACATGAAGACCCGCATCGGCGGCGAGCGTATCGTCGATATGCTATCAGGTGAGCAGCTGCCGCGCATATGCTGACGGTTTCCTAAGAAGTCCGATATCGGCGCCTGCGCGAACCCCACGTCGCTGCGAAGTACTACTTGTACGACTCGCTCCTTTGGGGTCCACAAGCCTTGATCTCGAACTTCTTACGAAAACGTCCCGAAAGAAACGAATTTTCGAGGGTTGAAATGCTGAATCCATTGTTGTTTGTGAATGTTCGCGTACGCCGAATCCTGCTGGTGATGGTTGCGGTTCTTTCTCTTTCGTGTATCGCCTGTCAGCCGAAAAAAGAGCTGCAGTTGTCCGGAAAGACCATGGGCACCTTCTACCACATCAAGGTGGTGGCGGGCATGTTTACCGACAAAGCCGATCTGCAGAAAAAGATCGACGACCGCCTCGTTCAGATCAACAAGAGCATGTCCACCTACGATCCGGACAGCGAGATCAGCCGGTTCAACGCCATGGACGCTTCAGACACCCCCTTTTCCCCTTCCGACGATTTTCTCACCGTGTTGCAGGTGGCGGCCGAGGTGTACCGCCTCACCGACGGGGCCTGGGACGGCACCCTGGACCCGCTGATCAACCTATGGGGATTCGGCAGGAAGGGAACCGTGAGCCGGATACCGGCGGATGAAGAGATCCGGGGGGCGCTGGCAACAGTGGGTTTTGACCATATTCGCTTCGATCCTGCGGGAACCATCGGAAAAAACGATCCGGCCGTTACCCTGGACCTGGCCTCCATCGCCAAGGGGTACGGGGTCGACGAAATCGCCCGGCTGCTGGGAAAAATCGGCTATCCTGACTTTCTCGTGGAAATCGGCGGCGAGGTGTATGCCCGGGGACATCGAAAGGATGGGAAGCCCTGGCGGGTCGGCATCAATCGTCCAGAACGAAATGCCGCGTTTACAGACGTTTACAAGGCCATTGGTCTGACGGACCGGGCCATGGCCACCAGCGGCGATTACCGGATATTTTTTAAGATCGATGACCGGTACTACTCCCACATTCTCGATCCGCGAACGGGCAGGCCGGTGACAAACGGTGTGGTCAGTGCCACGGTGGTCGCCGCCAATTGTACCGTGGCCGATGGCCTTGCCACCGCCTTGATGGTGATGGGGCCGGACCATGGCCTTTCGCTGGTGAATCGTCTGCCTTCGGTGGAATGTCTGCTGGTGATTCGAAGATCCGATGGAACATTGGTGGATTACCCGTCCGACGGATTCCGGTGATTTCTAAGTTGACAATGTGGGGATAGTCCGATAATTGACTTTGTAGTCATAACAATCTCCATAATATTGATGGGTTATATTCGGATTAGCTAAAACCTACAAGTCAAACGGGCCCGGGCTGTCTGTGAGGAATGTTTGGGCCCCTGTCATGCAAGGAAGGTGAAATGTGGAAATTGCCGTATTGATCAAACAAGTTCCGGCCACCGAATCGCAGATCGAGATCGCGGATGACAATGTGGCCATTAAAACCTATGACATCAAGTGGGTGATGAATCCCTATGACGAGATGGCCGTGGAAGAGGCCCTCCAGGTCCGCGACGCCGCCGGTGGTGCGGTGACCGCCTTTACCTTGGGGCCGGTCAAGGCCGTGGATGCCTTGCGTACGGCGCTGGCCATGGGCGTGGATACCGCCGTCCACATCGACACGGCGGGAAAAGCCGTAGACGGCCTGAACACTTCCAGAGCCCTGGCCGAAGAGTTGAAAAAGGGCGCTTTCGACCTGATCATCGCCGGTCACCGGGCCGTGGATGACGACAACTTCCAGGTGGGGCCGGCCGTCGCCGAATTCATGGGAATTCCCCACATCTCCATGGTGATCGATCAACAAATAACCGACGGAAAGATCACCTGCACACGGACCATAGAAGGAGGCACCCTGACGGTGGAAACCGCTCTTCCCGCATTGATCACCACCCAGCGAGGTCTCAACGAACCCCGCTACGCCAGTCTGCCGGGAATCATGAAGGCCAAGAAGAAACCCATCGATACCCGGGAGTTGTCACTGGGCGACGGCGGTTCGGAAAACGGCGTCACGATCCTGGCCATGCGCTTTCCCGAACAGCGAAAAGGCGGTCGGATCATCGAGGGAGATACGCCGGCGGACCTGGCTGCGAAATTGGTCAAGGCTCTTAGGGAAGAAGCCAAGGTCCTCTAATGTTTGCCATATGGACTGTTTCCGAAGCGATGCAAACCACGCCCCGGGATAACCGGGCGTTTATAGACGAAGGAGAATAAACATGTCACAGGGAATTCTGGCCATCACCGAACAGGTTGACGGTTCCTTTAAAGATATCTCATTCGAAGCCGTTTCCACGGCCAACACCCTTTCCAAAACCCTGGGCGGTCCGGTGATTGCCGCCGTCATGGGAACGGGTGTCGATGCCATCGCCTCCCAGACGGCCGAGTATGGGGCCGAAAAGGTGCTTGTGGCCGACAATGAAGGCCTGAAAGACGGGCTTTCCGATGCCTTCACCGAGGCGGCGGCCCAATTGGTGGCCAAGGCCGATCCCGCCGTCATCGTGATCGGTGCCACCGCCCTGGGAAAAGACATCGCAGCACGTCTCTCCGCCCGCCTTTCCGCTCCCATGGCAATGGACTGCGTGGACGTTTGCGTGAAAAACGACAAGGTGGTGGCCACACGCCCCATGTACGGCGGCAAGGTCCTGGCGGATGTTGCGTTGACCGGCAGCCCGGCCATCGTGGCCATTCGGCCCCGGGCCATGACGGCGACCGCGGCCCAAGGGGCGGGAGATATGGAAAAGGTGGACGTCACCCTGGCCGATACGCCGTTGAAGCTGGTGGAAAAGAAATTGGAAACAGACAAGATCGAACTGACCGAGGCCGATGTGGTGGTCACGGGCGGACGCGGCATGGGGGGAGACGATTTTACCGTAGTGGAAGCCCTGGCAAAGGTCCTGGGCGGTGCCGTCGGCGCTTCGCGAAGTGCCGTGGACGAGGGCTGGCGGCCGGCGTCCGATCAGGTGGGACAGACGGGAAAGGTGGTGACGCCAAACCTTTATGTTGCCTGCGGCGTCTCCGGCGCCATCCAGCATCTGGCCGGAATGGCCTCCTCCCGGGTGATTGTCGCCATCAACAAAGACCCCGAGGCACCGATTTTCTCCAAATGCGATTACGGCATCGTCGGCGACCTCTTCGCGGTGGTGCCGGCACTGACGGCGGAGGTCGAAAAACGCAAGGGATAAATGTCCATTTACATCGAAAGTTTGGGATGCGCCCGCAACCAGGTGGACAGTGAGAACATGGCCGGGCGTCTTCTCGCCGCCGGCTGGACCCTGACCCGGGATCCTTCCCAGGCCACGGTCATCGTCGTCAATACCTGCAGCTTCGTGGAATCGGCCACCGACGAATCCATCGATACCATCCTCGAACTGGCCCGCTTCAAAAAGGAGGGGGCATGCAGACGCCTGGTGGTTGCAGGATGCCTGCCGGAACGGTATCGGGAAGAGATCGCCGAGGCCCTGCCCGAGGTGGACCAGTTTTTGGGAACCGGCGCATTTTCCCGAATCATCGAGGCCGTGACCGGGACTCTGGACGGCGGCACCTGCCTTCTTCCGGATCCCGACCGCATCGCCATGGACGAAACGGGCCTGCGGGAGCGGGAACTTTCCCACACCGCCTACTTGAAAATCGCCGAGGGGTGCAGCCGACATTGCACCTATTGCATCATCCCCCGCTTGCGGGGCCGCCAGAAGAGCCGTCCCATGGCGCAGATCCTCGCAGAGGCCAGGCAATTGATTGCAGCGGGCGCAAAGGAGCTGAATCTGGTCTCCCAGGACACCACCCATTACGGGCAAGACCGTCCCGACGAGGTGGGGCTGGACACGCTGCTCGCCCGTCTTGCCGAGATCGACCGGTCGGTCTGGATCCGGTTTCTCTACGGCCACCCCGAGAGCATTTCCGACAGGGTCATCGAGACCGTGGCCGCCCATGACAACCTCTGCCCCTATTTCGACCTGCCCATCCAGCATGCTGCCGACCGGATATTGAAACGCATGGGCCGCAATTACGACAAGGACCGGCTGATGGACCTGTTTGACCGCATCCGGACCAAAGTCCCCGGTGCCGTTTTGCGCACGACCCTGATTGTCGGCTTTCCCGGAGAGACCGATGCCGATTTTACGGAGTTGCTTTCCTTCGTGGAGCGGGTTCGCTTCGATCATCTGGGGGTCTTTGCCTACTCCGATGCCGACGATTTGTCCTCCCACAGGCTGTCCGGTCACGTCTCTGAAAAGCTGGCCCGATCCCGCCACGACCGGATCATGGAGCGGCAGATGGCGATCTCGGCCGAAAACCTGGAGAAGATGGTCGGAAAGACACTTCCGGTGCTGATCGAAGCCTCCCCCGAACCCGATCTGTACGAGGGGCGAATCATGACCCAGGCGCCGGAAGTGGACGGCATGGTCTTCGTTAATTTCCGGCCGGATGGGCCTGTTCCGAAAATTGGCGACATTGCATCGGTGAAGATTACCCAGACCATGGAGTATGACCTGATAGGACATATGGATGACTGATCTTAAAAGAAAAATCCTGAACGCCGTACAGGACGACTTGGACCGGATCGAGAGGGAACTTGCCGGCAATCTCAACCCTCACTTCGATCTGGTCTCCCAAGTGGCAGGGCACATTCTCTTTGCCGGCGGAAAACGATTGCGGCCGCTTCTGATGGTTTTGTGTGCCCGGCTGTGCGGATACGACGATCCTCGTGCTGCCCGCTACGCCACCATCTTCGAATACCTCCACGCCGCCACCTTGCTGCACGACGACCTGGTGGACGGCGCCGATCTTCGAAGGGGCCGGCAGGTGGCTCATCTCAAGTGGGACAATCCCACGGCGGTTCTCACCGGGGACTTTCTTCTGGCAAGAGGGCTTTCCATCGCAGCGGATACGGGATCATGCCAGGTGATCGAAACCATCGCCTCCATTACCGAGAACATGTCCCAGGGAGAGATTCGACAGATGGAGAAAAAGGGGGCGATCGAGCTCACGGAAGAGCAATACATGGAGGTGATCCGGTGTAAGACGGCCGTCTTGTTCCAGGGTGCCACTCGCACCGGCGCCCTCGTGGCCGGCGCAGATGCCGATGTGGCCCGGCGGCTGACCGATTTCGGATATCATCTGGGCCTGGCCTTCCAGATGGCCGACGACCTGCTCGATTACACCCAGGACGAAGCCGCCCTGGGCAAGCATGCCGGAGCCGACATCAGGGAGGGAAAGCTGACGCTTCCGCTGATCCATGCCCTGGCAAAGGCGACACCGGACCACAAAGAGCAGATGGTGGATATCGTCAGGCGTCAGGACTTCAGCCAGGATGAGTTTCTCGGGCTCGTAAGACTGCTGGAGCACTACGGCGGCATCGCCTACACCCGCGAACAGGCCGCCAGACACATAACCGAGGCGAAAACCCTCCTCGCCTCCTTCGCGCCGAGTGAGACCCGTCAGACCCTTTTTGACATCGCCGATTATGCCCTGGTTCGAACGTCTTGAGATGAACGAAAGGATTGCACGGTGCATTCGTTTTGGTGCAAAATACATATGACGACTTCGTAAAAAGCTTTTCCAGGCCAAACAATCGCATGCAAGAAACTCGATCTTATTTTCTTTGCAGATAGACGGAAACGAGGGAAGCGCTTTTTATCAAAAAGTCCTTTTTGAGTGGAATAATGAACGAGTTCCGTAGAAGTCCGATATCGGCGTTACGCTTCACCCCTCGTCACTGCGACGTATTCGACCATACGCCTCATTCCTCGGGGCTCGCAAGCCTTGATCTCGAACTTTTTACGAAGCCGTCCGAAATCCGAATTCATACAAGTTTGTCACACATACGAAAAAACACACTATTTCCCGGAGACCAATATGTCCCATGTGAAAGCAAGACCAATACCGATTCAAACGATTTGCCTGACCATTGCTCTGGTAATGATGGCCACTATCGGCCACGGCCAGGAAGACCCTGGAGTGAAAGAACTCGTTGCGCTGGGAACCGCAAAGATCCGCAGCCAGAATCTGTCAGAAGCGAAGCAGAATGCGGTGGAGGATGCACTCGTCAATGCGGTGGGGCAGGTGGTCATGGAAATGCTTACCGCCGAGACCGTTTCTCGTCGATTCCAACTGATCGACGACAATGTGTTTAAGAAACAGGCGAATTTTGTCCTCAACTATCGTGTTCTCACCGAGTCCGTCTCCGGCAACGCCGTCCGTTCCCTGGTGCAGGTGGATGTGGCCGCCGACCGGGTGAACCAGGAACTCTCCCGACTGGGCGTTGCCTTGTCCGGTGCCGTATACCCACGGATTCTTTTCATGATTGCGGAAAAGAATGTCACGGATGACACATTCACCTTTTGGTGGGGGGATAGACCGGTTGCAGGCCGAACCATCAGTGAAGCGGCCATGGTCGAGTCCCTCCAGTCCTCCGGATGTACCACCATCGACCCACCTGAATTGAATTCGCTGTTGGGTCTTGCCGTAAATACGCCCGATGCGCAATTGTTGGCCATTGCCAAACAGCTGGGAGCGGAGGTCTTGATCACCGGAACGGGAATGGCAACCGAAGCCCCCAATACCATGGGGGGAACCATCCGGGCTTTCGAGGCCGTCGTTACGGCAAAGGCATTGAATGTGAGAACGGGTGAAGTCATCTGTAACACGTACCAAAGCAGTGTCGCCTCCAGTCAGGACGTGGCTGCGGGAGGAAGTGAAGCACTCTCCAAGGCAGGTGCCATGGCCGGAGACCATCTCGCACGGCAGGTGATGGTCGCCTGGCAGAAAGACCAGGAGAAAGGCGCCGTGCTGGAAGTAACTGTGGAGGGGACCGGTGGCCATATCGCCAGCCTCGTTCGCCTTCGGACGGAGATCACCTCCATATCCGGTGTCAGGGAATTGAAGATGAAAACCATGTCCACGGATAAGGCTGTCATGGCCGTCAGCTATCAGGGCAGCAGCCGTTCACTGGCCGATGCACTTTTACTCAAGACTTTTACCGGTTTCGGCATCGACATCTACGAAGTTACGCCCGAGGCCATTGGCATTCGACTGGTTCACAAGTAGTCTGCAACTGCCTGTTTGCCGGGATCCAGGGTAATCGGATTTGAAATTTGCTGGCCTTATGGGACAAGGGATGGACGAATGACGATGGAAGAGGGACGAAAATGCATGGATTGATTGTGTCGTCCCTCGTCCTTCCTTTCCGACTCATGCGAATTGTTACTACGAATAGGCCATAACCTCAAAATTGATGAGGACTGAATTCAAACTCCCTTGGGGATCGTATTTCCCTTGACAGCGAAATGTTCAGGTGTTATCTGCAGGACTTCATAAAGGCGCGTAGCTCAGGGGGAGAGCGCTTCCCTGACACGGAAGAGGTCGTTGGTTCAAATCCAATCGCGCCTACCAACAAAATAAAGAGTTTGCAGATTTACAGCAAGCCTTTCAAGGATCGATCTTGGGTATAATTTCAGTTTGCATACCCAAGATCGATTTTTTTGTTTTTCGATGTGATTTAAGCGGAGATGATTAATTTTATATTAAAAATCAATTTGTTATCCCGAGATTTTTTGTCGCCTGCGGTTTGCAAATAACCTGAACAGATCTTTCCTCGCCAAATTTCCAACGAGTTAACATAATTCCGTATATCACAACAATTGACAGTGGCGACCGACGAAAGGCAACCACTATCGTTTCGCTCTTCCAACGGTTGACCCCAAAAATCATTCCTATATATATGTATAAAATCAGGAAACTTGATTTCCTAATTGTTGCATATGGCAAGCAAAACATAATGTAAGTGGTTGAAAAACAGAAAGATAGGAGTCTGAATCCAGCAGGCCGGTAAGGTATTGCAACCGGAAAATGAACATGGCACCTTTAACCTTATTATCTTGGCGGATAAATGAAAGGAAAAGGATGCCATGCCTCAACAGATACTACCACTTATTCCTCGCGGTGCAAGACAAATCAACGGGCTTGTCAGTGTATTTCGTGACGATACGACCTGGACCTATTTTCTATCGACCGTTCCGATTTATTCTCACAGACAAGGCGATCAACGAATGTTTCGGATGATAACAGCCCAACTGGTTGAATCCGGAGCTTGCCGCCAGATCGATATCCAAAACACATTCGGCGTATCCAAGAGCAATGTCATCCGATCCGTGAACAAACTCAGGTCCGGCGGCGCCGAGGCATTTTTCGTTCAGCGGCGGGGACGACGCGGCGGCAAGGTTTTCAAACCTGAGGTGCTTGAACAAGCCCAACGTTTACTGGATCAAGGGTGCTCGAAAAAAGATGCCGCCCTGGAACTTGGCATTAAATACGATACGTTTCGCAAAGCTATAGATGATGGTCGGTTAATCGAATCAAGGATTGGTGAACCGTGTCTAACCAAATCAGATCGGGACATGGTCGACATGGCTGCTGCCGATGGTATGGGGACGGCTTGCAACCGAGTCGGGGAACGCATATTGGCATCATTGGGCAAAATGGTTGGTGCGCCGGTTCGTTTTGACAGATGCCTGGACGTTCCCAAAGCAGGCGTTCTTTGTGCGATACCGTCATTGGTGGCAAACGGGTTGTTTACCGGCGCAAAACAGTTCCTCGGCCAAGTCAAAGGCTATTACACGATCTTTCATGTCTTGTTGCTGCTTTCGTTTATGGCCTTATGCAGGATCAAGACGACAGAAAAAATACGAGGCCATGCTCCGGGAGAATTTGGTAAGTTATTGGGCTTGGATCGTGCACCGGAGGTTCGCTGTTTGCGTTACAAGATGGATGCGTTGAGCGCAGACCACGGCGCGGAAAAGTGGGCCGCATACCTCGGTAAATACTGGATGGAACAGGCGCCCGAATCGGTTGGCGCGCTTTATGTTGACGGGCATGTACGTGTTTATCATGGAAAATTGACCCGACTACCGCGCCGCTACGTGTCCCGGGAACGATTGTGCATGAGGGGCATTACCGACTATTGGGTTAACGATGCGATTGGCCGACCTTTTTTTGTCGTCGAAAAGCAGATCGATCCTGGATTATTGGCGGTTTTAAGAGACGATATCGTTCCCCGGTTGTTGCAAGACGTTCCGAATCAACCCGGTTTGCAGCAACTACAAGAGAACCCATGTTTATGCCGGTTCGTTCTTGTTTTCGACAGGGAAGGATATAGTCCCGCATTCTTCAAGGAAATGTGGGATCGCCATCGAATCGGCTGCATGACGTATCATAAGCATCCTGGTGAATCATGGCCGGAGCATTGGTTCACCGAGCATGAAGTTGCGATGCCAAACAAAGAGGTGGTGAAGATGCGGCTTTGCGAAATGGGTAGTTTGGTGGGATCTGGTAAGGGTGCAACATGGATGCGACAAGTGCGAAAACTGACCGATTCCGGACACCAGACCAGCGTAATCAGCACCGCTTTCGATTTGCCGCATACTCAATTGGCAGCACGCATGTTCAGCCGGTGGTGTCAGGAAAACTTTTTCAACTATATGATGCAACATTTTGATATCGATGTGCTTTTAGATTATGGTGTCGTTGAATTTCCTGATACCGAACGGGTAATCAACCCCGTTTGGCGGCAATTGAATCAATCCCGTAATTCGTTGCAGAACAAGCTACGATATCGTCGTGCCTGTTTTGCCGAGATGACCATTCACCCTGAAAATGAAGACAAACCGGTAAAGTTTAAGAAGTGGATAGAGAAAAAGGCCGAGCTGTTAGAAGAAATCGAAAAGATGGAGTATCAACTCAGCGAGTTGAAAGAAAAACGAAAACAGACAAGTAAACACATCACGTGGGGAGAACTTGAAGCAAAAGATAAATTTTTACGTTTACAACCGGGCAGAAAACGCCTGATGGACACGGTTCGTATGATTGCATATCGTGCAGAGACGGCAATGGTTGGGTTGCTCACGGGTCCGACGGTAAACTCGTCGGATGCACGGAGTCTTCTCCAGACACTGTTCCAGACCGAAGGCGATGTACTGCCCGATATTGAAAATCAGCAATTGAATATACGATTGCACGGCGCTTCGTTCCCAGCGGCCAATCGGGCTCTTTGCCAACTGTTTGCGCATCTGAACAGTGCGCAGGTAAAATACCCCGGTACCGAGCTGCAAATGATATTCGAACTAAATGGCTGCAGCACCTCAAATCATGCCGGAGGTGTCACATAGTTTTCCCGGAGATGCAGTGTTCTGAATCTGCGCCAGGATCGGCTATATCGGCTTCATCGCACCGGTCAGTTTATGGGTTTACGTATTGTTTGAAAGCTTTTCATCATTGGTTCCTAACTGGTTCAGTTGTTGGAAATTGCTGTCCCAATACAAAATGAAAACATCTTTGGGTTCGCAGCCATATCTATGGTTCTAACGAATATGATTTGATGCCAGCGATTGTTTCGATCTGGCAGTAATTACGTCCCGGGATCACCGTGTGATTCACGCAGAAAAGATTTGTCGGTTTATGGAGATTGGAGCACAGAAACCTTTTCTAATCATAATGTATGAAGCTTTCGAGCTAATGCGACATTCTGACTTAAAGAGGTAAATTATGGCAAAAGTCTGTACAAAGTGTATAATCCCTGATTCTTACCCAATGATAAAAATCGAAGATGGAGTGTGTAGCTTTTGTAAAAATCCAAACAATTTTATAAACGCAAACAAAAAGCATTCTGGCAAAAACAAGCTTCGATCAATTTTAACTTCAAAACACAATGGAGGATATCATTGTGTCATACCCTTAAGCGGTGGAAAGGATAGTAGTTATATTACCTATTATATAACCAAGAATTTGAAGCTTAACCCATTGATCGTTACTTTCGATAATGGTTTTATGTCGGATGCAGCCAAGAAAAATATTCAAAATATTTGTAAAATATTAAAGGTCGACATAGTCAGAAAGAAGGCTAGTAAATATTATACACTCCAATTGAAACAATCTTTCAAGATTTTTTGCCAATTAAACGGTCAATACTTATTTATGTGTGGCAACTGTGAAAATAATCTTCGCACATTAGCGATTAGGGAAGCAAAAAAAAGAAAAATTCCCTATATCGTATGGGGATCTACAGACTATGAAGATCCTCCCACTTTAAAACGTAACCAAAAATTTTTTAGAGAAAGAAGCGGTACAATCAAAGATGCATTTTCACGTATTACCAAATTACCACTGGTCGCACTCAGATTTATAATTTTATCTCATAGTATAGAAATTGTATTGAGCAGTTTAAAGTATATCTATTATGGCATCAGAGACAATATGGAGATTAAAGCATCGATATTGAATCCATTTCGTGTTGTTTCATTTAGAAATTTAAAGGACATAAAGACAATATATTTTTACGATTATATAAAATATGATATCTATAATTATACAAAAACAATCAGAAACGAGGTGAATTGGGACGCCCCTTCAGAGAAAGAGGACAAAATGGATTGTAAATTTGCAACATTGAAAAATTATTATAGCCTAAATAATTATGGTATCACAGAAAACGGGACAAGATTATCATCATTAATAAGAAATGGAATAATAAGTCGATCTGAAGCATTAGAAAAAGAAGAAGCTATGAAAAACGATATAAAAAGTGAATACAGAAATATTATTCATGCCGCATGTGATGCTTTTGGAATTTCTAGGAAACAATAATAATCGATTTGAGGAATAATGACTTCGCCACATCGTTAGATGTCAGATTTCGTAACCGTTCACGGGGCATTTTAGGGCTGACATCATGGCCTTTAACCCATTGAAAACAAAGCATAAATTGTGTGCACCGTAACTGCCTGAAATAATTTAAAATAAATCTAGATTTTTTCTTTTAACTATGTTAGAGTGCTTTTCATGGCACTCAAAAGACCATTTTCAGAACTCGATTGGCAACTGACACCAGAGGCGGTGAGAAATTACATCCTATATCTGGAACAGGCGCTTCATGATATGCAAAAATGGGTTGAGACCCATGAAAAACGCATAGAGAAACTTGAAGTCCAGACCAAAATGAATTCTCGTAATTCCAGTAAACCGCCCTCATCCGATCCGCCTTTTAGCAAGCAGAAAAGAAAACAGAAAAAGAGCAAGCGATCCAAAGGCGGACAAAAAGGACACAAACCGCACCAGCAACAACTGCTCGAGCCGACAAAGCAACATTCGTTGATGCCAAAATGCTGCAGTTGTGGTCATTCGGTGTTCGATCAGGAAAAGATGAAGCCTTTTTACACCCATCAACAGATCGAACTTCCCAAAATCGAAATGGAAGTCAGCCACTATATTCTGCACAAGTGCGATTGCCCCAATTGCGGGAAGGTTGTCAAAGCCAAGCTGCCATCTGCCCTGTCGAGCGGATACGGTCCCCGATTTACCGCATTTGTTGGTGAATTAAGCGGTATTAAAGGGATGAGCCGAATGGACGTAAAGCAGTTATGCGACTCTGTGTTAGACATTCCCATTGCTACGGGGACGATCCAAAAAATCGTTGACCGCACTTCAATGGCGATTTTGCCTGTGTATGAACGTATCGGGGGTATCGCCAGAAGTTTCTGGTGCAATTATATCGATGAGACCTCCTGGTTTACAGAAAACGATCTGCACTGGCTGTGGGCCATGGTCAACGAGCGGGTTGCTTTCTATCGCATAGACCCGCATCGCTCCAAGGTGGCTTTCGAAGCACTCATCCAGGACTGGAACGGCATTCTGGTCAGCGACGGTTACGGCCTGTATCAAAAATGGGTTCACCGCCAGACGTGCCTGGCTCATCTAATCCGTAAGGCCGATTCTCTGGCGGAGAGAAAGAAGCCGGATTTACGTCGCTTCGGAGAAATCGTCGCCGCTTGGTTGAGACAACTGGTATCGTTTGCCAAAGAGCCACCCGACCCAAAGCAATGGTCGGATTTTTATACATTCTTCTTGTTTACCGTGTCCCTTTGGGAACCCGATAAAACGGATGCAGGAAAACTCGCTCGGCAGATCATCCGGGAAATGAACAACCTATGGGTGTTTA